>CAVZBZ010000001.1:0-10000 GCA_963773665.1 uncultured Alphaproteobacteria bacterium
AAAAACGGCCCCGGAGAACCGTTTCTTTCCATAGTCTTCGGTCAAGTGATTGATCCGATGATGGTCGGGGCGACAGGATTCGAACCTGCGACCTCTTGCTACCGAAACAACAAAATATCTTGATAAAGCAAATGGTTGCGATTCACTCGCCACAGATTTGCCACAAGTTCACTGCTGCATCGATGCGATCAGGCCACGGGTCTGGTCTGGCTTCACTTCCGCCCGCTCGATCAGATGACCATAAACATTGAGCGTTGTGCTCACGTCTTCGTGCCCCATGAGGTATTGAACGCGCTTGAGGCTGACGCGCTGCTCAATGAGCATGGAAGCATAGAAGTGGCGCAGGTCGTAGGGCCTGTATTTAGGCCGCACGACGGTCTCTCCGCCTTCCTCAGTCTCCTCGACAAGGCCGGCCTCAATGCAGGCGACATAGAAGCCGCGTTTTCGCCAATTTTGCGGGGCCAGCCATCGGCCGTTCTCCGTCGGAAACACGAGGTCGTATTTGTTGGGCACGGCATGGTGCTTCGCATAGTGATGAACCATATCGAGGGTACTGGCACTGAGATCGATAAAGCGGCGTCCGGCAGGCGTCTTCGTAACCGATATTTCTCCGAGACGCTCCAACGCCCGGTCAACCTGAACGCCCTTGTCGGTCAGATTCTTCCGGGGCAGGACGACATACTCTTGTGGTCGCATTCCTGTATCGACGGCGAGATAGAGCATGGGCCGGTAGCGGCGCCATGAGCGCTGTATCTGGGGATTCTTGGAATTCGCCAGACGATCCGCTGTGGCGAGCAGTGCATGAATGTCGCTCTCGGTCGGTATCGTCACGGGCTCGTCGTAACGCGAGCTGGTCTGAACCGTGATGCCGGAAGCGAAATCATGCGCGAGGATTCCGCGCGTCATCAACTCCCGCACCATTGACCGAAGCGATAAGAGCGCCTTTTGCGCCACGACCCGGCTGTGATTCAGCAACAGCCATGACCGAAACTCGACAATGTCGGGAGCGGTGAGTTCATGTAGCGGCTTCGTCCACTCGTACGCGCGGATGATGCTGGCACGGTATTCATAATTCTGGACGGTCCCTGCGGTGACCGGATCGCGCCCGTTCCGACCTTCCTTCGCACAAACATCAAGCCATTTTTGGAGCCCCTGATCGACCGTGCGGATTTCGGTGGAAAGCGGGCCATTCTTCCGACGGGCAACGGAGTCTTCAAGAAAGACCCGCGCCTCTTTCAGAGTCTCAAAGGATTTATAAGCATAGCCGGACTTCGCCGCCTTGCTCGCATACCTGACTTGATAGGAAGTCCCTTTGCTTCCGTTTCTTTTTCTTATGTCTGACATACTGAATAATCAATGAAACCGGGCGAAAACGCAAGTTTTCGCGTGTGTATATCTAATTTGGTCTTAGATTTCTTTCAGCCTCGACTTGTCTCTTCATGTAGATATTGACCAGTGCATCTTTCTCGATTTTCAGCGTACCCTCGATAGGATCGATGAAGAAAGGCAGCTTGCGGCGGCCGTGGGCGTCCCTGTCGGCGGCGCGCTTCATCTGCTGCGGCGTCAACTGCACACCCATTTCAGCGAGGACGTGGCGGGCCTGTTCGAGGTCGATATAGCAGGGCTGTCTCATGATCCTGCCACCGTCCTATAAATGGTAATCGAGGCAGGCCGGACGATAGTGGTGGGTGTCGAGACGCTGGACTTTGGCGCCGGTCGCCAGCCGCCGTACTTGCACCGGATCGCCGTATTCATTGGTGACAGGCAGCACGAGCTTGACGTTCGTGACGTACGCCACGCCAAATTGTATCTTGAGCTGCTCGATATCATCCCAGAAGGCTTGCTTGAGTTCGTCAAGCGAGATCGTGCCCAATTCCTTGTAATCAATTACGAGCGGATCGGTTTTATTATTACGCATGGCTGTATCACCACTACGTTATTAAAAAATGTTGTTTTGTATAATAATTCCCATAATACAACAAGATTTATTAAATATTATTAAACTATACGCTGCGAACTGTACTGCGCTGCACAAGGCGTAGAGCTACTTTCCGGCGATTCCCGCAACTTAGCCGATTGGTCTCCAGCGACGGGCGCTAAGCCTGGCGCTGGCCCGTCTGCAAGCCGACGTTGCACGAGCCTTTTGTCTCAAGCCGCATTTCTCAACCGCCGATCTTTGAACACGCTGCCGGTGCAGCCGCGTGGCCGATTTTTCCTCTTCCTGTCCTTCTTCGCGCCCGCCGCCCATGGCGGGCCGTCTGCTGCTGATTCTGCCTCTGGGACCGCATGACGGCCCTGATGGTCGGGGCCGCGAGGACAACAGAGGAGAAAATCCATGTCCACGGTCTACACAATGTCAGCACTTCTACACCTCAGCGATCTCCAACTGCGGGGCCTGCTCCGCAGGGCTCGGTACGATCTTGATTGCAGCATAAAGGGCTCATACGAGCGCCGAGATGCACTGCTCAATCTGGAGAACATCTGCCGCGTGCTCGCGCAGCGACGCGTGCGGCCCCGGCCACCGGGCTGCTGATACCTGCCGCTTTACCGGCGCTGCGGAAACGCAGTGCCGGTATCCTTTCGCCGACGGCGAAGGGGAGGTCATTCGCTGAACGATTTGCCTCGTCATTTCCAAAAAAACGATGCAGGGACAACGACAATTTCCATAGGACATGAAGTTGTATGAGAGTTGATAAACCCCACTAGATGTAGTGTATTGCAGTGCCCGAGGGGGCTGTTTCAAGCTATTTCTAAGTCCACACCGCGGGCACGGTTCGCGGAAGGGTATGTTCGTATGATCCGCTTCCGGCGTCTAACTCCTGCACTTTTGGATGCTTGGTTGGTGAATCAGGGCTTGGCGAACGTTCACGTCAGTTATCGGCTGAGGGTCTGGCGTGAGAACAGAGCTGAACTGGCTGCGATCAGGGATGAAATGGTCGCCTATCTCGACGAGGCGTTCGACGACGCTCGCAGACGAATTCGGCGCGGGTTTGAAGACGATCTTTCCCCATTCAATGATCCGGCCCACGATCCAGCCGCGAACTATCCAGCCCTTCTCCATCGAATCACGTTGCAGGGCTATCTCGGGGAAACCCTCGCGGTCTTAGCAGTTGAACACTGGGGCGCACACGGCAATGTGGATTGGATTGTACCAGCGTTTTTGTTTCGGCTGCACGATCAGGAATTTCAGCATCTTGAGTCGATAAATGAGCAGTTACGGGCAGGCGAGGCTTACGATCCCGATCGCATCGCCGAGCGGAGGCCAGGCCGCACCGGAGACGACGGCTTAGCCTTTCGGCTCAATGACCAGAACGAAATTACCGACGTTCTTACCCTAGAAGCGAAGTGCCTGGCCACGAACAACAATGCCAAAATACAAGAAGCGCATGAGAAGCTTTCCGCGGGACGCCCGCTGCCTTCTGGCGTCCGCGAACTTATCAATATTCTCGAAGAATACGACACACCCGAAGCCCAAACATGGCAGCAAGCCTTGCTCAAGCTCTGGCTAGGGGGTTATCGGATTGCAGCCCGTCACGACGGCATTGGATATGCGTGCGGGCAGATTCCTGCGCAAGGCGGCCGCGTTGCTTGGATGCCAGTAAACCAACCCCACGCCGCTTATACTGTCGCCCGAAAACTCGAAGGCATGGAGTTCCAGTTCGAAGACCTGAACACTATCGTCAACGCGCTCTATCGCGGAGCCTGAGATGGCGAACGCAGCCACTATCGAGATTGCACGAGATGTACGTCGTACATTGGCCGGCAGCGCGCTAACCGAACGACAAGCTAAACTTTACAGCCAGCGGCTGCGACTCGACATGGGCGGTGAAGGCTTACCAAGCTTTGTGCCCGGCGATGTCGATGCTTATCTTGACGAAGCTATGCTGTTGCTCCAGTGCGGCCTACTTGAGCGCAGCGCGGACCCCGCGGGCGAATGGCGCGACGGCATCAAACGAGCGGCCGAAATCATTGAATGGCTTTCGCAATCAAGCCTTAGGCCCGATAGTGCTCCATTGCATCTTCTCGCCGCGGCAGCTTATCAGTTGGCCGATTATCCTGCGATGGCGCTGGGCCACCTGCGTCGCGTGCCGGACGACCAGCCCTTTTCAGTTTTAATGCGTGAATTTCTACGCGGGAATTTTCCTGCGACACTTGAAGCGATTCGGCATTACTGGGGAGAGCACCGTGCACTCGAAATCGCCGAGCGTATCGATCCATCCGATCTAACGACACATACCTTTCAACACGTAATCATGTGCATCGGGACCGTCTGTTCGTATTTGCGGACCGGTAACGATGCCATGATCGACCGGGCACTGACCAAATTGGAGGGTTTGGCCGCGAGCCTTCTGCATAGTCGAGACTCGTATTCGTATTTGCTTGCTCAACTGACGGCGGCTAGCGGTCGCCGCTTTGTCCAGACCTGTTTTTGGCCACACATCGACCGTCTTTGCGAGACATCCGGCGAAGCCGCGAGCGCCGCACTGATTCAATTTGCAAGATCGGCCTTTGTCAATCGCCGTGCCCTAGTCTGGCCCGCCCAAGCTGCTGGAATCGAGCGGCTTCGTGCCAACACATCGTTTGTGCTCTGTACACCAACCGGGTCGGGTAAGACGACCGTGGCTACGCTTGGGGTGGTTCAGGGCCTATTTGCTGATCCACCAAACGATCCGTTCGGTATTGCGGCATTAGCTCCGGGCAATTTAGTCCTTTACCTCGTTCCGTCACGGGCGCTCGCCGCCGAGGTTGAAGGTCGGCTTGCACAGGACCTGAAAGGCATCGCCGCTGATCCAGTCATTGTAACGGGTCTATATGGCGGGGTGGACTGGGGTCCCA
This sequence comes from uncultured Alphaproteobacteria bacterium, assembly GCA_963773665.1. Taxonomy (GTDB): domain Bacteria; phylum Pseudomonadota; class Alphaproteobacteria; order ATCC43930; family CGMCC-115725; genus DATJLY01. Next base: position 4,837 of record CAVZBZ010000001.1, read on the forward strand.
CCGATGCATGGATTCAAACCGATCGAGCGACCATCGTTATCTGCACATTCGAGAAGGCCGATGCATTATTGCGTTATCTTGGCGTTCTCTTTCTCGACCGTGTGCGTCTCGTGGTCATCGACGAAGCTCACATGGTTGAGCAGGACGAGGACCGCCTGGCAGGGCTAGAGGATGGTTCGTCGCGCGCCTTCCGGCTGGAGCAGTTGGGGACCAGGTTACTCCGCGCTCGTGATACCTACGATTTCCGCGTCTTGGCGCTTTCTGCAGTGGCGGCGCGCGCCGCACCGGCGCTCGCGCGATGGATCGTTGGAAATCCAGATGGGGCTCCAACGACATCATCTTATCGCAGCACTAGGCAAATGCTGGGGCGCCTCGAAGTCACATCTACCGGCCAATTTACCATTCGATATGCCCTCATGGATGGTCGGTCGCTAAAGTTCGATGACGAACGACGTGCAGATACGCCCTACGTACGAAGCCCGTTCCCCCCACTCCCCGGTGGCATAGACCCCGCCGCAGGACCGGAGGTACGCATGAGAGCGCCAACGCTCTGGGCTGCACTGCAACTCGCGGCCGAGCGACCGGATGGATCGAAGCCTTCGGTTCTAATTTCTCTCACGCAAAATCCGGAAGCGTTCGCTACGACTTGCGCGGACCTGATGGACCATTGGGCTGAGAATGAACTGCCAAACTTTCGGGCTGTCGATGAGACCGATGAATTATGGGTACGCTGCTTAGCTAGCGCGGCTGATTATTTCAGCACGGAGTTTGTTGAATACAGATTGCTGAACCATGGCATCGCGGTGCATCACGGCAAAATGCCTGGTCTCCTTGCAAGACGCCTTAAAACCGTGATCGATCGAGGTTATGTGCGGGTTATTATCGCGACCTCTACACTTTCGGAAGGGGTCAATCTTCCGGTCAACTTTCTACTGATTCCAAGTGTTTGCCGAGGGACCAAGGTCCTCAGCTTGCAGGAATTTACGAACCTCGTCGGTCGGGCGGGTCGGCCCGGTGTCGCGACCGAAGGTAGCGCACTTGTTGTGCTTCCCGAGCGAACGACGACCCGTGACCGATATGGGCGCCGTCGGCTGACACCAAGCAGGCAGTGGGACGGATATGAAGAGCTGGTTGCAGACCTAGAGGAGACGATAGTTGCGGCCGGAGAAGGCGCGCCAGAGGATCAAGCATCTAGTCCGCTGGGCCACCTAATTCGTGCGCTGGAAGCTGCTTGGACCGAGCTGACGGGTGGCGGAACTGCCCAAGAGTTCGAGAATTGGCTTGAGCAGACTGCTGTCGTGGGCACACCGGAGGATGGTGGTGCAGCGTACAGTTATCTTGATTCTCTTGACGCATTTCTCATCGCCTCGATTCAGGAGATAGAAGAGCTTCGCCGCGCGGAGCTGACGCCGGACGAAATGGAAGCGGAGCTCAGGGAAATTTGGCAGAGAACATATGCGCACGCCGCAGGGCAGGAGGAGGCACGGCTCACGCTGGTCTGGCTGGCACGCGGTCGCGCGATCAAAACGCGTTATCCGGATGAAGGGCAGCGTCGGCGCATTTATAAAACCAGCCTCTCACCGCGTTCCGCGACCAGTCTCCTTGATCAAGCGGAAGCCGTTCGGGCTAAACTGCAAGAAGGAGCCGAGTATTCGCTTCTTACCACCGAGCAACGCTTAACCTTCATTCGCGAGGTCCTAACGCTCCTCTCTCAAGTGCCGGCCTTCCATATCTCTACCACTCTCGGACGCAGCAAAAACTTTACTGATTGGCCGAAGCTGCTCCGGTGGTGGCTCGCAAAGAGCACACTACCGGCGCAGCCTGAACCAAATAAGATCACGAGCTGGTATGATTTCGTCTCGAAGAACTTTATTTATCGTGGTGCTTGGGGACTTGGCAGTGTGATTGGTCTTTTGCTGGATGCAGCCGAGGGTGAAGCACCAATTCGTGCCCTTGAAATTGGCGATTGGCCACGAAGCGGCCTTCCTTGGATCGCGTTTTGGATGAAGGAACTGATCACCTGGGGCACACTCGACCCCGTTGCAGCCTTTCTGCTGGCCCGCGGCGATGCGATTGATCGGCCGCAAGCCGAGGCTGATGCCCAAGGCTACTATGATGCCCAACCGCAAGACGCAGATGCGAATAATGTGCTCGATCCTAGGCGAATCCGCGATTGGGTGGATGCTCGACGTGCGCGACCTGAAGTTGCTGTGACTGTAAGGGAATTTACGATTGAAGCCGCGCTAGTTCGTCCGGCCCGTGAATATCGTCAAGGTCGCCTCACGGTTGCCCCGCTGGCCGATGACGAAAACCTTATTTGGATTGATCCAGCCGGCTACACGGTGGCCCGGAGCAGGAGACCCGGTGGGTGGCCGGATGAACCCTCGTTATTCGATTTTGAGCTGATTGTCGCGGACCAGACGATCGTGGGCGAAGCATATCGTCGCCACGCCTAAGGATAATGGACTATCCGATGCCACTGAATCAGTGCGGCCAGCTTCAACGCATTAGTTACTTGCGGCGCGCTACGGCGCGAGGATACCGCGAGGAAAGCTTGTGCACCGTGCCTCTAAATGGGAGGCATGAGCAAATCCCGGCAAGATCGGCTGACAAAGAAGGCACGAAACGACGCGATTGACACGCACGATCCGTTGATCGTCGAGCTTGTAAAGCTGCTTGCCCGCGCGGCGGCCGAGAGGGATTATAAGCGATTCAACTCAAGCCGAGCCCGGCGCGACGACCAACCCGAGGCGCAACCGGCCGAGTAAATACGGAGATGTCATGACTTCCGCCGCGATCTACGCCCGGTATTCCTCCGACCTGCAACGCGACGCGTCGATCGAGGATCAAATTCGTCTATGCACCGAGCGGGCGCAGCGTGAGGGCTGGCATGTAACCAAGTGCTACACCGATCACGCGAGGTCGTGTCCCAGTTCGTGGTGTAGGAGCTGTGGGTAAGTGGCCTGCCGGAGCGACCGCCAAGAGTCTGGAGTAGGCAGGCCACTTATCCACAGCGGTGGTCACCGTGGTGCTCCTGGGTAGGGTTGGGTTGCGAACACGCAACTCTGACCTTGGAGGCCACCCCGATGACCGACGACATGATCGACCCTTCGCGAGCTGATGGAGAAGGGTTCGGACGCGACGACTGCTGCGCGAGATGATCGGCTTCGCCGCGCAGCGTCTGATGGAACTGGAGACCGAGACTCTGTGCGGTGCTGGCCACGGCGAGCGCAGCGAGCGATCGGACCAACCAGCGCAACGGCTACCGGGATCGCGACTGGCAGACCCGTGCCGGGACCGTGGAGCTGCGCATACCGAAGCTACGCCGCGGCAGCTACTTTCCCGGCTTTCTGGAGCCGCGCCGGATGGCGGAGAAGGCGCTAACCGCGGTGATCCAGGAGGCCTACGTCCAGGGCATCTCAACCCGCTCGGTGGACGAGCTGGTCAAGGCGATGGGGCTGGAGGGCATCAGCAAAAGCCAAGTGTCGCGGCTCTGTGCCGAGATCGACGAGCGGGTGCAGAGCGTTCCTGCACCGTCCGATCGAAGGCGAGTGGCCGTATCTGTGGCTGGATGCCACCTATGTCAAAGCCCGGCGTGATCATCATATCGTCTCGGTGGCCGTGATTGTCGCCATGGCGGTCAACACGGACGGCCGTCGCGAGGTGCTGGGCATGACCATCGGCAACAGCGAAGCCGAGCCGTTCTGGACCGAGTTCCTGCGCTCGCTCACGCGCCGCGGCCTACGCGGCGTCAAGCTGGTCATCTCCGACGCGCATGAGGGCCTGAAGGCAGCGATTGCCAAAGTGCTTGGCGCGACCTGGCAGCGCTGTCGCGTGCACTTCATGCGCAATGCCTTGGCGCATGCCGGCAAGACGCAGCGACGGATCGTCTCGGCGTGGATCGGCACGGCGTTTGCCCAGGATGATGCTGAGGCCGCTCGCAAGCAGTGGCGACAGGTCGCCGATCAAGCTCAGGCCACGCATCAGCAAGCTCGCCGCCCTGATGGACCATGCCGAAGCTGATGTCCTGGCCTACATGGGCTTCCCGGCACAGCACCGCACCAAGCTACACAGCACCAATCCGCTCGAACGCCTCAACGGGGAGATCAAGCGGCGCAGCGAGGTGGTGGGTATCTTCCCGAACGAAGCCGCTGTTACCCGGCTGGTCGGTGCACTGCTACTCGAACAGAATGATGAATGGGCCGTTCACGTGCCCGCTACATGACCCTGGAAACCATCGCTCCCCTGGGCCATGATCTCAGCGTCAGTCTGCCTCTCATCGCAGCCTGACACGGCGGTCCAACCCGCCAAGGAGTTCTGCTCCTACACCACGTGTTGGGACACGATCTCACGCGATCTCGGGGGCGAGTTTTTTGCGTCCCGGCATCCAGTCGCTTTTGCAGGATACACAGTCCGGAAAACTCGACGTGATCCTTGCCGAAGCGATCGACCGGCTGTCGCGCGATCAGGAAGATATCGCCCATATCTACAAACGAACGCACTTTGCCGGCGTCCGGCTAGTCACGCTCTCCGAAGGCGAGGTCAACGAACTGCATATCGGCCTGAAAGGCACGATGGGCGCGCTTTTCCTTAAGGACCTTGCCGACAAGACGCGGCGCGGTCTGCGCGGACGGGTCGAAGCGGGTAAGTCGGGCGGGGGGAATTCCTTCGGCTATGACGTGGTGAGGCGGCTTGATGCGGAAGGGCTGCCGGTGCGCGGCGAGCGGAAGATCAACGAGAATGAAGCCGGCATTGTCCGGCGCATTTTTAACGATTATGCGGCGGGAAAAGCGCCGCAGGCGATTGCCAAGCAGCTCAACAAGGAAAACGTTCCCGGCCCGTCCGGCACGGCATGGGGACCGAGCACGATCCACGGCAACCCGGATCGCGGCACGGGCATCCTCAACAACGAACTATACGTGGGCAAGCTGGTCTGGAACCGGCTACGCTACATAAAGGACCCGGAGACGGGCAAGCGCGTCTCGCGCCTGAATTCCGAATTGGAGTGGATTACGCAGGACGTGCCCGACCTGCGGATCATCACCGATGATCTATGGCAGGCGGTGAAAGTGCGGCAAAAGTCGCTACGCAGCCCGCGCACCGGGACGAAAAAAACAGGCTATTGGGACCGGCGCCGTCCCCGCCATTTGTTCTCTGGACTGAT
>CAVZBZ010000001.1:12500-1507230 GCA_963773665.1 uncultured Alphaproteobacteria bacterium
GACACGCCTTCGCCGGCCTACGGAACGCTCCGCTACCACTCGGATGCCCGAAGGCATCCGAATCCGCAGCTTCGGTACATGGCTTGAGCCCCGTTACATTTTCGGCGCGGGACGGCTTAACTAGACCAGTGAGCTATTACGCTTTCTTTAAAGGATGGCTGCTTCTAAGCCAACCTCCTGGTTGTCTTGGCCTTCCTACATCCTTTCCCACTGAGCCATGATTTTGGGACCTTAGCTGGCGGTCTGGGCTGTTTCCCTCTCGACCACGGACCTTAGCACCCATGGTCTGTCTGCCGACCTCCACTCGCCGGTATTCGGAGTTTGGTTAGGTTTGGTAAGGCTCGCGCCCCCCTAGCCCATCCAGTGCTCTACCCCCGGCGGTGAGCGATCGACGCTCTACCTCAATAGATTTCGCGGAGAACCAGCTATTTCCGAGTTTGATTGGCCTTTCACCCCTAGCCACAGGTCATCCCCTACTTTTGCAACAGTAGTGGGTTCGGTCCTCCAGTGGGTGTTACCCCACCTTCAACCTGCCCATGGCTAGATCACCCGGTTTCGGGTCTGATCCCGGCAACTAAAGCGCCCTATTCAAACTCGCTTTCGCTGCGCCTACGCCTAACGGCTTAAGCTTGCTGCCGAGACCAACTCGCTGACCCATTATACAAGAGGTACGCCGTCAGCCAGGAAGCAGCTCTCGGCATTCAACCATCGGCATGGCGCCGACGCTGACGGCCGAGAGCTACTTCCCAACCTCCGACTGCTTGTAGGCATCCGGTTTCAGGAACTGTTTCACTCCCCTCATCGGGGTGCTTTTCACCTTTCCCTCGCGGTACTGGTGCACTATCGGTCACTGAGGAGTACTTAGGCTTGGAGGGTGGTCCCCCCATGTTCAGACAGGATTGCACGTGTCCCGCCCTACTCGAGGACCATCGCAAGATCTTTCCCGTACGGGGCTCTCACCCGCTGCGGCCCACCGTTCCAGGCGGTTCCGGTAAATCTCGCAATGGCCACTGGCCTGGTCCGCTTTCGCTCGCCACTACTCGCGGAGTCTCGGTTGATGTCCTTTCCTCCGGCTACTGAGATGTTTCAGTTCGCCGGGTTCGCCTCCCGAACCTATGAATTCAGTCCGGGATTCCGCATGCGCGGAGGGTTGCCCCATTCGGAGATCCAGGGATCAACGATCGCTCGCATCTCCCCCTGGCTTATCGCAGCGTGCCACGTCCTTCATCGCCTCTCAGTGCCAAGGCATCCACCAGATGCCCTTACTTGACGCTTGATCGCAAAACCCGTCGCTTGCAGGGACAAGCCCAAGGCGACCGATCTCGCATGAAGACACTCATGCTGCCGCGACTTGCGGCAGCATCACTCTCGAACTCCCTCTTCACCCTTAAAAGATCGCGCCAGGCCATAGCCCGGCAAACTCTGCTTCCCGATCGCAAAACCTTGGTGGAGGTGAACGGGATCGAACCGTCGACCTCCTGCTTGCAAAGCAGGCGCTCTCCCAGCTGAGCTACACCCCCGGTCCAGGAGCAAGGCGCCAGGGATCAGGTCACGTTGGTTCCCCGTCCCTGGCTCCTGAATCTGGTGGGCCAGGGAGGATTTGAACCTCCGACCTCACGCTTATCAAGCGCGCGCTCTAACCAGCTGAGCTACTAGCCCCCTGGCCGATCGGGGAAGGGATGCGCAGACGGCGGCGTTAGATGCGGATCCGACAAGATCCGCTGATGGAAGTGCCTGGAACCTCCAGCCGGCCGAAGCCGACCGAGTATTTCCGGGCTTCCAGAAAGGAGGTGATCCAGCCGCAGGTTCCCCTACGGCTACCTTGTTACGACTTCACCCCAGTCGCTGACCTTACCGTGGTCGGCTGCCCCCCTTGCGGGTTGGCGCGCCGCCTTCGGGTAAAGCCAACTCCCATGGTGTGACGGGCGGTGTGTACAAGGCCCGGGAACGTATTCACCGCGGCGTGCTGATCCGCGATTACTAGCGATTCCGGCTTCATGCTCTCGAGTTGCAGAGAACAATCCGAACTGAGACGGCTTTTCGAGATTGGCCAAGGGTCGCCCCTTCGCATCCCGCTGTCACCGCCATTGTAGCACGTGTGTAGCCCAGCCCATAAGGGCCATGAGGACTTGACGTCATCCCCGCCTTCCTCCGGCTTGTCACCGGCAGTTCCTTCAGAGTGCCCGGCATTACCCGATGGCAACTGAAGATGAGGGTTGCGCTCGTTGCGGGACTTAACCCAACATCTCACGACACGAGCTGACGACAGCCATGCAGCACCTGTGTTCCCGCCAGCCGAACTGAAGAAGCCGATCTCTCGACCCCATACGGGACATGTCAAGGGCTGGTAAGGTTCTTCGCGTTGCGTCGAATTGAACCACATGCTCCACCGCTTGTGCGGGCCCCCGTCAATTCCTTTGAGTTTTAACCTTGCGGCCGTACTCCCCAGGCGGTGCGCTTACCGCGTTTGCTGCGACACCGAAGAGCTAGGCTCCCCAACGTCTAGCGCACATCGTTTACAGCGTGGACTACCAGGGTATCTAATCCTGTTTGCTCCCCACGCTTTCGCGCCTCAGCGTCAGTATCGGTCCAGAGAGCCGCCTTCGCCACCGGTGTTCTTCCCAATATCTACGAATTTCACCTCTACACTGGGAATTCCACTCTCCTCTCCCGAACTCCAGCCCTCGAGTATCAAGCGCAATTCCCAGGTTGAGCCCGGGGCTTTCACGCCTGACTTCAAGAGCCGCCTGCGCGCCCTTTACGCCCAGTAATTCCGAACAACGCTCGCCCCCTTCGTATTACCGCGGCTGCTGGCACGAAGTTAGCCGGGGCTTCTTCTGCGGGTACCGTCATCATCGTCCCCGCCGAAAGAGCTTTACAACCCTAAGGCCTTCATCACTCACGCGGCATTGCTGGATCAGGCTTGCGCCCATTGTCCAATATTCCCCACTGCTGCCTCCCGTAGGAGTCTGGGCCGTGTCTCAGTCCCAGTGTGGCTGATCATCCTCTCAGACCAGCTACGGATCATAGCCTTGGTGGGCCGTTACCCCGCCAACAAGCTAATCCGACGCGGGCCCCTCCTAGAGCGATAAATCTTTCGCCCTCAGGCCGTATGCGGTATTAGCCGAGGTTTCCCTCGGTTATCCCCCACTCCAGGGCAGGTTCCCACGCGTTACTCACCCGTGCGCCACTCCTGTATTGCTACAGGCGTTCGACTTGCATGTGTTAGGCATGCCGCCAGCGTTCGTTCTGAGCCAGGATCAAACTCTCACATTAGCTTTGAGCTTGTATCTCCCATCCCTTTGAGGGGACAGGAAAGCTCCCGGCCGCCGTACGAACTCATACATTCGGAATTGACTTCCTAAATGCGCAGTACGTACGGCAAACCACGCCGCCGCCTGCGCATCCCTTCTCCCTCTCAACGATGTCAAAGATCAGAAGCCCCGCAGGGCAGGGCGCGCGTTATACGCACCCAACTCTGCACCGTCAAGCACCTCGTATGCCTCCTTGGGACGACGAATTCTGGCACCGCGACATGCAGCGCAATCGTTCGAAACGTGCCCGGAGGCCGCGGTCAGACGGCCGAAGGGGTAGAATATAAGAGTCTGGCCGGCATTGTCCATACCCTCGGACGAAGTTTCTCGCGCGCTCAGATAAGGCCCAATTCCCGCAGCTCGCGCGCCATGCCGCTCGGCATCTCCTCGCCGCGCCAGCCCTTCGGCCGATCGCGCGGCGCCTCCTCCGGCGCGAGGTAGCGCCAGCCCTGAAAAGCGCGGCGCGGCTGATATTCGGTCGGAACGAGCTTCGCCTCGAGCTTGACCAGCACCGCCGGGCGGCCGCGCCGGTTGACGATCGGCACGAAGCCGCGGATGCGCTGGCGCACCTGGATGAAGCCCTTGATCACCCAGTAGATCGAGCCGTCATCGAGCACCTCGTCCTCGCGCCGCGGCGTATTGCGCGTGTAGAAGCAATAGATGCCGCGCTCCTTCTTGCGCTCGCGCTGAACCTCGTGCAGCTCCGCCACGTCCGCGATGCCGACCGCGAGCTTGAGGATATGCACCGTCATGAATCACGCCGCCTTGGCAGCGAGCGCGCGCGCCGCTTTCGACGCAGGCTCGCGCCCGAGTTCCTTTGAGATGAAGCGCCCGGCCGCCGCCAGTTTGGCGAGCTCGATGCCGGTGCGGATTCCGAGCCCATCGAGCAGATAGACCACGTCCTCGCTCGCGACGTTGCCGGCGGCGCCCGGCGCATAAGGACAACCGCCGAGCCCCGCGACGGAACTGTTGACGGCCGCAATGCCCTTGCCGAGCGCCGCCAGAATATTCGCCACCGCCTGGCCATAGGTGTCGTGGAAATGGGCGGCAAGACGCGCGACCGGCACGCGCGCCGCCACTTCGTCGATCATCGCCTCGACGCGCCCCGCCGTGCCGGTGCCGACCGTGTCGCCGAGCGAAACCTCATAGCAGCCGAGCGCGAGAAGGCGCGATGCGACGTCGGCAACCGCCGCGGGCGCGACCGGCCCCTCGTAGGGACAATCGATGACGCACGAAACATAGCCGCGAACCTTGACCCCGTCGCGGCGTGCGGCTTCCGCCACGGGCGCAAAGCGGTCGATGCTCTCGGCGATGCTGCAGTTGATGTTGCGGCGGGAAAAGCTTTCGGACGCCGCCGCGAAGATCGCGACCTCGCCGACCTTCGCCTGGCGCGCCGCCTCGTAGCCCTTCATGTTGGGCACGAGCACCGAGTAGCTGACGCCGGGCCTGCGGCGCAGGCCCGCCAGCACCGCGGCAGTATCCGCCATCTGCGGGACCCATTTCGGCGAAACGAAGCTCCCCGCCTCGATCGCCGCGATGCCAGCGTCGGCGAGGCGCTCGATCAGCTCGATCTTGACGGCGGCCGGCACGATGCGGGCCTCGTTCTGCAATCCGTCGCGCGGCGCTACCTCGACGAGCCGCACATCCTTCGGCCAGCGCATCGTCCTGCTCCTCAACCGGCGACGAAGGCGATGAGGAGCGCGCCCTCGTCGACCACGTCGCCTGCGGCAAAATGCACCGCTTCCACGACCCCGTCGGCCGGCGCGGTGATGGCATGCTCCATTTTCATCGCCTCGAGGACAAGGAGCAACTGCCCGCGCGTGACTTTCGCGCCCGGCGCAACATGAACCGCGAGAATTTTGCCTGGCATGGGCGCCGCAAGACGCGCGGAGATGGCTCCTGCCTCGGCCGTCGGCGCCAGAACGTCGCGCGCCAAAAGACGCCGCGTTTCGTCGGGCAGAATGACGATGATTTCATCTTTCTGCCGCACCACTGTCGCGGAAATTCGCGCGCCGTCAATCTCGATCTCGATATCGCCGGCGCCGCCCCGTGCCAAACGCAGCTCGGCCGTCTTGCCGTCGATTTCGACCGAGAAGCCGGCGCGCCCGCGCCGCATACGGACGGCCCGTTCGGCATCGCCGTCGAGAAATTGCAGCTCGCGCATCTCGTTCCCGTGAAGGCGCCAGCCGTCGCGGCCGGCCCACGGCGAGTGCGGGTCGCGGCTGCGCGCCGCCGCAGTGCTGGCCGCGGCATCGTCGTCCGCGGCGACCGCACATGCTGCCGCGCCAAGCGCGGCAAGCGACGCGCGCGCGGCCGGACGCAGCGCGTCGCCATGCCGCGCGAGGAAACCGGTGTCGAACGCGCCCGCCGAGAATTCCGGCTCGTGCAGAACCCGGATCAGGTAATCGCGGTTCGTGACGACGCCGGCAATGCGCGTATCGGCAAGCGCCGCGGCAAGCCGCGCGATCGCGCCGGCGCGGTCTTCGCCGTGCGCCACGAGCTTGGCAAGAAGCCCGTCATAATGGACGCCGACGGAATCGCCGGCGCGCAGGCCGGTCTCGATGCGCAATTCCGGATTTGTGTGCGGCATGCGGAAATGGCGAAGCGTGCCGGCTTGCGGCAAGAATCCGCGCGCGGGGTCTTCGGCGTAGAGGCGCGCTTCGATCGCGTGTCCGTGCCGCGCAATTTCGTCCTGCTGCAGCGGCAATGGCTCGCCGGATGCGACGCGCAGCTGCCATTCGACGAGATCGAGGCCGGTGATCATCTCTGTCACCGGATGCTCGACCTGGATCCGGGCATTCATCTCGATGAAGTAGAAGGCATCAGCCTCGACCAGAAACTCGACCGTGCCGGCGCCGACATATCCGGCGGCCTGCGCCGCGGCGAGGGCGGTGGCGTAAAGTTTCAGGCGCAAGCCCTCGGCAATCGCGATGGCGGGCGCTTCCTCGACGATTTTCTGGTGCCGCCGCTGCAGCGAGCAATCGCGCTCGAAGATATGAACGGCGGCGCCAAAACTGTCGGCAAAGATCTGCACCTCGATATGGCGCGGCCGCACGAGATAGCGCTCGAGGATGAGACGGCTGTCGCCGAACGCGCCCTGGGCTTCGCGCCGTGCCGACGCCAGCGCCTGTGCGAGATCTTGCGCGCGCTCGACGACCCGCATGCCGCGGCCGCCGCCGCCCGCCGCCGCCTTCACCAGCACCGGGTAGCCCAGGCGCTGCGCCTCGGCGGCAAAGCGCGCATCCTCCTGGCCGGCTCCGTGATAGCCCGGCAGCACGGGGACGCCGGCCGCCGCCATGATGGACTTCGCGTGCGCCTTGTCGCCCGTGGCGCGCATCGCAGCGGTGGGGGGACCGACGAAAATTATGCCCTGCGCCGTGCATGCCGCCGCGAAATCGGCGTTCTCGGAAAGAAAGCCGTAACCGGGGTGGATCGCCTCGGCCTGGCTGCGGCGCGATGCTTCGAGGATGCGGGCGATGTCGAGATAGCTTTCGCGCGCCGGCGCCGGGCCGATTTCGAACGCCTCGTCGGCCATGGCGACATGGAGCGCGGTGCGATCCGCTTCGGAATGAACGGCGATCGTGTGCAGCCCGAGGCGCTTCGCGGTGCGGATGATGCGGCAGGCGATTTCGCCGCGATTGGCGATGAGGAGGCGCGAGAACAAGGTCAACGGCGCCAGGAGGGCGGCCGCTTGTCGAGAAAAGCCGCAACGCCCTCGCGCCCTTCGGATGACGCGCGCGCCTCGGCGATGGCGCGGGCGGTATGCGACATCACCTCTTCATCGACCGCGCGCGCATTGACTTCGCCGATGAGGCGCTTGCCGCGGCCCTGCGCGCCGGGGGCACCCTGGAGCAGCGCAGCGACGACGCGCTCGACCGCCTCATCGAGCCCGTCCGATGGCGCCACCTCGTGGACGAGGCCGATGCGGTGCGCTTCGGCGGCGGCAAATGTCTCGGCGGTGAGGCAATAGCGCCGCGCCGCTCGCGCGCCGATCGCCGCCACGACATAAGGCCCGATCGTTGCCGGCACGAGGCCGAGCCGCACTTCCGAGATCGAGAACATCGCGCTCGCCGCCGCCACCGCCACGTCGCAGCAGCAGACAAGGCCGACGCCGCCGGCAAATGCCGCGCCATTGACGCGCGCCACGGTCGGCTTCGGCAGCGTATCGAGCGCGCGCAGCATCGATGCCAGCGCCATCGCATCGGCGTAATTCTCGGCCTGGCTGTAACCCGCCATGCGCCGCATCCAGTTGAGATCGCCGCCCGCGGAAAACGCGCTCCCCGCCCCCGTCAGGATGAGGATGCGAACGGCGTCATCCGCGGCGACGCGGCGAAAGGTGTCGGCGAGATCGCGAATGAGCGCGTCGTCGAACGCATTACGCAGCGCCGGCCGGTTGAGAGTGAGCGTCGCTACGCCGCGCGCATCGGTCGAAAGGAGAAGTTCGCTCATTGGCTCACATCCGAAAAATGCCGAACTCGGTCCTGGCGATGGGCGCGTTGAGGCTTGCCGAGATGGCCAGCGCGAGCACGCGCCGCGTGTCGGCCGGATCGATCACGCCGTCGTCCCAGAGGCGCGCGCTCGCGTAATAGGGGTGGCCCTGCGTCTCGTATTGCGCGCGGATGGGCGCCTTGAACGCCTCTTCCTCGGAGGCGCTCCACGCGCTGCCGCGCGCCTCGATGTTGTCGCGGCGCACGGTCGCGAGCACGATCGCCGCCTGCTCGCCGCCCATCACCGAGATGCGGGCATTGGGCCACATCCACAGGAAGCGCGGGGCGAAGGCGCGGCCGCACATGCCGTAATTGCCGGCGCCGAAACTGCCGCCGACGATCACGGTGAATTTCGGCACGTTGGCGCAGGCGACCGCCATGACCATCTTCGCGCCGTCCTTCGCGATGCCGCCCGCCTCGTACTTGCGGCCCACCATAAAGCCCGTGATGTTCTGCAGGAACACGAGCGGGATGCCTCGCCTGGCGCACAGTTCGATGAAGTGCGCGCCCTTCAAGGCGCTTTCGGAAAAGAGAATGCCATTGTTGGCGACGATGCCGACCGGATAACCCCACAGCCGGGCGAAGCCGGTGACAAGGGTCTCGCCATAAAGCGGCTTGAATTCGTCGAGCCGGCTGCCGTCAACGAGACGCGCGATCAGCTCGCGCACGTCATAGGGTTTTCGCGGGTCGCTCGAGACGGCGCCATAGATCCCGGCCGGATCGTAGAGCGGCTCTTCCGGCGCGGCGATGTCGATGCCGCCCGGCTTGACGCGGTTGAGATTGGCGACGATGCGGCGCGCGATGCCGAGCGCATGCGCATCGTCCATCGCGTAATGATCGGCGACGCCCGAGATTCGGGCGTGAACTTCGGCGCCGCCCAAATCTTCTGCGCTCACCACCTCGCCGGTCGCGGCTTTGACGAGCGGCGGCCCGCCGAGAAAGATCGTGCCCTCGTTCCGCACGATGATGCATTCGTCCGACATCGCCGGCACATAGGCGCCGCCGGCCGTGCACGAGCCCATCACGGCCGCGATCTGCGGAATGCCGGCCGCCGAGAGCGTCGCCTGGTTGTAAAAGATGCGGCCGAAATGGTCGCGGTCGGGAAAAACCTCGTCCTGGTTCGGCAGGTTGGCGCCGCCCGAATCGACGAGATAGATGCAGGGCAGATGGTTGTCGCGCGCGATCTCCTGGGCGCGCAGATGCTTCTTCACCGTTATCGGATAATACGTCCCGCCCTTCACCGTCGCGTCGTTGACGACGATGACGCATTCCTTGCCCATCACAGGGCCGATGCCGGTGACGATGCCGGCAGCCGGAATATCCTCGCCATACATGCCGTAGGCCGCGAGCGGCGAGAGCTCGAGGAAGGGCGCGCCCGGATCGAGCAGCAGCCGGATGCGCTCGCGCGGCAGAAGCTTGCCGCGGGCAAGATGGCGCTCGCGCGCGGCATCGCCGCCGCCGTGCCGGATGCGCTCGAGCTTCGCGGCGAGGTCCGCAACCAGACGCCGCATCGCCTCGTCATTCGCCTTGTAAGCGGGCGACTGCGCGTCGAGCGATGTGGCGAGCACGGACATGCGCCGCTACCAGGGCAAGATCGTGCCGTCGTGGCGGAAGAACCCGCCGCTATCGGCTTGCGTGAGCCGCGCGATCACCTGACGCATGCCTTTGACGCTGTCTTCGGGCTCGAGTTCCGCGGCCGGGTTCATGTCGGTGCGGACGCGCGAGGGCGAGAAGACGACGGCGATGATCTCGGGATGATCGAAGGCGAGCGTCCGCCAAGACAGGTGGAGCGCCGCCTTCGACGACCGGTAGGCGTAGCCGCCGCCATAGCGGATCTGCGTGATCGAGCCGGCGGCGCTGCCGAGCGCGATCATCTTGCGCTGGCGCGAGCGTGCGACCTGCGCCAGAAAGGCGGCGGCGCAGACGATGGGGCCGATCGTGTTGACGGCGAAGCTTTCCTGCCACGGCACGGCCTCGATCGTGTCGAGCGCCAGACCCTTGTCGAAATAGACGCCGGCATTGGCGATCAGGAGGTCGATCGCATCGTCCGCGAGATCGCGCGCCAGCGCCCTTATGCCGGCATGGTCCGTCACGTCGAGGCGGTGGATTTCGGCGCCCGGCGCGGCCGCCCTGAGCTTCTCGGCGCGGGCCGGATCGCGGCAGGTGGCGATGACGCGCCAGCGCTCGGCCGCGTACTGGCGCGCGAATTCGAGGCCGATGCCGCGACTGGCGCCGGTGATCAGCACCGTCGGCATTCAGCTCGTCTCCTCGAACAGCTCGCGGCCGATCAGCATGCGCCTTATCTCGGACGTGCCGGCGCCGATCTCGTAGAGCTTCGCGTCGCGCAAGAGGCGGCCCGTCGGAAACTCGTTGATGTAGCCGTTGCCGCCCAGCACCTGGATCGCGTCGAGCGCCATCTGCGTCGCCTTCTCGGCGGCGTAGAGGATGGCGCCCGCCGCGTCCTTGCGCGCGGTGCGTCCCTGGTCGCAGGCGCGCGCCACGGCATAGACATAGGCGCGGGCCGCGTTCATTCCGGTGTACATGTCGGCGAGCTTCCCCTGCATGAGCTGGAACTCGCCGATGGGCCGCCCGAACTGGCGGCGCTCGTGGACATAGGGGATGACCACGTCGAGGCACGACTGCATGATGCCGAGCGGGCCGCCCGCGAGCACCGCGCGCTCGTAATCGAGCCCGCTCATCAGCACTTTCACGCCGTCGTTCACGGACCCGAGCACGTTCGCGTCCGGCACCTCGCACTCCTCGAACACCAATTCCGCCGTGGGCGAGCCGCGCATGCCGAGCTTGTCGAGTTTCTGGGCCGAGCGGAAACCCTTCATGCCTTTCTCGATGAGGAAGGCGGTGATGCCGCGCGGCCCGGCGGCGGGATCGGTCTTGGCATAGACGACGAGCGCGTCGGCTTCGGAGCCGTTGGTGATCCACATCTTGCTGCCGGTCAGGACGTAGCGGTCGCCCTTGCGTTCCGCCCGCGTCGTCATCGCGACAACGTCCGAGCCCGCGCCCGTCTCGCTCATGGCGAGCGCGCCGACATGCTCGCCCGAGACGAGCTTCGGCAGATAGCGCCGCTTTTGCGCGGGCGTGCCGTTGCGGCGGATCTGGTTGACGCACAGGTTCGAGTGCGCGCCGTACGAGAGTCCGACCGAGGCCGAGCCGCGGCTCACCTCCTCCATTGCCACGACATGCGCGAGATAGCCCATGCCGGCGCCGCCCAATTCCTCCTCGACGGTGATGCCGAGCAGGCCGATGGCGCCGAGCTTCGGCCAAAGATCGCGCGGGAACGCGTCGTCGCGGTCGATCGCTGCGGCGCGCGGCGCGATCTCGGCGTCGGCGAAGTCGCGCACGCTGTCGCGCAGCATGTCGATCTCGGCGCCGAGATCGAAATCGAGCATCGGATAGCGATTGGCGGGCACCGTTTCCTCGCCGTGGATGCGCCAGTCTACCGGCGTAGCGCAGCGGTGCAAAGGGATGCGGCGCGGCAAGCGGGCCTAGAATCAACCGAGCCCGTCAGCGGCTTACCAAGGAGAAAACCCCAGTGTCTAACAGGAAGTTCACTCTCGCCGCCGCAGCCCTCGCAGCGGCCATCGGCGGCGCCGGCGTGATGACGCTGCCGCCGCACCATGCCGCGGCGCAGCAGAGCCCCGCCCCGCCCGCCGCGCCGCAGCAGCAGCCACGCGCCCCGCAGCCGAGCCATATCGAGGGCCGCATCGCCTATCTCAAGACCGAGCTGCACATCACGCAGGCGCAGGATGCGCAGTGGGACAAGGTGGCGCAGGCGCTGCGCCAGAACTCGACCGAGCGGCGCCAGGCGTTCGAGCAATTGCGGCAGGACCGCACCACGCCGCCCAACGCGCTCAGGCGGCTCGAGACCGAGGCGCGGATGTCGGCCATGCGGGCGCAGCAGACCGATCGCGTCCTCGCCGCCTTCCGGCCGCTCTACGACAGCCTGTCGGACGAGCAGAAGCAGGCCGCGAACGACCTGTTCGGGGCGCGGGGACACCACTTCCGCCACCGCGCCTGAGCCGGCTCGGCGCCCGGCTCCGCTCGCATCGGAGCCGGGCGCGCGTCCGGCGCGGCCGGGCTCGGGTCGGACAGGGTGAAGCCGAAGCTCACGGCAGCTTGACTCCCGCATGAACGCATACTACGTATATGACGTGCCGAGAGTGCTTTCGCAACATATGCTTTTTCATCGAACGAAGCCAATTTCACCAGGCATCCGCCCCGCACAGATTTTACGAAACGAACCCAATTTATTATACAATAATTTTATGTGAAATAGCGCGCCCCTTCCCTCACCCCCGCGCCGCGGCAAGCTGGGCGTCGTGGACGGCGACGGCGGTCATGTTGAGGAGGCCGCGCACCGTGACGGTGGGCGTGACGATGTGCACGGGTTGATTCATCCCGAGGAGGATGGGCCCGACCGAAAGCCCGTCGCCCAGCACCGTCAGCAGCGAATAGGCGATGTTGGCGGCATCGAGGCTTGGCATCACAAGAAGATTGGCAGCACCTTCGAGCCGCGAATTGGGAAAGAGGCGCCGGCGCAACTCGGGCGAAAGCGCCGCGTCGGCATGCATCTCGCCCTCGACTTCGAGCGCGGGGGCGCGCGTGCGCAAAAGGGCAAGCGCGGCGCGCATCCGCTCGGCCGAGGGCGCGTCGGAGCTGCCGAAATTCGAATGCGACAGCAGCGCCACCTTGGGCTCGAGCCCGAAGAGCCGCACGGCGGCAGCGGCGCGGAGCGTCGTCTCGGCGACCGCCTCGGCGCTCGGCGGATCGGCGACGAACGTGTCGCACAGGAAATATGTCCCCTTGGGCGTGATGAGAACGGAGAGCGCCGCGGGATTCTCCGCGCCGGGCACCAATCCCACGATATCGACCAGGTGGCGCAGATGGCGATGGTATTGGCCGATGGCACCGCACAGCATCGCGTCCGCCTCACCGCGCCGCACCATGAGCGCCGCGACCACGCTGTTGCGCGTGCGCACCATGCCGCGCGCGAGATCGGGCGCCACGCCCTTGCGTTCCATGAGGGAATGATAGAGCCGCCAATGCTCGTCGAACTGCGGATTGTCGGTCGGATCGACGACCGCGACATCGCGCTCGAGCGCCATCCTCAGATTGAGGCCGGATATCCGGCTTTTCACGATTTCGCGCCGGCCGATCAGGATGGGTCTGGCGAAGCCTTCGTCGAGCGCCTGTTGCGCCGCGCGCAGGACGCGCTCGTCCTCGCCCTCGGCATAGATGACGCGCTTCGGATCGGCCCGCGCACGGTCGAACACCGGCTTCATGGCCAGGCCCGAGCGGAACACGAACTCGGTGAGGCGCTGGCGGTAGGCCACCGGATCGGCGAGCGGCCGGGTCGCGACGCCGCTTTCGGTCGCGGCCTTCGCCACCGCCGGCGCCACCTGAAGAATGAGGCGCGGATCGAACGGCTTTGGGATGAGATACTCGGGGCCGAACACGAGCGGCGTCTCGCCATAGGCGGCGGCCACCACGTCCGACGGCTCGGCCAGCGCCAGATCGGCCAGCGCCTCGACGCAGGCGAGCTTCATCGCCTCGTTGATCGCCGTGGCTCCAACGTCGAGCGCGCCGCGAAAAATGAAGGGAAAGCAGAGGACGTTGTTGACCTGGTTCGGATAGTCGCTGCGGCCGGTGGCGATGATGGCATCGGACCGGACCGCGCGCACGGCTTCGGGCATGATCTCGGGCGTCGGATTGGCGAGCGCGAAGATGATCGGCTTCGCGGCCATCCGCGCCACCATTTCGGGCTTCAGCACGTCGGGCGCGGAGAGGCCGAGGAAAATGTCGGCGCCGCCGATCGCGTCGCCGAGCGTGCGCGCGTTGGTGTCCTTGGCGTAGCGGTCCTTGCGCGGGTCCATCTCCTCCTTGCGGCCGCGCCAGACGACGCCGAACCGGTCGGTCGCGATCACATTCTCGACCTTGAGGCCCATGTCGACCAGGAGATCGAGGCAGGCGATCGCCGCGGCACCCGCGCCCGAGGTCACGAGCTTCACCTCGCCGAGACGTTTGCCGACGAGGCGCAGGGCGTTCCTGACGGCGGCGCCGACGATGATCGCCGTGCCGTGCTGATCGTCGTGGAACACCGGGATTTTCATGCGCGCGCGGAGCTTGGCCTCGACCTCGAAGCACTCGGGCGCCTTTATGTCCTCGAGATTGATGGCGCCGAAGGTGGGCTCGAGCGCGGCGATCACATCGACGAGCCGTCCGGGATCGCGCTCGTCGATCTCGATGTCGAACACGTCGATGCCGGCGAATTTCTTGAAGAGGACCGCCTTCCCTTCCATCACCGGCTTCGCCGCCAAGGGACCGATCGCGCCGAGCCCGAGGACGGCGGTGCCGTTGGTGACGACGGCGACGAGGTTGCCGCGCGCGGTAAGGGACGAGGCCTCGTGTGGGTCCTTGGCGATGGCGAGCGAGGCCGCGGCCACGCCCGGCGTATAGGCCAAGGCGAGGTCGTGCTGCGTGGCGAGCGGCTTCGTCGCGACGACCGCGATCTTGCCGTGCGGCGCCAGCCGGTGATATTCGAGCGCGCCGCCGCTCTCGTCTTCGGCCATGGGCGATCCCTCCCGCTCGCTCTCGCGGCCTTATATCATGGGTCGATGCGCGAGAGAGGAATCACGGTGAAGATTGGGATGGTGCGGTCGAGAAGACTCGAACTTCCACGGGGTTTCCCCCACAGCGACCTCAACGCTGCGCGTCTACCAGTTCCGCCACGACCGCGGGCGCGGGTCCATACCAAATCCGTCATGGACCCGCAAGGATGAGCGTCGAATGGCGCATCGCGGATGCCCCCGTCGAATATGCGGCTTCGGTCGCGGCGATGGAGGATCGGGTGGCGACGATCCGCGCCGGCGCAGCGCCCGAGCTGGTGTGGCTCGTCGAGCATCCGCCGCTCTACACCGCCGGGACGAGCGCGCGCGAGGAAGACCTGGTCGAGGCGATCTTTCCCGTCCACCGCACCGGGCGCGGCGGCCAGTTCACCTATCACGGGCCGGGCCAGCGCGTGGGCTACGTCATGCTCGACCTGAAGCGGCGCGGGCTCGATCTCAAGACCTATGTGCGCGGGCTCGAGGCGTGGCTCATCGGCACGCTCGCGGAATTCGGCGTCACGGGCGAACGGCGCGCGGGCCGGGTCGGCATCTGGATCGACCAGGGCGGCGGGCGCGAGAGCAAGATCGGCGCGATCGGCGTGCGCGTCAGGCATTGGGTCAGCTATCACGGCGTCTCGCTCAACCTCGATCCCGATCTCGGCCACTATCGCGGCATCGTCCCGTGCGGCATCAGCGAGCACGGCGTCACCTCGCTCCGCGCGCTCGGCATCGCGGCCACGATGGAAGAGCTCGACCAGGCGATGGCGCACGCGTTCGCGGAAGTGTTCGGGGATGCACCCCCCACCCTGGCCCTCCCCCTCAAGGGGGGAGGGAAATGAGCATAGTGCCGAAATAACTCCCTCCCCCTTGAAGGGGAAGGGTTGGGGTCGGGGTGACTCGCGCGCGCACGAGCGGGCGCACTAAGATGCGGCGCATGCTTCGCACATTGATCCTGCTCTTCTTCGCCGCCATCGCGCTTCCGGCCGATGCGCAGACGCGCGTGGTGCCGCAGGGGCGCGAGGCGGTAAAGCTGTCCTATGCGCCGATCGTCAAGCGCGTGGCACCAGCGGTCGTCAACGTCTATTCGCGCCGTGTCATCCGGCAGCAGCCGCCGCTCCTCGAAGACCCGTTCTTCCGCCGCTTTTTCGGCGAGGGCTCGCCCTTCGGCATGTCGCGCGAGCGGGTGCTGAATTCGCTCGGCTCAGGCGTGATCGTCGATCCGCAGGGCCTCATCGTCACGAACGGCCACGTCATCAACCAGGCGGAAGAGATCCGCGTCGTGCTGAGCGACCGGCGGGAATTCGAGGCGACTGTCCTCCTCCTCGACGAGCATGCCGATCTGGCCGTGCTCAAGATCGACGCGCACGGCGAGAAGCTGCCGGCGCTCGAACTGGCCGACAGCGACGGGCTCGAAGTGGGCGACATCGTGCTCGCGATCGGCAATCCGTTCGGCGTCGGCCAGACCGTGACGACCGGCATCGTCTCAGCGCTTGCGCGCTCGATCGGTGCGTCGGATTTCCGCTCCTTCATCCAGACCGACGCGGCGATCAACCCGGGGAACTCGGGCGGCGCGCTAGTCGATCTCGACGGCAAGCTCGTGGGCATCAACACCGCGATCTTCTCGCGCTCGGGCGGGTCGATGGGGTTGGGGTTCGCCATTCCGTCGGCGATGGTGCGCGTCGAGATCGACGCGGCGCATCACGGCGGCAAGCTGATGCGGCCCTGGCTCGGCGTGTCGGGCCAGGAAGTCACGGCCGAGCTTGCCGCGGGGCTGAAGCTCGATCGCCCGGAAGGCGTGCTGGTGAAGGATGTGGCGGCGCAGAGCCCGGCAGCCTCGGCGGACCTGCGCATCGGCGACGTGATCCTGGCGCTCAACGGGCACGAGATCGACGATCCCGAGGCGCTCAAGTTCCGCATTGCCACGCTCGCGCCCAATGTGCCGGCGAAGCTCGATTATTGGCGCGGCGGCGAAAGCCACAGCGCGAGCGTGACGCTGAGCGCGCTGCCCGAGGATCCGCCGCGCTCGCTCAAGGAGCTGGCCGGCGCCAATCCGCTCGCGGGTGCTACCGTCGGCAATCTCAATCCCGCCTTCGACGACGATCTCGGCCTCGATACGACCCTGCGCGGCGTCGTCGTATCGTCGCTGGAGCAGGGCAGCGCGGCGCAGCGCCTGGGCCTCGAGCCGGGCGACATCCTCGTGAGCCTCAATCACCAGCCGGTCGACACCGTCGCAGGCTTGCAGGACACGCTCGGCGCGTCGAGGGCGCCGTGGACGATCGCGGTGCGCCGCAAGGGCAAGCTCCTCACCGTGACGGTGCGATGAGCCTGTTCGAGAAGAATGCGCCACGGCCCCTGGCAGACCGGCTGCGGCCGCAGCGGCTCGACGAGGTGGTGGGGCAGGACCATCTTCTGAAGCCCGACGGGCCGATCGGGCGCATGGTGGCGCAGCGGCGGCTTGCGTCGATGATCCTGTGGGGCCCGCCCGGCTGCGGCAAGACCACGATCGCGCGGCTCCTCGCCGAGGCGACGAACATGCATTTCGAGCCGCTTTCGGCGGTGTTCTCGGGCGTCGCCGATTTGCGCAAGGTGTTCGACGCGGCGAAGAAGCGGCGCGTCGGCGGCCAGGGCACGCTGCTCTTCGTCGACGAGATCCACCGCTTCAACCGGGCGCAGCAGGACAGCTTCCTGCCCTATGTCGAGGACGGCACCGTGGTGCTGATCGGCGCCACCACCGAAAATCCATCGTTTGAACTCAACGGCGCCCTCCTGTCGCGCTGCCAGGTGTTCGTGCTGCAACGGCTCGACGACGCCGCGCTCGACACTCTCATCGCACGCGCCGAGACGGCGTTGAAACGCAAGCTGCCGCTCGACGACGAGGCGCGCCAGGCGTTGAAGGCCATGGCCGACGGCGATGGCCGTTTCGTCTTCAACCTCGCCGAGGAGCTGGCGGCGCTGCCGCCCGAGACGGTGCTCGACACCGCCGGGCTCGCAGCCGCGGTGCAGCGCCGCGCGCCGCTTTACGACAAGGCGCAGGAAGGCCACTACAACCTCATCAGCGCGCTGCACAAGTCGGTGCGCGGCTCCGACGTCGATGCGGCGCTCTATTGGCTCGCGCGCATGCTCGTCGGCGGCGAGCATCCGATCTATATCGCGCGCCGGATGGTGCGCATGGCGGTCGAGGATATCGGCCTCGCCGAGCCGCAGGCGCTGGTGCAGACGATCGCGGCGTGGGAGGCCTATGACCGGCTCGGCTCGCCCGAGGGCGAACTGGCACTGGCGCAGGCGGTGATTTTTTTGGCGACGTCGCCCAAGTCGAACGCGGCTTACGTCGCTTTCGGCGCGGCGCAGCGCGCGGCCAAGCAAAGCGGCTCGCTCATGCCGCCGATGCACGCGGTGAACGCGCCGACCCGGCTCATGCGCGACCTAGGCTACAGCGCAGGCTATGTCTACGACCCCAATACCGAAGAGGGATTTTCCGGCCTCAATTATTTCCCCGACGACCTGCCGCGCCAGCAATTCTATCAGCCGAACGAGCGCGGCTTCGAACGCGAGATCAAGAAGCGGCTCGACTATTGGGCTAAAATACGCGAACGAAAATAGCACGTGGAACAGGCGCGGCGTCTTGGCCGTTGTCGCGCCGATTGGAGCGGGAGCGCACCATGCGAAGCAAGTTCTTTGCGGCGGCATTGATCCTCCTTTCGGTGACGGCCGCCGGCGGGGCCGAGGCGCAAATGATGGCGCCCCCGCCGCCGCCGGCCGAAGTCGTGCCGCCGCCTCCGCCGGCACCCGGCGCCTGGGTGTGGCGGCCGGGATACTGGCGCTGGAACGGTCGCGCCTATATCTGGGCCAGGGGCCGCTATGTCCACCCGCCGCGTCCGCACGCGGCCTGGATCGCCGGCCACTGGGCCGAACGGCACGGCCGCTGGGTGTGGATTCCCGGCCATTGGGGCTGAGCCGGGGTGGTGCTGCCACCACGCGGCGGCTACAGTCCGCGCCGTCATGGAGGGCGTCCGCACCATCGCGGTGACTGAGGATGAGGCGGAAATCCGCCTCGACCGCTGGTTCAAGCGGCATTTCCCTGACCTGGCGCACGGCCGGCTGGAAAAGCTGCTGCGGACCGGCCAGGTGCGGCTCGACGGCAAGCGCGCCGCCGCGCGCGACCGCGTCGCACCCGGCCAGCAGGTCCGCGTCCCGCCACTTGGCAACGCCGCGGAGCCGCGTCCCCCTGCGACGAGGGCGGCGATCCGGCCGGCCGACCGGGCGATGCTGCGGAACGCCGTGCTTTACGAGGATGACGACGTCATCGTCATCGACAAGCCGCCGGGGCTGCCGGTGCAGGGCGGCACCGGCACCGAGCGGCATCTCGACGCCATGCTCGACGCGCTCGCCGAGGGCGCCGAGCGGCCGCGCCTCGTCCATCGCCTCGACCGCGACACGAGCGGCGCGCTCGTCCTCGCCCGGAGCGCCCGCGCGGCGGCCTTTCTCGCCGCAGCCTTTCGCGGCAAGGAGGTGCGCAAGGCCTATTGGGCGGTATCCGTGGGCGTGCCGAAGCCGCGCCAGGGGCGGATCGACCTGCCGCTCGCCAAGCTCATGGCGAGAGGGTCCGAGCGCGTCGTGACCGACGACGCGGCCGGACAGCGCGCCCTGACCTTCTACCGCACCGTCTCGCATGCCGGCGGCAAGATCGCGTGGCTCGCACTCGAGCCCCTGACGGGGCGCACCCATCAGCTCCGCGCCCATCTCGCCGCGATCGGCACGCCGATCCTGGGCGACGGCAAATATGGCGGCGCCGCGGCGCATCCGCCCGGCGTCCCCAACGCGCGGCAGCTACACCTCCACGCGCGCGCGATCGCGTTCCCCCATCCCAAGGGACGGCGGATCACGGTGACAGCGCCCTTGCCGCAGCACATGCGCGAGACCTTCGCCTTTTTCGGCTTCGCCGAGGGCGACGAGCGCGACCCGTTCGCCGGGCTCGCCGGCGATGCTTAGCAGGCCGAGGCGCGCCTATCGCACTGCCGGAGTGGCGGAAGCGGACGGCGCCTTCGCCATCGTGCTCGACGGCAGGCCGGTGCGCACGCCGGCGAAGGCGCCGCTTGCCGTGCCGAGCCGCGCGCTTGCCGAGGCGATAGCCTGCGAATGGCAGGCGCAGGGCGAACGGGTCGATCCCGACTCGATGCCGCTCACCCGCATCGCCAGCATCGCCATCGACCTCGTAGCGCCCCGCCGCGATTCGGTCATCGCCGAAATCGCGAAATATGCCGGCACGGACCTTGTGTGCTATCGCGCCGAACGTCCCCCGGAGCTGGTGGCGCGCCAGCATGCGACATGGCAGCCGCTCGTTCAACTGGACGCGCGAGCGCTATGGCGCCGCGCTTGCGGTGACGGCCGGAATCGTGCCGACGGATCAGCCGGAGCCGGCGCTCCGCGCGCTTGTCGATGCTGTCGCGGCGCACGAACTCGATGAAGCTCGCGGCGCTCCATCTCGCGACCGCGTTGTGCGGCTCGGTCGTCGTAGCGCTGGCGCTTGCCGCAGGCAGGCTCGATGCCGAATTCGGCGTTCGCGGCGGCCGAGCTCGACCAAACTTTTGAGATCGAACGATGGGGCGAGGATGAGGAGCAGACGCGCTGGCGCGCGGATCTGCGCGCCGAGATCGCTGCCGCTGCACGTTTCCTGGCGCTTCTCGCGCAGAGATGATATCTCCGACCGTCCCCGAGGAGAGCCCGATGCACGACATCCTGCGGCGGTTGGAGGAAAAGCGCGCGGCGGCGCGGCTTGGCGGCGGCGAGCGCCGCATCGCGCAGCAGCATGGCAAGGGCAAGCTCACCGCGCGCGAGCGGCTCGATCTCCTGTTCGATCCGGGCTCGTTCGAGGAATGGGACATGTTCGTCGAGCACCGCAGCCACGATTTCGGCATGGCCGAGACGCGCATTCCGGGCGACGGCGTCGTCACCGGGCACGGGCTCGTGAACGGGCGGCGCGTTTTCGCCTTCAGCCAGGACTTCACCGTGTTCGGCGGCGCGCTCTCCGAGGCGCATGCCGAGAAGATCTGCAAGGTGATGGACAAGGCGATGCTGGTCGGCGCGCCGATCGTAGGCCTCAACGATTCGGGCGGCGCGCGCATCCAGGAAGGCGTCGCATCTCTTGCCGGCTATGCCGAGGTGTTCGAGCGCAACGTCTTGGCCTCGGGCGTCGTGCCGCAGATCTCGCTCGTCATGGGACCGTGCGCCGGCGGCGCCGTCTATTCGCCGGCGATGACCGACTTCATCTTCATGGTGAAGGACAGCGCCTACATGTTCGTGACCGGTCCCGACGTGGTGAAGACGGTGACGCACGAGACCGTGACACACGAGGAGTTGGGCGGCGCGCTGACCCATGCCACGCGCTCGGGCGTGGCGGACTTCGCGTTCGAAAACGATCTCGATGCGATCCTCGAGCTGCGGCGATTTCTCGGATTCCTGCCGTCGTCGAACCGCACGGCATTGCCGGAGCGGGACTGCACGGATTCGCCGGACCGCGACGACGCCTCGCTCGACACGCTGGTGCCGGCCCATCCGAACAAGCCCTATGACATGAAGGAGCTGATCGCAAAAGTGGTGGACGACGGCGACTTCTTCGAGCTGGCGCCGCTTTACGCGAAAAACATCATCATCGGATTCGGGCGTATGGAGGGATCGCCCATCGGCATCGTCGCCAACCAGCCGATGGTGCTGGCCGGATGCCTCGACATCGACAGCTCGCGCAAGGCGGCGCGCTTCGTGCGCTTCTGCGACTGCTTCAACATCCCGATCCTGACCTTCGTCGATGTACCCGGATTCCTGCCCGGTACGGCGCAGGAATATGGCGCCATCATCAAGCATGGCGCGAAGCTGCTCTTCGCTTTCGCCGAGGCGACGGTGCCGAAGGTGACGGTCATCACGCGCAAGGCCTATGGCGGCGCCTATGACGTCATGAGCTCGAAGCACCTGCGCGGCGACGTGAACTATGCCTGGCCCACGGCCGAGATCGCGGTGATGGGGCCCAAAGGCGCGGTCGAGATCATCTTTCGCGGCGATCTGGGCGACCCCGCCAAGATCGAGAACCGCGCCGAGGAATATCGCGAAAAATTCGCCAACCCCTTCATCGCCGCGAGCCGCGGCTTCATCGACGACGTGATCATGCCGCACGGCACGCGCCGCCGCGTCTGCCGCGCGCTCGCCATGCTGCGCGGCAAGAAGCTCGAAAACCCGTGGAAGAAGCACGACAACATCCCGCTTTGAGCCACCCTGTGTTCAAGAAAATCCTCATTGCCAACCGCGGCGAGATCGCCTGCCGCATCGCGCGCGCGGCAAAGCGCATGGGGATCGAGACGGTGGCCGTCTATAGCGACGCCGATGCCGATGCGCTCCACGTGCAGATTGCGGACGAGGCGGTGCGGATCGGCCCCGCGCCGTCCGCCGAGAGCTATCTCCGTATCGACCGGATCGTCGAGGCGTGCCGCGCGACCGGCGCCGAAGCCGTCCATCCAGGCTACGGATTCTTGTCCGAGAACGCCGATTTCGCGGCGGCACTCGAAGCGGCCGGCATTGTCTTCATCGGGCCGGACGCGCCCGCCATCGCCGCGATGGGCGACAAGATCGAGGCGAAGAAGCTCGCGCAAGGCGCCGGCGTCGCGACCGTGCCCGGGCGGCTCGAGGCGATCCCCGATGCCGAGGCGGCGGTCAGGGTCGCGCGCGAGGTGGGGTTCCCGGTGATGCTCAAGGCGGCCGCGGGCGGCGGCGGCAAGGGCATGCGGATCGCGCGGAACGAATCCCAGCTGCGCGACGGGTTCCGCGGGGCGTCAAGCGAGGCGCGCTCGAGCTTCGGCGACGCGCGCGTCTTCATCGAACGCTATGTCGAGGAGCCGCGACACATCGAAATCCAGGTGCTGGGAGATGCGCACGGCAACGTCGTCCACCTGTTCGAGCGTGAATGCTCGATCCAGCGCCGGCACCAGAAGGTGATCGAGGAGGCGCCGAGCCCGTTTCTCGACGAGGCGACCCGGAGCGCGATGGGGGCACAGGCGGTGGCGCTGGCGAAGGCGGCGAATTACCGCTCGGCCGGCACGGTCGAGTTCATCGTCGACCGCGAGCGGCGCTTCTATTTCCTCGAGATGAACACGCGGCTTCAGGTCGAGCACCCGGTGACGGAATGCGTCACCGGCCTCGATCTCGTCGAGCTGATGATCCGCATCGCCGCGGGCGAGGCGCTGCCGTTCCGGCAGGAGGATGTGCGCCTCGACGGCGCCGCGATCGAGGCGCGCGTCTATGCCGAGGACCCGTTCCGCAATTTCCTGCCTTCGACCGGGCGTCTCGTGCGCTATCTGCCGCCCGAGGGCGAAGGCGTGCGTGTCGATACCGGCGTCTACGAGGGTGCGGAGATCAGCCTCTATTACGACCCGATGATCGCGAAACTCGTAACCTGGGGACGGACGCGCGAGGCGGCGATTGACCGGATGGCCGACGCGCTCGATTCGTTCCACATCGCCGGGCCGTCGCACAATCTGCCGTTCCTTGCGGCGGTCGTCCATACCGCGCGCTTCCGTGCGGGTGCGCTCTCGACCACGTTCATTGCCGAGGAATATCCGGCGGGCTTCTTGGGCGCGCCGATCGCGCCCGAGGAGGCCACGCGTGCGTTCGCGGTGGCGGCGGCGGCACAGAGCATCGCCGCCGAGCGCGACTCGGGCGGCGAAGGGGCTTTGCCGGACTGGGTCGTCTGCCGCGGCGCCGAGCGGCATCCCGTGCGCGTGACGCGCGAGGGCGGGGCGCTTGCGGTCGAGGGCGAGGACGCAGTCCGGCGGGTTGCGACTTCGTGGCACCCGTGGCAGCCGCTTTTTCGTGCGACGGTCGATGGCGTGCCTGGCATCTGGCAGATCGCGCGGCAGGGAATTGGGTTCGTTCTGTCACGGGCGGGATGGAGCCTCGAACTCAAGGTCCTTGGCCCCCGCGCGGCGGAGCTTCTGGCGCGCATGCCGGAGAAAAGGCAGGTGGACCTATCGCACCTGCTGCTGGCGCCGATGCCGGGATTGCTCGTCTCGATCGCGGTGGCGGAGGGCCAGGAGGTGAAGCCGGGCGAGGAATTGGCCGTGATCGAGGCGATGAAGATGGAAAACGTGCTGCGCGCCGAGCGCGAGGGTAAGGTCGCCAAGATCCACGCGCGCGAGGGCGACAGCCTTGCCGCTGACCAGGTCATCCTCGAGTTCGCATGACCGCGATGAGCGAGACCGCCGAGCGCATCGTCATCGCGGGCCGCGTCCAGGGCGTGGGATTCCGCGCCTGGGCCATGGCCGAAGCGTGGCGCAGGAACGTCCGCGGCTGGGTCCGCAACAGGCGCGACGGCACGGTCGAGGCGCTGCTGATCGCGCCGCCCGAAAGCATCGAAGCGATGATCGAAGCGTGCCGGCGCGGGCCGGCGCTTGCCCGCGTCGCCAATATCGCGCGCGAGGCGACCCGCGACGATGGTACCTCGGGCTTTCACGAACGGCCGACGGTCTGATCCCCGTGCCAACCGCACAGCTTCGCCTCCTTGCGACACGGCGGCTGCTGCCGCTCTTCGTCGCGCAGTTCTTCGGCGCCGTGAACGACAATCTGTTCAAGAACGCGCTCGTCATCCTGATCGCCTATCGCGACACGTCGAGCGCGCGCGCCACGGAGATTCTCGTCACGCTCGCCGGCGCGGTGTTCATCCTGCCGTATTTCCTGTTCTCGGCTCCGGCCGGGCAGATTGCCGACAAGTTCGAGAAGCGTCATCTCGTGCGACTCGTCAAGCTGTGGGAGATCGGCATCATGCTGGTCGCAGCGGCGGGCTTCGCGTGGAACAACATCTATTTTCAGCTGGCCGTGCTGTTCGGGCTCGGCGTGCAGGCGACGTTCTTCGGACCGGTGAAATACGCGATCATCCCCGAGCTTCTCGCGCCGGATGAGCTGATGGGCGGCAACGCGCTGATCGAGGCCGGCACGTTCCTCGCCATCCTCATCGGCACGATCGCCGGCGGGCTCCTGATCCTCGCGCCGCACGGCTTCATCATCGTGACGGCAGCGCTCCTCACCATGGCGGCGATCGGCTGGAGCGCCGCGTTCTTCCTCCCCGTGGGACGCGCCGCCTCGCCCGATCTCGTGCTCGAGCCGAACATCTTCGCCGAGACCTGGCGCATCCTGCGCTATGCCTATGCGCGCGCCGATCTGCGCATGCCGCTCATGGGGATTTCCTGGTTCTGGTTCCTCGGCATCGCCTATCTCGCGCAGTTCCCGAATTTCGCCAAGGAAACCCTGCACGCCGACAACGAGGTGGTGACGCTGTTCCTGACGCTCTTCTCGATCGGGATCGGCGTGGGCTCGCTTCTGTGCGGGCGGATTCAGAAGGGCGCCGTCAATGCGCGGCTGGTGCCGCTGGGCGCACTGGGATTGGCGCTGTTCGGCCTTGATTTCTGGCTTGCCGCGAGGCCCGAAGGAACGGGCGCGCAGCTTATCGGCGCCGCCACGTTTCTTTCGAACCCGGCGAACTGGCGGATCGTCGTCGATCTTTTCGCGATCGCGCTCGCCGGCGGCATCTATTGCGTGCCGCTCTATGCCCTGATGCAGGTGCGCAGCGAAACAGCGCATCGCGCCCGCGTCGTCGCCGCGAACAACATCATCAATGCGCTGTTCATGGTGGTGGCGGGGATCGCAAGCGCGGCGATGCTGGCGGCGGGGCTTGGCATTCCGAGCATCTTCCTGGCGATCGGGATCGGCAACGCGCTCGTCGCGGTGGCGATGTGGCGCAGCGCGCGCTGATGCCCGCGCTCAGCTCGCGGCGGCTGCGGTCTCTTCGGCTCCGACCTCGACGGGGCCCGAATCCTGGCCCTTGGCGTCGGGATCGCGGTCGACAAGCTCGATGACCGCCATCGCCGCCGCGTCGCCGTGGCGGAAGCCGGCCTTCAAAATGCGGCAATAGCCGCCGGGCCGCGTGGCATAGCGCTCGGCCAAGATGGTCATCACCTTGTCGGCGAGCTTCGCGTCCTGGAGCGTCGCGATCATCTGGCGGCGCGCGTGAAGCCCGCCACGCTTGCCGAGCGTGATGAGCTTTTCCACGACGGGCCGCAGATCCTTGGCCTTGGGCAGCGTCGTGGTGATCTGCTCATGCTTCAGGAGCGCATGCGCCATGTTGTCGAACATGGCTTTGCGGTGGGCGGAGGTGCGGCTGAAGCCGCGGCCGCGGAGGCGGTGGCGCATCGTCGCTCTCTCAGTAGGGTTCCTCGAGGCGCTTTGCGAGCTCCTCGATGTTCTCGGGCGGCCAGTTCGGGATCTCCATACCGAGATGGAGTCCCATCTGCGCCAGCACCTCCTTGATCTCGTTCAAGGATTTGCGGCCGAAATTCGGGGTCCGCAGCATCTCGGCCTCGGTCTTCTGCACGAGATCGCCGATATAGACGATGTTGTCGTTCTTGAGGCAATTGGCGGAGCGCACCGACAGCTCGAGCTCGTCCACCTTGCGCAGCAGGTTCTTGTTGAACGGCAGCTCGCTCGGCCGTTCCTCCTCGGTCGCAGCGCGCGGCTCCTCGAAATTGATGAAGATCTGCAACTGGTCCTGAAGGATGCGCGCGGCGATCGCGACCGAATCCTCGGGCGTGACCGCGCCGTTCGTCTCGAGGTCCATCGACAGCTTGTCGTAGTCGGTGCGCTGGCCACGCCGCGTGTTCTCGACCTTGTAGCTCACCTTGCGCACCGGGCTGAACAGCGCGTCGACCGGGATAAGCCCAATGGGCGCGTCCTCGGGCCGGTTGTCGGTGGCCGGGCGATAACCCTTGCCGTTTTCGACCGTGAGCTCCATCGCGATCTTGGCGCCGCTGTCGAGCGTGCAGATGAGATGGTCCGGGTTCATGATCTCGATGTCGTGCCCGGTCTCGATCTTGCTGGCGTGCACCTCGCCCGGACCGTTCGCCCGCAGCCGCATGCGCTTCGGCCCGTCGCCGTGCATGCGGAGGGCAATGCCCTTAAGGTTGAGGACGATGTCTGTGATGTCCTCGAGCACGCCCGGGAGCGAGGAGAACTCGTGCAGCACGCCTTCGATCTGCGCCGAGGTGATGGCGGCGCCCTGGATCGACGACAACAGCACCCGCCTGAGCGCGTTGCCGAGCGTCAGGCCGAAGCCACGCTCCAACGCGCCGACGACGATCACCGCCTTGCGCTTGGGGTCGTCGCCGGCCTCGACGACCGGCTTGTCCGGGTGTTCGAGCGCCTGCCAATTCTTTTGGATCTGACTCACGAGCCGCACCTCATATTGCTTGGCGCAAAGATCCCGACCGCCGTTTGGACATGCCGCCCTCGCCGTTCCGGCAACTGGGCGGCGTCAGGCGCCGGGGGCTTTGCGGACTAAACTCGTCGCCGCTTGGGCGGCCGACATCCGTTATGCGGAATGGTCGTGACGTCGCGGATCAACGTCACGGCGAAGCCCACGGCCTGCAGCGCGCGGAGCGCCGATTCGCGGCCCGAGCCCGGACCCTTCACCTCGATCTCGAGCGTGCGCATGCCATGCTCCATGGCCTTGCGTCCGGCGTCCTCGGCTGCGACCTGCGCGGCATAGGGCGTGGACTTGCGCGAGCCCTTGAAGCCCAGGCTGCCCGAGGACGCCCACGCGATGGTGTTGCCCTGCGCATCGGTGATGGTGATCATCGTGTTGTTGAAGGTCGCATTCACGTGCGCCACGCCGGACGTGATGTTCTTGCGCTCGCGACGCCTGACGCGCGGCGCTGCTGCTGCCTTGGCCATCAGACGACCTTCTTCTTGCCGGCGATGGGACGAGCCGGCCCCTTGCGGGTACGGGCGTTGGTGTGCGTGCGCTGGCCACGAACCGGCAGGCCCTTGCGGTGGCGAAGCCCGCGATAGCAGCCAAGGTCCATGAGCCGCTTGATGTTCATGGCGACGAGCCGGCGCAGGTCACCCTCCACCGTGTATTCGCGGTCGATCAGCTCGCGGATGCGCAGCACTTCGTCGTCGGTGAGTTCGTGCGCGCGGCGCTGCGGCGGGATGCCGAGGCGCTGACAAATCTGGCTGGCCGTGGTCCGGCCGATACCGTGGATATACGTCAGCGCGATCGGCACGCGCTTTTGATTTGGGATGTTGACGCCAGCGATGCGCGCCACCTGCGCTTCTCCTTCAGGTCACGGATGTGGAACGACGCCACGAGACCGGATTTGGCCGAGGGCGAACATTATAGGAATCGTAAACGGAGAGTCAACCCCGCGAACCCCCTGCCGCATCCTTCAGAAGCCGTTCAATTTCCTCGGTAACCCGGTCCGGCGGGGCCATGCCGTCAACCGTCCGCAGCAGTCCCCGTGCCCGGTAATAGGGCAGGATCGGCGCGGTTTGGTCGCGATAGGCCTTGAGGCGCGCGCGCACGGTCTCGGGATTGTCGTCAGGACGGTGCACGAATTCGGCGCTGCCGCAGATATCGCAGATTCCGGTCTGGCGTGGCCGGTTGAAGCGCTCGTGAAAGCTTGCGCCGCATTTGGCGCAGTTGAAGCGGCCGGCGATGCGCTCGATGAGGGCGGCCTCGTCGACCATCATCTCGACCACGAAATCGAGCTTCATTTGCTTTGCCGCGAGCATGCGGTCGAGCGCCTCGGCCTGCGGCACGGTGCGCGGAAACCCGTCGAGGATGAAGCCCTTGGCGCCTTCGGGGTGCTCCATGCGCTGCCCGATGAGGGCGATCATGATGTCGTCCGAGACGAGCTGGCCTGCATCCATGATCGCCTGTACCTGCCGGCCTAAGGCGCTTCCCGAAGCGCGCTCGGCGCGCAGCATGTCGCCCGTTGCGAGCTGCTTCAGACCGTGCCGCTCTTCGAGACGCTTTGCCTGGGTTCCCTTCCCCGCGCCGGGCGGACCAAGCAGGATGATGTTCACCCGCGTCTCCCGCGCAGCTTGGACTTCTTGATGAGGCCCTCGTACTGATGCGCGAGCAGGTGCGAGTGAATCTGCGCCACCGTGTCCATGGTGACGCTGACGACGATCAGGAGGCTGGTGCCGCCGAAATAGAACGGCACGTTGTACTGCGCGACGAGAATCTCGGGCAGCACGCACACCGCGGCGAGGTAGAGCGAGCCCACCACGGTGAGGCGCGTCAGCACGTAGTCGAGATGATCGGCGGTATTCTTGCCGGGCCTGATGCCGGGGACGAAGCCGCCATACTTCCGAAGATTGTCGGCGGTCTCGGTCGGATTGAACACGATCGCGGTGTAGAAGAACGCGAAGAACACGATGAGTCCGACATAGAGCAGGATATAGAGCGGCTTGCCGTGGCCCAAGGTGGCAGCGATCTCGGCGAGCCAGCCCGACTGGTTCGCATTGAAGCTCGCGACCGTCGCCGGCAGAAGCAGGAGCGAGGAGGCGAAGATCGGCGGAATGACGCCCGAGGTATTGAGCTTCAACGGCAGGTGCGAGGCCTCGCCGCCGAACATCTTGTTGCCGACCTGGCGCTTTGGATATTGCACCAGGATGCGCCGCTGCGCGCGCTCCATGAAGACGATGAAGGTCACGACCGCGATGGCGACGACCAGGAAGATGATGATGAAAAAGGTCGAGAGCGCGCCGGTGCGGCCGAGTTCGAGGAGCGCCGCCAGCGCCGCCGGCATGCGCGCGACGATGCCCGAGAAAATGATGAGCGAAATGCCGTTGCCGACGCCGCGCGCGGTGATCTGCTCGCCGAGCCACATGAGGAAGACGGTGCCGCCCGTCAGCGTCACCACGGTCGTGATGCGGAAGAAGAGTCCGGGATCGACCACGGCGAGCCCTGACGGCCCGCGCAGCCCCTCGAGCCCGACCGAGATGCCGTAGGCCTGCACCGCCGCCAGAAACACCGTGCCGAAGCGCGTGTACTGGTTGAGCTTCTTGCGGCCGGACTCGCCCTCTTTCTTCAGCGCCTCGAGCTGCGGCGAGACCGCCGTCAGGAGCTGCACGATGATCGAGGACGAGATGTACGGCATGATGTTGAGGGCGAAGATCGTCATGCGCCCGAGCGCGCCGCCCGAGAACATGTCGAACATGCCGAGAATGCCGCCGGAGTTCTGCTGGAACACCTGCGCCAGCACCTGCGGATCGATGCCGGGCAAGGGGATGTAGGTCCCGAGCCGATAGATCACCAGCGCGCCCAGAGTGAACCAGATGCGGTTCTTGAGATCCGTCGCCTTGGCGAAGGCCGAGAAATTGATGCTCGCTGCGAGTTGTTCGGCGGCTGACGCCATTCAGTCCATCCTCGGGCCCACCGGCCCCAACCCAATCACGCGGCTTCCGGCTTCGCCGCGGGCAATATCACCTTGCCGCCCAGTTTCTCGACCGCATCGACCGCAGCCTTGGAGGCGCCCGCCACCTCGATCGTGAGCGGCGCCTTGAGTTCGCCCTTGGCGAGGAGGCGCACGCCGTCGCCGAGCCGGCGCAGGATGCCGGCAGCGATGAGCGCCGCACCGTCGACAGTCGCGCCGGACGTGAGCAGGCCCGCATCGAGCGCCGCTTGCAGGCGGCCAAGATTGACGATGTGAAAGTCCTTGCGGAACGCCTTGTGGTTGAAGCCGCGCTTCGGCAGGCGGCGATGGAGCGGCGTCTGGCCGCCCTCGAACCCGTTCAAGGCCACGCCCGATCGCGCGGTCTGGCCCTTGCCGCCGCGGCCGCTCGTCTTGCCCTTGCCCGAGCCAATGCCGCGCCCGACCCGCTTGGCGCGATAATGCGCGCCCTCGTTATCCCTGATCTCGTTGAGTTTCATCGTCCTTGCGCCTTCGGACTAAATCCCATTATCGCACCGCCGCCGAACCCGGGGCAATCACGCCACCAATTCGACCCTGAGGAGGTGCTTCACACTTTCGATCATGCCGCGCACCGCGGGCGTATCCTCGAGGACGCGCGAGCGGCGCATCTTGTCGAGGCCAAGACCCTTCAAGGTGTCGCGCTGATAGGACTGGCGGCCGATCGGGCTGCCGATCTGCGTCACCCTGACCTGCTTCTTTGCCGGCGCCGCTTGCTTGGCCGGGGCCTTGCGCGTGCGGCTTTCGGGTTCTGCCATGGCCTACTCCCGCGCCTCGGTGCCTTCGCGGCGGCCCAAGATCTCCGACACTTTCTTGCCGCGCCGGGCCGCGACCGCGCGCGGATTGGTCGAGCGGCCGAGCGCCTGGAACGTCGCCTTCACCATGTTGTGCGGATTGGAGGTGCCGATCGATTTCGCCACCACGTCCTGCACGCCGAGCGCCTCGAAAATGGCGCGCATCGGACCACCCGCGATGATGCCGGTACCGGCCGGCGCCGCGCGCACCACCACCTCGCCCGCGCCATAACGGCCGATGATGTCGTGATGCAGCGTACGGCCGTCGCGGAGCGGCACGCGGATCATGCCGCGGCGCGCCTGTTCGGTCGCCTTGCGGATCGCCTCCGGCACCTCGCGCGCCTTGCCCGAGCCGTAGCCGACCCGGCCCTTGCTGTCGCCGGCGACGACGAGCGCGGCGAAGCCGAACCGCCGTCCGCCCTTCACGACCTTGGCGACGCGATTGATGCTCACGAGCTTTTCGACGAATTCGCTTTCGTCGCGGCCGCGGTCGCCGTCGCCCCTGCGGCCGCGCTGCGGACGGTCGCCGCCTTCGCCGCGCGGCCCTCGCGGACCGGGACCCCGCTGTCCACCGCCCTGTGTGCGTGCCATGAATTCCTCTTCCTAGAACTGGAGCCCGCCCTCGCGGGCGGCATCGGCCAGGGCCTTCACCCGGCCATGGAACAAATAGCCGCCGCGGTCGAACACGACGGTGGTGATGCCGGCGGCCTTGGCGCGTTCGGCGATGAGCTTGCCAACGAGCGCCGCGGCCTCCTTGTTGGCGCCGGTCTTGACCTGCTCGCGCAGCGCCTTGTCGAGCGAGGAGGCAGCGGCGACGGTCCGCGCCTTCGCATCGTCGATCACCTGGGCATAGATATGCTGCGAGGAGCGGAACACGGAGAGCCGCGGGCGCCCGTGCGAGCTCACTTCGACGGTGTGCCGCACGCGCCGGCGGCGCCGGGCAAAAAGGGCCTTGGATTTGCTGGTCATTGCCCGTGCCCTCTACTTCTTCTTGCCTTCCTTGCGGCGGATCGTCTCGTCAACGTACTTGATGCCCTTGCCCTTGTAGGGCTCAGGCCCGCGGAAGCCGCGGATGACGGCCGCGACCTGGCCGACGCGCTGCTTGTCGGCGCCGGTCACGGTTATTGCGGTCGGCTTCTCGCACACGATCTTCACATCGTCGGGAATGGGGAAATTGACGTCGTGGCTGTAGCCCAGCTGCAGCACCAGGTTCTTGCCCTGGACCGCGGCGCGATATCCCACGCCGTTGATCTCGAGACTGCGCGTGAACCCCTGCGAGACGCCGCGCACCATGTTGTTGACGAGGGCGCGCGTCGTTCCCCACAGCATGCGGGCGCGCTTCGAGTCGTGGCGCGGCGTCACCACGACCTTGCCGTCCTCGACCGCGGCCTGGACCTCGGCATTGACGGGGATGCTGAGGCTGCCGAGCCGGCCCTTGGCGGTCAGGGTCGAACCCGCAAGCTGCACCGTGACGCCCTGCGGCAGCGAGACGGGATGTTTGCCGATGCGCGACATGGCTCTACCTCAGAAGACGCGGCACAGCACCTCGCCGCCAACATTGGCGGCGCGGGCTTCGTTGTCGGACATGACGCCGCGCGGCGTCAACAGAATGGCGATGCCGAGGCCGTTATAGATGCGCGGCAGGTCGGAAATGCGCGAGTAAATGCGCCGCCCGGGCTTCGAGACGCGCGTGATCTCGCGGATCACCGGTTCGCCGTCAACGTATTTGAGCTCGATCTTGAGCTCGGCCACGCCCGCGCGAACCTCCGCGCGCGAATAGCCGCGGATATAGCCTTCGCGCTGCAGAACCTCGAGCACGTTCGCGCGAATCTTCGACGCAGGCGAGAGCACCGACGGCTTCTTCGCGCGCTGCCCGTTTCTGATGCGCGTCAGCAAATCGCCCAAGGGATCGGTCATGGTCATGCTGCGTGATCTCCTACCAGCTCGACTTAACCATTCCGGGAATCTGGCCGGACGAGGCGAGTTCGCGGAGCGCGATCCGCGACAGCTTGAACTTGCGGTAATAGCCGCGCGGGCGGCCGCTCAATTCGCAGCGGTTGCGGATCCGCACCGCGGAGGAGTTGCGCGGCAGTTCGGACAGCTTGAGGCGGGCCGCGAAGCGGTCTTCCGGCGGAAGCGAGCGGTCTTCGGCGATCGCTTTGAGACGCGCGCGCTTGGGCGCAAGGCGCTTTGTCATCTGCGCGCGGCGCCGGTTCTTGTTGATGGAGCTGGTCTTTGCCATTGCGGAGTGCCCGTTAGCTGATGAAAGGCATCTGGAAGGCGGCGAGAAGCGCCCTCGCTTCGGCATCGGTGTGTGCCGTCGTGCAGATCACGATGTCCATGCCGCGCACCGCGTCAACCTGGTCGTAATTGATCTCGGGAAACACGATCTGCTCCTTGAGGCCGAGGGCGAAATTGCCGCGGCCGTCGAAGCTCTTGGGCGACAGGCCGCGGAAGTCCCGGACGCGCGGCAGAGCGATGTTGACGAGCCGGTCGAGGAATTCGTACATGCGGTCGCGGCGCAGCGTGACCTTGCAGCCGATCGGCATGTTTTCCCGGAGCTTGTAAGTCGCGATCGACTTCTTGGAGCGCGTGACGACCGCCTTCTGGCCGGTGATAACGGTCAGGTCTTTGGCCGCGGCATCGGCCTTCTTCGCGTCCTGAACCGCCTCGCCGACGCCCATGTTGACGACGATTTTTTCCAGACGCGGCACTTGGAGCGCGTTCTTGTAGCCGAACTGCTTCATCAGCTCGGGCCGTACCGTCTTTTCGTATTCGTCTTTCAAGCGGGCTGGCATGGCGGTTCCTCAGGCGTCGAGGACTTCGCCGGAGCGCTTGGCGAAGCGCACCTTGCGGCCGTCCCCGAGGGTCTTGAAGCCGACGCGCGTCGGCTTCTGCGATTTCGGATCGACATGGGCGATATTCGAGACGTGAATGGCCGCTTCCTTCTCGACGATGCCGCCGGGTTCGCCGGGGCGCGGCCGCGTATGGCGCTTCACCATGTTCACGCCCTGCACCACCGCGCGGTTCTCCTCGACAAGGACGCGCAGCACCTCGCCGCTCTTGCCCTTGTCGCGGCCGGAGATGACGACGACCTTATCGCCCTTCTTGATCTTGAGCTTCGCCGCCATTTTTACAGCACCTCGGGCGCGAGCGAGACGATCTTCATGAACTTGCGCGCGCGAAGCTCGCGCGTGACGGGCCCAAAGATGCGCGTTCCAATGGGCTCGCCCTGTTTCGTGATGAGGACGGCGGCGTTGCGGTCGAAGCGGATCGCGCTCCCGTCGGGGCGGCGGATCTCCTTTGCCGTACGCACGATCACCGCCTGATGCACGTCGCCCTTCTTGACGCGGCCGCGCGGAATCGCCTCCTTGACCGAGACGACGATCACGTCGCCGACCGTCGCTGTCTTGCGCTTCGAGCCGCCCAGCACCTTGATGCACTGCACCCGGCGCGCGCCGGAATTGTCGGCGACGTCGAGATTGGTCTGCATCTGGATCATGGTGCTCTACTCCTGCCGCGCCGCGGGCGCTTCGCCGCCGGCGCCGGCGCGGCCAAGGACGACCCAGCATTTGCGCTTCGAGATCGGCCGGCTCTCCTCGATACGGACGAGATCGCCGGTCTTGAAGGCATTGTGCTCGTCATGCGCTGCGTATTTCTTCGAGCGCGTGATGAACTTCTTATAGACAGGGTGCATGACGCGGCGCTCGACGCGGACGATCACGGTCTTGTCCGCCTTGTCGCTCACCACCACCCCTTGCAGGACTCGCTTCGGCATCTCGATTCCCCTAGGACGCCTTTCTCGCGCGCTCGCCGAGCACGGTCCTGATGCGCGCGATGTCGCGCCGCACCTGCCGCACCCGCGACGTGTTCTCGAGCTGGCCGCTCACGCGCTGAAAGCGCAAATTGAACCGCTCCTTGCCGAGCTTCTCGAGCTCGGCCTTGAGCTCGTCGTCGGTCTTGGCCCGGACATCGCCCGCCTTCATGGCTCAGGCCTCCTCAAGGCGCGTGACGATGCGCGTGCTGATCGGCAACTTCGCCGAAGCAAGGCCAAAAGCCTCGCGCGCCAGGTCGGGCGGCACACCATCGAGCTCGAACATGATGCGGCCCGGCTTTACCCGACAGACCCAGAATTCGGGCGTGCCCTTGCCGCTGCCCATGCGCACCTCGGCCGGCTTCTGCGACACCGGCACGTCCGGGAAGATGCGGATCCAGACGCGGCCGACGCGGCGGATGTGGCGCGTGATGGCGCGCCGCGCCGCCTCGATCTGGCGCGCGGTGACGCGGCCAGGTTCGACGGCCTTCAGGCCGATCGATCCGAAATTGAGTTCGACGCCCGCCTTGGCGAGGCCGTGGATGCGGCCCTTGTGCGCCTTGCGGTATTTCGTACGTTTCGGCGAAAGCATGGTCCCTGACCTCTATTCCTTCGCTCAGGCGCGCGCCGGCTGCGCTTCGGCGGCGCGCTTTTCCTGCGCCATCGGGTCGTGCGCCAGCACCTCGCCCTTGAACACCCAAACCTTGACGCCGCACGTGCCGTAGGTCGTCATGGCCGTGGCGTGGCCGAAATCGACATCGGCGCGCAGCGTGTGGAGCGGCACGCGGCCCTCGCGATACCATTCCATGCGCGCGATTTCGGCGCCGCCGAGGCGCCCCGAACAATTGATGCGGATGCCCAGGGCGCCGAGCCGCATCGCCGACTGAACGGCGCGCTTCATGGCGCGGCGGAAGGCGACGCGACGCTCCAGCTGCTGGGAGATGCCCTCGGCGATGAGCTTCGCGTCGATCTCTGGCTTCCTGATCTCGACGATGTTGAGGCTCACTTCGCTGTTCGTCATCTTGGCGATGTCGACGCGCAGTTTCTCGATGTCGGCGCCCTTCTTGCCGATGACGACGCCGGGCCGCGCGGAGTGAATCGTGATGCGCGTCTTCTTGGCGGCGCGTTCGATGACGATGCGGCTGACGCCGGCCTGCGTCAGGCGCTCGGACAGGAAACCCCTGAGCTTCAGATCCTCGTGCAGCAGGTTCGAGTAATCCTTGCGCGCGTACCAGCGCGAGTCCCAGGTCCGGTTGATGCCGAGCCGCAAGCCGATCGGATTGACCTTCTGGCCCATCAGGACTTCTCCTCTTCGCTTTCGCGCACCACCACCAACAGATTGGCGAAATGCTTCTCGACGCTCGCCGCACGGCCGCGGCCGCGCGCGTGGAAGCGCTTCAGGACGAAGGCACGCCCGACGCTTGCTTCCTTCACGACGAGGCGATCAACGTCGAGCTGGTGATTGTTCTCGGCATTGGCGATCGCAGCCTGCAGCACCTTCTTCACGTCCAGGGCGATGCGCCGGCGCGAGAATGTCAGCTCGTGCAGCGCCGCGCTCGCGCGCATGCCGCGGATCGACTGGGCGACGAGATTGAGCTTGCGCGCGCTCACATGGATCGCGCGCGCATAGGCCTGGGCCTCGGTCTCGGCAAGGCGGCGGGGCTGCTGGGGCTTGCTCACGGCGTCCTCTTCGCCTTCTTGTCGGCCGCATGGCCGTAGAAAGTCCGCGTCGGAGCGAACTCGCCGAACTTGTGGCCGATCATGTGCTCGGTGACGAGCACGGGGATGAATTTGTGGCCGTTATAAACGCCAAAGGTCAGGCCGACGAATTGCGGGAAGATGGTCGAGCGCCGCGACCACGTGCGGATGATCTCGTTCCGTCCCATGCCGCGCGACTTCTCCGCCTTCTTCAGGAGATAGCCGTCGACGAACGGGCCTTTCCAAACCGAGCGTGTCACGAGCCCCTCCGCCTAGATCTTCCGCCGCCGCACGATGTAGCGGTCGGTCGCCTTGTTTAGCCGCGTCTTGGTGCCTTTGGTGCCCTTGCCCCATGGCGTCACGGGGTGCCGGCCACCCGAGGTACGACCCTCGCCGCCGCCATGCGGATGGTCGATCGGATTCATCGCGACGCCGCGCACCGAGGGCTTCTTGCCAAGCCAGCGGTTGCGCCCGGCCTTGCCGATGGAGATGTTCTGCCGGTCGGGATTCGACACGGCGCCGATCGACGCCATGCATGCGGCGCGCACCATGCGGACCTCGCCCGACGAAAGGCGCAGGAGCGCATAGCCGGCGTCGCGCCCGACGAGCTGCGCATAGGTGCCGGCGGCGCGCGCGAGCTGGCCGCCCTTGCCCGGCTTCATCTCGACATTATGGATGATGGTGCCCACCGGGATGTTGCGCATCGGCATGGCGTTCCCCGGCTTCACGTCAACGCGCTCGCCGGAGACGACCTTGTCGCCCTCCTTCAGGCGCTGCGGCGCGATCACGTAAGAGAGCTCGCCGTCCTCATACTTGATGAGCGCGATGAAGGCGCTGCGGTTCGGATCGTATTCGAGGCGCACGACCTCGGCCGGCATGTCATGCTTCTGGCGCAGGAAATCGACCTTGCGGTAGCGCCGCTTGTGGCCGCCGCCGCGCCAGCGCTGGGTGATGCGACCGAGATTGTTGCGGCCGCCCTTGCTGCGCTTGCCTTCGGTCAGCGCCTTCACAGGCTTGCCCGGCCACAGCTCGCTCCTGTCGATGAGGACGAGCTGGCGGCGTCCCGGCGATGTCGGCTTGTATGTCTTGAGCGCCATGCCTCAGAGTCCCGTGGTGATGTCGATCTTCGAGCCCTCGGCGAGGGTGACGATCGCCTTCTTGTAGTCGGAGCGTTGTCCCGGTCGGCCGCGGAAGCGCTTGGTCTTGCCCTTGACGCGGATGGTATTGACGGCCGTGACCTTGACGTTGAACAGGCCCTCGACCGCGGCCTTGACCGCGCGCTTGTCGGTGTCGAGCGGTACGCGGAACGTGACCTGCCTGTGCTCGGAGATGTTGGTCGCCTTCTCGGTCACGACCGGCGCGCGCACGATCTCGTACATCGCCTCGCGCGAGAGCTTCGGCACGTGCCGCGGGATGAAGCGGAACCGGCTCATCTGAGGCGCGCCTCCAGCGCTTCAACCGCATCCTGGGTCAGCACGAGCGTGTCGCGGCGCAGGATGTCGTAGACGTTGGCGCCCTGCTGCGGCAGCACGTCGACCTTCGGAATGTTGCGCGCGGCGCGGGCGAAATTCTCGTCGAGCGTCGCGCCGCCGATGATCAGCACCGAGTCCCAGCCAAGCGCGCGGAACTGCTCGGCGAGCGCGCCGGTCTTGGGCGCATCGACAGCGGCCTTGTCGAGCACGACGAGTTTCCCTTCCGCCTGCTTCGCCGAAAGCGCCGTCTTGAGCGCGAGGCGCCGCACCTTCTTCTGGAGTCCGAACTCGTGGCTCCGCACCACCGGGCCGAAAATCACCGCACCGCCGCGGAACTGCGGCGAACGGAGACTTCCCTGGCGCGCGCGGCCCGTGCCCTTCTGCCGCCACGGCTTTTTGGTCGTGCCGGAGATATCGCTGATGCCTTTCGCCTTGTGCGTGCCCGCGCGGCGCTTGGCGAGCTGCCAATTGATCATGCGCGCGAGGATGTCGCGGCGGACCGGCAGGCCGAAAATTTCCTCCGCCAGGTCGATGCTGCCGACCTCTATGTTCTCGAGGCTCAAGACCTGGAGCTTCATGTGGCACCTCCGGCCTCGGCGGGTGAGGCTGCGGCGCGGAGCGCGGCCGGGAACGGCAGATCCTTCGCTTGCTTGCGCTTTGCCGCGTCGCGCACCAGGACGAAGCTCCCGGGCGCGCCCGGCACGGCGCCTTCGACCATGATGAGGCCGCGCGCATCGTCGCTCGAGACGATGCGGAGGTTCTGCGTGGTCACGCGTGATGCCCCATAATGGCCCGCCATCTTCTTGTTCTTGAAGACCTTGCCGGGATCCTGGCGCTGGCCGGTCGAGCCGTGGCTGCGGTGCGAGACCGAGACGCCGTGGGTGGCGCGCAGGCCGCCGAAATTGTGCCGGCGAATGACGCCCGAAAAGCCGCGGCCGATGCTCGTGCCGGTGACGTCGACGAACTGGCCGGGAATGAAATGCACCGCCGACAATTCCGCGCCGACCTCGATGAGCGCATCGGCCGTCACGCGGAACTCGACAAGCTTCTCCTTGGGTTCGACCTTGGCCTTGGCATAGTGGCCGCGCATCGGCTGGGTGACGTTCTTCACTTTCGCCTTGCCGACGCCGAGCTGAACGGCCGTGTAGCCGTCCTTTTCCTCGGTGCGGACCGCTACC
Organism: uncultured Alphaproteobacteria bacterium; assembly: GCA_963773665.1. GTDB lineage: Bacteria > Pseudomonadota > Alphaproteobacteria > ATCC43930 > CGMCC-115725 > DATJLY01. The sequence goes on from CAVZBZ010000001.1 coordinate 51,168, forward strand.
ACCTGGCAATTGTCGACTTTCAGCACCGTCACCGGGACGTGATCGCCCGCCTCGGTGAAGACCCGGGTCATGCCGAGCTTTTTCGCGATGAGACCGGTCCGCATCGCCCGTTCCTCAGAGCTTGATCTCGACATCGACGCCGGCGGCGAGGTCGAGCTTCATCAGCGCGTCCACCGTCTGCGGCGTCGGATCGACGATGTCGAGGACGCGCTTGTGCGTCCGGATCTCGAACTGCTCGCGCGACTTCTTGTCGATGTGGGGTGAGCGCAGCACCGTGAATTTCTCGATCCGTGTCGGGAGCGGGATCGGTCCCCGCACCCGCGCGCCGGTGCGCTTCGCCGTGTTGACGATCTCGCTCGTCAACTGGTCGAGGACGCGATGATCGTACGCCCTCAAGCGGATGCGGATATTTTGATTATTGTCTGCCATGACCCTGTCCCCGCGCGCCGCGCGGCGCCCTTCCTTACTTTATGATTTTCGCGACGACGCCGGCGCCGACGGTGCGGCCGCCCTCGCGGATGGCGAAGCGCAGGCCCTCGTCCATGGCGATGGGCTGGATGAGCTCCACCTCCATCGAGATGTTGTCGCCCGGCATCACCATCTCGGTGCCTTCCGGCAGCTTCACCGTCCCGGTCACGTCCGTCGTCCGGAAATAGAATTGCGGCCGGTAATTGGTGAAGAACGGCGTGTGACGCCCGCCCTCCTCCTTGGTCAGGATGTAGGCCTCGGCCTGGAAATTCGTGTGCGGCGTGATCGAGCCGGGCGCCGCCAGAACTTGGCCGCGCTCCACCTCCTCGCGCTTCGTGCCGCGCAGCAGGACGCCGATATTGTCGCCCGCCTCGCCCGAATCCAAAAGCTTGCGGAACATCTCGACCCCGGTCGCAACCGTCTTCAGGGTCGGGCGCAATCCGACGATCTCGACCTCGTCGCCGACCTTGACGATGCCGCGCTCGACCCGCCCCGTCACCACCGTGCCGCGGCCCGAGATCGAGAACACGTCCTCGATCGGCATCAGGAACGGACGGTCCTTCGCGCGCTCGGGCTGCGGGATGTAGCTGTCGATCGCGTCCATCAGCTTGAGGATCGACTCCTTCCCGACCGCCGGCTCCTTCCCCTCGAGCGCCATCAGCGCCGAGCCGCGGATCACCGGGATCTTGTCGCCAGGGAACTGGTACGAGCTCAAAAGCTCGCGCACCTCGAGCTCGACCAAGTCCAGAAGCTCGGGGTCGTCCACCATGTCCACCTTGTTGAGATAGACGACGATCGCCGGAACGCCCACCTGCCGCGCCAGCAGAATGTGCTCGCGCGTCTGCGGCATCGGACCGTCGGCCGCCGACACCACAAGGATCGCCCCGTCCATCTGCGCCGCGCCCGTGATCATGTTCTTGATGTAGTCGGCGTGGCCCGGGCAATCGACGTGCGCGTAATGCCGGTTCTTCGTCTCGTACTCGACATGCGCCGTCGCGATCGTGATGCCGCGCGCGCGCTCCTCCGGCGCCTTGTCGATCTGGTCGTACGCCGTGAACACCGCGCCGCCCGTCTCCGCCAGAACCTTGGTAATCGCCGCCGTCAGGGTCGTCTTGCCATGGTCAACGTGGCCAATCGTCCCGACATTGCAGTGCGGCTTCGTCCGCGCGAATTTCTGCTTTGCCATCGGTCAATCTCCGTCGCTTTTCAGATCATGCCATCTTGGCGCGGACTTCGTCCGCCACCGCCTGCGGCACTTGCTCGTAATGGTCGAAATGCATGGTGTACTGCGCCCGGCCCTGACTCATCGAGCGCAAGGTATTGACGTAGCCGAACATGTTGGCGAGCGGCACCATCGCGTTGATCACCTCGGCATTGCCGCGCTGATCCTGGCCGGTGATGCGCCCGCGCCGGCTGTTCAGGTCGCCGATCACGTCGCCCATGTAGTCGCGCGGCGTTACCACCTCGACCTTCATCACGGGCTCGAGGAGCTTGGGCCCCGCCTTCGCGAGCCCTTCCTTCATCGCTGCGCGAGCGGCGATTTCGAAGGCGAGCGCGCTCGAATCGACCTCGTGATACTTGCCGTCGGTGAGCGACACTTTGAGATCGATCACCGGGAACCCGGCGAGCACGCCGGCATCGAGCGAACCCTTCACGCCCTTTTCGACGCCGGGGATATATTCCCGCGGCACCGAGCCGCCGATCACCTCGTTCTCGAACTCGAAGCCGGTGCCGGGCGGCAGCGGCTCGATATGGAGTTGCACCTCGGCATATTGCCCAGCGCCGCCCGTCTGCTTCTTGTGCGTATAAGTGATGTTCGCGGGGCGGGTCACGGTCTCGCGATAGGCCACTTGCGGTGCGCCGACATTGGCGTCGACCTTGAACTCGCGCTTCATGCGGTCGACGATGATCTCGAGATGCAGCTCGCCCATCCCCTTGATGATGGTCTGGCCGCTCTCGTGATCGACCGCGACGCGGAATGACGGATCCTCGGTCGCAAGGCGCGCGAGCGCCTGGCCCATCTTCTCCTGATCGCCCTTGGTCTTGGGCTCGACCGCGATCTCGATGACGGGCTCCGGAAATTCCATGCGCTCGAGCACGACGGGCGCGCTCGGATCGCACAGCGTGTCGCCGGTCGTCGTGTTCTTGAGGCCGGCGATCGCGACGATGTCGCCGGCGCGCGCCTCCTTGATGTCCTCGCGGTGATTGGCATGCATCTGCAGCATGCGGCCGATGCGCTCGCGGTTGTCCTTCACCGAATTGAGGACCATGGTGCCGGTTGCCAGCACGCCGGAATAGACGCGCACGAAGCTGAGCGAGCCGACGAACGGGTCGGTCATGATCTTGAAGGCAAGTCCGGCGAACGGCTCGTCGTCGGAGCAGCGGCGGACGACCGGCTCGTCGGTGCCCATCTTCACGCCCTTGATCGCCGCCACATCGGTCGGCGCCGGGAGGTAATCGACGACGGCATCGAGCAGCGGCTGCACGCCCTTGTTCTTGAAGGCCGAGCCGCACAGCACCGGCACGAAGGCGTAGCTGATCGTGCCCTTGCGGATGCAGCGCTTCAGGGTCTCGGCATCGGGCTCCTCGCCGCCGAGATAGGCCTCGAGCACCTTGTCGTCCTGCTCGACCGCGAGCTCGACAAGCCGCGCGCGATGCTCCGCGGCGCTCGCGGCAAGCTCGGCCGGAATGTCGATGATGTCGAACTTGGCGCCGAGCGTTTCCTCGTGCCACTTCACCGCCTTCATCTCGACGAGATCGACGACGCCGACGAAATCAGCCTCGATGCCGATCGGAAGCTGCGTCACGAGCGGCAACGCGCCGAGCCGGTCCTTCATCATCTCGATGCAGCGCTCGTAATTGGCGCCGACGCGATCCATCTTGTTGACGAAGCAGATGCGCGGCACGCCGTACTTGTCGGCTTGGCGCCACACCGTCTCGGATTGCGGCTCGACGCCGGCAACGGAATCGAACACGGTCACGGCGCCGTCGAGCACGCGCAGCGAACGCTCGACCTCGATGGTGAAATCGACGTGGCCGGGCGTGTCGATGATGTTGATGCGGTTATCGCGCCAGAAGCAGGTGGTCGCGGCCGAGGTAATGGTGATGCCGCGCTCCTGCTCCTGCTCCATCCAGTCCATGGTGGCGGTGCCCTCATGGACCTCGCCGATCTTATAGGACCGGCCGGTGTAGTAGAGGATGCGCTCGGTCGTCGTCGTCTTGCCGGCATCGATGTGGGCCATGATGCCGATGTTGCGATAATGATCGAGTGGCGTGATGCGTGGCATAAGTTACTCCGGGGACCGCTACCAGCGGTAATGGGAGAAAGCCTTGTTGGCGTCCGCCATCCGGTGCGTGTCCTCCCTTTTCTTGACTGCCGTGCCGCGATTGTTCGATGCGTCGATGAGTTCGCCCGACAGCCGCTCTTCCATGGTGTGCTCGGAGCGGCTTCTCGAGCTGCCGATGAGCCAGCGAATGGCGAGCGCCTGGCCGCGATCGGGCCGGACCTCGACGGGCACCTGATATGTGGCGCCGCCGACGCGGCGCGAGCGCACTTCGACCGCCGGGCGCACGTTGTCGAGGGCGTCGCGGAAGATGCGCAGCGGATCCTGGCCCGAGCGCTTGGCGATGCGCTCGAACGCACCGTAGACGATCGACTCCGCGACCGATTTCTTGCCCTGATACATGAGGCAGTTCATGAACTTGGTGACGACAGGATCGCCGAACTTCGGATCCGGCAGAACCTCGCGTTTGACGGCGGCACGGCGGCGCGACATCGCTCTCTCCCTATTTCGGGCGCTTCGCGCCGTATTTCGAGCGGCGCTGCCGGCGGTCCTTGACGCCCTGGGTGTCGAGCGTGCCGCGGATAATGTGATAGCGCACGCCCGGAAGATCCTTGACGCGGCCGCCCCGGATGAGGACGACCGAGTGCTCCTGCAGGTTATGGCCTTCGCCGGGAATGTAGCTCGTCACTTCGAATGAATTGGTGAGGCGGACACGCGCCACCTTGCGCAGCGCCGAATTCGGCTTCTTCGGCGTCGTGGTATAGACGCGCGTGCACACGCCGCGCTTCTGCGGGCTCTCCTCTAGGGCCGGCACCTTGTTCCGTGCGATCTGCGGGCGGCGGGCATTGCGCACCAGCTGATTGATCGTCGGCATCTCGTTTCACGTCCTTCGTAAAGCAATGGCCGCCGCGCGACGTGCTTGCCGCACCGTCACACGGCAGATGGAAACACCGGATAGTGCGCCGTCTCGCACGGCGCCGTGCCAATGGAACAACCCGACGCGCTGCGTTTAGGTTGGCAGCCTACCGCCAGCACACCCCCTTTTCGGAGCGCGCGGATACTAGTAAGGCGCCGAAACCCCGTCAAGCCGCGCAGGGCCGGCATTTTGCATAAAAAGAAGAGGCGGGACGGGGCAAACGCGCCCCGCCCCGATCGCACCTATTCGCCTGCGGCGCGGACCGCCGTCGAGGCGGACGCGCTCTCTTGCGCCGCCGCGGCGAGCTGCCGGTCGCGCTCGGCGGCGAGCAGGCGCCAACGCGCCATCACGCTGCCGGTGCCGGCCGGGATGAGCCGCCCGACGATCACATTCTCCTTGAGGCCGGACAGCACGTCGATCCGGCCCGAGACCGCCGCCTCGGTCAGCACGCGCGTCGTCTCCTGGAAGGAGGCGGCCGAGATGAACGAGTTGGTCTGCAGGCTCGCCTTGGTGATGCCCTGGAGCACCGGATGCGCCCGCGCCGGCCTGAGCTTCTCGCCGAGGACCTTGGTGTTCTCGGCCTCGAACTCGCCACGGTCGATCTGCTCGCCGGCCAGGAAGGTCGTGTCGCCCGGATCGTCGATCTCGACCTTCTGCAGCATCTGCCGGACGATCACTTCGATGTGCTTGTCGTTGATGCGCACGCCCTGGAGCCGATAGACCTCCTGAATCTCGTTGATGAGATACTCGGCGAGCTTCTCGACGCCCTGGACGCGCAGGATGTCGTGCGGCACGGGGTTGCCGTCCATGAGCGAATCACCCTTCTGGACGTAGTCGCCCTCCTGGACGGAGATGTGCTTGCCCTTGGGGATGAGGTACTCGACCGGATCCTTGCCCTCCTCGGCCGGGACCACGACGATGCGGCGCTTGGTCTTGTAGTCCTTGCCGAATTCGACGCGGCCGTCGATCTCGCTGATGATTGCGAAATCCTTGGGCCGGCGCGCCTCGAACAGCTCCGCGACGCGCGGCAGACCGCCGGTGATGTCGCGTGTCTTCGAGGATTCGCGCGGGATGCGGGCGAGCACGTCACCGGCTCTCGCCTCGACTCCGTTCTCGACCGAGAGAATGGCATCGACCGAGAGGAAGTAGCGCGCCTCGAGCCCATTCGACAGCGTCAGGGGATCGCCCTTGGCATTGCGCAGGACGAGACGGGGCTTCAAGTCGCCGCCGCGCGGCTGCTGCTTCCAGTCGATGACGACCTTGGACGAGATGCCGGTCGCCTCGTCCATCTGCTCGCGCATCGACACGCCTTCGACGAGGTCGACATAGTGCACGACGCCGTCGATCTCGGTGATGATCGGAATGGTGTACGGGTCCCACTCGGCAAGACGCTGGCCCTTGGTCACGACCGCACCGTCGTCGGCGAGGAGCTTCGCACCGTAGGGGATGCGGTGGCTCGCCTTTTCGCGGCCAGCCTCGTCGAGCAGCAGCACCTCGGTGTTGCGGCTCATGACGATCGGCACTTTGGCGGAATTGACGACGATCGACCAATTCTTGACGCGCACGGTGGCGTCGAAGGCCGCCTCGATCGACGACTGCTCGGCGCCGCGCTGGACGGCGCCGCCGATGTGGAAGGTGCGCATGGTGAGCTGTGTGCCCGGCTCGCCGATCGACTGGGCGGCGATGACGCCCACCGCCTCGCCGATATTGACCACGGTGCCGCGCGCAAGGTCGCGGCCATAGCACTTGCCGCAGAGCCCGACCTGCGTCTCGCAGGTGAGAACCGAGCGGATGACGACGGCATCGATGCCGGCGCGCTCGATGCGCTCCAGCGCCTCCTCGTCGATAAGCCCGCCGCCCTCGACGAGGACCGCGTTGTCCAGGGGATTGACCACATCGACCGCGGCGGTGCGGCCGAGGATGCGGTCCGACAAAGGCGCGATCACCTCGCCGCCCTCGACCACGGCGCGCATGGTGAGACCGTTCGTGGTGCCGCAATCCTCCTCGGTGATGATCGCGTCCTGCGCCACGTTGACGAGCCGGCGCGTAAGGTAGCCCGAGTTCGCGGTCTTGAGCGCCGTGTCGGCGAGGCCCTTGCGCGCGCCATGCGTCGAGTTGAAGTACTCGAGCACGGTGAGGCCTTCCTTGAAGTTCGAGATGATCGGCGTCTCGATGATCTCGCCCGACGGCTTCGCCATGAGGCCGCGCATGCCGGCGAGCTGCTTGATCTGTGCCGCCGAACCGCGCGCGCCCGAATCGGCCATCATCCACACCGGATTGATTGGCTCGCCCGGCTTGGCCGAGCGGATCGCCTTCATCATCTCTTCGGCGACCCGTTCGGTGCAGTTCGACCACACGTCGACGACCTTGTTGTACTTCTCGCCCTGCGTGATGAGGCCGTCGAGATATTGCTGTTCGTACTCCTTCACCTTATCGCGCGCCTGGTTGACGAGCTTCTCCTTGGCGGCGGGGATGATGAGATCATCCTTGCCGAAGGAGATGCCGGCCTTGCACGCCTGCTGGAAGCCGATCGCCATCAGCCGGTCGCAGAAGATGACCGTCTCCTTCTGGCCGCAATGGCGATAGACCTGGTCGATGACGTTGCTGATCTCCTTCTTGGTGAGGAGCCGGTTCACGACCTCGAAGGTTATGTTGGGATTGTGCGGCAGGATGTCCGCGAGCAGCATCCGGCCGGGCGTCGTCTGGACACGCATCACCCGGAATTCGCCGTTCTTGTCGTAGGTCTCGACCCGCGAGGTGATCCGCGTCTGAAGCGTGACGCTCCCGGCCTCGAGCGCATGCTCGATCTCGCCCATGTCGGTGAACGACATGCCTTCGCCGGGCTCGCCCGGGCGCTCGAGGGTGATGTAGTAGAGGCCGAGGACGATGTCCTGCGAGGGCACGATGATCGGCTTGCCGTTCGCGGGCGAAAGTATGTTGTTGGTTGACATCATGAGGACGCGCGCTTCGAGCTGCGCCTCGAGCGACAAGGGCACGTGCACGGCCATCTGGTCGCCGTCGAAGTCGGCGTTGAAGGCGGTGCAGACCAGCGGATGGAGCTGGATCGCCTTGCCTTCGATAAGGATCGGCTCGAACGCCTGGATGCCGAGGCGGTGCAAGGTCGGTGCGCGATTGAGGAGCACCGGATGCTCGCGGATCACCTCTTCGAGGATGTCCCAGACCTCGGGCCGCTCCTTCTCGACCATGCGCTTGGCGGCCTTGATGGTGCTGGCAAGCCCGTAGAGCTCGAGCTTCGAATAGATGAAGGGCTTGAACAGCTCGAGCGCCATCTTCTTCGGCAGGCCACATTGATGGAGCTTGAGCTCGGGCCCGACGACGATGACCGAGCGGCCCGAATAATCGACGCGCTTGCCGAGGAGGTTCTGGCGGAAGCGGCCCTGCTTGCCCTTGAGCATGTCGGACAGCGACTTCAGCGGCCGCTTGTTGGCGCCGGTGATGATGCGACCGCGCCTTCCGTTGTCGAAAAGCGCGTCAACCGCCTCCTGCAGCATGCGCTTCTCGTTGCGCACGATGATGTCGGGCGCGCGCAGCTCAATGAGACGCTTCAGCCGGTTGTTGCGGTTGATGACGCGGCGATAGAGGTCGTTGAGGTCCGAGGTGGCGAAACGTCCGCCATCCAGCGGCACGAGCGGGCGCAGCTCGGGCGGTATGACGGGAATGACCTCGAGGATCATCCATTCCGGCCGGCTGTTCGACTGCAGGAACGCTTCGACCAGCTTCAGGCGCTTCACCAGCTTCTTGCGGCGCGCGTCGGAGCTCGTCGCATGGAGTTCGTCGCGAAGCTGCTTCTGCTCGTTATCGAGATTGATGGCGGACAGCATCCGCTGCAGCGCCTCGGCACCGATCGAGGCGGTGAAGGATTCGTCGCCGTGCTCCTCCTGCGCCTTGATGAATTCCTCCTCGTTCAGGAGCTGATGCAGCTTCAAGGTCGTCAGGCCCGGCTCGATCACGACGTAGCTCTCGAAATAGAGAATCTTCTCGAGATCCTTGAGCGTCATGTCGAGCAGGAGGCCGATACGGCTCGGCAGCGACTTCAGGAACCAGATATGCGCCACCGGCGAGGCGAGCTCGATGTGGCCCATGCGGTCGCGGCGCACCTTCGACAAGGTCACTTCGACGCCGCACTTCTCGCAGATGATGCCGCGATACTTCATGCGCTTGTACTTGCCGCACAGGCACTCGTAGTCCTTGATCGGGCCGAAGATGCGGGCGCAGAACAGACCGTCGCGCTCCGGCTTGAAGGTGCGGTAGTTGATGGTCTCGGGCTTCTTGATCTCACCATAGGACCAAGACCGGATCCGCTCAGGGCTCGCGATCGAGATCTTGATCTGATCGAAGCTCTGCGGACCCGTCACCTGACCGAAGATGTTCATCAACTCGTTCATGAACCGTCCCTCTCTGGGTCGCGGACGACGCCCGAAGGCGCCGTCCGCAAATTAATCAGTAGCTCCGCTGCTCGAGTTCGACGTTGAGGCCCAGGGAGCGCAGCTCCTTGACCAGAACGTTGAAGGATTCGGGGATGCCCGCCTCGAAATTGTCGTCGCCGCGGACGATCGCCTCGTACACCTTGGTGCGCCCCGAGACGTCGTCGGACTTGACGGTCAGCATCTCCTGCAGCGTGTAGGCGGCGCCGTAAGCCTCGAGCGCCCAGACTTCCATCTCGCCGAAGCGTTGGCCGCCGAACTGCGCCTTGCCACCCAAGGGTTGCTGGGTGACGAGGCTGTAGGGACCGATCGACCGCGCGTGGATCTTGTCGTCCACGAGGTGATGCAGCTTCAGCATGTAGATGTAGCCGACCGTCACCTTGCGATCGAACGTATCGCCGGTGCGGCCGTCGATCAGCGTCACCTGGCCGGAAGAGTCGAGGCCGGCATCGGACAGCATCTGGACGATGTCGTCCTCGCGCGCGCCGTCGAACACGGGGCTTGCGACCGGCACGCCGTTCCGCAGATTTTGCGCGAGCTCGAGGAGCATCTCGTCGTCCATCTCCTTGAGATCGGCCTGGTCGGTCCGGTCGGGATAGACGCCGTTCAGCGTGCGGCGCAGATCGCGCGTCTGGCCGTTCTCGCGCTTCAGCTTGTCGATGACCTCGCCGATCTTCCGGCCGAGGCCGGCCGAGGCCCAGCCGAGATGCGTCTCGAGGATCTGCCCGACATTCATGCGGCTCGGCACGCCCAGAGGGTTGAGCACGATGTCGACGGGCGTGCCGTCGTCGAGATAAGGCATGTCCTCGACCGGCATGATCTTCGAGATCACGCCCTTGTTGCCGTGTCGGCCGGCCATCTTGTCGCCCGGCTGGAGCTTGCGCTTCACGGCAACGAAGACCTTGACCATCTTCATCACGCCCGGCGGCAGCTCGTCGCCGCGTTGCAGCTTCTCGACCTTGCTTTCGAAGCGCTGCGTCAGCCGCTCGGTCGCGGCGTCCATCTGCTTCTTGAGCGACTCGATGTCGGACATGCGGCGATCGTTCTTGATCGAGATGTTGCGGAGCTGATGGTCCTCGAGCTCCTCGAGCGCCTCCTTGTTGAGCTTCGTCCCGGCCTTGACGCCGCGACCGCTGCCGACCTCCTGGCCGGCAAGAAGCTGGCGCAGGCGCGCGTAGAAGCTGCGCTCCAAAATCTTGCGTTCGTCGTCGCGGTCCTTGGCGAGACGCTCGATCTCGGCCCGCTCGATCGCGAGCGCGCGCTCGTCCTTGTCGACGCCGCGGCGCGAGAAGACCCGCACCTCGACGATCGTACCCGACACGCCCGGCGGCAAGCGCAGGCTCGTGTCGCGCACGTCCGACGCCTTCTCGCCGAAAATGGCGCGGAGCAATTTCTCCTCGGGCGTCATCGGCGATTCACCCTTGGGCGTCACCTTGCCGACGAGGATGTCGCCCGGCTTTACCTCGGCGCCGATATAGACGATGCCGGCCTCGTCGAGGTTCTTAAGCGCCTCCTCGCCGACATTCGGGATATCGCGGGTGATCTCCTCCTGGCCAAGCTTGGTGTCGCGCGCCATCACCTCGAATTCCTCGATATGGATCGAGGTGAAGACGTCGTCCGACACGATGCGCTCGGAAATGAGGATCGAGTCCTCGAAATTGTAACCGTTCCACGGCATAAAGGCGCACAGCACGTTGCGGCCCAACGCCAGCTCGCCGAGCTGGGTCGAAGGACCGTCGGCGATCACGTCGCCCGCCTTGACCTCGTCGCTGACGCGCACGAGAGGCCGCTGGTTGATGCAGGTGTTCTGATTCGAGCGCTGGAACTTGAGGAGGTTGTAGATATCGACGCCGGGCGCGTCGGCCGCGGTCTCCTCGGTGGCGCGGATGACGATGCGCGTGCCGTCCACCTGATCGACGATGCCGGAACGCCGGGCAATGATGGTCACGCCCGAATCGCGCGCCACCGTCTCCTCCATGCCGGTGCCGACGAGCGGCGCCTCGGCGCGGATCAAGGGCACCGCTTGGCGCTGCATGTTCGAGCCCATGAGGGCGCGGTTGGCGTCGTCGTTCTCGAGGAACGGGATGAGCGCCGCCGCAACCGAGACGAGCTGCTTCGGCGAGACATCGACGAACTCGATGTCGTTGGGCCGCGCCATGACGAAGTCGCCGCTCTTGCGGCAGTTGGTGAGATCGGCCTTCACGCGGCCGTGGTTGTCGAGCTCGACATTGGCCTGGGCGATTGTGTATTTGCCCTCCTCCATCGCCGAGAGATAGACAACCTCGTCCGTCACCTTGCCGCCGACGACGCGGCGATAGGGGCTCTCGATGAAGCCGTACTGGTTGACGCGGGCATAGGTCGCGAGACTGTTGATGAGGCCGATGTTCGGCCCTTCCGGCGTTTCGATCGGGCAGATGCGGCCGTAATGCGTCGGATGGACGTCGCGGACCTCGAAGCCCGCGCGCTCGCGCGTAAGACCGCCCGGACCGAGCGCCGAAAGCCGGCGCTTGTGCGTGATCTCCGACAGCGGATTGGTCTGGTCCATGAACTGCGACAGCTGCGAGGAGCCGAAGAATTCCCGGACCGCCGCCGCCGCCGGCTTCGCATTGATGAGATCGTGCGGCATCACCGTATCGATCTCGACCGAACTCATGCGCTCGCGGATCGCGCGCTCCATGCGCAGGAGCCCGACGCGGTACTGGTTCTCCATGAGCTCGCCGACCGACCGGACGCGCCGGTTGCCGAGATGATCGATGTCGTCGATCTCGCCGCGGCCGTCCTTGAGTTCGACCAAAACTTTGAGGATCGAAAGGATGTCCTCCTTCCGCAGCGTGCGGACCGCATCCTCGGTCTTGAGGCCAAGCCGCGAGTTCATCTTGACGCGGCCGACGGCCGAGAGGTCGTAGCGCTCGGAATCGAAGAACAGGCTGTTGAACAGGGTCTCCGCGGTCTCGAGCGTCGGCGGCTCGCCCGGGCGCATGACGCGGTAGATGTCGATGAGCGCATCCTCGCGCGACGCGTTCTTGTCAATGAGGAGCGTGTTGCGGACATAGGCGGCCGAGTTCATCTGGTCGAACGCGAGCGTCGGGATCTCGGCGATCTTCGCTTCCTCGATGATCTCGAGAAGCTGCGACGTGATCTCGTCGCCAGCCTCGGCGAAGATTTCGCCGGTATGCTCGTTGATGACGTCGACGGCGAGAAAGCGCCCGACGAGGTCCTCCTTGCCGACCTGGATCTCCTTCAATCCCTCCTCGGCGAGCTTTCGCGCGCCGCGCGGCGAAAGTTTTTCGCCGGCCTCGGCGCGCACCTTGCCGGTCTTTGCGTCGACGAGATCGTGCGCGAGCTTCTGGCCATGGTGGCGCGCCGGATCGAACGGCGCCTTCCAGCCGGTCTTGGTGCGGACGAAGTTCAGATTCGGGTAGAAATAGGCGAGGATTTCCTCCTTCGACATGCCCTGCGCTTCGTGCGGCTGAAGCTGCTTGCCCTCGCCGCCGCGCTGGGCGCGCAGCTTTTCCGTCGCCGCGCCGTCGAGCGCGTAAAGCAGGGTCGTCACCGGCAGCTTGCGGCGGCGGTCGATGCGGACATAAAGGTGATCCTTGGCATCGAACTCGAAATCGAGCCACGAGCCGCGATAGGGAATGACGCGGGCGGCGAAGAGATACTTGCCCGAGGAATGCGTCTTGCCCTTGTCGTGATCGAAGAACACGCCGGGCGAGCGGTGCATCTGCGAGACGATGACGCGCTCCGTGCCGTTGATGACGAAGGTGCCGTTCTTCGTCATGAGCGGCATGTCGCCCATGTAGACATCCTGCTCCTTGATGTCCTTGAGCTCGCGCGACCCGGTGTCCTCGTTCACATCGAACACGACGAGGCGCAGCGTCACCTTGAGCGGCGCGGCATACGTGATTCCGCGCTGCTGGCACTCCTCAACGTCGTATTTCGGCTGTTCGAGCTCGTAGCGCACGAACTCGAGCCGCGCGCGGTCCGAGAAGTCGCGGATCGGAAAGACCGATTTGAAGACCTCCTGCAATCCTACGGTGCCGCGGCTCTCGGCCGCGCCGTCCATCTGCAGGAAGTGATCGTATGAACTCTTCTGCACTTCAATCAGGTTAGGCATCGGCGCGACTTCGGCAATGCGACCGAAGCTGCGGCGGATACGCTTGCGACCCGTGAAGGACCTCGCCATGGATGCTCCTCAAATCCTGATCGGCTCGCGCCCGACTAGACAGCCGGCGCCGACAAAACCACCCAATTCCTCCCCCGAAACGGCAATGGCCGGCAAGCGCGGGACCGAACCTCGCGCTCCGGCTCTTAGCGCCGCCGCCCGGCGGGCGCGGCGACTCGCGCCCCCGGGCACCGGTACCGCGTGACGCGGTCTATTTGACTTCGACCGTCGCACCAGCCTCTTCGAGCTGTTTCTTGATCTTCGCCGCCTCGTCCTTGTTGACCCCTTCCTTGACCGCCTTGGGCGCGCCTTCGACCAGATCCTTCGCCTCCTTGAGGCCGAGACTGGTGATTGCACGCACCTCCTTGATAACGTTTATTTTTTTCTCGCCCGCCGCAGTCAGGATGACGTTGAACTCGGTCTTTTCGACCGGCGCTTCCGCGGCCGCGCCGCCGCCGGCTCCCGGCATCGCCACCGCCATAGGCGCGGCCGCCGTTACGCCCCATTTCTCCTCGAGGAGCTTCGACAGCTCGGACGCCTCGAGCACGGTGAGGGTCAACAATTCGTCGGCAATTTTATTCAGATCAGCCATGTTAGCACTCCTGGGAGATTTGCAAGATGCTTGTGTGAGTTAAGCCGCTTGGCTCGCCTTTTTCGCGTAGGCATCGAGGACGCGGGCAACCTGTGCGCCGGGCGCCTGCAGCACGGCGGCGACACGCGACGCCGGCGATTGCAGAAGACCGACCAACTTGGCCCGCAACTGATCGAGCGAGGGCAGGATCGCAAGCGACTTCACCCCATTTGCGTCGAGCTGCCGTTCGCCGAGGCTTCCCCCGACGATGCGGAGCTTTTCGTTCCTGTTGGCGAACTCGACGGCGATCTTGGCCGCCGCCACCGGGTCCCGCGAAAACGCGATCGCGGTTGGTCCGGTGAACAGCGGTGCAATCCGCTCGAATTTCGTGCCGGCGAGGGCGCGCCGTGCGAGCCGGTTCTTCGTGACTTTGAAGTTGGCCCCGGCCGCACGCATCTGCCGCCGCAGGTCCGTCATCTCCGCGACCGTGAGACCGGTCTGATGGGTGACGACGACACATGCGGTATCGGCGAGCGCGTGCTGCAAGGTCGCGACCAGCTTCTCTTTCTGCGACCGCTCCACAGATCGTCTCCGACCGTTTGACCCGGCGCTCAAGCCGGATCGGTTACACGAGAGCGCCCCGACTGGTGCGCCCGGTTCGCCTGTCCCAGAAGTGCCGGCCGCCGGATCACCGGCGGATGGCTCTCCCGTCTCCGGCAGGCGCCCTTTCGGGCTTTAGGCCGGCCACAGGAAGCCGGCACCTGCACTCTCGGACAGGACCGGAATGGCGTTTCCGCCATTCCGTACCTTCGCCGCCCGAAGGCGGCGCAGATCACGTCGCGAGCGCCGCGCTATGACGCGACGCTCGAAATCTCCAGCTTCACGCCCGGCCCCATGGTCGAGCTGAGGCTCACCTTCTTGATGAAGGTGCCTTTGACACCGGACGGCTTGGCGCGCGTAATCGCGCCGACGAAGGCGCGCAAATTCTCGAGCAGCGCCTCTTCGGTGAAGCTCGCCTTGCCGACGCCGGCTTGGACGATGCCGGCCTTCTCGGCGCGATACTCGACCTGGCCGCCCTTCGCCGCCTTGATCGCCTCGGTCACGTTCTGCGTCACGGAGCCGAGGCGCGGGTTCGGCATGAGGCCGCGGGGTCCCAGGATTTTGCCGAGCTTGCCGACCACCGACATCATGTCGGGCGTGGCGATGCAGCGGTCGAATTCAATCTGGCCGGCCTGCACCTTCTCGGCGAGGTCCTCGGCGCCGACGATATCGGCGCCCGCCTGCTTCGCCTCTTCGGCACGCTCGCCCTTGGCGAAGACGGCGATACGCACCGACTTGCCCGTGCCGTTCGGCAGCATCACCGTGCCGCGCACGTTCTGATCGGGCTTGCGCGGATCGATGTTGAGGTTGAGTGAGACTTCGACAGTCGGGTCGAACTTCGTCTTGGCGCTTGCCTTGATGAGCTTCACCGCGTCGGCCGCGCTGTAAAAGGCGTTGCGGTCGATCGCCTTGTAGGCGTCTTCAAGCTTCTTGCCCTTCGCCATGTCGCTACTCCACCACCTCGAGGCCCATCGAGCGGGCCGAGCCGATGATCATCTGGCATGCGCCGTCCAGATCCTTGGCGTTGAGATCCGCCATCTTCTTCTGCGCGATGTCGCGGACCTGCGCCATCGTCACCTTGCCGACCGTGCCCTTGCCCGGAGTTTGCGAGCCCTTTTCGATGCCCGCGGCCTTCAGGAGAAAATAGGAATTGGGCGGCGACTTGGTGACGAACGTAAAGCTGCGGTCGGCGAAGGCGGTGATGATCACGGGCACCGGCATGCCGGGCTCGAGGTTCTGCGTCTGCGCGTTGAACGTCTTGCAGAACTCCATGATATTGAGGCCGCGCTGGCCCAAGGCAGGGCCGATCGGCGGCGAAGGATTGGCCTTCCCCGCGGGCACCTGCAGCTTGATGAAGCCGACCACCTTCTTTGCCATTCTCCGACCCCGTTAGACCTTCTCAACCTGCGAATATTCGAGCTCGACAGGGGTCGCGCGTCCGAAGATCGAGACCGCCACCTTGAGCCGCGCCTTCTCCTCGTCAACCTCTTCGACATAGCCATTGAACGAGGTGAACGGGCCGTCGCACACGCGCACCTGCTCGCCGATCTCGAAGGTAATGGACGGCTTCGGCCGCTCGATCCCTTCCTGCACCTGGCGCATGATGCGGTTCGCCTCGGCCTCGGTGATCGGCACCGGCCGGCCCTTGCCGCCGAGGAAGCCCGTGACCTTGGGCGTGTTCTTGACGAGGTGCCAGGTCTCGTCGGAGAGATCCATCTTCACCAGCACATAGCCGGGGAAGAATTTTCGTTCCGAACTTACCTTGGCGCCGCGCCGCACCTCGACCACCTCTTCGGTCGGGACGAGCACTTCCTCGAACTTGTCGGCGACGCCCTTCTGCTCGGCCTGCTCGCGGATCGACTGCGCGACCTTCTTCTCGAAGCCCGAATAGACGTGAATGACGTACCATCGCGCCGTCATCGCTCACGCTCCGAGATTGAGCGCCCAGCGCACGACAGTGCCCAGCGCCTGGTCGATCGCGAAGAAGAAGATCGCCGCCACGAACACCATGGCGAAAACCATGGCGGTGGTGACGCCGGTCTCCTTGCGGGATGGCCACGTGACGCGGCCAACTTCCTGCCGGACCTGCCGCAGAAATTCGAGCGGGTTGGTTTTTGCCATGATGCGCCGCGTTGGGAGGAGCCTATATAGCGCCCCGACCGGCCGAGCGCCAGACCCCCTCGCGCGGACAGGCGGGAGTGGCAGGAGTGGAGGGGCTCGAACCCCCAACCCCCGGTTTTGGAGACCGGTGCTCTACCAATTGAGCTACACTCCTAGCGCGAAGGGCTGGTTCTAAATGCGCCGGCAGGGCGCCGTCAATCGCGATCGCCGGAACCGTTGAGGGGTGATGGAGCAGGTCTGGAATTTCCTGCGCGCGCCGGCGCTGCATATCGCGATCGCACGCGATGCCTTCGTATTCGACATCTCGTGGCTCGGGATCGTGATCGTCGTCGGCGGCCTCGTGCTGTGGCGCTACCTGCGGCGATGACCCGCGCTATTTTATGATTTTCGCGACGACGCCGGCGCCGACGGTGCGGCCGCCCTCGCGGATGGCGAAGCGCAGGCCCTCGTCCATGGCGATGGGCTGGATGAGCTCCACCTCCATCGAGATGTTGTCGCCCGGCATCACCATCTCGGTGCCTTCCGGCAGCTTCACCGTCCCGGTCACGTCCGTCGTCCGGAAATAGAATTGCGGCCGGTAATTGGTGAAGAACGGCGTGTGACGCCCGCCCTCCTCCTTGGTCAGGATGTAGGCCTCGGCCTGGAAATTCGTGTGCGGCGTGATCGAGCCGGGCGCCGCCAGAACCTGGCCGCGCTCCACCTCCTCGCGCTTCGTGCCGCGCAGCAGGACGCCGATATTGTCGCCCGCCTCGCCCGAATCCAAAAGCTTGCGGAACATCTCGACCCCGGTCGCAACCGTCTTCAGGGTCGGGCGCAATCCGACGATCTCGACCTCGTCGCCGACCTTGACGATGCCGCGCTCGACCCGCCCCGTCACCACCGTGCCGCGGCCCGAGATCGAGAACACGTCCTCGATCGGCATCAGGAACGGACGGTCCTTCGCGCGCTCGGGCTGCGGGATGTAGCTGTCGATCGCGTCCATCAGCTTGAGGATCGACTCCTTCCCGACCGCCGGCTCCTTCCCCTCGAGCGCCATCAGCGCCGAGCCGCGGATCACCGGGATCTTGTCGCCAGGGAACTGGTACGAGCTCAAAAGCTCGCGCACCTCGAGCTCGACCAAGTCCAGAAGCTCGGGGTCGTCCACCATGTCCACCTTGTTGAGATAGACGACGATCGCCGGAACGCCCACCTGCCGCGCCAGCAGAATGTGCTCGCGCGTCTGCGGCATCGGACCGTCGGCCGCCGACACCACAAGGATCGCCCCGTCCATCTGCGCCGCGCCCGTGATCATGTTCTTGATGTAGTCGGCGTGGCCCGGGCAATCGACGTGCGCGTAATGCCGGTTCTTCGTCTCGTACTCGACATGCGCCGTCGCGATCGTGATGCCGCGCGCGCGCTCCTCCGGCGCCTTGTCGATCTGGTCGTACGCCGTGAACACCGCGCCGCCCGTCTCCGCCAGAACCTTGGTAATCGCCGCCGTCAGGGTCGTCTTGCCATGGTCAACGTGGCCAATCGTCCCGACATTGCAGTGCGGCTTCGTCCGCGCGAATTTCTGCTTTGCCATGGGCCGGCTTCCTTGCGCTTCAATCGTCGATGGGCGGCCGTGCTGGAGCGGGTGAAGGGAATCGAACCCTTGTCGTAAGCTTGGAAGGCTTCTGCTCTACCATTGAGCTACACCCGCAACGGGCACGGAGCATGGTGGTGGAGGGGGAAGGATTCGAACCTTCGAAGACCGAAGTCGGCAGATTTACAGTCTGCTGCCGTTGACCGCTTGGCTACCCCTCCGAAACCGCCCGGCGGTCCGGCGCAGCGGAAGCGCGGTGATAAGTCCGGTCACGGCGTTTGTCAATCGGGCGGGGAGAATGCTTTACTCGCAGACGCAACGAAGGAATTCGATGTCGCGCGCCAGTTCCAACGCCGGAAAAGAACGCCGGGGGATGCCCTCCCGCGGCGAACGCGGCACGGCATCGGCCGCGAACTGGATCTATGGCCGGCACGCCGTCGCAGCCGCGCTCGACAATCCAGCGCGTCGCATCCGGCGCATCGTCGCGACGCAAGAATCTCTCCCCTCGCTCGAGCCGATGCTCGCCAGCGCGCAGGCCGACCTTCCGGCCGCGCCCGAAATCCTGGATCGCCGCGCGCTCGCGCTGCTGCTGCCGGAGGACGCGGTCCATCAGGGCATCGCCATCGCCGCCGATCCACTACCGCGCCGCGAGCTTGCGGAGCTTCTGTCCGAACTTCGGGAAGGTGCCGGGCCGAACATCATCGTCGTGCTCGACCAAGTTACCGACCCGCACAATGTCGGCGCGATCCTGCGCTCGGCGGCGGCTTTTGCGGCGCTTGCCGTCGTCGTGCCGGATCACGGCACGGCGCCGGCTTCGGGCGTGCTCGCCAAGGCCGCCTCGGGGGGGCTCGAGATCGTGCCCCTTGTGCGCGTCGGCAATCTCGCGCGCGCGCTCGAACACGTGAAAGCGGCGGGGTTCTGGTGCGTCGGGCTCGAAGCCGAAGCAGCGGAAAGCCTTGCGAGCCTCGATCTTCCGGAACGGGTGGCGCTCGTGCTCGGCGCCGAAGGCGGCGGGCTCCGGCGATTGACGCGCGAGCATTGCGATTTCCTGGCGCGACTGCCGACGCGGGGCGGCGCGTCGCTCAACGTGTCGAACGCCGCGGCGGTCGCTCTATACGACATCGCTCGGAGGAGCCTTGGCTGATCTGCCGATCGCCCGGTGGTGCGCGGCGGCGGTGATCGCGACGCCGGACGGGCGCTACCTCATGCAGCCTGCGCGACGCGAAGCCGGAAATCCTGCTGCCCGATCACTGGGCGCTGTTCGGTGGCAGCATCGAGCCGGGCGAGGCGCCGGACGCGGCGCTGCGGCGCGAGCTTGCCGAAGAACTGCGCTTCGACGCGAAACGCATCGAGCCGTTCTCGGAGATGCTGATCGATCTGCCGTTCACCCCGCCGCGGCGCGACCGCATGAGCTTCTTCCACGTGCCGATCGAGCAGCGCGACGTGGCAACGATGGTGCTGAGCGAAGGTGCTGCGATGCAGCTCTTTCGGGCCGAGGAGGTCGCGGCGCTGGCGCGGGTAGCACCCTGGGACCTTGCGGTCGTGCTCATGCATGCGCGGCGCGGGCCGCTGTTTGCGCAACGGCCCGCGCCGCCATAGAGCGCAAACCGTCAGCGGCGATCGAAACGCGCGCCGCGGTCGCCCCGCAGTTCCCGCCGGGCTCAGCGGTGCGGCTGCTCGGCGGCGCGGTCGGCGGCAAGCGAACGGCGCGCAAAAGCATCGACGGCAGTCAATTCATCCGAGCATTCGCGCTCGGTGCGGGCGCGGCGCGCGGCCTCGAGGTGCCGCTCCGCCTCGCGAGTGTTCGGGCCGGGATGCAGGCGCTCATGCACGAATTTTTCCGCCTTCGGCAGGTCCGAGCAGGGGATTCCCGCCGCATCGGCAAAACCCGACGTCACGACCATCGCAACCAAGACCGCAAAACTTGCGATGCGCATCGATCGATCTCCAGAAACGCTCATGCCAGCGTGAACGGCAGGATCACTCGATCACTTCGTCGGCCCGCGCGAGTACGGCGGGCGGAAGGACAAGTCCGATCGCCGTTGCCGCCTTCTTGTTGACCACGAGCGTGAAGCGTGTCGGCTGAAGCACCGGGAGATCGCCAGGAGAAGTGCCGGAGAGAATGCGATCGATATATTTCGCGGCGAGCCGCATCTGCTCGCCGAGGTCGACGCCCCACGATACGAGCCCGCCGCGCGTCGCTATGACGCGAAAGGCATAGATCGCCGGCAGACGATATTGGCTCGCAAGCGCCACGACCGCGTCGGCATGGTTGAGGGTAAACACATCGGAAGGGAGAAGAAGACCGCCGCCGCCCTTCTTCGCCAGCGCCGCCAGCGCCGGTTCGATGTCGCCTTCATCGTGCAGTTGAACGCCATCGACGGCGACGCCAAGCGCAGGCCCCGCGCCTTGGACCGAGCGCAGGAAGCGATCGGCGTAAGGCGCGGTCACGGGGTTGTAGAGCACGGTGGCGTGCGCGAGCCCCGGTGCAATCTCCTTGAGGAGGCCAAGCCACTTGCCGCCCATACTGGGCTCGAAATTGGTGAAGCCGGTGATGTTCCCGCCGGGATGGGAGAGACTGGCGACGAAGCCCTGCCCGACCGGATCCGAGGCGGAAATGAACACGATCGGGATGGTCGTCGTGGCGCGCTTCAGAGGTGCCACGACGGGCGCGCCGCCGGCAAGGATCGTGTCGGGGGCTGACGCGACCATCTGCACAGCAAGCGTCGCTATGCGCCGGGCGTCGCCGCCGCCCCAGCGGTAATCGACGCTCAGATTGCGCCCGCCGATCCAACCGAGTTCCTGCAGCGCCTGGCGAAACACGGCGCCAAGATCGGAGACTTCCGGATCGTTCTCGGAGGTCGGCATGAGCACGCCGATGCGCTTCGCGCCGCCGGACTGCTGCGCAAAGGCCACGCGCGGCGCAAGTGCCATCGCCCCGAGGACCGTGATGAGTTCGCGCCGCGGCAGGAGGCCGTGCTTCGATCGCGCGGGCGGAACAATGTGCGGCTTTGTTGCCATGCCAGCGCCGATGATAAGCGCCAGCGCCGCCGGCCGCCAGCGTCCGCCACGTCAGCGCTTGGCTGCGACCTCGTGGGTCTTCAGGACGCGGTCGGAAGTGGCGTCGCGTTCCTCGAGGCGGATCGCATAGCGCCACAGGGTCGAGAGCTGCTCGAGCACGTTCTTCGCATTCGCCTCGTCGAGCTCGATGCCATTGTGGACGGCGTGGACGAGGACGAGGCAGCGGTCGCCGGCGAGATCAACGTCGCGGATCTGGATGTCCGGCTCGTGGCGCGCGAGGTCGTAGTGGCGGGCAAGGGCGCGGCGCAGTTCGCGATAACCCCTCTCGTCATGGATGGCGTCAACCAGCATCGCGTCGGCTTCGCTGTCGTCGAACACCTTGAACAGGCGGAAATCGCGGATGACCTTCGGGCTCAGATACTGCAGCACGAAGCTTTCGTCGCGGTAGTTGGCCCAGGCGTGCCGCAGCGTGCCGTAGGGATCGCCGTTGCCGGCAATCTCGGGGAACCATTCGCGGTCCTCGTCGCTCGGCTCGGTGCAGATGCGCTTGATGTCGCACATCATCGCGAAGCCAAGCGCATAGGGATTGATGCCGCCGTAACGCTGGTCGTCGTAATCGGGCTGCGAAATCACACTCGTGTGCGAATGCAGGATCTCCAGAAGCGCGCCGTCGCTGATGAGACCCTTCTCATGCAGGCGATTGACGATCGTGTAATGGACGAACGTGGCGCAGCCTTCGTTCATCAGCTTCGTCTGCTTCTGCGGATAGAAGTATTGCGAGATGTGGCGGGCGATGCGCAAGAGCTCGCGCTCCCACGGTTTGAGGCGCGGCGCCTGCTTCTCGAGGAAATAGAGCATATTCTCCTCGGGCAGGCCGAGCTTCTTGCGCATCTCGGCGCGGTCTTTTTCCTGCTCTTCAACGTCCTTGGGCGCGTTGCGGCCGGGAAGCTCGGCGGTGCGCCAGATGTCGTCGTAGTTCTCTTCGAAGAAGCGGCGCCGATCTTCCGCGCGCTTCCGCTCCTCTTCGAGGTTAAGTTTAGGCCTGCGCGCGTAGCGATGGACGCCGTGGTTCATGAGCGCGTGCGCCGCATCGAGCACGCGCTCGACCGCATCGACGCCGAACTGCTCCTCGCAGCGCGAAACGTAATCGCGCGCGAAGGCGAGATAATCGAGGATGCCGGTCGCGTCGGTCCACTGCCGGAAGAGATAGTTGTTCTTGAAGAAGTGATTGTGGCCGAAGGTAGCGTGTGCGATGACGAGCGTCTGCATGGGCATGGAATTCTCTTCCATGATATAGCTGATGCAGGGGCTCGAATTGATGACGATCTCGTATGCCAGTCCCTGGAGGCCGCGACGATAGAGCATCTCCTCGCGCGCGAAGCGCTTGCCGAAGCTCCAATGCCGGTACATGAGCGGAAGCCCGATCGAGGCATAGGCGTCGAGCATCTGCTCGGACGTGATGACCTCGACCTGGTTGGGATAGGTGTCGAGGCCCAGTTCGTTGACGGCGATATCCTCGATCGCGGCATAGACGCGGCGGATCTTCTCGAAATCCCACTCGGGTCCCTCGAAGAGAAGCTCGGCGTCGCCGACGATCGAATTCAACTGGGCCATGTCAGGCCTCGGTCCGATGCTTTGCGAAAAGCTCGTGGAAAACCGGGAAGATCTGCGTCGGATCGGCGACGCGGCGCATGGCGAAGTTCTGGTGCTGCTCGGCCACCTGCGCGTAGGTGCGCCAGAGATCGGTCGCGGGCGACGGGAAGCCGTGGCGCAATGTTGCCTCGGCGCCGACCTCGATATAGGCGAAGTACTGCGTTATCGGCAGGATCTCCTGGCCCAGAAGCTGGCTGCAGCGATCGCTGTCCTCGGTGTAGTTATCGCCGTCCGAGGCCTGCGCCGCGTAGATGTTCCAGTTGTCCGGGCTGTAGCGCTCGCGCACGACGCGCATCATTTCCTCGAGCGCGGTCGAGACGATGGTGCCGCCCGTCTCGCGGCTGTGGAAGAACGTGTCCTCGTCAACTTCCTGCGCGTTCGAAGTGTGGCGGATGAACACGACGTTCACCTGCTTGTAGCGCCGCTCGAGAAAGACGTGCAGCAACAGGAAGAAGCGCTTGGCGAGGTCCTTCATCGCCTCGGTCATCGAGCCCGACACGTCCATGAGGCAGAACATGACCGCCTGCGTGTTGGGCTTCGGAACCCGCTCATAGCGGTTGTAGCGCACGTCAACCGGGTCGATATAGGCGACGCGGCGGGCGCGGCGCTGCGCCGTCTCGAGGTCGAGCCGCGTCTGCTCTGCGCCCTCGGCGTCATCGGCATCGAGCGCGGTCTTGACCTGACGCTCGAGCGCCTCGATCTCGTCGGGACGGGGGCGATGGAGCGAAATGCGGCGCGCCAGGCTGTTGCGCATGGTGCGCACGAGGTTGACGTTCGAGGGCGAGCCCTGGACCGAGAAGCCGGCGCGCTGCAGTTGCGTCGACTCGCTTTCCTTGAGACGGGTCTTGATCAGGTCGGGAAGCTCGAGATCCTCGAAGAAGAGGTCGAGAAACTCCTCCTTCGAAAGCACGAATTCGAACGCGTCCTGTTCGCCGCTATCATCGGGACTGGCGTTGCCGCGCCCGCCGCCCTGGCCGCCCTGCGGCCGCTCGATCCGGTCGCCGACCACGAATTTCTTATTGCCGGGAACGACGTAATCGCGCTTGCCGCCGCGGCCCGAGTGGCGGAACACGGGCTCGTTGATGCCGTGGGTCGGGATCGAGACCTTCTCGCCAGAGGCGCCTTCGCCGAGCTTGCGCCGCTTCAGCGCATCGGCGAGCGCCTCGCGCACCTCGCCGCGGGCGCGGTCGATGAAGCGCTGGCGGTTGGTGAGACTCTTGCCCTTTGGATTCGGTCGACGATCGATGATGTTCATCGGGCAAAAGCTTTCGTAGTTGCCTCAGCTCATCCGGATTTATTAACGCGCATATACCACTCGACCAGGCGACGCACCTGTCGTTGAGTATAGCCGCGCGTCATCATCCGCTCCAGGAAATCGGCGTGCTTCTTTTCCGTGTCGCTGTCCTTCTTGCTGCCGAAGCTGATCACCGGCAGAAGGTCTTCGACCTGCGAGAACATGCGCTTTTCGATGACTTCCCGCAGCTTTTCGTAAGACGTCCAGGACGGGTTCTTGCCGCCGTGCGCGGCCCGCGCCCTGAGCGCGAACTTCACGACCTCGTTGCGGAAGTCCTTGGGATTGGCGATGCCGGCCGGTTTCTCGATCTTCGACAGCTCCTGGTTCAAGAGCTCGCGATCCATGAGCTGGCCGGTATCGGGATCCTTGTAGTCCTGATCCTCGATCCAGGCATCGGCATAGGCGACGTAGCGGTCGAACAGGTTCTGGCCATAGTCGCCATATGATTCGAGATAGGCCTTCTGGATCTCGTTGCCGATGAACTCGGCATAGCGCGGCGCGAGCTCGCCCTTGATGAAGCCGAGGAGCCGCTTTTCCTGATCCTCGCCGAACTGCTCGCGGCGGATCGACTGCTCGAGCACGTACATGAGGTGGACCGGGTCGGCCGAGACCTCCTGCGTGTCGAAGTTGAAGGTACTCGACAGCACCTTGAAGGCAAAGCGCGTCGACAGCCCATTCATGCCTTCATCGACGCCGGCCGCGTCGCGATATTCCTGCACCGTCTTGGCGCGCGGGTCGCTGTCCTTGAGGCTCTCGCCGTCATAGGAGCGCATCTTCGAGAAGAGGTTGGAATTCTCGTGCGGCTTCAGGCGCGACAGCACGCAAAACCGCGACAGCATCTCGAGCGTGCTGGGCGCGCACGGCGAATTTGAAAGCTCGCTGCTTGCCAGGAGCTTCTCGTAGATGCGCTGCTCCTCGATCGCGCGCAGGCAATATGGCACCTTGATGACGCAGATGCGGTCGATGAAGGCCTCGTTGTTGCGGTTGTTCTTGAAGCCCTGCCATTCCGCTTCGTTCGAGTGCGCGAGGATGATGCCCTGGAAGGGAATGGCGCCGATGTTCTCGGAACCTATGTAGTTGCCTTCCTGCGTCGCCGTGAGCAGCGGGTGCAGCATCTTGATCGGCGCCTTGAACATCTCGACGAACTCGAGGATGCCCTGGGTCGTGCGGTTGAGGCCGCCGGAATAGGCATACGCGTCGGCATCGGCCTGGCTGAAGAATTCGAGCTTGCGGATGTTAACCTTGCCGACAAGCGAGGAAACGTCCTGCGTGTTCTCGTCGCCGGGCTCGGTCTTGGCGATGCAGATCTGGCGGATGCGCGAGGGATGGAGGCGTACCACCGTGAATTTCGAAATGTCGCCCCCGAATTCATCGAGCCGCTTCATCGCCCAGGGCGAGGCAAGACCGGTGAGGCGGCGCTTCGGGACGCGGTACTGGCGCTCGATCTGATCGGCCATGCGCAGCGGGTCGAACATGCCGAGCGGGCTCTCGAAGACCGGGCTGACCTCTTTGCCGGCCTTCAGCGCGTAAATCGGCAGACGCTCCATCAGGAGCTTCAGCCGTTCGGCCAGGGACGACTTGCCGCCGCCGACGGGACCCAGCAGGTAGAGCACCTGCTTCCGCTCTTCGAGGCCCTGCGCAGCATGACGGAAGTAGCCGACGATCCGCTCGATCGTCTCCTCCATGCCGTAGAAATCGGCAAAGTTTGGATAGACCCGGATGGTCCGGTTCATGAAGATGCGGCCAAGACGCGGGTCGTGGCTCGTATCGACGATTTCGGGCTCGCCGATCGCGGCCAGCATCCGTTCGGCCGCGCTCGCATAGGCCATCGGCTCGCGCGCGCAGCATTTGAGATAGTCCTCGATGGACATCTCCGTCTCTTTCTGGCTGTCGTACAGCTTCGAAAAGAGACCGAATACGCTGTCCTGTGAAATCATGCCGCACCTCGATCCTGAAGCATGGGCTGTTCAGGCGTCCGAGCCATTGCTCCAAAGAATGTAGATAATCATGCTTAACCAGTCATTAAATCGGGCCAATGCGGTCGTTGTACAAGTGCGCCAGAGCCTTGTGCGACATGAGAAACATTGTTTGCTTTGAGCCGGTTCCAAAGTGCGTCCCTCGGTAGGACGCCCGCAATTGCCCGAATGTTACAAACTGCGCCCTCGGGCGCCCGTCCGCCGCTGCCCGCGGGCGTCTCCTGCCCGCATCCAGCCCACCATCAGAGCGCGGGTCAACAACGTGCTTGGCAGCCATACAACGGAACGGCATTTGAACCAATCACATCTCCGCAACCATGGCGGCCTCGGCCGTTACGCCGCCGAACGACAGCATCGCTGAAAATCCCGGCAAAGTTAAGGCTGGATTACGATTTTGGCGCGGCGCAGCGGCGCCCTCGGCCCGGCCCGATTTGCAACTCCGCAGGATTCACGCGGATTCGCGCCATCGAACCAAGATACAGTCTCATAGAACTTTTCACATTGTCGCGATGCGCACCAAGCGCCGGCGCGCCCAGCGCGGCAACTCGGCGCTGCGCTGCAATATCTATGTGCCGACGCGGAGCGGCGCCACCAATCCTCGCAGACACGCAATGGCGCTCAAGGCCGTGATCCGCCCGGTGCGCGGGTTCTCGGACGGCACGTTCTCGATTGTCATACGAAACCGGGCGCTGTCCGCCTCCACCTCGATGGTGTGCGTGTTGCGCTCGATTGTCGGGTCCGCCCAGATTTCGAGCCGCGTGCGGTCGGGCCCGATCCCGGCGAGGGCCAGCGCGGCGGCGACATTCACGTTGGCCGGAAAACCGCGCGCGCCCTCGCGCGCCGTGCCGTCGAACACCTTGAGCGGCCCGTTGAGCCGATCGAGCGAGATGCCGTGCTCGACGAGGTAAGGCGCGCCGGCAAGGCCCGCAGGGGGCTTGCGCGTGATCATCCGGACGGTTTCGATCTCGCCCTCGGCAGCCGCGCGCACGGCATCGAGACCGATGAGCGCCCCCGTCGGCACGATGATGCGTGCGCCGGTCGCCGCCGCGCGGTCGACGAGGTCGGGATTGGCGAGGAGCGCACCGACGCTCAGCGGCACGAGGATTCGTCCCGCTTCGATCACCGGTTCGGCGATCTCGCGGAAGTGCTGCGCCGGCAGCGCCTCGACGACGATGTCGGCTCGCTGGGCAAGCGCCGCAAGCGTCACCACGGCCACGTCGATGCCGTGCTCGCGGAGCCGCGCTGCGGCACGCGCGCCATCGCGTGCGGAAACGGCGGCGAGGCTCAGGCCCGGGATGCCGCGCGCGAGGCGCCGCGCCACCGCCATACCGACGGCGCCCAGGCCGGCTATGCCGACGCTCAGGCCCTTGCCATTCGACGCCACCATTTGTCACCCTCCGGGAGGACGGGCCGCAGCTCCGCCCTACCATTGCAGGGCGGAGCCGGCTTGAAAAGCCCGGCGAGGACGGGAGAGATGAGCGGCTACGACGATTACACCGGCACGATGCCGGTGCGCGAACCGCACCGCTTCGACGTGGCGCGGCTTGTCCCTTGGCTCGAGGCGCACGTGCCGGACTGCCGCGGACCGGTCGTGGTCGAGCAGTTCAAGGGCGGACAATCGAACCCGACCTATCTCCTGAACGCGGGCGGCGAGCGCCTGGTGCTGCGCCGCAAGCCGCCGGGGAAGCTCCTCCCGTCCGCGCACGCGGTCGATCGCGAGTTCCGCATCATCGCGGCGCTGGCCAAGACCGATGTGCCGGTCGCGCGCGCTTATGCGCTCTGCCTCGACGAGAGCGTCATCGGCACCGCGTTCTATATAATGGGTTACGTCGAAGGGCGCGTGTTCTGGGAGCCGACGCTGCCGGACTTGCCGCGCGCCGAGCGGCACGCGATCTACGATGCCTTGAACGACGTGATCGCGCGGCTTCATCGCGTCGATTACGAAACGCTCGGGCTTGCCGACTTCGGACGGCCCGGCAATTACGTGCGGCGCCAGCTCGACCGCTGGACGAAACAGTATCGCGCGTCCGAGACCGAGACGATCGAGGCGATGAACCGGCTCATCGAGTGGCTGCCCGCGCATGTACCGGAGGACGAGGAAACGCGCATCGTCCATGGCGACTACCGCCTCGACAACGTCATCTTCCATCCGCGCGAGCCGCGCATCCTCGCCGTGCTCGACTGGGAGCTCTCGACGCTCGGCAATCCGCTCAGCGATTTCGCCTATCACATGATGTCGTGGCGGCTCGGCCAGGCGGCCTATCGCGGGCTTGCCGGGCACGACCTCGCAGCGCTCGGCATTCCAGCCGAAGACGAGTACCGCCGCCTCTATTGCCTGCGCACCGGCCGAAGCGAGATCGCGCATTTGGACTTCTACATGGCCTATAACATGTTCCGCCTGGCGGCAATTCTGCAGGGCATCATGGGCCGCGTGGTCGAAGGCACCGCGGCGAACGCGCGCGCACGCGAAACCGGCGCCCGGGCACGCGCTATTGCCGAAGCCGGATGGCAGCAGGTCGAGGCGCTCGGCGGCTAAGCGGCAAGCGCGGGATTTTTTCTGAAAGATCAATACGATCTTCGACGCCGGCGGGCGTTTTTTCAGCTCGCGTAGAAGTTTTATTAACCGTCGCCAGCCAAAACTCCCGAGCATGAGCTCGCATCCCGTTGCGCGATCGGATTTCCGGCGCTCGCGCGCGCGCCGCCTCAACTGCCGCACCGCAGTCTCTGTATTGGCGCTGGCGCTCGGCCTTACGGCCTGCGCCAGCGGTCCGCAGTCGCCGGCGGCGACGAACGCGACCGGCAAAAGCGCGATGCTGCTCAAGATCGCGGATGAGACCAGCGCGGCCGGCGATCCAGCCACCGCAGCAAGCCTCTACCGCGAGCTGCATGATCTCGCGCCCACCGACCCGGTGCCGCTGGCGCGGCTCGCGGCAACGTCGATGGCGATGCAGGACTACCGCACCGCTGCCGAAGCCTATCGCGCCGCGCTCGGCCTCGACCGCAACAATGCCGATTATCATCGCGGGCTCGCGCTGGCGCTGCTCGTGCTCGGCGACGCGCAGGGCGCCATGAACGAAATTCGCGCCGCGCTCGAGAAGCACGGCGACGATCCGCGCCTCTACAATGCGCTGGGCGTCGCCGAGGACATGTCCGGCCGCCACGATCTCGCGCAGCAGGCCTATCACCACGGCCTCGACGTTGCGCCGAGCAATGCGGGACTGCGCAACAACTACGCGATGTCGCTGGCGCTCGCCGGCGATTACGCGCATGCGGTGCAGGAACTCGGCGACATCGCCAAGCCCGAAGCGCCGGCGCGCTACCGCCTCAACCTCGCGCTCGCTTATGGCCTCGCAGGCGACGACGCGCACGCCGCCGCGACCGCGCGCCAGGTGCTCGACGAGGCCTCGGTACAGAACAACCTCGCCTATTACGGTCTCCTGCGCGGCATGGACGAAGCGCACCGCACGGCGGCGATCATTGCCACCGAGCTGCACGGCAGCGGCGCGGCACAGGTCGCCGAAGCGTCGGCAAAGGCGCAAACCTCGCGCGCCGACGCCGCGCCTTCGGCGGCCTCGACCGCGCCGGTCGCAGCCGCCGTGCTGCCGCCGCCGCTGCCCGCGCCCGAGGCGGAGGCAAAAGCCGACCTGCCGTCGCTTCCGTTCGCCGAGCCTGCCGCCCCGCCGCGCCATGTGGCGTCGCTCTCGCCGAAGGCACGACCCGCGCCTGCCGCAGCGCCGAAGAGCACGGCGTCAGCAGCGTCCGACGTAACGCCAAAGACCGCGGCCGCTCCGGCGGCGCAGACCGCAGCCGCCGAGCCGCCCGCGCCCGTGGAAACCGCGGACAAGACCGCGCCCCAGTCTGCCACAACGGCGCCTGCTGCGATGGCCGCGGAGAAGACTCCGGCGGCTGACACGGCATCCGATGCGTCGCCAAAGGTCCCGGCAGCGATGGCGGCAGACCAGCCGCCCCCGGCCGCGCCGCCGGCCACGAGCGTTGCGACCGATCCGACGCCCGAAACGGCAGCCGTGTCGCCGGCGAATGCGCCAGACGCGCCTGCGCCGGTTGCCGCAACGGAGCCTGCGGCGCGCGCACCCGACCCGGTGCCTGCCAGCCTCGATACAAGCGGCCGATCGCCGCAGCCGGCCACTCAAGAGGTCTCGCCTCAGTCCGGCGTCGCCAATCCTTCGGCAGCACAGGTGGACGAAGCCGTCACCGTCGCTGCTCCTGCGGCCACGCCCGCCGCCACGGCAGACACCCTGGCGGCTCTTACGGCTACGGCGCAGGATCCTGCTTTCCCGTCGTCCGATACAGCGCGGCGGCCGCACCCGGCGCGCCCCACGGTCGAGCGCTTCACGGTGCAGCTGGGCTCGTTCGCGCTCGAGGATTCGGCGCACCGGGTTGCCGATTACTTCGCCGCCAAGGGCGTGGTCGTCGCCATATCGCGCAGTTCCGACCGCGACGGCCGCGAATGGTTCGTCGTCCGCAGCGGCGAGTTCGACAACACTGACGACGCCAATGGCGTCCTTGGCATGATCCGCTCGATGGGTCTCATCGAGCCGATCGTGGTGCGCCACCGTATCGCCGAGCCCGCCGCGCCCGCGGCGTAAAATCCGCTCCCGAAAATCCGCTTGCCAGTCGGGTGCACGTGCGCTCAAATTCGCGCACGGCTGGGGTGCCGGTCCCGTCCGGGACGGCTGAGATCACACCCAACGAACCTGTCTGGATAATGCCAGCGAAGGGAGCCCGCTATTCGCATCGGATCGCCGTCGCCAAACCCTGCTCGGCCTGCCGCCGCGATCGTCGGCGGGGGCGTGATCGGTCTCGCAATCGGCTGGCGGCTTGCCGGCGCCGGATGCCGCGTCACGCTGTTCGAGCGCGACGAGCCGGGCGGCGGTGCAAGCTGGGCCGCGGCGGGAATGCTCGCGGCCGGGATCGAGGCCGAGCCGGGAGAGCTCGACCTCCTGGCGCTCAACCGCCGTAGCCAGGAATTGTGGCCTGATTTCGCGACCGAGCTCGAGCGCAAGACGGGCGCGTCCGTGGACCTGCGCCAGGAAGGCACGATCGTCGTGGCGCTCAATCGCGACGACGCGGCGCAGCTTCGCTTCGCCTACGATTTTCAGCGTCAGCACGGCATCGCGCTCGAATGGCTCACGGCGGCAGAGGCGCGGCGGCGCGAACCGCATCTCCACCCCAACCTCGCGGCGGCGGTGTTCAGTCCGGCGGACCATCAGGTCGACAACCGACTTCTCGTGCGCGCGCTCGAACGCGCCTTTACCGCGGCGGGCGGCACGCTGCGCACGCACGCAACCGTCGAGGCGGTCGAGATCGACGATGGACGGGTCACCGGTGTTCGCGTCGCGGGATCGCGCCACGAAGCCAACGTCGTCGTGCTTGCCGCAGGCGCGTGGTCGGGGCAGGTCGGCGGTTTGCCGGAGCCCTTGCCGGTACGGCCGGTGAAGGGGCAGATGCTCGCATTGCGCATGGATCGCGCGGCACCGCTGTTGCGCCATGTCGTGTGGGCGCCAAAAGCCTATCTGGTGCCGCGCCGCGACGGCCGCCTCATTGTCGGCGCCACGACCGAGGAGCGCGGCTTCGACCCGAGCCTCACTGCGGGCGGAATTCTCGCCCTCCTCGAAGGCGCATGGCGCGCGCTGCCGGGCATCGAGGAACTGCCGATCGACGAGATGTGGGTTGGATTCCGCCCGGGCTCGCGCGACGATGCGCCGGTGCTGGGGCCGAGCGGCGTCCCGGGACTCGTGCTCGCGACCGGGCATCACCGCAACGGCATCCTGCTGACGCCGGTGACGGCGGAGACGGTTGCGCGCTATGTGCTCGAGGGCGAAGTCGATCCGGTGATACGGCCCTTCGCGCTCGCCCGGTTCGGCGCGCGCGCCAAGGAGAGGGCATGAGCAGCATTCGCATCAACGGCAAAGACGAGGCGCTCGCCGCGGCGACCGTCGCCGAGCTGTTGCAGGCGCGCGGGATCGCGCGGCCGAAGGGCGTTGCCGTCGCGCTCAACGGCAGCGTCGTTCCGGCGGCGGCGTGGCGCGATACGCGGCTCGCCAGCGGCGACGTGATCGAGATCGTCCGCCCGTTCGGCGGAGGGTGACATGAGCATGAGCGAAATCCCTGCCGCCCAGGCCGACGGCCTCGTCATCGCCGGACGCCGCCTCGGCTCGCGCCTCCTTATGGGGAGCGGCGGCTATCCCAATCAGCAGGTGCTGCTCGATTCTCTCGCGGCCGGCGAACCGGCGCTCGTCACCGTGGCGATCCGGCGCATCAGCCTCGAAGCCTATGCCGAAAGCCTCATCGATCTTTTGGGCGATCGCTATACGCTGCTGCCGAACACCGCCGGCTGCGCCACGGTGCGCGACGCGGTGCTCACCGCGGAGCTCGCGCGCGAGGCGCTCGAGACCAACTGGCTCAAGCTCGAGCTCATCGGCGACCGCGAGACGCTCTATCCCGATGTCGAGCAGCTCCTGCGCGGCACCGAGGAACTGGTGAAGAAGGGCTTCGTCGTCCTGCCCTACTGCAACGACGATCCGGTCACCTGCCGCAAGCTCGCCGATGCCGGCGCCGCCGCGGTCATGCCGCTCGGATCGCCGATCGGCACCGGTCTCGGCATCATCAATACTTATGCGATCGAGCGCATCGTCGCGACGTGCCCCGTGCCGGTGATCCTCGACGCCGGCATTGGCACCGCGTCGGACGCGGCGCAGGCGATGGAATTGGGCTGCGACGGGGTGCTGCTCAACACGGCCGTGGCGAAGGCGCACGATCCGCCGCGCATGGCGGCGGCGATGCGGCTTGCGGTGCGGGCCGGGCGCGAGGCGCGGCTGGCCGGCCGCATCCCGAAGCGTACACAAGCCGAGCCGTCGAGCCCGCAGCTTGGATTGATCGGCGGGTGAGGCGCCGAGCGCCCGACCGCCGCGGAGCGAGCGGCAACGACGCGCGATTGCGGGCAAATGCACATCTATGCATATCCCGGCGAATGCGCGCACCAGCCTGTTTTGGCACAACTCATTGGCATGGCTGCAAAATACCGTCATTTTGGCTCATTTTTCAACGTCACCTACCCGGCTCCAAATCGCCTTTCCGCCTCTCCCGATTACTCCCGGCTCTGGCGAACAACTCATTTCCGTATTATCGCACTACGTCAGCCGCGCCTCCCTCGTACGTACAGTTATCATATATGCGTACAAAAGTCAAGGCGCGATGAGCCTATCGCTGCCCGATCCGCCGCTTCTCGTCGTCACCGATCGGCGCCAGGCGATACTGCCGCTCGTCGCGACCGCGGAGGCGCTGTTCGCCGGCGGCTGCCGTTGGCTCAGCTTGCGCGAGAAGGATCTGCCGGCCGAGGAACGTCTGGCATTGCTGCGCCGGCTCGTGGCGCTCGGCCGGCGCTTTGGCGCGACAGTCGGCATCCATGAGGATATGGCGGCGGCGGTTGCGGCCCGTGCGGATGCGCTGCATCTGCCTGAGGGCGGCGCGGTGGCGGCGGCGCGCGCATGCGTGGGCGCGGCGCTCATCGGCGTCTCGGCGCACGATGCCGCCGGCCTCGTACGCGCGGCGGCCGAGGGCGCCGACTACGCGACCCTGAGCCCGATCTTCGCGAGCGCGAGCAAGCCGGGTTATGGACCCGCGCTTGGGCTTGCCGCGCTCGGCGAAGCCGCCCGCACAACGCGCTTGCCGATCCTTGCGTTGGGCGGCATCGACGAGCGCACGATCGCCCAGGCCATTGCAGCGGGCGCGGCGGGCGTCGCGGTGATGGGAGAACTGATGCGCGCGACCGATCCGGAGAAGAGCGCGGCGCGGCTCATCGCTTCTTTGCGCGCCGCCCTTGCTGCGCGCTGAGGCGGCCGCCATAGTCTTTTGCAGCAGCTGCAAGAAGGGATGGCGCCGATGATCGAGCTTTACTATTGGCCGACGCCCAATGGCCACAAGATCACCATCTTGCTCGAGGAGGCGGGACTTCCCTACAAGATCGTGCCGGTCAATATCGGCAAGGGCGACCAGTTCAAGCCCGAGTTCCTCAAGATCGGCCCCAACAACCGCATGCCGGCGATCGTCGACGACGATCCGGCCGAGAAGGGCGCGCCGATCAGCGTGTTCGAATCGGGCGCCATCCTGCAATATCTCGCCGAGAAGACCGGCAAGTTCCTGCCGAAGGATCTGCGCGGACGGTTCGAGGTAATGCAGTGGCTGTTCTGGCAGATGGCCAATCTCGGACCGGTGTCGGGGCAGAACAACCACTTCGCCAACTACGCGGTCGACAAGCTGCCTTATGCGATCGAGCGCTTCCGTAACGAGACCAACCGGCTCTACGCCGTGATGGACAAGCGCCTCGCCGATCGCGAGTACATTGCCGGCGCCTATTCGATCGCCGACATGGCGAGCTATCCCTGGACCGTGCCCTACGACCGCTACGGCCAGAACCTCGACGATTTCCCGAACATGAAGCGGTGGTGGACGGCGATGCAGAACCGGCCCGCCGTGAAGCGCGCCTACGAGGTCGGACAACAGTACCGCGGCGTCCCTGCGACCGATCCCGAGGCGCGCAAGGTGCTGTTCGGCCAGACCGCCGACACGGTCCGCCGCGCCGGCTGACCAAGGCCGTTCACAGGAAGCTGTGGACGACCCGCACGATCGCCGGGCCGATGAGCACGACGAAGAGCGTCGGCAGGATGAAGATGATCATCGGCACGGTGAGCGTCGCGGGAAGCCGCGCCGCCTTTTCTTCCGCCCTGAGCAGGCGCTCCTCGCGGAACTCCGCCGCGAGCACGCGAAGCGCCTGGGCCAAGGGAGTGCCGTAGCGCTCGGTCTGGATCAGCGTGTTGACGACGCCGCGGATCTCCGGAAGGTCCGTGCGCCGCGCAAGGTTTTGCAGCGCTTGCCGGCGATTGGGGAGGAACCCTAATTCGACCGCGGTCAGGCCGAGCTCGTCGGCGAGATGCGGCGCCGCGTGCCCTAGGTCCGCCGCGACCCGCGTCAGCGCCGCGTCGAGGCTCAGTCCCGCCTCGGCGCAGATCACCAGGAGATCGAGCGCATCGGGAAGCTGGCGCCGGATGTGGTACTGGCGCCGCTTGATGATGCGGCGCAATGCCAGCAGCGGCAGATACGTGCCGACGAAGGCACAGCCGAAGGTCGTCGTGAGCCGCGCCATCGTCGGCATGGCGTCCTGCGTCAGGCACACGGCGAAGGCAGTGAGCCCGAGGATCGCCGGCAGCGCAAGGCGCACGCCCATGAGGAGCGTCAGCGCGTCGCGCGCGCGCCAGCCGGCATTGGCCAGAAGCTCGCCGCCTTTGCGCGCCTCCTCGCCGGAGAGGAGCTTCAATCGCGCGAGCAGCGTGCGCAGCGAGCCTATCGGCGCGGTGCGCAGATTGGCGATGCGCTGGCGCACCTGCAGCCGGTCGGCGCGCAGATGATCGCGCCGCCGCAAATGGCTGCGCACGCGCGCCGCCATCGAATCCTCCGGCAGAAGCGCATGGCCGAGGAGCACGATCGTCACCAGCACAGCGAGCCCGCCGAGGATTGCCAGGCCCTGCTGGTCGAGGTTTGCGGTGAGCAAGCCGAGGGCGTTCATATTTCGAACCGCACCATCTTCGCCATGACGAGCACGCCGAACGACATCGCCGAGGCGCCGCCGCCCAGGAGCAGATTGCCGAGCGGGTCAGTGAACAGCACCGAGAGATAGCCCGCATCGGCGACCGACAGCACGGCCATCATGATGAAGGGCAGCGAACCGATGATCATCGCGCTCGCCCGCGCCTCCGACGACAGCGCCCTCACCTTGAGCCGCATCTGCCGCCGCCGGCGCAGAATGCCGTCGAGGTTCTCGAGTGTCTCTGCGAGATTGCCGCCGGTCTCGCGCTGGATCGCGAGCGTGACGACGAGAAACTTCATCTCGGCGACGCCGCTGCGCTTGGCGGAATCGAGCAGCGCCTGCTCGACCGGTTGTCCGATGCGGATCTGGTCGGCGATCTGGCGAAATTCGCTGCCGACCGGCTCGGCCAACTCGCGCCCGATGATCTGGAAGGATTCGGTGATCGGCAGGCCCGACTTGATGCTCCGCACCATCAATCCGATCGCCTCGGGCAAAAGATTGCCGAAGCGCTTCACGCGGGCTCGGGCGAGGAACCCCACGACAAGGTGCGGCAGCCACAGCCCGGCCAGCAGCGCGACCGGCAGGGCCAGAAGGGGCGTAAGGTGGCTCGCGAGCGCGATGCCAAAGCACACCGCCGCAACGACGAGGCAGGCGAGGCCATAGACGCCGAGCCCTATGTGTCGGCCGGTACGGGCGAGACGGTGGCGCAGCTCGTCCGGCTGCGGCGTCAGGCGACGGACGAGCCGGTCGAGCGCGCCCCGGTCGGCGAGGTCGCGGCGTAGCTTGAGATCGTCGTCGCTGGATGTCACCTCCTGCAGCCGCCCGCGCAAACGGCCGGCGCGGCGCTCGATCGTTCCGCCATCGTTGTCGGCAAACGCGAACAGCAGCGCCACGATCGTGACGAACAGGCCGCCCGCCAGGAAGAGGAGCTGCACCGTGTTCATTCGATCGCCTGAAGCAGCGCCTTGTCGAGACCGAAATATGCTGCGCGCGGCGTAAAGCTCGGGCGCAAGCCGGTTGACGCGAAACGGCCCTTGAGACGGCCGTCGGGCAGATCGCCCTCGTATTCGTAAGTGAACAGGTCTTGCGTCGTTATGACCTCGCCTTCCATCCCGACGATCTCGGTGACGGAGGTGACGCGGCGCACGCCGTCGCGCATCCGGCTTATCTGGACGACCATGTTGACCGCAGCGGCGATCTGGGTTCGCACGGCGCGCGCGGGCAGCGAAAAGCCGGCCATCGACACCATGTTCTCGAGCCGGGTCAGCGCCTCGCGCGGACGGTTGGCGTGGATGGTGCAAAGCGAGCCGTCATGCCCCGTGTTCATCGCCTGCAGCATGTCGAGCGCCTCGGCCGAGCGGATTTCGCCGAGGATGATCCGGTCGGGACGCATGCGCAGCGCGTTCTTCACGAGATCGCGCATGGTGATCTCGCCCTTGCCTTCGAGGTTCGGCGGGCGCGTCTCGAGCCGCACCACGTGCGGCTGCTGCAATTGCAGTTCGGCCGCGTCCTCGATCGTGACGATGCGCTCGCCATTGTCGATCATCTGCGACATCGCGTTCAAAAGCGTCGTCTTGCCCGAACCCGTGCCGCCCGAAATCAGGATGTTGAGGCGCGTGCGCGACGCGATCTTCAAGACCGTGGCCATCGCCGGCGAGACGTTCTGCTGCCGCGCCATCACGTCGAGCGTGATGCCCTTCTTGGCGAATTTACGGATCGAGATCGACGTGCCGTCGATCGCGAGCGGCGGCGCGATGATGTTGACGCGGCTTCCGTCCAGCAGGCGCGCATCGACGAGCGGGGTCGATTCGTCGATGCGGCGCCCGACCTGCGTCACGATGCGCGCGGCGATGCTCATCACATGCGCATTGTCGCGGAACAAGAGGTCGGTCAGCTCGAGCTTGCCGCGCCGCTCGACATAAACCTGCTTCGGCCCATTCACCATGATGTCGGTGACGGTCTCGTCCGCCAGAAGCTGCTCGAGCGGCCCAAGGCCGAGCATGTCGTCGAGCAGGACGGTGACGAGTTGACGCTGCTCGGCCTGGTTGAGCTGGATCTTCTGCTCGATCAGCACCTCGCCGACCACCGCGCCGAGCTGGCGCGCGAGATCGTCCCGGCTCAGTTTCGCCGCGATCTCGGTGTCGATCCGTTCCATGACGAAGGGATAGATCCGGGGAATAGCGGCTTCGATGCTGGCGCGGCTCGTCGCCATCGTCTGCGCGCGCGGCGGCAGGTAGGGCAGAACCGGCGCCTGCTCCTCGAACAGGTACGGCGCCTCGTCTTGGGAGTGGGCGTCGTCCTCGTCCCTGTCGTCGGAGACGAAAGCGGGCGGTTCGCTCTCCGGCGGCGCAGGCGGTGGCGGCTCCTGCGCCAGCGGCGGCGGCGGCGGCACGATCGCTTCCGGCGGTCCCTGGCGATCGCGATCGCCGCGGCGCAACTGCAAGGCGTTCACGCGGGCGCTGAGACCGCTATCTCCGTCGCGGGGAGCGAACATGCGATATCACCCCAACCAGCGCCGCCAGCCGCTCTTGGGCTTTGCCTCCTCGCCCGCGATGCGCGCGGCGATGCGGCGCATCTCGGCTGCGGCCTTGCCGGCAGCATCGGCGGCGGGCAGGGTCTTGCCGCTCACCGCCATGGCGCGCGCCGCCTTCGCATCGAAGGGAATCGCGAAGTCGAGCGGCGCGCCGAGGCCGCGCTCGAATTCCGCGCGGCCGATCTCGCCGCGATGGAGCGCGCCCACCTGGCTCCCGACCGTGATCGGATCGGGGCCGCCCAGCGCCTTCACGAGACCGTTCAGGCGAAATGCGTCGCGCAGCGCCGAAAGAGAAAGATCGGTCACGACGAAGGCGGTATCGGCCGACGCGAGAACGTGCCGCGCGGCGCCGTCGAGCGAACGCGGCACGTCGATCAGCAGGCAATCGTAATCCTGTGCCAGCGCGTCGATCAGCGCGGTCGCGCCCTCGGCCTCGAAGCGCAGCATGTCCTCGAGCGGCTCCTCGGCGGCGAGAATGGGCAGTCCCTCCTCGCCCTTCACCATCGCCGAGGCGAGCAGCAAGCCGTCGGTGCGCTCGGGATGCTCGAGCGCCTGGCGCAAGCCGCGGCCCGGCTCGAGATCGATCGAGAGCGGGAGATTGCCGAAGTGAAGATCAAGATCGACGACCGCCGTCTCAAGCTTGTGCTCTTTGTTCAGGATCCAAGCGAGGCCGAGGCAGAGCGTCGATGCGCCGATGCCGCCGCGCGCGCCGACCACCGCGTGAATGCGGGCGCGGCGCTTCGGATCGGACGCTTCGGCGTCGCTCCGGACCGCGCGCCGCAGCGCCTCGCACAGCACTTCGCTCGAGACAGGCTTCAGCATGTAATCCGCGACGCCGCGCAACATCAGCCGGCGGAACAACGTCACGTCGTTGGCGGTGCCGATCGCAAGAATGCGCGTGGCGCTGCCGCATCGCTTAACGAGATCGGCGACCGCGGCGTCGGGCTCCGCCTCGTCGGCAAGATCGACAAGCAGCACCGCGGGCGGATGGGCGCTGTCCACCGCGCGAGCGGCCTTCGCAATCCCGCCGGCGCGGACCACCGCGTCGGCCCAGCCGAGCTGGGCGGCGGCGCGGCTTGCAGCCTCGCGGGTCACTTCGTCGGCGACGAGCGCGATGAGGCGCGGCGCCGGCTGGTCGGCGGTGAGTTTTGCCGCTTGCGCCATGGTGGCAATCCCTCTTACTGGCTCGGCGGCGGGGCGCCACCGCCCGACATTCCGGCCGAGGACGAAGTCGAGGCCCCGCTTTGCGCCCCGCTCGAGGCAGAAGCGCCCGACAGTGCCTTCACGGCGCCGGTGCGGTAGCGCATCACGGCATCGGCCGCGGGCTCGCCATCGGCCGGACCAAGCGTGCGGCCGGTCACCAGGTCGCGCGGATTGGCGACCATGAGCGAGAGGTCGCTGAGAGTGGCGCAACCGAAATTGCTGCTGTTCGTATTGTCGTGCATGCCCCACGGTGTCTGCGACCAGTCGGGACAGGCGGGCGCCATGGCGACGTAGCGGTCAACCAGCACGAGAACGTGATTGGGCGCGACGCCGTCCGGCGGCGCCACCGGTTCGGCGCCGAGCCCGTGCCGCGCCAAGAGCGTCGCGATCCGTCCGGTGCGAGCGCTCGCGAGCGGATCGCCGCTCGGCGCCGCGATGAACACGCGGTCGCCGGGCAACGCGCCCGCCTGATCGAGGAAGGTTTCGAGCCGCGCCGCCTCGGCGGGCTGCATCTCGGACGAGCCAGGGGCGAACGCGGCGGCATATTGCACCCGCACGTGATCGACGTGGATCGATTTCGCCAGATCGGGCGGCGGCTCGAGCGCCGCCGGCGCGCAGGCCGCCAACGCGAGAAGCGCGGCGAATGGGACGAATGCGCGGGCTGCCATCATTGCCTCACTCGAGATCGAAGCCCACCGGGCCGATGAGGTTGGACGCGCCGTTCGGCGCCGGGGCGGCCGGCGCGTGCTGCTGATACTCGGCGCCGTGAACGATGAGCTGCCCGTCGGTCGCGGGCACGAACCCGTCCGTCGGCACGAGCGCGCGGCTCGCCGTGGCAATCGGGTGCACGACGTAGGGCGTCACCAGGATCACGAGTTCCGATTCGTTGCGCTGGAACGCCTCGGACCGGAACAGCTGGCCCAGCATGGGGATGTCGCCAAGCCAGGGAAACTTGTTGATGTTCTGCGTCACGTTGTTCTGCAAGAGCCCGGCGATCGCGAAGCTTTGTCCGCTCGCGAGCTCGATCGTTGTTTCCGCGCGCCGCGTCGTCAGCGACGGCACGCTGATGCCGTCGATGAGGATGGCGCCCTGCGTCGAAAGCTCGCTGACCTCGGGCATCACGTGCAGCGAGATGTGATCGCTGCTCGAGATCGTGGCGACGAAATTGAGGCTCACGCCGAACTTCTTCCAATCGATCCCGACGAGCCCCTGCCCCGCCGGAACCGGCACCGGGAACTCGCCGCCGGCCAGGAAATTCGCGGGCTCGCCCGAGACGGCGGTGAGATTGGGTTCGGCGAGAACGGTGACGAGGCCGTGATTGTCGAGGGCGTCGATGAGCGTGTTGAGGTTCACATTCCCGGAACGTGCGCCTAGGAAGAGATTGTTGTTGGTCTGGCCGCCGAGCTGGCTTCCCTCGAGGGTGTTGAACCCGTTGACGCCCGCGCCGGTGCCGAAGCCGGGGCCCGCGAACCCGGCGCCCGGCAAGCCCGGCGCGATCGGCACGAGGCTTGTTGCGCCGGTTATGAGCGCGGGCGCGCCGCTGGCGATGCCGAAAATGATGCTGCCGTTGTTGCGGCTGAAGACATTCTGCCAATTGATGCCGAACTGCTTCACTATATCGCGCGACACCTCGGCGACGCGGACGCGCAAATTGATCTGATTGGGCGCGTCCAGCTTGGTCTTGTTGACGAGCTGCTTCGGATCCTTGACGAAGCGCGCGGCGATGCGGCGTATGTCGTCGCTGTCGGCGGCCGAATAGACGGTGCCGCTCAAGACCAGCGAATCCGCCACGGCATTCACCGTAACCGTGCTTTGCGGCACGAGTTCGTGGATCGCCTGCGCCACCCGGTTGGCGTCAAAGCTCACGCGCACCTGGGTGTTGAGAACGATATCGTCCTGAGCGGTCACGGCGTAGAGCGTGGTCGTCCCGGCCGCCTTGCCGATGACGTAGACGAGCATCGGCGACTTGACCTGAACATCGGCGATGGCGGGATCGGCGACGAAGATGCTGTCGACCGGCTTCGAAAGCCGCACGAGCTGGCCCTGATCGACGGACACGTCGATGCGGGACCCGGCCGGAGGCACGATTTCGCTGGTCGCAGCCGGCGCCGCGCGCGCGGAGCCGTTGACGAGGGCGAGCCCGAGGATCGCCGCGAACAGAAGCGTCAACCGTGTCATTTGGCACCCCGCGCGAATTCGAGCAGCTTCACCTCCGCGCCGCGCATCACCGTCACCTTGAAGCCGGTCTCGACGGGCGGCGCCGGCTTTAGGGCCAAGGCCGGCGCCGGCGCCTCCTTCGGTGCCTCGGGCGGGCCGATGAGATGCGTCGCGTCGCTATCCCAGGTGTGGCTGTATTGCGCCGCGTCGCCGGCTTCGCCGTGCGCGAGGCTCCTGAGGCTGAGCGACAGATTGCCGAGCTCG
Organism: uncultured Alphaproteobacteria bacterium; assembly: GCA_963773665.1. Taxonomy (GTDB): domain Bacteria; phylum Pseudomonadota; class Alphaproteobacteria; order ATCC43930; family CGMCC-115725; genus DATJLY01. The sequence goes on from CAVZBZ010000001.1 coordinate 93,007, forward strand.
GTCGCGACGGCGATCGTCTCCGCCTGCTTCGGCGTCACTTCGAGCGTGGCGGTTTTCGCCACCACGACGTCCTTGTTCTGATCGTCGGACCGCTGATCGACGGCGAGGACGCGCAAATCGGTGAGCAGCGTCTCGGCGGCGTGGCGCTGCATCTTCGAGTCAGGATCGGGCACCGCCAACGTCAGCAGCAGGTCGACGCGGTCGCCGGGAAAAACGAACCCGGCAAGCCCGGAACTCACCGTCACCGTCACCGTGACGGCGCGATAGCCCGGCGTCAGCACGGCCGCCATGAAGCCGCGGTCCCCGGGCCGGACCAGCCGCGCCTCAGTGACGGGTTCGCCCTCGGCGATTGCCGAGCGCACCACGGCGCCGACGAAATCCTCGATGCGGCCTTTGCCCTGAACGATGTAGGCAGAAGCCACATCGTCCGACGGCCATGTCTGCCAGCGCAAATTCTCGGGCCGCACGAACTGCCCGGCCGAAAGGCTCGACTGCGCGACGAGCACGTGCGGGCCCTGGTCGCTGACGGCCGGCGCTTCCGCGGCCTCGTGCGGCGGCGCGAGCCAGGCGCGGCCAACGAGCACGGTACCGCCCGACACGCAGAGCGCGATCAGCACAAACAGGAGGCGTCGGAATGACATAACGGTTTCTCAACTGAGCTCGTTCGGGCAAGCGGCATGATGCTGAGAGGGAGACAACAAAGTCTTAAGCGCGCGGGCAGCCGCGCCCGAGCGCCTGGAAATGAGAAAGCCGCCGCCCCCGAGCTCGTCGGGCGCGGCGGCTTTCTGTCACGCCCCGCCCGATCAGAGGGCACTGGCAACGCTGTTGAACGTGCTCGTGAGCGAGGTTCCGACCGCGGTCACGGCCGTGATGATGGCAACCGAGATGAGCGCGGCGATGAGGCCGTATTCGATGGCGGTCGCACCCAACTCGTCCGAGCGAAACTTGGCGAAGAACTTGCGCATGTCATGAAACTCCACTTGGTGAGGACGCGGAAATCCTGTACGCCCGCTCCCTAAGCGCGCGTTAAAATGGCCAGTAAAGGCGGAATACATCGCAAATAACGCCGCGCAATTATTCAAGAATATTCCGACGAGTTTTAGATAAAGTCGCGCGGCTCCGGATTATTCCCGTTTTCCTGGTGCGCGGAGCCGCGCCGGCCCGGCCTTAAGGCATTCATCACTGCGCGCCGGCTAGGCTTCCACGCCTCCGCTTGCGATCGAGATGCCTCTGTGGCCCTAGAACTCCAAGCCGCCTCGCCCTTTGCGCACGCGACCGGCGAGCGCCGACCGGCCGATTGGATTCTGGGCGGGTTGATCGCGATCGCGATTTTCGTGCGGCTGGTTCCGATCCTTTTTTCGCCCAGTCTCAATTGGGGCGACGAGATCTTCCAGACCACCGAGCAGGCGCATCGCCTCGTCTACGGCACCGGCCTCGTGCCGTGGGAATTCGAGCTGGGCGTCCGTTCGTGGCTTCTGCCCGGCGTGATCGCGGCGCTGATGCAGATCTCGCGCGTCATCGGCGATGGGCCGGACTACTACCTGCCGGTCATCGCGGTCGCCTTCGCGGCGGTCGCAGCACTTCCTGTCGCCTGCGTATTTCGTTGGTGCCAGCGCTCGTTCGGGCTCTCGGGCGCCATCGTCGGCGGCGTGGCCGTCGCGCTCGCACCGGAGCTCGTCTATTTCGGCGCACGGACTCTCGCCGAGGTCGTGGCGGGCAACCTGCTCATCGTCGCGATCTATCTGCTCGAGCCGGGATCGGAGCCGGCCTCGCGCCGTCGCTTCGTCGCAGCGGGCGTCCTCCTCGGGCTCATCCTCGTGCTGCGCCTTCAGCTCGCGCCGGCGCTGGCGCTCATCGCGCTGTGGACCGCCGCGCGCACGCCGCGCGAGCGACTTTGGCCGCTGGTCGGCGGCGCGGCGCTCAGTGTTGGGCTCTCAGGGCTGCTTGACGCCTTGACGCTCGGCTATCCGTTTGCGTCGCTGTGGCGCTATCTCGACTACAATCTCTTCTACGGCGTGAGCTCGCTCTTCGGCGTAATGCCGTGGGATTATTACCTGCGCTATGAGCTTGCGCTCTGGCAGGGCGCGCTGCTGCCGCTGACCGCTCTGGCGATCGTCGGCGCCATGCGGCGACCGCTCCTCCTCGCCGCCGCAGTGCTCATCATTGCTTCCCATTCCGCCATTCCGCACAAGGAAATCCGCTTCATCTATCCGGCCGCCGTGCTCCTCGCGGCACTTGCGGCGATCGGCCTTGCACAGCTCGCCGCGTGGGGCAGAGCACGCTATCGAGGCCCCGTTGCCGGAACGGCGTGCGCCATGCTGTGCGCGTCGTACGGCTGCTTTCTCGCCTATCTCGGCTGGACCGGCGAAACCATGGCAGGTCTGCGCACTTTCAATCACGACAATCTAGTCGCGGCCGGCCATGTCGCGCACATGAGGGGCATTTGCGGCATCGGCCTCTATGGTCTCGATGGCAACGACTGGGTGAATTCCGGGGGATACACCTACTTCCATCAGGCGGTCCCAATTTATTGGCCGAAGGATGCGCGGGAGTTTGCGGCAACCGATGCGGGCTTCGACGTGCTCATTTCGAGCAAACCGCCGCCCGGGGACATGGCGCGGAATTTCACGCAGGAGCAATGTTTCGGGTCCGTCTGCGTCGCGCGCCGGAGGGGCAGCTGCGCCGCGGTGCCGATGATGCGGATGCCCATACCCTGGCCGCTTCAGGATATCGCCGCGGCGGAGCCGGCACGGTGATCGCGCAGCTGAGGACGGGCGCCTGGCTCGATCGCGAGCGGCTTCTCGGCTACTGCGCCATTCTGTTCGCACTAGAGTTCGCGACGTTTCTCTTCATGGTCGCCGGCACGCACGGGCTCATCGTGCCGCTCGACCGCCCGACGACCACGGATTTCGTGAGCTTCTACGGCGCCGGTGTGCTGGCAAATCACGGAACCCCGGCGCTCGCCTACGACCAGGCGGCCCATTACGCGATCGAGCAGCACATACGCGGCCAAGGCATCGGGTATCAATTTTTCTATTACCCGCCGATTTTTCTGTTGCTGTGCTCGGCGCTCGCGCGTCTGCCGTATCTTGCCGCGTTCCTCGTCTTCGAGGGGACCACACTCGTCCTCTTCCTCGCCGCAGGATTTGCCATCCATGGCGAACGGCGGCTCGCCGCGCTGCTGCCGCTCGTCGCGTTTCCGTGCGTCTTCTGGACATTCGGGCTCGGGCAGAACGCCTTTCTGACCGCCGCGCTGTTTGGCGCCGCAACTCTCCTCGTCGATCGACGGCCGGTGGTCGCGGGACTGCTGTTCGGTGCACTTTGCTACAAGCCGCATATCGGCCTGCTCATCCCCGTCGCGCTCGCAGCATCCGGACGGTGGCGCACCTTCGCGGCAGCCGCGGCAGCCGTTTCGGCTATGGCGCTGCTGTCGCTCGGCCTCTTCGGCTGGGACAGCTGGCGCGAGTTTTTCGCAGCATTCGGCCAATCGCACGGCACCTACGAGGCGGGGCGCATCGATTTCGCCGGCTTCGTCAGCCCGTTCGGGGCGATCCGCCTGCTCGGCGGAAGCGCCGAATTCGCCTACATCGTGCAGGCGATGGCGACGCTTGCGGCCGCGTCGTTCGTGGCCTTCGTGTGGCGCCAGCCGCTCGGGCTGCCGACGCGGGCGGCGGCGCTTGCCGCAGCGACGCTGGTCGCGGCGCCCGTGCTCCTTGTCTACGATTTCCTGCTGGCGGCTGTGGCCGTCCTGTGGCTCGTCCGCGACGGCAGCGAGAATTGTTGGCTTCCTTGGGAGAAGACGGCGCTTGCCGCGCTGTTCGTGACACCGCTCTTTGCCCGCAATATCGCGGCGGCGCTCCACGTTCCGATCCTGCCGATGGCCGCAATTGCGCTCGTGGCCATCGTGGCGGCGCGGGCGCGCCGCGAGATCGCGCGCCGGACAGAAGCCGGCGCTCGGCAGCTCACGATCTCATCCGCGGCAGGCGAGGCTGCGCTGCGAGTCGGGCTCTAGCAGGCGTCCTTGAGCGCGCAATCCGTGAAAAAAATGGGGCTTTTTTGGCCGGAATCTTGTCATTCGCGGCGACTTTCGGATAGGATGCTGCGCGATACCTCAACGGCCGCCCCGGTCGTCAGAGGCGATCGGTTCAGGTTCCCCCCGTTGTCCTCTCCTCCTGCCAGAACTAGGAGCTTTTTATGAAGGCGCTACTCACGGCGTTCGCCCTTTTGTCGTTCGTCGCCGCCTCGACCGTGCCCTATGCGGCCCAGGCGCAAACGCAAACCCAGTCACAACCGCAGGCCCCGAAGGCGACCAAGAAGAAGTCGGCCAAGAAGCACACTGCCAAGAAGCACGTCGCGCAGGCCAAGAAGCACAAGACCAAGAAGAAGATGACGCCGGCGCCGGCGCCGGCGAAGGGCTGATCGGGCCCGAAAAATAAAAACCCCCGGGGTCCGATTCCCGGGGGTTTTTCGTTGGACGCGCGGCGTCCGCCGTCATTTCTCGGAACAGCTGAAATAAAGCCGCTCCGGAACGAGGAGCGGGCACACCGAAATATCCGTGTTCTGCTTGTCGAAGCGCGGCTCGGCGCCGCTGCAGGAATTCTTCGCGAGGGTGTGGAGCTGGTCGGGACTGGTCGCGAGCCGCGAATAGCAGATGGTGTGCTCGTCCTCGCCCACCTGCGGCCCCTCGAAAGCGGCGCAGCCGGCGAGCCCAAGCATCAGCGCCAGGGAAATCCGCGGGACGAGCGCGCTCATGCCCGGAACGCCGCCTCGGCAAATCGCGCCACGGCAAAAAGCCGTGCATCCTCGCGGTACCGCCCGACAAGCTGCACGCCGACCGGCAGGCCCGACGGGCCGCGCGTCGCCGGCACGGCGATGCATGGCAGATGCAGCAGCGTCCAGCCGCGGTTGAAGACCGGGTCCCCGGTCGTTTCCGGCGTGGGCGCCTCGCCGGGAGCGGCCGGGACAAGGACCGCGTCGAACTCACCGAAAAACTCCTCCGCCCGCGCCTGTGCGGCGGCGGCTTCGCGCACCGCCCGGTCGTAGGTCTCGACCGTGACCTCGGCACCGCTCTCGATGATGCGCCGCGTGCCCGGGGCAAGCTCATCCGCGCGGTTGGCCCGTTCCCAGGCAAGGTTCCGCGACATCTCGTAGCCCAGCACCGCCTCCGATGCCGGCACCAGCCCGTCGAAGGCTGGGAAGGGCTTGCGTTCGCTCACCGCGGCTCCCGCGCGGGCCAGCCGGGACGCCGCCCATTCGAGCGCCGCGCGCGTCGCAGGCTCGGCCTTCTCGAACGGCGCGGGATGGAAGACGCCGATCCGCGGCGCCGTGGCCGGCGGCGTTTCGAGGAGCGTGCGCCGCCCGGTGAGCGCGGCGATGAAAAGCGCCACGTCCTCGACCGAGCGCGCCATGCCGCCGATCGTGTCGAGGCTCAAGGCGAGCGGCTTCGTCCCGGCGGTGGCAACGAGGCCCCAGCTCGGCTTGAACCCGACGACGCCGCAATAGGAGGCCGGGCGCAGGATCGACCCCGCCGTCTGCGTGCCGAAGGCGAGCGGCGTCATGCACGCGGCGACCGCGGCCGCCGACCCGCTCGACGAGCCGCCCGGAGTGCGGCCCAGGTCGTGCGGGTTGCGCGTTTTCCCCGGACTTATCATCGCGAACTCGGTCGTGACCGTCTTTCCCAGCACGACGGCGCCCGCGCTTCGGGCAAGCGCAACGCAGGCCGCGTCGGCCGCCGGCCGATGCCCGCGATAGGCGCGCGAGCCGTATTCGGTCGGTTGGTCGGCCGTATCCATGATGTCCTTGACCGCGATCGGAACGCCATGCAGCGCGCCGCGCGGTCTTTCGCTGTCGCGCGCCCGGGCCTCGGCAAGCGCCAGCCCGGGATCGAAATGCTGCCACGCTTGGACGTCGTTCTCGCGCTCGGCGATGGCCGCGATGAGCGCGCGGACGAGCGCTTCCGACGTGAGCGTCCCCGCGGCGATCCGCCGTGCGGCTTCGCGCGCGCCGAGGCGGTGAAGATCGTCCGTCGCCATGCTAGGCTCCCTCCCCGAAGCCGCCGCGCCTATTTGAGCAGGCGCGGTCGGCTCCGTCCAATCGGGGATGGTAAGCGATGCAGGACCAGTTTGCCGACAGTGCCGCGATCAAGGGCTACCACGCCCATATCTACTACGCGCCCGATACGCGCGACACCGCGGCGCGCGTGCGCGAAGGTATCGGCGCGCGGTTCAAGGCGCGGCTCGGGAGCTGGCATGACGAAGCGGTCGGGCCGCACCCGATCTCGATGTACCAGGTCGCGTTCGAATCCTCCGAGTTTCCGCGCATCGTGCCGTGGCTCATGCTCAACCGCGAGGGGCTGAGCGTTCTCGTCCATCCGATGAGCGGCGACGCCTATCTCGATCACGCGCGCTTTGCGCTCTGGCTCGGGACGCCGGTCGAGCTGCGGCTCGACGTGCTGAAGCGCCTCATCGAGAAGGGAGAAGCATGATGCGCTGGGTGGCCATACTGCTCGCCGCGGTCCTGGGACTGGCCGCGCCCGCCGATGCGGCCGAGAAGGTGCGCATCGGGCTTCTCAAATTCTCGACCAACGGCCCGACATTCATAGCGCTCGACAAGGGCTATTTCGCGGCCGAAGGCATCGATGCGTCGCTCGTCTATTTCGACGCGGCCCAGCCCATCGCCGTTGCCGCCGTTTCGGGCGACATCGACGTCGGCGTCACCGGAGTGGCGGCCGGGTTCTACAATCTCGCCGGCAAGGGCGCGCTCGCCATCATCGCGGCGCAGAGCCGCGAGGAGCCGGGTTATCCGAACAACGGCATTCTCGTCTCGAACCGCGCCTGGGATGCGGGATTGCGAAACTACAAGGATTTGGGCGGCCATTCCGTCGCGGTCACGACCGTAGGCTCGCCGACGCATTACGCGATCGCCCTCCTCGCCGAGAAGGTCGGCGTGCCGCTCGACAGCATTCGCGTCGTGCCGATGCAGACCAACTCGAATCAGGTCTCGGCCCTTGCCGGCGGGCAGGTCGATGTCGGCGTGATCCCGGCGACCCTCGCCGTGCCCATGCTCGACCGCAAGGAAGCGCATCTTCTCGGCTGGGCGGGCGACGCGGCTCCCTGGCAGCTCGGCGGCATCTTCGTCAAGAAAAGCATGATCGCCGCGCACCGGCCATTGCTCGAGGCCTATCTCCGGGCCTATCGCCGCGCCGCGCACGAGTTCTACGACGCGTTCCTCGCCAAGGGACCGGACGGCCAGCGGCACGACGGACCCGAAGCGCCGGCGCTCCTCGAAATTCTCTCGAAATATCTCGGCCAGAAGCCCGAGCAGATCAAGCAGGGCATCGCCTTCGTCGATCCGGACGGGCGGCTTCTCGTCAAGGACATCGACCGGCAGGTCGCGTGGTATCAGGCGCACGGCATGGTGGACAAGTCGGTCGATCCGGCGGCGATCCTCGACCTTTCCTTCGTCGAGGGGCATTACCAGAGATAGAAGTCAGTCGTCCGGATCCGGCAGCGCGAGCGCCGCATCGACGAGCCGTTCGGCGCGCGCGAAATCGAAGCTGCGGTACATGTTCTGTTTCACGAGAAACGACGCGCCGCCATAGAACTTTTCGTATTGCTGGTGGCGGCCGGCGAACTCGCTGCCAATGAGGTCCCACGCCATCTTGAGAAGCCGCACGCGCTCTTTCGCGGAAAATCCGGGCGAGTGGACATAGCGCTCGAGATCGGCGGCGCTTTCGGGATTGGAAAAATCCTTGATCGAAGACGGCAGCGCGATCATCGCTCCGCCAGCAAGCTCGCGGGCGATCTCGACGATGCGCGGATTGAGCTCGGATTGCAGCGACATCACCGCGTAAAGCGCGGTTCGCGAGGGCCACACGACGCCCTCCTCGTCAATCGTTGCGGCCGCTTCCTGCGCCGTCACCATGTGTTCGACGATCGACGCCAGCGCCGCCATCTCGCCGAGCATGACCTGCACCGGCGGCAGGCTTGCCGAGCCCGTGATCTCCGTGAGTCGCTTGGTCAATCCTGCGAGAAAGCGCAGCTTCACCGCATAGCGCACCTGCGCCTGGTGATTGCCATAGACATGCGACGGCGTCCGCCACCACTGATCCCGGCAGAGGGCAATGTCGCGATAGACGAAGACCTGCTCCCACGGCACGAACACATCGTCGAGCACGACGAGCGCGTCGGTCTCGTCGAAGCGGCTCGACAGCGGATAATCGAACGCGCTCTGTGCCGCCGCGGCATAGGAGCGGCGGGAATAGATCTTGAGCCCAGGCGCCGTCATCGGCATGGCGACGCTCAGCGCATAGGCCTCGTCGCCCGGCTGCAACGGATGGATGCAGGAAAGATGCAGCCAATCCGAGAGCGCGGCGCCGGTCGCCAGCTGCTGCGCGCCTTTCAGCACGATGCCGCCGTCGCGCTCCTTGACGACGCCGGCATAGAGCGTCGGATCGGATTGGCGGTGCGCCGGCTTGCTGCGGTCGATCTGCGGCGGCACGATCGCGTAGCTGAGATAGAGGTGCCGGTCGCGCGCGAACTCGTAAAACCGCGTGACGTTCGCCGCCCACTGCGCGCCGGCGGCGGCGAACACGTTGGGCTTCGCCGCGAATCCTGCGAAGAAGCCGGCGACGTGATCGGGCGTCCGGCCCATGAGCCCGAACGTCGCCTCGGCCCAGCGCGCGATCATGGCGTGGCGCGCAGTGAGATCGGCCGGCACGCGCGGAATCTCCCAGCAGCGCAAGGTCGGCTTCCCGGTCGCCGGCGACGGATACGTCATAAGCGCACGGTTCGCGGGATCGGCGGCGATGTCGTAGAGCCGCGCCACCGAACGCACGGCGGCGCGGAAGGCAGGATGCGTCGTCACATCGCGCACGACCTCGCCGTCGATGAAGACGCGCCGCCCGTCATCGCGGATGCTTTCGATGTATTGGGCGCCCGTGCGCAGCCCGTCGGTCTCGGCCATCAAACCTGATTCTAAATCACGCGCGGGCGCGACCCAAGTCGTTTTTCCGCGCTGGCGGCGGCATCCGCCTGTGATAGCGTGAGAAAGGGACGGAGACGACGCGGAGACCAGAATGGCGGCGCGCGAACTCAAGGCGGGCGAAGTCGGACTGCCGAAATTTACGTTCGAACGCACCGCTTCTGCCGACGTGTTCAACCTCGAAAGCCATCGCCGTGCGCGCGAGGCGCTCGATTTCGGCCTGTCGGTGCCGGACATCGGATTCAACATATTCGTGATCGGCGACGATCGCGCCGCGCGCATGACCGCGACGCTCGGTTATCTCAAGGAGCTGATGAAGCATCGCCCGGCGGCGCCGGACTGGGTCTTCCTCAACAATTTTCGCGACCAATCGAGCCCGATCCCGCGGGCGCTCCCCAACGGCATGGGGCGGCGCTTTCGCGATCACATGGCCGATCTCGTGCCGCGGCTGCGCGAGGCGTTTGCCGTGGCGTTCAGCAGCGAAGCCTACCAGGCGCGCTTCATGGCCTTGCGCGAAGGCGCGCAAGGGGCGGTCGCGCAGGAAATGGAGACTCTGCGCGCCGCCGCACGCCGCCATGGCATGGAACTTGTCGAATCGCCCGAGGGGGTGCGCCTCGTGCGCCCGCCCGATGCGCCAAGCGCGGCGCCGCTCGACGATGCCGCCGAGCGCGAGCTGAACGCCGCCTTCATGCGCCTGCAGCGCGTCTCGATCGAGGTTCGCGCCAAGCTCAACCAAGGCATCGAGGAGCTGAGCCGCACCACCGCGGAAGCCGTCATCGCCCCGATTCTGGACGAGGTGCAGCACGAGTTCGGCGAAGTCGGGGGATTGGCGCGCTGGCTGGTCGAGCTGCGCGGCGACATTCTCGATAATCCGGGACAATTCCGTCTTGCTTCGGGCGAGCACGACGGCGAGGCGGTCGAGCCGCCGGAGCGGCGCTACGCGGTCAATCTGTTCGTCGATCATTGCGACGAGTCTCATCCCCTCGTCGTGCTCGAGAGCAATCCGACGTACGAGAATCTCTTCGGCAGGATCGAATACCACCAAGCCCAGGGCACGATCGCGACGGACGTCACGCTGATTCGCGCCGGCGCGCTCCATCAGGCAAATGGCGGGATTCTCGTGCTGCGCGCCGAAGCGCTCGCCGCCAACCCGGCAAGCTGGTCCTTTCTCAAGGCCGCGCTTCGCGACGGCGGAATCCGCATCGAGGAATTGCAGCGCGCGCAGATGCAGCCGATTGCGGGTGCGCCGCAGCCGCGGCCCATTCCGCTCGATCTCAAGGTCGTGATCGTCGGCGCGCCGCGCTGGTATTCGCTGTTCTTCGAGGGCGATCCCGACTTCCACGTCTATTTCAAGATCAAGGCAGACATCGACAGCGACATGGCGGCGTCGCCGGAAAATCTCGCGGTCTATGCCGGCCTCATCGCCGCAATGGCGCACACCCGCGGTCTCCAGGGCGCAAGCGACGGCGCGATCGAGCGCCTTCTCGGCGTCTCGGCGCGCTGGGCCGGTCACCGAAATCGGCTCTCCGCCCGCGTCGAACTCATCGAGGATCTTGTCGCGGAAGCCGCTCCGCGCGATGTGAAGGCGAAGGTCGATCTGCTGACCGAGACCGCCGTGCGTGAGACTTACGCCGCACGCCGCCGCCGCAATTCGCGCATCGAGGACCGCATCCTTCGCAGCATCCTCGACAACGAGGTGATGATCGAAACCTCGGGCCGCGCCATCGGCCAGGTGAACGGCCTCACGGTCTACGACATGGGCGACCGGCGCTTCGGCACGCCGGTCCGGATCAGCGCGCGGGCCTCGGTCGGCCGCGCCGGCCTCATCAACATCGAGCGCGATGTGGCACTCGGGGGTCCCATTCAGCAGAAGGCGGCCATGGTGCTGCAAGGATTCCTCGCCGGCTGCTTCGCCCAGGTGCGGCCGCTCTCCTTCACCTGCTCCATCACGTTCGAGCAAACCTATGGCGGCGTCGAAGGCGACAGCGCGTCCCTTGCGGAACTCATCGCCGTGCTGTCGGACCTGGCGCAGCTGCCGGTGCGGCAGGACATCGCCATCACCGGATCGATGAACCAGGCCGGCATGGCGCAGGCGATCGGCGGCGCCTACACCAAGATCGAGGGCTTCTACCGGCTGTGCAGCGCGCGTCCGGGCGGCCTCACCAGGGCGCAGGGCGTCATCCTGCCGGAAGCGAACCGCACCCATGTCGCGCTGCACGACGATCTCGTCGAGGCGATCGCGGCCGGGCGCTTTCATCTCTGGACGGTCGCGACGCTCGCGGATGCGGCGGAACTGATGATCGGCACGGCGGCCGGTACCGCCGACGCGGCCGGGAATTATCCGCCTGAGACGATCTTCGGCCGAGCGGCGGCGCGGCTTGCCGCGTTCGACCGCATTCTTGCCGAGCGCCGCGAGCCGCTTGCCTAGCGCTCGCGCTTCGGTCCGGGAAGGCCCGGTGCGAAGGCCTGGAGCCAGGGCTGCCACGCCGTTCGCGGCGATGAACGATCTCGATGTCGAAGCTGGGCAGCCGGGCGGTCGCGCGCGTCTCCTCGATGTCTTGTGTCGGCATGGGCGGCCTCGTCGCGTCAGGGGAAGACCGCTTGACGCCGGTCCTGCGCTACCGGAAACTGATGGCAATTCCAAGGGGCGCCCCGGTAAGGGGCTGAGACACCGCTCGAGCGCATTGCGACGCGGGAACCCTTCGAACCTGATCCGGCTCGTACCGGCGTAGGGACAGGAACGCGAGGCGAAACGCCACTCCTTCCCGCAGCCGGCCCGGATCGTTTGAGACGAGGCGAAGCGCCAGGAGATCGTCATGCCCGAAGGCACGTCCAGAGATATGTTCAAGGTTTCGACCGGCCCGCTGCCCGCTTCGCGCAAGACCTATGTCGCGGGCAGCCGGTTCCCCGACGTGCGCGTCGCGATGCGCGAGATCGACATCACGCCCTCGGCAAAAGAGCCGCCGCTGCCGGTCTATGACCCGTCGGGCCCCTATACCGACCCGGCCGCTGCGATCGACATCCGCGCGGGATTGCCGCCGCTGCGCGAGAAATGGATCCGCGCGCGCGGCGATGTCGAGGAGGTAGTGGGGCGGAACATTCGGCCCGAGGACAATGGCCTGCGCACCGACGAGGAAAACCCGGTGCCGGAGTTCGACCGCGGCATGAGGAAGCCGCTGCGCGCACGCGCCGGCCAGGCCGCGACGCAGCTCGCCTATGCGCGGCGCGGCATCGTCACGCCCGAGATGGAATACATCGCCATCCGCGAGAATCTCGGGATCGCGCAGGCCAAGGAGAAAGCGGCGCGGGACGGCGAATCCTTCGGCGCGGCGATACCCGATCACGTCACGCCCGAGTTCGTGCGCGACGAGGTGGCGCGCGGGCGCGCCATCATCCCGGCGAACATCAATCATCCGGAAAGCGAGCCGATGATCATCGGCCGGAATTTCCTGGTGAAGATCAACGCCAATATCGGCAATTCGATCGTCACCTCGTCGGTCGCCGAGGAAGTCGACAAGCTCGTCTGGGCGATCCGCTGGGGCGGCGACACGGTGATGGACCTGTCCACCGGCAAGAACATTCACACGATCCGCGAGTGGATCGTTCGCAACGCGCCGGTGCCGATCGGCACTGTGCCGATCTACCAGGCGCTCGAGAAGGTGAACGGCAAGGCCGAGGACCTGACCTGGGAAATCTTCCGCGACACGCTGCTCGAGCAGTGCGAGCAGGGCGTCAACTATTTCACGATCCACGCCGGCGTGCGGCTGCCCTTCATCCCGCTGACGGCAAAGCGCGTCACCGGCATCGTCTCGCGCGGCGGCTCGATCCTGGCGAAATGGTGCCTCGCGCATCACCAGGAGAATTTCCTCTACACAAATTTCGAGGAAATCTGCGAGATCATGCGCGCCTACGACGTGAGCTTCTCGCTGGGCGACGGGCTCCGGCCCGGCTCGACCGCGGACGCGAACGACGAGGCGCAGTTCGCCGAGCTGAAGACCTTGGGCGAGCTCACCAAGATCGCCTGGAAGCACGACGTGCAGGTGATGATCGAGGGCCCCGGCCACGTGCCGATGCACAAGATCAAGGAGAACATGGACCTCCAGCTCGAACATTGCCACGAGGCGCCGTTCTATACGCTCGGGCCCCTCGTCACCGACATCGCGCCGGGCTACGACCACATCACGAGCGCGATCGGCGCGGCGATGATCGGCTGGTTCGGCACCGCGATGCTGTGCTACGTGACGCCCAAAGAACACCTTGGCCTGCCCGACCGCGACGACGTGAAGGATGGCGTCATCGCCTACAAGATCGCGGCACACGCGGCCGATCTCGCCAAGGGCCATCCGACCGCCAAGGCGCGGGACGATGCGCTGTCGCGGGCCCGCTTCGAGTTCCGCTGGCGCGACCAGTTCAATCTCGCGCTCGATCCCGAGACGGCCGAGAAATTCCACGACCAGACCCTGCCGGCGGAAGGGGCGAAGCTCGCGCATTTCTGCTCGATGTGCGGCCCCAAATTCTGCTCGATGAAGATCTCGCATGAGGTGCGCGAATACGCCGAGAAGGGAATGGCGGAGAAAAGCCGCTCGTTCATCGAGGAAGGCGGCGAGATCTACAAGGTGCTCGAGGGCAAGGCCGCGGCGGTCGATCCGTGAGCGACCCAGCCACACGCTACTATCCCGACAGGCCATTTGCCTGCGCGCTCGCCGTGTGCCGCCGCGGCGAGCGTGTCCTGTTGGCGCGGCGCGCAATGGGACCTGGCATCGGCCGCTGGGGCTTTCCCGGCGGCATGCAGGAGCTCGGCGAGACGATCGAGGCCGGCGCCCGGCGCGAGCTTCTCGAGGAAACCGGCATCGAGGCCGAGCCGGTGCGGATCGTCGGCGGCTCGAACGTCATCGGCCGCGACGACCAGGACCGCGTGCGCGCGCATTTTACCCTGATCGCGGTGCTGCTCGACTGGCGCACGGGCGAAGGCGCACCGATCGAGGACGCGTCCGAAGTCGGCTGGTTCACGCTCGCCGAGGCCGAAGCGCTCGACACTTTCGCGGACGCGCTGCCGCTGATGCGGATGGCGCTTGGCGCGCTTGCATGAGGTCCGCGCAGCGTTTAGGCTGCACCTCGGTTCTTAACAACAGAAAGGGGGTGATCCTGTGTCTCTTTGTCTGAGCCCGGGTCGCCTCGAAGTGTCTGAATAGCCTTAGCTTTTTGGCTTTCGGGGACTTCCCGGCCGACAAATGTGGCGTGACGCCAAAAGCGCGCGCCGTGTTCGAGACCCCGGTAGCGGCGAACCCGCTGCCGGGGTTTCTTTTTGGCGGCCCGAATTCGCTTGCGGCCGGCGCGGCGCGGGGTCTAGACCCGCCGGCGCCATGACCGGGTCGAGATCCGAGACCATTGCCACCCTGCCCGCGGTTCGAACGGTGGCGGCGCTGCGGCGCGAGGTCGATGCCTGGCGCGAGCAGCGCATGAAGGTGGCGCTCGTGCCGACCATGGGGGCGCTCCACCGCGGCCATCTCGCGCTCGTGGCGCGGGCGCTGGACCTTGCCGACCGCGTCGTTGCGAGCCTCTTCGTCAATCCATCGCAGTTCGGCCCGAACGAGGATTTCGCGCGCTATCCGCGCGACGAGGCGGCGGACGCCGCGAAGCTGGCCGCGGCCGGATGCGATCTTCTTTACGCGCCAACCGTCGAGGAGATCTACCCGCCGGGTTTTTCCGTCACGGTCGATCCTGGGCCCCTTGCCGAGCGACTGTGCGGGCGCTTCCGCCCCGGCCATTTCAAGGGCGTCGCCACGGTGGTGACGAAGCTGCTGCTCCAGGCGCGGCCAGATGTCGCATGCTTCGGCGAGAAGGATTATCAGCAGCTCCAGATCGTTCGTCGCGTCGCGCGCGACCTCGATATTCCCGCGCGCATCGAAGGCGTGCCGACCGTGCGCGAGGCTGACGGGCTCGCGCTCTCCTCGCGCAACGCCTATCTCACGCCCGGCGAGCGTGCGGCGGCGCCCGCTCTCCACCGCGCACTGGCCGATGCGGCCGCGCGCGTGCGCGCCGGCACGCCGCCGCGCGAGGCCGAAGCTGCTGCCGCGGCGCGGCTTTGCGAGGCGGGCTTTGCCGCCGTCGATTATGTCGAAGTTTGCGACGCCGGAACGCTCGATCCGCTTGTACAATTCGACCGGCCGGGCCGCGTGCTGGCCGCCGCGCGGCTTGGCGCGACCCGGCTCATCGACAATGTTCCGATCGAGCCCTTGCAATGAAAATTCTCGTGACGGGCGGGGCTGGGTTCATCGGGACGTCGGTGGTGCGCCGGCTCCTCACCGACGGCGCGGAAGTCGTCAATCTCGACAAGCTTACCTATGCCGGATCGAACCCGCCTTTGGGTCCGCTCGGCGAAGGCGGGCGCTACACGCTCGAGATCGCGGACATTGCCGATCGCGACGCCGTCACGCGCGTCTTCGCGCACCATGCGCCCGATGCGGTCATGCATCTTGCCGCGGAAACGCACGTCGATCGCTCGATCGACGGGCCGGAGGCCTTCGTCGCGACGAACCTCGTCGGCACGTTTCGCATGCTCGAGGCGGCGCGGCACCATTGGGAGAAACTTGCCGGCGAAGCGCGCGCGCGGTTCCGCTTCCTCCACGTTTCGACCGACGAGGTCTATGGCTCGATCGCCGATGGAAAGGCCGCCGAGGACGCGCGCTACAGCCCGAACAGCCCTTATGCGGCCTCTAAGGCCGGCGCCGATCATCTCGTGCGCGCGTGGGGAAAGACCTATGGGCTCCCGGTCATCGCGACGAACTGCACGAACAATTACGGACCGTGGCAGTTTCCCGAGAAGCTCGTCCCGCTCCTCGCGCTGAACGCGATCGAAGGGAGAAAGCTTCCGGTCTACGGCACCGGCGCGAACCGCCGCGACTGGCTTTACGTGAGCGATCATGCCGCGGCACTCGCGCTGGTCCTGCGCCGGGGTGCGGTTGGCGAAAGCTATAACATCGCCGGCGGCGAAGAGCGCGCGAATCTCGATCTCGTGCGGCTTCTCTGCACCATCCTCGACGACGAGCTGCCGCGCTCGCCGCATCGCCCGCATGAAAGCCTGATTGAATTCGTCGCCGACCGGCCAGGACACGATCTGCGCTACGCCCTCGACGACGGAAAAATTCGCGACCGTCTCGGCTGGCGTCCGAGCGAAAGCCTCGAGAGCGGCCTGCGCAAGACGGTGCGGTGGTTTCTCGACAACCGCGCATGGTGGGAGCCGATCCGGAACGGCGTTTATCGCGGCGAGCGTCTCGGCGCGCCGCGCGCGGGGCGGACCCACCTCGAGCGCCTGGTCGAGGAAGAATCGTAAGGGTCAGCTCTCGGCGACGGCCTGGAGCGCCGCGGCGGCGCATCCCTCATATTCCGGAACGAGCGCCGCAAGCAGCACAAGCACACGCCCCTCGTGGCGGTCGCGCGCCTGATCGATGATCTCGTCCAAGAGCCGTTGCAGCACTGCGTAGTCGATCGTCCGGGGCGCGGCGAGAAGGATTCCCTGCGCCTTGGTCGGGAGCAGCGGCTCGCCCGGGTGAAACAGCTCCTCCTTGAGCTTTTCTCCCGGGCGCAATCCTATGAATTCGATCGCGATATCGCGTCCTGGCTTCAGGCCTGCGAGGCGGATCATCTGTTCGGCAAGATCGACGATCTTGATCGGCTGGCCCATGTCGAGGACGAAGATCCGGCCGCGTTCCACATCCGCGACGCCAAAGGCCGAGGCCTGAAGCACGAGTTCCACCGCCTCGCGCACCGTCATGAAGAACCGTGCGATGTCCGGATGAGTGACCGTGAGCGGGCCGCCCTTTTCGAGCTGGCGCTGAAACAGCGGGACGACGGACCCGGTCGAGCCGAGCACATTGCCGAAGCGCACCGTGAGGAAATGCGTGCCGGGCGCGCGTTTCGCCTCGCCGACATCGAGCGCCTGGCAGATGCTCTCGGCGACCCGTTTCGAGGCGCCCATGACGCTCGTCGGATTGACCGCCTTGTCGGACGAGATCATCACCATGGCGCGCACGCCCGACGCACGGCAGGCCTCGGCGACATTGCGGGTGCCGAGCACGTTGGTGAGAATCCCCTCGCACGGATTGGCCTCGACGATCGGCACGTGCTTCAAGGCGGCGGCGTGGAAGACGAGCTCGGGCCGCTCTGCCGCCATGACGTCATCGACGCGGCGCCGGTCGCGCACGTCGCCGACGAGCGGAACGCGCGCGACCTCGGGGAAGCGCTCGCCGATCTCGCGGTCGATGCCGTAGAGCGCGAATTCCCCATTGTCGAGAAGTGCAAGGCGCGCCGGCCCGAACGCCGCGATCTGACGCGCGAGCTCCGATCCGATCGTGCCGCCGGCGCCGGTGACGAGCACGCGGCGGCCGGCGATGAGCGCCTTCATGCTGACGCGATCGAGTACGGCCTGGGGCCGCCCCAAGAGGTCCTCGATCGCGACCGGCTCGATGGGGCGCGGATCGTCCTCGCGCGTCGTCTGGAAATCGGTGAGCCGGGGCAAGCGCGCCAGCGAAATTCCGAGCTCGTCCGCGACATCGAGCAAGCCTCGCACCACCGCGCCGTCGAGCGAGCGGGCGCTGATGATGAGGCGCTGCGGCCGTTCGCCGCGCCGCGAAAGGAGATCCACGACCGAGCGCACGTTGCCGATCGTGCCGAGCACGGGCACGCCGCCGATGTCGCGCCCGACGCGCACCTCGCTGTCGGAGACGAGGCCGACGACGCGATACGCGCGTGCCGCATCGCGCCGGGTTGCACGGATGAAAAGATCGGCGTCGTCGCGCGCGCCGATCACCAGGACGGGGATCGCGGTATGGCTCGTGCGCTCGAGCAGATGGTCGAGATTGCGGTCCTTGAAGACACGGTACGCGAACCGGGGACCGCCGAGCATAGCGATCAGCAGGAGCCAGTTGATGCCGACGAGCGAACGTGGAAGCTCGTCGAGCCTCGTTGCCAGAAACATCAGGGGGAAGAAGACGAGAATGACGAGAGTGGCCGCGCGCAGCACCGAGATGAGATCCGGCAGCGAGGCAAACCGCCAAATGCCGCGATAGAGCCCCGTCAACAGAAATACGGCGCCCGCCGTCGCCGCAAACGCGGCGTCGTAGCTCATGATGAGGCCCGGCTTGTAGGTCCAGATCGCATCGCCGACGCGGAGATAGAACGAGATGAGAAAGGAAAGCGCGGCCATGACCACGTCATGACCGAACGCCGCCCAGGCCCGGCTTCCCATTCGCGCGCGCATATTCATCACGGCCGGCACGTTAGAAAACCGGCTTCCGTGCGGCAAGCGAAATGCGCCCGGGGAGACTTCGCCACACGATTCCAAGTATGGTTCGGCCGGGCCTCCTCAAGCGCGGCGCGAACATGCTTTACGACTTCAGCAAGCTTTTCGAGATCGTAACGGCGCCCGGCAATCTGCTGGTGATCCTGCTCGCCGCCGGCGCGCTGCTCCTGGCCGTTGGCCGCCGCCGCAGCGGCGGCTGGCTCGTCGGCTTCGTCACCGTCGTGATGCTTGTCAACACAATCCTTCCGGTCGGGCAGTGGGCCATGAAACCGCTCGAGGACCGTTTTCCGCCATCGAACCTGCCGCCGCGGATCGATGGCATCGTGCTTCTCGGCGGCGCCGTGCGAATTGCCGTGTCGATCGCCCATGGCCAGCCGGCGCTCAACGAAATGGCGCCGCGAATCACGGAAACGCTGGCGCTCTCGCGACGCTATCCCGACGTGCCGGTCATCATCTCGGGCGGCGATCCGGCAATCGTCAACCGCGGAACAAGCGAAGCGACGATCACCCGTGCGTTGCTGGTTTCGCTCGGGCTCGATCCGGGCCGCATCCAGACCGACGACCGCTCGCGCAACACGTACGAGAATGCGGTCGATTCGAAGGAGCTTGCCAAGCCGCAACCGGGGCAGGCTTGGGTCCTGGTCACATCGGCCAATCACATGCCGCGCGCGATGGGCTGCTTCCGGCGGGTCGGGTGGAACATGATTCCCGATCCGGTCGATTATGAGACGAGCGGATCGACGCTCTCGCTCAATTTCGATAGCGACCTGCGCATTCTCGGCACGGCCGAGCACGAGTGGCTGGGGCTCGTCGTCTACCGGCTGCTGGGCCGGATCGACTCGTTCTTTCCTGCGCCCAGCTCCTCGGTGAGCGCGCGATAAAGCGACAGGGTGGCTGCGCCGACCGCCTCGTCCGAGAAACCTTCCTCGACGATGCGGCGGCTCGCGGCGCCGAAGCGATGGCGCAGCGCTTGATCGCGCGCGAGCGTTTCGAGCGCATCGGCAAGCGCCGCCGCATTGCCCGGCGGAACAAGGAGCGCGTTGACGCCGTGGCGCGCGATCGCGCGCGTGCCTGGCACGTTGGTCGCGACGATCGGGCGGCCCATCGCCGCGGCTTCCAGAAGGCTCTTCGGCAACCCTTCGCCACCCAGCGACGCAAGCACCGCGACGTGCGCGCCTTCCCAGACCGGGGCGATGTCGTCGACATGGCCCAGCATCGCGATGCCCGGAAGCGTGCGCCAGCGCGCCAGCGTCGCATCGTCGATGGCGCTCGGGTTTTCGGGATCGGGCGCGCCAGCAAGCACGAGCCCAACGTCGAGACCCCGCGCCCGCAGCATCTGGTGCGCCGCGACGAGAGTCTCGACGCCCTTGATGGCGATCATGCGCCCGGCATAGGCGAAGACGATGGCTCCCACTGGCTCCGGCACCGGGCGGTAGCGCGCGAGATCGATGCCCGACCCCTCTATCACGGCAATACGCCAGGCGGCGCCGGGCCGGAGCGCGGCAAGATCGCGCCGGTCCTCTTCGTTCTGCACAATGACGCGGCATCCCCGGCGCAGCAGCACGAAAGGCCACAGCATCCGCGTCGCCTGCGCGACAAGGCGCGCGCGAAGCGAGCCCGCGCTTGCGAGATATCCCCCGCCGGCGATCATGCTGACGACGCCTGGAACGCGCGCGAGAAGGGCCGCGATGCCGCCGAGAAGCGCCGGCTTCAAGGCCACGTGATGAACGATGAGCGGCCGCTCGCGCCGATAGAGGCGATAGATTTCGGCGATCGCGGCCAGGCTCGCGGCCGGGCCGATGCTGCGCCGGCGCCAGGACAGGGGATGAAGTGCGAAGCCCGCAGCGCGGATACGCCCGCCATGCGCCGTAACGCGCGTCGCGACGGCGACATCGAATCCCGCCTGTCGCGCCGCGCGCGCCATCGGCAGGCGATGCGACCAGAAATACCAGTCCTCGGTGACGAGGAAGATGAGCTTGGCGTGCGCCATCGCGGGCTCAGCCGGCTTCGCTCACATAGGCGCGCCAGGTCGCGGCGATGCCGTCCTCGAGCGCGACGCGCGGGCGCCAGTCGAGCGTGCGGCGCGTCGGCTCGTCGTCCACCGTAAGCGTTTCGAGAAGCCGGTCCGCGGCCTCGCCTCGGCCCACGAGCCGCGCCGCGCCGCGCAGTACGGCAGGAGGACAGGGAAAGAGTCGCGCGGAGCGTCCCATCGCCCGCGCGATGATGCGCACGAGGTCGGCGGTCGAAACATCGCGGTCGTCGCGCAGCAGGAATGCGCGGCCTGACGCGCGGGGATCTTCGAGCGCCGTCTCGATCAGGTCGAGGAGATTTTCGAGGAAGACGAGGCTGCGGCGATTGTCGATGCTTGCCAGCGGCAGCGGCACGCCGCTTGCGGCAAGGCGCAGGAGCGCGCGAAAGTTCGCCTTGACGCCGGGGCCATAGACGAGCGGCGGCCGCAGCACGACAAGCGCCTCTCCCGCCTCGCGCATCGCCAGTTCGATCGCCGCCTTGGCGCGGCCGTAGGGATCCGCGGGCCGCAACGGATCGCTCGCACGAAAGCGGCCGGCGGCGCCATGCGCCTTGACCGAACTGATCAGCACGATGCGCCGGACACCCGCGCCGCGCGCGGCTGCGGCAAGCGCGCCAGCAGTTGCCGCCTCGGCCTCGATCCAGGCCTCGCCGCGCTCGGGCGGCGCGTGCGCGCGGCTTGCGAGATGCACCACTGAATCGACGTTGCCGAGAAGCCCCGCCCAATCGGTCGCGGCGGTGAGCTCGCCCACCGTCCGCGGCTCGATGCCCGCGGCAAAAGCAGTCTCCCTGCGCGATGCCGCGACGACGCGGCGGCCGCGCGCCGCAAGCCGCGCGACGAGCCGCCGGCCGATGAACCCGGCGGCGCCCAGCACCAGCACGCCGCCGCTATTCATGCCGTGCCCGCCGGTCGAGCAGGCAAAGCAGGAGCGCGACCGCGGCCACGGCGAGTATCAGCGCCGGCAGGGGATGCGCGATCGCCACAAGCGCCAGCGCAACGAGCGCCGCGTCGGCAAGGAGAACCATCCGCGCCACCGCGGCATGATCGCGGTCACGGCCGAGGGCGCGCTGATAGAAATGCTCGCGATGGGCCTGCCAGAACGGCGCGCGCCGGACCACGCGGCGGGCAAGCGTAAGGGTCGCATCGGCAAGATAATAGAGCGGCAGGATGAGCGCAGGCGCCCAGAGCCCACGCGCCGCCGCAAGCAGCAGCAGCCAGCCCAACAGAAAGCCGAGCGGCACGCTGCCGACATCGCCCAAAAAAATCTGCGCGGGGTGCCAGTTCCAGCGCAGAAATCCCAGCGCCGCCGCGGCAGCGGCAAGCGCCAGCGCGCCGGCGCCGTCGTCCGATCCTGCCAGCCCGAGCACGAGCGCAAGACCGATGCCGAGCGTCACGGTCTCGACGCCGGCGATGCCGTCGATCCCGTCCATGAAATTGTAGAGCTCGACGAACCACAGCCACAGCGCGCCCGCCGCCAGATGGTCGAGCGCGGGCGGCAGCGCGCCTTGAAAGACGGGCGCCGCCGGCAGGACCGAAAGACCGGCTGCCACGGCGAGCGCGTGCGCACCGAGCCGGATCGGGACCGGCAAACCGCGCCGGTCGTCGCGCCAGGAGAGGAGCGCGAGCGCCGCGGCTGCGGCGATGACGATAAGGATGCCGCGCGGCGCCTGCTGCCACGCGAGCATGAGCCAGCCGGCGGCGAGCGCCGGCATGACCGCCAAGCCGCCGCCGCGCGGCACTGGAACGCGATGCGAAGAGCGCGCGACCGGCCGATCGAGGATGGCATGCGCGGACAGCCAACCGCGCAGCGCGCCGGTCAGCAGATAGCTTGCCGCGAACACTGAGGCCGCGACAATAACCGGCCATCCCCAAGCCATCGAACGGTGATAGGCGAGCGCATCCCGCCATGCAACGCCGGCGCGGACGCGGCGGACGAACGGCTCAGTCCGCCGCCGCGACCGCCCAGATGGCCACGCCGGCGGCGATCTCGGTGCGGCACAGCATCACCGTCGCCGCATGCGAATCATCCAATTTCGTGATGTTTTGCCGGACGTCGCGGCAGACCTGTCCGCGGAGCGAACGATAGACATCGTCGACGGCGACGGCGTTGCCGTTCGCGGTGGGCGAGCGCGCGCCGTCGTGCGAGCGCCACTCGACCGCAACGCCGGTGGCGCCGATCGCAGCGCGCTCGCTGGCCAGGGCGAGGTCCTTGCGCTCGGCGAAGGTGAGCCAGTCCTTGAGGCCCGCGGCGACCACGCGGTCGACCGAATTGTCGGGCAGTTCGGCCAATCCGGCACCGGCGAGGAGCGCGCCCGTGGGCTCGCCCGACGCGACCGCCACCGCAGGCGGCGGGCGGTCGATGATGCGCCCGAGGAAGCCCGGATGGTTGTATTCCTCGACCGTGGCTTTGAGGTCGTCGGCCGTGGCACAGGCGGCAAGCGCCAACGCCGTCATCGCGAGCGCCGCGCGGGCCGCGGCTCGGCTATAATGGCGCCCATGCGATGGTTCATTCTCGCGGCGGGATTGGCGGCACTCGCGGCAGATCCGGCGAGCGCCCAATTCTACGATCTCGACGGCGCCTATCGCTGCGTGACCGCGCCAGACGATGCGTGCGCCAAGACCGAGGCCGATGCGCCCGCCTCGCCGCATCCGGCGGCACAGGAAAAGGAAGCGCCGCCGCCATCCTTCGCCGAAGCCATCGAGCGCGTGAAGAAGCGCGCTCCGAGCGATGCCGACATGCGCCTCCTCGCGGCCCGCGTCGAGGCCAAGGACGCGCGCGCCGTCGAAGTCATGGCGTGGTGCAAGCTCAACGGCATCGGCACCAAGCCGGATGCGCTCGACGCCTATTGGCTCTATCGCGAAGCGGCGCAGCTGGGCGTCGCCAATGCGAAAAGGAACGAGACCGCGATCTTCGAGCGGCGCCTGAGCTCGGCGGAACGCCAGGAGGTGCTGATGAAGGAAAGCGCGCGGTGACCGAGACATGGTTCGAAAGCATGCCGCGGCACTCGTAAAGGTCTCGTTAACCGGTCCGCGATGACGGACGGCTTCGGGGCATATTACGACGCGACAGCCGGGCGGCCGCCCCGGCGCACCCTCGTTGCGGCGCTCGAGCGGTTCGGGGATTTCGCGGGCTTCGCCGTCGATCTCGGCTGCGGCGACGGGCGCGACACGATCGAGCTGTTGCGCCGCAACTGGTCCGTGCTCGCGATCGATGCCGAAGCCGAAGCGATCGCCCGGCTCGAAAAGCGCGCCGACCTTCCCCAGCGCCGAAAACTCGAGACGCGGATCGCGCGATTCGAGGCGGCGGAATGGCACGACGCCGATCTCGTCAATGCGAGTTTTTCGCTGCCGCTCTTGGCACCCGAGGATTTTGCGGCGTGCTGGCAGCGCATCGTCCGCTCGCTCAAGCCAGGCGGCAGATTCGCCGGGCAGCTTTACGGCGAGCGCGACGCTTGGGCGGGCCGGCCCGGCATCGCGTGCCTCAGCCGCGCCGAGGCCGAGCGGCTCCTATCGGGTCTCGCGGTCGAATTGTTCGACGAGGAGGAATCCGATGCCGTGACGCCGCGCGGCAGGAAGAAGCACTGGCATATTTTTCATATCGTGGCGCGGCGGCGCTAAGGCGCGCTCAGCGCCAGCCGCGGTGTCCGCCCCAATAGCCGAAGCCGAGATTGACGGAGCCGGTGACGGGCGGCGCGTAATAGTAGCCCGGCGCGTAGCCGTAGGCCGGCGGCGGCGCCGGTGCGATGTAGCAGGCGCTGAGCGCGAGAAGCGCGCCCATGAGAACGAGCGACTTCAGAATACGCTTCGACATGACGGCAATCCCACTCGTCAATTGATAATGCGCCACGAACCGTCGGGCTGGAGGCAGGCGGTTCCGTAGGCCTGCTGTGGCGTGCCGTCGATGACGTTGGTCGAGCTGTATTCGCGGCATTGTCCGCTCGGCACGGGAGCGGCGGCCGGTGCCGGCGCGTAATAAGCCGGCGGCGGCGGCGGCGGAACGTAGTAAACCGGCGGCGGCGGAGGCGGAACGTAGTACACGGGCGGCGGCGGGTAATAGACCGGCGCCGGCGCGAACAGCGGCACGCCGATGCCGACGCCGACAACCACGCGCGCCGAAGCCGGAGATGGTGCGACCGCCGCGCCTGCTGCCGCAACGATCGCGGCCGCGGCGAACGTCCGAACGACATGACCCGAGAGCATCTCTTCCTCCATAGGGATAACGGCAATAATCACTCCGTCATTCCTCGTGCCCGTTTCTAGGAGCAGCCGGCATGCAACATCCCCGCGACAATCGTTGAACGCGAATTGCGGCGCGCATAGGATCGCCCGAGGAGAGCGCGATGGGGGAAGCAAAGCGACGCGGTGCTGCCGGCATGAATTTGCGCCGGCTTTATCCGCGCTCGGGTCCTGCGGCGATCGGCAAGCTCATTGTGCCCGCAGGGCCCGGCCTTCCGCCGCGCGAGCGCGCGCTCGAGGCGCGAACGATCGCCGAGGGGGTCCGCGCGCGCGTCCGCGCCGCACTGGTCCGCGCTTCTGCGGCGGGAAATGCGGCGCGGATGCTCGACACGATCGACGCGATCGGCGCCGAATGCATCGCGCTTTACGAGGACGCGCTGGCGCGCGCGGCGGCGGGGAACGCGGCGCGCGGCGCGGAACTCGCCACGGTCGCGTGCCGCCGGGGCTGCGCTTTCTGCTGCTATGTCGATGTCGATGTGACGCCGCTCGAAGCGATCCGCCTCGCGCGCCGCGCGGCGAATACCGGTGCCGCGCAGCCAGAAGCGCAGCGCGCGCCCTGCCCGCTCCTCGTGGACGGGGCGTGCTCGCAATACGAGCGGCGGCCGTTGGCGTGTCGGGCCGTGTTCTCGCCGGACGCGCGGCGCTGCGAGGCGGGTTATATGGCGGCGGATGCGGTGTCCGTGCCAAGTCTCGAATGGCCCCGCTATCTCGCCTCGGGCTATATTACCGGCGAGATCGCGGCGCTCGACGATCTTGGCCTGGCGAGCCACATGGTGGTGCTGCGCCAAGCCCTCGCGGTACTGGGAGCCGATGACGGCGCGGTGCTCAAATGGCTGAACGGCGCAGACGTTTTTCCGCGCCGCGGCGCATCGCTGCCACAATAAGCTCACAGAGAGTGAGAGCGCGTGGGGGAGGAAAGAATGCAGGGAACGGTCATTCGCGGATTTATCGGCGCGGCGCTGGCGGCGGCCGCATTGCTTTCGCCGTGCCAGGCCGCCAACGAACATGCGACCCTCGCGATCCCGGGCACGAACTTGCTTTTTCTCGTGCAATACGTCGCGGCGGACCAGCATTTCTGGTCGAACCAGGGCCTCGACGTCGAGGTGAAGTACATCAACGGCATCGGCTCGATGAACGCGGTCATCGCGGGCTCGGCCGATTTCTCGATGTCGTCCGGACCGTCGATCGACCGCGCCAACGCGCACGGCCAGAAGCTCACCGCGCTCGCCACCGCGATCAACCAGTCGGGACAGGATATCGTCATCCGCAAGGACATCGCCGATGCGGCGCATTTCGATCCCAACGCGCCGCTGTCGCTGCGCGGGAAAATCCTGAAGGGGCACAGCTTCGCGATCGGCGGCGTCGGCGCCATTCCCGACATCGTGCTGAAGGTCGTGGGCCAAGAGGCCGGCATCGCGCCCTCCGATGTCCAGGTGACGCCGATGCAGCCGCCCGAATTCCTGGCGGCGTTCGAGCGCAAGGCGATCGACGGCTTCGCGAACGGCCCGCCGACGCCGCAGCAGGCCGTGCTTGGCGGCACGGGCGTCGTCGTCTCCGATTCGGCGAAGGGCGAGCCCACGCAATTCTCGCCGCTCTCGGCGGCGCTGCTGCTGGCGCGGGCGGATTTCTGTCCGGCGCATCAGTCCGTCTGCACCAAACTGGTGCATGGCGTGGTCGAGGCGATCAAGCTGATCCATAGCGACCGCGCGACATCGCTCGCGGTGATGAAGGCGCATTTCGGCAGTTACGACGACAAGGTGCTTGCCGCCTCCTATGACATGGTGCGGTCGATCACGCCCGATCTGCCGCTGACGACGCCCAAAATGCTCGAGAACAGCGACGACATGAACGTCGCCGCGGGCTTTCTGAAGCCCGAGGAAAAACTGCCGCGCTACGACACGATCATCGACAACGAATTCGTGAAATGACGCATCAAAAACCGAAGGGAAGAACGCCGATGAGCAAGACTCGATCGTTCCAGCTCGCCTCCGCCGCCGCGCTTGCCGCCATACTGTTGGCGGGATCGGCATTCGCGGCGGATAAAAAGCCCGTCTTCGACCTCATGTCGCCGGGCCACAAGGAATTCGGCAGCCTGTCCAAGAAGAATGCCGGCAATATGGCGCGGCTTCCCGGCTGCGACGGCGGCAATGTCTCTCCGGCGTTGTCCTGGAGCGGCGCGCCGCCCAACACCAAGAGCTATGCGATCGAGCTGTTCGACCTCGCGGGCATTCCGCCGCTCGGACTTGTCCATTGGGTGGCCTACGACATCCCGGCGACGAAGACATCGCTCAAGGAAGGCGAGGCGAGCAAGCCCTCGACCGAATTCAAGGAAGGCAAGAATCAGATCGGGACCGAGATGTATTTCGGTCCTTGCCCGCCGCCGGGGGCAAAGGCGCACCCCTTTACCTTCATGGTGATGGCAACGGACCTCGAGCCCGGCTCGCTCCAGCCCGGCATGACGCTCGCCGACCTCGCCACCGCGCTCAAGGGCCACATCATCGACCGCACCACGCTGGTCCTGCGCTACGGGCACTGACGGCGGCTGCGCCGGAGGCCGCTTATGGCGGCCTCCGGTGCGGTGGTGCCGGATGAAGGGATTGAACCTCCGACCTTCGGTTTACAAAACCGCTGCTCTACCGCTGAGCTAATCCGGCATACCTGACCCGAACGCCGCTTATAGCGCGATTTCAGAACTTGATCATGTCGGTTTTGGTCAGCGTCATCCGTTGGGCGAAGGTCGGGCCATTGGCCAATTGCCAGACGCTGAGCTGCTCGGAATAACGGTCTGCGCCCGATATGCCGTCGACCGGGACGACGACCTTGAAGCCGCGGAACACGGCCTCGCTGGCGGTATAGAGCACGGCGCCGTTGGCGGAGGTGCCCGTGGCGATGACAGTCTCTATGCCCTTGTCCTTGAGCATCTTCGCGAGATCGGTATTCAAAAATTTATCCGCGTTGGCGGTGACGATTGGCTCGTTGGCCGTCGGCGCCAGGTCCTTGAGGATATCGGCGGCGGTCGTCGCGGGAAAATTGGAATAGATGACGGTGACGCCCTTGGCGCGCGCTTCGGCCGCGAGCTTCTTCACCGCCGGGACGGTGGCGAGGCAGGGCGGACGCTTGCCGCAATTCTGGTTCAGGAAATCGAGCAGCAGCAGCGCGGTGGTCTTGGGCTCGAGCGTCACGGGCTTGAGCTCGGGCGCCGGCGGCGCCTTGACGCTGGCCCATTCGTCGATCACGGTTTGGGCTGGTGCAAGCGCGGCCGAACCCAAGACCGCCGCCAACCCCGCCAGCGCCACCAGATAACGTGATCTGACCATGTTTCCCCCTGTTGGCTTGTTACTCACATCCGCGACGGCAAATACGTCGCGATGATGGGAAAGGCAATGAGAATGACGAGCCGCAGCAGGTCGGTCAGGATGAACGGCAGAACGCCATAGAAGATCGTCGAGATCTTCACGTCCTCGACCACGCTCTTGATGACGAAGATGTTCATGCCGACCGGCGGATGAATGAGGCCGAGCTCGACCGTCATGACGATGATGACGCCGAACCAGATCGGATCGAACCCGAGCGACTGGATCAGCGGAAAGACGATCGGGATCGTCAGGATGATCATCGCCAGCGCATCCATGAGGCATCCCAGCACGATATACATCAGCATGATGAGGACGAGCACGCCGTAGCGGCCGAGGCCGAGGCTGGTGAGGAACGACGTCACCGCCTGCGGCGTCTGCGTGACGGTGAGGAAATAGCCGAACAGGATCGCGCCGATGAGCACGGTGAAGACGGCGGCGGTGGTGCGCGTCGCCTCGAGGAGCGAGCGGCGGATGTCGGCAGGCGACAGGCGCCCGCGCGCCACGCCGAGCAGGAACGCGCCGCCCGCGCCCATCCCGGCGGCTTCGGTCGCGGTGAACCAGCCGCCGTAGATGCCGCCGATCACGAACGCGAAAAGGAGCAGCGTCGCCCACACGTCGCGCAGCGCCTGGAGCCGCTCGGGCCAGGACGCGCGTTGCCCGGCCGGCAGGTAGCCGGGCCGCACGCGCCCGATGATCGCGATCGTTGACATGTACATCGCGACCGCGAGAATGCCGGGCAAGACGCCGGCGACGAACAGCTTGCCGACATCCTGCTCGGTGATGAGGCCGTAGACGGCGAGCACGGTCGAAGGCGGAATCATGATGCCGAGCGTGCCGCCCGCCGCGATCACGCCGGTGGCGAAGGATTGCGGGTAGTCGTACCGCCGCATTTCCGGATATGCGACGCGCGAGAATGTGGCGGCGGTCGCGACCGACGAGCCGCAGATCGCCGCGAACCCGCCGCAGGCGGCGATGGTGGCGATGCCGAGGCCGCCGCGCAGATGGCCCAAGAATGCGTTGCCGGCGCGGAACAGCTCGCGGCTCATGCCCGAGGTCGTGGCGAACGATCCCATCAGCAGGAACATCGGCACGACCGCGAAATTGTAGTCGGTGACGGTGCGCATCGAGGTCTGGCCGACCATCTTCAGCGCCGGCTCGCCGCCGACGAGATAGCCGAACCCGGTGACGCCGACGAGGCCCATCGCCATGCCCACCGGCACGCGCAGCAGCATCAGCACGAAGAGCACGGCAAAGCCCGCGACGGCGACGGCAGCGCTGCTCATCGGACGCGCCTCAATCCGAGGGCTTCATCTGATAGAAGCCGCCCAGCGCTTCCGGCCGGAAGACGAGCCGGTACGTGCGGATGGCGATGAGCAGCACCGCCGAGACGTTGCCAAGCCAGGCGATCGCGAAAAACGGCCAGGTCGGCAGCCGCAGATCGAACGTCAGCACGTGATCGCGATACGTGCCCGCGACCTTGTCGAAGAGGGTGTAGGTCTGCACCGAGACGACGAACAGGAGGACGAGCGTCGCAAACACGTCGATGATGCGCTGCAGCCTGGGGCCGACATTGGACCAGACGACATCGACGGTGATGTGCGTGCCGCGATAGGAGGTCGCGGCAATGCCCCAGAAAATGAGAATGCCCAAGAGCATCCGGCCGAAATCGTAGCTGTCGGGGATCGATACGCTGAAGAAATAGCGCAGCATGACCGCGGCGAACGTATCGGCGGCGACGAGGCCGACGAAGATCGCCGCGATCAGCTCGATCCCATTGATGAAGCGGTCCATGGGCGAAGGAGCGGGTGCGGTCTCCTTACATCCCGGCGTTGTTTTGCGCGATGAGGTTCTGCAATTCCTTCAAGGCCGCGTCGCCGTTGACACCGGACTTCTTGGCATTGCCGATCCACTGGCCCACGAGCGGCTCCGACGCCTTGCGCCATTCGCCGAGCTGCGCATCGCTGATCTTGTAGACCTCGTGACCCGGCAGCGCCTTGATCTTGGCGATGCCGGCATGCTCGAAGTCGGCCCAGGGGCCGGCGAATTTTTCCGCGGCTTCGCTGGTGCAGTTGTCGTCGATCGCCTTCTTCTGCATCGCCGACATCTCGTCGTACTTGGCCTTGTTCATGACCCAGACGAACGGCGTCGTGTAGAGGCTCGCCTCCATGTGATACTTCGTCGCCTTGTCGATGCCGAACAGCACGATCGAGCCCCACGGGAAAGTGACCGCGTCGGCCACGCCCTTTTCCATCACGTCGCGCACTTCGGGCGCGCTCGCCTGGACGTTGGTGCCGCCCATGAGCGTCACGAACGCCGCCATGGTGGCGTGCGCGGGCCGGATCTTCATGCCCTTCAGATCGGTCGGCACTTCGATCTTCTTGCTGCGCGAATGGAACGTGCCGGGATCGTGCATGAAGGCGAAGCAGAATTTTACGTCCTTCATCTCGGCCGGCGCGTATTTCCGGTACCAGCTATCGATCGCGGTGGTGCCGCCATGCGCCTTGCCGACGATGAACGGCAGCGCGGCCGCGTCGATGACGGGGAAGCGGCCCGGCTGGTAGCCGGGGCTCACATAGCCCAAATCCGCGATCCCGTCGCGCACCATGTCGTAATGGTCGAACGCCTTGCCGAGCTGCTCCGACGGATAGACCTTGTAATGGATCGTGCCGCCCGATTCCTTCTCGACCGCGGCGCCCCATTCCTCGATCGCCTTCTGCAGGGGATGCGACGGCGGGACCCAATGCGAGAGCTTGAGCTCGAAAATCTTGTCCTGGGCGCCGGCGGGACCGGCAGCGCACATGACCGCGGCAAGCGCGGCGGCAGCGGCAAGCGTCGGCACTGCGGATTTCTTGTCGCGTGAGGTCATCTCCCCCTCCTCCAGTTCGTTCCCCACCCAGCATTACCACAAACCCGCGCGCGGCGCGCTATTGACGGTGCGGCCTCCGCGCAAGACACTTTGCCGGAAAAGGGGTGCGAGGTCGGCGATGCGCGAGGCGCTCAACGCGGCCAAACTGGCCATGCTCTTCCGCAAGGAATTCGAGCTGTGCAACGTCCGGCGCGGCGAGACCATCGTGCTGCTGAGCGATCTCGGCGCGCGCCGCGACTATGTGAGCGCCGCCTTCGCAGCCGCCGAGGATCTCGGCGCCGACATCTACGAGATGTGCGTCAACGCCACGCCGTCCTGGACCAAGGTCGGCGTCGAGACGGTGGGGCGATGCAAGGGCACGCTCGAGGCGGTGAAGGCGGCCGATATGATCCTTTGCCTGCATATCCCGCTCTTCACGCGCTGGCTCAAGGAGGCGCGCGACGCCGGAACCCGCGTCCTCATGGCGATCGACGCGCCGGACGAGCTCGAGGAGCTGATGGCGCCGCCGGGCCTCAAGGAGGCCGTGATCCACGCCGGCCGGATGCTCGAGGGGGCGAAGACGATGCGGATCACGCGCCGGGACGGCACCGATCTGTCGGTCAGGCTCGGCGAATATCCAACCATGATCCAATATGGCTTCGCCGAAGCGCCGGGCCGGTTCGATCATTGGGGCGCGGGCCATGTCCACACCTTCCCCAACGAAGGCTCGGCCAACGGCACGGTGGTGCTGCGTCCGGGCGACATCGTCATCCTGCCGTATTGCCGCTATGTGCAGGATTCCGTCCGCATCGACATACGCGACGGCTTCATCCGCAGCATCGAGGGCGGACTCGACGCCGTGCTCATGAATGATTGGCTCGACGGCAACCGCGCGCACAAGGACGATATGGACGGGCACGCGATTTCGCATCTCGGCTGGGGGCTCAATCCGCAAGGACGGTGGGATGCGATCGCATTGCGCGGCGACGACCCGATGCGGCATCACGCCGATGCCCGCTGCTTTGCCGGGAATTTCCTGTTCTCGACCGGACCCAATTCGCAGGGCGGCGGCACGCGCACGACCAAGGGCCATTACGACGTGCCGATGCGCGACTGCAACGTCACGCTCGACAACCGGCTCGTCATTGAGCGCGGCCGGCTCGTCGACGAGAAGATGATCGTCGAGCGCGTCGCGCGCTGAGCGAAACCGCTTATGGCCGAAAAGCTCGTTGGCGCGACCGGACTGACGAAACGGTTCGGCGCGACCGTGGCGCTCGGCTCGGTCGATTTCGATCTTCATTCCGGGGAGATTCACGCGCTCGTCGGCGAGAACGGCGCCGGCAAGAGCACGCTCATCCGCATCCTGAGCGGCGTGCTGCGCGCTGACGAGGGCGCGCTGCAAGTCGGGGGAACGCCGCGCCGCTTCGCCAATCCGCGCGATGCGATCGCGGCCGGAATCGCGACAATTCCGCAGGAGCTTCGCCTCGTGCCGGCGCTGTCGGTGGCCGAGAACATCGCGCTCGGCGATTTGCCGCTGCGGCATATCTGGGGGAAGGTCGCGACGGTCGATCGCGCGCGGATGCGCGAGGAAGCGCGCGCGCTGCTCGCGCGGCTCGGCTTCGCGCCCGACCCGGACGCGCGCGTCGATAGGCTCGCCTTCGCCGAGCGTCAGCTCGTCGCGATCGCCAAGGCGCTGCGGCGCAACTGCCGCATCCTGATCCTCGACGAGCCGACCGCCGCGCTCGAAGCGCGCGAGGTGGAGCGCCTTTTCGCGGTGCTGGCGCGGATGCGCAGCGACGGCGTCGGCATAGTCTATATCTCGCACCGGCTCGCCGAGGTGACGCGGATCGCCGACCGCTGCACCGTGCTCCGTGACGGCCGCGTGGTCGCTTCAAAGAGGCGCGACGAGATCGACGCCGCCGGCCTGGTTCGCGCCATGACCGGGAGGGATATCGCGCCCGGGCAGGAGGCAGCACCCGACATGGGCGAGCTGCTGCTCGAAGAGATGGACGTGGGGGAGGACGCGATCGCGGTCCCGGCAGGAGCGATCGTGGGGATGGCGGGATTGTTGGGAAGCGGTGCGGCGCGGCGGACGATGCGTTTATTCGGCGCGTTGCACGCCGTTCGTCTGCGCGTAGGCGGCCGCGCCGCCGCGATCGGCGGGCCGCGCGCGGCTGTCGCCGCCGGGATCGGCCTCGTGCCGGGCGAACGGCGGCTCGGCCTCGTCATGAATCACTCGGTGCGCGACAATATATTGCTGCCGAGCCTCGACGGATGGCGGATCGACCGGCGCGCGGGCGACCGGCTCGTGGCCGAGCTCATGGAATTACTGGATATACGGCCTCGGCGGCCCGATCTGCCGGCTTCTTCGCTGTCGGGCGGCAATCAGCAGAAGGTGATATTCGCGAAGTGGCTGGCCAAGCGCGCCGGCATCCTGCTGCTCGACGACGCGACGCAGAGCGTCGATGCGGCGGCGAAGGCGCAGATCCACGGGCTCATTCGCAAGTTCGTGCAGGAGGGCGGCGGGGTGCTGATGCGCTCGAGCGACTTGGCGGAGCTTTCGCAGCTTTGCCGGCGCGTCTATGCGATGCGGCACGGCGCCATCGCGGCGCAGCTCGAGGGCGAGCGCGGCATCGACGAGAACGCGCTCCGCCAGGCGATCGGGGGATGAGCCTCGCCTTCGCCCAGCGCATCAATCTGCCGGGTCAGGCGCCGGTGGCGACGCTCGCGCTGCTCTGTCTTTTCACGGCGCTGATGACGGACCGGTTCCTGACGCCGCTCAATCTCACCAACATCCTCGTGCAGTCGTCGATCATGGCGGTGATCGCCATCGGCATGACCTTCGTCATCGTCGGCGGCGGCTTCGATCTGTCGGTCGGCTCGACCGCGGCACTGTCCGGCTGCATCGGCGCGCTCGCGATGCTCAAGGCCGGGATCGCCGCCGGCATCGTCGCAGGCATCGCGGCGGGGGCGCTCGTCGGATGCGTCAATGGGCTGGTCATCGCGGTGCTGGAGGTCAATCCCTTCATCACCACGCTCGGCACCATGGTTCTCGTGCGCGGCGTCGTGTTCCTGATTACCGGGGGAGCGCCGGTCGGCGGCGAGGAAGGATTGCCTCGCCCGTTCGTCGCGTTCGGCGCGGAACGGCTCTTGGGCATCCATTATCTCGTCTGGGTTCCGGCCATTCTGCTGCTGGCCCTGTCCTGGGTCATGCACTCGACCCCTTACGGCCGCCGCGTCTATGCGACTGGCGGCGGGCGCGAAGCGGCGTATCTGTCGGGCGTGCCGGTGCGATGGGTGATCGCTTCGACATATGTGTGGTCGGGCGCGCTCGCCGGCGTCGCCGGGATGATGCTGGCGGCACGGCTGCAATCGGGCCAGCCGACCGCGGGCGAGTTCTACGAGCTCACCGCGATTGCAGCCGTCGTTCTCGGCGGCGCCTCGCTCCAGGGCGGCGAGGGAACGCTGTACAAAAGCGTGATCGGCGTCTTCATCATGGTGGTGCTCGGCAACAGCCTCAATCTGCTCAATGTCGATTCCTATTGGCAAAGGGTTGCGGTTGGCGGCGTAATCATTGCAGCGGCGGCGGCCGACCGGGTGCGGCGGCGGCGCTGAAAGGGAGGGGAGGAATGCGGACTCTTCGCATCGCGGCATTGGCCGGAGCATTGGTCGCGGCAGCGCTTGCGCCGGCACCGGCATCGGCGCAGGCGCAAAAAATCACCATCGGCGTGTCGCTCGCCCAGGACGACAATCCGTTCTACATCGCCATGCTGCGCGGCATCCGCGCCCGCGCCCAGGAGCTCGGCTGGGACGTGGTGACGGTCTCCTCCAACGAGGACAAGCTGAAGCAGATCAACGGGGTCCAGGACCTCGTCGCGCGCGGCGTCAAGGGCATCCTGATCTCGCCGATCGACGCCGTCGGGGTCAACGGCGCCTATGACGCGGCGGCGGCGGCGCATATTCCGATCATCTCGGTCGCGCGCGGCGCCAAGTCGCCCAATCAGACGCTGCACGTTGCGATGGACGAGAAGCAGGTGGGTCGCGACATCGCGCAATGGACGGCGACGCATGTCGGCACCGGCAGCGTCGCGATGCTGAAAGGGCCGAGCGGCGCCGAGACCTTTGCCAATCTCGCTGCGGGATTCACCGAGGTGATGGCCAAGAATCCCGGCATCAAGATCGTGTTTCAGACCGACGGGCCGCTGACGCGCGAGCGCGGCGTCAAGGATGCCGAGGACGCGCTCGTGGCACACCCCGATCTCAAGGCGATCTATACGGCCAACGACGATGTCGGGCTCGGGGCGGCGCAGGCGGTGGCCGCGGCCAACGACAAGGGCAAGGTTCTCGTGACCGCCATGAACGGCGTGCCGCCGGCGCTCAAGGCGGTGAAGGACGGCGCGCTGGCGCTTACCGTCGAACTCAATCCGGCCGATTGGGGGAGGTTGGGCGTGGACGTGCTGAATCGCTATTTCCAGGGGGAAAAGTTCAATCAGCAGGTGTTCATCAAGCACGTGCTGATCGACAGCACGGACGTTGACGCGGCGCTCGCCAAGCTGCCCAAGAGCTGAGGAGGCCGGTCGTGGCGGATGAACCGAGACGCGATGGGCAGTTCATCGCCGCGCTCGAGGCGGCGAACATCCATCCGCTATGGGACCGCTACAAGCGGATCACGCCGGTGGCGCCGCAGGCAAGGGACGCGCCCTTCCTGTGGCGCTGGCGCGATGTCGCGCCTTATGCCATGCGCGCGGCCGAGCAATGCTCGCTCGAGGATGCCGAGCGCCGCGCCCTCATCATGGCGCATCCGGCGTTCGGCGGTGCTACGCAGACGACGAGCAACCTGCTCTGCGCCTTCACGATCCTCGAGCCCGGCGACAGGGCGCGCCCGCACCGCCATACCGCGGCCGCGATCCGCTTCGCGACCCAGGCCGAGGGGGCGGTCACGATCGTCAACGGCCGCCGCTGCGAAATGCACGAGGGCGACCTCATCCTTACCCCGCCCATGTGCTGGCACGGCCACATCAACGAAGGCAATCATCGAACCTTCTGGTTCGATGCCGCCAACATGCCGCTCATCTGCGCGCTCGACGCGAATTTCTTCGAGCCGGGCGACCCGAAGATCGAGGATTTCTGGCGCGTCGATGAAGGTGCCGAGAAGCTGTGGAGCGAGGCGGGCCTTGCGACGCAGGGTGCCGCCGAGGCTGCGACCCATTCGCCCAAATACCGCTATCCGGGGGAAGCCGTGCGGCGCTTGCTCGGCGCGGCGCCGGTTGGGCCCGATGGCGCGCGCACGGTGCGCTACGTCAATCCGGCGACCGGCGGACCGGTGATGCCGACGCTCGATTGTCAGGCGATGCGCCTCGGCGACAAGGCGCCGACGCGCGACCGGCGGGCAAGCTGGAACCAGATCTGCCTCGTCGTCTCAGGCGCCGGACGATCGCGGGTCGGCGACCATTCGCTCGAATGGACGAAGCACGACGTCTTCACCATTCCGCATTGGACCTGGGCGCGCCATGAGGCGACGGATGGCGAGGCCGATCTCCTCGTTGTCAGCGACCGCGCCGTGATGGAGCGGCTCGACCTCGCGCGCGAAGAGATCGAATGACCGCGCGCGGCGACGGCATCGGCGCCTCGCCGCGGCGCGTCGAGGATCGCCGCTTTCTCCTCGGCCAGGGGCGCTACGTCGCCGACATGACCCTGCCGGGCGAAGTGCGCTGCGCCGTCGTGCGCTCGCCGCACGCGCACGCCGAAATTGCGCGCATCGATGCGGGTCGCGCGCGCGCGATGCCGGGCGTGGCGGCGGTGCTGACGGGTG
Source organism: uncultured Alphaproteobacteria bacterium (assembly GCA_963773665.1). Classification (GTDB taxonomy): domain Bacteria; phylum Pseudomonadota; class Alphaproteobacteria; order ATCC43930; family CGMCC-115725; genus DATJLY01. Next base: position 129,568 of record CAVZBZ010000001.1, read on the forward strand.
AGGACATGGCGGCCGACGGCGTCGGGCCGATGCGCTGCCTTTGGGCGATCCGCTCCGCCGACGGCACTCCGCTGGCCGAGCCGCCGCGCTGGCCGCTCGCGCGCGGCCGCGTGCGCCATTTCGGCGAGCCGGTTGCTGTGGTCGTCGCCCGTTCGGAAGCCGAAGCGCTCGACGCCGCCGAAGCGCTCGCGATCGATTACGTGCCGCTGCCGGCAGTGACCGAGACGGATGCGGCCAGCGCGCCGGGCGCGCCGCTTCTGCACGAGGCGGCGCCCGGCAATGTCGCCTTCCGCTGGGTGCGCGGCGACAGGGAAGCGGTCGAGCGCGGCTTTGCCGCGGCTTCGCACAGCGTGTCGCTCGATCTCGTGAACAACCGGCTCATCTGCGCGGCAATGGAGCCGCGCGCGGTGATTGCCGCGCCCGACATCGTCACCGGCCGCCTCACGCTCTGGAGCGCAAGCCAGATCCCGCATTTCTTGCGGCGGCAGGTGACGGAACAGCTCGGCATTGCCGAAAGCGCGATGCGCGTCATCTGCCCCGATGTCGGCGGCGGCTTCGGCACCAAGGGCAAGCTCTATCCCGAGGAAGCGATCGTGGCCTGGGCGGCGCGCCGCCTCGGCTGTCCCGTCAAATGGATCGCGACGCGCAGCGAGAGCTTCGCCGGCGATTATCACGCGCGCGACCATCGCACGCATGCGGAACTCGCGCTCGATGCCGAAGGCCGCTTCCTCGCGCTCAAGGTCGAGACGCTCGCCAATCTCGGCGCCTATGTGTCGAATTTCGGCGCGTCGATCCCGAGCGCGATCTATGCCGGCCTGCTCGTCGGGCCGTACCGCACGCCGGCGATCCTTGTGGAAAGCGTCGGCATCTTCACCAACACGGTTCCGACCGAGGCCTATCGCGGCGCCGGTCGGCCCGAGGCATGCTATGTGCTCGAGCGGCTCGCCGATCGGGCGGCGCGGAAACTGGCGCTCGATCCGGCCGAGATCCGCCGCCGCAATCTCATTCCGCGCGCGGCGATGCCGTACAAGACCCCGATCGGCCCGGTCTATGACACCGGCGATTTTCCGAAAATGCTGGCGCACGCGCTGCGGCTTGCCGACTACGAGGGGTTCGCAGAACGAAAAAAAGCCGCGCCGCCAGGATGGCGGCGCGGCATCGGCATTGCATGCTATGTCGAATCTTCGGGCGTGGCGCCCTCGCGCTTTGCCGGCATGCTCGGCGCGCGCGTGGGATTCTACGAGTCAGCCTCCATACGGGTAACGCCCGACGGCGCAATTCGCGCCGCCCTCGGCACGCACAATCATGGCCAGGGCCACGCGACGACGATGGCGCAGATCATCGCCTCGCGTCTTGGCGTGCCGCTTGGAAAGGTCGAGATCGTCGAAGGCGACACGGACGCGGTTCCTTACGGAACGGGCACGTTCGGATCGCGCAGCATCGCGGTCGGGGGCTCGGCGCTCGACCGCGCCGCGGCGAAGATCGTCGCGAAGGGAAAACGGATCGCGGCGCACCTGCTCGAAGCGGCCGCGGACGACATCGCGTTCGCCACGGGTTCCTTCACAGTCGCAGGAACCGACCGGTCCATCTCGTTCGCCGATGTCGCGCGCGCAGCGTATGTGCCGCACGACTATCCGCACGAGACGCTCGAGCCGGGCCTCGAAGAGACCGCGTTCTACGATCCGCCGAACTTCGCCTTCAGCAATGGCGTGCATGTCTGCGAGACGGTGATCAACGTCGAAAGCGGCGAACTGCGCGTCGTGGGATATTGGGCCGCCGACGATATCGGCACCGTCATCAATCCCATGATCGTCGAGGGCCAGATCCACGGCGGCGTGGCGCAAGGGATCGGCCAGGCGCTGCGCGAGCGCTGCGTCTATGACGAGCGCGGGCAACTTCTTTCCGGCTCGTTCATGGATTATGCCGTGCCGCGCGCCGACGACCTGCCGTTCATCGCTACGATGTGCGATGAAGGCCAGCCCTGCACGCATAATCCCTTGGGCGCCAAGGGCTGCGGCGAGGCCGGCGCGATCGGCGCGCCGGCAGCGCTGGTGGCCGCTGCGCTCGATGCGCTTCGTCCGCTCGGCATTTCGGACATCGAAATGCCTTTGACGCCGGAGCGGATTTGGCGCGCGATTGCCGCGGCCGGGCGCCGCGCGACGACTGGGGAGGATGAGCGATGAAGGGTGCCGGCGGCAATCGGCGCATGAGCCGCGCCGAAGTGATCGAGCGGGCGCGCGGCATCGCGGCCGCGGTGGCACCCCAAGCCGAGCGCGCGGAAAAGCTGCGGCGCCTGCCGCCAGAGAACGTGGCGGCCATCATGGGATCGGGCCTAATGCCGATGATGCGCCCTGCGCGGTTCGGCGGGTTCGGCGGCGATTGGCTCGATCTTCTCAACGCCTGCGTCGAGGTCGGCCGCGTCTGCGGCTCGACCTCGTGGTGCCTATCGTTTCTGCTGCATCACCAGTGGATCTTCGCCTATTTCCCGGACCAAGCGCAAAGGCGCGTGTTCGGCGCGGCGCCCGATCCGAAATTCGTCGTCTCGTTCGCGCCGGCCGGAAAGGTTCGGCCTGCGCCGGGCGGATGGGAGATAAGCGGCGAATGGCCCTGGGGATCGGGCGGCGATCACTGCGACTGGGCGATGGTGGGGGCGCTTCTGCCGGGCGCCGAGGGCAGCCCGCCGGAGGCGCGGATGTTCCTGCTGCAGCCCGGCCAGTTCCGCATGCGCGACGTGTGGTACAGCGTCGGCCTCAAGGGCTCGGGCACGAACAACATCGTCATCGATCCGGTCTTCGTGCCGGCCGAGTTCACGCTCAATATCTCTCGGGCGCGCGACGGAACGGCGCCCGGCTGCAGCCTCGATGACGGCGTCATTTTTCGCTCGCCGCTGAGCGCGCAGGCCTGGGTCGGCATCGTGTCGCCTCTCCTTGGCGTCGCGCGCGGCGCCTGCGACAGTTTCATCGCATACACGCGCGGCAAGACCTCGACCTTCGGCGGCAAGGCGGCGGAGAATGCGCCGATGCAGGTCGCGATCGGCGAATCGCTGGCCGAACTCGACGCCGCATTCGCGCTGGCCGAACGTATCAACGAGGGGATTTTTGCCGAACAGCCGGTCACGCTCGACCATCGCGTGCGTTATCGGCGCAATGCCACCTTGGCGGCGCGACTGGCGCTCAGCGCGGTCGATCGTCTCTTCGATCTCGCGGGCGCCCAGGGTCTTACGGAAACGAGCGCGTTGCAGCGCCATTGGCGCGACGCGCATGCGATCGCGCATCACTATGCGCTGGGCGGCGTCGCGTTCCAGAATGCGGGGCGCTTGGCGCTCGGCCTCGGCATGACGCCGGGCGATCCGCTCTATTGACGCCCCCGCGTCACTCCTTTGGCTTGAGCTTCAACGAGGCGGAGTTGATGCAGTAGCGCAGACCCGTCGGCTTCGGGCCATCCGGAAATAAATGTCCCAGATGCGCCTCGCATCGGCTGCACAGCACCTCGGTGCGACTCATGAACAGGCTTCGGTCGGTCTCGGTCTCGACCGCATCCTTGGAAGCCGGCTCATAGAAGCTCGGCCATCCCGTGCCGGAATCGAATTTCGTATCCGAGCTGAACAGCTCCTGTCCGCAGCAGACGCAGGTATAAACGCCCTTCGCCTTCGAGTCCCAGTATTCGCCGGTGAAGGCGCGCTCGGTGCCCTTCTGGCGCGCGACGTGATACTGCTCGGGCGTGAGCTCTTTGCGCCATTCGGTGTCCGGCTTTTCGATCTTGTCGGCCATCGTCGATCTCCTCTCGGCCATGATACCGCAGCGCCCTCGGATGGGCCATGGCCGCAGAAATGCCGAGGATCATCGCTCGATGTGCACAGGCGCGCCGCTGCAATTGCGGCCTCCTGCCGTCGCGCACGACTGCGTCCGGTTCCAATCGTAAAACGAGAAGAGGAACTCGGTGAGCAGGACGGCCGTCACGATCGCGGCGGCAATGAGCAGCAGCTGGCGCATGGAATCGACTATGGATGTGCGCCGGACGCCGCGCAAGCGCGCCCGCTTCCGATGCGACCGGGCCATTATTCGTTAACACACTCGACCTAGACTGAGGGATCAATCCTCTCGTCCAGCGGCATGCTCAACCTGAGTTCGTCAAGACGATACGAGGTCGCGGCGCGGCGCGGCGGTCGTTGGCTGATCGACTGCCTCGCCCAAAGCGAGAGCGAGGCCCGTGCGCGGGCCGAGGAGCTTTACCGGGACGAGGCCATCGAGGCGGTCCGCGTCGTTCGGGCACGCTTCGGCCACGACGGAACATCCTTCGAATCCGTCCTACTCGAACAGGAGCGGCCGAAACGGCAGGGCCAGGCGCCCGTTCGCATTGCGGCCGCGCCGGCCGCGGCGGCGTGGTGCGAAACTCTGGGCGATCTCTATGGGCGCGAGAGCCGGCACGCGATCGCGCGGCTTCTGCGCAATTTCCTCGATCGCTACGGCATCACGCCAACCGAATTGCTGCACCATCATCGCTACATGCGCCTGCTCGAGCGTCAGGAGAATCTCCTGCCCCAGGCGGTGCAACGGATGGCGTCCCTTCAAGCGAAGGCGCGGGGCGTCGAGCCGCGCGTGCGCGCCGATGCGATCGACCGGTTCGTCGAGGAAGCGGCCGCGCGGGCTCGCGACGCGCTTTCCTCGCGCGCCGCGCCGCAGCTTGGCGAGGACGGCATCGGTTCTCTCGTTGCCGCCATTGCGTCGCTTGCGAAGAGCGAAGCAGATCAGGCCTTTTACCTCCGCTTCGCCGTCAGCGTCGCGTGGGAATCGAATTCCGGCCCGGCCGACAAACTTGCTGCCGTTGGACAGTGGGCCGGTGAAGCCGAGACGTTCCTGCCGCTCGTCGATGAGCTTGCTGCCGGGCTGCTGGGCGCCGCAAGCCTCGTTCAGGAAGTGCTCGGCGCGCAGCCGCATCTCGCCGCGGCCTTGGGCACGCTGGCGGACCTTGCGCTGGGACATACGGCAGACAAGACGCCACTGGCGCTGGCCCCGTTCGCGGACCACCTGGGCGCCGCATCTCTTCCGGAGACGCGCCTCATCCTCGTCGAGCGCATCGAGCGCGAGCTCGCAAGCGACAAGCCTCTGAGCCGGGACGACGGCACGGCGCAGCGACGCCAGTTCGAAGCGCTCCTCGACAAGCTCGTCGATGCCGACGGGCTTTTCGCCGGCGGTCCAGCGATGGTCGAAGCGATCGCGCGACGTTCGCGCCGGCTCGAAATCGTCGGCGGCGTCGAGGCCATGCGCTTTCGCTCGGAAACCGTGGCAGAGCGGCTCGAAGAACTCCTGGCCCAGGCCGCGGACGTGCTTGCCGAACGACAGCAGCGCGCGATCGGCACATATTTCGCCGCCATGCTCGACGATTTCGGCCAACATCGCGACGCCGTCGAAGCCTATCGTTCGCGCATCGGCAGCTTGCCGTTTTCGGACGCGATGAAGTCGGCGATCTTGTGCCGCTTCCCAAGTCCGCTTCCCGGCGCCGCGAAAGCTTGAATTAAGAGCGTTTTTACCCGGCTGCCTTAACCTGCGAGCCGGGGTCAAGCGCTCTTAGAAATCATGCCGCGCCAACAGCTTAAGACGATTTCCGATGGCATCAAACCGGCCGCGCGAACGCCGGAGGAGATCGTCCATATTCTCGATTTGCACGAACGCTGGCTGCAAAAGCAGCCGGGCGGCATTCGCGCCGATCTCACCCTTCAGGTTCTGGCCGGCGCCAATCTCTCGCGCATCAATCTGCGCGGGGCCAAGCTTGCGGGATGCGACCTGTCGTACGGCCGCCTGGTTGCCGCGGATCTGCGCGGCTGCGACCTGTTTTCCGCCAATCTCAGCAACGTCGATTTGACGAATGCCGATTTGAGCGGAGCCGATCTTCGCGGCGTGAATCTGCGGGGAGCAAATCTGACGGGGGCGCGGCTCGAGGCCGCCGATTTGCGCAAGGGGTCGCTGCTCGGGCCGTCGGGCGACGGCACGGTTTCGTTCGTCGGATCGGTCAGCGGAAAATCCGACATGCGCGCGACCGGCATGAAGTGCGCGGACCTCACCGGCGCACGGCTCGACGACGCGATCCTCACCGGCGCCGACCTGACCGAGGCCAAGCTCATCAACGCGACGCTGGTGCGGGCAACGCTGCAAAGCACGCGGCTCGTCGGCGCGCAATTGGCCGGCGCCGATCTCACCAACGCCAATCTCATCCAAGCGGATCTCAAGAACGCGGACCTCACCGGCGCGAGTGTCGCCGGCGCCAACCTCGAGGGCAGCGACTTCACCGGAGCGAAAGTAGAGGGTGTCGATTTCTCCCGCGCCACTCTGACCGGCGCCAAGATCAGTCTTTCGATTTCGACCCTTGCCCAGGACGTCCAGAAAATCATTCACGACCATGTACTGTGGGCGGACAGCCACGGACGCGAAGGGTCGAGGGCCGAGCTCTATCGCCGCAATTTCGTGCGGATCAATTTCACCGGCGTGGATCTGAGCGGCGCGAGCCTGCTCGAATGCAAGTTCGGCAGCGCACTCTTTCGCAAGTCGCGCCTCACCATGGCAAATCTCTCGGCCGCCGATCTCATCCAGTGCGATCTCAGCGAGGCGGTGCTGAACGGGGTGAATTTGGCGCGGGCGGATCTGTCGGAGGCGCAGCTTTGCGGCGCCCAGCTCGGACCGGTGGAGATCCGCAACCGCGACGGGTCGCCGTCAGGCCGCTTCTGGCCGGCGAACCTCACAGGAACCTGCCTGAAGAAAGCGAATCTCGCCGGCGCCGATCTCCGGATGGCCAATCTGAGCTGGGCCGATCTGTCCGAGGCGGATTTGAGCGGCGCCATCCTCGAGGACGCAAACCTCGGGGGCGCGAAGCTCGACGGCGCGAAGCTCGAGGGTGCGCGGCTTCCGATCTAATTGACGGGCGCGGCCGAGCGCGGCTCGGCGAGCGCGATCTCGGTCAGCAGCTTGTTGGTGATCGCGTCGCCAAAGGAGGTGAAGTCCGCGACGACCTGAAGAAATGCGCCCGGACCGCCGACGACGTTATTCTTGTACCATGCCGGCAGACCTTCGGGCGGCTGCGTATGGGCGAAGAAGTAGCCCTCGGGCCTGCGGTTGATGATCGCGAGGCCGTTTATCGTCACGCCCTGCGCGACCGCTTCGTCGCGCGCGTCCGTGATCGACCGCCCCGCATTGTTGGTGCCGTCGCCCGACACATCGATGATGCGGCGCTCGGCATCGACGCCGCTCCGTCCGAACTCCGCCATGGCGAAGTCGATGGCTGCGCTGATCGACGTACGCCCATTAAAAGAGCGCGGCGCGCTGGCCAGCGTCGCGGCAAAATCCCCCGCCGATTCAGCGTCCCGAATCACAGTCCACTTGACGACGACGTTCTGCTCGTCGGGACCCGCCCATTCGACGAAGCAGACCGCGATTGCGCGGTGCGTGCCGGCTTGGATTGCCGTAAGCACGCGCGGGCTGGTGATCCCCGCAGCATAGCCTTCGCGTTGCAGCTTGAATTCGCCTTCGTCGATGCTGCGGGAAACGTCAGCCGCCAGCACGAGCGCCACGTCAACCGATTCTGCCCGCGCCACACCCGAGCAGAGAGCGACCGCGGCGACCAACGCCAAAAGATACCGCCCGCCAAGCATGGCACACCTCGAGGGAAGGCGACCTGGCACCGATCATAAGCGGGAAGTGACGTCGACGAAAGCCCGTGAGGCGCCGGTCCCTCCGGTGCATCCTTCCCTATTCGTTCGGATTGGCCACCCCTCCGAACGTAACGGTTGAGGAAAAACAAAACTTCACCCTCTCCCTCGGGAGCGAGAACTTTGTCCCTTCCCCTCCGTTGGTTCCGATGGCACCGCAGGACGGGTGCCGACTGTGTCAAAGAGGAACGCGTCATGCCTTTCGACGGGACCGGCTTGGAAGGCCGAATCGATGCCCTCGACAAGATCGACAAGGTGATCGACCTGTTGTCGCGCGAGGACCGCTGGTGCAAGCAGCAGCTCCGCTCCTATGACGGCAGGCGCTGCATCCTCGGCGCCATGATGGCGGCCGACGCGACGATCGCGCTCAAGGAGCCGATCCTCATGGCGATCAAACAGGTCACCGGGCGCGACTATCTCCGCATCGAGATGTTCAACGACCATCCTTTGACCAGCCATGCGCTGGTGGTGAGGGTCTTGAACCAGGCTCGCGACAACATCGTCTCGGGGGTCGCCGAGCGGCCGCAATCGCTGGCTGCGGCTCCCGTGCCGGCATGGTGGGGCCCCTCGCTCAAGCCCCTGTCGCAGCTGCGCCGGCTTTTCACCTAGGAACCGAGCCCGCGGCGCCGTTCCCGCGGGCCGTTCGTTCTGCGGCTCGAGCCTCCCGCCTTCCGGCGGCGAGGCTCGATGTGCTTTTGGGCGCGCCCGCATTGCTGCCATTCGCAAGACAGGGCTTGCGGTTTCCCCGGCGCCTGCGACACTTTGGCCGTAAGCTGGGCGAAGCTGGATGACAGGGTAATGAGTTTTGCGACCAGAAAATTTCCCTTCCACTACGCCTGGGCGATCACGGCGGTCGCATTCCTGACCTTTCTGGTGGCGGCCGGAGTCCGTTCGGCTCCCACCGTCCTCATCGTTCCGCTCGAGCAGCAATTCGGCTGGGACCGGTCGACGATCTCGTTCGCGATCGGCATCCAGCTCCTGGTCTATGGCCTCATCGGACCCTTTTCGGCCGGGCTCGTCGACCGGATTGGCCTGCGCGCGACCTTGCTGGGAGCGGTGACGCTGAGCGTGGTCGGGTTCGGCGGGACGCTGTTCGCGTCGCAGCCATGGCACCTGTGGCTGACATGGGGTGTCGGCGCCGGCTTGGGAACGGGTTGCGCCGCGCTTGTGCTCGCAGCCGTGATCGCCAATCGCTGGTTTGTCGCGCATCGCGGCATCGCGATCGGCGTCATGACCGGCAGCGCCGCGACGGGACAGCTGATCTTCCTGCCGCTCCTCGCCAACATCGTCCAGCATTTCGGCTGGCGCGCGGCGGTCTGGACGGCCTGTGCAATCGCGGTCTCGGTGCTGCCGCTGCTGTTCCTTTTCATGTATGACCGGCCGAGGGACATCGGTCTCAAACCTTATGGCGTGCCGGACGATGCTGCGAACGAGCCGCTGCCGCCGCGCGCCAATCCCATCACCGCGGCGTTCTCCGTCCTCGGCGAGGCCGTGCAATCCCGTGATTTCTGGCTGCTCTCGGCAAGCTTCTTCGTATGCGGCGCGAGCACGTTCGGGCTGATCGGGACGCACTTCATCCCGGCCTGCCTCGATCACGGCATACCTGAAAGCGCCTCCGCCGAAATTTTGGCGGCCATGGGCGTCTGCAACGTCGTGGGGACGCTCGCGTCGGGATGGCTCACGGACCGGTTCGATTCGCGGGTCCTGCTGTTCTGGTACTATGGGCTGCGCGGTCTGTCGCTGCTGTTCCTGCCCTATGCTTTCGATCTCTCCTACTGGGGCCTCGGCATTTTCGGGCTGTTCTACGGCTTCGACTGGATCACCACGGTGCCGCCCACCGTGCGTCTCACCAGCAACATCTTCGGGCTGGAGAAAACCGGCATCGTTTACGGCTGGATCATGGTGATGCACCAGATCGGCGCGGCCGTATTCGCCTATGCGAGCGGCGTGCTGCGCACGGATTTCGGCGACTACGACGGCGCCTTCATCGTATCGGGCGTCATCTGCCTCATCGCCGCGCTGCTGGTGCTGCGCATCGGCCGCCGGAGTCCGGCAAAGCCGCGCCCGGCCTTTGCCGGCGCGTGAGAAGCGGACGGCGCCTCACGTCTTATCGGGCACCGCATTCGGCGTGACCGCCACCACCGCCTTGTAGGTGGCCATCACGTCGGCGATCGCCTGCGCGATATTGGCGGGCGGATTGGCGCAAATCACGTTCGCGGCGCCGATCCCCTTTTTCTCGTCGGCGACGACGGCCGGGTCGGCGCCCGCGCTCTCTGCGTAGATCTGGAAGCCCGCGTCTGCGGCCTGCACGAGCCAGCACGCCATCTCGACGGTCGGCTGCGCCTGGGCGACGGCCACGTTTGCGTCGTTTTGCGCTTGCCCGGCCTGATTGGCCGTACAGCCGGCAACCAGCAGCGTGGCCGCGAAAAGAAGTTTACCGCGCATCACTTCGACTCCGGCAGAAGAATGTTCAGGAATCCGTAGGCAGCCATGGTGAAAATCGTGACGACCGGCTGGCCGCCGACAATGGCTTGCAGCAGGGAAATGGCGAGGACCGCGAGGCCGTGGTTGGTCGTGGCTTCGCCCCAGCGGGCGAGCAGGTAGGCTTTCATCGTTCTTCTCCAGGGATGGCCGCGCTGGGGCGGCAGATTTAAAAGGCGGGCCGATCCGGCCTCAGGTCACTGCGGCGGATGCTCGCTCGCCTGGGCGACCCGAAAGAGCCGCTTGAGCCAGCCGCGGCCGTACACGGCGAATTCTTGCGCGCGCGTATATCGTTCGGCGCGAAGCGCGAGGTAGGTTCGAAAATCGTCGTCCTGCGCCCGCGCCATGGCGGCGAACGTCTCTCCTGCGGCGATGCCGTCGACACCGAGCTTCAGCGCCGATTGTGCCAGCTCGATCGCGCTCCCCTGATTGACGGCGCAATCGAATACCGCGAGCGCCCAGCGCCAGGGCATGTCGCCGCAGCGATGCTTCAGCCAATAGTCCCGCTGATAGATGTCCTTGGCCGACTGGAGCGAAAGGCTCGCTATGTCGATCCACGGATATGCGCGGCGCGAGATCCCGAATTTCGTTTCGCCGCCGCGGTCGCGCGGATCGAACGCATATCCGCCCTCCTCTCCCACGACCAGCGAAAACGCGGCATCGAAGAAATTCATCAGAATGCCCTCGGATCGAAGCCGTGGTGGAGGCAGACGATGCGCACGAGCCGGCGGAATTCCGCATTGTGTTCGGTGTTGGGCGTCTCCGAACAGCTCTCGTTCTGATAGAGGTGAAGCATCTCGTGCGCGACGGTCCGCAGAAGCGTCTCCGAATGTCCGACATTGGCCGCCGAAACGGCGATGCGGTGCCGCGCGCTGTCGCCGCGGCAATAATGGCCGCGTCGATCGCGCGCGGCAGTGACATGGAACTCCACGTCATCCGCCTCCGGCAGAGCCCAGGCGCGGAACGGCGCCGAGGCGCGCAGAAATTCATAGGCCGCGGCCAGCATTTCGGGCGTGATCCGCAGCATCACGGGAGCGTCCAATGGAACTTGCTCGCGACGAAACTGACGACAAGCGAGACAACGCCGCTGACGCCGCCGGCCAGGAGCGTCGCCCGGAGATGGCGGGACTGCTCGCCATGCCGCTCGCGCCGGGCGCTTTCCTGCTCCGCGCCCGTGCGCTCGCTCGTCCAGGCGAGGACGCGATCGAGCTTCTGGTCCATCGCCTCGACCTTGTCCTCGAACGCGCCGAAGCGGCCCTCGAGCCGGCCGATGCGAATCTCGATCGAACCGTTCCCTTCCATGACGGCGGGCCGGTCTTTATTCCGGTTTCGGCACGAGGACCGGCGGCGACCGGGTCACGTCAACGACGTAGCGATCGTCCGGCGCGGGACCGGGCGTCTCGATTGCCGCTTCGCCCGCCTGCGCCTGGCGGCCCAGGTCGCATGGCGCGCACGAGCCGTGGCGCCTGATCGCGCCCGTCGCGGTGTCGTAGACGGCGAAGTGCGTCATCGCCGAAGCTCCGTCACGGAAAGATCGACGTAGCTCGCCGTCGCCGCAGGGCTCACGCCCGAAGCCATGTCGGCGATGAAGGCAAAGACCCCCGACTGCGCGCCCGGCGTATAGGTCGTCTGCTTCGCGACCGTCGCGGTGACACCCGGAGCGATCGATATGCCGGCGCTGTCGAGCACCACGACGCCCTGATATGTGACGCGCCAGACCACCGTGACGGGGGACGATGCGTTGTTGGTGAACTGCGCGTTGTAGGCGACCTGGACGAGCTGGCCCGCGGTCGTCAGCGTGCCGGACACCAGCGTCGCGTTCGACGGCGATGCCGGCAGCGTGATCGGCCCGGCGGCCGAGACCGTGAGTTGTGCCGTCGCGGCATTCAAGGCCATGTCCGGCGTCTGGATGATGCCCGGCAGCAGTCCGCTCGAGCTGGCCGGCGGGGCGGCGAGCGTGTGGGAATGGCTCGCGACCTGGTCCAGCGTTTGCTTGCCGCCGCCATGCTGGTTGAAGCTCAACAGCTTCACGTAGATCGTCTGGCCGATGTCGGCGCTGTCATAGCCGACGGTGAAGTAGCTCCCCTCCCGCAGCCGCGCGAAGTTTGCCCCCGCCGAATGCGCGGCGGCCGCCGTGCCGTAAAAGCCGCGGCGGAGATATCCCGGCGCGGTGGCGTGCTTGCCAAGGTCGTATTTCCATTGCGCCGTGAGCGTCGACTGCTCGTAGGTCACAAGCTCGCCATCGACGAGGCAGAGCGTGTTGCCCTGGTCGGCATCCGCCTGGGTGCCGGGCAGCAGGCCGCCGCGGCTCGACGTCAGATCGACCGAGAGCGTATTCGCCGTGTCGGGATCAGAGCCGCTCGCGAAATTGGCGGTGAGCGTGCCCATCGCCGTACCCCCGATCAGGGTGCCGGCGTATCTGAAGGTGACGTCGTCCTGGCTGATCCAGATATCGCAGCCGCCCCAGTTGGGGCCCGAGCCGTTGGTGCAGAGGATCGTCTCCATGCCCAAGACGTTGCCGATCTGCACCGGGGCGTCGAAGAATATGGGCGCGAGCGCGTCGGGCGCCTGCAGGTTGTAGTTCGGCACGTAGCCTTGCGGCCGCTCGTGCGGATAGAGCGGTGCAGCACCTGTCCCCTCGAGATATTCCTCGGCCACGATCGAGAGCGAGCGGTCGTCGTTCTCGGTGATCTCCTTGATGCGCACCCATTGATCGGCGAGACCGGCGTTCGTGTCCGTGATCGCGACGATGTCCATCGGATCGAGCAGGATGTATTCGCGCCCGAGCGTGAAGGAGAAGGTGCGCAGGATCTGCTGCCGCCCGAGCATGAGCTGCGCCGACGAAAGCGCTGCCTTTTGATCGCAGAACAGATGGAGCTGTTTCGAGCCTGTGGACCTGACGCCAAACAGCGCAATCGCGGCGTCATCCTTGGCTTCGACGATCGTCGGATTGTATTGGTTTCCGCGATCGAGATATTCGAGCTTCACGTCGTTTTCCTGGTCGGCGATGTCCTTCCGCGTGATCGTCACCGGGTCCGGCGAGCTCGCCGCCGAGCTCGAGTTGGGATTGGTCCCCTGGTTCTCCAGAAAATCGTCGTCGTCGAGGCTGTAGACCGGCTGCGACGGCGCCGTGTAGGAGGCACCGTTCGCGGTCAAAGCCTGATCGCCATAGGGCACGACGGTGAGCAGCCCGCCCGACCACACGATCTCGCTGTTCGTGGCCGACATGAGATCGGCGAGAAAGGAATTGGCTGCGGCTTGCGTTGCGATGACCGGCGAGACGAAGAGGCCGGCCACCTGGCAGTAGGTGCGATACGCTGAGAGATCGCCGAGGCGCGCCGCCGGAAACTGGGTCAGGCCGTAGAAGGGGTTGGTGAGAAAATCCTGCAGCACGTCGGCCGGATTGGCGTCGGGACTGTCGAGGATCAGCACGGTCCTTCCGGCATCGGCGGCGGCGAAGCTGTATTTGCCGAAGGACGACGGCCCCGACACGTCGAGCGAGAACTGTCCCTGCACCGGTCCGCTCAGCACCTGCGACAACTCGGCGCCGATGAAGGTGAGCGGCACCGTGCCGTTCTGTGTCGCGGGATTCGACAGCGTCACTTGGCTCGAGAACGTCAAGACATCGGCCGCCGCGTTCGCCGTGGCGTTGACGGAGAGTGTGATCGAGCCTGGCGTGACCGTGCTCACCGTCGGGGTTCCGACCCAGCTCCATGCGCCGGCGCTGTCGGCGACGGAAGCGCCCGTCGGGACGCCCGCCAGCGTGCTAGGGTTCGCGATCATGCCCGATCCCGCGGTGACATCGCCGGTGATCTGCGCCTGCATCGTCCAAGAGGAATTGCCGAGGTAGAAGCCCGTATTCTGGTCGAGCGTCACGGTGGTGCCGCTCACGCTCGCGACGGTCGCGACGATGTAGCCGCCATCCCATTCGACGATCGTGCCGACCGGCGGGACGGGGGAGCACGAGAGGATCTGGTCTCCTTCGAGATCGCCAAAGAACGAACCCGTGAAGTAGATCGTGTCGCCTATTGCCGAGACCGCGGCGGGCACGCTCACCGAGATCGACGGCGCGGTTACTGAGGCGGCCGTCGTGCCGCTCGGGAACGCCCCGGCGCTGTCGCTGACCGGAGTCCCGACGAAGGCCGAGAAATTGCCGCTGAGATTGCTGACGACGTTGGAGCCGGTCGAGACGGTTCCGGTCGCGGAGCCGCGCGAGAGCGATCTCACGAAGGTGAAGGGCGGCACGCCCGCGCCCGCTACGCGCGCGCCCACGACCACGCCGTTCATCGCGCCGAGGCCCGTGACCGAGGCGCTGCCCGCGCTCAGCGTGCCCGTGGTCTCGTCGACATAGAACACGCCGGGGCTGAGTGCCGCGCCGATGATGACGACCGGCTGCCCGGCATCGGCGGCGGCGAAAGTCCAGCCCGTGTTGCCGGCGTACGAATACTCGCCCGCCGACGGCGCGCCGCCGACGCGCGTCAGCGCCGTGCCCGGCGCGCGCCCGCCGGTGGCGCCGGCGTCCCATACCACACCCGAGGAATCGCTGGTGAACCAGCCGCTCTCGTTCGATGCGATCGAGCTGGCGAGGCCCGAGATCGATGTGGGATCGGGAACGCTGGTGGTGTTGTCGATCTGGTAGGGCGATGCCGCCGGAATGACGACGTGGCTGCAGACGCCATAGTCCCAATCGAAATACTGCGCCGTCACCGTATAGGGGCCGCTCGCCGGCACGGTCGCCGCCTCGGCCACGGCGCCGGTGATCGCCGAGCGCACCTCGAACGTCATGTTGGGCAGTTCAGGCAAATCGCCGAGCGAGAAATTGTAGACCGCCTCGTAGGCGATCCCGCGGAAATTCTGCGCATCCGAGGGATCGAACGAGGCGAGCCACGGCCATGGCTCCTGCGCGTAGTCGCCGTCGAACAGGGAGAACTCCTGGGCGCCCGGCCCGGCCGGCGAGGTGCCGGCCTTGAGTGGATTGCCAGCCGATCCGACCGAGACTGCCGACTTGTTCTCCCAGCCCTGGATCACGCCCGAGATCGGCCCTTCGGCGAGGCCGAAGGCAGCCGAGGCGTAATAGTTCCAGCCGGTCTGCGTGGCGCCGCCGCCGCTCCCGCCACCCTTGCCGCCGCCCGACGGCGCCGAGGAAAAAACCGGCTGGGCATAGAAATTCCCGTACCAGATCAAATTGCCGGAGATGCGCGCCTGACCATAGACGATCGAGCGCGCGACCCCGTTCGCCGACGTTCTGAATCCGCGGCGAGGTCGCCGGCGGCGGCACAGAGCGCTGCGATTTCTTGGGCTGGGGACCGAACAGATTCATCTTCCGCCCCACAGCGTGAAGAAGCGCGCCTTCCGTCCGGCAATCCGTCCCTGGTCGGCCCGGTCGAGCATGAAGAAACCTGCGGCGGCGTTGGCGTGCGCGATCGCGGGCCAGCCGCGCGGCATGACGATTGCGCCATGCGCCCAGGCATGGCCCAGGCGGAACAGCGCGAGATCGCCGGGCCGCGCATCCTCGAGCGCGATTTCGGCGGCGTGCTCGAGCACGGTCGCGAGATAGCGCTCCTCGGCCGCGCTCTTCTTCGCGAGGTTCCACGCGAAGGCGTAGGGGCGGTCGGCAGCATCGAGTTCCGGCACGCGTGCCGGAAGTGCCGCGCGAAAGATCAGATAGACCGACTGCGCGCAATCGACCCCGCCGCGATCGAGGACGCGGCCCGCCTCGTCGCGCGTTGCCTTGATGCGGCCCATGTGATGAAACGCAGTGCCGAGCCACGACGCCGCCTCGCGCACGACGGCGGCGCGCTCTTCCGCTTCATCGCTCATATCGCCGTCTCCGGCGCGGGGATGCTGAGGCATCCGCCGAAATTCGCCTGGTTCTGGAAGAGGCCGCAGGTGCCGTAGGATTTGTCGCAGCCGGGATATGCCGTGAATGTGTCGCCGATGGCCACGCCGAACGGAAAGGGCGCGATCAGGGCAAATGTCGCGGGGCTTCCCGTCGTCCAGCTCCGCACCGTGCGGGCATAGCCCTCGCTCTTGCCCGAGGTCATCGCCACGCGGCCAAGCGCGTATGTCGCGGAGCCCGCGGGCGCTGCGATTGACGCGGCGAACACGTTGGGCGCGCCGCCAACTCCTACGACCGCTCCGCTCACCGCGAAACTCGCGGCCTGGAGCGCGCAGCCTTGGTCGAACAGCGTATGCACGCAGCTCGCCTGGAAGAGATTGCGCGGCAGTTGGTTCGCCAGCTTCTTGAGGTGGCTGTAGATGGTGATGACGGCTTGGCTGCGGCCGACATCGACCTCGCCGACGGTGCCATAAAAGATCGTGACGATGCCGGTGGGCGAAAGCGGCGCTCCCGCGGCGGGCCACGCCGGCGCGATGGCGCGATCGACCTGCACCTCGGCATTGTCCAAGGCGCCTGCCTGCGCCGCGGCAAGCCAGGGCTGCGATCCGATCGCGTCAGGATAAAGCGCGCCCGTGAGCGGATCGATGAGGCGCGGCGCCACCACCACTTGCCAGCTATCAACGTCGAGCCCGACCTTCCAGTGCGCGACCGCCTTGGCCTTGTCCTGGTCGAAGGTCGGGCCCTTGGCGGACCAGTAATTCGCGGGCGCCGTCACGTCGATCGGGCCGGCGCTGTAGCGCAGCTCCGAAGCGCCGCCGAACGCGCCTGCGAGCTTGAAGGTGTAGCAATCGACATCGACGAAGCTGCGCGTCGCGAGCAGCGCGGCCGTGGCGCCCGGCGATGTCTCGTACCAGGGCGTCTTCATCAGACGTGATAGATCAGCACGCCGGCGACCTCGGACGCAGCGGCGAGGTTTGCCGCTGCGATGCCTTGCGTCGTCTTGTTCGAGCCGTGCTCGACAAGCCCGGCGTAATTATTGCCGGGATTGACCTGGAGCGCGGCGAAGCTGTAGCCGCTGTCGAAGGTCGCGCCGAGCAATGCTATGACGGGGCCGCCGCCGGAATCGTTGCTGGCGGCCGCGGCGGCGACCGGCAGGCCGCCGATCTGCACGTTGCCCGCCATGCCGCCCAAAGCCGAAACGGCGACCGTGAAGCGGCAAACGACGAGACGGCCGATACGCTCGTAGGAACCGGACTGGATCGTGTAGGTCGGGCTTCCCGCGGTGCCGGCGCCATAGAGCGTCGGCGTCCACGAGCCGAAGGCGTAGGGACCGGCGAGCATGGTCCCGCCCGCCGTCGTGCCATCGCCCATACGCAGCGTGCCGTTCGTCACGTCATAGATCGGCTCGCCCTGCGCCGGCGTGATCCCGGCGATATTCGCCGCGGTGTCGCGGCGAAGCTGAAGTTGCGTCGTGGTCACGGATCCGATCCTTTCATGTGAAGAACCGCGCGCTCATTTGAACACCCCCGCGTTCTTCGCCGCGATGACGGCCCCGGCGATGTAGATGTGACCGGGCAAGGACGGGTGCGGGCTGCCGAACGTGTAGGCGTTGGCAACGGCGTCGCCGCTCGTATGCGCCTTGCTCACCGTCACGGCGTTGCCATTCGCCTGTGCCTGGAACGTCACGGTGCAGGGCGAGCCGCTGGCGGTGGCGACGAAGTAGCCGACCCCGCCCGATGTCTTGCTCTCGACGTTGGCGGTGCCCGCGCCGAGCACGACATTGTCGCCAACCGAGGGGCAGGAGTTCAAAGAAACCGACGAATCACCCGCGTTCACATTGGCGGCGAGCGTCGTCGCGAAGCCGGGCACGTTCCAGACGCCGGATTTCCAGAAATACGATGTCGTGTCGATAAACCCATCGACGCAGTTCTGCGCGCCGCCGGAGCAATCGTACGTTCCCGCGAGAAGCGCGGCGTTGAACGTCGGGACCGACTGCCCCGCGCCGTAGTCCGAATTGGGCGTCTGATCGCCGGTGTCGTCCCAGAGGTGGTTGTTGGAGTTGGTCGTGTTGGGCGAGCATGTCGTCTGGACGACGGGCATATTGGGAAAATGCTGATGCGCCATCCGCCAGAAATTAGGCAGGTCGGCGGTGAGGCCGCCCGAACTCGGATCGTTGACGCAATGCTCGACGACGATCGAACTCATCGGCAGATGGTTGCCGGGGTTGAGCGCCGCGACGGCGTTTATCAGCGCGATGCGATAGCCGTAGTGCCCATCCGTGATCGCGCCTTCGCTCGCCGCCGCCTGGCTCTGGCCGCTGACGCACCAGTCCATGCCGACCATGCGCGGCGAACTCGCGTTGTCGTCGATCCCGCGCACGAGGTAGCCGAACATCCCCCGCGCGTCGCCCTGCTGGTTGTCGTTGTCGCCCTTGCAGATGCTGTCGCCCATCAAGAGGACGACGGGGGTGCCGTTCCAGCCCTGGCACAGCATCGCCATCGGACCGTCAGCGTGGGAACCATATGTGGCGACCGATCCGCCCGTGAGCAGCGCGGTCAGGTTCGACGCGCTCGCGTTCGTCACCATGCCCTCGCCCGCGCCGAGGTTTGTGGTGTAGAGACCGGGGATGTTGAGGCCGCTGCTGGCGACGTGCTGCAGCGTCCGCACCCAGACCGCCGCGCTATCGGCAGGGATCGTTACGGAAACCGGATCGGAGATGACCGTCGTAAGGTCGTTTTGCGCGTAGCTCGCCGAACCGCTGAAGGCACCTGCGGTGAACGTCCCTGCGGGGTATTCAACGGTGAAGCCGTCGATAGTCCGCGCGTTGCCGAGGCCCTGCTCGGGATCGGTCGAGCCGTCGATGCCGAGCACCGTCGAAAACACGAAGCGCGGGTTCTGGCACGCCCAATGCGGCGTCGGCACCATGATCCGCGTGATTTCCGCGACGGTGCTCGCGGAGGTGGCGTTCGCCTGCGACATGAAGCGCAGCCGCGAGGACGCGAACATATAGTCGCCGGAATATGGCGAGGCGCCGCCATGCGGCATGAGCGCTGCCGTCGCCAGCGTCAGGACGACGGCTATGGCGACGCGCAGCCACATCTATTGGCCCACCAGGGTCAGATGAATTATTCCTTGCGTCCCGGCACCGCCATTGGCCGCGGTGCTATAGGCGCCTGCGCCGCCGCTGCCGTAGCCGGTGGCGTCGGATTCCTTGGTGCCTCCAAGCGTCAGGCCGCCGACGCCGAGCCGCGTCGAGCCGCCCTGCTGGAGCTGCGCGGTGCTGTCGGCCAAGCCGTATTTCCCGGTCGAATCGATCGTTCCATTCGAGGCGGTACCGCCCGCAGACACGTTCTTGAAGGTCGTGGCGCACGCCGTCGTGAGGACGCCCCCGCCATTGGCGGTATAGGTGGTGCTGTTGGCGAGAGCACCGACAGAGGTGTTGCCTCCGGCATTCGGCGCGGTGCTTGAACTTTCGATGCCGCCCGAACCGGCTGTACCTATCGCGACCGAGTATCCCGTGCTCGCGGCGACGACGTTGGCGCCCGAGAAAATCAGCTCGGCGCCCGCCGCGCCCGGCGTCGCATAGGCGGTCGAGGTGTTGCACCACATTCCGCCGCCGCCTGCACCGATCGCGTCTATCGTCAGGACGGTGTTCGCCGTGACCCACGCGGGCGTCGTCCACGTCCCGCTCGAAAGCGTGCCGCAGCTTCCCGCCGTGACCCAACTGCTGGCCCCGGTGATCCAGGCATCGCAGAGGGGCACATCGCCCGACGGCTGCGCGCCGGAAAAGAAATCGAGTCCCGTTCCATTCGCGTTCGCGACGAACGTGCCCGACGTTCCGGGCAGAAGCGTCGTGCTGTTGAGGCCGGTCAGCGTCAGGCCGGTGCTGTTGGTGAGCGTCCAACTCACCGTCCCCGTGACGGCAATGGACAGCGTCATGCCCGGCGCGAAGATCGTGGAGCTTTCCGCCGGCAAGGTGAGCGCGGGCGTGCCGGACGTCGCGGCCAGATTCAGCGCCCCGCCCATGTCGGTCGAAGCGGCTTGGTAACTGCTGGTTTTGGTAGTGTCGGCGGTAGTTGCAGAGCAGGTGCCAGTTGCCGTCACCGGATCGGGCGCGCAGGTCACGCCATTCGCGCCCGCAACGCTGGTGACGCCGCCGCCGCCGCCCGGCGCGCTCGAGCCGCCGCCCTGCTGCTGGGCCAGCGCCGGAAACGACGCAAGCGCGATAAGCGCGATCAGGAGTTTTTGCATCGCTCAGTTTCCGATGATGATTTGCATGGGCGTCGCGGCGCCCGAGGCGACGCACCAGAGGGCGTTCCTCGGTGCGGTGCCGCGCGGCCAGAACATCGACTGCAGCGGCGGCAGCGTGAAGGTGCCGTTGCCGTTCAGGGCAATGGCCGCGCTGTAGCCGCAGGAGATCGTGTTGCCGCCCGAGGGCGAGCTGTTCATGACGAAGAGCGTCGTGCGCTCTCCCGGCACGCGCGGGTCGCCGACCGCCGGCACGGCAAGCGCCGGTGTCGTGCCGATCGGCGCAAAGGCGCCGGAGAGATCCGTGATCGTGACGGTCTGCGCGCGCGCAGATCCCACAAGCCCGAGCAGCGCGAGCGCCGCCAGGCACGCACGCCGGCGCGCGATTACAGCCTGATCGTGGTGAAGCTGCATTTTTTCAGCTCCCAGAAGAGATACATGAAGTTGGAGAATTCGAGAGTGTCGTCGTCGAATCGGCAGAGCCACGTGTATCGGCCGTTCCAGACAAGCGCCGCGCCGGCAGGCGGCGCCGGTGTGATCGTCACGATCCCGCCGGCCCCGAGGGTCCAGTTCGCGAGCAGGCCCGCGGCGAATACCTGGAGCGTGCAGCAGAACCCGTACTCGGCCGCCGCAACCGGCGGCGATGTGCAGCTGCCGTAATCGAGCGTGACGGTCGGCGCGCTCGAACAATTGCCGTAGTCGAGCGCCGCATCCGGCCCGGTCGGCGCAGGCGTTGGGTTCAGCACCGGATCGGCGAACCCGCCGAGGCTGCGCGTCGAGCTGGAAGGCGGCGGTGCTGCCGTCGCCGACCGCGACCGGCTCGCCCGTGACGCTGTCGTCGTTCGGGTCGTCGAACTGGAACACGCCGCCTGGCGCGAACATGACGCTGTTCCAAAAACCCTGAAGCAGCTGCCATTCGGTGAGGCTTTCGGCCGCGCGCAGCAGCGCGAACGACACCTCGTAGCGGTAGAGCGGCGCGGACCAGCGCGGCTGAAAGGTCTCGCGGCCCGAGATCGCCTTCTGCCTGAGGCTCGAGGCAAGCGGCGAGCGCTTCACCGGATACTCCAACCCGGGAAGCGTCGGAAAAGCCGGGATCGCCATCTAGTCGCCGCGCGCCGACGGATTGCTGCCCATGTAGCGCGTGATGGTCTGCGCCAGCGTTTTGGCGTTGGCGTTCGCCCATTGCGCGACGCCGGCCGAATCGATCGCCTGCACCGTCACGTTGAGCGCGAAGCTCGCACCCGGCGGAGAGGCCGGCGCCGCGTCGGCACCGGGAAAGCCCGGCACGGCGCCGCCTGCGCGCGCCGTCGCCGCGACGTCGGCCGGCAGAATCATCTCGCCGGCATGGACGAGCGCGATCATGTCGCGCGGAATCGACCAGGCGCCGGCCTGGAACATGGCGAGGTCCATGAGCCCGCCGGCAGCGCCGCCCTCGCCGCCACCGCCGAAAAGACCGGACGCGAAGCTCAAGAGCCCGCCGCCCGACGCCCCGCCGCCCGCGCCGAGCGCCTCGAACGCAAGCCAGTCCAGCATCATCTCGGTGACGTATTCCCCGAACGACAAAGCGAGATCGGCGAACAGCTTGCGCATCGCCTCCTGCCATGTCGCGGTGCCGAGCAGCACCTGGTTGAGGACGGTGAGCGCATTGTCCTCGATGGCATGCGAAGCATTCAGCCAGCCCGCAGCGCCCGATTGCGCGCCTTCGCTCATGCGCGTGCCGGCGAGGGCGAATTGCTCGCCGAGCGCCTTCGCCGGCGCCGTCAGCCCGTCGAGCTCCGTCTTGATCTGCTGCACGGCGGCAAGAAGATCCGAGAACTCGGCGCCGAACACGACGTCGATGCGGTCATCGGCCATATTGGCTCCAGCGCGTCAAAGCGGCGGCTTGCCGGCGAGCGCGATCCCCGAGCGCGGATCGGCGGCAAGCTCGACGAGATCGTTCCAGCGGTCGTGCGACGGGTCGGTCAGCTTCGGCGCCGGCCGCCAGCCGAGCGCCCGGGCGATGGCTTGCAGCAGCACATGGGGCGGCGGCGCCTCTGCCCAGTGGCGGGCGAGCGCGCTGAGGCGCCTGATGGTGAGCCGGTCCTCGACATAGTCCCAGCTCCATCCGGTCGCCTGGCAAACGTGGCAGATCAATGCATCGACGAATTCGTCGAACCTTCCGCCGCCCCACGCGGTTCCCCCGGACCCTGCGCCTCCCGCCGCTCGATGCCGGCCGCCTGCGCGAGCGGCGGCAAAGCCTGCACCAGCTCGGGCAGCTTGATCGGAAGGTCCAAAAACTCGTCGCGCGTCAGGTCCGGGTAGTTGCGCGTCAAGGCCCAGTAGAGCGCGTCGAGCAGCCGGTCGATCGCCTCCTCGTCGAGATCGGCGACGCTGCGCACCGCGGCAAGGCCGACGACCGCCGGGATGACCTTGCGGAACTGGCGCGGCGCCAGGTCCGCCATTACCCAGCTCCGTCCGGCAAGCGTCACCGCGGCGCCTTCGTAACCTGCGAATTTCAGCTCGCGCATCACGACGCCTCGCCGAAGCTGTACAGCCCGACATTGCCGGCGGCATTGGCGAAGCACGAAAAGCTCAGCTCCGGCATCATGAAGTCCTCGAGCTTGAAGGCGAGCGAGAGCTTGTCCGACATGCAGCTATAGAGCTGGATGTTGAGCGGCACGGCGTTGGTGCTCGTGTAGTACCAGAGCTGGAAGGTCGGCGTGACGCCGAGCAGCGGGTTCGCGAGCGCCAACTGCTGGCCCGAGCCCGCGACGCTGTAGGTATATGTGACGAACACGGCCTTGCCGTTGTCGGCCGCGTTGAAGCCATAGATTCCGGCGCTTTGCGTGTACTGGCCCGCCGCCGGGCTCGACGGCACATAAGTCAGCGGCAGGCCGGTCGCGGCATAGACGACACCGAGATCGGCGACGAAGGTCGCGTGGTTGGCGGTCGTGTAGGCGGCCGATGCGACCGTGCCGCTTTCCGAAAGCGCCGTCGCCTGCTGCCCCGCGGCCAGCGTCGCGCCAAAGAAGGCGCTGTTGAGCGCGATGCCGGAGACGAGCGCCGCCTTCGCCTTCGCCGTGAACTTCGCCCCGCCGCGCGCGATGAACAGCGGAAACTGGTTCTGGCCGTAGAGCTCCTTCTTGGTGAATTGCTGATCCAGCTGGAACTCGTTGGCGCGGCCGATATTGACGGGCGTGCCGTTGGCGATGTCGGTGCGTTGCAGAAAGATCGCACCCGGTCCGAACACGGGAAGCATGGAAGCTCCTTCGTTTCAATGAATGCCGCGGCTCTAGGGCGTCACCAAAATCTCGAGCGGCACGATGCCGACGGCCTGGCCGCCGAGCGCGCCTTCGTCGGTCTCGATCGCGCCCGCGATCCAGCAATGCTTGACGAGGCCGCCCAGGGTCTGCGTGCCGGGCGCGAGATCGGCGCCCTTGGGCGCGAGCGCCGCCTCGATCGCATCGAGGAGCGGATTGAGCGCGCTTGCGGGCGGCGTCTCGTCATCCGCGGCCTGGCAATAGACATAAACGTCGATCTCGGCGCGCCATTGCGTCGGGCTGCCCTCGGCCGCCTTCGCCGTCTCGCGTTTTTGCACCTGGAAGAGCGCCGGCTGCTCGGCCGGATCGACCGCGCTCCAATGCCGCAAGCGCCGGCTCGCCGTCGCGAACTCGGCCGCGCCGGACAGAAGCGCGAAGAGCGCCTCGTAGATCGGCTCGCGCGTCATGCGTTCAGTTCCTCGAAGACAGGCTGCGCTCATGTCGCCCGTTGCCTCGTCCCCCTCCTCGGCAAGCGCCGCGTGCAGGAACGAGCGCGCGGGAAGTGTCGAGCCCGGGTGCTGCACGCGCTTTGCAAAGACAAGCGCGCCGCCGATGCCGAAGGCCAGCGCGAAGGCGCGCTTAGCGGCAATGAGGTGCGCGCGCGTCGTGCCGCCGAATTCCTGGATCGCGCCATAAGGCACGTCGCGCGGATCGAACCCGACCGAAACCGAGATCGCGCCCGGACCCGCCGTCACCACCGTGTTCTGCGCCGCGTCGAGCCGGCCCGAGCGGCGATGGAGCACCGAGCCGCCGAGTTTTTCGTGCACCCGCCCCTCGAGCCTCGATCCCACGCGTGCCGCGACAGGGCGAAGGCGTTGCCCCAGCCGCGCGGAAAAACTCTCGAACCGCGCGCCGGCGCGATCGGCGCCGGACAACGATGCCCGCATCACGGGATCGGCACCACGCGCCGGTGCGGCTGCAGCGCCGTGGCGATGCTCGCCGTCATGTCCTTCTGCACGAACGACACGACCTCGCCCGCAAGCGTTTTCGCCGCGTCGCCGATGCGGCCGCGCTCGTTGATGCGCAGCAGACAAAGCTCGATGCAGGCCTGCTCGATGTCGCGCGGCGTATAGGAGTAGCTCACCGCGATCGCCTTGCCGGCATCCGCCGCAGCGAAGCCGTAGAACCCGTCGGGTGCCACGGGCGGCAGGTATTGGCCCGAAGCGGGCGTCGCACCCGGCGCCACCGCGACGAGCGCCGTGCCGCCGGCGTAGCTCACGCCCGCATCGCCCGCCCAGAGCTGCGCCAACGCGGCGCACTCGAGCTGGTAGGGCGACGCGGCGGGCACGGTCTGCGCCTCGCCGCTTATGAGAAACCCCGCGGTATATGAGGCCGCGACGTTCTGCACGCCGCGGTAAAAACCATAGCCGCGGAGATAAAGTATGCCGCTCTCGCCCGCCAGCACATAGCCCGGCGACACCGCATCGGGCGCCGCCGGAACTTCGTTGCCGTCGATGCTCAATGCAGCGATCGCCGTCACCGGCGCGTGGCGCAGCATCAGCTCGCGCCCGCCGGTGCCGTTGCGCACCTCGCCGTAGCTCTGCGAGACGAGATCGCGCTGCAGGTAGCGGCGGATGAAGGCGCTTGCCGCGGTGATGATGCGCGCCACTTGCGCGTCATCGGCGGTCGTGGCGATCGGCGGCGAGCGCCATGCCTTCACCGCGGCAAGGGTCGTGAGGTCGCCTGGCGCGCCCATTTTTGCTCAGCGTCCTTTCTGCCGCGGACGGAAGGCGGGCTCGTCCGCCTTCGTGTAACCATGCGGCCGGAGCGCGGGCTCGGCCGCCTCCGGCACTTCGACGAAGCCGTCGCGCACCTCGTACTCGGCGCCGCCGAACCCGACGCTCGTCTGGCCCTTGGGTGCCTTGAGCCGCACCATCGGCCCTGCCCTCAGCCGTTCGCGATATTGGCGATCTGGCCGATCGCGAACGGCGCGTAGCATTGCAGCACTTCGTCGGCATAGACGCCGTACTCGTAGCGCCGCGACCGCCACGGCCAGTCGATCATGAAATACTCGCGCCGCGTGCGGATCTGGCTGACGTTCGGCACGTTCGACAGCGCGTAGGGCAGCACCTTGGTGTTGAACAGGATGGTGCCGGCCGGCAGGTTCGGATGGAGCCGGATCGGGATGTCGTTGCCGCCGGCGAGGCTGAACCGGTTGAGATAGCTGCGCGCCATCAAGGCACCGACCAGGAGCCCGTCCTTCGCGTCGCGCACGAAGCGCAGGCTGGTGGCGCCGCTGCCCGGCCCTTGCGCGATCTTCTTGCTGATGTTGAGCGCCTCTTGCGACGACACCCAGATCTCGCTCGGGCTGACGCGCCAATTGTCCCAGAACGAGCGGAGCGCGGTGTCGATCTCGACGATGCCGCCCTCGCCGTCGGCGGTGAGCGGCGTGCCGGTGCCGGCATTGCCGCTCGGCTGCGCCGCGTAATAGCCGTTGCTGCCGGTGAGCAGCGGCAGAGTCAGAAGCCCGTCGAACACCAGGTTGTTCGCCGAATTGTCGGCAGCGGCGAGCGAAGCGGCCGTCTGCGTGCCGCTCGCGGCGCCGGTGATGACGAGCGAATTGACCGCACTCGAATTGCAGTTCGTTTGCGCCGCGGCCACGGATGGCGTGATCGCGCCCAGCACCTCTGATCCGGCCGCGCCCCAGAACCAGGCATAGCCATAGGCGCCCTTCACGGGTGCGACCGACGCGGTGACGCTTCCGGCCGAGCCCGAGGCAACCGTCGCGGTCTGGTTCGCCGATTTCTGCGCCGAGCCGCCGCCGAAGCTGTCGCTCGACCCGTCGGCATTGGTGCGCGTGATCTGGCCCTGGATGCCGCCCGCGACCGACGCGTTGATGAGCCCGTCGAGCGTGAGCGCGACGCAGATCACCGAATAAGTCCCGGAAGCGAGCGCGCCGCCCGTGGTCGAGGCCGTCACGGTCGGCGTCGGCGTCGTGCCGAGCGGGAGCTGGCGGTTGCCGCCCAGAACGATCTGCTCTTCCGCGATCATGAGCGACCACAGCAGCGTCGTGCCGGCGATCGAGCGCACGTCGTCGAAGCCCATCGCGGCGTATTCGGCTTCCCAGTCGATATTCGCCTCGAGGCCGATGCCGCGATATGCGGCGGTGAAGTCCTTGGTCTGCACCGCGATGGTGCCGCCGCGGTTGCCGGCCGAGACGCCGGCGCGCACGCCCGACGTGTTGATGCCGGTGACGGCGCGCCAATCGGCCTCGATGCCGCCCTTGCCGGAGACGCGCGCCATCTCGTTGCGCAAGGGCGTGATGACGGGCACCAGGAATTTCGCGCCCGGCTCGAGGTCGTAATAGGTGAGCCCGTCGGTGGCCGAGCTCGCCTGCGCGAAGGTGCTCGCCTTGGCGAGCCCGCCGAAGCCGGACAGCGCCGGGTCGGTCACGGGATTCTTGGCCGCGTGTCTCATAGCGGCGATGGTCTCTTGCACCAGGTTGGGATCGAGGCTCAGGGAGGCGAGCCTCTGCGCGAGGACGCTCATGCGAGCTCCTTTCTCTCAGGTTGAAAAATCGAAAAGGATCGTCGTCCCCGCGAAAGCGGGGACCCAGGGGCGCGCGACGTACCGTCCCTTGGATTCCCGCTTTCGCGGGAATGACGGTACGAAAAGACGCTAACGCTGGAGCGTTGACCCGAACGGCAAGGGCTCGCGCACGGCGCGCTTGATGAGCTCGAGCGCGGTGAGCGCCGGCGGCTGCTCGGCAATGCGGTCGAGCTCGCGCGCCACGTCGGCGCTCTTGTCGATCGCGACGAGCCGCGACGGCGGCACCACCGCCGGCTGCGCCGCCACTTTCTCGACCAGCGCCTTCACTTCGAGGAGAAGCGGCAGCGCCGCGCCGAGCCGCTCCTCGAGCGCCTGGTTGCGTGCGAGCAGCTTCGCCATCGCGGCGCTCGCCGCCTTTTCGGCGGGCTCATGCGCGGCGCATTGCGCGCCCAAGGCCACCGCGTGATCGTGAATGCGCTGCGCCGCCTCGTTCTCGCCTTCGTCGAGGACCTTGGCGAGTTTCTGCTGGTCCTCGCGCGCGGCGGGCGGCCCCTTCGGATCGATCTTCGCCTTCCATGCCGCGACGATCTTCGCCTTGATGTGGTCGAGCTGCGCCTCGCTATAGGGCGCGCCGTTGTTGCGCTGGTGGACAAAACTCCACGCCGCGCGGATATGTTCCTCGCTGTCGAGCGGATAGCGCTTTTTCCCGTCCGCCTGGAAGCCCGGGTCGGCGTATCCCACCTCGCCGTTGGCCCCTTCGAGGTCGTACTGCGTGAGCCCGCTCGCGGGCTCACCCGATTCGGCGAAGGTCGCCTTGCCGAGACCGGCTTCGTGGCGCGCCGCGTCCTCGGCGCGTGCGAACGATCTTCCGTCGCTCGCAAGCCATTTCTGGCGGATTTTTGTCCGAGCCGCCTTGAGCGATGCGGTGCCGCCATCCTCGCTCTTCCACAGCGCGAACACGGCATCGGGATTGGCCGGCCGGTCCACCAGGCTGATCTCCGTAAGCTCGACGCCGGTCACGATCTGCGGATCGTCATTATCGCGCGTCGTCACGCTGCCGCCGATCGAGAAACCCTTGTACACGCCCTCGCGCACCTTGCGCCACGCTTCGTCGTCGACGATCTTGGCCTTGAGCCAGAGCCCCGTGCCGTCGATCATCGCCTCCTTGGCGACGCCCACCGCCGAGGGCAGATGCATCTCGCGGATATTGGCGAAGCGCATATAGGCGGGAAGCGCCGCCTCGATCGCCTCCTTACGCACGATCTCGCCCTGGCTGTCGCACGATTCGGTCGAGGCATAGCCGAAGACGAGCCGCTGGTCGCTGTCGACCTTGGCGATCGGGCAGAAGAGGTTCAGGGTCATTCGTTCCTCGTGGATGTCGATTTCTTCACTGCAAACGGCGGTGCCGCGCCGTTGACAGAACCCAACGCCACCGGCCCCTGCGCCGTCTCGACCATCGGCCGCTCGCCGCCGGGGACGGGGTCGAGGCCCAGTTCGGCGCGCACCTCGTTGACCGACTTGATGCCGGCCTTGACGTAGTCGCTTGCCACCTGCGCCGCGCTCGCGGGATCGGCGGCGGGGTCGTCGCGCCAGCGGAACTCGAGGTCGGGCGCTTCGAACTCGCGCGCGATCACCGCATCGACGAGCCCCTTCACCCAGTTCTGCAGCGGCCGCAATCCCTCGGCCTCGGCCGCCTGGTGCGCGGTGTCGGCGGTGGCGCGGTTCATCATGCGCACGAAGGGCTGCGGGCTCACCGAGAAGGCAAAGCACACGACGCGCGCGAGCCATTCGTCGGTGGCGCCGGTGAGGTCGGGCTCCTTCGTCGGGATGAAGGTCTTGGCGATGCCGCCCGGCACGAACTTGGCGCGCCGCCGCTCGCCCGTGTTGCCGGCATGGACGCCGTCCCAATATTGCTGGAAGCGCTCGATCTGATCGGGCGTCCAGCTTTCCGGCGCGCCGATGAGCGCCTCCGGCACGTTGCCCTCGGTGTAGTACTGCAGCTGGTACACCTGGCGGCGCAGCGCGATGTTGACCGTCACCAGGATCTGCTCGACCGGCGAGAAGCCATAGACCTTGTGGACGCGCATGTTGCGCGGCCGGTAGATGAGATCGCGCTGCGTGTAATCGACCGCCGGCAAGCCATGCAGCACCTGCTGATATGCCGGAAGCGGCGGCTTCGGCGTGCGGCCCCAATCGTCGATGACGCGCTTCACCGTGGCGCCGTCGATCGGGTGGAGCGCGGCAAGATATCCTGCGCGCGTGCGCTCGCACCACAAGGTCGGCGCGTCGATCACCAGAAGATCCTCGACGAGCGTGCGCAGCCACGATTCCCAGGCATTCTCGCCATCGGGCCGCGCAAGGAAGTTTTGTAGGGCGGCGATGCGGCGGTCGGCCGGATCGCGCCTGCCGTCGCGCCCGCGGATGCTCCATTCGAGCCGCGCCAACTGGTCCTTCCGCGTCTCGATCAGAAGCCGGATCAGGTCGTAGCTGTCGGCGAGCGCGCGCAGCTCGAGAAAACCGATGGGCTCGTAGGCGCGCGGCCGGGTCTGAAGATTGAAGCCCGGCGGGAAATCGAACTGGCGGCCCGCGACCTCTTTCGGCGCGCCCGGCGGCTGCGGCGTTGCGGGCCCGAACCAGTCTGCGCGCGGGCCGCCCGCAGCGAGCGGCGCCATCCGCATGCGATAGGGCTCGAGCGCAAGCTCCGATGCGCGCACCGCCTGCGTCAGATCCGGCATCACGGCCCCTTCTCGTAGAGGCGGCGGTAGTATTCGATCATTCCCGCCGCCTCCTCGCGTTCGATCATCAGCTCGGTCAGCGCCCAGACCAGCGCGTCGAGCCGGTCGGGCGAGGGATTTCGCGCCGCGCCGGTGAAGCCGCACATCTGGTCCTCGAGCGCCGGAAAGGTTCCGACATGGTGCACGAGGCCGCGCTCGTAGAGCGCCGCGATCGGTTCCGCGCGCGCGATCTTGCCGCGCGACGCGCGCACCGCCTTGAACGCAGCGACGCTGTCGAGCGCGCGCAGGGTGGCGGCCACCATGTCGCCGCCGTTGTTCACTTCGGCGACGATCCGGTCGGCGGCGAAATCGCGATAGGCCTCGAGCGCGCGCGCCGCCCACTGGTGCGGCGACATGCGGCCCGACAGATCGGCCAGCACATAGCCCTTCCCGTCATGCGCCAATCCGGCGACGACGATGCCGGTCTCGTCCGCATCCTCGCTCGTGCTCGCCGCCGGATCGAGCGCCACGACGACGCGGCGCAGGTTTGGCGCCGCTGCGACCCGCGCGCCCTCGCGCTCGAACTGGGCGCGGGCCCAGAGCGCCCCCGGCGCATCGTCCAGAAGCTCGGCCTCGAGCTCCTGGCGGCCCAACCGCGTGCCCTCGTAGCGGCGCACGATCGCCGCGAGAAATGCCGGCGCCAGGTGCTTGGCATTCTCGCGCGTGGAACCCCGCGTCACCGCGACAGTGTCC
The DNA here is from genome assembly GCA_963773665.1 of uncultured Alphaproteobacteria bacterium. Lineage (GTDB taxonomy): Bacteria > Pseudomonadota > Alphaproteobacteria > ATCC43930 > CGMCC-115725 > DATJLY01. The sequence continues at coordinate 160,090 of CAVZBZ010000001.1, forward strand.
TCGTCGCTCAGCAGCCGGCGCAGGAGCCGCATCGGCCGCGGCGTCGTCGTGACGACGCAGCGCGGATCCTGCCCAAGACGCAAGCCCAGCATGAGATTGTCCCACGCCTCCTCGTGCGGCCATGCGGCCAACTCGTCGCACCATGCGGCATCGTGCTGCGGCCCGCGCAGGCGCTCAGGCTCCTCGGCCGAGAACGCGGTCGCGATCGCGCCGTTGGGCCACAGCAGCCGGCGCCGCGACGGCTCGTAGCGGGGCTCGAAACCCGTCCGCGCCGTCGCCACGAGCCCGCTGTCGCCTTCGATCATCACGTCGCGCGCATCGGACGCCGTGGGCCCCACGAGCGCCACGCGGCGCGCGAGCCCGTCTTCGATCCGCGCGCGCACCCATTCGGCGCCGCTCCGCGTCTTGCCGAAGCCGCGCCCCGCAAGCAGCAGCCAGACGCGCCAGTTCCCGGGCGGCGGCACCTGCTTTTCGCGCGCGAGCAAGTTCCAGGCTGCAGCGACCGCGCCGGCTTGGTCGTCTTCGAGGCGCTCGAGCAGCTTGCGTCCGAGGGCGCTGCGCATGAGGCGCTCGACCGGCGCCTGCGCCCTCTCTTCGCGCACGCGCCCTCCGGAACGAAAAGCCCGGCGGTTGCACCGCCGGGCGGAATTCTCAGGATGGCATTCTTATATCACATCGATCCGACCGAGTCAAGCAAAAAACGTACGGTGCGTTCAGATGATCGCCAGCACCTCGAGCGCGGCATATCCCAAACAGCCGAGTGCCAGGAAGCACAGCGCCGCCGCGACGATGAGGTTCCGCCCCGCCACGGCGAGCGCGCAAATGACCAGCGTCAGCGCCCCCAGCAACAGGCCGCTGACCGGGACGAGCGGCTCGTGCACGAAGGGATCAGGTCGTCTGGCCGAGCTTCGCGCGCTGCGTGGCGAGCGAATGCTCGAGGTTCCGGCGCTTCTCGTCGTCGCTGCGGGCGCGCACGAGGCGCCGGTCGGCGATGGTGGTGTCCTGGCCCTCGCACGGATCGGCGATCGCGTCCTCGAGCGAATGCGCCCATTTCCATTGCGCTGCGGGCCGCACGCGGTCGTCGCTGCCGACCACGTCGAGGCCCCAGAAAATCTCGAGCCGGTGGCCGTCGGGATCGTTGAATTCGACCGCGATCTGCGAGCCGGCGCGGCGCCGGCCCTCGAAATCGATCGCGATGCCGTGCGCCTCCAGGTGCTCGCGCGCGCGCAGCACCTCGTCGAGCGAGCCCACCTCGAACGCGATGTGGTTGAGCTCGATATGCTGCGAATCCCCCGGCATGGAGCCGACGAATCCCACCCCGTGATGGTCGCTCGCGCAGCGCATGAACACCATGCCGCCCGGCACCATCTCGTCGGGATAGACGTCCGACACCTTGAAGCCCAGCACCTCGGTATAAAAGCGCACCGTACGCTCGATGTCGCGGCAGTGCAGCACGACATGCCCGATCTTGCCGATGCGGAACGGCATGCCAGTGGGCCGCGTCATCGCCTTCACGCGCTCGGGATCGAATTTCGCCATGTCGCCCTCGCCGGTCGCGCCGGAAAATCCCGGCTCAGCAAGGGCTGAGTGTAGTGCGAATTCCCGCCTCGTGAAATCACCACGCGCCGCCCCCGCGAAAGCGGGGGCCCAGGACGGGGTTAGGCCTCCTCGTCCTCCGGCGCGGCCGCTTCGAGATAGGGCCTGAGCCGCGCCAGAAGCCGCGCGCGGCCGGACGGCGCGGCCTCGGCCGAGCCCGCGTCGTAGAGGCCGCAATGGCGCGCCAGCATTTCGAGCGCAGCCCCCTTGTCGTGCAGCCTGACGGCGATCTGCCGCCCGGCGCGGTCGGATGCCTTCAGCTCGGCGATCGCCGCAGCATCGCCGTCGGAAAGTTTTTGCAGCCGCTTGACCGAAATCTCGCTCGCGCTCCACGTGGCGATGCGCGCGAAATCGGCGAACGCGACGCGCGCGAGTTCCAGCAGCACGCGCTCGCGCGTGATGCCGGTGCGCTGGCTCCGCGCGTGCTGCGCGCCGGCGATGGCGTAGCTCACCTCGGGATTGCGCATGAGTTCGTACCCCTGTCTCGTGGCGCGGTCCGGCCGGTAGCCGGCGCGGATCGCCGCCGCCGTGCGATCGGCATCGACGAGATATTCGGCGGCGAAGCGGCGCTGGCGCCGGTTCACGACGGATCTTCCGCGGGCGGCAGCAGTCCGGGCGGCGGCTCGAGCCCGGCCTCCTTGAAGAGGCGCGCGAAGATCGCGGCGGCCTTGCGGTTCTGCTCCTGCGGATCGACGAACGCGCGCTGATCCTGCAAGCCCAGATGCTTCATCAGCGCGCGCAGCGCCCGCGTCTTGTCGTGCAGGCGGATGCGGGCCCCGTGGCGCGGCCCGGCCGGCGCCACGAACGCAACCGCGCCGCTGTCGCCCGGTGCCAGTTCGGCGCTCGGCACGAGCGCGAGCCTGCCCTCCTCGATCCGCGCATAGCGCCTGATGTCGCTGAACGCGATGAGCGAAAGTTCCGCCAGCACGCGGTCGGCATTCACATGGATCGTGCGCTCCTGCTGCCCGACCCGCGCCTCGATCGCGCCGGCCACCTCGGGCTGGCGCAGCAGATACTTGGCGTAGTGCGGCGCCGACTGGTCCGCATATCCCGCGCGCCGCGCGGCATCCGCCGCATTGAGATCGACCATGTATTCGTCAACGAATTTCCGGCGGCGTGGCGTCATGCGGGGCTTCCGGTGCAAGGCGGCGAACCCATCGCCGAGCGGATTTGTCAGGATGGCGAATACATATCACATCGTTCGGACAGAGTCAAGTAAAAACCGTACGGCGCGTACAATCGAGTTTGTGACAGGCTGCGCCCCGATGAGCGAGGGCGAAAATTTTTACGCGCGTCTGGCCGCCCGCGGGATTGATGCGCGAGGCGCGCGCGCACGCAAAGGGCGGCTCCCCTTGGCGCCGATGGCGCCGGCGGTGGCGCTCGAGACATTTCTCGCGTGGCTCGTCGTGCGCTATCGCCTGAAGCTCGGCGGGTTCGATGCGCAGCGCTACGTGCGCGAGGTGGCCGAGAGCGCCATCGACTTCGCCCGCGCCGGCGACACGCTGCGCCTCGTTTTCGACTGCCCGTCGTCCCGCATCGCAGCTTTGCGCGCGCGGCTCGAGGCGGGCGCGGCGGCGTGAATCAAGGCGACGGGGTGAGTTTCGAGATCGGTACTACTTGGCAATGACGAATTCTGCGGGTCCGGGTAATGTCGTAATCTGAAATTCCCCGGTTTCTGGAAATTTTTTTATTTCGGCCCCGAAAGTCACAAAACGTCCCTTTCTGCCATCGGGAGCCACCGTTCTGATCGAATGGCAAAGAGTCACAAACTTGCCTTTCCAATCCGTTTTCTGAACTTGGAAGGTTTCAGACACACTCCTACTTTTGCCGGGCTCAATTGCCAGTGAGTATGGCTTTTTGTCCACGCCATCCTCAGAGAGCGCTTCTGGATAGTAGATCCAATATGTCATGCCTGGGGAGATTTGCATTGGCGTACTTGCGGTAGTGAGCATGGCTCTTTCGTCCTGCACGGTGTCCGGCGAGCAGAGATTGACCACGCGTTGATTTGGAGAACTACGCTGATACGCGATTTCCCAATATACGATTGCAAGCTGGTCGATCAGGATTTCTTTCTCTCCCGGATTCTGGATCGTGTACTCAATAGTGAGCGCGCCATCGCCGGTAAGGTCGGGATGATCGATATAAAAGGCGGCGATGAAATCTGGCGGTTCGAGTGGCCAGAAATGCCAAGCCACCCAGGTCATTGCGCCCACGGAAAGCGCGACAACTCCGACAAATCGTCTCAGGCGACGTTGCCGACCTTCCGTCGGTGTGCTGGCTTCACCCCGCCGCGCTACCCATATCGCTAGCCCAAGTAGAGCTAGTGTTCCGAAAATCCCGCCCCAAAAGAGAATAAAGACCCAATGGGCCGACAGATGGAGATATTGAGGCGCGACCATCATTGTCGCCGCAAATGGGATTGCTGCAACGGCGAGAAGGAATGGGATGATATAGTCTCGACGCATGTTGACGACTTTGCCCTTCCCGGAGCTCGGGCGCAAATCGGACGAGGCCGGATGCTCTCAATTCCGCGAAGCGCGGGGCGCTGCAAAGCGGTGGTAACTTTGGCGCGCATCCCTCACATCCCCCACCACGCTTGGAGCGTGCCAAGCGCCGCCACCAGAACGCCGCTCGCCTGTTCCTGGCCGATCGCGCGGCCGTTCCAGCCCTGGCGCAGGGCCCAGTCCTTGATCGAGTTCTCGCAGCCGACGACGAACCACAGGCACGAGCCCGCGGGCGACGAGAGGCCTCCCACCGCGGCGAGCGCGCGCGCCAATTTCTCGCGCGCCGCTTCCTGGCTTTCGCTGCGGTCGAGCCTGCGCGCGCCGAGATGCGGCGTGCGGGCGAGGTCGGGCGCGCGCAGCGGGTCGAGCGAAGCGCGCTGGAACAGCGCATGAAAATCCTCGCCTGCCTGGCGCATTTCTGGCGTGATCGTGCCCTTGCGCGCGAGCCAGCCCAGAAGATCGACGCGGCGGTAGGGGCGCGACGGCCGCCCTCCCTCGTCGGCGATGGCGGCGGCCAAAATCTCGACATCGCCCTTCTGCCAGCGCTCGCGCGTCGGCCCGGCGCCGTCGTCGCGCGGCGGCATCTTTCGACGCGCGCTTCTCATGCCAATTCTCCTTCCAGCCCGCGCGGCTCGAGCGCCAACTCGCACAGCACCTCCTCGGGCTCGGTCGCGAGCGGCGTCTCGAGCAGCGGGTCGCAGCCAACACCGGGCAGCGGCGGGCGGGCGGCCTCGAATTCGAACTCGGCGAGAATCGCCGCCGCCTCGGGCGAGTCCGGATCGACCTGGCACAGCGTGCGATGCAGCCGGCAATATGAGCTGCCGCGCTCGGCCGGCGCCGTGCAGAACCGCGCCGCCCCGCCCGATCCGGCGACGATGTAGCCGCACGGCTTCTGGCTTGCCGCCGGGCCAGTGGGGGAGTATGTTCTTGAAATGTTCTCAATTTCGCCCGCGAAAACGCCGTCCCCGCTCTGGTCCATCGCTTCGCTCCTCTGGGATGCGCGCTGGCCCCCGAAGGGGGCCCGGCGATGCTGCCTTCTGTACAATAATTCCGTACGATTGTCAAGGGAAAAAGCGTTGCACGCTTCGAGCAGATGGCGTACATTAAGCCATGGCTGAAACCTCTCCCATCACGCGCAAATTGAAGCAGCTGCGCCAGCGCGCCGGGTTGTCGATCCGCGAGGTCGCACATGCGCTCGGCATGGAGCACGGCTCGAGCTACCAGCATTACGAGGACCGCTACCGCAAGCCGCACCTGCCCTTGGATTTCGTGCGCCGCCTCGTGCCGATCTTCGAGAAGGGCGGCGTTTCGGCGGCCGAGGTCTATGGCTTGGCCGGCGTCGATGCGGCGCAGCGTCCGTTGGGCGACGAGACCATGCTGCACATCGAGGAGCTCGACGTGCGCGCCGGCGCCGGCAGCGGCCTTGCCGGCGGGCCCGAACGCGTCATCGCCGAATGGCAGGTGCCGACCGGCATCGTGCGCGGCTACTCGACCGCGCCGGCGCACGAGCTGCAGAATCATCACGGTAATGGGTGATTCGCATGGAGCCGTCGCTCCTGCCCGGCCAGCGCGTGCTGGTCGATACCGGCGACAAGAAACCGTCGCCGCCCGGCATCTTCGTCGTGTGGGACGGGCTCGGCCTCGTCGTCAAGCGCGTCCAGGTCGTCCCGCACAGCGAACCGGCGCGCGTGCGGATCACCTCCGACAATCCGAAATACGAGCCCTACGAGCGCACGCTCGACGAGGCCTATATCCAGGGCCGCGTGATCGGCCAATGGAAATGGCTGTAGTCGTACGCATACCCTTGAAGTTTGAACGCTAAATACGTATATCCTCCCGGCCAGACCGGGAGGATGCATGCACGATCCGCTTTCCGCGCTCAGCCGTCTCGAGCGCAGCCACGACGGCCCGATCCCGCCTGACGCTCGCCTCGCCGCGCGTTTCGGCTCTTCCGAGGCGGCGCTCAGCGCGCAGGCTGCCGGCGAGGCTCATTTCTTCACGACGCTGGCCCGCGGCCAGATCGATGCGATCCGGCAAAGCCGGAAATCGGGCCGGCCCGACCGCGCGCTCTGCGACACGCTCGCCCTTTATCTTGCCGAACGGCGCCGCTTCCGCCGCATCGCGGCCTCCGGTAAGGTCCGCTGATGGCAGAAACGAAAGCGAAAATCGGCGTCGTCGGCGCCGGGCTCATGGGCGCGGAGATCGCGCTCGTTCACGCGCTCGCGGGGCACGACGTGCTGCTCTCCGACCGCAGCGACGAACTCCTCGCAAAGGCCATGGCGCGCGTGAAGGACGTTGTCGAAAAAGGCGTGCCGCGCGGTTTCTGGACGGCCGAAGCTGCCGAGCCGGCGCTCCAGCGCATCGAGACCACGCCCGATCTCGCGCGCTTTGCCGACCGCGACATCGTCGTCGAGGCGGTGTTCGAGAACGAGGGCGTCAAGGCCGAACTGTTCAAGACCCTGGACCGCGTCTGCCGCGATGACGCGATCTTCGCCACCAACACTTCGAGCATCGCGATCTCGACGCTCGCCTCATATGTCTCGGACGCGCGCCGGGCGCGCTTCATCGGCACGCACTATTTCTCGCCGGTCTCGCGCATGAAGCTGGTCGAGATCATTCCCGCCTTCGATACCTCCGAGGCGACGGTCGCCGCGGCAACCGCGCTCGCGCAAGGGGTCGGCAAGAACCCTATCCGGGTGAAGGACGTGGTGGGATTTGCCGTGAACCGCGTCCTCACCGCCTTTCTGATCGAGGCCGTGAAGCTCGTCGAGGAGGGGGTAGCCACGCCCGCCGACATAGATCTCGCCTGCCGCCTTGGGCTCGGCCATCCGATGGGCCCGTTCGAGCTCATGGATGCGGTGAGTTCGTCGCTCGCCCTCGAGGTCATGGGAATCCTGCACGAAGCCTATGGCGAGCGGTTTCGCCCGCCCGCGCTCATGAAACAGACGGTGAAGGCGGGCCGGACCGGCCGCCGCGCCGGCAAGGGTTGGCGCGTCTAGATTTTTTCGAGCGCCTGCACCAGATCGTCGATCAGGTCGGCCGTATCCTCGAGCCCGATCGAAAGCCGCACCAGATTGTCGGCAATGCCAAGCGCCGCGCGCGCCTCGGGAGCGATGCGCGAATGCGTCGTCGTCGCCGGATGGGTGACGAGGCTCTTGCTGTCGCCGAGATTGTTCGAGATCGCTATGAGACGGAGTGCATTCAGAAAGCGGAACGCATCGTCCTTGCCGCGCCCGACATTGAACGAGACCACCGTGCCCGCTCCCTTCATCTGGCGGCGCGCGAGATCGTATTGCGGATGGCTCTCGAGCCCCGGGTAAAGCGTGCGCGCGACCTTGCGCTGGCTCTCGAGGAAACGCGCGATTGCGAGCGCGCCCTCCATTTGGCGCTCGAGCCGCAAGTCGAGCGTCTCGAGCCCCTTCACCAGCACCCAGGCATTGAACGGCGAAAGGGCGGGCCCGGTATGGCGCAGGAACGGCGCCAGGCTCTCAAGCACGTATTTCTTCGTGCCAAGCACTGCGCCGCCAAGTGTGCGGCCTTGGCCGTCGATGTGTTTCGTCGCCGAATAACAGACGATGTCCGCGCCGAATTCCAATGGCTTCTGCAGGATCGGCGTCGCGAATACGTTGTCGACGATCATGGCGGCACCCGCCTCGTGCGCGAGTTTTGCGACCGCGGCAAGGTCGATGATCTCGAGCGTCGGATTGGACGGACTTTCGAGAAATACCGCGCGCGCACCGGGCTTGAGCGCCGTGCGCCACGCGTCGAGATCGCGCCCATCGACGATCGCCGTCTCGATGCCGTAGCGCGGAAGCACGGTCTGCAGAATATAGAGGCACGATCCGAAGAGCGCGCGCGAGCCTACGACGCGGTCCCCGGCCTTGAGGAAACATGCAAGCGACGCGAATACCGCCGCCATCCCGCTCGCCGTGCCGCGGCACGCTTCGGCTCCTTCGAGCAGCCTGAGGCGCTCCTCGAACATCGAGACGGTGGGATTCGCGTACCGGCTGTAGACATAGCGCGAGCCGTCATTGGCAAAGGCCGATTCGGCCTCCTCCGCGCTGCGGTAGACATAACCGCTCGTGAGATAGAGCGCTTCGCATGTCTCCATGAATTCGCTGCGCAAGATCGCGCTCTGCGTCATCACAGTGCGCGGGCGCCAGGTCGGGCTGTGATGGGCGGGCTGATCAGGCATGGTCGTCTCCTCGCTTTCGCCTGCGCATGAAAAAACCCTGTCCCGCAAGGGCCAGGGTTCCGAAGAGCCTCCGACCTTTTAGCGGGTTTTTTTACGTGGTCCGCAAGCCGGTCGGCTCAAATCTCCACGCACCATGCGAGGTACCCCCGATCTCGCGCATTGTCAAGCGGCCGGCATAAGGTAGATTTCGCAATCGTGACTTCCCGAGAGGCAACATGCGCCGCTTCACTTCGATCGACGAGCTCCAAAGCGCCTTGGGCCAAGAGCTGGGCGCAAGCGATTGGCTGACGGTTACTCAGGCCATGATCGATCAATTCGCCGATGCCACGGGCGATCACCAATGGATCCATGTCGATCCGGAGCGGGCCCGACACTCGCCCTTCGGCACGACGATCGCGCATGGCTTCTTGACGCTCTCACTTATCGCGCGGCTTCGCGATCAGATCTACGACGTTGACGGCGTCGCGGCGCGCATCAATTACGGCTGCGACAAGGTGCGATTCCTCGAGCCGGTTCCGAGCGGAAGCCGCGTCAGGCTGCGGCTCAAGCTTGCGCGGATCGAACCGTCGCGGCGCGGCATCCGGGTCGACAGCGATTGCACGATCGAGCTTGCAGGCGCATCGCGGCCGGCGCTCGTCGCCGATCAGATCACGATCCTCGTCCCTGCCTGACTGTTCATTCCTCGGACGGCAGCGCGCTCTCATGCCAATGCGCAAGAAGCCGCCGCGCTATCCAGCTCAATACCGCGAAGATCAGGATGCCGGTCAAGGACAGCATCAGCAGTGCGGCAAACATGCGAGGAATTTCGAGCCGATAGCCGGCTTCGAGGATACGCGAGGCGAGTCCGGTTTCCGAACCGCCGGTGCCCGCCACGAATTCGGCGACGACCGCACCGATAAGAGCAAGGCCGCCGCTGATTCGCACGCCGGTAAGGAAGTAGGGAAGCGCCGACGGCATGCGCAACAGCCGCAGCGCCTGCCACGACGAAGCGCCGTAAAGCCGGAACAACGCCACGAGATTGCGGTCGGCGCTATTCAGTCCGAGCGTGGTGTTGGCGACGATCGGAAAAAAGGCGACGATCCAGGCGCAGACGAGCAGCGACAGGAACGTGTCGTTGACCCAAATGATGATGAGCGGCGCGATCGACACGATTGGCGTCACCTGCAGGATCACCGCGTAGGGAAAAAGGCAGCGTTCGAGGAGGCGAGACTGCGCAAACAGGATCGCGAGCGCTCCGCCGAGCAGCACCGCAGCCGCCAGCGCCGCAAGCGTGATGCGGAGCGTCACCCAAAGTGAGCCCAGGAGGCTCGGACCGTCGAGCCAAAGCGTTTTCGCGACCAATATCGGTCCCGGCAGAATGTAAGGCGGAATCCGATTGACCGCGACGATCCCCTGCCAGGCCGCAAGCATGAGGACGCCGACCATGATCGGCGCTGCCGTCCGCCCAACTGCGTCGCGCCACTTAGCCATCATCGGCTCGACCGCGCGAGACGCAGCGACACGTCGCGGCAGCGCTCGGCATAGGATTGCGTCGTCCGCAGCGCCTCGTCGCGTGGATAGGGGAGATCGATTGGAACCTCCTCCGCGATCCGGCCCGGGCGCGGTGTGATGACGACGATGCGGTTCGAGAGGAACACGGATTCGTAGACACTGTGCGTGACGAACAGGATTGTGCAGCGGCGCTCGCGCCACAGCCGGAGCAGGTCCTCGTTGAGCTTGAACCGCGTTATCTCGTCAAGCGCGGCAAATGGCTCATCCAGCAGCAATAGCCGCGGCTCGGTGACTAGGGCGCGCGCGATCGATGCGCGCATGCGCATTCCGCCGGAAAGTTCGCGGGGATAGACCCGCTCGAAACCAGAGAGCCCGACCGCGGCGATCATGCTTTCGACACGGTCGCGGACTGCGCTCCGCGACTTGCCGGCAAGACGGAGAGGCAAGTAGACATTGTCCCAAACGCTCGCCCACGGCATCAGCGTCGGCTCCTGAAACACGAATCCGATCGAGACGGCAACCCCTTCCCCGTCCCATGCGACACGGCCCGACGACGGAGGGGTCAATCCCGCGACGATGCGCAGGAGCGTGCTCTTGCCGCAGCCAGATGGGCCCAACAGGCTCACGAAGGCGCCTGGCGCGACCGCGAGATCGATGTCCTGAAGTGCTACGGTGCCGTTGCGGAACACTTTCCCGACGCGCTCCAACGACAGCAGCGCGCCCGCTGTTTGCTCGGCCACCGTTTCGGAAGCCACGCCTATTTCTTGAGCTCCATGCCGACGCGACGATTTACGAAGTGCAATGTATATGCCGCGCGGTAGTTCATGTCCTTCGGATAGAGCCCCTGCTCCGACACCACGTCGAAGAAATCCTTCCAGCGCGCGTCCGTCATCGCGCCGATTCCGTCCTTTTCGCTGTTGCCGCTGTCGACAATGCCGTACTGCTTAATCTGGGCGATGGCATAAGCGAGAAGGTCATCGCTCTCGTCGGGATTGTCCTTCTTGATGAAATCGTTCCCTGGCTTCGGATCGCCATAGATGTAGCTGTACCAGCCCTCGATGCTGGCATCGACGAAACGCTGCACCAGGTCGGGATTCTCGCGGACGAGCTTCTGCGAGGTCTCCAGGATCGAGGCATAGCTCGAATAGCCTTGATCGGCGATCAGGAACACGTTGGGAGTCTCGCCTGCCTTCTCGATGAGATAGGGCTCGCTCGTGAGATAGCCTTGCTGGACCGCCTGCTTGTTGGCGAGGAACGGCGCGATGTTGAAGTCGTAAGTGCGGATCTGGTCGTCGCTGTAGCCGAACTTGGCCTTGAGAAAGAGCCACCAGCCGACGCGCGTGTCGCCGCCCACCATGATCGGCTTGCCTTTCAAGGCCGCAAGGCTGTCGTTTCCGACCCCCTTGTGCGCGATCAGAACCGCAGGATCCTTCTGGAACGAAGCCGCGACCGCCACCATCGGGATGTCATTCTTGGCGAAATTGAGCGGTATGAAGGAATTGGAGGCAATGCTGAATTCGATGCGGCCTGCCGCCAGAAGCTGCGACTGGTTGACTTGCGGCCCTCCCTGGCGCAGGACGAGGTCGATGCGGTACTTCTTGTAGATCCCGGTCGCAAGCGCCTGATAATAGCCGCCGTGTTCGGCTTCCGCCTTCCAGTCGGTCCCAAGCGTCACCTTGTCAAGCGCTCGGGCACCGGGCGAAGCGGCCCAGAACGCGACAACGGTAGCGGCGATGACGCGGAACGGTGTGCCCATCATGTGCGAGTCCCCCGAAACGGGGGCTGTTCTACCGCAAGGATTGCCGCACCGGAAGCGTCCCGCCTCCACTGAAATCGATGGCGCCATTGTGAATGTCTACGCCTGGATCGATTCATTGCCTACGCGCTTTGCCAGGTGCAGCAGCCGCTCGCGGACTTCCTTGCTCGTAATTTGCCGATAATTGCGAACAAGATCGAGTTCCTCGGGCGTAAATACGGCCGCGTCGGTCGCAGGCGCCTCGCGGTCGAGCTCTTCGAAGAAGAACGAGACAGGCTGTTCCATCAGTTGCGCGGCACGGAACAGACGGCTGGCGCTCAGACGGTTCTCGCCCTGCTCGTATTTCTGTACCGCTTGAAACGAAACGCCGATCCCTTGCCCAAGCTCGTCCTGGCTGAAGCCCGCCCCGAGCCGGGCCAAACGCAAACGTCTGCCGACATGAACGTCGACAGGATCGGGACCATGTTCGCGCACCGTTCGCCGGTGCTTTCGCCGCACGCGCTTTGCGCCGGTTCCGCTCATCGCCCGCACCGCTTCACAACCGAGGGCAAGAAATTATAGCGGCTTTATTGGCCCCCTTGCACGTCCTGCGTCGGAGTTTCCACGCGCGTGGGACGCGCTCCAGCGCGCTCATCAAATCCGGCGCGGTGACTGTAAAAGACCAGCGCCATCAATCCCACCCCAAGGCCGAGCGTCCCGAGCCCGCCGGCGATGAGTGCGACATAGCCGGCAGTACCCACTTCGACATCCCCGAGCGACAGCCACAGATAGACTGCCACGGCCATCACGGAAAGCGACAGGATTGCGGCGACGAATACGCCAACCTTGCTCATGCAAGGCTATGTCGGGGGTCGGCGCCGCTTCGACAAGGTGAAGAATGCGTCGAGGCGTGCAGCGAGCTCCTGCGGCCGCTCTGTGTGAAGTGCATGGCCCGAACGCGGCAGCGCCATCAACTCCGCCCCCGGAATCTGCGTAAGAAAGGTGCGGTGGCAGGAAAACGGGCAGATGCGATCCTCTTCGCCCCATACGACCAGCGTCGGCACGTCGATCCGGTGAAGCCAGTATGGAAGCTGCGGGTTGTGAAGCCGCGGCGACCACGCGAGGCGCGCCGCGGCAGCGCGGTTCTGCAGCATGACGTCGATATCGGCGGTCGGAAGCGCCCGGATCCGATCCTCCGCGAAGCGCTGATCGTAGAATGAATTTCGAGCGTGCTCTTCCGGCGTCCACAGGAAAATGTCGCCATAGGGCTCGGCTTCCGACGCGACGCCCGCTGGCGCTATCAGTGTCAGGCTGGCAAGACGCGCGGTGTTGCGGATGGAGATTTCCGCCGCGAGCCAGCCGCCGAGCGAGTGACCGACGACATGCACACCATCAAGACCGAGCACCGCGAGCGCATCGAGATAAAAATACGCAAGATCGCTGATATTGGAGAGCCAGTCCGGGATTTGCGACTGGCCAAATCCCGGATGCTCGGGGGCAACGACGCGCCACTTCGCGCTCAGATTCTCGAGGAGCGGGTACCACGCAGGGCCACCCGCGCCATGGAGATAGAGAACCGGAGCGCCTTCGCCGCCCTCGAAGACCCGCAGCCCCTGGCCGCCGACTTGGATGCTCGTTTCGCGCATGAGCAGGACCATAGGCCGCGCTATATTCCGGGGTCAATCGGTCCGCGCCGCAGCGCACGCTCCTTGATCGATGCCACGATTGCCTTTGATGCAGAAACGGAAGGAATCCATGATCGAGCGGATCGACCATTTCGTTCTGACCGTGCGGTCACTCGAAACGACACTGGGCTTTTATGAGCGCGTGCTCGGCTTCACGCGCGAGCTTTTGCCTGGACGCCCTGCCGCGCTCAAGTTCGGCCAGCACAAGATCAATGTTCATGAGGCCGGCCGGAGTTTCGAGCCCAAGGCCGCGCACCCGATGCCGGGCGCCGCCGATTTCTGCCTCATCACCCGCCGGCCGATCGACGACGTGGTCGCGCACCTCAGGTCCTCTGGCGTCGCGATCGAACTCGGGCCAGTCGCGCGTACCGGCGCACTCGGCGCAATGACATCCATCTATTTTCGCGATCCGGACGAGAACCTCATCGAGATCGCCCGGTACGACACATAATCGATCATTCAGGCAGTGCCCAACCGCGCTTGCACGATCGCGGCCGCGGGCGCTACGCTTTTCATGCGGCTGCTGAAGGAGATGACGCCATGCCTCACGAGCTTCCGGGCCATGTTCACTGGCACGAACCCGCGGGCGGAAAGAAGGCTGGCTACGGCAAATTCGGCCGCCCGGCGACGCCTTACGACAAATTCATGGAGACGGAAGGCCTGCCGATCTATCGCGACATCGGCGTCTCCAAGGTGCAGAACCTGCCGCTCATGCCGTGGAAACGCATGGGCGGGCGCGGCACCTACATCCAACTCTACGGCACTGAAGGCAAGTGGGGCTGCTACGTCGTCGAGGTACCTGCGCGCGGCGCACTCAACGCCGAGCGTCACCTGTACGAGGAAATCTATTATGTGGTCGAAGGCCGTGGCTCGACTGAGGTTTGGCTCGACGGCGACGCCAAGCGCCATATCTTCGAGTGGCAGCAGGGTTCTCTGTTCTCGATACCGGTCAATGCCTGGCACCGCATCGTCAATGCGACTTCGAGCCCGTCGCTGCTGCTGGCCGGAACGACCGCGCCCAATTTGATGAACCTCCTGAACAACCCGGCCGCGATCTTCGATTGCCCGTTGCAGTTTCGCGACCGGTTCAACGGCGCCGACGATTTCTATCGGCCCAGCGACGACATCGAGCCAGATCCGGTGCGCGGCCTCGCCATGCGCCGGACCAATTTCATTCCGGACATCGTCCGTTGCGAGCTGCCGCTCGACAATCGCCGCTCCCCCGGCTACCGCCGGATCGAGCCGTTCATGACCGGAAACACCTTTTACCTGTGGATCGGCCAGCATGAGAACGGACGCTACTCGAAGGCGCATGCGCATACCTCGGCGGCCGTACTCATCTGCCTTCAGGGCAAGGGCTACACCTACACCTGGCCCGAGCACATGGGCATTACGCCGTGGAAAGACGGCAAGGCCGAGCTTGTGAAGCGCGTCGATTACGAGCCGGTGGGCATGGTCTCCGCGGCGCCCGGCGGCGCACGCTGGTATCACCAGCATTTCGGCGTGTCGAAAGAGGATTTCCGCCTTACCGCCTGGTTCGGACCCAATGCTCCCGGACGCGAGCCCGGCCCGCCAGGCGAGCCGCACATCGATTACGGCGCGATCGATCTCGACGAGGGCGGCACCGCCGTTCCCTACGCCATGGAGGATCCGTTCATTCGCTCCGAATACGACGCGACGCTGAAAGGCGCCGGCGTCGAGAACCGCATGGACCCGAAATGGTACGAGCCGGGCACCAAGGTGCGCTCCGCCGCGGAATGACCCGCGCACGATGACTGAGGGCCAGGGCCGGATCTTCTTCTCGAATGCCGGCCGCACGCTTGCGCTCGAGGACGAGCTGCTGTTGACGAGCGTCGGGGTCGATATCGGTTCCTCGACCTCGCATCTCGTGTTCTCGCGCATCGTGCTCGAGCGGCTCGACAGCCGCTACGTCGTAACCGAGCGCGAGACCGTGCATCGGTCGGACATTCTGCTCACGCCCTACACATCCGCGGACACAATCGATGCCGCCGCGCTCGGCGCCTTCATCGAGCAGCAGTACGCGGCGGCCGGCATCTCGCCCGATGCAATCGACACGGGCGCCCTGATCCTGACCGGGGTCGCCGTACGGCGGCGCAACGCGCGCGCGATCGGCGAGCTGTTCGCACGCCAAGCGGGAAAGCTCGTCGCGGTAAGCGCGGGCGATGGGCTCGAGACGACGATGGCGGCTTATGGCTCGGGCGCGGTGGCGCGCTCGATCCGCGATGGCTCTCGTGTCCTCAACATCGATCTCGGCGGCGGCACCGCGAAGCTCGCGCTCTGCGTCCAGGGTCGCGTCGCGGCAATCACGGCGCTCGATGTCGGCGCCCGTCTCGTAGCATTCGACGAGCACGGCCGCATCGTACGAATCGAAGACGCGGGACAACGCTTTGCCGCCGAGCTTGGCCTCGCACTCCGTCTCGGCGAGCCGCTCGGCGAGGACGCGGCGCGGGCGCTGGCCGAGCGCATGGTCGATGCCGTCTTCATGGCGATGGAGGGGAAGGCGCCGGTCGTGGGCGGCGCCAAGCTGATGCGTCTCGATCCGCTCGAAATTGAGGGCGGCTTCGATGCGATCAGCTTTTCGGGCGGGGTGGCCGAGTACATCTATGGCGCGAGCGCTCAAGGCCACGGCGATTTGGGGCCGTTGCTTGCGGCGGCGATCCGGGCCCGCATGACCGAACGCGCCCTGCCGCTTGCGGCGCCGGCCGAGCGCATCCGCGCCACCGTGATCGGCGCCGCGCAATACACGGTGCAGGTGAGCGGAAGCACGATCTATGTCTCGCCGCTCGAGGCGCTGCCGCTGCGAAACCTGCCGGTGGCGACCCCGGACCTGCCGCTTGATCGCGACGAGCTCGATGCCAAGCGGATCGCAACCTCGATCCGGGCCGTGTTGCGCCGTCTCGACCTCGCTTCGGGCGAGGGACCGGTAGCGCTTTTTGTCCCGTGGCGCGGCGCCGCCAGCTTCGACCGGCTCGACGCGTTCTGCCGCGGGGTCGCCGAGGCGCTGGGGCCGACGCTTGCGCAGGGCTATCCGCTGGTGCTGGCCGGCGATGGCGACGTCGGCGGCTTGATCGGCATCCATTGCCGCGAAGAGCTCGGCCTCGAATGCGCGATCGTCTCGATCGACGGCCTCGAACTCAAGGAATTCGATTATATCGACATCGGCGCGATGCTCGACACATCCGGCGCCGTGCCGGTCGTCATAAAATCTCTGATCTTCCCGGCAAGCTCCGCCGGTTGACTTTGCGCGCCGGCCCATCGAGCATCGGGGCCACGTCCAGGAGGGAAAGCGATGGAAAAGCCGGGACTGATCGTCGCGCCGCTTACGCCGTTCACGAGCGATCTCGCGGTGGACGAGCGGGCCCTTGGGCGCGAAATCGACTACTGCATCGATGACTGCGACGCGACCATGATCGTCGCCGCGGGCGTCGAGGCGCAGGAATACACGTATTTGTCGCTCGAGGCCCGAAAGGACCTGGTGCGGCGCACGATCGAGCTCGTCGGCGGCCGGCGGCCGGTGATGGTCGGCATCTCGCATCCCTCGTTTCGCACGGCCATCGAGCTTGCGCATTTCGCCGAGCGCGAAGGCGCCGCGGCGGTGCAGATGCTGGCGCCGTTGCGCGCGCATGGCGGGCCGCCGACCGAGAGCGACCTTGTCGCCTATTTCGAGGCCGTGGGGCGCGAGACTGCGCTGCCGATGACGCTCTATCTCAATCCCGGTCCGGGCGCCGAAGTCTCCATCCCGGCGACGATCGCGCTCGCCCGGCTCGAGAACGTGCGATACGTCAAGGAAAGCTCGCGCGATCTCGCCCGCGTCTCGCGCCTCATTGTCGAGATCGACCACGCGGGCCACGCGAAATACTTCACGACCGTGCAGATGCTGCTCAGCACGATCCAGCTTGGCGGCGCGGGCGCCACCATGCCGCCGCCCGCCGCCGAGATCGCGCGCCATGTGATCGACGCCTATGTCGCGGGCGACCACGCGCGGGCGGCCGAATGCCAGCTTCAGTTCGCGCTCTTCCCGGCGCGCTGGATGCATCGCGGGCTGACGCCGACCATGAAGGCGGCCATGCGGCTCATCGGCATGCCGGTCGGCGATCCCTATCCGCCTTACGCCGCGCTCGACCCGGCCGAGGTGAAGGCGCTTGCCGCCTGTCTCGAGACCACGCTTTTGGCACAGCGCCTGCGCGTCGGCGCGGCGTGAGACGGTTGTCGCCCGACTTTATTTCTGCTGCGAAATTCCAGGGAACACCCAGTTCGGACGCGGCGCGAGCCGCCGCCAAAAATCATCCATTATCGTGATGATTTGCAAACTGTGCCGGCCGCACCTGCGGCAGGAGTGGCGATGGCCGGGGCCAACGCGCCAACCGGAATGGCTTGTTTCACAATGCGAAAGATCGTACGCAAATTGCTAGCATATTTGCGTACTGAGATCAAGCGGGGTCTTCGTAAGATTCATGACATACATCATCCGCATCACTCGCGCGAAGCGACGCGGCGCTTTGCCGGCTTGGTGGCAAGCGACAAAGGCTTCGAGTACCCGATTGAAGAGGCGCGGGGGCAGGAAGCCGTAGTCGTAGCGGTCGCTGTGCGGGAGTTTGTGCAAGTCATAGCCGGGCCAGAGAAACTCGTTGCCCTCGGCGACGACGATCCATGAGCTGTCATCGTCGAGGCCGAGATGCCGTTTGACCGGCAGGGGTATCTCGACGGCCGAGGCTGGATCGGCATGCAGCTCCGCTATTTTGGATCGAGCATCGTATCGAGATGCGCGTGCCGGGCGTCCATGCGGGACGCGCGGATGGCTCTGACCCTTTCCTCAGGCAGCTCGGCGGTGGCGAAGCTGCGGCGGCTTTCCCGGAAGCGCCTGAACTCCTCATATTCGTCCGCCCCGACGAAGTAGCCGGTGATCTGGCCGTGGCTCGACACGGCGACGGCCTCGCGTTGGGCGCGCATCCGGTAATGGCCGAAATTGCGGGTGAACTTGGAAGCCGGGACGGTCTTGGGTGTATCCATGGGCCTCTCTCTTTCCCTTCTAATATACGCAACTCACGCAAATTATGCAAGTCGCGCAAATTGCGCTGTGCGCAACTCCGGCATAATCGCCTCGAGTGTGAGCCTTGCGCGGCGCTTGAGGACATGTCGTCCGCCTACAGAATCGCTTCGTGCGCGGCGAGGGCGGCGATGTTGACGAAGTCGGAGACGGTCGAGCCCATCTCGAGAATTTGCGCCGGCTTGTCGAGGCCCATGAGCAGCGGCCCGATGCGCTTGCCGCCGCCCATCTGCTCCAGGAGCTGGGCCGAAAGGTTGGCGCTGTCGAGGCCCGGCATGATCAGCACGTTGGCGGGTCCGGTGAGGCGGCAGAACGGGTAGCGGTCGCGCATCAGTTGGAAATTGAGCGCGACCTCGGCGCTCATCTCGCCGTCATATTCGAAATCCGGGCGGCGCTCGTCGAGCAGCGCCACCGCCTCCTTGACGCGCTGCGCCTGCTCGCGGCCGGGATTGCCGAAGTTCGAGTGCGAGAGCAGTGCTACGCGCGGCTCCTGCCCCATCATGTGACGCGCACGCTCGGCCGACTGCGTGGCGATGTCGGCAAGCTCGGCGCCGGAGGGTCGCGCATGGGCGGTGGTGTCGGCGATGAGAATCGACCGGCCGCGCGAAAGCAGCAGCGCGTAGCCGAAGATGCAGCGGCCCGCGCGCGGGCCGATCACGCGCGCCACCTCCTCGAAAGCGGTGAAGTAGTTGCGCGTCTCGCCGGTCACGAGCGCGTCGGCATCGCCGCACGCGACCATGCAGGCGGCAAAGACGTTGCGGTCCTGGTTTACCATCCGCTCGACGTCGCGGTGCAGCGCGCCGCTACGCTGAAGGCGCTCGTAGAGGAAGGAAATGTAACGCTCCTTGTTGGCGGCTAGCCTCGGATTGTGGATCTCGAATGCCTCGCGCCCGTCAAACCCCATTTCGCGCAGCGTCTCGGTGATGCGCTCGTGGCGCGCGATCAATACCGGCGTGCCATAGCCGTTGTCGCGGAAGGACAGCGCGGCGCGGATGGTCTTTTCCTCCTCGCCCTCGGCGAAGACGACGCGGCGCGGGTTGGCGCGGACCTGGTCGAAGATGCGCTGCAGGCTGGCCGCGGTCGGGTCGAGCCGCCCCATGAGGCCGCGGCGATAGGCGCCGAGATCCGAAATCGGCCGGCGCGCCACGCCCAAATCCACCGCCGCCTTCGCGACCGCCGGCGGCACGGTCGAAATGAGGCGCGGATCGAACGGCGTCGGCACGATGTAGTCGGGCCCGTAGCGCAGGCGCTGCCCGGAATAGGCCGCCGCGACCTCGTCCGGCACATCCTCGCGCGCGAGCTTCGCCAGCGCATGCGCGGCGGCGATCTTCATCGCGTCGTTGATGGTCGAAGCGCGCACGTCGAGCGCGCCGCGAAAGATGTAGGGAAATCCCAGGACATTGTTGATCTGGTTCGGGTAGTCGGAGCGCCCGGTGCACATGATCGCATCGGGCCGCACGGCGCGCACGTCCTCGGGCGCGATCTCGGGATCGGGATTGGCCATCGCCGCAACCATCGGCCGGTCCGCCATCGAGCGAACCATCGCCTGACTGACGACATCCTTGGTCGAGAGGCCGAAGAATACGTCGGCGCCCTCCATCGCCTCGGCAAGCGTGCGGCGCTTGGTGTTCACCGCATGCGCCGATTTCCACTGGTTCATGCCCTCGCGCCGCCCTTCGTAGATGACGCCCTTGGTATCGCACATGAGGACGCGGTCGTGCGGCAGGCCCATGGTCTTCAGCAGCTCGACGCAGGCGATCGCCGCGGCGCCCGCGCCGTTCACCACCATCCTGATCTTCTTGAGCTCGCGCCCGGTGAGATCGAGCGCATTCAAAAGCGCCGCGGTCGCGATGATGGCGGTGCCGTGCTGGTCGTCGTGGAACACCGGGATGTCGAGCAGCTCGCGCAGCCGCTGCTCGATGATGAAGCATTCGGGCGCCTTGATGTCCTCGAGGTTGATGCCGCCGAACGCGGGATGGAGGTAGCGCACGCAATTCACGAATTCGTCCACGTCGCGCGTCGCCACCTCGAGATCGACCGCGTCGATGCCGGCAAAGCGCTTGAAGAGAACCGCCTTCCCTTCCATGACCGGCTTCGCCGCGAGCGCGCCGAGATCGCCCAAGCCCAGCACCGCCGTTCCGTTGCTGATGACGGCGACGAGATTGCCCTTGGCCGTATAGTCGTAGGCGCAGGCCGGGTCGCGCTGAATGTGCAGGCACGGATACGCCACGCCGGGCGAATATGCGAGCGACAGCTCCTGCTGCGTCGTCAGCGGCTTGGTCGCCACGATCTCGATCTTGCCCGGCTGCCCCTCGGAATGGAAGCGCAACGCCTCCTGCTCGGTAACGCGGGATGCGGCGGATCTGTCGTCGGCCACGTTTCCCTCCCTCGATTATTCAGATTTTGGAAATCTCCAAAGTCGGCCGCGCGAAAAGCTCCTCGGCCGTGAGAAGGCGCTTCACCAGCCCCTGCTCGTGCGCATAGCGCGCCAGCGTCTCGATCTCCTTTCTGTTCTCGGCGACACCGTAGCGCCAGAAATCCTCGCCCATGAGCGCCATGGTCTCGAGCGCCTCGGCCTCGACCCAGGGCAGCGTCACGCGCAGCGCATTGATGTCCCGCACCTCCCACAGCGCCAACGCCTTCGCCGCGGCGAAGGCCTTGTAAAGGCTCGTCGGAAGCCACGGATGGCGCTCCACCAGCGCCTTCTTCACGCCGACCAGATGCATGATCGGAAAGAGCCCGGTCTTCTTGTAGTAGGCTTTCTCGACCGCACGATAATCGGGAAAGAGGCGGCCGACGCCCGGCGCGCCCTTGAGGAAGCATGAGGGCGCCCGCGCGCTGAACATCGCGTCGATCTCGCCCGACGCCAGCATCCCCGCAAGCGTCTTGTCGGAAGGGATCGGCTTCAGATCGAGGCCCGGGATGGGAGCGAGCGGCGTGCGCTCGTCGCGGCCCGGCTCCTCGATCCCGCCGGAGCGCCAGCTTATGTCGGTGGGCTTCACGCCGTATTCGTCCTGGAGGATGCCGCGCATCCAGACGACGGCGGTGATCTGGTATTCCGGCAGGCCGATCGTCCTGCCCTTCAAATCCTGCGGCGTGCGGATGCCGCGATCGGTGCGGATGTAGATGCCGGAATGGCGGAAGACGCGCGAGACGAAGGCGGGAATGCCGATATAGTCGCTCTGGCCGCTGTCGGTGATGCGGAGATACGAGCTGAAGGACAGCTCGCACACGTCGAACTCCTGATAGCGGAAGGCGCGGAAGAAAACTTCCTCCGGCTCGAGCGGGATGTAAGTTACATCGCAGCCTTCGACCGGCACGCGCCCGTCCTTGATGGCGCGCGTGCGGTCATAGTCGCCGCAGGCAATGGTGATCGGGATCGCGACGGTCATCGGCCCTTCCTTTCGTGCTCGATCTGCATCCGGGCGAGGAAGAACACGAGCGGATGGATGCCGAGCGCGAGCATTCGTGTCTGGTCGAGCGCAGCCAATGCCCGCTCCTCGTCGGGCGAAAGACCGGCGGATTTCGCGTAAGCCGCCGGATCGCGGAGATAGCGTGCGCGCTCGCCCTCGTCGTTGGCGAGCCGGTAGAGCGCAGCGGTGAGCGGCAGGCGTTCGGCATGGATCGGCGGATAGTGCAGCGGCTCGGCGCTCTCGGCCTTGGCGCCGCCGAAGGCCAGCATGGCATAGGTGTGATGCCAGCTCGGCTCGAACGCGCTGGCATCGGGCGTGCGCTCGCCGAGGAGGCCCGCCGCGATCGCCCACGAGCGCAGCTCGACATTGCCCATATCGTCGAGATGGCGCTCCTCGAGCGACAGCAGCCGGCGCAGATTGCCGGTCTTGAGAATTTCGAACAGGCTGCGGTCGAATTCCACTTCGGGCTCGCTGTAGCGGTCGGTGCCCGGGAAATGCGACATGCCGCCGCTCGCCACCACCACCGCGCCGAGCCCCGCGGCGGATAGTCCGCGCGCCAGCGCCTGGCCGAACGCGAAGCAGCGCAGCATCGAGGGTTGCGGCGGCACATAGGAATTGACGTAGAGCGGCACGATCGGCGCCTCGACGCCCAAAAAGGTCAAGGGAATGCCGAAGGCGTAATCGATCCCGGCCGTGTTGGTGAAGGCGGGATCGAACCCCTCGTCCTGCATGTGGCGCATGAGAAGCATGGCGGCGTCGCTTGCAATGCGAAAGCAGAACTCGCGGCCGACGAACGATCCCTTCGCCTCGGCGCCCAAATGGAAGCAGAACGGCGGTGTGCAGTGCAGCAAGAACTGGTTCGCGTGGTCGTTGGCGATGACGATCCAGACATCCGGGCGCAGCGCCTTCAGCCGCGCGCCGACCTTGCCCATGGCAAGCCGCACGCGCTCGACCGTCGCCTTGTCCTCGGTATCGGGCAGCGAGAAGAACTGCGGCGCATGCGGTACGAGCGCGCCGCCCAAAACCCCACTCATCCTGCTCCTCCCACTAGACCGGCATCACCAGCGCATTGTCGATGAGGAGCGTATCGTAGACACAATGGCGCTCGCGCAAAAGGAGGCGCTGGCCTGCGCGCACGAAGCGGTCGGAATAGCGCCCGGCCTGATGGATCGCGGTGCGCTCGTCGACGAGCGTCTGCAGCACGAGATAATTGGCGGCGGCAGCGATGACGCCGTCCTCGATGCCGAGGATGCGGATGTTGGTCACGTAATGAAGCAGATAGCGCGGCGCGAACATCTCGGTCTTGGCGAGGGCGAGCGCGCGGTCCTCGAGCATGGCGCGGCCCTCGCAATAGACGAGACCCACGGGCAGCCCTGCATCCTCGTTCTCGCGGGCGGTGATGCGATAGAGCGCGTCCTCGGTGAAGAAGCGCGGCCAGTCCGCGATGCGGCCCTCGTCGAGCGCGGCGCAGTAGGCCGCGTGAAATGCCTCGACCTCCAGGCGCAGGAGCAGCGTTTCGGCAGACGCCGGAGCGCCGCTCACAATTCCATGACCTCGCGCCAGTGCCGGTAGAGCGAGCGGATCGCCGCTTCGGTTATGAGTTTCCGCGAGGTCCCCTCCTCGTCGCCGCCAAGCTCGACGATGGCGTTGCCCGCGCGCGAGCTCCGCACCCCGTCCTGCACGAATTTCATCGCCTCGTTGTCCTCGAGGCCGAGGAAGCCCGCGGGGCCCATGAGATTGCCCTGGCGCAGGCGGTGGCGCGTCATCTCGTCGCTGTCGCCCTCATAGCCGAACATGGTCCAGATCATGAGGAACTCGTGCGGTCCCTTGGGCACGATCTGCCGCGTGCCCAGCGTATTGAGCTCGCGCTGCACCACCATGTTGGGCCAGATCGTCTGCATCGTCACCGACCAGGGCGAATCGAACTCGCGCACGTAGTCGAGTATGCGCGGGTCGGCGAGCTTCATGCCGTCGTGATAGGCGCGCATTTCGCGCCGGCTCTCGGCATCGACATCGACCTTGTCGGGCTTCGCCGAGGCCATCGTGCCATGCCGGCCGGACGGATCGACGATCATCGCCGACTTGTTGCCGGCGACCAGGAGGCCGAACGTCACGAGATAGGAATGGAGCAGGGTCGCGTGATACGGGTCCTTCAGGTTCTCGTGATACATCTTCCAGTTCGCGGGCACCGTGTTCCGGTAGTAGCCGAGGATGCGCAGCGGCCGCCCGTCGAACGTGGCGTCGAAATCGGCGAGGATCTCGGCGCCGAGATAATCCTCGAGCGGCTCCATGTCGGCGGCGAAGCTGGCGAAGACGACGCCGCGCCGCGTGGTCACGGCAAGCCGGCGCGGCCCGTGCTCCTCGAGCCGGAACGACGCAGGCATGCCGCCCTCGCCCTTGACGCCGCGCCGGAACGGCACGCCGATGAGCCTGCCCGCGAGATCGTAGGTCCATTGGTGATAGGGGCAGACGAATTCGCCGACAGTGCCGCGATAGTCGCGGCACAACTCGGCGCCGCGATGGGCGCAGCGATTCTCGAACACATGGACGGCGCCGTCGCCGCCGCGCGCCACGACGACCGGCGTCGGACCGACGAACGAGCGCTCGAAGTCGCCTTGCTTCGGGATTTCCGCCTCGAGCGCCACATAGTTCCAGGTGCGCCCGTGGAAGATGCGCGCGACTTCGCGCTCATAGATGGCCGCGCTGGTGTAAACCCAGTCGGGGATGCGCGCGAGCCCTTCGGCGGGCCATTGGAATTCCGTTTGCGTCATTGCCGGCGAAGTATATCAGCGCTTGCAGGTCGCGAGAACCTCGTCCCGGTCGAGCCTGCCGTCGTGATTCAGGTCGAGCGTCGCGAAGTTGCGGCGCGCATAGGCCAGGAAATCGTCGCGCGTGACCCGGTTGCGCAGGCCCACATCGGCGAGCATCACCGGATCGGCGCGCTCCTCTTCCGGCGGCGGTCCCCGCCCCTCGTCGCGCTCGCGCTGGTCCTGGTCCCGGTCCCGGTCGTCGCGTTGCCGCGCGGCATTCGCGCGCGCATAGGGAGTGCGGTATTGCGCCAGCACCGAAGGCGTGAGCACGCCGGTTTTCTCGAGGTCCATCGCCGCGAACTGCCGGCTTGCATCGGCCAGGAACTCGCGCTCGTCGATCGTGCCGTCATGGTCGGTATCGGCGCGGCCGAGCCAGCGGCCGAGCGCATCGTCGCAGCTCGGATCGTCGAGCGGACCGCCGCTCAGCGGTTCGCCGTTGGGGCTGTAGATCGGCCCCAGCCGAACGGGCTTTTCCCCGCCAAGCCAGCTGCACGAGCAAAGCGCGAGGACCGCCAGCGCGAACGCGGCGCGGCGCACGGCACCCTGCCCTCACGCCGATTTCAGATGCTCGTCGCGGCGGCTGAACAGCTTTTCATCGGCATAGCCCATCGTGTCGGGACGGCCGCGGCCGAGCATGACCTGCAAATACGTGGGCTCGAGACTGTCGTTCTGAAACCCGTGGATCACGCCCGGCGGACAGGCGAGACATTCCCAAGGGCCCAGGCGCCGCGTCAGGCGCCGTCCCGCCTCGTCCTCGATGAAGACGTTGAGGAAGCCCTGAAGGACGAAGAACACCTCTTCGACCTCGTGCGTGTGCGCCGCGTTGCCCTGGCCCGGCGGCAGAAAGATGATGCTCAAGGTGAAGCCGCGCGCGGGGATGGCGCTCGGATCGTCGTACTTGCCCGATGCACCGGCACCGATGAAGCGATGCTGCGCGCGGCGATAGCCCTCGGTCTTGGCGTCCTCGAACGCCGCCCAATCGGGCACCTTGTCGCGGAAGCGGCCGATATAGCGTTCGGCGATCTCTTCGAGCGATAGCTTCGCCACCTCGGGCGGCATTGCATGTCGTGCGACGGCCATCGGCGACCTCCAGCTTGGATCAGTGCGGTCGGGCATTCTACAGCCGCTCGTCGGGGGGCGCTATTTCGGTCGCGAGGTCGCGCAGCAGCACCTTGTTCGGCAACGGCTCGAGCCGCATCGCGCGCGGTTCGAGCCGCGCGGTGCAGGCATACACCACCTTGCCGTCGAGCAGCATCATGCATTCCTTGCAGGCATTGGCATTGATGCAGGAGAAGCGGAAGGCGAGCGTCGGGTCCTGCTCGACGCGGATGCGGCGCAGCGCGTCGAGCACCGACTGGCCGCGCTCGAACGGCACCTCGAAGCGCTGCCAATCCTTGCCCCGGCGGATCAGCAGCTCGGCGACGAGACTCATTGCGCCGCCTCGGCCTTGGCGCGCGTCTCGTCGAAGACGAGGCGGCCGTCCTCGAACCCGATCGACTGATTGCGCGCCCAGCTTTCGTCCATCGCCGGAAAATCGTCGCGCTGATGCGCGCCGCGGCTTTCCGTGCGGCGCAAGGCAGCCTCGGCCACCGCTTCGGCGACGAGCAGCATGTTGCGCAGATCGAACCAGTCGAGCCGATTGGTGTCGAAGGCGCCTTGCGATGCCGGGGGATTCGCACCCAGCGCCGTCTTGAGCCGCGCGATTTCGCCGAGCGCGCGCTCGAGCCCGCGCGCGGTGCGGAAAGGGCCGACATCGCGCGCCATCGCCTCCTGCAGCGCTGCGATGAGGGCGGCGGAATTGAGATCGGCGGGCGCGCCATCCTCCCCAAGCAGCGCCAGGGAAGCTGCGCTCGCTTCGTCGCGCCAAGGGCTTTTTGCCATGTGCCCGGCGCGCGCCGCGGCATTGGCCCCGGCGATTTGGCCGAACACCAGGGCCTCGGTGATCGCATTGCCCGATAGGCGGTTCGCGCCATTGGCGCCGCCGATCGCCTCGCCGGCGGCAAAGAGGCAGGATATTCCCGTCTCGAACGACGGCGCCACGCGGATGCCGCCCATGTGGTAATGCGCGATGGGCGCCACCTCGACATCGCTCCGCGTGAGGTCGATGCCGTTCTTCGCGAGCCGGTCGATGACCGGCCCGAACGCCGCGCGCAGGCTCTCCTCGGGAACATGCCGGAACGAGAGATAGACCCCGCCTGCGGGCGAGCCGCGTCCGGCCTCGACTTCCTTCACGATGGCGTAGGTCGCGAGGTCGCGCGTCGCCTTGTAGGTGCCGTCCTCGGCAACGCCATAGGCGTCGATGAACTCGGCACCCGCGGCATTGAGCAGCCGCCCGCCGAGCTTGTAGCGGAACGGGTCCCACATGATCGGGTCCATGCCGATGAGGCGCGGCGCCAAGTGCCCGATCGGAAAGAACTGCACGAATTCCATGTCGACGAGCCGGGCGCCCGCGCGCAGCGCCAGCGCATAGCCGTCGCCGCCCATGTTGGCCGAGGCGCTGTTGCGGCGGTAAAGCCGCGTGAGCCCGCCGGTCGCGACCACCACGGTCTTCGCCGCGATCGCGACTTTTCGCCCGTCGCTTACGGAAAAGCCGACGGCGCCCGCGGCCTGGCCGTCCACAATGGCGAGATCGGTGATGCAGAGATCGCCGACGCGGCGGATGCGCCCTTGGCGCTGCACCTGGCCGCGCAAGGTGCGCGACACGGCAGGCCCGGTCGAAAGGAAATCGACATAGACGCAGCGCGGCCGGTCATGGCCCGGGGCATGGGCCTGGCGGATGCGGCCGTCGCCGTGCCGCGCCCAGCCGACATGCCAGCGGTCCATGCGGCGGATCGCGTCGGGCCCGTTCTCGCACAGGATGGCGGCAAGGCGTTCGTCGCTAAGGCCGCGCCCCGCGGCGATCGTGTCGGCGAGATGATTCTGCCAGCGGTCGGGAACCTCGTCGCCCAACGCTACGGCGACGGTCATCTGCGCCATCACGGTGGCGCCGCCCCGGCCGATGAGGCTGCGATCGACCAGCAGGACCTGCGCATCCGCCTCGTCGGCGGCGATCGCAGCCGACATGCCGGCCGCGCCCGAGCCGATCACCAGAACGTCGGTCGAAAGTCTCGCTATCTCGTCCAGCGCCACGATTGCCTGCACCTCAAGCCCGTATATACTCAGCGTGCCGAGGAAACACAAAACCGGGCGATGATCCCCTTCGAGCTGGTCGAGCCGCAGAGTCTTTCCGAAGCGATCTCGTTTCTGGATCGCGACGACCCGGCGGTGCGGCCCATCGCCGGCGGGACCGCGCTCATGCTGATGATGAAGGCGGGGCTCTTCCGTCCACTCCGGCTCGTCAGCCTGCGCCGCGTCGAAGAGCGCTACCGCCGGATCGAGGTCGAGACCGACGGCGCGCTCCGCATCGGCGCGATGGCGACGCTCGCCGCCCTCGAACATTCGCGCGTCGTCGCCGAGCACGCGCCGGTCATCGCCAGAACCATGCGGCGCCTTGCCAACGTGCGGGTGCGGAACGTCGCGACCGTGGGCGGCAATCTCGCCCATGCCGATCCGCACCTGGACCTGCCGCCGGTCTGGATCGCGCTCGGCGCGCAGGCGGCGATCGTCGGTCCGGGCACGGAGCGCGAGCTGCCGGTCGAGGATCTCTTTGCCGGCTATTACGAGACCGTGCTGGAGCACGACGAGGTCATTGCCGAGATCGTACTGCCGTCGCAGCGCGGCTGGCGCGCGGCCTATCTGAAATGCACCACCCGCTCGGCCGACGACTGGCCGGCGCTCGGGCTGGCGGCAGCGCTCGCGGTCAACGACGGCACCATCGAGGAAGCGCGGCTTGCGCTTGGTGCGGCGACGGCGACGCCGCGGCGGCTGCGCGCCGCCGAGGCGGTGCTGCGCGGCGCCCGGCCGGACGATCCGACGCTGCGCCGCGCCGCCGAGGCCGCAGCCGCGGAGGTGGAGGCGGAGATCGAATCGGACGACCGCGGCTCGGCGCCGTACAAGAAGCATCTCCTGCGCGTCTTCCTGCAACGCGCGGTCAAGGCAGCGATGGAGGCCGCGTGATGGCGAAGGTGATGCCGCGCGGGCAGATCGGCCGCTCGCTGCCGCGCGTCGAAGGCCGCGCCAAGGTGACGGGGCGGGCCGAGTACATCCATCACCTGCGCCTTCCCGGCATGCTGTGGGGCAAGGTGTTCCGCAGCACCCGCCCGCACGCGCGCATCAAGCGGATCGACACCAGCGCGGCGCGGGCGCTCCCGGGCGTGTTCCGCGTCGTCACGATCGACGATGTCAGGACCGTGATCCCCGATCCCTATTACGGCCCTGCCTTCCACGACCAGCCGATCCTCGCCGACGGCAAGGTGCGCTTTGCCGGCGAGCCGGTCGCCGTCGTGCTGGCCGAGGACCGCCACGTCGCGGAGGAAGCGCTTGCGCTCATCGTCGCCGAGTACGAGGACCTGCCCGCCGTCTATGACGAGGTCGAGGCGGCGACATCCAAGGCGATCGTGCACGACGTGCTGAAGCCGGCCGGCACGTTCCCCGATCTGAAGCACCTCGACGGCAAGCGCGGCACCAACATCGCGCTCGACTATCGCCTGCGCCGCGGCGATGTCGATGCGGCGTTCGCCGCGGCCGACCATGTGTTCGAGCACGAGTTCCGCACGCAGCAGACGATGCACACGCCGCTCGAGCCGTTCGTCGCGGTGGCGGACGCGGGCGACGGCGCGATCACGATCCACACATCCTCGCAAGGGCCATCGTTCGTCCGCATCGAGATCGCGCGCCTCCTCGGCTGGCCCGAGAACCGGGTGCGGATCAAGACCGCGTATCTGGGCGGCGGCTTCGGCGCCAAGCTCTACATCAAGATCGAGGCGCTGGTCGCGGCGCTGTCGCTTCTGGCGCGGCGGCCGGTGAAGATCGCGCTCACCATGGAGGAGCAGTTCTTCACCATCTCGAAGCATCCGGCGACGACGCGCATCAAGACCGCGGTGTCGAAGGACGGCCGTATCACCGCGCGGCGCTGCGAGGTGTGGTGGAACGGCGGCGCCTATGCCGACGTGGGCCCGCGCGTCACGCAGAAATCGGGCTTCACCGCGGCCGGACCGTACGACATTCCGAACGTCTCGCTCAACTCCTACGCGGTCTATACCAACCGGCCGCCTTCAGGCGCGCTCAGGGGCTTCGGCGTGCCGCAGCTGTGCTGGGCATACGAAAGCCAGAGCGACATGATCGCCCGCGCGCTCGGCATCGATCCCCTGGAGTTCCGCCGCAAGAACATGCTGCGCGAGGGCGGCGTCCAGGCCACCGGCACGAAGATGCGCGGCGCGGCGCTCGAGCCGGTGCTCGAAAGTCTCGCCGCGCGCATGGGCTGGGGCCGACCCTTCGCGCGTGGCGGCGGCAGCTTGCGGCGTGGGCGCGGCATCGCCATCGGCTTCAAGGCCTCGATCGCGCCCACCACCTCGACCGCCATCGTCAATCTCTATGCCGACGGCAGTTGCGCCCTCTATTGCGGCACGGTCGATATGGGCCAGGGCTCCGACACCGCGCTGGCGCAGATCGTCGGCGAGGCGCTGGACATGCCGGCCGAGGGCGTGCGCGTCGTCCATCCCGATACCGATGTCACGCCCTACGACATGGGCACGCTCGGCTCGCGCTCGACATATCACATGGGCCATGCGGCGCGGCTCGCGTCGCTCGAGGTGAAGGGCAAGATTGCGGCGCTCGCGTCGGAGCTTGGCTTGCCGGACGGCAGCAACGTTCCCGTGACCGAGCTGTTCCGCCGCAAATACGGCATGCAGGCCGGCAACATCGTGGGCTTCGGCAGCTTCGTGCCGAGCTACACATCGCCCGACCACGATACCGGCCTCACCGACAACGTGGCGCCGTTCTGGATGATCGGCGCGACCGGCGCCGAGGTCGAGGTCGATACCGAGACGGGGCACTTCCGCGTGCTGCGTCTCGTCAATGTCGGCGATGTCGGCACGCCGATCAATCCGAAGATCGTCGAGACGCAGCTTTCGGGCGGCGCGATCATGCAGCTGGGCTTCACCTTGTCCGAGGAGATGAAGTACCGCGACGGGCAGCTCACCAACAATTCGCTGGCCGACTACAAGATCCCGGGCCTCCTCGACATACCGCGCGAGATGGAGAACGCGATCGTCGATTCCGTCGAGGAGACGGGACCCTTCGGCGCCAAGGGCGTGGGCGAGACCGCGACGTTCGGCGTCTCGCCCGCGATCGCCAATGCGATCGACGACGCGGTGGGGGTGCGGCTCCTGGAGCTGCCGCTGACGCCGGAGGCGGTCTATCGCGGCCTTGCCGCCAAGCGCGGCGAGACACTATGAGCGCCGCACCCCGCACGATCCGCTTCACCTTGAACGGCGCTGAGGTCGAGGCCGAGGCGGCGCCGCACGAGAGCCTGGTCGAGCTGCTCGACCGGCGCTTCAACCTCTTCGGCGCGCGCGAGAGCTGCGGCCAGGGGCTGTGCGGCTGCTGCACCGTGCTGGTCGATGGCGATGCCGTCTCGGCCTGCCTGTTCCTCGCCTGGTTCGCCGACGGCACACGGGTCGAGACGGTCGAAGGGCTCGCCGAGGGCGACCGGCTCGATCCGGTGCAGGACGCGTTCATCGAGGCGTCCGCGTTCCAATGCGGCTTCTGCACGCCGGGCTTCGTGCTGATGACGATGCAGCTTCTGGAGCGCAACCCCGATCCGAGCGACGACGACATTCGGCATTATCTTTCCGGCAATCTCTGCCGCTGCTCGGCCTACCCCGAGATCGTGGCGGCGGTGAAGCTCGCGGCGCGCAAGCGGAAGGCCGCGTGAGCGACGCGGACGAAGACTGGCCGGCGCGCGTCTTCGCGGTCCTGAAAGCAGGCGGCGTGAGCCAGATCGCCTATGTGCCGGATGCCGGCCATGCGCGGCTCATCGCGCTTGCCCGCGAGGATGCCGCCATTCGCGACGTGGTGCTGACCACCGAGGAAGAAGGCGTGGCGCTGGCGGCGGGCGCGTGGCTCGGCGGCGCGCGCGCCTGCCTGCTGCTGCAGTCGAGCGGCGTCGGCAACTGCATCAACATGCTGACCTTGTTGCAGAACGGCCGCTTTCCGCTGCTCATGCTCGTGACCATGCGCGGCGAGGAAGGCGAGTTCAATCCGTGGCAGGTGCCGATGAGCAATGCCACCGGGCCCGCGCTTGCCCTCATGGATGTGGCGGTCTCGCGCGCCGAGGCGGGCGAGGACGTGGCCGGCATCGTCGCGGCGGCGCTTGGCGCCGCGTTCGACGGCGAGCGCGCGGCGGCGGTGCTGTTCTCGCAGCGCCTCATCGGCGCCAAGCGCTGGTGACACGATGCTCGACCGGCGCGCCGCGGTCAGAACCCTCCTTGCCAAGCGCGGCGATCTTCTGGTCGTGAGCGGATTGGGCTCGGCCACCTGGGACGTGGCGGCGGCCGGCGACGACGCGCGCAATTTCTATCTCTGGGGCGCCATGGGCGGGGCGGCGATGATCGGGCTCGGCCTCGCGCTGGCGCGGCCGGAGCGGCGCGTCCTCGTGCTGACCGGCGACGGCGACATGCTGATGGGGCTGGGCTCGCTCGCCACGATCGCCGTGCAGCGGCCGCCCAATCTCGCGCTCGTCGTGCTCGACAACGGCGCCTTCGGCGAGACCGGGATGCAGGAAAGCCACACGGCGCGCACGACCGATCTCGCCGCGGTCGCCAAGGGCTGCGGCATTCCGCTTGCCCTCGACATCGAGGACGAGGCGGGCCTGGCGCGGCTTGGCGCCCTGCTGCACGGGTCGAACGAGACCCTGTTCGCGCGCCTGCGCATCACAGCGGTGGACCACCCGCGCGTCCTGCCGGAAAAGGACGGCGTCGCGCTGAAGCGGCGCTTTCGCCGGGCTCTGGGGCTAACTATTTGATATAATTGAAAAAAATAAGCGGGTGGGCCAGAAAATCGGGTTCGTTTCGTAATTTGCGGCGGGCGATTGCTTCGCTTCGCTCGCAATGACCATTTCTTCGGTCATTTCGAGGAGCGAAGCGACGAAGCAATCCCCAGCCGGGAAAATTGGGTTCGTTCGGTAAAATCGGGCGGGCGGCGGCCCCGGCTACTGCACCAGCTCGTAGCCGAAGCGGCGGATCTTATCGAGGTTGCGGCCTTCGATGCGGATGAGCTTGGTCGTCGCCTCGCGTTTGGGCGCGTGCAGGTCGCCCTCGTTATAGACATGCGCCATGCCGGGCTTCAGCGTGTAGCTGCGCACATAGCGCACCTTGCCGCGCTTGCCCTCGCCGGCCGGCTCGACCAGCGAGAAATCGCTCATGATGGTCTCGCCCATCGCCTGGCCGTAAATCGCCCAATAAGGGCCGTGGTCGTGCGGGTTGCTCGTCCGCGCGCCATCGTAATGGTGCGCGAGGATGCAAAAACCCAGCTCCGGGTCCTCGTACAGGATTTTTCGATCGCTCGTTTCGCTGCCGAGATATTTATCTACGAATGCGCTGTCCTTGAGCGCGTCCTCGAGCAGCGCGCAGACTTTCTTGCGCCCGGCCGGACCCGGCTCCTCGGCAAGGGTGCGGTGGCATTTCTCGGCGAACTGTTCGAGCGTCTGGCTCATGTCATCCTCCGGAATTTCGCTGCGGCAATTCTAGCATTAGGAGCGCGGCTCAGCCAGCGCGCCGGCGTCGCGTGCCCGCTGCCCGTCGCTTCCCTGCGGGCGCGGCGCGGCGCGCGGGCTTGCGCGTGCGCGCTTTCGCCTTGGGCCAGAGAAGCTTCGTCGCGATGTCGGCGCCCTCGCGCATCGCCCGGAATTTCTCCCAGACCACCGTGGGGTGGACCTCGGTCTTATAGAGGGCCTGCGAGGAAAAGCCGCAATCGGCGCCCGCCATCACGTTCTCGCGCCCGACCAGCCGGGCAAAGCGCATGAGCCGCTCGGCGATCAGCTCGGGATGCTCGACGATGTTGCTGGCGTGCGTGATGACGCCGGGGCACAGCACCTTGCCGTCGGGCACCTTGATGTGCTCGAACAGGTGGTATTCGTGCTCGTGCCGCGGGTTGGCGCATTCGAAGCTGTATTGCCCCGCCTTGATCTTCAGCACGTAGCGGATGATCTGGGCGAGCGCCGCCTCGTGGATGCGCGGCCCCTCGTTGATGCCGTAGCAGGTATGGAAGCGCACGCGCTCGGCCGGGATGCCTTTCAGCGCCGCGTTGGTCGCCTCGACATAGATCTCGGCGCGCCGCTTCATCTGTTTCCCGTCGAGGCGGGGCTCGACGAAGATGTCCGGCAAAAACGGATCGTCGACCTGCAGCAGGATGCCGGATGCGACGATCGCCCGGTATTCCTTGGCAAGTTCCGCGGCGAGCGCGAAAAAATATTCCTCGTCGGATTTGTAATACTCGTTGATGCCGACGCCCGAGGCCGCCGTCGCCGGCAGGAAGACGTGATGGTCCGGCACGCCGGCCAGGCGCGCCGCCGCCTTCACGTTGTCGATGTCGATCTGCAGCAGCTTCTCGCCGCGATACTTGACCGGGCCGGTGCACACCACCGGCACGATCGG
Organism: uncultured Alphaproteobacteria bacterium; assembly: GCA_963773665.1. Lineage (GTDB taxonomy): Bacteria > Pseudomonadota > Alphaproteobacteria > ATCC43930 > CGMCC-115725 > DATJLY01. The sequence goes on from CAVZBZ010000001.1 coordinate 194,120, forward strand.
CACGACCGCGCCGCCCATCATCGCTTCCTTGAAATACTGCGCGTAGTATTCCGGGAAGGCCGCCACCTCGGTCTCGAACAGCAGCAGTTTCTGGCCCGGGCGCGCTTCGAACCCGTCGAGGCGCTGGCGGATATAGGTGAAGAAGCCGGGCTTCGAATATTCGCCGTCGGTGACGATGTCGATGCCGCATTCGACCTGCTTCTTGACGCACGAAGCGACCGAGCGCGCGACCGTCTCGTCATAGAGCTTCGGGTCGTAAGGCTGGCCCGCGAGCTTCGCCTTCATCAGGTCGAGCAGATCGTGCGGGCGCGGCAGGCTGCCGATGTGGGTCGTCTGGATGCGGTCGGTGTTCTGCTGGATCGACAAGGGATGATTCCTCCTCGGCGTCGCCCTTCACATCCTCCTCGCCGGTGCGGTAGGGCGATTCCGGCAGGACGTCGCTCGGGCGGCGCTTGGCCGCGGTCTCGATGCCGCTTTCCTCCCATGCGCCCGTGGTGGCGCGCCGCGCGTAGGTCGACCAGCGCTCGGACCAGTTGCCGAGCGAATAGCCGTGCCAGGGCGCGCGCGGCGACAAGCTTGGCAGGCCGAGCTCCTGCCATATCTTGCGCGCGTCCTCCATGTATTCGCGCGCGGGCAGCGCCAAGGGCGGCATCGGCCGCTTCAGGGTGGCGTCGATCAGCATGACCGAGTCCTGGTGATTGGGACCGTACTGCGCGCCCTGCACGCCGCCGCCATAGGGCATGAGATGCACGTCCTCGAGCGGGTTGGAGCGATAGGCGATCGACCAGAACACGGCGTCGGTGTTGGCCGGATCGATGTCCTCGCTGACGCCGATCACGACCTTGCCGCAGCGCGGCTGGAACGAGGATGCCGCCTTGAGGCCGCGCCACACCTCGGTGCGCGACGTGCCGGGCGCATACTGCACGAAGATGACGGGCCGCAGATTGCTCAAGGGCTCGTGCATGACGACGCGCCTGACGCCCGATATGCCGAGATGGTCCTTCAAATGCGCGAGGAACAAGGGCTCGTAGGCCACCTTCTTGATGACGCAGGATTCCGACGGCGTGACCTGGCTTATGATCGACGAGAAGACCGGCTTCTTCTTCATCGTGATCGCGGTCACCTGCATCGGCATGTTGAAGGCCTCGAGTGCCACATAGCCGTTGCTTTCGCCGAACGGCGCCTCGGGCTCGAGCTGGCTCGTGTCGATCAATCCCTCGATCACGATCTCGGCGTTGGCCGGGACCTCGAGATCGATCGAGACCGCCTGCGCCATCGGAATGGCCTGGCCGGCGAGCCCGCCGGCGATCGCGATCTCGTCCTCGTCGCGCGCGAGTTTCTGGGGCGAGGTGAAGACCACGACGGGGCCGCAGCCAAGGGCGATCGCGATCGGCATCTTCTCCTTGCGGGCGCGGTATTTGAGCCAGTGGAAATAGCCCCCGGCGCCGCCCCGCACCATGCGCACGGCAAGCCGGTCCGGCGCCTTCAGCGCGGCGCGGTACATGCCGACATTGCGCACGCCGGTATCGGGATCCTTGGTGATGCACATGGTCGCGGTGAGATAGGGCGCGCTGTCGAAGCCCGGCGTCGAGACCGGAACGGGGAGCCGCTTCAGCCCGCCGTCGGGGCCGCGCAGATCCTCGCCCTTCCACACCACCTCCTGGCAGCGCGCCGCATTGACGCGCACCGGCGGGATCGGATGCGCGATGGCCTCGAGCCAGGCGGGGCCGATCTCGTCCACCTCGCGTCCCATGCCGAGCGCATAGATGCGCGGGCTCGCCGCGAGCGCGCCGACCGCGACCGGAATGTCGTAGCGCTTGCCCGTGGCATCGACGACGTTGGTGAAAAGGAACGCGCGGCGGTCGTCCTCGGCCAATCCGCCGACGAACTGCCAGCGCACCAGCGGATGCAGCTCGGTGTCCTTGTTCATCGGCCGGTCCACGCGCACCAGAAGCCCGGATGCTTCGAGTGCCGCCAGATGCTCCTGGAAATCGAGCGTGGGGCGGGTTGCTCCGGCGCCGAGCCGGCGCGTCGCTGCGTCCATGGGACCCTCTTCTTTTGACGCGCGATTGTTCCGCACGGGCGCGGGCTTGTCTACGATGCGGCTCGGAAGGAGCTGCCATGACCATTCCCAACACCAAGACCATGAAGGCGGTAGTGATCGACAAGCCGGGCGGGCCGGAGGCGCTCAAGCTGATCGAGCGGCCGGTGCCGGAACCGGACCGGCACGAGGTTCTCGTCAAGGTGGCGGCGGCGGGGCTCAACGGCGCCGACATCGGGCAGAGGCTCGGCCGCTATCGCATGCCGCCGGGTGCCCCTGACGTTTTCGGGCTCGAGGCCGCGGGCGAGGTCGTGGCGCTGGGCGCCGGCGTCACGCACTGGCGCGTCGGCGACAAGGTGGCGGCGCTGCTCGTCGGCGGCGGCTATGCCGAATATGTCGCCGTGCCCGAGGTACAGTGCCTGCCGGCGCCGGCGAACCTGTCGCTCGTCGAGGCGGCGGCGCTGCCGGAATGCGCGATGACGGTGTGGAGCAACGTGTTCGAGCTGGGACGGCTGCAGCCCGGCGACCGGCTCTTGGTCCATGGCGGCGCGAGCGGCATCGGCACGACCGCGATCCAGCTTGCCCGCGCATCGGCGCCATCGCCTATGCGACCGCCGGCACGCAAGGAGAAATGCCGGCGCTGCGAGAGCCTTGGCGCCAAGCGCGCGATCGACTACCGCAACGAGGATTTCGCCGCCGTGATCCGCGACGAGACGGGCGGCGAAGGCGTCGATGTCGTGCTCGACATGGTGGGCGGCGATTATCTGAACCGCGACCTGCGCATTCTGAGGCACGGCGGGCGGCTCGTCATGATCGCGTTCAAGCAGGGCAGCACGGTGCCGATCGACTGCACGCTGATCCAGGACCGCGAGGCGATCGTCACCGGCTCGCGCCTGCGGCCCCGCCCCATCGCCGAGAAGGGACGGCTTGCGGCGGCGGTGCGCAAGGCGGTGTGGCCGATGATCGAGGACGGCCGGTTCAAGCCGGTGATCGATTCGACATTTCCGCTCAGCCGACGTGCGCGCCGCGCACGAGCGGCTCGAAAGCGGCGCCCATGTCGGCAAGGTGATGCTGACGGTGTGAGGGGCTACTCGTGCGCGACTCGGGCCTTCGCCTCGGCGCGGATGTCGTCGTCGATCATGTCGCGCGAATCGAATGCGCGCGCCAACGCGCCGCCCTGCACGAGGAGCGATTCCATCGCGGCGATGCGGCCGAGCGGGATCGGAAGCGCTGGCGGCGAGCGGCAACGCTCTCATGCCGCGAAACCTAAAGCGGTGGCGCCGCAAAGTCATGGACGGAAATATCGCGGCGGCCGACAATCGCGCGGGAAAGACCGAGCGAGGACACCATGAGCGAGGGCGACCGCTACGCCTCCTACACCCGTCTCACCTTCGACCGGCCGCACGACAAGGTGCTGCGCGTCACCATGGCGAACGGGCGGATGAACACGACCGACGCCGCGATGCATGCCGAGCTTGCCGCGGTATGGCGCGACATCGATGGCGATCCCTCCGTCAACGCCGCGATCATCACCGGCGCGGGCAAAGTGTTCTCGGCGGGCGGCGACTTCGCCATGATCGAGCGCCAGATCGACGATTTCACGGCGCGCGCCCGCGGCTGGCGCGAGGCGCGCGACATCGTCTACAGCGTCATCAACTGCTCGAAGCCGGTGGTGAGCGCGATGCGCGGCGTCGCCGTCGGCGCGGGCCTCGTGTGCGGAATTCTGGCCGACGTGTCGATCGCGACCAAGGACTGCCGCATCATCGACGGGCATACGCGATTGGGCGTCGCGGCCGGCGACCACGCGGCCATCATCTGGCCGCTCCTTTGCGGCATGGCGAAGGCGAAATACTACCTGCTGCTGTGCGAGCAGGTGCTGGGCGCGGAGGCCGAGCGCATCGGCCTCATCAGCCTCGCCGTCGAGGATTCGGAGCTCGACGCCCGCGCGGTCGAGATCGCGGGCCGCCTGGCCGCCGGCGCGCCGTCGGCGGTGCGCTGGACCAAGTACGCGCTCAACAACTGGCTGCGGCAAATGGGGCCGACCTTCGATGCCTCGCTCGCGCTCGAATTCATGGGCTTTTCCGGGCCCGAGGTGCAGGAGGGCCTCGCCTCGCACCGCGAAAAGCGCCCGCCCAAATTTCCGCCCGACGCGCCGGTGTGATCAGTTCGCCTCGATCGTGCTGGCGGCGAAAATCTCCTCGAGCGTCATGAGGCGCAGGGTCAGGCCCTGCTCGTGCGAGTAGTGCGCCAGCGTCTCGAGCACCGTGCGGTTGGGCTTGACGCCGTGGCGGATGATCGGCTGCTCGATCGCGGGGCGCTGCTCGGGCGCGAGCACGCCGGTCTCGAAATAATATGACAGATGCTCCATGCGCTCGGCATTGGCGATGTCGTTGGCGCGGGCAAAGGCTTTCAGAATGTTGAGCGCGGCCCAGGGATTTTTTTCGGCCAACTCGCGCCGGATCACCATGCCGTGGTTGATCGGATAGAGGCCGGTCTTGCGGTAGAAGCGAAATCCCTCGGCCGCTGGATCGGGGAAAAGCGGCTTGATGTCCGGGTGGCGGCGCAGATCGGCCGAGCTGCGGTCGATCAGGTTGACGCCCGCCCCGACATAGTGGACCGCCGCCTGCAGCTCGCCCGAAATCATCATCGAGCCGATGCTCTTCTCGGACGGGATGTAGTGCAGCGTGACACCCGGCGGCGGCTTGAAGCCGGTCGCGCCGCCATGCGACATCGCCGGCTGCCGCTCCATCCAGAACTCCATGTCCTGCGCCTTGACGGCGAACTCGTGCTGCAGCACGCCGCGCGTCCACAGCGCCGCGGTCTGCTGGTATTCCGGCACGCCGACACGCTTGCCCTTCAGATCGGCGGGGGTTTCGATGCGCGCGTCGCGCCGCACCAGGATCCCGGTATGGAAGAAGCGGCGCGTGGTGAAGACCGGGATGCCGACCCAGCGCTCGTCGCCCTTGCTCTTCGCCATCAGGAGCGAGGAGACCGACATCTCCGACACGTCGAACTCGGCGAAATGGAGCTGGCGCCAGAACATCTCCGAGGGATGCAGCACGGTCGGCACGAGATCGATCGCATCGACCTTGACGCGCCCGTCGAGCACCGGCCACGTGCGCGGATTGTTGGTGAGCGCAATGCTGAGCTCGAGCTTCATGTCCGGTCCTCCCTTGCCAAGCGCGGCCGGGCGGATTTAAGTCGAAGGCGCCGCCCTCCGCAACGGACAGGTCACCATGAAGCCCTTCGTCCACCTGGTTCTCGCGCTGTCGCTGGCCTGCCCCGCCGCCGCAAGCGCCGCCGAGCCGATCAAAATCGGCGTCGTGAAGACGCTTGCGGTCGGACCCATCTTCGTCGCCAAGGAGAAGGGATATTTCGCGGCCGAAGGGCTCGATGCCGAGATCGTCTATATCGATGCGGCGCAGCCGATCGCGATCGCGGCCGCTTCGGGCGCCATCGATTTCGGCATCACCGGGCTTTCGGCGGCGTTCTATACGCTCGCGGGCCAGGGCGTGCTGCGCATGATCGCCGCCGGCAACCGCGAGATGCCGGGCTTCAAGAACGCCGGCTATGTCGCCTCGAACCGCGCGTGGGACGCGGGCCTCAAGACGATCAAGGACCTCGCCGGCCATTCCGTCGGCGTAACGCAAAGGGGCGCCATGCTCGACTATGACCTGGCGCTCGCGCTCGAGCGGTTCGGCATCGATCCGAAGACGGTGCGCGTGCTGCCGCTCCAGTCGAACACCACGCTTACCTCGGCGATCGCCGGCGGACAGGCCGATGCGGGCGTGCTGCCGGTGACGCCGGCGATGGTGATGCTGGGCAAGAGCGAGGCGAAGCTCCTCGGCTGGGTCGGCGACATGGCGCCCTATGGCCAGGCGAACGCCGCCTTCACCGCGACCAAAACCGCAAACGACCGCCGCGCAACGGTCGAGCATTTCCTTGCCGCCTACAAGAAGGGCGCGCGCGACTACCACGACGCGTTCGCCGACCCGAAGGAAGTGCGGCGCGACGGGCCGGGCGCGCCCGAAATCCTCGCGATCCTCGCCAAATACACCGGCCAGCGCGAAGAGCAGATCAGTCAGGCGATCCCGTGGGTCGATGCCGAGGTGCGGATCGACGAAGGCGACATCCGCCACCAGATCGAATGGTTCCGCGCGCAGGGCCTCTTGAAGGGCGAGGTCAACGAAGCGGAACTGATCGACGCGCGCTACGCCGTGGCGCTGCCGCAGAAGCAATGATTTGAGATTTCCAGAAATATCGTTGACAGGGCCGGCGCCCGGCGATATTTTGATGTTTATCGAACCATGGACGAGAAAAGCGCCACCGCCGCCTTGGGAGCCCTCGCGCAGGAGACGCGCCTCAGGGCCTTCCGGCTCCTGGTCGAGGCCGGTCCCGCGGGCATGCCGGCGGGCGCCATCGCGGAGGCGCTCGCAGTGCCGCCGCCGACGCTCTCGTTCCACCTTGCCCAGCTCATGCATGCCGGATTGATCGAGCAGCGGCGCGACAGCCGTTCGCTCATCTACTCCGCCGGGTTTCCCGCGATGAACGCGCTGGTCGCGTACCTGACGGAAAACTGCTGCGGCGGCGCCGCGAGCTGCGGCCCGGTCTGCGAGCCGACGCCTGCCACCTCGCGCAAGGGAGCGCAACGCCATGAAGCGGTTTCACGTTCACGTCGCCGTGCATGACCTCGCCCAGTCGGTGCGGTTCTATTCCACCCTGTTCGCGCACGAGCCCACGGTGCTGAAGCCCGATTACGCGAAGTGGATGCTCGACGATCCGCACGTGAACTTCGCCATCTCGAGCCATCCCGGAAAAACCGGGATTCAGCATCTCGGCATCCAGGTCGAGGATGAAGCCGAGCTCGCCGAAATCTACGGCCGGCTCGAGCGCGCCGAGCGCCCCGTCCTCGAGGAGAAAGCCACCACCTGCTGCTATGCGCAGTCCGACAAGCAGTGGATCGCGGACCCGCAGGACATCGCCTGGGAGACATTCCTGACGCACGGCGAGGCGACCGTCTATGGCCGCACCGGCGCGGTCGAGCGCTTGGACGAAGTGGCGTCGAAGGAGACCTGCTGCGGACCGAGCCTCGCCGAGATCGCTGCAGCGGAGACGCCGCAATCCGCCTGCGGATGCGGCGTCAAGTCCTAGGAGCGCGCCGTGGCCGGACCCTACAACGTGCTGTTTCTCTGCACCGGCAATTCCGCGCGGAGCATCCTGGCGGAAGTCCTGCTCAACCATTGGGGACGAGGGCGCTTCCGGGCCTTCAGCGCCGGCAGTTATCCGAAGGGCGCGGTGCATCCCATGGCGATCGAGTTGCTTCGCGCGCTGAAGCTGCCGACCGACGGGCTGCGCTCGAAGAGCTGGAACGAGTTCGCGCGGCCGGATGCGCCGCGCATGGATTTCGTCTTCACGGTGTGCGATCAGGCCGCGGGCGAAGTCTGCCCGGTGTGGCCCGGCAACCCGGTGACCGCGCATTGGGGCGTACCCGATCCGGCCGCCGTGACGGGAACCGAGGTGGAACAGATGGCGGCGTTCCGCGTCGCCTTTCACCAGCTCAGCGCGCGGATCAGGCTGTTTCTGGCGCTTCCGGTGGAAAAACTCGACCGGCTTGCGCTGAAGCGCGAAGCCGACCGGATCGGACGGCTTCGCCCCGACAGCGCCGAAGACGCAGCCTCCTAGCAAGCCGCGCACGATGCACCTGTCGATCGGCAGCAGGGCCGCGGCCGAAGCCCTGGGAACCGCATTCCTGCTCGCAGCGGTCGTGGGCTCGGGCATCATGGGCGAACGGCTTTCCGGCGGAAATGTCGCGCTGGCGCTCCTCGCCAATGCGATCGCCACCGGCGCCGCGCTCTTTGCTCTCATCACCGCGTTCGCGCCGTGGTCCGGCGCGCATTTCAACCCGGTCGTGACGCTCGCGCTGGCGGCGGACGGGGCACTGCGCTGGCGCGACGTGCCGCCTTATGTCGCCGCCCAGCTCGCCGGCGCGGTGCTCGGCGTGTGGGCGGCCCATGCGATGTTCGACCTTCCGATCCTCGAGACATCCACGAAACTGCGCGGCGGCATCGGCCAAATGTTCGGCGAATTCGTCGCCACGTTCGGCCTCCTGGTCGTCATCGAGAGCGGACGCCGGCACGCGCGCGACCGGATCGCCATTTCGGTCGCGGCCTACATTACGGCGGCGTACTGGTTCACGTCCTCGACATCCTTCGCCAATCCGGCGGTGACGATCGCGCGCGCGCTCACCGACACGTTCGCCGGGATCGAACCGGGGAATGTCGCGGGCTTCATCCTCGCGCAGCTGTTCGGCGGCGCCACAGCCGCGCTCCTGTGCCGGCGGTGGCAAGCCGCCGGCACCTGAGAACCCGGTTCTGCCGCCGATCAGCCGGCGAGAAATTTCTGGACGAGCGCGGCCACGCGCTCGCCTTGTTCGAGATGCGGCAGGTGGCCGGCGCGGTCGATCAGCTCGGACCGCGCGCCCGCGATGCGCGATGCGAATTCGCCGGCATAGACCGGAGCGGCGATGCCGTCCTCCTTGCCCCAGACGACGAGCGTCGGAGCGGCGATGCGGTGGATGCGGTGCTTCAGCCCCTTGTCGGGAATGGGCCAGATGTATTTGCCGGTGCAGGCCTGCGCCCAGATGAAGGCGACGAGCGATGCGACGCGCGCGTCCTTGTCCTCGGGCTGCGCGAAGAAGCGCTTTGCCGCATCTCCCGCGGGATCGGCAAAGAGCGCCTTCGCGCGCGCAGCCTCGGGCATGATCATCCAGTTCTGCACCGGATGGTCGTCGCGCCACAATCCCACCGGATCGATCAGCACGAGCTTTCGCACGCGCGGACGCGCGTTGGCGGCAATCTCGGCCGCGACCATTCCTCCGAACGAATGGCCAGCGACGGCGGCCGTCTCGAGGCCCAAGCCGTCCATCAGCTCGCCGTAATAGACGACGAGGTCCCAGAGCGTGTCGATCGAATGCGCGGCATTGGGATTGCCGCTCGACGTGCCCGGATGCTTCGGCGCATAGACCGTATTCGAGGATGCGAGGCGCGCGATGAAGGCGCGGTCGGGCGCCAGCCCCCACGGCCCGTGCAGATAGAGAAGCGGCGGGCCGCTGCCGCTTATTTCCACCTCGGTTTCGACCTTGCCCTGCCAGAGCGTGAGCCGGCGTTCCGCGACATCCATCGCCGCCCCCGCCTCAGGACGCGGCCGGCGCCATGGCGGGCGCGCGGCGCGTCTCGCGCAGACGCTCGGGCCACCAGCGGTCTTCCCACTCGTCGTCCCACAGCGGCGCCAGATGCGGCAGCACCTCGCGGCAGAACAGGTCGATGTTCTTGCGGCAAAGCTCCGTCGGCATCGAGCCGAAATGGAGGAGCGTCATCAAGTGGCCGATGCGGAGCCGCTTCACCGCGTGCAGGAGCTGCTCGCGCACCGACTTGGCGCTGCCGACGATGACGAAGCCGCGCTCGACCAGCTCCTTGAACTTCATGTCGCGGAGATTGAAGTTGCGCGTCGGGTTGGCGAGCGCCTGCTGTAGCGCGTTGTATTCGAGGCAGCCGGGAATCGCCTGGTAGTGCGCCGGCGTCGCCAGCAGGTTTTGATAGAAATACTCGGCGTGCCTGGCGTATTCCTCGGCCTCGGCGTCGGTCTCGGAGATGCCGATTAGCTGCAAAAAGCCGAAGCGGTAGGGATTGGCGTCCCTCCCCTTCTCCTCGGCAAGCTGCCAATAACGGTCGGCCACGTTCTCGGCGTTCTTGGCGCCGTGATAGCTCAGGTGGCAGAAGCAGTGATCGTGCTCGACCACATATTCGGCGGTGGACGAGATGCCCGAGCCCGGAATCCAAATCGGCGGATGCGGCTGCTGAATCGGGCGCGGCCAGAGATTGACCGCCGGAAGCTGATAGTGCTTGCCGTTCCAGGCGAAGCGTTCCTTCGCCGACCACGCCTTGATGACGAGGTCCAATGCCTCGCGGAAGCGCTCGCGCTGGTCGAGCGGCACGACGCCGTTCGAGATGGTGGCATCGGCCGGAAGCCCGGTCGGGAATCCGGCGACGAGCCGGCCGCCGCTGATGCAGTCGAGGATGGCGTATTCCTCGGCGATACGCGTCGGCGGCGAGGTCGAGGGCAAGGTCGAGCCGATCTGGATGATGGCCGTGTTGTCGCCGTTCGTGAGCTTCGCCAGCACCGAGCCCATGAGGCTCGGATTCGCCATGAAGCCGTAGACGTTCTGGTGATGCTGGTTGGTGCAGACGCCGTGCATGCCGGCCTTCGCGGCATAGACGAGTTCGTCGAGCGTCCAGTTGTAGTAGGCGCCGACCTTGTCGGCATCGGCCACGTCGAACCACTGCGGGTCGATATAGGCCGAGTTGTAGCGCCGCGCGAAATCCGGCGGCAGGTCGCGGTACGGCATGAGGTGGAACATGCAGACCTTCATGGCGTCGCCTCTTGTGGTTCTTGGCCCGTTGGCCCGAACTCTATGACGGAAGGCGCTTACGCGGAACCCTCATCTCGCCGGCAGATACTGCTCGGTATAGAGCTTCGCCATGTCGGGCTCGCGGTCGAGGACGTGAAGCTCGACGAAGGATTGGCCGATGCGCGCCAGATCCTGCGGATCGAAGCGACCGTCCGCTGAAAGGCCCGGCATCAGGCGATCGTATTCGAGCGTCTGGTCCGCCTCGGAAAGGTTGGTCACGGTCCGCGCGATGCGGATCGTGTCGTCGCGGTGGGCGCGCATGAAGGCAACGGATTCGAGCCAGGCGGACAGAAAGCGGCGCACCGCATCGGGGTTCTTGCGCACGAGATCGGCCGAGGCGTACATCGTGTGCGCCTGGAAATGCGGCACGAAGTCGGCGGCGGTGGCGAGCAGCCTTCCATCGTGCGCGCGCTCGAGGATGGGACCGGCGGTTGCATTTCCCACTGTCGCGTCGACGAGGTGCGTCTTCAGCGCCGCCGCGGCCGCGCCCGGACTCGAGCCGATCGCCGTGAGCTTGACGCCGTCCGGCCCCCAGCCCTTGACGCGCGCCAGTTCGAGCGCGACCCATTGCGTGATCGAGCCGGCGGTGGCGATGCCGAGCGTCTTGCCTTTCAGCTCGTCGAGCGATGTCACCGGAGAATCGTACGGGACGAGGATGCCGAACTCGAGCATCGGCCCGGCGATGACGGCGATGGCCTTCGCCGGCATTCCCTTCACGATCATCGACATACCCATCGGCGAGCCGAGCGAGATATCGATCGCGCCCGCGACGAGGCCCTGGTCCATCTTGGCCGCGCCGTCGAAATCGACGCGCTCGATCGCAAGGCCGCGCTTTTCGAAGAACCCCTGTGCCAGCCCGACATCGAGCGGCGTATAGGCGAACAGGAATCCTGGCGACCGTCCGACCCGAAGCGTGTCGGCCGCGTGCGCGCCCATCCCGGCAACTACGATCGAGAACGCCAATGCGAAAGCGCGGATCATCCTCATCCCTGACTCGCCTTACGATCGGACGCGTCATACCGTAGTCGGGTTCCGGCTTGTGTCAACGCGCGGGGCAGCCCACGCGAAGACCTTGATGCACGTCAACGCGCACCGCGAACGATCGTGGAAGAAATTCACCATGGCATTTCCGCCTGATGGCAGGAGAACCGGGATGACGCGCGAAATCGGACGACGGGCGATGCTGGCCATGGCGGCCGCCGCTCTGGCCGGCGTCGCAGGCATCGCCGTGGCGCAGCAGGAGACCAGGCCGAACCAAGGCCCGATGGGCGGCCCCGGTCCGGGCATGATGGGCGGCGGCCAAGGTCCGGGCATGATGGGTGGATCGTGGAATACCGCGAGCTATCTCGATGGCCTCAAGACGCAGCTCGGCATCACCGCGGCGCAGGAGCCGGCCTGGAAGGACTATGCCGACACGGTATCCGGCGTCAGCGAGCAGATGCAGGGTCTGCGCCAGAGCATGTTCGAGACGATGGGCACGGCCTCATGGCAGGAGCGCCGCGACGCGATGAACACCATGTTCGAGGCGCGCAAGAACGCCTTCGACACCGTGCACGACGCGGCCGGCAAGCTGGTGACGGCGCTCACTCCGGCGCAGCAAGCGACGGCGCAAGGCATCCTGCCCGGGCTTGGCCGCGGACCGGGCATGATGGGCCGCTGAGCGCCTATGCGCCTGCCCACAGCGTCTTCGAGGCAAGCCGCGCGCCTTCGACCAGGGATTTGAGCTTGGCCCAGGCGAGCTCGCTGTGGACGCGGCCGCCGAGGCCGCAATCGGTGCCGGCGATGACGTTCTCGCGGCCGACGATCGCGGCAAAGCGCAGGATGCGGTCGGCCACGAGCTGCGGATGCTCGACGAGGTTGGTGGCGTGGCTCACGACGCCCGGCATGAGCATCTTGCCGGCCGGAATCTTGGCGTCCTGCCAGACGCGCCATTCGTGCTCGTGCCGCACGTTCCCGGCCTCGAACGAATAGGTCCGCGCCTTCACCTGCAGCACGAGATCGACGATGTGCTGGAGCGGCAGATCGTGCGTGTGCGGCCCATGCCAGCTGCCCCAGCACAGGTGATAGCGCACCTTGTCTTCCGGGATGCCCTCCAGCGCGTGGTTCACGGCATCGATGCGCAGCTTCGCGAATTTGCGATAGGCCTCGACCGAGGGCTCGGGCTTCAGCATGTCCCACCAGTCGGGCAGGCCCGGATCGTCGATCTGGAGGATGAAGCCCGCCGCGACGACGGCGCGGTATTCCTCGCGGATCGCGTCGGCCAGCGCGAACAGGAACTCCTCGTCGGTCTTGTAGTATTCGTTGTAGATGAAATGGTCGAGCCAGCCCGGCGCCAGCACCGCGACGAACGCCTCGTCCACCTTGGCGCCGGAGCGCTCGATCGCGGATTTGAAGGACGCAAGCTCGCGCTTGATCGCCTCCGGCCCCTTCGACTTCACAGGCCCGCGCGCGACGATGCGCTCGGTGATCGCCGGCATCGGCTTCTCGCCGGGCACGAAGAACATCGTGCCGATCTTGTCCATGTCGTCGTAGAATTCGCGAAACTCGTCGCGCTCGCGCGTCGAGTGGCGCGAGGTGGGCGGCTCGTCCGCCCTGATGGGGCGCGCTTCGATGCCGGTGAAGTGGGCGGCGTAGTGGGCACGGCTGCGCGTCGTCCAGAACTCGCCGTCATTGATGCAATCGATGCCGATCTCGGCCTGGCGCTTCACCACCTCGGCGATCGCGGGCACGACCATCCTGGCGATCTGCGCTTCGTCGGTGATCTCGGCGTTGGCAAGCCGCAGCGGCATGTCCTCGAAGCCCTTCGGCGCCGGCAGGCGGCCCACATGCGAGGTCCTGATCCGGATGGCGCTCTTCTGCATGGTTCCTCCGCTCTCCGGTTGACGCGCGTCTCCGCGTCCTCATAGTCCGGGCGACGCATGTTGCCCGAAGGAGGTTTCGTTGGCCACGTCCTTGAGTCAAGACGCGCTCGCGGCGCTCGCACGCTACGACACGCCGACCATCTGCAACGCGCTCGAGCTCGTCATGCCCGAGCGGCGCGCGCTGGGCTTCAACCGCCGCCCGCTCGTGGCGCCGCTGCCCGCCTCGAAGCCGGTCGTGGGATATGCGCGCACGGTGATGATCCGCTCGCGCGAGCCGCATCCGCGCGGCAAGGACGAGGCGCGCGCCACGCGCCTCGCCTATTACGACTATATCGCGCAGGCGCCGCTGCCGAGCCTCTGCGTCATGCAGGACGTGGACGGGCCGGATCTCGGCATCGCCTGCTTCTGGGGCGAGGTGCAGTCGAACCTGCACAAGGCCTTGGGCTGCGCCGGCGTCGTCACCGACGGCGCGGTGCGCGACATCGACCAGTGGGCCGAGGGGTTCTTCGTGCTCGCCGGATCGGTCATGCCGTCGCACGCGCATGTCGATATCGTCGCGTTCGGCGTCACGGTGAGCGTCGCCGGCATGATCGTATCGCCCGACGACATCGTCCACGCCGACCGGCACGGCGCCGTCGTCATCCCGCGCGAGGCGGCGGCCAAGCTGCCGGCGGCGGCCGACCTTTTGGCGCGGCGCGAAAAAGTGGTGCTCGACGCCTGCAAGAAGCCTGGCTTCGGCGCCGCCGACCTCGCCGCCATCTTCGCCCGGATGGACGACATTCACTAATCTGTTACCGCGGGTTTCGGGCAATCGGGGCTATGGTTTTTTCTCGGACAATTGCACCCGCAAGCGGTGCCGGCCAGGGGAGAGGAACGATGGCGCTGCAGGACACGAAAATTCCGCTCTACATCCCGACATTCGACGGGATCTACGAGGCTTTGAAGCCCTATTCCTATCCGCTTCTGCGGATCGCCATGGGACTTTTCTACGTGCCGCACGGCATGCAGAAGCTGTTCGGCATGTTCGGCGCGCCGACCACGGCGCAGTTTACCGCGGGCTTTGGCCGCATGGGTCCGTTCTGGGGCCATGCCGGCTGGGTCTATTATATCGGCTCCCTCGAACTCTTCGGCGGGCTGCTGATGGCCGCGGGCTTCCTCACCCGCATCGTCGCGGTCCAGTTCATCTGCTTCATGGGGATGGCGTTCTTCGTCGCCAACGTGCCGAACGGCTGGTTCTGGACCAAGGGCGGCATCGAGACGCCCGGGATCCTGGGCCTCATGTGCATCGTCATCCTCATCAACGGCGGCGGCCAATTCTCGATCGACCGCGCGATCGGCAGGGAGATCTAGGCGCCGGACCGCTGCCGGCGCGCGGTCCTGTCCTTCTGGGGATGCTATGAAAACCTGAATTTTACCTTTTTTTATGGCAAAGGCCGGTAGTCTGCGGTCCGTGAAAAACCGGCATTCCCGGCCGGTTTCGGCGATCGTGGATGGCTTGGATGCGCCTCAAGCGGTTGGTGATCGCGTTCGTCGCCTGCGTTGCCGCGGCCGCTACGGCCATGACCGCCGCGGCGGAGGACGGCGTCGGCGCGGATAAAATCGTGCTGGGCCAGGTCGCGGCGCTCGAAGGGCCGGCGGCGGCCCTGGGCCTCGGCATGCGCCAGGGGCTCGCCGCGGCGTTTGGCGAAGCGAACCGCGCCGGCGGCGTCAAGGGCCGCAGGATCGAGCTCGTTTCCGTCAATGACGGCTACGAGCCCGACCAGTCGATCGTCGCGGCGCGAAAGCTCATCGCGCAGGACAAGGTGTTCGCGCTCATCGGCTCGGTCGGCACGCCGACCTCGGCCGCGGTCGAGCCGATTGCCGCCGATGCCGGCGTGCCGTTGATCGGCGCGTTCACCGGCGCCGAGTTCCTGCGCGCGCCCTACAAGCCCAACGTCATCAACGTCCGCGCCTCCTATTTCCAGGAGACCGAGACCATGGTCGAGCATCTGACCAAGGATCTCGGCGCCAAGCGCATCGCCATCTTCTATCAGGACGACGCCTTCGGCCAAGCCGGGCTCGCCGGCGTCAAGCGCGCGCTCGACAAGCGCGGCATGGCGCTCGCCGCCGAAGGGACGTACGAGCGCAACACCACCGCGGTGAAGGGCGCGCTGCTTTCGATCGCGAAAGGCCGGCCCGATGCGGTGATCATGATCGGCGCCTATGCGCCCTGCGCCGAGTTCATCCGGCTCGCGCGCGAGACCAGGCTCCAGGCGGCGTTCGTCAACATCTCGTTCGTCGGCAGCGAGGCGCTGGCGCAGGCCCTGGGACCGTCGGGCGCCGGCGTGATCGTAACCCAGGTCGTGCCGTTTCCCGAGGACGGCACGGTGCCGCTCGTCGCGCAATATCAGCGCGCGCTCAAATCCCTCGACGCCAACGCGAAGCCGGACTTCGTATCGCTCGAAGGCTATGTCGCGGGACGGCTCTTCGTGGCGCTGCTCGATAAAATTCCCGGCGAAGTGACGCGCGGCGCGCTCCTCGAGGCCGCGGCCAGGAGCGGCGGCATCGATCTCGGCGGCTTCAAGCTGACCTATGGCCCCGGCGACAACCGCGGCTCGGACCGCGTCTTCCTGACCGTCATCCGCGCCGACGGCAGCCTGCAGCCGGTCGAGACGCTGGCCGGCGTCGGCGGCTGACGCCATGCGCCCGGCGAAGCGGCTCATGCGGCTGCGCCTCGGATTGGGCGGCAAGCTCTTTCTCGCCTTCGGCATCGTCGCGATGCTGACGGTGCTCGCGAGCGCCGTCGCCGTCGTCTCCTACCAAAGCGTCGGACAGACCCTCGACGGCATCACCGGCAGCAGCCTGCCGGCGATGAATCTTTCGGTGCGCCTCGCGCAGAGCAGCACGGAGCTCGTCTCGGCCGCGCCGACGCTCCTTGCCGCCGACAATGCGGCCGAACGCGAGGCCGCGGTGGCGGCGCTCCAAGGCAGCCAGCGCACCCTCGAGGACGCGATCGCCGCGCTTGCCGTCAACACGGCGCGCGGCGACGCCGATTACTGGGTCGATCCGGTCGCGCCCAAGGCGATGGCCGACAATCTGGCGCAGCTTTCCGCCGCGGTCGAGCAGCGGCTCGCGCGGCGCGACGAGCGCATCGCGCTTTACACCAATATCCGCGGCGCGCACGAGGCGCTGTCCCAGAAACTCGCGCCGCTTGTCAACGATGTCGGGTTCGATCTCGCGACCGGCCTTGCCGGCGCGGCGCATGCGCCGGACCGCGGCACGCTGCAGCGCCTTGCCGACGGCGACCTGCCGGCGCTCGAGGCGCTCCTTGCGCTGCGCGCCGACGCCAACCTCGTCCTCGGCCTCCTGACCGAGGCGGCGAACATACCGGACAAGGACCTGCTGCAGCCGCTCGAGGACAAGTTCGTGGCCGCGTCCGGGCATATCGACAAATCGCTCGCGGCGCTCAAAGGCATTGCCGCCGCGGATGCGCTCAAGGCGGCGATCGACACGCTGCTGCAGGCGGGCCGCGGCGAGCACGGCATCTTCGCCGTGCGCGCGGCCGAGCTCGAGGCGCTGGCGAAGGGCGAAACCCTCCTCGCCGAAAACCGCAAGCTCGCGGCCGAACTCGAGCAGCAGGTGGCGGAGCTGGTCAGCGCGAACAAGAGCGTCGCCGACGATGCCGTCGCCCAAACGACGCACGCGCTCGATCGCGGGCGCCTGCTGCTCGTCTCGATCGCCGGGCTGAGCCTTGTCGCCGCGATCTTCATCGCGGGCTTCTATGTCGGCGGCCATATCGTGCGGCGCATGAAGGCGCTCTGCCGCAGCATGGGCGAGATCGCCGGCGGCAATCTCGACGCGGCGATCCCGCAAGGCGGCCAGGACGAGGTCGCCGACATGGCTGCGGCGCTCACCGTGTTCCGCGACAATGCGCGCGCCGCCAGGGAGACCGCATTGCGCGCCGCCGCCGACCGGCAGCAGATGGCGGCCGAACGGCGCGCCGATCTCCTCGCTCTGGCCGACAGTTTCGACGCGCGCATCAAGGGCATCGTCGATTCCGTCGCGGGCGCGGCGAGCCACCTGCGCGGCACCGCGGCGGCGATGTCGGCGACCGCCGATCAGACGAGCGCGCAATCGACCGCAGCCTCCGACGCCTCGATGCAGGTCTCGGGCAACGTGCAGACGGTTGCATTGGGCGCCGAGGAGCTGTCCGCGTCGATCTCGGAGATCCGCCGGCAGCTTTCGGAATCGGCCGACGTCGCGCGCCACGGCGTCGCCGAGACGGCGCGCAGCAACGGCACGATCCAGAGCCTCGCCGCCGCCGCGGGCGCGATCGGCGACGTGGTGAAGCTCATCAGCAAGATCGCGACGCAAACCAACCTGCTCGCGCTCAACGCGACGATCGAGGCGGCGCGCGCAGGTGCGGCGGGCCACGGCTTCGCGGTCGTCGCCGCCGAGGTGAAGTCGCTCGCCAAGCAGACGGCGCAGGCGACCGAAGAAGTCGCCGCGCACATCCATCAGATGCAGGATGCGACCGGCAACGCCGTCGGCACGATCGAGGAAGTGACGAAGACGATCGTGCGCATCAGCGACATCGTCACCTCGGTCGCAAGCGCCGTGCAGCAGCAGGACGAGACGACCCGCGAGATCGCCCGCAACGTGCAGTTCGCGGCCGTGGCGACGCAAGGCGTCTCGGCCAACATCGCCGGCGTGTCGCGCACCGCCGGGGATTCGCGCGAGACCGCGAAATTCATGCTGGGCGCCGCCGGCGCGCTCGACGGCGAGGCGACGAAGCTGCGCGCCGAAGTGAACGGCTTCCTCGGCGACATCAGGGCGGCGTGAAACTGCGCTGGCGCGGATGCTCCGCTCAGCGCACAGCGAAGCCAGCGGCATAAAGCCGCTTGATGCGATCGATATACTCGATCGTTTCCGCAAACGGCGGCACACCGCCATAGAAATCGACCGTGCGCTCGCCAGCGTTGTAGGCGGCGAGGGTCAGGGTCAGGTTCCCGGCGAAGCGGTGCAGCAGCCATCCCAGATATGCCGTGCCACCGCGGATGTTCTGCTCGGAATCGAACGGATCTCGAACGCCGTATCGGGCGGCCGTCGCGGGCATGAGCTGCATCAGACCCATCGCCTTGCGCGGCGACACTGCTTGGGCGTCGAAATCCAACTCTGCGGCGATGACCGCCACGACGAGCCTTGGATCGAGGCCCGCGATCGAGGCGAAGCGCTGGACGAGGCCGAGGACTTCCGACGACGCATGAGCCTGCCGCGTTATGGGAGGTGGCGGCGGCGGTTCGCATCCGAGCTGGGCGGATGGCGCCGTATGACTCAACAGGCGAAGCAGGTTGGCTGCTTGAGGTACGCCCGCATCCGCTGCCTTCCGCAACCAGCCGACGGCGATCCCGTCATCCTGCGATACTGCGCGACCGTTCAGATAAATCCAGCCAAGATTGAAGAAGGCCCTCGGGTCGCCGCGATTGGCGGCATCGCAATAAAGCTGCAGGGCGCGCGAGTAATCCTGCTCGACGCCTTCGCCATGTTCGTATTGCACGGCGAGCTCGAAACTCGGGGAACCGGACGCCGTGCCGGCAGGACGCTCGGTCCCGGCCAGCGTCTGGTGCGCAAGCGCCATGAGACACAGAGACAGAGCCCAGACTTGAAGGGTCCGCGTCACCGACGCACTTTCACGGCTGGAGCATGGTTCCTTGCCGGATGGTCCATTGAACACCTCGATCCAACCAATGAGACGGCTGACGAGGCATTATCATGCATAAATCGAGCCACAATCCCCATTATGGAGTTTCAATTGTTTAACCGTCGGCTTCCCCGCGAAACTGTAAAGATTTTCGACGTTCGGCAAAAAATGTCCTTCATGCCCGGCGCCGCCGGCACCCTCGACGGCGAGGCGGCGAGGCTGCGCGCCGAAGTGGTGAGCTGGCGGACGGCGTCCGTCTAATCGTGCGATGACGTCACTACCTTGCCGGTGCCGTCGTCGAGAATGACCGGCGTCAGTATGCGGCTTCTAAAGTCGAACATGCCTTCGATCGAGCCGGCGAGACGGTCGAACGAGCCCGCGCCCGGCGGCGGATTGCCGTTCGGCGTGCCATCCGGATTGTCGAGCGAATCGATCCGTCCGAGCTGCCAGTTGTCTTCGATGAAGCGCAGGATTGAGGTCGTGTCGAGCGTGGTGTGATCGACATAATTGCGCTTCGCATAAGGTGAAATGGCGAGCAGCGGCAGGCGCTGCCCATAGCCGCAACGGTCGTTGTAGGCGGTCGCAGGCAATGTGACCGAGCCGCACACGCTGTCGACGAGCGAGTCGGCGGACTGATTGAGGATCGGCGACATGACGTGATCGTACCAGCCGTCGCTGTCGTCATAGGCGATGATGATCGCCATGTGCGTCCACTCGCGCGAGGTTTGCAGCCGATTGATCGTATCGACCAGGAATTTCTGCTCGGAGAGCGCGTCCGAGGTCATCGGATGCCCGGTCTCGTTCGCCGGCGCCTTGACGAAGCTCACCGCGGGCAGGTTGTTGGCGGCGAGCGCGGCCCAGAACGCATTGAGGTCGTATTGATGGTTCGCCTGGTCGCCCGCTTGACCGATCATTTTGGTCGAGGTCGGCGGCAGGTGATGGGGATTGGCGGTTAACCGGTAATACTGGAACGGATCGTAATGCTCGTCATAAGCCGAGGTGCAGACTGCGGGCTGTGTCGCGGTCGCGGGGGACTGCGCCGTGAAGTCGCCATAGAACCAGCCCCAGGTGATGCTCTTGTCGTTGAGCAGGTCGCCGACATTGTGCCCGGTCATGATGACCGAGGCGACGGGGCCCGATTTCGTCGGCGCGGAGCGGCAATCCTCGAGGCCGGAATCGAGATTGGCGATCACCGAGCCGTTACGAATGACATAGGTCGAGGCGCCGGTCTTCAGCACGTTGCCGGGCTCGTTGGTCTGATGCGTCTGGCCCGAGATGAGATTCAAGTGCCCCATCACGGTAGTGCCGAACTCGGTATCGTAGAAATTGTCGCTCATGGCGAAGTGCTGCGCGTAGTTCCACAGCGCCGTCACCGTGTTGCCGTCGTAATAGCCCATGCCGATGCCGGCGGGACACGCAACCTCGTCACCGCTCGCCGAGGTGGCGCCGGAGCTTGTGTCCTGGGGAAACTTGTCCATCAGCCCGTGATCGAACGCCGCCTGTTCCGCCGCATAGGCGTTGTTGTTGTCGCAATCGAGCGCCGCGGCGTTGCGATCGAGGCGGAAGGGCGCCACTGAATTGGGATTATCGTTCAGCAACGCGTCGATGAGCCCGTTCACCGAGGGCGTGCCGGGCGCGGCCACGAATTTGGGCTCGCCGGCCGGGTTGGTGGCGTTCGGATAGGTTCCGAAATAATGATCGAAGGAATTGTTCTCTTGGAATATTACGACGACGTGCGTGATCGGCGTCGCGGTTTCGACCGTATCGGCCGATACGGTCCCGCCGCTCGCCGCGAGCACGACAAAGCCAAACGCCAACGTGCGCGCCAACCCGCTCATGGTTCGCCCCCCTTTATCGCAACCAACGGTTTCGATGGTAAGGAGGGTCGATTGCGGATTTTCTACGGAAGCGTGTCAGAAGCGTTTCCGCCCCCAGGTATCGCGACCCTTGCAAGACGCCGCAAAAACCTTGGTGGACCAACCAGGGTCAAACTCGGCACTGGGAAATTAGCATTTCCCGGCCGCAAAGATCGGCCTGCGCCGGCCACGGGCCCGGATGGTGAGGACTGTCCAACTGTCGTCGCCAGACCGAAGATTGCCAAGAGGGGTTGGCTCGGTCAGTCCGGTTTTACAAGTGGCTCGCCGAACTTCACCTTCAAGCCATCGAGGATTTCTCTCTCGTTAGACTGGGCCATGCGCCTAAAGCCCAAGAGCATGAACGTGCCGAAGATCGGCAACGCTATTCCGAAAAGAAGTCCCGAAAGCCTATCTACGTTGCCATCGTGCAAATATGCGACGGCAGAGCCGACCGCTAATGCACCACTAATCAAATAAGCGCCGGTTAGCCAGAACAGGGCGAATCCAAACACGAAAAGATTCAGCCTAAAATTTCCACGCACTATCGTCTTGGAACCGTCACGGCAAATCTTGCCAATGAATACGTGAACAAAGCTATTGCTGGACATTGGGAGGCGCCCAATTCCCCAGCGAGTCACCTTGAATTTGTTCCCGGAGACGGAAACCGAAATTCCAGGATAGAAAATATGGTCTAATAGGTTGCCCTCGTGCAGCTCCTCAATTTTACCCGTGGGATCCGCTTGGGGAGATACCAACTCCCACACGTATGGTCCGTTGTAAAAAATGCCGGTTATCGTCTTGAGCCCAAATTTCACGGGATATCTATTCCTAGTGCGTTACCTGGCCGCCAATCTGAAGAGAAAAAAGCCACACAAGGCGAAGGCTAACAGTCCGGCTATCGCAAAAGCCTTTTGAGCGATCATCAGCCCTCGCTCGCCTTTCGTCAGCGTCGCACGATCTTCCGGCCCAATGTAGGCGTATCTAAATTTTCTTCCCGCGCGGCGCGCCACCTTGTACGGCAACACGATTGTTCGGATGAACCATCCCACGATAAAGAACACCAGAAATGAATTTAGATAGATCGGGATCGTTGGAGAGAGCGGTTCGACCATGAACAAAGCTTACACTAGAGTGCCGGTTGCGGGCCGACCTTTCCATGTCCACGCCGACAGCGCCACGTAGTGCCCAGTTTTGTCTGAACGTCGATCAGCTAAGTGACTGAATTGAAAAACGATTGGCGTTGGTGGGTGCAGTGGGACTCGAACCTACGGCCCGCTGATTAAGAGTAAGATTAGTGCCGCCGTCACCCGATGACTCAAGCCGATAGGCGATGACGCGGACCCCGCATTTTACCTTGTAAATTCGATATTATCATGCGACCTTCTGACTTGTGACGCCACGAGACGACAAGGCATGTCGTCTCACGGGGTCCGTATGGGGTCCGCGGACCCGCAGCGGACCCTCTGTTTCGAGGGAGGCCAGCATGAACTTGACCGAGCGGAGAATCGAGCGGCTGACGGTCGAAGGCGAACAGCGCGACCGGCTCGTATTCGACGATGAGCAGCGCGGCCTTGCCGTGCGTGTAACGAAGAACGGCGGGCGGACGTATCTCTGCCAGTACACGCTGCACGGCCAGAAATGGCGCGTGCCGCTCGGCGCGTGCTCCGCGCTGTCATTGGCAAGGGCACGCAAAGCAGCCGAGGCAATCATGGGCCGTGTGGCGGACGGCAAGAACCCGGCGGTGGAACGCAAGGAAGCGACAGCAGCCGAGCGCGCCAAGCGCGCGCGGGACCGTCTCACGCTGCGCGTGCTCATCGACGACTGGAAGCGGCTTCACCTTGCGGGCCGACGCCCGCGCTATTCCACGGAAGCCGTGCG
The DNA here is from genome assembly GCA_963773665.1 of uncultured Alphaproteobacteria bacterium. GTDB lineage: Bacteria > Pseudomonadota > Alphaproteobacteria > ATCC43930 > CGMCC-115725 > DATJLY01. Next base: position 216,903 of record CAVZBZ010000001.1, read on the forward strand.
GGCGCTGCATCACGCCTTTGCCCATCACCTTGACGCTCCCGCAGAGGACCTTGATCGCGCGAGCGTGGTTCGCGCCCTTGATGGCCTGACGCGCAGCCGCAAGGTCCCTGATGCGGGCGACAGCGCAACCAGGGGATCGGCCATCGCCGCGCGTACCGCCGCCTATGGCCGCGCCGCTTTCGCGTGGGCGGTGAAGCGCGGCGCGGTGCAGGCCAATCCGTTCGCGGCCTTGCCGTTCGCAAAGAGCGTCGCAAAGCGCGAGCGCGTGCTGAGCGATGCTGAGCTTGCGGACGCGTGGCGAGCCGCTGAGGACGAAGTATTCGCATCCTCGCCCTATGGCAGCATCGTGAAGTTGCTCATTTTGACCGGCCAGAGGCGCGAAGAGATCGCAGGCATGACATGGGCCGAGCTTTCTGAGGACCTGAATACCTGGACCCTTCCGCCCGGTCGCGCAAAGAACAACTCGCCGCATATCGTTCCGCTGAGTGAATCGGCTCGTAAGATCATCCGTGCCTTGCTTCCCGAGGACGAGGACGAAGCCAAGCGCGCGATGGAGCAACTGCGCTCGGATAGCGCGCTTGTCCTGCCCGGCGCTCGCGCGACACCCTTTAGCGGCTGGTCGAAATCGAAACACGCGCTCGATACCGCCATCGTGAAGGCACGTACCGAGGCAGCGGCCAATCTCGGCACTATGCCCGCGCCGCTCGTCCCATGGACATTGCACGATCTTCGCCGCACGCTCGCGACCGGCTTGCAGCGGCTCGGCGTTCGGCTCGAAGTCACCGAGGCCGTGCTGAACCACGTCAGCGGCACCCGCGCAGGCATCGTCGGGGTCTATCAACGGCACGATTGGGCGCAGGAGAAGCGCGCGGCGCTCGAATTCGTGGGCGGCAGATGTGCTTGCCGCCCTTAAGGGCCGCCCAAAGACCGGCAACGTCGTGACGCTCGCCAAGACGGGCTGAGCGAGCCGGTCCAGGGCGCGTCGCCGTCCCGAATCGCCGAAGAATTACGCGGGATCATGGTCAGTAAAGGGCGTTTGCGCCTTTTGTATCGGCGGATGTAATACAGTAATAGCCGAACAATCCCCATATTCCCCAGGACTAACATCAGTATTTCGTTCAGATTTTTCTAATCAATGACGCGGCGTGACGTTATAAGTCACGCCATGGCGTCGAATCCCAATCAGCTCATCACCGAGGCCGAACTGGCCGCGCTGTTGCGGCGCTCGCGGCGGCAATTGCAGCGGGACCGCGCCGAGCGCCGAGGCTGCCCGTTTGTCGCCATCGGCGGGCAAATCCGTTATCGGCTCGTGGACGTGGAGCGGTTCATCGCGCAGCACGTCATTGGCGGCGCGACCGCGAGCGATCCCGCGTCGCCTGCGCGTCGCAGCAGGACATCCGCCAATGCTGAGGTCATCGTGCCGTGAGCAATTTCGGGAAGCCCGACCCGACCGGGCGGTCCAGCGGGAAACTCCACGCGCAAGAGGGAAAACTGGTAGGACCACCCAAGGGTGAACCATGGGCATGGCTTCCGCGTGACCTCGTGGCCTCGCCCGCGTGGTGCGGCATGTCGATTCACTGTCGCCGGTTCGTCGATTTCTTGATGGTCGAGCATTGCAACCACGCGGGCCGCGAGAACGGCAAATTGCAGGCGACCTATGACCAGCTCGTTCGCCAGGGCATTCCGCGCAAGCGCATCGCGGGGGCGATCCGCGAGGCCGTCGCGCGTGGCCTCGTCGTTGTGACCCGACATGGGGGCCTCTATGGCGCGGTCTCGTGCCGTACGCCGTCGCTCTACCGTCTGACCTGGATCGGCTGCATCAAGACGCAGAGCACGGCGACGAATGAATGGAAGAGCATCACCGAGAAAAAGATTCCTCCGGTTCCCTGCGCGGGAACTGCGGCGATGCGGAAGAAATCGAGAAAGGTCGCATAATGGCCGATGGCTCCGGTTCACCACGGGGAAACTGCTTTTATATTTCGGGTTCTATGCGCTCCAAGGCAGAGCGGGTGCAGCCCGGCGCAGCGTCCGACTTTCTTGCGATGCGGCGGGCTGAAGCAGCGATCCGCGTCATCGTCCGTGCGGCGGCTGATAAAAAAATCGTCGCATTCCCGATCCGCCGCGCAATCCAGCGAAGCCGTAATTGATGCCAGAAGTTCGCCTTCTTGGAATCGATCCTGGAATCGACGGCGCGCTCGCCTTGCTCACGTCGCTCGGCAAATTGACCGTCGAGGACATGCCGACGATTGAGGTCGAGCGCGGCGGCAAGGCCAAGCGGCAGACCGACTTGGCATCGCTGGCGGACATGATCCGCGCTATGTCGCCAAGCCATGCCCTAATCGAGCGCGTCGGCGCGATGCCGGGCCAGGGCGTCTCGTCCATGTTCGCCTTTGGCCGTTCCGTTGGTCAGATCGAGGGGATTGTGGCCACGCTGGCGGTTCCCGTCTCATACGTCGCGCCGCAATCATGGCGTCGCGCACTTGCGGTCCCTCTTGGCAAGGATGGCTCGCGGCTTCGAGCCTCGCAGCTTATGCCTGCTTACTCCGAACGTTGGCGTCGTGCCCGCGATGACGGGCGGGCCGAGGCGGCGCTGATCGCGCTCTACGGTCTACTACACGCGCCGGGAATAGGCGTGCCGTCCGCAGAACTGGCTCCCGCAGCGCACATCGATCCGTCAATTTCAATCTCTACATGACGATATTGACGTGCGCCACGGACGAGCGAGCTTGCTTCTGGTGCGGCACCGCCTTTGCCCCTCGCACATCGGGCGGAAGCCCGCAAAGGTTCTGCCGCCCGTCATGCCGTCGCGCCTTCGGAGACGCGGCGCGGCGCTGGGCGACGGTGGCGGTGGAGCGCGGCCTAATCACGGTCGCGACCCTGAAGGCCGCTCCAACGAGCGCGCGCGCTGTCTGCGATACCGTTCAGGGTAACGAGGCAGGCTGAGCCGAGACGGAATATTCGGCGAGCGCTAACAGCACCGCCATGCTGACGAGCCGGGTGCAGGCCGAAATCGCCACTGGCGGAACGAAACAAGCCCCGTTGTGCTATCATGCGTAAATGAACCTTGGCGTATCCATTGTGATTGCGGCGGCGCTCATTGCGGGCGCGTTTGCAATATCTCATAGATATACGCTCGCGCCAGTTTCTTGCACGACAAGCGAGATTCAGTGTTCTCACGCTTGGCGTCTTGATCAATGGACTGGGAAAATGCTCATGTGTGAATATATCAACACTCCTAATGCTGGGGTGACTATTCCCTGCGTCTCAGGGACAGAGTGACATTATGCCCCCCTTTAGGAAAATCGTTCTGCTTCCTGACACACCAGAGATCATCGAGGCGTTTAAAACGCTCATTGGCGAACGCGAATTACCCCTTGGTACAGATAAAGAGGCGTTCCTGAGGAAGTGTCGGGATGTTCTTCTAGAAGCAATGGATCAAGCAGGATTGCCTTGTCCAGAAGCGGCTCATGCGCCAGCACGTCTTGATCCGGATAAAGCCAAAGCTGCCCACCAAGATTCTCCACATAACCCGCTCCAACCCGAACTCCCTGCGCTCCCCCAACACGAAACGTAACGCGGAACACGGCTGGCAACATGATTCCCTCCGAACCTCAGCGCGTGTTCAAGATAGCTTGGCCTTTTCCTCCGTACGGAACCGTCTCACTTGTTGAATCTGATAAACCGATTCTTGTCCACAAGTCGGGCATTTTAATTGACGATCTGATCCGCGAATCCGCAGAGTGCCGTTTGCGTCAAGCATGTGCGGTTGAATTTCCTCGATCACAATTGGCAGTCCGCAAGCGGGATTGGCGCAAAGGAATCCGATCACTTCTTTCCCTGGTGGGATATAACCGTCATCGTGAGACATGAGTTTCGCTCCTAGGTTGGTTGGCACCGTCTAGGATAGCGATGCGCGGGGTGAGGGTCATTCCTCCCCCGCGCCATCCTCATCTGACCAGCACGCCCTCGCCGACCGGCTCGCGCAGGTGATCATGCAAGGACGATTTGACCGTGCCGACCGTCCCGACAAGTGATCCTGCCCGTAGCCAAAGCCATAACCGCGAGCGGCAAAACCATGCTCGCCAGCATCCGCGCTCGATTGTGGCGCGCAAGCAGTCCCACCACGACACGCTGCTGGCTCGATTCCAACGACTGTTCTTGCCCTGGGGCAGATGGGATTATCCCGGCATCGAACGCGGGCTAATGCAAGTCCTCGGCGGAGGCACGGCGTCGCGCGGCTCAGTCAGAGCGATCCGACGCGGCGAGCGTCGTTTGTCCGCCGATGATGCCGAATGCCTCGCCGCGTTCGCTGAGAGCCGATGCGAACAGGGGCGAGCGCTGATAAATGACCTGCGAACGTATGTCGCTGCGCGCCGAGCCGAATCGAAGAGGCTGCACGGATGCTGCGAGGTACGGGATCGCGGCGGCGTGGTGAGAGACGGACGCGGGCGTGGGGCGAGGCCGAAGACAAGCATTTAGCGGGCGGGGTTCACCTTAGGGCGATTTGGTAAACTCGGAGCGCTCCGAGCTTGCCAAGTTGCATAGCGCTCCGGGCGGGGGATGGACGATGCTTACCATTGCTGGCGGCATCATTCTGGCGATCATTATTCTTTGGGTCGGCGGTCTACTCGTGGCCGGAATGTTCAGCGGCTTTTCGCACAGTCGCAAAATGGGTTGTCTCACGATGGCGGTGTTCGGCGCGACCTTGCTAATGCTCGCCATGTGTGTCTTTGGCTGACGAATTACGAAGAGGTTCACACGTGGACGATCTTCACAAATGGGAGAAGGTACACCAAGAAATCACGACCGGACTTGGTGGAAGTGCAGCCTTCATGTTCCGCATGGCCGTGCCCGGCGGATGGGTTTACATGCACGTCACGCTCTGGCCGCGTAGATGGCGGAAAGATGAAATACACAAGTCCATGGTGTTTGTGCCGGACCCCGCCCACGAGGGCGAATAGGAGCCACTCGGATTTTTGGGGTGCGACGGACGACGTTGCTTCCCGTCGATCACGCGCGGTCGCGTCCGACGCCTCGGCGGGCGCGCCGCCGCTTGGCGGGCCGCGTCCGTCGTGACACGCAATGGCGATGTTTATCCAGTCAGCATCGCCATCCGAGGCGCGATTTTTTTTCGTCGCTCCGGGTCCGCTATGGGTCCGCCGAAAGCGCACCGCTCGGCAGGCGTCTGGCGCTCGCCTATAAGTTATTGAACTAGCGAAATAATTTGGTGGGCGCAGCAGGACTCGAACCTGCGACCCGCTGATTAAGAGTCGAGCTGCTCTACCAACTGAGCTATGCACCCGCCGCACGCGATATAGCAATGGCGCCCAGGGTTGTCGAGCGCGCCGCTCGGCTTCGCCGAAGCGGTGCCGTCACTTCGGCAGAAATGCCTCGGTGTAGAGCTTCGACATGTCGGGCGGCGTGTCCATGAGCTTCAGATCGATGAACGACCGCTTCAGCGTCGCGAGCGATTCCGCATCGAACTTGCAGTCCTTGGTGAACATGCCGATCGTCAGATCGTATTCCTTCGACATCACGCTTTCGGGAAAGCCGGTAATGCCGCTTTCGATCTTCACGGTTTCGGCCTTGTGCGCGCGGATGTAGTCGACGGTCTCGATCCAGCCGGCAACGAATGCGCGCACCGCGCCGGGGTCGCTGTCGACCAGGTGCTTGGAGGCATAGAGCGCGCCGGAGGCGGCGTTGCCCTCGTAGTCCGTGACCGGGACGAGAAGGCGCCCGGTCTTCTGTTCTTCCATGGCGAAGAAAAGCGAGCTTACGCCGATGTCGGCATCGACGAGATGATCGCGGAACGCCGCGATGATGCTGCTGGCGCCGTTGCCGATCGTCACCGGCGTGACCCCGTCCGGCCCCCATCCCTTCTTGCTCGCGAGCTCCTTCGTCAGCCAATCGGTGAAGGAGCCCGCGCTGGAGATGCCGATCTTCTTGCCCTTGAGCTCAGCGACCGTGTGGATGGGCGAATCGAACGGCACGCCGATGCCGAGGAAGGGGATCGGCCCGGCGAACTCGCAGACGGCGATCATGGGGACGCCTTTGGCAACGAGCGCCATCTCCGTTCCCGCACCGTCCCCGATATCGATGGCGCCGGCCGTCATGGCCTGGGCCATCTTGCTGCCGCCGGCGAAATCCGAGATTTTCAGGTCGAGCCCGTGTTTCTTGAAGATGCCGAGCTGGTCGCCGACATTGACAGGAATGATCGGGTCGGCGTTCGGTGCGGCCTTGCCGACGGTGAGCGTCGTCGCGGCGGACGCCATCGGCCCGGCCATGACCGATCCGAGAGCGAGCGCGAGTGCGCCCGCGACAATGGCACGTTTGCTCATGACTTTCCCCTCCTGTTCTTGCGCTACCCTTACTTCGGCAGATAGGCCTCGGTATAGAGCTTCGACATGTCGGGCGGCGCGCTCACGAGCTTCAGGTCAACGAACGTCCGCTTGAGCGTGGCAAGCGCCGATGCCTCGAACTTACAGTTCCTGGTGTACATGTGGATCGTCAGGTCATAGTCCTTGGCCATCACGCTTTCGGGGTTGCCGGTGATGGCGCTTTCCATCTTCACTGTCTCGGCCTTGTGCGCGCGGATGTAATCGAGGGTCTCGAGCCAGGCGACAATGAACGAGCGGATCGCGGCGGGATCGCTGTCGATCAGATGCTGCGACGCAAAGAGCGTGCCCGAGGCGACGCTGCCTTCGAAGTCCGACACCGGGACGAGCAGGCGGCCGGTCTTTTTTTCCTCCATGTTGAGGAAAAGTGCGGTCTCGCCGATGTCGGCGTCGACAAGACGATCGCGGAACGCGGCGACGATGCTCGCGGCGCCGTTGCCGATCGCGACGTGCGTGACGCCGTCCGGCCCCCAGCCTTCCTTGGTCTCCAGCTCTTTCGTCAGCCAGTCGGTGAGCGAGCCAGAACTCGAGATACCCATCTTCTTGCCCTTCAGGTCCTTCACCGACTTGATCGGCGAATCAGCCGGCACGCCGATGCCGAGAAAGGGAAAGGGTCCGGCGGACTCGCAAACGCCCAGCATGGGCACGCCCTTGGCGACGAGCGCCATCTCGGTTCCCGCGCCATCGCCGATATCGATCGCGCCCGCGGCCATGGCCTGCGCCATTTTGCTGCCGCCGGTGAAATCGACGATCGTCAGGTCGAGCCCGTGCTTCTTGAAGATGCCGAGCTTGTCGCCGACGTTGACGGGAATGATCGGATCGGCGTTGGGCGCCGCCTTGCCGACGGTGAGCGCCGTCCCCGCGGACGCCAGCGTTCCGCCGATGATCGTTCCGAATGCGATCGCGCAGGCGCCAAGAAGACCGCAAGACAGGATCTTGTGCATGGTCGTCCTCCCTCTTCGCCCCACGGCCTTTTTCCGATCGGCCTTTGTAGGCGGCCGCTAACCGTATCACATCACTCGGCGTCGCCGAAACGGCCGATGCGCACGTCGCGGTGGATATAGACGCTCATCAGAAGGCCGAAGCCGAACATCACGGTCAGCATCGCCGTGCCGCCGTAGGAGATGAGCGGCAGCGGCACGCCCACGACCGGAATGAGGCCCATCACCATCGCCGTGTTGATGAAGACATAGAGGAACAGGTTGGTGGTGATGCCGAGCGCCAGAAGCCTGCCGAAATGGCTCTTGGAGCGCATGGCGATGGCGAAGCCGTAGGCGAAGATGAGGAGATAAAGGCCGAGCAGCGCGAGCCCGCCGATGAGGCCCCATTCCTCGGCGAGCATGGTGAAGATGAAATCGGTCTGGCGCTCGGGCAGGAAATTGAGGTGCGACTGCGTCCCCATCAAGAAGCCCTTGCCGTCGATCCCGCCCGAGCCGATCGCGATCTTCGATTGCAGGCTGTGGTAGCCGGCGCCGAGCGGATCGTTCTCGGGATCGAGGAAGGTGTAGATGCGGTTCTTCTGATAATCGCGCAGGAAGCGCCACGCCACCGGCACCGCGCCCAACCCGGCGGCCAGCACCAGTCCGAACTGCCAGATCCTGACGCCGACGAGAAAGAACATGGCGGCGCCGCATAAGACCAGCATCAGCGCCGTGCCGAGATCGGGCTGCTTCAGCACGAGCCCCGCCGGGATGAGGATAAGAAGCGCCGGCACGATAAGGCGCAAGGGCCGGCCCACGTCCTCGACGGTGAGACCGTTGAAATAGCGCGCGAGCGCCAGCACGGCGGCGATCTTCATCATCTCAGAGGGCTGGATCTGGATGATGCCGAGATCGATCCAGCGCTGCGCCCCCATGCCGACCGCGCCCCTGATCTCGACCGCGACGAGAAGCGCCATCACCACGCCATAAAACCAGTAGGCGATCCTGAGCCAGGTCCTGAGATCGACGAGTGCCGCCCCAACCATGATCGCCGCGGCGACGCCGAAGCGCATCGCCTGTTTTGCCGCCCACGGCTGCCAGTGGCCATCGGCGGCGGAATAGAGCATGCCGATGCCGATGGATGCGACGAGGCCGAGAAGGAATATCAGGCCCCAGTTGAGGCCCAACAGCTTTTCCGCGAGCGAGTGGCGCGGCCGCCCCTGATCGAACGCGAGCTGCATCGCCTTTAGCCCTGCGCCATGCGCGGCGGCGCGCCGAACGGCTGCGCCGGCACGCGATGGACGGGATCGCGCTGCTGCGCCGCCAGGAGCACGTCGCGCGCGATGGGGGCCGCGACCGCGCCGCCCTCGCCGCCCGAGACGCCGCCATGCTCGACCACGACGGCGCAGGCATAGCGCGGCGCGCCGGCCGGGGCGAAGGCGATGAAGAGCGCGTGGTCGCGGTCCTTCCACGGCACCACGGTGCCGGTGACGATGCCCTTGTCGCGCACCTCCTTGGCGACGTGGTGGATTTGCGCGGTTCCGGTCTTGCCCGCCATCTCCATGCCGGGCTCGGCGATGCGCGCGTGAGTGGCCGTGCCGTGCGCCTCGTTGACGACGCCCCACATCGCGGTCCGCACCACGTCGAAATGCCGGTCGGCGACGCCCATCGGCGCGAAATCGGCGCTCATCGCGGCGGCGGCGTCCGCGTCGCTCGCCATCACGCCCTGCGCGCGCACGAGCCGCGGCGCCACCTGGCGCCCGGTGGCGATGCGCGCGACGTAGATCGCAAGCTGCAGCGGCGTCACGCTGACATAGCCCTGGCCGATGCCGCAGCTGATCGTGTCGCCGCGCTGCCAGGTGACGCCCGTGGTGGCGAGCTTCCAGCCGCGCGTCGGGATGAGGCCGGTGCGCTCGCCGGGAATCTCGAGCCCGAACTCGAGCCCGAGGCCGAAGCGGTTCGCCATCGCCGCGATGCGGTCGATGCCGCACAGATCGGCGACGCGATAGAAGAACACGTCGCACGATTCGCGGAGCGCGCGATGGAGCGAGAGCGAGCCGTGCCCGCCCTTCTTCCAGCAATGGAACACGGCATCGCCGAGCGTGAACTGGCCGTTGCAGGAAAGCTCGGTATCGGGCGTGATGAGGCCGCCGTCGAGCGCCGCCATGGCGACCAGCGGCTTGAAGGTCGAGCCCGGCGCATAGATGCCGCTGATCGCCTTGTCGGACAGCGGGTTCATCGGGTCGCCGACGAGCGTCTGCCACTGCGCGCCGGAGAGGCCCGCGGCGAACGCGCCGGGGTCGTAGCCGGGCGTCGAGACCATCGCCAGGACCTCGCCGGTCCACAGATCGACGAGCACGCACGACGCGCTGCCCTGCTCGGTGCAGCGCTGCGCCGCCAGGTCCTGGAGCGCCATGTCGAGGCCCAGCGCCACGTCCTGCCCGGCCATGCCGTCCTCGCGCGCCAGTTCGCGCACCACCTGGCCGAAGGCGTTGACCTCGACCTGGCTCGTCCCGGCGGTGCCGCGCAGCTCGATGTCGTAGGCCTTTTCGATGCCGGCCTTGCCGATGCGGAAATCGGGCAGCTCGAGCAGCGGGTCGTCGCCTTGCAGATCGTCCTCCGACACCGCCGCGACATAGCCCACGAGATGCGACACGGAGGGCCCGAACGGATAGTCGCGGATGCGGCCCTCGGCGACCGACACGCCGGCCAGCTCGATGGTGTTGACCTCGAGCCGCGCCATGTCGTCCCAGCTCATGTTCTCCTTGAGCACGACGGGAACGAAGCCGTGCTTCACCCTTATGTCGTGCAGCACGCGGCGGCGGTCCGTCTCGGTCAAGGGCACGAGCCGGTTCACCGCATCGAGCGTCGCGGCGATGTCGCCCGCCTGGTCCGGCACCAGCTCGGCGCGATAGGTCGGCCGGTTCGAGGCGAGCGGCACGCCGAACCGATCGAGGATGCGGCCGCGCGGCGGCGCGATGAGGCGGATGTTGATGCGGTTCTCGTCGGCCAGCGTCTGATAGCGCCCGGCCTCGACCACCTGGAGGAAATAGAGCCGCCCGGCGACGGTCGCGAGCAGCGCCGCCTGGCCGCCGGCGAGGAACAGGGCGCGGCGCGTCAGCAGCGTGCTGCGGGCGACCTCGCGCTTCTCGGCCATTGCCTCAGGCCCGGAGGAAGGCGCGATGGAGCCGCGCCAGGACATAGCTGCCGACGGGATAGCCCGCGACGGTCAGCGCCGTCTCGAACAGCACCGGGCGCACGTCGAGAATGTGCCCCGACAGAAGGCCAATGAGCGCCCACGAGAAGATGAAGATCGCCGCGGCGACCGCCAGGAACCCCAACCACAGCACGGTGAAGTCGCGGTTGACGAAATGGCGCCGGATCATCAGCACCGCGGTGCGCGCGATGAGGAGCGTGAGCGCGGAGGCGCCGATATAGGGCGTCCCGGTCAGGAGATCGAGCAGCAGGCCCAGCACGAAGACCGCGCCCTGCGGCAACAGGTCGGGGCGATAGACGGTCCAGTGATAGACCGCCATGAGCGCGAAGCTCGGGCTCACCGCGGCGAAGCCCGGAAGCTGCAATGGCACGACCGAGACGACGACGAACACGAAGGTCGAAAGCACCGGCACGATGCGGCCGGGCGCGCCGCTGTCCCGCGGCGCCATCACGCGCGCCATCGCTACCCCCCACCCTTGCCCTCCCCCTCAAGGGGGAAGGGAACAGCAAAGAGACTCCCTCCCCCTTGAAGGGGGAGGGTTGGGGTGGGGGTGAGACGCGCCCCGATCATCGTTACTTGGTTGCGTCGGCGGCCGTGCGGCCTTTCGCGCGGGGCGCGCGGGGCGGCGGGATGGCGCTCTGCGGCAGGAGCCCTTCGAGCCCGTAATCGACCAGCCGCACGAAATCGAGGCGCGAGAGATCGGCGTACGGCTCGACGCGGACGATGCCGTTCTCGACGCCCGAGACCACGCCCACCGGCAGGCTCGGCGGGAACACGCCGCCGGCGCCGCTCGTGACGATGCGGTCGCCCGATGCGACCGGCGACTTGGGCTCGAGGAAGGAAAGCCGCGGCCGGTTGGAATTGTCGCCGTCGAGGAGCGCGCGCTCGCTGGTGCGCTCGACCATGACCGGGATGTGCGAATTGAGGTCGGTGAGGAGGAGGATGCGCGCCGTGCGTCCGCCCACCTCGGAGACGCGGCCGATGAGGCCGTCGCCGGTCAGCGCCGCCTCGCCGCGCTGCACGCCGTCCTGGGCGCCGGCATCGACCAGCACGTTGCGCAGGAACGCGCCGCCGGAATCGCCGATGACGCGCGCCGCGAGCGAGGTCGCCGACTGGTCCGGGACGAGCTTCGTCATGTCGCGCAGCGAGGCGTTCTCGGCGGCAAGCCGGCGCGCCACTTCCTGCCATTGCAGGAGCCGCGCGTTGTCCTCGCGCAATATCGCATTCTCGCGAAAGACCGCGACCGCATCCTCGACGCGCGCGACGACGGCGCTCGCCGCCGAAAACGGCGCCGCCACCGCCTCCATCACCGGCGCCAGCGCATCCGCCACCGCTTCGCGCGTCTTGTCGATGACGAGAATGTCGGCCTTGCCGAGGACGGTCAGAAGCGCCGAGACGAATACGAGCATCGGCAGCGCCAGGCGCTGTGCCGCGGCTTTCACCGGAGGCGAAAGTCTCATTCCCTGCCCGTCCTCACCGGCTAGCGCCGATCGCGGTCCGCCGACCCTCCCACCGGCCGAACCTGACCGCCTACGTCATCTTCAACTTCTACTATCAAACAGCAGCCTAGTACATGCTAATCAGCACGCTTTTTAGGGTCTTCATCTCCTCGAGCGCGCGGCCCGTTCCGAGTGCCACACAGGATAACGGGTCATCGGCGATCGAGACCGGAAGGCCGGTCGCGTGCCGGAGGACGTAGTCGAGATTGCCCAGAAGGGCGCCGCCCCCCGTTAGGACGATGCCCTTATCGACGATGTCGGCGGCAAGCTCGGGCGCGGTGTGCTCGAGCGCGACCTTGACCGCCTCGACGATGGCGCCCACCGGCTCGGCGAGGCTCTCGGCGATCTGGCGCTCGCTGATGACGATCTCCTTGGGCACGCCGTTCATCAGGTCGCGGCCCTTGATCTCCATGACGCGGCCCTCGCCCTCCTCGGGCATGCAGGCCGAGCCGATCTCCTTCTTGATGCGCTCGGCGCTCGACTCGCCGACCAGCAGGTTATGGTTGCGGCGGATGTAGGAGATGATCGCCTCGTCCATCTTGTCGCCGGCAACGCGCGCCGAGCGCGAATAGACGATGCCGCCCAAGCGACAGCACCGCGACCTCGGTCGTGCCGCCGCCGATATCGACCACCATCGAGCCGGTCGGCTCGGTCACCGGCAGGCCTGCGCCGATCGCCGCCGCCATCGGCTCCTCGATCAGGAAGACGCGGCGGGCGCCGGCGCTTTCGGCGGATTCCTGGATGGCGCGGCGCTCGACCGCGGTCGAACCCGACGGCACGCAGACGATGATCTGCGGCGAGGCGAAGCTGCGCCGGTTGTGCACCTTGCGGATGAAATGCTTGATCATCTCCTCGGCGACTTCGAAATCGGCGATGACGCCGTCGCGCAAGGGACGGATCGCCTGGATGTTGCCGGGGGTGCGGCCCAGCATCATCTTGGCCTCGTCGCCCACCGCCAGAACCTGCTTCCGCCCCTTGACGTTGGCGATCGCCACGACCGAAGGCTCGTTCAGCACGATGCCGCGGCCCTTCACATAGACGAGCGTGTTGGCGGTGCCGAGGTCGATCGCCATGTCGGCGGAGAGAATGCCCAACAGATTTCCGAACATGCGTTCCAAGTTCCATTGCTTGGGACGGCTGGCGTCCCTGGTGAGCCACCCTGAAAGGTGCCCGTCCGCACCCCTCCCGCGCGCGGCGGAAGGGGTGGGACAGAACTTTTATGCCGACATCGCCGCGGGCGCCGAGCGCGCCCGTTTCGTCAGAAGCTTGTTCAATGCGTGAATATAGGCCCGCGCCGAGGCGACGAGCGTGTCAACATCGGCGCCCTGGCCCACGACCGTCTTGCCGCTCTCTTCGAGCCGCACGGTGACTTCGGCCTGCGCGTCGGTGCCCTCGGTCACGGCATTGACCTGGTAGAGCAGGAGGCGCGCCTCGTGCGGGACGAGCGCGCGGATCGCGTTGAAGGTCGCATCGACCGGACCGTTTCCGGTGGTGTTGGCGGTGCGCGGGACGCCGTCCACCATGAGCTCGAGCTCGGCGCTCTGCGGCCCCTTCGAGCCCGCGACGACGCCCAAGGAGATGAACCGGATGCGCTCGGCGCCGTGCTGGATCTCGTCGTCAACGAGGGCGACGATGTCCTCGTCGTACACTTCCTTCTTGCGGTCGGCGAGATCCTTGAAGCGGCGGAACGCGTCGTTCATGGCGTTGTCGCCCAAGCGGAACCCCAGCTCCTCGAGCTTCATCTTGAAGGCGTGGCGGCCGGAATGCTTGCCCATGACGAGGGTCGATTTGTTGAGCCCCACGGATTCCGGCGTCATGATCTCGTAGGTGCCGGCGTGCTTCAGCATGCCGTCCTGGTGGATGCCGCTTTCGTGCGCGAAGGCGTTGGCGCCGACGATCGCCTTGTTGGGCTGGACGACGAAGCCGGTGACCGCCGAGACGAGGCGCGAGGCGCGCGTGATGTAGTCGGTCTTGACCCCCGTATCGTACGGCATGGCGTCGTGGCGCGTGCGCAGCGCCATGACGATCTCCTCGAGCGACGCGTTCCCGGCCCGCTCGCCGAGCCCGTTCACGGTGCATTCGACTTGGCGCGCGCCGGCGCCGACCGCGGCCAGGGAATTCGCGACGGCGAGTCCGAGATCGTTGTGGCAGTGGACCGAGATCACCGCCTTGTCGATGTTGGGCACGCGGTTCATCAGCATGCGAATGAGGGCCGCGAACTCCTCGGGCACGGCATATCCCACCGTGTCGGGGATGTTGACGGTTTGGGCGCCCGCCTTGATCGCGCTCTCGACCGTGCGGCACAGGAAATCGTGCTCGGTGCGCGAGCCGTCCTCGCACGACCATTCGACGTCGGGGCTGAGGTTGCGCGCGTGCGTGACGCTGTCGATCACCGCCTGATGCACCTGCTCGGGCTCCATCTGGAGCTTGAACTTCATGTGCAGCGGCGAGGTCGAGATGAAGGTGTGGATGCGCGGGAGGCTCGCATGCTGCACCGCCTCCCAGCAGCGGTCGATGTCGCCGCGGCCGGCGCGCGCGAGGCCGCAGACGCGGGCGGCCTTCACCAGCTTGGCGATCTCGCGCACCGCTTCGAAGTCGCCGTTCGATGCGATCGGGAAGCCCGCCTCGATCACATCGACGCCCATCTCTTCGAGGAGAAGCGCGATCTTGATCTTCTCGTCGAGGTTCATCGACGCGCCGGGCGATTGCTCGCCGTCGCGGAGCGTGGTGTCGAAAATGACGACGCGGTGCTTGGGCGGTTCGGCCGAAGCCTTGGTCTTGGGGGTAGTGGTGGCGCACATGGCGCGAATCCTCTCGTCTCGGAAGCGACTACGAGCCTTAAGACGCAACCCCTGACTGCGCAGACGGGCTCAATCGCCCGCGCTCAGGGGCGCCTAAGTCGCAGCGCTCCCGCGCCCCGCAGCGAGCCGCGCCGGGCGAACGCAACACGCAGCAACCGGCCGAGCATGGCGCTCGTCCCGCTGCCGTCCAATGCGTTCTTCCGGACCATCGAATCGTCCCCTCGGCTCGCTTCAAGCCTGCGTCGAACAGGCTTAAAATCGAGTTAACGAATTTTTATTCGCCTCGCGACCTGTCTATAGCGATTCCTGTGGAAATCGCAAGGATCGCGTTAACCACGAACGCTAAAATTGGGTTCGTTCGGCAAAATCACACATCCTGCGCTTGACCGCTTTTGACGTACAATATCTAGGGACGGCGCCGGCCGCCGTCAAGGGCGGCCTAGCCCCAGGCGACGACGCGCTGCTTCTGCTCGCCGAGCTTCGATACGGTGAGGCGCATCGTGTCGCCCGCCTTGAGAAAACGGCCGCGGCCCAAGCCCACGCCGGCCGGCGTGCCGGTCGGAATGATGTCGCCCGGCTCGAGCGTCATGAACTGGCTGACGTAGCTTACGATGTGGGCGCAGCCGAAGATCATGTTGCGCGTGTTGCCGTTCTGCATCGTCTCGCCGCTCACCTCGCAGACAAGATCGAGCGCCTGCGGGTCGCCAATTTCGTCCGGCGTGACGAGCCACGGACCCAAGGGGCAGAACGTGTCGCTGCTCTTGCCCTTGGTCCATTGCCCGCCGCGGTTCATCTGGAAGTCGCGCTCCGACACGTCGTTGACGATGCAGAATCCCGCCACGTATTTGAGCCAGTCGTTCTCCGCGACGTAGCTCGCGCGCGTGCCGATGACGATGCCGAGCTCGACCTCCCAGTCGCCCTTCACCGATCCCTTCGGCAGCATCACGTCGTCGTTCGGGCCGATGATCGAGCTGGTCGCCTTCAGGAAGATGATCGGCTCCTTCGGATACTGCGACTTGGTCTCGTCGGCGTGGTCGCGGTAGTTGAGGCCGATCGCGACGAGCTTGCCGACCTTGCCGACACACGGGCCGATGCGCGGTGTGCCGGAAACGAGTGGCAGGGTCGCGGCATCGAGTTTCTTGATGCGCTCCAGCGAAGACGGCGAAAGCTGATCCGGGCCGAGATCGGGAACGACGCCGGAAAGATCGCGGAGCTTGCCGTCGCGATCCAAAAGTCCCGGCTTCTCCTGGCCGCGCGGACCATAGCGAAGGAGTTTCATGGCCTCATCCTTTCCCTGTGTGAATTCCCCACGGCCGCGCCCAGCCGAGCCCATCGAGCGTCGCCCCGGCAGGGCGGTATTCGGCGCCGACCCAGTGGCCGTAGCCGATCCGGTCGAGATGGTCGAGGACGAAGGCGCAGTTTATCTCGCCCCGGTCGGGCTCGTGCCGGCCGGGCACGCCGGCGATCTGGATATGGCCGATGCGCGGCAGCAGCCGCTCGGCATGGGATGCGAGCGCGCCCTCGCTGATCTGGCAGTGATAGAAGTCGAACTGCAGCATCACGTTCTGGCGCGCGATGCGGTCGAGGAGCGCCACCGCCTGGCCGGTCGTGCGCAGGAAATATCCCGGCTGATCGGTCGCGTTGAGCGGCTCGAGCAGAAGCGTGACGCCGTCGCCGGCCGCGCGGTCGGCCGCGCGCTGCAGATTGCGGACGTAGAGCGCCTCGTTCTCCGGCGTCGCAGCGGCGCGGCCGGCGAGCACGTGGATGCGCTGGCACCCGATCGCGCGCGCGTAGGCGAGCGCGCGCTCGAGGCTCGCCATGAAATCCCGCTCGGCGCCGGCAAGAGCGGCGAAGCCGCGCTCGAACGCGCCCTCGCCCGGCGGCACGTTGATGAGCACGGCCTCGAGCCCGTGCCGCGTCAGCGCGACCGCGAAATCGTCGGCCGGCGTCGCGTAAGGATACTGGCATTCGACGGCGCGGAACCCGACCTCGGCCGCCGCCGCGATGCGGTCGAGGAACGCATGCTCGGGGAACAGCATGCTGATGTTGGCGGCAAGCTTCGGCAGGCGAGCCTCGCTTTCAAGGATGCGCAATCGCGCCGTTGCCGCTAGTGTTTCTCCGAACCACCGCGGACACAAGAGGCGAGCGCGTCACGCCGGGAATGAGCGCCACTGTTGCAGAGTTCGCCAAGGCGGAAAAGCGCTCCGTCCGCTGGTCATCGTTTGCGGGTTCGGTTCTCCTCCATGCGGCGCTGATTGCGCTCATCCTTTTCTGGTGGCAGCCGCGCGCGGCCGACGAGCCGCCGCTCGAGATCGTGCAACTGGTGCCAGAGACGCAAGGCGCGGAGGGCGCCGCGGGCGGCGGCGGCGGCGCGGCCGAAGCAGCGGCCAGCGCCGCAGCCGCGCCCGCCGCAGATGCCGAGCCTGCACCGCAAGCCGATGCTGCCGCGCCTGCGCAAGAGCCCGAGCCGCCCGCGGCAGCGGCAACGCCCGCGCCCGAGCCGCCCGCGGCAGCGGCAGCGCCAACGCCCGAGCCCCAGCCAACTCCGGCGCCCGCGGTCGTAGCCGAGGCGACGCCGCTCCCGCCACCGCCGCCACCACCGCCTCGCCCGCAGCGAAAGCCGGATCATGCCGCCGCCGCGCCCGCTGTCGCGCCGCCGCCGCCGCAGCCGGCGGTCGATGCGCCTGCGCCGCAAGCCATGGCCGAAGCATCGACGGCCGCGCCGAGCGTCGTTGCGGCGCCGCCGGCGCCAACGCCCGCCGCGACGCAAGGGCCGGGCAGCGGCCCGGCCGAGAAAGCGGGACCGGGCGAGGGCGTGCGAGGCACCGGCGCGGGCATCACTGGCGATCGGTCGGGCGCAGGCGACGAATGGTTCGATCGCGTCCGCCGTCACTTGCGGCGCTTCATGCGGAACCCGAACGAGGGGCGAAAGGACCCGACCTACGGCACGGTGTGGCTGTCGATCACCGTTGCGCGTGACGGCACCGTGCTCGACGCCGCGATCGAGCAAAGCTCGGGCGTGGCCTATCTCGACCAGTCGGCGCTGCAGATGGTGCGCGACGCATCGCCCTTGCCGCCGGTGCCCGACGACATCCCGGCTGCGCAGGTCAAATTCAAAATCCCCGCCCAATACGAGCCGGGTTTTTTCGAGCGCCTGTTCCGGTGAACTGTCCCTCTCCCGCTACGCGGGCGAGGGACGTTCGTTGATGGCGGCGAGGAAGCGGTCGCCATAGCGGCGCAGTTTGCTCGCGCCGACGCCGGGGATGACGGACATCCCGTCGAGATCCTTGGGCCGCGCGCGCACCATGGCGAGGAGCGTCGCATCGTGGAAGATGACGTAGGGCGGCACCTGCTGCTCTCGCGCAAGATCGAGGCGAAGGGCGCGGAGAAGCTGCCACAGCGCCTCGTCCGGGGCATTCATGTCGCCGGCGGGCGTTTCAGCGGCACGCGGCGCGGATCGGGCGCGGGCACGCGGCGGCTCGGCCGGGTCGGCGCGGAAGGAGACGGGAATCTCGCCGCGCAGCACGGCGGGCGCGGACATGCCGAGGCGAAGGCCGCCATGGCCTTCGAGATCGACCGCGAGATGGCCTTGCGCCACGAGCTGGCGGAACACCGATTGCCATTCGCCGCGCGCAAGCTCGGTGCCGATGCCGAACGTCTTGAGCTGATCGTGGCCGAGGCGCGCTATGCGCTCGTTGGCGCGGCCCAGGAGCAGGTCGACGAGATATGCCACGCCGAAGCGCTGGCCGGTGCGCACCACCGCCGAGAGCGCCTTTTGCGCGGCGACCATTCCGTCCCAGACGCGCGCCGGCTTGAGGCAATTGTCGCAATTGCCGCACGGCGCGTGCCCGGCCTCGCCGAAATACGAAAGCAGCACCTGGCGCCGGCACGACGCCGTCTCGCAATATCCCAAAAGCGCGTCGAGCCGCTGGCGCTCGATGCGGCGCTGGCGCTCGTCGAGGTTGGCGCCCTCGAGCAGCGCCAGAAGCGCCGTCACGTCCTGCAGGCCATACGTCATCCAGGCATTGGCCGGGAGACCGTCGCGGCCGGCGCGGCCGGTCTCCTGGTAATAGGCCTCGAGACTTTTGGGCGCGTCGAGATGCGCGACGAAGCGCACGTTGGGCTTGTCGATGCCCATGCCGAACGCGACGGTCGCGACCATGATGACGCCTTCCTCCTTGAGGAAGCGGTCCTGGTTGCGCTCGCGCGTCGAGGCGTCGAGGCCGGCGTGATAGGGCAGCGCGACCTTCCCCTTGCCGCAGAGCCACGCGGCCACGTCCTCGACGCGGCGGCGCGACAGGCAATAGACGATGCCGGCGTCGCCCGGATGCTGCGCGGTGATGAAGGACAGAAGCTGCGCCTTGGCATCGTCCTTGGGCAGCACGCGATAGCGGATGTTGGGCCGGTCGAAGCCAGCGGCGAAGACGCGCGCGCCGCCGAGATTGAGGCGCTCGACCATGTCGCGCCGGGTCGGCCCGTCGGCGGTCGCGGTGAGCGCGATGCGCGGCACCGCGGCGAAGCGCTCGTGCAGCACCGACAATTGCAGATATTCGGGCCGGAAATCGTGGCCCCAGTGCGACACGCAATGCGCTTCGTCGATCGCGAAGAGGGCGAGGCGCGCGCGCGACAGAAGATCGAGCGTGCGCCCCATCATGAGGCGCTCGGGCGCGACATAGACCAGATCGAGCGCGCCCTCGCGGATCGCGCGCTCGACGTCCTGCGCCTCGACCGGCGAGAGCGTCGAATTGAGATATGCGGCGCGCACGCCGGCCTGGCGCAGCCCGTCGACCTGGTCTTTCATGAGCGCGATGAGCGGCGACACGACCACGCCGACGCCCGGCCGCACCAGCGCCGGAACCTGGTAGCACAGCGACTTGCCGCCGCCCGTCGGCATCAGCACGAGCGCGTCGCCGCCGGCGATGACGTGGCGCACGATCGCTTCCTGTTCGCCGCGGAACGAGGAATAGCCCCACACCTCGCGCAGCAGGCGATGCGCCTCGTCGGCCGCCGCCATCGCCTGCACCCCCGCCATTCCCCGCCCGAACATTGGCCTCGACTGCGCCATCCTACGCGCCTTCCCGCGCGCCGCAAACGAGGCCGGGATGGCGAGAGCCGGCGAGTAATCGCGGCACCAAAATCGGCGAATACCCCGGCACGCGCCCATTTTTTGTCACAGCCGCGCGAAAACTCGGCGGTTTTCCTTGCTGTGCCGCGGAAATCCGTAGAAACCGGATTTGCTTGACTGTGGATAAGCCGCACCACCGGGCTGATTTCATCGCCACGATTAACGATCAACCAGAGGTTCATTGCAGCTTTAATCAGTATTTAACCGCGACCCGGCGAGAGTGGCGTCATCGAAACCCGGGCAAATCAGCGATGTTCGGAATGACGCGCGACATGGTCTTGTCCTTCGCCCAGGAGCATTCCTGGACAGAGCGCGCCAAGACCGCGGAGCGGGCGGCGACGCTTTATGTCGAAGGCGCGCTCGGCGAGGGCGAGCGCGAAGCCGCGCTCGATCTCTTCCGCCTCGCGCTCTACGACGGCGAGCCGCTGGTGCGGCGCGTGCTGGCCGAAAGCATCAAGCACGCGCGCGAGCTGCCGCGCGACATCGTGCGCACGCTGGCGCGGGATGTTCCCGAAGTGTCGGCGCCGTTCCTGGCATCCTCGCCGCTTATCGCCGACGAGGACCTGCTGGCGATCGCGCAAGGCGGCGCCAGCGTTCAGCGCGCCGCCATCGCGCGCCGCCTGTCGCTGCCAAGCCGCGTCGCCCGCGTGCTGTTCGGCCGCGCGGCGGTGGCGTGAGGCGGTAAAGCTCCGCCTCATCCGTCATGCGCGGGCTTGTCCCGCGCAGCCACGTTATTTTCCCGAAATGGCATGAACGCGCGGATGGCCGGGACGAGCCCACGGCCATGACCTGAGAGAGAAGCCGCGGGCTACGCGACGCCGCGCGGCGCGATGGTGGCGAGGCAGGCGTCGCGGCCGAGCGGCACGACCGTCGCATCGAGCGGCACGCGCACGGCGCGTCCCGGGCGATACTCCTCGTCGTCGAGCGCGTCGGCGACGGCGTGCAACGTCAGATGCACGGTGTTGGCGTCGTGCTGGCCCAGCAGCTGCGCGAACAGCGACAGCTCGACGACGAGCCGGTCCTGCAACCCCGCGGCGCCGACCGCGAGCTGCTCGAGCAGGCCGTCGAGCCCGGTGACGAGAATCTCCGCCCCGTCCTCGATCAGCGCGTCCTCGGCCGGCGACGACAGCCGTACCGGCGGCGGCGCGAGCCCGACCGAGATCTCGAGCGACCAGGTTTGCACCGCCTCGAGATAAACCGGCTTGTGCCGGGAATGATACGTGGCCGCGACCGCGGCGATCGCCGTCGCGAGCACCGAAAGACGGTCGTCGGCGCCGAGATTGAGCCCGGCGATTTCCGTCATGATGTCGCGGACCCGATCGCGCGTGGCCGGACCGAGCCGCGCCATCGCTTCGTTGATCGTCTCGGCTAAGGTGCTCATGCGTAACAAACCCCTGCACTGGAACCAGTGGAAATTACTATCAATCCCTTAAGACTTGGTTGCCCGCCCGATCCCCGCCGCAATAATTACAATGATGACACCGGGTTCTTTAATTGAACGGGCGCGATTATTTGTCAGCGCGAATTTGCCTAAAAGTTGAGAGACAATTTGGTCTTATTTTTTACCCTCATTATCTAAAACTTAACTGGAAGTCTTGAAAACTGTGCCCGGCGAGAACCGCCGCCGGTTCGCCCCGGTACAGGTCAAGGCAGAAGTCCGATGTCGAGCCCGTTGAATGCCATTTCCGACCGCAATCTCGAAGCGACGACGGTGCTGTCGCTGAAGCGCGAGCCGTCGTGCTTTGCGTTCCTGTGCAGCCACGCGGCGCTGCCGCCGCAAGGCATCGAGTCGATCAATCTCGATCTCGCCTCGGTCGATTTCTACAACGGGCGCGCCTCGCTGTGGGCGACGCTCGACATGCGCAGCGGCGCGCCGGACGAGAGCGCGCTGTCGCTCCTGGGTTTCGACGAGACGTTCCTGCGGCCGTTCACCCGCGCCCTCATCGAGGCGGCGGCGACGCGCACGCCCTATCGCATGACGATCGTGCCGAGCGCGGGCGAGCCGGACCGCCATCGCGTCGTCGAATACATCACCGGGGCGGGCGTGCCGCTGTGCGAACTCGTCATCACGCCGCAGGACAACGTGATGGTCATCACGGGACGCGGCATCGATGACGAGGAAGAGACGCTGTTCCAGCTGCCGCGCACCAATTCGTTTCTGCGCACTTTCGTCAAGACGACGGCGCAGGCCGACAAGGTGCTGCGCGACACGCTCGCGGAAAGCGAGCGGATCGCGCGCGAGACCGTGCGCGGCGCGGATCAGAGCGGCAGGCGCGGCTCCTTCCCCGCGTAAAGAACCGATCCGTCGGGCTGCGGCGCGGCACCTGGCGTCAGTGTCGCGGGCTCGAGCTTGTTCTTCTCCAGGATGTGCACGACCTCGTTGCCCTGCGCGATGAGATAATCCGCGATGATGCGGCGGTGGCAGCGCCACCATACCGCCTCGGCGCACATGATCGCGACCGGACGCTCGGCGGCGAGGGATTTGAGCGCGGCGAGCGCGGTGCGGAACTCTTCCGTCTCGGCATAGTCGGCATAGTTGCGGAACGGCTCTTCGCGCCACAGCGTGTTCGCCGACGGTTGTGCGGGCGCCTTGCCGCGCCGGCCGCCGAGCGCCTCGAAATGGCGGTAGAGAATGCCTGCCTCGGCCAGCGACTGCGCGAGCGCATCGCCGTTGAAGTGCGGATGGCGGCGCGAGCGCGGAAAGCGGCGCACGTCGGCGATGCACGCGATCCCCGCCGCCTCGAGCATCGCCGTGAAATCCTCGAGCGCGCGGGTCGAATGGCCGATGGTGTAGATCTTCATGTGCCGTCACTATAGCAACCGCGATGGCACGCCCCGCCACCCTCCCCGACCTGCTGCGCCCCGAACTCGACATCGTCTTCGTCGGCATCAATCCGTCGCTCTATTCGGTGGCGGAAGGGCATTACTTCGCGCGGCGCACGAACCGTTTCTGGCCCGCCTTCTCGCGCTCGCTCTTGAGCCAGGGCGCACGCGAGGCGCTCGGCGTCGAGATATTGCTGCCGCAGCACGACCGCGCTCTGCTCGAATACGGGTTCGGCTTCACCGACGCCGTGAAGCGCGCCACCGCGCGCGCCGAGGAGCTGCCGAAGAACGAGTTTGCGAAAGCGGCGCCGCTTCTTGCGAAGAAACTCGAACGCTTTCGGCCGCGCATCGCGTGCTTTCACGGCGTGACGAGCTATCGCCCGCTCGCGCGCGCACTCGATCCCGCGGCGGGAAACGAAAGCCTTGGGCTGCAATCCGCGCGCATCGGCGACACATCGCTTTTCGTCGTGCCCAATCCGTCGCCGGCGAATGCGCATTTCACGCTCGCGGACCAGATCGCCTGGTACGACCGCCTCGCAAACGTTGATTTGGATCAAGGCTCGCCGCCGATCGCGCACCGAGAATGAACATCACGCGGGGCACGGCGCCCGGCAGAACATTCGAGGTGCACCATGTCGAAATGGCTTACCGCGGCCGCTGCGGTCGCCCTCCTTGCACTGCCGATGCTTCCGGCCCGCGCCGCTCAATATGACGGCAGATGGGTCATCGATTTCCCGCCGGCCGCCGCCAACCCCTCCGTTAACGCGGGTCCCGGCTGCCCGGCCATGCGTATCGTCGTCGATATCAAGGACAGCCAGCTTTCGGGAAACCTGGCCCGCGAGCTCAACTCCCCGATGGAGGTGAAGAACAGCGCGGGACCCGGTGCCGAGCCTCTGAAAGGTTCGGTTACACCGGACGGCTCGGTCGCGGCGACATGGCAGAACTATGCGGTCACCGGCAAGCTCGCCGGAGAGGCCGGCCAGGTGAACGTCACGGGCGAATGCGGCCCGCGCACCGGCAACGCCGTGCGCGTCGGAGAACAGAAAGAGCAGCAGTAGAAGAACCGCGGAACGACACCGCCCAAGCGCGCTCGGACAATCAGCCGAGCGCAGCGGGCGCGGTTTCGTGCGCCGGCACGGCGGCGAAGAGATAGCCCCACGGCGGAAGCCGGCCCGCGCCCTCTTCGAGCTCCGCGCCCGCGCTCGCGAGATACGATGCGACGCCGTCGCCGAGTTCTGCTGTCTGCGGCAGCGGCGAGGGATTGAGGATGGCAACGACGCGGTCGGCGCCGAGCCGACGCTCGAACACGAGAAGCGGATGCGGCGCGTCGAGCCGCGCAAACGAGCCCGCGCCGAGCGCCCTGTGTGCCTTGCGCCAATGGACGAGGCGGCGCCAGGCATGGAGCGGCGCGGACGGATCCGCCTCCTGCTCGGCGACGCTCGCGGCGAAATGCTCGCGCGGGACAGGGAGCCAGGGCGCAGCCTCGGTGAAGCCGGCATGCGGCGCATCGGCGCGCCACGGCATCGGCGTGCGGCTGCCGTCGCGGCCGGCGAATTCGGGAAAATATGCGATGCCGAACGGGTCGCGCAGCTCGCCGAACTCGAGCTGCGCCTCCGCGAGGCCAAGCTCTTCGCCCTGATAGAGCGAGACACTGCCGCGCAGGCTCAAAAGCAGCGCCATCAGCAGCTCGACGAAGCCTTTGGGCGGCGGCACGGCGCGCTCGCGCAGCGGGTTCCAGCGGCTCGCGACGCGCTCCACGTCGTGATTGCTGAAGGCCCAGCAGAGCCAGCCCGAGCCGGCCGCCGAAGCGATCTCGTCGAGCGCCTCGCCGAGCGCATGCTCGAAGGTGTCCTTGCGCAAGGGGCGCAGCGTATAGGCCATGTGCAGCCCCGCGCCCGCCCTGGTGTAGCGCGCGATGCGCTCGAACGCGCCCTCCTGGCTCGACACTTCGCCGAGCAGCGCGGTGCCGGGATAAGTGTCGAGGAGCGCGCGGAAGCGGCCCAGCACGTCCGTCGCGTCGCCTTGCAGCATGTCGTGGCAATGATGCTGCAGGCCGAACAGTTTTGCCGGCACCTGGCCGCCCGCGGGCGGTCGCGGCGGATTGTCGCGGAGCTGCGGATCGTGCAGCAGGAAATCGACCGCATCGAGCCGGAACCCGTCGACGCCGCGCGCGAGCCAGAACCGCGCCGCCGCGATGAGCGCCGCTGCAACGTCCGGGTTGCGCAAATTGAGCGTCGGCTGCGCCGCAAGGAAATGATGGAGATAGTACTGGCGCCGGCGCGGCTCCCAGGTCCAGGCCGGGCCGCCGAACACCGAAAGCCAGTTGTTGGGCGGCGTGCCGTCTTGCTTCGGATCGGCCCAGACGTACCAATTCGCGGTGTCGTTGCCCCGGCCTTTGCGGCTTGCCTCGAACCAGGCATGGGCATGCGAGGTATGGCCCCAGACCTGGTCGATGATGACGCGCAGGCCCAGCGCATGCGCCCGCGCGACCAGCCGGTCGAAATCGGCGAGCGTGCCGAACCGCGGATCCACATCGCACTGGTCGGCCACGTCGTAGCCGAAATCCTGCATCGGCGAGCGGAAGAACGGCGCGATCCAGACGGCATCGACGCCGAGCGAGGCGACGTAGTCGAGCTTCTCGGTGATGCCGGCCAGATCGCCCCAGCCGTCGCCGTTGGCGTCGCGGAAGCTCGATGGGTAGATTTCGTAGATGACGGCGCCCCGCCACCAGTCGCGATCCTGCATGGGTCGTTCTCGACCTCTGACGTTTCGGGCTTTTCGGGAGTGCTTCCCGAAGGTGAATTTCTGGGGCAAAGTGGTTAGCGATTTGTAAACGCGAAATGCCCTGCGGCACGTTCTTCGGTATCATGGCGCACCGGTTGGCGCGAGGAGACTGCAATGGAATTCGGGGTGCAATTCTTTCCCGACGTCGGGCCCGACCAGAAATCCGCGGCGCAGTATTTCGACGAATGCCTGCGCCTTGCGGCGCTCGCCGATTCCTACGGCTGGGGCCATGTACGGACGGTCGAGCATTACTTCGTTCCCTATGGCGGCTACACGCCCAATCCGATCGTCTTCCTCACTGCCATGTCGCAGCGCACGAAAAAGCTCAGGCTGATCACCGGGGCGGTGCTGCCGGTCTTCAACCATCCGCTCAAGATCGCCGGCGAACTCGGCATGCTCGACGCGATCTCGGGCGGGCGCCTCGAGGCGGGCTTCGCCCGGGCATTTCTGCCGCACGAATTCGCCCGCTTCGGCATCAGCCTCGACGAGAGCCGCGCGCGCTTCACCGAAGGGATGGAGCAGGTGCGGCGTCTCCTCGAAGAGGAGAACGTGACGTCGGAGGGCCGCTTCCACAGCTTCCGCACTACCACCTCGCTGCCGCGCCCGACGCAAAAACCGCGGCCGCCGTTCTGGGTCGCCTGCACCGTCTCGCCCGAGAGCTTTGTCGAGACCGGCAAGGCGGGCCACGCCGTCATGGCGATTCCGCTCGCCGTCAAGCACATGGAGGAGCTGCTCGGGCTCTACCGCAAGGCGTGGCGCGACGCCGGCCACAAGGGCAAGGGGCGCGTGATGCTGGCCTTCCACATGTTCTGCCACGAGGACCGCGACAAGGCGTGGTCGATCGCGCGCGAGCCGATGAACCGCTATCTTCGCTCCATCGTCGAGGCGGCGTCGGACTGGAGCACGATCAAGTCCAAGGACTATGCCGGCTACGACAAGATGGTCGAGATGCTGTCGAAGGAGACGATCGAGACGCAGGTCGAAAGCGGCGCCGCGTTCGTCGGCAATCCGGACGACATCTACGATCAGATCTCGCGCTACGTCGCGGGCATGGGCGGTTTCGAAAGCGCCTCGCTCCAGGTGAACTTCAATACGATCGGCTATGAGGACGCGGAACGCTCGATGCGGCTCTTCAGCGAGAAGGTGATGCCGCGCCTTCGCGACGCGTAAACCCATTGCTAACCTTTCCCGCCCTAGCCTCGTCCCGGGTTCACCCGAGAAGCGGGGATTTTTCCGATGGCACGAAGCCTCGAGGCAGAGCCGCGTAGGCGCGGCAGCTCGCCAGAGACCAATCGCGATCTTATCGTCCTGAGCGGCGCATCCGCCGAGATCGACGCACGCTACGGCGAGACGCTGCGTCCGCTCCTGCCGCGACGGCTCGACGAACTCCTTCCGCCCTTCGCCCGCGCGGCGTAATCCGCGCCCCGCGTGTAACACGCGGATGCGCGGGACAAGCCCGCGCATGACGGCGAAGCTTGCGATATGCTCGCCCGCGATGCGGCGGGCGATCTTGCTCCTTTTCCTCTTTGCGGCAACGGCGGCGCAAGCCGCGCCGGGGCGCGCGCCGGACGAGCTGGCGATCGGCATCACGCAATATCCCTCGACGCTCAATCCGGCGATCGATGAGATGGCGGCCAAGAGCTACGTGCTGGCGATGGCGCGCCGCCCGCTCACGACCTACGACGCCGGTTGGCGGCTCGTCTGCATGCTGTGCGTCGAACTGCCGAGCTTCGCGAACGGGCTCGCGCAAAAGCTCGATCTGCCGGGCGGCAAGACGGGCGTGCGGCTTACCTTCACGATAAGGCCCGATGCGCGCTGGGGCGACGGCGTGCCGGTCACGACCGCCGACGTGCTGTTCAGCTATGCGGTCGGGTGCGATCCGAAGACCGGCGTCGCCGACGCCGAGCTTTACCGCCGCATCGTCAGGATCGAGGCGAAGGACGACAAGACCTTCACCATGGATATCGACAAGCTCACCTTCGACTATGCCGCGGAGAACGATTTCGAGATTCTGCCGGCGCATGTCGAGCGCGCCGCGTTCGCCGATCCCGGCCAGTACCGCATCCGCACGAGCTACGACACCGATCCGACCAATCCCGGGCTTTATGACGGGCCCTACCTCGTCACCGAGGTTTCGCCCGGCTCGCACATCGTGCTCGAGCGCAATCCGTACTGGTCGGGGGAAAAGCCCTATTTCCGCCGCGTCGTGGTGTGGACGATCGAGAACACGGCGGCGCTCGAGGCCAATCTGCTGGCGCACGGCATCGACATGGTGGCGGGGGAGCTTGGCTTTTCGCTCGACGAGGCGCTGGCGTTCGAGCAGCGGCATGGGCGCGAGTTCCGCGTGCTCTACAAGCCCGGCCTCACCTACGAGCATGTCGATCTCGATCTCGACAACCCGATCCTGTCGTCTCGCCGCGTGCGCCAGGCGCTGCTCTATGCGATCGACCGCAAGGCGATCAGCGACGAGCTGTTCGCCGGGCGCGACCCCGTTGCCGACAGTTTCGTGCCGCCGCTCGACTGGATCTACACCGACGAGGTTCAGCATTATCCCTATGACCCGGCGAAGGCGCGCCAGTTCCTCGACGAAGCGGGCTGGCACGAAGCGGGCAATGGCGTGCGCCGCAACGACGAGGGCGACACGATGACGCTCGAGCTCGCCACCACGTCGGGCAACCGCACGCGCGAGCTGGTCGAGGAGGTGCTGCAAAGCGAGTGGCGCGAAATCGGCATCGACGTGCGCCTCAAGAACCAGCCGGCGCGCGTCCTTTTCGGCGACAGCCTGACCCACCGGCATTTCCAGATGGCGATGTTCGCCTGGATCAGCGCGCCCGAGAACGTGCCGCGCTCGGTGCTGCGCTCGGACGAGATTCCCGATGCCGCCAACGGCTTCTCCGGCGAGAATTTTCCGGGCTTCCGCAGCGACGCGGCCGATCGCCTGATCGACGCGATCGAGGTCGAGCTCGACCGCACGAAACGGGCCGAGCTGTGGCACCGGCTCGAGGCGCTCTATGCCGAGGAGCTTCCGGCGCTCCCCCTCTATTTCCGCGCCGAGGCCTATGTGCTGCCGCCGTGGCTCGAAGGCGTCACTCCGACCGGCCACCAATATCCCTCGACGATGTGGATCGAGGAGTGGCGGCGAGCGCCAGGCGCAGCGGGATGACGCGGTTCGCCGTCACGCGGTTATTGCAGACGGCGGCGGTGCTCGCCGTCATGTCGTTCGTGATCTACGCGCTGATCGGCCTGATGCCGGGCGACCCGATCGATGTGATGATCGCGTCCGATCCGCACCTGACCGCGGCGGACGCGGTGCGGCTCAAGGCGCTCTACGGGCTCGACCGGCCGCTCGTCGAGCGCTACCTCGCCTGGGCGCAGGCGGCGCTCCACGGCGATTTCGGCTATTCGCGGCTTTACATGCGGCCGGCGCTCGCGGTGCTGGGACCGCGGCTCGCGAACACGGCGCTGCTCATGGGGACGAGCCTCGCGCTGGCGCTCGGGCTCGCCGTCCCGCTCGGCATCGTGGCCGCGCGCCGGCCCGGATCGGCGTTCGACGGCGCCGTCAATTTCGTGGCCTTCGCCTTCATCTCGGTGCCGTCCTTCTGGCTCGCGCTGATGCTGATCTTCGTGTTCGCGGTGGCGCTCGGCGTCTTGCCGGCGGGCGGGATCGCGACCGTCGGCGACGGCGGCGCGCTCGACCGCATCCAGCACCTCGTCCTGCCGGTCGCGACCTTGACCTTGGCGAGCATGGGAAGCCATTTGCGCTATGCGCGCGCGGCGATGATCGAGGCGCTGACGCAGGATTATATCCGCACGGCGCGGGCCAAGGGCGCGGGCGAGCTGCGCGTCCTTCTGGGCCATGCGCTTCGGAACGCGCTCATCCCGATCATCACGGTGGCGGCGCTGTCGATGGGCTCGCTGTTCTCGGGCGCGCTCGTCACCGAGACGATGTTCGCCTATCCCGGCATGGGGAAGCTCATCTACGACGCGATTTTGGGCAACGACTACAACCTCGCGCTTGCCGGGTTGCTGCTGGCGACGGCCATGACGCTGCTCGCGAACCTCGCGGCCGACATCGCCTATGCCGTGGCCGACCCGAGGATCAGCCTCGGATGAGCGCGGCGGCGGCCCTTCCCCGAAGCGGCGTCCGGCGGCGGCGGCGCATGCGGCTTCCGGGCCTGACGCTGCTTGCGCTTGGCGCTGCGGTGATGCTGATCCCGGCGCTCGTCGGCGCGGCCGGCGACCGGGTCGATCTCCGCGCGCGCCTTGCGGCACCGTCATGGGCCCATCTCCTCGGCACCGACGCGTTGGGCCGCGACCTTTTGCTGCGGCTCGCCGAGGGCGGACGCGTGTCGCTTCTCGTGGGGTTCGTGGCGGCGCTCGCCGCGGCAGGGCTCGGCACCGCGATCGGGCTCGTCGCCGGCTATCGCGGCGGGCGGACGGATGCGCTTTTGATGCGCATCACCGACGGCGTCATCGCGCTGCCGCTTTTGCCGCTGCTCGTCGTGCTGGCGGCGCTCGATCCGAAAAAGCTGGGCCTCGGCGCGCTCGCGCAGTCGGACGCGCTCAGCCTCTATCGCATCGTCGCGCTCGTGGCGCTGGTCGGCTGGACCACGGTCGCGCGGCTCGTGCGCGGTGCAGCGCTGTCGCTGAAGGCACAAGACTTCGTGCGCGCCGCCGAGGCGATGGGCGCGCGACCCTCGCGGATCATGCTCGTCCACATCCTGCCCAACCTGGCAGCGCCGATCATCGTCGCCACCACGCTCTCGGTCGGCGAGATCATCCTGCTCGAATCCGTCCTGAGTTTTTTGGGGCTGGGCATAGCACCCCCGCTGGCGAGCTGGGGCAGCATGCTCACGGGCGCGCAGGAGACGATCGCGCTTGCACCCCAGCTCGGCCTCTACCCCGGCCTCCTCATTCTCGTGACGGTGGTCGCCTGCAACTTCCTTGGCGACGGGTTGAGGCAGGCGCTCGATCCGCGCGGCGCGCGGGAGTAGACTTGCCGTCTCTCTTCGAGGAGGTCAGGCCATGGCACCCGACGCAAATATTGGCGCGCTCGCCTCGCGCTTCGTCGATATCGAAAAGATGCCGTGGATCGATTCCGGTCCCGGCAACAAGCTCAAGGTGCTGCATCGCGACGCCGCGAGCGGGCTTCTCACCATCATCACCAAGCTCGCGCCGGGCGCCAGCATCCCGATGCACACGCACGAGGATCTGGAGCAGACCTACATCCTCGAGGGCGCGCTCGTCGACGACGAGGGCGCCTGCACCGCCGGCAATTTCGTCGTGCGCCAGAAAGGCAGCCGGCATCAGCCGGTGGCGCCCGATGGCTGCACCATGCTGGTCTTCTTCATGAAGCCGACGCAGTCGCTGCTGAAGATGCTGGCGAAGCACGGGCTCTGACGGCGGCTATTCCCCCAGCGCGCGGGCGACGAGGCGGGCCCAGTAGCTGGCGCCCAAAGGCAGGATCGCGTCGTTGAAGTCGTAGTGCGGATTGTGCAGCGCGGCGCTTTTCTCGCCCGTGCCGTTGCCGATGAAGATGTAGGCGCCGGGCTTGGCATTGAGCATGAAGGCGAAGTCTTCCGATCCCATGGTCGGCTGCACGTTGCGCTCGACGCGGCTTGCGCCCGCGACATCGCCGGCGGCGACGATGCATGTCTCGACCTCGGCCGCGCGGTTCACCGTGGCGGGATAGCGCCGGTCGTAGCGCAGCTCGACCGTTGCGCCCATCGCGTCCGCGACGCCGCGGGCGATGCGCAGGATGCCCGCCTCGATCGCATCCTGAACCTCGGGCTTGAAGGAGCGCGCGGTGCCGCGCAGCACGACATGATCGGGAATGACGTTCCAGGTGTCGCCGCCGTGAATCTGGGTGATGCTGACGACGGCGCTGTCGAGCGGATGGGTGTTGCGGCTCGTTATGGTCTGGAGCGAGGTCGCGATCTGCGCCGCGCAGATGACCGGGTCGATGCCGAGATGCGGCAGCGCCGCGTGCGTGCCCTTGCCCTCGACGACGAGCTCGAAGAGATCGCAGGCGGCGAGCATCGGGCCCGGCCGGATCGCGAAATTGCCGACCGGCAGGCCCGGCCAGTTGTGCATGCCGTAGACCGCATCGACCGGGAATTTCTGGAACAGCCCCTCCTCGACCATCGCCTTGCCGCCGCCCTCGTTCTCCTCGGCAGGCTGAAAGATGAAATGCACGGTGCCGGCGAAATTGCGCGTCTCGGCGAGATAGCGCGCGGCGCCCAGAAGCATGATCGTGTGGCCGTCATGGCCGCAGGCATGCATCTTGCCGGCGACGCGCGAGGCATGATCGAAACCGTTCTTCTCCGCGATCGGCAGCGCGTCCATGTCGGCGCGGAGCGCGATTGCCGGGCCCGGCCGGCTGCCCTGCAAAGTGCCGACGACACCGGTGCGCGCCAGGCCGCGATGCACCGCAATGCCGAAATCCTGAAGGCGCGCCGCGACGAAATCGCTCGTGTCGCGCTCCTCGAAGGCGGTTTCGGGATGGGCGTGGAGCCGCCGTCTCCAGCCGGTCATCTCAGCGTGGAATTCGGCGATGCGGTTGATGATCGCCATGGCCCCTCCTCGCGCCGGACGGAGGATAGGGACCGGGGACCGAGGGTCAATCGTCCTCGTCCGCCGCCGAATCCGGCGCATCGCGGCGCGAGCGAATTTCCAGACGCTCGCGGCGCAAACGGTCGATCAGCTGGCGGCGGTAATGCGGGTCCGCGACAACTCGATCCATGTCGATGTCGCCGGCAAGAGCGTCCTCGAGGACGCCAGCATCTGCCTTCGTCTTTTGCATTGCCCCAGCCCAAGCATCGGCAACCCCCGGCCGCCGCTCCATCGAAAATCGGGGTGAACTCTGGATAAGGCTGGGGATAAGTGCCGGAATCGAATCGGGAAAACCCACGCAAGCCCGCGCCTTTCAAGGCGATGGCGGGAGCCCTGCGTCAGAATGTCGCGGCCTAGCCGCGGCGCCGTTTGCGCCGGCGCTTTTCGCGCGCTTGCGCCTTGGCGCGCTCTTCCTCGGCCTTCTTCTTGGCCTCGGCGCGTTTCTGCGCGTCGATCGCCTTTTGATAGAAATAGGCGAAGTCGTAGACCGTCTGATCGTACTGGTCCCAGCAAACATATTCGCGGCAGTCGCGCGGCCGCGCCGAATAGACGCTGCAGCGCCGGTCGGCGGTCAGGAACTGGCAGGCGTCGTAGCCCGACTTGATGAGCTTCTCGCCTTTGCGCGTGACCTCGACGACGTGCTTTTCCTCGAACTCGCGCACGGTGAGGCCCAAATGCTTCGCAAGGCGCCGCTCGTCTTCGCGGTGCACCTCGACATAGCCCGCGAGCTTGCAGCAGAAGCTCGCGCATTTGAGACAGCTGAGCGGCGGATTTTCAGTCTTCGATTCGGCGGTCACGGTCACCTGCGGCATGGCGCGTCGCAACGCGTCAAGAAATACATCTTTGCGCCGGACGATGTCACGGAAGACCTTCGGCAGCGGTTTCATTCGCATCCGCCTCGCGCCATAGTGCGGCCAAAGCGAAGCACCGAAGGCGCCGCCATGCAAAGACCGAATTCGGCCGCGGGCCGCGACGTGGCCTATCACCTCCACCCCTATACCAATCTGAAGCGGCAGGAGGAGGACGGCCCGCTCGTCATCCGCGAGGGCAAGGGCGTCTTCGTCTTCGACGAGGCGGGCAAGGACTATATCGAGGGCATGGCGGGCCTGTGGTGCACGTCGCTGGGCTTCGGCGAGGAGCGGCTGGTCGAGGCGGCGGTGCGCCAGATGCGGCTTCTGCCGTTCTATCACGGCTTCAATCAGAAGGCGCACGAGGTGGCGGGCGCGCTGGCCGAGCGGCTCGTCGGCATGATGCCGGTGCCGATGTCGAAGGCCTTTTTCGCCAACAGCGGCTCCGAGGCGAACGACACGGCGGTCAAGATCGTCTGGTACTACAACAACGCGCTCGGACGCCCGCGCAAGAAGAAGATCATCTCCCGGATGCGCGGCTATCACGGCGTCACGGTCGCGACCGCAAGCCTCACCGGCCTGGCCGCCAATCACCGCGATTTCGACCTGCCGATCGCCAATGTCCGCCACGCCGACTGCCCGCATCACTGGCGCTATGCCCATCCCGGCGAAAGCGAGGAGCAGTACGCCGACCGGCTCGCCGAAAGCCTCGATCTGCAGATCCAGCGCGAGGACCCGGAGACGGTTGCCGCCTTCATTGCCGAGCCGGTGATGGGC
Source organism: uncultured Alphaproteobacteria bacterium (assembly GCA_963773665.1). Lineage (GTDB taxonomy): Bacteria > Pseudomonadota > Alphaproteobacteria > ATCC43930 > CGMCC-115725 > DATJLY01. The sequence goes on from CAVZBZ010000001.1 coordinate 250,704, forward strand.
GCGGGCGGCGTCATCGTTCCGCCGCGCACATATTTCGCGAAGGTCCAGGATGTCCTCAAAAAGCACGACGTGCTGCTGATCGCCGACGAGGTGATCTGCGGCTTCGCCCGGACCGGAAAAATGTTCGGCAGCGAGACGTTCGGCCTCAAGCCCGACATCGTCACGGTCGCGAAGGCGCTGTCGTCGGCCTATCTGCCCATTTCCGCCACCGTCATTTCCGAGCCGATTTACCGGGCGCTGGTGCGGCAGAGCGAGAAACTTGGCCTGTTCTCGCACGGTTTCACCTATGGCGGGCATCCGGTGTCGTGCGCCGTGGCGCTCGAGACGCTGAAGCTGTACGAGGAGCGCGATATTCTCGCCCATGTCGGCAAGGTGGCGCCCATCCTGCAGGAGGGCGTGCGGCGCTTTGCTCCCCATCCGCTCGTGGGCGAGGTGCGCGGCGTCGGATTGATCGCCGGGATCGAGCTGGTGCGCGACAAGGCGGCGAAAACGCCGTTTCCGGCGCAGACCGGGGCCGGCGCCCTGGTGGCGGCGAAGTGCCAGGAGGCGGGCGTCATCCTGCGCTCGCTCGGCGACACGGTGGCATTCTGCCCGCCGCTCGTGATCTCGCGCGCCGAGATCGCGGAGATGCTCAACCGGTTCGAGCGCGGGCTGGAGGCCGCCACGGCGGAATTGCGGCGGCGGAGCGACGTTCTGTCCGCCTGACGCTGCCGTTTTCCCGGTCTATACTGCCGCTTCGGTTGGGGAGGATTGGTCCAGGCGATGGATTACGAAGGGTTTTTCAAGAATCGGCTCGACGCCCTCCGGGCCGAGGGACATTACCGCGTGTTCGCCGATCTCGAGCGGCGCGCCGGGCGCTTCCCGCGCGCCTTCGACCACAAGAGCGGCGGCGAGATCACGGTGTGGTGCTCGAACGACTATCTCGGCATGGGCCAGAACCCGGACGTGCTGGCCGCCATGCACGAGGCGATCGACCGCGCCGGCGCCGGCGCCGGCGGCACGCGCAACATCTCGGGCACGACGCACTACCACGTGGCGCTCGAGGCCGAGCTTGCCGCGCTGCACAAAAAGCCGGCGGCTTTGGTCTTCACCTCGGGCTATGTCGCGAACGACGCGGCGCTCGCCACGCTCGCCAGCCAGATGCCGAACTGCATCGTGCTGTCGGACGCCCTGAACCATAATTCGATGATCGAGGGCATCCGCCACGGCCGCACGGAAAAACACATCTTCGCGCACAACGACCCGGCCGATCTCGAGCGCCGCATGAAGGCGCTCGATCCGGCGCGGCCGAAGCTCGTCGCCTTCGAGTCGGTCTATTCGATGGACGGCGACATCGCGCCCATCGGCGAGCTCTGCGACGTGGCGCGGCGCTACGGCGGCCTGACCTATCTCGACGAGGTGCACGCGGTCGGGCTCTACGGCGCGCGCGGTGCCGGCATCGCCGACCGCGACGGCGTCGAGGACAAGGTCGACGTGATCCAGGGCACGCTCGCCAAGGCGTTCGGGCTCGTCGGCGGCTATGTCGCGGGCTCGGGCGGCCTCGTCGATTTCATCAGGAGCTACGCGCCGGGCTTCATCTTCACGACCTCGCTGCCGCCAGCCATTGCCGCGGGCGCGGTCGCGAGCATCCGCCACGTCACGGCGGCGCACGATCTGCGCCGGCGCCACCAGGAGCGCGCGGCGCTTCTGAAGCGGCGCCTTCTGGAGGCCGAGCTGCCGGTGATGCCGAGCCCGAGCCACATCGTGCCCGTCCTGGTCGGCGACGCGCGGCTGTGCAAGGAAGCGTCCGACGCGCTTTTGGAGCGCCACGCGATCTACGTCCAGCCGATCAACTATCCGACCGTGCCGCGCGGCGCCGAGCGGCTGCGCTTCACGCCGACGCCGCTGCACAGCGATGCCGACATCGACCGCCTTGTCGCCGCGCTGTCCGACGTGTGGTCGCGCCTGCCGATCCGCCGCGTCGCGTGAGGCCGGGAATGTTCCGCGACAATTCCCTCATCCCGAGCGAAGCGATCCGGCTCGCGGCGCTGGGCTTCCTCGCCGAGGGCCCGCGCCGCTATGGCGAGCTTGCCGCATCGATCCGCCATTTCACGAGCTGCGTCGCCGGCCCTTCGCTGGAGCTCATGGGCACCTCGCTCGAGATGTTGCGCTACGAGGGGCTCGCCGCGTCGGACGCGAGCGCCGCCGCCGAGAACGGCATGCTCGAGATCACCGAGGCCGGGCGCCAGGACCTCTGCGCGCTGCTGAAGGCGCGGCTGCGGGCGCCGGCCGGCGAACTCAACCGCCTGACGCTTCTATTGAAGCTCCGCTTCCTGCACTTGCTTCCCGAGGACGAGCGGCAGGAGCAGAGGACGCTCATCGCCGAATCGGTCGAGAGCGAGCTCGCGCGCCTCACGGATCTGCGCCGCGCGCAAGGCGAGGCGCCGGATGCGTTTCTCGACTGGCTCGACCACGACATCGAGAGCCTCAAGGCGCGGCTTCAGAACTTCCGCGCCGCCGCAAGCTGATCGCGCAGATCGGCGACAAGCGCCGGAAGATCGCGCGCCGTCCGGGCTCCACCGAACATGTAGTGGTCGGGGCGCTTCAGCAGGATCGCGCAACCATACTCGTCCATGAGCTTGCCGTAGCTTCCGTCGATATCGACGAGATCGCCCGCGCCGTCATCGCCGATCTGTAGGAATCTGCCGTCGAGCGAGCGCCAGAAAGCGAGGTCTTCCGGCGCGAGCGCCGCGCTCGCCTGCGCGTGGCGCGCCAGGATGAGGAATCCCCGTCCCGCGATGTCGTCGAACCGTCCCTCGCGCTCGCCCGTTCGGACGCGATATTGCGGAAAGGCGTCGCCCGCCGCCGGGGTGCCGGGCCGCGCGATGAAGCCGCCCTCGAAGCCGGGCACGCGAAAGGCAATGAGCTGCTTCTGGCCGCGCGTGTGGTCCTTTTGCGCCTGCATGGCGAGGAGCTGCTCGTCGCGCAGCCGCACCTTCTCCGGATCGCGCTCGTTGACGTGCTGCCCGACGCGCATGCTCTCGACGATGGTGGCGCGCGCGTTGGGGCCGCGTTCGGCCATGTAGCTGTCGAGAAGCGCATCGCCGGCGCGCCCGTTCAGAACGAGATCGAGCTTCCAGGCCAGATTGTGCGCATCGCGGAATCCCGAACACAGGCCTTGCGCGAGAAAAGGCGGCATCTGGTGCGCCGCGTCGCCGGCAAGAAAGATCCGCCCCTCGCGCCATCGTTCGGCATAAAGCGACTGGAACTTGTACGCCGCCACCCGGATCAGCTCGAATTCGTCCGGCGTCGCGCCCTCCGGCCGGTCGAGCCGGCGCCACACATTCTCGGGCTTCATCGCTTCTTCCGCGGATTCCTCGGGGAAGATCATGAACGACCAGCGGCGGTGGTGCGGTCCCATATGGAGCGTCACGCCCGGCTGCTCCGGCTCGCAGAACTGACGCATGGCGGGAAGGCCAGGCCGGGCACGTTTTTCCTTGGCGTCGATCACCAGCCAGTCCTGATCGAAGCCGAGATTCTCGTAGGGGATGCCGAGCGTCTCGCGCACGAAGCTGTTGCCGCCGTCGGCGCCGATGAGATAGCGGCCTTCGAGGTGGCGCGATCCGCCGTCCTCGTCCTTCACGGTGACGGTGACGCGATCCCCGGTCTGCGTCAGCGCGCTCGCGGCCGCGCCGCGAAAAATCTCGATCGAAGGCGCCGCCGCGGCAAGACGGTCGAGTTCGGTCTCGAACGACGGCTCATAGATCGAGATGTATTCGGGCCACCCGTGCGTCGCGAGCGGCGACACGTCGCTCGACAGCAGCACGCGGCCGTTCTTCGCAAGCTCGTAAACCGGCAGAAAATGCGTCGCCGGCCAGACCTGGTCGATGCAGCCGATCTCCTGGAACATGCGCAGCACATCGTCATGCACGATGCCGACGCGCGGCAGGTTGTAGAGGGTCTTGTAGCGCTCGATGACCGCGACGCGGTGGCCGGCGCGCCCCAGCAGAATGGCGGCGAGCATCCCGGTCGGCCCATAGCCGACGATGATCACGTCATACATGGCGCTAATAGAGGTGCTGGCCGCCGGTGACGAAGATCTCGGTGCCGGTGACGTAGGCGGAATCGCCGGAGCAAAGATAGAAGATGGCGGCGGCCACGTCCTCGGGCTTGCCGAGGCGATGCATCGGAATGCGCGGGATCAGAACTTCGGTCTCGGGCGACAGCATCGCGGTTTCGATCTCGCCGGGCGCCACCGCATTGACGCGGACGCCAAGCTCCGCGAATTCGACCGCCATCTCGCGCGTCAGCGCCGAAAGCGCCGCCTTCGAGGTCGAGTAGGCCGAGCCCGCGAAGGGGTGGACGGCATGGCCCGCGATCGAGGTGATGTTGACGATGGCGCCCTTGCCGCGCGCAAGGGGCGCGGCGAGCGCGCGCGCCAGCGACACGGGCGTGAAGAAATTGAGCTGGAACACCGAATGCCAATCGGCGATGTCGCCGTTCAGACAGCCGAGCCGCTCGCGGAACGGCGTCTTGGGCGAGATGCCGGCATTGTTGACAAGCGCGTGGAGAGCGCCATCGCCGATGCAGCGCGCCGCCTCCTTGGCAAAGCGCTCGACCTCGGCCGGGTCGGCGAGGTCGGCCGGGATATGGTGCGTCCAGTTGGGATCGCGCTTGCATTCGGCCGGCACGTCCTCGCGCGAGGAGGTGATGACGCGCCAGCCCTCGGCGCTGAAGCGCTGCACCGTCGCGTGGCCGATGCCGCGGCTCGCGCCGGTGAGGAGCAGGGTTTTACGTGCGCCGCCCGCCATGGCGGAAGCTTACGGGAAGAGGCGCTCGACCGTCCAGCCTGCGCCCTCGCGGCGATAGGCCAGGCGCTCGTGCAGACGGTGCGGGCGCTCCTCCCAGAATTCGATGAGCGACGGCACGACGCGATAGCCGTGCCAGTTCGCCGGCCGCGGCACGGCGCGCCCGTCATGGCGGCGCGATTCCTCGGCGAACCGCCGCTCGAGCTCCGCCATACTGCCGAACGGGCGCGATTGCGCCGAGGCCCAGGCGCCGATCTGACTTTCGCGTGCCCGCGAAGCGAAATAGGCGTCGGCCTCGGCGTCGCCCGCCGGTTGCACCGCGCCTTCGATGCGCACCTGCCGCTTCAGCGCTTTCCAGTGAAAGCACAAAGCCGCGCGCGGGTTGGCCGCAAGCTCCGCGCCCTTGCGGCTTTCGACGTTGGTATAGAACACGAAACCGCGCGAATCGGCGGCCTTGACGAGCACCAGGCGCAGTGACGGCGCGCCATCGGCCGCGGCGGTCGCAAGACTCGCCGCCTCGGCCAGGGGTTCGGACTCGTTCGCCTCTTCAAACCACAGGGCGAAGCGCTCGAACGGCTCTTCAAACGATGCGGATGCCACGGAGTCCTCGCGCGAAGCCTCGTCCTTACCATAGCGAATGTTGCAATCCGGTTGCGAGCGGCGCTGCGGCGCGGGCACAATGCGACAGAATGAGAGACCCCTATGCCGTCCTCGGCCTCGCGCGCGGGGCGTCCGAAGAGGAAGTGAAGCGCGCCTTTCGCCGACTCGCAAAGCGCCTCCATCCCGACGTCAATCCCGGCAACCGCGCGCTCGGGAACCAGTTCCGCGAGCTCAATGCCGCCTACGAACTGCTGTCCGATCCGGCGAAGCGCAAGCGCTTCGATCGCGGCGAGATCGACGCCGAGGGGCGCGAGCGCGGCTTCGGCTTCGGGTCTTCGGGCGCGCGCGCGGGCCGCGGCGCGGCGTTCTCCGATTTCTCGCTCGACGAGGTGTTCCAGGAATTCTTGCGGCGCGGCCGGCGGTCGGCGGCGGGCGCGCGCGGGGGCGCCACGCGGGCGGAACTTGCGAGCCAGGCGCTGCGCATCGGCTTTCTCGAAGCGGCGCTCGGCGCCAAGCGGCAGGTCGCGCTGTCCGACGGGCGCACGGTCGAGGTCGCGATTCCGGCCGGCATCGATTCCGGCCAGAAACTGCGCCTCCACGACGCGCAGGCGGGCGACATCCATCTCAACGTCACGGTCGATCCGCATCCTCTTTTCACGCGCAAGGATCGCGACATCCAGGTCGAGCTGCCGGTGAGCCTCGCGGACGCGGTGCTCGGTGCGACGCTCACGGTGCCGACGATCCACGGCGACGTCGCCGTGAAAGTGCCGAAAGGCTCGAACAGCGGCGCGCTGCTGCGTTTGAAGGCCAAGGGGATCGCCACATCGGGCGGCGCCGGCGACCAGTATGTGCGGCTCCGGGTGATGCTGCCCGATCCGGCCGACCCGGAGCTCATGTCGTTCCTCGAGCGCTGGGCCGAACGCCGCCGGCAGAAGGTCCGCGGCAGCGCCGGTTGACGGATTTCAGCGGCGCTGCACGATCGCCTCGCGCGCCGGGCGCTTGGCGGGCGGCGCACCTTCGAGCACATCGCTGAGCTTCGTCGCGAGCGCCGCTTCCTCGACCGCGGCTATGCGATGGAGCGCGTCGGCGATGCGGGTCTGCGGAAATGCGCGGGCCGCATCGACGCTCTGCGCGAGCGGCAGTCCCAGCGCGCGGTAGAAATCGAGGAGCGTGAGAGTATCGAGCGCGCGCGCCAGCACCCACCCGCCCGACGTTGCGGCGACGGCGAACCCGGCGCGCTCCAGAACCGTCAATGCGTCCGCGGCCGCGGTCGCGGAAACGCCGAGCCGCTGCGCCAGCGACGCCGTCGCGAGCGCGCCGCCGTCGCCCCGGTTTTCCGCCAGTTCGGCGAGGAGCGCGAGACCGAGCCCGAGCCGCTCGACGGCGACGACGAATGCCATGTCCGGGGTCGCGGCGCGCCAGCGCGGCAGCGCGGCGGATACTACGGCGCCGAACAGCACCGCCGACCACACGACGTACATCCACAGGAGAAAGATCGGGATCGCGGCGAGCGCGCCATAGACGGCGCGATATGTGGAGAGATGCTCGATATAGAGCGTGAAGCCCAGCTTGAGCGCGTCGATGAGCGCCGCGGCGACAACGCCGCCCGCGAGCGCCTCGCGCCAACGCACGGCGCAGTTCGGGATGAGCTCGTAGAGCAGCGTGAAGGCGATCGTCTCGAGCGCGAACGGGACGAGGCCCACGAGCCAGTGCGCGCCGACCGAACCGAAGACCGCGGTCGCGTCGAGTCCGTGCTGCGCCGCGACGAGGTCGAGATAGCTCGGCAGCGAAAAGGCCGTGCCGAGCAGCAGCGGCCCCAGCGTGACGATCGTCCAGTAGGCGAGAATCCGCTGCACCCATGGCCGCGATGCGCGCACGTGCCAGATGTCGTTGAGCTGATCCTCGATCGTGGCGAGCAGCAACAGGACGGTGACGGCGAGAGCGAGCACGCCGATCGTCGTCGTCTTGACCGCCGCGTCGGCGAAATAGCGGAACCAGTAATCCATTTCGGCCCCCACCTCGGGCACGAACCGGCCGAAGAGCCCGGCCAGGATCTGGTCACGCGTGGCGGCGAAGATCGGGAACGCCGAAAGTATCGCAAAGACTATGGCAATGAGCGGCACAAGCGAGACGAGCGTGGTGTAGCTCAAGGCACCTGCCGCAGCGAGGCAGCCATCGCGAATGAAGCGGCCGACGACATAGCGCAGGAAGCGCGGAGCCGCGGCCGCAGCGCCCCGCAGCCGCGCCGCCGCCGCATGCATGAGATCGCGCGCGCCCGCCATCGCCTAGCTAACGATTGCCGCAAAGGGCCGCTCCACTGCGGCGTCATGGCGGCCGGGGGTGCTTTCCGCGGCATGGGGCCATCGTGTAGGATGCTGGTCCTTCCATTGGCGTCGCTGCCGCCCGAGGAGTGAGTAAGTATGACGGACGGAAAGCCGCTCATGGCCGGCAAGCGAGGCCTGATCATGGGCGTGGCGAACGACCGCTCGATCGCCTGGGGCATCGCCAAGGCGGTCGCCGACCACGGCGCCGAGCTTGCCTTCACGTATCAGGGCGAGGTGTTCGCGAAGCGCGTGCGGCCCTTGGCCGAAAGCGTCGGCAGCACGATCGTCCTCGATTGCGACGTGACCGACGAAGGGAGCCTCGACGCCGTCTTCGCGGCGCTCGCGGCGGGCTGGGAGCGCATCGATTTCGTGGTGCACGCGGTCGCGTACTCGGACGCGAGCGAGCTCAAGGGCCGCTATGTCGACACGTCGCGCGCGAACTTCCTCAAGAGCATGGAGATCTCGTGCTATTCCTTCACCGACATCTGCCGGCGCGCCGCTCCGCTGATGCCGAAAGGCGGCAGCCTCCTGACCTTGAGCTATCTCGGCGCCGAGCGCGTCACGCCGCACTACAACGTCATGGGCGTGGTGAAGGCGGCGCTCGAATCGTCGGTGCGCTATCTCGCAGCCGATCTCGGCGGACAGAACGTGCGCGTCAACGCCATCTCGGCCGGACCGATCAAGACGCTCGCCGCCTCGGGCATCAGCGACTTCCGGTATATCCTCAAATGGAACCAGTACAACGCGCCGTTGAAGCGCAATGTCGGGATCGAGGAAGTGGGCGGCGCCAGCGTCTATCTGTTGAGCGACTTGAGCAGCGGCGTCACCGGCGAGGTGCACCACGTCGATTGCGGCTATCACGTCGTCGGCATGAAGGCGCCGGACGCGCCCGACATTTCCGTCGTGTAGCGGGGCGCGCGTGGCAGGCAACAGCTTCGGCGAGATATTCCGCTTCACGAGCTGGGGCGAAAGCCACGGGCCCGCGATCGGCTGTGTCGTCGACGGCTGCCCGCCGCGCATCGCGCTCGGAGAGGACGACATCCAGCCCTGGCTCGACCGCAGGCGGCCGGGCCAATCGCGCTTCACGACGCAGCGCCGCGAAAGCGACCAGGTGAAAATCCTGTCCGGCGTGTTCGAAGGCCGCACCACCGGCACGCCGATCCTGCTTTTGATCGAGAACGAGGACGCGCGCTCCAAGGATTACGACGCGATCAAGGACCGCTTCCGGCCGGGCCACGCCGACTACACCTACTGGAAGAAATACGGCATCCGCGACCATCGCGGCGGCGGCCGCGCCTCGGCGCGCGAGACCGCCTCGCGGGTCGCCGCCGGCGCCATCGCGCGCAAGGTCCTGGGCACCGGCATCGGCATCCGCGGCGCGCTCGTGCAGATGGGACCGCACCCGATCGACCGCGCGCGCTGGGATTGGAATGCGATCGACGACAATCCGTTCTGGTGTCCCGACCGCGACGCGGCGCAGCGCTGGGAGGGGTTTCTCGACGGCGTGCGCAAGGCGGGCTCATCGACCGGCGCGGTGATCGAGATCGTCGCGAGCGGCGTGCCGGTGGGGTTGGGCGAGCCGATCTACGGCAAGCTCGACGCCGATCTCGCGAGCGCCATGATGGGCATCAACGCCGTCAAGGGCGTCGAGATCGGCGCGGGCTTCGCCGCGGCCTCCTTGAGCGGCGAGGAGAACGCCGACGAGATGCGCATGGCGGACGGGCGCGTCCGCTTTCTCTCCAACAATGCCGGCGGCATCCTGGGCGGCATCTCGACGGGGCAGGACATCGTCGTGCGCTTCGCGGTGAAGCCGACGAGCTCGATCCCGCAGCCGCGGCGCACCGTCGACATCGACGGAAACGACGTCGAGATTGCGACGAAGGGCCGGCATGACCCGTGCGTCGGCATCCGCGCCGTGCCGGTCGGCGAGGCGATGATGGCGATCGTGCTTGCCGACCATCTGCTGCGCCACCGCGCGCAGTGCGGCACGTAGGGGCCGGGGGATGCGCCGCTTCATCGTCGGATTTTTCGCCGTCATCGGCGCGCTGGTTTTCGTCGCGATTTTGGCCGGCGTCGGCGTGGCATTGTGGAGCCGCTCGCGGGGGCCGACCATCGCCGACAACACGGTGCTGTCGGTCGATATCGGCGGGGGCTTTCCCGATGCCCCGCCGTCGTCGGCGCTGTCGAAGCTGCTTTTCCCCGGCCGGCCGTCGCTGCGCGACGTGCTCGACGCGCTCGACCGGGCAAGCGACGATCCGCGCGTCACCGGCCTCATCGCCCGCTTCGGCGACGGCAAGATCGGCCTCGCCGGCGCGCAGGAGCTGCGCGACGCAATCCTGCGCTTGCGCGCCAAGGGCAAGCGCACCGTAGCCTATGCCGACAGTTTCGGCGAATTCTCGTCGGGGACGCGCAGCTATTATCTCGCCAGCGCGTTCGACGACATCTGGGTGCAGCCGCTGGGCCTCGTGGGATTGGTCGGATTGCGCGCCGAGGAGCCGTTCTTCCGCGGCACGCTCGACCTGTTGGGCATCGCGCCGCGCTTCGACCATCGCGAGCAGTACAAATCGGCCGTCGATTTCCTGACCGAAAAGGCGATGACCGATCCCGACCGCGAGCAGATCGGCGCGCTCCTCGAATCCGTCTATGGCCAGATCGTCCAGGGCATAGCGTCCGATCGGAAGCTCGACCAAAGCGCCGTCCGCGCACTCGTCGATCGCGGCCCGCTTCTGGCGCAGGAAGCGCTCGACGCGCATCTCATCACTCATGTCGGCTATGCCGACGAGGCGATGGCCTCGATCGGCGTCGCGCCGGGCGGCGAGAAGCGGCCGGTGCCGCTGCAGCGCTATCTCGATGCCGTCGGCCGTCCGCACCAGAGCGGGCCCGAGATCGCGCTCATCTACGCCAACGGCCTCATCACCCGCGGCAATGGCGGCGACAGCACCTTCGTGGGCTCGGGCCAGGCAGGATCCGACGCGCTCATTCGCGCCTTCCGCATGGCCGAGCGCGATCCGAAGGTGCGCGCCATCCTGTTCCGCATCGACAGTCCCGGCGGATCGGCGGTCGCATCCGAATCGATCTGGCGCGAAACGCTGCGCGCCAAGGAGGCGGGCAAGAAGCTCATCGTCAGCATGGGCGATGTCGCGGGCTCGGGCGGCTATTACATCGCGGCCGCGGCCGACAAGATCGTGGCCCATCCCGCGACGCTCACCGGCTCGATCGGCGTGCTCGCGGGCAAGGTAGTGCTGAATGGCCTGCTCGCCAAGATCGGCGCCGGCACGAGCGCGGTCGATGTCGGCGCCAACGCCGGCCTCTTCAGCGCCTTCAAGGATTTCTCCCCGACGGAATCTCAGCGTTTCGAAGCGTTTCTCGACAACGTCTATGCCGGGTTCAAGAATCGCGTCGCGCAGGGCCGCAAGATGGACCCGGCCGCGGTCGAGGCGGTCGCCAAGGGCCGCATCTGGTCGGGCGAGGACGCGAAGGCGAAGGGCCTCGTCGATGCCTTGGGCGGCTACGACACGGCGCTCGCTCTGGCAAAAGAGGAAGCGGGCATCCCGGCCACGAGCGACGTCACGATCAAGATCTTTCCGCCGCCAGAGAGCCCGGTGAGCGCGCTTCTCGCCCGCGTCACGGGGCGCAGTCCGCCGGACGGCGAGCAGGCGATGCTCGACCGCACGCTCGCGGCATTGCGCCCGCTCCTCCTGCAGCTTGAATGGATGAGCGCGCCGCCGGGCGCCCTCACCATGGCGCCCGTCGAGGTGCAGTAGCCGATCATGCCTTCGCTGAGTTATCGGCGATCACGCTCGTAAGCTTCGAGGACCAGCTGAATTAGCTCCGTCTCCGATTTGGTCGGATGACGTTTGCGCGCATGTTCGAGTAAACGCTTGCGAGCTGCGGCATCAGAGATTCGCGCCTTAAGAAGCGTTTGCACTTCAGCAACCCTCGTCGGCTGAGCCTCTGCACTCAGCCGAAGCTCGAATACCGCATCGTCCACACTGTGGTATTCGGCATCCGTCAAATACCCAAGTCTGTGGCCGCGCCGATACTCAATTCCGGGTCTCGCCTGATAACCCGCGAGAAAGATATCTCCGAGACCAAATACGAACATTGCCACATCGGTGAGTCTTTCGTTGGCCAGTGTCGTGGATTCTCTGATTCCATTGGCCTCAAGTACGTAGTGACATAGTTCGTGACATAGGATCGCTTGAGCAGCTGAAAGATTAAGAAAAAACTCGGTTCCAACGGAGATCTTCACCCAGCCGTCTTGGACGAGGAATTGACCAGCGGCGCCAAATATCAATTCCACGACAATCTTAGGTTTCATCATCGGTACTGAAAGCGCGGGCGCCACCCGACGAACGTGTCTCAGTAATTCCGCTAATATATCGTCATGTGAAAGGCCTGAGAGGGATCGTGGGCTGAGAACCAGTTCCACTCCCGCACTGTCTTCTCGTGGTCCCCACGCCCGCTTCACGAGTCGTTCGATCTTAGTGTCTAAGTCGTCCAATGGCCTATGGGAGGCGCGACCAATTCTAGACGGATGCCGTTGCCGCTTCCGCGATCTCAGATAGGAAACAATGCCCACTGAGCCCACAGCGGTACAACACAAGACAGCGGCCCATATCGGCCACGCGCTCTCCATCGCGTCCTTACCCAATTAGCGACAGTCTAAGTGTGGAGCGTGTTCTCCACGAACAGCTCTTCGACCGCGAAGCGGCGCGGAATGTAGCTCTGCTCGTGCGCGTAGCGGACGAAGGTGTCGATCGCCTTGCGGTTCGCGGATACCCCGTGCGGCCAGGCATTGTCGCCCCAGACGCGGCGTTCGTCCTCGAGGAAGAACACGGCGTCGGGGAAGAGCGTGTGCTTGGCGTTGGCGAAATAGAAGGCGTCGGTCTGGCGCTGCGCCTCGCGGAAGGCATTGACGATGGGCTCCGCCACCCACGGCCGCGCGCGCAACGACGCCTCGCTCATCACCACCGTATGCGTCACCGGGAAGAAGCCGACTTTACGCGAATAATCGGCGCACTCGGCGCGCGCGTCGGCGAAGATGCGGCGGATGCGCGGGTCGCCCTTCAAATATTCGTCGGGCGCCTCGGGCCCGATCACGGCATCGACCTCGCCGGCAATGAGAAGCTGGCCGGGCGTGCGGTTCGGCACGATTTCGACCTTGATGCCCTTCGGCATGACGAAGCCGGCGTTCTCGGGCGCGCGCGTGACCCATGTCACGTCCTCGGGCGCCAGCCCGTAATGCTCCTTGAAGATGCCGCGCAGCCACAGATTGACGGTGTAGCGATAGCCGATCGAGGCAATGCGCTTGCCCTTGAGCTCGCTCGGACTGCAATAGGGCGCGTCGGCGCGGCAGAAGACATAGGCCAGGACCGCCATGCGCAGCGGAAAAATCGGCAGCGCGATCACCGGCTCGCCGCGCCCCTTCGCCGCGACATAGAGCGAGAACGACATCTCGGCGATGTCGAACTCCTCGTACACCGGGCGGTTGCAGAATTCAGCGATATGCGGGCTCGCCGTCTCGAGCACGATGCCGTCGGGATGCACCTTGCCGTCGATGAGCGGCCGGGTGCGGTCGTATTCGGCGATCGCGAGGCGCAGCTTCAACGGCGCAGAAGTGGCTGCGGATGCTGTCTTGCGGGCGGAAATATCGTCGGGTGCCACGGGGTGCGCTCCTTCGGCTCGATCGCGCCAAGGGTAACATCGTCCGCCCGCCCGCGGCAATCGCCGCCTCAGCCGCGCTCGAAGAGCGCGACGAGCTCGAGATGGGGCGACCAGACGAAACTGTCGAACGGCGCGATGGCGGCGATCCGGAAGCCGCCTTCGACGAGCGCCTTTGCATCGCGCGCGAAGGTCGCGGCATTGCACGAGACGGCAACGGCGCGCCCAACGGACGAGGCGGCAAGCGCCTTGCTCTGCGCCAAGGCGCCGGCGCGCGGCGGGTCGAACACGACGCAATCGAACCGTTCGAGTCCGGAAGGTGCGAGCGGGCGCGCCGCGAGATCGCGCGCCTCGGCCGTGACGCGGGCCCCGAGCCCGGCGCGCGCGGCGGCGGATTTGAGCGCGGCAAGCGCGGCTTCATCGCCCTCGACGGCGTGAACGGATGCTGCGGCCGCAAGCGGAAAGGTGAAGGTGCCGATGCCGGCGAAGAGATCGGCGATATGGCGCGCGCCCGAAGCGGCCTCCAAGACCGCGGCGATGAGCTCCAGATCGGCCTCGGCGCTCGCCTGAAGAAAGGCGTCGTACGGCAGATCGATCGCGACGCCGCCCATCGTCACACGCACCGGGCGATGCTGTGCTACGGGCGCCGGCTCTTCTCCGCGCGTGCGCCAGGCGAGCCGCGCCAGATCCTCGGCGCGGGCGAACTCGGCGAGCGCCTCGAGCGCGGCAAGGGCGGGTTTTTGCGCGAGATCGAGCAGCAGGTCGATCCCGCTCTCGGCCAAGGTCGCGGTCGCGGCGGCTTCGCCATCCGGGGCGATTATCTTTTCCGCAAGCCGCCGCAGCGGTGCGACGAGCGCCATGAGGCGCGGATGCAGCACGGCGCAGCGATGCATGTCGATGACGCGATGGCTTGCCCGCGCCCGGAACCCGATCTCGACCGCACCTGCGCGGGGGCGCCGCAAGGTCAGCCGCGCGCGCCGCCGCGTGCCGGGCGGAAGGAGGCGGATCGGACGGATCGGCGCATCGGCCAAACCCTGGCGCTCGAGCGCCGCCCTGAGCCATGCCGTCTTGCTCGCGGCATAAAGGTCCGCCGGGAGATGCTGGAGCGCGCAGCCGCCGCACAGGCCGAAATGCGGGCAGCGCGGTTCCACGCGAGGAGCCTTTGCCTCGAATGCCAAAACCTCGCCCTCGCACCCCTCGCCATGGCGGGCCCCGAGCCGCGCGCGCACGCGGTCGCCCGGCACGGTGAAGGGCAGGAAAACGCGGACGCCGTCGTGGTGCGCGATGCCGTCGCCGCGCACGCCGATGCTTTCGACATCCAGCACGACAGGATCGCCGCTCATGCCGCGTTCCGCCGCGCGGAGATCAGGAACTCGACATTGCCCTCGGGCCCGCGGAGGGGGCTCTCGATCACGCCCTCGACACGCCAAGGGGCCTGCGCGTCGAGCCAGCGGGCGATGCGCTCGCACACCTCGCGATGAAGATCGGGATCGCGCACCACGCCGCCCTTGTCTACGCGTGCGGGTCCCACCTCGAATTGCGGCTTGATGAGCGCGACGAGGCGCGCCCCGCCTGCCGCGAGCGCGAGCGCAGCCGGCAGCACGGTCTCGAGTCCGATGAAGCTCGCATCGCAGACGATGAGGTCCGGCGCCTCCGGCACTTGCGATTTCGTCAGATAGCGCGCGTTGACGCGCTCCAGCACGACGACACGCGGATCGTTGCGCAGCTTCCAGGCAAGCTGTCCGTGGCCGACATCGACCGCATAGACGCGCCGCGCGCCGCGGGCGAGCAGCACGTCGGTAAAGCCGCCGGTCGAGGCGCCGATGTCGAGCGCAACCATGCCGGCCGGATCGATCGCGAAGTGATCGAGCGCATGCGCAAGCTTCACGCCGCCGCGCGAGACCCAGGGATGATCGCGGCCGCGCAGCTCGAGCGGAACGTCCTCGGCGAAAGCAGTGCCAGGCTTGTCGAGACGGCGGTCGCCGCTCCACACCGCGCCCGCGAGCACGAGCGCCTGCGCCCTGGCGCGGCTTTCCGCAAATCCCCGCTCGACGAGAAGCGTGTCGAGCCGCCGCTTGAGGCTTCTGCCCTTCGCGCGCTGCTCAGGCAATGGCCGAGTTACGCCGCTCGCGCCCCAAGGCTGCGAGCGCGGTTTCGACGATGTGGCGGGCGTTGAGGCCGGCGCTCTCGTATTGCTGATTGGGCTGGTCGTGGTCAAGGAAGCGGTCGGGCAGAACCATCGGCCGCACCTTGAGGCCGCGGTCGAGCATCCCGGCATGCGCCAGATGATGCAGCACGAAACTGCCGAACCCGCCGATGGCGCCTTCCTCGATCGTCACCAGCACCTCGTGCTCGCGCGCCAGGCGCTCGACGAGGTCCGTGTCGAGCGGCTTGGCGAAGCGCGCATCCGCCACCGTCGCCGAGAGGCCGAGCCGGGCCAGCTCGTCCGCCGCCTTCAGGCACTCCTGCAGCCGTCCGCCGAGGCTCAGGATCGCGATCGCCGTGCCCTCGCGCACGATGCGCCCCTTGCCGATCTCCAAGACGCTGCCGCGCTCCGGCAGCTTCAGGCCGATCCCCTCGCCGCGCGGATAGCGCACCGCCGACGGGCCGTCGTCGATCGCGGCGCAGGTCGCCACCATGTGCATCAATTCCGATTCGTCCGCCGCCGCCATGATGACGAAGCCCGGAAGACAGCCGAGATATGCGAGATCGAACGAGCCCGCATGCGTCGCCCCGTCGGCGCCCACCAGCCCCGCCCGGTCGAGCGCGAACCGCACCGGCAGCTTCTGGATCGCCACGTCGTGCACGACCTGGTCGTAGGCGCGCTGCAAGAATGTCGAGTAGATCGCCGCGAACGGCTTGAGCCCCTCGCACGCGAGCCCCGCCGCGAACGTCACGCCGTGCTGCTCGGCGATGCCGACATCGAAGGCTCGCTTGGGAAACCGCTCGGCGAACTTGTCGAGCCCGGTGCCCGACGGCATCGCCGCCGTCAAGGCCACGATCCGCTCGTCCGCCGCAGCCTCGGCGATCAAGGCCTTGGCGAACACGCTCGTATAGCTCGGAGCTTGCGCCTTGCTCTTCTGCTGCTGCCCGGTCGCCGGGTCGAACTTCACGACGCCGTGATACTTGTCGGCCGCGGCTTCCGCCGGCGCGTAGCCCCGCCCTTTTTGGGTCACCACGTGCACCAGCACCGCGCCCTGGTCCTCGCTCGCCTTGACGTTGCGCAGCACCGGCAGCAGGTGGTCGAGATTGTGCCCGTCAATGGGCCCCACGTAATAGAACCCCAGTTCCTCGAACAGCGTGCCGCCGGTGACGAGGCCGCGGGCATATTCCTCGGCGCGCCTCGCAAGCGAGGCGAATCCCCGCGGGAAGCGCCGCGTCATCGCCGCGCCCAGATGGCGCAAGGACCGGTACGGCGCCGACGACAGCAGCCGCGAGAGATACGCGCTCATCGCCCCCACCGGGGGTGCGATCGACATGTCGTTGTCGTTCAGCACGACGATGAGGCGCGACGGGAGCGAGCCCGCGTTGTTCATCGCCTCGTACGCCATCCCGGCGCTCATCGCGCCATCGCCGATGACGGCGATCACCTCGCGCCGCTCGCCCTTCAGGTCGCGCGCCACCGCCATGCCGAGCCCGGCCGAGATCGAGGTCGAGCTGTGCGCAGCACCGAACGGGTCGTATTCGCTTTCCGCGCGCCGCGTGAAGCCGGACAGCCCGCCGCCCTGGCGCAGCGTCCGCATCCGGTCGCGCCGGCCCGTCAAAATCTTGTGCGGATAGGCCTGGTGGCCCACGTCCCAGATGAGCCGGTCGTTCGGCGTGTCGAACACGTAATGCAGCGCCACCGTCAGCTCGACCACGCCGAGCCCGGCGCCAAGATGCCCGCCCGTCACCGACACCGCCTCGATCAGCTCGTGCCGAAGCTCGTCCGCGACCTGACGCAACTCGCTCTCGGGAAGCAAGCGCAAATCGGCCGGATACCGAATCCGATCAAGCAGCGGCGTGGCGCTCGAGATGTCGTGAAGGGTTTCGCGGCCTTCGCCGGTCATGGCCTTCCCCTCGTTGGACCCACCCCCATGGGGACACTAGTCCCTAAGGCGCGGGCTTGGCAAACGACGAGTTGGACGCCATGTTGCGCCTTGGCAGGACGCCGGGTGGCCGGAGCGCGTTCCTTGCTTATAATGCCGCTGCCCTTGACCGAGGTGAGATGAGCATGCGGGTGGTTTTGGCTCAACCGAGGGGTTTTTGCGCCGGCGTCGAGCGCGCGATCGAGATCGTCGAGCGCGCGATCGAGAAGTACGGGCCGCCCATCTATGTGCGCCACGAGATCGTGCACAACCGGCATGTCGTCGAGCGGCTCCGGGCCAAGGGCGCGCGCTTCGTCGACGATCTCGACGAGATTCCGCCGGGCAGCGTCACGATCTTCAGCGCGCACGGCGTTTCGAGCGGCGTCGAGGCCGACGCCGCGGACCGTGAGTTGAACGTGATCGACGCGACCTGCCCGCTTGTCTCCAAGGTCCACAGCGAGGGTCAGCGCTATGCCGGACAAGGGCGCGAGATCGTCCTCATCGGCCATCACGGGCACCCGGAAATCGAGGGCACCATGGGCCGGATCGACGGCACGGTGCACCTCATCTCGAAGGCCGAGGAAGTGGCGTCGCTCGCGGTGAGCGAACCGACGAAGCTCGCCTACATCACGCAGACGACGCTGTCGGTCGACGACACGCGCGCGGTGATCGAGGCGCTGCGCCAGCGCTTCCCGACGATCGTCGGGCCCGATACCAAGGACATCTGCTATGCGACGCAGAACCGCCAGCGCGCCGCGCGCGAACTGGCGCTGTCGGTCGATGTCGTGCTCGTGGTCGGCGCCGCCAACAGCTCCAATTCGAATCGGCTGCGCGAGATCGCGGAAGAGCAGGGCGTACCCGCCTATCTCATCGCCGATGCCGACGCGCTCGACCCGAAATGGCTTGAGAATGCGACATCGGTCGGCATCACCGCCGGCGCCTCGGCGCCCGCCGAGCTGGTGCAGGAGCTGATCGACCGGCTGAGCACGCTGGGCGAGGTCGAGCTTACGACCTTGCCGGGCATCACCGAGAACGTCCGCTTCCGAATGCCGTCCGAGCTCGTCGAGCCCGCGGCGGAATGACGCAAAGCCCATCCAAGGGGATTCGATCTTGTCCGTTCCATTGAACCAGATGATCCGCGTCGGCGCTTATGTGATGAAGCAGCGCTTGAGGGGCGTCGAGCGCTATCCGCTCGTCCTCATGCTGGAGCCTTTGTTCCGCTGCAATCTCGCCTGCGCCGGCTGCGGCAAGATCGATTATCCCGACGCGATCCTGAACCAACGGCTTTCGGTCAAGGAATGTCTCGACGCGGTCGACGAATGCGGTGCGCCGGTCGTGTCGATCGCCGGCGGCGAGCCGCTGCTCCATCGCGAGATCGAGCAGATCGCGGAAGGCATCGTCGCACGAAAAGTGTTCGTCTATCTCTGCACCAACGCGCTCCTGATGGACAAGAAGCTCGACCGGTTCCGGCCGAACCCGTACTTCGTCTGGTCGGTCCATCTCGACGGCGACCGCGAGATGCACGACCATTCGGTGTGCGAAGACGGCGTCTACGACCGCGCCGTAGCGTCGATCGGGCGCGCCAAGGAAGCCGGCTTCCGCGTCAACATCAACTGCACCCTCTTCGATGGCGCGGCGCCCGAGCGCGTCGCCTCGTTCTTCGACCGGGTGATGGAACTGGGCGTCAACGGCATCACGGTTTCGCCCGGCTATGCCTATGAGCGCGCGCCCGACCAGGCGCATTTCCTCAACCGGCGCAAGACCAAGGAGCTGTTCCGCGACATCTTCCGCCACGGAATCGGGCACAAATGGTCGTTCAGCCAGTCGGGCCTGTTCCTCGATTTCCTGGCCGGCAACCAGTCCTATCACTGCACGCCGTGGGGCAACCCGACGCGCAACTATTTCGGCTGGCAGCGGCCCTGCTACCTGCTCGGCGAGGGCTATGCCAAGACGTTCAAGGAGCTGATGGAAGAGACCGACTGGGATTCCTACGGCACCGGCAACTACGAGAAATGCGCCGACTGCATGGTGCATAGCGGCTATGAAGCGACCGCCGTCATGGATGCGGTGAAACATCCGCTGAAAGCCCTACGCGTCGCGACGAAGGGCATGCGCACCGAAGGCGACATGGCGCCCGAGATCCCGCTCGACCGGCAGCGCGCGGCAGAATACGTGTTCTCGCATCACGTCGTGGAGACGATGGACCGCATCCGAACCCAGAAGCTGAATTCGGACGCGGCATAAGAGGTCACGCGAAGAGCGACGCGCCCGCCATGGTCACCGCGGTGGCGTAGAGTTTTATCGGCAGCGTCCAGCCGAGCGCCTGCACCGCGGCGGAAAACACGACGAAGGCGCACAGAAACAAGACGATTTTCACCATATCCCAGCGCATGTGGCGTTCTCCGGAAATGTTTCTGTTTTCTCTTATGGCGAACGCGCCGGTTGAATGGTGTGGCGAATAAATGTCAGCGCGACGGGTCGAGCCCCGCGGGCCCGGTCCCAGGAGCTGCATTCGCGCGTGATTAGCGGCTCGGGTTCGGCGGAACCGGTCCGTAGGATTGGTTCGGCGTGTAGGGCGCGGTCGAACTGCCCTGCCCTTCCGTCGGCGCCGGCGCGATGCGCAACGCGGTCGCGACGCGCGGTCCGCATTCGCCCTGAATGGTCACTTGGCCCATCTGCGGCCCGAGCCGACCGACCGCGTGATAATTCTGCCATTCGGCATTCACCGTGCCGTCGGGCGCGACCGTGCCGGTGACCGGCGCCGAGGTGCGGCCATTGCCCGGCTCGACGATGACGGCGCCCGTCGTGGTCGCCACACGCTGCAGGCTGCCGGTCACGCGATTATCCCGGATCTGGATCGGAATGCGCAGCGCGGGACACGTCTCGTTGTTGGTGTTGCTGATGGTGCCGGCCGACGGTACGTCAACGACCCACGTCCCGTCATAGGAACCCGCGGCATAAGTTGGCGGCGCGAGAGCGATGGCGCTGACGAGACCGATCGCCGCCACTCCGGCTGACATGAATTTCATGGTCGTTCTCCCGTTCGTTTGTCCGTTCCGAACGGGTCTCGCTGCGACAGGTTCCCATCCGCGACGCCGCGGCATCGCAACGCGCGCCCAGGCAAGATATGATCGCCCGGGACATGATCAGCGCCGCAGAGAATGAGCGCATGACGCGCACCGGCCCGGCCGCTCCGGCGGGCCGTCTCATGCGCCTTTACTGGCAGCCGGCCGGGCTTGCCGAGGAGCTGCCGCCCGAGCGGCCGCTGAAGGCGGTGCGGCTTCTTGGCGAGGACTTCGTGCTGTTCCGCGACGAGCGCGGCCGGCCCGGCCTCCTCGGCCGCCATTGCCCGCATCGCCGCGCCGACCTTGCCTTCGGGCGGCTCGAGGATGGCGGATTGCGCTGCGCCTTTCACGGCTGGCTGTTCGACGTCGAGGGGCGCTGCCTCGACACGCCGGCCGAGCCCGAAGCGAGCGCGCTCGCCGCGCGCGTGCGCCAGCGTCACCATCCGGTGGTCGAGAAGGGCGGCATCCTGTGGGCCTATCTCGGACCCGGCGACCCGCCCGAATTCCCCGCTTTCGACTGCTTCGTAGCACCCGATACGCATGTGTTCGCCTTCAAGGGCCTGATCGAGTGCAACTGGCTTCAGGCGCTCGAGGTCGGCATCGATCCGGCACATGCGTCATACCTGCACCGCTTCTTCGCGGACGAGGATCCGGCGGCGGGTTATGGACGCCAGTTCCGCGGCGCGTCGTCGGGCACCGACATCCCGATGACGCGGCTCCTGCGCGAGCGTGCGCGTCCGCGCCTCGAGATCGAGCGCACGGATTGGGGCATGCGGCTTCTGGCGCTGCGCCGCGTCGACGAGGCGCTGACGCATGTCCGCGTCACCAACATGGTATTCCCGCACGGCTTCGTGATCCCGCTCTCGGCCGAGATGACGATCAGCCAATGGCACGTGCCGATCGACGACGAGCGCTGCTACTGGTACGCGATCTTCACGAGTTTCGGCCAGGCCATCGACAAGGCGGCGATGCGGCGTCAGCGGCGCGAACTGTACGAGCTGCCCGACTACGCGCCGCGCCTCAACAAGCGCAACAATTACGGCTTCGATCCGGCCGAGCAGAAGAACGCGACCTTCACCGGCATGGGCCACGACATCAACGTGCACGACCAGTGGGCGGTCGAATTGCAAGGCCCGATCCATGACCGGACGCAGGAGACGTTGGGATATAGCGACCGGGGGATCGTGCTGTACCGCCGCATCCTGCTCGAGGCGATCGCGTGCGCCTTGCGCGGCGAGCGGCCGCTCATGGTGCTGTCGAAGGAAGAGGCGGCGGCGATGCGCGGCCCCGCGACGCTCGACGGTATCGGCCCGAGCGGCGCGCACGAGCTTTATTGGCGCGAGACGGAAGCGGCGCGGCGCAAGGCCTCGCCCTGGGCCGCGGGCGCATGAGCTTCGTCGAGCGAAACGGGCTTTGGAGCGAGGCGCAGCAGCGCGACGCGGACGAGATCGCCAAGCGCATCGCGCGCGACAAGTTGGAGCTCGTGCGGTTCTCCTTCGTCGACCAGCACGGCCTTCTGCGCGGCAAGACGCTCGTCGCAGGGGAAGCGATGGCGGCCATGCGCGAGGGCTGCGGCATCGCCTCGACGCTGCTGCTCAAGGACAGCGCGCACCGCACCGTCTTTCCCGTGTTCGCGGCAGGCGAGGATCCGCTCGTCGCCGGGATGCGGGGCGCGGCGGACGTGGTGCTGGTTGCCGATCCCGCGACTTTTCGGGTGCTGCCGTGGGCGCCGGGGACTGGGTGGGTCCTGTGCGACGTGCATTTCGCCGACGGCCGCGAGGTGCCGTATTCGACCCGCGGCCTCGCGCGGCGCGTCCTCGCCGGATTGGCGGCGGACGGGTTCGAGCTGATCGCCGGGCTCGAGGTCGAGTTCCACATCTTCCGCCTCGTCGATGCGCGGCTTGCGCCGGGCGATGCCGGCCAGCCGGGCGCGGCCCCGGAAGTGAGCCTGCTCAACAAGGGTTATCACTACCTGACCGAGCAGCGCTTCGACGAGCTCGATCCGGTCCTGGGGCTGCTGCGCCGCGACATCGCTTCCTTGGGACTGCCCCTGCGCTCGCTCGAGGTCGAGTTCGGGCCGAGCCAGGTCGAGATGACGTTCAGGCCGATGAGCGCGCTCGAGGCGGGCGACGCGATGGCCCTCTTCCGCAGCGCGGTGAAGCAGATCTGCCGCCGCCACGGCTATCACGCGACCTTCATGTGCCGGCCGCACATGCCGAATTTGGTGTCGAGCGGCTGGCACCTGCACCAGTCGCTGGGCGAGCGCAAGAGCGGCCGCAACGTCTTCGCCGCCGCGGACGGCGCGCTCTTGTCGCCCGCGGCGAAAAACTACCTTGCCGGGCTTCTGGCGCATGCCGCGGCGGGAACCGCCTTCGCGGTGCCGACGATCAACGGCTACAAGCGCTTTGCCCCCTACTCGCTGGCGCCCGACCGCGCCAATTGGGGCCACGAGAACCGCGGCGTCATGGTGCGGGTGTGCGGCCGGGCGGGCGATCCGTCGCTCCATCTCGAGAACCGCATGGGCGAGCCCGCCGCCAACCCCTATCTCTACATCGCGGCGCAGGCAGCTTCCGGACGCGACGGCATGAAGCGGCTGCTCGAGCCCGGCCCCGCGGCCGACGCGCCCTACGAGACCAAGGCGCCGGCACTGCCCAAGACGCTTGCCGAGGCGATCGCGGCGCTCGGCGAAAGCCAGATGTTTCGCGACGAATTCGGCGCCGATTTCATCGCCTATTACACGCGCCTCAAAAGCGCCGAGATCGCGCGCTTCAACCAGACCGTGACCGACTGGGAGCAGCGCGAGTATTTTGAGGTATTTTAGCCGCTCGTCCTCCCGCGTTGGCGCCCGCTAACGATGGTTTAACAATTGCGGAGCGAAGCTGGCGAAATCGGGCTCGAACGATGGCAGCTGTGGCACATACGGCGGAAGCCGGCGAAAGGACGGAGCGGCGGCGGCAGCTCCTCTGGAGCGGCGTGCTGCAGACCGCGCGCGGCCCGGTTCAGTGCATCGTCGCCGACATCTCGCAGGGCGGCGCGCGGCTTTCGCTCGGCGCCGCGGTGGCACAAGGCGAAGCGGTGACGCTGATGGTCGCCGGCATGGGCATGTTCCGCGGCACCATCGCCTGGGCCGAGCCCGGCACGGTCGGCGTCGCCTTCGCCGCCGAGCGCAGCGCGAGCGCCGCTTAATCCCGATCCATCCATCGCTGTCATTGCGAGCGAAGCGAAGCAATCTTCGGACGGGGATCGCTTCGTCGCCTTCGGCTCCTCGCGATGACAGCGAGCGGGACCGCCCCCGCGCCCGAGTCGGGCCGCGCAAGCGCGCCCCGCGACGCGCCATGCCCATGAATGCGTATCCGCGCCGAACACGCGGCGCGAGGTTTTTGGCCTAACATTCTGATATGTATGTAAAATACGTTCACGTACGCCGATTTTCCCGCCTCTCGCAATCGCCATTCCGCCTTTCCCGATTACTTTTGGCGCTCGTTTCATCGCGCCAATCGGGATTTTCTTCGCCTCAGCGCGCCGCCCGACCGGTGCCGTCCGGCGCGGATTTTCGAACGAACGCACCGTATCATAGTTACGTACAAAAGTCAAGGCAATTATCACTTTGAGATAGCAATGTCTAAATACTAGCGCCCATATTGCGGCGTGCGAACGTGCGCGAAATTTGAGCTAGAGGTGACGCCCGAGATGGCTGCGGCCGGGCGCGTGGCATT
The DNA here is from genome assembly GCA_963773665.1 of uncultured Alphaproteobacteria bacterium. Lineage (GTDB taxonomy): Bacteria > Pseudomonadota > Alphaproteobacteria > ATCC43930 > CGMCC-115725 > DATJLY01. The sequence continues at coordinate 274,927 of CAVZBZ010000001.1, forward strand.
GCTGCGCCTCGTCGCTGAGGACGACATTCGGAACGATCCCGACTGGATCGTCAGGGAGGTTTGGGCGGCGATGCGCGACGCTTCGCGTCAAGAGACGCATAGTCGATCCTGAGCATCGTTGCGGCGAGTTCGGCGCCCTGTATCTGTTTGGTCAGTTCCCAGATTTCCGTGGCTGCCACGGGAACATCGGTGAAAGTAATCAGCTCTCGCGGCTCAAATGCCTGAGGTTTGCGGATGAGCGTCTTTCGAGTGCGCTTTACGATTCCTGCGGCGGACGTGAACCAAAGATCGTGAACAAATCGGTTGCGAGTTGGCCGCAGGTCGCCGTCAACATGGTTTGCTAGCCGCTCGACCGCTAAAAACCATTCCTCGTCTGGCTTGCGGATAAACGCGATGGCCTTAAGCACTTCGAGCTTGTCGCGCAAATCGACATTGGCCGTGATCGAATTCTGCTACATCGCCAGTTTCAAACGCCGCCACTGTTTCCAAGAGCCTGTCTAGGCTAACTTCCATTGCTGCCCAGAGCACGCACGCATATCCGATCGCTTGCGCGTGCTCTGTGATGAATGGGTAACGAGCAATGGGGTCGTCCATCATGGCGAAGCCCTCAAAGGATCAGGCCGAAATCGAATTACGTCCCGACGGCTGGGAGCGGTTCGAGCGTGCGGTTGACGCGGCGGTCAAGAGCGGCCCAAAGCATCGCGCGGCACCGAAATCTAAAGCGCGGCCCGCGAGCAAGGGCCGCGCTCGGAAAGGCAGATCGCGAATCTAGCCCGAGGACCGCGCGATCAGGCGCGTATCTCCAGCTTGCATGCAGGACATGTGTGACTCCAGCCGAAGGTGGCGGAATGGAATCCTTGGAGTATCGCTTTCTGGCACTTCTGGTAGCAGCTGGGGCATATCCAATGCGATGGTTCGGTGCCTTTTGTCTCGGGTTTCAGCACATACACAAACATACGCGGAGCGATCTCCTGAAGCTCATAGCGCTGTTTCTCAGCTTCCCATGCTTCTATCTCAGCAATTCGCTTTTTAAGGGCCTCTATCTGTGCAATCAGCGCCGTGCGTTCCTCGTTAGCCGAGAACGCCGCGCTTTGGGCATCCAAGATCGCGGACTGGAATTCGATCATCTTGCTTCGAAAGGCCGCAGCATCCCGCAAGCCTATCATCGCTTGCGCGATGTCCTTTGCGACCTTGAAAGACGCCAGCGCAGCACTGATAGCGGTAATGTCGGGCATCTTTCGTCTCCTCACTCGCAGACTAGCTCGTAAAGGAAACCGTAGATTGTGTGAGGTTTGATCTTGGATCGTGTCCGCTGGAAGAAAATCTCGCGGGCGGCACCTTGGAATCGCAGCGGTGATGACGCGCCGTAGCCGTCGCAATCTGAATGGAAAACTGACGTTCCAGTCTGTGGCGCCCTGAAAATAACCTCGCCGCCAGTTCTCGGGTCTAGCCGAACGCTGTCCTTGTCATATGCAAAACCATTATCCAGCTCTACCCAGTCTGCCGCCAACGCTCCACGCGTCGCGAGCGCGAGTACAAGCACGGAAAGCAAGGAACGAGAGAAGCGCATGCTACGAGAGCGCATAATCAATTCGTCCTTTCCGGCCGCGGCAGCGCAAGAATGTGTTCTGCTGTTTTCCGTAGATCATCGGCAAGTTGGAGCGCCTGTTGCGGCGTCAGCACGAATTGCAGCGCCTCTCCGCCTGTTTGGAGCTGAAGTGGCTGGGATTGCTTCGCTTCGCTCGCAATGACAGTCGAGGGCAGGCTCCGTGTGCTTGGATTGCGTCCGGACGTGCCATGATTGCCTACAAACATCAAGCCCCACCTCGCAGTGAGCCTCACCCGATCCTCCGCGAATGCCCTCGCGCGCGAACATTGTCATCGCGCGTGCGCCGACGCAATCTCTCCACCGTAAGGCGGGAGGACGGGATGGCAAAGGTCACGGGCGCCCAGGTGATGGCCGAGATGCTCGACGGCTATGGCGTCACTCATATCTTCATGGTGCCGGCGGTGCTGCGCCGGACCATGGCCGAGATCGAGCGCCGCACCGGCATCAAGCGCATCCATGCCCATGGCGAAAAGGCCGCGGTCTATATGGCGGACGGCTATGCCCGCGCGTCGGGCCGGCCCGGCATCTGCATGGCGCAGGTGGTGGGCGCCATGAACCTCGCCGCGGGGCTGCGCGATCCGTGGCTGGCGCATTCGCCGGTCATCGGCATGACCGGCGGGCGCGAGCCGCACACCAAGTTCCGCAAAGTCTATCAGGAGATCGACGACCTTCCGGCGTTCGAGCCGGTGACCAAGTGGAACGCCACGGTCGATGCGGCCGAACGCTTCCCCGACATGCTGCGCCAGGCGTTTCGGGTCGCGGTCTCGGGCACGCCCGGTCCGGTGCATCTCCAGTTCCGCGGCAACGAGGGCCAGGTCGATGCCGAGGAAGCCGAGATGGAAGGCTTCGCGGAGCCCGATTTCGCGCGCGTGCCGCCGTTCCGGCCGGACCCGCCGCGGGAGTCGGTTCGCGCCTTGCTTGCCGTGCTGCAGGCGGCGGAGCGTCCGGTCATCGTCGCGGGCGGCGGCGTGCGCGCCTCGGGCGCGGGCGCGGAGCTCGTGGCGCTGGCCGAGACGCTCGGCATCCCGGTCGCGACCTCGCTCAACGGCAAGGACTCGATCCCGGGCAATCACCCGCTCAGCGTCGGCGTCGTCGGCTCCTATTGCCGCGAGAGCGCCAACCGCATCGTCGGCGAATCCTCCCTCGTCTGCTTCATCGGCAGCGAGACCGGCGGCATGACGACGCATTTCTGGGCGGTGCCGAAGATCGGCACGCCGGCCGTGCAGATCGACATCGAGGCCGAGGCCTTGGGCCGCAACTACCCGCTCAAGGCGGCGGTGCTGGGCGACGCCAAGGCGGCGCTCATCCGCATGCTCGAGGAGGCCGACGCCAAGACGGCGATGCGGCGCGAGGCGTGGCGAGCGCGGGCGCGCGCCATTTGCGCCGAGTGGGAGGACAAGTATCGCCCGATGCTGCAATCGGACGCCTGGCCGATCCGGCCCGAGCGGCTCTGCCACGAGCTGACGCGGCTCATGCCCGAGGACGCGATCGCGGTCGCCGACACGGGCCATGCCGGGATGTGGATGGGCGGGTTCTTCGACCTGCGCCATCCGACGCAAAGCTACATCCGCAGCGCCGGGCACCTGGGCTGGGCATTCCCGGCCGGGCTCGGCGCCAAGTGCAGCGCGCCCGAGCGGCCGGTCGTCGTGTTCACCGGCGACAGCGGCTTCTGGTACCACATCGGCGAAATCGAGACCGCGGTGCGGTGGAAGATCAACACGGTCACGGTCGTCAACAACAATGACGGCGGCAACCAGTCGAAGCGCGGCTTCGACCGCGCCTATGGCGGCAATCCGAGCGAGCAGTCGAAGGAGCTGTGGACCTTCACCAAGGTCGATTTCGCGAAGCTCGCCGAGGATATCGGCGCGGCCGGATTCCGCGTCGAGCGCGCGTCCGAGTTCGAAGCCGCATTCGCCCGCGCGCTCGCCGCCGGCCGGCCCGCGATCATCGACGTCAGGACCGACATCAACGTCGCGGCCCCGCTCGCGGGATAGCGCCCGCTACTTGATCGCGAGCGGATTGACCGGAGAGCCGACCGCGCCCGTGACCGGCAGGGCCGGCGCCACGAACATGAACTCGTAGCGCTTGTCCTGGGCGCAATCGGCGGCCAACTCGCTCAGGTCGAAAATCTCGCCGACGGTGAGGCCCATGATCGGGATCGAGATCCAGTGCCAGGGCTGCGCCGCCTCGTCGGTCTCGTTGGGCCGGACCTCGACGCCCCAGGTGTCGGTCGCGATCGCCGCCAGTTCCTTCTTGTGCAGCCAGTCGAGCGTCTCGAAGGCGAGGCCCGGCGCGTCGCCGCCGGGATAGCCGTCCCAGTTCTTCGCCTCGAGCTTCGCTTCGATATGGCCGGTGCGCACGAGCAGAAAATCGCCGCGCCCGACGGCCGCGCCGAAATGGCGCTCGGCGCGGTCCAAATGCTCGCACGTGATGGCGAAGCCGTCGTCGAGATATTTCTGGCCAAGCATGCGCGGCATGTCGAAGAGGACGCCGCGCCCGACCATGCGGTCGGCCGTCTTCTCGATGCCGCATTTCTGGGCGCCGCCCGAAGTGACGGTGCGGCAGTCGTAGCCGTTCCACATGTGGTCGCCATAGAAGATGTGGCCGAGCCCGTCCCACTGCGTGCCGCACTGCATCGGCATGATGATGATGTCGTCGGCGCCGCGGATCTTGCGGCTGTCGAGCACGCCCGAATAGGCATCGGTGCCGGTGCGCAGCATGACGTGGATCGGATTGAAGCGGCCGATCGAGCCATAGGCGCTCTTCGCCCCTTGCGGCCCGCGATGGTCGAACGGCAATGCCAACGACATAACCTTGCCCTTCTGGACGAGGCGCGCCGCGGCGACGATGTCCGCCGGGGTCGTGTAGTTGAGCGTGCCGATCTCGTCCTCGGCCCCGAACCGGCCCCAGTTCTTCAGCCGATCCGCCGCCGCGCGGATGTCGGCCATCGTCAGTTTCCGCGTGCCCTCCGCCATGCCTGCCTCCCTGGTTTATGCTGCGCTGCGCAAATTGGGTTCGTTCCGCAAAACAGGCGATGTTGCACGCGGCCTGCCGGCGAGCGCAAGGCGCCCGAGAGAGCGTCGCCTTCATGGGGGCGATCGCGTCGCCCGGCATCATGAACCGGAACGAGCAGGATCTCGTAAGCACGGGCCGCGCGCCACGCCGCCGTCCGCCCGGATTCTTAACCAGATGCTAACCCCCGTTTGCTGCCATCGACCGCGGCGAAACTATCGCGCGCCTGCGGTCGAGGATCGCGGCGAATGGCAAATGCTTCTGAAACGTATCAAGGGACGTTGCCGCGGTCGGGCGGACTGTCGAAGGAGCGCGTGCGACCGGGCAGTTTTTCGGCTCGCTCGATGGCATAGCCGCGATCGTCGCCGGCTGATCGGTTTCACCGGGTCTTAAGCAGACTCCGCCATCCTCGCCGCGGCGCAGCATGCGCCCGCGGAGGCATGGCATGAGAGTCGAGCAGCGGATTTGGCAGCCCGGGCGGCAATGGCGCGTCCTCAACGAGGAAGGCCCGCTCAAGCCGTCGCTCGTGCTCTATTTCGCGGCGCCCGGCACGCTCGACGACGGCGCGCGCTATGCCGAATTGCGCAAGGCCTATCCCGGCGCGGCGCTCCTTGGATGCAGCACGGGCGGCGAGATCGTCGGCGACAGCGTGCATGACGGCTCGGTCGTCGCCACCGCCATCGAATTCGCCGCGACCCAACTGCGCTCGGCCAAGGAACAGGTCGGCAAGGGCAAGAGCGCCTTCGACATCGGCGCCAGTCTCGCGCTGCAGCTGCAGCGCGACGGGTTGCGCGGCGTGTTCGTCCTGTCGGACGGCACCACCGTCAACGGCACCGAGCTCGTCGCTGGACTGCAGAAGGTGCTCGGCCGCGACATCGGCCTGACCGGCGGCCTTGCCGGCGACGGCGCCAATTTCCACACCACGCGCGTCGGACTCGATGCCAATCCCGAGCCGGGCGCGGTCGTGGCGCTCGGGTTCTACGGCGACCGCATCAGCATCGGCAGCGGCAGCGTCGGCGGCTGGGACGCGGTGGGCGCGCGCCGCGTCGTGACGCGCGCCGAAGGCAACACGCTGTTCGATCTCGACGGCTTGCCGGCGCTCGATCTCTACAAGCAGTATCTGGGCGCGGAAGCGGCGCACCTGCCGGCGTCGGCGCTGCTCTTCCCGCTGCGCATCCATCCGCCGCGCGATCCCGATGCGGCGCTGGTGCGCACCGTCGTCGGCATCGACGAGGAGCGCAAGGCGATGATCTTCGCCGGCACGATCCCCGAGGGCCACGTCGCCCAGGTCATGCTCGGCCATTTCGACAAGCTCATCGCCGGTGCGGGCGATGCCGCGCGCAAGGCGGCGATCCCGGCAGCCAAGCTCGCCATCCTGGTGAGCTGCATCGGCCGCAAGCTGCTGCTGGGGCAGCGCATCGCCGACGAGGTCGAGGCGGTCGCCGAGGTGCTGGGCGGGACGTGCCGCACCGCAGGCTTCTATTCCTACGGCGAGATCGCGCCGATGGAGGCGTCGCAAGTCTCCGACCTGCACAATCAGACGATGACGATCACCACGCTCGCCGAAGCCGCGTGAGCCATGCACAAGCTCCTCCAACGCCAGCTGAAGCAGGCGCGCGAGGGGCGGGCCGATGGCGCGGTCGATGTCGCAACGCTCGTGGCGCTGGTCGACGCCGCCTATGGCGAGGTGGACCGCGAGCGCCGCATCATGGCGCACGCCTACCAGGTGATGCGCGACGAGCACGCCGGATTGGCGTCCGAGATCGCGAAGAAGGAGCGGCTCTCGGCCTTGGGACAACTGACGGCGACGGTCGCGCACGAGCTGCGCAACCCGCTCTCCGCCATCCGCAACAGCCTGCACGCGCTGCGCGAGATCACCGAGAATTCCGGCCTTCCGCTCGAGCGGGCGATGGCGCGGATCGAGCGCAGCATCGAGCGCTGCGACGGCATCATCGCCGATCTCCTCGAATATGCGCGCGCGCGCACGCTGGAGCGGAGCGATGTGGCGCTCGACGCGTGGCTCGGCGAGGTGCTCGACGAACAAAGGCTGCCCGCAGAAATCCGGCTCGAACGACAGCTCGGCGCGCCCGCGGCCATGGTCGCGATCGATGCCGACCGGTTGCGCCGCGTCGTCATCAACCTCGTCGAGAACGCGGCGCAGGCGCTCGTCGCGGGCGGCGCAACGTGCCCGGAAAAACGCATCCGCATCGCAACCTCGGCCGCCGATATGGCGGAGATATTGGTCGAGGACAGCGGCCCCGGCATCCCGCCCGAGATCCTGCCGCGCATCTTCGAGCCGCTCTTCAGCACGAAATCGTTCGGCACCGGTTTAGGATTGCCGACGGCGAAGCAGATCGTCGAGCAGCACAACGGCACGATCGCGCTCGCCAACGTTCCGCATGGCGGCGCCGCCGCCCGCATCCGCCTGCCGCTGGCGCGGGCGGCCTAGGTCCTGTTTACAAACTTATTGACGCGGGAATCGCCTTCTGATTCAAGGATTCCTCTTGGAGAGGAGGGGTCGTTGAGTCGAGGCGATTTGAGCGAAGCGGAGTGGCGGCTGCTGAAAGACCTGTTGCCGGCCGAGCGCGGCCGGAATAGCCGGCCTGCGCATGACAACCGGACCATTGTGAACGGCATATTGTGGCGCCTGCGCACGGGCGCGCCGTGGCGCGATGTTCCCGAGAAGTACGGCAAATGGATCACCGTGTACCAACGCTTTCGACGCTGGAGCCAGGCCGGCGTCTGGGAGGCGGTCGCCTCCAGGCTGGCCCGGGCGATGGCGGACAACTCCCGCCACAGCATCGACTCGACGACGGTCCGAGGCCACGTCTCGGCAGCCGGCGCAAAAGGGGGACTCGCGAACAGGCTTTTGGCCGCTCGCGGGGCGGGTTCACCTGTAAAGTTCATTGTCTCAGTGATGCCCACGGCATCCCGCTCGTCTTTCATCTCACCGGCGGCGAAGCGGCGGACTGCACGGCCTTCGAAACCGTGACCGCGCGCGCTCCGGCGCGCCCGGCTCATCTGCTCGCCGACAAGGGTTACGACACCGATCCCATCCGCGCTGCGCTCCACCGACGCGGCATCCGCGCCGTTATCCCGCCGCGGTCCCATCGCATCTACGCAATCCGCTGGAACCAACGCATCTACCGCGAGCGCAACCGCATCGAGCGAATGATCGGCCATCTCAAGGTGAACCGCGCCATCGCCACCCGATATGACAAGCTCGCGCGCTCCTTCCTCGATACCCTTCATCTCGCTACCATCCGCAGATGCCTACGTCTCGCTACTTTGTAAACAGGACCTAGAGCGGCGCAAGTCGCCGCGCGCGGCGCAGGAGGAGAGCGATGGCGAGGAGCGCCGCCGCCATCAGCCCAACAGTCGCGGTGCCGAGCGCGAAGCCCAGGGCCTGGGGCCCGGTGAAGAAACTGTCGGAGATCGCCGCGACGATGAGCGGCCCGAAGCCGCGGCCCAAGAGCGTGAAGACCAGAAGATAGATCGCCGTCACCTTGCCCATGAGGCGCTGCGGCGTGATCTCGGCGAGGATGCTGGCGGCGACCGGGTTGTAGGCGCCGGCGACCAGAAGCTGGGCCGCGAGCGCGAAGAACATCTCGCCGACTTTGGGCACGATCGGCGCCGCCACGCCGAACGGAATGAAGATGATCGTGATCCAGACGCCGACGATCTGCGCCGCGTCGCGCCGCCCGCGCTTCACCAGCGTGTCGATCGCATGGCCGCCGCACCAGGCGCCGATCGGCGCGCAGATGAGAAGCGCGCCGCCGAAGAAGATGCCGATCTGCTGCGGCGGCAGATGCCACGTGCGGGCGATGATGGTCGGCATCCACGAGCCGTACGAGATGGCGACCATGTAGAAACAGGTGACGAAAAGCGCGAGCGGGACATAGGGCCGCCAGTTCGCCCTTATATGCGCCAGCGCCTCGGCGAAGTGCACGCCGGCGTCGCCCGAAGCGGCACCCCGCGCCGGCTCGCGAAAGGTGAGAACGAGGAGCGAGAGCGGAATGCCGAACGTGCCGATCGTCACCAGCACCGACTGCCACGGCCTGAGCCCGCCGACGAAGGGGAGGCCCGAAAGCTTGCCGGAGCCGTAGAGCCCCAAAAGCGCGCCCGTGAGCATCACCGCGGCGGCCGCGCCGATATAGGTGCCGGCGGTGAAGATGCCGAAGGCGCGGCCGCGCTTTTCCGGCGGGAAGGCGTCGCGGATCAGGGAATACGACGCCGGCGTGATAGCCGCCTCGCCGAGGCCGATGCCGCAGCGCCCGAGGAAAAGCTGCCAATAGGTCGCAGCAAGGCCGCAGCCCATGGTCATGCTCGACCACAGCACGACGCCGATGCCGATGATCGGGCGGCGCGCCATGCGGTCGACGAGATAGCCCGCGGGAAGCCCGAGGACCGCGTAGAACGCCGCGAAGGAGAGGCCGAGCAGCAGGCTCATCTCGGTATCGGTCGCGCCGAGATCGTGCTTGATCGGCTCGACCATCAGGATGAGCGAGGAAGCGTCGATCTGCGCGTAGATGTAAAGCAAGGTCAACGCGCAGGCCATGTACCATTGGCGCCACGTGACGCGTTGCGGCGCGCGCGCGGCCAACGCCGAAAGCACGGTCTTGGCAAGGGCGGCCGGCGGCTCGTTTGCGGTCATGGCGGTTCCCCCGCGCCCCAGGTTTCCAGAACGATGGCTTGAGCGCAACGGCCAGTGGCGGGATAATTGGGGAACCGGTTTGGAGGAACCATGGACAGCGCAAATTTCCGCGACCTCGCGGTCGAGGAGTTCGACACGAGGACGCTCCTCGCCCATGCGAGCGCGCAGTCGGCGCAGCGGCGCTACGAGGAATTCTTCATCGCCGATGTCGACGGCCATCATTGGGAAGCAGCTTCATATCCCAAGATCACCGAGTACATCGAGGATCCGGTCTTGCGGCAGCAGACGCGCTACCAGGGCGTGGGCGGGCGCGGCATCACCACCGGCAGCGGCAGCTACCAGGAGATGGGCGGCCGCATCACCCGCCAGGACGGCCGCCGCGGCGAGACGATCGCGCCGTCGCAACATCGCGACATCGCGCTGACGCGGCGCTGGATGGACGCCATCGGCATCGATGCGGTCTGCCTTTTTCCGACGCCGATGCTGGGCCTGCCGTTCGCGGTGCGGCCCGAGGTCGAGGTGGCGATGGCGCGGGCCTACAACCGCTGGCTCGTCGAGACGGTGCTGGCCGAGGAGCCGCGCATCCGCGCCTCGCTCTACCTGCCGCTCAGCGATCCCGGCGCCACGCTCAAGATGGTCGAGGATTTCGGCGCCAAGAAAGGCGTCGTGGGATTCACCATCATCGCCTCGGCGCAACGGCCGGTGACCGACAATCTCTACTGCAAGGCCTACGCCGCGATCGAGGAGCGCGGGCTTCCGCTCGTCTTCCATGCCGGGCTGATCTGGAACGGGCACACGAGCATGCAGCTTTGCACCCGCTTCATGGCGGTGCATGCGCTGAGCTTCAGCTTCTCGAACATCGTCCACATGACGAACTGGCTGTGCACCGGCATGCCGGAGCGCTTTCCGAAGCTGAAGACCGTGTGGATCGAGAGCGGGCTCGCCTGGATCCCGTTCCTGATGCAGCGGCTCGACAACGAGTACATGATGCGCTCGAACGAGGTGCCGCTCCTGAAGCGCAAGCCGAGCGATTATATGCGCGAGATGTATTATTCGTCGCAGCCGATGGAGGCGGTCGACAACCGCGAGGCGCTTGAAGTGACCTTGAAGATGATGAACGCCGAGACGCAGCTCCTCTATTCCTCGGACTATCCGCACTGGGACATGGACCTGCCGAGCGTCATCTACGACCTGCCGTTTCTCTCCGAAAAGGCCAAGCGCAACATCCTCGGCGGCAACGCGCTACGGGTTTTCAACCTCGAGCCGACGCTGTCGGAGGCGAAACTGGCGCGGCGCGCGGAACGGAAGGCTTGACATAGACTGTAATTAGATATATCTAAATGCAGTCGGATAACAAAGGGAGCATGAAGATGGGTATCGTCGGCGTTGATTCCGCAGTGTTCGGCGTCGAGGACGTCGAGGCCGCGCGGCGGTTCTGCCGCGACTACGGTTTGCGCGAAGTGGAGCATGGCGCGGCCGGCGCCTCGTTCGAGGCGCTCGACGGCACCAACGTGGTGCTGCGGCGCGCGGATGACACATCGCTGCCGCCGGCGCCGGTCAAGGGCTCGACCGGGCGCGAGACCGTGTGGGGCGTCTCCGACAAGGACGCGCTCGATAAAATCGGCGCGGAGCTTACCAAGGACCGTCAGGTACGGCGCGACGCGGCGGGCGTGCTGCACACGGCCGACGACGAGGGCCTGGCATTGGGTTTCCAGGTGACCAAGCGCCATGCCTACAAGGCAAAGCCCATGCCCTTCAACGTCGCGGGCTTGCCGCCGCAGCGGCCGATGAACAACCGCGTCGATTTCACCAAGCGCGGCGAGGCGCGCTCGCTTGGCCATATCGTGTTCTGGAGCCCCGATCCGGACCGCAGCATGAAATTCTATATCGAGCGGCTCGGCTTCAAGGTGACCGACCACGTCGCCAACAAATCGGGCGTGTTCGCGCGCGCGCCGGGCTCGCACGACCACCACAATCTGTTCTTCATCGGCAAGCCCGATGCCACGCCAAGCTTCCAGCATCTCGAATGCCATTTCGGCGATTTCCAGGAGATCGTCGTCAATGGCGGCTATATCAGCCGGCAGGGCTGGAAGACGGCGCGCGGGCCCGGCCGCCACGTGCTCGGCTCGAACTATTTTTGGTATTTCGTGACGCCGATGGGCGGCGCGTTCGAGCTTTCAGCCGACATCGACCAGATCGACGACAATTGGGTCCCAGGCGAATGGCAGGCCTTGTCCGACGTGTCGGGCTGGCTCACGACGATCCAGGGAGAGCCGAAACCGTTCGCGAAAGAGTTCTGAGCGCGCTGCGCGTCAACAGCGCGAGCCGGATCAGCGCCCCGAGCTGGCCCGGCTCGCGCAACAGCGCGCGCAGCACCGGCGCGGGCGCAGCCTTTCCGTCGCGGTCGAGCCCGGCCAACGCCGCCGGCGGCAGCTCGAAATCGGCGGGATCGGCGACGGCGCGCAGTGCTGCGAAGGCGCGGCCGGCGCGGGAGGCGGCGCGCGCCGCCGCGTGGCTTTCGAGATCGACGGCAACGGCGCCGGTGCAGCGGAAGAGCGCGGCCTTTTCCTGCGCCGTCGCGGCGATCGTGTCGCGGCCCAGGAGATCGCGCTCGTCGAGCGCCAATCCCGATGCTGCGAGACGCTGCGCGATGCCGTCGCGCAGCGCGGCATCGGCGGCATAGGTTTCTCCGGCCTCGGTGACGACGCGGCGCGGCAGCAGAACGGTTCCGGGCGCGAGGTCCGGCGCCAGCGCACCGGCGATGCCGAAGCTCAAAATCCCGGTGGCGCCCGCCGCGAGCAGGCGCTCGGCGATCGCCGCGGCGCGCGCCGGATCGGCGCCGCAGGCTTCCGCAGGCACCCCGCACCGGCGCAGGATGCGTGCCTCGGCCTCGAGCCCGGTCAGGGCCGCGAGCATCACATGCCGAAGACGGGAAGCGCACCCTCCTCGCGGAGATTGCGGTAGCGCGCCAAGGCCCAGAGCGGGAAATAGGCGCGATAGCCGTGGTAGCGCAGATAGAAGACGCGCGGGAAGCCCACGGCGGTGTACCAGTCCTCGTCCCAGAGGCCGTGCGAGGCTTGCGTCGCGAGGAGATAGCGCACGCCGCGCACGACGGCAGGATGCTTGCCCTCGCCTGCCGCCATGAGGGCCAAGAGCGCCCACGCGGTCTGCGACGCGGTGCTCGCCTTGCCCGCGCCGTGCGGCCAATCGGCATGATACGAGGCACCGTCCTCGCCCCAGCCGCCGTCAGGACGCTGCGCGCCGACGAGGAACGCGACCGCGCGGCGGATCATCGGCGAAGCGGGATCGATCCCCGCCGCACGCAACGCCACCAGCACGGACCACGTGCCGTAGATGTAATTGGTGCCCCAGCGGCCGAACCACGATCCGTCCTTTTCCTGCTCGCGCCGCAGAAACCCGATGCCCGCGGCGAGCGCCGCCTTGTCGCCGCGAGGCCCGAGCTGCGCCAGCAGGCCGGCGCAGCGCGCCGACACGTCCGAAGTCGGCGGATCGAGCAGCGCGCCGTGATCGGCGAACGGAATGAAGTTGAGGTAGCCGTATTCGTTGTCGGCGTCGAACGCGGCCCAGCCGCCGCTTTTGCAGCGCATGCCGACGAGCCATTCGGCGGCGCGGTCGACCGGCTCGCGGTAGCGCGCGGGATCGAAGCGGTCCATGGCGATCGCCACCATCGCCGTGTCGTCGAGATCGGGATAATGCGGATTGGCATATTGGAAGGACCAGCCGCCGGGCCGCACGCCGGGCCGCCACACCGCCCAGTCGCCGACGACGCTCAGCTCCTGCTTGCCGGCGAGCCAGTCGAGCCCGCGCCGCACCGCGTCGTCCGCACCGCCCGCCTCGATGAGCGCCAGCGCCGCAAGCCCCGTGTCCCACACCGGCGAAAGACACGGCTGGCAATAGGAGCGGCCGGGCTCGAGCACCAGCAGCTTGCGCAAGGCGGCGCGGCAGATCGCGGCATCGGGATGGTCCTTCGCAAGCCCCAGGCAATGAAACATCATCGTCGCGTTGGCGATCGCGGGATAAATCCCGCCAAGCCCGTCGTCGCCGTTGAGCCGCTCCCTGACGAAGGCGACCGCCGCGTCGATCGCGCGCTGGCGCGTGCGCTTGGGGAACCAGGGCTCGACGAGGCGCAGCGCGTCGTCCACCGCATTGAACACGGTCGCCCAGATCGAACCTTTGGCGCGCGGCGGCCGGGCCTGCGTGCCGTCGTGAAAAAGCTCGCGGATCGTCACGTGGCGCGGGTTCTTGGCGAGCGGGCGCTTCGCCATCAGCACCAGAAGCGGCGCCATCACGGTGCGCGACCAGTACGACACCTTGTTGAGGTGAAACGGGAACCAGCGCGGCAGCAGCGTGATCTCGACCGGCATGACCGGCACCGCGCGCCACGACAGCGCGCCGAACAGCGCGAGCTGAATCCGGGTGAAGACGTTGGCGTGCGCGGCGCCGCCATGCGCGAGGATCGCCGCGCGAGCAGCCGCCATGTGCGGCGCATCGGGCGAATCGCCCGCGGCCTTCAGCGCGAAATAGGATTTGACGCTGGCCGAAAGGTCGAAGTCGCCGTCGAAGAAGAGCGGCCAGCCGCCGTGCTTTCCCTGGATCTTGCGGAGATGTTCTGCCAGCGCCGCCTGCACGCCGTCGTCGATCTCGTCCAGGAAATGGCCGAGCAGGATGTATTCCGCCGGGATGGTGGCGTCGGCCTCGAGCTCGAAGGCCCAGTGCCCGTCGGCGCGCTGCATGGCCAGGAGCGCGCGCGACGAGGCGTCGATCGCGCGATCGAGTTCGTCGGGCGGGGCGCGCAAGTCCGGGTGGCGGGAAAGCATATCTTTCATCGGGCGCGCGACATTAGCGGGCGGGCGCGGCGAGGAGAAGGTCTGCCGCTGCGAAACCGGAACGTATGGCGCCCTCGATGGTGGCGGGCAGGCCCGTGTCGGTCCAGTCGCCGGCGAGCGCGAGATTGCGCCAGCGCGTCGCCTGCGTGGGGCGGCGCTTTGCCTCGGCGGGCGTGGCGGCAAAGGTGGCGCGGCGCTCCTTCACGATCTGCGCCGGCGGCATGTCGCGCCGCACGAGGTCGTAGGCGCGCTCGACATCGCGCCAGAGACGGCGCGCGAGCCCGTCCGCCGGCTCGTCGACGAGGCGCTCGGCGGCGCTCACCGTGACCGACAGGACCTCGCGCTTCCTGAAAACCCATTCCGCCGTGCCGCCGATGAGGCCGACGAAGAACGGCGCCCGATCCGGCAGCGCGATGCGGTAATGCGCGTTGACGATGGCACGGAATTCCTGCGGCGCGTCGAGTCCGGGCACGAGGCGCTGCGCCACCGGGGCATTCACCGCGAGCACGACGGATTCGCCCGCGCCGATCGCTTCGGCGCCCTCGTCGAACGAGATGGCGGCGACGCGGTCGCCGGAAAAATCGAGCGCGCGCGCGCGCGCGGTGAAGCGGATTTGCGCGCCGCGCGCGGCGAGAAAGGCGAGCGCCGGCTCGACCAGCGACTCCGACAATCCCTCGCGCGGCACAAGCGGGCGCGCGGCGGCACCGCCGCGCCCGAAACTTTCGGCGACCACGCGGGCGAGCAACTTCGCCTGCGCCTCGGCGGGCGCGGTATTGAGCGCGGCGATCGCAAGGGGCCGCCAGAAGCGGCGATAGAGCGTGCCCCGCGGGTCGAGCGTTTCCGCCACCGTCGCGTCGGCCCCGGCCAGAAACAGGCGCAGCGCGGCAAGGTATTCGCGGAGCCGCGTCCCCGGCACGCGGCGCGCCTTATCGCAGAGCCACCACGGCACGCGGCCCGGCGACGGACGCAGCACCCAGCGCTCGCCGGTCATGAGGTCGAGAAACGGGTATTGCGCTTCGGCCGGCCCCACGAGCGTGTCGGCCGCGCCGATCGTGGCGAGATAGCGCATCGCCGCGACATTGCCCTGCATCAGCAAGTGATTGCCGTTGTCGATTCGGCATCGGAGCGTTGCGTCGTAATAGGAGCGGCAGCGCCCGCCGGCGCTTTGCGCCGATTCGTGGAGCGCGACGGCAATGCCGGCCTCGGCGAGCCGCGTCGCGGCGGCGAGCCCGGCCATTCCGGCGCCGATGACATGGACGCGGGCGAGGCTCACAGCAGGCCGTAGCGCAGCGCGAGCCAGATCTTGGTGAGCTTCGGCACCGGCGCGGGCTCGGCGAGCCGCGACCAGCCGCGCTTCCTTAAGCGGTCGAGCGAGGCGCGATAGACCCCCGCCATCACGGCGGCGGGGCGCATCGTGCCGGGCTTGCACATCGCCATCGCGCGCCGCGCCTCGGTAAAGCGCGCCTCGGCCATGTCGGCGAGATCGGCGCAGACCTGTGCCACGCGCGGATCGGCGAGGACGAGCGCCGGCTCGGTTGCCGATATGCCGTGCCGCTGCAACAGCTCGCGCGGGAGATAGAGGCGGCCGCGCTCGGCATCCTCCATGAGATCGCGCAGGATATTGGTGAGCTGCAGCGCGCGGCCGAGCGCCCATGCCACGCGGTCGGCGGCCGCGCTGTCGTCGCCGAAGATGCGCACCGAGAGCCGCCCCACCGCGCTCGCGACGCGGTCGCAGTAAAGATCGAGCTGGTCGAGGCTCGGCGCGCGAATGGCCTCGCCGGCGTCCATTTCCATGCCGTCGATGAGCCGCAGGAAATCGGCGCGGCGGAGTTCGTATTGGGATGCGACGCGCGCCAGCACGCGCGCCAAGGGGCGGCGCGGCGTTCCCTCGAATATCGCCGCCACCTCGTCGCGCCATTCGGCGAGAGCGGTGCGTTTTTGCGGCGCCGGATCGTCGCTGTCGGCGATGTCGTCGATGACGCGGCAGAAGGCATAGACCGCGAACATCGCCTCGCGCCGCTCCTGCGGCAGAAGCCGCATCGCCCAATAGAACGAGGTTCCGGCCGCGCGCACCTGGGCGCGGATTTCGGCGCGGGTATCCGCGTCGCCCGAATCTGCGGGGAGCGCGCTCATGCGCTGCCGCGCAGGAAGCCGACGAGGAACGCGGCGGCGAAGTCGCTGCGCTTCAGCTTGACGCGGCTGGCGAGTGGATCGCCGTGGCGGAGCCGCCGCGCGAGGCGCCGCGCGAGCCCGACGATGACGGCGCATTCGCGGCGCAAGCCCAGGCTTTTGACCGCCGGCGGCAGGTAGCTTGCCTGCTCGATGAGCCGGTCGGTGCTGTCGAGCAGGCGGTCGATCACGGCGCGCAGCGCCGGGCTCGCGCGCGTTCCCGCCAATTCCTCGACCCGCGCGCCGCACAGCGCGAGATCGTTCTCCGGCAGATAGACGCGGTCGAGCGCGCGATAATCGGCGCCGCAATCCTGCAGATGGTTCAGGACCTGGAGCGCGCTGCAGAGCGCGTCGGACGGCGGCCAGTTGTGCGCGCCCCTCGCCGTGGAGATCGAGGAGCTGGCGCCCGACCGGCGCGGCCGAATAGCGGCAATACGCCATGAGATCGTCCCAGTCGCGATAGCGCAGCTTGGTCGCGTCGAGCCGGAACGCGGTCAGCACGTCATGGCAATGCTGTGCCGTGACGCCGGTCTCGGCGAGGCTCGCGCGCATGGCGCGCGGCGGCCGGCGCATCCTCGCCGGCCGCGCCGTCGAGCACCACGCCCATGCGATCGAGCCGGCGCACCTTGTCGCCGGGCGCAAGGTCCGGATTGTCGGCGACGTCGTCGGCCTCGCGCGCGAAGCGGTAGAAGGCGTGGACGTGCGGGCGCAGGTCGCGGCGGATGAGCCACGAGCCGACCGGGAAATTCTCGTCGTCCCTGGCCTTGCCGGACGGCGTCTCGACGACGCTCAGCGCTGGCTCTGCCATTGCACCCTTCCCTTCCACGCGCCGCCCGTTCCGGCGTAATGGCGGCGCGCGGAATTGAGCGTCGCGCCAAGATATACTCCGGCGACGAGCGGCAGGAGCGGCGCCCAGAGGAGCGAGCGGCGATAGAAGACGCAGCATCGGTGCATATGACGCCGCCATGAGAAACCACGCGGCAAGGCCGAGCGCCGCCGGCGCCCCGCCCGCGAGCACGAGAAGCGGCGGCGCGAGATATACTCCCGCGAGGCCAAGCACCGTGCCGGCCAGAAGCAGCGGCGAACAGTTGAGCTGCGTATAGGCGGTGCGCGCCACCATCGCCCACAAATCGGCCATGCGCGGATAGGGCCTGAGACTTCGCGTTGCGTGCGTCATCGCAAGAAGGATCGCGCCGCCGCTCTCCTTCACCCTGCGCGCCAAGGCGCAATCGTCGATGAGCGCGCCGCGGATCGCGCCGAAGCCGCCGATGCGGCGCAAGGCCTCGCGCCGCAGCAGCACGCAGCCGCCCGCCGCCGCCGCCGTGCGTTGCTTCGCGATCGTTCACCCAGGCGAAGGGATAGAGCATGGCGAAGAAGAACACGAAGGCGGGGACGAGAAAGCGCTCGGCCCACGCCTCGCAGCGCAGCTTCACCATGAGCGAAACGAGATCGCGCCGGCCACGCCTCGAGTGCGCGCGACGAGCGCGGAAAGATTCTCGCGGTGATGCGCGATGTCGGCATCGGTGAAGAGATAGAGATCGGGTGCCGCACCCGCTGCCTCGAGAGCATCGACGCCCTCGGCGAGCGCCCAGAGTTTTCCGGTCCAGCCGGGCGGCAGCGGTGCCGCCGCGACGATTGTGAGCCGCCCGGCCGCGCCCGCTTTTTCCGCGGCCTCGCGCGCGATCCGGGCGGTGCCGTCGCTGCTGTGGTCGTCGACCAGCACGATGGCGAATTCGCCGAGATAATCTTGCGCGAGGAGCGATGCGATGGCGGCGCCAATGGTCGCCGCCTCGTCGCGCGCGGGGACGATGGCGGCGACGCTGGGCCAGCGTCGCGGGCTCGGCGGCGCGCGGCAAACTGCGCGGCAGCCAGAAGAAGCCGCGCGCGAGCAGCAGATAGAGCCATGCGGCAAGCGCCACGCCAGCGAGGACGAGGGTCGCGCTCACGGGCACATGCCTTGGCGATCGGAACCAGGCGATCGCTTCGGCGAGGCCCTCGCCCGCGGGCCGCGCCTCGTAGCCCAGCTCGTGCTTTGCCTTGGCCGAGCTGAAGAACATCTTCTTCCGCGCCATGCGCAGCCCGTCGAGCGTGACGAACGGCTCGTTGCCGGTCGCCATGCCCCATGCCTCGGCGGCAATCGCCACCGGCCAGACCGCGGCGATCGGCAGGCAGAATGCCGGCGGCTCGCGGCCGCAGATGCGGGCGATGTCGTCGAGGATTTCGGCGAGCGTCATGTCGTCGCCGCCAAGGATGTAGCGCTCGCCGATCCGGCCGTAGCGCTCGGCCAAAAGATGGCCCGCCGCCACGTCGTCGACATGGACGAGGTTGAGGCCGGTATCGACGAAAGCGGGCATGCGGCCCGACGCGGCCTCGACGATCATGCGGCCGGTCGGCGTCGGCTTGATGTCGCGCGGGCCGATCGGCGTCGAGGGATTGACGATGACCGCCGGCAGGCCGCGCTCCATGACGAGGCGCTTCACCGCGTCCTCGGCCAGGAATTTCGAGCGCTTGTAGGGGCCGATCATGTCCTGGAGCGTGCTTGGGCGTCGTCCTCGTCGGCGGGCACGCCGGTCGATGTGGCGCCCAAGGTCGCGACGCTGCTGGTATAGACGATGCGCCCGACGCCCGCCTCGAGCGCGGCGTGCATGAGGCGCTGCGTGCCGTCGACATTGGCTGCGAACATCGCGTCGGGATCGCGCACCCAGAGCCGGTAGTCGGCGGCGACGTGATAGAGCACGCCAACGCCCTCGACCGCGGCGACGAGCGAGGGAAAATCCTCGAGGCTGCCGAATGCCTCCTCGACCTCGAGGCCTTCGAGATTGCGGCGGTCGCTCGACCGGCGCAGCAGCACGCGCACGCGCCGTCCCTCGGCGAGGAGCGCGCGCACCACCGCCGAGCCGACGAAGCCGGTGGCGCCGGTCACGAGCACGAGATCCGGAGATGACGACATGAGCGTCAGGCCCGGACGCCCAACCCGTTGCCGATGACACGGCGCGCGACGGCGCGCGCTGTGTCATCGAGCGCATAGACATCGTCGAGGCTTGCGACGCTGGCATCGGGCAGCGCCTCGAGCGCTCGCTCGACGACGCGCGGCGATATCGAGAAAGCCGATGCGGCGCTCGAGGAAGGATGCCACCGCGACCTCGTTCGCCGCATTGAGCACGAGGGGCGCGCCGCCGCCCTCCTCGAGCGCCGCCCGCGCGAGACGCAGCGCCGGAAAGCGCGCGGGGTCGGGCGCCTCGAAGGTGAGCTGCGCGAGCTTCGCCAGGTCGAGCCGCGGGCTCGGCGCGCCGATCCGCTCGGGCCAGCCGAGCGCGTTGGCGATGGGCGTGCGCATGTCGGGCGAGCCCAATTGCGCCAGCACCGAGCCGTCGCTGTAGTAGACGAGGCCGTGCACGACCGACTGCGGATGGACGACGACGTCGAGCCGGGCGCTGTCGAGGTCGAAAAGATGGTGCGCCTCGATGACCTCGAGCCCCTTGTTCATCATGGTCGCCGAATCGACCGAGATCTTGGCGCCCATGCGCCAGTTGGGATGCGCCACTGCCTCCTCCGGCGTAGCATCCTCCATTTCCGCATAGCTGCGTTTCAGGAACGGGCCGCCGCTCGCGGTCAGGATGATGCGCTCGATGGCGGCGCGCTGCTCGAAGGCGAAGACCTGGAAGATGGCGTTGTGCTCGCTGTCCACCGGCAGGAGCCGCGCGCCGCAGCGCTTCGCCTCGTCGGTGACGAGCGCGCCGGCGCAGACCAGCGCCTCCTTGTTGGCGAGCGCCACCATGCGCCGCGGCGCACCGCCGCCATGGTGGGTGCAAGCCCGGCCGCGCCGACGATCGCCGCCATGACCCAGGTCGGCGGGGCGCGCGGCGGCCTCGACCACGGCGGCAGCACCGGCCCCGGTCTCGATCCCGCTACCGGCGAGCGCCGCCTTCAAGACGCCCATATTGCGTATCGTCGGCCACCGCGGCGTAGCGCGCGCCGAGGCGGCGCGCCTGCTCGGCCAGGAGGGCCGCGTTCTTGTGCGCGACCAGCGCCTCGACCTGCGTACGCGTCGGGATCGGCCGCCAGAAGCTCGACCGTGTTGCGGCCGACCGAACCGGTCGAGCCGAGAACCGTGACCCGGCGCGGTCGTTCGCGGAATTTCGGCAGTAGCGGAGCGGTCTCCGTCATCAGGACCTTTATCC
Organism: uncultured Alphaproteobacteria bacterium; assembly: GCA_963773665.1. Lineage (GTDB taxonomy): Bacteria > Pseudomonadota > Alphaproteobacteria > ATCC43930 > CGMCC-115725 > DATJLY01. The sequence goes on from CAVZBZ010000001.1 coordinate 295,399, forward strand.
CCCTCCATGGGGCCGGGTATTGATAGGGGCAAGCCGGCCTTCCGTAAACGCCCGGCGCGACCCCTGGGCGCGCTGCGCCGGTCCGGGCCGGCAGGGGTTCGGCTTGAAATATCGCGATACGTTCCCATTTTGGCAGGTAATTATTCCTCGAACCGGAACGAAGCGAAGACCCATGCCGCCGCGCTCGCACGAAGCCTGGATGTGGGCGGAAGCCTGCGAAGCGCTGGCGCGCGCCGAGCGTCTGCAGCGCGAATTCTTCCGCCTAGGCCCCCCCTCGGAGCGGCCGAGCTGGGAGCCGCCGATCGACGTGTTCGAGACCGATGACGCATTGTGGATCGTGGCGGCGCTGCCCGGAGTCGATGCGGCCGCGGTCGAGATCGGCATCAAGGACGGCATCCTCGTCATCGCCGGCGTCCGCCGCCCGCCGCGCCAGCAGCGCGAGGCGGCAATCCACCGGCTCGAAGTGCCGCAAGGGCGATTTGCGCGCCGGATCGCGCTGCCGGGCGGACGGTACGAAGTCACGCGCCGCGACATAAGCGACGGACTGCTGACGCTCGTGCTGCAAAAGCACAGGTAAAAGCATGGCAAACACGGACCAACCCAACGCGAAGCAGGCGATCGAGCTGCCGCCCAACACGCTCGCGATCGTGCCGGTGCGCGGCACCGTGCTGTTTCCCGGCCTCGTCCTGCCGATGTCTGTGGCGCGGCCGAAATCGATCGCTGCAGCGCAAGACGCGGTGCGCCGCGGCGCGCCGTTGGGCTTCATCCTGCAGCGCAACGCCGAGACCGAGGATCCAGGCCCGGCCGACCTCTATGAGATCGGCACCGTCGCGGGCGTGCTGCGCTATCTGACGGCGCCCGACGGCGCGCATCATCTCGTCTGCCAGGGCCAGCATCGCTTCCGCGTGGTGCGGTTCCTCGACGGCTACCCGTTCCTCGTTGCCGAGATCGAGGAGATCGGCGAGAGCGAGGTGCGCACGCCCGAAATCGACGCGCGCATCGTCCATCTGCGCCGCCAGGCCGAGGAGGCGATCGGGCTTCTGCCGCAGGCGCCGCCGGAGCTCGGCAACGCCGTGCGCCAGGCGCCGTCGGCGGGCGCGCTCGCCGATCTCGTCGCCTCGGTGATGGATCTGGGCGCCGAGGAAAAGCAGCAGGTGCTGGAGGCGGTCGATGTCGGCCAGCGCCTGCGGCGCGTCTCCGAGCTGATGACCTATCGGCTCGAGGTGCTGCGCCTTACCCGCCAGATCAGCGAGGAGACCAAGGAAAAGGTCGAGGGCCGCAATCGCGAATACCTGCTGCGCGAGCAGCTCAAGACCATCCAGAAGGAGCTGGGCGAGAGCGACGGGCGCAGCGAAGAGATCGCCGAGCTGGCAAAGCGCATCGCCGACGCCAAGATGCCCGAGGAGGTCGAGACCCAGGCAAAGCGCGAGATTGCCCGGCTCGAGCGGCTGCCCGAGGGCGCGGCCGAATACTCGATGATGCGCAACTATCTCGACTGGCTCGTCGAGCTGCCGTGGAGCGTCACCACCGTGCGGGCGATCGACCTGGCCGAGGCGCGCAAGATCCTCGACCAGGACCATTACGGCCTGCCCAAGATCAAGCGCCGCATCCTCGAATACCTGGCGGTGCAAAAGCTGAAGCCAGGCGGCAAGAGCCCGATCCTGTGCTTCGTCGGGCCTCCGGGCGTCGGCAAGACCTCGCTCGGCCAGAGCATTGCCAGGGCCACGGGCAGAAAATTCGTGCGCGTGAGCCTGGGCGGCGTCCACGACGAGGCCGAGATCAGGGGTCACCGCCGGACATATGTCGGCGCGCTCCCCGGCAACATCGTCCAGGCGCTGCGCAAGGCCGGAGCGCGCGACTGCGTCATGATGCTCGACGAGATCGACAAGCTTGGCGCAGGATTCCAGGGCGATCCCGCCTCGGCGCTCCTCGAAGTGCTCGATCCCGAGCAGAATGGGACGTTCCGCGACAATTACCTGGGCGTGCCGTTCGATCTGTCGTCGGTGCTGTTCATCGGCACCGCCAACATGATGGACACGGTGCCGGGCCCGCTGCGCGACCGCATGGAGGTGATCGAGCTTTCCGGCTACACCGAGGGCGAAAAGCTCGAGATCGCCAAGCGCTATCTCGTGCCGCGCCAGCGCGAGGCGAACGGCTTGAAGCCAGACCAGTGCACGATCGACGACGCGGCCTTGCGGCGCATCATCCGCGACTATACGCGCGAGGCCGGCGTGCGCACGCTCGAGCGCACGGTGGGCGGCGTGTTCCGTAATGCCGCGATGCAGGTGGCGGAGCGCGGCGACGCGCACATCGCGATCAGCCCCGACGAGCTTCCCGCCATTCTCGGCGCGCCGCGCTTCGAGAACGAGATGGCGATGCGGACGAGCGTGCCGGGGGTCGCGACCGGGCTCGCCTGGACGCCGGCCGGCGGCGACATCCTGTTCATCGAGGCGACGCGCACCGCGGGCAGCAGTCGGCTCATCCTCACCGGGCAGCTGGGCGACGTGATGAAGGAGAGCGCGCAGGCGGCGCTGTCGCTCGTCAAGTCGCGGGCCCGCGCGCTCGGCATCGACGAGGCCCTATTCGCCAAGAGCGACATCCACATCCACGTGCCGGCGGGCGCCATCCCGAAGGACGGACCCTCGGCCGGCGTCGCCATGACGATCGCGCTCATCTCGCTCATGACCGGGCGCCCGACCCGGAGCGACACGGCGATGACCGGCGAGATCAGCCTGCGCGGCCTCGTGCTGCCGGTGGGCGGCATCAAGGAGAAGGTGACCGCCGCCGCGCGCGCCGGCATCACCACGGTGCTGCTCCCCGCGAGGAACCGCCGCGACCTCGACGACATCCCGGAAGAGGTGCGCAAGGTGATGCGCTTCGTCTGGTGCGAGCGCATCGACGACGCCCAGGACGCCGCGCTCGAAGCCGAGAAGGTCGCGGCGGAGTAGCGCCCGTCGTTTTTTGTCGCCGCAACCATCCCGCGAATTGCCGCTTGTCGCGCCAGCGCATGTGGCGGGCGCGGGCACTTGCGCCGTCCTCATGCGTTGGCGGGAAGCAGCGCCCGGCGCCTGTCATCGGTCGCCGGGCCCCTCCACGAGAGGAGTGATCGGCAATGGCGCAAACCGGATTTGGCGGAACCGAGCCGCGGCGCTGGCAGGACTGGGCCAATTTGGTCCTCGCCGTGTGGCTTTTCATCTCGCCCTGGGTGCTGAACTTCACCGCCGGCGGCACCGCCGTCGGCACGGGCATCCCGGCCGCAGTCGGCGCATTCTCTGTCGCGGCCTGGGACGCCTGGATCTTCGGCATCGTCACCGCGGTCGTGGTGCTCTGGGCGATGATCCAGTTCGCTTCCTGGCAGGAATGGATCGGCCTGCTGATCGGCATCTGGCTGTTCGCGGCGCCCTGGGTCCTGGGCTTCGCCGGGGTGCGGAACGCGGCGTGGGATCACTGGGTCGTCGGCGTGCTGATCTTCGTGATTTCGCTGTCGGCGCTCTCCTACGCGCGCGCGCTGACCGCGAGCTACACGCACGCGGGCGACAAGCCGCGCGATCGCCACTAGCCGGGCGCACGCCCCGCCCGGCTTGACTCCGGGGCGCGGCGCCTCGACGCTGACCCGGCCGCGGCCGAACGCGGCCGGATCGGCGGAGAAGCAGAATGGCAGGCGCCGCTTCATTGGTGCGACGCGAGACCATCGGCAGCGTCGCACTCCTCAAGCTTGACAACCCGCCGGTCAATGCGATGAGCCACGCGCTGCGCTCGTCGCTGCAGGCGGCGCTCGGCGAGGCGCTCGCCGACAAAGGCGTGAGCGCGATCGTGCTCATCGGCGCGGGCCGCACCTTCATCGCCGGAGCCGACATCACCGAGTTCGGCAAGCCGCGCGCCGAGCCGCTGACGCCGACGCTGATCGACACGATCGAGCGGGCGCAGAAACCCGTCATCGCCGCGATCCACGGGGTGGCGCTGGGCGGCGGGCTCGAGCTTGCGATGGGCTGCCACTGGCGCATCGCCGCGGCGGACGCGCGCGTCGGGCAGCCCGAGGTGAAGCTCGGCCTCATCCCCGGCGCCGGCGGGACGCAGCGCCTGCCCCGGCTCGTCGGCTTGGCAAAGGCGCTCGAGATGATCTGCGGCGGCGAGCCGGTTTCCGCCACGGAGGCGCAGGCGCTCGGCCTTGTCGACGAGATCGCTGCGGGGCCGCTCGAGGCCGCCGCAGTCGCGATGGCCGAACGGCTGTTACGCGAAAAATCGCCGCTTCGGCGCGTGCGCGATCTGCCGGCGCCCATGGCCGAAGGCGACGCGGTGTCACGCTATCGCACCGGGCTCGACCGGCGGCGGCGCGGCGCCATCGCGCCCGTACGCTGCGCCGAGGCAGTCGAGGCGGCTTCCTCCCTGCCGTTCGACCAGGGCCTCGCCAAGGAGCGCGAGATGTTTCTCGAACTCCTCAACGGCGACCAGGCGAAGGCGCAGCGCTATTTCTTCTTCGCCGAGCGCGCCGCGGCCAAAGTCCCGGACCTCGCGGAGGACGCACCCACAGCGCCCGTCGCGCGCGCGGCGGTGATCGGCGCCGGCACGATGGGCGGCGGCATCGCCATGTGCTTCGCCAACGCCGGCATTCCGGTCACGGTCATCGACGAGAGCCGCGAGGCGCTCGACCGCGGCCTCGCCGCCGTGCGGCGCAACTACCAGAGCGCGCGCGGCATGAGCGAGGACGAGATCGAGCGGCGCATGGCGCTGATCGCGCCGTCGATCGAGCTTGCCGATGTCGCCGCTGCCGACGTGGTGATCGAGGCGGTGTTCGAGGACCTGCCGCTGAAGCAGGAGGTGTTCCGAAAACTCGACGCGGTCGCAAAACAAGGCGCCATCGTCGCGACCAACACCTCGTATCAGGATGTGGATGCAATCGCCGCCGCGACGGCGCATCCGGAACGCGTGCTCGGCATGCATTTCTTCAGCCCGGCGAACGTGATGCGGCTCGTCGAGGTGGTGCGCGGCGACAAGACGGCGAAGCCGGTGCTTGCCGCGGCGCTCGCGCTGTCGCGCCGGCTGCGCAAGGTGCCGGTCACGGTCGGCGTCTGTTATGGCTTCGTCGGCAACCGCATGCTGTCGCTCCGGAGCCGCGCAGTGGAGCGGCTGCTGCTCGAAGGCGCGCTGCCACAGGAGATCGACGCGGCGCTCGTCGGGTTCGGCTTTCCGATGGGTCCGCTCGCAGCGGCCGATCTTGCCGGGCTCGATGTCGGCTGGCGCGCGCGGAAGGCGCGCGGCACGGTCTTTCCCATCGCCGACGCGATCTGCGAGGCCGGGCGCTTCGGCCAGAAGACCAATGCCGGCTATTATCATTACGAGCCGGGCAGCCGCGCGCCGCTCGCCGATCCCGAGGTGGAGCGCATCATCGCCGGCATCTCGGCGCGCCTGGGCGTCGCGCGGCGCAAGATCGACGCGGCCGAGATCGTCGAGCGCGCGCTTCTGCCGATGGTGAACGAAGGGGCGCGCATCATCGAGGAGAAGATCGCGCAGCGGCCGTCCGACATCGACGTGATCTGGGTCTATGGCTATGGCTGGCCGGTCCATCGCGGCGGGCCGATGTTCTATGCCGACGGCTTGGGCCTCAAAACCGTGGCTCAGCGCCTCGCCGAGCAGTCGAAGAAGCTCGACGACCCGGCGCTCGCACCGGCGCCGCTCCTCGCGCGGCTCGCGGGCGAAGGAAAGGGATTCGCCGATCTCGGCGGCGGCGCCTGAAGCTCAGCCGTGGCGCAGGTCGGGCGTCGCGAAATCGCAAATCTCGTAGCCGAGGCCCTCGGGAATGCGGATGCGCGTGCCCGACGGCGTGTCGTAGATCTCGGGACAGATCGGCACGATCGCGGGCGCCGATGCCGCAGCGGCGAGCGAGCGCGCCACATCTTCGCTCGCCGCAAGCCGCATAAGGTTGAGCCGCGTCGCAAAGATGAGACGGCGGCGCCCGGCCTCGCCTTCGGCGAGTGCCGCGCTGGGGCTGAGCCACAGGATCTCCACCGCCTCGCGCCCGTCGGCCAAGGGAGCCTGACCGGCCGGCGCGCAGGCCAGGAAGAAGTGCGTGTCGTAGCGCTTCGGCGAACGCTCGGGCGTCACCCAGTGCGAGAACGGCACGAGCCGGTCGGTCGCCAGTTCGATCTCGCCGCCGGCGAGGACGGATGCGAAATCGCGCGCCGCCAAGTCATGGCCAGCGACGAGCCCGTCTTCGCCGCGGCGCCGCGCCAGCAGGATCCCGGCTTCCTCGTAGCTCTCGCGAATGGCGGCGACGCGAAATGCCATTGCCGCATCATCGGCGCCCGGAACCGCGCGGCAGCGCGCGAGCGTCGCGGGCACGGCGTCCGCTTCGTCGACCCGGCCGCCCGGGAACACCAAGGCGCCGGAGAAAAACGCGTCGCGATGGCGCTCGAGCATCAGCACCTCGAGGCCTTGGGCGCCGTCGCGCAGCAGCAGCAGCGTCGCGGCAGGAAGCGGATCGACCGGGGTCAAATCTTGAACGCTTCGAAAGTTTCGGGCGCGAACAGCTCTTCGGGCTTGAATCGCCGCGCGGAAAGACCCTGCTCGTGGTGATAGCGCAGGAAAGTGTCGAGCACGTGGCGGTTCGCCTCGAGGCCATAGGGCCACCAATCCGCGCCCATTTCGCGCTTCGTCTCTTCGACATAGGCGATTTGCCACGGCAGCATCGTCTTGATCGCGGCGACGACGTCGAGGTTTTCCATGGCGCGCCGCTTTGCCTCGACGAAAGCCTTGGCGAGCGATTGCGCGACCCAGGGATGCGCACGGTAGAGATCGCGCCTCAGCACCACCGTATGCATGATCGGGAAGATGCGGGTCTTGCGGAAATAGGCGCGCTCGACCTCGATGTAGTTCTCGAACAGGCGCCGGACGCGGTCGGGCCTTGTGCGGAAGGTCGAGGGATTGCGCGGCGCCGTGATCGCGTCGAGCTCGCCCTCGGCCAGCATGGCGGAGAGCGTCTTGCCGGGCGGGATCGGACGGACGCGGAATTTCGCCGGCAGGTCGAGCGCCACCTTTTCCTCGCGGCCCGGATCCTCCTCGCCGCCGGTGAAATAGTCGGGCGAGGCCGGATCGACGCCGTATTCGTCGGCCAGGATGCCGCGCTGCCACACGGGCGCGGTGAGCTGGTATTCGGGCACGCCGATGCGCTTGCCGGCAAGGTCCTTGGGCTCGCGGATGCCGCTCGCGGCCGACACGAAGATGCCGTTGTGGCGGAAGAGGCGCGAGGGAAAGACGGGTATGGCGATGAACGGTGAATTGCCCCGCGCCAGCGACACCACATAGGACGACAGCGACATCTCCGCCGCGTCGAACTCGCGATGGCGCAGCATGCGGAAGAACGTCTCCTCGACCGGCAGCTCGAGTACGTTGAGGTCGATGCCGTCGGGCACGACGCTGCCGTCGGCGAGCGGCCGGGCGCGATCGTAGTCCCAGCAGGCGAGCGTGAGGTTGAGCTTCGACATTCCTATCCCCGCGGCCAAAATCCGCGCCTATGATAGCGGAGCTTAAGGACCGAGGAGAGAGAGATGGCGGGACTTACCTTGGCGCAGGCCGCGCTCATCGTCGACACGGCGCTGGAGCACGGTCGGGCGCGGAATTTCAAGCCGCTGACCGTGGCGGTGCTCGATGCGGGCGGGCATCTGGTCGCGATGAAGCGCGAGGACGGATCGAGCATCCTACGGCCGCAGATCGCCGAGGGGAAAGCCTGGGGCACGCTCGGCATGGGTTTTGGCGGCCGCGAATTCGCGCGCCGCGTCTCGACCGGGCCGCTCTTTCTCAACGCACTGATGGCGGCGTCCGGCGGCCGCGTCATTCCCGCGCCGGGCGGCGTGCTGATCAAGAGCGGCGGCGAAATCATCGGCGCCGTCGGGATCAGCGGCGACGTCTCGGAGAATGACGAGGCCTGCGCCGTCTTCGGCATCAAGGCGGCGGGCCTCACGCCCGACACGGGCGATCCGGCCTAGGTCGTGGACACAGCGCTATTTCAGTCACAGGAATGAGCAGGAAGGCCGCATGGATCCGAAAGCACTTAAGGAACAGGCGCTGGCCGAAACGGGGCGATTTTTCCTGAAGAAATTCGGCGCCGCACCTGCCGAAGACAGCGAGGAATGGGAAGACGAGTATCGCCGGCAATTCGATCGATTGAAGAATGAAGCTGCGCGGGACACCCCTGCGGCGGAAACACATTCTGCCGTCGTCGAAGAGCGTCCCTCTGACATGCCCGAATTGGTCGGCACCTCAGCGGACAAGCGGTGGGCGTTTGCGTTGCGGTCGGTTCGCTTGAAACAGATCCAAAGCAAAGATCTGCGAGCGTGGCTTGCCCGCACGTGGATCAGGTCGAAGGACTGGATCGACTCGCGCGAGCTATCCGATGAAGCGTTCGCGCGCCGAGTGGAGACGCAGTACAGCGCCGCTCGCCGCCAGTCCGCCGCAGAAACGGCGGCAGTCGAGGCTGCTCGAACTACGCAAGCAATGGCGTCGGCCGTGCTTCAGGATCGGATCAAGGCGTCCGGCATTTCCGCCGCGGGGCTGGTTGGCCTCATCGACGTCAGTCCGCGCGCCGCCGCACTCCCGATCAAGGAGAAGCTGGCGGAGTTGCGCCTCGAAGGCCGGACATTGCGGATCTTCGAAACCGCCAATCCGTCGATCTTGATGGTGCTCGAAAAACACGAAAACACGAGAAGCGAATACGGCATCGAGCGGGACGAGGGGCTTGTCGCCGATCTAAAGTTATTCGCGCAGAGTGGGCACTAGCGAAGGTCGCGTTTGGTCCCTCGTCTGCGTCCAGGCTATGGCTTTCGCGACGACGGACTCGAGCTGCTCTTGGGGAGCTGAGCGAAAGTGCTTGGCGCCCCCGCCTTGGACTTCTCGCTGGCTTTCTTTTTCGGCTTCTTCGCTTCGCGATTCGATCTCTGCTGTCCCTTGGCCATGTCGGCCTCCTTTATCGGCAATCCGCTGCATTTTTAACGGATCAGCAGACCATTCCCAAAGGAAATCCGCACAGGACGGCGTGCCCTCGATCGCGCCCCTGGGGCTGAGGATCACGGCGGGCGCGAGCGGCGCCGCCAGAACTGCACGGGCCTGGTCACGCGGCGGCGGTAGAGCAGCGGAAACGGGTTGCGCGTCGCCGCCGGGGCAAAGGCGCGGGCGTTTTCGATCACCGCCTCGCCCATCGTTTCGAGCGCGATGAAGCCCATGATGTCGTCGGTGCGCGGGACGCGCGCCGGCCGCACTATGATCGCCACCTGCCCGCCGCGCCGCGCCACCCGGCCGATCACGTCGAACATCGTGTCGTTCTGGAGCGACAGGACGTAATCGGTGCGCGCAAGGTCGCCGAGCGTCGTCTCGGGCGTGCTCCCGTGCCACAGCTTGAAGCCGGGATCGAGGCGCAGATAGCCCTTGAGGCGGCGCCCGTCCGCAACCATGAGATAAATCGGCCGGCCGGTCTCGCTGAGCGTGGCGACCGTCTCGTCCACGGTCGCGGTCGCCGGGCGAATCGCGAAATCGCGCGACATGACGCTTTCCGCGTGCCGGATGCGGAACATGTTGGCCTGAAGCGCGTCCGGCACCTCGTGGCCCTTGGTGAAGAGCTTCACCGTGTAGATCGAATGCTGCAGCAGCTCGCGCCGCACCGCGATCGCCGCCGTGACGCACATGATCATGGGAACGATGACGTTGTAGTCGCGCGTCAGCTCGAACACCATGACGATCGCCGTCATGGCGGCGCCGGTGGTGCCGCCCAAGAGCCCCGCCATGCCGACGATCGCGAAATCGAGCGTGGTCACGTCGAGATGCGGCCACAGCAGGAGGCAGGCTGACCCGAACGCGCCGCCCAAGGTCGCGCCGATCACGAGCGAGGCCGAGAACACGCCGCCGCTGCCGCCCGAGCCCAGCGTCAGCCCGGTGGCCAGCAGCTTTGCCGCGAACAGCAGCAGGAAGAATTCCGGCGTCGTGATGTCGCCGTGCAGAATGTCCTGTAGCGCCGAGTAGCTCGGCCCCTCGATATAGTAATAGCCGGTGCCCAACATCATCAGATAGGCGAGGATGCCGACCGCGAGCATGCCGATCGCGTGGCGGAAATAGGGGCTCGGCGAAATCTTGGCGAATAGCCGCTCGAGCCAGCCGAGCCACCAGATCATGAACCACGAGACGACGCCCAGAAGGATGCCGAACGGCACGTACGGCAGGAGCGCCACGACGCCCGAGATGTGCAGCCTGGATGCCGTGATGGTGGTAACGAGAAAGGTCGGCTGGAGCCCGTAGTAGAACCGGGCGACGAACGTACCGGCGCCGGTGGCGATCGTTACCGGCAGGAGCGTACGCGGGCTGATCTCCGGCATCATCAGCTCGATCGCGAAGACGATCGAGCCCAGGGGCGCGTTGAAGGCCGCGGCGAGGCCCGCAGCACCCCCCGCGGCCACCAGCGTCATGCGCTGCCACTGGGCGATGCGGGTGATCCGCGACAGGCGCGAGGCAAGCGCCGCGCCGATCTGCACGATCGCCGCCTCGCGCCCGACCGAGCCGCCGGTGCCGCTTTGCACGCCGGCCGCCAGCGATTTCATGATCGCCGAGACCGCACGGACCCGGCCCTCGCGGTAATAAATCGCGTCGATGATGTCGGAGACGCCCTGGCCGCGCCGGTCCTCGGGCTGCATCCGGATCATGAATATGACGACCAGGCCGCCGATCGCCGGGGACGCCATGACCAAGGGGCCGAGCCAGCCCATCGGGGTGTGCAGGTTCGGGTCGTAATAGAAGGAGACGATGCCGAGGAAGAAGAGATTATGAATCCCGGCGACGAAGGCGCGGAACAGGACGGCCGCGCCCCCGGTCACGGTCCCGACCACGAGCGCGAGCGCCGCCAGCTCCGCGAGCGTGACGAATCGTTCGTCGGGCGCCGGCGCGCTCTTCCTCAACGAAGAATCTCCCTGCCGGCCGCGCCGCCTTTCCGCGGCGAGCCATGAAACCCTCGGTATCTAAACGACGGCCGCAGGAAGTTTAGTCCATCGGCGGCGTTATTCCAGCAGCAGTCCGGTCGCGCGCCCGCAAAACGTCGGAACCACCCTCGCCTCTTGGTGTTATTGACGCGCACCGGGTTCACTCCGAGGAGAACATTGCTCCCTCGGGCCGCACGGACCGGAAGGCGCCGCGACCGTGGCGCATCCGTCCCAATGCGGTCTGCGGCCGGTCATCCCGTACCTTCAGGTGCCGTCGTGGCGCGGAGCGAGCACGGGACATCGGACCGGACAATGGTGCAGAGCTACGCCACCCCGCCCAGCTTCCTTCTGAGCCGCAAGCCGTCGGCGCAGCATCCCTATATCGTCCGGCACGACGCGATGGTGGTCGCGGCCGGCATGCTGCGGGCGATCGACGTGGCCCTCATCCCGGCGACGGCGCTCATCGCCTATGTCCTGCGCTTCGGCACGCTCGCGATCGATCTGAGCCACCTGGTGGTCGTGCCGTTCGGCATGATCGTCATCGCCAACGCGATGGCGACCTTCCAGGCCTACGATCCGCGCGAGCTGGCCAATCTCAGGGCGCAGTTGAGCCGCGTCGTCGCCGCCTGGGCCACGACCTTCGCGCTGCTTATTGCCGTGGCGTTTTTCGACAAGGTGAGCAACCAGTTCTCGCGCCTGTGGATCGGCTCGTGGTTCTCGCTCGGCATTTCCGCCTCGCTCGCCGCCCGGTGCGCGCTGTGCGCCTATCTCAACAAGAGGAAGCGCGAGGGCACGCTCACGGTTGACGTGGCGATCGTCGGCACGCCTGCCTTCGTGGCGCAGGTGCGCCGCCGGCTCGCCGGCGAGACCGAGCTCGATTTCCGGGTGGTGGGCCAGTTCGAGCCGCGGATCGGCAAGAGCGCCGGCGACGGCGGACCGGCCACGATCGACGAGCTGCTGCGCCTCGCGCGCCGCACCCGCATCCACGAGATCATCGTGCAGCTGCCGGAAAAGCGCGAGCCCGGCTTCAACGCCATGATCGAGAAGCTCGGCGAGCTGCCGGTCAATGTGAGCCTGTGCCCGGACCTGTCCGACCTGTCGATCGCGCCGCGCCGGTTCGCGATGCTGCGCGAAGCGGTGATGATCAACGTGTTCGAGCGGCCGCTCGCCGGCTGGGGATCGATCCTGAAGCGGATCGAGGACGCGGTGCTGAGCACGCTCCTGCTGTTCCTGTTCCTGCCGCTCATGGGCTTCATCGCGCTGCTCGTCAAGCTCGGCAGCCCCGGCCCGGTCTTCTTTCGCCAGCAGCGCTTCGGGTTCAACAACAATCCGATCTGGGTCTATAAGTTCCGCACCATGTATCACGGCGCGGCAAACGAGGCTGCCGTGCCCCAGGCGAAACGCAAAGACCCGCGCGTGACGCGCATCGGCGCCATCCTGCGGCGCACGAGCCTCGACGAATTGCCGCAGCTTATCAATGTGCTGAAGGGCGAGATGTCGCTCGTGGGCCCGCGCCCGCACGCGATCGCGCACAACGAATATTACGCGAAATTGATCGACCGCTATCTCCATCGCCACCGCGTCAAGCCGGGCATCACCGGCTGGGCCCAGGTGAACGGCCTGCGCGGCGAGACGCCGACGATCGAGGCCATGCACGAGCGCGTGAAGCACGATCTCTTCTATATCGAGAACTGGTCGATCTGGTTCGACCTGTGGATCCTGATGCGTACCTTTGCGGTAGGCTTCGTCCATCCGAACGCCTACTAAAGGCGGAACCCCGCTTGCGGCGCCGCCGTTAGCGAGTGCGCGTCTGCGCGCGACTATCAAGCAAATCCGTGAAAGGACTGGAAGAATCGCATAGCGAAGCGACGGCGGCAACGGATTGGGGCGCAGCGCTTTCGCCCGCGCCGCGCCGCGCCGAGCGCACGCCCGCAGCGGGGCCGCACGACGATGCCGGCACAGCGGCGGAGGACGCGAAGGCAATCGCCTTCGTATGGGAGAGCTTTGCCACGCACCACCTCGAACGCTGCCACGCCTGCGCCGAGCGCTTTCAGCCGCGCCTCATCGTCTATGGCATCGAGATCGCGACCTACAGCGCGAACTATCACCCCTGGCGCAAGGGCAGCGACGGCGAGGGCGTGCGCAAGATCACGCTCTTTCCGGACGCCGTGCGCGAGGAGATCGGCACGCTCCGCTGCGCCTTCCGCATCGTCCGGGCCTGCCTCGGCATCCGCGCGCGCCACGTGTTCCTGTGCAACTACGAATCCCCGGCGATCTTCCTGTCGGCGATCGCGCTGCGGCTTTTAGGCCGCCATGTGGTCGTCATGCAGGATTCGAAATTCGACGACAAGCAGCGCCATCTCCTGCTCGAGCTGCTGAAGAGCGTGCTCTACAGCCCCTATCACGCGGCGCTCGCGGCCGGGGAACGAACGAGGGCCTATCTCCGCTTCCTCGGCTTCCCCGAGGACCGCATCTATCTTGGCTACGACACGATTTCGGTGGCGCGGGTACAGCGCCTGGCGGGAACGGCGCCGGCGCCCGACGGCGTGCCGCATGCCGAGCGCCATTTCACGGTGATCGCCCGGTTCGTCGCCAAGAAGAACATCGCGCTGGCGCTTGACGCCTACGCCGCCTATTGCGCCCAGGTTTCGCCGCACCGTACGCCGCGAGCGCTCAGGCTGTGCGGCTCTGGCGAGCTCGAGCCGGAGCTCCGGCGCAAGGCGGCCGAGCTTGGGCTCGAGCGCGTTGCCTTTTTGGGATATGTCGGCGAGGAGACCGTGGCGCGGACGCTCGGATCGACCCTCGCGCTTGTCCTGCCAAGCATCGAGGAGCAGCACGGGCTCGTCGTCAACGAGGCGCTCGCAATGGGCGTGCCTGTCCTACTTTCGGACAATTGCGGCGCGCGCGATCTGCTCGTCCGGAGCGGCATCAACGGCTATGTGTTCGAGGCCGACAACGTCCAGGGCCTCGCCTATTTCATGGGCCTCATCGACCGCGACGAGTTCGAATGGGCGCGGCTGGCGCGCGGCACAAGGCGGTTCCTGACCGCGGCCGACGCTGGCTTCTTCGTCGCTGCCGTGGAGCGAGCGCTCGATCATTTCGTCTGACGCCCCGGTTTCGGGTTTCGCAACCTTCCCGGGCTTTTCCCGTTAGTGGCCGGGCGGAGGTTGAGCGTGGCAACTGACCGCGGCGTGTTGGCTGTGAATTCCGGCGCTACGGAACGAGAATCGCAAGTTTTCGAGGCGCCTGAAGGCGCCCGTGGCGTTCGCGCGCCGCGCGTCGCCTATTTCGGTCCCGACCTCGACGATCCCGCGGTGCGGCGGCGCGTTGCGCAGTGGCGACATGCGGGCTTCGAGGTGCTGGCCGCCGCCTTCGCGCGCCGCGGCCGGAGCGAGGACCGATTCGCCATCAATCTCGGCCGGATCAGCGCGCGCTCGCGTTTGCGGCGCATCGTCCCGCTCATCTGCGCCGCCGCGCGCCTGTTCCGGATGCGCAAACGGCTCGCCGATGTTGACCTTTATATCGCACGCAACGTCGACAATGCGTTTCTCGCCCTCTTCGCGCGCCGCATCACGCGCACCCAGGCGCCGCTCGTCTACGAGGTGCTCGACATCAACACCTCGTGCACCGCGACAGGATTCCAGGCCTATCTGCTGCGCAAGCTCGAGAGCCTGGTGCTGGCGCGCATCTGCCTTCTCGTCGTGAGCTCGCCCTATTTCATCTGGGACTACTATCAGAAGCATCTCACGTTCAGCACGAACTGGCTCCTGTTCGAGAACAAGGTGCCGCGTCACGCGCGCCTGCCGCGCGGCCGGCCGGGGCCTAAGGCGCGGCTCCCCGGCGAGGGCGAGCGGCGGCCATGGCGGATCGGCTGGTTCGGCTATCTCGACGACGAGCGGAGCTGGCACATCCTGCGGCGGCTCGCGTGCGAGCTGCCGGACCGCGTGTCGCTCTATATCCGCGGCATGCCGTACGACAATTTCGACATGGAGAACTTCCTGCGCGACATCGAACACCTCGAGAATGCGGTCTATGGCGGACCGTTCCGCAATCCCGAGGACCTGGCGGAGATCTATGGCGCCGTCGATATCGTGTGGTCGGCCGACTGCAACGAGCTGGCGGCCAATTCAAAATGGCTGCTGACGAACGGCATCTACGAGGCGGGCTTCTTCGGCAAGCCGGTGATCGGCCTGGCGCATACGGCGATCGGCGAGTTCCTGGCGCGGTATCAGTCCGGCTGGTCGCTCGAGGATCCGGCCGACGAGGCGCTGATCGCGCTCATCGACCGGCTCACGCCGGAGGCCTATCGCGAGAAGCAGAAGGCGATCTTCGAGCTGTGCCAGGACCGCTTCATCGAGACCGACGAGGTCAACGCCATCTGGCGCATGGTGCAGAACCAGGAAACGCGCCAACTGAGGCCGGTCGCCGTGGCGGAGGGCGCGGAAAGCTCGAAAGACGAGGCGCTCGGGGCGTAGCGCGGCGTCACGCCGTCGCCGCGGCCGCTTCGTTGGCGGCAAACCAGCGATAAGCATCGGCAAGCCCTTGGCGCAATTCGATGCGCGGGCTCCAGCCGAGTGCCTGAATCCTCCCGGTGTCGAGCAGTTTTTGCGGCATGCCGTCCGGCATCGTCGTGTTGTAGCTGAGCCTGCCGGTATAGCCCACGGTCGATGCGACGAGCTCGGCCAGCTCGGCGATGCTGACGTCCTGGCCCCAGCCGATATTGACGTGGCTCTCGTCCGAATAGCGCTCCATCAGGAAGACGAGCGCGTCGGCGAGGTCGTCGACATGCAGAAACTCGCGGCGCGGCCGGCCGCTGCCCCAGATTTCGACCTCGGGCGCGCGCGCGACCTTGGCGCGGTGCATCTTGAGGATGAGCGCGGGGATGACGTGGCTGGCCGCGGCGTCATATGTATCGCCGGGCCCATAGAGATTGGTCGGCTGCGCCGAGATGAAATCCGCAGCCGCCCTGCCGGCGATATGCGGCGCACAGTTTTAGGCCAGCGATCTTGGCGACGGCGTACCACTGGTTCGTCGGCTCGAGCGGGCCGCTCAGCAGCTCGTCCTCGACCATCGGCTGCTTCGCAAGGCGGGGATAGATGCAGGACGAGCCGAGATAGAGCAGCTTCTTGACGCCCGCCTGGCGCGCCGCCTCGATCGTGTTGGCGGCGATCATCAGGTTGTCGTAGAGAAATTCCGCTGGGCCGCGTCGAATTGGCGAGGATGCCGCCCACGGTCGCGGCGGCGACGATGACGGCGTCGGGGCGGTTCGCGGCGAACCATGCCTCGGTCTCGCCCTGCCGCTTCAAGTCGAGCTCGGCGTGGCTCGCGACCACGATCTCGCACTGCGCGCGCGCGAGCCGCCGCAAGAGCGCGCTCCCGACCATGCCGCGATGGCCGGCGACGAACAGCTTTCGGCCCGCGAGCGGGAAGAGCACCGGTGCTTCGCTCATGCGGGATCTCCTCAGCTTCCGTTGGTGGCGGCGCCGCGCGCCGGCTCGACATAGCCCGCGCTCTTCAGGGTGCGCTCGCGCCGCGCGAGGCCGAGATCGTGCTCGACCATCATCTTGACGAGGGCGCGGAACGGCACGCGCGGGCGCCAGTCGAGCCGGGTGCGCGCCTTCTCCGCATCGCCCTCGAGCGCATCGACCTCGGTCGGCCGCAGATAGCGCGGATCGACCTCGACATGGCGTTGCCAGTCGAGCCCGGCCTCGGCGAAGGCGGCTTCGCACAGCTCGCGCACGCGTGTGCGAGTCGCCGGTCGCGATGACATAGTCGTCGGGCGACGCCTGCTGCAGCATGAGCCACATCGCCTCGACATAGTCGCCGGCGAAGCCCCAGTCGCGCCGCGCTTCGAGATTGCCGAGATAGAGCTTTTCTTGCAACCCTTCCTTGATGCGGCCGACGGCGCGCGTCACCTTGCGCGTGACGAAGGTCTCGCCGCGGCGCGGGCTCTCGTGGTTGAAGAGAATGCCGTTGCAGATGAAGAGCCCATAGGCCTCGCGATAATTGACGGCGTACCAGTGCGCCGCGACCTTGCTCACGGCATAGGGGCTGCGCGGCTAGAACGGCGTGCGTTCGGACTGGGGCGGCGGCGAGGACGCCGAACATCTCGGACGAGCCGGCCTGGTAATAACGCAGCGTGCGGCCGCGCTTGGCGGCGTGGTCGCGCACCGCCTCGAGCAGCCGGAGCGTGCCGAGCGCCACCACGTCGGCGGTGTATTCCGGCACCTCGAACGAGACTTTGACGTGGCTCTGCGCGCCGAGATTGTAGACCTCGTCCGGCTCGACCGTCTCGAGCACGCGGCGCAGCGCCGTGCCGTCGGCAAGATCGCCGTAATGGAGGGCGAGCTTTTCGCCCGCGACGTGGGGATCGTGATAGAGATGGTCGATGCGGTCGGTGTTGAACAGACTCGCCCGCCGCATCAGGCCGTGCACCTCATAGCCCTTTTGCAGCAGGAGTTCGCTCAGATAGGCGCCGTCCTGGCCGGTGATGCCGGTAATCAATGCGCGTTTTGCCATGTCACCTCGCAGTACCCGCCGCCTCGGGCGATGCTACGACATCGCTCCCGCGGCCGGGAGCGGGAACGCCTAGGGCCTGGAAACGGCGCGGAAATTTCGGGCGACGGGACTCGCGCGTTGGGACCGGTCGGGCGGCCGGAAGCTCACTGCACGCGGCCGCTGCGCAGGACGTAGCGGTCGCCGGCAAGGCCGGTGAACATGCCGTCGATCATCGGGTGCTGCACCGGCCCGTGCTCGGCATCGGCCACGAGGTTCTGCTCGGAGACGTAGGCCTCGTACGGGCCGCCGGTCGCGTTCTGGGCATAGAGATGATAGAACGGCTGGTCCTTCGGCGGGCGCCGCTCCGCCGGAATCGCCTGGTACCATTCCTCGGAATTGCTGAACACCGGGTCGACGTCGAAGATGACACCCCGGAAATTGAACAGGCGGTGCCGGACGATCTGCCCGACGGAAAACTTCGCCTGCTGCAAAAGCCTGGGGTTGCCCACGTTCTTCCCGATCCCGACCATGGCGCGATTAATATCTAGTTTTCGATGCTCCGCTCAAGGGCTTCCGTGCGGAGGCGGGATAGAGACGGCCGCGCTTCAGGCCTTCATGTACAGCCGGGCGAAGCGCAGCAGCTCGAGATCGCAGGTCTGCTTCGCCAGCAGCTCCAAATCCTCGAAATAGCCCTCGAGCGCCCCCGGCGCGAGCCGCGCCGCAAGCCAATCGATGAACTGCTCCGGGGTCTTGACCCAGGCGGGCGGATGATCGACGCCGCGGCCTTGGGGAAGTGCTGCGCGCAGCACCCGCCAGCGGCGCCGGCGAAGCTGCTCGTCAACCGGATCGAGGTCCGGATCCAACGCCCATCCCGGCCGGATTTGCGCGCCGCTTCGTCCAGCCATTGTTGCTCCCCTCTCTCGCGCGGCTACGGAACGCCGGCGACTGCTGGTTGCAAAGACGTTACCGCATTTCGCGGAACGCGCAAACCCGAAAGAGGTTAACGAGACTGATGGAGCGCTGCCGTGCATGGGAGCGCGAAATCTACTCCGGCGCGGGTGCGGCGCTTGTGACCCCGGTCACAGATGGCGCGGATTTTTGCCGTTAAACATCGACAACTTCGAGGACGCCGGGAAGCGCGCGCACGGCGTGCAGCACGTTGGGGCCGATCTTGAACCCGCCCGGCAGCGCGATCTCGACCTCGCGTGCGGGATGCACCGGCACGACGACGCTGACGCGGCCCTTGCCGCCGCTCTCGCGCGCCATGAGATCGCGCAGCGGTACCAGCGCTCCGCCCTCGCCGAGCACGATTTTCAAGCCCGCCGCCGCCTCGCGTGCGAGCTTGTCGAGCCGCTCGAAGCGCTGCGCCGAAAGCCGCAGACTTTCCTCCTCGGCGCGGACTTCGACCGTGACGACGAGCGGCACGCCCGCATCCAGCAGATCGCGGCTCTGCGCCAGCGCCTCGGCGAACACCACGACTTCATAGACGCCGCTGGTGTCGGACAATTGCAAAAAGGCAAAGCGGCTGCCGCGCGCCGAATTGCGCTCGCGCCGCGCGATCGGCACGCCGGCGAGGCGGAAGCGCGTCGGCCCGCCCGCGGCAAGCCGCGCCGGCAGATCGGCGAAGCTGACGACACCGAGGCGCGCCAGACTTTTCTGATAGGCATCGAGCGGATGGCTCGACAGATAAAAGCCGATCGCGTCGAACTCGTGCTGCAGGCGCTCGACCGGCTGCCAGTCGTCGCAGGCGGGAAGCGGCGGCCGGTGCGCAGCACCCGCGCCGAACAGGCTCTCCTGCTGGCTCGCGCGGTCGTTGGCGGCAGACGCGGCGTGGCGCAGCAGCAGGTCGATGGCGGCGAAGACCTGGGCGCGGTTGCGGTTGAGCGCGTCGAACGCGCCGGCCTTGACGAGGCCCTCGAACTGGCGGCGGTTGAAGCTCTTCGGATCGAGCCGGCGCGCGAAGTCGAAGAGGCCGGCGAAGGCGCCGTGGATGCTACGCTCTTCGACGAGCTGGCGCATCGCGTGGGCGCCCACGCCCTTCACCGCGGCGAGCGCATAGCGGATGGCGTTGCTGCCGCCCGCAAGCTCGACCGAGAAGGCGTCGCTCGAGCGGTTGATATCGGGCGGCAGGATGCGGATGCCGAGCCGGTTGCATTCCTGGCGGAACAGATTGAGCTTGTCGGTATTGCCGATGTCGAGGCTCATCAGCGCCGCCATGAACTCGACCGGATGGTTCGCCTTCAAGTAAGCGGTCTGGTAGGCGACCAGCGCATAGGCGGCGGCGTGCGACTTGTTGAAGCCGTAGCCGGCGAATTTCGCGACCTGCTCGAAGATGTGCTCGGCGACGCCGGCACCGACGCCGCGCGCCGTGGCGCCGTCGATGAAGAGCCGGCGCTGCGCCTCCATCTCCGAGCGGATCTTCTTGCCCATGGCGCGGCGCAGGAGATCGGCGCCGCCGAGCGAATAGCCGCTCAGCACCTGCGCGATCTGCATCACCTGTTCCTGGTAGATCATGATGCCGTGCGTCTCGGCCAGGATCGGCTCGAGCGAGGGATGGAGATAGTCGGCCTTTTCGCGCGCGTGCTTCACTTCGATATAGCGCGGGATGTTCTCCATCGGGCCGGGGCGGTAGAGCGCCACGACCGCGATGATGTCCTCGAACCGGTCGGGCCGGAGCTTGCGCAGCATGTCGCGCATGCCGGCGCCTTCGAGCTGGAACACGCCGACCGTGTCGCCGCGGCCCAAAAGCTCGTAGGTCGCGCGATCGTCGAGCGGCAGGTTCGTGAGATCGAGCGTCACGCCCTTGGCCACGAGGAGATCGAGCGCCCGCGCCAGCACGGTGAGCGTCTTGAGGCCGAGAAAGTCGAACTTCACGAGGCCCGCGAGTTCGACATATTTCATGTTGAACTGCGTCACCGGCATGTCGGAGCGCGGATCGCGGTAGAGCGGTACGAGCTCGTCCAGAGGCCGGTCGGCGATCACCACGCCCGCGGCGTGGGTCGAGGCGTGGCGGTAGAGGCCTTCGAGCCTTTGCGCAATGGCGATGAGGCGCGCGACGCCCTCGTCGGTGTCGCGCATGTTCTGCAGCATCGGCTCGCCGTCGATCGCCTGCTGCAAGGTTACGGGGTTCGCCGGGTTGTTGGGCACGAGCTTGCAGATGCGGTCGACCTGGCCATAGGGCATTTCGAGGACGCGCCCCACGTCGCGCAGCACGGCGCGCGCCTGGAGCTTGCCGAAGGTGATGATCTGCGCCACCCGGTCGCGGCCATAGCGCTCCTGCACATGGCGGATCACCTCGTCGCGCCGGTCCTGGCAGAAGTCGATGTCGAAGTCGGGCATCGACACGCGCTCGGGATTGAGGAAGCGCTCGAACAGAAGGCCGAAGCGCAGCGGGTCGAGATCGGTGATGGTGAGCGACCAGGCGACCACCGATCCCGCGCCCGAGCCGCGCCCGGGCCCGACCGGAATGCCCGCCCCCTTGGCCCAGCGGATGAACTCGGCGACGATCAGGAAATATCCGGCAAAGCCCATCGCGACGATGGTGTCGAGCTCGAACGAAAGCCGCTCGCGATAGGGCTTCGCGAGCGCCTCGCGCGCCGCTTCGCTCATCTCCGCGCGGTACAGATTTTGCAGCCGCAGCTCGAGGCCGGCGGCCGCCTCGGCGCGCAGTTCCGCCGCTTCGCCCCGCCCGCTCGCCGAGGCATAGGGCGGCAGGATCGGCGGGCGCTGCTCGGGCATGAAGGCGCGAGCGCCGCGCCACCACGAGCGTGTTGTCGCACGCCTCGGGAATGTCGGCGAAGAGCGCGCGCATCTCTGCCGGCGACTTGAAATAATGCTCCTCGGTGAGGCGCAAGCGGTTCGGGTTGCCGAGCACCGTGCCCTCGGCGATGCACATGAGCGCATCGTGCGCCTCGGAGAAATCGCGGCCGGCAAAATGCACGTCGTTGGTCGCGACGAGCGGCAGATTGTGGCGATAGGCCAGCTCGACGAGCGGCCCCTCGATGCGGTCCTCGACCGGCAGATGATGGCGCATCAGCTCGACGTAGAGGCGCCCGGGAAAGAGCGTCGGCAAGCGCAGAAGCATCGCTTCGGCCGCTTCGGCCTGGCCGTCGGCCAACAACCGGCCGACCGGCCCGCGCGGGCCGCCGGTGAGGCAGAGGAGGCCGGCGGTCTTTCCTTCGAGCGCCGCGAGCGGGAGCTGCGGCTCCTCGCCGCCCTCGGTGTCGAGGAAGGAGCGGCTCGAGAGATGGAGGAGATTGCGATAGCCCGCCTCGTTCTGCGCCAGCAGCACGACCGCATCGGGCGCAGCGGCAGGCCCGACCCTTCCCGCGAGTCGGACCTCGCCGTCGAGGCGGCGGAGCGCCAGCTCGCAGCCGACGATCGGCTGCACGCCGGCGTCGCGCGCCGCCTGCGCGAACTCCAAAGCGCCGAACAGGTTGCCGGCATCGGTCATCGCCACGGCCGGCATGGCATGGGCTTTGGCGAGCGCCGCCAGCTCTTTCACCTTGATCGCGCCCGAGGACAGCGAATAGGCGGAATGGGTGCGCAGATGGACGAAGTCGGAATGCGGCATGAGGCGGGGCTCGGGGGTTGGCATCAGCATCCCACAGCGAGGGCGCAGGCCAAGTCTTTTTTTATCCTGTTGATATATCTAAGAAATTTCGCCTGGGGCGGAAATTGGTTCGTTCGGTAATTCGTGCGGTAATTCGTGGAAATTGGCTTCGTTTCGCAAAATTTGCGCTGTGGCGCGGCGGGCGCCGCTGATTGCGTACACACGCCCGCGGTGGCGGGGCCGGCGCCGTGTGTCAACTGCACCGAAGCGGAAAGCGCGGGCTCAGGCGGCGCGTTCGGTCGTTGGATCGATCGAGCGCTTGATCTCGACTATTTGCGTCGCGGGGAAGCCGCTGATCTCGGCGTGCTTCTTGATGATCGCCTCGTCCTTGGCGAGATAGACGCAATAGGTCTTGTCGTCGGCGACGTAGCTTTCGACCCACTGGATGTCGGGACCGAGCTGACGCAGCACCTCGTTCGATTTGGCCGCGGCCGCGCGCAGCTGGTCGCGTTCGAACGTGCCGACATTCGGGATCGCGCGCTCGATGATGAATTTGCGCAACGCCGTGTTTGCCTCCTCATGACCCCCGCTCGTCATGCTAGGCGGGACATAGTCGGATTGCAAACTACACCGACGCTGCCTCGCGCTCGACCACGATGCCGTCCTCGAGCGCGAGGACGCGGTCCATGCGGCGGGCGAGGTCGAGATTGTGAGTGGCGATGAGGGCGGCGAGGCCGTGTTCGCGCACGAGGCTGAGGAGAAGCGCCGTCACCTCGCCCGCGGTGTGCTGATCGAGATTGCCGGTGGGCTCGTCGCCCAGGAGCACGCGCGGCTGGTTCGCGAGCGCGCGCACGATGGCGACGCGCTGCTGCTCGCCGCCCGAGAGCCGCGCCGGGCGATGCGATGCACGGGCCTCGAGCCCGACCTGGCGCAACAGATCGAGCGCGCGGGCGCGCGCCGCGGATTTGGCGGCGCCGGCGATCATCTGCGGCAGCATGACGTTCTCGAGCGCCGAGAATTCCGGCAGGAGATGATGGAACTGATAGACGAAGCCGAGGCCGGTACGGCGGGCGCGGGTGCGCTCGAGATCGGACATGGCGCCGCATTCGCGCCCGGCAAGCAGCACCTCGCCGCCGTCCGGCCGTTCCAACAGCCCCGCGACGTGAAGCAGCGTCGATTTGCCGGAGCCCGAGGGACCGACCAGCGCCACGATCTCGCCCGGCGCGAGGTGGAGCGACACGCCGCGCAGCACCGGCAGCAGCTCGCCGGCCTGGCGAAATGTGCGTACGACATCGCGCAGCTCGAGCGCAGGCCCGTCACTCATAGCGCAGCGCCTCGACCGGATCGAGCCGCGCCGCGCGCCAGGAGGGATAGATCGTCGCAAGGAACGAGAGGCCGAATGCCATCGCCAGCACCGTCCCCACCTCGTCCGGGTCGATGCGCGCCGGGATCTGCGTCAGGAAATAGATCTCGGCGGCGAAAAGCTGCGTGCCGATGATGCTTTGCACGAACTCGCGGATCGCTTCGATATTCGAGGCGAACGCCACGCCCAGGACGAAGCCCGCGATCGTGCCGACGACGCCGACGCTGGCGCCCGACAGCATGAAGATGCGCAGGATCATGCCTTGCGTCGCGCCCATGGTGCGCAGGATCGCGATGTCGCGGCCCTTGTCCTTCACCAGCATGATCATGCTCGAGATGATGTTGAAGGCGGCGACGACGATGATGAGCGTCAGGATCAGGAACATGACGTTGCGCTCGACCTCGACGGCGTTGAAGAAGGAGAGATTGCTCTGCTGCCAGTCGAAGATTCTGACGCGCGGTCCGAGCGCCTGTGCGATCTCGCTGTCGTAACGCTGCACGTCGTCGGGGTTGGCCACCATGACCTCGAGGCTCGAGACGCCCTGCCCCAGATTGAAGAAGGTCTGCGCCGCCTCGAGCGGCATGAAGATGACGCCGTTGTCGAATTCGTACATGCCGACATCGAACGTGCCGGCGACGGTATAGCTCTTGATGCGCGGCACCGTGCCGAAGGCGGTGGCGGTGCCTTGCGGCGAGATGAAAGTGATCGGGTCGCCGGTCTTGAGGCCCAGGCGAAATGCCAGCCGGCTGCCGATGATCACGCCGTCGTCCTTGAAATCCTGCGAGCGCGCCCGCCGCGATGTGCTGCGCGAGAAGCGGCTGGGATGCGATGTCCTGCTCTGCGATGCCGCGCACCAGCGCGCCGGTCGCGCCCGCCTTCGCGGTCGCCATCACCTGCTCCTCGATCATGGGACGCGCCGCGGTTACGCCAGGCAGCTTCATCACCTGCTCGGCCAAGGGACCGTAATCGGTCAAAGGCCCTTGCGCGGCATAGACGTTGATATGGCCGTTGAAGCCCAGGATGCGGCCCAGAAGCTCGGCGCGGAACCCGTTCATCACCGCCATGACGATGATGAGCGTGGCGACGCCCAATGCTATGCCGAGAAGCGAGAAGATCGCGATGACCGAGATGAACCGTTCTTCGCGCCGCGCGCGCAGATAGCGGAACGCGACCATGCGCTCGAACGTGCCGAAGATCACCGCTTTGCTCCAAGGCGCGCGAGGGCGGATTCGGACGAGAGTTCCTGGCGCTCGCCGGTGCGGCGCTCCTTCAGCTCGACGGTGCCGGATGCCAGGCCGCGCGGGCCGATCACGATCTGCCACGGCAATCCGACCAGATCCATCGCCGCGAACTTGGCGCCGGGCGATTCCTCGCGGTCGTCGTAGAGCGTGGCGATCCCGGCCTCGGCGAGCGCGCCATAGAGCGCGTCCGCGGCCGCGCGGCACTTGGCGTCGGCAGCGCGCAGATTGACGAGGCCGACGCGGAACGGCGCTACGCTTTCGGGCCAGATGATGCCGTCATCGTCGTGGCTTGCCTCGATGATGGCGCCGACGAGGCGCGAGACGCCGATGCCGTAGGAGCCCATCTCGACCGGAACCTGCGCGCCGTCGGGCCCGGCCACGGTGGCGCCCATCGGTCCTGAGTATTTCGTGCCGAAATAGAACACCTGTCCCACCTCGATGCCGCGGGCGCGGCGGCGGCGCGGCCCGGGCACGCGCGCCTCGAACTCGGCCGGATCGTGCTTCTCGTCGGTCGCGGCGTACCAGCGGCGGATATAGTCCTCAACATCGGACGAAGCGGGGTCGATGCTGTTCTCGTCGAGCTGCGCGATGTCGCTGTCGTAGTAGAGCTCGCTCTCGCCGGTATCGGCCTGGATGTGGAATTCGTGGCTGAGATCGCCGCCGATGGGGCCAGTGTCGGCGCGCACCGGAATGGGCGTCAGTCCCATGCGCCGGAATGTCCTCATATAGGCCACGAACATGCGCGAAGTAGGAGCGGATCGCGCCGGCCTTGTCGATGTCGAAGGAGTAATCGTCCTTCATCAGGAACTCGCGCCCGCGCATCACGCCGAAGCGCGGCCGCACCTCGTCGCGGAACTTCCACTGGATGTGATAGAGGTTCTTCGGCAGGTCGCGGTAGCTCTTGATGGCGCTGCGAAAAATGTCGGTGACGAGCTCCTCGTTGGTGGGCCCATAGAGCATGTCGCGCTCGTGCCGGTCGTTGATGCGCAGCATCTCCTTGCCGTAATCGTCGTAGCGGCCGCTTTCGCGCCACAGCTCGGCCGGCTGGAGCGTCGGCATCAGAAGCTCTTGCGCGCCGGCGCGGTCCTGCTCCTCGCGCACGATCTGCTCGACGTTTTTGAGGACCCGAAAACCCAGCGGCAGCCAGCGAATAGATCCCGGCGCTTGCCTGGCGGATCATGCCGGCGCGCAGCATGAGCCGGTGCGAGGCGATCTGCGCCTCGCTCGGCGTTTCCTTGAGGAGCGGCAGGAAATATTGGGAAAGACGCATCAGGCCCTCGCTTTGCGCGGGGGCGAATTTAGAGCATGGTCGCAGAGAGGGGAATCAGCGCTTCGCGGCGCAGGCGGATGCGAGCGCGGCGCTCGTCTCCGGGGCAAGCGGCGCGCCGTTGAAATAGGCTTTTCCGTCTTTCACCGTGACATAGCCGACGACCGCCTTGCCGCGATAGGAGCCGCCCGCCTGCGGCACGCCGAAGCGGGAGGCTAGATTCGAGTCCAGTTCGACCGTGGTGCTCTCGGCCTTTACCGGCGAAGGCTCCTGCGGCAGATCGGCGGGCGCCACGGCGCTGCCGTCGGCCGCAACGCCCGGCACGTAATCGGCGCCGGCAAGCACCGAGCACACCACCTGCGCGACCACGGGGCCGCCGTCCGCGGCGACGCCGGCCGCCTGCGCCGGCGAAGGCGCCGAAGTGTCGGCCAGGGCAGGCGCCGCGCCCAGCGCAACCGCAAGGAGAATCACTATCCGCATAGGGGTAAATACTAGGCGCGCCGGGTTAAAAATCGTTCACAGCGCGGGTTAGGCGAAGAATCTGCGTGACGAGTCGAAAGGAGTTTCGTACACTGCTTTGCTCGCAAAGATCGCACGTCAGATTGCGACGGGGCCCAAGTTTAGGGAGGATTTGCCGTAGGAAACGGTACAGGGAGGCGACCCTAAACTAAACAATGCGGTGACAAATCGCATGGCGCTTCGGCAAGATCAGTTTCTGATCTTGCCTTATTTTTTTGCGTTTACTGTGACCTTCGCCTTTTTCCTGGGCGCAATCTTTGCCTTTGCTTGGGCCGCACGGCGCCAGGGCGGGTCGAGCCGCAGGATTTGTGCCTGGACCGGGCAGCTCGCGACATGCGCGCCCGGCAGGTAGCCGAGGCTCATCAGGAACTCGCCGACGATCTCGCCGCCGGTAAAGCGGAAATTCTCGCGGAACAGCTTCACCCACCCTTCCTTGGGCAGCGGATGGTGCGCGTCGAGCCAGGCGGCAAACGAGCCCGCGCTTTCGGCGAGCGCTATGACGCGGCGCGCGTTCTCGATCACCGCCTCGATCTTGAGGCGGTTGCGGATGATGCCGGCATCGGCGAGGAGGCGGCGCCGCGTCGGCCGCGCCGAAGCGAGCGATGCGCTCGAGATCGTAGTTCCGCGAAGGCCGCCGCGAAAGCCGCGCGCTTTTGCAGAACCGTGAGCCAGGACAGCCCGGCCTGGTTGATCTCGAGCACCAGGCGCTCGAACAGCACGCGGTCGTCGCGCGCCGGGAAACCGTATTCGCCGTTGTGATAGGGGCGCGTGGATCGGATGGCGGGGCGCCAGCGCGCAATATTCGGCGCTCATCAAGGTCCTCGGAAATTTATGAGATCGGCAGTGACGGCCCAGTAGAGCGCAAGCCACAGCAGGCTCGCAACGACGGTCGTCACCGCCGCCTTGAGCTTGAGGCGCGGGTGCGCGGGCGCGCCCGCGTCGTGGCCCGGCTCGCGCTCGTCGGCCGGGCGCACGCCGAACGGCAGCACGGCGAAGATCACGATCCACCAGATGACGACATATGCCGCGACGCCGATGAACCAGTTCATCGCGCTTCCTCGAGCTCGATGAGCGTGCCGCAGAAATCGCGCGGGCTGAGGAACAGGACCGGCTTGCCATGCGCGCCGATCCTGGGCTCGCCGTCGCCCAGGATGCGCGCGCCCGCGGCTTTGAGCCGGTCGCGCGCGGCCAAAAGATCCGCGACCTCGTAGCACAGATGATGGATGCCGCCGGCCGGATTGCGCGCGAGGAACTGCGCGATCGGCGAAGTCTCGCCCAACGGCGAGATCAGCTCGATCTTGGCGTTGGGCAAGGTCACGAACACGGTGGTGACGCCATGCTCCGGCAGCGGTACCGGCGCCGACACCTCGGCGCCAAGCGTGCCGCGATAGACCGCAGCCGCCGCCGCAAGGTCGGGCACCGCGATCGCGACATGGTTCAGGCGGCCGATCATGCAAGTCTCCCCGCCGCTCCTCGGGCACCGTGCGCCCTTCGACTGCGCGTGCTGCGCACGCTCCGCTCAGGGTGAGGACGGGAGGGGGTCGGCATCAAGAAATTTCCTCATCCTGAGCGAAGCCCCGAAGGGGCGTAGTCGAAGGACGCACGGGCGGTCATCCAGCGATCCGCACGACATGGACTTCGGTCACCGGGCGCTTGCCGTGGCGGGCGCGGATGAAGCGGCGCACGGCGACGCGCGCGGCCTCGTGCACCGCGCCGTCGTCGCGGCGCTCGCGCGGCGGGAGCTTCGCGACTGCGGCCGCGACCGCGTCCGAAAGTTCGTGCGCCCCGTCCTCCTCTCCGGCGAGTCCCTGGACGGTGACGCACGGCGGTGCCGCGAGCTGGCCGCTCGCATCGAGCACCACGGTCGCAAGCGCCGCGCCGTTGAAAATCATGCGCTGGCGATTGCGCATCGTCTCGCCGGCGATGTCCAAAAGAGCGTTGCCGTCGACGGCAAGGCGCCCCGTGGGCACATGGCCAATGATTCCGGCGGGCCCAGGCGCCAACCGCACGACCTCGCCGTTCCGTGTCACGATCGTCTGACGCACGCCGCAGGCTTCCGCGAGCTTCGCCTGCGCCATCAGGTGGCGCGCCTCGCCATGCACCGGCACCGCGATCGCGGGCCGGACCGCCTGGTACATGCGCCGGAGCTCGTCCTGCGCCGGATGGCCCGAGACATGGACGAAATGGTCGTGCTCGGTCACGATCTCGACGCCCGACCGCACGAGCGCATTCTGCAAGCGGCCGATGGCGCGCTCGTTGCCCGGAATGACGCGCGAGGAGAAGATCACTGTGTCGCCCGGCTCGAGCACGATGTGCGCGTGCTCGTCCGCGGCGATGCGCGCGAGCGCCGAGCGCGGCTCGCCCTGGCTTCCGGTGCAAAGCAGCAGCACCTTTTCGCGCGGCAGATAGGCTGCTTCCTCCTCGGTGAGGAAAGGAGGCACATCCGCGAGGTACCCGGTCTCGCGCGCCGCGCGCTCGATGCGCCAGAGCGAGCGGCCGACGAGCGCCACGTGCCGGTCGTGCGCAGCGGCCGCCGCCGCCGCCGATTGCAGGCGCGCGACGTTCGAGGCAAAGCAGGCGATGGCGACGCGGTTTTGGCAGCGCCCGACGAGATCGACGAGCGCGTCGCGCACCTTGGCTTCCGATCCCGAATCGCCCGGCCGCATCGCGTTCGTCGAATCGCAGATCATGGCGAGGACGCCGCTGTCGCCCAGGCGCTCCAGCGCCGCCATGTCATAAGGCGCGCCGAGCGTCGGGTCGGGATCGAACTTCCAGTCGCCGGTATGCAGCACCGCGCCGAGCTTCGTGCGCAGGATGACGGCGTTGGGCTCGGGAATGGAATGGGTGAGCGTCAGGAGCTCGAGCTCGAACGGCCCGACCATGAACTTGCCCGAAAGCGGCACCTCGATGATCGGCACCTCGTTCTCGAGCCCGGCCTCGGCAAGCTTCAAACGCAGCACGGCGGCGGTGAAGGGCGTCGCATAGACCGGGCATCTGAGGCGCGGCCAGAGATAGGGGATGGCGCCGATATGGTCCTCGTGCGCATGCGTCGCGACGAGGCCGGCGAGCGATCCGCGCCGCTCCGCGATGAAGGCGGGATCTGCCATCAGCACCTCGATCCCGGGCATGGTGTCGTCGGCGAAGGTGATGCCGCAATCGATCATCAGCCATTCGCCGGCAAAGCCGTAGAGCGACATGTTCATGCCGATCTCGCCGACCCCGCCAAGCGCGAGGAAGGAAAGCTCGTCGGGCCGTATGTCGGGAGCGGACGGGGGTTCGGTCATCGTTTCCTGTTGCGGTCGGAGATCAGTTTGAGCCCCCACAAGGTAAGATTGGGATCGGTATGCTCGACCGCCGGGATCGAGCCCTCGAACAAGGGCGCCAATCCTCCGGTCGAGACGGCGCGCATCGGTGCGCCGAATTCGTGCCTGATGCGGGCGAGGATGCCTTCGACGAGGCCGACATAGCCCCAGAAAATGCCCGACTGCATGCACGCGACCGTGCTCGTGCCGATCACTTTTTCGGTGCGCGCGATCGGCACGCTCGGCAGCTTCGCCGCCGCCATGGCGAGCGCCTGGAGCGACAGGTTGATGCCCGGCGCGATCACGCCGCCGCAGTAGTTGCCGTCGCGGTCCACCACGTCGAAGGTCGTGGCCGTGCCGAAATCGACGACGACGAGCGGCCCCTTGTAGCGGTCGTGCGCCGCCACGGTGTTGACGATGCGGTCCGATCCCACCTCCTCGGGCCGATCGACGCGCGCCTCGATCCCGGTCGCGACATTGGGCTCGCCGACGATCAGCGGATCGCTGTTGCAGTAGATGCTGCACAGACGGCGCAAATTGAAGTTCGCGTCCGGCACGACGCTCGAGATGATGGCGCCGTCGATGTCGCCGCGCGAAAGTTTGTCGAGCGCCAGAAGATGATCGAGCCACACGACATATTCATCGGCGGTGCGGCGCGCGTCGGTGGCGGCGCGCCACGCGCCTTTCAAATCCGCGCCGTCCCACACGGCGAACACCGTGTTGGTGTTGTTGGCGCTGATCGCAAGCAGCATCGATCCTCTCCTTGCCCTCACGAAGCGGGAAAGACCTCGCCCGCCGCGATCGCCCGGCTGCCGCCATGCCCCGACAGCAAAAGCCTTCCTGCCTCGTCGAGCCCGTCGAACCGTCCCTCGATCTCGCCGTCCGGAAGCCGGACGCGGATCGCTTGTCCCAAGCCCCGCGCGCGCGCGAGCCAGGCGGCGCGCAACGGCGCGAAGCCCCCTCGCCAGGTCTCGTACCAGGCGAGAAGCCGCGCGCCCAATATGGGCAGTGCCATGTCCGGCGTCACCTGCGCGCCCCATGCGGCGAGCGAGGTCGCGGGATAAGGCGTGTCGGGGGGATGCGCCGCGAGATTCATGCCGATGCCGATCACGAGGAATTCGAGCGCATCGCCGGCCGAGCGGGATTCGAGGAGAATCCCGGCGAGTTTGGCGCCGCCCAGGAGCACGTCGTTCGGCCATTTCACGGCGATGTCGGCGCCATCCGGCAACAGGCGCTGGGCGGTTTCGGCCGCGGCGAGCGAGGCGGCAAATCCCAATTGCGCCGCGTCGGCAGCGGAGCAGGCCGGGCGCAACAGCAGCGAGCAATGGAGATTGCCGGGCGGCGATTCCCACCGGTTGCCGCGCCGGCCGCGGCCCGCGCTCTGCTCGCGCGCGGTGACGAGCGTGAATTCGGGCGCGCCCGAAAGCGCCTGGCGCCGTGCCTCGTCGTTGGTGCTGTCGATCCGCTCGAACTGGTGGAGACGGAATTGCGGCGCAAGGATCATCCGGCGAAGAGCGCCGCCGCCACCTGATCCGCGCCGTCCACCACCGGGCCGGGATAGGCGAAGAAGAACAAGATCGCCACCGCCGTAATGAGAAGCACGGCCTGCATCTCGCGCCCGATCGGCCGGTCGTAGCCCGCCGCCACGGGCTCGTCGAAATACATGAGCTTGACGATGCGGATGTAATAATAGGCGCCCACCA
Source organism: uncultured Alphaproteobacteria bacterium (assembly GCA_963773665.1). Taxonomy (GTDB): domain Bacteria; phylum Pseudomonadota; class Alphaproteobacteria; order ATCC43930; family CGMCC-115725; genus DATJLY01. Next base: position 326,799 of record CAVZBZ010000001.1, read on the forward strand.
CGCTCGCGAGCACGCCGATCACGGCGAGGACATAGAGCCCCGCGTCAATGGCCGCGAGGAACACGTAGAGCTTGGCGAAGAACCCGGCAAGCGGCGGGATGCCCGCCATCGAGAACATGAAGATCGCGAGCGCCAAGGCCAAGGCCGGGCGCGTGCGCGACAAGCCGGCCAGGTCGTCGATCTCCTCGATCATGCGGCCGTCGCGCTTCATGCACAGGATGACCGTGAAGGTGCCGATATTCATGAAGAGATAAATCGCCATGTAAACGAGGATGCCGCGCACGCCCGCAGGGCTCCCGGCCGCGAGGCCGATGAGCGCATATCCGACATGGCCGATCGAGCTGTAGGCCATCAGGCGCTTGATGTTGCGCTGGTTGATCGCGGCGAACGAGCCCAGCAGCATCGAGGCGACGGCGATGAACCAGATCACCTGGCGCCATTCGATCAGAAGCCCGCCGAACGGCCCCACCATGACGCGCACGAACAGCACGATCGCCGCGGTCTTGGGGGCCACAGAGAAGAACGCCGTGACCGGCGTCGGCGCGCCCTCGTAGACGTCGGGCGTCCACATGTGAAAGGGAACGGCCGAGCATTTGAAGGCGAGCCCCACGGCGATGAACACGATGCCGACGACGAGGCCCACCGACGCCGTGCCGCCATCGGCGAAGAGCCGCGCCAGCGTGTCGAAATTCGTGCTGCCGGCGAAGCCATACACCATCGACGCGCCATAGAGCAGCATGCCCGAGGCCAGCGCGCCCAAAACGAAGTATTTGAGCCCGGCCTCGGTCGATCGCTCGCTGTCGCGGGCGAAGCTCGCCAGCACGTAGAGCGACAGGCTTTGCAGCTCGAGCGCCAAATAGAGCGAGATGAGATCGTTGGCCGAGATCATCATCATCATGCCGGCCGTGCCGAGCAGCACCAGCACCGGATATTCCGGCCGCGCGATGCCGTGCAAGTCGTTGTAGGAGAGCGCGATCACGAGCGAGAAGGCCGCGCCCACGAGCACCAGCACCTTGGCATAGGCGCCGAACCCGTCCGTCACGAACATGCCGAACATGCTGACTTCGTGGGCGGGCCCATGCTGCGCCAAGGGCGCCAGCACGAGCGCCAGCGCGATGCCGAGCGCGCCCACGGAAAGCCACAGGATCTCGCGCGCGGCGCGATCGCCCTGGTGCACGCCCAGGAGCAAGAGCGCCATCGCCGTTGCGCCCAGAAAAATCTCGGGCAGCGCCGGCATGAAATCGGGCGCGGGGAAGACTGGAATCATGGGACGACCGCGACCTTGGTGGCGTGCGCGCGCTCGGCCGCCTGGACGCGCTCGATCAGGTTGGCGATCGAGGGCTGCATCGGCTTCAGGAACGAGACGGGATAGATCCCCATCCACAGCACGACGGCGATCATCGGCGCGAAGATCGCGACCTCGCGCAGGCTGAGATCGGGCATGGCGCGCACGTCTTCCTTGGTCGCCGTGCCGAAGACGACGCGGCGGTAGAGATAGAGCATATAGGCCGCGCCCAGGATCATGCCGGTGGTGGCGAGGAAGGCGGTCCAGGTATTGACCTGGAACGTGCCGATCGAGCGCCAGAAACTCGCCGACGAAGCCCGACGTGCCGGGAAGCCCGGCCGAGGCGAGCATGAAGACCATGAACACGGCGGCGTATTTCGGCATCACGTCGGCGATGCCGCCATAGCGCGCGATCTCGCGCGTGTGCATCCGGTCATAGACGACGCCGACGACGAGGAAGAGCGCGGCCGAGACGACGCCGTGACTCAGCATCTGGATCATCGCGCCCTGCAGCCCCTCGGACGTGACCGAGAAGATGCCCATGGTGACGAAGCCCATATGCGCCACCGACGAATAGGCGATGAGCTTCTTCATGTCGTCCTGGGCGAGCGCCACCAGCGACGTGTAGATGATCGCGATGACCGAGAGGACGAAAATGAGCGGCGCGAAATTCTGCGACGCCAGCGGGAACATCGGCAGCGAGAACCGCACGAACCCGTAGCCGCCCATCTTGAGGAGCACGCCGGCGAGAATGACCGAGCCCGCCGTGGGCGCCTCGACATGGGCGTCGGGAAGCCACGTGTGCACCGGCCACATCGGCATCTTGACCGCAAACGAGGCAAGGAACGCAAGCCACAGCCAGGTCTGGAGCCCGGCCGGGAAATCGAATGCCAAAGCCTCGCGGATGTCGCTCGAGCCGGTCTCGTAATAGATCGTGATGATGGCCAAGAGCATCAGCACCGAGCCCGCGAGCGTGTAGAGGAAGAACTTGAAGGCGGAATAAACCCGCCGCGGCCCGCCCCAGACGCCGATGATGAGGAACATCGGGATGAGCACGCCCTCGAAGAACATGTAGAAGAGGAAGAGATCGAGCGCGCAGAACGTGCCGACCATGAGCGTCTCGAGTACCAGGAACGCGATCATGTATTCGCGCACGCGGCTCCGCACCGCAACCCAGCTCGAGATGATGCAAATCGGCGTCAGAAAACTCGACAGCAGCACGAAGAAGAGCGAAAGCCCGTCGACGCCCATGCGGTAGCCGATGTTGAAATCGGGCAGCCAGGCCGCTTCCTCGATGAGCTGAAAGTCGGCGCGCGAGGGATCGAAATAGGCCCACACCGCGATCGCGAGCGCGAGATCGACGAGCGAGGTCCAGAGCGCGATCCAGCGGGCGTTGCGCGCGACATCCTCCTCAGGCCCGCGCAGGACGACGATCGCCAGCACGCCCACGAGCGGGATGAAGGTCACAAGGCTGAGGAGCGGCCAGCTTGCCATCGCTCAGCCCGCCTGCCGCAGCAGATACCACGTGACGAGCGCCACCACCCCCACCAGCATGACGAAGGCATAGTGATAGAGGTATCCGGTCTGGAGCCGGCTCGTCAGCACCGACATGTCGAGCGTGCGCGCGGAAATCCCGTCGGGGCCGAGCCCGTCGATGACGGCGCCGTCGCCCTTCTTCCAGAGGCCGACGCCCAGGGCCATCAATGGGCGCACGAAGATCAGATCGTACAGCTCGTCGAAATACCACTTGTTGAGAAGGAAGATATAGAGCCAACGGACGCGCGCGACGACGAGCGCGGGGAACTCCGGCCGGCGGATATAGGCGTACCACGCGGTGAGGATGCCGAGAATCCCGGCGACGAGCGGCAGGATCGAGACGAGGAACGGCGCGTGGTGCGCGCCCTCGATCGTGTCGTGCTCGGGCAGGACGAGGATCGCGTCGCGCCAGAATTCCTGGCGCCCTTCGCCGACGAAAAGGTGGAATCCGAGCATGCCGGCCAGTACGGCGCCCGCGCCAAGCACCAGGAGCGGCGCGATCATCACGCGGGGCGATTCGTGGACATGGTGCATCACCTCGGGCGTCGCGCGCGGCGTGCCGTGGAATGTCAGGAAGATGAGGCGCCAGGAATAGAAGGCGGTGAGGAAGGCGGCGAGGATGCCGATGGTGAAGGCATAATATCCAACGCCCGTGCCCGCCGCCCACGCGGCCTCGACGATCACGTCCTTGGAATAATATCCCGCAAACGGCCAGATGCCGGCGAGCGCCAGGCTCCCGGTCCACATGAGCGCATAGGTCCAGGGAATGTGCCGCCACAGCCCGCCCATCTTGCGCATGTCCTGCTCGCCCGAGATGCGCGTGGATCACCGAGCCCGCGGCGAGGAAGAGAAGCGCCTTGAAGAAGGCGTGCGTCATCAGGTGGAAGATCGCCGCGCTATAGGCCGAGACGCCGGCGGCGAAGAACATGTAGCCCAACTGGCTGCAGGTCGAATAGGCGATGACGCGCTTGATGTCGTTCTGCGCCATGCCGATCGAGGCGGCGAAGATCGCGGTGGTGGCGCCGATGACGCAGACGACGCCGAGTGCCACCGGCGCATATTCGAAGAGCGGCGAAAGCCGCGCCACCATGAAGACGCCGGCCGTCACCATGGTGGCGGCATGGATCAAGGCCGAGACCGGCGTCGGCCCTTCCATCGCGTCCGGCAGCCAGGTGTGGAGGCCGATCTGCGCCGATTTCCCCATGGCGCCGACGAAGAGAAGGATGCAGCTCAAGGTGAGCGCATCGACCTCGTGGCCGAGGAAGGAAATCGTGTTGTGCGCGACGTCGGGCGCTGCCGCGAACACGGTGTCGAACTGCAGCGAGCCGAAGATCTCGTAGACTGCGAAGATGCCCAGCGCAAAGCCGAAATCGCCGATGCGGTTGACGATGAAGGCCTTGATCGCCGCGGCGTTGGCCGAGGGGCGATCGTACCAGAAACCGATGAGGAGATAGGAGCACAAGCCCACCCCCTCCCAGCCGAAGAACAGCTGCACGAAATTGTCGGCCGTCACCAGCATCAGCATGAAGAAGGTGAAGAGCGAGAGATACGACATGAAGCGCGGGATGCCGGTGTCGTGCGCCATGTAACCCACGGAATAGATGTGGACCATGGCCGATACCACGGTCACGACCGCAACCATGACGGCGGAGAGCGTATCGAAGCGCAGCGCCCAATCGACCTGAAGATCGCCCGTGTCGATCCAGGTGAAGAGCCGCACGCTCGTATCGTGGCCGCCCACCGCCACCGTGAAGAACAGCACGATGGCGAGCGCGGCCGAGACGACGAGCGCGGTACATGTTGCAAGCTGCGCGCCGCGGTCGCCGATGATGCGGCCGAAGAAGCCCGCGATGAAGGCGGCAAGGAGCGGCAGGAAGATCGCGGCGACCGTCACGTTCAGCCCTTCATCAGATGGATGTCTTCGACCGCGATCGTGCCGCGGTTGCGGAAATAGACGACCAGAATGGCGAGCCCGATCGCCGCCTCGGCCGCCGCCACGGTCAAGACGAACATGGCGAAGATCTGGCCCACGAGATCGTGCAGGAACGAGGAGAACGCGACGAAATTGATGTTGACCGCAAGCAGCATCAGCTCGATCGACATGAGGATGATGATGACGTTCTTGCGGTTCAGGAAAATGCCGAAGATGCCGAGCGTGAAGAGGATCGCGGCGACGGTCAGGTAATGGGCGAGCCCGATCTCGAACATGTCAGGACACCCCCTCGCGCGAGCGCACCTTCACCACCTCGACGCCGTCCTCGCGCCTCCTCCCGATCTGCTGCAGGATGCGCTGGCGCCGCACGCCCTCGCGCGCGCGGAGCGTCAGGACGATGGCACCGATCATGGCGACGAGAAGAATGACGCCCGCCGCCTGAAACGCATAGACGTAGCGGGTATAGAGGAGCGCGCCCAAGGCGGCGGTGTTCGAGAGTTCCGCAGGCGGCGGCGTGGGCGCCGCGAGCGTCGCCGCGATGTGCGGCGCCACCGCCCAGGCGCCGAACACCAGAACCAGCTCCAGCAGCAGCACGAGCCCGATCAGCGCGCCGATCGGGAGATATTGCAGGAACCCTTGGCGCAGTTCGACGAAATTGATGTCGAGCATCATCACGACGAACAGGAACAGGACCGCCACCGCGCCGACATAGACGATCACCAGGATCATCGCCAGAAACTCGGCGCCCATCAGCACGAAGAGTCCGGCCGCATTGAAGAATGCCAGGATGAGGAACAGCACGGAATGGACCGGATTGCGCGCGGCGATCACCATCACGCCCGACGCGATCGCGACGGCGGCGAAGAGATAGAAGCAAATCGCCTGGACGATCATCGGTAGGGCGCGTCGAGCTCGAGGTTCTTCGCGAGCTCGGCCTCCCAGCGGTCGCCGTTCGCCAGGAGCTTCTCCTTGTTGTAGAAGAGCTCCTCGCGCGTTTCGGCGGCGAACTCGAAATTCGGCCCCTCGACGATCGCATCGACCGGGCACGATTCCTGGCACAGCCCGCAATAGATGCATTTCGTCATGTCGATGTCGTAGCGCGTGGTGCGGCGGCTGCCGTCCTCGCGCGGCTCGGCCTCGATCGTGATGGCGAGCGCGGGGCAGATCGCCTCGCACAGCTTGCAGGCGATGCAGCGCTCCTCGCCGTTGGGATAGCGGCGCAGCGCATGCTCGCCCCGGAAGCGCGGCGAAAGCGGCCCCTTCTCGTACGGATAGTTGACCGTCACCGGCTCCTTGAACATGTAGCGCAGCGTAAGCCACAGGCCCGAGACGACCTCGGAGAGGAGCACCATGCGCGCGCTGCGGTCGAGTATGGCCATCCGAAACCTTTCCTAGCGCGGGACCCAGCCCGTCGACACCAGCACGCCGGCGGTGAGAACCAGCCAGCCGAGCGAAAGCGGCAGGAACACCTTCCAGCCGAGCCGCATGAGCTGGTCGTAGCGGAAGCGGGGCAAGGTCGCCCTCACCCACAGGAAGCCGAAGAGACAGAACGCGATCTTGCCGGCGAACCACGCCATCGACCAGAGATGCGCGAGGAGGCCGGTGAAGGGCTGGATATTGAAGGGCGCGAGCCAGCCGCCCAGGAACAGGATCGAGGTCATCGCGCTCATCAGGATCATGTTGGCGTATTCGCCGAGATAGAAGAGCGCGAACGTCATCGACGAATATTCGACGAAGAACCCCGCCACCAGCTCCGATTCGCCTTCGGGCAGGTCGAATGGCGAGCGGTTGGTCTCGGCGAGCCCTGAGACGAAGAATACGATGAACATCGGGAACAGCGGCAGGCAGAACCACACGTGCCGCTGCGCCTCGACGATGTCGGAAAGATTGAGCGAGCCGGCGCACAGCAGAACCGTGACGATGATGAAGCCGATCGAGACCTCGTACGACACCATCTGCGCCGCCGAGCGCAAGGCGCCCAGGAACGCGTATTTCGAATTGGACGACCAGCCCGCCATGATGATGCCGTAAACGCCGAGCGAGCTGATCGCATAGAGATAGAGGATGCCGACATTGATGTCGGCGATGACGACGCCGGAATCGAACGGGATCACCGCCCAGGCGATGAGGCTCAGAACGAAGGTCAGGATCGGCGCCAGGACGAAGACGACGCGGTTGGCGCCGCTCGGGATCACCGTCTCCTTGAGGAAAAGCTTGAGCCCGTCGGCGATCGGCTGCAGCAGGCCGAAGGGACCTACGACATTCGGGCCCATGCGCAGCTGCGCCGCCGCCAGCACTTTGCGCTCGGCATAGGTGAGGTACGCCACCGCCAGCAGCAGCGGCACGATGATCGCCACGATCTCGATGACCAGGATGACGGTCGGGAGAGCGTATGCGGTCCAGAACTCAGCCATGCGTGCCGGACCTCGGTGCGCCCTTCACGCTGCCCAGCGTCGCGGCGCAGGCCGCCATGGTCGGCGAGGCGCGGCCGATCGCATCGGTGCGATAGAAATCGCCGATGGGATAGGCGAACGGCGCGCGCGCGACCGGACCCTTGCGCCCGAACGCGCCCCACGGCGCGCGCGCGATTTCGTCGGGATGGGCGAACACCGGGTTTGCCGCTTCCATGCGGGCACGGAGTGCCGCCAGCGTATCGTAGGGCAGCGGCCGGCCCAGCGCGGCCGACAGCGCGCGGAGGATCTTCCAGTCCTCGCGCGCATCGCCCGGCGGGAAGACGGCGCGGTTGGCACGCTGCACGCGGCCCTCGGTATTGACGTAGGTCGCGTCCTTTTCGGTATAGGCGGCACCCGGCAGCACGACATCGGCGCGGCGCGCGCCGCGGTCGCCGTGATGGCCCTGGTAGATGACGAAGGCCGAGCCGAGCCGGCTCGTGTCGATCTCGTCGGCGCCCAAAAGATAGACCGCGCCGATCTCGCCGGCAGCACACCCGGCAAGAATGCCGGCGACATCGCGGCCGCCCGCGCCCGGCACGAAGCCGAGATCGAGCCCGCCGACGCGCGATGCCGCGGTGTGCAGCACGTTGAAGCCGTTCCAGTCGTCGCGCACCAGACCGGCCGCTTCCGCAAGCGTGCGGGCGAGGTCGAGCACCGCCGCCCCGTCGGCCCGCGCGAGCGCGCCCTGGCCCAGGATCAGCATCGGGCGCTTCGCGGATTTCAGGATCTCGAACCATTCGCCGCGCCCGGCAGCAAGCTCGGCCAGCGTTTCCGGTCCCGCGCCAAGCGTCGTCACGGGATAGGTCAGATCGAGCGCCGGGCCGATCGCCGCCGCGCGAAAGCCGCCCTGGACCCAGCGCTTTCTGAGCCGCGCGTTGAGGATTGCGGCTTCCATGCGCGGATTGGCGCCGATCACGAGACAGCGGTCCGCCTGGTCGATGCCGGCGACCGTCGTGTTGAAGATGTATCCCGCGCGGCACGAGGGATCGAGTGCCGCGCCGTCCTGGCGGCAGTCGAGGTTGGGCGAGCCGAGCGCGCTCATCAGGTCTTTCAAGGCGCACATCGCCTCGGCGTCGGCGAGATCGCCGGCGATCGCCGCGATCTGCGGCCCCTGCAACTGCGCGAGGCGCACGGCGATGGCGTGGAACGCGTCCTGCCACGAGCATTCCTCGAGGCGGCCGCCGCGCTTCAGATAGGGCCGGTCGAGCCGCTGGCGGCCGAGCCCGTCAAGCGCGAAGCGGGTCTTGTCGGAAATCCATTCCTCGTTCACGTCCTCGTTCAAACGCGGCAGCACGCGCAGCACGCGGCCGCCGCGCGCATCGACGCGGATATTGCTGCCGAGCGCGTCGAGCACATCGACCAATTCCGTCTTCGTGAGCTCCCACGGCCGCGCGATATAGGCGTATGGCTTGGCCGTGAGCGCGCCCACGGGGCAGAGATCGACGATGTTGGCGGAAAGCTCGGATGTGAGCGCGCGCTCGATATATGTGCCGATCTCCATGTCCTCGCCGCGGCTCGTCGCACCCAGCTCGGACACGCCGGCCACGTCGTCGAGGAAGCGGATGCAGCGCGTGCAGTGGATGCAACGGTTCATGCTGGTCTTGACCAGCGGCCCCAGCTCCTTGTCGCGGACCGCGCGCTTATTCTCCTTGAAGCGGCTGCGGTCGAAGCCATAGGCCATCGCCTCGTCCTGCAGGTCGCACTCGCCGCCCTGGTCGCAGATCGGGCAGTCGAGCGGGTGATTGATGAGCAGGAACTCCATCACGCCCTTGCGCGCCTTCTGGGCCTTGGCGCTGTCGGTGTGGATCACCATGCCGTCGGCGGCGGGCATGGCACACGATGCGATCGGCTTAGGCGCCTTCTCCTGCTCGACGAGGCACATGCGGCAATTGCCGGCGATCGCGAGGCGCTGGTGATAGCAGAAATACGGCACCTCGACGCCGGCGCGCTGGCACGCCTGCAGCACCGTCGTGCCCGGCGGCACCTCGACCTCGATCCCGTTGACGGTGAGCTTGGGCATAACGCTACTCCGCCGCCCTGGCGGGGGCGCGGCGCGCGGCGATGCGGCGCTCGAGCTCGGGCCGGAAATGGCGGATGAGACCCTGGATCGGCCACGCCGCGGCGTCGCCCAAGGCGCAGATCGTGTGGCCCTCGACCTCGTACGTCACGTCCAAAAGCGCGTCGATCTCCGCAACTTCGGCATCGCCCGTCACCAGGCGCTCCATTACGCGCCACATCCATCCGGTGCCTTCCCGGCACGGCGTGCACTGGCCGCAGCTCTCGTGCTTGTAGAATTTCGACAGCCGCGCGATCGCCTTGACGATGTCGGTCGACTTGTCCATGACGATGACGGCGGCGGTGCCAAGGCCGCTTTTGACCTTTTGCAGCGAATCGAAATCCATCGGCAGGTCGTCGCAGATGGGCGCCGGGATGCACGGCACGGACGAGCCGCCGGGGATCACGGCATAGAGATTGTCCCAGCCGCCCCTCACGCCGCCGGCGTGGCGCTCGATCAGCTCGCGCAGGGGAATGCCCATCGCCTCCTCGACATTGCACGGCCGCTCGACATGGCCCGAGATGCAGAACACCTTGGTGCCCTCGTTCTTCGGACGGCCGATGCCCGCGAACCATGGCGCCCCGCGGCGCAGGATGGCGGGCGCGACCGCGATGGTCTCGACATTGTTGACCGTCGACGGACAGCCATAGAGCCCGACCGCCGCCGGGAACGGCGGCTTCAGGCGCGGCTGGCCCTTCTGGCCCTCGAGGCTTTGCAGCAGCGCCGTTTCCTCGCCGCAGATATAGGCGCCGGCGCCGCGATGGAGATAAATCTCGAAATCGTAGCCCGAGCCGCACGCGTTCTTGCCGACCAGCCCTGCGGCATAGGCTTCCTCGATCGCCGTCTGGAGCCTGTGCGCCTCGTTCACGAACTCGCCGCGGATATAGATGTAGCAGGCGCCCGCGCCCATGCCGACGCTCGCCAGGAGGCAGCCCTCGACGAGCTTGTGCGGATCGTTGCGGACGATGTCGCGGTCCTTGCAGGTGCCGGGCTCGCTTTCATCCGCGTTGACGACGAGATAGCACGGCCGCTCGCTGGTCTTCGGCATGAACGACCATTTGAGGCCGGTGGGGAAGCCGGCGCCGCCGCGGCCGCGCAGGCCCGAGGCCTTGACCTCGTTGACGATCCAGTCGCGCCCTTTCTGGATGAGCTCCTTGGTGCCGTCCCAATCGCCGCGTTTCCGGGCGCCGGCGAGGCGCCAATCGAACTGGCCGTAGAGATTGGTGAAGATGCGGTCCTTGTCGCTCAGCATGCTCAATCCTTGAAGGAGAGATCGGTGAGCGTGGTGGCGCCGCCTTCGGGCATCGAGCCTTGCCGTCCCTTGACCGACCCCATGGGCGGCGTCTCGCCGCGGCGCAAGGCGTCGATCAGCGCCTCGGTCGCGGGCCCGTCGAGATCCTCGTAGAAATCGTCGTTGAGCTGGATGATGGGCGCGTTGACGCAGGCGCCCAAACATTCGACCTCGCGCAGCGAGAAGAGCCCGTCCGCCGTCGTTTCGCCCATGCCGATGCCGAGTTTCTTGCGGCAAGCCTCCACGACCGCCTCCGAGCCCCTGAGCCAGCACGGCGTCGTCGTGCAGATCTGGAAGAAATGGCGGCCCACGGGACGCAGGTTGAACATGGTGTAGAAGGTCGCGACCTCGTAGACGCGGATGGGCGCCATGTCCAACAGCTCGGCGACATGATCCATCGCCGCGCGCGGCAGCCAGTTGCCGTGCTGGCGCTGCGCGAGATCGAGGAGCGGCAGCACCGCGCTCGCCTGGCGGCCGGGCGGGTACTTGGCGATATGCGCCTTCGCCTGCGCCAGATTCTCGGGCGTGAAGGCGAAGTGCGCTGGCTGCGCCACCGGGGCCAAGTTCGGATGCTCGCTCATCGGTCGATGCTGCCGAAGACGATGTCCATGGAGCCGATGATCGCCACCACGTCGGCGAGCATGTGCCCCTTCGCCATGAAATCGAGCCCCTGGAGAAACAGGAAGTCGGGCGAGCGCAGCTTGCAGCGATAGGGCCGGTTGCTGCCGTCCGCGATGAGATAGACCCCGGTCTCGCCCTTTGGCGCCTCGACCGCGGTGTAGGTCTCGCCGGCCGGCACGTGATAGCCCTCGGTGTAGAGCTTGAAATGATGAATGAGCGCTTCCATCGAGCGCTTCATCTCGGCGCGCGGCGGCGGCGCCACCTTGCGATCGTTGACCGCGATCGGCCCGCCCGGCATCTTCTCGAGCGCCTGCCGGATGATGCGCAGCGACTGCCGCATCTCCTCCATGCGCACGAGATAGCGGTCCCAGCAATCGCCGTTCTTGCCGATCGGCACGTCGAAATCCATCTCCTCGTAGACATCGTAAGGCTGCGCCTTGCGCAGGTCCCACGGGATGCCCGAGCCGCGGATCATCGGGCCGGCAAAGGCCCAGTCGAGCGCCTCCTCGGCGCTGACCACGCCGATATCGACGGTGCGCTGCTTGAAGATGCGGTTCTCGGTCAGAAGCTGCTCGAGATCGTCGATTCGTTTCGGAAAAGCCTCGGCAAAGGCGTAGATGTCCTCGGCCAGCCCGGCCGGCATGTCCTGGTGCACGCCGCCCGGGCGGAAATATGCGGCATGGAGGCGCGCGCCCGAGACGCGCTCATAAAACTCCATGAGTTTTTCACGCTCCTCGAAGCCCCAGAGAAGCGGCGTGATCGCGCCCACGTCGAGCGCGAATGTCGTGAGGTTGAGGAGGTGGTTCAGGATGCGCGTGATCTCGGCGAAGAGGACGCGAATGTATTTGGCGCGCGGCGGCGGATCGATGCCCAAAAGTTTTTCGACGGCGAGCGCGAAGGCGTGCTCGCAGCACATCGGCGAGACATAGTCGAGCCGGTCGAAATACGGCACCGCCTGGAGATAGGTCTTGTATTCGATCAGCTTCTCGGTGCCGCGATGGAGGAGGCCGATATGCGGATCGGCGCGCTCCACCACCTCGCCGTCCATCTCGAGGACGAGGCGCAGCACGCCGTGCGCGGCCGGATGCTGCGGCCCGAAATTCATGGTGAAGCTCTTGAGCTGCGCCTGAGGATCGGCGGTCACTTCTTCTCCTCCTTCGCTTTCTCGTCGCCGGGCAGGACGTGGCTCATCCCTTCCCAGGGCGACAGAAAATCGAAGCTGCGGAACTCCTGCTTCAGTTTCACGGGCTCGTACACGACGCGCTTCTGGTCCTCGTCGTAGCGCAGCTCGACATATCCCGTCAGCGGAAAGTCCTTCCGCATCGGATGGCCCTCGAAGCCGTAATCGGTGAGGATGCGGCGCAAGTCGGGGTGATCGGAGAAATAGATCCCGAACAGGTCCCAGGCCTCGCGCTCGAACCAGCCGGCGGCGCTGAAGACGCCGACGCAGGACGGCACGGGGCTTTCCTCGTCGGCGCTCACCTTGAGGCGGATGCGGCGGTTGTGCCGGAGGCTCAGAAGATTATAGACGACGTCGAAGCGCTCCTCGCGCTCGGGACGATCGACGCCGCAGAGATCGGCCAGCACCGTGAAGAGGCAGTTGGGATCATCGCGCAGGTACGCCAGCACGCGGGCGATCGCGTCTCTCCGCACGTCGAGCATCAGCTCGCCATGGGCGATGCGCGGCTCCTGCACGTCGGCCGGAAAGGCCGCTACCACGTAATCGCCGAGCTCGCGGAGCGTTGCCGTCATCGTCCTCTCACGCGGTCAGCGCGCGAATGTGCGCTGACGATGGATCTTCTTCTGTAGCTGCAGCACGCCATAGAGCAGCGCCTCGGCGGTAGGCGGACAGCCGGGGACATATATGTCGACCGGCACGATGCGGTCGCAGCCGCGCACCACCGAGTAGGAATAATGGTAATAGCCGCCGCCGTTGGCGCACGAACCCATCGAGATGACCCAGCGCGGCTCGGCCATCTGGTCGTACACCTTGCGCAGCGCCGGCGCCATCTTGTTGCACAGCGTGCCGGCGACGATCATCACGTCCGACTGGCGCGGGCTCGGCCGGAACACCACGCCGAACCGGTCGAGATCGTAGCGGCTCGCCGCGGTGTGCATCATCTCGACGGCGCAGCATGCGAGCCCGAAGGTCATGGGCCAGAGCGAGCCGCTCTGCGCCCAGTTGACCACGGCGTCGAGCGTGGTCAGCACGAAGCCCTTGTCGCGCACCTCCTCGCCAAGCTGCACCAGAAGCTCTTCCCGGGGCGGCGCCTCTACTCCCATTCGAGGGCTCCCTTCTGCCATTCGTAGATGAATCCCACGGTCAGCACGCCAAGGAACACGATCATCGACCAGAAGCCGAACACGCCGATATGGCCCAAGGCCGCCGCCCACGGGAACAGAAACGCCACTTCGAGATCGAAGATGATGAACAGGATGGCGACGAGATAGAAGCGCACGTCGAACTTGTTGCGTGCGTCGCCGAACGGCTCGAAGCCGCATTCGTAGGGCGAAAGCTTTTCGGAATCGGGGCGCTGGCGCGCGAGGATGAAGGACGCCAGCACGATGACGACGGCGAGCGCCACGGCGATGCCGATGAAAATGAGGATCGGAAGATAGGCCCCCAACAGGCTGTCCATCGCTGGTCCCCGCCCCGGTTCTGCGGCGGATCGTCACCCGCTTGTGGCGGGAGCGACGGGACTTGAACCCGCGGCCTCCGGCGTGACAGGCCGGCGCTCTAACCAACTGAGCTACGCCCCCGCGGCAGCTTCACCGCGTCCCGGCCTCTTAGCCTGCCCGCGAAGCATGTGTCAAGGAAGGGGTGGCGATTTCATAGTTCTGCAAAGGAGTTGGCGCGCGGATCAGTCGAGCCCCTCGCCTCTCAGGATCGCTGCCGCAGCCTCGGCCACGCTGTGCCAGCGGTGCATCGACGCACTGTCGCCGCGCTGACGCGCTTTGAGGGCCTGATGCTCCGCGAAGGACGTGGCGCGTATGCTGTGCTTCTGAACCAGCATGGCGGCGATACTCCACACCGCCTGCCCTTCATCCACCGGCGCGCCTGCTCCACCGCTCATGCGCAATTCTCGCGCGACACCTTGGCGGATTTGCGGCAATGGTGGGCGATCCAGGTATCGAACCTGGGACCCCCTCGGTGTAAACGAGGTGCTCTACCGCTGAGCTAATCGCCCGACGCCGCCACGGATCAGCGGATCGCGTCCTTCAATCCCTTGCCGGCGCGGAACTTGGGCTGCTTCGATGCCGCGATCAGCATCTTCTCGCCGGTGCGCGGATTGCGGCCTTCGGTGGCCGCGCGGTTGCTGACGCTGAACGTGCCGAACCCGACGATGCGCACCTCGTCGCCGCCTTTGAGCGCGGACGCGATCGTCTCGAACACAGCGTCCACAGTCTTCTCCGCCTCGTTCTTCTTTAGGCCCGAGCGTTCAGCGACCGTATCGACGAGTTCGTTCTTGTTCACCGTCGGCCCCCTGATGATGTCGGATAAGGTCGCGCTTCGACCAAGGGGAGCGAGTGTAAATCGCCGATTTCAAGCGCGTCAATCGCGCGATCCGCGATATCCACCGCTTCCGAGACGAAAAGCGCCGTCACCCCAAAGGGTGACGGCGCCGTCGTTGAGGCGCGGGTCAGTGCGTGACGATGCCGGTGCGGTCCTCTTCGACCTTGGGCATGATCGCCGGACGCTCGTCCTCGTTCCACTCGATCGGCGTGAGCTCGCGCACGAGCGCATGCTTCAGAAGCTCGTCCATCGCCGCAACCGGGATGATGGTCATGCCGCGCTTGACGTTGTCGGGAATCTCGGCGAGATCCTTCTCGTTCTCTTTCGGAATGAGCACGGTCTTCAGGCCGCCGCGCAACGCCGCGAGCAGCTTCTCCTTAAGCCCGCCGATCGGCAGCACGCGGCCGCGCAGCGTGATCTCGCCGGTCATGGCGAGGTCCCTGCGCACCGGCATGCCGGTCAGCACCGAGACGATCGACGTCACCATCGCGACGCCCGCCGAGGGGCCGTCCTTGGGCGTGGCGCCCTCGGGCACGTGGACGTGGATGTCCTTCTTGTCGAACAGCGTCGGCGCGATGCCGAAGGCGATCGAGCGCGCCTTGACGTAGCTCTCGGCCGCCTGCACCGATTCCCGCATCACGTCGCCGAGCTTGCCGGTCGCCGTCACCTTGCCCTTGCCGGGCAGCGTGACCGCCTCGATCGTCAGAAGCTCGCCGCCGACCTCGGTCCAGGCGAGGCCGGTCGTGACGCCGACGAGATCGGTCTCCTCCACCTCGCCGAAGCGGAAGCGGCGGACGCCCGCGTACTTCTCGAGGTTGCGGCGCGTGATCGTCACCTTCTTCAGGTGGCGCATCGAGATTTCCTTGATCGACTTGCGCTGCAGGTTCGCGAGCTCGCGCTCGAGATTGCGCACGCCCGCCTCGCGCGTGTAATAGCGGCAGAGATCCTTGCAGCGCGTCGTCGGTGATCGACCACTCGGTCTTCTTGAGGCCGTGCGCCTTCATCTGTTTTCGGGATGAGGTGGCGCTTCGCGATCTCGACCTTCTCGTCCTCGGTGTAGCCGGGCAGCCGGATCAGCTCCATGCGGTCGAGCAGCGGCTGCGGCATCCGCAGCGTGTTCGCCGTGGTGACGAACATCACGTCCGAAAGATCGTAATCGACCTCGAGGTAATGGTCCTGGAAGGACGAATTCTGCTCCGGATCGAGCACTTCCAAGAGCGCCGAGCTCGGATCGCCGCGCCAGTCCTGACCAAGCTTGTCGACCTCGTCCAGCAGGAACAGCGGGTTCGACGACTTCGCCTTCTTCATGCCCTGGATGACCTTGCCGGGCATGCGAGCCGATATAGGTCCGGCGGTGGCCGCGGATCTCGGCCTCGTCGCGCACGCCGCCGAGCGACATGCGCACGAAGTTGCGCCCCGTGGCGCGCGCGATCGACTTGCCGAGCGAGGTCTTGCCGACGCCGGGCGGCCCGACGAGGCACAGGATCGGCCCCTTCACCTTGCGCATGCGCTGCTGCACCGCGAGGTATTCGAGGATGCGCTCCTTCACCTTCTCGAGCCCGTAATGGTCGTCGTTCAGCACCTTCTCGGCGACCTTGATGTCGCGCTTCACCTTGGTGCGCACCAGCCACGGAATCGACAGGAGCCAGTCGAGATAGTTGCGCACGACGGTCGCCTCGGCCGACATCGGGCTCATGGTGCGCAGCTTGCGCAATTCCGCCTGCGCCTTCTCGCGCGCCTCCTTCGACAGCTTGGTCTTGTTGATGCGCTCCTCGAGTTCGGCGAGCTCGTCCTTGCCGTCCTCGCCCTCGCCCAGCTCCTTCTGGATCGCCTTCAGCTGTTCGTTGAGGTAGTACTCGCGCTGCGTCTTCTCCATCTGGCGCTTGACGCGCGAGCGGATGCGCTTTTCGACCTGGAGGACGCCGATCTCGCTCTCCATGTAGCCGAACACTTTTTCGAGCCGCTCGGACACCGTCTCGGCCTCGAGCAGCTCCTGCTTCTCGGGAATCTTGAGCGCCAGGTGCGAGGCGAGCGTGTCGGCGAGCTTCGAGGGATCCTCGATCTGGTTGATCGAGACCAGCACCTCGGGCGGAATCTTCTTGTTGAGCTTGATGTACTGCTCGAACTGGGTCACCGCCGTGCGGGCCAGCGCCTCGAGCTCCTGCTGGTCGCCGGCCTTGTCGGGCACGCCCTCGGCGAAGGCCTGGAAGAACGCGTCGTTGTCGGCGAAGCGGACGATGCGCGCGCGCTGGCCGCCCTCGACCAGCACCTTGACCGTGCCGTCGGGCAGCTTCAGGAGCTGCAGCACCGTGCCGATCGTGCCGACACTGTAGATGTCGGCCGGGCCCGGATCGTCCTGCGCCGCGTTCTTCTGCGTGACGAGGAGAATCTGCTTGTCGTCCTTCATCACGTCTTCCAGCGCGCGCACCGACTTCTCGCGGCCGACGAAGAGCGGCACGATCATGTGCGGGAACACGACGATGTCACGAAGCGGCAGGACTGGATAAAGCGTACCGCGGGAAATCTCGAACATGGCGCCCCTTTCTAACGGGCCGGGAAAGCGGGTGACCTCACCCGGCGGTGCTGCGGCCGAAGGCCGCCGCTTGTGCAACACACATTAGGTGGACTGCATTGGAGTTGCGTCAAGGGGAACGACGCGTAGGGCGTGTGTTCCTTAACGGCGTCCGCGCCGAAATGTCGCGGGATCAGGCGCCGGCGCTGCCCTCGCCGCGGCGCTCGAGATAGTCTTGGCGCCGCTCGGAGTAGATGTAGAGCGGCTTGGCGCGGCCCTCCACCACCTCCTTGCTGATGACCATGCCGGTCACCCCGTCGAGTCCCGGCAGCTCGAACATGGGCTCCAAAAGGATCGACTCCATGATCGAGCGCAGGCCGCGCGCGCCGGTCTTGCGATTGATCGCCTTGTGCGAGATCGCGCGCAGCGCCTCGTCCTGGAACTCGAGCTTCACGTCCTCCATCTCGAACAGGCGCTGGTACTGTTTCACCAGCGCGTTCTTCGGCTTCACGAGGATGTCGACGAGCGCGCCCTCGTCGAGGTCGTCGAGCGTCGCCACCACCGGCAAGCGGCCGACGAATTCGGGGATGAGGCCGAATTTCAGCAAGATCCTCGGGCTCGAGGTCCTTCAGGATTTCGCCGGTCTTGCGCTCGTCTGGGCCGCGCACCTCGGCGCCGAAGCCGATCGACGTGCCCTGGCGGCGCTGCGCGATCAATTTTTCGAGACCGGCGAAGGCGCCGCCGCAGATGAACAGGATGTTGGTCGTATCGACCTGGAGGAATTCCTGCTGCGGGTGCTTGCGCCCGCCCTGGGGCGGCACCGAGGCGACGGTGCCCTCCATGATCTTCAGGAGCGCCTGCTGCACGCCCTCGCCCGACACGTCGCGGGTGATCGACGGGTTGTCGGACTTGCGGCTGATCTTGTCGACCTCGTCGATATAGACGATGCCGCGCTGCGCGCGCTCGACATTGTAGTCGGCGGCCTGCAACAGCTTCAGGATGATGTTCTCGACATCCTCGCCGACATAGCCCGCCTCGGTCAGGGTCGTCGCATCGGCCATGGTGAAGGGCACGTCGATGATGCGCGCCAAGGTCTGGGCCAGCAGCGTCTTGCCCGAGCCGGTGGGACCGACCAGCAGGATGTTCGACTTCGCAAGCTCGACGTCGTTGCTCTTGGCGCCGTGCGCCAGGCGCTTGTAGTGGTTGTGCACGGCGACCGAGAGCACGCGCTTTGCGTGATCCTGGCCGATGACATAGTCGTCCAGCACCTTGCAGATGTCGCGCGGGGTCGGCACGCCGTCGCGCGACTTGACGAGCGTCGTCTTGTGCTCCTCACGGATGATGTCCATGCAGAGCTCGACGCACTCGTCGCAGATGAAGACGGTCGGCCCGGCGATGAGCTTTCGCACCTCGTGCTGGCTCTTGCCGCAGAAGGAGCAGTAAAGGGTGTTCTTCGAATCGCCGCCGCTGGACTTCGTCATGGGCTCTCCGTCACCGTCAGGCAGTGACCCGTTATACCACGCTTGGCCGCGCCGCTGCTCCCAGGTCGCCCCTTCCCCGGCCGCTGCGGCGCAGACCCTTCTAATTGAACAATATCTACTGCCCGAGGATCAATGACCAGTTAAATGTGGGGGTTTAACCATCCCGGGCAAGGCCCGATCCGGGCGGGGCAGCCCGGCGGAGGGGCTTTTCCACCCTCAGGCGCGGGCCACCGCGCGCACCTCCTCGGCCCGCGGCGGGCGCGAGGTCACGACCTCGTCGATGATGCCGAACTCCTTGGCCTCGGCCGGCGACAGGAACTTGTCGCGCTCGACCGCGAGCTGGATGGTCTCGATCGATTGCCCGGTGTGGCGAACGTAGATTTCGTTCAGCCGGGCGCGGAGCTGCAGGATCTCGCGCGCCTGGATCTCGATGTCGGTCGCCTGGCCCTGGGCGCCGCCCGAGGGCTGATGGATCATGATGCGCGAATTGGGCAGCGAGACGCGCTTGCCCTTGGCGCCGGCGGCCAGGAGCAGCGAGCCCATCGAGGCCGCCTGGCCGATGCATACCGTCGCCACGTCGCGAGCGGATATATTGCATCGTGTCGTAGATCGCGAGGCCGGAGGTCACGATGCCGCCCGGCGAATTGACATAGAAAGCGATGTCCTTCCCCGGATTTTCCGATTCGAGGAACAGGAGCTGGGCGCAGACGAGGCTGACGCGACCCCGTCATTGACCGGCCCCACCAGGAAGATGATCCGCTCTTTCAGGAGGCGGGAAAAGATGTCGTAGGCCCGTTCGCCGCGATTGGTCTGCTCGACCACCATCGGCACCAGGTTGTTCATTTGGAATTCGTAGGGATTCATGGCTTGCCGTCTCCTGCCGCCCGTCACGCCGGCGGCGCTTCCTCTGATTTGGGCTTTGCGTCGTCATCCTCCAAGGCCTCGGTGATGGCGACGAGCTCTTTGGGCGCGACCGCGCGCTCGCTCACCTGGGCGAGCTCGAGGATGAAATCGACCACCTTGTCCTCGTAGATGGGCGCCCGCAGCCCGTCCAACAGCGCCGGATTGGTGCGATAATACTCGATCACCTGGCGCTCCTGGCCGGGGAAGCGCCGCGCCGTCTCCAAAAGCGCGCGGTTCAATCTCCTCCTGCGCCACGGTGATGGTGTTGGCGCGCCCGACCTCGGCCAGAAGAAGACCTAGCCGCACCCGGCGCTCGGCGATGGTGCGGTATTCGGCCTTGAGCTTGTCGTCGTCTGCGGCGCTGACCGGCTCGGGCTCGGCGGCGGCGCCCGCTTCCTTCGGCCGCTTCCGTTCGTCCTCGACCTGTTTCCAGATCGTGTCGAACTCGATCTGGACCATGCCGTCCGGCACCGGGAAATGGTGCCGCTCGGCGAGCTTGTCGAGCAGGTCGCGCTTCAGCTTCTGGCGCGCGAGGCGGCCATAGTCGCGCTCGATCTGCTCGCGCACGGTTTTGCGCAGCTCGTCGAGAGTGTCCATGCCGAGCGCGATGGCGAGCGCCTCGTCCACCGGCTGCTCGGCCAGCCCGCGCACCTCCTTTACTTTTACTGTGAAATTCGCCGGACGGCCCGCCAGATCGGCGCTGCCATAGTCGGCCGGGAAGGTGACGTCGATGCTGCGCTCGTCGCCGGCCGAGGCGCCGGCGAGCTGGTCCTCGAAGCCCGGAATGAAGCCGCCCAAGCCCAGTTCGAGCGCGAAATCGGTGGCGGCCGCGCCGGGGATGGGATTGCCTTCGCTCGAGCCCGCGAAGTCGATCACGACGACATCCCCTTTCTGCGCGGCGCGCTCTACTTTCGCCTGCTTGCGCTGGCCCTTGGCTATACGTTCGAGCGCGGCGGTCACGTCCTCGTCGGGGATGGCGGGCTTCAGGCGCTCGAGCTCCAGCTCGGCGAAATTCATCGGCTGGATTTCGGGCAGGATCTCGACCGCCATCTTGTATTCGAGGTTGGCGCCCTCGTTGAAATTGACGATCTCGACCTTGGGCTGGAGCGCCGGGCGCAGATTGCGCTCGCGCATCGCCTCGGCCGAGCTGTCGTTCACGGCGCGCTCCAGAACCTCGCCCATGACCGAGCGGCCATAGCGCTGGCGCAGCAGGGTCAGCGGCACCTTGCCCGGGCGGAAGCCCGGCAGCCGCACCGCCTGGCGCAGCTCCTCGAGCTTGGCGGCGACCTGCTTCTCGATGTCCGCGGCCTCGACCGTGACGGTGAATTCGCGCTTCAGGCCTTCGGTGTTGGTCTCGGTGATCTGCATGGGGTTTTGGGCTCGTTCCTCGGGGCCGTGTTCAGCGATGCGGCGCGAGACTGGTGCGCCCGGAGGGATTCGAACCCCCACGCCTCTCGGCAGCGGCTTCTAAGGCCGCCGCGTCTACCGGTTCCGCCACGGGCGCGGCAGGATGCGGCGCCGCCCGCCGCCAGCGAAGCCGGGTTCATAGCATAGCGGGCAAGGCGCGCAAACTCTCGCCCGCCGCTCCTCGCCAGGGTGAGGCGGTAGAGATATGCGCTTTTTTGGCGCAGAATTCCGTTGCATAAGAATCAGATCATTTACGGCATCGCTAAGCGCTTTGTCGTCCGCGCCCCCAGGAGAATCTATTGATGCCCCCATTGCCGGCGACCAGCAAGCAACCCAATCCGCTTATCGCCGACATCCTCAGGGGGTCCGAGTACGCCCTCACGATCTTCCCGACGAAGTACGTGACGGAGTTGAAGCTCTTCCGGAAGGGCGACAAACCGTACCTCATGTGTCTTGTGACGGAGAAGCCGCGGCCGGCGAAGCCCGAAGAGATCGTGCGGCAATTGTACCTGCGGCTTTTGATGGAGACCTATGGCTATCCGAAAGACCGCATTACCCTGGAGCGAGCGGTCACGATGGGTGCCGGCGTACACGAGAAGCGCGCCGACATCGTCATCAGCGAGAAAGACGCTCCGGACACCGAGTACATCATCGTTGAGGTTAAGAAGGCGACTCGCAAGGACGGGCTCGAACAACTAAAATCGTATTGCAATGCCACGGGAAGCCCCATCGGCGTGTGGACCAACGGTGCCCAAACGCTCGCTCTTCACCGGCAAGAGCCGAACATCTTCCGTAACCTTGCTGACGTCCCCAATGCGTCCCAGACGCTTTCGGAGATGCTCAACGAGCGTTGGACAATCGAAGACCTCCAGCGTGAGAACCGCCTGGTCAAGGAACGGCTCAGCCTCAAGGGGATCATCCTCGATATGGAGAATCTCGTCCTCGCTAACGCGGGCGTGGATGCGTTCGAGGAGGTCTTCAAGCTCATCTATGCGAAACTCTATGATGAATCGCAAGCTGCCGCCGCGCCCAAAGGCAAAGGGTATTTACGATTCCGGATCGGCGGCGCGACCGCCAAGGAGTTCTACGACAAGATCGACCGTCTCTTTCAGGACGCCAAACGGGAATGGCCGGGCGTCTTTGGCGAAAGTGACCGAATTGATTTGACACCCGCCCATCTCCTGACTTGCGGATCCTTCCTCGAAGATATCAAGCTGTTCAATTCAAACCTGCAAATCATCGACGAAGCTTTCGAATACTTATCGGTCGAAGTCGGGAAGGGCAAGAAGGGCCAGTATTTTACGCCCCGGCACGTCATCGACATGTGCGTAAAAATGCTTAACCCACAATGGCACGAGTACGTGATCGATACGGCGGCGGGCTCGTGCGGATTCACTGTCCACAGCATTTTTCATGTGTGGGGTAACGAGTTCACAGCGGAAGGACCGACGGCGAAGCAGGCGAAGTACGCGAACGAGAAAGTTTATGCCATCGACTTTGACCCCCGCTCCGTCAAGATCGCCCAGGCCTTAAACCTGATCGCGGGCGATGGGCGGAGCAATGTCTGCCGCGCGAATACGCTAGACCCAAGGAACTGGGACGACGACGCGCGGTCGAAATTGAAGCCGCGGCTACGCCGATTCGTCGATGCCGCTCAGGATAAATGGAATCGGGAGAATTATCGGTTTTTCGATTTCGACGTGTTGCTCACCAATCCGCCCTTCGCCGGGGACATCCAAGACAGTCGTATCCTAAATCAATACAAACTTGCGCTCAGCGACAAAGGCAAGCTTTACCCCAGGGTGGGTCGCGACGTTCTCTTTGTCGAGAGGAACCTTGAATTTCTGCGTCCGGGCGGGAGAGCAGCTATTGTCTTGCCGCAGGGGCGCTTTAACAACTCGTCCGATGCCGACATCCGGAGATGGATTGCTGAAAAGGCGCGAATTCTGGCGGTGGTTGGACTCCATGGAAACACCTTCAAACCCCACACGGGAACCCGAACCAGCGTGCTGTTTATCCAAACATGGAATGACGACAAGAGAGCCGGGCCGCTGTGCCCGAGGGTGAACGATTACCCGATCTTCATGGCAACGAGCGACCGACCGGGGAAGGACAACAGTGGCGAGTACGTCTTTCAAATCGGCAGCGACAATGCGCCAGCCCTTGACGCTCACCACCACATGATCGTCGAGCACGATCTGGACAGCATCGCAGACGCGTTCCTGAGGTTCGCCAAGAAGGAGGGCTTTGGGTTCGTTGTGGGGGGCGCGTGAAATGGCCGTGTGGTCGATCGTAACCCTTGGCCGGTTCCCCGGCGCGTTCCGAATGGACCCACAGTTCTGGCAACCAGAATACATTGCCGTGGAAGGTGCGCTGCGAAAGCTACCCTGCGAGCCACTTGGAGAGTTGGTCTCAACACTCAGGAAGGGTGTTTTTGATCTGCCCGCCGCTGAATACGTGGAAACAGGCGTGCCATTTTATCGGTCGGCGAACGTCGGCCAAATCCTGCCCACGGATACCGACCTCGTCTACATCTCCGAGAAACGTGATGAGGCCGAGCATAAAACGAGCCTCAAACGCGGCGACCTCATGATTGCGAAGACGGGCAAAGAAGCGGCGTCGATTGTACTACGCCCTCGCTGCAACGTGAGTCAGGACGTAATTGCTCTGCGGATAAAGCGGGACAGGATTAACCCTTTCTATTTGGCCGTATTCCTGAACACGCGAGCGGGATTCGCTCAGATGCAACGCTGGTTTCAAGGTCAGAGCCAGATGCACCTTTCATTGCCCGACACCCGTCAAATCCTTGTTCCGCTCATAAGTGATAAGGATCAGGAACGAGTTGAGGGAGTCGTTATAAAGGCGTATGCAGCCCTTCAACGAGCAACCACTCGGTACGCCGAAGCCGAACAGTTACTAAGTGACGCACTTGGGCTTGATGCACTCGATCTGTCGCCGAAACTCGCGTATACGACTAACTTCTCTGCTACGCTAGAAGCGGCGCGTCTTGATCCACAATTCTTCCAGCCTAAGTTCGGGCTGCTATTGAGCAGGCTCGGAGCGCTCAAGTCGCCGATGCTCGGGTCGCTATTGTCAGAGCCGGTGTTAAAGGGCGTGACGCCGGATTACGTTGAAGATGGAGAGATTCCGCTACTCAACAGCCAACACCTTGGGCCGACGCTACTGGACATCGGCAGCGCCGACCGGACGACGCGAGCGTTCTGGGCCGCCCACCGCAAGGCAAACCTTCGGTGCAATGACGTGCTCGTGTACGCTACGGGCGCGTATGTTGGTAGGACGAACGTATTGCTCGACGATGTGGAGGCGCTTGCCGGTCTGCATGTACTTATAGTCCGCCCAGACCCCAACAAGCTCGATCCGCTTTACGCCGCCGTCGTTCTCAACTCGGCGGTTGGGCTGATGCAAACAGACAAGTGGGCAACGGGATCGGCCCAGCGAGACCTTTACCCCAAGCACATCGAAAGGTTCCTTGTTCCGATTCTCAATCGCAATATGCAGACCCGCATCTCTGCGAAGGTTCGGGAAGCCCACGAAGCACGAGCTGAAGCTGCGCATCTACTCGAGGACGCCAAGGGCGTAGTGGAAGCCCTCGTCCTCGGCGACGGCCCCCCAAAGAGGAAATGAGCAATGGCGCCGCGCCCGCCGCGACGTTCCGGCAGGGGCGGCGCGTCGAGCCAAAGGTCCGGGCGGTGCTCGTCGCACTCGTGCGCCTCGGCTTCATCGCCACGCCGGATGGCGGCAAGAGCTTCGCTCTGCGCCGCGCGTCCTGAAGCGAAGCCCCACCTCACCCCGGCCCTCTCCGCCCCTGTGGGGCAGAGAGGGAGAAGGAGCGCAATCGTAGGCCGGTCCTGGGCCCCCGCCTTCGCGGGGGCGACGGGAAAATCTTTGCGGCTCAGCCCTTGGCGAGCTTTTGCAGCGCCGAGGAGGACGCGACCTTGCCCTCGCCGCTATAGGCCTCGTGATTGGCCTCGATCGCGTCGAGCCGGTAGAGGTAGTTGATCATCATCCCGTACGACTGCTGCAGGCCCTTGGGCGAGAGATCGGCGCGCCAGTCGATCTGCTCGACCCGCGCGCCGTTGCTGAGATGGAAATGCGCGACCGGATCGAGCGCGCGGCCGGCCGCCGTCTTCTCGGTGAGGAGATAGCGCGCGGCCAGGCGCACGAGCGGGGCGCGCGCCGCCTGCGACTGCGCATCGTCGCGGTGCCAGCTGTTCTTGGCCACAAGGCGCTGCAGGGATTTGGGCGCGCTGTCGCCCGGCAGCGTGTCGAGCGCCTTGCGCTCGGCCGGCGAGAGGATGGCGTCGCCCTGCTCGGCCAGGCGCTTCTCGAGCCAGGCGCGAAAACCGGGAATGGGCGACAGCGTCGCATAGGTCTTGAGATGCGGCAGCTCGGCCGCGAGCTGATCGACCACGCGCTTTATCAGGAAATCGCCGAAGCTGATGCCGGTGAGGCCGCGCTGGCAGTTCGAGATCGAATAGAAGATCGCGGTATCCGAGTCCGCCGGATCGTCGAGCGGCGCCTTCTCGTCGAGCAGGATATGGACGTTGTCGGCCATGCCCTGGGTCAGCGCCACCTCGACGAAGATGAGCGGCTCGTCCGGCATGCGCGGATGGAAATAGGCAAAGCAGCGCCGGTCGGCCTCGAGCCGGTTCTTCAAATCCTTCCAGCTGCGGATCGCGTGCACCGCCTCGTAGCCGGTGAGTTTTTCCAGGAGCGAGGCGGGCGAATCCCAGGTGATGCGGCGCACTTCCAAGAAGCCGATGTCGAACCAGCTTGCGAGCAGATCCTTCAGATCGAGCTCGAGCGAGGCGAGCGCCGGATCGGCCTTGGCGAGGGTCATCAGCTCGGCGCGCATGTCGACCAGGAACTTCACGCCCTCGGGGAGCGCGTTGAACTGCGTCAGGAGCTTGATGCGCGGCGCCTCGAGCGAGCCGTGCAGCGTGCGCTCGAGGCGGCGCTGCTCCTCCTCGCTCGTGGCGCGCTTCAGGCGCTCCCAGTTGGCCTGGACGGAGGCCCGGTCGAGGTCGAACTCGGTTGCGAGCATGCGCAGGAAACGCTCGCGGCCGGCCTCGTTCAGGGCGAGATAAGTGCGCCCGAGCGATGCCGCGCGCGCCCGCGCCGAAACCTCCCCGCCCTTGCCTTCGAGGCATTCGCGGAGCTGGGTGCGCACCCGGTCGGCATCCTCGCCGGAGAGGTCGGGCCTGGGCGCGCTCGACAGCACGCCGCGCGCCGAGGCGGCGATGTCGCGCCAGACATGACGCAGATTGCCGATCGTGCGGTCGAAGACCGAATCGAGAAAGCCGGTGCCAGCGCGGTCGCTCATGCAGTTGGGATTATACCGTTTTCGTGACGATCATGCGTTGCGAAAGCGTCACGGCCGCGATGCCGCGCTGAGGCGCCGCAGCACGCGCGGCAGGGTGTCGAGCAAGTCCTCGGCGACAAGGCCGGGCCCGAACTCGGCAGCGGCGGCGCCGTGGAGCCAGGCGGCGCAGGAAGCCGCCCGGAACGGATCGAGCCCCTGGGCCAGGAGCCCGGCAATGATGCCGGAGAGCACGTCGCCGCTTCCCGCAGTTGCGAGATCGGGTGGCGCGTTAACATTAATGACCGCGCGTCCGTCGGGCGACGCTATGACCGTGTCGGCGCCCTTGAGCAGAACCACGGCGCCGCTGCGCGCCGAAGCGGCCCGGGCGCGCGCGAGCTTGTCGCCGGGAATGGCGCCGAACAATCTTGCGAACTCGCCCTCGTGCGGGGTGAGCACGGCGGGACCGCTGATCGCCTTGAACAGCGCATCGGGATCGCCGGCGAACACGGTGAGCGCGTCGGCGTCGAGCACGACGGCTCGACCCGGCCCGAGCGCGGCCAGCACCGCGTCCCTGGTCGCCGCGCCGGTGCCGGCGCCGGGTCCGATCAGCACCGCGTTGCGGCGCGGATCGGCCAGGAGGCGCGCGAAATCCGCCGGCCCCGCGACCGGCTGCACGATCACGCCGGTGAGCGCGGCGGCATAGACCGGCCATGCCGATTCGGGTGCGGCGACCGTGACGAGCCCCGCCCCCACCCGCGCCGCCGCGCGCGCGCCAAGCCGCGCCGCACCCGTCATCACCGCGCCGCCCCGCACCAGCACATGGCCGCGGCGGTATTTGTGGCCGTCGAGCGCCGGCCACGGAAATCGGTCGAGCCACAGCGCCGGCCCGTTCTCGTGCGTTTTGGGCGTGATCGCGGCGAGCACGCTGGCGGGGATGCCGATCTCGGCCAGCACCAGCGTGCCGCACAGCGCGCGGCCCGGAAAAAGCAGATGCCCCGGCTTCTTGCGGAAGAAGGTGACGGTGATCGCCGCCCTGGGCGCCGCGCCCAGCACCGCGCCCGTGGCGCCGTCGAGCCCGCTCGGCACATCGACCGCGACGACCGGAAGCGCGCGCGCGGCGAGCGCATCGACCACCGATTTCGCCGTGCCGTCGAGCGGGCGCGCGAGGCCGGCGCCGAACATCGCATCGACCGCGACGCCGGCGCCGTCGAGAAGCGAAGGCGACAGCGGCTCGACCGCGCCCTGCCACAAGGCGGCATGATGCGCCGCATCGCCGGTCAACCCTTCGCGCGCGCCCAAAAGGCCGAGCCGAACCTGCCAGCCCGCGGCCGCGAGGTGGCGCGCCGCGACGAACCCGTCGCCGCCATTGTTGCCGGGCCCGCACAGCACCGCGACCGGGCGCTTCGACCAGCGCCGCATCACCGCGTCCGCAACCGCGCGGCCCGCCGCCTCCATGAGCGCGGCGCCGGCCACGCCCGATGCGATCGCGGCACGGTCGGCCGCTGCCATCTCCTTGGGCGTCAGCAGCGCCAGTTGGTCCGCCCGCATCGGCGGAATCTATCGCCTCGGCGCAGGCGATGAAAGCCGCCCCGGCGCCCGTCCCGCAGCTTGCCCTCGCGCTCGACGCGGACCGGCGGTATTTTCGGGCACACCTGCCGATGGGGGAGCACACATGGCAACGGCCGTCGATCGCAGCCGCCTGATGGTTCCGGGCGTCGCCGGTTTCTACGAAGCCCTCGCGCCTTACAGCTTTGCCCTCGTGCGCATTGCCCTGGGGCTGATCCTCGTGCCGCACGGCTTCGCCAAGCTGTTCCTCGGCGACGCCGTGCCGACGTCGCGCAACTTCGTGAATTTCGGCTGGGCCTATCCGCTCGCCTGGGCGTATTTCATCGGCACCGTCGAATTCTTCGGCGGCATCCTCCTGGCGCTCGGCCTTTTTACGCGGGCGGCGGCGCTCGCCTTCGTCATCGAGATGTCGGTGATCTCGTTCGCGGTGCTGTGGCCGAATTGGAGCTGGGGCCGGCGCGGCATGGAATACGCGCTGTTCATGGGCATCGTCGCGCTCGCGGTGTTCCTGCGCGGCGGCGACCGGCTCGCGCTCGACCACCGCCTGCGCAAGGAATTCTAGCGGGACGTTCATGCGGCGCCGCACGCCGCGGTGTGGTACACCTGCGGCAAGATGCAGGCCATCGTGACGCTAGTGACCGGTCTCGGGCTTCTCGCCTTCGGCGCGGTCTTGATCTTCATTCCGGACGTTTCCGACGATCCCTATCGGAAGCGCAAGTTCGGCTTCGCGAAAGCTTCGTCCACGCGGCTGATTTTCGGCGCGGTTGCCCTGTTCATGGGCAGCCTGCAGTTGTTTCTTTGGCTCGGCGGGCACCTGTAGCGCCGTTCCGAAGGGCCGCCCCGGCTTGACGCATTTCGCCCGAAGCGCTACTTCCGGACCTAGGCGGCGGGTGTAGCTCAGGTGGTTAGAGCGCCAGATTGTGGATCTGGATGTCGGCGGTTCAAGTCCGCTCACTCGCCCCATAAATCCATCGCTTCCCGCGTGCCGCCATGGCCGAAGCTGTCGTCTCCATCGTGCCCGGCCGCCAGTGCGGATCGTGCACGATGTGCTGCAAGGTCATGCGCATCGACGAGATCGGCAAGCCGGCCGGCCTATGGTGCGCGCAGTGCGACGTGGGCAAGGGCTGCCGCATCTATGAGACGCGGCCGGGCGAGTGCCGTGGCTTCCATTGCGGGTTCCTGCGCATCGCCGAACTCGGCGAAGCCTGGCGGCCGTCGCAGTCGAGGATCGTCCTCGCCGTCGAATTGGACGGCAAGCGGCTTGCCGCCTATGTCGATCGCGACCGGCCCGAGGCGTGGCGACGGGAGCCGTTCTACTCGACGCTGAAGGGGTGGGCGGCGATGGTGCCGGCGAATGAGCGCCAGGTCGTGGTCTTCATCGGCCGGCGCGCGATCGTCATCCTGCCCGAGGGCGACGTGGACCTCGGCACGATCGCCGACGACGAGGCGATCGTGACCGAAGTACGTGCCGGACCCAACGGCGCGGTCGCGAGCGCGATCAAGGTGAAGCAGGACGATCCGCGGGCGGCGCAGGCGTAGCGCGAAAACAAAAAGCCCCGCCGCGAGGACGGGGCTTTGTGCAGTACCCGGCGAACCTGCAATTTCTCACTTCCGGGCGAGGTCGATGATCGCGCGCGCTCGGTAAAGAAAGCGTTACCTACTCGGCCGCGACCGAGAACACCGAGGCGTCGTAATCGCCCGAGCCCATGGCCCCATCGGCGAAGATGCCGCGGTCGGCGATCCAGCGGAACGATTCCTCGAACACCTCGCGCGTATAGGGCTCGAACACGATGCGCTCGCCCGGGCCCCAGCGCCGCGTGTCCATCATCGCGTGGAAGCGCGCCGGGAATTCCTTCTTGTAGTAGTGCGTGTAAAGCTCGGGCCTGAGATCGATGTCGCGCTGCGCGCGCCTGAGCGCGGCGAAATATTTCTGCACGTCGCCGGCAGCGGGATTGCCGGTGATCATCGATGCCATCATGAAGGTGCAGTCGATCACCTTGCGGTAGCCGAGCTGCTCGAGGAAATAATACGGGCCGCTGAACACGGTCGCGGCCGGCACCTTGCGGTCGAACAAAAGCTCCATCCGGCTGAACAGCAGCCCGTCGTTGAACGAGAGCTTGATCTCCTCGAGCGCCACGTACTGCTCGAGCGCCTGGATGGTGGAATAGTGGCTGCCCGACTGATAGCCGACCGAGATCGCCACGCCCTTCAGATCGGCGGGCTCCCTGATCGGCGATTCCGGCGGCACGAACACGCCTGCGGGCGAGACCGAATAGGCGTCGCGATAGAGCTTGCCGTGGCCCGAGGAGGCCGCGACGTTGACGGTCCAGTGGCAGGCGCCGCTCACATCGCAGGTGCGGCCCTGCTCGAAGGTCTGATAGGCGCCGACCTGGTTGCCGAGATGGTGCGCCGTTCCCGATTGCGAGCTCATGGTCTCGCGGAACTCGTAGTCGAGCCCCTCGGCGGCGAAATAGCCTTTTTCCTCGGCGACCCATTCCTGCAGGCGGAAATGCGGCGCGATGACGAATTTGCCCATGGTTTCCTCCGGGCAACAGGCTAGCGCGAAGCCCGGGCTTTCGCTACGTCAGGGCGCCATGGCAAATCTCGTAGCGCTGTGCGCCGCCGCCGAGGTGAGCGAGGACGCGCCGCGCCAGGTCGAGCGCGGCGGCTTCACCTATGCCGTGTTCCAGAGCGGCGACGAATACTTCGTCACGGCCGACGAATGTACGCACGGGCCGGGTTTCCTGTCCGAAGGCGCGGTGATCGGCATGGAAATCGAGTGCCCGTTCCACCAGGGGCGCTTCGATCTGCGCACCGGCGCCTGCACCCTGCCGCCCTGCTTCGAGCCGGTGCGCGTCTGGACCGTGCACCTCGTCGACGGCCAGATCTGCATCGACCCGGACGAGCGCCGCTAGGCCCTGATTGTCGAAGCGGGCGCGACCCGTTAGATTCGCGCGCGAGATCAGCACGCGAGAGGACAAAGATGGCAGACGACAGCCAGAAGGACGCGATGGCCAACCCGATCGGCGGCGAGGGACGCCGGCCCGGCGAGGGCTCGAACATCGAGCCGCGCATTCCCTATCGCGATCTGCGCGAATGGATCGAAGAGGCGCGGAAGCTCGGCGAGCTGCGCGAGGCCAAGGGCCTCACCTGGCAGGAAGAGATCGGCATGGCCTCCGAAGTGATATTGCACGACGAGAAGGCGCCGGCGGTGCTGTTCGAAGACGTGCCGGGGTCGCTGCCGGGGAGCCGCGTGCTCGTCAATTTCTTCGGCGGCAAGCGCCAGAACATGACGCTGGGCTTCCCGACCGATCTCGCCAAGCTCGAGCTGACCGAGGAATTCCGCAAGCACTACATGGCGGACCTGAAGCAGATCCCGCCCAAATACGTGACCTCCGCGCCGATCCTCGAGAACGTGATGGAAGGCGACGCCATCGACGTGACGAAGTTTCCGACGCCCAAATGGCACGAGGAGGATGGCGGGCGCTATATCGGCACCGGCAGCTTCAACGTGACGCGCGACCCCGACGAGGGCTGGATCAATTGCGGCACCTACCGCGTCATGATCCATGACGAGAAGCGCGTCGGCTTCTACATCTCGCCCGGCAAGCATGGCCGCATCCAGCGCGACAAGTACATGGCGCGCGGCGAGCCGATGCCGGTCTGCATCGTCGCCGGCGGCGATCCGATGGCGTTCCTCATGGGCTGCAGCGAGGTGCCGTACGGCGTCTCCGAGTTCGACATCGTCGGCGGCATCCGCGGCGAGCCCGTGGAGGTGGTGAAAGGCAAGTACACCGGCCTGCCCTTCCCGGCGCGCGCGGAACTGGTGATCGAGGGCTTCGTGCAGCCCGGCAACGTCAAGGCCGAAGGCCCGTTCGGCGAATGGACCGGCTATTACGCGAGCGACGTGCGCGACGAGCCGGTGCTCGACATCAAGGCGATCTATTACCGCAACAACCCGATCCTCCTGGGCTGCCCGCCGCAGCGTCCGCCGGACGAGCTCGCGCGCTATCGCGCGGTGACGCGCTCGGCGCTGCTGCGCGAGAACATCGCCAAGGCGGGCGTGCCCGACGTGGTCGCCGCCTGGGCGCACGAGACCGGGACGGCGCGGCTCCTCCTCGGCATCGCGATCAAGCAGCGCTATCCCGGCCACGCGGCGCAAGCCGGCCACATCGCCGCGATGTGCCATGTCGGGGCCTATACCGGGCGCTATGTCATCGTGGTGGACGACGACATCGATCCCTCGAACCTCGACGAGCTGATCTGGGCGATGCTGACGCGCTCCGACCCGGCCACCTCGATCGACATCATCCACAATGCCTGGTCGACGCCGTTGGACCCGCGCATCGATCCCGAGCGCAAGGCGAAAGGCGACTTCACCAACAGCCGCGCCATCATCGACGCGTGCAAGCCGTGGCACTGGCGCGACAAGTTCCCCAAGGTGAACATGCCGTCGCCCGAGCTGCGCCGCCTGTCGCGGCAGAAATTCGGCTACCTGGCGAAGTAGGTCGCGCGATGGCGGTTTCGAAAGAAGACAACGAGCTCCTCACCCGCACCGGGGCGGGCACGCTCATGGGCGATTTCCTGCGCCGGTTCTGGATTCCGGCGCTGTTGCCGGAAGAGCTGCCGGGGCGCGATTGCCCGCCGGTCCGCGTCAAGCTCATGGGCGAGCCGCTCATCGCGTTTCGCGACAGCGACAACCGCATCGGGCTCATCGACGAGTTCTGCGCCCATCGCGGCGTGTCGCTGTGGTTCGGGCGCAACGAGGAATGCGGCCTGCGCTGCGCCTATCACGGCTGGAAGTACGATGTGACCGGGCAGTGCGTCGATCTGCCGTCCGAGCCCGAAGAGAGCGGGATGCGCAAGCGCATCAAGCTCAAATCCTATCCGTGCGTCGAGCATGGCGGCGTCATCTGGACCTACATGGGGCCGCCGGAGCAGAAACCCGAGCTGCCCGCGCTCGAATGGACGATGGTCGCGCCCGAGCGGCGCTACATCTCCAAGCGCCTGCAAGAGTGCAACTTCCTTCAGGCGATGGAAGGCGGCATCGATTCGAGTCACGTCCCCTTCCTGCACGCCGCCGATCTCAATCGCGATCCGATGTTCAAGGGCGCCAAGGGCAACGAATACACCGAGCGCGACCGCATGGTGTATTTCGACGTCAAGGAGTTCGACGGCGGCCTCTTGATCGGCGCGCGGCGCAACGCCGACAACGACCGCTATTACTGGCGCATCACGCCGTGGATCGTGCCGTGGTACACGCTCATCCCGCCGCGCGCGGGGCACCCCTTGGGCGGCCACGCCTGGGTCCCGATCGACGACGAGCATTGCTGGGCGTGGAGCCTCAACTACCAACCGCACAAGGCGCTCGCGCGCGAGCAGCGCCAGGCGATGATGGGCGGGCGCGGCATCCACGCGCGCAACATCCCCGGCACGTATCTTCCGCTCGCCAACCGGTCGAACGATTACCTCATCGACCGCGAGGCGCAGGCCGCCGGCCTCACCTTCAGCGGCGTCGACGGCTTTGCCATGCAGGACGCGGCGGTGCAGGAGAGCATGGGGCCGATCCAGGACCGCACGCGCGAGAATTTGGTGACGACCGACAACGGCGTCATCTTCGCGCGCCGCCTGCTGCTGCGCCTCGCGCGCGCGAGCCGCGAGGGCAAGCCGATCCCCGCCCTGAAGGCCGAGGCGCAGCGCGTGCGCTCGTGCTCCATCGAGCTCGACAAGTCCGTGCCCTTCGTCGAAGGCGCGCGCCACGGGCTCTACCGGCCGATCGACACCGAGCCCGTCACGGTATGAGGCAAGCGCCCCGGCGCCGGATCGCGATCGCGCTCGGCGATCCGGCCGGCATCGGGCCCGAGGTCGCGTTGAAGGCGGCGCTCGATCCGCGCGTGAATTCGGTCTGCCGCCCGCTTCTTGTCGGATCTCCCGCGGCGCTGGCGCTCCACGCCGAGGCGTGCGGGCTCGCGCCGCGCCTCAGCATCTGCCGCAGCGCGGCAAGTGCGGACTGGGACGGCGACGGCGTGGCCGTTCTGGCACTCGACGGCGCCGCGCCCCTATTGGGCGAGATCCGCGTGGCGCACGGACGCGCGGCGGTCGAGGCGGCGCGCGTAGCCATCGCGGCGGCGCTTGCGGGCCACGTCGATGCCGTGGTCGCGGCGCCGCATACCGAGCGCGCGATCAAGGACGCCGGCATCGCGTTCGACGGCTATCCCGGCCTCGTCGCGGAGTGCGCGCACGTGCCGCCCGACGACGTCTATCTCATGCTGTGCTTCGATGGCATGCGGATCGTGCACATGACGCTGCACATGGCATTGGCGCGCGCGGTGGCGCTGGTCACGCAGGAGCGCGTCGAGCGCGTCATCGGGAAGACGAGCGAGGCGCTTCTTCGCCTCGGCATCGCAACACCCCGCATCGCCGTCGCCGGGCTCAACCCGCATGCCGGCGAGGACGGGATGTTCGGCGGCGAGGAGATCGAGGCGATCGGCCCGGCGATCGCAGCGGCGCAGGCGCGCGGCATCAAGGCCGAGGGCCCGTTCGGCGCCGACACGATGCTGCGCCGGGAGGGATACGACGCGTTCGTCGTCATGTATCACGATCAGGGCCATATCGCGGCGAAGCTTCTGGCGCCCGACCGCACCGCCGCCGTCACGATCGGCACGAAGGTGCTGTTCGCGTCGGTCGCGCACGGCAGCGCGCTCGACATCGCCGGGCGGAACCGCGCCAGCCCCGAAGCCATGATCGAAGCCGTGCGGCTTCTCGCCGGCGCGCGACGGCACGCACAGGTCCCGTGAAGCTCAGCGAGACCCGCGTCGGCCCGCGGCTCCTTGTGGCCATCGCTTTGGGGCTTTTGGCGCTGGCCGTCCCTGCGCCCGGCTTCGGCGCGGCGCTGCGCGGCACGCTTGCCTGGGTGGTGGGCGTCATCGTTTTTCTCGCGCTCACGTTCATCGCCATCGGCGACGGCTCGCCCGAGCGCGTGCGGAAACGGGCGCAGACTCTCGACGAGCGCGCCTGGGTGGTGTTCGTCGTCATCGTGGCCGCCGGCTTCGTCAGCCTCGTGGCGCTCGGCTTCGTGCTGCAAAAGCCGGCAGGACCGACGGCGCCGCGCATTGTCCTCGCCCTGGTCGCGGTCGCGCTGTCCTGGCTCCTGGTCCACACCATGTTCGCGTTGCACTATGCGCATGTCTTTTACGGCGACCTCGACCCCGGCAGCGAATACAAAATGCGCGGCGGCCTTGCCTTTCCCGGCCACCAGCCGCCCGACTACTGGGACTTTCTCTATTTCGCCTTCGTGGTCGGCATGACCTGCCAGGTTTCCGACGTGCAGGTCACCGCGCGGGCGATGCGCCGCCTCACGCTGGCGCACGGAGTGCTCTCGTTCTTTTTCAACACCGGCATTCTGGCGCTCGCGGTGAACCTCATTGCCGGGGCGATCTGATCCGGACTTCGAAGAAGTTGTCCACAAGCGCAGCCACAAATACGAAACGGACCTGCAAGAACGCTGCAATGTCCCCTTCCTAGGATTGAGGCGCGCGCTGGACCCATGCGCGTTCAACCACAAGGAGGGGAAGACCGTGAACGCCCAACACTGGACGCGGCGCAAGCATGCGCTGGCGCTGCTTGCCGCGAGCGCGCTCGCCGGCGGGACGAGCGCCACCGCATGGTCGGCCACCGTGCCGACGACCACGCCGATCAAGCACGTCATCGTCATCTTCCAGGAGAACGTGTCGTTCGATCACTATTTCGCGACCTACCCGAACGCCACCAACCCGTCGGGCGAGCCGAGCTTCAAAGCCGCCGCCGGCACGCCGACCGTCAACGGCCTCGATGACGGGCTGCTTACGGCCAATCCAAACCAGTTCGCCCCATTCCGCCTCGACCGCAGCGAGGCCTACAGCTGCGACCAGGACCACAACTACGCGGACGAGCAGAAGGCTGTGGACATGGGCCTCGCCGACATGTTCGTGCAGGCGACCGGGAAGAGCGGCGAAGGCTGCCGGCCCGGCGGCCAGACCGTGATGGGCTACTACGACGGCAACACGGTGACGGCGCTGTGGAACCTGGCGCAGCATTTCGCGCTCAACGACAACGCCTTCGGCACGACCTTCGGCCCCTCGACGCCGGGCGCGCTCAACCTCGTTTCGGGCCAGACGCACGGCGCCTCGCAGCCCTTGCTCAGCAACAGCAACGTCGTCGATGGCACGGATATCGGCGACGCCGATCCCTATCTCGACGATTGCGGCACCGACAAGGGCGGCACCGCCAGCTCCGGCACCATCCTCATGAGCGGCACGAACATCGGCGATCTCCTGAACGCCAAGGGCGTGACGTGGGGCTGGTTCCAGGGCGGATTTGCTCCGACCGTCGCGGCGACATCGACCGCGCCGGCGGTGTGCGGCGCAAGCCATGCCGGGCATCCGGGCGTGCCGAATCCGGCCTCGCCCGAAACGACAGGCGCCGACATCCACACCGCGGTCGCCGACTACTCGGCGCACCACGAGCCCTTCATGTACTATCCTTCGACGCGCAATCCGCATCACCTGCGGCCGAGCTCGGTGCACAAGATCGGCCAGACCGACCAGGCCAATCACCAGTACGACATCAGCGACTTCTATGCCGCGCTCGACGCCGGCGTCCTGCCTGCGGTGTCGTTCGTCAAGGCGCCGGAATTCGCGGACGGCCATCCCGGCTATTCCGATCCGCTGTCGGAACAGACCTTTCTCGTCAACGTCATCAACGCGGTCGAGGAGTTGCAATATTGGTCGTCGACCGCGATCATCATCAACTGGGACGATTCCGACGGCTGGTACGACCACGTCGTGGGGCCGGTCGTCAACACCTCGAACACCAGCGCCGACTTCCTTGCCGGCGCCGGCAATTGCGGCACGCCGGCAACGGGGGCCTTTCTCGGCCGCTGCGGCAACGGCCCGCGCATCCCCTACATGGTCGTCTCGCCGTGGGCGAAGGAGAACTTCGTCGATCACACGACGATCGACCAGACCGCGAGCATTCGCTTCATCGAGGAGAATTGGAGCCTCGGCACGATCGACGGCACGACGTCGCCGCCAGCGGGCCAAGGTTCGTTCGATCGAGCTGACCGGACCGATCGACGCGATGTTCGATTTCAAGAGCGATAACTATCGTATCCTCATCCTCCGCGACACGACCGGCAAACCGATCGTGACCAGCCCCTGACGAGCGGCGGCGCCGCTTCGCCAGAAGCGGCGCCGCCACCGCCTTCGGTCCTCCTTCGCCGCGGACGCGCAATGGGCTAAACTCACGGCGGGAGGAACCATGCGATCCAATCGGCTGCGCGCCGCCGCCCTTGCCGGGGCGATCGGCGCCTTATCTCTTTTCGCCGCATCCGCCGACGCTGCCGAGCACATAAAACTCGGGCTCGTCAAGGTGGCGAATTCGGGACCCACTTATATCGCCGTCGAAAAAGGCTATTTCGCCGCCGAAGGGCTCGATCCCCAGATCGTGTTCTTCGAAGGCGGCGGCGTGCCGATCGCGGTCGCCGTGGTTTCCGGCGACATCGACATCGGCGAGACCGCGTCCTCGGGCAGCCTGTACTCGCTGGGCGGCCAGGGCGCGATCAAGATCGTCGGCGGCGAGACGCGCGAGGCCAAGGGCTTCCACAATTTCGCGCTCGTCGCCTCGAACCGCGGCTGGGACGCGGGCCTCAGGGCCTATACCGATCTTCCCGGCCATTCGCTTGCCATTCCGCAGATCGGCTCCGCCGCGCATTACCGGCTGGCCCTCATCGCGCAGAAATTCGGCTTCGACGTGAACCGCGTGCAGCTCAAGGCCGTGCAGTCGATCCCGAACGTGATCTCGGCCGTGAAGGGCGGACAGGCCGACGGCACCATCAACGCCGCGACCCAGCTCGTGCCGATGATCGATGCCGGCGAGGTGAAGCTCATCGGCTGGCTCAGCGACGAGGTCCGTTTCCAGTCGGCCGTGACCTTCGTCTCGACCAAGACGGCGAACGAGCGCGGCGACATGCTGGCGCGGTTCTACCGCGCCTTCCGCAAGGGCCTGGCCTTCTACCACGACGCCTTCACCGGCCCGGGCGAGACCCGCGCCGACGGGCCGGACGCGGCCGAGGCGCTTGCCATCATCAGCAAGTACACCGGCGAGCCGGTCGACAAGGTGAAGCTCGCGATCGCCTATGCCCCGGCCAATGGCGGCCTCGACACGCACGACATCGCCCGCCAGATCGCCTGGTACACCTCCCAGGGCCTGCTCAAGGGGCCGATCGACCCCGAGACGGTGATCGACCGGCGCTACGTCATCGAGCTGCCGATCCAATAATCTGCCTAAAAAAACGGCAGACTGCTTGCGATTTGGCCCCGGAACCTGGTTTCCCTCCTCGGGATTCCGCAGTAGGTTCGCTCCGCCGCCGCCGCCGTCAGACTGGCACGGCTCATGCTTACCGAGGGCGTTGAGGCGGCCATGAGCCGGGCGCCGGAGCCTGTCATTGCCAGAAGGCATGAACCATGAAAAAAGTCGAAGCGATCATAAAGCCGTTCAAGCTCGACGAGGTGAAGGAAGCGCTGCACGAGGTCGGCATTCAGGGCATCACGGTCACCGAGGCCAAGGGTTTCGGCCGGCAGAAGGGACACACCGAGCTCTACCGCGGGGCCGAGTATGTGGTCGACTTCCTGCCCAAGGTGAAGATCGAGGTGGTGATGGAGGACAGCCTGGTCGAACGCGCCGTCGAGGCGATCCAGCACGCCGCCCACACCGGCCGCATCGGCGACGGCAAGATCTTCATCAGCACCATCGACGAGGCGATCCGCATCCGCACCGGCGAGAAGGGAAAGGACGCGATCTAGCACCGCGGCACCAAGGCCGTCCGCGGCAGGCCGGCCCGAATCTTTCAACCAACCTCACACGGGACAGGGGACCATGGCCAACGAGCAAAAAGTAATGGACATGATCAAGGAGCACGACGCCAAGTACGTCGACTTCCGCTTTACCGATCCGCGCGGCAAGTGGCAGCACCTTGCCTATCACGTCAGGGCGATCTCGGCCGACGTGCTGGCCGAGGGCGTCATGTTCGACGGCTCCTCGATCGCCGGCTGGAAGGCGATCAACGAGAGCGACATGCTGTTGAAGCCGGACTGCGAAACCGCGGTGCTCGATCCGTTCGCGGCGCAGACCTCGATCATCCTCTTCTGCGACTGCCTCGAGCCGCAGACCGGCCAGCCCTATGGCCGCGACCCGCGCTCGATGGCGAAGAAGGCGGAGAAGTACCTGGCCTCGACCGGCATCGCCGACAAGGCGTTCTTCGGCCCCGAGGCCGAGTTCTTCGTGTTCGACGACGTGCGCTACGGCGTCGGCATGCAGGGCGCCTCCTACGCGATCGAGGCCGAGGAAAGCCCCGACAGCTCGACCAAGCAATTCCCCGACGGCAATACCGGCCATCGCCCGCCGATCAAGGGCGGATATTTTCCGGTGCCGCCGGTCGACAGCACCGCCGATCTCCGGGCCGAGATGCTCTCGACCATGATGGAGATGGGCCTCTCGGTCGAGAAGCACCATCACGAGGTGGCGCCCTCGCAGCACGAGCTCGGCCACGTCTTCCAGACGCTCGTCAAGGGCGCCGACCAGATGCAGATCTACAAGTACGTGGTGATGCAGGTCGCGAACCAGTACGGCAAGACCGCGACCTTCATGCCGAAGCCGATCAAGGGCGACAACGGCTCGGGCATGCACACGCACCAGTCGATCTGGAAGGGCGACAAGCCCCTGTTCGCGGGCTCGGGCTATGCCGACCTGTCGGACACGGCGCTCTACTATATCGGCGGCATCATCAAGCACGCGAAGGCGATCAACGCCTTCACCAACCCGACGACGAACAGCTACAAGCGCCTCATTCCCGGCTTCGAGGCGCCGGTGCTGCTCGCCTACTCGGCGCGCAACCGCTCGGCCTCGTGCCGCATCCCGATCGTCTCGAGCCCCAAGGGCAAGCGCGTCGAGGTCCGCTTCCCGGATCCGGCCTGCAACCCCTATCTCGGCTTCGCGGCGATGCTGATGGCCGGGCTCGACGGCATCCAGAACCGCATCCACCCGGGCGACCCGATCGACAAGAACCTGTACGACCTGCCGCCCGAGGAGCTGAAGGACATCCCGACCGTGTGCGGGAGCCTGCGCGAGGCGCTCGAGAATCTGCGCGCCGACCACGCCTTCCTGCTCAAGGGCGATGTCTTCACCAAGGACTTCGTCGACGCCTATATCGACCTGCGCTACGAGGAAGTCCACGCCTTCGAGCACACGCCGCACCCGATCGAGTTCCAGATGTATTACTCGGTGTGAGCTGAGTTATCCGAGCTACGAGCGAGACCCCGCTGGGAAACCTGCGGGGCCTTTGCTTTTGTGCGCTCCGCTTCGAGGATCAACTCGTAAACCGGGCGCGAAGTTCCTACATAGCGCCGTGCGTCTCCAGGGAGCGCTCCTGATCAGTGCGCTGCTGGATGCCGCCGCGAGTCATCGGCCGTGGCCTGGACTGCATCTGGGACCATTGGCGACAAGGCCTTCCCGGGCCGGACTTGCGAGATAGTCGGCGGAGGTTACGCAGTAAGCCTCCGCCGGCGACGGGACCGCCGATGGCCCGGTCAGCGCGACGCGCCGGACGGTGCTTCTGCGACGAGACGATCCGCGCACAGCGAACTGGCATCGGCGACCGGTTGATCGGTCCCCGGGATCGTCACCCAGCCACCCTTTTCGATGATCTCGTGCTGCTTCCACGAATCGGTCGCTTTCAGCGACACGAGATTGGCCGCGGCGTTGGGACTGTTGGTGAACCGGTTGACGCAGATCTGCGCCGCCAGATCGGCGCGCGCCGCCGACGCGGCTTGCGTCGCCATGCGGTCCGCGGTCCCGCCCGTGACCCACCCGCCCCAGCCGAAGCCGACGACCATGACGGCGATCGCCGCTCCCGCGCAGGCCCAGAAAAGCACGGTCTTCGACGCCTGAAACTGCTCGAAACGAGCCGCAAGGCCGCTCGGCTTTGCCATGACGCTCTCCCTGTCGATTTTCTGAGCCTGGGCAGCCGATGGGCCGCCTTTGGATCAGCGCCGCGACTATGCGGCTCAAAACCACAAAAACCTAATTATTTTTGTGTTAACTTGAAAACAGCCGCGCGGTGTCCAAAATATAATTGCGAAGCGTTCCAAAGATAACTAAGTTTGTCTCTTGGATATTTTTGATTCCAGCCGCTTGAAGTTTTTCGTTCTATCCCGGAATGCCCCGATCTATCAGCGGAGTGCGCGGGAATACATTGGGCCGCTCGGGCCGGTTTCGGCACCCGGAAAGCGGCCGCGACGCAGGATGGAGCGTCGCAGAAGGAGAACGCCATGGCAGAGAACAATGTGGTCGCGGCCATACTCTCCGCGGTTTTGACGGCGCACCAGCGGACGGGAGACGCCGACGTGGCGACGGCGGTCAAGACCTACCACGCCTGTCTCGCCGCGCTGCAACACTATGGCGACGTGCCGCTCGAGGCGCGCTGGTCCGCCGCGGCGGAGGGGCGCCGCCTGTCGGAGCAGGATCACGGCAAGAGCTAGGCCCGAGCGCGCAAGGGAAACGCCATGCACGAAGAACGCATCGACCGATTGCACGCCATCATGGGCTTTGTCGTCCTCGCGGCGATCATGGCCGGCGAGATCGCGCTCATTCTCAAGTCCTTCCACGTCCAATCCATGCCGCTGCCGCACACGGCGCAGATATTCCTGCACCTGACGTTCGGCCGTTGATCCGGCGCGGAGATCGTATGTGACGGAAAAGATCGAGACACCCGAACAGTCCGCGCGCCACATCCTGCGGCTCATCGTCGGACATTTTCACGGCATGCCCGGGCGCGTCCTGCGCGAAGCGAGCCTGCAGCGCATCCTGTCCTCCGACGGCTGGAACCCGGAGGGATACGATCCGGGCCGCAGCTTCGCGCTGGAGCATGGCTGGCTCAGCGCCGCGACCGACACGCTCACCTTGACCTTCGCCGGCTACACGGCGGCGTTCGCCTGACCGGCCCAGAAAGGCCCCGCGCCATGGCCTACAAGTTCAACGTCAAAGAGACGGTCACCTACTCGCCCGCCGTGCTCGGCGGCTCTCATCGCCACGTCCAATTCGAGATCGTCCGCCACCTCCCGTCCGAGCGCGGCATGAACCAGTACCGCGTGAAATCGCTCATCGACGGCCACGAGCGCGTGGCACTCGAAAGCGAACTCTCTTAAGCGCGCGTTCTCACCACCGCTTCGGCAGCGGCTTCGATGCTGCGTCTTCGAGCGAGTTGACGCGGTTCCATTGCTCGGGCGGGCGCGACAGGCCGCGCTCGTCGATCTGATCCATGTCGCAGTAAAGCTCGAACTCGTAGCCGTCGGGGTCGAGGCAGTGGAAGCCGGGATTGCCGCCGGGGCCGCGCCGCCCTTCCCAGGTCACCGGCACGCCCTGCGCGCGCAGGAAATCGCGCGCGGCGATCAGCTCGGCCATGCTCGCCACTTCGAGCGCCAGGTGATCGACATGCAGGCCCCGGTCGTCGCGCGCCTTGTCCTTCTTCTTGTTCTCCATCACCGCGATCGTGTGGTGGTCGGAATTGGCGCGCAGGAACACCATGCCGAACTCGTTCTTGTCCGACACGCTGAAGCCCAGCATCTCGGTCCAGAACTTGACGGTGCGGGCGACGTCGGCGACCTCGTACACGAGATGGCCGATTTTCTTGACCTTGATCGGCGACTTCGCCGCTTGCTTGTGGGCGACGGCGGTCTCGGCGGTCATTGCAATCCTCCTGGGGTTCGCTTGAGTGCAAATTGTGTCGCGCGCGCGCCCATGTCAATATCGCGCGAGGGGACCCGGCATGAAGCGATCGGCACTGGGCGCTGCGATTTTGCTCGCGACGGGCGCGTCGGCCGCGGCGGATGGGCCGCAATGGCTCGATCCCGCGCTTCTCGCCGCGGCCAAGGGCGAGGGCACGCCGGTCATCTACAGCTCGGTCAACGAGGAAGAGGAGATGCCGCAGCTTGCCCGCTTCGAGGCGGCGACCGGCATCCATGTCGATTACGTGCGCAATTCCGACACCGCCATCATGGCGCGGATCGAGATCGAGGCGCGCGCCGGCAAGCAATCCTGGGACATCGTCGAGATCCAGGCGGCCGAGAGCATCCCGAAGGAGCTGCGCCTGGCCTGGGACCCGCCGGAATCGAAGAACCTTTTTCCGGGCGCCAAGGACCCGGAGCATCGCTGGATCGGCGCCTACACCGTGTTCCACGCGCCGGGATACAACACCCAAAAAATCGACCGCGCGAGCCTGCCGCAAAGCTACGCCGATTTCGCCAAGCATCCGGACTGGGCGGGGCATGTCGGGATCGACTTCAGCGACCGCGACTGGCTTGCCGGCATGTTCCAGTTCTATGGCGAGGACAAGGGCAAAAGCCTCATCGAGAGCATCGTCGCGACGCTCCACCCCGCGCTCTACAAGGGGCATCTGGCGCTCGCCCGCGCGCTCGGATCGGGCGAGTACTGGGTGACGCTCAACAATTTCGTCAACCTCACGCTCAACGTGAAGCTCGCCGGCGGGCCGGTCGATTACTGGGTGCTGGAGCCGGTCGTCGTGACCTATGGCGAGGCCGCGATCAATGCCAAGGCGCCGCACCCCAACGCGGCGAAGCTTCTGCTCAATTATCTCATCGGCGCCGAGGCGCAGACGATGCGCACCAAGTGGGGCCGCATCCCGACCCGG
Organism: uncultured Alphaproteobacteria bacterium; assembly: GCA_963773665.1. GTDB lineage: Bacteria > Pseudomonadota > Alphaproteobacteria > ATCC43930 > CGMCC-115725 > DATJLY01. Next base: position 370,422 of record CAVZBZ010000001.1, read on the forward strand.
CCCGACGTCGAGACCAACCCGCCCGGCATCTTCGCGACGTTCCAGGCCAAGCACACCGAGCGTGTGTCGCTGTCGCCGGAAGAGAACGAGCGCTGGCAGAAGAGATTCAACGGGTTCTTCAAGGACTGAGCGCCTTGGTTCGGGCTTTGACAAGGGTTTGGGCGCTCGATTAGCCTTGGCCCCCGAAGCAAGGGAGATGTTGCGATGGCAGCCGTCCTCGAAGGCAAGACCGAGGCTCCGTCGTTCGAATTCGTGGGCTTGATGCACGAAGGCGTGCCGTGCACGCGGAGCAATCTCGACGCCTGCGTCAAATTCTATCTCGAGGTGCTGGGACTGAAGCTACTGCCGCGGCCGAAGGCGCTCGACGACCTCGTGCCGGGCGCCTGGATCGGCGATGCCGAGAACCGCGTGCAGTTCCACCTGATCGCCAAGGACGACGAATACTCGCCCGGGCCGCAGGCACCCGCGACGCCCGCCGGCCGTCACACCGCCTGGCGGGTGAAGGACATCGATCAGTTCTGCGCCCGCATGCGCGCGCTCGGCATCAAGTACGACTCGAACAGCAGCCTCATCGGCGCGCCGCAGGTGTTCGTGCAGGACCCGGCCGGCCACACCTGGGAATTCCAGGGGCCGATGAAGCGCTGAGCGGCGCCGCTACTGCCAGGCGCGGTTGTCGACCGTGTTCTCGAAGGTGGCGCCCGGCGGCACGAGGCCCCAGCCGACCGTCCAGTTGTAGGTGTGATCGAAGCGCTCGCGCGTGTAGGGCACGGGCGGCGCGTTGACGAGCCGCGCCACTTTGAGGTCGCGCGCCTCCAACAATCCGCCAGCCTCCTCGACGAGATAGTGCGCATAGCGGCCGGGATCGCGGTCGATCGCGTCGGCCGCGGCGGCTTCGGCGCGGAACATCTTCGCCAGCGTCGGCCCGTCGAGCTCGTCGCCCGCCGCTTCGCTCCGGGTCGAATGCGATTCCATGATGACGCGCAGCCCCATCTTCTCGGCGACGCTGATCCACGGCTCCATCACGCTTGCCGCCGCCACCTCGCCGCGCCGCACCGCCTCGATCCGCTCGCGCATCGTGCCGGCGAAGGTGGTCTTGATCTGGTCGCGGCTCAGGAACCCTTCGAGCAGTTTGAGCGTCGTGAAGTGCGAGCCGTTGAAGGGGCTGACGGCGATCGGCTGGTCCTTCAGTTGTTCCGGCTCCCAGAGGCGCGCGGCCGGATCGACGACGAGCGCGAACGACGACATGGCCGAGCCGAGCGCCACGATCTTGGCCGGGCGATGGCCTTCCTCGTTGATCAATTCGACGGCGCGCTTCATCACGCCCCATTCGCACATGCGGAACTGGTCGCACTGGCCCTTGTCGTAGAGCTGCTCCATGGTGCGGTCGAAGATGTTGGTGCGGAGCGCCTGGTGGTCGGACGAGAACTGCCCCGATCCGGGCGTCTTCAGGATGGTGACGTCGAGGCCCTCGTCGCGGAAGAACCCGTCGTCGCGGGCGACGAGCAGCGGCAGATCGTGCACCGCGTTCATCATCGACACCGTGACTTTCTTGAGCGATTCGACCATGGCCTTCCTCCGGATTTTATTCAGCCCTGCGGCATAACATAGCGCCCCTGCGCGTCGCGCGTCAGGCCCTTGGCGCGCAGATCCTCGAGCCCGCGCACCAGCTCGCGCCCGTCGCGCGAGCCGGTCGCCGCCACCAGATCCTCGAACCGCTTGGGCCCGTCGGCGAGCGCCGCCTCGAGCGAGGGGAAGCGCTTGCCCTCGTAGCGCGGCGGCTCGGGCACCGACCATTCGAACTTGCCGGTCTGTCCGTACGGCACGGTGAGGTCGAAGCCGCATTTGGCGCCCTGGTGCGCGCCGCCGGTCGAGGGGTCAAGCGGGATGGCGTTGACGCGCTCGGCGACGATGAGGTCGCGGTCGGCCTGGAACCGGGTCGCGAGCGCCCAGTCCATCTGCTCGTCGGAGAAGATGTCGATGTCGGGATCGACCACCTTCACGACCTTGACCGTGGTGCCGCCGAGGATCGCCAGGATGGCGCTCCTCGCCTCGCCGGCCGCGCGTTGGCGCAAGGCCACGCGCGCCGACAGCATGCCGCCCGTGGAAACCGGCGCATAGACCGCGACCGGCTCGCGCACCACGCTCTCGAGCGTGCGCCATAGATTGACCTCGCTGCGCACCGTCTCGAGCGTCGCGGTATCGGTGTTGGCCATGTGGCGGCCGCTGATCGTGACGGTCTGAAAGAGCGCGTCCTTGCGATGCGTGATGGCCGTGACATGGAACACGGGATTGCGTTTGAGCGCGCCGTAATAGCCCAGGAACTCGCCGAACGGCCCTTCCGGCTCGATGTGGCCCTCCGCGCCCAGATAGCCTTCGATCACGTATTCGGCGTCGGCCGGCACGCGGATGTCGTTGGTGCGGCACTTCACCACCGGCAGCGGCGCGCCGCGCAACGAGGCGACGAGGCCAAGCTCGTCGACCGGCACGCGCATCGTCGCGGCGACGAGGTCCGTGGGCCACGAGCCCACGACGAAGCTCACCGGGAATTTCCGGCCGGCCGCGACCGCGCGCTCGTAGAGCGCCTTCAAGTCGCTCGGTGCGGTGACATCGGCGCCGGTCTCGGCGCGGCCGCGCAGCATCAGGCGGCGGAAGCCGACATTGGTCCATTGGGTGCGGTCGTCGATCGAGTAGTCGATCGAGGCCGAGATATAGAGCCCGCCGTCGCCGCCGTGATGAAGATGAACCGGAAGCCGCGTCAGGTCGATCTCGGCGCCGGTCTCTACGACCTGCTGCACCGGCGCGCGCTCCTGCGCCACCTCGACGATCTGCGGCGCGAGCTTGAGGCGGCGCAGCACCTCCTGCAGCAGCCCCTCGGACTTGACGCCGAAGGCGCGGGCGATGCGCGCGCGGCTCGCCCCGACATTGCCCACGAGCTCGGCGCCCTCGGGCCCCAGCTTCTTGAACCACACCGCCTTGGCATTGCCGTCGAGGAGGGTGGCCACCGCGGCGATGTCGCGATGCTCGGCATGAGTGTCGAGCTCGTCCGGCCCAAGCTCGGCCAGGAAGCGCCGCAGGCGGAACCGGTCGAGGTCGAGATCGGCGGCGAGCAGCGTGTCCATGTGGGTCTCCTCTCCCTGGCCCGAGCTTAAGGTCCGCCGCCGCCGGGCGGAAGCGGAACGCGAGGCCAAAAATCAACTACTTGATTTTGTTCGATAAAATTTGATTCGTTCGGTGAAATCGGCGAAATTGGCTTCGTTCGGCAATTTCGCGCGCGCCTCCGAAATTGGGTTCGTTCGGTATTTTCGTCTCTCTCCGTCACGCGTGCGAAAGCAGGTATCCAAACGCCGCCCGCCCTGGGTCGCCACGTTCGCGGCGACGGCGGGAAAGATGTACGCACATATGCGTACACTTGTCAACCGCCGTCCGGCATGGCCCAATCGGCAAAAATCGGGGAGGCAAACATGCGGCGTGGGACGACGGCAGTATTGGGCGCGCTTGCGATCTTCGCGTGGAGCGCCAGCGCTTCGGCCGAGACGGTGCGGATCGGCGTCAGCCGCCTGGCGAGCAACGGGCCGATCGCGATCGCCATCGCCAAGGGCTATTTCGCGGCCGAGAAACTCGAGCCGGAGCTCTCCTATTTCGACGCGCAGCAGCCGATCGCGATCGGCGTCACGTCGGGCGATTTGGATTTCGGCATCGCCGCCGAGACGGCCGCGCTCTACAGCCTGGCCGCCGACGGCAAGCTGCGCATCGTCGCCGGCGGCGCGATGGAGGCGCCGACCTTCCATTATCTCGGCATCCTCGCCTCGAACCAGGCTTACGCCGCGGGCCTCACCGCGCCCAAGGACATCGCCGGGCACAGCTTTGCCCTGACGCAACGGGGCACCGGGCTCGAATACAGCCTGGGCCAGCTCGCCGAGAAATACCGCTTCGACGTGAAATCGGTGCGGCTCATGCCGCTTCAGGGGAACGCCATGATCGCCTCGGCCATGGCGGGCGGGCGCGCGGATTCGGCGATCTTCTCCGCGACCGGCGCGCTGCCCTTGATCGAGAAAGGCGACGCTAAGCTTTTGGGCTGGATCGGCGACGAGACCGGGCTCGACCAGGCCTATCTGTTCTTCACGCAGAAGACGATCGCCGACGGCAAGCACGACATGGTGGTGCGCGTGCTCCGCGCCTTCAAGAAAGGCGCGCGCGACTACCACAACGCCTTCACCGATGCGAGCGGCAAGCGCGCCGATCAGGCCACCGCGCCCGAGATCCTCGGCATCATCGCCAAATATCTCAACCAGCCGGTCGAGCGCGTGAAGATCGGCCTGCCGTATTTCGACGCCGACGCCCGCGTCATGGTCGAGAGCGTGCGGCACCAGATCGCGTGGTACCGCGCGCAAGGCCTGCTCAAGGTCGAGGTCAGCGCCGACCAGATCGTTGACAAGCGCTATGCGGTGGCGATGGAGGCGAAGTGAAACGCCCACCGTGGCCCTCGGCCCGCGCCCTTCCATTGCTTGCGGATGGGACGGCGCGTCCCCATATGAGAAACACCGTCGCCAGCACCCTAACAGGCCTCGACGGCTGAGAGATTAGCTTGCCCCCCGCAAGAGAGGTCGCGCGCGCTCCCGCCTGAAGCGGAGGACGCATGGGCAAAATCTCAAATGGAGCCGGGCACCACAGGGCCGCAGCCGAGCATCACGAGCTGGCGGCGCAGCACCACCGCCAAGCCTCGCAGCGCTACCAAGAGAAAGATTACGCGCACGCAGCGCATCAGGCGGTGATCGCGCACGGCCACATGCAGCAGGCGATCCATCACGCCAACGAGGCGACGCGCTATCACGCCGAGCATCACGCCAAGGCGCTGCTGGACAAGCCGTCCGGCACGCGGAAATCCCGCGCGGCCCGCCCGCGGCGCAAGCGCGCGGCAGCCAGATGACGCCCGCCCGCATGAACGCGGCGCCGCAACAGCCGCAGCGCTACGCGAACGGCATCGGCAAGGCGTGGGTCGCGCGCAATGCGACCGAGCTGACCTGGACAGGATTGATCGTCGCGGGGGTCCTGCTGTCCACCTTGTTCGCGTGACCGGCGGCCGCATTCGGAGAACGAGAGCGATGCTGCGTACGAGATTCGCCCCGATCCATCCCGAGTTCAGCGCGTTTCTGTTCGCGCCGATCTTCGAGGAGGAAAACGGCATGCTGCTCTCGGTCATCTCCGGCCTCACCAGGCTCGGCTATGACCCGTGGCACGAGGCCGCGCGCTTGCGCGACGCGGGCCGGGCCGCGGCACTCGACGATATCGCCGCGACGGTCGTCACGCTGGCGGCAGGGCGCAGGGATTCGTCCGAGACACGCACGATCGCGGCGCGCCTGGCGGACCTGCTGCCGCGGCGTGCCTCGGCCCTCGCACCCGTCATCAAAGTCGCCGCGCGCCGGAAAATGACTCTGGGAACCAGCGTCTGGCTCGCCGGTCTTCTCGCCGCGGCTCTCGTGGTCGGGATCGCGAGTGTGCGCGTCGCCCTCGATGCGCACCCGGCGAAGCAGGATGAGTTGACGCAGCCCCGCATTTCCACGGAATAGAGGAGAATCGGATGTCCGAAATCGCACCGCCCGACGCCAACTGTTACGCAATACGCATCCTGGAACGGATCGACGGCCGCGCGACCCCGTTCGACGGCAGCTATGTGACGGATTGCGACGTCGACGCGCACGAGGGCGGCGGAACGCTCAAGGTGACGCGCCGCCTCAGCATGGCGCGGCAGTTCGGCAGCCCGGACGAGGCCATGGCATTCTACCAGCAGGATTCGCACGTGCGGCCCTTGCGCCGCGACGGCAAGCCGAACCGGCCGCTCGCGCGCTACGCCATCGACATTGTCGCGATCGCGCAATCGCAAATCGCCGAGGTCTGAGCGATGGACGATCCCGCAACCGTCCGCCTCAACATCGCGCGCTACCGCTGCCTGCTGCGCGCGCCGATCGACGCCTACATGCGCCGCGCGCTCATGGAAATCCTGCTCGAAGAGGAAACCAAGCTGGCGCGGCAGGCAACGGAAGACGCCACCGTCGCCTGAAGCGTCCGCCTCGGCCGCCCGGGGTGCCGATTGACCCTCCGGGGGCCATACTGTCAAATGACGGGTGACGGGCGCACAAGGGGAGTCGAGTCATGGCGACCATGGTCTATGCCGGCGCCGGCATGTGGCGCGGCGGGAAGAAGTCGGGCGTGTTCCGCTTTGCGGCGGACGGCGGACCGTGCGAGGAGCTGAAGAACGGGCTGCCCGACCCGGTCAGCGTCCATACCGTCGCGGTCCATCCGCTCGATCCGAGCATCGTCTTCATCGGCACGCAGGACGGGCCTTATGTCAGCCACGACAGGGGCACGCATTGGATGCGGCCCGATTTCCCGGACCATGTGCAGATCTGGTCGATCCTGGTCCATCCGGCGGCGCCGCGCACGATCCTGGCCGGCGCCTCGCCGGTCGCGGTCTATCGCAGCGACGATGGCGGCGAGCGCTGGCGGCTTCTGGCGCGGCCGGCGATCGAGGAGCGCGTCAAGATGGGCTTTGCGTGCCGCGTCATGCGGCTCGCCATCGACGCCAAGCGGCCCGACGACGTGTTCGCCACGGTCGAGGTGAACGGCGTGATGCGGAGCCGCGACGGCGGCGCCAATTGGAGCGATTGCTCGAAGGGGCTCATCAAATTCTCCGAGAGCGAGCGCTACAAGAGCCGCATCGGCAGCGACACCGATGCCGAGGGCATGCTCGACGGCCATGCCGTCGCGGTGAGCGCCGCCGATCCCGGCGCCGTCTGGTTTGCAAACCGCATGGGGCTGTTCCGCAGCGGCGACGGCGGCGAGAGCTGGCAGGATGTCGAGGTCGGGCGCTATTCGAAGTTTTCCTACGCGCGCGACATCAGGCCCGCGCCCAACGATCCGACGACGCTTTATGCCGCGCTCAGCGTCCATTCGACCGGGCCGACCGGCTCGCTCGCCAGGAGCCGCGATCTCGGCAAGAGCTGGGAGCGGATCGATCGCGGCGTCGAGGCCAAGGGCACCATGATGTATCTGGCGCTCGACGCGCGCGACCCGAACCAGGTGTGGGGCATCACGCGCGTGGGCCAAGTGATCGGCACCAATGACGGCGGCAAAGAGTGGCGCGAGATGCGCCTGCCCGAGGGTTGCGGCGACTGCTACGCCGTCGCGTGCGGGTGAGAGGAGGAGCGCATGGCGCGGATCGTTCTGGGACTTGCCACCTCGCACGGGCCGATGCTGACGACGCCGCCCGAGAACTGGGACCAGCGCGTCAATTTCGACCGCAAGTTCACCGAGCACGCCTTCAGGGGCAAGACCTATAATTTCGAGGAGCTGGTGAAGCTGCGCGCCGGCGAAGGGCTCGACCGGCAGATCACCAAGGACAAATGGGTCGAGCGGCACGGCGCCTGCCAGCGCGCGATCCACCGGCTCGCCGACGTGTACGCCGCCGCCGCGCCCGATGTCGCCGTCATCTTCGGCAACGACCAGATGGAGATGTTCAACGACACCGCGATCCCGGCGCTTGCCGTCTATTGGGGCGAGACGATCGAGAACCGCATGGGGGCCGAGGAGGAGAAGGGCAACCAGGTGCCCGGCGTCGCCGTGGCGCAGGCGGGCCGCATCCCGCCCGAGGGCGCCACATATCCGGGCCTGCCGCCGTTGGGCCGCGAGATCATCGGGCGGCTCATGGCGACCGGCCACGACGTGACGTCAGTGAAGCGCTATCGCCCCGGGCGCGGCGCCATCCCGCACGCCTATGGCTTCGTCTATCGCCAGATCATGCGCGACAAGGTCGTGCCGAACGTGCCGGTCATCCTCAACACCTTCTATCCGCCGAACCAGCCCCCCGTGCGGCGCTGCTGGGAGATAGGCCAAACGGTGCTCGAAGCGGTCAAGGCGTGGCCCGACGATGTGCGCGTGGCGCTCATCGCGTCAGGCGGCCTGTCGCATTTCGTGATCGACGAGGATGTGGACAACACCGTGCTCGACGCGATCCGCGGCGGCCGGGTCGACAAGCTCGCTGCGCTCGGCGAGCCGATCTACCAGGCCGGCACGTCAGAAGTGAAAAACTGGGTCGCATTGATGGGCGCGATGGCGGAGCTGAAATGGACGCCCGAGATCGAGGCCTATGTGCCGTGCTACCGCTCGCTCGCCGGCACCGGCAACGCGATGGGCTTCGTCCATTGGCACGGGTGAACACATGAGCCACGAACGCCGCTGGCCCAATATCGGCCCGAGCCGGGTCCCCTATTGGGTCTATAGCGATCCCGACCTTTATGCCCTCGAGCAGGAGCGGATTTTCCAGGGGCCGAACTGGAGCTATGTCGCGCTCGAGGCCGAGATCCCGCATCCCGGCGATTTCAAGCGCACCTTCATCGGCGACAAATCGGTCGTCGTCATCCGCGCCAAGGATGGCGGCGTCACCGTAGTTGAGAACCGCTGCGCCCATCGGGGCTTGCAATTCTGCCAGACGCATCTGGGGCACGCCGACGAGATCATGTGTCCCTATCACCAATGGACCTACGATCTCGACGGCGCCTGCATCGGCGTGCCGTTCCGCCGCGGCGTCAAGCGCCAGGGCGGCATGCCGGAGGATTTCGATCTCGCCGATCACGGGCTTCGGCGCCTCAACGTGGCGCGGCGGCACGGCGTCGTGTTCGCCTCGTTCTCGGACAAGGTCGAACCGTTCGAGGACTATCTCTCGCCGCCGATTCTGGAACTGTTCGACCGGATGTTCGACGGGCGCGGGCTCACTGTGCTGGGCTATTCGCGCCAGCTCATCCCGGCCAACTGGAAACTGATGTTCGAGAACATCAAGGATCCCTACCACGCCAGCATCCTGCACGTGTTCCTCCTGAGCTTCGGCCTCAACCGCGTCGATCAGCCGAACCGCGTCGTGATCGACCGGCACGGGCGGCACGCCTCGACCATGACCTCGCGCGGCGAGCAGAAGCGCACCGAGGACAATGCCGACATGCGCTCGCTCATCGAGGACCTGAAGCTCAACGATCCCTCGATGCTCGACCCGGTGCGCGAGTATCCGCAATACACCGTGTGCATGACGACGCTCTGGCCCAATCTCATCCTGCAGCAGCAGTCGAACACCATCGCGATGCGGCAGATCGTAACCAAGGGACCCGGCGCGTTCGAGCTTGCCTGGACCTTCTTCGGCTATGAGGGCGATGACGAGGCGATGACGACGCGGCGCCTGCGCCAGGCGAATTTGATGGGGCCGTCGGGCTTCGTCTCGATCGACGACAGCGAGGCGATGGCGATGGCGCAGCGGGGGATCGCGTCCGCGCCCGAAGGCGCCGCCGTGGTCGAACTCGACGGCCGCTCGTGGCGCGAGGAAGAGGCGCACGGCGTCACCGAATCGCAAATCCGCGCCTTCTACGATTACTATCGCCGGGTGATGGAGCTGTGAGCGCGCGGTTTCGCGCGCTTTCGCCGCGCGACCTGCGGCTCGAGCTCGATGCGTTCTACGCCGAGTACACCGCCTGCCTCGACGAGGAGCGCTTCGAGGAGTGGCCCGATTTCTTCACCGAAGCCTGTCTCTACAAGATCGTGCCGCGCGAGAATTTCGAGCGCGGCCTGCCGCTCGCCACTTGGCTGTGCGAAAGCAAGGGGTACCTGAAGGACCGCGTCGTCGCGATCCGCAAGACCCTGCTGTTTGCGCCGCGGCGCATCCGGCGCATGGTCACGGGCCTGCGCATCATCGGCTGGAGCGGCGATACGCTCGAGACGCGGGCGAGCTATGCCGCGTTCGAGACGCTCACCGACGAGACCACGCGCGTCTTCAATGTCGGGGCCTATCGCGACAAGCTCGTGGAAGAGGACGGAGCCCTCAAATTCCGCGAGAAGATTTGCGTCTTCGACAGCCTTCTGGTGCCGAACAGCCTGATCTTTCCGCTGTGACGACCCTGCGTCCTTCGACTGCGCGTCCTTCGCCAAGCTCAGGACGCGCAGTCGAAGGACGCAGGGCGATTCAGCTTGACGCCTACAGAATTTCCGGCCCCGTCCGGCCGAGCGCGATCATCGCCGAGGTAATCGCGTCAGCAGCGCCGGCGCGCAGCACGTAGGTGCAGCCCTCTTCGAGCGCGGCATCGCCAATGAGCGTTCCTTCGTCGAGCGAGAGGCCGATGGCGGAACCGGCGGCCGCGCCGAGATAGGGGCTGGGCGCAAGCCCGCCAAGCTGCGAAGCGGCCGCGCGCTGAAGCATGGCGGACGAGACACCGGGGCGAGCTTCGCGCAGCATTGCCGCAAGTGCAGCCCCGGCGCGCGCCGCACCGTCGCCCGGCCGCGCCGCGACCGTGACGAGGCCTTCGGCCCAGTAGCCGGCATATTGCACGGCAAGCGCCGCGAGCAGCGGATCGAGCGCGCGGTCCTCGGGCCCGTCGAGGGCCAAGGGCGCGCCGCCCGCATGCGCGCTGACGAGGGTGCGCGCGTCCTGCGCGCCCGCGGCCACGGCTTCGCGCTCGAACGCCAACGCGGCCGTGCGCGCGCCGGACCCGCTGCGCGCGGCGGCGATGAAGGCTTGCGCCCCGCGCCCGAGAATGCGCGATGCTTCGCGCAGCAATTCGAGCTCGCGCGGAGATTTGCGCCGGCGGATCGCGTCGAGCGCGTCGTCGAGCGCGATGGGCGCGCCGCCGAGCGCAGCCGCGATGCCGCGATGGAGCCCGTGCGCGATCCCGCGCCCGCCCCAAAGCGCAAGCCGCGATGCGTTCTGTTCGGCATACCACCCTGCCACGAGCTTCGGCACGTCCGCCGCCGGGCGCAGATCGTCGACCCAGGTGAGCAGCTTCGCCTGCGTCAGCATCAGCGCCGTGCCGGAGACGATGAGGCGGATGCCGCCCTCCTTCGGCACCAGCGCAAGCGCGAGGCCGAGCTTCGGCACGAAATTGGTGAGGTAGGCAAGCGCGCCGTAATCGCCGGGATGGCCGTGGACGAGCAGCGCGTCCGCGCCTGCCGATGCCATGGCGCCGCGCACGCGGGCGAGCCGCGCCTCGAACTCGGCTTGCGGCAGGAGCGCCGGGTCCCAATCGTAGGGACCGGTGAGAAGCGTCGTCTGCAGGACCTGCATTGCGGCGTCTCAGGCGTCGATCGCGCCGAGCGCGGCCCAGCGGCGGGTCAAGGCCTCGCCGCCCGTCGCCGTCACGCGCACCGGCTCGCCGCACAGCATGTATCCCGTCTCCGGCAAATACTGGTTCGGATGCACCACGAACACCATGTCCGGCTCGACGATCGTGTGATTGTCGTAGGCGATGTCGCCGGGCGCAACCGAGCCCGCGCCCATGCCGTGGCCGCGCCGCTTCATGTGCGGCGGGCGGCAATATTCGCGATAGCCCGCATCGCTCAAGACCGCGTCGATCGCATCGGCGATCTCCGACACCTTGATGCCCGGCCGCACGGAATTGATCCCGGCCTCCATCGCGCGCGCGACGAGCGCGTATTTCTCGGCCAGCACGTTCGACGGCGCGCCGATCGACACGGTGCGGCAGATCTGCGCGAACTGGCCCTCGTAGGACGGCGTGAATTCCGCCACCAGCACGTCGCCCCTGGTGAGCGGCCGGTTGCTCGATGCGGCGACGCCGTAACCGTGCGGCAGCGCGCTCAGCATCAGGAAATTGTCGTCGGCGCCGAGCGACTTGGTGAAGAGATTGCACTGCACCGCCAGATCGCATTCGCGCATGCCGGGGCGCGCGATCTTAAGGAGATGGACGAAGCCCTCTTCGGCGATGGATGCCGCCTTGCGCGCACGCGCGATCTCGGCATCGGTCTTGGGCGCGGTGACCGTGCTCACCGCATCGTCGAACGGGACGCTGTCCTTGCCGATCACGTCGATCACGCGCGCCGCGATGGGATGGGGAGTTTGACCAAGCCCGGTCGTGGCAATCTTCGCGCGGCGATGACCGGCGAGCGCGCTCGCGATCCCGCCGGCGAGATCGTCGCTTGCTGCGACCGGAACGGTGGGCGAGCGCAGCGCCGCGCGTTCCTCGTCGAGCGCTGGGGTCACGACAAGGCGCGCATCGCCGTCGGCGAACAGCACCAGCGCGCTTTCGCCGAGCGAGCGAAAGCCCGAGAGGTGGGTCCCGAGATCGGAGCGCGCCATCGAATGCCGCGCCGGCGAAAGCGCCACGAGCGCATCGACGCGCGCCTCGTCCATGCGGCGCCGAACCCTGTCCAACCTTCCGGCATGATCCATCGGCGTTCTCCCTACCCCAGCACGTCCTCGATCAGCGCGCGATACTCTGCGACGGACGGGTGGTGCGGTGCGGTCATGTTGAACCAGCTCTGGTGCGAATCGGCCGCGAGCTCGTCGGGATCGCCGCCGCGGTAGCCGAGCTTGCGCAAGGTCGGCGGAATGGCGAGGCGCCGGTTCATCTCCGCCACCGCCTCGGAAGGGTTGCCGGATGCGAGTCCGATCGCGTCGGCGAGCTTTTTCGTTTTCTCCGGATAGCGCGCCTCGTAGCTGCGCAATACGGCCGGCATGGCGATCGTGACCATGGCGCCATGATGCAGGCCCTGGTCGCCGAACGTGTTGGCGAGCGCGTGGACCGGGCCCAGGCCCTTGCCGCACATCATCGCCTGCAGCGCCGCCATCATCATGTGCCAGCGCGCCTCGCGGTCCTGGCCGTTGACGGTCGCGCGCTCGACATATGCGAAGACGCGCGTGCAGGCGTCGAGCGCGATGGCGTCGCCGACCGGGTTGCCGCTTTTGGCAAAGAAATTCTCGACCGCGTGGCCCAAGGCATCCATGCCGGTGCCGGCGGTGAGCCGCGCGGGAAGCGAGAAGGTCAGCTCCGGATCGCAGATCGCGACGCGCGGCACGATATAGGGCGAGTTGATGCCGTGGCCGCGGCTTTGCGCGTCGCGATGGATGCCGGCGCCGCGCGAGGCCTCGCTGCCGGTGCCGGCCGTCGTCGGCACGGCGACGAGCGGCGCGGTGTCGGGGCGGATTTTCTCGGGCCGGCCGAAATAGTCGGAGATGCGGCCCTCATGCGTCGCCAGCACCGCGACGGCTTTGCCCGTGTCGATGACCGAGCCGCCGCCCACCGCGACGATGCCGTCGCATTTTTGCGCCCTGTAGGCCGCGGTCGCGCGCTCGACGCCGGCGATCGTGGGGTTTTCCGGCGTCTCGTCGAAGACGGCGAGATCGTCAGCTCCCATGGCGCGGCGCACGGCGGCGAACACGCCCGCCTGCACGAGGCCTTTATCGGTGATGAAGAGTGGCCGCTTGATGCCGAGCGAAGCCAGCTCCTGCGGCAGGAGCTTGATCGCGCCGAAATCGAACTGCACGCGCGGATAGACGAGAGTCAGCGCCATGTGACGCCTACTCCGCCGCCTTGCGCGAGGCGCGGAGGCGCTGCGTCGCCGCAGCGTCCACGGCAAAGCTCTTTTCGTCGAGCACGACGCCGTAATCGTCGTGCGCGGATTTGGCGCTGACGAAACCCTCGATCACGTCCCAGCGCACGGCTTCGGGCTCGCGCTCCAACGGATCGCCCCAGCCGCCGCCGCCGCCGGTGCGCACGATCACTTGGCTGTCCTCGGGCACGGGATAGCGATAGGCGTTCTTCTCGGCGAAATCGTTGTCGCCGGGCGTGCGCAACAGGTAGCACGCGGTGTCGCCCGGCTTGCCGCCCAAGATGCCCCAGGGCGGCGACGATTCGCGGCTCTTGCCGCCCAAGTTCCAGCGCCCCTCGACGAGATTGCGCACTTTGAGATCGATGCCGAGCCCGCCGCGATATTTGCCGGCGCCGCCCGAATCCTGGCGCAGCACGCGCTCCTCGATCAGCACCGGGGTCTTCAATTCGATCCCCTCGAGCGTGCCGTTGCGCACGTCGCCCTGGCAGATCGAGACGGAGCCCGATTCGCCGTCCTCGTGCGGCCGTCCGCCCCAGCCGCCGCCCTCGAGGCTCTGCACGACGAAGCGTTTGCCGGTCTTGGGATTGACGCCGAAGAACACGACCGAGCCGCCCAGGAGCCCGTGATGCGCCGCCGGGATGCGGTCGGGGATGGCGGGTGCCAGCGCGGTGATGATGGTATCGACCACGGTCGGGATCATGCCGCTCCAGTTCGCCATGCCGGCCGGATAGCGCGCCATCATGATGTTGCCTTCGGGGATGACGACGGTGCAGGCGGAGAACGAGCCTTCGTTCACCGGCTCCAGCGGCGCCGTCAGGTTCTTGTAGGCGACGAGCGCGCCGGCATGCGAGCGGGCATTGATCGAAAGCTTCTGCTCCTGCGCGCAACCCGACAGGTCGATCGTCATGTGGCCCTGATCGACCGTGACCTTGGCGTGGATCGGCAGGTGCAGATTGCCGCTCGGCACGTCATAGACCGAGCTTGCCTCGTAAACGCCGTCGGGAATGGTCGCGACGATGTTGCGGCAGCGCTGCTCGGTCTCGCGGAAGATCTGGCGGATCGATTCGAGCATGGTGTCGCGGCCGAATTTCTGGAACAGCTCGTCGAGGCGGCGCAGCGCCAGCCGGCACGCCGCGATCTGCGAGCGCATGTCGCCCAAGGACGAATCCGGGAAGCGGATATTGTCGCGCAGGATTTTGAGCAGCGTCGTATTGGGCTTCCCCGCCTCGTACACTTTGAGCTGATCGAGCTGCAAGCCCTCGAGCCAGGGATCGGGCACCGCCGAGCCGCCGCCGAAGCCGGTGCTCATGCCGCCCACATCGATCCAGTGCGCGCGCACGATCGAGAACATCAAAAGTTCGCCCTCATGGAAATAGGGCATGTAGATGACGACGTTGTTGAGGTGCTGGCCGGCGACGCGCTGGTGATTGGTGATGAGCACGTCCTCGGGCGCGAAGCCGTCGCGCCCGTACTGGTTCATGCCGTCGATGATGAGGACGCCGAGATCCGCCACGAAATGCGACACGCCGCCGACATTCTGCGACACCAGCGCGCCGTCGGGCAGGACGAGCGCGGTGCAGAAATCGCGCACCTCGTAGATCATCATGTTGTAGGAGGTGCGGTGCAGATCGGCCGCCATCTCGTTGGCGATGGCGGGGAGCGCGTTGCGCACGACCTCGAGCGTGACCGGATCGATCTTGACCGCCATCAGGGGCTCTCCGCCGAGATGATGAGTTCGCCGGTCTCGGCCACGCTGACCCGGTCGCCCGGGAAGAGCACGGTGGTCGAGCCGTATTCGCTGACGAGCGCGGGACCGACGAGCTTTGCGCCCGCGGGCAGCTCGTCGCGGCGATAGACCGGGCACTCGACCGGGCCGCCGTCGAACCAGACCTGGCGGCGCTCGGCCGGGCTGACGCTGCCTTGGCGCGGCAGCGGCGGCATCGCCAGCTTCGCCCGCCTGCCGCGCGCGACGAGGCGGAGATTGATGATCTCGACCAGCTCGTCCTTGGCGTGGTGCGCATAGCGCTGCTCGTGGAGCGCGTCGAACGCCGCGCGGATAGCAGCGCGGTCGGCGGCGCGGAGCTGCTCCCACGAGACCGGCACCGAAAGCGCGAACTCCTGGCCGACATAGCGCAGATCGAACAAGAGCTGCAGCGCCGCGTCGCCCTCGCGCGAGAGGATGCGCTTGCCTTCGTCCGCCATTTCGCCGGCAATCGCCGCAAGCCGCGCGAAATCCGCTTCGCCGAGCTCGGCATAATATGTGCGGCTGAAATCGTGCCGCTCGTCCGCCATGAGCATGCCGAGCGCCGAGAAATGCGAGGGAAAGCGCGGCACGATCACGGTCGGGATGTGCAGCTCGCGCGCGATTGCGAGCGCGTGCGGCGGCCCCGCGCCGCCCGATGCCACAAGCGCGAAATCGCGCGGGTCGTAACCCTTCGCGACCGAAACCTCGCGCACGGCGAGCGACATCTTGGCCACCGCGATGGCGATGATGGCGCGCGCGGCTTCCGCGTCGTTCATGCCGAGGCGCTCGCCTATACGCGCAGCGATGCCGGCCTTCGCGCCGTCGCGGTCGAGCCGCATCTCGCCGCCCAAAAAATCGCCGGCGCCGATGCGGCCCAGCACCACGTTGGCATCGGTGATGGTGGGCTCGGTGCCGCCGGCGCGATAGCAGATCGGGCCGGGATCCGCGCCGGAACTCTGCGGCCCCACTTTCAGCGCGCCGACATCGTCGATCCAGGCGATGCTGCCGCCGCCGGCGCCGACCTCGACGACATCTACGACCGGCACCATGACCGGATGGCCGCTCGCATAGCCGCCGACGTAATAGCCCTCGGTCGTCGTGGGCTCGCCGTCGCGCACGAGCGCCGCCTTGGCCGTCGTGCCGCCCATGTCGAACGAGATGATGTTGCGGTATCCCAGCGCCTTGCCGATCTCGGCCGAGGCGATGATGCCGCCGACCGGCCCCGATTCCATCATCATCACCGGCCGCTTCGTCGCGGCGCCCGGCGCCATCACGCCGCCGTTCGACTGCATGATGGCGAGATCGCCGGCGAAGCCCGCGGCTTTGAGGCGGGTCTCGAGGTTCCGGACATAGCCGCCGACTTTCGGGCCGATGAAGGCGTTCACCACGGTCGTCGAGGTACGCTCGTACTCGCGGTATTCGCGCAGGATCTCGTGCGACAGCGAGACGAAGGCGTTGGGCAGCGCGCCTTCCACGATCTCGCCCGCGATGCGCTCGTGCTCGGGATTGGCATAGGAATGGAGAAAGCACACCGCCACCGCATCGACACCCTCGCGCGCCAGCTCGGCGCAGGCGGCGCGCACGCTTTCGCGGCTCAGGCGCTCGCGCACCTCGCCCGAGGCATAAAGCCGCTCGTCGATCTCGAGCGTCAGGTGCCGCGGCACCAGCGGGCGCGCGCGGTGGAAGAAGAGGTTATAGGCCTCGGGCCGGTTGCCGCGGCCGATCATGTAGACGTCGCGCGTGCCGCGCGTGACGAGGAGGCCGACCTTGGCGCCCTTGCGCTCGATCAGCGTGTTGATGGCGATGGTCGAACCGTGGATCAGGGTTTCGAGATGGCGCGCGTCGAGCCCGGCCTTGCGGATCGATTCGATGACGCCGTCCACCGGATCGCGCGGCGTGGTCAGCGTCTTGGCATGATGGATCTGTCCGGCACCGGCATCGAACGCGATGAGATCGGTGAAGGTGCCGCCGATATCGACAGCGACGAAGGTCAAGGGAGCTCCTGTTGGCGCCGCAGATGATGCCGATTTGAGGCGGCCGCGCAACATACTTTAACGCAGAGGCGCGCGCCGGTTATAGTCGGCGGCAGGGAGGATGCGACAATGATGAAGGCACGAAGCCTCGGAATCCTGTGCGCGGCGCTCTTGCTGCTGGCGGCGCCGGCCTCGGCGCAGCAGAAGCTCAGGGTCGGCAAGGCGGTGACCAGCGCCTTCACGTTCGTGCCGCTCGATGTCGGCATGAAGGCCGGCATCTTCAAAGCGCACGGGCTCGACATCGACGAGTACAATTTCGGCGGCAGCGCCAAGCTGCAACAGGGCTTGGCCGCGAACAGCATCGATATCGGCATCGGCTCGGGGCCGGAGCTGTCGTTCGTGGCGAAGGGCGCGCCCGTCCTGGGCGTGGCCGCGATGGCGGGGAAGCCGGCGCTCCTGTGCCTCGTCGTCGCCGCCAACGGGCCGGTGAAGACGGTGGCGGACCTCAAAGGCAAGACGGTCAGCAGCTCGACCGTGGCCTCGCTCACCACCTGGCTCGTGCGCGAGCTGTCGCGCCAGCAGGGCTGGGGACCGGACGGGATCAAACTGGCCTATCTCGGCGAGGAGCCGACGCAGCTCGCGGCGCTCCGCACCGGCGAGACGCAGGGCGCGACGGTGCAGATCGCCGCCGGCTACCGGCTCGAGGACCTGAAGGAGGGTCGAAATCCTCTATCGATTCGGCGACATCGCGCCGCACTTCATCATTCATGTGATCTACGCGCGCAAGGCGCTCATCGCCGACGATCCCGAAGCGGTCCGGAAATTCCTCGCCGGCTGGTTCGAGACGATCGGATACATGGAGACGCACAAGGCCCAGGTCGTGGAGATCGCGGCGCCGATCATGGGCGTCTCGACGGAGATCGCGGGCCGCGCCTATGACGAGCTGATGCCGACCTTCTCGCGCGACGGGAAATTCGATCCCGAGGCGTTGAAGGTGCTGGCGCGCTCCTATGTCGAGATGGAGCTGCTGCCGAGCGAGCCCGACATGTGGACGCTCATCACCGAGAAATTCCTGCCGGGCGCAAAATGATACCGTCGTTCCTGCGAAAGCAGGAACCCAGGGGCGAGCGACGCGTTGTTGGCCCTGGGTCCCCGCTTTCGCGGGGACGACGAACTTTCACTCGGCGGGCGTCTCCTCGAGCGAAGCGGCGCGCGCCGCCGGGCGGTGACCGGTGACGTCGGACCCGGCGGCAAGCGGCAGCCGGCGAAACGACTGGATCGAGAGCAGCGACAGCGCCGCCACCACGACGAGGGCGGTGCGGAAATCGGCCGGCACCAACGGCGAGTCCGCGCCGCCGCGCCAGACATGGGCGAGATGGATGACGATCGCCGCGAGCGCGATGCCCATGCCGTTGGTCAATTGCTGCACCATGCTCATGAAGCTCGTGGCCGCGCTCATCTTGTCCGAGGGAATGTCGACGAACGCCAGCGAATTGAGCGCCGTGAATTGCAGCGAACGGAAGAAGCCGCCGATCGCCAGCACGGCGAACATGACGAGCACCGGCGTCGAGGCGTTGAAGAAGGCGCAGACGGCGATGAAGGATGCTGCGATCGCGCAGTTGACGACGAAGGTCGTGCGGTAGCCGAACCGGCGCAGGATCGGTCCCGTCGACATCTTGTTGAAGAAGCTGCCGAGCCCGCCGGCAAAGGTGATGAGGCCGGAATTGAAGGCGCTCATGCCGAATCCCACCTGGAGCATCATCGGCATCAGGAACGGCATGGAACCGGCCGTCAGCCGGAAGACGCTGCCGCCCGTCGTATTGGCGCGGAAGGTCGCGATTTTGAGCAGCGTGAGGTCGATGATCGGCGCCTTGTGGCGGCGCACGTGCAGCAAGGCGGCAACGCCGGTCACGGCGCCGATGGCGAGGATGACCGGCACGACCGCCGCGCCGAGCGACGGATGAGCGATGAGGTCGAAGCCGGACATGAGGCAGATGAGCGTCACGCCGGTGAGCACGAAGCCGCGCCAATCGAGCGGCGGCACCGTGTCGGGCCGCGTATCCTCGATGAGCAGCGTCACCAGCACGATGCCGAGAACGCCGACCGGCACGTTCAGGAAGAACACCCAGCGCCACGAGAGATAGGTCGTGATGAGGCCGCCCACCGGCGGTCCCATGATGGGCCCCAGGATCGCCGGCGTCGTGAGATAGGAGATCGCGCGCACCAGTTCGCTGCGGTCGATGCTGCGCAGGAGCACGAGCCGCCCGACCGGCACCATCATCGCGCCGCCGACGCCCTGAAGTATCCGCGCCGAGGTCAGCTCGACGATGTTGTTGCAGAGCCCGCACGCCATCGAGGCCAGCGTGAAGACCAGGATCGCCGCGCGGAACACGCTCGCCGCGCCGAACCGGTCGGCGACCCAGCCGCTCACCGGGATGAAGACGGCAAGGCTCAGCATGTAGGATGTCACGGCAAGCGACAGCCGCACCGGGCTGTCGCCGAACGAAAGCGCGATGCTGGGCAGCGCCGTGTTGATGATCGAGGTGTCGAGATTCTGCATGAAGAGAGCGCACGCCACGATAAGCGGCACCACCATCGAATTCGCCGGCAACCTCTTCACCATCGCCGGCTTCTTAGCGCATCGCGGCGGCTAGGCGAAGGACGCACGAGGGCAACGCAACGCTGCCATGCACCGGCGCCGGGCTAGTGCGTGGCGTTCATGCGGTTTTCCCACTCCGCGCTGGTCTCGAATACGATTCGCCCCGGCGTTTTCGGCGGGAAGCCGCCGCGCACCGCGCCCGGAGCGCGATCCTGGTAGATGCGGCCCAAAAGCGGCGAGAGCGTCCGGCTGTTCGGCACCGAGAGCCACATGCGCAGCAAATGGCGCCGGCGCCCGGGCTCGGGATGATCCTCGAACGCCGAGCGCGCATGCATGACCACGTGATTGTTGCAGAGCTGAAGATCGCCCGGCTGGAAATCGGTGAGGAAGTGGAACGCGGGATCGGCGGCCACCGCGTCGAGCGCATCGAGCGCCGCGATCTGTTCTTGCGTGAAGCGCGGCACCTCGGGAAAGCGCTGCGCGTTCTTGATCTGGCCGCGGATGTAGCGGCACGAGAACTGCCCCTCGTGCAGCGTGAAGATCGGCTGCGGATAGTAAGGCGCCTCGCCGGCCCGTTCCTGGCCCTGCATGCTCCAGTAGAACGGCCGATACAGCACCTCGACGAGATCGGGCCGCGAGCGCAGCAGCTCGTTGTGGATGGCGACCGAGCTCGCCACCATCGACCTGCCGCCGCGCATTGCCGCGCGCACGACGAAAAGACCGGCGACATCGCAGCTGTCGGTGTGGAACGCGGCGGCGCCGCTCGTCTTGTAGGCGCGAAAGCGCGGGCTGTCGGGCGGCAGGCGCAGGTCGCGCACGTCGCCGATCACGTCGCCTTCATCGCTCTGCGACACCGCGGTGCCGAGATATTTGCCGAGGCACCAATAAATCGCGCGCGCGTCCTCGAGGCCATAGCGGTCGAGCGGAAATCCCCGGATCATGAACATGCCCGGCCCTTCTTCGAGGGCGTCGAGCGCGCGGCTTGCGATGCGGGCAAAGCGCGGCGCGGGAAAATCCGCGCGCGTCGCCCGTTCGAGCGGCAATCGTTCGGCCTTGAAGCGGCGATAGGCCTCGTCGATTTCGGCGATGTCGCCCTCGTCGAGCCGGCAAAGCCAGTCGCCGCGCGCGCCGAGATCGGCGCTCTTCCAGTCCGCCGGCGAGACGATCGCCGCGCGCGTCATTTCTTGACGAGCGGGCAGCCGCCTTCGTCGAGCGTGAGGAAAGCCTTGTCGCCCGGAATTTCGCGGACAAGCTTCAGATAGTCCCACGGCTCCTTCGATTCGGACGGAGACTTGATCTGATAGAGGCCGATCTGGTCGATGAGGCGCCCGTCCTGGCGCAAGGTCACGCTCTCGCCGAATTTCTTCATGGGATGCTCGTGCATCTTGGCGACGACCTTGACCGGATCGTCGGTGCCGGCCTCCTTGATCGCGTTGAAATACGCCATGAGGCCCGAGTAGTTCACGGCCTGGGTCGCGTTCGGCATCTTGTGCCGGATCGCGAAGAATTTTTTCGAGAAGGCGCGCGTCTCGGCGTTGTCGTCCCAGTAGAAATCCTGCTCGGTATAGGCGCCCTTCGTGGTCGCGAGCCCGACCGCGTCGATGTCGGAAAGCTGCATCAGGAAAACGGCGATCTTCTGCTTCGAGCCGACGATGCCGAACTCGGTCGCCTGCTTCAGGAGCGTGCTGAGATCGAGGCCGATCGAGCCGACGCCGATCGCGTCCGCGCCCGATTGCTGCGCCTGAAGGAGATATTGCGCGAAATCGGTGCTGTTGGTCGGGTGAAAGACGGTGCCGACGAGCGTGCCGCCGGTGCGCTTCACCATCTGCTCGCCGACCGCGGCAAGCGACTTGCCGACGAAGAAGTCCGGCATGATGAAGAACCAGCTCTTCACCCCCTCCTGCGCCAGCGCGTTGATCGGCGCGCTCGACTCCGCGGCCGTGTCCATGCCCCAATGCACGCCGGTCGGCGAACAGCTCTTGCCGGTCAGCTCCGTCGTCGCCGCCACGGTGGCGAGGAACAGCTTGTGCTTTTCATAGGCCATGCGCTGGATCGTGATGGCGGCGGCCGAGGCCGGCACGTCGACGATCACGTCGACATCGCCGGTGTCGTACCATTGCGTCGCGATCTGAGTGGCGAGATCGGGCTTCGACTGCATGTCGGCCGAGATCACTTCGATCTTCTTGCCGATCACCTCGCCGCCGAAATCCTTGGCGGCGATCTGCGAGGCCACGACCGAGCCTTCGCCCATCGAGGTGGAGGCAAAGCTCGAGAGATCGGTGAGGACGCCCACCCGCACCACCTTGTCGCCGGCCATCGCCGGCAGCGCAGCGAGCGCCAGCGCCGCGCCGAGAATCGCCACATTTTTCATGTCCCCCTCCCCTATTCCTTGGTCTCGCCTTCCCGCTCGAACGTCACGCGATGGCCCCACGTGCCTTCATAGTCGCGCTGCGCCGATTTCGGCAGGAAGCGCGCCTCGAGCTCGGGAATCCTGTCGGCGCCGATGAGTTTTTTCGGGTCGATCAGGCCCCACTTGCTCTTGCGCATCGCGGCCGAATGCTCGGCCAGCGCGTTGGGGCCGTTCTCGCGGAACTCGTTGAGGATCTGCCACACCGCCTGGATGCCGTAGGTCGAGCAGAAGGTGGGATAAAGCGCGATGCGCGCGCCCAATTCCTCGTATTCCGCGGGCTGCGGCGCGGGCTCGTGCCCGCCGCCCCAGATGACCAGGAGCGGCGCCGGAATTTCCTTGGCGGCGCGGCTGATCTGCTCGCGCGTCTCGACCGAGTTGAGCCAGACGAGATCGGCCCCGCCCTTCTCGACATAGGCCACCGACCGGCGCAGCGCATCGTCGAAGCTCTCGCCCTCGGCGCCGATCGAATCGCAGCGCGCGCACAGGACGAAGCTCGGATCGATCTCGTTCCTCGCCTCGACGGCGGCGCGGATCTTGCCGACGTTCTCCTCGAGCGGGATGCAGCGCCGCCCGGCGGCGGTGCCGGATTTTTTCGGCGCCTCCTGATCCTCGATCTGCATCGCGGCGACGCCCGAGCGCACGATCTCCTGCACCGCCCAATGCACGTTGACGGCATTGCCGAAGCCGGTATCGGCATCGACCAGGATCGGAATGTCGGCGTGCGCCGCCATGTGGCGCGCGTGATCGACGAGGTCGCGCAAGCCCATGATGCCGTTGTCCGGCACGCCCAAGAGCACGCTCGAAAGCTGCGAGCCGGGCAGGAAGAACGATTCGAACCCCGCCTCCTGCGCCATGCGCGCATAGAGCGGCCCGAACCCGCCCGGCATCAGCATCAGCTTCTTGCGGGCGAGGAGCGCGCGGAATTTCTGGCGCTTGGCCTCGGCCTCGTCCGCCATCTCAGCCGGCCCAGTAGGCGAACGCCATGGCCGTGCCGGTGCCCGCCTCGGAGCGGTAGCACGGCACGTAATCGACGATCGTCATCTTCATGCCGAGCTCGGCAGCGGCGGCGGCGAGCGGCAGCCAGTTCTTGATCTCGCCGGTGCCGGGCGAGCGGAACATCTTTTCCGGAATGGCGCAGAGCCGGTCGAAATCGGCCGCTGCCATCGCATCGAGCACGAGGCGGTCGAGTTCCTCGTCGATCACGAAATGGGTGAGCCCGCCCGAGGCGATCATGGCGACGCGCGCGTCGCCGGGGAACGATTTCACCGCGCGCGCGACCGCCCGGCCGAAGGCGAGGCAGCGCTTCACCGTGGGCTTGTTCGGCTCGTAGTAGTTGTTGACGAACAGCGGCACCGACGGCACCGGGTCGTCGCGCATGATCTTGCGATAGACGAAGCCGAAGGCGTGCGGAATCGAATTGTGGCCGCGCGGACCCCGCGGGATGCGGCTCATCTGAGCGACGTCGAACTCGGCCGCGATGAGCTCGCGGATGATGTGGTCGGCAAGCGCGGGCGAGCCCGGATAATGCGCGGCCACGGGCGGGCAATAGCCCAACTCCGCAGCGCCGACGCCGGGCGGGAGATTGGCGCGCTGCTCGTCGCTTTTCGGGATGTTGCCGATCGTCTCGCCGCGATAGACGGCGAAGGCGGGGATGTCGTCGTCGCAGAAAATCTCGGACTGGTCGTTGCCGAAGATGACGGCGAGATCGGGCCGCGCCGCGCGCAAACGGTCGGCAAGCGCGCCGATCGCCTCCTGGCAGACGCCGTGTTTCTGGCGCCACACCAACTCGGTGATCTGCGGCGCCCAGTCGATGTCGCGGCGCAAGGTCGCCAGCTCGTCGAACGCATACTCCGTGCCGTGGTGGAAATGCCGGTTGCGCCGGTCGGCAATGACCCGCTGCGGCCAGTCGCGCGGATCGGTGATGAGCTGCGGCCCATGCGAGGTGCCGATGCCGATGACCGGACGTGCCACGATGCCAATTCCTCCGCGCCGAATGGCCGATGGTGGGGCCGCGGAGGACGAGGTGTCAAGCCGCGCGCCCCCCGCTATATACTCCGCTATATACTCCGCCTGCGAACGATGAGAGACGGAACCATGGCCGACGACGCAAGGACCGAAAGCGCAAGCCGCTGGGACGTGCTGACCCAAACCGGCGCCGGGACGCGGATGGGGCAATTGCTGCGCCGCTACTGGTGGCCCATCGCCGGCGCCAGCGAGCTCGACACGGCGCCGACCAGGCCGGTGCGGCTCCTCGGCGAGAATCTGGTGCTCTACAAGGATTTGAGCGGCGGGTACGGGCTGTTGGACCGGCACTGCCGCCATCGCCGCGCCGATCTGACCTACGGCTATGTCGAGCAATGCGGGCTCCGGTGCAATTACCACGGCTGGCTCTATGGCGCGGACGGGCGCTGCCTCGAACAGCCGTACGAGGACACGGCGCACCCCGAGACGCGCTTCAAGGACGAGGTCCGGATCAAGGCCTATCCGGTCGAGGAGCGCGGCGGGATGCTGTGGGCCTATCTCGGGCCGGAGCCGCGGCCGCTCGTGCCGAACTGGGAGTTCTTCACCTGGAAGAACGGCTACCGCCAGGTCGTGCTCGCCGACATTCCGTGCAACTGGTTCCAGTGCCAGGAGAACTCGATCGACCCGGTGCATTTCGAGTGGACCCACTCGAATTGGGGCGTGCGTTTGAAGGGCGACACCGGCCCCTATTCGCCGAAACACGTCAAGGTCGATTTCAGCGAGTTCGAGTACGGATTCCAGTACAAGCGCATCCGCCAGGACACGAGCGCCGAGGACCGGCTGTGGACGATCGGCCGCGTCTGCCTGTGGCCGAACGCGCTCTTCACCGGCAATCACTGCGAGTTCCGCGTGCCGATCGACGACGAGAACACGCTGTCCGTCACCTGGCATTTCTCGCGCGTGCCGCAGGACCGCGAGCCTTATGTCCAGGGCAGGATTCCGACCTGGCGGGGCCCCATCGCCGATCCCGCGACCGGGCGCTGGATCACGAGCCACGTCATGAATCAGGATTTCGTCACCTGGGTCGGCCAGGGCAAGGTCGCGGACCGGACGAAAGAGCTGCTCGCGCCGAGCGACCGCGGCATCGTCATGCTGCGCCGCCGCTTCCTCTCGGACATGGACGCGATCGACGAGGGCAAGGACCCGAAGGCTGTCGTGCGCGATCCCAAGGTCAATGAATGCATCGGCCTGCCGGTGGCGGAGCGCGTGGCGCTCGTCCAGGGCATGACGCGCGCCGAATACATGAAGGATCCGTTCGCGCGGCGCGGGCTGCAGGGCTATCTGTTCCAGACCGGACAGCCGCGCGAGGTGCGCAACGAATTCCTGGCGGCGATGGGGGTCAACGACAGCGAGATCGGCGAGGGCCAGGAGCAGATCGATCCACTCGCGCCCAACGCGCGATCTGGTTGAATAGCGAAAACGAAAGGGAGGGGACATGGGACGTTTTTCGATGCGCGCGCTTGCCGCGCTGATGCTGCTCGGGGCTGCATGCGGCACCGCGGCAGCGGATGAGGAGCCGCTCAAGATCGGCCTCGTCGGCTCGTTCTCGGGCGGGGCGGCGCAATGGGGCATCTCGGTCGATGCCGCCTTCGCCGCCTACCAGAAGCAGCATGGCGACATGGCCGGCGGCCGCAAGATCGAGTTCCTGCGCCGCGACACCACCGGGCCCAACCCGGACATCGTGCGCCGGCTCGTGCAGGAGCTCATCTCGCGCGACAAGGTCGAGATGATCGCCGGCATCGAATTCACGCCCAACGCGCTGGCGGCCAGCGGGCTTTCGACGCAGGCCAAGGTTCCGCTCCTGATCGTCAACGCCGCCACGACCGAGATCCTGACCAACGCGCCGTACACGGCGCGGTTCGGCTTCACCACGGCGCAGATCGTGACGCCGTTCGCCAAATGGGCGGCGGCAAACGGCTACAAGGACGTCTATGCGATCTATACCGATTACGGGCCCGGCATCGAGGCCGGCAATGCCTTCAAAAAAGCCTTCACCGAGGCCGGCGGCAACGTCGTCGGCGAGGTGAAGCCGCCGCTCGTGAGCCCGGACTATTCGGCATACATCCAGCGCGTCAAGGACGCGAAGCCGCAGGCGATCTTCATCTTCGCGCCGGCCGCCGACCATCCGCAGATCTTCCTCAAGGCCTATCGCGACGCGGGTCTCGGCGACATGGGCGTCAAGATCCTCGCCACGGGCGACCTCACCAACGAATCGGTGCTGAACAATCTGGGCGATCCCGCGCTCGGCATGATCACCACCTTCGACTATTCCGAGGTGCACGATTCCGCCTTCAACAAGGAGTTCGTGAAGGCGTTCTACGCGGCCGCGCGCGAAGGCACGCGGCCCGACTTCACCGCGGCCGCGGCCTATGACGTGATCAGCGCGATCTACAAGATCGTGGACGCGCAGCACGGCAAGCTCGATCCCGACCGCACCATGGCAATCCTGAAAGGCATGAGCTTCGAAAGCCCGCGCGGGCCCATCGCGATCGACCAGAACCGCGACATCGTGCAGAACGTCTATTTCCGCAAGGTCGAGAAGGTGGACGGCAAGCTGCAGAACGTCGAGTTCCAGACGACGCCGATGGTTGACGATCACGGCATGCCTACGAAGTAGCCTCATGCTGGTCAGCCTGATTAACGTGCTCGTCAACGGGGCCGCCTACGGCATGTTGCTGTTTTTGATGGCGGGCGGCCTCTCGGTGACGATGGGGCTGATGGGCTTCGCCAATCTCGCGCACGGCTCGCTCGCGATGCTCGGCGGCTACGTGCTTGCGACCTTGATGAATGCGCATGGCTGGCCGTTCCTGCCGGCGCTCCTGGCCGCGACAGTGGCCACGGCGGCGGCGGGCGCGGTGGTCGAGCGCACGGTGTTCCGCCGGCTCTATGGCGGGGCCGAGCTCGACCAGGTGCTGCTGACGATCGGCGTCGTGTCGATGACGGTGGCCGCGGCGACATATGTCTGGGGCGCGCAGCCGACCTCGGTGAAGATCCCGGCATGGCTCGACGGCAGGCTGCAGATCGGCAGCTTCGATTTCGGGATCTACCGCCTGTTCCTGCTCGTCGTCGGCGGCGCGCTCACCGGCGGGCTGATGCTCGGCATCGACCGCACCAATTTCGGCGCCAAAATCCGCGCGGCCGTGGACAACCGGCGCATGACGGTGAGCTGCGGCATCGACGTGAAGCGGCTCTTCGCCTTGGCCTTCGCCATCGGCAGCGCGCTCGCCGGGTTCGGCGGCGGGCTCGCCGTGGCGCTCGTCGGGCTCGATCCCAATTTCGCGGTGAAGTACCTCGTGTTCCTGCTGATGGTCGTGGTGGTGGGCGGGTTGGGCTCTGTCAGGGGAACGCTCGTCGCGGCGCTTGCGCTCGGCATCTGCGACGTCACCGGGAAATATTACGTGCCGGATGCCGGCGCCTTCATTCTTTATGCGGTGACGGTCGTCATGCTGCTGTGGCGCCCGCGCGGCCTGTTCGGGCGCTAGCGTGGCCGTCCTCGCCGCCGAAGACGCGACCCGCCTCTTCGTCGCGCGCAGCCGCTGGCGCTGGGAGGAGACGGCGTTCTGGCTCATCGCCGGGTCGAGCTATTTCCTCTTTCCCGGCCATCTCGTGCTGGTGACGCAGGCGCTCATCGCGGGATTGTTCGCCGTGTCGCTCGATCTGCTGCTGGGCTATTCCGGCATTGCCTCGATGGGCCACGCAGCGTTCTTCGGGATCGGCGCCTATACCGCGGGAATTCTGGCCAAGCACGGATTCGGCGACCCGATCCTGGGCCTCGTTGCGGCGGCGCTTTTGGCGGGCGCGTGCGGCGCGCTGTGCAGCCTTCTGGTCGCACGGCTCCACGGCATCGGCATGCTGATGGTGACGCTCGGCATCGGGCTTTCGTGTTACGAGCTGGCCAATCGCTGGCGCGACGTGACGGGCGGCGACGACGGGCTTCAGGGCATGGTGGTGAAGCCGATCTTCGGCCTCTTTGCCTTCGACTTCGACGGGCACGTCGCATTCATCTATGCCTTCATCGTCATCTTCGCGCTTTATCTGGCCGCGCGGCGGATCGTGAATTCGCCGTTCGGGCTTGCCCTTCTCGGCATTCGCGAGAATTTGCGCCGCGTGCCCGCGCTCGGCATCGGCGTGCGCGCGCAGCTCATGCTGGCCTTCACGATCGCCGCCTCCATGGCCGGCATCGCCGGCGCGCTTCTGGCCGAGACGACGCAGTTCATCGCGCTCGAGGTGCTGGGCTTCGACCGGTCGATCTCGGTGCTCATCATGCTGGTGCTGGGCGGCATCGGAAATCTGGTCGGCGGCATGGTCGGCGCGATGGTCTTCACCGTGGCGCGGGACGAGCTGGCGGCGCTCGATCCGGTCTATTGGAATTTCTGGATGGGGCTCATTCTGTGCACGATCGTGCTGTCCGGCAGCGGCGGCATCATCGGCCTGTTGCGCCGCATCGAGCGGCGCGTCGCGCGGCCGCCGCGATGACGGAAGCGCTCGCGCTCGAGACACGCAGCCTCAATCGCAGTTTTGGCGCCCTCCGCGTGGCGCAGGACATCGCATTTCGCCTGCCGCGCGGCGCGCGCCACGCGCTCATCGGCCCGAACGGCGCCGGCAAGACGACGCTCATCAATCTTTTGACCGGCGTGCTCGCCCCGTCGAGCGGCACGGTGCTGCTCGAAGGAGCCGACATCACCGGCGTGACAGCAGCCGAGCGGGTGCGGCGCGGCCTGGTCCGCACGTTCCAGGTCAACACGCTTTTCCCGCATCTCTCGCCGCTCGAGGCGACGGCGCTGGCGATCGCGCGCCGGCACGGGCTCTGCCTCAATCCGCTGCGCGCGCTGAAACATTGCCATGAAGTGATCGCCGAGGCGCGCGATCTTCTGGGCCGGTTCGATTTCGGCGCCGACGCGGCGCGGCCGACGCGCGAGCTGCCCTATGGCCGCCAGCGGCTCTTGGAGATCGCGCTGGCGCTTGCGGCCGAGCCCAAGGTGCTGCTCCTCGACGAGCCGGCGGCGGGCGTCCCGGAGGGCGAAAGCGACGAGATCTTCGCGGCGCTGGCGCTCTTGCCGCGGGACATCGCCGTCCTGTTCATCGAGCACGACATGGACGTCGTGTTCCGCTTCGCCGAGCGCATCACCGTCATGGTCGCAGGCCAGATCCTGCGCGAGGGCACGCCCGACGAGATCGCCGACGACGCGCAAGTGCGCGAGGTCTATCTCGGCGAGGACGGCGATGTCTGAGCCGCTCATCGCCGCCGAAGGGGTGTGCGCCGGCTATGGCGACGGCCAGGTGCTGAGCGACATTTCGTTCGAGATCCCGCGCGGCAGCTCGCTCGCCGTGCTCGGCCGCAACGGCGTCGGCAAATCGACCCTGATGCTGACGCTCATGGGCCATCTCGCGCCAAGCAAGGGGCGCATCCTGTGGCAGGGTCGCGACATGACGCGCGTCCCGCCCGACGAGCGTGTGCGCGCCGGGCTCGCCTGGGTCCCGCAGGGGCGCGAGGTGTTTCCTTCGCTCACCGTGGACGAGCACCTTGCCATCGTGGCGCGGCCGGGCCCCTGGACGCGCGAGCGCATCTACCAGCAATTCCCCAAGCTCGGCGAGCGGCGCCGCAATCTCGGCCGCGAGTTGTCGGGCGGCGAGCAGCAGATGCTGGCGATCAGCCGTGCGCTCATGGCCAATCCCGAGCTTCTGCTGCTCGACGAGCCGCTCGAGGGCCTCGCGCCCATCGTCGTCAAGGAAGTGGCAAGCCGCATCCGCCAGCTCATGGCGGAGGAGCGGATCGCCATCATGCTCGCCGAGCAGCATGTGCGCTTCGCGCTCGAGCTCACCGAACGCGCGATCGTGCTGGAGCGCGGGCGGGTGGTGCATTCCGGATCGAGCGCCGATCTTGCCGCCGATCAGGCGACGCTCGACCGGCTCATCGGCATGAAGCGGCTGCGCGCCCGCGCCGCCGAGGTTTGACGAAAGGAGACATCATGGCCAGCGACAAGGAACCGTGGGGCAAGAACGTGCTCGTCGAATTCGAGGACAGGATCGCCTGGGTCACGCTCAACCGACCGGAAAAGCGCAACGCCATGAGCCCGTCCTTGAACGACGAGATGGTGCAAGTGATGGAGGCGCTCGAGGTGGACGAGCGCTGCGGCGTCCTCGTGCTGACGGGCGCCGGGGATTCGTTCTCGGCCGGCATGGATTTGCGCGAATATTTCCGGGCGCTCGACGGCCTCCCGTACGAACAGCAGCTCGCCGGGCGGCGCTCGGCCTGGACGTGGCAGTGGAAGCACATGATGGCGTTCTGCAAGCCCACCATCGCCATGGTGAACGGCTGGTGCTTTGGCGGCGCGTTCACGCCGCTGGTCGCGTGCGATCTCGCGATCGCCGCCGAGGAAGCGCAGTTCGGCGTCTCCGAGATCAACTGGGGCATCATCCCCGGCGGCAACGTGACGCGCGCGCTGGTCAACACGCTGTCGCTGCGCGATGCCATGTATTACGTCATGACCGGCGAGACGTTCGACGGCAAGAAGGCGTCCGAGATGCGCATCGTCAACGAGGCGGTGCCGCGCGCCAAGCTGCGCGAGCGCACGCGCGCCCTTGCCAAGACATTGCTCGGCAAGAACCCGGCCGTGCTGCGCGCGGCGAAGCAGGCGGTGCGCCACGTGCAGTACCTGCCGTGGGAGCTGTCGGACGAATACCTAATGGCGAAGGGCCACCAGGCGCGCTACCTCGATCCCGAGCAGGGCCGCGCCAAGGGCTTGACGCAGTTCCTCGACGAGAAATCCTTCCGCCCCGGCCTCCAGCCCTACCGGCGCGATGAGTGAGAGCGTGCGTCCTTCGACTTCGCCCCTTCGGGGCTACGCTCAGGATGAGGAATTTTCTTTATGCCATCCGACACGCCGATTGACGCGAGGGCGCGGGCGGCGGAGATTCCAATGCTTTGCCAAGGAGGCACCGATGAGCCTGCCGAATTCGATCCATATCAGCGAGGAAGGCCCGCGCGAGGGGTTCCAGTTCGAGAAGGGGCCGATCGCGACCGCGCGCAAGGTCGAGTTCATCGACGCGCTCGCCGGGACCGGGCTCGACCACATCCAGATCGTGTCGTTCGTCAATCCCAAGGCGGTGCCCGGCATGGCCGACGCCGAGGAGGTGGTGCGCTCCATCCATCCGAAAGAGGGCGTGGCCTATACCGGCCTGTGGCTCAACGACAAGGGTTTCGAGCGCGCGCTCGCGACCGGGCGGCTCAAGATCACCGGCTCGATCGTACTGTCGGCGTCGGACCCGTTCCTGATGCTGAACCAGCACCGCACGCCCGAGCAGCAGAAGGCCGACCAGCACCGCATCGTCGAGCTTTACAAATCGCACGGCGTCGCAGTCGAGCGCTGCGGCGTGATGGCGGCGTTCGGCTGCAATTTCGCGGGCGACGTGGCGCCGGAGCGGGTCGTCGACTTGATCGCACAGCAGGTCGAAATCGCGGACGAGCATGGCGTCAAGCTGAAGCGCGTCATGCTTGCCGACACGATGGCGTGGGGCACGCCGCAAGGGGTCAAGCGGCTCGTCGGCGCGGTGCAGGACCGCTTCCCCGAGATCGACATCTCGCTCCATCTGCACGACACGCGCGGCATGGGCATCGCCAACGCCTTTGCCGGGCTCGAGATGGGCGTGCACTATTTCGATTCGTCGGTCGCGGGGTTGGGCGGCTGTCCCTTCGCCGGGCACAAGGGCGCCGCCGGCAATGTCTGCACCGAGGATCTGGTCTTCATGTGCGACGAGATGGGGATCGAGACCGGCATCGACCTCGAGGCGCTGTCCGAGTGCGCGCGGCTCGCCGAGGACGTGGTCGGGCACGACCTGCCCGGCTCGGTGATGAAGGGCGGCAGTTTGAAGCGCCTGCGCGAGAGGCTGCACGCGAGCTGATCCATGCCGGACACGCAGGACACCTCCGACCTGCCGCTTGGACCCAACGATCTGCGCGACAAGATCCCGGTCCTGGGCTTGCGCGAATACTGGTATCCGGCGCTGAAGGACCGCGACGTCGGCTGGCGAAAACCCGCCTACATCAAGATGCTGGGCGACGATCTCTGCCTCTTTCGCGGCAAGAGCGGAAATGTCGCGGCGCTCGGCAATGCGTGTCCGCATCGCGGCGCCATGCTCGCCCGCGGCAATTGCGAATTCCGCGGCCATGTGACGTGCTTCTACCACGGCTTCGTGTTCGACGAGCGGGGCGAGTGCGTCGCGGCCTTGGGCGAAGGGCCGGGCTCGCCGATGCCGGGCAAGATCCGCGCGCGCGTTTATCCGACCGCGACGCGGAAGGGCATCGTCTTCGTCTGGATGGGCGCGGGCGCGCCCGTGGCGCTCGCGGACAGCATCCCGGAGGAATTTTTCGAGGACGACAAGCAGGTGCTCGCCTGGCGCACGGTATGGAATGCGAACTGGCGGCCGTGCTTCGAGAATTCGTTCGACAGCCATGTGCGCTATCTCCATCGCAACTCGGCGATGCTGATGATGAAGCCGGTCTATCCGCCGGCATATCCGCCGGGCCGGCCGAAGCGCGTAGGATCCCATCGCCTGATGCCGACGCGCGCGGTGCACGAACGCGGCTCGCTCGACCAGGAATATTTCCCCGGCCTCGACGCGCGCTGGCCGCAGCACCGCGTGCGGCGCTATTGGACCTGGCTGTTCGATTACGTGCGCAGGCCGTTCGACAAGCTGCCGCAATGGCGCGGCAGCGAGGACTGGGAGATGGGGCAGCATCTCCCGTGCATGGTGCGGATCAATTACGGCAACTACATGTGGACGCGCTGGGCCGTGCCGATCGACGCGCAGACGACGCGCATGTTCTATTTCCATGCAGCAGTGCGCCCGACCTGGCTCGGCCGGGCCTACGAGTTCCTGGCCTATCACCTGTTCCATCACTGGGTGATGGACCGGAATTTCTCGGCGCAGGACGCGCCGGCGGCGATCCACGCCTATTACGACCGTGCGGAATATCTCGCGCCCACGGACGCCCAGCTCGTCGGCTGGCGCCGTTTCCTCCTCAGCGCACGCGGCGTCGAGCGGCGGGAGTAGAAACCGCTACTTCTGGTAGGCGGCGAGCAGCGCGGTGAGCTGGTTGCCGCAGCCGACCTCGCGCATGTAGCCGGCGCGCATCGCGTCGTTGTTGACGGATTTCGGCAGGAGGCGGACCGTCACCGGCGCCGCCCTGCCGGCGACCTCGACGACATAGTCCCAATTGTCCTTGAGCGGCATGTTGGGCGGCAGCGTGACGCGGTCGGCATTGGCGGGCCAGGTGCCGGAGACGTTCCAGCTCCGGTCCTTCGGCGCGAACGCGACCGGCGCCGCGCCCAAAGGCGGGCCGCGCCACAGCACGACGGGCTCGCCCGCGCGCACGCAGCTCGTGCCGGGGTGGCTGATATCGACGACCCACGGATCGGGCAGCTTCACGTCGGCATCGCCGCGCACGACCCCGACCTCGCTCGTCCGGGCGTGGGTCTCGGTGATGAGGGCCGCCATGGCGGTCGAAACGTCGGCGCTGCCGCCGCCCTTGGCGAGGCTGTCGGGCGCCGCCTCGCTCGGCCCCTCGATGTGGACGGTCTGGCCGCCCTGGCTCAACAGGGTCACGGTCTGCCCGTCCTGGAGCTTCAAGGGCTTGGCGCCATCGACGGCCTCGCCGGCCGGGAGGCGGATGCCGTCGGATTCGATCACCACGAAGTCGCCCGCCGCCGCCGCGCGGCCGATGAATGCCAAAGCGGCGACCGTTAACAGAAGCCGGACCTTTACCATGGCAACCCCCAAAGCGCGTGAGCCCGCTAGTTATACGCTACTTGCGGGGCCGCCGATCAGCGCATTTTAGCTATTCGGCCGCGGGCTCGGCGACCTGGATCGGCATGTGCGCGGCCTCGGCGAGCCGGGCCCAGCGCTTGGCCCCCCGGCCGGCGCGGATCGCCTCCATCTCGCGGAAGAAGACGCGGCGCAGGAGCACGATGCCGGCGTCGCTGTCGCCGAGCCATTCGTGCCGGCGATCGAAGATCGCGCCCTGGCCGCGCACGGCGACATAGTCTTGCGTCGTGATGAGCTGCGCCGCGCCCGCCTCGGGCACCTCGTGCCGGTTGAACAGCGCGTCGTAATGGTCGGCCGGATTGAAGTTCCGCGTGCGGTCCCAGGCGATGCGGCGGTCGGTCTCCTCGTCGTCGCTGCGCGGCACCGCGTTGACGGTGAAGCGCATCGTGCGCTCGTCGTCGGCCGGCACCGCCCACACGCAGGTGTCGAGCCACGGGTCGCCTTTCCGGGGCCCAGGCGAGACGATGTGGTTGTTGTTGGGGAAGGTCCAGTCGGAGATGCGCACGTTGTTTTTCGAGCGCGTCGCGATCTGGCGGATGCCGGCGCTCGTCTCCTCGTAGGCGAGATCGGGGATCGCGGTGGAGATTTCCTCGCCGAACCGGCTCATCTGGCCCCAGACATGGACGAAGCTGACATGCACGGCGTCGAGCGAGTTCTCGACCTGCTGGAACCAGTTGCAGTCCCACACCTGCTCGATCGGATAAAAGCGGCGGCTTTTGTCTTCGAGCACGTCCTTGCGCGGCAGCTCGAACTCCGGCGGCTCGCCCGCGCCCATATAGGCGAACACAAGACCGGCATAGTCGCGCGCCGGATATGCGGCGATCCTGACGTCGTCCGGCGGCACGCGCCGCTCGGCCGGGCGCTCGACGCATTGCCCGGCGCCGTCATAGCGCCAGCCGTGATAGATGCAGCGCAGCGATTCGCCCTCGATCCAGCCGGTGTGGAGCACCGTCGCGCGATGGGCGCAGCGGCCGCCGACGAGATAAGGCTTGCCGCTCGTGCCGCGGAACAGCGTCAGGTCCTCGGCCATGACACGGACTGCGCGCGCCTTGCCCGGCGCCACGCTCTCGCTCAAGGCGATGGGCTGCCAGAACGAGCGCAGCAAGGCGCCCATCGGCGTGCCGCGCGCGCATTGGCTCAGAAGAGAAAGATCGTCCTTGCGGCCCCTGATCTCGTCCATCGCGCCCGCCTCCTCGGATACGATCTTATCCGCCGCGCCCGGCGCGCGGTAGTGTCACCCTCTCGCGTTCTACGGACGCTGCGCGGCCGGGCGCAGCATCGGCACGGCGCCGCAGATCACGGTGAGCACTGCGGCAAAGGCTGCGACCTCGAGCATCGGCGCGGGCGTGCCGTCGGCCAGAAGCCCGTACAGCTCGGCGAAGACACCGCTCGCGAGCGTCTGGCAGAAAACGCCGATCCCGGCCGCCGTGCCGGCAAGCTCGGGCTTGGTCTGCATCGCGCCAGCCTGTGCGTTGGGGAGAGCGATCCCTTGCGAGAAGGTGATGAAGAAGCCCGGCAGAAAAATCGCCGGCGCCGAGAGATGGCCCAAGAGGATGATCGAAGCTTGCGTCGCGACCGCGGCGAGATTGACGAGCGAGCCCACGATCACCATGCGCTCGATCGCGACGCGGCCCGCAAGCCGGCCGGAGACGAGATTGCCGATGCAATAGCCGGCCGGGAAAGCGAAGAAGAAGAAGCCGTATTCCGTCGCCGAGCGGTGCAGCTGTTCCTGCATCAGGAACGGCGAGGCCGCGGCCAGCGCGAAGAACGTGCCGGAGCAGAAGCCCGATTGCAGCACGAAGGCGGTGAAGCGCGCGTCGGCGAAGAGCGTGCGGTAATCGCGCAGCAGCGAGCGGCCGGGGACGCTGACGCCGCGCCGCGTCTCGCGCAGCACCGCGAAAGCGGCGAGCGAAATCGCGCCGCCGGCCGCGAGCGCGAACCAGAACACGGCGCGCCAGCCGAAATGATCGACCAGGAACCCGCCCAGCGGCGGCGCGATCATCGGCCCAAGCGTGTAGGCCATGGTGAGATAGGCTATCGCCTGGACAAGCCGGTCGGGTCCGTAAGCGTCGCGCGCCATGGCGCGAGTGATGGTGATGCTGCACCCCGCCCCCACCGCCTGCACGAGCCGGCCCGCGATCAGCACCGTAATCGATCCCGCGACCGCCGAGAGCGCGCTGCCGGCAAGAAAGAGGCCGAGCCCCCAGAGCAGCACCGGCCGCCGCCCGAACCGGTCCGACATGGTGCCGTAGACGAGCGTCGCCACCGCCATGGTCGCGAGCGTGATGGAAAAACTCAGCTCGGCGAGCCAGGCGGCAACGCCGAACGATCGCTGGATGTCCGGCACGACCGGCAGATAGAGGTGGATCGCGAGCGGCCCGATCAGGCTCACCGCGGCAAGCGCCACGGCGAAGCGCGCCGCGGGAGCGGCGCCTACGGCTAGCGCCACGCGTCGATCGAGAGGGTGCGCACGAAGCGGGCGCCGATCATCTTCCAGGCGCCCTGGGTCTCGCCGCCAACGACGACGACGTTGATTTCCTTCGGCTCGAACATCGGCACGATCTCGTCGGGCTTGGCCTTGAGACGCGTGGCAAAAGGCTCGACGCCGGCGACCGCAAGCGGAAGGGTGCGCGTCTGGACCCACATATCGTCCCAGTATTCACGCGCGGGAAGACGTGCGTTCTCGGCGCACCAGTCGATGAGCTGCTGCTTCGTCGCGATGCCGCGCGCGGCGAAGAGCCGCGCGACGATCGGGTCCAGCACCAGAAGCGGCGGGAAATGCGCGCCCGCCGCAAGGCAGAGCCGCATCTTCTCCTGCCACGTGTCGCGCGGGCCATAGCCTTCCTGCATGTAGCGCAGGCCGAAGAATACGCTCACCGTGCTATCGGTGGGCTTGAAGCCTTTCTGAACGTGCAGCGGCTGCCACGGGCTTTCTTCCTCGTTCTCGGGGAAGCACAGGCTGTAGGCGAACGGATTGCCGAGCGTGCCCATGTAGGTCTCGTCCGGCACCGACCCGCCTTGCAAATTCTGCGACAAGAGACCGTAGGCGCGGCCGATCGTGACGTTGGCGTGGTTGTAAGGACCCATGGCGCCGATGCCGGCATTCATGCCGATCTCGGTGCGGATGGGGCCATTGACCACGGCGAGGTTCGCGATCGAGGTCGTGCTGCTCGACCTGGCCGAGCTTCCGGTCGCGGCCAAGGCCAGGATCACCGGGAAATATTCGGGCCTGGCGCCGGCCATCACCGCGTTCACCGCCACCTTCTCGACGGTGTATTCCCAGTATTCGCGGAACTCGGTCGGGCGCATGCGGCCCACCACCTCGTCCGGCTTGCGGTGCGTGCCCTTGAGCATCGCCGCGACGCGCTCCTCGGTCGGCAGCTCGATCGGCAGGAAATCGGTCCAGTGATTTTCGATGAAGAGCTGGCGGAGATTTTCCTCGGTATCGGGTGCAAGCAAGCGCGGCGTCGAGCGCTCGAACGACAGGCCCTTCACATCGTCGGCGTCGAGCGGCCTGGTCAGGCCCTCGATGATCTCCTGCATGAAGGGCCGGCCCGAGACCGGATCCTTGCCCGCGATATAGGCGCGCAGATCCGCGGCGGATTTATCGACGACCGGCTGCGGCACGAAGGCCTGGCGCGTCTTCGGCATGCCGTTCGCAAGCGCCGTCGCGCGCGCGAGCCGCGCGAACACGTGCGTGTGGACTGCGACACTCGGCACGCCCGCTTCTTCCAGCGCCATGGCCAACCCGACGACCGTCGGGCTACAGGTGCTTCACAAGCCGACGCCGAGGATGGCGGCGTTGCCCTCCGCGGCGACCTTGGCGCGCATCTCGGCATCGTCGACCCAGCTCTCGCGCGGCTTGATCATGCGCGTCTCGACCGCGGGCAGGTGCTGGGCGAACCACTGCCGCAGCTCTTCCATGAAGGTCTCGGAATTGTCGAACAGACAATCGACCAGATAGACGCGCTTGCCGTCGAGGCTCGACGGCCGCTGCGCGAGGCGCTTGCCCGTCACCTTGGGCGGATAACCGCGTGGATCGTGGACGACAATTCCGCTAGCCATTCCAGTCACCGTCCCTCAGATACCGGTCGATCGCAAGCGCCGCGTTGGCGCCGTCGCCGGCCGAAGCGATCGCGCGGCCCGGCCACCCGGACCGCACCGCGCCCGCCGCGGCAAGGCCCGGACGCAAGGTCCGCATCGCCGCGTCCACCACCGCCGCGCCCTTTCCATCGAGCGCGGCAAGATCGCCGAGCACGGCGCTGTTGGGCGCAAGGCCAATATAAACGAACACCGCCGCCACTGCCAATTCGCTGGCGGTGCCGCCGGTGTCGCGCAGACGCACGCCCGTGACGCTTGCCGCGCCGCAAATCTCCTCGACAACGGTGGCGCAGCGCAGCTCGATTTTTTCGTGCGCCAGCACCGGCTCGCGATAGGAAGCTTGCGCCGAAAGCGCAGCACCCCGATGCAGCAGCACGACGCGCGCGGCATAATCGGCCAGCGTCAGCGCCTCTTGC
The DNA here is from genome assembly GCA_963773665.1 of uncultured Alphaproteobacteria bacterium. Lineage (GTDB taxonomy): Bacteria > Pseudomonadota > Alphaproteobacteria > ATCC43930 > CGMCC-115725 > DATJLY01. Next base: position 408,889 of record CAVZBZ010000001.1, read on the forward strand.
GCCGCCGAATCACCGCCGCCCACCACGGCGACGGTGCGCCCGCGCAGCAGGGGGCCGTCGCACGTCGCGCAATGGCTGACGCCCTTGCCGAAAAATTCTTCCTCGCCGGGGACGCCGAGCTTTTTCAGGCGCGCGCCGGTGGCAACGACGACGCCTTTCGCAGCATGCTCCTCGCCTGCCTCGGTCGCGACACGCCAGCCGTCATTCCCCGGCGCCAGGTTCGTCAGCTCGGTCGGCGCGACTTCCGCGCCCGCGGCGACCGCCATCTCCTGCGCCATCGGGCAGAGATCGTAGCCCGGCACGCCGTCGGGAAATCCGGGATAGCCGTCGATCCTGGCGATGCTGAGGAGCTGTCCGCCCAGAATGCCGCCGGTCAGGATCAGCGTGCGCCGGCCAAGCCGCGCCGCGGTCAATCCTGCGCTCAACCCGGCGATGCCGCCGCCCGCCACCACCAAATCGTAGCCATCGCTCATGGGAAGCGACCATGATCGGTCCGGCCCTTGCCGGCAAGGCCGATCCGTGTGAAAGAAGTGACGGGGGAGACGCCGTGCGTCCTTCGACTTCGCTCAGGATGAGGACCGTTCTTTATGAACGAGTACGACTACATCATCGTCGGCGCGGGATCGGCCGGCTGCGTCCTCGCCAATCGCCTCAGCGCGGACGGATCGCGCGTGCTGCTGCTCGAGGCGGGCGGGCACGACCGGCACCCTTATATCCACATGCCGCTGGCGATGCGCCGGCTTGCACCGAACCCGAGCCTCAACTGGGACCTCACGACCGAGCCCGAGCCGAACTGCAACAACCGCCGCATCTTCATCCCGCGCGGCAAGGTGCTGGGCGGCACCTCGTCGATCAACGCCATGCTCTATGCCCGCGGCCATCCGCTCGATTACGAGCAATGGCGCCAGGCGGGGCTCACGGGCTGGGGCTATGACGATTTGCTGCCTTATTTCAAGCGCTCGGAAAGCAACTGGCGCGGCGAAAGCCGGTTCCACGGCGGCGCCGGGCCGCTCACGGTGTCGCCGGGGCCGCGCCGGAGCCCGCTCCACGACCTTTTCACCGCATCCGCCCAGGCGGCCGGTTTTTCCCTCAGCGACGACTACAACGGCGCATCGCCCGAAGGCGTGGCGGCGCCTGACTTCACCATCGGCCGCGGCCGGCGCAATTCCACCGCGCGCGCCTTCCTGCGCCCGGCGCTGAAGCGGCGCAACCTTCGGGTCGAGACGCGCGCGCTCGCGCACCGCGTCGTGGTCGAGCGCGGCCGCGCCACGGGCGTCGCCTACGAACGCGGCGGCACGATGCACACCGCGCGCGCGGCGCGCGAGGTCATTCTTTCGGGCGGGACCTACAATTCGCCGCAGCTTCTGCTGCTGTCGGGCATCGGCCCGGCCGACGAGCTGCGCGCGCTCGGCATCGCGCCGGTGCTCGACCGCAAGGATGTCGGCCGCAACCTTCAGGAGCACGCCAACGCCGTCATCACCTTCGAGATCAACGAGAAGCTGTCGATCGTCGATGAGCTGCGCTGGGACCGGCTCATCCTGTCGACGTTGCGCTGGGCGGCGCTCGGCACCGGAGTGGTGGGTTCCATGCCGACGCAATGCGTGTGCTTCCTTAAGACGCGCGGCGAAAGCGAGCGGCCCGATATCGAGCTGCTGCTGAGCCCGGTGCTGCCCGAGGCGGGGCCGTGGTTTCCCGGCGTGAAGGACCCTGCACCGCATTGCTTCTCGAGCCGGGTGGCGCTCCTTCATCCGCGCTCGCGCGGCCGCGTGTTCCTGGGCTCGGCCGATCCGCGGGTCCCGCCGCGCATTTTATGGAACCTGTTCGCCGATCCCTTGGACCTCGAGACCTTGCGCGGCGGCGTTCGGACGGTGCGCGCGATCTTCGGCAAGGAGCCGTTGCAGCGCCTCGTCGCAGCCGAGCGCAGTCCCGGCCCCGGCGCCGCGAGCGACGCCGATCTCGACCGCTGGATCCGCAACAACGGCCAGACCGCCGCGCATCCGGCCGGCACCTGCCGCATGGGCGCCGATGCGGACGCGGTCGTGGACGAGGAGCTGCGCGTGCGCGGCATCGCCGGCTTGCGCGTCGCCGACTGCTCGGTCATGCCGTGGGTCGTGGGCGCCAACACCAACGCCCCCACCATCATGATCGCGGAGAAGGCGGCGGACTATATCCGCAGCGCTAATCCACAAGCCGCGTGAGGCCGGGCGTCACGATCTTGTCGATGGCGACGCCGCTCCCTGTGTCGCCGATCGCCTTCATTGCCTGCTCCAGGCTCTCGACCTGCTTTTTCGAGATCGCGTTGCTGGGCGCGAAATAGTCGATCTTGTGGAAATAGTCGTAGGCGCGCGAGACCGCGGCGCGATCGGACGACTTCATCGCCTTCAGAAGAATGTCGATCGTCTCGTCGCGATGGGACGTGTCGTCGAACCACGCGACGCTCTTGTCCAGCACGGCAAGCAGTTTGACGAGCGTGTCATGATGCTTTTCGGCATAGGCGTCCGACACCACCGTCGCCGAGAACGGCAGGTCCTTGGCATAGTCGAGGATCAATCCCACGCTGTGGAAGCCCGCGTCTTCCGCGATGAAATTGAACGGCGGCGCGATCATCGACGCATCGACCGCGCCCGACTTCAGGGCGGCAAAGCGCGCCGCGGTGTTGCCGGCGACGGTGATGTCGTAGTCGGCGTCCTTCAAACCGTTCGCCTGCATGATGCGCTCGAGATAGACGCGGTTGATGTCGATGAGCCCGCCGATGCAGATCGTCTTGCCCTTCAGGTCCTTGACCGAGGCGATGTTGCCCTTGGCGACGAGCTCGTAGGGCGAATACTGGCCGATGATGCGCAGCATCGAAACGGGCGCGCCCTTCGCCACAGCGTGAATGGGCTCCACGACGCCGACATCGGCGACGAGATCGAGCGAGCCCGCCGTGACCTGCTGCACGAGGCCGGAAGCGGTCGAGGAATAGCTCACGTCGAGCGTGATCCCGGCGGCGTCGAGATAGCCCTTGTCGATCGCGATGTACCACGGCCAGCCCGGCGCGTTGGGCGCGCCGATCATGCCGGTCACGATCGTCTCGGCCGCCAGCGCGTGGGAAGCTGCGCACGCGAAGAGCGCACCCAGAACGCCTGCGCGCGTCACGGCAGCTTCACCAGCAGCTTGCCGAAATTCTCGCCCTTCAGAAGGCCGATGAAGGCGCGCGGCGCGTTGGCAAGGCCTTCCACCACGTCTTCCTGATACTTGATGCGGCCGTCGCGGTACCACGCGGATACGTCGCGCTGGAAATCCGCAGACTTCGCCTGGAAATCGGTGACGATGAAGCCGCGCACGGTGATGCGCCGGCGCAGGATCGAGATGAAATCGGGGCCGGGGCGCGGCGCCGTGTCGTTATAGTGCGAGATGAGGCCGCACAGCGGCACGCGCGCGAAATCGTTGAGCAGCGGCCACACCGCGTCCTGCACCGCGCCGCCGACATTCTCGAAATAGACGTCGATGCCCTTGGGGCAAGCGGCGGCAAGCGCAGCAGGAAAATCGGCGGCGCAGTAATCGACGCAGTCATCGAAGCCGAGCGTGCGCTTCACATGCTCGACCTTTTTGGCGCCGCCCGCGATGCCGACCGCGCGCGCGCCCTTGATCCTGGCGATCTGCCCTACGACCGATCCGACCGCGCCCGAGGCGGCGGAGACGACGACGGTCTCGCCCGCCTTCGGCTGGCCGATCTCGAGAAGGCCGCAATAGGCCGTCATGCCCGGCATGCCGAGAATGCCAAGCGCCGACTGGATCGGCGCCGCGGCGGGATCGATCTTGCGCGCGCCCGCGCCGTTCGACAGCGCATAGTCCTGCCAGCCGCCATGAAGCTGCACGGTGTCGCCTTCGCGGAACTGCGGGTGGCGCGAACGCACCACCTCGCCGACCGTGCCGGCCTGCATGACCTCGCCGACGCCGACCGGCTTCGCATAGGATTTCGCATCGCTCATCCGCCCGCGCATGTAGGGGTCGAGCGACATGAAGCGGTGGCGCACGAGGAACTGGCCCTCTTCCGGCTCGGGCACGGGCCGCTCGACCAGCTCGAAATTCTCCGGACCCGGTGCGCCCTTGGGGCGGGACTTCAGCAGAATCTGGCGGTTCATGTCGGCCTCCTCGCACTATCGTGGAACGGGCGCGCGGATTGCGCAACGTTGTCCCTTTGCCCTTCATCGGGCAGACTGGCGCCGGAGGCCCAACGCCATGAGTGAATATCGCACGCTGCGCGCCGGCATTTTCCTGCCGCCGTTCCATCCCAACGACGAGGACCCGCTGCTGTGCATGGAGCGCGATTTCCAGCTCATGCAATGGCTCGACGAATTGGGCTATGACGAGGCGTGGATCGGCGAGCATCATTCGGGCGGCTACGAGATCTACGGCCAGCCCGAGCTGTTCATCGCCACCGCCGCCGAGCGCACCCGCCGCATCCGGCTCGGCACCGGCGTCATCTCGCTGCCATACCACCATCCGTTCATGGTGGCCGACCGGATCGTGCAGCTCGACTACCAGACGCGCGGGCGCGCCATGTTCGGCTTCGGCCCAGGGCTTCTGACGTCCGACGCGATGATGCTGGGCATCGATCCCGAGACGCAGCGCGACCGCATGGCCGATGCGATCGACGTGATCGCGCGGCTGCTGGCCGGCGAAATCGTCACGCGCGACACCGACTGGTATCGCCTGCGCGACGGGCGGCTCCAGCTTCGCCCCTATTCGAAGCCGCGCCCGCATCTCGCCATCACCAGCACGGTCACGCCCTATGGCGGCATGCTCGCGGGCAGGCACGATCTCGGCATGCTGTGCGTCGCCGCGGGCAGCCCGCACGGCTACGACGCGCTCGACTACAACTGGAACCTCGCGAACCAGGAGGCGGCGCAGAAGGGCCGCACGATGGACCGGCGCAACTACCGGCTCATGGCGCCCTTCCACATCGCCGAGACGCGCGAGAAGGCGCTCGCCAACGTGCGCGAGGGCTTCGAGAAGTGGGAGCGCTATGCCTATTCGGTCAATCCCGAGGGCGGCGCCGCAATCGGACTGCCGAGCGTCGAGGCGATCAACGAGGGCGGGCGCGGCGCCATCGGCACGCCCGACGACGCGGTCCGCGTGCTCGAGAACTACTGGACCCGGACCGGCGGCTTCGGGGCCATCCTGCTGCTCGCCAATGACTGGGCGGACTGGGAGGCGACGAAGCGCTCGTACGAGCTCTTCGCGCGCTATGTCCTGCCGCGCTTCGAGGAACGCAACGCGTGGCGCGAGCGGTCGATGCAGTGGCTGCGCGGCAACCGCGACGGGTTCAGCGAAAAGCGCAAGAGCGCACAGCTCCACGCGGTCGAGCGGCACGTAGCGGAAGCAAGAAAGGGTTTGGCGTGAACGACACTGCGATCTCATCCGGCATCGGACAGGCGGTTCCGCGCAAGGAGGATTTGCGCTTTCTTACCGGCCGCGGGCGCTATCTTCCGGACATCGTGCTGCCGAACATGGCGTTCGCGGCGATCGTGCGCTCGCCGCACGCGCATGCGCGCATCCGCGCGATCGACAAGAGCCGCGCGGAAAAATCGCCGGGCGTGATCGCGATCTTCACCGGCGCCGATTTTCTGGCCGACGGCCGCAATCCCATCCCGCATTCCGCCGCGGTCGAGGGCATGCCGGACGTGACGATCCGGCTGTTTCCGGGGACGAAGCTGCTCGGCTTCCCGATCGCGGTCATCGCAACCGACAAGGCGCGCTTCGTCGGCGAGCCGGTGGCGATGGTGGTCGCGGACTCGCACATGGCGGCAAAGGACGCGGCCGAGCTGGTCGAGGTAGACTACGAGCCGCTTGCCTCCGTGGTGCGCGCGACGGACGCGCTGAAACCCGGCGCGCCGCGCGTCTGGGACGAATGTCCCGGCAATCTCAGCGCCGATGGCGAGGTCGGCGACAGCGCGGCGACCGACGCTGCGTTTGCCAAGGCCGCGCACGTGGCGAAGCTCGACACCTGGGTCCAGCGCGTCACCGGCGCGCCGATGGAGCCGCGCACGGCGATCGGCGATTTCGATGCGAAGACCCGGCGCTACACCATTTATGCCGGCTCCGGCGGCGGCGTCGTGCGCGAGCGGCAGACGCTCGCCAAGGTTCTGGGCGTGCCGGAAGAGGAATGCCGCGCGCTGTGCGGCGACATGGGCGGCAATTTCGGCACGCGCAACACTTTCTTCCCGGAATACGGGCTGCTGCCGTGGGCCGCGCGCAAGGTCGGCCGCCCGGTCAAGTGGTATGGCGACCGCACCGAATGCTTCGTCAGCGATTACCAGGGCCGCGACCTCACCGTTTCGGCCGAGCTGGCGCTCGACAAGGACGGCAAATTCCTCGGCCTTCGCGGCGCCAATATCAGCAATGTCGGCGCCTACACCGCGCATTTCACGCCGCTGCGAAAAGGCCTCACCCAGATGTCGGGGAACTACCGCATCCCTGCCGTCCATTTCCGCGGCTCGGCTGTCCTTACCAACACCATTCCGACCACGCCCTATCGCAGCGCCGGACGGCCCGAGGCGATCTATGTGATGGAGCGGCTGATCGACATCGCGGCCCAGAAATTCGGTTTCGACCGGATCGAGCTGCGCCGCCGCAATCTCGTTCCACCCAATGAATTTCCCTACACCAACGGCGTCGGCATCACCTACGACAACGGCGAGTACGAGAAGAGCATGGACGCGGCGCTCGCGCTCGCCGGGTGGCCTGCCATCGCCGCGCGCAAGGACGAAGCCAAAAAACGCGGCAAGCTTTACGGCATCGGGCTTGCGAACTACATCGAGGTCACTGGCGGCTTTCCGCGCGAGCGCGCCGAGGTGTTGGTCGAGCCCGCGGGCCGCGTCGAACTGGTGCTCGGGACGATGAACAGCGGCCAGGGCCACGAGACGAGCTTCGCCCAGCTTCTGACCGAATGGCTCGGCGTGCCGTTCGAGAGCGTCGATTTCGTGGCGCACGACACCGACCGCGTGAAGGCGGGCGGCGGCTCCCATTCCGGCCGCTCGATGCGGATCGCGAGCCTCGCGGTCGGCACCGCCGCCGATGCGATCATCGACAAGGGCCGAAAAATCGCGGCGCATGTGATGGAGGTGAGCGCGCTCGATGTCGATTTCGCGCGCGGCGTCTTCACCGTGAAGGGCACCGACCGCCTCATCGGCATTTTCGATGTCGCCAAGGCGGCCGCCACGCGGCACGACCTGCCGGCGGAATTGCAGGGCAAGCTCGACGGCATCGGCGACGAGACCGTGTCGGTCGGCGGATTTCCCTCGGGCACGCACATCTGCGAGGTCGAGGTCGATCCCGATACGGGCGACGTGCGGCTTTTGCGCTGGATCGGCGTGGACGATGTCGGACTCGCGGTCAATCCGCTCATCCTGCACGGCCAGACGCATGGCGCGGCGGCGCAGGGGATCGGCCAGGCGTTTATCGAGCAGGCGTTCTATGACCCGGCGAGCGGCCAGATGGTGACCGCGTCCTTCATGGACTACGCCATGCCGCGCGCGGATTTTATGCCGCCCTTCGAGTGCAAGCTCCTGGAGCTGCCCGCGGCGAGCCACCGCTACGGCATCAGGCCGGGCGGCGAAGGCGGCACGACGCCCGCCCTGGGCGCCGCCATCAATGCCGTGGTCGATGCGCTGGCGCCGCTGGGCGTCAGCCACGTCGAGATGCCGGCCACATCCGAAACCATCTGGCGCGCCATCGCCGCGGCGAAGCGCTAGCGCGCGAGGCTCGGCATCAGGCCAATTGCGTTGTCGCGCTCGATGCGGCGGAGGTCGGACGCGCCGAATCCCATCTGCTGCAGCTCGCCGACGGTGCTTTCGGTCCGCACATAGGGCGTGTCGCTGCCGAAGAGGAGCCGCTGCGGCGTCGTGAGTTTTTGGAGCGCCGCCATCGCCGGCGGATTGGTCACGCTGACAACGTCGAAATTGAGTTTTTGCAGCTCGGGCAGGATGCCGTTCGGGAATTTTTGCGCGAGCTCCTTGCGCCCGCGGATGAGGCCGCCGATGCGATGCGCGAGCATCGGCATGGCGCCGCCGCCATGGGCGAAGATGAATTTTATGTCGGGGCAGCGCTGGAACATGCCGTTGAACAGGAGGCTCGCGATGGCGCGCGTGGTGTCGAACGGATACTCCATCAGCGGCGGATTGATCCCCGGCAGCAGGTTCATGCAGCACGACGCCACGGTCGGATGGAAGAAGATCGCGGCCTTGCGCCGGTTCAGTTCGTCGAACACCGGCGCGAAGGCCGCATCGCCCGGCCACTTGTCCTCGTAATTGGTCTGGAGCTTGAACCCGTCCGTATGAAGCGCGCCCGCGGCATGGTCGATCTCCTTGAGGCACAGATCGACATGCGGCAGCGGCAGCAGCGCGAACATGCCGAAGCGGCCGGGATGATCCTGGACGAGCCGCGCCGCGAACTCGTTGCACTCGCGCGCAAGCGAGTGCGCGCGCGCGGGCTCGTTCGGCCGCACGATCACGGTCGAGATCGAGGTGACGGCGGTCCTGACCTCGTTGCGGTCCATCGCCTCGAGCGACATTTCCGGCGTCCAATTCGCGACCATGTCGAAGTTCATCGCATTGGCCGACATGCGCTCGCGCTCCTCGGCGAGCCAGCGCGGCGGAATGATGTGGTGATGGACGTCGATGCGATGCATGGCTTGTCCCCGTTACCCGTTGCGCAGCCGCGCCTGCCGTGACACGGTGCCACAGAGGAGGCGAAGATCAAGGATGGATTTCGGCTATTTCACGCTGAGCGACAATCATTATGTCAACAACCGGCGCGACGCCAACGCCTATATCCTCGATATCGTCGATGAGGCGATCCACGCGGAATCCCTGGGCTTCCGCTCCGCCTGGATCGGCGAGCATCATTTCAGCTCGCTGGGCGTCATGTCGTGCCCGGACCTGGCGCTCGCCTACGTCGCCGCGCGGACGAAGCGCATCCGTCTTGCGCCCGCGGTCAACGTCCTGCCGCTCCATCATCCGATCCGCGTCGCCGAGCAATGGGCGACGCTCGACCTGCTGAGCGGCGGCCGGGTCGATTTCGCCGCCGGCCGCGGCTATGACCGCAACGAATACGGGCCGTTCCAGGCGAATTTCGAGGACAACGCCGCCGTCTTCGCCGAAGGGATCGAGCTGGTGCGGCGTCTGTGGTCGAGCGACGAGCCGCTCTCGCACAAGGGCCGGTATTACGCCTTCGAGAACGTGCGCATCACGCCGCGGCCGGTGCAGCGTCCGGTTCCGATGTATGTGGGTTCGTTCTCGCGCCCTTCGATAGAACTTGCGGCGCGGCTCGGATTGGGGCTCGTCGTCGCCGCGGGCGCGGCGACGCAAATTCATGGCGGGCTTGCCGAAGCGGCGCGGCTCTACCGCGAGGCATGCGCCGCGGAGGGGCGAAAGCCCGGACGCCTCGTGACGAGCTACTTCATCCATTTCGCCGACACGGCCGCAGAGGAGCGGCAGGCGCGCGAGCGCCAGCTTCGCTATCACCGCGAATGTACCTCGCACGCGCTGCCGGGCGATCCCAGGACCGCGCCCGAGAACTACCGCTATTTCGCGCCCATCGTCGCGCGCTACAAGACGATGAAGCCCGAGGATTTCAACGACAACGCGGTGCTGCTCGGCAATTCAGCGAGGATCGCCGATACCTTGAAGGCCAAGGTCGAGGCGGCGGGATTCGACGAGGCGATCCTCTACTTCAATCTCGGCCTCAAGCCGCACGCGCAGGTGAAGGACGAGATGGCGCGCTTCATGGCGGAGGTAGCGCCGCAGTTCGCGAAGTGAATTCGGAGGATGCCATGGCAAAGGGACATAAGGGCAAGGTCGCGGTCATCACCGGCGCCGCCGCCGGCATCGGCCAGGCCTTCGCCAAACGCCTCGCGGAGGACGGCGCGCTGATCGTCGTCGCCGACATCGCCGACGGCGCCGCAACGGCCGGTCTGGTGCGCGCGGCGGGCAGCGAGGCGCTGCCCGTGCGCTGCGACGTTTCCGAGCCCGAGGACGTGGCCGCATTGGCCCTGACCGTGCGCGGCCGCTTCGGGCGCTGCGACATCCTCGTCAACAACGCCGGGATCTATCCGCATCTCGCCTTCGACGACATGACGCTCGCCGATTGGCGGCGCGTTTTTTCGGTCAACCTCGAATCGATGTTCCTCTGCGCCAAGGCGTTCGTGCCGGGCATGAAGGAGCGCAACTGGGGCCGCATCGTCAATCTCGCGTCGAACACGTTCGCGACGCCCGTGACGCAGGTCGTGCATTATGTCGCGAGCAAGGGCGGGGTCGTGGGATTCACCCGCGCGCTCGCAAGCGAGATCGGACCCTTCGGCATCACCGTCAACGCGATCGCGCCGAGCCTCACCAGGAGCCCGGGCACGACGCAAACGACGCCGCGCTCGGCCGAGCGCTTCGCGCTTGTCGCCAACAACCAGGCGATCAAGCGGACCGAGCTGCCGGAGGATCTGGTCGGCGCGATGTCGTTCCTGACGAGCGACGACGCCGCCTTCCTCACCGGCCAGACGCTTTACGTCGATGGCGGCTGGGTGCGCGTCTAGCGGGCGTGCTCCTTGAACCAGCGCTCGGCGCCGGGATGGAGCGGCACGTCGATCGGCGTTTCTTCGGTGTCGCGGCCGATCTGCGCGATGCCCTTGTACGCGCCCTCCTCCCACGGCATCTCGAAATCGCGCGCGGCGATCGCGCCGCAGACGTCGTACACCATCTTCTCGTCGAGCGCGGCGCTGCAATAGATCGGCCAGCCGCCAAAATCGATCGCCTGATGGTCGCGCTTGAGGCCCGGGAAACGCGCTTTCGTCAGCGGCATCTTGCGCCAGCCGAGCGCGCCCAGCTTCTCGAACTCCTCCGGCGTCGGATCGATCGGCTGCAATCCCGCGGCAAGCGCCTCGTTGAGCCAGACCTTGATGCCCTCGTCGAACACGGCATCGAGCTCGTTGCGGCCCAAGGGCTGAAGCCGGCGCGGCGCGTCCATCGGCGATCCGCACACCACAATCTTGCCGCCCCAGCCCTCGAAGTCGGCGAGCGTGAAGCCGTTAAGCGCGAACGACTGGTCGATGAGGACGCGGGTCGAATGGGTGATGTCCTCGCGGATCGAGATGCGCAGCGGATAGCGCGTCTTCTTGATGTCGGCGATGGAAGCGATGCCGGTCCTGGGATGGACCGCCATCACGTAGCGGTCCCAGCTCGGATATGAGGCTACGACCCGCACCGGCAGCTTGGTCTTGAACAATCCCACGCCGCGATAGGCTTGCGTCAAAAGCGCCGAGGGATTGACGAACGCCATCTCGAGGCCGCCCTTCACCACTTCCTCGGCCAGGATCGCCGATCCCGTGGAAAGCCGCAGCCACGGCTTGAACGACGCGCCCGAGCCGGAGCCGACGGCGATGCACATGTCGCGGTTGCCGCCGTAATGCGTCGCCGGATTGCCGGCGATGTGGAGGCCGATCTCCCACAGCATCTTCGACCGGACGAAATTGGCGCCGCGCGGCAGCGGTTCCATCGAATTCTCCCTCTATCTGAGGCCGAACAGGCGTTCGGCGTTGGCGTGGCAGATTTTCTGGCGCGTTTCCTGAGCCAGCGGCAGCGCGTCGAGCGCGTCGATCGTCTCGCGAATGTAGAGCAGGCCGCCTTCCGCGTCGAAGGGACAGTCGGACGCGAACAGCACTTTGTCGGCGCCGAAGAATTCGAGGCCGCAGGCGATCCCGGCCTTCGATCCCGCAAGCGCCGTATCGGCATAGAAGTCGCGGAAATAGTCCAAGACCGGCCGCGTGAGTTTCTGCGGCACGACGGCGGGATCGCCGCTCGAGGTGCGCGTGCCAAGCTCGGCCCAGCCGTGCCGGATGCGCGATTCGAAGAACGGCACCATCGCGCCCATGTGATGGACCAGCAGCTTCAAGCCCGGCAGCCGGTCCAAAAAGCCCGAGAACACCATGTGGGTCATTATGACCGTGGTCTCGTAGGGCCAGCCGAAGATCGCCCAGATCTCGTAGCGCGACATGCGCTCGCCCGGCAGGTCCGGCATGGACGATTGCCGCGCCGGGTGCAGCAGGATCGGCTTGTCGAATTTCCGCGCGATCTCGAACACGCCGATGAAGCGTTCATCGGCGAGCGAGACGCCGTTGACGTTGGTGTGAAGCTGCAAGCCGTTGGCGCCGTTCTTGAAGGCGCGCTCGACCTCTTTTGCCGCAGCGTCCGGCGCGTTCATCGGCAGCGCCGCCAAATATCCGGCGAAGCGGTCGGGATATCGGGCGCACAGCTCCGCCAGCCCGTCATTGCCAAGCCGCGCATATTCCGGCGCCTCTTCGGGCCCGGCGAGCATGTCCAAGGGCGGCAGTCCCAACGACAGGATCTGCCGGTAATCGGCGAAGCGCTCGACCACTTTCATGCGCACGTCGATATCCCAGACCGACGGCACGCCGCGCATGCGCTTGCCGATGTCCCGGGCGAAGCCCGGCGCCGCCATCATGCGATCGAACAGGCGCTTGGGGAAGAAATGCGTGACGGCATCGATGGTGCGCATGGGATCACCCGATATTGACGAGCGCGCCGCCATCGACGGGAAGCGCGGCCCCGGTGATGAAATTCGCTTCGTCCGAGGCGAGGAAGAGCGCGGCGTTCGCCACGTCCCACGCGCTTCCCATGCGCCGGCGCAGCGGCACGCGCGCGTCGCGCATCGCCGCCACCTCGGCGCGGGTCTTGCCGGTGGCGCGCGCGCGGGTATCGACCGCCATCGGCGTGTCCATCAGGCCCGGCAGGATGACGTTGGCGCGCACGCCATATTCCGCGTTCTGGATCGCCAGCTGCTGCGTATAGGCGATGAGGGCGGCCTTGGTCGCCTTGTAGGCGACGTAAGGGTAATTCTCCCACGCCGCGACCGAGGATATGTTGACGATGGCGCCCGCGCGCTGCGCGCGCATCACCGGCAGCACGTGCTTGCACGCCATGATCGTGCCGCGCAGATTGATGGCGGCGATGCGGTCGAACGCTGCCTCGGTGATCTCGAGCGGGCCCGCGTCGCCGCCGGCGATGCTGACGCCGACATTGTTATGCAGGATGTCGATGCGGCCCCAGCGCTCGCGCGCGAACGCGATCAGCGCCGCGAGATTTGCCTCGACCGAGACGTCGGCGGCGAAGGCCACGCATTGGCCGCCGTCCTTCATCGCCATCGCGGCCGTCTCTTCTGCTGAGTCGAGCCGGAAATCGGCCGCCACGACGCGCGCGCCCTCCTGTGCGAAGCGCAGCGCCGTGGCGCGGCCATTGCCCAGCCCCTCGCCCGGCCCCTGCCCCGCGCCGACCACGATCGCCACCTTGCCGGCAAGCCGATCCGCCATGCCGCTTCCTCCCTTGCGCGACGGTTAGCACCGCCGGGCATCCGCTTCCAGTCCGCCGGTCGGGCCACTAATGGAAGCGCGTCCGCGGCAAGCGTGGTATAATTGGCAAATGAAGGAACGAGCCACACATGGCCGCGCCCGCGACGTGAAGGGCTTTACCATCGGCCGAAGCAGATTCGCCAAGATCAGCGCAGTCGAGGGCATTCGCATGACCGATGCGATGGATGCGGAATTCCGCGAATTCGATCGGAAGCACCTGTCGCCCGAGCAGCGCCGCCGGGCGATCAGCCGAAAATATGGGAAAGTCCGCTGATCCCTATGCGTACGCGGCCATGGCGGATCCCTACTGCTATCCGGGTACGACGGTCCTCAAGAACATTCCGGGGTTGCGCGACCCTGCCGCGCTTGCCGCATTCGAGGCTATGAGCACCGCGCAGCGTGCCGACGAGCCGCTTCCGCGAGGACGTTCTCAGCATTCGGCACTACCAAGCCATTCACCGTCACCTGTTTCAAGATGTGTATCCATGGGCGGGCCGCTTCCGAACCGTACGCATGGCCAAGGGAAGCAGCATGTTCTGCTATCCCGAGCATATCGGGCGGGAAATGGATGCTCTGTTCGCAAATCTCAAACGGAAGCGATTTCTAAGAGGGCTCTCGAGCGATGAATTCTCCGAAAGCGCGGCACGTTTTCTCTCGACACTCAACGCCATTCACCCTTTCCGCGAGGGAAATGGACGCACCCAAGTGACCTTCCTTGTCGTGTTGGCCGCGCGCGCCGGGCATCCATTCAAGCTCGAAGGTATGGCTCCCGAACAATTCCTCGCTGCCATGGTCGAGAGTTTTCAAGGACGAGAAAGTCTGTTGGCTGCCGAGATCAAGCAACTCATGGCGTGACGCGACGCGTGGTGAAAGCGACGGACTGCAGACGCCCCGGTGTCCGCCGGTCGGGACCTTGCCTCGGCGCGGCCGCCGCCGCACACTCGGCGCAAGCGGGAGGACCAAATGGCCAGGTTCAAGGTCGTGACGCCCAAGGGCACGAGCTATGCCGTCGGCGCCAGCAACAGTTACGAGTTCGAGAATGAGGCGCTCACCCCGCTCGACGCCGAGATCGTCGAGATCGACGGCTCGTCCGAGAACGCCTTCGTCGCCGCGGCGCATGACGCCGACGCGGTCTACGCCAAGGGCGTCAAGTTCACCAAGCGCATGATCGACGGGCTCGAGCGCTGCCGCATCATCGCGCTGGGCTCGGTCGGCGTCGATTCCGTCGATGTCGCCGCCGCCACCGCGCGCGGCATTCCGGTGACGAACGTGCCCGACACCTTCATCGAGGAGGTGGCCGATCACGCGATGATGCTGCTGCTGTCATCGTTCCGGCGGCTGTTGCAGCAGGACCGCATGGTGCGCGAGGGGCGCTGGCGCGAGGGGCGGCCGGCGCTGAGCCAGCCGCGCCTCATAGGCCAGACCTTGGGCTTCATCGCGTTCGGCCATGTCGCCCGCGCGGTGGCCGTCAGGGCGCGGCCCTTTGGCCTGCGCCTGCTCGCCTACGATCCGTACGTCGAAGAGCTGACCATGAGCCCCTATGGCGTCGAGCCGGTGACGCTCGACGAGCTCCTGCGCAATTCCGATTTCGTGTCGATGCATGCGCCCGCGACCGAGGACGCGCAGCGTATGCTGACCGAGCGCCATTTCCGGCTGATGAAGCCCGGCGCCATCTTCCTCAAC
Source organism: uncultured Alphaproteobacteria bacterium (assembly GCA_963773665.1). Lineage (GTDB taxonomy): Bacteria > Pseudomonadota > Alphaproteobacteria > ATCC43930 > CGMCC-115725 > DATJLY01. The sequence continues at coordinate 423,971 of CAVZBZ010000001.1, forward strand.
ACCGGCCGCGGCCCGACCGTGGACGAAGCGGCGCTCATCAAGGCGCTGCAACAGGGCTGGATCGCCCATGCCGGGCTCGACGTGCTCGAGACCGAGCCGCCCAATCCCGACAATCCGCTGCTGAAGATGGACAACGTCACGCTGACGCCGCATGTGGCCTCGGCCTCGGGACGGTTCGATCCGATGCGCAAGCGCCGCGTCGGCCACGAGATCGCGCTCGCGCTGAAGGGCATGTGGCCGCGCTCCTGCGTCAATCCCTCGGTGCTCGAGAAATCGCAACTGCGGCGCTGGCAGCCTTATTCCATGGAACGGGGCCCGGCGAATTAAAGGAGACAAGACATGAAGGTCGGCGCGGCGATCGCGGAGATCATGAAGCGCGAAGGGATCGAGATCCTGTGCGCCTATCCGGTCAATCACCTGATCGAGTATGCGGCGGCGGCCGACATCCGGCCGATCATCGTGCGTCAGGAGCGCATCGGCCTGCACATGGCGGACGCGATCTCGCGCGTGACGCAGGGACGCAAGATCGGCGCCTTCTGCATGCAGCACGGGCCCGGCACCGAGAACGCCTATGGCGGCATCGCGCAGGCCTTCAGCGAATCGATCCCGATCCTGGTCATCCCCGGCGGATATCCGCGCCGCATCGCGCAGGTCGGCGCCAATTACAGCGCCACGCGCGAGATGCGCGGCATCGCCAAGTCGGCGGAATCGCTGACCTCGCCCGCCGAGGTTTCGAACGTCATGCGCCGCGCCTTCTCGCGCCTGAGGAACGGCCGCGGCGGCCCGGCGATCGTCGAGGTGCCGGCCGATCTGTGGCACGAGGAGATGCCGGGGGCGCTCAACTACACGCCGGTTGCGCCGACGCGCTACGGCCCCGATGCGGCGGCGCTCAAGCGAGGCGGCGCGCCTCCTCGCCAAGGCCGAGCGGCCGGTGATCTATGCCGGCCAGGGCGTCCACTGGGCGCGCGCCTGGGGCGAACTCAAGGCATTTGCCGAGCATCTGGGCGCGCCCGTGGTGACGAGCCTCGAAGGCAAGAGCGCGTTCCCGGAAAACCACCGCCTCGCGCTCGGCTCGGGCGGCGTCAGCATGGGCAAGCACGCGCGCCACTTCCTCGACCGCGCCGACGTCATCTTCGGCATCGGCTGCAGCTTCACCGAGAGCAATTTCGCGATCGCCATGCCCAAGGGCAAGACGATGATCCACGCGACGCTCGATCCCGACCATCTCAACAAGGACATCGCCTGCGCCGTGGGGCTTGTCGGCGACGCGGCGCTGACGCTCGAGGGACTGTCGCGCGCGCTTTTGGAATTCGTGCCGCAAAAACGCGACGACGGGGCGGTCGCGCGCGAGATCGCCGAGATCCGCGAGGCATGGCTCGGCGAATGGCGGCGAAAGCTCACCGACAACGCGGCGCCCCTGACGCCCTATCGCGTGATCTGGGACATGATGAACACGCTCGATGTCGAGAACACGATCGTCACGCACGACGCCGGCAGCCCGCGCGACCAGATCACGCCGTTCTGGCAGACGCGTTCGCCGCACTCCTATATCGGCTGGGGCAAGACGACGCAGTTGGGCTATGGGCTCGGCCTCGCCATGGGGGCGAAGCTCGCGCATCCCGACAAGCTCTGCATCAATGTCTGGGGCGACGCCGCGATCGGATTTACCGGCATGGATTTCGAGACCGCGGCCAGGAACCGCATCCCGATCCTGTCGGTGCTGTTCAACAACAATTCGATGGCGTGCGAGCTGCACATCATGCAGACCTCGACCGAGAAATACCGCTCGACCGACATTTCCGGCAATTACGCCGACCTGGCGCGCGCACTGGGCGGCTATGGCGAGCGCGTCACGGACGCGGCCGAAATCGTGCCGGCCTTGAAGCGCGGCATCGCGCAAACGAAGGATGGCAGGCCCGCGCTCCTCGAATTCATCACGCGCCAGGAGACCGCCGTCTCGCGCCACCCGCCGACGGTGTGAGCTCCTACTTCGCGCCGTTGACCCGCGCGGCGGCCTCCTTGACGAGGCTCAAATCGGCGTGCGCCGTCATGTCGATGTGCGCCGGCAGCAGCCCTTGCGTCACCAGCTCGTCGACATTCTGCTGCAAGGCGGCGATGTTCGGCTCGTCGTTCGGATCGCGGTAATAGTCGGCCTTGGTGAAGAACCACGGTTCGTAATGATCGGCCGACTGCTTCGTGAATTCGCTCACGAGCTTCACCACCTCGGCGTGGTTTGCCGGATCGGCGAACCATCGGCGCACGCGGATCGTGTCCTCGAGCAGATCGACCAAGGCGGCGCGGTTCTTTTCGATGAAGCCGGCGCGCGCCGCCCACAGGATCATTTGCGTGGCGCCCGCGGCGTCGCGCTGGGTGAAGAGCGTGCGCGCCATTTGCCTGAGGGCCGGATCCTCCGAGAAGGGCAGCGGGCTCGAGATCAGATCGACCTTGCCGCCAGCCAGCGCCGCGTGGTGGTTCGGCATCGACACCTCGACGATGGTCACGTCCTTCACCGGATCGAGCCCGTGCTTCTTCAGCATCTCGCGCATCGGCACGTCCATGGCACCGCCGATGCCGCTCGAGGCCAGCACCTTGCCCTTCAAATCCTCGACCGTGCGGATCGGGCTGTCCTTCCGCACCATGTATTCGTCGGAATAGTAGCCGGGCACGCCATCCTGGAACTCATCGGCGATGACGCGCACATCGTCCATTCCGGCCTTCTGGATCGCCGCGGCGAGCGAGGAATAGGCGAACGTCGCGACTTCGATGTCGCCCGTGGCCAGCGCCGGGATCATGAGCGGCGTACTGTTGAAATGGAGCGACTCGAACGTGTAGCTCTGGCCGTTATGGCGCGCGATGCCCGGCTTCAGGAACAGGATCGACGGCATGTTGGTGGCGATCGCGACCCACGTGACGCGGATCTTCACCGGCTCGGCCGCAGCCGGGCCAAGCAGCAGTGCGAGATTGCACAGCACCGCGACGATCGAGCCCCACGCGCGCATGGTATCCCCTCCCTTTTTCGACGGGCGAATTTTGCGCGCAAATCCTGCCGCACGCCAGAGCGGGCCTGGCACGCTACGTTGGGGGTGCAATGTTGCCGCCGATCGGGCAATCTGTTCGGAAGGGACAAACATCGGAGGGGAGGATCATGCTCGCTCGCTTGAAGACCATCGTATTTTCGGCGCTCGCGCTCGCCGTTGGCCTGGCATCGGGGGCTGGCGCCGAGCCGGTGAAAATCCGCATCGCCTGGGTCGTGACGCCGGCTGCGCTTCCGCCGATCCTGTTTGCCCATGAGGGCATCGCGCCCCATCTCGGCAAGTCTTACACCTTCGAGCCCATCAACATCACCGCCTCGCCGCAGCACATCACGGCGATCGCGGCCGGCGAGATCGAGATCGCGGCGCTCAATTTCGCGTCGTTTCCGCTCGCCATCGAAAATGCCGGGCTCACCGACCTGCGCATCATCTGCGACGAATTGCAGGACGGACATGACGGCTGGTTCAGCGCGACCTACATGGTGCGGAACGATTCCGGCATCACCAAGCCCGAGGATTTGAAGGGCAAGGTTTTGGCGGTGAACGGCCTCGGCACCGGCGTCAACATGGGCATGCGCGCTTTCCTGATTAAGCACGGGCTCCATTATCCCGGCGACTACACCATCGTCGAGGTGCCGTTCCCGACCATGGGCGCCATGCTCAACGACAAGAAGGCCGACCTCATCACCGGCGCCGTGCCGTTCGTCTATGGTCCCGAGCTCACGAAAACGGCGCACACTCTGTTCACGATGAAAGATGGGCTCGGCGGCGCCGAGCTGTCGTTCTGGGTGATGCGCGAGAGTTTCATCAAGGCGCATCGCGCCGCGGTCGTCGATCTGCTCGAGGACACGGTGCGCGCATATCGCTGGTTCTACGATCCCAAGAACCACAAGGAAGCGGTCGAGATCGTGTCCAAATTCACCAAGCGCCCGCCCGAACAGCTCGACTGGGCCTTCACCCAGCGCGACAACTATCGCGACACGAACGGCATCGTGAATCTCGGCGAGCTGCAGCACAATGTCGATACCGTGCACGAGCTGGGCTTCATCAAGGCGCCGCTCAAGGTCGCGGACTACGCCGATCTGAGCCTCGTCAAGGAAGCGGCCGCGCGCATCAAGTAGGCGCGGTGCCGCGCGGTATTTGCCGCTCTTTTCCGGCAAGTACCGCGCGCCTTGCCGCCGATCGGCAGGCCCCGATAAGAAGTCCTTTACGAATCGCGGCCGATCATGGTTTACTTGGCCCGCCTGACGGAGGGGGAACCTGTCATGCTACGTTCGGCATTGATTTTGGCGCTCTTTGCGCTCTATGCGACGCCTGCCCTGGCGAAGACCGATGCGAAGGCGGAAGCGCGGGCGGAAAAGGGGATCGCCTCGATCTATTCGACGAAGCTCGTGGGGCACGCGACCGCTTCGGGCGCGCTGCTCGACAGTCACAAAATGACGGCGGCGCACATGCGGCTGCCGTTCGGCACCAAAGTCGAAGTGACCAACCGCAGGAACGGCCGCAAGGTCGTGGTCACGGTCAATGACCGCGGCCCGCATCGCAAGGGCCGCATCATCGATCTCTCGCCGGCCGCCGCGGCCCAGCTCGGCATGAAGCGGGCCGGGCTAGCACCCGTCGAGCTTCGCATCGCCGCGCACTGAGGGCGCTAAGCGCTCACGCGCCCGGACACGACACGCCGGTACCGCCCAGCCCGCAATAACCGCCGGGATTCTTGGCGAGATATTGCTGGTGATAATCCTCGGCGTAATAGAACGGCGGCGCTTCCCCGATCTCGGTCGTGATCGCGCCAAGGCCCTTGTCGCGCAGCGCGCGGTTATAGGCGAGCTGCGAGGCCTCGGCCTTGTGGCGCTGCTCAGGATTCGTCCAATAGATCGCCGAGCGGTACTGCGTGCCGACATCGTTGCCTTGGCGCATGCCCTGCGTCGGGTCGTGGCTTTCCCAGAACGTCTTCAGCAGCGTGTCGTAGGAGACGCGCTTCGGATCGAATACGACGAGCACCGCCTCGGTATGGCCGGTGAGGCCGCTGCACACTTCCTCGTAGGCGGGATTGGGCGTGGGGCCGCCGGCATATCCCACCGCCGTCGTATAGACGCCGGGCAGTTGCCAGAAGATGCGCTCGGCGCCCCAGAAACAGCCGAGGCCGAAATAGGCCGTCTCCAGCCCGTCGGGAAAGGGCGGCTCGAGCCGGTTGCCGTTGACGAAGTGCTTCGCCGGCACGCGCATCTTCGCCGTCCGTCCCGGCAGCGCCTTGTCGGCGCTCGGTATCTCGAGCGGTTTCCTCCTGAGCGACCACATGGCGCCTCTCCTCGGAAGTGTGCCGGCATTATCTAGGGGACGGCGGCCCATGCGCAACATGGCTCGCCAAGATTTGTGCCAGGGCTTGTGCTAGGAGGACGGTGCGAAAACGGAGGGATCGATGGCAACGACGGTGGCGGTGATCGCGCAGGGCGAGATGGGAGCCGGCATCGGGGCGCGGCTCCATGCGCATGGCGCGCGCGTCCTCACCTCGCTCGCCGGAAGAAGCCAGGCGAGCGCCGAACGCGCCGCCGCGGCCGGCATGGAACCGATGGGCGACGACGCGCGGCTCGTCGCCGAGGCCGACTTCCTGCTCTCGGTGATACCCCCAGGCGAGGCCGTGCCGTTCGCCCGCCGCTTCGCGCCGCATCTGGCGAAGAGCGCGAAGAAGCCGGTGTTCCTCGAATGCAACGCCATCAGCGCGGCGCGCGTCGAGGAAATTGCAAAGATCATCGAGCCCACCGGCGCGCCCTTCGTCGATGGCGGCATCGTCGGTTCGGCGCCCGCGCCGGACAAGATCGGCGGGCGCATCTATGTCTCGGGGCCCGATGCCAAGCGCGCGCTCGAATTGAAGACGCTCGGGCTCGACATCCGTCCGGTCGAAGGCGGGATCGGCGCAGCGTCCGCGGTCAAATGCTCCTACGCGGCGCTGACCAAGGGGACGCAGGCCTTGGGCGTGGCGCTCATCCTGGGCGCCATGCGCGCCGGCGTCGCCGAGCCGCTGCGCGAGGAGCTCAAATCGAGCCAGAAGGCGCTTTACGACTATCTCGCGCGGCAGATCCCGAACATGTACCGCAAGGCCTATCGCTGGGTTGCCGAGATGGAGGAGATCGGCGAGCATCTGGGCCTTGCCGAGCCCGGGGCGCGCGAGATCTATCGCGGCATGGCGCGGCTCTTCGAGCATCTCGACAAGGAGCAGATCGCGACGCTCGACAAGTTCCTCGGACGCTGAGCGAGGCGGTCAGGCCGCCGCCCTTGCAATGATCGAGATGCCGGCTGCCAGCATGGCGAGGCCGGTCGCCTGCGACACGCGCTGCCCGCCCGGCAAGACCTTCTGCAGCAGCACGAGACCGGCGAGCGCCGCCACCCAAAGCATGTTCATCACGCCGCCGACGAACAGCAGCAGCATCAACACCCAGCAGCAGCCGAGACAGTATGCGCCATGCGCCAAGCCCATGCGCAGCGCGCCGGCGGCGCCGGGGCGCCAATGTCCCGCGATGAAGCCAAGCGGGCTCTGGCAGACCGCAAGACAGCGATTCTTGAGCGGCGACCATTCATAGAGCGCGGCGGCGACGAAGATCGCGCCGCCGATGAAGCCGTTCGTCACCATCATCTCGGGCGCGAACAGGCCGGTGCGCAAGAGGAGCCACTGCTCGCCGAGCGCAGCGAGCGAGAACCCGGTCCAAATCAGCAGGTATCCCGCGGCGAAGCCCGCGCTGTGAAGAAGAGCCGCCCCGCCCCGGCGTCGCTCCGCCGCGACGAAGAGCAGGATCATGGGCGCGGCGCTCGGCAGCATCATGCCGGCCATCATCGCGATCCACATCGCCGCCGCGAGCGACACGTCGGCAAGCGCCCAGGATGCATAGGGCGTCACGAGCGCCATGCCCGCCATGCCTTCCATGTCGGGCATGCCGACCATGTCGGCCATCTCCGCCATGTCGCTCGCCATGTCCACGATATAGAGCCAAGCGAGAACGGTGATCGCGGCGAGGCTCGCCAGCACGATCGCCTGATCGCGCGTGAGGCTTTTGGCGAAACGCAACGACGCCGGCTTAGGCCTGCCAGCGGAACGGCGCAAAATGCCCGTTGGTGCGCCCGCTCGCATCCTCCCAATCGATGCCGAAGGCATGGAAGCGCTGGCTGCTTGCGCGGGCCAGGGCGAGGCGCGAATTAGCGGGATGCCCGGTATTGACGAGCGCCATCGGCTCGGTTGCATCGGGCGATGACTTCACGCCCTCGCAGGCCTGATCGACGAGCTCGCCGGCACTCACCGAATAGCGGTTGCCGTCGCCGGTGAACTTGATCGGACGGCGTTCGACGCCGGCGAAGGTGCCGATCGCCGGCGCGATGTGCGCCATCGGGCCGCCCGCCTGGCCCGAGGCGATCGCGAGAATGGCATCCGCCTGAGCCGCGCTCGCGCGGTCGTCGATGACCAGTCCGACCGTCCAATTGCCTTTCCCCATGGCCCCGGGGGTGCGTGCCACGACGATGAAGGCAAGCCCATCGAGGCTCACGCCATCCTTGCGGCCGCGCTCGATCTGGAACGCGAGCGCCACCTTGCAGTCGCCATTGGTCGGCTCAGCCGCGAGATTGGAGCTGATGCACGGGCACAGGAATTCGCAGTTGCACGTCTCGAAATAGCTGCCTTCGAGCGCCCAGTTGGCAGAAGCCATCCCATTCCTCCATGGTTAGCGTCGCCTTATTTGCGAATGTGCCGCTATGCTACGCCCCCACCAACGAAGAGGCAATCGTCGGGCCATGTCCTATCTCGTCGGCGTCGATATCGGCGGCACCTTCACCGACTGCGTCGTGATCGACGAGAAGGGCGCCGTCACCACGGCGAAGGTCGCCCTCGACGCCCGACGATTTCGCGCGCGGCATGATCGACGCGATCGAGGCGGCGGCCGAGCGGATCGGCGTCATGGCGGACGCGCTCTATCCCGATATAGCGCTCCTGTCGCACGGCACGACGGTCGGCACCAACGCGATCGTGCAGAAACGCGGCGCCAGGATCGGGCTCATCACCACCAAGGGCCACAACGACGTGATCCACATCATGCGCGGCTCGCGCGGCGTGCAGGGCCGCGACGTACGCCTCGTCGTGCATTTCCCGGAAAGCCAGAAACCCGAGCCGATCGTGCCCAAGCGCCTCATCGCCGGCGTGTCGGAGCGGGTCGATTGCTTCGGCGAGGTGGTGGTGCCCTTGAACGAAGACGAGGCCGAGGCGGCGATCCGCTCGCCTCATCGCCGCGGGCGTCGAGGCGATCGCCATCTGCTTCCTGTGGTCGTTCCTTCATCCCGCGCACGAGCGCCGCGTGCGCGACATGGCGCGGGCGATGGCGCCCGGGCTCTTCGTCACCTGCTCGTCCGATCTCGTGCCGAAATGGGGCGAGTACGAGCGCACCACGGCGACGGCCTTCAACGCCTATATCGGCCCGATCGCGTCGGGCTATCTCGGCAAGCTCGACAATCGCCTGCGCGAGAAAGGCTACCTCCAGGGGCTGCAGATCACGCAATGCGGCGGCGGCACCATCTCGGTCGAGCGGGCGATGGCGGCGCCGCTCTTGACGCTCGATTCAGGCCCCGTGTCGGGCGTCACCGGCTCGCTCTATCTCGGCCGCGCCATGGGCTGTCCCAACATCATCACCACGGACATGGGCGGAACCTCGTTCGACGTGGGCATCATCGCGGCAGGAAAGCCCGCCTTCTCCTTCTCGAGCGTGGTGAACCAGTACGAGTATTTCATCCCCAAGGTCGATATCCAGGCGATCGGCGCGGGCGGCGGCAGCCTCGTGCGCATCGACGAGAAGACGAAGACGATGCGCGTCGGCCCCGAAAGCGCGGGCGCGGTGCCGGGCCCGGTGTGCTACGGCCGCGGCGGCACGCGTGCCGACCGTGACCGACGCCGATCTCGTGCTCGGCATGATCGGCGCCGACAATTTCGCGGGCGGGCGCATGAAGCTCGACCGCGCGGGGGCCGAGACTGCCCTTGCCGCGATCGGAGCGCGGCTCGGCATGAGCGCGCTTGAATGCGCCGCCGGCATCGCCAAGATCGTCGAGTTCCAGATGGCCGACATCATCCGCAAGATGACGGTCGGCAAGGGCGCCGACCCGCGCGATTTCGTGCTGTTCGCGTTCGGCGGCGCGGGGCCGGTCCATGCCGGCGTGTTCGCGCGCGAACTGGGCGTCGTCGCGCGTCGTGATCCCGCAGCGCGAGACGGCAAGCGTCTGGTGCGCCTTCGGCGCGGCCTCGGCCGACGTGCTGCACATCCACGAGTCGGTCGACATCCAGGCCTCGCCGTTCGACGGATCGCGCATCAACCGCGCGCTCGACGCGCTCGAAGCCGCCGCGCACGCGCAGACTGGCCAAGGACGGCATCGGCGCCGCGCGCCAGCGCCTCGAATTCGCGCTCGACATGCGGCACAAGGGCCAGATCAACGAGGTCGAGGTCGTGCTGCCCTGGCGCCGCGCCGAGGGTGGGTTCGAGGGGCCGTTGAAGGAGCTGTTCTACGCACGCTACGAGCAGCTCTACGGCAGCGGCGCCTCGTTCCGCGGCGCGCGCGTCGAAATCGTGACATACCGCGTCCGCGCCTCGGCCGAGACGCCGCGGCCGAAACTCGTCGCATCCGAGCGCATGATCGACGCCATTCCCGCGTCGGCGCGGCGAAAAGACCGCGCGGTCTATTGGGAGGAGCTGAAACGGCTCGAACCCACGCCCGTTTTCGATGGCGAAATTCTGCTGCCCGGCAACCGCATCGCCGGCCCCGCCGTGATCGAGACGCCGGACACGAGCATGGCGCTGCGGCCGGGCCAGACGATGCGCGTCGATGCCTTCGGCAATTTCGAGATTACGTTGTAACACCTCCCTCTCCCGTCCGGGGAGAGGGTTGGGGTGAGGGGGCGGCGCGGCGAGAACGGTGTATTTCGCAGCGAAGCCGATCTTCGCCCGACCCGGAAGGATGAATTTGGTCAGCGCTATATCCTGGATTTCGCCATGACCACCGTTAGCGGCTCGGCACTGATCGGTTCCGCCTGGATTGTTCGCACCGGCGACACCGTGTTACGACTGACAACGTGCTACGTACTCGAGGAGCGCCCATGAACCCCGGCTTTCGATTGCTCGATGTGGTCGCCCTGACCGCCGATTTGGCTGACGAAGGACTGGCGCAGGGCCAAGTCGGTACTGTCGTGGAAATTCTCGCTCCGGGTGTCGTTGAGGTTGAATTCTCCGACGACCGGGGACGCACTTACGCCGAGCTCGCGGTGAAGGAAGACCAGCTCATCGTGCTGCACTACGAACCGGTCCGCGCCCCATGACCAAGCTCAACGACATCACCGGCGTCAGCTTCGACGGCGTGCGGAATCCTTATGTGCCGCCGAAGCGCAACTCCGCATTTCGCCGAAGCTCAGGCTGCACCGCGAGGCGACCGACGATTTCGACCCAGTCACGTTCGAGGTCATCCGCCACAATCTGTGGAACGTGAACGAGGAGCACGGCGCCACCATCCAGCGCATCTCGGGCTCGCCCGTGGCCATGTATGCGCTCGACCTCAACCCCTCGATTCTCACCGAGGATGCCGAGTTCGTCTATTTCGGCCCCTACATGCAATACATGTCGGGCGTCACCGACACGCAAGTGAAGTGGATCCTCGAGAACCGCAGCGACAATCCCGGCATCTGCGCCGGCGACATGTTCCTCGCCAACGACCCGTGGGTGGGCGCCGCGCACCAGCAGGACGTGATGCTGATCTGCGCCCGTGTTTCACGGGCAGGAGCTGTTCTGCTGGGTGACGAACTGCCTGCACCAGTACGACATCGGCGGCATCACGCCCGGCAGTTTTTGCCCCGCGGCCGAGACGGCGTACGACGAGGGCATCCTGATCCCGCCCGTGAAAATCATCGAGGGCGGCGTGATCCGGCGCGACATCGAGGAGCTTTATCTCCGCGCCTCGCGCAAGCCCGAACTCGTGGCGCTCGATTTCCGCGCGCAGATGGCCGGCAACACCGCGGCGCGAACGCGCATCCAGCAGCTCATCCAGCGCTACGGCGCCGCCACCGTGAAGGGCGTGATGAAGCGCATCCTCACGAACGGCGAGGCGGCCTTCCTGGAAAAACTGCGGCGGCTGCCGGACGGCGTGTGGCGCGACCGGACATATGTCGAATGCTGCCGGCCGGGCGACCGCGGCACCTACCGCGTGGCGCTCACGCTGCGCAAGGCGGGCGACCACCTCACCTTCGAGAACGACGGCACCGCGCCGCAGCAAGGTGCGATGAACGCGACATATTCGGGCTGGCGCGGCTCGATCATGGTGGCGGTGAACCAGCTCCTGTGCTGGGACCAGTATTTCTCCGTGGGCGGCGCGCTGCGCCACGTCACCTTCAATCCGACGCCCGGCACGCTCAACTGCGCGAGCTTCCCGGCGTCCGTTTCGACCGCGCCGGTGCAGGCGATGGAGATCTCGCTCTATCCCGCCTACAACGTGATCTCGAAGATGATCTTCGCCGATCCCGTCATGCGCCGGGACGTGATGTGCATCGGCGGCACGAGCCAATGGCCCGCCACCATTTTTCGCGGCATCGACCAGTGGGGCGAGCGCTACGGCTATCTCCTGGTCGATCCCATCGGCGGCGCCATCGGCGCGTTCTCGACCCAGGATGGCATCTCGACCGGCGGCCAGTCGCGCACGCCGATTTGCAAGCTGCCCAACATCGAGCATACCGAGCAGAGTTTTCCGCTCCTCTTCCTCTACCGCAAGGAAGTGCCGGATTCGGGCGGGCCGGGCCGCTGGCGCGGCGGGCTTTCGGCGGAAAGCTGCTTCATCCCGCACAATACCGACAAGATCGTGCAGGACACGCTGTCCTCCGGCAACGCAATCCCGACCTCGACCGGCATGATGGGGGGATATCCCGGCACCACCAACATCTACCGCTTCGTTCGCAACAGCGACATTCTGGAACGCCTTGCGCGGCGCGACATGGTGGAAGACATCGCGCAAGTGAAGGGCGATGTCGTGACGCTGGGCCTGCGGCAGGAGAATTTCGAGCAGCTTCCGTCCGACGTCTATGCCGTGGTGTGGACCGCCGCGGGCGGGTTCGGCGATCCGATGGAGCGCGACCCCGAGCACGTGCGCGAGGATTTTTCCAACGGCGCGGTGACGCTCGACTCTGCCCGCGAGGATTTACGGCGTCGTCATCGACGAGAATGCCGGCACGCTCGATGCGCCGGCGACGCGGGCGCTGCGTGAAAACACACGGCGCGGGCGGGTGGCGCGCGCCGGCCAGAAGCGGCCGCAAAAGCTTTCAGGCCCGGCCGTGCTGCGCATGACCGACAATCTGGCGATCCGCGCCGAGGATGACGGGCCGCATCACGCCTGCGTCAAGTGCGACGTGGATTTGGGGCCGACGCGCGACAACTACAAGGACCGTTGCATCGTCGAGAGCCACAACGTGACGGATGCGGTGCCGCTTGCCGGCGACCCCGCGCGCTACATCGACGCGACGCCCGAATTCCGGCAGTTCTTCTGCCCCGGCTGCGGCGCGCTCATCGAGAACGAGATCGCCCTTTCGGGCGATCCGGTGCTGCGCGATATCGAGTTGGATGAGAACGAGGCGTGGGTGCGGCGGCCGCGGGCGGCGGCGGAATAGTCAGTGGAGCGTGCGGGGCGGCGGGCCGTCCCAGCCGTCCTCGATCAGCTCCTCGAAGATTTCGCGCTCGTCGGCCTCGAGATGATGGTGGCAGTGCCAGACCACCGCGCCGTCGTCGATGATGCGCGAGGTGACCGGCGGCTCGCCGCACACGCTGCAGCCCAAGTGGACTTTCTTCGGCACGGGTGCCTCCTCGACAAGCGCACATCGCCTGTTACGCGAGAGTTACCCGCCGTTACATACCGTTACAAGAACTCTTAGGGACTAAACCCCCGGCAGCGCCCGGCCGCCGCCGCGAACCCCTAGCGATATCAAATAATTGACCCCGGCCTGCGGCGGGGCGTCGCGGGCCCCCGAAATGAGGAGGCCTCAGCGCCGCTTCAGCCCGGCCCGCGATTCAAGCAGTTTACAAACCGCGGCCGTGTCCTGCGCGCCGAGGCCGTCCGCCTGGGCTGCGTCATAGATCGGCCCGGTGGCGGCGAAGGTCGGGGTCGGCACGCCGAGCGAGCGGGCGAACTCTGCGATGATCGCCATGTCCTTCTGCCACACGTCGATCTTCATGGTGGGCGGCTCGTAGGAAGCCCTGGCCATGAGCGGGGCGCGCAGCTCGAACACGCGCGAGGTGCCGGCGCCCGACCCGATCACCTTGACGATCGTGTCGGGATCGAGCCCGGCCTTCAGTCCCAGCACCATCGCCTCGGCGCTCGCGACGTTGTGCACGGCGACGAGCAGGTTGGCGACGAACTTCATCTTGCTGCCGTTGCCGAAGGCGCCGAGATAATGGCAGACGCGCGCGAAGCTGCGGAAGACCGGCTCGGCACGGTCGTAGCCCGCGCGCTCGCCGCTCGCATAGACCGCGAGATCGCGCGTCGCGGCCTGCGCGCCCGTGCCGCTCAAGGGGCAGTCGAGCAGCACGATGCCGCCTGCAGCAAGCCGGTCGCGCGAGATCTCCTTGTCGGGAATGGGGAGCGTGCTGAGCTCGGCAACGACCAGGCCCCGCTTCTTCTCGGCCAAGAGGCTCGCCACCGTCGCCTCGAGCGCCGCGACGCTCGGCAGCGACGTCAGCACGATATCGGCGCCGCGCGCGGCATCACCGGCCGAGCCCGCCGCCTTGATGCCGTCGGCCGCAAGCTCGCGGAGCCGTTCCGGCGCGATGTCGTAAGCCGCGACCGCGAATCCCGGCCTTGGCGAGATTGCGCGCGATCGCGCCGCCCATGATGCCGGCGCCGATGACGCCCACGACCGGTTCCGCTGCCATGGCTCAGAGCCCCATGTAGAACTTGCGGATGAGCTCGTTGTTGTTGAGCGCGTCGGGGGATTCGCCTTCGAACGCGATCTTGCCGTGCACGATGACATAGCCGCGGTCGGCGATGCGGATCGCCTGCGTGAAATTCTGCTCGGCCATGAGCACGGTCAGGTCGTACTGGTCGCGCAGCTCCTTGATCTTGTCGATGACGCGGCGCACCAGCACCGGCGCCAATCCGACCGACGGCTCGTCGATGAGGAGGATGCGCGGCGCCGACATGAGCGCGCGCGCGAGCGCGAGCATCTGCTGCTCGCCGCCGCTCATGCTGCCGGCGAGCTGGCGGCGGCGCTCCTGCAGCACGGGAAACACCTCGAAGCAATATTCGATGTTGCGCTGGAGATGCTGGCGCGCGGTCTTGCGGTAGGCGCCGAGATGAAGATTTTCCTCGACCGTGAGCTTCGGAAAGAGCCGCCGTCCCTCGGGCACCAGCACGATGCCGAGATCGACGATCGCCTCGGTCGACAGGCCCGTGAGCTCGTGCGTCGTCCCGTCGAGCTCGACCGTCACGCTGCCCGAGGTCGGGCGCAGCATGCCCATGATGCACTTCATGAGCGTGCTCTTGCCGTTGCCGTTGGTGCCGAGCAGCACCACCGTCTCGCCGGCCCGCGCCTCGAGCGAAATGTCCTCGAGGACCCGCACCGCGCCGTAGGAGGCGTTGAGGCCCCGGATCGCGATGCTACTCGCCAAGATAGGCCCTCTCGACCTCGGGATTGCGGATCACCTCCTGCGGCACGCCGTCGGCGATCTTGCGCCCCGCCACGAGCACGACGAGGCGCTCGGAAAAGCTCATCACCGCGCGCATGATGTGCTCGATCAGGATGATGGTGAGGCCCTGCTCGACGAGGCGGTGCAGGACGAGCAGGATGTCGTCCACCTCGGAATGCGACAGCCCCGCCATCGATTCGTCCGCGATGCAGGAGTTTCGGCTCCGCCGCCATGGCGCGCGCCAATTCGAGCTTGCGCATCTCGATCTGCGTCAGGTCGCGCGGGTGCTTGGCCGCCTTCTCCTCGAGCCCGACGAGATGCAGCAGCTCGGCGCTGCGCTCCTCGATCGCGCGCGCGCTCAAATGCGTGCCGCGCCGCGCGTTCACGGTGTAGAGCAGCGGAATGCGCAGATTTTCCGTCACCGTCATGCTGCGGAACGGGCGCGGCAGCTGAAAGCTGCGCGCGAGGCCCAGGCGCGTGCGCTGATAGGCGGCGAGCCCATTCATTGCCGCGCCGTCGAAGGTGACGGTGCCCTGCTCGTTGCGCAGCGTGCCGCGAAATGCAGTTGACGAGCGTGCTCTTGCCCGAGCCGTTGGGGCCGATGAGGCCGAGCCGCTCGCCCGCGCGCACGTCGAGATCGATGCCCTCGAGCGCGACGAACCCGCCGAAGCGCTTGCCGAGCTGATCGATCTTGAGCAGCGTTTCGCTCATTCGCCCCTCTCGCGCGGACGGCGCCGGAAGAGGCCGATGATGCCGTTGGGCGCGACCACGACGAAGCCCACCATCAGCACGCCGACGATGAGGAGATTGACCGCGGACGAGATGGTGACGGTGGCGACCTGCTGGATGGTGCCGAGAAAGATCGCGCCGATCAAAGGCCCGAGCCAGAATTGCGTGCCGCCGATCAAGGGCATCGCGATGCTGTTGACGGCGAAGATCAGATTGAAGCCGGACGTCGGATCGAGATACGTCACGTAATAGGGCAGCGGCGCTCCCGCCATGCCCATGAGCGCGCCGGAGAGCGTCGTCGAGACGAGCTTCAGGCGCAGCGTCGGCACGCCCGAGGCCTCGGCCGACATCTCGTCGTCGCGGATCGTGGCAAGGCCATAGCCCAAGGTCGAATGCTCGATCGTGCGCGCGATCGCGATCGAAATCCCGGCGAGCACCAGCATGACGAGGAAAAGATACTGGATGTAGCTGCCGATGAGCGGCGCCTGCTGCGGCCGGATGATATAGACCCCGCGCGAGCCGCCGACATAGTCCCAGTTGGTGATGAGCGTTTGCAGCACGACCGCGAGCGCGAGCGTCGAGATGGCGAAGAACACGCCCCGCAAGCGCAGGGTGAGATAGCCCATGCCGAGGCCCAAAAGCCCGGCCAGAACGCCGCCGACGACGATCAGCACGGGGATCGGCGGTCCGAACAGCTTGTGCAGCACCACCGACGAATAGGCTCCGACCGCGAGGAACCCGGCGGTGCCGAAATTGATGTAGCCAGTATAGCCGCCCAGAATGTTCCAGGCGGTGGCGAGCACGATGTATTGCAGCACGAGATATCCGGCAAAGAAGAAATAGTCGTTGCTGACGAGCCGCGACAGCGCGAACACCACGGCGACGGTGACGCCGGTGAGAAACCAGAACGTGCTCGTCTTCATCTAGCGTCCCATGATCCCGGTCGGCCGGAATCCCAAGGTCAGCAGCAGGAATCCGAACGCCACGGCGGGCGACCATGACGGGCCATAGAAGGTCGAGGTGATGTTCTCGACGACGCCCAAAAGGATCGCGGCCAGGAACATGCCCGGGAAGCTCCCCATGCCGCCCATCACGCAGACCGCGAAGACGCGTCCGATATAGTCGCGCCCGATCGACGGCTCGACCGGCTGGATGATGATGAGGCAGGAGCCCGCGAGCGCCGCGGTCGCGATCGAGATCGAGAAGGCGATGCGCTTGATGCGCGTCGGGTTCACCGCCATGAGCCGCAGCGCAAGACTGTCCTGCGAGACCGCGAGGATGGCGCGGCCGATGAAGGTGCGGGAGAGAAACACCTGCAACGTCACGACGACGACGACCGAAACCATGAACGGAACGAGCATGCGGAGCGGCAGATCGACTTCGCCCACATGCAGGCTTGGCCCGATATAGGGCGCCTCGACAAAGCGGTAATCAACGCCGAAAATCAGGATGAGCGCCACCTCGGTGATGAAGAGCAGGCCGAAGAAGAAGGCGAGGCCGCGCAGCCCCTCCTCGCCGCGCCGCTCGAAGGCCCAATAATAAATCTCGTAGATGAGCCAGCCGAGCGCAAGGAAGCCCGGCAGCACGAGCAAGCCGGCGACGATCGGATCCATCCCGAAGTGCGAGTTCAGGATATAGGCGGTGAACGACCCGAGGATGATGAAGGCGGGATGCGCGAGATTGCCGATGTCGAGCATGCCGAACGAAATCGCGATGCCGACCGTCACGATCGCGTAGAAGCCGCCGAGCAGGATGCCGGACGCCACGGCATTAAGCAGAAGATTCATCATGGGAGCGTTCGCTGCGCCTTCAGCGCGGCCCAACCGCTCCGGCGCCGTGCCCGGACGGCGGAGAAACCCGGAGGATTTGCATTGGATTGGCGCTCCCTGATCCGCGCCCCAGGTTGAACGCCCCGGGGCCTCTGTTATCGCTCGTGCCTTACTAGCCTCGATCGTGGCGCGACGCAATTCCCCAATCGCTGCGCTCGACGCGCGCCGAAGTCGCGCGCAAAATCGAAGCGGCGAGCGCGCGAGGCCGCGTCCTGCGCATCACTACATCTAGGCGCGCGCGGAACCCGGCGCAGTATTGCTTGTTTGCTCATTAACCAAGCGGCGGTTGGCGCTCGACCATTGGTTCAATTCGACGCGCATTTTATGCTTAATTCGCGAAATTCGTTTGCTCTCGATTTGCGCCACTCATAGACTGTCTTCGATTGATTACCGCGGTAGAAAAAGGGAGGCCGGCATGCGGATCTATACCGTGACATGCGACGGCGCGCCCGCGGCAGTCGTCCGCGCGGACAACCCATCCGACGCGATCGACACTGCCCGCGAGCTTGCGGCCCCAGTTGTTCTGCGCGGCCATCTTGGCGTGCGCGAGCCCAACGACAGCGAGATGGTGAGCTGGCTCGAGCGTCGCGACGACCACGTGCTGCCCGCGTTCGCCGCAGTCGCGGCGGCATAGGGGCCCGCGCGCCGATGCAGACATCGCTCCTGGAGGACGACGAGGCGGAACGCATCGCCGGCGACCTTGCCGAGAAATACGGCGAGGACGCGATCCCCTACGTGCGCGCGCGCGCCGATCGCGCCCAGGAAGTGGGCGACGAGCTCGCCTACGGCGCCTGGCAGGCGGTGCTGGACGCCACCCAATCCCTGCTGTCGCGGCGCCCGTCCGA
Organism: uncultured Alphaproteobacteria bacterium; assembly: GCA_963773665.1. Taxonomy (GTDB): domain Bacteria; phylum Pseudomonadota; class Alphaproteobacteria; order ATCC43930; family CGMCC-115725; genus DATJLY01. Next base: position 442,081 of record CAVZBZ010000001.1, read on the forward strand.
ATAGCGCGCGCCCGCGTTGACGCGCTCGCCCGCAGCGAATAGCGTGCGGCCATGGCGCAGTACCAAACTCTCCTTGCCGAACGGGTCGAGCCCGCGGTGCTGCGCGTCACGCTCAACCGGCCGCAGGCGGCGAACGCGCTCAATACGCAGATGGGACGCGAGCTTTTGGCGCTGTGGAGCGAGCTTGCGGACGCGCACGACATAGGGTGCGTCGTCCTGACCGGCGCGGGCGAGCGCGCCTTCTGCGCCGGCGCCGATCTCAAGGAACGCCAAGGCATGAGCGATGCCGACTGGCAGGCGCAGCATGTGATCTTCGAGCGGCATTATGGCGCGCTCCTGGCAGTGCCGATGCCGGTGATCGCCGCGGTCAACGGCCATGCCTATGCCGGCGGGCTCGAGATGATGCTCGCCTGCGATTTCGCCTATGCCGTGCCGGCGGCGCGCTTCGCGCTGACCGAGACGACGCTCGGCATCATGCCGGGCGCCGGCGGCACGCAGCTTCTGCCGCGCGCGGTGGGCGAGCGCCGCGCCAAGGAGATCATCCTGACGGGCCGCCCGTTTAGCGCCGAGGAGGCGCAGCAGTGGGGCCTCGTCAACCGGCTCGTGGCGCCCGAGGCGCTGATCGATGCCGCGCTCGCGACCGCGGCGCACATCGCGGAGAACGCGCCGCTTGGCCGTGCGCCAGGCGAAGAAGTCGATCCACGCAGGATTGCAGATGGATTTGCAGAGCGGTTTCCTGTTCGAGATCGAGGCCTATAACCGCCTCGTCCCGACCGAGGACCGGCGCGAGGGCATCAGCGCCTTCAACGAGAAGCGGAAGCCCCGCTTCAAGGGGCGCTGAGCGGTGAGCGAGCCGGTGCTGGCGCTGGGCGAGGACTATGCCGACATCCGCGCCGCGGTGCGCCGCATCTGCGAGGGATTTCCCGGCGCCTATTGGCGCGAGCGCGAGGCCAAGACGGAATATCCCGAGGCGTTCGTGCGCGCGCTCACCGAGGCGGGCTATCTCGGCGCGCTCATTCCCGAGCGCTATGGCGGATCGGGCCTGCCGCTCCGCGCCGCATCGGTCATGCTCGAGGAGATTCACGGCGCGGGCTGCAATGCCGGCGCGTGCCACGCGCAGATGTACATCATGGGCACGCTGCTCCGGCACGGCAGCGCGGCGCAGAAGGAGCGCTATCTGCCGAAGATCGCCTCGGGCGAATTGCGCCTGCAGGCGTTCGGCGTCACCGAGCCCACCACCGGCTCCGACACGACGCAACTGAAGACGCGGGCCGAGCGGCGCGGCAACGGCGGCTATGTCGTGCGCGGCCAGAAGGTGTGGACCTCGCGCGCGCTGCAGTCGGACCTGATGCTGCTGCTGGCGCGCACCACGCCCGCCGAAGAGGTGAAGCGGCGCGGCGACGGGCTTTCGGTGTTCCTCGTCGATCTGCGCGCCGCGCGCGGCAAGGGCGTCGAGATCCGCCCGCTCGACGCGATGATCAACCACAACACCACCGAGATCTTCTTCGACGACCTCGAGGTCCCGGCCGAGAACCTCGTCGGCGAGGAGGGCAAGGGCTTCCGCTACATCCTCGACGGCATGAACGCCGAGCGCATCCTCATTGCATCGGAGGCGCTGGGCGATGCGCGCTGGTTCCTGCGCACGTCGGTCGCCTATGCCGGAAGCCGCGTCGTGTTCGGGCGGCCCATCGGCCAGAACCAGGGCGTGGCCTTCCCGATCGCGAAGGCGCACGCCGAGACCGAGGCGGCCGACCTCATGGTGCGCAAGGCGGCGGCGCTGTTCGATGCCGGCGCGCCGTGCGGCGCCGAGGCCAACATGGCGAAGCTTCTGGCGGCGGACGCGTCGTGGCACGCCGGCGAGGCGTGCTTCCAGACGCATGGCGGCTTCGCCTTCGCGCGCGAGTACGATGTCGAGCGCAAGTGGCGCGAGACGCGGCTGTTCCAGACCGCGCCGATCTCGACGAACCTGGTTCTGGCCTATATCGCCGAGCACGTGTTGGGCTTGCCGCGGTCCTACTGATCGGGGCAATATCGCCGCCACCCGAACCTTGGAGAAAGAAATGGCCGATCCCATTGCCGCGCAGAAAAGCCCCTACGGCGTCCAGGTCGAAGCCGGGCAGCGCTATGTCTGGTGCGCCTGCGGGCGCAGCAAGTCGCAGCCCTATTGCGACGGCACGCACAAGGAATTCGGGCTGAAGCCCATGGCCTTCGTCGCCGAGAAGAGCGAGCAGGCGTGGCTGTGCGGCTGCAAGGCGAGCGGCAACAAGCCGTTCTGCGACGGCACGCACAAGAAGATCTGACTGCATGACGCCGCGCCTGGCTCTGCTCACCATCCTGCCGCTGGTGGCGCTCGCGCCCAGCCTGTCGAGCGCGGCCGATCAGCCTGCCTTCCCCGACCGGCAGATGATGCAGCAGCTTGCCGAGGCGCAGCGGCTGGCGCGGCAGGCGGGCGCCGACATGATGCGCGCGCTCGATGCGTTGGAGCAGGCCGTGCCGCAATACGGCATGCCCTATCTGGACCGCGACGGCAACATCGTCATCCCGCGCCGTCCGTCGCGCGGCACCCTGGTCCCGGAACCCGAGCCCGCCCCGCTTTGATCATTTGAGCCGGTCGCGGATCGCGTCGAGGCCGGCACGCGCGCAGGCTTCGTCGAGCTGGCCGCCGGGCGCGCCGGCGGCGCCGATGGCGCCGATCACCTCGTCGCCGAGCTTGATGACGAGCCCGCCCTGGAACAGCAGCAGGTGCGGCAGCTTCGATGTCAGCGTCGCGACCGGCGCAGTCTTCGCGCGCTCGACCAGCGCCCCGGTATCGGTCTTGAAGGTGAGGCTCGTGTAAGCCTTGTCGTTAGCGCTGTCGAGCGTATGGATGCCGGCGCCGTCGCCGCGCAGGCTCGCCTGCGGCACGCCGTCGGCATCCACCAGCACGGCGGTCTCGGCATAGCCCTGCTTGGCGCAGCTTGCGACCGCGGCGCCGACCGCCTCGTTGGCGAGCGCCGCCGAAATCCTGTGCGTCGACAGCACATCGGCGGCGTAGGCGGGGGCGGCAAGGCATAAGGCGAACGACAAGGCGGCTGCGAAGCGTGTCATCTTTATCCTCCCGGGTAGCTTGCCGGACGATGATCGGCCTGCCTTAATGGCGACGCAACATGGCTCGAGCCCGCTTCCTCCCCGCGGTCCTGGCGCTTGCGGCGGCGGCGCTGCTGCTGGCGGCGCGTCCGGGCGGCGAGGAGCAGGACAACACCCCCGTCTCGCTCGCCGGCCAGTTCCTCGTCGCCGCGCCCGAGATGGGCGATCCGCGCTTTGCCGAGACCGTGATCCTCATGGTGCGGCACGACGAGACCGGCGCCTTCGGCATCGTCATCAACCGCCCGGTCGAGACGCGCTCGCTGGCGAGCCTGCTCGAGGCCCTGGGCGACAAGAAGCCGGACGCCAAGGGCGAGGTGCGCATCTATGCCGGCGGCCCGGTCGAGCCGGGCATCGGCTTCGTCGTGCACAGCGCCGAGTACCACCAGTCCGGCACGATCGCGATCGACGGCCAGGTCGCGGTGACCTCGAACGCGGCGGTGCTGCGCGACATGGCGGCGGGCAAGGGGCCGGCCGAGACGCTGGTCGCGTTCGGCTATGCCGGCTGGGGCCCCGGCCAGCTCGAACAGGAGCTGGCGCAGCATGCCTGGTTCACCGAGCCCGAGGACCCGAAGCTCCTGTTCGACGCCGACCGCGCCGGCCTGTGGCAGAAGGCGCTCGACCGGCGGACCCGGGCGCTTTAGTATAACTCATTGATTTAGAATAATTTTCTTCGAAACCCGGTGGCCACGTCGGGGCCAAATTGGGTTCGTTTGGTAATTCGCCCCTCGCGCGGCGCGTGGCCGCATACGCCGGCAAATTGGCTTCGTTTGGCAGAATCGCGTTTGCCGCGCGGGCGTGCCGCCGGTGCGAGAGCGGCCCGGAAAATTGGCTTCGTTCGGCAATCCAGGCTGCCGGCCGGCCAGCCGGTCCCCGGCCCCGAAAGGTATGACCGCATAACACGTACATTTGGCGCGCCGGCACGGCTTCGTCAAGGCGCGGTTCGATCTACTGCGCGGCGAGAAAGGATGCGATCTCGTCGATCTGGCTCGGAGTCAGGTGCAGCGAGTTCTCGTGCATGATCGCGTTGGCGCGCTGGTTCGACGCGAAGGCCGCGAGCTGTTCCTCGAGATAATCGCGGTGCTGCCCCGCGAGGCGCGGTATGGCGCCACTGCCCTGCGCCTTGTCGCCGTGGCACGCCATGCAGGGCGGCACCAATTCGTCAGGCACGCCTTCGTCGAAGATCTTCTTGCCGGCGGCCACTTGGGCTGCGTCTTGCGACGAGCCCGGCACCGGCGTCTGTGCCGAATAAAAACTCGCAAGCCCGTCGATCGTGGCGTCGCTGAGCTGCGCCGCCATGCCCCACATGTAGGTGTGGGCATGGGGATCGGCCCTGGTATGGTCGCGGAACGCCTGGAGCTGCGCCTCGAGATAGTCCTTCTGCTGGCCGGCCAGACGCGGGAAGGTCGGCGAGATGCTCCTGCCGTCGGGACCGTGGCAGGACGAGCAGACATGCCGGGTGCCGTCGACGGTCGCCTGCTGATCGTTCGCGCCGCCGCCGGTGCAGGCGCTTGCCGTCAACAGGAGCGAGAGCGTCAGCGCCGCGCGCCATGCGCTGGCGAGCGAAGCGGTGAAAGTCGTCCGTCGGTGCGCGGCGCCGGCGCGCCGGGCGAGATGCTCCGTCATGTCAGTCTCCGGCATTCGGCGCGGCATCAGAACGCGAACCAGGCAAAGAGGAAGAGCGTGTTGTTGTCGGAAGCGTTGCGGCCGAAGCCGTCGTAGTTGCTGCCGCTGCCGTTGAACTTCGTATAGTAGATGTATTGCAATCCGAGCTTCACGTTCATCCACGGCCAGAACGCCGGGCCGCCATGATTGAACGGGATGTAGTTCAGCTCGGCGATCCAGCCTTGGGCGTTCGGACTGGCGCCCGCCGATCCGCTGAACTGACCGGCCGGGAAGAGATTGGGATCGCCGGAGCCGTCGATGCGGAAGAACCCCAACGTGCCGCCATAGGTCTGATCGTAGAAATAGCTGGTCTTGAGATTCAGGCTGCGCAGATGATTGTGCGAATTGCTGGTAAGCCCTTGGGCCGCCGACGAGGTGAAGGTGTCGTTCTCGGTGATCCAGCTTGCCATGACCGAAACGCTGTGGCGGTCGGCGAGGAACTGATACTCGGTGTCGAAGCCGATATCGACCGTATGGTCGGTGCCGAATCCGGTGACGCGGCCGGGGGTAAGGGAGGAGGCAAGGCCGAAGGTGCCGATTTCCCACGTGTTGCGGCCCCATTGCGGCTCGAGCGCGAGGCGCCAATAGGGCGCCACCCCCTTGATCGCCGGTCCGAACGGAGACGCGCCGAGATTGGTCTCCATGCGCGGCGAGAACGTCTTGTAGAAGCCGACCTCGGCATAATAGAACCGGTTCACGTAGGCATAGGTTGTGAGGCCGACCACCTGCTGGGCGAGACCGCCTTCGATGAGAGTCCCCGGCGGCGTCAAAGTGAGCTGGCTGCTTTCGTAGGGAAAGCGCCACGCCGGCGTGGTGTTCCAGACATCGGTGACGGATGGGTTGTTGTTGAGGCTCACACCGAAGACCATCTCGCGGTCGAGCAGGTTGGTGGCTCTGGCATAGCGGATATCGGTATTGTCCCAATGGAGCTGGCGCGGCCCGTCGTCGTAGGTCAGTTGCGCGAAGGCGCCGAGATTGGGCGCGATGGCGCCGCCGTAGAAAATGCTCGCCGTCGAGATGTCGGGGTTGTCGTTGGCAGCGTAATGCGCCGTGGTGCCGGGCTCGCCGACGCTGGTATGGGTAAAGGTCGGAATGACCATGGCCGCGATCGGCGGCAGGTCCGATGTGCCGCCCTTGAACGTGTATCCGTTCAGCTTGAAGAGCCGGCCGTAAGGCGTCAGCTCGGGAAAGCCGTTGTGGCAGGCGGCGCATTGCTGGCCGGTTTGCCGCGCGTAGCTCGGCAGGGCGCTGGCTTGCGAGACGCCGAAGAGCAGCGCCAGTGCGAGGGCCAGCACGAGCGCGGCGCCGTCGCGAACGGGCGCGAACGCGGCCCACGGTTTTCCGCTCTGCCGCCAATCCGACATATCCAATTTTCCCCTCACCTTCGGCCGCCGGAATATGCGGACGCAGCCCGTTTCCCCGCGCGGCGTCGCGGCCACATTTTACCTTAGGCCGGTTTCTTCACATAGACCTTGCACCAGCCGCTCGGTTGAACGGTGCCCTCCACGACTTTGCACGAAGACGGCGGCTCGAATTGCGCGCAGTTGTCGCAACGCTGCGAACCCTTCGGCGTGTCCTGGTAGCCCACCAACTTCTGCGCCACCTTGGTTTCGGCCGCGGCCGCACGGTTTCTGGCCACGCTCGCGCCGACCATGGCAGCACCGCCCGCGGTGCCGGCAAGGTTCCGCAGCAGCGAGCGGCGAGAGATTTTTGCGGACTGACTTTTGCGTGTGTCGTCCATGGTTTCTCCTCCGAGGCAATGCGAGCGGCCGCACCGGCGACAGGCTCGGACCTTATGCGAATCGCGCATCGATACAATGAGTTGCGTTCGCGCGCCACGATGCGGCCTTTGGTCGCAAGGGCGGCATGGCTTGATCTACATCAAGGTCGCACCGCGCTCGCTTGTCACAATAGTTCCATGAAGAAATGGTCGCGACGCACCCTGCAAGCGCAACATCGCCATTCACTCTGAGCGCATCAAAAGCCGGGGCGTCGCCTGTTCGAAAGGACAGAGCCATGAACGCCTCAAAGATCGTCAAAATCGCGGGCATCGTACCGGTCATCGCGGCCGGGCTCTTCCTCGCACGGTGTGAGCTTGGGGATCCAACGCCGGAGCCGGAGAAGATGGTGAGTGCCGTCATCTGCAACGGCCAGCCCGACTGGTGTGTCGTCGCGAGAAGCGAGATGGACGCCCATCGTCCAGCTTTCGTCTTCATCGACGGCGAGGAGAAGGGCCTCATCCTGCCCAGCAGGACGCTGCGCATCCCGGTGAAGGCCGGCGACACGCATCAGGTCAATTTCTGCGCGTATTTCGACGTCTCCGCAATCAAGCAGTGGAAGTGCAGCACGCCGACCGAAACCAGGTTGGACGCCGGCAATTCGATCCTGGTCGTGTTCCCGCTCGAATGACATGCTTCGCGGTCCGGCGCCGGCCTTGCCGGCAAGGCCCAAAGGGCGCACAGTGCCGCTCGGGAGGCTTGACCGGTCGGACCTTATCGTTCGAGGGGAGACAATGTCTCGTTGGCTTCTTGGGGCGGCTCTCATAGCCGCGACGGCTAGCGCCGGCATCCAAGCCGCGGACGCGCAATCGCAGCCGACGCCGCTTTCGACCGTTCCGACGGCGCCAAAAACCTTTCCGCTGCTCGGCGGACTGTCGGTTCCCGACACCGCGCCGCACCTGTTGATGGCGGTTGCCGCCAACGATTCGTTGGGCGTGCACGCGCTGCTGGACGGCGATGCCAGCCCCGACGAGACCGATGTCTATGGCCGCACGGCGCTCATCTATGCGGTCATGTTCGACAGCGTTCCGATCGGACAGATGCTGGTCAGTCACGGCGCCAACCTCAATATCCACGACAAGCTCGGCAAGACGGCGCTGCATTGGGCCGCGGAGCGCGGCAGCAACGACATGCTGCGCCTGCTGCTCGACGCCAAGGCCGCGGTCGACGCACAAAACCTGCAAGGGCTTACGCCGCTCATGGCCGCGGCAAGCAATGGCAGGGCCGAGACCGTGCGCCTCCTGCTGCGCTACCGGGCCGATCCCCAGAAGGACGATTACGCCGGGCACGATGCGGTTTATTGGGCCGCCAATCACGCCGCGATCGCCGAGGCTCTGAAGGTCGCCGCCGCGCGCTGACGCGTCATTCCCACTCGATGGTCAATGGGTTTGAGTTCGCGTTGTAATTATTGGGCTTTCAGCCCACGCTCTAAGTCCATACCAACTGCGATACCACCAGGGAAAAGGCGCTGGATTCGCGAATTCTATATGGCGGTCCTTCCCGCCATAAACGTGCGCGCATCATAAACGTGCGTCGCGAGAATACAGACCAAAAGAGGCGGAACTTCGAGACCAGGTGCCTCCCCTCGCCCACCTCGCTAGACGACGACCGATAGTGATGAGAACTACGCTTCCGTTATAGCGACCAACCACCGGGCCGCTCAGTCGATACCGAGCTTGTTGAAGAATACCTTGTTCCGCATTTCCGCGTCACGCAACAGCTTCGTCCAGCTAATCACCTCCATGTAGAGGCTGATGTTGCCGAACCAATTGAACCAACCGAGGCCATCGGGCATCGGGGTAAAATTCTTCTCCTTTTGAAGCCAGTCTTTGACCTTTTTGGTCAGGTCGCAGACGACATAACCGTAGAACGGTGTCGTATTGTTCACGAGGATGTCGCGTCCGGTCGGGGTCTTGAACTTGCCCTCTCGGATTTGATTGACGTAGCGGATAATCTGCTGAACCGGGTCTTCCTTCGAGGACGGGTCCGCAAAATCGTCCCGTTGCGGCTTCTTGAACTCGAAAATCGTAATGGGATTGCTGGCTTCATTGTCGCCACGATAGGCCACGCGGCGATTATAAACGGTGATGTCCGTGCGATCCCCGGATGATTGAAGGGATTTGTCAGACGAAACGTAGGATGTGAAATTCAGCCGCTCGTCCAAAATCCAGAGATTGTGCGCGTCGTAGTTCAGTTCCTCGGAGTCCTTCTTGCGCGGCATGATGATGTCATGCACCTCGCCTTCGGACTTGTGTTTTCCATCGGCTCCGATTTCCAGAGACTTAGAAAATAACTCAAGGACGCATTTGCGCATGGAAACGTAGTGGATCAGGTCGTTCTTGCTGTTGTCCGAAATCTTTTCGATCAACTGCGAAATTTTCTCGCCAAGCTCATCGGGGTTTTCCGACTTCAGCAGCGCCGTGACCTGCGTTCGCGTCGCTATCTCCTGCTCGTACTTTTTCTTTTGAAGGTGAAGCTCAATGTCCTGATTTGATGGCCGCATAGGCAAGGCGCTGAAATCCACCTCTTTTGCAAGGATGCGATGCCAAGGTGCGTCATTGGTTACATACTCGGAGATGCGCACTTCCTTACGCCTCTTCCTTTCGGCGATCTCCGTGCCCACTACCGACTGCACAATCTCAGCAGCTTTCTGTTCGATGTCGTTCTGGGATATGCCGTTCAACAGGTCGGTGTCGGTTTGAAAGCGAAACTCGCCTCGTTCGAGGGATACGTTGTCGTTTAGGTAGTCGCCGAACACATAGGCTTTGATGACGAAGTTGCGGCCCTTTGCCAAATCCTGATCCGGCCCAGGCTCGAAAAACTCCTCCGCAAATTCTGGAATATATGATTCGAGTGGATTGTCCGTCACTTCCCGCCGGTGCGCGACAAGGCTGACCTTGCTCTTCGCCGTTCGCGGCGCGAAGAATTTGAATACGCGGACTTGAAAGGTCTTTTCATCCTCGTTCGCTGATAGCGAGAACGCGCCTTCGTCCACCTTCATTTCGACGATCTGGCTGTTCTCCTTGCCCAGGTAATCATTGAGGGAGACGGTATCGGACGGCTTATTGGCATCCCGGATCACCACGCGCGGGCAGGCGCACTCCTTATCCACGAAATAGGGCAGCAGCCGTTCCACCACGACCCGGCTGATCGTTTCCAGCTTCTTGTCAGGGAACCTCACCGACTTGATGCCGGAAATCTCGACGGTCGCGCCGGTCGTCCGCGCTTGAGACGGGCCTTCCTTCTCTTCAACGATGATGTCCTTGTCCAAACCCATCCTGAAAGAGCGATCACGGAAGGTGTCGCCTTCGGCGAAGGTGCTGGATACCTTCACCCGGTCGAAGTATTTCAGGCAGGTGAAGCGGCCAAAACCTTTGCCGCCGTCTGTAATCTTTTGTTCGGTGTAGAGGGTGTCGAAGGCATCACGGTTGCTCTTGGTGAAGCCTATGCCGTTGTCCTTCACAACAAAGCCATCAACGTCCTCAAGGCGGTCGAGTACGTCAGCCTGCCCGCTTCGGAGAACTTCGATTTCGACCAACCCGTTCGGTATGTCCTTCGCGTCGATGGCCTGAATCGCATTTACGACCAGTTCAACCAGCGGCGTATAGATATTGGTGCCCGAACGGATGTTCTCGACCAGCCGCCTGACGTTGACATTGCTCATGCCAAGTCTCCCAACGCAGGCGGCATGCCGCGCTTCACCAGCCGGGCGCTGTTCGGATCATAGACGTAGCCGGTGATCGTGCCGTCCTTGATCCTCTCAACGGCATCGTCGATCACGAAAAGCGGCACGAGGAACCATTCACGCGGGATGACTGGATTGCCCGAACCGGTCCTTGATCTCGATATCGAGTCGGGCCGGGTCGAAGATGCGGTGGATCAGGTTTTCCAGCTTGGTGCGGTTGATATTGTAGAGCTTGTAGGTCGCCACGATCTCCACGTCCGCCAACAGGAAGGTCGGGTCGAGCTTGGCATTGGCGATCCGCTTGGCGACGTCGCCGCCAGTGACGCCGATCTTGTGAAGAGGTCGCGGTTGGCGGCGACGATCGGATTGTCCGATTTGCTGCGCAGGACATAGATGGTGCCGCTGGCCTGGTCGTCGTCCTCGCTCTCGCTGGCGAACAGCGGCCCGGCGATCGGCTCGGTCACCGGCGGCCGGCCTCGTCCTTGTAGAGGGCCGTTGCAGGGAGCGCAGAGCAGATTGCTTTCGGTGCCGTTGTCGAAGATGACACGAAGGCGGGCGTCGATCTCGCCATTGGGCGTTTTGAAGGTTTCGCCGACTTCGGCGACATAGGCTTTCTGGCCGCCAAGGATGAAAAACTCCCCAGCCTTGATGTCCGCTTTCAGAGCTCGCAACGGACGGCGTCTGTGCGCACGCCGCTGTCGAGTTCATTCTGCACCTGCATCGAAGAGGGGCTTGAAGCGGTCGAAGTCCTCGCACTTCTCGCGGTTGGCGATTTCCTCGGCCGCGCGTTTGTCGGCGGCGGAACGGACATGCCGGAGTTCCGTGATGTCGTCCGTGCGCCTGCCGCATCCACGCCGAGTTGCGGCCAGCAATTCGTCGTCGTCCGATCGTCATCGGCCGCGCGGCGGCGGCGAATGCTCGCGCCCGCCAGAAGCTCTTGATGGTCGAGCGGCTCAAGCAGAGTGCGGCAATCCTCCAGCGCACGAAGTCGGTCGAGCCGCACGGCATAAAGCCGCTCGAAGATATCGCGCTCTTCGCCGTGCTGCGGCGCACGGCCATGCTGCTCGACGAAACGCTGAATCTCCTCGAAGCCGGCGATGATCCGCTCCTCGCGCGGCGTCCGGCCGGCGTCCTTCTTCGTCTCGACCTCGACGCCAAGCTCGTCGAGAAGCGCATCGTCTTCGTCGGTGAACTTAGCCACGCGCAGCCTCCGCCTTCATGCGGGCGAGGAAGGCGACACCCTCGGCCATGCGCTTTTCCCAGGCGTCGGGCGACGTGATCGACGGCAAGCGTCCGCGCTCCTGCTTGAACTTCAAGGCCCGCTTCGCAAGCTCGCGCGCTTCCTCCGACGGTCAGGGTGACGCGCTTGGCCGCGATCACGGCCGCAACCTGCTTCAGGCTCTCCTCGCTCATAGTCTTGGCGAGAATGGCATAGGCTTCGCCGAACGGGTTGATGCGGTCGATCAGGTCGATGTCCAGCTCGCGCACATCCATCGCAAACTTGCGGACGCCTTCGATGAAGGCGGTGTTCGCGCTTTTCTCACCGTCGCCCTCGGCCCCGCCGAGGGCGATCTCTTGGCCTTCTGCGTCAGGTTGAGGGCGGCGACGGCGTGCTGGCGCACAGCCTCCTGATCCTCCTCGTTCAGTTCCGGGATACTTGTCCTTGATGATCTTGCCCATGCGAACTTGGGTCAGCTCCTCGGGCACAAGCTCCTCGATCGAACAGCCCGCGCTCGATGGCGGTCTTGTCCTGCACGAAGGCGGCGATGACCTCGTTCAAGTCCTGCTGGCAGATGCGCTGCGCTTCCTCGCTCTTGGGTTCGGTAAGACCCTTGATCTCGATCTGGAACTGCCGCGTCTCCTCGTTGAAGCCGACATTGCACTTGTTCGGATCGTAACCGCCTTCGCCGTAGTCGAAGCCCTGCGACCGGGCCGCTGGCCGGGTTCTTCGGCTTGAACTCGAAGCGCGGCGCAAGCACCTGCTCCATGAGCAAGGCTGGCGGCGATCGCCTTCAGCGTGTCGTTGACGGCCTCGGTGACGGCTTCTTCGGAGGCGTCCGGCTCGGCGATCAGGTTCGTGAAGCGGGCGCGGGTCTTGCCCGGCGCGTCGCGGGTGGCGCGGCCGATGATCTGCACGATCTCGGTCAGGCTCGACCGATAGCCGACCGTCAGCGCGTGTTCGCACCAAATCCAGTCGAAGCCTTCCTTCGCCATGCCGAGCGCGATGATGATGTCCACATGGTCGCGGTTGTTCTTCTGCGCCGGGTCTTTCAGCGCGGCGGACACCGGTCGCGCTTGGCTGCATCGTCATCCACCAGGTCGGCGATCCGCAGCACCCGGCCTTCGGGCGTCTTGACCAACTGGAAGCCGGTCGCGGGGTCGGCGCCCTGCCAGTCGCCCAGCGCCTCGATGATATGCTCGACCTCCCTGATCTTGTCCTTCGTGCTTTCGCGCGAATTAACGCTCGGGATGTGGATGATCGTCTTCTCGGCGGGGTCGAGAACCTTCGAGAATGTCGTCGGCATAGGAGCCGGAATAGAAGAAATAGCCGATGTCGAGCTGCTTCAGATATTCGTAGCCGTTGAGCTGCTCATAGTAGGTGTAGGTGACGGTATCGAACTTCGCCTCATCCTGCGGGGCCAGCACGGCTTCGGCGTCGCCCCGGAAATAGGAGCCGGTCATCGCGACGATATGCACCTTGTCGCGGGCGATGAATGGCCCGAGATGCAGGCCGAGCTTGTTGTCGGGGTTGGCGGAGACGTGGTGGAACTCGTCCACCGCGATCAGTCGATCATCGAACGCCTCGACCCCGAACTTGTCCACGGCGAAGCGGAAGGTGGCATGGGTGCAGACCAGCACTTTGTCGTCGCTTTGCAGGAATGCTCCGACCGAATTGACCTTGCCGCCATTGTCCGCGCCGGGCGCGTCGCAGAGATTCCATTTCGGCTCGACATGCCAGTCGGCCCAAAAGCCGAACTGGCGTCAGCGGCTCATCGTGGAAGCTGGCGCCGATGCGCCTTCTCCGGCACGACGATGATCGCCTGCGTGAGCCCTGATTGGCGAGCTTGTCGAGCGCAATGAACATGAGCGCGCGGCTCTTGCCCGACGCGGGCGGCGATTTGATCAGAAGATATTGTTCGCCACGCTTCTCATAGGCGCGCTCCTGCATCGGGCGCATCCCGAGGGCGTTGGCCTTGGTGGAGCTACCGTTGCGAGCGTAGGAAACAGAAACGGACGGGATGGTTGGGGGCGAGGTCATTCGATGTTACTCACTTGATATAGCCGTATCGTCTTCCACTTCCCATCAATCGAACTGCTCCTAGCCGGTGGCTAAATGCGGCTTCGAACTCTGCGGCTTCCAATGCCCATATTCGGAAACGACCATCCTCCGGAGAGAAGACAAGTACCTTTCCGTCGTACATGTCGAAACCATGCGTCTCAGGTATTGGAAGTGAGATTTTTTCCATCTTGTTGTTGCCAAGTCTGAGATTATTGGAAACCAATTCACCAGACGGAGGCTCGAACGTCACATTCCCTATAATAGAATTTACGGGAAGGTTGTCCGGCGCGTTGAAGCCGAAGTACCTGTTCATACCGCGCGGCATATCAATCTGATTTCCCGGTTTATCGGCCCCTCTGTTTCGAGTTACATACCCCGCTTCAATCCAGAATGCTTCAACATCGGCATAGTTTGGTGCGGGCTCATCAATTCCTCCGGCTTCAATAACTTCAGATGATTTCCACCTGTTTTCATATACCTCAATAATGTCCTGTGCCGGCGTTGCAGCATTCCAGAGGGTTTCCGCTGCCTTGAACGCCGAATAAAACGTCTTTTTGAATTCTGTCTTTACACTTGTGTGGAAACTCGCTCCGCATTCAGCAGCATGGCGAAGTCCGTTTGACGAGAAATTTCCTGAGCCAACAACCATGCCAAACCGTGTCTTGTTTTTGTTGATTAGGAAGCCTGCCTTCATGTGAAAGTCATGCCTTGGAAGGAAGCCATCCCGCTCTACCACCCAGGCCCCATCATAGATTCGCACCTCAGTATTTGGCTTTTCAATCATAAATCTGAGGGCTTGTGGCTGCGTCCGGCCATAGTCGATTCCAAACAACCATCTCGATGGAACGTCATCCCAGAAGTCACTGCCCAAAACTAAATCGAATGCGACCGCGCCCGACTGCGTCGCGTAAGCGTAGAGCCCCAAAAAATCTTCCGTCGCCGTCCATTTATGTACGCGAAGAAGCTCCGACAGGGTTGTTGGCTGATCCTCGATAGATTGGATAAACGCTTGTGCTTTCATCCCCGTGCCTCCCTCCCCCGTGGTATGGCCGGTCCACTCACCGTCGTCATACGTGTGTATAGGTCAAACAGCTTTTCCAGCCGCTCAGTGTCGTTACGGAAGCGGCGGCCGATATAGATGCGCTCTAGCACCTCGTCGTTGCGTTCATGCGCTTCCTGCAGGTCGGCAGGAATCTTTTCCGGGTCGTAGAGATCGGCGATGGTCGCTGGGAAATGTGCCTCGCGCGCCAAGAGGATGTCCTCAGCGCAGCGGGTCAGGTCGGACTTGTTCTTCTCGGTGAGCGTTGGGACAGGGAAGGTGTTCCAGCCAAGGGTATTGGAATAGCGGAAATCGGTTTTCAATTTCCCGCAGACAGTGCCTATCCAGACCAGGTGAAGGCGTGACGCCACGATCGACATGTTCCACAACGGCGCATCGTAGAGAGCGAACAACAGGTCGCTCACGATCGTCTCTCGATCAAAGAGGTGTACCGGCAGATATGGCCTTCTTTCGGAGGAGACCTTCGCCACGGCCAATGTGTGGTGCTTGGCTGTGCCCGCAATCTGGACGAAGCGGTAGGGCTTGGAAGCAAAATCCCGAGTAGATGCGGCTGCACTACCGGCACGGAACTCGCGCACGCGGCCCAACAGGGCGCGCAAATACGGGTGCGCATTCGCGAATTCGGAAGTCCTTGGCTTCAATCCAGATGCACCAGCGAGGCTTTCCCTGGATCATCTGCTCAGACCCAAGATAGGGTCGGATAAACCGAGCGAGGTCAGGACATGATGTTAAAAGTTTCTCCCTCTCATCCGCCGACAGAATAAAATGTCCGCCGTCTCGCGGCATGTTTCCGAATAGCATCGGAGACAAGTTTGCGATCGGACTCCGTGCAACGTTGATGGCCTTATTCGCCCCAGCTACAAGGTAGGCGTTAATGTTGCTGACCTGCCTCTCGATTACAGAACCGTCATCAGCGATGGAGAACAGGCGTTTGGGCGGCGATAGGTCACGCGATATTGCAACGATGGCTACAATGACACCAGCATTGTGGCTCGCGAGGTTTGCCCATTTGAATGAAGTATGGGCAAAGAAAATCTGGTGACCCGTTTCAAAAATGAGCGGCCATAAAATCGGGACCTGTTGCCCTTGGCAAATAGAGTTTGTTGACACAAATGCGGCCGACGCCTTCGATCTCAGACCGTAGTCGGCCGCCTTCATGAACCAGCCGGCCACGTAGTCGAGAGACTTCCATGCTGGAGTTCGGCTATCGAAGATCGCTTTTAGGTCTTCCTTGTGATCATCCTTTTGCCATTTGCTGCCCAAATATGGTGGATTTCCGCAAATATACGTCTCGCCGCCTTCGTTCTCGAAGTCGATCTGCGGCTGATCCAAAGGCGTGTGGAACAGGTCATCGGCACGATGCTTCACGCCCGTTCCTGTCGGCGGGCAGATGCTCAACCAATCCAGCCGTAGGGCATTGCCGCAGGTGATCCAATTTTCCTTGTTCAGCGGCAGAAACTCGGCCAGCGCCAGCTTCTGCCCGCGATACAGCACGTCCGCTTGGTACTCGGCGATGATGAGCGCGAGGCGCGCGACCTCGGCGGGGAAGTCGCGCAGTTCGATCCCGCGAAAATTGGTCAGCGGGATCTCGGATGCGCGGTCGGCCTCACCGCGCCGCTCGTTGATGACAGCCTCGATGGCCCGCATTTCCTTGTAGGCGATGACAAGGAAATTGCCGCTGCCGCAGGCAGGATCGAACACCCTGATCCGCGCCATGCGTCGCCGCAGGTTCAGCAGCATCCGGCTGTTGTCGCCCGCCTCCTCAAGCCGCGTCCGCAAGTCGTCGAGGAACAGTGGGTTCAGCACTTTCAGGATGTTCGGAACGCTGGTGTAGTGCATCCCTAATGCGCCGCGCTCCTCGTCGTCCGCCACGGCCTGGATCATCGACCCGAAAATGTCCGGGTTGATCTTCCTCCAATCGAGTCCGCCGATGTGGAGAAGGTAGGAGCGGGCGATCCTGCTGAAACGCGGCACGGCTGGGCTGCCGGAGAACAGGCCGCCGTTCACATAGGGGAACACGTCTGCCCAGCGCGGTAGCTTCGCGATCGCCCGTTGTGCGATGGGCGTGTTCATGGCGCGGAACAACTCGCCGATCACCTCATGGGTGTTGGACGAGTCCCGCGCGCTCATTTGCTCGATGGTGGCGGTGAACAGCCCATCGCCGTTGAAGATGTCGGTGTCCTCCGCGAAGAAGCAGAAGATCAGCCGGGCCATGAAGTGGTTCATGTCCGGGCGGCGGTTGGCCGTGCCCCAGTCTGGGTTATCCTTCAACAGCTCCACATACAGCCGGTTCAGGCGTCCGGTCGCCCGGATGTCGAACGAGCTTTCACGGACTTGCTTGACCGTGGTGATCCCGGCCAAGGGCAGGAAGAAGCCGAAATGGTTGGGGAAGTCGGCATAGGCGCAGGCAACCGTCTCGCCGAACTCCAATCCTCGGCCTCGAAGCCGTCGCCATCGGTGGCGAGGATGAACTTCGCCTTGGCCTTTGCCGTGGCGGGGCTGGCCCGGAGCGCGGCAAGGGTCTGCGAAACCGCACCGGGGGCGGCGATGGCGATGTGAATGTTGTTCGCTGGAGGACGCCGCCGGGCAGGTCGGATGCGTTGGTCGATCCGGTGCGCAGCCGCTTGATCGTGGTGTCCTTGTTCCCGAAGGCTTGCAGGAAGGCGAACGGGAAATCGCCGCCGTCGAACGGCAGATCGGCAAGCGCCGATATGGCTTCCTCGATCTCGACGGCGTTCATACGTCCCCTGCACCGGCCTTCATACCCGGTCGTCCTTTCTGTTGCTCCTCGACCTTGCGCTTGATCCAGCTTGCGATTGCCTGCCGCTCGAAGCGCCACGACCCGCCGACCTTGAAGCCAGGAATCTCGCCCGCGAGGGCGAGCTTGTAGGCGGTCTTCTCATTGAGCTTGAGAAGCTCGGCCACCTCCCGGATCGTCAGTATTTCGTCGGCCATGCGCCCGCCGTGAGTCGCGCTCCGTGAAGCATATAGAGGATCAGAGAAAATTCGAGAAGATAGTGGTGGTCACGATCCTCTCGGCAAATTTCCGGCAGGAACCGAAGCCGCAGCAGCATCATATTGAAAAATCTGCCCTGAAAGCGGATTTTTAAGGACAATCCGACCATAGTATCATATTGAAATTTCCGCTCTAAGCGCGGATAATGAGATATGATCCGAGTCGAACGGTCAGCCCTGTCCTCCTACGCTTCCGGCCTGCTTGCCAGGGGCCGGGGAGTGTTTTCTGCGGATGAGGCGCAGAAGGAAATCGGCATCAGCCGGGGCGCATTCCTCGACGCCGCCGAGCGATTGCAGCGGCGCGGCCAGCTCATCCGGCCTCGGCGCGGCTTCTACGTGGTCGTACCGCCACAGCACGCCACGACGGGAGCGCCGCCGCCCGAGTGGTACATCGACGCCCTGATGCGCCACGAAAAACGGCCCTACTATGTGGGGCTGCTGGCCGCGGCGGCGGTCCACGGCGCTTCCCATCAGGCCGTCATGGAGTTTCAGGTCGTCACGGACAAACTCCTGCCCGACATCGAGGCCGGACGGACGCGGATCGTCTTTTCCTACCGCAAGGACATCGCGGCAGTGTCGGCGGGGATCGAGGATCGCAAGACGCAATCGGGCTATATGAAGCTGTCCTCGCCGGAACTCACGGCGCTCGATCTGGTGCGCTATCCGCAATCCGGCGCGGGTCTGGACAACATTGCGACGGTGCTCTCCGAGCTTGCCGAACGGCTGCAACCGGAAAAGCTCGCCTCCCTGTCGGACGCCTTCGAGAAAGCGGTGGTGCAACGCCTTGGGCATCTGCTCGGAAGGCTGGGGCATCCGCAGATTGCGGAGCCGATGTTCGTGGCGCTGTCGGCGCGCGGGCCGCTGCCGTGGGTCGAACTCGATCCCAAACAGGCGGGCGATCCCGATTTGTCGCCGCCGCCGTCCGAACGCGATGATCGCTGGCACGTGATCGTTCGCCGACCACCGGAGATCGACGAATGATCCCGCAGGACTACATCACCGCCTGGAGCCGCATCGCACCGTGGGCAAACCAGCGGCAGGTCGAGCAAGACCTCATCATCAGCCGCGCGCTTGTCGCCATCTTCTCCGATCCGTTCCTGCGCGGCGAACTGCGCTTCCGTGGCGGCACGGCGCTCAACAAGCTGCATTTCCCTGCCCCGCTGCGCTATTCAGAGGACATCGACCTTGTGCGGACGACCGCCGGTCCCATCAGCCCGCTATTGGACCACCTGCATGACGTTCTTGATCCGTGGCTGGGCAAGCCGCGCTTCGATCAAAGCCCCGTTGCGCCCAAGCTCAAATACACGGTCGAAGCCGAAGATAGAGATTCGCCCAGCCCGATAAGGCTCAAGATAGAAATCAACACCCGCGAACGGGAAGCTTACGATCCGCCCATCGAGATTCCGTTCGGCGTCGAAAATCCGTGGTTCACCGGCGAGGCCGCAATCCCGACTTTCTCGCGGGAGGAAATGCTGGCGACCAAGCTGCGGGCTTTACTTCAACGCAACAAGGGCCGCGACCTGTTCGACCTCGATCACGCGCTCACTGTATTCGAGCGGTTGAACACGGCCCGGATCGTCGAATGTTTCGTGCTTTACCTTGAAAGGTCGGAGGTGACGATTTCCAGGGCCGAGGCGCAGCAGCGCATGTTCCAGAAACTCGTCAACCCGACCTTCTTCACCGACATGCGCCCGCTGCTTCAGACAGATCGCGCCAGGGCGCTGAACGACGAGACGCTCAAGGCCACCTTCGTCAGGGTGATGAACGAACTGATCGACCTGATACCCGGTGACGAATGGGCGAAAGCCGGAGAAATGCGGGAACGGTTTGGAGTTTAGCCATCCCCGAACGCCTGCTTTCCCTTCGCGGTCCGGAACGCCCGTGCGTGTTCACCCTGCTCGCTTGTGAGCTTGTCGGCATCCAGAGCAGCGCACCGTAAGTCATGGCATGCTCGAGGCCGAACAGGTCGTTTTGCTGCTGAAAACTGGCCAAACCGCGTGTCCGGAGATCGCGCGCCTTGGTGCAATTGGCCCTGATGAGGGGACTGTTTTTCTGTATCGGCAGGTGCGTTTGGACGTAGAATTGCGCCATGACAGGGATTTACGGAGAGGGCTCGGACGAAGACGGCGACAGCCAGGCCGCGCAGGAGAATTTCCAAGGGACTGTCGAATTCGACGGGCGCCACGACCGGTGAACCACAGACCGTCACCACAGTTGTGAATATCCAGTTCGACCGCGGCGTCACCAGCGTACTGGGCAAGGCTGATCCGAACCGCGATCCCAATGCGCCGGAAGAAATCGTCCGGTGCAATGTCACGGCCGCGATCCAGAAAGCGTTCGAGAAACCTGCTGCCGAAGTCGCTGAGCGTCTGGACGCCGCGGCTGATCCCGCCGCCGCCGTAGCGACGTTGAAGAAGGCCAAAGAGGACGAACTGCTGTGCTTTCCACCGTCCAAGGCCATCCTGGTGGCCTTGCAAAAACAAGACTTGTCGGTCGCGACGGCAGAGGACCGAATGTTCCTGCGTCAAGCGATGCTCGAAGTGGCCAATCAGATCGGCGATATCGAAACCGTGGCGCGGGAGGCCACCGCGCTGCTGGACGAAAATCCGGGCGCCTTCGATACCACGCACTTTGGCCAGTTGGAGACGGCCAAGGCGATTGGGCTGGCCCGTCACGGGCGCACCGAAGCGGCCTTGCGAATTTGGCGGCGCCAGCTCGCCGCCGATCCGCCACCTGACTCGCTCCACCGGGCCTGGCTGTGGCGCAATATCCTGAAGTCCCTTAAACTCTCGGACCCCGCCGCCAAGGATGCCGCCCGCAAGTCAGCAGACGCCTTTCTAGAAGCTGGCGACAAATTCCAAGCCATCAGCAGCCTTTCGTTTCTGGTCGATGCCTGGATGCGCGAAGCGCCGGAACAGGCCTTCACCGTTATGGACGAAATGCTGGGCATTGCCGGCCAGGAGGGACTGCACAATGAAGAATTGCGCGCCGGGATCCTGCACAATCGCGGCACCCGTCTTCTGGCGCTGGGCAGTCACGCAGCAGCGCTGGAAGATGGTCTTGCGGCTGTGGCGCTGCGCCGGGGCCTGACCGGCGTCGAACACCGGCTGGCTGGATCGCTCATGCTAGTTTGCGGTGCGTTGACAGGATTGGGCCGGATGCCGGAAGCGGAAGGCTATTCCGAGGAAGCTGACCGGCTACTCGACAATGACGGCAAGCCCCATTTCGCCGTCGCCGACGAGATTTCCACTCTGTTCGAGACCTTCGACGGAACGCTGGCCGCCCGCATCGAAGCCGAGGCACGGGCGGGTGGGCAATGGGAAATTATCTGCGCCGTCGTCACCGCGCGCGCCACGCGCGATCCCGGCCTTACCACTGAACAACGGCTGGAGCTGCTGGAAGGACTGTTGGCCGATCTTGCGGCCCACGACCTTCCCGGCAAGATGACGGTGGTGCCGCGGCGCGCCGTAGCCACCATTCTCACCGACGCGGGCGACAACGATCGCGCGGCGGCTTGGCTGCGCGATCTTTTGGACGAGGCGCCGTGGGAAACCGGCGCTCTCGCCTCGCTCGCCAATATCTATTTCAAGACCGAGAATTGGCGCGCTGCCGAAATACTGCTTGCATCCGACATCGCCTTGCGCGGCGAGCGGCCCGGTGCGCTGTTTTTTCTGGGCAAGGCGCAGTTTCAGCTTGGCAAAGTGTCGGCGGCCGTCACCAGCCTGCAGAAAAGTTTCAGCCTGGCGCCGGCCGGCTCCGATATGAAGGAGCAGGCTCGCTTGCTGCGCGATGAGGCGCTGGCGGCGGGCGGCACCATCCTGCCGGACAAGCTCAAGCCGGTGGTAGCCCCCGTCAGCCGCACCACCTTTGAAACCGCGCTGGCCGATTTTGCCAAAATGATCGCTGCCGATCAGCGCAAGGGTTTCTGGCGCATCGAGGACAAGACACGCAAATGGATTCAAAGCCCGGAAAATTACGCGCGCAATCTGCTGCACGCTTATCTGAAGGCGGCCTTCAAGGATCAAATCAACCTGTTCCGTGAGCTGGACGCCGGTGCCGGCCGGCTCGACGTACTGGTGCAGTTGGCCGGCGGGCTCAACATCATTCTGGAACTGAAAATGTGCGGCCAGCCCTATTCCTCCAGCTATGCCGCCGAAGGCGAGGTGCAGATATTGCATTATATGGAAAATCGCGGCGTGCACCTGGGCTATCTCATCGTGTTCGACGCTCGCGCCCGCGACTATAGCAAACCGCTTCTGACGACCCGTCCTGCCGACCGCTTCACGGTGGGCGAGATATTTGTCGATGTGCGGCCTGATGTGACGCCGCCGGACGTGACGTAACACTACGATTTGCGCGGCGGCGGACGCTGGGAGATAGGACTGTGAAATGGAATTTTCCTGCTACCCGATGCAAAACGGCGCGAACTGGTCGATACCTTGGAGCGTGTTCTCTTTCGCTGACAATGTGGCCATCGAAAGAGCCGCATCATTTGGCGACGCTGATGCTCAGTCATCGTCGAACGCCTACTTTCCCTTCGCGGTCCAAAGCGCCTGCGCATGTTCGCCCTGCTCGCTTTGCAGCTTGTCGGCCATCCAGAGCAGTGCGCCGTAGATCATGGCGCGGTCGTCGCCGGTCAGGTCCACGATCCCGGCCTTGACGACGAGGCCGCCGAGTTCGATCAGATGCCGGGTGCGCTTGCGGCGCTCGACCTGCCAGGTGCGCATGTCATGCCGCGCCCGCGCTGCCTGATGCCGGTTGCGCGCTGCCCGGTTGCGTTTGAGCGCCGCCAGCGTCGCGCTCAGGCGCCGATGCAGATCGCCGCGACCGGCCCTGAAAGAACGCGGCCCCGCGCTTCGCCCATGCCTCCCTCTTTCCGGCATCCTTGGTTTCGGCCAGCACGATCAGCGCGCCCGCCAGTTCGTCGGCGCTGAGGGCGTCGGCTCCGGTGGAGATGACCAATTCGCCAAGCTGCTGCACCTTGCGGGCTTTCAGGTCTCGCGCCTTGTCTTCGAGCGACTTCAGTTCCGCGTCGAAGTCCCGTGGCTTGCGCATCATGTCCTCCATAAGCTGTCGATGGAGCGATGATAGTTGAGCGGTGCCGCGAATGCTGTAAGGTTGCCGGGACGGGCTGAAACGGCGCGAGCAGTCCCGAGAAATTAGTTTCGAGGGCGCGCTTATACGTCGTTCCGACGTGCGCTTCGCTGTGGTGATGTTCGGATCGCGATGGCGATCTATCATCTTCACGTCAAGGTCATCGGCCGCAAGTCCGGCTCCAGCGCGGTGGCCTCCGCCGCCTACCGCTCGGCCTCGCGGCTGCGCGACGACCGGCTTGAGCGCAGCCACGACTTCTCCAACAAGCGCGGCGTCGTCCATTCCGAGGTCATGCTGCCGGAGGATGCGCCCGAGGCGTGGAGCGACCGCGAACGGCTCTGGAACGATGTCGAGGCGTTCGAGGTCAGGAAGGACGCCCAGCTTGCCCGCGAGGTCGAGTTCGCCCTTCCGCGCGAGATGACGCAAGCGCAGGGCATCGAACTCGCCCGCGACTTCGTGCAGGCGGAGTTCGTCGATCAGGGCATGATCGCCGACCTCAATGTGCATTGGGATATGGCCGAGGACGGGACGCCCAAGCCCCACGCCCATGTCATGCTGACCATGCGATCCGTGGACGAGAACGGCTTCGGCCCGAAGGTGCGGGACTGGAACCGCACCGAGATGGTCGAGCGTTGGCGCGAACGCTGGGCGGAGCTGGCCAACGAGCGCCTGGCCGAACTCGACATCGACGCGCGCATCGACCATCGCAGCCTGGAGGCGCAGGGCATCGCGCTGGAGCCGCAAAGCCAGATCGGCGCGACCGCGCAGCGGATCGAGGGCGAAGGGATCGAGGCCGCCGACCGCGCGGAAATGCACCGCGAGATCGCGCGCAACAACGGCGCGCGGATCATCGCCGATCCTTCGGTGGCGTTCGACGCGATCACCCACCAGCAATCGACCTTCACGCGGCGCGACATGGCGATGTTCGCGCACCGGCACAGCGACGGGATCGAGCAGTTCAACGCAGGTCATGGGCGCGATGCGCAGCGCGCCCGAGCTGGTCGAACTCGGCAGGGACGGACGCGGCGAGGACCGCTTCACCACCCGCGAGATGATCGAGGCCGAGCAGCGCCTGCACCGCGCCGCCGAACTCATGGCCGAGACGGAACGCCATGGCGTGCGTGATGCGGATCGCGAAGCGGCGCTGGCGCGCGCAGAAGCGCGCGGCCTTGTGCTTTCGGGAGAGCAGGCCGAGGCGCTGGCGCATGTCACGGACGGGCGCGATCTCGGCGTCGTGGTCGGCTATGCCGGGACGGGAAAGAGCGCGATGCTGGGCGTGGCGCGCGAAGCCTGGGAAGCGGCAGGCTACGAGGTCCGGGGCGTGGCGCTGTCCGGCATCGCCGCCGAGAATCTGGAAAGCGGATCGGGCATCGCGTCGCGCACCATCGCCAGCATGGAACACGGTTGGGGACAGGGCCGCGACGTGCTCACTTCCCGCGATGTGCTTGTCATCGACGAGGCGGGCATGGTCGGCACGCGCCAGTTGGAGCGCGTGCTGTCCCATGCCGCCGAGGCCGGCGCCAAGGTGGTGCTGGTCGGCGATCCGCAGCAGTTGCAATCCATCGAGGCGGGCGCGGCGTTCCGCTCCATTCACGAGCGCCACGGCGGCGCGGAGATCGGCGAGGTGCGCCGCCAGCGGGAGGACTGGCAGCGCGACGCCACGCGCGATCTGGCGACCGGCCGGACCGGCGACGCGATCCATGCCTATGACACGCATGGCATGGTGCATGCCGCCGCGACACGCGAGCAGGCGCGCGACGATCTGATCGACCGCTGGGACCGCGAGCGGCAGGCGTCGCCCGACAAGAGCCGCATCATCCTCACCCACACCAATGACGAGGTGCGCGCGCTCAATGAGGCGGCGCGCGAGCGGATGCGGGAAGCCGGCGATCTGGGCGATGACGTGCGCCTGGCGGTCGAACGCGGCGAGCGCAGCTTCGCCAGCGGGGATCGCGTCATGTTCCTGCAAAACGAGCGCGGCCTTGGCGTGAAGAACGGCACGCTCGGGACCGTCGAGCAGGTCAGCGCACGATCCATGTCCGTGCGCACCGACGACGGGCGCAGCGTCGCGTTCGACCTCAAGGATTACGACCGCATCGACCACGGCTATGCCGCGACCATCCACAAGGCGCAGGGCATGACCGTGGACCGCACCCATGTTCTGGCGACGCCGGGCCTGGACGCCCACGGCAGCTATGTCGCCCTGTCGCGCCACCGCGACGGCATGGACCTGCACTATGGCCGCGATGACTTCGCTGACGAGGACAGGCTTGTCCGCACCCTGTCGCGCGACCGGGCCAAGGACATGGCGTCGGATTACGAGCCGGCACAGAGCTACGCCGAGCGGCGCGGCATCACCTTCCGCGAGCGGGTGGAGCGAGTGGTCGAGATCGTCAAGCAGGTTCCCGAGAAGGTGCGCGGCATGTTCGACGGCCTGCGCCTGCCTGCCGATGGCGGGCAGGAGCCGGAACGGGCGGCGCTGGAAAGGGAGAAGGCGGCAGACCCGGAGGAGGCTTTGCGCCGCGCCCGGACCAAGGCGCTCGTCCGCCATGCCCGCGCCGTGGATGCGATCTTCGAGGCGCAGGAGCGAGGCGGCAGGGCCAGCCCGGAGCAGGTGACGGAATTGCAGGACGCCCGCAAAGCCTTCGAGGAGGTGCGGCCCTACGGCCCGCACGACGCCGAAGCCGCCTACAAGAAGAACCCGGAGCTTGCCTCGGAAGCGGCGACGGGGCAGGTCAACCGCACCATCCGCGCCCTACAGCTCGAAACCGAACTGCGCACCGATCCGCAGATTCGTGCGGATCGCTTCGTGGAGCGTTGGCGGAGCCTCGACCGCGCCAGTCAGCACCAGTACCAGGCGGGCGACATGTCCGGCTACAAGGCCACGCGGTCGGCGATGGGCGACATGGCGAAGAGCCTTGAACGCGATCCGCAGCTTGAATCCATCCTCGAAGGCCGCAAGCGAGACCTCGGCATTCGGTATCGAATCGGGCCGCCGACTCGGACTGGAACTCGCCTTCACGCACGGCATCGACCTCGGCAGAGGCCGGGGTATCGGACTATAGAACTATCCTATTTTCCGCCGCCTCTACGCCACACAACTACGACCTCTAAATATCTATTGCACAACAACAAATCATCGCTCTGTCTGGTCTCTGCAATGTCAGAAACACCCAGCAGGAGGCAGCGCAACCATGCTCGTAGCAGACCGTATCGTCCGCATGAAAACCGTTCTCGCCCGCGCCGGCCTGTCCCGTTCCACCATCTACCGCAAGATCGCCGAGGGCACGTTCCCCGCCCAGGTGAGGATCAGCGTCAATGGTGCGGGCTGGCGTGAATCCGACATCGACCGCTGGATTGCCGATCCCGCCGGCTGGCGAGCCACCAATGAACCGACAAAGGGTCGGAAGGATGATGACAGAACAGACGCGATCCGCACGTAGTTCAGAGATCGTCGTCCAGTTCTTCGTCGTGGACCTCGGCGGCACGTCGCTTCGCGTCGGCGATCAGGTCTTTGGCGGATTCGCCCTTCGCCCAGGCGTCAAGCATATCAGCCCAGCACTGAAGCATGATCTTCCGCTCGGCGAGGTAGCGGTTCACGTTGTAGACGGCCGCGATCCGGTTGCGGGGCGCGTGGGCCAAGCTCATCTCGATCCAGCGATCATCGAACTTGGCGCGGTTCAGGCCTGTCGAGAACGTGCGGCGGAGGTCGTGAACGCCGAAACTCTGAAAGTCAGGGTCATCCACGCGGATACGCTCCACAACCGTGTCGATCACGCGGTTGAGGGTGGCGTTACTGATCGGCGTGTCGCTGTCGTATCGGCCGGGGTGCAGGTATCGGCTGGTGCCGAACATGGTGCGAAACACCGTCAGAATGTCGAGCGCCTGATCGCTCAGCGGGACGACATGCGCCTTGCCGGCCTTCATGCGCTCGGCCGGGATTGTCCAGCGCGCAGCGGCGAAGTCGATTTCCTTCCAAGTGGCGTCAATGAACTCCGACTTGCGGACGCCGGTCATCAGGACAAACTTTACCGCTAAGCGCAGCGTGGGCGCCGCCGACACATGATCCAAGGCCGCCAGGACCGCGCGGACCTCGGATGGCGAAAGGGCGCGCTCGCGCGGCTCAAAGGTGGCGATGGCGCTGGTGCGGATCAACTCGGCCGGATTGCTCACGTCCAGCCCGCTTCCCTGGGCGTGGCGGAAGACCAGCAACACGACCTCGCGGACATGCACGGCGACGGCTGGCCCGCGCTTCTCTTTGACCTCATCGCACAGATGTTTGAGGCGTTGCGGCGTCACCTCCCCCAGCTTGAGCTTCGACAACTCTCCTGCAATGGCGCGGTCATAGACGGATCGGCGCATCGCCAGGGTGCTGTCGGCCAGTTTCTCGGCCCCAGACTTGGGATCGGCCTTGTGCTTGAAATAGGCTTCCGCCCACCCGCCGAACGTCAGCGCCTCGGCTGACGCGGTGCGTTTCTCCACCTTGGCTTTCGACGGCGACTCGCCCCGCTCGACCTGACGCCGGGCGCGCGCCAGCAGCGTCCTCGCCTCCGCAAGCGACACCTCCATTCCGTATTCCAGCGCGTCGGGCGCCCGTGTCAGCTTGCGCGCCGCCTCGGCGCTATACCGGCCGATGGTCAAGACCTCCTGCCGCCCGTTCACCCGGTACTGATACCGGAAAGAAACGACCCCGGTTGGGGTGACGGCCGCGTACATCCCGTCGCGGTCCGTCACCTTGTAGAGCTTGGCCCTCGGTTTCAGATTTTTCAGTTCTTTATCAGTGAGTTCGCTCATAAATCCGCATCCGGTCGGGGGGCGAACGGATACCATCAACAGGCGCTGTTGGTACCGGAAGCCCGTTTCTCGACCATCCTGCGCCATACCAACATCGGTACCAACAAAGTGGCTCGGCTGGGGTGACATGCAGTGATACGGGGTAGGAAGAAAAATCCTTGTCAGTCAAAGAGTTCGTGCGATTTCTGGCACGGAGCGGGATGGTCTGAAACCACCCTAATTCACTCCCACTCGATCGTGCCGGGCGGCTTCGAGGTGACGTCGTAGACGACGCGGTTGATGCCCTTCACCTCGTTGATGATGCGGGTCGCGGTGCGGGCCAGGAAATCGTGCGCGAAGGGAAACAATTCCGCGGTCATGCCGTCGGTCGAGGTGACGGCGCGCAGCGCGCAGACGTAGTCGTAGGAGCGGCTGTCGCCCATCACGCCCACCGTGCGCACCGGCAGCAGCACGGCGAAAGCCTGCCAGATCGCGTCATAGAGGCCGGCGAGGCGGATCTCTTCGAGGAAGATCGGCGTCGGCCTTGCGCAGGATGTCGAGTTTTTCGCGCGTGATCTCGCCGGGGATGCGGATGGCGAGGCCGGGGCCCGGGAAGGGATGGCGCCGCACCAATGTCTCGGGCAGGCCGAGCTCGCGGCCGAGCGCGCGCACCTCGTCCTTGAACAGCTCGCGCAGCGGCTCGACCAGCTTCAGCTTCATCCGCTCCGGCAAGCCGCCGACATTGTGGTGCGACTTGATGGTGGCGCGACGGGCCGCCGGAGAAGCTCACCGATTCGATCACGTCGGGATAGAGCGTGCCCTGCGCCAGGAATTCGGCGCC
This sequence comes from uncultured Alphaproteobacteria bacterium, assembly GCA_963773665.1. Taxonomy (GTDB): domain Bacteria; phylum Pseudomonadota; class Alphaproteobacteria; order ATCC43930; family CGMCC-115725; genus DATJLY01. Next base: position 470,395 of record CAVZBZ010000001.1, read on the forward strand.
GCCGATCTTCTTCGCCTCCTCGTCGAACACGTCGATGAAGGTCGCGCCGATGATCTTTGCGCTTTTCCTCGGGATCGGTGACGCCGGCGAGCTTGCGGAGGAACAGATCGCGCAGCGTCGCGATGGACGAGCGGAATGTTGTAATGGTCGCGGAAGAGCCGCACGACCTCTTCCGCCTCGGCCTGCGCGCAACAGACCGGTATCGACGAAGATGCAGGTCAGCTGCCTCGCCCAAGCGCCTCGTGCAGCAGCACGGCCGCGACCGATGAATCGACGCCGCCCGACAGGCCGCAAATGACGCGCGCCTTGCCCACCTGGCGGCGCACGCGCGCCACTGCCTCGACGCGGAACGCGGCCATGCTCCAGTCGCCGCGCGCAGCCCGCGACGTGGTGGGTGAAATTCCGCAACAGCGCCGCGCCCTGCGGCGTGTGCACGACCTCGGGATGGAACTGCACGCCATAGAAGCGGCGCCGGTCGTCGGCGATCGCGGCGAAGGGCGCGCCCTCGCTCACCGCGACGACGCGAAATCCCGGCGGCAGCTCCTCGACCCGGTCGCCGTGGCTCATCCACACCTGCTCGCGCGCGCCCTTGGCCCACAGTCCCTCGAAGAGCGCGCACGCGTCCACCACCTCGATGAAGGCGCGGCCGAACTCGCGATGGTCCGACGCCGCGACCCGCCCGCCCAGTTGCGCGCACATCGCCTGCTCGCCATAGCAGATGCCGAGCACCGGCACGCCCAGCTCGAAGACCTTTTGCGGCACGCGCGGCGCTGCCGCCTCGGTGACGGAAGCCGGGCCGCCCGACAGGATGATCGCCTTGGGCGCGAACTCGGCGAGGCGCGCCTCGGGGATGGCGAAGGGATGGATCTCGCAATAGACGCCGCTCTCGCGCACGCGGCGCGCGATGAGCTGCGTCACCTGGCTGCCGAAATCGAGGATCAGGACGCGATCGGTCATGGCGCATCATCGGGAGCGGGACGATTCGTCGCAAGCGCCGGCCGCCGCTCCATCACCGCGACGAAGAACCCGTCGGTGCCGTGGCGCGCGGGCGAGAGGCGCAGCATGCCGGCGCGCGACGGGGCACGATCGTCGCCGATCGCTGCGCGCCAGACTTGCGCGATGGGCACGAGCGCGAAATCGGCGTTGGCGGCCAAGAAACGCTCGACCTGCGCCTCGTCCTCCTCGCGCAGGAGCGAGCAGGTCACATAGATGAGCCGCCCGCCCGGACGCACGAGGCGGCGCGCGCTGTCGAGAATGTCGGCCTGAAGCGCCGTAAGCTCGGACGACGTCCCCTGGCTTCAGGCGCCATTTCGCGTCGGGATTGCGCCGCCACGTGCCGGTGCCGGTGCAGGGCGCATCGACCAGCACGCGGTCGAAGCCCGCGGCATGGCGCTTCACCCACTGGATCGCGCGCCGACGCCAGCGACTTCGCGCTGCACGATGCTGGCGCCGGCGCGGCGCAGCGCGCTCGGTCGCGCGCTCGAGCCGGCGGGCCGAGACGTCGCAGGCGACGAGATGGCCGCGATTGCCCATGCTCGCCGCCAGCGCCAGCGTCTTGCCGCCGGCGCCGGCGCAGAAATCGACGACGCGCATGCCCGGCCGCGCATCGGCCAGGAGCGATGCAAGCTGCGAGCCCTCGTCCTGCACTTCGATGAGCCCGGCGCGGAACGAGTCGAGCTCGCCCAGCGGCACGCGCTCGAAGACGCGCAGGCCCAGGGGCGAGAGTGGCGTGCGCGCCGCATCGACCCCCTCGCGCGCCAAGCGCCGCGCGCGCCGCCTCGCGCTCGGTCTTCAAGAGATTGACGCGGAGGTCGAGCGGCGCGGGCTCGAGCAGCGCCGCCATCTCGCGCGGCAGGTCGCGGCCGAGCGACTGCTGCGAGCGCGGGCTCGAGCCAGGCCGGATAATTGCCGCGCACCGCAGGCGGCATGGCGCGATCGATGAGCGCCTTGCCCTCGAGCGCGTCGGCCAAGCGCCGCTCGGCCGCGTCGAGCTTGGCCGGGCGAAAACGGTCGCCGTCGCAGTCGCCGGCGATCTGCGCAGCACTTCGTTCCTCGATGAGAAGCAGCGCCGCCAGGACGCGCGCGCGCGGCGGAACTTCGAGCCCCCGCCCCTCGCGCGCGATCCACCAGTCGAGCGAGGCGCGAAGGCGCAGCACGCCATAGATCATGCTCGGAGATCGCGGCGCGGTCCTTCGATCCGGCGAAGCGGTGGCGGCGGAAATATTCGGCGACGATGATCGTCCGCCGGCGCCCTTGCCCTCGTCGATCGCGGCCAAAAGCCCGATCGCGGCTTCGACCCGCGCGCCGGGTGTCATTTCGGGAGATGCGCTGCCAGCGCAGCGCGGGTCACAGCTCCTGCCGGTAGTTCGGCGCTTCGCGGGTGATGTCGATGTCGTGGACGTGGCTTTCGCGCAGGCCCGACGCGGTGATGCGCACGAAGCGGCAGTTCTTCTGCATCTCGGCGATGGTGCGGTTGCCGGTATAGCCCATCGCCGCCTGCAGGCCGCCGACGAGCTGGTGGACGACGTTGCCGACCGGGCCCTTGTGCGGCACGCGGCCCTCGACGCCCTCGGGCACCAGCTTCAGGCGTACTCGACACTTCTTCCTGGAAGTAGCGGTCGGCCGAGCCGCGCGCCATGGCGCCGACCGAGCCCATGCCGCGATAGGATTTGTAGCTGCGGCCCTGGTAGAGGAAGACCTCGCCCGGGCTTTCGTCGGTGCCGGCGAAGAGCGAGCCCAGCATGGCGCAGTCGGCGCCGGCGGCGATCGCCTTGGCGAGATCGCCCGAGAATTTGATGCCGCCGTCGGCGATCACCGGCACGCCGCGTCTTGCGGCAGGCCTCGACCACGTCGAGGATCGCGGTCAGCTGCGGCACGCCGACGCCGGCGACGATGCGCGTGGTGCAGATCGAGCCCGGGCCGATGCCGACCTTGACCGCATCGGCGCCCGCGTCGATCAGCGCCTCGGCGCCTTCGGCCGTGGCGACGTTGCCGGCGATGATCTGGGTCGAGTTCGAGAGCCGCCTGATGCGCCCGCACCACGTCGAGGACGCGCGCGGAATGGCCGTGCGCGGTATCGACCACCAGCACATCGACGCCCGCGTCGAACAGCGCCTCGGCGCGCGCGACGCCGTCCTCGCCCGTGCCGGTCGCGGCCGCCGCGCGCAGCCGGCCGTGCTCGTCCTTGCAGGCGTTGGGGAAAGCGCTGCGACTTCTCGATGTCCTTCACCGTGACGAGGCCGACGCAGCGATAGTCGTCGTCGACCACGATCAGCTTCTCGATGCGGTGCTGGTGCAGAAGGCGCTTGGCGTCCTCGCGCGACACGGTCTCGCGCACGGTGACGAGCCGGTCCTTCGTCATCAGCGCGCTCACCGGCTGGTTCGCATTGGTGGCGAAGCGCACGTCGCGGTTGGTGAGGATGCCGACCAGCGCGCCGCGCCGCGCTCGACCACCGGGATGCCGGAGATGCGGTTGTCGGCCATCAGCTTCAGCGCATCGGCGAGCGTCGCGTCGGGCTCGATGGTGACGGGGTTCACCACCATGCCGGCTTCGAATTTCTTGACCTTGCGGACTTCGTTGGCCTGCGCGTCGATCGCCAGATTGCGGTGGATGACGCCGATGCCGCCCGCCTGCGCCATGGCGATGGCGAGCGCGCTTTCGGTCACCGTGTCCATCGCCGCGGAGATGAGCGGAATGCCGAGCGTGACCTCGCGCGTCAGGCGCGTCCTGCGTGTCGGTTTCGGTCGGCAGGACCGCGGAGGCGGCCGGCACCAGCAGGACATCGTCGAAAGTGAGCGCCTGGCGGATGTCCATGCTGCCTCCCGCAAATCGGTTGGCGTCACAATATAGGACCGCCGTGCCGCTAAGGGAAGCGCGCCCGGCGCAATTCTAGGCTGCGCCGCGAAAGCCCTGCGCCACGACGTAAACCTCGGACGAACTCGGCGCGGCTCGCCGGCGGCTTGGCGTGGCGCACGGTGGCGAAGTCGCGCTTCAAGCGCGGCAAGCAAGTCCGCCTTCGGCGCCGCCCTGATAGACCTTGGCGACGAAGGCGCCGCCCGGCGCCAGCACGCCCGTCGCGAATTCATAGGCCGCCTCGGCCAAGGCCACGATGCGCAGATGATCGGTCGCGGCGTGGCCGGTCGCGGGCGCCGCCATGTCGGACAGCACGAGATCGGCCTTGCCGCCCAAGGCGGCCGCGAGCGCCGCCGGCGCCTCGGGCGCCAGGAAATCCAGCGTCAGAATTGGGCGCCGGCGATGGGCTCCATCTGCCAGCACGTCGATCGCGACGACGCGGCCGCGCGCCGGCGCCTTGACGCGCGCGACCGCAACCTGGGTCCAGCCGCCGGGCGCGGCGCCCAGATCGACGACGCGCGCGCCCGCGCCTCAGCAGATGGAAGCGGTCGTCGAGCTCGAAAAGCTTGAAGGCGGCGCGCGAGCGATAGCCCTCGCGCTTCGCCGCGCCGCACATAGGGATCGTTGAGCTGGCGCTCGAGCCATTGCGTCGAGGAGGCCGTGCGACGCCGCGCCGTCTTGACGCGCTCGGTCTTGGCGCGCGGCGCATCGCCCTTGCCGCGCGCCATCACCTTGCGCCGCGGAAGAAGCCGAGGAGAATGCCCTCGCGCACGCCGCGGTCGGCGACGACGAGCCGCCCCACCGGCCAGAGCCGGCAGATCGCCTCGAGGATGGCGCAGCCGGCCAGCACCAGATCGGCGCGCTCCTCGCCGATGCAGGGATGCGCCGCGCGCTCCTCCCAGCACATGGCGGCGAGCCGGCGCGAGGCGCGCTCGATCTCGCCGAACTCGAGCGCCGAGCCGTCGACGCGGTTGCGGTCGTAGCGCGGCAGGTCGAGATGGATGCCGGCGAGCGTCGTCACCGTGCCCGAGCTGCCGAGCAGCTGCACCGCGCCCGCGGCGATGCGCGGCGCGATCTCGTGCTTGCGCCTCGAACGGCGCCAGCGCCGCCTCGATCTCGGCCACCATCGCTTCATAGGTCGCGGCCGTCACGACCTTGCCGCCATAGCGGTCGGCGAGCGTCACGACGCCGTGCGGCACCGAGACGAAATCGCAGATCGCCGGGCACGGTTGGCCGGCACGGTCGAGCCAGACGAGCTCGGTCGAGCCGCCGCCGATGTCGAACACCAGCGCGCGGGGCACGCGCGGGATCGAGCAGCGGCGCGCAGCCGGCGACCACGAGCCGCGCCTCCTCGTCGCTCGAGATGATCTCGATCGCGGATGCCGGTGTCGCGCCGCACCCGCTCCAGGAACTCGGCGCAATTTGCGGCGCGGCGGCACGCCTCGGTCGCGACATAGCGCGCGCGGCGCGCGCCCGAGCGCGCGACCTTGCCGGCGCAGACGCGGAGCGCCGCGAGCGTGCGCGCCATCGCCGGCTCGGACAGGCACCCGGTCGCGGCAAGCCCCTCGCCCAGGCGCACGATGCGCGAGAAGGCATCGATGACATGAAACCCCTCGCCGCGCCGGCGCGCGATCAGGAGGCGGCAATTGTTGGTGCCGAGATCGAGCGCGGCGCAGACATCGTGGCGCTCGTCATCAGATGGGGAGGCGTCCGACCGCGGAACCGGCATCGCCACGTGCAAATCCCAAGAAAGCGGCGCCTGCGGCCTGCGCCAAGCGATGCTACCCCAAGGGCCTCCGTCTTTCAAAGGCGGCCGGCCTATGCTATCTGTGGCGCGCGCCCGATCCCGTGTTGGGGGATCGTCTAACGGTAGGACAGCGAACTCTGACTCCGCCAGTCTAGGTTCAAATCCTAGTCCCCCAGCCACTCAGTCCGCTCTCTTCTGTCCCGTCTCTGTATGCGCGTTTTCTTCGCGACGTTCCGGGACGTTAGCCCCGGCCTAGCGCCACCGAGCGTCAGGCGAACGCCCCCATGTTAGACGAAACCGGCTTTATCGGCCCCGTTTGCTCTCGGCGCCCATTTTGGACTGACGCTCGCCGTCGAGAAGCATCAGGTTCGCGCGCTGGATCGGACCGCCAGCGCTCTCACGGCCCCAGACATGTTACGGGTTAGCGCCTCGATCGATGTGAGATCAGCGCTTCGTGAAGCCAAGAAGAGTGCGCTGCTTCGTCCAGGATGTCGGGAGGGGCGATGAGGCCAGCACCCGATCAAGGCTGAGTTCGAGAGGCTGACCACCGTCGAGGATCGCTTCGGTGATATCCGGGGAGAGGAACGCGAGAGGCATGAGACTGCTGACGTAGGTTCGCTGCAGGTTCTCGGAACGGGCAATATCGGCAATCGACTCGACCTCCCGGTTCTTCAACAGGGCGAGCCACGCATGGGCTCGAACGATCGCCTTGATCAGCGCCGGATCCTGCTTGGCTTGCTGGTTGCCCGAGGTAACGATAAGGCGGATTTCTTTTCCCAAACGTCGAAGCTCTACTGGGACGGAAACGACGAGCGGCGCCTCGTCCCGCGTTGCGGACTCTTCGAGAGTCCGGTATCGCAAGAACGGAGCGAAGCCCGAACCGGTTGATGTCAATGCGGATCAGATCGTCTTCAAGCACAACGCGCTCGGCAATATTTTGTATCAATCCCCTCCGCTCCGATGGACTTCCCTGCGTTAAGCCGATGACGAGCGTCCTTGCGCCCTCGACAGCATGGCGAATCGTCCTTGGGTCTCGATCCTCCGCACCGACAGCGGCGAGAAGGCGGGAAGCATCGCTGAGAAAAGATAGGACGGCATCGGTGACATGCTGCTCGATCTCCTGCGCCGGAATCCGGGTACCGTCGCGATTCCCGTTTCGACCGATGTCGTGGCCAGCGATCAGATTGTGTGAGACGTAGTAGCGATATCGCTTGCCACCCTTGACGGCATGAGTTGGCGACATGCGGTTGCCGTTTCGGTCGAAGAGCAGCCCCGCCAACAGGCTCGGCTCCTTTGCCGACACTCCCGTCCGACGAGCGGCAGCGTTCGACGCAAGTTGGGCCTGGACTTGATCCCAGATGACCTGATCGACAATCCCGGAGTGCTCGCCCCGGCACGTCTGGCCCTTGTGCTGAACCTGACCGACATAGAGCGGATTGCGCAGGATGGTGTAGAGATGGCCAGTGCGGAATGGGAGCGCGCCGCCGGGCTGCCCGTGCATGAATATTCTGGCCTTGGTCCGAAGCCGGAGCCGATCGACTTCGGCCTTCACTTTGGCGACGGAACCCAGCTTGGCGTAGAGGCCGAAGATCGTGCGAACGGTCTGGACTTCGCTTTCGTTGATCACGAGCCTGCGATCTCTAACGTCATACCCAAGCGGGACGTTGCCTCCCATCCACATGCCCTTCTTCTTCGAGGCGGCAAACTTGTCCCGGATGCGTTCGCCGGTGATCTCGCGCTCGAACTGCGCGAACGACAGCAGCACGTTGAGCGTGAGGCGCCCCATCGAGGTGGTGGTGTTGAATGCCTGCGTCACCGACACGAACGAAGCGTTGTGAGCGTCGAATATTTCGACGATCTTGGCGAAGTCGAATAGCGACCGGGTCAGGCGGTCGATCTTGTAAACGACAATCACGTCGACCTTGCCGGCCTGGATATCGCCGAGCAGCGCCTGCAGCGCCGGCCGGTCCATCGTTCCGCCGGAAAAGCCGCCATCGTCGTAGAGCGTGGCAATTACGGACCAGCCCTCGTGGCGCTGACTCCTGATATAGGCCTCACAGGCCTCACGCTGTGCGTCAAGCGAGTTGAACGCTTGCTCGAGCCCCTCCTCCGACGATTTGCGGGTATAGATAGCGCACCGGATTCTGCGCGCATGTGAAGTCACATTAGACATCGACCGCACCACCGGCAGTCACGGCTGCATTGTCACGGGCGGCCACGCTGCCGGACGGAGAGGTGTCCAGGCCGAAGAAACGGGGTCCCGACCAGCGGGTTCCCGTTATCGCCCGGGCGATTTGCGAGAGCGACCGGTACGGTCTGCCTGACCATATATACGTGTCGTCAAGCACGATCACCTCATGCACCCGACCCTTCCATTCGCGGATGAGCTTGGTGCCCGGTTTGATCCCGGCACCGGCCGACACGGTCAATGAGCCGGTTTCACGCAGTTCTTTTGCCGAACGCGCCAGCTGGCGAAGCGCCGGCTTGCTCAACCCGCGATCGGCTTCCTCCTGAAGCCGATAGGCCACGCCCCGGATCAACAGATCCCGACTGATCCGGGGCGCCGGCTCGAGACCGAACACTTCCGCCCATCGCTTGCGGAGAGTGGCCGTGTCGAGAGCCGGCAGCTCCTCGATCTCCGCGGCGAGCTGAACGTCGCGGAACACGCGCTTATGCCTTGACGATCAGATAGCGACGCGCTCCTTTCCCGGCTCGCTCGGACCGAAGCTGAAATCCCAACCGCGTCTTCACCGTCCCCGACAGGAAGCCGCGCACGCTATGCGACTGCCAACCCGTCGTCTTCTGCAATTCGGCGATCGAGGCACCAGTCTTCCGGTGCAGAAGCTTCAGGATCGCATTGACTTTTGACTCCTTGCCCGCGCGCGGCATGGCGATCTTCTTCTTCGCCAAATTCTTCCGCTTGCCACCGGATGCAGCACGCGCCGTTCGATGCTCGGTCGCGCCCCGTGTCGGGGACACGGCAGCTTGCGCCGCCTCGCTCGTGACTACTTGAACCGTCATTGTCATGCCTCCAGGTCCGCAGCGCCGGCCATTCCGGGGCTGTCACTGCCGGAAGCCCGGAACCAAGGCCGGGCGGCGCTTCGGGGCCGGAGAAGACCCCTCGCACCGCATGCACGCTCCCTTGGTGGACTAAGTCGAGCGGAATGTGAGCAATGTTCTGACGATTTGTAGGTCAATTTGGGCAGATGGTCATCGTGCCTTGCCCAAAACGTCAGGCTCATAACCTGAAGGTCGGAGGTTCAAATCCTCCCCCCGCAACAAAAAACGCCGCTAAGTCAGTCACTTAGCGGCGTTGCTGCGTTATGGGAAATATAAGCAAAACCGCGCCGGAAGCACCGCGGAAGCAAGAGGGCGGGTAGTCATGCGTAGTCATGCGCACGTTGCCACGCAACTCCGCGCGCCGATCTCAAAACCGGGCCATTCATTCGCGTCCATCCTGAGCAAGGTCGAACATCGAGACGCCTTCGATGCTGGCGGGGCGTCGCAGCACCTCGGGATGGCGCAGCGCGCGAACTGTGTCGTGGTATCCCGCGCGCCAGTGCTCTCGCATGCTCGTGCGCGAGAACTCGTAATCTTTCGAATCTCCCTCGTAATGCTTCGACCGATAGATCAGCTGCACGAGACTGTAGACCTTCCTTTCAGCAACGGGTTTGAGCACAGCATACTCCGGCCTCGAGCGCAGCTCCTCCGGCAGCTTGTCCAGAAGGTCCGCCAGCGCGTTTCGCAGCTTCTGCTCATGCTTGAAGCGGTCCGAATTGGCCCGGGTGCGGCTCGAATACTGGATCTCCTTCTGCCGGGTCAGGACCTCCGGCATGGTGCGCGGGATCGACCCGCGCGCGTTCCAGAGATCGACTTGAAAGGCGAGCGTATCCCTGCGCGGTTCGCTTTCGACCACCCACTGGAGCGGCGTATTCGAGACGAGGCCCCCGTCCCAATAACATTCGCCATCGATCTCGATCGGATGAAATCCTGGCGGTAACGCGCCGCTCGCCAAGACGTGCTCCGCCCGGATCGTGTGCGTGGCGTTGTCGAAATAGACGAAGTTCCCGGTCGCGATGTTGACCGCGCCGACACTGAAGCGCGTCTCCCCGCCATTGATCCGGTCGAAATCGACGAGCCGCTCGAGCGTGGTCTTGAGCGGCGCCATATCGTAATAGCTGGTCGCAGCCAGCATGCCGGCGGGCTGCAGCCAGGGAACCGGCAGGCGCGGCGTAAAGAAGCCGGTTGCTCCGTGGGACAAGGCAAAACCTGCGCTGATCTGATTCGCGACGGCGCGGGCTGCGTCGCCCTGGGGCGCGAATGCCGCGGGCTCGGAGGAATGAAGCGATAGCGCGTCGCCGATGAACCCCAGGCGGGTATGGAGCGGATGCGTGGTGACGAGCTCCCAGAATTGGCGCAGCCTGTTCGACGCGACGCTCCCGCGGATTACCGGCGATCAGCGCAGAATTGATGCCGCCGATCGAGATGCCTGCGACCCAGTCAGGTTCGAGCTGCGCTTCCGCGAGCGCCTCGTAGACGCCCGCCTGATAGGCACCGAGCGCACCCCCGCCTTGCAATAGCAGAGCGATTTGCTCGAATGGCGGACGCGGCAGGGCTTTGTGCGACGTCCGCTGCGCCTTCTGCACTTGGCTTCCACGGTCAGACACGATCGCATCTCCATTCGCTTGGTGTTGCACCGACGGCAAGGCTCGGTCAGTCGCCGACGCCGACGGTCTCTGCTTTCTCGATATCCAGGCTTTGGCTGGTCTCCGCGTTGGGCTGCTTGATTCGGAACCAGGTCACGTAGAGCGCCGGGAGGAACACGAGCGTCAGCAGTGTCGCGACCGCCAAGCCTCCCATGATCGCGTAGGCCATAGGCCCCCAGAAGATAGTCGGCGCGATCGGCATCATGCCCAGGATGGCGGCGGCAGCCGTGAGCAGGATCGGCCTGAACCGGTGCGTGGTGGCCTCCACGACGGCATCCCAAGGGTCGCGCCCGTGCGCCTTTTCCGTCTCGACCTGGTCTATGAGGATGACCGAGTTGCGGGCGATCATGCCGGTGAGGGCGAGCACGCCCAGGAGCGCGACGAAGCCGAGTGGTTTTTCGGCGAGAAGCAGCGCCGCAACCACTCCGATCAGCCCAAGTGGCGCGACGCTCAGCACGAGGAACAGTCGGCTGAAGCGTTGAAGCTGAATCATCAGCACCGTGAATGTCAGCACGAGCATCAAGGGCAGTACGGCCGCGACTGAGCCCTGCGCCTTGCCGCTCTCCTCGACCGTGCCGCCGATATCGACGTGGTATCCGCCCGGCAGGCTGACGTTGAGGGCTGCGATCTTTGGCGCGAGCTCCTGCACGACCGTCGCGGCCTGGACGCCAGGCGCGAGATCGGCCTGCACTGTGACGGTCGGCCGCCGGTCCCGACGCCAGACAATCGGATATTCCTGGCCGTAATCGACCGAGGCGATCTGGCTCAGCGGAACGGTTCGTCCGTTGGGAAGGGGCACCTGGAGGGTCCGGATCGTGGTCAGCGACATGCGCTGTTCGGCCGAGGCGCGCACGAGCACGTCGACGAGATAAATCCCGCTGCGCAGCTGGGTGGCGGTGACGCCGGACACAACGGCGTTCAGCGATTGGGCCAGCTGCTGCGAGCTCAGACCCAGAAGGCGCGCCTGGTCCTGGTCGACTCGGATCCGGATCGTGCGAGCCGGCTCCATCCAGTTGTAGTTGACATTTTGGGCGCCGGGAGCGGCTTCGATCGCGTCAGCGACTCTGAACGCGATCGCGCGCACCCGGTCAGGCTCCGGCCCGCTCACGCGATATTGCAACGGCCATCCGACCGGCGGACCCAGTTCCAGCGGGTAAACGCGCCCGACGACGTTCGGGAACTCGGCCGCAAGCGCGTGCTCCAGTTTCGCCTTCACCCGCTCACGCTGCTTCAAGCCCTTGGTGACGACGACGAGCTGCGCGAAGAAATCGTTGGGGAGCTGCACATTGAGGGGCAGGTAAAAGCGCACCGCGCCCTGTCCGATGTACGTCGTCCAATGGTCAACGTCCTGATCGTCCTTCAGGAGCTTGTCCACCGCAGCCGAGAGATCCCTCGTCGCGTAGATCGAAGCGTTCTCTGGAAGCTGCAGGTTGACGAGCAGCTCAGGCCGGTCCGATGAGGGGAAGAATTGCTGCGGAACGAAGCGGGTGCCATAGAGCGCCGCCCCGAACAGGCCCAGCGTGACGAGAACGGTAGTCCAGCGCGCACGCATCGCCAGCACGAGGAAGCAGCGGAATGTGCGCATGATTGGACCGGGCTCCTCCGCGTGCCGCTTACGGGGCTGCTTGAGGACCCAAACGCCGAGCAAGGGCGCGAACAGGACTGCGACGATCCACGATATGATGAGCGCGATCGCAACCACAGCGAAGATCGAGAAGGTATATTCGCCGGCGCCGCTTTTCGCGAAACCGATCGGGACGAACCCCGCAACCGTCACCAGCGTGCCGGTGAGCATCGGGAATGCGGTCGAGGAGTAGGCGAACGTGGCCGCATGCTCCTTGTCATCACCGTGTTCGAGCCGTGTGACCATGGTCTCGACCGTGATCATGGCGTCGTCGACGAGGAGACCGAGCGCGATGATGAGGGCGCCCAAGGAGATGCGCTGAAGGTCGATCCCGAAGAACTCCATCGCCACGAAGACCGCGGCGAGCACGAGCGGGATCGCGAGTGCCACGACCGCGCCCGCGCGCAGGCCGAGACTGACGAGACTGACCGCGAGGACGATGCCGACGGCCTCCCAGAGCGCCTCCATAAAGTCGTCCACCGCGTGCTCGACGGTCACGGGCTGGTCGGCGACAAGCGTCGGCTCGATCCCGACCGGCAGATTTGCGGTGCTCTCCGTCATGGCATGCTCGACGTTCCGACCGAGGGCCAGCACGTCGCCGCCCTTGCGCATCGCGATGGCGAGGCCGATCGCGTCCCGCCCATTGACGCGGAACATCGGCTGCGCGGGATCGGCGGGGCCGCGCGTGACCTTCGCGATATCGCCGAGCCGAATGATCCGGCCGTTCGCAACGAAGTTGACGGCAAGGAGGTCCTGCTCAGATCGGAACGCACCCGAGACGCGGACGAGGATTTTTTCGTCGCCCGTCTGCACAACACCGGCCGGAGCGACAGCGTTCTGCGCTTCGAGCGCGCTGATCAGCGCCGACCGGTCGAGCCCGAGCCCGGCCAGCTGCTCGGTCGAGAATTCCACATAGATGCGCTCGTCCTGGGCGCCCAGCACATCGATTTTTGAGACGTCCGGCACCTGAAGCAGCTGCTTACGGACATCCTCGACGTAATCCCTCAGCTGCCGGTGCGTGAAACCGTCCGCCGTGAAACCGTAGACGATGCCGTAGGTGTCGCCGAACTCGTCGTTGAAGCCGGGGCCGACAATGCCTTGTGGCAGTGTGCTGCGGATATCGCCCACCTTCTTGCGGACTTGGTACCAGATATCCGGCACCTGAGCCGGAGGCGTCGAATCCTTCAGGTACACGAAAATCGTGGCCTGGCCCGGCGTGGTGTAGCTCTTCAGGTAGTCGAGATTTGGAGTCTCCTGGAGCTTTCGCTCAAGGCGGTCCGTCACCTGCTCGAGCGTGTCGCCCACGGTGGCGCCCGGCCATTGGGCCTGGACCACCATGGTCTTGATGGTGAAGTCCGGGTCCTCGCTCCGTCCGAGACGGAAGTAGGACGCGATCCCGGCGACGACGATGACGAGCATGAAATAGGTCACGAGGGAACGGTGCCGCAGCGCCCATTCGGAGAGATTGAAGCGCTTCATGACGCACCTCCCAGGAGTCGGACCTTCTGGCCCGGGTGAAGCGTCTGCACGCCGGCGGTGACGACGATCTCGCCTGTTTCGAGGCCCTCCGAGATCACGACGCCGTCTGCGTCGTACCGCAGGACATCGATGTCGCGCAGAGCTACTATCTCGCTCCTTGGCTCTACGACCCATACGGCGGAACGGCCGTTTTCCTCGGTGAGCGCGCTCGCCGGAACTTCGACGCCGGGCGGTGCGGGCAGTTTGATGCTGCCGGTGACGGTGGCTCCGAGCCGCATCGCATCCGGCGGATTTATGATGCCGACTTTGACTTGGAAGGTGCGCGTAGAGGAATCCGCCTGCGGCGCGACCTCCCGCACGCGGCCGATGGCCTTCACCCGCGGATCGTTGGTCAGGACGATCTCGACGAGCGGGTCGCGCGGGCCGGTCCGAATGAGCTGCTCGGGTACGTCGAACACCGCATCCCGTCCGCCCTGACGCGCGAGCTGAACGATCATCTGACCGGCGCGGACAACCTCGCCGGGTTCTGCCCCGACTGCGGTGACGGCACCCGGGGCATCTGCGACTAGAGTCGCATAACTCAGCTGGTCTTGCTCGATGCGCAGCTGCGCCCGCGCGGAGTCAACTTGTGCCTGGGCCGTTGAAAAGTTCTGCTGCGCTTCATCAAACTTTGCGCGAGGCGTCCAGCCATCCTTGAGGAGTTCCTGCTGCCGCCAGAAAGCTTGCCGCGTCTGGGCCAGCACCGCGTCGGCCGACGCTAGGCTAGCCTGCGCCGAGCGCAGCAAATTCTCCTGGTTCTGGGGGTCAAGCTTGGCGACCACCTGGCCGGGCGTGAGCACATCGCCTACATGGACGGGTCGCTCGATCATGCGTCCGTCGAGACGGAAGGCGAGATTGACCTGGTCCTTGGCGCGAACCTGGCCGGTCAGCAACACGGTCTCGCCGTCCGCGGGCCGCTCGACCGTAACGGTGCGAACCGGACGAGCCTGAGGGTTCGATGTAGCGGGCTTGTCGCAGCTCGCGAGCGTCGCGACCATCACGGCTGTTGCTACGATCTCCAGCTTCAACATTTGATGAGCCTCCATCCGGAGCGATGGGAGCAGCCGGCGCGGGGCCGCGCGTCCCGAGACGATTGACCCTTGCGCTGCATTGCATGATGCAATATATTATGCTGCATTCAATAGTGCAAGAGGGCTTCGATGGAAATTCGGAAGGGTTCGAAACGGTCCGCCCCACCCGATCGGCGCGTGGGGTCGCGCGACGCGATCGTGGACGCCGCCCAGCGCCTTTTCCTGGACCGCGGTTTCGGCGCGGTGAGCATGGACGAGCTGGCCGGCGCCGCCGGGGTGGCGCGGCGAACGCTCTACAACCAGTTCTCAAGCAAGGAAGAGATATTCCGCGAGATGCTCCTAAGACTGTCGCATCAACTCGAGCGCGCATTCCCGCCCGGCTTCGAGACGCAGGGTGATGTAGGGGACGTGCTGCGTCTGATCGCGCGGGTGATTCTGGCGCTACACAAGAATCCGGAATATCTCGGTTTCCTCCGCATGGTCGTAGCTGACTCGCGCCAGTTTCCCTGGATCGCCGAGGAGTTCGCTGCCGTCATGGATCCTCAGACCGAACGGCTCGTTCGCCTTCTCGCCCATCTCACTTCCATGGGTGTCCTGCACTGCCCCAACCCAACGTTGGCAGCTCATCAGTTCATGGGGGCGCTGAACGACCTCTCTCTGTGGCCCTGGATGATGGGTCGCGATAGAATTCCCGTCCCGGACGAGGACGCGGTCGAAGAGACGGTCCTCATGTTCCTGGAGCATTACCGTGCCGCACGAGCGAACGGACACGCGACACGAACCGTACCTCAGAAAAAAGCGTCACGAACTCGTCACACGCCGCAAGCACGTCGGGTGTGAGATCACGATGGCAGCACTGAATCGCGAAGGTGCAGGGAAATGGATGTGGCGTAGGTTTCGGCTTTGTCGGCTCCGGCGGGATCGGTCGTTCGCAGCCTCACCACCGGCGCAATCGTGCCGGCCCGCTCAATCCGCGTCGCGACGTGGCTGTCTAATTGAGCCAGATCATGGTCGGGGTTCGCCGCGAGTGATTAGATTTACTGATCTGGCGATAAAGGCTTGGGCTGCATATCGAAGCCTATGTCGGCCGCGCCCCGAGCGGTTGCGCCGCGTGTGACACGGAGGGAGAAATGAGCGCTGCCCTGCAAGTTGCCCCCGACCAAAAAAACACCACCGAGATACCTCACATCAAGCGGCCTCAGGAAGATGGCAGCAAGCGCGAGCCAGCCTGGCCTAGCATGCAGTTTTTCGAGCAGGCCCTCGCCTACTGCGTCGATGCTTGGCAACGTTCCGTACTCTTCCTCGACGTCCTGCGCCAGCGCGGCAACAATCACTTCGAGGAAAGTGCGAAACAGGCCCCCAACGTCCTCAACTTCGACTTCGAAGTGGTCATGGACGGCCGCGAGCTGCCGCGCCCCGTGAACTACGGCTTGGTCCGTATCGTGTCCCCGGCAGGCGTTGACATTGACTCGCGCAAACGCCCCTTCATTGTCTTCGATCCGCGCGCCGGCCATGGGCCTGGGATCGGCGGCATGAAGCACGACAGCGAAATCGGCGTCGCGCTCGCCGCGGGCCATCCCTGCTATTTTGTCGGATTCCTACCCGAGCCCGTGCCGGGCCAGACAGTCGAGGATGTTTGCCGCGCGGAGGCCGCGTTCATCCGCAAGGTTAGCGAGCGGCATGTCCAAGCGGAAGGGAAACCCTGCCTCGTCGGCAACTGCCAGGCGGGCTGGCAGATCATGATGACCGCCGCCATCCAGCCCGATCTTGTCGGCCCGCTCATTATCGTCGGATCGCCGCTCTCCTACTGGGGCGGTGTCCACGGCAAGAATCCCATGCGCTATACCGGCGGGCTGCTCGGCGGCACCTGGCTCACCTCGCTCGCCGGCGATTTCGGCAACGGAATCTTCGACGGCGCCAACCTCGTCGGGAACTTCGAGTACCTCAACCCCGCGAATACCTATTGGGAGAAGGCCTACAGTCTCTATTCCAAGATCGACACGGAAGCAACGCGCTATCTCGAGTTCGAGAAGTGGTGGGGCAGCCCCGTGCTGCTCAATGCAAAGGAAATGCAGGATATTGCAGACACACTCTTCGTCGGCAACAAGCTCGCCTCGGGCGAGATTTATACGTCCGACGGCGTGCGGCTCGATCTGCGCAACATCAAGGCGCCGATCGTTGCATTCTGCTCCTGGGGCGACAACATCACGCCGCCCCAGCAGGCCCTCGGCTGGATCCTCGATCTCTACAATAATGAGGACGAAATCGTCGCCAACGGCCAGACGATCATCTATGCGCTGCACCAGAGCATCGGGCATTTGGGCATCTTCGTCTCGGCCGGGGTGGCGAAGAAGGAGCACGAGGAATTCGCTCACACGATGGACCTGATCGACGTCCTGCCGCCCGGCCTCTATGAAGCCGTGATCACGCCGAAGGGCCCTGAGACCGCCCACTCGGAGCTGGTTTCCGGCGACTACGTCATGCGCTTCGAGGCGCGGACGCTCGGCCACATCCGTGCACTCGGCGGCAATGACGCCGAAGACGAGCGCCGCTTCGCCACGGTCGCCCGCGTCTCGGAGATCAACCAGGGCCTCTATCGCACATTCTTCAGCCCCGCGGTGAAACAGCTGACCAACGACTATACGGCGGCCTGGATGCGCCGCCTGCACCCGCATCGTCTGCCCTACGAAATCCTGTCCGACAAGAACCCTTTCATGGCGCCAATCGCCGCGCTCGCCGAGCAGGTTCGCGCGAATCGTCGAGCGGTCGCGCCGGACAATCCATTCCAGCAATTGCAGGAGAAGGCATCGCAGCAGATTGTCGACGCGCTAAACCGTTACCGCGACGCGCGCGACCAGTTCTGCGAACAGCTGTTTCTGTCGGTCTATGGATCGCCGTTGCTGCAATCCGCGGTGGGATTGCGCGCCGATGCCGCGACGGCTCGGCCGCGGGTCGGGCGCGACGTGGCGCGCGAGGCGGCCGCGGCCAAGGCTTTGGCCGAGTTCGACGCACGCATGTCGGCTGGCGGCCTGGCTGACGCGGTGGTTCGTGCACTGCTCTATATTTGGCATGGGGATCCGGGGCGGGAGGCGGACGAGCGCGGCTTCGCGGTGCTTCGCCAGATCCGCGAGGAGCAGCCGGGCCTCATGAGCCTCGCGCAATTCAAGGACCTCGTCCGGGCCCAATACTTCTTATTGCGCTCGGACGAGGCGAGTGTCGTCGCGGCAATTCCCAAGCTGCTGCCCGCCGACGCGTCGGAGCGCGCTGCAGCGCTCGCGGTTATTCGCCGCGTCGTCGCTGCCAGCGAGGGCACCGATGAGGTCAGGCGCCGCCATGCGCGCATCGAGGCCATGTTCGAGAAGCGCGATGCGTCGGGAAGCGAGTTGGGACAGGAGCGCTGGAGGATAACGGCGGCGCACCAGCCCCCCGCGCTGCCGCGGCGCGAGGACAGTCCAGCAATGCCGGACGCCGCAGACGAAATCGCCCATAAGAGCGACAGAGAGTAGGCGATCGCTTCCTCGAGCGGGATATGAGCGATCCCGGCTGGTGACCATCACTGCGCGGCGGACAACTGGGCGCAGTTAATTCAGGCGTTTCGGGGGGCCGCAAATTGGGCGCCTTCACGGCTTGCGTGTTTGAGGACAAGGATACGTAGCTGCTCGCTGCGCCGCTCGACGCCTTCCCGCCGAATCCCGCTACGCGTCCCGTATCGCAAAAGGCGCCAGACCAGAAAATAGCCAAAGCTCCACCATCCGAGATTTTCCCCATTCCTACACGATTGTTCCAAAAAATGAACCGGGCTAACTCACTGGCGATAGCGAATGGTTTTATTTCGCTTTCAGTAGCGCCCTTTTCGCCTGTTGGATTTCCCTGAGTTTCACCTTGTCAACCTGGGGGTACGCCATGTCCAGAGAGCCCAACCTTTCGATGATTGCGGCGGCAACGATCCCGTGAGCGAACCACTTGTTGTCCGCCGGCACGACATACCATGGACAGTCCTGGGTGGCAGTACTGCGAATCATGTCCTCGAACGCCTCCTGGTAATCATCCCATTTAGCCCGTTCAGCCACGTCAGAGACGGAAAACTTCCAGTATTTATCGGGCATCTCCGCTCGTTCCAGAAGGCGCCGCTTCTGCTCCTCCTTCGAAAGGTGCAGAAAGAATTTCATGGGCACGACGCCATTGCGGGCGAGGTAGCCTTCGAAAGCGCAGATGTCATGGAAGCGCTCTTTCCAGATGTCTTTGGTAACGAGGGATGATGGAATCCGCTGTTGCGCTAATATCTCCGGGTGCACGCGGACCACGAGCGTTTCTTCATAGTAGCTGCGATTGAAAATGCCGATATGCCCGCGATTGGGCAGGCATTTCATGTAGCGCCAAAGATAGTCGTGGTCGAGATCCTCGACGGAGGGAGTCTTGAATGAGTGGACTTGGCACCCCTGCGGGTTGACGCCGGACATCACGTGTTTGATGACGCCATCCTTTCCAGAGGCGTCCAGGCCCTGAAGTACGACGAGCGCAGCCCATCTGTCCTGTGCATAGAGCTTGTCCTGGAGCTCGGCGAGCGCCTCAATGCCGAGGGCCAGCGCCTCTTTGGCGCGCGGCTTTTCCTCTGACCCTATTCCCAAGGTATCGTCGGGGTCGATATCCCGCAGCCGAAACTTCTTGCCGCTGGTGACGCGGAAGGAGCCAACCATTTTGCGGGCTTTCTCGATGAGTTGCTCTACGTTCATCTCCCGTCTCCGGAATCCGTAAAACGGCGTGTTGAAATGCGTCGAAATTGGTTTAGACAAACCTTCTTGTGACGGATTGAATTACATGTCTGAATAGGCGCGATTAACCCAGATCAATAGCGGTGCCCCTGCCTCGCGACAATTATTTGCTGCCGATATCCCGACGGCGCGGGGGGCGAAAATCATGTCGCGTCGTACTGCGTTGATTCTCGGACTGCGTCTTTCATTTGCCCCGACTGACCGTGAGCCAGCGTAGAGGCATTCTCAATGCGGCCGATTTCGCACTCATCTCGAGGATAACACTCGCAGCTCGTCGCGCGCTGCCTCGGCGAATTCGCTCAACGGATTGATCCAGGTCCCTGACTTCATCATCGCGAGTATATCGGGCAACGCCTTGCTCGGCTGGAAGTGAGTTTCGAGCGTCGCCTGCGCGGCCCGTTGGGCGCACGCAACGGTCCGTGGGGAGCACAAAACTTCCATCCTGTTTATCGCGCCGTACATGCTGACGAGGGCTTGAAGGTCCGGCTGGTTGCTCATCATCGCCTGACCATGGGCTTTGGACGCCGCGAGGATGAAATCCCGGAAAAGCTCCTCGCGATGAGAAATCTGATGGGAGCGGTGCCCCGCTAGAATCTGGGACCATTGTGCCAGCCACGTGGCGATACCCGATATCAGTCCACCCACCACCGATCCGCCAAGCGCCGCGAGTGCCGAAACGTATGCGATATCCATATCTCTTCCTCACCGAGATTGGTTACGCGGGCCGCTGGCTTCGAAACGTGCGCGCTAACCCAAGATTTATCCATATTCCGGCTTTCCAAGCGTGACCCCCGAATTGTGGGCAAGAGACGGCTTCGAGCCAACGCACAGCGAGATCGGCCTTTTATCTCACTTGAAGCGCGCACTAAGCATTGCGCGAGCTAAGTCCCAGCTTACCGGTGATGATGTCTTCCAAGCCCTCGGCGGCATTCGATCTAAACCCATCGGACAAGCGCAGATTGGCCAGTTCGAGAACCCCGTGCTGGATATAGCGCCGCGATGCTACAAGGAGGCCGACGGCGGTCGTTATGGAGCCGGAGCGTTCGAAAAGATCCCACCGATATGGGCCGTTGGCCAGGAGGGCGCAAATCAGCGGCGGACTTATACCCAAGACAAGCACCGCCGCCCTGTGCAGTCTGTCTGTAGCGGCTCGATGGACGTAGGGTCGATATGCCAAGTTGCTCGGCATCCTCCTTGCCGGAACGCCATTCAGCTTTCTTCCAACGATTCCTACGGTCGAGCCTAGGAAGTCGAGGCGCTCCGAAGCGAACTGTCAGCCTCGAATGTTATAGCCCGCGTCCACATAGATCGTGCCGCCAGTCATTAGCTTGGAAAAGGACGAGCACAGAAATGCAGTTGCCGCCCCAACGTCGATAATATCGACGAGGTCGCGCTCGGCGGACCGTTGCTCGGCTTCCGCCAGCAGCTCGTCGAACTGAGCGATCCCGGATGCGGCCCGCGTCTTGAGCGGGCCTGGCGAAATCGCATGGACCCGGATCCCCTTGGGCCCCAGCTCGTAGGCGAGATAACGCACGGCGGATTCCAATGCCGCCTTGACCGGCCCCATCAGGCCGTAGTGGGGGATGACTTTCTCGGCACCATAGTATGTCATGGTGACGAGCACGCCGCCGTCTGTCATGAGCGGCTCCGCAAGCCGCGCCATGCGCACGAAAGAGTGGCAGGAGATGTCCATCGCCGTGAGGAACCCCTCGACGGAACTATCGGCGAGCCGGCCTTGAAGATCCGCCTTTGGCGCGAATGCCATTGAATGCAACAGGAAATCCAGGCGGCCCCAGCGCGCCCGGATCGTGTCGAAGACCGCGGTCATTTGGGCCGGGTCGCGAACCTCGAGCGGCAGAAGGAGTTCGGCGCCGAGATCGCGCGCGAGGGGTTCGACGAACGGCTTCGCCTTCTCGTTGAGGTATGTGACCGCAAGGCTGGCACCCCCTGCGCGGAAGGCGCAGGCGCAGCCATAAGCGATGGAGTGCTCGTTCGCGATGCCGGTCACGAGCCCTACCTTGCCGGGAAGCACCGGCAGGCTCTCCTTCGGGATGTGGAAAGTCATTGCTGCCTCCTGGTGGCGAGAACGTTCCATGTGTGTCGCGCTATCATAAGATTCTCGTCGGTCGGAATTACCCAGGCGGAAGCCCGGGACCCGGCTTGGGATATCCGAGGCCCGCCAGCGCGGTTGGCGGCATCATCAAGAATCACACCCAGCCATTTTGCGTCTCGGCATACCTGCGCCCGTATTGCGGCGGCGTGCTCGCCGATCCCGGCAGTGAAGACGACGGCATCGAGACCGCCGAGTGCCGCCGCGAGAGACCCCAGCTCGCGCCCGATGCGATAGACGAACAGCGCCACCGCTTCCTTCGCCGCCGGGAGATCGCTCGCCAGCAGGGTCCGCATGTCGCTCGATAAGCCGGAGACGCCGAGAAGCCCGGAACGCTCATAAATGAGCTTCTGGATCGCGTCGGCATTCATGCCTTCATGCTGAAGCAGGTACAGGATCACGCCGGGATCGAGAGCACCCGTCCGCGTACCCATCGGCAGACCGTCGACCGCGGTAAAGCCCATGGTACTGGCCACGCTCCGCCCGCGGTCGATGGCGCACATGCTGGCGCCATTGCCGAGATGGGCCACGACGAGCTTGCCTCCCGCGCATTCCGGCGCCACCTGTGGCAGCATCGAGACGATGTATTCGTAGGAAAGGCCGTGAAAGCCGTAGCGACGAACGCCCTTGGCCGTCAGCTCGCGCGGCAAGGCGAATTCCTGTGCCATCGGCAGCTGCGATCTGTGGAAGGCCGTGTCGAAGCAGGCAACTTGCGGGAGCGCGGGCAAAATGGCGCGAATGGCACGGATCGCCGCGATGTGGTGGGGCTGGTGCAGCGGAGCGAGAGGCACCAGCACTTCAAGTGTGCCAATCACCCGGTCATCGATCAGCACCGGTTCGGCGTAGGTGGAGCCGCCGTGCACGACGCGATGCCCGACACCGCTGAAGGTCGCCTCGCTATCCCTGTGCGCTTCAAACCATTCATGCAATGCGGCGATTGCCCCCAAATGGTCGTTCCGCGTCACAGGTTCGTCGGCGAGCCTATGCCCCGACGCATCGGCGATCTCGAGCCATGACGATGTGCCGATCCCCTCCACCTGCCCGTGTGCACCCGGCGTTAACGATCCATCGGTTTCGCTCTCGAAGACCGAAAACTTGATGCTCGAGGAGCCCGCATTGATGACGAGGATTTGCTGCGTCATCGGGTGGCCGCGATGGTTGGATGGCGACGCGCGGCGGCGAGCTTCGCAAGTGCGACGGACGCGATCCGGACGCGCAGGGAATCGGAACGGCTCGTGAGGATGATGGGCACCCGCGCGCCGAGCACGAGTCCTGCCGCATCGGCGCCGGCGAAATAGATCAGCTGCTTGGCAAGCATATTTCCGGCCTCCAGATCAGGAACGAGCAGGATGTCCGCATGCCCTGCCACTGGCGATTGGATTCCCTTGGTCCGTGCAGCATCGGCGTTGATTGCATTGTCAAAGGCAAGCGGACCGTCGACCTTTGCCCCCGTGATCTGGCCGCGCGACGCCATTACGGTCAGGGCTGCGGCGTCGAGCGTGGCCGGCATTTTTGCGTTCACCGTCTCCACCGCCGCGAGAACTGCGACAAACGGTTCCGCAACGCCTAGAACGTGCATCAAGTCAATCGCGTTCTGGCAGATATCTCGCTTGTCATCGAGCGTCGGCCGGATATTGATTGCTGCGTCCGTGACTATGAGAGGCTTCGGATAGGCCGGCACGTCCATTGCATAGACATGGCTGATCCGCCGCTCTGTTCTCAGACCGGATGATGACGCGACGACCGCACCGAGCAGTTCGTCGGTGTGCAAGCTGCCCTTCATCAAGGCCGATACCTTTCCGGCCACGGCCAGTTCCACTGCACGCGCGGCCGAGGCGTGGCTATGTTCCGCCGCTTCGATCGGAATGCCGTTCAAGCTGACCTGCGCCGCTTCGGCAGCGGCGCGGATCTTGTCCTCAGGCCCGATCAGGATCGGGTCAACGAGACCCTCGGAGCGGCCCTCAATCGCCGCGAGAATGGCGTCGGGCGAGCACGGGTACACGACCGCGGTGGTCATTGGCGGCAGGTCCCGCGCCTCTTTCACGAAGCTTTCGTAGCGATCGTGATGGCGCAGCGTCACCTCGGGTAAGGCCGGCCTTGGCCAAGTCAGCTTGCTCGCAGGCGCGATGACCGTTGCGGCGCCTGTCAGTACCTCGTCGCCGGACTGGTTCGTGCAACGGGCATCCAGGATCACGATCCGTTTTTCCGGCCGCTTCTCCTTCACGGTCACGGTTGCCGTGATCGTATCGCCTGGAGAAACAGGTTTTCGGAAGCGCAGATCTTGTCCCAGATAGATCGTGCCGGGCCCTGGAAGCCGCGTGCCGAGCAGAGCCGAAATGAGCGCGCCCGTCCACATTCCATGGGCTACGATGTGGCCGAAGAGATCGGTCGAGGCAAACACCTTGTCGAGATGAGCCGGGTTTACATCGCCAGAAACCGCGGCAAAAAGCTCGATGTCATCGCGCCCGACGATCCGGACCAACGATGCGGCGTCGCCGATGCTGAGCTCATCGAACGTGCGATTGGTGAGAGCTAGGGCTGCTGTTTCCTTGGTGCGCGAGACGCTCGCCTCCTCTATCGGCGAGCCAAGAACCTGCTGATTGGATTGCGGCATGTGGACCTCCAATTGAGGTGAGGACTGGGGATGCAATAAATGCATGCGCCACGAGGGTTCGGTTTTCCGTCATTGGAAACTCGCAATGGTCGTCCTGAACCGCATCAAGGACACGCCGAAGAACACGGCCGTAATCGCGGCGAGCGCGGCGAGATCGCCCCAGACGATATCGAAACCGGCGCCACGATAGAGCACGGCCTGAGCGAAGCTCACGAAATGCGGGGTGGGCATGAATTCCATCGCATGCTGCACCCAGACCGGCATGCTTTCGTACGGCGTGGTGCTGCCGGACAGCAGCATGAGGATGATCAGCGCTGGAATCATGAGCAAACCGAACTGACCCATCGTGCCGGCGAAGGTCGCAAGCAGAATTCCGAGCGCCCCCACCGAGAATTGGTAAAGGACCGTGCCCGCAAGGAACAACGGCATTGGTCCGGCGAGCGGCACGCGGAGCACGCCGTGGCAGACGAACCACAGCGACAGGATCGCGGCCACGACGATCACGAGGCCATTTGCCCAGACCTTCGCGATCATGATTTCCGCCGGTCTGACCGGCATCACCAGCAGATGCTCCACCGTCCCGTGCTCGCGTTCCCGAATGAGCGCCGATCCTGTCAGAACGATGGCGAGCATCGTAATGAAATTGATCACCGCCATGATCGAAAGGAACCACTCGGACGTGCGGTTCGGGTTGAAGGCGGTCCGGATGACGAGGTTTATCGGGAGGCTTGTGGTCCCCTCGTTACGCTGCAGAAAGCTGGAAGTCTCCTGCGCGATAATGTTCTGCAGGTAGCTCGCGCCGATTCCGGCCTGTGACACGGCGGTCGCGTCAACATCGATCTGCACCGTCGGGCGCCGCCCGGCGAGGGCATCTGATTCGAATTTGGGAGGAATTTCGAGCACGAACACGAAGCGGCTCGAATTCATCCCGGGATCGATCTGGTCGGCGGTTATCTCGACGGGCGGCTTGAAATAGGGCTCGAGGATTGCGCCGAAGATTCTTCGGGAGAGCTCGGAATGGTCTTCGTCCGCGATCCCGACGGACACGTTCTCAACGTCGTATTTCGCCCCGGTCGCTTGCGAGTACACCGCAAGGGTGAAGCAATACACCATCAGGATGAGCAAAATCGGGTCAGCGCCCAGGCTGAAGAGCTCCTTGACGCCAAGCCTGAACACATTGTCAAGCCGCATATTACGCCTCTTGCTTGCGCAGGATCAGCACTGATGCGGTAACGAAAACCAACGCGAAGACGAGCACCATCAGGATATCGGGCCAGAGATCGGCGAAGCCCAAGCCCTTCGTGAAGGTGCCGAGGCTGACTTGGGTGAACCACAACGACGGGAAGCTGAGGCCTGTCCAAAGAGCGGCTCCCGAAAGGGCTGAAAAGGGAACGATCAGGCCCGAGAAGTTCACGCCGATGACGACGGTCAGGATCATTGACGTGAAGATCGCGGCCACCTGAGTTGACGTGAAACAGGAGACGAGCAGGCCGAAACCCGTGGCCGCGACTATGTAGATGACGACTGCGGTGAACAGTGTCGCGGCCGATCCCTGCACCGGCACGCCGAACACGTATATCGCCGCCAGCAGGACCGTCAGGAAGCTTGCGATCCCGATGGCGACGTAAGGCAATTGCTTGCCGAGCAGGAATTCGATGCGCGTGATGGGCGTCGACCGGAAATTGGCGATCGACCCCGTCTCCTTCTCGCGGGCTACACCCACAGCCGTCATCATGGCCGGGAACAGGATCATCACGAGCATGATGGTGCCCGGGATGGTCGCGTAAACGCTTTTGAACGCCTGGTTGTAGCGAAAGCGCTCTTCGATGTTGATCGGCGGCGGTTTAAGACCGGTGAGGTGGCCCCTTGCAGCCTGATCGGCCAAATAAGACAGTTCCAGCCCCGTGACATAGCCGTTTGCCGTCTCGGCGCGGAACGGCATTGCGCCATCCAGCCAAACCGAGATTTCGGGATGCTTGTCGCTCACCAGATCCTCGCCGAAATTCGGCGGGATCTCGATGGCGACCGCCAGCTCTCCGCTCTGCAGACGATGTTGCAGCTCGGCTTCGCTGGCGATTTCACGATGTTCGGTGAAATACCGGGATCCCGAGAATTGTTCGAGGAATTCCCGGCTCTGTGTCGTCTGATCCTGGTCGAAGGCGGCGTAGGCGAGGTGTTCGACATCGAACGAGATGCCGTAACCGACAGCCACCAACAGGAGGATAGGGCCAACGAGCGAGAACGCGAGGCGGATCGGATCCCGCAGGATTTCCATCGTCTCCCGCCGTGCATAGGCCCAGAGGCGGCGCGGATCGAACCGCCGGCTCTCCTCCACCGGCGGTAGCCCGGTCGGAACGGGCTCGGGCAGTGCTTCGGCCTCGACATGTTTTGCTGCGGCCTCCGAACCGGCTGCGTCTTCGAGATAGGCGATGAAGGCCTCCTCGAGGCTCTTCATGCCGCGGCGCTGCGCCAGTTCCCGGGGCGGGCCGACGCCCATCACCTTGCCCGCATGCATCAGCGAAATGCGATCGCACCGCTCGGCTTCGTTCATGAAGTGGGTCGAGACGAAGATCGTCACGCCGTCGTCGCGCGACAGGGCGATCAGGTAGCGCCAGAATCCGTCGCGGGCGACCGGATCGACGCCCGAGGTGGGCTCGTCGAGGATCAGCACCTCCGGCTGGTGCAGGACCGCGACGGCAAGTTGCAGGCGCTGCTTCTGCCCGAGAGGCAGACTTTCGGGCCGGCTGTCAGCGACGCCGAGCAAATCGAACCGCTCGAGCATTTCGCGAACGCGCGCCTCTCTGCGATCCTCGGGCAAACGGTATAGATGCGAATGGAGCTCAAGGTTCTGCCGGATAGAGAGTTCGCCGTAGAGCGAGAACGACTGCGACATGTAGCCGATGTGCTGACGCGTCGCCATGTCGTTGGCATCGAGATGGTGCCCGAAGAGCAGCGCCTCCCCCTCCGTCACCGGCAAGAGGCCGGTGAGCATTTTCATCGTGGTGCTCTTGCCGCAGCCGTTCGAGCCGAGGAAGCCGAAGATCTCGCCACGCTCGATGCGGAAGCTCACATGATCGACCGCGGTGAACTTGCCGAAGCGACGCGTGAGCCCCTCCGCCTCGATTGCAGGCGGCCCCTCGACATGCGAGCGTGGGGGGACCTTGACGGCCTGATGACCGGCGCGCTTGGCCTCCGGCAGGAGGTTGATGAACGCCTCGTCGAGCGTGGTTGCATGGCCGCGCGCCATAAGCTCGGTCGGCGTGGCGCTCGCGATCACCTGGCCGCCATCCATTGCCGCAAGCCAATCGAACCGCTCCGCCTCTTCCATGTAGGCGGTCGCAACCATGACGCTCATGCTCGGGCGCCGCGTGCGGATGTGGTCGATCAGCTCCCAGAACTGACGGCGCGACAGCGGGTCCACGCCAGTGGTCGGCTCGTCGAGGATCAGCAGTTCCGGATCATGGATCAGCGCGCAGCAGAGCGAGAGCTTCTGCTTCATTCCCCCGGACAGCTTGCCGGCCGGCCGGTCGGGAAACGGGTCAAGGCCGGTCGCGGCCAGCAGTTCCGTAATGCGGCGCGATCGTTCTGACGCTGGCTGCCCAAAAAGGCGGCCGAAGAAGTCGAGGTTCTCGAATACGGTCAAGGTCGGATAAAGATTACGGCCGAGGCCTTGCGGCATGTAGGCAATGCGGGGCAGGCTCGATCGCCGATGCTCGGCGTCGCGCATGCTGCCGTCGAGTGCGAAGACCTCGCCCTCCTGGATCGTGCGAACACCGGCGATCAGCGCAAGGAGCGTTGACTTTCCGACGCCGTCCGGCCCGATGACGCCGACCATGCAGCGGGCCGGGATGTCGATGCTTACGTTGTCGAGGGCGACCGTCCGCCCATAGCGGTGCGAGACTGCTCGCAGCTCGGCGGCATACGGAGTCGTCACGGCAACTTGACCGTCAGATTGCTGGGCCATACGACATGTGGATCGGTTCGCACGAAGCCGATCCCGCGTATGCCCGTTTTGACCTCGTTTTCGTATCGCGTGCGCAGTGCGGGGTCGATTGTCAGCTTGACTCGGAACATGAGTTTTGCGCGCTCCTCGGCAGTCTCGACGGTTTTCGGCGTGAACTGCGCCTCGGTCGCGACAAAGGTCACCTTTGCCGGGAAGACATATCCAGGAACCGGGTCGAGCGTCACGCGCGCCTCATCGCCGAGCGAGAGGCGGCCGGCGTCCTGCGCCGGATAAAAGACGGTCATGTAAACGTCCGACAGGTCGAGGAGCGTGAAGACGCGCCCGCCCGCGGACAGGACCTCGCCCGGCTGGGCGAGCTTGTACTCGATGCGCCCGCCAACTGGCGCGACGAGCGTGGAATCGTTGATCTGCGACTGGAGCCGCGCGACTTCCGCCTCGTCTGCGGCGATCGTCGCTTTCGCCGCGTCCAGGTTGGCATGAGCCGTATCAATGGCGGCCTGAGCCACTCTCACGTTGCTCTGCCTCACATCGAGTTGTTCCGTCGGCGCCAATCCCTCCTTGCGAAGATTGATCGTGCGTTGCAGCTCCTGTACTGCGAGGGTTCGTTCGCTCTCCTTCTGTACAATCAGCGCTTGCGCCATCTCTCTTTCTTGTTCGGCTCTTCGGACCGCCGCCTGCGCCGCTTGCAACTGGGCCTGGAGCTCGACTGTATCCATCCGCGCGAGGACTTCCCCCTTGTCCACCATCTGTCCCTCCTTGGCGAGGACGACGGCGATTCGACCAGGATACTTGGTGGCAATTTCGACTTGCTCCGATTCGAGCCGCCCATTCGCCGACGCGATGCCGGGGGGAAGTGCATGCAACTGCTGCTGCCACCAATACCAGCCGTAGGCCCCTCCCAACGCCAGCAGACAAGCCACGATCACGACCGGCCCGAAGCGCTTCTTTCTTCTCGGCGTTGCCTTTGGTTTCGTACCAGTCGCACCAGCCTCTGGGGGGGCGGGGCCTTGCGCTCCGCGCTTCGCGCCATCGGGCGGTGCGGTGTCTGTTGGTGACATGAGCCGTCTCTCCTGTGATCAGCGTTGCGCCCCGCGCCACTCCCACCAGCCACCGCCCAATGCGACGAACAGCTGCGCCGTGTCCAGGTAGCGCTGCGCCCGAGCGCGCACGAGACCGAGCCGCGCCTCGCCCAACTGGCGCTCAGCATCCACCACCTGGAGAATGCCGACCGAGCCGAGGGTGTAGGCACGGCGGTTCAGGGCAAGCGACCGGCTCGCCGATTGGAAAGCGCGCTGCTCGGCGGCGAGAAGCTCGGCGTCGTGGCCGAGCGCGTCGAGGGTATCGGCGACCTGGGCGAAGCCTTGCAGCACCGTCTGTTCCCAGGTCGCAAGCGCTTGGTTGAACTCGTCCTCGGCGCGGCGCCGCTCCGCCTCGAGCGCTCCGCCATGGAAGATCGGCGCGGTTAGATTGACGCCGATATTCCAGATGTTGCTTGCCCCGTGGAAAAGGCTGGCGACCGACACCGTGTCCTGTGCCAGCGCTCCGTTGATCGTGATGTTCGGGTAGAGTTGCGCGGTGGCGACGCCAACAGCCGCAGACGCCGCATGAAGCTGAGCTTCGGTTGCAAGAAAATCGGGACGCTGCCGCACGAGGCTCGAGGGCAGGCTGAGCGGCAATTCCATCGGAAGCGACAGCGCGTCGAGGTCGAAATCAGGCGGCGACCATCCTCCTGCCGCCTCTCCGGCGAGAACCGCAAGCGCATGCCGTGCCGCGGAAATTTGCTGACGCAAGGGCGGCAGCAGGGTGCGGTCGGTCTCAAGCTGGGTTTGGGCTGTTTCGACGTCGAGCTCCGTCGCAATCCCGTTGCGTACCTCGCTCTCGACGAGGCGCACATTCGTCTCGTCGTCGGCGATGATATTGCCCACCGCCTCGATCTGAGCGCGCAATGAGGCGATTGTGATCGCCTCCGTCACCGCATTGCCGGTGAGCGTCAGATATGCGGCGTCGACCTCGAAATCGGCGGCGTCGGCGAGCGCGGCACTCTGCTCGATGGCGCGCTTTGTCCCGCCCCAGATGTCGAACAGGTAGCTGACCGTGCCGCCGACCCGATAAAGGCTGGAATAGGCGGGGAAACCCGCCGGCAACGTCTTGAGCCCAAATTGCGCCCCGTTGAGGTGGTCGCGTTGCGCGCCGGCGTTGGCGTCGATTTGCGGGTAAAGCGCACCCTGGGTCGCGATTAGCGTTTCCTGCGTCGCGGCGAGTGTCGCCTTTGCGGCAATTAGCGAACGGTTGCCGGCAATCGCCTGCTGCAGGATTTTGTTGAGCGGGTCTGAGCGATAGAGCGCCCACCAGTCGCCGACGATCTTCTCGCCCACCGCAAAATGTTGGTCGCCGGCGCCTTTTTCGGCGGCGCCTTGGGGCGTGTACGTTTCTTCCTGCGGGCCCTTGCGGGGCGTGAAATCGGGGCCGACGGTGCAGCCCGCGAGCAAGAACGTCGCGGCTGCCGTCAGCCGCAGCGCGCCTCCACAAGTGCCAATCCAGTGACCGCGTCCCATGTGCCGTGACCTCAGTGTTCGAGCACATAGAGGCCTGGCGCATCGCGCAGGGGCAAAAACCCTTTCTCAGGCGCGCCCAGTGAGGGCGGTGCGCTCTTTCCAGTCAACTTCTCGGCGAGCCAGGATTCCCATTCGGGCCACCAGGACCCCTGGCGGACGGGTGTTTCGGCCCGCCAGTTTTCTGCATCTATGTGGCGTTCTCCAGGCAATCGTTTGCGAATTTGATATGTGCGTCCTC
Organism: uncultured Alphaproteobacteria bacterium; assembly: GCA_963773665.1. Classification (GTDB taxonomy): domain Bacteria; phylum Pseudomonadota; class Alphaproteobacteria; order ATCC43930; family CGMCC-115725; genus DATJLY01. The sequence goes on from CAVZBZ010000001.1 coordinate 501,127, forward strand.
GATGCCCTGGCTCACTGACGACACCCGCGTTGTGGCCGCCGCTGGCGAGCACGAACGTCACCTCGAGCGTCGGCACGAGATGAACCTTGTAAACTGACCGCCAAGGCGCCACGTGATCGGCGACGGTCGCTACGCCGAAGATTGGAAGGCGAATGTCTGTGACCCAGATTGGACGATCATCGACGAGAAGCCGTCCCATCGCGAGATCGTTGTTCAGAAAAAGCTTTCGCAGGTATTCGGAATGCATGCGGTACGGCATGCGCGTTGCATCGGCATTCCACGCCATGAGGTCGTTCATCGGCTGGCGGCCGCCGAGCAGATACTCATGGACGAAACGGGACCAGATGAGGTCATTGGACCGCAGGATTTGAAAAGCGCCGGCCATCTGGTACGTATCCAGATAGCCGCGGTCCCACATCATGTTCTCGAGATAGGAGACCTGGCTCTCGGTGATGAACTGCATGAGCTCGCCGGCTTCGCTGAACTCGGCCTGAGCCGCAAGCAACGTCTTTGACGCAAGACGGTCGTCGTTGTCGCGGCTCATTGCAGCCGCTGCGATCGTCAGCAGTGTTCCGCCGAGGCAGTAGCCTGCGGCGTGCACCTTGCGCGCTGGAACGATGGCCGAGACCGCATCCAGGGCCGCCATGATCCCGAGGCGGCGATAATCCTCTAACCCGAGATCGCGATCTTCGGGCGTTGGATTCTTCCACGAGATCATGAAGACGGTGTGGCCCCGATCCACGAGGTACTTGACGAGCGAGTTCTGTGGCGAGAGGTCGAGGATGTAATACTTCATGATCCAGGCTGGCACGATCAGAACGGGTTCCGCGTAGACCTGATCCGTCGCGGGCGAATATTGGATGAGCTCGATCAGCCGATTCTGAAAAACCACCTCGCCTGGCGTGATCGCAAGATTCTGCCCCACGACAAACTGCTCGGCTCCGAAGGGCGGCCTGCCGCTTGTCGCCCGTTGCCAGTCGTCGATCAGGTTTTGGAATCCCTGGACGAGGTTGCGTCCGCCTTGCGCAAGCGTCGTTGCCGCTACTTCCGGGTTGGTCCAAAGAAAATTAGATGGCGAGAAAACATCGAGAATCTGGCGAGCCGTGAACGACAGCCTGCGCTCGTTGCGCTGCGCAACGCCGTCTACCCCCGTCGTGGCATGATCCCACCATTGCTCGAGCAAGAGAAAATATTGATAGATCAGGTTGTGGGGCCATTTTTGCCAGGCCTCGCCTGCAAACCGCCGATCTTGCGGCGACGGGCTTAAGAATGGCGGAACTTCTTTGTTGGTTGTGCTCTGTGCTGCATAAAGGCCGAAGTCGCCCACCATGCGCAGCCAATTCTCGATCAGCTGCAGCTGCTTGCCCGGCGAAACCATGACATGAACGAGCCAGTCGAATGTCTGCTCAAGAAGAACGGCCGGGCTTAAACCCAGCGTCAGTCGCGCAAGATTCGCTTTGAGCGCGCGATCGATGCTTTGATAGGAAAAGCGGTCGTCAATTCGCCGCTGATCAGCTGCGGCATTTTGCTTCCGGCGCACGGGCATTTCGGCCTTATGCGGCTGCTTCGCGTCACCACCGGACGGAAGCGCGCTCCGGGTCATCGCAGAATCGCCGGGCTGCTCGCTCACGGCTGCGTCCTTTGATTTGGATGGCGAAGCCTTCCGCGTCCGCGGCGGAAGGTCCGAGTTCGCCTGTGCTGGCTGAACCTTGTCATCGGGATAAGCCATGGACAGCCCGTCTAATGACGCATCAAGGGGCACAGCACGTGCACACCTCGGAGCGTCGCCTCGATTAACCTATTAAAGCTCGCCTTACATCGCAGCTTTGAGCTACATCAAACCCAGTTGCGCCGCGGTCGGCACTTGGCGTCAGCACCCGGGAAAAAAGCGGGGACGGCTTCACCCCATCCCCGAGGTCGCTGATCGCGTGCGCAGGGGGTGCGCCTCGGTGTCAGCGATTCCTTTTCCGCCTATTGCGCCTGGTACTCGAGCGTCATCTCCGCGATCCCGCCTGCTACATTGAGGCCGGCATTGCCCTCGAAGCTGACAGGCTGCAGGGAGAACGAATTCTTGAAGCCGCCGACGAGCACGTTGACGCCCGCTCCGCCGACCACCGTTGCGCTCCCGGTAACGCCGCCGTAGTCGCCCGCGAGCGCCCCCTTGCCGACATCCGTGGTAGGCGCCAGCACGGCCCAAGCGACGACCCCGCCCGACAAGTACCCGATATCGACGCCGAATTTGCGGATGTGACCGGCGTAATGCTCGACCGAACCACCACCATGCGTGAAGCTGCATTTGATCTCGCGCGTGGACCCAAAGACGAAGCCCCAGCCGCTGTCGACATTGCAGGCTAACAGTCCCGCCTTGACACCTTCCTCGGCCCGCGCGGGGCCACTCGTCATGTTCAGCGCCAGCACCGCGGCCGCAAGCCCAATGGCGAATTTGCCTAGCATTGCATCATCCCTTACGGTTGATTGGAACCGCTGCATCAGTCCGCAGCCTGGATTTCGACGCGCCGGTTCTGCGCTCGGACTGCCGGGGCGTCGCTCGGTGATCGCGGTCACCTTAGCTGTGCAGCACTCTCGACGCTTGCCTCGTAATGCCAAGATTGACTGCGCGTGCCGGCCTATAGCAACTCCCATTGACTAGACCTTGCACGCAATAATCGACGCGTTCATCATCAAAAACAACGCGATTCCAAATCACATCGTGATTGTCGTCGTAACACCATCCGGATTGTCGCACTACGGAGGGAGGTCAAACATGCCGCTCTAGCCGCTCTATATGTATCAAGTAAGCTACACCGCCGAATCCTGGGCCGCCCAACTCAAAAATCCGCAGAACCGAGTTGAAACCGTCGGCCGTCAGGCGTGCGAGGCCGTGGGTGGCAAACTCGTTGGTGGTTGGTATTGCTTCGGCGACTATGATGCCGTCTTCATCATCGACGTGCCGACCAACGAAAGTATGTCGGCAATCGCGTTGGCTGTTGCAGCAGGCGGCGCCGCCAAGGCCAGCAAGACGACGGTCTTGATGACGGGAGCGGAAGGCGTGGGGAGCATGAAGAAGGCGGATGCCGTCGCTAAGGCCTATAAGCCGGCCCGATAGGCAGGCCGTCAGGAGAACGCCAAGCACATCGGGGGTCAACCAAGAGGGGCGTTACAACGACGCAGGCGCAAGTCCGCCTGATTGCACTGCCGGATTTCATTGCAACGAGCGGCTGCCTCGCGGAGCCGCTCGTTTCATGCCGAGTCACCCTTTACGGGACTTGGTACTAGGGATCGGCGCACCGCTTCCATGGGGTTGACCTAGGTCAAGGCCACCCTTCGCCTGGCGCGGCAACATGCCGAACACGGACAAGGGAGGCTCGGACCTTGGGAGCACCCGCGATTGTTTCCGTGGAGGTGGAGCGACCCAGCGGCCCACTGCGTGAGTGGGAGGACGCGCTTAGCGCCCATGTCGGGCGGGTCGATCCCCCCCTTCGCGAGCAGGAGACGGTGCGTTGCCTTCCGACGGATGAATGCCCGTTCGTCGGGCGCATCGAATATGGCGCGCTCGGTGAGCTGCTCCTGTCCAAGGTGGCGAGCACCAATTATCGGTTCACCCGCTCATTGACCACGCCGACACCCACACTGCCAATCCCAGCGATGCTCGTTTCGGTCTCCAGAGGAAGCTGCAAATTCTTTCAAGGCGACCGCACTTGCAGTCTGACCCCGGGCGACTGGACCCTGATCGACACGAAGCAGCCGAACGGGTACGCGATCACTAGCCCTGAGATGGAAGCTTTCGCGATCATGCTGCCGCGTCCATCCGATGCATCGATTGCAGCCCTCTTCGAGCGTGGCGTCGCACGTCGATGGAGCGGCAGGACGGGATTGTCGCGGGTCCTCCACGCCATGGTGAACGAGAGCTTCTGCGAGATGCGCCGTCTTCCACGGTTCAGCGGAAGAAAACTCGGCGCGGCCATCGCCACGATGGCGTGGGACGCCTTGCGGGAGCAGATCGAGACGCCGCCGATCATCGGACAACGTGATGAGCTGTCGGCACGGGTCAAGGCCTATATCGAGGCCCAGCTTGCTGATCCCGAGCTCTCGATCGAGCGGATCGCGCACGCCTGCAACATGTCAGTCCGTGGCCTGCATCGCCTTTTCGCCGATAATCCCGCCGGATCGATATCGAGTTATCTCTGGCAGCGTCGGCTCGCCCGTTGCGCGGACGAGCTCCGAGACCCGGGCGCGGTGCATCGCTCGATAACCGATATCTGCTTCTCGTACGGCTTTAGCAGCACGTCGCATTTCAGCCGGCTGTTCAAGGACCAATTCGGCCTTCCGCCGGTGCGATATCGTGTCGGCTCTAAGGACAGAAACGAAGATTAGAGGTTCTGTCCCTTCTGCCGCTGGTGGGACCGTCGATGGAGTTGCGGGCCGGCACGCCCGGTCAAATCTGACGCGCTGAGGCATGCCCGCGCTTGGAATTTCGGGTTCCTATGGCGTGGAAAGGACGTGAGGCAGCCATGATTCATCGAATCGCGGTCGTTGGTGCCGGGCAAATGGGTGGCGGCATTGCGCATGTTGCGGCGCTGGCCGGGCTGGACGTCAGCCTAATCGACGTTAGCACCGATATACTGGAGCGGGCGATCCAAGCGATCCGACGAAACATGCAGCGTCAAGTGGCGCGCGGCGGCGTCGCGGCCAGTGCGGTGGAAGTGGCCCTGGGGCGGATCCGGCATGGAAGCGATCTCGCCGCTGTCGGCGATGCCGACCTCATCGTCGAAGCCGCAACAGAGAATTTAGACGTGAAGCGCGCCATCTTCTCCAAGGTGGTTCCGCTGCTGCCACCGCACGCGCTCCTTGCGACGAATACGTCGTCGATTTCGATTACACGGCTTGCGGCATCGACCGATCGTCCAGACAAGTTCATGGGCATGCATTTCATGAATCCCGTGCCGGTGATGAAATTGGTCGAGCTGATCCGCGGTATCGCGACGGACGACGAGACCTATCACGCAGTTCACGACCTGGCAGTGCAGCTCGGCAAGACGCCGGTTGATGCCGGCGATTTTCCGGGCTTCGCGGTCAATCGCATTCTCCTGCCCATGATCAACGAGGCGATCTACGCGCTGCATGAGGGCGAGGCGACGGTCGAAGGGATCGATCTCGCGATGAAACTTGGCGCCAATCATCCCATGGGCCCGCTCGAGCTGGCCGATTTCATCGGGCTCGATACGTGTCTCGCGATCATGCAGGTGGTCCATCAAGGCATGGCGGATTCGAAATATCGGCCGTGCCCTCTCCTCGTCAAATATGTTGAGGCCGGCTGGCTCGGCCGTAAGACCGGCCGCGGCTTCTACGATTACCATAGCGAGAAACCGGTGCCCCTCGGGGATCGGATGCGTGCGGCATAGCGCAGATCTGCTGGGAGTTTCCTTGTGTTACGACAGCAGAGGCTTCGCCTCGATTGAGATAGGTCAAGGTCAGGCCTCTTGGTTCGGCTAATGGCGTTTGGCTTCAGAGGGGATCCGAAATGAGCGATTCATCCAAACCGGCAAGTGATCCGTTCTCCGCGTTTGCGAAGTTCGCCCCGCCTTCCACTGAGGCGCTTCAGGGGTCGGTACAGGAACTGATCGAGGAGGCGCAAAAGGCTGCGGCGAGCTGGATGCGTCACCGCCAGGAAGCGATGGATGCGGCGGTGCGCTCGCTCCAATCGATCGGGGGCTGCAAGGACCCCGGTTCGCTCGCTAGCGCCTGTAGCGACTGGCTGACGAAGAACATGGAGCTTGCAGCGAGCGAGATGCGCGAGGCACAGGAACAAGCCTTCCGTTGCGTCGAGATCGGTCAAAGGTTCGTCAGGTCAGAGTTCCAATCGGGGCCGGAACCGGCGGAAACTGTGCCCCAAAAGCCAGCCGTGCGAAGCCAATCGGTCCAGGCCCGCTCCGCCGCCGAATAGACGTTTCTTTTTGAGAGAAAGCGCGAGGCGAATTCTTTGCAGTGCGCCGCGTCGGTTTGAGGTGGCTCAATGCGATCGTACCCGCGCGGCGGGAGCAATTGCAGCTCTAGGTGTGAACTCTCAATAGGTTGTCCACTCGGTCCCGACCGAGGAAACTGATGTTGCTAACGCATCTTTTTCCTGGGGGGGGGACCGAATGGACGTTCACAAGAATGCCCGGCTGACACCGGCAGGTCGAGGGGTCATGGTAGGGCGCGTTGTCGAGGGCGAGGCGCCGCGGCTCGTCGCGGAAGCGATGGGCGTGTGTGAGAAGACGGTGCGGAGGTGGGTGCGCCGTTTCCACGCCGAAGGTGCAGCGGGCCTGCGCGATCGCTCCTCACGGCCGCATCGCGTGCGTCGCCCAACGCCCGCGGTCGTCGTGGTTGGGATCGAGGCGCTGCGCCGCGAACGCTGGACTGGTGCGCAGATCGCGACGGAATGCGGCGTGTCGGAAGCGACCGTGTCCCGGGTGCTTCGCCGCCTGGGCCTCAACCGGCTGAAGGCCTTGGAGCCTGCCGAGCCTGTCCGGCGATACGAGCGCGACCGGCCCGGCGAGCTCATCCATATCGACATCAAGAAGCTCGGGCGTTTCAACCAGGTCGGCCATCGCATCACCGGCGATCGGACCGGTCAGAGCAGCCATCGCGGCGTCGGCTGGGAGTTCGTCCACGTCTGCATCGACGACGCATCGCGGGTCGCCTTTGCCCGGGTTATGTCCGATGAGCGCAAGGGCAGCGCCGTGGCCTTCTTGGACGCCGCTGTCGCCTACTATGCCGAACTCGGCGTTACGGTCGATCGCGTCATGACCGACAACGGGTCCTGCTATAGATCCTTCGCTTTCCGCGACGCCTGCCGAAGGCTCGGCCTCAAGCACATTCGCACCAGGGCCTATACGCCGCAGACTAATGGAAAGGCCGAGCGCTTCATCCAAACAGCGCTCAGGGAGTGGGCTTACGCCCGTGCCTACACCCACTCAGACCAGCGAACCGTCGAGCTGCCGCGATGGCCGCATCGCTATAACTGGCATCGACCACATGGTAGCTTGGCAGCAAAACCACCCATCAGCCGCCTCGGTCTATCCGGGGACAACCTGTTGAGGCTCCACATCTAGCCCAGTGGCAGCTGCGCGAAGCCTGCCGGAGGGAGACGGAGAGTTCGATTGCGCCCACCTGGTTCCGAGAACCCTGTCTTGCAGCCGCCGCAGTGGCGGCTTGAACAACGTGGGTCGACGGTGGAGCTGAACTTGGCTGGAGATTGGATTGCCTGTAAGACCGGCCTACGCACCGTCGGCGACGTACACCGAATCCTCCAAGAGGCCGAAGGGAAGACGCTCCGCGTAGATGCCACTGGTCTCCGTCGCTGGGACAGTGCCCTTATCGCCTTTCTTAAGATGCTCCGCGATGCAGCGAGTGCGGTATCTCCTCGATCCGTTCAAATCGACCAGTCCGGTCTTCCCGAGTCGGCCCGGCAATTGATCGCGCTTGCGTCCACGGTTTCCGCCGAAGCTCCCACGACCGCGCAGCCCCCATCGAAATTCCTGGCCCACGTGGGCGAGTGGTATTCCGGCGCATGGTCGAACGGCGTGGCAGTTTCGGCGCTGGTCGGGGAATCCGCATTGCGCGGCGCCGTAGCATTCGCCGGCCGAGCGCGCATGCGCGTCATCGATCTGCTGCAGCTCATCCGCGAAGCGGGCGCCGGAGCACTCGGCATCGTCGCGCTCGTGAACGGACTCGTTGGCGCGATCATGGCGTTCGTCGGGGCCGTGCAGCTGCAGCGCTTCGGGGCCGGTATCTATGTCGCCAATCTTGTCGGCATCGCCGTCGTGCGCGAGATGGCAGCGATAACGACCGCGGTCGTCATGGCAGGGCGCACCGGCGGGGCTTACGCAGCCCATCTTGCGACCATGCAGGGAAACGAGGAGATCGATGCGCTGAATGCGCTTGGAATTCCGGTCTTTGATTTTCTGGTGCTGCCGCGCATTGCGGCTTTAGTCTCGATGATGCCGCTGCTTTACCTCTACGGCTGCGCGGCCGGGCTCTTTGGCGGTTTCGTGGTTGGCATCGCAACCTTGGACTTGGCTCCTGCAGCATTTCTCGAACAGCTTCGCGGTGCCGTCGCCGGCACGCAATTCGCGATCGGCTTGATCAAGAGCATTGCTTTCGGTGCCCTCGTCGCGCTTGCGGGCTGTCACATTGGGCTGAGAGCCGGACGTAGCGCCGAGGATGTGGGCCACGCGGCAACCACCGCCGTGGTGGCCGGAATAGTTGGCATCATCGCACTGGATGCGGTCTTCGCAGTATGTACGAACGTGCTGGGAATCTGAACCGATGGCGCAGAATGGGAACCCCGATCAGCGGCTAGAGGTCCAGAATCTGACGGTCGCGTTCGGTACGCGCGTCGTTCAGAGGGATGTGAGCTTCTCGGTCCGTCGGGGCTCGATTTTCGCCATCATGGGCGGAAGCGGCTGCGGGAAAAGTACTGTCTTGAAGGCGATGGTGGGCTTGCTCCGGCCCACCAGCGGGACAATCAGAGTAGATGGCGAAAATTATTGGGCTGCTCCTGAGCCGCGGCGACTGGCGATCAGTCGGCGCTTTGGCGTGCTGTTTCAGAGCGGGGCCCTCTGGAGCTCGATGACGGTGGCCGAGAATGTGGCATTGCCGCTCCAGATGTTTACAATGCTCGCCGCAGATGGAATAGCTGCGCTCGTCGAACTGAAGCTCTCACTCGTGGGCATGGCGTCGGCTGGCGGCAGGATGCCGGCGGAACTGTCGGGTGGCATGCGCAAGCGCGCGGCACTTGCGCGAGCCCTCGCTCTCGATCCCGAAATTTTATTTTTCGACGAGCCGTCTGCCGGGCTCGATCCGATTACGTCCGAACGGCTCGATGAGCTCATCGTCGAACTGAGCAAGGGGTTCGGCGCGACCGTCGTGATCGTCAGCCACGAGTTGCCGAGCCTCTTTGGGATTTGCGATGACGGCATCTTCCTCGATGCAGACACGAAAACAGCGATTGCCTGTGGGGCGCCGAGGGAATTGCGCGACACGTGCGATCACCCGACGGTGCGCGCCTTCATGGAGCGGGGAAGCGTGAACCCCATGCGGGTTGGAGAAGCGCGCTCATGACCACGAGACCCGCCGTCGTCGGTGCCTTCATCCTTGGCGCAATTGCGCTCTGTGTGCTGGGCATCCTGTTCTTTGGTGGCACGCGACTTTTCACCACCACCTCCCGGGCCGTGGTGTTCTTTAGCGACTCCGTCGCGGGCCTGGATGTTGGCGCACCGGTCACGTTCCGCGGCGTCCGAATCGGGTCGGTCCAAAGCATAGACGTCCGCTTTTCGGTCAAAACGATGAGCGCGCGGATACCCGTGTACCTGGAGATCGAACCCAAGAAGGTGGTTTGGGAGGGCGGGCAATTGACCGGCTCAGCCAAGGAATATGCGCGATTGGTTCAAGCTGGGTTGCGGGCGCAACTGGCGATGCAGAGCTTCGTCACGGGACAACTGCGCGTGGACCTAGACTTCCGTCCAGATACGCCCGCGCAGCTGGTGGGCGCGACGGACGTGCCCGAAATACCCGCCATTCCCTTCGATCTCACTCAGCTGCGTAACCAGCTGACCGGATTGCCGCTCCGTGAACTTGTCGAGGCCGCAAATCGTACGCTCGCCTCTCTGGGGCGGCTCTCAGACCATGTCGATGCAAAGCTCGACCCTTTGGCGGACACCATCCAACGTACGGCCGATGCGGCGACCCAGACGCTTCAAACAACTGACCGAGCCATCCAGCAGGTGCAAGCCAATAGCTCGGATGCATTGCGCGACCTCGACTCGCTCGTGGTCGATGCGCGCGGTCAACTTGATGCGCGCAGCGGTGAGATCAGTCGCGCTGTCGCCGCAGCTGATCGCACGGTAAACGAGGCAGAGGCGCTGCTCAGCACATTGAACGACATGACGGAGCGCCGCTCAGATTTTCGCGGCGATCTCGAAGCGGCCGTACGCGATCTCGCCGCCAGCGCGAGTTCTCTCCGCAGCTTCGCGGAGACGATCGAGCGCAATCCGAATGCCGTTCTCATGGGGCGAAGCAGCCGATGAGGCATGCGACGGCTTTGCGCCTATACTTCCTCGGGAGGGCTGCTGCATTTCTCGTGTTTCTTGGCGTGGGATGTCTCGGAGTGGCCGCCTGCAGTTTGCCTGGACCGCCTCCCACCGCTTACGTGCTCGGCAATTTGCCTCCGGCGAGAGCGACAACTCTTAGCCAGACCGCGATGCCAGTCGTCGAGGTGAAGCGCGTTCAGATTCCCGACTATCTTGATACGACCGATATAGTGGAACGCCGCGGCAATGAGCTAATCCCGAGCTCGACCGGCCGCTGGGGGGAACGACTGTCGCTCGGCATGACGCGAGCGCTGACCGCGTCCCTTTCTGCTCGCCTGCCCGGTTTCGTCGTGACGGCATCGGCAGTGTCGCGACCGGCACGGCAAGTCCTGGTCGATGTGGCTACCTTTGAGGTGACGCCGGATCATCAAATTCTTCTCGTCGCCCAATGGACAGTTGTAGGTGGCGCGAGCCACCAAGCGCAGCTGGCAGAGCAGATGTCTCTGGTGGAGGAGGTCTCGGGCGACGGGGACGGCGCGGTCGTCGCAGCGATGTCGAGGGCTGTGGACGCGCTGGCCGATCGACTTGCTGTCGACGTACAACGTGATCTCCGATCGTGAAGCGCCGCTTCAAAATTCAGGACCCCTATACGCTTACTGCGAGAGACCGCGATCAGGTCCTTGTCTGATCGCCTCGATCGCGACGATGATCCGCAGCCATCTGTCGGCGCCGTCATTGTCGCCGCGCTCGCGCATCGTGCGAACCATCTCGCGCGCCTTGGTGATGGCCTCGTCTCCGTGAAGTTCGACGAAGAGATTTGTGGAGCGGAAGATTTCGGCGTCAGGATCGGTGTGCCTGTCGCAAATCACATCCGGCCATATTGATGATGGAGCCCGCCCAAGATCGGCACGCTGAAAATCGGGCCGGTCGGCTGAACCGTGCGCGGCAATGGCGCATCCTTGCTCAGGGACAGGTGCGTGCGCGTCTCGTTGTAGTAGGTCTTGTAAGACAGAAGCAGATGGCGAAGGTGCCGTTCGCCAAACACGACGACATGGTCGACGCATTCCCGACGAACCGAGCCGATGAGCCGTTCCACATAGGCATTTTGCCAGGGCGAGCGCGGCGATGTCGGTCGATCTCTGATGCCGAGTGTCCGAATACGCCGGGTGACCACCGCGCCATAAGCGCGGTCTCTATCGCGGATGAGATATTGCGGGGTCTGCTCCCAGCCGAATGCCTCGGTGAGTTGACGAGCAATCCATTCGGCGGTGGGGTGCGCGGTCGCGCCCGCCCATAAGATGCGGCGCCGGTCATGGCGTAGGATGAGCAAGCCATAGAGGAGCCGGTATGAAATGGTGGGCACCACGAAAAGGTCCATGGCCGCGATACCGTCGGCATGATTGCGGAGGAAGGTCCGCCAGCCTTGAGACGGCGGTCGCCTCGAGCGCGCCATGTACTTCGCCACACTCGTCTGGCCGACATCGATGCCAGCTTGAGGAGTTCGCCGTGAATCCGCGGTGCGCCCCAGAGCGGGTTGGCAAGGCTCATCTCGCGGATCAACTGACGGATATCCAACGCCACCTTCGGGCGCCCGCCCCGAGATTTCGACTTCCAACGCCAGTAGGCTCTGAACCCGGAGCGATGCCAACGAATTATAGTGTCCGGCTTGATGATCGCCAGCGCGTCTTGGACGTGGGGAAACAACCTGTGCAGGCTGACGAATATCAATCGGTCGATGCTGCTGAAGCAAGGCCTCTCCGGCGCAATCCGCCGTAGAACATTGATCTGCTGGCGCAGGACGAGGTTCCCTGCTGCAACCGCTGCTCTCGATCGCAGCAGCCCAACCACCGCCGACCAGATCAGTCCGAAAAGGTCCCTCATTTGACAGCACTATCGCCTCAATCGCGATCGCCTGCCACAGGGATCACGACCCGGATCACGTTTGCGGTAGGGACAGGTAAACAGCTCTCCCGTCCGTGCCGGTTAGTCGCTTTCCGGATCTCTCCTTCGCGCGTTTCTCAAGTCTTGACGCTCCGTTAGCCGGGCGTGTCGGAGACGGTTGGTTTGGCCGATATCCGCTTTGTGGCGCATTGCGACCTAAGCTCGAACGTCAGATTGAGTCCGGGTCGTGCCAGAACCGGAAAGATTACGGTCACCTCGTGCGCAAGCTCGTCACTTTGGATCGGTGATCTTCATCTGCATGTCCTGACCTAGAGCGGGATTGTTTTAGCCGGAGTCGATTGGGGATTCCCGAATCGGGGGCGTTTCTGATTCAACATGCTGGCTGGGCGAAGGGGGCCGGCATGAATGGCAAAACCTTATTCGATGGATCTTCGCGAGCGGGTTGTTGCGGCGGTCGAGAACGAGGGGCTGTCGCGGCATGAAGCGGCGTCGCGGTTCGGGGTTGGCGTGAGCACGGCGATCGCCTGGGTGCGGCGCTTCCGGGAGACGGGGAGCGTGGTGCCGGGACAGATGGGCGGGCACAAGCCGAAGGCGATCCGGGACGAGCATGAGGTTTGGCTGCGCGAGCGCATTCGCGAGCGCGATTTCACTTTGCGCGGGCTTGTCCGCGAACTCGCCGGGCGCGGCCTCAAGGCCGATTACACCGCGGTCTGGACGTTCGTTCACGCCGAGGAGTTGAGCTTCAAAAAAAACCGTGCTCGCCAGCGAACAGGATCGCCCCGACGTGGCGAGACGGCGAGCGCAGTGGAAAGCGCGTCAGAGGCGGATTGAACCGGCGCGCCTGGTCTTCATCGATGAGACCTGGACCAAGGACAACATGGCCCCGCTCCGGGGATGGGGACCGCGCGGCCGGCGGCTGCGCGCCAAGGTGCCGCAGGCGCGCTGGAAGACCATGACCTTCCTGGCCGCGCTGCGGCACGATCGTATCGACGCGCCCTGGCTGCTCGATGCCCCGATCAACGGCCAGACCTTCCGGACCTATGTCGAGAAGGTTCTCGTCCCGACCCTGAGACCGGGCGACATCGTCATCATGGACAATCTCGGCAGCCACAAGGGACGCGCCGTCCGTCACGCCATCCGTGCCGTCGGCGCCAAGCTCATCCTCCTGCCGAAATACTCGCCCGACCTCAACCCCATCGAACAGCTCTTCGCCAAGCTCAAACACTTGCTGCGCAAAACCGCCGCGCGAAGCTTCGACGCCGTGACCGAAGCTCGGACAGCTTCTCGGCAGCTTCACGCCGCAAGAATGCTCAAACTACTTCAGCAACTCCGGATATGGTCCCGCCTAATTCAATCCCGCTCTAGTTGTGAACTCTCAATAGGTTGTCCACTCGGTCCCGACCGAGGAAACTGATGTTGCTAACGCATCTTTTTCCTGGGGGGGGACCGAATGGACGTTCACAAGAATGCCCGGCTGACACCGGCAGGTCGAGGGGTCATGGTAGGGCGCGTTGTCGAGGGCGAGGCGCCGCGGCTCGTCGCGGAAGCGATGGGCGTGTGTGAGAAGACGGTGCGGAGGTGGGTGCGCCGTTTCCACGCCGAAGGTGCAGCGGGCCTGCGCGATCGCTCCTCACGGCCGCATCGCGTGCGTCGCCCAACGCCCGCGGTCGTCGTGGTTGGGATCGAGGCGCTGCGCCGCGAACGCTGGACTGGTGCGCAGATCGCGACGGAATGCGGCGTGTCGGAAGCGACCGTGTCCCGGGTGCTTCGCCGCCTGGGCCTCAACCGGCTGAAGGCCTTGGAGCCTGCCGAGCCTGTCCGGCGATACGAGCGCGACCGGCCCGGCGAGCTCATCCATATCGACATCAAGAAGCTCGGGCGTTTCAACCAGGTCGGCCATCGCATCACCGGCGATCGGACCGGTCAGAGCAGCCATCGCGGCGTCGGCTGGGAGTTCGTCCACGTCTGCATCGACGACGCATCGCGGGTCGCCTTTGCCCGGGTTATGTCCGATGAGCGCAAGGGCAGCGCCGTGGCCTTCTTGGACGCCGCTGTCGCCTACTATGCCGAACTCGGCGTTACGGTCGATCGCGTCATGACCGACAACGGGTCCTGCTATAGATCCTTCGCTTTCCGCGACGCCTGCCGAAGGCTCGGCCTCAAGCACATTCGCACCAGGGCCTATACGCCGCAGACTAATGGAAAGGCCGAGCGCTTCATCCAAACAGCGCTCAGGGAGTGGGCTTACGCCCGTGCCTACACCCACTCAGACCAGCGAACCGTCGAGCTGCCGCGATGGCTGCATCGCTATAACTGGCATCGACCACATGGTAGCTTGGCAGCAAAACCACCCATCAGCCGCCTCGGTCTATCCGGGGACAACCTGTTGAGGCTCCACATCTAGTGACGCTTCTGCCCAGTCGCGGGAGCGCATTTGGAAGGCAGTACCACAAGCGGTGCTCGTGGACATCGGTACGCATCATGTCACGATCCAGCACCTCTAATGCGCTCTCTTCGCGCCCTGCCCGTCGTACCGCAGCACGAACGTCCCCCATTTGTCATCGTTGAGATAGATGTTTCCGCGTGCGTCAATCGCGACCTCCTCACTCCAGTTGATTGGAGAGCCGTGCGCACCGCCGTGCTCGGGAAGGTTCGCCCGTTCCGGCGGCATGAAGAAGCCAACCTCGGTCGGCTGTCGGGGATCGCTGATGTCGAAGACCCGCAGCCCCGCATTGAACCACGCGACGTACATCAAGTTGCCGGGTTGCTGGATCGCCGGATTGTGAATTTCCTGGCTTGTATTGTGCGGGCCGAATTGGCCGCCTTTGTCACAGAAATCCTTGTAAGGCGCGTTCTTCGGTGGGAGCGGCGTTGGGAAGATCGAGATGAGCCGAGGATGGGCGGGAGTTTCGTTGTTGACCATGCCGGCAAAATTCAGCCCGTCATCCTTGCATTCGCCCTTCTGTGCCTCTGAGCTGACATAGGCGAGCTTGCGGTCCCAAAGCGGCAGAACCGTGTGAACAGATTGAATGCCGACACTCGCAAAGGGCGGCGTGAACTGGAGTCGCCCGATGAGCCGCGGCTGGGTTGGATCGCTGAGATCGAGATTGACGAGATCGGGCGTGTAGGGAAGGGTCGCCCACTTTCCGTCTGGACTGACATTGACGGGCCCGTGGAAGCCTTGCGGTCCAGTCGCAGCGGGTTCTCCCTCCTTCTGCCCTGGCTGCCACCACTTGCCGATGTCCTTGGGGTGCGCCGGGTCGCTGACATCGAGGATCACCATGATGTTGCCGTGAAATCCCGGATAGCTCGTGGAAAGATAAGCATATTTGCCGCCGGGATAGGAATTCCGGTGGGCGCCGGTTTCGCCGCCCATCCAGGACGAAACCTGTTTCGGATTCTCCGGATCGCTTATGTCCCAGAGCAGCACCGCTGGCAGTGGGTTCTTCTGCGGCGTGAAGCTGTTGAGCGACGTCAGCATCAGATTGTCATGGAGCGTCACCTGCGAGGTGATGATGTGCTTGTCGTCTGTGTTGAATGGGATGAATTTCACGTAGCGCGGGCTGCGCGGATTCGTAATCTCAAGAATGCTCCAGCCCTGGTCGAAAGTGTGGCCCTCGTAGAGATACCATTTGTTGTCGGTGGTGTGCTTGATGGCGATCTTGAACGCGCCGTAACGTCCGCCCAATCCGGAAAACCCGATGGGCGTCAGATTGTGCGCCTGCCATCCTTTCGGAATCGCGTCGGCTGTCGCGCCGTGGCACAAAAATGTGAACCCCAGGGCCATCGCGCCGAACCAAAACATCATCCGACTGGCCGATTTCATCCGCTTTCTCCGTTTCATTTGACAGCGAAATGCGTCGAAACGCACGCGCGCAGGTTAGTGCGCCTTTCACTCGAGGCGCGATGCAGTAGCTTTCGCCCGCCACCGCGCGGCTGGGCGCTACCGCCCTCAGCCGGTATGGAACCAGAAATCTGCCATCACGGTGGCACCAGGGGCCGGCATCTTGGGCGTGACGACGCAGGCGAAAGGATGTGGCGCCTTGCCGTAGCGCCCCGCCCAGGCCAGGGCAATGCCTGGGAACTCGCGGATGTCGCTCACCCAATAATCGATGCGCACGACATTCCGCATGCTGGTGCCGGCGGCCTTCGCGATCGATTCGGCATGGTCGTAGATCGTGTCCGCCTGGAGCTGGCTCCGGAGGCAAAGCCCTTGGAAATCGTCGCCCTGGGCGAGCCCAGCGACGAGTCCATCCCGCCCGATCGGCAGCAAGCCCGGGCCGAACACGAACTCGCCGGCGCGGATCGCCGGTGAATATGAGGCCATCACGGGAATGTCCGCGCGCACGATCTCTTTCTTACGCTGGGCACCGTCCTTGAGCAGGATGTAATTGATTTCGAGAATCATCTCGAGCGAAGCGAAGCCCTTCGCCGGCGTCACGGTAAGCGCGGCGGGCGAGGCGCCGACGCGCTCATTCCAGACATCAAGAAAATCCGGAAAGTTCTCCTCGCCGGCGATATGGACCTGCGCCTTCAGGCAATTGGCGAAGCTTGTCCCCGCCGCTTTCAGCGTCGCCTCGACCCGGTTCAAGGCGGATTCCGCCTGAAGCCGGATCGGCAGCACGGAGCCCCAGCGATGGTGCGGCCCCTGCGGCGGATCCGTATCGAGCACGTCCTTCTCGTTGGGCCCCGTTCCCGCCGCGAACACGAAATCGTTCGCCACCACTGCGGGCGCATAGCCCGAGAAGGGCGAGATGTTAGAGCCTTCGGGATGGACCCCCTTGATCTCCCATTGCGGGTCCGGCAGTACCGCGACGAGCGATGTCGTCATGGCGCTCTTTCCGCCGAAGCAGCGCTCGGTGATGATCGAGGTGCTGGGTGGCACGTATTTGCCGAACGCGGCGAAGCGCGCGAGGTGATAGGCCCTCACCGCGTTCGCCTCCGTGTAGTACTGGTCGAGGCGCACGGCGTGCGCAAAGTCGGTGCCGAATGACTTCAGGATCTGCCCCATGCGGTCGATCATGTAATCCGCCTCGCGGCGCAAGCCCGGCTTGCCGTATTCCGGAAATCCCGCCGGACCTTCGACCGCGGGCACGTATCCTGCCGCGAAATCGTAGCCCTCGTGCCCGTTCAAGAACACGAACGGCCCTGCCTTCACCGCATAGGCATAGTTGACGGCGCTGCCGACCATGTGCTCGCTCGTGCGCATCGTGATTGCAGTACCGGACGCGGACGGCGCCGCCGGTGCCTGCGCTACGGCCGAGCGCGGTGCGAGCACCGACGCCACGCTTGCCAATGTCGCGCCGCCCAAAAATGTCCGTCGTTGCAGGTCCGATGGCCGGTGCTGGTCCGCCATGATGTTGCCCTTCCGTCAGCCGATGTGCCCCAGAACCCAAGGATGTGGCGAGGTTATCGCCTTTCTCGGCCTTCGCAGCAACAGGGTACGGTGGCGACCGGTTGAACCGACATGAAAGGTTGTTGAAGGATAGCGGCGCCTCATTGAGGACGCCATTGAGGTCAGACTGCGCTCAGGGCAGCAATCGAAATCGGCAAATCATTTGGGTCTTGGTCGTGTGAGAACGCCCTGGCGGCTTCTGTTACGGCTCGCGACCAGGCGGATGCGCCGCGACGTGATCATTGTGGGCGATCGTCGTTGATTTCCGGCCGAACGCGCGGTGACCATCCCTCGCGCGAAAGGATGAAAAGCCAGCAGGCGAGCGGCCACGCTCGGTCCCGCGCCCGGCGGGCGCTCCTGCGGGCGTGTCGCTGCGCGTGCCTTGAGGCACCGCTCGCCTTCTCATCGGCGCTTCCCGGCCGAGCTGATGCGGCCTCCCTGCAACCTATGTTGGGATGATCGGCGCGCCGGCCGCGCGCCTTTTTTTTCACGTGAGATCTCATGGGCTCCACCCCTCGCGCGGGGAAGGGTGCGTGCAACTCGCGCACTGGCGATCCGCGTATCCCCCAGCTTCCGCGCTTCGCTTGTGCAGCTCGGGAAATACCTGTCGTTACTGAAAATCTGATCCGGGCTGGCGGTAGGCGATCGATCGTATAATCTCTTCCTGGGATGATTGACGTTCTGAAGCTCCTTGGGGCGCTGCTCCTGTCGTTGCGCAGGTCGAGAGCGGCACGTGAAGCCGAGCTCCTCTTTCTCCGGCACCAGCTGCTCGTTCTGAAGCGATCCGTCCCGGGACGGATTAGATTGCAGCGTAGCGACAGGCTGATCTTCGTCTGGCTGTACCGTTGGTTCCCATCCATGATCGAGGCCACGGTGATCTTCAAGCCCGAGACGCTGGTGCGCTGGCATCGCGGTGGCTTCCGCCTGTACTGGCGCTGGAGATCGCGACGGCGGTCCGGGCGGCCGGCGGTTCCGAATGACATGCGCAACCTGATCCGGCAAATGAGCCGTGAGAACCCGCTCTGGGGTGCGCCGCGGATCCATGGAGAATTGCTGAAGCTGGGCATCGAGATCAGCCAGTCGTCCGTCGCCAAATACATGGCGCGCCGACGCGGACCTCCGTCGCAGGGCTGGAAGACTTTCCTGTGCAATCACGCGCCTCATATTGCCGCCGTCAACCTCTTCGTCGTACCGACGATCGGGTTCAAGCTGCTATACGGAATCGCGATCCTGCATCTCAGTCGACGACGGCTCGTCTGGACCAATGTCACTGCGAACCCGACCGCCGAATGGATCGCACTGCAGATCACCGAGGCGTTCCCATGGGATGAAGCGCCTCGATACCTCATTCGCGACCACGACCGTGCCTATGGTTCCGTCGTCACTCGGCGGCTCCGAGCCATGGGCATCCGGGACCGACCCATCGCACTGCGCTCGCCCTGGCAGAATGGCCATGTCGAGCGACTGATCGGCTCGATCCGTCGCGAGTGCCTCGACCATGTCGTCGTCTTCGGCGAAGCGCATCTTCGCCGTACTCTGACCGCCTACGCCGACTACTACAATCGCGCCCGTACACCATCTCGCGCTCGGGAAAGATGCTCCTCTCGGCCGGCCTGTGCAGCCGCTCGGACGCATCGTGCCCGTGCCTGTCATTGGCGGCCTTCATCACCATTACGTCACCATTACGTCCGGATCACGTAAACAGTAGGCACACCTCTCCGAGACTTGAAGAGCGCAGCGAAAAAGCAAACGAGCAGCGTGAGGACGTTCAGCATTCAGCGCCAGAAGACCCGATCTTCATCCCCCCGCCACTGCGAATGAGATTTTCGGTAGTCACAGGTGGATTCTCGGCGTGGCTTGATCCTCGAGAACCAAGACTGCAAGGTCAGACCAAGCTCGCTTGCGAGAACGTCTAATAAGTCGGAAGAACCGGCCAGTATCGAACGCCATCGCGCTTGACGGGATCCCATCACTGATACCTTAGAACGGCACGCTCGGCTGCACGCTCGCTTCATCCTGGCACGGGCGCGCGCTCGCGATGGCGCGTCGCGCGTCTCTCCAGCCTTCGCAGACCGTACGTCCGCGACGGCGTCGGTAGCGGTTCAGCAGACGCTTGAACCACCCGTAAATGTGCATATAGAACAATACCATTCGGCGGTCCCACAACGTCAGCGGTTGACGGCTGCAAACAAGCTTGTCGTCGTACAAGTCGCGATCAGTCAACCCGATAGCGCCATATACTTGTACCTTCACACGTGCGCCGCGCACCAGCCGCGGGCCTAGAGCGGGATTGAATTAGGCGGGACCATATCCGGAGTTGCTGAAGTAGTTTGAGCATTCTTGCGGCGTGAAGCTGCCGAGAAGCTGTCCGATGGCTTCGGTCACGGCGTCGAAGCTTCGCGCGGCGGTTTTGCGCAGCAAGTGTTTGAGCTTGGCGAAGAGCTGTTCGATGGGGTTGAGGTCGGGCGAGTATTTCGGCAGGAGGATGAGCTTGGCGCCGACGGCACGGATGGCGTGACGGACGGCGCGTCCCTTGTGGCTGCCGAGATTGTCCATGATGACGATGTCGCCCGGTCTCAGGGTCGGGACGAGAACCTTCTCGACATAGGTCCGGAAGGTCTGGCCGTTGATCGGGGCATCGAGCAGCCAGGGCGCGTCGATACGATCGTGCCGCAGCGCGGCCAGGAAGGTCATGGTCTTCCAGCGCGCCTGCGGCACCTTGGCGCGCAGCCGCCGGCCGCGCGGTCCCCATCCCCGGAGCGGGGCCATGTTGTCCTTGGTCCAGGTCTCATCGATGAAGACCAGGCGCGCCGGTTCAATCCGCCTCTGACGCGCTTTCCACTGCGCTCGCCGTCTCGCCACGTCGGGGCGATCCTGTTCGCTGGCGAGCACGGTTTTTTTTGAAGCTCAACTTTTCGGCGTGAACGAACGTCCAGACCGCGGTGTAATCGGCCTTGAGGCCGCGCCCGGCGAGTTCGCGGACAAGCCCGCGCAAAGTGAAATCGCGCTCGCGAATGCGCTCGCGCAGCCAAACCTCATGCTCGTCCCGGATCGCCTTCGGCTTGTGCCCGCCCATCTGTCCCGGCACCACGCTCCCCGTCTCCCGGAAGCGCCGCACCCAGGCGATCGCCGTGCTCACGCCAACCCCGAACCGCGACGCCGCTTCATGCCGCGACAGCCCCTCGTTCTCGACCGCCGCAACAACCCGCTCGCGAAGATCCATCGAATAAGGTTTTGCCATTCATGCCGGCCCCCTTCGCCCAGCCAGCATGTTAAATCAGAAACGCCCCCGATTCTGGGAATCCCCAATCAACTCCGGCCAAAACAATCCCGCTCTAATTAGCAAGGATGGGCGCGATTGCGTCGATGACGACGAAGCCAGAGGGAATGCGCTCTATGTCCTGGCCGGCGGAATCCTGCCGTGGTTACACGGCCCGCGCCCTAACATCGTAATCGTTTGTGGCGCAACCGCTCGCGAGGTTTGCAAGGTCACTGGCGCCGATCTTGCCGCAGCCGTGGCGCAGCGCGGGCCGGCAGTTCGAGACCTCCACCCGCTTCCCGAGACACGCGAGGCTAAGGCCCCCGGTTGTCGCTGCACGATCGCGCGGGCGGCCGATGGAGCGCCACGCGTGGACCGGTACGGGCAGCTCACGTACGTCATAGAGCGCGACTGTGACATTCACTCCTGAAGCCGATGCGGGCTGCCGCATGAGTCTACGATCACGGGCGCAGCGGCCAGCGCCGCGCCCGTGCGTTCGTACAAATCACTTCTTCCCCGCCGACCCCTGATTCGGCGGCGGTCCCGCGGGCTTGGTTTCGTTAGTGTTCGGCTGGTGCCCGCGATTCGGTTGGGCGGTGTGGCCATCTTGAGCGATGTGGCCGTCCTTCACCTGATGGCCTTTTTGAGTGTGATCTGGCCCGGATCGGCTGCCAGCCAGCTTGTCCAAGGGTGTGCCTTTAGTGGTCATCGTGTTGCTCCGCTCCATCGTTCCAGAATTCGACCGTGCTGACTTCGCCAGCCGCTATTAGGTCCTGTTTACAAACTTATTGACGCGGGAATCGCCTTCTGATTCAAGGATTCCTCTTGGAGAGGAGGGGTCGTTGAGTCGAGGCGATTTGAGCGAAGCGGAGTGGCGGCTGCTGAAAGACCTGTTGCCGGCCGAGCGCGGCCGGAATAGCCGGCCTGCGCATGACAACCGGACCATTGTGAACGGCATATTGTGGCGCCTGCGCACGGGCGCGCCGTGGCGCGATGTTCCCGAGAAGTACGGCAAATGGATCACCGTGTACCAACGCTTTCGACGCTGGAGCCAGGCCGGCGTCTGGGAGGCGGTCGCCTCCAGGCTGGCCCGGGCGATGGCGGACAACTCCCGCCACAGCATCAACTCGACGACGGTCCGAGGCCACGTCTCGGCAGCCGGCGCAAAAGGGGAACTCGCGAACAGGCTTTTGGCCGCTCGCGGGGCGGGTTCACCTGTAAAGTTCATTGTCTCAGTGATGCCCACGGCATCCCGCTCGTCTTTCATCTCACCGGCGGCGAAGCGGCGGACTGCACGGCCTTCGAAACCGTGACCGCGCGCGCTCCGGCGCGCCCGGCTCATCTGCTCGCCGACAAGGGTTACGACACCGATCCCATCCGCGCTGCGCTCCACCGACGCGGCATCCGCGCCGTTATCCCGCCGCGGTCCCATCGCATCTACGCAATCCGCTGGAACCAACGCATCTACCGCGAGCGCAACCGCATCGAGCGAATGATCGGCCATCTCAAGGTGAACCGCGCCATCGCCACCCGATATGACAAGCTCGCGCGCTCCTTCCTCGATACCCTTCATCTCGCTACCATCCGCAGATGCCTACGTCTCGCTACTTTGTAAACAGGACCTAGGACGCTGCTCCCATCCGCCCGAGCCGTCCAATTATGCTGCTCGTCCAAGTCATAAACTTGGGCGATGTAGATGTCCCGTTCAACCGGATCGGACGACGCAAGGGCCTTTTTTCCGTAATATCCTGCAAATCGTGTGCCGTTTTTGAGCGTCACCAGCACCCACTGCGCTGGCATATCACCAAACTTGAAATCCCAGGCAGACGGAACCGGATGCACCACATGCAGGCCCACCTTTGCTAACAGCCGACGGCCCAATCCGACCTGGTGAATGATCCCCCACCCGACACCCGCCACCGTCGGGCCCACGAACACGAGCCCGAACCAGGCCAACGATTTGGCGTAACCCGGCTCCTCGAAGTGCAACACGACATCCACCAGCGGAAGGGCGAGCGCATAGTAGGTGAGCGAGATCGCCAAGTATGGGAGAACCGCTTCCTTAAAAGGCAGCATTCGTCCGGTGGTGAAGCGCGACCGGAAAAACAGGATGATTTGGCCCGGCACCAGGAACGCCAGGGCAAGATAAACGGCGTCGATCGATTTCAAATCCATTGGTAGCGCCGTTGCCCGTTTCCCTGGCCGTTCCGATCGCCGACGGGCTTCCGCCGGCGCTAAAGATTGTCCTCCAGCTTCTCCCCGATGCTCGAATAGAGCAATTGACCGTGCTGTCGGACATAGGCGAGCGGCACCTTCGGATTGTTGATGTCCTTACCCCCATCCGCGTGCCATTTCTTTTCCCAACGCGAGTACCAGTGCTCCATCGCCTTGGGCGTCAGCCGGTAAATTTCCTTGAGCTCGATTGCTTCATAGGTAGCAAAAATCCAGTCCACCTTGCGATACTTCGCAATGATGACCGGGTTGAGATGATGGTGCGTTGTGAACTGCTCGGTGCGGAGCAGGTTCACCGTTTTCAGCTCATACTCGTTGCCCTCATCGTCGCGCGCGTCGTTGCCTTCGCGCGCCTTGAGGACGGTCAGGCCGAGCAGCAGGCACACTTGCAGAATCTTCCCCCCATTGTCCTGAAATATGTCCGGGATCCCGTGCTTGAGGGCGAGCTTTTGATAGAGCCGCAGGCCCGGGAAAAGCTGCTTCAGCAGCTTTGCATCGGGATGGGCTTTCACGGCAACTCTTCATCGAGCAGCGTGCCGGCGCCCACCCCGAGAGCCGCGGCCAGCTTTTCAATGTTGTCGATTGAGACGTTACGCTCGCTGCGCTCGATCGAGCCCACATACGTCCGGTGCAGGCCGGCAAGTTCGGCTAAGGCCTCTTGCGACAGCCCTTTTTTCGCCCGTAGCCGCCGGAGATTTCGTGCTAGGGTGATTTGCTTTGTGGGTATGTTCTTCTTGCGCGGCACCCGCAAAGGCTTGATCGCTAGATGACTTTAGGTCTACAGACGTAAAGTAGCTTTCTGTAATGTGGAGTGGCGTGGTGCACGGTTCAGAACACCGGACGAATCGGAAGACACACCAGCTGACATCTGCGCCGGCTGCCTACACGACGGGGCTGGGGGCCGCCTATTGCGCCGATTCGCTCGATCTTTTGGCGGCGCTGCCCGAGCGCAGCATCAATCTCGTTATCACCTCGCCACCCTTCGCGCTGCAACGCCAGAAGGCTTACGGCAACAAGGATCAGGCTGAGTATATCGATTGGCTCGCGCAATTCGGCCGCCAGGTGCACCGCGTTCTCAAGGACGACGGCAGCTTTGTGCTCGATCTCGGCGGGGCTTATGAGAAGGGCGTGCCGACGCGCAGCCTCTATAATTTTCGCGTGCTGATTCAATTCTGTGATGATCTCGGCTTCTATCTGGCTGAAGATTTTTACTGGTTCAACCCTGCGCGCCTCCCGAGTCCGATTGAGTGGGTCAACAAGCGCAAGATGCGCGCCAAGGACGCCGTCAACACGGTGTGGTGGTTCAGCAAGAGCGAGTGGCCCAAGGCCAACGTCACCAAGGTTCTTGCGCCCTACGGCGCGCGCATGAAAAAGCTGCTCGCGAACCCCGATAGCTTTTACGCCCCGAAGCTCCGCCCGTCCGGCCATGACATCGGCAAGGCGTTTGCCAAGGACAACGGCGGTGCGATTCCGCCCAACCTCATTCAGATACCCAACACCGAATCCAACGGACATTATCTGAACGGTTGCAAAATCGTAGGAGCGAAGCAGCATCCGGCGCGCTTCCCGGCGAAGTTGCCGGAGTTTTTCATTCGCATGCTCACGGAGCCGGGCGACGTGGTGCTCGATATTTTCGCCGGTTCCAACACGACCGGTCAGGTTGCAGAGGCTGAGAGTCGCCGCTGGCTCGCGTTCGAGCTGTCGCGCGAGTATGTCGCTGCCTCGGCCTTTCGCTTCCTCACACGCAAGAACCCAAACGCGGACCTGCGCGAACTCTACGATCGCATTGAGCGCGGCGAATCGGTCAACCTCAGGGATTACGTTGTGCAGCAGGATTTTCTGGCAGCTGCTGTCGGCTGATGCTTCAGCTGATGCTGTGCGCGCCCTTCGGGCCAGGCTCTACTCGCTGCGCTTCCCGCGCCGGCGTCACCGTCGCGGCCATTCGGTGACGATCCCTCGCGCAACGCGACGCTGAGCGCACGGGTCTGCCGGGCCACTTGACGATGCCGGCCCGGTTCTCATGGGCGACGTCCGAACCGGCGAACCGCATCTGCGGCGATCATGGGTACCTCGATGCTCACCCAAGATTCGCGTGTTTCGCTGCTCCCCTGGATGGATTCTCCGGCGACCGGCATCCAAGCGTAGTGCTCATTGCCGCTTCGTCGCCGCCTCGGCGATCGCGCGCGCTCGCTCCGTGACGTCCATCGCGTCGGGCGCGGCGTCGTCGGTTAGCAGCGCGAGGATGCCGTCGAACATCGCATGCGCGACCGCTTCGTCGTCCACAATCGAAGTATCCGACACTGCGACGGCGCCGCGGACCCGGCGATGGTAGTCCAATTCGATCTGGCGCACGACGACGACCAGCTCGGCGCTCGCCGGGTACCCGATTTTGGGCTGTGGAGGCGCAGTTCAAGCAATTCTGGGTATGGCCCGGTAAACGGACAAGAGCAGACGCTCCCAAATGCGCCACCTCGCGGGGGCCGGCGCTTGCCTCCGAGCCGCAATCGCAGTCGGAGTGGCGGTCCGTCCATCTAAAACGTGCTGTGGGCCCGCCCCGGCTCCGGCCGGAACCAGCACACGCCGCGCCGCTCGAAATGATCGACGATGAGAGCCGCCGCCCTACGGCGCCGCTCATCCGCCTCGTGCGGCAGCCGGCGCCCCCGCCCGACCTGGATAGGCGGATGCAGCACGGCGAGCGCGGGCACGCACGGCCCCTACTGGCCCAAATATGGACCGAGGTGCCTATCATCCTCGCTACGTTCCAAAGACTTCGCCGAGGCCAAGGCCATCGCGGATTCCGATCCGTTTCACAAGGCGGGCTTGCGGACCTATACGCTGCGGCGCTGGACCGTTAATGAGGGCAGCTATTCGATCCGCGTGAACTACTCGGACCAGAGTTACGCGATCGACTGAAATTTGTGTCTGGCCAGGGAGGCCGTTGCTGCGGCATGGTCCGTGCTACGCCGCAATGTTGACATGCTTGCCGAGGTTTGGATTGGCTGATGTGCGGGGAGTTTCTGCGCCGATCGCGGAAACCGCCTTCTGATCGTTGCCGCCGGCCGCATTATTTCGCGCCACCGTCGCGATCAAGAGTTGGCCCAACGGTAGCCCGATAGGGGATGCAGCGCTTGCGACGGAGCCGTCGCACATGGGCTCACCTTATATCGAGGGTCGAGCGTAGAGATCGAAACGATACCTCGAGGCCCTTAAGATTAGCTTGATGCCGGAACGCCGGATCTCACGCGCCCACGAGTGGTGGCAGCTCTGCAAGTGACCTGATTTCTCGTTCGGGCGTGCCTGGAAGGCGCTCACGCCGCTGCCCGTAGCGATTGCACCAAACAACCTGCATGCCGAAGGCCGAGGCGCCGTAGGCGTCCCAGCCATTGGATGACAGAAATGCAAACGCCGCGGCCGGCATACGCAGTCGATCCACGGCAAGCTGGTAGACCTTCGGATGCGGCTTGTAAATGCCGACCTCCTCGACCGAGAGCACGGCATCGAGGAGCGGGCCGATCTTCGCATTCGCGACGGCCTCCGCGAGCATGCGGGGCGAGCCGTTCGACAGGATCGCGGTCTTGAGCCC
The DNA here is from genome assembly GCA_963773665.1 of uncultured Alphaproteobacteria bacterium. GTDB lineage: Bacteria > Pseudomonadota > Alphaproteobacteria > ATCC43930 > CGMCC-115725 > DATJLY01. The sequence continues at coordinate 527,571 of CAVZBZ010000001.1, forward strand.
CGCAGCCTTTATGCGCTTCAGCATGTCGGGCACTTCGGGAAATGTCTCGAGCGCGAGGTAGAGGTTCATCAGCCGAGCCCGCAGGTTGACGGACCCGATCCCCAGTGTCTCGAGCGCAAAATCGAGCGCATCCCCGGTCACCTGCCAGAAATCGGCGTACTTTCCCTGCAAAGATCGCAGCCACGTATATTGAAGCTGCTTCTCGCGCCATAGCGTGTTGAGCGGGTTGAGCGTGCCGCCGAGCAGATCGCGACAGGCAGCCGCCGCAGACGCGTAATCGAACAGCGTCCCATAGGCATCGAATACACAGGCGCGAATTCCATTAAGCGGGCGTTCGCTCATGCCTTCACCTCAAAACCGCGTCGTAACGTCCGTGAGCCTGCCCGGCGACACTTGCACGAGGAGCGTCTCCAGACTGCGGTCGTAGCCCGATAGAATAGCGGCGGCGGTCACCAGGACCACAATTCCCAACGTCAGCCTGCCGACATTGCCGGCGGCGGCGACTCTGCCCCGCCACTGCACGAGCGCCTCGCGCGACTGGCTCCCGATAACCAGCAACGGGACGACGGCGCCGAGCCCGAACACGACCATCATCAGAGCGACCTGGATCAAATGGCTTCGCTGCGCCGCCAGCGTCGCTGCGGCCCCAAGCGTGGGCCCAACACAGGGACTCCACACGGCGCCAAGCAGCAGACCAAGCATGAACTGGCCAAGGAGCCCCGAAGGGATAAATCGAGAGAGAACGCCATGGGCAGCGTTACCGAGCTGCGCACCGGCAAAGGCAAATCGCTCCTGCAGCGACCCGCACAGGAGGACGACCCCGAATCCCAGTAGCAATAGCGCCGCGGTCCAGCGAAACAGATCGCCATCGAGCCCGATACTGAAGCCGATGGTCGCGACGAAGAGCCCGATTGCCACGAATGACAGGGCGACGCCGCCCGCAAGGGCCAAAGGCCCAAGTCGATGCGACGCCGCCGCGCTGCCGACGACGATCGGTAGCAGCGGCAGGACGCAAGGCGAAAGCGTCGATACTACGCCGGCGAGAGCACCGAGCGCGTAGCTCCCGGAGCTGAGCATGCCTAGGCGGCGGTGGATTTTTCCAACCGTGCCTTGATCCGTGCAGGGTCGGTCTCACCGGTGGAGCGGCCCTTTTCAGCCTTGCCATGGAACACGATGAGTGTGCTCTGCATCTGCACGCCGAATTGCCGCACCAGATTCTTCTGACTGTCGAAGTCGATATTGAACACGACAAGATCAGTGAATTCGGGGGTATTCTCCAGGGCGGCAAGGATCGGCCGCTGCTTGACGCACGTCGGACACCAATCGGCGTGGATCTGCACCAGGATCGGCTTCCCGGCCGCCTGCGCTGCCGCAAATGCTTTGGCATCGAAGGGCTGGGATCCTGCGGCGAGCGCGATTGCGGGCGCTGCAAAGGCAAGAAACACGGCCATCAGAAGGAACCGTGGCACTGTCTCAGTTTGAAATCGTAGCGGCATCGCCGCGCTTCCGGTAGGTCGCGGGCCGCTTCGGCTTGGAAGCGTGCGCCTCGACCAGTTCGGCAATGTCCTTCATCTCCCAAAGGTGGACTTCGATCCCCGCCGCCATTGCCGGGCTCATCCGTACCGCTTGGTTCACGCGGGCGAAATTGTAAAACAGGAAGTACAGGGCTTGCGCGTGGTGGTGGTTCGCCAGCTTCTTGCTATGGGCGTTAGTCAGCCGCGTAAAGCGGCGCATGCTCATCCGCATGGTGAGATTTGCGCGTTCGACGTAGGACGTGCTTACGTGGTCCTTGTCGGGGTTGCCGGTGATCTTGGTCTTGCGCGTCCCGATGCAATCTGCGGGGCTGTAGCGGCCCTTCATGCTTTCGGGGGCCTCGCCGTAAAGCTTCACCAGCATGGCGTAGTCGATATCATCGCCAAAGGCTTCCTCGACCGCGCTGAGATATGCCTTGTGCCCATCCGTGGTTAGCTGAACGCGGGTCGCGAGACGCGAGCGGAGATCGTCCATGAGCGCCATCGCGTACTCGCTATCCCGACCGCCTGAGAGATAGCTGACAATCAGCTTCGATTGCGTCTCGATGGCGGTCCACGTCCAAACGTCGCCAGCGCCGACCGGCGCGGCCTTAGCCGTCGCGACGTGCTTTTGTTTGCTGTAACAGAACGCCCAAATCTCATCGCATTGGATACGCTTCGCCTTCACGTTCCGAACATGCTCATCGTGATAGGCGGCGCATGCCGTCCCGGCATCAATCAGCAGTTTGGTCACGGTGTTAATGGACGCGCCGGTGATCCGCGAGATAGCCCGCATGCTCGATCCTTCACACAGCATGTGCAGGATTTGGACGCGGGTTTGAAGGGGCAATTTGTTCATGCCCCGATTATATGAACTCTTATGCTTACTAGCAAGCATAAAAGTTCACCTACTAGGAAATTAGCCGCAACGGCGGTCTTACGGCGGCTTCGGCTTCGCCAGGCGGACCACCGGCAAGGCCAAATAGCAGATTTTCGATTTCTTCCTCGGGCAAATAGAGCGCTTTGGCGATATCAGCTTTCGTTGTTCTCTCGGTCCAAAGCGTGGTCAGCACCTTTTGCCAAACAACGGAATGTTCTCGCGCCATTCCAAGCGGCTCGGCGCGCCTGTAACCTTTCTCGGTGGCGTCTCGACAAAACATCCGGTATTGCCACGGCGACATGATCCCCAGTCGGTTGAGGCGGTGTATTAACGACATGACCGACACGCCCCAACGCTTCTTCGCCTCGATGATCTGATTAAGAGTGTGAACGCGGGGAAGTGTCGCTATCACGTCAGCCAAAGGCATCAAAAAGGCCGCAGCAAAGGCGTTCGCTTGATCTTCTGCCTCGCGCCCTCTTGGCCCACCATGCCTGTGCAAGGCGAGATGCCCCAATTCGTGAGCGGCATCGTGGCGGCTGTGCTCTGCCGACTTCATCGTGTTTAGAAACACGTATGCTGTCTCGCCGCGCCAAACAGAAAAGGCATCGACTGTTAGAGTGTTTTCCGCCATCGAAAACAGGCGAACACCCTTTGCCTCAAGCAAGTGAGCCATGTTTTTAATCGGCTGCTCTCCCAGTCCCCACTTCTCCCGCAAGGACACGGCCGCGACTTCTGGCGTGTCTCCGCTCACGTCGAGAATATCCGGCTTCGGCAAGTCAAAGTGTTGTCCCACCCAATCGGAAACGATGTAAGCGATAGCCCCAGCAGCGAGCGCGGCGTCGCGTTCTTTTGCCGACATAGCGCTCATGCTGCGAAAGCTGGCAGCATCTTCCGGCGGCGGATCAATATCCGGTCCATGAAAAAAGCCCTCGGGGAACCCGAGTGACTTAGCGAGCCGTCCAACAATATCGTCGGTTGGCCCGCTCTCGCCGATCTCGTAACGCAGGATCGAGTGCGGGGTGAGGCCCATTGCTTCAGCAAGTTCCTTCTTGCTGAGTCGCCGCCGCATCCTCGCAAGCGTGAGCCGCGAAGGGGTAAACATCGGGAGCTGCTACTTGCGACGGACGGTGATTTCGAGTTCCTTGGGGCCGTCGTCTGCCGGAGTTTCCAGCAGCACCTTCTCCCATTCTCCGTCTTCGAGAATGAAAATTCGCTCGGCGAATCCCATGATGTAACTGCCGGAAAATTCGCTCGGGCGGGAGATTTCCGCTCTCACATTGCCGCCATCATCAAAGATGCAGAGATACCACAGAGAATACGGAACCTCTTTGACCGGCCCTATTTCACCGCGCTTGAACATCTCGTATTGATCGTTGATATCGATCACCTTCTCTTGGGCGGGACCTTTTGGCGTTCTGTTCCTAGGCGTCCGATCCTTATCCCCGGTCCCCAAATCCGTGTTCATCACGGCGATTTTCTTCTTCAATTCGTGATGGACAATTGTTTCGATTCCTTCCTCGCCGCCCTTCTCCCATCCTTCTCGCCGGAACATCTGCCGCGAACGCGTCGTCGCGGCCTCCCAGGCGAAATAGCCGGCGGCGGATTTCGGGGAGTCGTCCGTGCATCGCGCCCTAGCCGCCACTGCGGCCTTCACGATTTCGATCCACTGCGCCCGTGTTGAATTGAAGTACTGGGCCAGCCGACGGTCAGCCGCGCGGCGCTCGGTATGGATTATGGCAGCCATTTCGACCCCCTGTAACTTTTTACGCTCACGATTGTGAGCCTAAAAAGTTACAGTGGCAAGTGCCGATTCACGAGCCCCAGCGTTTTTTGGCGGCCTTGCGGGCGATCTCCGCCCGTCGCTTTTTCGAGAGGCTCGCAGCCCGCGCCGCGCCGCCCTTTCGCCCCATCGCGACCGCCGCCTTGTCCTTGCCATCGTCCGGTTCAGCCGCCTCCACAATTTCGCCGGTCGCGATCTTCGCCGCCATGACGGCGGCGCCTACCACGTCACCGGGGCGTCTTTCGCCGCGCGGTCCTTTGGGCATACCCGAACTCCCTACAACGGTTCGCCGATTGTTGTCTCCCGTCCGCCTGATCGACCCGGGCGGCCCATGAAATCCGCATGCTTCCGGCGCAGCATATCCCTGTCGCCCCGCGGAATGAGCGGATTGACCCAGACACAGCCCCAAGACACATACTCGCGCGACCAACCTGAAGCTTGGCTAACTGATCGGTTCCAAGATTCAACGCGGTCATCCGGCGGCGCGTCTCCCGGCTCCCATCCTCTGGGCGTCAAATGGTAGATGCTCTCATAGTTGTCGTATGACACGGAATGCCCCAATGCTTGCCGGTAAGCATATAGGAATACGGCAGCCGGTGCGATAGGGTTGAGGGGATGGAGGGGAAGATATGCGGCTTGCATGTGTCGTTCTGGTGCTTGCAGCGGCGGGGTGCGCGCCAACCGAAAACGCCTACATGAAGAACCCCGCGACGGGGCAAGTTGTCACATGCGGCCCGTATGTTATGAGAATCGACTACGCGAACGCGATGGCGGCGATGGAGCGGGGTTGCGTGGAGGATTACCAACGTCAAGGCTACGTCAGGGTGCCCGGCCCAAATTCAAACTGAGACAGTGCCGGAACCGTCGATACATCGTCGTTTTCCTCGAGGTTATGATACTGATAAAGGTTCGCCGGAAGCTCGGGATAGGTTACAGGGGAAGCATCCTATCCTGCGAGACGGCCGACTGCGTCCCGGCCAGTGACGGGCGGGCTTCGGGAATTTCGAGCAGATGCCTCTCATTCAGAACGTGCTGCTCTGCGCCCTCGCAGCTCTCACGCTGAGTGCCCTTGTGGGCCTGCCCCTGACCCGATGGCTTGTCTCCGATCGGGTAGTCGCATCGGCGATGGCGCCGATCGCGGGTTGGGCCGTGTTTACCGCGCTCGCACTGCCGATCCTCACCTTCGTGGGCTTCACGCGGATGACGGTCGGCCTTCTCTCCGGAGCCGCAGTTCTTTTGAGTGCTGCAGCGCTGCTCCGCTCCCGGTCCAGCGGATCGGTGCCAGGGGCGGACAGCGTAAGTATTTCCATCGGGGCTTATGCCGCCGCAGCGCTCGTCGCCGTCGTACCGGCGCTCAGCACTTGGCCGAAAGTGGGCGGCGGCGGCATGGCCCTCGCCGAGTCGATGTTCGACCACTCCAAGGTGGCGCTCATCGCCGATATGGCCCGGCTCGGCCTCCCGCCGGGCAACCCATTCTTCGGCGAGGCGGGCGTCTCTCCCGCGCTTGCCTATTACTATCTCTGGCATTTCAGCGCAGCCGCGTTCAGCCTCCTGACGGGAGCAAGTGGGTGGGAAGCCGATATCGCGCTGACCTGGTTCACCGCCTACGCCTCGCTGACATTGATGATGGGGCTTGCAGTTTGGCTCAGCGGGCGAAGCTTGGCGGCGTTCCTGGTCGTGATGCTGAGCCTCGCCGCGTCGCTTCGCCCGGTTCTTTCGCTGGCGCTCACGCCTGATTTTCTCGGCCGCGCGCTGTCCCAGGATCAGCCGGCCCACAGCTGGATCTTCCAGGCGAGTTGGGTTCCGCAGCATTTGGCATCCGCTAGTTGCGTCGTTCTTGCGGTGGTCATCCTGTCGCGGCTTGCCTCGCCACGGAGCTGGCGCCTCGTTCCTTTGTTGGCCGTCATAGTCGCGGCCGCCTTCGAGAGCTCCACTTGGGTCGGAGGTGTCATCTTTGCGGTGAGCGCAGTTTCGATCGGCGTCTTCCTGATGCTGACGGCTGACGACACGCGAAATCGCTCCGATTTTCTGGCGAAGGCCGCAGTAGCAGCCATCCTCGCCGCAACGATTTCCTTTCCGTTTCTGCACGACGAGTATGCCGCGACGGCCGCAAGGCATGTCGGCTTGCCGATCGCGTTTCGGCCTTTCGAGGTGCTGGGCTCGATCGTGCCGAACGGCATTCGCCGCATTCTCGACCTGCCGGCTTATTGGGCGATCCTGATGGCGATCGAGTTTCCGGCGATCTACTTCGCCGGCGCGACAGCCATCATCGGCGCGCTTGCCGGCGGGGGAATGCCGCGCGCAGAAAGGCGCTTGGTTGCCGGATTTGCCCTGCTTTGCGGCGCGAGCTTCGGCGTCGCCTGGCTCTTCGTCAGCACCATCGCCAACAACGACCTCGGCTGGCGTGGCGTCCTGCCCGGACTTCTCGTGCTGACCGCCTTCGCGGCGGCGGGCCTGTCGCGCTGGCTTGGAACGGCGCCCGCAACCGCCATGGCGGCGATTGCGTGCTTCGCGCTCGGTGTGCCGGACGGCCTGCAGATCGTCGAGCAGAACGCCGTCGGCACGCCGATGCCCTCTTCGGCAATGCTGGCCCAGTCGACGGAGCTCTGGGCCGCTGTGCGCCGCCATTCGGCGCCCGGCGAACGCGTCGGCAACAATCCGCTGTTCCTCGCCGACAGTGTGCGGTGGCCAGTCAACATTTCCTGGGCGCTCTTTGCGAACCGCCGCTCGTGCTTCGCGGGCTGGGAGCTGGCGCGCGCCTACGTGGCGCTGCCGCAAGTGGATATCGACCGCATCAATGCGCTGTTCGAGCGGGTCTTCGCCGGCGACGGCTCAGCGCAGGACGTTGGGGAGCTAGCGACCCGCTACGATTGCCGCGTCATCGTCGTCAGCGCGAGCGACGGCGCCTGGGGCCGCGACCCGTTCGCCGGCAGCCGATATTACCATCTGGTCGAAGAGAATGACGGCAAGTGGCGAATTTACCGAACCGTCGAAAAGTCCCACGATCTGCAGTGAGCGGCACGCCTTCAGCCGCTTCGCGCGAACGCCACGGCGACGCGCAGAAAGGTCGTGACGATGTGCCATGCGGCGCGGAGCGATCCGCTGACCGATCCCGCCACTTTGGATGTGCCACCGCTGCGGCGGCGATAGGGCATCGGCAACTCGAGAACGCGCAGTCCCATGCGCGCGGCCCTCATCTGCATCTCGATGTTCCAGCCGTATGTCATCTCGCGCATTCCCAGGCGCTCGAGACAGTCGCGGCGGATGGCGCGATAGGCGCACATATCGGTGTAGCGCACGCCATAGAGGGCACCCATACCAAGCCCCGCGAGACGTCCGGCGAGGAGCTGATGCCAGCTCATCGACTGCGGTTCGCGCTTGCCACGCGTCCGAGAGGCGATAACAAAGTCGCAGTCCCCGCGGCGAATGGGATTGACGAGCCGCGCCATAAGATCGCCGCAGTCAGCGCCGTCGCCATCCATGAAGACGATGACCTCGCATTCGGCGCAGACTGCTGCAACCCCTGCGGCGCATGCCGAGCCATATCCTCGCTTGTCGGCAACGATGACCCGTGCACCGGCTATCTCGGCTATCTCGACTGTGTCATCGCTGCTGCCGCCGTCCACGACAAGGATCTCTTTGGCAATGTCACGCGGAATCTCTTGCACGACGCCTTTGATCGATTGCGCCTCGTTCAGCGTCGGAATGATGACTGAGACCGCTAGAGACTCCATCGCAGCCCACAATTCTGGCACGGCGTGGGCGGCACGTCGCTTAGCAGCGCTTCGCGGAATTGCTGGTAGGCGTCGCCGTTCCAGATTTCGCGCAAGCTTTGCTGCGTCGCATCGCCGAGCGTGTAGGTCTCGTATCCACGCGTAGAAAACGGCGCGATGCAGCATGGCAACGCGCGGCCGTGCGCGGTGAAATACATGAGCGACCATGGGCGCCGGCACGCCGACCAGGGCGTCTCCTCCCGATCCCGTTTCAGGCTGACTCCTGGCTCGGTCGCGCCTGAGGCATCGATCGCGACGCCAAGCGAGCGGCCAAGCTCCTGCGCCGCTGCGATCGCCGCCTCTTCGTCCTGCCGCGTCTTCTCGAAAAGCGATGACTCTTCGCGCGCGAGCCCGCGGCCGAGATCGTCGAAGACGAGGCGCTGCAAATGGACTTCCTTAACGCCGATCTGAGCTGCCAGGCGCACGAAATCCGGAAGCTGGTCGATCGTTTCCTTGAGGCCCGTCAGCCACAGCGACACGTGCGGGCTCGTCGCGCCCATCTCCGTTTGCAGCGCCGTGAATTCGCTCACGTTCCGGACGATTCGGTCGAACATGTTCTTGCCGCGAACCTTGAGGAACCCCTCCGCATCCGCGGCGTCGAGGGACACGCGCAGCTCGTCCAATCCGGTTTTGATGAGCTCACGGCGCTTCTTCGGCACCAGCAATGTGCCGTTCGTGTTGAACAGCACATAGATGCCACGTTCCTTCAAATAATGGATCATGCGCGGCAGGTCCTTCACCAGCATCGGCTCGCCGACACCGTGCAGCACGGCACGCACGAGTCCCGGTACCTGATCGACGATCGAGCGGAACAGCTCCCACTTCATGTCGGCGGGCGGCTCCAGCGCCTCGAAGGTACGTGGACACGTCTCGCATAGGAGATTGCAGCGGTTGGTGACCTCCAAATAAATGCAGACCGGCGGCGCTCCGGCCGTTTTCGATCGCTTTTCGCCGACGGCCTCGAAGTAGCGGTGGGCCATGACCGGTGCGGTTGTAGACATCACGGGCTCCCTCCGGTCTTCAAGCCGCACTCATGCGTTCGCGAATGAAAAGCTGTTCGATGCAGCGCGCCGTCATCGGCGCGGCGTAAGGGCGGAGGCCGTTGACCGGAGCGCCGGTCGCCAAGTCGCGGCACAGCCGCACCAGCGCCGCCCCGTCGTCGACGTCATACCAGGTTTCGAGCTCGAGAACGGCGAGACCGGCGGCACGCGCACGCTCGCGCGTCTGTTCGGCGACCCGGTTCGTACTCCAGTCGATATCTTCGAAGAGGTGGATGTGCGGCGCTTTCATGCCGAGGAGGTAGTAGCCGCCGTCATCGGCCGGACCCAGCACGACACGGTCGCCATCCTCGGCAAGCGCGTGCGCCGCTCGCGAGAGCAGCGACGTCGGCAAGGTCGGGCTGTCGGAATTGAGCAGGCAGACGGCGTCGTGTCCTCGAACGAAGAGCGACCACGCAGCTTGCAGGAGACACCGCCCGAAGCCGCGGACGCCGGGGGCCGACACGCCAGCTCCGTCGGCGAAGATGAGACGCGTGCCGCGGGCCAGCATTCCATCGAACAACGCCTCGAATCCGGCCGGCGCATAGGCGACATAGCCGTGGATTGCGGCGTCCTTCGCGGCGAGCAGAATATTCTCGGTGGTGTCGCGCAGAAAACTCGCGCTTAGCGCCGACGCCGCATCGGGCGTGAGCGGCGGCACGAGGCGCGTCTTGACCTGGCCGGGGCGCGGGGCCTTGCCCATCACCGCGATGGCGCAGCCGCCCTCTCGTGCTGCCGCGTCCGTCATCACGACCCGCTGAACCAGTTGTAACCGCGGTCTTCCCAGAACCCGCCGGGCATGCGGTTGGTGACATAGATCGTCGTCACCCACTTCGGATTCTTGAAGCCGAGCTTCGTTGGGATTCTGATCTTGAAGGGATAGCCGAATTTGGCTGGCAGCATTTCATCGGCGAATTTGAACGCCATGATCGTTTGCGGGTGGAGCGCCGTCGCCATGTCGATGCTTCCGTAGTAGCCGTCGGCGCATTGAAACCCGAGATACTTGGCCGTGAGGTCGGCGCCGACGCGCTTCAGGAAATCGCCGAGCCTGGCGCCGCTCCATTTGCCGATCATGCTCCAACCCTCGACGCAGACGTGGCGGGTGATCTGGCTCTCCTGCGGAAGCACATAGAGGTCCTCGACCGACCAAGGGCGCTTGCTGTCGATCAGACCCGAGAGCTGCAGCCGATAATCGGAGGCGGTCAATTTGGGCACGTCGGCAACGGGGAAATATGCGTTGTAGCGGAAGTCGTGCACGACATCGCTTTCCGCGAAGGTCGGGGCCAACGCCTCACGCCGAAACAGAAACGCCTGCGCCCGGTCATTCCATCGGGACATCAACTTCAAGATCACTTGAACCTCGTCCTGATCGGAAATGTCGCACCCGGTGAGCAACGTCAGCGCGCCGAGGCTCAAGGCCTGGCGCAAGAACAGGCGGCGCTCGATGCTCGTCACGATCGGCTTGCGCTCGAGGAGCGAACGCGTCATCGCGGCCCTCCCTTCTGCGGACGTGGTGCGCTCGAGGCGCGGCCGACGATCATTGCCACCAATGTCTTAGGCACGAGAATGGTCAGCGCGATATGGACGACCAGGAATACGACGATCGCCGCCATGCCGAAGAAATGCACCACGCGCGCGAATTCGTAGCCGCCGAAGAGCCAAGTCAGCTCCTTGAGCTGCACCGGCTTCCAGATGCTGAGGCCCGACAGGATCGTCACGAGAATGGCTGCTAGCGCGCCCCAGTAGAACAGCTTCTGCACCGCATTGTATTCGCCGAGCCGATGGTCGAGCCTCAAGCGGAGCGCCGCGACGAAGTCGCGGGCGAAGGCGCCGACGCTAAGCGGCAGGAAATCGCGGCGAAAGTGCCCGGAAACGAAGCCGACCATGAGGTAGGCGAGATAATTCAGCACGAGCACCCACATGGCGCCGAAATGCCAAAGCAGCGCGTTCGCAAGCCCGTCCTCGTTGTTGATCGCTTCGGAAAGGGAAAGGTCGCCGCCCAGCGTCCAGTCATACGGAAAGCCGAAATCGATCGGCAGCGCCGGATAGTAATCATAGATGCGCCAGCCGCTGGCGATCATGACTAGGATCGCCAGCGCGTTCACCCAGTGCATGATGCGCCGGCTCAGCGGATGAAGCTGCACGCCGGAATGAGCGCTCACGGCGGCACCTCCACCCCATCGGCTCTGAGTCGCTCCTGGGCCCGAGGCTGGCGTAGAAAGGCCACGAACTTTTCCGCATTGGGGCTAAACGCGTGATGCGTCTCGGCGATCCAGTAGACGATCGGTCCGTAGCTCGCGGCAGGAAATCTGTCGGCAACCGCCAGAGAAGGATCAGCAGCCACGTCCGTGGCGTAGAGGAGCGCGAGCTGCACCTTGCCTTCGGCCAGCAGATAGGACGCGTCCGCGGTATCGACGACGCCGATCGACCTGGCGCTCACGGCGTCCCAGAGCCCCAGAGCCTCGAGCGCCTTCCTGCCTTCGGCGCCGGCCACCGCCGTCGACGGATCGACGATGGCGATCGGCATCTTGCCGGCGAGCGCCGCGAGATGGGGCGCCGACGATGACAAGGCGATGTTGGTGACCGTTGCCGCTACGACGAGCTGATTGCGCCATAGCGGCTGAAGCGTCTCCGGCCTGACGAGATGGCGTTCGGTCGCCTTGGCAGCCGCCGCGTCTCCCTCGCCGATGACGAGGTCGCTGCGGGCGCGGTGCGAGATCTGCTCCAGCAGCGCCCAGGTCGGCGAGGTGAAGACGCGAACGGGAACGCCGGTCTCGTTGCGCCACAGAGTGCCGAGATCGGTGACGGCGTGGCGCAACGTCGGTTCGCAAAACACCACCACATCGGGCGCCACCGGATAGTCGGCGCGTGCCGGCGTGATTGCTGCCGCCAGCGACAGGCTCAGCGCCATGACAGCGAAAGCGGAGCGCATCATACCGCCCGCCTCTTGGATGGGGATGCCTGGTGCAGTCCCGCCTTCATGGCTGCGAGCCCCGCCGGCAAGTCGCCGCGGCCGAACCCGATGCGAAACCGGTCTTGGGGCGCAGGCGCAACGTCCGATCGGAAGATGCTCGCGGGAAGCAGCAGGACGCCTTGCTCTTCAACGAGGCGGGCGCAGAACGCTTCGACGCCCTCCGCGCCATCGTATCGGGGATAGCCGACCACGCCGCCGTCCGGTACATGCCAGTCGAAGAGATCGCGATGCTCGGCGAAGAACGTGTTCAGCAGCGCCAAATTCCTCTCGGCGATGAGACGGTTCCGGGCGAGGATGCGGTCGCCTGCCTTCATCGCGATCTGCGCCAGGAGCTCGCTGGGCGCGGCGACGCAGTTCGAAAGGTAATGTTTCACGCGCTCCATCCGGCGCAAGAGCCCTGGGTCGCGGCAAGCGATCCAGCCGACACGCAGTCCTGGCAGCCCATAGGACTTGGATACGCAGCCGAGCGAGATGCCACGCTCATAGGCGTCCACCGCCGCAGGCAAGCGCATGGCCGCATCGCGCTCGATCAGCCGGTAGATTTCGTCGCTGAAGAGCCAGATGCCGCGCCGGCGGCACAGGGCGACGAGCGCATCGAATCGATCGCGCTCCAGGATCTTGCCGGTCGGATTGTTGGGGAAATTGATCGAAACGAGGCGGGTGTTGGGACGGATGGCAGCCGCAACCGCATCGATATCGAGCGTCCACCCGCGCGCCGTATCGAGCGCGACGCCGGTCACCGCACAAAAGCCTAGAGGGATGGTTTCGGTCGATTGATAATTGGGCGTGATGACGATGGCATGATCATCGGCTCCCAATAGCGCGTGCATAGCCGCGTAGATGCCTTCCTGGGCGCCAGCAAAGCAAAGGATCGATGCAGCCGTAACCAAGTCGTAGCCCTCGGCGATCAACTCTCGCAGCCATGGGCTGCCCCGCGGATCGGTGTAGCCGAGCTGCACCGTCTCCCAACGTCGTAGATCTTCGACATCGGCATTGCTCAACAGCTCCGCCAATGACAGCGTCTCTGAATCGGACGATGTCAGGTGGTGGCGTGCAGCCGACCGCCACCGGGAAAAATAGACTTCGAGGGCTAGATCGCGCACGTTAGATTTCGGCCAGCTAGACTTCGCGTAATGGTGCTGGCCCCACAGCCGAGGGTTCTCGGCCAATTCCGGCGGAGCTGATCAGGGTGGTCCTCGACGGCTGTTGCATTGACAGGTCCCCTATTATGCTGAGATGGCCTGCGGCTCCATCGTGCGTGCGCCGATCTCTCGCGTAACAGTGTTCGCCAGGGGGCAGCCGTTGGTTACAGGGCCGTTCGCGAAATTCTCGAGAGATGACGAGGAATCCGGATCACGACCTCGCGAGGGACCGGGAATGGTCGCGCCTTATGGCGGCGGCACAGGAAGGTGATCGCGCGGCCTACGAGCAGCTGCTCCGCCAGATTCTGCCCTTTATCCGCGCTATTGCCGCGCGGCAGCACCGGGCGCCGGACAGGATCGAAGATGTCGTCCAGGATGTGCTCCTTACGATCCATCGCGTTCGGCACACGTACGACCCGTCTCGGCCCTTCGGCACCTGGCTCGCCGCAATCGCGCGACGACGCTCGATCGATCTCCTCCGCCGGCTGGGCCGCATCCAGGCCGTCGAAACCCGAGATACCGGTGCCTATGAAACCTTTGCCGATCCTGGCGCGAACAGAGAAAAGGAGAACCGTGACGCGACCGCCGCCCTGGGTCGCGCCATGGGCAACTTGCCGCGGGGCCAGCGCGAGGCGGTCGAGCTTGTGAAGCTGCGCGAGTTGTCGTTTGCTGAGGCGTCGCGGCTGACGGCCAGGTCGGTGGGCGCGCTCAAGGTCAACGTCCACCGCGCGCTGAAGGCGCTCAAGATGCGGCTCAAGGGAGAATAGGGTTGCGAGACGCGACGGACCGGGTGATCGAAAGGCTGGTGGAGAGCGCGGGGCCGGTGCGCCGTCTACGGCCGCCGGCGGTTCGCGCGGCGCTATGGCTCCTCGCCGTCGCAGGGCTCGGCGCCCTAGCAATATTTCTGTTCTCCGATCTTCCCCTCTTCGCGCGCCGGTCGAGCGACCCGAAACTTGATCTTGAGCTCGCCGGCACGCTCTTGACCGGCGTCGTCGCGGTGGTGGCGGCGTTCTATTTGAGCCTGCCCGATCGCTCGCCGTTCTGGGCCCTGCTGCCCCTACCGCCGCTCGCGCTCTGGATCGCGAGCAGCGGTTACAGCTGCTACCAACATTGGATCAGGTTCGGTCCTGACGGCTGGGAGATCGGCGAGAGCGCGCGATGCTTTCGCTTCATCCTCGCGGTGGGGGTGCCCCTCGGCATCAGCCTTTTGATGCTGCTCCACCGGTCAAGGCCACTTGCGCCGACGCATGTCGCGGCGTTCGGCGGATTGGGCGTGGCCGCGCTCGCCGCCTTTCTTCTGCAGTTCTTTCACCCTTTCGACGTGACGTTCATGGACTTGTCGGTGCATTTGGTCGCGGTCGGCATCGTGGTCACCGTATCGACTCTCGTGGGACGGGTTTCTGGCAGCTGACAGAGCGCTCGATCGGGCGCGATGATCGCTGCAAGAGGAGGCGCAACATGCTCGAGCTTTATCATCACGGAACTTCCGTCTGCGCCGCGAAGCCACGCATCGTCTTCGCTGAAAAGAACCTGACCTGGACCGGCCACTATGTCAACATCCTCAAAGGCGAGCAGTTCGCGCCCGAGTATCTCAAGCTCAATCCCAAGCACGTGGTGCCGACACTTGTTCATGACGGCCACGTGATCCGAGAGTCGACAATAATCGGCGAATATCTCGACGAGGTGTTTCCTGATCCACCGCTGAAGCCGTCCTCTCCGCTCGACCGCGTGACGATGCGAATGTGGACCAAGCGGCTCGACGAGGAGCTTCATCCCTCCACCGGAACTGTTACATTTGCGATCTCGCACCGTCACGCTGTCATTGCGAACGGCCCCGCCGTGGTCGAGCATTACATCAATCAGGGCTCGCCCGAAGAGCGTGTGCGCCGCAAACAAAGACTCGAACGCGGACTCGACGATCCTGAAGCGCAGAGCGCACTCCGCATCTATGACCGCTTTCTCGCCGACATGGAGACGCAGTCTGTCGCAAACGCATTGCCTTGCGGGCGATGGATTCTCGCTCGCCGAAGTGGGTGTCATCCCGTACGTCAACCGGCTCGACATGTTGCAGCTTTCCGGACTGTGGACCGAGTCGCGGCCGCATCTCGCCGCTTGGTGGAACCGCATCAAGGCGCGTCCAAGCTTCGAGCCGGCTTTGCTGAAATACGTGCCGCCCACGCTCCGCGAGCTCATGCGTGCCCGCGGCAAAGAAGCCTGGCCCAAGGTATGCGCCGTTCTGGAGCGCGAGGCGTAAGCCTCAAGCCGTGATTCCGAGGACGCGGGCTTCCCAGAAGCGGCGATAGAGGAGGGCTGCAATGGCGAGAACGGCAAGGCCTATCAGCAGCGGGGAAACGAGGAAACCCCAGCTCGCATGCTCGGCGAAAACGATACCGGGATTGGCGCCGGCCGGCGAGTGAATGGTCTGGGTCGCCATCATCAGCGCCAGAGCGGTCGCGACGGACGCGATCATCCACAGTTCGGGCGAGCCGCCGACCATCGCCCCCAACTGAAGGAACACCAGCCCGGTTGTCGCCGCAATAATATGGCCGCCAATCAGACTTCTCATGCGAGCCATGTCGCTCGTCGGCATGCCGAAGAGGATGACGCAGGACCCGCCCAGCGACGGCAGGAGCCAGGGATGATGGGTGAACTGTAACAGGACCACAATAATAACGAGGGCAAAGCCTGTCGCTGCCCAGGCGATGGCGTAGGACATGATCCGGAGACGCATCCGCGAACGCATCGATCATCGCCGCCTTTCGCAACAGGGAAACTACTGCAATCCCAACCTGAGGACCTGCGCGCCAGGGACCAGGTTCATCCGCCCGATCGCTTGGCTCCGCTTATCGTCGCTCGCGAGCAGTTGCTGGCGGAGGGCAATGATGGCACGGGCCGCGAGCGTCCGATCCCAGAACCAGCTCTGCATTTGCCGGCTAGACGGAGTGGTGGCGTCTGCGGACATCGCCTCAAGATAATAGGCCTTCACGTCGTCAACAGCCCAGCGCAGCGCCTGCACCGGGCTTACCGCCGGGTCGGGACTGGCGGGTATGGGACCCGCGAGATAGGAGGCCATATAGCCGGCGCAATCTTCGACGCTGAGCCCGCTGAGCCCCATCATCGTCCGCTGATTTGCTGTGACGAACCGCTCGTAAAAGGGCGCGATCGCCTGCAACTCCCGCTGCAGCGCGTCCTCGAGCGCCGACCGGTTGCCGATGTCGAGCGCACCAGCCTTGAGATCGAACGGAGGCTGCCATCCGGGTAAGTCGGCAGCCGTCGGATCGTCGTCGGGAAAATCCTCCAGAACGACCGGGCCGGCAGCGGCTTCAAGCAAGCGAAGCGCCGCTGTGATGACGCGAATCTGGAATTGCGCGTCCTTTGGGGCGCCGAGCGGGCGGCCGAGTTCGAACGGAACCCACAAGGCGCGCGGCGGACCAACCTTCTCGGTGTGCAGCCGGATGAGGCTGATCGCCACCGTCGGAACTCCTTCCTCTTCGAGATAATGCGCGAGCGCGCTCACGGCGCGCGTGCAGAGGGGTCAAACAGGGGTGAGGAGAACCCCGTCGACACGATCGGATTTCAAGCGGCCTGCGACCGCCCGCGCGTTCGCTTCCATGCCCCGCGGATCGGTCGCACCCATGAAGGAGTAGTGCGTCGCAGCGATGGAACCGATCGTGCCCGCTTGCGCCATCGCGCGAAGCCGCTCGAGCGGAAAAACGACGTTGACGTCACGTAGGAACCCCGTGCGGTCGAAATTGACCGACACATGGCTCATTAGAATCTGGTCGGCGGGCGTTTCGGCGGGGAGGACCCGGTAATCGGTGTCGCCCGAGACGAAGCGCCGCTCGCCCCGCCTCAAAAGCCCGGCCGAGGTCACAACCGCGATGCGGCGCTTGGCATGCGCCGGTCCCAAAACGAAGGGTCTCGTCTCGAAGGCAGGGCACTCCAGATTGGCCATACCGCTCTGGGTCGTCTGCGGAAGATCGGTCATGCGGACCATGGAACGCTTCCCTCACCGCGTTGTGGCCAGGAAAAATCTATCATCGATGTGCGATACGCGCCATCTTTTTTGTAGCAGATGATCCAAAATCCGCTATCCTCGGTGAAATGGCACGGCCACGGAGCTTCGACGAGGCGGACGCCCTCGATGCGGCGATCGAGTGCTTTTGGCGTCGCGGCTATGGCGCGACGTTGGTGCGCGATCTCGGCGATGAGATGGGGCTCGGTAGCGCAAGCCTCTACAACGCGTTCCTCGACAAGAGGACTCTGTTTCTGCGGGCGCTCGATCGGTACCTCGATGGTACGATGCGCGAGCGGATCGCGCGGCTCGAGCGGTCGCTTCCGCCAAATCAAGCCGTGAAGGCGTTTATCGACGAGATCGTAGAGCGCTCCGTCAATGATCCGGAACAGCGTGGCTGCATGCTGATCAATGCCGCGGCCGAGTTCGGTGCACGTGATCCAGATTTGGGAGAGGAGATTGCGGCCCGTCTCGACGAGCTGCAGGGGTTTTTTCGCCGCGTGATCGCGCGGGCGCGGGCCGAGGGGTCGATTCCGAACGACCGCGATCCGGCCGAGCTGTCGCGGCTGATGCTCGGGGTCGTCGTGGCGATCCGGGTGCTGGCGCGAGTCCGGCCGCAACGCGCGCTACTCAAGGGAATTGCGAAGCCGGCACTCGCGCTGCTCGACTGACGAAAGGAACGGATTTCAATGATCGGGCTTTATTATTGGACGACGCCCAACGGGCATAAGATCACGATCTTCCTAGAGGAGAGCGGGCTTCCCTACCAGATCGTTCCGGTAAACATCAGCGCCGGCGAGCAGTTCAAGCCCGAGTTTTTGAAGATCTCGCCGAACAATCGAATTCCCGCGATCGTCGATAACGATCCAGCCGAGCCAGGGCCTCCGATCAGCGTCTTCGAGTTCGGGCGAGATTCTCCTCTATCTCGCCGAGAAGACCGGGCAGTTCCTCCCCAAGGACCTTCGGGGACGGACCGAGACGCTGCAATGGCTGTTCTGGCAGATGGGCGGGCTCGGGCCAATGGCCGGGCAGAACCACCATTTCAGGCAATATGCGCCGGAAAAGATTCCCTACGCCATCGACCGCTACGTAAAAGAGACGAACCGGCTCTACGGCGTCCTAAACAAGCGGCTCGCTGATCGCGAATTCATCGCCGGCGCATACTCCATCGCCGACATGGCGAGCTATCCCTGGGTCGTGCCGTACGAGCGCCAAGGCCAGAACCTCGAGGACTTCCCGCATCTCAAGCGCTGGTTCGAGGCGATACGGGCGCGGCCGGCGGTGATACGCGCCTATGACCTCGCCAAGAAGCTCAACACGCAGCCAACCGTGAGCGATGCCTCGCGGAGCATCCTCTTCGGGCAGACGGCGGCGGTTTCACGGTGATCGAAGGGCGAATTCCGGAAAAGGGAGAGAGGCAAGATGCTTGAGCTCTATCACAGCGTCAATTCCGTTTGTGCTCAGAAGGTGCGCATCGCGCTTGCCGAGAAGGGGCTCCAATACAAGGAGCACCTGATGACGCTCGCAGGCGATCAGTTCGATCCCGCCTATATGAGGCTCAATCCCAATGCCGTCGTGCCTACCCTTGTTCATGACGGCTACCCCGTGATCGAGTCGTCGGTGATCCTCTATTATCTCGACGAAGCTTTCCCTCAGAATCCGCTTATGCCGGGCGACCTGCGAGCGCGTGTCAGGGTGCGGCTTTACAACAAGCTCATCGACGAATACGTGCACAATTCGTGCACGATCCTGAGCTTCGCTACAGCCTTCCGCGCAAGATTCGCGCGGATGACGCCTGAGGCGCGCGAAGCGGAGCTTGCGAAGTCGCCAAGCAAGAAGCGCTCGGAATACAAGCGAGACGTCGTGGCCCATGGCCTCGATTCGCACTTTGTCGTCGAGGCGCTCGAGCATCACGAGAAACTGCTGAGCTGGATGGTCGAGTCGCTGAAGACCGGCCCTTATCTCGCGGGTGACGTGTACTCTCTCGCGGATGTCGCGGTGACGCCGTACATCTTGCGGCTCGAGCTCGTGAACCTCGCGAAAATGTGGGAAGCGCGGCCCGGCGTCGCGCAGTGGTGGGATCGCGTGCGGAAACGCCCGGCGACCGAAACGGCGATCTTCAAACGCATGACCGAGGCCGACGCAGCTCCGTTCAAGAACCTGCAGCCCGATCCCTGGCCCAAGGTTCGCGAGCTTCTGGCAACGGCGTGATGAGAGGAGGCATTCCATGGCCGATAACGCGGAACGATTGAAGCAGCTGACCAAGAATTTTCTCGGCCGACAGTTCTACGTTGTTCACACAACGCCAAACGCGCCGCGCGAGGAGCTCGACCGCGTGCTCCCCGAGCATCTCGAGCATCAGATCAGGCTCGAGAAGTCGGGCATCATGTTCGCGGCCGGTCCCATGACGAACCCGGACGGAACGCCGGCCGGCGGCCTCATCGTCATCCGCGCCAAAGATTTCGCCGAGGCAAAGGCCATCGCCGATTTCGATCCCTTTCACAAGAGCGGCTTGCGCAGCTACACGCTCCGGCGCTGGACGGTCAACGAAGGCAGTTACGGTCTCCGCGTGAACTATTCGGACCAGACGGTCACGATCGAGTGATTGGGGCAGACGAGAGGTAGCCATGGGCATGGTCATCGAGGGAAAATGGGTGGACGACGATGCGAAGTACCGTACTGCGGACAGCGGCGCCTTCGTCCGGCCGCAATCGATCTTCACTCACTGGGTGACGGCCGACGGTTCGTCCGGCTTCAAGGCGGAGCCGGGGCGCTATCACCTGTTCCTTGCGCCGAACTGCCCATGGGCCCACCGCACCCAGATTTTCCGCCGCCTCAAGCGGCTGGAAAGCGTGATCTCGATCTCGCTCGCCGATCTGCCGAGGAAGCGGAGTTGGGCCTACTCGCGGGGCATCGGCCGCGATCTCGAGCCCATCGACGGCGTGTTCGAGCTGCATCAGGCTTACATCTCGGCCGTGCCCAACTACACCGGCCGGGTGACGGTGCCAACGCTCTGGGACAAGAAGGAATGGACGATCGTCAACAACGAATCGTCCCAGATCATCCGCATGCTCAATTCGGCGTTCGACGAGTGGGGTGATGCCTCCGTCGATCTTTACCCGGCCCACCTGAGACCGGAAATCGACAAACTCAACGAGCGGATCTACGCGACGGTCAACAATGGCGTTTATCGTTGCGGCTTCGCCAAGTCTCAGCAAGCTTATGAGGAGGCGTTCAAGCAACTCTTCGAAACGCTGGACTATCTCGAGGCATTGCTCGGAGAGCGGCGCTATCTCTGCGGCGAACGCATCACCGAAGCCGACTGGCGCCTCTACGTCACGCTCGTTCGATTTGACGCCGCGTACTACGGAAATTTCAAATGCAACCGCCAGCACATCTACGAGTATCACAATCTGTCAAATTATCTGCGCGAGCTCTACCAGTGGCCGGGGATCGCCGAGATCACCGATATCGACGGAATAAAGCGCGGCTACTATTCGATCCGGGACGTTAACCCGACCGGTATCGTGCCGCTCGGGCCGGGGGATTTACATCTCGTCGGTCAGCACGATCGCGCCCGCCTTCGGGCTGTGCTTACCGAAAACCTCATCCGCAGTGGCAGGGGGACGAGGATCGGGTATCCTGCCGCTGAATGGTGAACGGCCTCAAGCTGCTTTTTTACTTCTTCGTTGCGCTCTTCAAGTCTCGGAGAGGGCGTGATAACAATCAACGCTCCACACTGCGGAAGCTGCGCCATGGGAACGACACGTCGTCATTTCATTCAAGGAACCGTCGCTGTGGCGACGATCGCCGGCGCACCTGCGATCCTCAGGGCGCAAACCGAGCCGACAAAGCAGAAGACGCTCCGTGCCGTGATGCAGGGCGACTTGCGATCCTTCGACCCGATCTGGACTTCCGCGAGCATCACCGAGTATCACGGCCTGCTCATCTACGACACGCTGTTCGGCGTCAATGAGGCCATGAAGCCGCAGCCGCAGATGGTCGGGAAATACGGTGTCTCCGACGACAAGCTGACATGGACGTTCCAGTTGCGCGACGGTCTCCGATTCACCGACGGCAGTGCCGTGACTTCGGCGGATTGCGTTGCGTCCTACGAGCGGCTGCTGGCGGGGAACACCAGCGAGCAGTTTCAGCGGCTGATGGCCGATCACGGCGTCACCTGTTCCATGAGCCGGTCGGGCAATGTCTGGGACAACGCCGCGATGGAGAGCTTCTTCTCTTCGCTGAAGACGGCGCACGGCACGCAAAACGTATCGGACGCGGGATCAGGCCAAGGCCGACGTGTTCGACTTCATCGAACAATTCTACAACGTCAAACGCAGGCACTCGACAATCGGCTATATGAGCCCCGTGGAGTTCGAAATGCAGGCCGGATTAGCTTAGGTCCTGTTTACAAAGTAGCGAGACGTAGGCATCTGCGGATGGTAGCGAGATGAAGGGTATCGAGGAAGGAGCGCGCGAGCTTGTCATATCGGGTGGCGATGGCGCGGTTCACCTTGAGATGGCCGATCATTCGCTCGATGCGGTTGCGCTCGCGGTAGATGCGTTGGTTCCAGCGGATTGCGTAGATGCGATGGGACCGCGGCGGGATAACGGCGCGGATGCCGCGTCGGTGGAGCGCAGCGCGGATGGGATCGGTGTCGTAACCCTTGTCGGCGAGCAGATGAGCCGGGCGCGCCGGAGCGCGCGCGGTCACGGTTTCGAAGGCCGTGCAGTCCGCCGCTTCGCCGCCGGTGAGATGAAAGACGAGCGGGATGCCGTGGGCATCACTGAGACAATGAACTTTACAGGTGAACCCGCCCCGCGAGCGGCCAAAAGCCTGTTCGCGAGTCCCCCTTTTGCGCCGGCTGCCGAGACGTGGCCTCGGACCGTCGTCGAGTCGATGCTGTGGCGGGAGTTGTCCGCCATCGCCCGGGCCAGCCTGGAGGCGACCGCCTCCCAGACGCCGGCCTGGCTCCAGCGTCGAAAGCGTTGGTACACGGTGATCCATTTGCCGTACTTCTCGGGAACATCGCGCCACGGCGCGCCCGTGCGCAGGCGCCACAATATGCCGTTCACAATGGTCCGGTTGTCATGCGCAGGCCGGCTATTCCGGCCGCGCTCGGCCGGCAACAGGTCTTTCAGCAGCCGCCACTCCGCTTCGCTCAAATCGCCTCAACTCAACGACCCCTCCTCTCCAAGAGGAATCCTTAAATCAGAAGGCGATTCCCGCGTCAATAAGTTTGTAAACAGGACCTAAGCGGGTGTCAACAGAACCGGCAGCAGGCCAGTCGGTTCTTGGCCGCGTCGCCGGCCAATCCCTAAAGCTTCTTGCGGGTGCAGCGCGTGCCGTCCGGGGTCGCGCTTAGGCGACCGAGCAGCGCGGCGAGGAAACACAGATCCCTCTGGTCGAAGCCGGCCATCCACTCCTTGTTCCAGCGCTTTAAGGCGAGCTCGGCGCGCTTGAACAGGTCGCGTCCCGCCGGCGAGCATTTGAGGAGCCGGAGCCGGCGGTCGCCGGCTATTGGCCACACCTCGACTAGCTTCTTGCGCTCCAGGCGCTTCACGATCTTCGAGAGGTTCGAGCGCTCGACCAGGAGGTCAACGACGAGCGTCGTCTGGTAGACCGGCGTGGTCAACCGCGCTATCGCCGAGATCACTGCGAATTCCTGCTGCGAAACTGCGAAGGGACGCAGCACCCGATCGCCGACGCGCTGCAGGAACGCGCCGTATTTTAGGAGGCCGCGGACGATCTCGATCCGGCACTGGTTGTTCGCGCTCACCTCTTTTGCTATTCCGGCGACTTCGCCGGCGCTCATGGCTCGACGAACTTGTTGGTCATGAGCTCGTCCACCTTGGGCTTGCGCGGGTAGTCGCCGGTCGAGGTGAGCACGTCCACCATCTTCTCCCAGTCAGCGTCGCTGCTCCAGCCGAGCGGCTTACCGCTTGTCAACGGCGAGATGAGCCGCGAAGGGATGGCCTCGCGTGCGTATTTCGCCAGCATGGCCGCGGGCGGCACATTCTCAACATTTGCGGCGATGATTCGGCCGGCCTCCTCCGTCGCCTCAACCGGCTGCTGCGCCATATAGGCCCAGGCTTTTTGGGTCGCCTTGACGAAGCCTTGCACCGTCTGCGGCTCCTTCTCGATGAGCGCCGTGCTCGTGACGATACCGTGGCCGATGAGCGGCAGATAGTCCGACAGCACAACGGGGTGCAGCGTTTCGCCGAGCTCTGAGAAGCGCAGGCTGTCGGTCGTGCCCACGAGAAAATTGCCGAGCACATCGAAGCGCTTGGCGCCGAACTGCGTCATGATGAGCTGGAAGTCGCTGTTGATAAACCGGACCTTACTCGCATCGATGCTGACGGTTTTGGCGAAAATAGGCCACAGCACGTATTGCAGCGTACCGGGCACAATACCCATCGACTTGCCCTCGAAATCCTTGAGCGATTTAATACCCGAGGACTCAAAATAAGCCATGGCTGTGATGTCTTTCTGGAAATAGACACCGACCATCTTGAGCGGCACGTCCTGCTTAGCGACGCCTTGAACGAGCGCCGAGGCGGCTATGTTTCCGAACTCGGCCTTGCCCGCGACAACCAGCTGGATCACGAGATTGGAGCCGCGACTCCCCTGGATCGTGACGTTGAGCCCGTTCTCGGCGTACCAACCGTGCGATTTCGCCAGCCAATAGGCAAAATGGTGCGGTTGGTCGGGAATCCAATCGACGACGATCGTTACCTTACGCGGCTCCTCGGCACGCACGCAGAGTGGCACGATGACCAGCAAGGAAAGGACGATAAGGCGCAGGCTGCGGATCAGCACGGTGCTCTCCCCTCGGCAAGTGGAACAGGATCTCGTCACGGGCGCTTCAGGCGCCGACATCGCTGATCTTCCTCGTCATGTGCGCTGGCACGAGAAGATACTCGACGAACGCGACGAGCGCGAAGACGAGCAGACCCAGCAAGGTCAGATACAGCACGCTCGCGAACGCCGCAGCAGTCTCCAACTGGCCGACCTGGACGGTCAGGAGATAGCCCAGCCCTCGGTCGGCTCCAGAGAATTCGCCGACAACGGCGCCGATCGTCGCGAGCGTCGAACCGACCTTCAAGCCGCCGAAGAACACTGGCAGCGCGTTCGGCAGGCGTAGCCGGAAGAAGGTCTGCAATCGCGTTGCGCCCATCGAGCGGAACAGGAAGATGTTCACGCGCGGCGTCATCTCAAGCCCGACGATGGTGTTAATGACAATCGGAAAAAACGCGATGAGCGCGGTCAGAACCACCTTCGGCAGGATGCCGAAGCCGAACCAAATAAGGAGAATCGGCGCGATCGCCACCTTCGGCATGACCTGCGTCGCGACCAAAACCGGGTAGACCGCGCTGCCGAGGAGGTCGGAGGAGGCGACGATGGCGCCGAGGGTAGTGCCGACAAGGATCGCCGCGCCGAACCCGATAAGCACTTCCGAGGCGGTGGTGACCGCGTTGCTAAGGAACATCGGAGCTCTCCCAACCATCGCGGCGAGCACCGCCGAGAACTTTGGCAGAATAATCGACGGAATGCCGAACGAAGTCGCCGCGATCTCCCAGGCGAGCAGCAGGATGAGCGTGAAGACCGCCGCCGGCAGAATGCGATGGCTCCTCATGTCGCCCCTCGCGTGCGCAGCCGCTCCCGCGCAGTCTTGCGGCTGAACAGATTGCTACGGATGCGCTTGACGCAGGTGTTGAACTCAGAGCTTCCCGCCATGTCGGGATCGCGCGGGCGCGGCAAGTTGACCGGCACCATGTCGGAAATCCGCCCCGGGCGCGCCGTCATGACGACGACCCGGTCCGATAGCATTACCGCCTCGTTGATGTCGTGCGTGACGAATAGCACCGTTTTGCGGTTGCCGAGCCAGACATCCTGGAGCAAAAGCTGATGCTCCTCGCGGCTCAGCGCATCGAGCGCACCGAACGGTTCGTCCATAAGCAGGAGTGGCGCGTCGCAGACGAGCGCGCGACACAGTGCCGCGCGCTGCCGCATGCCACCAGAAAGCTCGTGCGGATAGGCGGTCTCGAAGCCTTGAAGGCCGACGTGATCGAGGAGGCGACGCGCGTAATCGAGATGGCGTGCATAGGGCAGGCCCTTGATCGTCACCGGCAGCATTACATTGTCGATAACGTTGCGCCACTCGAGGAGCCCATCGCTTTGAAACACGATGCCGGCGTCGGTGTAAGGGCCGGTGAGCTGCTCACCGTTTATGCGCACCTCGCCAGAACTCGTCGGCAGCAGCCCGGCAACAACGTAGAGCAGAGTGCTCTTGCCACAGCCGCTCGGACCCAGCACCGATAGAAACTCGTGGGGCCTGACTTCGAGCGATACGCGATCGAGTGCGACGACTTTCCGGTCCAACTTGCCGAAATGAACTGACACATCGGTGATTGTAATGACCGCCTGCTCAGCCATTAAAGCACGTGGAATTTCATCTCCGACCGGCCGAGCCGCTTCCCGCCACTGGGCGTGACGACGACCGTGTCTCCGATCTGCAATCCGAAGCGCTTATCCGTGGTGCCGGCCATGGGCTGCAGGCCCACCACCATGCCTTCTTGCAGCAAGATGCCGTCATCGGCGTCCGCTGCGGCGCCAGTGTGCGTGTCGGACGGACCCTCGATCTGCTCAAGCCCTAAGCCCTGCCACTGGCTGCGGATCCACTGGAAGCCGGCCTTGAGGATCGGCGTGTTCATCGCCTTCGACGCTTCGCGGCAAGTGACGCCCGGACGCATCATCCTGAGCCCGACATTGTAGGATTCGACCGCCACCTCACAGAGATCGAGATAGATCTGCTTCGGCTTGCCGAGCGACACCGGCACCATTGCCTGCGACCAGTAGCCCGCGTATTTCGGCGAGATCTCCTGCAGAATCATGTAGCCGGGCTCGAGCGTGCGGTTCGACGGAAAGCGCAGCGCGTGGCGCGGCTCGCGGTCGGCTTCGTACATCAGAAACATCGGCGATTCGCAGCCTGCCTTGTACATACTGCCGAGCATCTCGCCATAGACCTCGTAGGCCTTCACGCCGGGCTTCGCAGCGCGCAGCATCGCGTCGATGCCGACATCACAAAGCTGCGCAGATTTTTCGCAAAGCGCGATCTCCTCCGCGCTCTTGACGATCCGCACCTCTTCCATGAGCCGGCTTGCAGCGGAGAATTTCGCGTTGGGCAGCAGCGTGAGGATGGTGTTGTAGATCTCCCACGACATGATCTTACCGGCGCCGGTGGTGCCACCGATGCCGACGACGCCGATGCGGCCGCGCTCGAATCCCAGGTCCTTGAGGCACTGCACGGTCCGCTCACCCCAGTCGGGTACGCCGAGGCGGATATCAGTCACCCAATTCTGCGCCTTCGGATACCATTCGAGCTGCGTCGGCGACCAGACAAGGATGATGGGCTCGCCCTCGATCGGGAAGATCGCTAGCGCCTCCTCGCCGTTGCCGCCGATCTGCGAGAGATAGCGGACATTGGCGATGCCGGAATCCCATTTTGACGAGATGCCACGCACAATTAGACAATCCAACCCCTCCTTCGCCATCCTGGTGCGGATGGCGTTCCAGCGCCGATCACGCTCAGCAAGCGAAATTTCACGGATGCGAGTTTCAGCCATCCTCTCCCCTCCTCCCCTATCGACGCGGCACGTCGATCAGGACGTCATTGCCGACGATCCGGACCTTGTAGATCGCGATGCCCTTGAAAGCGGGCAGCTTCTTCACTTCGCCGGTCACAAGATCGAACTCAGCGCCATGATAGGTGCAGGTGAGCGTCTTGGCGTCGCGCAGGCGGCCGAATTCGAGCGGGAATTTTTCGTGCGAGCAGTAGCGCTCGCAGGCGTGGTAGGTATCGCCCGAGCGGATTATGATCGCCTCGACGCCCTCCGCTTTGACGACCTTGACGCGGCCCTCCGCCAGCTCGCCGACCTTGCACGCCTGCACCGTTACAACATCACCGTCGGTGGCCATTTCGTCCCCTTCCGCCCGAACCTATTTCAGGATCGCGTCGTTTACCTTCACGTTTCCGCTCGTCTCCCAGATGTGGCAGACGAGCGGCGGCGTGCGGTTGCACGGTGTGTGGCCGATGCCACGCGGTAGGTTGTAGAGCGAGCCCGGCGGCGCGTGCAGGTAGCCAAGCTCGGTGTCCTGGTCGCCGCCGCCCAGATGAACGAATTCGAGCTCGTTCTTACGGATGTTGCGGTGGTAGAAGGGAAGTGGGTCAGACCGCTTCGACACCGACCATTCGAGCACCGGACAATCGAACATGATGAAGGGCAGGCCGGGCATCGGCGCGACTGGCGAGTGTGCCGGAATGTCGTCCATGTCGATGCCGTAGACGAACTGCGTGTCGCCGATGATCTCGGATGTGCCAATCGGATCGAAGTCGCGCACGAGATTGGCGGTCCATTCCGGCGTGACAATATGCTCAACCCACTCACCGTTCGCCGCGTACGGCTTCCGTTCGCTGAGCGGGTTCGGCAGCTTCAAAGGTAGCTTCGCGATCTGCACCGAGCGGTGGCTGGCGAGCACCTCGTCGCACTCGATGATAAGGGCGAGAAAATCGGCGCTCTCCGGTAGCACGCGATAGGCGATGCCGCGGCCGATATAGATCGTGCGCCCGACCGGCGCGATGATGTCGCCCATCTCGGTCTGGATCGTCGCTGAGCCGCTGTGGATGAAAAACACCTCGTCGGCGCCGATATTCCGCCGCGCGTAGGGCATCGGGTCCTTGCGCCGCGACATCTTGAGCCGTGCGCGGTCGAGCTCAGCGACGAGCAGTGCGCCTTCAGCGGGCTTTGCGCTGTCTGGAGTCTCGATCTTGTGCAGATCAGTGAGCCAGAATGGCACCGGTCCTGTGTAGGAGCGCGCCGCGGCCGACGGCACACTCTTGATCAGCATGGTCGAGCGATCAGGCGTATCGACGCTTTCCAGGATGCGGTCAGACAGGGTTTCGCGCTTGAAGCTGCCTTCCATGGTCTCAACCCCTTTTTAGCCCGAGCAAACGATAAGTCTCAAGATGTTTCCATGTCAACAGACCAGAGTGTCCGCCGTCAACGCGTCCCGGGTGGTGGTGTAGGAGCTGTGGGTAAGTAGCCCGCCACAGCGACCGCAAGAGTTTGGGCGGAGGCAGGCTATTTATCCACAGCGGCGACCACCGCGGTGTTCTTAGCAAGATCGTACTTCGCGAACTGCTGGAAAAGGGCTCTGACGCGACGTTCCTTCGCGAGATGATCGGCTTTGCCGCGGCCCTGCTTGTAAATTCGCGCGCAATAGTGGCTCTGACTCACTTTCGATGCAGTCAGCATGTTACGCGGGAGCGACGAGGCGTGCACGGAGGAGATCAAGCTTGGCGCGGCCGTCCATCTGGCGTTTGACGAGTTTGAGTTTCGTGATTTGTCCTTCCGTCTGGCCATTCGACCAAGGTTGGGTCAGGGCTGCGGTGACGGCGGCTTGATCAGCGACGATGCCTTTGCCGAGGGACACGAGCGCGCTACCTGCGGTATCCGTGATCCAGCACGGCAAAGCAGCGGGATCACGGTCGCGCACCATTTGGTGGAAGCGCTCCACCAGCTTTCGGGCCTGTACCACTATCCTTGCTGACCGGCAACATCAGCCTCCGTGCCAACGCGGCCGCGGGTCGACCACCCAGAGCAATGCCGAGGTGGTGGACGATCGTCTCGAGTTGAGAGGTGCGGCGAGACAGGTAGGCACCGCACGATGCAATAGATTGACGTGTACTTCGGTGCCATGTTTGGCTTTGCGACGGGAATTATATCTTTGACAAACACGGTCCATGAGTTTACCTTAAACGTCAAGGAGATAGTTCATGGCCACGTCCGCACTTTCCGCCCCGTTCTTCCACGATGAGACCGCCGCGTACGCAAAGCTGGAAAGCCTGCTTTGGCCGCACGGACCCGTCTGCCCGAAGTGCGGCGGCCTGGATCGCATCACTTCCGTTAAGGGCGGCCGGATCGGCCTCTATCGCTGCGGCCCTTGCAAGCGCCAGTTCACGGTGACGGTCAGGACGGTATTCGAGTCCAGCCACGTCAAGCTGCACCTGTGGTTCCAAGCCACGCATCTTCTCTGCGCCTCCAAGAAGGGCATGAGCACCCACGAAATCCACCGCGTTCTTGGCGTCACCTACAAGACGGCATGGTTTATGACGATGCGGCTCCGCGAGGCGATGCGCGACGGCACGCTTCCCATGCTCGGCGGCGAAGGCGAGACGGCGGAAATTGATGAGAGCTACGTGGGCGGAAAAGAGCGCAATAAGCACGCCTCCAAGCGCAAGCACGAGGGGCGCGGCGGGAAGGGCAAGGAGCCTGTGTTCTCCCTGGTCGAGCGTGAGGGCAAGGTGCGCTCTTTCCACGTCGCCGAAGTCAACGGCGCCACGCTCCGGGAAATCGTGCAGGCTCAGTTGCACGGCGAGACGGTCGTCTATTCGGACGAAAACCATACGACGCGCTATTCGGTCAAAGGCTATAAGACCGAGGCCGTCAATCACTCCATCGGCGAGTACGTGCGCGGCGATGTCCACACCAACACCATCGAGTCGTATTTCGCCACGTTGAAGCGCGGCGTCACCGGAACCTATCACCACGTCAGCCAGCAGCACCTAAAGCGCTACTTGGCGGAGTTCGATTTCCGCTATAATGAGCGCATGGCACTCGACGTCGAAGATGGTGAGCGGGCGGCTCGGGCGCTTCGGGGGATCGTAGGCAAGCGGCTCACCTATCGGGACTCGTGATGGCGCGCGAGATTAATCCTCTTGCTCGGGGCTTTTACACCGTCCATGAGGCCGCGCGCCTAATTCAAGTCGGTAGCACCAACCGCATATATGGCTGGCTTCGCGGCTATCCGTCCCGACAGATCGGGCCGTTGCTAAACCGTGACTACAAGCCGATTGGGGACACCGAAGAACTGAGTTTCCACGACTTGATGGAAATTCAATTCGTTGAGCATTTTCGCGTGCATGGTGTCAAAGCGCGAAGCCTGCGGATAGCCGCCGCGCGGCTCAAAGATGAGTTCAAGACGACGCATCCCTTCGCGATGGATAGGGTCATTTTAGTCGCCGACAAAGCCGATGTGTTCGTGGAGGAAGTGCTGAAGGACAGCGCCGATAAGGCCGCAGATCCACGGTTGCGAAGCCTGCTTACAAAGAACTACGTGATTTACGAGGCCATCAAGCAAAGCCTCTTGCCGGGCGTGCGCTTCGATGCCACGACGCATCTTGCCGACGAATGGAAGCCGGTTCCGAAGCAATTCCCTAGGATCATCATTGACCCCAAGATCGCCTACGGTCAGCCTGTTGGTCCAAGCCGAATTCCAACAGCAACGATTTACGACGCGTGGTTAGCCGAAGGCGAAAATGCGGAACCAGTCAGCCATTGGTTTGAAATACCGACAGCGGAGATAATCGAGGCCATCCGTTTCGAACAGCACCTTAGCAAGCGAGGCGAGGCGCGCGCTGCGTGAAACGAACGAGGGTCGCCGTCGATGTAAGCATCCCGCCGCGACTGGTTCGGTTGCTTCAAACTGGTTTTGGCGACCAAGGATTTGAGTTCGTCTATGTGCCTCAGTTTGCCGCCGGAAATTCGCCGGACGAATTTTGGGCCGTGGCATTCAAAAGGTTCGGTGGCCAAATCGTTCTGTCCGCCGACAAGAACATCGCGAAGAAGCCGCACCAAGTTATAGCCTTCAAGGAAAACGATCTTATCTGCTTCTTCTGTGACCGTCGCTGGGCATCGTCAGATTTGGCCTTCAAGGTTGCTCATCTCGTATATTGGTGGCCAAGCATCCAAGCGCAGATCGGTCAAAGTAAGCCGCGCGATTGCTGGTGGGTGCCGATGGCAATAAAGCGCGATGATTTTCGGAAGGTGGAGCTGCCCACTCATGTCGAAGCCAAAGCCTCCAAGGACCGCGCAAAGCAAGCGCTTCATCGAAGCCGCCCGGAACGCCGAGTGCAGCGAGGACGAGGCCGCGTTTGACGAGGCGATGAAGCAGATTGCGAAGGCGAAACCCAAGCCCGACAGCCATGACGAGAAGAAGTGAGTTGGTAGGCACCTCGTGAAGGCGTTGTCCGTAGCAATCGTGTTGTCAGCGACCTTGATGGCGGTCGGCTACGCGATGTCTCACAGATTTATTATGGTGCCAGTCAGAACCGCCGATCCGCTCGTTTGGCGTCTCGACCAGTGGTCCGGCGCGATGCTGCTATGCGCCCCAAGTCCAGATGCAAAAACGGGCGCGGCCTGCGTTCGTCCGCAGATGCCCGCACCTTGATCGGATCAGCCTTCGTGCTTTGCCGGCCGCGGAGGCGGTCCCACCAATTCCAAGAGAACCGACAGCCGCTCCTTCATGGTGACGGTGGGATCCCCCGCCCGCACTCGGGCTTGGATTATGGCGCTCCACGCGAGCTGTGCCGGGTATATGGCTTCCTCAAAGGGGGTCATCTTTCGGAACCTGTGCCAAGGGTAAGGGGCCGCACCATCATACCGCGTGGGTCAGCCGTTCAAAGCGTGTTTGTCAACGATACAATTCCCTTTGCGACGGCGTTCACGCTCTGCCTCTGGCGTCGGCTCGTAGAGCCCCAATCTGACGCCCTTGCTGTAAGCATTGAGGCCCGCAACAGCGCGCCCGAGCGTCACCGCCTCATCCCAATCAAAGCCAAGTCGTTCGGCAACCACGGCCGCCCATAGGGTCAGGACCGGGGCGCGGTTGATCTTGATGACGTCGTGCATGTGCTTGGTTGCGATGCTGCCTCACATCTTTCGTAGACGCGCTATGAGCCGGTCGAGTAAAGCATCAGCAAGGGCCTTGATATCGATCTTCATATCGGGTGTGCGTGACGTCCGGCGATCCCGCGTGCGCGTTGGCGCAGCCAGTCCATTCGTCAGCTTATGATGCGCGCGACCTGACCGAATCAGATAAATCATGTTTTGCGAAACACCGTAGCGGGCGCCGAGCGCCTTTGCGGTCTCCGCCGATTTGAAGATATTGCGGACAGCCGCCGGCTTGAGTTTACCCCTTCGTGCCATACGTTCGGCTCCTGCCCAATTTTAAATTCAGCCGCTTGATGCAGCCGCGTGAGAGAGAAATCACACTTTCAACCTCTGGTGCCACACACGTTTTACGCGAGTATCATCACATCCGGCCAGCATCCGAATCGCCAAATGTGGTCTACGAGATGATGGGCGTGTGCGCTGCTGTGAGTATGGCCGAATATCGATCCCGAAACAGAGCGAGCGATCCGCGCGGCATTAACTTCGGGCGGAAAGGGCATGCTCAAGATCGCGGCCGGACAAGATCACCCCCCGGACCGCATCAGTTGTGACGGCGTAACTCGAAACGCCCGGTGTGCCTACCGACAATCTCATCCTGCTTGTGTGCGCTGAGGAATCGCGTAACGTCGTTGGCTGATGATCGCGCTGGTCCGGCTGCTCCTCGCCATATTTCTCTCGCCACTCCGATCGATGGCTCGGCGCGAGGCAGAGAACGCCGTTCTTCGTCATCAGGTGAGCGTTCTGCGGCGGCAGACGCGAGGTCGGATAAGGCTCACGAGCGGCGATCGCTTGTTCTTTGTATGGCTCTATCGCCTTTTCCCGTCGGCCCTGAACGCCATCGCCATCATCCAGCCCGAGACGATCATCCGATGGCACCGTGCCGGCTTTCGCCTGTACTGGCGCTGGCGATCACGTGCCCGCGGCGGGCACCCGAAAATCGATCAGGAGCTTCGAGCCCTGATCCGGGAGATAAGCGTCGCAAACCCGCTCTGGGGCGCGCCACGGATCCACGGTGAGCTGCTGAAGCTCGGCTTCACCGTGGCACAGTTGACAGTCGCCAAATACATGGCGAAGCACCGCCGGCCGCCGTCGCAGAGCTGGAAGACGTTTCTCAGGAACCACCTCGCCGCGACCGCGTCGATCGACTTGTTCGTCGTCCCCTAGGTCCTGTTTACAAAGTAGCGAGACGTAGGCATCTGCGGATGGTAGCGAGATGAAGGGTATCGAGGAAGGAGCGCGCGAGCTTGTCATATCGGGTGGCGATGGCGCGGTTCACCTTGAGATGGCCGATCATTCGCTCGATGCGGTTGCGCTCGCGGTAGATGCGTTGGTTCCAGCGGATTGCGTAGATGCGATGGGACCGCGGCGGGATAACGGCGCGGATGCCGCGTCGGTGGAGCGCAGCGCGGATGGGATCGGTGTCGTAACCCTTGTCGGCGAGCAGATGAGCCGGGCGCGCCGGAGCGCGCGCGGTCACGGTTTCGAAGGCCGTGCAGTCCGCCGCTTCGCCGCCGGTGAGATGAAAGACGAGCGGGATGCCGTGGGCATCACTGAGACAATGAACTTTACAGGTGAACCCGCCCCGCGAGCGGCCAAAAGCCTGTTCGCGAGTCCCCCTTTTGCGCCGGCTGCCGAGACGTGGCCTCGGACCGTCGTCGAGTCGATGCTGTGGCGGGAGTTGTCCGCCATCGCCCGGGCCAGCCTGGAGGCGACCGCCTCCCAGACGCCGGCCTGGCTCCAGCGTCGAAAGCGTTGGTACACGGTGATCCATTTGCCGTACTTCTCGGGAACATCGCGCCACGGCGCGCCCGTGCGCAGGCGCCACAATATGCCGTTCACAATGGTCCGGTTGTCATGCGCAGGCCGGCTATTCCGGCCGCGCTCGGCCGGCAACAGGTCTTTCAGCAGCCACCACTCCGCTTCGCTCAAATCGCCTCGACTCAACGACCCCTCCTCTCCAAGAGGAATCCTTGAATCAGAAGGCGATTCCCGCGTCAATAAGTTTGTAAACAGGACCTAGTCCGAAGAGCGACAGAGGCGGAGGAATCTCCAAGACCACGCAAATCCAAAGGAGATCACATATCCGCGACCGGAGCCCAGTTGCCCGATAAAGCGAATCGAGTCTCCTAGTTATGGCGGTCGATTTATCACCCTTTCGCTTTTTGATGTCGTCCTTGGCGTTGCGCTCGAGCGCCTTCCTGCGTTCGATCAACGCTGCAGCGTAATCATCGATCTGATTCACGATAACCTCGAGATCGATTTCGGGTTGGGACCGCCGGCGGGCCACCGCCTCCGACTCACTTGGAAGCGGTGGGACGGACAAATGATCGATCCTCACACCTGGCGAACTGCCCATTAATTTTCACCTCTCCTGGTTCGGAGCCGACGGATCGTTCAGGCGGATAGTGACCGATCTCCGGCATCTTCGATATTTCCAGACCACAGCAGATCGGAGTCGATCAGAGGACCGATCAAACCGCGTTCCTCGTAGACCGACCCGCCGCCCTCGCCCATGAGCGCGCGGAGCGCCATGATGAGCGCGACGGTCCCGTCGATCTATTCTCGGCCCGCTCCTTCCGCGTATAGATGTTGTCCTTGGCGTCGAGGTGGGCGACCAAAGGGTAAAAAATGCCGGAGGCCTCTTTTGATCATCCTTCAGCTGATGAAAATTGCGGCGACCTCTCTTGTCACCGGTGCCAAAGGGAACTCATGAGAGAGCCCTGCGCATATCGTGAAATCGACTGAGCAGAAAATGCACGATCATCACCCAGTCGCGAAAAATACCCACCGACAACGATCAACGTAGGTCGCGCGATACCACATCGGAAATGTCTCTCCGCCTGGCAACCGCGCGAGCAAATTCCGGACGTCCGTGAAATCGCTCGGCGGTCTGTGTTCCAGTAAATGATGGCAGCCATAGGAGAAGCTGCCATGACACCCATTTCGATCCGGTCAGAATTACCCACGAGTGCGCGGAAACTAAATCGTCGTTTCCAACAGTGGCTCGAAACCCAAAAGTTCGAGTTATTCGTCACCCTGAACTTCAATCGCGATATCTCATATCAGCGAATACGATCAAAACTTCAACAGTTATGCGCGCGTCTCGACCGCCGGTTCCTTGGTTGACGGTGGTGCAATTGCCCGGGCGAAGACCGAACTGACGGATTTGCGGCCGTGGAAAATCTAGATACGAACGGGCACCTTCACGTTCTGATGTGACTCCCGACGCCTGCCCGGTCTCTCAAATTAAGCGAACAGCGGCAGGCCATCGCTTTTTATTGGGACCGATTGGTCCCTCAAGGGTCCTGTGATGTCCAGGGCGTCTATAATGTGTCGGGAGCCGCCAAGTACATTTCAAAGCAGCTCAGTCAAAATCTTGACCGGTTTATCCTCCTGCGCGAATTCCATGCAGACCCGGTAAAGTCGGTTGGTTATGCGCGACGCGCTTCCCAACGCCGTGCCTAATTTATGGGAAATATCCCTTTGACATAGCATGCCACAAGATGTAGAAAATACGGCGTGCGAACGTCGCCCCGAGCTTGCAGCATCACCTGTGTTACGTGATGTCGAAAAGTTTGATGATCTGGTCTGCTCGCCCGGCGAAGTCGGTGAGCACCTTCAACACGAACTGCCCGTCAACGGGAAGCCCCGTACCCTCGAAGGTTATCTGAGGGGTGATTACAATATCGTGGTCCGGCGCGTTGATGCCAATGGCCCCCACTACGGCATCATCCTGAAAGCCGTTCCAAGAAACGCTTTTAAGTTCGCCGGAATTCCATGCGTAGGGCGATACTACGAAGTGAAAGGGTACCACACTCACGGCGATGAGCCGTTGGTGCTTTCGCATGATGTCGAGACGGTGAATGGCATAAAGTGTGTCGTCCCCTCCCTTGTAGGGCTTGAGGTTTTCGACGATTCGTTTGTTCACGTCGGAAAGCCGATCTATTTTTTTGACGGCAGGGCTACGTCCTTCAAAGAAGTCCTCTCGGCTTCCGGCGACGGGAAAGTACACATCCGTTGGCGCCGTATGGCCTTCGCGCTCGGCGAGCTTCACCATGAGGATGTCGAGCGCGCTTCGGATGCAGTGAATGATCATGCCCACCTCGACATTGATGAGTGGGCTGGGCTGCTGCACATTCGCGAGCCGAACAAGCTTCTCGCCGCGCTCAGGGTATGGTTCCTCCCGGAGACGGTAAGGGGCATTGTTCTGCCAAGCTACGATTTTGCTGTTCAAGACATTGAGTTGGGCTATGGCCCAGTTTAGGCACGCCCAAACGTCCGCGAGATCGGCCCGCACGGTATATTCTCCTAGGCTGGTTGCGCCCCTGGGATAGCGAGCGGTGGGATCGGGGTGCGAATCGGGCTCCACCTATGCTAAGGTTAGGGGCATGAATGAGAAGATTAAACCGCCGGATATCGAGCTGCGGCCTGACGGCTGGGAACAGTTCGAGCGTGCGGTTGACGCCGCCGTGAAGGGTGGCCCAAGACATCGACCGGCGAAGCAGCGCCCCGCGAGCAAGGGACGCGTCAGGAAGGGCAAGTCGCGGGCATAGACAGCCCCCCCCTACCACGTTTCCTCTTTCTTCCTGGCGTAGTTGCACGCGCGGCAGATCGCCCGCAGGTTGGCGTCCGCCCAGAGTAGGCGGTAGGCGTCGTCGAAGGGCAGTTCGCCGCCGATGATCCTGTCGATGAGCCCTTTGACCGTTATCACGTGGTCGACGTGCGTGGATTTGCCGTCGTCGGCCAGCGGCCCTTCGCAGAGCGGGCAGACGCCGCCCTGCCGCCCGATCAGCCTCGGCCGCAGGGACGCGAGCCTGACGCCCCGGGGTTGCAGCCTGTTCGGGTGCCAGTTCCGTAGCAGGGCGAGGATCATGCCCCTGTCGCAGTCGATCATCATTGGCGTTGGAGGTTCAGATGCGAAAGCCGAGTGCGACCGAGTCACTTCTGGCCGAGCATAGTATGTCGGATGAACTCCGCCGCACGTGCATAGAGACCCTCCTCCGATTGCGTGACGAGTGGAGTGGCATGTGCGATGCGCGTGACGGCGTCGTTGGCGATGCCCTTGGCGACATCCCTGGTGATGATACTGTTAGTGACGAGCGCGTCGATAAGCGCCTTCACTAGGGCGAAACCGACGTAGGCGGCTTCGTCGCCGCGTTGCGGGACGTACGACATGATGGTTCTCATCCTTCTCTCATGAAAGTACGGATCGCTAGGGGAGGTGGTGTTTGCTGCACCACTTCCCTCGACTTCGAGCCTGGGTTTTTGATTGAGGCTACCGCCAGCCGGGTAAGGGTCAAACCCTCCGGTTGCATGTGGAAGCCACATGAACTCTGGGCGATTTCGGGGTGTCGGTCAACCCTCGCGTGACCCGCGCCAGTAGCCTTCGGAACTGCTCGCGGGTGAGCCTAGGCTTCGACGTTCGGCCCCGTATTAGTCCGCCGATAGGTGAGCCGCTTGCCGACGATGCCCTTGACCGCCTTCTCGGTGCGCTCCGCATCGCTCACGTCGAGGGCCTCGCGCTCGTTGTAGCGGAAGTCGAACTCGGCGAGGTAGCGGTGGAGGTGCTGCTCGCTGACGTGGTGGTACACGCCGTACACGCCGCGCTTGAGGATGCTGAAGTATCCCTCGACCGTGTTCGTGTGCCAGAAGTAAGCCCGCACGTATTCCTCGGCGGAGTGGTTGACCGTGCCGTGCCCGGCAAATTCCTCGCCGATCTTGGTATAGGTTGACGCTTCGTCGGTCATGAGGTAGGACGCGCGGTCTGCCTGGGTTACGATGGCGTCGCGGAGAGTAGCGCCGGTCACGTTGGCTACGTGGCGCGAGCGCACCTTGCCGCCGCGCTCCACCAAAGAGAGTACCGGGGCCTTGCCCTTGCCGCCCTGCATGCCGTCCTGGCGCTTGGACAGGTGCTTGTTAGACTCCTTGCCGCCGACGTAGGTCTCGTCGGCCTCGACCACCTTGTTCTGGCCGCCCAGCGCGCCGGGCGTGACGTCCGTGAGGCTTTCGCGGATGCGCATGCACATGAACCAGGCGGTCTTGTAGGTGACCCCGAGCATGCGCTGTATCTGCTTCGCGCTCATGCCCTTCTTAGACGCCATGAGGAGGTGCGTCGCGGCGAGCCACTTGTTGAGCGGGATGTGCGAGCGCTCGTACAGCGTGCCGACCGTGACCGTGAACGGCTCGCAGCAGGCGTTGCACTGGTAGAGGCCGGGGCGCGTCGTCTTGCCCTGCATGAGGGTCGATCGGTCCACGGCGCCGCAGTGCGGGCAGACGCGACCGTTCGCCCAAATCCGCGCCTCCAGCCACTCGCGGGCGGCTTCCTCGTCGGTGAAGATTGGGCTGAGAAGGTCGGACATGTTCGGCTCCATCGATGGAGCCGATTATCGCATATAGCGGGTACTATGTCAAAGGGATATTTCCCTAATTTATTTAGCGCACAGCGCACCGCTCGATACCGCGACGCGGACCGATGCGAAGACCGGCGAGCAGATGTGGCAGGTGGAGACAAGAGTAGCATTCCCTAAATTGTGACCAGTTCACATATTTGCTGTTACAACTATACTGTCTCCCTTGCGCAACATATTCTGGAACCGACGCGGTAACCCTGCGTCTCCCGTTAGAGACCTGTTCTGATCCCGTGCGCTTACGTGCATATACGTGCAAAGCCGCGGGAATTAAGTGACGCCGCCAGGGCCAGCCTCTTCATGAGCTACCACCTGGCCTCAAACCCTGCGGATCATTGCCCTTTCAAAGAGACGTAGCTTACCTTATCGACACTGGGACCTGGTTGCATTCCACATAGCGGCAGAGGGCATCGCGTTTCGGACTCCGAAATGCGAAGCCACCCACCTGCAATAGCTCGCGGTATTTGTATCCCGCTCGACAAGACCGGGAAACCGCACCTTTTTGAGGCTTAAGACTGCCGTTTTAAGCCTTTACCGTAATCGCGTACGGGCTAGCCGCGGGATGGCCGAGAAGAGGCTGGAGGCCGCTGCTGTCGCCTAAAAAGAAATCGCTCAACGGTTCGGCCGAACTCGATCAACGAGTATCGTCGTTGGCTTCTTACGGTCGTTGCACCGACTTCTTCATGATTGCCTACCTTTCCCTGGGCAAAGGGAGTGCCCGTTTGCGGCCTACTTGGCGAGGCCAAAGATGGTAAGGCGCCGGCCGTTCAAAACTGCTCTCACTTTTGCCGTCGCGACGAGATGCCCGTCATTTTCAGCGACGATCTTGTGAAGAATCCGCGGGAAGGTTTTTATGATCACCACGCGCTCCCTCCTCCCTCTTCGCCTTCTCTGCACCCGCGATTTTGTGTTTGGTTTGCGTGAATCCGTCTTGCCGATCCAAGCGTGATAGCATGCTTGCACGCCGCCGTTGTTCGCGAGGAAATCGGCGATCTTTCGAGGATCTTTCGTCATCGTCGCCGCATACTTAATCGCACATGTGCGCTCACTCGCCGTCGAATCGCCAATCTTGCTGAAAGCCATGAGAAAGCGCCGCAAGTCAGGGCAAGCGTTCGCGCGAATTTCTATGTGCGCCTTCAGTAGTTCATCGCGATAAGCAGCCCAATTCGATTTTGCGCGAAAATAAACAATCGCGACGGCTTGCAGTTCGTAGTAAATCGCTAACCGATATTGGTCCCGCGCGCCTCCAGTTGCCTTTGTCGCCCGCAATGCGTCCAGGACAACCTCCGCGGGATTCTGATTGGTGTCCGGCAACGCGAGCTCAACGTCACTGTCGATAGTGTTCAGCATCGAAAGTCTCTCCTTGCCTTTATGTGTAGCGACCTATCGAAGTGGTTTCGGAGTCCGAAGATGGCTGCTTGGTTCGCGCGCGCTCGTAAGCGTTGCACCCCGAGGTCGGCGCCAATCACGGACAAGTTGGACTTTTCACTCGTGGCGATAAAGCACCCAACTTGCAGGCTGCGACACGCGAATCGGTAACGTTTATGAGACTGCTTTGCGACAGCCTCTCCTTCTTGTCTGCTAATCTAGGTACAGTTCGGATGAAAGGTTTGTCGCGATGGCGCGCAGTACCCCCGACAGGGCTAAGGGCTCTCAAACTGAGCGGACTCAAAACGAGCCGTCCTTCTGTCCTCAGCCATTACTGCCTCCAGCGCTCGGTATGCCAACTGAATTCGTTGCCTTTATCAGGAGACGTTACAACCGAGAGCGCAGGACCAGCGCGCGGACGCTGATGTACGAACGCTTTTGTGAGAAGA
Organism: uncultured Alphaproteobacteria bacterium; assembly: GCA_963773665.1. Lineage (GTDB taxonomy): Bacteria > Pseudomonadota > Alphaproteobacteria > ATCC43930 > CGMCC-115725 > DATJLY01. The sequence continues at coordinate 567,700 of CAVZBZ010000001.1, forward strand.
GCTACTACTACGCTCGGATACTATCCTCGATTGCAGTCGCTAAGATTGCAAAACGCGCGGCGGACCCAAGTTACGGTTACCGAGAGATCATACAAGAGGTCGCACAACAAGCGGTCGAGATACCGCTCCTTTGGAAATACTCTGACTCGCGGAAGATCGAGGAGAGGCTCAGGCCGCTTGTACGTTTGGGCAGACTGATTGACGATCTCATTACGTTGCTAAAGCAGAACCTCAACGTAAGCGGCCGGGTCTTCGGCCCAACGCGCTCTTTGACGGAAGCTTTGGAGATTCGGGTCATTGAGGGCGACAGCCTCTTCCACCTGCACTCAGCTCCGATCCCGCTCTGGAAGGTTCGACACGAACGCCGTCCACCTTTGCGCGGGGAATCGCTGCACCTCACCTCTTTCGATCTCCTCGTCATTGCGGAGGCGTTCAGGCAGGGCATCACCACCCATCTCAAACACTACAGGGAATCGGCAGAACATCTTGGCAGCGCGCATCAAGGCGATGCCCATATCAGGCACGCGGTAATGTTGCTGGCGCGATCGTGCCCCAGGGCGTGGTGTAAGAGCAGTGCTCGCCGGCGGGTTGGACCGCCGTCAGGTTGCCAGGGCTGGCAAGCTGACGAGGGCAGTATCGCTCACGGCACCGAGCGTCTCCAGACTCATGTAGCGTCGCGTGGTGGCCCATTCGTCGTTCTGCTCGAGCAGCAGTGCGCCGACGAGGCGGATGACGGCGGCTTCGTTGGGGAAGATTCCGACGACATCGCTGCGGCGCTTGATCTCCTTGTTGAGCCGCTCCAGCGGGTTGGTGCTACAGAGCTGGGCGCGGTGCGGCGCCGGGAAGCCCATGTAGGCGAGCACGTCGGCCTCTGCGTCGTCCATCAGGGCCGCCAGCTTGGGCACTCGCGGCCGGGCCTGGTCGGCGACCTTGCGCCACTGGGCTCGCGCCGCTTCGGGGTCGGTCTCGGCGAACGCCGTGCCGATCCACGCGGCGACGATGCGGCGCTGCGTCTTGCCCGCATGCGCCATGGCGTTGCGCATGAAGTGGAAGCGGCAGCGTTGCCATGTCGCGTTGAGGATCTTGGTGATCGCGGCCTTGAGCCCGTCATGCGCGTCGGAGACGACGAGCTTGACGCCGCGCAGGCCGCGCTGGCGCAGGCCGCGCAGGAACCCGATCCAGAACGGCTCGGCTTCGCTGTCACCGACGGTCATGCCGAGCACCTCGCGGCGCCCGTCGGTGTTCACGGCCACCGCGACGATGACCGCGACCGAGACGATGTGGTGGTCGCGGCGCGCTTTGACGTAGGTCGCATCGAGCCAGAGATACGGCCACTCGCCCTCGATCGGCCGCGACAGGAAGGCTTTGACGCGCTCGTCGATCTCGCCGCAGAGCCGCGAGACCTGGCTCTTGCTGACGCCCTCCATGCCCATGGCCTTCACCAGCTCGTCCACCGAGCGGGTCGATATCCCCTGGACGTAGGCCTCCTGAATGACCGCCGTGAGCGCCTTCTCGGCGGTGCGGCGCGGCTCCAGGAAGCCCGGAAAGTAGCTGCCCCGGCGCAGCTTCGGAATGCGCAGCTCGACCGTGCCGGCGCGGGTCTCCCAGTCGCGGTCGCGATAGCCATTGCGATGGTTGCGCCGGGCATCGCTGCGCTCGCCGTGCCCGGCGCCGCACAGGCTCTCGCTCTCCAACTCCATCAGACGGGTCGCGGCAAAGCCGATCATCTCGCGAAGGAACGTCGCGTCAGAGCCCTTTTCCAGCAGCTCGCGAAGCGCGATCTTGTCGTCGGTCATCGTGGTGGTCTCCAGGTCAGAGTTGCGTGTCGCAACCCAACCCTACCGAAGAACACCGCGGTGGCCACCGCCGTGGATAAGTAGCCCGCCGCCGCCTGACTCTTGCGGTCGCTGCGGCAGGCTACTTACCCACAGCTCCTACACCACCACCGGGGACACGACCGCTGGCGCGCGTGATTGAGAAGTCAGGCGCACTTACGCAGCCGCAAAAAGGACGGCCAAGACGCACCGACCTGACGGAGAACACCGTCATCGCAGCGTTTGTGAGCGCACTCTATGAGCGCAAGTTGGAGCCACGTGAGGTGCTTAGAATTCGCAACCGCTATGGGCGTGAGCGCAGATCGCGAGGATGACGGTTCATTTTAAAATGACCGTGATGGATCGCTAGGCACCGACTTTCGGCGATTTATTGCTGAGCAATGGGCGCGCGACTATCGCCCACATGAAGGCTCTCCGAAAGAGACCGGAGGACCGCGGCCCCGGGTTGGGGGGTCAGCGGCTCGACAAGAAAGCAACTCAAACGGCTCGCGAACGGGCTGGAGCCGATTCAGGCAATCATGATTGGCTTACCCGCGCGCAGGCTGCCGATTACCTTCAGATCAGCACGCGGTCGCTGGACCGCCTCGCGGGTCTGCCAAGATATCTTATCGGGCGCCTGCCGCGGTTTCGGAAAGGCGACCTCGACGCCTATGTGGAAAGCCGGCGCCTTGTTCCCGACCCATCTTTGCGTGTGGACGCCGCACCCGACGCAATCGGGCGGAGCTTGCCGCGGCCGCGGGCGCTCACTCGTGACTGGCTGCGGACCAATCTTGACCGTCTTCCCCGATCAAGGACGGCAACGGCGTCATCGAGATCGGATCGGGCGAGGTGAGCGTATCGCTCCGTCATTCGGCTCGATTTGTGCCCGAGAAGCGCCTGCACACGCTGCAGGCTCACGCCTCTCTGCACGAGCCGCGACGCATAATGGTGCCGCAAGTCGTGGATCTTAAAGTCCGCGATCCCGGCGCGACGGCATGCGGCTTCAAAGCCGGTTCGGAAACTTCCGAGCGGCTCGCGTTCCTTTAAAAAGACGCGTTGCTGCTTCTTCGGACGGTTCACATAGAGATCCCGTAGCATCTCCGCGGTGCGGAGCGGAACGAGCTTTCCGACCGCGGCGGCGGTCTTGGTGACCGCAGCCTCGATCAGGATCCGAACTCGTTTGGGCTCAAAGACGACTTGCTTCCACGTGAGCTGCAAGGCTTCGCCCCGTCGGCATCCGGTATCCATCAGGAAAGTAACGATCGGCCTGATGTGGTCAGCGCACTCGTCCAAGAGCCGCTTTTCTTCGTTCGGTTGTAGCCAACGGACCCGGCCGGCGGGCTCCTTGAACGTCTTCGTCTTCCATCGCGCCGCGGACACGCCCCAATCGTCGGCTTGGTTGAGGATGGCGCGAATGTACCCGATCTCTCGGTTCGCTGAAGACTGCGCGAGGCCCTGCTTGATGATCAGGTCATCGCGGTATTGGGCGATGACGGTCGGAGTGAGCTTGTCCAGTGGCGTCTCCGGGCCGAAGTGGTTTCGGAGCTTGTTCAGCGTGTAGAGGTCTTTTGCCCGTGTCCTGGGCTTGCCCTTGGGCAGAAGGACGGTCTGGTAGTATCGGTCGATGGCATCGCCGAAGGGGATCGTCGGCAGCTTGCCAGCCGCGACCCGGTCGTGTATCTCACTCCGCCACCGCTGCTCGAGTTCCTTGGCCTTGGCGCGTGACGGGGTTCCGCTGGACCGCCGGACGTGTTGGCCGAGGAAGCGGAATTCGATCATCCAGTTTGGTGAGCCGATGCGTTTGAAGACGGTCACGGGGTCGGAGTCCTCACAAAACTCCTCACAATCGCCTGATGAGGATCGGCCTTCAGGCCAATTAATTCAAGTATTTTAATTGGTTCGCTGCCGTAGCTCAGTGGTAGAGCACCCCCTTGGTAAGGGGGAGGTCGTAAGTTCAATCCTTACCGGCAGCACCAGCAAAGCCCTGAATCACGGAGGGGGCGAGGCGCTGACTGATCTGGCTCCCGCCGCGCAAACCGTGATAGACTTAGCGAAATATTAAGGTTGAAAATGAACAGAACATTCGGGGCCGTACGCATTCTTGCGCCGGCAATTTCCCTTGCGTTCATGGCCACGGGCGCCGAGGCGCAGCTGGTGAAGGGCCAGGTCATCTCGGGCCAGGCCAGCATCACCATGACGGCGCAGAGCGCGCTGATCCAGCAGACGAGCCCGAAGGCGATCATCACCTGGGGCGCGTTCTCGATCCCGCAGAACTATTCGGTGGTGTTCCAGCAGCCGAGCGCGTCGGCGATCGCGCTGAACCGGGTGCTGGGCGGCAGCCCCTCATATCTCCTCGGCTCGCTGTCGGCGAACGGGCAGGTGTGGCTCATCAACCCGGCAGGGATCGTGACCGGCGCCGGGGCGCAGCTCTCAGCGGCGGGGTTGCTGCTCTCGACGATCGGCATCAGCAACTCGAATTTCCTCGGCGGCAACTACGTGTTCGACCAGCCGGGCGCCGATGGCGCGGCGGTGCTGAACCACGGCAATATCGTGGCCTCGGGCGGCTACGCGATCCTGGCCGGCGAGCAGGTCGCGAATGACGGCGTGATCCGGGCGGCGCTGGGCAGCGTGGTCCTGGCCGGCGCCAAGACCTTCACGGTCGATTTCTCGGGCGACCGTCTCTTGAGCTTCGCGATCGCTGCGCCGGTCGATCAGGCGAATGGCGCGCTCGTTTCGAACAGCGGCACGATCGCGGCGGACGGCGGCACGGTCCTGCTGACGGCGGCGTCGGCGAAATCGGTGCTCGACAACGTCATCAACACGAGCGGGATCGTCGAGGCGACGAGCGTCGCCAGCGTGGACGGCAAGATCGTGCTGATGGCGTCGGGCGGCGGCACCCAAGTCAGCGGCACGCTCGACGCCTCGGGCAAGCAGGCGGGGCAGACCGGCGGCGAGGTCGATGTGCTGGGCGACGCCGTGACCTTGGCGTCGGGCGCCAAGATCGACGTGTCGGGCGACGCGGGCGGCGGCACGGCGTTGATCGGCGGCAATTTCCATGGCGCGGGGCCGCAGCCCAACGCGCAGACGACCACGGTTTCGCAAGGCTCCCTCATCGTCGCCGACGCGATCTCGACGGGCGACGGCGGCAGGGTTGCGGTGTGGTCGGACGAGAGCACGGAGTTCGACGGCACGATCACGGCGCGCGGCGGCTCGCAAGGCGGCGACGGCGGCTTCGTCGAAACCTCGGGCCATGCGCTTACAGTCGCCGGATCGGTCACGACGACGGCGCAGAACGGCGCCACCGGAACCTGGCTCCTCGATCCCGCAACCTTCACGGTCGCGCTGAGCGGCGGCGACGAGACGGGCGCGACTTTGTCGGCCGCGCTCGCCACTACCAACCAAGTCATCACAGCGACCACCAGCATTACCGTTTCCGATACGGTTTCCTGGTCAAACGCATTTTCGCTGAGTCTGCTGTCGGGCAGCACCAGCACCGCCGGCACCATCACCATCAATGCGCCCATCCAGAGCAGCGGCGCCGGCGCGCTCAACCTCGTCGCCGGCTGGGATGGCGCGACGGGGCTCAGCGGTGGCTCGTTCTCGATTTCGACGCTGCTCGGCGGCACGGCCGGAAGCGCATATGGCCGGAGCGGCGGCGATGTCACGATCGGAACCGGCAGCCAGGGCAGCGGGATCGCCGTGGGCAGCGCCGGCGGCGCAACCAACGTGGCGGCGGCGAATCTGACGCTGCAGGGCGGCAACGGCAGCAACGGCGCCTACGCCCAGCTCGGGTTCAATCAAAGCGGCGCGGCCACCGGAATCACCACGACCGGCGCGATCGTCGCCAACCTCACCGGGAACCTCGCGCTCATCGGAGGGCTGGGCGACACGGGCCTTGCGGCGGCGCAGATCGGACATGGCGGCGACGGCGCCCTCGGCACATTCGGCGGCAACATCACCATCGATGTTGCCGGCGACGTGACGCTCACCGGGAACGGCGCCAGCGACGGTTCCTACGCGCAGATCGGCAATGGCGGCCTCCGCTCGGTCGGAGATGCGTCCGGCGCCATCACGGTCAGCATCACCGGCAGCAGCGGCACCACGACCTTGGCGCTCGCCGGCGGCGCTTTCGAGAGCTACGCCATGATCGGCAATGGCGACGCCGCGCAGGAGAACAACGGCAACGCCAGCGGCAACGTCGTCATCCACAACAGCGGCACGACCTTCGTCTCGGACGGCAGCAGCGCGCTCGCCTGGATCGGCAACATCACGACCAACGGCACTTCGTCCGGCAATGTCGCCCTGATCAGCGCCAAGGACAATTCTCCGAATGCGGAAGTTGGCGCATTCGTGGCCGGCGACATCGTGGGCGGCGACGTGACGGTCGGCGAGACCACCCCATCCGGCGGCCGTATTAACGACGATCTCAGCTACACCAGCACGCATCAGCTGACGGTGCTCGAGGCGGGCAGTCTCGCCTTCACGGCGAACGTCGAGAACGGGGGCAGCGGCGCAATCAATATCGTCGTCGGCTGGGACGGCTCGACGGGGCTCAGCGGCGCGACCTTTACCATGGCCAACGTGCTCGCCGCGCCCGGCGTCGCCTTCGGCAAGAACGGCGCCGTGATGAATACCGGCGGCAATGAGGTCGTGACCGCGAGCGGCCCCGTCACCGTGGCCGGGCCGATCGTGCTCACCGGCGACACCATCGTGGATACGACGGATTTCAGCTACTCCCCAGGCGCCGACATCACCTTCGCCAGCGCGATCGACGATCCGCCCGGCCTCGCCGGCTCGTCCGGCGCGACGCTGACCGCCGGAACGGGCACGATCACGTTCGGCGGCGCGCTCGGCCACACGGTGCCGATCGGCGCGCTCACCGTAAATTCGGCGAATCAAGTGATGCTCGGCGGCAACATCACGACCCAGGGTGGCGCCGTCATGTTCTCGAGCGCGCCGACGGTGCTCACCGCGAGCGTGACGATCGACACCACGGCCAGCGGCGCGGCTTCGGACGGCGCGGCCGTCGTGTTCGACGGGTTCTCGCCGGTCAACAGCACCGACGGCACGCAGTCGCTGACCGTGAACGGCGGCACGAACAACGTCGAGTTCGACGCCGATCTCGGCGACACCCACCCGCTCAAGTTCTTCATGGCCAGCGGCGGCCAATTCACCGCCGGCGGCGCCATCACGACCTCCGGCGGTGCCGTAACGGTGACCACCAATCCCGGCATCAACGACGGCAGCGATGGCTATATAACTCTCGACGGCGATATCGTCACAAGCGGCGGCGCCCTGACGCTCACCGCGACCGCCTCCTCCCCCTATATCGACTTCCACGGCAACGTCTCGACCGGGGCCGGAAGCGTTTCGGTGACCGCCACCGGAAGCAGCTATGCCGAGATCGATGTCTACGGCAACATCAGCACGGCGACCGGCAATGTTTCCCTGTCTGCCACCGGCGGCACATCCTCTGGCGAAATTTACGTCTACGGCACCGGGGCGATCATGGCGGGCGGAAGCGTGACGTTGGCCGCGCAAGGCGACGGCGCCTACGTCGATATCTATGGAGCGGTCCAGGCCGCCGGCAGCGTGACCGTGACGGCCAATGCGGTCGGCTCGTCCTACTCTGAAATCTACCTCGAGAGCTCTGGCAGCATCAGCACGACGGCCACGACCGGCAGCGTGACTCTTACCGCGACATCGGCAGCGTCCGACGCCGAAATTTACGACGACGGCAGCATCACCACGGCGGGCGCTCCGGTGACCCTTACCGCGACGGCATACGACGATCCCTATGTCGAAATCGACGGCACGGTCGCCACCGGCGGCGGCGCCGTCATGGTCACGGCGCACACGACCGGCCCGGCATCGGAGGAAGACGCCGCCGAAATCTACGTCGATGGGACCGTGACGACGGCGGGCGGCAACGTCTCGATGGCGGCAAGCGGCCCCTACGAAGCGTACGTCGAAATCTACGGCGCTCTCACGACCGGCGCCGGCAATGTCAGCTTGAGCGCCACGGTGCCGCTCTCCGCGAGCGACGCCGAGGTGGACGCTTACAACATCACGACCACGAGCGGTTCGCTGTCGATCGCGGCGTCGGGCGGCTATGCCTATCTCAATGCCGACGGGATCACCACCGGATCGGGCTCGGTCGCCGGCACCGCGACCGGCGGCTCTGACACCGAAATCTACACCTACGCCATCACGACCGGCGGCGGCAACGTGTCGTTCATAGCGTCGGGCGACCTCTATATCGAGGTCGACAACAATATTGCCACCAACGGCGGATCGCTTCTGTTGTACGCAGACGGCCCCAGCGGGCTCATCGACATCGCGTCTTCGCTGACGCTGTCCGGCCCGGCCACCTTCGCTGCCGACAGTATCTGGATCCCGAATCCCGTGACAGCGGGGGCCGGCGGCTTGAACCTTTTCGCGGACAGCATCGAGGGCGAGTCCAACATCAGCGGGACGTTCACGCTCGCTTCCTTCGAGTCGTTCGTTCTCGATGGCTCGGCGCCCAATAGCGGGATCACGCAATCGCAAGCGAACCAGGGCCAGCTCCAATCCACGCAAACGTCGCAGCCGACGCAATCGAATTCCAACACCGGTTCGACGACGAGCGGGGGAACGAACCCGCCGCCGCCCTCGTCGTCGAGCAATTCGCCGCTTACAGTGTCGGGCAGCGGCGACACCTCGACGGGAGGCGTGAACTCGGTCACCGACCTCGACCAGGGAACTCAGCTCTTCACGCAGATCGCGCCCAACTCGACCGGCGGCACCCAGGACCCGATCGAGGACATCCCGCCGGTGCGGCCCGCGCCGCAAGCGCAGCCGAAGCCGCCGCAGGGGGACGACCCGGTCGGCGGCAGCGGCAGCCGGATCTATCAGGTGCATCGCGTCACGGTGCACCATGACGGCGTTTCCGGCATCAACAACGGGACCTCGAGCGGCGGCAATTCCGCGCTGTGGTTCAGGGTGCAGCCGACCTGATCGGGCGAGGCGGCCTCACTGCCCTTTCACGTGCGCCAGGAAGTGCAGCACGCCGGCGGTGAATTGCTGCGGGTCCTGCAGAAAGGCGAAATGGCTCACCTGCGGCAGGATCAGGAGCCCGCTTTCGGGGATTTGGCTCGCCATGAAGAGCGTGTTCTCGCGCTTGATCGCTTCGTCATGGTCGGCGTCGACGATCCAGGTCGGAACCTTGATCCCCTGAAGGTCCGCTGCGGAAAAATTCGGCTGCGTGTCCCACATCTTGGTGATCTGATCGAGGAACGACTTGTATTCCTTGGGCGTCGGCGAGATTTTCTCGTATTCCTTCTCGGCGCGCGCGATATAGGCCGTGAAGACCGGGCTGTTGGCGATATCGGCGACGCCGCTCGGGTCGGAATTGGCGGCAAAGGCGAAGAGCTTGGTCAGGCGCTCGGGATGATGGATCGCGATGTCGAGCCCCAAAATCGCGCCGTCGCTCCAGCCGACGAGCGCCGCCTTGTCGATCTTCAGAAAATCCATGAGCGCCAGCACGTCGGACGCCATGAGATCGTAGCCGTACGGCCGCTCGTCGCGCGTACTGCGGCCGTGGCCGCGGCTGTCCATGACGATGATGCGGTAGCGCTTTGCGAGAGCCGGCACCTGCCTGCCCCAATAGGCCGAATTGGCGAGCCCGCCATGCAGCAGGATCACCGGCTCGCCGCTGCCGAAGACCGCGTACCAGATCTTTATCCCGTTCAACGGCGCAAGCCCGCTTTGCGCAGGCTGCGGCAGGCTCGGCGTCGGCGGCAGAGTGAGCCATTGCGGCTCGGCACTCGCGGTTGCGATGGAGAAAAGCGCGAGAGCGAACAGAACCGCCAAGCGTCGCATGGGCCAATCCTCCGGATGACCTGTTGAGCGCGAGCACAATATGATATTCGCTTGGCAAGGCAATCGTGGATAGAAAGGGCGGACGATGCGCTACGATCTTTATTACTGGCCCGGGATTCCGGGCCGCGGCGAGTTCGTGCGGCTGGCGCTCGAGGAAGCCGGCGCGGAATATGTCGATGTCGCGCGCGAGCGCGGCAAGGATGCGGGCGTTCCGGCGCTCGTGCGCCTCATGGAAGCGAAGTCCGCGCGCCCGCCCTTCGCGCCGCCTTTCCTGAAGGCCGGCAAGCTCGTCATCGCGCAGACCGCCAACATCCTTCTCTATCTCGGCGGGCGGCACGGGCTCGCGCCGGCGAACGAGGCGGGGCGGCTCTGGGCGAACCAGCTTCAGCTGACGCTCGCCGACCTCGTCGATGAATCGCACGACACCCATCACCCGATCGGCAGCAGCCTCTATTACGAAGAACAGCGCGAGGAGGCGAAGCGTCGCTCGGCGCTCTTCCTCAAGAACCGCGTGCCGAAATATCTGGGTTACTTCGAGCGCGCGCTGGCGGAAGGCGGGGCGGGCTATCTTGCCGGGCGCCGCGCGAGCTATCCCGACCTGTCGCTCTTCCACGTCGTCGCCGGGCTTCGCTATGCGTTCCCGAACGCGCTCGCGCGCGAGATGAAGAAGCATCCAAACGTGGCGGCGCTGCACGATCGCGTCGCCGAGCGGCCGCGGATCAAGGCCTATCTCGCCTCGCCGCGCCGCCTCCCGTTCAACGAGCAAGGCATCTTCCGCCACTATCCCGAGCTCGACGCGCCGCACTGATTCCGCGCGGCGATTTCGTCCGGCGCGCGTCTGCGAAGCCGCGGGTTGCGCCGGCGCATCATTGTTGCACGGGGCGCGCGCGCCGCTAACCCGCGAGCAAGCCGCTAGCGAAATGATACGGCCACACCCCGAGACTTTGCAGGTGGCCGATGCGATCTCATTCCCCCCGCCGCGCCCCGCGCTTTGCCGGCGCCGCCACGATGATGCTGCTCGCGGGCTGCACCGTCGGACCCAATTTCGAGCCGCCCGCAGCGCCCGCGATCAAGAGCTACACGCCGGACGGCGCGCCCGCGCTGTCCAGCCCCGGCGGCGGCGAGCCGCAGCAGCACCTGACGCAAGGCGAGAAAGTGTCGGGCGAGTGGTGGGACCTGTTTCATTCCGACCGGCTCGACGGCGTGCTGCGCGATGCGCTCGCCGGCAACCAGACTCTCGCCGCCGCCACGGCGACGCTGGCGCAGGCGCGCGAGCAGGCGGGCCAAGCGCAAGGCGCGCTCTATCCGCAGCTCGATTTCGGCGCGAGCGCGAGCCGGTCGCGCATGAGCGAGCAGTCGATCGGCCTCAATCAGTTGAGTCCGGTCTCGAATTTTTATCAGATCGGCCCCAACGTGAGCTATGCGCTCGACATATTCGGCCTCAACAAGCGTCGCGTCGAGCAGCAGGACGCGCTCGCCCAATACCAGGAATTTCAGCTCGACGGCGCCTATCTCACGCTCACCGGCAACGCGGTCAAGGAGGCGATCACGATCGCGTCCGCCCGCGCGCAGATCGCCGCGATCGAGGCGATCGCCGACGACGACGACAAGACGCTCGACCTCGTGCGACGCGAATTCAATGCGCGCAATCGCACGGTCGTCGATGTCGAGACCGCGCGCACGCAGCTCGCGGTGGACCGCGCCATGCTGCCGCCGCTGCGCCAGCAGCTGGCGATCGCGCGCGACGCGCTTTCGGTACTGGCGGGCAAGGCGCCGGGCGACTGGGCGCCGCCGGATTTCGAGATCGCCGAGTTCGCGCTGCCGCAAGATCTGCCGCTGACGGTACCGTCGCAGCTCGTGCGCGAGCGGCCGGACATCCTCGCGTCGGAAGCGCAGCTCCACGCCGCGAGCGCCGCCGTCGGGGTCGCTACGGCGCAGCTCTATCCGAACATCACGCTGTCGGCCTCGCTGGCGCAGGAGGCGCTTAAGACCGGGACCCTCTTCACCGCGGGCGGCACCGCCTGGGATGTCGCCGCCGGCCTCACCGCGCCGCTCTTCCACGGCGGCGCGCTCGAAGCGCAAAAGCGCGGCGCCGAGGACGCATTCCACGGCGCCTTTGCGACATACCGGCAGACCGTGCTCGCCTCGTTCGGCCAGGTCGCGGACACGCTCCAGGCGCTCGATCACGACGCTCAGCTCCTCGAGGCGCAGCAGCAGGCGGTCGAAGCGGCGCAAGCCTCGCTGCGCGCGTCGCGGCAAAGCGTCGCCGCCGGCAACATCGAGGTGCTGCAGCTGGTCGATGCGCAGCGGCAATACGAGCAGGCGCGGCTCGGCGCGATCCGTGCGACGGCGCAGCGCTATCTCGACACGGTCGATCTTTTTGCCGCGATGGGCGGCGGCTGGCGCGAATGGCGCGCGGCCGCGGCAGCGACGCCGCGGAGCTGAGGCGATCTTGCTGCCGTCTCCGCGAATGCGACGCGAATGCGGGGGTGACGGACCATGATGAAGCTGCAACCAAAAGGGCCCCGCCGCGGCGGGGCCCGCCGAGAGGCATCCCCTGGGAAGCTGTCTCTTGAAACCCGGGAAGCAGGAAGCCCGTTCCGCCCTATCCAAACGCGAAAAGAAAGGGCCGCGCAAGGCGCGGCCCAAGTTCAGGGAGGAAAAGCCCGAAGGACTTGCGGTGCGCAGCGGGGTGCTGCGGACCGCAGCCTCTTATAAGGCGCAAATCGTCAAGAAAAAGTTAATGGCCCAGCTAGATCTTCGCGGACCGATCGAAAAAATCGCTGACCGACTGGACGAGCCCGGTCGCGAGCCGGCGCTGATAAACGTCGCTTTGCAGGAGCGCCTCTTCCTGGCGGTTCGAGAGGCAGCCGATCTCCACGAGCGCCGAGGGAATGTCGGGCGCCTTCAGCACGGCAAACCCGGCGGAGCGATGGCTGTGGTTCAAAAGCCTGACGCGCTGCCCCAGCTCGCTCACGAGGTCGCGCGCGAGCTTGATCGATTCATTGTTGGTCTCGCGCCGCGCCAGGTCGAACAGGATGTCGCTCACCTCCGGCGCATGGTGCGAGAGATCGACGCCGGCGACGAGATCGGCCTTGTTTTCGCGCGCCGCGAGCGCGGCCGCCTCGCGGTCGGACGCCTGTTCCGACAGCGTGAAGACGGACGCGCCGCGCATCCGCTCTTCCGGCAGCGCATCGGCATGGATCGAAAGAAAAAGCTCGGCGTCGGCCGCGCGCGCACGCGCCACGCGCTCGGGCAGCGGCACGAACTCGTCGTCGGCGCGCGTGAGCTTGACGCGAAAGCGCCCGCTGGCGCCGAGCTGGCGCGCGAACTCGTGCGCGGTTGACAGCGCGATGTCCTTTTCATAAATGCCGCTTGCGCCGATACAGCCGGGATCGATGCCGCCATGGCCGGGATCGAGCATGATGAGCGGCGCCGGACGGCGCAGACGGCGCGCATCGGCAAACGCCGCGCTCCAGGGAGCAAGGCTTGCGCCCAAGGCAAGCCCGCCGAGTTGCAAGAGATGACGCCGGTCGAGGATCAACGTGCTCACGATTCGCTCCAACCTATAGTAGTGCCGCCCTAGGCAACCGCAAATAGTTGAAAGCCCAGCGTTCACTACTCTAAGTGGAAACTTAGCAAAAGTCCATATCTATTTGCATTCTTTGGGACTTTTGGAGACACGCTCATTCGGCCACATCGACGACGATGCGGCCGCGCACCTCGCCCTTCAGGATGCGCGACGCCAGCGCCGGCAGATCCTCGAGCCGCACGGTTTCGATTATCGTGTCGAGCAGATCGCCCGGCAGATCCTTGGCGAGACGCTGCCACGCCGCCTTGCGCCGCTCGACCGGGCACATCACGCTGTCGATGCCGAGCAGATTGACGCCGCGCAGAAGGAACGGAATGACGGTCGTCGGCAGATCGCTGCCGCCGGCAAGGCCGCACGACGCGACGCTTGCCATGTAGCGAAGCTGCGTCAGCACGTTCGCCAGCGTCGTGCCGCCGACCGCGTCGATCGCGCCCACCCAGCGCTCGCGCTCGAGCGGGCGCTGCGGCTTCTGCGCCAGCTCCGCCCGGTCGAGGAACGACGAAGCGCCGAGTTTTTGCAGATAGTCGTGCGTCGCGGGCCGGCCGGTCGAGGCGACGACGCGATGGCCCAATCGCGCCAGCAGCGCTACCGCGACGCTGCCGAGCCCGCCCGCCGCGCCCGTCACCAGCACCTCGCCCGCGCCGGATTTGAGCCCGTGATCCTCGAGCGCCATGACGGCAAGCATCGCGGTGAAGCCCGCAGTGCCGATCGCCATCGCGTGCTTCAAGCTCATGCCGTGCGGCAGCGGCACGAGTTGCGCCGCATCGACCCGCGCCTTTTCGGCATAGCCGCCCCAGCGCACCTCGCCGACGCGCCAGCCGGTCAGGATCACGGCGTCACCGGGCTTGTAGAGCGGCGAACTCGATGTCTCCACGGTGCCGGCGAAATCGACGCCCGGCACGTGCGGATATGTCCTGACGAGCCGGCCGATGCCGTTCAGGACCATCCCGTCCTTGTAGTTGAGCGTCGAATAGCGCACCGCGACGGTGACCTCGCCTTGCGGAAGATCGCTGTCCTCGACCGCAGCGATGCGGGCCGCGACCTTGCCGTCCTTTTCCTCGAGCAGCAGGGCCTTCATCGCAGGCGCTCCAGGATGCTGACGTAATTCGCGACCGCGGCGCCGCCCATGTTGAAGACGGCGCAGAGATCGGCGTCCTTCACCTGTATGGGCCCGGCCGTGCCGGTCAGCTGCATCGATTGCAGCACGTGCATCGACACCCCGGTGGCGCCGATCGGATGGCCCTTCGATTTGAGCCCGCCCGAGGGATTGACCGGCAGCCGCCCGTCCTTCTCGGTCCAGCCCTCCTCGATCGCGCGCGCGCCCTGGCCTTTCGGCACGAGGCCCATCGCCTCGTAGGTCAGAAGCTCGGCGACGGTGAAGCAATCGTGCACCTCGGCGGCGGAGAGGTCGTCGAGCTTGACCCCGGCCGCGTCGAGCGCGCGCTGCCAGGCGAGCGCCGGCCCGTCATAGGCGATGATGTCGCGCTTGCTCATGGGGAGGAAATCGTTGACCTGCTCGGCCGCGCGGAAAACGACGGCCTTGCCGCAGCCGAGCGCGGCATCGACATCGGCCAGCACCACCGCCGCGGCGCCGTCCGAGACGAGCGAGCAATCGGTCCGGCGCAAGGGCCCGGCGACGAGCGGGTTCTTGTCCGACACGGTGCGGCAGAACTCGTAGCCCAGATCCTTCTGCAACTGCGCCAGCGGATTGACGGCGCCGTTCTTGTGGTTCTTGGCGGCGATGCGGGCGAGCGCATCGCTTTTATCGCCCCAGCGCTGGAAGTAGGCCTGCGCGATGCGGCCGAAGACGCCGGCGAAGCCGCCCTCGATGGCGCCCTCCTCGCGCAAATAGGCGGCGCGGATCAGGATGTCGCCGACCTGGGGACCGGTGACGTCGGTCATCTTCTCGACGCCCACCGCCAAGACAAAGCGCGCGCGTTTCGCCGCGATCGCATTGAGGCCCTGATAGATCGCCGCCGATCCCGTGGCGCAGGCATTCTCGACCCGCGTCGTGCGCTTGAAGCGCAACGCCGGATCGAGCTGCAGGACGAGCGAGGAGGCAAACTCCTGACGCGCGAAGCCGCCGTTGAAGGTACCGAGATAGATCTCGTCGACATCGCCGGGCGCGATCCCGGCATCCTTGAGCGCGTCGCCCGCGACGCGGACGATCAGCGATTCGACATCCTCGCCCTCGAGCTTGCCGAATTTCGAATGGGCCCATCCGACGATACAGGCGGTCATCCTCGTCCTCCGTCACGTGGCGCGCGAGCTTAGGATATAGTGACGGCCATGGCGCAAGAAAGCCTAAGCCTCGTCCGCCCCGACGACTGGCACGTACACCTGCGCGACGGCGCGATGATGGCAGCGGTGCTGCCGTTCACGGCGCGGGCGTTCGCGCGCGCGATCGTCATGCCCAATCTCGTGCCGCCGGTGACGAACGTCGCCGCCGCCGAGGCTTACCGCGCCCGTATCCTGCGGGCGCTGCCGCCGGGATCGGGCTTCACGCCGCTCATGACCTGCTATCTTACCGACGAGAGCGACGCGCAAGAGATCGAGCGCGGCTTTGCGGCACACGCATTCGCCGCGGCAAAGCTCTATCCCGCGCACGCGACCACCAACTCGGCCGCGGGCGTTACCGATATCGCGCGCCTTAACACTGTCTTCGCGCGCATGGAGCGGATCGGCATGCCGCTTCTCCTGCACGGCGAGGTGACCGATCCTGCGGTCGACGTGTTCGACCGCGAGGCGGTCTTTCTCGAGCGCGTGCTCGCGCCCCTCTTGCGGCGCTTTCCCGCGCTCAAGATCGTGCTCGAGCACGTCACCACGTCGGACGCCGTTTCGTTCGTCCTGGCGGCGCCCAAGAATCTCGCCGCCACCATCACCGCGCATCATCTCGTCATCAGCCGCAACGCGCTCTTCGCCGGGGGCCTGCGCCCGCACGCCTATTGCCTGCCGGTGGCAAAGCGCGAGAGCCACCGCCTGGCGCTCCGCCGCGCCGCAGTGTCGGGCAGCCCGAAATTCTTTCTCGGCACCGATACCGCGCCGCACCCCGTCGCCGACAAGGAGCGCGATTGCGGCTGCGCCGGGATTTTTTCGGCGCCGGCCGCGCTCGAAATCTACGCACAGGTGTTCGAGGACGAGCATGCGCTCGACAAGCTCGAAGCCTTCGCCTCTCTGAACGGCCCGCGCTTCTACGGCCTTCCCGTCAATTCCGAGCGTGTGCGGATCGGGCGCGTCCGCTGGCGCGTGCCGCAGGAGATTGCCACGGGCGCTGGCCCGGTGCGGCCCTTCCTCGCCGGCGAGGAAGTCAGATGGCGGCTCGAGGCGAAGTGAGCGTCGTCGGCGACAAGAAGAAGCACCCGTTCATCGCCGCGATGGACGTGCTCATCTTCGTCTTCACCATCAGCGAGCTGATCGAGGCGCTGTTCCATGTCGGGCTCGGCCTCATTCTGCCGGAGGCCGCCTTGCAGCTCGTGACGATGATCCTGCGCGCCGCCGCCGTGTGGCACGCCGGCCGCCATCTTTAGGAGGCCCGCATGCCGAGCGTGGCGAAGACGTTCGGGCCGGGGGGAAGGCGCTCGATGTGGCAGCGGTGCCAGAGCGCGTAGAACAAAAGCGTCCAGGCGGCGAACGCCTCGTGCCGGCGTTTCGGTGCGCGGAACAAGGCTTCGACCATGCCCGGCGCGCAGATCTCGCGCACGCCAGGCTGGCTTGCGACGAGGGGGCCGAGCTGCACGCCGCGCCGCGCGATCCAGTCGCCGACCGGCACGGTGAAGCCGCGTTTTCGCGCGAACGGCTCGGCCGCGGGAACCCGCTCGGCAAGCCAGCGCCGCAGCAGCCATTTGCCCATGCCGTTCCGCACCTTGAGCGTATCGGGCAGATGGAATGCGAAATCGGCCACGGCGAGATCGAGGAACGGCGTCCTGCCCTCGACGCCGTGCGCCATGAGGCAGCGGTCGAGCTTGGTCAGAAGATCGTTCGGCAACCAGTCTTCGCAATCCGCGGCCTGCGCCACCTGGAGCCGCGTGCGGCCGATCTTGGCGGCGTGCAGCTCGGCCGCCTCGATGCCGTCGCGCCAGCCCGAGAGATCGCCGCGCAAAAGCCCGAGCTTGTCGAGATTGCCGCGCGCCCGCGGCGTCCGGCCCCCCGCCCACCACGGCCGCATCACGCTGCGGTAGCGGCCATAGCCGGCGAACAGCTCGTCGCCGCCCTCGCCGGAGAGGATCACCTTGAGCCCGGCCGCGCGCGCCTCGGCCGCAAGCTTGTAGGTCGGCAGGATCGCGTAATCGGCGGCGGGATCGTCCATGGCGCAGGCGATCTCGGGCAGGAGGCACCAGAAATCGGCCTCGCGGAACTCGACCTCGACATGCTCGGCGCCCAAGGCCTCGGCCACGCGCCGCGCCCCAGCGCGCTCGTCAGGAGATCCCGCGCGCGAGAATCCGATCGTGAAGGCGTGCACCGGCCGCTCGTTGAGCCGCGCCATCATCGCGAGCAGCGCCGAGGAATCGATGCCGCCCGACAAAAACATGCCGTAGGGCACGTCCGAGCGCTGATGCACCATCACGCTGTCGGCGAGCACGCGGTCGAGTGCCTCGAGCGCCTCGTCCTCGTCCTCGCCCACGGACGCCGCGCCGTCGAGCGGCTCGATCCGGCGGCGCTCGACGATGCGGCCCTTGGCGATCACCACCGTCTCGCCCGGCAGCACGCGCTTCACGCCGGCGAAGATCGTGTCGCGGCCGGTGGTGAACTGAAGCTGCAGCAGCTCGTTCCGCGCCTGGGGCGCAAGCTTGGCGGCGACGAGCCCGCCAGCAATGAGGCTTTCGGGCTCGGACGCGAACGCGACGCCTTGGGAAGTTTCGACATAGTAGAGCGGCTTGATGCCGAACGGGTCGCGCGCGAGCACGAGCCGCCCCGCTGCCGGATCGTGCAGCGCCAAGGCATACATGCCGCGCAGCTTCCGCGCGAAATCGAGTCCATGCCGGCGGTAGAGATGGAGCGGCATCTCGCAATCGCACTGCGTTGCGAAGGGGACTCCGGCAAGCTCCCGGCGCAGCTCGATGTAATTGTAGATCTCGCCGTTCGCCACGAGCGCGGCGCCGCCCGGCTCGTAAAGCGGCTGGTCGCCGGTCGCGAGATCGATGATCGCGAGCCGTGTCTGCGCCAGCCCGACATCGGCCGAGCGGTAATGCCCGTTGCCGTCGGGGCCGCGATGGAGAAGTGTCGCCTCCATCGCCTGCAGCACGGCCGGCGGCGGCGGCTCGCCGTTCGTCGTCATCATGCCGGCGATGCCGCACATCAGCGCTCGACCCGCGCCAGGAAATCGCGATAGAGCGCGACGACGCGTTCCTCGGCGAACGACTGCTCCCACGCCGCGCGCCCTGCTTGGGCCAAGCGCGCGCGAAGATCCTTATCGCCCGCAAGCCGCGCCAGCGCCGCGCCAAGCCGCTCGGCATCCTCCAGGGGCACGAGCAATCCCGTCTCGCCGTCGCGGATGAGCGCGGCAGGCCCCTCGCTCGCGGTCGCCACGACCGGAACGCAGGCTGCCCAGGCTTCGAGCACGACATTGCCCAAAGGCTCGCGGCGCGAGGAGGAGACCAACAGGTCGGCCGCCGCCAGCACGGCGCCGGCATCGTCGCGCCAGCCGAGAAAGCGCACGCGATCCGCTATGCCGAGCGTGGAAGCGAGCCGCTCGAGCGACGCGAGTTCTTCGCCTTCGCCGGCGAGCCACAGGTATAGACGCGGCGTCCTGGCGACGGCGACAAGCAGAATGTCGAAACCCTTGCTGCGATGGAGACGGCCCAGCGCCACGGCGAGCGGCGCATCGGCCGGCGTGTCGAAGCGGCTGCGCTCCAGCGCCGGCAAAGACGGCCGCGCGGCGAAATTCGGCAGGTAATGCACCCGCGCCGCGGGCCAGCCCGAGCGCACGATATAACGCTCGAGATCGCGCGTATTGGCGACGAGGCGATCGCAGCTGCGATAATATTTCAGGTCGTAATAGCCGCCAAGCCGGCCGACATGGACGTAAGCACCGCCGTCCACGGCACTCGCGGCGCGGCTCATCCAGCTCAGCACGACGCGCGGGCGGAACGATTCGATGGCGCGGGCAAGGCGCGGCTTCGTCGCGAAATCCAAGGGGCCGCCGAACGGCAGCTCGATCACTTCGCAGCCGGCGCGGGCAAGGCGCTCGGCGCGCGCGGCATCGCGCCTGATCGCCAGAAGCTGCGTCTCGCCGGCGCGCTGGAGCGCCACCGCGAGCCGCTCGAAAAAAGCCTCGGCGCCGCCATGCGCCTGGCCCGCCATCGCCTGGACGAGACGCGTCATGCGCAAAGCGCCTCGAACCGCGCCGCGGCATCATCCCAGCTCGATCCTTTCTGGCGCGCGAGCGCCGCCTCGTGCCGGCGCCGCCACAGCGCATCGTCGGCAAGGAGCGCGATCGCGGCTTCGGCGAACGAAGCGTCGTCCTTGGCAACGGTGCCGGTCACGCCGTCGATCACGCGCTCGGCGAGGGATCCGAGATCCTGCACCACCGCCGGCACGCCCACCGCCTGCGCCTCGGCGACGGCAAGGCAGAATGTCTCGCCCTCGTCGCCGCGATAGAGCATCGCGCGCGCGGCTTCGAGCGCCTGCACCAGTGCTGCGCGCGGCAGCGGCGCGTGCCGGCGCACGCCCATCGCAGCAAGCGCGTCGGCGCGCGCCAGCACCGATGTCATGGCTTGGGATTTGGCATCGCCGACTGCGCCATAGACGCTGGGGCCGCAATAGAGATGGAGCTCCGCCCCGGGCAGCGACGGATGGATCCGCCGCTCCCACAGCGCCAGGAGCCAGTCGAGCCCGCGCAGCGGGTTGGAGGTGAAAATGGCGCGCGGCGGCGGCGGCGCGCGCGGCGGCCGGGCCTCGCGAAAAATCTCGGCAAGCCCGTATGGGATGGCAGCGCGCCCGCCGCTCGGCATCCACCACGGCACGGTCGCGGCGTGATGCGCGCCCAGCGTGACGATCACCGGCCGGTGCCGCAGCAGCGCCAGCACATAGCGCGGCTTCGCGAGGTAGCGCCCGGGATTGTGGATCCAGAACACGGAGCGCTTTGCGGCGACGCGGCCGATGAGGCGGTTGCCGCGGTTGGCGATGTAAAGGTCGGCGCGCGCCGGCAGCCCGTCCGCGATCGGCGCCCATTCGACGCCCTTGTACGTAACCGGAGCATCGCACTTGTTGCGCACGAGCACGCGGTGGCCGCGCTGTGCGAAAGCCTCGGCAAGCGCCACGAACGCGCCCTCGGCGCCGCCCAAGGGCATGCGCTCGGGCGTGCGTCCGTCGAACGCGATCCCGTCATCCGCCATCACGACGTGCATCAGGCCGCCGCGCCGGCGACGCGCTCCATGAGGCGCCGCGCGGCCGCTTCCGCCGCTTCGACGCTGAGCGAGCCCATCAGCGTATCGGTGGTGCGGTAGTCGAAGCCGCGGCGGAAAATCTCTTCCGCCGGGATGGCGGTGCACGCGACCGCAGCGCGATCGCCCCATGGCCCGTAATGCGAGGCGAGGCTCGGGCCGAACAGGCCGAGCGTCGGAATGCGCGCGGCCGCCGCGACATGCATGATGCCGGTGTCGTTGCCGATGAAGAGCGCGCAGCGCCCGAGCGCGGCCGCCGCCGTGCGGAGATCGACGCCGACGAGGTCGAGCCGGCGCGAAGGATGGATCGCGGCGAGGACGGGTGCGGCCTGCGCACGCTCGTGCGCTGCGGCGAAGACGGCGACGCGCGCGTTGGGGAACGGTCCGTCGCGCGCTGTCAGACGCTGCGTCAGCAGGGCGAAGCGCTCGGCCGGCCATTCCTTGCCGCGCCAGTTGGCGGCGGGCCCGATGCCAAGGACCGGGCCGCCCGCCGGTATCAATGAAACGGCGCGCGCGGCGTCGTCCTGCGTCAGCCACAGGCGCGGCGCGGGCGGCGGATCGAGGTCGAAGAGATTGCCGAGCTGCACGACGCGATGGCGCGCGTAATCGCCCTTGGCGGCGACGCGCCGCTCGCGCGTCAAGAGACACCACGAAAGGCCCGAGCCGCGCAGATCGACGACGAGGTCCCAGTGCGATGCTGCCGCGCGCGCCCAAAGCTTCAGCCAATGCAGCGCATGGCGCTGCTTGCGCATGACGACGATGCGCTCCAATCCGGGAACCGATGCGAAGAGCGGCGCCGCGTCCGGGCCCACCGCGATGGTGACCCGCGCGCCGGGATGGCGCTCCAGAACATGGCTCAACAAACCGGTGGAAAGCACGGCATCGCCAATTCGCGTGGCCGTGACGAAGAGGATTCTGCTCACGCCCGGCGCTTATAGGGAAGCGCCTCCGGCTTGCCAAGCCTCGGCGCCCATCCTACCTGTTGTGCGATGGCCGGACTCTCCTACGCTCTCCTCGACGATCGCGGCGCGCTCGAGATCGCGGGCGATGACCGCGTCGCGTTCCTGCAGGGGCTGGTCTCGAACGACGTGGCGAAGGCGGGTCTCGCGCGCGCCATCCACGCCGCGCTGCTGACGGCGCAAGGGCGATATCTCCACGATTTCTTCATCGTGGCCGAGGGCGACGCGTTCGTGCTCGACGCGGAGGCGGCGCGGCTCGACGATCTGCGCCGGCGGCTTTCGCTCTACCGGCTGCGCTCCAAGGTCACGCTTGCCGCGGCAGGCGAGCGCCGCGAAATCGCCGCCGCCTGGGGCGAGGGTACCGCGCGCGCACTCGGCCTCGCCGATGAGGCAGGCGCGGCGCGGCCCGTCGCGGGCGGCACCGCTTACGTCGATCCGCGGCTCGGCGATCTCGGCGCGCGGCTTCTGCTGCCGCGCGGCGATGCGGCGCACACGCTCGCGGGGATGGGCTTCGCAAAAGCGTCGCGCGAGGAGTACGACCGGATGCGCTTGCGCCTCGGCGTGCCCGACGGCAGCCGCGATCTCGCAATCGAGAAGGCGCTGCTCGTCGAATCGGGCTTCGACGAACTCAATGGAATCGACTGGCAGAAGGGCTGCTTCATCGGCCAGGAGATCACGGCACGCATGAAATATCGCGGGCTTGCGAAGAAGCGCCTGATGCCGGTCGCGGTCGAGGGCGAGCTTCCGCCGCCCGACACGCCGGTGCTTCTGGGCGCGGAAGAGGCCGGCGAAATCCGCTCCGGCCGCGACGGCATGGCGCTCGCGCTGCTGCGGCTCGAAGCCGTCGAGAAGGCGGCAGAAACCGGCGCGAAGCTCAGCGCAGGCGGCGCGCAGCTCGACGCCGCAAAAACCCGCCTGGGCGCGGTTCTAGCCATCTGAAGCCCTCTCCGTCCACTTGCGGGGGAGAGGGCGCGAGCGAAGCGGCCGGTGAAGTGGGTGGCGCCGCTTGCCTAAACGCCAGCCTCAGCGCGTTCGAGGGCTTCGCTGGCCTCGAGCCATCGCGCTTCGGCGGCATCGAGCTGGCGTTCGACCTCTGCGCGCGTGCGCAGCATTTCGCCGACAGCGCCATCCGCGGGGTTCAGCAGCGCCCGGTCGATCACACAGCGTTGCGCCGTGAGACGCGCTATGTCCGCCTCGGCCTCCTTGATCGCATCGCGCAGAGGCTGCATGCGCTCGCGTTCCTGGGCCGCACGGCGTCGGACATCCTTCCGGGTGGTGCGCTTTGGCGCGCTTGCCGCGCCGGCGTTGTCCGGATCGTCCTCGCTTAGAACGAGATCGCGGTAATCATCGAGGGTTCCGGTGAACTCTGTTGCCGTCCCTTTTGCGATCAGCACCAGGCGGTCCGCCGTCAGCTCCAGCAGATGGCGGTCATGGCTGACAATGATGACGGCGCCGGCATAGTCGTTGAGCGCGTCCACCAGCGCCTCGCGCGCGTCGAGATCGAGATGGTTGGTGGGCTCGTCCAGGATGATCAAGTGCGGCGCGTCGCGCGTGAGGAGCGCCAGGGCCAACCGCGCCCGCTCGCCGCCCGAGAGATGCTTCACCGCGACGGTCGCCTTGTCGCCGGAAAAGCCGAAGCGCGCGAGCTGCGCCCGCACGGCCTCGGGCGTGGCCGCCGATAGCACGCGGTTCATGTGCTGCAGCGGCGTGTCCTCGGGCTCCAGCTCCTCGACCTGATGCTGAGAGAAATAGCCGATGCGCAGCCGGCTGCTCGCAGTCAAGCGTCCGGCCATGAGCGGAAGCTCGCGCGCGAGCAGTCGCGCCAGCGTTGTCTTGCCGCTGCCATTGCGCCCGAGGAGCGCGATGCGATCGTCGGGATCGATGCGCAGCGTGATGCGCGACAGCACCGGCTTTCCGGGAACATAGCCGACGGCGGCCGCCTCGAGCGTCACCAGCGGCGGGCGCAGATCGTCGGGGTTGGGAAACTCGAAGGTCAGCCCGGCCTGTTCGCTCAAATCCGGTGCCGGCTCCATGCGCGCCAACGCCTTGAGCCGGCTTTGCGCCTGGCGCGCCGTGTGCGCCTTGTACCGCCAGCGGTCGATATAGGCCTGCAGCTTGCGCCGCTTCGCCTCCTGCCGCTGCACCTGCGCCTCCGCCAGCGCGCGGCGCTCGCGCCGCTGCCTGACGAAGCCGTCGTAATCGCCGCTATAGAGCGTGGTCTTGCCGCCCTCGAGATGCAGCACATGGTCGACCACGTTGTTGAGGAGGTCGCGCTCGTGGCTGACCAGCACCAGGGTACCGCGATAGGTCTTGAGAAAGGATTCGAGCCAGATCTCGGCCTCGAGATCGAGGTGATTGGAGGGCTCGTCCAGCAGCAGCAGATCGGGCTCGGAGAACAGCACCGCAGCGAGCGCTGCGCGCATGCGCCAGCCGCCCGAGAAAGAGTCGAGGGGCGACGCCTGCGCCGCCTCGTCGAACCCGAGCCCGGCGAGGATCCGGGCGGCGCGCGCCGGCGCGGAATAGGCGCCGATGGCATCGAGGCGCTCCTGGACCTCGGCGATGCGATCGTGCCCGGCTGCCCCTTCCGCCTCGGCAAGAAGGCCGGCGCGCTCGCTGTCGGCGCCGAGGACATGCGCCAGCGGCGTCGTCGTGCCGCCAGGCGCGTCCTGGACGAGATAGCCGATGCGCGTGCCGCGCGGCGTCTCGACCGTCCCCTCGTCGGTTTCGATGAGACCGGCGATGACCTTGAGCAAAGTCGATTTGCCGGAGCCATTGCGGCCGACGAGACCGACCCGGCAGCGCCACGGGACGGACGCGGTCGCACGCTCCAGCACGCTGCGGCCGCCCAGCCGCACAGTGACCGCCTTCAAAACCAGCATGGAAGCCAGATAGCAAAACCGGCACGCCTTGTCAGCGCGTCCCCGCCCCCTTTGGTGAATACTCCGCGACGCCGGTGATAAGCTGCCCGCATTCTCAGTCCAGGATCGGAGGCATCGTGACGGAGCTTTGGCGCCTTGCCGCAACCGAACTTGCCGGCCTCATCCGCAGCCGCAAGGTTTCCGCCCGGGAGGCGGCCGAAGCGGCGCTGCAACGGCTCGACGCGGTCAATCCCCGGCTCAATGCGATCGTCGAGCACCGGCCCGATCTGGTGCGCAAACAGGCCGACGCGGTGGACCGGACCATCGCCGGCGGCGGGGACCCGGGCGCGCTCGGCGGCGTCCCGGTGACGGTGAAGATCAACGTCAACCAAGCGGGCTTCGCCACCACGAACGGGACAAGGCTGCAGCAGAACCTGGTGGCACAAGCCAACAGCCCGGTGGTCGATAATCTGGTGCGGGCCGGCGCAGTGCTCCTGGGACGCAGCAATGCTCCGGCCTTCGCCTTGCGCTGGTTCACCAGCAATCTGATCCACGGCAATACGCGGAACCCGCGCAACGCATCGCTCACTCCGGGCGGCTCGTCCGGGGGTGCGGCGGCTGCGGTGGCGGCCGGGATCGGGCACCTTGCCCATGGCACGGATATCGGCGGTTCGATCCGCTATCCAGCCTATGCCTGCGGCGTCCATGGGCTGCGGCCCACCCTTGGCCGCGTGCCTGCCTACAACGCAACCGCGCCGGAGCGCGGGATCGGTCCGCAACTCATGGCCGTATCCGGGCCGATCGGCCGCACGATCGCCGATCTTCGCGCAGGCCTCATGGCCATGGCGGCTCCCGATCCGCGCGACCCATGGTGGACACCGGCGCCGCTGGAAGGGCGCGGCGTGCCGCTTCATGCTGCGGTGTGTCTTCGTCCGGGCGGCTTGGCGATCGTGAAGGAAGTCGAAGCGGCCTTGCTGGACGCGGCGCGGCTTCTGTCCGATGCCGGCTGGACGGTGGAGGAGATAAAGGACACACCCTCGCTGCACGAAGCGGCCGAGGTGCAAGAGTGCCTTTGGCTCGGCGACGGGTTCGCCGCGCTCGCCGATGCGGCAAAGCGCGAGGGCGATCCCGGCGCGCTCGCGGTCGTGGCGGCATTCCGCGCCAAGGCCGCGACATTGGCGCCCGACATGGTCGCCCGCTTGCTGGTTCGACGCGCCACCTTGACGCGCGAGTGGCGGATGCTTCTGGCCCGATACCCGGTACTGTTGCTGCCGGTTTCGGCTGAATTGCCGTTTCCGGACGGGCTCGACCTGCAGGGCGAGGCAGGCTTCGAGCGCGTGTGGCAGGCGCAATTGACGCAGAGGGGCCTGCCGGCCATGGGGCTACCGGCCCTGACGGTGTCAACCGGTCTCATTGGCACCATCCCGGTCGGCGTGCAAATCGTCGCCGACCGGTACCGGGAGGATCTGTGTTTCCTCGCCGGCGAGGCGATCGAGGCCGCCGGCGTGCCGCCCTCTCCGATCGATCCGATGGAATGACCAAGTCGGATTGGACCGAGCCGCAATCGAGCGCGAACACGTACGTCACCAGATACTGCGCCCGGTGGCAGAGGCGTTCGGCGGAGAGTAGGCTTCGCGCGGGGAAAGGAAACGCAACCCGGTGGGGCGCCCGGACTTCAAATCCGGTGGGAGGCGTCAGACGTCTCCGGTGGGTTCGACTCCCACTCCTTTCCGCCAGTGACGGTGATCTGCCCCGGCTTTCCGGCAGGCGCGATGCGGCCGATGACGGCGCGCGTTTCGACGCCGTGCGCGGCAAGCGCCGCAAGAAGCGCCTGAAGGCGCGCGGGGCGCACCGCGATCAGAAGCCCGCCCGAGGTCTGCGCGTCGGCGAGAAGGAGGCGCTGGTTCGCGCTCAACTCGGCGGCAAAGCGCGTCTCGGGCGCGGCGAAATCGAGATTGCGGCGCGTGCCGCCGGGGCACATGCCGGCCTCGAGCAGGTCCTCGACACGAGCGAAGAGCGGCACCGCGCCATAGGCGATGACGGCGCCGAGCGCCGCACCCCGCGCCGCGCTCGAGGCGCGCAGGATATTGCCGAGATGGCCCAAAAGACCGAAGCCGGTGACGTCGGTCGCGGCGCTGACGCCCACTTCGCACATCGCCTCGGCGGCGGCGCGGTTGAGGGTCGCCATGCTTT
Organism: uncultured Alphaproteobacteria bacterium; assembly: GCA_963773665.1. Classification (GTDB taxonomy): domain Bacteria; phylum Pseudomonadota; class Alphaproteobacteria; order ATCC43930; family CGMCC-115725; genus DATJLY01. The sequence goes on from CAVZBZ010000001.1 coordinate 594,358, forward strand.
GGACCGCGTCCGCGAGATCCGCGCGCGCGAGGCGGCCGCGCTTTGCCGCGGTGGTGAGAACGCCGGTGCCGATCCTCTTGGTCAGCACGAGCGCGTCGCCCGCCTCGGCGCCGGCATTGGTGACGATGCGGCCGGGATGCACCGTGCCGGTGACGAAGAGGCCGAATTTCGGCTCCTCGTCGATGATCGAATGGCCGCCCGAGATGGCAATTCCGGCCTCGGCGCAAACTTGCGCCGCGCCCGCGAAGACGGGTGCGAGCCGCGCGGTCCCCAGCGTCTCGACCGGCCAGGCGACGAAGCTCAGCGCGTTCAACGGCCGCGCGCCCATCGCGTAGATGTCGGACAGCGCGTTGGCGGCGGCGATGCGGCCGTAATCGTACGGGTCGTCGACGATCGGCGGGAACACGTCCACCGTCTCCACGAGCGCGAGCTCGTCGGACAGGCGGATCACCGCGGCGTCGTCGCTCGTGCCGTGGCCGACGAGCACGCGGGCGTCGCCCGAGGATGGCAGATGGGAGAGCGCCTCGTGCAGATCGGCCTGGCCGATCTTGGCGGCGCAGCCGGCCGAGCGCGCGAGCGAGGTGAGCGGAACATCCATGGCGCGAGGGTAGCAGAGCGGCTGGCGCCGCGCTAATCTCGGACCATGAAGGTCGTCATTCAGTATTGCGGGGCCTGAGGCTACGAGCCGAAAGCTCTCCGTGCGGGAGCGCAGTTCCGCGAGCTTGCCGGCGCCGATGTGGAACTCGTGCGCGCGAGCGGTGGCGTGTTCGAGATCGCGATCGACGGCCAGCTCAAATTCTCGAAGAAGCAGCTCGGGCGCTTCCCGACCGACGACGAGATCGCGAAGATCGCCAAGGGCTAGCGTCTAGCGCTTCGCGCTTCGGATCGCCTGCCACAGCGCGAAGGGCGTCGCGGGCATCGGGATGTCGGTGACGCCGAGCGGCGTCAGCGCGTCGAGGAGGGCCGCGGTCACGACCGCCAGCGCCGGCGTCGTGCCGCCCTCGCCGCCCGCCTTGATGCCGAGCGGATTGGTCGGCGACAGCACCTCGACGATCTCGGTGCGGAACGACGGCAGCACGTCGGCGCGCGGCAGCGCGTAATCCATGAGCGAGCCGGCGAGCGGCTGGCCCGAGCGCGGGTCGAGCGCGCACTCCTCCATGAGGATTTGCCCTAGTCCCTGTGCGATCGCGCCGTGCGTCTGGCCGTGGACGATGAGCGGATTGATGCAGCGCCCGACATCGTCCACCGCGGCATAGCGGGTGAGCGCGAGCGCGCCCGTGTCGGGATCGACCTCGATCTCGCAAGCGGCTGCGCCGTTCGGGAACACGGGGTCGTGCATCTCGTTGTCGGCGACGACGGCAAGCCCGTCGGCAAGCTCGGGCGGGAGCGCCACGTGCGATGCTGCCTCGGCAAGCTCGAGAAAATCGAAGCTGCGGTTGCTGGCGGGCGCGCGAAAGCGGCCGTCGGCGAAGACGATGTCGCCCGCATCGGCGCCGAGCGCGATCGCGGCGATGCGCCGCCCCTTGTCGATGAGCGCGGCCGAGGCGCGGGCGAAGACGGTCGCGGCGTGGCGCATCGAGCGGCCGGAATGCGAGCCCCCGCCCGCATGCACGACGCGCGTGTCGCCCATGACGATGCGCACGCTCTCGACGGGTACGCCAAGCAGATCGGAGATCACTTGCGAAAAACTCGTCTCGTGTCCCTGCCCGGCCGGCTGCGTGCCGATCACGACATCGACCTTGCGGCCCGGCAGCACGCGGATCTCGGCGCGCTCGCGCGGCGAGCCGATCGAGGATTCGACATAGTTGACGACGGCGCGGCCCAAGAGTTGGCCCCTCGCGTTCGCTTCCGCGCGGCGCGCGGCGAACCCGTCCCACTCGATCGTGCGCTGGACGAGGTCCATGTTCGCTTCATAAGTGCCGCTGTCGTAGCGCGCGCCGACGGCGTTGGTGTAGGGCATGGCGTCGGCGCGCACGAGATTGCGGCGGCGCAGCGCCACCGGGTCGAGACCCAGCTCGGAAGCCGCCTTGTCGGCCAGCCGCTCGATCGCATAGGTGACTTCGGGCCGGCCCGAGCTGCGATAGGCCTGGGTCGGCATGGTGTTAGTGAAGACCGCGCGGGCGCAGAGCCGGGCCGCGGCAATGTCGTAGGAGCCGGTGACGAGCGCCGCGCCCTTGCCGAGCGGCGACAGCGACACGCAGCGCGCTCCGACATTGCTTGTGTTCTCGCTCCTGAGCGCGAGGAAGCGGCCGTCGGGCCCGAGCGCGAGCGATGCCTTCACGACGAGATCGCGGCCCTGATAGTCGGAGAGGAACGCCTCGCTCCGCGTCGCGCGGTATTTCACCGGACGTTTGAGCCGCCGCGCCGCCCACAGCGCCAGCGCATATTCGACGTAAGGCCGGTTCTTCGAGCCGAAATTGCCGCCGACATCGGCCGAGACGACGCGCAGCTCATCGGCGCCGAGGCCGAGCACCAATTCCAGTTCGCGCTTCTGGCGCACCGCGCCGCCGGTGGGCGCATAGAGCGTGAGCGCGCCCGTGGCAGGATCGATGTCGGCGAGCGCCGCGCGCGGCTCGAGCGCGACCGCGGTGACGCGGCTGATGTGCCGGTCGAGCGCGACGACGCGATGCGCCGCCGCGAAGGCCCGCGATGTGGCTTCCTCGTCGCCGAAGAAGGTCTCGACCAGGAGATTGCCCGGCACCTCGTCCCACACGGGCGGCGCGCCGGGCGCGAGCGCCGCTTCCGCGTCGAGCACGAACGGCAGCTCCTGCCATTCGACCGCGACTTCCTCGGCCGCGTCGAGCGCCTGGGCTTCGCTTTCGGCCACGACCATCGCCACCGCCTCGCCGACATGGCGCGCCTTGCCGGATGGCAGGAGCGCGTGCGGGCCGATGAACACCGCGCCGCCGCCGGGCGCCGTGAGCTTCAAATCGTATTTCGTCGAAGGCACCGGCTCGTGCGGAATGGGGCCGAGCCGGTCGGCCGCGCAATCCGCGCCCGTCAGCACGGCGAGCACGCCCGGCATCGCGCGGGCGCGCACGGTGTCGATCGCGGCTATCGCCGCGTGCGGATGGGGCGAGCGCACCATCACGGCATGCGCCATGAAGGGGACGGCCCGGTCGTCGCTGAAGCGGCCGTCGCCGGCTAGAAGGCGCAGATCCTCCTTGCGGCGAAGCGGCTGTCCGATGGCTTTGAACGCTTGTCCTTCCGGCATCGATGCTCTCTTATAGCTTGCAGCCGCAGGGAGCAACGCATGGACCGAAAATTCGCGCCGCGCGCCAACCGCAGCGATCTCGACGCATGGATCGAGAAGGCGGACGCGCTTGGCGAGCTGAAGCGCATCACCGCCGAGGTCGATCCCGATCTCGAGATGGCGACCATCACCTATCTCGCCGGCAGCACGAAGAGCCCGGCGCTTTTGTTCGAGAACATCAAGGGCCATCCTGGGCACCGCGCGCTCTACAACATGATCGGCTGCAACCTGTCGCGGCTCTGCCTCGCGATGGGCGAGGCGCCGGTCGAGCATCCCCTGGAAGCGGTGCAGATCCTCAAGACCAAGATGGGGCGGAAGGTGCCGCCCAAGTCCGTCCCGGCGGAACACGCGCTGTGCAACCAGAACATCCTTACGGGCGACGCGATCGACGTGCGCAAATTTCCGGCGCCGCGCATGTGGCCCTTGGATGGCGGCAAGTATCTCGGCACCGGCGACGCCGTGGTGACCAAGGACCCCGAAACGGGCCGCATCAACATCGGCACATATCGCATGATGATAAAAGGCCCGCGCGAATTGGGCCTCTACACCTCGCCGGGCAAGGACGGCACGCTCGACCGCGACAAGTGGTGGAAGATGGGCAAGCCCATGCCGGTCGCCGCCGCCTATGGCGTCGATCCGCTGCTGTTCCTCGTGGGCGCCACGACATTCCCCAAGACCGAGAGCGAGTACGAGTATTACGGCGGAATATCCGGCAGCCCGTGCGAGGTCTTCGAGAGCGATGTGACCGGCCTGCCGCTGCCCGCGGGCGCCGAGATCATCATCGAGGGCTTCGTCTATCCGAACGAGACCTTCGCCGAGGGCCCGTTCGGCGAGTTCACGGGATATTACGGAAGGCCGTCGGGCGACACGCCCTATCTGCGCGTCGAGAAGGTGCGCTACCGCGACAACCCGACGCTCACCTGCGCGCTCATGGCGGATGGGGCCGCGAACGAGGCCGGCCTGTTCTGGGCCTCGGTGCGCGCCTCGGCGATCTGGGCCGATTTCGACAAGCTCGGCGTGCCCGGCATCCAGGGCGTGTGGTCGATCCCGGAAGCGGCGGGCTGGGGCATCACCGTCGTGTCGCTGAAGCAGATGTATCCGGGCCACGCGGCGCAGGCGCTGGCATTGGCCGCGCAATGCACGGGCGGCGCCTATTTCGGCAAGTACGTGATCGCGGTCGACGAGGACGTCGATCCGACCGACGTGCACCAGGTGCTGTGGGCGATGGCGACGCGCTCGAGGCCGGCGCAGGCGATCGACATCTTGCGCGAGACCTGGAGCACCTTCCTCGACCCGAGCCTCAATCCGCCTGAGGTCCGGCCGTGGGGCTCGAAATGCCTCATCAATGCCTGCATGGACTACCGCTACATCAAGAATTTCTCGCAGCGCGCCAAGCTTTCCAAAAGCGCCTACGAGCGCGTCGTCGCGCGCTGGAGCGAGCTTGGCCTGGCCGGCAAGCCGCCGAAGGTGACGGTGTTCGAGGACGCCGATTTCCCCGAGACGATGCCGTAGCCGGCCGGTGTTCGAGGCGGAATTCTGGCGCATCGTCGCGCTGTCGTTCGCGGTGAGCCTTTCGGCGACGGCGGCCGCCTCGGCGCTGGGCTTGCCGCTGGGTGCTGCGCTGGCGATCGGGCGCTTTCCCGGGCGGCGCTTCCTCATCTGGATCGCGAATGCGTTTCTCGGCCTGCCGCCGGTGGTGATCGGGCTCATGCTCTATCTCGCGCTGTCGCGCTCGGGCCCGTTGGGCGTTCTCGGCATTCTGTTCACGCCCGCCGCGATGGTGCTGGCGCAGGCGATCCTCGCGCTCCCGATCGTCACCGCGTTCGCGCACCGCGCCGTGGCCGAGGCGTGGTCGGCCTATGGCGAGGCGCTCATGGACCTGGGCGCAACGCGCGCGCGCTGCGTGCCCGAGCTGCTCGCCATCGGGCGGCTCCACGTGCTGACGGCGGTGCTCGCAGGGTTCGGGCGCACCGTGTCGGAGGTCGGCGCCATCATCATCGTCGGCGGCAACATCGACGGCTACACCCGGACCATGACCACGGCGATCGTGCTCGAGACGAGCCGCGGCGATCTTCCGCTGGCGCTTGGTTTGGGCTTCGTGCTCATCGGCCTGAGCATGCTGGTAAGCTCGGTCGCCATCACCTTCGCCGACCGGCCTGCAACATGAGGGGAACCGCGATGCGCCTGCTCTTCGTTCTCCTGCTGTGCGCCCTGACAGCGTCCGCCGCCGCTGCCGCCGAGAAATCGTTCGTGCTGGCGACCACGACCTCGCTCGAGGATTCGGGCCTCCTCTCCGGCATCCTGCCGCAATTCACCAAGGCGAGCGGGATCGAGGTGCGCGTCATCGCACAAGGGACGGGCCAAGCGCTCGACACCGCGCGGAGGGGCGATGCCGATCTCGTGCTCGTGCACGACCCCGATGCCGAAGCGAAGTTCATGTCCGAGGGTTTCGGCGTCAGCCGCCGGCAGATCGCGTGGAACGACTTCATCGTCGTCGGCCCCAAGAGCGATCCCGCGCACGTCGCCGGAAGCCACGACGCGGTCGCGGCGCTGACCAAGATCGCGGGCGCCGAGGCGCCGTTCGTCTCGCGCGGCGACCGTAGCGGCACCAACGCGCTCGAGCTCCGCCTGTGGCAGGCCGCCCACATCGCGCCGCCAAAGGTCGCGGGCGGATGGTATCGCGACATCGGCGGCGGCATGGGCGCGGCCCTCAACGCGGCGGCGGCGATGGACGCCTACACGGTGAGCGACCGCGGCACCTGGCTCTCGTTCCAGAACAAGCGCGACCTCGTCATTGCGGTCGAGGGCGACAGCCACCTCATCAACCGCTACGACGTGATCGAGCTCGACCCCAAGCGCCATGCCGAGACGCACGGCATGGCGAAGCAGTTGGCCGACTGGCTCGTCTCGGCCGAAGGGCAGGAGCTCATCGGCGCCTATCGCAAGGCGGGCGCGCAGCTCTTCCACCCGTCCGCGGCAAATCCGAAGTGAGGCTCAGCCGCGGGCCTTGTCGCCGGCGTAGCTGGTGAGGTCGATATATTCGAGGCAGGTGCCGTCGGGATCGTGGAAATATGCCCGCGGCCCGTTGACGACGCCGCCCTGGCGGTCCTCCTCGAAGAACACCTCGACGCCATGCGCGCGCAGGTTGTCGAGCGCCGGCCGGTAGTCCTTGGCATCGACCTTGAAGGAATGATGGACGCCGTTGTGGTCGTCGATGCGGCGATTGATCGGCGCCTCGTGCCGCACCAGGATGATGCAGTCGCCGCCCGCGTCGAGGAAGGCCATCTTCTGGTCGGGCGTCGTCACGATGTGCGTGCAGCCGACGATGTCGCAATAGAACCGCGTGCTGCGCGCGAGATCGCTCACCGGGATGCTGAAATGCGCCATGCCTTTCAAGGCCACCATCTCATGCCTCACTGCAACGGTTTCCAGTTCGCGTCCGGATCATAGCGCGTCATCGCGCCGGCGATACGGGCCGTGTCGCGGCCGAGATTGCGCTCGGATACGGTGCCGTCCTGGTTGACGATGAAGCTCATGATGCCGGTGTTGCCCCAATTCGCCGGATAGGCCACGACGGCGAAGCCGCCGATCATGCGGCCTTGCACGATGTAGTCGCGCGCGCCGCCCGAGGCGTGCGTCCCCTGCGCCTGCAACAGCTTGTAATAATAGCCGTGATAGGGCGCGTGGCGGCCGCGATAGCCCTGCGCGCGCGCCTCGGTGACGAGGGGGCCGAGCGGGCTTTCGGGCGCGCCCGAGGCGGCGGGCCAGTAGAGCCCGTTCTTCTTGCCGGGGTCGCTCACGAATTTCGCGGCATACTCGGCAAAGAAGCTCGCATAGTCGCGCTCGGCCTCGACGATGGCGCGGCACACCTCGATCGCGTTCAATTCGTCGCGCCCGATGCGCCGGTCGAGGATCTCCTGCGCGCCCGCGCGCACGTCGAAGCGCCACGCGCCGCCATTGTTGCGCAGCGGGATCGGGAACGGGAAATCGTCGGCGCCGATGAGAAGAAAAGCCCGGTCGTCATGCGGCTCGATCGCGTGCTTGGCGTCGTAGGCCGCGGTGAAGCCCGCGCGCCCCGCCTTGTCCGCGACCGGATCGCCCGATTGCACGAGCCGGCGGCTGCCGGGACCGAGCACCGCTTCGATCGCGTGCTCGTCGTTCTTCTGAACCGCCGCGGCCAGGGCGGCGGCGGCATCCTCGGGCGAGGCATATGTCGCGGCGTGCGCCGCGCCCGCGGCAAGGGCAAGCGCGAAGACGAGCGCCGCGAAGATACGTGCTGCGCGGTTCATGGCCGGCGCTCCTCTCGCAAATTGCCCTGCGGCGGCGCGGGACGCGGTGGCGCCGCCGGCGCCGCACGCGCCGGCGGAGGCGTCGCGGGGCGTGCGGCTTGCGGCTGAATCGGAGCGGGCGCGGGCCGCGACTGCCGGCTCGCCGCGCCGCGCTGCGCTTCGGCCCGCGCATCGGGACCGCGCGAGATGCTCGGGAACGCGGTCGGGCGCTGCGCCTGTGCCGGGGCTAAGGGCGGTCGCACGACCGCTGGCGGGGGCGTGCGTTGTGCTTGCGGTTGAGCCTGCGGTTGCGGCGCCGCGCGCCGCTCTTGCGGCGCGGCCGCGCCCTGCGGCGCCTGGCGCGGTGCTTGCGGCTGCTGCGGCGGCTGCTGCCCCGGACGTTGCGCCTCCGGACGCTGCGCGCCTCGCCCCTGCGGCGCCCCGACCGCGCGCTGTTGCGGCGCGGGCGCAGTCTGTTGCGGATAGAAGCGGAATTGCTGGCGCGTCTCGGGCGGGGTCGCCGCGACCGGGCGCTGATAGGCGGCACGGCTTTGCGCGTCGCGGTAGGGCACGCCGCGGCGATGCGCGGGATCGTGCTGCCAGGTCGCCGCCGGCGGCGGCGCGCGGTTCGGCTCGAGCCGCGCGAAGCGGTTGCGGTCGATATGCACGTTGTGATCGCGCCAATCCCAGTCGCCCCAATTCCACAGCACGTCGACGAGGCCGATGCCGAGGCTGAAGCCCAAGGCGCCCACGGCGAAATTCGCCGACAGCCCCGGCGGCGGCCCGAAATAATAAGGCTGATAGGTTGGATAGGGCCATGCGCCATAGACTGCGGCGGGATTGTACACCGGCACGTAAAGGAGCTCCGGGTTGGCCGGCTCGATCTCGATATAAGGGCCGTCGGGCACGACCGTCGCATAGGGGCTCGAGACGAGCGTGCCGGCAGCGAGCGCGTCGTGGCGCAGGCGCTGGATCGAATCCATCACGTCGCCCTGCTGCGCGAGGAAGGCGTTGCCGATCGCCTGCGTCCAGTCGAGATGCTGGTTCATCATGGCGAGCACCTGGGGAAATGCCGCGAGCGATTTTACGCTCGGGTCCCAGTCCTGCGCCTCGACCGCCGAAGCGAGCGCGCCGTCCATCAGCGCCGCGTTCTGCGGATATTGCCGCCAGCGCGCGGCATCGACAACCTCGAGCGGGTAAGTCGCCGCGGTCAGGATTTCCGTGAGCAGCGGATCGGGATAGAGCGCGATCGGCGCCAGCATCTGGTCGAGCTGCGGCGGCGAATAGAGCGCCGCCACGGCGCCGGGCGGCGGCGGCGGCGCCGAGCCGGGCGGCGGCGGGGGATACTGCACCGCGCCGGGCGGCGGGGGATATTGCGCCGCCGCCGGCAGCGCCGAGAGCGAGATCGCAAGCAACAGGGCCGCGACACGAAAAAGCCACATGAGACGCACTCCTCAACTCATGCGACAACGGCCGAGAGGGCGATCGAAATCCGTGCCTTCATGGCGCCGATCCTACACCTTGCCGCAGCGCCGGGCATGTGCCATGAGCGGAAGGGGATCGACCGGATGGTCGTGAAGGCGGGATAGCGCGGCCATGGAATTCGGCATGTTCCACGAATTCCCGAGCCTCAAGGGCCGGAGCGACGCCGACGCGTTCGACGAGGCGCTGGAGCAGATCGATCAGGCCGAGGAATGCGGGCTCGACGCGATGTGGCTGGCCGAGCTGCATTTCGCGCCGGAGCGCTCGGTGCTGTCCTCGCCGCTCGGCATCGCCGCGGCGATGGCGGCGCGCACGAAGCGCATCAAGATCGGCATCGCCGTGCAGGTGCTGCCGCTGGGCCATCCGCTCCGCCTTGCCGAGGAGGCCGCGACGGTCGATCAGCTGAGCCGCGGGCGGCTCATCTTCGGCATCGGCAGGAGCGGCGTCGTCAAGACCTACGACATGTACGGCGTGCCCTATGCCGAGAGCGTCGAGCGCTTCAACGAGGCCTTGGACATCATCCGCCTCGCCTGGACGCGCGAGCGGTTTTCATACAGCGGCAAGTTCTATCGCTTCGGCGAGGTCAGCGTGGCGCCGCGCCCGTATCAGCGCCCGCATCCGGAAATCCGCATGGCGGCGAGCGCGGGCGACACGTTCCCGGTGATCGGCGCGCTGGGCCTGCCGGCCTTCGCCTCGGCGCGGCATGTGACGTGGGCCGAGCTGAAGCAGCAGATCGCGAGCTATCGCGCGGCGTGGCGCGCGGCGGGCCATCCCGGCAACGGCGCGGTGTACGTCTCGGCGCCGACGTTCCTGGCGGCGAGCGAGGCAGCGGCCGAGCAGGACGCAGCGCCAAGCATCATGAGCTTCTATCGCTACCAGGCGGCGCTTCTTGCCGACTCGATCGCGCGCGCGGGCTCGGCAAGCCCGGCCCGGGCGGCGCGCGCCGACCGCCTCGCCAAGCTCAGCTTCGCGCAGGCGATGCAGGACCACGTCCTGGTCGGCACGCCCGAGCGGGTGGCGCGCCGCCTCGGCGAGTTGCGCCAGGAACTGGGCCTCGACGGCATCCTGGCCGAGCTCAATTGCGGCGGCCTCATCGCGCACGCGAAAGTGCTGGAGGCGCTGCGCCTGCTGTGCGCCGAGGTCATGCCGCGGTTTCGCTAGAGTCCGATCCGTTCGGACGGAACCGTTGTGGCGAGCACACTGGGACAGATCTCTGCCGATGCGCGCGCGCACCCCCCACCCTGCCCTCCCCCTCAAGGGGGGAGGGATTATTTGTATTCGCAATTAAATTTCCCGCAAAACCCCCCTCCCCCCTCGAGGGGGAGGGCTGGGGTGGGGGTTATGGCGGCGCGGTCGCGTTTTGCGCGTCCTGAGGCCGCGGCGGCGGGGCCGCAAATTGGGTTCGTTCCGCGAATCTCGAGTTTTGCGCGCGGCCGGCGAAGCGGCGCTGCTGGCGCGACGGCAGCGGCGCGGGCGCGGCGGCCGCTTCCGCTTCGCGGCGGCGGGCCTGGAGGCGCTCGAGCGCGATGGTGGCGCGGTGGAGGGCGCGCTCGATCGCGGCTTCGTAGCGCGACAGCGCCGTCATGCGCTGCTCGGGCCAGGCCGGCATGTCCGGTTTTTGCGGCTCGCGCTCGGCCCGCGGCGGCGCGTCGCCTTGCGACGTGACCGCTTCCTCGATCTGCGCGTTCGTCAGGTTGCGTACCACGTCGTAGGCGATCGAGGCGAGGGTCGGCGGCGATTCCCACGGTTTCCGGTCTTTGGGCGGCTCGGGCGGGTTTTCCTGCAATTCCGCCAGCACGTGCTCGCGCATCTCCTCGCGCGCGTGCTCGTGCGCGTTGCGGATCGCTTCCTCGTTGATCGCGGCGGCCTCGGTCCGCCACACCCGGCGCAGGCGCCAGTTGCCGAGCACGATGCGGTCGGCGAGCACGTCTTCCGCCTCGCCGACCGGATCGAGCGCCTGCCGCATCGCCTCGTTGAAGCGGCGGAAATCCTCGGGGTCCTCGTCCACGAGCAGAATATGCTCGGCGGCAAGCCCGTGGCGCAGCGCATTGCGGCGCGACTGCTCCTTGCCCTCGGGCGTGCGCGGGCCGGTGCTGTTCTCGGCGTTGCGGCGGTTGGCCGCGATCTGGGCATCCGATGCCATCTGCAACTCCTGGCTTGAGTGTACGTAATAGATAATGGATATTGCGTACATCGTCAAGGGCCGATTCCCGCTAAGCTTGGGGCATCACGGATGCGGGGGCTGGATTATGGCTTTGGCTTACGACGGGGCGCTGCGGTTTGGCCTCTTTCTCGCGCCGTTCCATTCGGCCGGGCTCAACCCGACCTATGCGTTCGAGCGGGATCTTCTGCTCGCCGAGCATCTCGACCGGTTGGGTTTCGAGGAAATCTGGTTCGGCGAGCATCATTCGGGCGCGATGGAGATGATCGCGGCGCCCGAGCTGATGATCGCGGCGGCGGCGCAGCGCACGAAATACATCCGCCTCGGCACCGGCGTTAAATCCCTGCCGTTCCACAATCCCTTCATGCTGGCCGAAGCGATGGCGCAGCTCGACCACATGACCAGGGGCCGCGCGATGTTCGGCGTGGGGCCGGGCGCGCTCCCGACCGACGTGCACATGCTCGGCATCGAGATGAACCAGATCCGCGAGCGCATGGACGAAAGCCTCGACATCATCGTCGCGCTGATGAAGGGCGAGACGGTGAGCCGCAAGAGCGAATGGTTCCATCTGCGCGAGGCGCGGCTCCATGTCGGCTGCTTCGCGAAACCCTTCGTCGAGATGGCGGTCACATCGGTGCGCTCGCCCTCGGGCGTGGTTGCGGCGGGAAAGCATGGGCTGGGCGTTTTGACGCTCGGCCCGGTCACGGACGCGGCGCTCGAGCATCACGTCGAGAACTGGCGCATCTACGAAGAGGAATGCCAAAAACACGGCCACAAGGCCGACCGCGCGAAATGGCGCATCACCGTCATCATGCACATCGCCGAGACGCGCGAGAAGGCGTTCGCCGATACCGAATGGGGATTTCCCGAATGGATCGAGTACACGCACGACGTGATCCCGGCGGCCGCCGCCTTCCCGCGCGGCGTCGCGAACCCGGCGCAGTTCTGCAACGACAACCAGCTCGGCATCGTCGGCACGCCAGATGACGCGATCCGCGAATTGGATCGCATCCGCCAAAAGCTCGGCGGCATGGGCGCGGTGCTGGTGTTCGGCAACGACCTCGCACCCTGGCCCGCGCAGCAGCGCAGCTTCGAGCTCATCGCCGAGTTCGTGAAGCCGCATTTCTCGGGCGCCAACCGGGCGCGGCGCGCGAGCTACCGGTGGGCCAAGGAAAACATCGCCGACAGCCGCCAGAAGGCGCAGGACGCGGTCGCCGCCGCCACCGCCACTTTCAAGGCGGGGAAGTCCGGCGGGCGGTGAAAACTACCCCTTTTTCCGGCTTGCCCCGCGCGCGCCGCGGCCCATATTAGAGCGCGTCAATCCCGCCCACAGAGGATCCCAACACTTGAGCAAAGAGTTTCGCGAACGCCGCAAGCGCGGTTTCGATGACGACGAGTTCCTGCCGCCCCGCCGCAGCAAATTCGGCGGCAAAGCCCCCGCCCCGGCCTATGGCGCGGCACCCCCGCCCGCGGCGCAGTCCGGGCCGCCGGCCACCGCCATCGTCAAATGGTACAATGCCGAGAAAGGTTTCGGCTTCGTCTCGCTGGAGGATGGCGGGGACGCCTTCCTGCATGCCAACGTGCTCGGCCGCGCCGGGCGCGAGGAGGTGGCGCCGGGAGCCACGCTCCAGGTCCGCACCGGCAGCGGCATGAAGGGCCCGCAAGTGACCGAAGTGCTGTCGATCGACGACAGCACCGCGACCGCCGCTTCGCCCCGGCCGCGCGCCGGCGCAGGCGGCCCGCGGGTGCAGCTTGGCCCGGCGCAGCGCATGATCGGCACCACCAAGTGGTACGACCCCGGCAAGGGGTTCGGCTTCGTCAGCGTCGAGGGCAAGGGGCAGGACGTGTTCGTCCATGCCTCGGTGCTGCAGAAGGGCGGCATCGCCTCGCTCGCGCCGGGCCAGCGCGTCGCCATGGACGTGGCCGAAGGCCGCCGCAATCCCGAAGCCGTCTCGATCCAACTCGCGGAGTGAAGCAACCTGCGTCCTTCGACTTCGCTGCGCTTCGCACGCTCCGCTATCTCTCGCGCAGGCTTTCGTGCTGGAAGCGCAGGAGCGGCGACAGGAGGTAGGAGATGACGCGGCGCTGGCCGGTCTTGATCTCGACCGTGACGGCCATGCCGGGCGCGAGCCGCACGTTGCGGCCGTCGATGTTCATCGCGGTCTGGTCGAGCGAGACGCGCGCGGCATAGGAGAGCGAGCCCGGATCGGGCGTGCTTTCGCTCTGCTGCGAGCGCGCCTGTTGCGGCGACTGCTGCGATTGCTGCGTCACGGCGTCAGCCGACACGCTTTCGACGACGCCGTGCAAAAGCCCGTATTTCGTGAAATTGAAGGTATCGACCTTGACCTCGGCCGGCTGGCCCTCGTGGACGAAGCCCACGTCGAGGTTCGACACCATCGCCTCGACCTCGATCTTGCTGTCCTGCGGCACGATCTCGAGAAGCGGCTGCGCCGGCGTCACGACGCCGCCGATCGTGTGCACGGCGAGCTGCTGCACCACGCCGTCAACCGGCGCGCTCAGCACCTGGAGGCGCGAGCGCTCCTTGGCCTTGATCACGTCCTGGGCGAGCCCCGCCTCTTTCTGCTCGGCCGCGGCAAGCTCGGCATAGCGCGTGCGGCGGTATTCCTGGATGGTCTGCGCGCGCGCGTCGTCGATCGCCTGGAGCGCGGCCCCGGCCTCGGCGAGGTGGCTTTGCTCGACCGGCAATTCCTTTTGCTGCTGCACGAGATCGGACAGCGTCTCGAGATAGGTGATCTTCGAGCCGTAGCCCTGATCGGCGAGATATTTCCTGATATCGACGCGCTGCTGCAGGATCGGGATCATGGCCTCGAGCTTCGCCACCGTGTCGGCATAGGACTGGCGCTCGGCCGTCTTGCCGGCGCGCTGGCGGTCGAGCGATGCGAGCTTGGCGCGCTGCTCGGCATCGAGGCTTTGCAGGAGCTGGCGCTGGGTCGCGACCAGATTTTGCGGCGCGTCCGGCGGCGGATCGAACGCGGCCACGGGATCGTCGCCGGGCGCCAGCGCCGCGCGCAGCCGCGCGACATCGAGGCGCGAGGCCATGAGGTCGCTTTCGAGATGCTCGAGATCGGCATTGCTGGTGGTCGGGTCGAGCTCGATCAGCACCTGGCCCGCCTTGACCGCCTGCCCGTCCTCGACATGGATGGCGCGGACCGTGCCGATCTCGAGCGGCTGCACGATCTTGGTGCGGCCCGAGGGCACGATCTTGCCGGTGGCGGTCGCGACGATATCGACCTGGCCGATCGACGCCCACGCGAGCGCCAGCGCGAACAGCAGCGCGATCGTCAGCGAAATGGCGCGGCCGATGGGCGAGGGCGGCGTCTCGACGATCTCGAGCGCGGCCGGCAGGAAGGCGATCTCGTCGCGCGCGCGCGCGACCGCCGTCTGACGCCGCGGCACGAGCGCCTTAGCCGATTTCATGGATGCCGGCCTGGATGCGGTGGAGCGAGGCGTAGCGCCCGCCGGTGACGATCAGCTCGTCATGCGTGCCGTCCTCGATGAGGCGGCCGCGCTCGATCGTGATGATGCGGTCGCAGCCGCGCACGGTCGAAAGCCGGTGCGCGATCACGAACACGGTGCGGTCCTTGGCGATCTGCCGCATGTTCTGCTGGATGATGCGCTCGCTCTCATAATCGAGGCTGCTCGTCGCCTCGTCGAAGATCAGGACGCGCGGGTTCATGACGAGGGCGCGGGCGATGGCGACGCGCTGGCGCTGGCCGCCCGAGAGCGTGCTGCCGCGCTCGCCGACCATAGTGTCGTAGCCTTCCGACAGCTCGAGAATGAAGTCGTGCGCGCCGGCGAGCTTGGCCGCGGCCATGACGCGCTCGATCGGCATGCCGGGATCGGCGAGCGCGATGTTTTCGCGGATCGAGCGGTTGAACAGCACGTTCTCCTGGAGCACGACGCCGATCTGGCGGCGCAAGCCGGCCGGGTCGATCTGCGCGATGTCCATGCCATCCACCAGCACGCGGCCGCTTTCCGGCACGTAGAGCCGCTGCACCAGCTTCGCGAGCGTGCTCTTGCCCGAGCCCGAGGGACCGACCACGCCGACGACCTGGCCCGCCGGCACGGCGAAGGTCACGTCGCGCAGGATCTCGGGGCCATCGATGCGGTAGCGGAACGTGACATGCTCGAAGGCGATGTCGCCGCGCAGCGCCGGGAGCGCCGCGCGCGAGGCGGTATATGTGGGCTCGGCCGGCGTGTTGAGGATGTCGCCCAGGCGCAGCACGGAGAGCCGCGCCTGGTGGAAATCCTGCCAGACCTGCGCCATGCGCAGCACCGGCTGCGCGACGCGCCCGGCCATGATGTTGAAGGCGACGAGTTCGCCGACGCTGAGGCTCTGGTCGATGACGAGCTTGGCGCCGAAATAGAGCGTCGCCACGGTCACGAGCTTCGAGACGAGCTGAACCGCGTTCGACGCGGTGTTGCCGAGCGAGAGCACGCGAAACGAGGCCGCGACATAGGCCGCGAGCTGCTCTTCCCAGCGGCGCTGCATCTGCGGCTCGACCGCCATCGCCTTCAAGGTCTCGACCGCGGTCACGCTTTCGACGAGGAACGCCTGGTTCTCGGCGCTGCGGCGGAATTTCTCGTCGAGGCGGCGGCGGAAGAGCGGCGTGACGCTCGCCGAGATGGCGATATAGACCGGGAACGAGCACAGCACGAGGATCGTCAGGAACGGCGAGTAGAACGTCATCACGCCGAGGAAGACGAAGGTGAAGAAGAAGTCGATGACGAGCGTCAGCGCCGAGCTCGTGAGGAAATTTCGGATGTTCTCGAGCTCGCGCACGCGCGCCACGGAATCGCCGGCGCGGCGCGCCTGGAAATAGGCCAATGGCAGGCCGAGCAGGTGGCGGAAGAGGCGCGCGCCGAGCTCGACGTCGATGCGGTTGGTGGTGTGCGAGAAGAGATACGTGCGCAGCGTGCCGAGCACGGCCTCGAAGATCGTGATCGTCAGCATGCCGAGGACGAGCACGTCCAAGGTGCTGATGCCGCGATGGACCAGGACCTTGTCGATGATGACCTGGAAGAAGAGCGGCGTGACCAGCGCGAAGAGCTGCAGGAAGAACGAGGCGACCAGCACCTCGGTCAAAAGGCCGCGATATTTCTGGATGGCGCCCAAAAACCAGGTGAAATCGAAGCGGCGCGTCAGGTCGGTGAGCGCGGCGCGCCTTGTCATCAGGACAAGGCGGCCGTCCCACAGCGCGGTGAACTCGGCCTCGCTCATCAGCTCGGGCTTCGGCGCGAACGGGTGCTGCACGATGATCTTGCCGTCGCCGACCCGGCCGAGGATGAGGAAGCGCCCGTCCTTCAAGGCGGCGATGCCGGGGAGCGGCGTCTCGGCGAGCCGCTTCCAGCTCGTCGTGTAGGTCCGCGCCTTCAAACCCAAATCCTTGGCGCAGCGAAGCATTTCCGCGACGCCCACGGGCCGGCCGCCGAACCCGTGGCGGATCTGCTCGAGATCGGCGCCGATGCCTTGGAAGCGCAGCAGCATGACGAGCGCGCCGAGACCGCTGTCGCCGGGACCTTGCCGTTCGGGCTCCGCGTTCATACCCTTCTTCGCCGGGAAAAGCCTCTACCCCAACCCTATGGTTAATTTAGCGCGCTTAATGTTGTCTTAATGCGAAATTCGCGCGCGCAACAAGGGCCGGAAAAGGCCGGGCCGGCGCCCTAGGGGAGCCGGCCCGGAATTCACGCCGCAAAGACCCTCGCGGCTTCGCTCAGCTGCCGCAGCCCGCGTTGGCGATCCACTGGCTGTTGTCCTGGGTGCAGCCGGTGTTGCCGTAGCTGCTGCCGCCGCACGAGCCGCCGTCGCCGCCCGAGCCGCCGCAGCTGCTGCCGCCGGAGGCCGAGCCCGTGTTGCAGCCGGTGTTGCTCGAGCCGCAGCCATTGTCGTCGTCGCCGCCGCAGCCGCTGGTTTGGCCGCCGCAGCCCGTGCCGCCGGTCGGCGGCGCGGTATAGGTGATGAGCGTGTCGGCGACGACATTGCCGTTGGCGTCGTAGGTGGTGCTGTTCACACCTTGCGTAACCGCGAGGGTGGGATCGGAAAGAACGCCGCCCTCGAGGCTCGCCGCCGAGTTGGCGATGCCGTTGTCGGTGCCGAACTGGAAGTCCCCGGCAATGAACTGGCCGAACAGGTTGACGGAGAGAAGGCTCACGAAGCTGCTGCCCGAGCCGGTGCCGAAATCCCAGGTCTGCGTTCCGGTGGGACCCGACTGGGTGCCGTCGAGCTGCGCCGTCGTCATCGTCCCGGTCGCAATGTCGGTCACGTCGATCGCGTTGAGCGCCGGTCCCTGCTGCTGCTGCGAGCCGCAACCCGAGCTGTAACCGGAGCCGCAGCCGTTATCGTCGCCGCCGCAGCCGTCATCGCCGTCGCCCGAACCCCACGAGCCCGAGCCCGAGGACTGGCTGCCCTGCGAGCTGCCGCCGAAATTCACGATCACCGAGCCGCCGAGGTCCGTGCTCGTGTCCTGGACGAGACTGCCGCGCTGGCAGTTCAGCACGTAGGTGTCGAACGAACCGGATGCGCCCGTGACATCGCCGCTGCCGGTGAGGTAATCGCCCCAGTTGCCCGACCAGCTCGTGCCATCGAACGAGGCGGTGCTGAGGCCGCTGCCGGCGATCAGCGTGTCGTTGCCGCTGCCGCCGATCGCGGTGTCGGCGACGCCGCTGCCGAGCTCCAGCACGTTGTTGTCGCCGGAGCCGGTTACGAACCCGTATGGGAACTCGATGCCGTTGACGGGCGAGATGGCGAAGATCGGCTGGATGCTGCCGATGCCGAGGAGATCGCCAGTGCCGCTGCCGCACGAGAGCAGGTTGTTGTTGCCCGCGGCGATCATGGCCCCGTCGCCCGCGCCAATGCCGGTGGCGATCGTGTTGTGGTCGCCGCCGCCGGTGCCCATCGCCAGGTCGTTGGCGCCGTCGCCGAGCGTGATCAGGTTGCTGCTGCCGTCGGTGAAGCTGACCGTGTCGCCGGCGCCGTCGCCGACATTGACGAGCGTGTTGTTGCCGTCGAGCCAATTGACCACGTCGCCGCCGCCGTTACCGGTATAGACGGAATTGTAGTCGCCGCTCATGAAGCCGATGGCATCGCCCGTGCCGCCGCCGACGATGAACGTGTTGGAGCCGAGCGTATTGGCAAGCGTCGAGAGCGACGCATTGCCGCTCGATATGAAAAGCGAGTCGCCGCCGCCACTGCCGGCCACGAGGATGTTGTAGGAGCCGGAACTGACGCTCAGCGAGTCGTTGCTGCCGTTGCCGGCGATGATCGTGTTGTGGTCGCCGGTGCCGATCGAGAGCACGTTGCCCCCCGAGGTGGCCGCCGTCGTGTCCTTGGTCTCGAGGAAATTGTCGCTGCCGTTGGTGATGCTGAGCGTGGCGCCGCCGCCGCTGCCGGCGATGAGCGTGTTCTTGTTGTTGGCGATGCCGGCCGCGGCCCCGACGCTGAGAGTGTCGCCCATGCCGTTGCCGGTCTGGAGCCAGTTCGAGTTCGAGGCAGCGAGGTTGGTCACGCTGCCGACGCTGAGCGAAACGCTGTTGCCGCCGCCGGCGACGAGGACGTTGCTGCTGCCCTGGAAGATCGAGAGCATGTCGCCGCTGCCGCCGCCGACCTTGAGGAGGTTGGCGTTGGACGCGCCGCTGGCGTCGCCAACCATCTCGACATCGCCGCTGGCATTGCCTTCGATCAGCGAATTGTTGGTGCCGGTGCCGAGGACGGTGAGCGTGTTCCCAGGATTGCCGGCAACGTCGGCGGTTTGCAGCAGGTTGCCGCTCGAGCTCTGGCCCGCCTCGCCGACCGTCAGGTGGTCGTTGCCGCCCGAGCCGTCATAGAGCCAGTTGCTGTTGCCGAAATCGACCGTGAGCGTGTCGTTGCCGGCGCTGGTGCCGCCCGCGTTGCCGGCATAGAGCGTGTTGAAATTGCCGCCGGCAGCGCCGACCGTGATCGTGTCGCCGGTCGTGGGGTCGGCCATGGTTCCGTTATAGACGACGAACGTGTCGTTGCTGCCGCCGTTGTCCGAGATGGTCGCGTTGGCATCGGACGCGAGCCCGCCGCCGAGATCGACCGTCGTTTTGTTCTCGGGGATCACGCTGCTATCGATCGCGCCCGAGGCGTCCGTGACCTTGCCGGTGACCGTCACGCCGCTGCCGACGTGGCTCGAGGCCCCGGCGCTGGAGTCCTCGGCGCTGGCGTTATCAACATAGTGGCCATTATCGGCGACGCCGCTGCCGTCCGTGGCGCCGTCAGTGCCCGCGAGAGAGATCGCCGTGAGGACGAAGCTCGGATCGGCGCAGCCCTGCGTGTAGGTCCCGCAGTTGTTGCCGCCATAGTTGTTGCCGAAGTTGTTGCCGAAGTTGTTGCCGAAATTCTGGGTCCAACCGCCGCTCCAGCAAAAGCCGCCGTCGCTCATCGCCGCGTCTCCCATGTCGAATGAAAAGCGAGTATCGAATCGCCCCCTGTGCGAAAACCAGTACGCCCGCTGGCGGATGCGAACAAGATTAATATGCGTAAACTCGCCACTAGACTGTTCCCTATCGCGCGAAATTCAGGAAATTAGCGTAATAAATACGCCGAAAACTGGCGAAAGGATCACGTCGCCGGGCGGTATTTGCCGCGTTAACCTTGGTTTCATGGACAATTAAGCAGACTGGGGGAAAGGGATTGTGGTGTGGCGCTAGGAAAAATCCTCATCCAGAGCGAAGCCGCGAAGCAAAGCGAAGCGCTGCCCGCCTCGGCCCGCCGCGCTCTCGTCTCGCTGCCGCTCGCGCTGGGGCTGCTGAACTTCGTCCTCGGCCTTGCTTCCGCGGGCAAGCGGCTCGACGACCCGGACACGATGCTGCACGTCGTGATCGGGCGCTGGGTGCTCGCGCACCATGCCGTGCCGCACGTCGATTTCCTCACCCATTCGATGCCGGGGCAGAAATGGGTCGCGCACGAATGGCTCGGCGGCGTCGTCTCGGCGCTGTTCTACGACGCGGCCGGGTTCCAGGGCCTGGTCTGCATGGCGAGCCTCGGCCTTGCCGCGGCGATCGCGATCTTCGCCCGCGCGCTGTTGCGCTATTACAATCCTGCGCAGACGATCGTCATCGCGGCGCTTGCCTGGATCGTGATCTCGCCGCACTGGCTGGCGCGCCCGCACATGGTGGCGCTGCCGCTCATGGTGTGGTGGATGGCGCTGCTCGTCCAGGCGCGCGAGAAGGGCCGCGCGCCGCCCTTGGCCGCCGCGCTCATCATGATCGCGTGGGTCAATCTGCACGGCACGTTCCTCGTCGGCATCGGCTTCGCCGGGCTGTTCACGGTCGAGGCGGTGCTGATGACGAGCGGCGAGGCGGCGCGGATCAAGGCGGCGAAGGAGTGGGCTTGCTTCACGCTCGCGTCGATGGCGGCGACGCTCGTCACGCCCAACGGCATCGAGGCCTATCTCCTGCCGATGCGGCTCCTCGACATGAAGTTCGCGCTCTCGATGCTGATCGAATGGAAGAGCATCGATTTCCAGCACCTCTCGACGCTCGAGATCTGGCTCCTCCTCGCGCTCGGCACGATGATGTGGCGCGGCGTCAGGCTGCCGTTCGTGCGCGTCCTCATGCTGCTGCTGCTGTTCGCCATAAGCCTGCAGCATGCGCGCAACGGCGATCTCATCGCCTTCATCGCGCCGCTCCTGGCCGCGCCTTGGGCCGGCGCGCAGCTTGCGCACGGCAAAGGCGGCGACTGGCTCGACCGGTTCGCTCGGCCCGCGTCGGCGCGCGGGATGGCGCTCGCGGCGCTATTGGCCTTTGCCGCCGAGGCCGTGGCGGCGCAGTTTCCCCTGGGCCCTGAGCCCAAATACGCGCCCGAGGCCGCCCTCCGCGCGGTCCAAGAGGCGCATATCGCGGGGCCGGTGTTCAACGACTATAATTTCGGCGACTATTTGATCTTCAACGGCATCAAGACCTTCATCGACGGCCGCGCCGACATGTTCGGCGACCCGTTCATCAAGCGCTATTACGAGGCCGTGCACGGGCAGAGCGACGATCTGCCGGCGCTGCTCGACGAATACAAGATCGCGTGGACGATCTTTCCCGCCGACGCGCGCGCCGTCACGCTCATCGACCGCCTGCCCGGATGGCGCCGGCTCTATGCCGACAAGACCGCGGTCGTGCAGGTGCGCGAGTAGGCCCTACTCGACCAGCTTGGTCGAGCCGGTGGTCATGCCCTTGACGCCGGTGCCGGTGCAGTTCGCGTAGAAATTCGTCGTGCCGGAGAAGTTCACCGTGTAGCCCACGAGCTGCGTGCATTGCGTGCTGCTGGTGCTGGCCGAGCCCGAGTAGCTCACCGACTGGGCCGGGAAATACATGGCGCCCGAGATCGACTGGGTCGAAGAGCCGGCGATGACGTTGCAGTTCGTCACCCCGCTCTGGACGCAGGTCGAGGCGGTGCGATCCTGGTAGATCGCGAGCCCCGCGGTCGGGCCGGTGGTGGGCGCGGTGATTTTCATGGTCGGCGCGGTCGTTCCGCTCTCCTGCACTTGGCCGACATGGGTGCTGCCGGCGCTGCTCGTGAGGATGATCGAGACGCCGCCGGTGCCGTTCAGCGTCGCGCCGCTCTGCACACTCAGATTCCCGGAATTGATGACGTAGATGCCGGGGCTGAGCGTGAGCGTGGCGTTCGCGCCGACGGTGAGAGTGCCGCAGAAGACATAGGGCGTGGTGGGCGAGCTCGGCGTGATGGTCGCCGTTGTCGTCACTTGGTAATTCGTCTTGTTGCAGCCGGAATAGGAGGGGATCGTCTGGCTCGCCCACGGGTCCGGTACGGCCGAGCCGCCCTGGACGATGCCTTTCGTGGCGGTGAAGGTGCCGGTGCCGGTATTGGTGTAGTGGCCGACGATGTTGGCGGAGTAGGCCGTGATGCTGGCGCTGCCGCTCAAATTCAGCGCGCTGCTGCTCGAGGAATTGATGTCGATGCCGCAGCTGTTGAGGTTGAGCGTGGCGCCGCCCGAATCGCTGATGTCGGTAACGTTGCCCTTGTCGAGCGCCATGACGCACGGGCCGCCGCTGCTGCCCGGGAGCGCCACGGCGCGCGCCGAGATGCTCGGCGCCGAGGT
The DNA here is from genome assembly GCA_963773665.1 of uncultured Alphaproteobacteria bacterium. GTDB lineage: Bacteria > Pseudomonadota > Alphaproteobacteria > ATCC43930 > CGMCC-115725 > DATJLY01. The sequence continues at coordinate 616,615 of CAVZBZ010000001.1, forward strand.
GAGGAAAAGCTGCGAGAACAGCATCGACTGCGTCTCGCTGACGACGACCTCGTAGGCCTGGCCGTTGCTCGTGTAGCCGCCGGCCTTCGGCGGATTGTTGACCTTGACGACGATGCTGCCGGTGCCGTCGGTATAGCCGTATCGCGCGGTGATGGCCTTGGCGGCGGACTGGGCGCCGCCCGAATTGCCCGCGGCATTGGCGGTCGCCGCGGTGAAGGCCGCGGCGTCGGCCGCGGCCTGCATGTTGCGCTTGGCGACGTACCACATGGTCGCCTCGGTGCCGAGGCCGGCCGCGCCGAGGAGCCCGGTAAGCGCCACCGCCGTCAGCACGGCGACGCCGCCCGTGCGATCCGACAGAAGCCGCTTCAGGTGCCGAACGAGCGCGCGTGCAGATTCTGCCATGGCAAGCATCCCCGCGATTCCCATGGGGTCCATGCCAGCATCGCGACCCTTAACGAAGCTTCAATCCGGCAATGCGAAATGTCGCAAGACGCGGCAAATTTTAGCGATCGTCTCAGTTGCTGAGCGCGGCGCTATAGATCGGCGTGCTGCTCGAGGTCTGATTGATCGCCGTGGTGCCGACATTGGTGCAGTTCTGCCCGAGACCGGCGTTGCCGACGAGATCGAGCGAGTCGGCGACGAGCTGCAGGCAGCCGGTGCTGTTGCTGGCGTTGCCCTTGAGGTTCACGGCGTAGGACGGAAGGTCGATCGCGCCATAGACCTGGAGCGTGCCGTTGCCCGTGATGCTGAGCGTCGAACTGCCGTTCGTGGCGTTGACGGTCGCCTTCGAGCAGCTCTGCGTGCTGGCGATGACGAGGCCGGAAAAAGTGCCGCTGTTGGGCGGAACGAGATAGAGGTTGCCGTTGCCGCTGAACGAGAACTGGGCGCAATCGGTCGAGCCGCTGCCGCTGTCGGATCCGCTCGAACCCAAAAGCACGATCGTCACGCCGTCGCCGGTGACGAACCCGTCGCTCGGCGTCGTGCAGGAATAGGGATTGCCGTTGCAATCGGGCTGCAGCGTGCCGGTCGAGGAGAAGGGCGGGGTATAAAACACCGCATTGCCGGCGCCGGTGAATTGTCCGCCGACATAGAACGTGTCGCCGGTTTGCGACGACGACGCCGCGGCGCTCAAGGTCACCGTCGTGCCGCTCGCGATCGACGAGATCGTGGTGCCGACCGGGAGGGCGCCGGCGGAATCGCTGATCGCCATGCCGGCCGCCCATGACACGCCGGCGGCGGTCACGCTCGTGCTGAAGGTGACGGTCTTGCTCCCGCTCGTGGTGTTGGCGGTCTCCTTGGTCAGCATCGGGCAGATGAAATAGACGCCGGGCATGAGCTTCACGGCGGCGTTGCTGCTGGCGACGATGCTCTGGTAGTAGCCGGCGACGAGCGTCGCGCTCGCCGTGATATTGTTGGCAGTCTGGTTGGCCGAGAACACCACGGGCTTGAGGCTGCCGCTTGCAGTCGCGCTGTTCGAAATGGTCACCGTGCTGCCGTTGACCGCGGTGATGAGGTTGGTGGTCGGCAGCGTGGCGGTCAGGTTGGAGCCGACGGCGAACATGCCGGCGGCGACGCCGGTGGTGCTGGCGACGGTGGTGAGGCTGCCGCTGCCGCTGGTGGTGGTATCCGTCGTCGTGACGCTGCCGCAATTGCCCGACGTGGCCGACGCGACGGTCGCGACCTTGCCGCTGAGCTGGGCGGCGTAGGGATTGACGGTGGTGACGCCGCCCGAGATCGTGCCCGTGACCTTGGCGTTCGACGAGGTCGAATCGCTGCCCGAGCCGTTGGCGAGATAGATGTGCGAGAACGTGATCTGCGCGTTGCCCGTGAGCGTCAAGGCGCCGGCATTCGGATCGTTGATGGCGAGGTTGCAGTTGGTGCCGGTCAGGGACGCGTTGCCGGTGAGGTCGGTCGATTGCGCCACGTTCGCCGTGTCGGTCACGAGAACGCAGGCATTGCCGGTCTCGGTGGCGGGCGAGGTCGAGACGGTGATGGCGCCCACGGCGCGCGCCTTGATCGTGACCGGACTGCTCAGCAGCACGCGGGAAAAGAGCTGCTGCGGCATCTGCGAGACGATCACCTCGATATAGCACGGGTTGCCCGTGGTCGGCGGGCAGGTGGAGACGCCGGCAGAAGGTCCGGTCGAGGGCGGATTGTTGACTTGGACGCAATTCGTCCCGACCGACGGCGTGGTGACGCTGCACGAAGTGGCGCCGCTCGTCGTGGCGCACGACGAGGTGGTGACGCCGGACGGGGAATCGGTGCAGGTCGTGGCGCTCGCGAGGCTCGCGCCCAAGCCGTAATTGGCGGCGACGGCGATCGCCTGGTTCTGCGCCGAATTCATGGTCGCGCTGGTGGCCGGCGCGCCCACCCCGGCGTAATAGACGGCCGCGCTGAACGCGGCGTTGTCGGCGCCGGTCTGTTCCATCTGCTGGTCGTAGAGCCACAAGCCCGCCTCGGTGCCGAGGCCGACGAAGCCGGTCAGCACCGGCAGCAGCAGCGCCACGATCATCGAGTAATTGCCGCGCCGGTCGCGCCGCAGCCGCCGGCCGAGCCCGCCGAGCGCGGCAAGGGGCCTGGAGAAGATTCGGAACCGCCGCGATGGATGCATGGAAATCTCACGCACCTCTCGACCTTATACGATGGCGGGAGCGGCGCGGATTTTCAACTGCCGCTCTCGGCCGGCGCCCGGCCGAGGCCCAACCGCGCCAGCGCCAGCCGGCACGGCCACAGATACATGCGCCCGACCGTATGCCACGCCCCGTCCGTCCCGTCGCCGAGCCCGAGCCGGAATTGCTCTTGCGATCCAGGCGCGTAGAGCGTGCCGAACAGCCGGTCCCAAACCGCCAGGTCGAAGCCGCGGTTGCGCCCGAAATGACGCGGCTCGCAGTCTGTGATGGATCTGGTGGTGCGCCGGGCTGATGAGCCAGCGGTTGAGGCGGGCCCCGAACGAGATCCAGACCTGGAAATGACGCAGGTTGGCGATCGCGTTGAAACACAGCATCAGCACGTGCGCGCCCAAAAAGCTGTAGAAACCGATCTCGCCCGCGGCAAAGTACCAGAGAACGCCGCTCACGCCGCCGGTGACGAGGTTGGGAATGGCCGCCATGACGAACAGTTCGACCGGATGAGCGCGGAAATTGGTGAACGGCGTCAGCACCTCGGCGGAATGATGCAGCTTGTGGAACTGCCACAAGAGCGGCACGTCGTGCATCAGGCTGTGCGCGGCATAGCGGCCGAAATCGTAGGCGACGAAGAACAGCACCGTGTAGAGCACGCGCCACGCCGCAAGTCCCAGTGACGGCGCCGCCGCGGGGCCGAGCCCCGCCTCGAGGCCGCGCTCGATCGCGCCCGCGACCCACCCGCCCGAGAAGATGAGGGGCGCCACGATGAGCGGATAGAACACCGCATTGATGAGGTAATAGGCGTAATCGGCCTGCGCCGAGGGATGCGCCCAGATGCGCCGCGAGAAGTTCTGGCGGAAGAACGCGCCGAGCGTCGGCAATCCGCCGCCGCGCGCCAGCCAGAACCCGATGAGCGCCACCGCGAACGCGCTCGCGAGATAGGGCCACCAGAACACCGAGCCCTGGAACGCGAACTGGATCCAGGGATCGATCAGGAGCGCAAGCGCGCGCCCGGCCGCGTCGGTAATGTGCTGGAGGAGATCGGGGCTCACGCCGGTATTATCGGCAAGCGCGCCGCACTTGTCGATTTGCGCGCGCGCGCCGGATCGGGGATGCCGCCATGCACCGTCGCAGTTTCTTCGCGCTTGCCGCCGCGGGGCTCGCCGCGCCTGGCGTCCCTGCCGCCGAGCCGGCGGGAAAAAACCCGTTCATCGAGGAGCTGACCTGGATCGAGGTGGCGGACGCGGTCCGCGCAGGAGCCACCACGGCGATCCTGCCGACCGGCGGGAGCGAGGAGAACGGGCCTTGTTGAGAACGAAACATAAACATTGACAATTAGTCAACATGTCGACACACTTAAAGGTGACATGAGTGATTCGCCTAAGGCACAGAAGGAGCGGGAGCGACAGATCGTCGGCTTCAGTCTTCCGCCGGAACTTGCCCGCGAGGTTAAGCAAGAAGCAGCGCGACGCGGTCTGTCTCTCCGCAAGCTGTTCGAGGAACTATGGACTCTATACCGAGCACGGCACGAGCAATCCCCATGATCGCGATCGGCTCCGAAGCTGAGCTAGTAGCCGTGGCCTACGCGCTTGCAGGGCCGAATGCTGTCTACAGCGCCGCCGAAAGAAAACTCATCGCCAGAACCAAGCCGGTCGATGTGCGCGTCATAGCGGCGCTGCGGGGATTGATCGAAGCGGGCACCGATCCTTTGGGCGAAACCTTTTGCCAATTGCGATCGGCCGCGGACCGCCGCCTGAGCGGCGCGGTGTATACGCCCGCAGTCATCATCGACAGCATGGTCCAGTGGTCCTTCGCGCAGGGCGCACCCGCACGCATCATGGACCCCGGCTCCGGCTCCGGCCGCTTCATCATTGCTGCCGCACGGCGCTTCCCGACCGCTGAACTTGTCGCAACCGACATAGACCCGCTCGCAATTCTGATGTTGCGCGCCAATGCGGCAGTTCTCGGGCTGACACACCGCCTCACAATTCATTGCAGCGATTACCGCAATCTGACGTTGCCCGCGATCGCAGGCGCGACGTTGTTCCTCGGCAATCCGCCTTATGTCCGTCACCACGATATCGATCAGAACTGGAAAACGTGGTTCGCCGAGACAGCCGCAGAATACGGCTTCAAGGCGAGCAAGCTTGCGGGCCTCCACATCCATTTTTTTCTTAAGACCCGGCAACTTGCCAGAGTGGGCGACCGCGGCGCTTTCATTACGTCCGCAGAATGGCTCGACGTGAATTACGGATCGGTCCTCCGCAGTATGCTTGCCGATGGATTAGGCGGCGCGGCCCTGCATGTCCTGACGCCAGAGTCCATGCCGTTCGCCGATGCGGCGACAACCGGCGCAATTACATGCTTCCATGTCGGGCAGCGTTCCAGGAATTTAGTTATGCGTGCGGTTGACTCCCTTAAGCAGCTTAATGACCTGAGCAACGGCAAGGCCGTCTCCTGGTCAAAGCTGGAAAAGGCACACCGTTGGACTTCGATCATCAAACCGGCGGCAAAGCCGCCCGCCGGCTACATCGAGCTTGGCGAACTCTGCCGCGTGCATCGCGGCCAAGTCACGGGTGGCAACGACGTATGGATCGCGGGAGCGTATCCGGGCGAATTGCCGGAGGAGTTCCTGTTTCCAGCCGTCACTAAGGCCCGCGAGCTTCTGAGCGCAGGAATGATACTCCGATCCGCTGATCGCTTGCGACGCGTCATCGACCTACCGGTTGACATCGACACTCTCGCATCCGAAGACCGTAGACGTATCGACCGCTTCTTGAAATGGGCCAAAGGACAAGGTGCTCACGAATCCTATATTGCATCGACGCGCCGCGCATGGTGGTCAGTGCGACTCCGGGCGCCCGCCCCAATATTATGCACATACATGGCGCGACGGCCGCCTGCGTTTGTCCACAATCTCTGCGGTGCGCGGCACGTCAACATCGCGCACGGCCTTTATCCGCGCGAGCGCATGGCAGACGCCGATCTCTTGGCGCTGATTACGTATCTTTCAAGTCAGGTGCGCACCGATTCTGGCCGAACTTATGCAGGTGGTTTGACGAAGTTCGAGCCGAAAGAACTTGAGCGTATCCTGATTCCCCCGCTAGAACAGTTACATGACATCGCCCGTCAAATGGACAACGCAGCAGTTACAAGAGGACGCCGAAGCGGCCAAGTCCATATTTCGGCGTGAACGACTTGACGAGCCGCTAGAACTCTATTCGCGGTTCTTCGACGCGTTTGTTCCTATTTTCCGATCTGTTATCGAAAAGCTCCCGGATTTATCGGCCAAGGAGCCTGATCCCGCTATTCTCGCGGACATGGTGCGGAATAAAGACAAGCGCACCGCCTTCCGCTATCTGACGGCGCCTCCCATTTCCGAAGACGATCTCAAGACCCTAGCGGAGACAACGCTGTCAGCAGCGTCACTGACAAAGAATCCCGATCAGGCGCAGCGCGTGCGGGACATCGTGTTGCACGTCATCGATCCGCACCGGTTCCCGTGGGTCGTGAAATCCCGCTTACCGGAAGAGCATGAACGGCAACAAGCTATCATCGCATCGGCGGCCATGGTTGCGTGGAAGAAGGTCGAAACCAGCCGCCGCAAGGACGCGAAGGACGTGCAGGAAGCAAACGTCAAGGAGCTATTGCGCAACCTTGATTTTAAGGAAGTGGCGCCACGCGACATTCCGCTACTCGATGCGGCTCCAGCGCTCGGTGAGTTCTGTGGCGAAAGCAAACTCGGCGACACCCGAGCCGATCTTGTCGTGCGGCTTTACGATCGTCGCGTCATGGCGATCGAATGCAAAGTTTCCAATAGCGCAGTTAATTCATTCAAGCGAGTCAACCACGAAGCTGCCAGCAAGGCTGCAAAGTGGTTGCGCGCATTCGGCGAACGCGCGACCGTGCCATCCGCGGTCCTTGGCGGCGTGTTCAATCCAAGCAACCTGGAAAGCGCACAGCTTGCCGGGCTGGCGCTTTTCTGGGGCTTCCGGCTTCAAGACCTCGGGGATTTCATAAGATCGGCGAAACCATAGCGGGAGCGCGCCGCACTTGTCGATTTGCTCGCGCGCGCCGGATCGGGGATGCCGCCATGCACCGTCGCAGTTTCTTCGCGCTTGCCGCCGCCGGGCTCGCCGCGCCTGGCGTCCCTGCCGCCGAGCCGGCGGGAAAAAACCCGTTCATCGAGGAGCTGACCTGGATCGAGGTGGCGGACGCGGTCCGCGCAGGAGCCACCACGGCGATCCTGCCGACCGGCGGGAGCGAGGAGAACGGGCCGCACATGGCGATCGGCAAGCACAACCGCATCGTGCGCTATTGCGCCGGCGAGATCGCGCGCCGGTTCGGCAGCGCGCTGGTGGCGCCGGTGCTCGCCTACGTGCCCGAGGGCAGCTTCGATCCGCCCGGCGGCAACATGGCGCTGCCCGGCACGATCGGCCTCAGCGAGCCGATCTTCGGCGCCGTGCTGCGCGAGGGCGCCAAAAGCCTGGCGCTCGCCGGGTTCCGCCTCATCTGTTTCGTCGGCGATCATGGCTTGAGCCAGGCGACGCAGGCGAGCGTGGCCGAGACGCTCGACCGCACCTGGCGCAAGGACGGCATCCGCGTCGCCACTCTCGACCGCTATTACGGCGCCAACGGCCAGCAGCAATATTTGCGCGCGCAAGGTTTTAGCGACGCCGAGATCGGCCTGCATGCCGGGCTTCTGGACACGGCCGAACTGATGGCGGTGGCGCCGGATGAGGTGCGCGACGGCCTGCTGTCACCGCTGGCCTGGCCCAAGGGCCCAACCGGCGCGATGGGCGATCCTTCGCGCGCGAACGCGGCGCTCGGCCGCGCGCTCCTGGAGCTCAAGATCGAAGCCGGCCTCGCGCAGCTGCGCGAAATATTAGCGGCCACGGCGAAGCGGCGGGGCTAGACAAGGGCGACCGTGGCGATGCGGATCAGCCGTTGCTGGCGCGGGCGGCGGGCATTTGCGGGGCTTTGCCTTGCCGCATCAGGTCCTGCAGCGCCTTGTAGTCGTTGATGTAGAGCGAACGGGTGCGGCGCTCGGCGATGCCGCGGCTTGCGAGCTCGGCGATGGCGCTCGCGACCGCGTCGCGCGAGGTCTGCGCCCGGACGGCAAGGTCCTGGTGGCTCGGCATCTCGGGCACGAACCAGCGGCTGCCGCCGGGCTTCTCGACGCGCGCGAGGCGCAGGATCTCGGAATAGATGCGCTGCTCGGGACCGATGCTCGAGACCAGGCTCACCTTGTCGTCGAGGTCGCGGATGATCGCGGCCCAGCGCTTCAACAGCGACAGCGCGACCTCGCCGCGGCGCACGATGAGCGCCTGGAACTCCTCCTTCGGCAAAACCGCGATGGTGCAGTCGTCCTCGGCGATCACGGTGGCGGAGGCGCGGCCGCCGTCGATCGCCGAGATCTCGCCGAGCGCGTCGCCGTCCGAGACGACGGCGATCGTCACCTCGTCGTGGCCGTCGAGCATGTGCACGACGCGGGCGCGGCCGGAGACGATGAAGAACACCGCGACGCCGACGCCGAACCGCTCCATCAGCACCTGGCCCGCGGCGATCCGGCGGAAGGTGCAGCGCGTCTCGAGGAGGCGGCGCTCATCCTCGGGCACGGTCGCCAGCACCTTGACGCCCGCGAGCGACAGGAGCGGTCCCGTCCGGTGCGAGTCGCCGTCGATCGGCATGGCTCAGCCGGGCTCGGCCGAGGCGCGCGCCGTCTCGGTGCGGCCGGTCAGCACCAGGCTCTTCAGCATGGCGTAGTCGCGGATCACGAGCGATTTGTGGCGGCGCTCGGCGATGCCGCGGCGGAACAGCTCGGCGATCGCGGCGGCGACCGATTCGCGGCTCGTCTGCGACCATTCGGCGAGGTCCTGGTGGCTCGGCAGCTCCTTGATGAGCCATTGCTGGCCGTCGCCCCCGTCCTGCCGCGCGAGGCGGACGAGCTGCGAATAGACGCGCTGGTCGGGGCTGATGGTGGAGACGTAGCTGAACTTGTCGTCGAGCTCGCGGATGATGGCGGCCCAGCGGTAGAGCAGGCCGAACGCGACCTCGCCGTGCCGCACCACCACCTCGCGGAAATCCTGGCGCGACAGCTCGGCGGTGGTGACGTCGTCGTCGGCGATGATGGTGGCGGAACGGCCCAATCCGTCGATCGCCGCGATCTCGCCGACCGTGTCGCCCGGACCCACCGTCGCGATCGTGATCTCGTCCTCGCCGGGCAGGTAGTGCACGACGCGGGCGGTGCCGGACAGGATGAAATAGACCGCGCTGCCGGCGCTGAATCGCGCGACGATGACCTCGCCGGGAGCGAACCGGCGGAAGCCGCATTTTTCCTCGATCGATTTGCGCTCCGCCGCCGGGATGTCGCGCAACAGATTGACGCCCGTCAGGGACAGTGCGCCGGGATTTGTGCCTTCGCTCGCCTGCGACATGATCCGTGCTCCCACGCGCCAAGAGGTTGACATAAGCTTCGTTAATGGCCGCTGTCAAGCCGACTAGCGCCGCAGCATAGATTCAATAGCAATCGCCCGCGCGAACACTTGCGCTGCAGTGCATCGCGCCATGTCAAACCGCCGCGAATTACCAGGATGATTAAGAAATTCGTCCGATGCCGTGTCCCTTACTGCGCAGCAGGCCATTGCATAGAACCGCGCTCTCCTTTATTCTTCACAGTGGTTGAGGGGGTGAATTTTTCGTCGTCTGACTTTCTCCTTTGCGGTCCGGCGAATCATGCTCGCCGGTCGGCAAAGGCGCCGGACAAGTCACCGCCGGCAGCAAACCACGGAGGGCTTCAATGCTGCGCTTTTACCTCGCGACAACAAATTCCGCGCGTTCGGCCTTTGCCCGCCTGCGCGGCGACGTGTCGGGTGTCACGGCGATCGAGTATGGGCTGATTGCCGGCGCGATTGCCGTCGCAATCATTGCCACCGTCATTGCGCTGGGCGGCGATATCGCGAATCTGTTCGGCAAGACCGGCAGCGCGCTGTCCTCGGTCGGCGGCTCGTCGCTCTAGCCTGCGCGTGCGTCCGGCCTGCTCTCGTATCGGTACGAAAAACAAAATCGGTCTGCGCAAAATCGGAACAGCGATTGAGAATGAGGAGCACGATGCTGGTCTCCACGGTTCTGCGCGCGCTTCGGCGCGATGATTTGGGTGTCACGGCCATCGAGTACGGCCTCATTGCCGGCGCCATCGCGGTCGCGATCATCGCGACCGTGATCGCGCTCGGCGGTGATATCGCAAATCTCTTCGGCGCGACCGGGAGTGCCCTGTCGTCCGTGGGGACCTCGACGCTCTAGGTCGCGGCGCGCCACTCGGTGCTTGCATCGGCGGCGCTCGCGCTCTTCGTGATCTGCCTCGCCGCGGCCGCGGCGAGCGACGCGATACGATACCGGATCCCAAACGCCCTCTGCCTTGGCGTAGCGGGAGCGTTTGCGCTTTACGCAATCTCCCTGCCGCTCGCGGTGGTGGGCGCCCATGTCGCGGCCGGAGTGGCCGTGCTCGTGGTTGCGACGGCGGGATTCGCGCTCAGGCTCATGGGCGGCGGCGACGCGAAGCTTCTCGCCGCGGTGGCGCTCTGGCTCGGCTTTCGCAACCTCCTCCCCTTCCTCCTGCTGATGGCGGTGATCGGCGGCGTTCTCGGCATCCTGCTGCTGGCGGCGCGGCGGCTGGCGCCCGATCCGGTGCCGCCGGGGCGCTGGTGGAGCCTCGTCCTGCTGCGCCAGTCGGGCGTGCCGTACGGCGTCGCCATTGCGCTCGCGGCGCTCGTTTTGCTGGCGCGATTTCCGGGCGAATTATTGCCGTGACTTGAGATGGCGCGGCCCGAGCCCAACCGAATTCTCCCGAGCGGCGCGAAAACACTTGGATTTACGGGAAATTCCGGCAAAATATATGGGCGCGCAATTGCCGGCCGGGGCGCGATCCTTGTGGGCCTGCCGACAAGATTGAAGCGTGGTGGGGAATGCGGCTCATCGGCATCATCATCATTGGCTTGGCCCTCGTGCTTTCGGGGGTCGTGTATTTCGTCGTGCCGAAGCTCATGCGCAGCCCGGCGCCGCAGGCGCAGCAGGCGCAGGCCGCCCAGCTCGCGGCCAAGGAAGTGCTGGTGGCGGCGCACACCCTGCCGGCCGGGCAGGTGCTGAAGGCCGAGGACATGCGCTGGCAGAAATGGCCCGAGCAAGGGCTCGATCCCAACTACCTGGTGCACGAGAAGGGCGCCGACCCGAAGAACGAGGTCGGCATGATCGTGCTGCACGGCATCGAGACGGGCGAGCCGATCCTCTCGGCCCGTCTCCTGAAAGCCGGCGACACCAGCTTCATGGCGGCCGAGCTGCCGCCCGGCATGCGCGCGATCAGCATCAAGATCGACGGCATCTCGGCGACCTCGGGCTTCATCCTGCCGGGCGATTACGTCGACGTGCTGCTGAGCGAGCACTACACCGTCAAGTCGAACCCGCAGCAGAGCCAGGATGTCGGCCCGCCGCCGTTCGACACGCGCGAGATCAACACCATCGTGCTGCGCGACATCAAGGTGCTGGCGATCGACCAGTCGGTGCAGGATCTCGACAGCAAGCCGAAGACCGGCGGCAGCGCCACGCTCGAGGTGGCGCTCCCGGACGCGCAGAAACTCACCATCGCCGGCTCGCTCGGCAACCTCTCGCTGCTGCTGCGCAGCCACACGCTGCCGGCCCATCCCGAGGCGGAAGGAACGCCCACCATCGTCGAGGACTATCAGGTGAGCACGTTCCGCGCGGCGATGTTGCAGCAATACCTGACCCGGCTCGCGCAGGCGCGCGGCGGCGACCAGGGGGGCGGCCTGCGCATCTATCACGGCGCAGCGCTCGCCGGAGCGAAGTAGCAGGTGCCGCCATGACCCGGCTTTTGGCCCGAGCGGCATCGTTGACGATGCTGGCCGCGCTTGCGGCGGCGCCGGCGGCCGTGGGCCAGGGCGCGCGCGGGCCCGGGCTCGTGGCGCCGACGGTTCCGCCGCCGGCCTCCGGCGTGCCGGCCGGGCGGCTGTTCGCGGTCGGCATCGGCAAGTCGCAGGTGATCCATCTCGCGCGGCCGGCGCGCGACGTGCTGGTGGCGAGCCCGGGCGTCGCCGACGTGGTGCTGCGCAGCGCCGACACGGCCTTCGTCATCGGCCGCGTCGCCGGCGAGACCACCGTCTATTTCTTCGACGGCGAAGGCCATCAGATCGACGCGCTCGACGTGACCGTGGTGTTCGACACGACGGCGCTCGACGAGGCGCTGAAGCGCGCGCTGCCGAACGAGGCGATCGACGTTTCGACGGTCAATACCGGCATCGTGCTGTCGGGCTCGGTGTCCTCGCAGCAGGCGATCGACGACGCGGTGGCGATCACCAACCAGTTCATCGCCTCGCGCGTCGCGGCAAGCACCACCAGCAGCAGCAGCGCGCCTGCCGCAGCGTCCGCCGGCGGCGGGTCGTCGTCCTCGACCACCAGCACCACGTCGGCCGCGCCGGTCTCGATCATCAATCTGCTCAAGGTGCGGAACGAGAACCAGGTGGTGCTGCGCGTGCGCGTCAGCGAGATGTCGCGCGCCGTCATCAAGGAGCTCGGCGTCCAGCCCGGCGCCGTGTTCAATGTCTTCAAGGGCATCGGCGCGCTCAGCACGACCAGCCTGACGACGCCGGGGCTTGCGCCCGCCGGCTTCGCGCCGTCGATCACCGGCGCCGCCGCGCCGGGCGTCGGCCTTGCCTTCGGCGGCGCAACCGCGGCATTTCCGGCGACCAGCACGCCGTTCGGCGGGCTCGCGCTCACCATTCCGTTCGGCGCGGCGACCGGCCTCACCGCGCTCATCGAGGCGCTCGATTCGAACGGGCTGGCCAAGACCCTGGCCGAGCCCAATCTCACCGCGGTCTCGGGCGAGACCGCGTCGTTCCTGGTGGGCGGCAGCGTGCCGATCTGCCAGACCACCACGACAGCCAACGGTCTCGCGCAGTTCAGCTTCATCTACAAGCCGTTCGGCATCCAGTTGACATTCACGCCGGTGGTGCTGAGCAGCAACCTCATCAGCATCCGCATCTCAGCCGAGCTTTCGACGCTCGTGACCTCGGTCGCGGGCGGCGCCGTGGCGCCGATCGCGGGAAGCTGCGGCGCGCCCGCCTTCACCAGCCGCAACGTGACGACCACGGTCGAGCTGCCCTCGGGCGGCAGCATCGCCATCGCCGGCCTGCTGCAGAACGACGACACGAGCAACATCCAGGGCCTGCCCGGCCTCAAGGACGTGCCGGTCCTGGGCGCGCTCTTCTCGTCGAAGGCGTACCAGGAGAATCTCGACGATCTCGTCATCACCGTGACGACCGTGCTGGCGCGGCCGACCAGTCCCGGCGAGCTCAGCTATCCGACCGACGGCTTCGGCCCGGCGAGCGATTTCAATTTCTACATCCTGAACCGCATGCAGACGAACTACGCGCCGGCCGCGAGCGCGATCCCGCCGCCGCAGGTGAAAAGCACCTTCGGCCTGATCCTGGAGTGAGGCCATGGGCGCGCGAGGCAGCATACTCATCCTTGCCGCAGCGCTGGCGCTCGCCGGCTGCTCGGCCGCGCCGCAATCGGCCGAGCAGCTTTATCCGACGCGCGTGCAGCCCGAGACGGTGACGCTCGCCGCGCATTTCAGCGGCACCGCGGACCCGTTCACGGGCGATCTGGCGGGGCGCTTCGACACGCTCGTCGCGGGCTATCTGAGCCGCGGGCACGGGCCGATCGCGATCGGCGCCGCCAACCTGAGCCCGCGCGATTTCGAGCTGGTGCGCGGCAAGCTCATGGCGGCGGGCGTGCCGAAGGGCGCCATCCGCATGGAGCAGGCCGCCACGGGCGCGCCCGGCGACGTGACGCTCAGCTATCAGCGCTTCGACGTGGTCGCGCCCAACTGTCCGGGCTGGAGCGTGCCGATGGATTTCAACCCGTACAACATTCCCGATCCGGGCCTCGGCTGCGCCACCTTGCACAACTCTGCGGTCCTGGCCGCCGATCCCTCCGACCTCGTCGATCCGCAGCAACTGGGCCCGTCCGACCCGACCGCCATCGCGCGCGTCGGCGCCGGCTACCGCGCGGGCTCGGTGACCGGCACGACGCAGAGCGCCATCGAAGGCGCGCGCGATCAATCCGCCGCCGGCGTCGCCGCGCAGTCGCATTAGCAGGGAGACCGGTCATTCAACGCGCCGAAATTCACGCATTCCTGCTCGATCCCGGGACCCGCGCCACGGTCGAGCAGGTGCTGGGCGACCGCCGCCTGGCGAAGACGCGCCCGACCTTCTTCGAGGGCTCGATCGCGGCGGCGGCGCACCAGTACGAATCGAATCCGAGCCCCGATCTTCTGGTGATCGAGACGCGCGACGCGCCCGAGGCGATCTTTCAGGAGCTCGAAAAGCTGAGCCAGGTGTGCCGGGTCGAGACCAACCTCGTCCTGATCGGCGCGCACAACGACGTGGCGCTCTATCGCGCGCTCACCAAGGCCGGGATTCGCGAATATCTGCCGGTGCCGGTCGACGAGCACCATCTCCTCGAATCGATCGTCGCGGTCGTCGCCGATCCGGCCGAGCTGAAGCTCGGCCGGCTCATCTCGTTCATCGGCGCGACCGGCGGCGCCGGATCGACGACGCTCGCCAACAACGTCGCCTGGTGCCTCGGCAAGCTGTTCGACGGCGAAGTCACGCTCGTCGATCTCGATCTGGCGTTCGGCAGCGTCGGCATCGACTTCAATCTCGAATCGCCGGAGAACGCGGCGCAGGCGCTGGCGCAGGCCGACCGGCTCGACGACCAGGTGCTGGGCCGCATCCTCGGCAAGTACAACGACAACCTCAATCTCCTGACCGCGCCCGGCGAGTGCGTGCGCGCCGCCGACATCGACCCGGCGGCGGCCGAGGAAATGCTGAAGCGGTTCCGCCACAACGCCGCCTGGGTGGTGGCGGACCTGCCGCATTACTGGGGCGGCTGGGTGCGTCACGTGCTCGACCAGTCGGACGATATCGTGGTGACGGCGGTGCCGACGCTCACGAGCCTCAGGAACGCCAAGAGCATCGCCGACACGCTCAACCCCAAGCGCAAGAATGACGGGCCGGTCCGGATCGTGCTTAACCATGTCGGCGAGAACGCCAAGACCGAGATCACGGCCAAGGACTTCGCCAATGCCTTGGGGTCCGCTTTGACGGTGACCCTGCCGCACGAAGCGACTATATTTGGGCAAGCGGCCAATACCGGACACATGGTCGGCGAGGCGCCGAAGGCGAAAGGCGTGATCGAGCCGTTGAACGCGCTCGCCACGCTCGTCAGCGGACGCCACGCGGCGGAGAAAAAGGGGACGCCGGCCAAGAGGCCGGGGCTCCTGGACCGGTTCCTGCCGGGCGCCGCCGGAAAAGTATTAGCGCGCGCAAAGGCTTGAGAAGCACATGTTCGGGAAGCGCGATACCACCACGGCGGTTCAGGAAAAGCCGGCCGCAGCGCCGGCCGCGGCGGCAGCGCCCGCCGGCGCCGCAGCGCCCGCCGAGGCGAAGCCGGTTCAGGCGGCCCCGCCGCCCCCGCCCAAGGCCCCGCCGCCCGAGGACAGCCGCTTCAACGAGATCAAGGTCGGCGTCTTCAACGCGCTGCTCGACGCGGTCGATCTCAAGGAACTGGCCAAGCTCTCGCCCGAGGCGGTGCGCGAGGAACTCACCGACATCATCAGCGAAATCGTCAACATCAAGCGCTTCGTTTTGAGCGCCGCCGAGCAGCAGCATCTCGTCGACGACATCTGCAACGACATTCTCGGGCTGGGACCGCTGGAGCCGCTCGTCGCGCGCGACGACATCGCCGACATCATGGTGAACGGCTACAACAAGGTCTATATCGAGACCGCCGGCAAGATCATCCTGACCGACGTCAAGTTCCGCGACAACGCGCAGCTCATGAACATCTGCCAGCGCATCGTCAGCGCGGTCGGCCGCCGCGTCGACGAGGCGAGCCCCATTTGCGACGCGCGCCTGATGGACGGCAGCCGCGTCAACGTGATCGCACCGCCCTTGGCGATCGACGGCGCCGCGCTCACCATCCGCAAGTTCAAGAAGGAAAAGCTCACCCTCGAGAGCCTGGTCAAATTCGGCTCGTGCCCGCCTGCCATGGCCGACGTGCTGAAGATCATCGGCCATATCCGGCTCAACGTGCTCATCTCGGGCGGCACCGGATCGGGCAAGACGACGCTCCTCAACTGCCTCACGCGCTACATCGACGAGGGCGAGCGCGTCATCACCTGCGAGGACGCGGCCGAGCTGCAACTGCAGCAGCCGCACGTCGTCCGGCTCGAGACGCGGCCGCCCAACCTCGAAGGCGCCGGCCAGATCACGATGCGCGATCTCGTGCGCAACTGCCTGCGCATGCGGCCCGAGCGCATCATCGTCGGCGAGGTGCGCGGACCCGAGGCGTTCGACCTGCTGCAGGCGATGAACACCGGCCATGACGGCTCGATGGGCACGGTCCACGCCAACAACCCGAGGGAAGCCATCAGCCGCGTCGAGAACATGATCGCCATGGGCGGCTTCACGCTGCCCACGAAGACCGTGCGCGAGCAGATCGCCGGCGCCGTCCAGGTCATCGTCCAGGCGCAGCGCCTGCGCGACGGCTCGCGCAAGATCACGCACATCTCCGAGATCGTCGGCATGGAAGGCGAGGTCGTGACCTTGCAGGACGTGTTCGTGTACGAGATCGTCGGCGAGGACAGGAACGGCAAGCTCATCGGCAAGCACAGATACAGCGGCCTCAGGCCCAAGTTCTACGAGCGCGCCCGCTATTTCGGCAAGGAGCGCGAGCTCGTGGCGGCGCTCGAGGCGGCCGAGCAGGGCGCCCCGGCATGAGCCCCGCGATGATCGCCGCGGCGGCGATGATGATCCTCGCCATGACGAGCATCCTGGCCTTTGTCGTGGTGGCGCACACCGGCCCCCGGGCGAAGCTCAAGATGCGCGTCGCGGCGATCGCCGGCGGCATCAAGGACGCGCCCTCCGCGCGCAAGGGCGGAACGCCGGCGCGGCGCTCGCGCTCGATCAAGAGCAAGCTCGCCGAGGCCGGCACCGGCAACGAGGGCGAGAAGCAGAGCCGCCGGGTCGAGCTGCGCCTCATCATCGACCGCGCCGGCCTCAACATCAGCGTGCGCACGTTCTACATCTCGAGCGTGGTCAGCGCCGTCGTCGGCACCGGGCTTTACTTCCTGTTCCGCTATCCGGTGATCTTGTGGGTCTCGATCATTCCCATTCCGATGATCCTCGTCGTGCCGGTCGTGATGGGCATCGGGCTGCCGCGCAAGGTGCTGGGCCGCAGGGGCGCGAAGCGGCAAAAGAAATTCACCCAGCATTTCGCCGACGCCATCGACGTGATCGTGCGCGGCATCAGGTCCGGCCTGCCGGTCGGCGAATGCCTCAACATCATCGCGCGCGAATCGCCCGAGCCGGTGTGCACCGAGTTCAAGCTGCTGGTCGAAGGCCAGAAACTCGGCATGACCTTGAAGCAGGCGCTCGAGCGTTCGTGCCGCCACATGCCGACCGCCGACATGAAGTTCTTCGCGATCGTGCTCAACCTGCAGCAGCAGACCGGCGGCAATCTGGCCGAGACGCTCGCCGGACTGTCGGACGTGCTGCGCCAGCGCAAGAAGATGGCCGACAAGGTCAAGGCGATGTCGTCCGAGGCGCGCATGACGGCCACCATCATCGGCTCGATGCCGTTCCTCATCTCGCTGATGATCTATGTCATCAATCCCAGCTACATCTCGCTGTTGTGGACCGACCATACCGGGCAGAAGATTTTCTATGGCGGGCTGGGCTGGATGGGGATCGGCGTCTTCCTGATGAAACAGATGATCTCGTTCGAGATCTGAGCGCCGGTCTCGCCATGAGACGGTCCGCTCCTCTCCTCGTCCTGATCGCGCTGCCGCTGCTCGTGGGCGCGGCGCGGGCGCAGGGTGGCGACGCCGCCGCAGCCGCGCCGCAACCGAGCCTCACGCCCATCGGGGGCGATCCGATCGCCGCCGCCAAGGCGGCGGGACGGCTCGGGCCGTTCGAGGCGCAGGCGCTCGTCGCCGTGCTGGTCGCGCGCTATCCCGACAGCGCCGGCGACATCACCGCAAGCGCGATTGCGGCGCTTCCGGCGCAGAATTTCATCGTCACCGCCGCCGCCATCGCACGATCGGCAGCGGTCACCGCGCCCACGCACGCGCCCGAGATCGCCGGCGCCGCGGCCGGCGCCGCGGCGCTCACCGCCGGCTCGGTGGTGATCCGGGCCGCGGGCGCGACGCCAGCGCAGGCGGCGCAGAGCGCGCTCACCATTTCGGCCACCGCGGCCGCGATCGTGACGCAGGCGGTGATCCTCGCGGTCGGCGGCAACGCCGACAGCGCCACGATCGCCTCGTCGGCCGCTGCCATCACGGAGCGCGCGGTGGCAGCGGCGATGGCGGCGACGGAAAAGGTCGCGGCCCAAGCCGCCGCTTCGTCGGGCGCCTCGCCGCGCGATGCCGAGGCGCTTGGCAAGGAGGCGGCGCAGCTTGCCGCGACGACATTGACGCGCGGCGCGATCGCGGCGGGCATCGTCGCGCTGCGCCAGGCCCAGGCGTCCGACGGCCCGACCATGACCGAGCGCTCCGATGCGGCGCCGGCCGACGCGGCGCAAGGCTCGGCCGACGCGGCAGGCAAGATCGTGAACAGCATCGCGCGCGCCGCCGTCGCCGGCTCGCTGTCGTCGATGGACGGGACCGCGGTGCGCGTCGCCTCGATCGTGACCGACGCCGCCGCCACCGAAGCGTCGAGCTCGGTCGCGGCCGCGGCATCGGCCGCGGCGATCGATGCCGGGGCCGATGGCGAGCTGGCGAAGACGCTGGGCGCGCAGCTCGGCTCCGCGGCGGCGCAGCAGGCCGGACGCGCGGCGGCCGAGGCGGTCGTCGAGCTCATTCCGAACGTGCGCAGCGAACAGCCGGGCACGACGCTTGCCAACGGCATCGCCGGGCTCCCTGCCCCATCCGACCCGCCGGCGCCGCCAGCGCCGCCGGAAGAGACCAAGCCGAGGTGATCCGGTGAATCCGCAAACGCTCATCCCGCTGATTTTCGCCGCGCTCGCGTTCCTGACGGTGGTCGGGCTCGGATTGCCGTGGCTTCAGCCCGACATCTTCAAGAGCCGCCTCAAGATCATCAATCAGAAGCGCGGCGAGCTGAGCCAGCAGCGCCGGCAGCGCCTCGAGGCGCAGCGCCCGAGCCTCCGCCGCCTCACCTCGGGGCGCGAAAATTTCATGCGCACGGTGCTCGAAAAGCTCAACATCAAGAACCTCGCCGAGCAGCCCGAGCTGCGCAAGAAGCTGATCCGCGCCGGCTATCGCAGCCCGCAGGCGATCATCACCTTCACCTTCCTCAGACTCGCGCTGCCCTTGGGCCTCGCCGGGTTTTCCGCGCTCCTGCTGTTCGGCTCGTCCAATTTCAAGATGGCGGTCATGTACAAGATCATGATCGCGATGGGCGCGCTTCTGTTCGGCTATCTGCTGCCGGGCATCTTGGTGTCGAACGCCATCACGAAGCGCCAGGCCGCCATCCAGCGCACGTTTCCCGACGCGATCGACCTCATGGTGATCTGCGTCGAATCGGGCATCTCGCTCGAATCGGCCTTCACGCGCGTCAGCGAGGAACTGGCGCTGGACGCGCCGGAACTGTCCGAGGAGGTCGCCATCACCACGGCGGAGCTCGCGTTCCTCAGCGACCGGCGCCAGGCGCTCGACAATCTCGCCGAGCGCACCGGCTCGCCGTCGATCAAGTCGCTCGTCACCTCGCTCATCCAGTCGGAGAAATACGGCACGCCCTTGGGTGCGGCGCTGCGCGTCGTGTCGCAGGAAGGGCGCGACACGCGCATGGCGAAGGCGGAAGAGAAGGCAGCGGCCTTGCCGGCGAAGCTCACCGTGCCGATGGTGACGTTCTTCCTGCCGGTGCTGTTCATGGTGCTGATCGGCCCGACCATCATCCAGGTGATGCGCGCCTTCTCGCACTGAGCGCGGCCGCGAGGTTCAGCGCCGGCTTGCCGGCGCCGCTGCCGCAAGCTGCCGGTAATAGTCGAGCGTCGCGTTGGCGAGCGCGGGCGGCAGGTCGCGCCGGGTCAACTCCTCGGCCTTGGCGATGTCGCCGCTCAAGGCATAGACCAGCGCCAGGTTCTGTCGCACGCGCACGTCGGCGTTCGGCATCATGGCGGCGTGCAGCAGGAGGGTGCGTGCGCTGTCGAGATCGTTCGCCATCGCGCGCGACATGCCGTAATTGTTGAGGATCGAGGCGTTGTCGGGCGAGATCGCGAGCGCCGTCTTGTAGCTTTCGTCGGCGCTGTCGTAGTCGCCGAGCCGGTCGTAGGCCAAGCCCAGGGCCGAGCGCGTGCGCCAATCCTTGGCGTCGGCGGCAATCGCGCGCTGCAAAAGATCGACCGCCGCGTCGGGCTGGCCGGAAGCGAGCTTGACCTTGCCGGCCTCGGCCAGGACATCGGCGTCGGCCGGCCGCGCCGCCACCGCCTTGTCGGCGACGGCGCTCGCCTCGTCGAGGCCGCCGATGAGGCGCAGACACTGCATGAGGCCGAGCGCTGCCTGCATGTTGTCCGGTTTTTCGGCGAGCGCGGTGCGGTAATAGTTGGCGGCGCTCAGCCAATCGTTCTGCGACCGGGCGGTGGCGGCCGCGGCCAGGAGCGAGGCGGAAAGATCGAGCTTGCTGTCGGGCTTGTCCATGCCGGCGCAGCCCGCGACCAGAATTGCGGTCGCCAGCAGCGCGCCCCAGTGCCGCCATCCGCGTGGCACCATGTGCTACCCCCGTCCGAAGGGGTCAATTCTATGCGCCGCCCGGCCGAATGGCAAACGGCGGCGCTGCCGGGATACGCGCATGGCTTCGCTTTTGCCGCCGCTTCTGGTAAAGATTTCCGGGCGATAAGGCGGAGGTGGGGATGATCGGACGGATCGGACGAGACCGGCCGCCGGCGCGCTGGGCCGCCGCCGCCGCCGCTGGTCTCGCGCTCTGGGCGCTGCCTTCCTTCGCCCAGACGAGCGCCACCCAGCCGCTCAGGGTCACGCTCAACCACGCCCAGGCGGTGACGCTCGAAGCGGCCGCCGCGACCGCGCTCGTCGCCGATCCCGACGTGGCCGACATCGTCAACGAGCGCGGCAACCTGCTGTTCGTGCTCGGCCGGAAACTGGGCTCGACCAACCTTCTCGTCTATGACGGCTCGGGCCGGCGACTCGTCGACCGCGAAGTGATCGTCGTGCCCGACAACAACGGCGTCGTCACGGTGACGCGCGACCTTTTCCCGTCCGACTATTACTGCGATCCGCGCTGCGTCCCGGCAGTGCTGCCTGCGCCGCCTTCGGCCACTGCCGCAGCGGCGGGGCCGCCGGGCGCCGCTCCGAGCGGCGGCGGCGGCGCTGCGCCGGCTTCGGGGGCGCCGGTTTCGCCCGGCGGGCCGCCACCCGTGCCGCAGAATCCCGGCAGTCCCGGCGTGCCATGAACGACGCGCCGAAGTCGCCGCCCGCTTCGGACGAGAAGACGCCGCCCGATCTCGAGCTGGTGCGCCGCGCAGGGTTCGATCTCGACCATTTCCTGTCGCTGCCCGAGTTCGAGCAGCGGCTCGTCCTCAAGATGGCCGAGCGGCTCGTCGATGCCGCGCGCCGCGCCGAGGAGTGAGGCCGAAGCCTGGGGCCTGGCGTTAAGGCCGCACCGGCCAGTTGGGAGGCGGACATGCCTGCTCTCGTCATCGACCGGCGGCAGCGCGACCTCGGCGGGTTCGAAGTGGGCCGCGTGCTGCCGTCCGCCAAGCGGCACATGGTCGGCCCGTTCATCTTCTTCGACCATCTGGGGCCGGTGGAGTTTCCGCGCGGCCTGCCGCGCAGCGCCGACGTGCGCCCGCATCCGCATATCGGCCTCGCCACCGTCACGTACCTGTTCGCGGGCGAGATCACGCATCGCGACAGCGTCGGCTCGGAGCAGCCGATCCGGCCGGGCGCCATCAACTGGATGATCGCCGGCAAAGGCATCACGCATTCCGAGCGGTTCGAGAAGGCGCGCGCCGAAGGGGGTCCCTTGCACGCGATCCAGTCGTGGGTGGCGCTGCCCCTGGCGCGCGAGGAATGCGAGCCTGCTTTCGCGCATCACCCGGGCGACAGCCTGCCGCTGCTCGAAAGCGGCGGAACGCGGGCGCGGCTCCTCGCCGGGGCGGCGTTCGGCAAGCGCTCCAAGGTCGAGACGCTGTCGGCGATGTTCTATCTCCACTGCGTGCTCGCCGATGGCGCCGCGGCGGAACTGCCGGGCGAATATCCCGAGCGCGCGGCCTATGTCGTGTCGGGCGAGGTCGAGCACGAGGGAAACCGCTACCGCGCCGGCCAGATGCTGGCGTTCGAAGCGCGCCAGCCCGCGGCGCTCGTCGCGCGCGGACCGGCGGTCGTGATGCTGCTCGGCGGCGAGCCCGTGGGCGAGCGCTTCATCGAGTGGAACTTCGTCTCGTCGTCGAGGGAGCGGATCGAGCAGGCCAAGGCCGACTGGCGCGCCGGGCGCATGACGCTGCCGCAACGCGATCACGACGAGTTCATCCCGCTGCCGGAAACGCCGGCGCCGCGCGCCACTCCGATGTCCTAGGACGGCGGCGCGGGATAGCAGGAGGCGGCGGTAAGCGTGACGCTCGTCATCGGCAGGAAGGCCACGCCGATCTGGAACGGATAGCTCGCGGTGACGCAGTTGGAGCCGGTGCAGCTGCCCGAGCCGAGGCAGGTGCAGCTCGCGGTATTGAGGCAGGCCGTGAAAGTGCCGGTTCCGACCGACAGGCCGAAGGCCTGCTGCGTCGCCACGGTCTGCACGTTCGCCGAGGTGCTGCAGTCCTTGGGAGTGTTGTTCGCGCCGAGCGAATTCGCCGCCGAGAAATCGCTGGCGCAGCGCGCCGCGCTCACGACCGCGTGCTGCAGCGCGAACTGGATGAAGAGCGCCGTTCCGAACTGAAAAATCCCGAACAGCAGCACGATGAAGAACGGCAGCAGCAGCGCGAACTCGACCGCCGTCACGCCGCGCACGTCGCGCGCGAACATCCGCCCGGCCGCGAGCCGCGCCACGGCTACTGGATCCGCACGAGGTAGTTCGACGACATGGTCAGCGGGCTCGCGAGATTGATGCCGAGGCTGAGCTTCTGGCTGATGAAGCTGTAAGGCAGGATCGTGCTGAAGCTGGCGGTCGCCGAAACCAGCACGTAGGTGCCGGCCGCGGGACTGGCGGGAACACAGGTCGGCTTGGTCGCTCCGGGCTGCGCGCAATCGCCCTGGTTCGAACCGAGATCGACCGCGCCCGAGGCCGAACTGATGCAGCAGAAAAGCACATTCGCCGTGGCGCTCAGCGCCGACATGAACACGGTGCTGGGCGCCACCTTCTGGGCCGCGGTCTGGATCGCGGTGTCGAATGCGCACGGCGGCGAGTTGGTGGCGCAGGAAATGTTGTTGTAGCAGGTCGAGGTGTTGCTGCAGTTGGCGTTGAGCTGCGCGTAGGCCGCACCCGCCTGGGCCGCGTTGGCGACCGCCATCTTGGTATAGATGCCGAGGCCGAAATCGACCATCGCCGCGGCGAGAAAAACCAACACCGGCGCGACCAGCGCCATCTCTATGGCGGCGCCGCCCGAGGCGCCCCGCGCAAATCCCCGGCAAAACGCGGCGAATGTCCCTGCGGATTTCCGCATGCCCAGTTAAGCACTTGATTTAATTAAGTGCATTCTATCCGATTTGGGCGGTTAAGTCGAGTGACCCGGGTCACAGGCGATGTATCAGGCCGAGACTGTGATTGACGAAATGGGTCGTCACGTAGGCGAACATGTCGAGCCCGGAGCAAAGCCGCAGTCGCCGGATCACCCGATCCCCCGGACCTCGGCGCCGAAAAGCGCACGCCCCACCCTGCCACAGGGCGAGAGCGGCGAACAGGGTTTAGGGCCGGCGCTTGGTCGGCGGGATCACGGCCTTGCGCCGCGCCGGGCGGAGCGAGGGCTCGCCCGCGTAAATCGACAGCACGGTTGCCAGTGCGAGATAGATCACCGCGGTGAGCGCGTTTTCCGGATGATTGAAGCTGAGCCAGAGATAGAAAATGCCGGGCCCGCCGAACATCGCCGCCAGGATCCGCGCGCCCCACCGCATCTGCTCGTGCGCCAACATGTTCCCTTGCTCCCGTTCGCCGTCCCCCGCAAATGTCGGCGAATTTGCGAATAATGTCAAGAAAACACAAAGATAATTTAAGTAAAATGCGAGATGAATTTAACGTTAATTGTTGGATGTGTTTTACGGAGATCGCTTTGCTGCGCTCGCGATGACAGGCTTTGTTTGTCATTGCGCGGCGCGCCAAGCGACGAAGCAATCCCCTCGAAAGACACACGATCTCGCCGCCCGCGCGCCTTGGCATCGCCGCAGCGATGGCTTAGCCTTTCGGCGTGGCCATGGACGCACCCGCTTTCGCCGCCAAGAATTCGATCGAAGCCGCGATCGGCGAGGCGCTGGTCGCACGCGGCAAGCTCTCCCCGGCCGGGCTCGACCGGGCCTTGCGGCTGCGCTCGGGCAGCGAGCGCTTTCTGGCGCTGCTCTCGAAGCTCGGACTCGTGTCCGAGCGCGACATCGCCGAGGCCTTGGCCGAGCGGCTCGGCCTTGCCATCGCGAGCCCTGAGGATTTTCCCGACGCGCCGCCGCTCGAGGATCAGCTCGGCGCGAATTTTTTGCGCCACGCGAAAGTGCTGCCGCTGGCCGAGGAGCCGCACGCGATCGTGCTGGCGATGGCCGATCCGCTCGACGAGGTGACGATCCGCGCGATCGAATTGAAATCGCGCAAGCGCGTGGCGCCGCGGATCGCCACATTTTCCGACATCGAGGCGGCGCTCGAGCGGCTTTACCCGGCACCCGGCACGGCATCCGTCGCCGCCGAGGCCGCGCCCGAAGCGTCCGACGCGCACCACGATGTCGAGCGGCTCAAGGACCTGGCAAGCGGCGCGCCGGTCATCCGGCTCGCCAACCAGCTCATCGCGCGCGCCGTGGAGCTGCGCGCGTCCGACATCCACATCGAGCCGCGCGAGCATGGGCTGGCGATCCGCTATCGCATCGACGGCGCGCTCCAGGACATGGAGGCGCCGCCGGCGACCATCGGGCCCGCGCTCGTGTCGCGCGTAAAGATCATGGCGCGGCTCGACATCGCCGAGCGCCGCCTGCCGCAGGACGGGCGCATCCGCATGCCCGTGCGCGGCCGCCAGATCGACATGCGCGTCTCGACCGTGCCGACGATCAACGGCGAGAACGTGGTGCTGCGCGTCCTCGACCGCTCGAGCATCGAGCTCGAATTCGCGAAGCTCGGCTTCGATCGGGAGCTCGAGGAGCGCTATCTCCAACTCCTCGACCAGCCCAATGGCATCCTCCTCGTCACCGGCCCGACGGGCAGCGGCAAGACCACGACGCTCTACACGTCGCTGCGCCATCTCAACGTGCCGGACAAGAAACTCTTCAGCGTCGAGGACCCGGTCGAGTACCAGCTCGACGGCGTCAGCCAGGTCGAGATCCGGCCGCACATCGGCATGAGTTTCGCGCATGTGCTGCGCTCGATCCTGCGCCAGGATCCCGACATCGTCATGATCGGCGAGATCCGCGACCGCGAAACCGCGGAGATCGCGATCCAGGCGGCGCTGACCGGCCATCTGGTGCTGTCGACGCTGCACACCAACAGCGCCGCCGGCACGGTGACGCGGCTTTTGGACATGGGCATTCCCGACTATCTCCTGACCTCGACCATCAACGGCATCCAGGCGCAGCGGCTGGTGCGGCGGCTCTGCGCCGAATGCCGCGAGGCGTACGCGCCGGTGCCGGGTTTTCTGGAGCAGCTCGGCATCGCGCGCGTGCCGGCCGATGTGCGGCTTTATCGCGGGCGCGGCTGCCCGGCGTGCCACGGTACGGGGTTCCGCGGGCGCGTGTGCGTCGTCGAGCTGATGCCGATCTCGGCCGCGATACGGCGCCTCATCCTCGCCCATGCCGAGACGCAGGAGATCGAGGCCACGGCGATCGCCGAGGGCATGCGCACCATGTTCGAGGCGGGCCTCGCCCTCGCCCTTGCCGGCACGACCACGGTCGAGGAAGTGCTGCGCGTCACCCGCGCGGCCTAGCCATGGCGGTCTATCGCTACAAGGCCGTCAACGGCGCCGGCGAAGTCGTCGAGGGGACGATGGACGCGCCAACGCAATGGGCGGTGGTGCGCGAATTGAACGGCGCGGGCCTCACGCCCATTCGCGCCGACCCGGCGCGCGCCGGGTTCTGGTCGCAGCCGATCCGGTTCGAGCTGCGCCGCAAGCGCGGCCCGACCTTCACCGAGCTTGCGACATTCACGCGCGAGCTTGCGATGCTGCTCGATGCCGGGCTGCCGCTCGACCGCGCGCTCACCGCCACGCTCGATCTCGGTGGCGAAAATTCCCGCTGGCGCATCGACCGCGTGATCGAGCGCGTGCGCGGCGGCGCGCCGCTGGCGCAGGCGCTGGCATCCGCGGGGGGATTCCCGTCCTTCTATTCCGGCATGGTCGAGGCCGGCGAGGCGAGCGGCAATCTCCAGCCGGTGCTGCAGCGCTTGGCCGAATATCTCGACAGCATGGCGCGGCTCAGGGACAGCGTGTCGTCGGCGCTGATCTATCCGGCACTCGTGGGCATCACCTGCCTCGGGTCGCTCGCGATCTTCATCGGCTTCGTGCTGCCGCAGTTCGAGGGCGTGCTGCGCGACGCCGGCGTGGCGGTGCCGTTCGGCATGCGCGTCATGCTCGGCACGGTGCGGTTCATCGGCAGCTGGTGGTGGCTTTTGGCCGCGCTTGGGATCGGCCTCTTCTTCCTCGCGCGCCGGCAGCTCGAAGCGCCCGGAAGGGCGGCGCGCCGCCGACCGCGCCGTCCTCGCCATTCCGCTCGTCGGCGGTCTCGTGCGCAAGACCATCGCCGCGCGGTTCGCGCGCACGCTTGGCCTGCTGCTGCAGAACGGGGTCGCGCTGTCGCCCGCGCTCGCCATCGCGCGCGGCACGCTCAGCAACGAGGTGATGCGCGAGGCGCTCGATCAGGTCGCCGTGAACGTGCGCGAGGGACGCGGCTTCGCCGATCCGCTCATCAAGGCCGGCATCCTGCCCGAGCTGGCCGGCCAGCTCATCAAGGTCGGCGAGGAAACCGCGCGGCTCGCCGAAATCCTCGCCAAGGTCGCCGACATCTACGACTGGGAAATGCGGCGCGCGCTCGACCGGCTGATGAGTTTTCTGGTGCCGGGGCTGACGATCTTCATGGGCATCGTCGTGGCCGGCGTGGTCGGCTCGATCCTGACCGCCCTCTTCAGCATCTATGACGTTGCGCTGTAGCGGCTTCACCCTCATCGAGCTGCTGATCGTGCTGGCGATCATGGCGGCGGCGAGCGTGCTGTTCGCGACATATCTTGGCACCGGCACGGCGGGCGCCGAATTGCGCGCGGCAACGCGCGAGCTTGCGGCTTCGCTCAACGAGACCAGGAGCGACGCGATCGCCGGCAATCGCATCGCCACGCTCACGCTCGACGCCGCCGCGCACAGCTACCGCGATGCACGGCGCTTCCATCGCATCTCCGGGCGGCTCGGCCTCGCCTATCGCGGGCTCGTGCCGGCCGGCGGCGACGGCAAGGAGGCTTCGATCTATTTCTTTCCGGACGGCAGCTCGAGCGGCGGCGAGATCGATTTCGCCGCCGGAAATGCCCGCGAGGGGGTGAGCGTCGACTGGTTCACCGGGCGGACGAGCGCTCATGCGATCGCGCCGGCGCGCTGAGCGCGCAGCGGGCTTCACGCTCATCGAGGTGCTGGTCGCGTTCGCGATCGCGGCCGTGCTGCTCGTGCCGCTCATTCGCATCTTCTCGGGCGGGATCGGCGGGCTCGCCCGCTCCGAGCGCGCGGCGACGGCGTCCATTTGGGCGGAGACGGTGCTGGCCGCCAGGGACGGCGAGACGCCGCTTAGCGAGGGCGTCGAGGGCGGCGACCTGCCGGGGGGATATCGCTGGCAGCGCACGGTGGTGCTTTATCGCGAGGGCGGGTTCGCGCAGGAGGGACGGCCGCTCGTCCCCTACCAGGTGACGCTCACAGTGTCGTGGCGCGAGGGCGTGCGGGTCCGGTCCGTGACGCTCGAGACCCTGCGCCTTGCCCGGCCGCCGCAGAGCTGATGCGCGCGCGCGGCTTCACCCTCATCGAGATGCTGGTGGCGCTGGCGCTTCTGGCGCTGCTTTCGGCGCTGCTCGTGGCGGGCTTGCGCCTCTCGCGCAACGCCGTCCTCACGAGCGAGACCGCGACCGAGCGACTGTTGCGCACCGAGCGCGCACTCGACCTCATCCGCCGCCAGTTGCAGCAGGCCGATCCGCTGCCGCTTGCCGCCGGCGTCGATCCGCCGCCGGTGGCCTTTGCCGGCGATGGCGCGAGCATCGTCTTCATCGCGCCGCCGGCGGCATATCTCGCGCGCGGCGGCGAGCAGGTCACGTGGCTTGTGGTCGAGCGCAGCGGCGCCGGCGCGCGGCTCGTGCTGCGCTTTCGGCCGCTCGACCGCGCGCGCGACCGGTGGCCGCTCGCCGAAGGCGGCACGGATTTGCAATCGGCCGTGCTGCTCGACGGCATCGCCGATGCCCGGTTCTCGTTCTTCGGGCGCGCAGCACCCGGCGCCGACGCGCGCTGGCTCGCGGACTGGCGCAACGAGCCGGCGCTTCCCGACCTCATCCGCGTCACCGTGACAGGAGGCGGCGAAGCCTGGCCCGACCTCGTCGTCGCACCCGCGCTCGGCCGGCCGGCCGGTACGGGATTGCTGCAACTCAATGCACCGCTGTGCCGGCGCGAATCCGAAACCGTGGGTTGCCCTTAAGTTCAATAGACGCGTCCTATCGGATCGGTTAACGATTCCTCCTAACCGCCTGATTCAGTCCAAAATTCATCGGGACTGATCCTTTGTAAAATGAGAGCGGAAAATCGGGCGGCGTTATTGTGCCTGGTGAAGTAGTGCCCCACTAACGCCATGCTGGGAGGACCCATTTATGTCACAGAAGCGCGCAAGAATATTGGCACCCTGTGCCAAAGGACTAGCCTTGCTCGGACTGCTCGCGGCGCCGGCCACTTTGGTCCATGCCGACGACATCGGCTTGCTGGACACCGCCGCCCCCACCACCGCCTACGTGTTGCCGGCGACCACGGTCGAAGGCAATGCGACCCACCCGATCACCTCGTTCGACATCAGCTTCGTCGACAATTTCGCCGGGATCTATCTGCTGGCCGACCGCTCCAACAAGGGGATCGACGTCGTCGACCTCAACTTCAACACCGCGAGCGTGATCAGCCCAACCGGTGCGGGCTGCACCCTGCCGTCGCCCACCGCTCCGAACTGCACGTTCCAGGGGTTCGTCACGGATCCGAACTCGCCCGGTCCGATCAATGACGTGTCGGGGCCGAACGGCGTCGCCACCGTCAATCACAACGAAATCTGGGCCGGCGATGCGCCGACCTTTGGCGGCGGCGCGCCGGCGGTCGGATACGGCAACGACAATTGCGACAGCTCGATCAAGGTCATCAATCTGCGCACGCAGCAGGTCACCGACGTGATCAACACCGGCGGATGCTTCCGCGCCGATGAGGTCGCGTTCGATCCGGAAGACGAAGTCTTCATCGCCGCCAACGACGCCGAGCAGGACATCGGCAATCCGAACTTCGTCACGCTGATCTCGGCGAAGTCGCACAGGATCCTGCACAAGATCGTCTTCGACGGGACGGGCGGCACGCCGTTCGCCACGAACGGCATCGAGCAACCGACCTGGAACGCGAAGGACAACAAATTCTACATTGCCGTGCCGGCCAATGGCGGGAGCTTCTCCAGCCCCTCGTCCGTCGGTGCAGTGGCCGTCGTGAATCCGACGAGCGGGGTTGTCGAGAGGGTCATCACGGTCAATAACTGCACGCCCAACGGCATCGCGGTCGGACCGAACAACCAGGCCGTGCTCGGCTGCAATGCCACCATGCCGGTGCAGGTCATCGATCTCGCGACCGGCTCAGTCGTCGCTTCGATCGCACAGGTCAATGGCGGGTGCGATGAAGTGTGGTACGAGGCCTCGCAGAACCACTATCTCACGGCCTGCAGCCAAGGCGCCACGGCCGCGCCATTTTATGTTCTCGGCGTGATCGACGCCGGCTCGACCAGTGCCGCGCCGAGCTGGGACGAGAACATCCAGACCAAGCCGACCTCGACATCGGGCGCGAGCCCGCACTCGGCGACGGCCGACGATTTCAGCAACCGCAACCTCGTGCCGATGGGTGCCGGAAATTCGAACTGCCCCGGCACCAACGGATGCATCGGCGCCTGGGTTCTGACCAGCGACCACGACGATCCGAACGACGCCACCTATGTCCGGGAGCTGCAACGCTAGCCGGGCGGCCGAAATCGGAACGATAGAGCGCATTTCTACCGGGCGGCGAGCGCAGCTTGTCGCCCGGTATTTCATTTTGGTGAATACACGAAATCCCGAGCCGCCGCCGCGCCTTGTGCTAAAATAATAGTGCGCAGTCCCGGCGACCGGCGAGAATTCGCAGTTCCTTTTCCATGACGCTCGCTCAGTTCTTCCTCTCCACGCTCGGTCTCATCCAGGCATTCCTGCACTGGTGGGGCGCCGAGCTCGCGTCCTGCCTGCCGCGCTGGCTGCGCATCGAGCGCGCGTGGGCGGGCAACGATCTCGTCCTCTTCCTCTCCGAGCGCGAGGCCGTCCTGGCGCGCGAGCGCAGCGACGGCAGCGTTGACGTGATCGAGCGGCTCGGCACCGGCGCCACCGGCCGGCGCGACGGCCACGCCGCGCGTGGCGCCCGCGTGCGGCTCCGTCTGCCGGCCGAGCGCGCGCTCAGGCTCGCCATCCCGCTGCCGGCGGCCGCTCTTGAAAATCTGCGCGAGGCGGTGGCCTTCCAGCTCGACCGCTACACGCCGTTCCGGGCGGACCAGGTCTATCTCGCCTGCGCCGCCGGCGAGCGCGAGGACGATACCGACCGCGTACGCGTCGCGGCGACGATGGTCGAGCGTCCGATCGTCGAGCGCGCGGTCGCCGAGGCGCAGCATCTCGGCTTCACGGTCCGCGCCGTCGAAGTCGAACCGACCGAGCCGCGCGCCAAGGCGGATATCCTGCCGCTGCCGGAGCTGCGCACGCGCTCCAACGGCCAGTTCGCGCTGACGGCGGCGGCCGCGGTATTGGTGCTCGCTCTCGCCGTGGCGGCGGCGGCGTTTCCGTTCGTGCGCGAGGAAGCGCGCGCCGACGCCGTGCAGAAAAGCCTGGCATCCGCGCGCGTCACGGCCGAGGCGGCGCAAAAACTCGAGCACGCGATCGCAGCGGAAAAACAGGCCGCGAATTTTCTCGTCGACCGCAAGCGCACCGCGCCGATGGCGCTGGCACTGCTTGCCGAGCTGACGCGGATCGCGCCGGACGATACCTGGCTTTCGAGCGCGCAATATTCCGGCAAGGAAATGCAGATCGCCGGCATCTCCCACTCGGCGTCGGCGCTGCTCGGCCGCTTCGAGCAATCGAAGATTTTCCGCAACGCGCAATTCCGCTCGCCGGTGACGCCCGACCCGGCGAGCGGCGATGAGCATTTCGTGATCTCGGCTGAAGTAGGCCCGGGGACCGCGCCATGAGTTTCGACGCGGCCAGCCTCACGGTCTCCCAGCCGCTCCGGCGCACGCTCGCGGTGGCGCTGCTGCTGGCGGCCATAGCACTCATCGCCACGGGGATCGTGCTGCCGACGGTCGAGCGCTTCGAGGCGCTCGCCGGCGGCGTCGCCGACGGCGAGGCGGCGCTCCAGCGCTTCACGGCGGTGGCCGCGCGGCTGCCGCGGCTCGAGGCCGAGGACGCGGCCTTGAAGAAGGCGTTCGCGGCGCAGGATGGATTTTTACAGGCGACCAACGAGTCGCTGATCGCGGCCGAGCTGCAGGACCGCATCAAGCGCGCCGTCGAAGGGAATGGCGGGCAGCTCAAGAGCACGCAGATCCTGCCGGCGCACGATGAGAACGGCATCCGCAAGGTCGCCGCGCGGGTCGAGATCATGGGCAATGCCGACGCGCTCGAGCGCATCTGGTACGAGATGGAAACGGGCGCGCCGTTCCTGTTCATCGACAGTTTCGACATCGAGGCGCGGCAGGTGCCGCGGCGCGACCGCGCCGCCCCGCCGGCGATCCAGATGCAGATCCGCTTCGAGCTCTCCGCCTATGCGCGGGGTGCCGCGTCATGACGCGCGCGCTCGGGCCGGGATTGAAGCCGCCGTGGACGCTCCTCGGGGCAGCCGCGGTGCTGGCCATCGTGCTGGGATGGGAATGGATCGGATTGGCGAGCGGCGCGCCGGCCCCCGCGGCAACCGCGCCGGCATCCGCGCCGCCGCCTGCCGCCGCCGCGAGCTTCGATCCGCCGCCGGTACCGCGCTTTGCCGAGATCGCCGAGCGGCCGCTCTTCCTGCCCGGGCGCCGGCCGCAAGCCGACGATGTGGAGCCGGCCAAGCCCACCGCCGCGCTCAAGCCGCCCGCGCTCGCGGTGCAGGGGGTCGTGCTGTCGCCCGAGCGGCGCTATGCCGTCATCGCGCACGGCAATCCGGTGAAATACGACGCCGTCGCGGAAGGCGACACGGTCGAGGGCTGGCGGGTCGATAGCATCGACCGCAACCGCGTCGCGCTCAGCGCCGGCGACGCGAAGGTCGAGGTTCCCGTCGGCAAGCTCGACAAGTCGCGCGCCGCCGCCGCGCCCGGCCGGGCGCGCGGCAGCGCTTTCGGCGGCGGAACCGGCAACTGACCGCCAAGCCCGGCGAAAGGAAAAGCGCGACCCCAAAAAAGAAAGAGCGGAAGCGAAAAACAATTTCGGTTCGGAGCGCGGAATTGCTTCGAAATTCCCCCGATCGTGTCATTTCCGTTACGCATTAAGGGCTGTATCCCTCTGATGCCACCATGTCTTTCAGACGCAGTGGGACTATATAATCGGGAAAAAGGGGAGGACATTAGTCGCATGCGCGCGCGCGCCGGAAGGAGAGACGGCCTGCTGCGCCCGATGCGCATGCTGCCGGCGGCCGTGCTGCTTGCCTCCTGCGCCGCGCGCCCGGCGCCCGTACCGCCGCCTGCCATGCAATTTCCGCCGACGCCGGCGCAAAAAATCGGGACCGAGGCGCTGCCCGCGGCCGAGCCGCCGGCGCCGCTCATCCATCAGGGCGCCCCCGCCCCGGCCCGCACCGTGGCACCCGGCGCTCCCTCGGTCGCGGTCTCGCCCGGCGGCGACGTCACTCTCAATTTCGCCGATGCCGATATTCGCGAAGTCGTACGCGCGGTCGTCGGCGATATTCTCGGCCTCAACTATTACGTCGATGCGAAGGTGCAGGGCACGGTGACGGTGCAGACGACGCGGCCTTTGCGGCGCGCCGCCGTGCTGCCGACCTTGGAGCGCGTGCTGCGCGCGAGCGGCGCGGCCCTGGTCGAGGATAACGGCCTCGTCCGCGTGATGCCGCTCGAGGCGGCGGCAAAGGGCGCGCCGGCGCAGGCCGCGGTGCCGGGCAACGCCATCCGCATCCTGCCGCTGCAATACGTCACGGCGGACCAGCTGCAGAAGGTCATTCAGCCCTTCATCCCGCCGGGCGCGTCGCTGCAGGCCGACAGCACGCATAATGTCCTGATCCTGTCGGGCTCGCGCGAGGACATGGATTCGCTCGCGAACCTCATCCGCAGCTTCGACACCGATTGGCTCGCGCACATGTCGTTCGCGCTCGTGCCGCTGCGCAACGGCACCGCCGATGCGATCTCGAGCCAGATGCAGGCTATCATCGCCAGCGCATCCGGCGGCGACACGACGGGCGAAGCGCTGCGCCTCGTGCCGGTGCCGCAGCTCGAGGCGATCCTCGTCATCTCGGCGCAGCCGCGTTATCTCGACTGGGCGCAGCAGCAGATCGGACTGTTGGACGCCGCCAGCGCCGACAGCGCACAGCGCACCTACATCTATCACGTGCAATATGGCCGGGCGAGCGACCTCGCCGACGTGCTGACGCGGATTTTCGGCTCGGGCGCGCCGTCCGCCTCGACGAAGCCCGCCTTGAGCTCGACGAGCTATCTCGAGCCATCGTCGATGATGGCGCCGCTGACTACCGCCTTCGGCCAGGCCGGCGCGCAATCGACCGGCGCCGCGCCCACGGCAGGGCTTGGGGCCGCGACGCCGGGCACGCCATTGGCGCAAGGGGCGACGACGCCGGCCCCGGCGCCCGGCGCATCCAGCACAGGCGCGGCAGCGCCGCCCGGCCCGGCCGCCGCTTCGGCCGCAGAGGCGGTTACCCCGGAACAGCCGGCGGCGGCGGCGGGCGCGGGGGCGCTGCGCATCGTCACCGACGAGCGCAACAACGCCATCGTCATCGTCGCGACGCCGCGCCAGTACCGCCGCATCGACGAGGCGCTGAAGCGGCTCGACGTGAAGCCGATGCAGGTCGAGATCGCGGCGACGATCGCCGAGGTCACGCTCAACGACCAGCTGCAATTCGGGCTGCAATGGTTCTTCCGTCAGCGCAACAACAGCGAGGCCTTCAGCAACACCGCCACATCGACGCCCGGCCAGATATTTCCCGGGTTTTCCTATTCCTTCCTGCTGTCGGATGCGAACGTGAACGTGGTGCTGAACGCGCTCTCCGCGATCACCAACGTCAACGTCGTCTCCTCGCCGCAGCTTCTCGTGCTCAACAACCAGACGGCGCAGCTCCAGGTCGGCCAGCAGGTGCCGGTGCCGGTGCAGCAGCAGCAAAGCACGCTCGTCGCCGGCGCGCCGGTCGTCAATACGATCAACTATCTCAACACCGGCGTCATCCTGTCGGTGACGCCGCGCGCCAACGCCACCGGCGAGGTGACGCTCGACATCGAGCAGGAGGTGAGCGACGTCGCGACGCTCACCTCCGGCGGGCTCAACGCGCCGACGCTCGACGAGCGCCGCATCAAGAGCACGGTCTCGGTCGACAGCGGCGAAAGCGTGGCGCTCGGCGGGCTCATCAGCAACAACGTCAGCAAGAACCGCTCGTCGGTCCCGATCCTCGGCGACATCCCGGTGCTGGGCGCGCTGTTCCGCAACGACAACAACCAGACGACGCGCACCGAGCTTCTCGTGCTGATCGAGCCGCGCATCATCAAAGGCGCCGACGACGCGCGGGCCGCGACCGACGAGCTCGAACACCGCATGCGCGACATAGCACCGATCCCGTCCGCCTTCCGGTGATGCGAGGGCAAGATGCCGAGCGCGGTGCCGCGCTCCTCATCGTGCTGTGGATGCTGCTGCTGCTGTCGCTCCTGGCGGCGGCCTTCATCAGCACGACGCGCTCGGACCTGGCGATCGCGCGCAACGACATCGAGAGCGCGCGGGCGCGGGAGCTGGCGGATGCGGGCGTGGCGCGCGCCGTCCTAGCCTTCAGCGAGCCCGATCCGGCGCGGCGCTGGCGCGCCGACGGGACGCGCTACGAGTGGCGCTTCGGCGGCGGCACGATCGCGGTCGCGATCGTCGCCGAGAGCGGCAAGATCGATCTGAATGCAGCGCCGCGCGCGGTGCTCGAAAGCCTGTTCCGCCGCGCCGGCGCCGATGCCGGGGCGAGCGCGCGGCTCGCCGACGCGGCGCTCGCCCGGCGCGAGGAAGCGGCGCAGGTGCAAATCGCGGCCGCGGGCGCAGGCCCGGCGGCGATCGATCCGGGCGAGCCCGCCTTTGCCGCGATCGAGGATCTGGGCACCGTGCCGGGCATGACGCCGCCGGTGCTGTATGCGGCTCTGCCGCTCGTCACGGTCTATTCGCGATTGCCGACCGTCGATCCGAG
Organism: uncultured Alphaproteobacteria bacterium; assembly: GCA_963773665.1. Classification (GTDB taxonomy): domain Bacteria; phylum Pseudomonadota; class Alphaproteobacteria; order ATCC43930; family CGMCC-115725; genus DATJLY01. The sequence continues at coordinate 652,083 of CAVZBZ010000001.1, forward strand.
CGCCGCCCCCCGCGCCGTGCTGCTGGCGCTGCCGGGGGCGAGCGAGGCCGACGTGGACCAATTCATCGCGGCGCGGACAGCGCAAGCCGAGGGAACCGGCCTCGCCCTCGCGCCGCCGCCGAGCCTTGCGCCGTTTCTCGCACCGGCCGCTTCGTCGGCCATCACGATCACATCCTCCGCAAGGACCGACACGGGCGCAAGGTTCGTGCGCGCGGCGCTCGTCTCCCTGCGCGACGCGCAGGGGCGGCCGTTCGTGGTGAAACGTTGGAGCCAGGCAATGAGCGAGCAGTAGCCGTTAATCTTTCGCCCGTATAAGCACCGCCCCGGCTGAAAGCGGCAAATTGACACGAGCAATTCGGTAAATATAAACTCACACGATCGTATGGGGGCGAAGCACTCGTGTGGAGCCGGCTTCTGGGGCCGCTCATCTTGGCGCTCATCGCATGCGCTGGGGCAAGCGCGCAAACCGCCGTCCGCTGCGACCTGCAGCCGTTCACAGCGCTTGGCAACGCCATCGCGCTCGCCAATCCCGGCGAAATTCTGGCGATTACGGGGCTCTGCCGGCAGCAGGTGACCGTCGCCTCCGCGTTCGATTTGGGGATTACGATCACCAACGAGACCGGCCTCGTCGGCGCACCCCTGAGGTCCGGTGATGGAATTGCAGGGCGAATCCAAATCAGCGGTCCGCTTCAGGTGACGATTTCCGGCATCGTGCTTGAGGGTACGTCTACCGATCTCGGTTATCAGAGCGTGATCTCGGTGCTCGGCGGCAGCGTGGTGATCGCCAACAGCCAGATCGCGAACGGGTGGCGGCACGGACTCCTGGCCACCGGAAACGGTGTCGCCGCGCTTTTGAACACCACTGTCTCGCGCAATGGGCGCGCCGGCATTGCGGGACAAGGCGACGGCATTCGCGCGACCGACGGCGCGCGGATCTTGCTGGGACAGCACAATGCCGATGGCTCGATCGACGCGGGCAACGAAGTGACGGTCGAGGACAACGGCGGGAACGGAATCTCGGCGATCGGGAACAGCAGCGTTTCCTTGGTGGGCGGCGCGGTCGACGGCAACGATGGATACCAGATTTTCGTGAGCGGATCGTCGGCGGCGGCCGTCTTCGGCGCGCAAGTGACCCAGACGCGGCCCTCAAGTCTCGCCGAAGCCTATGCCGTCAAGGTGTCCCAGGCCTCGCAGCTCTTTTTGGCGCAGCGCGCATCGGTCCGCGGTGGGACGTACAGCGGCGGCGTGCTGGTGCGCTCGGCTTCCTCGCTCGCGATGCTCAATTCCACGATCAGCAATAATATGCCGACTCTCCCCACGCTTACCGCGAGCGGCGGCTCGCACATCGATCTTTCCGGCGGCAACGTCGTGGGGGCCTCGGCCTCCGGCGCCACGGCTATAAGCCTCAATCTTTTGTCGAGCCTCATACAGGGCCAAGGCGCCGACCTTGCGCCGACAATCGCTGGCGCCCCGGTAGCGGGCGCTTCGTCGGCGGATTCGATCACCGGTAACGGCGTCGTGAATTCGGAAAGCGTCATGGAACTGGGCGAGAACGGTAGTATACCGGTGGCCTGGGACGGCGGAATCACGATCACGATGAACTCATCGCTCCGGCTCGACGGCGGCAGCTCGATTAGCGGCAGCCTTAGCATCGAGCAAGGATCCTACGGCTCTTTCGCCGGTACCAACGTGGTGACGAACGGCGTGACCTGCCCTGCAATCAACGCGAATTCGCGCCTTTCCCTCGCGGCCGGTGCGTCGGTGGTCACGCGATGGTCCGGCGGCAAGAACGCGCTGACAATGGCGCCCGCTCCAAACGGCTGCCTTGGGTTTTAGGAGACTATATTGGGTCTATCGCCGAGGTTTAGCGAACGGAGGCGGCTGCGACCGCGCCGCCTAACCCTCAGCCCTCGGCCTTCGCCTTGGCCCAGCTGTCGCGCAGGCCGATCGTGCGGACGAAGACCGGCGCCCCCGCCGGCGCCGCTCCGTCGCGGCAGAAATAGCCGTGCCGCTCGAACTGCACCGGGATGCCGGGCACGGCCAGCCCAAGCGCGGGCTCGAGGCGGCAGTCGGTCAGCACTTCCATCGACTGGGGATTGAGATCCGCGAACACGTCGCCGGAGGCACCCGGATCGGGGCGGGTGAAGAGCGGGTTGAAGACGCGCACCTCCGCCCGGATCGCATCCGCAGCCGCAACCCAGTGCAGCGTCGCCTGCACCTTGCGTCCGTCGGGCGCGTTGCCGCCGCGGGTCGCGGGATCGTAGGTCGCGCGCAGCTCCACCACCTCGCCCGCTTCATTCTTCACCGCCGCGCGGCACGTGACGTAATAGGCGTAGCGCAGCCGCACTTCGCGGCCGGGCGCGAGCCGGAAGAATTTCTTCGGCGGATTCTCCATGAAGTCGTCGCGCTCGACGAAAATCTCGCGGCCGAAGCGCACGCGCCGCGTTCCGGCCGCCGGATCGTCGGGATGGTTCGCCGCCTCGATCTCTTCGCCGGCCCCCTCGGGATAGTTCTCGATCACGAGCTTCAGCGGACGGAGCACCCCCATGCGGCGGAGCGCCGTCCGGTTCAGATGCTCGCGCACCGCGTGATCGAACATCGCCGGATCGACGACGCTGTTCGCGCGCGCGATGCCGATGCGCTGAACGAAGGCGCGGATCGCCTCGGGCGGCACGCCGCGGCGGCGCATTCCGGCGAGCGTCGGCATTCGCGGATCGTCCCAGCCCGAGACATGGCCCTCCTGCACGAGCCGGGTCAGCACGCGCTTCGACAGCACCGTGTAGGCAAGCTCGAGCCGCGCGGATTCGTACTGGCGCGGACGCGACGGCACCGGCAGATTGTCGATGAGCCAGTCATAGAGCGGCCGGTGATCGGCGAATTCGAGCGTGCAGAGCGAATGCGTCACGCCCTCGATCGCATCGGACTGGCCGTGCGCAAAATCATATGTCGGATAGATGCACCAGCGCGTCCCGGTGCGCGGGTGCGCGGCATGAAGGATGCGGTACAGCACCGGGTCGCGCAGATTGATGTTGCCCGCGGCCATGTCGATCTTGGCGCGCAGCGTACGCGCGCCGTTCGGGAATTCGCCGGCGCGCATGCGGCGGAAGAGATCGAGATTCTGCTCGACGCTGCGGTTGCGGTAGGGGCTCTCGCGCCCGGGCTCGGTCAGCGTGCCGCGCGTCGCCTGAAGCTCGGCCGCGGAAAGATCGCAGACAAAGGCCTTGCCCGTGCGAATAAGGTGCTCGCCCCATTCGTAGAGCTGCTCGAAATAATCGGACGCGTGGTAGAGGTGCCGGCCCCAATCGAATCCGAGCCAGCGCACGTCGCGCTCGATCGCGTCGATATATTCCTGCTCCTCCTTCACTGGATTGGTGTCGTCGAAACGCAGATGGCAGCGCCCGCGATATTCCTCGGCCACGCCGAAATTGATGCAGATCGCCTTGGCGTGGCCGATATGGAGATAACCGTTGGGCTCGGGCGGAAAGCGCGTGACGACGGTCTTGACGCGGCCCTGCGCGAGGTCGGCATCGACGATATCGCGGATGAAGTCGCGCCCCGCTTCCCTCGCTTCGCCTTCCGCCATGAACCCTCCCACAAGGGGGCGGAGACTAGGGCGGCGCGCGCGCGAATTCTAGCCGGGCTTCGCCACGCGCAGGCGCTTTGCCGCGTCGAGCGCGGCGTTGACGATGCCCTGGTAGCCGGTGCAGCGGCACAGATTGCCCGAGATCGCGATGCGCACTTCCTGCTCGGTCGGATCGGGATTGTCGCGCAGGAATTCCAGCAGCGTCGTCAGCATCCCGGGCGTGCAGAAGCCGCATTGCAGGCCGTGATTGTCGCGGAACGCCTCCTGCAGCGGGTGCAGCTCGGTGGCATTCGGCGCGATGCCCTCCACGGTGAGGAGATCGCGGCCGTTCGCCTGTACCGCAAGCATGAGGCAGGATCGTACGGTCTGGCCGTCGACCAGAATGGTGCAGGCGCCGCAGACGCCGTGCTCGCAGCCGAGGTGCGTGCCGGTGAGGCCGAGCTGGTGGCGGATGAAATCGGCCAGCGTAACGCGGACCTCGACCTCCTCCTCGTAGCGCGTGCCGTTGACGGTGAGCGCGATCTTGCGTTTCTCGTCCATCGCTAGCCTGCCTTGCGCACGCGCTGATGCGCCTTCTCGAGGGCGCGGCGCGACAGCACCGCCGCCAGATGCTGGCGATAGTCCGAAGGCGCATGCACGTCGCTCATCGCCTCGATCTTGCGGCAGCTTTCGCACGCCTCGCGGAAGAGATTTTCGGAAGCCGGCTGGCCGGTGATGGCCCTTTCCACCTCGCGCACGCGCACCGGCGCGGGCCCGACCCCGCCGATCGTCACCGAGGCGCGCGTGATGGTCCCCGCGCGATCCTCTTCGATGAGCGCCGCCGCCGAGCAGATCGCGAAATCGCCGTGCCGGCGCGAGAACTCGATGAAGGCATAGCCGTGGCCCTCGGGCCAGAGCGGCAAGGTCACGCCCGTCACCATCTCGTCGGGCTCGATGGCCGGCGTCATATAGCCGCGCGAGAATTCCGCCATGGCGATGTCGCGCTTGCCCTTGGCCGAGGCGGCATGCACCGTGCCATCGAGCGCGGCCGCGACCGATACGATCTCCGCCGCCGGATCGAGATGGCAGAGCGAGCCGCCGACGGTGCCGCGATTCCGCGTCTGGCGGTGGCCGACCTGGAGGATCGCCTCGTGCAGGAGGGGGCAGCGCTCCTTCACTTCGCTCGAGAATTCGAGTTCGCGCTGCCGCGTCATAGCGCCCAATTCCAGCGCCTTGGCATTGGCGCGCAGATAGGAAAGCTCGGCGATGCCGTTGATGTCGACCAGGTGGTCCGGCAGCACATAGCGGAAATTCAGCATCGGCATCAGCGATTGTCCGCCGGCCAGAAGCCGCGCGTTGTCGAGGCTGGCGAGGAGTCCCGTCACCTCGGCGACCGATGTCGGATCGTAATAGCGGAACCGCGGCGGCTTCATGAGCCCAATGTGAGGGCCGAACCGATGGGAAATCAAGATGTTTGCTTGAACCGCCGCAATTGGCGCAATACTGCCCCTTAGGGCGATCCATGGAGGGGGGCGTGACGTTCGTCGGGAAATCGGTAACGCGCCTCGAGGACCCGCCGCTCCTCGCCGGGCGAGCGCGCTTTGCCGACGACATTGATTTTCCCGGCGCGCTCCATATGCGGATCGTGCGGTCGCCGCTGGCGCATGGAATGATCCGCGCGGTCGATGTCGCGGCGGCGCTCCAAGCGCCCGGCATCGCGGCGGTGTGGACGGCCGACGACCTGGCCGATCTCCCGCCCATAGAATTCCGCGAAGGCCCGATCGCGGCGCTCGCTCCCTACCGCCAGCCCGTGCTCGCTCGCGATCGCGTGCGCTATGTCGGCGAGCCGGTTGCGGCCGTCTTTGCCGACGATCCCTACCGCGCCGAGGACGCGGCCATGCTGGTCGCCCTCGAAATCGATGCGCTGCCGCCGCTTCTCGACGCCTGCGCCGAACCGGGCGAATTCGCGGCAGGCCTCGGCACCGAGGCGCTCGTCGAGGTGAAGACCTACGGCGATATCGAGGCGGCGTTCGGCGCGGCGCACGCGGTCGTCGCGCTCGAGCTTGCGATCGGGCGCCATTCCGGCGTGCCGCTCGAAACGCGCGGCGCCATCGCCCGCTACGACCTGGCGCGCGACGTGCTCGAACTGCACGGCGCGGCCAAAGTGCCGCACCGGAACCGCGAGGCGCTGGCGCGCATGCTCGGCCGGGCGCGCGACAGGGTGCAGCTCTACGAGGGCCATGTCGGCGGCGGCTTCGGCGTGCGCGGCGAGATCTATCCCGAGGACGTGCTGGTCTGCGTTGCCGCCTTGCGGCTCGGCCGACCGGTCAAATGGATCGAGGACCGCCGCGAAAATCTCGTCGCCGCCAATCATTCGCGCCAGCAGCATCATCGCGTGCGCGCGGCGATCGATGCGGAAGGCCGCATCCTCGGCATGGATGACGAGTTCATCCTCGATCAGGGCGCCTATGTCAGGACGCACGGCGCGCGCGTCCTCGACATGACGGCGAGCATGCTGCCCGGCCCCTATCTCGTGCCGGCCTTCCGCTCGGTCGGGCGCTTTCGCCTCAGCAACAAGACGCCGGCCGCCACATATCGCGCGCCCGGACGCTATGAAAGCAGCTTCGTGCGCGAGCGGCTCGTCGATGCGATCGCGCTTCGGCTCGGGCTCGATCCGATCGAAGTCCGCCGCCGCAATCTCATTGCCGCCGAGGCGATGCCGTTCGCGCGCGGCCTCGATGCGATCGGCGACGACGTGGTCTACGATTCGGGCGACTACGCGGCGCTTCTCGACAAGGCGCTGGCGGCGGTCGAATGGCCGAAGCTCAAGCGCAATCTTGCGGCCCGGCGTGAGGCAGGCGAGGCCGTCGGTGCGGGCGTCGCCTTCTTCGTCGAGAAGAGCGGACTTGGGCCCAAGGACGGCGTGCGCGTCGAGGCGAACGAAGCGGGCGCGGTCGAGGTCGTGACCGGCGGCGCCTCGCTCGGCCAGGGCTTCGAGACGGTCATGGCGCAAATCTGCGCCGACGCGCTCGGCGTCGATTATCGCAACATTCGCGTCATCCACGGCCAGACCGACCGCATCGCCAACGGGATCGGCGCGCACGCCTCACGCGCCACGGTGATGACCGGATCGGCGACCGCGATCGCGGCGGCGAATTTGCGCCGCGCGGCACTCGAAGCCGCAGCGGAATTGCTGCAGGCGCCGGCCGCAAGCCTCGATATTCTGGACGGCAGGATCGTGCGCAGAGACGCACCGCTCGGTCCGTCGCTCTCCTTGGGAGAGATCGCGCGCCATAACGGCGGAGTGCTCTCGGCCGAAGGCTGGCACGAGACGCCGCACATGAATTATCCCTATGGCTGTCACATCGCGGTGGTCAGGGTCGACCGCGACACCGGCGCCGTCGCGGTCGAGCGCTATCTCGCGGCCTACGACATCGGCCGGGCGATCAACCCGATGTTGGTCGAAGGCCAGATCGTCGGCGGCTTCGCGCAAGGACTGGGCGGCGCGCTGGCCGAGGAATTCGCCTACGATGCGGCGGGCCAGCCGCTTTCCGTCACCTTCGCCGACTACCTTTTGCCGGCCGCGTGCGAGACGCCGCGCGTAGACGTCCTGCTGCGGGAGGACGCGCCGAGCCCGCTCAACGCGCTCGGCATCAAGGGCGCGGGCGAGGCCGGCGTCACCGGCGTCGGCGCCGCCATCGCGTCCGCGATCGACGATGCGATCCAATTGCCCGGCGCCGTCACGTCTTTGCCGGTGACGCCGCAGCGCGTGCTCGCCCTCCTTGCGCGTCAGGGTTGCGGCATGCCGGGGCGTAGTGTTTCATAGCGCATGCTCGCCGCGGCGCTGCAGGCGCTTCATGTCGTGCTCGAGCCGATGCGGCTCCTCATCATGGCGGGCGGTGTCGTGCTCGGCCTTTCGCTCGGCGTCATCCCGGGGCTGGGCGGCGTCGTCGCGCTCGCGATCCTCATTCCGTTCACGTACAACCTCGACGCCTTCACCGCCTTCGCGCTGCTGATCGGCATGGCGTCGGTCACGACCATCTCGGACCTCATTCCGGCGGTGCTGTTCGGCGTGCCCGGCACGGTCGGGGCGGCAGCGACCGTGCTCGACGGCCATCCGCTGGCGAAGCAGGGCATGGCGGCGCGGGCCTTCGGCGCGGGCTATGCCGCGTCGCTCATCGGCGGCGTGTTCGGCGCAGCGCTTCTCGCGGTGGCGATCCCGGTGCTGCGGCCGGTGGTGCTTTATCTCGCCTCGCCCGAGCTTCTGTCGTTCTGCATCTTCGGGCTGTCGATGGTCGGCGTGCTTTCGGGCAAGGCGCCCTTGAAAGGCCTCACGGCCGCGTGCCTCGGCCTCATGCTGGCGATGATCGGCAGCAATTCGCAGACCGGGACGCTGCGCTGGACGTTCGGCTCGCTTTATCTCTGGGACCACCTGCCGCTCGTGCCGGTGACGCTCGGCCTCTTCGCCATCCCCGAGCTCGCCGACATGGCGATCCAGCGCACCAGCATCGCCGGCCGCGCGATCGGCGGCGACATTCGCCTTGCCGATCAATGGGCCGGGGTAAGGGACGCGCTCAGAAGCTGGTGGCTCATCCTGCGCTGCTCGTGGCTTGGCGCGATCCTCGGCGCGGTGCCGGGGCTGGGCGCCGCGGTGATCGACTGGATCGCCTATGGCCATGCCATCCGCACCGAGAAGAATACCGAGAATTTCGGGCATGGCGATATCCGCGGCGTCATCGCGGCGATCGCCTCGGACAATGCCAAGGAGGGCGGGCATCTCGTCCCGACCATCGCCTTCGGCGTCCCGGCCGGCGCCTCGATGGCGATCCTGCTGAGCGCCTTTCTGATGCACGGGCTCGTGCCGGGACCCGACATGCTGACGAAGCATCTCGACGTGACCTATTCGATCATCTGGACCTTGACGATTGCGCACATTCTGGGCGCGGGCCTGTGCATCTTGGCGAGCGGGCTTTTCGCGCGGCTGGCGACGGTGCGGGTGGGCCTGCTGCTGCCGCTCGTGCTGACCGTCATCTTCATCGGCGCCTATCAGGGCTCGCAGAGCTGGGGCGATCTTTATTCGATGGTATTCTTCGGCACGATCGGCTGGATGATGAAGCATCTCGGCTGGCCGCGCCCGCCGCTCATCCTGGGCTTCGTCCTGGGCAGCATCTTCGAGCGCTATTTCTTCATCTCGACTGAGATCTACGGCGCCGCCTGGGTGCTCCGGCCGGTCGTGCTCGCCGTCCTCGCCGCGGCGGCCTGGGTCGTGATCCCGTCGCTCCGAACGCACGTGCGCGATCTCTGGGCGACATTCACCCACTTCAGCCTTGCGGCCTTGCGCTTCGAGCGGAACGCCGCCTTCACGCTCGCGCTCATCGCCTCGATCCTCGTCGCGTTGTGGTTCTCGCTCGCCTGGCCAGCCGCCGCGAGGCTCGTGCCGCATACGGCTGCCTTCGCGGCGTTGTTCTTCGCGGTGCTGAACCTCGCGACCGAGATTTTCGCGCGCCGCGCCGAAGCGAAGGCCGCGCCCAAGGGTGCCCACGCGGCGCGGCTGCAGCCGATCGAGATCGCGGAAGCGGTCACGGGGCCGCTCGTCCGCGTGCGCGCGCTCCGCTATTTCGGCTGGCTCGCGGCATTTCTCGTCGCGGGCGCGCTCATCGGCATGCTGCCGTCGCTCTTCCTGTTCGTGCTGCTGCAGATGCGGCTCGAGTTTCGCGAAGGCTGGACGCACGCCGCGGCGTGCGCGTGCGTTGCGACGCTCCTCATCTATGTTCTGTTCGACCGCACCTTCTCGCTGCCGTGGCCGCAGGCGCTCATCGGCGACGTGTTTCCGGCACTTCGCGACGCGAGCGGGCTGGTCTAGAGTGCCGCGCCAATGAGGGAGGATCGCGTGTTCCGCAAATTCGGCTGCATCGCCGCGTCGATGATTTTCGCCGCCGCCCTCCTCGCCATGGCGCCGGCGCGCGCCGACGGCGTCGAGTCCTTCTACAAGGGCCGCACGGTTCAGGTCGCGATCGGCTACAGCGTCGGCGGCGGCTACGACCTCTATGCAAGGCTCGTCGCCGAGCATATGGGCAAGCACATTCCCGGCAATCCCACGCTCGTGCCGCAGAACATGCCCGGCGCCGGCAGCCTCAAGGCGGCAAATTATCTGTACTCGGTCGCGCCCAAGGACGGCTCGGTCATCGGCACATTCGGGCGCAGCATGGGGCTCGAGCCGCTGGTCGGCAAGGATGCCGACTATGACGGCACGAAATTCAGCTGGCTCGGCTCGGTCACGAACGACGTGAGCCTTTGCGTGTCGTGGAAGACATCGCCGATCAAGACCTGGAACGACATGCTGACGAAGAACTTCACCTTTGCCGGCGAAGGCTCGGGCGCCGATCCCGACGTGTTCACGCTCGCCATCGACAACGTATTCGGCGCCAAGGCGAAGCTGGTGCGCGGATATCCCGGGACCAACGAAGCGACGCTCGCGATGGAGCGCGGCGAGGTCGACGGCCTGTGCGGCCTGTCGCTCGGCACCATGAAGAGCCGCCACGGCGCCTGGCTCAAGGACGGATCGGTGAACCTCCTCGTCCAGGCGGGCATCCGCAAATCGCCCGAGCTGCCGGATGTCCCGTTCCTCACGGATCAGACGACGGATCCGGAAAAGGTGCGGATCGTGAAGTTCATCGTCGCGGGCCAGGGCATGGCGCGCCCGTTCGTGGCGCCCCCCGGCATCCCGCCGGAGCGCAAGGCGGCGTTGCGCGCGGCCTTCGACGCCACCATGAAGGACCCGGATTTCCTTGCCGAGGCCGAACGCCGCGATATCGAGGTCAATCCGGTGACGGGCGCCGAGATCGATGCGCTGCTGGCCGACGTCTACGCCACGCCCAAGGACATCGTCGCCAAAGCGGCCGCCGCCATGGCGAACTAGCGGCGAATGGCGCTCGTCGGACAGCCAATCCGCCGGTTCGAAGACGGGCGGCTGCTCAGAGGCGCGGGACGCTTCATTGGCGACATCGCGCCGCCGGGCGCGCTCCATGTCGCATTCGTGCGCAGCCCCCATGCCCATGCGTCGGTGCACGGCATCGACGCGGCGCCGGCACGCAATTTGCCCGGGGTCGTCGCGGTCCTGAGCCTCGATGGCCTGCGCCCGGTCCTCGCCGAAGCCCGGCTGCCGCGCAATCCGCAGGCGTCACGGCAGCCGCCCGGCAGCACGCCCTTCGTGCTTGCCGAGCGCGAGGTTGCCTTCGTCGGCGAGCCGGTGGCGCTTGTCGCCGCAGGCTCGCGCGCCGTTGCCGAGGACGCGGCGGCGCTGGTCACGGTCGATTATCGGGTCCTTCCCGCCATCGCCGACTGCCGGCGCGCCGTCGAAGCCGGGGCGCCCAAGGCGCGGCTCGAGCTGCAGGGCAACGTGCTTGCGACATTCTCGGTCGCCTACGGCGATATCGACGCGGCGTTTCGCGGCGCGGCCCGGACCGTATCGTGCGATCTCCACCAGCATCGCGGCGCCGGGCACCCGATCGAGCCGCGCGGGATCGCCGTCGAAATCCAGGCCGGCGATGCGTTGACCGTCTGGGCCTCGACCCAGCTCGCGCATGACCTTCGCGACGCGATCGCGAACGTGCTGGGGCTCGACGAGAACAGGCTCCGGGTCGCAACGCCCGACGTCGGCGGCGGCTTCGGCCCCAAATACTGCGTCTATCAGGAAGAGGTGGCGGTCGCGGCCGCTGCGTGGCTGTTGCGGCGCCCGCTCGTCTGGATCGAGGATCGCCGGGAGCATTTCCTCTCGGCGATCCAGGAGCGCGACCAGTATTGGTCGATGGCAATGGCATTGGACGATGGCGCCAGGATTCGCGGCATTCGCGGCCGGCTGGTGCACGATCAGGGCGCCTATGCCCTGAAGGACGTGAACCTGCCCTATAACGCCGCGACCTCGGTCACCGGGCCCTATGTCGTTCCCGCTTTCGCGATGGACGCAACGATCGTGCTGACCAACAAGGTGGCGGCCTCGTCGGTGCGCGGCGCGGGATATCCCGAGGCGTGCTTCGCGATGGAGCGGCTCATGGACCGCGCGGCGCGCGCCTTCGGCCTCGACCGCGCCGAGCTGCGGCGCCGCAATCTCATCGCGGCGGACAAGATGCCTTATGAGAAGCCGCTCAAGGCGCGCTCCGGCGCGGCCATCGTCTATGACAGCGGCGACTATCCCGCGTGCCAGGCGGAACTCTTGGCGGCAGCGGAGTGGGATTCGTTCCCGTCGCGCCAGCGCGCCGCGCGCGGCGAAGGACGCTATCCCGGCATCGGCCTCGCCCATGCGATAAAGGGAACCGGACGCGGGCCGTTCGAGACCGGCATCGTGCGCGTCGCACCCTCGGGCCGCGTCTCGATCGCGACCGGCGCGGCCGCGATGGGGCAAGGTCTCGCCACGGCGCTGGCGCAAATCTGCGCCGAGGAGCTGGGCATCGCCCCCGACCGGGTCAGCGTCACCGCCGGCGACACGGCGCTCGCGCCGTGGGGACATGGCGGATTCGCGAGCCGCCAGCTCGTCACCGCCGGCTCATCGGTGCGGCTTGCCGCCCGCGCGGTCGCCGATAAGGCGCGGAAGCTCGCGAGCCACATCCTCGAGGCCGACGAGGCCGATCTCGAGCTTGCGGACGGCGCGGTCCGCATCGCGGGCGTGCCGCACAAGGAAGTGAGCCTCGGCGAACTCGCGCGAATTCTGCGCGGCGCGCCCGGTTACGGCTTTCCGCCCGGCATCGAGCCGGGGCTCGAAGCGAACCGTCCCTTCATGACCGAGGCGCTCGCTTACGCCAATGCGTTTCACGTGGCCGAGGTCGAAGTCGATATCGAAACCGGCGCGGTATCGATTTTGCGCTATCACGCGATCCAGGATTCGGGCGTGCTGATCAACCCGCTCATCGTCGAGGGCCAGGTGCTGGGCGGCATCGCGCACGGCATCGGCAACGCCATTTTCGAGCGCATGGAGTATGACGACGATGCGCAGCCGCTGACGACGTCCTTTGGCGACTATCTGCTGCCGACGGCCCCGGAGCTGCCGCGCTTCGCGACACGCTACAAGCAGTCGCCGTCGCCGATGAACCCGCTGGGCGCGAAGGGCGTGGGCGAAGTCGGCACGATTCCCGCTGCCGCCGCAATCATATCCGCGATCGAGGACGCGCTCGAGCCGTTCGGCATCGAGATCGACGAAACGCCGCTCCGCCCGCAACGCCTCGTCTGGCTCGTCAGGAATTCGCGTCGGGGATAAGCCATGGACCCATCGCTTTCGGGAAAAGTCGCGATCGTCACCGGCGCGGGGCGCGGGTTGGGCCGCGCCATGGCGCTGGGCCTCGCCGAGGCCGGCGCAGATGTCATCGCGTTGGCCGCGCGCGAGCGGGCGGAAATCGAGTCGGCCGCTGCCGGAAACCCGCGCATCGTGCCGCTCATCGCCGACGTGACGCGCGATGACGATTGCCGGCGCGCGGTCGAGGCGGCGCTGCAGCGCTTCGGCCGGCTCGACATCGTCGTCAACAATGCCGGCCGCGGCATGAAGTATGTGAGCCAAAACTTCATGACCGAGCCGCCGCGGTTCTGGGATGTCGCGCCCGAGACCTGGCGCCTCGTCATCGACACCAACGTCAACGGTCCGTTCCTCATGGCGCGCGCGGCGGTACCGCATATGCGCGCGGCCGGCTGGGGCCGCATCGTCAATGTCTCGATGGCGCACGAGACGATGCGGCGTCCGGGCTTTTCGCCCTATGGCCCGTCGAAGGCCGCGCTCGAATCGGAAACGATCATCTGGGCGCATGACCTTGCCGGGAGCGGCGTCACGGTGAACGCGCTGCTGCCCGGGGGTGCTTCGCTGACCGGCATGATTCCGGACGGATATCCCGCGTCGCTGCGCGCCGCATTGCTCGATCCCGCAATCATGGTTCCGCCCCTCCTTTATCTTTGCTCGGAGCGCGCGAACGGGATCACCGGCATGCGCTTTGTCGCGCGGCGCTGGCGCGCCGATCTGCCGGCCGAGGAGGCGGCGTTGGCCGCGCGCGAAAATGCCGGCTGGCCAGGCGGCTGAACCGAAGGAGACGAAGGTGGCAAATCCCGACCTCAGGACTTGGCTCGCGGCAATGCAGGAAGCGGGCGAGGTGCAGGAAGTGCGCGGCGCCGAACGCGAGATCGAAATCGGCGGCATCGTCGACATCTACCAGCGCAAGATGGGGCGGCCGGCGCTTCTGTTCGATGCCGTGCCGGGATACCCCGAGGGCCATCGCATCATCGCCAACGTGCTCACCTCGGTGAAGCGCATCGCGCTGACGCTTGGCCTGCCGGCGGACACGAGCGAGGTCGATCTCGTGCGCTTCTGGCGCGACTATTTCCGGCAGTCGAAGGCGATCCCGCCGCGCCTCGTGAATAACGGCCCGGTGTTCGAGAACATCGCGACCGGCGATGCGATCGACATCCTGAAAATTCCGACGCCGCGCTGGCACGAGCATGACGGCGGCCACTATATCGGCACCGGCTGCATGGTGGTGATGAAGGATCCCGACACCGGCTGGATCAATTACGGCGCCTACCGGGTTCAGGCGCACGGCAAGGATCTCGCCTCGGTGATGACGTCCAAGGGAAAGCACGGCAACCTCATCATGCGGCGCTATCACGAGCGCGGCGAGCCCTGCCCCATCGCGGTCGTCGCCGGCATGCATCCGGCGCTGTTCATGGTCGCCGGGCTCGAAATTCCCTATGGCAAGAACGAATACGACGCCGCGGGCGGGCTCATCGGCGAACCGGTCGACGTGGTCGCGGGGCCGGTCACGGGCCTGCCGATTCCCGCTCATGCCGAGATCGCGTTCGAGGGCTATGTCGCGCCCGGCGATCTCGTCGATGAAGGTCCACTCGGCGAATGGACCGGCTACTACGCCGGCGGCAAGAAGAAGGAGCCGGCAATCCGCATCAAGAGCTTCATGCACCGAAACGACCCGATTCTTCTGGGCGCGGTGCCCGCGGTGCCGCCCAACGACGACACGTTCTATCGCGGCACCTATCGCTGCGGCGCGGTGTGGCACCAGCTCGAGGCGGCCGGCGTGCCCGAGGTGAAGGGCGTGTGGGCGCACGAGGCGGGCGGCGGGCGGCTGTGGCTTACGATCGCCATCAAGCAGATGTATGGCGGCCACGCCAAGCAGGCCGGGCTCGTTGCCTCGCAATGCCACGCCGGCGCCTATGCCAACCGCTGGGTCGTGGTGGTCGACGACGACATCGACCCGGCCGACATGAACGCCGTCATCTGGGCGATGTGCACGCGCTTCGAGCCGCGCGAGGGCATCGAGGTCCTGCGCGGCTGCTGGAGCACGGCGCTCGATCCGATGGTCTATGCCGCCGACGATCCGCGTAACGCGCGCGTCGTCATCGACGCATGCAAGCCGTTCCGGCGGCGCGACGATTTTCCCGCGGTCGCGCGCTCGAGCCGCGAGCTCGACGAGCGCATCCGCGCCAAATGGGGCCACGTCCTGCCGCAAGCGTGACCGTCACAGGGCGCGCCAGCAGGCATGCGACTTGCCGAGCAAAACCGCGCATGGCAAGGCTCGGGCTCACGCCGCCGGGTGCGAGCGGCCATAGTGGCGGAGCAGCGACGCCCGCGAGATCCAGAGCCGGTAGCGATGCCGCAGCAGCCGCTTCCCGTTGAGCGCGGCGGGATTGTAGGCCTGGGCCAGCCCCCACAGCAGAAGGCTGTCGAACATCGCGTGGATGCGCTCGCGAAGCTCGTGCTCGGCGCTCGGTTCGATCACCTCGAAGCCGAACCGTTCGGCGGTGCGCACCATTTGCACCGCGCCGATGCGGCTTCCGAACGGAGGCGCGCCAGTCAAGGCCGTGACCGGCTCGTAGACGGCCTCGCTTGCGAGATGCGCGGCCACGACCTCGAGCGAGCGGCGCATCCGGCGCCGGAACAGATTGGCCCAGGCGGCGCTCGGCCCCGCGCTGCCCATCGGCGGCAGATGCTCGTTCCAGAAGTGAAGGCTCAGCACCGCGTCGCCCGCGCGCACCGCCGTACCGTCGGAGAGCCGCACGCTCTGCGTGGCGGAATCCAGAGATATTCGGAAGATGCACTCGCGGTCGTCAGTGAATTCCTGGATTCCCATCCCCTGCCGAAGCAGCATATCGACGCCGCGGACTGCCCAGCCAAGGTCGAGATACGCCACCGCCGCAACCCTCGAGCTTTCACGACGGTGTACGACCCAAAGCGAGATTGGTTCCGCGGCGTGTTCTACCTGTGGTTGCCCCGGACGGACTCGCCCGAAAGAGCGGCGGTCAGAACCGGAGCTGCTTCGCCTGGACGACGTTCGGGATGTGGCGGACACGATCGAGCACGCGGTCGTCCAAGGGCTGATCGATCTGCACGAGGCAGACCGCATCGGAACCGGGGGCGTTCCGGCCCAGATGGAACGTCGCGATGTTGATCCCGGCCTCGCCGAGCGTGCGGCCGAGATTGCCGATGAAGCCGGGCTTGTCCTCGTTCCGGACGAACAGCATGTGCGGCCCCAGCTCCGCCTCCATCGGGATGTCCTCGACGCTGACGATGCGCGGCCGGTCGCCGCCGAACAGCGTCCCGGCAATGCCGCGCGTACGCCGGGCGGTCGTGATCTTGACCCGGACGAGCGTGTGGAAGTCGGTCGTCTCGCTGCAGCGCGTCTCGGAGACGACGATGTCGCGCTCGCGGCAGATGAGCGGCGCGTTCACCATGTTGACCGTGTCGAGCTGCGGCGCGAGGAGGCTGGTCAGCGCGATCGCGGTCAATGGCTTCACGTTGAGCTCGGCGGCATGGCCGCAATACTCGATCTCGACGCTCTTCAGGTCGCTCTCGGTGAGCTGGCCCGCGAAGCTGCCGAGCTGTTCGACGAGCTTCAGGTAGGGCTTGAGCCGCGCCGCCTCCTCGGCCGAAAGCGACGGCATGTTGATCGCGTTCTCGACCGCGCCGGTGAGCAGGAAATCCGACATCTGCTCGGCGATCTGCAGCGCCACGTTCTCCTGCGCCTCGAGCGTCGAGGCGCCGAGATGCGGCGTCGCGATCACGTCGTCGCGGCCGAAGAGGATGTTGCTCTTGGCCGGCTCGATCGGAAAGACGTCGATTGCCGCGCCCGCGACATGGCCGCTGTCGAGCGCGGCTTTCAAATCCTCCTCGACGACGAGGCCGCCACGCGCGCAGTTGATGATGCGGACGCCCGGCTTGGTCTTGGCGAGCGCCTTGGCGTCGATGATGTTGCGCGTCGCATCGGTCAGCGGCGTGTGGAGCGAGATGAAATCGGCGCGCGCGAAAAGGTCGTCGAGACCGACCTTCTCGACCCCGAGCGTGAGCGCGCGCTCGGCCGACAGGAACGGATCGTAGGCGATCACCTTCATTTTGAGGCCGATCGCGCGGTCGGCAACGATCGAGCCGACATTGCCGCAGCCGATGACGCCCAGCGTCTTGCCGAAGATCTCCATGCCCATGAAGCGGGATTTCTCCCACTTGCCGGCCTGGGTCGAGCGGTCGGCGGCGGGCAATTGCCGCGCCAGCGCCATCATCAGCGCGATCGCATGCTCGGCCGTGGTGATCGAATTGCCGAACGGCGTGTTCATCACCACGATGCCGCGCTGGGTCGCCGCCGGCACGTCGATGTTGTCGACGCCGATGCCGGCGCGGCCGATCACCTTGAGCCGCCCGGCTTCCGCCAGAAGCGCCTTCGTCACCTTGGTGGCCGAGCGCACGGCAAGACCGTCGAAGCGGCCGATGATCTTCTTCAGCTCGTCGGGCGGCAGGCCGATCTTCACCTCGGCCTCGATGCCGCGCGCCTTGAAGATCTCGATCGCGCGCGGGCTCAAATCGTCGGAAATCAGCACGCTCGGCATGGCGGCCTCTTCGCTAAAGCGGAAGGTTGGGGTTCAGGCCGCCGCCGGACGGCGGATTTCGGCATAGGCCCAGTCGAGCCAAGGCAGGAGCGCCTCGACATCGCTGGTCTCGACCGTGGCGCCGCACCAGATGCGCAATCCCGGCAAGGCGTCGCGGTGCCCGGCAATGTCGTAGGCGACGCCCTCGGCGTCGAGCAGGGTTTCGAGACGCTTCACCTGGTCGCGCTGCGCGTCGGGCGAGAGGCGCTGGAACCAGTCGTCGACGATCTTGAGACAGACCGAGGTCGAGGAGCGGCAGGCCGGATCGGCGACCAGGAAATCGATCCAGTTCGTGCGTTCGACCCAGCGCGCGATCGCCGCGAGATTGGCTTCGCTGCGCGCCTTCAATGCCGGCAGGCCGCCGAGCATTTCCGCCCAGCGCAGCCCATCGAGCGCATCTTCGACCGCCAACATCGACGGCGTGTTGATGGTCTCGGCCGCGAAGATGCCGGCGTTGAGCTTGCCCTTGGAGGTGAGCCGGAAAATCTTCGGCAGCGGCCAGGGCGGAACGTAGCTTTCGAGCCGTTCGACGGCACGGGGGCCGAGCGCCAGCATGCCGTGCGCCGCCTCGCCGCCCAGCACCTTCTGCCAGGACCAGGTGACGACATCGAGTTTTTGCCACGCCACGTCCATGGCGAAGACCGCCGATGTGGCATCGCAGATCGCCAGACCCTGGCGGCCGCTCTGGAATCCAGTCGCCGTTCGGCACCCGCGCGCCCGAGGTCGTGCCGTTCCAGGTGAACACCACGTCGCGCGCCCAATCGACCGCGGCGAGATCGGGCAGCGCGCCATAAGGCGCGCTCAGGACGCGCGCATCGGCGAGCTTCAATTGCTTTGCGACATCGGTCGCCCAGCCTTCGCCGAAACTTTCCCAGACCAGCACATCGACCGCGCGGGCGCCCAGAAGCGACCACAGCGCCATCTCGACCGCGCCGGTGTCGGAGGCCGGAACGATGCCGACGCGCCAGTTCTCGGGAATGCCGAGGATCGCGCGCGAGCGGGTGACGACTTCCTGGAGTCGCGCCTTGCCGACCTTGGCGCGGTGCGAGCGCCCGACCAGGGCGGCCTTCAGCGCCGCAACCGTCCAACCGGGACGCTTGGCGCAAGGACCAGAGGAAAAGCAGGGATTGGCGGGCCGGACGTTCGGCTTCATGGCCTATTCCTTCCAGAATAGCTGCGACCCGTTGGGGGGCCGTGTCCCGCCGATGAAATTAGGAACCGGACGCGCAGCCGTCAATTGCCGCATCGCTGTCGCGGCAAAGCGCCGCAGCAAGGTTACCGCCTTGTTAACCGCGGCGAAGCAAACCGCCGTCTAAGGCAATTCTTAACCGAAATGGCTTTGATTTAACGGGCATTCGAATCATCGAAGGGGCATCGGCGCGCATGGCACCGTTCGGGGCGTCGCAGGGGAGCCTGCCCGGCGCGGAAGCGCTGGGCGTGCTGCCCTATGGCATTGCGCGCCTTGCGAAGCTCGCATTCGACGGCGGCGACCTGACGCCGCTGTGGCGGAGCCTCTACGACCGCTTCGTTGGCGGCACGGACGAGGCTGCTGCGCTCATGGACCTCGCCACGATCGAGCAGCTTTTCGGCAATGACGCGGCGGCGCTCGCCTGCCAGAAGGCGGCGCTCGAGCGCGGGCGGCTATATCGCTCGCCGTCGGCTGCGCCGGCGCCCTCATTGCGGCTCCTCGCCTTTGCTGCGCCCGGCGACATCGGCACGAACACGCCGCTCGAATTCATGCTCGAGGGCACCGACATCGCGCTCGACACGCTTTACGTGGTGCCGGGCCACGCGGCCTTGCCGCCGCCGGGCGCCTACGATCTCGCTTTTGTCGCGGCGGGCGAATCCGAGGCGAACCGGCCGGTTCTGGCCGAGATCGCGCGCATCGCGGGCAAACTGCATCTCCCCCTACTCAACGACCCTGCGCGGATTGCGCGCCTCTCGCGCGAGGGCGTCGCTGCGCTTTTTGGCGATGCGCCCGCGCTCCTCGCGCCGCCGGTGCGCCGGCTCGCCCGCAGCGCGCTTTCCCGATCGTCCGACTTTCCGTACATCGTCCGGCCGGTCGATTCCCACGCCGGCCGCGGCCTCGCGCGCATCGCCGATCTACCCGCGCTCGAAGCCTATCTCGGCGCGCGCGCCGAGGCGTCGTTCTTTACCACGGCCTTCGTCGACTACCGCAGCGCCGACGGGCTCTTCCGCAAGTACCGCATCGCCTTCGTCGCGGGCGCGCCCTTTGCGTGCCACATGGCGATCTCCGATCACTGGATGATCTACTACCTCAATGCCGGCATGCGCGAGAGCGCGGAAAAGCGCGCCGAGGAAGCGCGCTTCATGCGCGATTTCGAGCATGACTTCGCACGACGGCACCAAGCGGCGCTTGGCGCCATCGCCCGGCGCATCGGGCTCGACTATTTCGCGATCGATTGCGGCGTGATGCCGGACGGCAGGCTCGTCCTGTTCGAGGCCGACATCGCGATGATCGTCCACGCGATGGATCCGCCCGACCTCTTCCCTTACAAGGCGCCGCAGATGCGGAAGGTGTTCGACGCCTTCCGCGCGATGCTGCTCAGCCGCGCACGATGCGTGCCATGAGCGGCGAACGCTCGCTCGACCCCGAAGACTGGGACGCGACGCGGCGCAGCTTCCATGCCGCGGCCGATTGCTGCCTCGAGTGGCTCCGCGACATCCGCGACCGGCCGGTGTGGCAGGAAACGCCGGCTGCGGTGAAGGAAGCGCTTGCCGCCCCCCTTCCCGCTTCCGGCGCGAGCCTCGACGCGCTCGTCGACTCGTTCCGGACCGAGCTTCTTCCTTATGCGACGGGCAACCTTCATCCCCGCTTCTTCGGCTGGGTTCATGGCGCAGGAAATGTGGCCGGCGCGCTCGGCGAGATGCTCGCGGGCTTCATGAACAGCAACGTCGCCGGACGCGACCATGTCGCGGTCTATGTCGAGCGGCAAGTGATCGAGTGGTGCAAGTCGATCTTCGGATTTCCCGAGGGCGCGAGCGGGCTCATCACGACCGGCACCTCGATGGCGAGCATCATCGCGCTCGCGGTCGCGCGCGATGCGAAGAGCGGCGCCGACGTCCGGCGCCACGGCCTCGCGGCGGCGCCGCGCCCGCCCGTTTTCTATGCCTCGCGCGAGGCGCATGGCGCGATCGCGAAGGCGTGCGCGCTTCTGGGACTGGGCGAAGCCGCCTTGCGGCAGGTCCCGGTCGGCGCCGATTTTTGCATGTCTGTGACGGACCTTGCCGCGACGATCGCGGCCGACCGGGCGGCAGGCTTCGCGCCCGCCGCGGTGATCGCGTCCGCCGGCACGGTCAATACCGGCGCGATCGACGATCTTGCCGCGATCGCCGCACTGTGCCGCGCCGAAGGGCTTTGGCTCCATGTCGATGCGGCGTTCGGCGGCCTTGCCGTTCTGACGCCGGAGTTCCGCGACACGCTCGCGCCGATGCGCGAGGCGGATTCGATCGCGTTCGATTTCCACAAATGGCTTCAGGTCCCTTATGACGCCGGCTGCGTTCTCGTGCGGGAGGAGGCCCTGCACCGCGCGAGTTTTTCGGCGCGGCGCGAATATCTCGCGCATGACGGCGCGGCGCTTGCCGGCGGCGATCCGTGGTTCTGCGAATACGGGCCGGAAATGTCGCGCGGCTTTCGCGCGCTCAAAGTCTGGTTCACGATCAAGGCCCACGGCATCGACGCGCTGGCCCAATCGATCGCGCGCAATTGCCGCCAGGCCCGGTATCTAGGATCGCGGATCGAAGCATCGCGCGAGCTTTCGCTCCTGGCGCCCGTCGGTCTCAACATCGTCTGCTTCCGCTTTGCCCCGGTGCGAGCGCCAGAGGCATCGCTCGACACGATCAACGCCGCGATCGTCGCCGCGCTGCAGCGCGACGGCATCGCCGCGCCCTCGACGACCCGGCTTGGCGGGCGTCTCGCGATCCGTGTCTGTCTCGCCAACCACCGCACGACGACCGCCGATCTCGACCTTCTTGTGCAAGAGGTCGGGCGTCTGGGCCGCGCGCTTCTGCAGGAGGCGGCGTAATGAAGGCCCTTCTCCGCGCCGACCGGCGGCTTCTGCTGCCGCCGCTCGAGGAGCTGCTGATTTCGGGCGGGGACGGGCGGCTCGCGCTCGATTTGGCGAGCGGGCTCAATTGCTATGGCTGCCGCCCGGCGCCGCGATCCGAGGCGCTGAGCTTTTCCTCCTCGACCGCGAGTTCGATCTCGAACCATGCGTGGCGGCGCGCGAGCGATGTGCGCGCGCGGCTTGCCGCGGGCGAGAGCAGCGATGCGATTATCGACGAGCAGCGCGCGGTGTTGGCGCGGAGGCTCGGCGTGCACGCGATGGGCGCCGAAATCGTGTTCGCGCCGTCCGGGACCGATGCGGCGCTCCTTGCCCTTGCGATTGCGCGAACGGCGCTGGACGGCACGCTCGTGAGCGTGCTCGCCGCTGCCGACGAGACGGGGAGCGGCGCGCCTTATGCCGCTTCCGGCCGCCATTTCGCGCCGGCCACGGCGCAGGGCCGCGCGGTCGAGCGCGGCGCGCCCATCGCGGGCTTCGAGGACATCGAGCTTGCCGCATTGCCGATCCGCGATGCAGACGGCCGGTTGCGCGCCGCATCGGATTGCGATTGCGACGTCGAAACCGCGGTCGCCCGCGCCGTCGGCGCGCGAAAACGCGTCGTGCTTTATGCCATGGATCATTCGAAGCTCGGCAATCGCTCGCCGGGCAATGCTGCGCTCGAGGCCATCGAAACCGCGTTCGGAGAGTCCGTCCTCGTCGTGATCGATGCCTGCCAGATGCGGCTCGGACGCGCCACGTTGCGCCGCCATGTCGAACGCGGCCGGATGGTGCTTATCACCGGATCGAAATTCTTCACCGGGCCGCCCTTGAGCGGGGCACTGATCGTTCCGCCGGGGTTAACGCAACGTCTCGCGGAAAGCATCGCGCTGCCGCCGGGGCTCAGGGATTATTCCGCCGCCTGCGACTGGCCGACCGATTGGCGAGGCGTCCGCGCCTCGCTTCCGGCGCGCGACAATATCGGCGAGACCTTGCGCTGGACCGCGGCGCTCGCCGAAATGGAGGCGTGGTACGGCGCAGGATTGATGCGCCGCCGCGAGCTGTTCGGCGCGTTCGCGGCAAGCGTCCAACGCGCCAGCGCCGGGTTCGCGGAGGTCGCGCTGCTGCCGGCGCCGGCGCTCGACGACGACGAATTCCCGGGTCAGAGCATCTTTCCGTTTTTCCTGCGGCACGAGGGGGCCGCGCTTTCGCCGGCGCTCAGCGTCAAGCTCCATCGCGCCTTGAACCGCGATCTCCGGACCCTGCTGCCGGGCCTCGATGGCGGCGAGCGCGAGCTTGCGGCAACGCTTTGCCATATCGGGCAGCCGGTCGCGGTGGGCGAGCGCGCCGCGGTGCTGCGCGTCGCATCGGGCGCACGCCACGTGGCACTGGACGCGCGCGCGATCGAGGACGGGCTCGTTCAGGCGTTCGGAAAGATCAGGCTTCTTTTGCGGAACCTGCCGCGGATCGAGGCGGCGTTCTGAAGCGCCGCCTCAGGCAGCGGTATCGACGTGCTTGCCGACCTGGCTGCTCGTTGCGGCAGGCGTGAATTGCTGGAATGCCGTGCGCATCGGGATCTGCACCAGCACCTGGTCGGTCTCCGGATCGCGCCAGTCGAGCACGTAGGCGGCCGAAAGCCCTTGCGAGAAATCGAGGACGAGCGACGGCGCGCCCGCAGCCGCCGCAGCCGGAGCCGCGGCCGGCCGCACTTGCGTCTGGTCCGCGGCGGGCGCGGGCGACGACGGGGCTGGCGCGCTTTCCGCCGGCTGAATGCCGACGGGCGCGTAACCACCTGTCACCGGGAATGAGACGCTATCAACCACGAACGTCTGTCCGCCTGCTATGGCCTCTACATGCCATATACGCCCGACCCGTAAACAAATGGTTGAGATGCGCGAGGAAGCTTGGTTAATCGAAATCGACCGCGTGGTTCAACGGCCCGTTGCCGCGCCCCAAACCGGGCGCCGCCGCGATCGCGCGCCGGACGAAGGCGTGGGCGCGCTCGACCGCGGGCCGGAGCGCGAGCCCTTGCGCGAGCGACGCGGCGATTGCCGACGCCAGGGTGCATCCCGTGCCGTGCGTCGAGCGCGTCGCGATGCGCGGCGCCTCGAGCACGAAGCTTTCGCCCACTGCGGCGACGAGATCGCGGACGACGGCGCCTGCGATGTGGCCGCCGGTCACAACGACCGCCTTGGCGCCGAGCGCGAGCAGGCGGTCCGCGGCGCGGCGCATGTCGTCGAGCGAGGCGACGCTCATGCCGGTCAATGTTTCGGCCTCGGGCGCGTTCGGCGTCACGACGCTTGCGCCCGCGATCAGCCGGCGCTTCAGCACATCGATCGCGCGCAAATCGAGCAGGCGCGTACCGCTCGACGAGACCAGCACCGGATCGACCACCAGCGCCGTGCCCCGAGCTTTTTCCTCGAGCGTCGCTGCCACGGCCTCGATCACCGCGCCATCAACCAGCATGCCGGTCTTGACGCAGTCGGCACCGATATCGTCGAGCACGGCCACCATCTGACGCCGCACGAAATCGGGCGCGACATGGAGGATTCCGAGCACGCCCTCGGTGTTCTGCGCCGTCAGCGCGGTGATGGCGGTGGCGGCATAGGCGCCGAGCGCGGTGATCGTCTTGATGTCTGCCTGGATGCCCGCGCCGCCGCCCGAATCCGATCCCGCGACGACCAGCACGCGGCCCTTCATTCGGCGGCGCTCTCCGCCGCCTGCGATGCCGAGATGACGGCTTCGGCAATCTCGTCGACCACGGCGGCGACGAGGCTTTCGTCGTCGCCCTCGGCCATGATGCGGATCAAGGGCTCGGTGCCGGATTTGCGCACGAGGAGACGTCCCGACGAGCCGAGACGGCCCTCGCCGGCCTTGATCGCCGCCGCAACGCTGCGCGCCTCGAGCGGCGCGCCGCCGCCGAAGCGGACGTTGCGCAGGAGCTGCGGCACCGGCGTGAAGACGCTGCACACCTCGCTCGCCGGCGCGCCGGTTTCGACGACCGCGGCGAGGACCTGCAGCGCCGCCATGAGCCCGTCGCCCGTGGTGCTGTAGTCGCCGAGGATGATGTGGCCCGACTGCTCGCCGCCGAGATTGCAGCCGATGCGGCGCATCGCGTCGACGACATAGCGGTCGCCGACCGCGGTGCGCGTCACCGAAATGCCGTGCGACGCCAGATGCCGCTCGAAGCCCAGGTTCGACATCACGGTGGCGACGACGCCCTTGCCGGAGAGCTGGCCGTTGCGCCGCCAGTTGAGCGCGATCCGCGCCATGAGCTGATCGCCGTCGAGAATGCGGCCCGCCTCGTCCACCATGAGCAGGCGGTCGGCGTCGCCGTCGAGCGCGATGCCGAGATGGGCCTGATGCTCGCGCACGGCGCGCTGGGCCGCCGCGATGCCCATGGTGCCGCACTCGCGATTGATGTTGAAGCCGTCCGGCGCGATGCCGATCGGCACGACCTCGGCGCCCAGTTCCCACAGCACCGTCGGCGCGACGCGGTAGGCCGCGCCATGCGCGCAATCGACCACCACCTTGAGCCCGTCGAGGCGGAGGCCTTGCGGGAAGCTGCTTTTCACGAACTCGATGTAGCGCCCGCCGGCATCGTCGAGGCGCTTGGCCCGGCCGAGGCCCTGCGCCGAGGCGCGCTCGCCGGCCGGCGCGCTCTATCTGCGTTTCGATCGCCTGCTCGATCTCGTCCGAGAGCTTGTAGCCGTCGGGCCCGAACAGTTTGATGCCGTTGTCCTCGAACGGATTGTGCGAGGCCGAGATCATCACCCCGGCATCGGCCCTGAGGCTGCGCGTCAGCATGGCGATGGCCGGCGTCGGCAAGGGACCTACCAGCATCACATCCATGCCCATGGCGATGAACCCGGCAGTGAGCGCCGGCTCGATGAGATAGCCCGAAAGCCGCGTGTCCTTGCCGATGACGATGAGGTGGCGGTGGTCGCCGCGGCGCAGCACGAGGCCCGCCGCCATCGCCACCTTGAGCACCGTGTCGGCGGTCATCGGCTCGGCGTTGGCCGTGCCGCGAATGCCGTCCGTGCCGAAGAACTTGCGCATCCCCAAGGCCCCTCGCCGCTCCATCCGTGACGTTAGGCCGAGTTTAGGCGGCGCAATCAAAACAAGCCATTAACCCTGAACGGGGGGGCTTCACGCACTCATCCGCACGCGATTCGTACGCATAATATCACATTGCGCGTACAGTATCAAGAGCGAACCAGCGTCATGGCCGGGTTTGCCCGGCACGAGGCCACGGCATGACGATTGCGGCAACGGAAAAGCCGGATCAGCCACCCGGCTGCGGCTCGGGCTCCAAGCCGCCGGCGGGCTTGTCGCGGCCGGCGGGCGGCACCGAGGAGCGGCCGCGCGGCGGCGCGTTGCGCGTCGCATCCTCGACCGGGCCGCCAGTGTCGCGCACGATCTTCTCGCCGCGGATGATGCGCTTCACCTCGTCGGCCGACAGCGTCTCGAACTCGAGAAGGCCCTTGGCGAGCGCGTGCAGCTCGTCGAAATGCTGCGGTGAGGATGTCGCGCGCGCGGTGCTCGCCGTCCTCGACGATGCGGCGGATCTCTTCGTCGATCGCCTTCGCCGTCGCATCGGAGACGTTCTTGCGCTGCGTCACGGAGTGGCCGAGGAACACCTCTTCCTCGTTCTCGGCGTAGCGCAAGGGGCCGAGCCGCTCGCTGAAGCCGAACTCGGTCACCATGCGGCGCGCCAGCATTGGTGGCGCGGCGGATGTCGTCGGCGGCGCCGGTGGTGACGCGGTCGGGGCCGAAGATCAGCTCTTCGGCGATGCGGCCGCCGAAGAGGCTCGTCAACATCGCCTCGAGCTCCATCTTCGACTGGCTGTACTTGTCGCGCTCGGGCAGGAACATGGTGACGCCCAGCGCGCGGCCGCGCGGGATGATCGTGACCTTGTGCAGCGGCTCGTGGCCCTCGGCATAGAGCATGACGAGCGCATGGCCGCCTTCGTGATAGGCCGTCAGTTTCTTCTCGTCCTCGGTCATCACCATCGAGCGCCGCTCGGCGCCCATCATGACCTTGTCCTTGGCCATCTCGAACTCGGCCATCGTGACCGAGCGCTTGCCCTTGCGCGCCGCCATCAGCGCCGCCTCGTTGACGAGGTTGGCGAGATCGGCGCCGGAGAAGCCGGGCGTGCCGCGCGCGATGATGCGCGGATCGACGTCCGACGCGAGCGGCACCTTGCGCATGTGCACTTTGAGGATCTTCTCGCGCCCGACCACGTCCGGGTTCGGCACCACCACCTGGCGGTCGAAGCGGCCGGGGCGCAGCAGCGCCGGGTCGAGCACGTCGGGCCGGTTGGTCGCGGCGATCAGGATCACGCCCTCGTTCGCCTCGAACCCGTCCATCTCGACGAGCAATTGATTGAGCGTCTGCTCGCGCTCGTCGTTGCCGCCGCCCAATCCGGCGCCGCGGTGGCGGCCGACGGCGTCGATCTCGTCGATGAAGATGATGCAGGGCGCGTTCTTCTTGCCCTGCTCGAACATGTCGCGCACGCGCGACGCGCCGACGCCGACGAACATCTCGACGAAGTCCGAGCCCGAGATGGTGAAGAACGGCACGTTCGCCTCGCCGGCGATGGCGCGCGCCAGCAGCGTCTTGCCGGTGCCGGGCGGACCGACGAGCAGCACGCCCTTCGGAATCTTGCCGCCGAGGCGCTGGAATTTCTGCGGGTCCTTCAGGTACTCGACGATCTCCTCGAGTTCCTGCTTCGCCTCGTCGATGCCGGCCACGTCATCGAAGGTGATGCGGCCCACCTTTTCGGTCAGGAGCCGCGCGCGCGACTTGCCGAAGCCCATGGCGCGGCCGCCGCCGCCCTGCATCTGGCGCATGAAGAAGATCCACACGCCGATGAGGAGCAGCATCGGGAACCAGGAGATGAGCACGCCGAACAGCGACGGCACGCTTTCCTCGGCGGGTGCGGCATGGATCAGCACGCCCTTGTCGATGAGCCGCGTGACGAGGTTCGGGTCGTTCGGCGAATAGGTCGAGAACGAGCGGCCGTCGGAGAACTTGCCGTTGACCGAATTGCCCTGGATCGTCACCTCGCGGACCTGGCCGCGGTTGGCATCGGTGACGAACTCGGAATAGGCGAGCGTGTTCTGCGGCCCGCGCGTGGCCGTGCTCTGGAACAGGTTGAACAGCGCGACGAGCAGCAGCCCGATGATGATCCAAAGCGCGAGGTTTTTCCCGAAGCTGTTCACAGTCCAGGCCTTTCACAACTGAGCCACTCGCCCGCGAAGGGCTGGAATATCGCCCGGACGATCGCTCCGGGGGGGATTCCGCGTCGCTTTGCCTCGATGATACATAAGATGCTCGCAAGCTAAAACAACTGTAAAGACCTCATCTCCCGCCGGCCTTATACGAGCCGCGCCGCAGGGCGCCGCCGGGGGGCTCAAGCGACAAATCCGTGATGCGCCAGCGGCCGCGCCGGGCGGAGCTGCAGGACGAGCCCGGATGCGGCCAATTCCGCGCCGGCGCGGACATATCCCACGTGCGGAATGGCGACGATGCCGCGCGCGTCGCTGAGCGCCGGCAGCGCGGCGCGGGCCGGCGCGGGAATTGGTTTCATGTCCCAGTCGCCCGTCGCGCAGCCAAGCCCGCCGAGGCTGAGGTGCTGCGCCGAGGCGGGCAGATCGAGGACGAAGCGGCCGTCCCACAGAGTGCGCGCGCCCGGCGCCGCCGCGACGGACGGCGCCATCGCCGCGGGCTCGCGGCACACCAGCAGCCGGCCGCGGCGCGGCACGATTTCGCAGCCGCCGAGGGTGCGCCCGCCGGCAAGGCCGCGGCACACATCCTGGTACAGCCGCTCGATCCCCTCGAACCGGGGCGGATATGGCGACCCGGCGACAGTGGCGAGGAGCGCCGCGAGCGCGCGCAGCCCGGTCTCCTCGGATGACGCGGCGAGCGCCGCCGGGTCGAGCCACGCGAAGCCCGCAGGATGGAGCGAGGCCGCGCGCGCGAGGAGTGCTGCGACATTGGCTTCGAGCGCAGCGCGGGCGCGGCCGAGCTGTGCCGCCGTCGCCGCAAGGCGCGCCGCGTCGATCCCTTCGGCGGCAAGGACGGGCGCGGCCGCGCGCAGCCTGACGCGGGCAAAATTCGGGTCGCGATTGCTCGGATCCTCGATCCAGTCCTGCCCTTCCGCGCTGAGCGTGGCGGCGAGCCGCGCGTGCGGAACGGGCAGCAAGGGCCGCAGCACGCGGCACGCTTCATGCTCGACCAAGGCTGCCACCCCGGCGAGGCCGTCGAGCCCGCTGCCGCGCGCAAGCCGCAACAAAAAGGTCTCGGCCTGGTCGTCGCGCTGATGGGCGGTGAGGAGATGCAGCACCGCTTCCCCTTCGCACCACGCTTCGAGCAGGCGATAGCGCGCCGCGCGAGCCGCCGCCTGCACATCGCCGGAAGGAGGATCGCCCGCACGCACCAGCGTCTCGTGCGCGATGCCGCGCGCGGCGAGCCAGGCATGGACCTGGGCCGCCTCGGCCGCGCTGTCGGGGCGCAGGCGATGATCGACGGTGAGCGCGGTCACGCCGCCGCCAAGAGCCTGCGCCCAACGCGCGGCGAGCAGCGCGAGGGCGAGGCTGTCGGCCCCGCCCGAGCATGCAACGGCGAGATGCGGGTTCGGCTCGAACGGAGCGAAGCGCGCCATGAGCACGGCGAATTCGGACGCCGTGACGGGCGCCTCGCGCCCGGACTCGTCGGCAAGGGGCACGGCCATCGCGCTCAGGAGCAGCCGAGCTGCTGCCGTTCGGCCGATTCGTGCTCCTTGATATTGCCCGGCGCGGTCGGGAAATCGCGGTCGAGGCGCTGGAACGCGCTGCAGGCGTCCTGCTTCTGGCCGAGGTTGCCAAGCGACATGCCGAGCTTCAGGAGATAGTCGGCGCCCTTGCCGCTCTTCGGATATTTCTGGTAGCCGAAGGCGAAGGCCGTGGCCGCGTCCTTGTACTGCTGGCGCACGTAATAGGTCTCGCCGAGCCAATACTGCGCGCTGCCGGCAAGCTGGTCGTTGGGAAAGCGCTGGATGAAGGATTTGAAGGCCGTCTCGGCGTCGGCGTACTTCGCCTGGCGCAACAGGCCGAAGGCATATTGGTACTGCTCCATCGGCGTGCCGGTCGGCAATTGGGCTGGCGCCGCGGCTTGCTGCTGCGGCGCCGGCGGCGGGCCGGCCTGGCCGCTCGTGCTGAGCTGGCCTAGAACGCCGGAGGTGTTGGCGGTGCCGGGCGTCGCCCCCGCCGGCGGCGGCCCCGCAGCCGCAGGTTTCGCGCCTGCCGCGGCGCCGACAGGGGCAGCGGCCGGAGCGGCGTTCGCCGCGCCGGGATGTTCGAGCGCGGTCAGGCGCTGATCGACGTCGCTCGACAGCGCGTCGAGGCGGTGCTTCATCTGGTCGATCGAATAGCTGATCTCTTCGATCTGGCCGGTGAGCGTGCGCATCTGATCTTCGAGCTGGCCGATGCGCACCTCATCGGAGAGCGCGGATTGGGCGTCGGGCGGGCTCACCGGCACCGGCGTGCCGCCGGGCGAGGTGCCGCGATAGACTTGCCGCTGCAACAGATTGACGTCGCGCTCGAGCCGATCGATGCGGTCGAGCAGCGGCTTCACGTCGGTCTGCTGCGCGAAGGAGGGCGCGGCACTCGCGGCAAGGCCGAGTAAGGCGAGGGCGAAGACGGGGCTCCGCATCGTGCTCGTCTTGGACTTGCGCAAACCCGTCCGTCCTCCCTGATCCCGGTCGTCCATGGTCGAGGCTAACAAGCGTTTTAGGCAAAAAAAGGGCGCCTGCCCCGCCGCTCCACGAAGGGACTCGCGGAGGGAGGGCAGGCGCCTTTGGCTGGGTTCGAACGACCGCTCAGTTGATGACGGTGATGCCCACGCGATTCTGCGCCCAGGCGGCCTCGTTCGAGCCGACCACGATCGGCCGGTCCTTGCCGTAGCTGATCGTCTGGATCCGATTCGCGGGGATGCCGAGCGCCACGAGCGCGCTCTTCACCGCGTTGGCGCGCCGGTTGCCGAGCGCGAGGTTGTACTCGCGCGTGCCGCGCTCGTCGCAGTGGCCTTCGATCGTGACGGTCACGCTCGCATACTGCTTCAGCCACGTGGCCTGGCGCTGCAGGGCCTGCTGGCCCTCGGGCTTGATGTCCGACTTGTCGAAATCGAAGAAGACGCGGTCGCCCACGTTCTGAATGAAGTCCTCGCGCGTGCCCTTGGCCACAGTGCTCGGCGCGCCCGTCGCGGCCATGGCCGCGCCCGTACCGCCCGCCGTGTTGGCGGAGGTCTCGGGGCTTTCCTTGCACGCGGCCAACATCAGCACGGCGGCCGCGAGCACGCTCAATGACCGAAGATTCATTTTCTTACTCCCTCGAGAGGAAACCTGGGATGCGCTCGTCTTGATTGTCCGGACGGCGTTGCCCGATGGGGCGGCACAACGATGAAGCCGGGTGGGGACGCGAAAGCTTGCCGCGGCCCGGCGGCCTGGCAAAGACGCGGCGAAATATACTTTCCGCCGATCATGGAATCAAGGGGGACCAAGCCGGATCGGATGCGTCCTGTGGGGTGATCACTTCGCGCTCGTTATAGCCCGTCAGATCGATGGTGTAGAGGCGGCTCGTTCCGCCCTGCCCGCGGGTGTCGCTCGGCGTTTGGCGAAAATACATGAGAACGCGGCCGTTGGGCGCCCAGGTCGGCCCCTCGACCAGGAAAGCCTTGGTGAGCAGGCGCTCGCCCGAGCCGTCGGGCCGCATCACGCCGATGATAGAACTCGCCGCCGTCGATCTTGGTGAAGGCGATGAGATCGCCGCGCGGCGACCACACCGGCGTGCCGTAGCGGCCCGAGCCGAAGCTGATGCGGTGGATGTTGCCGCCGTCGGCGTTCATCACGTAGAGCTGCTGCGAGCCGCCGCGGTCGGAGTTGAAGTCGATCTGCGAGCCGTCCGGCGAATAGCACGGCGAGGTGTCGATCGCGGTGGTGCTCGGTCACCTGCACCGCCTGGCGCGTGCGCAGGTCGAGCGTGTAGATGTCGCTTGCCCCGCCGACGGCGAGGCTCATGATGACCTTGTTGCCGTCGGGCGAGAAGCGCGGCGCGAAGGTCATGCCGGGGAAATCGCCCAGCACCTCCTGCTGGCCGGTGTCGATGTTGAAGAGATAGACCCGCGGCTTGTTGCCGGCATAGGACAGATAGGTGATCTCCTGCGTCGTCGGCGAGAAGCGCGGCGTCAGCACGAGATAGCGCCCGTCGGTCAGGTAGTGATGGTTGGCGCCGTCCTGGTCCATGATGGCGAGCCGCTTGATGCGGCGGTTCGAGCGGCCCGCTTTCGGCGATATAGACGATGCGCGTGTCGAAATAGCCGTCCTCGCCGGTGATGCGCTTGTAGATCGCGTCGGCGATGATGTGCGCGATGCGCCGCCAGTTCTGCTGCGTCGTGGTGTAGCGCAGGCCGGTGAGCTGCTGCTCGGCGAACACGTCCCACAGGCGGAAATCGACCTGGAGGCGCCCGTCCGCCCTCGACGTCGGCATTGCCGGTGACCAGCGCCTGCGCGTTGATGACGCGCCAGTCGCCGAAGCGCGGCGGTATGCGCGTCGCCGCGTCCTTGTCGACGAACGCTTTCGGATCGATCGGCTTGAACAGGCCGGAGCGTTCGAGATCGGCGGAAAGCACCTGCGTGATCTGCTGCGCGACCTGGCCGTCGCCGCCGGCGAAATCGGGCATCGCGATCGGCAGCGGCTGCGATCTTGCCGCGCGTGATGTCGATGTGAAGCTCGGCGTGCGCCGCGAAGCGGCAGGCCGAGCGCGGCGAGGGCAATCCCCGCGCATGCCGCGCGGCGAGAAACGGAAGGACTCATGTCACGTCCTTGGGGTCGAAGGTGATGGTGAAGGTCTGCCAGAGATCGTACTTGTCGAGCGGCAGCTTGAGCGGCTGACAGGTGGGGTTGAGGAGCGCGCGCTTGGCGCTGTCGGCGGCGGCCTGGAAGAACGGATCGCCGAGCTGATCGGAGTTCAGGAGCTCGGCCGAGGCCACCGTGCCGTCGGGATTCATGCGCACGCGGAATTCCGGGCGCAGGTCCTGCGCGTCGCGCGCGCCGGCCGGCACGTTCCAGCAGCGCTCGATCTGCTGCCGCACGAGATCGATCTCGCTCGTGGAAAGCTGCGGGCCCAGGGGCGCGATCGGCTGCGACGAGGCGGCGTGTGCCGGCGGGGCCGGCTTCGCCTTGTCCTGCGGCTCGTTCGAGGCGACCTCGCGCTTCGCCAGGTTCTTGAGGAGCGCATCGAACGAAGCGTCATTGTCCTTCTTGGGCGGCTGCGGCTTCTGGTCGGGCTTGGGCGGCGCCGGCTTCGGCGGCTCGGGCTTGGGCTCGGGCGGCTTCGGCTCCGGCGGCGCGGGGGCGGGCGGAGGCGGCGGCGGGGGTGGAGGCGGCGGCGGTGTTGGCGGGGGCGGCGGCTTCGGCGGCGCGGGCTTCGGCGGCTCGGGCTTTGGCGCGGGCTCGTTCTGCGCCACCTTTTCGGGCTGCTTCGGCGCGGGCGGGGTTTCGGTCTTTTCGGTGGCGCGCGTCTCGGGCGCGAGGTTGACCAGTTCGACGGCGATCGGCGTCTCTTCGGGAAGCGGCTGGTCGAACAGGTGAATATGCATGAAGAACAGCGCCACCACGGCGAGGTGGAGCGTGCACGAGAACAGGATTCCGCCGCGACCCGGCATCAGCGCTTCGTCTTGTCGGCCTTGGGCAGCTCGGCGATGAGCGAGACCTTGGTGAAGCCCGCGCTGCTGACGAGCCCCATCACCTCGAGGACGCGGCCGTAATCGATCGCGCGGTCGCCGCGCACATAGATGCTCGCGTCCGGATTGTTCTGGGTGATCGGCGGCGAGCTTCGGGCCGAGCTCGTCATCGCCGATCGCCGTGTTCTGGAGATAGATCTTGCCCTGCTGATCGATGGTGATGACGAGCGGCTCCTTGGGCTCGGTGATCGCCGGCGCCTTGGTCTGCGGCAGATCGACCGGCACGCCGACGGTGAGGAGCGGCGCCGTCACCATGAAGATGACGAGCAGCACCAGCATGACGTCGACCATCGGCGTCACGTTGATGGCGCTCATCGGCGGATGGCGGACGCGGCGGCCGGTGCCGCCCATGTCGCCGCCAACGACGAAATTTGTGGCCATGGCTCAGGCCTTCTCGTCGAGCTGGCGCGACAGGATGGCGCTGAACTCGGTGGCGAACGCGTCGAGCCGCCCGGCATAGCGGCCGAAATCGGTCGAGAACTTGTTGTAGGCGACGACCGCCGGGATCGCCGCGACGAGGCCCAAGCGCGGTGGCGAAAAGCGATTCGGCGATGCCCGGCGCCACCACCGCGAGGCTCGTGTTCTTGGCGGCGGCGATCGACTGGAAGCTGTTCATGATGCCCCACACGGTGCCGAACAGGCCGACGAAGGGCGCGGTCGAGCCGACCGTGGCGAGGAACGACATGAAGCGCTCGAGCCGGTCCATCTCGCGTCCGACGGTGACATGCATCACGCGCTCGATGCGCTCCTGCAGGCTCGTCTTCACGGTGGCGCTGGCGGCCAAGCCCTTCGCCACGCTGCGCCGCCATTCGCGCATGGCGGCGGCGAAGACCGCCGACATCGGATCGGTGGGCCGCGCGCCGATGCGGTCGTAGAGATCGTCGAGCGAGCCGCCCGACCAGAAAATCTCCTCGAAACTCTCGGCGTCGCGGCGCAGGCGGCGCAGCCGGGCGACCTTGTCGAAGATCACCGCCCACGACCAGAACGACGCGGCGAGCAGCAGGAAGCATCACCACCTTGACGATGGTGTCGGCCTGGAGGAACAGCGAGATGATCGACAGATCGTGCGACGCAGAGCCGGCCAGCGGCAGCGCTTCGACGGGATTACCTTGCATCTTCGGAGACCCTGGTTCGTTCGGGAGGGATGAGGGATGCGAGAACGGCGGCAAGCGCCGGCGGCAGGCGGCGCGGGCGGCCGCCGGCGGAAAGACAGGCGACGCGCAGGCGGACCTGCGCCAGGAGCGTGTCGCCGCGCCGCACCTCCTGCGCGAGGCTGACCGATGCGCCGGCCGCGAGCGTGACGCGCGTGACGACGACGAGCGCGTCGTCGAGCCGGGCCGGCGCGAGGAAATCGATCTCCGCGCGCCGCACCGCGAGCAGCACGCCCTCCTCGCGCAACAGCCGCTCGTGATCGACGCCGCAGCAGCGCAGATATTCGGTGCGCGCGCGCTCGGAGAATTTGAGGTAGTTGGCGTAATAGACGATGCCGGCCGCGTCCGTGTCCTCGTAATAGACGCGGATCGGGAAATGGTGCACGCCATGCTCGACGTGCCCCTGCGGCGGCGCGGACGCGCTCACGGCTCCTCCTCCGCGTCGCCGCGGGACGAGCGAGCAGATCGAGCTGCGCCGAGGCCGGCCGCGTCACCGCGAGGCCGAGATAGCGGAAGCCCGCATCGGACAGGCACCGGCCGCGCGGCGTGCGCTGCACGAAGCCCTGCTGCACGAGATAGGGCTCGATCACGTCCTCGATCACGTCGCGCTCTTCGCCCAGCGCCGCGGCGAGCGTCTCGGCGCCGACCGGCCCGCCGCCGTAGTTCGTCGCGATCGCGGAAAGATAGCGCCGGTCCATCGCGTCGAGCCCGCTGGCGTCGACCTCGAGGCGGCGCAGCGCGTCGTCCGCGGTCGCGGCGTCGATCCGCTTCGCCTTGGCGACGGCGGCGAAATCGCGCACGCGGCGCAGGAGCCGCGCCGCTACGCGCGGCGTGCCGCGCGGCGCGGCGCGCGATCTCGCCGGCGCCGTCGGGATCGAGCTCGATCGCCGAGCACGCGCGCGCCGCGCGCGACGATCGGCGGCAAGCTCGGCCGGCTCGTAGAACTGCAGCCGCAGCGGAATGCCGAAGCGCTCGCGCAGCGGCCGCGTGATGAGGCCGGCCCGCGTCGTCGCGCCGATCAGCGTGAAGCGCGGCAGGTCGATCCGCACCGAGCGCGCCGCCGGCCCCTCGCCGATCATGAGGTCGAGCTGGAAATCCTCCATCGCCGGATAGAGGATTTCCTCGACCGCCGGCGAGAGGCGGTGGATCTCGTCGATGAACAGCACGTCGCGCGCCTCGAGATTGGTGAGGAGCGCGGCAAGGTCGCCGGCGCGCTGGATCACCGGGCCCGAGGTGGCGCGGAAGCCTGACGCCCATCTCGCGCGCGACGATCTGGGCGAGCGTGGTCTTGCCGAGGCCGGGCGGGCCCGACAGCAGCACGTGGTCGAGCGCCTCGCCGCGCGCGCGCGCCGCCTGGATGAAGACGCGGAGATTGTCGCGCACCTGCTTCTGGCCGACGAACTCGTCGAGCGTCTGCGGCCGGAACGAGGTCTCGGCATCCTCAGGCCCCGGCTCGGGCGACAGGACGCGCGGCGCGCGTCATCGTCCAAGCTCCCGCAACCCGGCGCGGATGAGCGCATCGAGCGCCGCCTTCGGCCCGAGCCGGCGCGCGGCGGCGGATATGGCGCCATAGGCCTCGGAGCGCTGATAGCCCAGATTGACCAGCGCCGAGACCGCGTCGGAAGTCGCCGCCTCGGCGCCTTCGGGCATGGCTTGCGCCGCAGCGCCGAGCGCGACGGCGCCGACCTTGTCCTTCAATTCGCTGACGATGCGCTGCGCGAGCTTGGGCCCGACGCCCTCGGCGCGGGTAAGCGCCGCCTTGTCCTGCGCCAGGATCGCCGTCACCAGCGCGTCGGGCGCGAGCGTGCCGAGGATGGCGAGCGCCAACCGCGCGCCCACGCCCTGCACCGTGTTGAGCAGGCGGAACCAGTGCCGCTCGCTCTCCTCGGCGAAGCCGAAGAGGTGGATGTGGTCCTCGCGCACATGCGTCTCGACCAGGAGCCGCAGCGGCTCGCCCCGGCGCGGCGCGCGCGCGAGCGTGCGGCTCGAGCAGAAGACGAGATAGCCCACGCCGTTCACGTCGAGCACGAGCCGGTCGGCTCGCCACCTCGTCGACGACGCCCGCGAGCATCGCGATCATCGCGCGGCCCCGGCGCCGATGGCGACGCGCGCGGCGCTGGCCGCGTGGTGGGCGTGGCAGATCGCGACGGCGAGCGCGTCGGCGGCATCGGATCCTGCGACAAGGCAGCCGGGCAGCAGGCGGCGCACCATCATCTGCACCTGCGTCTTCTCGGCATGGCCGACGCCGACCACGGATTTCTTGATGAGGTTGGCCGAGTATTCGTGGACGGCGATGCCGCGCTCGGCCGGCGC
This sequence comes from uncultured Alphaproteobacteria bacterium, assembly GCA_963773665.1. GTDB lineage: Bacteria > Pseudomonadota > Alphaproteobacteria > ATCC43930 > CGMCC-115725 > DATJLY01. Next base: position 688,855 of record CAVZBZ010000001.1, read on the forward strand.
AAGCAGCACGACGCCGCGCGCCAGGCCGAGCTTCAGGGTCGAGGCCGGGTTCTTGTTGACGAAGGTCTCCTCGACCGCGGCCTCATCGGGTGCGTAGCGCTCGAGCACCGCTGCGAGCGCGCGGAAGAGGGCCGACAAGCCGCGCGGCGAGCGACGGCCCGGCCGGCACGGCGATGACGCCGGCGGCGACATAGGCAAGCCGATTGCCCGATGCGTCGATCACGCCCCAGCCGGTGCGGCGCAATCCCGGGTCGAGGCCGAGCAGACGCATGGGATGCAAGCCGCCGCCCGTCAGGCGCTCAAGCGCGCCAGGACGTCGTCGGCGACCTCGAAATTGGCGTAGACAGTTCTGCACGTCGTCGCTGTCCTCAAGAGTTTCGAGCAGCTTGACGAGGCCTTCCGCGGCCTCGCCCTCGACCGGCGTCAGCGCTTTGGGCCGCCACACGAGCTTGGCCGAGGCGGGCGCGCCGAAGCGGCTGCTCGAGCGCGTCGCGCACGGCGTTGAGCGCATCGGCAGCGCAGGTCACGACATGCTCGTCGCCCGCCTGCTCGACATCGTCGGCGCCGGCCTCGACCGCGGCCTCGAACATCGCGTCGCCCGGCGCCACCGCGGCGGGATAGCGCACCTCGCCGACATGCTCGAACAGGAAGCTCACGCTGTTGCTTTCGCCGAGGCTGCCGCCCGCCTTGGTGAAGGCGGCGCGCACGTCGCTCGCGGTGCGGTTGCGGTTGTCGGTCAGGGCCTCGACGATGATGGCGATGCCGCCCGGACCATAGCCCTCGTAGCGCACCTCTTCGTAATTGGCGCCGTCGCCGCCGCCGGCGCCGCGCTTGATCGCGCGCTCGACCGTGTCCTTCGGCATGTTCGCCTGTTTCGCCGCGACGATCGCCGCGCGCAGCCGCGGATTGGCGTTCGGATCGGGCAGCCCGTTGCGCGCCGCCGTGGTCAGTTCGCGGATGATCTTGGTGAAGATCTTGGCGCGCTTTTTGTCCTGCGCGCCCTTGCGGTACATGATGTTCTTGAACTGGGAATGACCAGCCATGAGCCTGTGCAGTTCCGTGGAGACCGGAGCGGGAATCTTAGCATAATGCGCGCGCAGCGCCATCCGAACGCCAATGGCGAACGACTCCGTTTGATAGTGCTTCAATATGGCAGCATTGCGGCGGGAACCGAGCGCCCATTGGGGCTTTTCGGCTCGTTCAACCGGCGGCGAGTCGCAGCACCCCGCGCGCGGCGAAGCCCAGCATGAGGAGCCCGGTGGCGCCCTTGGCGACCACCTCCCACCAACGGGTGGCGACGGTCACGCGCAAAAGCGTCACGGCGCTCGTGAGAAGGAGGCACCAGGCGAGCGCGCCCGCCATCACCGAGCCTGCCACCACGAGCGAATCGGCAAGGCCGCGCTGCGCCAATTCGGGCCGCCCCATCACGGCGAGCCAGAAGCCGAGATTCCACGGGCTCGACAGCGCCATGCCGAGACCGAGCCCGTAGCCCGCGCGGCTCGACTCGAACCGGGCGGACGGGGGCGGCGCAACGTCCGGCCGAGCGAGGCCGCGCCACGCGCCGCGCAGGAACACAAACGCCAGCGCAAGCAGGAGCGCGGTGCTCAGCACGCCAAGCGCGAGATGCGCCCGCGGGCTTGCGAGCACCAGGCCCGCGCCGGTCGCGGTCAGGATGGCCCAGAGCGCGTCGCCCGACGATGCGCCCAAGGCCACGGCAGAGGCCGGCGCGAATCCCCGCGCGATGGCGCGCCGCATGATCTCGGCATTGATCGGCCCCGGCGGCCAAGCGACCGACCAGCCGAAGACGAATCCTTCGAGGAGAAGCGGGCTCAGCGCGCCGGACAAGGCGCCGCTCGCGCCGTCATTTCGCCGCAACCGCGGCGCGCGCGAAAGATGGCACATGCGCCTCGAGGCTGCCGCCCAAACGGACCGGCACGATCTCGCGCGCAAGTCCCGTTGCGTCGTCGGTCTCGACCGCGACGGCGCACAGCGTCGCCTCGCCGTCCGCGACCTCGAGCCGCTCGCCCGGCAGCTTCGTCACGAAGCGCGCGACCGAGCCTTCCTTGCGCATGCCGATGACGGAATCGTAGTCGCCGCACATGCCGACATCGGTGATATAGGCCGTGCCGTTCGCGAGGATGCGGTGATCTGCGGTCGGCACGTGGCTGTGCGTGCCGACGACGAGCGAGGCACGGCCGTCGCAGAAATGCCCCATCGACATTTTCTCCGACGTCGCCTCGCCGTGAAAATCGACGACGATCGCCGCTACGTCGTGCAAGCTGTGCGCGCCGAGGAGGCGGTCGACCGCGGCGAAAGGATCGTCGATCGCATCCATGAAGAGCCGCGCCATCGCGTTCGCGACCAGCACCGTCCGGCCGTCGGCGAGCGCATAGACGCCGAAGCCGTTGCCCGGCGCCGCCTGCGGATAGTTGATCGGGCGCAAGAGGCGCGGGTCGCCCCCGATGTAGCCCATGATCTCGCGCCGGTCCCAGACGTGGTTGCCGGTGGTGATGACATCGACGCCGCAGTGATAGAGCTCGGCGCAGATCTTGTCGGTGATGCCGAAGCCGTGCGCCGCGTTCTCGCCGTTGACGATGACGAAATCGAGGGCGAGATCGCGCTTCAGGCGCGGCACGTGCCGGGCCACGGCCTCGCGGCCGGGCCGCCCCACCACATCGCCGCACATCAAAAGCCGCATCGTGCCTCGTTCGGGAAAGACGGTGAGAATGGAGCCGCCTCGGCCGTCGACTTGCTCAACCCTCGTGGCCCGCTGTTGCAGGTGGGAGCCATATGCCGAAACCAGGGTTCCGGCAGGGACAGCCCCCTTGAGGTCGATATCGGCCCCGGGGCAGTGCGCCTAACGCGCCGTGCAGCCCCATTCTCGGGGCTAGATGTGGGAGGTTTCGAGCCGCGATGCAACCACCTCGATGCGCCGGGCGAGCCGCTCGATGCCGTCGGCGAGCGCGGGATCGTCGGCGCTTGCGCCGGCGCGCGCGTTGAGGCGGCGCAGCGCGTCGTTCGCCTCGGCCAGTTCGTCGGCCAGCACGAGCGCGGCCAGGACGAGGACGCGCGCCTCGCCGGCGCGCTGCAACTGGTCGCCGAACGACGCAGCCTTGCCGTCGACCATGCGCGCCAGTTCGCGGATGCGGTGCTCCTCGCCCGGATCGCACTGCACCGCATAGGCGCGGCCGTTGATGGTGACGTTGACCTGCGGCATCAGCCCTCCAGCGCGCGATCGATGCGGCCGATCATCGCATCGAGGCGCTGCGCCACCGCATCGACGGCAAGAGCGGTGCCGTCGCTGCGCTTGGCGCCGTGGCCGTCGCCGCCGCGCCGCGCCGCGCGCTCGAGCCGCGCCACCGCCTCCTCGAGCCGCCCCAGCGCATCTTGAACCTTGGCCATGCCATGCCCCCGCCTGCGCTACGACAATAAGCTCGCCCCGCTCCCAGCGTCAACGCGGAGCGGTAGAAGGTTTTGTCCTAAGGTCGTGAATATCGGATACGAGTTTCCGTAGCGGTGACGATTGCGCCGTTGAGCGCATCGGCGTCATAGAGCCTCAAAATCTGCTCCATCAGCACGATCCGCTTTGCCGCCGGCACATCGTGGCCCTGTTGACGCAGCCAGTCGGCGATGCGACGGCCGGCACAACGGTCGACCAGCAGCTTCAACCTATGAGACCTTTACCGCATCGATCCGGTCGTTCGCGACGACCGCATGCGCATAGGCGAGACAGGCGCGAATGTCGTCCCGCTGCAGGTCGGGATAATCTTCGAGGATCGAATCGACCGTCTCCCCCTGAGCGAGCAGGCTCAGGATAAGCTCCACGGAAATTCGCATACCGCGGACGATCGGTTTGCCGCCGAAGATATTCGGGTCAGCCGTGATCCGGTCGAGCATCCGTTCGGCCATGTGCCCACCTTTCCGGCAACGAACAATAATATGCTCGCCGCGTCTTGTCGAACGCAGCGCTAAATGAGCTTCCCTGCCTTGACCCACCAGTGCGGGCGTGCGGCAGCGAGGGAGTGCGCGGCGGCTTGGGCGTCGCGCGCTTCGCCGTAAAGCGCGAAGCAGGTGGCGCCGCTGCCGCTCATGCGCGCGAGGAGCGCGCCCGTCGTCGCCGAAAGCGCGGCGAGCACGTCGGCGACGGCGGGCACGAGGCCCTGCGCCGCATCGCTGAGATCATTGCGCCGCAGGGCGAGGAGTGCCGCGAGTTCCGCCGCGCTGCCGGGCGCGTCGGAAAAGCGCGCGGGTTCGGAGAAGGCGCCGGTACGGCGCCGGAAAACCTCGGCGGTCGGAAGCGCCGTCCCGGGATTGACGAGCACGACCGCGACCGGCGGCAGCTCCGGCGCCGCATCGACGCGCTCGCCGATGCCGCCGAGCCAAGACGCGCGCGGCCGAAGACAGACCGGCACGTCGGCGCCGAGCGCCAACGCCACTTCGTCGAGTGCTGCGTCGGGCAGCGCGGCCCGCCACAGCGCCCTGAGCGCGCGCAGCGCCGCCGCCGCGTCGCTCGATCCGCCGCCGATGCCAGACGCGACCGGCAGGCGTTTTTCGAGCGTCAGAGCCGCCCGCGGCGCGCGTTTGAGGCGCGCGGCCAAAAGGCGCGCGGCGCTGTGCACGAGATTCTCGCCGGTCTCGTGCAGGAGTGCCGCGGCAAAGGGGCCGGCGATGCGCAGCGAAAGTTCTCGCGCGGGTGCGGCGCTCACTTCGTCAGCGATGTCGGCGAACGCGACGAGGCTGTCGAGCAGGTGGTAGCCGTCCTCGCGCCGGCCGACGACATGGAGATAGAGATTGAGCTTCGCCGGCGCGCGCTCGCGGAACTCCATGCCGCCGAGGCTCAGCCGCCGCTGACCGCCTGCGGCGGCTTCTCGAGGCCGTGGTCGAGCTTCGCCTCGATCGACTTCACATCGCCCGCGTCGGGCCCGAACTGCAGCGCGCGGCGCCATTGATAGCGCGCCTCGGCGACGCGCCCGCTGCGCCAGTAGACGTCGCCCAAATGGTCATTGATGGTCGGATCCTCGGGCAGGAGCTCGATCGCGCGCTCGAGGAACTGCGTCGCCTTGGCGAGATCGCCGGTGCGATAGTAGGCCCAGCCGAGACTGTCGACGATGTAGCCGTCGTTCGGCCGGAGCTCGACCGCGCGCTGGATCATCTTGAGCGCGTCCGGCAGGTTCTCGCCCTTGTCGATCCAGGAATAGCCGAGATAGTTGAGCACCATCGGCTGTTCCGGCGACAGCTCGAGCGCGTGCTTCAGATCGGCCTCGGCGCGCGGCCATTGGCCCGAGCGCTCGTAGGCCACGCCGCGGTCGTAGAAAAGGCGCCACGAACTCGCCTTCGCCTGCTCGGTGCCGAGCCGCGCGATCGCCTCGTCATAGGCCTTCGCCGCGTCGTCGAAGCGGCTCTTGCCGCGCAGCACGTCGCCGAGCTCGACCAGGGCCGACGACGAAGACGGCCGCTCGGCGGCCATCTTGCGGAGTTCGTCGACCGCGTCGTCGGTCTTGCCGAGCGCGTCCTCGGCCAGCGCCGCGCGGAGCCTGGCCGACCAGGCGAGCGGCGATTTTGGATCGACCGCGCGATAGAGCGCGAGCGCGTCGTCGGTGCGGCCCTCGGCGCTGCGGATCTCGGCGACCAGAAGCTGCGCCAGCGGGAAGTCGGGCGCGAGCGCGAGCGCAAGCCGCGCATAGACGAGCGAGGCGTCGATCGTCTCACGCTGATCCAACAGGCTCGCGAGATCGAACAGCGCCTCGGCGGCGCCCTGCTGCGCCGTGGTGATGAGCCGCGGCGGGATCTGCCCCGCCGCGATGCGAGCAAGCCCGGCCTGCGCGATGCCGGTCTCGTCGTCGTCGGCGGTAAAGCTCTCGTAGAGACGCTTCGCCGCCTCGGTGCGGCCGTGGCGCTCGTAGAAATTGCCGGCGACCTGGGTGATGCGGAAGGTCGGCTGCGGCTCGGCGGCGACCAGCTTGTCGAAATCCTGCTGCGCTTCGTCGGGGCGATCGGCGAAGTCGGCCAGCAGCCCCTGGTGCAGATCGCGCAGCGGCTCGAGACCGCGCAGCGTGCCCATCTCTGCGAGCGCCTGGCGCGCCGGCGCGGGATGGCGGCGGCCGGCCTCGATCCACGCGGCAAGGAGCGGCACCGCATAGCGCTGCGCACCCTCGCGCGACAGCGATCTCGCGCGGTCGGCGGCGGCGTCGAAATTGCCCGCCTTCATGTCCTCGATCAGCAGCACGATCGAGGCCAGGCCGCGATTGCCGTCGAGATCGACGATCCGGCGGGCGAGCGGCACCGCGTCGTCGATGCGGCCGTCCGAGACTCGCAGCACGAAGGCGCGCCGCACCAGCTCGAAATTGTCGGGATCGTTGGCGAGCGCGCGCTCGACGAATTGCGCGGCGGCGTCGTAGTCGTGCACCTGCTGCGCATGCCCGGCGGCGAGATAGTTGCCGAGCGGGCTGGGCGCCACCGGCGCCGTCACGACCGGGCCGCTATCCTCGACGACGCGCTCCGCCGGGGGCGTGCCGCCGCCGCAGGCGGCAAGGGTCGAAAGGCTCGCGGCGAAGATGAGTCCCTGCCAGGCGCGCCCGGTGCGGGCGGTGCACGGCATCAGCGAAAGGCGCACCGGATTAGTCCCATCCACAACAATTCTCCGGGAAGGCGGCATTCTACACCATAGTTTCTACATGTTCGGATAATTCGGACCGCCGCCGCCCTCCGGGCACACCCAGTCGATGTTCTGCGGTCGGGTCCTTGATGTCGCAGGTCTTGCAGTGGACGCAGTTCTGGGCGTTGATCTGAAGCCGCGTTCCGCCCGCGCCCTCCTCGCACGATCTCGTAGACGCCGGCCGGGCAATAGCGCTGCTCGGGCGAATCGTAAAGCTCCCAGTTCACCGCGATCGCCTTCGCTGGATCCTTGAGGCGCAGATGCGGCGGCTGGTTCTCCTCGTGATTGGTGTTGGAGATGAACACCGAGGACAGCCGGTCGAAGGTGAGGACGCCGTCGGGCTTGGGATAGGCGATCGGGCGGCAGTCGCTCGCGCGCTTCAGACAGCGATGATCGGCATGGTTGACGCAGCGTCCACGGCGCCTTGCCGCGCAGGAGATAGGTGTCGATGCGCGGCGTTGGCGAGCCCGGCCCACAGGCCCCAGCGGAATCCCGGCCGGATGTTGCGCACTGCGTAAAGCTCGGGCCAGACCCAGGAGGCCTCGAGCGCGCTGCGGTAATCGGCCGACGCATCGCCGGCAAGGCGGCGGACCACGGTCTCGGCCGCCACCATGCCGGACTTCATCGCGGTGTGGCTGCCCTTGATCTTGGCGACGTTGACAAAGCCCGCGGCGCAGCCGATGACCAAGCCCGCCGGGAAATTCCAACCGCGGGATCGCCTGGAACCCGCCCTCGTTCAAGGCGCGCGCGCCATAGGCGATGCGCCGCCCGCCGGCGAAGGTCGGCGCGGATCGCGGGATGAGTCTTGAAGCGCTGAAACTCCTCGAACGGGCTGAGATACGGGTTCTGCGTAATCGAGCCCGACGACGAATCCCACCGCGACCTGGCGGTTCTCGAGGTGATAGAGGAACGAGCCGCCATAGGTCGCGCGGTCGAGCGGCCAGCCGACCGTGTGCACGACGCGGCCCGGATGATGCTGCGCCCGCGGCGACCTCCCATAGCTCCTTGAGGCCGAGGCCATAGGTCTGCGGCCCGCTGTCGCGGCGCAGCTCGAAGCGCTCGACCAGACTCTTGGTGAGCGAGCCGCGGCAGCCCTCGGCGAGCAGGGTTTCCTTGGCGCGAAGCTCGACGCCCGGCTGGAAATTGGCGGTCGGCTTGCCGTCCTTGCCGACGCCCTGCGCGCCGGTTGCGACGCCCGCGACGCGGCCGTCCTCGTACAGCAGCTCGGATCGCCGGCAAAACCCGGATAGATCTCGACGCCGAGCGCCTCGGCTTTCTGCGCCAGCCAGCGGCACAAATTGCCAAGGCTGATGATGTAGTTGCCGTGGTTCCTCATCTGCGGCGGCGTCGGCAGGCGAAACGCGCGGCGCTCGGTCAGGAGGAGGAACCGGTCGTCCGTCGCCGGGGTGACGAGCGGCGCGCCGTCGCTCTGCCAGTCCGGCAAGAGCTCGTCGAGCGCGCGCGGCTCGAACACCGCGCCCGACAGGATGTGCGCGCCCACCTCCGAGCCCTTCTCGATGATGCAGACGGCGAGATCGCGCGAAAGCTGCTTCAGGCGGATCGCGGCGGCGAGACCGGCGGGGCCGGCGCCGACGACGACCACGTCGTATTCCATCCGCTCGCGTTCCATCGGCCGCACTATAGTAAGGCACGATCAAAGAGCCAGGGGCCGAGGGTGACGGGCGACGAGCGCGTGGCGCTGCTGCGCTGGTATGTGGAGATGGGCGTCGACGAGGCGATCGGCGACGCGCCGAACGACCGGTTCGCGAAACCGCAGGACGCCCCACCCTTGCCCTCCCCCTCGAGGGCGGAGCGAAGCATCGGCGCCGCCGTCGAACCCCCTCCCCCCTCGAGGGGGAGGGATGGGGTGGGGGGCAGCGCGCGGGCAGCGGCGGACGCCGCTACGACGCTCGACGAACTGCGCGCGGCGGTCATGTCGTTCGAGGGCTGCGCCTTGAAGCGCACCGCGACCAACACCGTGTTCGCCGACGGCGTGCCGGGCGCGCCGCTCATGGTCATCGGCGAGGCGCCGGGGGGCGAGGAGGACAAGCTCGGCCTGCCCTTCGTCGGACGGAGCGGCCAGCTCCTCGACCGCATGCTCGCCGCCATCGGCTTCGACCGCAGGCGCAACGCCTATATCAGCAACATCCTGTTCTGGCGCCCGCCCGGCAACCGCAAGCCGACCGACGAGGAGACCGCGCTCTGCCTCCCGTTCGTCATGCGCCATATCGCACTTGCGAAGCCCAAGGCCGTGCTGCTGTGCGGCGGCACGGCGGTGGCGGCACTGCTCGGCCGCACTGACGGCATCACCCGTCTGCGCGGCCGCTGGGTCGAGCTTGCGGTGCCGGGCCTCGACCGCCCGGTGCCGGTCATGCCGACCTATCACCCGTCCTTCCTCCTGCGCAGGCCGCAGCGGAAAGGCGAAGCCTGGCGAGATTTGTTAGAGCTGCAATCCAGGCTGCAAGCGCAAGAATAATTCCCCTTTTTGGTTAAGCGAGACGGGACTCCGGGCAAGTACCAATTCAGTGGGCTTGCCAGGAGGGCTCGAATAGTCTATCCGGGACCCATGCAAGGCGGCATCTATAACGCCGAGACTGGGCGCAAGGCCCCACGGGGATGGCAAAAGCAAGGGATAATGCTTTCCTTGTTTACCATGATTATTTGCGTCCCAAGTCAAATATCGGCTCAGGACTTGCGAACCGCCGCGCTCACGCCGGGAACCGAAATGCTGCGCCAGTCGGACCTGCCGACGGTGCTGTCGGCGGCGGATCAGTCGCGCTACCAGCGCATCTTCGCGCTCGAGGCCAGCGATGCCTGGGCCGAAGCCGATGCCGAGATCGCCCGGCTCCAGGACAAGCTGCTCATCGGCCACGTGCTGGCGGCGCGCTATCTCGGCAAGTCGTACCGGACGAGCTATCCCGAGCTGGTGCTTTGGCTCGAGCGCTTCGCCGACGAGCCGGATGCCAAGGCGATCTACCGGCTCGCGCTGCACCGCCAGCCGCACGGCGCCAAAGCCCCGCCCCGGCCGGTGGCGGCGGCGCTCGACGACGAGGACGCTGACGGCACCTCGGCCAAGCTCAGCCCGCGCGCGGTGCTGGTGGTGCGCCAGATCGAGAGCCTGGTGCCGACCGCGCCGCACCGGGCCGAGCTGCTGCTCGCGGGGCCCGAGGCCAAGCGCGTCCTCGACGGCGACACGCGGGCGGCGCTGCGCGCCGAGATCGCCGCGGCCTTTCTCGGCAACGGCGAGGCGCAGGAGGCGCTCGCCGCGAGCGCACCGGCCGAGAACGGCGACTTGACGCCGCTCCAGCACTGGGAGGCCGGGCTCGCCGCCTGGCGGCTCGACCGGCTCGGCGAGGCGAAGGGCCATTTCGAGGCGCTGGTGCGCAATTCCGGGCAGTCGCCGTGGATGAAGTCGGCGGCGGCGGTGTGGTCGGCGCGGGTCGCGCTGCGCTTGAAGCAGCCGAAGCTGGTGGCGTATTTCCTGCGCATCGCCGCGGAGGAGCCGCGCACATTCTATGGCCTCATCGCGTGCCGTCTCCTCGGCACCGATCCCGGGCTCGATTTCGAGCCGGAACCCTTCACCGCGCTCGACGCGCGCGTCATCTCGAGCCTCGAGGCGGGGCGGCGCGCGCTTGCCCTCATCGCGGTCGGCGAGCGCGGCCGCGCGGTTGCCGAGCTGCGCACGCTGATGGAGAGCCGCAGCCCGGCGCTGCTGCAATCGCTCGCCGGCATCGCCCAGCACGCCGATCTCGCCGCGCTCAGCATGGCGGCCGGACAGATCCTGTCGCAGGAGGACGGACGCCGGCACGACGGCGCGGTCTATCCGCTGCCGCGCTGGGTGCCGCAGGGCGGCTTCAGCGTCGATCGCGCGCTTCTCTATGGCGTGATGCGGCAGGAATCGCTGTTCCTGCCGCGACGTCACGAGCACCGCCGGCGCCTTGGGCCTGATGCAGCTCATGCCGGCCACGGCGCGCGACATGGCGGAGCGCAAAGGCGTGCGGCTCGCCCCGAGCCGGGACCAGGGCGATCCCACCAAGGCGCTCGCCGACCCGGCGCTCAATCTCACGCTCGCCCAGGAATATGTGCAGCTCCTGCTCAAGGACCAGCGCATCAAGGGCAACCTGCTGCTGTTCGCGTTGGCCTATAACGGCGGGCCGGCGGCGGCGCAGCGCTGGCACGAGCTCGCCAGTTCCTACCGCGACGATCCGCTGCTCTTCCTCGAGAGCATCCCGTCGCCCGAGGCGCGGCTCTTCACCAAGCATGTGCTGACCAACTACTGGATCTATCGCGCGCGTCTGGGCCAAGGGACGCAGGATCTCGACGCGCTTGCCGCCGGCCGGTGGCCGACCTATATCGCGCTCGACACAGCCGGGCCGGGGCAACGCTATGCCGCGAATCGATGAGAGCCGCCCGTTCCTCGCCGTCAATATCGCCGTCCTCACCGTGTCCGACACGCGGACCGAGGCCGACGACAAATCCGGCAACACGCTCGCCGAGCTGATCGCCGCATGCCGGGCACCGCGTCGCCAAGCGCCGCATCGTCAAGGACGACCAGCGCCGCTGATCGTGGCGCAGCTCAGGGAATGGATCGCCGATCCCGCGGTCGACGTCGTGATCGCCACCGGCGGCACCGGCGTCACCGGGCGCGACGTGACGCCCGAGGCGTTCCACGAAGTCTATGAGAAGGAGATCGCCGGGTTCGGCGAGCTGTTCCGCTGGCTCAGCTACCAGAAGGTCGGCACCTCGACGATCCAGAGCCGCGCCACCGCCGGGGTCGCGGGCGGAACATATCTCTTCGCCCTGCCGGGCTCGCCCGGCGCCTGCCGCGACGGCTGGGACGACATCATCCGCCACCAGCTCGACAACCGCCACCGGCCCTGCAACCTGGTCGAGCTGATGCCGCGGCTCCAGGAGCACCTGCGCGCCGGGTGAGCGCGCCTGCGAAATTGGGTTCGTTCGGTAATTTCGCCGCGCGGTGCCGGCGGCGGACCGGCTTGTCCGGGAAATTGGGTTCGTTCGGCAATTTCCCTGCCGCCGCCGCGCCGGGCGGAGCAGCCGAAATTGGCTTCGTTCGGTAAAATTCATTTTCCGGCCCCTCCCACCCCGTCACCCCTGGGCTTGTCCCGCGGGGGCCACGCGTGGATGGCCGGGACAAGCCCACGGCCATGACGGCGCAAGGTCCGTACTGAAATTACGGTCGGCACGCAAGCGGATTGTTCTTTATTTGTTCCCCAGGTCCTGCTAGCGTCGTCGCCATGGACGACGCGCTTGCGGCACGGCCGCGCAAGGGGCGCGGCGCGGTCAGCAACGAGGCCGGGCGGTTCGAGCCCGAACGGCGGCTCGCGACCGACGACGGCTGGGGCAGCGCCGACGAGGCGCCGCCGCATCTCGACACGGTCTATGCCCGCGACACGGCCCGCACGATCATCACAAAGCAACGATTCGCCCGACGTGCCGTTCGAGCGCTCGATCAATCCCTATCGCGGCTGCGAGCACGGCTGCATCTATTGCTTCGCGCGGCCGACGCATGCCTATCTCGGGCTGTCGCCCGGGCTCGATTTCGAAAGCCGCATCTTCGTCAAGGAGGACGCGCCCGAGCTTCTGGCCGCCGAGCTGGCGAAGCCGGGGTATCAGTGCAAGGCGATCACGCTCGGCGCCAACACCGACGCCTATCAGCCGGCCGAGCGCAAGCTCGAACTGACGCGGCGCCTCATCGAGACGCTGCAGCGCCATCGCCATCCGGTCTGCCTCATCACCAAGTCGGCGCTCGTGCAGCGCGACATCGACCTGCTGGCGCCGATGGCGAAGGAGCGGCTCGCCGCGGTCGCGGTGTCGCTGACGACGCTCGACCGCACGCTGGCGCGCCGCATGGAGCCGCGCGCGGCCGCGCCCGAGCGCCGCCTCGAGACGATCGCGGCGCTCGCCGAGGCCGGCATCCCGGTCGCGGTGCTTGCCTCGCCGATGATCCCGGCGCTCAACGATATGGAACTGGAGCGCATCCTCGAAGCGGCGGCCAAGGCCGGCGCCACGAGCGCGGGCTATATCCTGCTGCGCCTGCCGCTCGAACTGGCGCCGATGTTCGAGGAATGGCTCGGGACCCACTACCCGGCGCGCGCGGCGCATGTCATGTCGCTTGATCCGCCAGAGCCGCGGCGGCAAGGCCTATCAATCGGAGTTCGGCACGCGCATGCGCGGCACCGGACCCTATGCCGAGATGCTGCGCCTGCGCTTCGAGGCCGCGCGCAAACGCTTCGGCCTCGACAAGGGCCGCGCCTGGCAGCTCGACACCACGCGCTTTCGCCCGCCGGCGAAGAAGGGCGATCAGCTCGACTCTGTTTTGAGCGCCCGTCGCCGCGGCGGCCGCGCTGGCATGGATCGCAGCGCGGAGCGCCGGAATCATCTTCGCGGCGGCCGCCGCGCCGGCGCGGATCGAGTCGGCGGCGCCGTCGAAATCCAACGGGCCGACATGGCCGACCTCGGGCTCGATCGTCACGTCGGCGGGGTCCTGCGCGAGCCGGAGCCGGCAGATGCGGTCCTGAATGATGTTGAGCGAGCGCGTGAGGACACCGAACACGCTCATGCCGCCGCCGTGACGGGCGAGAAAGCCGTGCACCACTCCTGCGCCGTGCGCATGGAGATCGAGCCGGTCTTCGGCGCCGTCGTCGGCGCCCGGCAGGATCCCCGTATTGACGTTGACGCCGATGACGAGGCTCGCGCCGAGCGCGCGGCACAGCGAGACCGGCACCGGGTTGGAGAGCGCGCCGTCGATGAGCCGCCGGCCGCGAATCTCCACCGGCGGAAAGATGCCGGGCACCGCATAGGAGGCGCGCAGGGCGTCGATCACGCTGCCCTGCTGCAGCCACACCTCCTCGCCGGTGCGCAGATCCGTCGCAACGCAAGCGAAGCGCCGCGCCATGCGCTCGATCGTCAGGTCCTGGAGCGCCGGCTTCAGGGCGCGTGCGATACGCTCGCCGGCGATGAGGCCGCCGCTGCCGAAATGGAAATCGAACAGCCGGCGCAGCCGCACCCGGTCGAGCCGGCGCGCCCAGTCCTCGAGGCGCGCGAGGCGGCCCTCGACATAGAGCGCGCCAGCGACCGCGCCGATCGACGTGCCGCACACGATGTCGGGGACGATGCCTGCGGCGTCGAGCGCCCGCAGCACGCCGATATGCGCCCAGCCGCGCGCCGCGCCGCTGCCGAGCGCTATGCCGATCTTGCGGTGGGGCTGGCCACGGCCAAGCGGCCGGCCGGCGGCGGCCTGCATCATGCCGATATCCTCTTCACCCCGGCGCGCGCCGCCTTGAGGTGGATCAACTGCGCCGCTTGTGAGGCGCGCGCGCCGGGCCGCATACTCCGCTCGGCATGATCGTGCTGTTCACCGATTTCGGTCTTTTGGGCCCCTATACCGGGCAGGTGAAGGCGGTGCTCGCGCGCGATGCGCCGGGCGTGCCGGTCATCGATCTGTTCGCCGACGCGCCGGCGCAGAACCCGCGCGCGGCAGCCTATCTGCTTGCCGCATATGCGGCGTGGTTTCCGGCGCCGAGCGTGTTCCTCGCCGTCGTGGATCCGGGGGTGGGCGGGACGCGCGCGGCGCTCGCGGCATCGGCCGACGGGCGCTGGTATGTCGGACCCGACAACGGCCTGTTCGAGCCCGTGCTGCGCCGCGCATCCGAGGCGCAGCTGTGGGAGATCACGTGGCGGCCCGAATTCTTGTCGGCGAGCTTTCACGGCCGCGACCTGTTCGCGCCTGCGGCAGCGCTCATCGCGCGCGGCGAGGCGCCGCAATGGGAGAAGCGCCCGGTCGAATCGGCGCGCCGGCCGCACTGGCCCGACGATCTTGCCGAGATCGTCTATGTCGATCGCTTCGGCAACGCCGTCACGGGCTTGCGCGCGGCGGTGCTTTCGCCCGATGTGCGGCTCGGCGCCGGCGGCCGCGCGATTGTGCGCGCACGCACTTTCTCGGACGTGCCGGCGGGTGCCGCGTTCTGGTACGAGAACGCGAACGGGCTGGCCGAGATCGCGGTCAATCTCGGCCGCGCCGACGCAACGCTGGGCCTCGGCATCGGCAGCGCGATCGCTGTGGAAGGCTGAGTTGACGCTTGCCTCGCGGCCGCGCGCCGTGGCACCTCTCATCCATGCCGGATTTCGCGCTCGAGAAACGGTTTCCCGGAATCGTCTGCGGCATCGACGAGGCCGGGCGCGGGCCGCTTGCGGGGCCGGTCGTGGCCGCCGCCGTGGTGCTCGACCGGCGCCGCATCCCGCGGAGCTTGCGCGACGGGCTCGACGATTCGAAGAAGCTCGCGCCCGAGGAGCGCGAGGAATTTTATCTGATCCTGCGCCGCTCGGCCGTGGCGATCGGGCTTGGCGCCGCGAGCGCCGCCGAGATCGACCGCATCAACATCCTGCGCGCGACGCTCGCCGCCATGTGCCGCGCCGTGACGGCGCTTGGCATGACGCCGGCCGTGGCGCTCGTCGACGGCAACGTGCCGCCGCCGCTCTCGTGCCCGGTCGAGACGGTGATCGGCGGCGACGGGCTGTCGCTCTCGATCGCGGCGGCGTCGGTCGTCGCCAAGGTGACGCGCGACCGGCTGATGCGGCGGCTCGCGCTGCGCTATGGCGGCTATGGCTGGACGACCAATGTCGGCTACGGCACCGAGGAGCATCGCGCAGCCTTGCTCGCGCTTGGCCCGACGCCGCACCACCGCCGCAGTTTCGCGCCGTTGCAGCTCGGCTTCGAGTTCGATTGCAGCGGGACCCTCTGAAAGGTTAAGGCCGGCTTTACAAGTCGCACCCTAAGCCTCTGACTCCACAAAGTTATTGCGCCCCGAGTCGCGCTCGGGCAGGATGCGCCGCCGCGAACCTTGAGGTGGCGCGCATGGACGAGGTGCTGGTCGGCGACGCGATCGCGCTCATGGCGGGGCTGCCCGAGGCGTCGTTCGACCTCGTCTTCGCCGATCCGCCCTACAACCTTCAGCTCGCGCACGAGCTGAAGCGCCCGAACCTGACGCGCGTCGACGGCGTCGAGGACGATTGGGACAAGTTCGAGGATTTCGCCGCCTATGACCGCTTCACCCGCGCCTGGCTCGAAGCGGCGCGGCGCGTGCTCAAGCCCGACGGCACGCTCTGGGTGATCGGCACCTATCACAATATATATCGCGTGGGATCGATCGTGCAGGACCTCGGCTACTGGATGCTGAACGACATCGTCTGGCGCAAGTCGAACCCGATGCCGAATTTCCGCGGCCGCCGTTTCACCAACGCGCACGAGACGCTGCTGTGGTGCGCGCGCTCGCGCGACAGTCGCCACACCTTCAACTACCATGCGATGAAGGCGCTCAACGAGGATTTGCAGATGCGGAGCGACTGGCTCATTCCGCTGTGCGGCGGGCCGGAGCGGCTGAAGCTCGCCGGCAAGAAGGCGCACCCGACCCAGAAGCCCGAAGCGCTGCTGCACCGCGTGCTGATGGCGGCGACGCGGCGCGGCGATGCGGTGCTCGATCCCTTCTTCGGCACCGGCACGACCGGTGCTGTGGCACAGCGCCTCGGCCGCCACTGGTTCGGCATCGAGCGCGACGAGAGCTACGCGGCGATCGCACGCGAGCGCATCGCGGCGGTCGAGCCCGCGCCCTCCGATCTCGTCGAGACCGCGGAAAAGCGCGACCAGAAACGCGTGCCGTTCGGCGCGCTCGTCGAGCATGGCCTCGTGCGCCCCGGCGAGATCCTGTTCGACGCGCGGCGGCGCTGGACGGCAAAAGTGCGCGCCGACGGCACGCTCATCTCGGCCGAGACGCGCGGCTCCATTCACAAGGTCGCGGCCGAGGTGCAGGGCGCGCCCGCCTGCAACGGCTGGGAATTCTGGTACGTCGAGCGCAAGGGCCGCGCCGTCCCGATCGAATTCTTCCGGCAGCAGATGCGCGCGGAGTTGGGCTAGCGCCGCGCCGCGCCGCGCGCGTGCGCGATCACCTTTTTCATCACGCTCGGCAGCGCGTGCTCGCCGAGTTGTTGCGGCGCGACCCAGATGCCGGCGGCCTTCTTCTTCACCGCGCCTGCGAGCACGAACAGCTCGAGATGGAAGTGCGTGAAAGTGTGGCGCACGGTTTCCGGGATGCGCGTCCAGCGCGCGCGAACGGGCGCCAAAACCTTCGCTTCGTCGGCCGACCAGGGGGCGCTCCGCCATTCGGTCGAGGGCACTTCCATCATGCCGCCCAAAAGACCTTTATCCGGGCGGCGGCGCAGCAGCACCGCGCCGTCATCGCGCACCGCCCAGAACGCCACGCCAAACCGCGTCGGTTTTTTGGCCGGGGCGCGGCGCGCCGGAAGATTTTCGGCGATGCCCTGCGCGCGCGCCTTGCACGGACGCCGCCACGGGCAGAGAACGCAGCGCGGATTCTGGGGCACGCAGATCGTGGCGCCCAGATCCATCGCCGCCTGCGCATAATCGCCCGCGCGTTTTTGCGGCACGAGCGCGGCGGCGAGGCGGCGCAATTTCGGCTTCGCTTCGGGCAGCTTCTCCGTCACCGCGTAGAGCCGCGCCATCACCCGCTCGACATTGCCGTCGACGGCAGCTTCCTTGCGGCCGAACGCGATCGCCGCAATGGCGGCGGCGGTGTAGGGGCCGATGCCCGGCAGAGCGCGCAGGCCCGCCTCGGTATCGGGAAATGCCCCGCCGTCGCGGCGCGCCACCTCGCGCGCGCAGGCGTGCAGATTGCGCGCGCGGGCGTAGTAGCCCAAGCCCTGCCAAGCATGCAGCACCTCGTCGAGCGAAGCGGAAGCGAGCGCCGAAACGTCGGGCCAGCGCTGAAGGAACGCATCGAAATAGGGCATGACGGCGGCGACCGTGGTCTGTTGCAGCATCACCTCGCTGAGCCAGACGCGATACGGATCGGGCCGCTCGCCGGGCAGCGCACGCCAGGGGAGGACGCGGCGGTGCCGGTCGTACCAAATGAGGAGCGTTTTGGCGCTGGGAGCGTTCGACGGCATCGCGCAGGGCCGCTACCATGGCGGCGCGCGAGGAGGCAAGTGTGGAGAAGCGACACGGGTGGATGCGGGCACTGGCCGGCGAGGTCGCGAAGGTCGCCGGGCCGGTCCTGGGCAAGCGCGGCTTCGCCACGGCCCAGCTCGTGACGCAATGGGAAGCGGTGGTGGGCGCCGAGTGGGCGCAAAAACTCGGGCCCGAGCGGCTCGACTTCCCGCGCGGCGAGCGCCAGGGCGGCACCTTGCGGCTTCGCGCCGCCCCCGGCGCCGCGCTCGAGGCGCAACATTGCACCCCCCTCCTGCTCGAGCGGATCAACGGCTTTTTCGGATACCGCGCGATCGAGCGGATCATGTTCGTCCAGGGCCCGCCGCTGCGCACCGTGCGCAAGGCCAAGCCGCTGGCCCCGCTGCCGCCGCACGACCGGGCTGCGCTTGACCAGCGCCTGGTCGCCATCGAGGATCCCGCCCTGTGCGACGCCCTGCGCCGGCTCGGCGAGGCGGTCATGGCGCCCAAACAGGCGGAGTGAGCGGCCCGGCTTGCAATGCCGCACGACAACCCTTAGCATCAACATCTGGTGGATCGGAGCGCGTAATGCGTCATATCTGGTGGATCTCCGCCGCATTCGTCGTTTCCTTCGCGGGCCTCGCACGGGCCCAGACGGTCCCCGCCCCCGCGCCCGACGACATCGCGCTGGGCAAGCCCGACGCGCCCATCGCGATCTACGAATTCGCCTCGCTCACCTGCCCGCACTGCGCCGAGTTCGACGCCGAGACGCTGCCCAAGGTGCGGACCGAATGGATCGACACCGGCAAGGCGCGGCTCGTCTTTCGCGACTATCCGCTCGACCAGAATGCGCTCAAGGCGGCGATGATCGCGCGCTGTGCGCCGCCCGACCAGTTCTTCAATTTCATCGACGTGCTGTTCAAGAGCCAGCTCAACTGGGCCGTCGGATCGCCCGACCAGGTGACGCAGGCGCTGTCGCGCATCGCGCGCCTGGGCGGCATCGGCGAGGACAAGTTCAACCAGTGCCTCAACGACAAGGCCTTGTCCGACCGCATCCTCGGCGAGCGGCTTGCCGGGCAGAACCAGTACGGCGTCAACTCGACGCCGACCTTCTTCGTCAACGGCAACAAGGTAGTGGGCGCGCTGCCCTACGAGCAGTTCGACAAGGAGCTCGAAGCGGCGATGCCGGGCGGCGCCCTCGCGGCCGCGGCAACGCCTGCGCCGTCGGGACCGAGCACGCCGGCGGCCGCGCCGCCCGCGCCGCCGCCGGCGCCAGCGCCAGCGCCAGAAAGCTGGTTCAAACGCTGGTACCACGCCCTCATGAGCTACCTATGACCGCAACAACATTCGAGTGACCCGCGTGCACTTCGCCAAGCTCCGGCTCGCCGGCTTCAAATCCTTCGTCGAACCAACCGAACTCGCGATCGAGCCGGGCCTCACCGGCATCGTCGGGCCCAATGGCTGCGGCAAGTCGAACCTTGTCGACGCGCTGTCCTGGGCGATGGGCGAGACCTCGGCAAAGCGCATGCGCGGCGGCGAGATGGACGACGTCATCTTCGGCGGCACGTCCGACCGCCCGGCGCGCAATTTCGCCGAGGTGACGCTCCTCCTCGAGAATTCGAAGCGCGACGCGCCAAGACCCTATGACGATTGCGACGAGATCGAGGTCGTGCGCCGCATCGAGCGTGGCGAGGGCTCGGCCTACAAGGTGAACGGCCGCGAGGTGCGCGCGCGCGACGTGCAGCTTCTGTTCGCCGACGCCGCCACCGGCGCGCAATCGCCGGCGATCGTGAGCCAGGGCCGCATCGGCGCGATCATCGCCGCCAAGCCCGCCGACCGCCGCGCCGTGCTCGAGGAGGCGGCGGGCATCACCGGCCTGCACGCGCGCCGCCACGAGGCCGAGCTGCGTTTGAAGGCCGCGGAAGCCAATCTGCTGCGGCTCGAGGACGTGCTGACGACGCTCAACACGCAACTCGACGGCTTGAGGAAGCAGGCGCGCCAGGCGTCGCGCTATCGCCGCCTTTCGGACCACATCCGCCGCGCCGAGGCGGTGGTGCTGCACCTGAAATGGCGCCTCGCAGCGGCCGAGCGCGAGGAAGCGGCCGAGCGTCTGCGCCGCGCCGAGCGCGACGTGGCCGACCGCACCGCCGAGCAGCGCGCGGCCGAGCGCGCGCGCGAGGAGGCGGCCGAATCGCTCCCCGACCTGCGCCGCGCCGACGCCTCGGCGGCGGCGGAATTGCAGCGCCTCGTTCACGCGCGCACCGCGCTCGAGGAAGAAGAGCGCCGCGTCGCGCACGCCCGCGCGGCGGCGGAGAGCCGCATCGCCCAGACCACCGCCGACATGGCGCGCGAGGCGGAGCTTGCCGACGACGCGCGCGCGGCGCTCGCGCGGCTCGAGGCCGAGCGCGCCGAGCTTTTGGCGGCGCAGGCGCACGAGAGCGAGGCCGAGGCTGAAGCAGCCGCGACGCTTGCTGCGGCGCAGACCGAGGCGGCGGCGCTCGAGAGCGAGCTGGCGCGGCTCAGCGAGGAATTGGCCGCGGCCGAAGCGCGCCGCGCCGCGCTTGCGACAAGGCGCGAGGAAGCGCATGAGCGCGCCGAGCGCTTGGCGTCGCGCGTCGCATCGCTCCAAGGCGAGCGCACGCAAGTCGAAGCGCAAACGATCGCGGCGTGGCGCGTCGAAGAAACCGCGCACCACGTGCGCGAGGCCGAAACGCACGTAGCGGCGGCGCGGCTTGCCGCGGAAACGGCGGAGCAGGAACTGCGCGCCGCCAACGCTGCGGAAGCCTTGGCCCGCGCGCCGCTCGAGGCGGCCGAGGCGCGCCGCGCCAAGCTGCGCACCGAGGCGCAGGCGCTGTCCGAGCTGCTCGCCGCGGCAAGCGACAAGCGCTATCCCCCGGTGCTCGACCGCATCGCCGTGACAGCAGGCTACGAGGCGGCGCTGGGCGCGGCCTTGGGCGACGATCTCGCGGCGCCGCTCGAGAGCGAGGCGCCCACTCATTGGCGCAGCCTCGCCGATTACGACGCGCCGCAGAATTTGCCCGACGGCTGCACGCCGCTGACTGCGGAAGTGACCGCGCCCGCGGCGCTCGCGCGACGCCTTGCGCAGATCGGCATCGTCGCCGACTGGGAGACGGGCGAGCGGCTGCAAGGGACGCTGAAGCCCGGCCAGCGGCTCGTCAGCCGCGACGGCGCGTTGTGGCGCTGGGACGGATTGAAGCGCGCCGCGAGCACGCCGACCGCTTCGGCGCAGCGCCTGCGCCAGAGGAACCGCCTCGCCGAGATCGAGGATTCCTTGCGCGAGCTCGACGCGGACATCGCGCGGCTTGCCGAGGCTTTCGCCGCAGCACAGGGCGCAACCCGGCGCCATGCCGAGGCCGAGCGCGCGGCGCGCGAGGCGGCGAGGGGCGCGCTCGACCGGTTGGCCTCGGCGCGCGACCGCGACACGGAACTGGCGCGCGAATCATCCGCCATCGCCGCGCGGCTCGAGGCGCTCACGAGCGCAGCCGAGCGTCTTTCCGCCGATCTTGCCGAGGCACGCCGCGAAGCCGCCGCGGCTGGCGATGCGCTGGACGGGCTGCCCGATCCGGCGCGCGCGCGCGCCACGATCGAGGAATTGCGTCAGCGTTTGGCCGAGCGGCGCCTGAACCACCTCGCCTGCCAGGGCGAATACGACCGGCTGAAACGCGAAGCGGAATTGCGGCGCGAGCGGCTCGGCGCGGTCGGGAGCGAGCTTCAGTCCTGGCACGGCCGCGCCGAGGCGGCCGAGCGCCAGCGCCATACGCTCGAGCAACGGCTCGAAGCGCTCCACGCCGAGATCGCGGCCCTGTCGCGGCGCCCCTCTGAGATCGAACAGCAGCGCGCGGCGCTTGCCGACCTGATCGAAGCCGCAACGGCGCGGCGCAGCGAGGCGGGCGATGCGCTGGCCACGGGCGAGACCCGGCTCACCGCCGCCGAGCGCGCCGCCAAATCGTGCGACGCGGCGCTGGCCGAGGTGCGCGAGGAGCGCGTCCGCTGCGAGGGCTATCGCGACCAGGCCGAAGAAGCAGGGCGCGCGCTCGCGGCGCTCATCGCCGAGCGGCTCGACTGCGCGCCCGGCGAGGCGCTCGAGGCGGCCGGAATATCATCCGACGAAACCTTGCCCGATCTCGCCGACGCGACGCACCGCTTCGAGCGGCTGACGCGCGAGCGCGAGAACATGGGGCCCGTCAACCTCGTCGCCGAAGAGGAGGCGCGCGAGGTCGAGGAGAAGCTCCAGATTCTGACCAGCGAGCGCGACGACCTCACCGCCGCCATCGCCAAGCTGCGCCAGGGCATCCAGGCGCTGAACCGCGAGGGGCGCGAGCGGCTGCTCGCCGCCTTCGCCCAGGTGAGCGAGCATTTCACGCAGCTCTTCACGCGCCTCTTCGGCGGCGGGCACGCGCATCTGCGGCTCGATTACGGCGAGGGCGAGGACCCGCTCGAGGCCGGGCTCGAGATCATGGCGAGCCCGCCGGGCAAGAAGCTGCAGGTGCTGTCGCTGCTGTCGGGCGGCGAGCAGGCGCTGACCGCGCTCGCGCTCCTGTTCGCGGTCTTTCTCACCAATCCGGCGCCGATCTGCATCCTCGACGAGGTCGATGCGCCCTTGGACGACGCCAACATCGACCGCTTCTGCCGGCTCGTCGAGGAGATCGCCGAGAATTGCGAGACGCGCTTCCTCATCGTGACGCACCACCGCCTCACCATGTCGCGCGTCGACCGCCTGTTCGGCCTCACCATGTCCGAGAAGGGCGTGTCGCAACTGGTTTCCGTCGATCTTCAGTCGGCCGAACGGCTGCGCCGGACGGCGTGACCGCCGCGCCTGCGATCGATCCTAGAGCGGGATTGTTTTAGCCGGAGTCGATTGGGGATTCCCGAATCGGGGGCGTTTCTGATTCAACATGCTGGCTGGGCGAAGGGGGCCGGCATGAATGGCAAAACCTTATTCGATGGATCTTCGCGAGCGGGTTGTTGCGGCGGTCGAGAACGAGGGGCTGTCGCGGCATGAAGCGGCGTCGCGGTTTGGGGTTGGCGTGAGCACGGCGATCGCCTGGGTGCGGCGCTTCCGGGAGACGGGGAGCGTGGTGCCGGGACAGATGGGCGGGCACAAGCCGAAGGCGATCCGGGACGAGCATGAGGTTTGGCTGCGCGAGCGCATTCGCGAGCGCGATTTCACTTTGCGCGGGCTTGTCCGCGAACTCGCCGGGCGCGGCCTCAAGGCCGATTACACCGCGGTCTGGACGTTCGTTCACGCCGAGGAGTTGAGCTTCAAAAAAAACCGTGCTCGCCAGCGAACAGGATCGCCCCGACGTGGCGAGACGGCGAGCGCAGTGGAAAGCGCGTCAGAGGCGGATTGAACCGGCGCGCCTGGTCTTCATCGATGAGACCTGGACCAAGGACAACATGGCCCCGCTCCGGGGATGGGGACCGCGCGGCCGGCGGCTGCGCGCCAAGGTGCCGCAGGCGCGCTGGAAGACCATGACCTTCCTGGCCGCGCTGCGGCACGATCGTATCGACGCGCCCTGGCTGCTCGATGCCCCGATCAACGGCCAGACCTTCCGGACCTATGTCGAGAAGGTTCTCGTCCCGACCCTGAGACCGGGCGACATCGTCATCATGGACAATCTCGGCAGCCACAAGGGACGCGCCGTCCGTCACGCCATCCGTGCCGTCGGCGCCAAGCTCATCCTCCTGCCGAAATACTCGCCCGACCTCAACCCCATCGAACAGCTCTTCGCCAAGCTCAAACACTTGCTGCGCAAAACCGCCGCGCGAAGCTTCGACGCCGTGACCGAAGCCATCGGACAGCTTCTCGGCAGCTTCACGCCGCAAGAATGCTCAAACTACTTCAGCAACTCCGGATATGGTCCCGCCTAATTCAATCCCGCTCTAGATCTCGACAAGTTCGCGCAGCAGCCGGCGCAGGCCTGGGCTCGCGCCGACGGCGAAACCCGCGACCAGACTGGCGACCAGCGTGCCGCGCACGTGCGAGCGTGCGAGCGCCGCCATCTCCTCGCCGGCAAGAATGCCAAGATCGGCAGCGAGTCCGCGGGCGCCGGCCGGCGCGCGCGTCGCATGCCGCCGGCGCTCCGCCTTGCCGAGCATTTTCCCGAACAGGCGCCCGAGGAGAATGACGACGATCGCCGTCAGAAGGATGCATAGGCCGGTTGCAAGCGAAGCCATGGGCGGCGCGATGACGCGGCAGAGTGCGAAATAGACCGCAGCGCCCAGGAAGCCCACCCCAACCACCAACAGGATCGCCGCGATCAGGAACGACACGCCACCGACGATCGCCTGCGCAATGTACTTTTGCATCATCGCACGTCTCCTGAGGCGCGGGATCGGCTGGGCTAGGAGCGGCGGCCGAACAGCGCTCCCAGAACCATGCCGGCAATGAACGCGATCGCCGCGGCCGCAACCGGCCGCTCCTCGACTTCGTGGATCAGGGACTGGCCGGTCTTCTCGATCTTGTCCTTCGTGCGCCCGGCGGAGCCCATGACCTTGTCCAAGGCTTCCGACGCGCCGTGACGGCCCAGATGCTGCAGCGTTTCGGAGAGCTTGGCGAAATCCGCGCGCATTTGCCCGAGATCGTTGCGCAGCGCAGCGATATCCGCGTCGATGTGCTCAGCCATTGCCTTCTCCGATAACAGCGCGCCAACGCAGCACGGAACGATTCCGCACCCGTCGCAACCTCACGAAAGCATGAGCCGGACGATGCGACGTTGATGTAGGTCAATGAAAACAATCGCCATTGGTTCGAAGAGAGGCATTACCGACCGGCGCTCGCCTTGACAGGATTTCGGCCCATCCCTAAGGTGCGCCGCCGCTTTGGCGGGGGTAGGTGACGGCCGGCGATCAGGATCCTTTGAAGGAACTCGGGCGCCGGCTCGACGCAGCGCGGCGCGCACAGGAGAGCGCGCGGGGAGCTGAGCGAAAGGACGGACCGCCCTCCTTCGGCAGCGCCTTGGCGTTCGCCTGGCGGATCGGGATCGAGCTCGTCGCCGCCATCGCGGTCGGCACCGGGCTCGGCTGGGCGATCGATCGCTGGCTCGGCACCAAGCCGTGGGCGATGATCGTGCTGTTCTTCCTCGGCACGGCGGCCGGCATGCTCAACGTGTGGCGCGCCGTCACCGGCCAGGGCATGGCAGTGGGCTATCGCCGGCAGCAGGACAACGCGCCGGCCAAGGACGATTGGGACGACGAGGACTGACGTGGCGATCGAGATCAAGCCGCTCGAGCAATTCAAGATCGAGACCATCCTTCCCATCCATGTCGGAGGATTGGACCTGTCCTTCACGAACTCAGCACTGCTGATGACGATCGCGGCGCTGCTGGTGACGGCGCTCGTCATGTTCGGCACGCGCCGCGCCGCGCTGGTGCCGGGGCGGATGCAGTCGATCGCCGAGATGAGCTACGAGTTCGTCGCCGACATGATCGAGACCAACGCGGGACACGGGGGCATGGCCTATTTCCCCTTCGTGTTCACGCTCTTCATGTTCATCCTGCTCGGCAACCTGCTGGGGCTCGTGCCGTACAGCTTCACCTTCACGAGCCACATCATCGTGACGTTCGCGCTTGCCGCCACCGTGTTCATCGGCGTGACGATCATCGGCATCGCGCGGCACGGCTGGCATTTCCTGCGCCTCTTTGTGCCGTCGGGCGTGCCGGTCGTGCTCCTGCTCCTGCTCGTGCCGATCGAGCTTTTGTCCTACTGCATAAGGCCGTTCACGCTGGCGATCCGGCTCTTTGCCAACATGCTCGCGGGCCACACCATGCTGGCGATCTTCGCCGGATTTGCCGCGAGCGTGCCGCTCTTCGGCATCCTGCCGGCCGGCATCGACGTGCTCATATATTTCCTCGAGCTCCTGGTCGCGGCGCTGCAGGCCTATGTCTTCGCGATCCTGACCTGCCTTTACCTGCGCGACGCGCTTCACCTCCATTGATCTGAGAAGGAACCCGTCACATGGATGTCGCTTCCGCCAAACTGATCGGCGCCGGGTTGGCCTGCGTTGCCCTTGTCGGCGCCGGTATCGGCATCGGCAACGTGTTCGCCGCGCTCATCAACGCGCTCGCGCGCAACCCGGCGGCGCAGGTGACGCCGTTCGCGTTCCTGGGCTTCGCCTTGGCCGAGGCGACCGGATTGTTCGGCCTCGCCATCGCCTTCCTCATCCTGTTCGTATTCTGACGCGCGCGCCATGCCGCAGCTCGACGCCGCGACTTTCCCTTCGCAGCTCGTCTGGCTCGCGATCATCTTCATCGCGCTCCTGGTCGTGATGACGTGGGTGGGACTGCCGCGCGTCGGCGCCATCCTGGCGGCGCGGCGGCAGCATATCGAGAACGATCTCGGCAAAGCGGCGCAGATGAAGGACGAGGCCGAGGCGGTGATCGCCGCCTATGAGCGGGCGCTCGCCGAGGCGCGCAACGACGCGCAGGCGACCTTGCGCGAGACGATCGAGCGCATGAACGCGGCAAGCGCGGAGCGGCTCAAACACCTCGCCGGCAGCCTCGCCGCCGAGACCGCAGCGGCCGAACGCCGCATCGCTGCGGCCAAGGACACGGCGCTCGCGGGCCTGCGCGATGTCGCGGTCGAGGTGGCGCGCGCCGCGGCCGCGAAGGTCGCCGGAACCGAGCTCGATTCCGCGCGCGCGCGCGATGCGGTCGATGCGGTGCTGCGGGAGCGCGCGTGATGGGGCTTCTGAAGGACGCCGAATTCTGGGTCCTCATCGCGTTCGTCATCGCGTTCGGCTTTCTCGGCTGGAAGGCGTCGCCGATCCTGGGCCGCCAGCTCGATCAGCGCGCCGCGAAAATCCGCGACGCGCTCGAGGCGGCGGCGCGGCTCAGGGACGAGGCGCAGCGCGCGCTCGCCGAATACCAGAGGAAACAGCGCGACGCCTTGAAGGAGGCCGACGCGATCGTCGCGCACGCCCGCGCCGAGGCCGAGCGCGCCGCACTGCGCGCCGAGCGCGAGATCGAAGCCGCGCTCGAACGCCGCCGGCGCATGGCGAGCGATAAGATCGCGCTCGAGGAGGCGAAGGCCTTGGCCGAGGTGCGCAACCAGGCAATCGAAATAGCGATCGCGGCGGTGCGCCGCGCGCTGGCCCAATCGCTCGACCCCGCGCGCCGGTCCGCGCTTCTCGACGAGGCGATCTCCGGTCTGCCGCGGGCGCTCCACTAAGATCGCGCCGCGGCGATGCCGCACGAGGAACATCATCGCATCCATCGCTCCGGCTGGCTTCGCGCCGCCGTTCTGGGCGCGAACGACGGCGTCGTCTCGACCGCGAGCCTGCTCCTCGGCGTCGCGGCCGCGCACGGCTCGCACGCCAGCATCGTCGTCGCCGGGACTGCCGGGCTCGTCGCGGGCGCGATGGCGATGGCGGCCGGCGAATATGTCTCGGTCAGCTCGCAGGCGGATACCGAGCGGGCCGATCTCGCGATCGAACGGCACGGTATCGAGACCGACGTGGAGGCCGAGCGCGACGAGCTGGCCGCGATCTATGTCGGGCGCGGGCTCGATCCAGCTCTTGCGAAACAGGTCGCGCACCAGCTCATGGCGCACGATGCGCTGGGCGCGCACGCGCGCGACGAGCTCGGCATCAGCGAGACGCTGCGCGCCCGCCCGCTGCAGGCGGCGCTCGCTTCGGGCACGAGCTTCGCCTCGGGCGCCATCCTGCCGGTGCTGACCGCGGTTTTCGTGACCGGCGCGAACCCCGGCATTTTCATAGCCTGCGTTTCGCTCGTCATCCTGGCGCTCTTGGGCGCGCTCGCGGCGGGCATCGGCGGCGCGAACATGCTCGGCGGCGCGGTGCGCGTCCTGTTCTGGGGCGCGCTCGCGATGGCGGCGACGGCCGGCGTCGGCGCGCTGTTCGGAGCGGCCGCTTAGCCCTTCGCCGGCACCGAGGCGGCGCCCGCAATCGGATGGCCGATGCCCAGAGGCTTCGCATCCACCAGAACGAAGGCGATGCGCGCGGGCTCGGCGCCGCGGTTGATCCACGAATGGTTGGTGCCGCGCTGGATGACGACGTCGCCCGCCTTCAGGTGGATCGTTTGCCCTTCGTCCATCTCCATGTCGACCTCGCCCGCGAGCACGATGCAGTAGTCGAGCGTCTCGGTGCGGTGCATGACGCCCGGCGCGCCCGGCGGAATGTCGTTGACGGTGAAGCGCGTGCCGTTTGCCGGCGGCGCCGTGCCGAGCATGCGCGCGCCCATGTCCTCGATCTTCTCGCCCGTCGCGATATCGACCGGCATCCTGTCCGTGCACCACATGAGGATGCGCGCGCGACCCGGCTCGCCGCCGCTGCGGTCGTTGGTGGCGATGCCGTCGATCAGCACTTTGGCCACGTTCTTCGCATCGTGCCCGGTGACGACGCGGCGGGTCGGCGGCAATTGCTTCGGCATGTCTTGTCTCCCGTTTGGCTTATTGCGCCAGCGCCGCGTCGGGCGACAGCACGGGTACGCCCAGCGCCTGCGCCACGGCCGGATGCGTGATGCGGCCCTTGTGAATGTTGAGGCCGGCGCGAAGATGCGGGTCGTCCGCCAAGGCGCGGCGGAAACCCTTGTCGGCGAGCGCCTCGGCGAAGGGCAGCGTCGCGTTGTTCAAGGCGAATGTCGAGGTGCGCGCCACCGCGCCCGGCATGTTGGTGACGCAATAGTGGATCACGCCCTCCTCGACATATGTCGGATCGGCGTGCGTCGTGGGCCGGCTCGTCTCGAAGCAGCCGCCCTGGTCGATCGAGATGTCGACCAGCACCGAGCCGGGCTTCATCCGCCGCACCATGGCGCGCGAGACGAGTTTTGGCGCCGCCGCGCCCGCGACCAGCACGGCCCCGATCACGAGATCCGCGCGTAAAACTTCGTTCTCGATGTTCTCCATGGTCGCGAAGAGCGTGTGGAGCTGCGAGCCGAACTGCATGTCGAGCTCGTAGAGGCGGGCCAGATTCTTGTCGATGACGGTGACATAGGCCTCCATGCCCATGGCGACGCGTGCGGCATTGGTGCCGGAGACGCCGCCGCCCAGGATCACGACCTTCGCCGCCGCAACGCCCGGCACGCCGCCTAGAAGAATGCCGATCCCGCCCTGCTCCTTCTCGAGGCAATGGGCGCCGACCTGGATCGCCATGCGGCCCGCGACCTCGCTCATCGGCGCAAGCAGCGGCAGGCCGCCCTTCGCATCGGTCACGGTCTCATACGCGATGCAGGTGGCGCCGCTCTTCATCAGCCCTTCCGCCTGGGCGCGGTCGGCCGCGAGATGGAGATAGGTGAACAGCACCTGGCCGGGTTTAAGGCGCGCGATCTCGGCGGGCTGCGGCTCCTTCACCTTGACGATGAGCTCGGAAGCGGCGAACACGTCTTCGACGGTAGATATCTTCGCGCCCGCGGCGGCGTAAGCGTCGTCGCCGAAGCCGATGCCGGCGCCCGCGCCGCGCTCGACGATCACCTGGTGGCCGTGATGCATGAGCTCGCGCACGCTGCCGGGGACGAGGCCGACGCGGTATTCGTGCGTCTTCACCTCTTTCGGCACGCCGACCAGCATCAGGCCGCGTCCTTCAGCACGCCGGCCAAGATGCCGATGAGCTCGTCGATCTGCTTGCGCTCGATGACGAGCGGCGGCGACAGCGCGATGATGTCGCCGGTGGTGCGAATGAGAAGCCCGCGCTCCAGGCATTTCAGGAACGCGTCGAACGCGCGCGCGGCCGGCTTGCCGGGAATGGGGTCGAGCTCGATGCCGGCGACGAGGCCGATAGTGCGCAGGTCCACGACATGCGGCAGCCCCTTCAAGCTGTGCACGCCGTCCTCCCAATAGGATTCGAGCGATTTGGCGCGGGCGAACAGATCTTCGCTCCGGTAGATGTCCATCGCGGCAAGGGCCGCGGCCGCGGCCAGCGGATGGCCCGAATAGGTGTAGCCGTGCGGCAGCTCGACCGCGATTCTCGGGGCCCGACATGAAGGCATCGTAGATGCCGCGGCGCACGATCACGCCCGCCATCGGCACGGTGCCGTTGGTGAGGCCCTTGGCGCAGGTCACCATGTCGGGGACGATCCCGAAGCGCTCCGTCGCGAAGGACGATCCCAAGCGGCCGAAGCCGGTGATGACCTCGTCGAAGATGAGGATGAGGCCGTGCTTGTCGCAGATCGCCTTGAGGCGCTCGAGATATCCTTTCGGCGGCACGAGCACGCCGGTCGAGCCCGCCATCGGCTCGACGATCACGGCGGCGATGGTGGACGCGTCGTGCAGCTGCACGATGCGCTCGAGCTCGTCGGCGAGGTGCGCGCCCCACTCCGGCTGGCCGCGCGAGAACGCCTGCTTGGCGCGGTCATGCGTGTGCGGCAGGTGATCCGTGCCGGGGAGCAGGCTGCCGAAGAGGCGGCGGTTCGCCGATATGCCGCCCACCGAAATGCCGCCGAAGCCGACGCCGTGATATCCCCGCTCGCGGCCGATGAGGCGCGTCCGCTGCCCCTCGCCGCGGACGCGGTGGTAGGCCAACGCGATCTTGAGCGCGGTATCGACCGCCTCGGAGCCGGAATTGCAGAAGAACACGTGGTCGAGATCGCCGGGCAGAAGCGCCGCCAGGCGCGCGGCCGCCTCGAACGCGGCGGGATGGCCCATCTGGAAGGCGGGCGCGTAATCGAGCGACAGCGCCTGGCGGTGCACCGCCTCGGCGATCTCGCGCCGCGCGTGGCCGCAATTGACGCACCACAGGCCGGCGGTGCCATCGAGGATGCGGCGTCCGTCGGCGGTCCTGTAGTGCACGCCCTCGGCCGCGACGAGCAGCCGCGGGTGCGCCTTGAACTGGCGATTGGCCGTGAACGGCATCCAATAGGATTCGAGATCGTTGGGCGCGGCGCGCGCCCCCGTCACGTCATCCATGGCGTCTCACTTCGCCGGGCTTTCGCCCTGCGCCGGCGGCGCGGCGGCGGGCGCGGCGGGCGCCGACTGGGCCGGCTTCGGCTGCGGCTGGCCACCCGGAAGGAGCGAAATCCCGGTCGCTACGCCGATCATGCCGATGATCGCCACGGCAAGCCACATGCGAACTCTCCCCGTCTCTGCCGGCGCGATGGTGCCTTTCCCATGACGCTTCGGCAAGCGGCGATTAACTTCTTCGAAACCATGGCGCGGCGAGGCTCGGGCGATGGAACAGCTCGCGATCCTCGTCCTCATGTATCTCGCGCTCGGCGCCGGGCTGTTCGCGCAGCCCGACCCCGGCACGGCGGCGGCCTGCGACTTCACGCCGCTCGGCCAGGCGCGGATTTTCCGCGCGACGCTGCCGGCCGTTCTGCTCTGGCCGATTGTGCTGCTGCGCCGCCTCGGCTAAGCCCGCGCCATGAACCGCCGGCATTTTCTCTTCGCCCCGCTGACGCTCGCCGTGGCGCGCGCGGCCCCGGCCCAGATTTTCGGCGCCGGCGGCATCACGGTCGATCATCCGTGGGCGAAGCCGTCCGTGACCGAGGCCGCCGCCGCCTTCATGGTGCTGCGGAATGACGGGCCGCGCGCCGACCGGCTCATCGGCGGCACGACGCCCATCGCCGAACATTTCTTCCTGCGCGAGATCGACGGCTCGCCGCTCGAATTCTATGACCTGGAACCAGGGCGAAAGGTCGTGCTGAAGCCCGGGCGACGCTACATCGCGCTCAGGGGCTTGAAGCGCATCCTCGCGGTCGACGACACTTTTCCCCTTACGCTCGAATTCGCCGAGGCCCTTCCGCTCGAAATCTCGGTCGTGGTCGCCGAAGGTGCGGACGACGCTTAACTCGGCTTCCCGTTGCGAGCGGCCCTCGCCCGCGCAGCGGGAGAGGGAGGGGCCCGGCGCGAAGCGCCGGGAGGGTGAGGGCTGCAAATACGACTGGAAGGACCATTCATCGTACTCCGCGCAGCGTACGCGGGTTTGTGAACCGAGCGCTTGATTCCTGCAAGCTTCTACCTTATAAGATAGCGCCTTGCAAGCAAACCCCATGAGACGCTGTCATGGCCACCGTCCCCTACATCGCAATATCCAAGCTGATTCAGCTGCTCACTGTAGCCAATGCTCGGAACGACATGTTTGCGCGCATTGTGGATGGAAATCTGGCACTGGGGACCGATCCAATTCGGCCAACTCATCTGCTCGACTTCTCCTCCGAAACAATCAGTTCGTGCGATCCGCCGGGCGGCTCGCATCCGACGGACCGCGTAGCCGCACGAGACCCGCTGATCGAGACAAAGGTTTCACGGCGGCGTGGTGAATACTGGGTCGAAATCAGAGGCCAACGCGTTACGTGCGGATCCGTGAAGGAACTTCTTTCGGAGGGATTGCGAGCGATCGAGGCTCTTCGACCCGGAACGATCGACAAACTGTCGTACATTAAGCCACGGTCGCGCCGCATTGTGGCGCGCGACCCCAAGCAACTCTTCGACAAGAAACACCTTGTCGAAAAATACTCAGAACGGCTTGTTGACGACTGGTGGTATGGCACTAATAACTCAGCCAACGAGACGAAAACTTGGCTTCAGCGCGCATGCTCTTGCGCGAAACTCAAGTGGAGCGAGGAACGTCCGCACAAGCCTCTAAAGGCGAAACCCTGCCCCTTAGGTGACGAGAAGGCGTGCGCGTTCCCTCACCCTCCCATCGCTGCGCGATGGGCCCCTCCCTCTCCCGCTTCGCGGGCGAGGTTTTTAGCCGAGCAGCCGAGCGACGTGCGCGGCCAAGGGCAGCGAGGCGGTGATGCCGGGCGATTCGATGCCGTAGAGATTGACGCATCCTGCGACGCCGTGCTCGGCCGGGCCTTGGATGACGAAATCGGCGGCGGCATCGCGCGGGCCGTTGATCTTCGGGCGCACGCCGGCATAGCCCGGCTGCAACGCGCCGTCCTTGAGGCCCGGCCAATATGTCCGGATCGCTTCATAGAAGCGCTCGCCGCGCCTCGGATCGACGGTGTAGTCGATGCCGTCGATCCATTCGGTGTCCGGTCCGAACCGCGCCTGGCCGGCGAGGTCGAGCGTGAGGTGGACGCCCAAGCCCGCCGCCTCCGGCACGGGATAGACCAAGCGCCGGAACGGCGCGCGGCCGGCCAGCGTGAAATAGACGCCGCGGCAATAATAGTCGCGCGGCACGCTTTCGGGCGGCAGGCCCGCGATGCGGCGAGCGAGGAGCGGCGCCTCGAGCCCGGCGCTGTTGACGAGCATGTCGCAGGCGATCGTGGTGGGCTCGGCGCCGCCCACTTCGAGCGTGAAGCCGCGCCGCGCGACGCGCCCGCCCAGCACCGGCGCGCGCAGCACGATCGTGGCGCCCGCCGCCTCGGCATCGGTCTCGTAGGCCAGCATCAGGCCGTGGCTGTCGACGATGCCGGTCGAGGGCGAAAGAAACGCCGCGAGGCAGAAGAGTTCGGGCTCGAGCCCGCGCGCCTCGTTGCCGGAGATCC
Source organism: uncultured Alphaproteobacteria bacterium (assembly GCA_963773665.1). GTDB lineage: Bacteria > Pseudomonadota > Alphaproteobacteria > ATCC43930 > CGMCC-115725 > DATJLY01. Next base: position 721,896 of record CAVZBZ010000001.1, read on the forward strand.
ATTCGAGATCATGGACGCCGTTCGCCTCGGCCCGCGCCATGACGGTGCGCAGCACCGGAACCTCATCCTCGGTGCAGGCGACCACCAGCTTGCCGACGCGGCTGTGCGCGACGCCATGCTCGCCGCAGTACGCGTAGAGCTGTTGTCGCCCCTCGACGCAGTAGCGCGCCTTCAGACTGTCCTTGGGGTAATAGAGGCCGGCATGGATCACCTCGCTGTTGCGCGAGGAAGTGTGCGCGCCGATCCAGCGCTCCTGCTCCAGCACCAGCACCTCGTGCCCGGCCTCGGCAAGCGCGCGGGCACAAGCGAGGCCGATCACGCCGGCGCCGACGACGACGCATTCGACGGACTCCGTCATGGCGCGATCCTCCCCGATCCGCGCGCGCAAAAAAAGCCCCGCCACTTCCTGGGGCGGGGCCGAGGTTCAGGGAGGAAACGCACGGGAAGAGACCGTGCACATTCAGATACGGGATGGGCGGGCGGATGGATCACTCCCGGCGCGCGCCATCGAGCGCCGCGGCGAGGCGCGCGAAATCGGCGTCGCGCGCGAGCGCCTCGAGCGGACGCGGGAGCCTTCGGCGCCAGTTCGGATGCTCGTCGACGGTGCCGGGGATGTTCGCCTGCTCCGCCTCGCCCACCGCATCCTCGATCTGCATGAGCGCGAGCGCCGATTTGGTGCGGCCGAGGAAGCGGTGCACGGCAACGGCAAGCTCGACGCCGAAGACCGGCGCGTCGTCCTGTGGCAGGAAGCGGCGTGCCGCGTCCGCACCGAGCAGGCCCTCGGCGCAGAGCGCATCGAGGAGACGGCGTCGGTCCTGCCGGCGCTGCGCCGCGTCGTGCTTGGCCGCAGCAGGATCGGGATAGAGATCGAGCGCGCGCCGCCAGCCGAGATCCGTGCCCAGCCAGAATCCGCGCAAGGTCGGCAGATCGTGCGAGGAAAAAGTCGCGGCCGCCGCACGCGGGTAGTTTCTTGGCGCGCGAAATCTCTCGTCGGGTTCGCGCTCGAACATCAGGAGGCGATAGGACAGGATGCCGGCTTCGTTGAGCGTGCGGCTGAACCCCTCGGGCACGGTGCCCAGGTCCTCGCCGACGACGGCGCAGCGGCTGCGCATGCTTTCGAGCGCGACGATGCCGAGCAGGTCCTGGAACGGATAGGCGACATAGGCGCCGCGGTCGGGCGGCGCGCCGCGCGGCACCCAGTAAAGCTGCATCAGCGCCATGGCGTGATCGATGCGCAACAATCCTGCGTGGCGCATGTTGGCGCGCAGCGCCGCGATGAACGGCGCATAGCCGCGGCGGCGCAGCGCCACGGGGCCGGGCGGCGCCAGGCCCCAGTCCTGACCCTTGAGGTTCAAGAGATCGGGCGGCGCGCCGACCGTCGCGCCCGCGGCGAGAAGGTCCGGATCGGCCCAGGCCTCGGCGCCGCTCGGATCGACGCCGACGGCGAGATCGCGATAGAGTCCGATGCCGAGCCCCGCTTCGCTGCCGCGCGCGGAAGCATCCGCAAGCTGGCGGCAGGATTCCCATTCGAGATAATGGTGCAGCTCGACCGACGCTTCGTGCTCGGCCGCGAAACTCTGCACCGCGTCCGAATTCGCGCGGCGGAACGGCTCGGGCCATTCCTGCCACGAAGCGCAGCCTTCGCCATGGAACCGCTCGCAGAGCGCATTGAAGCGGCCGTAATCGCGCAAAGCGTCGCCGCCGTCCTGCTGAAAGCGGCGGAACTCGGCGCCGCGCCCGGTCCGAGCCGTATCGCCGGGCCCGAGATGCGCGGCGGCGAATGAATTGTAGAGCAGCGCGAAAACCGGCTGCTTCAGCGCCGCGATCGCCGCATGGTCGATGAGCGCCCCGGCGCGCGCGCGGGCGAGTGCCGCGGAAAACTCCGGCGATGCGACGCAAGCCTGCGCCTCGGGCGCGTGCACGAAGTCGGGAATGGCGGCGACGTCGAGATAGAGCGGATTGAGGAAGAGCCGCGTCGATGGCGAATAGGGGCTGATATGGCGCGGCTCGGCCGGAAAGAGCGCGTGCAGCGGGTTGATGCCGAGTACCGCCGCGCCCTTCGCCGCCGCAAGCTCCGCGAGATCGGCGAGATCGCCGAGATCGCCCATCCCCCAGTCGCGCGCCGAGCGCAGCGAATAAACCTGTGCCGTGACGCCCCAGGCGCGCCGCCCTTCGGCAAGCGAAGGCGGCAGGAAAGCGCGGCTCGGTACGACGATGAGGCTGGTCTCGGCGCTCTCGTACCCTGCCGCGACGCTGAGGCTGTAATAGCCCGGCGCGAGTTTCGCGAGCGGGAGCGCGAGGCGGCGGTGGCGATGCTCGCCCGTACCGACGCTTTCGAGGAGAGCGAGCGTTTGCGGCGCGGCGCCGCCGTCGGCGCGCGCGCCCTCGCCCGAGAGGGACCACAGGATGCGCCCGGCATTGAGCCGCTCGGGCAAGGCGAGCGGGACATTGGGCGGCGCGTCGCCGGCGCGCACGACCACCGCAGGCGGCAGCAGCGCGCGCCACGTCTCGGCTTCGAGCGCCGCGATCTCGTGCGCGATCGCAGCTTCAGTGTCGGTCGCGAGCCCCATCGCCGCGAGCACCGCGCGCAGCGTTTCCTGCGACACGCGCCGTTCCGCGCCCCAGGCGTCGCGATAGGCCGCGCGCACGCCTGCGAGTTCGGCGAGGCGGAGGATCAGGTCAGGCATGGCGGCAGCCAAGCCGTGCGTCCTTCGACTGCGCCCCTCCGCTGCGCTCCGGGACCTCGCTCAGGAAGAGGATTTTTCTTTGTCGCATCGCAAACACTTCCTCATCCTTGCGGAGCGCGCAAGCGCGCAGTCGAAGGACGCACCTAGGTCCTGTTTACAAAGTAGCGAGACGTAGGCATCTGCGGATGGTAGCGAGATGAAGGGTATCGAGGAAGGAGCGCGCGAGCTTGTCATATCGGGTGGCGATGGCGCGGTTCACCTTGAGATGGCCGATCATTCGCTCGATGCGGTTGCGCTCGCGGTAGATGCGTTGGTTCCAGCGGATTGCGTAGATGCGATGGGACCGCGGCGGGATAACGGCGCGGATGCCGCGTCGGTGGAGCGCAGCGCGGATGGGATCGGTGTCGTAACCCTTGTCGGCGAGCAGATGAGCCGGGCGCGCCGGAGCGCGCGCGGTCACGGTTTCGAAGGCCGTGCAGTCCGCCGCTTCGCCGCCGGTGAGATGAAAGACGAGCGGGATGCCGTGGGCATCACTGAGACAATGAACTTTACAGGTGAACCCGCCCCGCGAGCGGCCAAAAGCCTGTTCGCGAGTCCCCCTTTTGCGCCGGCTGCCGAGACGTGGCCTCGGACCGTCGTCGAGTTGATGCTGTGGCGGGAGTTGTCCGCCATCGCCCGGGCCAGCCTGGAGGCGACCGCCTCCCAGACGCCGGCCTGGCTCCAGCGTCGAAAGCGTTGGTACACGGTGATCCATTTGCCGTACTTCTCGGGAACATCGCGCCACGGCGCGCCCGTGCGCAGGCGCCACAATATGCCGTTCACAATGGTCCGGTTGTCATGCGCAGGCCGGCTATTCCGGCCGCGCTCGGCCGGCAACAGGTCTTTCAGCAGCCACCACTCCGCTTCGCTCAAATCGCCTCAACTCAACGACCCCTCCTCTCCAAGAGGAATCCTTGAATCAGAAGGCGATTCCCGCGTCAATAAGTTTGTAAACAGGACCTAGTCCGGCTCCCACGAAAAGACGAGCGTCGCAAGCGGCGGCAGGAGGAGGCGGAGCGAGGCGGGGTGGCCGTGCGCGGGATGGGGGGCGGCGTGCACTTCGCCGGCATTGCCGAGGCCGCTGCCGCCATAGTCGCGCGCATCGCTGTTGAAGCGCTCGCGCCAGCGCCCGGCGCGCGGCACGCCGACGCAGTGGTCGTGCCGCGGCACCGGCGTGAAATTACACACCACGGCGACAAGTTCGTGCGGGTCATGGCCGCGGCGCAGATATGAGAGCACGCTGTTGTCGGCGTCGTTGGCGTCGAGCCATTGGAATCCCGCGGCGTCGCAATCGAGCGCGTGGAGTGCCGGAAGCTCGCGATAGAGCCGGTTCAGATCGCGCACTGCACTCTGCACGCCCTTGTGCATTGGATCGGCCAGCACATGCCAGTCGAGCGACCGGTCGTGGTTCCATTCGCGATCCTGCGCGAACTCGCTGCCCATGAACAGGAGCTTCTTGCCGGGATGCGTCCACATGAAGCCGTAATAGGCGCGCAAATTGGCGAAGCGCTGCCAGCGGTCGCCCGGCATCTTCTGCACCAGCGCGCCCTTGCCGTGCACGACCTCGTCATGCGACAGCGGCAGGATGAAATTCTCGTTGAAGGCGTAGAGGAGACCGAAGGTCAGGTCGTTGTGGCGATATTTGCGGTGGATCGGATCCAACGACATGTAGCGCAGCGTGTCGTGCATCCAGCCCATGTTCCATTTGTAGCCGAAGCCCAGTCCGCCGACATAAGTGGGCCGCGACACCATGGGCCACGCGGTCGATTCCTCGGCCGCGGTGGTGGCGCCGGTGTCGAGGCCGAACACCTGTTCGTTCATGCGGCGCAAAAACTCGATCGCCTCGAGATTCTCGCGCCCGCCGAACCGGTTCGGAATCCATCCACCCTGCGGCCGGCTGTAGTCGAGATAGAGCATCGAGGCGACGGCATCGACGCGGAGCCCGTCGGCGTGAAACTCGTCGATCCAGTTGAGCGCGCTCGCGATCAGAAAATTCGCGACCTCCTGGCGCCCGAAATTATAGACATACGTGTTCCAGTCGGGCTGAAAGCCCTGGCGCGGATCGGCGTGCTCGTAAAGCGCGGTGCCGTCGAACCGCGCGAGCCCGTGCGGGTCGGTCGGAAAATGGCCCGGCACCCAGTCGAGCAGAAGGCCGAGCCCGGCATCGTGGCATTGATCGACGAAGGCGCGGAAATCGTCGGGCGCGCCGAACCGGCTCGTCGGCGCGAACAGGCCGAGCGACTGATAGCCCCATGAGCCGTCGAACGGAAACTCGGAGACCGGCAGAAGCTCGAGATGGGTGAAGCCCATGTCGCGCACATAGGGCACGAGCTCGTCCCCCAGCTCGCGGTATGTCAGCATGCGGCCGCCCTCGTCGGGCCTCCTGCGCCACGAGCCGAGATGGCACTCGTAGATCGAGATGGGGGCGGTGCGGTCGTTGCGGCGCCAGCGCTCGTCGAGCCAGGCGCGGTCGCGCCAATCGTGCCGCGGCGGCGGCGCGATGCGCGAGGCGGTGCCGGGCGGGTGTTCGGCCCAGGCGGCATAGGGATCGGCCTTCAACGGCAGCATCCCCCCGTCGGCGCCGACGATCTCGTATTTGTAGAGCGTGCCGGCGCTGAGGCCCGGGACGAAAATCTCCCAGATGCCGACGCCGTGGCGCAGCCGCATCGGACAGCGCCGCCCGTCCCAGTCGTTGAACGCGCCGACGAGGCTCACGCGGCGCGCGTTGGGCGCCCAGACGGCGAAGGAAGCGCCCGCAGCCCCGTCGATCGTGCGGCAATGCGCGCCCATCGCCTTGTATGCGTGACGATGATTGCCTTCGCCCAGGAGGTGCACGTCGACATCGCCCAGCACCGGCGGGAAGGAATAGATGTCGTCGAACTCGACGATGCCGTCGCCGCCCTCGGCGCGCAGGCGATAGGGAAAGCGCGGCGGATCCGCGACCGCGCCCGCGAAGAGTCCGTCCGGATGGACGCGCGGCAACTCGCCCGCCACATCGCCGCTGTCGCGCCGGATGACCCAGAGCCGGCGCGCCCAGGGCAGGAAAACCCGGACGGCGACTTTCCGCCCCGTCACGTGCATGCCGAGCCAGGCGAACGGGTCGCGGTGCCGCGCCTCGAGAACGGCAAGCGCGTCGGCTTCAAGAACCGGCATCGGCAAGCTCCCGCGCCTCGGTCAGCTCGAGCACGGATGCGATCGGAATGGCGGCCCAGGCCGGCCGGTTCGCGATCTCGTACTCGATCTCGTAGAACGCCTTCTCCAGCGTGAAGAATGCCAGGAGCGAATCGGCGACACTGGCGTCGCGCGGCATCGAGGCCGCGCCCGCCATCACGGTGCGATAGCGCGCGAGAAAAGCCTCGCTCACCGCACGCCGCCATTCCTCGCCGCGCTCCAGCAGCGTCGCCTCGGCGGCCGGCTGAATCTCCACCATCTGGCGCACTGCGGCCGATGCGGCATAGGCGAACGAGCGCAGCATGCCGGCGACATCGACGAGCGGCGAGAACTTGGCCCGGCGCTCGTCGAGCGGGCGCATCGGCTCGCCCTCGAAATCGATGATCGTGTAGTCGTTCTGGACGGCGAGCACCTGGCCCAGGTGATAGTCGCCGTGGATGCGCGTCTTCATCGCATCGACGCGCGCCGGCAGAAGCTCGTCGAGGCGGCGGAGCGCCGCGTCGCGGCGCGCGAGGAGGCGCTCGGCCGCTTCGCGCGCCGGCGGCGGAAGCCGCCGCGCACGCGCCGCAAGCATGCCGAGCGCGCTCTCCGCGGTGGCGTGCGCGCGCTTCTTCCAGAGCGCGAGCTCCTCCTTGCCGATCGGCTCCGGCCGGAAATCGGGCGCCACGTCGCCGGACGGGCAGAGCGCGCGATGCAGCTCGGCGGTGCGGCGGCCGAGCTGGGCCGCGAGGTCGAGATAGATCTGATGCGACGAGCGGTCGGCCGAGGCGGCCGTATCGAGGGTGCCGTCGGCGTGCGGCGCCATGAGCAGCGCCTCGTCGAGATAGCGCGTCAGGTAATTCAGCGCCTGCGACCAGGCGTCGCCCTGGTTGCGCATCTGCGCAAACATGACGCCGAGCGCCGTTTCGCCCTCGCCGTCGCGCTCGAGCGTGAAATAGCCCATGAGCGGCGGCGCGTTGGCGAACGAAGCGGTTTCGGTGAGGAACTCGGCGATCTCGATCTCGGGATGGGTCCCGGTCTGAAGGCGGCGGTAAAGCTTCAGGATGGCGTATTCGTCGATCGCGACCGAGCTGTTCGACTGCTCGCTGCCGATGCGCTTGACGACGGGCTCCTTGGGCAACGCGCGGCGCGCGAAGGCGGAGGTGCGGTGAAAGGCGATGCGCGCGCCCTCGCCCGCTGCGACATGCTGTTCCGCCTGCATGGCCTCGACCAGCGCCAGCGCGAAGCGCGGCTCGGCCACCGCCTCATAAACGACGCCCTCGGCGCGCGCCCGGCGCGCCCGCGCCACGGTGCAGGAGGCGAGCGCCGAATTATCGTTTTCGGCCGTTTCCCAACTGAGCGCGAGCGGCAGCGAGTAGAGCTGTTTTGCGCCTTGCGCGAAGCTCACCTCGAACACGGCAAGCGCCATGTGGTCGATCTCGGCTTCGGCGACGATCGCGGCGCGCTCGATCTTGCGGCCCTTGGCGCCGAACCAGCGCTGCGTCGGCAGATAGGACGGCACGACCTCGTATTCGACCTGCCGCCGGATGTGGCGGGCAAGGAGGCCTTTGCCGCGCCATCCGTCGGACAGGACCAGGGTCACGAACTCCGGCATCGGCGCGCGCGAAACGGGCTCCGGCGGATGCACGAGGTCGAGCATGAACCAGTAGTAGCCGTAGCCCGGAAGCGACAGCACGTAAGGCTGCTCGCCGATCGGCGGAAAGACGCTGCGCCCGCCCAGCTCGACGAGCGAGCGGCCGAGAAATTCCGTAAGGTCCAGCTCGACCGCCTGCGGCGAGCGCGACAGGTTGAAGACGCAGAGCAGCGTCTCGTCGGCGAAGCTGCGCAGGAAGGCCAGCACCTTGCGGTTCTCGGGATAGAGAAAGCGCAGATCGCCGCGGCCGAAAGCGCGGCGCGCCTTGCGCACGGAAATGAGCCGCTTCGTCCAGTTGAGCTGCGAGGTGGGCGCGCGGGACTGCGCCTCGACGTTGACGGCCTGGTAGCCGTACACGGGGTCCATGATCGGCGGCAGAAAGAGCTGCGCCGGATCGGCGCGCGAGAATCCGGCGTTGCGGTCGAGCGTCCATTGCATCGGCGTGCGCACGCCATCGCGGTCGCCGAGGAAGATATTATCGCCCATGCCGATCTCGTCGCCGTAATACATGACCGGCGTGCCCGGCATCGAGAACATGAGCCCGGAGAGAAGCTCGATGCGGCGGCGGTCGTTCTCCATGAGCGGCGCGAGCCGGCGCCTTATGCCGAGATTGAGCCGCATGCGCTTGTCGGCGGCGTAGAAATTCCACAAATAGTCGCGCTCGCGGTCGGTCACCATCTCGAGCGTCAGCTCGTCGTGGTTGCGCAAGAACACCGCCCATTGGCAGTTCGAGGGAATGTCCGGCGTCTGGCGCATGATGTCGGTGATCGGATGGCGGTCCTCGGTCGCCACCGCCATGAAGATGCGCGGCATGAGCGGGAAATGGAACGCCATGTGGCATTCGTCGCCGTCGCCGAAATACTGCAGCACGTCTTCGGGCCACTGGTTCGCCTCGGCGAGCAGCATCCGGTCGCCGTAGCGCGCATCGAGCCCAGCCCGGAGGCGCTTCAGGATGTCGTGCGTCTCGGGCAGGTTCTCGCTCGACGTGCCCTCGCGCTCGACGAGATAGGGCACGGCGTCGAGCCGCATCCCATCGACCCCCATGTCGAGCCAGAACCGCATCACGTTCAGCACTTCCTGGACGACGCGCGGATTGTCGAAATTGAGGTCCGGCTGATGGGCGTAGAAGCGGTGCCAGTAATATTGCTGCGCCACCGGATCCCACGCCCAGTTGGATTTCTCGGTGTCGAGGAAGATGATGCGCGTGCCGGCGAATTTCTTGTCGCTGTCGCTCCAGACGTAATAGTTGCGCCAGGCCGAGCCGCGCTTGGCGCGGCGCGCGCGCTGGAACCAGGGATGCTGGTCGGACGTGTGGTTGATGACGAGCTCGGTGACGACGCGGATGCCGCGCCGGTGCGCGCCGCGCACGAAAGCGCGAAAATCGCCGTGGCTGCCGTAGGCGGGGTTGATGCCGCGGTAATCGGCGATGTCGTAGCCATCGTCGCGCAGGGGCGAGGGATAGAACGGCAAGAGCCAGAGCGCGGTTACGCCCAAATCCTGGAAATAATCGAGTTTTTGGGTCAGGCCCTGGAAATCGCCGATGCCGTCGCCGTTGGCGTCGAAGAACGCCTTGACGTGCAGCTGATAGATGATCGCGTCCTTGTACCAGAGCGGATCGGAGGGCGGAGCGGCGTCGGGCATGGGCGAGGTTCTTGCGGGCGGGCGGGCGGGCGGGCGCTAACGTTCGAGACAGTAGATTGCTGCGGGGTTCACGTGCGGATCGAGGCGAACGCGGTGCGTGGCGCCGCGCCAGCGGTGCTCAACTCCGGTCAACGGCTCGGCGAGCGTAAACGTTTCATCGGCGCCGAATCCCATGTCTCCAAGCGGCAGGTGCAGCTCGGCCTCGCGCGGGGCGAACGGATCGAGATTGACCGCGATGAGAACGAAGTTGCGGCGATCTTCCGTGATCTTGTTGTAGAACAGCACGTGATCGTCGCCCGCAGGATGGAAGCGCAGCGTGTCGAGGCGGTGCAGCGCCGGATTGTCGCGCCGGATGCGGTTCACGCGCGCGATCCAGTCCTTGATATGGCCCGGGCGGTCCCAATCCCACACCTTGAATTGGTATTTTTCGGAATGGAGATATTCCTCCGTGCCCGGGACCGCCGCAGCCTCGCACAGCTCGAAGCCGTTATAGATGCCGTATGCCGGGGAAAGCGTCGCCGCGAGCACGAGCCTGACGATGAAGGCGGGCCGTCCGCCATTCTGCAGGAAGGGCGAGAGGATGTCGGGCGTGTTGGCGAAGAAATTGGGGCGGAGATAGTCCTTCGAGGGCCCTTGCGCGAGCTCGACGAGATAGTCCGTCAGCTCCGCCTTGCGCGTGCGCCAGGTGAAATAGCTGTAGGACTGGGTGAAGCCGGCCTTGGCGAGCGCGCGCATCATCTTCGGCCGCGTGAAGGCTTCGGCGAGGAAGATCGCGTCGGCGTGGCGGTCCTGCACCTCGCGGATCAGCCATTCCCAGAACGGCAGCGGCTTTGTGTGCGGGTTGTCGACGCGGAAGATTTTCACGCCCTCGCCGATCCAGTGGAAGATCACGTCGCGCAGCGCCTGCCACAGCGCCTCGCGCGTCGGGTTGTAGAACTCGAGATCGACGATGTCCTGGTACTTCTTCGGCGGGTTCTCGGCGTATTTGATCGTACCGTCGGGCCGGAACAGGAACCATTCCGGGTGTGAATCGACCCAGGGATGGTCGGGCGCCGCCTGCGCCGCGAAATCGAGCGCCACTTCGAGTCCGTGCGTCCGCGCGGCGGCAAGGAAGCGGCGAAAGCCGTCGATGCCGCCCAACTCGGGATGCACCGCATCGTGCCCGCCCTCGGCCGCACCGATCGCGTAAAGGCTGCCGGGATCGCCGGGCCCGGCAGCGAGCGCATTGTCGCGGCCCTTGCGGTTGATGCGGCCGATCGGATGGATCGGCGGCAGATAGACCACGTCGAACCCCATGCCGGCAATCTCGGGAAGCCGCGCGATGCAGTCGTCGAACGTGGCGCTCTGGCCCGGCAGCTTGCCCTGGCTGCGCGGAAACATCTCGTACCATGCACCGAACCGCGCCAGCGGCCGGTTGACGATCGCTTCGAGCTCGCGGGCGTAGCGCGTCGCATCGGTGCGCTCGCAAGAGCGCGCCATGGCACCCGTGAGGAGGCGCGAGAACAGCACGCGCGCGCGCCGTTCGCCGTCGCCCGCGTCGAATTCGGCGAGGAGCCGCTCGAGGAGCCGCGCGTCCTCGGTCCCCGCCCGCCGCTGGTGCGCCGCGCGCACCAGCGCAGCGCCTTCGTCGAGTTCGAGCGCGATGTCGTCGCAGGCGGCGCGCTTCTTCATCGCATCGGCGCGCCATGACGCGAAGCGGTCGGTCCAGGCCTCGATCGTATAGCGGTAGCGCCTGTTCTCGCCGAGCGTGACGCGGCCGACCCAGCGGTCGTTGTCGTGAACGCGCATCGGCGTCTCGCGCCAGCTCGTCTCGTCCTCGCGGCGATAGAGGAGCGAGCCCGCGATCACGTCATGCCCGTCGCGAAAGATGTCGGCCCAGACTTCGAGCGTGTCGCCCATGACGCGCTTTATGGGGAAGCGGCCGCCGTCGAGCTCGGGATAGACGTCCTCGATCGCGATGCGCGAGGTTGCCGACCATTCGCGCGGCAGCGAGGGATGGCGCACCGGCGACGCGGGCGCCGCGCGCGACCTTTCCGACCGTCGCCCGCGCAGCACGCGCACGCCAAGCGGCGGCACCTCGAGGTCGAGGCCGATCGGCGCCGGCTCGTGCGGCGTCACATCGCAAAGCTCGGTGTCGGCGGGCGCGGCGGCAAGGAGGCGATCCGTGTCGAAGAAGGCGGGACGGATCGGGTTGCGATTGACGAGGAAGAAGGCGCGCTCGGCGCCGTCCTCGGTGCTGCGCGCGAAGGCGGCAAGCATCGCGCCTTTCTCGGACACGAGATGCTGCGGCCCGTCGCCGTTGAGCGCCGGCGTGTCGCGCTTCATCGCGTTGACGGCGCGGATGAAACGCGAGAGATCGAAGCGCTCGGGCTCGCGCGGATGGGGTTTCGTCTCCTTGACGTCGAGGCGCCGTCGCCAGCCGAACTCGAACCCCATCGGCATCATCACGCCGGCCGAAAAGCAGGCGGCAAAGGCGTAGGCCCGGGCGTAGCGCCGCGCGACGGCAGCGGTCGCGACGATGCCTTCGGCCGCCAGCTCCTCGACAAGCCGCGGCGTGTCGTGGCTCTCGGGAAAGGCGATCGAGGGCGCGATGCGGCGGAAGGCGTCGTATTGCTCGATGAGCCAGGAGCTTTCGAAGTCCCACCATTTGGCGCTGTTGAAAAGATAATCGAAGCCGGAGCCGTCGAGCGCCGCGACCGCTTCGAACGGCGCGCCCAGCGTCTCGGCGCAGAAGATCGCCTCCGGATCGACCGAGCGCGCCGCCGCGACGATGCGGCGCCAGACGCGCGCCGGCACCTTGTAGGCGGCATCGCAGCGGAATCCGCCGAAGCCCAGCGCGGCGTAATGGCGCGCGACGGCGCAGAAATACTCGACCGCTTCCGCTTCGCCGGGGCCGCCGAAATCGATCTCGGCAAGATCGCCCCATTCCGTGACATGCGCCGGATTGGCGGGATCGGTCGCCTGCGGCGAGCGGACCGAGCCGTCGGGATTGCGCGCGAACCAGTGCGGATGGCGCTCGACGAGCGGATTGTCCTTCGCGGTGTGATTGACGACGAGGTCCATCATCGCAACAAGCCCGCGCGCCCTGCACGATTGGGCGAAGCCCCTTAGCAGCTCGTCGTCGCCGGCGCCGGGATCGCCGCGAAAGAGCGGGTTCAGGCGATAGAAATCCTTGACGGCGTAGAGGCTGCCGGAAAAGCCCGGCGCGTGGAAGGGATTCACGTGGACCGCGTTGAAGTCCATCGCCGCGATGCGCGGCAGATGGGCGCGCCACTCGGCGATCGTGCCGGCGAGCAGCGGAAAAAGATTGTAGATGCGCGGTCCTTCCCGCATCAGCGACGCAGCGCCGCGCTCATGCGCCGGGCTTCGTGTCCGGGAAACACTTTCGGATCGGGCGATGTTCCCCCATCGGGAACCAGTGCACCGAAAGGGTGTTTCCGCACACGTTCGACAATTGCGGGACCGATGACGCGCGAATGCACCTCCTGGGCGACGAAGACATCAACGCTTACATCGACGGGATGCTCGATGCCGAGCACGCCTTTTCGGTCGCGGCTCATCTTGCGCTGCACCCGCGCGAAGCGGCGCGCGCCGCTTCCTATCGCGCGGAGAACGACGCGCTGAGGCTGCTGTTCGATCCTGTTCTGCATCAGCCGGTACCGGAGCGCATGCGCAGGGCGCTGCGCCGGCACGGCGCCCGCGCCGCGCAGCGGCGCAGGGCACTTGCTGTCGCTTCGGCAACGCTGACGCTTCTCCTCGCCGGGCTCGGCGGCCACGTGCTGCAACAGCATCTTGGCCCGTTCGATGCCGTCTCGAGCGCCCCCGCCGCCCCGCCCGCGACCGGCCTGCCGAATGCGGGACGCTTCATCCGCCTTTGACAAAGAAAAACCGGGACCAGAGAGCTGGTCCCGGCGAGTTTGCGGGTGGCAAACCCACGGACAGGGAGACTTTGCCAAGCCGGACTGGGCGACACGGGACGACGCGCGGGCGCCCGGCGGCCCGCGGCTCCGGCAGCGCGTCGCAACAGCAGCTGCCGCCCTCTCAACACGGGCCGCGGCAACCGGTTCCGCGCGGCGAGCGGGCGCATGCGAACCATTTGGTAGAAGGATCGCCCGTTCGGATCAGCTCTCGCGCGTGATGCCGCCGGCCGCGGCGAAGTGCGGGCCGCGGGCGATGTCGCCGCCGGGGAACGGGATCGGCCGCGCTTGCGCCGGCGCCAGAGCCGGGCGGTGCAGCGTGCCGACACGCACCGGCTCGGGCTCGCGCTCCGGCACCATGCCCATGAGCTGGCGCAGCATTTCGCGCCCGCGCGACAGGCGCGAGCGAATCGTGCCGACCGGCACGTCGAGCACCTGCGCCACTTCCTCGTAGCGCATGCCTTCGAGGCCGACGAGGAGCAGGACCGAGCGCTGCTCCTCGGGGAGCCGCGCGATCGCGCGCTCGAGATCCCTGAGCTCGAGCCGCTTGTTCTGGTTCGGGGCCGATGTCAGAAGCGGTTCGGAATCGCTCAAGCCCACGGCAGCGCCTTCGCGCACGGCGCGCCGCACATGGTTGACATATTGGTTATGCAGGATGGTGAAGAGCCATGCGCGCAGATCGGTGCCCGGCTGCCACAGATGCACCTTGCTCAAGGCGCGCGTGAGGCAGTCCTGCACAAGATCGTCGGCCGCGTTGATATCCCGCGTCAGGGCCCGCGCATAGCGCCGGAGCCGCGGGATCTCTTCCTCGATCTTCTTGCATATGTCCGCCATCAAATTCGCTCCCTTCGGGCCCCCGCCAACGCGGCGGCGGCGAATGTGAACTTTGCCGAGAAGCAAAACTGTAGCGGCGGCTTGTAATGGGATGATGTCAGCGCCCGAGGATTTGCGTAAGAAATTGTAACGATACGTAACGGATCGCGGGGCGCCTTGGCCTTGCGATTTGCAATCTCTGCGATATTGCAACCGAACGGAAGTTGCGCCAGATTCCGCGCCAATGACAGGGAGCGCCCACATCGTCGTTGTGGACGACCAAAAAGAGATTTGCGAGGTCGTCCAGCAATATCTGACAAGCGAGGGATACCGCGTCAGTGTCGCCCATGACGGCGCAGGAATGCGCAGGGTCATGGCGCAGGGCGCGGTCGACCTCGTCATCCTCGATCTCATGCTGCCGGGAGAGGACGGGCTCACGCTTGCGCGCCAGCTGCGCGAGGAGTCGAACGTCGGCATCATCATCCTGACCGGCCGCGGCGAGACGGTGGACCGCATCATCGGCCTCGAGATGGGCGCCGACGACTATCTGCCGAAGCCGTTCCACCTGCGCGAGCTGCTGGCGCGCGTGAAAAGCGTGCTGCGCCGCGCGCTCGCGCGAAGCGACGGACAGGAGAAGCAGGCCGGCCATTCGAAGGCGCGCTTCGCGGGCTGGAACCTCGATCTCGCGACGCGCGAGCTGGTAGCGCCGCACGGCGGCGAGGTCCGCCTCACAACCGGCGAGTTCGATCTCCTGGTCGCGTTCGTGCGCAACGCGAATCAGGTGCTGAGCCGCGACCGTCTGCTCGATCTTGCGCGCAACCGCGAGGCGGGTCCGTTCGACCGCACCATCGACGTGCAGGTCGGGCGGCTCCGGCGCAAGCTCGAGCCCGATCCGCAGCGGCCGACCATCATCAAGACGGTGCGCGGCACCGGCTATATCTTCACGCCGACCGTCGAAGTGAGCTGAGCCGCGCGAGCCTGGGGGAGGTGCAAAACATGGCGCAAGCATCGAGGCGCGCAATCGCGGCGCGGGCGGTTGTCCTTGCGCTCGCGCTTCTGGCGAGCGGCGCAGTAGCGCGCGCCGATACGACGCTCCGGGTCGGCAAGGCGATCGCCGGCCCGTTCGACTTCACGCCGCTCGATGTCGGCATGGCGAAGGGATTCTTCCACGCGCACGGGATCGCCATCGACGAGGTGAATTTCGCCGGCAGCGCCAAGCTGCAGCAGGGCCTTGCGGCGAACGCGATCGATATCGGACTGGGCTCGGGCCCCGAGCTTGCCTTCGTCGCCAAAGGCAACACCGATCTCGGCGTTGCCGCCTTTGCCGGCCCGCCCGACGGGCTCGTGCTGGTCGTCAGCAAGGACGCGCCGATCCACACGGTGGCCGATCTCAAGGGCAAGAAGATCAGCGTATCGACCGTGGGCGGCCTCACCGACTGGATGGTGCACGAGGTGTCGCGGCGCGAGGGCTGGGGCCCCGACGGCATCGACGTGATACCGCTCGGCACCGACGAGGCGCAGATCGCGACCATGCGCACCGGCTCGACCGACGGCATGCCGCTCGATGTCGCCAGCGCAGCGCTTCTGGAGCAGAAGGGCGCCGCGCGCATCCTCATCAAATTCGGCAACGTCGTGCACGACTTCATCAACCACGTGACCTATGCGACCGACGATGTGATGAAGAAGCGCCCCGACGATCTCAGGGCATTTCTCGCGGCCTGGTTCGAGACCGTGAAATGGATGCGCCAGAACAAGGACGAGACCGTCAAGATCGTGGCGCCGGTCATGGGCAAGCCGCCCGAGATCGCGTCGCGCGCCTATGACATCGTCATGCCGTCGCTGCTCGACGACGGTCGCTTCGACGCGAAGGGCCTCGCCACGCTGGCGCGCTCGTTCGTCAACATGAAGATGCTCCCGGCCGCGCCCGACATGACGAAGCTCTATACCGAGGCGTTCCTGCCGAAATAACTACTCGCGCCAGGGCGGCGCCGTGAGGCGGCGCTTGCCGTCGCGGCTGAGGAGTGCGCCGGGCTCGTCGAGTGCCACGCGGTCCCACAGCTTGCACGTCACCTGCTTGTGCTTCTGGTCGAGGCCTTCGCAGTAGTTGGTGAACAGGCACAGCCGCGCTTCGGCGCCGCGGCCAAGGCGCAGCTTCAGGAACCAGTCGGGATCGGCGAGCGACTGGCGCGCGGCACCGACGATGTCGCAGGCGCCTTCAGCCAGCATCCGCTCCGCCATCTCGAAATTGTGGACGCCGCCGGTGCACACGACGGGCGTCTCGCATCCGGCGGCGCGGATCGCCGCGCGAACGGCCGATGTCGCCGCGATGTTGCGGCCAAAGGGCCCGCGCTCGTCCGAGAGATGCTGCGGCATGCATTCGTAGCCCGACGGCCCGGTATAGGGATATGCGGCATCCCCGACCGACGGCTGCTTCGCGTCGTCGAATTTTCCCCCGCGCGAGGTCGAGACGAAATCCATGCCCGCGCGCGCGAAGGCGGCGCCGAACGCGGCGGCATCGTCCGCGCCGCTGCCGCCCTCGATACATTCCTCGGCAAGAAAGCGGCAGCCGACGACGTAATCCGATCCGACGCGCGCGCGCACCGATGTCAACACTTCGAGCGGCAGGCGCAGGCGGTTCTCGCGCGAGCCGCCATACCCGTCCGGGCGCGTGTTCGTGGCCGACAGGAACGACGCCATCGTATAAGCGTGCGCGTAGTGCAGCTCGACCCCGTCGAACCCCGCCTCGCGCGCGAGCGCGGCCGCGTCGGCGAAAATTCCGGGAAGATTCTTCGGCAGGTCGCGGATGCGGGGAAGCTCCATATCGGTGACGCGCTCGCGATAGCCCATGTCGAGCGCTTCGAGCTCGCGCGGCGAAAGAGCGCGCTCGAGTTCTTGCCGCGGCAATGCGGCAAGGCGGGCGCGCAGCTCGGCGTCCGTCAGGCCGCCAAACGCCGCGCGGTGGCGATCGGTAAGCTGCAAGAACTCGGCGAAATAGCGGCGCGGATCGGGACGGCGGCGGATCGCCAGAAAATCGATGAGCTGGATGAAGAGCCGCGTACGCCCTTGGCTTTCGCGCCGCACCGTCTCGACCACGCGGCGCAGGCCCGGCAGAAAGCGCCGGTCGCCGATGCGCAGCAGCGGCCCGCTCGGCACGTCGCGGATGCCGGTCGCCTCGACCACGATGGCACCGGGCTGCCCGCGCGCAAAGCGCCCGTACCATTCGACGATCGCCTCGGTGACGACGCCGTCCTCTTGCGAGCGCCACGGCACCATCGCCGGAACCCAGGTGCGGCTCTCGAGCGTGAGGGGGCCTACCCGCACCGGTGAGAAGAGGCGCGAGGAAGCTGCCTCATCGCGCGTCGGAATGCGGCCCGGCGAGGGCGCATAGACGATGCGTTGCGGCGGCTTCCACATCGGCTCTCAGTCGGGCTTGCCATAGCCGCCGCCGCCCGGCGTTTCGATGACGAAGACGTCGCCTTCGCCCATTTCCACCTTGTGCGTGCCGCCGAACTCCTCGCGCGTTCCATCGGTGCGTTCGACCCAGTTGCGGCCCAGCGCGCCATGCTCGCCGCCGGCAAGGCCGAACGGCGGCACGCGGCGGCGGCCCGAGAGGATGGCGGCGGTCATCGCCTCGCGGAAGCGGATGCGGCGCACGACGCCGTCGCCGCCGTGCCAATGCCCGCGCCCGCCCGAGCCGCGCCTTATCGAAAAACTCTCGAGCAGCACCGGATAGCGCCATTCGAGCACTTCGGGGTCGGTCAGGCGCGTGTTGGTCATGTGCGTATGGACCGCGTCGGCGCCGTCGAACCCCGGACCGGCGCCCGAGCCGCCGCAGATCGTCTCGTAATATTGGTGGCGCGCATTGCCGAAGGTGAAATTGTTCATCGTGCCCTGCGCCGCCGCCATGACGCCCAAGGCGCCATAGAGCGCATCGGTGATGCATTGCGAGGTCTCGACGTTGCCCGCCACCACCGCCGCGGGATAACGCGGCCGCAGCATCGAGCCTTCGGGGATGACGATGTCGAGCGGCTCGAGGCAGCCGCCGTTCAGCGGAATGTCGTCCTCGACGAGGGTGCGGAAGACATAGAGCACCGCCGCCTTGCACACCGCGGCGGGCGCATTGAAATTCGTAGGCCGCTCGGCGCTCGTGCCGGAGAAATCGATGGTGGCGCGGCGTTTTGCGCGGTCGATCGCGACCCGCACCTTGATGACGCCGCCATCGTCCATCTCGTAGGCGAAGGAGCCGTCGCTCAGTTTGTCGATGGCGCGGCGCACCTGCTCGGCGGCGTTGTCCTGGACGTGGCGCATATAGGCCTCGACCACGTCGCGCCCGAAATGCCGCACCATGCGGTGCAGTTCCTCGGCGCCCTTGGCACAGGCCGCGACCTGCGCCTTGAGGTCGGCGATATTCTGGCGCGCGTTGCGCGCTGGATAGCGCCCGCTTTCGAGAAGCGCCACCATTTCGTCCTCGCGGAAGCGCCCGGCATCGACCAGCAGGAAATCGTCGATCAGCACGCCCTCCTCCTCGACGGTGCGGCTGTCGGGCGGCATCGAGCCGGGCGTCATTCCGCCGATATCGGCCTGGTGGCCGCGCGAGGCGACGTAGAAGTGCACGGGGCCGCGCCCCGCGGCATCGTCCTCGGCGAAGACCGGCATGATCACCGTCACGTCGGGAAGATGCGTGCCGCCGTTATAGGGCGCGTTCAAGACATAGACATCGCCCCGCCTCATGCCGCGCCCGTCGGCGCGCGCTCCGCGCGAGCGGATCACCGTTTGCACGCTCTCGCCCATCGAGCCCAGATGCACCGGCAGATGCGGCGCATTGGCGATCAGGGAGCCGGTGCGGTCGAACAGCGCGCAGGAGAAATCGAGCCGCTCCTTGATGTTGACGGAATAGGCGGTGTTCTGCAGTGCGACGCCCATCTCCTCGGCGATCGACATGAAAAGATTGTTGAAGATTTCGAGCATCACCGGATCGGCGCCGGTGCCGATCGCGACGCGCGCCGGAAGAGCCACGGCGCGCTCCAGCACGAGATAGCGCCTGCGGTCGAGCGTCGCGCGCCAGCCGGGCTCGACCACTGTGGTCGCCGTCTCCTCGCGCACGATGGCGGGACCGCCGAGCGATTGGCCGGGGAGAAGCGCGTCGCGGTCATAGACCGGCGCCTCGCGCCACGCGGCACCAGTGAACATTTTTGCGCGCGCCATCGCCTGCGGCGCCGACGGCACAGTCGGCGCGTCGTAAACCCGGTCCTCGGCGGCGTCGGTGGCGCCCACGATTTCGGCCGAGACCGCTTCGATGATGAGCGGCTTTTCCGGCATGACGAAGCCGAAACGCTGGCGATGCGCCGAAGCGAAGCGATCCGCGATCTCGGCGTCAGTGCCATGCGCGATGACGAGCGGCGAATCGGTGCCGTCGTACTTCACGTGCGCCTTTTTCAGCACAATCGTGCGCTCGGGCCTTATGCCTTGCGCCAGCATCTCCTGCCGGCCGGCCTCGGCGAGCCTGGCGAGCGCCGCATCGAGCGCGGGCATGAGCCCGGGCTCGAGCCGCGCCTCGACCGCCTCTTCCTTCAGCGTGCGCAGATCGGCGAGCCCCATGCCATAGGCCGACAGCACGCCTGCCAGCGGATGGATATAGACGCGCTTCATGCCGAGCGCGTCGGCGACCTTGCAGGCGTGCTGCCCGCCCGCGCCGCCGAAGCAGCACAGCGTGTACTCCATCACGTCGTAGCCGCGCTCCACCGAGATCTGCTTGATCGCGTTCGCCATGTTCTCGACCGCGATCTCAAGGAAGCCCTCGGCGACCGCGGCGGCCTCGCGCCGGTCGCCGGTGGCTGCGGATATCTCGGCGGCGAGTGCCGCGAATTTTTGCTCGACCGACGTCGCGGTCCAACGGCTCTTCGCCCGAGGGTCCGAAGACGTGCGGAAAGAATTGCGGCTGAATCTGGCCGAGCATGACGTTGCAGTCGGTGACGGTAAGCGGCCCGCCGCGCCGATAGCAGGCCGGGCCCGGCACGGCACCTGCCGAGTCCGGCCCGACGCGGTACTTGCGCGCCGTCGAAGACGCAGATCGAGCCGCCGCCGGCGGCGACGGTGTGGATGTACATCATCGGCGCGCGGAGCCGCACGCCGGCCACCATCGTCTCGAAACGGCGCTCGTACTCGCCGGCATAGTGCGACACGTCGGTCGAGGTGCCGCCCATGTCGAAGCCGATGATCTTGTCGTAGCCGGCCATCTGCGCGGTCCGCACCGCGCCGACGATGCCGCCCGCCGGCCCCGACAGGATCGCGTCCTTGCCCTGAAAACGGTGCGCATCGACGAGGCCGCCGTTCGACTGCATGAAGAGGAGGCGCACGCCCGAAAGCTCGTCCGCCACCTCGGCGACATAGCGGCGCAGGATCGGCGAGAGATAGGCATCGACCACGGTGGTGTCGCCGCGGCTCACGAGCTTCATCAGCGGGCTTACCGTGTGGCTCGCCGAAATCTGGGCGAAGCCCACCTCGCGCGCGACCCTCTCGACCGTGCGCTCGTGCGCAGGATGGCGGTAGCCGTGCAGCAGCACGATCGCCGCAGCGCGGATGCCGGAAGCAAAGGCTGCCGCGAGATCGGCGCGGATCTGCGCCGGATCGGGCGCGCGCAGCACCTCGCCCTCCGACGTCACGCGCTCGTCCACTTCGATCACGCGCTCGTAGAGCTGCTGCGGCAGGACGATGTGGCGGGCGAACAGTTTCGGCCGGTTCTGGTAGCCGATGCGGAGCGCGTCGGCGAAGCCCTTGGTGATGACCAGGAGCGTGCGCTCGCCCTTGTGCTCCAGCAGCGCGTTGGTCGCAACCGTCGTGCCCATCTTCACTGCGGCGATGCGATGAAGCGGGAAGCTTCTCGCCTGGCGCGAGGCCCAGAATGTCGCGGATCCCGGCGATCGCCGCGTCACGATAGCGGCCGGGATTTTCCGACAGCAGCTTCCGCGTGACGAGGCTGCCATCGGGCCGCCGCGCCACCACGTCGGTGAAGGTGCCGCCGCGGTCGATCCAGAATTGCCACTCGGCCCTTTCGCTCATGCGCCAAGGAGCTCGGCCAGATGGATGAAATCGCGCGCCCGGAAATCGAACTCGCCGTCGGCGACCGCTTCGGGCGGCACGTCCGGCCCGCGCTCGAAGGGCCGCGATACATAGGCCGTGCGCAAGCCGTGCTGGCGCGCCGACCGGAGATCGTAGGCGTGCGCCGCGACGAGCATGCACTGGCCGGGCTCGAATCCGAGATAATCCGGGACCATGAGATAGGTCTCGGGATCGGGCTTGTAGCGGCGCACGAGCTCGGCCGACAGAACCACGTCCCACGGCAGCCCGCCATATTTCGCAAGCTTCACCATCTGCGCCATACTGCCGTTCGAGAGCGTGCCGACGATGACGCGTGCCTTGAGACGGGCCAATCCCGCGACCGCATCGGGCCAGGGAACGAGCCGTTCCCAGGCGCGCGCGAGATGTTGCCGCTGCACTTCGTCGAGCGCCGCGCCGTGCCGGGCGAGAAGCGCGTCGAGATTGCGGCGATGCAGGAGATCGAGCCTCGTCCACGCCAATGCGCCGCTCCGCACCTGATCGAGCGCCGGGCGATAGCCCGCATACCACGCGTCGGCAAAGCGCGCCGGATCGCCCGGCACGCCCGCTGCGGCGATGTCGCGAACGATGCTGCCGCGCCAATCGACCACGGTGCCGAAGACGTCGAAGACCAGCGCCTTCACGTCAGTCCGCATCAATGGTGGCCGTGATCCTGCGGAGCGGAAGGCGCGCCGCCCTGGCCCGGGATGCACCAGAGGCAGATGCCGACGAGGATGCTGCCAAGGAAATAGAGGACGAGCCCAACGCCGAACGACATCGCGGGCGCTCCCGTTGTTGATCGGTTGCGGGGAGCGACGCTAACACACCATCGGCAGGCGTGCGAGGAGCGGGGTGAAAAAGAGCGAGGCGATCCCGGCATTCGAGGACGATGCGCGCCTGAAGCAGGCGCTGCGCCGAAACCGCGCGTTCGCGACCGGGCTTCTCGGACTTGCCGGTTTGGTGTTCCTCGGCACGAGCGCGGTGGCCGGGCCGGGGTTCTGGCTAGCCCTGGTGCGCGCAGGATCCGAGGCCGCGCTCGTCGGCGGGCTGGCCGACTGGTTCGCGGTGACGGCGCTCTTCCGCCATCCGCTCGGCCTCCCCATTCCGCGCACCGCCATCGTCCCGAAGAACAAGGACCGGATCGGCGAAGGGCTGGGCCAGTTCGTCGAGCGGAATTTTCTCGCGCCGGAAATTCTGGCGGCGAAGCTCGCGGCGCTTGCGCCCGTGGAGCGCGCCGCCGGGTGGCTTGCCGCGCCCGAGCATGCGCGTGCGGCGGCGAGCGCGATATGCGAGACGCTGCCGCCGCTTGTCCGTTCGCTCGAGGACCCGGCGCTGCGCGCCTTCGTCGCGCGCTCGCTGCACGAGCAGCTGCGCGAGGTGGAGCTTGCGCCGGCGCTCGGGGGGGTGCTGGCGCTGCTGACCCGGAGCGGGCCTTACGACGCCCTCTTCGACCGGGCGCTCGACGCGGCCCAGGACGCGCTCGCCGCCAATGCCGAGCGGATCTACGCGCTCGTCGCCGAGCGCAGCCACTGGTGGATCCCAAGCGCCATCGACCGCCGCATCGCCGAGCAGATCGTCGCCGGCATCGAAGAGATCCTCACCGAGCTGCGCGACAAGGGGAGCGACGCGCGAGCGAAATTCCGCGGCGCCGTCGAGCACGCGGCCGGCGAGTTGGTCCATTCGCCGGAATGGCGCAGGCGCGTCGCCGAGATCAAGGAGACCGTGCTCGAGCAAAAGGAGGTGCAGGACTGGCTCGCCGCGGTGTGGGACGAGCTGCGCCGCATCGTGGTCGAGGATCTGGAAGCGCCGCACTCGCGAACGCGCGAGGCGCTTGCGGCCGGGCTGCAATCGCTGGCATTGACGCTGGCATCCGATGCGGCGATACGCCAGCGCCTCCACGGCGCGATCGAGCATGTGGCGCTTGCCGTCGTGCCGTGGCGCGGCCAGATCGCGGCGCTCATCGCCGAGGTGGTGCGGAACTGGGATGCCGGCACCGTCGCTGCGCGGCTCGAGCTCGCGATGGGGAGCGACCTGCAATATATCCGCATGAACGGCACGCTGGTCGGCGCCTGCGTCGGCTGCCTCCTGTTCCTGATCGCGCGCTTTCTCTTCTGATATTGTGGGGCATGGAGATGCGCGACCGGCCCTCGCCCAATCATGGCGTCCGCGATGCCGCGATCGACATGCTGGTGCTGCACTACACCGGCATGAGAAGCGCGGCGGAGGCGCTCCGGCAGCTCACCTCGCCGGAGACGGCGGTGAGCGCGCATTATCTGATCGACGAGGACGGCGCGGTGTGGCGGCTCGTGCCGGAAGAGCGGCGCGCGTGGCACGCCGGCGTCTCGTACTGGCGCGGGCGGCGCGACATCAACAGCGCGTCGATCGGCATCGAGCTGGTCAATCCCGGGCACGAGTTCGGCTACCGCGCATTTCCAGAGGCGCAGGTCGCAGCGCTCGAGGTTTTGTGCCGCGACGTGCTGAGCCGCCATACGATTCCGCCGCGCCACGTGCTCGGCCATTCGGACGTGGCACCCGCGCGCAAGGATGATCCGGGCGAGCTGTTCCCGTGGCGGCGGCTCGCGCGCGCCGGGATCGGGCTCTGGCCCGAGCCGCCGCTGGAGCCAGCGCCGCGCGAGATCGGACATCTCCTCGCCGCCATCGGCTATGACCCGGATGCCGCCCCCGCGACCCTGATTGCCTCGTTCCAGCGCCATTTCCGGCCGGCGCTGTGCGACGGGGTCGCCGACGAGGAAACCTGCGCAATCGCCGCTGCGGTGGCAAAACTTTGCGGCGAGATTTGACTTGGAGCCGACGCGCGCCCAAATCTAGAGGTGCCAGACGGCCGGATGGCCGCCCTCGCTTGCCAAGGCGGGGGAGGAAAGTCCGGGCTCCACGGAAGCACGGTGCCGGGTAACGCCCGGCGGGGGCGACCCTAGGGAAAGTGCCACAGAAACATACCGCCGAGCCCTGCCGAAAGGCGGGGCGGCAAGGGTGAAATGGTGCGGTAAGAGCGCACCGCGCCTCCGGCAACGGCGGCGGCAGGGCAAACCCCACCGGGAGCAAGACCAAGTAGGGGCGGCAGGCGCCGCAAGGCGCCGGGCGGGTTTCCGCGTTGCCGCCCGGGTCGGTCGCGCGAGGCGTCCGGCAACGGGCGTCCCAGATGAATGGTCATCACCCGCCTTCGGGCGGGGACAGAACCCGGCTTACAGGCCGTCTGGCAATTACGTGAACATACTGAGAACAAATCCCAGTGCTAGCCCCAATGGGACTTGCCGACCCCAGCCATTGGGGCCAAGTTTCATTTGAAAAACGCCCGCTAACTCACGGTTTTATTTCACGGATGGTTTGACAACCATCCAGTCCCATGATATCCCATTCTGTCCCATGACCCTGCAGGCGGCGCCCACGTCTTGCCGCCATGGGTGAAGGGCGGGAGCCGGGTGTGGCGCTGTTCCTTTCGACGTTCGTCAACAAGGTCGACCGCAAGGGTCGGGTATCCGTTCCCGCTCCGTTCCGCGCCGCGCTTGCCGACCAGTCCTTCCCCGGAATCATCCTTTTCCCGGCCGTCAACAGCCGCGCCCTCGAGGGGAGCGGCATCGACCGCATGGAGGAACTGATACGCCCGCATCGACCGCGCTGCCCGAGTTTTCCGACGAGCGCGACGCAATCTCCGCGATCTTCGCCGACGCGCAGCAGCTGCCGTTCGACAGCGAGGGCCGCATCATGCTGCCGCCGGAGTTCTGCGAGCATGCCGGCATCGTGCTCGAAATGGGCGCGGCCTTCGTCGGCAACGGCAAGACGTTCCAGATCTGGGAGCCGGCCCGTTTCGAACTGCATCAGCAGGAGCGGCGCGCACGCGCGCGCAGCGTGACGCTGCCGCTGCCCGCGCCGGCCCCGAAATGAGCGAAGCCGCGCACATTCCCGTCCTCGTCGCGGAGACGCTTGCCGCGCTCGCGCCGCGCGACGGCGCGCTCTATCTCGACGGCACGTTCGGCGGCGGCGGGTGGAGCGAGGCGCTGCTCGAAGCGGCGCGCTGCCGCGTCGTCGCGATCGACCGCGACGCCGCAGCGCGTCCGCCGCGGCGCAGCACTCGCGCATCGCTTCTCCGGCCGGCTCACGCTCGTCGAAGGGCGCTTCGGCGAGATGGACGAGCTGCTGCGGCCGCTCGGCATCGCTGCGGTGAACGGCGTGGCGCTCGATCTCGGCGTCTCGTCGGTGCAGCTCGACGAGGCCGAGCGCGGCTTCTCGTTCCGCGCCGACGGGCCTCTCGACATGCGCATGGGCGGCGACGGCGCGAGCGCCGCCGATCTCGTCAACACTCTTTCCGAGCAGGACCTTGCCGGGCTCATCCGCGACTATGGCGAGGAGCGCTTCGCGCGCCGCGTCGCGCGCGCGATCGTGCGCGAGCGGGCCAAGTCGCCGATCACCCGCACGGCGGCGCTGGCAGCCCTCGTGCGCGGCGCGGTTCCGGCGGCCGGCGGCGGCATCGATCCGGCCACCCGCACGTTTCAGGCGCTGCGCATCGCGGTCAATGACGAGCTGGGCGAGCTCGACCGCGGGCTCGCGGCGGCCGAGCGCCTCCTGGCGCCCGGCGGCCGGCTTGCGGTGGTCTCGTTCCATTCGCTCGAAGACCGCAGCGTGAAGAGTTTCTTGCGCGCGCGGAGCGGCACTGCCGCGCGCGGCTCGCGTCACCTGCCGCCGCAGGCGCGCGGGCCGAGCCCGAGTTTTCGGCTCCTGAACCGCAAGCCGGTCACCCCGGGCGCCGCCGAGATCGCGCGCAATCCGCGCGCCCGCTCGGCCAGGCTTCGCGCCGCCGAGCGGACAGCCGCGCCGGCCATGGACGCAAAAACATGATCCGGCCGAGCACGATCCTCTGGGCGTCCGCGGTCATCGTCGTCGGCTACGCCATGTTCCAGGTGAAGTACGAGGTGATGCAGCAGGAGGACCGGCTCGCGCGCCTCGACCGCGAAATATCCTCCGACCGCGAAGCGGTGCGCGTGCTCAATGCCGAATGGAGCTTCCTCACCCAGCCGGCGCGGCTCGACGCGCTGGCGCGGCGCTATCTCGACCTGGTGCCGATCGGAACCAAGCAGCTCGGCAGCATCGACGCCATTCCGCTGCGCGCGCCTGAAGCGGCGCCCGCCTCCGCCGCTCTCGCCGCGCCAGCGCGGCTCGCCGACCTCAAGACGAGTGCCGCACGATGAACGAGTCCGCGCCGCGCGACGAGAATCCGTGCCGTCCGCGCCATTTCCGGCCCGACCCCTGCGGCCCGGCCGCGCCGTCCGAAGGCCCGGCGCGCCAGTCGCTCGACCAGAGCCACACCCGGCTCCTCATCGCCGCGGCGCTCTTCTGCCTGGCATTTCTGGTGATCGGCGCACGTCTCGTCGAGGTCGCGGTGGGCGGCGGCGACACGCGGATCGTCCGCCAGGAGCCGGCGCACACCGTCGCCGCGCGCGCCGACATCGTCGACCGCAACGGCGTGCTGCTGGCGACGACGCTCGAGACGCCATCGCTCTTCGCCGACCCGAAACAGATCGGCGACGCCAAGGCGGCGGCGCACGCGCTGGTCGCCGTGCTGCCCGACCTCGACGAGAAGGAGATCGCGCAGAAACTCGGCTCGGGCCGGAGCTTCGTCTGGCTGAAGCGTCACCTGACGCCGCGCGAGGAGGCGGCGGTCAACCGTCTCGGCATTGCCCGGCCTGCAATTCCAGGCCGGAGGGGAAGCGCGTCTATCCCGAAGGGCAACCTCGCCGCGCACGTCGTGGGCTATGCCGATACCGACGGCAACGGCCTCGCCGGCATCGAGCGCGGCCTCGACGCGGTGCTGCGCAAGGGCGGCGCGCCGGTCCGGCTCTCGCTCGACGCGCGCGTCCAATACATCCTGCGCGACGAGACGGCTAAGGCGGTCGGCGATTTCAACGCCGTCGGCGGCATGGGCATCGTCATGGACGTGCGCACCGGCGAAGTGCTGGCGATGGTGTCGCTGCCGGATTTCGATCCGAACGACTCCGGCTCGGCAACGCCGGTGACGACCTTCAACCGCGCGACGCTCGGCGCCTACGAGATGGGCTCGGTCTTCAAGATCTTCACCATGGCGATGGCGCTCGACGATCGCGTCGCGACGCTCGACAGCAGCTACGACGCCACCAACCCGATCCATATCGGCCGCTTCACCATCCACGACGACCACGCGCAGCGGCGCTGGCTCACCGTGCCGGAGATCTTCGAGTATTCCTCGAACATCGGCGCGGCCAAGATGGCGCTCGACGTCGGCGCCGATCGGCAGCGCGATTTCCTCGGCCGGCTCGGCCTGCTGCGCGAGCCGCAGCTTCGAGCTGAAGGAGATCGCCACGCCGCTCGTGCCGGCGGTCTGGCGCCCGGTCAACACCATGACGATCGGCTTCGGCCACGGCATCTCGGTGAGCCCCTTGCAGCTCGCGACCGGTGTCGCCGCGGTCGTCAATGGCGGCATCCTCCATCCCGCCACGCTGCTGAAGCGTACCGACGGAGAGGACGCCCAGGGAGCGCGTCCTTTCGAACGAGACCTCGGTCGAGATGCGCAAGCTCCTGCGCCTCGTGGTCGAGCACGGCACCGGCAAGCTCGCCAATGCGCCGGGCTATCTCGTCGGCGGCAAGACCGGCACGGCCGAGAAGGTGTCCGCGGCAAGCATTATGCGCGGCACGCGCTGCTCTCGTCCTTCGTCGGCGTTTTCCCGGTCAACGATCCCCGCTATCTCGTGCTCGATCAGCGTCGACGAGCCGCACGGCAACAAGCAGTCCGCTCGGCTTCGCCACCGGCGGCTGGATCGCGGCGCCGGCGGTGCAGGCGACGATCGAGCGCATGGCGTCGATCGTCGGAATTCAACCGGTTGACGAAGATTTGCCCGAAATTCGCCGTTCTCTGATGGTCGACCTTGCCCTCCCCCCAGGGGCGGAAATTTGCGGCTAACTGAGCTCATGGACGGCGCGCGCGCCTTAATTTTGTCACCGCCGCCGGGCGATCCCGAGATCACCGGGCTCACGTCGGACTCGCGCGAGGTGAGGCCCGGGTACCTGTTCGCAGCCTTGGCCGGAACGCCGCACCGACGGCGCGCGCTTCATCGCCGACGCGGTGGCGAAGGGCGCCGCGGCGGTGCTGACCTCCGATCGCGCGGCCGCTTCCGGGCTGTCCGTTCCCGTCATTGTCGATCCGGCGCCGCGCCGGCGCCTCGCGCTTATCGCGGCGAAGTTTCATGCGCCGCAGCCCGACACGATCGCCGCCGTCACCGGCACCAACGGCAAGACCTCGGTCGCAGCCTTCACGCGCCAGATCTGGGCAGCAGCACGGCTGGCGGGCGGCGAGCCTCGGCACGATCGGCATCGTCGGCCCCGATTTCGAGCGACCCGGCAGCCTCACCACGCCCGACCCGGTCGCGCTGCACCGCGAGCTGCACGCGCTGGCCGAGCGCGGCATCGACCACGTGGCGCTCGAGGCCTCGAGCCACGGGCTCGACCAGTTCCGCCTCGACGGGCTCGCCCTCAAGGCCGCCGCGCTTCACCAACCTGACGCGCGACCATCTCGATTATCACGCCGACATGGCGGCCTATTTCGCGGCCAAGCGCGGCCTCTTCGCCGAGCTGCTGCCGCACGGCGGCACCGCGGTGCTCAATGGCGACGTGCCGGCGGGACGGCGAACTCGCGGCGCTGTGCGCGCGGGCGCGGCCAGCGCGTGATCCTGCTTCGGCCGCGACGACGGATCCGACCTGCGCCTTCTCGACGCGCAGCCCGAAGGCGCCGGCCAACGCATCGCGGTCGACGGCGATGGGCCGGCGGCGCGCCCTCGTCCTGCCGCTGGTCGGCGCGTTCCAGGCGATGAACGCGCTGGCCGCTCTGGGGCTTGCGATCGCAACCGGGGTTCCGGCGGACGACGGCGCTCGGCGGCGCTCGACGCGGCTCGAAGGCGCGCCGGGGCGCATGGAGCACGTGGCGACGCGCAGCCCAACGGGGCGCCGGTCATCGTCGATTACGCGCACACGCCCGATGCGCTCGAAACCGCGCTCGAGGCGCTGCGCCCGCATTGCCGCGGACGGCTCGTCGTCGTGTTCGGCTGCGGCGGCGACCGCGACCCCGGCAAGCGGCCGCATGATGGGCGCGATCGCCGAGCGGCTCGCCGACCGCGTCATCGTCACCGACGACAATCCGCGCAGCGAGGACGCCGCGTCGCGATCCGCCGCGCCATCCTCGCCGCCTGCCCCAGGCGCGCGCGAGATCGGCGACCGCGCCGCCGCCGATTCGCGCAGGCGTGGCGATGCTCGCGACCCGGGCGATGTGCTGCTGCTCGCCGGCAAGGGGCACGAGCGCGGCCAGATCGTCGGCGCCGCGACGCTGCCCGTTCGACGACGCCGACGTCGCCCGCGCCGCAGTCGCGGCGCTCGACGGGAGCAAGCGATGACGCCGCTCTGGACCGCAGCGGAAGCCGCGGCCGCGACCGGCGGCACGAGTGCCTGCGACTGGAGCGCGACGGGCGTCTCGATCGACAGCCGCACGGTCGCGCGCGGCGATCTCTTCGTGGCGCTCGTCGGCCCGAAATTCGACGGGCACGATTTCGTCGCCGACGCGCTTGCGAAGGGCGCCGCCGCCGCGCTCGTCAGCCACGCGCCCGAACAATGTCGCGGCCGGCGCGCCGCTGCTCATCGTCGACGACACGCAGACGGCGCTCGAGGATCTCGGCCGCGCGGCGCGGCAGCGCGGCGCATGCAACAATCGTCGGCATCACCGGCAGCGTCGGCAAGACCGGCACCAAGGAAGCGCTGCGCCGCGCTTTCGAGCGCCAGGGCCGCACCGTCGCCTCGGCCGGCAGCCTCAACAACCACTGGGGCGTGCCGCTGTCGCTTGGCGCGCATGCCGCGCGAGACGACTTTCGGCGTGTTCGAGATGGGCATGAACCATCCCGGCGAGATCGACGCGCTTGTCGCGGCTCGTCCGGCCCGACGTCGCCGTCATCACCACGATCGAGCCGGCGCATCTCGGCTTCTTCCCCTCGGTCGAGGCGATCGCCGACGCCAAGGCCGAGATCTTCAACGGCATGGGGCCGCGCGGCGCGGCGGTGCTCAACCGCGACAATCCGCATTACGCGCGGCTCGCCGCTGCGGCGCACGCGACGCGGCATCGCGCGCATCCTGGGCTTCGGCGCTCCACGCCGAAGCGGCGGTGCGGCTCATCGACTGCCATCTGCATGCGACGGCGAGCGCGGTCACGGCTTCGGTGATGGGCGAGATCGTCGATTACTGCGTCGCCATTCCGGGCCGGCATTGGGTGATGAACAGCCTCGCCGTGCTGGCCGCGGTCAAGGCCGCCGGCGGCGATGTCGGCGCGGCGGCGGCGGCATTGGGCGCGATCGAGCCGATGGAAGGGCGCGGCCGGCGCCACAGGATCGCAGTGCGCGGGCGGCACCGCCGAACTGATCGACGAGAGCTACAACGCAAGCCCCGCCTCGATGCGCGCCGCGCTCGACGTGCTCGCCGCCAACGAGCCGGGCAAGGGCGGACGGCGCATCGCCGTGCTGGGCGACATGCTGGAGCTCGGTGCGGACGCGCGGCGCCTGCACGCCGAGCTTGCCGGCCCCATCGCCGAAGCGCATGTCGATCTCGTCTTCACCGTCGGCCACGACATGCGCGCGCTCTACGACGCGCTGCCGAAGGCGCGGCGCGGCGGCCACACCGCGACCGCGGCCGAGATGGCGGAGCTGCTGCCGACGCGGCTCAACGCCGGCGACGTCGTCACGGTCAAGGGCTCGCTACGGCAGCCGCATGCGCGAGGTGGTGGCGCGGCTTCTTGCGCCGCGCACGGCCGCGCGCGGTGAAGGGCTAGGGCGATGCTGTATCACCTGCTCGCGCCGCTCGCCGACAAGTTCGAGCCGTTCAATCTGTTCCGCTATCTGACCTTCCGCTCGGGCGGCGCGGTGGTGACGTCGCTGTTCCTGAGCTTCGCGCTCGGGCCGTCCATCATCGCCTGGCTCAAGGCGAAGCAGCGCGAAGGGCCAGCCGATCCGCAGCGACGGGCCGCGAGAGCCATCTCGTCACGAAGAAGGGCACGCCGACCATGGGCGGCGTGCCTGATCCTGTTGGCGCTCATCGTCTCGACCCTGCTGTGGGCCGATCTCAGCAACGGCTATGTCTGGGTCACGCTGTTCGTCACGGTCGAGCTTCGGCCTATCGGCTTCTTCGACGACTACCAGAAGCTGACCCGGCGCTCGTCGCGCGGCGTGTCGGGACGCATGAAGCTTCTGGCCGAGATCGCGATCGGCGCGGCGGGCGCCATCGCCATCGTGCTTCTGACGCCCGGCACGCTCGCCACCTCCTTCGCCGTGCCGTTCTTCAAGAGCGCGCTGTTCAATCTCGGCTGGCTGTTCGTGCCGGTCGCGATCGTGGTGATGACCGGCGCGTCGAACGCGGTCAACCTGACCGACGGGCTCGACGGGCTCGCGATCGTGCCGGCGATGATCGCCGCCGGATGCTTCGCGCTCATCGCCTATCTCGTCGGCAACGCGGTCTTCGCCAATTACCTGCAGATCAACCACGTCGCCGGCACCGGCGAGCTTGCGGTGTTCTGCGCGGCGATGGTGGGCTCGGCGCTGGGCTTTCTGTGGTTCAACGCGCCGCCGGCGATGGTCTTCATGGGCGATACCGGGTCGCTTGCGATCGGCGGCGCCTTGGGCGTCGTCAGCGTCATCACCAAGCACGAGCTGGTGCTCGCCATCATCGGCGGGCTCTTCGTGCTCGAGACGGTGTCGGTGATCGTGCAGGTGGCGAGCTTCAAGCTCACCGGCAAGCGCGTCTTCCGCATGGCGCCGCTGCACCACCATTTCGAGCAGAAGGGCTGGCAGGAGCCGACCATCGTCATCCGCTTCTGGATCATCGCCTCGATCCTGGCGATCGCCGGGCTCTCGACCTTGAAGCTCAGGTAAGGCGATGATCGAGGTCACAGGCTTCCGGAACGAAAGCGTCGCGGTGCTGGGCCTCGCGCGCTCGGGCCTCGCCGCGGCGCAGGCGTTGCAGCGGGGCGGCGCACGCGTCTTGGCCTGGGATGACGCCCAAAAACGCCGCGTCGAAGCGCAACAGGCTGGCCTTGAGCTCACCGACCTCGCCGAGGCCGATCTCAAGGGCGTGCGCGCGCTCGTGCTCTCGCCCGGCATCCCGCACTCCTTCCCGGCGCCGCATACGGTCGCGGCGCGCGCCAAGGAAGCCGGCATTCCGATCATCGGCGACATCGAGCTGCTCGCCGTGAGCCAGCTCGAGGCACGCTATCTCGGCATCACCGGCACCAACGGCAAATCGACCACCACCGCGCTCATCGGCCACATCCTGAAGGAGGCCGGCCGGCGCGTTGCCGTCGGCGGCAATATCGGCGTGCCGGCGCTGGCACTCGAAGCGCTCGGCGCGGACGGCACCTACGTGCTCGAGATGAGCTCCTATCAGCTCGAATTGACGCCCGAGCCTCGTCTTCGACGTGCGCCGTGCTGCTCAACATCACGCCCGACCATCTCGACCGGCACGGCGGCATGGAGGGATATATCGCCGCCAAGGAGCGCATCTTCGCGCGCCAGACCGAGCGGCACTTCGCCGTCATCGGCATCGACGATGCGATCTGCCGCGGCATCGCCGGCAAGCTCCGGCGCCAGCGCGTCATTCCGATCTCGGCCGCGCGCGCGACGCCGGGCGGCGTCTCAACATCCGAGGGCTGGCTCGTCGACGACATGGATAGCGGGGAGCGCCGCATTCTCGATCTGCGCAGGATCGAGCGGCTGCCCGGGCGGCACAATTGGCAGAACGCGGCGGCAGCCTTCGCCGCCGTGCGCGCGCTCGGCCTTGCCGCCGAGGAAGCGGCCGCCGGCATCCGCAGCTTTGCCGGCCTCGCCCACCGCCAGGAGCAGATCGCAATCATCGACGGCGTGCGCTACGTCAACGATTCGAAGGCGACGAATGCCGATGCCGCCGGGAACGCGCTCGCCTGCTACGACAACGTTCTACTGGATCGCGGGCGGCCAGGCGAAGGAAGGCGGCATCGCGTCGCTTGGCGTCCATTTCGCCGCGCATCCGCCAGGCCTATCTCATCGGCGCCGCGGCAGCCGAGTTCGCGGCGACGCTCGACGGCGCGGTGCCTTACGAGCGGAGCGGCACGCTCGAGCGCGCGCTGCATGCGGCGCACGAGGCGGCGCGGCCCGGCGAGACCGTGCTGCTGTCGCCGGCCTGCGCCTCGTTCGACCAGTTCAGCGATTTCGAGGCGCGCGGCGAAGCGTTCCGGCGTCTGGTCGAAGCCTTGGCCGGAGCGCGCGCATGAACTTCGCCCGGACCGATCAGAGCGTGATCGCGCAATGGTGGTGGACGGTCGATCGCTGGACGCTCTTGGCGCTCGCCATGCTGATCGGCTTCGGCTCGCTCATGGTGATGGCGGCGAGCCCGGCAGTTGCGGTGCGCATCGGCGCCGACAGCCTGCACTTCGTGCACCGCTATCTTCGCCTTGCTGCCGGCGACGCTTTTGACGATGTTCGTCGTGTCGCTGCAAAGCCCGCGCGGCATCCGTCGCATCGCCGCGATCGGGTTCGTCGTCTCGCTCGCGGCTCTGGCCTATACGCTCGTCAGCGGCGTCGAGATCAAGGGCGCGCGGCGCTGGATCGAACTGCCCGGCCTTTCGATCCAGCCTTCGGAATTCGTCAAGCCGAGCTTCGCCGTGGTATCGGCGTGGCTGTTCGCGCAATACCGGCTCAATCCCGGCTTCCCCGGCCATTGGATCGCGATGGCGCTCTATGCGCTCGTGATCGCGCTCCTCATCCGCAGCCCGATCTCGGCATGGCGGTGGTCGTCACGGCGGTCTGGTTCGCGCAGTTCTTTCTCGCGGGACTGCGGCTTTACTGGGTCGGCGGTCGGGCTCGTCTGCGGGCGCGGCAGGGCTTGTCGGCGCCTATTTCACCTTGCCGCACGTGGCCAGCCGCATCGACCGCTTCCTCGATCCGGCAAGCGGCGACAGCTACCAGGTCGACCGCTCGATGGAGGCATTCAGCAATGGCGGATTGTGGGGCCGCGGGCCCGGCGAGGGCACGGTAAAGGAATATCTGCCCGACGCGCATGCCGATTTCGTCTTCGCGGTGGTGGGCGAGGAGCTTGGCGCTCGTCGTCTGCCTCGCCATCGTCGCGCGTGTTCGCCTTCATCGTGCTGCGCGGCTTCTCGCGGCTGCTGCAGGAAGGCAATCTGTTCGTCGTCCTCGCCGCGACCGGGCTCTTCGTCCAGTTCGGGCTGCAGGCCGTGATCAACATGGCCTCGACCCTCCACCTCATGCCGACCAAGGGCATGACCTTGCCGTTCATCTCCTATGGCGGCTCGTCGATGCTGGCCTTGGCGCTCGGCATGGGCATGGCGCTCGCCTTGACGCGGCGGCGCTTCGGAGGCGGCGAATGAGCGCGCGCACCATCGTGCTCGCCGCGGGCGGCACCGGCGGCCACATGTTCCCGGCCGAGGCGCTTGGCGCGCGAACTGCTCGCGCGCGGCTTCAAGGTGGCGCTCGTCACCGACCGCCGCGGCCAGGCGTTCGGCGACAAGGTGCCGGGCGTTGCCGTACACCGCATCCGCGCCGGGCGGCTCGATGCCGGGACTCGTCGGCAAGGTGACGGCGCTCGCCGACATGGCGCTCGGCACGATCGAGGCGGGACGGCTCCTGCGCGCGCTGGCGCCCTGCGGTCGCGGTCGGCTTCGGCGGCTATCCGTCGGTGCCGACCATGCTGGCGGCGGCGCGCCAGGGCATCGCCGACCGTGCTGCACGAGCAGAACGCGATCCTCGGCCGCGCCAACCGCCTGCTTGCGCCGCGCGTCGGCGCGATCGCCACTTCGTTCGCCGAGGTCGGCAGCTTGCGCCTCGCGCGGCATGGCCGCGTTACCGAGACCGGCAACCCGGTGCGGCCCGCGATCGTGGCCGAGCGCGCCACGCGCTATACCGCGCCGGCGCCGGACCAGCCGATCCATCTGCTCGTGATCGGCGGCAGCCAGGGCGCGCGCATCCTGAGCGCGGTCGTGCCGGCGGCGCTCGCGCGTCTTGTCGCCGGACCTCGCGCCGTCGGCTCTTCGTCATGCAGCAGGCGCGCCGCGAAGATCTGGCATCGAGTGCGCCACGCGCACGAAGCGGCCGGCATCACGGCCGAGACCGCAAGCCTTCTTCGAGGACGTGCCGGCGCGGCTTGCGCAGGCGCAACTGGTGATCTCGCGCGCCGGCGCCTCGACGCGTCGCCGAACTCACGGCGATCGGCCGGCCCGCGATCCTCGTTCCCTATCGCCACGCCGCCGACGATCACCAGAGCGCCAATGCGCGCGCGCTGGCCGCGCCGGGCGCGGCCTGGGTCATGCCGGAAAGCGGAATTCACGCCCGAGCGTCTCGCCGCCGAGTTGGCGACGCTGCTGCATGCGCCCGAGCGGCTCGCCGCCGCAGCATCGGCCGCGCATCGCATCGGCCGGCCCGATGCCGCGGCACGGCTTGCCGATCTCGTCGCCGAAGCCGCGGGCGGCAACAACGGGCATTCGCTGCCGCGGGAGCACGCCGCATGAGGGCGCTTCCCTCGACATCGGCACGATCCATTTCGTCGGCATCGGCGGCATCGGCATGAGCGGCATCGCCGAGATCCTGCACAATCTCGGCTACTCCGTGCAGGGCAGCGACCTCGCCGACGGCGGCAACGTGCGCCGCCTGCAGGCGCTCGGCATTCCGGTCGCGATCGGCCACCGCGCCGAGAATCTGGGCGACGGCGCAGGTCGTCGTCGTCTCGTCGGCGGTAAAGCGCGACAATCCCGAGGTCGAAGCGGCGCGCGCGCGTCTCGTGCCGGTGGTGCGCCGCGCCGAGATGCTGGGCGAGCTGATGCGCCTCAAATGGGCGATCGCGGTCGCCGGCACGCACGGCAAGACGACGACGACCTCGCTCGTCGGCGCGCTGCTCGAGACGGCGAAGCTCGATCCGACCGTGATCAACGGCGGCATCATCAACGCCTACGGCACCAACGCGCGGCTCGGCACCGGCGACTGGATGGTGGTCGAGGCGGACGAAAGCGACGGCACCTTCGTCAAGCTGCCGGCGACCATCGCCGTCGTCACCAACATCGATCCCGAGCATCTCGACTTCTACGGCACTTTCGAGGCGGTGCAGCAGGCGTTCGAGAGCTTCGTCGCGAACATCCCGTTCTATGGCTTCGCCATCGCTGTGCATCGACCATCCGGTCGTGCAGGGCATGATCCCGCGCCTGTCCGAGCGCCGCATCGTGACCTACGGCCTCACGCCGCAGGCCGACATCCGCGCCGTCGAGCTCGCGATGGGCCGCGACGGCGCGCGCTTCAACGTCGTGATCACCGACCGCCGCAGCCAACACGAGCCGCACGATCGAGCGGCTCTTCCTGCCGATGTTCGGCGAGCACAACGTGCAGAACTCGCTGGCGGCGGTCGCCGTCGCCGACGAGATGGGATTGGACGACGACACGGTGCGCGCCGCATTCGCCGGACTTCAAGGGCGTGCAGCCGCCGCTTCACCAAGACCGGCGAGTGGAACGGCGTCACCGTCATCGACGATTACGGCCACCATCCGGTCGAGATCGCGGCCGTGCTGCGCGCCGCGCGGGGCGCAGCATCCGGCAACGTCATCGCCGTCGTCCAGCCGCACCGCTTCACCCGCGTCGCCAACCTCTTCGCCGAGTTCTGCACCTGCTTCAACGACGCGGACACGGTGCTCGTCGCCGACATCTACCCCGCCGGCGAAGCGCCGATCGAGGGCGTCGAGCCGCGACGCGCTGGTCGCGGGCCTGCGCGCGCGCGGCCATCGCAACGCGCTGGCGCTCGCCTCGCCCACGGAGCTTGCGGCGCAGATCGCCGATCTGGCGCAGCCGGGCGACTTCGTCGTCTGCCTCGGCGCGGGCTCGATCACGCAATGGGCGCAGGCGCTGCCCGGACGAGCTCGAGCGGCTCCGGCCGACGCGGCTGGGAGCGCGCGCATGATGGCGGCGGAATCGACACGCGCCCGCCTCATCGAGCGCCTGCCGCCGGTGCGCGGGCGGCTCAGCGAGAACGCGCCGCTGGCGCAGGTCACCTGGTTCCGCGTCGGCGGACCGGCCGAAGTGCTGTTCCGCCCCGCCGACGTCGACGATCTCGCGAGCTTTCTCGCGCAAAAGCCCAAGGACGTGCCGGTGACGGTGATCGGCGTCGCGTCCAATCTTCTGGTGCGCGACGGCGGCGTTGCCGGCGTCGTGGTGCGGCTCGGCCGCGGCTTCGTCGAGATCAAGACCGAAGGCAACGACCGTCGCGGCCGGCGCCGGCGCGCTCGACCTCAATGTCGCGCTCGCGTGCGGCATGGCCGGGATCGCCGGGCTCGAATTCATGTGCGGCATTCCCGGCACCGTCGGCGGCGGCCTGCGCATGAACGCCGGCGCCTATGGCAGCGAGTTCAAGGACGTGCTGATCGACGCCGTAGCGCTCGACGGTGCAGGACGCGCACCATCGGCTGTCGTCGCGCGGAGCTCGGCCTTTCCTATCGCCATTGCGACGTGCCGGAAGACTGGATCTTCGTCGCCGCGCGCTTTCGCGGCCAGATCGGCGACCGCGACGCCATCGGCCGGCGCATGGCGGAGATCCAGGCGGCGCGCGAAGCGACCCAGCCCATTCGCGCGCGCACCGGCGGCTCGACCTTCGCCAATCCGCCCGGCGAGAAGGCGTGGGAGCTGATCGATCGCGCCGGCTGCCGCGGCTTGAGGCGCGGCGGCGCCATGGTGTCGGAGCAGCACGCCAATTTCCTCATCAACACCGGCGACGCCAGCGCCGCCGACATCGAGGGGCTGGGCGAGGAGGTGCGCCGCCGCGTCCGCGAAAAGACCGGCATCGAGCTGCGCTGGGAAATCCGCCGCATCGGCCGGCCCTCGTCCGGAGGCGGTGCATGAAGAGCGTCGCCGTGCTCATGGGCGGCTGGTCGGCCGAGCGCGAGGTCTCGCTGGTCAGCGGCGCGCGAATGCGCGCGAAGCGCTCGAGAGCCTGGGCTATCGCGTGGCGAGATCGACGTGTCGCGCGATCTGCCGGCGCTGCTTGGCGGCGCTCGCGCCGAGGCCCGATGCGGTCTTCAACGCGCTGCACGGCCGCGGCGGCGAGGACGGCACGATCCAGGCGCGTGCTCGAGCTGCTGCGCATCCCCTATACGCATTCGGGCGTGCTTGCCTCGGCCGTGGCGATGGACAAGCCGACGGCGAAGGCGGTGTTCGCAGCGGCAGGTCTGCCGCTTGCCGAGAGCCTGGTGCTCGACCGCACGCGAACTGGCGAAGGGCGATCCGATGACGCGCCCGTTCGTGGTGAAGCCGCTCGAACGAGGGCTCGAGCGTCGGCGTGCGCATCGTGCGCTGCGGCGACAATTGGGCGGGCGAAGGCGCCGACTGGCCCTACGGCGAGCGCGTGATGGTCGAGCGCTATGTCCCCGGGCGCGAGATCACCGTCGCGGTGATGGGCGAGCGCGCCTTGGGCGCGCTCGAGATCAGGCCGGCGCAAGGCCATTTCTACGACTACACGGCGAAATACGCGCCCGGCGGCTCGGTGCACCTGATGCCGGCGCCGATCCATGCCGATGCCTATCGCGATGCGCTCGACATTGCACTGCCGCGCGCACCGCGCGCTCGGCTGCCGCGGCGTAAGCCGAAGCCGATCTGCGCTACGACGACACGGCCGGCGAGCCGGGCCGCATGGTGCTGCTCGAGGTCAACACGCAGCCCGGCATGACGCCGACGTCGCTCGTGCCCGAGATCGCGCAGCATGCGGGTATCTCGTTCGCCGAGCTGGTGCGCTGGATGATGGAGAACGCGGCATGCGATTCCTGAGCCGCCGCGCAGCCGCCAAGGCGCCGCCACGGCAGCGGCCGGCGCACCGCCTGCGCCGCCGCGCCGCAATCGCTGGCGCGCTTGCGGTCGTGCTCGGGCTCCTGGCCGCCGGCGGGTGGTGGCTCGCGCGCGCGGGGATCGTTGCTGAGGCCATGGCCGCCGCCGACGCGCACGCCGCGCTTGCCGGCAAATCGGTCGGCTTCACAGTAGAGAACGTCTCGGTCCTGGGGCGCGAGCGCGAGGACCGGCAGACGATCCTGGCGGCGCTCGGCGTCAAGCGCGGCACACCGATCCTCGGCGTCGATCTCGCCGCCGCGAAGGCGCGGCTCGAGGCGCTGCCGTGGATCAGGAGCGCCGAGGTCGAGCGGCTGTTGCCGGACACGCTGTTCGTGCGGCTGGTCGAACGGCGGCCGCTCGCGCTGTGGCAGCGCCAGGGCAAGCTCTCGCTCGTCGCCGACGACGGCGCGGTGCTCGACGGCGAAAAGCTCGACGCCTATGGCTCTCTCGTCGTGCTCGTGGGCGACGATGCGCCAAAACTTGGCGCGGCGCTTCTCGCCATGCTGGCGAGCGAGCCCGCGCTTTACCCGCACGTGGCGGCGGCGGTGCGCGTCGGCGGACGGCGCTGGAACCTGCGGCTCGACAGCGGCATCGACGTGGATCTCCCGGAGGACGATCCCGCCGCGGCGTGGCACCGGCTCGCCGCGCTCGACCGCGACGAGAGCCTGTTGGAGCGCAACGTCCTCGCCGTCGACATGCGGCTCCCCGACCGGCTCGTGCTGCGCCTGCCGCAGGAGCCCGCGAAGCCCGCGCCGGCGAAGAAGGGCAAGGCCGGGGGGAAGCCGACATGAAAAAACCCCTCGCCCGCACGCCTGCGAGCGGCCTCGTCGCAGCGGTCGATATCGGCACCACCAAGACGTGCTGCTTCATCGCCAAGCGCGACGGCAACGCCCCGCGCATCGTCGGCATCGGCCACCAGATCGCGCGCGGCGTGAAGAACGGCGTGATCGTCGATATCGAGGCGGCAAGCCATTCGATCGCCACATCGGTCAACGCCGCCGAGCAGATGGCCGGCGAGCAGGTCGCCGAGATTGTCGTCAACATCTCGGGCGGGTTCGGCGCCTCGCGCCTCGTCAAGGCCGAGACCGCGATCAACGGCCGCGAGATCGCCGACCGCGACATGCGCCGCGTGCTCGAACTGGGATATCGCCTCAAGGAGCCGTCGGAGCGCACCGTGCTGCACTCCGTGCCGGTCGGATTCTCGATCGACAGCAGCCGCGGCATCCGCGATCCGCGCGGCATGTTCGGCCAGCGGCTCGCGGTCAACATGAACGTGGTGACGGCGGCCGCGTCCGGCATCCAGAACCTTACGAGCTGCATCGGCCGCTGCCATCTCGAGATCGCGGCGGTCGTGGTCAGCCCCTATGCCGCGGGGCTCGCAGCACTCGTCGAGGACGAGAGCGAGCTCGGCGTCACCGTCATCGACATGGGCGGCGGCACGACCACCATCGCCGTGTTCTTCGACGGCAATCTCGTCTTCACCGACAGCGTGCCGGTGGGCGGCGTGCACGTCACCAACGACATCGCGCGCGGCCTTTCGACGCCGATCGTGCATGCCGAGCGCATGAAGACGCTCTACGGCAGCGCCATCTCCTCGCCTTCGGACGAGCGCGAGACGATCTCGGTGCCGCAAGTGGGCGAGGACGACGACGGCAATGCCAATCACGTGCCGAAATCGCTGCTCGTCGGCATCATCGCGCCGCGCGTCGAGGAGACGCTCGAACTGGTGCGCGACCGCATCGAGGCTTCGGGCTTCGACAAGATCGTCGGCCGGCGCATCGTCCTGACGGGCGGCGCCTCGCAGCTCCCCGGGACGCGCGAATTGGCCGCCCTCATCCTCGACAAGCAGATTCGCATCGGCAAGCCGCTCCGCATCGCGGGGCTTGCCGAGGCAACGAACGGCCCGGCCTTCGCGACGACCGCGGGGCTCGTGCATTTCGCTCTTTCCGAACGCGCGGAGATCCCGCGGCACGGTCGCGCGCTGACGGACGAGCCGGACGGCCTCTTGGGCCGGTTCGGCCACTGGATACGGGAGTACTTCTGAGTGGGGACCGTGCCGCGCCGCCGGGACGGAGTTTACGCGGAGAACATCGGAGAAAAGAGATGAGCTTGAACCTCAGCATTCCGGATGAAGAGCACGAACTGAAGCCGCGCATCACGGTCGTCGGTGTGGGCGGCGCCGGCGGCAATGCCGTAAGCAACATGGTGCGCTCGGGCCTCAATGGCTGCGAATTCATCGTGTGCAACACCGACGCGCAGGCGATGCGGAATTCGCTCGCCGAGCGGCGGATTCAACTGGGCGTCGGCGTCACGCGCGGGCTTGGCGCGGGCTCCAGGCCCGAGATCGGCCGCATCGCCGCCGAAGAGGCGCTCGAGGAAATCATGAACGCCCTCGACGGCTCGAACATGGTGTTCATCACCGCCGGCATGGGCGGCGGCACCGGTACCGGCGCAGCACCCGTCATCGCCCGGGCCGCGCGCGAGGCCGGCATCCTCACCGTCGGCGTCATCACCAAGCCCTTTCATTTCGAGGGGACGCACCGCATGCGGCTCGCCGAATCGGGCATCGAGGAGCTGCAGAAATTCGTCGACACGCTCATCATCATCCCGAACCAGAACCTGTTCCGGGTGGCGAACGAGCGCACGACATTTGCCGACGCCTTCAAGATGGCGGACGACGTGCTCGCCTCGGGCGTGCGCGGCGTCACCGACCTCATGGTCATGCCGGGCCTGATCAATCTCGATTTCGCCGACATCCGCGCGGTGATGAGCGAGATGGGCAAGGCGATGATGGGCACCGGCGAGGCGGACGGCGACCGGCGCGCGATCGATGCGGCCGAGGCCGCGATCTCGAATCCGCTGCTCGAGGACGTGTCGATGAAGGGCGCGCGCGGCGTCCTCATCAACGTCACCGGCGGACTCGACATGACGCTGTTCGAGGTGGACGAGGCGGCGAACCGCATCCGCGAGGAAGTGGATCCCGACGCCAACATCATCTTCGGCTCGACCTTCGACGGGAAGCTCGAAGGCCGTATGCGCATTTCCGTGGTGGCGACCGGCATCGACCACGAGGGAATACGCGAGCCGCGGCCGATCATCAGCCTGGTCAGCGACCGTGGGCGCGAGCAGCCGCCCAAGATCGCCGCCGAAGCCGCATCCAGGACCGAGCCGGCGCTCGCTTCCACGGCGGTCGCGGCGCCTGCGCTCGCCTCGGCGCCCGTCGCAACGCCAGCTTTCGCGCTCGATCCCGACCCGCCGCATGTGGCGGCCGCCGAACAGGCGGCGATCCAGCGGGCTGGCTTCGTTCCGCCAAAGCCGCTCGATCCGCCGAAGCCGGTCGAGCCGCCGGTCGTGCGCACGCCCGTGCTCGCTCCGCCTGCCCCGCCGGTCGCGCCCGCGACCGAAAAGCAGGTGGCAAAGCCCAAGAGCCGCATGCCGAGCCTGTTCGAGCGTGTGACCAACGCCGGGCGCCTCATGAAGCGCGATGAGCCGCCGGGTCCGCGCGTCGCACCCGCGTCGGCGCAGCCGCCGCGCCTTGGCGCGGCCGATCCGGCCGATCGCATCTCCCCGGCGCGGAGCGACGAGGATCTGCTCGACATCCCCGCCTTCCTGCGCCGCCAGGCGAACTGACAAAACGATCGTCGGACCCAGGGCAAGCGACCACTTGCCTTGGTGTTAGTTGGTGAGGGATTTCGGATTCCGGATGAGGGCGGACGAGGTGCGACGAGCCCGGATAAAGGGCCGTTCTACGGGCGGTTCCGAGGCTCTTAAAAAAAAGCGGCTGAGCGCGCGCTTTCGGACGATGTTGGGGTTGATCCCAGATTGGGCGCCCGCTTTCGGACTTTAAAGCCGGCGGAGGACGAACACGACCTGGCCGATGATCGAGAAGTCGGTGCCGGCGTCGAGGCTCACTGAATAGGGCTTGAACGCCGGGTTGTCGGAGGTGACCTGGACGATGTGGCCGGGCGTCGGCTGCAGCCGCTTCACCACCACCGAGCCCTCGAGGCGCACGACGAAAATCCCGTCGCGTAGGCGGCGCCCGTTCTCGCTGTGGTCGAACAGCAGGATCTCTCCCGACCGGATCGTCGGCTCCATCGAGTTGCCGTTAGCCGGCATCAAGGCGAGGGTGCGCGGACTGACGCCGAACGAGCGCCGCAGCCAGGGCTCGTCGAATGCGATGAATTGCGGGCTTTCGTGCGTCTCGCCGACGACGGCGCCGGCGCCCGCGGCCGCTTCCGTGTCGGCGTAGTACGGCACGGGCACGAGCTGCGGCGCAATGCCCGCGAGCTCGGCCAGCGTACCGCCCTCGGGGCGCTTCTTGCCTTCGCCGGAATAGAGCCACGCGACGTTGACGTCCGTCGCGTGTGCGAGCTTCACCGCCGGCCCCATCTTCATCGCGTGGGCGCCCGAGAGATAGCGTTGGAGCGTTCGCAGCGGCACTCCGGCCACGCGGCTCACATGAGACGGACCGCCGGCCTCCGCGACGGCCTCGCGCAGCCGCGAGACGGATTCCGAGTTTGCGCCCGGACTTCCGAGTTGTGATTCCGGGTTTGCCGGATATCGGACTCCGCGCCTAACCATCTGAAAAACGGCAACGATTAAGATATTGCGTCATAATCACGGCGCGGCTGTCGCACACCGAACTCGGAATCAAATTTTGGCGCTTGACGATACGGCGCGAATGGCGCACTTTTGTCGTAGTTAATGATCGAAGCGTCTGGCGCATGGCTAATAACCCTGTCCCCCCAATCGAAATCCCGCCGAACCTTTACGAGCGGCGCTCATGGCTGCGCCATCAACTCCTGATTCGCGGCCTGAAGCTGAGCGACATCGCCGCCGAGGAAGGCGTGTCCGGGGCCGCCATGTCGCGCCTGTTCCTGTACCCCAACATCCACCTCGAGACGGCGATCGCGAAGAAGCTCGGCGTCACCGCCGCGCAGCTCTTCCCCGAGCGCTTCGACGCGGCAGGCCAGCGCCTGCGCATCATCCGAGAACAAAGCCGTAGCACGGCGGCGCAACGCCGGGAACGTACTAAAACGAGGGCGTGATAGACCATGCGGCGACCGGGCAACCGCAGCACCTTTGACCTCTTCGACCCGCGCACGGCGCCGGGCTCTCTCGCCGGGCTTCGCACCGAGATCATGCTGCTTCTGTCGGCGGCGATCCGCGGCGCCCATCTCGACCGCTACGATGTCGCGGCGCGCATGTCGCGCTTCCTCGCCGAGGACGTTCCCAAGACGATGCTCGACGCCTATTCGGCCGAGAGCCGCCTCGATCACAACATTCCGGCCTACCGCTTCCTCGCCTTCATGGCCGCGACCGAATGCTACCCGGACGTGAACCGGATGCTGCGCCGCCTTGGCTGCGTGATTCTCGTCGGCGACGACGCCGAGCTCGCGGCGATCGCCGAGCTCGAGGTCGAGCGCGACGCGCTCGATCGGCGCATCCGCACCATGAAGAAGACCGTGCGGGAGCGCCGCCGTGGC
Source organism: uncultured Alphaproteobacteria bacterium (assembly GCA_963773665.1). Taxonomy (GTDB): domain Bacteria; phylum Pseudomonadota; class Alphaproteobacteria; order ATCC43930; family CGMCC-115725; genus DATJLY01. The sequence goes on from CAVZBZ010000001.1 coordinate 766,296, forward strand.
TGAGCGCGCCTTCTCCGCAGCCGAGCTCGCGGCGATGAATTTGCCGGGCCTGCCCGATACCGAGCGCGGCATTCGACTGCTCGCCGAGCGCCAGGGCTGGCCGCGCCACCGCCGCGCGGGGCGCGGCGGTGGATATCTCAACGACGTTCTCCTCGCTCCCAATCGAGGCGCAGCGCGCCCTCGCTCTCCGCTTCGCAGCCGAGCATGAACCGCCGGCGCTCCCCGACCTGTCCTTGGCCGAGCGCGGCCTGAAGGATCACCAGCGCCGCCGCATGGAAGCGCGGGCATCGATTCTGGCGCATATCGACCAGGTGGCGAGCCACGGCCTGTCGCGGGCGTCCGCCATCGAAAGCGTCGTGGCGCTCGCCCGCGCCGGAAGCCTGCCCGCCGATCTCGCTTCGCTCCTTCCCATCGCCAACGCGCGCAGCGGCGGCTCGCGGCTGCTGTCGCGCGCGACGCTCTTCCAGTGGTTCAAGGCGCGCGACAAGGGCATGGCGCGGCTCGCGCCCGGCGACCGGCGCGACGTGCCGATCCCGTCCTGGGCCGAGGATCTCCTGCGCCGGCACAACCGGCCGCAGAATCCCTCGCTCGCGGAATCGGTCGCGGCGCTGCGGGCGGCCGGGCACGTTCTCTCCTACCACCAGGCGCGCCGCTTTCTCGCCCGCCTCTCCGCCATCGACCGCGCCCGCGGCCGCATGGGGCCGCGCGCGCTCAAATCCATCCAGCCCTACATCGTGCGCGACACCTCGGCGCTGGAGCCCGGCAGCGTCTTCATCGGCGACGGCCACACCTTCAAGGCCGAGATCGCGCACCCGGACCACGGCCGCCCGTTCCGGCCCGAAGTGACCTCGATATTGGACGTGAAGACGCGGCGCTGGGTCGGCTGGTCGGTGGCCTTGGCCGAGAACACCTGGGCCGTCGCCGACGCGCTGCGCCACGCCGTGACCGCGACGACGCTGTGCCTGGGCTTCTATTACGACAACGGGCGCGGCGCCAACAACGACACCTGGGACGCCGAGCTGATCGGGCTCGCCGCCCGCCTGTCGATCGAGAAATTCAACTCGCGCCCGTGGTCGAGCCAGGCGCGCGGCGTGGTCGAGCGCTTCCACGGCTCCGTGCTGCACAAGCTCGCGCGCACGGTTCCGACCTATGTCGGCCCGCGCATGGACAAGGAGGCGCGGCAAGCCGTGTTCAAGCTGACGCGCGGCGATTTGCGCCAGGCCGCGCGCGTGCTGCCGCGCTGGGACGAGTTCAAGGACATGCTCGACGCGGCGCAGCTTGCCTACAATTCGCGCCCGCACCGCTCTCTCCCCACCGTCGTCGATCCCGCGACCGGCCGCCGCCGCAACCAGTCTCCCGACGAGCTGTGGCAGCAGGCTGTTCGACGCGGGCTGGCGGCCGTCTCCCGTCCCCCCGGAGGCTGCCGCCGACCTGTTCCGCCCGCACGTCATCCGCAAGGCCCTGCGCGGCACCGTGAAGCTCTTCAACAACCTCTATTTCGCGGCAGCGCTCGCCGACCATCACGGCGACGACGTTGCGGTCGGCTACGATTTGCACGACCCCGCGACAGTGGTCGTGCGCATGCTCGACGGCCGCATGATCTGCCAGGCCGAGTGGCACGGCAATTCGCGCGACTACGTGCCGGTCTCGTTCCTCGAGCGCCAGAAGGAGCGCCGCCTTCAAGGCCGCTTGAAGCGGCTCGACACGCACCGGACGGAGGCGCTCGAGGAGGCCGGCCCGACGCTCGCGCTGGCGCCCGCGCCGGCGCAGCCCAGCCCGCGCGAAGAAGCCGCGCTCGCGGCGCTCGAGGCCGAGCTCGCGGCCCAGCCCGCGCCCGCGCCCGATCCCGAGCAGGAAAAACAGGCGCGCTTCCGGCGCGCGCTGGCGATCGAGGAGTTCGGCGGCGGCGGCGACGACCGCGACTGGCTGAGTTGGTATGCGCGCAGCGCCGAGTACCGAGCCATGCGGATGCTGCACGAAGAGTTCGGCGATTCGATTTTCGAATAACGGGGGAACGCACCTTGGGCGAGAACAACGACAGCCATTACCGGACCATCCAGCCGCTGCGCAACGTCGCGCTCATGGCGGAGTTGATCGAGCGCGTGGTGAAGCGCACGCCCGGCTTGCCCGGCATGGCATGCATGTACGGCCCATCGGGCGTCGGCAAGACATCCGCCACCATCTACGCCTCCAACAAGCTCAAGGCCTACCACGTGCAGGTGCAGTCATGCTGGGGTCGGCGGGTCTTCTGCGAGGAGGTGTGCCGCGAACTTGGCCTCGGCGTTCAGCCGACGATCGCGGCCATGGTCAGGGACATTGCCGAGCAGCTCGATAAAGTCGGGGCGGGCACTCATCATCGACGAGGCCGACTACCTCGTGAAGAAGTCCTTCATCGAACTGGTGAAGGACATCTACGAGAGCAGCGCCGCCGCGCTGATCCTGGTCGGCGAGGAGATGATGCCGCAAAAGCTGCGCCGCTGGGAAAAGGTGCATGGGCGAATGCTCGAATGGGTGCCGGCGCAGCCGCCTTCCCTCGGCGACGCTCGGCATCTCGCCAAGCTCTACTGCCCCGGCATCGAAGTGGCCGAAGACCTACTGGTCGCGATCCACGGCAGCGCCGGCACGTCGGTGCGGCGCATATGCGTCAATCTCGACTACGTGCGCGAGCAGGCCGCGCAGGAGGGTAGGCGCAAGCTCGCGCGCGCCGACTTCAAGCGCGAGCTTTTCACCGGGTTGCCTCCGACGCGCCGGGCAGCGTGATGGCCCGCACAGCGACTGCCGCCGCCAGGAAAGCGCCGAAGCCGTCAGGGCGGCAAGGCGTGTGGGATGCGATCAGGCGCAGCGGCGCCGGCTTCACGCCGCGCGGCATCGCCGCCGAGACCGACATCAGCGCCGCCGTCGTCCGACAGTATGTCCGGACGCTCGTCGCCGGCGGCTTCGTGCGCAAGGCGCCGATGACGCAGTACGTCCTCGCGCGCGATGTCGGCGTCGATGCGCCGCGCCTCGCCGCCGACGGTAGCCCGTCGCGGCGCGGGCTGCGCCGCGAGAACCTTTGGCGGACGATGCGCATCCTCTCGAAGCGCGGCGACTTCACCGCTCGCGAGCTGTGTCTGCATGCGCGCACCGAGGAGGTGTGGCCGACACTGACCGACGTGAAGCGCCTGGTCGGTCGCCTCGTCCGCGTCGGATATCTCGTCGCGACCGTGAAGGGCCGTGCGCACACCGCAGGGCGGTACCGTCTCATCCGCAATACGGGCCCGAAGCCGCCCTCGATTCTCAACGCGACGCATCTCTACGACCACAATTTGCGGCGCGTTGTCGCCAAGTCGGGAGACCTCCAATGAGGGAGGTGCTCCCCGCGCTGACGCGCGCCCGCGCCGCCTGGGGCGATCCGCTGCCGGATTGGATCGAGGCGCTCGCGAAGGCCTGCGACCAGTCGAGCCAGGCGCGCGTCGCCGGCGCCATCCACTACTCGCCGGCGACGCTCTCCTACGTGCTGAAGAACCGCTACGCCGGCGATCTAAAGAAGGTCGAGCAGGCAGCGCGCGGCGCCTTGATGCACAAGATGGTGCAGTGCCCCGTCGTCGGCCCCTTGGGCGCCGATGCCTGTCTCGCGCATCAGCGCGCTCCCTTCTCGACGCGCAACCCGCAGCGCGTCGCCTTCTACCGCGCCTGCCGCTCCGGCTGCGTGAATTCAAGATTGGCTTCGCACGACGGTGACCCTGTGCTGCGCTCTTCGAGGATAGAAACATGACCGACGCACCGATCTCCGCAGCTTCCGTCGAGCGCTTCACCTGGACCCGCGAGAAGCTGGCCGAGGCGCTGCGGCTGTGGAACGAGGAGAAGCTGCCGGCCTCGGCGATCGCGCGGCGGATCGGCGCGGGCTGCACCAAGGGCATGGTGATCGGCATGGCGCACCGGCACGGCGGCGAAAAGCGCCGTTCGCCGCTTGCCGATCCCGCGCTCAGCTCGTGGAGGCTCTGATGTTTCCGCTTCCCTGGCACGTCTGGGAGATCGACGGCCGCGTCGGCATCGCCGCCGCCAACGGCGACATCGTCACCGAGATCATGACAAGGCGGAAGCCCGCCTACGCCGAGTCCCTTTCCGACCGGCGCCTCGTCGCCGAGACCATCGTCGCATCCGTGAATGGAGCCGCATCATGCTGAGCGAAAAGCTGCAGGCGCTGCGCGACATCCTCGCGCGCTTCGAGGACGGCATCGAAATGGCGGAGGAAGCCGTCTCTGCCATCCTCGTGCTGCTCGACGGCTTCATCGCCGAGGCCGAGGAGCTCGAGGCGCGCGCCGCCGGCGCTCCTCTGCCGCCCGCCGTCGAGCGCCTCGCGCGCAAGCTCGCGCGCCAGGGCGTGCGCGTTGGCCCCGCGAAGCACAGCCCCAGGCGTCGTGCGAAGCGAACCAAGAAGCACAGCCCCAGGCGTCGTGCGAAGCGAACCGCGAAGCACAGCCCCGGGCGTCGTGCGAAGCGAATCAAGAGGGAGACGAACATGCTGAGCGATGACATCCAGCTCATCGCCGATCTGCTCGAGGATTTCCGCGACATCGGCGTCCATCTCGAGGCGCGCATCGTCGTCGGCATGATCGCGCGCCTCAACGAGCTGTCGGCCCGCGCGCACGAATTGGAGCGTCAGATCGTGCCGGCCGCGGCGCGCGTCGCCGAAGGACCCGGCCTGCCGGACAACGTCGTCGTGCTGGCGCGCCGGCGATGACCGGCTACGTGCCGCTCGCCTCGGTGCGCGCCGCCGTGTGCGCCGAATGGCAGATCAGCCTGCGCGAGCTGATGTCGCGCTCGCGTGGGGCGCGCACGGCCGAGCCGCGCCATGCCGCCTTCCTCCTCGCCCGCGAAGTGACGCCGATGTCGTTTCCCGAGATCGGCCGCGCCTTCTACCGCGACCACACCTCGGTGCTGCACGGCGTGCGGCGCTGCGCCGAGCGCATGCGCGCCGATCTCGTCTATGCCGATCGCATCGCGCGCGTCCGCGCCGCCCTCGGTTCCGCGCCGGGCGCGGTCGAGCCGGGGACGACGGCTTCCCAGCTGCTGATCGACGAGACGATGATCCGGCTCGAGCGCCGGCTTCGCGCCATGGCCGAGAACGATCCGCTCGCGCTGCTGCGCGGGCTCGCCGCCATATCCAAGGGCTTCGCGCCATGAGCGCGCGCCTCGTGTTCGTGCCCGACGCCTGGTTCGTGGGATTTATCGCGAGCGCCGCCGCAAGGCGCTGTTCGTGATGTTCCTGCCGACGCTTGGGATTCGGATCGATTTCGGGAGATGAGGATGACCCGCAACCATCTCGACGCGCTCGAGCGCAGCCACGACGGCGCGATCCCTGAAGCCGCGCTCGCCGCCGCGCGCGCCGCCGACGCGGCCGAGCCGGCGCCGCCGGCAGCCCCGCCGCCGCCGCAGCAGCGCTTCCGCTCGGTGCCGCAGCTCGTCGCCGCCATGGCCCGCATCATGGTCGAGCGCATGACCGGAGCGGGCGCGTGCAGCGAGGCCGATCTCCAGGCCGCGGGCTTCTCGGCCGCCGAGATCTCGGCCTACGGCAACGACGCCAGGTCCTGGCCGCGCGCCTCACCGCCGACCGCACGCACCGAAGGAGACGCTGATGAGCGGCTGCTCGGCCCCCGGCTGCGAGCTGCCGGCCCAGGTCGCGATCGTGCGCGTGAAGCAGCCCGACGGCAGCGTCGAGCAGGCCGCGATCGAAAAGGATCTGTGCGCGCGCCATGCCAGGGTGTCGCTCGAGACCGCGCAGCAGGTCGCGTTCGAGCGCGTCAAGGGCGGCTTCCGCCTCGGCTTCGGCACCGGCTTCCTGTTGGTGCCCGACGGCGAGGCGCTGCGCTGGGTCGCGATCATCATGGCGCCGCAGCGACCCGGCGCCGAGGCTGAGCCATGACCGGCCAGCCCGCCGCTTCCGCGACGAGCCGCCCTCGCACTGGCTCTGCAAGCACGTCATCGGCCTCAGCCTCGGCCGCACCGCCGTGCGCCTCGCGCCCATTTGGAGCGACGGCGGCGAAGGCTTCCCCTTCAGCCTGCACCTGCCGCCGGCGCTCGGCCGCTCGTTCGAGGCCGGAAAATCCTATCGCATCGATGTGGCGGAATGACCCCGGCGCCGGTCATCGACGCCGTCGCGGCGCCCGTCATCGACGCCGCGCCCGGCCCCGTCAGCCGGCTTACGCACGCAAGAGAGAGGAGCGGAACATGAGCTTCCACCCCGTGGCGCGCACGAACAGCGCCCACTTCCACACCGCCGACGCCACCGTGAAGATCGGCAAGCCGACGCGCACCGGCCTGCAGCAATTCCATCGTCTTCAAACGCACCGTCGCGCCCGGCGCCTGGAAGAACGGCACCATGCTCGAGGTGGCGTACGGCTCGGGCGCCGAGCGCGGCAAGGTCAGGATCGCCGCCATCGGCGCCGCGTCGTTTCGCCTCAGCATTCCGCGGAACAGCACCGAGCGTTTCGCGCTGCGCGTGCCGGGCCTGCCGGACGGCATCGACAGGACGCCGCGCCGCGTCGCCTGCGCCGTGCGCGTCGCCGGCCTCGAGCTGTTCCTGACCGTGCCGGCCTCGCTCTTCCCCGCGGAAGATGCAAAGGGGGGCGGGGCGATGACGGAAGGCGCCCTGAGCCCGCGATGAGCGCGCCGACGAACGCCGCGGCGAAGGCGCGCCCTCATGCGGCCGAGGACGACCGCATGATCGCGCGCTTCATCGCCGCCCGCGACGTCACGCGCTGCCCCACGGCGTGCTCGTGCCGACGAGCGCCGTGCCCGATCCGGCCGACGCCGCCGCGGACCGCGCCCGCGACGCGGTGGTTGACGAAGCGGCGGTGAAGATCGCGCGTGCGCGTCTCGCGCGCGGCAGGCGCAAGTCAGCTATCACCCGCGGCAGCCGGGCGAGGAAGCCATGAACGACGCGTGCCGCATCCGCGCCGCGCGCGACGCGTGGTGCGAAGCGTGCGACGCCGTGGCGGCGCTCGCGAAGAGCGGCAAGGCGCCGCCGTCCGCGCTCGAGGCGGCCGTGCGCGCCGAATCCCTCGTGCTTGCCGCCTATATCGAGGCGGCCGAGCGCGACGATGGCGTTACCGCATGAGGGGGGGGGGGAACTTGATTACGGCGACCCGCGCCAGGTGCTGGCGCATCTCCTCGAGAATTTGCGCCGCGACGAGGGCCGCGCCGCGCGCAAGCATCTCTCCAACTGGCTTGCGCTCCGCGACATGCAGGAGAGCTACGCCGTCGAGGTGCGCCAGTTCGGCCGCATCGCCATGAGGGGACGATGACGATGAAGCGCCGCCGCCAGCTTCAGCTCGCTCTGTCGTGCGCACAGCGCCGCAAGCGCGAGAGCCTGCGCCTGTGGGAGGCGGTGCTGGCGCTGCGCCGCGCCAAGTTTTGCGTCTTCCGCGCCGGCGGCGGCGACCACGTCATCGGCGGCGTGCGCCACGATTACGCGCGGCTCCTGGCGCTTGCGGCCGAACATGCCGCCCGCACCGCCGAGCCGATGCGGAGGCGCGCATGAGCGACGAGCGCGGCGGAGAACAGAGGCGCCGCGAGCTCGCGGCGATTTGCATCGCCAAGGCGGCGACACGCATGTCGGACGAGAACTACCGGCTGCTGGTGGGACAGATCACCGGCGGGCGCAGCGACAGCGCGGGCAAGATGGATTGGGCCGAGCGCCGCACGCTCCTCGGCTGGTTCGCCGGCCACGGCTGGGTCAACCCGGCGAAGCCCCTTGAACGCGCCTTCAAGCCCGCGCGCAAAGCCCAGGCGCGGCTCGTCTGGGCGCTGTGGCACGAGCTGAAAAGCAGGGGTGTGCTCGACAACCCGTCGCGCGAGGCGTGCCGCGCCTTCTGCGCCCGCACCGCGAAGATCGAGGCGGCGACCGACCCCGACCTGATGAATCCGGCGCAACTCGACCCGGTGATCGCCGCGCTCAAAGCCTGGGTCGCGCGCGCCAAGGCGAAGGGAGCGGCATGATGGGCGGCGAAGACGAGCAGATCGCGCGCCAGGTCCGCGCCGCGCGCACCGAGATCATCGAGGCGGTCAATTTCACATCCGCGCGTCACGGCCTCAACCCGGCCGAGATCGAGACCGCGCTCTCCGGCGCCCTCGCCATGGCGATCGCCTCGCACGCCAAGCCCGGCGCCGAGCGCTCGGTGCTGGCGGCCATCGTGAAGCATCTGCGCCAGGTGCTTCCGGTCGCGATCGTCGGCGTGGCGCGAGCGCGATCCCGCGGGGACGGCATGATGCGCGCCGGCTTCTACGAAGGCGACAACTCATGACCGCCGAAGAGCTCGCCCAGATGACGCGCCTCAGGCGCCCCCTCGAGGCCGAGCACTGGCGCGGCGTGCTGAACGTGCTCGCGACTGAAGCACGATCCCGCCTGCCGCCGCGCCATGCGCCGCGTCGTGCTGCGCATGGACACCGATGCCATCGTCGATCTCGCCAAGAAGGAAGGCCCGGCTCGAGTTCGCCGGGCTCGACCTTCTGCGCCTCGGCACCAAGCTTTATGCCGCGCCGAGGCCCAAGGCCGGGCTCGTGGCGGCTCGGCGCGGCGGACGATGATGGCGCAGCCCCGCATCACCTCCTATGCGCTGCCCGGCATCCTCGGCGAGATCGCGCGCGCCACGAGCCCGGACGCGGCGGTGGCGCTGGCGCGCCAGCGCGGCGGCATCCGCGTCTCGATCCCGCGCGAGGTCGATCGCGAGCACGCGCTCGCGCGCCTGGTGGGATTCCCCGCCGAGACGAGGCATCGCTGCGCAGTTCGGCGGCTCGCGGCCGTAGATTTCCTCGGCCAAGGCGTTCCTGCACTGGTACCACGCGCGCCGGATGCGCGAGGCGGAGCGGCTCAGCGTGCCCGAGATCGCGCGCCGACTGCGCCTCGACGAGCAGTATGTCTTCAAGCTCCTGAAGGGAACGGCGCCGCCCGAGGGCGCGGCTTCGCACACGCTCGCGCGCCCGAGACTGTGCGGCGCGTGCGGCCGGGCGCACCGCTCGCGCGCCGAGACGCGGCGCTGCGACGCGCGCCAGATCGATCTGTTCGAGGACGAAACCCCGCTTCCTTAGGCTCTCGCCTTAGAGCCTTTAGAGCGGCCTTAGCCCTAAGGCATTCTCCATCTCGCGGCCGGTCGCACGAGACGGACCGTACGTCTTCTAGGCGTTTCCTCCCAAAACTGCCGGGCGGCGGTGTAGGCCGCCGCCCGGTTCTCTTGACCCGAGGGTGCCGCATCTTGGGGATCGATCCGGTCGAGTTCCGCCTCGTCGTCATCGCGCCGGCGCTCGATCTCCTCGGGCTCGGCGGCGACGAGGCCGAGGAGCTGCTGCTCGGCACCGCGCTCCAGGAGTCGAAGCTCGCCCATCTCGAACAGCACGCCGGCCCGGCGCTGGGGGTCTTCCAGATGGAGCCTGCGACGCACGACGATCTCGTCGCCTGGCTCGGCTCGCGCCCGCAGATCGAGGCGCGGATCAACCGCCTCGTCATTTCCGGCGTCCCGCGCTGCCAGCAGCTCGCCGGCAATTTCTACTACGCCGCGGCGATGGCGCGCTGCCTCTATTGGCGCGTGCCCGAGGGGCTGCCGCGCGCCGGCGATCTCGCGGCGCAGGCCGACTTCTACAAGCGCCATTGGAACACGCCAGAAGGCAAGGCCACGAACGTCCGAGTACGTCGCTTCCTGGCGCAGTGCTTTCCCCGCCCGCGTAGCACAGGCGAGCAGCGGCGAGCCGTCGTGCGAAGCCGACCAGCGAACCGAGCCGTCGTGCGAAGCCAAATCACAGGAGACCGCGTGATGCTGGGATTCAAGCTCAACGAGCAGAGCACGATCTACGGCATCGCGCTTTTGGCCTTCGCCGCGCTCGGCATCGTCACCGGGCAGTTGGACCCGGCGCACGCCGCGATGCTCGGCGGCGCAGCGCTCCCGCTCCTCGGCATCAAGGAGAAACCATGACCCGTGATTTGTTTTCCGCGGCGCACAGCCATCATCGCGCCCTTCGTCCCGCGCTCCTCGCCGCGCTCTGCGGCCTCGGCGCGCTCGCTCTCTCGAGCTGCTCGCAGACCCAACTGACGCAGGCCGAGCAGGACGCCAACGCCGCGCTCAGCGCCGTGACGCAGGCCTGCGCCGGCGCCGAGGCGGCCAAGGCGACGGCGGCGGGGCTCGCCAAAGGCGGCGCCGCCGCGACCGTCGCGAATGTCGGCGCTTACGTCGACGCCGCGTGCGGCACCTCGGCGGCGATCATCGCCGTGGCGCAGAATCCGACCACGGCGGCGTGGCTCAACGGCCTCAACGAGAGCCTGAACGCGGCGGTCGCGACCGCGCCTGCAGCGCCAGCCGGCTCGTAACAGCCGTGCGCCGCATCGCGCTCGTGCTCGCGCTCCTGCCGCTCGCCGGCTGCGGCCTGCCCGCGCCGCTCGTGGCGGCCGGGCTCGGCGCGTGCGCGGCGGCCTGCGGCCCGGTCGTGAACCTCGAAAAGGACGGCTTCGATTGGGCGACGGGCCAGGCGAAGTGAGCATCGTCCTGCAATTCTCCTATCAGCGCGATCTCGCCGCGCATCTGATCGCCTGGTTCGGCCACGGCGCCGGCTTCTCCCACGTCGATGCCGTGGACGGCGACGGAAGGCTCTGGGGCGCGCGCTCCGACATCTGCATGGGCGTGGCGCCCGGCGTGCAGATCAGGCCGGCCGCCTATGCCGATTTCGCGCGCATCCTGCGGGTCGAACTGCCGCCGGCGCCCGGCATGGCGGAGCTGTTCTGGGCCGGCATGCGCGCCGAGCTCGGCAAGCCCTACGACATGCGCGCGATCCTGGGCTTCGGCACCGGCCGCGACTGGCGCGAGCCCGGGCACTGGTTCTGCTCCGAATATATCGGCGACAAGCTCGAATTCTGCGCCTTCTTCGACCATCCGTTGGCGACGCCGGCCGACAAACTCGACCCCGACGATCTGCTGCTGGCGCTCTCGGCGCGCGTTCCAATCTTCGTTCCCGCGCCCTCATGTCTCGGCGCTTCATGAGCCCGGAACAGATCAACGTCGCCTTGAACATCGCCGGCATCGCCGGCGGCCTCGTCTCGGGCGCCGTCGCCATCACCTGGTTCCTCGTGCGCCACACACACATCGCGCGCGCCGAGTTCGACGAATTCGTGGACGGCCACGCCAAGACGCACGACCGGATCGAGGCGCGGCTGGCGCGCGGCGACCTGCATTTCGAGCGCATCGAGAAGGATGTTGACCATCATCCCGGGCACGCCGATCTCAACTCGATCCACGACGACGTGGCCGAGCTGAAGGCGGCCGTGCGCGAGACGGGGGCGACGATCGACGCCCAGGACCGCCGCATGGCGCGCATCGAGACGGCGGTTGACCGCATCCTCGATTTCCACCTGAAGGGCGGCACATGAGCGCCCGGCCGCTGTGGCGCCTGGGGCTCGTCATCGCCGCCATCGACGCGGCGGTCATCGTCGGCGCGCTCGCGCTCGTCGGCTGGATGAGGCTCGGCCTGTGAGCGAGCGCGAGCTCCACATCGCCGCGCGCCGCCTCGAGCTGCTGCGCGCGCTGGCGCAGCTCGGCGGCGAGGAGAACGGCACGGCGCTGCTGCGCATCCTGCGCGCCGCCTACCGCACGCTCGCGCACGACGAGTTCGAGAGCGATCTCGCGCACCTCCGCCGCCAGGGCTGCATTTCGGAGCGCTGGGCCGGGACCTTGCGCATCGTCGATCTGACCGAGCGCGGCACGGATGCCGCGCACGGCCGCGTCGCCGTCGAGGGCGTGCTGCACGAGCGCTGGCGGGACGCGCCGCATGATTAGAATGCACCGGGGCCTCTGCCCGAGAGGGTGGCAAGCCGAACCTGGATCGAGCGTTCCGCAAAGCGCCCAGGGATGTTTGCGGGGGCGGCCCCATGACGCGAAGGCGGCGAGCGATCCCGTCGTAGCGGGCAACGCTCGCCGCCACCGCGCGGGGACGCCGTGAATGGCGCGGCTCTCCAAGATCGACAAGCTCGCGCAGGAGCTGCGCGACAAGGTCATCGCCTGGCGCGCCGAGGGGCTGACGATCGACGCGATCCAGGCGCGCCTTCTCAGCGAACCGCTGCCCAAGGGCTCGCTGCCGGTACGCTCGGGCATCGGCGAGTTCGTGCGCAAGATCGACGCGATGATCGCCGATGCGGTCAAATCGCGCGCGATCGCGCTGGCGCTGGGCCATGCTGCCGCGGAGGAGAGTCCGCAGGCCGCCTACAACATCGAGCTGCTGCACAACGACGTGCTCGAGCTGCTGACGCGCCGGCGCGAGGAGAACGCCGAGCCGCTGGCGCCGCTGGAGCTGGTGCGCCTCTCGACCGCGGTCGCGCGCCTGGTGGCGGCGCAGGCCAAGGCGGCGGAGGGCGCGGCGAAGCCGGCGGCCGAGCCGGAAGCGGCGGCCGCCGATGCGCCGCGCGAGAAGGGTCTCTCGGCCGAGCGCGTCGCCGAGCTGCAGGAGAAGGTCGCCGGAGTTCATGTCGAGCGCGAGCGGCAGCCCGAATGAGCGAGCTCGCCGCCACGACCGCCCTCACGCCGCCGCGCGCCCTCGCCGACGCCGATTTCGCCGCGACCGAGGCGCGCGATCTCCGCGTCAATCCGCTCGAGCGCGGCGTCTTCATGCTGCATCAGCGGCAATGGCTCGAGGACCAGTCGCCGTTGAAACTGTGCCAGAAGGGGCGCCGCACCGGCATCACCTTCGCGCAGGCGTGGGACGATACGCTCGTCGCCGCGGCGTCGCGCTCGGCCGGCGGCGACGACTGCTTCTACATCGGCGACACCAAGGAGAAGGGCCTCGAATATATCGGCTATGTGCGCCACTTCGCGCGCTGCATCGGCGAGCAGCTGAAATCGGTCGAGGAATATCTGTTCGAGGACAAGCGCGACGACGGCGAGACGCGCTACATCACCGCCTACCGCGCGCGCTTCGCCTCGGGTTTCCAAGTGGTCGGCCTGTCGTCGCGCCCGGCCAACATCCGCGGGCTTCAGGGCCGCGTCACCGTTGACGAGGCGGCGTTTCACCAGGATGTGCGCGCCGTGCTCGCGGCCGTCAACGCGCTCCTCATCTGGGGCGGGCGGGTGCGCGTCATCTCGACCCACAACGGCGCCGGCAACCCGTTCAACACGCTCGTGCAGGAGGCCCGCGCCGGCAGGAACGCCTTCCACCTGCACAGCTACACGTTCGACGACGCGGTCGCGAACGGACTCTACGAGCGCGTCTGCCTCAAGCGCGGCACCAAGGCGACCGAGGCGGGCAAGGCCGCCTGGTACAAGCTCATTCGCGCCAGCTACGGCACCGACACGGAATCCGAGCAGCAGGAGCTCGACTGCAAGCCGGCCGAGGGCGGCGGCGCGTGGCTCGGCTTCGAGGTGATCCTGTCGTGCGAGGACGCGGACGCCGGCAAGCCGGAGCTCTATCAGGGCGGCGCGTGCGTCGTCGGCAACGACATCGCGCGCCGCGGCGATCTCTGGGTCGCGTGGGTGTGGGAGCGCGTCGGCGACGTTTTGTGGTGCCGCGAGATCTCGATCCTGCGCAACAAGAAGTTCGCCGAGCACGACGCCGAGATCGCGCGCCTCATGCAGGTCTATTCGGTCGAGCGCCTGGTCATGGACCAGACCGGCATGGGCGAGAAGCCGGTCGAGGACATGCAGGCGCTCTATGGCTGGAAGGTCGAGGGCGTCGTGCTCTCGGCCGAGACGCGGCTCAACGTCGCCACCGTGACGCGGCAGCGCTTCGAGGCGCGCGAGCTGCGCATTCCCCTCGGCGACACCGAGCTGCGCAACGATCTGCACAAGCTGAAGCGCGTCCAGGGCGACACCGGCCATCCGCGCCTCGTCGCCGAGAGCGACGAGGCCGGTCACGCCGACCGCTTCTGGGCGGCGGCGCTCGGCATCGCCGGCGCCTCGAACGAGGCCGGCATCTTCGCTTTCTACAAGCGCCAGGTCGCAGCCTCGCCCGCGGCGCAGCAGGCGCACGACGCCATCGTCGCGCGCATGGACGAGAGCAAAGAGAAATTCCGCGTCAAGCGCGGCGGCACCGACACATCGCACAGGAGCGTCCAATGAATCTCGATCGACTGTTCGCGCGCCTCCATCGACGGATCGCGCTTTGGTACGTTCTCGTGGCGCTGCTCGTGCTTTCCGTGCTTTCCGTGCTGTTCGGCGAGGCACGCGCCAACACCGCGCTCGTGGCGCCGTCGGGCCTGGCGCAGCAGACCGTGATCGGCCAGAGCGGCGCCTCCTACACGCCGGACGGCACCGGGTGCCTCTCGGCCGCGCCCGGCGACGTGCAGGGCTTCCTCGCCGCGGGGTTCGTGCTGGCCGGTCCGTCCGGCTCGTGCCCGGTCACCAACCCGCTGCGCCTCATCGAGGCGAAAAACGCCGTCGGCACCACCATCGTTTCGACCGGCGCGGCGTCCGGCAATTTCACCATGACCTTGACCGCCGGCACGTCGGAGACCTTGGCCGGCGAGGCGGCGCAGGGCAACACCAAGACCGACACCGCCCTCTTCGAGCTGGTGCTGCCGACCACATATCGCGGCGGCAACAATCTCACCGTCACCTTCCACGCGTCCTACGCCTGCACCGGCACGGCCGGCACCAAGACGCTCGCGGCGCATGTCTATCCGGTGGCGGCGACCGGCGCGTCCAGCGCCGACCTGGTCACGACCTCGGCGCAGACCATCACCACGTCGGACGCCGCCTACAGCTTCACCGCGACCGGCACGTCGCTGCTGCCCGGCCAGCGCATCCTCGTCACCGGCGTCGCGGCGATGCAGGAGACCGGCGGCTCGTCGCCCTGCACCGCGTCGATCAATTCCGGCACGGCCGGCTGACCCTTGCCGCTCGACGGGACCGATATCGTGGCAAGAAGCAAGCCGTCCGGCGGGCGCCGGGTTGGCGGACGCCCGGCGTCGGCGGCTGCGCCCGCGGGAGGAATAGATCTCGACAGCGGCGTCGATCGGACCGACTGGTTCGGCCCGCTCGAGCCGCTGCGGCCGATGGCGCCGGCGAGCGTGGTCGGGCGGCGCTTCGATTTCGCGCCGGGCTTCAACATCACGACGCGCCCGCGCGCCATGGACGGCGAGGGCTATGCCCGCACGCCCTACGCGCAGCTGCGCGCGCTCGCCGAGAATTACGATCTGCTGCGCCTCATCGTCGAGACGCGGAAGGACCAGCTCGTCCGCCAGAAATTCACCATCGAGTTCAAGGACAAGAAGAAGCGCGGGCAGCAGGACAGCCGGATCGGCGCGGTCATGCAGTTCTTCGAGCGCCCCGACCGCGAGCACAGCTGGGACCAGTGGCTGCGCATCTTCCTCGAGGACATGCTGGTGATCGACGCGCCGGCGCTCTATCCGCGGCGCGCGCGCGGCGGCCAGCTCTACGCGCTCGACATCGTCGACGGCGCCACCATCAAGCCCGTCATCGACGATCACGGCCGCCGCCCGCTGCCGCCGCTGCCCGCGTTCCAGCAGGTGCTGCACGGGCTGCCCGCGGTCGATTACGCCGGCGTGCCCGACGCGGCCGACGGCGAGCAGTGGCTGTCGGCGGCGCAGCTCCTCTATCTGCCGCGCAACCTGCGCGTCGACCGCGTCTACGGCTTCTCCGCCGTCGAGCAGATCGTGATGACCGTCAACATCGCGCTGCGCCGCCAGCCTGCACCAGCTCGAGTACTACACCGAGGGCACCATGCCCGACGCGCTCATCGGCGCGCCGGATTCGTGGGGGCCGGCGCAGATCGAGGAGTTCCAGGCCTTCTTCGACGCGCTCCTGGCCGACAACACGGCGCAGCGCCGCAAGGTCCGCTTCGTGCCCTCGCAGCTGTCCAAAAGCTTCGTGCAGACCAAGGAGCCGGCGCTCACCAGCGAGACCGACGAATGGTTCGCGCGCATCTGCTGCTACGCTTTCGGCGTCAGCCCGCAGCCGTTCGTCAAGATGATGAACCGCGCCACCGCCGAGACGGCGCAGGAACAGGCGATGGAGGAAGGGCTCGGCCCGCACAAGCAATGGGTCAAGGCGGCGATCGACCAGGCGATGGAGGTGGGCTGGGGCTATTCCGACCTCGAGCTCGCGTGGCCGGACGAGAAGGACGTCGATCCGTCGCTCCAGGCCGAGATCCTCGACAAGGAGCTGGGAAAGGGCGCCATCACACTCGACGAGTTCCGCGCCGAGAAGGGCCGCGATCCTTATCCGAACGGATTGGGCTCGAAGCCGATCGTGTTCTTGGCCGGCGCGGCGATGCTGCTGGAGCAGATCGTCAACCCGCCCGAGCCGCAAGCGACCGCGTCGCCGGAGGAAGACCCAGCGCAAGCGGGCGCTCGCCCGGGCGCGCGGAAAACAGTTGGAACCGGCGACGCGGACCTGAACAAGGCCGCGCCGCGCTCGTTCAAGCTCGACCCGGCGCGGGCCTCGCGCGCCCGCACGGCGGCGTCGCTTGAAGCCGTGTTCAACCGGCTCTTCACGGCCGAGCGCGCGCGCCAGGCCGCGGCGGCGGCGTCGCGTCCGCTCGCCAAGGCCGAAGGTGGCGACGAAGACGCCAATTTAGATATGGATGCGTGGCTTGCCGCCGAGGCGGAAGCCGCATCTCTCTTGGGCGCGCAGTTCGCCGACGGCGCCGGCGCCGTCCGCGATTTCCTGGCGCTCGGCGTCTCCACATCGCTCGCCAATCCCGATGCGGCGGCGTGGGCCAAGGCGCATGCGGCCGAGCTGGTGAGCCAGGTCGGCGACACCACCCGGGCGCGGCTCAACGAGCTTGTGACTCAATCCGAGTCGGAAGGCTGGAGCGTGGCGCAGCTCTCGTCCGCGATCGAGAGCGACACGGCCTTCTCGGCCGAGCGCGCGCAAAAAATCGCGCTGCACGAGACGCGCGTCGCCGACAACCAGGGCGCGTTCGCGCAGATGCAGGCAGCCAAGGCGCTCGGCGTCGAGACGGAAAAAGCCTGGGCGCCGCGCGGCGGCAATGTGTGCGCGGCGTGCGAGGCCAACGAGGCCGACGGCTGGATCGGGCTCGAGGACGACTTCAATTCCGGCGACGACGCCGCGCCGATGCATCCCGGCTGCGAGTGCGACACCGAGTATCGCCTCAAAGCGGAAGGAGAAGCCTGATGTTCTTTCGGCTCGAAAAGGCCGCCGCTGCGCAGCGTGTGATCTACGCCACGATCGACGAGGCGCCCGACCGCAGCGGCGAACAGTTCGATTACGCGACCTCGAAGCCGAACTTCCAGGCCTGGTCGAACGAGATGAAGAAGGCCTCGGGCGGCAAGTCTCTCGGCAACGTCCGCGCCATGCATTCCTTGAATGCGATCGGCAAGCTCGAGGACATCGCGTTCGACGACGACGCCAAGGCGATCCGCATCGTCGCCAAGGTCGTCGACGACGAGGCCTGGCGCAAGGTCGAAGAGGGCGTCTTCACCGGCATCTCGCCCGGCGGCAAGAAGAAGTTCATCGCCGGCCCCGGCCCCTATCGCCGCTATACCGGACTGCCGTCGGAGATCTCGCTGGTCGACGTGCCGTGCATCCCGTCCGCGACCTTCACCATGGTCAAGGCCGACGGCGGCGAGGAGACGGTGAAGCTCAAGGAGCCCGACGCGGCGCAGCTTTTGGCGGCCGATCTCGCCGATGCCTCCGACCGGGCCGGTTTCCGCGCGGTCCTGATGGCGCAGGCTGCCGAGATGATGAAGGCGCTGTGGCCCGGCCTTTCGGAGGAATGGCGCAAGGCCGATTATTCGTCCGACGAGCGCGACGCGATGGCGAAGAGCGGCGAGGCCGAAGAGGACGGCTCCTACCCGATCAAGACCAAGAGCGACCTCGAGGACGCGATCCAGGCGTTCGGCCGCTCCAAGGACAAGGCGAAGACCAAGGCGCACATCGTCAAGCGCGCCACGGCGCTGGGATTGACCGACGAGCTGCCCGAGGATTGGGACGGCTCGACCAAGAAGAAGGACATGAAGAAGGGGCTCGACGAGGTGGCGCAGCTCGCGTCGCTGCTGTCGTGCCTAACTTGGCTCTCCGCCTGCGTCGCCGATGAGGGGCGCTGGGAGGAAGACAAGTCCGGCATGCCGAAGCGCCTCGCCGCGTGGATCGTCGCGGGTGCGGAGATCCTGCCGGCGATGGCGACCGAGGAGGCGCAGGAGGCGATCAGGGACTTGACCGCGGCGGTCGCTTCTCTTCCCGCCGTCGCGGCCGACGCTGCCATGGCGAAGTCTGCTGCCGAGCTCGAGGAGCTCGCCAAAGCCGGCGCGCGCAACAGCAAGGGCGACATGGCGCGCATCCAGGCGATCCACGACCACGCCTCCGACCTCGGCGCGGTGTGCGGCGACGACATGGCGAAATCGCACGGCCTGCAGCGCCTCGCGCACGTCGCGGGCGATCTCGCCGAGGCGCGCGGCGCGGTGGCATCTCTCGCGGCCGAGCGCGACGACTGGAAGAAACGCTACGACGCGCTGGCGGCCCAACCCGCGCCGGGCGGCCCCAGGCTGCGCGTCGCCGAGCGCGGCGACCCGCCCGACGCGCGCGCACAGCAGGGCGCGGCCGAATTGATCGAGATCGAGAAACTGCACGACGGGCCTGACAAGGCGGCGCGGCTCGTCCGACATGCCATGACCTATCCCGCGCAGCCGAAGACCCCGAGCTAGGAGATCAGCAATGCACGAACGCGTCACCGACGACACGCTGCGCCAGATGCGCGGCTCGATCGACGCCATGCCCGACATGATGAAGGCGTGGTTCCAGCCCGGCTCGAACACCGGCGGCATCCAGAATACGACCCAAGCTGCTTTTCGGCGCTGTCGCTCGTGCCGGTGCTGACGCCGTTCGTCAACCGCGTGCCGATCGTCGGCGCCAAGGGCGGCATCCAGGCCAACTGGCACGCCATCACCGGCATCAACACCGCGAACCTGTCGGGTGGCATCAGCGAAGGCAACCGCGGCGGCATCGTCGCCACCTCGACCGCCGATTACTTCGCCGCCTATCGCAGCTTCGGCTTCGACGATTTCGTGACCGAGGAGGCCGAGCTCGCGGCCGAGGACTACATGGACGTGGTCTCGCGCGCGCAGGGCAACCTCTTGTGGGCGCTGAAGCTCTACATGGAAAAAGTCTATGTCGGCGGCCAATCGACCTATGGCCTCGGCCAGGCCAACCGCCCGACCTTGGCCGATGTCGGCACCGGCGGCACGCTGCTGCACAACACCACCTACTCGGTGATCGCCGCCGCGCTCACGCTCGAGGGCTTGAGCGCCGCCACCGTCGCCGGCGGCGTGCGCGGCCTCGTTTCGCGCACCAACGCCGACGGCACCACCGACCAGTACAACGGCGGCACCTCTCGTTCGTCCGCAGAACCGTACCGTGCTGTGCGCGAACGACGGCAACGACACGCACTCGATCGCCGCGTCGGTCGCGCCGACGCCGGGCGCGGTGGCATATGCCTGGTTCTGGGGCTTGGCCGGGGCGGAGGTGCTGGGCGCGATCACCACCATCAATTCGCTCGTCATCGCCGCCAACGCCGCCGGCACGCAGACCGCTGCCTCGCTCGGCGCCACCGACTATTCCGCCAACGCGCTCGCCTGCGACGGGCTCATCGCCCAGGTCAACAAGGCCGGCATGAACGGCTACTCGGTGCAGATGCCGACCGGCACCGCCGGCACCGGCACGCCGCTCACCGCCGACGGCGAGGGCGGCATCGTCGAGATCGACACGGCGCTGCAAGTATTTCTGGGACAACCTCCGGCTCTCGCCGTCGCGCATCTGGGTCAATTCCCAGGAGCAGAAGAACATCTCCAAAAAGATCGCGCAGGGTCCGGGGTCGGGCAGCTCGAACCTGCGCTTCACCCGCGACGCCACCAACGGCGAGCTCGTCGGCGCCACGATCGCGCGCGCATATCTCAACCGCTTCGCCGTGGGCGTGGCCGGGGGCACCGGCGGCAAGACCCAGGAGATTCCGATCGACCTGCACCCGAACCTCCGCGTCGGCACCATCCTGTTCGACACCGAGCAGTCCTCCTGCCCTATCCGCTGTCGGGCGTCTCGAAGCGCGCGCCGCAGTTCCGGGCGCGCCGCGGCTTCTACGGCACGCTCTGGCCGCGCGTGCGCCGGCGCTACGAGTTCGGCAACTACATCCTCGGCGTCCTCCAGAACTACTTCATCCCGGCCTTCGGGCAGCTCTCCAACATCGGCAACCTCTGAGCCCCGTGACCCCCCTTCCCCCGCTCGCGGGGGAGGGGCTGGGGGGTGCCGGGCTCCTCAATCTCCTCCCGAGACAGCGTTCAAAAACGACAGAGCGCGTTCAAAAACGGCCTCGGGCGTAGGGGCCGCTAGGTGAGTAGCCAAAGTGGGGCCGCCGCGCGCCAGCGGGCCGCCCCGGAAGGAGTAATAAAATGACCCAGATGGTGCTCAAGGACCAATCCCGTCCCATTTCGGTGATCCACCACCTCGACCGCGAGTACCGGCCGCACCCCAAGACGAATATCTGGGAGATCGATCCGCCCCACGTCGCCGAGCTGCGCGCCTTCGGCCTGGTGCCGGCCGACGAGGCGCTGCTCGCGGCCAAAGCCGCCGCTTCGGACGACAAGGACGACGAGATCGCGCGCCTCAAGGCGCGGGTCGCCGAGCTCGAGGACACCGGCAAGAAGAAGAGCTGACGGCGCGGCGAATGAATCATGGCAGCCGGCGACTTCATCGCGCTCGCGCAGGTCGAGACCTTGCTCGGCCTGGCGCCGGGCAATTCCGACGAGGCGAAGCTCGGGCAGCTCATCGCCGCGGTGTCGGCGGCGATCGTGACCTATTGCGGGCGCAGCTTCCTAGAAGCGCCGGTGAACCAGATTTGCAACGGCGCCGGCGGCGGCGCCCTGCCGCTGCTGCAAGCGCCGGTCGTCTCGATCGTCTCGGTCGCGATCGACGGCCAGGCCGTGCCGCAAGGCAACGCCTTTTCGCAGCCCGGCTGGTACGCGGCGCCGATCGGGCCTTCGCCGGACGCGGCCTCGATGCTGATGCTGCGGGGCTATCGCTTCACGCGCGGGCTCGGCAACGTCGCGGTGCAGTACGTCGCCGGCTATGCCGCGATCCCGGCGGATCTCGCCGAGGCCGCGTGCGAGCTGGTGCTGCTGCGCTTCAAGGAGCTGCCGCATTTCGACATGGCGGCCAAGGGCCTCGCCGGCGAGACCACGAGCTTCATCGTCAGGGACATGAAACCCTCGACCAAGACGGTGCTCGACCGTTACCGCCGCGTGGTGATGCCGTGATTACCATAACCATCCTAGGCGCCGACCAGGTCGTTCTGCGCCTGCGCGAGATGAACTCCGGCGACGCGCGCGGCGCTGGCGCGCGCCGTCACCGCGTCGGCGATCGAGCTCGAAGCGCGCGCCAAGGAGAAGCTCGCCGGCGAGGTGCTGAAGGAGAGGACGCACCACCTGGACGATTTCATCCACCACCAGGTGCAGGAGAGTGCTAGCGCCGTCACCGGCGTGGTCGGCACCGACGTTGTCGATGCCGCGATCCACGAATACGGCTTCTCGGGCACCGAGCAGGTGCGCGAGCATCTGCGCCGCATCTCGGTCGCGTTCGGCAAGCCGATCGCGCCGGTCGAGGCGACGGTGCGCGCGCATCGCGCCGCATGCAGATGCCGGAGCGCTCGTTCCTGCGCTCGAGCCTCAAGGAGCTCGAGCCGGCGATCGTCGCGCGCCTGCGCGCCGCCGTCGAGCAGGCGGTGCAGCGATGAAAACTCCTTACGCCGCGCGCAGGGTTGGCGTCGCGGCTGCGCGCGGCGGAAAAACATGACCGCCATCATCCGCGAGACCTATTACGCGCCGCTCTTCGCGCTGCTGCAGGGGGCGGCGAACTTCAAGACCGCGGAGCGCCGCGTGCGCCATCTCGAGACGATGGACGACGGCGAATCGCCTTCATGGCGGTCGGGCACCAGCCGGTCGAGCGCGACACCAAGGCGTGGCCGAAGCGCAAGCTTCTGGCGACCGTGTTTCTCTATTGCGCCAACCCAGATGCCCACATCTCGGCCGACATCGCCTTGAACGCTCTCCTCGACGCGGTCGAGGCGGCGCTCGAGCCGGCGCCGGGCCAGGAGATGCAGACGCTCGGCAATCTCGTCTCGCATTGCTGGATCAAGGGCGAGGTCGAGGTCTTTGCCGGCTGGGACGGCGTGCGCGCCGCGGCGATCGTGCCGATCGAGATCATGGTGCTGGTGATGGGGACCGCGAAGCCCACGCGAGCGGCGGCGAGCCGCCGTGCGAAGCAAAGAGCGGCGCGCCGCGGCCGATCCTGGTCACGCCGACCGACGAGCAGGAGCGCGCGATCGAAGACTCATCGCCGCGCGCCAGGCGCGTTTCCGCAGCGAGGCGGTGCGCCGTCTGATGGAGCTCGGACTGGAGTTCGAGCGTGTCACGAAGCCCGCGCGCGCCGGGCTGGCCGAGGGCGGCGGCGCGCAAACAGGAGAGACCGATGGCTGAAACTGGTACAACCGAAGACCGACGCGATAGTTGACGAATGGCGAGAGCGCCACCTTCCTCACGACGAGTGCGCGGGCATCACGTCGTCACGCAGTTCGACCAGGCGCTGCGCGACCTCAAGGCGCGCCTCGCCGAAGGCGGCAAGCCCGCGAAGGCTATCGAGGAATGGCTTTCCGAGTTCGTGCGCAACACCGCTCTCGCGCGCGACACGGCGGCCTGGAACGCGCTGCACGCGGCGCTGCCGGCGCTGCTCGAGGCGCTCGCGCCCAGCGCGCAAACCAACAAGGAGGAGTAACCGATGCTTCCGATCCTCGGCCCCGGCGCGCTGATCGTGCAGCGCACCGACATCGCCAACTGCACGCCGGTCAATATCGGCAAGGTCAATTCCTTCACGCTCGCGCGCAGTTCGCCAAGAAAGACCTGCACGGGCAGAGCCAGTTTCCGCTCTTCACCGGCCGCACCACCGGGACGATCACCGGCAAGCTGAAGGCGGCGCTCGTGTCCGGCATCGCGCTCGCCTCGGCCTTCTACGGCATGACCTTGTCGGCCGGGCAGCAGGCGACGCGCCGTCGCAGCCGGCCCATCCCCACCACGCCCTACCAGGTGACGGTCGCCAACAGTGCGACCTTCGTCGCCGATCTCGGCGTCATTTTCGCCGCGACCGGGCTGCCGCTGAAGTTCGTGGCGAGCGGGCCTACCACCGGACAGTATTCGGTCGCCGCCGGCGCTGTACCTTCGCCGCGGCGGATAGGGAAGGCCGTCCTCATCACCTACACCTACACGGTGTCGGCCTCGGGCCAGCAGATGACGATCGGCAATCCGCTCATCGGCGTCACGCCCGATTTCCAGCTCTGGTACTACACCGCCGTGTCGCAGCCGGGCGGCGCGGTGTCGTACAATCTGCAGCTCTACAGCCGCATCAGCGACGACCTCTCGACCGACTTCAAGCTCGAGGACTTCATGCTCCCCGAGCTGAGCTTCTCCTGCTTCGCCAACGCCGCCGGCAGTATCGGGCTGGGATCTTACGGCGAGGTGTCGTGATGGCGCTCGAGGAGATCCCACCTGCTCGCGGCAACGCCGAAACGCTCCGGGCGCTCGTGCTCGACGATCTCCAGATTGCGGCGCCGCTGCTCGAGGCGCTCGCCAGCGCGGGGTCGCTCGGCGAAAAGATCGCGCTGATGCGCAAGCTCCTGGCGCTCGGACTCCGCATCGGCGACGAGGAGGTCGGCCGGAAGTGCGTGAGGCTCGACGAGCTGGTTCACGCGATCGCGGCGCTCGGCAAAGTGACGGGGATCGAAGCCTTAAAAAAACGGCTGGCGGCGGGGAGCGCGTAGCGTGCGGCTGGCACGAGCTCTACGCCGCCATTTGCGCCGACACGGCTGGACCTGGGAAACGGTCGGCCGTCTCACCCTGCCGCGCCTGCGCGCCCTCTACGCCCGCTTCCGCACGGCGCCGCCGCCGGCGCTCGTGCTGCGCGCGATCGCAGCATCGCTCGGCTGGGAGCCGGAACCGCCGCAAGAGGAGCCGGAGGCGCCGGGCTCATCGCCGTCGGAGGGCGGCGCGCCCTCCGCCTTCGCGTGGCTCGCGAGCCGGACCAGGGGCACGTTCCCGCTGTCGTGACCTGTCACGGCGCGCGCTTCAGCGCGTCGGAGATGTCCTTCAGATGGTCCACGGCGGCGCCGATCCCGAACAGGACGAGGCCGAGCAGCGCCTCGAGCGCGAAGAAATGCGGCGCAGCATGCGTCGCGAACGCCGCCGCCGTCGCGCCGATCGCCACCAGCACGCCGATCGCGGCCAAAGCCAGTCCCATGTTCCATCCTCCCGCGTTACCCGCGCGCGAGGGTTGGTGTGGCGGCTCGCGCGCGGGGACGAATAATGGCTGAGGATCGCGTTGACATCAAATTCGGCGCGCAGATCGGCGAGCTCACCGCCGGCGTCGATGCGGTGCGCGCCAAGATCGAAAGCGTCACCGGCCCGGTCAACGACCTGGCGGCGAGCTTCGGCAATCTCGGCTCGGCCATCGTCGCCGGGCTCGGCATCGACCGCGTGGTCGCCTTCACGCGCGAGATCGTCGCGCTCGGCGAAGAGGCGCTGCACGCCTCGGAGACGCTCGGCATATCGGTGCCGGTGCTCTCCGCGCTCAACGCCGCCTTCGACATCGCCGGCGTCGGCGCCGACCGCGCGCAGATGGCGATGCTGCGCCTGGAGCGCGCAGCGTCGGAATTGCTCACAGGCACCGGGCCGCTCGCCGACACGTTCAAGCGCCTCGGCATCTCCGCCACCGACATGGGCGGCCATCTCAAGAGCGGCGAGGAGCTGCTGAAGGAGCTGGCCGACCGCATCAAGGACGCGCCCAGGGACGTGAACCGGCTCGACGCCGCGTGGCAGATTTTCGGGCGCGGCCTCGGCAACGATTTGATCCCGTTCCTCGAGCGAGGCAGCGCCGGCATCGACGATCTCATCGAGAAGGCGCGCGCGACGGGCACGGTGATCGACACCTCGCTCGCCCGCGAGATGGAGCAGGCGACCGAGAAGGGCCGCACGCTCCGCGAGGCGATCAAGGGCCTCGGCATCGCCATCGAGGCGGAGTTCCACTTTTTCAAGGATTTTGCCGACGCCTGGACCGCAATCGCCGAGAGCATGACGCGCGCGCTCGGCGTCACCGACCAGGCCAAGCTCGACAACGTGTTCGCGCAGCTGACCCGACTGCACGAGAAGCTGATGGCGCTCAAAGCGATCGACACCTCGCAGCTCACGGCGCCGGCGCGCCAGATCGTCGAGGGCGAGATCGCCGCCATCGCCATCGAGATCGCGCAGCTCAACGAGCAGAGGAAGCGCCTCATCGCCGACATGAAGGCGGACGCCGCCTCGGGCGGGGGCCGGGCACCAATCCGGTCGGGCCGCCAGCCGATCTGACGCGCGGCGGCGCGGGCGGCGCGGGCGCCGACACTTCCGGCGTGGCCGAGGCGCGCGACCTGGAGCGCGAGCTCAACGAGGAGCTGCGCGCCCAGGTCGAGCTGATCCAGAGTGCCGCGGGCGTGTCGGATGCGTATTACGCGCGCCTCGCCGCCGATGCGCGCCTCGCGCTGACGCAGGGCAAGATCAGTTCGGCCCAGGAACTGGCGACGCTGCGCGCGCTCGAGGACGAGAAATACGGGCTCCGGCTCAAGGCGCTCAACGACGAGGAGATGCTCTACGGCCAGGACGAGACGCAATATGCGCGGCTCGAGGACCGCAAGAAATCGCTGACGCAGCAGCACCTCGCCGCGATCGACGCGCTGGAAGAACAGCAGGCGAAGAAGGAGGACGAGCGCAACCAACAGCTCGCGCGCTCGTTCCAGCAGATTTTCGCGGAGCCGGTGACGCGCGCCTTCGACGCCGAGGTGCAGGGCATATTGCAGGGCACCGAGACGATCGGCCAGGTCACGGCGAAAGTGTTCAGCGACATGGCCGTCTCGTTCATCGAGGCGGTGCTGAAGATGATCGCGCAGTGGCTCGCCTTCGAGGCGGTGACGGCTGCCTTCGGCGGCGGCGCCGCCTCCATGCTCGGCATGTCGGCCGGCCCCTTGGGCATGCTCGGCGGATTGTTCGGCGGCGGCGGCGGCGGTTCCATCGCCTATGGCGCGGCCGGGCTCGCATCGTTCGACGTGGGCGCGTGGTCGGTGCCGTCCGACATGGCGGCGATCGTCCATACCGGCGAGACGATCTTGCCCGCACCGGCCGCGGGTGATTTCCGTGCGGCCGTCGCGGGGCTCGCCTCGGGCGCCCAAGGCGGCGGAGGCGCCGGCGCGACGGCGAACCTCGCCGTCAACATCAGTACGAATGACGCGCGGTCCTTCCTCACCATGATCAATTCGCCGCTTATCGCGCGCGGCATCCTGCAGCTCGTGCAGCGCGCCGGGCTCAACAACCCGAGCATCCCGCCATGACCCTCGCGCAGTTCCCCAAGCTCAGCGCGATCGAGTACCCGGTCGGGCGCAAAATCATGGCGTCCTCGCTGGTGCAGAAGGCGATCTCCGGCCGCGTCACCGACCAGCCGAAATGGAACTGGCCGCTGTACGAGATCACGCTCTCCTTCTCGGGCCTGAACAGCGATGTGAATGCCAAGGGCGGCCTCCTCGCGTCGGAGCGGCAGCAGCTCGAGGATTTCTGGACGGTGCAGAAATTCGGCCAGAACCGCTTCGCCTTCGACGATCCGAACGACGATCAGGTCAGCGGCTACTTCTTTGCGACCGGCGACGGCGTCACGGAAAACTTCCAGCTCACGCGCACGCTCAGGACCTTCGCCGTGCCGGTGCTGGTGCCGCAATGCGGCCCCTCGGTTCCGGCCGCGGTCGAGGACGACGGCAATTTCTCGGGCGCCGCCACGCTGTTCGAGGATGACGGCGCTTTCGGCGCCGCCACATCGTGGGCGGACGACGGCTATTTCTCGACGCTTCAAATCTTCGCCGGCGCCTACGCGACCGAGCCGACGACGCCGCTCGCGCCGTGGTCGTTCGCCAACGGCAGCGCGCAGGCATCGGGCGGCGTGGTCGAGATCGTGCCGGCGCCGGCGAACGGGCTCTCGCTGAGCTGGACCGGCAACTATCTCCTCTATTGCCGCTTCCCCGACGACGCGCTCGACCTGTCGAACGTCATGTACCAGGTCTTCGCGCTCAAGAAACTCACAATCGAGACTGCGAGGCTCTGATGAATTTGCGCATCTTTCTGCTCGCAGCACTGCTCGCTCTCGCGCCCGCGGCCGCGCGGGCGCAGATGAAGACCATCGATCTCACCTCGCCCAGCGGCCCGCTCGGCTCCGGGCACGTCACTGCCGTCGGCACCACGCCGGAGCTGATCGTGCCGGCGATGGGCGCCAACCCGAACCTGCCGCCGCTGTGGTCGTCCGTCTTCATCGCCAACGGCGCCGCTTCGGGCGGCAACAGCCTGTCGTGCGGCTACAGCGCTGGCGTGAGCGCGAACGGGCTCGGCACCTTCACCGTGCCGCCGCAAAGCTCGATGTACTGGCCGCCCGGCGCGGCCCCTTCGGACCTGCAGATATGGTGCGTCGCGTCCGGCGCCTCGACGCCGATCGCCGCCACCATCGCGACACGGTGAGGCGGCGATGAAGAGGCGCCTTCCCGCCGCCGCGCTCGCTCTCGCCGCCGCGCTCGCTCTCGCCGTCGCGCCCGGTCTGGCGCAGCAGCAGGGCGGCGGCGGCGGCGGCGGCGGCGGCGGTACGGGCACCGGGACCATGACGAGCCTCGTCGGCGCCAACGGCGTCTCGTGCGCGCCCAATCCGGTGACGGCGAGCGGCACGTGTTCGGCGACGACGGACGACCTCTCCAAGACCGCGAGTTACCAGGCCGCCGCCGGCGACATGGGCGGCGCGCTGAATTCTGGCCGCGACGACCGGCACGCCCGCGCTCACCTTGCCCGCGGCAAGCCCCACGATCTTCGCGCCGGGCATGACGCTGTCGATCGCGGTCACCGGCACGGTGCCGTGGACGCTGACCAACAGCACCGGCCTCGCCATGACCGGGCTCAACAGCACGACGCTCCTGCCGGGAAACGTCGGGCACCTTCGTCGCGAACGCCAACGGGACGGGGCTCGATTTCTTCGCCGGGGTTCAGCCGTCGGGCAGCACGCAATCGTGCGATGCCTGGATCACCGGCGCCAGCGCATGGGTCACGGCGGGAAACTGCGGCTCGCTGTCGAGCGGGACGTGGACGACGCCCGCCTGGGTCACGGCGAACACCGTGCTCACGATCGACGAACTCGGGGCTGGCGGCGGCGGCATGTATTGCAACACCTCGTCCGCCTACGCGACGCCAGGCGCGGCGGGGGCCGAGCTGATCTTCTCCGGCGCCAACGTCATCGCCGCGAGCGCCGGGTATTCCGTCGCGATCGGCACCGCCGGTTCGGGCGGCATCGAAAGCTCGAGCACTGCGCCCATCGCCGGCGGCAACACGTCGGTCGGGCCCCTCGCCAACAGCACGACCTATACCGCCAACGGCGGCGGCGTGCTCACGACGGCATGCGCCACGACCTTCAAGAACGTGGCGGCGGGCGGGACCGCCTCGAATGGAACGATCGATTCGACCGGGAAATACGGCTTGGCCGACAGCACCGCGCAGCTCCAGCAGGGCGGCTCGACGCGGCTCGGCGTCGGCGGCCTGACGCTTGGAGGCACCAAGGAATCCGACGCCACCGGCTACGGCAGCGGCGGCGCAGGCGCCTATAGCACCGCGGCGAACGGGGGCGCCGGAACGCAAGGCGTCATCCACCTCACGCTGAGCGGCCAGTAGAATGACGCGCCGCATAGCCCTCGCCTCGGCCCTCCTCGTCGCGACGAGCGCGTCCATGCTGCGCGGCGGCGCGACGGTCCCGGCATCGCAAAACTACATGGCCGCCACCTCGCGCCTGCGCTTCATGAACCAGGCGAACGCGACGAGCAGCAGCACGCTGGCGCAGATCGACAAGATACTGATCCCGACGGCGCATTGGGCGTGCAAGAATCCACGCTTCGTCTTCTCCACCGTGCTCGGCATCGACGGCTCGACCAACCCCGAGCAGGCGCTCGGCAACGGCGTCACGCGCGACGGCATCGCCGTGCAGGTCGATGGCGGCACGCCGGTGCCCGGGACGTTCTCCGGCGGCACGGCCGGTTACGCGCAGCCGGACGCCGATGCGACCGGCGGCTTGACAGACGCCGTGCCGGTGACGATCCGGCCGACGATGCCAGCTCGTTCATCCTGGTGCTCGAACACGTCGCCGACACGACGCAAAAGATGCCGGGCGACTACACCATCAACCTCGCCGCCGGCGAAGGCGTCAAGACGGCGGCGAGCGCCTCGTCGCTCACCGCCAATCTCGCGAGCGGATCGGGCATCACCGGCTACAGCTCGCATGCCGACGGCCCGGTCGCGATGTGGTGTCAGGGCTGGGACGGCGTGCAGCCGGTCGTGGGCCTCCTGGGCTGCGACAGTCTCGGCAAGGGCGACGACGACAACCAGCAGGGCGATGCCCGCGGCATGTTCGGGTATCTCGCGCGCGGGCTCGACGACGCCACGGTCTCGCCGCGCCTCGCCGCCCTGGACTGGTGCGTCAGCGGCCAGAGCCAGGCCGCGACGAGCGAGGGCGCGGTAACATCCGGCCACTACGCCGCGCGCCTCGCCATCCTCGCCGCGGTCGAAGCGCTCAACGTCAAGGGCCGGCCGCCGGTCACGTCGGCGATCGTCGAGCACGGCGTCAACGATCCGAGCAGCGGCGGCCTCACCTCGGACCTGCCTGCCTTGTGGCAGATGCTGCACCAAACTCTGCCGGGCGTCGCGCTGTTCCAGGCGACGATCGTACCCAACACGACGAACGGAAGCGGCCATCTGTGGGACGACACCGCCGATCAGACGCCGAATTCGAGTTTCGCCGCAGGCCAGTCGGTGCCGACCTTCAACGCAGCACTCCTCGCCGGCAGCTACGACTGCCCGCTGAATTCTGGGGCGTGCGTCGATGGCTTCATCGACACGACGGCATATTTCTGGAAGTCGGGCGTGTATAACGTGCCCGGCCTTTCGACGACGCTGGCGCAGGCCGTCAATATCGGCGACGCCACGGTCTACATGAATTCCTGCCCGCTGATCGGCGACGGTGTCGTTCTCGGCGCCGGCACCGCCAACGTCGAGAGCAAGACCTCGGGCGGCGCCTTCTACTACGTCGCGACCGCCAGCGGCTCGCCCTGCGCCGTGACGTTCCAGAACCAGGCGAACGGCAACCCGGTCACGGTGTCGGAGACGCACTCGAGCGGCGACGCCGTTTCCGACAGCTATGTCGGCGGCAGCCCGCATCCGAACGCCTACGGCAGCACCTACTTCGCCGGAGCGATCGCGGCCTGGAAGAATTCCGGAGCGCCGAAGTGACCGCGCTCATACTTGCCGCACTCATCGCCACGGCGCTCGTGATGGCAGCGCTCGTCGCGTGGCCTCGCGTCGCCGCCACGGCCTTCGTGCTGGCGCCGATGGGCGCGGTCGCGGCGTGCGTCTGTGCGCAGATCATCGAGCGAAGGCTGACCTCCGACGCCTATATCGGCAAGGAAGAAGCCGAGTACGAGGCGATGAAGCGCGCGCGCCCGAATCAAGGCCCGGCGCGCGACAAGTGGCGCGATTACTGACATGGCGAACCTGCAGCGCCAGATCCGCCGCGACACCCGCGCCAACATCGCAGCATATGTGCTGGCGCAAGGAGAGATCGGCTACGGCACCGACGACGGGTTGTTGACGATCGGCGACGGCGTCACGGCCGGCGGCCATCTCCTGCCCGGCCCCTATGCGTTCGGCTCGTGGACGCCGGTGCTCTACGGCTCCGGCACCGCGGGCGCGCCCACCTACACCGCCCAGGTCGGCTCGTGGGAGCGCATCGGCCGGCTCGTTACCTGCCGCTTCAACGTGTCGATCTCGGCCTTGGGCGGCATGGCCGGGAATCTCCTGCTCGGCGGCCTGCCGTTCAGCGCGGCCAATGTCGCCAACGACTATGGCAGCGGCTTCTTCATGGAGTTCATTGGCGTCACGCTCGACGCCGGCTACAGCTTCGCCGCGCTCCAGGTCGCGCCGAACACGAACTACGCGACGGTGGCCGAGCTGGGCAGCAACAAGGCGGCGAGCCCGCCGATCCCGGTCGCCAATCTCTCGGCCTCGGTCGGGCTCTGCGGCACGCTCACCTTCCGCTGCACATGAAGACGCCCTGGTACGAGACGTCGCCCGGCGCGATTGCTGCGCTGCTGGCGACGCGCAGCTTCGTCGATGCCGATTGCTATAGCTTCAAGCTCGCGGGCGCGTTCGGCGGGGCCTCGGAGCTCCTCTACAGCGCCGGGCCGATCGACGTGAAGGCGCCCGGCAGTTACTGGTCGTCGAAGGGACCCACCTTCGACCAGGACAAGGCCAAGGCGGTCGCGCACTGGAAGGTCGGGCTCGACGTCGACACTTGGCAGGTCGTGATCGCGCCCCGCCTCGTCGATCCCTTGACCGGCGCGCAGTTCCCCGATTCGATCGGCAACCAGCCCTGGCTCGCCGCGGCGCAGGCGGGCGCGCTCGACAATGCCGAGGTGCAGGTCGATCGCGCCATAGCGCCGGCGTGGCCGGCTGCGGGGGCGCCCTTTCTCAGCCCCACCGGCATCGTCACGATCTTCTACGGCACCGTCGGCGAGATCGACGTGGGCCGCAGCCAGGCCGTCATCACCATCTACAGCCACCTGAAGAAGCTCGCGAACCCGCTGCCGCGCAACCTGTTCCAGGCGGGCTGCGTCCACACCCTCTTCGACCAGGGCTGCACGCTGGCATCTTCGTCCTTCGCCGTCGCCGGCACGGTGTCGTCGCCGGGATCGGCGCCGAACATGTTCAATTCGGCCGTGGCCGCGCCGGCGGGCTCCGGCACCTACGCGCTCGGCCGCGTGGTCATGACCTCCGGCAGGAGCCAGGGCTATGCGCGCACGGTGCGGAGCTGGAGCGCAGGCGCCTTCGCCTTGATCGCGCCGTTCCCATTCGGCGTGGGAATCGGCGACAGCTTCACGGCCTATCCCGGCTGCGACAAGAGCTTCGGCACCTGCAGCGCGTTCCAGAACACGGCGAATTTCGGCGGCTGCCTCAGCATCCCCGTGCCGGAGACGGCGCTGTGAAACCGCAGCGATCAGCCGAGCCGATCCAGCGCGCTGCCATCGTCCGCGAGGCGGCGAGCTGGTACGGCACCGCGTTCCATCACCGCGGCCACGTGAAGGCGACGCGCGACGCGGCACGCCGCATCATCGACAAGGGCGGCGTCGATTGCGCGCAGTCGATCTATCTCATCGCGCGCGCTGCCGTGCCGCACCTCGTGCCGGAGATCGCGACGGCCGACAGCGACTACGCCTTCCAGTGGAACCTCGCCAAGACGACGGGCGCGGCGGAATTGTATCTGGCAGCCGTGCTCGGGCACGCGCACGAGATATCGCTCGAGGACGCGCGCCCCGGCGATCTCGCTCTCTTCCGCTTCGCGCATGCCTGGGCGCACGGCGCAATCGTCATGCCGCCGGGCTGGCCCGCGATCGCGCACGCCAACGCCGCCGCCGGATTCTTCATCTTCGACCGCGCCACCGAGGGCCGTCTCGCCGGAAGGCCGGTGCGCTTCTTCACGCTGTTTCCGTGAGGGACGCCCTCCTCGCGCTCTTTGCGGCGGCGCTGGCGAAGCTCGTCCACGTCGCGCAGTCGCTCCATGTCATCGCCGCGATGAACTTTCTGATGCCGGCGCGGAAGAGCGCGCGCGCAGCACCTCCGGCGCCGGCGACGGCGCTGCGCGTGCAGAGCTCGGCCAACGGCGTCGCGCGCCCGATCGTGTACGGCCAGGCGCGGATCTCCGGCAATCTGCTGTGGTACGGCGATTTCGTAGCACAAGGCGTCTACAGCCAGCCGGCCTCGGGCGGCAAGGGCGGCGGCGGCGGCGGCGGCGGCGCGCAGCTCACCGGCTACAATTACTTCGCCTCGGCCGCGTTCGGTCTCTGCGAAGGCCCGATAACCGGGATCATCCAGGGCTGGGAGAACAAATCCGCCTTCGCGCTCGGCCAGGGCACGGCGATGAAGACGACCGCCGCCTATTCCGACCCCGACGGTGCCTTCACCCTGCTCGACGGCTCCTACCAGCAGCTGCCGTGGGCGTGGCTCGCCTCGTATCAGCCGCAGGACGCGCAGAATTTCCGAGGCATTGCCTACGAGGCAGCGCAAGGCCTGTCCCTGGGCGGCAGCGCCGAGCTGCCGAACATGACGTTCGAGGTGCGATCCGCCATCACCGGCGCCGTGGCCGAAGCGGTCGCCGTGCCGGCGAGCGGCCCCACGACGGTGCAGGCGCAGTATTTCGACTGGGATTACGGCGTGTGCAGCCACCTGGTGATTCCGGCGGCGACGCCGTACCAGATCGACAACAGCACGAGCGTCCCCGATCCGACCTCGATCTCGGGCCTCGCCAGCTCGATCGCCTCGAACGAGAGCGGCTGGTTCACCAGCGATTCCTCGGGCGTGGTGTGGGACGCCGGCGCCACCGGCGGGCGCACTCCGGGCACGGCGCTGACGCGCGTCGGCGGCGCGCCATCGGCCGGCGAGTATTCCTATGCCGGCAACACCGGCTGGACTTTCGCCGCCGCCGATGCCGGGCAGCCGGTCGTCGTCATCGGCGCGGCGCTCAGCCCCGGCGTGTTCTATACCGACCTGACGACCGGCACGATTTCGTCGGGCAGCGCGGTCGTGACCGGGCTCGGCTCGATGACCGGCGTGTCGCCCGGCGCCCGCGTGGCGGGGTCCGGCATTCCGCCCTTCACCTTCGTGCAGGCGCTCTCGGGCGGAAGCGCCACCGGAACCGTGTCGTCGGGCTCCGCCGTCGTCGCCGGCGTCACCGGCGCTTTCTCGGCCGCGCCCGGCACGCCGATCGCGGACAGCGCCGGAGCCTTTCCAGGCGGCACGACGGTCTTGTCGGTGACCGCGCCGTCGATCGCCGTGAGCGTCGCCGCCGCGGTCACCGCGACCGGCGACACGATCTACGTCACGGCATCCTTCACGGCCGATCTCCAGGGCAATGAGCTGCAGAACTGCTCGCCGGCGACGCCGCCGGCCGGCGCGCAGATCACCAACCCGGATTACGGCTTCGGCCCGTTCACCGTCGCGAGCGTCAGCGGCACGACCGCGACGCTGACGGAAGACAGCGGCGTCTACGGCCTCATCGGCTTCCCGTGGGAGATGCAGGCGCAGATCACCGGCGATGTCGCCGCGGGATCGGGCACGATCGCCAATCCCAGCTCGCTTGCCGGAATCGTCACGGGCGGGACCGTCGCCGACGCCGCCGGCGCGTGGAGCTGGGTCGGCGCGCCGACCGTCTCGTCGGTGACGCCGGGCGCGCTCACGCTGTCGCACACCGCGGGCTCCAATGTTGCGGCGGACGTCGTCACCTTCGCCAGCGAGGTGACACTGTCGCAGCCGGCGAACGCGTCCGGCACGGTCGATCTTTCCTTCATAGGCGGGCCGCTGGCGCAGGTGCTGAGCGGCCCGGCCGCGGGACAGTTCGCGCTCGACGTGTCGGGGCCAACGACCTTCGGCACTTACACCTTTGCCGCCGCCGACGCCGGCAGGACGGTGCTGATCCTCGACACGCCCGACGCCAACCCGGCCGACGTGCTCGCCGATTTCCTGACCAACCCCTTTTACGGCCTGACGCAATTCCCGGCGGCGCGGCTCGGCGATCTCTCGACATACCGCGACTACTGCCAGGCCGCCGGGCTCTTCGTCTCGCCGGTGATATCGTCGCAAAGCGCCGCGAACTCGTTCCTCGCCGACCTGATGACGGCGACCAATTCCGAGATCGTGTGGTCGGGCGGCCTCTTGACCGTCGTGCCGTACGGCGACCAGGCGCTCGCCGCCAACGGCGCTTCCTACGCGCCGCCGGCGCAGCCGCTGTACGATCTCGACGACGACGATTTTCTCGAGAACCAAGGCACCAATCCGAACTCGAGCTCGGCCGCGGGATCGCCCGACCCGGTAACGGTGACGCGCCTCATCCGCGCGGACCAGGAGAACGACATCAAGCTCGAGTTCCTCGACCGCGGCGCGCAGTACAACCCGCAGATCGTCGAGGCCAAGGACGACGCGGCGATCGCGCAGTTCGGCCTCAAATCCTCGGGCTCGAAGCAGCTCCATCTGTTCTGCGATCAGAAATCGGCGCTCGCGTCGGCGCAGCTCATGCTCGGGCGGCAGCAGGTGCTGCGCACGGTGTCCTTCACCTTGGGCAGCGAGTACATCCTGCTCGATCCCATGGACATCGTCGCGCTGTGGGACGCGAACGCGGGCCTTGCGGGCGACTGGTTCCGCATCAAGGAGATCACCGAGAACGACGACCGCTCGCTTTCGATCGTGGCCGAGGAATATCTCGACGGGACCGGCGCGGCGCCGCTCTATCCGCACGCGCACGGAGCGGGCCACGTGCCGAACTATAATTTGCCGGCGGCCGACGCGCTGGCGCCCATCTTCTTCGACGCGCCGGTGCAGATCGGCAACGTCTTGGGCATGGAGACGATCATCTGCACCAACGGCTCGGGCCCCAACTGGGGCGGCTGCGATATCTGGATCAGCCAGGATGACGTCACCTTCAGATACGCCGGCACCCTGATCGGGGGTACGGCGATGGGCACGCTCACCGCCAATTTTGCGAGCGGCTCGGATCCCGACACGGCGAATACGCTCTCGGTCGATCTAACGTCGAGCCGCGGCGGCCTGCTGCCCGGCACCCAGGCGGATGCCGACCAGGGCAACACGCTCTGCCTCGTCGATGGCGAGCTTGTGACCTACGAGCAGTCGACGCTCACGGCCCAATGGAAATACGACCTTGGCAAGCACGCCACCGCGCCGGGATATCTCCGCCGCGGCTTTTACGGCACGCCGGTCGCGGGGCACGCGGCCGGGGCAAAATTCGCGCGGCTGCGGGAGGGGAGCTACTTCACCGTCGGCTATGACAGCGCCGACATCGGCCAGACGATCTACGTGAAGCTCCTGAGCTTCAACCAGCATGGCGGCGGCAAGCAAACGCTGGACCAGGTCGCGAGCCATTCCCACACGCTCGCCGCCCCGCCGGCCAGCTCGAGCGGACTGCTGCCGGGCATCATCCAGACGCCTGACGTCGCGCTCAACGCCGCGACGGAGGCCGCCCAGGCGAGTGCTCTCAATGGCTCGGCCACCATCGGCAGCCCTGTCACGCTGGTCTCGGTCGGAATCACCACCAGCGGCGCCCTGGTGATGATCGCGGCGAACGGGCTTGTCGGCATGCCGGGCGGAGGCGGCGGCAATACGGTCTCGTGGCGCGTCACGCGCGACGGCACCGTGATCTGGAACAATGGGTCCGCCAGCGTCGGTGCGACCGGCGTCGCGGTTCCCACCGTGCAAATCAACGATACCGGCGTTCCCCCTGGCGCGCATACCTACGCACTGCAAGCCGAGCAGAGCACGGGCTCCGGGATTTGGCAGTGGAATGCCGATATCACGGCAACGGAGATCAAGCTGTGACCGTGGGATTTGTCGTCGCTGACGCAACCACCGGCGCGGTCAAGCGCTTTGGCTCGTGCCATGCGCGCGACGTGGCCTTGCAGGCGCAGATTGGTGAAGTCGCGGTGACGCTCGACCCGGTCGTTGTCCCGGCACAGGTCGCGAGCCTCGACGTTTCCAAATTTCCGCCCGTGCCGATAACGAAGACCTAGTGCATCTGCTCGTGCGTGATGCCCTCGCAATGATCGGCTTCGTGATTGAGGAGCGCGCCGAGCGTCGTCCATTCCGAAGCTTGGAAATAGGTCGCGAGGACGTAGATCTCGCACTCGTTGCCGGCGCCGATCCTGTTCACGAATCCCTTCGCGAACTCGGTGCCCGCATGAGCGATCGCGGCCCGGTCGAAATCGGCCGGCGAAAGGATGTGGAGCTTGACGGTGATGCTCCGCGCCGGATCGAGCGGCGGAGGCTTGTATCCGTCGCTGTCGATGCCGCGCGCGGCATCGGTCTGATCGGCCGAGAGATGGGCGGCGGGCGTGTCGTGTCGAGGCGCGGCGCTGCACGCGCCGAGCGCAAGAGATGCGGCGAAGGCCGCGGCGAGACGAGGCAAGGGTGGCTCCTACAGAGCGGCTTTTCAGGCCGTGCCCGCGCGCGGCGCGGGCGCCGGGGGCTGAAAACGCGCTGTAGGACGCGCGGGCTTCTTTCCCTTGCGGGTGTTCTATCCGCCGCACCCCCGGCATATGGGCGCAAAAAATCCGCCGGCCTCACGGCGGCGGTCGCCGCCTACAGAATGGTGTTTTCAGCACCGTCGGCGACTCTGCGCGCGCGCGTGCCGCGCGTCAATCCCCTGCCGTTCAAGGGCGCGTGATGTCGCCGTTGAACGGCCGCCGCGCGCTCAAGCCCCGGCCGGAAATGGCCCCTGGGATGGCCCGAAAACGCGCGAATTCCGAGTCCGAAAGCGCCCGCCAAAGAGTTCTTAAAGCTCGCGCCGCGCCATACTTGGGTCCGTTCACCATCAGCAGCGGCGCAAACGACAGGCCGCTGAGCGCGCCGCCCGACCTTGAAGTAAGTATTTGAAATTACATATTTTTTAATGAAATAATCTGAAACAAAGAGTGATTTGTGCAGAGCACAATCGGCTGATACTGGTGAGCCGTCCGACCCTATCACTTCGAGCAGTGACACTGCCCATGGATATGCGGCACGCCGCCCGTCAGAAGACACTCAAAAGCGCAATGCGGTGCGCCGGGGTCGGCCTTCATTCGGGCCTTCCGATCGCGATGACCTTGCACCCGGCGGCGATCGATGCGGGGATCGCGTTCCGCCGCAACGACGCCGGCGTCGAGATCGGCGCTACGTGGCGCAATCTCGTCCCCTCCACCCTTTGTAGCATGCTCGCCGCCGATGGCGTCTCGGTCGGCACGGTCGAGCATCTCATGGCGGCATTCGCGGGCCTCGAGATCGACAACGCGCTGGTGGAGATCGACGGCGCGGAAGTCCCCGCGATGGACGGCAGCGCAGCACCCTTCGTCTCGTTGATCGAGCGTGCGGGCATCGTCGAACAGAATGCACCGCGCCGCGCGGTGGAAATTTTGAAGCCGGTCCGGGTTGCTGACGACGGCGCCGAGGCCGCGCTCGAGCCTGCGGACGGCTTCTCGCTGAGCTTCGTCATCGACTTCGCCTCGGGCGCGGTCGGCCGGCAGCGCATCGCCGTCACACCCGATCCGGTGAGCTTCAAGCGCAGCATCGCGCGCGCCCGCACCTTCGGCTTTCTCGACGATGTCGAAAAGATGCGCGCCGCCGGTCTCGCGCTCGGCGGATCGCTCGATAATGCCGTCGTCATCGGCGAGGACGGCGTGATGAACAAGGAGGGCCTGCGCTATCGCGACGAGTTCGTGCGCCACAAGGTGCTCGATGCGATGGGCGACCTCTACCTCGCCGGCGGACCGATCCTCGGCCGCTTCGTCGGCCATCGCTCGGGCCACGCGCTCAACCGCCGCCTGCTGCAGCACCTCTTTGCCGATCCCAAGGCGTGGCGGTTCACGACCCTTGAGGACGAGCCTTTGTCCGCGTGGGACGAGGCGCCGCACCGCGCGACCGCCTGACCTTCCTAATCGTCGCTCGAACGCCGCGACCCGTGCTATAACCCGCGCTGTTCCGGGGATTGCGGGTTCATTGTCCATGTCCAGATTGCTGCAACTTGCCGCCGTTGCCGTCGCCGCGCTGGCGCTCGCGTCCTGCGCCGAGAAAAAGGAAGATTACGTCGAGCGCCCCGTCGAAAACCTTTACAACAGCGCGATGGACGAGCTGCAGGACGGCGAATACACGAAGGCCGCCAAGGATTTCGACGAGACCGACCGGCAGCATCCCTACTCGGTGTGGGCGACGAAGGCGCAGCTCATGTCCGCCTATACGCTCTACCAGCAGGGCAAGTACGACAATTCGATCGTCGCCGCCGACCGGTTCATCCAGCTCCACCCCGGCCATCGCGACGTGGCCTATGCGTATTACCTGAAGGCGCTCGACTACTACATCCAGATCACCGACGTGGGCCGCGACCAGAAGACGACGCAACAAGCGATGAATGCGCTCGGCGAAGTGGCGCGGCGCTTTCCCGACACGAAATATGCCCGCGACGCAAGGCTCAAGATGGACCTGGCGCGCGACCACCTTGCCGGGAAAGAGATGGATATCGGCCGCTGGTACGAAACGCGCGGCGACTATCTCGCCGCGATCAACCGGTTCAAGCGCGTGATCGACGAATACCAGACGACGACGCACGTGCCCGAGGCGCTCGAGCGGCTTACGGAATGCTATCTCGCGCTCGGCCTCTCCGACGAGGCGCGGCGCACCGCGGCGGTGCTGGGCTACAACTACCCGGGCAGCCGCTGGTACCAGGACACCTACGCGCTGGTGACGAACGGCGGCGGGCCCGCCGTCGCGAGCGAGCAG
Organism: uncultured Alphaproteobacteria bacterium; assembly: GCA_963773665.1. Classification (GTDB taxonomy): domain Bacteria; phylum Pseudomonadota; class Alphaproteobacteria; order ATCC43930; family CGMCC-115725; genus DATJLY01. The sequence continues at coordinate 805,723 of CAVZBZ010000001.1, forward strand.
AAGGGCTGGTTCGCCCGCATCGTCGATTCGGTGTTCTAGAGCGGGATTGAATTAGGCGGGACCATATCCGGAGTTGCTGAAGTAGTTTGAGCATTCTTGCGGCGTGAAGCTGCCGAGAAGCTGTCCGATGGCTTCGGTCACGGCGTCGAAGCTTCGCGCGGCGGTTTTGCGCAGCAAGTGTTTGAGCTTGGCGAAGAGCTGTTCGATGGGGTTGAGGTCGGGCGAGTATTTCGGCAGGAGGATGAGCTTGGCGCCGACGGCACGGATGGCGTGACGGACGGCGCGTCCCTTGTGGCTGCCGAGATTGTCCATGATGACGATGTCGCCCGGTCTCAGGGTCGGGACGAGAACCTTCTCGACATAGGTCCGGAAGGTCTGGCCGTTGATCGGGGCATCGAGCAGCCAGGGCGCGTCGATACGATCGTGCCGCAGCGCGGCCAGGAAGGTCATGGTCTTCCAGCGCGCCTGCGGCACCTTGGCGCGCAGCCGCCGGCCGCGCGGTCCCCATCCCCGGAGCGGGGCCATGTTGTCCTTGGTCCAGGTCTCATCGATGAAGACCAGGCGCGCCGGTTCAATCCGCCTCTGACGCGCTTTCCACTGCGCTCGCCGTCTCGCCACGTCGGGGCGATCCTGTTCGCTGGCGAGCACGGTTTTTTTTGAAGCTCAACTCCTCGGCGTGAACGAACATCCAGACCGCGGTGTAATCGGCCTTGAGGCCGCGCCCGGCGAGTTCGCGGACAAGCCCGCGCAAAGTGAAATCGCGCTCGCGAATGCGCTCGCGCAGCCAAACCTCATGCTCGTCCCGGATCGCCTTCGGCTTGTGCCCGCCCATCTGTCCCGGCACCACGCTCCCCGTCTCCCGGAAGCGCCGCACCCAGGCGATCGCCGTGCTCACGCCAACCCCGAACCGCGACGCCGCTTCATGCCGCGACAGCCCCTCGTTCTCGACCGCCGCAACAACCCGCTCGCGAAGATCCATCGAATAAGGTTTTGCCATTCATGCCGGCCCCCTTCGCCCAGCCAGCATGTTGAATCAGAAACGCCCCCGATTCGGGAATCCCCAATCAACTCCGGCCAAAACAATCCCGCTCTAGGCGGCCGGGGGGGGGTCGCAAGGCGCGGCCCCTGCCTGCCCTTGGCCTCGCGCGCGCGCAACCGCTATCATCGGCGCGCTTTCATGCTGCTCGGCCTCACCATTCGCGATGTCGTGCTGATCGACCGGCTCGAAGTGAGCTTCCGGCCAGGCCTCTGCGTGCTGACCGGCGAGACCGGCGCCGGGAAATCGATCCTGCTCGACGCGCTGGGCCTCACGCTCGGCATGCGCGCGGACAGCGCGCTGGTGCGGGCCGGCGCCGAGCAGGCGGTGGTCAGCGCCGAGTTCGCCCTTCCGCCCGACCATCCGGCCCGCGCGCTCATCGCCGAAGCGGGGCTCGCTGCGGCCGGCGACACGCTTGTCCTGCGCCGCAATCTCGGCGCCGACGGGCGGAGCCGCGCCTTCATCGACGATCAGCCGACGAGCGTCGGGCTGTTGCGCCAGGTCGGCGAGACCCTGATCGAGATCGAGGCGCAGTTCGCCGAACGGGGCCTCATGGATCCCGCAACCCACCGCGCGGCGCTCGACGCCTTTGGCGGGCATGGCGAGACGCTCGACGCAACCGAGCGCGCGTGGCGCACGTGGCGCGCGCTCGGCAAGGAGCGCGCCGACGCGGAAGGCGCGCTCGCCAAGGCGCGCGCCGAGGAAGATTACCTTCGCCATGCGCTTGCCGAGCTCGACACGCTCGATCCCAAGGAAGGCGAAGAGCAGACGCTCGCCGAGGACCGCGCGCTTCTCATGAATCGCGAGCGGATCGAGGAGGCGGTCGAGGCCGCGTTGCGCGAGCTCGAGGGCGAGCGTGGCGCCGAGCGCGCGATCGGCCACGCCCAGCGCGCACTCGAGCGGCTGCGCGACAAGGCGATGGGAAGGCTCGACGCGGCGGGTGCCGCCCTCGACCGCGCCGCGCTTGAGACGCGCGAGGCGATCGCCGCGCTGACATCCGAGGCGCGCGCTCTGGGACGCGGCGCGTCCGGGCTCGAGCGCATCGAGGAACGGCTCTTTGCGCTCCGCGCGGCGGCGCGCAAGCACGGCATCGCGGTCGATGATCTCCCAGGGCGGCGCGCGGCCATGGCGCAGGCATTAGCGACGCTCGACGACGGCGGCGAACGGCTCAAGGCGCTCGACCGCCGCGCCGCCGAGGCGCGGGCCGATTATGTCGCGGCCGCGGAGAAACTGGGCCAGCTCCGCCGCCGCACGGCGCGCGCGCTCGACGCGGCCGTGACGAAGGAGCTGCCGCCCCTGCTCCTCGAAAAGGCGCGCTTCGCCACCGTCCTCGAACCGGTCGACGAGCCGGAATGGAGTGCCAGCGGCGCCGAGCGCGTGCGCTTCGAGGTCACGACCAATCCCGGCGCACCCGCGGGGCCGCTCGCCAGGATCGCCTCGGGCGGCGAGCTGGCGCGCTTCATGCTGGCGCTCAAGGTGGTGCTGGCGCAAAGCTCGTCGGTGCCGACCCTGGTCTTCGACGAGGTCGACAGCGGCATCGGCGGCGCTGCCGCCGCCGCGGTGGGCGAGCGGCTGCATCGCCTGGGACAGGAATTGCAGGTGCTGGTGGTGACCCATTCGCCGCAGGTGGCAGCGCGCGGCACGCACCATTGGCGCGTCGTCAAGGCCGGCGGCAAGCGCGGCGCCACAACGCGCGTCGAGTCCCTGGACCAGGCCGCGCGGCGCGAGGAGATCGCGCGCATGCTGTCGGGAGCGTCGATCACGGCCGAGGCGCGCGCCGCCGCCGCGAGCCTCATCGCCGGTGCCGCGCAATGAGCGCCAAGGACACGGGCACCCGCGCCGTCTCGGCGCTTTCCGAGGCCGATGCCAAGGCGGAGCTGAAGCGCCTTGCGGCGGCCATCTCGCATCATGACCGGCTCTATTACGAGAAGGACGCGCCCGAGATCTCGGACGCGGACTATGACGCGCTGCGGCGGCGCAATGACGCGATCGAAAAGCGCTTTCCGAAACTCGTCCGCGCCGACAGTCCCTCGCGCCGCGTGGGCGCAGCACCGTCGACGGGCTTCGCCAAGGTGCGGCACCCGACGCCGATGCTGTCGCTCGACAATGCCTTCGACGACGACGAAGTGCGCGCTTTCTTCCGTACCATCCGCAATTTCTTCAAGGCGCCCGCCGACATCGCCCGGGTCGAGGAGGACAGGATCGAGGTCATAGCCGAGCCGAAGATCGACGGGCTTTCCGCCTCGATCCGCTACGAGCGCGGCAAGCTCGCGCTGGCGGCGACGCGCGGCGACGGTGTCGTCGGCGAGGACGTGACCGAGAACATCCGCACGCTGCGCACCGTGCCGAAGGAGCTCGACGGAAGCGGCTGGCCCGATGTCATCGAGGTTCGCGGCGAGGTCTATATGGAGCATCCCGGCTTCTTCGCGCTCAACGAGGAGCGCGAGAAGGCGGGCGAGCCGGTCTTCGCCAATCCACGGAACGCCGCCGCGGGCTCGCTGCGTCAGCTCGATCCCACGATCACGGCGCGGCGGCCCCTCAAATTCTTCGCCTATGCCTGGGGCGAAGCGAGCCATCCGTTCGCCACGACGCACGAAGAGGCGCTGCAAAAGCTCAGGCACTGGGGATTTGCCGTCAATCCGCTGTCGAAACTGTGCCGCGGCGTCGATGCGCTCCTGGCATTTCACCGCAAGACCGGGGAGCAGCGCGCGAACCTCCCCTACGACATCGACGGCGTCGTCTACAAGGTGAACGACCTCGATCTCGAAGCGCGACTGGGCTTCGTTTCGCGCGCGCCGCGCTGGGCGATCGCACACAAATTTCCGGCGCAGCAGGCCGAGACGGTGCTGAAGAAAATCCGCATCCAGGTCGGCCGCCGCGGCACTTTGACCCCGGTCGCCGATCTCGAGCCGATCACGGTCGGCGGCGTCGTCGTACAGCACGCGACCTTGCACAACGAGGACGAGATCGAGCGCAAGGACATTCGCGAAGGCGACACGGTCGTCATCCAGCGCGCCGGCGACGTCATCCCCCAGGTGGTCTCGGTGGTGACGGCACGCCGTCCGCACGGGAGCCGCCCCTACAAATTCCCGACCCACTGTCCTGAATGCGGCAGCCTTGCCGTGCGCGAGGAGGGCGAGGCGGCGCGGCGCTGCACCGGCGGCCTTATCTGCCCGGCGCAGGCGGTGGAGCGGCTGAAGCATTTCGTCTCGCGCGACGCGTTCGACATCGAGGGCATGGGCGAAAAGCACGTTCAGGAATTCTGGGAGGACAAGCTCATCCGCACGCCCGCCGACATCTTTCGCCTGAAGGCCGAAGATCTCGAGGAGCGCGAAGGCTGGGGCAAGGTGAGCGCCCAGAAGCTGATCGATGCGATCGGCGCGCGCCGCGAGATCGCTCTCGACCGGTTCATCTATGCGCTCGGCATTCCGCAGGTCGGCGAGGCGACGGCGAAGCTTCTGGCGCGGCACTATCGCTCGTTCGAGCGTTGGCGCACGGCAATGGAAGAAGCGAACGAACCCGACAGCGACGCGCGGCGCGAACTCGAGGACATCCACGGCATCGGCGAGGACATGGCGGCCGACATCTTCGGGTTCTTCGCCGAGCGGCACAACCGCGAGGTGCTCGACGATCTGAGGCGCGCCCGCGTGCGCATCCTCGACTACGAAGCGCCGCAGACATCGCGCGGGTCGCCCTTGGCCGGCAAGACCATCGTCTTCACCGGCACGCTCGAAGCGATGTCGCGCTCGGAAGCGAAGAGCCGAGCCGAGGCCTTGGGCGCGAACGTCACCTCGAGCGTCTCGCGAAATACCGACTACGTCGTGCTCGGTGCGGATGCGGGATCCAAGGCCGACAAGGCCAAGGAACTGGGCGTCGCGACGCTCTCCGAAGAGGAGTGGCTGAAGCTCGCCCGCGCCGGTTGATCCGCTTATGCCGCGGCGGAAATGAGAAAGGTCGCTCCGGTCGCGAGATAGATCCCGAGGATGAGCCGGCCGAACGCCCGCTCGCTCAAGCGGAGCTGGACGCGCTGACCGAGCCACATGCCGGCGCCCGTGGGCACGAGCATCAGGACCGAATAGAAGAAGAGCGACAGGTCGCCGATGCCCGAGGCATAGATGCCGATGAAAATGCCGAGCGCGGCGATCCAGTAGAGCAGCGAAATGCCCGAGACGAAGCGGTCCTTCGAGAGCCGCATGCCGAGCACATAGATCATCAGCGGCGGGCCGTAATAGGCGGCGATGCCGCCCAAGAGCCCGGCGAAGGCGCCCACCGCCGGGTCCGCCCAGTGTCGCTGCGCGCGGCTTACGACGAGGGCCGGGCGGAAATGGAGGACGAGCGGGAGCGCGATGAGCGCGAGCCCCATCGCAAGCTCGAGCGCACGCTGCGGCAACCGCACGAGGAGCTGCGTGCCGACCAGCGTGAAGGCGAACACGACGGGCGCCAGCACGCGGAACTCGGCGAGGCTCGCGCGGAAATTCCCGCCCTGAAAGCTCTGCACGAAGTTCGATACGATCATCGGCACGACGAGCAGCGCCACGGCGTGCTTCAAGCCGACGACGAGCGTCACGAGCGGGATCGCGACGAGCGGCAGTCCCAATGCCGCGAGCCCCTTGACCGCGCCGCCGGCAAAGACGCCGAGCGCGGCGAGCAGAAGCGTGAGCGGAGCCACGCCTGGCGCGCGGACGGCTCAGCCGGCGGCGCGCTTCCAGCGCAGGGTGAAGCTTTTCAGCTCGGCCATGAGCTGGCGGATGAGGTCGCGCGCGGTGGCGTCCGTAAGCCGCCCCTCGGCATCGAATTTCTTGGGCGCCTCGGAGATATAGACCTGCGGCGTGTTGAGCGGGAAGCAGTTGAGCGAGACGCACATGTGGCGCAGGTGATACTGCGCGCGCACGCCGCCCAGAAGGCTGCCCGAGGCGCTGATCATGGCGCAGGGCTTCCAGTTGAACGGCTGATCCGGCGGGCGCGAGGCCCAGTCGATCGCGTTCTTCAAGACGCCCGAGACCGAGTAATTGTATTCGGGCGTGACGAACAGGATCGCGTCGGCCGCCTTGATGCGGTCGCGGAAATTCTGCACCACCGGCGGATAGCCCTTCATCCGCACGTCGTCGTCGTAATGCGGCAGATCGCGCAGCTCGGCCGTCTCGAGCGTCATGCCGTCGGGCAGAAGCTCGCCTGCCGCGCGCAGCGCCGCCGTGTTGTAGGAGCCCTTGCGCAGGCTTCCGGACATGCCGAGCACGGTCACGGCATCGCTCATGAATTTTCGCTCCTTGTGCGATGTGCGGCAGGCGGATGCCCGCGTCGCGCTCCCATAATTCGCGCGCTACCGGCGGGCAAGGGGTTTCTCGGCGCCACAAACGAAAAGGACCCGCGAGGGGTTGCGCGCCCCGCGGGTCCTGTCGATCCGGGATTGGCGCGCTGCTTAGTCGCGCCGCTGACCCGTGAGCTGCATCAGGATCACGAACAGGTTGATGAAGTCGAGATAGAGCTTGAGCGCGCCCATGATCGCCTTCTTGCCGGCGACGACCGAGCTGTCGCCTTCCCAATACATCTCCTTGATGCGCTGCGTGTCCCAGGCGGTCAATCCGACGAACACCAGGACGCCGATGATCGAGATCGCGAACTGCAGCCCGGGCGAGCCCAGGAACAGGTTGACGAGGCTGGCGACGATGATGCCGATGAGGCCCATGAACAGGAACGCGCCAAAGCGCATCAAATCGGTCCGCGTCGTATAGCCGTAGAGGCTCATCGCCAGGAAGGTCGCAGAGGTGATGAAGAAGGTCTGCGCGATGCTGGCGCCCGTGTAGACGATGAAGAGGCCGGACAGCGACAGTCCGACAAGGCCCGCATAGGCCCAGAAGGTGAGCTGCGCCGCACCGAGGCTCATGCTCTGGATGCGGAAGCTCAGCAGCAGCACCAGCGCCAGCGGTGCGAATATCACCACCCAAAAAAGCGCGGTGCCGAAGATCGCCTGGTAGAACCCGCTTGCGGCGGCGACATAGGCAACAGCGCCGGTGATCGCGAGGCCGCCGGCCATGTAATTGTAGACGCGCAACATGTAGTCGCGCAGCCCGACATCGATGCCGACTTGCGGCATCGTCGCCCGTGCGGTCCAGCGGTTACCTTGATCGAATGACATGAATTCCCTCCGCCCCGACTGGGGGCTTCTCAGGCCGTGGATATTGGCACGACGGGGTGACAAATCAATGGCTGCCGGGAGCTGCGGCGAGTCGGATCCCGCGGCAAATGCCCATCCATTCCTATCCCGGAGCATCCGCGAAGCGGCCGTTTCGGCGCTCCCCAGCGGAAGCGGATCGCCGCCGCGATGCCGTACTCAAGCATATGCTGGGCCGACCGCCGCAGCCGCACAAGCCGCTAGGGAAGAAGGCGCGGCCAGCGAGCAAGGGACGGGTGAGAAAGGGGAAGGCGCGGGGTTAGTTATTGCTGCGGCACCGTCCGCTCAAAGCAGCGCTGTCCCGCCATTAGCATGGCAATCATGGTGTTTTTGTCCTTGCCTTGCAGGGCCGCCACGCCGCTCGCGCGGACCGCCGAGTCGGCGCTCACCCAGTCTTTCCAAGAAACTGCGTTTGGAGCCGTCGCAACCAGGCACGCGCAATAGGCTCCGTTATATTTTGGCGGCACATCCGTTCGCGGTTGCTGCCGGCACCCTGCGCCGAGCGTGTCGATGCCGCTTTGCGGCCAATCGCTTGCTACTGCTGGAAGCGCGGCAACAATAACCGCCGCAAACGAAACCCACAAAATGTGCCCCTTGCTCATCGTTTGCCCCCAGATTTGCGACTCAGAAGCGAAGTGTGGTAGGCAACTTCAATGCAGCCCAATTCCAGTGCGGCGGAAGAGGTTTTTGTCGTGGCCATACGCCGCTGCGCACTTCTCCAAGACCAGCGTATCACGATCCACGTTACTTGGCTGTGCGGCGAGCCAACGCTGGGGGTTAGCTTTGCCACTCCGGTTGGGGACGAAATCGACCTCCAGCGTAGTTCACCTTGCGTGGTCCCCAGCCTTAACGAAACTCAGCATCGTTTGGCGGAGGCGCTAGGGCTTCGTTCAACCGCAGCCGCAGGGCCTCAAAGGCATCGCGCGGCTCAGTAACGAGCACGTTCTGGCCGCCAGCCCAAAACTGTAAGCAACCGCCCTCCCCACTCGCGTTGAATGTGAGGCGATCAGTTCTGAGAGTCATCGCCATTTCCGCTGGTGCCATCGCCCACCCCCCGTAAAATCAAACGCCAGTTGCCCCGCCCGCTCTAGCTGCGCCCGCTCATTGAGTCGCTCAGGCTTCGGCTTCCGCGCCGCCTTGGCTTCCTCCGTCAGCCTGTCGGTAGGTCAACCGCTTCCCGGCGACACCCTTGAGCGCCTTCGCGGCCCGTTGCGTATCGTCCACGTCGAGCGCGGCGCGGTTGCTGTACCGGAAGCTAAATTCATTCAGGTATCGGTGCAGATGTTCCTCGCTGACATGATGGTACGTGCCAATGAGCCCGCGCTTGAGGATCGCGAAGAACCCCTCGACGGTGTTGGTATGAACATCGTCGCGGACGTATTCGCCCGCTTTGTGGTTCACGCTTGCGCGGCGATAGCCCCAAGCGCCTGATTGCGTGATGGCGCTGTCATCGGAATAAATCTTCGTCCCGCGCCGGACGTTCTTGCCGACGATCTCGCGCAGGTTCGCCCCTGTAACCTCGGGGACGTGATAAGCGCGCGCTTTGCCGTTGCGCTCGACCAAAGCGAACACGGGGGCCTTAGTAGCGTGCGGCCCATGCCCACGATTTCGGGGTGCGCTTGTTCGCGTGTTTGTTCTTCTCCGATCCGCCGATGTAAGCCTCGTCGATTTCGACGGTGCCCCCGTTGCCGCCAAGCTCGGTGGGGAACAGGTCGCGGAAAGTTTCCCGGATCCGCATCGCCATGAACCAAGCCGTCCGATAGGAGCCGAAGCCGAGCATCCGATAGAGTTGATGGGCCGACATGCCCTTCTTGCTGGCGGTCATCAGCGCGACCGCCAACAGCCACTTGTGCAGCGGGATATGGCTACGCTCGAAAAGCGTGCCCATCATCGCGGTAAATGGCTTGCGACAATCGCGGCATTTCCAGAGGCCGGGCCGAGTTGATTTCCCCTGCATCTCGTGCGCGTTGTTGACCGAGCCGCAAAACGGGCACATCGGGCCATCGGGCCAGCGGGAAGCCTCAAAGTGCTTCCGGGCCGCTTCTTCATCGTTGTAGATCGGATCGGTAATGTTCGTGGACATCGCGGGCTTCCTTCGTTGCCCGCCATTCTACCTATAGACACGGGTATGTCAAGTGCATAGCCCAAGCCCTTGCATTGACTGCAAAATACGTTCATCTCGCCCCTTCCGTTACCCATCCCGGAGATGCCTTTCCGGCTCTCCCGATTACTTTTGGCGCCCCGGAAGTGCTGAAATATTGGCGTTTTTATCGAACCTTCCAGCCTTCCACCCTATCGCGGAACGCCTGCCTCTGGCGCACGTATTAGTATTATATATGCGTACAAATGTCAAACGCGCCGGAAACGGAACTAATCCGCGCCGACGGCGGCGAGTTGGCGCGGGGCGATGCGCAGAACCAGCAGCGCCACCACGACGCAGAGCGTGCCCGAGAGCATGAACGGCACGACATAGCTGCCGAGATCGGCGCGGAGCGCGCCGGCCAGCGACGCGATCGTCCCGGCGCCGACCTGGTGCGCGACGAAGATCCAGCCGAACACCACGGGCGCGTCGGTCTTGCCGAAGCCGTTGGTGATGAGCCGCAGGATCGGCGGCACGGTCGCGATCCAGTCGAGCCCGTAGAACAGTGCGAACACCGACAAGGTCGAGAAATCGAAATGCGAATAGGGCAGGTAAAGGAGCGACAGGCCCCTGAGGCCGAAGAAGCCCATCAGCAGCACGCGCGGATCGTAGCGGTCCGAGAGCCAGCCCGAGAGCGTCGTGCCGACGATGTTGAAGGCACCCATGGCGGCCAAAAGCCAGGCGGCCTGCACCTGGGGAATGCCGTTGTCGAAGCAGAACGCGACGAGGTGGGTGCCCACGAGCCCGTTGGCCGAGGCGCCGCAGGTGAAGAAGGCGCCGAACAGGATCCAGAAATCGACGGACTTGACGCAGCGGGCGAGCACGTTGATCGCGGCGGCGAGCGGGTTGACGAGCGGGCGGGCCGGTTCGGGCAGGCCCTTTTCGCCGAACGGCCTGATCCCCAGCGATTCGGGCCGCTCCGGCAGGAAAAGCGCCGTGACCGCGATGACGACGACCAGCACCCCGGCCACGACGTAGACCGCGGTGCGCCAGCCGTCCCTTTGCGCGGCGCCGGCGAGGATCGGCAGGAAAATGAGCTGCCCCGCCGCGCTTGCTGCCGTGACGATGCCGATGGCAAGGCCGCGGCGCGCGCTGAACCAACGGTTCACGACGGTGGCGCCCAGGACCGGCGCCACCGAGCCCGCGCCGATGCCGACGAGCAGGCCCCAGAACAGCACCAGGTGCCACGGCCGGGTCATCAGCGTGCTCGCGAGCACGCCGACAAGCACGACGCAGAGCCCGCCAATGAGCGTGCGGCGGATACCGATGCGCTGCATCAGCGCCGCCGCGAACGGCCCCATGACGCCGTACAGCACGAGATTGAGCGAGATCGCCAGCGAGATCGTCGCCGGGCTCCAGCCAAAATCCTGCTCGAGCGGCACGATCAGCACCGCAGGCGAGGCCCGCACCGCGGCGGCGCACAGCAGCGTGAGAAAGGTGAGCGCGAGCGCCACCCAGGCGTAATGCACGCGCGCGCCGATCGAACGGGCGACAAGGTTCATGCCGCCCTTCCTACAATGAAGGCGGCGCCACGGCAATTGGCGCGGGCCCGCTATTCGTTCCGAAGATAAGGCGCGGCCTTGGCGCCCAAGGCGCGCCACGTGCCGGCATAGCCCGCGGCGATGGTGAAGAGCGTCGCGGCGGCAAGGGTCGCCAGAACCGCGCCCCACAAAAAGCTCCACGGCGCATGCATCACGCGGGTCATGAGGAGCCATGCCGCAAGCGTGCCGATCGCCGCCGCGAGCAGCGAAGCGGCAAGGCCCAAAAGCCCGTATTCGATGACGAAGGCGCGCGTCACGTCGGCGCGCGTGGCGCCCAGAACCTTGAGCACGACGGCGTCGTAAACGCGGCGGCGCTGGCTCGCGGCAATGGCGCCCGCGAGCACGAGCCCCCCCGCGGCAAGCGCCACCACCGCCACCGCAGAAATCGCCGCGCCGATCGCCGAGACGATGCGCGCGAGACTTTGCAGCGCATCTTTCACGGCGATCGCCGAGACGTTGGGAAAACGGTCGGTGACGGCGCGCTCGAGCGCTGCCTCGTTCTCGGGCGCGGTCCGCGCCGTGGCGATGTCCGTCTGCGGCGCGCCATCGAGCGCACCCGACGACAGCACGATCGCGAAATTGATGCCGAGCGAAGTCCAGTCGATCTCGCGCAGATTAGCGATGGTGGCGGTGAGTTCGCGCCCGAGCACGTTGACGGTGAGCGTGTCGCCGAGCCTCAACCCCATGCCGCGCGCGAGATCGGCGTCGAACGAGAGGAGCGGCGCGCCATGGTAATTCGCGGGCCACCATTCGCCCTCGACCACGCGCGAGCCTTTTGGCGGCAAGTCCGAATAGGTCAGGCCGCGCTCGCCCTGGAGCGCCCAGCGCGCCTCGGGCGCGACGTGCGCCTGTTCGACCGGCACGCCGTTGATGCGCTCGATGCGACCGCGCAGCACTGGCACGCGCCCCTCCTCGGTGACGCCCGGCATGGAATGCAGCAGCGCGTCGAAGGGCGCTGCCTGATCCGGCTGAATGTCGATGAAGAAGAACGAGGGCGCGCGCTGCGGCAGGCGCAGGTCGATCTCTTCGGCGACGTTGCCCTCGACAAGCGCGATCGCGACCAGCACGGCGAGCCCGAGGCCGAGCGAGGCGACCACCCCCGCCGTCGGCGCGCCCGGCCGGTAGAGGTTCGCAAGCGCAAGCCTCAAGGCCGCATGGCGCGGCCGCCCGGCGCGGCGCGCGGCATAAACCAGCGCGGCGGCGGCGAGGCGAAATACTCCGAGCGACGCGGCGGCGCCAAAGACCGCCCAGGCGGCGGTCCGACGGTCGGACGCGGTCGCGACCGCGAGCGCGGCCAAGGCCAATCCCGATGCCGCCACCGCGGCGATGCACCAGACGGGCGGGCGGCCAAGCATCGGCTCGACGCGGGCGCGGAACAGGCTCGCCGGCGATACGTTGGCGGCGGCACCCAAGGGCCAGAGCGAAAAAGCGAGCGTCGCAAGGAGGCCGAAGGAAGCCGCCTCGGCCAGCGGCGCCGGATAGAGTGCCACCCGCGCCGTCACCGGCAGGCTCGAAGGCAGCAGCGGCGCGGCGAGATAGGGCGCGGCCGCGCCGACGACGAGGCCCAGCGCGATGCCGGCAAGCGCAAGTGCAAGTATCTCCGCGAGATATGTCGCGAACACGACGCGAAGCGGCGCGCCGAGGCATTTGAGGGTGGCGACGATTTCGGTCTTGCCGGCAAGATAGCTCGATACGGCGTTGCCGACGCCGACCCCGCCGACGACGAGCGCGGTCAATCCCACGAGCGTCATGAATACGGTCAGCCGGTCCAACAGCGTGGTGAGGTTCGGCGCCGCGTTGCGGAAATCGCGAATGCGCCAGCCGGCATCGGGAAAGCGCGTCTTCGCGCCGTCAACCACCGAAGCCACATCGGCGCCGGGGCGGAGCTTCACGCGGTAGCTGTGATTGATCAGCACGCCCGGCGCCAAAAGCCCGGTCGCTCCGAGTGCCTCTTCGGACATGACCACGCGGGGCCCGATCTCGATGAGGCCGCTGATGCCGTCCGGCTCGTGTGCGAGGACGGCGCGCACCTGGAGCACCGCGTCGCCGACGCGGATCCCGTCGCCGATCTTGATGCCGAGCCGGTCCATGAGCCCGGGCGCGACCACGGCGCCATACTCGCCCGCGCGGCGTGCGAGTGCGTCGGCGAAGCTTCCCTCGGGCGAAAGCCCGACCGCGCCGTACAGCGGATATGCCTCATCGACCGCCTTGATCTCGACGAGGCTGCGGCTCTTGCCGTCGGTCGTGCGCGCCATGCCGCGAAGCTGCGCCACATGCGAGACCTCGCCGGAAGCTGCGAGATAGGACAATTCGCCGGCGCTCGCGGTGCGGTGGACGAGCGAGAATTCGACGTCGCCGCCCAGGAGCGCGCGCGCGTCCGCCGTGAGCCCGGCCTCGATCGCGGCGCCAAGCGAGCCGACGCCGGCGATCACGGCTACGCCCAGTGCAAGGCACAGGATGAAGATGCGGAATCCCCTGACGCCGCCGCGCAGTTCGCGCCGGGCCAGGCGCAGCGCAAGCGGCGCCGCCATCAGCCGCGCCCGAGCTGCGCGAGCGCGGCCGTGATGGTTTCCTCGCCGGCGACGCGGCCGTCGGCCAACCCGACGACGCGGTCGCAGCGGCGCGCAAGCTCGCCGTCATGCGTGATGAGGAGGAGCGCGGTGCCATGGTCGGCGCGAAGCCGGAAGAGAAGATCCATCACCCTGCGGCCGGTGGCGCCGTCGAGATTGCCGGTCGGCTCGTCGGCGAGGAGCAGCTTGGGGCCGGCGACAAAGGCGCGGGCGATCGCGACGCGCTGCTGCTCGCCGCCCGAGAGCTGCGAGGGATAATGCAGCACGCGCGCCTCGAGCCCGACGCGGGCAAGGCCTTCGTGCGCCGCCTCGAACGCGTCGCGCCGTCCCGCCAGCTCCAGCGGAATCGCGACATTCTCGAGCGCGGTCATGGTCGGTATGAGGTGAAACGACTGAAACACGATGCCGATACTTTCGCGGCGGAAGCGGGCAAGCCCGTCCTCGTCGAGCGCCGCGAAATCGATGCCGGCCACGACGACGCGCCCGCGGCTCGGCCGCTCGAGTCCGGCGAGCAGCATCATCAAGGTCGTCTTGCCCGAGCCCGAGGGGCCGACCAAACCCACCGATTCGCCCGCCTCTATCGCAAGCGAGACGCCGCGCAGCACGTTGACGGGGCCCGCCGCGCTGCCCAGTGTAAGATGCAGGTCATCGGCGCGGACGATCGGATCGGACATGTTTTCTTTGCGGAAATGCGGCCGGAGCGGATATGGCGGCCAGCGCCTCATTGTCAACTGCATCCTTGCGGCATTTCTCGCCGCGGCGCCGGTTGCGGCGGCCTCGGCGGGCGCGCTCCGCATCCTCGCGCTCGGCGACAGCATCACGGCAGGCTATGGCCTCCCGCCCGGCGACGCGCTGCCGGTGCGGCTCGAGGCGCGGCTCAAGGCGGACGGGTTCGACGCCAAGGTGATCAATGCCGGCGTATCGGGCGACACGACGGCGGGGGGCGCCGCGCGGCTCGACTGGGTGCTGGCCGATCATCCGCAATTCGCGCTCGTCGAATTGGGCGCCAACGACGCGCTGCGCGGCCTCGACCCGGGCGAGGCGTACCAGAATCTCGACCGCATCCTGGCGCGGCTTGAAGCGGCCAAGGTCAAGACGCTGCTCATCGGCATGCGCGCGCCGGGCAACTGGGGGCGCGACTACCAGCAATCGTTCGACGCGATCTTCGAGCGCCTCGCCGAGAAATATCGCGTGCCGCTCTATCCCTTCGTGCTCGACGGCGTGGCGCTCGATCCCGCGCTCAATCAGGCGGACGGGCTCCATCCCAACGAGAAGGGCGTCGCGATCATCGTCGCGCACCTGGCGCCGGCGGTCGAAAGCCTGTTGAAGGGCGCGCACAAGGAAAGCTAGCGATGCTGCGCCTCTTCGTCGGCATCGATCTTCCGCCGGAGCTGAAGCTCAGGGTCTCGACCCTGTGCACGGGGGTGCCGGGCGCACGCTGGGTCGATGCCGGCAATTATCACGTCACGCTGCGCTTCATCGGCGAGGTGGACGAGGGCGCGGCAAGCGACATCGACGCGGCGCTTTTGCAGATCCGCGCGCCGCGCTTTGCGCTGGCGCTTGCCGGCGTCGGCCATTTCGGCACGCGCATGCTGTGGGTCGGCGTCGAGCGCAACCATGCCCTCGCGCAGCTGCGCGACAAGATCGAAAGCGCGATCGTGCGCGCGGGCTTCGAGCCCGAGGGAAGGCGCTATGCGCCGCACGTGACCTTGGCACGGCTCAAGTACCCGCCGGAGGAGCGTATCCAGGCCTTTCTGGCGCAGCACGCGCTCTTTCGCGCCGAGCCCTTCGCCGTCGACCGCTTCAGCCTGATCGCGAGCTACCTGACCAAGAGCGGCGCCATCTACGAGGACCAGGCCGATTACGCGCTGTGCTAGGCGCGGATCAGCGCACGCCGCCCATGCTCTTCACCGATCCGGGCGCATGCTCGCGCCGCCGGTCAACCCGCGAGCCAGGCCTCGGTGTCGGCGCGCGTGCGGCGCTCGTTCTCGCTGCCGCCGATGACGAGTTCGGGCGGCATCTTCCGGCCCACTTTCTCGGTGCGGAAGCGCATGAAGGCGATGCCGGACTCGGGTCCCGAAACCTTGATGCCGTCGAAAAAACCCGGCGGCAGCGCGCCGGGAATGACGGGCTCCATCCGGTCCTTGTCGTAGATCACGGTCATGCGCGAGATGCGCCACGTTCCGTCACGGCGTTCGACACGGTCGTACATGCGGACATAGGCGGTGAGATCGAACAGGTGCCCGTCGAACCAGTCGCGCACCTGGACCTGCGCATCGGTCTCGAGGATGGCGCGGTCGCCTTTCACCGCAACGCGGGAACTGCCGAACCA
The DNA here is from genome assembly GCA_963773665.1 of uncultured Alphaproteobacteria bacterium. Classification (GTDB taxonomy): domain Bacteria; phylum Pseudomonadota; class Alphaproteobacteria; order ATCC43930; family CGMCC-115725; genus DATJLY01. Next base: position 821,514 of record CAVZBZ010000001.1, read on the forward strand.
GTGCTTGCTGCGCTCCTCGGGCCGGCGTTCGGCCGCCATGGCGATGGTGCGCTCGAAAAATGTGGCGGCCGGCCCCGAAAACCACGAGACGCACACGGTCGCGTCGGGATGGAAGCAGGCGCGCATCGTTTCCCAGTCGCCATAGTCGCGCGCGAAGGCCCAGCGCCGGCGCACGCGGCGCACCATCTCCTCGTCAACGAACCGCTCGATTTCCATCGCTTCCTCCGTCTCTTCGAACGATGCTATAGAGGTGCGGCAGCCGCGACAATCGCGCGAGGGAGGGATGCTATGAAGTTCGGCATCTTCGACTATATCGACCAGCGCGGCGAGGCCCCTGCCCGCACCTTGGACGAGCGCATGGTGCTTTTGCGCGCGGCCGAGGATTCGGGCTTTTACGGCTATCACCTGACCGAGCATCACGCGACGCCCTTGTCGCTCGCGCCCTCGCCCAACGTCTTTCTCGCCGCGGCGGCGCGCGAGACGAAACGCTTGCGGCTCGGCACGCTCGTCCATCTCCTGCCGCTCTACAATCCGGTGCGGCTCATCGAGGAGCTGTGCATGCTCGATCATTTGAGCCACGGCCGGCTCGATATCGGCTGCGGCACCGGCGCCTCGCCATTCGAGTTCGCGGCCTTCGGCGAGGATTACGAAACGGCGCGCGACGGCTTCGAGGAGATGTTCGAGATTCTCTACAAGGGCCTGACGCAGGACCGGCTCGAGCATCACGGGAAGCGCTGGCGCCATGACGGGCTAAGGATGGTGATGCGGCCCTTGCAGAAGCCGCTGCCGCCGCTCTGGTACGGGCTCCGGAGCGATTACGGCCACGCGATGGCCGCGCGCTATGGCATGAACGTGGTGACGCTCGGGCCCGACGACCGCATCGCGCGCTCGATCGCGCGTTTTCGGGCGGCGTGGCGCGAGCATGAAGACGAGCGCCGCCGCATCGGCACCGGGACGGAAGAGCCGCTCATCGGCGCGATGCGCGCCGTCGTCGTCGCCGACAGCGATGCGGAGGCGGCGCGGATCGCGGGCCCGGCGCACGAGCAATGGTTCGAGAGCCTGTGCTGGCTGTGGAAGGAGAACGGCTCCTTCCCGCCGATCGCGCTATCGCCAAATTTCGACGAGGCGACGCGGTCGGGCGCGCTCGTCGCCGGGTCGCCCTCAACCGTGCGCACCGCGCTCCTCGATCAGGCGCGGCGCATCGGGTTCAACTATCTCGTGCTGCACCTGGCGTTCGGCTCGCTCGGCCATGCGCAGGAGATGCGCTCGCTGGCGCTCTTCCGCGACGAGGTGATGCCGGCGCTCGGCTTGATCGACGCGCCGGTCGCGGCAAAGTGATCGCGGCCGGGGCGGTTGAGGGGGGAGCCGCCGCCGGCCGCGATCTTTCGCGCGCGAGAACTATGGATAAAGATACGTGAAGATCCGGGCGATCGATCGCCCAGCATCGAACCACGCGAAGACCCTAGCAGCGCCGGTTTAAGCAACCGTAAAGTGGCGCCGCGCCGCGGCAAGGCGGCGGCGGAGGACCGGCATCTCGCGGTCCTCGGCCGGCTGATAGAACACGTCGAACTCGCGGAATGCGGCAAGCCAGTCCTCGGATTGGGCGCGCTCGCCCACGACGAAGGCATCGAAGCCGCAGCGCCGCATGAAGAGCAGCTGATCGCGCAGCACATTGCAATCGGCGCGCAGCTCGCCGGTGAAGCCGAGCCTGCCGCGCAGGAGGCGCGCCTGCGAATAGGCGCGGCCGTCGGTGAAGCGCGGAAAGGACAGCACGATGAGCGACAGCCGGCCGAGATCGGATGCGAGCTTCGCCGGCGAGACATCGTTCGGAAGGCGCACGCCCAGCCCCGCCGGGAGCGAGGCGAGCGCATCCCGCCGCTCGATCCAGCGCACATAGGAGACAGTGAGGCGCGGCGCATCGGGCACGCCCTCGTCGTCGGCGAGATGACGCCACGAATCCGCGACGAAGCGCTCGTTCTTAATGAGCGGCATAGAGCGCGTCCTTGAACGGTTTGTTGCCGACGCGCCGGTAGGTCTCGGGGAACCGCTCGCCGCCGTTCCGCAGGTTGAGATAGACATCGACAATCGTATCGACCGAGCGGACGACATCGTCGCTCTTGACGGCGGGGCCGACGATCGCGCCGAGCGCAGCATTCTCGTCGGCGCTGCCGCCGAGCGTGATCTGGTAGAACTCCTCGCCGTTCTTGTCGACGCCCAAGAGCCCGATATGGCCGACGTGGTGATGGCCGCAAGCGTTGATGCAGCCCGAGATCTTGATCTGGAGATCGCCGATCTCGCGCTCGCGCGGCGCCAGCGCCAGCGCCAGGCGCTGCGCCACCGGGATCGAGCGGGCGTTCGCGAGACCGCAATAGTCGAGGCCGGGGCAGGCGATGATGGCGCTCGCAAGGGCTACGTTCGCGGTCGCGAGCCGCGCCTTCGCCAGCGCGCGACAGAGCGCCGGCAGGTCCACGCGGCGTATCTGCGGCAGCACCAGGTTCTGCTCGTGCGTGACGCGGATCTCGCCCTGGCCGTAACGGTCGGCGAGATCGGCCACGAGGTCCATCTGCTCGGCGCTGCAGTCGCCGGGCGTCATGCCCGGCTCCTTCAGCGAGACGGTGACGATGGCGTGGCCCGGCACCTTGTGCGGTGCGGTGTTTTGTTCGAGCCACTGGGCGAAGCCGGGCTCGGTCTCCAGCGCTGCACGGAATTCGTCGTCATCCGCGGGCGCGGGCGCCGGATCGGGCGGCGGGAAGAAGTGCGCCATCTCGGCGATCGCCTCGTCGGGAAGCGCGAGCGTGGCATGGTCCATCTCGGCCCATTCCGCCTCGACCTCCGCGCGCATGCGGGCAATGCCGAGGCTCTGCACCAGGATCTTGATGCGGGACTTGTAGAGATTGTCGCGCCGTCCGTACTGGTTGTAGATGCGCAGGATCGCCTCGAGATACGAGAGAAGATCGCGCTTCGGCACGAAGTCGCGGATGGTCTCGGCCAGAATGGGCGTGCGGCCCAATCCGCCGCCGACCATGACCTCGAAGCCCGCCTCGCCCGCTTCGTTGCGGCGGAGATAAAGGCCGATGTCGTGGATGCGCACCGCGGCGCGGTCCTTCGATGCAGCCGACACGGCGATCTTGAACTTGCGCGGCAGGAACGAGAATTCCGGGTGGAGCGTCGACCACTGGCGGATGATCTCGCAATAGGGTCGCGGGTCCTCGATCTCGTCCGATGCTGCGCCGGCCCAGGGGTCGGTCGTGGTATTGCGGAAGGAATTGCCGCTCGTCTGGATCGCGTGCATCTCGACCTCGGCAAGGGCGGCGAGGATGTCGGGCGTCTCCTCGAGCTTGATCCAGTGGAACTGGATGTTCTGCCGCGTCGTGAAATGGCCGAAGCCGCGGTCGTATGCGCGCGCGATATGGGCCAGCGCGCGGAGCTGGCGCGAGGACAAAGTGCCGTAGGGAATGGCGACGCGCAGCATGTAGGCGTGCAGCTGCAGATAAAGCCCGTTCATCAGCCGGAGCGGCCTGAACTCCTCCTCGGTCAGGAGACCCGCGAGGCGGCGGCGCACCTGGTCGCGATATTGCGCGACGCGCTCTTCGATGAACCGGCGGTCATAGGTGTCGTAGCGATACATGGCGCACTCAAATGGTGGGGCCAAAGGCGCGGATCGCTTCGCGCAGCGTGAGCGGGCGAACCTTGCCCTCGACCAGCTTCGCGTCGATGAGGTAGGGCGCAACGACCGGCAGCGGCGGCGGCCCGCTTTGCGATTCGGCAAGCAAATTCTCCGATTCCTCCTCCGCGGCGAGCCGCGCGTCGTCGATGGCGGCGGACCAGCCGCCATCGACGGTGCGATAGACCGGAACGCCGTCGCGCAGGCGGCTTGCCGTGACGATGCGCTTCACGTCGTCCTCGGCCATTGCAGGATCACGGCTGCGAGGTCAGGCGGAGATAGGGCTTCAGCGTGCGGAACCCCTTGGGGAAGCGCTGCTTCGCCTGCTCGTCGCTGACCGAGGTCACGATGATGACGTCGTCGCCCGGCTTCCAGTTGACCGGCGTCGCCACCGGATGCTTCGCCGTCAATTGCAGCGAATCGAGGAGCCGCAGCACCTCGTCGAAATTCCGCCCGCTCGCCATCGGGTAGGTCAGCATCGCCTTGATCTTCTTGTCGGGCCCGATGAGGAAGACGCTGCGGACCGTGGCGTTGTCGGCGGGCGCGCGCCCTTCCGCCGTATCTCCGGCCTCGGCCGGCAGCATGTCGTAGAGCTTCGCCACCTTGAGTTCCGGGTCGCCGATCAAGGGGTAGTTGACCGCGGCGCCCTGCGTGTCCTCGATGTCCTTCGACCAGCGCTTATGGCTGTCGGTCGGATCGACCGACAGGCCGATGACCTTGGTGCCGCGCTTGTCGAACTCCGGCTTGAGGCGCGCGACGGCGCCAAGCTCGGTCGTGCAGACCGGAGTGAAGTCCTTGGGATGCGAGAACAGGATCGCCCAGCCATTGCCGATCCACTGATGGAAGTCGATCTTTCCCTCGGTGGTCTCGGCGGTGAAATTGGGCGCCTCGGAATTGATGCGCAGCGACATGTGTTGCCTCCTTGGTGTGGACGGCGTCGAATCAGTGGCGGGAAGCGAAGCCGGAGAGCCAGCCGCGCCGGCTCAACCACTCGCCCGTGAGCGCGGCGATTTCGTCCGGCGCCATGCCTGCCTCGCGCCATGCGCGGCGTTGCCGCGACATTTCTTCGAGCCGGTCGCGCCATTCTGGTCCGAACAGGCCGCCGAGGAAATCCCTGACCTGCGTCGCAAGCGCCGGGCTCGCGCCGCCGGTCGATACCGCAAGCGTAAGGCCGCCGCGCCGCAGCACCGCCGGCATTTGCGCGTCCGAGAGTGCAGGCTCGTCCTCGACATGGACGAGAACCCCCAGCAGGCGCGCCGCGCGCGACAGCGCGGTACGGACAGGCCCCGGCGCATCGGCGACGAACACCAGTTGCGCCCGCGCCAACTCCTCGCGTGACGGCCAGCGCCGCTCGAGCCGCGCGCCCGCCTCGGCAGCGAGACAAGCTGCCGGCTCGGCGGCGAATACTGTCACTTGCTCGGCGCCCGCCTCCTCGAGCAGCCGAAGCCGGCGGCAGGCGGCATCGCCGTTCCCGACCAGCACGAGCTTCAAGTGCGTGACATCGATGAAAAGCGGCAGCACGTGCGCCTCCACAGCCGCAACTGTCATTGCAGCATATTCTACGGGAAGATCACGTCAATCGTTTTATTTTACATAATTATTGTGTCTTATCTTCACTTCGCCGGCTCGCCGGCGGGCTGGTTGGGACGCAGCGCGACGTTCTGCTTCGCCATTTCGTCGACCACCTGCTTGGCGTTCGCATCGCCCTGCTGGGCGAGCTCGGCGACATCGCCGGCCAGCAAATCCATGGCTTGCTTGAGCCGGGTCAATTCCTGGAGCGGCGCATCCTGGTTGTGGGCGATGGCGACGAGGCTTTGCGAATCCCGAACGAGCTGCACGGTCTGGAACGAGAGCCCGAGAAAGAAGCCGACCGCCAGGAGCGCCACGGGCAATTCGACGCCCGTTTCCTTGAGAAATCCCCGCGTCATGGCCTGGCTCCCGCCGGCGCCTGATTGACGGTGACGTGGATGCCGTGCCGCTCGAGCAGCGCGGTGAGCTTGTCATCCTTGTTGGCGACCGCGGTCTTGGCGATGGTCTCGACCAGGAACTGGCTCACGCGCGCCGAGCTGGACGCCCTGATTGATGACCTGCTGACGCTGGTTCACCTCGTGCTGCGCTGCTTGGTTGCGCACCGTGAGGATGGCATTGACGAGCACCAGCACGATCGCCGCGACCGCAACCCACGTCGCCCCGGTCCGAAGCCACATGCCGCCTTCGCCATCGCTCATCCCAATCCCTTTCGCATGTTCGCGGCGCGCGCCATTATAGCGCAGGCTTCGATCCGCGAAGGCGCGCATGGGCTGGGATCCGCGGCAATATCTCAAATTCTCGGGCGAACGGCTGCGGCCGGGCTTCGATCTCCTGGCGCAGGTGGACGAGCTGCCGCCCGGGCCGATCTCAGAATTGGGCTGCGGCACCGGGGTCCACGCGCGGGCGATGGCCGAACGGTGGCCGGACCGCGCCGTGACCGCACTCGACAAATCGGCGGCGATGCTTGCGGAGGCGAGCCGCGAGAAATCGCGCGTGCGCTGGGTCGAGGGCGATATCGACGCGTGGTCCGCGCCCGAGCCGGCCGCCCTGATCTTCTCCACGGCGACGCTGCAATGGGTCGAGGGCCACGAGCGTCTCTTCCCGCGTCTCATGGGCAATCTTGCACCGGGCGGCGTGCTCGCGGTGCAGATGCCGCGAAACTTCGACGCCCCCTCGCACATGCTGCTGCGCGAGACCGCATCCGAGGCGCGCTGGGCCAAGGCACTCGTGCCGCAGGCGCGCCCCGGGCATGGCGAGAACATGCCGCTCCGGACCGATCCGGTCGGGCCGCCCTCCTTCTATTACGATCTGTTGCGGCCGCTGGCGCGCGAGCTCGACCTGTGGGAGACGGAATATCTCCACGTGCTCGAGGGCGAGGATCCGGTGCTCGAATGGGTTCGGGGCAGCGCGCTCCGCCCGGTGCTCGAGGCGTTGGCGCCCGACGAGGCGCGCGCCTTCGCGGCGCGCTACGGGGCGAAGCTGCGCGAGGCCTATCCGCGCCGCGCCGACGGGCACACCCTTCTCCCCTTCCGGCGCCTCTTCATGGTGGCGCGCGCATGAACCACTGGCTGCTCAAATCCGAGCCCTCCGCGTACTCGTGGGACCGGCTCGTCGCCGACGGCCGCACCGAGTGGAACGGCGTGCGCAATCACCAGGCGGCGAACAATCTGAAAGCGATGAAGCGCGGCGACCGCGCCTTCTTCTATCACTCGGGGGACGGCCCCGCGGTCGTCGGCGTCGCCGAGATCGTGAAGGAGGCCTATCCCGATCCCGGCGACGAGACCGGCCGTTTCGTCATGGTCGACGTGAAGCCGCTCATGCCGGTGAAGAACCCCGTGCCGCTCGCCGCGATCAAGGCCGAGCCCAAGCTCAAGAATCTCGCGCTGGTGCGCCAGGGGCGGCTTTCGGTGGTGCCGGTAACGGCGGAGGAATGGCGCGTGATCGCCGGGATGGCAGGCGTCAAGGCGTGAATCGCCAGCGCCTGTGCCGCGCCGATGAAATTGCCGAGGGCGCGGGCCGTGGCTTCCGCCTGGGCGAGGGGACGGCGCAAATCGCCGTCTTCGTCATCCGCACGGGCGGCAGGATTCGCGGCTACGTCAATTCCTGCCCGCATATCGGTACGCCGCTCGATTTTCTGCCCGACCGGTTCTTCGAGCGCAGCGGCGCGCATCTTCTCTGCGGCACGCATGGCGCGCTTTTCCGGACGGAGGATGGGCTTTGCGTGCGCGGCCCGTGCGTAGGTCTGCGCCTTGCGGCGGCGCCCATTGCGGTCGAGGACGGCGAGATCCTGCTCGAGCTTACATCACGCGAAAATTCTTGAATTGCCACGGATCGGCGCGGTCGAGGTCTTCCGGAAAAAGACGCGCGCGGTCGTCGAGCGGCGTCCAGTCGCTGTAGACGCCGACCAGCTCGCCGAGATAGGGCCGCGCGATCTCGATGATGCGGTCGTGATCGATCTCGTCGGGCTCGACGATCGAGCGATCCGGGTTCTCAAGCACCCAGATCATGCCGGCCAGCACCGCTGCGGTGACTTGCAGGCTCGTCGCGTTGTTGTAGGGAACCGCGTGCCGCGCCTCGCCGATCGAAAGGCGCGAGCCGAACCAGTAGGCGCCGCGCGCGTGCCCCATCAGCAGCACGCCCAGCTCGTCGATGCCGGCGTCGATCTCGTCCATGAGAAGGCGCTTTTCGTTTTGCAGGCGCCAGTTCTTGCCGGCGAGCTCGTGCAGCGACAGCACCGCGCCGTCGCACGGGTGATAGGCGTAGTGCACGGTCGGCCGGTAGCGCGCGGCGCCGTTCGCGGCGACGGTGAGATAGTCGGCGATCGAGATCGCTTCGCTGTGCGTGACGAGGAAGCCGTGATAGGGCCCTTCGAGCGGCGTCCAGCTTCGGACGCGCGTGCCGGCGCCAGGGCGATTGAGGTAGATCGCGGCGCCCGTGCCGAACTCGTGGCGCGCGCCGTCCGCGGGGAAATGGCGCTCATGCGTGCCCCAGCCGAGCTCGGCGGGCTGCTGGCCTTCGCTGACGAAGCCGTCGATCGACCAGGTATTGACGAACTCGCCCCGCTGCTTCGGCGCGCCGCCCACTTGCGTGTCGCGCTCGGCGATGTGGATGACCTTGACGCCGAGCCGCTCGGCGAGCGCGCCCCACTCGGCGCGACTGCGCGGCTTCGGCACCGCCAAGCCGGTTCCGGCGGCGAGGTCGAGGAGCGCCATCTTGACGAAATGCGAGACAAGGCCGGGATTGGCGCCGTGCGTCAGCACTGCCGTCGGGCCTGCGGGAAACCGGGCGCGCAGCGCCAGCGCGCGCTCGCGCAGCGCGTAGTTCGAGCGCAGCGACGGCGACAGGTTGGGATCCGTGTAGCCGCCGGCCCACGGTTCGATGCAGGTGTCGAGATAGAGCGCGCGCCGCTTCCGGCAAAGCTCGACGAGCGCGAGGCTCGAGACCTCGACCGACAGGTTGAGCAGGAAATCGCCCGCCGACAGCAGCGGCTCGAGCACGCGCACATGGTTCGCCTCGGTCAGCGGCTCGATGCGGAATGCTGCGCCGAGCGCAGTCGCCTCGGCATGGCCGCGGTCCTCGGCGGTGACGATGACGATCTGCGACGGCTTGAGGCGAATGTGACGCAGGATGAGCGGCAGGACGCCCTGGCCGATGCTGCCGAATCCGACGATGACGAGCCGGCCGGAAAATTCCGCATGGATGGTATCGGGCATGGCGCCCGCGTCTAAAACGGACGTGCAAGTCCTGTCAAGCGGAGCCGGCTAGTTTTCCGCCGCGACCGGGTGATCGAGGATGGTGCGGATGCGCTCGGCGAGGTCGACCGAGCGGTACGGCTTGCGCAGCAGCTCGACATCCTCGGCTGGCCAGCCCTTCTCGACGAGCCTGGTCGTGTAGCCCGAGGTGAACAGCACGCGCAGGCCGGAGCGGCGGTCGAGCGCCTCGCGCGCGAGATCGACGCCATTGAGGCGTCCGGGCATGACAACGTCGGTGAACAGGAGATCGACGGCGCCGATGTTCTCGAGCAGCTCGAGCGCGCGGTCTCCGCTCGAGGCTTCGAGCACGCGGTAGCCAAGCTCGCGCAGCACCGACGCGGCGAAATCGCGGACGCCGTGATCGTCCTCGACCACGAGCACCGTTTCGCTGCCGCGATTAGGATGCTCCCGCATCTGCGACACGAGGCCGCTATCTGCCGCGCCTTCGGTGCGCGGCAGATAAAGCCGCACGGTCGTGCCCTGTCCCTCCTTGCTGTCGATCCGCACGTGGCCCTGCGACTGGCTGATGAAGCCATAGACCTGGGCGAGACCGAGCCCGGTGCCCTTGCCGACTTCCTTGGTGGTGAAGAACGGTTCGAAGACGTGCGCCAGGACATGCTCGGACATGCCGCTGCCGGTGTCCCCGATCGCCAGCGTGGCATAGGAGCCGGGAGCGATCTGGGCGTCGCCGCGCACGACCTCGACATTTTCGGTCTCGAGCGAGATGGTGCCGCCGCCGTCAATCGCGTCCCTCGCATTGAGCACGAGATTGAGGAGCGCGGTTTCGAGCTGATTGGGATCGGCCATCGCCGACCAGATGTCGGGCGCGAGCGAGGTGCGGATCTCGATCGTCTCGCCGACCGTCCGGTGCAGCAGATCGTCCATGCCGACGATGATCTGGTTCAAATCTACCGGCTGAGGGCGCAGCTGTTGGCGGCGTGAGAAGGTGAGCAGCTGTTGTGTCAGCTTCTCGGCCCGGCTTGCGGCGAGCGAAGCGGAAGTCACGAGACGCGACAGCCGCGGCTCGCCGGCGAGCTTGCTTTGCAAGAGCTCGAGATTGCCGGCAATCACGGTCAGCATGTTGTTGAAGTCGTGCGCGATGCCGCCGGTAAGCTGGCCCACCGCCTCCATCTTCTGCGCCTGGCGCAGCGCGTCCTCGATGCGCCTTCGTTCGGTCGTCTCGCGCAGGAAGCCGATGCCGCCGACGATCGCCTGGCCGCTGCTCATGAGCGGCGCGAAATAGGCCTCGTAGAAGCCGTTGCGCCCGGTCGCGGGAAGCGCGTAGCGCTGATCGAAGAACGACGCCTCCTGTCCTTCGAGCGCGCCGCGCATCGCCATCTCGCACGCGGTTCCGGCGACGAACGGCAGGACCTCGAACGCCCTGCGCCCCAGCGCCAGGTCCGGCGCGATGCCGGTGATCGCCTCGATCCCCGGATTCCACAGCGTGATGCGGAAAGCGCGGTCGAAGACGAGAATTCCCTCGGTCGTGCTCTTGATGAGGAAATCGGAGAATTCCTTCTCGCGGCGCAGCGCTTCCTCGGCAAGCTTGCTCGAGGTCACGTCGAGATGCATCGCGACGGCGCCCACGCCCGGCCGCGGCGCCATCGGCGCGATCATGAGCCGGTACCAGCGCTGCCGGCCGTCGCGCCGCCGGCACGCATAATCGCTGCTGAACTCGATCCGCCGCCCGGCGAGCACCGCCGCCACGCCCTGCGCCATCGGCTCCGCATAATCTGGAAGACAGCCGCGCTCGAGGAAATCGAAGTAGCTGTCGCCGGCGCCGCTTCCCGGGACGCCGCAGGCATGCGCGAAATCCGCCCAGCTCCGGCTTACCGAGACGATGCGCCCGTCGGCATCGATCAGCACGACATGGGCCGGCAGCGCGTCGAGCACCGCGGTCTGGCGCTCGGCAAGGCGGCGCAGCGCGCGCTCGCTGTTGCGCTGTGCCTCCTCCGCCGCGCGGCGCTCGGTGCGGTCGCGGATCACCGAAATCCAGTGCGAGGCCCCGCCGCTCGAGACGTCGATCGGGGTGAGGTCGATCTCGGCCCAGAAGGCGACGCCGTCCTTGCGGTGGAGATACATTTCGACGCGCAGCGCCTCGCGCCGGTCAACGGCAAGACGCATTCGCTCGAGCGTCGCGGGTTCGCTCCTGGGACCGCGCAACAGCGTTGGCAGCCGGCCGACGACCTCCTCGGCGGCATAGCCAGTGAGCGCCGTGAACGCGGGGTTGACATAGACGACACGCGGCAGCTCGCCGAGCCGCGCCGGCGCCTCGGCCACGACCACGGCGTCGCCCGTGTGCAAAACGACCGATTGCAGGAGGGCGATGCGCTCCTCGCTCTGCTTGCGCGCAAGGAGGTCGCGCACGCGGCTGGACAGCGCCTTCACGGTCTCGGCAAGCGTATCGATGTTGGGCGGCTCGCGGCGGAACAGGAAAGTGAGCGAATAGCGGCTGCCGTGACTGTCGCACGGCACCGAGAGCAGGCTGCGTATGCCATGCTCGCGCACCGCGCCGACCAGCGGGTAGCGCCGCGCGTCGAGCTTGGTCAGGTCGCGCAGGATCAAAGCTCGGCGATCGAAGATTGTATCGGCGACTAGGCTGCTTACGCGCGACACGGGCGTGCGAAGGAAATGCTCGTGCAGCGGCGCGAGATAAGCGGCATCGGGCGAGAGGTAGCTCGCCTCGACCTGGAGCATGCCGGAGCGCGGCGACATCCCGCGCGCGAACGCAACGTCCGCGCCGACGTGTCCCGCGACGAGCTTGAGGCAGATTCCCATGGCGGTCTTGAAATCGGGCGCCGCAAGCGCCGCCTGGGTGACGTCGTTTGCAAGCGCAAGGCGGGTCTCGGCGAGCGCGCGAGCCGAAAGCGCCTCGTCGAACCGGCGCCGGACATCGCGCCGCTCGATCTCGGCCGCGGCAAGGCGGGCGAGATGTTCGAGACAGCTCGCCTCGGCCATGCCGATGTCGGGCCGCGGTGCAGGGTCAACGACCGCGAGAACGCCGAGCCGCGCGCCATCCGACGCAAGGATCGGCGCCCCGGCAAAGAACCGGACGCGCCCGGCCTTTACGTCGGGATCGCCGGCGAAAGCCGGGTCGGAAGCGGCATCCTGAATCAGGAAGACGCCATCGGCCGCGAGCGCGCGCGCCAAAAGCGCCGCCACCGCCGCGCTGTCTGCTTCCGTCAGGCGGACCCAGGCGGCCGGCGCCGCCAGGAGCCGGGCGGCGATCGCGGCGACCGCTTCGAAGTCCGCCGTGGCCGCGCGCTCGCCCCGCGTTGCCGGAACTTCGCTCATAAATCCCCACACTCCGCGAAATGTCGCGGGTCAGCCGTAGCCGCAAGCTTAGGCACGATCAGAGGCGGCGCGGAAGCAATCCTTCGGGACGATAAGAGATGAACGTACTGCAATTGAGGAGAACTCCCGGCAACCCGGACCGCCCTGCGGTTGGGCGACCGGCCACCCGGCGCGGCGGGACAAACGTTTGACTTGGGTTTTTAGGGCCGATACATCGGACCGGGAGAGGGACGACCGACGCGGCCGAAAGGTCCCTCCACCCAAGGCGGAGGCAATAAAGTGGCAGAGGCAGCGACCGCAAAGCGCGAAACGACGACCGCCGAGGACACGCTCAGGCAGAAGTCGCGCGACCCCAACGTCGTCTCCGGCGGCCATCTGGTCGCAAAGGCCCTCAAGAACGAGGGCGTCGACACGATCTTCACGCTCTGCGGTGGGCACATCATCGATATTTACGACGGCTGCGTCGATGAGGGCATTCGCATCATCGACGTCCGCCACGAGCAGGTCGCGGCGCACGCGGCCGACGGTTACGCCCGCCAGACCGGCAGGCTCGGCTGCGTCGTGACCACGGCGGGCCCGGGCTGCATGAACGCGATGACCGGGATCGCCACCGCGTTCCGCTCCGAAAGCCCGGTCCTGCATATCGGCGGCCAGGGCGCCCTGAGCCAGCACATGATGGGCTCGCTGCAGGACCTGCCGCATGTCGACATCATGCGGCCCATCACCAAGTTCTCGGCCGGCGTGCGCTCGACCGAGCGGATCGCCGACATGATCTCGATGGCGGCGCGCGAGGCCTTTGCCGGCGCGCCGGGCCCCTGCTATCTCGAGATCCCGCGCGACATCCTCGACCGCGAAATCGACATAGCGAAGGCGGTCATCCCGCAGCCGGGCCATTATCGCGCCTCGACGCGCTCGATCGGCGATCCGGCCGACATCGAAAAGCTCGCCGACATTCTCGTTAAATCGGAGCGGCCGGCGATCCTGCTGGGGAGCCAGGTGTGGAGCGCGCGCGGGCACGAGGCGGCACTCGCCTGCGTGCGCGCGCTCGACATGCCGGCCTATTTCAATGGCGCCGCGCGCGGCCTCCTGCCGCCGGGCGACCCCAACCATTTCGACCGCACGCGCTCTCTGGCCTTCGACAAGGCCGACGTCATCGTGATCGTCGGCACGCCGTTCGATTTCCGCATGGGCTATGGCCGCCGCCTCGGGCGCAATGCGAAGGTCGTGCAGATCGATCTCGATTACCGCACGGTCGGCAAGAACCGCGACGTGGCGATCGGGCTGGTCGGCGATCCGGGCGCCATCCTGGGCGCGGTGCGCGACGCCGCCACCGGCCGCCTCGACAAGGGCGGGCAGGCGAAGCGCCGCGAATGGATGGACGAGCTGCGCCAGGCCGAGGAGACCGCGACCCAGAAGCTGATGCCGCTTTTCCGGTCCGACAGCCGCCCGATCCATCCCTATCGCGTCGCCTGGGAGCTCAACGAATTCCTCACCGAGGATACGATCTATATCGGCGACGGCGGCGATGTTGTGACCATTTCGGCGCAAGCGGTGCGGCCGCGCCGGCCGGGCCATTGGATGGACCCCGGCGCGCTCGGCAGCCTCGGCATCGGCACCGGCTTCGCGATGGCGGCCAAGCTCGCCCATCCGAAGAAGGAGGTGCTGTGCTACTACGGCGACGGCTCGTTCGGCATGACCGCCTTCGACATGGAGACGGCGAACCGGTTCGACGCGCCCTACATCGCCGTGATCGGCAACAATTCCGCGATGAACCAGATCCGTTATGGCCAGCTCGCCAAGTACGGCGAGCAGCGCGGCAATGTCGGCAATCTCCTGGGCGACGTGCCGTTCGGCAAGTTCGCCGAGATGCTGGGCGGCTATGGCGAGGAGGTGCGCGATCCGCACGAGATCGGGCATGCGCTGCGCCGCGCCCGCGAGCAGGTCGCCAAGAGCGGCAAATCGGCCGTCATCAACATCTGGGTCGATCCCCGTGAATATGCGCCGGGCACCAAGGCGCAAACCATGTACAAGTGAGAGGAAAGGAAATGTCCAAGGCCCTCGATGGGGTCCGGATCCTCGATTTCACCCACGTTCAGTCGGGTCCGACCTGCACCCAGCTCCTGGCCTGGCTCGGCGCCGACTGCATCAAGGTCGAGCGGCCCGGCGTCGGCGACATCACGCGCGGCCAGCTGCGCGACGTTCCGAACGTCGACAGCCTCTATTTCACCATGCTGAACCACAACAAGCGCTCGATCACATTGGACGCCAAGAACCCCAAGGGCAAGGAGGTGCTCGAGGCGCTGGTCAAGAGCTGCGACGTGCTCGTCGAGAATTTCGGGCCGGGCGTCTTGGATCGCATGGGGCTTACCTGGGAGCATATCCAGGAACTGAACCCGCGCATGATCTACGCCTCGGTCAAGGGCTTCGGCCCCGGCCCCTACGAGGACTGCAAGGTCTATGAGAACGTGGCGCAATGCACCGGCGGTGCGGCATCGACGACGGGCTTCCGCGAGGGTCCGCCGCTCGTCACCGGCGCGCAGATCGGCGACAGCGGCACCGGCCTGCATCTGGCGCTCGGCATCGTCGCCGCGCTCTATCAGCGCAACACGTCCGGCCGCGGGCAGCGCGTGCTGGCGGCGATGCAGGACGGCGTGCTCAATCTCTGCCGCGTCAAGCTCAGGGATCAGCAGCGCTTGCAGCACGGGCCGTTGAAGGAATACAGCCAGCACGGCGAGGGCGTCGCATTCGGCAAGGCCGTGCCGCGCGCCGGCAACGATTCGGGCGGCGGCCAGCCGGGCTGGATCCTGAAATGCAAGGGCTGGGAGACCGATCCCAACTCCTATATCTATTTCATCACACAGGCGCCGGTCTGGGCCGCGATCTGCAAGGTGATCGGCCAGGAGGACTGGATCGCCCATCCCGATTACGCGACGCCCGATGCGCGCCTGCCGCGCCTCAAGGCGATCTTCGCGCGGATCGAAGAGTGGACCATGACCAAGACCAAGTTCGAGGCCATGGACATCCTCAACAAATACGACATTCCGTGCGGGCCGATCCTGTCGATGAAGGAGATTCTCGAGGAGAAGAGCCTGCGCGACACCGGCACGATCGTCGAGGTCGATCATCCGAAGCGCGGCAAGTATCTGTCCGTGGGGCTTCCGGTGAAGCTCAGCGACAGCCCCGCCGACGTCAAGCGCTCGCCGCTCTTGGGCGAGCACAATGACGAGATCCTGCGCGACGTCCTGCGTTTCGATGCGAAGAAGATCGAGGAGATAAAGGCGTCGGGCGCGCTCGGCGGTTCGAAGCCGATGGCGGCGGAATAAACGGCAACAGAAAACCCGCCCTCCCGCTCGTGCGGGTCCCTCCCTCTCCCGTGAGCGGGGATGGGTCGGGCGGGACCATTCGAGGGGAAGTTCCAGAATGCCCAATGACAAGGCGGCGGTGCGCAAGGTCCTTGCGGAAGCAAAGCGCGCCGGCCGGACCACGCTCACCGCACCGGAGGGAAAGCTCGTGTGCGACGCCTACGGCATTCCGGTGCCGAAAGAGGGCGTGGCGCGGACTGCGGCGGAAGCGGCCAAGCTTGCGCGCCGCATCGGCTTTCCCGTGGCGCTGAAGATCGTGTCGCCGGACATCCTGCACAAGACCGAGGCGGGCGGCGTGCTCGTCGGACTGGGCTCGGCCGGCGAAGTGACGAAGGGGTTCGCCGCGATCACCGCCAACGCGAAAAAATACAACCGCAAGGCCCGGATCGACGGCATCCAGGTGCAGCAGATGGCGGGCGGGCGCGAGGTGATCGTGGGCGCCGTCACCGATCCGAGCTTCGGCAAGGTCGTGGCCTTCGGCCTCGGCGGCGTGCTCGTCGAGGTGACGAAGGACGTGACGTTCCGCCTCGCGCCGACGAGCCGGGCCGACGCCCTCTCGATGCTCGATTCGATTGCCGCCGCCGCGGTGCTGAAGGGCGTGCGCGGCGGCGCCGGGATCGACCGGCGCGCGCTGGCCGAGCTGATCCAGTCGGTATCGAAGCTCGTCTCGGATTTTCCCGAGATCGCCGAGATGGATTTGAATCCGGTCTTCGCCACGGCGAAGGGGGCGGTTGCGGCCGACGTGCGCATCGTGCTCGAGAGCGCACCCGCCGAGCGGCCGCCGCGCCTTGGCCGCGACGAAATCCTGGCGTCGATGCGCCGCATCATGCGGCCCAATGCGGTCGCCGTGATCGGCGCCTCGAGCGAGGACGGCAAGATCGGCAATTCGGTGATGAAGAACCTCATCAACGGCGGCTATGCCGGCACGATCTATCCGATCCATCCGAGCGCCACCGAAATTCTCGGCCGGCGCGCCTACAGAAGCGTCAAGGACGTGCCCGGCGTGATCGACGTGGCGGTGTTCGCCATCCCGGCGAAATTCGTGGCCGGCGTGCTGCGCGAGGTCGGCGAGAAGAAGATTCCGGGCGCGGTGCTGATCCCCTCGGGCTTCGCCGAGACCGGCAATGTCGAAGGCCAGCGCGAGATCGTCGAGATCGGCCGCCAGTATGGCACCCGGCTGATGGGTCCCAACATCTACGGCTACTACTACACGCCGCATAATCTGTGCGCGACCTTCTGCACGCCGTACGACTACAAGGGCCATGCCGCGCTGTCGTCGCAATCGGGCGGGATCGGCATGGCCATCATCGGCTTTTCGCGCTCGGCCAAGATGGGCGTGTCGGCGATCGTCGGCCTCGGCAACAAGGCCGATCTCGACGAGGACGATCTCCTGACCTTCTTCGAGGAGGACGACGCGACGCACGTCATCGCCATGCATTGCGAGGATCTGAAGGACGGGCGCGCCTTTGCCGAGGTGGCAAGTCGCGTCTCGAAGAAGAAGCCGGTCATCGTGCTGAAGGCCGGGCGGACGGAGCTTGGCGCCCGGGCCGCGATGTCGCACACCGCGGCGCTTGCCGGCAACGACAAGATCTATGACGACATTCTGCGCCAGTCGGGCGTCATCCGCGCGCCGGGGCTGCGCGACATGCTCGACTATGCAAGAGGGCTGCAGAAGCTGCCGACCCCCAAGGGCGAGAATGTCGTCATCATCACCGGCGCGGGCGGCTCGGGCGTGCTTCTGTCGGACGCGGTTTCGATGAACGGCATCAACCTGATGCGCATGCCGCCGGACCTCGACCAGGCCTTCCGGAAATTCATCCCGCCGTTCGGCGCCGCCGGCAATCCCGTCGACATCACCGGCGGCGAACCGCCGACGACGTACAAGAACACCATCCGCCTCGGCCTCGAGGACCCGCGCATCCATTCGCTGATCCTCGGCTATTGGCACACCATCATCACGCCGCCGATGGTGTTCGCGCATCTTGTCGTCGAGGTGGTCGAAGAGATGAAGGCGAAGGGCATCGAAAAGCCGATCGTCGCCTCGCTCGCCGGCGACGTTCAGGTCGAAGAGGCGGCGGAACACCTTTACGACCACGGCATTCCGGCCTATGCCTACTCGACCGAGATACCGGTCGCCGTGCTCGCCGCGAAATACCGCTGGGCGCGCGGCGCGGGATTGATCAAATGACGGCACCCCGATGAACATTCACGAATACCAGGCGAAAACCCTGTTGCAGAAATTCGGCGTCGCGGTGCCGAAGGGCGGCGTCGCCTATACGCCGCAGGAGGCCGAGAAAGTCGCCGCATCGCTGGCCGGCCCGGTCTACGTGGTGAAGGCGCAGATTCACGCCGGCGGCCGCGGCGCCGGACGCTTCAAGGACGATTCCGGCGGCAAGGGCGGCGTGCGGCTCGTCAAGTCGCCGCCGGAAGCGGCCGCCGAAGCCGCCAGGATGCTGGGCCACGTGCTCGTCACCAAGCAGACCGGGCCCAGGGGCCGCGAGGTGAAGCGCGTCTATATCGAGGAAGGCTGCGACATCAAGCGCGAACTCTATGTCGGCGTGCTGATCGACCGGCGCTCGGGCCGCGTCACCGCGATGGCATCGTCCGAGGGCGGCATGGACATCGAGGAGGTGGCGGCCAAGCACCCGGAGAAGATCCTGCGCCTTGCGATCGATCCCGCGACCGGCATGCAGGGATTCCACGCCCGCCGTCTCGCCTTCGGGCTCGGTCTCGAAGGCAAGCAGATCCAGAGCGCGCAAAAATTCATGCTCGGCATGTACGAGGCGTTCATCGCGCTCGATGCGTCGGTCGTCGAGATCAATCCGCTGGTCGTCACCGGCGCGGGCGATGTGATGGCGCTCGACGCGAAAATCAATTTCGACGACAACGCGCTCTTCCGCCACAAGGACATCGAGGAACTGCGCGACGCAGGCCGAGGAGGACCCGACCGAGCTCGAGGCGGCGAAGCATTCGCTCAACTACGTGAAGCTCGACGGCAATATCGGCTGCATGGTGAATGGCGCCGGGCTCGCCATGGCGACCATGGACATCATCAAGCTTTATGGCGGCGAGCCCGCCAATTTCCTCGATGTCGGCGGCGGCGCCACGAGGGAGCGCGTCAGCACCGCCTTCAAGCTCATCCTGTCGGACCCGCACGTCGAGGGGATTCTGGTCAACATCTTCGGCGGCATCATGCGCTGCGACGTGATCGCCGAGGGCATCGTCGCCGCGGCGCGCGAGGTGAGCCTGCAGGTGCCGCTGGTCGTCCGGCTCGAAGGGACGAATGTCCGGCTCGGCAAGAAGATCCTCGGCGAATCGGGCCTCGCCATCCTGTCCGCCGACAATCTCGCCGACGCCGCCGAAAAGGTGGTGAAGGCGGTGCGGGAGGCGGCCTGATGTCGGTCCTCGTCAATTCCGAGACCAAGGTCATGTGCCAGGGCTTTACCGGCGCGCAAGGGACGTTCCACTCCGAGCAGGCGATCGCCTACGGCACCAAGATGGTGGGCGGCGTGACGCCGGGAAAAGGCGGGACGAAGCATCTCGACCTTCCGGTGTTCGACACCGTCGCCGACGCGGTGGCCGCGACCGGCGCCACGGCGAGCGCCATCTACGTGCCGCCGCCCTTTGCCGCCGACGCGATCCTCGAGGCGATCGACGCGGCGCTGCCGCTCGTCGTCTGCATCACCGAGGGCATCCCGGTGCTCGACATGGTGACGGTGAAGCGCGCGCTCACCGGTTCGAAGACGCGCCTCATCGGCCCCAACTGCCCGGGCGTCATCACGCCCGAGCAATGCAAGATCGGCATCATGCCCGGCCACATCCACGCCAAGGGCCATGTCGGCATCGTGTCGCGCTCGGGCACGCTCACCTACGAGGCGGTGGCGCAGACGACGGCGGTCGGGACTGGGCCAATCGACCTGCATCGGCATCGGCGGCGACCCGGTGAACGGGACGAGCTTCATCGACTGCCTCGAAATGTTCCTCGGCGACGACGACACGCAGGCGATCATCATGATCGGCGAGATCGGCGGATCGGGCGAGGAAGAGGCGGCCGAGTTCTACAAGCGCAGCAAGACCAAGAAGCCGATGGTGGGCTTCATCGCCGGCGCCACGGCGCCGCCCGGCCGCCGCATGGGACATGCCGGCGCCATCATCTCCGGCGGGACCGGCACGGCGCAGGCGAAGATCGAGGCACTGCGCGCCGCCGGCGTCACCGTGGCGCAATCGCCCGCGGCACTCGGCTCGACCATGCGCGACGTGCTGAAGCGCTGACCCGCGCATTCGGCACATGGCTCCTCCGCCTCGTCCCCAGCGCAGCATCCATCCCGGTTCCGGACGCCGCCGCGGCCGCGACTTCCCGCGCGGCCGCCAGGTCGAGCCCGACGCGCTTGCCGAAGTGCAGGCGCTGCTGGGCCCTAAGCCGCGCCGGCGCGATCTGCTGATCGAGTTCCTGCATCTTATTCAGGACAAATTCGGCGCACTCCACGCGCGCCACCTGGCGGCGCTCGCCGAGGAGATGCGGCTGGCGCTGGTCGAGGTCTATGAGGTTGCCTCGTTCTACGCGCATTTCGACATCGTGATGGACGGCGAGCCGTCGCCGCCGCCTCTGACGGTGCGCGTGTGCGACAGCCTGACCTGCGCGCTCATGGGCGCGGAGCGACTGCTTGCCGAACTGCCCGGCAAGCTCGGCCCTGGCGCGCGCGTCATACGCGCGCCGTGCATGGGCGGCTGCCACAACGCGCCCGTCGCTGCGCTCGGCCACGCGCTGCACGAGCACGCAAGCACCGACAGCATTTCCCAGGCGGTCGCAAGCGGGGCATTGCATCCGCACATCCCGCCCTATCGCGGGCTCGACGAGTATCGGCGCGACGGCGGCTATCGCCTGCTCGGCGACTGCCTGGCCGGACGGCGCACCGTCGAATCGATCCTGAAGCCGCTCGAGGATGCGGCATTGCGCGGCCTCGGCGGCGCCGGATTCCCGACCGGGCGCAAATGGGCGCTGGTGCGCGCCGAGCCGGCGCCGCGCACGATGGCGGTCAATGCCGACGAGGGCGAGCCGGGCACGTTCAAGGACCGCTATTTCCTCGAAACCGATCCGCACCGGTTTCTCGAAGGCATGCTGCTCGGCGCATGGGCGGTCGAGGCGCACGAGGTCTACATTTATCTGCGCGACGAATACCCGCAGATCCGCGAGCTGCTCGAGCGCGAGATCGGCCTCATCGAGGCGGCGGGCCTTGCGCACGGCGTCGCCATCCATCTGCGGCGCGGCGCCGGCGCCTATATCTGCGGCGAAGAGTCGGCGATGCTCGAAAGCATCGAGGGCAAGCGCGGCCTGCCGCGCCACAAGCCGCCCTACCCCGCGCAAGTAGGGTTATTCGGCCGCCCGACCCTCATCAACAATGTCGAGACCCTCTACTGGGTGCGCGACATCGTCGAGCGCGGCGCGGACTGGTTCGCAGGCCAGGGACGGCATGGGCGCAAGGGTCCGCGCAGCTTCTCGGTCTCGGGCCATGTGAAGGAGCCCGGCGTCAAGATCGCGCCGGCCGGCATCACCGCCAAGGAGCTGATCGACGAGTTCTGCGGCGGCATGGCGGACGGCCACGCCTTCAAGGCCTATCTTCCGGGCGGCGCTTCGGGCGGCATTTTGCCGGCAAGCATGGCGGACCTGCCGCTCGATTTCGGCACGCTCGAGCCGCATGGCTGCCTCATCGGCTCGGCCGCGGTGGTGGTGCTGTCGGACCAGGACGACATGCGCCTCGTGGCGCTCAACCTGCTCAAATTCTTCGAGGACGAGAGCTGCGGCCAGTGCACGCCCTGCCGCGTCGGCACCGAGAAGGCAGTGAAGCTGCTTTCCGAGCGCACGTGGGACGCGAGCCTCCTCGAGGAGCTGGCGCGGGTCATGACCGACGCGTCGATCTGCGGCTTGGGCCAGGCGGCGATGAACCCGGTGCGCTCGGTTCTGAAGCATTTCGGCGCCGACGTTACGTGATGGCCCCGCATCGGATCGACGTGCACCATCATTATTTCCCGCCCGAGATGATCGCGGCGCAAGCTGCCGCGCGCGCCGAAGGATTGAGCCCGGACGTGCGCGCGTGGAATGCGGCGCGCAGCCTCGATGCGATGGATCGGGGCGGGGTGGCGACGGCCATCGTCTCGAGCTCGTCCGGCGTCGAGCTGAGGAATGCGCTCGACCGCGAGGGGATGCGCCGGCTCGCGCGCACCTGCAACGAATTCGCCGCGCGCATGGCGGCCGATCACACGGGGCGCTTCGGCTTCTTCACCTTCCTGCCCATGCCCGACATCGACGGCAGCCTCAGGGAGATCGAATACGCCTTCGACACTCTCAAGGCCGACGGCGCGGGCTTCATGACGAGCTACGGCGACAAATGGCCGGGCGACGACGCCTTCGTGCCGGTGCTCGCCGAGCTCAACCGCCGCAAGGCCAATATATTCGTCCACCCGCTCGCGCCCAATTGCTGCGCCGACCTCGTGCCCAATGTCGGCAACGCCGTAGTCGAATATCCGTACGACACCGGGCGCGCGGTGCTGAGCCTCTTGTTCAACCGCCGCTTCGTAGAATTCCGCGACATCAAATGGATCTTCTGCCATGCCGGCGGACCGATCCCGATGCTCGCCGGGCGGATCGAGAATGGGGCGCAGCGCGCCAAGGACCGCGACCGCTTCGCCCCGCACGGGCTCGCCCACGAGTTCGGGCGTCTCCACTATGAGACGGCGAATTCGGCCTATGCGCCCACCATGGCGGCGCTCATGCAATTCGTGCCGCGCTCGCAAATCCTGTTCGGCACGGATTTCCCCTACATCTCGGTGTCCGACAATGTCGAGCGCATCGGCAAGCTCGGCATTGAAGCGGCCGACCTTGCCGCGATCGAGCAAAGCAACGCGGCGCGGCTTTTCCCGCGCGCCGGGGCGCGCTAAGGAATTCCCATGAGCGACGGCACGAAACCGATTTCCTTCCTGCTCGACGGCGTCGAGGTCGAGGCGCAGCACGGCGAGACCATCTGGCAGGTGGCGCAGCGGCGCGGCGTCGAGATTCCGCATCTCTGCTGGCACCCGGCGCCGGGCTACCGCGCCGACGGCAATTGCCGCGCCTGCATGGTCGAGATCGAAGGCGAGCGCGTGCTCGCCGCCTCGTGCATCAGGAAGGCCGCGCCCGGCATGAAGGTCAAGACGGCGAGCGAGCGGGCGCGGTTCTCGCGCAAGATGGTGTTCGAGCTCCTGACGGCCGATCAGCCGGCGCGCGCCACGGCGCACGATCCCAGCTCGCGTTTTTGGCGCTGGGCCGACCGTGTCGGCGTCGAGGAGAGCCGCTTCGCGCCGCGCGACAAGGAGCCCGCGCCCGATCGCAGCCATCCGGCGATGGCGGTCCACCTTGACGCCTGCATCGAGTGCACGCTGTGCGTGCGCGCCTGCCGCGAGGTGCAGGTGAACGACGTGATCGGCATGGCGGGGCGCGGGCCCACGGAAAAGATCGTGTTCGACTTCGACGATCCGATGGGCGCCAGCACGTGCGTTGCCTGCGGCGAATGCGTCCAGGCGTGCCCCACCGGCGCGCTGATGCCGGCCACGGTGCTCGACGGCACGGGCCGCTTCGCGCACACGCCGGACCGTTCGGTCGACAGCGTCTGCCCCTATTGCGGCGTCGGCTGCGAGATCGTCTACCGCATCGAGAATGACAAGCTCCTCTACGTCGACGGCAAGGACGGACCGGCGAACCATAATCGCCTGTGCGTCAAGGGCCGCTTTGGCTTCGACTACATCAGCCACCCGCATCGGCTCACCCAGCCGATGGTGCGCAAGGACGGCGTGCCGAAGCACGCCCTCGACGAGATCGATCCCGCCAATCCGTGGACGCATTTCCGCCCGGCGAGTTGGGAAGAGGCGCTCGAGCGCGCGGCCGGGGGCCTCAACCGCATCCGCGACGCGCATGGCGGCAGGGCGCTTGCCGGGTTCGGCTCGGCCAAGGGCTCGAACGAGGAGGCCTATCTTTTCCAAAAACTCGTGCGCACCGGGTTCGGCAGCAACAATGTCGATCACTGCACGCGGCTCTGCCACGCCTCGTCGGTCGCGGCGCTGATGGAGGGGATCGGCTCGGGCGCGGTGACGGCGCCCTTCACCGCCGCCGAGGACGCGGAGGTCATCATCGTCATCGGCGCCAACCCGACCGAGAACCATCCCGTCGCCGCCACCTTCTTCAAGAACGCGGCGAAGGTGGGCAAGACCCTCATCGTCATGGACCCGCGCGGCCAGGCGCTGAAGCGCCACGCGAGCCACATGCTGCAATTCAAGCCCGGCCGCGACGTGGCGCTTTTGTCGGCGCTGCTCAACGTCATCGTCGGCGAGGGAATGACCGACCGCCAGTATGTCGAAGCGCACACCGAGGATTTCCAAAAGCTCGCCGACAGCGTCAAGGACCGCACGCCCGAGGCGATGGCGCCCATTTGCGGCATCGCGCCCGACACGCTGCGCACCGTGGCGCGGCTCTACGCCCGCGCCAAGGCCTCGATCATCTTCTGGGGCATGGGCATCTCGCAGCACATCCATGGCACCGACAACGCGCGCTGCCTCATTGCCCTGGCGCTCGTAACCGGACAGGTGGGACGGCCCGGCACCGGCCTCCATCCGCTGCGCGGCCAGAACAACGTGCAGGGCGCCTCCGATGTCGGGCTCATTCCGATGTTCTATCCCGACTACCAGGCGGTCGAGAGCGACAAGGTGCGCACGTTCTACGAGGATCTGTGGGGAACGGCGCTCGACAGGCAGCGCGGCCTCACCGTCGTGGAGATCATGACTGCGGTCCATGACGGGCAGATCCGCGGCATGTATGTCATGGGCGAGAACCCGGCCATGTCCGACCCCGACGTGCAGCACGCGCGCGAGGCGCTCGCCATGCTCGAACACCTGGTGGTGCAGGACATCTTCCTGACCGAAACGGCGCGCTATGCCGACGTGGTGCTGCCGGCTTCGGCGTGGCCGGAAAAGACCGGCACCGTCACCAACACCAATCGCCAGGTGCAGATCGGCCGGATCGCGGTGAAGCTGCCGGGCGACGCGCGCCAGGACTGGTGGATCATCCAGGAAATCGCGCGCCGCATCGGGCTTTCCTGGAGCTACACGCACCCGAAGGACGTGTTCGCCGAGATGAAGAAGGCGATGCCGTCGCTCGACAACATCACCTGGGAGCGGCTCGAGCGCGAGCACTTCGTCACGTATCCCTGCCCGGCCGAGGACAAGCCCGGCGCGGACATAGTGTTCGGCGACGGGTTCCCCACGGCGAGCGGCCGCGGCCGGCTCGTTCCCGTCGGCATCGAGCCGCCGGGCGAGGAGCCCGATGCGGATTACCCGATGGTGCTGACGACCGGCCGCCAGCTCGAGCACTGGCACACCGGCGCCATGACGCGGCGCGCGAGCGTGCTCGACGAGCTCGAACCCGAAGCAGTGGCAAGCCTCAGCCCCGCCGATCTGCGCCGCCTGGGGCTCGAGCCGGGCGATCCAGTCCGCGTCACCACGCGGCGCGGCGTCATCGAGCTGAAGGCGCGCGCCGACGGGGCCGTGCCGCCGGGCATGGTGTTCATTCCGTTCTGCTATGCCGAGGCCGCGGCCAACATCCTGACCAATCCGCAGCT
The DNA here is from genome assembly GCA_963773665.1 of uncultured Alphaproteobacteria bacterium. Taxonomy (GTDB): domain Bacteria; phylum Pseudomonadota; class Alphaproteobacteria; order ATCC43930; family CGMCC-115725; genus DATJLY01. The sequence goes on from CAVZBZ010000001.1 coordinate 846,760, forward strand.
CGACCCGTTCGGCAAGATTCCCGAGTTCAAATTCTGCGCCGCCCGGGTCGAGCCGGCGGCCCGATCCCAGGCGGCGGAATAAGAAGGCTCAGTGGGCGCCCGCCATCTGCGGCGCGGTCGATGCGCTCATGTAGCGCGAGCGCAGCGGCTTCAAGACGCCCAAGGCCAGCGCCACCACGACGAAGTTCATGATGGCGGTCACCACGAACACGGCGTGCCAGCTGCCCGTTTCCTGCTTCAGCACATTGGCGAGCGGCACGAGGAAGGCCGAGGCGCCCTTGGCCGTGTAGAGGAAGCACAGATTGGCGGTGGCGAATTTCGGCCCGAACGTATCCGTGCAGGTCGATGGGAACAGGCTGAAGATCTCGCCCCAGGTCAGGAAGATGAAGCCGGCGAAGACCACGAACGCCCAGGGGCTCGTCCCGATCGAGCCGAGCAGCCAATAGCTGATCCCGCCAAGCGTGAAGGCGATCGCCATGGTGTTCTCGCGCCCGATCATGTCGGACACCCAGCCGAACAGCGGGCGGGCCGCGCCGTTCATCACGTTGTCGACGAGCAGAGCCACGGTGAGCACCGTGCCGCCGAGCAGCAAGGTCGTGTTGGACAGGCCGTAATCCTTGGCCACGAGCGCGATCTGCGCCGTCGCCATGAGGCCGCTCGCCGAGACCAGCACGAACATCACGTAGAGCAGCCAGAACACCGGCGAGACCAGCATCTGGCCGGGCGTGTGACTCTGGCTCGACTGTGCGACCTTGACCCCTGCCGTGCCGGGCGTCTCGCCGGCAAGCGGACCGCGCATCGCCCAGGCGACGACGAACACGATCGCGCCCTGGATGAGGCCAAACCAGAAGAATGCCGACTGATAGCCGTAGGTGGCGATCACTTCGCGGATCGGAATGACGGTGAGCGCCGCGCCCGCGCCGAACCCCGCCGCGGTGAGGCCGACGGCAAGCCCGCGCCGGTCCGGGAACCACTTGACCGCGCTGCCGACGCAGGTCGCATAGACCGCGCCGCCGCCGACGCCGGCAAGCGCCGAGCCGACATAAAGCATGGTCAGCGTCTGGGCGTTGGCGTTGATGATCCAGGCGATGGCGACCACCACACCGCCGAACGCGACCATCAGCTTCGGCCCGCGCGTTGCGCCGAGCCAGTCGACGATCCAGCCCTCGATCGGAGTGAGCCAGGTCTCGAGCGCGACGAACAGGCTGAAAGCGACCTGAATGTCGGCGAGCGCCCAGCCATGCGCCTTGTTCATCGGACTGACGAAAAGCGTCCAGCCATATTGCAGGTTGGCGATCAGCACCATGCAAATCACGGCCAGCACGAGTTGCAGCCAACGGTTCGACCCACCGGCCACGTGCGTCTGTTGCATCGGCATTTTCCTCACCATTATCCTTGCGTCCGCGGGTTGTCCCGCACGTCCCCGAGGAGCGAGACTAGCACAAGGTGTCGAGGAGCTAAATACCTGTATTCATTAACGGATTTCGCAGTGCACCACGATTTATATTGCACTGCACAAATTGGCTTCGTTTGGTAATTTCAGCGATTTCGCGCGCCCGGCGTCCGCTTCGTATCCATAATACGTACAGACAATTATCTAGCACCAACTAACTGAAATTCAAGCTCGCGCCAGGGTTTCGTCGATCCAACGGGCGAGCCCTACGGCGGAAGCGTCCGCCTGCTCGAAACCCAGGATCTGGAGTCCAAGCGGCAGTCCGTCGGCTTGCAGGAGGGGGAGGGACAGCGCCGGGACGCCCAAAAGCGAGCCGGGCGCGACGAACACCGGGTTCCCGGTCGAGTGGAGGCCAAGCGGCGCCGCGCCTGTCGCCGGCAAGGCGATGGCGCCGTCGCACACCGATTTGAGCCCGGCGAACACGGCGCGGACGCGCGCACGCTTGGCGATGAGGCGCTGATAATCCTCGAGGCTCATAGCCTCGGCGCTGGCGAGCCGCTCGACCATGACTTGGCTCAAGCCGGGCCGGCCGCGATAGGCAGTGAGCGGCCAGCGTCCCTCCCAGTTGTTGATGGCGCGGGTCAGGCCCATGGCATCGGCGATCGCCTGTTCGACACCCGCGACGGGGGCGTTGTCGCGGCGGGACAATATCTCGACGCCGGCCGCCTTGAGCCGGGCCAGTGCGTCCTCGAGCGCGGCCTTGGCCGAAGGTTCCGCATCCGGCCATCCCGCGGTCTCCAGAAACGCGAGGCGCGCGGGCCGCCGGGCCGCCGGGAGATCGCGCGGGCCGCAGACGCCGGGATAGCCCGGATCGCCGCCGGCGCGCGCGCTGATCTCGCGCACCGTAAGCCAGGCGTCGGCAAGCGAGGCCGCGAGCGCGCCGTGGCAGCTTTGCGACAGCCCGTCATAGCTGCCGCCGCGATTGACGCCGCCGACGCTCGGCTTGAAGCCATAGACGCCGCAAAAACTCGACGGCCGCAGGATCGAGCCGACGACCTGCGTGCCGAGCGCGGCGGGCAGCATGCCGACCGCGCATGCTGCGGCCGATCCGCTCGACGAGCCGCCGGGCGTGCGGTCGAGATCCCAGGGATTGCGCGTGCCGCGCGGCTCGCTTGCCGCGAACTCGGTGGTGACGGTCTTGCCGAGCACCACCGCGCCCGCCTCGCGCAGCGCCGCGACGCTGGCGCCGTCGCGCCCGGTGCGCCAGCCGGCGAACAGCGGCGAGCCCTGCTCGGTCGGCATGTCCTCGGTCTCGATGATGTCCTTGATGCCGACCGGCATGCCGTCGATCGGCGACAGCGGCGTGCCGGCCTTCCAGCGCGCGCACGAACGGTCGGCGGCCTTGCGCGCGCCCTCGATGTTCAAATTGACGAAGGCGCCGATCCGGGGCTCGAGCGCGGTGATCTGTCCGAGACAGCGTTCCAAGAATTCGCGCGGGTTGTCCTTTCCAGCGGCGAAATTCGCGGTCGCCGCGTGATAGGGGCAACGGGTCGGGTTCGGGGTCGCGGGATTCATGCTTCCTCCTCGAGCGTAATGGCGGCGGCGCGGCGCTGCATCGCGATCATCGCGGTGCGCAGCAGGAAGTTTCGCGCGCGCGCAGGATCGGACGCGGCAGCCGCAAGCTCGCGCAGTTTCTGGCGGCGCAGTTCGGGATCGCGTTCCTCGAGGCGGCGCTTGTTCTCGATCGACTGTTGCTGCACGTATTCGACGGCGACGGTGCGGCGCTGGCGGTCGTAGAGATCGAGGAGAGTGCCGGGCGCATCGTCGCCAAGCACGCGCGCGAGCTTTTCGGCGAGGTTCGCCGCGTCCTGCAGCCCGCCATTCAAACCCATGCCGCCGATCGGATTGTTGACGTGCGCGGCATCGCCCGCGAGCAGCACGCGGCCCTTGCGAAAGCGCCATGCGACGCGCTGGTGCGTGACATAGAGATTGCGGTGCACGACCTCGTAGCGCTCCGCCGCCGGAAAGAATTTCTGCAGGCGCCGCTCGACGCTGGCATCGCTCGTCAGATCGTCGTCGCTCTCGCCGGCGGGAGCCGGGAACACGGTGCGCCACAATCCTTCGCCGTCGGCCGCGACCTTGAAGCAATTGCACCATTCGTCGGGATCGGCGAAGTAGGAGCGCGGGCAATAGCCGCGCGAGGAAAAATCGAAGGGCGTCGTCAGCACGAGGAAGCGCTCGGGCCAGGTGAAGCCCTCGAACTCGATGCCGGCCGCCTTGCGCACGGTGCTGCGCCCGCCGTCGGCGCCGATGAGGAAGGCGCCCTCGTGGCGCTCGACACCCTTGGGCCCGCGCACCTCGATCGCCACGCGATCGTCTTCCTGTTCGACCCCCACGACCTCGCGGCCCCAGAACACTTGCGCCGCGGCAAGATCGGCAAGGCGGTCGAGAACGATCCCGGCGGTCTTGAACTGCTCGCACTGGACGACGAAGGGATAGCGCGTGTCGGACTTGAGGAGCGCGTGGTCGAATTCCGCGACCTTGGCTCCGCTCGGCCGGTCCCAGAACTGCACGATGGGCGCCACCAGCCCGACGCGGATCATGTCGTCGACGAGACCGGCCTCGCCCAGCAGCTCGAGCGTCGCCGGATGCGTCGTCGCCGCGCGCGGATCGGCCTGCGGCGCATCGTTCATGTCGAAGAGCCGCACCTCGACGCCGCTTCGCGCCAAGAGCAGCGCCGAAAACAGGCCAACCGGCCCGCCGCCGGCGATCAGCACTGGCCGATTGTACCGCGTCACGCGAACGTCTCCGAAGTGGCCGCGTTCTTGAATGCGGCGCCGGCCTCTGTCAAGCTTCGCCCACGACGCGAGGAGGCAGCCATGCACAAGCTTTCCATTCCGCAATCGGTGACAGACCGCGTGATCGCGCGGCGGGGACAGGAGCATTGCTTTGCCGAGTTCGATCCGGCCAAGACGGCGCTCGTCGTCGTCGACATGCAGAACGCCTTCATGCTGCCCGGCGTCGGCCACGCCGTGTGCGACATGGCACGCGAGATCGTGCCCAACATCAACCGCCTCGCCCGCGCCGTGCGCAAGACCGGCGGCACGGTCGTCTGGGTCAAGACCCGCTTCACCGAGGCGTCGCTCAAGGAATGGTCGAACTCCTACGACATATTGAAGCCCGAGCGGAAGGCGAAGCGGATCGAGGCGCTTTCGCCCGGAGGCAAGGGATATGAATTGTGGGACGGGCTCGAGGTGCGGCCGGAAGACCTGATGGTGGACAAGGAGCGTTTCAGCGCGTTCCTGCCGGAATCGTCGAACATCGCGCCTGTCTTGCGCGGGCGCGGCATCGATACCGTGCTCATCACCGGCACGGTGACGAACGTGTGCTGCGAATTGTCGGCGCGCGACGCGATGATGATGAATTTCCGCACGGTGATGGTGGCGGACGGCAACGCCGCCGCCAACGATGCCGAGCACAACGCCTCGCTCACCGCGTTTTATCTGACCTTCGGAGACGTGCAGTCGACCGACATGATCCAGGCTGGCCTCGAGCGCAGCGCGCGCTCGGCGGCTGCGGCGCAGTAGCGGGAGGCCGGCAATGCCGTTCAACAAGCCCCATCTCGAATTCCATGCGATCGACATGGGAAAAGGCTGGGAAACGATCGCGGGCTATCCGCCCGGCATCCAGCAGAAGATTCTCGCAAGCGATCTCGACGAGCGCGGCAAGCAGGGAAGCCGCACGCGGCTCCTGCGCTTTGCCGCCGGCTCCTTCACCACCGCGCCCTTCGTGCACGACCATTGGGAAGAGGTCTATCTCGTCTCGGGCGATCTCGTCGTCGGCAACGACGGACAAGGCAAGGGCGGCGAGCCGTTCCATGCGCCGACATATGCCTGCCGCCCGCCCGGCGCGTGGCACGGGCCGTTCCGCTCGGACACCGGGTGCCTGCTCTACGAGATTCACTATTACGACGAGAGCAAGAAATAGCAGATGAAGCTCGCCATCCCCGATCTCATCTCGCCCTCGTATTTCCCGGCGGCGGCGGCGGTCGAGCTTGGCTTCTTCCGGGACGAAGGGCTCGATGTCGCGCTCGAGCTCGTCTATCCGGTCGATAATTGCTATCGGCAATTGCGCGACGGCGCCATCGACTTCGTCGGCGGCTCGGCGCATTCGGCGCTTGCGGCTTTCCCGGAATGGCAGGGGGTCAAGCTCCTCGCAGCGCAAGGGCAAGGCATGTACTGGTTCCTCGTCGTCCATCGCGATCTCGGGGCCAAGCGCGGCGATCTTTCCGTCCTCAAGGGCCGCACGATCGGCGCCGCACCCTGGGTCGATATGGGATTGCGGCGTCTGCTGGTCGCGGCGGGGCTCGATCCTGCGCAGAACGGCATCACGATCGCGCCGGTGCCGGGCGCGGCGGTCGTGCCGGGGAGGACCGTCAATTTCGGCCTGTTCGCGGCGAAGGCGCTCGAGGAGCGCAAGATCGACGGGTTCTGGGCCAACGGCATGGGCGCCGAGGTGGCGGTGCGCGGCGGCTACGGCACGCTTTTGATCGACGTGCGCCGCGGCGACGGGCCGAAGGAATGTTTTCGCTACACGATGGCGTCGATCGCCACGACGGACGCGCTCATAAGCCGCGCGCCGGAAGCCGCGGCAGGCGCCATCCGCGCCCTCGTGCGGACGCAGCGCGCCCTCAAGGAAGATGTGAGCCGCGCGACCGCGGTCGGCCGAAAACTCTTTCCGCCGGCCGAGGCGGAGCTCATCGCCGAGCTCATCCGCCGCGACCTGCCCTATTACGACGCAGCGATCGCGCCCGACTTCGTCGAAGGCATGAACCGGTTCGCGCGCGATGCCGGCGTCTTGAAGGGCGACGTGAGTTACGAGCAGGTGGTGGCGACGCAGTTCCGCGATCTGTGGCGCGGCTAGGCTAGCGCAGCCAGCGCGCGAGCTTCTGTTCCGCCTCGCGCCGCGCGCCGTCGAAGCGCTCGCCGAGGCGCACCGCGACGTGGCCGTTTTTTTGGGCAAAGCCCAAATACCGGTACGACCATCCGCTGTCGCGGATGAACTCCTGGAACGATTTCCACTCGTGGCGCTGCCAGTTCGGGTAGTTGAAATATTCGTCGAACACGATCACCGCGCCGGGGCGCAGCCGCTCGCCGAGCCCCTTCAGCACGGTGACGGTCGAGGAATAGATGTCGCAATCGACGTGCAGCAGCGCGACCGCCTCGCCCGGATGCCCGGCAAGAAAGGGCGGCAGCGTCGCATCGAACCAGCCCTTGTGCAGCGTCGCATTCCCCGGCACCTCGGGAAGAGTGCCGCCGCGGCCGAACTTGCCCTTGCGCTCGAACGTGCCGGACCAGTCTTCGGGCAGGCCCTCGAAACTGTCGAAGCCGTGGCACGGGCGCGGGGTCGATTTGGCGAGATGGCGCAGGCTCGCGCCGTCGCCGACGCCGAATTCGAGGATGAGCCCGTCCCCCGGCGCCGCGGCAAGGGCGAATTCGAGAAGCGCCCAGCGGTCGGCGAAAATGAGCGCCTCGCCCATGTGCGCCTCGACATATTCGGCCGCCTGCGCCCGCGCGCGGAGTTGCAGCTCGGTTATGAGCGAGCGGCCGTGATATTTGATGACGAAGCGGCGGTAGAGCCGCTCCGACAGGGGCATCGGGCGCGGATCGCCGCGACGGCGGAACAGCCTCATTTTGCCAAACGACCCATGCGCGCCGTTTAGCATAGGTGAGGCGCGTCCCGGGCGGCAAGACGGGGGCAATAGCTCCCCGCTTGACGAATGCTATCGCCGGTTGTTGATTTGTCACAGGCCGAATTTATGGAGGAGTTCGGCGCCATGTTGCTCGCCCATTTGCTGCAGCGCATTGTCCGTACCGGCACCGTGCGCATTATCGATGCCGAGGGCCGCGCCCACGTCTGCGCCGGCGCGCCCGGCCCCACGGTCACGATCCGCCTGCACGACCCGAAGCTCGGCCACCAGCTTTTCCTAAATCCGCGGTTGAAGCTCGGCGAGGCTTATATGGCAGGCACGCTCACCGTCGAGGACGCGACGCTCTACGATTTCCTCGACCTCGTCGCCGGCAACATCGCGCAAGCGCCGCGCTCCATCCTGTCGCCGCTCTATGACGGGTACGGCAAGTCGTTTCGCGTGTTCCAGCAGTACAACCCGGTGAAGCGCGCCCAGGCCAATGCGCATCATCATTACGACCTGTCGAAGACGCTCTACGACCTCTTCCTCGACAGCGACCGGCAATATTCTTGCGCCTACTTCACCGGGCCCGACCAGTCCCTCGAGGAAGCGCAAGCCCAGAAGAAGCGCCACATCGCCGCGAAGCTGCTGCTGAAGCCGGGCCAGCGCGTTCTCGATATCGGCTGCGGCTGGGGCGGGCTGGCGCTCTATCTCGCCAAGGAATGCGACGTTTTGGTCACCGGCGTCACCCTTTCGACCGAGCAGCTCGAAGTGGCACGCCACCGCGCCGCCGCGGCCGGGCTCGCCGAGCGCGTCAAGTTCGAGCTGATCGACTACCGCATGGTGGCGGGGCAGTTCGACCGGGTCGTCTCGGTCGGCATGTTCGAGCATGTCGGCGTCGTGCATTACCCCACCTTTTTCCGCAGGGTGCGCGAGCTTCTCGCGCCCGACGGCGTGGCGCTCCTGCACTCGATCGGCCGCGCCGACGGGCCGGGTGCCACCAACCCGTGGATCCGCCGCTACATCTTCCCCGGCGGCTATTCGCCGGCCTTGAGCGAGGTGACGCCGGTCGTCGAGAAGACCGGGCTCTTCGTCACCGACATCGAGATCCTGCGCCTCCATTATGCCGAGACGCTCAGGCGCTGGCGCGCCCGCTTCCTCGCCAACCGCGAGCGCGTGCGCCAGCTCTACGACGAGCGCTTCTGCCGCATGTGGGAATTCTACCTCGCGGCGTCCGAGATCGCCTTCCGCCACCAGGGCCACATCGTGTTCCAGATGCAGCTGGCGAAGACGGTGGACGCCGTGCCGCTGACGCGCGACTACATCACCGACTGGGAGAGGAGCCACGTGGCGCCGATGGCGGGCGGCCGCGCCGTCGCCTGATATTCAACCCACAGGTTCCCCGTATTTCACAGCGCGCCCGAGTTGCATTCGTCCTGACGCGCGCTGACGCAGAATGGTAACATCCGCGGATGGAGACAGCACTTTCGAAGGTGACGCCGCTGCGCGACGGCGACGCAGGCTACCGCTCGCCGCCGGCAAACATCGAGGCCGAGCAGGCGCTTCTGGGCGCAATCCTCGTCAACAACGCCGCCTTCCACCGCGTCGCCGAGTTTCTCCGGCCCGAGCATTTCGCCGAGGCCGTGCACGGCCGCATCTTCGCCGCGATCGCCAAGCTCATCGAGCGCGGCCAGATCGCCAACCCGGTGACGCTCAAGACGCTGTTCGACCAGGACGGCGCGCTCGCCGAGATCGGCGGCGCGGCCTACCTCGCGCGGCTCGCGGCCGCGGTCGTCACCATCATCAATGCCGAGGATTACGGCCGCACGATCCACGACCTGCATCTGCGCCGCCAGCTCATCTCGATCGGCGAGGACGTGGTCAACGACGCCTATCACGCAACGATCTCGACCGCGAAGCGCCGCAGCAGATCGAGGAGGCAGAGCAGCAAGCTGTTCGAGCTCGCCACGTCCGGCACACTTCGAGGGCGGGTTCCGCGCATTCAAATCGGCGCTCGCCGAGGCGATCGGCCATGGCCGAGACCGCCTTCAAGCGCGCCGGCCGCACGACCGGCGTCTCGACCGGATATATCGATCTCGACAAGCTTCTGGGCGGGCTCCATCCGTCCGACCTCGTGGTGATCGCCGGGCGGCCGTCGATGGGCAAGACGGCGATCGCGACCAACATCGGCTTCAACGCCGCCCGCGCCTTCAGGCCGAAGCGCCTTGGCGACGGCCGCTTGGAGGCCGAGGACGGCGCGCGCATCGGCTTCTTCTCGCTCGAAATGTCGGCCGAGCAGCTCGCGACGCGCATCCTGTCCGAGGAATCGCGCGTGCCGTCCAACGACATCCGCAAGGGCGAGGTGTCGCGCGAGGACCTCTACCGCTTCATCGAGGCGAGCCAGCGGCTTGCCTCGGTGCCATTCTTCATCGACGACACGCCCGGCGCTCTCCATCGCCGGGCTGCGCACGCGCGCGCGGCGCCTCAAACGCACGCATGGGCTCGACCTCATCATCGTCGATTATCTTCAGCTCATCCGCGGCAGCGGCAACGGCCGGCCCGACAACCGCGTCCAGGAAATCTCCGAGATCACCCGCGGCCTCAAGACGCTGGCGAAGGAGCTCAGCGTGCCGGTCGTGGCGCTGTCGCAGCTCGTCGCGCGCGGTCGAGGCGCGCGAGGACAAGCGGCCGATGCTGTCGCGACCTGCGCGAATCGGGCTCGATCGAGCAGGATGCCGACGTGGTCATGTTCGTGTTCCGCGAGGAGTATTACTTATCTCGCGGCGAGCCGGTGCGGCGGCCCGACGAAAGCGACGAGAAATACAACGATCGCTACGAGCGCTGGGCCAAGCGCCTCGAGGAGAAGGCCGGCACCGCCGAGCTGATCGTGGCCAAGCAGCGCCACGGCCCCATCGGCAACGTCACGCTGCGCTTCGACCACTCCACCACTCGGTTCGAGAATTTTGTCAGCGACGACCGTCTGCCCGAATAAGCTGCGGTTCGTGCGCTGGCTTCCCCCCACCCTTGCCCTCCCCCTCGAGGGGAGAGGGGAAAGAATGGAATCCCCCTCCCCCTTGAAGGGGGCGGGTTGGGGTGGGGGTGACTCGCGCCCCCTCCCCGCGCGCGCTGGCGCGCGCGTCGAGTCTGCTCGAGATCGATCTCGACGCGATTGCCGCGAACTGGCAGCAGCTTGCGGCGATGGCCGGCGGGCCCGCGCGGTGCGCGGCGGTGGTGAAGGCCGACGCCTATGGACTCGGCGCCGCATACGTGGCGCCCGCGCTCGCGGCGGCCGGCTGCCGGCTTTTTTTCGTTGCGACCGTCGAGGAGGGTGCGGCGCTCCGGCGCGCGCTGAGGGATGTGGAGATCGCGGTGCTGAACGGGCTCGGCGCCGGCGCCGCCCGCCTCGTTCAAGGCAGCGCGGCTCATGCCGGTGCTGAACGATCTCGCGCAGATCGAGCGCTGGCGGCGATTTGCCAAGGGCGAGCATCCGGCGCTGCTGCATCTCGACACCGGCATGAACCGGCTCGGGCTTTCGCCCGCCGAAACCGACCGGCTCGCGGCCGAGCCCGCGCTCATCGCGGGCGTGGGGATTCGCGCGATCCTGTCGCATCTCGCCTGCGCCGAGGAAACCGACAATCCCATGAACGAGGCGCAGCGCCTTGCCTTCGCCGCCTCGCTCGCCCGCCTGCCGCGGGCTCCGGCGAGCCTTGCCGGCTCGTCCGGGATTTTCCTGGGCGCGCCCTATCACTTCGATTTCGTCCGTCCGGGCGCCGCGCTCTACGGCGTCAATCCGCTGCCGGGCCGCGCCAATCCGATGCGGCAAGTGGTTCGCCTCAAAGCGCAGAATCCTGCAGGTTCGCGACGTTGACCGAGGCAGTAGCGTGGGATACGGTGCCGCTCACCGCATGGCCCGCGCGGGCCGCATCGCCACCATCGCGGCGGGGTATGCCGACGGCTGGCTCAGGTCCTCGAGCCAGCGCGGCACCGTCGGCATCGCCGGGAAACGAGCCCCTATCGTCGGACGCATCTCCATGGATCTGATGACGGTCGATGTGAGCGAGATCGATCCGCACGGAGCGGCGCCCGGCGCGCTGGCCGATCTGCTCGACGAATCCTATGGCGTCGACGACGCCGCGGAAGCGGCCGGGACGATCGGCTACGAGATTCTAACCTCGATCGGGCGCCGCGCGCTCAGGATCTATCGCGGCGGGACCGGCTGATGCTCGAATTCCTGGCGTCGGTCGGCCGGGTTTTCCTCGGCTTCCTCGTCGCGGCCGGCCGGTTCACGCTGTTCACGGTCACGGCGGTGTCGCACTGCGTGCGGCCGCCGATCTATGTCCGGCTCATCCTGCGGCAGATCGTCGATATCGGCTATTACTCGCTGCCGGTGGTGGGGCTGACGGCGATCTTCACCGGCATGGTGCTGGCGCTGCAGACCAACACCGGCTTCGCGCGCTTTGCCGCGCAGGGCGCGGTGGCGACCGTGGTGCTGCTGTCGATGACGCGCGAATTGGGGCCGGTCATCGCCGCGCTCATGGTGGCGGGACGGATCGGCGCCGCGATCGCGGCCGAGATCGGCACCATGCGCGTCACCGACCAGATCGACGCGCTCTCGACGCTTTCGACCAACCCGTTCAAGTATCTCGTCGTGCCGCGCATCATCGCTGGCGTGGCGACCATGCCGGCGCTGGTGCTGGTCGCCGACGTCATCGGCGTGTTCGGCGGCTTCCTGGTCAGCACCTACAAATTGGGCTTCAACGCCGGCGGATATTTGGGCCAGACCGCCGACAATCTGCGCTCGGAAGACGTCTATTCCGGCCTCATCAAGGCCGCCGTGTTCGGCTTCATCGTCACGATCATGGGCTGCTATTACGGCTATAACTCGCGCGGCGGCGCGCAGGGCGTGGGCGCCGCCACGACCTATGCCGTGGTATCCGCCTCGATCATGGTGCTGCTGGTCGATTACCTCCTCACGAGCGTGCTGTTCTAGCCATGAGCGACGTGCCCAAGATCGCCGTGCGCGGCTTGAAAAAATCGTTCGGGCCGAAGCTCGTGCTCGACGGCATCGATCTCGATGTGCGGGTCGGCGAAAGCCTCGTCGTGATCGGCGGCTCGGGCAGCGGCAAGTCGGTGCTGGTGAAGTGCATCCTGGGCCTCCTGGAGCCCGACGCCGGCTCGGTCAAGATCGACGGCGTCGAGACCGTGAACCTCGGCGGCGCCGAGCGCGAGGCGGTGATGCGCAAGTTCGGCATGCTGTTCCAGGGCGTCGGCCTTGTTCGACTCGCTGCTCGTGTGGGAGAATGTCGCATTCGGCCTCATTCAGGGCCGCGGCATGGAGCGCCGGCACGCCAAGGACATCGCCATCCAGAAGCTCGGCAATGTCGGCCTTGGGCCCGAGGTGGGCGTCGTTGCGCCCGGCCGAGCTTTCGGGCGGGATGCAGAAACGCGTGGCATTGGCGCGCGCCATCGCCGCCGAACCCGAGATCATCATCTTCGACGAGCCCACCACCGGGCTCGACCCGATCATGGCCGACGTGATCAACGAACTCATCGTCAAGTGCGTGCACGATCTCGGCGCCACCGCGATCTCGATCACGCACGACATGGCCTCGACGCGCAAGATCGCCGATCGCGTCGCCATGATCTATACGCGGCAAGATCATCTGGGACGGCGTGGCCGCCGAGCTCGAGCATTCGGGCAATCCCTTCGTCGACCAGTTCATCCACGGCCGCGCCGAAGGCCCGATCAAGATGGAGGTCCGCGCGCTCTGAGCGCGGGGATGGCGATGGCGCGCGCCGAAACCCGGTATGTCTGCCAGCAATGTGGCGCCGCGCATTCGAAATGGAGCGGCAAGTGCGATGCCTGCGGCGCGTGGAACACGCTCGCCGAGGAAGCGGCGGGCGTCGTGCCGAAGGGCTTGGGCGGCACGCGTGGCAAGCTCGCGTTCCAGAGCCTCGATGCCGCGCATGAGCGGCTGACGCGGCGCCTCACCGGCATCGCCGAGTTCGACCGCGTGTGCGGCGGCGGATTGGTGCCAGGCTCGGCGCTTCTCGTGGGCGGCGACCCGGGCATCGGCAAATCGACGTTGCTGCTGCAGATCGCGTCGGCGCTGGCCCAAGGGCGCGCGGGAGGGGCGCTCCGCTGCGCCTATGTCTCGGGCGAAGAGTCGCTCGACCAAATACGGCTCCGGGCCGAGCGGCTCGGCATCAAGAGCGCTCCGGTGATGCTTGCCGCCGCGACCAGCATCCGCGACATCGCAGGATCGCTCGACCGCGCCGACCCGCCCGACTTCGTCGTCGTCGATTCGATCCAGACCATGTATTTCGATCAGCTCGACAGCGCGCCGGGGACCGTGGGCCAGGTGCGGGCCTCGGCGCAGGAGCTGATCCGCCTGGCGAAGCGGCGCGGCTTCACCGTCATGTTGGTCGGCCACGTGACCAAGGACGGGCTCATCGCCGGCCCGCGCGTCTTGGAGCACATGGTCGACGCCGTGCTTTATTTCGAGGGCGAGCGCGGCCACCAGTTCCGCATCCTGCGCGCCGTCAAGAACCGCTATGGCCCGACCGACGAGATCGGCGTGTTCGAGATGACGGACGCTGGCTTGAGCGAAGTGCCGAATCCCTCGGCGCTGTTCCTCGGCGACCGCCAGGCGCCGTCCTCGGGCAGCCGCCGTCTTCGCCGGAATCGAGGGGACGCGGCCCATGCTGGTCGAGATCCAGGCGCTCGTCGCGCCCACCTCGTACGGCACGCCGCGCCGCGCCGTCGTTGGCTGGGACGGCAACCGGCTTGCCATGGTGTTGGCCGTGCTCGAGGCGCGTTGCGGCGTCGAGTTCGGCGCGCGCGACATCTATCTCAACGTCGCGGGCGGCCTGCGCATCGCCGAGCCCGCGGCCGACCTCGCCGCAGCGGCGGCGCTGCTCTCGGCGCTGACCGGGGCACCGGTCGCGGCGGACACGGTCGTGTTCGGCGAGATCGGACTGTCCGGCGAGGTGCGCGCCGTGGGCCAGGCGGATGCGCGGCTCAAGGAGGCGGCGAAACTGGGGTTTTCGGCTGCGATCCTGCCGCCGCGGCGCGGCCGGGGGGCGCCGGAGGCCGGGCTCGACCTCAAGGAGATCGCGCACGTGCGGGCGCTCGTCGCGATGTTCGAAGGGGCCGGGCGACGGCCGCAAAGGGTCGGCGGGGCGGTCGCATGAACTCGCTCGACATCTGCGTCGTCGGATTGGTCATCCTGTCGGGGCTGATGGCGTTCGCGCGCGGCTTCGTGCGCGAGTGCCTGTCGATCGCGAGCTGGCTGGGCGCGACCGCCGCGGCCCTTTACGGGCTCCCCTACCTCCGCCCGATCGCCGAGCGCTATGTGCCGAAGGGCACGGTCGCGGACGCGGCGGCGGCAGGTGCCTTGTTCATCGCGACGCTCGTCGTGCTGACGATCGTCACCGGCATCATCTCGCGCCATGTGAAGCGCAGCTCGCTCTCGGCGCTCGACCGCACGCTGGGCCTGCTGTTCGGCCTGGGGCGCGGCGCGCTTCTGGTGACGATCGGGTTCTTGGCGCTCTCCTTCGTGCTGCCGGCGAAGGGCGAACGGCCGCAATGGATCGCCCAATCGCGCACCGCGCCGCTGTTCTCCCAGGCGACGGCGGCGATCGCGCGATTCGTGCCGGGCAGCTTGAAGGACCGCGCCTTGCAGATGAACCCGCAGCAGAATCTGCAGAACGAGTTCGAGAACGCGCTCCGCGCCTACAGCATACCAGCATCGCGCCAGGGTGGCGGCGCCGGCGGCGGCCCATCGAGCGAGGATCAGCAGCGCCTCAATCAGCTCATCCAGCAGCTCGACAAAAACCAGGGCCCAGGCGCGGCACAAGGCCGCTGACATCTGGCGCGGCGATGCCGATCCGTGTAGAAGGAAGGCGCCTCGACATCGGCCAGTTTCGTACCCATCTTTTGGGCCAGGCAAGGCTTCAAGGCCGCCGCATGCTGACCACGCACCCGTTCGACCGCGACGATGCACTGCACGAGGAATGTGGCGTCTTCGGCGTCTTCGGCCATGCCGAGGCGGCGGCGCTCGCGGCCTTGGGCCTCCATGCGCTGCAGCATCGCGGCCAGGAGGCGGCCGGCATCGTCGCCTATCGACGGCGAGCAGTTCCACGCCCATCGCAGCCCCGGCCATGTCGGCGACAATTTCAGCTCGAAGGACGTGATCGTCGCGCCTTTCGGGCCGTTCCGCCATCGGCCACGTGCGCTATGCCACGACCGGCGAGGTGGCGCAGCGCAACATCCAGCCGCTCTTCGCCGATTTCGAATTCGGCGGGCTCGCCATCTGCCACAACGGCAATCTCACCAATTCCTATCACCTGCGCCGGCAGCTCGTGCGCCGCGGCAGCCTGTTCCAGTCGACGAGCGACACCGAGGTCATCGTCCATCTGATCGCGACGAGCCTCAAGGACAGCGTCGAGGAGCGGCTCGTCGATGCGCTGCGCCAGGTGCAGGGCGCTTATTCGCTGGTCGCGCTGACCAAGGAGGGCGTGATCGCGGTGCGCGATCCGCTGGGCGTGCGGCCCCTCGTGCTGGGCCGGCTCGGCGATGCGTGGATCGTCGCGAGCGAGACCTGCGCGCTCGACATCATCGGCGCGACCTTCGAGCGCGACGTGCAGGCCGGCGAGATGGTGGTGATCGGTCCGGGCGGCATGCGCAGCGTCCGCCCGTTCGACCGGGCGCGCAAACGCCTGTGCATCTTCGAGTACATCTATTTCGCGCGGCCGGACAGCCTCGTTGACGGCGTCAGCGTCTATGACGCGCGGAAACGCATCGGCGCCGAGCTCGCGCGCGAGAGCCACGTGTCCGCCGACATGGTGATCCCGGTGCCGGATTCGGGCGTGCCCGCGGCGATCGGCTATGCCGCCGAATGCAAACTCCCGTTCGAGCTCGGCATCATCCGCAATCATTATGTCGGCCGCACCTTCATCGAGCCGACCGACCAGATCCGCAATCTGGGCGTGAAGCTCAAGCACAACGCCAACCGCATCCTCGACGGCAAGCGCGTCATCCTGGTGGACGATTCGATCGTGCGCGGCACGACCTCGACCAAGATCGTGGCAATGATGCGCCAGGCCGGCGCGCGCGAGGTGCACATGCGCATCTCGAGCCCGCCGACGACGCATCCGTGCTTCTACGGCATCGCCACGCCGACCAAGGAGCAGCTTCTCGCCTCGCACATGTCGGTGAAGGAGATGGAGCGCTTCATCGGCGCCGACAGCCTCGCGTTCGTTTCGATCGACGGGCTCTACCGCGCCGTCGGCGAGAACGGCCGCAACGCCAAGGCGCCGCAATATTGCGATGCGTGCTTCACCGGCGACTATGCCATCCCGCTCATCGACCACGACGCCGGCAAGGTCCAGACCCAGCTTTCGCTCCTCGCCGAGACGGCGTAGAAAGCGCGCCGTCCTGCCTGCGCCTAACCGTTTGCGGCGCGACGGCCGCGGCCGTCCGAAGCGAGCGCGTCCGCAAGCTCGTTCCCGCGCGGCAGGTAGATCGTAACGGCGGTGCCCCTGCCCTCAGCGCTCTTGATCGTCGTCGTGCCGCCGCACTGGCGGGACATGGCGTTGACCTGGGAGAGACCGAGCCCGGTGCCCCTGCCCGTCGGCTTCGTGGTAAAGAACGGCTCGAGCGCGCGGGAAGCGGTTTCAGGCGGCATCCCGCGGCCGGTGTCTTCGGCCATCAGCGCCACGAATTCGCCTTCGAGCCCGTTCGGGAAACCGCGCAGCAGGACGTTTCTCGTCGAGATCCGCAGCGCGCCGCCCGTCGGCATCGCATCGCGCGCATTCGTCGCGAGGTTCAGGACGGCGAGCGCAAGCTGGTCGGGATCGCAATGCACGGTCCAGCCGTCCGAAACGAGATCGAGCGTCAGCTCGATATTCGAATTCACCACTTGCCGCAGCAGGACGTGAAGATCGCGCAGCCTGGCCGACAGGTCGAAATCCTCCATCTGCATGGGCTGACGGCGGGCGAATGCCAGGAGCGAGCGCGTCGCGGTCTCGCTCAGCTCCGCCGCCTTGATCGCGTTTTCAATGCGCCGCTCGAGTTTCGCGTCACCCAGCCTCCCCTGAAGCAGTTCCAGATTGCCGACGATGATGGTCAGCAGGTTGTTGAAGTCGTGCGCGACGGCGCCGGCGATCTCGCCGAGCGCCTCCATCTTCTGCAAGACCGTGACCTGCGCCTCGGCATCGGCGCGGCGCTTCATTTCGGCTTCGAGATCGGCGGCCGTGTGGTGCCAGTGCTTCGTCGCGGTTTGTTCGTGCTTGGCGCGCTGCAGCGCCAGTCCCGACATGGAGAAAAGCGCCGCGGCGAAGACAAGGATGAACGCGCCATAGATCGAGAGGTCCTTCCGCCACGGCGCCAG
The DNA here is from genome assembly GCA_963773665.1 of uncultured Alphaproteobacteria bacterium. Classification (GTDB taxonomy): domain Bacteria; phylum Pseudomonadota; class Alphaproteobacteria; order ATCC43930; family CGMCC-115725; genus DATJLY01. The sequence continues at coordinate 864,236 of CAVZBZ010000001.1, forward strand.
CGCGGCCTCTGTCCCGATCGTATAAATGCCGTAGGCATCGAAATGCCCGATCTTACGGAACGCGAAGAAATGCTCGTCTCCATCGGCGGCGATGGCGCGCATGGTGCCGCTATCAGCCGCCTCTACCGCTCGCACCATCGGCGTGTCCGGCGGCAGACGGCCTATTTCGAGTGCGGGAACACGCGCGAGGATTACGCCGTCGCGCCGCATGAGGCCGAGGGCCGCGTCGGGAGCGGTCGCAAGGCCGCGCCAGAAATCGATGAAATAGCTCGGATAGATCGTGACAATCACGAGGCCGTCGAACCCGGCCTTCGCCCCGGTGCGCCGCCGGACGAGGTTGAAATTCGTCTTTGCGAAAATTCGGCCACGGACGAGGCTGCTCACATATGTCCCGTCATCCTGGTCGCGGAGCGCATCAAAATAGTCGCGGTCGCGAACATTGGTCTCCGGCATCGGAAAAATCGCGCTCCCGTTCCGGGTATTGCCCGCGCCATCCGCGAGCCAGATCGATTTCGACCTGCGGGTACGTCTCCGTGATGTGCCGCAACCACTGGTGCAGCGCTTCCGATTGCGCGATATCGTCCCAGCTCATTCCACGGATATGCTCGTCGACGCGCATCGCCGCGAGTTCGTGGGTTTCGAACACATTCAACGCATGCTGATACAGGATTTCGGATGCAGCGGTGGCGCGTTGTTCCGCGGTCTCGGCGACGTTCCTGCGATCGACGACGGCAATAACGGCGAACAGCAAGGCCGGCAGCACGATCGAGGCCACCATCAGCAGCCGATAGGGCCAAAGGGCCTGAGAATGCTTCGCGCTGCGCGTGAGCTGATCGTGCATGGCGCAATATTCGCAGTGCGGAGACGAAAGGAGCAACGGTCCTTTAGGGCCATGCGCGGCAAATTGTCTGCCGAATCCGCGCTTATAAAACCCCTTGCACAACCGCTACGATAAACCTGGCGAGAAGCGGAGGTCGCGCGGGCGCGGCAGGCACGGTAGGATGCCGCAAACTCATTGGAGGGCGAGACATGATCTGGTGCCGCTTTCAGGCCGGCGGGACGGCGCATTTCGGCATTGTCGAGGGCGACAGCGTCACCGAAGTTGACGGCGTGCCGTGGGGCGACCACTCGGTCAGGCACATCAAGCACAAGCTCGCCGCGGTGAAGCTGCTGGCGCCGCTCATCCCCGGCACGTTCTATTGCGCCGGCGTCAATTACAAGAGCCACGTCATCGAGATGGCGAAGAAGCGCAACATCCCGTCGCCGAAATTCCCCGACGCGGCCGATATCGGCTATCGCTCGCCCAACGCGATCATCGCCAACGGCGAGGCGATCGTGAAGCCCAAAGACGCGGGCGAGGAGTTCCAGTACGAGGCCGAGCTCGTCGCCGTCATCGGCAAGAAGGGCAAGAACGTGCCGAAGGAGAAGGCTCTCGAGCATGTCTTCGGCTGGACCATCGGCAACGATGTGAGCGAGCGCGCCTGGCAGCGCGGCGACCGCACCATGTGGCGCGGCAAGGACGCCGACACGTTCAAGCCGATGGGGCCGTGGATCGTCACCGGCCTTGACTATCGCAAGATGCGCACGATCGTGAAGCTCGACGGCAAGGAGGTCGAGAATTTCGCCACCGGCGACATGATCTTCAGCGTCGAGGATTTCATCGAGCGGATGACGAAATACGTCACCATCCATCCCGGCGACGTGATCTGGATGGGCACCGACGGCATCCCCGAGAACATGCGCCCGGGCCAGGTGTGCGAGATCGAGATCACCGGCATCGGCAAGCTCTCGAACCCGATCGTCCTGGAGAAGTAATCAGCGCGCGTTGAGCGCGCGCCAGACGCGCTCGGGCGTCGCGGGCATGTCGATGGCGCCGGCGCCGGCCGAGGCCAGCGCATCGACGACGGCATTCATCACTGCCGGCAACGCGCCGACCGTGCCTGCCTCGCCCGCGCCCTTGGCGCCCAACGGATTGAGCTTCGTCGGCACCGGATTGCTCTCGACCTCGAAGAACGGCATGTCGTCCGCGCGGGGCATGGCATAGTCCATGAACGATGCGGTCAGGAGCTGGCCTGACCCGCGCTCGTACACCACCTGCTCCATCAGCGCCTGGCCCGCGCCCTGCGCCACGCCGCCGTGGATCTGGCCCTTCAGGGTCTTGGGATTGATGACGGTGCCGACATCGTCCACCACGGCATAAGATGCGATCTCGACCGCGCCGGTCGCAGGATCGATCTCGACCTCGCAGATATGGCAGCCGTTGGGATAGGTGTCCTGCGTCGGCGCGAAGGTGCCGGTCTCGTAGAGGCCGGGCTCCGTGCCCTTGGGCAGGCGGTTGATCTGGTATGACGCGCGCGCGACCTCCTTCAAGCCCATGCCGCGATCGGTGCCCTCGACGCGAAAGCGTCCGTCGGCAAACGAGATGTCCGCCTCGCTCACCTCGAGGAGATGCGCCGCCAGCTTCTTCGCCTTCGTCACGATTTTTTGCGCCGCGATCGTGACCGCGGTGCCGCCGATCACGGTCGAGCGCGAGCCGTTGGTGCCGATGCCGAACGCGACCATGTCGGTGTCGCCGTCGGTGAAGCGGATGTCTCCCGGCTCGAGCCCAAGCGTCTCGATCAGGATCTGGCGGAAGATGGTCGGGTGCCCCTGCCCCTGGTTCTTGGTGCCCATGAGAAGGGCGGCGCCGCCGCTCGTGTCGAAGCGCACTTCGGCGAACTCGGCGCCCGGTCCGGCGGCGCGCTCGATCGCGTTGACGACGGCGAGCCCGCGCAGCTTCCCGCGCTTTTTCGACGCCTCGCGGCGTGCGGCAAATCCGGCCACATCGCCGACCTTCTCGGCCAAATCCATGTTGCGCGCGAACTCGCCGCAATCGTAGACCAGCCCGCCCAACGGCGTCTTGTACGGCATGGCATTGGGCGCGATCAGGTTCTTGCGGCGCAGATCGAGCCGGTCCAGGCCGAGCTCGCGCGCGGCATCGTCGATGATGCGCTCGATCATGTAGATCGCCTCGGGCCGGCCCGCGCCGCGATAGGGCGCGGTCGCGCTCATGTTGCTGAAGGCGACGGTGAGGTGCGCGTGCGCCGCCGGGAAATCGTAGGTGCCGACCACCGCGCCGAGGCTCGTGAATGTCGCCAGCAGGTTGCGGTCGGAGGAGAGATATGCCCCGATATTGCTGATCGTCTTGACGCGGAGTCCCAGAAACTTGCCGTCGGGGCCGAGCGCCAGCTCGACATCGGCGACGACGTCGCGGCCGTGCTCGTCGGCCAGAAGCGCCTCGCTCCGCTCGCAGCGCCACTTCACCGGCCGGCCGAGTTTTTTGCGCCGCCCACAGCACGAGGCGATGCTCGACATACTGCCAGCCCTTGGTGCCGAACCCGCCGCCCACGTCGCCGGCGACGATGCGGATCGTCTGCTCGGGCACCTTGAAGATCGCGTTCGCCAGCATCTGCCGCACGCGATGCGGATACTGCACGTCGGCGTAGAGCGTGAACCGCTCCTCGCGCGGGTCCCACACGCCCAATGCGCCGCGCGGCTCCATGAACTGCGCGTGGACGCGGGTGATGTCGTAGCGCCGCTTCACGACATGCGCGGCCTTGGCGAAGGCGGCATCGGCCGCTTCCTTGTTGCCGGTCGCGAACACGTGCGAGATGTTGTCGGCGCATTCGTCCCACACCGCGGGCGCGCCGGGCTCGATCGAAGCGGCGGTCGAGGTCACGGCGGGCAGCGGGTCGAATTCGATGTCGATCGCGTCGGCCGCGTCCTTCGCTTGGGCCGAGCGTCTCGGCCACGACGAGCGCCACCGGGTCGCCGACATAGCGCACGCGGTCTTTCGCGAGGCCGGGGTGCGGGCGCGAGAACAGCGGCGAGCCGTCCGGGCGCTTCCTTTGAATCTGCACCTGCGTCGTGCCGAGCCGATCGGCGGCGAGGTCGGCTTGCGTGAAGATTCCGAGCACGCCCGGCAGCGCTTGTGCCACGCCCGTGTCGAGCCGCGCGATCTTCGCGTGCGCGTGCGGCGAGCGCAGCAGCACGGCATAGGCCTGGCCGGGCACGTTCACGTCATCGACGTAGCGCCCGCCGCCCTGCAACAGCCGCGCATCCTCGAACCGGCTGACCGGCTGACCGATGCCGAATGGCCCCATGTCTTTCCCCGTCTTTCCTGGATCTATCTTACCTGCCGTTCGTCGTCGGCGTAGGGATTCTTGCCCTTGCGCAGCATCATGCGGATCGGCACGCCGGGAAGGTCGAAAGTTTCGCGCAGAAGATTGGTGAGATAGCGGCGATAGGCTTCCGGCAGCTCGCCCGGCTTCGAGGCGAAGAGCGCGAAGGTCGGCGGGCGCACGTTGACCTGCGTCGCATAGCGCAGCCTAAGGCGGCGGCCGGAGACCAATGGCGGCGGATTGCGCTCCTGCACCGCGGCGAGAAAGCGGTTCAGGCGCGGTGTCGGGATGCGGCGGTTCCACGCCGCATCCGCCGCGACCGCCGCCTGCATCAGCCGCTCGAGGCCCTTGCCTTCGAGTGCCGAAACCGTCACCGCGCTGAGCCCCGCGAGCTGCGGCAGCGAATGCTCGATCGTCTCCTTGAAGTGGGCGAGTGCCGCCTTCTTGTCCTTGACGAGGTCCCATTTGTTGACGGCGAGGACGAGCGCGCGCCCCTCGTCGGCGACGAGCCGCGCGATCGTCAGGTCCTGGCGCTCCAAGCCTTGCGTCGCGTCCACCACCAGCACGACCACTTCGGCGAAGCGGATCGTGCGCAGCGTGTCGCCGACGGCGAGCTTCTCCAGTTTCTCCTCGACCTTGGGCCGGCGGCGCAGTCCGGCGGTGTCGCACAGTTCGATCCTGCGCCCGTGCCAGAGCCACGGCAGCGCGATCGCATCGCGCGTGATGCCGGGCTCGGGCCCGGTCAGCATGCGGTCCTCGCCGAGGAGACGGTTGACGAGCGTCGATTTGCCGACATTGGGCCGGCCGACGATGGCGAGTTTCAGGGCGCGCTCCTCGCCCGAGGCCCGCGCCGGCTCGCGCTCCGCTGCGTCGGCGAGCGGCGCCAGCGCCTGGAACAGCGCATTGAGCCCCTCGCCGTGCTCGGCCGAGATCGGCACGGGATCGCCGAGCCCGAGGTCGAACGCTTCGAGCGATGCGGCGAAGGCCGCGCCCTCGGCCTTGTTCGCGACCAGGATCACGGGCTTGCCCGAACGGCGCAGCCAGTTTGCGAAGTGGCGGTCGAACGGCATCACTCCTGCCCGCGCATCGATGAGGAGCAGCGCCACGTCGGCTTCGGCAAGCGCACGCTCGGTCTGCGCCCGCATGCGCGCGGCAAGCTCGCCCGGCGCCGCCTCCTCGAGCCCCGCGGTGTCGATCAAGCGGAAGCGCAGATCGCCCAGGCGCCCTTCCGCCTCGCGCCGGTCGCGCGTCACGCCCGGCGTATCGTCTACGAGCGCGAGGCGCTTGCCGGCGAGGCGGTTGAACAAGGTCGATTTGCCGACATTGGGCCGGCCGAGGATCGCCACAGTGAAGGTCACCGGCCTCTCCTAGCGCAGCGCGTAGAGATCGGCCTCGTCGGTGATGACATAGAGCGTCTTGCCGGCGACGGAGGGCGTGACGAAGACGCCGTCCGGAAAATCCATGCGCCCCAAGGCGTCGCCGGTATAGGGCGAGAGCGACACGGCCTCGCCTTCGGACGAGACCACGATCAGACGGTCGCCGGCCAGCACCGGCCCGGTCCAGACCAGCGGGTTCTTCTTTTTCTTCTCGTCCTCGTAGCGCGGCAGCACGCGCACCCAGGCGACCTTGCCGTCCAGGCGGCGCAGGCAGGCGAGCTCGTCGTTGTTGGCGAGCACATAGACGTAATCGCCGCCGACCCACGGCTCATGCGTGCCGCCGATGTCCTGCTCCCAGACGCGGTCGCCGGTGCGCAGGTCGATCGCCACCATGAGGCCGCTGTTCGAGACCGCGAAGACGCGGTCGCGGTCGATGACCGGCTGGCCGCGCACGTCGGCGATCGAGTTGAGCGCGCCCAAGGGCTGCGAGGTCGCAAGGTTGTCGGACCACAGCACGCGGCCGTTCTCGACGCGCAGGCCAAAGAGCTCGCCCGAGGTATAGGGCACGACCACGATATCGCCCTCGACCGCCGGGCTTGCCGCGCCCAGAAGGCTCGCGGGCTCGGGCAGCCCGTTATGCGACCACAGCGCGCGGCCGTCGTCGGCCGCCAGCACCTGAAGCTGGTTCTCGACGGTGATGGCGAACAGGCGGCCGTCCGCGACCGTCGGCGCGCCATGGGCCGGCGCATTGAGACCCCGCCGCCAGACCTCCTTTCCGGTCGCGGCGTCGAGCGCCAAGGCCTGGGCATAGCCCGTCGTGACGTAAAGGCGATCGCCCGAAACGGCGACGCCGCCGCCATAGGTCTGGTCGCGCGCCTCCTTGGGCTGCGGATCGAACCGCCACAGCCGTTTGCCGCTTTGCGCATCGAAGGCGCTTACGACATCGAGCGAATCCATCGTGAAGACGCGCCCGTCGGATATCACCGGCTGCGCCGTGATGCGGCCATAATTGTTCGCGCCCTCGCCTGCGTCGGAATCCCAGGCCCGCTTGATCTCGTTGCCGAGCGCCAGATGGTACATCGCGTGGCTCGGATATCCCCCCGCATCGGGCCACGCGGGATTGTCGAACGGCGCCGGGAGCCGCACCGCATCCGTCTTGAGGTTGCTGTCCACCTGGATCGGGCGATCGAGGCTCAAGACCGAGATGCGCCGTCCGGGCAGCGGATCCTTCTTCTCCGCGAAGAGGCTGCCCATCCAGTCGCAGCCGGCGAGCGACAACAGCGCCAAGGCGAGCCCGAGCCGGGCGATGCGCGAAAGATTCGTCATTGCCCGAGCGCCGCGACCATTTCCGCGGCGCGCGCACGCACGCCTTGGGGCGCCGCAAGATCGTCGGCGAGGCGCTGATAGGTCGCGCGCGCCTTGGTCTTGTCGCCTTGATCGAGTGCGGCGATCGCCGTGAGCTCGAGCGCGCTCGCATGCCAGGGATTGCCGGCGTCGGTCAAGGGCGCAAGCCGCGCGGCGGCATCCTTCGGATCCTTGTCGAGCTCGAGCCGCGCCGCGAGCAGATTCGCGAGATCGCGATAGGCCTGATCGGCGGCGCCATCGTTGGCGATCGACTGATAGAGCGCCAGCGCACCGGGCTGGTCTCCGGCCTTGGCCTTGAGCGCCGCCTCCTCGAGCCGCGCCAGCACCGCGCGGCCCGCGTTCGAATTCTGTGCGATTCCGGCAAAGGCGCCGGCCGCCTCCTGGTCCTTGCCCTGGCGCGCGAGATCGAGGGCCGCGGCATAGCGCACGCCTTCGGCCTGGCGCTGGCGCGACAGGTATTCGCGCCAGCCCGCCGCCACCGCCGTCGCCGCCACGAGCACCACCGCCGCCACGATCACGTATTTGCCGTAGCGCTGCCACAGCTTGAGGAAGTTGTCGCGGCGCAGCTCCTCATCGATTTCGCGGAAAATGTCGCTCACGAAGGAACCTCTGCCCCACGAAAGGCGCGTAGCTTAGCGGGGCGAAGCCGGTGCGCCAAGCCTCGGACCCCCTCGGCAGCTAGAGTCTGGACCTTGTTGCAGAAATGGGAAAAACTGTGCCCCGGCATGAGCAAGGTCGTCCGTATCGCCGATCACCGGCGCAAGCAAAAGCGCGTCTTTTTCACCCGTCCGGAACTCAATCAGCTGCTGTCCATCTACAGCCGGCAGGTCGTGCGCGGCGAATGGCGCGACTATGCCATCGAACAACGGGACGAGGCGGCCCTGTTCTCGGTCTTCCGCCGCACGCAGGAGAGCGCGCTCTATACGGTCATCAAGGCCGCGCCGGGCGCGCGGAGCGGCGATTATGCGCTGTTCCAGGGACGCCGCCGGCTCGCCGCCGGCACGTCGCTCGGCGAGGTGCTGCCGCCGCTCCTGCGCACGCTCGGGCCGGTATCCTTGCGCCTCGACGGCGAAAGCCGGCAATGACTCACGCGCGGGCGGCGAGCGCCGCCTCGATGCCGAGCGCCAGGCCCAGCAAGTCCCGATCCCTGCCGTGCCGGCCCACGAGCATGATGCCCACGGGCGCCTCACCCGCGCGCTCGACCGGCAGCGAAATGGCGCAGCGGTCGAGGAAATTGACGATCGACGGAATGCGCAGGATGAGCATGTTGAGGCGCGTGAACTCGCGATCCTCGGCGAACGCGGCGATCGGGGGCGCTGCGATCGGCACGGTCGGACAGAGGAGCGCGTCGAACCCTGCGGTCGCGGCGTCGATCCGGGCGATGAAGCGGGCGCGGTCGGCGACCAGCCTGACGTAGTCGGCAGCGGTCATGTCGCGGCCGCGCTCGATCCGCGCCCTGACGCGCGGGTCGTACTCGCCGCCGCGCCGCGCCAGAAGGTCGCGGTGCCAGGCGAAGGCTTCGACCGGTGAGAAGCCGCCGGTCGCGTTGATCGCCGCATAGTCGGAGAGATCTTCGAGCCCGAGGTCGGTCACAAGCGCGCCGGCGCGCGACAGCGCCGCAAGCGTGCGCGAAAACGCCGATGCTACGGCGTCGTCGAGCCCGTCGAGCATGACGGTCTGCGGCACGGCGAGCCGGAGCCCGGCGACCGCGCGAAGCGGCGGGAGCACCGGCGGCTCGCCCGCGAGCACGGCGTCCGCGATGGCGCAGCACGCGACCGAGCGCGCGAGCGGCCCCACCGAATCGAGCGTCGTCGAGAGCGGCACCGCGCCCGTTGTGGGAACCCGGCGCGCCGTCGGCTTCCATCCGACGAGGCCGCAGAGCGCCGCCGGAATGCGCACCGATCCGCCGGTATCGGTGCCGATCGCGACGACCGAGGAACCGTCCTTGGCCGAGACCGCGGCGCCCGAGGACGACCCGCCGGGAATGCGCGCACGGTCGAACGGATTGCCCGGCGTGCCGTAATGCGGATTGATGCCGACGCCGGAGAAGGCGAACTCGGTCATGTTGGTGCGGCCGACGATGACGGCGCCCGCCGCCTTGAGCCGCGCCACGATCGCGGCGTCGCGCCCAGCCGGGGGCCGGTCGTCGAGCGCCTTTGAGCCCGCGAGCGTGCGCTCGCCCGCGACGTCGAACAGGTCTTTGATCGACACCGGCAGTCCCGCGAGCGGCGAGGCGGCATAGCCGGCGCGGCGGAGGCGGTCCTGCGCGTCGGCGACATCCGGCGCATCGGGATTAAGCGAAATGAAGGTCGCGCGATCCGCGATCTTCGAGAGCGCTTCCTCAACCAGCGCGCGACTGGTGGTTCTGCCTGCGCCGAGCGAAGCGGCGAGGCCGAGCACGGTGCGGTCTTCCATCCCTGCCATTTCCTTGCCCTCTCTCGGTTCGGCGGGAGAAAGAAAAGCCCGGCGGCGATCGCGAAGCAAGCGCCGGAACAATCCTTTTCGGACGGCGTTCTCTTGCGCGGCTCACGCACGGATCGCGGCAATCGTGAAGCCGGAGATTTCGCCGCCAGCCCATTGATGAGCCCGATGCCACAGTCCTCGCCCCGATCCGGCTGCCGCTTCTGCGGCGGTCCTTTGTACGACTTCGTCGATCTCGGCATGTCGCCGCTCTGCGAGAGCTTTCTCGCCGAGGAGCAGCTCAACGAGATGGAGGCGTTCTATCCCTTGAACGTGCGCGTGTGCGGAAGCTGCTTCCTCGCGCAGGTCGAGGAATATGTGGCGCCCGAGCGGATCTTTCGCGAATACGCCTATTTCTCCTCATATGCCCAGTCCTGGGTCGAGCATGCGCGGCGCTATGCGGCGATGGCGATCGAGCGGTTCGGGCTCGGCCGCGACAGCCGCATCGTCGAGCTGGCGAGCAATGACGGCTACCTCTTGCAGTTCTTCGTCGCGCGCGGCTTCGAGGCGCTCGGCATCGATCCCGCCGAGAACGTCGCGAAGGCGGCGGAAGAACGCGGCGTCAAAACGCTCACCCGGTTCTTCGGACGGGCACTCGCGGCGGAGCTCGCGCCGGCCGACCTCGTCATCGGCAACAACGTCCTGGCGCAGGTGCCCGACATCAACGATTTCGTCGGCGGAATCGCCGCGGTCCTGAAGCCCCGGGGCCACGTCACGCTCGAATTCCCGCATCTCCTGCGCCTCATGCAAGAAAACCAGTTCGACACGATCTATCACGAGCATTTCTCGTATTTCTCGCTGCTGACGGCCGAGCGTATTCTCGCGGCGCACGGGCTGCGCGTCTGCGATGTCGAGGAGCTGTGGACGCATGGCGGGTCGCTCAGGCTCTTCGCCTGCCACGAGCGTGCGCCCGATCCGACCGCGCCGCGCGTTGCCGAGATCATCGCCAGGGAGCGCTGTGCGGGCCTCGGCGATCTTGCGGCCTATGCGGCCTTCGCCGAGCGGGTCAAGGAGACGAAGCGCAAGCTTCTCGATTTCCTCATCGCGGCCAAGCGCTGCGGCAAGTCGGTCGTGGGGTATGGCGCGCCGGGGAAGGGCAACACGCTCCTCAATTACTGCGGCGTGCGCACCGATTTCCTCGACTACACGGTCGACCGCAATCCCTACAAGCACGGCAAGTTTCTGCCGGGAACGCACATCCCGGTGCTGCCGCCGGAGCGCATCGCCGAGACGCGGCCCGACTACGTCTTGATCCTGCCGTGGAACTTCAAGGACGAGATCATGGAGCAGATGGCGTTCATCCGCGGCTGGGGCGGCAAGTTCGTCGTGCCGATTCCCGAAGTTTCGGTTCATCCCTGAGGCGGAGATTTGCCGATGCGCGTGGTCCTGTTCTGCGGCGGTCTCGGAATGAGGCTCAGGGAGTATTCCGACAAGATCCCGAAGCCGATGGTGCCGATCGGCTATCGCCCGCTCATCTGGTGGGTGATGAAATACTACGCGCATTTCGGGCACCGCGACTTCATCCTGTGCCTCGGCTACAAGAGCGACGTCATCAAGGATTATTTCCTCACCTACAACGAATGCCGCTCGAACGACTTCGTGATGTCGCAGGGCGGCCGGAAGATCGAGCTGCTGCAGCGCGACATCGACGACTGGCGCATCACCTTCGTCGATACCGGCATGGACGCGAATATCGGCCAGCGCCTTGCGGCGGTGGCGCCGTTCCTCAAGAACGATGAAATCTTCCTCGCGAACTATGCCGACGGGCTCACCGACTTTCATCTCCCGACGATGATCGACCCGTTCCGCAAGAGCCGCCAGGTCGCCACGTTCCTGTCGGTGCGGCCGAACAGCACGTTCCACTTCGTGACGCGGAGCGACGACGGCACGGTTGCCGCGATCGACGACGTGCTGAGCGCGAATTCGTGGATCAATGGCGGGTTCTTCGTGCTGCGCCGCGAGATCTTCGACTACATCAAGCCGGGCGACGAGCTGGTCGAAGAGCCGTTCCGCCGCCTCATCGCCGAGCGGCGCCTTGGCACGCACGCCTATGACGGGTTCTGGCGCTGCATCGACACGTTCAAGGATCTGCAATCGCTCGAGGCGCTGCACGCCAAGGGAGAGGCGCCGTGGATCGTGTGGCGGCGCCCGGACGGCGCGGCGCAGCCCGTGCCCGCGCCGCGGCCCGCCAAGCGCCGCGAGCGCGAGGGCGCGGAGCCGTTCGAGCTGCATGCGCGCCGCTGAGCGAGGCGATGCTGAAGCTCCGTCTCGACAGCGGCGGCGGCGATTTGCGGCTCCTGTGCCTCGGCGCTCATCCCGACGACATCGAGATCGGCTGCGGCGGATTGCTGCTGCGGCTGTTCGGCGAAAGGCCCGGCACGGAGGTGCGCTGGATCGTCTTCAGCGGCAATGACGAACGCCGGCCCGAAGCGGAGGGGAGTGCCCGCCGATTTCTCTGCGCGCTCGGCGGCGGCAAAGCGGCGGTGAGCGTGCACGGCTTCCGCGACGGCTTCTTTCCGTCCGAGTTCGCCCGCATCAAGGAGACGTTCGAATATCTCAAACGCGACTATCGTCCGACGCTCGTTCTGACCCATTGCCGCGACGATCTGCACCAGGATCATCGCACGCTGTCGGAACTCACCTTGAACACCTTTCGCGACCATCTCGTGTGGGAGTACGAGATCCCGAAATACGACGGCGATTTCGGCAATCCGAACCTGTTCGTGCCGCTTGCCGAATCGCTGTGCCGCGCCAAGACGGCGGCGCTCCTCGAGCATTTCCCGAGCCAGCGCCGGCGCGCGTGGTTCACGGCGGAGACGTTCATGGCGCTGATGCGCCTGCGCGGCATCGGCTGCAATTCGCCCTCGGGATATGCGGAAGCGTTCTACTGCCGCAAGGCCGTCGTGTAGCGGCGCGGCGGCGCGCGATCGGAAGGTTCGAGCTGGTGCAGGCTCGAGGCCACGGCCTCGCCGAGCGCCGTGGTATGGACGGTCTGCGCCGGCGGCGGAAAGACCGGCTTCTCGCCCCTGAGCTTCGCCTGCACGAGCTGGAACAGCGCCTCCTGGAAGCGCTCGCGGAAATCGCGGCGCGGATCGAAGGCGCCGCTCAACCGGCCGATGACTTCCGCCGTCTTGTCGATCAACTCCGCGTCGAGCGCCTGCTCGGCGATCCCGGCGAAGGCCGTGTCCTCGCTGCGCAGTTCGGCCGCGGCACGCAAGGTCGTGAGCACGAGCCCACGGCCGCGCGGCTGGACAAGCGCCGCATATTCGCGCCCGCCGAGCACGATGTGACCGGTCGCCGATCGCCCCGCGCGCACCATCGCCGCACGAATGAGCGCATAGGATCCGGCCGACGCCGGCGCTTCCGGCAGGAGGTAATAGGGCGTGTCGAGATAGGCCGCATCGATCGAGCCCGGGTCGAGAAACCGGTCGAGCACGATGTTGCGCATGCTTTCGACCTGCAGCTCGGCGAGCTCGCGCTCTTCGATCACGACGAAGCGGCCGGGCTCGAACTCGTACCCCTTCAAGAGCGCGTCGCGCGCGATCTCGCGGCCGGTCTGCGGATCGTACGGGCGCAGCTGCACCCGGTTGAGCGTGGTGCGGTTCAGGGGCTGCAGCCCGAGCTTGTCCATCCGGGCGACCGCGGGCTGCAGCCGGACGGCGCAGCTGATGCGCGCGAGAGAAAGATACCCCTTCCAAACCGTGCGCGGCGCCATCATAAAATCGCTTGGCCAATGACTGCTCGGCGGCCAACGTCCCGAGGAACCGATGGTTGCAGAGGGGCCGAAACCTCTTAAGGACATGGCACTGCGCGGAGGCGAGGCATGACTCGTTGGCTCGGTGCGCTTTTCATGGTTCTGGTGGCGCCGCTATCGCTCGTTGCCGGGCGCGCGGGGGCCGCAACCTGCAATCCCTTCGTCGCGGCGAATCCCGCGATCCGCGCCGCTGCCGAGACGGACGGCGCGCAGGGCGTCGTGCGCCTCACCTTTCTCGGCCATGCGAGCTTTCTCATCGAGAGCCCGGCGGGCGTGACCATCGTCACCGACTACAACGGCTACATCCGGCCGCCGTCGCTGCCGGACATCGTCACGATGAATCATGCGCACAGCTCGCACTACACGGATCACCCCGAACCCGGCATCAAGTACGTGCTGCGCGGCTGGGACACGGGCGAAGGCCCGCCGAACTGGGACTTCCACTTCCGCGACGTGCGCATCGGGAACGTCCTGACCAACATCCGCGACGGCATGGGCGGCACCGAGTTCGGCGGCAATTCGATCTTCGTGTTCGAGACCGCGGACCTTTGCATCGCGCATTTGAGCCACCTGCACCACACGCTCACGCCCGAGCATTTGGCGGCGCTTGGCCAGATCGACGTTCTGATGGTGCCGGTCGACGGCATGTTCACCCTGAGCCAATCCGACATGATCGAGGTGATCGCACAGATTCACCCGCTGCTCGTCATCCCGATGCATTTCTTCGGTCCCGCCGCGCTCGAGCGCTTCATCGCGCGAATGGATGGGCGCTATCCGCTGACGCGCAGCGAGTCGGCGACGGTCGCGCTGTCCCGCGGAATGCTGCCCGGTTCGACCCAAATCCTGGTACTTCCAGGGTTTTAGGGCCCGGGTCGCGCAGTTCGGGCTTGGCATCGGCGGTAAAATGTGGCAAATGCGGGTGCGGCGCACGATCGAACCGATCGCAAGGAACAAAAAATGACGCGCTGGTTTGCACCTTTGGCCATCCTGTTCGTGGCGATCCCGCTGATCCGCCCGCACGCGGCGACCGGCATACTGGATGAGGCCGAATTCGGCCTTTCGGCGCACGACATCGCGCTTGGCGACCCTCGGCGCGAGAGTGGCGTCGACGCCAATGGCGAGCTGCGCTTCGTCTCGCCGACGATACTCGCGCCGATCCTTGCGCCGCGGCCCCATGTCGGCGTCAGCATCAACAGCGCCGGCGGGAACTCCTATGTCTATGGCGGCCTCACCTGGACCGCGAACTTCACGTCCTCCCTGTTCGGCAATCTGGGGCTCGGCGGCGCGGTGCACGATGGGCCGAACGCCAGCTCGACCCTGGATCACAAAGGCCTCGGAACGAGAGTCCTGTTCCACGAATATCTCGAGCTCGGCATGCACCTGAGCGCGCCGTGGAGCACCTCGATTTTTCTCGACCACATCTCCAACGCCGACCTCGGGTCGCACAATCCCGGCGTGACGAATATCGGGCTGCGCGCCGGATACGCCTTCTGATCGCCGGGCCGGGACGCGGCGCCTGCGGTCTTGCGCCGCGGCGCGCGCTCCACAATAAAGCAGCCATGCCGATCCGGTGTTCGCGCGTCCCAGCGGAGATTTCCGCCCCGATCGGCAGGGCGGCGCGGCTTCGCCACGCATGATGGAAAAGGCGATCGCAGCGCTCGTCGAGGCGAGCCGGCGTTACGCGGCGCCGCTCGTGCTCGGGCTGTTGCTCCTGTCGATCCTCGGCGCCTATTTCACGGCGAGCCACATCAGCTTCGACACCGATTTCGACAAGCTCATATCCGCCGACCTGCCGTGGCGCCAGCGCGAGGCCGAGATGGATCGCGCCTTCCCGCAGGACACCGACCTTCTCGCCATCGTCATCGACGGCAAGACCGCCGACCTTGCCGGCGACGCCGCCGACGCGCTCGCCAAGCGGCTCGCGGCGATGCCGCAGCTTTTCAGGACGGTGCGCGAACCCGGCGGCGGCGCGTTTTTCCGCCGCGAGGGCTTGCTGTTCCTTCCGCTCGAAGACGTGCAGGGGCTCAGCGACCAGATCATCCAGGCACAGCCCCTCATTGGCACGCTCGCGGCCGATCCGAGCCTGCGCGGCATTTTTGACGCGATCGATCTTATCGCCCAGGGCGCGGTCCACGGCGACATCGAAAAGGAGGCGCTCGCAAGCCCGCTCGCGGCGGTGACCCAATCGGTCGAGGCGGCCGTTCAGGGCCGCTACGCGCCGCTCTCGTGGCAGGCGCTGCTGAGCGGGCGCCGGCCCGATCCGCGCGAACTGCGCCGCTTCGTCCTGACGCAGCCGGTGCTCGACTTCAGCCAACTCGAGCCCGGCGCTCCCGCCGCCCAGGCGGTCCGCGAGGCCGCCCGAAACCTCGGCCTCACGCCCGAGCGCGGCGTCAGCGTGCGCTTGACCGGCTCGGTCGCCTTCTCGGACGACCAGCTTGCGACGCTGTCGCGCGGCGCGGGATTCACGACGTCGCTTTCGCTCGGCCTCTTGACCCTGTGGCTGTTCCTTGCGCTGCGCTCGCCGCGGCTCGTCGTCGCGATCGTCGCGACGCTCCTCGTGGGGCTCGTCGCCTGCGGCACCTTCGCGATCGGTGCGGTCGGGCCGCTCAATCCGATTTCGGCGGCCTTCGCCGTGCTCTTCATCGGCCTTGCGATCGACTTCGGCATCCAGTTCAGCGTCCGCTATCGCGACGAGCGCTTCCGCGCCGACGATCTCGCCGAGGCGCTGCGCCGCACCGCCACCGGCGTCGGCGGCCCGCTTGCCGTGGCGGCGGCGGCGACATCGGTCGGATTCTTCTCGTTCGTGCCGACCGACTATACAGGGGTGTCGGACCTCGGCCTCATTGCCGGGGTCGGCATGCTGATCGCGCTCGCGCTCAATCTGTCGCTGTTGCCGGCGCTCCTCACGCTGTTGAAGCCGCGCGCCGAAAAGCGGGCGGTCGGATTTTTGCGGCTTGCGCCGCTCAATCGGATGCTGGTCGAGCGCCGCACTGCGGTGCTGGCGCTCTCAGGGTTCATTGCGATCGCGGCGGCCGCGGCGCTTCCGTGGCTGCGCTTCGACTTCAACCCGCTCGACCTGCAGAACCAGCACACCGAGGCGATGCAGGTGCTGAACGAGCTCAAATCGGATTCCACCGACACGCCCTATACGGTCGAGATTCTGACGCCATCGGCCGATGCCGCGGCGGCGCTGGCGCAGCGTCTCGATGGCGTGACCGAGGTGGCTCAGACGGTCACGGTCGAAAGCTTCGTGCCGCGGGATCAGGACAAGAAGCTCGCGCTTCTTGCCGATGCCGCAACGCTCCTCGGACCGACGCTGTCGCCGCCGCAACTGAAGCCGGCGCCGAGCGACTCCCAAATCGCCGCTTCGATGGCGGATTGCGCCAAGGATCTGGAGGAGGCGGGAACGCGCGGCATCGCGGCGGCAAGCCGCCTCGCGCACGCGCTGCGCGAGGCCGAGGCGCGCGGCGGCGCGGTCCTGCCGGCGCTTAGCGCCAATCTCGCCGCGGGGCTGCCGCGCCGGCTCGACGATCTCCGCCAATCGTTTATGGCGCAGCCGGTCTCGCTTGCCACTCTGCCGGACGAAATCGAACGCGACTGGGCGACGCCCGACGGACGCGCGCGTGTCCAGGTTTTTCCAAAGGGCGGCGCCCCTGACAATGAAGCGATCAGGCGTTTCGTCGGCGCCGTGCGCGCAGTCGCGCCCGACGCGACCGGGACGCCGGTGACGATCCAGGAATCGGCCAACACGGTGACCCATGCCTTCGCCGTCGCGGGTGCGATCGCGATCGTGGCGATCGCGCTGCTGCTTTATCTGGTGCTGCGGCGCGTGCGCGACGTGGCGCTGGTGCTGGCGCCGCTCGCGCTCGCCGGATTGTTGACGCTGGCGACCGGTGCTGTGGTCGACATGCCGCTCAATTTCGCCAACATCATCACCCTGCCGCTGATGCTGGGCATTGGCGTGGCGTTCGATGTGTATTTCGTGATGCGCTGGCGCGCAGGGAACGGCGACCTGCTGCAATCGAGCACGGCGCGCGCCATCCTCTTCAGCGCGCTCACGACCGGCACGGCGTTCGGCAGCCTTGCGATCTCGGATCATCCCGGCACGGCCGAGATGGGCAAGCTCCTCTCGCTCGCGCTGTTCTATACGCTCGTCGTGACGTTTTTGGTGCTGCCGGCACTGCTGGGGCCGGTGCGGCGCCGCCCGGACGGCGCCTAGCGGTTCAGTTCACCGCCGCGCGTTCGCGCAGGAACTGGAAGAACTCGACGCCCTCGCGCAGGCGCCGCCGCATCATCTCGGGGCTGCGCGCCATTTCGCCCACGATCGAGGCGATCTTGCCGGCGCGGAAATAGAAGCGCTTGTAGAACACCTCGACGGAATTGAAGATTTCGCGATGCGACAGGTGCGGATATTGCAGCGGCGCGATCTGGATGCCGTGGTCGTCGACGAGCTCGGCATTCTCGGCATCGAGCCAGCCGTTCTCGAGCGCCTGGCGATGGAGGAACGTCCCGGGATAGGGCGCCGCGAGCGAGACCTGGATCGTGTGCGGATTGATCTCGGTGGCAAACCGGATGGTCTCTTCGATGGTCTCCTTGGTCTCGCCGGGAAGGCCGAGGATGAAGGTGCCGTGAATGGTCACGCCGACCTCGTGGCAGTCGCGCGTGAAGCGCCGCGCCACGTCCACCAGCATGCCCTTCTTGATGTTGTGCAGGATCTGCTGGTTGCCGGATTCATATCCGACCAGGAGAAGCCTGAGCCCGTTGTCGCGCATGACCGCGAGCGTTTTCCGCGGCACGTTGGCCTTGGCGTTGCACGACCAGGTGACGCCGAGCTTGCCCAGCTCGCGCGCGATCGCCTCGGTGCGCGGCAGGTTGTCGGTGAAGGTGTCGTCGTCGAAGAAGAATTCGCGCACCTGCGGGAAGTAGCTCTTGGCGAGGCGAATCTCGTCGATGACGTGGCCGACGCTGCGCACGCGGTAGCGATGGCCGCCGACCGTCTGCGGCCAGAGGCAGAACGTGCAGCGCGACTTGCAGCCGCGCCCGGTATAGAGCGAGACGTACGGGTGCTTCAGATAGCCGATGAAATAGTCCTCGATCCGGAGGTCGCGCTTGTAAACCTCGGTCACGAACGGAAGCTGATCCATGTCCTCGAGGATCGCACGCTCGGGATTGTGCACGATCACGCCGCCGGCGTTGCGGAAGCTCAATCCGGCGATGCCGTCGGGCGCGTGGCCCTCGGCATATTCCTTGATGGTGAAGTCGAACTCGTTGCGGCCGACGAAATCGATCGCCGTCGAGGCGGCGAGGCTCGCGTCCGGCTCGACCGCCACCTTGGCGCCGACGAAGCCGATCTTGAGTGCGGGGTTGACGTCCTTCATGGCCTCGGCGACGCGGACGTCGTTGGCGAAGGACGGGCTCGAGGTGTGCAGGACGAGCAGCTCGTAGGAACGCGCGAGCGGGAGGATCTGGGCAAGCGTCATGCGCGCGGGCGGCGCGTCGATGAGGCGGCTCCCCGGCACGAGCGCCGCCGGCTGCGCCAGCCAGGTCGGATACCAGAACGAGCGGATCTCGCGCCGCGCCTGATAGCGCGAGCCCGCGCCGCCGTCGAACCCGTCAAAGGACGGCGGGTGTAGGAACAGAGTTTTCATCATGCTCGGCTGTCTCCGTCGAGGGTCAACTCGCCCCCGGGTCCGACGCGGAAGGTGCGGTCGCGCCATTCCACCCTGCGCGTGAAGAAGCTAGCGACAAATACCGCAAACGACAACACGTCCCGGACCGGCAGCAGATAAAGCGGCGACGGCGGCAGGCCGAGCGCGCGGTCGACGGCAAGCATGCTTGCACAGCGGCAAAGCAAGGCAATCGCCAGCATCGCCGCACCGGCCGCGGGCAGGACGCCGAGCGAAGCGGCGAGCGCCGCCATTACGACAGGCTGCGTCACGACCGAGCCTACGAAACCCATGGGCGCGACGAGGCGGATGGTGCGGGCCCAGCGCAGCTCGTGGCGAAAGAGTGCGGCAAGGCTGGGCTCGGCAATGACGTTGTCGACGAGATAGGAGCACAGCTCAATCCGCCCGCCCGCGCGCCGCACCGCGGCGCCGAGCGCGTAATCGTCCGCAAGATCGTCCTCGATCGCGCTCAATCCGCCGATGCGCTCGAGCGTCTCGCGGCGCAGCGCGATCGAGGCGCCGAAACAGCCGGCGCCGGCGCCGATCGCCTCCGCGACCGCGGCCTGCGGCAGGAAGCCATGGTTGATGTGGAGACAGGCGAGCCGCGACCACAGGCCGCCGGCCGGCGAACCGCGATAAAGGCAGGTGACGATGCCGACCGCGGGATCGGCGAGCGGCGCGCTCACGGCGGCGAGGTAGCCCGGGCCGACGCGCATGTCGCTGTCGGCGATGACCAGGATGTCATGCCGCGCCGCAGGCAGCATATTGTGCAGGTTCGCGACCTTGAGGTTGCGTCCGCGCTGGCGGCGATCCGCCACCAGGACGAGATCCGCTTCGGGAAACTCCGCCATGAGCCGCTCTGCCGTCGCGACCGCCGGGTCGCCCGTGTCGCGCACGCCGAACACGATCTGGAAGGCGGGATAATCCTGCCGGCAGAACGAGCGGAGATTGGCCGCGAGATCGTGATCCTCGCCACACAGCGGCTTCAGAATGCTGATCGGCGGACGCGTCCCCCCGTCCCGGGGGCGGCGCGCGAACAGACGGCGCACGGCAAAGGCGCTGAAGCCAAGAAATAGGCAGCCGACCGCGCTCAGCCCCAAGAGGGCCAGGGCAAGAAGCTCGACCGCCGTTAACGTCATTCTAGGATTCGCCCGGTTAACTCTATCGCGCGGGCCTGGCTTGCATGGGCAAAAATGCTGTTGCATTCGCCCCTGCGAGCGTTAACCATGCCTGCCCCTCGTGGTCTCGTCATTATAAAGCATTTCTCCCCACCTGGAGGTTCAGTGGCCTGTCACCTGCCCGCCGCAGCGCGCCGTCTTGCGAGTTTCTTGATGGCCGCTTCGCTCGCCGCTCTGGCCGCGTGCGCCACGCCGCCCAGCGACCCGGCGGCGCGCAAGGATTTCGAAGCGACGAACGATCCGCTCGAGCCCATGAATCGGGATATCTTCCAGTTCAATCTGTACCTCGACCGGTATTTCATCAAGCCGGTCGCCCAGGGCTACGTCAAGGTCGTGCCGCAATTCGCGCGCAACACGATCCGCAACTTCCTGCACAATCTCGGCGAGCCGGTCATCTTCGCGAACGACATGATGGAGGCGGAATGGCAGGCCGCAAATCTCACGGCCGCGCGCTTCATCATCAACAGCACGTTCGGGCTCGGCGGCACGATCGATTTCGCGGGCGACAACGGCGTCGAGCGCCAGAGCGGCGATTTCGGCCAGACGCTTTACGCCTGGGGCTCGCCCGAGGGGCCTTATCTCGTCCTGCCCATTCTCGGGCCATCGAACCCGCGCGACGCCATCGGCATGGGCGTCGACGGCTTCATGGACCCGTTCGGCTATCTCGCCGGCGATTACGGCGCGAGCAACAGCGCGACGATCGGCCGCATGTCCGCCTCGGGCGTCGATCTGCGCGCGCGCAACATCGACACGCTCGACGATCTGGAGCGCAACGCGATCGATTTCTACGCCGAAATGCGCAGCCTTTACCGCCAACATCGCGCCGCCGAGCTGCGGCACGGCCGTCCCGCGCCGATGCCCAATCTCGACATCGAGGGCACCGGCCCCTAGCCGCTCAGTTCCGCCACCTTGCGCTGCAGCAGCTCGACGAGCGCGCTGGGGCCGCCGCGGCGCAGCACCGAAGAAAATTCCGAGCGGCGCGTCGCCAGCTCGCTGACGGTGCCGCTGAGATAGACGTCGATCGCCTGCCAGCCCTCGTGGCCGTTGTGCATCAGGTAATCGAGCTCGACCTTCTCGCCGTCGGACTGCACAAGCTGGCTCTTGACGATCGCGTCGCCGTTCACGACCGCCACCGCATCGTCCTGGACGTCGAACCGCTCGCCCGAATAGTCGTCGAACCGGTTGGAGTAGGTCGCGATACTGAACGCGCTGAACCAATCGACAAGCTGCTGCTGCTGGTCCCCCGGAAGCGACGGCCACTGCAGCCCGACCATGAGCCGCGTCATCAGCGCGAAATCGAAGGTTCTCCGGCATGCCGGGGCGAGAAGGTTGCGCCTGCCGGCAAAGCCGAGGCGAGGCCCGCCCTTCATCGCGCTCATGAGCACGTCATAGAAGTATTGGATCGCCGCGACCGGCGATTGCGCTGCCGCGCGCGCGATGCGCGGACGCGCGAAAGCCGCCAACGCCAATCCTGCGAACAATTTCCGGCGCGCGATCATGCGGAAACCGATACGTTACGCCGCTCGCGCCCCAATGCTGCGAGCGCGGTTTCGACGATGTGGCGGGCGTTGAGGCCGGCGCTCTCGTATTGCTGATAGGGCTGGTCGTGGTCGATGAAGCGGTCGGGCAGAACCATCGGCCGCACCTTGAGACCGCGATCGAGCATCCCGGCATGCGCCAGATGATGCAGCACGAAACTGCCGAACCCGCCGATGGCGCCTTCCTCGATCGTCACCAGCACCTCGTGCTCGCGTGCGAGGCGCTCGACGAGGTCCGTGTCGAGCGGCTTGGCGAAGCGCGCGTCCGCCACCGTCGCCGAGAGGCCGAGCCGGGCCAGCTCGTCCGCTGCCTTCAGGCACTCCTGCAGCCGTCCGCCGAGGCTCAGGATCGCGATCGCCGTGCCCTCGCGCACGATGCGCCCCTTGCCGATCTCCAAGACGCTGCCGCGCTCCGGCAGCTTCAGGCCGATCCCCTCGCCGCGCGGATAGCGCACCGCCGACGGGCCGTCGTCGATCGCGGCGCAGGTCGCCACCATGTGCATCAATTCCGATTCGTCCGCCGCCGCCATGATGACGAAGCCCGGAAGACAGCCGAGATATGCGAGATCGAACGAGCCCGCATGCGTCGCCCCGTCGGCGCCCACCAGCCCCGCCCGGTCGAGCGCGAACCGCACCGGCAGCTTCTGGATCGCCACGTCGTGCACGACCTGGTCGTAGGCGCGCTGCAAGAATGTCGAGTAGATCGCCGCGAACGGCTTGAGCCCCTCGCACGCGAGCCCCGCCGCGAACGTCACGCCGTGCTGCTCGGCGATGCCGACGTCGAAGGCCCGCTTCGGAAACCGCTCGGCGAACTTGTCGAGCCCGGTGCCCGACGGCATCGCCGCCGTCAAGGCCACGATCCGCTCGTCCGCCGCAGCCTCGGCGATCAAGGCCTTGGCGAACACGCTCGTATAGCTCGGAGCTTGCGCCTTGCTCTTCTGCTGCTGCCCGGTCGCCGGGTCGAACTTCACGACGCCGTGATACTTGTCGGCCGCGGCTTCCGCCGGCGCGTAGCCTCGCCCTTTTTGGGTCACCACGTGGACGAGGACAGCGCCCTCGTCCTCGCTCGCCTTGACGTTGCGCAGCACCGGCAGCAGGTGGTCGAGATTGTGCCCGTCAATGGGCCCCACGTAATAGAACCCCAGTTCCTCGAACAGCGTGCCGCCGGTGACGAGGCCGCGCGCATATTCCTCGGCGCGCCTCGCAAGCGAGGCGAAGCCCCGCGGGAAGCGCCGCGTCATCGCCGCGCCCAGGTGCCGCAAGGACCGGTACGGCGCCGACGACAGCAGCCGCGAGAGATAGGCACTCATCGCCCCCACCGGGGGTGCGATCGACATGTCGTTGTCGTTCAGCACGACGATGAGGCGCGAGGGGAGCGAGCCCGCGTTGTTCATCGCCTCGTACGCCATCCCGGCGCTCATCGCGCCATCGCCGATGACGGCGATCACCTCGCGCCGCTCGCCCTTCAGGTCGCGCGCCACCGCCATGCCAAGCCCGGCCGAGATCGAGGTCGAGCTGTGCGCAGCACCGAACGGGTCGTATTCGCTTTCCGCGCGCCGCGTGAAGCCGGACAGCCCGCCGCCCTGGCGCAGCGTCCGCATCCGGTCGCGCCGGCCCGTCAAAATCTTGTGCGGATAGGCCTGGTGGCCCACGTCCCAGATGAGCCGGTCGTTCGGCGTGTCGAACACGTAATGCAGCGCCACCGTCAGCTCGACCACGCCGAGCCCGGCGCCAAGATGCCCGCCCGTCACCGACACCGCCTCGATCAGCTCGTGCCGAAGCTCGTCCGCGACCTGACGCAACTCGCTCTCGGGAAGCAAGCGCAAATCGGCCGGATACCGAATCCGATCAAGCAGCGGCGTGGCGGTTTCGGGCACCGCCGCTTCATTCCTCAGGGCCACGCGCTCACCTCATGTGCGGCGATCGATGACGAAACGCGCCGCTTGACGCAGAAGGTCCGCCTTCTCACCAAACAATTCAAGATGCCGAATCGCCTGGGCGACAAGAAGGCGGGCCTGGGCCTGGGCGCGCTCGACCCCGAGGATCGAGACGAAAGTCGCCTTACCGGCCGCGGCATCCTGGTGGACGGGCTTGCCGGTCTCGCCGGCCGAGCCCTGCACGTCGAGCAGATCGTCGGCGATCTGGAAGGCGAGGCCGAGATCGTGCGCGTAGCCCCTGAGGGCGAGGCGCGGCTCGCTCGGCGATTTCCCGAGAATCGCCCCCGCCTCGCAGGCAAAGGCGATGAGTGCGCCGGTCTTGAGGCGCTGCAGCCGGGTGATCGCGCCGATGTCGAGATCGGGCCGGTGCTCTGCAATCAGGTCGATCATCTGCCCGCCGACCATGCCGGCGCCGCCGGCGGCCTGCGCCAAGGCCGTCACCAGGTCGCAGCGCACCGCCGGATCGCCGTGCGTATCGGGCTGGGCCAGCACCTCGAATGCCAAGGTGAGGAGCGCGTCGCCGGCGAGAACCGCGGTCGCATCGTCGAACGCCTTGTGGCAGGTCGGCCGGCCGCGGCGCAGATCGCTGTTGTCCATCGCCGGCAGATCGTCATGGACGAGCGAATAGGCATGCACCAGCTCAACCGCGGCGGCAGCTTGCAAGGCGCTGCGGCGAGAAACCGCGAAGAGCTGCGCGCTCGCCAGCACGAGAAACGGCCGCAAGCGCTTGCCCGGCGCCAGGGCAGCGTAGCGCATCGCCTCGAAAACGCGCGCCTCGAGCCCTGCCGGCACGGCAATCAGCCGGTCGATGACCGCATCGGTGAGACGCACGGTCTCGGCGAGCGCGGCATCGAAGCTGGTGCCGGACGTCCAGAAGGCAGGCTCACTCAAGGCCGTGCGGCTCCGCCGAGACTGCGCCTTCGGCGCTCACCACGATCTTTTCGACGCGCAATTGCGCTTCCCTCAATTTTGCTTCGCAGTGGCGCTTCAGCAACGCGCCGCGCTCGTAGGAAGCGAGCGCCTCGTCGAGCTTGGTGCTGCCGGACTCGAGCCTGCGCACGATCTGCTCGAGCTCGTTGAGCGCGTCCTCGAAGCTCAGGGCAGCGATCTCGGGCGAAGATTGGGCCTCGGCCATTCCTTCCTCTCGCGGCGGTGGACTTTATTGATCCTTTCGCACCCCCGCAAGCGACCCAATGGAGCGGGGCAACCCATTGGAGGATCACGCCGCCATCAGCGCTGCGACATGCGCCGCGGCGCTCGCCGCCAGGGCCTCGAGATCGTAGCCGCCCTCGAGCGACGCGACGATTCGTCCGCCGCAGTGGCGGCCGGCAAGCTCGACGAGCCGTTCGGTTGCCCAGGCGAAATCCGCCTCGACGAGATTGAGTTGCGCCAGCGGATCGCTGCGGTGCGCATCGAACCCCGCTGAGATCAACACGAAATCGGGCCGGAAATCCTCGAGCGCGGGCAGGATGAATTCGTTGAAGGCGGTGCGGAACTCGGCCGACCCGGCATTGGCACGAAGGGGCGCATTGACGATGTTGCCGACGCCGGTTTCGCTGCGCGCGCCGGTGCCGGGATAAAGCGGGTACTGATGGGTCGAGCCGTAGAAGAGATGCGGGTCGTCCTCGAAGATCGACTGCGTGCCGTTGCCGTGATGGACATCGAAATCGATGGCGGCGACGCGGTCGAGCCGGTGCACCTCGCGCGCGCGAAGGGCGCCGACCGCGACGTTGTTGAAGAGGCAGAAGCCCATGGCGCGCTCGCGCTCGGCATGGTGGCCGGGCGGACGTACCGCGCAGAAGGCGTTGCGCGCCTCGCCTGCCATGACGGCGTCGACGGCAGCCGCGACCGCGCCCACCGCGCGCAAGGCCGCCTCGCCCGAGCCCGGCGATATGATCGTGTCGGCATCGAGCGCGGCGTGGCCCTCTTTCGGGATCGCCGCAAGGATCGCCTCGACGTAGCGCCGCGAATGGGCGCGCGCTACTTCCTCGTGCGCGGCTTTGGGCGCGGACCGCCGCTCGAGCGCGGCGAATGCCGGCTCGGCGAGCGCGTCGAGCACCGCCTTGAGCCGCGCCGGACGACTCGGGATGGTGCAAGCCCGTATCGTGCGCGAGACAGGCGTCATGCCAGTAGAGCAGAGTGGACATGGATCTCCCAGGGCGTAGCGGCGCGTTCGTCCGCCGGGCTTGCCGCTCGCGGTCACGTTCAGTATAGGGCGGCGCGCCGGAAGACCAAAGAACGGGCGGCGGACGAAAGCGCGATGACGAAAGTCCTGGCCATTCTGTGCTGTGCCGCCGCGCTTCTCCTCGCGACCGGCGCCGCCGCCAAGGACCACACGAAATCGATCGTGATCCGCGCCGGCAAGGGCGACAGCCCGAACCACGCCTTGGCCGTGCAGTTCGCCGAGGCCGTCGCCGTCGCGCTGAACGGCGCCTATACGCTCGACGTGCAGGAAAGCCAGGGCTCGATCCAGAACGTCATGGATTCGCGCCGGGCGCAGCGCGACTATCTTTTCACCACGGGTCCCAACGTCATCGCCGCGGCGCGGCGCGGCGCAAAGCCATTCGCGCCCGATCAGCGCTATCGCCGCATCCGCGCGCTGTTTCCCATTCCGGCCCAGACCGTGCACTGGGTGGTGCGCAAGGACAGCGACATTGCGAGCCTTGCCAATCTGGCCGGGCGCAACTTCATCTCCGGCGCCAAGGGCAGCGTCGCCGAGCGGGTCACCACCGAGGCGCTCGAGACGCTCGGCATCCTGCACGAGGTCCAGATCATGGACATCGACGCCGGCGCGGCGCTGCAAGCCTTGAAGGCGAAGCAGGTTTCGGGCTTTGCCATCGCCGGGGCCTATCCGCTGCAGAACCTCACCGACCTTGCCGGCGCGACACCGATTCGTCTGCTCTCGATGCCGCAGCCGCAGCTGCGCCGGGTGCTGCGCGCCGACGACAGCATCGCCGCCGAAACCGTGCCGAAGGGCACATATCCCGGGCTCGACCTGGACGTGACCGCGCTGGCGCTGCCGATCGGCGTCTATACCACGACGCGGATGGCCGACGATGTCGCCTACGCGATCACCAAGGCGTTCTGGTCGCAGCACGACGCGCTGGTCAAGAAAAGCCCGCCGTGGCAGGCGGCGAACCCGGCGGCGCTGGCGACGCTCGGCGCCGAGCTGCACCCGGGCGCGTTGCGCTATTACCGCGAAGCCAACATCCCGGTGCCGCGGGCAATACGCTAGGCCAACGGGCGCGGGCTCACCGCGTGGAGAAAGAGCGCGACCCACCCGGCGATGAACAGGACGCCGCCCGCGGGTACGAACATCGCGAAGGCGGCGAGCCCCGCCGCGTGCAGGAAAAGCCCGCCGCAGAAGGCGAAGAGCGCTGCAACGAAGCACCAGCCGGAAAGCGCCAACGCGACGCGCCCCAATCCCCCCGCCGGCACCTCGAGCAGCAAGGCCACGGCGACGAGCGCCGCGGCATGGATCAGGCCATAGCGTGCGCCGGTCGCGGCGAGCGCCGCGCGCGCGCCACCGGATGCGAGATAATGCTGGGCCGCCGCATCGGCGCCGACCGAGACGGCGCCGGCGAGCGCCGCCACGGCGATGAAGATGCGATCCATCGAGCCCCCCGCGATCTGGCCGCGGCATGCGGCGCGCGCTATAAGCGCCTCCCGCCGCGTCCGGTCAAGAGGAGCGCCATGCCGAGCTTCGACATCGTCTCGCGGCTCGACCTCGCCGAGGTCGACAACGCGCTCAACGGAATGACGCGCGAGATCGCCACCCGTTTCGACTTCAAGGGCGCCAAATCCTCGATCAAGCGCGAGGAGGGCGCGCTCGTCATCGCTGCCGACGACGATTTGAAGCTGAAGCAGATGCACGAGCTTCTGAAGATGCACCTCGCGCGGCGCAAGGTCGATCCCGCCGCGCTCGAATTCAAGCCGCCGGAAAAGGCCGCGGGCCAAACCGTGCGCCAGACCGTGGCGCTGCGCCAGGGGATCGGCGCCGAGCTCGCGAAACAGCTCGCACGCGCCGTCAAGGACAGCAAGCTCAAGGTGCAGGCCTCGATCCAGGGCGAGGAGCTGCGCGTTTCCGGCAAGAAGCGCGACGATCTCCAGGCGGCGATCGCGCTCCTTCGCGGCCTCAGCGTGGAGCAGCCGCTGCAATACGTGAATTTCCGCGAGTGAGCCGCGCGCGCCCCGCGCTTGATCGGGCGCGCCCGAGCGGCTAGAAAGAAGCGCGGTCCCCTTCGTCTAGAGGCCCAGGACATCGCCCTCTCACGGCGACAACACCGGTTCGAATCCGGTAGGGGACGCCATTCCCGAACAAATCTGGGCACCGGCTCATCTGGCGCGTCGGACC
Organism: uncultured Alphaproteobacteria bacterium; assembly: GCA_963773665.1. Classification (GTDB taxonomy): domain Bacteria; phylum Pseudomonadota; class Alphaproteobacteria; order ATCC43930; family CGMCC-115725; genus DATJLY01. The sequence continues at coordinate 892,024 of CAVZBZ010000001.1, forward strand.
CCGGCCGCAGTCCGGATTCGAGGCGGTCCTTCCGCCCGGATAGGCGAACCTCGGTGTCGTCTACGTCGATCCGTTCCACGAACAGCCTGAGATAGCGCTGGCGCGTCGAGAGATCGGCGCTGAGAAGCTTTTCGCGCATGGCGGTGCAAAATTCGAGAAGCTGGCCGGATGCTAGTGGGGGAGCGGGAGAACGCCGCTGCTGCGCTGCCAGCGTCCTTAGCTTGGTCAGTTCCTCGCGCCGCTGACGAAGTTCCGAAAGGCGCTTTCCGAGCAAGTCGTCAAGCGGGGCGATGCCGCGCTCCACCATTTCCAGGAGGCGGTGGATCGCCTCTTCGGTCGCGCGCAGGTCGCGGTCAGCATCCTTTGCCCTCTGAGCCGATTCCTCGGCGGAGCCCTGGCTCCGCGCGGCGTGTTCTGCCAGCAACTTGGAAAGACGCTCGGGGGTAAAAAGTCGGTGCGCTAGATGGTCCATCACAAGGCCGTCGAGGAACGCCATTGGCAAGGTTCGGCCCTTGCATGCCGTCTTGCCGAGTCGAACGCATGTAGAGCAGGTGTAGTAACGGTATTTGCCGCTTTTGCCCGTCCGCAAGGTCATGGCGCCGCCGCAGGTTGCGCAGCGCGCGAGTCCGGTCAGAAGCACCGGACCATTGACCACGCGGGGAGCGATTATCTTGGGGCTGCGACTGGCAAGAGATGTCTTCGTTCGCCGGAACGTGTCCTCATTGATAATTGACGGTACCGTCACGGCAATCCATTCCTCGCGCGGCTTCCGTTCTCTCGTCTTCGAGTCGGTCTGATTGAACCAGTGGCAGCCCGTGTAGCTTTCGCGGGTGAGCAGGCTGTGGACCAGCCCTGTACTGAACCGGTGCCCGTCACGGTAGCGGATGCCCTTGCGGTTCAGGTGATCGGCGATGGCTTTGATTCCAAGTTTGCCCGAGCCGTCGCCCTCAAGGTGGAGCTGGTAGAGCAGGCAAACGATTTCCGCTTCGCCCGGATCGATTTCGAGGCGGCGCTTGATCTTGTCGCCGCGCCGCTCGGCCTCTCTAGTGCGGTATCCGTAGGGCGGGCGCGCGCCGTTCCAGAATCCTTGCCGCGCGTTCTCCTTCATGGCGCGGAGCGTGTGCTTGCCGTTCTCCTTGCTCTGGTACTCATCGAAAAGCGCGAGAATTTTCCGCACCAGTTGACTCATCGGATCGTCGCCAGTCTCCTGGGTAATGGAGACAACACCGACGCCGTTCTTCTGCAAGCGGCGAAGATAGAATTCAAGTTGAAAAGCATCGCGGAAAAATCGCGAATAGCTGTGGACTACGATCACGTCAAAAGGGTGATCCGGTTGCGATGCGGCGTCCACCATCTCCTGGAACACGGGCCGCTTGTCATCGGTCGCGCTCGCCCCTCGCTCTTCGAACTCGCGGATGACGATCCACCCTTTGCCTTGGCAGTAGGCTTGCGCTTGCCGGCGCTGGTCTGGGATCGATAGGTCTTTCTCAGCCTGCCGGGCGGTCGAGACCCGGAGATAAAGTGCGGCCCGGATGCCCATGGTTCTTATCCCTCGTTTGCTCGCTTGGCCCTCAGTTCCTCAAGCACGTTGTCAAACAAGGGACCAAGTATGACGGCCTCGCCGATCCGAACCTCGATGCGCTCGCCAAGATCATCGGTAACTTTGATGACCGTTATAGCGCGTCCAGTGGCGACAGACGTATCCGAGTTATTATACGTACGGGGCGCTTGTCGCGTCCCTACGTACGTATGGGAAGTTTCGCCCTGGCTATCTGCCGAGGAGGCCGGGGCGTCTGTCGTCTTGTCGTTCGCGATTACCATTGGCCGAGCCTCAGCGCCTTGAGGCGCTCTATGCGCTTATCTTGATTTTGAGAATCGAGCGGGGTGGCCAACAAGCAAAAAATCGATTCCGTACGTACGTACGGGAATGCGGAATTGCGTGGCAGCTCACGTCTGCCGGAATCTGAAGTTACCCAGCGAATCGGAACAGCGCCCATGGCGAACTCCGCGAGGGGCGGCACTTAAGCCGCAACAGTCGCTAGTGTGGCATTGGACGTAACCGGCGGGGAAAAATCGCGCTAGCGCTAGCGGGACCGGAAATCCCGCTAACGCTAGCGTGCTGCGTGGCTACTGTTTCTGGACGCCGTAGAGGATGATGTCACCCGATGCGATATTGCCCGACGACATCAAAATTTCGAGAGCGTTCACGGCAGATGTGCTGCCAGTGTAAAGCCCGCCAAATGACGCCTCCGAGACACCGGCCGCGCTACCACTCCCGTAAGCAACTTGCCCTTGGACGATCTTGTTGCCGGTAGCAGACGGATTGTAGATTTTGAACGTCCCATTGAGGCCGGTGCCCGTGCTGAGAATTTTATAGGTGCCGGAATAATCACCGGCGACATATGCGGTAAGGACCGTGCTGCCCTCTGTAATGCCGCCTGGCGCGGTCGAGTACCCCGAGACAGCCTCAGAGTAATTTGAGCCGGTGTCGTAGCTCGATCCGCCATTTGTCGAAAAGTTGATGTCGAGGTTGGCGGTCAACGCTGGCACGACATTGATGAAGTGGATTTCGTACTCCTCGTAGGTGCTGCCAATGGCGTAATTGATATCGCCGCCGCTCTTTATCTGAATCGACGCGGAGCTGCTTGCCGACACGCGACCGAGCAGAACCAATCCGCCGCCAGCGCTCGGAATCGGGTCAAGGAGTTCGTATTGGGTTCCGTCGTATTGCACGGTGTAGACCTGGTTCGCCACCATATCGCCGGCAGCTAAGGCGACAAGGCCGGTTGACGTCCTCTTGTAGACGTTCGTAGCGCCGGTGCTGGCAACGTTGAGAGTCGTTGCGCCCGTGGTGGTGAACCCGGCGGTGAAGGTGGCGCGATTTCCGCTCGTGAGCGTGAAAACGTTGGGCGACACGCTCGCCAGCGTCTGGGCGGTCGCAGTGCCGGAAGTGGTGCCACCGACAAAGAACGAGGCGCAATTCATGATTGTGCTGAAATTGCTGTTCACTTGGCCGGCGTCTGCCGTCGTTCCGTTAGAGAACGTGTAGGTGTAGCTCGGGCAACTGTTCGCCCACGCTTGGCCTCCGGCCAGCATGACCATTACCAGAGCACAGAGAATGCGCTTCATGGCTCCCCCCCATGGTTGGCCTTTACACGGCGAAACGAGATGAATTATAAACCCAGAAAGTGCTCTCGGTTCAAACGGAATCGCGCGCGGCTAACGGCGGTTCGTCGCGCTTCATTGAGGGAGCGGGAGGGGGCGGACAGATGCGGACACCGCACAAACCGACAATCGAAATTCTGTGCATCACGGTTGTCATTGCTGCATTGCTCAACGGCATCGGCATAAGGACCGCTCAGGCAGCGAACGGCTCGGTGGTTTACACCTATGATGCGTTGGGCCGAATCGCGTCAGCCAGTTACGATACTGGCGTCATCGTCATCTACACTTACGACGCCAATGGGAACCGCACCCAACAGGTGATCAACGTCAACAGCGCTACGCTGACGTGGACCACCACGAGCACTCCCTGCACGTCGAATTGTTGGGGCGGTGCGCTCTGGTGAGGCATCGGGAATGAAGCACCTCATAAATTCGTGCTTGTACCCGGTTGCTCTTATCGCATTGATCGCGGTCCTGCTTTCGGGAGCGGCACTGCCAGAAAAAACTCAACTGCGCCCCGGCATCCATTTTACGCTTCATCCGCACGCGACCAAACTCGCCGACATCGCCGCCCACGCAAGATTCCTGCGCGCCCACGCGCAACAGGGTGAGTCATGGCGGTTGGTGCACGGCGCTAGCGTCTACACGAACGCCGCGCAACGCGGCGGTTCCACTCCGCGCGCGCAATTCAGCCTGCTCGTTACTCAGCCGGCCGGCTGTGTGACATCAAGTTCTCAGCCCGCGCCGATCGTCGCGCTGGTCGCCGCGCTCAAGTGCGATCCCGATCTGATCTTTGAGTACGTTTACAACAACGTCGAATTTGAGCCCCTTTACGGGAGCAACAAGGGTCCGCTCGGAACGTTGCTCGATTTGCGCGGCGACGACGCCGACCAGGCGATGCTGCTCGTCACGTTGCTCAACACGGCCGGATATTCGGCAACGCAATTCGCATGGAGCACGATCCGCCTGACGGGCGCGCAGATGTCCGGATGGCTTGGCGTCAACAACGACGCAACCGCCATCGAAGCAATCTTGAACGACGGCGGCATTCCCTACCAGAACGCCACGGCAAATGGCGACGGCACGCTGAACCACATCGACGTTAGCCACTTCGTCGCACAATTGCACTGAGCGGGACCTGGTACTATTTCGATCCCAGCTACAAGCAGCACACCATGGTGAGCGGGCTATCCAACCTTGGAAGCGCGCTCGGCTATTCGCGCACCCAATTCCTTTCCGATGCTGGCGGAACTATCGCCAGTTATTCAATTTCGACCATCAGCCGCACCAGCTTGCGGAGCGATTTGGTCAAGTACGCGACGAACCTCGTCAGCTACATCAACCAGAACAACCCGGCCTGGACGGTTCAGAACATCATCGGCGGAAAGACGATTCAGAAGCTTACGGGCTCTCCCATCCGCCAAACGACTTTCCCGAACCTCTCACCCTCTTATCCCTTCATCCAAACGAACACGACTTTTCCCAGCACTTGCCCGGCGCAGACCATTTCCTGCCAGACGGCCCTCTCGATCACGATGCCGGGCGCATTATCCACTCAGGCGATCAACCTGACGACGGACCAGGTTTACGGCCATCGCATCACAGTGTTTTTCTCGCCGAGCGGCGGCAACTTCGTTCCGACGCTGCTTATTGACGGCGTGGCGCCAAGCTGCGTTGGCGCCGGAACCTGTACGAATGTCGGTCCCGCCTCTTCGTCCGGAACGCAGTTATCGCTCGCAACCTCGGTCACGCAGCCCAATCAGCCGAATTCTTCCGCATGTCCGACAGGGATTACCGCGACAGCGTGCCAGACGTTGACCATCGTCGCCGGCACCAACGGGAATTACCTCGTCAGCACAGGTATCGGCCAAGTCGGACGCGGCCTCGCCGAATATCATCGGCAATTGCTGGGCCAAGCAGTCGGGGCCGGCAACTCAAATACCTCCGAACTCGTGCTCGGCGAGAGTCTTGCCGTCCTCAGCTACAACTGGTTCGCCGAACTCTCGTCAAACCAGCAAATGGTCGATCAGCTGGCACAGACCAAGACTATCTACAATTTCGGCATCGGCCTCACTGCCCAAACCAACATCCAAGCGACCACCTATCAGGGACCGTATTTCAGCATGCCGCTGAACTACATGTCGGTTCAGCCCCTATCGAGCAGTGGCCCTACGATCACGATCGGCAGCTACACCTACCCAGTCGCTTTCGCCTCTGCAAATCTGGCGCTGAGCGAATCGCTGAGTTCGCTCCAATCTGCCGTCCTCCTGCAAACGCAAGCGCAGACGGCCAACATGACCGCCGCATCGAGCATCATGCTGATTGATGCCAACATGAACTCGTCCTATTCCGGTTCGCTCGGGACGACATACTTGGCAGATGGAACCACGACTGCCGGCCAGAGCGCCTACACCAGCACAATCGAGCCGATTATTTCGTCCTATTACAGTTCCGATGACCTATCGGCGATCACGGCGGCCGTCGCAGCCGGCCAGCAAGTGCTCATTCCGAAACAGGGAACCCTGAGTGTCGGGGTTTGGAGCGGCGGCGGATATACCGAGATATTTCCCGAGTTCGAGCACTGCGCTCGTCCTGACCCAGTTGATCACCGGGGGCATTTCGGGGGGATCAAGCGGAACCAACGTGACGAACCCCGCCGCCAACTCCTTCGTCGCGCTCAATCCGTCCGCCAACCCGAACACTGTTCCAACCCTGATCAACGGACAAGCAAATCCGTCCAGTCATCCGCTCGCCGATCCACTGGATGGGGTGACCGGCGCGTTTCTCTTTCAGCACGACGATCTGGTGACCGGGAGCGGCAAGTTTCCTTATGCCCTGACGTTCTCGAGGACCTACCAGTCGGCCTCGGGAACCAACCTCACCAGCACGACCGCCGATGTCGGAATGGGCAACGGCTGGATGCATACCTACAGCATCACCGCGAAATCGCAGAGCGATCCCTTCATCAGCATGGGCGCTGGCGACTTTCCCGCGATCGGCGCCGCCACGTCCATTGCCGGGCTCTACGTCGCGGTCGATTTGCTGTCCGTGACGCCCACCGCCCAGACGATCACTGTTTCCTCGATGGTCACACAATGGTTCACGGACCAGTTGACGGGCAACACCGTTTTCGTGACGCAGCCCGGCACCAGCGAGGAATTCATCGCGCTGCCGCATGCCGATGGCAGCACGAATTACACTTTCTACCAGCCCCCCAGTTCATCCGCCCGGATGACGCAGACCGCTGCCGGCCAGTATGCCTACAAGACAAAAGACGGGGTGATCCTGAATTTCGGTCCAACCCCCGCCGGCGCGCTGCAAAGCTGGGTCTTCCCGATGAGCGTGACCGTCAGCCTGATCTACAACGGCAGCTCTCAACTCACGAAGGTTTCCAACAATCTCGGGCGCTCTCTCGCACTGACTTACAGTGGCACGGACATTGCCACCGTGACCGACGATACCGGACGCTCGGTAAACTACATCTACAACGGCAGCGGCAATCTCACCCGGTCCACCGATCCGCTCGGCAACACCATCGCCTATGCCTACGACGCCTCGGGAACCTACGACACGTTCGGTCATCTGACACAAATCTTCTACCCGTTCCGCCCGAACACCGCGTTCGTCACGAACTGGTACGACGCGCTCGGCCGCGTGAACCAGCAGGCAAACGGCAACGGATATATTTCGAAATTCTATTTTGCCGGGCCGCGCACAGAAATGGTTGATGCGCTCGGGAATCGGGAGGTCACTTATCAGACCGACCAAGGAATGGTGGTATCCGATGCTTGGGTCCTGAGCAGCAGCTTTGGCGACGTGTTCAACGATACCGTCCAGGACAACGGCGTCGTCAACGTAACGACGAACCAATTTGACGGTATCGGCCGGCCTACCCAAACGACCTATCCCGAAGGCGGCACCACCTCTTACACCTATGTGACTTCGGTCAATCCGTGGGCCAACAACATCGCCAGCGTGACGCGCACCGCCAAGCCAGGGTCTTCCCTGTCACCGCTGACTACCAGCTACACCTACGATCCCACCTGGAACAAGGTGACCAGCGTCACCGATCCTCTCGGGCTCGTCACCAAATCGACCTACGATCCTGCGACCGGAAACCTACTCTCCACGATCGCCGATGCCGGCCCCTCGCCGCATTTCAACCAGACGAACCTATTCTCCTACGACGCCTTTGGCGGCGTGCTGACCGCGACAAATCCGATCGGCACGGTCACGACCTTCCAATACGACTCTCATGAGAACCTGGTCTCTAAGGTCGTAGACAGCGGAACGGGCCATCTGAACATTACGATTCGCTATGGCTACGACGCCGTTGGCAACGTGCATTCGCAGACCGATCCCAACGGCAATACCACGATCATGAGCTACGACGCCGATCGGCGCTTGCTCTCCACGACTGCGCCCGCGCCCTTCGACGGCGGAACCGCGCTGACGCAAGCGACCAACACCTACGACCCCGATGGCAATGTCATCGCGATAACCCGGACCAATGGCACGACCAACGTCGTCACGACCAAGAACTACAGCGCGACCGGGCAGGTGCAGTCGGTCACCGATCCGAACGGCAATCTGACCACGAACAACTATGATGCTGACGATCGCTTGGTCAGCGTGATTGATCCCCTGTTCCGCACGACAAGCTACACCTATGACGCCATGAGCCGGCTGTTGACCGCGACTAATCTCGCCATTCAATCAACTCCGCTCCAGCAGCTTGCCTACACGCCCGATGGCCTGCGCGCGAGCCTGACCGACGCGAACAATCACACCACGTCCTATGCCTACGATGGATTCGATCGCCTTTCGACCGCTACTTACCCCAATAGCAGCACCGAGACGGCAACCTACGACGCGGACGGCAACGTCCTCACAAGGGTGACGCGCAAGGGCGATACGATCAGCTTTGCTTACGATACACTGAACCGTCTCTCGGCCAAGATTCCGCCCTCGCCGGAAGCCGTGGTAAGCTATGCCTACGATCCGGCCGGCCGGCTCGTCAGCGTGAGCGACAACAGCGCGGCGATGACCAGCGCGGCGGCGGCGGGTGGCACGACTGTGCAATACTCCACCATCATGGCCTACGACCAGCTCAACCGGCCGGTCAGCGCGAGTTGGAACCCGGCGCCCGCGCAAACAACTCCCACCGCGAGCGGCAGTCTCTTCGCTTACGGTTACGACGCGACGAACCGGCGCATCAGCCAGGCCGCGAACGACAACAGTTGGTGGAGCTATCCGGGGTCGGCTGCGTCCGTCAGCTACACCGCGAACAATCTCAATCAATACACGGCTGTCGGATCAACGTCTCCGACCTATGACGGCAACGGCAACCTTGCCTACGACGGCAGCTATACCTACTGCTACGACGGCGAAGGCCGCCTGATCGGTATCGTCACCGGGACTTGCGCCAGCCCGACGACGACGATCGCGACCTACGCCTACGACGCGCAAGGCCGGCGCAAGAGCAAGACGGTGGGATCGGCCACCACCATCTACGTCGCCGACGCGGACGGCCGCGCGGTCATCGAATACAACGGCGCGAGCGGCAGCGGCGCGATCCAGGCCTGGTACGCCTACGGCGGCGCCGCGCTGAACCGGATGAACGTCGCGGCGGGGACGCGCCAGACGATGATCCCGGACATCCAGGGCTCGATCGTCGCGACGCTCGATTCGAGCGGCACGTCGCTCACCAAAACCGGCTACCAGCCCTATGGCGAACATCCCGGACTTGCGAGCGGATCATATCAGTACACGGCCCAGCGCTTCGATTCCGAGACCGCCGGCAGCGGCGCGGAGCCGTCCGGCCTCTACTACTACGGCGCGCGGATGTACTCGCCGGCCTTGGGCCGCTTTCTCCAGCCCGATCCGGTCGGCTATCAGGCGGGCGCCAATCTCTACGCCTATGTCGGCAACGACCCGCTCAACCTCACCGACCCCACGGGACTGTGCTTCCTCGGTTGCTTCTGGAAGTCGCCGATCTTTCGTGTGGTGGCGGCAATCGTAGCGGCGGTCGCGGTCCAAGAGGCCTTGCCGGAAATCGAAACTGCCGCATTCGCGAATAGCAGCGCCGGCATTCTTACCAACGCGGCTGCCGCAGGAGCGGCCGGTGGAGCGGTGCAGGGCGGCACGCTCAGGAGCACGGCGGCCGGTGCCCTCGCCGATGTGACCGCAACGGCACTTGCCGGACCGCTTGGCAATATCGCTGGCCCGACGGCCGGCGACATCGGCGCTGGCGCAATAGGCGGTGCCGTTGGCGGAGCGATCCAGGGCGGTACGTTTAGAAGCGCCCTAACGGGTGCGGTGGTTGGCGGAGCGGTTGCGGGTGCCGTTGATCTCGGCGAGGACGTAATCCAGCAGTACGAGGGAATTATCGTTACGTGCAACGACGCCGGGTGCTTCGATCAGTTTGGCAATGCAGTGAACGACAACCAGGTAGCTGGGTTACGTAGCTGCATCTCCAAATTTATCCAGGCCTGTGGTGTCGTGTTGGGTATTGCGACGGGACAGGGCGCTATTGGAGTGAAGCCGCCTCCGGTCCCTATTACGCCGCCGCCGATCATAGAAGAGGCCCCGATAAAGAGGCCGGATATCGAATGATTAGTGACCGTGAGCTAATGATGCGCGAGCCAGACCTGGAGAGGGTTCGTCGTGCTCACGCACTGCTTTCGAGCAATGCCTCACGAGGTATGGCGGCGCTTGAGACATTGGCGAACGAAGGCTCGGTCCTGAGCATGTTGTACCTCGCGCAGGCACACCAGTTCGGCCCGTATGCGGATTCCGCTAAAGCGGAGAGGTGGTATCGGTCTGCGTACGAGAGAGGATCAGCAACCGCATTGTTTAGTTTAGGTAGTATTGCTTACAGGCGAGGGGATTATGCAACAGCCGAAAGGTACTTCGCGGAAGGCGCCTCAAAAGACGATGGCCCATCAACGTACTGGCTAGCGACGATTTACCTGACGCACCCTTCTCAATGTGCGGACGCCGAACAGGTCCGTGTGCTTCTCGAGAGGGCAATCAAAACAGGCCAAATACGTGCTAAACATGGGTTAGGGCTTCTGTACTTGAGAGGACAATTCGGCATTCGGTATATACCGAGAGGTATTTGGTTATTTGTCGCAGGAATGATCGATGCGTTTAGAACTACCTTCCGAGATCCGTCAAATCGGCGCCTTTGGTAGCGACCCAGAGTTCTTTAGGTCCAGTTGCGCGTCAATGGCAGGCAGCACAACTGCGCTTTTCCATAGGTTCTCAGTTTCACCATGTCCGGCACGCCATTCCCGAACAAAACCGCCCAAATCGGCCTGCTGTAGCTTTGGCTCGATGGCCGCCGTAGGCTTGTGCCGATGCCGGTCGTCGGAGGGCGGTCGTGACGCGCGCAGGTCGCTATTTTCTGCCGGAGCAGCCGTTGCACGTGATCCAGCGCGGCAACAACCGCGAAGCGGTTTTCTTCGCCGACGCGGACTGTGAGCAGTATCGCGCCTGGCTGGCCGAAGCCGCGGTCGAGCACGGCTGCGTCGTGCACGCCTATGTGCTGATGACCAATCACGTGCATCTGCTCGCGACCCCGGCGACGGCGGACAGCGTGCCGCGTACCATGCAGTCGCTCGGCCGGCGCTATGTGCGCTACGTGAATGCGCGCTACCGGCGAAGCGGCACGTTGTGGGAGGGCCGCTATCGCGCAGCGCCGATCGACAGCGAGGCGTATTTTTTCGCCTGCTGCCGCTACATCGAGCTCAATCCCGTGCGCACTGGCATGGCCGCACATCCGCGCGATTACGCATGGTCGAGTTATCGCGCCCACGCGGGCGGCGCGGCCGATCCGCTCGCGGCGGCCCATCCGCTCTACGAGAGCCTGGGCGGGACGCCGGGCGAACGGCAGCGCGCCTACGCAGCCTTGTTCGAGGCGCCGCTCGATGCGGCGTTCGTCGTCGATCTGCGCGCGGCGACGAACGGCGGCTGGGCGCTCGGCAGCGAACGCTTCAAGCAGCAGATCGCGACGGCGCTCGGCCGCCGCGTCGCTCCGGCATCGCCGGGTCGGCCGCAACGTGAAGGACCCGACAAACGACAGCTAAATCTACTCTGACCCCAATTACGCCCGAACCATGCTGCGTTCGGCGCGCGTGCGCTGCCGCCATGACTTGGCTAAGAGAGCGGATGTTAGTCCTTGTCGTTACTTGCTTGTCCGCATGCGATGCGCTGCATGCTCCGATTTATAATTTGTCACCTTGTCCGATCCAAATTACAGCCACGCTTTCACAGTTTCGGAAATCAAGCTTCGGACCTTGGGTCTACGTTCTGCCAGGCAGACTAACGGGACCTATCGGTCCGCCGTGGGACTTTTCTTGGAAGTATGACCGCATCGGGATTATCGATGCTCAGGGAAAAACGAAAATTTACAACTCCGCAACGCTCGCCGCGCTTCGACCTGAAGATGACGAACAGGAGGACCAATGGGCATACTATCCGACCGGGCTCGAGTTTCTGCATTACACACCTTCTCGATCCACGTTGGAATCAGTCGCAACTCATGGCTGTCCCTGAATGTAATAACGCGCAAAGTCCGCGCGGTGTTACCTGTCACCCTTACCACTTGGCCGGCTGGTAGTGCGCACCAGATTGCGCACGTACCGTCATAAGCCAGTACCCATATTCGTCCGGTCCGGCACGCCACCCTATGCTAAAGCTTCGGGGTGGCAGGCCACCGAGGGTCGCATGCTCAAGATCGATATCGAGCGCGAGGAAGACGGGCGCTGGATTGGCGAGGTTCCGGCGCTGCCCGGCGTGCTCGCCTACGGCAAAACCGAGGCCGAGGCACGAGCCAATACGATCGCGCTCGCGTTCCGCGTCATTGCCGACCGCATCGAGAACGGCGAACCCGTGCCTGATGAAGCACGGAATTTCTTTGCCGCGTAAGTTCGTGGCCCGCAGCGAAGGCCGGCCGTGTTCTCCGCGCACTTCACCGCCTCGGATGGACGATGAAACGGCAGGTTGGGTCGCACCGAACGTTGTCGCGCCAGGGCTGGCCTGACTACGTATTCGCTTTCCATGACGGCGACGAGTTGGGACCGCGTATGCTCGCGCGCATAGCAAAGCACACCGGCCTCACGCCCGACGATCTCTGAGCGAACGGCAGGAGGACGCCATGCTGCAAAGCTTCGAGGGCGGGTGTCATTGCGGGCGGGTGCGGTTCCGGGTCAGTGCCGATCTCGGCACCGCGACCGAATGCAACTGCTCGGTCTGCACCAAGAAGGGGTTTCTGCACCTGATCGTTTCGCCGGAACGGTTCGAGCTGCTGAGCGGGGCCGGGGATCTCGCGACATACCGCTTCAACACCGGCACCGCGCAGCACAAATTCTGCCGCCATTGCGGCATTCATGCGTTCTACGTGCCGCGCTCCGACCCGGACAAGATCGACGTGAACGTACGCTGCCTCGACGGCGTCGATCCCGCGGCGATCCGGCCCCATCCGTTCGACGGCCGCAACTGGGAAGATGCCATCGCGGCGAAGGTGCCGTGGCGGCGAGACCGCGACAAAGCGGCTCAAATACCGGCAAATGGTAAGGCTCGGTCAAGGGGCCGGCGCTAGTTTCTGGCGCGTCGTCTCCACCAGTTCGGGGCTCTCGCCGTGTCGATCGAGGATACTCAGGTTCTCACCGCACTTGCGCCGTCGCCAAAGCGCGAGCGCCGCGCCCGTCGCCGCAAGCCGACGCTGTGGGACGCGCGGCTCGATTGCGACGCCGGCGTCTTTTGCTGCGTCGTCCTCAACATCTCGCCGGGCGGCGCCATGCTGCGGATCGACGCGCCGCTCATCAAAGGCGGCCGCGCCGTGCTGATGATCGAGCGCTTCGGCACGCTCGCCGCGACGATCATGTGGCAGCTTCCCGAAGAGGGGAAGCTCGGTCTGCGCTTCACCATCGAGCCCGAGCGCATCGAGCGGTTCCTCGGCAGCACGTTTTCGCCCTAGCCCCGCGCGAAGCCCTCGTTCGTGCTAGGATCGCGCCCGGTGCTTTGGGGCGGCAAATGGTCGTCAACGGCTTCTACAAGATCGGCTATGGCGGGTCAACCGGATCGGGCTTCGGCATGCTGGCGCTTGCCGGCGGCAAGATCACCGGCATCGACGAGGCCGGCGTCCAATATGACGGCGAATATCTCGAGGACGACATCACCGGCAGCGTGCAGTTTCACCTGCGCGCCTCGGTGCCCGCCGACATTTCCCTCGTCGTCGGCGTGCCGGCGCGCGCCGAGCCCTGGTCGTTTGCGGTCGATGCGCATCTCCCGCCCAATTTCGCAACCGGCGTCGCGACCAAGATCCGGACCGCGTTCGGCCTCGTCACGGTGACGTTCACGCTGCTGCGGCCGCTCTAGACCGGCCGCTTGCGCGGCGCCCGCTCCGGCGGTACATCGGAGCGGGGTCGATCAGCCACGGGGAGCGCCGTCTTGGAATTCGGGCATTTCTGCCTGCCGACATATTTCGCCGATGTCAACGGCTCGGTCGGCGACTTCATGCGGCGCTTCGTCGATTTTCTCGTCGCGAGCGAGGATATGGGCTTCAATTCGCTGTGGGCGAACGAGCATCATTTCGATGCCTATGGCGGCATCATTCCGTCGCCGCCGATCCTCCTCTCGGCGCTGGCGCAGCGCACCAAGCGCGTGCGCCTCGGCACGTCGGTCATCGTGCTGCCGCTGCACAGCCCGATCGAGATCGCCGAGCAGCTGGCGATGATCGATTTGATGTCGAACGGCCGCGTCGAGTTCGGCGTCGGACGCGGCTTCGTCCACTACGACTACGAGCGTCTGGGCGTGCCGCTCGACGGCGCGCAGGACCGGATGAAGGAGGCGCTCGCCTTCATCCTCAAGGGCTGGCAAGGCGGCAAGGTCAATCATCAGGGAAAATACTACCGCTACAGCGATCTCGAGCTTTGGCCGCAGCCGCAGCAGCGGCCGCATCCGCCGGTGTGGCTGTCCTGCTCCGGTACGCCCGCGAGCTTCGAGTGGGCGGGCCAACAGGGCTACAGCATCCTCACCGTGGCCTATCGCGGCGTCGAGCCGCTGGTCAAACTGAACCAGCTCTATCGCGACTCATGGGAAGCGGCCGGGCACAAGAAGGGCGGCTACCGCATCTCGTCGCATTACCAGGTCGTGCTGGCCGAGGACGGACGCGAGGCCAAGGACATCTGCGCCCGGGCGCTGCACCGCTATACCGGCGCCATCACCCATACGCTCGACCGCGCCCGCGCCGACCAGGAGTACCAGGCGAACTCCCGGCAAAAGATCAACCAGGAACTCATGGACATCGACCGCATGGTCGAGGACTGCCGCGTCATCGCCGGAACGCCCGAGGACGCGGTCAGGGTGCTCGCCCGCGCGCACGATCTCATGCGCTTTACCTCGTGCGACTGCACCTTCTATTTCGGCGGCATAACGTTTGCCGAGGCGCAGCGCTCGCAGCGGCTTTTCGCGTCGCACGTCATGCCGCGGCTGCGCGGCAAGGTGTGACCGCACCATTGCACGAACCCGGCGGAAGCGGGAAAATGCCTTAAAGGCGCGGGCGTTCGAGGAAAGGGACGGGCGATGGACGAATTTCATGCGCGGATGGCGAAGGCGAGCGTCGCGGCGCTGTGGGAACAGGAAGCGCGGCACAACAATCCGCCCGATCCGGCCCATGTCTGGCATTGGCAGACGATGGACCCGCTCCTCGACGAGGCGGTCCGCCAGACCGACATGCAGAATGCCGAGCGCAGGGTGCTGATCCTGCAGAACCCGAAGCTCGCCGAGGAGGGGCGGAACGGCGCTGCGATCAATCTCTCGGTCAATCTCCAGGTACTGATGCCGGGCGAAAAGGCGCGGCCGCACCGCCACACCATGCACGCGCTGCGTTTCGCGCTCGAGGGCGACGGCGCCGTGACGATCGTCAACGGCAAGGAATGCGTGATGATGCCGGGCGACATGATCCTGACTCCGGGCTGGACCTGGCATCAGCACAAGCATGACGGCAAGGAGCGCGCCGTGTGGGTCGATGCGCTCGACGTGCCGATGCACAATTATCTCGAGACCGGCGTGTTCGAGCCCGGCCCCGCGCGCGACGTCGTATCGCTGCCGCCCGACAGCGCGTTCGCGCCCGGCTTTACGCCCGACACGCCCGATGCGGCGCAGCGCTATTCGCCGCTCTTCCGGTATCCGTGGGACGTGGCGGTGAAAACGCTCGACGCGCTTCCGGCTTCCGCCGACGGCTCGCGCCGGCTGCGCTACACCAACCCCGCGACCGGCGGGGCGGTCATGTCAACGATCGACTGCTATCTCCTGGGCCTCACGCAAGACAAGGCGACGCGTCCCTACCGCAGCAACAGCAACTGCGTGTGCGTCGTCATGGAGGGCGAGGGCAGCTCGGAGGTCGGCGAGGAAAAGATCGCCTGGGGACGCAAAGACATCTTCGCGCTGCCGCACGGGCAATGGGTCAGCCACACGGCGTCGAGCCCGAAGGCGCGCATCTTCCAGATCACCGACCGCGAGATCCTGCGCCGGCTCGATTATCTGCGCGAGGAATATCGCGCCTGAGGCGCCGCCATGGCGGAAGCGGAAACCGGCGGGATCGAAGGGATCGACGCCTACGAGGCCTGGCTGCGGCAGTATGTGCGGCTGGCCGAAACCGGGCGCAAGCGCGCCTCGCAACTGGCCGACGGCGCACGCCGGCGCGCCAACAAGATGAACGAGCACCGCTTTTCGCGCCACGCGCAGCGCCTTTACAACGAGGAGGTCTATTGGACGCTCCAGATCCAGGGCATCGCGTCCCTTGCAGCGGCGCAACGCGCGACTGCGCAGGATTCGCCGCAACCGGCAAAGAAGGCCGCGAAACCAACGGTGCGTCCTTCGACCTCGCCCCTGCGCAAAGCGAAGAGGCTTCGCTCAGGATGAGGATTCTCATGTCCCCTCATCCTTGTAAGTCGGAATCGGCCGCATCGGCTAGAGTGGTGGGTGCGGTGGCAGTGGGGAGACCGGCTCATCCTGGGGCCAGGAAGCCCGTCGCTCAGCCTGGCTCTCCCATTGCCGATCCATTGAACCCGGACAGTCGTGTGGGCCGCAGCGCGAGCCCGGTTAAGCAAGGCAGGGCTTCGATGGACGCGAAGTATGTTGGCATCGATGTATCGAAGGACCGGTTGGACGTGCATGTGCGGCCAACGGGGGAGACCTTCGCCGTCGCGCGCGACGGCGAAGGACTGGCGGCTTTGGTCGATCGGCTGCGGTCGCTTCAGCCGCTTCTGGTCGCGGTCGAGGCGACCGGCGGCTTCGAGATGACGGTTGCCGCGGCGGTTGGCGGTGCCGGCCTGCCGCTGGCGGTGGTCAACCCGGCGCAGGTGCGTCACTACGCGCAGGCGCTCGGCCGGCGGGCGAAGACCGACGCGATCGATGCCGAGGTGATCGCCCGGTTCGCCGAGGCGACGCATCCGGAGCCGCGGCCGCTCCCGGACGAGGACACGCAGGCGCTGGCCGATTTGGTCACGCGCCGGCGGCAGATCATCGTCATGATGGTGGCCGAGCGCCAGCGCGCGGCGCGCCTGCCGAAGCGGCTCAAGCGGAGCTGCGAGCGGGTGATCCGCGTGCTCGAGAAGGAGCTCGCGGCGCTCGACCAGGACATCGGCACCACCGTGCGCGGCTCGCCGGCCTGGCGCGAGACGGAGAATCTCCTCGCCTCGGTGCCAAGCGTCGGCGACATTACCGCCCGCACGCTTATCGCCGAACTGCCCGAGCTTGGCACGCTCGATCGCCGCAAGATCGCCAGCCTGGTCGGCGTCGCGCCCTTCACCCGCCAGTCGGGTCGTTGGCACGGCAAGTCCTTCATCGGCGGCGGCCGGCCGGACGTCCGCGCCGCCCTCTTTGTCGCCACCATGTCGGCGGTCCGTCATAACCCCACCATCCGCGCCTTCCGCCAGAGGCTGCTCGCCAAAGGCAAGCCGAAGATGGTCGTCATGGTCGCCTGCATGCGCAAGCTCCTCACCATCTTGAATGCAATCCTGAGAGACCGTAAGCCATGGCAAACCGCTTGACGCGCAACACAGTCGCTGAGCGGAGTGCGCGGCAGCGCGCGCAGTCGAAGGACGCACGGTGGCGCCGGTGCGGCATTTTCGTCGCCGCTGCGGTTCTGGCCATCGCAATGGGCGCGCGCGCCGAGACGCTCAACGTGGCGAAGGGGGGGCCGCAATCCTTTTCCTTCTCGCCGGCCGATATCGGGCTCGCCGAAGGCTTCTTCCAGAAGCGCGGCCTCGACCTCAAGCTCTCGAACTTCGACGGCGCCACCAAGGTGCACCAGGCGATGGCCTCGGGCGACATCGACATCGCGCTTGCCTCGGGTCCCGACATGGCGTTCATCGCCAAGGGCTCGCCGGTGAAGACGGTGGCCGCGATGGCGGGCAGGCCGGACATGATGGTGCTCGCGGTCGAGAAATCCTCGCCCTTGCAGAGCCCCAACCAGCTCAAGGGCAAGATCGTCACGGTGACGAGCGCCGGCTCGCTCACCTATTGGCTCGCGCAAGAGCTGTCGCGCCAGGAGGGCTGGGGCCCGGACGGGATCAAGGTCCAGGCGATCGGCGGGCAGACGACCCAGATCGCCGCGCTGCGCACGCATCAGAGCGACGCGATGGTGATGGACCTGACCGCCGCGCTTCGCCTCGAGGAGGAGGGCCAGGGCCGCATCCTGGTGAAATTCGGCGACATCGTGCCGTCGTTCCACATGCACGTTATCCACGCGAGTAACGCGATCCTCGCGCGCGATCCGGATGCGGTGCGCCGGTTCCTTGCGGGATGGTTCGAAACGATCGCCTTCATGCGCGCCAACAAGAACGACACCGTGAAGCTCTCCGCCAAGGTGATGGGCGTCTCGGACGAGCTGGCCGCGCGCACCTACGACGCGGTGATGCCGGATCTTTCGACCGACGGGTGCTTCGATCCGAAGGCGCTCGAGGTGCTGCGCCGCTCCTATGTCGACATGGGCGTGCTCGACAAGGAGCCGGACATGAGCACGCTCTACACCGAGGCCTACCTGCCGGCGCCGTGCAAGCGCTGAGCCTCAGCGCTGCGCTTGGTCCTCGGGCGGGCCGGTGGCGTTGCCGTCGGGGCCGAGCGTGTAGAGGTCGTAGGCCTGGCCCGTCCGCCGGCTCGGCACGTGATAGACATAAGGCCGCCCCCACGGATCGGTGATGAGGCTCGGCTGGCTCACATAGGGGCCGGCCCAGCGGTCGAGATTGGGCGGCGCCGCGACGAGCGCCTTCAAGCCTTCCTGATCGGTCGGATAGCGCCCGACATCCAAGAGGAACAGGTCGAGCCCCGAGGCGATCGTCTGCATCTGGATGCGCGCCGCATCCTCCTTGGCGCGCGAGAAATACTTGAAGAGCTGCGGCACCGCGATCCCGACGAGAAGGCCGAGGATCGCCAGCACCACGAGCAGCTCGACGAGGGTGAAGCCGGCGTTCCGGCGCGGCTCCGCCGAACGCGGCAATGACGCTTCATTCATGCGAAAAAGGCGATCGTCCGCATCTCGATGCTCTCGCGCGGCGGTGCATCCGCCGGCGTCGTTGGATCGTCGAAGGCAGTATGCGCCACGAAGCGCGCGACGTCGCGCCCGGAATCGTAGCACTTGAAGACGAGCGCCTCGTCCTTTTGCATCGCCGGCGCATAAAGCCAGCGATGCCGCGGATCGTAGCGCATGACATAGATCTCGCCCGTGCGATCGGGATAGCGCTGCTCGGAGCGGACGAAGTCCTGGGGCGCGGCGCTCGCGGCATCGCACAGCGCCAGCGGCTGATCCAGGAGCGGCCCGCGAATGGGGCGCCAGACATTGATGAAGGCAAAGCGCCGGGCGAGCAGCGCCTCGGCCTCGTCTCCCATCAGGTCGCGCACGCGCTGCGGCCCCGATGCCTCGGTATAGTCGTTGTGGACGCGCATCACCGGAAGGCGCCGCTCGCCGGGCGCGCGGTCCTGCGTTTCCCAGCTGCGCCGCCGCACGGTGTGATCGAACACGACGACCCGCGCGCCGGTCAGCTCGGTCACCAGCGCCTCGGTCTCCGGGTAATAGACGCGCTTCAGCTCGTCGGCGTCGTAGAAGTCGGCGACGGCGCTGTTGCGGCGCACGAGCTCGAAGCCCGCGCCGTCGAGCGAAAGCTCGCTCGCAATCGGCCGCATCGACCGGATCGAAACGGTGCGCTCGTCGAAAACCGCGTTCGTGCGCGGCTGGCCGTCGGGCGGCCCGTAGGAATAGGTGAACGGCGTCTCCGCCATCGGCGCAAGATATGTCAACCTGGCCGCAACGGCCGGCAGCGACGTCACGGAAATGTCACGCGCGCGCATCGGGCTCTCCCTTCGCGAGCGAAAGATATGCGCTCGGGCCGCCGATTCCCAGAGGCAGCCTCACGTGCGGCCGAGCGCGGCGGCGCCAAGATCGACGATGCGCCCCCAGCGGCCGGATGCATTGAAATGCGCATAGATCGGGGCGAGCCAGCCGCGCTTGCGCCAGTCGAGAAACACCGCATCGTCGAGCGCCTCGAATTTCTGCGGATCGATGACGCGAAATCCCTGGAGGCGGGCCGAGCCGCCCGTCTTGAACTCGATGAGCGCGCTGTTGTCGGCGAGGAGATCGCGCGCGTCGAGCGCGGCGACAAATTCACCCGTCTCCTTGAGCGACTGGAACAGCGATTTGCACAGCTCGAGCGCCTGAGTGAGCGCCTCGGCCGGCTGCCTGTCCTTGAACAGCGGATCGCCCGACTTGCCGAGCAGCGGCGCCTCCGGATCGATGCCGAGCACGAACTGATTGCCGGGCGCTTCGATGAAGGCGAATGGATAGTTGCGGACATAGGCCGGGACATAGGTCCCGGGGCGCCAGCTGCCGTCCGGTTCCAGGAACAGGTTCTCGCGGTCGCGGTATCCCACGATCGCGAGCATCGCGCCCTGCCCCTTGGCGCCGAACACGATCGGATAATCGCCCGATGCCGCCGCCGCCTCGTGGAGCGCGATCGGCACGGCATTGGTCTCGCGCGCAAAGTCATAGTCGCGGCCGCGCTGCATGCGGAGTTCGCCGTGCCGGGCCGGATCGAGCGGCATGATCCCGCGGAAAAACATCGGCAATTGCGGTGCGTTCGTAGCCATGCCGGTGCGCCCTCGTTGCGAGAGGCGGTTCTAGGCCGCGCCCGGCGCGGTGTCATGCGTTTCCTTCGCGTTGCAATCGACGGGCGAACGCACGAAACTTGGCGCAGCGAACGAGGAGGTAAGCCATGGCGGACAAAGTCGCGCTCGTCACGGGAGCCGGAACCGGGATCGGCCGTGCGGCGGCGCTGGCGCTCGTCAGGGACGGCTACGGCGTGGTGCTCGCGGGCCGCCGGCGCGAGCCGCTCGAGGTGACGGCGCGCGCAGCCGAGGCGATTGGCGGGCGCACGCTCGTCGTACCGGCCGACATCTCGAGCCAGGATTCGGTCCGCGCCCTCTTCGCCAAGACCAAGGAGAAATTCGGCCGGCTCGACGTGCTGTTCAACAATGCCGGGTTCGGCGCGCCGGCGGGGCCGATGGAGGATCTGCCGCTCGAAAAATGGCAGGCGGTGGTGGACACCAATCTCACCGGCACGTTCCTGTGCACGCAGGAAGCCATCAAGATCATGAAGGACCAGACGCCGCGCGGCGGCCGCATCATCAACAACGGCTCGATCTCGGCGCATTCGCCGCGGCCGGGCTCGGTGGCCTATACCGCGACGAAGCATGCGATCACCGGCCTCACCAAGACCACCTCGCTCGACGGCCGCAAGTACGACATCGCGTGCGGCCAGATCGACATCGGCAACGCCGCGACCGAGATGACGCAGCGCATGGCGAACGGGATCGTGCAGGCGAACGGCACGATCATGGTCGAGCCGCGCATGGATGTGGAAGATGTCGGCCGCGCCATCGTGTTCATGGCCAACCTCACGCTCGATTCGAACGTGCAGTTCATGACCATCATGGCGACCAAGATGCCGTTCGTCGGCCGCGGCTGATCAATCGACGAAGCTGCTGAAGGGCAGGATCGCGGCGCCGTGGCGCTCGAGCGCGGTGCGCAGCGCCCGCGCCATGGTGACTGCGCCGGGCGTGTCGCTGTGGACTGAGACGCTGTCGATCCGGACCGGCCGCTTCGTGCCGCCCTGAGTGCGGATCGCCTGCTCGTCGAGCATCCGCAGCACGCCCTTCACGGCCTCGTCGGCATCGTGGATGACGGCGCCGGGCTCCTTGCGCGGCGCGAGGTTGCCGTCCTCGCCATAGGCGCGGTCGGCATAGACCTCGCGCGCGACGCGCAATCCGGCGCGCAGGGCCGCGCGCTCGGTCGCCAGGCCCGGCATCGCGACCAGGATGAGGTCGCGGTCGAGCGAGCGGATGGCGCGCGCGATCCCGTCGGCGAGCGAATCATCCATTTGCGCCATGTTGGCGAGCGAGCCGTGCAGCTTCACGTGGCTGACGCGGTGCCCGGACGCGGCCGCGATGCCCTGGAGCGCGCCGACCTGGTAGAGCACGAAGCGGCCGACCTCGTCGGGCGTGTCGCCGAGGATCGGGCGGCGGCCAAAGCCCCACAAATCCAGAAAGCTCGGGTGCGCCCCGATCGCGATGCCCTTCGCCCGGGCGGTCGCGACCGTCTCGTGCATGACGAGCGGGTCGCCGCCATGGAAGCCGCAGGCGATGTTGGCGCTGGTGACGAGGTCGAGCATCGCCCGGTCGTCGCCGATCCGGTAGGCGCCGAAGCTTTCGCCCATGTCGCTGTTGAGATCGATCTTCATCGCGCTTCCCAGAGTTGCCGCGGCCCTTCGATCGCGCAACAGCCGAAATTGGCTTCGTTCGGTAATTTCGCCCCCGGCCCGCTGCCGGCAAATTGGGTTCGTTCGGTAATTTCGCTCTTATCGACCGCGGGCAGATTGCTTCGCCTTCGGCTCCGCGCAATGACAGACTGAAGTGTCATTGATACCATGCCGGACGAAACGGATCAACGTAAATTGCGTACGAGCCCCTACCCCCGCTTCCTGCCGGCCGGCGAGGCCGCGCTCGTGGTCGAGCTGGGCGGCGAGATCGCGCTTGCGGTCAACGCGCGCGTGCGGGCGCTCGACCGGCTAGTCGCGGACGCCGCCATCGCCGGCGTCGCCGAGACGCTGCCGACCAACCGCTCGCTCTTCATCGCCTACGAGCCGCTGACCCTCTCCTTTGGCGCGCTCGTGCGCCGGGTCGAGGTGCTCCTCGCGTCCTTGCCGGAAGCGCCCGCGGAAACCGCCGGCAAGTCGTGGCTCATTCCCGTCGCCTATGGCGGCGTGTACGGCGTCGATCTGGCGGGCGTGGCGGCGACGCTCGGCATGAGCGAGGCAGCCGCGATCGAGCGCCACGCGGCGCCGGAATACCGTGTCTTCATGATCGGATTTCAGCCGGGCTTCGCCTATCTCGGGCCGCTCGACGCGGCGCTTTTCGTTTCGCGCCACGATGCGCCGCGCGCGGAGATCCCGGCCGGCACCGTGTCGATCGCAGGCCCGCAGACGGTCATCAATTCGGTCGCGGCGCCGAGCGGGTGGAAGCTGATCGGCCGCACGCCGGTGCGGCTCTTCGATCTGCGCCGGGCGGCGCCCTTCCTTCTGGCGCCGGGCGACCGCGTGCGCTTCCGGCCGGTGCCGGGGTCTGCGTTCGACGCGCTCGAGGCGCGCGCGGCGGCGGGCGAGATATTGGCCGAGGCATCATGAGCGCGGCGCTGCGCGTGCTCGCGCCCGGGCCGATGACGACCTTGCAGGATGGCGGGCGCGTGGGCTGGCTCAGGTTCGGCGTGGCGCAATCGGGCGCGCTCGATCCCCGCGCGCTTGCCGCGGCCAATCTCCTGGCCGGCAACCGGCCGGACGAAGGCGCGCTCGAAATGACGCTCGCGGGCGGCGAATTCGCGGCCGAGGGCGGGCCTGTGCGGATCGCGCTCGCCGGATGCGACATGAGGGCGACGATCGACGGCGCCGCCGCTGCGCCGGGGCGAAGCCACACGCTGGCCGCCGGATCGGTGCTGCGGATCGGCGCCGCGCGATCGGGCGCGCGGGCATATCTCGCGGCGGCGGGCGGGTTCGCGGCCGAGCCCGTGTTCGGCAGCGTCGCCACGCACCTGCGCTCGGGCATCGGCGGATTTTCCGGCCGCGCGCTCGCCGCGGGCGACGTGCTGACGCTCTCGGGTGCGCCCGAGGGGCCGGAATTGAGCCTCGCCGCGCCGCCGCCGCCGTCGCACCCGCGCGTCCGAATCGTGCTGGGGCCGCAGGACGATGGCTTCACCGAGGCGGCGCTCGCGGCCTTGCTCGGCGCCGAGTACCGCGTCACGCCGCGCGCCGACCGGATGGGCTGCCGCCTCGAAGGCAAGCGCCTCGAACATCGCGCGGACTTCAACATCGTCTCCGACGGGGTCGCATCGGGCAGCATCCAGGTGCCGGGCGACGGACAGCCGATCATTTTGCTCGCCGACCGGCAGACGACGGGCGGCTATCCCAAGATCGCGACCGTGATCGGCGCCGACCTGCCGGCGCTCGGCCAGGCGCGGCCGGGCGATATTCTGCGCTTCGAGGCGGTGACGCTCGATGCGGCGGTCGCGGCGCGGCGCGCGCTTCGGGCGTGGCTCGACGCGTTGCCGGCGCTGGTCGCGCCCGTGGGCGTGCTCGACAGCGAGCGGCTTTTGCGCACCAACCTCATCAGCGGCGTGAGCGGCGGCGAGACTTGACTGGCGCGAGCGGCCTGCATCGGCTCAACCTCTGGCCGCCCGAGGTTCCGCTTGTCGTTTGCACCTTGTGCCCGCCTTGCGGGAAAACCGAAAAAGTACGAATATTCACGCCAGACTGGAAGCCCCTTTTGGGAGCTTCCAGTCAATATCCGAGGCGACGGGCGATGCCAAAGCCCGTCTTGACAAGAAATTCCAGCACAAAGGGAGGAACGATGAGCAACCTCGACACGGGCGCGCCTGCGCCCATCATTCCGGCCTTTCGTCGAATTGTGGCGCCGCTCGCGCCTTACGGGTTTGTTTTTATCCGATTCGTGGCCGGATTGATTATCGCGCGCCATGGCTACCCGAAGCTGTTCGAGGGCGGCGCCGCCGGCTTGGCGCGCGGATCGATCCTGCCGACGCTCGGTTTCACGCCTGCGCTCATGTGGGCCTGGATCGTCGGCTGCGTCGAATTCTTCGGCGGGTTGTGCCTCGCCTTCGGGTTTTTGACGCGTCTCGCCTCGGCGCTGCTCATTTGCGAATTCACGGTGATCGTCTTCCGGGTCAAATGGGCGAACGGCTTCATCGCATTCGCGCCGACCGCAATCCAGCCGGGCTTCGCCGGACTCGTACCGGGCGGGTTCGAGTTCGAGATGCTGTTGGGCTTGATCTGCGTCGCAGCGTTCTTCCGCGGCGGCGACCGGTGCTCGATCGACCGGCTTATCGGCAAAGAGCTTTGATCTAGCCAGGGGGCTGGTCTCCAAGCCCCGCCGTAACGGGTCGAACATGGTGCCGGCTCATCGGGCCGGGACTCAGATCACGGCGAGCGAGGCGTTGGGGATGTCGGTGATGAGCATCGCGCCCGGAAAATGCGAGATGAAGAAGGGCGGCTTCACCTTTTCCGCTACCGCCTGGGGCGTGACGCCGCACGCCCAGAACACCGGCAGCTCGTCATCCTTCACCTCGACCGGATCGCCGTAATCGGGTTTTGCGAGATCCGCGATGCCGAGCCCTTCGGGCAAGCCCAGATGCACCGGCGCGCCGTGCACGCCGGGAAAGCGCGAAGTGATCTGCACCGCGCGGATGGCGTCGGCGGGACGGAACGGGCGCATCGACACGACCAGTGGCCCGCGAAAGCGCCCGGCCGGCGCGGTCGCGATCGCCGTCCTGTACATCGGCACGGTGGTGCCGCGCTCGATGTGGCGGATCGCGAGGCCCGCCTCCATGAGCGGCCATTCGAACGAGAGCGAACAGCCGAGCACGAAGGTCACGAGATCGTTGCGCCAGTGCGACAGAATATCGGCGGGCGCATCGACCGCGACGCCGTCGCGGAACACGCGGTAGCGCGGCACGTCGGTGCGGATGTCGATGTCGTGCCCCAAGCTCGGCAGATCGGCGCGGCCCGGCTCGCCCACGGCAAGCAGCGGGCACGGCTTCGGGTTCCTGAGGCAGAAGCGCAGGAAATCGTCGGCCCAGTCGGCGGGCAGGATCGCGATGTTGCCCTGCGCCATGCCGGGGCCGACGCCGGCGGTCTGGCCGGTGTATGCGCCGCTTCGGATCCGGGCGCGCGCTTGCGCGGCGGACAATCCGGCCAGCGGCGCCATGCTATTTCAACGCCTTCTCATAAGGGTAGATGAGATCGCCGGTCTTGTACGCGGGCGGATCGACGACCGCGACCTTGGCCGGATCGCTGAACTGGTCGAGCGTCTTGCCGGTGATGTTGCGGTACTGCACGGTGAGGAAGCGCGCCTCGGTCCATTCGCCGTCGGGCCCGTAGCTGAAATTGCCGAGCACGGTGTGCAGCTCGTTGCCGTGGAGCCATGCGGCGATCTTGTCCTGGTCGAGGCTTTTGGACCCTTCGACCCCTTCCTCGAGCACCTGCATGTAGGCATAGGCCGAGGTTGCGGTGTTGTAGCCCAGCGGATCGACGCCTTCGGCCTGCGCCTGCGCCTGGTATTTCTTCAGCATCGCCTCGACGCCGGGGAACAGCAGCGGCTTCAGCGGCAGCCAGTTCTCGTAGCCGACCACGCCGTTCAGCAGCGGCCCGATCTGCATCTTGATGGTGGTGTTGTTGAGGCCGACCATCGAGCCGCCGACCATCTTCGGCTTGAAGCCGATCTCGGCCAGGGATTTCAGCATGCCGACCGAATCGGGCGGGTATGACGCGATATAGAAGATGTCGGGATTTGCCGCCTGGACCGCGCGCACGATCGGCGAGAAATCCGTGGTCGGCGGCGGATAGGATTTGTCGTAGACGATCTTCATGCCGTGCGCCTTGGCGTTGGCGCGCGCGCCATCGGCGGCGTTCCGGGAGAATTCCTGGTCGCTCGAGGCGAGCGCCACGGTCTGCGGCGCAGGTTTTTGGGCGGCGGCCGCGTTGAAGAACCCGCGCGAGAACACGATTTTCGAATCCGGCCCCGTCTGCACCGACGAGAAATATTTGCCGTAGTGGAACTGGTCGTTGACGCCCAAGGCGGTGAGGCTCACCACCACCATGTTGTGCGCCATCGCGATCGGCATGAGCGGCGCGTTCATGATGGTCGAATAGGGCCCGACGATGAGCTCGACCTTGTCGACATCCAACAGCTTCGTATAGATGCCGGGCACGTTCGCGGGACTGGTCTGGTCGTCGTAATAGACGAGCTTGACCGGGCGGCCGAGCAAGCCGCCCTTGGCGTTCACGTCCGCCTCCCAGATCTTCATGGCGAGGAGCGCGACCTTGCCATTGGCGGCGCCGCCGCCGGTCAGGGCCATGCTGAAGCCGATCTGGATCGGCTCGGCGGCGGACGCGGACGCCGCGAGCGCGGCCGCGAACAGCGAAGCGCCGAGAATGCGGCGCAAGATGCGGGTTGCCGGGTTCATATTATTTTGCTCCCTCGAGGCCAAGCCCCATTTCTCACACTGTCGCCGCCAAATTCAAGCTGGACAGCGGGACCCATCTATCATTATATATGTACTCAGCTAATGATAGAGGATCCAATGGCGCGTGTCATCACGATAAATCGCCCCGATGTCGTGGCGCTCGTCGAGGAAGCGGCGGACCGGCTGACCGACGGCAACAAGACCGAGGCGGTTGCGCTGGCGCTGCGGACTTTGCTCGCGCACGAACGGCGCACGGGTTCGCTTTTTGGCGCGCACCCGGCTTCGGTTCGCGTTCGCGACGGGGTCGATCTCGTCACACCTGCGCTCGACGTAGTGCCCGACGCCGAGACGGGGAAAGAGATCGCCCGGTGAGCGATGGACTCCTGCTCGATACGCATATCGCGCTGTGGCTCGACAGAGGGGACCAGCGCTTGCGTCCCAAGACCCGCACGCTCATCGACGAGTGCTGGCGCGGCGGCGGCACCATTTATCTCAGCGCCATCAGCGCTTGGGAAATCGCGCTTCTCGTCGATATGGACCGCATCGAACTCGACGTTCCGGTCGCGAAGTGGCTCGCGCGCTTTCTCGACCGTCCCGGCATTGCGCCCGCGCCGCTCGACCCGGCGACAGCCGCGCGCGCCTACGAATTCCATCAGCTCGAGCATCGCGATCCGGCCGACCGGCTCCTCATCGCGACCGCGATCGCGCTCGAGTGTCTGCTGGTAACCTATGACGAGCGCATCGCGCGCTTTGCCGCGCGGCACGGTCGAAAATATGGTTTTGCAATCGCTGCGTGAGCGCTAGCGCGGCATCGCCAGCACACGGTCCACCATCTCGCCGGCAAGGCCCAGATAATTCGCGGGATCGACCAGCTTGGCAAGCTGCGCCCGGTCCATGTGCGCGGATATTTCCTTGTCCTCGGCCAGAAGGTCGAGGAAGGAGCGCCCGGTGGCGATCACCGTGCGGCAGATGTCATAGACGAGATCGTGCGCGCGCTGGCGGCCGAGATATGGCCCCAATCCCATCATCACCGCTTCCGACACGATGAGGCCGCGCGTCAAATCGAGATTCTGGCGCATGCGCTTCTCGTCGACCTCGAGGCCCGCGACCAGAAACCGCGCGTGCGCGAGCGCGCCGGCCGAGAGCACAAAAATCTCCGGCAGCGCCACCCATTCGATCTCCCACGGGCCGGTCGCGCGCTCGTGGTCCTCGAGCATCGCGTCGAGCAGCGCCGCCACGTGCTGGCGCACCAGCGCGACGCAGGCGGTGATGTAGTTCGACGAGATCGGGTTGCGCTTTTGCGGCATGGTGCTGCTCGAGCCGCGGCCTTCGGCGAACGGCTCGTACACCTCCTCGACCTCGGTCTGCATCAGGAGCTTCACGTCGGTCGCGATCTTGCCGAGCGTGCCGGTGACGAGGCCGAGAAAACACCCGACTTCGGCGATGCGGTCGCGCATCGTGTGCCAGGCGATCTCGGGCTGCCCGAGGCGCAGCTCTGCCATGAGGCCGGCCTGCACCTCGAGCCCGCGCTTGCCCAGCGAGCTCAGCGTGCCCGCGGCGCCGCCGAATTCGCCGACCAGCACGCGGGGCCGCAGCTCGCGCAGCCGCGCGCGGTGGCGGTCGAATCCGGCGAGGATCGCGGCCATCTTGTAGCCGAAGGTGATCGGCACGGCCTGCTGTAGGTTGCTGCGCCCGGCCATCGGCGTGTCGCGGTATTTTTTAGCGAGCGCCACAAGGGAATCCGAGATCGCGACAAGGTCCTGTTCGACGAGGCCGAGCGCCGCGCGGATTTGCAGCACCGTCGCGGTGTCGGTGATGTCCTGCGTGGTGGCGCCCCAATGGCACCACTCGCCGAGCCCGTCCTTGCAATGCGCGACAAGCTGCTGCACCACGGGCAGGACGGGATAGCCGATGCGCTCGGTCTGGCGCTTCAGCAGCGCCATGTCGATTTCCTCGGCGCGGCAATGGCGGCAGATCTCCTCGGCCGCTGCGGCGGGGATGATGCCGAGCCGCGCCTGGACGCGCGCCAATGCCGCCTCGATGTCGAGATAGAATTGCACGCGCGCCTCGTCCGCGAACACGGCGCGCATCGCTTCGGTGCCGAACAGGTCGCGGAACACGGACGAATCGAGCGCGGACGCGGGCATTCGCTTCTCCCCGGAAATGGCTCAGAGGGCGGTCATCGCCTCTTCGCGGCGGCGCTTGGCTTCGGCGTCGATCCATTGCGCCAGCTCGGGATGGCGCGCCTCGAGATGGAGGAAATCGACGAGGTCGAGATGCAAGAGCTGGCAATTGGTCAGCGCCACCGCGGTCGCGCTGCGCACCTCGCCGGTGATGAGCGCCATTTCGCCGAAGAACTCGCCCGGACCCAGGAGCCGCGGCTGCGGCCTCAGCTCGACCGAGACCTGGCCCGTGACGATGAAATACATGCAGTCGCCGGGCTCGCCGCGGCGCACGATCGCCTCGCCCTGGAACACGTCGCGCGGCCGCAGCATCTGCGCCGCCTCGGCGATGGTGCCGGCGCTTTGTCCCTGGAAATAGGGCACGTGCGCGACGAGGTCCCAGGTGCGCAGGAATTCGCTGCGCTTCATCTCGTGGCTGAAGCCGGTGACGAGGATCGCGGTCCACAGCGCGCAGATGCCGATGCCGCACAGCATGACGGCGCCGGCAAGCACCCTTCCGACCAAGGTCACCGGCACCTCGTCGCCATAGCCCACCGTGGTGAGCGTGCTGACCGCCCACCACAGCGCGCGCGGAACGCTGCCGAACGTCGCCGGCTGGACCGGGCCCTCGACGACATATTCCAGGGTCGCGGCCACCACCAGCACCATGACGAAGCCCAAAAGCAGGCCCACGAGCGTCGGTCGCGCGTTGCGCACGACGCGTCCCACGAGCTCGAGCCCCGGCGCATAGGGCACGAGCTTCAGGAGCCACAGCGCGCCCCACAATTGCGCCTTGGCCGGGTCGAGCCCGAGGGCGAGCGTGATGAGCGGATAGACCCCGGCCAGATCGACGATCCCGGCGAAGTTCACGGCCCAGTGCCAGCGCGCGCGCCAGGGTTCGTCGTTATGCGCCCAGTGCGCCCAGGGCGCGATCGCAAGCCGCAGCACGTATTCGACCGCGAACACGACGGCGAGCGTCCACACGATGGCGGCGAGGATCGCCGACGTGCGCGGCGCCAGGCCCGGCTCGGTGCCGATCACGATCGCCGCCACGCCCACCGCCACTGCGGTCTCGTGCGCGATCCGGACCGGCCGCGCCCACGGGCCTTGCGGCGTCGTGTCGAGCGCCTCGGCCAGTTTTTCGAGATCGAGCCTCATCGCGCCTCTTCACCGCACTGCGCCGGCAAGAGTAAGTTCAATCGGCCTGGAACGGCAATCGGCAAGTGAGCCGGGGACGCGATCGAGGGAGGCCCGCCATGAAAAGACTTGCGCTCGCCGCGGCGATTGTGACCGCGCTGACCGCTCCGGGCCACGCGGCGGACCGGATCAAGCTCGGCTTCATGGTCAGCAAGACCGGCGCGGGCGGGATCGTCGGCGAGGAGCAGCAGCGCGGCCTCGACCTCGCGCTCGCGCGCCTCGGCACCAAGCTCGGCGGGCTCCCGGTCACGGTCTATGCCGAGGACGACAAGGGCGAGCCGTCGGTGGCGGTCCAGCTCGCCTCGAAATTCGTCGATGAGGACAAGATCGACATTCTGACCGGCCTCACCGGATCCAATACGGCGATCCCGGTCGAGCCGACCTTGCTCGAGGCCGGGATCTGGGTGGTGGGCTCGCTTGCCGGACCGCAGGAATTCGCCGGCAAGGACTGCCACGAGAACGCCTTTCACAGCACGCTCGAGAACGAGGACTGGGACGACGCGCTCGCGCTCTATCTCGAAAAGGAGAAGGTGAAGTCGGTGTATTTCATGGCCGCCGACTACCAGGCCGGCTGGGAAAAGATCGGCGGCGCCATGAAGTTCTACAAAGGCAAGAGCTATGGCCCGGTCTATACGCCGTGGCAGCAGCAGATCGACCTCGCGGCCGAGTTCTCGCAGCTCCGCGCCGCCGATCCGGACGCGGTCCTGGTGTTCTATCCGGGCGGCTCGGGCATCGCCTTCGTCAAGCAGTTCGCGCAAGCCGGGCTGCACGGCAAGGTCAAGCTCTATTCCGAGGCCTCGCTGTCGATGGAGCTGAATTTCGCGGCGCAAGGCGACGCGGCGCTCGGCATCGTCGAGAGCACCAACTGGTCCTACGAGCTCGACAATCCGGCGAACAAGGAATTCGTCGCCGCCTACATGAAGAAATACGGCAAGCGCCCGACCATCTTCTCGGCCATGCAATATGACGCGATCAACCTGATCGACAGCGCGGTCACTGCGGTGCACGGCAAGATCGAGGACAAGGACGCGTTCCGCGCCGCCTTGCGCAAGGCCGATTTCGCATCGGTGCGCGGTCCGTTCAGGTTCGACAACGACCAGTACCCGATCCAGAATATCTATTTCACCGAGGTCGTGAAGGATGCGGACGGATCGATGCGGCTGGCGCTCCGCGGCACCGCGGTCGAGGGATGGCGCAATCCCTATCACGACCAATGCAAGATGAAATGGTGAGCCGATAGCGCGATCGCATGTTCATTCGCCCGCCGCGCCAGATCATCGTCCCGCTGATCGTCGCGTGCGCGCTGTTCATGCAGAATCTCGATTCGACCGTGATCGCGACCGCGCTCCCGGCGATCGCCCGCTCGCTGCATGAAGAGCCGCTGCGGCTCAATCTCGCCATCACCTCCTATCTCCTGAGCCTTGCCGTGTTCATCCCGCTCTCCGGGTGGATGGCCGACCGGTTCGGCGCGCGGCCGGTGTTCTGCTGGGCGATCGCGGTGTTCACCCTGGGCTCGGCCGGATGCGGCATTGCCGACAATCTCGAGACGCTCATCGCCGCGCGCGTCGTCCAGGGCATGGGCGGCGCGATGATGGTGCCAGTGGGGCGCCTCGTCCTGCTGCGCACCGTGCCGAAAGCCGATCTGGTGCGGGCATTGGCGTTCCTGTCGATGCCGGCGCTGTTGGGGCCGGTGATCGGGCCGCCGCTCGGCGGGTTCATCGTGACCTACAGCTCGTGGCGCTGGATTTTTTACATCAACCTGCCGGTGGGCGTGCTCGGCATCGTGCTGGGCAGGCTTTTCATCGTCGACATTCGCGAGAAGGAGGTCGGCCCGCTCGACGTGCGCGGCTTCGTGCTGGCGGGCGTCGGGCTCGCGGGCTTGACCTTCGGGCTCGAGGCGGTCGGGCGCGGCGCGCTGCCGGTCGCGGTGGTGGGCGGGCTCATCGTCGGCGGCGCCATCTGCTTCGCGCTCTATATCCTCCACGCGCGGCACGCGTCATATCCGATCATCGATCTCGCGCTGATGCGCATTCCCACGTTCAAGGCCTCGATCTACGGCGGCTCGCTGTTCCGCATCGGCATCGGCGCGCTGCCGTTCCTGCTGCCGATGATGCTGCAGGTCGGGTTCGGCATGAACGCGCTCGGCTCGGGCCTCATCACGTTTGCGAGCGCGGCCGGGGCGATGACGATGCGGCTTTCGGCGACGCCCGTCATCCGCCGCTTCGGCTTCCGCCGCGTCCTCATCGGCAACACGGTGATCAGCGGCCTATTCATGGCGGCCTATGGCTTCTTCGGGCCGGCGACGCCGCACTGGCTCATCTTCATGGCGCTGCTCATCGGCGGATTCTTCCGCTCGCTGCAATTCACCTGCGTCAACACGCTCGCATATGCCGATGTCACGCCCTCGGTGATGAGCCGCGCGACCAGCCTCGCCAGCATGGCGCAGCAGCTTTCCGTGAGCTTCGGCGTGGGCCTCGCTGCGCTGTTCCTGCATCTGACCATGCTGTTCCGCGGCGAGACGGCGCTTGGCGCCGGCGATTTCCCGATGACGTTCGTTTTCGTGGGGGTCGTGTCGTTCGCCTCGGTCTTCCTGTTCATTCCCTTGAAGCCCGAAGCGGGCGCCGAGGTGAGCGGCCACCGTCTTGCTCCGCGCCCGTAGTCGGATACACTCGGGCGGCGCTTCGCGGAGAGCACGATGAAATTCCATTTCTTCCATCTCATGCCCTATCCGAACCTGCCGGCGGATTTCCGCGACAAGTATCGGTCGGTCTGGGTCGATGTGCCGTCCTCGCTGTTCGATCCCGCGGTGGGGCACCAGAGCTATCAGGACTATCTCGACGAGCTCGAATATGCCGACGAGGTCGGATTCGACGGCATCTGCGTCAACGAGCATCACCAGAACGCCTATGGCCTGATGCCGTCGCCCAATCTCATGGCGGCGGCGCTTGCCCGGCGCACCAAGCGCGCGAAGCTCGTCGTCATGGGCAACTCGGTCGCGCTCTACAACCCGCCGACGCGCGTCGCGGAGGAAATGGCGATGCTCGACGTGATGTCGGGCGGGCGGCTGGTCGCCGGCTTCCCCGTGGGCACGCCGCAGGACACGGTGTTCGCCTATGGCCAGTCGCCCGCGACATTGCGCGAGAAATACCGCGAGGGCGTGGCGCTGGTGATGAAGGCGTGGCGCGAGAAGGAGGTGTTCGCCTTCAACGGCAAATACACGCAGCTGCGCTATGTCAATGTGTGGCCGCGGCCGATGCAGCAGCCGCATCCGCCGGTCTGGGTCCCGGGCGGCGCCAGCGTCGAGACCTGGGACTGGTGCGTCGAGAACGATTTTTTGTACGCCAATCTTTCTTACTTCGGGTACCAGGAGGCGCAAAAGGTGCTCGACGGGTTCTGGGCCACGGTCGCGCGCCACAATGTCGAGCCCAATCCCTATCGCGCCGGGTTCCTGCAATTCGTCGGCGTCGCCGACAACGATGCCGAAGCGGAACGGCTCTACGGCGAGCACGCGAAATATTTCTATCGCAACTGCCTCCACGTCGCGCCGGGCTATGTCAATCCGCCGGGCTATACCTCGCTCGCCACGATCCGCGCCGGCATCCAGAGCCAGGTCGCGCGCATCACGCGCCGCGCCGGCTCGCGCGCCGAGCTTGGCACGCTCGGCTGGAAGGATTTCATCGAGCGCGGCTATGTCGTGGCGGGGAGCCCGGACACTGTGGTGGAGAAGCTCTCCGAGCTTGCGACCAAGCTCAAGATCGGCCACCTCATGCTGCTGCTGCACTTCGGCAACATGCCGCGCGAGACGACGTTCTACAACACGTCGCGGTTCGCCAAGGAGATCATCCCGCGCCTGCGCGACCGCTTCTCCGAATGGGAAGACAAATGGTGGCCGCGCGAGCAAGCGGCGGCCAAGCGCGAACCCGCCCACGCCTGAGGGAACGAACATGCTGACGAGCGAGACGGTCCGCCTCAAGAGCGGGCGAAGCTGGCGCGTCTTTCGCGGCGGCGCGGGGCCCGAGATCCTGTGGCTGCACGGGCCGCACGGCGTCGATCCGGCCGATCCGTTCGTGGCGGCGCTTGGCGCGCG
The DNA here is from genome assembly GCA_963773665.1 of uncultured Alphaproteobacteria bacterium. Classification (GTDB taxonomy): domain Bacteria; phylum Pseudomonadota; class Alphaproteobacteria; order ATCC43930; family CGMCC-115725; genus DATJLY01. The sequence continues at coordinate 926,222 of CAVZBZ010000001.1, forward strand.
CCATCGCATCGTGGCGCCGCTGGCGCCGGGCTTCACCGATCTCGACGAGCTTGGCGACATCGACACGATCCACGATCTCGTGCTCGATTACGACGATCTGCTGCGCCATCTGAAGCTTGGCAAGGTGCCGATCGTCGGCCATTCGTTCGGCGCGATGATGGCGGCGGAACTGGCGGCGCATTTCCCCGACATCGCCCGGCGCCTCGTCCTCGTGGCCCCGGTGGGATTGTGGAACGAGGCCTATCCGGTGGCCGACATCTTCGCCGTGCCGGGGATCGAGATGGACGCGATGCTGTGGCGCGACGGCAGCGCGCGCGAGGCCTACAACGCGCGCCTCAAGGAGACCGCATCGGCGCTCGACGAGGCCGAGCAGATCATCGCCGTGACGCGCAGCCTGACCGCGCTCACGAAATTCATCTGGCCCATTCCGGACAAGGGATTGCGCAAGCGCCTGCGGCGCATCGCGGCGCCGACGCTGGCGCTGTTCGGCGCGGACGACGCGTTCGTGCCGGCGCGCTATGCCGAGGATTTCGGCAAAGCCATCGCGGGCGCGGAAATTTCGGTCGTGGCCGGCGCCGGGCACATGCTGCCCTACGAGAAGACCGCGGAACTCTGCGACGCGATCGCGCGCTTTCTTGCGAGGAACTGATGGCCCAGAAAATCCGCCGCGTCGTCACCGGCCATGACGCGGCCGGCAACTCCATCTTCATCATGGACGGGGCCGCGCCCAACGTGATGAGCCGCGGCACCGCCTCGACCGAGGTGACGGAGCTGTGGGAGACGCGCGGGGCGCCTGCCAGCAACGAGGGCCGCGACGACCCGACCCTCCATCCCTACCGCCTGCCGCCGCCGCAGCACGGCACCGTCTTCCGCATCATCGAGTATCCGCCCGACAAGGTGCGAGTGGCGGCCTTGCGCAATCCGCAGGCGACGCAGCACGACGCGGCGCGCGAAGGGTTTCGCCGCGACCTCGGCAACGCGCGCCATCCCGGCTTCCACAAGACCGACACGATCGATTACGCGATCGTCTTGAAAGGCGAGATCTGGGCGCTCATGGACGAGGGCGAAGTGCTGTTGAAGCAAGGCGACGTGCTGATCCAGCGCGGCACCAGCCACGCCTGGAGCGTGCGCACCGACGAGCCCGCGACCGTCGCCTTCGTGCTGATCGACGCCGCGCCGGTTTAGCCCGCCACCTCGACATGGGCGCGGACGGCGCCGTCGTCGCGGACCCAGCCGAAGCGGCGCACGCTCTCGACCATCTTGTCGAAGGAGGCAACCCACGCCGCCGGCTGATCCTTGCGCAGCGCCTGCGGCGACACCCACGCGGTCTTGCCGTCGGGCTCGAGCGCAGCCGTGCCGTGCAGCGCGCGGGCGATGAAGGCGGCGTCGGCGCCCGTCCTCGCCACCGCGATCTTGAAGGTCTTGAAATCGTCGCGCTCGCGCAGCTCGACCGCGCCCTCCGGCGTCACGTGGATGATCATGGCTTCTCTCCTCGGCCCCCGTCTCATAACATCGCACGCCTCAGTTGGGGAGACAGGATTTGAACGGAGCCGAAAGTCTGGCGCGCACGCTCGTTGCGAGCGGCGTCGATCATTGCTTCACCAATCCCGGCACCTCGGAGATGCATTTCGTGGCGGCGCTCGACCGCGTGCCGGGCATACGCTGCATCCTCGCCCTCTTCGAGGGCGTCGTCACCGGCGCCGCCGACGGCTATGGCCGCATGGCGCAGAAGCCGGCCGCGACGCTCCTGCACCTTGCGCCGGGCCTCGGCAACGGGCTCGCCAATCTGCACAACGCCAGCCGCGCGCGCTCGCCCATCGTCAACGTGATCGGAGACCACGCGACATATCACAAGCAATATGACGCGCCCTTGAACGCCGACATCGAGGGGATCGCGCGCGCATATTCGAAATGGCTGCGCACCTCGCCCAATGCCATGGCGGTCGCTTCGGACGGGGCCGAGGCGGTCGCCGCCGCCAGGACAGCGCCCGGCCAGATCGCGACCCTGATCCTGCCCGCCGATACCGCGTGGAACGAGGGCAGCGGCCCGGCCGCGCCCGTCGCCGTCCCGCCGCCCGCCGCCGTCCCGCCGGACGCGGTCGACCGCGCGGCCAAAATTTTGCGCGCGCAAAAACCGACGGCGCTCGTGCTCGCCGGGGCGGGGCTGCTGCGGCGCGGGCTCGAGCTTGCCGGGCGGATCGCCGCGGCGACGGGGGTGCAGCTTCTGGCGCCCTATTCGATCGGGCGGATCGAGCGCGGCGCCGGGCTCGTGCCGGTCGAGCGCATTCCCTATCCGGTCGATCAGGCGCTCGAGCGCCTGAAACATCTGGAGCACGTGATCCTCGTCGGCGCGACGCCGCCGATCGCGTTCTTCGCCTATCCGCAAAAACCGAGCGTGGTGACGCCGCCCGGCTGCACCGTCGAAATGCTGGCGCGGCCCGAGGAGGATATTTTGGGCGCGCTCGAAGCCTTGGCCGATGCGGTCGGCGCGCGCCGCGTGGAGCCTAAGCTGCAGACGCGCGAGAAGACGGCCACGCCGTCGGGCGCCGTCACGCTTCCCGGCATCGGCGGCGTGGTCGCGTCGCTGCTGTCCGAGAGCGTGATCGTGGTCGATGAATCGATCACCTCGGGCCGCGCGCTGCTCGCCATGACGCGCACCACCCCGCCGCATGATTGGCTCGCCAATCCCGGCGGCTCGATCGGCATGGCGCTGCCGGTCGCGGTCGGCGCCGCGGTCGCGTGCCCGGAGCGCAAGGTGCTTGCCCTCGAGGGCGACGGCAGCGGCATGTACACGCTCCAGGCGCTGTGGACCATGGCGCGCGAGGGGCTCAAGGTGACGAGCGTCGTCTTCGCCAACCGCACCTACAACATCCTGAAGGGCGAACTCGCCAACGTGGGCGCCGGCAATCCAGGCCGGCGCGCGCTCGACATGCTCGAGATCGGGCGGCCCGATCTCGACTGGGTATCGCTGGCGCGCGGCATGGGCGTGCCGGGGGCCCGCGCCGAGACGCTCGACGATCTGGCGCGGCTGGTCGCGGGCGGGCTCCAATCGGGGGGGCCGAGCCTCGTCGAACTGGTGCTCTGAAACCGGCACGCGCGCGGCGCCGACGCCGGCTCTACCGGCGATTTACTTTCCGGCAAGGATCGAACGCGCTTTGCCCGCGCGGCAATAAAAGCGAAAGCGGCAAGGGCGCAAGATCGCCCCTCGGATGCACATTCGAGGGGGTGCCGCCATGCACGGCCGCGGAGGGTTCGCTCTTAACGCTGCGTCCACGGATGCAGGCTATTTTCGGTCGCGCGCGCGCGGCTTTCGCCGCCAGGCCGGCGGAGCGGGCGACGCCGTCATCCATAGGGAGCTGCTGCGGCTCGCCGAGATCTACGAGCGTATGGCCGAGAATGCGGAAATCGAGGCATCGTACCAAGGCAAGCGCAATTCCTGAAGCGGCGCGCGCCATCGCCGAGCAGCTCATCGCGCATCTGGGCGAGCAGGCGCCGTGCCACGCGACCTACGAGGCGTTCAAGGCGCGCACGCGCGGCGACCGCTCGCGCATGGACGAGTGGCTGTGGATCGCCGGCGCCACGCGCGAGATCCTGCGCTCGGAACCCGGCGGATAAGGGTCAGTGAATCGTCTGGCCGCCATCGACGACGATGGTCGCGCCGTGGACGAAGGAGGCGGCGTCCGACAACAGGAACGCCGCGACGTTGGCGATCTCGTGGCATTCCGCGAGCCGGCCCAGCATGACCATCTCCTCGGTCGGCGCGCGCGGGACGATGCCGCGGTCGAAATAGCCCTTCACGCGAGGCGACAGAGTGGGGCCGGGGCAGAGCGAATTGACGCGCAGATTCTCCGCGCCGTAATCGACCGCGAGCTGGCGCGACAGATTGACGACCCCGCCCTTGGCTGCGCAATAGACCGGCATGTTCGGATGGCCGATGACGCCGAACGTGGAGGCGACATTGACGATCGCCGGGCCTTTGGCCTTCAGCAGCAGCGGGATGAAGGCGCGGCACATGAAGAACACGCTGTCGAGATCGACCGCGACGATGCGGCGCCACTCGCTGGTCGCGAGCTGATCGATGGGCTTCACGAAATTGTCGCCGGCATTGTTGACGAGGCCTTTGAGGCGGCCCCAGCGCCGCTCGATCGCATCGCGCAGCGCAGCGACCTGCGCCTCGTCGGAAACGTCGCACGGGATGCACAGCGCGTCGGCGCCCTTCGCGCGCACGAGTTCCTCGGTCTCCTTGAGGCGCACCTCGGTGCGGCCGACGATCGCGACGGCTGCGCCCAGTTCGGCCAAGGCGACGCAGCACGCCTGGCCGATGCCGCTGCCGCCGCCGGTGACGAGGACCGGCTCGCCCGCGAAGTGCAGGTCCTTCAGCATCATCCTTTCAGCTTGCAGTCCTGGTGATAAAGGTCCTGCCAGTTCTCGGCCGCGGTGCCGATGAGCTTCTGGTAGAGCTTGCCGTTCGCGTCCTTCTCGACCACGGTCGTGTAGATGTTGTTGATCGGATAATTGTTGTTGTTGAACTTGAAGGATCCGCGCACCGAATGGAAATTATCGGCCTTGTGCAGCGCCGCCCAGAATGCTTGCTTGTCCTCGATCTTGCCATGGACCGATGCCACCGCCGCGTCGATCAGGTTGACGGCATCGAATTGCAGCGCCGAGAACACGGTCGGCCTTCTCCCGTATTTCTTCACGAACTCGGCGACGAACGCCTTGTTGGCCGGATTGTCGAGCTCGTAGGACCAGTTGCCGATTTGCAGGATGTTGAGCGCCGCATCGCCCAAGGCCGGGTAGCTCATGTCGTTCGCGGTCGCGTCCTCGGAATAGATCGGAATCTTGCCCTGAAGGCCCGCCTGCTGCCATTGCTTCAGGAAGGCGATGCCGAGCCCGCCGGGATAGAAAATGAACAAGGCTTCGGGATTGGCGCTCCGGATCTGGGCGATCTCGGCCGCGAAGTCGAGCTGCGTCAGCGGCGTATAGACCTTGCCGACGGTCTTGCCCTTGTAGGTGCGGATCGCGCCGTCGATCTTCTCCCAGCCCGCCTGATAGTCCGCGCCGATGAAATAGGCGGTCTTGATGCCCTTGGCGTTCATCGCCTGGCCGACCGCGTCGTCCCAGTCCTCGTTCTCGAACGCGGTATAGAACGCGCCGGCGCGGCAGTCCTTGCCGGCGAATTGCTGCAGCCCCGAAAGCGCGCCCACCACCGTCACGCCAGCGTCGAGATAGATGTCGCGCACCGCCTGGTTCGTGTTCGACGACATGATGCCGGTGACCATGTCGATCTTGTCCTCGTCGACGAGCTTCGAGGCCTGCTGCACCGCCGTCGCCGGCACGGTCTGGTCATCGACCGCGTAGACCGTGACCGGCACGCCGCCGAGCTTGTTGCCCAGGAGCTCCATGGCCAAATCGAAGCCGCGCTTCATCTCTTCGCCGATGATGCCGAGACTCCCGCTCATGCCGGCCTCGAAGCCGAGCTTGATGTGGTCCGCCGCCTGCGCGCTGGCACCGAGCAGGGCGAACACGCCCGCCGTCGCCATGAGGATTCGCTTCATCGTTTCCCCCTTCTATGCCCGCCTGAAGTCTTATACCAGGCGGCGGATTGTGTCGAATGGAGCGTGGTGGTATTGGAGACGGCAGCTTCCGGGGAGACGGCGATGTTCGCAAAGCTCAACCATCTCGCCATCGTCAGCGACAACTACACGCTCAATGGACGCTTCTACGAAGCTGTGTTCGGCATGCGCGGCGCGGCGCGCGCGCGGATCGAGAACGCGGTCGCGGTGACGGACGGCTATGTCGGCCTCAACATCAATCCGCGCCGGCCCGGCCGCGGCGCGCGCCTCGAGCATTTCGGCGTCGAGGTCGAGGACGTGGAGACCGTGTTCGCGCGCATGCGCAAGAAATATCCCAAGGTCGAATGGCTGAAGCGGCCGTCGAACCGGCCGTTCGCCGGCATCACGACGCACGATCCCGACGGCAACGTGTTCGACCTGTCGCAGGCCAACATGGCGAACCGGGCCGACGTCTATGTCGAGGCGGGCGAGCGGCATCCGCGCCACATCGACCATTTCGGCGTGCGCACCATGAATCCCGACGCGATGGCCGAATTCTACCGCGACGTGCTCGAGCTCGAGCCGCGCAACAAGGGCGACGGCGACCGCAACCACTATCTGACCGACGGCAAGGTCACGATGGTGATCATGCCGTGGCACATCACCGATTTCGACGGCACCGGCATCAATCCGGCCTCGCTCGATCACATGGGGTTCGCGGTCGAGAGCGTCGAGAAATTCCAGGAGGATGTCGAACGGATCAGCGGCAACAACCCGTCGCTCGCGCCGCCGCGAATCGATGCCGGCCCCGAAGGCAAGGCCCGGCTCGCGCTGCAGAAGCGGAGCTGCCCCCTGTGCCAGCACCATCTCTCCGACATCGAGGGGGTGCTGCTTTCGGTCGCGGAGCGGTAGGGCTAGGCCGGAAGCGGCTTTTCGCCGCCGGGGACGGCGACGTCGAAGGCGTTGAGGGTCAGCGCGATCATCACGTAGAAGCCGGTGCCGGCGATGAGCTCGACAAGCTGCTCGAGGCCGAGGACGGCAAGGGCGCGCTCGTAGCTCGCCTGGCTCAAGGTGCGGGCGGCGCACATCTCGCTCACCACGTCATAGACCATCTTCTCGTCGTCGCGGACGAGGGCAGGGGTGCGGCGCTCGCGGATCGCGGCGACCGTCTCGGCGGCGATGCCGGCCTCGATCGCACGCGGCGCATGCGCGAACCACTCGAACTGCGCCGACATGGACCGGGCCACGACCAGAATCATCAGCTCGAACAGGCGCTTATCGATCTTGCCGTCGCGGAAGGCGCCGTAAGTCGTGATCGCGCCCTCGGCGACCTTCGGCGCGTTGAGCAGCACGGCGAAGGGGCCGCGCACGGCATTGCTGCGCAGGCGCCGCTGGATCGCCTCATAGACGCGCTTCTGCTCGTCGCTGAGCTTGGCTGGATCGAGATCGGGCGCGCGGGGCATCGCGCTTTCCTTGGCAGGCCTTGGCGGGGTTTAGCGCATCAGGCGCTCGACTTCCTCGCGCTGGGCGAGGATTTCGAGCTCCATCGCCGCGGTCTCGTATTGCCGCGACTGACGCAGGAGGGTCTGGCGGACCTGCTCCGTCGTCGCCTGTTCCGCCAGGCGCGCAAGACGAGTGGCTTCGTTATGATACCAGGCGCTTCCCATTTTATTACTCTTCTAAGTTATTGTCGTAGCAGGAGATTAAGCCACCTTCGCGGGACCGCTCAACCGGCCTCTACGATCCTCGGGCCTGCCATGCTTGCCGATCATAGCAGCGCCCGGTCGGGCGAGGCAGGGCGATTTCTTCCCCATTCTGGTGTGGCGCGATGCGCCCCGATTGTCGCGGGCCTCGGGAATCGGGCATCCTATCGGTTGAGGCAGCAACGGGAGGGACAGCCATGCCGAGCATTGCGCCGGCCTCGGCCGCGCTCGTCGACGAGCTCGTGACCGGGAATCGCATTTTGTTCCATGAGAAGGTGGTGGACGCCTTCGGCCATATCAGCGTGCGCCACGACAAGGACCCGGCCAAGTTCCTGCTGTCGCGCCACCGCGCCCCGGGCCTCGTCACCGCATCCGACATCCTGACCCACGATTTCGACGGCAATGCGCAGGGCGGCGGGGACGCGCGGCTTTACGGCGAGCGCTTCATCCACGGCGAGATCTACCGCACCCGGCCGGACGTGATGGCGGTGGTGCATTGCCACGCGCCGCAGCTCATCCCGTTCGGCGCGACGCGCTCGAGCCTGAAGCCGCTCTATCACATGAGCGGATTTCTTGGCCGCGGCGTGCCGATCTTCGAGATCCGCGAGACGGCCGGCATGACCGACATGCTGATCCGCACTTCGAGCCTTGGCGCGGCACTCGCCAAGTCGCTCGGCGCGCATCCGATGGTGCTGATGCGCGGCCATGGCGCGACCATGGTCGGCACCTCGATCCAGCAGGTCGTGTACCGCTCGATCTATGCCGCGCTCAATGCCGCGCTGCAGATGGAGGCGCTGCGCCTGGGCGAGCCGATCTATCTCGCGCGCGAGGAGGCGGAGCAGGCCGAAGCCACCAACGACAAGGCGCTCGACCGCGCCTGGGCGCTGTGGCAGCAGGAAGCGGCGGGATGACGGACCGGCCCCGCATCCTGCGGGTGGCGATCCTCGACGACATCCACAACGCCTGGGCAGCGACGCGCGGCGTGCGGCGGCTCGGCGAGCGGGCCGAGACCCTGCGCATCTTCACGGCGCCTTTCGGCGATGCCGAGGCGCTTCGCGGCTTCAATGCAGTCGTGGCAAACCGCGAGCGCACGCGGTTCGACCGGGCGCTCCTCGAGGCGCTGCCCGATCTGCGCATCATCGCGCAGACCGGGAACCACGTTTATCACATCGACCTCGACGCCGCCAAAGCGCGCGGCATCGTCGTGGCGAAGGCGACGGGGGGATATTCGATCGGCGCGGCCGAGCTCGCGATCGGGCTTGCGATCGCGCTGATGCGGCAGATTCCCGCATCCGACCGGGCGATGAAGGAGGGAGGCTGGCACACGCCGATGACGCGCGTCCTGCACGGCAAGACGCTCGGCATCGTCGGGCTCGGCCATGTCGGGGGCCACGTGGCGCGGCTCGCCGCCGCGTTCGGCATGCGTGTCCTGGCCTGGAGCCCGCGGCTCGATCGCGCGTCAGCAGCGGCAGCAGGCGCAGAGGCCGCTTCGCTCGACGAGCTTCTGGCCGCGTCCGACATCGTCTCGATCCACGCGACGCTGGCGCCGGAATCGCGCGGCCTCATCGACGCGCGGCGGCTTGGGCTGATGAAGCGGTCGGCCATTCTCGTCAACACCGCGCGCGGCGCCATCGTCGACGAGGCGGCGCTGATCGAGGCGCTTGGCGAGGCGCGGATCGCCGGCGCCGGGCTCGACGTCTTCGCGCAAGAGCCGCTGCCGCCGGGCCATCCCTTCACGAAGCTGCCGAACGTCGTGCTGACGCCGCATCTCGGCTGGCCGACCGACGAGGCCTATGAGGATTTCGCCGAGGCCGCTTCCGACGCGCTCATCGGCTGGCTCGACGGGCGCGATGTCGCCCGGTTCGCGCGCGGCCATTGACGCGGATAACGCTTACGAAGCGGCTTTTCGATGGTTTAGACTGAGGGCACAAGAAGATCGTGCCGAAACCGGCACGGCGCGCGATGGGAGGACGGGCGATGCTGAACAGCGGCATATTCCGCAACAAATGGTGGATGGTGCTGGGGGCCCTTATCGGTCTCACCACGAACACGGGCGTGATCCAGAGTTTCGCGCTTGCCGTCTTCATCGTGCCGATCACCAAGGACCTCGGCATCTCGCGCGCGGAGTTCCTGTCAGCGCCGGTGATCGGCTCGATCTTCATCACCATCATCACGCCGCTCTTCGGCAAGGCAATCGACCATTTCGGGCTGCGCGTTTCGCATCTGCCGATGATCGCTGGCTTCGGCATCGCGACCGCCTGTCTTTCGTTCCTGAACCTGCCCTATGCGTTCATGGTGATGCTGTTCATCGGTCAGCATTTGTTCGGCGCCGGGCAGTCGCCGGTCGCCTATACCAAGGCGATCGCCGCATGGTTCGACAAGGACCGCGGACTGGCGCTCGGCATCGCCATTTCCGGCGTAGGCTTGGGCGTCGCCTTCATTCCGGCCTACGACAGCTATCTCATCGTGCATTACGGCTGGCGCGCCGGGTTCATCGGCATGGGCGCGGCCGTGTTCGTGCTGGCGCTGGTGCCCGTGTTCCTGTTCGAGCGCGAGCCGCCGATACCGCCGGAGCGCCTGCGGCCCCGGAACGATACGTCCGTGCCCGGCTACTCCTGGAGCGAGGCGGTGCTGAAGGATTGGCGCTTTTGGGCGATGACGTTCGCGTTCTTCGGCGCGCCCATCGCGATCAACGGCACGCTGACGCAGGTCGTGGCGCTTTTGACCGACCGCGGCGTGCCTCTGGCGGTTGCGGTGGGAGCGCTTTCGGCCTCGGGCCTGGCGCTGACCGGCGGGCGGATCGTCTCGGGCTTCCTGCTCGACCGTGTCCATGGGCCGCTCGTCGCGACGTGTTTCTTCATCGCGTCGGCCATCGGCATCGCACTTCTGGCAGGCGGCTATTCGCCCTTCGCTGGCGCGCTCCTTTGCGGTCTCGGCATCGGCGCCGAGGTCGACATCATGGCGTTCTTCGTCAGCCGCTATTTCGGCCTGCGCTCGTTCGGCGCGATCTACGGAACCATGTTCGCGCTGTTCAGCCTGGGCGTCGGATTGGGGCCGTTCTTCCTCGGGCTCTCGCACGACAAGTTCGGCAGCTATGTGCCGATGATGATGGTGAACGAAGGCGTGATCGTGATCCTGTGCGGGCTGCTCTTGAGCCTTGGCCCCTATCGCTTCACGGTGCATCGGGAAGAGCGCGCGGCAGCGCCCGCCGACGCTGCCGCCGAGTAGGCTAAAGCCTGATCTCGCCGAGAGAGAGGCTCTCGCCGAGCGTCGCCGCGATGGTTTTTTGGGCGCGGCCGGGCACCTCGATCTCGACGAGATATGCGCCGGAGCCTTCCGGCAGGCGGTCGAACTTGAAGTCGCCGTAGGTGTCGCTCGCTTGCTCGGCGACGACGGCGCCGTCCTTCAGAAGCCGCACGCGCGCGCCCGCGACGCAATCGACGGCGCCGCCCGCTTCGGCCGAAATCGTGCCGGCGATGAAGCAGGTCGTGTAGCGCCACAAATTGCGGTACCAGACGCGCGGCTTGGTGCCGAGCTCGGGCCTGATAGTCTCGAGCCCCTGCTCCTGCGCCATCCGCGCCATCGCCTCGTCCTCGAGCTTCACCGCTTTCATGGCGCCCGTCGGGCACGATTGCGCGCCGCGCGGCTCCTTCCAGCCCTGGTCGAGAAGATGCGCGTCGAACGGCCACGCCTGCGGCACGTCCTCGGCCTCGTTCCACCAGATGTGGCCGTAGGGGCAGGCATCGACGAGATGGCGCTGGCCCTTGGCCTTGACCGGGTCGATGAGGACGATGCCGTCCTCGCGCTTCCGGATCGCCCCATCGCGCGCCGCCTTGATGCAGGGCGCGTCGTCGCAGTGATTGCACATGGTGGGCACATAGGCCAAGTCGATCGCCGGCACCTGTCCCCGCTCCTTTTGCAGGATGTCGATCCAGCGGTGGCCGTGCTTCGGCATCGGCGCGGCGTAGCCGGGCCAGGCATTGCCGACATACTCGTCCATCGTCGCGAGCGTGCAGTTGTTGCAGTTCGTGCACTCCGCCACGTCGATGATCATGTTCCACTTGGCCATGGCGATAAACCCTTTAACTGCGTCCTTCGACTACGCGGCTCGCGCGCTCCGCTCAGGTTGAGGGAAATTCTTAGGCACTCAGAAAAAGTACCTCACCCTGAGCGAAGCGAAGCGAAGTCGGAGGGCGCACGGTCATTTTCCAATCACTGCGCCGGCACCAGTTCGGGGGCGCGGGCGGGTTCGGCGCGCTTCTCGCCGGCGAATGTCGCCGAGACATGCTCGGTGCTGCCGTCCCATTTCGCGACCTGGACCAGCGACTGCGAGCCCGCGAGCGAATGGGTGGTGCGGGTCTGCGTGCGCTCGGGCGTGAGCTGATTGAGGCAGCCGCCGCGATCGACCGACCGTCCGGGCTCGCCCATCGGGTCGTAGATCGCCGACAATTCGTAGCCGTGGCACACGCCGCGCGGCAGGCGCTGCGTCGGCAGCGCGGCGCAGATGACGGCGCCGCGGTCGTTCCACACCTTGACGAGATCGTGTTTCTTGATCCCTCGCGCGGCGGCGTCCGCGGCGTTGAGCCGGATGATCCAGTAGTAGTAGCCGTCCACCAAAACGCGGTGGTCGGGGATGTTGAGCAAGAAACTGTCCTTGCCGTCGCCTTGCGTGTGGAAACTGTATTTCGAGTGCGGCGTCAGAAGCTGGAGCGGGTATTTCTCGTAGAGCTCGCCGCTGTGCGGGCCTTCCCAGGACGGCTCGTACTTGACGATCGGCGGCCGCTCCGGGTCCTTGAAGCGCAGCAGACTGTTGCACTCGAACTCGAGCTTGCCGGACTGCGTCTGCAAGCCCTTCAGGTATTCGCGCGCGTAGTCGGACGGAAGCGGCTGCGGCTCGGGCACGTCCTTCTTGCGGTTCTCCCAGAACCAGCGGAACGACACGGGCGCGCGCAGCTTTTCCTTCTCGGACGGCACGACGTAATAGCCCTTGCGCAGAAATTCCTTCCACGAGATGCGCCGCGGCAGGTCCGAGCCGTCGAACATGCGCTTGACCCAATCGATCTCGTTGACGCCCTCGGAGAAATAATTGGCGAGGCCGAGGCGTTTGGAGATTTCGTTGAAGATCCAATAGTCCGAGCGCGATTCGCCCAAGGGCTCGATGGCCGGCGCCTGGAACACGATGACGCGGTGATTCAATTGCTGCTGGCCGTGATGGCCGTAGCCGCCGAGGCCCGCCCATTCGCTGATATCGACGCGCTCGAAATTGGTGCAGGCGGGCAGGATCACGTCGGCGAACTTCGCCTCGCCCTCGAACCAGATCGACTGGTTCACCACGAACTCGAGATTGTCCGACTGGTACATCCGCACGTGGCGGTTGGTGTTGTTCATGGTGGCGAAGATCGAGCCGCCATATTTGTAGAGCATCCTCACCGGCGCGTGGCCGGGCGCGGGATATTGGAACTTCGCGAACTGATGCTCGATCGACTTGCCGACCCACGGCCAGCCCTCGGCCTTGCCGTCGGCGATCGCCTCGGGCATGAAGATGCGCGGGATGCGCTGATAGGGCGTATTCATGGTCGGCAGCTGCGGCATGCGCTGATAAAGCTCGACCGGCATCGAGGTGCCTTCGAGATCGCCCGACATGCCGCCGTCGGCATAGCCCGGGAAATAGAAATTGAAATCGATGGGGCAGCCCCATTGCAGGTTGCCCATGTTGATTCCGGGCTTGCCGAGCCCCTGCATCGCGATGAGGCAGACCATGACGCGCGCCCACTGGATGCCGGTCTGGTTGCGGCACGCGCCGCCGTGGCCGTTGCCCCAGCCGCCGGGCGAAAGATAGACGCGCTTTCTGCCCCACTCGCGCGCCAAGGCACGCACATCCTTGGCCGGGACGCCGGTTTCCGCTTCCTGCCATTCCGGCGTTTTCGCGATGCCGTCCTCCTCGCCGAGGAGATAGGCCTTCCATTTGTCGAACCCGACCGTGTGCGTCGCGACGTAGTCCTTGTCGTAGAGCCCTTCCTTGGTCCACACGTACGCGATCGCCATCGCCATCGCGACCGAGGTGGTGGGGCGCGGCGCCAGCCACTTGCCCGGCAGGAACTGGGCCGAGGCGTTGTAGTAGGGATCGACGTGGACGATCTTGATGCCGAGCTTGGGGTCTTTGAGCCACTGGCGCCGCACGGTGCCTTCCTGCGCGCCGTAGGAGCCGCTCGTGGTTTCGGGATCGGCCGACCAGAACACGATCATGTCGCAATTCTGCAGACAGTCCTCGACCGTGCCGTAGGTCTCGCTCTGGCCGACGCGGAGCGAGTGGCCCCAGTGATGGACGGCGCCCCAGTACCAGCCCTCCCAGCTGTCGGGATTGTGGTGGACGGCGGTGTGGCCGACCGCGTTCTTGAAGCGGTGCAGCGCCGACAGGTAGTAGCCGATATTGCCCCAGGTGTGGTGCGAGCCGTGCGACACGGCCATCACGCCCGGGCCATAGGTGCTTTTGAGCCGCTTGATCTCGGATGAGACGATCGTCAGCGCCTCGTCCCAGGAAATGCGCTCGTAGCGGGATTTGCCGCGGTTCTGCGGATTGCGCGCGCCGTTCGGATCGAAATCGACGCGCTTCATCGGATGGAGCAGGCGGTCGGGCGAATAGACCACCGACTTGTAGTTCTGCCCGTGCGGCGCGAGCGAGGTCTTGCGCGGCGGCGTGAATTTCTGGCCCCGCGCCTCGATCGTCCAGGGCTGCGCATCGCTCTCGTCGAAATCGATGGGCGTGATGCGCAGGATCTTGCCGTCCTTCACATAGACGAAGACCGGGCCGCCGTTCGTCATGTTGCACAGGCGCATGGTGCCGTCGGGGAGCGGCGTGCCGATCTTCCAGCGCACCGACTGGATCATCATCACCGTCTGCGCGAACCAGTTGGTGAGGTCCTCGGGCCCGTCGACGCCGAGCTTGAAGTCCTTCTGGGCGTTGATCTGCTCGAGCCAGTTGATGGGCGGCGTCAGCAGCCGCGCCGCGAGCTCGGCGTTCTTGAAGAAGAGCGTGATGTCGGGTTTCTGATGCCGCCCCGATCCCGAGCGCACGCGCCCGTCGGCGAACTGGAACCAGCGCCCCACTTCCTCGTCGCGCGCCCAGATCTGCGCCACGAGGTTGCGCTCCTTCAAACGCGCGCCGAACGCCGGATAGAGCGTGCGCCAGGCCTTGAGCGTCGCCGCAAGCCCGGCGAGAACGGCGGTGAACTTCGCGGTCGCGAGCGTCATGGCGCGATTCTCCTTACTTCGCCAAAAGCGCGAGCGCCTTCTCGCGGACGCTCCCGTCCACCATCTTCGATACATCGTACGGCCCCGGCAGGACCTTGTCGCGGAGCGCCTGCTCCTCCATCCATTGCAGCTTGTCCAGCGGGATGTGCATCTCGGGATCGATCGCGTGCGTCTTGACCGCATCGTCGTAGATGAAGGCGGGCCGCGGATCGTCGGGCTTGTCGTGGATGGTCTCGTGCGTCAGCGCGAGCGTCTCGGTGCGATGCGACAGCGCGTATTTCAGCGCCGACATCTCGGCCGCGAGGAAGTGCGCCGCATCGTCGGGGCGTTGAGCGATCGTTTTGCCGGTCGCGAAGATGCAGATGCGCATGAATTGCGGCACGACATCCTTCGCAAGCGCGAGGAGATTGAGCCCCTGCTCCTTGGCGATGGGCTCGTACTCGTTCGAGACCACGGTCGCGTCGGCCACGCCCGCGACCACCGCCTTGAAGCGGTCGAGATCGCCGCCGAGATTGGCGAAGCGGATATCGCCAGTCGGAACGCCGTATTTCTCGAGCATGGCGCGCGCGACCACGTCGGGATTGGCGCCCGGCTGCGAGATCGCGATGAGCTTGCCCTTCAGATCCTGCGGCGACTTGATGGCGGGCTTCGAGAACACGGCATAGGGCACGCCCGGCCATTCGCAGCCGATCACCTTGACGTCGGCGCCGCGCGCCGCCGCCACCATCCCGGCCCCCGGGCCGCCGTCGAAACTGTCGATATCGCCGGCGATCAGCGCCTGCAGCTCGATCACGTCCGACTTGAACTGCACCAGCTCGAGCTTCACGCCCTGCTTCTCGGCAAAGCCCTTGGTGACGGTGAAGAAGATGCCGGCGTCGCTCTTCGCCAGGATGATGCCGTGCCGCCACGGCTTGCCGCCTTGCGCCGAGGCCGGCGCCGCCAGCGCCAGCAGCGCCGCCATGACGAGCGTCGCGATCCGTAGGGCCATGCGCTCCTCCCGATATTTTCGCCCACTCTGCCGCATCGGGGCGCGGCCTTCAACCGCGCGGGCCCGCGTGGTAAAGGCTGGGCGAAGAGGAGCGCGCCATGCCCTATCCCGACGAGCGCATTTGCAACCCGATCCCCTTGACCGAGCTCGAGCGGCGCTGGCGCCTCGCGCGCGCTGCGATGCGCGAGCAGGGCTTCGACGCGCTCGTCATCCAGGGCGCCAACAATCTCGCCGGCACCGGCGGATATTTCCGCTGGTTCACCGGCGTCTCGGCGCAAGGCTCGTATCCGCAGACCGCGATCTTCCCGCCGGACGGGCCGATGACGCTCGTCTGCCACGGCCCGCTGCACGGCGAGAGCGACTTGAAGGGCGAGGACGCGACCTTGCCCGGCATCGGCCGGCGCCGCACCACGCCGGCCTTTCCCGCGATCGGCTATTGCGTGCCGTACGATGCCGAACTGATCGCGGCGGAATTGAAGCGCGGCGGCTTCCGCGCGGTGGGCGTCGTCGGGCTGAACCAGATGGCGTTCGGCTCGGGCCGCGCCATCGAGAAGGGACTGGGCGCGCCGCTGCGCGATGCGACGGCGATCGTCGATCCGCTGAAGGCCAAAAAAAGCGAGGCGGAGGTGGGCTTCATCCGCCGCACGGCAGCGCTGCAGGACGAGGTGTTGCGGCGCGCGATGGCGCATCTCGAGCCCGGCATGAGCGATTTCGAAGTGATGGCCTATTCGCAATACCAGGGCCAGCTGCTCGGCAGCGAGACCGGATATTTCCTGGGCTCGTCCGCGCCCGAGGGCCGGCCTGCCCTCATCCGGCCGCGCAACCAGCAGGGCCGCAAGCTCGCGCGCGGCGACGCGATGTTCTGGCAGGCCGAGAACACCGGACCCGGCGGCTTCTTCGTCCATATCGGCCGGCTCGTCACGCTGGGCAAGGCGCCGCAGGAGCTGGAAGATGCCTGGGGCCTGGCGGTCGAGGCGCAGGACTTCACCGTGAAGCTGCTGGTGCCCGGCGCCTCGTGCCGCGAGATTTTTGCCGAATACCAGGCCTGGCTGCGCGCCAAGAAGCTGGCCGAGGAGACGCGGCTCCATTGCCACGGCCAGGGCTACGACGTGGTCGAGCGGCCGCTCATTCGCGACGACGAGAGCATGGTTCTTGCCGCCGGCATGAACATCGGCATCCATCCGAGCTGGGCGACGCCGCGCTATTTCATCACCGTGTGCGACAATTTTCTGGTCGGCGAGAGCGGCGTCGAGCGCCTCCACAAGACGCCGCGAAAGATCGTCGAGCTGTGAGGGAACGCCGCATCGCCAACCGTGCGTCCTTCGACTGCGCGTGCGAAGCACGCGCAGTCGAAGGACGCACCGCATTCGATCCGAGAGGAAATTCACCGAATGAACCGCAAATTTTTCCTGCTCGCCGCAGCATTTGTCGCGTTGGCGGCGCCGGCGCGGGCCGAGACGATCAAGGTCGGGATCACCAAGCTGTTGGGCTATCCGGGCGTGCCGGTCGCGGTGGCGCGGGGATATTTCAAGGCGGAGGGGATCGACGTCGAAATGGTCTATTTCGATTCCGCGCAGCCCATTGCCGTCGGCGTCGCCTCGGGCGCCACCGATTTCGGCGTCGCCGGCATGTCGGCGAGTTTTTATACGCTCGCAAGCCACGGCGAGCTGCGCCTCATTGCGTCCTCGGGCGGCGAGCACGCGGGCTTCCACAATCTGGCCTATCTCGCCTCGAACAAGGCCTATGAGTCCGGCCTCACGTCGCCCAAGGATTTCGCCGGCCGCTCGGTCGCGATCACGCAGCTCGGCACCAGCCTCCATTATTCGATCGGGCGCGCCGCGGACAAGTTCGGCTATCCGATGAGCGCGGTGATGGTGCGGCCGCTGCAATCGAACACCAATGTGATCGCCGCACTCGCCGGCAACACGGTCGATGCGGCGGTGATGCCGGGCTCGCCGTCGCTCGCGGCGCTCGCCAAGGGCAGCGCCAAGCTCGCCGGATGGGTGAGCGACGTGGCGCCCGACTTCAGCACCGGCAGCGCCTGCTTCACCGGGACCAAGACCGCCAACGAAAAGGGCGATCTCGTGAAGCGCTTCCTCGTCGCATACCGCCACGGCCTGCGCGACTTCCACACCGCCTTCGTGTCGCAGGACGGCAAGCAGGTGAACGGGCCCGACGCGCAGGCGGTGCTGGCGATCATGTCGGACTTCACCGGCCTCGCACCCGATCAACTGATGAAGGCGGTCCCCTATGTCGATGGCGAGGGCCGCATCGCCACGGCGGACGTGGCGCGCCAGATCGCCTGGTACAAGTCGCAGAACCTGTTGAAGGGCGAGGTCAAGGCCGAGGATCTGATCGACGGCCGCTACGCGCTCCCGCTGGTGGCGAGCCGCTAGAGTTCGCGCCGCACGATCGCGGCGCCGTCCACCATCGCCCGCAGCTTGGCGAAGGCGGCCCCGCGCGAGAGATATTTCATGCCGCAATCGGGCGCGATGACGAGGCGGTCAGGCGTGACATAGGGGAGCGCGCGGCGGATGCGCGCCGCCACCGCCTCCGGCGTCTCGACCGCCTCGGTCGAAAGATCGATGACGCCCAGGATGATGGATTTCCCCGGCAGCTTCGCCAAGACGGCGCAGTCGAGATTGGACTGCGCCGTCTCGATCGAGACCTGGTTGACGCGCGAGCGCGCAAGCTCGGGCAGGAAGGAATAGCCCGAAGGGCGCTGGCGCACGAAGGCGGCATAGCCGAAGCAGAGATGGACGGCGGTCGGGCCGGAAACTCCGTCGAGCGCGCGGTCCAGCGCCATGACGCCGAATTGGGCCGCCTTGTCGGGGCGCGACTGCATGTAGGGCTCGTCGATCTGGACGATGTCGGCGCCGGCGGCGAACAGGTCCTTCACCTCGTCGTTGACGGCGGCGGCGTACGCCATGGCGAGCGCCACTTCGTCCCGGTAGTGTTCGTCCTGCGCCTGCTGCGCCATGGTGAAAGGGCCGGGCACGGTGATTTTTATGGCGCGGCCGGTATTGGCGCGCAAAAACTTCACGTCGCGCAGCTCGACCGGATGGCGGCGGCGAATGGGCCCGACGACGCGCGGCACCGGCTGGAACTTGCCCGGCGTGCGCGCCGGCGCCATGCCGGGATTATCGATGTCGATGCCGTCGAGCGCCGTGGCGAAGCGGTTCGAATAGCTTTCGCGCCGCGCCTCGCCGTCGGTCACGATGTCGATGCCGGCGCGCTCCTGGTCGCGGATCGCAAGCAGCGTGGCGTCGTCCTGCGCCTCTTCGAGGAATTCGGGCGGCACGCGCCAGATCTCGCGCGCGCGGATGCGCGGCGGCGCGAGCGACGCGAGTTTTTCCCGATCGACGAGCCAGAGCGGCTGGGGATAGCTTCCGACCAGCGTCGTCGGCAGGAGGGGGAGCGGCATGGGGCGATGATAGACCGCTGCCGCTTCATCGTCATGCGCGGGCTAGAACCCCCAGCGCAGCGCGCCCATAACCTCGTGCGCCGTGAAATCGCCGCGCACGGGGAAGCCCGCGGAGGAGCCGGATTCCGCGCGCCCGCCATAGAAATATCGATAGCTCACGTCGAGCGCGAGATTGCTCGCCAGATACCACGACACGCCCGCCATCGCCTGCCAGGCGAATTGGTTCTTGCTGCTGCCGGTCAGGCTCGCGGGCGTGGTGCCGCCGACCGTTACGGTCGAGCTGCCGACCTTGTTCTGATCGATGCCGGCGCCGGCGCCGATATAGGGAACGATCGGACGGATGAACGGCACGTTGAAATCGAGATAGGCGTTGAGCATCGCCGCCCAGTTCCGGAAGCGCGCGCCGCCGGCGATCTTGTCCGTGCCGTCGCTGCGGTAGTCGAAGGTGGCGTCCATGCGAAAGAACGGCGCGAAGCGAAAGCCGATGCCGCCGCCGAACACCGGGCTGTCGCCGAACTTGTTGGTGGCGCCGTACGAATAGCCGCCGCCCAGCTTCAAATAGGGGCCGGGCGCGACACCGGCGTGCGACAGCCCGAAACTTTCGTTCGGATCGTAGCCCGGCGGCTGCTGCGCCGAGGCGACGGCAACGCTCGCCGCGAGACAGAATGCTGCAAGACCGATAGGCCGAACCATGCGTTCTCCCTTTCGCGGCGCTTGTTTGCGCCCGCCGCATAACGGCGTACGGAGGAAACGGGTTCCATCGCGCTGCGCCCGCCGACGGCGGGCTTTACAGGGCGGCAGCGCTCCGATACGAAGGACCGCAGGGAGGCCCGCCATGCTTTCACCCAGCCCGGACGCGCTTGCGGGGGCCGGTTCGCTTGAATCGTTGTATCCGCAGCTTGCCGCGATCGGTCTCGGCGCCGGGTGGGCGAAGCCGACGCCGTCGCTGTGGCCCGCACCGCACCAGACATTTCCGCCCTATCACTGGCGCTATGTCCAGGCGAAGGCGGCGCTCGACGCGGCCGGCCGGCTCATCAACACCGAGCTTGCCGAGCGGCGCAACCTGATCCTGGTCAATCCGCTCGAGGGCAATTCCTATGCGACGGCGCGCACGCTGGTCGCGGCATATCAGATGATCATGCCGCAGGAGAAGGCGCGCTCGCACCGCCACACGCCCAATGCATTGCGCCTGGTGCTCGACGCAGAGCCCGGCGCCTATACCACCGTCAACGGCAAGAAGCTGCCGATGGGCATGAACGACGTGGTGCTGACGCCGAACTGGTCCTGGCACGGGCACGGCAACGACGGCGGCGGGCGCGCCTACTGGCTCGATTTCCTCGACGTGCCGCTCGTCCACCTGCTCGACCCGATGTTCTTCGAACCGCACCCCGACGATTTCGAGAACGACGCGCCCGAGGCGCCGGACTCCCCGCTCCTGTTCCCGTGGCGCGAGACCGAGCGCCGCCTCGACGAGGCCTCGCCCGATCCGATGGGCCGGCACGCAACGTCGGTGGCGCTCGGCAATCCGGCGCTCGACACCATGGCGCTCGCCATGATGCGGCTCGAGCCGGGCGAGACGACCGGGGCCTACCGCACCACCGCCAACACGCTCTATGCCGTCGTGGAGGGCGAGGGCTCGACGACGGTCGAGGGCCATCATTTCCAGTGGGCGCGCGGCGATGTCGTGGTGGCGCCCTCCTGGCACACGCAGTTCCACAGCACGCGCGAGCGCGCCGTGCTGTTCCGCGTCACCGACGAGCCGGTGCTGGACCGGCTCGGATTCTTGCGCAGCGAAGACCAATAAAGCGCGCGCGCTCTAGGGAGGAACGATGTCGAAGCTGCCGCTTACCTTCGCCTGCGGTCTTTATGACCGCATGGTGCCGCTTTACACCGGCGAGGTGCAGCCGGACGGGATCGATCTCAATTTCGTGGTGATCGACAACCCGCGCGACATCTTCGACCGCATGGCGGGCGGCCAGGAATTCGACCTGTCCGAGATGTCGAGCTCGGAGACGATCCAGCGCATGGCCGCGAACGAGAGCCCGTTCGTGGCGCTCCCGGTGTTTCCCTCGCGCGTCTTCCGCCACGGCCACGTCTCGATCAACCGCAAGTCCGGCATCAAGAAGCCCAAGGATCTGGAAGGCCGCCGCGTCGGCGTGCCGCTTTATACGCAGACGGCGGCGATCTTCATCCGCGGTTTCCTGCAGCACGAATACGGCGTCGATTGCTCGAAGATCCATTGGGTGCAGGGCGGCCTCAATCACAAGGGCTCGCACGGCAATCCGACCGTGCTGCCGCTCCTGAAGCCCGCCGACATCGAGACCGCGCCCGCCGACAAGTCGCTGTCCGATCTGCTCGAGGAGGGCAAGATCGACGCCATCACCGCGACCAGCATGCCGAAATCCTATCGCCGCAATCCCGACATCCAGCGCCTGTTCCCGAATTTCCGCGAGGTCGAACTCGACTATTTCCGGCGCACCGGCATCTTCCCGATCATGCATCTCGTGGCGCTGAAGC
This sequence comes from uncultured Alphaproteobacteria bacterium, assembly GCA_963773665.1. Taxonomy (GTDB): domain Bacteria; phylum Pseudomonadota; class Alphaproteobacteria; order ATCC43930; family CGMCC-115725; genus DATJLY01. The sequence goes on from CAVZBZ010000001.1 coordinate 947,660, forward strand.
GTTCGGTCTACGAGAAATACCCGTTCGTCGCGACGAGCCTGTTCAACGCCTTCAACCAGTCCAAGGACCGCCAGCTCGAGAAGATGAAGGAGACCGGGGCGCTGCGCTACATGCTGCCGTGGCTTTCGAGCGAGCTCGACGAGATCGAGGAAGTGTTCAAGGGCGATCCGTGGCCCTATGGGATAGAGCCCAACCGGCCGACGCTCGACGCGCTTGTCACGTATCTTCACGAGCAGCACGTGATCGCGCGAAAGCTCCCGCTCGAGGAGATTTTCGTGCCAATCTACGGGCAATCTCATTGACCGCAGGAGTAGCGCCATGACGCGCTGGCGGACGCATCTCGACCGGGCGATCGTACTCGTCGTCATTCTCGCGCTGTGGCAGGCGGCGGGCATGACGCTGGGCGTCTATTGGGTCAGCACGCCGTGGGCCACCGTGTCGCGCTTCGTCGTGACGCTGTGGAACGGCGAGCTCATCCGCCAATCCGGCTACACGATCGAGGAGGCGGCACTGGGCGCCGTCATCGGCGGCGTGCCGGCCGTCGTGCTGCCGTTCATTCTGCGCCGCAGCCCGATCATGGTGGCCATCCTCGATCCCTTCATGGTGGGCGGATACGGCGCGCCCAAATTGGCGCTCGCGCCGCTCTTCATCCTGTGGTTCGGCATCGGCACGGAATCGAAGATCGCGCTCGTGGCGAGCGTGCTGTTCTTCATCGTCTATTTCAGCACGCTTTCGGGCGTGCGCTCGCTCGATGCGAAGTTCGTGCAGATGGCGCAGGTGATGGGCGCCTCGGAACAGCAGGTCGCGCGGAAAATCATCTTCCCGGCCGCGGTGCCGTTCATCTTCGCCGGGTTCCGCATCGGGCTCCCCTACGCGATCGGTGCGGCCGTCATCGCCGAGCTAATCTCCTCGAACCGGGGCCTCGGGTACCTCGTTCAGGTCGGCGCCATGAATTTCGACACGACGCAATGCTTCGTCGCGATCCTTGCGGCGACGCTCATCGTGCACGCCGTCGGCTATGGCGTCGATTCGACGGAGCGGCTGCTGCTGCGCTGGCGGCCGCCGGCCGAAGCCGCAGCATTGGGCGGCAACTGAGCCATGGACGCACCGCTTCTCGAAGTCCGCCATCTCGCCAAGCGCTTTCCGGCGCGGCAAGGGCGCGAGCCGCCGCCCTGGGTGATCCAGGATCTGAGCTTTTCCGTCGGCGCGGGCGAGTTCCTGACGATCGTGGGCCCGTCGGGCGCGGGTAAATCGACGCTCCTCAACATGATCGCGCAAGTGGACGTGGCGAGCGGCGGCGAGATCATCTTCGAGGGAACCAAGATCGGCTGCGCCGATCCCAAGGCGATGCGCCCGGGCCTCAATCGCCGCATCGGCTATGTGACGCAGGACGACAATCTGCTGCCCTGGCGCACGACGATCGACAACGTGCTGTTCCCGCTCGAGGTCCAGGGGCGGCTCGACGACAAAACGCGCCAGCAGGCCGAGACCCTCATCAACGCCGTCGGATTGAAGGGCTACGAGAAATATTATCCGCATGAATTGTCGGGCGGCATGAGGAAGCGCACGGCCTTGATCCGCACGCTCGTCTACGACCCGCCGGTCATCCTCATGGACGAGCCGTTCGGCGCGGTCGATGCGCAGACGCGCATGCAGCTTCAGGAAGATCTGCTGCGGCTGTGGAGCCTCGGGCGCAAGACCATCGTCTTCGTCACGCACGACATCACCGAGGCGATCCTGCTCGGCGACCGGGCGCTCGTGCTGTCGCGCCAGCCGTCGCGCATCCAGGCCGAACACCTGATCCCGATTCCGCGGCCGCGCAGCGTCAAGCATTTCCTGACGCTGCCCGGCTTCACCGAGCTCTACGAGCGCATCCGAGCGGAGGTGCTATGACGACCGTCGAACGGGCCTCGAGCCTCGCCCTGCGCGAGCCGCTGTTCTCGCGCAAGACCATCGTCATGGGCGGCCGGATCGCGCTGGCGATCCTGCTGCTCTTCGGCTGGCAGGAGGGGGCCGAGACCTTCGGCTCGGTGTTCTTCGCCTATCCGCTCGATGTCGTGAAGCGGCTCGTCGAGATCGCGAGGAGCGGCGAGATGTTCGTCGATATCGGCGCGACGATGAAGGTGTCGTGCATCGGCTTCTTCATCGGCAGCGTCGCGGGCGTGCTGCTGCCGTTCCTGCTGCGCCGCTCCAAGCGCTGGACCGAGGCGATCGAGCCCTATGTGCTGGGATCGCAGGGCATTCCCAAATACGCGCTGGCGCCTTGGCTCATCCTGTGGTTCGGCATCGGCGACACGCCGAAGCTCGTCATCGTCACGGCGATGGTGTTCTACATCCCGTACGTCAACATCTTCGCCGGCATCCGCGGCGTCGATCAGCGGCTCGTGCGCATGGCGCGCATCATCGGCGCGAGCGAGACCAGGATCTCGCGCGAGGTGATCTGGAATTCGCTGCTGCCGTTCTTCTTCACCTCGCTCAAGGTGGCGTTCCCGCGCGCCGTCTCCGCCTGCATCGTCGGCGAGTTTCTGGTCTCGACCGAAGGCGTCGGTCACTATATCGAGCACGCGCGCGAGCTTTCCGACACGGTCGGCGTGTTCGCCGGCATCGTCGTGGCGACGACGCTCGTGCTGCTCATCAACGCGCTCGTCGAGTATCTGGAGCGCCGCGCCCTCTCCTGGCGGCCGGTCGATCGCGAGATGGCGCTCTAGCTACTTCGCGTATTCGTCGCTGAAGAGGCCGTCGTAGCTCGGCAGCCGCTCGTCCTCTTTCATCAATCCGGCCTCGATGTTGAGCGTGTCGGCTTTCACCAGTTCGGACTCGAGCGGCACCGGCGGAACGGGCGTCACCTCCCGCATCGCCGCGAACGACGCGGCGACAAGCTTGGGATCGAGGGTCGGAAAGCGCTTCGTCAGCAATGCGAGAGCGTCGGCGGGATGATCCTTGACGAAGGAAGCGGCGTCGCTGAGCGCAGCCCCCACGCCCTGGCACAGCCACCTCCGGGTCTCGCACGTGTCGGGCCGCACCACGACAAGCGTGTTGGCGAACGGCACCATGTCGGCGGGATCGCCCTTCAATCCGCTCGCGACGATCACCGCCTCGCCCTTCAGCACCGGCTCTTCCGGCCAGGGCAGCGACATGGTGATGCCGTCGATCTGCTTCGCTTCGAAGGCGGCGACCATGTTGGGCGGCTGCATCGGTGCGACGCGGATCGATCTCGGGATCGAAGCCGCCGATATGCGCGAGGAGGCGGAGATAGGCATGGATGATCGAGTTGATCGAATTCGACCGAGATCGTCCGCCCTTTCAACACCTGGACGCGCTTTTCGAGCGGCGCCTTGGGATCGAAGCCGGCGGCGTCGGCCAAATCCTTCCGGATCGAGGTCTCGACGAAGAGATGGTCCTGCATCGCGACGATCGCGAGAAGTTTCTGGCCGTGCGCGGCGGCGCGCGTCACGGTCGGCGGCGAGGCGATGCCAACGTCCGCGCTGCCGCCGATGACGGCGTTGGCCGAGCCCACCCCGGCGATGAGCGTGCTTTTGACCTTGAGCCCGTGCTTCTCCCAAAGGTGCAGATCGTCGGCAAGATATTGCAGCGAGAAGCTGAGGCTGAAGGCCGGGACCGCCAGGCTCACGTCACGGAGCGGTTCCTCGGCCGCCGCCGGTCCCGCCAAAAGTCCGGCGAACGCCGCCAGGAAGCCGGTCCAGGCACCCGCACGAATCGAGCAACCCATTGACCAAAAATGGTTTTTAGCGTTTCGGCCGATTCGCATTTTGCCACCCTCCCCGCGCGCCGATGATGCGGCCGAATGGTTGCCCCAGGCAAGCGCCGGGGCGAGGCGCTTGATCGGGACGTAACTTTCCTGAAAATATCGGGCCAGGGGGAACCCAAGCACATGAGCGAACTCGACGACATCCTGCGCGACCTGGTGGTCGCCAACCGCATCCTCGGGCACGAAGGCATCTGCGATGCCTATGGCCATATCAGCGTGCGCAGCCCGCGCGACCCGAAGCGCTATTTCATCTCGGTGTCGCGCAGCCCGGAGCTCGTCACCATCGACGACATCGTCGAATGCACGCTCGACGGCAGGCCGGTGAAGGACGACAAGCGGCCGCTCTATATCGAGCGCCACATCCACGGCGCGATCTACGAGGCGCGGCCCGAGGCGATGGGCGTGGTGCACAGCCACGCGCTCGACGTGCTGCCGTTCAGCATCAGCCCGACGCCGCTCCGCCCGGTGATCCATTCGGCCGGGCCCTTGGGCCACCGCATCCCGGTCTGGGACATCGCCGATAGGTTCGGCGACACCAATCTTCTCGTCTCCAACATGGCGCAGGGCCGCGATCTCGCCGAGCGGCTCGCCGGCGACCGCGCGGTGCTGATGCGCGGCCACGGCTTCGCCACCGCCGGGCGCTCGGTGCGCGAGGTGGTGCGGCTTGCCGTCAACATGCCGCGCAACGCGCGCGTGCTCTTGGACGCGATCCGGCTCGGCGGCCCGGTGAAGGGTCTTGGATCGGGCGAGATCGACAACCGGCTCGAGATGCGGCCCGACGGCGCGGAGTTCTACCGCGCCTGGGAATACTGGGCGACGCGCGCCGGCTGCGCCGACATGCTGGGCGGCCCGCCGCGCGCGGCACCCACCCCTGCGCCGAAGCCTGCCGCCCCGAAGCCGCCCGCCAAGAAGGCCGCGAAGAAGGGCCGGCGCTAAAAAATCGAACTCGTCGTCCCCGCGCAAGCGGGGACCCAGGGCAAGCGACGTGCGCCGCTTCTGGGCTCCCGCTTTCGCGGGAGCGACGGAATTTATTTCACGCGCTTGCCGAGCGGCTGGAGTTCGATAAAACCCCCTCGATCGCGCCCTTGGCGGCGTAGTTTTCGGGATCGCGAAAGCTCGCCCAGTAGTCGTAGGAATCGCGCACCGGCTCGAACAGGCGCGGGCGGCGCGCGTCCAGCTCGGCAAATTCCTCCATGCCGAAACTGTATTCGAGGGTGAGCCCGTCGGGATCGAGGAAATAGAGGAACACGCTGCCCGAGGGCGGATGGCGCCCCGGCCCATAGACGACGCGCACGCCGTTCTTGGCGAAGCGCGAGATGGCGCGGCCGATATCGTCGATCTCGGTCACCATGAAATTGACGTGATGGAGCTGCGCCGAGGCCGCGTTGATGAGCGCCACGCCGTGGTGATAGGGGTTCGGGTGGCAGCGCATGAAGCAGGCCTGCCCGTCGATCAGGTCCGAAACCCGAAAACCCAGGACGCGCGTATAGAAATCGCACGCCGCGGCGAAATCCGGCACCTTCAGCACGACGTGGCCGATGCGCTGGATGCTGGCGAGGCGCGCGCGGAACGGCGCGGAGAGCTCGCGCATCGCGCCATAGAACTCGAACGTGGCGCCGGTGAAGGGCTCGACGATGCGGATCGCGCGGTCGATGTGCAGCGCCGCGCAATTCTCGCGCGCGACGTGCGCGACCTCGAGCCCGTGCGCTTCGAATTCGCGCGCGGCATCGTCGAACGAGCCGTCCTCGAGCTCGAATCCGACGCGCTTCAGCCCCGGCGCCGCGCCTTGGTAGAGCGCAATCGCATGATGCTCGAAGCCGCAGCGGAAGAACGAAGCGCCGTCCTTGCCCTCGCCGCTCGGCTCGAGCCCGAGCAGGTTCTCATAAAAGGCGCGCGAGCGCGCGAGGTCGGCGACATTGAGCGCGACATAACCCAGTTTCCGGTAGCGCGGCATTTCGCTCCTCCCTGCCGCATCATACCGCGCTAGCGGAATTTGCGCATGATCGCGGCGGGGAGAGTTTGGCGGCACTCGAGCAGCCCCGCCCACGGATCGCGCCGCAATTTCTGGAGGCGCCCGGGCGCGGTCGCGACGGTGAAGGCGTCGGAGCGCACGCCGTCCTCGACCTCGCGCCACGACAGCGGCACTGCGACCGGCGCGCCGGCCCACGCCCGCGCCGAGAACGGCGCGATCGCGGTAGCACCCCGCTGGTTGCGCAGATAGTCGATGAAGATTTTCCCGTGCCGCGCCTTCTTGGCGAGATTGCCGGTATAGGAGTCGGGATGCCGGCGCACGATCTCGTCCGCGACGGCGTGGGCGAACGCCTTGATGCCGTGCCAGTCGTACTGCGGCCGCACCGGCAGCACGACATGGAGCCCCTTGCCGCCCGTGGCCTTGGCCCAGCTTTCGAGCCCCATCTCGGTGAGGAGATCGCGCACCAGGAGCGCGCCCGCGGCGACCCGGTCCCAGGCGAGGCCGTCATCGGGATCGAGATCGAAGACGATGCGGTCCGGCTGTTCGAGTGCGCGCATGGTCGAGCCCCAGAGATGGATTTCGAGGACGCCCATCTGCACCAGCGCGACGAGCCCCGCTGCATCCTCGGCGATGAGATATGTCGATTGCCCTTCCTTCTCCTCGATCTCGATGCGGCGCAGCGCCGCCGGCGCGCCTTCGCCGGGATGCTTCTGGTAGAAGCATTTGCCGCCGGCGCCTGCGGGGCAGCGCAGCAACGTCAAGGGCCGGCCTTTCACATGCGGCAGCATGGATCCTGCGACGGCGACGTAATACTGTGCGAGATCGAGCTTGGTGATGGCGTGCTCGGGATAAAGGATTTTCCCGGCATGGGTGAGGCGCACGCCGGCAAGCTCGACGGTTTCGTTGGCCGACGGCGGCGCATCGGGCCGGAGTGCGGCCGCGCGCAGGCGATCGGGGATCACGTCGTCCGCCTCCTTGTCCTCGCGCAATCCCAGATACGAGGGATGGCGGAGCCGCCCATCCTCGGTCCATTCCGCGTACTGCACTTCGGCCACGAGTTTCGGCGCGACCCAATGCGCGCGCTTGGGCGCGTCGCGCGCGATCTCGGGCGAGGGCGCGGATTTGCGCGCGAGCCGGTCGAGTTTTTGGCGCAGCTCGCCGAGCGTCCGCTCGGTAAATCCGGTGCCGACCGCGCCGGCAAAGCGCAGAACCTTGGCCGGATCGAAATATCCCAAGAGCAGCGCGCCGAGGCCGCGGCGCTTCCCTTCCGGATCGGTCCAGCCGAGGACGATGAATTCCTCGCGCTTCACGCACTTGATCTTGAGCCAGTCGCCGGTGCGCGCGGCGCGATAGGGCGATTGGCGGCGCTTCGAGACGATGCCTTCGAGCTTCAGGCGGCACGCTCGGTCGTGAAAGCGCGCGCCGTTGCCCGCCACATGCTCGCTGAAGCGCACAGGCCCGTCGGACGATTGCGCCACGAGGTCCTCGAGCGCGCGCTTCCTCGCCTCGAGCGGCGCCTGCAGCAGCGAATACCCGTCGAGATGGAGGAGATCGAACACGTAATAGACGAGATGATCGGTGCGCTTTGCCGAAAGATCGTCCTTGAGCGCCGAGAAGGACGAGATGCCGCTTGGCTCCAGATGGACGACCTCGCCGTCGATCACCGCCTCGCCGAGCGGCAGGTCGCCAAGCGCCGCCTCGATCTTCGCAAAGCGGCCGGTCCAGTCCTTGCCGTTGCGGCTGAGCATCCGAACCTTGCCGGACGCGATGCGCGCCAGCATGCGGTAGCCGTCGAACTTGATCTCGTGCAGCCAGTCCGCGCCCGCGGGCGCCTCGTCGGCGAGCGTCGCAAGCTCCGGCCGCGGCGAAGCGGGGAGGCGCGCGCGCACCGCGCCTTCGATCTTCGCCGGATCGGGGCGCGCCGCGTCCCGCTTCGCGACCCGCTCCATGAGGCGCTCGCTCTGCGTCATGAGCGCCGTGCGGCGCGGCGTCGAGCGCCACACCTTGCCGTGCGACTTGGCGATGCCGTCCATCGAGCGGCGGCTCTCGACGCTGCGGTCGAACCGCTCGACGAGCTCTTCGCCATGGCCCGGCCGCGCGAGCGCGTCGCGCTCCTTGATGAGGAGCCAGTTCTTGCCGCCGCCGCCGCGCGCGCCGCTCATGCGAATGAGCGCCCAGTTGCCCTTGAGGCGCTTGCCCGCGAGCGTGAATTTGAGGTTGCCGTTGGCGAGGCCCGCCGCGGGATCGCCAATGGGCTCCCACGTGCCGCGATCCCACAGCATCACCGTGCCGCCGCCATATTCGCCTTCGGGGATGGTGCCCTCGAAGCCGCCATATTCGACCGGGTGATCCTCGACCTGGACGGCGAGGCGCTTGTCCGCGGGATCGATCGACGGGCCTTTCGGCACGGCCCAGCTTTTGAGCACGCCGTCGTACTCGAGGCGAAAATCGTAGTGGAGCCGCCGCGCCGCGTGTTTATGGACGACGAAGCTCAATGCTTTCGTGCGCGTGCGCGGCGCCTTGCCCTTGGGCTCGGGCGTCGTCTCGAAGCGGCGCTTGCGGCGATACTCCTCGAGGGCCATGGGCTCAATCTAATCCTTCGCTCCGCCCCTACCAACGCCGAGGTGCGTCGGTTAGCCTTGGCCCGCCCAGGGAGAGATTTATGAGCGACATCGCGCAGGGCCGCATCGCCCTCATCGGCTTCGGCGAAGTGGGAAAGACCTTTGCCCAGGGCTTTCTGGCCGCCGGCTTCCCGGTCGCGACCTACGACATCCTGTTCGACAATTCGGAAGCCGGATCGGCGCTCCGCGCGCGCGCAAGGGCGATGGGGGTCGATGCCTGCGCCTCGGCCGCCGCCGCCGCGGACGGCGCGCGCGTGGTGATTTCGGCGGTGACGGCGACATCGGCATTCGACGTGGCGCGCGAGGCGGCAACCTATCTTCGGCCCGGCCAGTTCTTCCTCGACATCAATTCGGTCTCGCCCGAGACGAAGCGCGCCGATGCAGCCGCGGTCGAGCCGTCGGGCGCGTCCTATGTCGAGGCCGCGGTGATGGCGCCGGTGGCGCCCTATGGACTCAAGGTGCCGATGTATCTGGGCGGCGCGGGCGCGCGCGATCTCGTCCGCGCTGCTGGCGCCGGCGGGGATGCGCCTGGAGCCAGTCGCGGACGCGATCGGCGAGGCCTCGGCGATCAAGATGTGCCGCAGCGTGATGATCAAGGGGATCGAGGCGCTTGGCCTTCGAATGCTTCCTCACCGCGCGGCGCTATGGCGTCGAGGACCGCATCGTCGCCTCGCTCGGCGAGACGTTCCAGCCGCTCGACTGGGAGAAGCTCGCGGGATACCTGATCGAGCGCGTCGTGCAGCACGGCCGCCGCCGCGCCGCCGAGATGCGCGAGGCGGCCGAGACGGTGGCGCGCGCCGGGCTCGACCCGATGATGACGAGCGCCACCGCCGCCCGCCAGGACTGGGTCGCCGACCAGGTCGAAGCGCTGCCGGCGCTCAACGCTCGAACGCGGAGGCCGAGTGGCGCAAGACCATCGACGCGCTGATCGCCCGCCTCGACCGGAAGGATGCCGCCGCGCAATAACGTCCCTCGACTTCGCGGGCTGTCGCCCGCTCCGCTCAGGATGAGGATTTTTCGAAAATTTCCTTGAGGCGGGCGACGAGCTGGGCGTGGCGCGGGGCGTCGGCGACGGAGACGGCGTGGCCGACGCCGAGATAGCGCTCGGCGACCTCGGGCGAGGCCAAGCAGCTCCTGGCCGGTGCCGGAAAGCGCGACGCGGCCCATCTCGATCACATAGGCGCGGTCGGCGATGGCGAGCGAGAGCTTGGCGTTCTGCTCCGACAGCAGGATCGCGAGCCCCTGCGCGCGCAGGCCCGCGATCAGGCGGAAGATCTCGGCGACCAGCACCGGCGGCAAGCCCGAGCGACGGCTCGTCGAGCACCAGAAGGCGCGGCTTCGCCATGAGGCCGCGCGCGATCACCAGCATCTGCTGCTGCCCGCCCGAGAGATTGGCGACCGGCTCGTCGAGCCGCTCGAGCAGCACCGGAAAGAGCGCGCACACCTCGCGCATGCGCGCCGGTAAGCTCGCTCTCGCCGAGCGTGTGGCGATGGACATAGGCGCCGAGGCGCAGATTCTCGGCGACGCGTCAGGCCGCCGAACACCTGGCGCCCCTCCGGCACCTGGGCGATGCCGAGCAGCACCCGCGCCGTGCGGGCTGCAGCCGGTCGATGCGCTCGCCCTCGAACAGGATCTCGCCCGCGCGCACCGGCAGCAGGCCCGAGATCGGTCTTGACCAGCGTCGATTTGCCGGCGCCGTTGGCGCCGACCAGCGCCACGATCTCGCCCGCGCCCACGTCGATGTCGATGCCGTGGATCACGTCCATGCCGCCATAGCCGGTGTAGAGGCCGCTTCACCTCGAGCATCAGATCGGCAGCTCCGACATAGGCGGCGATGACGCGCGCGTTGCTTCTGGATCTCGCGCGGCGCGCCGCGCGCGACGATCGCTGCCGGCGTCGAGCACGATCACCTCGTCGGCGACGCCCATGACGAGCGACATGTTGTGCTCGACCACCATCACGGTGACGCCGCTGTCGCGCACCGCGCGCAGCAGCTCGGCGAGATCGGCGGTCTCGGCGTCGTTCAATCCCGCGGCCGGCTCGTCGAGCAGCAGAAGCCGCGGCTCGGCCATCAGCGCGCGCACCACCTCGAGCAGTTTCTGCGCCGCCCATCGGCAGGTCGGTCGCAGCGGCGTCGCGGAACGGCGCCAGACCCGACGAGCTCGAGCAGCGCCGTCGGCCTTGTGCGCGAGCTGCGCGCTCCTCGCGCCGCGCCGCCGGGCAGCCACAGCATCTGCTGCCACGCCGGCGACGCGCACATGGAGATGCGCGCCCGCCAGCACGTTCTCGAGCGCGGTCATGCCGGGAAAGATGCGCGCCGACTGGAACGTGCGGATCAAGCCCATCGCCGCGATCTCGTCGGGCGCGCGGCCGAGGATCGGCGTGCCGTAGAAGCGCACCTCGCCCTCGTCGGCGGCTGTAGAGATTGGTGACGAGGTTGAACACGGTGGTCTTGCCCGCGCCGTTGGGGCCGATCACCGCGGTGAGGCTGCCGTCGCGGCACGGCGAAGCTGACATTGTCGCAGGCGCTGCACGCCGCCGAAGCTGCGCGAAAGTCCGACGACCTCGAGCGCCGCCTCGCTCATTGCGCGCGCCCCGGCACCAGCACCTCGCCACGGCCGGAAAAACGCCGCGCCAGGCGCGCGAGCAAGGCCGCGCCGGTGCCGAACATCCCGTCCGGCAGCCACAGGAAGCACGAGACCAGCAGCAGCCCCTCGGCGAAGGTCTTGTAGTAGGCAAGCGGCTGGAACACGGTCGGCAGCAGCGTCAGCAGCGCCACGCCCAGGATCGGGACCGACCAGCGTGCCCTCGCCGCCGGCGACCAGCATCGCGATCATCTCGAACGAGCGCGGCGTGCCCACCATCTCCGGCGACAGGAAGTGGAAATAGAAGGCGTAGAGGCTGCCGGAGAGCGAGCCGAGCGCGGCGCTGATCACCACCGCCGCCAGCTTGTAGCGCGGCACGTTGACGCCCAGCGCCGCCGCCGCGGTCTGGTCGGTGCGCACCGATTTGAGCGCGCGCCCGAAGCCCGAGCGCATGCCGCCCGTGCAGCACGAGCACCAGCACGACGATGATCGCCGGCGACGAGGTAATACATCTGGAACGGCGTCGCGAAGCGTAACCGGGCCGACCGAGAAGGACGGGATGCCGGCAAGCCCCGACGGCCCGCCGGTGACGTCGGCAAGCCCGACCGTGAGCGAATCGACCATGAGCCCGAAGGCAAGCGTCGCGAGCGCCAGGAAGATGCCCGCGCAGCCGCACCGTGACGAGCGACAGCAGCACCGCCGCCACGATCGAAAGCGCCATGCCGGCGAGCGTGCCGAGGAGCGGCGCGCACGCCGTAGGTGGTCGCGAGGATCGCGGCGGTGTAGCCGCCGATCGCCATGAACCCGGCCTGGCCGAGGCTGACCTGGCCGGCATAGCCCATGAGCACGTCGAGACCGAGCACCGCGATGTAGAGGATGCCGGTGATGACCAGCGAATTGAGGATGCCGCGCGCGGGGAAGAGATAAGGCAGCGCCATGAGGAGCGCGAAGGCGAGCACGGCGAAGATCGATTCCGCTCTTGCCTTCGATGCGCACGATGGCGCGATGGATGCGCTGCTCGTCGCGCACGTCCTGGCGGCGCTGCGCGGCGCTGAAGAGCCCGTTCGGCCGCCACAGCAGCACCGCGAGCAGAAGCGCCAAGCGCAAGGCCGTTGGCGAAGAGCGACGAGACATAGCCCGCGGCAAGCTGCTCGGCGACGCCCAAGCAGGAGCCCGCCCATGATGACGCCGGCGAACGAGCCCATGCCGCCGATCGCGACGGCGATGAAGCCGAAATTGGTGAAGAAGCTGCCGGTGTCGAATTCGAGCGAGGTGATGGGCGCGACGACGATGCCGCCGAGCCCGCCCAGGAGCGCCGCCATGACGAAGCTCATGAGCGTCATGCGCGGCACGTCGATGCCCATGAGCCGGCCCGCGAGCCGGTTCTCGGCGCAGGCGCGAAGCGCCATGCCGAGCGGTCGTGCGCGCGAGCAGGAACCACAGCGCGACGATGATCGAGAACGGTGGCGCCGGCGATCCAGAACCCTGCGTCGGCACGCGAATGCCGAGGATCTCGACCGGCGCCTCGCCCGAGAAGGGCGGCAGCGCATAGGGCTGGCTGCCCCACACGACGAGCAGCAGCCCCTCGATCAAGGTCAGGATGCCGGCCGTCATCACGAACATGCTGCTCTGCGGCAGGCGCGACAGCGCCGGCACGAAGGTCGCGGCGCCAAGGACGAGCGCCATAGCATCCCGGTGCCGAGCACCGCGCCGACGAACGCCAACGGCGCCGGCAAGCCCAAATCGACCTCGAGCGAATACATCATCAGCGCGCCGACGATGCAGAACGCGCCCTGCGACAGGTTGATGACGCCGGTGACGCGATAGACCAGCGAGAAGCCCAGCGCGACCACGGCGAATACGCTGCCCTGCAGCAGCCCGCCGATGACGATCTGGATGAACTGGTTCACCGCCGCGCCCGGCCGCGCTTACGGCAGCGGCACGCCGGTGGGCTTGCTGACGACTTCCCAGGTCTTGTGCTCGGCGCTCCAGCGCGTCACCACCGTCTCGTCGATATCGAGGCCGCGCTGCGGCGATCTTCACGAAATCATAGATGCCGTTGACGCCGGCATAGCCGCGCGACGCTCTGCAGATAGTCGCGCAATTTCGTCGCGTCGGCGTCGGGGCCGACGGTGCGCAGCGCATCGACCAGCGATCATGCCCGGCTCCCAGCCGAGCTCGGCCGCGACATCGGGCTTCACTCCCGCCTCTTCATAGGCCTTGTAGAAGGCCTCGTGCTGCTTCACGACCTCGGGCGGGAGCGCCTTGTCGTCGCGCACCACCCACTGTCCGGCGGGGATGTAGAGCTGGCTGCGGCAGGAAGTCGGCGTATTGCGTCATCTGCGCGTAGGTCATGTTGCCGTCGGTGGTGCCGATCGGCACGTCCAATCCCTGGTCGCGCATGCCGCGGAAGATGGTGGCGATCGGCGTTGCCGGTGCTCCACGCGATGAAGCATTCGGCTTCGCCGCCTTGATGTTCTCGATCTGCGCCGCGACGCTCACGTCGGTGATGTTGAAATGCTCGGTGGCGACGATCTGCATGTCCTTGTTCTCGGGCAGCCGCCAGCACCGACTTGAGGCCGTTCTCCGCGTCCTGGCCGGTCGCGTCGCTCGACACCATGAGGGCGATCCGGGTCCAGCCCTTGAGGCGGAAATAGCGCACCAGCGCCTGCGCGAGATCGAGCGTCGAGACGCCGCTCGAGAAGACGTAGTCGCCTTTTTCCGGATGGATGCCGGGCGACAGGCAGTAATCGACCGGCCCGTTCTTCGCCAAGGGCGCCACCGCGCGGCAGGTGGCGGTGATGGTGCCGCCGATCATCACCGCCGGCTTGTCGCCCAGCACTTCGCTCGCGAGCTGAACCGCGACCTGCGGATTGGTCTGGTCGTCGTGGAAGTCGAAGACGAGCTCGCGGCCGCGGATGCCGCCCGTCGCGTTAACGATCTTCTGCGCAAGTTGAAGCGCCACCTGCTCGCCTTTGCCGGCGAACGAGCCTTGGCCGGTCAAGGCCATGATGGCGGGAATGGTATAGGGATCGGCGGCATGGGCGGGAATGGCCCCCGCCGCCAGCGCCAAGGCCAATCCGGCAACTCCGCTTCCAGCTCTCGTCATCGCATCCTCCCAGGGTTTTGTGGCGAAACTATCGGCTTCCCCTAGGTGCCGGCAAGGTGCTTCGGCGTTGGCGGCGGCTTGCGCCTGCCGCGATTTGCAGGTTCAATGGCGGCGGCTTGGGGGCGGACGGGGCGGCAATACCAGATGACGACGGTCGCGAGCGGATCGAACATCCCGACGGCGGACGAGATCGTTGCGCGTGCGCGCGCGATGATGCCGGCGATGAGAGCGCGCGCCGGGCGCGCCGAGGAATTGCGGCATATCCCCGAGGAAACCCACCGCGAGTTCGCGGAAGCCGGCTTCTATCGCATCCTGCAGCCGGCGCGCTACGGCGGCTTCGAGCTCGATTACGGGACGCAGACGGAAATGTCGGTCGAGCTTGCCCAGGGCTGCGCGTCGTCGGGCTGGATCGCCAGCATCACTGCGTGCCACGCCTGGATCGCCGGCATGTTCCCGCCCGAGGCGCAGGAGCATATCTGGGGCGACGACAGCGGCACGCTCATCGCGAGCGCCTTCATGCCGCCGTCGGACTACCGGATCGAGCGCGCGACCGGGGGCTGGCGTCTTGCCGGACGCTGGCATTTCTCGAGCGGCGTCGCGCTGTGCCAGTGGACGATCCTGTCGGCGCCCGTTCCGAAGGCCGACGGCAAGGGCCCGCCCGACCGCATGATCTGCGTCGTGCCGCTGAAGCAGGCCGAGATCGAGGATGTGTGGTTCGTGAACGGGCTGTGCGCCACCGGCAGCAACGACATCATCCTGCGCGACGTGTTCGTGCCGGACGCGCATACGGTCGATTTCTCCTATCTCGGCGACGACCGGCCGACGCCGGGGAGCGCGATCAACCCGCACCACATCTACCGCCTGCCGCTGTTCGGCGTGTTCTCGTACAACCTCGTCGGCTGCGCCATCGGCGGCGCCTTGGGCGCGGTCGATCTCATGGTCGATCACCTGAAGCCGCGCACCACCTCGACCGCGCACCTGCGCATGGCGAACATGCAGAGCATCCATCTCCGCATTGCCCGCGCGGCGGCCGGGGCCGAGGCAGCGCGCACGGTCATCCAGCGCAATTGCGAGGAGTTCAACCGATTGGGCCGGACCGGCCAGCAGATCGGCCCCGAGCACCGCATGCGCTATCGCCGCGACGCGGGCTTCGCCTCGCTCCTGAGCCTCGAGGCGGTGCAGGGCGTGTTTCCGCTCCTCGGCGGCGGCGGACTCGCCAAGGACAACCCGATCCAGCGGCAGTGGCGCGACGTGCATGCCGTGGGCCAGCACATCGCCTGCAGCTGGGACGTCGCTGGCTCGACCTACGGCGCGGCACGCCTCGGCGTGCTGCCGCCCGACCAGATGTAGGGCAGTCATGGCGCGAACACCGCGGGTCGCGATCATCGGCGGCGGCATCGGCGGGCTCTGCGCCGCGCTGGCGCTCGAGCAGCGCGGCATCGAGGTTGTGGTGTATGAGCAGTCGCCGCAATTGGGCGATATCGGCGCCGGCCTCAATCTCAGCCCCAACGCGCTCAAAGTGTTTCGCGCGCTCGGCATCGAGGACGGCGCGGTCGCGATCGGCTACCAGGGCGAGTTTCAGCTGATCCGCAGCTGGCACAGCGGCCGGCTCATCTCGCGCGTCGATCGCAAGGGGTTCGCCGCCAAATTCGGCGCGCCGCATCTGACGCTGCACCGGGCCGACCTGCTCGAGCTTCTGGCGCGGTCGCTGAAGCGCACGCAAGTTCGGCTCGGCGCGCGCTGCATCGCGGTCGAAAGCGACGGGCGCGTGGGCGCGGCGCGGTTCGCCGACGGCAGTACCATCGAGGCGGACGCGGTCGTGGGATCCGACGGCCTCCATTCCGTCGTGCGCTCTTGCCTGTTCGGGCCCGAGGCGCCGCATTTCACCGGCTGCATCTGCTATCGCGGCCTCGTGCCGGTCGATGAAGTGCCGCCTGACATCGCGACGCGCGACAGCACGATGTGGATGGGGCCGCACGGGCACGTGGTGCATTACCGCGTGCGCCGCGGCGAGCTCCTCAACATCGTGGCGCACTTCGACAGCGACGCGTGGACCGAGGAATCGTGGACCCGCGAATGCGACCGGGCGGAAATCATCGACACCTATCGCGGCTGGCATACCGATCTCGTCCGGCTCTACGGCCTCGGCGAACGCTGGTACAAATGGGCGCTCTACGACCGCGATCCGCTCGATCGCTGGAGCCGCGGCCGCGCGACGCTGCTGGGCGATTCCGCCCATGCCATGCTGCCCTATCTCGGCCAGGGCGCGTGCATGGCGATCGAGGACGGCTATGTGCTGGCCGCGGCAATCGCGAACGAGCCGGGCGATGTCGAGGCGGCGCTCAAATCCTACCAGGCGCTGCGCATGCCGCGCACCAAGCGCACGGTTCTGGGCTCGCGCATGCGCGCCCGGGAGAACCACCTCGCCTCGCCCTTCGCGCGCCTGTTGCGCGACGCGAAATTTGCGCTGCGCGACCGGTTCGGCGCCGACCGCACGGCGTTCCAGGCGGCCTGGCTCTACGAATACGACGTAGGCCGCGACCCGGCGCTCAAGGCCAAGGACACGGTTGACGCCTGAGCCGCCCCACCGCCTCGACAAGCCGGCGGGCCGGCTCTATATGAATTTGCACGCGCCGCAACAGGAGGTTGAGGCATGACCCAGGATGGATTCTTTCTCGACCGCTCGGGCGCCCAGCCGGCTTCATCCGCGCTCTGGCCTGCCGTCGTCATCCCCAAGGAGGCGCTCGACCAGGAGGTCGAGCGGCTCGCGAGCGGGCCACGGCCGGCAAACGGCCGCCGCCGCTCGCTCATCGTCCATCCGGCGAACAAGATCTCGACCGGGCTCGCGCCGGCGATCGAGCTGGCGCTCGACGTGCTGCTGCCGGGCGAACGCACGGTGCCCTACCGGCAGAACTCGACCCAGGTCAATTTCACGATCCGCGGCAGCGGCCATTCGGTGATCGGCGGCAAGCGCTTTGCCGTCGATCTCTATGACGTGTGGAACACGCCGTCGATGCACACCTACTGGCACGGCAACGACGGCAAGGATGTGTTCGTCCGCCTCACCTATTCGAATGCGTCGCTCCTCGAGATGATGAACGTGCATTACGTCGAGGAGAATCCGCCGCCAGTGGAGGCGGTGAAGCACGAGGCGATGTCGGACGAGGACGGCAAGCGCCGCCTGAGCCCCTATGGCACGTTCCAGCTCAACGAGGACGGCGCGTACCTCATGCCTTATGAGGCGCTCATCAATCCGCCTTCGGTCGAATCGAAGGCGCTGCATTGGCCATGGCAGGAGGTCAGAAAGGAGCTGATGAAGCTCGAGGCGCTCGGCAAGGATTATGTCGGGCGGCGCCTCTATCTTCTCTACAACCCGATGACCGGGCGCACCAACGGCTGCACGCCGTCGTTCTTCGCCACCATGACGATCCGCCCGCCCGGCATCGTCAACCGGCCGCACCGGCACAGCTCGGCCGCGATCAACTATTATTTCCACGGCACCGGCCGCTCGACCGTCGAGGGCAAGGTGCTGCGCTGGAAGGCGGGCGACCTCATGCTGTCGGCGCCGGGCTGGGCGGTGCACAACCACGCCTCGGACGACGGCGACTATGTGCACGAGCTGACGGTGCAGGACCAGCCGCTGCACATCGCCATGGAATCGCTGCTGTGGCAGGAAAGCCTCAAGCTGCCGATGGCGGTCTTGGGCCAGCAGGAGGGTTTCGGCACCAACAAGATGGCGGGGTGAGGCAATGATCCCGCTGAAGGAGAGCTTCCTCAAAGGTTCGTACCCGCCGCTCGTGACGCCGTTCCGCGACGGCGAGGTCGATTACGAGACCTATGCCAGGCTGGTCGAGCGCCAGGTGGCGGAAGGCTCGCACGGCATCGTCGTCACCGGCACGACCGGCGAGCCTTCGACCCTCACAATCGAAGAGCGCATCCGCCTTCTCGAAGTCGCCTCGCGCGCCGCGAAAGGCCGCATCCCGGTGGTCGCCGCGACCGGCTCGCAAAGCCACGCCGACAGCATCGTTCTGACCGAGGCGGCAAAGGAGGCGGGCGCCGACGCGGTGCTGATCGTCACGCCCTATTTCATCCGCCCGCCGCAGCGCGGCCTCATCGAGTACTATCTCGATCTCGGCAAGCGCACCGATCTGCCGCTGATGATCTATCACATCCCCGGCCGCGCCGCGGTCAACGTCACGGTGGACACTGTGGCGGCCATCGCCGAGAAGCTGCCGCGCCTCGTCGGCATCAAGCACGCCTTCAACGATCTCGCCTTCGTCAGCGACCTGCTCGTGCGATTGGGCTTTGAGTTCCGTGTCCATGTCGGGCTCGAGGATTTGTCGTTCCCGATGCTGGCGGTGGGCGCATCGGGCCTGATGAACGCGGTCGGCAATCTGTTGCCGCGCAAGGTGGCGCAGCTTTATGAGCTGACGGCCGCCGGCCGCATGGCCGAGGCGCGCGCGCTGCACTACGAGCTGTGGGATTTGAACCAGGCGGTGTTCTTCGACACCAATCCCATTCCGATGAAATACATGATGAAGCGGTTGGGATTCC
Source organism: uncultured Alphaproteobacteria bacterium (assembly GCA_963773665.1). GTDB lineage: Bacteria > Pseudomonadota > Alphaproteobacteria > ATCC43930 > CGMCC-115725 > DATJLY01. Next base: position 966,271 of record CAVZBZ010000001.1, read on the forward strand.
TGCCGACCGAGGAGCACCGCTTGCCGATGGTGCCCTCGACGCCGGAGCTGCAAAAGCGCCTCGACGCCGTGCTGGTCCGCGCCGGCCTTTTGCCCGAGGGCCGCGCCGCGGCGGAATAGACGCGCTTCAGGACGCCGCGGTCACGCCGCCATCGACGACGATGGTCTGGCCGGTGATGTAGCGGCCCGCGGGCGAAGCCAGAAGAAGCGCTGCGCCGGCGATGTCCTCGGGCTCGCCGAGGCGCGCCAGCGGCGTCTGCTCGAGGCGGCGCGCGACGAGCGCCTCGTCCTGCCATAGCGCGCGCGCGAACTCGGTGCGGATGAGGCCGGGTGCGATGCAGTTGACGCGGATGTTGTGTACGCCCCATTCGAGCGCCAAGTTCCGCGCGAGCTGCATCTCGGCCGCCTTCGATACGGCATAGGCGCCCAATCCGCGCGTGCCGCGCAATCCCGCGATGCTCGACAGGATGACGATGGCGCCGTCGCGCCGCGCCGCCATTTCCGGCAGCACGAGGCCGGCAAGGTACAGCACGCTCTTCACATTGGCGGCCATGATGCGATCGAACGCCGTGTCGGCGATCTCCACCATCGGCCCGTAATGCGGATTGATGCCGGCGCAGCAGACGAGAATGTCGGCCGCGCCGAATTTCTGGCGCGTCGCATCGACGAGGGCCTTGAGCTGCGCCTTATCGCCGACATGGGCCGCCACCGCCAAAGCGCTGCCGCCGGCGCTGCGGATCGATGCCGCAGTCTCGTCGCACGAATCCTGCTTGCGGCTCGAGATCACGACGCGCGCGCCGGCGCCGGCCAGCGCCTCGGCGATGGCGCGGCCGATGCCGCGGGACGAGCCGGTGACGATCGCGGTCTTGCCGGTAAGATCGAACAGCGTCATCGTGCGCTCACGGAGGAAGGGAAGACGGCATGAAGCTTTACACCTATTACCGCTCGCAGGCGAGCTACCGCGTGCGCATCGCCTTGAACCTCAAGGGGCTCGAACGCGAGGACAGTTTTCTCCACCTCGAGAAGGGCGACCAGTTCAAGCCGGAATACAGGGACGTCAATCCGCAGATGGTGGTGCCGACGCTCATCGACGGCGACGCCAAGCTGTTCCAGTCGCTCGCCATCCTCGAATATCTCGAGGAGAAATATCCGCAGCCGCCGCTTCTGCCCAAGGATTCCGAGGGGCGCGCGTGGGTGCGCGGATTTGCCCTCATCAACGTCGCCGATTCGCACCCGCTCATCGTGCCGCGCATCCGCAACTACCTGACGAAGACCCTGGGCCTTTCGCAGGCGCAGATGCTGAGCTGGATCCAGCATTGGCTCGGCGCCGGGCTTGCCGCGATGGAGACGCTTCTGGCCGAGCACAACAGCGGCAAATTCTGCCACGGCGGCGCCGTGACGCTCGCCGACATCTGCCTCGTGACCCAAGTGTTTCCGGCGCAGACCTTCAAAACCGACCTCGGCCCCTATCCGCGCGCCATGGCGATCTATGGCAACGTGATGCAGATCCCCGCCTTCGCCGCAGCCGCACCGCCCAAGCAGCCCGATGCCGAGTGAGATCGCCCTCGACGGGCGAACGAGGTCGGCGGAGAACCGCATCGTCGGGCTCGTCTGCGGCGCGCACTTCGTCAGCCACGTCCACCTCATCGTCCTGCCGCCGCTGTTCGTCCTGATCCGCGCCGAATATGGCGTGAGCTATGCCGAGCTGGGCCTCGTCGTGGCATTGTTCAATGTCGTCTCGACGGTGCTGCAGGCGCCCGCCGGGTTCCTGGTCGATCGCATGCCGGCGGTGCTGGCGCTCGTCGTGGCGCTGTCGCTCGGCGCGACCGGCCTCGCGCTGGCCGGCGCGGTGCCTTACTTCTACGCGCTCGCCGCCGGCTGGGCCTTGGCCGGCGTCGCCAACACACTCTATCACCCCGCCGACTATGCGATATTGTCCGAGCGCATATCGGGCAAGCGCATCGGCCCGGTGTTCTCGCTGCACACCTTCTTCGGCATGCTCGGCACCGCGGCGACGCCGGCGATGATGCTGTTTCTCGCCGAACGCTGGGGCTGGCGCGGCGCCGTCGCCGGGGCGGCGCTGCTCGGCTACGGGGTGGCGCTCGTGCTGCTGCTGATGCGCGGCGCGATCCCGCCGATGCCGGCCGTCGCGGCACCTGTGCACCGGCAGGCGGAAAAAGCCGGCTGGGGCCTGCTGCTGTCGAAGCCGATCCTGCGCAACGTGCTGTTCTTCATCCTGCTGTCGGCGGCGGGATCGGGCATCACGAATTTCTCGATCGTGGCGCTGGGCGCGCTCGACGGCGTGCGCCTTTCGACCGCCAATTTCGCGCTCTCGGCCTATCTCGCGGCCAATGCCGCGGGCGTGCTTGCCGGCGGCTATATCGCCATGCGCACGCGCCGGCACGACCGCGTCGCGGTGATGGGGTTCGCGGCGAGCGGCCTCCTGATCCTCCTCCTGGCGCTCGTGCCGGCGGGCGCGGCGCTCGTCCTCGCGCTGATGGCGGGCGCGGGCTTCCTCAACGGCATCATCCAGCCGTCGCGTGACATGGTGGTGCGCGCGGTGACGCCGCCGGGCTCCTACGGCAAGGTGTTCGGCTTCGTCTCCATGGGCTTCAGCATCGGCGGCACCATCGGCCCGCTCGTCTATGGCTGGCTCATGGACCAGAACGCGCCGCGGCTCGTGTTCCTCGCGGTGGTGGGCTTCACGCTTCTCGCGCTGCCCTTCGTCCGCGTCCCGGCACCAGGAGCCACAGCCAGCTTGCGAGCTCCACGGCCAACATGAGGCCGAACGCGACCTGGTAGGCGACGGCCGGATAGCGGCCTGGCGCCACTTGCGGGAACAGGTCGATGACCGCGCCGACAGCATACTGCAAAGCGAACGCGCCGCAGAAATAGAACAGGTTCATCGCGGTGTTGACGCGCCCGCTCATGCTCGCCGGGAAATGCGCGTTGAGCACGGGATAGCACAGCGCCGTGATGCCGCTGAAGGCGCCGAGCGCGAACAACACGATCCAGCGCCCGGCCCCGGTCGGCAGCAGCAGCGGCGCCTGCAGCACGATCGAAATCAGGAACGAGCCTGCGATCAGGTAGATGATGCTGATGCCGCGCTTCGCGAGCCAGCTCGTCACCGTGCCGGAGACGACGTACCCGGCGATGGCGAGCGCGGTATAGAACAGCAGGAACAGGCCGATGCCGTCGGGGCCGAGGCCGGCCACGTCCTTGAGCCACGGCCCCGACCACAGGCCGCCGAAGGCGAGGTTGCTGCCCGCGGCGCAGGCCGCGACCGGTGCGAGCCGCCAGAACAGACGGTCGCGATAAATGAGCACAAGGCCGCCGAGCTGCTCGGAAAAGCCCGGCGGCGGCGCGTTGCGCGTTCGCTCCGGCACGATCCAGAAGATCGCGAGCACGATCGCCACGGTCGCCGCCGCGGCGAGCAGCATGAGCCCGTGCCAATCGATGAAGTGCAGCGCGATCGTGGTCGGCATCGACGCCAAAAGCCCGCCCAACCCGCCTGCCGCCATGATCCAGCCGTTCAAGGCCGGCCAGCGCTCGCGCGGGAACCACAGCACGACCGCCTGGAAGCAGGTCATGAGCGCGCCCGCCGCGCCCACGCCCATGATGGCGCGGCCGATGACGAGCACGCCCACATTGCGGCTCAGCGCGAACATGACGACGCCGGCCGCGGCGAGCAGCATCATCCAGCCCTGCACCCGGCGCGGGCCGTAGCGGTCCATGAACAGGCCCAGAGGCGCCTGGAATACCGCCGACGTGAAGAAATAGACCGACGTGACGAGGCCCAGCGAGCCCGCCGTCAGATGCAGGTCGGCGATCAGGTAAGGCGACAGGACGGCGTTGACGCCGCGGTAGTAGTTGCTGAGCAGAAACGCCGCACCCAAGGGCACGAGCACGCGAAGTGCTAGCCCTCCGGCGACACCGCGCTCGGCCGCAACGGTCACGCGGCGCTGCGCTTGCCTTCGACGGAGAGAAGGCCGGATGCCATGAGCGCGGCGCGGATGCGGTCGATCTCGTAGCCCGGCAGCTTGACCAGCGGCGGGCGCACCACCGCGCGCGGCTGCTTGCCCAACAGCACGAGCGCTTCCTTCATGCGGTTGTGCATGTCGACGAACGGATCGGCGTAGAACGCCTCGGCAACCGGGTTGATGCGGTCGTTGAGGCGGCGCGCCTCGGCGAGATCATTTGCCTCGACCGCGCGGAAAAGCCGCGCCTGGAGATCGGCGATGACGCTGCCCGAACCGGACAAAAGCCCCTTGCAACCGAGCACGAGCGAGCTCAGCAGGAAGGCGCTGTTGGTGCTGAGGACGTTGACTGGGCGGGCCAAGCCTTGCAGCGTGCGCACGTGGCGCTCGTGCAGCGGGACTTGCGGCGTCCAGTCTTTGATGGCGCGGAGCGTCGGCACCGCCTCGGCGAGCTTCACCAGCGTCTCGAGCGGATAACCTTGCGTCGCCCGCGGATACTGGAAGGCGATCAGCGGCAAGTCCGTGACGTCCGCGATACGGCGGAAATGGGCAATCACCATCTCCGGCCGCTGGCCGAGCGCGAACGGCCCAGGCGGAAACACCAGAAGCGCCGAGGCGCCGTGCTCATGTGCCATGCGCGCGAGCCGCGCCGCCTCGAGACTGCCCTCGGCGTAAATGCCGTTGATGATCGGCAGCCGCGCGCCGATCTCGTCGTCCGCGATCTCGAGCACGCGGCGCTGCTCGTCGAAGCTGCACGACGCGACTTCCGAGGCATGCGCGTTGACCGTGACCGCGCTGAGTCCCGGCACGGACGCGACATCGGCGAGGTGGCGCCGGTACGACGCCTCGTCGATCGCGAGATCGTCGAAGAACGGCAGCAGCACCGCGGGAATGACGCCGTGGGGAAGGTAGCTCGCGTGCCTGGGCATGGGGCGGATCCTTTCGCTTGCCGCGATTATGGCCCGGCCCCGGCCCGGCGACAACGCTTCCCCTCGCCCTCGCTTGCGCGGGCGCGTGGTGCGGGCATAATGCCACGCCGCTCGCGCAACCGGAAGGCATGGAGCCCGCCCGAAATGAGATATCAGGTCTGCGCCTATGCCGCGCTCGCGCTGCTGTCGCTCGCCGCCGTGCCGACACAGGCGGCCGACAGCGGCGACCAGTTGTTCCGCCGCTATTGCTCCGTCTGTCACTCGAACGAGCCGGGCAAGATCAAGCTCGGTCCCTCGCTCGCCGGCGTGGTCGGCCGCGCCTCGGGCTCGGAGCCTGGCTTCACCTATTCGCAGGGGATGGCAAACGCGCACATCACCTGGGACGAGCAATCCCTCGACAAATATCTCAGCAACCCGAAAGCGACCGTGCCCGGCAACAAGATGCTGTTCGTCGGCGTCAAAAGCGCGGACGAGCGCCATGCCATCATCGCCTATCTCGAAAGCCTGAAGTCGTGATCCGCAAAAACATCAGGCAGCGCAATTGACATTGCGTCGCGCGGGTCTCACTTTGCATCATTGCGGGGGACAAAGGCACGCGCGTGTGGGGCCCGACTTCCGATAGTGTTCTCCGAGTTTCCCGGGTTTGCTCGTGAGACCGTCAGGTCGTCCCAGCCCCGCCCCCGCAACTTCTCTCCAACTCGGCCGTCCCCGAGGCACGACCCCGCGTCCGGCGTCGTTCCTGTCCGAGCCGCCGCAACTCTAGCGCCTCGTCCGCGCGGCGCCGCCGTGTTAAAGGGGCAGCGCCGCGAACGGGAGGATGCGCCATGCCCCGCACACTCATCGACATCTCGATGTATCTCGAGAACGACGTGCCGTCGGACCCGCCCGGCTATGGTCCGCACATCGACTATGTGACCCACAAGAGTTCGGCCGCAGAGGTCACGAAATTCTTTCCGGGCCTGAAGACCGAGGACCTGCCCGACGGCGAAGGCTGGGCGATCGAGTGGATCAGGCTGATGACGCACAACGGCACCCATCTCGACGCGCCCTATCATTTCCACTCGACCATGAATCGCGGCGAGCGCGCCATCACGATCGACGAGGTGCCGCTCGACTGGTGCCTCCAGCCGGGCGTGAAGCTCGATTTCCGGCGCTTTGCCGACGGCTATGTCGTCACCGCCGGCGATGTCCGGGACGAGCTCGCCCGGATCGGCCACGAGTTGAAGCCGCTCGAGATCGTGCTGGTCAACACGCGCGCGGGAACCGCCTATGGCCGGCCCGACTATGTCTCGGCTGGATGCGGCATGGGGCGCGAGGCGACGCTCTATCTGCTCGAGCGCGGCGTCCGGCTCACCGGCACCGACGGATGGAGCTGGGACGCGCCGTTCATCCACACCAAGGGCAAGTATGAGGCGACGCATGACGCGAGCCTCATCTGGGAAGGCCACAAGGCCGGGCGCGAGATCGGCTATTGCCACCTCGAGAAGCTGCACAATCTCGAAGCGCTGCCGGGCGACGGTTTTGCGGTGAGCTGCTTCCCCGTAAAAATCCGCGGCGCCTCGGCGGGCTGGACCCGCGCGGTCGCGATCTTCGGCGGCTAGGCCCGCGCGGCAAGATCGAGCTCGCGCGAGCGGCCCATCTCGATCATCGCGTCGGCCAGCATCGGCCGCGCCGCGATCCGCGCGCGATAGCAGTCCGCCGCCGCGGCAACGAGCGTGCCGCCGCGGCCCAAAAGCGCGTCGCCCAGCTCGACGATGCGCAGATTGGGCCACGCCCTCGGGCGCATCCGCACGATCTCGGCCACGATCTCGGCGGCGGGCGTGCGCTGGCGCGCCTGCGCCAGAATGAGCGTCAGCGCCGCGGTCGAGCGCGACAGGCCCTTCTGGCAATGGACGAGGAGATGCGGCTCGGGCGCATCGCCCAGTCCGCGTCCGAAGGCGAGCAGCGCCGCGACATCCTGAGGCCCCGGCGCGCGCAGACCCGGCAGCGCATCGACGATGTCATGGAAGCGCAGGTCGAGACGGCGATGCGTTGCGAAACCGCCGAGCGATTCGGGCGCGGGCCAGCCGGGATCGAGCAGCGACAGCACGTGCGTGACACCCGCTGCCGAAATGCCGTCGAGCTCGTCGATGCCGCAGATGCTTGCCGTGAAACGGTCCAAACGTGCTCCACTCACTGCCGCGAGAAATTCGGCATGAGCTTTACCGTGGCGCCGCGGCTTGCGCCAGGGGCCAGAACGCGCAGCCCCGTGTCGGCGACGCCGGCGCGGGCAAGGTTGAACGCGTCGTCGCAATGGCTCATCGGCGCAAGGCAAAGATCGGCGGATCGGCGCACCGCAAGGAAGGACAAAAGCGGCCAGTCCGCCGAGAGGCGAAGAGCCATGCCGCGCCCCGGCCAGGCGATCGAGGCCGATCCGTTCCAGCCGGTGAAGACGGGATCGCCCGGTTCCTCGAGCCCGTGCGCGAGGTTCCCCTGCCACAACCCGCGCGCCGCGGCGTCGAGCGACGCCTCGGGGGCAAAGGGGAAAGCCGAATGGAAGCCCAATCCCGCCGGCATCAGCCGGTCCGCCTCGTTGGTCACGGAAAGCGTGAGCGACAGCGCGCCCCCGCAAAGCGCAACGGTCTGGCGCGCGCAATAGGCCCAGGGCCATGCGCCGCCGTCGTGGCGATATTCCAGCACGACCTGTGCGGCGGAGCGGCCGGCGACGCGCCACGGCCGGCGCCAACCATGGCCGTTGAGCGCGGGCCCGCCATCGCACGAAGGGGCGATCTCGTCGCCGCCGAAGCGGAAGCTGCCGTTGCGAATGCGGCCGGCCCACGGCACCAGCGGAAAGCACGCCATCGCCTCCGGATCGGCGCGCGCCACGTCGGCCACGCGCGCGGGCCGGAGCCAGTCGATGCGCCGCCCGCCGTCTTCCCACCAGAACCCGGCGACGGCGCCGCCCGCTTGCGGCACGACATCGCAGCGGGCGACACCATCGCACAAGGCCACGACATCTCGTTCCAGAATCGACATGCGACACTCGCCGTGCAAAAAGATGCTGCGGTCCGAGGGTCGCGCCGCGTGGTTAAATTTCTCCTATCGCGGCAATGTTGCGGCGGAATCAAAAGCGGCGCCCGGACGATCGGGCGCCGCAAAAGCTATCAGTCGCGCGCTATTGGCGCGGTTGCGGTGGCGGGGCCGCGGGCGGCGGCGGTGAAGGCGTGGCGGGCTCGTTCGCAGACGGCGCGGAGCTTCCGCTCTGCGTCGTCTCGGCATTCAGCTTCGCCAGCGTGTCGCGGTCGAGCGTCGCCGTCTGGCTGAGGCCCTCGCGCTGCTGATAGCTCCGGATCGCGTTCCGCGTTTGCGGTCCGACGATGCCGTCAATCCGGCCGCGATAGTAGCCCTGATCCTTGAGCTTCGTTTGCGCCGTCTTGATGTCGCCGGGAGGCATGCTCGAACCGGTGAGGCCGGTCGGGGCCGCGCTCGCGGCCGGTTCCTTTTTCGGCATGCCGACCACCGACGCCACCGCGCGATGCTCGCGTCCGAGCAGATTGTTGGCGATCGAGGTCGCGTCTTCCGGCATCAGCGCGCCGCCGGCCGTGCCGGCTGCGGCGCCGACCGCCGCGCCCAGCGGCCCGCCGATGATCGCGCCGGCGCCAAGCCCGGTCAGGCCGCCCGTCGCCGTACGCTGCTCCTGAGTAGTGCCGCAAGCCGCCGTCAACACGCCGAGAGCGACGACGCCCAACACACCGGTTACGTTTCGCATGACCTTCCCCCGCGCTTCTTGGGATTGCGATACGATTTCAACAGGCGGTTTGTCGCAATGGTTCCATTGGCTTGACAGCGTGGAGACGCGCGCTATCGTGTCGCGAACCTCAAGCTCACCGGGATTTGCGCCATGGCAAAGTCGAACACTGTGCTCATCAAGCTCGTGAGCAGCGCCGATACGGGGTATTTCTACGTCTCGAAAAAGAACCCGCGCGGGAAGACCGAGAAGCTCGAGCTGAAGAAATACGATCCGGTCGCGAGGAAGCACGTCCTGTTCAAGGAACAGAAGATCAAATAGAGAGGCCGGACAGGAGAGCGAAAAGCCGCCCATTGGGCGGCTTTTTCATTTACGCGACGGCGCCCTTGAGGCGCGCCAGTTCGCGGTCGCTGACGATGCGGTTGCGGCCCGCCGCCTTCGCGGCATAGAGCGCCTCGTCGGCGCGGCGCAGCAGCGAGTCCGAGGTCTCGCGCGCATCCGCCGTGACGGCGAGGCCGATGCTGATCGTGACCGGCAGCTCGCCCGGAGATTCGCCGACACGGAACGGCGTTTCGGCGACCACCGTGCGCAACCGCTCGGCGACGCCCTCGGCGACGCGCCGGTCGGTCTCGGGCAGGACGACGACGAATTCCTCGCCGCCATAGCGCGCGAACAGATCGAACGTGCGGACGTGATGCGCGATGCGCGCCGTCAGCTCGCGCAGGACCGCGTCGCCCGCGGCATGACCATAGGTATCGTTGACGCGCTTGAACCAGTCGATATCGATCAAGAGAAGCGAGGGACCGGTCGCGCCGTCCGCGAGCCGCGCCAGGAGCCCGTCGAGATGCACGCTGAGATAGCGCCGGTTATAGAGGCCGGTGAGCCCGTCGGTGAGTGCGAGCGTGAGGCTCTTGCGATAATTATCCTGCAACTGATCCTGAAGGCGCTTGCGCTTCACCTGGGTCCTGACGCGCGCCAGAAGCTCGTTGCGGTCCAACGGCCGCAGCAGATAGTCGGTGGCGCCGAGATCGAGACCCTTGGCGACGCGCGGCAGCTCGTCGGCATCGCCGATCAGCAGAATGGGGACAAGCCGGCTTGCCTCCTTCGCGCGCAGCTTGCCGACGATGCGCAGCGCGTCGACCTTGCCGGTGGTATTGAGAATGACGAGGTCGACCGACGGCTCGCACTGCGGTGCCACATCCTCGGGCGCGGACGGCCGGATCATCTCGTTCGCCAAGGGCGACAGCATCTCGGCAAGGCGGGTCGCGGCCAAGGCGCTTTCTTCCCACAGCAGGATGCGCGCGGGCGCCGCGTCCTCGCCGGCGCGGCCTTCCATCATGAGCGCGCTGAAGCGGCCATAGACGTCCTCGCGGTGGCGCCATTCCTCCATCGTGCGGCGCAGCCGGACGAGCGACCGGACGCGGGCGAAGAGCGCGGTATCGTTGACCGGCTTGGTCAGGAAATCGTCGGCGCCCGCCTCGAGCCCGCGCACGCGATCGGCGGCCTCGGACAGCGCCGTCACCATCACGACCGGAATGTCGCGCGTCGCCTCGTCCGCCTTGAGGCGGCGGCACACCTCGAAGCCGTCGAGCTTCGGCATCATCACGTCGAGCAGGATCAGGTCGGGCCGTTCCTCGGCCGCGATCTTCAGCGCGGCGAAGCCGTCGTTCGCGGTGAGGACATTGAAGTATTCGGCCGAAAGCTTCGCGTCGAGCAGACGCACATTCACTTCGACGTCGTCGACGACGAGAATGCGGGCCGACATATTGGCCTCAGCTGAGGAAGCGCTCGACGGTCTGCAGGAAGCTGACGACGGAAATCGGCTTGGCGATGTAGGCCTCGCAGCCGCCCTCGCGGATCTTTTCCTCGTCGCCCTTCATTGCAAAGGCCGTCACGGCGATGATCGGGATCATGCGGAGGTCGTCATCCTCCTTGATCCATTTCGTGACCTCGAGACCCGAAACCTCGGGCAGCTGGATATCCATCAGGATGAGGTCCGGGCGGTGCAGGCGCGCGAGGCGAAGCGCCTCCATCCCGTCCTTGGTCTGCAGGATGTCGTAACCGTGCGCCTCGAGCAGGTCGTGGAAGAGCTTCATATTGAGGTCGTTGTCCTCGACGATGAGGACGCGCTTTGGCGCGGGAAGGTGCTGGGCCTCGGAAAACATGAACGGACCACCCTGCTGCGCCGCGCATTAAGCGGCAAAAAAGTTAAAATCGCGCAAGCGAGCTCCAACGTATTAAGTGATTTGGATTAACGAATTGTAACCAACACGCGAATAAGGACGGGGCGCGGCGGAACCATGCGCATCGGCATCGACCTCGGCGGCAGCAAGATCGAAGGGGCGGCGCTCGACCGGGCGGGACGGGTCGCGGTGCGCCGCCGCACGCCCACGCCCTCGGGCGACTACGACGCCACGGTTGCGGCGGTGCGCGACCTGGCGCGCGGGATCGAGGCCGAAATCGGCGAGGTCTGCTCGGTCGGGGTCGGCATGCCGGGCGCGATCTCGCCCGCGACGGGGCTCGTCAAGAACGCCAATTCGACCTGGCTCAACGGCCGGCGGTTCGACCGGGACGTTGCGGCGGCGCTCGGTCACGAGGTGAGATTTGCCAACGACGCCAATTGCTTCGCCCTTTCCGAGGCGGTCGACGGCGCAGGCCGGGGGGCAAAGTCCGTGTTCGGCGTCATCCTCGGGACCGGGGTCGGCGGCGGGTTCGTCATCGACCGGCGGCCGGTCACGGGCGCCAACGCCATCGCCGGCGAATGGGGCCACCTGCCGCTGCCCTGGCCCGCGGACGACGAGCGCCCGGGGCCACTTTGCTATTGCGGGCGCTTCGGCTGCATCGAGACTTTTTTGTCCGGCCCGGCGCTGGCCCGCGAGGCCGGCGCGCCCGATGCGGCAACCGTGGCCGCCGCGGCGGCCGCGGGCTCGGCAGCGGCCGATGCCGTCCTCGCGCGCTACGAGGAGCGCCTGGCGCGCGGACTGGCGATGGTGATCGACCTGCTCGACCCGGACGCGATCGTGCTCGGCGGCGGCCTCGGCCAGATCGCGCGGCTTTACGAGCGAGTGCCGCGCCTTTGGGGCCGCCATGTCTTTTCCGACGAGGTGGCGACCCGGCTGGTGCCGCCGGTGTGGGGCGATTCGAGCGGCGTGCGCGGCGCCGCGTGGCTCTGGGAGGAAGACCCGGCGCTCAGCACGAAGGCTTCGACAAGGGCTCGATCTCGTCGAGGCGCGCCTTGATGACGTAATCGCCGTAGTCGAGCTCCATGTCCTGCGACACGCCGTTCGAAAGGAGCCGCATGCCGAGCTCGTAGTCGGGCGTCTCGGCCGTCGAATTGGGCGGAAAGAACGCCAATCGCACGCGCCAGCTCGGATGATTGAGCAGCGGGCTTTTGGCCGCTTCATCGCTCGGCTTCTCTTCGTCGTCGGTGTTGGTCGGCGTGCCGGGATCGAGCTTCGGGCCGATCACCGCGGTGATCTGCGAGGCGTTCTCGACGCTCGATCCGTCGAACACCTTGCGCGACACGAACTGGTCGCCGCCGAGCGCGCGCTCGATCAGCGCCAGCGTGTGCGCGGTCGGAAAAATGACGCCCGGAGCGAGCTTCAGGGTCGAGCTCTCGGGCTTGGTGAACTCGGCCTCGCCGCCTTTGCCCTGCCCGTCGAGATGCGCCTCGCCGTGCAATTCCTCGTCGGGCTCGCCGTTGCGCAGCCGCCGCTCGTTGAAGCGGTAGCGCAGCCCGTCCTTCGATTCCCAGGTGACGAGGGTCGAGCTCAGCTCGCTGTTGCCGGACTCGGCGTAGGAAATGCGCAGCCGAAAACGCTGCTCGACCGTCCAGCCGTCGCAGGTTTCGCCCCACTCGTAATACATGGCGCCGGTCGCGCCGAGCACGCCGCTCGCCATTTTCGACGAGCCGAGCGTGAGGCTATAGAGCGCGCGATGGGGGTCGATGTCGGCGGCGCGGGCGCCGGGCGCGAGCACCACGAGCGCCCCGAAACCCGCGGCGAGAAGGCGGCCAAATCCTTGCGTCATACCAACGATTCCCGAACCGAGCGGATCGAGTATGTCATGCCGGGGACGGTGGTGGTAGCGGCACTTGCCCCGGCACGCTCTGCCGCGACGGCAGATTTTTCCCAACGAAAGGGGCGGATTTGGCCATTTTTGGCCGGATTCGCATGGCATGGGACTTGCGTTGCCGGCTCTCGGAACGAACAGGAACGGTGCTGCCATGTCGCTCACGATGCAGAGGGCGCTCTCGCCGGAAGAGGTGACCCGGCTCGAGGGCAAGATCCGGCTCATCCGCCACAGCCCGCCGCTGCCCGACCAGCCGGGCCTGCGCGACTGGGCGCTCTCGGTCGCCGCCGCGGCCGAGCGCCGCGTCGCCGAGCTCGAGGCGCGGCTCGCCTTCCTCGAGGATCTGGCGGTGACGGACGAGCTGACCGGGGCGATGAACCGGCGCGGCTTCCTCATGGAATTCGCGCGCGCGCGCGACGCGGCACGGCGCGGCGGCCCCAAAGGCGTTCTCATCATCTGCGACCTCGACGGCTTCAAGACGGTGAACGACCGTTTGGGCCACGCCGTCGGCGACGAGGTGCTGCGCAAGGTCGCGGCGCTCCTGCTGCGCGGCGTGCGGCGCATGGACGTGGCGGCGCGGCTCGGCGGCGACGAGTTCGCGCTGCTGCTGATCGGCGCCGATGTGCGTACGGCGCAGCGGCGGCTGGAAAGTTTTTCCCGCGGCATCTCGGCGATCGCGCCCAAGGTGAATGGGCTGAGCCTGCCGCTCTCGGCCAGCTTCGGCATCGCCGAATATGACGGCGGCGAGGACGAGGAGACCGTGTTGAACCGCGCCGACATGAGCATGTATCTCGAGAAGCGCCAGCACGCCGTACTCGCACAGCGCCAGGCGGGTTGACTCGGGCGCCCGCGCCCGAGTCGGCCGGCGCGCGCGCGTGCAAAAGTGCGCCATGCCCATGAATGACTATCCGCGCCGAACAGGTGGCGCGAGGTTTTCCGTCTAACATCCTGGCATGACTGTCAAGCGGCGCGGCGCTTGGGTAGTGTCTCAGTTTGGAATGTAACAGATGGAAGCCCCGCCCAAGCCCCGGCCAATCGAATTCATGCTGCGCGGCTATACCGTTGCGCAGATGCAGACAATCCTTGCTCAATGGGATGCGCTATCAGCGGCGGACTGGGAAAAATTCGGCTTCCCTATTTCGTCTTCGCCTCGATCTTCGCCAGAAGATGAGCAACACTCGTCATCTGAAGAGCCACCTTCGTCATCTCACCGTTATTCGATTCGGCCACTGCTGCAAGTCGTTCAAGGTGGGCTTCAATCCGATCCAGATAGTGAGCGATGAATTCAAGCGCACTCGCTTTGCGTGCTTCGTAATTCATTGGTGAGGCTGCGTCTGGGAAAACAAAGTTCTGCCGCTGGGCAGCCATGGCCCGCTCCTATGGCTGTATGGGCAGGGATTATACGTCTAACCGACGAGCAATGACCCATCCTCAAGCGACTCGCGGGCTTCGATTAAGTCCACGATATCGCCAACGGACCAAAGCTTGTCAGCAACGCCAGCGGCGAGCGCCGGGGTCATCTTGAGCGTCTTGTGCAGCTTCACGAAGTTGTACCAGACGGTGTAAAGCGCGACCATGTGGCAATGGTTCTCGAATTTCTTTGAGAAGCCAAGCGCCAGGCGGGTGAAGCGGCGCATGAATGTCCGCATGGAGAGATTGGAGCGCTCCACGTAGGACGTGCTTACATGGTCAAGGTCGGGCTTGCCTTCGATAGCTGTGCGCCGCGCGCCGATGCACTTGGCGGGGCTGTAGCGCTTCTCTTGTTCGACCGGCTCGCCATAGAGTTTCACCAGCATGGCATAGTCCACGTCGCCGCCGAACGCGCCCTCGACCGCTTCCAGATAGGTCGCATGTCCATCGGTCGTTAGCTGGACGCGGTTCGCGAGGCGCGACCGTAGATCGTCCATAAGCGCAATGGCGAAAGAGCTATCGCGACCGCCGACCAGCCAAGACACGATGAGCTTGCTATCGGCATCGAGGGCCGTCCACGTCCACACGTCGCCCGCGCGATCCGGCGCGGCCTTCGCGGTTGGGACGTTCTTCGCCTTCGCATAGACGAAGCTCCAAATCTCATCGCACTGAACCCGCCGCGCCTTCACGTCGCGTACCGTCATATCGTGGAAGGCCGCGCAGGCGATCCCAGCATCCTGCAACAGCTTATCGACCGTGTTAATCGACACGTCCGCCACGCGAGCGATGGACCGCATGGACGATCCCTCACAGAGCATCGAGAGGATTTGAATGCGCTTGTCGCGGGGCAGCCGGTTCATGTTGCTAACGTAACTGCCTGCCTTATCTTTGTCAAGTATTATTTTCAGTATATGAGTTACAGCGCAAGCCATTGAAACGACTCAAGAATTAAAATCTTGACGCCGGATCAAGCATTTACTAGATTCTGGGGTGTCCGAAAGCGGAGGCCCGCGCAAGGGGTACCAGCCCTCACGCGGACCAACCGAATTAGGGGCGTATTATGATGCCGGCGTGTCGGCATGGATATCACCTCGCTTTCGTAGGCGTCACGCACACGCCGGGGGCCGCCCGGCACGGGGTTCAAAAAAGGGCCAGCCTTACGCACAGGCTGGCCCTATCCCTATAAACCAAGCAGTTCTTTCCTCCCTGCATCGGTCAATTTCCAACGACCATCTTCGAGAGATAGCCATCCACGGCTTTTGAAGAACGAAAGCTTCGGATAGAGATTTTTCCTGCTGAAGCCAGGAAGCCATTTGGCTCGGAGGCCCTGCAAAACCTCGTCCGCCGGCATTCCTGCTGCGCCAGCCTCTCCTGAGGTCATCAGGATCATGTCCTTTATTGAAGGCTTGGGAGTCGGCGCTTCTGCGGGAGCGGGCGCCGCTGCCGCCGCCTCGACAAATGGGAATTCGCCCGTTCTCGGGCCAATGCCTCTGTAGACGCGCTCAGCCGTGTCTAGATCGGCAAGCTCCTTTTGGAGCGCCTTGCGGCGTTCGGCAATGCGCGTAAGGAATGGGTCGCCACTCATGCGACCAAAACATAAGGGACGACTTACGAAATAACAAGTACCAAGTTGTCTTAATTGGGCTGCTTACGTTCCCAGCGCTTCGCTGCCGCCGTTTTTGCAATCGCTTTGCGCCTCTTTGGGGAAAGAGCCGCCGCTCGTGCAGGGCCGCCCTTTTTGCCTCCGGCATGACCACGCGGCGGATTCTTCGGTTCTTCGATTTCGCCCGTTGCTATTCGCATGACCATCACCGCCGCGCCGATCACGTCGGCAGGGCGCTTCTCGCCTCGGGGGCCTTTGGGCATCATTATTCCTCGTCATCCCGTATGAGTTCGTCGAGATCGGCGCCCTTGAGGCGCCTAACTACCTTTTCCGTTTCACGGTCGTATTGGCGGTCGTTCGCCCCAATGCCTTGCGCGTGCTTGCGCCCGTAGCGTTGCACGAAAAGCCGGACATCGGCGGCCTTCCGCGCCCGCTTCTGCGCGAGATTGAGCCGCTTCTTCTTGGGCGCTTGAGGCTCTGCCATGCGACCCTACTGTGGCGATGATCGCGCGAGGGTCAAGAGCGACGCGAGGTCGTTACAATTCAAACTGAGACACTACCGGCGCTCGGGCAGTGGGTCGGTTCGAGCGCCGGCTGCCTGAGTAGATTCCGACCCTCGCCGCGCGGGCTTGCGTGTCGTTTAACGTGGATCGTCAATGACGGGGGCGACCATGACGGAAGACCCGGAAATCATCCGGCTTAATATCCGGCATTACCAAGAGCTTCTGAAACTCCAACGCACGGTGGAGACGCGCCAGCAGGTGATCGCGTTGCTTGCCGAAGCGCAGGCGCAACTGCCCGTTGCCGAGGCCGAAGCGCGCGCCCGGAGGAGCTAAGCCGCCGCGTCAGCCCTTTTTCGGCTCCGGCGGCAATGCGAGGCGGATGTGCAGCTCGCGCAGGCGCTCGGGCGGAACCTCGGACGGCGCCTGCATCATCAGGTCCTGCGCCTGCTGGTTCATCGGGAAGGTCACGACTTCGCGGATATTGGGCGTGTCGGCGAGCAGCATGACGATGCGGTCGATGCCGGGCGCCGAGCCGCCATGCGGGGGGGCCCCGTACTTGAAGGCGTTGAGCATGCCGCCGAACCGCGCCTCGACATCCGCCGCGGAATATCCTGCGATGGCAAAAGCCTTGTACATGATGTCGGGGCGATGGTTGCGGATGGCGCCCGACGAGAGTTCGACGCCGTTGCACACGATGTCGTACTGAAAGGCCTTCACGGTAAGCGGATCGTCGCGCTCGAGCGCCTCGAGCCCGCCTTGCGGCATCGAGAACGGGTTGTGCGAGAATTCGATCTGCCCGGTCTCTTCGTTGCGCTCGTACATCGGGAAATCGGTGATCCAGCAGAACTCGAACACGCCGTCCTTGACCAGGCCGAGCTCGTGCCCGAGGCGCTGGCGCGCCTGCCCGGCGAAGACAGCGAAATTCTTCGGCACGCCGCACACGAAGAACACGGCGTCGCCGTCCTTCAAGGCGAGCGAAGCGCGGATCGAAGCGGTGCGCTCGGCCCCGATATTGTTGGCGACGGGGCCCACGCCTGCGCCGTCGCGGAAGAAGATGTAGCCGAGCCCCGGCTGGCCCTCGCCCTGCGCCCAGGAATTCATGCGGTCGCAGAAGGCGCGGTTGCCGCCCGAAGGCGCCGGGATCGCCCAGACGCGGACATTCGGGTCCGACGCGATCTGTCCGGCAAAGACCCGAAAGCCCGAGCCGCGGAAATGTTCCGTCACGTCGTCCATGCGAATGGGATTGCGCAGGTCGGGCTTGTCGGAGCCGTAATGCTGGATCGCCTCGGCATAAGGAATGCGCCGAAAGGGCGGCTTGGTCACGGCGCGGCCGGCGGCGAATTCCTCGAAGATGCCGGCCAGCACCGGCTCGATCGCCGCGAACACGTCGTCTTGCGTTACGAACGACATCTCGAAATCGAGCTGATAGAACTCGCCGGGCGAACGGTCGGCCCGGCTCGCCTCGTCGCGAAAGCACGGTGCGATCTGAAAATAGCGGTCGAAGCCCGCCACCATCAGGAGCTGCTTGAATTGTTGCGGCGCCTGCGGCAGCGCATAGAACTTGCCCGGGTGAATCCGGCTCGGCACGAGATAGTCGCGCGCGCCCTCGGGCGAGGAGGCGGTGAGGATCGGCGTCTGAAATTCGGTGAATCCCTGCGCCATCATGCGCCGGCGAATGGACGCGATGACGGACGCGCGCAGCATGATGTTGCGGTGGACGGTCTCGCGGCGGAGATCGAGGAAGCGGTATTTGAGGCGCATTTCCTCGGGATAATCGGCCTCCGTGTTGACCGGGAACGGCAGCGGCTCGGCCTCGGAGACGAGCGCAAGCTCGGCGATCTGCAGCTCGACCGTGCCGGTCGCGAGCTTCGGATTGACCGTGTCGGGCGAACGCTCGACCACCTTGCCGGTGAGCGTCACGACCAATTCGAGGCGCAACCCGTCGGCCGCCTTGAAGAGCGGGCTCTCGACATCGATGACGCACTGGGTGATGCCGTAATGGTCGCGCACATCGACGAACAGAAGCTGGCCGTGGTCGCGTTTCCTGTGCACCCAGCCCGAGAGCCGCGCCGTTTGCCCCGCGTCGGAAAGGCGCAGCGCGCCGCACGTGTGCGTCCGGTAGGAATGCATGCCGCATCCATAGCGTAGAAACGCGGCACTGTCATTGCGAGGAGCCGCAGGCGACGAAGCAATCCCCCAGAGGATTGCTTCGCTTCGCCCGCAATGACAAGCGCTATTTCGACCAGCCGCGGTCGCCCATGCATTTGTTGAAGAGCTGGGCGCGGGCTTCGGCGTTGACGTCCATGACCTGGGGCGCGGTCGGCGCGGTGCTCATGCCGGTCGGAACGCAGCCCTTGCCCGGCACGCAGGAATATGAGGGCGCGATGTTTTCGGTGGCACCCAACGACCGGCCGAGCTGCGGCGGCGCCTTCTCCATCGCCTCGGAATTGCACGCAGATTCGGCCGCCTGGAGGTCCTGCGCCGTGGCCCCCGGCTTCATCCACGGGGCGCACGCGGCGAGCGCCAGCACGAGACACAGGATTTGCGGCCTCATCGGACGTTCTCCCGGTTGGGCGCGGCTTCTGCGCGCTGCCGTTTCAGTGTATAGCACTTGTAATGACCGTCATCGCCGATTCGCAAACGCTCGCCGAGTTCTGCCGCCAGCAGGAAGAGGCGCCGTTCGTTGCGATCGATACCGAATTCATGCGCGACCGGACCTATTGGCCGGTGCTCTGTCTCGTTCAAGTGGCGGGGCCGGAAGGCGCTGCCGCGCTCGACCCGCTGGCGCCGGGCATCGACCTCGAGCCGCTGTTCGCGCTTATGCGCAAATCGAGCCTGCTCAAAGTGTTTCACGCGGCGCGCCAGGATATCGAGATCTTCTACAACCTGACCGGCTCGGTGCCGGCGCCGCTGTTCGACACGCAGGTGGCGGCGATGGTGTGCGGCTTCGGCGACGCGGTGAGCTACGAGACGCTGGCAAGCCGCCTCGCCGGCGCCCATATCGACAAATCGTCGCGCTTCACCGATTGGGCGCGCCGGCCCCTGACCGAGCGCCAGGTGAAATATGCGCTCGACGACGTGGTGCATCTGCGCCGCGTCTACGAGAAGCTTTCCGTGCGGCTCGCCGGCACCGGCCGCGCCCACTGGCTCGAACAGGAGATGGCGGCGCTCACAGATCCGGCCACGTACCGGCTCGATCCGGCCGCGGCGTGGCAGCGCCTCAAGGTGCGCAGCGGCAACCGCCGCATGCTCGCGCTCGTGCGCGCGCTCGCCGAATGGCGCGAGACGACGGCGCAGCAGCGCAACCTGCCGCGCAACCGCGTCGTGCGCGACGAGCAGCTGCTCGAGATCGCGGCGCATTCGCCCAAGACCGCCGACGACATCGCGCACATGCGCGGCCTCGGCAAAGGCTTCGCGGAAAGCCGGTTCGGAGCCGAAATCCTCGCCGTCGTGGCGCGCACGCTCGAGCTGCCGGAATCGCAATATCCCGAGCCGGAGCAGCGCCGCGCGCTGCCGCCGGGGCTGGGTCCGCTCACCGATCTCTTGCGCGTGCTGCTGAAGCTCAGGTGCGAGGAGAACGACGTGGCGGTGAAGCTCGTCGCCGATGCCGACGATCTGGAGCGCCTCGCGGCGAGCGACGATGCCGACGTGGCGGCGCTGCGCGGCTGGCGCTGGGAGCTGTTCGGCAAGGACGCGCTCGACCTGAAGCACGGCCGCCTCGCCCTCACCGTCGCCGGCAAGCGCATCAAGCTGGTGCGGCCGGGCAGCGAAGCCGAAGCGGCGCAGTAGAAGGGCCTAAACCCCGCGCACGTCGGTGCGGCGGCCCATGGCGCGGCCGAGCGCGTCGAGGCGGCGCTGCACGCTCTCGCCGAAGCGGCCGGCGCCGCTCTGCGGGAAGGAGAGCGTGACGGCGCTGTCGCCGAGCGCCAAGCCGACGCCGCCCAAGAGCGCCGGCGCGCCGCCCGAGATGGTGTAGCCAAGCCGCATGGCGAGGCCGACGATGCGAGCCGAGGCCAGTTCTTCCTCGTCCAGAAGCTCGAGCGGCGCCGCCAGCTCGACGCTGCCGCGCCCGCCATAGCGCTGATAGAGCGTCAATGCGAGAAAGGCGCGCTCGCGGTGGGTTATGCCGGCGACCGGCATGTAGAGCGCGTGGCGCAGCGCCTGTTCGGCGCGGTAGTCGGGATGCTCGGACCAGGCGATGTCGGAGAGCAGCGACGCGGCGCGGCGCAGCCTTTGGCGCGCCGGCGTCTCGCGCGGAAAGAGCGGCGCCGCCCACTGGCAGAGCGCTTCGCCCATGAGCCCGAAGCGCGGATTCTGCTCGGCCTGCTCGATGCAGGCGGCAACGAGCGGATCGGTGCGCTGCTCGGCCGCGTCGAGCAGGCTGTAGAGATGGCCCTCGCGCAATCCCCCGGCCGAGAACACGAGATCGCGCGGCTCGAGCCGCTTCAGGAGCCGCAGCAGGAGCCGCGCCGCCAGCGGCACGACCTCGAGGCGCTTTTTCGAGATGGTGCCGATGCGTTCCAGCGACTTGCGCGACTGGCGCGCGATCACGTCGAGATATTTCTCGGCCTCGCCGCGCGCGAGCGTGTAGGACTGGATGATGTGCAGCGGATAGTTCGTCTGCTCCATGTGGAGGCGCGCGAGCGCGCGCCACGCGCCGCCGACGGCGTAGAAATTGCCGCCGGTCTCGCGCACCAAAAACGGCACGCCCTGGAGCTGACGGTCGATCGCGTCCTTCAATCTCTTCTCGTCGTCGGCATAAGGCTGGAGCCGGAGCGGGCCCAACGGCAAGGTCGCGCCCGAACCGGCGCGGCCCCGTCCCACCGGCACGAGCTCGACGCTGCCGCCGCCCAGATCGCCGGCGACGCCCTGCGCGTCGGGAATGCCGCTGAGCACGCCCAAGGCCGAATAGCGGCCCTCCTCGGCACCGGCGAGCACGCGCACGCGGACGCCGAAGCGGCGCTCGATCTCGGCGGCGAACTCCTTGCCGTCGGCGGCGTCGCGCACCGCGGCGGTCGCGAGCACGTCGAGCCGGGTGACGCCCACGGCGCGCGCCAATGCCACGAAGCGCTGAATATTGACGCGCGCGAGCTCGACGCCCTCTTCGTTGAGGCGGCCGGTTTCGGTGAGGCCGCGGCCGAGGCCGCACAGCACCTTTTCGTTGAGCAGCATGCGCGCCGCGCGGCGGATGCCGTCATAGACGACGAGGCGCAGCGAGTTCGAGCCGATGTCGATGACGGCGACGCTGTCGCGGCCCGCCGTCTCGAGCTGAAGGGTGGAGGCGCGGTTGTCGGCGCTCAGGGCTCGGGCCTTTCGCTCACGAGGCGCGGCGGCGGCCGCGTGCGGTGGAGCGCGCTGCCGCGGCCCGACAGGCTCGGATTGGTCATGAAGTAGGTGTGCGCGCAGAACGCGTCGGGATCGGTGCTGACGCGGTGGTAGACGCCGTCGGCATCGAGCCTCCAGCTTTGCGCCTCGTCCTTGAGGCTGTGCACCATGATCTCCTCGAGCACCTGGCGATGCACGGTCTCGTTCTCGATCGGCACCAGCGATTCGACGCGCCAGTCGAAATTGCGCGGCATCCAGTCGGCCGAGGAGATGAAGACGAGCGCCTCGGGCGAGGGCAGCTTATGGCCATTGCCGAAGCAGACGATGCGGCCATGCTCGAGGAACCGGCCGATGATCGAGGTGACGCGGATATTCTCGCTGAGGCCCGGCACGCCCGGCCTGAGGCAGCAGATGCCACGCACGAGAAGCTCGATCTGAACCCCCTCCTGCGAGGCGCGATAGAGCCGGTCGATGATGGCGGGATCGACCAGCGCGTTCATCTTGGCCCAGATCTGCGCCGGGCGGCCCGCGCGCGCATGCTCGATCTCGGCATCGATCAGCTCGTAGAGCCGGTGGCGCAGACTGATCGGCGCGATCGCAATTTTCTCGAGCGTCGCGGGCGTCGCGTATCCGGTCATGTAGTTGAAGAGCCGCGCGGCGTCGCGGCACAGCGCAGGGTCGCACGTGAAGAAGCTGAGGTCGGTATAGACCTTCGCCGTATAGGGGTGATAGTTCCCGGTGCCGTAATGCACGTAGGAGCGCAAGCCCCCCGCTTCGCGCCGCACGACGAGCGAGACCTTGGCGTGCGTCTTCAAATGCACGAAGCCATAGACGACCTGCACGCCGGCGCGCTCCAGATCGCGCGCCCAGCGGATATTCGCTTCCTCGTCGAAGCGGGCCTTGAGCTCGACGAGCGCCGTCACCGATTTGCCCGCCTCGGCGGCATCGACCAGCGCGCGCACGATCGGGCTGTCGTCGCTGGTGCGGTAGAGCGTCTGCTTCACCGCCACGACCGACGGATCGCGCGCCGCCTGGTGCAGGAACTGCACCACCACGTCGAACGATTCGTAGGGATGGTGGACGAGGATGTCCTTCTGCCGGATCGCGGCGAAGCAGTCGCCGCCGAAATCGCGGATGCGCTCGGGGAAGCGCGCATTGTAGGGCGTGAAGACCAAATCCGGCCGGTCGTCGACGATGAGCTGGCGCGTGTCGGCAAGACCCAGAAGCCCGTCGAGCTGGATCACGTCGTCGGACGACACGTCGAGCCGCTCGGTCAGGAATTTCTGGAGATCGGTCGGCATGCTCTCGTCGACCGTGAGGCGGATCACGTGGCCGCGCCGGCGGCGCTTCAGCGCCGATTCGTAGAGCCGAACCAGATCCTCGGCCTCTTCCTCGACCTCGATGTCGCTATCGCGCAGGATGCGGAACATGCCGCGGCCCTTGACCTCGAAGCCGGGAAAGAGATGGTCGAGATAGAGCCCGATCATCTGCTCCAGCGTGATGAAGCGGTGCGCCTTGCCGGGCAGCCGGATGAAGCGGGCGATCGCGCCGGGGATGAGGAGCAGCGCCTCGGTGCGCTCGCCGTCGCTCTTGCGCTGCAGCTGAAGGGCGAGGCCGAGGCCGAGATTGACGATGAACGGGAAGGGATGCGCCGGGTCGATCGCGAGCGGGGTCAGGACCGGAAAGACCTCGCTCTTGAAGCGTTCGGCAAGCCAGTGATGCTCGTCCTGCGTCAGATCGCCCGGGCCGACGACCGAGACGCCGGCATCGTCGAGCTCGCGCCTGAGCGCGCGCCACGTCACCTGCTGGTCGCGCATCAGGCGGCCGGCGCGCTTGTTGATGGCGTCGAGCTGCTGCGCCGGGGTGAGGCCGTCCTGCGAGGGGGTGCTGATGCCGGCCTGAACCTGGCCCTTGAGGCCGGCGACCCGGACCATGTCGAACTCGTCGAGGTTGTTGGCCGAGATCGACAGGAAGCGCAGCCGCTCCAACAGGGGATGGCGCGGATTGTCGGCTTCCGCAAGGACGCGCTCGTTGAAGGCGAGCCACGACAGCTCGCGATTGATGAAGCGCTCGGGCGAGCGGTCGCCGACGGTGGTCGCGTCCGCGGTACGTGCGGCTTCGGCCATTCTGGCCCTCCATTCCCCGCAGGGGACGGTACAGTCTATAACGGCGTCATGAAAATAACATTTCAGGCTCGGGGCCGGAGATGAGCCGTCTGTTGCTTCTGCGCCACGCCAAGGCGGTGCCGCAGGACGGCGAGATGCCGGACCGGGACCGGCCGCTCGCCGACAAGGGCGCGCGGCAGATGCGCGCCCTTGCCGCCTGGGCCGAGAAGCGGCGGATCAGGCCGGACCTGGTGCTGTGCTCGAGCGCCGCCCGGACGCGGCAGACGCTGGCCCTCATCGCGCCGAAGCTCAAGGACCCCGAAACCCTGTTCGAGGAGGGGATCTACCTCGCCGAGTCCCGTTCCTTGCTGCAACGGCTTCGAAAAGTGCCGGCCGGGCGGGCGAGCGTCATGGTCGTGGGCCACAATCCGGGCCTGCACGAGCTGGCCGTACTGCTGCTGCAGTCCGGGACCGGGTCGCGCGCCCGCCACCTCAAGGAAAGCCTGCCGACCGGGGCGCTTGCGGTGTTCGAGCTGGACGGCCCGTGGGCGGCGCTCGACCGGGGCGCGGCACGGCTCGTCGAATTCGTCACGCCCAAGGAGCTTGGCGCCTAGAACGCGGCCAGCACTTCGCGCGCGAGCGGGACCGTGACGGGCCGGTGCGCGGCCAGCGCGGCGCGGTCGAGCGCGGCGACGATCCGGGCGGCCGCGTCGAACGAGCGCTCGAGCCGCGGCACGAGATAGGCCAGCACCTCGGCGCCGACGGCGAGCTGACGGTCGGCGAACAGCTTCACCAGGATTGCGGCGAGGAGGATGTCGTCGGGCGGCTGGAGCTCCGCCACGGGTGCGGCCAGAAGCCGCGAGCGCAGATCGGCGAGCGCGATGCCCCAGCGCGCGGGCGGCTCGCGCGCCGGCAGCAGGAGGTGCCCGCCGCGCTCGGCCAGGAGATTGTAGAGGTGGAAAAGCGCCGCCTCCGGCGCGTGCGCCGCCTCCTCGACGATGGCGGCGCGGGCCCTGCCGACCAGCTCCGGCAGGCGCGCGGCGGCGAGGTTTTCGGGCAGCAGGACGACCGCGCCCGAGCGCGCGGCGAAAACCTGCGCCAGATGCGTCTTGCCGCTTCCGGCCGGGCCCGTCAGCACCAGCGCCGGCGCCGGCCAGTCCGGCCAGCGGTCGAGCCAGGCCACGGCTTCCGCGTTGGCGGGAGCCACCAGAAAATCGTCGCGGCCGAGCGCCGGGCGATGCGCAAGATCGAGCGGAAGCTGCGCCATCAGCGGTCGGGATCGTAGAACGGGCTCGCGAGATAGCGGTCGATGGCAAAGCGCACGAGCACGCCGATTACCGCCGCCACCGGCACCGCCAGCAACAGGCCGATGAAGCCGAACAGGCTCCAGAAGGCGAAGAAAGCGAAAATGACGGCGACCGGGTGAAGGTTGACCCTGCCGCCGACGAGACGCGGCGAAAGGAAATTGCTCTCGGCGGCATAGCCCGCCGCGAAGATCGCGAGCAGCACCACGAGCCGCGGCGCCCAGCCGAACTGCACGAGGCCCAGCCCCAGTGCCAGCACGATTCCGGTCGCGATGCCGGCGAACGGGATGAAGGACAAGACGCCCACGACGATGCCGATGATGACGGCGAAATCGAGCCCGGCAAGCGACAGCGCGGCGGCGTAATAGACGGCGTCCACCACGCCGACGAGAACCTGGCCGTGGACGAAGCCGGCGAGCGTGCGGTCGATGAGGCGGGCCTGTTCGCGGATCGTGGCGGCGTGGCGGCGCGGCAGCCACTGGTCGATCCGGGCGACGATCCGGTCCCAGTCGCGCAGCAGGAAGAACGAGACGACCGGCGTGACGATGACGAGCGACAACAGGTTCGCGAGCGCAAGCCCGCTGGTCAGGAGACGCTCGATGAACGAGGCGGCATAGCCCAGCGCCGTTGCGGCGATGCCGCCCGCCATGTCCTTGAGCTTCGCCAGATCCTCGGGCGAGAGCTGCTCGCGCGCCGTCTCGAGGAGCGCATCGACCTCCTGCCGGCCGAACGCAACCGCGGCCGGCACGCGGGCCGCGAGCTCGGCCGCCTCGAGTTCGAGCAGAGGCAGCACGAGCAGCAGGAGGAGCACGAGCCCGAGAAAGAAAAGCGCCAGCACCAAGGCGGTCGCAAGCGTCCGCGGCACGCGCCGCGTCTCGAGGCGGTCGACGACGGGATCGAGGAAATAGGCGATGGCGCAGCCGGCGACGAACGGCAGAAGGATGCCGCTCAAAAGCCAGAGCGCGACAACGAAGAGCGCCAGCGCGCCGAGCCAGAAATAACCGGCGCGGAGCGGCATCAGGCGCTCTCGCGCGCGGGACCGCGCAGCCAGCGCACGAGATAGCCCCCGCCGGACAGCACGGTGGTGAGCGCCACGACGTAGATCAGCACCGTCGTGGCGCCCCAATCCTCGACGCCGAGCCCGAGCCGCCCGAGCACGACGGCGACGAGCATGATCTGCAAGGCGGTGTTGAGCTTGCTGATCGCCAGCGGCTGGGTCGGGATCGGCTGCGCCACGGCCGTCGCCAGAAGGAACCCGCCGATGATCAGCACGTCGCGGAACACGACGAGAATGACGAGCCAGCTCGGCAGCTCTCCGGCCACGCCCAAGGTCACGTACATGCTGATGAGCAGCACCTTGTCGGCCAAGGGATCGAGCAGCGAGCCGAGCCGCGAGCGCTGATTGAAATGCTTGGCGACATAGCCGTCGACCGCGTCCGACACGCCCGCCGCGACGAAGATCCAGAACGCCGCGCCCATCGCGCCGTCGAGCACGAGCCAGATCGCGAGCGGCACTGAGAACAGCCGGCCCAGCGTGATGAAATTTGCGATGCTCACGTCCCCGGCCTCAGCGAGGCGGCGATTGGGCGCGTTCGAGCACGAAGTTGGGATCCTGTCCCTCGAGCGCGAGATCGCGCTGCTGCAACGCGGTGCGGAGCTGCGCCGGATCGCCGAAATAGTGGATCGCGAGCGTCGCCTGCTCGCGATTGAGCGCGACAATGTCACTCTTCTCGATTGCCGGAACGCCGGAGAGCCGATTGCGCACATCGACGAAGCGGGAAAGGTCGCCGGTCGGCACGTGCACCACGATCGTGCCGGTGTGGCTGTAGTCGAGGATATTGGCCTCTTTCCAGGCTTCCTCGACCGCGTCGGATGTTCCGGCGACGCCGGCGGCGAGCAGGTCGCCGTCGCTCTCGTCGGGCGCGGCCGTCAGCGTCTTGGTGGCGCTTTGCGGCGGCGCCTGGCTGCCGGGCGAAAAGCGCGTCACGGTCACGGCAAGCGTGTGCGGCGCCACGTCGCCCTTGAGCGAAGCGTCGGCGACGAGCACGTCGGCGCCGCCGTAGCGGCTCGAAATGGCCTGGAGCCGCGCCGGGTCGCCCTTCAAGGCGGCATCGGCGTCGATCGCCTGCACGTCCTCAAGATCGCCATAAGGGAGGACGAGCGGCACGAGGCCGACGGGCGGCAGCTTCGCGGTCCACGCCTCGCGCCAGGGATTGGGATCCTCCCACAGCGCCGGCGCGCTGCCGCCCTCGAACACGGCCAGCACGACGAGCGGCTTGCTCGGCGTCTCGCAGAACGGGATGTGCGCCTGGCGCAACAGCTTCCGCACCGCATCGGCGCGGAAATGGAACGTGTAGTTGGCGAGATAGCGCACGCCCGAGCTGCGCTCGTTCGCGACCTCGAAGCCGCTGACGAGATCGTCGAGCAGCGTGTCGGTCGCGGGCGGCAGGCGCGCGTGGTCGGCATCGAGCGTCAGGCGCTCGAGCAGCATCCGATAGGCGCGCCGCCCGCCATCGCGGCGGGCGTCGTCGCGCGCGGCATTGGCGTTGGCGGCGGTCGCATCGACGGGAACGGATGCAACGGTAAAGACGTCGCGCTGTTGCGCGCGCGCCGGGACCCACGCCAGCGCCGCCAGGACCAAAGCGAAACAGACCGCGCGCGCCGCCATCCTGCGAACCGTCTCCCTGTTTCCGCGCATGACAACTCTCTATAGCAGAATCACCCCCGGCGCCATATTCCGTGACTGCCTCGCGGGCGCGACGAAGCTGCGGTAGTCTCGGCCGGGATTGGCATGGCGAGGGTGGCATGGATCTGGGGCTCAAGGGCAAGGTGGCGCTCGTCACGGGCGCGACCCGCGGCATCGGCCGCGGCATCGCCGACGCACTCGCTTTGGAGGGATGCCGCCTCATCCTGACGGGGCGCGACGAGCCTCTGCTTGCCGCTTCTGCCGAGGCCGCGGTCCGGCTCGGCGGCGATGCCAAGACGATCGCGCTCGATTTGCGGCGCGCGGACGCGGCGGCTCAGCTCATGGCAGCCACGCGGCGCGAGTACGGCAGGCTCGACATCCTCGTCAACAACGCCGGCACGACGACGCGCGGCGATTTCTTGAAGCAGCCCGACTCCGACTGGGAGGAAGGCTTCGCCCTCAAATTCTTCGCGCATGTGCGGCTCGCCCGCGAAGCCTGGCCACTACTCTCGGAGAGCAAGGGCTCGATCGTCATCATCGGCGGCACGGCGGGGAAGCAGCCCACGGGAAATTCGATCGTCGGCGCCTCGGTCAACGGCGCCATCAACTCCTTCGCCGTGGCGTTGGCGCAGCTCGGCAACGAGGCGGGCGTCCAGGTCAACGTCATCAGCCCCGGCCATGTCGACACCGGCCGGCTGCAGAAGCGCATCGACGCGCTGAAGGCCGAGACCGGGCTCGACGAGGCGGGCGCGCGCGAGCGTTATCGCAAGTCGCTCGGCGTGAGCCGCCTGGGCCTGCCGCAGGACGTGGCGGACCTCGTCGCCTTCGTCGCCTCGCCGCGCGGACGCTGGCTGCACGGCGCGGTGATCGACCAGCATGGCGGCCAGATTCACCCGATCTGAGAGAAGGTGCCGCGATGATCATCGACATTTATAACCACTTCATCCCGCAGCCGATCTGGCAGCGCCTCGGCGATCTCATTCCGGGCCACATCGCCTTGAAGGCGTTCCGCGAGCTGCCGACGCTTTACGATATCGACGCGCGGCTGAAGCTGCTCGATGGGTTCCAGGACATGCGCCAGGTGCTCTCGCTCGCCAATCCGCCGATAGAGATGATGGGGCCGCCCGACCGCACGCCCGTTGTCGCGCGCATGGCGAACGATGGGCTCGCCGCCCTTTGCGACAAATATCCCGAGCGCTTCCCCGCCTTCATCGCCTCGATGCCGATGAACAACATCCCGGCCACGCTCCTCGAGATCGAGCGCGCGGTGGGCACGCTCGGCGCGCGCGGCATCCAGGTCTTCACCAACGTGCTCGGCCAGCCGCTGTCGGCGCCGCAATTCCGTCCGGTGTTCCAGGCGATGGCGAAGCACGATCTGCCGGTCTGGATCCACCCGGTCCGCGGCCCCAATTTCCCCGACTATGCCGACGAGACCGTGTCGGAGGACGAGGTCTGGTTCACCTTCGGCTGGCCATATGAAACGAGCGCGGCGGTGACGCGGCTCATTTATTCCGGCATCTACGACGAGCTGCCGAACCTGAAAATCATCACGCACCACATGGGCGGGATGATCCCCTATTTCGCCAACAAGATCGGGCTGGGTTTTCGGCAGATTTTTTGGGGGACGACAGCGAAGAACCCGCTTGCGGAGGAGCGCGGCCTGCAAAAACCGCCGCTCGACTATTTCCATATGCTCTATGCCGACACCGCGCTCAACGGCGCGATCGGGCCGACGCGCTGCGGCCACGATTTTTTTGCGACGCCGCATTGCCTGTTCGCGACCGACGCGCCGTTCGATTCCGAACGCGGCCGCTTCCTCATGAGTGGCACGATCGCGGCGGTGAAGGCGCTCGAGACGGGAAGCGACGAGCAGGCGCGCATCCTCGCCGGCAACGCCAAGGCGCTGTTGAAGCTATGAAGACGAGAGACATCGAGGTGAAGCTGCGCGACGGCACGATGGGGGCCTATCTCGCGCTGCCGGACCGCCTGCCCGCGCCCGGCATCGTCGCCATCATGGAGATCTGGGGCGTCAACGACACGATGCGGCGGCATGCGCAGGAATTCGCCGAGGCCGGGTTCTGCTGTCTCGTGCCCGACCTCTTCTGGCGGCAGGAGCCGGGCGTCGAGCTGAGCGACGCAAATCCGGCGCACGCCCAAAAGGCCTTCGACCTCTATTACGAGTTCGACTACGATTTGGGCGTGCGCGACATGACCGACACGTGCGCGTACCTGGCCGGGATCCCGGAATGCAACGGCAAGGTCGGCGCGGTCGGATACTGCCTCGGGGGCAAGCTCTGTTATCTCCTGTGCTGCCGCACCGATATCGACTGCGCCGTGGCCTATTACGGCACATACATCGAGCACAACATCCGCGAGGCGAAAAACCTGCACCGGCCGTTCCTCCTGCACATGGCGATGAAGGACCGCTGGGTGCAGGCCGAGGTGAACGACATGCTGGAGCGGCGGCTCTCGCCCAACCCGCTCGTCACCATCGAGAAATATCCCGACGCCGACCACGCCTTCGCGCGCCACGGCGGCCGCACATATCGCAAGCCCGAATCCGACCGCGCGCTGGCCTCGACGCTCGAGTTTTTCCGCACGCACCTGGGATAATATAATAATGCCCTGTGACCTTTTTGTTCTGGAACCTCTTGGCGTGGCTGCTCTCAGGGGATGACCTATGGCGTACGCTTCAGTCACGATCAAAGACATTGTCGAGCGCTCGGTAAATCATAGGTGGAGCATTCCTGAGTTCCAGCGCGGCTTTGTGTGGAAGGCAACTCAGGTGCGCGACCTCATCGAATCGCTATGGCTAAGCTATCCTGTGGGGACCTTGCTCGTTTGGGACAGTTCGGGACCCGTGCAAACGAAAAGTGCTTCAGACGCGCAGATGCCCGATCTATGGGTCGTCGATGGACAACAGCGCACCACAGCTCTCTGCATAGCAAGCGGGCGTAAGCCCTATTGGTGGTCGAGCGCCGAAGGTTGGGAAAGAACTGTCCGTAAATACGATATTCGCTTTGACGTTCATACGAAGGAACCACCGTTCTTTGTGGTGGCTAACGCGGCCACGCGACGCACGAGGGGTTCGCGTTACATTCCAATTACGAAACTTCTGGTTCTCGATGTGGGTCACGAGGGCGATCTCAAAACGCTGCAGGAGATGGCCAAGCAAGTCAAGATTGAAGGGCTTTGCGATAACATGGACGCGATGGAGGTCTACACACGCTTGGACCGTGTTCGAAAGATTCGGGACATGGAGGTCGTCACCATTACCGTCGACAACGATCTTGAAGACGTTGTGGAAATCTTCTCACGCCTAAACAGCCGCGGCACTCGGGTCACAGAAGCGGATATCTACTTGGGTGTTGTCGCAGCGAGAACGCCAGGGTGGGTGCGCGACAATTTTCTGCCGTTTGTCTCGCAAGTCGCTGACCTTGGGTATGATGCTTCACCCAATCTCATTTTTCGCACGCTGACCGGCGTCGGCAAGAAGGCCGTTCGCTATCGATCGATCGAACCAGCATTTTGGAATGCTACATCGATCGAACCGGTTTGGCAGCGCACGAAGAAGGCGTGGAGTCTGGCAATTAAGCAATTGAGGGATCACAGTATCCCGGGCAACGCCCTACTTCCGGCTGACAATGTGCTGGTATCGCTCATTGCTCTTCTTGACAAGTTTCCCGACGACGGATTTTCACCCATCCTATTCTGGTTTCTTCAGGCGTCTCGTTTCAGCCGATACTCGACCTCATCGACAACCTCAATGGAGGAAGATCTCAAAGAAATTGCTGAATCCGCTACTCTAACCGAAGCGTTGGAGCGCTTGCTTGCCCGCATTCGCTATGTTCCGCCGCTGACGAGCGAAGATTTTATGCGTGACTACGGTGACAGCCGTTTTGGCCGTCTTCTGCTGTATCTGCTGGTTCTACAGAACAAAGCCGTCGACTGGGATCAGCAAGGCGTTCGAATCGGCTTTGATGGTGCGGAGCTTCTTGCAGGTTTTGAACCGCAATTCCATCATGTGTTCCCAAAAAAATTTCTGGAAGGACAGGTCTCCGCCGATTTAATCGATGCGCTAGCGAATATTGCTATCATTGGGCCGACCATCAATATTCGAATCTCAAAGCAAAATCCGATGGATTACATCCCTAAGTACAAAATCACCGCTGAAAAGCTTCGACAGCAATTCATATCCGGGCAGATTGTCGCCACGACCGTTAAGCAATACCCCGACTGGGTAGGAAGACGCGCAGATGAGCTTGCGAGTGCAGGCAACGAGTTTCTCGAGCGGCTCCGTGGCGACCTGAAACTGCCTGCTGCCGGAGCCGATGCCGACAAAGAAGAGAACGCTTTCGCCACCGCTTAGCATTTGCCTCGATGTGGCCGTTCTGTTTTGCGGAGCCCTCACACGCAATAAATATCCAGCATTGTCGGGATATAGTCGTTCTGGAGCACGATGCGCTTTCGGGCGATGAGCCAGGATGCCTCGCGCGAGACCAGCGTGTGCTCGACTTGGCCGAAGAAGGCGTGCGTCTCCTGGCTGCGCGGGAAGAAGACGTGGCTCACCCAGCTGGCGCGCAGGCGCATCAGATCGGCTGCGGGCGGCTCGAGCGCGCGCACATTGGCGACGATGTGCGTCGTCCGCGGCAGCGGCGTAGACGCAGGCGAACGGTTCGAGCGGATGCGGTAGATGCGATCCTCGAGCCCGGCGCGGCTCGCGTAATAGAAATGCGACAGCTCGCGGTTGGGGTCGGATGTCAGCGTGTCGTCGCCCTTCCACGCCGGCATCCAGTATTCGCAATCTTGCGTGAAGAGGGCGAGCCATTCGTCCCAGCGCCGCTCGTCGATAAGCGCGGCCTCGCGCTCGACGAGCTCGGCGCCGGTAGCGAGAAGATCCTTCTCGTCGATATTGCGGCCGCGCGCCATCAATAGGCTTTCCGGCCCTCGATGCCCGCCGCCATGAGGCGGCGCCATTCGCGATAGGCCGGGTGGAACGGCGTCTCGGGCCCGGTCTCGAACGTGCCGACGGCGCTCGAGGCGGGCTTGAGACCCAATGCCTGGGCCGGCGCGTTGGCGCCCGGCTGAAGATCGCCGATGCCGCGCGCATAGCCCTGGAGCCAGGAAAATCCTTCCGCGCCCATGCCGCGCTGGCAATCCTCGTAGGTCACCGTGTCGTCGGGCGTGGCGAGGCCGGTGGGATTGAAGAAATCCTCGAACTGCCTGAGCCGCCAGGCGCGCAGCTCCGGCTTCTCGCCGATGGGCGCGAGGCAATAGCTGCGCATCTCGGTGCGGTCGACCGCGACGGGGCGGAAGGTGCGCAGCATCAAGGTCATCGCGTCGGCGATCTGCATGTTGGGAAACACCTGGATGTTGCGCGCGCGCAGCATCCAGTTGGCGCGCACCTCGCCGACCCGGCTTCTGACCTCGTCGATCGTCGGATAGATCGGGCGCTTTTCAGCCTCGGGCTGGTCGGTCCAGAACGCCGAATGGCCGTTCGCAAAGCAGAACACGCCGGCCTCGCGCCGCGCGCGCTTGGCCCAGTCGAACTGGCGCGCCTCGAGATTGCCCTCGCCGGCGCGGCGCCGCGCCTGGATGCCGATGAAGCTCACATGGGTCGAGGTCAGGTGATAGGGATCGACGCCGTTGTCGAGCTGCAGCTTCCAGTTGCCGCGATAGGTATAGGCGACGCGGCCCGGCACGAACTCCATGCCGTTGGGCCCCTGGTCCATCGCGAGATCGAGAAAGACGCGCATCTCGCCCAAAAATTCCTCGAGCGGCGGCACGTCGGGCGAGAGCGAGCCGAAGACCAGGCCCTTGTAGCTTTCTATGCGCGGGAGCGCCACGAGATCGTGGCTTTCTTCATCGAAGCTCGGCGCATAAGCGGCCGCGGCGCGGTCCTTGATGTCGCGGTTGTTGCCGGCGCAGTCATAAGTCCAGCCGTGATAGGGGCAGACGAGATAGCGCGCATTGCCCTGCTCGGCAGCGACGATCATCGCGCCCTTGTGGCGGCACACATTGAGGAAGCCGCGGATGCGGTTTTGGGCGTCGCGCGTGACCAGGACCGGCGTGCGCGCGATCCAGCAGGTCACGAAATCG
This sequence comes from uncultured Alphaproteobacteria bacterium, assembly GCA_963773665.1. Classification (GTDB taxonomy): domain Bacteria; phylum Pseudomonadota; class Alphaproteobacteria; order ATCC43930; family CGMCC-115725; genus DATJLY01. The sequence continues at coordinate 1,000,009 of CAVZBZ010000001.1, forward strand.
TTGGGCTTGGCGAGCTGCAATTCGATGGTGAGGAAATTCCAGGTGCGCTCGAAGATGAATTTGCGCTCGAGCTCGTAGAGCGCCGGATCGGCGAAGACGTCGCGGTGCACGCGGAACACGCCTTCGTCCGGCCGGTCGTCGACGAGATCGCTCAAATCCCTTGGCGCCACTCACTTCTCCTCGGCTTATGACCGGTGCATAGTCGGGGACGGGCGGCGGCGCGGTCAAGCAGCGGGGATATGTCATGGTCGAAGTTCTGGTCGAGGCGGATGCGGTGCTGCGGGCGGTGGCGGTGGCGCTCGACCCGGCCACGTCCGAGGAGCACCGCCGCGCCGTCGCCGACTGGTACAGCTTCGACGAGCCGGATTTTCTCGGCTGGCTCGCGCGCCTGCAGCAGCAGCTTCCGGGGCTCTACCCCGCCAAGGTGGCATTCGCGCGCGACGAGGCGGACATGCGGGTGAAGATCGTCTCGGCCGACGCGCTCGTGGTCGAGGGTTTTCGCGTCGGCGCCGAGGAATTGCGTCCTGCGCGAAACCTCAAGATCGTGCAAAAATTCGGCGGGCTGGCGCACAACATCGACGCCGCCGCGTGTTTTGCCGCGGGCGTGTCGGTCGAGGTGCAGCGCCGCCGCGTCAACGTCGCCGTGGCGGAACAGGCGCTGGCGCTGATGCTGGCGCTGGCAAAGCGCGTGCCGGAGCTCTCGGGCCTCGTGACGGAAGCCGCCTTGCGCGCGGCGGGATACGATCCGCGGCCGTTCGACCGGCGCTATACCGGCAATTCCAACTTCGCGCGGATAAGCGGCCTGCGCACGCTGTCGGGCGCGGTTTTGGGCATCGTCGGCATGGGCGAGATCGGGCGCGAGATCGCGGCGCGCGCGGCCGCCTTCGGCATGACCGTGCTCTATCACCAGAGGAACCGCATCCACCCGCTCGACGAGGCTGCGCTCAAGGCGCGCCATGTCGGGCTCGACGCGCTCATGGAGCAGGCGGATTACATCACGCCGGCGCTGCCCTTGAACAATTCTACGCGCGGCATCGTCGGACCCGCGCAGCTCGCGCGCGTCAAGCCGGGCGCGATGCTCGTCAACGTCGCGCGCGCGGAGCTCGTGGATCACGACTCTCTGGTCGCGGCGCTCCAAAGCGGGCGGCTCGCGGGCTTCGCGCTCGACGTGGGCTACCAGGAGCCGACGCCGGCGGCCGAGCCGCTCCTCGCCATGAAGCGCGGCAACGTCATCCTGATGCCGCACACGGCGCCGGCCGAGCGCAAGAACAATCTCGACGACCTTGCCGAGATGTGCCTGAAGCTGTGGCGCGGCGTGACAGGGCCCCGTGTCGCGCGCGCGTGATTCGTGCTAGGACAGGCCCGACATTTGACCGGAATGGACGCATGAAATTCTCGCTGTTCGACCACGTCGATCGCTCGGACGCGCCGCTGGCAAAGCAGTTCGACGAGCGCCTCGCCTTCGTCGCGGCCGCCGACGAAGCCGGTTTCTATGCCTATCACGTGGCCGAACATCACGCGACGCCGCTCAACATGGTGCCGGTGCCGGGGGTCTATCTCGGCGCCGTCGCGCGCGCGACGAAGCGCCTGAGGATCGGGCCGCTCGTTTATCTCCTGCCGCTTTACTCGCCGTTGCGGCTCGTCGAGGAGATCGCGATGCTCGATCACCTCTCGCACGGGCGGATCGAGGTCGGCATCGGCCGCGGCGTTTCGGCCTACGAGCTCAACTACCACAAGATCGACACCGAGACGGCGCGCTCGGTCTTCGTCAACGCGTTCGAATGCGTCTATGCCGGGCTGACGCACGAGCGGCTGACCTATCACGGCAAGCATTTCAATTACGACAACGTGCCGATGGAGCTGCGGCCGCTGCAGCTGCCGTGCCCGCCGATCTGGTATCCCTCGTCGAACGAGACCGGCGCCGCCTGGGGCGGCGAGCGCGGGCTCCATTTCTCGACCTTGGGCAGCGTCGAGCGCGCCAGCGCCTGCGTTGCATCCTATAAGCAGGCGCTGGCAAAGCGCGGGGGTCCGCTTCAGCCCAAGCCCGAATTCCCGGGCGGCGCCGTCATCGGCGTCAACCGCCAGGCCGTCATCGCCGACACGGTCGAGGACGCGAGGAAGATCGCCAAGCCCGCCTTCGACCGCTGGTATTCGAGCCTGACCAAGCTCGAGCGCGAGAACGTGTCGGGGCCGCGCTATGTCCATCACGTGACCGGCGACATGGAGTCGGCCATGAAAAACGGGCAGCTCATCGTCGGCTCGCCCGAGACGGCGGCAGCCGAAATTGCCCGCCAAGCCAAGGCGATCGGCGTCAACTACATGAATTTCAGCCTGTTCTTCGGCACCATGCCGCTCGAGCATGCGCTCCGCTCGCTCACGCTTTTGGCGCGCGAGGTGATGCCGAAGGTCGCCAGCCTCTAGACGCGCGGTAGCGCTGCTCCGGCGCGGCCGGGCCCGGCGCGGCAATCTTCTCGAGCACGATGTCGCGCAGCCGCAGGCGGTCGGGCTTGCCGCCCGGAAGCTTCGGCAGGGTGTCGGCAAAGAGGATCCGGTCGGGCAATTTCTCGGGCGTGAGGTTCGCGCGGCAGTGCTTCGCCAAGTCTTCACGGTTCGTGCCGGCGCTGGCCACGACCACCGCGACCAGCTCCTCGCCGACGCGCGGCGACGGCACGCCTAACGCCGCCGCTTCGCGCACGCCGGGAAAGCGCGCGATCACGTCTTCGATGTCGCCGGGAAACAACTCGATGCCCGAGCGCCGAATCAGCTCCGCCGCGCGGCCGCGGAGAGAGAGATATCCGTCCGCATCGAAATAGCCGAGCTCGCCGGGATAGTACCATCCGCCCTCGATCCGCTCGGTTTCGTCCATCTCGCCGAGGCTGAAGAACTCCTTGGCGTTGGCGGCGCTGCGGCAGCGCACACGGCCGACGACGCCGTTCGGACAGGCTGCGCCGGACGCATCGACGATCTCGACCTCGATGTTCGCGACCGGGCGGCCGACGGTTCCGGCCTTCGCCTCGATCTCGTGCGGCCGCAGGCAAGAGATCGTGCCGATCGCCGACGTGCCGTAATTGTCGTAGAAATTCGGCGTGACCCGCCGAACGATGGCGCGCTTCTCCTCGGCGTAAAGCGGCGTTCCCGCCGAGATGAGCGCCCGCACCCGCGGCAACAGCAGACCCTCGGCCGGAGCGGCCGCGAGGAAGGCGCGACACATGTTCGCCGTCGCGGCGAGCGCCGCATTGTCCCAGGCCGTCACGGCCTTGATGAAATCGATCGGATGCGCGAATTCGGGCAGCAGCACGACCGGGCCGCCGCACGTGAGCTGCGCGAGGAGACGGCGGAAGAAGGCCGAATTGGCGATGCTGGCGGTGAGGAGGAAATTGGCGGGGTTGTCGGGCGCATGGATCGCGGTCGCGAACACGTCCTCGTAAACGAGGTTGCGATCGAAAATCATGCGGTGGGTCGCGACGACGGCCCTCGGCGTGCCGGTGCTGCCCGAGCTCAGCGTCAGGATCTGGAGCTGTTCGGCTTTCGCGGCGGCACGGTGGTCGCCGGTCCGGCGCTCAACGAGCGCGCGCCAGCCCGCATCGACGCGCACGCTCGCAATTCCGGGGGGCGCCGGCGCCACGGCTTCGATGAAGAGCTTCGCGATGGCGAGGCGCTGCAGCCATCCCGAAATCGGGCCGAGTTGCGGAGCTGTAGTGGATTTCCGTAAGCGTCGCTCCCGCCCGCAGCAGGCCGAGCATGAGGACGACATGGTCCACGCCGCTGCTCAGATTGACGCCGACACGGTCGCCGATGCCGATGCCGATGTCATGCAGATAGACGCTGGTCTTCGCAACAAGCTCGGCGAGCGCGCGATAGGTCAAAATCGTCGGCCCGTCGATGACGGCCGGCCAGTCGGGCCGGTTCGCCGCGTGCGCGAACAGCGGATCGCTCAGATTTTCCCACGGCGCCGACATGCCCCGTTTGAAGCGCAACGGGGTCATGCACGCAAGGCGGAAGGTCTCCGTCCAAGGCGCATCAAAACGGCAGCACCAGCCCTTCGAGCTCCGCATCGCAATTGACGAGATCGACGCGCTTCCACGCGATGGCGATGGATGTTCCGCGCGCGACCAGGCGATGGCGGCATGTGGCGGCGAAGAGACGCTGCGCGTTGCGGCGGTATTCGACCATGAGAAGCTTCGAGCGCGTCACCAGCGCATCGGCTGCGGACTCTTCCGCCGTCACGTTGGCGACCATGCGGCTGGCGCGGGCGGGCGGGGTCTGCGCGTGGATGTTGGGATTGGCAAGACGCCGCACCCGCGTTTCGAGAAGCCGCCGGTCGTCGTAGATGAGCGAAACCGTATCGTGCGGGTTGTCCTGTCCCGGCATGCTCGGGACCCAGTACCACGCATCCTCGGTGAAGAGCGCGAGCCAGTCGTCGAAGCGGCCCTCGTCGAGGAGGCGCGCTTCGTGCAGGAGGAAGCGCTCGGCCGCGGCGAGGTCGAGGCTCACGGCGCCGCAATCATGTAGCCGAGCCAGGCGTCGAACATGTTGCGGATGAAGATCTCGCTCGTCGAATTGAGGCCGCGCCTGCCGCCGTCGTCACTCTCTTCGTCCGTCGCAAAGCCGCGCCCGATCTGCAGCCACTCGGCGCCTTCGCTCGAAAGCCCCATGCGGATGCGGTTGTAGGTTTCGAGATCGTCGGTGAGCACGAGCGAGCCGGTGCCGTTCACGGTGTTGGCGAAGGCGACGGTGCGGCGGAAGAACGCGGGCGGCGCGCCCTTCAAGCGGAAATTATAGGTATAGACCACAGTGCGCGACGGCGTCAGCGGATGGACGATGCGCAGCTGCTGGAACTGGCTCATGAAGGAGAGGTTGGGATAGACGTTGCTGTTCCAGCGCCGCACGTCGAGGATTTCGCGCGTGCGCGCTGCGCCGTGGCGTGATTCCAGTGTGGCGATGTAGTCGCGGAACTCTGCGTCCTCGAGCGCCGCCACGAGCTTGGCGTCGTCGTGATAGTCGCCGAGATAGGAATGGCCCCGCCCGTAGGTCCAGATGCCGACCTGCGATTCCCAGAAACTGTAGGGCGCGCCGTTCTGCCGCATCTGGCGGATCGCGATCTCGCCGGCGCCGTCCGAGGGCACGTTGTCGGACTGCGCGCGCGCCGCCTCGATCGAGGATTGATGGACGAAGACCGGATGCGCCGCATCGCACAGATTCTCGAGATAGAGTTTCCAGTTGCCGTCATAGGCGTGCTTGAAAACGCCGCCCGCGACCTCGATTTCGCCGTCGGGCGCGCGGTCCACCATGTCGTCGAACGATTTCGTCATCGGCCCCAGGAATTCCTCGAGGCTTGGGCCGGTGGCCGCGAGCGTCGCAAAGACGAAGCCGCGGTAGCTGGCCGAGCGCGCTTCGTTCATCGAAACGAGGCGATCGGCCGGGTCGAAATCGCCGGGATAGCCGTTCAAAAGCGGCGCCGATTTGAGCCGCCCGTCGGTCGCATAGGTCCAGCCGTGATAGCAGCAGCGGAATTCCTGGGCATGGCCCGACTCGGCCGCCACCACCATCGCGCCGCGGTGGGCACACTGGTTGTGGAGGACGCGCACGCCGCCGTCCGCCTGCCGCACCATGAGCATCGGTTTCAAACCGATGCGCGTCTGGCAGAAATCGCCGGACTGCGGCACCTGGCTTTCATGGCCGACATAGATCCAGGCGCGGCCGAAGATGCGTTCCATCTCGAGCGCAAAAATCCCGGGATCGGTGTAGAGCGAGCGATGGACGCGCCCAGGCAGGATGCGCGCGCGAAGCTCGGATGCGGTGACCATCGCGCGATGTTAGCCCAAGCCGGCGCGCGATAGAATGAGGCGAGCCGAGCGGGAGTAGCGACATGCGCGCGCCCAAGGACAAGCCCAAGACCTTCGCGTTCCACTGGGGCAGCGGCATCGTCGCGGAGGAGGTGCAGATCGCGACGGCGCACCACCGCCCCACCATCCAGCTTCTGCAATTCACCGACGGCGCCGCCAAGGGCAGCTACGAGATCCGGTTCTGCTTCTACGACCATCGCGGCCGGTTCCAGCGGTCGCCCCTCATCATCGACGAGGGCGACCTTGCGCCACTGCGCCGCGCGCTCGACGCGGCGCCGCGCCTGAAGCGTCTCATCGGAAAACTCGCCAAGTGACGGGCGCGCCGACGCGGCTCTGCCGGGATTGCGGCCGGCTCGACGAGGCGATGCCGCACGCGGCCGAGACCTGCCCGGCCTGCGGCTCGGCCCGGATCGTGGCGCACGCGGAGCTGGCGCACCTCGCCATCGCGCATGTCGATTGCGACGCGTTCTATGCGAGCGTCGAAAAGCGCGACCGGCCGGAGCTGGCCGAGACGCCGGTGATCGTCGGCGGCAGTTTGCGCGGCGTGGTCTTGACCTGCTGCTACGTGGCGCGGCGCTCGGGCGTGCGCTCGGCGATGGCGATGGCGCATGCCGTGCGGCTGTGCCCCGACGCCACCGTGATCCGGCCCGACATGGAGAAGTACCGCCGCGAATCGCGCAGGATCCGCGAGCTGATGGAGCAGGTCTCGCCGGTCGTGGAGCCGGTCTCGATCGACGAGGCCTATCTCGATTTGACGCAGGCGATGGCAAGCGAGCCGCCGGCGCGCGCGCTGGCACGGTTGGCACTCCTCATTGAGCGGCGGGTCGGCGTCACCGTGTCGATCGGCCTCGCCGCCAACAAGATGCTGGCCAAGGTCGCGAGCGATCTCGGCAAGCCGCGGGGCTTCCGCATCATCGGGGCTGGCGATGCGGCCGCGGTGCTCGGGCCGATGAAGGTGCGCGTGCTGCCGGGCGTGGGGCCGGTCACGGCGCAGAAACTCGAGGCGCTGGGTTTTTCGACGGTCGCCGATCTGCGCACCGCGCCGGCGCAGGAGCTGGTGCACCGCTTCGGGCGCTGGGGCGAGCGGCTCGTGCGCTATGCCGCCGGCGAGGACGGGCGCCGCGTCGGCGACGGCAGCAGGCGCGCGGTCACGGTCGGGGCCGAGCGCACGTTCGAACGCGACCTCAAAGACCTCGCCGAGATCGAGCCGGTGCTGGCGCAGCTTTGCACCCGCGTCGCCGAGCGCCTCGAACGATCCGGCCTCGCGGCGACCAGCCTGACCCTAAAGCTCCGCCGCGCCGACCGGCATACCACGACGCACGCCTGCCGGCCGCACGACCCGACGCTCAAGGCCGAGACCATTCTGGCCACCGTGCGCCCGGTGCTGGCCCGCCACCTCGACGGTGCCCGCTACCGCCTGGTCGGCGTCACCGCCCACGACCTGGTCCCCGCCACGCGCGCCGACCCGCCCGACCTTTTCGAGAAAGATCAAGCAATTTCAACGCAGTAGATGAAATTGGCTTCGTTCGGCAATTCAGGCCCGCGACTGGAAATTGGGTTCGTTCGGTAATTTTGATCTTCAGCGCGGGCGACCCGCGAAATTGGGTTCGTTCGGCAAAATGGCGCTGTCGCTGCGAGCGCAGCAAAGCAATCTCGCGGATTGCTTCGTCGCTCCGTTCCTCGCAATGGCAATGAACGTAAGTAGCGTACATGACTTGCGGCGTCAAGTAGCTCCGCGCCGCAGCAGCGCGACGATGCGCTGCGGCGTGATCGGAGTTTCGGCGATGCGGACGCCGAACGGTTCGAGCGCGTTCTCGATGGCGGCGGCAATCGCGGCGGCGGCGGGGATGGTGCCGCCTTCGCCGGCGCCCTTGACGCCCAAGGGATTGAGCGGCGACGGCGTCTCGAGATGGGCGCGCGCGATGCTCGGCACGTCGAGCGCGCCGGGCAGAAGGTAGTCCGCGAAGCTCGTGGTCACGGGCTGGGCATCGGCGTCGTAGCCCATCCACTCCAGAAGCGCGTTGCCGATGCCGTGCGCGACCGCGCCCTCGATCTGGCCGTCGACGATGAGCGGATTGATCAGATTGCCGCTGTCGTGCGCCACGGCATAGCGCAGGATCGCGACCGCGCCGGTCTCGACATCGACCTCGACCTCGACGGCGTGGCAGCCGTTGCAATAGGCCGCCTGCGCCGGCGTGAAATATGCCGTGTGCTCGAGCCCCGGCGCCTGGCCTGCGGGAAAGGAGAAGCCGGGCATGCCCTGCGCCACGCGCGCCAGATCGCCGAAGCCGATCGAGCGGCGGTTGCCGGACGCGACTTCCGCGCGCCCGTCCTCGAGCACGAGATCGGCGGCGGGCGCTTCGAGCACGCGCGCGGCGAGATCGAGGATCTGCTGGCGCACGCGGTTCGAGGCTTCGAGCGCGGCGGGGGCGGCGTTCGCGGTGATGCGGCTCGCGAAGGTGCCGATGCCTTGCGCGATGGCGGCGGTGTCGCCGGTCGTGACCGTGATGCGGTCCATCGGCACGCCAAGCCGCTCGGCGCAGATTTGCGCGAACATGGTCTTGTGCCCCTGCCCTTGGGGTGCCGCGCCCGAGCGCACGGCGACGGTGCCGTTCGGCAGGACGCGCACGGTCACGCCCTCGAAGGGGCCGAGGCCGGTGCCTTCGACATAGTTGGCGATGCCGATGCCGATGTGGCGGCCCGCCGCCCGCGCTTTTTCCTGGCGCGCGCCAAAGCCCGCATAGTCGGCGAGAGCGAGCGCCTTTTCCTGGCACGCGGGATAGTCGCCGCTGTCATAGACGATCGGCTTGCCGTCGCGGAAGGTGAGGCCCACCGCATAAGGCATCTGCGCGGCTTGGATGAAATTGCGCCGGCGGAGCTCGGCCGGATCGATTCCGAGCTCGCGCGATGCCCTGTCCATGAGCCGCTCCATGGCGAAGACCGCCTGCGGGCGGCCGGCGCCGCGCACCGGCGTGGTCGCGACCTTGTTGGTGTAGGCCACCGTCACGTCGAGGCGAAAGGCCGGCAGCACGTAAGGGCCCGGAACGGTGACGCCGGCGATGAACGGCATGATGATGCCCCACGGCACATAGGCGCCGGTGTCGTGCAGCATCGCGCCGCGCACGCCCTCGAGCCTGCCCTCGCCGTCCACCGCGATCTCCATCGACCAGTACTGATCGCGCTCCTGCGTCGCCGTGCAGAAATGCTCGCGCCGGTCCTCGATCCATTTGACCGGCCGGCCGAGCGCCAAGGCCGCGAAAGCGACGACCGCCTCTTCGGCATAGAACACCGCCTTGGGTCCGAAGCCGCCGCCGACATCGGGTGCGATGACGCGGATGGTCTCGGGATCGCGCGCCAGAAGATCGGCCAGCGTCGCGCGGCCCAGATGCGGCGTCTGGGTCGAGGACCACAGGGTCAAAAGATCGTCGGCCGGATCGTGGCGCGCCAGCACGCCGCGCGCTTCGAGGGCCTGGCCGCCGCCGCGATGCTGCCAGAAATCCTCGCGGAAGACGTGCGGCGCCCTGGCGAAGGCCGCGTCGACATCGCCATAGGCGGCGGTGAAGCGAGCGGCGACGTTATCGTCGCGCCCGGCGTGGGCGCGGGGGCCGCCCGGCCGCACGGCTTCGCGGCAGTCGGCGACCGGAGGAAGCTCCTCCCAATCGACCGCGATCGTTGCGGCCGCGTCCTCGGCGCGGCGGCGCGTGTCGGCGACGACGAGCGCCACGCCCTCGCCGACATAGCACGCCTCCTCGCGCGCGAGGCAGGCTTGCGTCGAAAGGTTGGCGATCGCCGGATTGGGCACGAGCATCGGCATCGGCTCGCACATGCGCGGCGGCAGGTCGGAAGCGGTGAAGATCGCAACCACCCCCGGCATTTTCCGCGCGGCCGCACTGTCGATCCCGCGGATGCGGGCGTGCGCGTGCGGCGAGCGCAGGAACGAGGCTTCGAGCGCACCGGGCAGATGAATGTCGTCGACGAAGCGGCCGGCGCCGCGCAGCAGCGGCGCATCCTCCGCCCGCCTGACGCGGGCGCCGATCGAGCGCGCGCCCATCGCCTCAAGCCTCCGCGCCGACGAGCCGTTTCAGCGCGCGCCACAGCGCGCCCAAAAACAGCGCCAGCCCCGAGACCGGCTTCTGCGCCTCGGCCAGCGCCTCAGTGCGCGCGCTTTCGCTGCCTTCGATCTGGATTTTGAGCGTGTCGGCAAAGCGCTGCACCATCTGCTGCGCCACATCCTGGATCATCGCGGCGCCGCGGCCATATTGCGCGACCGCGCCGTTCAAGGTGAGGTCGGTCACGATCGCGACATGGGTCGTGCGCGGCGCGGTCTCTTGCAGCGAGAATTCGACGAGCGCCTGCGCGCCGCCACGGCCTTTCTGCTCGGTGCCGCTCGCCTTGATGCGGACGCGGCGCGCCGCTTCGTCGATCGCTTCGAACCGCGCCGTGCCGAGGAACGACACCGCGACCGGGCCGAGCCGGACCGCGACGCGGCCCTTGAAGCTGTTGTCGGGGAGCGTCTCGATCAGCTCGGCGCCAGGCAGGCACGGCGCCACCCGCTCGATGTCCAGCAGCACGCGCCACGCATCGGCGGCGGGAAGCGGCACGTCGAAGGCGTTTTCGAGCTTCATTTCCGCTCCCTCGCTGGGGTGATAGCGTGCGTCCTTCGACTTCGCCCCTTCGGGGCTTCGCTCAGGATGAGGAATTTTCTTCATGCCATCAACAATGGTCCTCATCCCGAGCGGAGCGCGGGCTTGGCAAAAGGCGCCGCCTCGATCCATGATCCTCCAATGAGCACGCTCGGGGAGGCGGGACCCTCGCGGCAGCCGGCCATCGTGCTGGCCGGCGTTGACAAGTGGTTCAACACCAAGGACGAACCGGTCCATGCGCTGGCCCCCACCAACCTCGCGGTGGGAACCGGCGAGTTCGTCGTCATCCTCGGCCCCTCGGGCTGCGGCAAGACCACGCTCTTGCGCATCACCGGCGGCCTCATTCAGCCCTCGAAGGGCGAGGTGCGCATCCTGGGGCACGATCTTTGGGCGGGCGGCGTGCGCCAGAGCGAGGCCGTCAGCGGCATGGGCATGGTGTTCCAGGACGCGAACCTTTTCCCGTGGCTGACGGTCGAGGGCAACATCACCCTGCCGCTGGAATTGCGCGGCGTGGCGAAAGCCGTGCGCCGCGAACGCGCGCGCCAGCTCATCAACCTCGTCGGCATCGCCGGGTTCGAGAACCGCTGGCCGCGCGAATTGTCGGGCGGCATGCGGCAGCGCGCGGCCATTGCGCGCGCGCTCTCCTATGATCCCGAAGTGCTGCTGATGGACGAGCCGTTCGGCGCGCTCGACGCGATGACGCGCGACCAGATGAATATCGAGCTGCAGCGCATCTGGATCGAGACGCGCAAGACCATCGTTCTCGTCACCCATTCGATCGGCGAGGCGGTATTCCTGGCCGACCGGGTCGTGCTGCTGTCGCCGCGGCCGGGGCGGATCGATACGATCGTGCCGGTGCCGTTCGCGCGGCCGCGCTCGCTCGACGTGCAGGCGACGCCGGACTTCCAGGCGATCGCCGTGCGCTTGCGGCACCGGCTCGTCGAAATTTCCTGAGGAGCGCACCATGGCCGACATCTCCGCTCCCGCATCGCCCCGGCGTACCGGCACGGCGAGCCTGCCGTGGATCTCGACGCCGCTCCTGGCCGCGTCATTGGTGTTCGTCTGGCATCTCTACGTGACGGAGTGGCACGTCTCGGCCTTCATCATGCCGGCGCCGATGGCGGTGTGGAAGGCGTGGCTCGATCTGCTGCAATCGCCGCGCGCGTGGGCACATGCCGAGACGACGGTGTACGAGACCACGGTCGGTTTCGCCTGGGGCCTCGCGATCGGCGTCGGATTGGGCGTGCTGATCGGCCGCATCCGCTGGGTCGAGATGACGCTCAACCCGTTCATCGTCGCGATCCAGGTGGTGCCGAAGGTGGCATTCGTGCCGCTCTTCGTCGTGTGGTTCGGCTTCGGCATCACGAGCAAGGTGATCGTCTCGGCGGTGCTCGCTTTCTTTCCGATCCTCAGCAACACGGTGTTGGGCGTCAAATCCATAGACAGCGGGCACCGCGACGTGATGACGAGCCTCAACGCCTCGCGCCTGGCGGTGCTGTGGCGGCTCGAGCTGCCGAGCGCGCTGCCCTACATCCTCTCCGGCATGGAGGTCGGGATCGTGCTCGCCATCATCGGTGCCATCGTCGGCGAGTACCTGGGCGGCAACAGCGGGCTGGGCTTCCTGCTCATCTCCAAGATGAACGCGTTCGAGACCGACGGGCTCTTCGCCGTCATGATCCACATGACGATCCTGGGCTTCGTGTTCTATTTCGCCGTCGGAATCCTGCGCCGCCTGCTCATCCCGTGGCACCAGTCGGCGGGGCTTGATTTGAACGCCTGAACCGGATTAAACGCCTTCCACGACAAGAAAATCGACAGGGAAACGCCATGGCCGCCGCACGCACAGTCGATCTCGCGCCGATCATCGACCGGCAGAAGATCGGCGCTTTCCATATCGGACTCGTCATCGTCGCTTTCATCGTCGTCATGGTCAACGGCTACGACATCGGTGCCGCGGCGGTCGCCGTTCCGGGAATGGCGCGCGAATGGCACCCGTCGCCCGTCGAGATCGGCCGCATGTTCAGCGCCGGGCTGTTCGCCGGCCTGTTCGGACCGCTGATCTTCGGCTGGGTGTCGGACCATTACGGGCGGCGCGCGGCGATCTCGGCGGGATCGATCTTCTTCGGCATCTTCACCTGGGCCACCGTGCTGGCGCACGACATGACGCAGCTCGCGTGGCTGAGGTTCATCGCCGGAATCGGCATCTCGGGCGTGCTGCCGATCACGGTGGCGCTGGTCAACGAATATGCGCCGCGGCGGGTGCGCGCGACGCTCTTCGTCATCATGTTCTCGGGCGTGACGTTCGGCGGCGGGCTGCCGGGCATCGTCGGCGCGCGGCTCATGGCCGAGTATGGCTGGCGCATCCTGTTCACCATCGGCGGCCTCGTTCCCATCCTGATAGGGCTGATCGTTCTCGTCGCCCTGCCGGAATCGATCAAGTTCCTGTCGCTCCGGCCCGAGCGCGGCGGCGATCTGGTGCGCATCCTCGGGCGGATGCAGAAGGGCCTGGCACTCGATCCTGCGTCGCACTTCACCATCGGCGACGAGGACAACCGCAAGAAATTCTCCTACACCGCGATCTTCAAGGGGCGGCTCGCCATCATCACGCCGCTGTTCTGGATCTCGAACGCCATCAACCTGATGATCTTCTATTTCGTCAATCAGTGGATCCCGACGATCCTCTCGGGCAACGGCGTGCCGTTGGCGCACGCACAGCTCGCCACCACCGCGTTCCAGTTCGCCGGCACGCTGGGCGGGCTCATCATCATGCGGCCCCTGGACAAGTGGGGCTTCATCCCGGTGCCGATCCTGTTCCTCCTGGCCATCCCGATCGTCGCGCTCACCGGCACGCCGGGCCTCAGCGAGGCGCTGACGATCACGCTCGTCGGCGCGATCGGGTTCTGCCTCCTTGGCCTCCAGTTCGGCAATATCGCCTGCGAGACCAACATGTATCCGACCTACATCCGCTCGTGGGGCGTGGGGTCGTGCTTCGGTGCGGGGCGCGTCGGATCGGTGGTCGGGCCCTATGTCGGCGGCTATCTCATCGCCATGCACCTGCCGATGCAGCAGCTGTTCTGGATCGCCACCATTCCGCTGGTGCTGGGCCTCGTCAACGCGCTCGTGCTGACGCCGCTCTACCGCACCGAATGGGCGAGCCACGCGACCGCTGGCCAGCCCGCGCACGCGGCCGGGGATGATTGACGGGCAGCCGCCGAGACGAAGCAATCTTCCGGAAGATTGCTTCGTCTCGCTTCGGCTTCGCGCAATGACCGCGACGAGACTTACGGAACTTTAACCATAAACTCCGTAGCGTGGCCGCCATATAAAAGTGCCCTGGTGCAGTCGTTTTCATTCTCGTGCCGCGCGATTTCGATAGACAGGAACTAGCGAGCGAAGAGACGCTGCCGCGCACGGCTTTTCGTGCGCTCGTGCTGGACGGCGTGTTCTCGCAGGCTTTGGGCGTCCTGACCAGCGGCGCGCTGCTCGTCGGCTGCGCCTTGGCGCTCGGCGCGTCGCCCGCCTATGTCGGGCTCCTGTCCGCGATTCCGTTCTTCGCGCAACTGGCGCACGTCCCAGCGGTCGTGCTGATCGAGCGGGTGCGGGCGCGCAAGACGATCTGCGTTGCCGTCACGCTTGCCGCGCGGCTCATGCTGCTGCCGCTTTTGTTCGTGCCGCTGGTCGCGAACCGCGATCTCGCGCTCATGCTGCTCGCCGGGTTCATGGCGGTGGTGGCGCCGTTGGGCGCGGTCGGCGGCTGCGCCTGGATGTCGTGGACGTCCGACCTCGTGCCGCGCGCCCGGCTCGGCCAGGTGTTCGCGCGCCGCCAGCTATGCGCCAACCTCGCGGCGACCGCCGCGGGGCTCGCCGGCGCGGGGCTGGTGGATTACTGGGCAGGGCAATTCCCGGAATTCCGGCTCGGCGGCTATTGCGGCGCGTTCGCGCTCGCGATCGCGGCGGCGCTGGCGAGCACCTGGTTCCTGACGCGCATGCCGGACGTGCCGATGCCGGCCGCGCCGCAGCATTCGCTCGCAAAACTCTTCGCGCGGCCCTTCGCCGACCGGAATTTCCGCCGCGTCATGGTCTTCCTCGGCGGCTGGAATTTCGCGGTGAATTTGGCGATGCCGTTCTTCACGGTCTATCTGGTGCAGGATCTCGGCACCGGGCTTACCGTGCCGATCGTGCTGACGGTGTTCGGGCAGCTCGCCAACACCGCCTCGCTGCCGTGGTGGGGCCGCGTCAGCGACCGCTATTCCAACAAGGCGGTGATTGCGCTCGCCGGGCCGCTCCTCATCCTGTCGATCCTGCTCTGGGTCGCGGCGGCCGAGCCCGCGCCGCACGCCTTCACCCTGCCGATGATCTGCGCGGTGCAGCTCATGGTCGGGATGGCGGGCGCGGGCCTCGATCTCGCCTGCGGCAATCTCGCCTACAAGAACGCGCCCTTGGGCGAAGCCACGGTCTATCTCGGCACCAACGGCCTCATCAAGTCGCTGTGCGGCGGCGCCGCACCCCTTGCCGGCGGATTCCTCGCGCAGTCCCTGGCCGGCACGCCGATGCATGTGGCGCTCGGCAGCTTTGTCGCGATCGATCTTCATCCGCTTGCCGTCGTGTTCCTCGCCGCCTGCGGCGCGGGAGCGCTGGCCCTCCTGGCGCTTCGGCCGATCGCCGAGGCGGGGGCAACGGGCTTGGCGCGCAGCCTTTTCCGCTATAAGAGGCCGGTGCGATCCCGCAGCAGCGAGGGCAAGACATGGGCCAGTTCGGAGTGGGTCAACCGGTAACGCGCGAGGAAGACCCCTATCTGCTGCGCGGCGAAGGCCGCTATGTCGAGGACGTGAATCTTTCGCGCCAGGCGCGCGCCGTGGTGCTGCGCTCGCCCCATCCGCACGCCCGCATCCGCGCGATCGACGCGGCGGCGGCCAAGGCGGCGCCCGGCGTGCTTCTGGTGCTGACGGGCGAGGACGAGGCGGTGAAGGCGCTGGGACGGCAAAGCCCGCGCATGCCGCGAAAACGCCGCGACGGCTCGCCCGGCTTCATCAGCCCGCAGCCGGCGCTGGCGCAAGGGCGGGTGCGCTATATCGGCGAATGCGTCGCCTTCGTCGTCGCCGAGACATTGGCCCAGGCGAAAGACGCGGCCGAGCTCATCGCGGTCGATTACGAGACGCTGCCGGCCGTGGTCGGCACCGAGGATGCGCTGCAAACCGGCACGCCGTCGGTGTGGCAGGATTGCCCCGGCAATGCGGCGTGGTTCCACGAAGTCGGCAACAAGGCCGCGGTCGAAGCCGCCTTCGCCAAGGCTGCGCATGTCGTGAAGCACCGCATGGTGATCAACCGCATCACCACCAATTCGATGGAGCCGCGCGGGTGCCTGGCCGAGTTCGACCGGCACGACGACCGCTATGTCATCCGCTGCACGGTGCAGGCGCCGCACCGCTCGCGCGGCATCTTCGCCGGCCTCTTGAAGGTGCCGGAGACGCGCGTGCGCGTGCAATGCGACAACATGGGCGGCGGCTTCGGCATGAAGGGAGCGCTCTACAACGAGTACGTGCTGACGGCGCTTGCCGCGCGCCTCGCCGGGCGGCCGGTCAAATGGATCTCCGAGCGCTCCGAAGGCCTCGTCTCGGACGAGCAGGCGCGCGACAACGTGACCGACGCCGAGCTGGCGCTCGACCGCGACGGAAAATTCCTGGCGCTGCGGGTCAAGACGCTCGCCAATATCGGGGCCTATCACACATCGGACCGCGCCGCGGGACCGCCGCTCGTCAATCTGGGCGTGCTCGCCGGCACCTATACGACGCCCGCCATTCACGCCGAGGTGACGGGCGTGATGACGCACACGATGCTGACCGGCCATTACCGCGGCGCCGGGCGGCCCGAGGCGGCCTATGTGATCGAGACCATGGTCGAAGAGGCGGCCAAGGCCATGAAGCTCGATCCGATCGAGCTGCGCCGCCGCAACACCATTCCGGCGAGCGCCATGCCGTTCAAGACCGGCCTCGTCTATACCTACGACAGCGGGGATTTCGCGAAGAATCTCGACGAGGCGCTCGATCTCGCCGACTTCGCCGGGTTCGAGCGGCGGCGCCAGGAATCGGCGAAGGCCGGAAAACTGCGCGGCGTCGGCATCTCGAACACGATCGAGGCGTCGAGCGGCGGCATGCTCGAGCATGCCGAGATCCGCTTCGACCCGGCCGGCACCGCGACGCTGCTCATGGGCACGCACGATCACGGCCAGGGCCACGCCACGACTTTCAAGCAGATCCTCGCCGACAAGCTCGGCCTCGATCACGACCGCGTGCGCTACCGCTATGGCGACACCGACGTCGTCTCGATCGGCACCGGCACGTTCGGCTCGCGCTCGGCCGTGTGCGGCGGCAACGCGCTGGTCATCGCCGCCGACAAGATCGTCGCCAAGGCGAAACAGATCGCGGCGCATCTGCTGGAGACGGGCGAGCACGACCTCGCCTTCGCCGACGGCAAGTTCACCGTCGTCGGCACCGACCGCTCGGTCGCGCTGAGCGAGGTGGCGAAGGCCGCCTATGCGGCCGGACGGCTGCCGCGCGGCATGGAGCCCGGCCTCGACGAGCAGGGCACATATGACGGCGGCGCCAACGACCTATCCCAATGGCTGCCACGTCTGCGAGGTCGAGATCGACGAGGCGACCGGCGTCACCGCGATCGTGCGCTATGTCGCGGTCGACGAGGTCGGGCGCGTCATCAATCCGCTGCTGCTCGAGGGCCAGGTCCATGGCGGCATCGCGCAGGGCGTGGGCCAGGCGCTGATGGAGGACGTGACCTACGACCGGCAATCGGGCCAGCTCATGGCGGGCTCGTTCATGGACTACGCCATGCCGCGCGCGGGCGACCTGTGCGACATCGAAATGAAGTCGAACGAGGTGCCGTGCCGCACCAATCCCTTGGGCGTCAAGGGCGCGGGCGAGGCCGGCACGGTGGGCGCGCTGCCGGCGGTGATGAACGCCATCAACCACGCGCTCAGCCCCCGCGGCGCCCCCTACGTGCAGATGCCGGCGACCCCGGAAAAAGTGTGGCGCGCGCTCAACGGCCGCGGGTGAGGCGCATAAAGGTGGTTCGAACCGAGCGGAACAGACTTTAGGTCTCGATCTCGATATTGAGATATTCGTCGATGCGGGCGCGCTGGCCGGGATAGAGCACCGTCGTCGCGGTCTTTTCCTCGATGATGGCGGGACCGGCAAGCCGCATGCCCGGCGCGAGATCGGCGCGGCGGTGGACGGGCACGCGCCCGGCTTCGCCGGCGGAAAAATGCACGGCGCGGCTTGGCGCCGGCGGCGGCGCATCGGGCCCGAGCGGCAATGCTTCGAGCCGCGGCTTGCCGAGCGAGCCGACCGCGGTCACGGCGAAATTGACGATCTCGACCGGCTCGCCCTCGGCCATGTGGCCGTAGCGGCGGGCATGCGCCGCGTGGAAGCGTTGCGCGAGCTCGGCGACCGCGCCGTCATCGGCAAGCGCGGGGACGGCGACCGTCACCTCGTAGGATTGCCGCCCATAGCGCATGCCGGCGTGGCGCACGGTCGCGACTTGGTCCGGCGCGAAACCCTCGGCGGCAAGCTCGGCGCACGCCAAACCCTCGATCGGGCGGAAGATCGCGTCGAGCGATGCGGCGCTTGAGGCGGCGAGCGGCGTGATGCGCGTCAGGCTTTTGGAGTGCTGCACGTCCGTCACCAGCATGCCCCAGGCGCTGAACGTGCCGGGATCGCGCGGCACGAGGATGCGGCCGATGCCCAGCTCCCGCGCGACCGCGCCGGCGAGCGCCGGCCCCATGCCGCCGAACGCGACGAGGGTGAATTCGCGCGGATCGTAGCCGCGCTCGATGGAGATGGTGCGCATCGCCGCCATGACGTTGGCGGCCAGCACGCGCAGAATCCCCGCCGCCGCCGCGGCCAGCGAAAGGCCCAAAGGCCGCGCGATGCGCTGCTCGATGGCGCGCTCGGCGGCGCTGCGCGAAATCGGCATGGCGCCGTCCAGCAGCGCGTCGGGATTGAGATGGCCCAGCACCACGAGCGCATCGGTCAGCGTCGGCCGATCGCCGCCGCGGTCGTAGCAGGCGGGGCCGGGATCGGCGCCGGCGCTTTCCGGCCCCACCTTCAGCACGCCGCCCAAGTGCAGCGAAGCGATGCTGCCGCCGCCCGCGCCGATCGTCTCGATATCGACGGTGCGCGTCCGCACCGGATGGCGCGCAACCGCGATCTCCGATCTGTAGAGCGGATCGCCCGGGATCACCGCCATGTCCGAGCTGGTGCCGCCGGTGTCGAACGAGATGAGATTTTGCAGGCCCTTCACGTCGCCCAGAAAACGGCTGCCGATGACGCCCGCGACCGGACCCGACAGGATCGTCTCGATCGGCGTCCGGCGCAGCATGCGGGCGCTCGCGGCGCCGCCGTCCGACTTCATCATGAGCGCGCGCGCCGCGGGAAAGCGGGCATTGCACAGGCGCTCGATGTCGCCCATGTAGCGCACGACCGGCGGGCCGATATAGGCGTTGGCGACGGTCGATGCCGTGCGCTCGTACTCGCGCCATTCGGGGTTCACTTCGCTCGACAGCGACAAAAACAGGTCCGGCGCCACGGCGCGGGCGATGCGCGCGGCCGCTTCTTCGTGCGCCGGGTTGGCATAGGCGAAGAGGAACGAGATCGCGAGCGATTCGACCCCCTGGGCCGCGAGCGCGCGGATCGCGGCCTCGAGCGATGATGGGTCGAGCGGCACGAGCACCGCGCCCCGCGCGTCGAGCCGCTCGGCCACCTCGACGATGCGCTCGCGCGGCAGCAGCATTTTCGGCGCCGGCGCGAAGATGTTGAAGACTTCGGCGCCGCGCCACTGGCGGCCGATCTCGTAGACGTCGCGAAAGCCCTTGGTCGTGACGAGGCCGACCGTGACGCCCTTTTCCTCGAGCAGCGTGTTCAAGGCGACGGTCGAGCCGTGCAGCACGAGCGCCACCGCCGCCGGCCCGAATTCGGCCTCGAGCTCGCGCGCGATTTTTTCCATCACGGCGCCGGGCCGCGCCGGCTCGGACGGATATTTGCGCGTCAGCACCACCCGGCCGCTCTCTTCGTCGAAGCCGGTGAGGTCGGTGAACGTGCCGCCCACGTCGATGCCGATGCGAAGCTTCATGGTGCGACCGCGCGCAGGCGCCTTGTCTCCGCTTCATCGACCGAGCCGTCGGCCAGAAGCGCCACGCCGTAATCGCGCCGCGCCGCCTCGGGCGAGACGTAGCCGCGCAGCACGTCGAGGCGCACGCGCTCGGGCTCGCGCGTCATGGGGTCGCCCCAGCCGCCGCCGCCGCCCAGTTCCCACGACAGGCAATCGCCGCGCTTCAAGCGCAATCCGCCGACCTTGGATCCCAGCGCGCGCTCGCCCGCCTCGCCGGGATTGATGCGCGCGCGCGTCGGCCGCGCCGGCTTCGCGCCGAAAATCCCGGGCGAGGAGAAGTTGAACCGGTCGGAGCGGATGTTGATGACCGCTTCCTCGGCGAGGATGCGCCAGTCGCGCCGCGTGCCGAGCCCGCCGCGAAAGCGCCCGGCGCCGGCGCTGTCGGTGACCAGCGCATATTGCTCGACCCGCACCGGAAACTCGGTCTCGACCGCCTCGACCGGCGTGTTCATGACGTTGACGACAAGCTCGTCCATGGCGCTCACGCCGTCGGCGAAGGGGCGCGCGCCGCCGCCGCCGTTATTGATCTCGTAATGCGAATACCAGCGGCCCGACACGGGATCGCGCCCCGCCGTGCTGATCGAGCCGCCGGCGGCGCTGCCGGGCGCAGGCACGCGATCCGGCACCGCGCGCGCGAGGCAGCGCAGCACGAGCGAGGTCGCGATCTGGCTCGGCCGCACATACATGTTGACGGGCGCCGGATAGCGCGGATTGAGGAGCGAGCCCTCGGGCGGATATGTCACCCGGATCGGGCGGCCGATCCCGTCATTCACCGGCAACTCCGGCCCGAACGCCATCTTGACGCAGCACTCGATGAAATTGCGCGAGACGCACGGGCGGAGATTGATCGGCCCCCGCGCCTCGCGATCGCTGTCGAGGATGAAATGCAGCGTGTCGCCCTTGACCTCGAGCGAGACGGCAATGCGGTGCGGCCGGCCAAGCTCGACCCCGTCATCGTCCAAAAAATCGGTCTCGGGGCCATAGACGCCGTCCGGAATCTCGACGATCGCCTTGCGCAATTCGCGCTCGGCGATATCCATCCACTCGCTCCACCCTTGCAGCACCTCGTCAGTGCCGTACTTGGCGAAGAGCTCGGCGAACTTGCGCTCGCCATAGCGGTTGGTGTTGAGCTGCGCCGCGATGTCGCCCCAGGTCGTCTCGGGCGTGCGCGTGTTGGCCTCGATCATCTGGCGCAGATCCTCGCTGAGCACGCCCTGCCGCATGAGTTTGAGCGGCGGGATGAGCAGCCCCTCCTGGAACAGATCGGTCGCGTCGCCGCTGTTGGTGCCGGGCACCTTGCCGCCGAGATCGGGCTTGTGCGCGATGTTGCCGATGAAGCCCACGATGCGGCCTTTATCGAACAGCGGCGAGATCACGGTGATGTCGGTCGCGTGGTTCTGGCAGGCGCGATAGGGATGGTTGACGATGAAGCCGTCGCCCTCGTCGATCCGGCCGGCGAACGCGCGGCGCACCTCGTTCACCTGCGCCGCGAGCGGGCCGATATGCAAGGGCTGCGGAATGCCCTGCGCCACCATGCGGCCATCGCCGTCGAAGATGGCGAAGGTGAAGTCCTGGCTTTCCTTGATGATGGTCGAATAGCCCGTCCGCAGCATGTTGAGCGTGAGCTCGCGCGCGATCTGCAAGGTCGCCTGGTTGACGACTTCGAGTTCGATCGCATCCATCCCGATCCTCCGCGCGCTTGACTCGTCCCCGCCCCGCTTCGATCATCGCGCCCGACAAGAAGGGGAGCGCCCATGATCTACGAGCTTCGCACATATCATGCCATGCCGGGGAAACTCGCGGCACTCGTAAAGCGGTTCGAGACCACGACCGTTCATCTCTTCGAGAAGCACGGCATCCACCAGGTCGGGTTCTGGACGACGGCGATCGGCGAGAGCAACAACGACCTCGTCTATATCCTGAAATGGGATTCGCTCGACGAGCGCGCCAAGCGCTTCGCGGCGTTCCAGCACGACCCGGACTGGATCGCGGCGCGCACCAAGAGCGAAGCGGACGGCCCGCTCGTCGCCTCGCTCGCCAACCAGATCCTCACGCCGACCAATTTCTCCGCGCTGAAATAGCTGTCAGGTCGGCCGGTACGGCATGCCCGCGCGGTAGCAGTAATATTCCCAGGCGCGGTCGATGCCCTGCTGCGGGCGTCCCTCCTGGTCGTCGAGCATGGCAACGCAGCACTCGACCTCGCCGGGCGACAGGAACTTCACGCTGTCGTAGCGCGCCGCTTCGCGCTGCATGTTGGCGCTCGTCTGCAAGGCGATCGCGACATAGACGGCGCGGCGCAGCGAGCGCTCGACCACGACCGAGCCGTGGCCGCGCATGAGCGCGGTCGTGCCGCGCCCCACGGCGCGCGCGAGATCGCGCCCCATCTCCATGTTGCGGACGAGAAGATCGGTGTCGCCGAACCGGTCGCGCAAATCCCAGATCGGCACCGCGGCGCCGATCATGGCGCAATTATGCAGCATCGGCCGGATCGTCTCGCCGCCGACGCCGAACGGGATCGAGCTCAGACTGTGGCTGTGCACGACCGCCATGATGTCGGGGCGTTCGGCGAACATGGCGCCGTGAATGAAGCGCTCGAGATATGACGAGCCGCCGCGCAGGTCGATGGGCGCGCCGTCGAGCGTGTATTCGACGATGTCGGACGCCTCGATGCATTGCGGCGTCCGCGCCCGCGACAGGAGATAGCGGTCGGGCCGCTCGGGATGGCGCACCGCGACGTGGCCGAACGCATCGGCGATGCCTTCCGCCGCGAGGATGCGGTTTGCTATGACGATCTCCTCGATGAGTGCATCGGTGCCGGCCATGTCCCCTCCCGTGAAAAAATGCTGCAGAGGCAGCGTGCGTCCTTCGACTTCGCTCAGGATGAGGGGCTTTCGCTGATGGCATTAAGAAAATTCCCATCCTGAGCGAAGCGCAGCGTAGTCGAAGGACGCACGAATTGTGAGCCAATCCCTTCCCTTCGCGGGCGGGCAATGGCGGCTCCAGATGGGGCTTCGGGCATTGCGGCCCGAGGCGTGGCTCGAGCTCGACGGCGATTTCGCGGCGGAGCTTGCGGAAAAACGCGCGCTTCTGGCCCAGCGTCACGACGAGGTTTTTCGCGCGCTGCCGGGAAGCGAGGATGCGGCGGCGGAGTTGTTGGCGCTCGTCGCGTCGCATCTGCCGCGCCACCACCCGGATTTCTACCGGCGCGACGGCGACCGGCTGCTGAATCTGATAACCGGCGAGAGCTGGGACGTGCGCGCGCCGAAAATTCACCCGCTCGATCTTTGCGGGCGGCTCGTGCAGGAGGATTTCTGCCTGATGCTGCCCGGCGCGGCAGGATATGTGCTGGCTGGCGCGTCGCTGTGCGCGCCCAATCGCTGGCGCCTGGCCGACAAGCTTGGGCGGCCGCTCGAGGGGATCCACGATGTCGTGCCGGGCTATGGCGAGGCGCTGGCGCGCCCGGTTGAGCGGTTCATCAACGAGGTCCGGCCGGAGAAGCTTGTCTGGCGCGTCAACTGGGGCATCGCTGACTTGCCCGACCGGTTCCAGCCCGTGTCGCTGCCGCGCGCGGCACCGATCGCGGCGGAGAATGCCGGCGCGCTTCTCTTCCTGCGCATCGAGCGCCAGACGCTGCGCAAGCTGCCCGGGACGGCGGCGGTGATATTCACGATCCGCACGTCGATCGCGCCGCTCGCCCGCGCGCTTCGCACGCGAGAAGACGCCGCGGACTTGGCCTCCGCGATCCGCACGATGCCGCAGGATATGCAGCGCTACAAGGCGATCGCGCCCTTTGCGGCGACGCTCCTCGAATGGCTCGAGGCGCGCGCGCTCACGGCATGAGGCGCCAGGTCATGTCGTTGCTGTCGCCGCAATCGGCGCCCGAGCCATAGCCCTGGAGCTCGACCACGACGCGGCCCTCGAGCCGGCGCGCCGAGTGCCGCGCGTCGGCGCAGCTTGCGCGGTCGAGCGCGTGCAGCGTGACCGTGACCGCAGCGGGAAACTCGGACGGATCGACCGTGGCGTCCTCGCCGTTGAATTCGCTGCGCAGGTCCGCGGCGACGCGCGCCGCGCTGGCATTGGCCGGCAGATCCTTGAGGCGCGCCGCCGCAGCGGCAAGGTCGCCGCGGATGGCGCCGCCGTGCGGCTCGCTCGCGAACAGGAAGGCCAATGCGCCGAGCGCCGCCGCCGCGGCGGCAAGCGCGCGCAGCAGACGCATGAGCCGGCCGCTCGGGCGGGTGCCCCGGCCGCCGCGCGCGAGCGGGTAGTCGGAAAGGCTCGTCATGGTCTCGTCCATCCGCCGCATTTTCCGCCGGAATCGGGGCCCTTTCGTGGCCTGACCGGGGAAAGGCTGGGGCGCATTAACGGTTTTAACCTGAACCAGGTTGCCAACTCATAAATTGGACACGGAACCAGGGACGCTCTGCGCGTAAAGGCGATCGGTGTATAAAGAGCGAATGGAGCAGCCCATCCTCGAAAAACTGAAACGCGCGCACCAGGAGAGCCCGGACGCGGTCGTCACGCTCTTCACGCTGTCGGGGCACGCGCTTTCCGGAAAGATCGCGTCGATCGCGGACACGATCGTGCTCGAGGTGGGGAAGGAGCGGGCCGAGGTTCCGGCCGACCGGATCGAGGCGTTTTCGCTGCGCCAGCCCTGACCGACCGGGATAGCACCGAGTATCAGAGGAAGCTGTAAGGGTCGATATCGACCTGCACGCGCACCTGCGCCGCCACCCTGACGCGGCCGAGCCATTCGCGCAGCACGGCCTGGAGGTGGACGCCACGCCGCGCCTTCACGAGAAAGCGGCGGCGATGGCGCGCGCGCAGGATCGAGAGCGGCGCCGGCGCCGGTCCGAACGTCTCGACGCCCGGCATCTGCGGCGCGGCCCGGGCGAAGGCGCGGGCGGTGAAGTCGGCGCTCTCCGCATCCGGCGCCGAAACGATGAGCGCGGCAAGCCGCCCGAATGGCGGCAGGCCTGCCTCCTCGCGCGCCTCGGCCTCGGCCGCGAGGAAGCGGTCGCGGTCGTTGCTGACGAGGGCGCGGATCACCGCGTTGTCGGGCATATAGGTCTGGAGATAGACCACGCCGGGCCGGTCGGCGCGCCCGGCGCGGCCGGCGACCTGGTGCAAAAGCTGAAACGTGCGCTCGGCCGCGCGCAGGTCGCCGCCCGACAGGCCGAGATCGGCATCGACCGCGCCAACGAGCGTCAGCAGCGGAAAATGATGGCCCTTCGCCACCACCTGCGTGCCGATGAGGATGTCGATCTCGTGCCCCTCGACCGCCGCCATGAGTTCCGACGCTGCGCGCGGGCCAGTCAGCGTGTCGCTTGCCATGATGGCGAGGCGCGCGGCGGGAAAGCGCGCGGTCACCTCCTCGGCAAGCCGCTCGACGCCCGGCCCGCACGGCGCGAAGCTCGACGCCGCACCGCATGCCGGACAAAGCGGCGGCAGACGCTCGCCATGGCCGCAATGATGGCATTGCAGCATGCCGAGGAAGCGATGCTCGACGAGCCACGCGGTGCAGTTGGGACATTGCATGCGATGGCCGCAGGCGCGGCACAAGGTCAGCGGCGCATAGCCGCGCCGATTGAGGAACAGCATCGACTGCTCGCGGGCTTCGAGCGTGCGGGCGAGCGCGTCGGCGAGCTCGGGCGCGAGAAAGCGCTGCCTGAGCGGCCCGGCGCGGCGCATGTCGATGACGCGGATCTCGGGAAGCCGCGCGAGCCCGTGCCGTGACGGCAGGTGCAGATGGCGATAGCGGCCGTGGCGCACGTTGATGACCGTCTCGAGCGACGGCGTCGCCGAGACGAGCACGGCCGGTATCTTCTCGATCGAGGCGCGCACCACGGCCATGTCGCGCGCGTGGTAGAGGACGCCCTCCTCCTGCTTGAAGGAGGCGTCCTGCTCCTCGTCGACCACGATGAGGGCGAGATCGGCAAACGGCAGAAAGAGCGCCGAGCGCGCGCCGACCACGACCTTGGCGTGTCCCTCGGCAACGTCGCGCCAATTGGCGCAGCGCTGCGCCAGGGAAAGATCGGAATGCCATTCGGTCGGCGGCGCGCCGAAACGCTCGGCAAAGCGCGCGAGCCATTGCGCCGAGAGCGCGATCTCCGGCAACAGCACCAAGGCCTGGCGGCCGCGCGCAAGCGCCGCCGCGATCGCCGCAAAATAAACCTCCGTCTTGCCCGAGCCGGTGACGCCGTCGAGCAGCGTGACGCCGAAACCGCCTGCGCCGACGATGGCGGCGAGTTCGTCCGCCGCCGTCTTCTGCGCCGGCGAGAGGTCAGGGCCAATCCTGCGCCAGTCGGGCGCGGGCGGCGGCAGGCGGCGCGGCACGGAGCGCGGCTCGATCAATCCCGCCGAAGCGAGCGCGCGCACCACGCCCGGGCTGCACGCCGCCTGGCGCGCAAGCTCCGTCGCCGGGAGCGGCGGCCCGTCGGCAAGGATGCCGAGCACGCGCCTTCGTGCCGGCGTGCCCGAGTCGCCGCCGAGAAGGGCAGCGCGGCCCGCTTCGGCTAGTGCAAAAACGGTGAGACCGCGCGGCGGAACGAGCGCGTCGGTGACGCTCATCGCCATGCGCAGCACCGCGCCCGTCGGTGCGATCGTGTAGTTCGCCACCCATTCGACGAAGCGGCGCAGCTCCTCCTTGAGCGGCGGCGCGGGCAGAAGTTCCGCCACCGGCTTCAACTTCGCCTCGGAAACATCGCCCGCTTCGCCGTCCCAGACGACGCCGCAGAGCTCGCGCGGGCCCAACGGCACGCGCACGAAATCGCCGGGCCGAAGCGCCATGTCCGCCGGCACCGTATAGTCGTAAGCGCCGTGCAACGGCAGCGGCAGCAGCACGCGCACACGCGCCGAAACGGCGGCGCATCTGGCGTGGCGGTCGGGCATGGGTTACACTCTTAGCCGAAAATCGTGAGCGTGCCAGTAGAGGCGGCGCGGGGGCCATGAAGTTCTTCATCGATACCGCCGACTTGTCCGAAATCCGCGATCTCGCCGCGACCGGACTCGTCGACGGCGTCACGACCAACCCCTCGCTGGTGGCGAAATCCGGCCGCAACTTCCTCGACGTGATCGCCGAAATCTGCGCCGTGGTGCCGGGACCGGTGAGCGCCGAGGTGACGGCGCTCGACACGCCCACCATGCTCGCCGAAGGGAGGAAGCTCGCGCGGATCGCTAAGAATGTCGCGGTCAAGGTGCCGCTCACGCCCGACGGATTGAAGGCCTGCCGCGCGCTTGCCGACGAAGGCACGATGGTGAACGCGACGCTGTGCTTTTCCGCGGCGCAGGCGATCCTCGCGGCAAAGGCGGGTGCGACATTCGTTTCGCCGTTCGTCGGGCGGCTTGACGATGTGGGCTCCTCCGGCATGGAACTGATCCGCGACATCGTCGCCGTCTATCGCAATTATCCCGCATTCGGGACCGAGGTCCTGGTCGCCTCGATCCGCCATCCGATGCATGTCGTCGAAGCCGCGAAGCTCGGCGCCCATGTGGGCACGCTGCCACCCGCCGTATTGCGCCAGATGTTCGTTCATCCCTTGACGGAGAAGGGTCTCAACGCTTTCCTCGCCGACTGGAAGAAGACGGGACAGTCGATTCTGGGAGAAACGCGTGTTGCGGCGGAATAGTCGCGGAGCATGAAGTTGGATCGCCCCAAGGATAAAGCCTCGCTCGAGGCGCCGCGGCCGGCGCTTTCGCCGCGCGTCGTCGGATCGGCCGACGTTCTGGCCTATCTCCGCCAGCATCCCGATTTCCTGGTGGAGCATGACGAGCTTCTGGAAGTCCTGACGCCGCCGGCGCTCAACCGCGGCGAGCGCGTCGTCAACATGCAGCATTTCATGCTGGAGCGCCAGCGCGCCGAGATCACGCGGCTCAAGGCGCAGCAGCGCACCCTGATCGCGACGACGCGCGCCAATCTCGCAAGCCAAAGCCGGATCCACGCCGCCGCCCTCGGCCTTCTCGCCGCGCAAAGCTTCGAGCAGCTCATCCAGATCGTCACGACCGACCTCGCCGTCCTGCTCGACGCCGACGTGGTGACGATCGGGGTCGAACAGATCGGACCGCAGCGGCCGCGCCTCAATCACCAGGGCGTGCAGATTCTCGATGCCGGGACGGTCGATGCCGTGCTCGGGCCCGAGCGCGAGGTGATGCTGTTCCCCGACATCGCCGGCGATCCGAAACTGTTCGGCAACGGCGCAGGATTGGTGCGCTCGGCGGCGATCTTGCGGCTCGCGGTAAGCGCGGCGGCGCCGCCCGGCCTCCTTTGCATCGGCACGCGGCGGTCCGGGAAATTCCATCCCGGCCAGGGCACGGAGCTTCTGGGCTTCCTCGCGCGCGCGCTCGCCATCACCATCGCGGCATGGCTCGACCTGCCGGCGTGACGGCGTTTCCGCGCCCGCCCGCCGCCCTCCCGCTCGACCGTTTTCCTGCCTCCGCCGATCTGGGCCGCGCGATTGCCGCGTGGGACGCTTGGCTTGGCGACGAGCGCCGCGCATCGCCGCATACGCGCGCGGCCTATGGCGGCGATTTGGTGGCGTTCCTCGAATTCCTGACGGTCCACCTCGGACGCCTGCCCGATCTGGCATCGCTCGGCGATCTCGCGGCGGCCGATTTTCGGGCCGCACTCGCAAGCCGCGCGGCGGCTGGCTTGAAGCGCAGCTCGACGGCGCGCTTCATGTCGGTGGTGCGCGGATTTTTCCGCTTCCTCGACCGGCGCGGCTATCTCCACAACGCGGCGCTCTCGGCGGTGCGCGCGCCCAAACGCGCGGCGCACGTGCCGAAGGCGTTGAGCGTGGACGACGCCGCCGAGACGCTTGCCGCCGCCCCGACGCTGGCGCGCACGAAGTGGCAGCAAAAGCGCGACCTCGCGATCCTGATGCTGCTTTATGGCTGCGGTTTGCGGCTCGGCGAGGCGCTTGGATTGCAACGCAGCGAGGCGCCGGTCGAAGCCGGCACGATCAGCATCACCGGCAAGGGCGCCAAGACGCGGCTCGTGCCGGTGCTGCCGGCGGTGGCGGAAGCGGTCGGCGATTATCTCGCGCACTGCCCGCATCGGCCGGGCCCTGCCGGCCCGCTCTTCGTCGGCGCGCGCGGCGGGCCGCTTCATCCCCGCCTCGTGCAGGGGCAGATGGCGAAACTGCGCGCGCTGCTGGGATTGCCCGAGGGCGCCACGCCGCACGCGCTGCGCCACAGTTTCGCTACGCACCTTCTCGCCGGCGGCGCCGATCTGCGCGCGATCCAGGAGCTTTTGGGCCACGCCAGCCTGTCGACGACGCAGCGCTACACCGCGATCGACGCCGCCGGGCTTGCCGCCGTCTACGACGCGGCGCATCCGCGCGCGAAGTGATCGGCGATCAGATGTGAATCGCGCGTCCGTCAACCGCGAGGGCGGCTTCCTTCAAAGCTTCGTTCAAGGTCGGATGCGCGTGGCAGGTGCGGGCAATGTCCTCGGCCGTGGCGCCGAACTCCATGGCGAGCGCGGCCTCGGCGATCATGGTGCCGGCGTCGGGACCGATGATGTGGACGCCGAGCACGCGATCGTTCGCGGCGTCGGCCAGCACCTTCACGAACCCCTCGGTATCGGCATTGGCGCGCGCGCGCGCATTGGCCGAGAACGGAAATTTTCCGGTGCGATATGCCGCGCCTGCCTCTTTCAGATCCTCTTCGGTCTTGCCGACCGAGGCGACTTCGGGCCAGGTGTAGATCACCGCGGGAATCGCATCGTAATCGAGCTGCGGCCGCTCGCCGGCGATGATCTCGGCCAAGGCCGCGCCCTCGTCGGACGCCTTGTGCGCGAGCATGGGCCCCGCGATCACGTCGCCGATCGCGTAGATGCCGGGGACGTTGGTGGCGTAGTGCGTATCGACCTTGATGCGGCCGCGATTGTCGCGCAGCACGCCCACCGTCTCGAGGCCGAGCCCTTCGGTATAAGGGCGCCGCCCGATCGAGACGAGCACGGCGTCGGCCGGCAAAGTCTCGCGCGCGCCGCCGGTCGAAGGCTCGAGCGCAAGCGTCACGCCGCCGTTGCTGCGCTTGGCCTCGACCACCCTGGTGGAGAGCCGGAACTCGATGCCCTGCTTGGCGAGCGTGCGCTGGAGTGCGGCGCCAAGCTCCATGTCCATGCCGGGCGCGACGCGATCCAGAAATTCGACCACCGTCACCTGCGCGCCGAGGCGCCGCCATACCGAGCCGAGCTCGAGCCCGATATAGCCCGCGCCGACGACGACGAGCCGCTTCGGCACGGCATCGAGCGACAAGGCGCCGGTCGAGGAGAGAACGGTCTTCTCGTCGATCTCGACGCCCGCAAGCGGAATGATGTCGGAGCCGGTGGCGATGACGATGCCGCGCTTTGCGGTGAGCGTCTGGCCGTCGACCTCGATCCGGTCCGGCGCCAAGAATTTCGCGGCGCCCTTGACGCGCGCGACCTTGTTCTTGCGGAACAGGAACTCGACGCCGCGCGTGTTCTCGGCGACGACCTTGTCCTTGCGCGCCATCATCTTGGCGAGATCGAACGCGACGGAGCCTACGGCGATGCCGTGGACGGCGAGCGCGCCTTTCGCTTCGGCGAATTTCTCCGACGATTGCAAGAGCGCCTTCGACGGGATGCAGCCGACATTGAGGCAGGTGCCGCCGAGCATATCGCGCTTCTCGACGCAGGCGACGCTCATGCCGAGCTGCGCCGCCCGGATCGCGGCGACATAGCCGCCGGGACCGGCGCCGATGACGATGACGTCGTAGCTGTCGCTCATGGCATCACATGTCGAACAGGAGCCGCTGCGGCTCCTCGATGCATTCCTTGACGCGCACCAGGAAAGTGACCGCCTCGCGCCCGTCGATGAGGCGGTGATCGTATGTCAGCGCGAGATACATCATCGGCCGGATCTCGATCTTGTCGCCGATCGCGACCGGGCGGCGCTGAATCTTGTGCATGCCGAGGATCGCGGCCTGCGGCGGATTGAGAATGGGCGTCGAGAGGAGCGAGCCGAAGACGCCGCCATTGGTGATGGTGAAGGTGCCGCCCGTGAGCTCGTCGAGCGCGAGTTTCCCTTCGCGCGCGCGGCGGCCCAGATCGGCGACCTGCTTCTCGATCTCGGCGAAGCTCAACCGGTCGGCGCCGCGCACCACCGGCACGACGAGCCCCTGCTCCGCGCCCACCGCGACGCCGATGTCGTAGAAATTCTTGTAGACGATGTCGTCGCCGTCGATCTCGGCATTGGCGGCGGGCATCTCCTTCAACGCCACGATCGACGCCTTGACGAAGAACGACATGAAGCCCAGCCGCACGCCGTGCTTTTTCTCGAACGTGTCGCGGTAGTGCTCGCGCATCGCCATCACCGCGCTCATGTCCGCCTCGTTGAAGGTGGTGAGCATGGCGGCGGTGTTCTGCGCCTCCTTGAGGCGCTCGGCGATGCGTTTCCTGAGCCGCGTCATGCGCACGCGCTGCTCGCCGGATGCCGGCGGACGGGGCGGCGCGGGTGGGCGCGCCACGACCGGCGGCGGCGCAGGCTGGGGCGCAGCGGCGGTGCGGATGTCGGTTTTGGTGACGCGGCCGTCCTTGCCCGAGGGCTCGACCTTTGCGACATCGACCCCGGTTTCGGCCGCAAGCTTACGGGCCGCGGGGCCGGAGCGGGCGAGAAGGTCCGGAGCGGCTTGTTTGGCCGGAGGTGCGGCGGCCGGCTTCGGCGCGGGCTCGCCCATGGGTTTCGCCGGCACGGCCTTGGCCGGGCCGTCGCCGATGCGGCCCAGAATTCCCCCGACCTTGATGGTGGCGCCTTCGGGTGCCACGATTTCGGTCAAGGTGCCCGAGGCCTGCGCCGCCAGCTCCTGCGTTGCCTTGTCGGTCTCGAGCTCGACCAGCGGATCGTCGAGCGCAACCGCCTCGCCCACCTTCTTGAGCCAGCGCGCGACCGTGACCTCGGTCACCGATTCGCCGACCGTCGGCACCACGATCTCGGTCGCCATGGAGCCTCCTTTCCCGGCTTAAGGTTGAAGCGCCGCCGCGACGACGCGCGCCTGCTCGGCATTGTGCCGCCGCAGCAGGCCGGTCGCCGTGGCCGCCGCCTCGGGCCTGCCGACATAGCGCGCGCGCTTGGCCTTGATGTCAACCGCGGCCAGCGCTTTTTCGATGCGCCGGTCGATGAAATACCAGGCGCCCATGTTCTCCGGCTCCTCCTGGCACCAGACCAGCTCGGCATTGCGATAGGGCGCCATCATCTGCGCCAAGGTCTGCGCCGGGAAGGGATAGAGCTGCTCGAGCCGCAGGATGGCAACGTCCTCGATTTTCTGCTCGCGCCGCGCCTTCAGCAGATCGAAATAGATTTTGCCGCTGCACAAGACGACGCGCCGCACCTTGTCGTCGGGCGCGATCTTGTCGATCTCGTGGATGAGGCGGTGGAACGAGGTGCCGGGTCCCATCTCGCTCAACGGCGAGGCCAATTCGGGCGCGCGCAGCAGCGATTTCGGCGTCATGAGGACGAGCGGCTTCCTGAAATTGCGCCGCACCTGGCGCCGCAGCGCATGGAAATAATTGGCGGCGGTGGTGAGGTAGCAGACCTGGAGATTGTCCTCGCCGCAAAGCTGGAGATAGCGCTCGAGCCGGGCCGAGGAATGCTCCGGTCCCTGCCCCTCGTAGCCGTGCGGCAGCAGCAGCACGACGCCCGACATCCTGAGCCACTTCGCCTCGCCCGAGGCGATGAACTGGTCGATGATGACCTGCGCGCCGTTGGCGAAGTCGCCGAACTGCGCCTCCCACATGATGAGCGCGTGCGGCTCGGCGAGGCTGTAGCCGTATTCGAAGCCCAGCACCGCCGCTTCCGAAAGCGGGCTGTCAACGATCTCGAATCCGGCCTGGCCGTCGCGCACGTGGTTCAGGGGCACGTAGCGGTCCTCGCTCTCCTGATCGACCAGGACGGCGTGGCGCTGCGAGAACGTGCCGCGGCCGCTGTCCTGGCCCGAGAGCCGCACGAACGTGCCCTCGGCGCACAGCGTGCCGATGGCGAGCGCCTCGGCCGTCGCCCAGTCGATCCCCTCGCCGCGCTCGAGCGACTGGCGTTTTTGCTCGAGCTGGCGCGCGATCTTGGGATTGAGGCGGAAGCCTTCGGGCACGCGGGTGAGCGCCGCGCCCACTTCGTGCAAAAGCTCCATCGGCACCGCGGTCTCGCCGCGGCGGTCGTCGTTCGAGGCGACGGTAAGGCCCGACCAAGCGCCTTCGAACCAATCCGCCTTGTTCGGGCGATAGCTCTTCGCCGCCTCGAATTCGCGCTCGAGCCGGGCGAGGAAGTCGGTCCGCATCCTCTCGGCCTCGTCCAACGTCACGAGGCCTTCGGATGCCAGGCGCTCGGCATAGATCTCGCGCGCGGTCGGGTGGGACGCGATCGCGCGGTACATCAGCGGCTGGGTGAAGGCCGGCTCGTCCGCCTCGTTGTGGCCGTGGCGGCGGTAGCAGAAGATGTCGACCACCACGTCCTTCTTGAAGCGCTGACGGAATTCGGTGGCGATGCGCGCGACATGCACCACGGCCTCGGCGTCGTCGCCGTTGACGTGGAAGATCGGCGCCTGATTGCCCTTGGCGACATCCGAGGGATAGGGCGAGGAACGTGCCTGCGCCGGGCTCGTGGTGAAGCCGATCTGGTTGTTGACGATGACGTGGATCGTGCCGCCGGTGCGGTAGCCGCGCAGCTCCGAGAGATCGAGCAATTCCGGCACAAGCCCCTGGCCCGCGAACGCGGCGTCGCCATGCATGAGGAGCCCCACGACCGCGTCGCGCGCATTGTCGCCGCCGCGCTGGCGCTGCTTCGCGCGCACCTTGCCGAGCACCACGGGATTCACCGCCTCGAGATGCGACGGGTTGGCGGTCAGCGAGAGATGCATCCTGATGTCGCCGATCTCGCGGTCGGTCGAAGTGCCGAGGTGATACTTCACGTCGCCCGAGCCCTGCACGTCCTCGGGATTGGCGGGATTGCCCTGGAACTCCGAGAACAGCGCCGCGAAGGGCTTGCCCATGACGTTGGTCAGCACGTTGAGCCGGCCGCGATGCGGCATGCCGATGATCAGCTCCTGCATGCCGAGCTGGCCGCCGCGCTTGATGACCTGTTCCAACGCCGGGATGAGCGCCTCGCCGCCTTCGAGGCCGAAGCGCTTCGTGCCGGTGTAGCGCCGGTCGAGGAAACGCTCGAGCTGCTCGGAAGCGGTCAGGCGCTCGAGGATGGCGCGCTTGCCTTCGGGCGTGAACTCGGTGTGATTGCGCGGGACCTCGATGCGCGCCTGGAGCCAGCGCCGCTCCTCGAGCTCCTGCATATGCATGTATTCGATACCGACCGTGCCGCAATAGATGGCCTTCAGTGCGTCGAGAATTTGCCGCAGCGTCGCGGTCCGGAAACCCAGAAGATCGTTGATGAAAATCGGCCGGTCGAGATCGGCCGCGGTGAAGCCGTAGGTCGCGGGATCGAGATCGGGGTGGGATTGCCGCCTGGTTAGGCCCAACGGATCGAGATCGGCGATGAGGTGCCCGCGCACGCGATAGCCGCGGATGAGCGCCACCGCACGGACGGAATCGAGCGCCGCCTGCTGCGCATCGCCCGGCAGCAAAGCGGCGTGGCCGTTGGCGGCCAAAGCGCCGTTGCCGATGAGGTGCGGGCGCGCCTCGCCCCAGCCCGGCCCTTCGAGCTCGCGCTCCACTGCCTCTGGCGGGTCGGCGAGGTCGTCGAAGAAGCCGCGCCAGCTCGCGTCAACCGACAGCGGGTCCTCGAGATAGCG
The DNA here is from genome assembly GCA_963773665.1 of uncultured Alphaproteobacteria bacterium. Taxonomy (GTDB): domain Bacteria; phylum Pseudomonadota; class Alphaproteobacteria; order ATCC43930; family CGMCC-115725; genus DATJLY01. Next base: position 1,034,429 of record CAVZBZ010000001.1, read on the forward strand.
CGCATAAAGTTCGGCGATGAAGGCGGCGTTCGGGCCGCTGAGGAAGGTGGGATCGGTGAGACGCGACATAACCGCTTGTCCGAATTGAATTTTCTGCAAGAACGGGGTGACCCGGCCCGGTATTCCGGGGGATGCCGTGGCCTAGAGATTGGCATTCCGGGCCGGCATCCCTAGACCCGGGATCCTGCCATGTCCCTACTTCGGGGCGGTTAACCTAAAGCCGCCGCGCGCGCTTTTTCAGCCCTTGCCCGCTTCCGCGAGCAGCTTCTTGCCGACATCGCACAGGCCCCGCACCGCGGCGACCGACTTGTCGAACCCCGCCCGTTCGTCGGGATTGAGCTGCAGCTCGACGATGCGCTCGACGCCCTTGGCGCCGATCACCACCGGCACGCCGACATAGAGGTCCTTGACGCCATATTGGCCGGTGAGCCACGCGGCGCAGGGAAGAACGCGCTTCTTATCGCGCAGATAGGCCTCGGCCATGGAGATCGCCGACGAGGCGGGCGCATAGAAGGCCGAGCCGGTTTTGAGGAGGTTGACGATCTCGCCGCCGCCGTCGCGCGTCCGCTGCACGATCTTTTCGATCTTGTCCTGCGTCGTCCAGCCCATCTTGATGAGGTCCGGGACCGGAATGCCGGCGACCGTCGCATAGCGCACGAGCGGCACCATCAGGTCGCCATGCCCGCCCAGCACGAACGCGGTCACGTCCTCGACCGAGACCTGGAACTCCTCGGCGAGGAAATAGCGGAAGCGCGCGCTGTCGAGCACGCCGGCCATGCCGACGACGCGGTGATGCGGCAGTCCGGTCGCATCGCGCATCACCAGCACCATCACGTCCAAGGGATTGGTGATGCAAATGACGAACGCCTCCGGCGCGTGGTTCTTGATGGCCGTGCCGACCTGCTGCACGATCTTGGCGTTGATGCCGATGAGATCGTCGCGGCTCATGCCCGGTTTCCGCGGCACGCCGGCCGTGACGATAATGACGTCGGCGCCCTTGATCGCGCTGTAGTCGTTCGATCCGGTGATCTTCGCGTCGAACCCCTCGATCGGCGAGGCCTGGACGAGGTCGAGCGATTTGCCCTGCGGCACGCCCTCGACCACATCGCACAGCACAACGTCGCCCAGTTCCTTCAAGCCGGTAAGCAGCGCGAGCGTGCCGCCGATCTGGCCGGCGCCGATGAGCGCGATCCTGTTGCGAGCCATGGGAACCTCGTTATTTGAGGGAAGCGCCGGGTGCGCGTCTTAGCTTGCCGCAAGGGACGAAGCAATCCGTCAGGAGATTGCGTCGCTCCGCTCGCAATGACAAAGTGACGATTGGAGGGACCGATGACGAAACGCGTGACGGCGCATGAGCTGCGGTCGATGATCCTTGCCGGCGGCGAGCTTGCGCTGCTCGACGTGCGGGAGGAGCTGCCCTATTCGGAAAGCCATCTGCTGCACGCGCGCTCGCTGCCGCTGTCGCGGCTCGAGCTGCGGCTCGCCGATCTCGTGCCGCGGCGCACGACGCCGGTCGTGCTGTGCGACGGCGGCGAGGGCTTGGCCGGGCGGGCGGCCGCGCGAATCATCCATTTCGGCTATCGCGACGTTGCCGTGCTCGAGGGCGGCATCGCGGCATGGGAGAAATCGGGCGGCACGCTCTTCTCCGGCGTCAACGTGCCGAGCAAGGCGTTCGGCGAATTCGTCGAGCATAAAAGCGCCACGCCCTCGATCGATGCGGCAGAGCTCAACGCGCTGATGCAGAAGGGCGCCGACATGGTCGTGCTCGATAGCCGGCCGTGGGATGAATATCGCCGCGTCGCCATTCCCGGCGGGATCGACGTGCCGGGCGCGGAACTGGTGCTGCGCGCGCGCGACATGGCGCCCGATCCGGCAACGCTGGTCGTCGTCAACTGCGCCGGCCGCACGCGCAGCATCATCGGCGCGCAGTCGCTCATCGACGCCGGCCTGCCGAACAAGGTCGTGGCGCTGCGGAACGGCACGATGGGCTGGTCGCTCGCCGGATTTGCGCCGGCGCATGGCGCGGACCGACGGGCGCCCGCACCCTCGCCCGCCGCGCGCCAATGGGCGAAGGACGCGGCCGTGCGCGTAGCGGCACGCTATGGCGTCGAGCGCACCGACAGCGCGAGCCTCGCGCGCTGGCAGGCGGATGCGACGCGCACGACCTATCTGTTCGATGTGCGCGATCCCGCCGAGTACGAGGCGGGGCATCTGTCGGGCGCGCTGTCGGCGCCGGGCGGGCAGCTCGTCCAGGCGACCGACCAATATGCCGGCACGATCGGGTCGCGCATCGTGCTCAACGATCCGTTGGAGGCGCGCGCGCTGATGACGGCGGCGTGGTTGAAGCGCATGGGCTGGAAGGATGTGTTCGTGCTGGCCGCGGAGGGGCGCGAGAAAGGCCGCCCCGCGGCGACGGTGCTCGGCCTCGACGAGGCGCCGGCGCAGGGGATCGCTCCGGCGGCGCTGGCCGAGTTTCTGGCGCGCGGCGCGGCAAGCGTCGTCGATCTCGCTTCGAGCCGCTCCTACCGCGAAGGACATATCGAGGGCGCGTGGTTCGCGATCCGCTCGCGCCTCGAGCACGCGCTGCCGCGCGTGCCGGCGCGGGACACGCTGGTGCTGACGTCGGAGGACGGCGTGCTGGCGCGGCTTGCGGTGCGCGAGGCGGAATCGCTCGCGCGGGGTTCGGTCCGTTTCCTCGACGGCGGCACGCGGGCCTGGGCGGCGTCCGGGCGGCCGCTCGTCGAGGGCGCGCAAAACATGGCGGACGAGCCGCTCGATCTCTGGCTCAAGGCTTACGAGCGCCAAAGCGGCGTCAAGGCGGCGATGGAGGAATATCTGCGCTGGGAGCTCGATCTCCTGCACCGCATCGACGAGGACGGCACGTGCCGGTTCGTGAGCTGAGGCTCAGGCCTGCCGCCCCATATATTCCTCGCTCTGCATCTCGATGAGGCGCGAGACGGTGCGCTCGAACTCGAAGGAGCCGTCGCCGGCGCTGTAAAGTTCGGCGGGGGGTGCTGCGGCCGAGCACACGAGCTTGCCGCGCGCCTCGTAGAGCGTGTCGATGAAGATGTTGAAGCGCTTTGCCTCGTTGCGCTCGTCGGGGCCCATGCGCGGGATGCCCTCGACCACGAAGCTGCGGAAATTGCGGCACAATGCCAGGTAGTCGGCGGGCCCGAGCGGCGCGCGGAACAGCTCGTCGAAGCCGAACCAGGCGACGCCTTTTGCGGCGCGCGGCACGGTGAGGGTGCGGCCCTGCACCGCGAGCGTCGCCTTGCGCGCCGACGAATTGTCGGTGAGGTCGGCGAACGCGCGCTCGAGCGCGCGATATGCCGAATCGTTCGCCGGCGTGAAATAGACCTGGCGGCCGACGAAGCGCGCGAGCCGGAAGTCGCGGCTGCCCTCGAGCTCCAGGACGTCGAGCCGCTCTTTCAAAAGCGCGATGAAGGGCAGGAACCGCTCGCGCTGCAGCCCGTCCTTGTAAAGCTCGTCGGGCGCGCGGTTCGAGGTCGCGACGACGACCACGCCCGCGGCGAACAGCGCGGCAAAGAGCCGGCCCAGGATCATCGCGTCGGCGATGTCGGTCACCTGGAATTCGTCGAAGCAGAGGAGCGTCGCGTCTTCGGCCACGGCGCGCGCCACGGGCCCGATCGGATCGCCCTGCTCGTCGCGGCGCGCGTGGATGCGGGCGTGAATCTCCTGCATGAAGCCATAGAAATGGACGCGCCGCTTCTTCGCCAGCGCGGCGCAGTCGAAGAACATGTCCATCAGCATGCTCTTGCCGCGCCCGACCTTGCCGAAGATGTAGAGCCCCATGGGCGGCGGCGCCGGCTCCTCGGCAAGGCCGAGCCGCACGCGCCAGCCGCCTTCGCCCTCGCGCGGGCGGTACTCGGCAAGGGCGCGCGCGAGGCTTTGCAGCTTCATCGCCGCAAGTTCTTGGGCCGGGTCGTGCAGGATTTGGCCTTCCGCGCGCCAGGCGCGGTAGCGGGCAAGCGGGCCTGCGGCGGCGGGGGGAGACGAGAGCGGCAAGAGCGGACGGCTCGAACGAGGCATGGACAGGCGCTGTCTTAGCGGAAATAGATAGGTCCCGCAAAACAGCCGGGAGGCCTCAGCGATGAACGAAGACACGCTCAATATCGAGGTGCGGAAATTCCTGAAGACGGTCGGCGTCACCTCGCAGCGCGAGATTGAGAAGGCGGTCCGCGCGGCCGCGCTCAACGGCAAGCTCAAGCCGGGCACCAAGCTCAAGGCGAAAATGCGGCTCACCGTTCCCGAGATCGGCCTCGCCCACGAGATCGACGGCGAGATCGCGGTGGATTGACCCCCATTGTCATTGCGCGCGAAGCGCAGCAATCTCGCGCCAAAGCTTGTGGAGGATCGAGATGGCAGACGGCGGCTTCCCGCCCGGCGTGGCGGACAAGATCAAGGCGATCGGCGCGAAGTTCAACGAGGACATCCTGGCCGAGACGCGCGCGCTCTATGCGCCGCTGGTCAAGACCCAGTCGCGGGCCGGCGTGACGATCGCGCCCGACATCGCCTATGGCCCCGATCCGCGCCAGAAGCTCGACCTTTTCCGGCCCGAGGGGCGGCGCCTGCCGGTGCTCGTCTATGTACCGGGCGGCGGCTATGTCGCCGGCGACAAGAACGCGGACGGCGTGTTCATGGGCAATCTCGGCCTCTATTTCGCGCGGCACGGGTATCTCACCGCCGTCATCAACTATCGCCTCGCGCCGAAGCATCCGTGGCCGGCGGGATCGCAGGACGTGGCGGGCGCGATCGGCTGGGCGCGGAAGGAAGCGGAAGCGCATGGCGGCGACGGCGGGAAAATCTTCCTGTTCGGCCAATCGGCCGGCGCCACGCACGCCGCGAGCTATCTGTTCGATCCGCAATTCCATCCCGCCTCGGGCGTGGGCGTCGCCGCCGGGGTGCTGATGAGCGGCGGCGGCTATCGCGTGCTGCCCAACGCGCCGCCCAACCATGTGGCCTATTACGGCAGCGATCCCTCGCAATACGAGGCGCGCTCGCCCATCGCTCATGTCGGCAAGAGCAAGGTGCCGCTGTTGCTGAGCGTCGCCGAATACGATCCCGGCAATCTCGCCGCGCCGACCTACGATCTCGCCCGCGCCGTCAGCTTGCGCGACGGCAAGTCGCCGCAATTCGCTTACTCTCGCGGCCACAATCACGTATCGACGGTGATGAGTCTCGGCAGCACGCAGGACGATTTGGGCGCGCGCCTCAGGGAGTTTCTGGGCGGGTTCTAGACCTCAAGAGGCAGCCCCCTGTCGCGAAAAGGATCTTCACCCGAGCGAAGTAGGCCCTAACGCCGCGCCACCATCATCTTCTTGATCTCGGCGATCGCCTTCGCCGGATTGAGCCCCTTGGGGCAGGTGCGGGTGCAGTTCATGATGGTGTGGCAGCGATAGAGCCGGAACGGGTCCTCGAGCTGGTCGAGGCGGTCGCCGGTCTTCTCGTCGCGGCTGTCGGCGAGCCAGCGATAGGCCTGGAGCAGGATGGCGGGGCCGAGATAGCGCTCGCCCTGCCACCAGTAGCTGGGGCAGCTCGTCGTGCAGCAGAAGCACAGGATGCATTCCCAGAGCCCGTCGAGCTTCTGGCGCTCGGCCACCGACTGCATGCGCTCGCGGTCGGGCGGCGGCGCCGTGTCGCTTTGCAGCCACGGCTCGATCGAGCGGTACTGCGCGATGATGTGGTTGAGATCGGGCACCAGGTCCTTCACCACCGGCAGATGCGGCAAGGGATAGATCCGCACATCGCCCTTCACGTCGTCGATCGCCTTCAGGCACGCGAGCGTGTTGACGCCGTCGATGTTCATGGCGCACGAACCGCAGATGCCCTCGCGGCACGAGCGGCGGAAGGTCAAGGTCGTGTCGATCTCGTTCTTGATCTTGATGAGCGCGTCGAGAACCATCGGGCCGCACTCGTCGAGATCGATCTCGTAGCTGTCGAGCCGCGGGTTGCGCCCGTCCTCGGGATTCCAGCGATAGACCTTGAAGCTCCTAACGCGCTTTGCCGCGGGCGGCGCCGGATATGTCGTGCCGGCGCCGACCTTCGAGTTCTTCGGAAGCGTGAAATGTGCCATCGCGAATGTTCTCAATAGACCCGCTGTTTCGGCGGAATGGGCTGCACTTCGTTCGACAGCGTGAAACTGTGCACCGGGCGGTAGCCGAGCCGCACCTTGCCGTCGGCGTCGCGCCACGAGACAGTGTGCTTCATCCAGACGGCGTCGTCGCGGTCGGGGAAATCCTCGCGCGCGTGGGCGCCGCGGCTTTCCGTGCGGTTCAAGGCCGAATGGAGCGCCACCACCGACTGCGCGACGAGATTGTCGAGCTCCAAGGCCTCGGCGAGATCGGAGTTCCAGATGAGCGAGCGGTCGGCGATGCCGAGATCGCTCATCGAGGCGGCGACATCGCCGATCTTGCGCACGCCTTCCTCGAGCGTCACCCTGGTGCGGAACACGGCGCACTCGCTCTGCATCGTGCGCTGCATGGCAAGGCGGATGGCGCCCGCCTTGAACGGGCCCTTGGCGTTGCGCACGCGGTCGAGCCGTTCGAGCGCGCCGTCGCCGGTCGAGGGCGCCAAGGGCTTGTGCGGCGTGCCGGGCTTCACGATCTCGGCGGTGCGCAGCGCCGCGGCGCGGCCGAACACGACGATGTCGAGGAGCGAGTTGCAGCCGAGGCGGTTCGCGCCATGCACCGAGACGCAGGCCGCCTCGCCGATCGCCATGAGGCCGCGGCAGACGCGCTCGGGCTCGGTCTCGGTCGGGTCCAGCACCTCGCCGTGATAGTTCGTCGGGATGCCGCCCATGTTGTAGTGCACCGTCGGCAGCACCGGGATCGGCGCGCGCGTCACATCGACGCCGGAGAAAATCTTCGAACGTCTCGGAGATGCCGGGGAGCCGCTCGTGCAGCAGGCTCGGCTCGAGATGCTCGAGATGGAGAAAGATGAAATCCTTGCTCGGGCCGCAGCCGCGCCCTTCGCGGATCTCGATCGTCATGGCGCGGCTGACCACGTCGCGCGACGCCAGATCCTTGGCCGTGGGCGCATAGCGCTCCATGAAGCGCTCGCCCTCGGAATTGGTGAGGTACCCGCCCTCGCCGCGCGCCCCTTCGGTGATGAGACAGCCGGCGCCATAGATGCCGGTCGGGTGGAACTGGATGAACTCCATGTCCTGGAGCGCCAGACCTGCGCGCAGCACCATGGCGTTGCCGTCGCCGGTGCAGGTGTGCGCCGAGGTGCAGGAGAAATATGCCCGCCCATAACCCCCCGTCGCGAGCACGACCATGTGCGCGCGGAAGCGGTGCAGCGTGCCGTCCTCGAGGTTCCATGCCATGACGCCGCGGCACTGGCGCTCGTCGTCCATGAGAAGGTCGAGCGCGAAATACTCGACGAAGAACTCGGCGTCGTTCTTGAGGCACTGCTGGTAGAGCGTGTGGATGATGGCGTGGCCGGTGCGGTCGGCGGCGGCGCAGGCGCGCTTCGCCATGGCGCCGCCTTCGTGCACGGTGTGGCCGCCGAACGGACGCTGATAGATGCGCCCGTCCTCGATGCGCGAGAACGGCACGCCCCAATGCTCGAGCTCGATGACCGCGGGGATCGCCTCGCGGCACATATATTCGATCGCGTCCTGGTCGCCGAGCCAGTCGGAGCCCTTGACCGTGTCGAACATGTGCCAGCGCCAGTCGTCCTCGCCCATGTTGCCGAGCGAGGCGGCGATGCCGCCCTGCGCCGCGACCGTGTGGCTGCGCGTCGGGAACACCTTGCTGATGCAGGCGGTCTTGAGGCCCGCCAAGCTCATGCCGAGCGTCGCGCGCAGGCCCGCGCCGCCGGCGCCGACCACGACGACGTCGTAGGTGTGCTCGATGACCGGGTAGCTTTGCGCCATGGCGAAGCTCAGCCTCCGAAAGCGATGCGCAGCACCGCGTAGGCGCCGGCGACGGCGAGCGCGTAGGCCGCGAATTTCATGACGACGATCGCGCCGATCCGCACGAAGGGTGGCTCGACGTAATCCTCGAGCACCACCTGGAGCCCGAGCGCCAGGTGATGGAAGGCAGCGCCCAGGAAAAGCAGCATGACGACCGCCGGCAGCGGCGATCCGAGCCAGTGCAGCACCGCCGCGCGCGGCGCTCCCAGATGGGCGATGAGCGAAGCCGCGAACCACAGCGTCAGCGGCACGAGCGCCACCGCCGTCACGCGCTGCGCCCACCAGTGCGCCACCCCTTCCTTGGCCGAGCCGAGGCCGAGCGCGCGGCCCAATGGCGTGCGCATGTCGTCGCGCGCGCTCATTGCGGGGTCCACGCGACGAGCCCGGCGATCCACGCGACGAGCGTCAAGATCGCGCTCGCGGCGATGACGATCGAGCCGGACAGGTAAGCCTCGCGCAGTTCGAAGCCGTAGCCCGTGTCCCACACCAAATGGCGAATGCCGTTCGAGAGGTGGAAGAACAGCGAGAAGGTCCAGCCCATGAGCAGCAGGATGCCGACCCACGAGCCCCAGAACGACTGCGCCGCGGCAAAGGCGCCGCCGCCCGATGCAGCGGCGACGAGCCACCACACGAGAAAGACGCTGCCGATGCTCAGCACGATGCCGGTGAGACGATGCGTGATCGAAAGGACCGACGTGAGCTGCGGCTTGTAGATTTGCAGATGCGGCGACAACGGCCGAGGCGCGGGCGTCATCAGATGTTCCTGCGGGGCGGACGGGCGGGCTTGCAACGTCGGATCAAAGGATTAGCCGCCGCATGCGCGCAAGTCAATCGGCCGCGCCCAAGGCGATGTGGACAGAACTGGGGACATGTGGAGGATCGAATGTGCGTGGCGCCCGGCGTTTTGCACAGGATTCTGCGGCCGCGCATGATCCTTTTCTTGTTCTGCCATGCGCCTTGCGCGACCATCGCTGCGGCTCGCGAGAGCGCCGGCGCAGCTTCAATGGTCCGCTCCCAATGGTGAGCGGGATCCGGTCGATGCGCCGGGACGCGATCCGCCGACGCGGATCGACGGCGAGCGCTGCCGGACGTTTCGTCCTGGTGGCGCGAGAGAGAGGCGACACGACCGCGGGGCGTTGAAGCGCCGGCCGCTCGGCCCGGGCGGCTTCCGCGCGATGCTCGGCGCGTGCGCCTCGTTCGGCCCCACGGGTTCTGCGGAGCCCGCGCCGTGCCGCGGGCGAGGGGCGCCCGTTCGACGAGCCCGGAGCCGCAAGGCTCCCCGAGAGGCGTCAGCGTGCCTTCACCGGCCCTGACGCCTCTCCTTTTTGCGCGCGCCGCGATATAGTGGCCGGCAAAACGGGAGGAAGACGAAATGCGCACCGCCAGTCTCGTTGCCGCGGCGTTCTGCGGCGTCCTGTCCGTCGCCGCGGGCGCCGTGGCCGCGCCCGTAACTGTCCGCATCGCCTGGGTCGTGCCGGTCGGCAACTGGGCGTCGATCATCTACGAAAAAAAGGACCTGATGACGCATTACGGCAAGACCTACACGGTCGATGCCGAGCATTTCCAAGGCACGCCGCAGATGTTGCAGGCGCTGGCCGCGGGCGAGCTCGACATTGCCGACCTTGCTTTCTCGACCTTCGCGATCGCCATCGAGAACGCCGGCATGGACGATCTGCGCGTCATCGGCGACGAGGCGCAGGACGGCGCCAGCGACTACACCGGCACTTATTACGTCCTGAAGGACGGGCCGGTCAAAACCATCGAAGACCTGAAGGGCAAGGTGCTGGCGACGGTCGGCGTGGGCGCTGCGCTCGACATTCCCGTGCGCGCCATGCTGCGCAGGCACGGGCTCGAGGACCGGCGCGACTATACGATGGTCGAAGCGGCATTTCCGAACATGCTGCCGATGCTGTTGGACCACAAGATCGACTTCATGCCGTCGGTCAATCCGTTCGCGCGCGACCCGCGCATGAAGGAAGATGCGCGGCCGCTTTTCACGGTCCGGGACGCCATGGGCGGTTCGACGCAATTCATCATCTGGACCGCGCGCAAACCCTTCCTCGACAAGAACCGCGCGGCGATGGTCGACCTCATGGAGGACGCGGTGCGCGTCACGCGCTATCTCACCGATCCGAAGAACCACGCCGACGTGGTGCAAATCGCCGCCAAGATAACCAAGCAGCCGCCGGAACGGCTCGATTACGTCTTCACCAAGGCGGACAATTACCGCGACCCCGAGATGCGGCCCAACATGGCGAGCCTGCAGCGCGCCATCGACGTGACGCAGGAGATGGGTTTCCTGAAGACCAAGATCGACGTCAAGAAATACGAGGCGCTCGACATCCTCAACGAGGCGATCGCCCGCATCAAGTAGCGCGCGCGGCGATCGTGTCGGCGAGCGCGAGGAGGCGCCTTGCCTCCTCGACATGGAGGCGCTCGACGAGCTTGCCATCGACGAGGGTGACGCCGCTGCCGGCGGCTAGCGCTGCGTCGTGCGCGGCGATGATACGGCGCGCCCGCGCAAGCTCGTCCGGCGCGGGCCCGAAAATGCGGTTCGCCGCTGCGATCGTCTTGGGGTGGATGAGCGACTTGCCGTCGAATCCCAGAGCGCGGCCCTGGCGGCACGCGGCTTCGAAGCCTTCGTCGTCGTCGAGATCGGCGTGGATGCCGTCGAGCGCCGCAAGCCCGTAAGCGCGCGCCGCGAGCAGCCCAAGCCCGAGCGCCGGGAGCAGCGGCGCGCGGTCCTTCGTCTCCTGCGCGCGCAGATCCTTCGCGAGATCGGCCGTGCCCATGACGAGCGCCGCGATGCGCGGGCCCGATGACGCGATCGCCTCGGCATGGAGGAACCCCAACGGTGTCTCGATCATGCACCAGAGCGCCGGCTTGTCCCGCGCGCCCGCCGCATCGAGCGCGCGCACGGCGCGCATCACCTCGTCGGCGCTTTCGACCTTCGGCAGCAGCACGCCTTCGATCGGCAGAGTGGCCGCGAAGGCGAGATCGGCCGCGCCCCACGGAGTTGCCAGCGTGTTGACGCGGAGCGCCAGCTCGCGCGGGCCGTAGCCGCCGTGGCGCAGCGCCGCCGCGATCGCGCCGCGCGCGCCCTCCTTCTGCGCGGGCGCTACCGCGTCTTCGAGATCGAAGATCAGGACGTCGGCGTCGAGCGTCCGCGCCTTCTCGAGCGCGCGCGCGTTCGAGCCCGGCACGAAGAGCGCGCTGCGGCGCGGGCGGGCGTTCGCCGCCAGGGGCGCCTCAGCCGGCGTAGCGGCGGCGCGGCGCCGCCGCCTGGAGATGGTCGCGCACCAGCACCTCGGCAATCTGCACGGCATTCAACGCCGCGCCCTTGCGCAGATTGTCGGCCACGACCCAGAGCGAGAGCGCGTTCGCCGCGGTCGGATCGCGGCGGATGCGGCTCACATAGACCGCGTCCTCGCCCGCCGCCTCGACCGGCGTGACATAGCCATCGTCCGTGTGCTGATCGACCACGAGAATGCCCGGCGCCGCGCGCAAAAGCTTGCGCGCGTCGGCCTCGGACAAGGGCCGCTCGAACTCGACATTCAGCGCCTCGGCGTGGCCGATGAACACCGGCACGCGCACGCAGGTCGCCTGTACCAGGATGTCCCGGTCGAGGATCTTGCGCGTCTCGACCGCCATCTTCCATTCCTCCTTGGTCGCGCCGTCGTCCATGAACATGTCGATCTGCGGGATGCAGTTGAAGGCGATCTGCTTGGTGAACTGCTCGGCGGCGACCGTGTCGTTGACGAAGATGGCGCGGGTCTGGGTGAAGAGCTCGTCCATCGCCGCGCGGCCGGCGCCCGAGACCGACTGGTACGTCGCCACCACCACGCGCTTCACGCGCGCTGCGTCATGAAGCGGCTTCAGCGCCACCACCATCTGGATCGTCGAGCAGTTGGGATTGGCGATGATGCCGCGCTTCTCATAGAGCGCGATGGCCTGGGGATTGACCTCGGGTACGACGAGCGGCACGTCCTTGTCCATGCGGAACTGCGAGGTGTTGTCGATCACGACGGCGCCGGCCTTGGCCGCGCGCGGCGCATGCACCGCCGAGATCTTCGCGCCCGGCGAGAACAGCGCGATATCGACGCCCTTGAAGTCGTAGCGGTCGAGCTCCTGCACCTTGAGCACCTGGTCCTCGCCGAACGAGACCTCGAAGCCGGCCGACCGCTCGCTCGCCACGGCATGCACCTCGGAAACCGGAAACTTTCGCTCGGCGAGAATGTTCAGCATCTCGCGGCCGACATTGCCGGTGGCCCCGACCACCGCTACCTTCCACGCCATGAACCCTGCTCCTTGGAGCGAAACCGGCGCTTCCCATAGGCTGCCGTTCCGACCATGACAAGCCCTCCCCGATCCCACAGCGCGGCAACCTTCCGCGATTTCTGGCCGACATATCTCGCGGCCCATGCCGACCCGCGCACGCGCGGCGTGCATTATTGCGGCACCGCCCTCGGCGTCGCGCTGGTGGCGTGCTTTGCCGCCGGCGGCGGCTGGTGGGCGCTGGTGGCGGCGCCGGTCGCGGGCTATGGCCCGGCCTGGGCCGCGCATGCGCTGATCGAGCGGAACCGCCCGGCGACCTTCACCCATCCGCTGTGGTCGTTCGCGGCCGATTTCCGCATGGCCTTCCTCGCCGCGACCGGACGGCTCCGCGCCGAGCTGGACCGCGCCGGAGTCCGCTAGGTCGTAGCGCGGCATGGCCGGGCATTGGTGGGCGGCCGCGCTGCGCGGCCTCGCCGGGGTGGGGTTCGGCATCCTCGCCCTCTTCGTGCCGGAGAACGGGCTCACGGCACTCGAGCTTTTGTTCGCGGCCTACCTCCTCGCCGACGGCGCCCTCGCGATCGTCGCGGGCCATCGGCGCTCGAACTGGCTCGTGGCCGAGGGCGTCCTCGGCATCGCGGCCGCCTGCTTCGTCGCGGGTTTTCCCGAGCTTATCCTCATCGCCTTCATCCGTGCCGCTGCGGTCTGGGCGGTGCTCTCGGGCACGGCGCTGGTCGCGGCGGCGCGCCGCGAACGAGCGATGGCGGCGGCGGGCGGGCTGTCGATCCTGTGGGGCGTGGCGGTCTATATCTCGCCGGCGCAGGGGGTGGTCATCTGGGCCTGGTCGATCGGCGCCTATGCCATCCTGTTCGGAGCGCTCATGCTCGCCAGCGCCCGGCGGCTCCGCCGCGCCGCTTGACCGGCAATGCGGTTAGCGCCAGTGTTCGCGCTCCGCGGCCCATATGAGGGATCCCGGTGAGCATCCCAGTCAGCGACAAGAAGCACACTCCGGCCGAGCTCCGCGCGCGCAAGGGCGCGGTGCCGATCGTGTGCCTCACCGCCTATACGGCGCCGATGGCGCGGCTCCTCGACAGCATCGCCGATCTGCTGCTGGTGGGCAATTCGCTGGCCATGGTGGTCTATGGGCTCGACAGCACGCTCCCGGTGACGCTCGACATCATGATCGCGCATGGCGCGGCCGTGGTGCGCGGCGCGCGGCGCGCCTGCGTCATCGTCGACATGCCGTTCGGGACCTACCAGGAAGACCCCGCCCAGGCCTTCCGCAACGCCGCCCGCGTCATGCGCGAGACCGGCTGCGCCGGGGTCAAGCTCGAGGGCGGCGAGCCGATGGCCGACACCGTGCGCTTCCTCGTCGAGCGCGGCATCCCGGTGCTGGGCCATATCGGCCTCCAGCCGCAATCGGTCAATGCCTTGGGCGGCTTCCGCGCGCAGGGAAGGAACGAGATGGAGGCCGCGCGCGTCATCGCCGACGCGCACGCGGTGGCCGACGCCGGCGCCTTCGCCCTCGTCGTCGAGGGCACGGCGGAGCCCGTCGCGCGCCGCCTGACCGGCGAGGTCGCGGTGCCGACCATCGGCATCGGCGCGTCGCCCGCGTGCGACGGACAGATCCTCGTCACCGAGGACATGCTCGGCATCTTCGGCGAGTTCCAGCCGCGCTTCGTCAAGCGCTATGCCGAGCTTGGCGGCGCCATTGCCGCAGCCGCAGCATCGTATGCCGACGACGTGCGCCAGCACCGCTTCCCGGGGCTGGAGCATTGCTATGGCGTCGCCCCGGCCAAGCGCCCGGCGCCGGCGACGCAGGAGAGCTGACCCCCCTTACGGCGCCCGCCCGTAGCCCTTGGACGCCATGCAGGCGCTCAGCACGTCGTCCGAGCGCCGCCCGGTGTCCGCCGCGATCGTCGCCTTGTGCGTGCTGAGCGTGCCGCTGTTCTGCCAGTCCTGGCCGCGGCTTGCGAGGATGTCGGCGTCGATGTCGCTGTCGCGCCGCACCGCCTGCTGAGCCATGCTGTTGCACTCGGAAAAATCGGCGGAAGCCTGCGCGGCATCGACGCCGGGTTTTTGCCAGCGCGGCCCGGCGCACGCGCCGAGCGCCAGGAGACTCGCCACGAGCGCCGCTTTCCGACCCATTCCCGGCAATCCTTGCTTAACCGTTGCCCGCCTAGGATAGCGCATGCCGCCTTCTCTGCGCACCGTGGCCGTTTTGTCCCTTTTGGCGCTTTCGGCCTGCAATGCCTGGCAGGACCGGGCCGAATTCGCGGCGCCGCAAAGCCGCTGGAAGGAAACCGAGCCCTCGCCCGCCAAGGCCGACGCGGCGCCGCCGGCCATTCCGGAACAATACTGCTATCGCACCCTCGCGACGGTCGATTGCTTCAGCCACGCCGAGCCCGAGCGCATCAGCGGCTATACCGGGCTTTATCCCGAGCCAGCCAGCCTGCCGCCCGCAACCCTGCGCTGACTCAGAACCGGCCGGCCTGAAAATCGGTGACCGCCTGGCGGATCTCGTCGGGCGTGTTCATGACGAACGGGCCGTAGCGCGCGACCGGCTCGGCCAGCGGCCGCGCCGCCGCAAGCAGCACGCGGCCGCCGCCCGTGGCCCCGGTGACGAGCGCCGCATCGCCCGCGCCCAGCACCGCGGCGCTGCCGCGCGGCACCTCGGAAGCGGGCTCGCCGATCAGCACCCTGCCGTCGAAGCAATAAGCGAAGGCGTGGTGCGGCTGCGGCAGCGGCACGACGATGCGCACGCCTTCCGGAACGGCGAGATCGAGGAGCAGCGGCTCGGTGACGATGCCCTCGACCGGGCCGGTCTTGCCGCCGAACGAGCCCGCCAGCACGCGCACCTTGGCGCCGCCCTCGAGCGCCGCCTCGGGGATGCGCTCGGGCGCGATGTCCTGGTAGCGCGGCGCAATCATCTTGTCCTTGGCCGGGAGATTGACCCAGAGCTGGAAGCCCCACATGAGGCCGTTCTCCTGCTCCGGCATTTCCGAATGGACGATGCCGCGCCCGGCCGTCATCCACTGCAGGCTGCCCGCGGTCAGAAGCCCGCTATTGCCATGGTTGTCGCCATGGCGCATGCGGCCGGCGAGCACATAGGTCACGGTCTCGAAGCCGCGGTGCGGGTGATCGGGAAATCCGGCGGCGTAGTCCGCGCCCTCGTCGGACCGGATCTCGTCGAGCAGCAGGAACGGATCGACCTCGGCAAGGGCTTGCGTGCCGATGATTCGTGTGAGCTTCACCCCTGCCCCGTCGCTTGCCGGCACCCCGCGCACGAGCCGCGCCACCGGCCGGATTTTCAGCGCCTGGTCCTTCATTTGCGCTCTCCCAACAACTGTCCCCGGTCTATATGGGGATCGTGTCAAGAGCGGCTAGGAACCCTTGGGCGTCCCCAGCACGTCGTCGAGCTTGGTCTCGAGCGCCTTGGCCTTGTAGTCCGGCAGGCCGAACACCCAGGGCTGGAACTTTTCGTTGAGCGCGGCGGCGCGCGCCTGGGCCTCGCCGCTGCCGCTCGCGACGATGCGCGCCCAGTGGGCGCCGTCCTTGTCGGCGAGCGATACCGTCACGACGAGCCCGTCGAAGCTTTCGAAGCGGGCTTCGGCCGCGCCCTGGGGCGGGAAATCGAAATCCTTGGCCGGCCGCACGTCGCCGAGCTCGAGCCCGCCCAATGCGCCCGCGGGATCGTCGAGCGCGCTGTCGCTCTTGAGCTTCTTGCCGGCGGGCGGGGGCGAGGCGAGCGCGAACTTGTCGTCGGGTTTCTGGCGCCCGAACGAAAGCGCCCCGCCGCCGGCGGCGGTGAGCACGACGCTCTTCACCTGCGCCACCGGCAGGTCCATGAGCTTCTTGTCGAGCCAGCCCGCCATGTCGCCCGAAAGATCGAGCGATCCCCGCGCGAGCCACGATTGCGCATCGCCGGGCTTGCGCACATAGACGCCGTCATTGCCGCCGCCGAGCTGATCGACGCGGTGCTTGCCGGCGATAATCTCGCCCAGGAGCGAGCCCTTCTCGTCGCTCACCGTGACGAGCGTCGATTTGGCGTCCGGCTTGTCCGCGTCCTCGAGCTCGAGCCGCGAGTAGAGATCGGGTTTTTTCGTCTTCGGCTCGACATAGGTCAGATCGGCGAGGCCCAGCAGCACCTGATGCAGCTTGTCGTTGTCGGCGCGATAGAAGCCGCGCTCCTCGACGGTCCAGTCGTTGCCCTGGCGCACCAGCGTCGTCTTGACGCCACCCTTGACGAGCGCGACCCGCGCGACGGCATCGAGCCGGTCCGCCACCTGCGGCAGGACACGGGTTCCCACGAGCGGATCGGTGCGCGCAGTACCGCCGCCCCGCGCGACCAGGATCGCGACCGCCACCGCCGTAACCGTGACCAGGAAAAGGCCGATCAGTCCCTTGTTCTGCATCTTTCCCTCACGCCGTCCGGGCGCGGCGCTTGCGCCGCTCGAGGCGGACGATGCCCACGACGCAGGCGGCAAGCCCGACCAGGATCGGAATGGCGCCGATATCGAAGAACTCGATCCAGCCCTTCAGGCGGTTGATGTCCTCGCGCTCGGCGAGCTGCACCTGGCGGAGCTGCTGGCGCGTGCGGATCATCTCGGTGCGGAAGCTTTCGAGCGCCTGCTCGGCGCCCGCCGTCTGCGCCACCGCGGGACTCTTCTCCTTGCTGCTCAGATCCTTGATCTTCTGCTCGGTGTCCTTGAGCTTGTCCTCGAGCGTCTTGGCGGTCGCCTGATATTTCTCGTCGGCGGCCTGCTGGATGTCGTCGACGAGCTGGAACGGCCGCGCCGAGGTGCCGCGGCTTCTGAGCCCGATGAGGTCGTTGCCGCCGGCGAGCGTATCGACCGCGTTGGCGACGAAATCGCCGTTGTTCGCGACCGGCAGCTCGACGCGCTGGCCGAAGAAATCCTGCACCTGGACCCAGAAGCGGTCCTCGAGAATGTCGGTATCGGCGACGACGATGACGTTGATCGGCTGCGCCGCCGTCTTCACCTGCGGCGGCAGCGGCGGCTCCTTCGCCTTGTCGTCCGTGGCTGCTGCCGGCTTGTCCTTGTCCTGATCCTTCTTCTCTTCCTTCGGCGGGCCGTCGGGGAAGGCGGTCTCGGCCGGGCCGGTCACGCGCGCCGCAAGCGTGAGACGCTTGCCGTCCGGCTTGAAGTCGCGCAGCAGCGCCTCGACGTCGGGCATGCCCTGCACCTTCGCGACCGGAATTTCCTCCGACTGGGTCGAGGTCTGGATGAGCGGCGTGAAGGTCGTCTTGGCGCCTTCGGTCGGCTCGAGAATGCCGGGCGTCGCCATGGCGATGCTCGAGAGATCGCCGGTGACCTGGTCGTCGGCGTCGAAGTTCGGCTTCTTGAGCGCGAGCCAGGCGACATAATCGACCGGCACGACGCGCGCGCCCGTGCCCGCGTTCACCTTGCGCGCGGCGGCGAGATCGCCCGCCACCATCTTCGGCACCATGCGCAGGCCCCAGGCGGCGAACAGCTTCTCCATGTCGCTGTCGGCGGGCATGTTGGGCGGGTTGAGCTGGCTCGGATGCATCTGCTGCGTCTGCGAATCGGGATCGACGAAGACGAGCGCCCGGCCGCCCTTCAGCACGAACTGGTCGATGGCGTAGAGCGTCTTGTCGGGAAGATGCTGCGGATGGGCGATCATCAGCACGTCGACGCCGTCCGGCACCTTGTCGATCTCGGTCGAGACCGACTGCACGTCGTAGAGCTGTTTCAGCTGCTCGATGACGACATAGGGCACCATCGGGCGGCCCTGCATCGCCGCCATCAGATCGCCTTCCAAGCGGCAGCGCCGTCAGCAATCCCACCACCGGCTTCTTCGGGAAGGCCAGGCTGTGGACGAGCTTCGTCAGGTCGTATTCGAGGAAGCGCTCGCGCTCGGGCTGGAAGAAGGGGACGGTCTGCTGGTCGTCGGTCGAGTTGGTGGCGGCGAGGCCGAAATAGACCTGCTCGCCGCCCTGGTCGAGCGGCACGCCCTGAAGGCCGAAGGCGACGGCGCGGTCCTCCACCGCCGAGAACGGCTCGGGATTGAGGATCTGCAGCTCGATCTTGCCGCCGGATGCGGCCTCGTATTCCTCGAGCATCTCGCGCACGCGCTGCGCATAGACGGCATAGCTCGGGATCTCGTCGCCCAATCGCGGCGAATAGTAGAAGCGCATCACGATCGGCTCGTCGAGCTTCTTGAGCGTGTCGCGCGTGCCTTTGGCGAGCGTGTAGAGATGCTGCTGCGTCAAGTCGATCCGCGTCGTGCGCAGCGTCTTGTCGGCGATCGCGTTGAGCGCCACGAACAGCACGGCGGCAAGACAGAGGGCGACGAGCGCGCGGGCGCCGCGGGAGACCTTCATCTCAATCCGCCTTCTTCACTTCGACGACGACCGCGTTGGCGAACAGGAAGAGCGTGATCACCGAGACGAAGAACACGGCGTCGCGCAAATCGATGACGCCGCGCTGAATCGCGCTGAAATGCGAGAGGAAGCTGAAGGACGAAACGGCATTCAGCACCGATTGCGGCGCCCAGCCGGTCAAGAACCCGAGGACGAGATCGGAGCCGCTCACCGTGAAGATGAAGCAGAGCGAAGCGGTGAGCACGAAGGCGATCACCTGGTTCTTGGTGAGCGCCGAAAGCGCCGCGCCCACGGCGAGGAAGGCGCCCGCCATCAGGAAACTTCCGATATAGCTTGCGAGGATCACGCCGTTGTCGGGCGAGCCCAGGATGTTGACCGTGATCCAGAATGGAAATGTGAGCGCGAGCGCGATCCCGGCAAAGGCCCAGCTCGCGAGGAATTTGCCCATGACCGCGGCGGCGACAGAGATCGGCAAGGTCAGGAACAGCTCGATCGTGCCGCTCTTGCGCTCCTCAGCCCAGAGCCGCATGGCGAGCGCCGGAATGAGCACGAGATAGAGCCACGGATGGAAGCTGAAGAACGGCTGCAGATCGTCCTGGCCGCGGTCGAAGAAATTGCCGAGGAAGAACGCCAATGCGCCGGCGAGCGCCAGGAAGATGACGATGAAGACATAGGCGAGCGGCGTCGCGAAATAGCTCGCGAGCTCGCGCCCGAAGATGATCCAGGTGCTGCGCATGCGCTGCTCAGCCCGCGGTGATGGCGCGGAACACGTCGTCGAGCCGGCCGCGCTCGATCGTCAGCGCCTTCAGCGGCCACTGCGCGGTGCGCACGAGATCGCTCACCTCGGCGACGATGGGGCGGCCGTTCTTGCGGGAAGATCATGAGGCCTGGTCCGTCGTCGTCGTCGAACTCCTCGACCGAGGCGACGCCGGGAAGCCGCATGAGCGCGCTCGCGGCGTCGATGCCTTCCTTGGCGAGCGCCAACCGCACTGCGTTGTGATGGCGCGAGCGCGCCTCGAGCTCAATGGGCGTGCCGTCGGCGACGATGCGGCCTTGCGCGATGATGATGGCGCGCGTGCACACCGCGTCCACCTCGTCGAGGAGATGGGTCGAGATGATGATCGCCTTCTGCGGCGCGAGCGCGTTGATGAGGGCACGGACCTCGTGCTTCTGGTTGGGATCGAGCCCGTCGGTCGGCTCGTCGAGGATCAGCACCTCGGGATCGTGCAGCAGCGCCTGCGCCAATCCGACGCGGCGCTTGTAGCCCTTGGACAGCGTCTCGATCGGTTGCGCCAGCACGGAATGCAGCGCCGTCCGCTCGATCGCGAGATCGATGCGCCGGCGCGCCTCGGCGCCGTCGAAGCCGCGGATGCGGGCGATGAAGCGCAGGAACGACGCCGCCGTCATGTCGGGATAGCAGGGCGCGCCCTCGGGCAGATAGCCGATCGCGCGCTTCGCCGCGATCGGATCGGCGACGATGTCGTGCCCGCACACGATCGCGGTGCCGCCGGTCGGCGCGAGAAAGCCGGTGATCATCTTCATCGTGGTCGATTTGCCGGCGCCGTTCGGGCCCAAGAAATCCCAGCACCTCGCCGCGCGCCACTTCGAACGACACGTCGTCAACGGCCAGAATCGGGCCGAAGCGCCGATGCAAATGGCGCACGTCGATCATCGCGTCCATGCCAACCACGTCTCCCCAGGCGCAGGCTTTTTCGGCCCGATCGTTCCGCAGCGCGCCATCTGCCGCATTTCACCGGGTAAAATCAAGCCCCGGCGCCGGATATGCCGCTAAATTCGCTGTAATGTATTCCGACATTGTCTCTTGGCAGCCATGTTGATCCTCACGCTCCTCAAAGGCATCGCCGTCGGCATCGTGATTGCGCTGCCGGTCGGCCCGGTGGGCCTTCTGTGCGTGCGCCGGACGCTGTTCGAGGGTCCATCCTTCGGGCTTCTGTCCGGGCTTGGGGCGGCGCTGGCGGATATGGTGTTCGGCGGCGTCGCAGGCTTCGGTCTCACGTTCGTGCGCGACTGGATCCTGGGCTACCAGGACTGGCTCGGCGAAGCGGGCGGCCTCTTCCTCGTCGTCAGCGGCGCGCGGGCGCTTGCTGCGCGCACGGCGCCCGAGCCCGAGCCGCTCGCCGGCGAGGCGCTCATCGGCGCTTTCGCCTCGGCCTTCGCGCTCACCATCACCAACCCGATCACCATCCTCGCCTTTGCCGCGATCTTCGCCAAGGTCGGGCTCGACCGGGACGCGACGTTCGGCGTCATCGCGGTGATGATCGGCGGCGTGTTCGTGGGCTCGGCGCTGTGGTGGCTCGGCTTGACCGGGGGCATCGTCGCCCTGAGGCGGCGCGCGCGGCGCTTCAGCCTCGTGTCGTTGAACCGGCTCTCGGGCGCCCTTCTGGCGCTGTCGGGCCTGGGGCTGCTCGCCGCGGCAAGCCTCGGGCTTGCCGGCGTGCGGCTCTGAGGAGCCCGGCTTGGCGCCAAGGCGCACGCTCCGCTAGAATCGGCGCATGCCGCATTGCCCCCGCTTCTGCCGGGGGGTCGCGCTCATTCTGGCCGCTTTCCTCGCGCTTGCGGCCCCGGCGCGCGCCCAATCCGCCGCGGCCCCGCCCGCCGCCCAGCAGCCCGTCTCCGCCGACGAGCTGCAGCGTCTGGTCGATTCCCTGAACGACCCCGCGGCGCGCGAGAAGCTCGTCACCCAGCTGCAGGCGCTCATCGCGGCCGAGCGCGGCGAAGAGGGCAAGGCGCCACCGCCGCAAAGCTTCTTCGACCGGGTTTCGGGCCAGATCGACACCATCACCGGCGAGATTCTGGCGGCGGCGCAGGTCGCGGTCGATGCGCCGCGGCTCGTCCATTGGGCCAAGGCGCAGATCGCGAACAAGGATCTGCGCGAATTCTGGATCGCCGTGCTTTTGCGGCTCGCCATCATCTTCGGCGCGGGCTTCGCCGCCGACCGCGCGGCCTATCTCCTGCTGCGCGGCGCGGCGCGGCGCGTCAATGCCATGCCAGGAACATCGGCGGCGCCGCGGCTTTTCCTGATCGTCCTCGGTATCGTCGTCGAGGCGCTGCCCGTCGCCGTGTTCGCCGCGGCGGCCTCGTTCGCGGTGCCGTTCACCAATCCCGCCTTCGGCACGCGCCAGGTGGCGCGCGTGCTGATCTCGGCCATCCTGTGGGCGCGCCTCGTGCTGGCGGCGGCGCGCGTGGCGCTGTTGAGCGATGCCGCCGCTTCGCTCTATCCACTCGGCGCGGAATCGCGCAACTACCTGTACATCTGGACACGGCGCTTCACGAACTGGGCGGTCTACGGCTTCTCGCTCGCCGATGCGGCATGGTGGCTTGGCGTTCCCGGCGCGATCTACGCGCTCATCCTGCGCACCGCCGCAGTGGTGCTCGCCATTCTCGCCATCATCTTCGTGCTGCAGAACCGCCGCGGCGTCGCCGACTCGCTGCGCGGCGGTCCGGGCGGCGGCGGCTGGCGCGCGATCCGCCATCGCCTTGCCGAGACCTGGCACGTGCTGGCGATCATCTATATCGCCGGCACGTTCGGCGTCTATGTGCTCGACGTGTCGGGCGGATATCTGTTCCTGCTGCGCGCGACGCTCGCGAGCGTTGTCGTGCTTTTGGGCGCGGCGCTCATCCTGCGCTTCGTCCAGCACGTGAGCGAGAAGGGCTTTGCCATTCCGCCGGACATGAAGGCGCGCTATCCGACGCTCGAGGCGCGCGCCAACCGGTATCTGCCGGTGCTCTATTACATCTCGGCGACGATCGTCTATGTCGCGGCGACGCTGACCCTGCTCCAGGCCTGGGGCATCAGCGCCTATTCCTGGCTCGACACCGACACCGGCCGGCAAGCGACCAGCACGGTCGTGACCATCGCGATCGTGATCGTCGCGGCGCTCGTCGCGTGGGAGCTGTTCAGCTCGGGCGTCGAGCGTTATCTCCACCCCGCGGACGCCGGCGGCCGGCCGCTGGCGCGGAGCGCCCGGACCCGAACCCTGCTGCCGATCGTGCGGACGACCGTGCTCGTCGTCATCATCACGTTCGTCGGCCTGATCGTGCTGGCGCAGATCGGCGTCAACATCGCGCCGCTGCTGGCCGGCGCGGGCGTCGTGGGGCTTGCCATCGGCTTCGCTTCGCAAGCGCTGCTCAAGGACCTCATCATCGGCCTCATCATCCTGGCCGAGGACACGCTCACGGTCGGCGATTATGTCAATGTCGGCAAGGGCGAGGGCATCGTCGAAACCTTGACGATCCGGGCGCTGCGCCTGCGCGACGCCTCGGGCGCGCTGCTCACCATCCCGTTCAGCGAGGTCACGACGATCAAGAACATGACGCGCGAATTCGCCTATGCGGTGCACGATGTGGGCGTGCTCTATCGCGAGGACCCCGACCGCGTCGTCGCGGTGCTGCGCGAGGTCGCGGACGGGATGCGGGCCGATCCCCACTGGCAGAACCGCATCCTGGCGCCGCTCGAGGTGATCGGGCTCGACCGCTTCACCGACAGCGCGCAGGTGATCCGCGTCCGCCTCAGGACGCGGCCGCTCGAACAGTTCGACGTGCAGCGCGAATACAACCGCCGCATGAAGAAGGCGTTCGACGCCGCCGGAATCGAGATGCCGTCCGCGAACCAGACGCATTACCTCGCCGACGGCAAGGCGTGACGCGCGCCTGCGCGCTATGGTGTAGCCGCCGCCAGCGAGGAATTGGCGATGCGGACAGATGATCGCGCCCCCGAACGAGAGGCGCGTGCCGTGAAAGCGATCCTCTACATCCTCGTGCTTGCGGCGGCGGCCGTTTCCGGCTGTCAGGTCAGCGCGCCCTATGACACTGGCTGTGCGTTCGACGCGCAAATCGTCACGTGTCCGTCCGGCGGCGGTGGCGGCGGCGGCGGCGGCGGCATGTGAGTCCTGCGCCGAGGAACGCCTTCCCGCATTTGCTGCACCACACCGCGCCTACGCGCCCTCGCTTGCGAGGCGCTCGAGCTCGTCCCGGTCGCGCGCGGCAAGGATCCGGCGCGCGATGTCGAGGCCGAACCCGGCGCGGGCCAGAACGCCCAGGTCGCGCTCGCGGAACGAGGCGCGCGACGCGGCCGCGCGGTAGGGCCCGAGCCGCCGCCGCCGGACGAGCGCGCAGGCGGCGGCAAGCTCGCTCTCCGCCGCCGCGCCGAGCGCGGCGAGCGCCGCCTTCGCGTCGTCCTGTGCCACGCCCTTTTGGCCGAGGCGAAAGCGGATCTGCGCGGCCGACATGCCGCGGCGATGCAGGCTTTCGGCAAGCTGCGCTGCGTAGAGCCCATCGTCGAGCAGGCGCTGGCCGATAAGGCGCGTGACAATCGCGTCGATCGCGCCGCGGGCCGCCTCGGCTTCGGCCTTGTCCGCGCCGGCGCGCGCGATGCGGCGCATCAGCACGCGGCGCAGATTCTCGGCCGAGCTCGCGTAATGCCCGAGATAATCGAGCGCCGCCTTGTCGAGCGCATCGCCGTCGAGCTTCGCCTTGGCCATTGCCTGCACGGAGACACGGAGGACGCAGAGGGTCAAGAAACATTGTCGCCGCTTTTCCAGCCCGTCATGCCCGGCCTCGTGCCGGGCAGCCACGTTTTACAGCCGCACGAACCCGGAGATGGCCGGGACAAGCCGGGACAAGCCCGGCCATGACGACGGAAGAGACATTCAGCGCGGAAGTGTTCCCCCGCCCCGCAATCCGCTCTAAAAGCCGCGGCAATGGACGGAAATAGCGAAATGGCTGCGCCGCCGCGGGTGCGGCAGTTCGGGGCGGTCAACTGGCTTGGCCTGTGGACGCTCTACGAGCGCGAGGTGCGGCGCTTCGTCAAGGTCGGCATGCAGACGATCGCGGCGCCGGTCGTGACGACGCTTCTGTTCCTCGCGATCTTCCTCTTGGCGCTGTCGGGGCAGCAGCGCAGCGTCGCTGGCGTGCCCTTCCTCGCCTTCCTTGCGCCCGGGCTCATCATGATGGCGATGGTGCAGAACGCCTTCGCCAACACGACCTCCTCGCTCATGATCGCGAAGTTCCAGGGCAACATCGTCGATATGCTGATGCCGCCCTTGAGCCCGCTCGAGCTGACGCTCGGCCTGGCCATGGGCGGCGTGACGCGCGGCCTCGTCGTGGGATTCGTCGTGTGGGCGGCGATGGCGGTCGTCGTGCCGGTGACGCTCGCCTCGCCGGCGCTTATCCTCTTCCACGCGGTGGCGGCGTCGCTCTTCATGTCGGTGCTCGGCATCGTCGCCGCGATCTGGGCCGACAAGTTCGACCACATCGCGGCGGTGACGAATTTCATCGTGACGCCGCTTTCGTTCCTGTCGGGCACGTTCTATTCGATCGACCGTCTGCCCGAGACGTGGCGGCTGGTGGCGTTCTGCGACCCGTTCTTCTACATGATCGACGGGTTCCGCGCGGGCTTCATCGGCCACGCCGACGGCTCGATCGCGCTCGGCATCGCCATCATGACGGCGCTCGATCTGGGCCTCCTCGCGCTATGCCACCTCGTGTTCGCGTCGGGCTACAAGCTCAAGGCGTGAGCGTGAGGCGGTCGATCTCGGCCATCTCCGCCGCAGAAAGGGTCCATGTGAGAGCGCGCAGGTTGGCTTCGACCTGCCCGGGCTTCGTTGCGCCGGCGATGACGCTCGTGACGAAACGCTTCGCGGCGAGCCAGCTCATCGCCAGCTCGATCACGCTCCGGCCGCGCGCAGCGCAAAATTCCTCGAGCCGGTCGAGGATGCGCCAGTTGCCCTCGGTCATCACCTGCTGCGCCTGCCAGCGCACCTTGGTGAAGCGCGAATCCGTGGGCGCCGCCGCGCCGCGCCGGTACTTGCCGGTGAGAAAGCCGCCCGCGAGCGGCAGATAGGGCAGGAACCCCGCGCCCGCTTCCTCGACCGAAGGCACGAGATCGCGCTCGATGCCGCGCACGAGCAGGCTGTATTCGTTCTGGCACGTGGTGAAAGGGTGGAAGCCGCCTTGTGCCGCGGCCGCGCGGGAGCGCAAAAACTCCGCGCCGGTGAAATAGGTGCAGCCGATCTGCCGCACCTTGCCGTCGCGGACGAGCCGGTCCATTGCGCCGAGCGTTTCCTCGATCGGCGTCGCGGGATCGGGGCGGTGCAGCTGATAGAGGTCGATCCAGTCGGTGCCGAGCCGCTTCAGGCTCGCCTCGACCGCGCGGGCGACGTAGCGCGGCGAGGCGCCGCTTCCGGCCGGCATCGCCATGCCGAACTTGGTCGCGATCACCACGTCCTTGCGGCGGGGCCCGAGGACGCGGCCGAGCCATTCCTCCGACAGGCCCTCGCCATAGACGTCGGCCGTGTCGAACAGCGTGACGCCGAGCTCGAGCGCCTTCTCGATCACCGGCTTCGAGGCGGCGAAATCGATGCGCCGGCCGAAATTGTTGCAGCCGAGTCCCAAGAGCGACACCGAAGGCCCCGCCGATCCGAGCCTGCGAAATTCCACGCCTCTCCTCCTATACTCGGCGGGCCGTTCAGTTGGACGGCTTGCGGTCGAGACGGACGATATCGGGATGACCCGGAAGCGACGGGAAGCGCTGCACCACCTCGGGATCGTGGCCGGGGATGACGTGGTCGGGACCGTCCGCGAGTTCGGCCATCGTGCGGTACCCTTCGAGCATCTTGCCGACATCGAGCACCAGCGGGAACGGCCGGCGCTCGCGGAAATTGGCCCAGTAATGCGCCGCGTCGCTCGCCAGCACGACCCAGCCGCGCGCCGTCGGCACGCGCACGACCTGCATCCCCGCCGTGTGGCCGCCGATGAGGTGCAAGGTCACGCCGGGCGCAATCTCGGACGTGCCGTCGTGGAAGCGCACGCGCCCGGAATAGACGTTGCGCACGGTGGCGATGACGTCGTCCACCTCGGAGCGCGAGGAGTAGAAAGGCTGCGCCATGAGGCGGCCAGTGCGGAACGCCACTTCCTCGTCCTGAATGTGGAAGGTCGCCTTGGGGAAGAAATCGGTGTTGCCGGTATGATCCCAGTCGAGATGCGTCACCACCACGTCGCTCGCCGTGCCGGCATCGATGCCGATATGCGACAGCATCCGGTCAGGCGATTCGAGGAACTTCCAGTCCGGACGCTTGCGCGCGCCGACCGCGGCCTTGAAGCCGGTATCGACCACGATGGCACGGCCGCCGCCGACGATGGCCCAGACATAGAAATCCATCGGCATCGGCCCGTCATGCGGGTTGGGCAGCAGGAACGTGCGGATCGAGCTTTCCGGCGCGTGGGCGTAGCGAAGCGCATAGACCTCGTAGTGCGTCTGAGCCATCGGTGTCCTCCCTTGGCTTTGCTCTCGATATCGGCAAAGGGGACCCGCGGCAAGCGGGTAGCGCGATGAACGGGGCGCCGGTCCTGGTCGAGGTGACGCGCGGCGGCATGGTCGAGAGCCGCCATCGCGGCATCGCCGTCGTGTGCGACGCCGCGGGCCGCATCGAAATGGCATGGGGCGAGGCCGGGCGGCCGGTCTATGCGCGCTCGGCGCTGAAGCCGCTGCAGGCGCTGCCGCTCGTTGCGAGCGGCGCCGCGGACGCGTTCGGGCTCGGCGCTGCGGAACTCGCGCTCGCCTGCGCCTCGCATCACGGCGAGCCCATTCATGTCGAGACTGTGAGCCGATGGCTGCGCCGCATCGGCTGCACGGAGGCCGATCTCGAATGCGGCGCGCACCGGCCGATCGATCCGGCGGCCGCCGAGGCGCTCGTGCGCGCGGGCGAAAAACCGTCGACGCTGCACAACAACTGCTCGGGCAAGCACGCGGGATTTCTGACGGCGGCGCGTCATCTCGGCGAGCCGACGCGCGGCTATATCGCGCCGGCACACCCGGCGCAGCGCCGCGTCATCGCGGCGGTCGAGACGATGGCGGGTCTCGATCTTTCCGCGGCGGCGCGCGGCACCGACGGCTGCGGCATCCCGGTGGTGGCGATCCCGCTCACCGGCCTTGCGCGCGCGATGGCGCGCATGGGCGATCCGCAGGGTGTTCCGCCCGATCTCGCGGCGGCGTCGCTGCGCCTTCTCGCGGCGATGGCGGCAGAGCCGCTCATGGTGAGCGGCAGCACCGGCTTCGCCACGGCGCTGCTGCGCGCGGCGGGCGCGGAGATTTGCGCCAAGCCCGGCGCCGAGGGCGTATTCGCGGCGTCGCTGCCGCGCCTCAAACTCGGGCTCGCGCTCAAGATCGAGGATGGCGCCGGCCGCGCGAGCGGGGTGGCGCTCGGCGCGATCCTGACGCGGCTCGGCGCGCTCGGGCCGGCAGCGGTTGCGGCGCTCGGCGAGCGGCTCAATCCGCCGGTGCGAAATGTCGCAGGCGCGATTGTCGGCGAGATCAGGCCGGCAGCTTCGCTCGCAAGCTCGTAGTCGGAGCGGCGCAGTCCGGTTTATGATGGCGCCCAAGGAGGCCCCGCGTGATCAGTCTCGTCCGAGCGGCGCGTCTTATCGATGCGGAAACGATCGCCCGCATCGAGGTCGAGACCTGGCGCACGACCTATGCCGGCATGCTGCCCGACCGCGTGCTGCTCAACATGTCGGAGCGGCGCCAGACGGCCTCGTGGAGCCATTTCCTGCGCCACCGCCCGGACGACGTGCGGATCGCGCACACGCCGCGCGGCACCGTCACGGGCTTCGGCAATTGCGGAGCGCAGCGCGACAGCGGGCTCGATTACGAGGGCGAGATCTACACGCTCTACGTCCTCCCCGACGCGCAGGGCCAGGGCGCGGGCCGGGCGCTCGTGCTGGCGCTCTTCTCGCGACTCGTCGCGACCGGACACCGCTCGGCGCTGGTCTGGGTCATCCGCGCCAATCCGGGGCGCTATTTCTACGAACGGCTCGGCGGCAGGCAGGCGATGCACCGGCCGATTCCGGTGGGCGGCCAGCCGGTCGATGCGGTGGCCTATGGCTGGCGCGATCTCGCCCAGGTGCTGAGCCGGACGGAGCGAAGCGGCGACGGGCGCGCCGAACGCTAAGCCCTTAGCGCAGCCGATCCTGCATCAGGCCCGCCACAGCGATTCCCGAAGCGAAGACGACGGCAGCGACCGCCAGGATCGCGGCGCCAAAGCCGAACATGTCGGCAATCAGCCCTGACGCGAGCGCGCCGACCGCATAGCCGAGGTCGCGCCAGAATTGATAGACGCTGAGCGCGCGCGCCCGCATGGTCGGATGCGCGGCATCCGAAATCGCCGCGATCAGAGTCGGATAGACCATCGCCGTGCCGACCCCGAGCAACGCGCTCGCCGGGAGCCACCAGGCAAAACCGCTGGCGAGCGCGATCAGCGTCAGCGCCGCCGCCTGAAGCCACATTCCCCACGCCACGAGCCCGCGCCGGCCGATCCGATCGCTGAGCGGCCCGGTGAGGATTTGCAGAATGCCCCAGCACGCCGGGTAAACCGCCTTCAGCACGCCGATGCGCTCGACGCCGAGGCCGTAGGCGAGGAAGAACAGGGGCAGCAGTCCCCAGCTCATGCCGTCCTTGAGGTTGGTCGCGAACCCGGCCTGGCAGGCGGCAAACAGGCGCCGGTCGCCGAAGCTGGTGCGGCGAAACACGTCCCAGAAATTGAGCGCCTCCGCGCTGCCGTGAGCGTGCGCGTGAACCTCATGGCGCACATGGTCGCCGGTATCGCGCACGGCCAGGACCGAAAGCCCGAAGCCAAGCACGGCATAGACGGCGCCAAGGTAGAAGGGGCCGGGGCGCAGGCCATAGCGGGCGGCGATCCAGCCGGTGAGAAAAGCCGTCAGTCCGACCGCGGCATACCCTGCGAACTCATTCAAACCGATCGCCAGGCCGCGCGAACGCGGCCCGACCAGATCGATTTTCATCAGCACCGTCATCGACCAGGCAAGACCCTGGTTGACGCCGAGCAAGGCATTGGCGGCGATCACCCAGCCCCAGCTCGGCGCCCACATCAGCATGAATGGGACCGGCAATCCAACGGCCCACCCCAACACCAGCGTCGCTTTACGGCCCCAACTCTCGGCCAGTTGGCCGGAGATCAGGTTGGTGAGTGCCTTCACCACACCGAAGCTGACGATAAAGCCGGTGATGATGCTGGCCGAGGCGAGGTGGAAGGTCTCGGCCCCGATCAGCGGTACAACCGTGCGCTCGAGGCCGACCATTCCGCCGACGAAAGCGTTGAGCAGGATCAGCAGGAGAAACTGGCCCAAATTGGCGCGGATGCCGAGCGCGACGCCCGCCGGCGCAACCGCGGTCCTGGCCGGAACCGTCATCGCGGCGCTACCTGCGATGCCCGCTATTCCAGGCCCGCAATTCCGCCGCATCGGCCGGCGCCGCCGGAACATCCTTCACCATGAACTCGATGAAACCGTCGGCCGCGTCGATCTTGAACGGGGTGTTGTGCCGCCGCTCGAACCCGATCGTCGAAGACGGCTTGCCGCTCAGCCGGCGGCCGCAAACCGAGCCCGCGTAAGCGCCCGGCCAGACCTCGACATGGTCCGGCAGCGCCTTCAGCCGCTGCAGGCTCAGGAACAAAGCGAGGGAAGCGGTCGCCGCATCGCCCGCGAGTTCAGTTCTTCCGACATCGCCGATCATCAGGGTATGGCCGGTCAGCGCAAACCACGGTTCGTCTGCCCGCGTGCGGTCGGTGACGAGGAGGCAAATATGCTCGGGCGTATGGCCAGGCGTGTGCAGCACGTCCACGACGACATTGCCGAGCGGCAAGCGGTCGCCGTCATTCACCGCACGGATCGGGAAAGCCACCTTGGCCCCGGCATGGAGGACATATTCGGCACCGGCCTCGCTTGCGAGGACGCGCCCGGCGGAACGATGATCGGCGTGGATATGGGTATCGATGACGAAGCGGATGCGCATTCCGGTGTTGTCGGCAACCTGCAGGTATGGTGCGATGTCGCCGACCGGATCGACGACGGCACAAGCGGCATGCCCGCCGCAGCCGAACAGGTAGGAGACGGCAACCGGATCGGTATGGAGGAACTGACGCATGATCATGCCGGCCTCCCGCAAGCTCCGAGCGGGGCCTTGACCGCCGGAGTACATTCAATCAATCTGCAGATTGATTTCACGAACGGCGAATGATGTCAACCCGCGGCCCGAAACAGCGCGTATTTGCGAGCCTCGCCGAGATCGCTCGGGCACTGGGGCACGCGCATCGTCTCGAATTGCTGGAACATCTCGGCCAGGGAGAGCGCAGCGTCGAGGATCTGGCCGAGCGGGCCGGGCTCACGCTCGCAAATGCGTCCCGGCACTTGCAGCTTCTTCGACGCGCGGCGCTTGTCGAAGGACGGCGCGAGGGGAAGCGCGTCTATTATCGTCTTACCGGCGAGGAGGTCGTCGATCTCGGACGCGCGCTCAGTCGCGTGGGCGAGCGCAACAGTGCCGAAATCGCGCGGGTCACGGCGAACTATTTCCGGGCGCGCGACGATTTTGAACCGGTCTCCCGGCAAGAGCTGCTCGATCGCCTGCGAGCGGGCACGGCAATGGTGCTCGATGTGCGGCCCGAGGACGAATTTGCCCGTGGGCACTTACCGGGTGCGCTGAACATCCCGCTGGCACAATTGGAGCGCCGTTTGGCCGAATTGGCACCCGATCGGGAAATCGTCGCCTACTGCCGCGGCCCGTGGTGCGTGCTTTCCTACGAGGCTGTCGCCTTGTTGCGCGGGCGCGGCTACCGCGTGCGCCGGCTCGAAGACGGTTTCCCCGAGTGGAAGTCCGCGGGGTTGCCGGTCGGCCGCATGCAATGATGGGTCAGACGACGATGCGGGCGCCGGCCGAATAGCTGGGGTCGCCGTCCTCCTCGAACAGCTCGGCGAGCTTCTCCAGCATGGCGCCGCCCAGTTGCTCGGCATCGACGATGGTGACGGCGCGGCGGTAGTAGCGCGTCACGTCGTGGCCGATGCCGATGGCGACGAGCTGCACGGGCGAGGTGCGCTCGATCTGGGTTATGACCTCGCGCAGGTGGCGCTCGAGATAATTGCCGGGATTGACCGACAGCGTCGAATCGTCGACCGGCGCGCCGTCGGAAATCACCATCAGGATGCGGCGCTGCTCGGTACGGGCGATGAGGCGCGCATGCGCCCAGGCGAGCGCCTCGCCGTCGATGTTCTCCTTGAGGATGCCCTCGCGCAGCATGAGGCCCAACGAGCGCCGCGCGCGCCGCCACGGCGCGTCCGCCGCCTTGTAGACGATGTGGCGCAGATCGTTGAGGCGGCCGGGGTTGGGCGGCTTGCCGGCGGCGATCCAGCGCTCGCGCGACTGGCCGCCCTTCCAGGCGCGCGTGGTGAAGCCCAAAATCTCGACCTTGACGGCGCAGCGTTCGAGCGTGCGCGCGAGAATGTCGGCGCTCATCGCCGCGACCGTGATCGGCCGGCCGCGCATCGAGCCGGAATTGTCGATGAGGAGGCTCACCACCGTGTCGCGGAACTGCGTCTCCTTTTCGCGCTTGTAGGAGAGCGGATAGACCGGGTTGGTGACGACGCGCGAGAGCCGCCCGGTATCGAGCAGCCCTTCCTCGAGATCGAACTCCCACGAGCGCATCTGCTTGGCCATGAGGCGGCGCTGCAGCCGGTTGGCCAGCCGCGCGACCACGCTTTGCAGGTGCGCGAGCTGCTGGTCGAGGAGCGCCCGGAGGCGCGTCAGCTCGTCGCTGTCGCACAGATCCTCGGCCGACACGATCTCGTCGCATTCGGTGGTGAAGGCGCGATAGGCATTGGGATCGTCGCCCCCGCGCGGGTTGCGCGGCAGCACGCCGGGCCGGCCCGGACGGTTCGGATCCTCGTCGCCCGAGCCCGGCATGAGCTCGCCCTGCATCTCCTCGGCGCTATCGTCGCCCTGCTCCTTGCCCTCCTGCGGCACGCCGCCCTCGAGCGCGCCTTTCTGGCCCGAGGCCGCGCCCTCCTTGCCTTCGGCGTCGCTCTCGCCCTCTTCGTCCTCGCCCTCGCCTTCGGCGTTCTCGCTCTCCTCGCCCTCTTCGGGCTCGCCGACATCGAGATCGAGGTCCTGGAGCAGCCGGCGCACCACCTTGGCGTAGGAATCCTGGTCCTCGGCGTGGCGCCCGAGCTCGGTCAGGTCGCGCGCGACCTTGCTTTCGAGGAGCGGCCGCCAGGCGTCGACCACCTGGCGCGCGGCGGGCGGGGGCGCTGCGCCGGTCAGCGCCTCGCGCGCCAAGAGCCGCACGGCCTCGGCCATCGTCACGTCGTTGCGCTCGATCATGTGCTCGTAGCCCTGGCGGCGATAGCGCTCCTCGAGCATGGCGGCGAGGTTGGCGGAGACGCCGGCCATGCGCCGCGCGCCCAAGGCCTCGACCCGGGCCTGCTCGACCCCGTCGAAGATGGCGCGCGCGGTCTCGCTCGCCGGCATGCGCTTGGCGTGGAGCGCTGCGTCGTGGTAGCGCAGGCGCAGCGCCAGCGCGTCGGCGGCGCCCCGCACCGGCGCCGCCTCGCGCTCGGCCAGCTCGCGGCCGGGCACCGGCAGGCGCACGCGCGTGCCGGCGGCACCCGGCGGCTCGGCGCCGTAGGTCACGGTCACGTCGTCGCGCTCCGCGATCGCGCGCAAGGTCGCGGCGGTCGAGCGCTTGAACGACTCTATCGGCGAGGCGGCATCGGCCATCGCTTTACACCAGCGTCGCGCGGACGCCCGTCTCCTTCAATTCCGTGCCGAAGCAGCGCTGATAGTATTCCGCCACCGTGGCGCGCTCCATCTCGTCGCACTTGTTGAGGAAGGTGAGCCGGAAGGCGAACGCCACGTCGCTGAAGATGCGGACGTTCTCGGCCCAGGTTATGACCGTGCGCGGCGACATCACGGTCGAGATGTCGCCGTTGATGAAGCCCGAGCGCGTGAGTTCGGCAAGCGCCACCATGGCGTTGATCATGCGGCGGCCGTCGTCGTTGTCGTAATAGGGCACCTTCGCGAGCACGATCTCGAGCTCGGCGTCGTGCGGCAGATAGTTGAGGGTGGCGACCACGTTCCAGCGGTCCATCTGCCCCTGATTGATCTGCTGCGTGCCGTGATAGAGGCCGGTCGTGTCGCCCAATCCGATCGTGTTGGTGGTCGAGAACAGGCGGAAGAACGGGTGCGGGCGGATCACGCGGTTCTGGTCCAGGAGGGTGAGCTTCCCCTCGACCTCGAGGACGCGCTGGATCACGAACATCACATCGGGCCGCCCCGCGTCATACTCGTCGAACACGAGCGCCATGGGGTGCTGGATCGCCCACGGCAGAAGCCCCTCGCGGAACTCGGTGACCTGCTTGCCGTCGACCAGCACGATCGCGTCCTTGCCGACGAGATCGATGCGGCTGATGTGGCTGTCGAGATTGATGCGGATCAAGGGCCAGTTGAGGCGCGAGGCGACCTGCTCGATATGCGTCGATTTGCCAGTGCCGTGATAGCCCTGGATCATGACGCGCCGGTTGTAGGCGAAGCCCGCGAGGATCGCGAGCGTGGTATCGCGGTCGAAGCGATAAGCCTCGTCGAGATCGGGGACATGAGCACCCGCCTGCGAGAAAGCCGGAACCTGCAGGTCGCTGTCGATGCCGAAGGTCTGCCGCACCGAGAGCTGGATGTCCGGACGGTCGAGCGGAAAGATAGCTGTGCCGTTGCTGTTTTCTGTCGGGGCCATGATGCTTTCGCGGATGTTCGTTAGGGAAAGTAGCTCGCCTTCAGGGTCGAATAGGCGAGGTTTATGATCTTCAGGCGCTCTTCCGCCGCCTTGTCGCCGCCATGGACGTTGGGGTGGTTGAGCTTCACCAGTTCCTTATAGCGCGCCTTGAGGGCGACGAGGGTAAGGGGCGGCGCGAGGTTGAACACTGTGAGCGCCTGCTCCTGCGGCGAGGGTTGATGAGGGCGCCGCGTCTTGCGCTGCTCCGTCTCCGCCTCGCCGTCGTCGAACAGGCCGAAATCGCGGAAGCGCGGCCGGTAGCCGTAGCCGCCGCGCACCCCCATCGGCCAGGTCGGCCGCTGCCACACCGTGTCGTTGCGGATCTCGCGCTCGATCTCGGCGGCGCTCATCCCGGCGTAGTAGTTCCACGCGGAATTGTAGGCGCGCACATGGTCGATGCAGAACCAGTGAAACATGCTAAGCGCCGCGCGCGAGCGCGGCGCCCGGTAAGCCCCGGCCGCAGCGCAGCCGGGGTGATCGCACGGTCTCACGGGCGTTTCCGCCGCGGACGTGCGCATGTCCTCGATGCGCGTGCGGACCATTATGTGTGCAGTATGGGGATTGAATGGGGATGTGACAAGGCTCGGGAAATCGCGGCTTGCATGCATCGCGCGCGATCGTGCGCCGCACCTTGTTGACGGAGCGCATCGGCCGATCCACCTTGTCTCGCGATGTCGATGAAAGAGCGCATCCGCACCAAGCTCGCCGCCGCGCTGCAGCCCATACGGCTCGACGTGTTCGACGATTCGCACCGCCATCGCGGCCACGCCGGCGCGCGTCCGGACGGCGAGACGCATTTCCGCGTCGAAGTGGTCGCCGCGAGCTTCGCCGGCAAGAGCCGCCTCGAACGGCAGCGCGCGATCTATGCGCTGCTCGCCGACGAGCTGAAAGAGCGCGTCCACGCGCTGCAGATCACCGCCCTCGCCCCGGACGAGAGCCACACCGGAAAGTTGTAATTCTCGCCGGACCACGCTTAACGGTTGCGGCAGGCGGAAAACCTCATTAATATCCGGGCCATGGTCAGCGTGGGCAAGTCGCCCGCACCGCTAAGCGGTCCCCAGCAGCCGGCCCTTCCGGGCTCGACGCTGGACAATCGGAACGTCACCGTCGCCGGGCGGCGGACCAGTATCAGGCTCGAGCCGCCGATGTGGCTGGCGCTGCGGCAAGTCTGCGCGCGCGAACGCGCGACGGTCAACGAGGTCGTGACCGCGATCGAGCGGTCGCGCACCGAATCGAGCCTGACCTCGGCCATCCGCGTCTATTTGTTGCGCTATTTCGAGGCCGCCGCGACCGAGGGCGGGCACTGGCGCGCCGGCCACGGCGCAATCTTCGCGCGCCGGCGCGGCTGAGCTCAAGGGCCGGTGTAGCGGTCGGGATAGATCTGCTTCACCACCTCGCCCTTGCTCGACCAGCCGTGACAGGTGTCGATGAGGCGCGGGCGCGGGGTGCGGGCGGGCTCGCCGCCGTTCCGGCTGCGCACCCGGTTGCGATAGGGATAGATGGTCTGGAATGCCGTCGTGGCGACCGGCCCCAGCATCTCGACGAGATGGGTGCAGCCTTCGACCCCGCCCAGCAGCTCGCGCACCTTGGCATTGAAGCCGGGCTTGATGCTGAGTCCCTTGAGCTTGGCGAAATTGCCGGTGATGCCCGAGCAGATCGGAAACGGGCTGTGATCGGTCACGGCCTCGACCTCGCGGATGACGAGGTCGTCGTTGACGGTCAGGCGGAGCCACATTTGATGCACCGGCGTGCCGGCGATGACCGGGCCGCGGAACTGCGAATCGAAGTCGTAGGTCTTGGTGTCGGTGAGATGCCCCTCGATGTCCCACAGCCCGTCGGCGCGGTGAAAGCCGCGGCACACCACGTGGCGGGTGTGGATGGCCTCGCGTTCGGCCGGAGCGGAGAGCGGCATGAACTTGCCTCGCGGGCGGTGGCGGACGGCGCTCTTTAGAGAGCGCCCGCCGGTCCCGCCAGCGAATTCGGCGCTTGAGATGCGAGGAACTCGCGGATCAGACCTTCGGGAACATCGGGCTTTATGAAGGCGTCGCCGATGCCGCGCGCGAGGATCAGGGTGATTTTTCCGTCCCGCACCTTCTTGTCGTGGCGCATGTGGCGCAGCAGCCCGTCAACGGACAGGCGCGGCAGATTGCCGGCCTCGCCGAGCTCCGTGGGCAGCCCCACCGCCGCAAAATGGCGCCGCACGCGCGCGATCTCGGCCTCGGCGCACAGGCCGAGCCGGGCGGAGAAATCGAACGCGAGCCGCATGCCGAGCGCCACCGCCTCGCCATGGAGCAGCGCGTCGCCGAACCCGGTCTCGGCCTCGAGCGCGTGGCCGAACGTGTGGCCGAAATTGAGGAGCGCGCGCTCGGCCTCCTCGCGTTCGTCGGAGGCGACGATTTCGGCCTTGGCGGCGCAGCTGCGGCGCACCGCCTCGCGCCGGAGTCCGGCGTCGCCAGCGACGAGCGCGGGACCATTCGCCTCGAGCCAGCCGAAGAAATCGGGGTCGCGGATGAGCCCGTACTTCACCACCTCGGCATAGCCGGCCAGAAGCTCGCGCCGCGGCAAAGTGGCGAGCGCGTCGATGTCGGCAAGGACGAGCACCGGCTGATAGAAGGCGCCGACCAGGTTCTTGCCGTGGATCGTGTCGATCGCGGTCTTGCCGCCGACCGAGCTGTCGACCTGGGCGAGGAGCGTCGTCGGGATCTGCACATAGGCCACCCCGCGCAGCAGCGTCGCCGCGGCAAAGCCGGTGAGATCGCCGATGACGCCGCCGCCCAGCGCCACGAGCGTCGTGCGCCGCTCGACGCCAAGCCCGAGCAGGTCCTCGACGAGCTTCTGGAAATGGCGGAAATCCTTGGTCTGCTCGCCGGGCGGCAGCACCATCGTGTCGTGCGCGATCCCGGCCGCGTCGAGCCCGGCTGCGAGCCGCGCCAGATGGAGCCGCGCGACCGTCTCGTCGGTGACGATCGCGACGCGGCTCTGGCGCAGCACCGGGCGCATCAGCGTGCCCGCCTCCTCGAGCAGCCCCGCGCCGATCACGATGTCGTAGCTGCGCGCGCCCAGCTCGACCCGCAGCCTTTCCGCGGCGCTCATGACGCGGGCGCTTCGACGCCGAGATAGGCGGCGAGCGCGGCGATCACGAGCTCGACCGTGGCGTCCGGCGGGCCATCGGGCGAATCGACGGTGATATCGGCCTCGGCATAGATCGGATAGCGCTCCTCTATCAGGCGCTCGAGCACCGCGCGCGGCTCGCCGGCCTTGAGCAGCGGCCGGTTGTTCCGCCGCAGCACGCGCGGCAGCAGCAGGTCGAGATCGGCCTTGAGCCAGACGCTGATCGCGCGCTCGCGCATCAACTGCCGTGTCGCCGGGTCCATGAAGGCGCCGCCGCCGGTCGCGATCACGCGGACCGGCCCTTCGAGCAGGCGCGCGATGACGCGCCGCTCGCCGTCGCGGAACGCGGGCTCGCCGTGGCGCTCGAAAATCTCCTCGATCGTGGCGCCGGCCGCGGCCTCGATCTCGCTGTCGGCATCGACGAACGGCACCTTGAGGCGCTGCGCGAGACGGCGGCCGATGCTCGATTTGCCGGCCCCCATCAGGCCGACGATCGCCACCGTCCGCGACAGCGGGAAGTCGCCGCCGCTCATCGCCGACCCTTCCGAGGGAGGCGCCGCGCGATTGAAACGCGGACGAGCGATCCGATAGACTGTCGCAAATTCGCCATGATGGAAACCTAGCATACTCGTCGGGATGATCGCCAATCGGCCGGCGACTTTGGCGTGCGCAGGATATCGGGATCGCATGGGAAAATTCGTTCTGATCGGCGTAGGGCTGCTGGCGGTCGCGATCGCAGGCGGAATGGGCTTTCTGTCGGTCTGGGACATTCCCGCGCCCACCGCGCACGTGGAGCACGTCATCCCCGATGCGCGCTTGGCGCACTGACACGCGGCGCCAGCACGCCGGCGCCGCGCTTCTCGCCGCTCTTGGCCTGATCGCCGTCCCGGCAGCGGCGCAGCTCGGACCGCCGATACCGCTCGTGCCCTCGGCCACGCCGGCGGAACCCGCGCCGCCGGCCGCCGCGGCGCCGGCGGCGAAAACCGCGCCCGAGGACATCGAGGCACAGCCGCTCGCCCCGAGCGACGCGTCATGGACCGGCACGCTCGGCCCCAACGACGGCGCGCTGCCGCAGACGATGTGGCGGGGCACCGAGCGCTCGTTCCTCGCGGCGGCGCTGCCGCGCCTCGCGCCGTCGAGCTCGCCCGCGGTTCAGGATCTGGCGCGCCGCCTCCTTCTGAGCGACGCCGGCTCGCCCGCGGGCACGGACCCGCCCGACCGGCCGAGCCTCGCCGCGCTGCGGCTCGACCGGATGCTGGCGCTGGGCCTCGTCAAGCCGGCGATCGAGATCGGCGACCGGCTTCCGTCCGATTCGCCGGGCGATCTCATGGACCGCGACCGGGTCGAGCTGCGCTTCGCCGCGCACGACATCGACGGCGCCTGCAAGGTCGTGAGCGACCGGATCGGGCGCTACCAGAACCTGGTGTGGTGGGACCGCGCGCTCATCGCCTGCCAGGCGCTTGCGGGCCAAGGCGACAAGGCATCGCTCGGATTAAGCGTGCTGCGCGAGCAGAAGGCGCCCGACGACCCTCCGTTCGACACGCTCATCGACGCGCTCCAGGGCCACGCGCGCAAGATCGACAAGCTCGGCGAGCCGACGCCGCTGCGGCTCACGCTCCTTGCCGCGGCGAAGCAGGCGCTGCCGGGCGATGCACTCGCCGCCGCGGGTCCGGCGGCGCTCGCAGCATATGCGGCAAGCGAAGTGGTGCCGGCGCTGCAGCGTCTTCCGGCGGCCGAGCGCGCGGCGCTTCTGGGCGCGCTCGCGCCCGATGCGCTGGGCGCGCTCTACCAGTCGATCGAGCCCAAGCAAGACGAGCAGCAGGCGGCGCTCAAGGACGACAAGCCGCCCGACGCGCGCGTGCGCGCCGTGCTCTATTCCGTCGCGCGCTCGAGCGCGCCTGCCGCGACGCGCGAGACTGCTATCGCAAAGCTGTTCGAGGACGGCAAGAAACGCGGCGCGTTTGCGCTGACGGCGCGGCTCGTGGCGCCGGCGCTCGGCGAGCTCGACCCCGGCACGGCGGACGCAGGCTTCGCCGCCGACGCGGCGCGCGCGCTGCTGCTGGCAGGCGGGGCCGATGCGGCGAAGCCGTGGATCGACGCCGCGAACGCGCCCGAGCTGCGCTTTCTGTCGTGGCTCGCGACGGCGCCGGATCAGGGCGACACCGGCGCGCTCTTCAAGAACGCCGTTGCCGCGCTTGCCAGCCGCGATTCGGGTGCGGCGCCGGCCGAGGCCGATCTCATGGTGGCCCTCGCCGCCGCGCTCGGCGCCAGTCTGGGGCCGCTCGACTGGGCGCCGCTCATGGCGCCGCCGCACGCGGCCAAGCTGCCGAGCGCGGCGCTCATCGTCGATCAGCAGCAGGCCGTGGCGCAAAGGCGCAT
Source organism: uncultured Alphaproteobacteria bacterium (assembly GCA_963773665.1). GTDB lineage: Bacteria > Pseudomonadota > Alphaproteobacteria > ATCC43930 > CGMCC-115725 > DATJLY01. The sequence goes on from CAVZBZ010000001.1 coordinate 1,074,120, forward strand.
CGGCGAGACGGTGCTGTCCACGCTTCTGGTCATCGCGTCCGGCGAGCGGTTGTCGCTCGAGCCCGTGCTGCTCGAGGGCGCGGTCACTGCGCTGCGCGCGGTCGGACGCGAGGCGGATGCGCGCGCCATTGCCGTCGAGGCGGCGGTCGATGCCGGCATCTGAGCGCGCGCGGAACGATTCGCCGCGGCGCGAGGCCTTTCTCGAAATGCTCGCGGCCGAGCGGGGTGCTTCGCGCCTCACGCTCGCCGCCTATGGCAACGACCTCGCCGACTGCGCCCGCTTTCTCAAAGGCGCGGCGCTCGAGGATGCATCGAGCGACGACCTCAGGCGCTATCTCGCGGCGCTCGCGCGCCGGCGCCTCAAGCCGCGCACGGTCGCGCGGCGGCTTTCGGCCTTGCGCCAGTTCTTCCGTTTCCTCGTGCTCGAAGGTGCGCGGCGCGACGACCCGACGAGCGTGCTCGACGCGCCGCGCCTGGGCCGGCCGCTGCCGAAAATCCTGGCCGAGCGCGAAGTGAATGCGCTTCTCGCAACGGCGCGGGAATGGCCGGGGCCGGAAGGACAGCGCGTCCGCGCCATGGCGGAGCTGCTCTACGGCGCAGGGCTGCGCGTGTCGGAGCTGGTGGCGATGCCGCTTGCCGCGGCAAGGCGCGACCCGCGCTTCCTCATCGTCCGCGGCAAGGGCGACAAGGAGCGGCTCGTGCCGCTGGGCGCGCCGGCGCGCGCGGCACTCCACGACTATCTCGCCGTGCGCGGCAAGTTCCTCGCCGAGGGCGCGGCCTCGCCCTATCTTTTCCCCTCGCGCGGCGCGCATTTGACGCGGCGGCGCGCCGGGCAGATCGTGAAGGAGCTGGCGCTGCGCGCGGGGCTTGACCCGGCGCGGCTTTCGCCGCACGTGCTGCGCCACGCGTTCGCCAGCCACCTGCTCGACCACGGCGCCGATCTCAGAAGCGTGCAGGCAATGCTCGGCCACGCCGATATCGCGACGACGCAGATCTACACGCATGTGGAAGCCGCGCGGCTCGAGCGGCTCGTCAACGCGCACCATCCCCTGGCGCGCAAGGGGGGGCCGCGCTGATGCGGCACTTCCTCGAATTCGAGAAGCCGCTCGCCGAGCTCGAAAGCAAGATCGAGGAACTGCGCCATCTCGCCTCTGGCGGCGACTTCAACATCGCCGAGGAGGTCGAGAACCTCGAGGCGAAGGCGAACCGCCTGTTGCGCCAGACCTTCGCCGAGCTGACGCCGTGGCAGAAGGTGCAGCTCGCGCGCCATCCCGACCGGCCGCACGGCGGGGCATATCTCGACGCGCTCCTCACCGAGTTCACGCCCCTGGCCGGCGACCGGCTCTATGCCGAAGACCGCGCCATCGTCGGCGGGCTCGGCCGGTTCCGCGGCCTGTCGGTCGTGGCGATCGCGCACGAGAAGGGCGCCGACACCGAGGCGCGCGTCCGGCACAATTTCGGCATGGCGCGGCCCGAGGGCTATCGCAAGGCGCAGCGCCTGATGCAGCTCGCCGAGCGTTTCCGGCTGCCGGTCCTGAGCTTCGTCGATACGGCGGGGGCGTACCCGGGCATCGGCGCCGAGGAGCGCGGCCAGGCCGAGGCGATCGCGCGCACGACGCAACAGGGCCTCGCGCTGACCGTGCCGTTCGTCGCCACCATCATCGGCGAGGGCGGATCGGGCGGCGCCATCGCGCTTGCCGCCGCCAACACCGTGCTGATGCTCGAGAACGCGACCTATTCCGTGATCTCGCCCGAGGGCTGCGCTTCGATCCTGTGGCGCAGCGCCGAGCACGCGCCCGACGCGGCGGCGGCGCTGAAGCTCACCGCATCCGACCTGCTGCGGCTCGAAGTGATCGACGAGATTGTGCCCGAGCCCTTGGGCGGCGCGCACCGCGACCCGGGGACTGCAATCCACGCCGCGGGCGAGGCGATCGCCGCGGCGCTTGCCGCGCTGCCGCGCGAAGACGGGCAGGCGCTGCGCCGGATGCGGCGCGAGAAATTCCTGCGAATGGGAAATCGCGGCCTCTGATCCCATATCGCAGGGACAAGGGATCGAAGGAGGCAAGGATGACGCCGCAAGAGCGGGACCTGATCGTCCAGCTGTTCAACCGCCTGACGCAGGCCGAGAGCCAGGCGAAGGACGCCGACGCCGAAGCGGCGATCCGCGCGGGCGTGTCGCGCGTGCCGGATGCGCCTTATCTCCTGGTGCAGACGGTGCTGATCCAGGACATGGCGCTCGCCGAGGCGGATAAGCGCATCAAGGAACTGGAGCAGCGCGCGCAGCCGCAAGCGCAGCCGCAGCCGCCGTCGAGTTTTCTCGCGCCCGCGCGCGCCAGCGTGCCCAATGCGGGACCGTGGGGCCGCGCGCCGGCCGCGCCGCCGCCGCAATCGTCCGCGCCCGGATCGGTGTGGACGAACTCCGCCGCAGCGCAGCCCGCCGCGGCGCCCTCGCTGGCCATGCCGGGCGCGAGCTCCGGCTTCTTGCGCCAGGCTGCAACGACGGCGGCCGGCATCGCCGGCGGCGCGCTGCTGTTCCAGGGGATCAGTTCGCTGTTCGCGCCGCATTACGGGAATCTGTTCGGCGGCATGATGCCGCAGCCGGGATTGGGCGAGACCGTCATCAACAACTATTACGGCGACGACCAGGGCCAGCAGGCGCCCGTCGATACTGACGATCGGGGCTCGGTGCAGGCCGACGACCAGGACACCGGCGGCGCCGACGACGACGGCGGCGGCACGATCGACATCTAGGGCGCGCGCAGCATGTAGCCCGCGCCGCGCACGGTGTGCAGCAGTGCGTGCTCGAAGCCCTTGTCGATCTTTTGGCGCAAGCGGCTCACATGCACGTCGATCACGTTGGTCTGCGGATCGAAATGATGGTCCCAGACTTTTTCCAGCAGCATGGTGCGGGTGACGATGTGGCCGGCGTGCCGCATCAGATATTCGAGCAGCCGGAACTCGCGCGGCAGAAGCTCGAGCGACCGCTCGGCGCGCGTCACCGTGCGGGCGATGAGGTCGATCTCGAGATCGGCGACGCGGAGCCGCGTCTCGGCATTGCCGCGCCGCGTCAACGCCTCGAGCCGGGCCAGCAATTCCGAGAAGGCGAACGGCTTCGGCAGATAGTCGTCGCACCCGGCGCGCAAGCCGACGACGCGGTCCTCGACATCGCCCAAGGCCGAGAGCACCAGGACCGGCGTCGCGTCATGCGCCGCCCGCAATGCCGCGACGATGCTGAGCCCGTCGAGCTCCGGCAGCATGCGGTCGATCACCATGGCGTCGAACCGGTCCGAGCGCGCGCGCGCCAGTCCCTGGCGGCCGTCGCCCGCGAGATCGACGCGGTGGCCGCTCTCGGTCAGGCCTTTTACGAGATAGGCCGCCGCCTCGCGATCGTCCTCGATCACCAGGATGCGCATCGCGGCGACCTCCGCATCGCCTTTACCCGTTGCCGCCGTTCGACAGGTTCACTGCCACGAACTGATTGACGCCGTGCCGGTTGATGAGCAGCAGCAGGTTCTTGCTGCCGCTCTTCTTGACCGCGTCGAGCTTGGCGATGAAGTCCTTGGGCATCGCCACCGGCTCCTGGTTCACCGCCTGGATCACGTCGCCCGGCGCCAGTCCCAGCTCGGCGAGCGGGCTCGAATCGGCGATCGAGGTCACGACCACGCCCTTCACGTTCTTCGGCACGGAGAGCTCGCGCCGCAGTTCGGGCGTCAGAGGCGCGAGCTTCAGGCCCATCGTGGTGGCGGTCTGCGCGCGCCCTTGCGGGCCGCCCTCGCCGGTCGCCTGCGCCATGCGCTCGGGATGCTCGGGCATGGCGGCGATCACCGGCGCCAGATCCACTTCCTTGCCGTCACGCCAGAGTTTCAGGTGCGCGGTCTGACCGACCGGAGTTTCCGCTACCGAGAGCGGCAGGTCGCGCAGCTTGACGACGTTGTGCCCGTCATAGGACAGGATCACGTCACCCTGCTTGATGCCGATCTTCTGCGCGGGTCCGCCCGGCGTTACGTCGGCGACGAGCGCCCCTTCGGGCTTCGGCAGGCCAAGGCTTTTCGCCAACTCCGGCGTCACTTCCTGGATCTGCACGCCGAGCCAGCCGCGCTCGACCTTGCCGTGCTCTTTCAACTGCTCGATCACCGGCTTGGCGAGGCTCGACGGGATGGCGAAGCCGATCCCGACCGAGCCGCCATTGGGCGAATAGATCGCGGTGTTGATGCCGATGACCCGGCCGTCGAGGTTGAAGGTAGGACCGCCGGAATTGCCGCGGTTGATGGACGCGTCGATCTGCAAAAAATCGTCGTACGGGCCTTCGTGGATGTCGCGGCCGCGCGCCGAGACGATGCCGGAGCTGACCGTGCCGCCCAATCCGAACGGATTGCCGACGGCGAGCACCCAGTCGCCGACCTGGACCGCGTTGCTGTCGCCCCATTCGACGTACGGCAACGGCTTCGGCGCGTCGATCTTGAGGAGCGCCAGATCGGTCTTGTCGTCGCGCCCGACCACCTTGGCGGTGTGCTTCGAATCGTCCTGGAAGATCACCGTCACCTTGTCGCCGTTCTCGACGACGTGGTTGTTGGTGACGATGTAGCCCGACGGATCGATGATGAAGCCCGAGCCCAAGGCCATGCGCTGCGCCCGGGGGTTCATCGGCACGCCGCCCGGCCCCTCATGGAAGAAGCGGCGCAGGAACTCGTCGAAGGGCGATTGCGGCAGGCCCTGCTGCGGCCCGGCCTGCGGCCCCTTGTCCTGATCCTGATCCTGGCCTTGATCCTGGCCCTGATCCTGTTCCTGATTCTGGTCCTGGTCCTCGTCGGCCTGCGGCCCGCCCGCTTTCATCTGGACCGAGACGTTGACGACCGCCGGCAGCACCTTCTTGACGAGCGGCGCGAGCGTCGGCAGCTGCACGATGACCGGCGCGGCCGGCGTCGAGACCTGGGCAAGGCCCGACGGCGCCAACGCGAGCGAAAGCGAGAGAGCGGTTGCGGCGGCGAGCGCGCCGGCGCGGAAGCGTGACGCGGAAGAGATGGCGCGCAAGGGAATGAGGGACATGGGGCGACCTTTTCGCGAAGGGTCCGTCGAGCGGGTGAACGGCAGGCACCGGGCAATTTCTCGCGCCCACGATGGGGCGGGTCCGATTACACGGCGTTGTCGCGCGCATTAAATATTTGCAACGCGAGGGCGGAGTCCAAGTGAGTGTCCCGATCTTTTGTGGGGAAAGAAAGGCGGCGCGGCCGGCCGGTCGCGAGAAGCGCGAACGCGGGTCCATGCCCATCCATGCCCATCGCGCGCCGCCGCGCGATTCCGTTGTTTCGATCTAAGTATTTGAATTAACGAAATAATATGACCATTTTTCAGATTCTACCGCGCCTCCTATCCCGCTGCCAGTTCGCCTTTCCGGCACAAAAATTGGGTTCGTTCGGCAAAATCGCGCGACGCTCTTTCCTTCGCCCCCGGGAGGTCGCCGGGCCGCACGCTTGTACTATAAATACGTACACTTGTCAAATCGCGCCCGGCGCGCGGAAAATCGCGACCGTTGCTTGACGCTGACGCGCCGGGCGGGCAGGATTGAAATAAGAATGAATATCATTCGCATATCATGACCGACCATGCGCTGGGCGCCGGGCCGATCGTCCCGCGGCTCAAGACCTTTCTCGCCGTGATGGGACCCGGTCTCGTCGTCATGCTCGCCGACACCGATGTCGGCAGCGTCATCACGGCGGCGCAAAGCGGCGCGCAGTGGGGCTACAGCCTGCTGCTGCCGCAATTCATCCTGATCCCGGTCCTGTTCTTCGTGCAGGAGATGACCGTCCGGCTCGGCATCTTCACCGGCAAGGGGCACGGCGAGCTGATCCGCGAGGCGTTCGGGCGCGGCTGGGCGTGGCTTTCGGTCGCGGGGCTCGGCATCGCGACTTTGGGCGCGCTCCTCACCGAGTTTTCCGGCATCGCGGGCGTCGGCGAGCTGTTCGGCGTGCCGCGCGCGGCGAGCCTCGCGCTGGCCGCGGGGTTTTTGCTTGCGGTGGTCTATACCGGCTCGTACCGGCGCGTCGAGCGCATCGCCATCGCATTGGGATTGTTCGAGTTCGCCTTTTTCGGCGTCGCCATCGCGGCGCATCCCGAGGGCAAGGAGCTGGTCCGCGGGCTCGCGCACATGCCGCTCGCAGACGCCGGATATCTCTATCTTCTCGCAGCCAATATCGGCGCCGTCATCATGCCGTGGATGATTTTCTATCAGCAGTCCGCCGTCGCCGACAAAAAGCTCAGGCCCGAGCATTACCGCGACGCGCGCTGGGATACGGCCTTGGGCGCCGTCATCACGCAGCTCATCATGGCGGCCATTCTGGTCGCGACCGCGGCGACGATCGGCAAGAGCGGGCCGGGCGCGAGCCTCGCCACCGTCGGCGACATCGCCAAGGCGCTGACGCCGGTGCTCGGCGGGGACATGGGCCGGTTGGTGTTCAGCGCCGGCACGATCGGGGCGGCGATGGTCGCTGCCGTGGTCGTGTCGCTCGCCTCGGCCTGGGGCTTCGGCGAGGTCGCGGGCTACAAGCATTCGCTCGAGCACCGGCCGTTCGAGGCGCCGTGGTTCTATGGCGTGTTCACGGCCGCCGTCGCGGGCAGCGCAGGCGCGGTGCTGCTCGTGCCGAACCTGGTGACGCTCAATATCGGCGTCGAGGTGATGAACGCCCTCATGCTGCCGCTCGTGCTCGGATTCCTGGTGCTCCTTGCCGTCAAGGTGCTGCCGGCGGAGCATCGCCTCAGCGGCGCCTACGGCTGGATCGTGATCGCGACGTCCGTGCTGGTCGCGGCCTTGGGCGTGCTCGGCGGCATCTACGGCGCGTTCGCCGCTTGAGAACGGCCGGCGCGCGATGCCGACGGACCGCCGGTTTTTCGCGCTCTCAGCTCTTCTTGCGCTTGCGCTCGCGGCGCCGTTCTTCGTCTTCGCCACGATCCCGCTGCACGACCTGCCGAACCATATCGCGCGGCAATACCGGCCTACGCGCAGATCCGCGCCGCGCTGGACCTATTGCCGCAAGGGGCGCGGCTCATGGCGCTTGGCGTCGATATGGCGACGGTGAGCGTCTCCGACCGGCCGCCTTTGGCCCATGTCGCCGCCTATGCGGTGGCGGCGCGCGGCGCGCTCATCCCCTCGATGTTCGCCGGCGGCCCGCACGATCTTCTGGCCTATCGCGCGCCTTACGCTTCGCTCCACGATGCGCCGGCCGCCGCCGACGCCGGCGCCTACGATTATTTCCTGCTGATCCATCCCGGGCGGATCGACCGCGCCGCCTTGCCGCCGTTCGCGGTGCTGGCGCGGGCAGCCGATTTCTGGCTGGTGCGGCGCGTGCGGTAGGGCTTAGCCGCGCCCGTGGCAGTGCTTGAATTTCTTGCCCGAGCCGCAGGGACAGGGGGCATTGCGCGGGGTGCGGGCCCAGGGCGCGGCCGTGGCGGCGGCGGTCGCCGTCGCGGTGGCAACGCCGGCGCCGTTGCCGTTCAGCACCTCGCCGGGCAGCGCCTCGTGGCTCTCGACCATGCGCTGCGGCTCGCGCTTCGGCGCCAGCTCCTCGGGCCGCTCGACGCGCAGCTCGACATGGCACAGGACGCTCGTCACCTGCTCGCGCAAGCGCACCAGCATCTCCTGGAACAGCTCGAAGGCCTCGCGCTTGTATTCGTTCAAGGGATCGCGCTGCGCATAGGCCCTGAGATTGATGCCCTGGCGCAGATGGTCGAGCGCCAGGAGATGCTCCTTCCAGGTCTGGTCGAGCAGCTGGAGGAGGAGCGAGCGCTCGGCCAGGCGCATGATGTCGGCGCCGTAATTCGCCGCCTTCTGCGCCATCTTGGTGTCGCCCGCGGCGATGATGCGCTCGGTCACCGTCTCGTCCGAGATGCCCTCCTCCTTGGCCCAGCCGGCGATCGGCAGGTCGAGGTTCAGGACCCGCGCGCATTCGCCATGCAGGCCCTCGACGTTCCACTGGTCGGGGAGCGCGTTGCCGGGAATGGCGCGCTCGACCAGGCCCTCGATCACCTCGTGCCGCATGTTGACGATGGTCTGGGCGATGTCGGGCGTCGCCATGATCTCGCGGCGCTGCTGATAGACGACCTTGCGCTGGTCGTTCATCACGTCGTCGAAGCGGAGAAGGTGTTTCCGGATCTCGTAGTTGCGCGCCTCGACCTTCTGCTGCGCCTTCTCGAGCGCCTTGTTGACCCAGGGATGGATGATCGCCTCGCCCGCCTTGAGGCCGAGCTTCTGCAGCATCCCGTCCATGCGCTCGGAGCCGAAGATGCGCATCAGATCGTCTTCGAGCGAGACGAAGAATTTGCTGGCGCCGGGATCGCCCTGGCGGCCGGAGCGGCCGCGCAGCTGGTTGTCGATGCGCCGGCTCTCGTGCCGCTCGCTGCCGATGACGTAGAGCCCGCCGGCCTTCACCACCTCTTCGTGCGCCGCGGCGATCTCGTGGCGGATCGCGGCGGCGCGATCGGCGCGCGCGACCTCGTCGGCATTGTCCGCCACGTCCTGACGCAGGCGCATGTCGAGATTGCCGCCCAGCTGGATGTCGGTGCCGCGGCCGGCCATGTTGGTGGCGATCGTCACCGCGCCGGGCCGGCCGGCCTGGGCGATGATATAGGCTTCCTGTTCGTGATAGCGCGCGTTCAGCACCTGGTGCGGTACGTCGCGCTTCTTGAGGACCGCCGAGAGCGCTTCCGACTTCTCGATGCTGACCGTGCCGACCAGCACCGGCTGCTGCCGCTTGCGGCACTCGAGTATCTGCTCGAGGATCGCCTCGAACTTTTCCGCCGTGCTGCGATAGACCTCGTCGTCGGTGTCGATCCGAACGAGCGGCTCGTTGGTCGGGACCTCGATCACGTCGAGCTTGTAGATCTCGGAGAACTCGGTCGCCTCGGTCATCGCCGTGCCGGTCATGCCGGCGAGCTTCGGATAGAGGCGGAAATAATTCTGGAAGGTGATCGAGGCGAGCGTCTGGTTCTCGTTCTGGATGGTGACGCCTTCCTTCGCTTCGAGCGCCTGGTGCAGCCCCTCGGAATAGCGCCGCCCTTCCATCATGCGGCCGGTGAACTCGTCGATGATGATCACCTTGTCGTCGCGCACGATGTAGTCGGTGTCGCGCGCAAAAAGCTTGTGCGCCCGCAATGCCTGGTTGGCGTGGTGCGTCAGGTGGATGTTGTGGATGTCGTAGAGCGTGCCGACCTCCATGAGGCCGGATTGGCGCAGCAGCTCCTCCATGCGCTCGACGCCCGAATCGGTGAGCGTCACGGTGCGCTGCTTCTCGTCCTTCTCGAAATCCTCGGGTGCCAACTTGGGGATGAGCTTGTTGACCTGGCGGTAGAGCTCGGACGAATCCTCGGCCGGGCCGGAAATGATGAGCGGCGTCCGCGCCTCGTCGATCAGGATCGAATCGACCTCGTCGACGATCGCGAAGTTGAACGGGCGCTGCACCATCTCCTCGAGCCGGAACTTCATGTTGTCGCGCAGATAGTCGAAGCCGAACTCGTTGTTGGTGCCGTAGGTCACGTCGGCGGCATAGGCGGCGCGCCGCTCGTTGTCGTCGAGCCCGTGCACGATGCAGCCGACCGTGAGGCCGAGAAAGCGGTAGATCTGCCCCATCCACTCGCTGTCGCGCTTGGCCAGGTAGTCGTTCACCGTGACGACATGCACGCCCTTGCCGCCGAGCGCGTTGAGATAGACCGGCAGCGTCGCCACGAGCGTCTTGCCTTCGCCGGTCTTCATCTCGGCGATCATGCCGCGGTGGAGGACGACGCCGCCCATCATCTGCACGTCGAAATGGCGCTGGCCGAGCGTGCGCTTTGCCGCCTCGCGCACCGTGGCGAAGGCATCGACCAGGAGATCGTCGATCGCCTCGCCGTCCTCGTGGCGCTTTTTCAAGAGCGCGGTGCGGGCGCGGAGCTCCTCGTCGCTGAGCGCGGCGAGTTCGGGCTCGGCCGCGTTGATGTCGTCGACCAGCGGCTGAAGGCCCTTGATGTAACGATCGTTTGCGGAGCCGAAGAGCCGCCGGGCGAGGGCGCCGATCATCAATACCTCAAAACGTGGCGATGGGCTGGGGCCGAAGCCAAGCGACAGATAGGGCCGCGTGCGCCGGGTGTCAATTCACGGCGCGGCGCCGGAACTCCGCTTGTTCCGGGGGCGGCGATATGCTTTATCTCGGGGGACTTATCCCCAAGTCTCAAGGATGCTCCATGGCGCCACGCGCATTGACCGGCCTGCTCTTGCTTTGCCTTTGCGCCGGGCCGGCCTTCGCACAAAAGGCGCCGGCCCCCGCCCCGGCTCCGGCGGCGAAGAAGGAGGCGCCGAAGAAGGAAGCGGCCAAGGCCGAGCCCGCCGGCGACCCGGTCGTCGCCCGCGTCAACGGCACCGTCATCCACCGCTCGGACCTCGACGCGCTCCGCGCCAATTTGCCGCCGCAAGTGGCGCAGCAGCCGCCCGACCAGCTCTATCCGAAGTTGCTCGACCAGCTCGTCGCGCTCGACCTTGCGGCGGAGGCGGCGCGCAAGGCCAAGGTCAACGAGCAGCCGCGCGTCAAGCAGATGCTCGCCCTGAGCGAGAACGAGCTGCTCGCGAACGCCTATTTCGCCGACCTCGCGCGGAAGGACGTGACCGAGGCGAAGCTCAGGCAGCGCTACGACGAATACATCAAGACGGCGGCGCCGCACGAGGAGGTGCACGCCCGCCACATCCTGGTCCCGACCGAGGACGAGGCGAAGCAGATCATCGAGCAGCTCAAGAAGGGCGCGGATTTCGCCAAGCTCGCGAGCGACAAGACCACCGATCCCGCCGGCAAGACCTCGGGCGGCGACCTTGGGTATTTCGGCGAGAAGGACATGGTGCCGGAATTCGCCCAGGCCGCCTTCGCCTTGAAGCCCGGCGAATTCACGCAGACCCCGGTCAAGACGCAGTTCGGCTGGCACGTCATCAAGGTCGAGGACCGCCGCCAGGCGAAGCCGCCGACCTACGACGAAGTGGCGCCGCAGATCGCGCGCCAGATGGCGCAGGAGATCGCCGACGCCAAGATCAAGGAGCTCGCCACCGCGGCGAAGATCGAGGTGTTCAACGCCGACGGCACGCCGGCCAAGGTCGGTCCGGGCGCGCCGCCGCCGGAGGCCGCCGCGAGCCCGGCGCCGCAAGCCGCGCCGGCCGCCGCCGCGCCGCGCGGCCAGCCCGAGCTGATGCCGCTGCAGAACGGAACGCCCGGGGCGCCGCCGCCCGCCGCCGCCGGCCCGCCGACGCTCGCGCCGGCGACGCAGAATCTGGGCAAGTGAGGCCCGCTCCGTCCATGCAGGCACCCTCCCCCCCACCCTTGCCCTCCCCCTCAAGGGGGGAGGGAAATTACTGCGCGTAGGCGCCATGCCGCCCGTCTCGCCGCTTGCGCCGGAGCGGATTGCCGAGCTGCCGCCGGTTGCGGGCGTGCGGCTCGCGGCCGCGGAATGCGGCATCCGCTATCGCGACCGGCGCGACCTCATGGTGGCGGTGTTCGACGACCCGGCCGCCGTCGCCGGCGTGTTCACGCGCTCGAAGACGCCGGGCGCGCCGATCGACTGGTGCCGCGAATGTCTCCCCATGGGACTGGCGCGCGCGATCGTGGTCAATTCCGGCAACGCCAACGTCTTCACCGGCCGCGCCGGGCGCGCCGCGTGCGAAGCGACGGCCGATGCCGCAGCGAGCTGCCTCGGCTGCGACCCGCACGCGATCTACCTCTCCTCGACCGGCGTCATCGGCGAAAAACTTGCCGCCGAGAAGATCGTCGCAGCGCTTCCCGTGGCGCTCCAGGAGGCGGCGCCCGGGCGCTGGCGCGACGCGGCCGAGGCGATCATGACGACCGACACGTTCGCGAAGCTCGCCACCGCGAGCGCCGCGATCGACGGCGTCCCCGTGACCATCAACGGCATCGCCAAGGGCTCCGGCATGATCGCGCCCGACATGGCGACGATGCTGGCCTTTCTCTTCACGGATGCCGCCATTCCCGCGCCCGTGCTGCAGGCGCTGCTGAAGCCCGCGGTCGAGCGCTCGTTCAACGCCATCACGGTGGACGGCGACACCTCGACGAGCGACACGGTGCTGCTGGTCGCCACGGCCAAGGCCGGCAACGCGCCGCCCGCGACGGCGCAGGCGCCGAGCTTGCGCGCATTCCGCCGCGCGCTCGACAAGGTCATGATCGATCTCGCACAGCAGATCGTGAAGGATGGCGAGGGCGCGGAGAAATTCGTCACGATCGAGGTGACGGGTGCTGCGTCGGCGCGCGCCGCGCGCCGCGTCGCCCTGTCGGTCGGCAATTCGCCGCTCGTCAAGACCGCGCTCGCGGCGGGCGACGCGAACTGGGGCCGCATCGTCATGGCGGTCGGCAAATGCGGCGAAAAGGCCGACCGCGACCGGCTCGCCATCAAGGTCGGCGGCATCACCATCGCCGAAGCGGGCGGGCCGGTGCCGGGCTATGACGAGGCGCCGGTATCGGCCCACATGAAGGGCCGCGACATCGCGATCGCGATCGATCTCGGGATTGGCCGCGGCCGTGCCCGGGTCTGGACTTGCGACCTGACGCACCGCTACATCGACATCAACGGCAGCTATCGCAGCTGAAAGGGGCGGGCGATGGCGGAACTCGACGGACTATGGACGATCCAGTTCGAGGTCGCGGGCGAATGGCGCTCGGGCGGCATCGTGCTGTTCGACAAGGGCCGGCTCGCGGGCGGCGACAGCCATTATTACTATTACGGGCATTGCGCCGAGCGGAACGGCACGCTCGCGGGCGAGGCGCGCATCATCCATCACAGCGGCCCGCTTTCCACGGGGTTCGGCGACAGCCCTGACTTCGTCGTCGTGGTCGAGGCGCAGCTGCGCGGCGACATCGTCACCGGCCACATCTTCAAGCGCGGCAACGAGCAGGCGAAGCTCAAGCTGCGCTGCGTGCGGCGCGTCAGGGCCGAAGAGCTCGGGTGAGCGGGCTGCCGCTCACCGTGGTGTGCGCGGCGCTGGTCGATGGCGCGGGCCGCGTGCTCCTGGCCGAGCGCCCGCGCGGCAAGTCGATGGCGGGCTTGTGGGAATTTCCCGGCGGCAAGATCAATCCGGGCGAGACGCCCGAGGCGGCGCTCGCGCGCGAGCTCGAGGAGGAGCTGGGCATCAAGGTCGCGGCCGACGCGCTCGCGCCGCTCGCCTTCGCCTCGCATGCCTACGAGTCGTTCCATGTCGTGCTGCTGCTCTATCTTTGCCGGCGCTGGCCGGGCGAGCCGGTCGCGCGCGAAGGCCAGGCGCTCGCCTGGGTCGCGCCGCACGAATTCCCGTCCTATGCCATGCCTCCTGCCGACGCGCCGCTGGTGTCGGCGCTCCAGGGGGCGCTGCGCACCGCGTAGTGCGTCCTTCGACGCACGGTTATTTCCGTGCCGCAATCGCAGCCGCGAGGCGGTCGCTCAGCTGGGCGAGGCAGCGGCTCATGACGGCGACGAGGTCGGCCGTGCCGGCAGCGGATGTGCGCTCGGTGATCTCGGCCGATTCGAGCGGGCCGTCGCGGTCCTTGCCGCGCACCGTCCAGCGCGCGTCGAGGACGACGGTGCCGTCGGGATCGACGTCGAAGCGCTCGATCGACACGGCGAGGCTCATATCGGCCTCGCCCAACATGCCGCTCGAGGATTGCGCGATGCGCATGCGCGGCAGGCGCTCGGTCAGCTCGGCGACGACGATGCGCGCCATCATCTCGTCGAGCGGCTCGGCCCAGCGCTCGGTATCGTCGGTTTCGAGCGCATAGGCGTTGTGGTGGCGCACGATCTGCGGCCGGTCGAGATAGCGGGCGACGTTCATGCGCGCGAACGACGCCGCACCCGCCGGGCGCTCGTCCGCCGTGCCCGGGACCGGCACGAGCGTGTAGAGCGTGGGCTCGGGCGAGCGGCATTGCACGAGCGCCGCCGCGGCCAGGAGCGCGAACAGGCTGCTTCGCCTCACGGCAGCTCACCCTTGCCGCGGATCACGGATTCCGGATGCTGCTCGAGCGTGTCGGCCAACGCCTTCATCGAGCGCGCCGTATCCTGCATCTGGCGCAGCAGATCGACCAGGCCGCGGCGCACCTCGGAGCCGTTGCCGTAGCCGGCATTGGCCGAGGTGAGAAGCGCATCGAGCTGGCGCAGCGTGTCGTTCGCTCCGGTCAGCGTCTTGTCGGCCGAAACCAGCGTCTTGTCGGCCGAGCCCAGCATGTCCTTGATCTGCGGCGTCTCGGCGAGCTTCCGCATCGCTTCGAGCGCGGCGCGCGTGTCGGTGATGACGCCCTCGATCGGCATTTTCGAGACGCGCTCCAAAAGCCCGGCGATCTGCACCAGAAGCCCGTTCGCGCTCGCCTCGAGGCTCGCCATGTCGGACGGCACGGTCGGCAGCACCGGCACTTTGCCCTCGAAGCGGATCTGCGCCGGGGGCGCGTCGGGAAAGAAATCGAAGGCGACGATGACCTGACCCGAGATCAGGCTTTCCGAGCGCAGCTGCGCGCGCAAGCCCCCGGCGACGAACGTGGCCATCGCCTTCATCACGTTCTCGAGGTTCGATTCCTGCGTCGACGCGAGGCCGATGCGCTCGACCCGCTGCGGCTCGAAGGCGAGCGTCACCGGAATCCGGATCTGCCTTTCGCCGGGATCGTATTGCAGGCGGATGTCGGTGACGTTGCCGACCTTGATGCCGCGGAACTCGACCGGCGCGCCAACGTCAAGACCGTGCACCGAGCCGCTGAACTCGACGATGAAGGGCACGCGCTGGGCGTAGTTGGCCTCGAACGCTGCGTCGCGGTCGTCATAGAGCGGGAATGTGGCGAGCGCCGCAGCCGTCTCGTTCATATCGCCGCCGGCGAGCGTATCGAAGCCGATGCCGCCCGTGAGAAGCGCCTGGAGCAATTCCATCTCGAACTTGAAGCCCGACACGCCGGCGGCGATGGTGATGCCGGAACCGTTCCAGAAGCGCGTGCCCGGATGCACGAGCTGGTCGTAGGGCTTGTTGACGAAGGCGTGGATCTCGAGCTTGCCGCGGGCATAGTCGAACTCGCTGCCGAGCACCTCGCCGACCTTGACGCCGTGGAAATAGACGGGCGAGGCGGGGCCGAGCGAGCCGAGCCGGTCGGCTTCGAGGATGAACTCGGTGCCGGGCACGTCGGCGCGCACCACGGGCGGATCCTCGAGCCCGACGAACTCGCGCGAGGATTCGCCCTCGCCCGGATCCATCTCGAGATAGGCCCCCGAAAGCAGCGTCTCGAGGCCCGAGAGGTTGCTCAGGCTGATGCGCGGGCGCACCACCCAGAACCGTGTCCCGGTATTCAAGTGCGCCGCCGCCATCTTGTTCATGCTGGCGGTGACGATGACGTGCGACAGGTCGGGGGAGAGCTCGACCTTTTCGACGACGCCGAGCTCGACGTCGTTGTGCTTGACGCGGGTCTTGCCGGCCTCGAGCCCCTCGCCGGTGCGGAAGGTGATGGCGATGGTGGGACCGCGCTCGGAAACGGTGGTGTAGGCAAGCCAGCCGGCGATGGCGAAGGCGACGAGCGGAATGGCCCAGATCGGCGAGAAGCGCCAGCGCCGGCGCAGGTCGGGCAGCGGCACATCGGGCGCGCGGCGCTCCTCGACCTTCATCGGTTCTCTCCGGCGCTGTCCCACATGAGGCGCGGGTCGAACGCCATCGCCGCGAACATGGTGGTGACCACGACGGCGGCGAACGAGATCGCGCCGATGCCGGGAACGACGGTGGCAAGCGCGCCGAGCCGCACCAGCGCCACCAGGATCGACAGCATGAAGATGTCGATCATCGACCAGCGCCCGACCGATTCGATGACGCGGTAGAGCCTGGTGCGGTCCTTCAAGTGCCAGCGCGAGCCCGCCTGCGTCGTCAGCAGGAGCAGCGCCAGGCCCACGATCTTCAGCACCGGCACGGTGATGCTGGCGAAGAACACCAGCAGCGCGAGCGGCCACATGCCGGCCTCTATCAGGTGCTTGACGCCCGAGAGGATCGTGTCGGGCGATCCTGCGCCGAACGAGATCACCGTCATGATCGGGAAGACGTTGGCCGGGATGTAGAGGATCGCCGCGGTGAGGACGAGCGCCCAGCAGCGCGCGAGGCTTTCGGGCTTGCGGCGATGAAGCCTGGCGCGGCAGCGCGGACAGCGCGCGTGGCCGCCGGCGTCTTCCGCCACGAGGCCGCACACGCCGCAGCGCGCAAGCGGCGCCCCCTCCGCGGGCGGCGGCAGTACGGCGAGGCCCTTGCGCTCGACCTCCTCCCAGACATCGTCGTAATCGATGAACGCGTCGATCGCCGCCATCACCACCATGAGCGCGCCCAAGGCATAGACGGCGATGCCGAGCTTCACGGTCGCCAAAGCCGCGAGCTTCACATAGGCGACGAACAGGCCGAGCAGATAGACCTCGATCATCGACCAGGGACTGAGCTCGTCGATCCACCGCAGCACCGGAATGAGATGACGGGGCGGCCGGGTGCGCCCGAGCCCCGCCAGCACATAGGCGATGGCGCCAAGCTTCAGCGCCGGCGCCACGACGGTCAGCAGCAGGATAAGGAGGGTGAGCGGCCACAGGCCTTCGCCGAACAGCGTGAGCGCGCCGGTGGCGAGGCTCGCTTCGTCAACCTGCCCCTCCATGCCGAACGACATGAACGGCATGAAATTGGCAAGGAAGATCAGCACGAGGCCGGTGACGGACAGCGCGAGCGCCGCCTCGCGCGCGCTATGCGCCCGGAGCAGCGCGGCGCAGCGCGGGCAACGCGCGGCGATGCCCCGCCCAAGCGGCGCCAGGTGCAGGCGGAGGCCGCAATCGTGGCATTCGACGAGGTTCGCGCTCACCGGCCGATGGTCTTGATGCCCGCGATGAGGTCCTGGAACGTGAAGGAACCGCGATGCTTCACGTCGATATCCTCGTAGTGAATCGCGTCGGCAAGGTCGAGTCCGGTGAGGTAGCCCTTGTGGCCGTTGTCGGCCTTCTCGAAGAATTCGCGCGACAGGCCGGTGTCCTCGAAGCGCAGGCGCGGGTCCTGCGCATTGGGGCGGGCGCGGAAATAGAACGCGTCCATCTTGTTGGCCTCGAACTCGACCTTCGTGACCTTGCCGTCGTGATTGGCGTCGAGGATGGCGAAGATCTCCTTCGCTTCCTCCAGCGTGTAGGCGGAAGCGCCGGCCGGTAGCAGCAGGCCAGACAAAACGAGCGCCGCGAGTGCGCCCCCGAACGGCCGCCATTGCCGTTTCGCGCGCCCCATCGCTCCCTCCACAACGTGCCAGTGCGAGACTTCCGCCGTCATAACACGAAACGACGCGGCGCGACTAGGGCGGCAAATCGGCGGCGGGGCGCTTGCGGACCAGGTAGCGATGCTCGCCGGTCAGAACGAGCTCGCGCTTCTGGTTGTGGATGGCAGCGCGCATGACGATGACGCCGGTGGTGCGCTGCGCGATGAGGCCGGTGATTTCGAGGGCCGGATAAAGCGTGTCGCCCGCGAACACCGGCCGCAAAAAGCGCGATGACTGTTCCAGGAATCCGACGAGCGATTGCGACACTTCGTGCGGAAACCGCCCGGCCCCGGCGGCGGTGAAGCTCAGCACCTGAAAGCCATGCGCCAGAAGCCCCGGGAAACCGCGCGAACGGCAGAATTCGGCGTCGTAGTGGATCGGATGGTTGTCGCCGGACACGGCCTGGAACGCCGCGAAATTCGCCTCGGTCACGGTGCGGCTCGGCAGCACGTAGCGCTCGCCCACGGCGAAATCCTCGAACCACCGCTGCGGCGCGGCGAAGTGGGTCGCCGGATCGAACGGCTCGGCCATCAGCCGGGCGGCCGGAACTGCTTGGCGAGCGCCAGGCCCTGGTTGAGGTAGGTGGAGCCGATCGCGGCGCCGTAAAGCCGGTCGGGGCGCGCCATCATGCGCTCGTACCTGAGCCAGCCCACGGTCTGGCCGTGCTCGAGCATGAAGGGCACCTCGTGCGAGCGCACCTCGAGCACCGCCTTGCTGACGCCGCCCGAAACATCCCAGCCGAAGCCCGGATCGAAGAACCCTGCGTAATGCACGCGGAACTCGCCGACCGCGGTGTCGTAGGCCACCATCTCGGCGGCGTAGTCGGGCGGGACGCGCACCGCCTCGCGCGTTGCCAGGATGTAGAACTCGTTCGGGTCGAGCACG
This sequence comes from uncultured Alphaproteobacteria bacterium, assembly GCA_963773665.1. Taxonomy (GTDB): domain Bacteria; phylum Pseudomonadota; class Alphaproteobacteria; order ATCC43930; family CGMCC-115725; genus DATJLY01. The sequence goes on from CAVZBZ010000001.1 coordinate 1,092,281, forward strand.
ATCGAGCGGTGGCGGCGGAAGTTTATGGGCTCCCAGAAATCGAGCGGGTCGTAGGCGGCGATTCGATCGATGTCGATGCGGTCGGTGTGCTTCTTGGCGCGATATCCTATGAGCGCGCCCGGCCCGGCGCCTTCGAGGTCGATGGTGACGCCCACCAGTTTCTCACGGATATTGGGCCGCTCGTCGCCGGCCACGATCGAGCTGGCCCTCGTCATGCAGGCGCTGGATCTCGGTGACGGCGATCTGCGGCGAGCCGCGGCGGAAGCGGAGCTGGTTGAGCCGCGTGCCGGCGCGCACCACGATGCTGAAGGTGCGCGGCGCGACCTCGACATAGAGCGGACCCTGGTAGCCGCGCTCGACCTGGTCGAACGATTCCGAGCGGTCGGCAATGAGGCGCGTCAGCACGTCGAGCCGGCCGGTCGAGCTTTTCGGATTGGCGAAGCCGGTGATGCCCGAGGATTGCTGGAGCGCGAGCTGCTCCATCAGCGGCACGACATAGACGCAGCCTTTTTCCAGCACCGCGCCATGCGAGAGATCGATGGCGTAGGCGTCGAGCTGCTCGATCCGGTCGCGCACGGTGGCGCCCCGGCCCGGCAGAAAACTCGCGCGCACGCGATAGGCCACGGCGCCGAGCCGCAGATCGATGCTCGCCGGCTGCACCTGGTCCGGCAGTATCTCGGCCGAGAGCGCCACGAGCTCGTGCTCGCGCAGCATGGCGCGAAGCTGCTGATAGGGCAGGATGCCGGTGCGCGCCGCGCCGAGCGGCGGCGGTTCGACGGCGGCGTCGCTTGCGGGAAACAGTGTCTTCGCCTCGGCCATGGCGCTCTCCTTCGCGTCAGAGATGTGGCCCGATGCGCCCGCTCAAAGCAAGCACCGAAGGGTCCGATTTCATGCCCAGGCTTTTGGGCACTTTATCCACGCCGAGAGGCTGCAAAAGCCGCCGGTACGCGGGCACGAAGGGGACTGTCCCCGCAACTCACAACAAGCGCCCAAAAATCCTCCACAGGGGTCACCGCGCGGCCTTGTCGCCGGCGGGGCGCTCCTGCGTGCCGAGCGCTTGCGCCAGGCGGTGGGCGGCGCTGCCGGGGCGGAGCGCGCGCGGCTGGGTTTCGTGCGGCGCCCAGGCGGTGAGCGTCACCAGCTCGAACGTCGCCGGGATGCGGCCGTCGGCGCGGGCATAGAGATCGGCATAGCGTGCGGCGGCGGCGGCGAGCGTCGCCCGCCGCGAGAAACCTTTTCGCCGCTCGAGGACGGCGTTGCTCTCGCCCATCGCCCGAAGATCATGCATCAGCGCCAGCGCATCGGGGTACGTCACCTCGATGCGGTCGCAATCGACGACCGGCAGGGCGAAGCCCGCGCGCTGAAGCAGCGCGCCGAGATCGCGCAGATCGGCAAAGGGCGAGACGCGCGGGCCAGCACCCTGCTCGATCTCGACCTCGGCCTCCACGAGCGCGCGGCGCAGCTCGGCGAGCGTGCCGCCGCCCCACAGATTGGCGAGCAAAAGCCCGTCCGGCTTCAGCGCCTGGCGCAGCTGCAACAGCGCGCCCGGCAGATCGTTCGTCCAGTGCAGCGCAAGATGGCTCACGACGAGGTCGAAGGCGTGGGCGGCGAACGGCAGCGCCTCGGCCTCGGCGACAAGCCGCGGCGCGGGCGCGGATGCTGCGCAGGCGTACGCCGGATCGGCCGAGACCAAGTGCTCGATGCCGCCTCTTTGCCCGAGCGCGCGCCGCAAGCTGCCGCCGCCGCAGCCGAGATCGAGCGCCAAGGGAAAGCGCCGCGTCACCTCGTCGAGCCGCTCGGCAAGCCGCGCAGCGGCCTCCTCCACCAGCCCCTGCCCCGCCCCGCGCGCCGCAGCCCGCGCGCGGTGGAGGCGCACCGCGCGCGGATCGAACACCTGGATCGGGGAGGACGCCATGCGCGGTATATGGCACGACAGAGGGGAAACGGCGACTCTGTACCGCTGGTTGACAAAAACGCGGCGCGCGCGTCCCATTTCGCCATGCTGACGCTCGCGCCAGCGCCCGCCCTCCGCCGCGCGGCCGGTGCGGTGCTCGACCTGCTGCTGCCGCCGCGCTGCCTCAGATGCGGCGAGGCTGTAGATACGGCGGGCGCGCTCTGCGCCCCGTGCTGGCGCGCGATCACCTTTTTGGGCAGCCCGTGCTGTGCCTGCTGCGGGCTGCCGTTCCCCTATGACCAGGGCGCGGACGCGCTCTGCGGCGCGTGCGCGCGCGAACGCCCGACCTTTGCCCGCGCCCGCGCGGCGCTGCGCTACGACGAGGAAAGCCGGCATCTCATCCTGGCGCTGAAGCATGGCGACCGGCTGCATCTTGCCCCTTCGCTCGGCCTCTGGATGCGGCGCGCCGGCGCCCAGCTCATCGCCGAAGCCGACGTGATCGTGCCGGTGCCGCTGCACTGGACGCGGCTTTTCGCGCGCCGCTACAACCAGGCGGCAGTGCTCGCCCATGCCTTGGCGCCGGCGGGCGGGCCGCCGGTCGGCGCCGATTTCCTGCTGCGCCGCCGCCGCACGCCATCGCAAGGGAAGCGCAATGCCGTGGGCCGGCGCCGCAACGTCGCCGGCGCCTTTGCCATCGGGCGGCGCGGCGATGTCAAAGGCAAGCGCGTGCTCCTCGTCGACGACGTCTTCACCACCGGCGCCACGGTCGAGGAATGCGCGCGCGTCCTCCTGCGTGCGGGCGCGCGGCACGTGGACGCGCTGACGCTCGCCCGCACGGTCCGGGAGGAAATCTTGACGGCGGCGCGCCAATCCCCAGATTGAAATGGCGTCAAGGCGGGTGAGATCATGGCTCGGGTCGAGATCTATTCGACGATGTTCTGCGGCTATTGCGCGCGCGCGAAGGCGCTCCTCGACAAGAAGGGCGTGAACTACGAGGAATTCGACCTTCTGGAGCATCCGGACCGGCGCGACGAAATGGTCGAGCGCGCCGGCGGGCGCACCACCGTGCCGCAGATCTTCATCGACGGAAAGCATGTCGGCGGCTCGGACGAGCTTGTCGCGCTCGAGCGCAAGGGCGCGCTCGACAAGCTGCTTGGGCTCGCGACGTGAGCGCTTCGTTCAAGGCCGCCTGCATCCAGCTTTCCTCGGGCCGCGAGATCGAACCCAACATCGAAGCCGCATCCCATCTCGTGCGCCGCGCCCGCAAGGACGGCGCCGAGCTCATCATGACGCCCGAGGTGAGCGACATGATCGAGCCGCGCCGCGGCCTGCGCGTGGAAAAGGCCAAGCCGGAGGGCGAGCACGCGATGCTCGCCGCGTTCCGGGACCTCGCGCGCGAGACCGGAGCGTGGCTCCTCCTCGGCTCGATCGTGGTGCAGGAATCGCCCGACGAGCGGCTCAGGAACCGGTCGCTCCTCATCGCCCCCGACGGCGCGATCGCCCAGCGCTACGACAAGATCCACATGTTCGACGTGTCGCTCGAGGGCGGCGAGAGCTATCGCGAATCGGGGGCATTCCGTCCGGGCGAGCGCGCCGCGCTCGCGCCGCTCCCGTGGGGCGTGCTCGGCATGACCGTGTGCTACGACCTGCGCTTTCCGCACCTCTATCGCGCGCTGGCGCAGGGGGGCGCGCGGTTCCTCTCGATCCCCTCGGCCTTCACGGTGCCCACCGGCCGGGCCCATTGGCATGTCCTGCTGCGCGCCCGCGCGATCGAGAATTTCTGCTTCGTCTTTGCCCCGGCGCAATGCGGCGCGCACGCCGACGGGCGGCGCACCTATGGCCATTCGCTGATCGTGGCACCCTGGGGCGAGGTTCTGGCGGAGGGCGGCGACGAGCCCGGGGTTATCCTGGCCGAGATCGACCCGCACAAAGCCGAGGAGGCGCGGCGATCCGTCCCGTCCCTTGCCCATGACCGGCCGTTCGCCCCGCCCGCGGCCGTTGGCACTTGACGGGCGCGACTGCTAACCTTATGTCAAACCTATGATCCTGTTCCGGCTCCGGTGCTCCAAGGAGCACGAATTCGAAGGCTGGTTCCGCGACAACGCCGGCTATGACCGGCAGCATGCGCAGGGCGAGATCGAGTGCCCGGTGTGCGGCGACACTTCGGTCGAGAAGGCGCCGATGGCGCCCCGGCTCGGCCGGCCGAAGGCTGAGCGCCAGGAGGCGCCGCCGGCGGCCGCGCCCGTGCCTGTACCGCAAGCGCCGGAAGCGCCGCAAACGCCGCCGCCGCCCGCCGAGATGCGCCGGATGCTGCGCGAGATGCGCAAGCACATCGAATCCCAGTGCGACTATGTCGGGCCGCAATTCGCCGAAGAGGCGCGCCGCATCCATCGCGGCGAGGGCCGCGCCCGCGGCATCTATGGCGAGGCGACGCCGGCCGAATCGGAGAAGCTCGCCGACGAAGGGATCGAAGTCGCCTGCATCCCGTGGGTTCCCGTCTCCGACGCGTGAGTGGCGACGGTGCCGACGCGGCGCCGTTAACTGACGATTCCATCCTCATCTCCGCGGTCATGCCGAAATTCCTGACGCTCGACGACATCGACCCCAACGGCAAGACGGTGCTGCTGCGCGCCGATCTCAACGTGCCGGCGAAGGACGGACACGTCACCGACGCGATGCGGATCGAGCGGCTCGCACCCACCATTCTCGAGCTTCTGGAAAAGGGCGCGCGGGTCGTCGTCATGTCGCATTTCGGGCGGCCCAAGGGACGCGAGCCTTCATTGTCGCTCGCCCAGGTCGTGCCGGCGCTGTCGCAGGCGCTCAAAGGCCGCACCATCGCCTTTGCCCGCGACTGCGTCGGACCGGAAGCGGAGAAGACGGCGAAGGGCCTGAAGCGCGGCGACGTCGCGCTTTTGGAAAATCTCCGCTTCCACCCCGAGGAAGAAAAGAACGACGGCGACTTCGCGCGCCAGCTTGCGGCGTTGGGCGACATCTATGTCAACGATGCGTTCTCGGCCTCGCACCGGGCGCACGCCTCGATCGAGGCGATCGCGCATCTGCTGCCGTCGGCCGCGGGGCGGCTGATGCAGGCCGAGCTCGAAGCGCTCGCGGCGGCGCTCGAGACGCCGGAGCATCCGGTCATGGCGATCGTCGCCGGCGCCAAGGTCTCGACCAAGCTCGACCTGCTGAACTTCATCATGGAAAAAATCGATGTGCTGGCAATCGGCGGCGCCATGGCCAACACGCTGCTTTATGCCAAGGGCGTCGAGGTCGGATGTTCGCTCGTCGAGCGCGACATGAAGGAGACCGCGCGGCGGATTCTCGCCAACGCCGCAGAGCGCAGGGTCGAGCTTCTGCTGCCGGTCGATGCGGTGGTGGCGCAAAAACTTGCGCCGGGCGCGGCAAGCGACGTGGTCTCGATCGAGCGCGTGCCGAAGGACCGCATGATCCTCGATCTCGGACCGAAGAGCGTTGCGCTTCTGATCGCGGCGATGCGCAAGAGCCGCACGCTGTTGTGGAATGGGCCGGTGGGCGCGTTCGAGACGAAGCCGTTCGATGAGGCGACCATCGCGCTTGCGAAGATTGCAGCGCAGTTGACGCGCGAGGGCAAGCTCAAGAGCATTGCCGGCGGCGGCGACACGGTGGCGGCGCTCGCCGCGGCGGATGTGGTCGACGATCTTTCCTATGTCTCGACCGCGGGCGGCGCTTTCCTCGAATTCCTCGAAGGGCGCGAATTGCCCGGCGTCGCGGCGTTAACCAAGCGATAACCGTAGATTGCCGCGCGGCCCCGAGCGGTGATAGTCTGGGCCGGTGCGCATCGAGACCGGAAGAGAGATCGTCATCCCGCCAAGCGTCGCCGAGCGAACCGGCATGACGCAGGCATGGCGCGTCACCGCGGTGGCAAAGCGCGAGGCGCGGACTCCGATGCCGCGCGAGCTGCGCCAGGACCTGCGCGTGCGCGGCCGGCTCGTCGATATCCTGGTCTGAGATGTCCGATCCGCCGCGCGCGCGGCGTCCAAGCCTTCTGACAATTCCCGACGGCGACACGCACGAGCGCAAGGTCTGCCCACAATCCGGCGTGACTTCGCCCCTTTATTGCCTCACCGCATCTGCCCCCTTATAGTGCGCCGCGCCCGGGCCGGGAGAACGGCCGGACGGCAAGGGAGGCGGCAAGAATGGACAAGACCAAGCTCTTGGTGACGGCAGCGGCGTTGGCGCTGCTCGCGAGTGCTGCGTCGGCGCAGACCGTGAAAGTCGGCATCATCAACACCTTCTCGGGTCCGACGGCGCAGCAGGGCGACATGCTCGAGCGCGGCCTCCAGCTTTATTACAAGCTGCACCAGAAGGACCTGCCCTCGGGCGTCTCGATCCAGCTCATCGAGCGCGACGATACCGGCGCCAATCCGGAAACCTCAAAGCGCCTCGCGCAGGAATTGGTGACGCGCGACAAGGTGAACATCCTCAGCGGCTTCGTCTGGTCGCCCAATTTCATGTCGATCGCACCGGTCGCGACCGAGGCCAAGATTCCGGCGATCAGCATGAACGCCGCGGCGATCGGCGCCGTGGGCATGTCGCCGTTCATGGTGCGCACGTCCTTCACGCTGACGCAGCAGGCCTATCCGCTCGGCACTTGGGCGGCGAAGCACGGCTACAAGAAGGCCTACGTCGCCAACAGCGACTACGCGCCCGGCAACGAGGGGTCCGACGCTTTCGCCAAGGCGTTCAAGGAGGCGGGCGGCGAAGTGGTCGGCCAGGTGAAGTTCCCGGCGCCGCCGACGACGCCCGACTTTGCCCCCTACCTGCAGCGCATCAAGGATGCCAAGCCCGACGTGCTCTACATCTTCGTGCCGGCGGGCGCGCAGGCGACCGAAGTGATGAAGGCCGCGCGCGACCTCGATCTCAAAGGCGCCGGCATCACGCTCATCTCGACCGAGGATCTGGTGCCGGACGAGGAGCTGAAGAACATCGGCGACCAGGCGATCGGGCTCGTCACCTCGGGCATCTATTCCGCGGACGCGACGCGGCCGCAGAACAAGGCGTTCGTCGAGGCCTATTACAAGGAGTACGGGACCAAGATGGCGCCCGACTTCGAGACCGCCGACGCCTATGACGGCATGAAGATGATCTTCGACCTCGTCGCCAAGATGAAGGGCAAGATCGACGGCCCGGCGGCGATGGAATTCCTCAGCAACTGGAAAAATCCCAACAGCCCAAAAGGCCCGGTGATGATCGATCCGGCGACGCGGCAGATCGTGCAGAACGTCTATATGCGCAAGGTCGAGAAGCAGGGCGACAAGCTGGTCAACGCCGAAACCGAGACTCTCGGGATGATGAACGCACTGGGTCAGCCCTACGCGGCGAAATAATCGATGGCGCTTAACACCACCCCTCACCCTCCCCCTCATGGGAGGAGGGAATGAAGGAAACCTCCCTCCCCCGTGCGGGGGAGGGATAGGGTGGGCGTGACTCATGTCAGCAGCACTCGCCGCCGCCACCAGCATTCTCTTCCATGGCTGCGCCTTCGCCATGGTGCTCTATCTCGTTTCGGTCGGCCTCTCGGTGACGATGGGGCTGATGGGCTTCGTCAACCTGGCGCACGGCGTGTTCGCGGCGTTCGGCGGCTATATCGCGACGAGCCTGATGAGCAGCATGGGCGTGCCGTTCGTGCCGGCGATCGCGGCCGGCGTCGTGGCGGCGATTTTGTTCAGCGTTCCGCTCGAGCGCGTGCTCTATCGCCGGCTTTATGGCGGCGACGAGCTTGACCAGGTGCTGCTCACGATCGGCCTCGCGTTCATGTCGGTCGCGGCCGCGAAATATCTGTGGGGGCCGCTGGCGCAGCCGTTCCATCCGCCCGGCTGGCTCTCCGGCCAGATCGAGGTCGGCCCGCGCGAGTTTCCGACTTATCGCAGTTTCCTGATTGCATCCGGCGCGGTGCTGGTGACGGTGCTGTGGCTCGGGCTCGAGCGCACGCGCTTCGGCGCGCAGATCCGCGCTGCCGTCGACAATCGCCGCATGTCGGAATCGGTCGGCATCAACACCTCGCAGCTCTTCACCTGGACCTTTGCGCTCGGCAGCGGCCTCGCCGCCTTGGGCGGCGCGCTCGGCGCCGAGATCCTGGCGATCGAGCCGGGCTATGCGCTCGAGCACCTCATTTACTTCCTGATCGTCGTGTCGGTCGGCGGATTGGGTACGATCCGCGGGCCGTTCTTCGCGGCGCTGCTTCTGGGCGTCGCCGACACCGGCTTCAAGTATCTCCTGCCGGAATTCGGCGCGTTCTTCATCTACGCGCTGACGCTCGTCATCCTGCTGTGGCGGCCGCACGGCCTCTTCGGGCACGCATGAGCGTCGAAGCCGCGCGTCCTCTCGCCTCGGGATCGGTCGTCGAAATTTTCGCGCGGCGCCATCGCCTGCATTGGGCCGAAACGCTGCCCTGGGTGATAGCGGTGGCGGCGTACTTCGTCTTTCCCGACTACCTCGCGCTTGGCGCGCAGGTGCTGGCGACGATCCTGTTCGCGCTCTCGCTCGATCTCATCTTGGGATATGCCGGGATCGTGACCTTGGGCCATGCCGCGCTGTTCGGCACCGGCGCCTATGCCGCAGGAACTCATGGCCGCGCATGGCTGGGGCGAGCCGGTGAGCGGCCTCTTCGTCGCGGCGGCGGCGGCGGCCGTCGTGGGCTTCCTGAGCGGCGCGGTTGTGCTCCGGGCGAAGGGGCTGACGCTTCTCATGCTGACGCTCGTTGTCGCGGCGATGCTGTACGAGGCGGCGAACAAGGCGAGCTCCATCACCGGCGGCGCGGACGGGCTTTCGGGCATGGACGTGTGGCCGGTGCTGGGCTTCCATTTCGACCTCTTCGGCATCACCGCCTATTGGTACTGCCTCGCCGTCCTGTTCGTGTGCTGGCTCGTGGCGCGCACCATCGTGCATTCGCCGTTCGGCCGCTCCTTGACCGGCATCCGCGAGAACGAGCGGCGCATGCATGCGATCGGCTCGCCGGTCTATTGGCGCCGCCTCACCATCTATACGATCGCGGCGGCGATGGCCGGCGTCTCGGGCGGGCTCATCTCGCAGACCACGAGCTTCGTCGGGTTGGATGTGCTCGACCCGATCAACCGTTCGGGCGAGATTCTCATCATGCTGATCCTGGGCGGCGTCGGGCGGCTTTACGGCGCCTTCATCGGCGTGCCGCTCTACATGATCCTCAAGGACCAGTTCGCCGAAATCGATCCGGTCTATTGGTATTTCTGGATCGGCCTCCTCCTCGTGCTGGTCGTGGTGTTCGCGCGGGGCGGCGCGTTCGGACTTGCCGACCGGCTGATGCGGCGTTTTTCCCGGAGGGCGCGGTGAGCGCGGCGGCGGCGCTCGAGACGCACGGCCTGTCGATGAGCTTCGGCGCATTGCGCGTCGCGAACGACATCGATTTCCGCCTCGAGCCGGGCGCGCGCCACGCCCTCATCGGCCCCAATGGCGCCGGCAAGACCACCTTCGTCAATCTCGTCACCGGCGCGCTCTCGCCGGGCGCCGGGCGCATTCTCCTGGGCGGCGCCGACATCACGCGCCTCCAGCAGGCGCAGCGCGTGAAGCGCGGCCTCGTGCGCACGTTCCAGATCACCACCCTCTTCCGCGGCCTCTCGGTGCTCGAGAACGTGACGCTTGCCGTGGGCGAGCGCCAGGGCGTCGCAGGATCGATGCTGCGCCCCGCCGGCTCGCGCCGCTTCGTGATCGAGGAGGCGTTCGCGCTCTTGGAACGGCTCGGCATTGCCGACGAGGCATTGCGGCCGGTGAAGGAGCTGGCCTATGGCCGCCAGCGTCTCGTCGAGATCGCGGTGGCGCTCGCCCTCAAGCCGAAGGTGCTGCTGCTCGACGAGCCGGCGGCGGGCGTGCCGTCGGGCGAGAGCGGCCGCATCATCGAGGTGATCGAGCAGCTCCCGTCCGACATCGCGGTGCTCATCATCGAGCACGACATGGATTTGGTCTTCCGCTTCGCGCGGCGCATCACCGTCCTGGTGCAAGGCGCGGTGCTGGTCGAAGGCGCGCCGCTCGAGATCGCCGCCGACGAGCGCGTGCGCCAAGTCTATCTCGGCGAGCGGCAGCACGCATGAGAAGAGGGCTCGCATTAGCCCCCTCCCCCCTTGCGGGGGAGGGAATGCAAAAAGAAACCCCCTCCCCCCTTGAGGGGGAGGGTCGGGGTGGGGGGATGCCGTGAGCGACGCCAACACCACCGGGCTCGCGCTCGAGGGGGTGCGGGCGGGGTATGGCGATACGGTGGTGCTCGAGGGCATCGCGCTCGGCGTCAAGGCAGGGGGCACGCTCGCCATTCTCGGGCGCAACGGCGTCGGCAAGACGACGCTGCTCGCGACCATCATGGGCCACACCACGCTTCATGCCGGTTCGATCCGCTTCGAGGGCAGCGAGCTCGCGGGCCTCGCGCCCTACCGCCGCTCGCGTCTCGGCATCGGCTTCGTGCCGCAGGAGCGCGAGATCTTCAAATCGCTCACGGTCGACGAGAATCTGTCGGTGGCGGCGCGCCCGGGCAAATGGGACGCGGCGCGCGTCTATGATTTCTTCCCCTCGATCGCCGAGCGGCGCCGCAACCGCGGCAACGAGCTGTCGGGCGGCGAGCAGCAGATGCTGTCGATCGGCCGCGCCCTCATGGGCAACCCGCGGCTTCTTCTGATGGACGAGCCGCTCGAGGGCCTGGCGCCGGTCATCGTCGAAACCGTCCTGAAGGGCCTCGACCGCCTGAAGCGCGAGGACGATCTGACGCTCCTCCTGGTCGAGCAGCATGCACGGATCGCGCTCGAATTCGCGGATGAAGCGATCGTGCTCGACCGCGGCCGCATCGTGTACCGGGGGACGAGCGCCGAGCTTCTGGGCGCGCCCGAGCGGCTTGCTTCGCTCATGGGCGTGTCGCGCGACGGGCTTGGCCCCGGGGCATGACGCAAGCGTGATGCGGCATTGCGCCGCCGCGGGGGGGACGGAGTGGCGGCGCCGGGCGTATGATGCAGGGATCATTGGAGATATGACGATGCGCCGTGCCGCATGGGCCGTGCTTTTTTCAACCCTCGGTTTCGCCGCCGCGGGATGCGCCGCGCAATCGACGAGCGGGGCCTATTACCCGAGCCCTGGCGGCTATCCGTATTCCTACGGCGCGCAGCAGAACGACACCTGCGGCGCGCTCGGGACCTGTCCGCCGACCGGCTACCCCCGGATCGTGCCGGGCGACGAGCACGGCGACTGACGGCTGGGAGACCGTTATGAGAAAGGCGGCAGCCTGCGCCCTCGCGACGATGTTTTGGGCGCTCGCCGGCTGCGCGCCGCCGGGTCCGCAATTCGCCAGCGTCGCGGCCAGCGTGCCGTCCGTCCCGCAGGGGGAGGCGCGGCTTTATTTCTACCGCTGGCTCGAGCCGTACGAGACGGTGGCGCCGAGCACGGTCATGCTCAACGGCGGCCCGGTCGGGGTCAGCGAGACCGGCGCCGTCCTCTACCGCGACGTCGCACCCGGCCGGTACACGGTCTCGGTCGAGAGCCGCGGGGTCTATCCCAACCAGTTCAAGACGGTGACGCTCGCCGCGGGAGAGACCGCCTATGTCCGGATCGAATTGTTCCGGGCGTGGTGCAACGACAGCGGCGGCGGCGCCAGCGGCGGCGGCAGCTCGGGCTGCTACGACACGTTCGTCGTGCAGATCATGGATCCCGCCGTGGCACTCGGCGAGATGCGGGAGCTGAGGCTTATCCAGGGATAAGGCAACGCGGCAAAGAAGAACCCGCCAGCCTTGCGGCTGGCGGGTTCAACAAGATGCTTGCGATGCGTGGCTTTAGAACTTGAACAGCGTCTGGAAGTCCACCAGCTCGCGGGTGCCGTGGCCGCCCGACCACACGAGCTCGCGGTACCAGCGGCCCTCGAGGCCGAACTGCACCGCCGGGACCGGCGTCCACTGGATGTTCACGGCTGCCGACTGGCTTTGCGAGATGAGCGCATTGAGGCCGGCGGCGGCGGTGTTGTTGGCGACCTGGGTCCATGCGCCTGCCGCGTCCGGCTTGGTCACGTGATCCCAGCCATAGGAGACGCCCGAACGCCACTCGTCGGTCCACCAGTGCGAGTAGCCGACATTGACGCCCATGACGCGCGGCTCCGAGCAGCGATAGGGCTGCCCACCGGCGAAGGCAGCGCCGAGGCCCGGAATGGGAGGGTTCGTTGACGAGCACACAAGACCTTCTTCGTCTTGCGTGCCGAGGGCGCCATCGAGGGCCCAGTTGTACTGTGCTGCGCCTTGGCCGTAGCCCAGGTTCCAGGACACCTTGTCCTTGCCGATCGTGTTGAAGTGGCCGGATTGCAGGATCTGGTAGCCAAATTGCGCAAAATGAGAGCCCGGAGCCACGTAGTTACCCGCACCTGGGACAAACGGGTTGCCAGCAGCGAGCACGCCACCGAGGCCGGCGGCACTCGCGCCGTTCTGCAACCGCTCCTGCATCACCGCCACCGCCAGGGCCGCGTGACCCCAAGGCTGATCGATCCGCCCCTTCACCGTGACGGCCGGGATGCGTTGCGACATGGTGGGCGAATTGTAGTTGTTCCACTGGACGATGGCGGCAGCGCCCTGGCCGGTGGCGCTGCTCGAGAAGAGGCCCGAGCTTTGCGCTTCTTCGATCGAGGCAGATGCACTCAGGCCGCCCGGCAGGAGGTAGGTGTAGCGGATCTGCGGCTCTTTCGCCGTGCCGGCGCCCATGAACGCGCCCGCCTCGACGAAGGCGTCGAGCGTATCGGCCAAGGAGTCGAGATCGGCGTAGTTCGAATTGGTCATGCCGATCAGCCACGGACCCAACGTGCCATAGGCCTGCTTCAAGCGCGGCGTGCTCGTGTTGCTGCAGCAGTTGGTGCCCGACGTAACCTGTCCAGTCGTGATCGTAGCGCCCGACGAGCTGTAGGTGCCGGCGAAGTCGATTTCCCAGAATGTCTTCAACTCGCCGTAGGGCGTGGGCGTCCGCGTCTCGAAGAACGGATGAGTCGCGTTCGGGTTGATGCGGAAGGTGCCGTGAATATTGTGGGTGCCGCCGACGCCCTGGACGGTCGGACCGGTCAGGTTGATGTTGTTGGCGTCGTCGTTCTGCTGCGCGCCGGGCGATGTGCCAGGATTGTTGAAGTCATACGTCGTGTCGATCTGGATGATGCCGCCGACATGGAGCGACGTATTGGTGCCCGGGACGATGAAGGAACCCGGAAACGAGCCTGCGCCCGACAGTGGCGCGCCCGGCGCCGGCGCCTGTGCGTTGGCGCCCGAAAGCCCAACCAGCAACGCTGCGACGGCGGAGATGCTTCCCAGCGCAGTTGCCGAGAGGTAGCTGCCAGTCTTTTTCATTAGGGTTCCCCCAAAATGGACAATCCGCGGATGGCGGCCGAAGGGACCCCCGCCGCCGTGGTTAATTCAAACCGCCCGACGGTTTAAGGCAAGTTTCTCGGGAGCAATGCGCGCCGATTGGTAAATGGATGTGTCCTTCCTGCAACACATCGTCCCGGCCCAGCCGATCCTTCCAAGCCCCTGAAGAAATTTTATTATCCAGGATCATGGGCCGCGCCGTCGCCGCCTCGATTTTCGCCGTCCTTCTGGCGCTTGCGGCCTGCCGGCTGCCGCCGGGGAGCGCCAACGACCACCCCTACCGCAACCTGCGGAGCGGCCCCAATATCGGCGGCTTCTGAGGCGGGTCAGCCGAGCCGGGCGAGTTCGGCCTGTGCCGGCATAAGGCTCGGGTCGAGCTCGAGCGCGCGACGCAAGGCCGATTCGGCCTCGGCGCGCCTGTCCTGGCGGGCCAGCAGCACGCCGAGGTGGAAATGCCCGAGCGCCGTTTCGGGGGCAAGGCGCAGCCCCTCGCGAATGGCCTCCTCCGCCGCCGCGAATCGCCCCTGCTCGTAGAGGCAGCGGCCGAGATCGACGCGCACGCCGCCGTCCTCGGGCGCGATCCTGGCGGCCTCGCGGAACGCGGCCTCGGCCTCGGCGAAGGCGCCGCGCGCGACCAGGCGCTCGCCGAGACCCGCGAGATAGCGCGCGGCACCCTGGCGCAGCTCCTCGGCCGCGGCGGCCTGTCCGACCTTGAGCGCCAGGTCGCGCGCGCGGAGCGCCAAGGCGGCAGCGCGGCGGCGCGCCGCGTCGAGGTCGGGATCGCGCGCGATGGCATGACCGTAGGCCTCGTCGGCACGCGCGAAATCGCCGAGCGCCTCGTAGCATTCGCCGCAGCGCATGAGGAGCGCGCCATCGCCGCCGCCGCGCTTCAGCACGACGTTGTAGATCTGGAGCGCCGCCTTCGCCTGTCCCGCGCGCTGCTGCGCCAAGCCCTTCTCATAGAGTTCGCGCAGATCGGAATCCAATTCGCTGCCTCGATTTTCCCTCCCCCTCGAGGGGGAGGGTCAGGGTGGGGGGTGGCATCGGCAAGCCGTCACGATAGCATGCGCGACCGCGATTTGAGGTGCTGAGTGACGCACGCCGTGGCGCGCTGCGGCCCCCCCCACCCCGGTCCTCCCCCTCGAGGGGGGAGGGAGTTTCTTTTTGGATTCCCTCCCCCCTTGAGGGGGAGGGATAGGGTGGGGGGTAGGCGGGCAGGAAGCCGCGGCATAGACTCTTCGCGTGCCGTCCCAACTCGCCCGCGCCCTGCGCACGAACGCGACCGACGCCGAGCGTCGCTTGTGGCGGCACCTGCGGCAGAGGCAGATCGACGGCTTCCGCTTTCGGCGCCAGCAGCCGATCGGTCCTTACTTCGTCGATTTCTTCTGCCCCGAGGCGAAGCTCATTCTCGAACTCGACGGCGGACAGCACACGATGCGCGAAGCCGCCGACGAAGCGCGGACCGAATGGCTCGAGGCGCGCGGCTATCGCGTGCTGCGCTTCTGGAACAATGATGTTCTTCAGAACAGCGAAGGCGTGCTGGTTAGGATCGGCGAAGCGCTGCGCGCTTGACCCCCCACCCCGGCCCTCCCCCTCAAGGGGGGAGCGAGGGCTAAAAAACGGCGGTTTCCCGTGGGGTGATTCTTTAATGTATGGGCAAGGAGTTGGGGCGTATAATGCCGGGAGATAGACACGGGTGCTCCCATGACGGATTATCTCCGGTGCCGGCGCGGTCGCTACTTCGTCCAAATCCGCCGGCCCCTCGCTCTAGCGAATAGCCCGCTATTCCCGCGTCCGCTCGTTGAGCGATACCTAAATACCAGCGAGGCGCGCGAGGCTCGCGAGCGGGCGCCGGGTTTAGTAGACGAGATACGCGCGGAGTTCAAGGCGGCCTTGGCCGGGGCCGTCCATGCCGGCGCCGCCTTGGATCATATCTTCGCCACGATGAAGCGGCAGGCTTATGACGCGCTCGCCGATGGCGCCGCGCTCCCCGTCATGGACCTAGGCGCCGAACTGTTGAAACGGGGAGTCACCCCAACGATAGACGGCACGGTCATGGACGCTCAGGGAGCCGTCGCTAACGCGATCCACAACGCCCGCCATCGCTTCACCCATGCCGCGCCGGCCCCTGCCATCGCCGGCCCGTGGCGCGCTCCGGTGAAGCCCGGCGAGGCTGTTGAATTGCTGGCGCACCTTGAGTCCTATCTCGCGACGCTTGAGGGTGTCCGCAAGCCCAAGGTGATCGCGATGCGGCGCGGCACCATCAAGCGATTCCTCGCCGGCCTGCCGATGCTGGCGGATGTCACGCGGCCTGCCGTGCAACGCTGGCACGAAGCGAACAAGGACAAGGCACCGGAGACTTTGAAGCACAGCCGCGACGATATGCGGGGCTACTGGAAATGGCTACGGGCGCACGGCAAGCTCGCCGGGCTGGACTCCGAAAACAACGATCCGTTTGATGCCAGCAAGCTCAGCATCGCCGCCGAAAGCGACGAAGCGAAGCTACAGCGGGAGCGGAAAAGCTTTACCCCTGCCGAGATTTCGGAAGCTCCAAGCACAAGCCCGCAAGGATGGTGACGCGGAACTAGCGGACCTAATCACGGTCGCAATGTGGAGCGGTGCCCGTCTCGGGGAACTTACTTCGCTTCGTGCCGCCTCTGTGAACCTCAAGGCTCAAGCATTCCATGTCGGCTCGAAAACGACTGCCGGCTTCCGCCAGATTCCAATTCACTCCACACTCATGCCGACGATGGCGCGGCTTGTGAAGGCCGCGAAGGGCGGCGCCTTGTTCCCGAGTGGCGACAAGCTCGGCGATACTTTTACCGCGATGAAAACCGAAATGGGTTTCGGCTCGCGGCACGTCTTCCACTGTCTGCGCCACGGTGCGGCAGGTCGCATGCGTGCCGCTCGCCCGGCCGTTGCCGAGTACGTCATAAACTCAATTTTCGGCTGGGCCAATGCCGGGATGCTGGCACGCTACGCGAAGGATCACCCACCGACTCTCGCGATGAAGCGGGAAGCAATCGAAAAAATCCGGCACTAAGGGCCTTAACCGATTAGACAGGGATCACCCCGCGCGTATCTCGGGACGCGTTATCGTGCGAAATGATCTAGGCCGAAGAAGCAGGGCTGAAATGCGCCGCTCCTATTTTCCCGTGAGTGGGCTCGGGTCGGTTCGCCCAAACTGCTTCAAGCAATATGACCACGATTGTAATTCATCCTCGGATTGCGGGCGTGTGGCTACACACGCCTGCCCATACGCGGTCTCACGTTGCACCCAATCCTCATACTGCCGCCACAGCGCTTCGCCGTACTTCGCTACGTTTCTGGCGCGCAGCCATTCGTCATAGCCGGGATCGGAGCCAAGCAAATTCAGGGTTTCCATTTCGGTATCGGAGAGGGTTCGGACATCACGAGACGATACCTTCATCATTTCCAGAAAGAGCTGATCCGACATTCCCATGTTTGAGAGATAGGCGCGTACTGATGCTGCGAGTTCATCGTATTTCGCCTTTGCGTGCGCTTGGTCCAGTCCTGCAAAAAACTTCGGTTCAAAGTATGGTCGGTGGATGGCGACGGTTGAGCGCTCCCCTACCATTCGATGCGCGCCAGCCGCCAGTATCAAAACGCATGCACTGGCGCACTCGGCATCGTCATAGACCTGGGTGAATATCCAGTCCTTGCGGACGATTTCTCCGATTGCCAACGCGGCCATAACATCGCCGCCCGGGGAATTCAGACCTAATTCTGTCACTACGTCCGTCCGGCCACTAGCAACAATCCGTTCGGCTAGCTCAGCGAAGCGGGACACGTCATCTTTTGAGATGGTTCCGCTAATTGTAATTTGGACAAACTTACCGTCACCGTTGACACGCGTAACGCCTACGTCGGCTCTCGCTGGAAGGCATGCGATGCAAGGGAGCCAAAACAGCGCTAAAGCCGCCATCTTCCGCCAGTTCATACGGCCTGCCGCTTCATCTTCAAACCCTAGCGTCCAATCATGGGCCTAACCTAGCTGGAACACCTTGAGTTTTTTGGAGATATCTCGCATCTCAGCACGAAATTCGGCCGCCTTGCCCTTGTAAAATTTTCGCGCGTCGGCAGTCAAGTTGGTATCTATCGACCTAGCAGTCGCCTCTCGCCAATCTGCTGTTACCAAACTGTGAGCGTAAAGAAGAGCCGCATAATGGGCCGCATTCGCTTTTGCGTTCATTCTCATTCTCCCTCAGCCGCCCAACGAGCGTACGACGCGGAAGCCCGCTGCGGCTACACTTTGCCAAAGCCAACGCGCTTCGTCTTGATTTTCTCAAGCGCTATTCCGTGATGCAGGGCAGTGCGTTGAATGATCGTCTCCGCCGCCGCTTCGGTATCGGCGGGAACGTCCGTCAGCACCGTGACAGTTCCATTCGCTTCTTGGCGCACTACCGTAACCGTGAAACCGTCAACTGCGCGGCTGATAGTCGCGCCGACTTGCGCTTCCTGCGACATGCTCGATTCCTTCTTGCATCGGGGCCATTTGGCACCGACGGATTCTTACCCTCCGGCCGCGAATGCAGCAACACCGCTCGGCAGCTAAGGAAGCGAATCAATGAATAAAACCTGTGCTTGGATCACCGTGGCAGTGATCGTCCTAACGCTGGCGTTCGGCTGGTATGGGCAGAAAATCAGCGGCGCCTATGGCGAGGCGCACAAGGTACAACTGCACCTAGACGAGGCCAATGGCGAAATCGAAGCTCTACAAAAGAGCGTGAAAGAGCTTGCGGAGACGACAGCGCTCGAACTCCTACCGCATCGCCGAGCTTGAGGCTCGCGTATACTCAAAGTGAGACCCGAGCCGCTTTCGTTTCGAGCGCCAGCGCAATACGATCACGGCGGCACATTGGGGAGATAGACATGGCAGACGAGCCTAGATTGGTGCGCAAGCGCCGTAGAACAATCCCGTCCCTTCATAGTGGAATGGCGCTCGATTTCGTGAGCGTCCCCATGTGGTGCGGGACGTGCAAGAAGAACGTTCTCCACCCACTCCGTGATTTCACGCGAGACGACGGGGAGCGTCCGGCTTGCCGGCGCTGTAGCACGCCGTTCAAAACGCAAGGCAAGCGCGTTGCAGCGTATCTTAAAGCCGCGCGCGACCTTTTTGGAAGCATCCGCAAATAAGTCGCCGCGCCGTCATCGCGCTTGGCTTCATAACTGGCGAAAGAACCTAGCATCGTGCTCCGCATGGTGCCGGACTCCTTTGCTGAAAAACGAATGTAACCATGGTTACATTCGTTTTTCCGTTACTGTCATTCCGAAATGGCGGCGACGCGTGCCATCACGAAGGATGCGCGCTTGACGGCGCCCGGATCGCGCTAGGGCCGTTTCTTTGTGCCGAATCGCTTGCCCCAAAGCGGCGCTAGCAGCTTCCACGCCAGCGCCTCAATCTCGTCTAGCCCGTGCCGGGCGGCCGTGGTTCTGATTCCGCGCAAAGCATCCCGTTGCGCATCCGGTGATAGCGGATCGCGGCCGTCCGCCATGGCCTGCCCCTGGTGAAACGTCAGCCGGCGGGCCTCCCTAAGCCGGCGGTCCTCCGTGGTGAGCCGGCGCCGATCCTCCGCATTGAGACGATCAAGCTCCGCGACTAGAGCACGGCGCCTAGCGCCGTCATGGCGGACTTCGCGGGTATGAACCTCGCGCTTGATCGCCGCGATTCTGCGCAACCTCTGACGGTCGCGGTAGTCGCGTTGTCGAGCGGCGTTGCTGGCATGTTTTCGGGGCCGGGCCATGCCCGATTCTGCGCATCGTTTCGTAACGAATGCAATCCCAAATCGTTACGATTGCCGATTTTAGATGCAGCGTCTGCCGTTGCCAGCTAGAGAGGGTGAGCTTTCCCTAACTGACAACGGCGACGCGCCATGCGCTTCGATGATAGGAGCCGACTCTATCATCGCGGCGAAGATCGGCGGCGACGCCAGCGCCTTGAGCACGGTTTCAACCGCACACTGGCATCGCCGCGCTTCAAGCCCTGCCGGTGATGGCGACGGCAAGGCGAAGCTGAATCATTTCGGTCCCTTCATCGGCGGATGCTTGAGACGGTCGCGAAGCTGATACAGCTTGGCGCCCTTGAGCGGGCCGCGCTTCAAAACGACTTGCGGTAGCGGCTTCGTCGGAATCGTTTTCATCGCTGCGCACTCCGCTTCTTATTTCCTCGGGATATGCCAATGCTCGCGACTGTGATCGCGATTGCGAATCTCGTGCCTGTCATCAAGTGAGATCGCGCCGCGTTGCCCGGCGAGAACGGCTTGCAATGTTGCACGATCCATCCGCGCGAGATTGTCGAGCGAGACGCCACAACGTAGCGCTCGCTCTACAGCCTCAAGGCAAACATCTAGCCTCGCCGCTTCGCGCCGCATGCGGTCGGGCACTGTCCCGCACCAATTCCGCGTCTCGCTCATCGCCGGACTCCCCGGACGAAGTAGACAAAGCGCTCCGGTGAGAGCGCTTCGATCTGGTGACGGGTACAGCCGTCGAATACGGCGCCGATCACCGAATCGTAGCTTACGTGCTTCTCTTCGGCGATCCGCACGACGAAGCTCCGCAAGTCATCGGGCAGCGCCGCGACCGTTTCGTTGTAGTGTGGCATGGCTTCGCCTTCCGCGTCCTACAGCGTGCCACGATCATTTCACCCGAGCCGGCGGGCGAGCGGAGCCGGAACCGGCGCGAGCGGTCCCGCTACCACCTTGCTCCCGCGCGGTATCCATGCCGGCTTGCGTCTCGACGCTCGCCGCATGCGACTCGAAGTACCCGGAATTATCGTCCGGCGGCCGGCGCAATGAAGCGGCGACGCGGACCAATTCGCCCTCGGGATGCAAGGGCCGCGTCATGCCGGAGACGGTCAAATCTTCCGTTCCGTTCAGGCCGCCGCGGACCTTCCGCGTTTCGTCAGTCTTGCTCGGGAATTGATCGGCCTGCGTCACGTCGCTGACCATGCTGCGATTCAAGCCGAAGCCGAAATGAGTCGGCGCGGCTCCGCGATTGCTCGGGGCCGGACGTGCCGGACGCGGAGCGGCCGTCATTGGATCGCCCGATGATGCGGCGGACGTGGTGCCGACGCCGCGACTGGCGACGGTGCGAGGGGGATTGATGCGAGTCATGATGGCGCACTCCAGGCGCTAGGGGTTAGTGGGATTCCATCGCCTCACGTTGTCTTCGCCGGTTCGGCCGGCTTCAAGATTTCGGGAGTGCTATCACCAAGCCGCTCGATTTCGGCGGCGAGCACTTCGACACGAAGACCGATTTGAATTTTCACGTCGCTAGGAACTTCGGCGCCACGGACTCGCGCAGCTTCCAGTTCCGTTTGTGCGCTCAGAATCGACAGCTTCTCACATACCGCAAGCGCGGCGGCGCAACGGGGGCCGGCGAGACGTGAAGCAACCTCGCGCTCGTCCACTCGGACCTGTCGCCGATCATCGGCGGGCATCGCGGAAAGGCGACGGTGACATGCGGCCCACAATGCCGGATCGGAAGTCGCGGCGGATTCCTCAAGCGCAACGGCAATCTCGGCAGGGCCGGCATGACGCAAAGCATCGTGATAGGTGGAAGCCTTCGGATCGCTTAGAGTCTCGCGAACCAAAACGGCGACGGGATCGGCGAAAAGATGCGCAACGCTTTCCGCCTTGCGGGCGGCGTCGCGAATCTCGCCGCGAATCCGCTTGTCGTGATCGTCCACGCCGCCGGGCTTCATCGAGTCCGATGCTAGAAGCTCGGCATGCTTTGCTCGCATCGAATCGTTCAACATGACGTGACGTTGCTCCGGCGTCAGCACGTCGATTTTGTGGAGCCTTGCGACTTCGCGCTCGCGAAATTCCTTGAGGCGGATGGCGATGCTTCCGGCCCATTCTTTGTATCGCGTCGCCTTCATTTCAATTCCGTGCCCGAGTTTCAGCAAGCCGGGCAAGTCACGCGGCGAGCCGGGCAAGATGATAGGAAGCGTCGAAAGGCGGGCACGGCGGGCAAGGCCGGCCGAGATATTCGCAAGGCCGCGAGCTTCGTAGTTCGGGCGAGCGTCCATGGATCAATCCTCCATCGTGCCGGCGCAGACATGCCGACGATTGCAAAACGAAGTCGGAGCAACGGCGCATCCTGATCTTGCGATCACGATGCAGGAGGCTCTCCCAGTTCTGCATGGCGGAGGAGTCGAGGTTCGACTTCTGAAATTATCTCAAAAACCGGCGGCCATGTCAAACCCAGCAAAATCGGGCTTTTCTTGGCCTAGACCAGATTACGGCCATGACCGAAATCTGCCCGATCAAGCGGCCCTGTAGAGCGCCGGGGAAGCCCGTAGGGAAGCATCCGCTTTGTCCGGCGCGTTGCCACGCCCAACGTCGCCGCCACGCCCTGCCGCCAGCGCCGTGGCCTGCCGCAAGCGTTGGGAGCGTCGCATCCGGCAGGCACGTTTTGCGGCGATGCGGTGCTCCCGTTTCTGCTCCGGCGTCAACAATGGCCGCCCGGCATAGGTCCGTTGTGATTTGTGATCGGCCGGTGCAAGCATCCGCCGCTTCCGCACCGGGAGCGGTGCTTGAGGTTTCGCAAGTTCGGCTTCGATCATCGGGCGTAGCAGCCGCTCGGCATGCTGGCGCAAAGCATCAGGATCGACTCCGGCCAAGTCCGCGACGGTTTCACGATCACGGCGCCACGGGTCCAAATCGCTCAGTAAAAATCGCCTTGCGGCTTGTTCATCCTGTTTGCCCATGTCCCATGCACCGACTCCCCTGGCATCGAGGATCGCCTGTTAAATCACGGCGGCCCAAACTTGCCGCGCCCTTGCCGCTTCGGAGTCCGGCGGCGCTTCATCGTCCGGTACTTGCTCGCCTTCAAGGAACGCATCCGCCGCGCGATCTAACGCTTCGACATTGCTCCCGCTCATGGCTTAGCACCGGACGAAGCGAGCACCGGGCGGATGCTTGCCGACATTCTCGGGCGTCTTCGCCAGCACGATACCGCGATCCGGCGATGGCTCATGCCCGACAACGCGCACGGTGAATCTGAAATTCGCGGAGCGATCTATGTAAGGCTCCGGCTTAGGTGCCGGCAGGTCTTCGGGATGCGCGGCATACCATCGTGCTTGAGCATCGGCTTGGATCGCCAAAAGCGGAGCACCGGCTTCCGCTTCAAACGCTTCGCACGATGCAGCATATTCGGCCGCGCTATGAGTGCGACGGCTCGGCGAAAGCCATTTCTGGCGACGATACCGCGCCATCTCGCGGGCGAACATTGCCGGTGCCAAGGGCTTTGTCAGTGTCCCACCCCATGCCCAGCCGACAAGCCACGGCGGCGGCCCGCAAAGCGCGACGCTGTAAATCCACTCCAAGCCCAATGAAGGCGAAGGACGATCATCACCGGAAGCACCGAGCGCGCTCAGAACGTCATCGGGCGTCACTTCGGCGGACGCGCCATATGACGTATCGCCTTTTGCCGGTGCATCATCATCATCGTGCGTCATCGTCGGACTTCTTCACGGTGACGCCGTAGAGTGTGGCGAGCTTCAAGCCGGTGCGGTTGATTCGCTTGCAGCCGGCAAGAAATTCCTTCAAAAGATAGTCAGGATCGTCCGTCTCGATATCGGTAACGACCATGCCGTTGGGGAGCGTCTCCCGTGTTTCGGTTGTCATGCACAAATCTCCGCGAGCATGCGAGCATCGTCTTCGGACAACGCTTCGTCTTCCGGCGTCACTTCGATTATTGCCGGCGCAGCATCATGCTCGATTGTGGAGCCGGCACGGATCGCGCGGAGACTTCGGCAGATTCGCGCCAAAGCGGCTTTGTCCTGAGCATCGAGTAATTGAAGCTCGTTGATTCTGACGGCGAGGTAGCCTTCATCATTGCCATCATGCGAGACGGAGACTTCAAGCGCTTTGTGCTGGACCCAAGTCCGATCATGTTTCTCGGCAAGCCGTAACAGGACTTGCCCTTCGACACGCGGCGGCTTCGTCCCGACTTGGCGGCCCTCATAGAAAATCGGCTCGCCCTCAAGCTCTCCAAATGCGACGGCGCGGACGCGCTCATGCACCGAAGCGCGGAAGTCGGCAAGCGCGGCGTCGATTTCCAATGCAAAGGTCGCGTCGCGCTGGCGCAGATTGTGCCATGCAGAGCAAGGATCGCCGCCGTCGCGCTCCGGGATAGCATCGGGACCGGCGACGAGACGCGCGGCTGCCCTGATATTGCCGAGCTTGCGCAGCGCCTCAATGAAAGCGACGCGGCGCGGCCCTGTCGGGCATCGCGGGGCGACTGGGGCCACTATGCTTGCCAAGTTTTTCATGGGAACATTCTGCTCTTAACCAAACCAGAAGTCAAGATTAGCGAGTCCAATCAATGGGTTAGGACGGGGGCGGAAATAACAACCAACATTTTTGAGCATCGAAATTGCAGCCCTTCGGCTACAGCGTGTCCGGCGGCCGGGGTGTCGCGTGACTTGGTTTATGGGGCCTTTGAGATAAGAGCAGATCGAAAGCACGCGGTGATCGAGACGAATGCGCGAGATCACGGTGAATGAACGATGAAGACTGCATCGCATTTGATCTAAATGCTCGACGATAATCGAATCTTTACGTTGATTGCACTTGCAAGCATTCCCCCGAGCGTGCGCTATTGGCTTTATCAAAGCGCAACGTTCATTCGGGATTGGGAAAATGAGCAAGCCGGCGATCTTCTACACGCGAGTCAGCACGAAAGAGCAAGGTAAGAGCGGCTTGGGATTGGACGCGCAAGCTGCCGCGCTCGCCGCCTTCGCGTCGGGGAATGATTTTGCCATGGTCGCGACCTACAGCGACGTGCAATCCGGCGCGGATAGCGACCGTCCTATGCTGGCGAAGGCGCTGGCGCATGCGAAGCGGCTGCGCTGCCCGATCTTCGTTGCAAAATTAGATCGCTTGAGCCGTGACGTGCATTTCATTTCGGGGCTGATGGCGAAGCGGGTCCCGTTCTACTGCGCCGATCTTGGACTCGATGTAGACCCGTTTGTTTTGCATCTATACGCCGCACTAGGAGAGAAAGAGCGGACCATGATCGGGGAACGGACACGGCGAGCGCTCGCCAGTCTCAAGGCGCGCGGCGTCAAGCTCGGCTTCGCAAATCCAAATCGCGACGATCAAGCGGAAGCCTCGCGCCAAGGTGCCGAGCGATGCAGCGAGCTTGCCGACGCGCGGGCAACGTCGCTGGCGGCGATCATCGCATCATGCCGCAAAGCCGGATGCGAGACATTGCAAGCGCTGGCGACTGCGCTCAATGCTCGCGGTGTCAGGAACTCCTCGCGGCGGATCGTGGCATCCGTCGAGTGTTGCTCGCGTGGTGGAGCGGATTGAGCGCAGCGCCGCATAGCGCCAGCACACAAGGCGACCTTCGCAACGGCCGGGCCAACGCTCGGCTGTTTTCGTTTGCGTCTCTGTGCGGCTCTGCATGGTTCGCGAGCCGTGAAGATCGACGAGCAATCGTCGAAAAGTTTATGGATCGCCTCACGCGGCGCCGGCTGGTGGAATGGCGCACTGGCCGCCGGATTCGACATGCGCGTGCGGAGCGTGCGGATCGCGTCCACCACCCTCTCAAGTCGATTTAGGACCACGGCGGCAAAGCTCCCCTGCCTCTTGGCGCTAGGCTGGTGATCGCCGGGTTTCCAGGTCTACCGCTCCCGCCGGGTAGTCACCCCTTTGCGCCAATACATTCCCCATGATCCGGCTCGTCCTAGACCTGATTTCCTATTCGACATGATAAATCTGCGAAGCGAGTAGCGGGCGCGACCGCCAGGGAGCGAGCCGCGAAGCGCGTAAGCGCCCGCTAGGGCTTATACCACGGCGTAGTTGACGGCATTGTGACGTGCTTTTGCCAAATTATCCTCATGGAATAATGACTTACCGACTCCAATACAGCGACTTAGCGACTTCGCGGCACTTCGCGACAGTGACGGTATAAGCCAATAATATCTTTTAGAATCAATGGATTGTTCGGATTTTTAGCCGCGAAGTGATTTGCTTCGCGGGGCTGTTTTCTGACACGGCCCGGACTCCGGGCTATAGGTCCAGGATTTGCCGCGACGGTCCTAGATCAGGGCTGCGCATTCCATGCAATCCCGGATCGCCTCGGGCGTCAGGGGTGCGCCGCTACGCGCCAAGTCAGCGATGGTCCGCGCGAGCGCCCGGACCTGAGGCAAGGTCATGCGGCCGATCTTGTCGGAGCTTGCGGCAAGCGCCGGGGCGTGCCCGGCAACCTTCCCGAGAAAGGCGCACAGATTGGTCCGCTCTTTCGCCTCCTCGGTTGCTTGACGCCGCGCTTCAATCTCTGCGGGTGATAGCACCGGCTCCGGTCTAGGTGCTGGTGCTGGTGACGGGGCCGGACCCGGCGGCGCGACCGTGGATATGGGGCGACGTTCCTGCGGCGTGATCTTCACGGTTGCCTCCCCTTCGTCTGTGACGCGCTCCGGTGCTGTGCGACGACGACGTGGTAAGCTGTAGCAGTTCGCGTTACCGGCGCCGTAGCCTCGCACCTTCATAAGATGCCCGGCGGCAACCTGATTGCGGACGGCGCGCTCTACTGACGACAAGCTGACGCCGCAACGCTGTGCCAGCGTCGGCTCCGCGATGGCGATAAAACCGCGTTCCAGACTCTTGGGCGATTTCAGCGCATCGAAAATCTCGACGCCAATCAGCTTGTCCGTCGAGTTCAAGTCGCGATTGGCCTTCATCCGTTTTCTTTCCGCCAGTACGCGGACTCGCTGAATATCAGGATCGCGCGGCGGTGCTGGCGGACGTGCCCGCATGAATCGCGGGTCCGGCGGATCGTGAGTTGATTTTGACATTCAGCGGGACCTTTACCGGAGCGCGTCCGCTTCCCGTTTCAGGCGGGCCGACTCTTCCTCGGGAGTCTCTCGCGCCAGTGCCGCGCGTTGTTTTGCCAGGGCGAGCTTTGCGTCGGCATAGGCTTGCACGTCCTGGGGCCAGTAGTAGACCGTCATTTGATTTAAGACGCTGCATGCCGGCCCACGATCCTCGCCGCGATTCCTCGCCCGCATCGTGCGCAATGTGGAGTCCGCCATGCCGAGCCGGCGGGCGCACTCCGCGCTTGAGATTGTCCCGGCCGGCGGCTTCGCCAGTTCTTGAAGGATGATCGCTTTCGGCGGCGCCGTCTTCTCACTTGGCATGACGTACGCGCCGCCGGTCGGTCGATTGTCGTTTGGAATCCTGAACGCGCCCATAGCTTGCACTCCTGATTAGCCGATGCCAGGATGCTATGCCGTGGCCTGAGGGCGTGTCCAGTTTTCGGCGGTTGCGGTCGATTGCATTCCCCCTTTGCGAACGTCGAATTGGGGCGGATTGTATGGGCACGAAATAGACGGGATTTTAGGGATGCGACATGCGACTAGCCCTTCATCCATGCGGCTCTAGGACAAGTGCCCCGTCATGGCCTCACAAAATTTTCGCGATTCGCCCAGCCTCAAGGGGGGAGGGAGCTGATGCAGCGAAGGAAACGCCATGAAGCCGAACGAGCGCGCGGATTTCTCGGCCATCGTCGATCGCCCGGCCCTGGCCTTGCCGGCGGGGGTGCGGCTTGTCATTTGGCCGATCGTCAATCTCGAAGTGTGGGAGATCGAGCGGCCGATGGCGCGCCAGGTCTTGCCGGCGCCCACGGGCGTCGCGGTGGCGCCCGATCTGTGCAACTGGAGCTGGCACGAATACGGCATGCGGGTCGGCGTGTGGCGCTTCTTCGACGCGTTCGACCGAGTGGGCGCGCGCGCCACCTTGTCGATCAATGCCGCCGTGTGCGAGCGCTATCCGCGCGTCGCCGAAGCCGCGCGCCAGCGGCGCTGGGAATTCATGGGTCATGCTCTCGTGCAGATGCCGATCCACGCGGTCGCGGACCAGCGCGCGATGATCCGGGATGCGCTCGACCGGCTCGAGGCTTTTGCCGGCGCGCGGCCGAAAGGCTGGCTCGGCCCCGGCCTCACCGAGACCTACGAGACGCCCGATCTTTTGGCCGAAGCCGGCGTCCAGTATGTCGGCGACTGGGTCTATGACGACGAGCCGACGGTCATCCGCACCGCGCACGGGCCGCTCGTCACGCTGCCCTATACGGTCGAGCTCAACGACATTCCGCTGGCGATGGTGCAGCACCATCACGGCGACATCCTGTTGAAGCGCGCGACGGATCAGTTCGACCGGCTTTACCAAGAGGGCGCGCGCCGCGCCAAGATCCTGTCGATCGCGATCCACCCCTACATAACCGGCGTGCCGCACCGCATCGGCTATCTCGAGCGGTTCCTCGACTATGCGAAGAGCCACCAGGGCGTCGCGTTCTGGACCGGCGAAGAGATTCTCGACTGGTATCGCGCGGCGGCGGGGCTTTGATGCCGGGCGGACTCGGCCGCGCCGTTCGCATGGCGCGCCATTACGCGGTGTGGCGCCGCTTTCGCCGGTTCACGATGGTGCCGCGCGCGGCATATCTCGGCAACCTCGACCTCGCCGGCCGGTGCCTCGCGCAAGGGGCGATGAAAGACGGCGCCGTCGTCGAATGCGGCACCTGGCGCGGCGGCATGGCCGCCGGCCTCGCGACGATCGGCGGCCCCGCGCGCGACTATCACTTCTTCGACAGCTTCGCCGGATTGCCGCCCGCGACGGCAGAGGACGGCGAATTTGCGCAACGTGCGCAACGGACGCGCAGCGACGCGCTGTGGTTCGACAACAACACGGCGTCGCTCGACGAATTTTTGGCGGTGATCGCGCAGGCGCATGTGCCGCGCGAACGTCTCCATGTCCACAAGGGGCTGTTCGCGGACACATTGCCGCGCGTCGAGACGGGTTCGGTCGCGGTGCTGCGGCTCGACGGCGACTGGTATGAGTTGACGATGCAATGTCTCGACACGTTCTGGGACCGGGTCATGCCCGGCGGGCTCATCCTGATCGACGACTACTATGCCTGGGAAGGGTGCACCAAGGCGGTGCACGCGTTTCTCGCCAAGCGCAAGGCGCGCGAGGCGATCCGGCAAAGCCGCCTCGGCAAGGTCGCCTACATCGTCCGGCGGAGCAACGTCTAGGCGCGCTCCTGACGGTCGGGCAGGTAATCGAGCAGCAGCGGATTGGCGAGCGGCCGGCGCGAGCCGATGAACACGGCGCGCGTGAAGCGGCCGGCAAGCTCGGGCAGCGTCCAGTCGCACGGGAATTCCTCGTGCGCGGGCTGCGTCAGCGGCACATAGACATGCGCGTAGTGCCGCCGCAGCGCCTTCATGAGCCACGGCCGCGTCGGGCGGCAGCCGCGGCCCGAAGTCGATTGCGACGGCGCGCCGGGATCCTCGGCGACCGAATTGACCGCCTCGTCGGTGCCGAACGAGACGCAGGTCTCGAGCAGGAAGAGGTCGGCGCAGCGCTCGGCCAGCACGGCGAGCACCGCGGCGGGATCGCTCACGTGGTAGAGCAGGCCATAGCAATAGACGACATCGAAGCGCTCGGCGAGGCGATGGGAAATGTCCTCGACCCCCAGCGTCAGCAGCGTGCAGTTCGCGGCCTTGGCGTAGCCGATCCGGCGACAGGAATCGAGGTTCGCGGCGAAGATGCGGCAGTTCTCCGGCCGCGGCTCGGTCGCGACGACGGTGCAGTCATGGTCGAGAAAGAAGGTCGTGTGATCGCCGATGCCGGCGCCGACCTCGAGGACGCGCCGGCCCTGCAGATCGAGCCGCAGCGAAGCCAGGTGCTCGAGCCGGCGTGCGTTGTGGCGTTGGTAGTGCGCGCCGCGAAAGCTGCGCTCGGCGTCGCGGTCGGCCTTGCGGTCGATGTGCAGTTCGGCGACGAGGTCGGCCAATCCCATGCGCAGGAGCGGCCTGCCCGGACGGCTCATTTGCCGAACAGCCCCTTGAGCTGGTTGAGCGGATTGCTGCCGCTGCCGCTGCTGCCCGATTGGCCGCCGCCGCCGGGCAGCTGGTTGATGCCAGGAAGCTGGTTGACGCCGGGCACCTGGTTGAGGATCGCGCCCGGCGCCTTCAGGAGCCCCTTAGCTGTGCCCTGGAGCGCGCCGGCGAGATCCGGCCGATAGCTCAGATCGTCCCACGGTCCGCTCACGATGATCGGCACGCTGAGCATGCCGACGAGGCTCGGCACGATGCGGTAATCGACGTGCCGGTTCGGCAGATCGACCGTGCCCGCGCCGGTCATCGGCACGACGCCCGACTTCAATTGCAGATCGCTGTTCTTGAGGATGCCGTTGGTGATGGTGAAGGTGCCGGTGAGCGAGCCGAAATCGGTGGCGTTGTCGCCGCCCGTGCCGCCGGTCAGCGACTTCGCCGCGTTCGTCGCCAGCGCGACCAGGTTAACGCCTTTGATCTGCCCGTTGGCGAGATCGAACGCACCCTTGCCGTTCAAGGCCGAGATCAGCGCGCGCTGGCTCTTGCCGCTGCCGGCGACGTCGAAATTGAGCTTCGCGGTTCCGGTCATGCGGTCGGTGCCGGCGGCCGCCTGCAGCAGCGGCTCGACCTTGACGCCGGCGAGCGAGAAATTCATGGCGATGGCGGGCGTCGGCGCCGCGCCGTCGACATTCACCTTGCCCTGGCCCTGCCCGTCATAGAGCGATAGCTGCGACAGGTCGGCCTCGAGCTTGCCGCCCTTCAGATGGAGCCCGAGCGCGCTCGGGCCCACCACGATCTTGCGATACAGGATCGACCCCGCCTTCAAGTCGAAATCGCCGTCGGCGAGAGAGAGGCCGGAAAGGTCGAGCGGCGCGTCGCTCCACCCTGCGTTCGCGGATGAAGCGGGCGCGCCCTGCCCGCCCGGAGCGGCAGCGGCCGGCGCCGAGGAGGCTGGCGCAGGCGGCGGCAGATAAGGATTTACATCGAGCTTGTCGACCGCAAGCGAGCCTTTGAGCGTGGGCCGCGCGCCGCCAAGATCGACCTCAAGCGCGCCCTTGGCGGTGATCGCGTCGATGGCGATGTCGGCATCGCTGAAGGCGTATTTGGTGCCGCCCGCGTCGATGCGGCCCTTGACCGCAAATTTCTCGAGCCCCGGTCCCGGCGGCAGCGGCGAGCCCGCCCACTTGGCGAGGCCGCGCACCGACGGCACCATCAGGTCGATCGTGCCGCCTAATTTCTGCGGCGGCAGCCCGGTCATGGCGCCCGCGAACCCGACCGTCAGCGGCGCACCCGCGAGCTTGATACCAAAGCCGCTCTCCGCTCCGGCGATGAGCGCGCGCGGCTTGTCCACGCCGAGCGAGAGCGTCAGCTTCTCGCCGTTGTATTGGGCCGAGCCTTCGGCCGCGAGCGGGCTGTCGAGGCTCGGCAGCGACAGCTTCATGTCGATGGCGCTGATCTCCTCGTCCTTGCCGGTGCGGTCGTCGCGGTAGGAGACCTTGCCGTCCTCGATGCGCACATCGCTGAGGCCGAGCTGCGTCAGCGGCGGCGCGCCGCCCGCCGAGGGCGGCGCGGGGGGCGCCGGCGCGTTGCCAGGCGGCTTCGCTGGCGCCGGCGGCGTGAACACCCAGTTGGGCTTGCCGCCCTTGTCGACCTCGAGCGAGATTTGCGGCTCGGTCAGCACGAAGCGGCCGAGCTCGACCGCGCCATGGAGCAGCGGCAGCACCTTGAGCTCGATCTCGAGCTTCTTGAGCCGCACCATGTCGGGATCGTGCGCGCCCGGCGCGTTGGCGAGCGCCACGTCGCTCGCCTCGATCGCGACCGACGGCAGGAACGAGAGCTTGACCGGGCCGGCGATGGTCAGGTCGCGCCCGGTGTCCTCCTTGACCAGCGCCACGAGCCGCACCTTGTAGGTGTCGGTCGGGATCAGGAAGGGAGCGATGAGGAGGGCGGCGACCACGAGAACGATCACCGCGCCAATACCGATCAGCCACTTTTTCAACGGCCTCTCCATGCTTTCGCCGGTGCCGGGGATCGCGCGGCCGTGTCCGGCGTGCAACGCACTTGAAACTAATTGCCGATCTGTTCCGATTTATCTTGCCCCACCGGGCGGGTCGCGGCAATCGTTGCGGCTGCGGTGAAGCGGCAATCTGGCAAGCGAATTGCAGATAAGACCAAGAAGTCGCGCAGGCGGCACGTTAGGCAGGGGGTCTTTGTCGATTTCCTGTGCACGCCGCCTACGTAATGGGCAGGGAGATAAACTGTCCGACCGGTAAAACTTGGAAGGGGACTATAAACATGCATCCGAGATCGTTCGTTAGCTTTGCCGCCCTGTGCGCCCTGGGAAGCCTCGCGGCCGCGCCCGGCGCATCGGCGCAAGCCCCCGCCCCGGCTCCGACCGACCAGGCGGCCCCGGCCGCACCGGCCGCCGCGCCGTCAACCGCGATCAACCTGCCCTACGGCTTCTCCATGACCGGCCATGTCGAGCTCGGCGCCAACGTCAATGCCGACGATCCAACCAACAACACCAATTTCGGCCAGGCGTTCATGGACCGGTCCGATACGTTCCGCATGAACCAGCTCATGGTGAACGTCGAAAAGGACCTCGATCCGAAGAATGCCGATTGGCAATGGGGCGCCAAGTTCACCGGCATGTACGGAACCGACGCGCGGGTGACGCACTTCATGAACGAGTTCGACCGCTCGATCAGCGGCCCCTACCAGTTCGACATCGTCGAGCTCGACGTGCAGGCGCACGCGCCGACGATCGGCGGCGGCACCGACATCAAGTTCGGTCAATATCCGACCCCGCTCGGCGCCGAGGTGATCGACGCCACCGGCAACACCTTCTTCTCGCACAGCTACATCTTCCAGTTCGGACTGCCCTACAAGCACACCGGCATCCTCACGACGACGCACGTCAACGACACGATCGACGCCTGGCTCGGCCTCGACACCGGCAACGACGACACCATCGGCGCCAAGGGAATGGCCAACAATTTCTTCCCGAAGTTCCTCGCCGGCGTCGGCCTCAACAACATCCTCGATGGCAACCTCTCGGTGCTTGCATTAGCACACGTTGGGCCCGAGACGCCGCGCTTCTTCGAGTTCACCAACCCGATCACCGACCAAGCGGCTGGCGGAGCATTCGCCCCGACGCCCGCCTGCGGTGCTGGCGGCTGCATCCTCACCGGCGCCAACACCAGGATGCGCGAGTACTTCAACGTCGTCTCGACCTACAAGTGGAGCGACGCCATCAACCTCGTCAACGAGATCAACATCATCCACGACGATTTCTTCTCGGCCACCGGCGGCGGCGTGGCGCAGTACGTGACCTACCAGTACAACGACACGGTGGGCTTCGCGCTGCGCGGCGAAGTCTTTGCCGACCAGAAGGGCGCCTTCGTCTGCTCCGGCACCGGCAATCTCGATTACGCCGATGCGCAGCGCGGCCTCGCGCCGAACCTCGCCTACTGCACCCCAGGCAACCTCACCTATGGCGAAATCACGCTCGGGATGAATTACAAGCCGAGCGTCTCCGACATGGGCTATCTGACGATCCGGCCCGAGGTGCGTTGGGATACGGTCGTCGGCGGCGGTCACGGCAAGCCGTACATTGCCTCTGCCACGTTGCCCGGCACGAAGTCGAGCCAGTACACGCTGGCGATCGACGCCATCCTCGGCTTCTGATCCGATCCGACGCAGAAAAACCGGAACGGCCGGCCCTTGGGGCCGGCCGTTTTCGTTTGCCCGGCTCGCCTAGAGCGGGATTGTTTTGGCCGGAGTTGATTGGGGATTCCCGAATCGGGGGCGTTTCTGATTCAACATGCTGGCTGGGCGAAGGGGGCCGGCATGAATGGCAAAACCTTATTCGATGGATCTTCGCGAGCGGGTTGTTGCGGCGGTCGAGAACGAGGGGCTGTCGCGGCATGAAGCGGCGTCGCGGTTCGGGGTTGGCGTGAGCACGGCGATCGCCTGGGTGCGGCGCTTCCGGGAGACGGGGAGCGTGGTGCCGGGACAGATGGGCGGGCACAAGCCGAAGGCGATCCGGGACGAGCATGAGGTTTGGCTGCGCGAGCGCATTCGCGAGCGCGATTTCACTTTGCGCGGGCTTGTCCGCGAACTCGCCGGGCGCGGCCTCAAGGCCGATTACACCGCGGTCTGGACGTTCGTTCACGCCGAGGAGTTGAGCTTCAAAAAAAACCGTGCTCGCCAGCGAACAGGATCGCCCCGACGTGGCGAGACGGCGAGCGCAGTGGAAAGCGCGTCAGAGGCGGATTGAACCGGCGCGCCTGGTCTTCATCGATGAGACCTGGACCAAGGACAACATGGCCCCGCTCCGGGGATGGGGACCGCGCGGCCGGCGGCTGCGCGCCAAGGTGCCGCAGGCGCGCTGGAAGACCATGACCTTCCTGGCCGCGCTGCGGCACGATCGTATCGACGCGCCCTGGCTGCTCGATGCCCCGATCAACGGCCAGACCTTCCGGACCTATGTCGAGAAGGTTCTCGTCCCGACCCTGAGACCGGGCGACATCGTCATCATGGACAATCTCGGCAGCCACAAGGGACGCGCCGTCCGTCACGCCATCCGTGCCGTCGGCGCCAAGCTCATCCTCCTGCCGAAATACTCGCCCGACCTCAACCCCATCGAACAGCTCTTCGCCAAGCTCAAACACTTGCTGCGCAAAACCGCCGCGCGAAGCTTCGACGCCGTGACCGAAGCCATCGGACAGCTTCTCGGCAGCTTCACGCCGCAAGAATGCTCAAACTACTTCAGCAACTCCGGATATGGTCCCGCCTAATTCAATCCCGCTCTAGTATTCGATGTGCAGCGTCACCCGAGTGTCGCCCGCGCCGGCGAGGAAGGCCGCGTCGCTGAAGCACGGCCGCGACACGATGGCGCGGATGCCGTTCGACAGCGCATAGCCCTCGACCGGGTAGCCGATGAAATTGGTGTCGAGCTTGCCGTTCGCGTTCTCGTCGTGATAGGCGCCGAGGGCGTAGCGGCCGGGTTGCACCGCGAACGTGACGGTGACCGGCTTGACGTTCGCCTTCACCTTGAGGTGCTGGTCGGAATGGTCGCCGTCCGGAAACTCATCGGCGCGCGAGAAGAGGGCGACATAGAGATCGCCCTTGGCGCTCTTGAGGCCGTCGATCGTGACCACGATCCGCGCCGCCTGGGCCTCGCCCGCCCAAAGCGCGGCAAGGACGGCTGCCGTGGCGAGGAGGGCGCGCGGCATGGGCAACCTTTCGCAAAATGGCAGTGCCAGACCACGATAACGGCGGTGCGGCGGATTTAGCAAAAATTTTAGGCGATTCACCGGGAATTAACCCGCGGCGGCCAAGCTCACCGGACGCTCACAAAAGGGGCCTGATATGAAAGCCCGCGCCGAGACCCTGATCGAGACCGAAATCGCCGAGCCCATCCGCGGCTGGGGCCCGGGGCTCATCCTCGCTTCGCTCGTCTCGTGGGCCGTCGTGATCGAAGCGGTGCGGCTCATCGCCGCGTTGATCTGAAGCGCCTCAGCGCGCGCCCTCGTGGAAGAGGACGACGCGCACGGTCTGCACCAGGATCAAAAAATCCAGGAACAGGGTGCGGTTCTTCACGTAGTAAAGGTCGTAGGCGAGTTTCTGGCGCGCGTCGTCGAGCGAGGCGCCATAGGGATAGTTCACCTGCGCCCAGCCGGTGATGCCCGGCTTCACCGAATGCCGTTCGCGATAGAACGGGATGCTCTTCGCCAGCTCGTCGACGAAATAGGGCCGCTCCGGCCGCGGCCCGACGAAGCTCATGTCGCCCCTCAGCACGTTGACGAGCTGCGGCAATTCATCGACCCGGAACTGCCGTAGCACTGCCCCGACCCGCGTCGTGCGCGGGTCGTCGTTGCGCGCCCATTGCGGCGCGCCCCGCTCGGCGTCGCGCCGCATGCTGCGGAACTTGAGGAGCGTGAACAGCCGCCCGTCGCGCCCGACCCGCTCCTGGCGATAGAGCACGGGCGCGCCGTCCTCGAGGATGATCGCAAGCGCTGCGAGCAGCATGACCGGCAGCACGAACAGCAAAAGCACGAAGGCGACGGCGAGATCGAAGGCGCGCTTGGCCGCGTCGATGAGCCGCCCCTGGCGGAATCCATCCGAGAAGATGAGCCAGCTCGGCTGCAGCGAAGCGAGATCCACTTTCCGCGTCTCGCGCTCCCAGAAGGTCAGGTAATCGACCACGTTGATGCCGGCGATCTTGCAATGGAGAAGCTGCAGCACCGGCATGCCGCGGCGCTCGTCGGTCGCGACCACGACCTCGCGCGCGCTCGCTTCGCGCGCCGCCCGCATCAGCGCGTATTCATCCTCGGTGCGGTCGAGATCGAGCTTCGCGCCCATGACGATGCGGAGATCGCCGCAGGCATGGACGAAGCCCATCGCCCGGAACGAGCGCGCCGATCCGCGCCTGATGTGGTCGGCGATCCGGCCCGCCTTGACGCCGGTGCCGAGCACCAGGACCGGGCGGCGGAAACGCTCGCTGTCGGCATGGCGGAGAAAGAGGGTGCGCGTCGCCAGCACCGCCGCCATCCAGGCGAAAGCGGCCTTGAGGCACCATTCGGCCCAGCCGCCCTGGGCGCCCTCGAGCACGTCGCGCGAGAGCGCGAGCGCCGCCACCGTGGCGAGCGGCAGGAGCAGCAGCAGCGCCGCCGCCGCCTTCACCGCCATGAGGCGCGGATCGAGGAAGACGTCGTGGTGATAGAGCCCGACCGCCACCATGGCGAGGATGGCAAGCCCGGCCACGCCCAGCGAGACCTGCGCCGGCGCCAGCGCGAGACGGAATGCCACCGCCTCGGCCGGGGCGTTGACGAGGTAGAAGGCAAGCGCCAGCAGCGCCGCCTCGCACAGGCCGAGCGCAAGCGCCGGTGCCGGCACGAAATGTCCGAAGATGCGCAACATGCCCGTGTTTTTTAGCGCGAGAAGGTTGCCAAACTGCAAAAGCCGGCCGTTCCCGGGGCCCGCCGCGGCCTCGGCCCCCCGGAAACCGGCCCTGGCTCGGCGGCTTTCGCCGCTGACCGGCTATTCCTCTTGCGCGCGGGCGACGGCGACGGCGGCGGCGCCGTTCACAGGTTCGAAGTCGTCCGAAACGGGGTGCCGTTGCCGTTCTCGCGCTCGACATCCGTCGCGAGCCGATCGAGATCGGCGGCGAGCGCAAGGAACCGTTCGACGATGCCGCCGTCGCCTGTGAGCGCGGCGGCGCCACGACACTGGATCGCCATGCGCCGCAAGGTCTTGCCGTCCGGCTTCCTAACTACCATCGGCGTCGCCTTTGGGCTTCGCCATCACCCGGGTGACTTCGTTTTGGAATTTCTCCAGGCGAAACGGCTTGCCGATGAAATCTCGCGGCCCGCCTTCCATGCTGTCCTTGATCTCTTCGTAAGCGGACATCAGCAGCGTCGGCACGCCGAGAGACCGCGCGTGATCGGCGAGC
This sequence comes from uncultured Alphaproteobacteria bacterium, assembly GCA_963773665.1. GTDB lineage: Bacteria > Pseudomonadota > Alphaproteobacteria > ATCC43930 > CGMCC-115725 > DATJLY01. The sequence continues at coordinate 1,128,868 of CAVZBZ010000001.1, forward strand.
CGATGGCCGGTCTCGAACATGGTCTCGTCGGCAATGAGCAGGTCCACATCCGATCGGGCCAGAACACGCTGCACCTCCGCGCCGCTGGAGCAGGCGGACACACGGTAACCCAGCGTCTCGAGATAGGAGCCCAACATTTCGCGGACGTCATAGTCATGGTCCGCGACGAGTATGTGTCGAAACTTCATCATAGGCGACCCCGCAAGATCAGGCGGGAGTGCGCGGTGCCCTTTTTGGAATGGGGCTAGCGTGTCTCTCAGCCATCGGCGCCCAAAGCCGTTGCCGACGATAAGAAACAATATACGCGCGCGCCGTAGCCTTGCGAGTCGAGTCCGCGCGATTCAATCGCTGCTTTCCACGCCGCGCGGAATCGAACGTCACGCGCGCTTTTCGAGCGCTCCGAGCACGGTATCGCCCATCGCCGTCGTGGAGACGCGGCGTTTGCCGGGCTCCATGATGTCGCCGGTGCGGGCACCCCCTTCGAGCGCGGCAAGCACCGCGCCTTCGAGCAGCTTCGCCTCGTCCTCGAGGTCGAAGGAATAGCGCAGCATCATGGCGAGCGAGAGGATGGAGGCGAGCGGGTTCGCGGCGTCTTGGCCGGCGATGTCGGGCGCGCTGCCGTGCACCGGTTCGTAAAGGGCGCGGCGGCGGCCGCTCTTGTCCGGCGCGCCGAGCGAGGCCGAGGGCAGCATGCCGAGCGATCCCGTCAGCATCGCGGCGCAGTCCGACAAAAGGTCGCCGAACAGATTGTCGGTGACGATCACGTCGAACTGCTTGGGGTTGCGCACGAGCTGCATCGCGCAATTGTCGGCGTACATGTGCGACAGCGCGACGTCGGGGAATTCCTCGCGGCCGAGCTTCGTCACCTCCTCGCGCCACAGCACGCCCGATTCCATCACGTTCGCCTTCTCGACCGAGCAGAGCCGGCGCTGGCGCTTTTGCGCGAGCTCGAAGGCGACACGCGCGACGCGGCGGATCTCGCCGGTCGTATAGACTTGCGTGTTGACGCCGCGGCGCTCGCCGTTGGGGAGATTGGTGATGCCGCGCGGCTCGCCGAAATAGACCCCGCCGGTCAGCTCCCGGATGATGAGCATGTCGAGCCCGTCGATCACCTCGGGTTTCAGGGTCGAGGCGCCAATGAGCGGCTTGAACACCAGGGCGGGCCGCAGGTTGGCGAACAGCTCCATGTCCTTCCTGAGGCGCAGGAGGCCGCGCTCGGGCTTTTGGGCGAACGGCAGATTGTCCCATTTGGGCCCGCCGACCGCGCCCAGCAGCACCGCGTCCGCCTCCTGCGCGCGGCGCATCGCGTCGTCGGTCAGGGGCGTGCCGTATTTGTCGATGGCGCAGCCGCCGACGAGGTCTTCGCTCACGTCAAAGCTGGCGATGCGGCGCTTGTCGAACCATTCGACGACGCGCGCCACCTGGCGCATCACCTCGGGCCCGATGCCGTCGCCCGGCAGGAGAAGAAGCTTGCGATTGGCCGGCATGTCAGACCCAGGGCTGCTGCGCGCGGTTCTTGCTCTCGTAGGCGGAAATCGCCGTTTCCTTCTGCATGGTCAGGCCGATGTCGTCGAGCCCGTTCAACATGCAGTGCTTGCGGAACGGATCGATGTCGAATTTGACGGTCGAGCCGTCGGGCCGCGTGATGGTCTGCTTTTCGAGATCGATGGTGAGGCGGGCGTTGGCGCCCTTCTCGGCGTCCTCCATCAAAAGCTGCACGGTCGCGGCCGGCAGCTTGATCGGCAGGACGCCGTTCTGGAAGCAGTTGCCGTAGAAAATATCGGCGAAGGAGGGGGCGATCACGGCGCGGATGCCGAACTGCATGAGCGCCCAGGGCGCGTGCTCGCGCGAGGAACCGCAGCCGAAATTCTCGCCCGCGACCAGGATCTTGGCGTTGCGGTAGGCCGGCTTGTTGAGGACGAAATCGGGATTCTCCGAGCCGTCCGGGCGATAGCGCAGGGGCTCGAACAGGAACTTGCCGAAGCCCGTGCGCTTGACCGACTTCAGATGCCGCGCCGGGATGATCTTGTCGGTATCGATATTGATGGTCGGCAACGGCGCCGCCACACCCTCGAGCACGGTGAACTTGTCCATGTCCGTTCCTTGCGATTCCGCCGATGGTTAGCCCGCCGCCCGGCCCAAGGCAAGACGGCGCGCGGCGCGTTCGTCAGGCCGCCTTGTGTGTTGGAATCCGGCTGACGTTCCTTCGAAAGCCGCCGTTCCGCGTCCCAGAGATCATAGTCGCGCTGCAGCGCGAGCCAGAGGTGCGCGCCATTACCGCACCACTTGCCGAGCCGCACCGCCATGTCCGCCGAAACCGGCAACTTCTCGGCGAGGATGCCGTGCACGAGCTGCCGCGACACGCCCAGTTCGCCCGCCGCCTTCGTCACGGAAATCTTTAGCGCCGGCAAAACATCGAGCCTCAGGATCGAGCCCGGATGCGGCGGCTGCATCTTGGGCGACTTTTTCAGCTTGTATTCACGCGGCATTACAATCGTCCTCAATGATACTGCTCCAGATCCACGCGCACGGCATCGCCGTCGCTCCATTCGAATGTGATCCGCCAGGGTCCGTTGACGGCAATCGCATGGCGAACCGGCCTCGTGTGCAACGGATGTAGCCGCCACCCCGGCACGCGAAGGTCATCGAGAACCTTCGCCCGGTGCAGCGCCTGAAGCCTGGGCTTGATGCGTTCCACGAGATCATGGCGAATTCCGCGTGGATCATCGTCGGCGAAAAGATCGCGCAAAGCTTTGCTGCGGAAGCTGCGGATCACGCGGATGACTGTAAAATACAATTAGACAGATCGCAAGCGCCCGCGCGTACCACGGGCGGCGCACGGGCGCCGCCGCCTTGCACTCGCCGCCGTCCAAGCCCACATCGAGAGCATGTGGAATGATGACAGAGACCGGCCGCGACAGCCGGTTGCGGAGCCGGAGATTCTTCCGCCCGACCGCGCCGGTCCGAGGCGGCAGGACCAGGTGTGGGTGCAGCAGCGCGTGTTCGTGGCGCGGCCGGGGCCGCTCGGCATGGCGCTGGCGCTCCTAGGTTTGGCGGCGTTCGCGGCGGCCGGCATCGTGCTCTTCCTCGGCCTCTTTCTTTTCCTGCTGCCGGCGCTTGGCGTGATGGTGGCGGCGTTCATCCTCGCCGCGCTGCTGCGCGGGCCGCGCCGCCTCTAGTTCAGCCGAGCGTCCGCACGTCCGTGAGGTGCCCCGCGACCGCGGCGGCGGCGGCCATGGCGGGGCTGACGAGATGGGTGCGCCCGCCGCGGCCCTGGCGGCCCTCGAAATTGCGGTTCGAGGTCGAGGCGCAGCGCTCGCCCGGCTCGAGCCGGTCGGCGTTCATGGCAAGGCACATCGAGCAGCCGGCCTCGCGCCATTCGAAGCCCGCATCGAGGAAGATGCGGTCGAGTCCTTCCTCTTCCGCCTGATGCTTGACGAGGCCGGAGCCCGGCACGACGAGCGCATTCACTCCCTTCGCCACCTTGCGCCCCTTGGCGACGGCGGCGGCGGCGCGCAGATCCTCGATCCGGCTGTTGGTGCAGGAGCCGATGAAGACGCGCTGCACCGCGATCTCGGCGAGCTTCGTGCCCGGCGCGAGGCCCATATATTCGAGCGAGCGCTCGATCGAGCGGCGCCGGTAGTCGTCCGTCTCGGCGGCCGGGTCGGGCACGGCGCCGGTGATTGGCAGCACGTCCTGCGGGCTCGTGCCCCACGTCACCTGCGGCGCGATGTCCTTGGCTTCGAGCAGAATTTCGCTGTCGTAGCGCGCGCCGGCGTCGGACGGCAGCGTCTTCCAATAGGCCACCGCCAACTCCCACTTGGCGCCCTTGGGCGACATCGGCCGGCCCATGAGATACTGGTAGGTTTTCTCGTCGGGCGCGATCAATCCTGCGCGCGCGCCCGCCTCGATCGACATGTTGCACACTGTCATGCGGCCTTCGACCGAAAGGCCGCGGATCGTACTGCCGGCATATTCGATGACATGGCCGGTGCCGCCCGCGGTGCCGATCTTGCCGATGATGGCGAGGATCATGTCCTTGGCGGCGACGCCGAACGGCAGTTCGCCCTCGACCCGGATCAGCATGTTCTTAGCGCGGCGCTGGATCATGGTCTGCGTCGCCAGCACGTGCTCGACCTCGGACGTGCCGATGCCGAAGGCAAGGCAGCCGAAGGCGCCGTGCGTCGCGGTGTGGCTGTCGCCGCAGACGAGCGTGGTGCCGGGAAGCGTGAAGCCCTGTTCCGGCCCGATGATGTGGACGATGCCCTGGCGCACGTCGTTCATGCCGAAATAGTAGGGCAGCGAAAAATCGGCGACGTTCTTCTCCAAGGTCTCGACCTGGAGGCGCGATTCGGGCTCGGTGATTCCGGCCGAGCGGTCGGTCGTCGGCACGTTGTGGTCGGCAACGACGAGCGTCAGGTCGGGCCGCCGCACCGGGCGGTGCGACACGCGCAGGCCCTCGAAAGCCTGCGGGCTCGTCACCTCGTGCACGAGATGGCGGTCGATATAGATGAGACAGGTGCCGTCCTTCTGCTCGTCGATCAGGTGGCTGTCCCAGATCTTGTCGTAGAGCGTGCGCGCCATCGTATGCGTCCCCTCACTCCTTGGTCTTGCCCGAGGATTCCGGCGCCGCGCTCTCGGGCGCCTCGACCTCGCGGCCGCGCTCGGCGATGCGCGCCGCCTTGCCGGTGAGGCCGCGCAGGTAATAGAGCTTGGCGCGCCGGACGGCGCCGCGGCGCACCACCTCGATCGCGGCGATGCGCGGCGAATAGAGCGGGAAGATGCGCTCCACCCCCTCGCCGTACGAGATCTTGCGCAAGGTGAAGCTCGAATTGATGCCGGCGTTCTTGCGGGCGATGCACACGCCCTCGAACGCCTGGATGCGCTCGCGCTCGCCTTCGACCACCTTGATGCTCACCTTGAGCGTGTCGCCCGGCCGGAACTCCGGCACCGGGCGCAGGGCGAGAAGCCTCTTCACTTCCTCGCCGGCGACCTGCTCGAGAAGATTCATCGCCGCAACCTCCTAATCCGTCTTTGCGCGCGTGCGCGCGAGATATCTTTGCCACAGATCGGGGCGCCGCTCGCGCGTCGCCCGTTCCGCCTCGTTCTGCCGCCAGCGGCGCACCTCGCCGTGATGGCCCGACAGCAGCACTTCCGGGACATCCATCCCCTGCCAGCTTTGCGGCCGGGTGTAATGGGGATATTCGAGCAGGCCCGAAGCGAAACTCTCCTCCTCGGCCGATGAAGCGTCGCCGAGCACGCCGGGCAGAAGCCTGACGCACGCATCGATGAGCGCGATCGCCGCCGGCTCGCCGCCCGAGAGCACGAAATCGCCGAGGCTCAGCTCCTCGATGCCGCGCACCAGGAGAACGCGCTCGTCGATGCCCTCGAACCTGCCGCAGATGAGCCGCACGCCCGGACCCGCCGCCAACTCGCCGACGCGCGCCTGGTCGAGCGGGCGTCCGCGCGGCGAGAGATAGACCGCCGGCCCCGGCGCCTGCACTCCGGCGAGCGCCGCATCGACAACGTCGGGCCGCATCACCATGCCGGGCCCGCCGCCGAACGGCGCATCGTCGACCGAGCGGTGTTTATCGCGCGCGAAATCGCGGATGTCCACCGTCACGAGCCGCCACAATCCTTGGCCGAGCGCCTTGCCGGCGAGCGAATAGCCCAACGGCCCCGGAAACATCTCGGGAAAGATCGTGAACAAGGTCGCCTGCCACGCCGCCATGTCAGCGCTCCGCGCCGGCGTCTTCGCGCACCGGCTCGATCAATCCCTCGGGCGGCGCCACGACGATGCGGCCCTTGTCGAGTTCGATCGCTGGCACCACCGCGCGCGTGAACGGTACGATCAGCGATGCCGCATCCTCGCGCGCGATCTCGATGTTGTCGCCCGCGCCGAAATTATGGACGGCGCGCACGCGGCCCAGCACCGTTCCGTCGGCAAGCTCGGCGGCGAGGCCCAAAAGGTCGGCGTGATAGAACTCCTCGGGCTCGGTCGGCGGCAGCGCCGCGCGCGGCAGATAGAGCCGCATTCCCTTGACGCGCTCGGCTGCGTCGCGATCGGCGATGCCGTCGATCCGGGCCAGCACCACGCCCTTCGCCAACCCCACGACGGAAAGCGCCACCGGCGCGCCGCGCTCGTCCTCGAGCGCGCCATAGCGCAGCAGCGATTCCGGCTCCTCGGCAAAGCTTTTCACGCGCACCAGCCCCTTGACGCCGTGCGGCGCGGTGACGATGGCAAGGAGCACGCGCGATTGCGGCACGTCGCTCTCCAGCCTCAGTCTGCCGCCGCCCGCCGCGGCGCCGGCGGCCTCGGAAGCGGCCTTGGCGCGCTCCTGCGCCTTGGCCTTAGGCGCCGATTTCTTGGGCGTCTCGCGGATCTCGGGTTTCTTGACAAGCCCGGCATCGCCCAGAAAGCGCGCGATGCGGTCGGTCGGCAAAGCACCCCGCTCGAGCCAATGCTTGACGCGCTCGGCATTCATGACGAGGCGCTCGGCATGACCCTTGTCGACCATCGGGTTGTAGGTGCCGAGCTTCTCGATGAAGCGGCCGTCGCGGGGGCTCCGCGAATCGGCGACGACGATGCTGAAGAACGGACGCTTCTTCGCGCCGCCCCGGGCCAGTCTTATCTTGAGCGCCATCTCGTCTCCTTCGTCAAAAGTGGGATCAGCGGAAGCCACCCGGCATCAGCGCCTGGATGCCGTGCCGGGCCAGGCCCTTTTTGCCGAGCTTGTTCATCCGCTTCATCATCTGCGACATGTCCTGATACTGCTTCAGCAGCCGATTGATCTCGGGCACCGAGGTGCCGGAGCCGGCGGCGATGCGGCGGCGGCGCGAGGCGTCGAGCAGCTTCGGGTTGCGCCGCTCTCTCTTGGTCATCGAGCCGATGATCGCTTCCTGCCGCTTCAAAAGCTTTTCGTCGAGCCGCGCCTCCTCGATCTGCTTCTTCACCTTGGCGATGCCGGGCAGCATGCCGAGGATGCCGCCCATGCCGCCCATTTTGCGCAGCTGCTTGAGCTGGGCCGCGAGGTCGTCGAGATCGAAGCTGCCTTTCTCGAGCTTGCGCGCGAGCTTCTCGGCTTCTTCCTGGTCGATCGTCTCGGCCGCCTTCTCGACGAGGCCGACGACGTCGCCCATGCCGAGGATGCGGCCCGCGACGCGCGCGGCGTGGAATGCCTCGATCGCGTCGATCTTCTCGCCGGTGCCCATGAATTTGATGGGCTTGCCGGTGACGGCGCGCATCGAAAGGGCAGCGCCGCCGCGCGCGTCGCCATCGACGCGGGTCAGGACGATGCCGGTGACGCCGATGCGCTCGGCAAAGGATTTGCCGACATTGACCGCGTCCTGGCCGGTCATGGCATCGACCACCAGCAGGCTCTCGGTCGGCGGCACGGCGTCGCGCACGGCCGCCGCCTCGAGCATCAGCGCCTCGTCGATATGGAGGCGTCCGGCCGTGTCGAGGATCAGCACGTCGTAGCCTTCGCGCTTGGCCTGATCGTGCGCGCGGCGCGCAATGCCGACCGGGCGCTCGCCCAGCACGATCGACACGGTCGGGACCTCGATCTGGCGGCCCAGCACGGCAAGCTGCTCCTGCGCCGCCGGGCGCTGCACGTCGAGCGACGCCATCAGCACTTTTTTCCGCTCGCGCGTTTTCAGGAGCCGGGCGAGCTTCGCCGCGGTGGTGGTCTTGCCCGAGCCCTGGAGGCCGAGCATGAGGATCACCACCGGCGGCACCGCGTTGAGATTGAGGCCCTCCTCGTGCCCGCCGCCCAAGGTCTCGACCAAATGGTCGTGAACGATCTTCACCACCATCTGCGCCGGCGTCACCGAGCGCAGCACCTCCTGCCCCAGCGCCTTGTCGCGCACGCCGTTGACGAAAGACTTCACCACCGGCAGCGCCACGTCGGCCTCGAGCAGCGCCACGCGGATCTCCCTGAGCGCCGACGCCACGTCCTCCTCGCCGAGCGCGCCATGGCGCGACAGCCGGTCGAACACGGCGGAGAGACGGTTGCCCAGACTCTCGAACATCGACATCTCCCAAGCCCAAACGGGCCAGTGCGCGACACTCGCGGACTGGCCGGCCTCAGGGGCACACTAACGCATCCCGGAAAGCGCCCGGAAGCTAGGGCGGAGGGGGTCTTGAGTCAATCCGCGGCGGGTAGGTCCGCTATCTCCCCTCGCCCTGCGCCACCACTTTGGCGGCGATGAGGGCGTCGATTTCGGCGGCGGCGAGGCCGAGGTCCGACAGCACCTCGCGCGTGTGCTCGCCGAGATTCGGCGGCGGCAGGCGCAGGGTGAAATCGTAGGCGGTGCTGGCGAAAGGCAGCTTCGGCAGGGAGCCGATCCGGCCGTCCGCCATCGGCACCGGCAGAAGCTGGCCGGTCTCGCGCAAATGCGGATCGTCCATGAGCTGGTCCGGCCGGCGCAGCGGCGCATAGGGCACGCTCGCGGCCTCGAGCTTCTGCTGCAGCTCGGCGCTGCTGTAGCGGGCGACCGCCTCGCGCACGCGCGGCAGCATCCACTCCTGCGAAGCGACGCGCTTCTCGTTGGTGGCGAGGCGTTCGTCCGCGAACAAATCTTCGAGACCGAGCGATGCGCAAAAACGCTGCCAGTGCGCGTTCGAGGTGACGCCGATGAACACCTGGTCGCCGTCCGCAGTCGCGAACAGATGAAAGATGCCCCAGCCCATGCGCAGCGACTGGCCGATTTCCGCCATCGGGCGCGACGGCTCGCCGGTCGCCGCCGCGCGCGCCATCCACTGGCCGACCCAGAACACGGTGGTCTCGAACAGGCCCGAGGTGATCAGCTCGCCGCGCCCGGTCTCGGCGCGGCGGTAAAGCGCCGCCAGGATGCCGATGACGCCGTATGTGGCGGCGCCGATATCGATGATCGAGGCGCCGGCGCGCATCGGCCGGCCCGGCGGACCGGTCATGAAGGCGAGCCCGCCCATCATCTGCGCCAATTCGTCGAGCGAGGGGCGGTGCTCGTAGGGGCCGGGCAGGAAGCCCTTGATCGCCATGTGGATGAGGCGCGGGTTCTCGGCCGCGAGCGCGTCGAAGCCAAGGCCGAGCCGGTCGAGCGCGCCGGGCGCGTAATTGTCGAGGCACACGTCGGACGCGCGCACCAGCGACAGGAACAGCGCCTTGCCGAGCGGCGCCTTCAAGTCGATCGCGACGCTGCGCTTGTTGCGGTTGAAGAAATAATAGCCGGAGCCCGCGCCCGGCATGCGCCGCGCCTGGTCGCCGCCGTCCGGGTTCTCGATTTTGATCACGTCGGCGCCGAGATCGGCGAGGATGAGGGACGCGGTCGGCCCGGCGACGATGTGCCCCAATTCGAGCACGCGCAGGCCCTTCAACGGCAGCTTATCGGTTGCGGCATCAGGCATGGTGGCGAAGCGTGCTGGCCGGGTGGCGGCGCGTCAAGCTTCCTTGCCGCGCGCGGGAACGGGCGGTAGGGTCCACGCACCAGCCGGAGGCCGCCATGCCGCTCTCGGTCAAGCCGCTCCATCCGCTTTTCGCCGCCGAACTGACGGGGCTCGATCTCCGCCGCCCCGTGAGCGAGGCGGATGCCCGCGCGTTCGTGGCGGCGATGGACCGCTATGCCGTCGCGGTGCTGCCCGGGCAGTTCATCGACGACGAGCAGCAGGTCGCCTTCGCGCGGCTCTTCGGCGACTTGGAAATCCGCCCGGTGCAGCGCGGCCGCAACCAGTTCCCCGGCGCCGATGAGCGCATCCGCCATCACGAGATTTTCGACGTTCTCGAACCTCGACGGGTTCGGCAATCTGCTCGCCCCGGACGACGAGCGGCGGAACTATTCGCTGGCGAATCGCCTCTGGCACACCGACAGCTCCTTCCGCCAGGTTTCGGCGACATATTCGATGCTGTCGGCGCGCGTCATTCCGCCCAAGGACGCCGATACCGAGTTCGCCGACCTGCGTGCCGCCTATGACGCGCTCCCCGCCGCGACAAAGGCGCGGCTCGAGGGTCTTGTCGCCTATCACTCGATCTGGCATTCGCGGGAAAAACTCGGCGGCTATGTGCCGAACGAGGAAGAGCGCGAGGCGCGGCCGGGCGCGCTTCATCCGGTCGTGCGCCGCCATTCCGGATCGGGGCGGATGACGCTCTATCTCGCCTCGCACGCCACCGAGATCGTCGGCATGGATCCGGACGAAGGGCAAGCGCTTCTGGCGGAGCTCATCGCGTTCGCGACCGAGCCGCGCTTCGTCTATGCCCACACATGGCGGCCGGGCGACCTCGTGGTGTGGGACAACCGCTGCACCATGCACCGCGCCACGCCGTTCGAGGACACCAACCATGTCCGCGACATGCGCCGCACCACCGTGCGCGACACGGCGGCGGCGCTTACGGCATAGCTGCTACGCCACCGCTTCTTCGCGGCAGGTCGTGCGCCGGACGTCGCGGCGCTGGTTCAGATCGTCGAACGGCATCGCGCGGTGCATGGTGCAGCGGTTGTCCCAGATCACGACATCGCCCAAGCGCCACGTGTGGGCATAAACGAAGCGGCGCTCGGTCGCGAAATCGCTGAGCTCGCGCAGAAGGGCGCGCGCTTCCTCATCTTGCATGCCGTCGATCCGAAAAGCGTGCGAGGCAAGATAAAGCGTCTTGCGTCCCGAGCCCGGATGCGTTTGCACCAGGCGGTGGGCCGCGGGCGGGCGCGAGGCAAGCTCTTCCGGCGTCGGCTCGGGCCCGCCGCCCAGAACGCGCGAATGCCAATAGGAATGCCACGCGACCATCGGCTCGAGCCGCGCCTTCGTAGCATCCGGCAGCGCGTCATAGGCGGCGCGCAGATCGGCGAATTCGGTGTCGGGCCCGCCGCCCGGCGGAAGATCGTGGGCCGCGAGGAGCGAATAAGTGGCGCGCACCGGATGGAACGACAGGTCGGTGTGCCACAGGCGGTTGGCGCGCTTGAACAGGAGCTGGCGGTCGCCCTCGCGGAAGACATAGCCGTCGGCGTCGAGATTGCTCTGGTCGATAATCTCGGGATGCGCGATGCGCGAGCGGTCGCGTCCCTTGATCTTGAGCGCCTCGGTCCGCTGCATGGGCCCGAGCGCGCGGCTGAAGGCGATGTGCTCGGCATCGCTCAAGGGGCGCTCGTTGCGGACGACGCACACGGCATAGCGGTCCATCGCCGCGACGACGGCATCGAGTACCGCACCCTCGGGCGGAATCCTCATGTCGATGCCGGAAAGCTCGGCGGCGAAGAGCGGATGGAGGGGCGTTGCCGTGAGCGTCATGGCGATCCTCGGGGCGTTGGTTAATCCCGCCCCAATTCCGCCATCACAATATCACGGATCGGCCGCGGACGAAGATTGCGCCGGGTCGCGTTGTCCGCGCGTCCCCGAACCGCGGGACTTAGAACTTGAGGAACCTCCCTCCATGACCAAGCTTTCCCTTCTTTCGGCCGCGCTCGCGATCTCGACGCTGGCCGCACTTCCCGCGCTCGCGCAGGGGACGCCGCCCGCCTCGGTCGGCGGCACCGTGCAGATGCAGGACGGCACCGCCGGCTCCGACGCCAAGACCGGCGCCAAGGCCGAGGTGAAGCCGCAGGCGAAGGATCAGGCGACCAAGGACAAGACGGCCGCGAAGAAGCCGCACGAGCAGGTGGCGCAGCATCCCGAGAGTTCGGCCAAGTCCGACGCGACGGTGAAGACCGAGAGCAAGTAACTTCCGTGACCGTACCCTCACCCTGCCGCACGCAGCGCGGCGGGTGAGGGGCGCGGTTGGACAGGGTAAAGAGCCGCGCTTATATACGGCGCCATGCGCGGCGCCGCTTTCATCAAGATGCACGGGCTTGGCAACGACTTCGTCGTGCTCGACGCGCGCGAGGCGCCCTTTGCGCTCGACGACAGCCGGGCACGCGCGATCGCCGACCGCCATCGCGGCGTCGGCTGCGATCAGGTCATCGTCATCGAGCCGCCGCGCGGCGCGGGCTCCGCCGCCTTCATGCGCATCCGCAACGCCGACGGCGGCGAGGTCGAGGCGTGCGGCAATGCCGCACGCTGCGTCGCATCGCTCCTGATGCGCGAGCGCGGCGCACAGCGCATCGCGCTCGAGACCGCGGCAGGAGTGCTCGAGGCTGAAGCGCGCGACGACGGCCTCGTCACGGTCGATATGGGGCCGGCGCGCACGGACTGGCGCGACATCCCCCTGGCGCGCGCCATGGACACGCTGCACGTGGCTCTCCACGCCGGGCCGCTCGGCGATCCGGTCTGCACCGGCATGGGCAATCCGCACGCGACCTTCTTCGTGCCGGATGTGGCGGCGATCGATCTTGCCGCGCTCGGCCCCCGGCTCGAGCACGATCCGCTTTTTCCGGCGCGCGCCAATATCGGCGTGGCGCAGGTGTTGTCGCCCGGCCGGCTGCGGCTCAGGGTGTGGGAGCGCGGCGCCGGGCTCACGCCCGCCTGCGGCACCGGCGCCTGCGCCGCACTCGTCGCGGCATCGCGCCGCGGCCTCATGGGACGGAAGGCCGAGATCGTCGCCGACGGCGGATCAATGTTCGCCCACTGGCGCGAGGATGGCCACGTCCTCCTTACCGGGCCGGCCGCCGTGAGTTTTTCCGGCACGCTCGATCCATCGCTTCTGCCCGAGCGATGACGGTCGAGATCGTCACCTTCGGCTGCCGCCTCAATGCGTTCGAATCGGAAGCGATCCGCAAGCGCGCGCACGAGGCCGGGCTCGAGGATGCGGTGATCTTCAATACCTGCGCCGTGACGAGCGAGGCCGAGCGCCAGGCGCGCCAGGCGATACGCCGCGCCCGGCGCGAGCGCCCCTCCGCGCGCCTCATCGTCACCGGCTGCGCCGTCCAGATCGCGCCCGACCGTTACGAAGCGATGGCGGAAGTGGACCAGGTGGTCGGCAATCGCGAGAAATTTTCGGCCGCAATCTATGAAGCCGGCGCGCCGCGCCGCGCGGTCGGCCCGCGCGAGGCGATGCGCGATGCGACCGCGCCCGCCGTCGAAGGGTTCGAGGGAAAGGCGCGGGGCTATCTGGCGGTGCAGCATGGCTGCGACCATTCCTGCACGTTCTGCATCATCCCCCAGGGGCGGGGACCGAGCCGCTCGGTGCCGATGGGCGAGATCGTGCGCCAGGCGCGGGCGCTCGTCGCGGCGGGATATCCCGAGCTGGTGCTGACCGGCGTCGATATCGCGTCGTTCGGGCGCGACCTGCCGGGGGCTCCTGGCCTCGGCCAGCTGTGCCGCAGGCTTTTGGCGCTCGTGCCGGAGCTCGCGCGGCTCAGGCTCTCTTCGCTCGATCCGGCGGCGATCGACGACGACCTGTGGCGTTTGCTGGCGGAGGAGGAACGCCTCATGCCGCATCTTCATCTCTCGCTCCAGGCCGGATCGGACATAGTGTTGAAGCGCATGAAGCGCCGCCACCTGCGCGCGGGGGCGATGGCGCTGTGCCGCCGGGCGCGCGAGCTTCGCCCCGGGATCGCGCTGGGCGCCGACCTGATCGCCGGCTTCCCGACCGAAGACGAGGCGATGTTCGCCGAGACATTGGCCTTCGTCAGCGAGGCGCCGCTCGACTATCTCCATGTCTTTCCCTACAGCGCGCGGCCCGGCACGCCCGCCGCGCGCATGCCGCCCGTGCCGCGGGATGCGGTGCGCGCCCGCGCCGCCCGGCTGCGCGCGGCGGGCGCGGCTTCTCTCGCCCGCTCGCTCGCCGCGCGCGTAGGATCGATGGCGCGCGTCCTCGTCGAGCGGCCGGGGTTCGGGCGCAGCGAGCATTACGCGCCGGTGCGGCTCCCCGAGCATTTATCGCCCGGCGCGATCGCGGCGGCGCGGATCGTCGCCAGCGCCGGCGACGCGCTGATCGGCGCGCCGGCATGAAGGGCGGCGGCTGGCTGCAGCGTCTCCGGAGCGGTCTTTCCCGCTCCTCGCAGCGGCTTTCCGAAGGGATCGCCCAGATCGTCGGCCGAAGGCGGCTCGACGAGGACACGCTCGTAGCGCTCGAAGAGCTGCTGATCGGCGCCGATCTCGGCACCACGCTTGCCGAGGAATTCGTCGGACGGCTGCGGCGCACCCGCTTCAACCAGGAAGTGACGTCCGAGGAAATCCGCGCGGCGCTTGCCGAGGAGGTGCAAAAATCGCTGTCGCTGGTCGACCGGCCGCTGAAGCTCGAGGCCAAAGAAAAGCCGTTCGTGATCCTGGTGGTGGGCGTCAACGGCAGCGGCAAGACCACGACGATCGGCAAGCTCGCGCAGGGCTTCCGCGAGGACGGAAAGAGCGTCCTCATCGCCGCCTGCGACACGTTCCGCGCGGCCGCGGTCGAGCAGCTCAAAATCTGGGGCGAGCGCACCGGCGCGCAAGTGCTGGCGCGCGCCACGGGCGCCGATGCCGCGGGCCTCGCCTTCGACGCGTTCGAGGCGGCGCGGCGGACGCGCGCCGACATCCTCCTCATCGACACGGCCGGGCGCCTCCACAACAAGGCGAACCTCATGGCCGAGCTGCAAAAGATCGCGCGCGTTTTGAAGAAGGTCGATCCCGCAGCGCCCCACGCCGTGCTCCTGGTGCTCGACGCGACCGTCGGGCAGAACGCGCACGCCCAGGCCGAGACGTTCCGCGACATGATCGGCGTCACCGGCATCGTCATGACCAAGCTCGACGGCACGGCCAAGGGCGGCGTCCTCGTCCCGCTCGCCGAGAAATACGGTATTCCGGTGCACTACATCGGCGTCGGCGAAAAAGCCGAGGATCTGCGCCCCTTCAAGGCCGAAGAATTCGCCCGGAGCCTCGTCGGATTGGCGGAGTAAGCGCCCTCACCGTCCCGAAAGCTCCCGCCGCACGATCGCGGCGCCGTCGGCGAGCGCCCGCAATTTGCCGAAGGCAGTGGCGCGGTCGATGTATTTCATGCCGCAGTCGGGCGCCGGGATGATGCGCTCGGGCGGCACCACGGCAAAGGCGCGCCGGATGCGGGCAGCGACCGTCTCCGCTGTCTCGACGGCGAGGTCGCCGAGCGAGATGACGCCGAGGACGATCGATTTGCCGGCGAGCGCCTTCAGCACGGACAGATCGAGATTGGATTGCGCGGTTTCGATCGAAATCTGGTCGGCGCTGCAATCGGCAAGCTCGGCGAGGAAGGAATATCCCTCCGGCCGCTGATGCACGACATGGGCGTAGCCGAAGCAGAGATGGATGGCGGTCGGACCGGAAATGCCGGCAAGCGCGCGGTTGATCGCCTTGACGCCGTAGGCCCGCGCCTTTTCCGGCCGCGCCTGGAGATAGGGCTCGTCCAGTTGGATCACATCGGCGCCGGCTTTTTTCAAGTCGCGCAGCTCCTCGTTGACGGCGGCGGCGTAGTCCATGGCGAGCGCGGCATCGTCGGCGTAGTGATCGTTCTGCGCCTGCTGCGTCATCGTGAAAGGACCAGGCAGCGTGATCTTGATGGCGCGGTCGGCGTTGCGGCGCAGGAATTCGACGTCGCGCACCTCGATGGGCCGCGTGCGGCGGACCGGCCCAGCGACGCGCGGCACCGGATTGGCATGGCCGGTACGGTCGAGCGCGCTGCCCGGTTGCTCGATATCGACGCCCGAAAGCGCGGTGGCGAAGCGGTTGGAATAGCTCTCGCGCCGCATTTCGCCGTCGCTGATGATGTCGATGCCGGCGCGCTCCATGTCGCGGATGGCGATGAGCGTGGCATCGTCCTGCGCCTCTTCGAGAAAGGGTTCGGGCACGCGCCAGATCTCGCGCGCCCGCACGCGCGGCGGCAGGTGCCCGCGCAGATTGCCCTGATCGATGAGCCAGCGCGGCTGCGGATAGGAGCCTACGACCGTGGTCGGGAGCAGCGTGTTCATGGTCCCTCCTCCTCCGCCGCGGCTTCATCGAGCACGCGCGCGAGATGAAGCGCCACGCGGCCGAGCGTGTCGGCGATCTGATGGCGGCAGCTCGTGCCGGGCGCGACGAGGAGATCGAGGGATCCCGCCTGGCGCAGGCGCGGCAGCACGCTCAATTCGCCGATGCGCAGCGACATGTCGTAATGCTCGGATTCGTAGCCGAACGCGCCCGCCATGCCGCAGCAGGTGGAATCGAACGTCTCCACTTCGAGCCCCGGCACGAGGGCTAGCGCCTTGGCGCTGGCACCACCCGCGGCAAACGCCTTCTGGTGGCAATGGGTGTGCAGCACCGCCTTTTTGG
The DNA here is from genome assembly GCA_963773665.1 of uncultured Alphaproteobacteria bacterium. Classification (GTDB taxonomy): domain Bacteria; phylum Pseudomonadota; class Alphaproteobacteria; order ATCC43930; family CGMCC-115725; genus DATJLY01. The sequence continues at coordinate 1,145,027 of CAVZBZ010000001.1, forward strand.
CGAGCGGGCGCATCGGCAAGGTAAAGCGCCCCGCCGCGCTCTCCTCGGCGACGAATTCGTCGAAGAGCTTTGCCTGCGCGGCAAGGGCGCTTGTGTCTTCGCCCGGCAGCAGGCCCAAAAATTCGTCGCGCAGGGTCAGGAGGCACGACGGCTCGAGCCCCACGACCGCCGCGCCCTTCCCGAGATATGGCTTCACCGCGCCGATGAAGCGGCGCGCCTCGCGCCGTGCCTCCTCGACGAGCCCGACCGAAAGAAATGTCCGGCCGCAGCAGAGCGGGCGGCCGTCGCCTTCGGCAGCGATCACGTCGTAGCCGGCGCGGCGCAGCACACGCTCTGCGGCGTAGGCGTTTTCCGGCTCGAACCAGCGATTGAAGGTATCGACGAAAAGAACGACGGGGCGCCCGCCATCGCCGCGCGCAGCCGATGTGGCGCGAAAGGGTTTGCGCCAGCGCGGCAGCTTGCGCTTGGCCGAAAATCCGAGCGCCCGCTCGCCCAACGCCGCAAGGCCCGGCACGTCGTTCCGCAGGTTCAGCACGAAGCGCGCGCGCGAGGCCCATGCGGCATAGCGCGGCAGGTACGCAACGAGCCGCTCGCGCATGCCGAGCGGATTCGTCTGGCGGTACTGGGCCAGAAATTCGATCTTCATGCGCGCCATGTCGACGCCGACCGGGCATTCGCGCTTGCAGCCCTTGCACGAGATGCACAGCTCCATGGTCCGGCGCATGTCGTCCGAGACGAGCGCGTCACGCCCGAGCTGCCCCGAGAGCGCGAGCCGCAAGCTGTTGGCGCGGCCGCGCGTGACATGGCTCTCGTCGAACGTGGCGCGATAGGAGGGGCACATCACGCCCGGGTCGGTCTTGCGGCAGGCGCCGTTGTTGTTGCACATCTCGACGGCGCCGGCGAAGCCGCCCCACTCCGACCAGTCGAGCGCCCAAGCGCGCTCCTCGGTCGCGTAGCCGGGCGGGTAGCGAAAGAGCGCGCGGTCGTCCATGCGATAGGGCCGCACGATCTTGCCGGGATTGAAGAGGCAAGCGGGATCGAACGTATCCTTCACCTCCTCGAAGGCGCGCACAAGACGGGAGCCGAACATCGCCTCGTGGAATTCCGAGCGCACGATGCCGTCGCCGTGCTCGCCCGAATGCGAGCCCTTGTATTCGCGCACGATGGCGAACGCCTCCTCGGCGATCGCCCGCATCTTCTTGACCTCGATCTCCTGCTTCAGGTTGAGGACGGGGCGCACATGGAGCGTGCCGACCGAGGCGTGCGCATACCAGGTGCCGTAGGTGCCGTGCTTCTTGAAGATCTCGTCGAGCCGCGCGGTGTAGTCGGCGAGATCGTCCAGGGGCACGGCGCAGTCCTCGATGAACGAGATCGGTTTGCCGTCGCCCTTCATCGACATCATGATGTTGAGCCCGTGCGCGCGCACCTCCCAGACCTGGCTCTGGAACGCATCGTCGGTCGCCTCGATCACGGCGCCGGGAAATCCGAGATCGCCCATCAGCTCGACGAGGTGCTGGAGCCGGCGGCGGTTCTCCGCCGCATCCTCGCCCGCGAACTCGACGAGCAGCAGCGCCTCGGGCTTGCCCCGGACGAAGCGCTCGACGATCGGCCGGAACATGGCGATGTCGCGCGCCAGCTCGATCATGGTGCGGTCCACCAGCTCGACCGCCGACGGCCCGAGCGCGACGATCGCCTTCGTAGCATCCATGGCGCGGTAGAAATTCGGGAAGTGGCAGATGCCGAGCACGCGGTTGGGCGGTATCGGCTGGAGCTCGAGCTCGATCGCGGTGAAGAAGCCGAGCGTGCCTTCCGAGCCCACGAGCAGATGCGCCATGTTGTGGCCTGCATCGTCGATCATGTCGATGTTGTAGCCGCCGACCCGGCGCAGCAGTTTTGGGAAGCGCGCGGCGATCTCGGAAGATTCTCTGCGGTGCAGCGCCCGCATCGAACGCACCAGGTCGCGGTAGCGCCCGGGCGCCAGATCCTCGCCGAAATTGCCGGCGACCTCGCCGAACCGCGCCTTGGCGCCGTCCGCCAGGATCGCGTCGATGGCGCGCACGTTGTGCACCATGTTGCCGTAGCGCAAAGACCGCGCGCCGCAGGAATTGTTGGCGGTCATGCCGCCGATCGTGGCGCGGCTTCCGGTCGAGATGTCGACCGGGAAGAAGAGGCCGCTCGCCTTCAGTTGCTTGTTGAGGCGCTCGACCACCACGCCCGGCTCGACGCGCACGCGCCGGCGCTCCTCGTCGAGCGCGATCACGCCCTTCATGTGCTTGCTGCAATCGATGACGAGGGCGCGGCCGACCGTCTGGCCGCATTGCGCCGTGCCGCCGCCGCGCGGGATGACCGGCACGCCCTCCTCGCGCGCGACCTCGAGCGCCGCCTCGATGTCGCCCGCATCGCGCGGCACCACGACGCCCAGCGGCTCGATCTCGTAGATCGACGCATCGGTGCTGTAGCGCCCGCGCGAGAAGGCATCGAACAGCACTTCGCCCTTCTGCGCGCGCCTGAGCCGCGATGCTAGATGCGGGTCGCCCGGTCCTGCCGGCATCGCTCCTCCCGTTTCCTCGCGCGAAGTCTAGCCCGCGCGGCTTGCGAGCGGCAGTTATTGCCTCTGGATCTTCCTAAGCTGGCTGCCATCCTACCTCGTCGAATACCGCCAGTTCACGCTGCTGAAGGTGGGCTTCCTCGCCTCGCTGCCGCTCTGGGCCGGCGTCGTCGGCGACACCGTCGGCGGCCTCGCCACCGACTGGCTTCTCCTCAAGACCGGCAACGCCAAGCTCGCGCCGCGCGCGGTCGCCATCACCGGCATGCTCGGCTGCGTCGCGTTCATCGTCCCGGCCGCGCTCACCTCGAACGCGCTCACCGCGGTCTATTGCCTCACCGCTTCGATGTTCTTCCTCGAATGCACCATCGGCCCGTCCTGGGCGGTCCCGATGCATGTCGGCGGCAAATATTCGGGCACCGTGCAAGCCTGCTCGTGCTCGGCGCGGCCGTGTGGGCCTTCTGGCTCGACCCCGAAGTGTCGGTGCTGGACCGGCCGGCACGGACGACACAAGCGGCCGCCTCGGCCGACTGAGCGGCCGGCTCCTCCGCCGGGGCTTGCAGAGAAGCCCGTATATTGGGCACATTGCATCTTTCCCGGTTGAGGAGATTCCGCCATGTCCGCCAAGAGCGGCCGCCATTTCCTGCAGGTTCCCGGCCCCACCAACGTGCCGGACCGGGTCCTGCGCGCCATCGACATGCCGCTCATCGACCATCGCGGCCCCGACTTCGCGGCGCTCACAAAGGCCGCGATCGCCGGCTTGAAACGCCTCATGCGCTGCTCGGGTCCGGTGCTGATCTATCCGTCGTCGGGCACCGGCGCGTGGGAGGCGGCGCTCATCAACACGCTGTCGCCGGGCGACAAGGTCCTGGCATTCGAGACCGGCCATTTCGCCAATCTGTGGCAGGTCATGGCAAAGAAGCACGGGCTCGCGGTCGAGTTCGTGCCGGGCGACTGGCGCCACGGCGTCGATGCGGCGGAACTCGAGGCGCGCCTCACCGCCGACCGCGCGCATAGCATCAAGGCCGTGATGGTGGTCCACAACGAGACCTCGACCGGCGTCACGAGCCGCGTCCCGGCGCTGCGCGGCGCGATCGACAGCGCGCGTCATCCGGCGCTCTTCATGGTCGATGCGATCTCGTCGGCGGGCGCCATGGATTTCCGCCATGACGAATGGGGTGTCGATGTCACCGTACTCGGCTCCCAGAAAGGCCTGATGCTGCCGCCGGGCCTGGGCTTCAACGCGCTCTCGGCCAAGGCCATCGCCGCCAACAAGACGGCGAAGCTGCCGCGCGGCTATTTCGAATGGCAGCCGATGATCGATGCGAACGAGAGCGGCTTCTTCCCCTACACGCCGGCGATCGGCCTCATCTTCGGCCTCAAGGAAGCAATCGCGATGCTCGAGGAGGAAGGGCTCGACAACGTCTTCGCACGGCACGACCGGCTGGCCGAGGCGGCGCGCCGCGCCGTGCGCGCCTGGGGATTGGATTTCCTCTCGGTCGATCCGCAGGAGCATTCGAGCGCGCTCACGGCGGTGATGATGCCCGAGGGGCACGATGCCGACGCGCTGCGCGGCGTGATCCTCGAGCGCTATGACGTGTCGCTGGGCTCCGGGCTCGGCAAGGTCGCGGGCAAGGTGTTCCGCATCGGCCACCTGGGCTCGCTCAACGACCTCATGCTGGTGGCGACGCTCGCCGGCTGCGAGATGGGCCTGGGCGCGGCCGGCGTGCCGCACAGGAAAGGCGGGGTCGGCGCGGCGATGGACTATCTCGGCGGCAACGTCCACGCCCGCGAGCCGGTGCGCGCGGCTGCCGGGCGATGAACGCCGAAGGCGCCGCCCGGCGCCTTGTCGAGGCGCGCCGGAGCGGCCATCCGCTCGCCGGTCTCGACGCTGACTTGCGCCCATCCTCCAATCGCGACGCCTATGAAGTGCAGGAAGCGGCGATGCGGCTCCTCGGCGCGACCGAGGCCGGCTGGAAGGTCGGAGGATCCGATCCCAAGGCCGAGCCGCAGGCAGCACCGCTCATTTCATCGCTCGTGCAGAAGAGCCCTGCCCGCTTTACCGCACGGCCGAACGGATTTCGCGCGGTCGAGGCGGAATTATGCCTGATGCTGGGCCGCGACCTTCCGTCGCGGCCTGACCCCTATGGCGAGGACGAGGCGTGGAGCGCGGTCGCCTCGGTCCATGTCGCGATCGAGCTTTTGGACACGCGCTATGCCGATCGTACCGTCCTGGCGCCGCCCGTGCTTCTGGCCGACATGCAGACCAACGGCGGTTTCTGCTATGGCCCGGCCAACCCGGTCGCCGCGGTCGATTTTCTGGGCGCCCGGGCGAGCCTCCTGATCGACGGCAAGGAGGTGAAATCGGCGGTCGGCGGCAATCAAGCGGGCCATCCGAAGCGGCTCCTCGCGTGGCTCGCCGGTCACGCGGCGAGTTGCGGGCGGCCTCTCAAGAAGGGTACGATCGTCACCACCGGGAGCCACACCGGCATTACCGTGGCGCCCTTGGGATCGCGGGTTACGGCGCGATTTGCCGGGCTTGGCGAGTCGGTCCTCGACCTTGCCCAGGCATGAGCCGCATACTCGGTTCTGCTAACCATTCGTTAACAGACCTTAGACGACATTAACGCATTATTTGCGGGGGCATTCATCCCGGCATGGAGCAGCGCCAGACCATCGCCATCGTCGATGAGCGCTTGACGAATCGGAAGATTCTCGAGCGGCTCGCGCGCTCGCTCGACGAGGGGGTGGCGGTGGCGACCTACGAGCGCCCGTCGGCGCTGCTTGCCGCCGCCGCGACGAAGCCGCCCGACCTCGTCGTCACCGACGTCAAGATGCCGGAGCTCGACGGCGTCGAGTTCATCCGCCGCTTCCGCGCGCTCCCTGGCTGTGCCGAAGTGCCGATCGTCACCGTGACCACGTCCGAGGACCGCGAGCTGCGTTTGAAGGCGCTCGAGGCGGGCGCCACCGACTTCCTGCTGAGCCCGGTCGATCATCACGAATTCCGCGTCCGCTCGCGCAATCTTTTGATGATGCGGCGGCAGCAGCTTCTGCTCGCCGCGCGCGCCTCCTCGCTCGAGGAGCAGATGATCGCCGAGGAGCGCCGCCACCGCGACGCCTTGCGCGCGAGCCACGAATTGCTGATGCGCGTCATCGACGCCGTGCCGGTGATGGTGAGCGCCACGGACCGCGACGGCCGCTTCGTCTTCGTCAACGAATTCTTCGCCCGCCGCGTCGGCAAGCCGGCCGCCTCGATCATCGGCCGCACGCCGGTCGAGCTGCGCGACGATCTTCCGGCGCGTGCCGCGATGGAGCGCGACCGCCGCCTCGTCGCGCGGACGGATCAGCCGGGCTCGTTCGAGGAGAACATCTCCGGCCCCGGCAGCGAGCGGCGCGTGCTGCTCACGACGAAGGCGCTGCTGCACGACCACGCCGCGCCGCTCGTCGTCACCGCGTCCTTGGACATCACCGACCGCAAGGAAGCCGAACTGGCGCTCGTCGCCGCCAAGGAAGAGGCCGAGCTGGCGAGCCGCAGCAAGACCGAGTTCCTCGCCAACATGAGCCACGAGCTGCGCACGCCCCTGAACGCCATCATCGGCTTCTCGCAGGTCATGGCCGACGAGATGATGGGGCCCATCGGCACGCCGCGCTATGTCGGATACGCGCACGACATCTGCACCAGCGCGCAGCATCTTTTGGGCATCATCTCCGACATCCTCGACGTGTCGAAGCTCGAAGCCGGCAAGGTCGAGCTCGACGAGGACGAGGCCGAGCTTGCCGCCATCGTGTCCGACGTCCTGCAGCTCGTGCGCGAGCGCGCGCGCGCGCTCGAGATCGAGATCGACGTGGACGTGCCGCGCGACCTGCCGCTCGTGCGCGTGGACGTGCTGAAGCTCAAGCAAATCCTGCTCAACCTCGTCACCAACGCGATCAAGTTCAGCCATGCCGGCGGCCGGGTCGCGGTCAGCGGCGGCTTTGCCGACGACGGGCTCGAGATCGCCGTCCGCGACCGCGGCATCGGCATGGACGACGGCGAGATCGCGACCGCGATCAGCCGCTTCGGCCAAGTGGCGAGCGCGTGGAGCCGCAAACACCCCGGCACCGGGCTGGGATTGCCGCTCGCGATCGGCCTCGTCGAGCTGCATGGCGGCTCCCTCGCCCTCGCGAGCCGCAAGGGCGTGGGCACGACCGTCACCGTGCGCCTCCCGCCCGAGCGCCTCGTCCGCCCGCGCCAGGCCGCCTCGGCTTGAACCGCCTCAATATCTCGTAGGCTGCGTCATATCAGCCTACCAATCCGTGGATTAATCTGTCAGAATCGCGCAGCGACGTCGGGCGCGTGGCAACCCCTGCATGCGGGGCCGGGGGCGCCGCCCGGAGCGCGGGGAAAAGGCCGAAAGAACGCCCGATGAGGCTACGGCACGAGGCGGCGCGCCATCTGGCTGCGCCGCCGCCGGGGCAGAGAGTTTGGATCGTCGCTGCGGGTCTTGCCGCCTACGCGATGCTGGCGCCGCTCGCGGTGGCGGCGCTCGCCGGGCCCTTGCCGCTGCGCGGCTTCGGCACGCTGGCGCTGGCGACGAGCCTGCTTGGCCCCGGCCTTGCGATGATCCTCGTCTGCTGGCGCGGGCTTGGCGCCATCGTGCAGGATCTCGGCTCAAATCCCGGCGAGCCGCAACAGGCCGTCCTGCGCATCTTCGCCACCGCGGCGGCGCTCGCCTATGTCGGCGCGCTCGCGCTGATGGGGATGGAGCCGGACCGGTTGCAGCCGCTCATCGCCTTCGACGTGGCGGCGGGGCTCGTCGCCTGGCTCGTGCTGCTGCATGTGGCGATAGCGCCCGGGGCCCACGCGCGGCGCGGCGTGACACTCGCGTGCGACGTGCTGTTCCTGTCGCTCTTTCTCCACTGGGGCGACGCAGCGGCAGCGCCGTGCGGCGCGGCATATCTCGCGCTGGTGTTCGACTATGGGCTGCGCTTCGACCGCGCGATGCTGCTGGGCGCGACGATCGCCGGCGCTTCGGGCTTCGCCGCGGTCGCGGTGACGACGCCGGTGTGGCGCGCGATGCCGCTCGCCGATGCCATGCTGCTGGTGGCGTTCGCCATCCTCCCGCTTTATGGCGCGGCGCTCGTCGACCGGCTCGCCCGGGCGCGCCGGGCGCTCTCGGCTGCCGAGGCCGGCCAAGCGCAATTCCTCGCCATTCTCGCGCACGAGCTGCGCACGCCGCTCAACACGATTGCCGGGCTTTCGGCGCTCCTCGGCCGGACGCGGCTCGAGACGGCGCAGCGCGACATGGTGGCGACGCTGCAGCTTTCAGCGCGCATCCTGATCGCCGTCGCGCGCGAGTTTCTGCAGCCCGCGCGCGGACCGAAGGAGGACGAGAGCTTCGTGCTGCGCGAGGCGCTTGGCGACGCGGCCGCGTTGATGCGGCCGCAGGCGGAGGCACGCGGATTCACCCTCGCCCTCGTCCTCGATCCGCGCCTGCCGCATATTTGCCGCGGCCTGAAGCTCGAATTGCGCCAGCTCGTCGTCAATCTGCTGCGGCAGGAGCTCGACCGCGCCGCGCGCCGCGACATCGTGCTGGCGGCAAACCTTGCCGAACGCGCACCGGGATCGGTGCGGGTGCGGCTCGTCGTGCGCGCCGAGGGCGCAGCATGCGCGCCGCCGCCCGAGCGCCTCGCCGGGCTCTTCGCGGAAGCCGACGCAGCACCCGACGAAAGTGCCATCGCCGCCTCGATCGCCGCGGCGCTTGCGGCCGAGCTTGGCGGCACGATCGCCGCGCTGCAGGACGACGCCGTCACGGTCGAGCTGCCGCTCGCGTGCGACGAGGAGGGCGTGGCGCGGCCGCCCGATCTTCGCGGCCATCGCGTGGCGCTCGTAACGCAGGACCGCGAGCTTGCCGAGCGGCTCCAGGCCACGTTTGCCGGCTGGCACGGCGAGACGCAGTGGTATGTCGAGGACGAGGACGCGCTCAGCGTGCTCGGCGGCGGCGGGCATCTCGTCGTGATCGACGGGCGGCGCGATCCGCTCGCCGGATTGAGCCTCGCGCACCGCTTTGCCACCGCGCACCAGCGCCCGCCCATCCTGTTCATCGCGCCGCGCCAAGCGAGCGAGGCGGTGGCCGGCCTCGCCGCGGCGCAGCTTGCGGCGGTGATCGAGGAGCCGGTGAGCGACCAGGATCTCGCGAGCGGCCTCATGAGCCTTTTGGCGTCCGCCGAGACGGAATCGGCGGCGACGCAGGCGGCGGCAAGCCTGCACCTTCTCATCGCCGACGACAGCGCCGCCAACCGCGAAACGCTCAAGAACCTGCTCGAGCGCGCCGGTCACCGGGTCGAGGTGGCGTCCGACGGCGGCGCCGCGCTCGCAATCCTCGACAAGGGCGGGTTCGACGTGGCGCTGCTCGATCTCGAGATGCCGGGCGTCTCCGGCGACGCGGTGGCGAAGCTGCACCGGCTGCGCCATCCGGGCGACGAAGTGCCGCTCGTGGCGCTCGTCGCCGATGCCGGCGCCGAGACGGCGGCGCGCTGCCGCGAGGCGGGATTCGATGCCGTGGTGGCGAAGCCCGCGGACGCGGCGCAGCTTCTTGCCATCATCTCCGAGCTGCGCGCCGCGCGCGCGGCGCGCCAGCGCGCGAGCGCGCCGCCCGGTCCGGAAGTGACGCCGATCTCGTCGCACCCGCGTTTTCTGGGCGACGGCGAGGTGGTGCGCGAGGCGACCATCGAATTGCTGCGCGGCCTCGGCGGCAGCGATTTTCTCGCCGAGGTGGTGGACACGTTCCGCAGCGACGCCGCGCGGCTCATCCCGCGCCTGCGCGAGGCGGCGCAGCGCGGCGAGCTTGGCCCGTTCTCCGATCTCGCCCACGCGCTGCGCAGCGGCGCCGCCAATATCGGCGGCGTGCGCTTGGCGCAAACGCTCACCGCGCTTGAGGATGTGAGCGCGGCCGAGCTGCGCCAGGCTGGCGCTGCCTATGTCGAGAAGATCGAGAGCGAGCTGCAACGCCTCGAGACCGCGCTCGAACCCTTCGCCCGAAAAGAGCGCCGCGGATAACTCCCTCTCCGCCCCTCGGGGCGGAGAAGGACTTTCAGGAAGAACGCGCGCTGTTATGCTGCGGCGCATGATGGGTTGCCGGCTGATCGGCGCTGTTCTCATCGCGCTCGTCGTCATGGCCGCTCGTCCGGTGCGGGCCGATGTGCCCTATTCGGTCGCCATCGAAGCCGGCGCACTCGATGACAAGGCGCTCGTCGGCGCGCTCGACAACGCATCGCAGCTCGGAGCATTGAAGGACCGCCCGCCGCCTTCGGCCGCGGCATTGCGGCGCCGCGCCGAGGAGGATCTGCCGCGCCTTCAGGAGGTGATGCGCGCCGCCGGTTACTGGGAGGCGCAGGTCGCCTTCACCGTCGACACCACTGCAAAGCCCGCACGTGTGACGCTGACGGTGACGCCGGGACCGCTCTATCGCCTGAAGGCGGTGGCGTTCCTGCTGCCCTCGGGCGAGCCCGCGCCGATCCTGGCGCAGGAGGGCCCCGCTGCGGTCGGGCTCGCGCCCGGCGGCCCCGCTCTCTCGGCGCCCGTCGAGGCCGGCAATGCCCGCATCGTCTCGCTCTATGGCCAGAACGGACAACCCTTCGCCAAGGTCGACGACCGCCGCGTCGTCGTCGACGTGGCGAGCAAGACGATGTCGGTGACATATACGATCGAGCCGGGCCCGAGCGCGCGCTTCGGCGCAACCGCGATCGACGGTCTGAAGCGCGTCGAGCGCGATTTCGTGGCGCGCCGCATCGCCTGGACGGAAGGCGCGCCCTATGACGAGCGCCGCGTCGAAGAGACGCGGGCCGAGCTCGTCAGGTCGGGTCTCTTCAGCAGCGTCGAGACCGGGCACGCCGCCCAGCCCGCGCCCGACGGCAGCGTGGCGATGACGGTGGCGCTCATCGAGGGGCCGCCGCACTCGGTCGGCGCCGGCGCCGGCTACAACACCAATATCGGCCTCGGCGCGCGCACCTTCTGGGAGGACCGCAACCTGTTCGGCGAGGGCGAGGACCTCAAGCTGTCGGCCGGCGCCGCGCAGAAGCAGGTCGGCGTCGCGGCGAATTTCCGCCGCCCCGATTTCCTCGTGCGCAAGCAGGATCTTCTCGCCAACGCCGAGCTGCTGCACCAGACCACCGACGCCTATCACAGCCGGCGCGAGGACGCCTATCTCGGGCTCGAGGAGCTGATGTTTCCGCCGTACACGCTGGGCGGCGGCGTGTCGCTCGAGCGCGCCTATCTGACCGAGCTCAGCCGCGACGAGAACTATCTCCTTGCCGGCACGCCGCTCTATGTCCGGCGCGACACCACCGACGACATTCTCGACCCGACGGCCGGCACGCGCACGACCTTGACGATGACCCCCTATCACGGGCTTTTGGGCCGCTCGCTCGACTTCGTCAGCTTGCGCGGCGAGGGGCGCGCCTACCGCCGCATCACCGATAGCGACAAATATGTCGTCGCCGCCTATGGCGCGCTCGGCTCGGTCATGGGCGCGAGCCTCGAGGGCCTGCCGGCCGACAAGCGGCTCTATGCCGGCGGCGCCGGATCGGTGCGCGGCTATACCTATCAGCGCGCGGGCCCGCTCGACCGGTTCGGCATCCCGGTCGGAGGGCGGTCGAGCCTCGAGCTCGGCACCGAATTGCGCTATCGCGTCACCGAGACGATCGGCATCGTGCCGTTCGTCGATGCCGGCAACGTCTATCCCAGCGATTTCCCGAACAAGCCCAGTCTTTTCTACAGCGCCGGCCTCGGCTTGCGCTATTACACGGCGATCGGGCCGATCCGCCTCGATCTTGCGTTTCCCATCGCGAAGCGGCCGAGCGACAGCGCGTTCCAGGTCTATATCAGCGTGGGTCAGGCATTCTGAGAATGGCGAAGGCGGCGGCGAAGTTTTTGGGCGGCGTCATTCTGGCCGCGCTCGCTACAGTGGCGCTCGCCTATGGCTGGCTTCAGACGGAGGGCGGCAAAAGCTGGCTCGCCGCCGAGGCCGGGCGCCTCCTCTCGGGCGATGGCGAACATGCCGCCGTGACCGGGATTTCCGGCAGCGTGCCGTTCGATTTCTCGCTCCGCTCGGTCGCGATTGCCGACGATTCCGGGCCACGCCTCACGATCGAAGACGCCAGCGTCGCGATTTCGGCGCGGGATCTTTTGGCAGGCCGCCTCGTGATCCGCAGGATTGCCGCGCGCCGCGTCGAACTCGCGCGCGAAAGCCGGTCGCAGGGCGGCGTCGATTGGGCGGCGCTGCTCAATCCGCCGCTGCCGGTGCGGATCGAGAGCGCGACGATCGACACGCTCGCGCTCGGCGCGCCTATCCTCGGCACGGCGATGACGCTCGATGCGCGCGCGAGCGGGGCGATCGGCGGCGGCGCGGCGGACGCCGACCTCGCGGTGCGGCGGACCGACGGCACGCCGGGCGAGATGACGCTGCATGTGGCATTCGACGGCGGCACTCTCGCACTCGACGGCAAGATCGCGGAGCCGACCGGCACCGTGCTTGCGGCGCTTCTTGGCCGCGAGGACAAGCTGCCGCTCGCATTCGAGATTTCGGGCTCCGGGCCGTTGGACCACTGGCGCGGCGATTTCTCGCTTGCGGCAGGCGCCGACGCGACATCCGCGGGCACGGTCACCATCTCCGGCGACGAGCCGCGCCAGATCGCCGTCGCCGCCAGCGCGCAGATCGCGACTCTCCTGCCGCCGGATTTTCGTGCGCTCGCCGCGGACGGTGTGCGCATCGTCGGCTCAGCCTCGCTTGGCAAGCCAGAAATATCCATCGACCGGCTAGATATTGCGAGTGCCTCGGCGCACCTCTCCGGCACCGGGACTTTCGTGCGCAACGGCGAGCGGCTGCGCGGGACCGTACAGATTGCGCTGCCCGATCTTGGCACCCTCTCGCCGCTCATCGGCGCGCGGCTTCAGGGGAGCGGCACGGCCGAGATCGATCTCGGCGGCACGCTCGGGGTTCCCGAGTTCGACGTGCGGCTCGACCTCGCCGATCTCGCGAGCGACGCGGGCCGCGCGGCGGCGGCACGCGCTACGATTGCGCTCCGGCCCGAAGGCGACCCGCGAACCGCGCCGACGGCGATCGCCGCCGCGGGCTGGTTTGCCGGACTGGCGCCGCTGCCGGACGGCGTGGGATCGACTGCGGAGTGGCGCATCGCCGCGCGCTTCGATCCGGCGAGCGCCACGCTCGCCGCCAATACGATCGCGCTCGTCGATGGCGGCGTCACGCTCGACGGCGCCGCACGCGCGGATCGCGCAGGCGCTGCCGGCATTCTGCGCCTCAAGGTGCCGGAGCTTGCCGCGTTCGACGGCGGCGCAGTGTCCGGCGCGCTCGATGCGAGCGCCGATTTCCGCGCCCGTTCCGACGGCACCGGCATCGCCGTCCTGTCCGGCGGCATCGCGCGGCCGCGCACCGGAACGGCCGGGATCGACGCGGCGCTCGGGCCGCAAATCAATCTGTCGGGCGCAGTTTCACGTGAAGCCGACGGTACGATCGCGGCGCGCGAGATATCGCTCGATGCCGCCGCCGCGCGGCTTTCGGGCGACGGACGCCGTCTGCCCGACGGCAATCTCTCGGCGCGCTTCACCGCCGCGCTGCCGCGCCTCGCCGCGCTCGATCCGCGCCTTTCGGGCAGCGCCACGGCAAGCGGGAAGATCGATGGACCGCCGGATGCGCTGGCGGGCGCGGTGACGATCGACGCGCCGGCGATCGCGGCAAGCGGCATCGACATGACGCGGCTCGCAGCGCAGCTCACGCTCGCGCGGGTCTGGCCGCTGAGCGCGCGGATCGAGGCGCGCGGCAATGTGCGCGGGATCGACGCGACGCTCTCCGCCGACGCGACCGCGGCAACGGGCGAGCTGCGGGTACCGCGCTTCGAAGCAGCCGCCGCCGGCGCGCGCGCCACCGGCACGCTGACGCTGGTCCATGGCCGGCTCGACGCGGTGCTCAAGGGCGCGGTTCCCGACCTGCGGCCGTTCTCGACGGTTGCCGGGATGCCGCTCGCCGGCCGCGCCACGTTCGACGCGCGCATCGCGGGGCCGCGCTACGAGCTGACCGCCGATGGCAGCTTGCTTGCCGCCGCCGGCGTCTCGGTCCAGCACATTCGGCTTGCGGCCGACATCGCCGATCCGTTCGTCCGTCCCACGGGCCGCGCCGAGATCGTGCTTGCCGATGTCGCGGCGGGCGGTGCGCGCGTCACCGCGGCAAAGATCGGCGCAGCGAGCAGCGCACCCGGCCGGTTCGCGCTCGACGGCTCGGCGCAAGGGAAGCTCGGCGCGCCATTCACGCTCGCCACGCGCGCCACGCTCGACATCGAACGCGGCGCGGGCAATCTCAGCCTCGCGCAGTTCCAGGGCGAGATCGGCAGCGCGCGCTTCGCGCTTGCCGAGCCGCTGCGCGCGGACTGGCGCGATGGCACCGGCCGCTTCAGCGATCTCGCGCTGAAGCTCGGCAGCGGCACGTTCTCGGGCGATGGCGCGATCGAAGGCAGCACGGTGAGGCTGCACCTTCTCGCGCGCGACCTGCCGGTGCGGTCGCTGGCGGCGCTCGCCAACTACGAGGCCGACGGACAGTTGGGCTTCGAGCTCACGCTCGGCGGCACGCGGCGCGCGCCACAGGCACATCTCGTCGTCGATGGCGAGGAGCTGCGCCTCGCCGCCGAGAGCCGGCCGGACCTGCCGGCGCTCGGCCTCGCGATGGACGGTGAGTGGCAGGGCGGTGTCGTGCGCTTCGACGGGCGGCTCGCCGGCCCCGGCGGCGCCGCGATCGGGTGGCAGGGGAACGCGCCGCTCGTCCTCGATCCCGAGCGGCTCGCCGTCGGCATACCGCGGCAGGGCGCGTTGGGATTCCATCTCGAGGGCGAAGGCGAGCTTGCCATGCTGTCCGACCTCCTGCCATTGGGCCAGGACCGCATCGCTGGACATTTCGTGACCGAAATGCGCGTCGCGGGAACGGTGGGCGCACCGGCCGCGAGCGGACGGCTCAGCGTCACGGACGGGCGCTACGAGAGCCTTTACACCGGCAGCGTCCTCTCCGGCATAACATTGACCCTGGTCGGCGACCGCGACCGGCTCGTGCTCCAGGATTTCGCCGCGGGCGACGGCGCCCAAGGCAGCATGCGCGCGAAGGGCGCGATCGATCTCGCCGGGCCCGGCGGCCCCGCGTTCGACGCGACGGCCGAGCTCACGCACTTCCGCGCCCTGCGCCGCGACGAGGCGAGCGCCACGGCGAGCGGCACCTTGCGCCTCACCGGCGGGCTTGCCGCGCCGCACGTCGCCGCGTCGCTCACCATCGACCAGGCCGAGATCGCCGTGCCGAAGCAACTGCCGCAATCCTCGCAGCCGGTCGCGGCCGTGATGATCGACAGCGCCACGGGAACGACGCTGTCCGAGCCGCAGGCGGCTGAGGCGCGCGGCCTCGTGCCGATCGCGCTCGACGTCACGATAAATATTCCCGGCAAGACCTTCGTGCGCGGCCGCGGCCTCGACAGCGAATGGCGCGGGCGGGTGGATCTGGCGGGCTCGACGCAGGCGCCGCGCATCACCGGCCGGCTCGAGGTCGTGCACGGCACGTTCGACTTCATCGGCAAGAGCTTCGACCTGTCCAAGGGCACGATCGCCTTCCTCGGCGGCAGGAGCATCGATCCGACGATCGACCTCGAAGCGCGCGCGCAATCGACCGAGGTGACCGCCATCGTCGGCATCAGCGGCACGGCGACCGAGCCCACCATCAAGCTCAGCTCCGAGCCGGCCCTGCCGCGCGACGAGATTCTGTCGCGCCTCCTGTTCGGCACGAGCATGAGCCAGATCAGCCCGGCGCAGGGGCTCGAACTTGCCTCGGCGGCAGCCTCGCTCGCCGGCGGGCAAAGCCTCGACGTGCTCGGCACCATCAGGCGCGGGCTTGGGCTCGACCGGCTCACGCTCGGCAGCGCGCCGGGCACGGTGGTGCCGGGGCTCGGCGTGCCGTCGATGACGGGACCACCCGGCACCAGCAGCGGCGCGCCCGCCGGGTCCGGCACGACTCCGCTCGCCGCCGGGGCGGCGGGAACGGACGCCGCCGGCACTGCGCTCAACGCCGGGAAATATGTCGCGAACGGCGTCTATGTCGGCGTGAGCCAGGGCTTCGGCGCCGGATCGAGCACGGTGACGGTGACGGTCGATGTCAGCCGGCACATCACCGTCGACACCGAGGCCGGCCAGGCGAGCGGCAGCGGCGTTGGCATCAACTGGAAGCTCGATTACTGATTGTGTAAGGTCGCTTCATCCCGGAGGACAAGGACCCATGGACGCGATCGAAGCCCTCATCTCGCGGCGCAGCCCGGCCAAGCTGGTCGAGCCCGCCCCCGACGACGAACAGCTCGAGGCGATGCTCGGCGCCGCGATCCGCGCGCCCGACCATGGCCGCCTCAGGCCGTGGCGCTTCCTCTTCGTGCGCGGCGAGGCGCGCGCGAAGCTGGGCCAGGTGCTGGCCGACGCGCTGCAAGCGCGCCACGCCAACGTGCCCGAGGACGTGCTGCAGCGCGAGCGCCAGAAGCCGATGCGCGCGCCGGTCGTCATCGTCGTCGCCGCTTCGCTCGTCGAAGGCAAGATCCCAGTGATCGAGCAGATGCTGGCGGCGGGAGCGGCGGCGCAGAACATCATGCTGGCCGCGCACGCGACCGGCTTCGGCGCGATGTGGCGGACCGGCGACCCCGCCTATGACGACCGCGTGAAGAAGGCGCTCGGCCTCAAGCCGGGCGACGCGATCGTGGGCTTCGTCTATGTCGGCACGCCGCAGGGCCGCACCATCATCCCGCCCGACGAGCCGGGCGTGAAGGATTTCGTGCGCGAATGGTCCGCGCCCGTGGCCTAGGTTCTAGCCCGCCCCGAGCTGGAGGGCGGCGCCCAAGGCGCCCGCGGATGCCATCGCCAGAAGCGGGTTCCAGCGCCGCCCCACGATGAGGCCGAGCGTCAGCGCGAAGACGGCAATGGTGATCCAGTCGTTGAGCGTCTCGCGGCCGATGTCGTAGGTCACCGACAGCATCAGGCTGACCGACACGGCGGTGAGGCCGCGGGTGAATCCCCTGACGGCGCGCACCTCGCGGAAGCGCTCGTAACCCTTGACGAGCGGCAGCATGAGATAGCCCGGCACCTGGATCGCCGCGACCGTGGCGGCGGCGCCGGCCCAGCCAAAGGTCATGAAGCCCAAGGCCGCGACATAGAGATTGGCCTGGCCCGGCGTGGCGCGGCCGAGCGCATAGGCATAGAGGAACTGGTCGAGCGACAGCATGCCGCCTTGCTCGACCAGATGATGCTGCAGCAGCGGCACCATCACCGGCCCGTTGCCGAAGGTGAGGAGATTGAACCCGAGGACGAGGGTCACGAGCTCGATGAGGCTCATGGCCCCTTCGGCTCCGGCCCGCGCAGGAAGATGGCGCCCAAGACGCCGCCCGCGAAAAGGAGCAGCGTCGGCGTGACGCGGAACACCAATGCCGCAATGAGCGCCACGACCGCAAGCGGCACCTCCCACGACGGCCATTTGATCTCGCGGCCGATGCGCACGGCCGAGACGAGGATGAGCGCCAAGGCCGCCGGGATGAGCGTCACCTTGATGTATTGCAGGCCCGCGCCGTGGCCCAGAACGCTGTAGGCCGCGGCCATCGCGACGGTGCAGCAGAAGCCCGGCAGGATCACCGCCGTCAGTGCCACGACGCTGCCCAGAAATCCGCCGAAGCGGTGGCCGATCGCGACCGTGACCGCGGTCATGGTGCCGCACGGCACGATGCGGCCGATGCTCCACAGCGTCAGAAGGTCGGCCCGGCTCATCATGCGCCGGCGCGTGACCAGCTCCTCCTCGAGCAGCGCCAAGACTGCGAGCCCGCCGCCAAAACCCAGCCCCGCCTTGAAGAAGATGGCGAAAATCTGCGCCTGCGAGAGCCGGCGTTGCCCGTGTCCATGGCTCGCCACGCTCAATCCTCCGAATTTCGGTTGCACCGCATGGCATGATACGATGCGCCATGCTCGAAGGCTTCACCCGCACCACGATCGCTGCGAAAGGCGCGCGCATCGTCACCGTCCATGGCGGCAGCGGGCCGCCGCTGCTCCTGATGCACGGCAACCCGTTCAGCCATCTGTCGTGGCGCAAGGTGGCGCGGCACCTGATGCGCGACTTCACCATCGTCGCGACCGATCTGCGCGGCTATGGCGACAGCGAGAAGCCGCCGGGCGGCGAGCGTCACGCGAATTATTCGTTCCGCGCCATGGCCGAGGATCAGGTCGAGGTGATGGAAGCTCTGGGCTTTCCGCGCTTCATAGCGGCGGGCCACGACCGCGGCGCGCGTGTCCTTCATCGCATGTGCCTCGACCATCCCGGCAAGGTCGCGCGCGCGGCATTTCTCGACATCCTGCCGCAGCACCACCTGCTCAACCACGTGAACCGCGATTTCGGCGTGTTCTCGTGGCACTGGTTCTTCATGGTGCAGCCCTACGATTTCCCCGAGCGGCTGATGCTCGCCGACCCGGAATATTTCATCCGCAAGAAGCTCGCCAAGACGGCGCAGGGATTGAGCTTCTTCGACGCGGACGCGCTCAAGGAATGGATCCGCCAGATCGCCGATCCGGCGACCGTCCATGCGATGTGCGAGGACTACCGCGCGACCTTCGGCATCGATCTCGAGACGGACACGAAGGATCACGATGCCGGCCGCAGGGTCGAGTGTCCGGCGCTGGTGCTGTGGGGTGCGACGGGCGGCGTCGGCCGCCATCACAAGCCGGCGGAAATCTGGCCGCTCTATGCCCGCAACATCGTGCGCATGCACGCGGTCAAGTCGGGCCATTACCTGAGCGAGGAGGCGCCCGAGGAGACGGCGGCGGAACTCAAGGCCTTCTTCGCGCCGCGGCCCTGATCCAAGGTCCAGCGTTCGCATTCTGGACAGCGGCAGTATTTGCTTGCAAAATCGTCCCGTTGCCGACGGTCGCCGCTGAGGGGATGAGGATGAGCGCGACGGACGCATCGGCGCGTCTTGCCGAGCGGCTCGAAGCCATAAGGACAAGGACGACCGCGCCGCAGGCGCCGGTTCTGCCGAAGCCTGCGCCGGAGTCCGAACAGGTCTCGCTCGACAGCGTCCGCCTGTTCGAGCCGCTGCCGGCCGACGCGCGCCGCGTGATCGAGCGCCGCTGCAGGCTCCTTCGCTTCGCCGCCGGCGCCGTCATGATCGAGCGCTTCAGCCAGGGTGATTCTGTGTATTTCCTGCTGAGCGGCGTCGCGCGCGTGGTGCACAATATCGGCGAGGCCGGCGAGATCACGATCGCCACGGTTGGCGCCGGCAATGCCTTGGGCGAGATCGCCGCGATCGACGGGCTCGGCAGAACCGCCACCATCATCGCCGAATCCGACTGCGCCGTCGCCGAGATGCAGGCTGCGGATTTTTGTACACTGCTCGGAAATTATGCCCAGATCGGGCTTGACCTGCTGCGGCGCTGGGCGTCGGTCATCCGCCAGCTCGACGAGAAGATCAGCTTTCTCGCCACCGGCAGCCCCGACCAGCGCGTCTATGCCGAGCTGGTGCGGCTGGCCAAGCCGACGAGCCAGGGCGGCGACCGCTGGACCATTCCGGAGATGCCGGCGCACCGCGAGTTCGCGATGTGGGCGCAGACGAGCCGCGAAGTGGTGATCCGCGTGCTCGCCGACCTGACCCGCACCGGCATGATCGAGCGCCGCGCCAAGACGTTGCACATCCACGACTATGACGGCCTCCGCCGGCTCGCCGCCAACGCCGAGACGCCGCCCTCCGGCGCGGACGAGACGGCGCCGGCGGATTAGCGCGCCAGAGCCGATCGGCAGCCGGCCCCAGGTTGCATGCGCAAAAGCGCTGTGTTAGAACCCGCCCGCTTTCCGGGCGGGGCGTTGCGCGGGCCTCTGCCGTGCCGCATTAGCTGCGGAAAAAATCAAGCCCGATCGAAAATCGACGGCGGCTTGCGGCAGGTCATTCAACGCGCGCGGGGTAGACTGGACGTGGCATCCGAAGCGAGAGGCGCAGGGGGCCTTGCCGAACGCTACGCAACCGCGCTCTTCGCGCTCGCCGACGAGCGGCGGGTGCTCGACGCCGTAGCATCCGATCTGGCGACGCTGCGCGCGCTGCTCGACGAGAGCGCCGATTTGCGCCGCCTCATCCGCAGCCCGGTGATTGCGCGCGGCGAGCAGGGGCGCGCGATCGAGGCCTTGGCCGAGCGCGCCGGGCTTCAGCCCATCACGCGCAATTTCCTTGGCCTTCTGGCGAAGAACCGCCGTCTCTTCGCGCTGCCCGACATGATCCGGCATTTCCTCGACGTGCTCGCGGAGCGGCGCGGCGAGGTCACGGCGGAAATCGCGGTGGCGCAGGAACTGTCGCAGGATCAGCGCCAGCGCATCACCGCCGAGCTGGCGCGCGCGGCGGGCCAGAAAGTGACGCTCGACATCCGCGTCGATCCGAGCCTTTTGGGCGGCCTTACCGTGCGTTTGGGCTCGCGGCTCGTCAACGCATCGATCAAGGACAAGCTCCACCGGCTCGAGATGGCCATGAAGGGGGTTCGTTAGACATGGAGATTAGAGCGGCGGAGATTTCCGCCATTCTGAAGCAGCAGATCGCCGATTTCGGCACCGAGGCCGACGTCGCCGAGGTCGGCCAGGTGCTGTCGGTCGGCGACGGCATCGCCCGCATCTATGGCCTCGACAAGGTGCAGGCCGGCGAGCTGGTCGAGTTCCCGAACGGCGTCAAGGGCATGGCGCTCAATCTCGAGAGCGACAACGTGGGCGTCGTGATCTTCGGCGACGACACCGGCATCGGCGAGGGCGACACGGTGAAGCGCACCGGCTCGATCGTCGATGTGCCGGTCGGGCGCGGGCTTTTGGGCCGCGTCGTCGACGCGCTCGGCAATCCGATCGACGGCAAGGGCGAATTGCAGGACGTGACGCGCACCCGCGTCGAAGTGAAGGCGCCCGGCATCGTGCCGCGCCGCTCGGTGCACGAGCCGGTGCAAACCGGATTGAAGGCGATCGATGCGCTCGTGCCGATCGGCCGCGGCCAGCGCGAGCTCATCATCGGCGACCGCCAGACCGGCAAGACCGCGGTCGCGATCGACACCTTCCTGAACCAGAAGCCGGCGAACCAGGGCAGCGACGAAAGCCGCAAGCTTTATTGCATCTATGTCGCGGTCGGCCAGAAACGCTCGACCGTGGCGCAGATCGTCAAGACGCTGCAGGATTACGGCGCGCTCGAATACTCGATCGTGGTCGCGGCGACGGCGTCGGAGCCGGCGCCGCTGCAGTTCTTGGCGCCCTATTCCGGCTGCGCCATGGGCGAGTTCTTCCGCGACCACGGCATGCACGCCGTCATCGTCTATGACGATCTCTCGAAGCAGGCGGTGGCGTATCGCCAGATGTCGCTCTTGCTGCGCCGGCCGCCGGGGCGCGAGGCCTATCCGGGCGACGTGTTCTATCTCCACTCGCGGCTCCTGGAGCGCGCCGCCAAGATGAACGCCGACCACGGCTCGGGCTCGCTGACGGCGCTGCCGATCATCGAGACGCAGGCCGGCAACGTCTCGGCCTATATCCCGACGAACGTGATCTCGATCACCGACGGGCAGATCTTCCTCGAGACCGAACTCTTCTATCGCGGCATCCGCCCCGCCATCAACGTGGGCCTCAGCGTGAGCCGCGTCGGTTCCGCGGCGCAGATCAAAGCGATGAAGCAGGTCGCCGGCCGCATCAAGCTCGAGCTGGCGCAATACCGCGAGATGGCGTCCTTCGCGCAGTTCGCCTCGGACCTCGATCCCGCGACCCAGCGCCTTCTGGCGCGCGGCGCGCGGCTCACCGAGCTTCTGAAGCAGGCGCAGTTCGCGCCGATGGCAGTCGAGGATCAGGTCGTGTCGATCTTCGCCGGCACGCGGGGCTATCTCGACAAGCTCGAGATCGGCCAGGTGACGCGCTACGAGGCGGCGCTTCTGTCCGAGGTGAAGGCGCGCGCGCCCGAGATCCTGCAATCGATCCGCGACAAGCGCGAATTGACGTCCGACAACGAAAAGACGCTCGCCGGATTCCTCGACAGCTTCACCCAGACTTTCGCCTGAAATGCCCAGCCTCAAGGATCTGCGGAACCGCATTCGCAGCGTCCGCTCGACGCAGAAGATCACCTCTGCGATGAAGATGGTCGCGGCCTCGCGCTTGCGGCGCGCACAGGAGCAGGCGGAGGCGGCGCGGCCCTATTCGGCGCGGATGGAGCGCATGCTGGCATCGCTCGCCGCGAACCTGCGCGGCCTGGCGAATGCGCCGCGGCTCCTTGCCGGAACCGGGCAGGAGCAGCGGCACCTCATCGTCGTCGCCGGCTCCGACCGCGGCCTTGCCGGCGGCTTCAACGCCTCGATCCTGCGCGAGACGCGCCGCACCATCCGCGCGCTTCTGGCCGACGGCAAGGAGGTGAAGCTCCTCACCATCGGCCGCAAGCCGCGCGATTCGCTGCGCCGCGACCATGCCCGCCTCATCGTCGAAAGCCTGACCGAATTGGGCCGCCCGCGCCTCACCTTCGAGACGGCGCAGGATCTGGGCTTGCGCCTGGCGCAGCGCTTCGCGGCCGGCGAGTTCGATGTCGCGACCATCGTCTATAACCGCTTCCGCTCGGCCATGACGCAGGTCGTGACGAAGCAGCAGCTCGTCCCGTTCGCGCCGCCGCAGGACGCCGTCGCCGAAGCGGGCGGCGGCATCTACGAGTTCGAGCCGGACGAGACCGAGATTCTCGAGGCGCTTCTGCCGCGTGCGCTCGCGGTGCAGCTTTACGGCGCGCTCCTCGAAAACGCGGCGAGCGAGCAGGGCGCGCGCATGACGGCGATGGACAACGCCACGCGCAACGCCGGCGAGATGATCGACAAGCTCAACATGACCTACAACCGCACGCGCCAGGCCTCGATCACCAAGGAGCTGATCGAGATCATTTCCGGCGCCGAGGCGCTTTGAGGACAGAGGAACAATGGCCAGGAACAATGTCGGCACCATCACGCAGGTCATCGGCGCCGTCGTCGACGTGAAGTTCGAGGGCGATCTGCCGTCGATCCTGAACGCGCTGCACCTCGAGAACCAAGGCAAGCGCCTCGTCCTCGAAGTGGCGCAGCATCTCGGCGAAAGCACCGTGCGCACCATCGCCATGGACACGACCGACGGGCTCGTGCGCGGCACCGAAGTGACCGACACCGGCGCGCCGATCCGCATGCCGGTGGGCCCCGAGACCTTGGGCCGCATCCTCAACGTCGTCGGCGAGCCGGTGGACGAGCGCGGGCCGGTCAACGCGAAACTTTCCGCGCCCATCCACCGGCCCGCGCCCGAATTCATCGACCAGTCGACCGAGGCGGAAATCCTCGTCACCGGCATCAAGGTGGTCGATCTGCTCGAGCCCTATGCGCGCGGCGGCAAGGTCGGACTGTTCGGCGGCGCCGGCGTCGGCAAGACCGTCATCATCATGGAGCTCATCAACAACATCGCCAAGGCGCATGGCGGCGTCTCGGTCTTCGCCGGCGTCGGCGAGAGGACGCGCGAGGGCAACGACCTCTATCACGAGATGATCGAATCGAAGGTCATCAACCTCGACGGCGAAGGCTCCAAGGTGGCGCTCGTCTATGGCCAGATGAACGAGCCGCCGGGCGCCCGCGCGCGCGTCGGCCTCTCGGGCCTCACCGTCGCCGAATATTTCCGCGACGAGGAAGGGCAGGACGTGCTGTTCTTCGTCGACAACATTTTTCGCTTCACGCAAGCCGGATCGGAAGTCTCGGCGCTCTTGGGCCGCATTCCCTCGGCCGTGGGCTATCAGCCGACGCTCGCGACCGACATGGGCGCGCTCCAAGAACGCATCACCACGACGCGCAAGGGCTCGATCACCTCGGTGCAGGCGATCTATGTTCCGGCCGACGATCTGACCGACCCCGCGCCCGCCACCTCGTTCGCGCATCTGGACGCCACCACCGTGCTGTCGCGCCAGATCGCCGAGCTTGGGATCTATCCCGCGGTCGATCCGCTCGAATTCGACCTCGCGCATGCTCGACCCGCGCGTCGTCGGCGACGAGCATTACAAGGTCGCGCGCGACGTGCAGCGCGTGTTGCAGACCTACAAGTCCTTGCAGGACATCATCGCCATTCTCGGCATGGACGAGCTCTCGGAAGAGGACAGGCTCACCGTCTCGCGGGCGCGAAAAATCCAGCGCTTCCTGTCGCAGCCGTTCCATGTCGCCGAAGTCTTCACCGGCTCGCCCGGCGTGTTCGTCAAGCTCGAGGACACGATCAAGGGCTTCAAGGGCATCGTCGCCGGCGAGTATGACGAGCTGCCGGAAAGCGCCTTCTACATGGTCGGCACGATCGAGGAGGCGGTCGAGAAGGCGCGCAAGATCGCGGCCGAGGCGGCGTGATGGCGGAAAAGCTCCAGTTCGAGCTGGTGTCGCCGGAAAGGCTTCTCCTGTCCGAGCCCGTGGGCCTGGTCGTGGTGCCGGGGACGGAGGGGAATTTCGGCGTGCTGCCCGGGCACGCGCTGTTCATCTCCACCGTGCGGCCGGGCGTGATCGACGTCTATGCCGAAGGATTGCCGACCGTCAGCGAGCGCATCTTCGTCTCGGGCGGCTTCGCCGAGGTGACGCCGGAGCGCTGCACCGTGCTGGCCGACGAGGCCGTGCCATTCTCTTCGCTCGACCGCACAGCGCTCGAAGCCGAGGCGCGCGAGCTCGACAACCGCGCCGCCGCCTTGCGCGACCAGTCCGCCCGCCTCTCCGGCGACGAGCGCGACCAGGCGTTCGCCGACCTCGCAGCATCCGAGCGCCGCCGCGCCGTGGCGCGGGCAAAGCTCGAAGCGCTGAGCACGGCGCAGCACTGAGTGTTCCAGCCCCGTCAGTCGATGGCCGGGACAGGCCCGGCCGCCCGGCCATGACGACAATCGGTTACGCCGCGCCGCCGGCGCCGGGCGGCACCACGGGGCGCCAGAACGGTTTCGCGCGGCGCAGCCGGCGCACGTCGCGGCGCAGCTTTGCCTCCTCGTCGGCGAGGCCGCGCAGATGCCAGCCGAGCACCAAACCTGCATCGCGGCCGACCTCGGCGGCATCGGTGCCGGCGGGCCGCGCGATCTCCTGCATCAGCGCCTGCGCGGTGCACACGTCGTTCAAGTGGCCCAAATCCTCCTGTAGCGGCTTCACCCGCCGCATCACCGCCCTGATCTCGCCCGTGTCGAACAGCGGCCCCAAAAACTCGATCACGTAGCGCAGTTTCTTGAGCGCGATGCGCAGTTCGTGCCGCTCCTCCTGCGGCAGCCTGGCGAAATGCCGGCTGCGCTTCCTCACCTGTCGCCAGCGCCGCTCGATGAGCCTCGGCGCCACCTCGGCGATCGGCGCAAAGAGCGGCGCGGCCGCTTCCGAGGCCTTCTGGTCGCGCCAGCCGCGCGCTTCGAACCAGCGCGCGAGCTGCAGGATCGATGCGGCATAGCGGCGCGAGCCGATCGCTTCCTTGGCGGCGTCGTGGGCAGCGCGGCGCCGGCGCTTGGCGGCCTCGGCGAGGCGCTTCAGGTCGGCGTCCTCCGGCAGCGCGGCGCGGACCGGCGCGAGCAGGCCCGAGGTGAAGGCGTCCCAGTTGCGCGCCGCCTCGAGGCTCGAGGCGAGCCACTTCAGCTCG
Source organism: uncultured Alphaproteobacteria bacterium (assembly GCA_963773665.1). GTDB lineage: Bacteria > Pseudomonadota > Alphaproteobacteria > ATCC43930 > CGMCC-115725 > DATJLY01. The sequence goes on from CAVZBZ010000001.1 coordinate 1,170,239, forward strand.
TCCAGCGCCTGACGGTAATGGTCTTGCGGCAGCGCGGATTTGACGGCAGAGAGCGCCGAGCGCAGGCGCCGCAGCGCCACGCGCATCTGGTGGAACGCCTCGGCCTCGCCGGCGAGCGCCGCCGCCTCGTTGCGCAGCAGCTGGCCGATGCAGTCGCGCCCCATCGCCTGCAGCACCGCCTCGACCGTCATGCCCGGCGCGAGCGCGAACGGTTTCGCGCGCACCGTGCCCGGCTCGGCGCCGGCGAGACGATAGCCCCGGTCGGACTGGCTCCGCGTCTCGATTCGGAGCGGCGCCACTTCGAGCAGCTTCAGCGCCAATTCGTAGAGCGACGCGGGATCGCCGCGCTTGAGCGCGAGCGCCACCTCGCACACCGGCTCGTTCGCCCCGCCCGCTGCGGCCGTGATCTCGCCCTCGTCGAGCATTGCGGCGATCTCGACCGAGGGATCGGTATCGACCATGAACATCGTGCGGCGCAGCTCGGTCCTGAACAGCGGGCGCAGCTCGTCGCCGGCGACGATCGCCGCAAGGCGCGGACCGGTTTCGGGCGCCGCCGGGTCGGGCCGGTCGCCCGCGATCGGATCGCGCCACTCGGCATTGGCGGCGCCGTTGCCCGCGGCGAATCCGTTGCCCTTCAAGGCCTGGACCCGGCGCGCATCCTGCGCCTGAACGCACAGGCTCAAATGATTCTGTCTGAGCTTCAGATCGGCGGAATCATAATAGGTGCTGGTCAGCAGCGCAGCCTCCGGGGCCGGATTCGCGCCCGATCCAGCGAGGGCCAGCTTCAGCGCCGGAAGATGAATTGGAGACGTCGCGAGTTTCAGTTCGAGCGCGGTCACACATTGCCCCGTGCAGCGGTGCCGATTTTACAAATTTGTGACGCACCGCGCCAGCCGCGGCGGCGTGACCCACGGCTTTTTGCGAAACGAAGCCAATTTTTGCCGCACGCGGGAGGGTTGACGGATGTACGTAACGATACTATATTAGCGTACATATGAAGTGTAGCCGGGGAACGGCGCGGAATTTTGCCGAACGAAGCCAATTTTGGTCCCTTTGCCGGCGCCAAAAGTAATTGGATCAGTTGGGAGGGTGATTGCGAGAGGCTGGCGGAATGGGAAAGATGAACGTATTTTGCAGTTGGCGCACGGGAGATTACGCCGAACTTTATCGGCGGCGAGTGCGATGCCCGCGCTGGGTTCGGGGAAACTACGTCCTAGCCGCGGTCTTCGTAATTATGGGGGCCCCAAGGCTCAGCGTGCTCGCCGAAGAGATCGACGACGAACACATAACAAAAGTGGCGGACCCAATCTTCGCCGAATGCGTCGCTGTAGGTAATGTCCCCATAGATGTAAAGCGACGAGCGCTTTGCTCGCGCGTCTGCAATTTCATTGACGATGCGCCAAATGCCGGGGTCGCGCCTGTCCAGGCTAGAAATGTCTGGATAAATCAACCCCCCCAAGTGTTTGGTCTCGCCCTTTGCGATGGTAGTGGGGGTGGTAATACCGCCAGGAACGTTGGGCCTGATTCGACGGCCGTTGTCATCATAAATGAAGTCGTCGGCGATTGGTTTCCCGAAGGGCCGCGCGTACCAAACAAAGAAGGCCCGCACGTTAGTTGCTATGGTTTCGCCCCCGTTGAGCACTCCAATTTCAACGTGGTCAGCTTGAAACTGCGCGCCAAATCGATGATCGTCTCGGCAAAATGCGATCTCGCACTGGATTTTCATTTCTGTGATGGTGAGCGTTGCCCGGGATTTTGTGGCTTCGGTGTTTCTTGCTACCTGGATTCCGAAAAGCGCGACAAGCAGGGCCGCGACGCCAGCGAACGCTATGACTCGGTTAGTCTCAATAATCTTCCAAAGTCTCTGAAGCATGTTCTTGGGTACGCGGGCGTCAGCATCGCGTGGATTGGGATGCTCGCTGTGACGCTTTGGGTCATTGACAGACATGGCAGATTTGGACTTCAATTCTTCCCGGCGTTGCTTGGACTCGGACTGTTTGCTGGGCTGGCTTGGGCTTCCTTGTCGTGGGTTCTTCCGTGACCTGCGTCTTGACATCAGCAGCCCCCGATCGCGGTCCCGAAGATGTCCGGGTTCTCCCGGATATTGTAGCGGAACTGGAACTTGGCGACGTAGAGCGGCAGGTACTTTTTGCTGACCTTGTGGAAACTCCCCATGACGCCGCGCTTAACGAGCGACCAGAACCCCCCGATTGTCTGAGTGTGAACCGCGCCGACGACGTACTGGCCGCGAGCATTTTCCACGGTCGCGTGCGGGTTCGCGGACGGCCCGGGATACGCATTCATGGTCAATTTGGTGCGAAGCCGGGTCGGAAGGCGCCGTCCGACGCAAGCGGGGGCGACGATTGGAGCGGCAGTCCGACCCTAGCTCCGCGCGCGCTCGACCTCGTCCTTGAGGTGGCCCCAGATGCCGTACACGATCTCGCCGTAGCGCGGATCGTGGCGCAGCTCGAGCACGTGGCGCGGGCGCTCCAAGGGCACGTCGATGATGGTCTTGGTGTGGCCCGGGCTTGCCGTCATCACCATGATCTTGTCGCCCAAGGTCACCGCCTCGTCGACGCTATGGGTGATGAAGACGACGGTCTTCTTGTCGGCCTCCCAGATGCGCAGAAGCTCCTGCTGCAGAATCGTCTTGTTCTGCTCGTCCAAGGCCGAGAACGGCTCGTCCATCAGCAGGATGTCGGGATCGTTGGCGAACGCGCGCGCGATCGACACGCGCTGGCGCATGCCGCCCGAAAGCTGGTGCGGGTAAAGATCCGCAAAGCGCGTGAGCCCGGTGCGGTCGAGCCATTGCCGCACCGCGCTGTCGATCTCGTCCTTGCCGGCGTGGCGCATCCTCAGGCCATAGGCGGCGTTGTCCCACACCGTCATCCACGGGAAGATCGAATCGCCCTGGAACACCATCGAGAATTGCGGCCGGGCGCGGCCGGGGTCGGAGATTTCGACCGTGCCGCTCGTCACTTGCTCGAGCCCGCCGAGGATGCGCAAAAGCGTCGTCTTGCCGCAGCCCGAGGGGCCGACGATGGTGAAGAACGTGCCTTCGGCGATGTCGATCGAGACGTCCTCGATCGCGTTCAGGCCGCCGAAATGCTTGTGCAGGTTGCGGATGCGGATCTTGGCCTCGCCCGCCGCAGCCCGCGCTGCGACAGTGCTCAAGCGTCCGTCTTCCACGGGATCAGCCACCGCTCCAGTTCATTGAGGCCCAACGTCATCACGAAGCCGATGATGGCGATGACGAACAATCCCACATACATGCGCTCGACCGAGAACGTCTCCCATGCGCTCCAGATCATGTAGCCGATGCCGCTCTTCGCGCCCACCATTTCGGCGATCGCGATGAGGATGAGGCCGAGGCCGGCGCCGAGCTTCACCCCCGTCATGATGAACGGCAGCGCGCCCGGCAGCGCGATCGTGCGAAAGGTCGCCAATGGGTTGGCGCGAAAACTCTTGCCGACGTCGAGATAGACCCGGTTGATCTGCAGCACGCCGGCGGTCGAGTTGATCGCGATCGGATAGAACACGCCGATCGCCACCATCATCACCTTCGACATCTCGCCGAGCCCGAAGATCAGCAAGATGAGCGGCAGGATCGAGCTTTTCGGAATGGGGTACGTCGCGGCGATCAGCGGATCGACGAACGCGCGAATGGGCCGCGAGATGCCCATGACGATGCCCAGGACGAGCGCCGGAATGCCGCCCAGGAGGAAGCCGAAGAACAGGCGCTGCAGGCTGATCGACGTGTCCTCCCACAGCTCGCCCGACTGCGCGATCGCGAAGAGCGCGCGCATGATGCTCGAGGGCGCCGGGAAGAACCGGGTATCGATGAATCCCAACTGCGCCGCAAGCTCCCAGGTGAGCAGCAGGCCGATCGGCGAGGCGACGCTGATGAGGCGGTCGCGCCGTTTGGCCGAGACGCGTTTCTGTTCGCCCAAGTCGGTCATGGTGATGGCGGCCATCGCTACCTCCCCGCGCTTATGCACCGGCAGCCGAACCATAGCGAATTCGGCCCGACGCCGCGACTCTTCCGCGGTGTGCGCCCCCGGTTCTATATTGGAGGGGATGGGTCGCTGGACGCTCGACGACATTCCGTGGCACCGGTTCGACCGCCGGAAGGTCGATCCCGAGCTGGTGCGCCTCGTCAAAGCGGCGAGCCTGGTCGAGGCGAACGGCGGCGACTACGCCCATTATTTGTGCAACGTCTTCGCCGGCGACCCCGAGTTCCAGGAGGCGGCGCGGCGCTGGGGCGCCGAGGAGATCCAGCACGGTGTGGCGCTCGGCCGGTGGGCCGCGCTCGCCGATCCAGACTTCGACCACGAGGCGGCACGGGCGCGCTTCACCGCAGGCTTCCGCGTGCCGCTCGATGCCGCGCGCTCGGCGCGCGGCTCGCGCGCCGGCGAGCTCGTCGCGCGCTGCATCGTCGAGACCGGCACGAGCTCCTATTACAGCGCGCTCGGCGAGGCGGCGGACGAGCCCGTGCTCAAGGCGATCTGCGCCCGGATCGCCGCCGACGAGATCCGCCACTACCGGCTCTTTCACTTGCACCTCGGGCGTTATCTCGCGCGCGAGGGGCTGGGATTCTGGAGCCGGCTGCGCATCGCATTGGGCCGCATCGCCGAGAGCGAGGATGACGAGCTGTGCTTTGCCTATCACGCCGCCAACGAGGGCGCGCTGCCCTACGACCGGCGCCGCGCGGCGAAGGCCTATGCGCAGCGCGCAGCATCGGTCTATCGCCGGCACCATATCGAGCACGCGGTGGCGCTCGCGTTCCGCGCCGTCGGATTGAAGCGCGGCGGCCCGCTCGATGCGCTTGCCGCCGCCCTCGCATGGCGCGCGGTGCGCTGGCGCGCGGCGCGCGGCGCGGCTTAGCGAAGGAGCGGCGCGAACTCGCGCAGCACCGCCTCGTAGAGCGGGCGCTTGAACGGCACGATGAGGCGCGGCAGGTCGGCGGCCGGAAGCCATTTCCAGGCGTCGAATTCCGGGTGATGCGTCGCGAGGTCGATGTCGCTGTCGGATCCGAGGAAGCGCATCGCGAACCATTTCTGCTCCTGGCCGCGATAGCCGCCGCCCCACACCGTGTCGTACAGCTCCGGCGGCAGCTCGTAGCGCAGCCATCCTGCCGTCTCGGCCAGGAACTCGGCCTTGTCGATGCCGGTCTCTTCGGCAAGCTCCCTGAGCGCTGCGTGGCGCGGCGTCTCGCCCTCGTCGATTCCGCCTTGCGGCATCTGCCACGCGCCGGGCGTGTCGATGCGGCGGCCGACGAATACCAAATTCCGGCGGTCGAGCAGCATGACGCCGACGCCGCGGCGGTATTTGAGCGCGCCGCTCACGGCGCCGGCGGCAGCTTCTGGCGCATCGCCACCGCGGTCGCGGGTGCGAGCGCGATGCCCTTGCCCTGGAGCGTCGCCGTCCAGGCGAGGACGCGGTCGAGCGTCACCGGATAAAGCCCGCCGAGGCCGAGCGCGGCGCCATCCTGGGCAGCGATGCCTTCGAGATCGGCAAGCGCCTGGTCAACGGTCTGCTGCGACGGCTCGTGGTCGAGGCGGCGGTCGGTGATCGCCCAAGCCATGCCGAGGGCGGGGCCGAGGGTCGCCAGCACGCCCCCCTGCGCATCGTGATTGTCGAGGAAGAACAGGCCGCGCGCCTTCAGCGCCTCGAGCACGGGCTCGAGACTCGCGCGGTCGGTGGCGAAGCGCCCGCCCATGATGCCGACGAGCCCGACATAGTTCGTGCCGCGGCTCAGCACCCAGCGCAGGCGGTCGAGATTCGTCTCCGGCTCGAGCGAGGTGAGCAGCGTTTTGGGGCCCGGATCCTGGCGCGGATAGTCGGCCGGCTCCATGGGAAGCCCGAGCATCACCTCGTGGCCCGCCCGGCGCGCGGCCGCGATCCAGCCTTCGAGGTCGCGCGCGTAGGGGCTGAAGGCAAGCGTCACCTCGGGCGGAAGGCGCGTGATCGCATCGTTCGTCGTGGCGTTGTCGAGGCCAAGCCCGCCGACCACGAGTGCCACCCGCGGCCGGCGGTCGGTGGCGTCGAAACGTCGCGCATAGACCTGCCAGGCCTGCCTGCCGTCATGGCCGATGATCGGCAGCGGCCCGTCGGGACTGTCCTCGACCAGCGCCGGATCGGGCGCGGCCTCGGCGCCCTGCTGCGGGCCGGACGAGAGCTTGACCTCGACCTGGACGGCGCCCGGCCGCGGCATCCGCGCATCGAGCGTCGCAAACGCGACGATTGCGGCCATCGCCGCCACGCCTGCCGCCGGCGCGATCCAGGCGAGGCGCCCGCCCTGGGCGCTTCCGCCGTCCGATCCGTCCGGCAGGCTCAACGCGCCGACTGATGCTCGAACAGCGCCACCCCGCGCAGCATGTCGACCGCGCGGGCGAGCTGATAATCCTCGGCCGTGCCGAGCACGTTCGGATCGACGCCATCCTCGCTCGGCTGCGCCGTGGGTGTCGTGCCGGGCGGCACGTTCGGCGTCCGCGCGCTCTCGTCGCCGGGCTTGGCCGCGGGCGCGGCGCTTTTCTGGGCGTTCTGCGCATCGGTGTTCTTGAGCGCGCCGCGCAGATCGGCCTCGTGCATCACCGTGCCCTGGGCGACGCGCTCGATCTTGGCGGGCTCGACGGCGATGTCGGGCTCGATCCCCTTCGCCTGGATCGAGCGGCCGGAGGGCGTGTAGTAGCGCGCCGTGGTGAGCCGCATGGCGCCGTGGCCGGGCAGCTGGATGATGGTCTGGACCGAGCCCTTGCCGAAGGACCGCGTGCCGAGGAGCACGGCGCGGTGATGATCCTGCAGCGCGCCCGCGACGATCTCCGAGGCCGACGCCGAGCCGCCGTTGATCAGCACCACCATCGGCAGGCCGTTGGTGAGATCGCCCGGCGGCTGCGCGTTGTAGCGCTGTGCATCCTCGGCATGGCGGCCGCGGGTCGAGACGATCTCGCCCTGGCTCAGGAAATCGTTCGACACGGCGACGGCCTGGTCGAGCAGCCCGCCGGGATTGTTGCGCAGGTCGAGCACGATGCCGGTGAGCTTGTTGCCGGCCTTGTCGCGCAGGTCCTTGATCGCGTTCTTGACGCCGCTGTCGGCCTGCTCGTTGAAGCTGGTGATGCGGACATAGCCGACATCGTCGCCCTCGAGCTGATACTTCACCGACTGGATCTTGACGACGGCGCGCTTCATCGTGACGTCGAAGGGATCGCGACCCTCGCGCTTGATCGTGAGCTTGATCTCGCTTCCGATCGGCCCGCGCATGCGCTCGACCGCATCGTTGAGGCTCATGCCCTGCACCGGCTCGCCGTCGATCTGCACGACGAGGTCGCCGGGCTTCAAGCCGGCATGCGCGGCCGGCGTGTCGTCGATCGGCGACACCACCTTGACCACGCCGTTCTCCATCGTCACCTCGATGCCGAGCCCGCCGAACTCGCCCCGCACCTGCACCTGCATGTCGCGGAAGTTCTTGGCGTTCATGTAGCTCGAATGCGGGTCGAGCGCGCTCAGCATGCCGTTGATCGCCGCCTCGATGAGCTGCTCGTCGGTCACGTTCTCGACATAGTCGGCGCGGACCCGCTCGAACACCTCGCCGAACAGGTCGAGCTGGCGATAGGTGTCCGAATTGGACGGCGGCGTCGCTTGCGGCGGATCAGCCGCGATGGCCGCGGGCGCAAGCAGCAGGAGGAGGGTCGCGGCGGCCGCTGGCAGGGGAGAACGCATCATCCGTTTACCTTTTCAAGGCGCGTGGCGAGCCACGGCATGGGGTTGATCGGCTGGTTGTCGTGGCGCAGTTCGAAATAGAGGTGCGGCCTGCCCTCGCCGTCGGGCATCCGTCCTACCGGCTCGCCGGCGACGAGCGTCTGCCCCGCGCTCACGTCGATCCGGTCCAGTCCGGCCAGCAGCGAATGATATCCGTCGCCATGCGCGATGATCAAGATTTGCCCGTAGCTCCGGAACGGACCGGCAAAGGCGATCTGGCCGTCGAACGGCGCCACCACCACCGCCCCCGCCTCGGTCTCGAAGGTAAGGCCGCGGTTGGTGCCGCCGTAATTATCGGGCACGCCGAAGCGCAGCACCAGCGCGCCGGTCGCGGGAAAGACCATGGCGCCGCGGGCCTCGGCGAAGGGCCTGATGCGCCGCGGCGCCGAGGGGTCGAGGCGCAGCGGCGCGGGCGCGGTCACGGCGACCGGCCCGGCGGGGGCCGCGCGCGGGACGGCGCGCTCGGCCTCTTCCTTGCGGCGCTCCGCCTCGAGCCGGTCGATGAGCTCGTGCAGGCTTGCCGATTCGGCGGCGAGCGCGAGGAGCCGCTTGCGGCTCTCCTCGGCCGTCCGCGAGGCCGATTGCTGCAGCTCGGTCTTGCGGGCGATGAGGGCGGCGAGCTTTGCCTGCTCGCCGGCAAGGGCTTGGCGCTTCTGCGCCGTCTCGGCCTCGGCCGCGGACAGATCGCGCTCCGCCGCGTCGGCCGCCGCGATGTCGCGGCGCAGACCCGCGGTGCGCGCTTCGAGCGGTGGCACCGCATGCGCCATGAGGAGCGCGCCACGGAGCGAGTCGACCGGCGGCTCGGGCGACAAGGCCGCGGCCACCAGCGGCGCGGCCGACGCACGCAGCAGCGCCATCACGAGCGCCAATTCGCGCCGGCTGTCGCGCTCGAGCGCGGCGCGCTTCGCCTGCGCATCGGCGGCAAGCGCGCCGAGCTGCGTTTCCGCCGCGGCGAGCGTCGCCTCGTCCGCCTGTGCCGTCGCGGCAGCTGCGATCGCCTCGGTGCGAAGCCCGGCAATCTCGGCGGCGAGCGCTTCGGCCGAATTCTCGGCCAAATCGTGCTTTGCGCGATTCTCCTCGATCGCCTTGCCGACGGCGTCGAGCCGTTGCTGCGGCGTCTCGTCCGCCACGGCGTGGAAAACAATTGCGGCCGCGAAGAGCGGCGCGAAGAGGCAGAGAGGCTCAGGCCGTCGCACGCGCGGCAACGCGGAGGAGCGACCGGCCGGTCATGGCGCGCGGCTGCTCGAGGCCGAGCAGCGCCAGGAGGGTGGGCGCGATGTCGGCGAGCTTGCCGTCGCCGATCCCGGCGACGCCTTGCGGCGGATTGATCAGCAGAAGCGGCACCGGGTTCGTGGTGTGCGCCGTGTGCGCCTGGCCGGTGGTCTCGTCGCGCATCATTTCCGCATTGCCATGATCGGCGGTGACGAGCATCGCGCCGCCGACCTTGGCGAGCGCAGCGGCGATCCGCCCGAGCGAGGCATCGACCGTCTCGGCCGCCTTGATCGCGGCGCCCAAGTCGCCGGTGTGGCCGACCATGTCGGTGTTGGCGAAATTGACGACGACGACGTCGAATTTTTGCGCCTCGATCGCGTTCACCAGCGCGTCCGTCACCTCGGGCGCCGACATCTCGGGCTTCTGGTCATAGGTTGCGACGTTGGGCGAGGGGATGAGGATGCGGGTCTCGCCGGGAAACTCCTCCTCGCGCCCGCCATTGAAGAAGAACGTCACGTGCGCGTATTTCTCGGTCTCGGCGATGCGCAGCTGCGTCAGGCCGGCATGCGCCACGATCTCGCCGAACGTTTCGCGCAGCTCGTCGGGCGGGAAGAGCGTCGCGAGGAAGCGATTGAGCTCCGCCGAATAGGAACAAAGGCCCGCCGCGGCGGCAAAGCGCACGGTCTTGGCCCGGGGAAAACCCGAGAAGGCGGGATCGACCAGCGCGGACAGGATCTCGCGCACGCGGTCGGCGCGGAAATTCCCCATGAGCACGCCGTCGCCGTCCGCCATGCCGCGATAGGCGCCGATCGCGGTCGGCGGCACGAACTCGTCGCTCTTGCCCTGCGCATAGGCCTGCGCGACCGCCGCGCGCGCGTCGCCGGCATGTTCGCCCTCGGCCTGGACCAGCAGGCGGTAGGCTTTCTCGACGCGGTCCCAGCGCTTGTCGCGGTCCATCGCGAAATAGCGCCCGCTCACGGTGGCGATGGCGACCCGCTTCGACGCGGCCGTATCGGCGAGGAACTTCGCGAGATAGGCATCGGCGCTTTTGGGCGGCGTGTCGCGGCCGTCGAGGAAGGCGTGCACCGCGACGGGAAGACCGGCCGCATCGAGCACGCGCGCCAGCGCGGCAATGTGGTCCTGGTGCGAATGGACGCCGCCCGGCGAGATGAGGCCGATCAGGTGTGCGGTGCCGCCGCTCTTCTTGAGTGCGGCGATGAAGTTTTGCAGCGCCACGTTCCGTTCGAGCGAGCCGTTCGCCACGGCCGCGTCGATCTTCGGCAGGTCCTGCATCACGACGCGGCCCGCGCCCAGGTTCATGTGGCCGACCTCGGAATTGCCCATCTGGCCTTTCGGCAATCCCACGTAAAGCTCGCTCGCCTGCATGTGCGCATGCGGGTAACGCGCCATGAACTTGTCCCAGTTGGGCGTCTTGGCAAGGAGGATGGCATTGTCGGCGCGTTCGGCACGCTCGCCCCAGCCGTCGAGGATGCAGAGAACGAGGGGACGGGGTCGCTTCGGCATGGCGATTCTTATACAGGGAACGGGGCCGCGGGCGATAGGGTCCGCGGCCCGATTTCGCTACGCGCGATGGTAGGGGTGGCCTGCGAGAATCTGCTGCGCGCGGTAGAGTTGCTCCAGAAGCATGACCCGGGCGAGAAGATGCGGCCAGGTCATTGCGCCCAGCGACAGCCTGAACTCGGCCCGCGCCAGGACCTTGCCGTCGAGCCCGCCGGCGCCGCCGATGAGAAAGGCCGCCTCGCCGGTTCCTTGATCGCGCCAGCGCGCCAGGCGCACGGCGAAATCCTCGCTCGAAAGGGCCGCGCCGCGCGCGTCGAGCGCCACCGCAAGCGCTCCCGGCGGCACGGCTTCGAGCAGCAGCGCGCCCTCGCGCTCCTTGAGCGCGGCGGATGGGAGCGGGCGGCGCTCTTCGACCTCGCGGAACGCGAGCGGCCATGTGATCCGCCTTGCGTACTCGTCCGCCAGATCTTTCATCGGCCCGGGCTTGAGCCGGCCGACGGCGATGACGAGAAGCCGCACCTAGAAGGCAGACGCGCCGGGATCGGCGAAAGCGGCGCCCCACATCTTCTCGAGGTTGTAGAAGGCGCGCACCTCGGGCCTGAAGATATGGACGAGGAGGTCGCCCGCGTCGATCAGCACCCAGTCGCCGAAGCGCAACCCCTCGACCGAGGGGCGGTATCCCGCTTCTTTCGCGGCCTCGACTACGCGCTCGGCCAAGGCCATGACCTGGCGCTGCGAGCGCCCTGTGGCGATCAGCATGTGATCGGCGATTGAAGATTTGCCGGCGAGGTCGATGACGACGACCTCTTCGGCCTTGCCGTCTTCGAGGGATTTTTGCGCAAGCGCAAGCAGCGCTGGCGTCAGGGCTGGCTTCGGGCGCGGCTTCTTTCTGCTAAGCGGGATAGGTGTCACCTCATAACTTTGCGCCTTGGGCGCGGCACACGTCGGGGCCCCGTGCGGATCGCCGTCCCCGAGATCGGCTCCAGCGCCACCCAGAAGAACGTCCAGGCCGGCGGTTTCATCTCCGCGAGCCGGCGCGCCGCCTCGGGCGCCACGCGATGCCGCGCAAAACGCTGCGCCGCGATGCCCGCGAGACCCGTATGACAATAGGAAGGGCGGGCAAAGACCGCAACCGGTACACGTAAGAATATTTCGGCCCAGCGCTTCCAGCGCGGCAGTTGCGGCAGGATGTCGGCGCCCATGAGCCACACGAAGCGCGTCGTGGGAAACCGCGCCGCGAGCGCGCACAACGTATCGACGGTGTAGCGCGTGCCGAGCCGGGCCTCGAGATCGACGACCGTAATGCGCGGATGACGGGCGAACGCCCGCGCCGCATTGAGCCGGCGTGCGAACGACGCCATGCCGCGCCGTGGCTTCAGCGGATTCTGCGGCGACACGAGCCACCACACCGCGTCGAGCTCGAGCCGTTTCAGCGCCTCGAGGCTGATATGGCGATGGCCGGCATGGGCGGGATTGAACGATCCGCCGAGGAGGCCGATGCGCCGCGGCGGCGGATGGCCAAGACCGAGCGCTCTCGGCAGGATTTCGTCGGTCAGGGGCGCACCTGGCCGTTGCCGCGGACGATGTACTTGTAGGTCGTGAGCTGCTCGGCGCCGACCGGCCCGCGCGGGGGGAGGCGGTTCGTCGAGATGCCGATCTCGGCGCCCATGCCGAACTCGCCGCCATCGGCGAACTGGGTCGAGGCGTTGACCAGCACGATGGCGCTGTCGATTTCGGCGAGGAAGCGCTCGGCCGCCGCCTGGTCCGACGTGACGATGGCATCGGTATGGTGCGAGCCATAGCGATTGATGTGCTCGATCGCACCGCTAAGCCCCTCGACCACGCGGACCGAGAGAATGGCGTCGAGATATTCCGTCGTCCAATCCGCCTCGGTCGCGGGCAAGGCATCGGGGTCGAGCGCGCGCACCGCGTCGTCGCCGCGGATTTCGCAGTGCGCCGCGTGGAGATCGGCGAGGATCGGCGGCAGATGAGTTTTCGCCACCGGGCGGTCGACCAGAAGCGTCTCGGCCGCGCCGCAGATGCCGGTGCGCCGCATCTTCGCATTGAACACGATGCGCCGCGCCGTCTCGAGATCGGCGGCCCGATCGACATAGACGTGGCAGATGCCTTCGAGGTGCGCGATCACCGGAATGCGGCTTTCGCGCTGCACACGCTCGATCAGCGAGCGGCCGCCGCGCGGCACGATCACGTCGATGAATTCGGGCATGGTCAGCATCATGCCGACCGCCGCGCGATCCTGCGTCGGCACGAGCTGCACCGCGTCTTCAGGGAGCCCGCTTGCCGCGATCGCGCGGCGCAGCGCTGTGGCGATCGCCATCGAGGAATGGAAGCTCTCGGACCCGCCGCGCAGGATGACGGCATTGCCGGCCCTGAGGCAGAGGCCGCCCGCGTCCGCCGTGACGTTGGGCCGCGCCTCGTAGATGATGCCGATGACGCCCAAGGGGATGCGAACGCGCGCGATGTCGAGCCCGTTGGGCCTGATCCAATGCTCGAGCACGGTGCCGACCGGATCGGGCAAATGCGCCACGTCCTCGAGCCCCTGCGCCATCGCCTCGACCCGCTTGTCGTCGAGCCGCAGGCGGTCGCGCAGCGCCGCCGAGAGCGCGTTTCCCGCAGCCGCCATGTCGCGCTGGTTGGCGGCGAGAATGGCGTTTTTGTCCTCGCGCAGCGCGGCGGCTGCGGCGGCGAGCGCCGCGGTCTTGGCACGAGGCTCCGCGCGCGCGAGCGCCGCCGCCGCCGCGCGCGCCCGCGCGCCGAGCGCGTGCATCTCGCGCTCGAGGTCGGCGCCTGAATTTCCGGCCGTGTTCTTCACGCCGCGAGTTTACGGGTTTTCCCTGCCGCAATCGAGCCGCCGATGGACGGGCCCGCCGCCTTGCGGCGGAGTGAGCGGCGCTACTCCGTGATGCGCGTCAGCACGTCCTGCAGCGCGCGCGAGGGATTGAGGAAGCGGAACGCGATCTCCTTGGTGCGCGCATCGCGCCGCACCAGCTCGGCCGAGAAGCGGAAGCGGCCTTCCGAGCCACGCACGGACAGGATGCCCGACACGGTCGTGCCGAGCGCGAGCGTCGGATGCACGTCGTCGATCAGGACGCCGCCGACCGACCAGTTGAGCGCGACATGCTCGATGCCGAGGAATGTCAGCTTGATCTGATGCGAGCCGAAGCGCCGGTGACCGCGCCGCTCGCCGACCGGCAGCGGTCCGGGAACGCCGGGATTGAGCGGCGAGACATTTGATTTCGAGCGCTGCGCGTCCATGGATTCGACCCTCGTGCGCCACTGAGCGCTGCGAGGATAGGGGCCGGTCCGTAAAGGGATCGTTAGAGCCTATCCCAGCACGAGGTCGTCGCGATGGATCATCTCGTCGCGGCCGCGATAGCCCAAAATTGTCTCGATTTCGCTGCTTTTGTGGCCGGCGATGGCGCGCGCATCGGCGCTCGAATAGGCGCTGAGGCCGCGCGCCAGGGGCTTGCCGTCGCGGCGCTTCACGAGGACGGCATCGCCGCGCTCGAATTCGCCTTCGACGGCGACGACGCCGGCGGGCAGAAGGCTGGTGCCGCGCGAGAGCGCCGCCGCCGCGCCGTCATCGACCGTGAGCGCGCCCACCGGATTGACCGCGCCGGCGATCCAGCGTTTGCGCGCGGTGCGCGGCTCGGACGAGGGAATGAACCAGGTCGCGCGCGCGCCCCGGTCGAGCGCCGCCAAGGGGTGCAGCCCGACGCCCTTGGCGATCGCCATGCGGCAGCCGGCGGCCATGGCGATGCGCGCCGCCGAAAGCTTCGTCACCATGCCGCCCGAGCTCGATCCGGGCGGCGCCTTGCCCGCCATCGCCTCGATCTCGGAGGTGAGGTCGCGCACCTCGGCGATGTGGCTCGCCTGCGCATCGAGGCGCGGGTCGGAGGTATAGAGCCCGTCGATGTCGGAGAGCAGCACAAGCGTGTCGGCGCTGATCATCTGCGCCACGCGCGCCGCGAGCCGGTCGTTGTCGCCAAAGCGCAGCTCCGCGGTCGCGACCGTGTCGTTCTCGTTGATGACCGGCACCGCGCCCAAGGCCAGGAGTTGTTCGAGGGTGGCGCGTGCGTTCAAGTGCCGGCGCCGCGCCTCGGTGTCGTCGGGCGTGAGCAGGATTTGCGCGACCCCGATGCCGTGCCGGCCGAGCGCCTCGAGCCAGGCGTGGGCGAGGCGGATCTGGCCGGCGGCGGCGGCGGCCTGCTTCTCCTCGAGCCGCAGCGCGCGGCCGGCGAGACCCAAATGGCGGCGCCCGACCGCGACCGCGCCCGACGTGACCACCAGCACCTCCTGTCCGCGCGCGCGGCAGGCGGCGATGTCGGCCACCAGCGCATCGAGCCAGGCGCGCCGCAAATCGCCGGTCGCGTCGTCGACCAGCAGCGCCGAGCCGATCTTGACGATGAGCCGGCGCGCGGAGGCGAGCGTTTCGGTCATGGCGCGCCGTCCGTCGGGATTGCTTCGTCGCTGCGCTCCTCGCAATGACAGCTAAATCCGTCATTGCGAGCGCAGCGAAGCAATCTCCTCAGCGGGGAATGCGGTATCTTATTACCGCGCAAAATTGGGTCCGTTCCGCAATTTCCGCGGCGCCGAAAAACCCTCTCCGCCCGCGTGGGGGGAGAGGGTGCCGAGCGCAGCGAGGCGGGTGAGGTGGGTCGCTCCGCCGCACCAAATTGGGTTCGTTTCGTCATCTCGCAGTTCGCGCGCAAATTGGCTTCGTTCGGTAAAATCGTCATCGCGCGCGCCCCCCCCGGTCCCCGCCGCCGGACATTCGCGCCGCGTGCATTTCCTAGCACAGCCGTCCGCAGCTTGTCAACGTAAAATGCGTACGGAAGCTTATTTCACATAGGCGTCGGTGAAGAGCCCGTCATAGTGGCCGAGCTTCTCCTCGGGCTTCATGAAGCCCGCCTCGATATTCATCAGCTCGGCATGCGCCAGCTCGTCGGCCTGCACGACCGGCGGCGTCGGCGTCATGCTCGCGACCGCTTCGTAGGACGCCTCGAGCACCGGGTCGGAGATGTTCGGGAAATGTTTCTTCAGCACGCCAATCGTCTCCGCCTTGTGCTCGTGCACGAAGGTCGCCGCCCGCGCCATGACATGGCCCATCTTCATGCACAGCGAGGGCCGCTCGGTGCAGAGTTGCGGCCGGGTCACGAGCATCACCGAACCGATCGGCACGAGCTCCTGCGGATCGCCCTTGATGCCGTCGGCGACGATCACCGCGGTCCCGTCGGCCACGGCCTGCTGGATCCAGGGCGGCGCCGCGGCGAAGCCGTCGATCGCATGCCGCCCGAACGCCGCGATCATGTCGGCCGGCTGCATCGGCGAAACCGTGACCGCTTCCGGATCGTAGCCGCCGGCCTTGGCGACGACGCGCACGAAGGAATGGACCACCGTGCCCATGCCGTCGATCGCGATATTGCGCCCCTTCAAAAGCTGCGCGCGCACGGAAAGCGGCGCGTTCGGGTCGAAATGCCCGGCTTCGGCCAAGTCCTTGCGCAGCACGATCTGCTGTCCGTGCCGGTCGTTCAGGTTGGCGATGGCGAGGAGGCGCTGGCCGCGCGCCGCGGCGCGGGTGAGCGAGCCGCCCGACGAGTACGAGAATTCGGCCGAGCCGGCGATCACGGCGTTCATCGAGCCCATGCCGACGATGAGGCGCGAATCGAGATCGACGCCTTCGTCGCGAAAGAAGCCCAAATCCATCGCCACGTAATGCGCCATGAACAGAATCGCCTCGGCCGGGACGGCAAGGATCGCGTGCTCCTGCTCGGCGCGGGCCCCGGGGGCGCTCGACGCGAGTGCGAACAAGGCGATGGCGGCAAATCGTGCGGCAACGGTGCGGCGAGACATGGCTTCCCTTCCCCTTCGTTCTCCTGTGCCATGATGCCGGGGCGCAGCCTGTTCGCCAAGTGACTCTGTACCGCGCGCCATGCGAAGATCGGCGGCGCCCGATCAAGCAGCCCGGCGGAGCGTAACCATGGAATACGGCATTGCCCTTGCGACGCATGCGGACAGCTGGAAGCTCGTGAAGCGCGCCGAGGAGTTGGGCTACGACGCCGCCTCGTTCTTCGACACGCAAATGCTGAACGCCGATCCATTCGTCGCGATGGCTGCTTCGGCGATGGCGACGAGCCGCATCAAGCTCGGCACCGGCGTACTCATTCCCTCGAACCGCATCGCGCCGTCGGCGGCGAGCGCGCTGGGCTCGCTCAACGCGCTCGCCCCCGGCCGTATAGAATTCGGCATCTCGACCGGCTTCACCGGGCGGCGCACGATGGGGCTGAAGCGCGTGAAACAGGCGGACATGCGCGAATATATCCGCGTGGTGCAGGGGCTGCTGCGCGGCGAGACGCTCGAGTGGGAGTTCGAAGGCAAGCGCCGGAAAATCCGCTTCCTCAATCCCGAAATCGGCGCGATCAACATCGGCGACGAGATCCCGCTTTATGTCTCCGCCACGGGGCCGCGGGCGCGGGCGCTCGTCGCCGAGATTGGCGCCGGCTGGATCTGTCCTCTGGGGCGCGCGGGCTCGGCGCTCGAGGCCTTGGCCGACATGAAGGCCAAGTGGCAGGCGGCAGGACGCGACCTCAGCTCCCTGCACCTCCATGGCGAGATCGGCGGCGCGGTGCTGCGCGACGGCGAGGCTTACGATTCCGACCGGGTCAAGGACGAGGCCGGGCCGACCGCGATCATGCTGACGCACGATCTCGTCGAGGAGGACATGCAGGACCGCGCGCCGGGCGGGCAGCTTCCGCCGGTCCTTGCCGCCGCGCTCGAAAAATACCGCCGCCTTTACGAGCGCATGGAGCCCGCCGACGCGCGCTATCTTTCGAACCATGTCGGCCATCTCATGTTCCTGAAGCCCGAGGAGCGCGCCATTTGCGACG
The DNA here is from genome assembly GCA_963773665.1 of uncultured Alphaproteobacteria bacterium. Taxonomy (GTDB): domain Bacteria; phylum Pseudomonadota; class Alphaproteobacteria; order ATCC43930; family CGMCC-115725; genus DATJLY01. The sequence continues at coordinate 1,187,638 of CAVZBZ010000001.1, forward strand.
GCGAGCTCATCCGCAATTTTTCCTGGACGGCGCCCAAGGCCGAGCTGGTCGCACGCCTGCGCGCGCTCAAGGACGCGGGCTTCCACCGCATCTCGGTGCAGATCCGCCACACGCATCCGGGGATGCTGGAGGATTGGTGGGACGTGTTCGCGGGCGTGTGAGCGGCGTCTCAGGCCGGAACGGCAGACGTCACCTGTTCTGCTGCGCACGCTTCGCGAATGGCGCCCAAAAGCGCCGCCATCGCATCGTGGACGCCGGCGCCGCTGACGGCGGACAAGGCTAAAACCGTGCCCTTGCTGGCGCGGCGCAGCTTCGCCTGTTTCGCGGCAAGCTCTTTTGCCGGCACCGCGTCCGCCTTGCTCAGCGCGACGATCTCGAGCTTGCGCTCGAGACCGTGGCCGTGCGCGGCAAGCTCGGCGCGGATCGTGCGCCAGCATCCGACGACATCCTCCTCGGTCGCATCGACGAGATGAAGGAGAACGGCGCAACGCTCGACATGGGCGAGAAAGCGGTGGCCGAGGCCTGCGCCCTCGCTTGCCCCTTCGATGAGGCCGGGGAGATCGGCGAGCACGAACTCGGCGTCGCCCAGCCGCACGACGCCGAGCTGCGGCCGCAAGGTGCTGAAGGGATATTCCGCAATCTTGGGCTTGGCGCGCGAGACGACGGAGAGCAGCGTCGATTTCCCGGCGTTCGGCAAGCCCACGAGCCCGGCATCGGCGATGAGCTTGAGCCTGAGCCAGACCCAGCGCTCCGCGCCGGGCCAGCCGGGCAGCGCCTTCCGCGGCGCGCGGTTGGTCGAGCTCTTGTAATGCGCATTGCCGAAGCCGCCGTCGCCGCCTTTCAGGAGCACGCGGCGCTCGCCCGCGCGCGTCAGGTCCAAGAGCACGGTCTCCTTGTCCTCGTCGAGAATCTCGGTGCCGGCGGGCACGCGCAGGACCAGCGTTTCGCCGTCGGCGCCGCTGCGGTTGGCGCCCATGCCGTGATGACCGGTCTCGGCGCGGAAATGCTGCCGATAGCGGTAATCGATGAGGGTGTTGAGGTTCGCCACGCTCTCGATCGCGACGTCGCCGCCCTTGCCGCCGTTGCCGCCGTCGGGGCCGCCGAAGGGGATGAATTTCTCGCGCCGGAACGCGACCGCGCCGGCGCCGCCGTCGCCGCTCTTCAGGTAGATCTTGGCTTCGTCGAGAAACTGCATGAGGGGGTCCCGTGCGCGCGAGACCGCCTGGACGACCTAGTCCGCGGCCTCGGGCGCCTGAGGTGCGACCGAGATGAATGTCCGTCCGCGCGTCGTGGTGTGGAATTCGACCGCGCCCGTGACGGTCGCGAAGATCGTGTGGTCGCGGCCGAGTCCGACATTCTGGCCGGGATGGAACTTGGTGCCGCGCTGGCGCACGATGATGTTGCCCGGCACGACGATCTCGCCGCCGAATTTCTTGACGCCGAGGCGGCGGCCGGCCGAATCGCGGCCGTTGCGCGAGGAGCCGCCCGCTTTCTTGTGTGCCATGGGGCCTCCTTAGCCGGCGCTGATGCCGGTGATGCGCAGCACGGTCAGATCCTGACGATGGCCGCGCTTGCGCCGGTAATTGTGCCGCCGCTTCTTCTTGAAGACGATGACCTTGTCGGCCTTCGACTGGGACACGACTTCCGCCGTGACCGAAGCGCCCGCGAGCGTCGGCTTGCCGGCGCGCAATTCCGCGCCCTCGCCGCCCAGCATCAGCACGTCGCCGAGCGTGACGCTGGCGCCGGGCTCGGCGGCGAGCCGCTCGACCTCGATCACGTCGTCCTTGGCGACCCGATATTGCTTGCCGCCGGTGCGGATGACTGCGTACATGGGGCGAGGGCCCGATCCCGTGCTGAAATTCGAACGGACGGGGCGTGCCCGTCCGACCGCGCCGGACTATAGCGCCCGAGCCTTGCCTGTCAACCGGGCGGGGCGATATAAGCCGCGGGCCGTCGCGGGAGAGGTGCCGGAGTGGTCGATCGGGGCGGTCTCGAAAACCGTTGTGCCCTTTACTGGGTACCGAGGGTTCGAATCCCTCCCTCTCCGCCATCCTGCTCCGCACTACGTGCTTCGCAGGATTAGACTTGACTTCCCCCTGCGAAGCAGGATGCCCTCCGAAGCCATCGGCGAAGGAGGGCTTTCCGTGCAGTACGTTTACCTGTTGGAAAGCCTCCGCGCCCCCGGTCAGCGCTATGTCGGCGTCACGGGCGATTTGCGAAAACGTCTCGCAGAGCACAATTCGGGAAAGTCCGTTCATACAAACAAATTCAAGCCGTGGCGCATGGTGACGTACGTCGCATTTTCCGACGCAGCGAAGGCGGAGCGGTTCGAGCGCTATCTTAAGTCAGGCTCCGGACACGCATTCGCAAATAAGCGCCTGTGGTAGGCGACCGACGCAGCGCATCTCGCAATGCGGAGCTCTAATGAAGCTGATGTGTGCTAGGATAGCGGCGCTTTTGACTACTCTCGCGCCCGCGAGAGAATGGCGTTAAATCACTGGGAATGACGAAGGAGCCAACCTCCGAGGAGTTGAGTTCGACCGCCCGGCTGTTGTGCGGGCAATGCGGCAAATGCGCCGTCGTGTCTGTCAATGACGCTCGGCTCTGCGTCGATTGCTATTACAAGTTTGAGGTTGCCAAAACTTTAGGGGCTCGGCTTGCGATTATGGCGATGAACCACGCTGCGGCCGAAATGGATCACCTTACGGGACTCCACAACTTCACGCCGAGAATGCAAGTCCCAGACATTCCACGAGGACCGATAATCTTGAACAACATAAAGGTGGATAACAGCGTTGTCGGATCGATCAATACGGGTAACGTCCAAACAATTGACGTTAGCATCACCTATCTCAAAGACGCTGGTAATGAGGCAGTTAGCAAAGCCCTTAAGGAACTCACAGAAGCCATTGCTAACGAGGCCACGCTCGCGAAAGCCGACAAGGATAACATGTTGGATCAGTTGGCTTACCTTAGCGAACAAGCTGCCGGGGCTGCCAAGGACCGGAAGCCCGGCATGATAAAGGCCGCGCTGGGCGCGATCAGTCAGACTGCCGCCACCGTCTCGGCTGTCGCTGCTGCATGGAATGCGGCAGGGCCTTTGCTAAAAGCCTTCTTTGGGATTCAATGAGCAAGCGCCCGCCCAAGCCGGGCTCCCCATCCGACCCGGTCGTTAAATCGGCGGTGGCGAGGAACCGGGAATGCGAGGTTCATTATAGGGCTATAGCGTAGACATAGTGCTCATCATCGTCAGGCGTGGCCGGCCAGCTAAACGCCGAGTTCTGGCAGCGTGTCGTCGAGCGGGTTCGCGTGCTAGCCCCGGTTAGCTCGCGCTGCTGGCTTCTCTTTCTCGCCTCTGCAAGGACGCCACCCCTTCGGGGGCTGGCAGCGCGGCAGCTTGGTTCGTCCCAAAGGGTAAATTGCGATCTGCGCGCCGGAGTGCGACTTTCCTTTGAAAGTACGCTGGCTGGCAGTGCCTTCTTACGTCAGGGCGGCCGACCAAGGCCGAACGATAACCCGGCCTCACCGAAAGGGTCCTGCATGGGTCGCAGAGTGCTGCCGGTCGGTTGGGCGAAGTCGATCGGGCCGAAGCTCGTGAAGCGGCCGCACGGCGCGCTGGTCTCGGTGTACGCGCTTGGGCTGCTGAGCATCGCCGTGCTGTGGACGGCGATCCTTTACGACGAGCACGCTGACCGTGAAGCGGCGCTCCAACAAGCGGGAGCGCAGACACTGAGCTTGGCCGTCGCTCTTCGCGAGCATGTGCACAGCGCGATCTCCGGCGCGGACGAGATCCTGCAGCGGCTGGACGAAAGTTACCTGGAGTCTCGGGGCGGCTTTGTGTTGCCGGATTGGGCGCGCCAGCCATCCTTGCTGGACGGCGCATTCGTGCAAGTTGGCATGATTAGCGCCGATGGACGTGTGCTTGCGTCAAGCACCGATCCTGGTGCCGTTGGAACGAATGTCTCCGATCGCGAGCCCTTCCGGGTCCAACTCAATCCTGCGGCGCCACAGCCCTACATCAGTCCGCCGATTATCGGACGGGTTACAGGCAAACCTGCGATCCCGATCACGCGACGCATCGAGCGGCCTGATGGCAGCCTCGCCGGCGTCGGCATCGTTGCGCTCGATCCGGCCTACCTCACTCGCTTTTTACAGTCCATCGACCTCGGCCCTAATGGCATGATCTCCCTTGTCGGACGCGACGGAGTGTTGCGCGCACGGGCGACCAGAGCGGCTAGCGATGTCGCGGTCGGGCGGAACTTCAGCAGCGCGTCGCTCATGAAAACGCTCCTGTCGGCACCGGAAGGTACCTACAGGGTCCGCAGCAAGATCGACGGGATCGACCGCATCTGTAGTTTTTCCGCCGACAGCGACTACCCGGTGATCGTCGCGACCGGAATGGCCATCGACGACATTCTCGCGGCGCACCGTTCGGCGGCCATCGTCCAATTCGCCGCGGGCGCGGTCTTGAGCCTCGTAATCCTGTGGCTCGTTCATCGCGCCATGCAAGAACACTCGCAACGCGTCGAACGGGAGAAGCACCTGCGCCAGTCGCAGAAGCTCGAAGCGATCGGGCAGCTCACTGCCGGCGTCGCCCACGATTTCAACAACATCCTGACGGCGATCAAGGGAAACATCGAGCGCGCCTACGATGCCAACCGCGACAGCGACCGGCGCACGCTCCTCGGCAATGTCGAGCAGGCGGCGCAGAAGGGTGAACGCATCGTCAGGAATCTCCTCGCCTACTCGCGGAAACAGCCATTGCGGCCGGAAGCGACCGATGTAAACGAAATCGTGCAGAACGTCGTCAACCTGTTGCGCGCTGGCCTCGGGACAAGGTGGACCATTCGCTGCGAGCTTGCGCCGCACCTCGCGCATGTGATGGCGGAAGACGTTCAGATCGAGACGGCGCTGCTCAACCTCGCGATCAATGCGCGCGACGCGATGCCGGCGGGCGGCACCGTGATATTCGAGACGAGGCCCATCGAAGCCGGCGGTACGGGCCTGCCGCATGACCTGGCCGCGGGGCCTTACGTCGCGATCCGCGTCAAGGACACCGGCGCTGGAATGCCCGCCGACGTGGCGGCGAAGGCGTTCGACCCGTTCTTCACGACGAAGGAGCAGGGCACCGGACTTGGCTTGAGCCAGGTCTATGGATTGGCCAAGCAGCTCGGCGGCACAGTCACGATCGATACCGCGCAGAACGACGGCACGACCGTTACGATCTATCTACCGGTGACGCAGGTGGCGCCGCCGCCAATGCAAGCCGCAGCTTGCGTCATCGAGCGGCCGCAGGGGGCATCGGAGGCGACGAATTCCACAGCGCCGGTGATTCTTGTCGCCGACGACGACAGCCAGGTGCGCGAATTTATCTGCTCGACACTGTCCGATGCGGACTACGACCTGGTTGAGGCGTATGACGGACCGTCTGCGCTCGACGCGCTCGAACGGTATCCGGTCCGTTTTGCGGTCCTCGACATTGCCATGCCGGGGATGTCGGGCATCGATGTCTACGAGCGGGCGCGAGAGAACGGCTGGCGCGGCACCGTGCTTTTCCTGAGCGGCTTTACCGATCCGGCCAGTCTCACGCGCATTCGCGGCAAGCCGTTTCTCGCGAAGCCGTTCCGCGCTCAGGCGCTCAAGGATCGGGTTGCGCGTATTCTGGCCGGGGCCGACAATCCGTCGCTCGCTTCGCAAGCGTGATCGTCCGGCGGCGTCGATGCGCGCCCTCATCCGCGGGGGTACGAGCAAATCGCCGCCTGCGAAAAAGGGCTTGCCGCTTCGTCTCGCGAACCCGATGGTAAAGCCGCACCGCCACCCCACGGCGGCGCCGGCGGCATAAGCAATGGAGGATACGCATGGGTGAGCTTCGCCACATCGCGATGTCGGTGCCCGATCCCTGGGCCGCGGCCGAATTCTACACGGCCATTTTCGGCTTCGAGGTCGTCGGCGAGACCGATTCGAGCCTCGCCGAAGGCGTGTTCCTGTCCGATGGGCTGGTGAACATGGCGCTCCTCGACTTCAAGACCGAGGCGGCGGCGCAAGGCATGGGCAAGGATTTCGTCGGCCTGCATCATTTCGGCATCTGGGTCGACAACGTCGAGGCGACGCAGAAGCGCGTCGAAAAGGCCGGCGGACGATGGATCATGGGCGAGCCCGACTATCGCCACAATGCCGCCTACGAGGTGAAGTTCCACGACATCAACGGCGTCATCTTCGATCTCGTCCATAATGGCTGGGCGGGGACCGAGCGGCGCCCCGGTGCGGCCGGCAACCAGGCTTCGGGAGCCCGGACGCTGGTGCCGAGATTCGCCGAGCGCCGCGCGAAGGCCGCCGCGGATATGGCAGCGCGCAAGATCGCGCGCGACCCGTCGCAGAAAGGGCAGCTCCGCCACATCGCGCTGGCGACGCGCGACCCGTGGGCGACGGCCGAGTTCTATCGCGCCGTTGCCGGCTTCGAGGTCGTCGGCGAGACCAATTCGTCCCTCGCCGAGGGCGTGTTCATGTCGGACGGCGTGTTCAACATGGCGCTCCTCGACTTCAAGACCGAGAAGGCGGCGCAAGGACGGGGCAAGGACTTCGTCGGCTTCCACCATTTCGGCATCTGGGTCAACGACGTGAACAAGACCCACGCGCTGATCGAGCAGGCCGGCGGCGAATGGCTGATGGGCGAGCCCGATTTCCGGCACAATGCCGCGTACGAGGTCAAGTTCCATGACATCAACGGCGTGATCCTGGACCTCGTGCACAACGGATGGGCGCGGACGCAGCGCCATCCCGGGCAAGCCGGCAATCAGATCGCGCCGGAGCGCACCCTCGTCGAAAAATTCGCGCCGCGCCGGCAACAGGCCGCCAGAAGGATCGCCGAGCTCGTCGGCGCCTGAACGAATGAGTTCCCTGTCATGGCGATCGGGCCCGTGAGTTTGCTGCCCCAGAAGGCCGAGCGTGCCGCGCAAGCGGCGCCTGGCGGCGCGGGAGATTACCTCTGTGCCCGGAACCTGTCGGTCGCCTATTCGACGGGCCGCGACGCGGAGATCGTGCTGGCCGTGGATCGCATCGATCTCACGGTGCGGCGCGGAGAGCTGCTCTGCGTCGTGGGTCCGTCCGGGTGCGGCAAGACGACGCTGCTCAACGCGGTCGCGGGATTTCTGCCGATCTCGTCGGGCGAGCTTACGCTCAACGGCAAGCCGATCGTCCGGCCGGGACCGGACCGTGCGATGGTGTTTCAGCAGCCCGGGCTTTTGCCGTGGCGCGATGTCCTGCACAACGTCACCTATGGTCTCGAGATGTCGGGCCGGATGCGGCGCAAAGAGGCGGCGGCGCGCGCGCACGAGCTGCTGGAGCTGGTCGGGCTCGGCGACTTCGCGCGGAGCTATCCGCATCAGCTTTCGGGCGGGATGCAGCAGCGCGTCAACCTCGCCAGGGCCTTGGCGGTCGAGCCCGAGCTCCTGCTGCTCGACGAGCCGTTCGCCTCGGTCAACGCGCAGACCCGCGAGACGCTGCAGGTCGAGCTTCTCGGCATCTGCAAACGGGCCAACGTCACGGCCTTGTTCGTGACGCACGACATCGGCGAGGCGGTGTTCCTCGCCGATCGGGTCTGCGTCTTCAGCCGGCGCCCGGGGCGCATCGTGCGCGAAGTCCGCGTCAAATTGCCGGAGCCGCGGGCCGAAGCGCGTCTGCGCTCGGAGTTCCTGGCATATGTCAGGGAAGTGGCGCTGGCGCTCGGGGCAGGCCGGGATCCGGCGACGGCGGACGGCGATTGAAGGTTGGGAGATAGCGCACCATGGCAACGGTCATCGCGCAAGCGCAAGACGACGAGCCGTCCGGCCGACCGGTGAGCGGGCGGGCCGGAAAGCGCACCGAGCGCATTGTCCTCGGCGGCGTCTTCATGGCGGGGCTGTTGGTCCTGTGGGAGCTGGTGACGGCGCTCGGCGTCGAGCCTCCGATCGTGCTGCCGTCGCCCGCCGATGTCGTCGGCGCGTTCGGCGAGATGTTCACCTCGCCGGATATCTGGGCGGACTTCGCCGCGAGCGGACAGGAGCTGCTCTATGGCTTCGCGCTTGCCACGGTTGTCGGCATCGTGGTCGGGTTGGCGATCGGCTGGTATGCGAAGCTCGGCTATCTCGTGGACCCGTTCGTCACGTTCCTTTACGCGATCCCGCGCGTGGCCCTGGGGCCGCTCCTCATCGTCTGGCTCGGCATCGGAATGAGCTCGAAGGTCGCGCTGGTTTTCCTGACCACGGTATTTCCGGTGCTTTTGAACACCAGCAGCGGCATACGCAGTCTCGATTCGCATCTGGTGCGGGTGGCGCGCTGCTTTGGCGCCAGCGATTTGCAGATCTTTCGCACGATCGCCTTGCCCGGCTCGGTGCCGTTCATCCTGGGCGGCATCAGGCTTGCGGTGGGACAGGCGCTGATCGGCGTCTTCGTGGCCGAATTGCTCGGCGCCCAGCACGGGATCGGGGCGATGATCGAGAACGCCGGCCAGCAGTTCCAGACGGCGACGGTATTCGCCGGCCTTGTCATCTTCGCCGCGGCCGGCATGCTGCTCTCGTCGATCGTTCGCTGGATGGAGAACCATTTCGACGCCTGGCGCGTGTGATCGACGCGCAGGCCGAGACCGCGCATAAAAAAGCTGGGGGGATTGCATGACTCTGTCGCCTCTATGGCCGCTTCCTGCCGCCGTCGCGGCTTCCTTGTTCGCGCTTGCCGCCGCAAGCGCCAACGCAGCCGGCGATGCGCCGGCGGCGCACCTCATCATCTCCTACAGCGAGAAGGTCGGCGACGAGCTGCCGCTGTGGATCGCCGGCGACGCCGGCTACTTCAAGAAGCGCGGCCTCGACGTGACCGAGCAATATATTCCGGCGCAGGAAGGCATTCCGGCGCTGCTGACCGGCCAGATCCAGATGGCGGCCATCGGCGGTCCCGATGGGCTCTCCGCGGCGGCGCAGGGAGCGAAGCTCAAATATGTCGCGACGTTCTCTCCGGTCTATACGTTTCAGTTCTGGGCGCGGCCGCAATACGCCAATGCCGGCGCGCTCAAGGGCCAGCAGGTCGGCGTCAGCAGCACCACGGGCTCGCTCTACACCGCGACCGTGATTGCGCTGCAGCAGCTCGGCCTGTCGCCGTCCGACGTGGCCATCACGCCGCTCGGCACCGTGCCGAACGTGGACAGCGCGCTCATCGCCGGCAGCATCGCGGCCGCGGCCTCGCACCCGCCGGCAACCTACGTCTATCAGCAGCACGGGTTCATCGACATGGTCGACCTGGCGCAAAAACGGATTCCGAACGTGAATACCGGGCTCGCCGCCATGGCGTCCTATATCGAGGCCAACCCCAAGATCGTCCAAAGCGTCGTGGACGCGATCGTCGAGGCGCTCCAGCGCGAGAAATCCGACAAGGCCTATGTCGAAGCGGAGCTGCGCGAGCACATGGGCATCAAGGACGAGGCCGTGCTCGAATTCACCTATAATTTCTATGCGAACGAGGTCGCCCCGTCGCTGCCGACGCCGGAAACCGCTCAGCTCGAGGCGGCGCAGACGGCGCTGAGCGTCAAGAACCCGAAGGTGAAGACGGTCGATCTTTCGGGCATGATCGACCAGAGCTTCGTCAAGGCGGCAGCGGCCCGGCTGAACATCAAATAAGGGCGGGGCCGCAACGGCCCGGCACCGAAAGGAGAAATCCCATGCCCGTGATTGTGCTCACCAACGAGCAGGTGAAGACGCTCGTGCCGATCTCGGCCTATGTCGATGCCATCGAAACCGCCTATCGCGAATTCGGCCTGGGCCGGGCCGTGATCCAGACGCGGACCGACCTCTATGGCGAATCGCCCGCCGACCATCAGTATTGCGTCTTCAAGACCATGGTCGGCCTGCTCGCGAAAGACCATGTCGTCGCGCTCAGGATCAATTCCGACGTGATTTCCTGGACGCGGCGGGAAGGCAATTTGCGCAAGGAGAAAATTCCCGCAGCCGAAGGCGGACGGTGGGTCGGGCTCGTCTTCATCTTCGACACGCTCAGCGGCGAGCTGCGCGCCATCGTGCCGGACGGCGAGATGCAGCGCCGGCGCGTCGGCGCGACGACGGCGGTCGCCGTCCGGCACCTCGCCCGGCCGGACGCGCGGGTGGTCGGCATCTATGGCAGCGGCTCCCAGGCGGAAGGCGCGGTCGTCGCGATCGCCTCGACGCTTCCGAACTGCGAGATTCGCCTGTGGAGCCCGAACCGGGATCGCAGACGGGCGCTCGCCCAGCGCTGCCGCGAGGACGGGATCCGCATCGAGGCGATGGATGCGCCCGAACAGGCGGCGCGCGGGGCCGATATCGTGGTGACCGCCACCAACGCGCTCGACCGCGTCGTCGATCCCGCCTGGATCGGCCCGGGCACGCTCGTCGCCTGCGTCAAGGCGCAGGAGCTGGGCGGCGAAATCCTCAACGGCGCCGACCGGATCGTCATTCACACGCGGGATCTCGATCCGATCAATTATGTCGCCGGAAAGGGAACCGAGCCGTTCAAGGATACCGATTTCATCGATACGCTGTTCGGCGAGAAACGCGGCGATGGCGATGTCCGGGACCTGCTCAAGACGATTGCGGAACGCGCGCCCGATCTTGCCGATGTCGTCACCGGGCGCGTCCAGGCCCGCGTGCGGGCGGGCGAGAAAGTGGTCTTTCTCAATCCCGTCGGAACCGGGTTGCAGTTTGCCGCGGTCGCAAAGGAGATTCTATCCGCCGCCGAAAGACAAGGAGTCGGCGAACGGCTCCCCTCAATTTGGTTCTCCGAAGACATGCATCCTTGAGGCTCCGCACGCTCTCGCGACTGCACGAAGAAAGTATCGGGGAGGTTCGCATGACACACATGGTTCCGATGCGGCGCGCGCGGTCGTTCGCTTGTGCCTTCGCGGCGGGATCGATCGCGCTGGCCGCATCGCGCGGCGCCAATGCAGCCGACGCTTCGATGCCGCAACTGACCCTCTCCTACAGCGAGAAGACGGTCGATATGATGCCGCTGTGGATCGCCGACGACGCCGGGTATTTCAAGAAGCGCGGCCTCGACGTGACCGAGCGGTACCTGCCCGCCCAGGAGGGCATTCCCGCGCTCCTCACCGATCAGGTCCAGATCGCGGCCATCGGCGGCCCCGACGGCATCTCCGCCGTGGCGCAGGGAGCGAAGCTCAAATTCGTCCTGACGCTCTCGCCCGTGCAAACCTTCCAATTCTGGGCGCGCCCGCAATTTGCCAGCGCGAGCGCGCTCAAGGGTCAGCGGGTGGGTGTCCCGAGCACCACGGGCTCGCTCTTTGCCGGCACCGTCCTCGCGCTGCACGAGCTCGGTCTCTCGATATCGGACGTCGCCATCACGCCGCTCGGCAGCGTGCCGAATGTGAACAACTCGCTGCTGGCCGGCAGCATCGCCGCCGCGGCCTCGCATGCGCCCGCCACGTACCAGTTCCAGAAAAGCGGGTTCGTGGACATGGTCGACCTGGCGAAGATGAGAATTCCGTCGGTGAATGCCGGTCTTCTGGTCACCGCGGCGTACATCGAGGCGCATCGGGACGTGGTCCAAGGGGTCGTGAACGCGGTGATCGAGGGGATCCGGCGCGAGAAGACGGATCGGCCCTATGTCGAGAGCGAGATGAGCGACCATCTGGGCGTCAAGGACAAGGAGGTGCTCGACTTCACCTACGATTTCTATGTCAACGAGGTCGTTCCATCGGTTCCGCTGCCGGAACTCGCGCAGGTCGAGGCGGCCAAGAAGGCGATGAGCGCGAGCAACCCGAAGGTGAAGGCCGTCAACGTTGCCACGATGATCGACCAGAGCTTCGTCAGGAAGGCGGAGAAATAGCAGCCGCCGATGACTTGCCTCAGAAGGGCACGGCGATCAATTCGAAGACATCGTCGCAATCGATGAGGTCGACGCGCTTCCAGGCGATGCGGAAGCGCTCGCCGTCCCAGCGCAGGCGGTGACGCACGCGGCCCGCGAAGACGCGCTTCGTGCCGATCCGGTAATCGACCATGATCATCGACGACGCGACGACGCATTCGCAGCGCGCGGGATCGGCCTCGTCGATCGTGACGTTGCCAATGAGATGCAGGGTGCGGTGCGGCGGCGTCTGGGCATGGATTTGCGGATGGCGCAGCCGCTCGAAGCGGGTCGCCATCATCTTCCGGTCGTCGTAGAAGAGCGACGCCTCGCTCTCGGGATCGGTCTGGCCGGGCCGGAGCGGCACCCAGTAATAGCCGTCCTCGGCGAAGAGGTCGCGCCATTCCTCGAAGCGCCGCTCGTCGAGCAGGCGGACTTCGCGGATCAGAAAATCCTCGATCCGGGCGCGGTCGTCGTGCGCCGCGACCGTCATGCGTTTGCGCTCATGAGCCGGAGCCAGGCCGCGTACTGCACGCGCTGCTGCAATTCGACGGTGCCGTGATTGCGGTAATCGCCGTGATTGTCCTCGACATCGCTCTCGGCGCCGCGGGCGAACCACACCCAGTCCGAGCCTTCCGCAGCGACGCCCGCCTGGCAGCGCCGGAAATTTTCGAGATCGTCGGTCTGGATGAGCGAGGCCGCCGAATGGGTGATGTTCAAATGCCGGATGAAGCCGCGGTTCATGGCATCGGGCGCGCCCTTGAGCTGCACCGGATAGACGTGAACCTCGGTGCGGTCCACAGCCACCGGCACGATGACGCGCACGTGCTGATTCAATGCCTGCAGGGCCATGTTGGGATAAAACGCGGTGTTGTGCCGCTTCGGCTGCAGGATCTCGCGGGTGCGCGCGGCGCCGTGGCGCGCCTCGAGCGCGGCGAGATAGGCACGGAAGGTCGGATCGTCGGGCAGGTTCTCGGCAATCGGCTGATGCCCGGCATAGCTGTGCCCGGTGCTAGGCGATCCCCATGCCTCGCGCTCTTCCCAGCGCGCGGCCGCGCCGCCGCGGTCGCTGATCGCGGAGCTCGACTCCTCGCCGGGCCGGCGCCCGAATTGCCGGCCGCTGCGGCTGATCGTCGATTCGTGCGAGAACGGCACGTGATACATGTCGACGATGTTCTCGATCTGGAGCTTCCAGTTGCCGCGGAACATGTATTTGTGGATGCCGCCGCTCAGATCGATCGCGCCCGCAGGCGCGCGATCCACGACCTCGTCGATGCTGTCCCTGGCGGGCCCGAGATGGGTTTCGAGATCGGGCACGTCCGCACCAAGGCTCGCGAACACGAAGCCGCGATAAAGGCCAACTCGCGGCACGCGTCCCATGCCGAGCGCGGGATCGCACAGGTCGAAGTCTTTGCCGTAGCCGCGCGGCATGGAAACCGCGTCGAGATCGCCATTGGTCTTGAAGGTCCAGCCGTGATAGCCGCAGCGGAACAGCTTCGCATTGCCCTTTGCCTCGGTGCAGACGACGGCGCCGCGATGACCGCAGCTGTTGTAGATCACCCTGACCTCGCCCTCGTCGTCGCGCACGAGGATGACCGGCATCAGTCCGATGCGCGTCGTGACGAAATCGCCGGGTTCGGGCACCAGGCTGTCATGCCCGACATAGACCCAGCTGCGGTGGAAGATCCGCTTCATCTCGAGCGCGAAGATGTCCGGATCGCGATAGAGCGAGCGGTGAACGCGGTCGGGATCGACGAGCGTCCGTAGCGTGGCAGCATCCATCTCTCTCATGCTTCTGCTTCTTTCAGCGGCGATCGAACCTGTTCCGCGCCTGGTGCATAGCATATCCGACGAAACCCGGCGACACGCGCCGCCCCGTGCGTTCAGGCAATGGCGAGCAGCCGGATCAAGGCGAGGCTGACCACGCCCAGGAACAGGAGCGATACGATCACCGCCGCGATCACGCGGGGACCGCTGTGCGCGACGGCGCGCACTTCCACCCCGAGACCGAGCGCTGCCATGGCGACGATCGTCAGCAGGTTGGCGACCCAAGCGATGGGGCCGAGCGCGGGTGCCGGGATGAATCCGGCCGACCTCATTAGCGCGAGCGCGAGGAAGCCCACGATGAACCAAGGGACGAGATGGTGGAGGGCGATCTTGCCGGCAGCGGGACGATCGCCGGCGGTGAGATGCGGCGGCGGCTCGTCGGTCGCCTCGCGCCATTTTGCCGTCATGACGGAGAGTGCCAGGATCACCGGGCCGAGCATGAGCACGCGGACCAGCTTGACCAGCGTCCCGATCTGGACGCTCAGCGCGCCGAGCGGCGCCGTCGCCGCAAGGACCTGCGGCACGGCATAGACGGTAAGGCCCGCGAGGATGCCGTACTGGAGCTTGTCCAGGCCGAGCAGCGGAGCCAGCAACGGGAGCAAGACGACGACGGCGACGCCGAGGACGGCGGTGAAGGCGACCGAAGCGGCGACATCCTCGCTGCTGGCGCCGATGACCGGCGCCGCTGCCGCGATCGCAGAGTTTCCGCAGATCGAGTTGCCGCAGGCGACAAGCATCGCCATGCGCTGCTGCAGGCCGAGGGCCCGGCCGACGCCGTAGCTGATGGCGATCGCAACCAGCACGACGACCGCGATGCCGGCGAGCAGCAGCGGCCCGACGGCGATGATTGTGCCCGCGCTCAGCGAGGCGCCGAGGAGCACGACGGCAATCTCCAGCAGCGTCTTGGCGCTGAAGCGGATGCCGGGATACCAGCTTTGGTCCATATCCCACACCGTGCGGACCGCGGTGCCGACCAGGATGGCCAGCACCAGCAACTCGAGCCAAGCCTTGCCGAACAGGCTTCGCTCGAGAAGCTGCAGTCCCCATCCGGCCAGCGTCACGGCGGCACACAGCAGCAGGCCGGGGAGCGCCTGGCGGATACCATCGATGGCGGCGCGGATCGCGCGAATCGTCCGTGGCATGGCGCTCTCGGCAGGCCGCCTATTTCCGGGCCGCGCGCCCGCCCGCGGCGAGCGCCAAGCCCAACGGACCGCCGACGACGATCAGAACCGGTACGTTGCGAACGCTCACGCAGGCACCCTAGGCAATCCTATCCGGTCGCAAGTCTATGGTGGCGAAAAGACCGAGTCGATGGCGCACCGACACAGGGATGCGGCATGAAGATTGACAGCGCACTCATGGTCGGGTGAGCTTTCCGACATGAAATCAGCGGAGCGGAGCGCGGCAGGCGATCGCCTTTCGCACGAGGAGGCGGTGCGACGCGCGCGCGAACTGGCGCCCGCCATCGCCGAGCGCGCGCGCCGGGCGGAGCTCGAGCGGCGCGTGCCGCTCGAATCGATCGAGGCGTTCGTTGCCGCAGGGCTCGGGCGTATTCTCCAGCCGCGCCGCTTCGGCGGCTACGAGATCAGCCACGATGCGGCCTTCGATGTCGCCGTCGAAATCTCCGCGGCGTGCGGCTCGACCGGCTGGTGCACGAGCCTCCTCAACATGCACGATTGGTTTCTCGCGGCGTTCCCCGAGGAGGCGCAGCACGATGTCTGGCGCGATACGCCCGATGTGAATCTGGCCGGCGCCATTTCGCCCTTGGGCGGCAAGGCCGCGCCGGTGGACGGCGGCTACCGCCTCTCCGGACATTGGGGCTGGGCGAGCGGCATCGACCACTGCACGTGGGTGATCGCCACCGCCATGGCCGGCACGCGCGACGGCGCGCAGGAGGCGCGCGGCTTCGTCATTCCGGCGCAGGAATGCCGGATCAAGGACAACTGGTTCAATGTCGGCCTCAAAGGCACCGGCAGCAAAGAGATCATGGTCAACGATGTCTTCGTCCCCGCGCACCGCAGCCTGTCGATGGCCGATCTTAGGGAGGCGAGAAGCCCTGGATTGCAGGTGAATGAGGGGCCGCTCTATCGCGTGCCGCTCATCGCGCGGAACTACGCGCTTGCGGCGCCCGCGCTCGGCATTGCCCGCGGCGCGTTCGCGAATTGGGTCGAATGGACGCGCACGCGGGTGGCGAGCTTCACCGGACAAGCCGTCGCCGAGCAGGGCTCGATCCAGACCGACATCGCGGACGCCGAAGCGCAATTGGATTCGGCGGAATTCCTGATGCGGCGGAATCTCGGCTTCATCCGCGAGGGCAAGCCGGTCGATCTCGCGACGCGCGCGCTCTGCGCCTATGCCAACGCGCATGCGGTTCAGGCGATCTGCGGTGCGGTTCAAACCCTCTTTCGCGTGAGCGGCTCGCGCGGCATGTATGACGAGAGCCCGATCCAGCGCGCCTGGCGCGACGTGCATACGCTCGCCTCGCATGTGTCGCTGAACCCCGGAGCGGCCGGTCAGCTCCGCGGGCGCGCGCTGCTGGGCGTGCCACGGGATCCAAAAGTGCAGACGTACTGAAGCGCCGCCGCCAAGCGCTAGTGATGAAACCACCAGTTCTCTTCGTTGATCGAGTAATAGGGCCGGTAGTGGTGGATGTTGTCCGCGTTCGTGACGTCGCGGATCTGGTTGTCGAGCACCAGGATCTGATCGTTGAAATAGACCGCGGCGATCGCATGATCGGCGCTGAGGTTCATGTCGCGCACGACGACGAGGCGCAACGCGTCAACCGGCCAGCCGAGATACCTGAGCGACATGTATTTGGCGATCGCATAATCCTTGCAGTCGCCGCTTTTGTGCAGGAATTCGAGCGGCGCCTCCCAATAATTCGCCCGGCCCCAATTGGTGATGTCGTCGATATAGGGGAACTTGTTCATGTAGGCGTTGACCCGATCGAGCTGGTCGCGCCGGTCGAGACCCCTCAGGCCGTCGAGGAAGCGGTTCCACTGCTTTAGGTGACAGAGCTGCTCGTCCGGCGCTTCGCACACATCCGCGAACGGCTCGGGCGTGGTGCGCATGCGCTCCATCATGCCCGTCCAGTGCGTCAGCGGGGCGAGGTTGCTGCTGCGAATTTCGGACGTTCCGAAAAGATGCCATTGGCTCTCTGCCCGCGCGCCGTGGGCGCCGAAGAGCGCCCCGGCCGCGAGCGCGGCAACCGCATACATCCGTATAATTCGCGCCCGACACATCCGAAATTGCCGCCTCGTGCAATTTGAGTTAGATCATAATCCCGGTCGATCGAAACGGCAGCATCGCTTTATGGTTAGCAGCCCCAAAAGAGTGGGTAGCGAGCGCGATGGCAATGTCTGACGGCAAGACTTCGGGCGTGCCGAAACAATCGAGCCGCGTCCGGCCGGTGATGGCGATTGCCGTGACGGCGGGCGTGCTGGCGGTCGCGCTCGGGGTCGCCTTGGTGTTTCGCTTCGTCGGCCAGGAGCGCGACCGCGACATCACCAATTGGCAGGTCCGGCTCGGCATCGTCGCCGACAGCCGCACGGCCGCGATCAAGTCATGGGTGGCGCAGCAATGGAGCGATCTCGACACGATCGCCAACAACAATTCGGCGCGTCTCTTCATGACCGAGCTGAAAATGGCGTCGGGCGACCTGAAGAACGTGCCCGACGGTCAAAGCCAGGTGCAATACATCGACAACCTCCTGGTGTTCACGGCGGCGCAAAGCCGCTTCGCGGCGCAGACCGCCGAACCGAACCTGCCGGTGAACATCGCGCGAACCGCCACGTCGGGCCTCGCGCTCTTCGATCTCGCCGGCCGGCTTGTCGTCGCGACGCGGGGAACGCCGTCGGGCGAAGCCTGGGTCGAGCCGTTCCTGGCCGGCGCGGCAAAAGCCAAGAATGCGCTGCGCGACCTCTCGATCGACGCAGCCGGGAATCCGGCGATGGCCTTCCTCATGCCGATCTTTGCGGTGCAGGGCGACGCGACGCCGGACGAGCAGGTCGGCTGGGTTCTGGGCGTCAAGCAGGTCGCGCCGGAGCTCTACCCGCTCCTGCGCCAGCCGGGCGACACCGCGCGCACGGCAGACGCCCTGTTGGTGCGGCAGGCGGACGGCAATGTCGAATACCTGTCGCCGCTCCCGGAATACAAGCCGCTGTCGCTGCGGCTTTCGACCGCGACGCCTGGGCTCGCGGAGAGCCAGGCGCTGCGCGCGCCAAACGCCTTCGGCCTGGCGCGCGACTATCGCGGCGTCGATGTCCTTTACACAAGCCGGCGCATCGACGGCGTGCCGTGGGTTCTCGTCTACAAGATCGACCGCGCCGAAGCCTTGGCCGACAGCGACCAGCGTGCGGTCCGGCTCCTTGGCATTTTCCTTCTGGCGATCCTATTGGGCGCCACGACGCTTGTGGCAGTGTGGCGCCACGGCGCCTCGCGCCGCGCCGAACTTGCGGCGGCGCGATATCGCGATCTAGCGGCCCGGTTCGAGCAGCAGACGAATCTTCTGCGGCTCGTCACCGACGGCCAGCCGAATTCGATCTTCATCACCGACGAGGAGGGACGCTACACCTTCGCCAACCGCCGCGCCGCCGCGCAAGCGGGGATTTCCGCCGAGGAAATGCTCGGCAAGTCGCTTGCCTCGGTGATGGGGCCGGCCAAGGCCAGCCGCTACATCGATCTGAACCGGCGCGCTTGGCAAACTGGCGGCGTGGTCGAGGATCTGTCGCGCAGCAGCGACGGCGCGGCGCTGAGCGTCCTCCATTCGCAGCACATGCCGCTCGAGCTCATGCCCCACAAGGACCGCGGCGTCCTCGTCATCGAGGAAGACCTTTCCGAGCTCACCGCCGAACAGGAGCGGCGCAGAGCCACGCTCGACCGGCTCGCGAACTGCCTCATCTCGCTCGCCGATCGGCGCGATCCGGCGGCGGCAGGACATTCCGCCTTCGTCTCGATCGTGGCGCGGGCCGTGGCCGAGGAAATGGCGCTCGAGCCGGTTTTGGTCGAAACCGTGGAAATGGCGGGCCGGCTCATGAATCTGGGCAAGATCCTTGTGCCCAGGAGCATTCTCACGCGGGCCGGTCCGCTGACCGCCGGCGAGCTCGACCAATTGCATGACAGCCTGCTCGAGGCCACGCGCTTTCTCGATGGCGTCGAGTTCGATGGGCCGGTCATCGAGACGTTGCGCCAATGCCAGGAGCACTGGGATGGCAACGGGCGGCCCAATCATCTGAAAGCGCGCGAGATCATTCCGACCGCCCGGGTTCTCGCGGTCGCCAACGCGTTCGTCGGGTTGTTGAGCCCGCGCGCCTATCGCGCGGTCCGGCTCACGACGGACAACGTCATCAGAATTCTGGTCGGCGAAATCGGCAGCAAGTTCGATCCGGCCGTGGTCGCCGCGCTCATCAACCATGTCGAGAACAAGGGCGCGCGCAGCGCCTGGACCGAACTCGCATCGCGGCCGGCAGACGCGGCGCCGACGGTCATCGATCCGCCGTGAGTCCTCACCGCGCTCAGCGCATTGCCGCCGCTGGTCTGCTCGTCGCGCGCGGTTTGACAATCTCGCAGCCGCTCGCTACGGCCGGTTGATAAAGGCCGCCCCCGGGGAAAAGCGGGCACGGGGCCAATGCAGCGGTGGAGGAAACGATGAGCAAAATCCATGTGCGTGGCGTGTTTCTCGCCGCGCTTGCCCTTGGCTGCGGATCGCCTTCGTTCGCGGCGACGACGCTGAGCGTCGGCAAGGCCGATGCGAATGCGTCGCCGATTCTGCCGGTGAATGTCGGCGACAAGCTCGGCATTTTCGCGAAGCACGGGCTCGACGTGAAGATCGCGGATTTCACCGGCGGCAGCAAACTGTCGCAGGCCATGGTGGCGGGCAGCATCGATATCGGCGTGGGCGCCGGTACGGAACTGGCGTTCGTCTCGAAGGGCGCGCCGATGCTCGCCATCTGCGACGACGCGCCGCCCATCCCCTTCATCGGCATCGCCGTGCCGTATGATTCGCCGATCAAGTCGGTCGAAGGGCTCAAGGGCAAGAAGATCGGCATCTCGAGCGCCGGCTCGCTCACCGATTGGCTCGCGAAGGCGCTGGCAAAGCACGAGGGATGGGGACCCGATGGGGTGACGCCGGTCGCAATCGGCAATGGCGCCGCGGGCGTGATCGCCGCGTTCCGCACCCAGGCGGTCGATGCCGATATTTCCGTCACCTCGAACATCTTCAACTGGGAAGAAAAGAAGGAAGGGCGGCTCCTCATCCCGGTCTCGAACTATACCGGCAACATCGCCGCCGGCACGATCTATGCGACGAAGCAAGTGATGTCGTCGAACCCCGACGCCGTTCGCGCCTTTCTTGCCGCCTGGCTCGAGACGATCGACTACATGCGCAAGCACAAGGCCGAGACCGTCAAGATCGAGAGCGAAGCCACCGGCTATTCGGAAAGCGTCATGGCGAAGGAATACGACCTTACGATCGGCATGTTCAGCGCGGACTGCAAGTTCGACGCGGAGTCGCTCGCCAATCTGAAGCAGTCTTTCATCGACCAGAAACTCGTCGAGACGGCGCCCGACATGTCGAAGCTCTATACCGAGGCCTTCCTGCCGAAGTAGCGAGGCGAGCGATGAAGGCAGCAGTCCTGCGCGAGCACGGCGGCCTCGACCGCATCGCGATCGAGCGCGACTTCCCGGATCCCGTCGCCGGGGAGGGCGATGTCGTCGTCGCGGTCAAGGCATGCTCACTCAACTATCACGACGTGTTCACACGCCGCGGCATGCCGGGCATCAGGGTCCAGATGCCGTGCATCATGGGGCTCGACGTGGCCGGCGAGATCGCCGAGATCGGCCCCGGCGTGAGCGGCTGGCGGAAGGGCGACCGGGTTCTGATCGACCCGATCAACCGCGTCGAAGGCGGGCTCATGGGCGAGACCGTGCATGGCGGATTGGCCGAGCTGTGCCGCGCGCGGGCGCATCAGCTCGTCGCCATTCCCGACGGCGTCTCCTTTGCCGACGCGGCGGCGCTGCCGGTCGCCTACGGCACCGCCTTGCGCATGATGCGCGCGAACGGCCACGTCGCGGCCGGCGAGAAGGTGCTGATCCTCGGCGCGAGCGGCGGCGTCGGCGTGTGCTGCGTTCAGCTTGCGAAACTCGCCGGCGCCGAGGTCATCGCGTGTGCCGGGAGCGACGAGAAGGCGGCGCGGCTCGCGCGGCTCGGCGCCGACAAGACGATCAACTACACGAGCCACGATTTCGTCGAGGAGGTGCATCGCCTCTACGGCAAGCCGGCCCGGCGCGGGCGCGGCACGGATCGCGGCGTCAACGTGGTGGTGAACTTCACCGGCGGCGATACGTGGGTTAAGTCGCTGCGCTGTCTCAGGGTGGGCGGCCGCCTGCTGACCTGCGGTGCCACCGCGGGCTACGATCCGACCGAAGATTTGCGCTTCATCTGGACGTTCGAGCTGACGATCAAGGGATCGAACGGCTGGACGCGCGGCGACATCGTCGAGCTTCTGGAGCTCGTGCGCGACGCCAAGCTCGACGCTCTCGTCAACCGGACCTTTGCGCTCGACTACGTGCGCGAGGCGATGCGCGTCATCGAGGACCGCGAGGTGTTCGGCAAGATCGTGGTGACGCCATGAATGACGCCGCCGGCCCCATGACGGTCGAGGAGCTGCAGGCCTATCTCGGCCGCTCGCCGTTCATCGCCTTTCTCGGGCTCACCGTGGTCGCGGCCGATCCGGAGCGCGGCGAGATCACCATGAGCTGCGCGATGCGCCCGGAGTTCGAGCGCCTTCGCGGCAGCGGTCAATGGCATGGCGGTCCGATCGCCGCGATCATCGACACGGTCGGCGACTATGCGCTGGTGATGTCGATGCGCCGCGCGCTGCCGACCGTCAATTTCCGCGTCGATTATCTACGCCCCGCCATCAACACCGTACTCACGACGACGGCGCGGGTCCGGCGGCTCGGCAAGAGCGTCGGCATCGTCGATGTCGATGTGTTCAACGCGGAGAAGGCGCTGGTCGCGATCGGGCGTGCGACCTACTCCACTCTGCCGGCCTGAGCGGAGCGCACGCCATGCTCGAACCGCACCAGCTGACGCGTCCCGCCTTCGCCGTACCCGAGGGCGCCGCCGATTGCCACATGCACGTGTTCGGCGCGACCGACCGCTATCCGCCGGCACCGGCGCGCGTCTATACGCCGCGGCCGGCGCCGTTCTCGGCGTGGCGGGCGATGGCCGCGCGTCTCGGCCTGTCGCGCGTCGTCTTCGTGCAGCCGAGCGCCTATGGCACGGACAACCGGGCGATGCTCGACGCGCTCGCCGAGGCGGGAAGCGCGGGGCGCGGCATTGCCGTGATCGACGATCGGATTTCGGGCGAGCAGCTCGCGAGGCTCGCGCGCGCGGGCGTGCGCGGCGTCCGCCTCAACGTCAAGACGCACGGCGAGGACGGCAGCGCGCTGCGCCGGCATTTCGCGCACACGGCAGAGCGCATCGGCGCGCTCGGCTGGCACATCCAGATCTTCGCCGACCTGGCGGACGTCGCGGCGATCGCAGACCTCATCCGCGCGGCGGAGGTTCCGGTCGTGCTCGACCACATGGGCGGCGCGCGCGCAGCGGCCGGCACGGACCAGGACGGGTTCCGCACGCTCGTCGGTCTCCTCGGCGCCGGAAAATGCTGGGTCAAGCTTTCGGGGGCCTATCGCGTGTCGGATCAGGAGCCGCACTTCGCCGATTCGACGCCGATCGCCCGCGCGCTCGTCGCGGCCAATCCCGAGCGGCTCGTCTGGGGCACGGATTGGCCGCATCTCGGCAATCATGCGGCACAGCCCGGGACCGACGCGCCGCCCGCGATCTATCGCGATCTCGACGCGGGCCGGCTCCTCAATTTATTGGCGGAGGCCGCGGGCGATGCGGCGAATCTCCGCCGCATCCTGGTCGACAACCCGGCGCTTCTCTACGGCTTCTAGCCCCAGATCTCCTTGGCGAGATCGACGATGCGGCGGAGCTTCGCCCATTGCTCCTCCTCGGCGAGCGTATTGCCCTCCTCGGTCGAGGCGAAGCCGCATTGCGGCGAAAGACAGAGCTGGCCGAGCGGGGCGAATTTCGTCGCCTCCTCGATGCGCCGCTTGATGAGATCGGCGCTTTCGAGGACGCCCGTCTTGGTCGTGACGAGGCCCAATACGGCGACGCGGTCCTTCGGCATGCGCATCAGCGGCTCGAACCCGCCGGCGCGATCGGTGTCGTACTCCATGAAATAGCCGTGCACCTTGATCCGGTCGAACAGGATCTCGGCGACGGGGTCGTAGCCGCCGGTGCCCATGAAGGTCGATTTGTAGTTGCCGCGGCAGAGATGCATGGCGATGGTCATGTCGGTGGGCACGTCGGACATCGCCTCGTTGATGAGATCGCCATAGATCTCGCCGAGTTTTTTGGGATCGTCGCCCTGGTCCTTGACGCGCTGGCAATAGGCCGGATCGCACAGCATGGCGATGAACACCTCGTCGAGCTGGAGATAGCGGCAACCGGCGTCGGCGAAGCCGCGCACCGCCTTGCGGTAGGCCGCGCCCAGATCGGCGAAGAAATTGTCGATCGAGGGATAGGCCTGGCGGCTGATCGGGCCGCTGCCGCTGCGGCCATAAAGCGCCGAGGGCGCCGGGATCGTCATCTTCGGCGTCCGGTCGGTATGCGCCGCAACGAACTTGAAATGCTCGACCATCGGATGGACGCCGCTGAGGCCGACCTTGCCCACGACGCGCACGCCCTGGGCGCGCGTCTGCGTCCCCTGGAAGCCGATGCCCTGTTCCATCTCGTACCATTCGACGCCGTCGAGCCCGGCGAGGAAATCGAGATGCCACCACGAGCGGCGGAACTCGCCGTCGGTGATGGCATTGAGCCCGACCTCGGCCTGCTTCGCGATGATTTTTTGGATCTCGCGGTCCTCCACTTCCTTGAGCGCGGCTTGCGTTATCTCGCCCTTGGCGCGTTTTGCGCGCGCGTCGCGCAAGGGCGCCGTGCGCAGCAGGCTGCCGACATGATCGGCGCGAAACGGCGGCTTGGTGCGCTGCATGGTATTCCCTCCGCTGAAGGCCTGATCAGCCCAGCACCCGCCGGTCGGTCCATCCGGCGAGCGTATCGGCAAGCTCGGCGACGGTGCGCGCCCCGTCCTTCTGCTTGAACGGGAAATGCCGCGCGCCTTGCAAGGTGTAGTCCTCGCATCGCCCGGCCGCCGCCTTGCTGTAGATGGCGGTCTCGGTCGGGAACGTGCCTTCGTCCGCCGAGAACCGGACATTGAGCACCGGGACATTCGTTTCCGCGATCCGCGCCGGACCGTCGGCGACGCTGAGCGGGCTCCACTGGCTTAGATACGAGGTAAGCGTCGTGAAGCGGCCATACATCGCCGCCGAGAAATTCACGGCCTGCGCATTGCCGTAGATCGTGCCGGTCGCAGGACGGTCGTTGGGGTCGATCGTGCCGTCGAGCGTCGCCGGATTGGCGTAGGTGCGATAGATGACGAACCCCATGTCGCGCGCCGGCATGTTGCGGCGCGGGTCGCGCAGCTCGCGCAGTCTGCCGAGCGCCCACTGGGTGATGCGCTCGTGCCGCTCCTTCTGCGCCGCGCGATAGCGTTCGAGCCACGGGCGCCGGTAGGGCGGGCCGTTCTCCGCGCTGAACATGTCGAGCGCGGGATCGGTGCCGAACGGATCCTGCTCGCCGAGGACGGACGGGTCGAGCGTCACGCGGAATTTCTGGGCGCGCCCAAGATGCGCGCCGACGAGCGCGATGCCGTCCGCGCGCGGCACATCGTCAGGCACGATGTCGAACGGGTCGCCGTCCGGCGTCGCGGATATCGTCAGACGCTCGGCCTGCGACTGGTAGAGCGACATGACCGGGCCGCCGGCCGAATTGGCGATGAGCACGATCTTGCGATAGCCCGCCTCGCGCAGGTACCGGACGCCCGCGCCCACATCCTGAATGACGCGCTCCATCAGGAGCGTGCTGTCGTTGTTCACCGCGCGCGAGTTGAGGGCAAGGATCGCGCGCTTCCTCGCATTGAGCGGCTCGACCAGATAGTGGTTCCAGAAATTGACCGCGGGATGCAGCACGATATAGGCGACATCCTTGCCGCAGCCCTCATCGGCAAGGCGGCCATAGACCTTGGGATTGACGAGTTCCTGCACCCCTTGGCCGACCTCGGGCACATTGCTCGCCCGCATGGAGATGGCGACGATCCGTCCGACCATGAAAGCGGCTCCCGTTTACGGCTTGACGAATTCGTTGGTCATCACGTCGCTCACTTTGGGACGGCGCTTCATCTCCGGGTCGTAAGTCTTGAGGAGATCGATCATCTTCTGCCATTCCTCAGGCGCCGACCAGCCGATGGGCTTGCCGGCCGTCGCGGGCGAGGTCATGCGGTCGGGGATCATCTCGTAGGCATATTCGGCGAGGATGTTCGCAGGCGGCGTCTCGTCGAGCTCGCGATGGACGATCGCGGCGCCCTCGGGCACCGCCTTCTGCGGATCGCTGGCAAGGTAGGCCCAGGCGCGCGTGGTCGCGCGCACGAAGCGGCTGACGCGGTCGGGCTCGTCCTTGAGCAGGTCGGTGCGCACGATGACGCCGCTGCCGAGAAGCGGCATGTAGTCGGAGAACACGAACTGATGGACGATCTCGCCCTTCTGCTTGAACAGCCACGAGCCGGTCGAGCCCAGGGTGAAATTGCCCGACGCGTCCACCTGCTTCGCGCCGAAAATGCCGTAATAGCTGCGGTAGTCCCAGTTGACGAGCTGCACCTTGCTTGCGTCGATGCCGTTGAGCTTGGCGAAGCTCGGCCACAGGATATAGGCCAACGAGCCCGGCACGATGCCGAGCTTCCTTCCCTCGAGATCCTTGGGCTTCCTGATGCCGGAGGATTCGAAATACGCCATCGAAAGGCTGTCGCGCTGACCGAAGAGAGCCACCATCTTGAGCGGCACCTCGCCCTTGCCCGCCGCCTCGACCAGCGCCGAGGCCGCGACATTGCCGAACTCGGCCTGGCCGCCGGTCACGATCTGCATCGCCTGGGCCGAGCCGCCGCTTCCCTTGATCGCAACGTCGAGCCCTTCGTCGCGATACCAGCCGCGCTCCTTGGCGATCCAGAAGCCGAAATGCTGCGGCTGGATGCCGGTCCATTCGAGGACCAGCGTCACCTTTTGCGGCTCATCCGCGCGGGCGGCGACCGAAGCGAAAACCGCGCCCGCGAGGAGCGCCAGCGCAATGCGGACCTTCATCGTGTAACTCCGTCGCCGAGCCTGACTCTGCCCTTGGTCTCGTAGATGAGCGTCTGGGGCGCCGTCTGGCGCCGGCCGAACGTGTGCTCGATGCCATAGGGCATGCAGAAGAACGTGCCGGCGGGCGCCGCGATATATCCCAGCTCCGTCTCCTGGTCGGCGTCGCCCGAGTGGACGAAGTGGATCTCGTTGCGCACGTTGTTGCGATGGCGGAACGGCGGTCCTTCGCCGTCGCCCTGCTTGCTGATGTCGAGGTCGAGACTGTCGTTGGTGAGAAGCCGCAGCGGGCGGTGCGTGCCGGGAACGTCGTTCGGGATGTCGCCGATATCGACGGCATAGACGAGATCGTGCGATCCCACGATCTCCTTGACGGCGAGCGGATCGAAGGCGCGCTCGACCCGCGCCGTCCAGTCGAGCCCGACGATCCGCTCCTCCCAGCGTCCCTGCGCCTTCAGCGGCGCCTCCGCGAGATGCGGCCGCGAGACTTTGAGGTCCACGGTCTGCCAATGCTCGCTCGGGCGCAGCGCAATATCGCTGTCGAGAATGAAGTCGAACAATTCGCCCTCGGGCTCGATGCGATAGCGCACGCCGCGCCCGATATAGATGAAGCGGCCGGGCCGCGCCTCGATCTCGCCGAGCTCGGTCAGGAAGCGCGCATGGCCCGCGTGAATGAAGTGCAGCTCCTCGCGCGCCGTCGAGCGCCAGGTGTAGGGCATCGGCGCGCGCCGCCGGCTGAGGCTGAAGCGCATGTGATCGAGCTCGGCGAGCAGCATCGGCTCGGCCGCAGGATCGGACGCATCGGGAGCGACGACATTCGCCAGATCGACGCGCCAGAACGGGATGTCCCCGCTTACCGACAAGGCGCCGTAGAATCGCGCGTCCTTCACGTCCATCGCGATCCGGTCGCCGCAATCGATCTTCTCCAGGAACTCGCCCGGCCTGGCGGCGCGGCCGCGCGTCAACGTCGCCTGGGGAACCGCCATCGCGACCTCCGCCTCAATCCTCGCAAGCGCCCATTCGTCGCACATTTGTGCTTGCTGCGAAAGAGGGGTTCGTGCCCTATGAAGGCGCCGTGACGACCGCGCACGACCCTCCCTTCATCGAAGCCCGCGACTTGCGCATGGAATTCGGCGCGCGCACGGCGCTCGATCGCGTGAACCTCACCGTCGCCGAGCACGAATTCTGCGCGATCGTGGGGCCGAGCGGGTGCGGCAAGAGCACGCTCCTTCTGCTCACGGCGGGATTGCTGCGGCCGAGCGCGGGGCGGATTCTGATCCGCGGCGAGGCGGTCGAGGGGCCTTACACCAATGCCGGAATCACATTTCAGAATCACAATTTGCTGGAGTGGCGGACGGTGCTGGGCAATGTCGAGCTGCCGCTCGAGATTCGCGGCATCCGCTCGCAGAGCTTCCTCGCCCGCGCGCGGGAGCTTCTCGCGACCGTGGGGCTCGGCGGGTTCGAGCAGCATTATCCGCACCAGCTTTCAGGCGGCATGCGCCAGCGCGCGGCGCTGTGCCGCGCGCTCGTCTGCGACCTGCCGCTTCTCCTCATGGACGAGCCGTTCGGCGCGCTCGACGCATTGACGCGCGAAGAGCACCAGCTCTTGCTCCAGAACGTCTGGCTCAAGGAGCGCAAAACCGTGCTCTTCATCACGCACGACGTGCGCGAGGCGATTTTCCTGGCCGACCGCGTCGCCGTGATGGCGCCGCGCCCGGGGCGCGTCCTCGACACGGTCGAGATCGCGCTGCCGCGCCCGCGCCGGCAGGACGTGAGCGAGACGCAAGAATTCATCGACTATGTCCGCCGCATCCGCGCGCTGCTCGGCCCGCGCGTTCGGCAAGGCGCGCCATGACGAAGTGGAGGGGTGCGCTTCCCGCGCTTGCGTTCGCCTGCCTCGTGCTCTTCGCCTGGGAGGCAGGCGTCGATTATTTCCGCGTGCCGGATCTGCTTCTGCCCGCGCCGTCGGCGGTCGTCGTCGCCATGATCAATTCGGCGCCGCTTTACCTCAAGCACTCCGTGCCGACGCTCACCGAGATTCTGGTGGGATATGGCGCGGCGCTCGGGCTCGGCACCTTGTGCGGGCTCGTCATCGCCTTCTCGCGCCTCATCGGCAGCGCGATCTATCCGGCGCTGGTGGCGCTGCAGATCATGCCGAAGGTGGCGTTCGCGCCGCTCCTCGTCGTGTGGTTCGGGTTCGGCATTCTGCCGAAGCTCATCCTGATCGCGCTCATCGCGTTCTTTCCGATCGTCGTCAACACGGTGGTCGCGCTCAACATGACGTCGCAGGAGACGATCAACCTGTTCCGCTCGATGGGCGCGGGGCCGGTGCAGACCTTCTTCAAGCTGCGCCTGCCGGCGGCGCTGCCGGTGTTCTTCGGCGGCTTGAAGATCGCGGCGACCTTCTCGGTGATCGGCGTGGTCGTGGCCGAGTTCTACAGCTCCGACGAAGGACTGGGCTACCTGCTGCTGCTCCAGGTCTCGAACGGCAGCACGACGCGCGCGTTCGGCTCGATCCTTTATCTGACGATCCTGGGGCTCATCATCTTCGGCGTCATCGTGGCGCTCGAGCGCGCGCTCGTGCCGGCGCACATGCTGAAGCGGTTCGAGGACACGGCGGCCCGCCAGGTCGGGTAGGATCAGGGATTCCAACGGGAGGGCAGCATGGCATTGCAGATCAGGCGCATCGTCACCGGGCACGACGCCAACGGCAAGGCGGTGGTGAAAAGCGACGAGCAGATTGCGGCGCAGCCGCGCCGCGGCCGCCCGGGCATCAGCGGCTGCGAGATCTGGTCAACCGACAAGGTGCCGGTGGACATTACCACGGATATGGCCGAGGCGGCGCAGCGCCAGGGCTTCGTCAAGCGCTACAACTATGTCGGCACCGGCCAGGGCACCGTCGTGCGCATCACGCAGCTGGAGCCCGGCAGCCCGAAATTCATGCACCGCACCGAGACGATCGATTACGCGATCCTGCTGTCGGGCGATTGCGACCTGGAGCTCGACGACGGCAAGGTGCTGCACCTGAAGCCCGGCGACGTGATCGTGCAGCGCGGCACGATCCATGCCTGGGTCAATAACGGCCCCGGCCCCTGCGTCTTCGCCTTCGTCCTGATCGACGCGAACCCGGCCCGTTCGGGCGGCAAGGATCTGCGCACCGAGTACCCGCTCATCTAGCAAGCCCCTTGCTTGACAGACACGTGCGGCGGGGTGGAGCATCCGGGAAACTCAAGGGAGGGCGGCTCATGCGCGTGTTCCGCTTTGCGTTCGCGGCCGCGGTTGCGGCGATCCTGCTGGCATTCCAGCCTGCGGCCGAGGCCCAGACCAAGATCACCGTCGGCATGGTCGTCGGCGGCACAGGGCTGCACATCCCGACCTATGTCGCCATGGACAAGGGCTTCTTCAAAGCGGAAGGGCTCGACGCGACGTGGGTTCCGCTCGGCGGCAAGGCGCTGGTGACGGCGGGGCTCGCGGGACAGATCGATTTCGTGCCGATCCCGTCGGGCGGCGCGCTCGCGGCGCTCCACGGCGCGGCGCTGCGCTACGTCGTCGGCCAGAGCCTCGGCTCGCAATGGGTGATCGTCACGCCCAAAAGCATCGCGAAGCCCGAGGATTTGAGGGGCAAGGTGCTCGCCTATGGCCGCGCCGGCGGCGCCGACTATGACGAGGGCGCCACCGTCATGACGCGGTTCTTCCACATGGATCCCGGCAAGGACTACAAGGTCATCTCGTTCGACGCCGAGCCCGCGCGGCTCGCGGCGCTCGCCAACGGCGACGTGCAGGGCGCGCTGCTCACGGTGCCGTCGGCCGTGAAGGCGCAAAAGGCCGGATTCAAGGTGCTGCTGACGACCAGCGACTATATCCAGCGCCTCGGCGGGCCGCTTTGGACGATGGCGCCCTTCGTCGAAAAAAATCCCGAGGCGACCAAGGCCTTCATCCGCGCGATCGCCAAGGCGATCATGTTTATCCGCACCGACAAGGCCGGCTCGGTGCCGATCCTGAAGAAGTATCTCGGCATCGACGACGACCAGGAGGCGAGCCTCCTGTGGGACGATCTGCACGAGACCTTCGACGCGACCCTGCCGAAGGACATGTTCCGCGAGATCTTCGAATCGCACCGCGAGGACATGATCGCCACGGGCCAGTGGCCCAAGGACAAGCCGCTGCCCGATACCGAGGCGTTCATCACGCGGAACCTGCTCGACCAGGCGCTGGCCGAAGCGCACTACGTTGCGGTGAAGCCGAAGGTGGTCAACTGAGGCTCATTCGCCGCCGAGTCGCTGCGGCCGCCAGCTTGCGAGGCGCCGCTCGAGCAGCTTGACGAGGCCCGTCATCGCGAGCGAGAGCACGGTGAACACGATGATGCCGGCGAACACGACATCGACGTGATACTGGCTTGCGGCCTGGACCATGATGACGCCGAGCCCGTCCGTCGAGCCGAAGAACTCGGAGACGACGACGCCCAGGACCGCGCGGCCGATCGCCAGGCGCAAGCCCACGATGATAAAGGGCAGCGAGTTGGGCACGATGACGAGGCGCGCCACGTCCCACTCGTTGGCGCCGAACGAGCGCACGACGTTGACGAGGAGCCGGTCGGCGTTGCGCACGCCCTCGTAAGTGTTGATGAGGAGCGGAAACACCGCGCCGAAGAACACGATCACCACCTTCGACCAAAGCCCAAGCCCGAACCACAGCACGAGGAGCGGCAGGAACACGAGCCGCGGCGTCGCGTTGAACGCGGTGACGAACGGATCGAGCAGCGCGTTCAGTGTCTCGGACCGGCCGATCAGGATGCCGAGCGGGATGGCGGCGACGATCGCCAGGCCGAGCCCCACGGCAAAGCCCGTGGCGCTGGCGCCGAGCGGGTCCCAGATCATGCCGGTCGCGAACATCTGCCAGAGCGTCACCGCGACCTGGCTCGGCGGCGCGAAGAACATCTTCGTTCCGGCCTTCAGCGCGAGGATGTGCGGCGCGAGCTCCCACAGGAGGATCGGCACGGCGATGCCCATGAGCCCGAGCGCCGTCGGCTCGATCCGGCGCCAGAGGCCGAGCTTGGGTACGGCGAACGGATCGGCCGGCGCGGCGATGACGGCGCTTTGGGCGATGGCCTCGATCTCGTCCAATGCCGCTACTCCCTAACGCGCCAGGGGAACGCGGTCCGTTCGGCCCAGCGCACCCCTTCGGTGAACAGGACGGCGATGATTGTGATGACGAGGATGCAGGCGAACATACGGTCGAGCGCGAAAAGATCGCCGAAGCGCGCGATCGCATAGCCGATCCCCTCGGACGCGGCGAAGAATTCGCCGATGAGGACGCCGATGAGCGCGCGCCCGATCGCGATGCGCGCGCCCGCCACGACATAGGGCAGCACGCCGGGGAACAGGACTTTGAGATAGAGGTCCCGCTCCGTGCCGCCCATCGCCCGCACCACGTTGATGAGGAGCGGATCGATGACGCGCACGCCGGCAGCGGTGTTGAACACGAAGGGAAAGACCGAGAGCAGGAAGATGATGATCGCCTTGCCCGACACGCCGACGCCGAGAAAGATCACGACGAGCGGCGCCAGCGCCACGAGCGGGCTCGCATAGAGCGCGGTCATCAGCGGATCGAGCGCAAACCCGACGCGCGCGCGCCAGCCCATGACGATGCCCAAGGGCACGCCGACCGCGATCGCCGCGCCAAAGCCATAGAAGAACGGCACGGCGCTCACGCTGAGATCGTTTATAAGCTCGCCGTTCTCGATGAGATCGACGAGAGCCTGAGCCATGAGGCCCGGCGTCGTGATGAACAGCGGATTGAGCGGGACGAACAGAAACACGCCCTGCCACGCCGCGAAGAACACTGCGACCGCAAGCGCGCCCAGCAGCAGCTTGCGGTTCTGCACGATGAAACTCGCGCGCGGGATCGTATCGTCGGACATGGTTCAGACCACGATCTCGTCCTTGAGCGCGTGCCAGATCTCGAGCTTCAGCTCGTTGAACTCGGGCGTCGCGCGCATCTCATAATCGCGCGGCCGCGCCAGCTCGACCGGGAAGATGCGCTTCGTCCGCCCCGGACGCCGCGTCATCACCACGACGCGATCGGACAGAAAGATCGCCTCGTCGATCTGGTGCGTGACGAACAGCACCGTCTTCCTCGTTGCCTGCCAGATGCGCAGAAGCTCGGCCTGCATCAGGTCGCGCGTCTGCGCGTCCAATGCCGCGAACGGCTCGTCCATCAGCAGCACGTCGGGATCGGTCGCGAGCGCCCGGGCGATGCCGACGCGCTGCTTCATGCCGCCCGACAGCTCGTGCGGATAGTGCGCCTCGAAGCCGTCGAGCCCGACCATCGCAATGAGACGCCCGGAAATATCGTGCCGCGCCTCGAGCGGAACGCGCTTCAATTCGAGGCCAAGCTCGACATTGGCCTGCACCGTCCGCCACGGCAGGAGCCCGAACTCCTGGAACACCATGGCGCGATCGGTGCCCGGCCCCGCGATTGCCCGGTCGTTGAGACGCAGATCGCCGGAATCGGGCGCGATGAGGCCCAAGAGCACATTCAGAAACGTGCTCTTGCCGCAGCCGGAGGGGCCGAGGATCGACAGGAACTCGCCTTCCGCCACGTCGATATCGAAGCCCTGGAGCGCGCGCACCGGCTGCCGGTTCGGCGGCCGGAAGGTGAGCGAGACGTTGCGCCCCTCGATGTACGACGCCATGAAGCCTCCGCGGCGGCGGGCGCGGCGCCGGTCATCGGCCGGCGCCGCGCTTGTCCTGTGCCGGAGCGCCGCTTATTCGGCCGCGACCTTCGCGTCGCTGACGAACTGCGACACCCACTTGTTGCGGCGCTTCAGATTGGCGCGATACATCGCCTCGAATTCCGCATCGGGGAAGGAATGAGTCGAAGGCCGCGCCATCAGCGCATCCGCCCACGCCTTGAGCCGCGGGTATTTCTCGATGAGGCCCAGCTTCTTCACGCGGTCGAGATAGAAATAGCGCTGCAGGAAGGGCGCGTAGGCCGCATCCACCAGCGAATATTTGGCGCCGTTGAAGAGCGGGCCCTTGCCCTGCTTCTCGAGCGCCTTCTCGAGCCGCTCGAAGGAGGTCGGGATCTTCGATGTGGCCTTCAGGTACTCCGCTTCGCTGTCGGCATACGCGCTGCCCGTGACCGATTCGGCGAATGTCGGGACATAGTCGGTCCAGGCGCGGTTCACGGCGCGCTCGATCGGGTCCTCGGGATGGAGCCGCGGCGCGATCGTCTCGTCGAGGAATTCGGCGATGGCGTTCGATTCGAACAGCGAGATCTTGTCGTCGAGACGCAGCACCGGAACCTTCTTGTGCGGCGAGATGGCGAGGAACCAGTCCGGCCGGTTGTCGGGATCGATGTGGCGGAACTCGAACTCGGTGTTCTTCTCGCGCAGCACGATCGCGGCGCGCTGCACCCACGGGCAGGTCTTGAAGCTGACCAAGAGATATTTCGCCATTCCACGTCCTCCGCTCGAAAGAATGGCGCGATGCTAGCGCGAAGCGAAGGCGGCGGCGAGCCTTTCGGCAAGCTCCTTCTTGTACTGCGGCATCGGCTTGAAGCCGGGGACGGCTTCGCAGATCGCCAGGGTCTCAGCCTCGATGCGCTCCTTGGGCTGCGAATAGTCCATGGGCTTGCGAAACGGCTGCGGGATGTGCCACGGCGTGTCGCAGTAGAATTCCGTGCGGTTGCCCTCGGGGTCGCGGAAATAGACCGACCAGGCGTTGCCGTGCGTGCAGGGGTCGAGGCTTTTGACGCCGGCCGCGACGAGGCGGCGATTGATGTCGAGCACCTGATCCAGGGTTTCGAGCTTGAAGGAAAGCTGCTGCACCGCATCCGGCGCATCGGGCGCGCGGCCGGGCGCGAACACCACCTGGTGATGCTGACCTGGATCGCGCGAGAGGAATGTGATCCGCTCGCCGCGATCGGTGACGACGAAGCCCAATACATCGCGATAGAACGCGATCATGCCTTCCATGTCGCGCACGAAGAGACCGACATGACCGATGGTTAGCGGCTGATTTTCGTCCATGGCTCCTGCTCCGTTGGCCCGGCTAGAAATGCACCTCGTATTCGAGCTGCCAGCGCAGCGTCTCGGCGGGCGCGGCCGGGGTGAGGCCGAACAGTATACCGCCATTCCACTTGAGACTGCCCGGCCCAAGTTGGGCGACCGTGCCGAACAGCATCGGGCCGAGGCGATGATCCTGATGGCCCGATCCCGGCAGATGGCCGAACGAGCCCGGCTGGCCATAAGCCTGAAAACCCGGCTCGATGGCCGTGCCGAGATCGAGCCGCGTCTCCCAGGAGTACTGGAACACCGGCCGCGTATTGGCGTAGCGGCCAAGGTCCTTCTCGACGAAAAGATTGACGGTGTTGATCGTGCCGAGGACTTCCTTGCGCAGGACGGGACCGAACGTCACTTCGTTGGGCGCATTGGGCAGGGTCGCCTGGCCGTATTCGAAGAAGAAGCCCGAATCCATCCACGCCTCGCCCGGCTCGGTGAAGGTGAACAGGTTCTCGCTCGTCACCTGGCTTAAGTCCGTGGTGTTGCCGGGACCGGGAGCGCGCTGCTGTTCGAACTCGAGTTCCGACGTCCACCAGTTGGTGAAGCCGTATTCGAGTTCCTCGGTGTAGCTCTGCTCGCCGCTGCGCGGGCGGTAGGGGTCGTGGCCGATGTCGCCCAATGTCTCGAGCGCGAATTCGTGCGGCTCGGGATCGGGCTGCATCACCTTGAAGTCGGCCCATGCGGGAGGCGCTGCGCCGAGCAGGCAAGCCGACACGGCGAAAAGTGTGCGACTGCGACGCACTTGCATAATTTTGGCGCAGATGTGCTTTGCCATGAGCGGGGAGCGTCTTAGTGCTGGATCGCCGCGGTCGCGGGGCTGCGGCCGAGCCAGCGCATCGCCAGGCCGATGACGACGAGCGTGCCGCCGTAGAACAGCAGCTGGATGCCGGCGGGCTGCGCCGAATAGCCGACGAGAACGTGCAGCATCACGCCGACGAGGCTCTTGTCGGACAAGAGGCCCGAGGTATCCCACACCGCGTTGCCGAGGGACGGCAGGAGATCGGCCTGCGCCAGAAACGCAGCACCCTGCGAGGCCATCCCGGCCGCGAGCAGCAGGATGAGCCAGCTCGTCACGCGGAACAGGTGGCGCAGCGGAATCGCCAGGAGGCCGTAATATAGGATCCCGCCGGTCACGACGCCTGCCGCGAGGCCGGCGACGCCGCCCAGCACCATGCTCGCTCCGTGCACGCCGCCGGCGATCGCGATCGAATAGAGAAACAGCACGATCTCCGAGCCCTCGCGCAGCACGGCGATGCCGACGACCAGCGCCAGCGCGTAAAGCGGCCGCGCGCCCGAAAGCACGTCGTTGCCGATGCGCGTCGCGTTGGCGCTCAAGTCGCGGCCGTGGCGGCTCATCCAGACATTGTGCCAGCCGAGCATCGCCACGGCGGTGAAGAGG
Source organism: uncultured Alphaproteobacteria bacterium (assembly GCA_963773665.1). Classification (GTDB taxonomy): domain Bacteria; phylum Pseudomonadota; class Alphaproteobacteria; order ATCC43930; family CGMCC-115725; genus DATJLY01. The sequence goes on from CAVZBZ010000001.1 coordinate 1,223,040, forward strand.
ATCGAGGCGTTGAACACTTCCTCGCCGATGCCCTCGACCGCGTCCGAGATGACGCCGGCGAGCCCGGCCACCACCACCGCGCCGGCAACTCCCGCCGCGATCCCTGCCGCGATCCAAAGACCGCGGCGGCGCACGCCGGATGTTGCCGCCAGCACGATGCCGACGATGAGCGCGGCTTCGAGAACTTCGCGGAAAACGATGATCGCCGTCGCCAGCATGTGCTCCTACTTCACCACCAGGTGGCCGCGCGTGTCGGGATGGAAGTCATCGAAGAACTCGTAGCGGCCGGGGCCGAGCGGCCCGACGAAAACGCTGATCTGCTCCCCCGAAAGGACGACTTTCTCGCGGTGCAGCTCGGTGCTCTCGAACTCGGACGTGGTCGGATCGTCGTTGCGGACGAGCAGCTTGACCTTGACGCCCGCGGGAATTTCCAGGTCGGCCGGCACGAACTGGTGGTCCTTGAGCGCGATCGTGACGCTCGGCGGCTCGTCCGCCCGGACTGGACCGCCGGCAAGCGCCAGAACGCACGCCACCGCAATCGCCGTACCGACCCGCATACGCGCCTCCCAGCGCATCGCAGTTCTATTGATAATCATTCTTATTAGCATCGCCCCGTCCCGTCAAGCGCTGAATTGACGCAGCCCGCGCCCCCGCCGATAGTGAATGCGACTTTTCGAGGAAAAGATGGCACCCGTCGCGCGACCGCTCACCAAGCATATCGGCGCCGAAGTGGGCGGCATTGATCTGCGTCAGCCGGCCGGCGAGGCGGACCAGGCCGAGCTGCGCCGGCTCTGGCTCGAGCACGTCATCCTGGTGTTTCGCGGCCAAAATCTCGCCCAGGAGGATCTGCTGCGCGTCGCCTCCTATTTCGGCACCGTGGGAAAGCTGGTGCGGCCGAAGGAGTTTCGCCCGCCGGGCTATGACCGGCTGCTCGACAACATCATGCTGATCTCGAACATCCGCGAGAACGGCGAGCCGATCGGCGCGCTGCCGGACGGCGAGATGATGTTCCACCACGACACGCTGCATGCGCGGATGCCGCAGAAGGGCACGTTCCTCTATTCGGTCGAGGTGCCGAGCACGGGCGGCAACACGCTCTTCGCCAATTGCTACACGGCCTACGAGCGCATGCCGGCCCCGGTTCGCGACCGGCTCGAAGGGCGGCGCGCGTTCCATCACTATAATTACGGCTCGGTCCAGCGCGGCGACGGCAAGGGCGTCGCGGCCTTTTCCGAATCGACGCACCCGGTATTCCGCACGCACGAAGAGACGGGAAGGAAGGCGGTCTATGTGAACCGCCTGATGACGCAGGGCGTCGTCGATCTGCCGCAGGACGAAAGCGAGCGCCTGCTCGGCCAGGTGTACGACCATTCCGAGAATCCGGAATGGGTGTACGAGCATGTCTGGCGGCCCCATGACCTGATCCTGTGGGACAATCGCTGCTCGATGCACGCCCGCACGGATTTCTCGGCCGACGAGCGCCGGCTGCTGCTGCGCGTCACGGTCGAAGGCGAGGTCGAGCCCTACTGAGCGGCGACGCGCGTATCGGCGAAGGCGGGCGCCACCTCCTCCATGAAGCGCGCCATCTCCTCCTTCACCTGCGCGTGCGGCTTCAAGCCCACGTTGAAGTAGAGGATCACCTCGTCGAAGCCCAGGCCTTCCATCACTTTGAGCCGCTCGATGATGCGCTCGGGCTTGCCGAGCAGCATCGTGCGGTCGTCCAGATCCTCGGGCTTGGTGCCGCGCATGCGGTCCTTGAAGTCGTGATAGTAGTCGTAGGTTTTCGGCGCCGTCTCGCGCGTCCCCGGCGACACCGCGCCGCCGCACTCGCGGGCATAGCGGATCTGGCGCTCGCGCGCCGCGCGCTCCTCGGCCGGCGTGTCGGCGAAATGGATGAAATAGCTCGACACGATGCGGCCGGGCTTGGTGCGTGCGCGCTCGCACGCTTCCTTATAGATGCGCACGGCCTCGGCGACGCCGCCCAAGGTGATGGCGGCGGCAAAGGCCGCGATGACGAGGCCGAACCCGTGCTTTGCCGCAAGCTCCACGGTCGGGCGCGAGAACGAGGCCACGTGAATCGGGATGGGGCGCTGCACCGGCTGCGGCGTGATCATGACGTCGTCGAAGTTATAGTACTTGCCGTGGTGCGAGATGCGTTCGGGGCCGGCCCACAGGCGGCGCAGCACGTCGAGCCCTTCGGCGAACGCGGTCGCGTTGTCGTCGAAGGGGGCGCCCAGCGGCACATATTCGCCGCGGTCGTAGCCGCGCCCGGTGGCGAAATCGACGCGCCCGCCCGACAGCAGATCGAGCGTCGCCCATTGCTCGGCGACGCGGATCGGATGGTGCAGCGGCAGCACCGTCACCGCCGGCGCAAGCCGGATGCGCTTCGTTTTCGCGGCGATGTAGGCAAGCGCGATGTCGGGGCACGACATGACGCCCAACGAGTTGAAATGATGCTCGCCGATCCAGGCGGAATGGTAGTTGAGGCTCTCGGCAAAGATCGCCTCGTCCATGAGGTCCATGATGCAGTCGTTGGCCGTCCGGCTGCTGTTCGTATAGTGGTTGTCGCTCAAGGTGAAATAGCCGAACTTCATCTGCCTCTCCGCGCGCCGGTTTGGCGAAGCTTAAAGCCGCGCGCGGCCGATTGACAATGGCGCGCGCGCACGATGGTATTTCCGGGATGGCGGCCCAGTACCAGGACCTGCGGGGATTCATCGACGCGGTGGAGGCGCTGGGCGCACTCCGCCGCATCGACGGCGCCGATGCCGAGTTCGAGCTTGGCGGCATCACCGAGGTGGCGGCGGGATCGCCCGATTGTCTGGCGCTTCTGTTCGACAGGATCACGGGCCATGCGCCGGGCTTCCGCGTCTTCACCAACGCCACGGTGAGCGCCCAGCGCGCGGCGCTGGCGCTCGGTATCGACCCGCATCTCAAGCCGCTCGACGCGCTCAAGGAATGGAAGCGGCTGCGCGCGACGCTAAAGCCGATCGCGCCGGTCGCGGGAACGCAAGCGCTCTTCCTGGAAAATTCGTGCGGGCGCGGCGAAGTCGATCTCGGAATCTTCCCGGCGCCGCTGTGGCATCGCGGCGATGGCGGCAGGTTCATCGGCTCGGGCAGCATCGTCGTGATGCGCGACCCGGAGACGGGATGGATCAACGCCTCGATCTATCGCATCCAGCTCCATGGCCCCGCCACGGTGACGGTGCAGTTCGACCATGGCGGGCGGCACGGCGCATTGATCGCGCGGAAATACTGGGCCGCGGGCAAGCCGTGCCCGGTCGCGGTGGTGAACGGGCCGGACCCGGCGCTCTTCGTCGCGGGGTTCGAGTACCTGCCGGAAGGCGCCTCAGAATACGATTTCGCGGGCGCGATCAAGGGACGGCCGCTCGAAATCGTGCCGGCGCCCGTCACCGGATTGCACGTCCCGGCGCGCGCCGAGTTCGTGTTCGAGGGCGCGCTTTTGCCGATGAGCGAGGAGACCTTGCCCGAGGGGCCGTTCGGCGAATTCACCGGCTATTACGCGGCGGAAAAGCGGCCGGCGCCGGTCATGCGGGTCGAGGCCGTGCATTGGCGCAACGATCCGATCCTGTTGGGCTCGCCGCCGATGAAGCCGCCGCGCTTCCATTTCGGCCTGCCGCTGCGCGCGGCGGGAATCTGGACCAATCTCGAGAATGACGGCGTGACCGACATCGTGGGCGCGTGGCAGCACGTGGCGCAGCTCATGACCGTGGTGGCGCTCAGGCCGCGCTATGCCGGGCACGCCAAGCGCGCGGCCCTCATCGCGGCGGCGCAAAGCTACATGGCGCGGCTCGTCGTCACGGTGGACGAGGATGTCGATCCGAGCGACCTTGCCGACGTGATGTGGGCGATCGCGACGCGCTCGGAGCCGGCCGAATCCGTTGACATCGTGCGCGATGCGTGGAGCTCGGCGCTCGACCCGCGCATTTCGCCCGAACGCCGCGCCAGGGGCGAGACCTCGCACTCGAAGATGATTATCGACGCGTGCAAGCCGTTCGCCTGGCGCGACCGGTTCCCGCAAGTCTCGGCGCTCGACGCGGACGAGGCGCGCGCGATCGAGGCGAAATGGGGCGAGCTCATAAAGGGGAAGAAAGATGGATAGGAAGATCACGACCGTCCTTGTCGCCGCTCTATTCGCGGCCGTCGCGATGGCAGCGGCGCGCGCGGCGGAGCCGGTGAAGATCAGGGTGGGGTGGCTGCTCGTGCCGGCGGAGATCACGCCGATCCTGTTTCCCGACCCCGGCATCGCCAAGCACCAAGGCAAATCCTACGTGCTCGAGACGACGCGGTTTCAGGGCAGCCCGCTTCTCATCAACGCGCTCGCCGCGGGCGAGATCGACGTGGCGCCGTTCGGCTATTCCTCGTTCGCGCTCGCGGTCGAGAACGCGAACATGACCAACCTGCGCATCTTCGCCGACGAGGACCGCGACGGCGAAGGCCCGCATTTCACCACGCAGTACCTGGTGCGGAAGGACAGCCTCATTGCCAAGGTCGAGGATCTGAAGGGCAAGGTGTTCGCGACCAACGCCGCCGGCAGCATCGGCGACATGGCGGTGCGCTTCATGCTGAAGCAGCACGGGCTCGATCCCGCGAAGGACGTGACCACGGTCGAGGTCGCGTTCCCCAATATGAATGCGATGCTCGAGGACAAGAAGGCCGACCTCATCGTCTCGGTCCTGCCGTTCTTTCTCGATCCGAAGCTGCAGCAGGAGGGCAGGACCCTCTTCACCTCGCGCGACGCGATGGGACCCACGGAAATCTCGTTCCTGACGGCGAGCGCGGACTTCCTTGCCAAGAACCGCGCCGCGGCCGTCGATTTCCTCGAGGATTATATGCGGGCGCTGCATTGGTACTACGACCCCGCGAACCACGACGCGGTGGTGAAGACCATCGCCGACTTCATGAAGGCGCCGCCCGAGCGGTTTTCGAGCTGGGTTTTTTCCGAGCGCGACTATTACCGCGATCCGCATGCGGCGGTCGATGTTGCGGCGCTCCAGAAGAACGTCGATGCGCAGCACCAGCTCGGGTTTCTGAAAGCCCCGATCGACGTTGCGAAATACGTCGATCCGTCGCTTGCCAAGGAGGCGGCGCAACGCGTGCCATGGTAGAGGGCGCGAGCTTCGACTATGTCGTCGTCGGCGCGGGATCGGCCGGCTGCGTTCTCGCGAACCGGCTTTCGGAAGATTCTCGTTCGACCGTGTGCCTGGTCGAGGCCGGTGCCTCCGACCTCGCGCGGTGGACGCGCTTCAAAGTCGATCTGCCGGCCGGCAACACGCTTCTGCTGTCCGACCGGAACTTCAACTGGAGCTATCTCTACGAGGGCGCGGAAGGGCTGCATCACGCCGCCATTCCCGCCCATCGCGGGCGCCTCGCCGGCGGGTCGAGCGCGGTCAACGGCATGGTCTATATGCGCGGGCAGCGGCGCGACTATGACGGCTGGGCGGCGCTGGGGAATCCGGGCTGGTCCTATGACGACGTGCTGCCGGTGTTCCGGCGCCAGGAACATCGCGAGAAGGGCGCCGACGAATTCCACGGCGCGGGCGGCGAGCTCAATGTCGCCGCGCTGCGCTGGCTGAGCCCGCTGACGAAGGCGTTCCTCGGCGCCGCGGGCGAAACGCAGTATCCGGCGAATCCCGATTTCAACGGCGCGCGCCAGGACGGGTTCGGGGCGCACGAGGTGACGCAGAAGAACGGGCGACGGTGGAGCGCCGCGCGGGCATTTCTCGATCCGGTGCGGCAGCGCAAGAATCTCGAGATCGTGCACGGCGCGCTGGCGCTTGGCGTGCGGCTCGAAGGGAAGCGCGCGACCGGCGTTTCGGTGCGCGTCAATGGCGGCGCGCGGGAGCTTCGGGCGCGGCGCGCGACCGTGCTGGCGGCGGGCGCCTTCAACTCGCCGCAGATCCTGATGCTGTCGGGCATCGGGCCGGCCGGCGCGCTGCGCCCGCACGGCATCGAAGTGGCGCACGAGCTGGCGGGCGTCGGGCGCAATCTGCAGGACCATCCGACCGGCTGGGTCCAGGTCGAGGACCGCTCGGCGCGGAGCTTCGCCCTCTCGCCGCGCGCGCTGCCGTGGCTTGCGGGCGCGGTCGTGCGCTACGCGCTGGCGCGGCACGGGCCGCTGACCTCGAACATCGTCGAGGCGGGCGGGTTCGTGCGCACCGATCCGGCGCTCGAGGCGCCCGACATCCAGTTCGTGTTCATGCCGGCGATCAAGGATTTCTCCCGCTTTCTGTCGCGCACGCACGGGTTCGGCCTCGCCGCCGTGCTGCTTCAGCCGAAAAGCCGCGGCCATATCGAGCTGGCCTCGTCCGATCCGGCGGCGCGTCCGGTGCTGCATCCGCGCTTTCTCGACAACGGCGAGGATGTGGCGCGCCTCGTCGCAGGCCTGCGCATCGCGCGCCAGATTCTCGGGGCGCCCGCCTTCGCGCGGTTTCGCGGCGCGGAGCTTCGGCCCGGCAGCGAGGCCGTGAGCGCGGCCGCGCTCGAGGAGTATCTGCGCCGCAACCTCGCCACCTCGTTCCATCCGGCCGGCACGTGCAAGATGGGGCCGGCGGGCGATCCCCTGGCGGTGGTCGATGCGCGCCTCTGCGTCCACGGCATCGAAGGCTTGCGCGTCATCGACGCCTCGATCATGCCGGCCGTGACGAGCGGCAACACCAATGCGCCGACCATGATGATCGCCGAGCAAGGCGCCCGTTTTTTGCGCGAGGACGCGCGCTGAGGACGCGTCTCCTCGTCACCCCGCGCACGCGGGGGTCCAGGGTTACTGCACGTCGCTTCGCCTGGGTCCCCGCTTGCGCGGGGACGACGATCAGGAGGCCGCTCTCGCCTTCGGCCGGCAGCTTTCGTTGATGAGGCGCGCGCGTTCGAGCCGTTCGGCCTCGCGCCGGGCGATGATGTCCTGCGGCGAGGGCAGTTCTTCCTCGTCTTCGGGCTCGGCAAATTGGCTTCGTTCGGCAGATTCGGGCGCGGGCGAAGCGGCGGATTGGCTTCGTTCGGCGGAATCGTCGGCCGCATCGGGCAGCTCGCCCGCAAGCCGCGCCTTCTGCCGCTCGCGCAGCAGCTTCATGGCGCGCTCCATGGCGCGGTCCAACGTCGCTTCGTAGCGCGCGAGCGCCGTCATCTCCGCGGGCCACGCGCCGACCGGCGGCTCGATCTCCGTCCCCGCCGCGCGCGCGTCAGTTGCGAGCAGCGACGCCTCGCCCATCAGCATGTCGGCCTCGATGCGGCAGAGCCGCTCCAAGCGCCAGGCGCACAGCACGATGCGCTGCGCCAGCGCCTCCTCGCAGGCGCCATCGGGCGCCAGGTCGGCGCGCATGTCGGCGGCGAACATCGCGAATTCCGCCTCGTCCTCCCACGGCGCCACGACCAGCGTGCGCGCGGCGAGGCCGTGGCGCAGCGCGTTGCGGCGCGAGACCGATTTTCCCTCCGCGGTCCGGGGGCCGGTGCTGCGCTGGGAATTGCGGCGGTTGGCTTCGATCTGGGCTTCGGTTGTCATGGGCTGCTCCGTCGATTGCATGTACGCGTATTTTACCACAATACACGTACATATGCAAGCATAATACGTACACCCCCAACGCCTCCCGGTTGCGCTTGCGCTTCGTCCGGCGCATCATTTCCGGGCGAAACGGGAGGAGCCACGATGCACGACATCGTCATCCGCGGCGGCACCATCATCGACGGGACCGGAGCGCCGGGCTTTGCCGGCGATCTCGCGATCGAGGGCGAGCGCATCGTCGCGGTCGGCGGCAAGGCGGGACCGGGCAAGCGCGAGATCGACGCGAACGGGCTTCTGGTCACGCCGGGCTGGGTCGATGTGCACACGCACTATGACGGCCAGGCGACCTGGGACCCGCTGCTCGCGCCGTCGTCGTGGCACGGCGTCACGACCTTGATGTTCGGCAATTGCGGCGTGGGCTTCGCGCCGGTCAAGCCCGAGCATCGGGGCGCGCTCATGGATTTGATGGAAGGGGTCGAGGAGATTCCGGGCACGGCGCTGGCCGAGGGGCTGGCCTGGGACTGGCGCAGCTTCCCCGAATTCCTCGACGCGCTCGAGCGCTTTCCGCGCGCGATCGACGTGGCGGCGCAGATCGCGCACCATCCGCTCCGCGTCTTCGTCATGGGCGACCGCGCCGTCAATCTCGAGCCCGCGACCGCGGACGACATCGCTTCGATGCGCGCCTTGACATACGAGGCGGTGAAGGCGGGCGCCTTCGGCTTCACCACCTCGCGCACCGATTCGCACAAGACCACGAAGGGCGGCATGGTGCCGGCGCGCTATGCCGAGGCGCAGGAGCTGTTGGGCATCGGCCGGGCCTTGGGCGATGCCGGCGCCGGCGCCTTCGGCATGAACAGCGACTTCGACGACGAGGTGGCCGAGGTCGCGTGGATGACGCAGCTTTCCAAGGAGACGGGACGGCCGGTGTGGTTCCTGCTGACCGACCGCTACAGCGATCCGGTGCGCTGGCGCAGGCTGATCGGGGAAGTGCATCGCGCGCGGCGCAACGGCGCCAACCTCACGGCGCAGATTTCCGGGCGGCCCATCGGCGTCATCCTCGGCATCGGCTTGGCGCTCAACCCGTTCTCGATCCGGCCGAGCTATGCGCATCTGAAAAGCCTGTCGCGCGCCGAGCAGCTCGCGCGGCTGCGCGATCCCGAGCTGCGCCGCACCATCCTCGCCGATCAGCCCTCGCAAGAGCAGCTGAAGAAGCTGGCGCAGTTCCGCCAGCTCATCGCCACGCGCTGGGACCGCATCTTCGTGATGGGCGATCCGCCCGACTACGAGCCGCCGCCCGAGGCGAGCATCGCCAGCATCGCAGCATCCGGCAACCGCACGCCCGACGAGGTCGCGTACGATTACCTGACCGAGGCGGAGAACCGTTTTTTGTTCTTCCCCGTCACCGGATATGCGACCGGCGACCACGAGCCCATTCGCGAGATGCTGCTCGACGAGGCGACGCTGCTCGGCCTGAGCGATGGCGGCGCGCATTGCGCCTCGATCGTCGATGCCGGCGTGCCGAGCTATATGCTGATGCATTGGGCGCGCGACCGGACGCGCGGGGCGCGCCTGCCGCTCGAGCTGATGGTGCGGCGCCAGACCGGCGACACCGCCGGCTTCTTCGGCTTCTCCGACCGCGGCCGGCTCAAGCCCGGCCTGCGCGCCGACGTGAACCTGATCGATTACGGCGCCTTGCGCATCCACGCGCCCGAGATCGTCAACGACCTTCCGGCCGGCGGCCAGCGCCTGGTGCAGCGGGTCGAAGGCTACGAGGCGACGCTTTGCGCAGGCGCTCCCATCTTCGAGAAGGGCGAGCACACCGGCGCGCTGCCCGGCAAGCTCGTGCGCGCGGGAAGGTAGCGGCGTCAACGCCGTGCGTCCTTCGCCTTCGCGTCCTGAGCTTGGCGAAGGACGCGCTGCATCGCCCCCGTACAAGCCATGACCTCTGACATCATTCCCGTGCTGATCGCGGGCGGCGGGCCGGTGGGGCTGGCGCTGGCGGTCGAGCTTGGCATGTCGGGCGTCCCTTGCACGCTGGTCGAGCGGCGCGACGGCAGCATCGGCGTGCCGAAGATGAGCGGGCTTTCGATCCGCAGCATGGAGCTCAATCGGCGCTGGGGCATCGCCGAGAAGGCAAAGCGCGCCGGCTGGCCGCAGACGCATCCCAACGACTTCGTCTATTGCACGAGCCTTGCCGGGCGCGAGCTCGCGCGCTCGCGGCAACCGTCCTATGCCGACCAGAAGCTCGCCTACACGCCCGAGCCGGGCTGCGGCTGCGCCCAGATTTTCTACGACCCGATCCTGCTCGCACGCGCGCGCGAGCAGGCGTGCGTCACGATCCGGCACATGACGGCGCTGGAATTCGTTTCCCAGGACGATGACGGCGTGCGCGCCGTGGTGCGCGATGGGGTGTCGGGCAAGACCGAGAGTCTGGCCGCCCGCTATCTCGTCGGCTGCGACGGCGCCGACGGAACCGTGGCGCGGACGATCGTCCAGAACTACGAGGGCGAAGGGATCGTCGCGCACAGCGTCAACGTCTATTTCCGCGCGCCCGATCTGCCGAAGATCCACAGCATGGGCTGGGCGCGCTTTTATCGCTTCACCGATGCGCGCGGCACCTGGGGCGAGATCATCGGCATCGACGGCAAGGAGCGCTGGCGCCTCTCGGTGCTGCACGCCGATGCCGATTTCAACGGCGACGCCTATATGCGGCGGCTCGCCGGCGCGCCGCTCGACTACGAGATTCTCTCGGTGATGAACTGGGAGCGGAGGGAGCGCGTGGCCGAAACCTATCGCCGGGGCCGCATCTTCATCGCCGGCGATGCCGCGCACCAGAACTCGCCGACCGGCGGATTGGGGCTGCACACCGGGCTTGCCGACGCGGTCGATCTCGGCTGGAAGCTCGCCGCCGTGCTTAAAGGCTGGGGCGGCGAAGGCCTCCTCCAATCGTACGAGATCGAGCGCAAGCCGGTGGCGCTCGACAACGTGCGCGCGTCCACCGCCGAGTTCCGCATCCTCGTCGATCTTCCGACCGGGCCCGAGATCGACGCCGACACGGCCGAAGGCGAGGATCTGCGCCGGCGCTTTGCCGAGGCGTTCCGGCGCACCGGCGAAGTGCGCTCGGCGATCTATACCGAGAATCTGCGCACCGGATATTGCTACGAGCCGTCGCCCATCTGCGTGCCCGACGGCACCAAGCGCCCGCCCGTGGAGACACTCGCGTTCGTGCCGGTGGCGCGCCCCGGCACGCGCGCGCCGCACGCCTGGATTTCCGAGGGCCGCTCGACGCTCGACCTTTTCGGCAAGGGATTCGTGCTGCTCAGGCTTGGGCCAAATCCGCCCGACGCGGGCGGCATCGCGGATGCGGCGAAGGCGCGCGGCGTGCCGTTCGAGACGGTGGCGCTATCCGAACCGGCGATCGCCGATCTCTACGAGCGCCCGCTTGTTTTGGTGCGGCCGGACGGCCACGTCGCCTGGCGCTCCGACCGCGCGCCCGAGGATGCCGTGGCGCTCATCGACAAGGTAAGAGGCGCGTAAGTGCGTCCTTCACGCACGATCGCCTCATTTTCCCCACAGAGTCTTCGTCGCGCGCCTTGCGCCTTCGGACATGGCTTCGAACTTGGCCCAGCAGATCGATTCGTGGCCGACGCGCGAGCCGATGCCGCAATCGGTGCCGGCCAGCACGTTCTCGCGGCCGACGAGCTTCGCATAGCGCACGAGGCGCTCGGCCACGAGATCGGGATGCTCGATGAAGTCGGTGCAATGGCCGATGACGCCGGGGACGAGCGTCGAGTCCTTGGGCAGCTTGGCCGTTTCGAACACGCGCCATTCATGCTCGTGGCACGGATTTGACGCCTCGATCGAATAGCTGCCGGCATCGACGCGGAAGATGATGTCGATGATGTCCTTCAAGGGGATGTCGTCGTGGTGCGGCCCGTGGAAGCTGCCCCAGCACACATGGAGCCGCACCTTCTCGCGCGCGATGCCGCGGAGCGCGTGGTTCAACGCGTCGGCGCGCACGGTCGCGTATTTGCGGTACTCGGGCACGGTCATCTTGGGCAGGCAGTTCCAGCCGTCCGGCAGGTCGGGATCGTCGATCTGCAAGAGCAGCCCGGCATCGACGATCGCCTGGTATTCCTCGTGCATCGCGTCGGCGATGGCGAAGACGAATTCCTCGTCGCTCTTGTAATGCTCGTTCGCCATCCAGTGCTCGATCGTGCCGGGCGTGTTGGCGGGGAGGAAGGCTTCGGCCACGGTGACGCCTTTGAGCGCCGCCTTGAAGCGGTCGATGTCCTGCTTCAAGTCCGCCTGGCCCACATATTTGAGCGGCGCCACGCACACCGGGACGGTCGGCGCGCCGGGAAAGCGCGCGCGCGGATTGGCCTCGAAATAGGCTGCGAATTTGGTCGCGTCGCGCGCCGTGATCTCGAGCCGGCGCGCCGCCGTGGCGGGCCGCGTCTCGTAGCCCGAGATGCGCGCGCGGACATAATCGGTGAAATTCGATTTCGACAGCTCGCCGTCATTGACGCTGTCGATGCCGCACTGCACCTGCTTCCGCACGACTTCCGCCACCGCCGCGTCGAGGCGCTTGCCGAGCGCCGCCTGGTCGACCGGCTGGCCGCGCGACTTCGCCAGAACCATGTCGCGCACGTCGGACGGGCGCGGCAAGGAGCCGGCGTGGGTGACGAGAATGCGGTCGGTGCTGAAGATGGTCATCGGGTTCCTCGCGAGCGGCAACCCGGGAAAGATAGAGCACGTTGCATTGTGCTGGAATGAGCTTGTTTGCCGTCATTCCCGCGCACGCGGGAATCCAGGGCCGCCGCACGTCGCTTGCCCTCGGTCCCCGCTTTCGCGGGGACGACGATGGTCCGCGAAGCTAATACGCCTCGGCGAGGTCGGCCAAGGCTTCGCGGTTGCAGATGCGCACGTCGTGGCTGCTCTTGAGCTCGATCACGCCTTCGTTGCGCAGGTGCGCAAGGGCGCGGCTCACCGTCTCCATGGTGAGGCCCAGATGATCGCCGATGTCGGTGCGCGTCATCGGCAGCGCGATCTGCGTGCCGCCCTTGCGCTCGGCGATGCCCATGAGGAACGACGCGATCCGCTCCTCGGCGGTCTTGCGCGAGAGCAGCAGCATCTGCTGCTGCGCCGTATTGAGGCTGTGGCAGGCGATGCTGAGCAGGCGGCGGCCGATCTTCGGCTCCTGCGCGGCCAGCGCCTCGACGCTGCGGCGCGCATAGCGCACCACGATCGTGTCGGCGATCGCCTCGGCGGAGAAGCTGTACTGGTCCTCGGCATCGAGGCCGATGAAGTCGCCGGGCAGGAAGAAGTCGCCGATATGGCGGCGGCCGTCGCGCAGCAGCTTGCAGCTCCGGAGCGCGCCCTGCACGACCTTGAAATAATATTGGGCGGCGTCCGCCTCGCGGAACAGCGTCTCGTCGCGCTTGAGGGTTTGCACGTTGCCGAGCCGTTCGAGCGCCGCGAATTCATCCGATTGCACCTTGACGGGGCTCGGCGCGGGCCGGCTCGAAACGGCCTTGAAAGCTGCGATCGCGGGCATGGGCACCTCCGATTTGCTCGACTGAGGAAGAGCAATACCCGCGTCGGTGCCGGCGCGTAATTCGTATGAGTACGTAGGGGGTTCTACCTAGACGGCGCCGGTGGCAAGCAGGATCGCGGCGACGAGATCGTCGGCGGCGACCGGCTTTTCGAGATAGGCCGCGACGCCAAGTTTTTGCGCCCGCGCGCGGACGGCGGTGCTGCCCTGGCCGGTGATGAGGATGACGGGAAGATCGAGCGCCGCGCCCGACGCATCGACGAAATCGAGCCCGGCCGCGCCGGCGAGATTCTGATCGAGCACGAGGCAGGCGCCCGCCTTGGGCCGGGCGCTGGCCGCGAACGCCTCGGCCGTGGCGAAGGTCGAGACCGCCATGCCGTGCGATTCCAAGAGCACCTGCAGCAAATCCCGGACCGCTTCGTCGTCATCAACGACAAATACCATCGGCGCTCCAGCGCGGGCGGACGTCACGATGACACTTATATGGCGGCACCGAATCGGCGCTCCATAAGGGAAACTACGTATTGGTGCCGGCCGGCCCTCGGGAGTGCCGCTTCGTTTCCTCGAGGCCGAGGAGCCGCGCCGCGTTCCCGCCGGCGATCTGCCGGCGCTCGGCGGCCTTGAGCGCGCGGCATTGCTCGAGCAATCCGACCGGATCGCGCTCGCTCATGCCATAGGGCCAGTCGGTGCCGAGCAGCACATGCCCGGCGCCCCAGCGCCGCACCAGCGTCTCGATCTCGGCTTCGTCGTACAGCACGGTGTCGAAATACATGTGCCGCAGATATTCGGACGGCGGCTTCGGAATGCGCGCGCGCACCTCGGGGCGGTGGCGCCAGGCATGGTCCATGCGGCCCACGTAATGCGCGATGTAGCCGCCGCCATGCGCCACGCAGATTTTGAGGCCCGGATGGCGGTCGAGCACGCCGTCATGGATGAGGTGCCCGACCGCAAGCGTCGATTCGAGCGGGTTGCCGATCGTGTTGATGAAATAGTGCTGCGCCATGCGCCGCCCGTCGCTGAAGCCCAGGGGATGGATGAAGAGCAGCACGTCCAGTTCCTCGGCCCGCGCGAAGAAGGGTGCAAGCCGGGGAATGGAAATCTCCGCGCCGTTGACGTTGGTCGAGATCTCGACGCCGCGCATGCCGTGCTCCCTGACGCAGCGCTCGAGCTCGGCGACGGCCATCTCCGTCTCCTGCAGCGGCACCGTGCCCAATGCTACGAGCCGGCCGGGATGGCGCGCGCAAATGGCGGCAAGGTCGTCGTTCACCATGCGCGACGCCTCGCGCCCCAATTCGGGCGGCAGCCAGTAGAAATACTGCATCGGCCCCGGCGAGACGGCCTGCACGTCGATCCCCATCGCGTCCATCTCGGCAAGGCGCGCCTCGGTGCCGCGGATGCGCTGGTCGAGGGCGTCGATCGTCTGGCGATGCTCGGCGCGCTCGGCGCTGCCGACGAAAGCCAGCGTCGGCTCATACTCGGGCTTGCGGTGCGGCAGAGCCAATGCGTCGGCGCGCGCCGAGGTGAAGTGGCAATGGATATCGACGGTGATGTTTTTCCCGCTGCGCCGCGCCCGCGGTGCCGCGGCCCGGCCTTCGCCCGACGACGCGCGCGCCGCACACCGATAGAACATGGCTTGCCCCCTGCTTTCGCTCTATCCCCGATACATTATAAAGTGACGCGCGAGCCAAGGGAGCGGCGAGGATGGAATTCGGGATTCAGCTGGCGACATCCGCGCATCACTGGAAGGTGGTGAAGCGCGCGGAGGAGATGGGTTTTTCGCACGCCTGGTTCTACGACACCGAGCTTCTCAATGCCGAGGTGTTCGTCGCCATGGCCGCCGCCGCGATGCAAACGTCGCGCATAAAGCTCGGCACCGGCGTGCTCATCCCGTCGAACCGGATCGCGCCCGTGGCGGCCTCGGCGCTCGCCTCGCTCAATGCGCTCGCGCCGGGGCGCATCGTGTGCGGCATGTCCACCGGATTCACGGCCAGGCGCACGGTCGGGCTGCCGGCGATCACGCTGAAGCGGCTCGAGGAATATATCCGCGTGGTGCGCGGGCTGCTCGCCAAGGAGACGGTGGAATGGTCCGAGGAAGGGGGCCCGCACAAGATCCGCTTCCTCAATCCCGAATTGGGCCTCATCAATCTCGACGACCCGATCCCGATCCATCTTTCGGCGTTCGGCCCCAAGGGCCGCACGCTGGCGGCGAAGCTCGGCACCGGCTGGATGGCCGGCGGCAATCCGCAGGGCGCGGCCAATGCCTTGAAGGCGATGACCGAGGCATGGGTTGCGGCGGGGCGGCAGGCCAAGGACCTTTATTCGACCACGTTCGGCAATGGCTGCGTCCTGGCCGAGGGCGAGGCGGCCGACAGCAAGCGCGCCCGCGCCCAGGCCGGGCCTTCGGCGACCATGATGTTCCACGACCACGCCGAGGGCGACGAGCTCGGCACGCTCGGCAACCGCATCCCGCCGCAGTTCCAGGGGATCTTCGAGGCCTATCGCAAGATCTATCAATCCTACCAGCCGGAAGATGCGCGCTATCTCTCGAACCATCGCGGGCATCTCATGTTTTTGCGGCCCGAGGAGGAGGCGCTCATCACGCCCGAGCTCATCCGCACCATGACCTGGACCGGCACGGCGCCGCAATTGGCCGAAGGCGTGCGCGCGATCAAGGCGGCGGGCTTCAGCCAGTTCGCCGTAACGCTCCGCGTCGGCCACGAGTTCGAGATGCTCGGCGACTGGGCGAAGGTTTTGGAGAAGGTGTGAGCGGCGGTTGCACCCCCCACCCTGCCCTCCCCCTCAAGGGGGGAGGCGATTCCAATGAACGATTACCACTCCTCAACCCGCAGGCGTTGCGCGGGCGCGGCGATCGGGACTAGGGTTCGCACAACATCGTGGGGGAGGACGACATGAACCGGCAACGCCGCTCTTTCCTTTTTGCGATATTGCTCGGCGGCACGCTTGCCGCGGCAGGCCCGGCCGCGGCCGCGGATCAGGTGCGCGCCGTGAAGGCGGCGTCGGTCGCCTGGACCTTCACCGTGCTCGATGTCGGCATGCAGGAAGGCATTTTCCAGAAATACGGCATCGAGGTCGAGATCAGCAGCGCCGGGGGCGATGCGAAGCTGCAGCAGGCGCTCGCCTCCGACAGCGCCGATTTCGGGCTCGGCTCCGGCCCGTCGATGGCGTTCGTCGCCAAGGGCGCGCCGGAGATACCGGTCGCCGCCTTCGCCTCGGCGCCGCGCAACATCAGCATCCTCATCGGCGCGGATTCGCCGATCAAGACGGTCAAGGACCTGAAGGGCAAGACCTTGGCCGTCACCACCGCCGGCTCGCTCACCGAATGGCTCGCGCAGCAGATGGCGATCCAGGAAGGCTTCGGCCAGAACGGCGTCAAGACCGCGGCGCTCGGCACGTTCGAGGCGAGCTTCGCCGCGCTCGAGGCGCACCAGGTTGACGGCATCGTCGCCGCGACCGAGGCGGGCTACCGGCTCGAGGAGAAACATGCGGGGCGCAACCTGGTCGGCATGGAGAAATACGCGCCCAATTTCATCACCCACGTCGTGTTCGCGCGGAAGGCCCTGGTGCAGGACAAGCCCGACGTGGTGAAGCGGTTCCTGCAGGGCTATTTCGCCACCATCCACTTCATGAAGACCAACAAGGCGAAGACCGTCGAGATCTGCAGCAAAGTCCTCAACATGAGCAACGCGGCGATGGAGAAAACCTACGACTACGAGATCTCGATGTTCCTCGACGACGGTCGGTTCGATCCGAAGGCGGTCGAGGTGCTGAAGAATTCGTGGATCGCCATGGGCACGCTCACGGAGAAGCCGAAGGACGATCAGATCTTCACCACCGAGTTCGTGCCGGTGAAGTTCTGAGGCCGCGAATGGAATTCGCGATCTGGGACAATACCGGCTACCGCCAGGGGGTTGGCGCAGGCGAGCTTTATCGCCAGCATCTGGACGAATTGGTGCTGGCCGAGGCGTGCGGCTTCGCGCATTACTGGTTCTTCGAGCATCATCTGTCGCCGACCGCGCCGATGCCGGCGCCCAATCTGATGATCGCGGCGGCGGCCTCGCGCACAAGGCGTTTGCGGCTCGGCAACATGGTGAACGTGCTGCCGTTCCGCAATCCGCTGCTGGTCGCCGAGGAAGCGGCGATGCTCGACCAGATGACGGGCGGGCGGCTCGACATCGGCATCGGCCGCGGCGGCAAGGCGGTCGAATACCAGTCCTTCTGCCTCGATCCCGCCAATTCGCGCGCCCTGTTCCGCGAATCGATCGAGGTCCTGCAGCGCCTGTGGTCGGACGAGCTGTTCGCGCATCGCGGAAAATTCTTCCGCGTGGAGAAAACGGCCGCGCTCTCGCCGGCGCTGGTGCAGCGCCCGCACCCGCCGCTCTACGTCACGGCGAACAGCGAGGAATCGCTCAGCTATGCGGCCGCGCGCGACCTGCCGTTCGTGCAGCTCAATTCGCTGATCGACGATTGCCGGCGCGACGTGTCGTTTTATCGCGACGTTGCCGCCGCCGCGGGGTTTGCGCCGCGCCCGCGCCTTTGCCTGACGCGCGAGGTCTATGTCGCGCCGACGGACCAGCAGGCGCGGCAGGAAGCGAAGAAGCATTTGCTCGAATACTGGAACCTGTGGGGCCGCTTCACGCAGTTCGTCGAGGCGGGACAGATCCCGGCGAGCTTCGAGAGCTGGTACAAGCGCGCGCCGCGGCTTTATGCCATGAGCTTCGACGAATTGGTGGACAGCGGCATGGTGCTGGCCGGCTCGCCCGAGACGGTGGCGCGGCAGATCCTGCGCCATCGCGAAGCGCTCGACCTCGCGATCCTGGTCTGCACCTTTCAGCTCGGCTCCATGCCGCACGAAATGGTCGAGCGTTCGCTGCGGAGTTTCGGCGAAGAAGTGATGCCGCGCGTCCGCGCCGCGAGCCCGGCGCGCGAAGCGGCGACGGTCTAGCCCTCGCCCATATTCACGACGAAGCGCTCGCCGCGGTCGACGAAGTCGGCGACGAGCTTCACCCAGGGGCCGCACGCGGCGATCGGCAGCTCGTGCGCGGCGCCGTGGAGCAGAATCCGGGTGCAGGTCGGGATGCGAAGCTGATAGGGCAGCATCGCCTCCTCCGGGATGAGAAGGTCGCCGGTGCCCCAGACGAGCAAGGTCGGCGCCACGATTTCGGGCAAGCGCCCGAGCAGATCTTCCGACGTGTCGGGGAAGCGCCGCATGTTGGCTTGCGCGTTGGCGGATATGCGCTCGCGCTCGGATGGCCCGGGCGGGCCAGCCCAGGACGGATGGTCGCCATAGAGGATGCGCGCCATTTCCTGCGGCAGCGGCGGCGCGCGGTGCGGCGCAAAGGCGGCCGGCGCGGAAAGGACAAGGCTCTCGACCAGATCGGGGTGCAGGATCGCGAGCCAGCATCCGTAGGCGCCGCCGGCCGATTGCGCCACGACATGCGCCTTCCCGCCCGCGACCTCGCGCAGAAACGCGGCCAGCACCGTGACCGCGTCGGCGACGCTCCGGCAATTGCCAATAGGCGTTCCGTCGAAGCCGGGGCGCGAGGGCAGCAGCAGGCGGTGCCGCTCGCCCAAATGCGCCACGAACGCTGCGCCCTCGGGCGGCGCGCCGCCGGCGCCGTGGAGGTACAAGATGGTCTTGCCGCTTGCGCCGCATTCGAGATAGCGCACGGAAATGCCGCCGCATGGGGCGGTCTTCGCTGCGATGGCGGGGCTCATAGCGCGCGCACCTGGGGCATGACTTCCTTGGCGAACAGCTCGATCGCGCGGCGTTTCTGCCGCGGCGGGCCGCCGCGGTCGAAGATGAGATTGAGGACGCCGCAGCCGATCTCGTTCCTGAGCCGCTTCACCTGGCGCGCGACCGCGTCCGGGCCGCCGACCAGCATGGTGCCGCGCTCGACCGCCTCCTCGACCGAGCGCGGCTCGTCGGCGGCGAGGTTGTGGAAGCGCTGCACCAGTTTCTGGTCGCCCGCGCCGAAGAAGCCGGAACTCGACACCAGCCGGTTCGCGGCGACGAGCCCGCCCATGACCATGCCGTGCGCGAAGGAGGGCCGCACCGCCTCGAACGCCGCCTCGTCGTTCTCGCCGACATGGACGGGAAGCTGATAGATGATCTGCTCGGGCGTCGGTTCCCAGCCCTCTGCCGCCGCCTGCTCGCGATAGAACCGCGCGGCCTCGGCGGCGAGCGGCAGGTTGGTGAAGGCGAGGCCCAAGCCCACGCGCTTCTTCGCCGCGAACGCGCCCGACTCCCGGCTCGAGCCCGAGACATAGATCGGCGGGGTCGGAAGCTGGATCGGGCGCGGCCAGATCGAGACGTGGCGGTAATGGTAGTGCCGCCCTTCCCAGCCGAACGGCATGGTGTCGGTCCAGGCGCGCAGGATGAGGTCCCACGCCTCCTCGAAGCGCGAGCGCGATTCCGACGGCGGCACGTTGTAGACGAGATACTCGTAGGGCGCGCCGCGCAGCAGGCCCGCAATGAGCCGCCCGCCCGACAGAGTGTCGATCATCGCGTATTCCTCGGCGATGCGGACGGGATTGCCGGTGAGCGGGATGAGCGCCCCCAGAATGGCGATCTTGGCGCGCTTCACGCGCTGCGTCAGCGCGCTCGCCAAGACGGTGACGTTGGGCGCGAGGTTGAACGGCGAATAGTGATGCTCGGCGCAGGCGATCCAGTCGAAGCCCAGCTCGTCCTCCATCGCCACCTCGTCGAGCGTGCGCGCGACCGCGTCCAAGGCCTGCTGCGGCTCGAAATAGCGGTTCGGCACCGGCCATTTCGATGTCGGCTCGCGGATGCGGCCGTACGGCATGCCGTTGAACACCGAGAATATCATCGCCTCACCCCCTTCGAGTCGCCGCGCGAGCCGCGCGGATCGCAGCGCCCAAACCCGATATTGCGGTGCGGGCCTGCGATTTTCCATGACAGAGAGCGCAATGCGCGACGATTTTCCTGTTGTGCTTGCACGTGCGAATCGCTCTCTGGCAATTTTCCGCAGTTCCCGAATCGTCGAAGATCAAGAACAACGATGCCGTTCGAAATCATTCCCGCCGACGAGGCCGCGCAAGAGAACGAGTGTACTGCCGAGCCCGAGGCGCTCTCGCGCCAGCTCGCCCTCTTCCGCGGCGAGGGCCAGGTCGAAGTCGCGCCGATGGCGCGGCGCGCGAAATCGTCGCTCCAGGAACGTCCAGCTCCACATCGCGCATCTTTCCGGGCAGCTTGAGACATTGCGCCAGCAGCTGCGCGACCATTCGGCCGACCGGCTCGCCCTCCTCCTGCGCGAGATGATCGAGGAGCGCGAGCGCGAGCTCGAACGCTGGATCGCGCAGGAGAGCCGCTGGGACGAGCGCGTCACGGCGCTCGAGGCGGCGATCGCCGAGCGCGACACGTTCCGCCGGCGCGAGGCCGAGCTGTTGCGCGAGCGCGACGCGGCGCGGGCCGAGGCCGAGAATGCCGCGGCGCGGCTCGACGCGGCCGAGCGCGCCGCCGAGGCCGAGCGGCGCAAGGCCCATGCGCTCGAGCGCGCGGCCGGCCAAGCCCAGGCCGAGCAGCTGCGGCTGCGCCAGGAGCGCGCGCTCGACGAGACGCACTGGCACTCCGAGCGCCGCCAGCTTGCCGCCGAGATGGAGCGGCTCAAGGGCGGCTGGCTCGGACGGCTGATCCGGTAAGGCCAAATCGCGACTGTCATTGCGAGGAGCAGAGCGACGAAGCGATCCCCCGACCCGGCAGGGGATTGCTTCGCTTCGCTCGCAATGACAGCGCCGAAAAACCGCTTCGATTTTGCCGGATCGGACCGCAGCGCGGTTCGCCGGGATTTGAGCGGATTGCCGCGCGATCTCGGCGCAAACGCGCGAGGCCCGTTACGAAAGCTTCAAGTTTCGCCGTGCGACGCTTGCCCCGCCCACAGGACCGGAGGTCCCTTCGCATGGTGCAAATTCGCTCAAGCCTGGCGCTCGCCTCGGCGCTCTTTCTCGCGGCGTGCGGCAGCGCGGTCACTGCCATCCCGAGCGCGCTTCTGTCCGCCGCCGGCCTCGCCGCCAAGCCGGCGCAGGAGTCCGGCGACGAGTTCCGCGTCCAGCGGCGCCGCGGGCAAAGAGCACGCTCTCACCCGCAACATCCAAGCCGGGCTCATCACGCTTGGCTACGATCCGGGTCCGGCCGACGGCCGGCTCGACGCGAAGACGCGGGCCGCGATCCGGCGCTACCAGTCCGACAATACGCTGCCGGTGAACGGCGAGCCGTCAGCCTATCTGTGGGACGACATCAAGGACCGCATCTAGGTCCTGTTTACAAACTTATTGACGCGGGAATCGCCTTCTGATTCAAGGATTCCTCTTGGAGAGGAGGGGTCGTTGAGTCGAGGCGATTTGAGCGAAGCGGAGTGGTGGCTGCTGAAAGACCTGTTGCCGGCCGAGCGCGGCCGGAATAGCCGGCCTGCGCATGACAACCGGACCATTGTGAACGGCATATTGTGGCGCCTGCGCACGGGCGCGCCGTGGCGCGATGTTCCCGAGAAGTACGGCAAATGGATCACCGTGTACCAACGCTTTCGACGCTGGAGCCAGGCCGGCGTCTGGGAGGCGGTCGCCTCCAGGCTGGCCCGGGCGATGGCGGACAACTCCCGCCACAGCATCGACTCGACGACGGTCCGAGGCCACGTCTCGGCAGCCGGCGCAAAAGGGGAACTCGCGAACAGGCTTTTGGCCGCTCGCGGGGCGGGTTCACCTGTAAAGTTCATTGTCTCAGTGATGCCCACGGCATCCCGCTCGTCTTTCATCTCACCGGCGGCGAAGCGGCGGACTGCACGGCCTTCGAAACCGTGACCGCGCGCGCTCCGGCGCGCCCGGCTCATCTGCTCGCCGACAAGGGTTACGACACCGATCCCATCCGCGCTGCGCTCCACCGACGCGGCATCCGCGCCGTTATCCCGCCGCGGTCCCATCGCATCTACGCAATCCGCTGGAACCAACGCATCTACCGCGAGCGCAACCGCATCGAGCGAATGATCGGCCATCTCAAGGTGAACCGCGCCATCGCCACCCGATATGACAAGCTCGCGCGCTCCTTCCTCGATACCCTTCATCTCGCTACCATCCGCAGATGCCTACGTCTCGCTACTTTGTAAACAGGACCTAGGCCGGCCTCAGACCTTCTCGAAATCGATGCGCTCGGCGACCGGGAGGCCGAGAAGGTAGCGGCGCAGGCAGTCGAGGCCCATCTCGACGGCGCCGAGCCGGACCCAGTCGCGCCCGCCGACGATGCGCGAGGCGCGGATCGCGGTGCCGGCATCGGACGCGATCGCAAGGTCGATGACGCCGCCGAACTCGAACCGGTCGGCGCCTTCGTCGGGCGTGACGAGTGCCACGAGCGCGTGGCTGGCGCCGGCCTCGCGGCGCAGCCGCTCGGCGAGCGCGGCGGCACCGCCCTCGAACTGGCGCTGGACGATGCCGCGGCGGAAGACATGCTCGGCACCCGGCAACGGCGCGATCCGGGCCGAGATCTGGCCGCCGGTGAAGGTCTCGGCGACGGCGAGGGTGAAGCCGCCGCGCCCGAGCGCGGCCAGGATATTGCCTTCGAGCGTCTCATCGTCCTCGGCGAGGATGAAATTGCCGAGCCGGCGGCGCACTTCCGCCGTGACCGGCGCGAGAAGCTCGTGCACCTCGTCCATGTCGCGGCCGCGCACGGCGAGCTTGGTTTCGAGCTGCGGGTAATGCGCGCGGAAGCCGAGTTTCACGGCGCCCGGCGGCGCCAGTTCCTCCACCCCCTTCAAGATCGCATCGACATGCGATTCGCCGAGCCCGTAGGAATGGAAGCGCTTCAGGAAAATCGCGGCGGTGCGGCCGGCGCGCGCAAGCAGACGGGGCACCAGTTGCTCGTCGAGCATGCGAAAAAGCTCGCGCGGCACGCCCGGCGTGAAGAAGAAGCGCGCCTTGCCTATGTCGAGCGCGAAGCCGCAGGCGGTGCCGATCGGGTTGTCGAGCATCTCGGCGCCCTGGGGCAGCATCGCCTGCTTGCGGTTGTTGGCCGGCATGATGCGGCTGCGCTGGCGAAAGCGCTCTTCCATGCGGGCGAGCCAGTCCTCGTTCAAGACGAGATCGACGCCGGCCGCCTTGGCGGCGGTCTCCTGCGACAAATCATCGACCGTGGGCCCGAGGCCGCCATTGACGATGACGGCGTCGGCGCGCGACCCGGCAAGGCGGAACGCTTCGAGCAGGGTCGCGCGGTCGTCGCCGACGATCTGGGCCCAGCCGATGGATATGCCCACTTCCTCGAGCCGCTGCGCGATCGCGTTGTAGTTGGTGTTGACGATCTTGCCGGTCAGAACCTCGTCGCCGGTGCAGATCACCTCGACCGCGATGTCGCGCCCGCCGCTCAAGCCAGATGCTTCTTCAGGAAGGCGGCGATGCGGTCGAACGCCTGGAGCGAAGGCGGCGAGGCGGGGGCGATCGAGGTGAAGCGCAGCGGCGCCTCGAAATAGACCAGGTCGATCTCGCCCCCCGCCTTGCGATAGGCATGGACGAAGCGCTGCGGCTCGTTGCCGTCGAACGGGCTCTCGGGATCGCGGTAGTCGTGCACGCTGTCGTTGGGCGCCTGGATCCACAGCGCCGGCGGCGTCGCGACTTTTTCGCCGCGCTCGAGGATGAGCGTGGGGCTGCCGTCCGCCATGTTGGCCTCGGTGCGCCAGAACTCGTCGTGCCCGGCGATGAGGTCGGTGGCCCAGGTCCCGCCCGCCGCCTGGCCGCGCTTGGCATGGCGATAGCGGCTCAAGGGGTTGATCACCGGCCACGACATGACGACGCAGCGCACCGACGCATCGGCCGAAGGCGAACCCGCAAGCGCCTCGGCCGCATAGCGCGGGTCCTTGGGCTTCATGGCGACGAGCATGGCGAGATGGCCGCCGCTCGACTGGCCCGAAATGGCCAGCTCGGGCCGGATGGCAAGATCCTTGGCGCGCGATTTGAGCCAGCGGATCGCGTAATTGATGTCGGCCACGCCCAGCGGATATGCGCCTTCGACGCCGTGCCGGAAATCGAGCGATGCGACCGCTACGCCGCGCTCGGCCAGGGCCTCGTGGCGGTTGTGCTCGACCGTGCGGTCGCCGTGATGCCAGGCGCCGCCGTGCAGTTCGACCACGGCAGGGAACGGACCCCGCCCCTCGGGCCGGAAGAAGCGCAGCAGCAGCTTCTTGCCGCCAGGCCGCGCATATTCGATGTCCTCGGTGGTGAAGGTCGCGGTCTTCGTCGTCATTTCTTCCTCCTCCTCGCGCCTATTTCGCCTCGCGCAACATGGCCGCGCGGCGCGTGGCGCCGCCCAGCAGGAAATTGAGATCGCCGCCGGCGAGGATCATGCGCATCCCCATGGCGATGAAGCGGCGCATGTGCTCGTCGCTGCCGACGCCGCCCATGCCCGGCCATTTCCCGTGGCGGCGGCAGGCGGCGATCACGGTCTCATAGGCGGCGACCACCTGCGCATTGCCGTAGTCGCCGGAAATGCCGAGCTCGAGCGTCAGGTCGCCGGTGCCGATCAGCAGCACATCGACGCCGGGCACCGCGGCGATGGCATCGGCATTGGCGATCGCCTTGGGCGTTTCGAGCATGACGGTGGTGAGGATGTTTTCGTTGACGAGCCGCGCCTGCTCGCCGCCGTTCATCGCCTTGTAGCCGAAATGCGGCAGCAGCCCGCCGCTCGAGCGGTGGCCCAAGGGCGGATACTTGACGCGGTCCACCACCTCGCGCGCTTCCTCGGCGCTATCGACATGCGGCATGACGATGCCCCAGGCGCCGCCGTCCAGGGCGCGCGCCGCCATGTCGTACTGGCCCTCGGGCACGCGCACCAAGGGCGTGATCCCGGCATCGAGCGCGGCCAGGGATATTTGCGATGCCTGATCGAGCGAGTGCGGCCCGTGCTCCAGGTCGGTCCAAATCCAGTCGAAGCCGGCGCTCTGCATGATCTTGGCGATCTCGCCGGTGCGCACGAGCCGGATGCCGACGCCCAAGGACAACTCGCCCCGCGCCAGCCTGTCGCGCGCCGGATTGTGCGACATGAAGCCTCCCGCCTTTTCGCGCATGATAGAGGGGCCTGCCGCACCGCGCCATCGCCCTTGACGCCGCGCACCCGGAAGCCGCCAATAGAGGGAACGGGTTTCAATAAACCGGAACGGAACGGGGGAAACGATGGCGAGTGCAGTGGAGGGGCGCGGCGACATGCGCCAGGTCGTGGCGCGGATCGAGCGGCTGCCGTATTCCTCGTGGCACCGCAACATGCGGCTCATCATCTCGACCGCGTGGTTCTTCGACGCGTTCGATTCGCTCACCATCGCCTATGTGCTGCCGGTGCTGATCGGCATGTGGAAGCTCAATCCGGGGCAGATCGGCGGGCTCATCTCGGTCGGGTTCGCAGGCCAGATGGTGGGCTCGATCTGCGCCGGGTGGGTCGCGGAACGGGTCGGGCGGCTTAGGACCATGATGTTCACGCTGCTCATCTTCACGCTCGGCGCCTTCGCCTGCGCCTTTGCGTGGAGCTACGATTCGATGTGGTGGCTGCGCTTGATCCAGGGCATCGGACTGGGCGGCGAGGTGCCGCTCATGGCGGCCTATGTCAACGAGTTCGCCAAGGCCGAGCGGCGCGGCACGTTCTCGCTCTCGATCCAGTGCCTGTTCGCGATCGCTCTGACCGTCGTGGCGTTCGTCGGGCTCTGGGTCGTGCCGCATCTCGGCTGGCAATGGATGTTCATCATCGGCGCGGTGCCGGCGCTTCTGGCGATTCCGCTCCGCACGATGCTGCCGGAATCGCCGCGCTGGCTCGCGAGCCAGGGCCGCATCGCCGAGGCCGACGCGGCCTTGACCCGGCTCGAGCGCATCGCCGTGAGCGAGCACAAGGCGCTGCCGCCGCTGCCGCAGGACCTGCCGGCCGCGAACGAGGCCAAGCCGCGCATCGCCGATCTCTTCAAGGGCATCTATCTCAGGCGCACGCTCACGGTGTGGGGCATCTGGATCTGCGCCTACATGATCACCTATGGCCTCACCGCGTGGGCGCCGTCGCTGTTCCGCTTCGTCTACAAGCTCGACGTGCAGACGGCGAATTTCTACGGCTTCGTGCTGAGCGCCATCGGCCTCGTCGGCGCGCTGTCGGCGATCGTCTTGATCGACCGCATCGGAAGGAAGCCGATGTTCGTCATGGGGCTCGGAGTGGGCGCGCTGCCGCTCCTCTATTTCGGCTTGATCGGCATGCCGAGCGCGGGCGAGGTGCTGGCGCTGGTGTGCGCGAGCTTCATGTTCGTGAGCCTCCTGGCGCTTAGCCTTGCGACATACACGGCGGAGAATTATCCAACGCACCTGCGCGCGCTGGGCGGCGGCGTCGCCGGCGCGTGGCAGCGCGCGGCCTCGATGGTGGGGCCGCTGCTGGTCGGCTGGCTCCTGCCGATCTGGGGCCTCAACGGGGTGTTCGTGCTGTTCGGCGTTTTCGCCGCCGTGGGCTCGCTCATCGCGCTCTTCTTCGCGATCGAGACGAAGGGCCAACTGCTCGAGCGGCTGAGCCCGAGCTGAGCCAAGGCGCGTGCGCGTCGTTCTGGTCGGGCCGCGCTCGGTCGGCTACGTCTTCGGCGCGGTCGAAGACGCGGTGACGCGGCTCGGGCACGAAGCGCTCCGCTTCGACGACGAAGCGCAATTCCTCGCCGATCCCGCTGCGCTCGCCGAGGCCGACGTGCTCTATTGCATGGGCAACTTGGCGTGCGATGAGCGCTTGCTGGCGCGGGCGCCGAAACTGCGCGCGATCGTCACGCCCTTCATCGGCATCGACGGGTTTGACCGCGCCGCAGCATCGTCGCGCGGCATCGTCATCGCCAACGGGCTCGTGCCGGAGAACTATCTCAGCATGGCCGAGGCGACGATCATGCTGATGCTCGTTGCGCTCTACGAGCTGCACGCGAAGGAGGATGCGTTCCGCCGCAACCTGCCCCGGCCGCAGCGCCAGAGCGCGCGCATGCTGCGGGGAAAGATTGTGGGATTGATCGGCATGGGCCGCATCGCGCGCGCCGTGGCGGAGCGGCTTCAGCCGTGGGGCGCGCAGCTTCAGGTTTCCGCGCCGCGCCTCCACGACCCCTTGCCGGCGCACGTCGCGCGCGTGCCGCTCGACGAGCTTTTGCGCACGAGCGACATCGTCAGCATCCACGCGAGCCTGACGCCGGAGACGCGAAACCTGCTCGATGCGCAAAAACTCGAGCTCATGAAACCGGGCGCGATCCTCATCAACACGGCGCGCGGCGGGCTCATCGACGAGGCGGCGCTGGCGCGCATCGCCACGGAGAAGCCCTTGAAGATCGTGCTCGACGTCTATGACGAGGAGCCGCTGCCGCAGGCGAGCGCGCTGCGCAACGTTCCGGGCGCGATCCTGACGCCGCATCTCGTCGGCCATACGCGCGAGACGGCCGACGCGGTGCCGGTGGCCGCGGTCGAGAACATCGCCCGCGCGCTCGGCGGCAATGACCCGCTCTACGTCGCCAATCCCGAGGTCTTGCCCGCCTGGCGCCGCCGCTGGTCTTGAACTCGGGCCTCGTGTAGCTTCGCGCGCAGGGAGGGATCGCGATGACGCGGAGAAGTCTTGCGCGTATTCTTGGCGCCATGATGGCCGTTGCGGCCGGTGCGGGCGCGGCGCGGGCCGATGCGACGCTCACCATGAACGTCGCCATGCCGCGGACCTCGTCGTTCTTTCTCGGCCTCTATCAGCCGTGGAAAGAGGCGGTCGAGCGCGAATCGCACGGCCACATCAAGGTCGAGATGCCGGCGGCATCCTTGGCGCCGCTCGGGCGGCAGTGGGACATGGTGTCGTCGGGCGTGGCCGACGTGGCGATGATCCCCGACGATTTCATTCGCCAGAGAGTCAAGCTGCCGTTCCTTGCCGAGATTCCGTTTTTGGCGCCCAACTCGATCGCGGGAACCGTTGCGATCTGGCGCACGCAGCAGAAATATTTCGCGGCCGCGCACGAATATAAAGGCATGAAGCTCCTGGGCATCTGGCTCAATGGCGGCAACACGCTGATGACCGTGCCGCATGCGGTGACGAAGCTCGAGGACTTCAAGGGGCTGAAGCTCTGGGTGGGCGCGCAAAGCACGAAGAGCGCGGTCGAGGCGTTCGGCGCCACGCCGGTGCCGTCCGAGGGCGGCAATTCGATGTTCGACTATGTCTCGGGCGGCATCGTCGACGGCTCGGTGACCGGCGAGGGCTCGCTCATCTCGTTCCAGATCGCGCGCTACATCAAGTACATCACGATCTTCCCGGGACAGCTCGGCTACAGCGTGTTCTCGTTCTTCATGAACGAGAAGGCGTACGACAAGCTTGCGCCCGAGGACAAGGCCGTGATCGACCGCGTCTCCCTGGAGACGATCAGCCGGCAAGTCGCCGAAGGCTTCGTCGAGCAGGACAAGCGCGGCGAGGACGCGGTGAAGCAGTACGGGATCGCGGTGAGCCATGCCGCGCCCGAATTCATGGCGGCGCTCGCACCGCGTATCGACTTCTTCAAGAGCGAGTGGCTCGCGAGCGCCAAGGAGCGCGGCATCGACGGCGCGGCCGCCTACGACTATTTCGCCAAGACGGCGAAGGAGCTGGCGGAGCAGAAGTGATCACCGCTTGCTCCATATCGTCGTCCCCGCGCACGCGGGGACCCAGGGCAAGCGACGAGCCGCGGCCCTGGGCTCCCGCTTTCGCGGGAGCGACGGAAAGAGATGCCGCCGGCGAAGGAAAACGCGGCTGGCCGGGACAAGCCCCGCCATGACGGGGACCGGAGAAAGCCGCGCGGTGCGCTTCCTCGTCGAGACCGTTCTGGCGGGCATTGCGGCGCTGTCGCTGTTCGCGATGATGGCGCTCACCTTCGTCGAGGTGGTGGGACGCTATTTCCTCGGCGCGCCCATTTCCGGCGGCGAGGAGGTGAAATCGTTCCTCCTCGGCATCACCATCTTCGCGGCCTTGCCGCTCGTGACGTGGCAGCAGCGCCACATCGCCGTGCGCTCCTTGGCCGCGCTGCTGAAGGGGCGCGCGCTCGCCGTTCAGCGCCTCGTGGTGCTGGCGGGCGCGGTCGCGGGATTCTCGTTCGTCACATATCTTCTCGTCGATCAGGCGCGCGCGATGGCGGAGGACGGCACGCTCTCGACCTATCTCGATTTGCCGGAGGCGCCGATCGTCGCCGTGTTCGCGGCACTCGCCTCGCTCGCGGCGCTGGTGGCGGCGGCGCTGCTGCTGCGCGGCGCACCCGAGGCCCACGGCGGCGCCGCAGGCCCGGAATAATGTTCGCGGCGCTGACCGGGCTCGTCCTTCTTCTTCTGGGGTTCTTCAGCGGCATTCCCTTGGGCCTCGTCCTGCTTGCCGTCGGATATTTCGGCTTCGCCTTCGTCCATCCGCACGGTTTTTCCGCGGCAACCGCAATGGCCGGGCAGCAGATCGTGGGCCTGGCGCTCGACTTCCAGTTCACGGTGCTGCCGCTCTTCATCCTCATGGGCACGTTCGTCTCCCGGGCGGCGCTGTCGGACGATCTCTACGAAGTGGCGCATCGGTGGCTCGGCCATTTCCGCGGCGGGCTCGCGCTCGCGACGATCGCGTCCTGCGCCGGGTTCGCGGCGATCTGCGGCTCGTCGCTCGCCACCGCGGCGACCATGGCGCGGGTCGCGGTGCCGTCGATGCGGCGCTACCGCTATGCCGATTGGCTCAGCACCGGCACGGTCGCCGCGGGCGGCGCGCTCGGCATGCTGGTGCCGCCATCGGGCGCGCTCATCGTCTATGGGCTTCTGACCGAGCAGGACGTGGCGCGGCTGTTCCTGGCGGCGCTGTTGCCGGCGCTCGTCTCGGTGCTGATTTATTCCGGCGTCGTGCTGATTGTGACGTACGTGAAGCCCGAGGCGGGGCCGCGCGCCGAGAAAGCGTCGTGGCGCGAGCGCTGGAGCGCGCTCAGAAAAGTGTGGGGCGTGCTCGCGCTGTTCGGCCTCATCATGGGCGGCATCACCTTCGGCATCTTCACCGCGACCGAGGCGGGCGGAATCGGCGCGACCGGCGCGCTGCTCCTCGCGTTCCTGCGCGGGCGGATGAGCTGGACGATCCTGGTGCGCTCGCTGATCGAGGCGGCGACCACGACCGGCATGATCTTCACCGTCATTTTCGGCGCGCTGGTGCTGACGCAGTTCGTCAACATCTCGGGTCTCAGCGAGACGGTGCTCGACTTCATCCGCCATCTCGATGCGAGCCCCACGTCGATCGTGCTGCTCATCATGGCGTTCTACGTGCTGCTCGGCATCTTCATCGAGGGCTTCGCGCTTATCTTCCTGACCGTGCCGATCTTCGTGCCGATCGTGCAGGCGCTCGGCTTCGATCTCGTGTGGTGGGGCGTGGCGCTCGTCATCGTCGTCGAGATGAGCGTTTTGCACCCGCCCTTGGGCATCAATATCTACGTGCTCAAATCGATCCTGCCGGAGATTCCCTTGAAGGAGATCTTCAAGGGCGTGCTCCCGTTCTTCGCCAGCGATTTTCTGCGCCTTGCCGCGGTCATCGCGTTTCCCGCGCTCGCGCTTGCGCTGCCCAAGCTGATGCTGCGCTAGCGCGGCACCAGCCTGCGGTAGAGGTGCCAGGTCGCGTGGCCGAGGACCGGCATGACGATGACGAGGCCGAGGAAGGCCGGGATCGAGCCGAGCACGAGGCCGGCCGCGACGATCAAGCCCCACAGCGCCGTCATCGCCGGATTTGCCGCAACCGCGCGGATCGAGGTGGCGACCGCGGTGGCAAGCGGCACGTCGCGGTCGAGCAGGAGGGGAAACGACACGATGCCGATCGCCAGCACGGATGCGGCAAAGAGGAATCCGACGCCGCATCCGGCGACGATGAGCGCCCAGCCGCGCCCGGTCGTGAGCACGTCGCGCGCGAACGCGCCGAAGGAAGCCGGCGGCTCGGGCCCGAGCGTCACATCGTAGAGCCCCTGCGCCGCCGCGAGCCACACGAGCAGCATCAGCACCAGCACGAGGCCGAGCGCCGCGATCTTGCCGAAGGCGGGGGCACGGACGACAGCGAAGGCGTCGAGCACGGGCGCGTCGCCCCTCGTCTCGCGCCGCCGGCTCATCTCGTAGAGGCCGACGGCGGCGAACGGGCCGACGAGCGCGAAGCCCGAAGCGAGCGGAAAGATGAGCGGCAGCATGTCGTAGCGGAACGCGAGACGCGCGAGCACCAGACCGATCAGCGGATAGACGATGCACAGGAAGATGACGTCGGTGCGATAGGCCGCGAAGTCGCCGAGCCCCGCGCCGAGCGCCGCGCGAATATCGGCGGGCGCGATGCGCCGCACCGGCAGCGCCGGCGCGCTCCGTTCGCCGAGCGCATCGACGGCCGATTCAACGGCGCGGATCGCCAGCCTGACCTGATCGGCGCTCCACTCGATCGGATTGCGGATGGTCGCCATGGTCGTCACCCTTGCGGATGCTGAACCCCCGCAAGGCACAAACGGCGGCGACGGCCGCAGGTTCCCCGCGCACTCAGAGCTCGCGGCGGATGAGACGGTCGAGCGACCAGGCGCCGCCGCCGCGAAGCGAAATCGCGAACGACACCACGCCCCACAGCAGCGTGTATTCATAGCCGCGCTTCAGCCACGAGAAGCCGGTCGGCCAATAGAGCGCGAAGGTGATGTAGGCCAACTCGATCGCGGCCGCGGCGGCGAAGAAGCGCGTGAAGAACCCGAACATGATGCAGATGCCGCCGACGAACTCGACGAAGGTGAGGAGCACGATGAGCGCATAGGGATCGTGGAACCCCACCTGCACGAAGCTTGGCGTCATTGCCGCCGGGCCGGCCATCAACTTGCCCCAGCCATGCACGGCGAGATTCCAGCCGACCGCGAGCCGCACGATCGGCCACGCGAGCGGCGTCACGGCATCGTAGAAGGAGTGGAGAAACGGGAAATAGAGTCTCGGCTCGCCTGCCGTTCGTGCGTGTGCCATCTTTTCCTCCCCTTATTTGTCTCCTTTTCGCGCCTCCGCGAGAAGCGCGCGCAGGTGCATCGGTGTCACGGGCGCCTGCGCGATCTCGACGCCGAAGGGGGCGAGCGCGTCCTCGATGGCGGCGATGATCGCGGCCGGCGCCGGGATCGTGCCGCCCTCGCCCGCGCCCTTGACGCCCAGCGGATTGAGCGGCGACGGCGTCTCGATATGGCTGAGCTCCGCGTCCGGCACGTCGCATGCGCCCGGCAGCAGGTAATCCGCGAGCGAGACGGTGGTCGGTTGCGCCTCGCCGTCGTAGCCCATCCACTCGAAGAGGGCATTGCCGACGCCGTGCGCGAATCCGCCCTGGATCTGGCCCTCGACAATCATCGGGTTGATGAGCCGGCCGCAATCGTGCGCGATGACATAGCTGAGGATGCGCACGCCGCCGGTCTCGGGATCGACCTCGACCTCGGCGATGTGCGTGCCGTTGCAATAGGCCGCCTGCTCCGGCCCGAAATAATGCGTCTCCTCGAGGCCCGGGCTCACATCTCGCGGCAGCGCAAAGCCCGACATGCCGGCCGCCATCGCCGACAGCTCGCCAAAACTCCTGCCCATCTGCGGCACGCCCTTCACGTGCGCGCGGCCGCCCGACAGCTCGATGTCCTCCTCCGCCGCCTCGAGCACGTGGGCCGCGAGTTTTCGGATCTTGCTGCCGAGGCGCTCGCCGGCGATGTGGATGGCGGGGCCGGCATTGGCGGCGGTGCGGCTCGCATAGGCGCCCCAGCCCATGGCGATCGCATCGCTGTCGGCCATCACCACGTCGATCGTCTCGGGTGCGACGCCCAGATGGTCGGCGGCGATCTGGGCAAAGCAGGTGCGGTGGCCCTGGCCCTGCGGCGAGGCGCCGGTCAGGAGCCGCACCTTGCCCGACGGCAGCACGCGGATGGTGGCGCCCTCGAACGGCCCGAGCCCCGTTCCCTCGACATAGGTCCCGATGCCGATGCCGATGAAGCGGCCTTCCGCGCGCGCCTTTTTCTGCCGCGCGCGGAAATCGCCATAGTTCGACTGCGCGATCGCCTGCTCGAACACGGCCGGATAATCGCCGCTGTCGTAGGTGAGGGGCCGCCCGTCGCGAAAAATGAGGCCGACGGGATAAGGCATCTGCTCGGGCCGGATGAGATTGCGGCGGCGCAGCTCGGCCGGGTCGAATCCCGCTTCGCGCGCGGCCTTGTCCATGAGCCGCTCCATCGCGAAGGCCGCCTGCGGGCGGCCGGCGCCGCGCACCGGCGCGGTCCCCGGCTTGTTGGTGAAGGCGACGGTCACCTCGAGATGATATGCGGGAAGGACGTAAGGGCCCGGCACGGTGGTCGAGGCGATGAGCGGCATGATGATGCCGTGCGGCAGATAGGCGCCGCCATCGTGCAGCAGCCGCCCGCGCACACCGAGAATCTTGCCCTCGCGGTCGAGCGCCATTTCCATGTCCCAGTACTGGTCGCGCTCCTGCGTCGCGGTCAGGAAATTCTCGCGCCGGTCCTCGATCCATTTGACCGGGCGCTTGAAGCGCAGCGCGCAGGCGGCGATCACCGCCTCCTCGACGAAATAATTCGCCTTGGTGCCGAAGCCGCCGCCGACATCGGGATTGATGACGCGGATCTGCGCGGGATCGAGCCCGAACAGAAGCTCGTTGACGCGGCGGTGGCCGTGCGGCGTCTGGCCCGCGACCCAGAGCGTGAGCTTGTCGGTAGCCTGGTCGTAATGCCCGAGGCACGCGCGGCATTCGATCGCGTGGCCGCTGCCGCGATGCTGCCACAGCGATACGGACGCGGTGTGCGCCGCGCGCTCGAAGGCGGAGGCGACGTTGCCGTAGGACTGCACGAAGTGCGCGGCGATATTGTCCTTGGTGTCGCTGTGGGCCAAGGGCGCGCCGGGCCGAACCGCCGCGCGGCAGTCGGCCACGACCGGCAGCCGCTCGTACTCCACCTGCACGAGCGCTGCCGCGTCTTCGGCGACATAGCGGCTCGTCGCCAGCGCCACGGCGACGGCCTCGCCTGCCATCGCCACCTCGTCGCGCACGAGCGACCACGGCATGCGCGGCTCGCGGATCGCCGGATTGGGCACACGCAGCGGGATGCGGTTCTCGCGCAAGCGTTGCGGCAGGTCGCGATGCGTCAGCACCGCATGCACGCCGGGAAGCGCCCGTGCCGCCGTCGCGTCGATGGCACCCAGGCGCGCGTGCGCATAGGGGCTGCGCACGAAGGCCGCGTGCATTGCGCCCGGCAGATCGATGTCGTCGACGAAACGGCCCTGGCCGCGCAGCAGCGCGTCGTCCTCGAGCCGCTTCATCGGCGCGCCGAAATGTCTGTCGCTTGGCATGGCCTTCCCGCGCCTCACGCTTTTCCTATACCATGACGCTGCCGCAACGGAATTGTCGAGGAGAGAGAATGGAGCTCAATCTGGCCGGCCGCACCGTGCTCGTCACCGGCGGATCGAAGGGCATCGGTCTCGGCTGCGCCCGGCGCTTCGCGGCGGAGGGCTGCAATCTCGTGCTCGCGGCGCGCTCGAAGGATCAGCTCGAGACTGCTGCCGAGACGATCCGCAAGAGCGCGCAGGTCGATGTCCGCACCATGGCGCTCGACCTCTCGCAGCAGGGCGAGCGCGACAAGCTCGTGGCAGCGCACCCCGACATCGACGTGCTGGTGAACAATGCCGGCGCCATCCCGGGCGGCGATATCTTCCACGTCGACGACACGGCGTGGCGCGAGGGCTGGGAGCTGAAAGTGTTCGGCTATGTCAACCTGACGCGCGCCTATTTCATGCGGATGAAGGAACGAAAGCGCGGCGTCATCGTCAATATCTGCGGCGCGGGCGGCGAGACGATGAGCTTCGGCTATGTCGCGGGCGCCGCCGGCAACGCTTCGCTGATGGCGTTCTCGCGCTCGCTCGGCTCCCACAGCATCGATTACGGCATCCGCGTCGTCGCCGTGAATCCGGGACCGGTGGAGACCGACCGGGTCGTCTATCTCGCCAAGCAGCGCGCATCGGCGGCGGGCGACGAGAGCCGCTGGCGCGACAGCTTCGCCCGCATGCCCTATGGCCGCCCGGCGAGCACCGACGAGATCGCGCCGATGGTGGTGTTCCTGGCAAGCGATCTCGCGAACTACGTAAGCGGCACCGTCGTCACCATCGATGGCGGGCTGCTGCACCGCAACCGCTGAGGATCAAGATGCCCCACGCCACGGCCAAGGACGGCACGAAACTCTATTACGAGAGCGAGGGCAGCGGCGTGCCGATCGTGTTCGTGCACGAGCTCGCCGGCACGCTGCATTCGTTCGCGCCGCAGGTGGCGGCGCTCAAGGGGCGGTTCCGCTGCATAGCCTACAACGCGCGGGGTTATCCGCCGTCCGACGTGCCGCCGTCGGTCGAATCCTATTCGCAGGACATCGCGGCCGAGGATGTCGGCCGCCGTGCTCGACGCGTGCGCGTGCGAGACGGCGCACGTCATGGGCGTGTCGATGGGCTCGGCAGCGGCGCTGCAATTCGCGCTCCGCCATCCGCAGCGCGCGCGCTCGCTCATCCTTGCGAGCATCGGCAGCGGCTCGGATGTCGGCACCGCCGCCTACGCCGTCGAGACCGAGGCGCGCGCGCAAGGCGTCGAGAAAGCCGGTATGGCCGAGGCGGCGCGCAATTTCGGCAATTCGCCGACGCGGCAGCGGCTCAAGGCCAAGAACCCGGCGCTCTATCAAAGCTACCTGCGCGAGGTCGGCGGGCTTTCGCTGCTCGGCATCACCAACACGATGCGCGGCGTGCAAAAACGCCGGCCGCCGCTTTACGCACACGAGGCTCGGGTCACCGCGATGACGACGCCGACGCTTGTGCTGGTTGGCGCCGACGACGAGCCGTGCCTGAAGCCGAGCCGGTTCCTCAAGGAGCGCCTGCCCGGCGCGCGGCTCGAAATTTTGCCCGAGACCGGGCACGGCCTCAATCT
Organism: uncultured Alphaproteobacteria bacterium; assembly: GCA_963773665.1. GTDB lineage: Bacteria > Pseudomonadota > Alphaproteobacteria > ATCC43930 > CGMCC-115725 > DATJLY01. The sequence continues at coordinate 1,259,055 of CAVZBZ010000001.1, forward strand.
CGAGGACCCGGAGCTCGTCAACGGCCTCGTCGAGCGCTTCATCGACGAGGTGGAGAAGGGGCGGCGGTAGGAAGATGTATCGTCGCCCCCGCGCAAGCGGGGGCCCAGGAAAAAAGCGCCGTGCGGCGGCCCTGGACCCCCGCTTTCGCGGGGGCGACGGGACAAGGGAGGAAATGACGATGGCGTTCACCAGAACCATCTTCGGCGCGCTTGCCGCGCTCGCGCTTGTTGCGCACGGGGCGGCGGCGGAGCCGCTCAAAATCAAGGTGGCATGGATCACGGTGCCGACGTCGCTGGCGCCCATCCTGTTCGCCAAGCCCGAGCTCGCGCGGCATCTCGGAACCTCCTACACGGTCGAGCCGCTGCGCTTTGCCGGCAGCTCGCAGATGACGACGGCACTCGCCTCGGGCGATCTCGACATCGCCGAAATGAGCTATTCGTCCTTCGCCTTTGCCGTCGAGAACGGCCACATGAGCGACCTGCGCGTCATCGCCGACGAGATCCAGGACGGCGTCCCCGGCTACTACACGACGAACTACATGGTGCTGAACGACGGGCCGGTGAAATCGGTCGACGACCTCAAGGGCAAGGTGCTGGCGACCAACGTGATCGGCACCGGCACCGATATCGGCATGCGCGCGATGCTGCGCCGGCATGGCATGGAGGACAAGCGCGACTACACCATGATCGAGGCGAACTACGCCAACATGAACGCGCTGCTCTACGACCGCAAGGCGGACCTCATCACCTCGATCGAGTTCTTCGAGACCGCGGAGCTCAGGCAGAAGGCGCATCCGCTGTTTTATCTGCGCGACGTCATGGGCGTGACGCAGATCCTGTCGCTCGCGGCGCGCGCGCCCTATATCGAGAAGAACCGCGCCGCGCTGACCGACTACATGGAGGATTACCTGCGCTCGCTCAGGTGGTATCTCGATCCGGCGAACCACACGGAGGCGGTGGCGATCGTCAGCGCTTTCACCATAGTCCCGGCCGAGCATTTCGAGCCGTGGCTGCTCACCAAGGCAGATCAGTACCGCGACCCGAACGGACGCCCGAACATGCAGGCGATGCAGCACGATATCGACGTGCAGAAGGAGATGGGATTTCTGCCCCAGCCGTTCGAGGTGGCGAAGTACGCCGATCTCAGCATAATCGACGCGGCCGGCCAGCGCCTCGCGTCCGAGGCCAAGCGGAACTAGCGGAGGAAGCGATGGGAATTCTCGTGAACGGCCAGTGGCGCGACGAGGAGCTGCCGCAGGAGACCGGCGCCATCGGCGATTTCCGCCGCAGCGACAGCGTGTTCCGCAAATTCATCACGGCCGACGGCGCGTCCGGGTACAAGGCCGAGGCGGGGCGCTATCACCTCTATGTCGCCTGGGGCTGTCCCTGGGCGCACCGCACCATGATCTATCGCGCGCTCAAGAAGCTCGACGGCGCCATCTCCGCGTCGCACGCCACGCCCGGCATCAAGGAGCAAGGCTGGACCTTCGAGAAGAGCGACAAATTCCCCGACTGCCTGCCGGACACGGTGAACGGCTTCCACTATCTCCACGAGGCCTATTCGGCGAGCGAGCCGCGCTATACCGGCAAGGTGACGGTGCCGGCGCTGTGGGACAAGAAGACGCGGCGCATCGTCAACAACGAGTCGTCGGAAATCATCCGGATGCTGAATTCGGAATTTCGCGGCATCGCCGGCGACGACACCGATTTCTATCCGCCGGCGCTCCAGGCCGAGATCGACCGCATCAACGAGGTCGTCTACCGCAACGTCAATAACGGCGTCTATCGCTGCGGCTTCGCCCGCTCGCAGGAAGCCTACGAGGCGGCCTATGACGCGCTGTTCGAGACGCTCGACGAGATCGAGGCGCGGCTCGGGCGCCAGCGCTATCTGGTCGGGCGGCAGGTCACCGAGGCCGACTGGCGGCTGTTCCCGACCCTGGTCCGGTTCGATGTCGCATATGTCTCGCTGTTCAAGTGCAACCGCCAGCGGATCGCGGATTATCCCAATCTACTCAATTATATGCGCGAGCTTTACGCGGTCCCCGGCGTGGCCGCGACGGTGAAGCCGCGACAGTACATCATGAACTACTGGTCGATAAAAAAGCTCAATCCGACCGGTATTATTCCAAAAGGTACCCCTGTGGAATACATGCAACCGCATGACCGCGCGCGCTTCGCGGCTTAATTCGTGAATCAGGCGCGCTCGTAGCGGCGCGCGGGCGTATCGACGGACGGCGCAAGCGGCGGCGCGCCGAACGAGGCCGCCGCGCGCGAGGCATGCGCCGGGGCGTAGAGCGTCGTGCGCTGCCACGGCGCGCGGCCGAGGGCGCGGATCGTCTCTTCCATCGCCTCGGGCGGCATCTCCTGGCCGAACACGGCGCCGGCGGCGCGGGTGATGCTTTCGTTCATCAGCGTGCCGCCGAGATCGTTGGCGCCCGCCTCGAGGCAGCGCGCGGCGCCCGCCGGCCCCATCTTCACCCAGGATGTCTGGATGTTGGCGAAATGCGGGTGCAGCGCGAGCCGGGCCACCGCATGCATCAGCACCGCTTCGCGCCATGTCGGCCCGAGCCGGCATTGGCCCTTCAGGTGCAGCGGCGTCTCCATCGGCACGAACGGCAGCGGCACGAGCTCGGTGAAGCCGCCGGTCCGCTCCTGTAGATCGCGCAGCCGCAACAGATGCCGCGCCCAGTGAACCGGCCGGTCGACATGGCCGAACATGATGGTCGCCGTGGTGCGCAGGCCGACGCGATGCGCCGCCTCGATGACGCCAAGCCATTGCGCCGTGCTGAGCTTGTCGGGGCAGATGACGGCGCGCACTTCGTCGTCCAGGATTTCGGCGGCCGTCCCAGGCAGCGAGCCGAGCCCCGCCTCCTTGAGCGCGCCCAAGAATGCAGCCACCGGAAGCCCCAGCGTCCGCGCGCCCTGCCACACTTCGAGCGGCGAGAAGGCGTGGATGTGCAGCCCCGGCGCGGCATCCTTGAGGGCGCGGCAGATGGCGAGATATGTGGCGCCGGTATATTCGGGATGGATGCCGCCCTGGAGGCAGACCTCGACCGCGCCGCGCTCCCACGCCTCGACGGCGCGGCGCGCGATTTCCGCGAGATTGAGATCGTACGGGCGCCCGCGCAGATTGTCGGCGAGCTTGCCCTTCGAGAAGGCGCAGAAGCGGCAGCGATAGGAACAGATGTTGGTGTAGTTGATGTTGCGCGTGACGACATAGCTCACGCGCTCGCCGGCAAATTCGCGCCGCAGCGCATCGGCGGCACGGCAGACCGCGTCGAAGTCGCCCCCGCGCGCGGCGAAGAGTTTTGCGATCTCCGCCTCGCCGAGCCGCCGTCCCGCCGTCGCGCGATCGAGAATATGTCCCAGTCCCGTCTGCGCCGCGAATGCACGAGGGGCCGGCGGGTCGATGCCGGCGCCGGGCATCCACGGATCGGCGCGGCAAAAGCCTTCGGCATCCGATGCGCGCAGCACGGCGGGCCTGAGCGCCGGATCGAGCCAGCGCGCGCCATCGCGCACATATTCGGGATAGATCGCAAGCCGCTCGACCAAAACTTTGCCCGCTGCCTCGGTCGCGCGCGCAAGCTCGTCGAGCGCGGGCCAGGCGCGCTCAGGATTGACGTGATCCCGCGTCACCGGCGAGACGCCACCCCAATCGTTGATGCCGGATGCGACGATTTCCGCAAGCTCGCCGGCCGCGAGATTGGGCGGCGCCTGGACGTTCATGGCAGGACCAAAGATGATACGCGCCACCGCGATCGTCCAAAGATGCTCGGCCAGCGTCGGCTCCGGGCTTTGCGCCATGCGCGTCCCCGGCTTCGCGCGGAAATTCTGGACGATGATTTCCTGAAGATGGCCGAAGCGGCGATGAAGGTCGCGGAGCGCCAGCAACGCCTCGATGCGCTCGGCCCTCGTCTCGCCGATGCCGATCAATATGCCGCTCGTGAAGGGAACGGACGCCGCGCCCGCCGCCGCGATGGTGGCGAGCCGCACGGCGGGATCCTTGTCGGGCGAGCCGAAATGCGGCTGCCCGCGTTGCCCAAGCCGCGCCGAGGCGGTTTCGAGCATCAGCCCCTGGCTTACCGAGACCGCGCGCAGGCACGCGATGTCGACGGCTTCCATCGTGCCGGGATTGAGATGCGGCAGAAGCCCGGTCTCGCGCAGCACCAGCGCCGCCATTTCGGCGAGATAGGAGAGCGTCGTCGCGTGGCCGAGACGGTGCAGCGCCTCGCGTGCAGCGCGGTAGCGCAGCTCGGGCTTGTCGCCCAAGGTGAAGAGCGCCTCGCGGCAGTCCGCTTTCGCGCCGGCGCGGGCGATGGCAAGAACTTCCTCTGACGAGAGGAACGCTGCCTCGCCGCTTCGCGGCGGGTGCGCGAAGGTGCAGTAATGGCACGAATCGCGGCAGAGCTGCGTCAGCGGAATGAAAACTTTGCGCGAATAGGAGACGACGCGGCCATGGCCCGCATCGCGGATCGCGGCTGCCGTTTCCCTGAGCGCCGCGAGATCGTCGCACGCGGCAAGCGCGAGCGCATCCTCGTCGGACGGCGGCTCGAGCGCGCGGGCGCGCCGCAGCAGGGCGGAAACTTCGCTCATTTCTGGGCCTCGAATGCGAGCATCTTTTGCGCGCGACAGCGGCACGGCAGCGCGAGCAGCGCCGCAAGGTCGGCCGGCTCGTCGATGTCGAGCGCGACGCGCGGCAGGTCAAGGACGCGGGGCGCGATGCCGCGCGCTCGCGCTGCGGCGAGATGCGCCACATAACTCGGCGCGCCGAAGCGCAACGGCACGGCATCCGCCGGCGCGCACAGCACCGCATTCGTGCCCGCACCGTCGCGCGAAGGCACGATGACGAAGTTTCGTCCGCCGTCGCGGGCGGCGACGATCGCGTTTACGTCCTCCGGCCGCAGCAGCGGAATGTCGGCGGGAAGCGTCAGCATCGCGGCGTTCTCGCGGGCCAGCATGCGCGCCACGGATGAAACCGCCTCGGTGTGGCCGCAACCCGCCTCCGCATGCGAGAGTGCGGCGCCGAAGTGCTGCGCCACGGATGCCGCATCAGGATCGAGGGTCGCGACGATGATGCCGTCGAGCCCCGTTGACCGCGCGAGCGCGCCGAGCACGTCCTCGAGCATGGCGAGCATGAGGGCACGCCGAAGGGGCGCGTCGAGCGCACCGGCAAGGCGCGCTTTGGCCTGGGGCAGCTCCTTCACCGGCACGACCGCCCAGAGCGCCGTCATCGCTTCGCCCTCGCCGCTGCGTCGGCCGCTTCGAGCACGGTGCGCGCCAGAAATTCGCGGTCCTCGATCTCGCGCATCAGCGTGTTCGCGACCACGGAGGGCACCGGAAGCGCGGACGCGGCCGCCGCGTCGGCGCGGTCGAGGACGTAGAGGTCGAGGAAATCCCGGTAGCGCAAGGCCACGGCGGCGGCGGATGGTTCGATCCCGAGTTCGCGCATCATCTTGGCGGTCGGTCCCTTGACTGCCTTCCCGGCGATGATCGGCGACACCGCGATGACGGGTGCTGCCGTCGATGCAACCGCCGCGCGCACGCCGGGGAGCGCCAGGATCGGCTCGACGCTGAGGAACGGGTTCGACGGCGCGATCACGACGGCACGGAGGTTTGGAGCGCCGAGCGCTGCCATGAAATCCGGCTGCGGCCGCGCCGCAGCGGCGCCCGCGAAGGCGATCTCGCGCACCGCGGGGGCAGAGCCGAGCCGCACGAAATAGTCCTGGAAGTCGAGCCAGCCGTCATCGGTGTTGAGGCGCGTGCGCACGGGATCGTCGCTCATCGGCAGGATGCGCGAGGATATGCCCATCCTGCGCGCGAAGTCGGCGGCGATCGCCGACAGGGTCTCGCCCGCCTGGAGGCGCCGCGTGCGCTCGACATGGGTGGCGAGATCGCCGTCGCCGAGGCGGAACCAGGCGGCGCCGCCCAACGCTTCGAGCGCCGCCATGAAGCTCCATGTCTCATCCCGCCTGCCCCAGCCGGTCTCCTGATTGTCGAGGCCCGCGAGCGTGTAGAGGAGCGTGTCGAGATCGGGCGAGACGTAGAGTCCCAGATGCTCGAAATCGTCGCCCGTGTTGGCGACGATCGTGAGCGCGCCGGGCGGCAGCACGCGCGCGAGGCCGAGCGCGAGCTTTGCGCCGCCGACGCCGCCCGAGAGCAAGACCACATGGTCGCGCATCAGCGAAAAAGATCCTCCGCCTCGGGGCGGATGAGATGCTGCGCCGGATTGGGCTCGCCCGACCAGTCGAGGCCGCGCACAAGGATCGCGGGAAGCGCCTCGTCGGCCTGGCCCATGAGGAGAGATGCCGCGGCCGCTATCTCGTCGGCAAAGCCCGTCTCGCTCGCGCGCAGCGCGCGGCCGTAGAGATCGGGCCGGCCGCGCAGATCGACCAGCGACGGCAATCCCGCAGCGCCTAGCGCGATGCCGACCGTGCCGCGGCGCCAGGCGCGGCCGAAACTGTCGGCGACGATGACGGCCGGCGCCGATCCGAAATGCGCCGCAAGCCGCGCGCGCAGGAATTCGGCCGAAGCCTCGGGATCGCGCGGCAGCAGCAGCACCGGCTCCGCGCCCGCCTCGGGATCGACGTTCGAGCGGTCGATGCCCGCATTCGCCATGACGTAGCCCAGGCGATGCTCGACCACGAGCACGCCAATGCTTTGGCGCAGCACCCGGCGCGATTCCTCGAGGATGAGCTCGACGAGGCGCGCGTCCTTGTCGGTCTCGCGCGCCAGCGCCGCCGCGCGCGCCGACGGCACGATTGTGGCGAGATCGACGTAGCGGCCCTCGGCCTTCGACACGATCTTCTGGGCGACGACGAGCACGTCTCGGTCGCGCAGGCGCTCGCCCGCGCGCTCGATCGACCGGGCGAGAAGCGATGCCAGATCGTCGCCCGGCCGGACGAGGCCGATCCCGCCGAGCGCCACCAGCGTCAGACTTTGCGGCATGACGCCAAATCAGGCGGCGCGGCGCGCCGGTCGCTGCAGCTGGTAGCCGATGGCGATGTAGCCGAGCATCCGCACCACGGGATAAAGGTAATGATAGGCCGTGCCCGACATCATCTGGTTGCGGAACAGGCCGAACAGCAGCGTGTCGCCGCCGGCCCACAGCACGATGACCCCGAGCCACACTTTCCAGGCGCGGAACAGCGGCGAGGCGATCGCCATGACGAGCATGACGCTCGCCGCCGACGCCGCGCCCTTCAAAAACAGGATGAAATAGAAATTCTGCGAATTCGTCACCGCCGCGTCGGACAGATTGGCGAGCAGAATGCCGGTCAGGTAGTTCATGACGAAGGACGTGACGATCGGTGCGACCAGCAGGCAAAGCGCGGTGAGCCACGCGGCGCCCTGGCCCAAGCCGCCATAGCGCCACAGGCCGAAGGCGATGACGAGCGCCGCCGCCGCCGGGAAGAGCGGCGCCACGACGAAGGAGAAGCCGCCGAGGATGTTGACCGGGAATGTGATGTTGTAGCCGTAGGTGGACGCCGCGATGATCGCCCCGTTGAGGATGAGTGCGAGAATCGGGATGACGACGATCGGCGCCCCGCCGCGTCCTGCGCCAATCGCTTGCGATCGTTGCTGCGTCGACATGCGTTCCCCCTCGTGGTTCTGCTGGAGTATGTGCAACCGCCGCGCGCTTGTCGAGGCAGCGGCGCGTGGCTCACGCGAAGAGGCGGCGGCGCGCGATGCCGGATCCCACCTGCACCGCGAGCCGCGACACCGCGCCATGGAGCTCCATCGGCTTCAGCACCATCTTGACCGCCCGGTCGAAGCGGTAATAGCGCGCCGCCCACGGGCGCACATCGCGGCGGAAGGCCTCGAACTCGGCGGCGCTGTAGGGCACGTCCGGATGCGATTGCATCCGCACGTGCTTGAAGGCGATGGCGGCGTCTTCGGCATCGACCTCATTGATGCGGGCAAGGAGCGTGCGCAGCACGGCCCAGCGGCTCGGCCGCTCGCGCTCGGCATAAAGGCGGAAGTAGCGGTAGAAATGCTTGTAATGGTCGATCTCGTCGGCGCTGATCAACAATGCGAGCCGGCGCAGAACGGGCTCGGGCGCGGCATCGGCGAGCATGCGATAAAAACTCGACGTGCCGGTCTCGACGACGCAGCGCGCCGCCATCTCGAGCGCGCGGCCGGGCGCGTAGAACTCGATCGCGCAGAGACGGCCATATTCCTCGGCGAAGCCCCGATAGGCGCGCTCCCAATCGAACTCCGGCCACACGGTCTCGACATAGCGGCGCAGCGCCACGCCGTGCTGCACCTCCTCGCCGAGCCAGCCGTGCTCCAGCCATTCGACGACTTCCGCCTCGCCGGCGCAGTATTCGACGAGGTTCCGCGTGTAGGCGTCCGACGTGATCTCGATGAAGGACGCGGCGGCGATGAGATGGAAGAACCGCTTGTCCGCCACGATCGCGGCGCGGTCGATCGCATCGAACGCGATGTCGTCGAGCGACCAGTGGGGCTGGCGCGTCATGGGCTCAGCCGGGCGCGAAGATCGCAGTCACCTTGGTCGCGTTGAAGATATAGGTCGGCAAGAAATCCGACCATGCGACCTTGTGGCCAAGCTCGCTCATGGCGCCCATGAGGGCGAACCAGTTGAGCGTCTCCTGCCCGCCGCTGTCCTCGATCTGCGCCAGGGTGAAATTGCGCCAATAGGCGAAGTCGCCTTCGAGCATCGCCTTGTAGAGGCGCGTGTCGGTCTCGATGTCCGGCACCATGCGCCAGGTCTTCTTGGTCAGGAACGAATGCGACCAGCTCGACGACGCCATGAGTGCCACGCGATAGGGGCTGTCGCGGCAGATGCGCGCGACCGCGGCACCCATCCGGAAGCAGCGCCGCGGGCTTGGGCTTGGCGGATCGGGCGGCGGCTTGTGGCCCAGATTGTCGGCGAATCCCCTATAGCCGATCACCTCGCGGCCATAGCAATTGATCGGCATCGGCACGACGCGGTGCGGGAATCCCGCTCGGTCGTAGTCGAGATAGAGGATCGCGTTCAGGAAGGCGTGCGACAGGCTCTTGTGGTGCAGCGGCTCGTACGCATAGGCGATGTCGAACTCCTCCTCGAGGAGGCGCTCGGCCAGGTATTTCGCGGCCTCGCGGTGGCACTTGATGGTGATCTCGAAATCCGGCCCCTCGCCCCAGACATTGGGCTTTCCCTTCATCGCCGACGATTCGGCGGCCTGCGCCCAGGGACGCGCCACGACCTGCTCGTAGGCCAGGAGCGAAAAGGCGGGGATCACGTCCTCGCGGAAATTCTCGTACTGGTCGTCGCCCCACATCAGGATGAAGTCGGGCTTGAACGCATCGAGCCGCGCGCGCGCGCGGCGCAGCCCCACGAGCATTTCCTCGCGGTGCCGGGCGCCGGCCGATGCTCCGCCGTCATTGCCCCATTCGGCGCGCATCGCATCGGGCCATTTGCCCTGGTCCTTCGCCGCGGCCGGGATGTCGGGATCGGCGAGGCGCTTCCTCAGCATGAAGGCCATGTTTTCCGCCGGCTGCGGGAAAAGCGGCGAGTGCGTTACGCCCAAACCCAGAATCTCACCCATCGCGAACCTCCGAGGAGACGCGGCCGCATTTTACCAAGCCCGCCCGCTCCCGTCATAGTGGCGTTCGGCAGACAGTTGCACCAGGCGGATCGGCGGCAAATAATCGCCACATGCCGAACATCCCGCCCTTCCCAACGTTCCGTGCCGAGCATATCGGCAGCCTGCTGCGCCCGCCCGAGCTGCTGGAGGCGCGAGATTCGTTCGAGAAGGGGCGAAGCGACGCGGCGCAGCTCCGCGCGGCCGAGGACAGGGCGATCCGCGACGTCGTGCGGCGGCAGGAGGCGCTCGGCCTTCGGGTCGTGACGGACGGCGAGTTCCGGCGCGACACCTATTCCGACAGCTTCACCACCTCGGGCCTCACGGGCATCGCCGTTTCCGTGACGGAGGCGGAAGGCTGGCGCGCGTCCGGCGCGCACGGCAACCGCATGGCGCGCCGCATCCCCAAGGTGGTCGAGCGCATCGTCTGGAAGGGCGGCGAGAATGCGCGCGACTTCGCCTTCCTCAAATCGATGGCAAACGCCACGCCCAAGATCACGCTGCCGGGGCCCGCCTATATCCATTACCGCACCGGGCGCGAGCATATCAGCCGGGAGGTCTATCCCGATCTCGATGCGTTCTGGGCCGATCTCGTGGCGGCTTATCACGCCGAGCTCGCTGCGCTTGCCAAGGCCGGCTGCGCTTACGTCCAGCTCGACGAGACTTCGCTCGTGAAGCTCGGCGACCCTCGGGCGCAGGAACTGCTCAAGGCGCGCGGCGACGATTGGCGCCAACTCCTGCCGCGCTATGTCGAAGCGATCAACGCGGTCGTGGCCGGAGCGCCCCAAGGCATGCGCATCGCGATCCATGTCTGCCGCAGCCAGGACCCGAGCTGGCAGGCGAGCGCCAGCTACGAGCCGATCGCGGATGCGATGTTCAACGGCATCGCCATCGGGGCATATTTCCTCGAATGGGACACGCCGCGCGCCGGCTCGTTCGAGCCGCTGCGCCATCTGCCGGCGGGCAAACGCGTGGTGCTGGGCCTCGTCTCCTCGCGCGCTCCGGCGCTTGAGGATGGCGACATGCTGAAGCGCCGCATCGACGAAGCGGCGCGCTTTGCGCCGTTGGCGCAGCTCGGGCTTTCGCCTCATTGCGGCTTCTCGACCAGCGCGCGCGACGCCGACCCCGCGCTCTACGAGCTGCAATGGCAGAAGCTCGCGCGCGTCGTCGAGGTCGCCCGCGCCGTGTGGGGGGAAGCATGAACCGCGCCAAATCGCCGCCCATCGACCGCAACTACCGGAAGCCCAAGCTCAAGCTCCCGCCCGGCGCGTGCGACACGCATTTCCATTTCATCGGGCCGCAGGAGCAGTTTCCGCTGAAGCCCGACCATGTGTTCAGCCAGCTCGCATTCGAGGACACGACAGCCGACGACTGGCTCGTCATGCAGGATGCCATGGGCCTCACCCGCGGCGTGCTCGTCAATTCGATGATGTACGGCCACACTTACGAGATCGTGCTGAACGGGCTCGGCCGTTTTCCCGAGCGGCTGCGCGCCATCGTCTCGCCGTGGTCCCACATCACCGATCGCGAGCTCGAGCTTCTGACCGGGGCGGGCGTCGTCGGCGCGCGGTTTGCGCACCGGCTCGACCCCGTCCTCGACGAGCGCCTCGTCGCGCGCGTCAACGAGCATGGCTGGTCCGCGAGCTACCTGGGCAACATTCCGGAATGGCGGCCCAAAATCCTGGCCTCGCCCGGGCGCTTCATCATCGAGCACGCGGGCCATCCGCCGACGGCAAAAGGCCTCGACAGCCCAGAATTCAAGTTCGTGCTCGCCTGTCTCGACACCGGGCGCTGCTGGGTCAAGATCAACCCGCGCTTTTCGCACGAGAACGATTTCCCGTTCGCCGATACGAAGCCTTTCGTGCAAAAACTCGTGGCGCACGCGCCCGAGCGCATCGTGTGGTGCAGCGACTGGCCGCACCCGCAATATTTCAAGCCGATGCCGAACGACGCCGACCTCGTCGACATCATGCTGGACTGGGTTCCGGACGAAGCGGTGCGCAACCGCATCTTCGCCGACAACGCCGCCGAGGCATTCCGCTTTCCGCCGCCGGGGCGTTACTAGGCCGCCGAATCGGGCGAGACGCGGACGATGGGCTTGCCGAAATTGTCGGCGCGCAGCATGCGCTGGAACGCGCGGGGCGCGTTCTCGAGCCCGTCCGCGATGTCCTCGCGGTAGCGGATTTTTCCCGACGCGAGCCACTCGCCCATGTCGCGGGAAAAATCCTGCATCTCGTTGATGAAGTCCGAGACGACGAAGCCCCTGAGCGTAAGCCGGTGGCCAAGGATCGCCAGCATCAGGTCGGGCATGCGGTCGGGGCCGACGCGGCGCTCGACGGCGTTGTATTCGGCGACGTTGCCGCACACCGGCACGCGCGCGAAATTGTTGAGGAGCGGCAGCACCGCCTCGAACACGGCGCCGCCGACATTCTCGTAATAGATGTCGATGCCCTTTGGGCAGGCCGATTTGAGCGCGCCGCCAAGGTCGCCCGCCTTGTAATCGACCGCCGCATCGAAGCCGAGCGTGCCCGTGACATAGCCGCATTTCTGGGCGCCGCCGGCAATGCCGACGACGCGGCAGCCCTTCATGCGGGCGATCTGGCCGACGATCGAGCCGACTGCGCCGGCCGCGCCCGAGACGACGACGCTCTCGCCCTCCTTGGGCTTGGCGATTTCAAGGAGGCCCTTGTAGGCGGTGAGGCCGGGCGAGCCCATGATCCAGATCTGCGCCGACAGCGGCCCGCGCTTCGGATCGAGCTTTTGCAGTGGCCGGCCGAACATCCCCTTGCCGTTCGAGAGCGCATAGGTCGTCCAGCCCGTGAGTGCTGCGACGAAATCGCCGGGGCGGTAATCGGGCAGGTTCGATGCGACGACGACGCTCGCCGTGGCGCCGCCCAACGGCTTGCCGATCTCGAACGGCGGCAGGTGCGAGGTCTCGTTCATCCTGAGCCGCATGTAAGGATCGAGCGAGAGATAGATCGTGCGCAGCAGCATCTCGCCCGGCCCCGCCTCGGGCATCGCCGCTTCGACGAGCCGGAAATCGCTGTCCTTGGGCGCGCCCTTGGGCCGCGCCGCGAGCACGATTTGCGGATTCCGGTCTGCGGTCATGTATCCCCCTTCGATCGATGGGTTACGGCCCGGCCCGGCCAAGGTCGGTCTGCGAAAAATCGGCCCCCTTGAATAGCACCGGCTCGCCCAAAAGCTTCGCCAGCGCATAAGTAAAGCAGTCGCCGAAATTCAGACCCGCGGCGTGCCCGCTGCCTTTGCCGTACCGCTCGAACGCTGCGAAGGCGAGCGCGGCCTGCTCGCGCGTGAAGGGGAACACTTCCGCCGCGATATCGGTAAGCAGGCGGTCGAGCTTTTCCTGCGCCGCAGGGCCCGACCGGCGAAACATAACGATTGAGGTCTCGAGATATGTTGCGGCGCTAACCGCGCGTCTCTGCGCCGCCGCGATCACGCGGACAAAATCACCGGTTTCCGGCTCACCGAGCAGCAACGCCATGAGCGCCGAGGTGTCGAGCACCATCAGTCGAAATGGCCGCGCTCATTATAGCCGATGATCTCGTCGGCGCTGCGCGCGTCGAGAATTGGCAATCGAGCCACTTCGGCCTGAATGGCCCGCACACGCGCGAGAAGCGTTTTGGAGTCAAGCGGGCGCTCGCTTGCGTCGCCATCGAGCAGAACGATCTCCGCCTCGTGCTCTCCGGCCGGAATTCCAGCGGCTTTGCCGCTCAGCGTGCCGTCCGTTTGAACCCGTATGCGCGTCTTGATTCGCGTCATGAGCGCAGATTGTTCCACACCGCGCCGCAGGTGTCCACGGGCGCCGCGCGCTCAGCGCCGCTCGTAGAGCGAGAAACGCTCGTCGGCGGCCAAGACGGGCGCTTCCTTGGCGCCCAGTTCGCGGCGCACGATGTTGGTGCCCTCGACCAGCGCCACCATTTTGAAGAAGGCGTGGCGGCGGCTCATCCCTTCGCGGCCCATGCCGCAATCGGAGGCGATGACCAGGCGCTCGGCCGGGATGTGTTCCAGCGAGCGGCGGATGAGCGAGGCGACATCGTCCGGTGTCTCGACCTGGAGCGTGTGGTGGTCGATGACGCCGATCGCGACCTTCTTGCCGGTGATGCGCTTGCCGATGGCGGCAAGGTCCATGCCGCCCGAGGCGCAGGTCTCGAAGGTGATGACGTCGCAATCGATGCGGTTCAAGGCTTCGAGCGCCGGCTCGTAGCTTTGCGGCCGCGCGAACATGCGCTGCTGCGCCGGATTGCCCCAGCAGGTGTGGCACCACACCTCGGTCTTCTGGCGCAGGCCGCGCACGGTCGCGTTGAACACATCGACGAAGAAGTCGGGCGTAAGCTCGGCATCGACGCCGCCGCGCGGGCCGATCAGATGGACCTGCGGCTCCTCCATCTGAATGACCGGGCAGCCTGCATCGGCCAGGTCCGCGAGCTCCTCGTGCAGCGCCTCGGCGACCGCCATGATACGCTCGCGCCGGCTCTTGTAGTGCGTGTCGCGCAGGGTCAGCGCGATGAGCTCGGCGGTGATGGTGCCGAACTTGACGGGCTTGGTGGTGAGACGCTGCGCCGTAAGGTAAAGCGGCGTGTATTGCAGATCGCCGCGCGAGACCGGCGCGACGATGGTCGGGTTGACGCGCGCCTCCATGCCTTCGTTCAGGATATGGCCGCGCGGGAACGGAATTCGGCCGAACACCACCGGCCGCCCGTAGGCCTTGTCGAGCGTGACGCCGCCCAATCGCGTCAGCGCATAGGAAAACCAGCTATAGCCCGCGACCTCGGTATCGAAGCGGGCGTCGCCGTCGGTGACGATGTCGAGCCCGGCAAGCTCCTGGTCGCGCAGGAAGCACGAGACGGCATCGGTATATTGCTCGCGGAAGCGCGCGTTGATCATCGCCTCGACGAAGCTGCGCCCGGCCAGGTTCTCGGTGTACCAGTGCGGGCGCGGCAGCGAGCCGATGATGGTGGTTGGCAGGACGATCCCATCCGTCGCGCGATACATCGATGCCTCCGTCTTGGCCTGGCGCGGAGCCTAGGCGAAATCCGCGGAAACATGCTAGTACCCGCTCTCCATGACGCTGCAGGCACCCCCACACCAGCCGTCCCTCGTCAATGGCGCGGAAGAAGCCGTTGCGGCATCGCCGCCCTTCACGCTTCGCACGCTGTTGCGGCGGCGGCGCACGCCGTTGACGCGCGCGCTTGCGGCGATCGTGTTTTTCGGCGTGTGGGAGCTGGCCGTCCGCGCCGGCTGGGTCGAGCCGCTCTTTCTGTCGAGCCCGAGCGCGGTCGCGGTGCGGCTCGTCGAAGTGTTCGCCGACGGCTCGATCTTTCCGCATCTTCTGGCGAGCGGCACGACCGCGTTCTGGGGCTTTTTCCTGTCGTGCGCCGTCGGCGTGCCATTGGGCGTGCTGATGGGGCGCTCGCGCGTCGTGCGCGACACGCTCGAGCCGTTCGTCATGGCGCAGGCCTCGGTGCCGACCGTGGCGCTTTTGCCGCTCTTCATCATCTGGCTCGGCATCGGCACCGAAGCGCGCGTGGCGTTGGTGTTCGTCGGCGCCGTTTTCGTCATCGTCGTCAGCACCGAGACAGGCGTCGAGAACATCGACCGGCGCCTCATCGAGACCGCGCGCTCCTTCACCGCCACCGAATGGGCGATCCTCACGAAGATCGTGCTTCCGGCGGCGCTGCCCTACATCATCGCCGGCATGCGGCTTGCGATCGCGCGCGTGCTCATCATGGTCGTGGTCGCCGAGCTTTACGCCTCGACGGCGGGCGTCGGCTATCTCATCTTCCAGGCGGGTGCCAGCTACGACACTTCGATGATCTTCGTCGGCGTCGTCATTTTGGCGGCGGCGGGCGTCATGCTGAACGCGTTCTTGCGCGCGCTCGAGCGGCGCGTCGCACCTTGGACCGGGGCGGCGGGATGATCGAGGTCGAGCGCATCAGCCACGGTTTTGCGCGCGGGCCCGCCGGCGACGACATTTTCCCGGTGCTGAACGATGTGAGCTTTTCCATTCGCGACGGGTGCATCGTCTCGCTGCTGGGACCGTCGGGCTGCGGCAAGACCACGCTCCTGCGCATCATGGACGGGCTCGTCCGGCCGCTTGCGGGCGCGGTTCGCATCGACGGCGCAACGGTGCGAAAGCCCGCGACCGACCGCACCATGGTGTTCCAGGAGTTCAACCTGCTGCCGTGGCGGACGGCGCTGCGCAACATCGAGTTCGCGGCCGAGCTGCACGGGCTGCGGGCGGCTGAGCGGCGGACGCGCGCCGCTTCCGCGCTCCAGCGGGTCGGGCTCGAAGGGTTCGCGAATTACTATCCGCACCAGCTTTCGGGCGGAATGAAGCAGCGCGTCGGCCTTGCCCGCGCGCTCAGCACCAATCCCAAGGTGCTGCTGATGGACGAGCCGTTCGGCGCGCTCGACCCGCAGATCCGCGAGATCATGCAGATCGAGCTGCTGAAGCTGCTCGAGGCGGAGGGCAAGACCATCGTGCTCGTCACGCACAGCATCGACGAGGCGATCTTCCTGTCCGATACGGTCGTGATCTTTTCCGCCAATCCGGGCCGCGTGCTCGCCACGATCGATATCGAGCTGCCGCGGCCGCGCTGGTCGAACGACGAAGCGATCAAGGCGAGCCCGGAGTTCGTCGCTTATCGCCGGCGCCTTTGGCATCTCCTCAAGGAGCAGCTTCGGAGCGAAGTGACGCCGCCGCCGCCGCTCGAACCGGATGCGGGGTTCGCCCCGGCGGATCAAACGTAGGGCGCTTGACGCACGGCGCGATTGCAGCCGACTATCGCCGCAACGAGAAGACGGGAGGAGGCGACATGAAGGCGTGGGTGCTTGCGGCGGCGCTTGCGGCGTTCTGCGCCCAAGCGCAGGCGGCCGATCAGATCAAGCTCGGCCTCATGCTCAGCAAGAGCGGCGCGGCCGGCCTCGTCGGCGAGGAGATGCAGAGGGGATTCGACCTCGCCTTCGCCGATCACGGCAACAAGCTCGGCGGCGTTGCGGTCAAGCTCTTTAGCGAGGACGATAAGAGCGATCCCGCGGTCGCGGTGCAAGTCGCGTCGAAATTCATCGACGAGGACCAGGTCAACATCATGACCGGGTTCTTGGGCTCCAACACCACGATCCCGGTCGTGCCGACTTTTCTGGAGGCCGGCATCTGGGTGGTGGGCGCGCTTTCGGGCCCGCAGGAATTCGCCGGCAAAGACTGCAAGGCGGATGCGTTCTTCGCTTCGTTCGAGAACGAGGATTGGGACGATGCGCTCGCCCAGCACCTGAACCAGCAGAACCTCAAATCGGTTTATTTCATGGGCGCCGACTATCAGGCCGGATGGGAGAAGATCGGCGGCGCGATGAAGCACTACACGGGCAAGGCGATCGGGCCGGTCTATACGCCGTGGATGGGCCAGGTCGATCTCGCCCCGCAGCTCTCCCAGGTGCGCGCCGCCGATCCCGAGGCGATCTTCGTCTTCCTGCCGGGCGGCGCCGGCATCGCGTTCCTGAAGCAGTTCGCGCAGGCGGGGCTGCACGACAAGATCAAGATCTTCTCCGAAGACACGATGGCGACCGACCTGACCTTTAAAGCCGAAGGCGATTCGGCCTTGGGCGTCATCCAGAGCACGAGCTGGTCCTACGAGCTCGACAATCCGGCCAACAAGAAATTCGTCGCGGAATTCGTCGCGAAGTACGGGCGGCGGCCGACCATCTTCTCGGCGCTGCAGTACGACACTGTCAATCTGATCGACAGCGCGGTGGCGGCGGTCCATGGCAACATCGCCGACAAGAATGGCTTCCGCGCGGCGCTGAAGAACGCCGATTTCCAATCGGTGCGCGGACCCTTCAAGTTCGACAACAACCACTACCCGATCCAGAACATCTATCTGACCGAGGTGGTGAAGGACCCTGACGGATCGCTGCGGCTGGCGCTCCGCGGCACCGCGGCCGAGGGCTGGCACGACGTCTATCACGAGCAGTGCCCGATGAAGTGACGCGCGCTACGGGTCGATCAGCACGCCCGGATTGAGCAGGCCCTGCGGGTCGAGCGCGTGCTTTGCCGCCTTGAGCGCGGCCGCGAAGAGCGGCGGCCGCTCGCGGTCGTACCAGGGGCGGTGCTGGCGTCCGACCGCGTGATGATGCGTGATGGTGCCGCCCGCCTCGATGAGCGCGTCGGACGCAGCGCGCTTCACCTCGTGCCATTGCGCCAGAAGCTCGCCGTGCCGGCCCAAGGCATGGAAGGTGAAATAGGGCGCGGGGCCGTCGGGATAGACGTGGGTGATGCGGCACGTCACCTGGCCCTTGCGCCCGGTCGCGCGGAGGATCGCATCGAGCGCCGCCGCCTTCACCGTGTCGTGGAACCGCTCGAACCGGTCCCACGTGATCGCGGTCTCGAACGTGTCGTTGATGATCGCGAGCCCGACCGTGATCTCGCGCGCATAGGGCATGCGGATGAAGGCATTGCGCCAGCGCCCCGCAGCGCCGGCAAGATGCGCGTCGGCCGCGTCCGGGGCTTCGGCCTTGCCGCCCTCCTGCGCGCAGATTTCGAGCGCGCGCTTCATCGCGCCATCGACCGGATGATCGGCCAATTCGAAGGCCAGGACCATGATCGCCGAGCGCCCGTCGCCGGCGCCGGTGTTGTAGGCCTCGGCCGGATCGAGCACGCGGCAGTTGGCGGGATAGAGCGCGCTCTGCGAGACCAGGCGCAGCGCCCGCATCGCCGCGAAGAAATCGGCGAACGAAACCGACGATCCGGCGCGGAAGCGCGGCCGGTCCTGGAGCCGCATCCACGCCTCGGTGATGATGCCGAGAATGCCTTCGGAGCCGATGACGAGCCGCTCGGGCGCAGGGCCGGCGCCGGAGCCCGGCAGCCGCCGCGTCTCGAGCGCGCCCTGCGGCGTCACCATGCGCACGCCTTCGACGAAATCGTCGATATGCGTGTAGAGCGAAGCGAAATGCCCGCCCGAGCGCGTCGCGATCCAGCCGCCCAAGGTCGAATACTCGAAGCTTTGCGGGAAATGGCGCAGCGTGAGGCCATGCGGCTTCAGCTGCGCCTCGAGCGCGGGGCCGAAGGCGCCGCCTTCGATGCGGGCGGCGCGCGCGGCGCGGTCCACTTCGAGGACGCGCCCCATCTCGCGCATATCGATGGTGAGGACGCCGCGCCTGCGCTCGGCGACGCCCCTCGGCTCGATGCCGCCGACGACGCTCGATCCGGCGCCGAACGGCACGATTGCAGCCTCGCACCCGCCGGCCCAATCGAGGAGAGCCGCCACGTCCGCCTCGCACTTGGGATAGGCCACGATGTCGGGCGCGCGGGCGTAATCGCCTTCGAGCCCGCGCACCGTGTCGGGATAGGCCTTGCCGTAAGCATGCGCCGCGCGGTCGTAAAGCGCGCTCGAACAGAGAGGCTCGAGCGAGGCGGGCGGCGCGAGGCGCGGCGGCGCAAGCTGCACGTCTTGGAGACGCGGCGGGCGGCGCTCGTCGAAGCGATCGACGCCGAAGCGCTCGCGGATGCGCGCAAGGAGGAACTCGCGCTCGTCCGCGTCGAGCCCCTCGCCTTCGCGTCCCCAGCCGAAATGTTTGAGCCGTGCTGCCATGACCAGGAGGATATGTCAGCTTCCGCTGCCCGTCATCCCCGGGCGCCGGCGGCGCGGGCGCGGGAGCCGGTCTCGCGCCACAGGATATAAAGGCCCGATCCGACCACGACCGCGGAGCCCGCGACGAGGCCCGGCGTCGGCACTTCGCCCCACACCCAAAACCCCGCGATCGACGCCCAGACGAGCGACAGGTAATTGAACGGCACGACCGCCGAGGTCGGCGCCAGGTGCAGCGACTTCGTCCACCAGTATTGCGCGACGCCGTTGACGATCCCGGCGGTCGCGAGGAAGAGCAGGTCGGCCGGCGTCGGCCAGGCGAATCCCAACGGCAGCAGCAGCGCCGTCAGCAGCGAAAGCAAGGTCAGCTGATAGACGATGAGCGTCTCGGTCGATTCGGTGACGCTCATCTTGCGGATGGCGACCGCCACCGTCGAGATCAGCACCGCGTTCGCGAGCGCGAACAGCGCGCCCAACTGGAACGCGCCGGCGCCCGGCTTCGTCACCAGCAGCACGCCCAAAAAGCCCGCCGCGAGCGCGCTCCAGCGGTGGATTCCCACCCGCTCCTTCAGGATGAGGATCGAGAGCAGCGTCGTGAAGAGCGGCGCCGAGAAACTGATCGCGACCGCGCCGGCCAAGGGCATCAGCTTGAAGGCGATGAAGATCGCCGTCATCGAGCAGAGTTGCGAGACCGCACGCTTCAGGTGATCGAACGGGCGCTGGGTCCAGAACGCGTGCAATCCGGCGCGCGGCAGCACGATCGCGTAGCACGGGATGAGCGAGAAGAACGAGCGGAAGAACGCGACCTCGCCGACCGGATAGAGCGCCACCTCCCACTTGATGAGCGCGTTGACGAGGGCGAAGGCCACGGTGGACGCGACCATGAAGGCGATCCCGCCGACCACGGAATCGCGCTGCGGCGCCACCTACGATCTCCCCGAAGGAAAGGCGCCGCCGCTTCGCTGCGCGGGAAGCGGCGGCGCTTGCGGCTATTGCGCGGCGACGGCCATCCGGCCGACGACGCGGGCGAGCGTGCGGGCAGCATTGCCGCCGCGGATCAGGTCCTTGTCCGCGTCGCTGATGCGCGCCTCGGCGATCGCCTTCTGCGTCCAGTCCATGCCGAAATGCGTGCCGTCCGAGCCGAACACGATCTTGTCGGCGCCATAGACCTCGACCGCCCGCTCGATCGAGCGTGCGCCCAAGGAATTGCAATCGACCAGAAGACGCGCGGCGCGGAAGCGTTTGGACGGCAGTTCGGTGCCGAGCGACTCATCGACCATCGTGCGGTGATCCATGCGCTCGACCTCGAAAGGGATGTTGCCGCCCAAATTGTGCGTCATCATCGTCAGGTTCGGATACTTCTCGAGGAAGTCGGTGAGGCAGAAGGTCAGCATGCTCGACGAGATGCGCGCCTGCATGTCGAGCGTGCCGATCCTGAGCCGCCGGTTGTCGGAGAGGTCGGGTTTTGGCGCCTCGGGATCGTCCGGCAGCCGCCCGTAATGGGCGAGGATCACGGCGCGATGCCGGTCCGCCGTCTCCAAGAGCGGCGCCCATTTCTCGGCGCGTTTCGCGGTCAGGAACGCGTCGCCCGGGACGATGGCGCCGACGATGCCGGGCAGGCTCATGGCGCGGTCGAACTCCGCGACCGCCGCCTTGACCGAGCCCATCGGGATCGCGGCGAAAGCCTGGATGCGGTCCTTATGCTTCTCGCATTCGGCCGAGATGCCGTCGTTATAGGCGCGGCACAGCGGCACCGAATCCTCGAGCGGCAATGACGAGATGTCCTGCATCTGGTTCGACAGCACGGCGTGCGTGACGCCGTCCTTGTCCATCTCGGCGAGGCGTTTCTCGACGCTGTCGAAGCCCTCGTGCATCGGCGCCCGGGCGTTCAGCAGCGAGTTCATGTATTCCTTGCCGTCCTCGCCGCGAATCATCATCGGCGGCTTGGTGCGCGCGCGGAGCGCGTCGGCGAGGCCCTTGGGAATGATGTGGGAATGCATGTCGACCGTCATCGTCATGGCGTATCCCGGCCTGTTGCGGCCGCTCCTCTTCGTCAGTTCGGTTGGCAAATGCTACCGGAGACGGCACGGCAGAGCAATCATCCACCCCGGCGCCCATCGCGCCCAAAACCGCGCCGTGCCCATGAATGCGCATCCGCGGCGGACGCGTGGCGCGAGGTTTTCGGTGTAACGTCGTGGCATGACTGCAAAATACGTACTTTAGCGCCTATTTTCCACCCTCTCGCAATCGCTCTTCCGGCTCTCCCGATTACTTTTGGCGCCGTTTTCTCGGCTCCAGATTGGTCTTTGCTCGGCAAATCCGCGCCGCCCGGCCGCCCCATCCCAGCGGCTTTTCGAGCAAGCGCCATATATCACAATTTGCGTACAAAGTCAACGACTGCGCCGGTTCGGGAGCTCGCCGGAGAGGGAGGGGTGAGGTGGGGTGACTACATCGCCGGCAGCTGCGTGCGGTCCCAGCCGCCGCCCAAGGCTTCGATCAGGGTGGCGGACGCGACGAGGCGGCTTTGCAGGATGGTGAGCGTGGTCTGCTCGTCGGCCAAGGCGGTGGTTTGCGCCACGACGACGGTCGTGTAGGCGACGGTGCCTGCTTGGTACTGGTTGAGCGCGAGCTGCACCGCGCGCCGGGACGATTGCAGCGCGATGTCCTGCGCCGCGGCCTCCTGTTCGAGGATGCGCAGGCTCGCGAGATCGTCCTCGACCTGCTGGAACGCGGTCAGCACGGTCTGGCGGTATGTGGCGACGCTTTGGTCATAGAACGCGCGCGCCGCCGCGACCTGCGCGCCGCGCAAGCCGCCGTCGAACACTGTCTCGCTTGCCGAGGCGCCGACGGTCCAGCCGGCATTGGCGAGCGACAGGACATTCTCGATCGCGGTGCTGGTGAAGCTCAGATCGGCGGAGAGCGTGAGGTCGGGGAAATAGGCCGCCTCGGCGACGCCGATCTGGGCATTGGCCGAGGCCATGGCGCGCTCGGCGGCGGCGATGTCGGGCCGCCGCTCCAGCAGCGCCGACGGCACGCCCGGCGGCACCACCGGCACCGAGTTGCCAAGGCTCGTACGCTCCACCGCGAATTCGGCGGGCGGCTTGCCGATGAGAACGGCGATCGCGTGCTCGAAGGCGGCGCGCTGGACGCCGAGGCCGATGAGCTGCGCCTGGGCATTCTCGAGCTGCGTCTCGGCGGTCGCGACATCGGTCTCGGCGGCGACGCCCGCCTCGAACTGGTTCTTCGCGATCTCGAGCGAGCGCCGGTCGGCCTCGACGGTCGCTTCGAGCACGCGCTTCTGCTCGTCGGCGATGCGCAGCTGGAAATAGTCGGTGGCGAGCGTCGCCTGCGCCGAGAGCTGCGCCGCGGCAAGGTCGGCGGCCGAGGCCTGGGCGTTGGCGACGTCGCTCTCGACGGTGCGGCGGATGCGGCCCCAGATGTCGGGGACCCAGGTCGCGGCCGGCCCGGTCGAGAACGCGTTCTGATAAAACGTGCCGCTGCCGCCGGCGCGGGCGAAGCTGGCGGCTTGCGAGCGCGGCGTCGCCGAGCGCTGCGCCGAGGCGGCGGCGGAGACGGTCGGAAAATATCCGGCGCGCGCCTCGGCGACGATGGCGCTCGCCTGCCGGAACGCGGCCTCGTCGGCCTTGAGCGTCTCGTTCGAGACCTCGACCTGCTGTTCGAGCGAGGCGAGGAGCGGGTCGCTATAGATCGACCACCACGGCTCCCCGCTTTGCGGCGCGCCGGGCGTCGCGGGCTTCCAGCCGTCGATCTCCTTGAAGGCGGCGGGTGCCGGCGCGAGCGGGCGCCCGTAATCGGGACCGACGGTGCAGCCGGCCAGCGCGCCAAGCGCGGCGGCGAGAAAAAGCGCTTTCATTCGGCGCCCGCCGCGCCCGGAGAAAGAGCCTGCTTCGTGCCGCGCCAGCGGCGCTGCGCCCAGAGGCGGAAGCGGTCGAGATAAAGATAGACCACCGGCGTCGTATAGAGCGTCAGCATCTGGCTTACGATGAGGCCGCCGACGATGGAGAGGCCCAACGGACGGCGCAGCTCGCCGCCCTCGCCGAACCCGAAGGCGAGCGGCACCGCGCCCAACATCGCCGCCATCGTCGTCATCATGATCGGCCGGAAGCGCAGGATGCACGCCTCGTAGATCGCCTGGCGCGAGGCAAGCCCGCGGCCCCGCTCGGCATCCAAGGCGAAGTCGATCATCATGATCGCATTCTTCTTGACGATGCCGATGAGGAGAATGACGCCGATAAGCGCGATGAGGGTGAAATCGGTTTTCGTCGCCATGAGCGCCAGCACCGCGCCGACGCCGGCCGACGGCAGCGTCGAGAGGATCGTGATCGGGTGGACATAGCTCTCGTACAGCACGCCCAGCACGATATAGACGGCGGCGAGCGCCGCCGCGACGAGGTAGGGCTCGGTCGCAAGCGACTGCTGGAAGATCTGCGCCGTCCCCTGGAAGCTGCCGCGGATCGAGGCCGGAACGCCGATCCGGTTCATCGCCTGGCCGATCGCTGCGACCGCGTCGCTGAGCGATACGCCCGGCGCGAGATTGAACGACAGCGTGGTCGCGACGAAGAGGCCCTGGTGGCTCACGTTGAGCGCCGTGCTGCCGGGCGCGAAATGGGCAATGGCGGCGAGCGGGATCATGGTCTCGGTGCGCGGGCTCACCGCGCTTCCGGTCGAGGCGCTGGTGTGGCCGGTGAGCGCGATCGAGTTGGTCGCGGCGTTGCGCGCCTCGTCGGATGCTACCGCGGCGGAGCTCGAGACCACCTTGGCGCTCGTCACGGTGCCGGCGACGGCGCTCGTCGACTGCACGCCGCCGACCGCGCCGCCCGCGGTGCTGATATAGATGTCCTTCAAGGTCTCGGGGCTTTGCCAGTATTGCGGCGCCACCTCCATGACGACGTGATACTGGTTCAGCGGATTGTAGATGGTCGAGACCTGGCGCTGGCCGAACGCGTCGTAGAGCGTGGCGTCGATCGTGCTCGTCTTGATGCCGAGCCGGGAAGCGGTGTCGCGGTCGATCACGAGGTCGCTTTCGAGGCCCTTGTTCTGCTGGTCGGAATTGACGTCGCGGAGCTCGGGGAGAGCCTGCATCGCCTGCAGGATCTTGGGCCCCCACTGATAGAGATCGTCGAGCGAATCGCCCTGCAGCGTATATTGATACTGCGCGGCCGATTGCCGCCCGCCGGTGCGGAAATCCTGCACCGCCTGGAGGAAGAGCGAAGCGCCCGGCACCTGCGAGAGTTGGCGGCGCAGGCGCGCGATGACCTGGTCCGCCGACGCGTCGCGTTGGGCCAGCGGCTTCAGCGAGATGAACACGAAGCCGCTGTTGGCAGCGCCCCCGCCGGTGAAGCCCACGACGCTGTCGACCGCCTTGTCTCGGCCTACGATCGCGATGAACTGCGTCATCTTCTGCTGCATGAGCTGGAACGAGATCGCCTGGTCGGCCTGGATGCCGCCGACGATGCGGCCCGTGTCCTGCTGCGGGAAGATGCCCTTGGGCACCGCGATGAAGAGATAGATGTTGAGCGCGATCGTGGCCGCCAGCACGACCATGACGCTCAACGGATGCGCGAGCGCCCAGCGCAGCGAGCGGTCGTAGCCGCGCAGCATCGCATCGAAGCCGCGCGAGACCGCGCCGAGGAACCAGCCTTCCGCCTCGGGGCGCGGCGGCCGCAGGATGCGCGCGCACATCATCGGCGTCACGGTCAGCGAGACCGCGAGCGAGACCAGCACGGCGATCGACAGCGTGATGCCGAACTCGCGGAAGAAGCGGCCGACGATCCCGCCCATCAAAATGATCGGGATGAACACGGCAACGAGCGACAGGCTCATCGACAGGACCGTGAAGCCCACCTCGCGCGCGCCCACAAGGGCCGCCTGGAAGCGCGGCATGCCGGCTTCCATGTGGCGCGTGATGTTCTCGACCACGACGATCGCATCGTCGACCACGAAGCCGGTCGCGACGGTCAGCGCCATGAGCGACAGATTGTCGATGCTGAAGCCGAGAAGATACATGGCGCCGAACGTGCCCAAGAGCGACACCGGCACGGCGATCGAGGGGATGAGCGTCGCCCGGCCGTTCCTGAGGAACAGGAACACGACCAGGATGACGAGGCACGAGGCGATGACGAGCGTGCGCTCGATATCGGCAAGGGAGGCGCGGATCGTGGTCGAGCGGTCGACCGCCACGGCGATGTCGATGGCCGGCGAGATCGAGGCCTTGAGCTCGGGGATCAATGCCTTCACGCGATCGACCGTGTCGATGATGTTGGCGTTGGGCGCGCGATAGAGGATCACGAGGATCGACGGCTTGCCGTTGGCGATGCCGGCGTTGCGCACGTTCTCGACCGAATCGATGATTTCCGCCACGTCGGTGAGCACCACCGGCGCGCCGTTGCGGTATGCCACGATGAGGCCCTGATAGTCCGACGCCTGGCGCGACTGGTCGTTGTCGTAGATCTGAAAGCGCAGCCCTCCCTCCTCGATGGCGCCCTTGGGGCTGTGCGCGTTGGCGGCGGCGAGTGCCGCGCGGATGTCCTCGAGCCCGATGCCGTACTTGAAGAGCGCGCCGGGATTGAGCTCGACCCGGACCGCGGGCAGCGCGCCGCCGCCGATATCGACCTCGCCCACGCCCTCGACCTGCGAGAATTTCTGCTGCAGCACGGTGGTGGCGGCGTCGTAGATCTGGCCGCGGCTCAGCGTGTCCGAGGTGAGCGCCAGGATCAGAATGGGCGCGTCCGCCGTGTTCACCTTGTGATAGGTGGGATTGCTGCGCAGGTTCGCCGGCAGGTCGGCGCGCGCGGCGTTGATCGCCGCCTGGACGTCGCGCGCGGCGCCGTCGATGTCGCGGTCGAGGCCGAATTGCAGCGTGATCCGCGTCGTGCCGTTGCCGCTCGTCGAGGTCATCTCGGAGACATCGGCGATGGTGCCGAGATGGCGCTCCAAGGGCGTCGCGACGCTCGTCGCCATGACCTCGGGAGATGCCCCCGGCATCTGCGCCTGGACCGAAACGGTCGGCAGATCGACCTGCGGCAGCGGCGAGACCGGAAGACGGAAGAAGGCGATGCCGCCGGCGAGCGCCACGCCCAGCATCAAGAGCACCGTCGCGACCGGGCGCCGGATGAAGGTTTCCGACAGCGTCATGGCGGCGCGCCCTCGCCTGCGCCGACCACGCCGCCTTGGGCGCCGAGCCTCGCCGCGAGCCGGTCGAAGGCAAGATAGATGACCGGCGTGGTGAAAAGAGTGAGCATCTGGCTCACGATGAGGCCGCCGACGATGGTGAGGCCCAAGGGATGGCGCAGCTCGGCGCCGGTGCCGGTGCCGATCATCAGCGGCAGCGCGCCCAGGATTGCCGCCATCGTCGTCATCAGAATGGGCCGGAAGCGCAGGAGCGAGGCGTGATAGATCGCATCGCGCGCGTTCATGCCCTCGTTCCTCTGCGCATCCAAGGCGAAGTCGATCATCATGATCGCGTTCTTCTTGACGATGCCGATGAGGAGGACGATGCCGATGATGGCGATGACCGTGAGTTCGCTGCCGGAGAGGATGAGCGCCAGAAGCGCGCCGATCCCGGCCGACGGCAAGGTCGAGATGATCGTCACCGGGTGGACGAAGCTTTCGTACAGCACGCCCAGCACGATATAGACGGTGACGATCGCGGCGAGGATGAGGAACAGCTCGCTCGCGAGCGAGGACTGGAACGCGAGCGCAGCGCCCTGGAAATTGAGGGCGATGCTTTGCGGCAATCCGATCGCCTGCGCCGCCGCGTGGATCGCGTCGACCGCCTCGCCGAGGGCCGCGCCGGGCGCCAAATTGAACGACACCTGCGCTGCCGGGAATTGCCCCAGATGGTCGATCTGCAGCGGCGCCGTCTCCTCGCGCACATGCGCGATTACGGAAAGCGGCACCTGCCCGCTGCCGGTCGATGACGGGAGATATATGGCCGAGAGGTCGCGCACCGAATTTTGCAGCGACGGGTCGGCCTCGAGGATGACGCGGTACTGGTTCGACTGCGTGAAGATGGTCGAGACGATGCGCTGGCCGAACGCGTCGTAGAGCGCGTTGTCGATCGTCGCGGGCGTGATGCCGAAGCGGGCGGCCGTCTCGCGGTCGATGTCGATATAGGCCGAAAGCCCGTTCTGCGCGAGATCGCTCGCCACGTCGGTCACTTCGGGCGTGGCGTTGAGCTTGTCCACCAGCTTCGGGACCCAGTTGGCGAGCGCGACCGGGTCGGCGCTCTCGAGGATGAACTGGTACTCCGTGCGGCTCACGATCGTGTCGATGGTGAGGTCCTGCACCGGCTGCATGTAGAGCGAGATGCCGGGAACGTCCCCGGTTTCCTGCTGGATCCGCTGCATGACCGAGGTCACGTCGGCGGAGCGGCTTGCCTTGGGCTTCAGGTTGATGAGCACGCGGCCACTGTTGAGGGTGGTGTTGGTGCCGTCGACGCCGATGAAGGACGAGACGCTCGCGACATCCGGATCCTTGAGGATCGCCGCGACCAGCGCCTCCTGTTCCGATGCCATGGCGTCGTAGGAGATGGTCTGCGCCGCCTCGGAGATGCCCTGGATGAGGCCGGTGTCCTGCACCGGGAAGAAGCCCTTCGGGATGACGATGTAGAGGACGGCGGTGAGGACGAGCGTCGCCACCGCGACGAGGAGCGTCGCGCCCTGCCGGTCGAGCACCCAGGCGAGCCAGCGCCCGTAGCGATTCGATGAGCGCCTCGAAGCGGAGCCGCGCCCAGCGCTGAAACCGCGACTCCCTGGTCTGCGACGGCGGCTTGAGGAAGCGCGCACACGCCATCGGCACCACCGTGAGCGACACCGCCGCCGAGATGAGGATCGTCACCGACAGCGTGATCGCGAATTCGCGGAAGAGCCGCCCCACCACGTCGCCCATGAACAGGAGCGGGATGAGCACGGCGATGAGCGAGATGGTGAGCGAAATGATCGTGAAGCCGACCTGATGCGAGCCCTTGAGCGCGGCCTCGAGCGGCGCTTCGCCCTCCTCGATGTAGCGCTGGATGTTCTCGATCATCACGATCGCGTCGTCGACGACGAAGCCCGAGGCGATGGTCAGCGCCATCAGCGACAGGTTGTTGAGGCTGAAGCCCAAAAGATACATTGCGGCGAACGTGCCGACGATCGACAGCGGCACCGACAGGCTCGGAATGAGCGTCGCGCGCGTGCTGCGCAGGAAAACGAAGATCACCAGGACGACGAGCACGACGGCGAGCGACAGCTCGAACTCGACATCGTGCACCGAGGCGCGGATCGTCACGGTGCGGTCGGTCAGCACCGCCATGTCCACGTCGGCCGGCAGCGCATCCTTGAACTGCGGCAGGAGCGCTTTGATGCGGTCCACCACCGCGATCACGTTGGCGCCCGGCTGGCGCTCGATGTTGAGGATCACCGCCGGCGTCGTCCCCGCCCAGCCGGTGAGACGGTTGTTCTCGGACGCCTGCACCGATTTCGCCACGTCCTTGAGCCGCACCGGATCGCCGTTCTTGTAGGCGACGATCAGGTCCATGTAGGCCGCGGCGCTTTGCAGCTGATCGTTGGCGTTGATCGCATAGGCGCGCGTCGGGCCGTCGAAGCTGCCCTTGGGCGTATCGACGTTGGCGTTGGCGATGGTGGTGCGCAGATCGTCGATGTTGAGGCCGTAGGCGGCGAGCTTTCGCGTGTCGGCCTGGATGCGCACGGCCGGGCGCTGGCCGCCATTGATCATGACGAGGCCGACGCCCGGGAGCTGCGAGATTTTTTGCGCAAGGCGCGTGTCGGCCGCGTCCTCGATCTGCGGCAGCGGCAGGGTCTTGGAGGTGAGCGCGAGCGTCAGGATCGGCGCGTCCGCCGGATTGACCTTGGCGTAGATGGGCGGCGCCGGCAGGTCGCTCGGCAACAGGTTGCCGGCGGCGTTGATCGCGGCCTGAACCTCCTGCTCGGCGATGTCGAGCGACAGGTCGAGGCTGAATTGCAGCGTGATGACCGACGCGCCGGCCGAGCTCGTCGACGACATCTGCACGAGGCCGGGCATCTCGCCGAACTGGCGCTCCAAGGGCGCCGTCACCGACGACGTCATCACGTCGGGGCTGGCGCCCGGATAGAAGGTCTGCACCTGGATCGTCGGGTAATCGACTTCCGGCAGCGCCGACAGCGGCAGGAACTGAAAGGCCAACGCGCCGATCAGCATGACCGCGACCATGAGGAGCGAGGTCGCGACCGGCCGCAGAATGAAGATCCGCGATGGATTCATGCGCGGGCGCTCACGCTTTGCGCCGGGAATCCGGGCTCATTGACCCGACTTTTTCTTGCCGCCCGCACCTTGCGCCGCCGGTTGCGCAGCGGCGCCCTGCTCGGTGCGCAACGCGACCTTCGCGCCCTCGCGCAGCTTGTCGGCGCCGTCCACCACGATCTTGTCGCCGGGCGAGAGGCCTTTTGTGACGGCGACGCTCTCGCCCGCCTGGGGCCCGAGCGTCACCCCTTGCACCGTCACCGTGTCGTCTTGCTTCACGAGATAGACAAAGGTGCCGGGCTGGCCGCGCTGCACCGAAGCGGTCGGGATCACCGCCGCGTCCTTCACCGTGTCGATGAGGAGGCGCGCGTTGACGAACTGGTTGGGGAAGAGCGTCTCGTCCCGGTTCGGAAACTCGGCGCGCAGCTTGACCGTGCCGGTCGTCGGATCGATCGCGCTGTCGACCGCGCGCAACGTGCCGTCGGCGAGTTTTTGCGTGTTGCTGCGGTCGTACGCCGTCACCGGCAGCTGCGCCCCGGAGCCGAGCCGCTTCATGACCTGCGGCAGCTCGTCCTCGGGCAACGTGAAAAGCACCGAGATCGGCTGCATCTGGGTGATGACGGCGATCGCCGTGGCATTCCCCACCTGCACGTAGTTGCCGGGATCGACCTGGCGCAGGCCGATGCGGCCGCCGACGGGGGCGACGATGCGGCAATAGCCGAGATTGAGGCGCGCGTTATCGACCAGCGCCTGGTCGAGCTTCACCGTGCCTTCGTCCTGGTGCACGACATATTCCTGGTCCTCGGCCTGCTGGCGCGCGATCGAGTTTTGCGCCGCGAGTTTCTGGTAGCGCGCGAGATCGATGCGCGCCTCGTTGAGGAACGCCTGGTCGCGCTGCAGCTGGCCGCTATATTGATCGAGCGCCGCCTGATACGGGCGCGGATCGATCTGCACCAGGAAGTCGCCCTTCTTGACCTCCTGGCCTTCCGTGAAGGCGACTTCGACGATCTGGCCGGCGATCTGCGTCGTGACCGACACGGTGGCGAGCGGCGTCACCGTGCCGAGTGCATCGTACGTCACCGGGATGTCGCCCTTCGTCACGGTGCCGGCGACCACCGGCATGGCGATGCCGGTGCCGGCGAAGCGCCCGGCCGGCGGCTGCGGCGCCGGGCGCGTGTGCACCCACCACGCCAGCGCCGCAAACACCGCAAGCACGAGGCCGACCCAGACATAAGGACGGCGCGATGCGGCGCGCACCGGCGGCGGCGGCTCGCCCTCGCGGGATTTTCGTTCCGGATCTACGCGCAGTTCGTCCATGTCGGGCCGTGCAAAGGTAAACGGAAAAGACGCGGTGTGTGTGCAGCGCGATGCGCTGGCGAGCATACAGGACGGCCGGCCAGGCCCGGAAGCGGCCCCGACGGGCGAGGGCTTCGGCGGTTATAGGCGCCCGAGTTGGCGCAAATCCCTGCCGCAAGCGGCCGCCGGCCGGGCGAGCGCGGCATAGAGCGGGGCCAGGGTTTCGGCCACTTTTCCCCGCAGATCGGGCGGCAGAAGGCGCGCCTCGGGGGACGCCGCCGCGAACAGGCGGCGCGATGCATCCTTCGCCGTCCAGCGCGCCTCGCGTCCCATGCGCCGGATTTCGTCCGGGCATGGCCTAAGGCCGATCGAGGGCGCGGCCGCGGTCCAGGCAGCATCCGGCAGATCGGCATAGTCGAGCACCAGGTCCGGGGCGAGATGGCGCGCCGCCTCGAAGAGAGAGGCGACGGCGCGGACGCAGAACGACCCGTCGTCCGGCATTCCTTCTTCGATGCCGAAGAGCGCGCGTGCGGAACCGGCATCGCGGCGCAGTGCAACCCAGCCGGGCGGATCGGCGAGGAGCGACGCCAGCACCGCTTCCGGCTCGCGCTGGAGCCAGATGAAACGCGCCGCGGGAAAGGCTGCGCGGAACAGCGCGAAGCGCCGCACGTTCCAGCTCGACAGTTTCAGCACGTAATGGCGCTCGTCGCCGAAGCGTTTTCGGCCCAGGGCGCGGACGACAAGACGGAGCGATGCGGGCGTCGCCGCCGCGCCGGCAAGGAGCAGGGAATTGAGCGGCGCGGGCTCGGACACGACGAGCACGCCGGGAAGCGATCCCAGAAGCCGCGACAGCAAGGTCGAGCCGCAGCGCGACACGTGAAAGATGATGGCGGCGGGATCGAGCGACGGCTCGCCATCGAGCGCCTCGAGCGTGCGGCAATCGCTGCGCACGAGCGGCGCCGGGTTTTCGCCGGCCCAGCGCTCGACCGTCTGGTGCAGGAACGGCTCGGCAAAGCGCACGCCGCGGAGATCGCCCCAGTCGATCGCAAGCTCGCCCTCGGCCAGAGAGAGCGCGACGGGCGTCCACCCGGCAAGAGCGGCGGGCGGCGCGGGCATGCCCTTATCCGCCCGCTGCGGCCGGGACCAGCCGGTCGTGATCGTCGGCGAGATACTGCGCCTCGCCGGCCTCGAGGCGCAGGTTGTTGCGCGCGCGGAGATCCGCATCTTCGTCGCCATAGAGGAACGGGAGAAAGGCATAGCGACGGCCGCGCCGGATCGGGTTCACCTCGTGCAGCGCGCCGCACGAGAACACGACGGCGCCGCCTACAGGTGCGCGATATGTCCTCCGGCCGAACTCGGGAAAGATAAGATCGCAGCCCTCGTAGTCGCCATTGAGGTTGATCGAGACCGCGAAGCGGCGATGCTCGGCGCCGGCATTGACGTTGTCGCGGTGGCGGAAGAAATGGCCGCCCGATTCGCTGTCGTAACAGGAGACGATGTAGCGGTCCATGCGCGTGACATTGAACTGGAAATAGCGCGCGATGGCGGGCAGGAGACGGCGGCAGATCCGGTCGGCGATGGCGCGCTTCAGCTCGGGCACGGCGATGACGAGGTCGCGCCGCTGCTTCAGGCGGTGATCTATCACGGTCGCGGTGCGGCCGGCGCGGTCGAGCAGAAAGCCCGAATCCTCGCCGCCCACCTGGTCGTAGAGCCCGACCATGAGGTCGCACAGCGCGAAATCCAAGACGCGCGGCACGATGAGCGCCGGCGCGCTGAGCGGCACGCCGCACGACTGGTCGACGGGGGGCAGGCTTTTGAGCAGCGCGCGGAGCGTCGCGGCATGGCCCGCTTCATGGTCCCAGGCAACGTTGGCGACGACGCGCAGCATCGGGTCGAGCACGATCGTGCGCGGCGATCCGGTGGCGCCATAGAGCGAAGCGATGCTTCCGTCGAAATCGGCGATGAAGCCGAGGCCCGGCCCCGAGCGCGCGGCAAGCGTCGCCGGATCGTTGGGCGGCGCGGCATGAACGACATAGACGACGAGGTGATCGTCGTCGCCGGGATCAGCCGCCTCGAAGAGCGGCGCCAGCTCCGCCGCTTCGCGCGGGTCGGAGGGCGGCCCGGCGAAGGCAAGCACGACCCAGCGGCCGGCATCGACATGGAGATCGAGCGTCGCGCCGGCCAGCGTGCGCGCGCTGAACCACGGGGCGGGATCGCCGAGAACGGCGCGCTCAGCGCTCATCCGGCGCCCCGTCAAGCGAGCTTGCGGCAAGCGAGTCCGCGCCGCGCGGCGATTTCGCCGCCATGTCGAGGACGCGCTGGCGCTCGGCCGAGGTGAGAGTGCGCTCGTAGACAAGCCCCTGGTTCTGCCGCGCATGCGGCACGCCGGCGGCGGCGGCGCGGCCATAGAGGAGATAGGCCGCGACCGCGTCGCTTCTCATGCCGAGGCCGCGCAGCGTGCACCAGGCGAGCAGCTCGAGCGCGCGCGGCTCGCCCGAGTCCGCGCTGCGGCGCAGCATGTCGAGATCGCCGGGCGCGGGTGCGTTGCGCTCGATTCGGCGAGCGACGGCGACGATCGGATCGACCGGCTCCGGCGGCGCTGCGCGCGGCGGCGCGGCAGCGGCGGTGGGCGCGGGATAAGGCAACTCGGGCGGGCCCGAGTCGCGCGAGTCGCGCGGGCTAGGCGGCGGCGCCACGGCGGCGTCGGGTGTTGCGTCGAAGCAGATCGCGCCGGGACGGTCGAGGCACTGGAACCGCCCTTCGAGCGCGTAGAAGTCGGCGCGCGCCGGTGCCGCGGCCGCCGCGAGACCGAGCGCCGACGCGAGAAGAACGTGGCGTGAGAAGCACTTCATGCCGATAGAACGGGCAAAACTCGTGCCAGAGAATTTCCGCGGAAGAGCGTGCCCCGGCGGGCCTTTATGCGGCAATTCCTGCCGGGGGCATGCGCCAAGCAGGAAAAAATCGCCGATTTCATGGGATAAAATGCGATCGCGATGGCGAGAAGCCCGCATTTTTGCTAGGTTGGCGCGGTTCGCACGACAACAACAAACGCCATAAACCCACGGAAGAGAACCACCATGGCAACGAGCAAGGCTACCCAAAACACCGTCACCATGAAGCATCTCGCGGCGCAGCTCGCCGATAATCACGAGATCGCCAAGAAGCAGGCCGACGCCATCATGGGCGACCTGGTCGCGCTCGTGACGAAGCATCTTAAGAAGGGCGACCGCATCCGCATCGCCGGTCTCGGCATCCTCCAGGTCCGCAAACGGGCGGCGCGCATGGGCCGCAACCCCGCGACCGGCGAGCCGATCAAGATCAAGGCGAGCAAAAAGGTCGCCTTCCGCGCCGCCAAGGATCTCAAAGAAGCAATCTGAGCTTCCTCGTTCTGCGGCCCCGTACGGCGGGGCCGCGAACGCGCCTCTATTGACCTAGACCCTTTCGCTCACGCCGGCCTCGTGCTCAAATCCGCATAAGGCCGGCGTGAGTGGGTTATCGCCCGCTTGCCGCCGGGATAAGGCGCAAAAAGCGGGAGGGTCGTCATGAAAGCAAGCCTCGATATCGGCACGGGCGCCGTGCCGCGTGCGGCAAAGCGGCCAATGAGCTGGCCGGTCTGCGCCACCGTTTTCTTCATCGGCAGCGTGATCCTGTGGGCCGACCGCAGCAATTTCGGCGTCGCCGCCGCGGTCTGGTCGAAGTCCTATGGCTGGACCAAGTCGACGACCGGGCTGATGCTGAGCGCGTTCTCGCTGGGCTATCTCATCATGATGCCGCTGGGCGGCTGGCTTACCGACCGGCTCGGGCCGCGCCGCACCTTGGGCGGCTGCATGGCTGGCTGGTCGCTGTGGGTCCTGCTGACGCCGATCGCACCCGCGATGATCTGGCTCACGGCCATGTTCCGCGTTCTCCTGGGCGCGTTCGAGGCGCCCTACATTCCCGGCAGCTCCGCCGCCGTCGCCCGCGCCATCTCCGCCGACCATCGCCGCGGCCGGTTCGGCGCGTTCGTGCAGTCGGGCGCGCAATTGGGACCCGCGGTGGGAGTCGCCGCCGCCGGCGGCATCCTCGCCGCGTCCGGCTCGGCGGCGATGATCTTCATCGTGTTCGGCCTGATCGGCATCGCCGTCGCCGCCCTGTGGTGGGGCTATGCGCGCAACTACAGCGACCCCGTGCCGGTCGGCGAGGCGGCGCAGACCGAGGAAGCGCGGGCACGCGCCGCCCAGGCGCCGGTGCCGTACGTGAAGCTCATCACGACGCGCGCGCTGTGGCCGCTCTATTTCGGCTATTTCGCGCTGCCCTATTGCCAGTACATCTTCCTCAACTGGTTGCCCATCTACCTGACGCAGTACCGCCACATCCCGCTCACCCAGGCGAGCCTCTTAAGCGCAGTGCCCTTCCTCGTCGCCTTCGTCGCGGTGAACGTCACCGGCTGGGGCATGGACTGGTTCACCGTGCGCGGCTGGCGCTGGGGCGGCATGCACCGCAAGTTCTTCATCGCGCTGGGCGCGGCGACCTATGCCGTAACCACCTTGATCGCGGCCAACACCGCGTCGACGACGCTCGCGGTCACCATGATCATCGTCGCCAATGCCGGGCTTTCGTTCTATGTCATCCCGTTCTGGACGATCTGCACCGACATGTCGCCGAAGCAGAACGGGGCGTTGAGCGGCCTCATGAATTTCTGCGGCATCATCGGCGCGACCATCTCGCCGTTCCTCAGCGGCGTGATCGCCGACGCGACCGGCGCGTTCGTGGCGCCCTTGGAGCTTGCGGTCGCGATCATGGTGGTGGCGGCGACCACGGCGGTGCTGTTCGTGCGCATCAGGCCGCTGCACGAACTCGTGGGCTGAGACCGGAGGGTACGGCGCTTGCCTTCGTGGATGGTCGGCGTCGATACCGGCGGCACCTTCACCGATCTCGTCGCGGTCGAGCAGGAGACGGGTGTGCTGCGGCTTGCCAAGGTGCCGTCGGTGCCGGGCGACCCGTCGGCCGCGGTGCTCGAGGCATTGGCGCACCTGTTCGCGGAGGGCGTGGCGCCCAGCGAGGTCGCGATGCTGGTGCACGGCACCACGGTCGCGACCAACGCGCTCATCGAGGGTGACGGCGCCAAGGTCGGGCTCATCATCACCAAGGGCTTTCGCGCCGTCTATGAGGCGCGCGGCTGGAGCCAGCCGCGCGGCAGCGATCTGCTCGACACGTTCTACCGGAAGCCGCCGCTCCTGGTGCCGCAGCGCCTGACCGAGGAGGCGAGCGAGCGCCTCGACTTCGAGGGCAACGTGCTGACGCCGCTCGACGAGGGGGCGTTGCGCGAAGCGGTGCGGCGGCTTGCGAAGGCGGGGGTCGATGCGATCGCCGTGTGCTTTCTCTTCTCGTTCCTCAACCCCGCGCACGAGCGTGCAGCGGCGCGCATCATCGCCGAGGAGGCACCGCGCGTGCGCGTCTCGCTGTCCTCGACGGTGCTGCCGGTGATCCGCGAATATCCGCGGCTGTCGACGACGGTGATCGACGCCTATGTCGGCCCCAGGGTCGAGCGCTATCTGATGCGGCTGGCCGAGCGGCTCGAGGCGGCGGGCGTTGTGACGCCGCAGCTTTATCTCATGCAGTCGAACGGCGGCCTCACGCGGCTTGCGGCGGGCGCGCGCCATCCGAACGAGACCCTGCTGTCGGGTCCGGCGGCGGGCGTCATCGCCGGAACCGCGCTCGCCGCGTTGGCCCAACGCCGCCACGTCGTCACCTTCGACATGGGCGGCACCAGCACCGACATCAGCGTCATCGCCGACGGCAGCGTGCTCGAGACCACGGAAGGCGAGATCGCGGGCCAGGACATCGGCACGCCGATGCTGCGCGTGCGCACGCTGGGCGCGGGCGGCGGCACCATCGCCGCCATCGGCAAGGACGGGCTTCTGAAGGTGGGGCCACAGAGCGCCGGCTCGCAGCCCGGCCCCGCGTGCTACGGCAAGGGCGGCAGCGAGGCGACGGTGACGGACGCCAACCTCGTGCTCGGCGCACTGTCGGGCGAGGCGCCGCTCGCGGGCTCGCTCCGGCTCGACGAAGATGCGGCGCGGCGTGCGCTCGAACATCTCGGCGCGAAGCTCGGCCTCGACGCGATCGCCACGGCCAAGGGGATAAGGCGCATCGTCAATACGCAAATGGCCGTCGATCTGCGCCTTGCCCTGCGCGAGCAGGGACAGGACCCGCGCAAATTCGCGCTCGTCGCGTTCGGCGGCGCGGGGCCGCTGCATGCCGCCTCGCTCGCGCGCAGCGTCGGCATCCCGACCGTGCTGGTGCCGCCCTATCCCGGCATCAACTGCGCGATCGGCATGCTGCAGACGGCGGTGCGGCATTCCTATCTGCGCTCGGAGATGGGCGTGCTGAGCCGGTTCCCGGCAGCACGGATGGCGGAGCTGTTTGCGGCGCTTGAAGAAGCGGCGCTCAAGGACGCGCGCGAGGAGGGATTCGCGCCGTCGTCGGTAAAGCTCACGCGGCTCTTGGACCTGCGCTATCCGCACCAGGGCTATACGCTGGCCGTGGAATGCCCCGCCGGCCTCGACCGCGCCGCGATCAAGGCTTCGTTCGACGCCCTCCACGGCCGCGTCTATGGCCAGTCGGCGCCGCGCGAGGACGCCGAGATCGTGACGTTTCGCGTCCAGGCCGAGATCGAGGTGCCGCGTTTTTTGCCGAAGCGTCTGAACCATGGCGACGGCAATGTCGCGCGCGCAGCACTTGGCGAGCGGCCGCTCTTCGATCTCGAGCGCGACCGCTTCGCCCCCGCCAATATCTATGACCGCGCCAAGCTTCTGCCGGGCGACCGCATCGCGGGACCTGCGATCGTCGCGCAGTTCGACGCCACCACGGTTATCCTCGCGGGCCAGGAGGCGCGCGTCGATCCTTACGGCCTCATCGTCATCGAGGACACATGATTATCGATCCCGTCACCACCGAGGTCGTGGCGAGCCGCCTGCGCGAGGCGGCGGCGACCATGGAATACGCGCTCTATCACAGCGGCTATTCGCCGATCCTGCGCGAATCGAAGGACGGCACCGCCGGCCTCACCGACGAGGCGGGCCGCGTCGTCATCGTCGGCGGCGGCATCCAGTATCACTTCATGCAGTACCGGCTCGCGGTCGAGGCGGTGCTGGCGCGCTGTCCCGTGGCGAGGCTCAGGCCCGGCGACAGCTTCATCACCAACGATCCGTACAAGGCCGGAAGCTCGCACGCGCCCGACATGGTGGCGGTGACGCCGTGCTTTCATCGCGGGCAGGTTGTCGGCTTCGGCGTGAGCGTCGCGCACAAGGCCGATATCGGCGGTCTGGTGCCGGGCTCGTCGGGCGCGGGCGCCAGGGAAATCTTTCACGACGGGCTGCTGCTCCCGCCGGTGCGGTTCCAGAGCGCGGACGGCATCGACGAAGATGTCGAGGCGATCATCGCCAACAACAGCCGCATCCCCGACATCCTGTTGGGCGACCTGCGCGCGCAGGTGGGCGCGACGCGGATCGGCGGCGAGCGGCTGGCGGCGCTGTGCGAGGAATATGGCGCCGACACGGTGCGCGCGGTGATGGCGAGCCTCATGGACCTTGCCGGGCGGCGCTTGCGCGCCGAGTTCGCGCGCTGGCCCGACGGCGAGAGCGAAGTCGGAAGGATTTTTGGACCATGACGGCGCGGTAAAAGACCGGCCGGTGCGCATCCATGTCCGGGCGCAGAAAACGGGCGAGCGTCTGACCCTCGATTTCTCGGGCTCGGCGCCGCAGACCTTGGGGCCGGTCAACCTCGTCGCCTCGACCGCGAAGGCGGTGTCGATGCTGGCCGTGCTCGCCACGTCCGATCCGACCATCCCGGTCAATGACGGCATCGCGCAAGCGGTCGAGTTCGTCATTCCCGAGGGGCTCGTGGTGAGCCCGCGCCATCCGGCGACGGTGAACCATTATTTTCCGACGGCGCACCTCACCTACATCATCGTGCTGGCCGCGCTCGGCCGGCTCAATCCGGCGCGCGCGGTGGCGCCCTCGGGCCTCGGCTCGGGCGCGGTGTCGATCGGCTACCGCAAGGCGCGGACGGGCAAGCCCGCCGTGCTGTACGAGCTTCTCAACACCTCCTTGGGCGGGACATCCACGCATGACGGCACGCCGATCGTGATGGCGATGTGCCACTTTACGCCGGGCGCGCCGGTCGAGATCATCGAGAGCGAATATCCGCTGCGCGTGCGCGCCTTCGAGCTGGTGCCGGATTCGGCCGGCGCCGGACGCCAGCGCGGCGGCATCGGATATGCCCGCGAGTTCGAGATGCTCGAGGACAGCGTCCTCACCGTGCGCTCGGCCAATCACCGCTTTGCCGCCTGGGGTTTGAATGGCGGGCTTGCGCCCAAGGCGGCGCGCGTCGTCCTCAATCCCGGAGCCAAGGGCGAGGAGGAGCTCGGCCCCATAGAGACCCGCGCCTTGAAGGCCGGCGACGTGATCCGCTTCGAGCGGAGCGGCGGCGGCGGATATGGCCCGCCCGCCGAGCGCAGCGCCGAGGCGGTCCGCAACGACGTCGCCGACGGCTATGTCAGCGCGGCGGCGGCGGCCGCGGTTTATGGAAAGCCGCGCCCCTGACCCTGGAAATTGGGTTCGTTCGGTATTTTGCCGATTGACCCTCACCCTCCCGCGCCAGCGCGCGGGTCCCTCCCTCTCCCGCTTTGCGGGAGAGGGTGCCGAGCGGAGCGAGGCGGGTGAGGGAAAGCCGGGCCAAATTGGGTTCGTTCGGTAATTTCACTCCTCGGCGCGGGCGTAGCTTGTGGAGGCGGAGCGGCGGCGGGCGAAATTTTGGGCGTAATAGGCGGCAAGCGCGGGCGAGCGCACCGCCAGCAGGTTCTCGGCATTGACCCGCTCGGCGCTGACCGACCAGTTAAAGGAGCCGGTCAGCACCGTATCGCCGTCGATCACCATCACCTTGTTGTGGGCGATGCGCGGGCTTCGATCGACGAATGTCGGAATGCCGGCCGCGGCCACCGCGTCCACCCCCTCGCCGCGCTGGGATGCGGTGATCTTGTCCACCAGCACCGTGACGGCGACGCCGCGCCGGGCGGCCGCAATCACCGCGGCGACGATGCGCGGCTCGGTGAAATTATAGGCCTGGACCAGCAGCGTGCGCCGCGCCGCGTCGATCCGCGCCACGGCGAAGGCGCCGCAATCCTCGCCGGCGAGCGTGAAACAGACTTCGGCCGCGCCGACCGGCGCCGGCCCCTCGGCCGCGGCGCACGGCAGGACGGCGAGAACCAGAAAACCCGCTTTGACGGTCGCGTGCATCGCGCCGCGACGTTAGAACAAAGCAAGAACTTCTACAAGCGCCGCGCTTGCCGAAAGGGGCGGTTGCCGCGTGGAACCGGGCGAAAGCAGATTTGTTGCTTAGACGACCTCGATGGCTCCCGCGATGACGCGACCCAGAGTCTCATTCGACAGCGCCAATATCTGGAAGCGGCTGCAAACCTGCCAGACCGTAGCCCAAGCGCACGGCTGGCATCCCAACGACATCATCAATTTCGCCGCCGAAGTCCGGGAGGCGTTCTCGTACGAAGAGGCGATGAACGTCATCCGGCGCGAGTTCGATATCGTGCGCTGAAATCAGCGGCTGAAATTTGACACGAAGGGAAACGGCGCGCGCTCCCTTAAGCTCTTTCGGGGGGAAGGATGATCATTGAGTGCGTCATCCCGATTGCGCGCCGACTGACAACGCGGTCATGGCCGCGCTCTGTGGCGAAGACTCTGACCTGGCGCCTCTTCGCCACGCTCAACTCCTTCGTCATCGCCGTGCTCGTGACGCACAATCTGAAATGGGCGGGATCGATCGTCGGGATCGAGGCGCTGACAAAAGCCATTTGGTATTTCTTGCACGAGCGCGCGTGGACGCGCCTCCCGGCCGCAGCACCCGTGCAGCAGGCGCCTTCCGTCGCGCGCGCGGCCGCGCCCATCGTGGTGTCGCGCGCGACAGGCCGGGCGGCGCCGACCTCGTTCCACCGCTGCCTTGCGGTGCATCTGCACTACACGGCGAACTCGGGCGCGATGCAGTCGCGCTGAGGGAAGCTAGCGCCAACGATAGGCCGGGGGCGGCGCGTCGGCCGGCACGACCATGCGGCCCACTGGCCAGAGCGCAAGCCCGGCGAGCTTCAGATGCGCCCAGGCGAACGGCAAGCCCACGATCGTGACGCCAAGCAGCAGCGCCGCGCCCAAATGGCCCAAGGCCAGCCACCAGCCCGCGAGCACGAGCCAGATGAGATTGCCGAGCGTGCCGAGCGCGCCGGTGCCAAGGTCCTCGTGTCCGGTCCACTCCGCGCGCGCGACGACGCGATGGCCGAACGGCAGGAAGCTGTAGCGCGCGATCGACAAGGCGGCGCGCGCCCATGGCAAGCCCACGACGGTGAGCGCCATGATGAGCGCCGCCAGCACCCAGGCAAGCGCCATCACCGCGCCGCCGCAAAGGAGCCAGAGGAGATTGAGGAGGAACGAGAGGATCGGCATCGCGTCACAAATCCCGGAACTTGCGGTGGAGGTCGAAGTCGGGCGAGGCGACATTGGTCTCCATGGCGCGGAGCCGCGTCTCGAGATCGCCGAAGCGGCGCCGCAGATGCTGCAACGTTCCGTCGGGCTCGTTGGCGACGCCGCGCCAGAATGCCTCGTCCTCGCGGCTCGCGAACAAGGCCGGCGGGCGCTTCGGCAGCGCGATCCACAGCACGACATAGGCCGCCACGGCCGGCACGAAGAACAGGAACAGCGCCAGGACGAAGCCGAGCCGGATCGCGATCGGCTCGACCCCGAAATAGCGCGCGATGCCGGAGGCGACGCCGGCGACGACGCCGTTCTCGGGATCGCGATAGAGACGGAAGCGTGCATCGTTCCACATCAGATACCTCCGGTGCGGGCGCGCCAGCCCGGCGCCTCGGCGTCGAGCACGCGCTCCAGGGCCGCGACGCGCCCTTCCATGCGGCGCGCGATGTCGTAAAGCTCGCCGAGCGCCTTCTCGTCATCGGCCGAAAGGCGCCGGCTCCTGCGCCAGCGCGCGAGATAATGCGCGACGATCCAGATCGGCGCGACGACCAGCAGAAAGATCAGGCCGAGGACGAACACGAGGGCGCCACCCATTCCCGCCGCCATCATGCCGGCTTGATCCGGTTGCCGAGCCGCACCTTCAAGGCGGCAAGCTCTTCCTCGACGCGCGCGTCCTTCTCGAGGCCGGCGATCTCGTCGGCGACGCCGGGCTTGCGGCCAAGCTCGAACGCCTCGACCTTGCCCTCCACGTGGTCGAGCGCGCGCTCGACCTCGTCGAAGCGGGCGAACGCATCGACGATGCGCTCGTCAAAGAGATTGGTGCGGATGCGGATGCGCGAGGACGCGGTCTTGTGCCGCGCGGCGATTCCCTTCTCGCGCGACTTGGCGTCGGCGAGCTTCGCCTGCAGTTTTGTGATGTCGTCGTTCTGCTTGTCGAGGGCGGATGCGACGAGCGCGAGCTGGTTCTCCTCGCGCGCGAGCGTGTCCTCGAGTCGCGCCTTCGCGGCGAGCGCGCCTTTCGCCAGATCCTCGCGTCCCTTGGTGAGAGCGAGTTCGGCGCGGCGCTGCCATTCGTCGCGCTCGCGCCGCATCGCCTCGAGCCGGCGCTCCATCTCCTTCTTCTCGGCGATGGTGCGGACCGCCTGCGAGCGGACCTCGACCAGCGTGTCCTCCATCTCCTGGATGATGAGGCGGATGATCTTTTCCGGATCCTGGGCGCGATCGAGGATGGCGTTGAGGTTCGAATTCACGATGTCGGCAAGGCGAGAGAAGATGCCC
The DNA here is from genome assembly GCA_963773665.1 of uncultured Alphaproteobacteria bacterium. Classification (GTDB taxonomy): domain Bacteria; phylum Pseudomonadota; class Alphaproteobacteria; order ATCC43930; family CGMCC-115725; genus DATJLY01. Next base: position 1,301,571 of record CAVZBZ010000001.1, read on the forward strand.
ATTTCGGTCCTCGGCAAATGACTTCGCCAACCATTGTGCAGGGACCGTGCCAGGCGGCTAAGTGGTTGAATTATCGAAAGAACCTTGGCAGGCTCGGCGCAGAAGTGGTGGATTTCGCGAGATAATGTGGCTATATTCGCCATAGCATGCCTGATTCCGCCATTCCCGAATTGCCGCCGCTGGTGGGCGAGGCGCCCGCGTTCCGCGCCGTGCTGGAGCAGGTGTCGCAGCTTGCGCCGCTGGACCGGCCGGTGCTGGTGGTGGGCGAGCGCGGCACGGGGAAGGAGCTGATCGCGGCCCGCCTCACGCTTTTGTCGCCGCGCTGGGACAAGCCATTCCACGCGGTCAATTGCGCGGCCTTGGCCGAGACGCTTTTGGACAGCGAACTCTTCGGCCACGAGGCGGGCGCCTTCACCGGCGCCGTGCGGCGGCGGCAGTCGCGCTTCGAGCTGGCCGACGGCGGCACGATTTTTCTCGACGAGATCGCATCGGCCTCGCTTGCGGTGCAGGAGAAGGTGCTGCGCGTCATCGAGTACGGCAGCTTCACCCGCGTCGGCGGCAACGAGGTGCTGAGCGTCGACGTGCGCCTCATCGCCGCGACCAATGTGGACTTGCCGGCCTTGGCCGAGGCGCAAAAATTCCGCAGCGATCTTTTGGACCGGTTGGCCTTCGACGTGGTGACGCTGCCGCCGCTGCGCGCGCGGCGCGAGGACATCCCGCTTCTGGCCGACCATTTCGCCCGCGCCATGACGCGCACGCTGGGACGGCGCCATTTCGCGGGATTTGCCGAAGCAGCGATGGCGCAGCTCATGACGCACGACTGGCCCGGCAACGTGCGCGAATTGAAGAACGCGGTCGAGCGCAGCCTCTATCGCGCGGCCGATCCATCACAGCCGCTGGCGCGCATCGTGCTCGATCCGTTCGCGTCGCCGTGGCGGCCGGGGGCGCAGCTTCCCCCTCACCCCCCACCCCTGCCCTCCCCCTCAAGAGGGGAGGGAGAGAATGTGCCGTTCCGCGAACAGATGCGGCGCTTCGAGGCCGGGCTGTTGCGCGCGGCGCTGGCGGCGAACGGCGGCAACCAGCGCCGCACCGCGGCGGCGCTGGGCTTGGGCTATCACCAGTTGCGGCGGCGCCTGAAGAGCGTCAGCCCGCGGTCTGGTGCGTGATGAACTTGGTGTTGAGGAAGGCCTCGATCGCCTCGGACCCGCCCTCGGAGCCGTAGCCCGAATCCTTGATGCCGCCGAACGGCGTCTCGGGCAGCGCAAGGCCGTGATGGTTGATCGACACCATGCCGCTCTCGATCGCCTCGCCGAGGCGCGCCGCAATCTTGGCCGAGCGCGTGTAGGCATAAGCCGCGAGCCCGTAGGGCAGGCGGTTCGCCTCCGCCACCACCTCGTCCTCGCGCGCGAAGGATGCTATCGGCGCCAGCGGGCCGAACGGCTCCTCGTTCATGATGCGCGCCGAAAGCGGCACGTTGGTCATCACCGTGGGCTCGAAGAAGAAGCCCTTGTTGCCGATGCGGCGGCCGCCGGTCTCGATCTTGGCGCCCTTGCCTTCGGCGTCGGCGACGAAGCCCTCCATCGCCTCGATCCGGCGCGCGTGCGCCAAGGGACCCATGCGGGTTTCCTTCTCGCATGCCGTCGCCGACCTTGAGCGCCTTCGTGGCGGCGATGAATTTCTCGACGAACGGGCGATAGACGCTTTCCTGCACCAAAAACCGCGTCGGCGCGATGCAGATCTGCCCGGCGTTGCGGAATTTGTTGGCGGAGAGAATCTTCACCGCGCTGTCGAGATCGGCGTCCTCGAACACGATCGCCGGCGCGTGCCCGCCCAATTCCATCGTCGCGCGCTTCATGTGCCGGCCGGCGAGCTCAGCCAGGTGCTTGCCGACCGCGACCGAGCCGGTGAACGACACTTTGCGGATGACGGGGTGCGGGATGAGATATTCCGAGATTTCCGCCGGCACGCCGAACACGAGATTGACCACGCCCGCCGGCAAGCCCGCCTCGACGAAGGCGCGCACGAGGCCCATGACCGAGGCCGGCGTGTTTTCCGGCGCCTTCAGGATGATCGAGCATCCGGCCGCGACCGCGCCGGAAATTTTCCGCACCGCCTGGTTGATCGGGAAATTCCACGGCGTGAAGGCGGCGACCGGGCCGACCGGCTCCTTCACCACGAGCTGCTGCACGCCGTCGGCGCGCGCCGGAATGATGCGGCCATAGGCGCGGCGCGCCTCTTCCGCGAACCAGTCGATGATGTCGCCGCCGGCCAAGGTCTCGAGCCGCGCCTCGAGCAAGGGCTTGCCCTGCTCGAGCACCATCCATTCGGCGATCTCGTCGGCCTTCGCGCGGACGTTGTCGGCGGCCTTGCGCATGAGCTTGTAGCGCTCGTGCGCCGAAACCTTGCGCCACGCTGCGAACCCCTTGGCCGCCGCGGCGAGCGCACGGTCGAGATCGGCGCGGCCCGCATGCGGCACCTGGCCCACCGGCTCGCCGGTCGCGGGATTGAGCACGGGCTCGGATTTGCCGCCCGTCCCCTTGGTCCATTCGCCGTCGATGTGGAGGAGAATCTCGGGATAGCTCGCCATACCTGCCTCCGCCGCGTTAATTGCGAGGGTGGTAGCAGAGTTGGACCCGGAGGTCACGCGACCGCCCTGCTGGCCGTGCTAGGCTCGCCGCAAACAGGATGAAGGAGGCACGACATGTCACACGGCGCATTCATGTGGAACGAGTTGATGACCGCCGACGTCGAGAAGGCGAAATCCTTCTACGCCAAGACGATCGGCTGGACGATCGAGGAAATGAAGATGCCGAACGGCAGCTATTGGATCGCCAAGGTCGGCGGCACGCCGGTCGCCGGCATGATGAACATGACGGGCATGGTGCCGCCCGGCACGGCGCCGCACTGGTTCTCCTATCTCGAGGTCGACGACGTCGATCGGCGCGTCAAGGATGTGGAGACGAACGGCGGCAAAATCCACCGCGCGCCGTTCGACATCCCCGATGTCGGGCGGATCGCCATCGTCGCCGATGCGACCGGCGCCATGGTCGGGCTGATGACACCGAAGCGCTGAGCCTTATTTCGCCGGCTGGAGCGTTTCGAGGCGCGCCTTGGTGCGCGCCTTCTCCTCGTCCATGCCGCGCTTGCCGGTGGTGAGGTCGTAGCGGTTGCCGTCGATGTCGTGGCCAGCATCCTCGACGAACGGCCGGTCGATCGTCGGATTTTCCGCGCGAGGATCCTTCGGCGGCAAGCCGCGCGCGACCAGCGCCGCATAGATTTTCGGCTTCGCGTCCTGCGCGAGCGTGAAGCCCCAATGATGGATGCCGCTTGGCGCCTTCGCGTTCTTGCGGCTGATGAGGGCGACATCGACATAGCCGTCCGTCACCCACACGTCGCCCTGGCTCGCGCCGGTGACCTTCAGGCCGAACACCTCGCCATAGAACTTCGCGAGGCGCGAGGGATCGTCCGAGAAGATGGCGATGTGCTTGATCTTGGGCGCGTCGCTCTTGCCATCGCCCGAGCTTGCCGACATGCCGCCTTCGCGCATCTTGCGCATGCCGGTCGAGAGGTCGAAGCGGTTGCCGTCGGGGTCGATTACCGCATCCTCGGCATAAGGCCGGTGCGCCTCGGGCGAATCGACATAGGGGCTGTAGATTTTGGAGCCATGCTCCTTGAGCCGCGCCACGACGCCGGGTTTCTCCGCTTCGTCGACGGTGAAGCCCCAATGATGGATGCCGGGCTTGCGGTTCGCCCGCCCGAGCACCGGCAGCAGCGCAATGTCCATGTAGCCGTCGGTGACCCAGGCTGCGCCGTTGTCGGCGACGCCGGTGGTGGTGGTGCCGAATATTTCGGCATAGAAATCGGCGAGCCGCTTGGGATTCTCGGAGAAGATTGCGATGTGGCGGATCTTGGCGGCCATGGCGTCCTCCTCTAGCGTTTGGCGAAGAACCGGTTCTCCGGGCGCGGCAGGCCCAGATTCTCGCGCAGCGTTTTGCCCTCGTATTCGCGGCGGAAGAGACCGCGGCGCTGCAATTCGGGGACGAGGCGGTCGACCACGTCGTCGAGCCCTTGCGGCAGATATGGTATTTGCAGCGTGAAGCCGTCGCTCGCGCGCGTCTCGAGCCATTCCTCCATCTGGTCGGCGATCGTCCGGGGCGTGCCGAGCATGGCGAGCCCGGCATGGCCGCCCAAACGCTGCGCCAGCTGGCGCACGGTAAAACCTTCGCGCTGCGCCAGCGCGATCGCGCGCTCGCGCCCGCTTTTGCTGGCGTTCGATTCCGGAATTTCGGGCAGCGGCTTGTCGGGATCGAAGCGCGACGCATCGGTGCCGAGCGCGATCGACAGCGCGGCGATGGACGATGCGTAATGCACGAGCGAATCGAGTTTCTGGCGCTTGGCCTGCGCCTCCTCGAGCGAATCGCCGACATAGATCATGCAGCCGGGCAGGATCTTCATGTGCTCGGGATCGCGCCCGAGTTTCTGCATACGGCCTTTCACGTCGGCATAGAAGGCGCGGCCCACTTCGATGCTGCCCTGCGCGGTGAAGACGGCCTCGGCCGTCTCGGCGGCAAGCTGGCGGCCCGCTTCGCTGGCGCCGGCCTGGACGATCACGGGCCAGCCCTGCACCGGGCGCGCGATATTGAGCGGCCCGCGCACGTTGAAATATTTGCCCTTGTGGTCGAGCACGTGGAGCCGGTCGGGATCGAAATAGACGCCGCGCTCGACGTCGCGGATGAACGCGTCCTCGGCCCAGCTGTCCCACAGCCCGGTCACGACCTCGACGAATTCGCGCGCGCGCGCATAGCGCTCGCCATGCTCCAGGTGATCCTCGAAGCCGAAATTGCGCGAGGCATCGGGGTTGGACGTGGTGACGACGTTCCACCCGGCGCGCCCGCCGCTCAGATGGTCGAGCGAGGCAAAGCGCCGCGCGACGTGATAGGGCTCGTCGTAGGTGGTGGAGCCGGTCGCCATGAGGCCCAGATGCGTAGTCACCATGGCGAGAGCCGACAGCAGCGTGAACGGCTCGAACGAGGTCGGCGTGGCGCTGCGTTTGAGCGCGTCCATCGGCATGTTGAGCACGGCCAGGTGGTCGGCCATGAAGAAGCCGTCGATGCGGCCGCGCTCGAGCGTCTGGGCGAAGCGCTTGATGTGCTCGAAATTGAAATTGGCGTCGGGAAATGCGCCGGGATAGCGCCAGGCGGCGGTATGGAGGCTCACCGGCCGCATGAAGGCGGTGAGACGCAGTTGGCGCTGTCCGCTCATGTCCTCAGCTTGTCGGCGAGCGGCGCGCGGGTCAAGCGCCGCCTCAGGCGGGCGCCGGGCGGAGCACGTCGCGGCGCGGGTGGTCGCCCGCCATCATCTGCGCGATTCCCGCGACGATGCCGATCGAAACGCCGATCTGCCAGGCGCGGTCATAGGAGCCGAGCGCATCGAAGATGAGGCCGCCGCCCCACACGCCGACGAACGACCCGATCTGGTGATTGAAGAAGGCGAAGCCCGAGAGCGTCGCGAGATAGCGCAGGCCGAACATCTGCGCGACGAGCCCCTGCGTCAGCGGCACGACGCCAAGCCAGAGGAGCCCCATCACCGCGGCGAAAATGAGGGTCGAGGCCGCGGTCGCCGGCAGCATGAAATAGACCGCGAGCGCGATCGAGCGCAGCACGTAGACGAGGCCCAAAAGCACGTGCTTCGGAAAGCGGCCGCCGAGCCAGCCGAGGAGATAGCAGCCGGCGATGTTGAACATGCCGATCGTACCCAAGGCCTCGGCGCTCAGCATCGGGTTCTGGCCGCAGAGCGCGAGATATGTCGGCAGGTGCGCGGTCAGGAAGAAAAGCTGCAGCCCGCACACGAAAACCGCCGCCACCATGGTCATGTAGCCGCGGTGGTGCAGCGCCTCGCGCACCACGGCGCGGAACTCGTCGGCCGTCGCCGCGCGGGAATGCGGGTCCTGGAAACGGTCGGCGACGCCGGTGCAGAACGCCGCCGGCAGCATGGCGAACGCGATCGCGACGAAGGCGACGAGCGCGATCTGCCAGCCATGGCTCGAGATCAAGGTCTGCGCCAAGGGCGCGCACACGAAGGAGCCGACCGAGCCCATCGACGAGACCATGCCCAGGACGGTGCTGCGATGCGCCGGCGAGACGCTGCGCTGGCTTGCCGTCATGCCGAGGTTGGCGGCGGTGCAGGCGAGCGCCACGCCCATCAGCACGCCCGCGCCGAGCGTGAGCGTGACCCAGCCGGTCGCGAAGATGGTGGCGACGAGACTGAGGATGTAGAGGACCGCGCCGCCCAGCATCACCGGCTTCAGGCCGCGGCGGTCGGCATAGGCGCCGATGAACGGCTGCGACAGGCCCCAGACGAGATTCTGAACCGCGATCGCGAAGGTGAAGTCGGAAACGGTGATGCCGAGCTCGCGCGTCATCGGCACCATGAAGAGGCCGAGGCTCTGGCGCATGCCCATGCCGATGCTGAGCAGCGCCGACGCGCCGGCGATCACCATGATGGTTTCCGCCCGGCTCGGCTTGCCCGCCACCGCCCTGTCAGCCGCCAATGCCCTGTCCTCCGACGAGCGCTATCCTACCGGCGGGTGCACGCACGCCGACGCGCATTCTGCGCATCGCTCCCCGGCGTTTGCGGCGCCCGGAGACGGGGCAAGGCGGCAGAGCAATTCAACCGAGCGCAGAAACCGTGCCGGTCGCGTGCCTGTCGGGTCCCCGTAACTGTCTCTGCCTCAGCGCTTTTTGAGCAACTGGTCCAGCGTCTCGACGCCCTCGCGCTTCAGCACGGACCCGAGTTTCGTATTGGCCCGGTAACCTGCGGCGAATTTCGGTCCGTATTCCTTCCGCAATGTCGCGACGAGCGTGTCGCTGCGCTTCTTGCGAATCTCGCCGTCGGCGTCCCGCTGCCGGCCGTCGAGCCCTTTGGGAAAGTGTTTCTTCGCCATTTCAGCCGTACTCCCTACCCGCGTGCGCAATGCTACACCCGATTGCCGCCGTGGTCGAATTACGGCCCGCCCGGAGTCGATGCCGCTCTGCGTCGTTTGCCGCGCCGGGGCGGCTTTGCTAGAGACGCGGCATGGCTGCTTACCAATACATCTATGTGATGAAGGGCCTCGGCAAGACCTATCCGGGCGGGCGCGAGGTGCTGAAGGATATCTGGCTGTCGTTCCTGCCGGGCGCGAAGATCGGCGTCCTGGGTTTGAACGGCGCCGGCAAATCGACGCTGCTGCGCATCATGGCGGGCGAGGACAAGGATTTCGTCGGCGAGGCGTGGGCCGCCGACGGCATCAAGGTCGGATATTTGCCGCAGGAGCCGGCGCTCGACCCGCAAAAGGACGTGGCCGGCAACGTCACCGAGGGGCTCGCCGAGATCAAGGACCTGCTCGAGCGCTTCGAGGCGGTGAGCGCGCGCTTCGCCGAACCGCTGAGCGACGAGGAGATGAACGACCTCATCGCCCTGCAGGGCGATCTGCAGGAGAAGATCGAGCACGCCAACGGCTGGGAGCTCGACCGCACGGTCGAGATCGCGATGGATGCGCTGCGCTGTCCGCCGGGCGATGCCGACGTTGCGAGCCTTTCGGGCGGCGAGCGGCGGCGCGTGGCGCTGTGCCGCCTGCTGCTGCAGCGGCCCGACCTGCTGCTGCTCGACGAGCCGACCAACCACCTCGACGCCGAATCGGTCGCGTGGCTGCAGCGTTTCCTGGCCGATTATCCGGGCACGGTCGTGACCGTGACGCACGACCGCTATTTCCTCGACGAGGTGGCCGGCTGGATCCTCGAATTGGATCGCGGCCGTGGCATTCCGTACGAGGGCAATTACACCGGCTGGCTCGAGCAGAAGCAGAAGCGGCTCGAGCAGGAGGGCAAGCAGGAGGCGGCGCGCCAGCGCACGTTGGCGCGCGAGCTCGAATGGGTGCGCGAGAGCCCGCGCGCGCGCCAGGCGAAAAGCAAGGCGCGCATCCAGGCCTACGAGACGCTCGTCTCGCAAAGCCGCGAGAAGGCGCCGGAGAATGCCCAGATCGTGCTGCCGCCGGGGCCGCGCTTGGGCGATCTCGTGATAGAGGCGAGCCATGTCGCCAAGGCCTATGGGGAGCAGCTTCTGATCGAGGATCTGTCGTTCCGCCTGCCGCCCGGCGGCATCGTCGGCGTGATCGGCCCGAACGGCGCCGGCAAGACCACGCTCTTCCGCATGATCACCGGCCAGGAAAAGCCCGACCGCGGCACCATCCGCATCGGCGACACGGTGAAGCTTGGCTATGTCGACCAGTCGCGCGACACGCTCGCCGCAGACAAGACCGTGTTCGAGGAAATTTCCGGCGGGCAGGACGAGATCGACCTGACGCGGCGCAAGCTGCCGAGCCGCGCCTATTGCTCGCTGTTCAATTTCCGCGGCTCGGACCAGCAGAAGAAGGTCGGGCAGCTGTCGGGCGGCGAGCGCAACCGCGTGCACCTCGCCAAGATGCTGAAGACCGGCGCCAACGTCATCCTGCTCGACGAGCCGACCAACGATCTCGACATCGATACGCTGCGCGCGCTCGAGGATGCGCTTTTGGATTTTCCCGGCTGCGCCGTCGTCATCTCGCACGACCGCTGGTTTCTCGACCGCATCGCGACCCACATCCTGGCCTTCGAGGGGATGAGCGCGGTCGAATGGTTCGAAGGCAATTACGCCGATTACGAGGCCGACAAGAAGCGCCGCCTCGGCGAGGAGGCCGCGCGGCCGCACCGCATCCGCTTCAAACCTCTGACGCGCGCCTGAGCCCGACGGCGCGCGCGCTCAGTGCGTGCCGGCGTCGGCGGTGGCGGCGCTGCCGAGCCGCTCGGCGAAGACGCGGTTCAGAGAGGCGACCGTGCCGCCATTGCGCTGGATCACGGACCCGATCTCGTCGCGCTCGGTCAGGGCCATGCTCACGCCGGCCACGTCGATGTCGAGGATCTTGTAGGCGCCGTCCCGGTTTGCGACGCGCCAGTCGAGCTTCAACGGCGGCGCGCCCGAAGCGCTCACGATCTCGGTCGTCACCACCGCGCCCTGGCCCTCGTCGCGCGCGCCGGTGACCTTGACCTGCTCGCCCGAATAGCTCTTGAAGCGCGCGGCGTAGGTCTGCACCACCCAGCGCTCGAACAGCCGGGCGAAGGCCTGGCGGTCGTCGTCGCTCGCGGTCAGCCAATAGCGGCCGAGCACATAGCGGGCAATCCGCGGCATGTCGAAGCCGCGCTGGAGCAGCGCCGCGAAGCGCTGCTGGCGGTCCTGGTCGTTGAGGTTCTGGTCCTTGATGACACCGATCGCCTCGGCGACCAGGCCATCGATGAAGCTGGCGGCAGCCCGCGGCTCGTCCGCCCGGGCGATCCCGATTCCGGCCAGAAGAAGGATGACCATCATCAACTTACGCATGACACCCCCGGCAGGGCAGAGTCCGGCATTTTTATCAAAATCCCATAAAGGCGGGTAGGTGCCACTCGACTTTTCCCCGTAATTCACAGCCCCAAAGATAGGGCGATCCTAGGGATGACAAACCCATGTCAATTCATAGTAGCGGCCAGACTGCCATGCGGCAGGACTCGTGTTGCCGCGTCCTTCTGACCATCACTGAGATTTCCACATGAATTTCCCGATGCATACGTTTGGGAAAACATGCAACTTTCGGTTTTTCCACAGTTTGGCGGGGCTTGACGTATGCCGATTCGGCATTGCATGATGCCGTCGCCTAACACTTCGAAAGGCACGGCATTAGTGGCCTTGATCGTGGGGACATCCGCCCCTCGCGCAAGGGGCTATGAAACGTGCGTAGGGAGCGCGTCGTGTGTCCTGGGGGTATCGGAGCGGCAAATGTGCCGCCCGCGTGCGCGTGCGCGTGCGCGCGCTGAGCGGAGCCCCCGCCATGCTCACCGTTTACCGAGAAACGCTTGGTCCGGGTGATCGGATTCGAACCGACAATGCCTGCTGGGCTCCAGCTTCCAAAGCTGGTGTGTCTACCGTTTCCACCACACCCGGAACCACGCGTGGGGCGTGGGCCGGTGCGCCGCTTGCACGGCACACCGGCCCCGCCCCGACCAGTCGAGCGGACGCTTGGTCCGTCGGCGCGCAGATTCGATCCGATTCTCGGATCGAAGTTAAGCGACCACTACATCTAGTGGCGAATTCCAAGGATATAGGCCGTTTTGGGTGCTGAAATGAGCAGAAAAGAGGGCAAACCAGCGGCGACTCGGCGCAGCGGAGACTCGCGCGCTAAGCCCGTTTCGCTCGCGCCCCTCTCATTTGAGGACGCAATCAAAGGGCTGGCGAGTGTCAAGCCAGACTCATTGTCTCATTCGCGAAAACGCAAGGAGGGCAAGCCATGATCCCCTCTCAATTGCGATTCCAGTTCGACCGCGAGAAATTCAAATCCGTCGTGCACTATGTGTGCGCGACGTGCGAGCCGTCGCAGCTCGGAGCGGTGAAGCTAAACAAGGTTTTGTATTTCAGTGACATGGTGCATTTCGCGACTCGCGGGGTTCCAATAACGGGCGCGGCGTACCGTAAGCGCCAGTTTGGCCCCGCCACGAATCAGCTTCTGCCTGTGCTACGGGAGCTGTACGAGTTTGGGGCCATTGATATCGAAGAAGTGGATTACTTTGGCTATCTTAAGAAGCAGTACACGAGTTGTCGGCCTCCCAACACCGCGCGGTTAAATGCCGACGAGAAGGCTCTTCTTGACGACGCGATTGATTTCGTGTGCCGTAACAACACCGCGAAGACGATAAGTGAGTTCAGCCACAACCGTGCTTGGGAGATCGCGGAACCCGGCGCAGAGTTGCCGTACCATAGCGCGTTCCTGATGTTCCCAGTGCAAGTGTCTCAGGAAGCGTTTGAGTGGGCGGCGAACGAGGCGAAGGAAATTGAAACAAAAACCGCCCGGGGGGAATCCCTGGTACGTCGAGATTTCCAATCTTTTCGAAGCCGCGTATTGGCAAAAAGCGGCGACCTATAGCATTGCGCCGTACCTAATCGAGAGTCTGTACGACGCTCTAATTGCAGACCCCTATAGCTGCGGCGAGCCACATCCGAATTATCCCGATGGCCGAGTCTGGGTGTGGGAGTCGCCACGCCTCCACAAAATCCCTGTCTTTTATGTGCAGTATCAAATAGAGCCGGGGATTGGGCGCGTTACGCTTTGGAGCCTAACCGTCAAGTGACCGCTTTGGCGCGCGGTATACCAACCGCTTCCCGACAATCTCGCGGACAACTTTCTCAGTTCGCTCGCCGTCCGTGAAAGTGCGCGTATTCCAGCGCAATTCGAACTCCCGCAGATATCGGTGTAAGTGTTGCTCGCTCACATGATGGAAAGTGCCGAGGATGCCGCGTTTCAATACCGAGTGATACAACTCCGCGAAGTTCGTATGCAGGATGCCGCGCACATAACCCTGCTTCGACTTGTTAATGACGCCGTGTCCTTTGAAGCCCTTTCGGAGACCTTGGTACGCGTTCAGTTCGTCGGTGATAACGACGGCGTTATGATCCACGTTGGGGAACGCTACGCCCTGCAATGTCTCTGCGCTGCGATCCGACACAACGCGGGTACGGACATACCCGCCGCGCTCGATCAGCGTCATAACGATTGGCTTGGGCTTCCGCACATGGTGAGCATGAAGATTGTTCTTGGCCTTTCCGCCAACGAAGGTTTCGTCGATTTCGACAATTGGATTGACCGGACCGCCACCGAGCAACATGCGGTCCATTGGCGGCAGCGTCATAGCCTCGCGCACGCGATGGCACATGAACCAAGCCGACGAATAGGCGAGGCCGAGTTGGCGCTTTAGCTGGTTGGCACTCACGCCCTTCTTAGAACTGCACATCATGTGAATGGCGATCAGCCACTTGCCGAGCGGGATATGGCTATTCTCGAAAATTGTCCCGACGCGCACGGTGAATTGCTTGCGGCAGGCCGCGCACTTTTTTAGGCCGAGCCGAACGCGGCCCTTTTTGTCCTTCACGCCGTTCAGGGCGTAAATCTTCTTCTCGCCCTTGTTACCGCAATGCGGGCAGACCACGCCTTCCGGCCAAACGATCTTCTCGGCCAGTTCAAACGCCTTGGCTTCATCGGCAACGTGGGCGGTCAGTTCGTGAAGGTTCATGGCCGGGCTCCGATCTTGCGGCAATTCTACTTATGGTATTGGGTTTGTTAACACGATAGTCGCGAAAGATAGGGGGATATTATACTTGACGTTCCCAGCCGCAAGGGATAAGATGGCTCAGAACCTAGGGAATTGAGCCATGTCGTCCGTTTTGAACGCTCCGCACTTTCACGACGAAGCCGCTGCCTACGCCCATGTCGAGGCGCGGGTCTGGCCGAATGGCCGGGTCTGCCCCCATTGCGGCGCTGTGGATCGATCAGGCCCGCTCAAGGGCAAGACTAACCGGCCCGGCCTTTACAAGTGCTATGCCTGCCGCAAGCCGTTCTCGGTGAAGGTCGGGACCATCTTCGAGGCAAGCCATATCCCGCTGCATGTCTGGCTACAGGCGATGTTCCTTGTCGCGTCCAGCAAGAAAGGCATCAGCTCGCACCAACTCCACCGCACTCTCGGGATCACTCTCAAGTCGGCATGGTTCTTGAGCCATCGCATTCGCGAGGCGATGGACGATGGCTACGTTCATCCGGGCGGCAAGATGGGCGGCTCGGGCAAGGTCGTAGAAGCCGATGAAACCGTGTATGGTCCGGACTTGGAACGCGACACTCGCGCTCGCCAGAAATTCCCCGGCAAGCACACCCGCGAGCATCTTGTCACGATCTACTCGCTGGTGGAGCGCGGCGGCGAGGTTCGTAGCTTCCACGTCAAGGACGTGAGCACCAGCACCCTCACCGGCATCATGCAGGATCAGGTGAGCGAGAAGTCCTATGTTATGACCGATGAAAACCGCGCGTATCGCCCTGTGCGCCGCATGTTCGTCGCACACTCAACCGTGAACCATTCCAGGCGTGAATACGTGCGCGAGGGCGCGCATACCAACAGCGTCGAAAACTTTTTCTCGATCTTCAAGCGCGGTCTGTTCGGCACTTATCAGCACATGAGCGAGAAGCATCTGGCGCGGTATCTCGCGGAATTCGATTTCCGCTACAACAATCGAAAGGCGCTCGGCATCGAAGATCAACAGCGTGCCGAGAACATCGTGCGCGGCGTGTCGGGCAAGAGGCTCACTTACCGGATACCTCGTATCGGAACCGGCAAAGCCGTTATCGTACCGGCTCCCATTGCTTGAATGGGAACAGTGGCAGCAAGTGCGTCGGCGCTTGTGACACTGAACGAATTTATTTCTCGCCACCTTCGCCGGTCGTCGGCACAGGAAGATCATTGAGGCTCGGATCGTCCCCGCGATGCGCGCGACGCATCTTTTCGAGCTGCATCATCATCAGGTGCCTCGCCGCGTCATGTTCGGTATCCTCAAGTAGGATGGTTCGGGCGAACCACCTGAGGTACGCCGCCGCCTCCTTGGAGAGAGTGAACTTTATCTGCGGCATCTCTAGAAATGGCTTGAATTGGCTTATGATGGCCGTGGCTAGCTTAGATTAGCTAGATTTAGCTTGAACGGTGAGTTGAATCATGGCACAAGCGATTGCGTCATTTTGGACACTGGACATAAAAAGACGGCCATCGTTTGATGGCCGCCAAGTTTGCAGAACCTAGTCGCCTAGGTGGCTCGACGCGCTAGGGGGCCGTAGTTCAGGCCCACCAGCCCCGCACACCCTCTTACGGGGACGGCCCGCGATCCTTGGCAGGACGGGCCACTCCACCGAGCGGGACGGCCACAATGAGCCTCAGATTCACCTAAGTTTCAAGCAGATTTAGTATATGGCAGCGGCATATTACACCATGTCTGGTAGTGCAACTCGTTGCGGCACGGCGAGATTCACCATTTATTCCCACAATCCACATGCTTTAGAATTCGGTGGAAACCTCATGCCCGCAAAGAAAAATCCCATCACAGAGGCCGAGCGTTCGCAGCGCTTCAAGGAGACTGCGCGCGAGCTTGGGGCCGATGAGACTGGCGAAACCTTCGAGCGGGCGTTCAAGAAGATCGTGCCGCCGAAGAAGCCGAAGGACGCTCCTAAGGAGCGTTAAGTTGCATCGTACCAGCTATGGCGCATTCCCAACCACTAGGGCAAAATCGTCGTCTTTGACCTTGTCACCCAATGTCGCCCATTGCCAGCGAAGGGTGGCCGCAGTGAGAATGTCCGCGAGTATCTGCGCGTCTTTCGGCGTGTCGGTTTGCGCCTTGCCTGCAAGTTTTGGTGATACCCCGATGTAAAGCCCAGTGAGATCGGGCCGCACGTCACTGAAAAAGCAATTTGCCTTGGCCTTCCAATGATGGGCCAGGAAGACGCCTCCGACATCCTCGACGTAAATTCGCGAGGACGAGTCAGGAAGGCAATTTATGTTGAGCTCGAAGCGCTGATCTTCTGGGATTTTGTCGAGCGCTACCCCTAACGCTGATTTCTCAAAATCAGTCAATTTCCACGGCGACGGATGCTGGGTGTCTTGCTGATGTGGGTCGTGTCCCCGGTGGTGGTGTAGGAGCTGTGGGTAAGTAGCCTGCCGCAGCGACCGCAAGAGTCAGGCGGCGGCGGGCTACTTATCCACGGCGGTGGCCACCGCGGTGTTCTTCGGTAGGGTTGGGTTGCGACACGCAACTCTGACCTGGAGACCACCACGATGACCGACGACAAGATCGCGCTTCGCGAGCTGCTGGAAAAGGGCTCTGACGCGACGTTCCTTCGCGAGATGATCGGCTTTGCCGCGACCCGTCTGATGGAGTTGGAGAGCGAGAGCCTGTGCGGCGCCGGGCACGGCGAGCGCAGCGATGCCCGGCGCAACCATCGCAATGGCTATCGCGACCGCGACTGGGAGACCCGCGCCGGCACGGTCGAGCTGCGCATTCCGAAGCTGCGCCGGGGCAGCTACTTTCCGGGCTTCCTGGAGCCGCGCCGCACCGCCGAGAAGGCGCTCACGGCGGTCATTCAGGAGGCCTACGTCCAGGGGATATCGACCCGCTCGGTGGACGAGCTGGTGAAGGCCATGGGCATGGAGGGCGTCAGCAAGAGCCAGGTCTCGCGGCTCTGCGGCGAGATCGACGAGCGCGTCAAAGCCTTCCTGTCGCGGCCGATCGAGGGCGAGTGGCCGTATCTCTGGCTCGATGCGACCTACGTCAAAGCGCGCCGCGACCACCACATCGTCTCGGTCGCGGTCATCGTCGCGGTGGCCGTGAACACCGACGGGCGCCGCGAGGTGCTCGGCATGACCGTCGGTGACAGCGAAGCCGAGCCGTTCTGGATCGGGTTCCTGCGCGGCCTGCGCCAGCGCGGCCTGCGCGGCGTCAAGCTCGTCGTCTCCGACGCGCATGACGGGCTCAAGGCCGCGATCACCAAGATCCTCAACGCGACATGGCAACGCTGCCGCTTCCACTTCATGCGCAACGCCATGGCGCATGCGGGCAAGACGCAGCGCCGCATCGTCGCCGCGTGGATCGGCACGGCGTTCGCCGAGACCGACCCCGAAGCGGCGCGAGCCCAGTGGCGCAAGGTCGCCGACCAGGCCCGGCCGCGAGTGCCCAAGCTGGCGGCCCTGATGGACGACGCAGAGGCCGACGTGCTCGCCTACATGGGCTTCCCGGCGCCGCACCGCGCCCAGCTCTGTAGCACCAACCCGCTGGAGCGGCTCAACAAGGAGATCAAGCGCCGCAGCGATGTCGTCGGAATCTTCCCCAACGAAGCCGCCGTCATCCGCCTCGTCGGCGCACTGCTGCTCGAGCAGAACGACGAATGGGCCACCACGCGACGCTACATGAGTCTGGAGACGCTCGGTGCCGTGAGCGATACTGCCCTCGTCAGCTTGCCAGCCCTGGCAACCTGACGGCGGTCCAACCCGCCGGCGAGCACTGCTCTTACACCACGCCCTGGGGCACGATCCTGATGTGCGTCTCGCTGGCCATTGCTATAGGCCTCTAATCGAAGGCCCTCGACGTAAACACCCCCAATCAACAACGACAACGCGACGGCACACGTACCGAAAACGCTCCACCCGATTACCGGGAGCCAAGGATGACGAAGAGTTCCCTCTTTTGGTTCGCCGACGAAAACGACGTATGCCATTCCCGCGACTATCAACCCCGCGCTCGTAATCCACGACGATGCTATGGAGGCGAACAAGGCGGGATCGCCTCCCATTTCTTTGACCGCATCGAAAGTAAAACGGATGTGGTCTTCCCAGCCGGATAGCCTTTGCACGACCCCCAATAACGAGATGAGCCAGCCGGGAAGCTTGTAGCGTGCCAGCAATCGACGTGGGTTGAATGACAAGCCGCGCTTCTCGGTCCAATTCGCGACCGCCTCCAAGAAACCGGCAGCGAGCGATTTGATTTTTTCAATTCGGCGCATGACCTCCCCGCATGAGGTGAGGCGATCATAGCCTCAACCCCTTGCGGGTGGGAACGCGAAATATAACATCCCCAAAGATAGTGTTGCAGAACTATATACAGATATGTTTATATACCCAGGAAGGTAAGTTTGCCGCCTGGGAGTTTTGGCATGGAACAGCTTCTCGCCGCCTTGCGCGCCGCCGCCGAGCCGACCCGGCTCCGGCTTCTGGCGCTGTGCGCCGAGGGCGAGCTGACGGTGAGCGAGCTGACCGACATCCTGGGCCAGAGCCAGCCGCGCGTGTCGCGCCACCTGAAATTGCTGTGCGAGGCAGGGCTGTTGGACCGGTTCCGCGAGGCGAACTGGGTGTTCTATCGCCTGGCGCGCGGCACCGGGGTGGCCGAGCGGCTCGTCGCCATGGTGCCGGCCGAGGATCCGGTCGTGGCGCTCGACCGCGAGCGGCTCGACCAGGTGAAGCGCCACCGCGCCGCGGCGGCCGAGGCCTATTTCCGCACCAACGCCGAAGACTGGGACCGCATCCGCTCGCTCCATATCGACGACCGCGACGTCGAGGCGGCGCTCGTCGAGCTTCTTTCCGACGAGCCGATCGACGATCTTCTCGACATCGGCACCGGTACGGGCCGCGTGCTCGAGGTGATGGCGCCGCGCGTGGAACGCGCGCTCGGCGTCGATCTGTCGCGCGAGATGCTGGCGGTGGCGCGCGTAAATCTCGAGCGCGCAGGTGCGCGCAACTGCGCGATCCGCCAGGGCGACATGTACCAGCTCCCGGCGCCGGGCGCGTCGTTCGATGCCGTCGTCATCCACCAGGTGCTGCACTACGCCGAGCGCCCGGGCCGCGCCATCGCCGAAGCCGCGCGCGTGCTGCGCCCGGGCGGGCGGCTCGTCGTCGCCGATTTCGCGCCGCACGAGCTCGAATTCCTGCGCACCGGGCACGCGCACCGGCGCCTGGGCTTCGCCGATGCCGAGATCATGGAGTTTTGCCGCGAGGCGGGCCTGCGGCCGCTGCAGCCGGTGCATCTGCCGGGCGAAAAACTCACCGTCGTGCTGTGGCTCGCGCGCAAGGACGGCGCGCCGCACGCGGCCGAGGAAGCGCACGCGCGGGAGATTGCGCGATGAGAGCCGCGCTGCTGGCCGCCGATCCGCTCGCCGCGTCGGGCGCCAAGCGGCCGCTCGTCTCGTTCGAGTTCTTCCCGCCCAAGAATGCCGAGGCCGAAGAGCGGCTGTGGCAGACGGTGAAGCGGCTCGAACCGTTGGGCCCGCGCTTCGTTTCCGTGACCTACGGCGCCGGCGGCTCGACCCGCGAGAGGACGCACGCGACCGTGCGGCGCATCCGCGAGGAGACGCGGCTCGAGCCCGCGGCGCATCTGACCTGCGTCGGCGCCTCGCGCGCCGAGATCGACGAGGTGGCGCGGCTCTATTGGGATGCGGGCATCCGCCATCTCGTGGCGCTGCGCGGCGATGCGCCGGCGAGCGCGGGGCGCTATGCCCCCCATCCCGAAGGCTATGCCTATGCCGCCGATCTGGTCGCAGGATTGCTGCGGCGGGCGCCGTTCGAGGTGAGCGTCGCAGCATATCCCGAAACCCATCCCGAGGCCGCGAGCGAAGCCGCCGATCTCGCCAACCTGAAGCGCAAGATCGACGCGGGTGCGACGCGCGCGATCACGCAGCTTTTCTTCGAGCCCGAGATTTTCCTGCGCTTTCGCGACCGCGCGCGTGCGGCCGGCGTCACCGTGCCGCTCGTGCCCGGCATCCTGCCGGTGACCAACTTCGCGCAGGTGCAGAAATTCGCGGCCGCGTGCGGCGCGAGCCTGCCGGCCTGGATGACGCGGCTGTTCGACGGGCTCGACGACGATCCCGAGACGCGGCGTCTCGTCGCCGCCTCGATCGCCGCCGAGCAGTGCCGCCGGCTCCAGGCCGAGGGCGTCGACGAGTTCCACTTCTACACGCTGAACCGCGCCGAGCTGATCGTTGCGATCTGCCGCATGATCGGCCTCTACGCGCAAGCGCAGGCGGCCTGACATGGCGCATATTCTCGATCTTCTCGCCGAGCGCGTCCTGCTGTGCGACGGCGCCATGGGCACCGAGGTGCAGGCGCGCGCGCTCGACATCGAGCGCGATTTCCGCGGCTGCGAGAATTTCACCGACGTGCTGTGCCTCACCCGGCCGGAATTGGTGCGCGACATCCATTTGGGCCACCTTCGCGCCGGCGCCGACGCGATCGAGACCAACAGTTTCGGCGGCTCGCCCATCACGCTCGGCGAGGCCGGGCTCGGCGACGAGGCATTGACGCTCAATCGCCGCGCCGCCGAGATCGCGCGCGAGGCGGTGGCGGAAGTGGCGAAGGACGGACGGCCGCGCTTCGTTTTGGGCGCGGTCGGGCCGGGCACGCGGCTGCCGACCTTGGGCCATATCGAGTACGCGCCGCTCGAGGAGGCGTTTGCGCTGCAATGCCGCGGTCTCGTCGAGGGCGGCGCCGATGCCATCCTGATCGAGACCTGCCAGGACCCGCTGCAGATCAAGGCGGCGGTCAACGGCGCCAAGCGCGCGCGCGCGGGGCGCGACGTCCCGATCTTCGTCCAGGTCACGGTCGAGACGACCGGCACGCTGCTGGTGGGCGCCGACATCGCCGCGGCGGCGACGGTGGTGGACGCGCTCGACGTGCCGCTCATCGGCATCAATTGCGCGACCGGCCCCAAGGAAATGACCGAGCATGTGCGCTGGCTGTCCGAGAACTGGCCGCGGCTTCTGTCGGTGCAGCCCAACGCCGGATTGCCGGAGCTGCACGAGGGGCACGCGCACTACCCGCTTTCGCCCGAGGAAATGGCCCAGTGGCAGGAGCGCTTCGTCGGCGAGTTCGGCGTCAATCTGATCGGCGGCTGCTGCGGCTCGACCGTGCAGCACATCGCGGCGCTCGACCTGATGCTGCGGCGCTTGGCCTCCGGCGGCGACCGGCCGCGGCCCAAGGCGCGCAAGAGCGTGTGGGTTCCTGGCATCGCCTCGCTCTTCGGGCACGTGCCGCTGCGCCAGGAGAACGCCTATCTCTCGATCGGCGAGCGCTGCAACGCCAACGGCTCGAAGCGCTTCCGCCAGATGCAGGAAAAGGGCGACTGGGACGGCGTCGTCGGCATGGCAAAGGAGCAGGCGGGCGAGGGCTCGCACGCATTGGACCTTTGCACCGCCTTCGTCGGCCGCAACGAAAGCGCCGACATGAGCGAGGCGATGAAGCGCCTCAGGGGCTCGATCGCGGCGCCGCTCGTCATCGATTCGACCGAGCTCAACGTCCTTGCCGCTTCGCTCGAGCTCTATGGCGGCAAGCCGGTCATCAACTCGATCCATTTCGAGGACGGCGAGGAAAGCGCGGGCAAGCGTCTCGAGCTCGCGCGCCGCTTCGGCGCGGCCGTGATCGCGCTCACGATCGACGAGCAGGGCATGGCGAAGGAGGCGGGCCAAAAACTCGCGCTCGCGCGGCGGCTGCACGATTTCGCGTGCGGCAAGTACGGGCTGCCTCCGTCCGATCTGCTGATCGATCCGCTGACCTTCACGATCTGCACCGGCAACGACGACGACCGCAAGCTCGGCCTCGAGACGCTCGACGGCATCGAGGCGATCGCGAAGGATTTGCCGCACTGCCAGATCATCCTCGGCCTCAGCAACATCTCGTTCGGGCTTTCGCCCGCGGCGCGCGCGGTGCTGAATTCGGTCTATCTCGATCACGCCATAAGGCGCGGCATGACCGGCGCCATCCTGCATGTCTCGAAGATCGTGCCGCTCCATCAGATTCCGGAGCGCGAGGTCAAGGCGGCCGAGGATCTGATCTTCGACCGGCGCCGGCCGGGCTTCGATCCGCTCGAGGCCTATATCGCCCTCTTCGGCGACCGCAAGGAGACGAAGGGCGCCGGCAGGAAGCGCGCCGATTCGGTCGAGGAGCGCCTGAAGCAGCGCATCGTCGACGGCGAGCGGCCAGGCCTCGAGGACGATTTGACGCTCGCGCTCGAGACCTACGAGCCGCTGCACATCATCAACACCTTCCTGCTCGACGGCATGAAGGTGGTGGGCGAGCTGTTCGGCGCCGGCAAGATGCAGCTTCCCTTCGTGCTGCGCTCGGCCGAGGTGATGAAGGCGGCAGCCTCGTTTCTCGAGCCCTACATGGAAAAAACCGAGGGGCCGAAGCGCGGCAAGATCGTGCTCGCGACTGTGAAGGGCGACGTGCACGACATCGGCAAGAACCTCGTCGACATCATCCTCACCAACAACGGCTACGAGGTCGTCAATCTCGGCATCAAGCAGCCGCTCGCCAACATTCTGGAGGCCGCGCAAAAGCACGCGGCCGACGCCATCGGCATGTCCGGCCTGCTCGTCAAATCGGCCGCCGTGATGCGCGAGAATCTGGCCGAGATGGCGCGCCAGGGAATCACGGTGCCGGTGCTGTTGGGCGGCGCCGCGCTGACACGGCGCTATGTCGAGGAGGATTGCGCCGATGCCTATGGCAAGGGCGCGGTCGCCTATGCGCGCGATGCGTTCGACGGCTTGGCGCTCATGGACCAGGTTGCGAGCAAGTCGTTCGCCGAGAACGCGCACGCGGCGCAGATGGCGCGCAAGGCGAAGCCGCAGAACCGCGCGCGCAAGCTCGGCCGCGCCTGCGATGCGGCGCCGCTGCGGCCCATCGACATCGAGGAATCGCGCTTGCGGCGCGCCGAGCTGTCGCGCGGCCTTGCCGTGCCGGCGCCGCCCTTCTGGGGCACGCGCGTCATCGACGACGTGCCGGTGCGGGCGCTCCTGCCCTATCTCAACGAGCGCATGCTCTATCAATTCCACTGGGGCTATCGCAAGGACGGGCGCTCGCTCGCCGAGTACAAGGTCTGGGCGAGGAAGGAGCTGCGGCCCATTCTCGACGATCTGCTCGACCGCGCGATAGCAGAGGACATTCTCCGGCCGCAGGCGGTCTATGGCTTTTTCCCGTGCGCCGCCGAGGGCAACGACGTGATCCTCTTTGGCGAGGACGGCCGAAAACTCGCGCGCTTCGGCCTTCCGCGCCAGGCGAAGGAAGGCGGCCTGTGCATCGCCGATTTCTTCCGCGACGTGAGCGACAACACGCGCGACGTGATCGGCATCCAGGCGGTGACGATCGGCCAGAACGCCTCGGACACGGCGCGGCGCTGGTTCGCGCAAGACCGCTACCAGGACTATCTCTATCTGCACGGGCTCGGCGTCGAGATGGCGGAGGCGCTGGCCGAGCTGATCCACGCGCGCATCCGCGCCGAATTGGGCTTCGCCGATGAAGGCGGACCGGACGAGGAGGCGATCGCGCGCCAGGACTATCGCGGCAGCCGCTATTCCTTCGGCTATCCCGCCTGCCCCAACCTCGCCGACCAGCGCCCGCTTCTCGAGCTGCTCGGCGCCGAGCGCATCGGGCTTGCGATCAGCGACGAAGATCAGCTCGAGCCCGAGCAATCGACCTCCGCCATCGTCGTCATCCACCCGCAGGCAAAGTATTTCTCGGTGTAGCGGCAAGCCGCCGGTAGAGCGGCTTCAGCAGCGCCGGCAGCACGAAGATCGGCAGCTGCACGGTGGCGAAGAACAGCAGCAGCTCGGACGCCTGGTGCGGCGGCAAGGTCGCCCACACGATCGCGAGATTGTGGCTGCCGCCGATGAGGCCGGCCGTGAGCGCGGCGCGGCGCTCGAGGCGGAAGAACACGAGAAAGCTCACGCCTTGCAGGAGGACGCTCGTAGCCGTGGCCGAGGCGGCATAGAGCAGCACCTGCGCCGGATCGGCGGCGAGCGTCCCCGTCATGCCGTCCATCACCGCGACGCAGAAGAGCAGCAGCAGCACCACATTGAGGCCCGAGACGGCGTCGCGGTTTCGCGCGATGCGCTCTGCGCCGAGGAAGGCACGCGCGATGCCCGCAAGCGCTGCCGCGCTCAGCACGAAGAGCGCGAGGTTGAGCGTGAGGTGCAGGATCGAAATGTCGAGCGGCAGGCCGATGAGGCCGAGAACGAGCGGCGGCAGCGTGAGCGGCGTGAGGAACGTGCCCAATGCCCAGACCAACAGCGCCAGCGCCGGATCGAGACCCAGAAGGGCGGCGATCGCCGGCACCGAGATGAGCGGCGGCGACGCCGCCCACAGCACCAGCGCATCGGCGAGCGGCGGCGGCGCCGGCAGGAAGCGCAGCGCCAATGAAGTCGCCACCGGCGCGCCGAGCATGGTCCAAGCGATGACGAGTGCCAGCCGCAGCGGCCGCCGCAGATGCGCCGCGAGCGCGCGCCAATCGACGCCGAGCATGGTGGACGCGGTCAGCAGGAACACGAAAGTGCCGAGCAACGGCCGCAGCAGCGCCGCGAGCGGCGGCACGGCTAGGCCTACGAAAAATCCCGCGGCGAGCAGCACCGTGCCGCGCCGGCCGCAGAAGGCGAGCAGGTCCTTCAAAACGAAATACAGATTTTGCCGAAATGGCGGCCCGCCTCGATTGCCGCCACCGCCGCGCCTGCCTCCTCGAAGCGATAGAGGCGGCCGTCGAGCGCCGGCTTGATGCGGTGCCGCTCGATCGCGCGGACCATCGCCGCGAACGCGTCGCGGGGGCCGAGCGTGATGCCATCGAGGCGCAGGCTTTGCGTCACGACGCGGCCCAACTCCAGTTCCGCCTGCGCCCCCGCGAGCACGCCGATGAGCGCCACCATGCCGCCGATCCGCACCGCGCGCAGCGACTGCGCCAACGTGCCGGCGCCACCCACCTCGACGACGAGATCGGCGCCCTCGGGCGCGATGCGGCGCACGGCGCGGCTCCAGTCCGGCTCGGCGCGATAATCGATCACGTGATCGGCGCCCATCTGGTCGGCGCGCGCGCGTTTTTCGGGGCTGCCGCTGGTGAGGATGGTGGTGGCGCCAAAAGCCCGCGCGAACTGCAGCGCGAAGAGCGACACCCCGCCCGTCCCCTGCGTCACCATCACGTCGCCGGGCTTGAGGCGCGCCGCCGTCAACGCGCTCCACGCCGTCACCGCGGCGCACGGGAGCGCCGCCGCCTCTTCCGCGCTGTAGAAGGACGGCGCCTTGACGAGATCCTCCTCGCGCACCGCCATCAGCTCGCGCATGACGCCGTCGCGCGGGCCGCCCAACAGCGCCTCGCGATGCTCCTGCCGCAACGGGCCGGCGTGCCAGCCCGGCATGATGATCGGGCAGACGAGATCGCCCTCGGCAAAGCGCGTGGCCCCCGCGCCCAGCGCCACGACGCGCCCCGCCCCGTCCGAGAGCGGGATGAGCGGCAGGTTGCCGGACAGCCTGCCATAGCCGCGCTTCAGCACCACGGCGTCGCGGTAGTTGACGGACGCAGCCGCCATGCGCACCAGCACCTCGCCCGGACCCGGGACCGGATCGGGCCGCGCGCCCTCCTGCACGTGCTCGAGGCCCCAGCCGTCCCGCAGCTCCATCACCCGCATGCCCACCTCCACACCGCTTCGTTATACCTTGCCCACAACTCTGCCCACGAGACTATTGAACCCGGCCCATCGGGAATGAGACTGTCGTGCCGCCGAGGAGAGGAACCATCATGCCGGGACGAGGGATAGAATGAGCTTCACGTCGCGCCAATTCCGCGACGCCCTCGGGCTCTTCCCGACCGGCATCGCCATCGTCACCGCCGGGCTCGAGGACGGCAGCGTCGGCGGGCTCACCGTCAATTCCTTCACCTCGCTGTCGCTCGACCCGCCGCTCGTGCTTGTGGCGCTCGCCCGGACGATCTCGAGCCTACCGATCTTCGAGCGCGCGCCGCATTTCGCCGTGAGCCTGCTGCGCGAGGACCAGCGCCACGTCTCGGCCGCCTTTGCCAAGAGCGATCTCGCGAAATGGCACGGCGGCCACCACCGGATCGGCGAGCGCGCGCCGATCATCCATCCCAATCTCGCCGCCTTCGAATGCGAGGTCCATGCCCGCCATGAGGGCGGCGACCACATCATTCTCGTCGGCCACGTGCTGTCGCTCGAGGCGAACGGCGGCGGCGCGACGCGGCCGCTCCTCTATTACCGCGGCCAGTATTGCGAGCTTTCGGAGGAGGCCGAGTCGGCCCCGTTCCGGCTCGAAGGCTGGTAGCAAGGACCGCTGTCGCGCCCGCGCAGCCTATGGCGCGCACGCGACCGCGGGGCCGTTGATCGTGCAGGAGAGACGCACCGCGCCGCTGGCGTCGCGCAGCACGGCGCTCCAGCCATCTCCCTTGCGCTCGAGCGTGGTCACGCCGAACTGCTGCGCCGTCCTGCCATAGGCGATGGTCGTGCCGCCGATCTCGCGGCCGGTGACGTCCGAGCCGATCGCCTCGCTCAAAGAACTGCCGGCCGTGCCGAGGATGAGCTGCGGCGGGCGCCGGTCGGCGAAGCCGAGCGCCTCGAACAGATGGATGTGGCCCGACAGCACGAGCGCGATCCCGGACAAGTTGTTGCCGCTCGCCTGCTGCAGCGTCTCGTTGTCGTTGAGGAGGAGCGACAGGCCGATCGCGTTCGAGACCCGCACCACGCCCCAGACCGGCCGGTGCGTCAGGAACCATGCGCCTGCCGGGGCGCGCATCAGGGCGAACTCGCGCCGGTAACGCTCGACACGGGCCGGCGACGGCGCAGTGTCGGACGCCGCGGCCGAATCGAACAGGACGAGCGCCAGCGACTTCGCATCGACGGTGTAAGGGTGGCTCAGGACGGGGCAGGATGCTTCGAGCGGCCGCGGATCGAGCAGGCGGAAGAATCCGGTGCCGCTGCGCGCGCATTCCTCGTGATTGCCGCGCACGATGACCCAGGGTGCGGCGGCAAGAAGGGGTGCCGCAGGCGCGAAGAAATCGGCATTCCACGCGGGCCACGCATCGCCCGAGGGCGAGCCGGCGCAGCCGCCATAGGCCGGCGGGCACGCGCTCTCGCGATAGAGGTAATCGCCGACATGGATGACGAGATCGGGATGGAGCCCGGCCGCGACGGCGCTGGTGCGCGCGAACGGCCATTTTGCCTCGTCGTTGCACGGCTGAAATTCGCCCGCCCGCGCATCGACGCGGCAGCCGCTGTCGCCGAACACGGCGATGCGGCGGGGCGCTGCGGCAAGGAGCGGCAGGTCGCGATCGCCGATCCGCGCGCGGCGCGCATCTCGCGGCACGAGCGCGTCGCAGACGAGCGGGAAGCGCGCGTCGGCGGCGGCGCGGACGCGCATCGCGGCACTCTTCCCGTCGATCTCGATCGCGGGGCACGATGCGCCGTCGACGATGGCGCGCGCCACGGCGCCGTCAGGCCCGAGCACCGTGAAGGTGGCAAGAACGCCCGCCGCATCGGCCGGCCGAAAGAGACCGACGGCGAGCGCGACGGCGAGAAGGATTGGCGCGATCCGCATCCCATGACACTTAGCGCGCCATTCGGGCGGGAGGAATGGTCACGTTTCCGTCATGGATGGGCGCCGCGCAGGGCGTGCCGCCGGTGCCGGCGCGCTGCTCGGCAGGCTTCTCCTTCAGCGCCAGGTTATGCGCGGTGTTGACGAGCGCGATGTGCGAGAAGGCCTGCGGAAAATTGCCGAGGAGGCGGCGCGTCTGCGGATCGTACTCCTCGGAAAGAAGGCCCACGTCGTTGGCAAGCCCGGCGATGCGCTCGAACATCGCCGCGGCCTCGGCGCGCCGGCCGAGCAGGATGTAATTGTCGGCGAGCCACAGGCTGCAGGCGATGAACACGCCCTCGCCCGCCGGCAGCCCATCGGGATTGCGCTCGGTGTCGTAGCGCATGACCATCCCGTCATAGAGAAGATGCTTCTCGACCGCGGCCACCGTGCCCCGCACGCGCGGATCGTCGGACGGCAGGAAGCCGACAAGCGGAATGAGCAGCAGGCTCGCGTCGAGATGATCGCTGCCGTAATACTGCGTGAAGGAGCCGAGCGTGGAATTGAAGCCGCTGCGCAGAACCTCGTCGTGGATCTCGCCGCGCAGCTTCTTCCAACGCTCGACCGGGCCTTCGAGGCCGCTGCGCTCGACCGCCTGGACGGCGCGGTCGAACGCGACCCACGCCATCACCTTCGAATAGGTGAACTGCCGGCGGCCATTGCGCACTTCCCAGATGCCTTCGTCGGGCTGGCGCCAGATCGTCTCGAGATGGTCGAGGAGGGCGCGCTGCAATGCCCAGTCGACCTCGTCGGGCGGCAGCAAGTCGGACATGCGGGCGATGTGGAGCGCGTCCATCACCTCGCCATAGACATCGAGCTGAAGCTGCTCGTGCGCGGCATTGCCGACGCGTACCGGGCGCGAGCCTTCGTAGCCCTGGAGCCAGGTCAGCTCGAACTCGGAGAGCCGCCGCTCGCCGCGGATGCCATACATGATCTGCATCTGCGACGCGCTGCCGGCGACGGCGCGCAGCAGCCAGTCGCGCCAGCTTGCGGCCTCCTCGTAATAGCCGCCATTCATCAGCGCGAGCAGCGTGAAGGTCGCGTCGCGCAGCCAGCAGTAGCGATAGTCCCAGTTGCGCACGCCGCCGAGCGCTTCGGGCAGCGACGTCGTGGGCGATGCTACGATCGCGCCCGTCGGGGCGTCGGTGAGCGCCTTCAAGGTGATGAGCGAGCGGCGCACGACAGGATTGTGGGACCCGACATCGGCGCAGCGCCCGGTCCAATCGAGCCAGAACGCTTCCGTGTCCTCGAGCGCCGCCAGCGGATCGATCGCCTTCGGCACCGGCTCATGCGAGGCGCCATAGGTCAGCACGAACGGCACGCGATCGCCCGCGGCGACGGTGAAGCGGCCGACCGTCTTCAGGTCTTCGCCGCGGAGATTCACCGGCGTGCGCAGCACCGTCATGTCGGGCCCGGCAATGGCCTTGCGCGTGCCGTCCTCGATCCGTCGCATCCAGGGCACGATGCTGCCGTAATCGAAGCGCAGGATCAGCTCGGTGTGCATCTCGACCTTGCCGCGCCGCCCCTCGACGATGCGCACCACGTCGGACGCATTGCCGCGCGGCGGCATGAAATCGATGAGTGCCACGAGGCCTTCGGGCGTCTCGAACTCGGTCTCGAGGATGAGCGTGTCGGGGCGATAGCGGCGGCGCACGCGCGCAGGCCCGCGCGGCGCGATGACCCAGCGGCCGTTTTCCTCCGTCCCGAGCAGCGCCGC
Organism: uncultured Alphaproteobacteria bacterium; assembly: GCA_963773665.1. Taxonomy (GTDB): domain Bacteria; phylum Pseudomonadota; class Alphaproteobacteria; order ATCC43930; family CGMCC-115725; genus DATJLY01. The sequence goes on from CAVZBZ010000001.1 coordinate 1,329,078, forward strand.
AAAACATGCGCCGCTGTCGAAGCTCGGCCAGCACAGCCAGTCGATCGAGCCGTCGCGCGCGACGAGCGCCGCCGTCTGGCAATCGCCGATGAGCGCATAATCCTCGAGCGGCCGGCTCATGACGGCAGCCCGAGATCGAGCACGACCTTAACGTCATCGGGACGGCGCACGAGCAACGGCTCCGGCACTTCGGTTCCGGCGGCCGATACGGCCTTGCCCGGTATGACAGTAAGTGCGCGCATTTCTGCGGAAACGGCCCGGCGCGGCGTTCGTGCCAGTTGGCGCCATTACGCCGCATGCCATGCGCCCATCGCAGGCGCTGCGAAAAGCCGCCTTTTTGTTCAACTTACTGATTCAAAGATAAAATGCGGCCGAGCGGCTGGAATGACCTTGCGCCAGTGTGGTAGCCTTCGGTAGCACCAAGGAGCACTCGTGCCAGCCCCTTCGACCACCAGCCTCAAGCTCGACGCCGAGATCAAGAGCCGGTTGAAGCGGCTCGCCGATGCACGGCGCCGCTCGTCTCATTGGCTCATGCGCGAGGCGATCGAGCAATATGTCGAACGCGAGGAGCGCCGCGAACGGCTCCGGCAGGACGCGCTTACCGCGTGGCGCGAGTATCAGGCAACCGGACGCCATGTCACGGCGGAAGAAGCCGACGCCTGGCTCGCCCGGCTCGAAGCGGGCGAGGACGCGGAACCGCCAGCCCCGCACGACTGATCCGTGCCGCGTGTCGTCTGGACGCCGTCGGCCTTGCGCGACGTGGCGCGGCTCCACGATTTTCTCGTGCGCAAGAACCGCGCCGCCGCACGCCGCGCGGTGCGCGCGATCCGGCAAGACATGAAAGCCCTCGCGACGCATCCGGAAATCGGCCGCCCAATCGAGGAGATGGCGCCCGAGTTTCGCGAATGGCTCATCCCGTTCGGCGACGGATTCTATGTCGCGCTCTACCGCTTCGACGGCGACCTGGTCGCGATCCTCGCCGTGCGCCACGGCAAGGACGCGGGTTATTGAGGCGATGCCGTGTCACCGCGGGCGCCAGGTGAAGACGGAGGAGACGGCGTAGTTCCACACCACGCCCACCGCCGCGCCGGCCAGGCCGGCAAGCCACCACGAGTAATGCTCCTCGAAGGCGGCCGATGCGATGCCGACACCGGCGACCGCACCCAGCGAACATATGGCGTAGAACGAGAGCAGGCCGGTGAAGAAGCGGTAGCCGCGCAAGCGTTTGTCGCGATAGGTGAGCAGGTTGTTCAGCGCGAAGTTGCTCGTCATGGCGACGATGGTTGCGGTCGCCTGGGCCACGGGGAACGGCGCCGCGACGAGCATGAGGCGCAGCGCCACGAGATTGACCACGACGCCCGATCCGCCCACCGCGCCGAACAGGACGAAGCGGGTCGGCAAGAAGCGGCCGAACAGCTTGTCCAGGAGCAGCATGAGATATTCCCACACCACCAGCGTATCGAGCTTGCTTTCGCCGTGGATGCGCGGGCGGAAGCGGTAGGGCAGCTCCTTGAAGCGCAAGGGCGTGGGCGCGGACGCGAAGAGGTCGAGCAGGATCTTGAAGCCCTGGCCCGAAAGCCGCCGCACGGCGCGGTCGAAGGCCGCGCGCCGGATCACGAAGAAGCCGCTCATCGGATCGGTCAGCTCGGCCGAGACGACGAGGCGGGCAAGGCGCGTCGCAACCCCGCTGATGCGGACGCGCTCCTTGTCCCACTCGCCGACGCCGCCGCCTTCGACATAGCGGGAGCCGACGACGATATCGAGGTCGTCCGCCTTGACCGTCTCGAGCATGCGCGGCAGCAGGGTCTCGTCGTGCTGCATGTCGGCGTCGAGCACGGCGACGAACGGCGCAGTCGAGGACTGGATACCCTCGATCACCGCGGTCGAGAGGCCGCGCCGGCCGATGCGGTGGATGCAGCGCACATGCCGGTCGCGGCGCGCCAGCGTCTTCACCGCGTCGGCGGTGCGGTCCGGCGAATCGTCGTCGACATAGATCACCTCCCAGGCGATGCCCTTGAGGCATGCGCCGAGGCGCTCGACCAGCGGCTCGATATTGTCGCGTTCGTTGAAGCTCGGCACGATCACGGCGAGCTCGACGGCGGCCGTCTCGGTCTCGGGCGGCATCGGCGCGTCGGCCACTCAGCCCTTCTTTCCGGCGAGCCGCTCGCGCCGCACGATGGCACGCACGTGGCGCCCCTTCATGACGAGCTTGTCGCCCTGATGCGCCTCGACCTCGAAGGTGATGCGGCGGCCCTCGGCGGAGACGATCTTTGCGGTGGCGACGATCGGGCGGCCGAGGAAGGCCGCGGCCAGGTGGTCGACCTCGACCCGCGTCCCGACCGAGACCTCGCCCTCCTCGACGAACGGCAGGATGGCGCGGTGGCTCGTCTGCTCGAGAAAGCCGATGAGCGACGGCGTGCTCACCACCTCGGCATTGCCGACGACCGAAGCGGTGTGGCGCTCTTCCGGGTTGAATTCGAGCGTGTTCGCCCGCCCGAGCGGAATGTCCTTCATCGCGGTGCGCCCCAAGCCGTTTTGCGCGCCTTGCTATGCCCTGCCCGCGGCCGGGGCGCAAGCCTCACTCGTCTCGGCGCGTCAGTTCGGTCAGCAATTTCATTGCCTCGTCCTTGTCGATGAGGGTCGGGGCGCCGCACCAGGCGCAGGTGAAGAACGTGTTATCCTGCACCCAACGCACCGGCTTCAGCGTCTGGCGCCGGCAGCGTGGACACAGGAGCGGCAGGATCTCGCCCAATTCCATCGTTCGCGGACCGAGGGCAATGCACGAACGGAGGCGTGAACGCCGGCGCCTTGGCGAAGTTCATTGCCACGGTCCGGCCGGAGCGCCCACAATCCGCCGCCATGATTCGGGTCACGCGCGACATCGCGCTCGACGAGCGCGCGATCGAGGAACACTTCATCCGCGCCTCGGGCCCCGGCGGCCAGAACGTCAACAAGGTCGCGACCGCGGTGCAGCTGCGCTTCGCGATCGACGCGGCAGCGGGGCTCAGCGACGCCGTACGGCTGCGCTTGAAGCGGCTCGGCGGGCGGCGGGTGACGCAGGACGGCGTCCTGGTCATCACCGCCGCGCGGTTTCGCTCGCAGGATCGCAACCGGACGGATGCGCTCGAGCGTCTCGTGGCGCTGGTGCGGCGCGCGGCCGAGCCGGTGAAGGTGCGGCGGCCGACGCGCCCCACCGCGGGATCTTCCGCGCGCCGGCACCGGGAAAAGGTGCTGCGCGCCCGTTTGAAGCGGCTGCGCGGCGGCGTACGCGGCGAGCAGGAATAGACTCCCCCACCCTTCCGCGCGGCGCCGGGCGCGGCTAGGATGGACCGGCGGCAGGCGCCATGCGCCGCACCTCCGACCCAAGGGAGTGCCCTATGTCGACCGCGAGCGATTGGGAAATCCCGGCCCATGCCCAGCCGAAGCCCGAGGACTGGGCGTTCGATCTCGACCGCGCTCTCAATTCGGTGCTGACGCTCCGGGCGGCGATCCCGGCCGATGCCTTTACCGCCGGCACGCTCGGCACCGAGCGCGGCGGCAACGCGGTCGTGATCCGCGCCGACGGGCTCGTGCTGACGATCGGCTATCTCATCACCGAGGCCGACACGATCTGGCTCAACACGAATGACGGACGCGCCGTGCCGGGGCATGTGCTGGCCTATGACCAGGAGACCGGGTTCGGCCTTGTCCAGGCGCTCGGCAAGCTCAACATCCCGCCGCTGCCGATGGGCCGCTCGGCGCGCGTCAAGGTCGGCGACCGCGCCATCGTCGCCGGCGGCGGCGGACGCCAGCACGCCGTCTCGGTGCGCATCGCGGCGAAGCAGGAATTCGCCGGATACTGGGAATATCTTCTCGACGAGGCGATCTTCACGAGCCCGGCCCATCCCAACTGGGGCGGCGCCGCGCTCATCATGGGCGACGGCACGCTCGCCGGGATCGGCTCGCTCCATCTCCAGCAAGCGCGCGAGCACGGGCCGCCCGAGCATCTCAACATGATCGTGCCAATCGATCTCCTGCCGCCGATTCTCGACGATCTGACGAAGATCGGCCGGCCCTCGCATCCGCCGCGGCCGTGGCTCGGCCTCTATGCCACCGAGGTCGAGGACAAGGTCATGATCGCCGGTCTTTCCAATACCGGCCCGGCAAAGCGCGCCGGCCTCAAGATGGGCGACATCCTGCTGTCCGTGGGCGGCGACGAGATCAAGGACCTCGCCTCGCTCTATCGCGGCATCTGGCGCTCGGGCTCGGCCGGGGTGAAGGTGCAGATGCTCGTCTACCGCGACGGGCGCACCATCGACCTCGACGTCAAGTCGGCCGACCGCAGTAGTTTTTTGAAAAGCCCAAGCCTGCACTGAGACGGCAGCAGGAGCGCTCACGCCGTCTGCGCCGGCGGCTCGACCCTTTGCGCGGTGTCGCCGAAGATTGCGCCGTCGGCGGCCGCGTCGGCGAGATTGGCGCCGTTCAGATCGGCGCGCGTCAGGTCGGCATTGTCGAGGTTCGAGCGCGACAGGTCGGCGCCCGCGAGCTTCGCATGGTTGAGCCGCGCGCTTTCGAGATTGGCGCCGCCGAGCTTGGCGCCTTCGAGGTTGGCTGGATAATCGAACTTGCCGTCGCCGACATTGTCGAGCGGCGAGAGATTCGCGCGGATGAGCGACGCGCCGGCGAGGTGGGCGCGAACGAGCTTCGCCCCGCGCAAATCGGCGCGGTCGAGATGTGCATCGCGCAGGTCGGCCAAGGACAGGTCGCACATCGCGAGCGAGGCGCGCGACAGATCGGCGCCGCGCAGCACCGCGCGGGCGAGATTGGCGAGCGCGAGATTGACGGCGCGCAGATCGCGGCCGGCGAGGTCGCACGCGGTCAGCACGGCGCGGCGGCCATTCTTGCCTTTGGTGTCGAGCCAGAGGGCATGCAGGCGCAGCACCTCGCGCATGTCCTCGGGCGAAATCTCGCGCAGATCGTCGCCGGTGAGCTGCAGGCATTTCGCCGTCTGCAGGCTCTTCGGGTCGACCACCGCGCCGCTGATGTCAACGTCGCGCAGCTCGGCGCCGGCGAGCTTCGCCTCGCTCAGCACCGCGCCGCGCAGGGTCGCGCCGTTGAGAATGGCGCCGGCGAGATTGGCGCGCTCGAGCACCGCGCCCGTCATGTCGACGTTGCGCAGATCGGCCCCGGCGAGATCGACGTCGCGCAGAATGGCGTCGGTGAGATTGGCGCGCACGCACGACACGTCCGACATCTTCGCGCCGGTGAGATCGGCGTCGCGCGCCTCGACCGAGCAGAGATCGGTGCGCGTGTTCTCCATCACCTTGGTGCGCGCGCTGCTGTCGTCGCTGAAGCGCATGACGAGCGCCTTGCGCATATCGGCGCGCGGCAGGCGCGCGCGATTCATCTGCGCTCCCCTGAGACAGCTGCCGCGCATATCGGCGTCCGACAGATCGGCATTGTTGAGATTGGCGACGCGGAGATCGGCGCCGAACAGGTTCGCGTTCTTGAGGCGGGCGTTGCTCAGGATGGTGCGTTGCAGCTTGGCGCCGGTGAGATCGGCGCCGGTGAGATCCTGGCCCGAGAGATCGGCGGCAGAGAGGTCGTAATAAGCGAGCACCGCCCGGCGCCCGCCCTGCTTTTCCGCAAGGTAGCGCTGGTGCAGCTGCAGAACCTGACGCAACTCCTGTGACGTAAGGTGCCGCATTTCCTCGCTCGATCCCGCGGCCAATCCGGTCATGGTGCGATTAAAGGCCTGCACCCGTTACGAAATTGCTAAGTAAAAACGTGGGATTTTAGAGACTTTCTCGGGATTTGCCGGCGCTTCGCCGGGCGCGGCTCAGGCCGCCTTGCTCAGGATCGGCTGCATCTGCGGCAGGTCCTTGAGCCGCGATGCAAGCTCGGCGCGCTGCGCGGGCGCCAGCGGGCGGTTCGGCGGCAGCAGGATGCGCCACGACGGATCGCCGGTCATGAGCGCCATCACTTCCTTCAGCGCCGCCTGCAGCGGATAGGACTGGAATACGAGCCGCACGTCGGTGAGGCCGCGCTGCAAGCCCTCGGCCTCGGCGCTCTTCCAGCCGGCATAGACCGGCCGCGCCAAGGGCGCCGTGACGTTGGTCGAGGCCGAGATGCAGCCGACCCCGCCGGCGCGCAAATTGGCCAGCAGGAATTCCTCGCTGCCCGAGAACACGCCGAAGCCCGGGAACTCGCGCAGAAACGTGGCCGATACCTGCCAGTCGCCGGAACTGTCCTTCAAGCCCGCGATCGTGTCGCCATAGGCGCGCTTCAGCCGGGCGACGAGCGGCACCGTGATCGGCACGGTCGAGAGCTGCGGGAAATGGTAGAGGTAAAGCTTCAGTCGCGCGTCGCCAACTCTCTCGACGACCTCGGAGAAGAAGGCGAAGAGCCCGTCCTCGCTCGGGTTCTTGTAATAGAACGGCGGCAGCAGCAGCGCGCCCCCGCCGCCCGCCTCGACCACCGATTTCGTCACCGTGACGGCATCGGCAAGCGCGCACGAGCCCGCGCCGAAGATGCAATCGGCCAGCGGCACGCCGCCCGCGCGCGCCGCATCGATCAGCTTCAGGCGCTGCGCCACCGAGAGGGAGTTCGCCTCGCCCGTCGTGCCCAAGGGCGCGAGCCCGTCGCAGCCATTGGCGAGCAGCCACTTGCAGTGGCGCACGAAGCGCTCGGGATCGGGCTCGAGCTTTTCCGTGAAGGGCGTCAGCACCGCGGCATAGACGCCGCGCAATTTTTCCGCCATCGCGCGCTCCGATTTTCGATCCCACGATGTTAGACCACGCGCCACGACGCCGAAAGGCCGCTGGCGGCGGCGCGCGCGCGGCCTATTATGCGGGGATGCGGAGCGAATGGGCCGAAGGCGACGCGGACGCGATCGTGGCGCATTACGGCGCGCGCGGCATCGGCCGCGATCTGGCGCTGCGCGTCTATAGCGCGCGCCTTCTCGGCCGCGACAAGCGGCTCGTCCTCCACGGCGGCGGCAACAGCTCGCTCAAGACGGCACTCCCCGACCTCATGGGCGAGGAGACCGAAGTGCTGTGCGTCAAGGGCAGCGGCTGGGACATGGCGGATATCGAGCCCGCGGGCCTGCCGGCCGTGCGGCTCGGCAATCTGCGCAAGCTGCGCAAGCTCGTGGCACTTTCGGACGAGGAGATGGTGCGGGTGCAGCGCGCCAACCTGCTCGACCCGATGGCGCCCAATCCCTCGGTCGAGACGCTGCTCCACGCCTTCCTGCCGCACCGCTATGTCGATCACACGCACGCGACCGCGATCCTCAGCATCGCCGACCAGCCGGACGGGGCAGCGCGCTGCGCCGAGCTTTATGGGCGGCGCATGGCGCTCGTGCCCTATATCCCGCCGGGCTTCGCGCTCGCCAAAAAGGCGGCCGAGATCTACGAAGCCGAGCCGGACGTCGAAGGGCTCGTGCTGCTGAAGCACGGCGTCTTCACCTTCGGCGATTCCGCGAAGGAATCCTACGAACGCATGATCGACGCCGTGACGATGGCCGAGGACCGGCTCGCGCGCCGGCGCAACGTCGTCTTCATCGCGCGGCCGCTGCCACAAAAAGTCGCGCCGGTGGCGGAGGTGGCGCCCATCCTGCGCGGCACGTGCAGCCGCAAGGATGCGAAGGCGGATGGGGCCTATCTGCGGCTCGTCCTGGAGCACCGCGCCGGCCCCGCAATCCTCGATTATGTCAACGGCGCCGAGCTCGAGCGCTATGCCAATGCGGGCGTGGTGACGCCCGACCACACGATCCGCACCAAGAACTATCCGCTGATCGTGCCGCCGCCCGAGGCGGGGCGGATCGAGGATTTTTCCCGCGAGGTGCAGGCGCGGGCGGCGAAATTCATGGCCGATTACGAGGCATATTTCCGCCGCCGCAATGCGGGCCAGTCGCCGCCGAAAACCATGCTCGACCCGCTGCCGCGCGTCATTCTGGTGCCGGGACTGGGGTTGTTCGGTCTCGGCCGCAGCGCCAAGGACGCGGCGGTTGCGGCCGACATCGCCGAGAACGCGATCGAGACCATCACCGGCGCCGAATCCATCGGCCGCTTCGAATCGCTGTCGCCGGCCGAGCTGTTCGACATGGAATACTGGTCGCTCGAGCAGGCGAAGCTCGGCACGTCGCAGGACAGGAAGCTCCAGGGCCAGGTGGCGGCGATCACCGGCGGCGCGGGCGCCATTGGCGCCGCGACGGCGCGGCTCATGATGCGCGAGGGCGCCGAGGTGGCGCTTTTGGACATCGACGAGGCGAAGGTTTCGGCCGCGGCAAAAGCGCTCGGCGGCGCTGCGCTCGCGGTCAGCTGCGACGTGACGGACGAGGCATCGGTGCGCGCCGCCTTCGACCGTGTCGCAGAACGCTTCGGCGGCATCGATATTCTGGTGTCGAACGCGGGTGCGGCGTGGCAAGGGCGGATCGGCGAGGTGCCGGAAGCGGTGCTGCGGCAGAGTTTCGAGATCAATTTCTTCGCGCATCAGCGCGCGGCCCAGGCGGCGGTCCGGATCATGCTGAAGCAGCGGACGGGCGGCGCGCTTTTGTTCAACGTGTCGAAGCAGGCGGTGAATCCCGGCCCCGAGTTCGGGCCCTACGGCCTGCCCAAAGCCGCCACTTTGTTCCTGGTGCGGCAGTACGCGCTCGAATACGGCGGTGACGGCATCCGCGCCAACGCCGTCAATGCCGACCGCGTGCGCAGCGGAATTCTGACCGGCGACATGATCGCCTCGCGCGCCAAGGCGCGCGGCTTGAGCGAAGAGCAATACATGACCGGCAATCTCCTGCATCGCGAGGTCGGGGCCGAGGACGTGGCCGAGGCCTTCCTCAATCACGCGGTCGCGCTCAAGACCACCGGCGATGTGACGACGGTCGATGGCGGCAACATCGCCGCGGCGCTGCGCTGAGCGCCGGCGTGGCGCGGCGGCGGCTGCAATTCGCCGTCGTTGCAGGGGCACTCGCCGGCCTCGCGCTGGCGGTCGGCCTCGTCGCCTGGTTCGGCGCGGCCTCGGTGCTCAAATCGCTCGAGGCGATCGGCTGGCGCGGGCTTGGCGCGATCGTCGTCGTCCATCTCGGCCTCATAGCGCTGTGCGGCGTCGGCTGGTGGGTGCTGCTGCCGCGCGAAGGGCGCATCACCATCGCCAGCGCCACCGCTGCGCGGCTCCTGCGCGATGCCGGATCGGAGCTGCTGCCGATCTCGCCGGCGGGCGGCGCGGTGATGGGCGCGCGCGGCTTCGTGCTGGCGCACGTGCCGCTCGCCATTGCGTTCGCAACATCGGTCGTGGACATCACGCTCGAGCTGTTCGGACAGCTTGTCTTCACGGCATTGGGGATCGCGCTGCTGCTTCGCGGGGGCTGGGCGCCGGAGCTTGGCGAGACCGCGCTCATCGGCCTTGCGGTCGGCGTCGTGGCGGCATTCGGGTTCGTCGTGGCGCAGCGCGCCGGATTGTTCCTGCTGCTCGAGCGGCTGACCAACCGGATCGTCACGCGCGAATCCGCACTGCGCCCGGCGAGCGGCGGCGTGCACGAGGCGATTGCCGCGATCTATCGCCGCCGCAGCGCGGTTGCCTGGGGTTTCCTCTGGCACCTCGCCTCCTGGTTCGCGTCGGTGTCGGAGGCGTGGATCGTGCTGAGCTTCCTCGGCGCGAACCTGCCGCTGCCGCAGATCGTGGTGCTCGAAAGCCTGATCTACGCGCTGCGCAGTGCCGCGTTCTTCGTGCCGAGCGGCTGGGGCGTGCAGGAGGGCGGATATGTCGTGCTCGGCTCGTTCATAGGATTGCCGCCGGACATGGCGCTGGCACTCTCGCTCGCCAAGCGCGCGCGCGAGCTGACGATCGGCATCCCGGTGCTCGTGCTGTGGCAGGCGCTCGAGGCGCGCGTGTTGCGCCGCGGCTCTAGCGCTTCAGCTTGAGCATCCGTACCGTATTGGCGTGGTAGAGCTTTTCGCGCTCCTCTTCGCTGAGCTTCAGGCTGTCGATCGCCTTGATGAGCTCGCGGATGAAGAGCGGGCCGCCTTCGGGATCGAACGGGCAGTCGGTGCCGAACATGACGTGGTCGCAGCCGAAGAAGTCGAGGCCCAACCTTATGCCCGGCGCCCAGCCGTTGATCGCAGTATCGGCGTAGAACATCTTGAAATAATCGACCGGGCTGCGCCCCTTTGCCTTCATGTCGGCAACGAGCTTCGCATAATGCGGCTCGGCCATCTCGCGCGAGCCCAATTGCTCGAGGCCCAACCGGATGCGCGCCTCGAGGAACGGCGCCATCGCGCCCAGATGATGCGTGATGATCTTGAGATTGGGCCAGCGGTCGAAGAAGCCCGAGAACACCATGCGCGCCATCGCAGCACTCGTCTCGTAGGGCCAGCCGAACACCCACCAGATGTCGAATTTCGACTGTTTCTCGCCCGGATAGTCGGCAAAGCCCGCGGGCCGGGTCGGGTGCATCCAGATCGGCAGGTCGTAATCCGCCATCTTGGCGAAAATCGGCTCGAACTCCGGATCGTCCAAGCGGCCGGCCGTTGACGTTGGTGAAGATCTGGATGCCGCGGGCGCCCAGTTTTTCGATGGCGCGCGTCATCTCGTCGAGCGTCGCCTTGACGTTGTTCATCGGCACGGACGCGACGAAGGCCGGGAACTCGTTCGGGTGCTTGGCGCAGATGTCGTGCATGCCGTCATTGGCGAGGCGCGCAAGCTCGGGCGATTTCTCGGCCGGCGCCACGAACTCGATGGCCGGCATGGAGAGGGTCAGGATCTGCTGATAGTCCCCGAACTCCTTCATCATGCGAAGCCGCGCGTCGAGATCGTAGAGCACCGGGATCGCGGTCCAGCGCCGCACCGCCGCCTTGTTGGGGATGACCTCGACCATCTTGTCGAAATAGGTTTTCGGGAAGATGTGGGGGAAGACGTCGAGTTTCCGCATGGCGTTTCCTTCCGGCTCTGGCGCTGGCCGGATATGTCATGCGTTCTGCCGCAATGTCAAACGGCGCGCTAGAACAAGGGCGATGGACGCCGTGAGCGAAGACAAGGCCCAGCGCGCGCTCGCCCGCGTGCTCAAGGAGGCGCGCGCCTGCCGCCAGTGCGCGCAGCACCTGCCGCTCGGCCCTCGGCCGGTGCTGCGCGGGCGCGCCTCGGCGCGGCTTCTGGTGCTGAGCCAGGCGCCGGGGACGCGCGTCCACGAGACCGGCCTTTCGTTCAACGACCGCAGCGGCGAGCGGCTGCGCCTATGGATGGGCGTGGACCGCGACACGTTCTACGACGAGAGCCGCGTCGCCATCATGCCGATGGGATTCTGTTATCCCGGCCGCTACGAGGCGGGCGGCGACCTGCCGCCGCGGCCCGAATGCGCGCCGCTGTGGCACGCAAAAGTGCTGGCGAAGCTCCCTAGAGTCGAGCTGACGCTGCTCGTGGGATCCTATGCGATCATCTATTACCTCAAGGATCGGCGCAGCATGACCGAGACGGTCGCGGGCTGGCGCGAGCATCTTCCGGCCTATCTGCCGCTGCCGCATCCGAGCTGGCGCACGACATTGTGGGAGCGCAACAACGCTTGGTTCGCGGCGGAGCTTCTGCCGGAGCTGCGCGCCCGCGTCGCCGCGCTGCTCTAGCTTACTCGCGCTCGATGCGCTCCATGTCGTCGTCGCTGAAGCCGAAATGGTGGCCGATCTCGTGGATCAGCACGTGGCGCACGATGCGGTCGAGCCGTTCGCCGGTCTCGCACCAGTAATCGAGGATCGGCCGGCGATAGAGGAAGATCATGTCGATCGCCGGGCGCGGAGCGGACACTGATTGCCGCGGCAGCGCCACGCCGCGATAGAGGCCCAGTATGTCGAACGGGCTTTCGAGCCCCATTTCCTCTTCCGTCTCCTCGTCGGGAAATTCCTCGACGCGGATCACGACCGGCCCCAAATGCCGCTTCAGGCTGTGCGGAACGACCGCGAGCGCGCGGTTCGCCAGCACCTCGAGATCGGCGAGCGAGGGTGCCAGGAGATCGCTCATGGCCCCCCACCCCTGCCCTCCCCCTCAAGGGGGGAGGGTGTATAGTGGGTGACTGTCAATGGAGGACGGCGATGGTCGAGAGACTGGCGGGGGCCGCGCGCAAGGAAGCAGTGCGCGAGCTGCACGGCTGGAGCGATGTCGAGGACCGCGACGCAATCCGCAAGGTCTATCACTTCGGCTCCTTCGGCGAAGCGTGGGGCTTCATGAGCCAGGTGGCGTTGATCGCCGAGAAGATGGACCACCATCCGGAATGGTTCAACGTCTATAACCGCGTCGAGATCATCCTTTCGACGCATGACGTCGAAGGTCTCTCCGAGCGCGACGTGAAGCTTGCGCACGCCATCGACGAGGTGGCGCCGCAGCGCGACAAGCGCGCGGCCCTACCCTAGCGCGGCGCCATGCGGAGCGCGCCGTCGAGGCGGATGGTCGCGCCGTTCAGCATCGCATTGCCGATGATCGCGAGGACGAGATTGGCATATTCCTCGGGCCGCCCGAGCCGCGCCGGGAACGGCACGCTCGCGGCAAGACTATTTTGCGCCTCTTCCGGCAGCCCATCCATCATCGGTGTCTGGAATAGACCGGGCGCGATCGCGTTGACGCGGATGCCGAAGCGCGCGAACTCGCGCGCCGCAGGCAGCGTGAGAGCGACGACGCCGCCCTTCGACGACGCATAGGCGGCCTGGCCGATCTGCCCCTCGTAGGCCGCGACCGACGCGGTCGAGACGATGACGCCGCGCTCGCCGCCCTCGAGCGGATCGACCGCCATCATGTCCGAAGCGGCAAGCCGCATCAGGTTGAACGTGCCGACAAGATTGATGTCGATGACGCGCTTGAAATGCGCAAGGTCCATTGGACCGTCGCGCCCGACGATGCGCCGGGCCTCGGCGATCCCGGCGCAGTTGACGAGGATGCGCGCCGCACCGTGCTTTGCCCGGGCATCCGCGACCGCCGCCTCGGCGGAGGCCGCGTCGGCCACGTCGCAGCGGAAGGATGTGCCGCCGATCTCGGCCGCCACGGTTTGGGCCAGTGCCTCGTTGAGGTCGAGCACCGCGACCCTGGCGCTCCCTTGCGCCAGCGCCCGCGCCGTCGCCGCGCCAAGCCCCGAGGCGCCGCCGGTGACGAGCGCCGCGTGTCCCGCGAGCTGCATTGCCGTGGTCTCCTGCTTATTCGAGTCCCGCCTCGCGCAAGGCGGCGAGGAACGGCACGAACAAGTCTTGCAACTGCGCCAGCTGCGCCAGGCGTTCGAGCCGGAACTCGGGATCGACGGCACGGGCGCGCTCGATCGCCGTCTTCGCCTCGTCGATGCGTCCGAGCCGAACGAGCGCCGCGGCCAGCACGGCAAAGGAAAGCAAGAAGCGCGGATTGGCGTCGGTCGCGCGGCGCGCCGCATCGGCCGCGTCGGCATAGCGTCCCGCGAGGAAATGCGCCTCCGCCAGCGCCACGTTCGGAAAGAAGACCAACGGATCGAAGCGCCGCGCGCGCTCGGCGCGTTCGATCGCGAGGTCGAGCCGCCCCATCCATACAAGCACGGTCGCGCTCCACGTCAGCGCCACCATCGATGACGGGCTGATCTGCAACGCGCGCTCGAGAATTTCGCACGCCGCCGCCGCATCGTGGCCGAGCTGAGCAATGACGAAGGCCGCCATCGCGAGCCCGTTCGCGTCATCGCATCCGGCGGCGAGCTCGGCGCGCGCGTGGAGAAGCGCCGCCTGGCGATCATCCTCGTTCCCGCCGCCGCGCAAAAAACGTCCGCGCAGATTGTCCGCCATGAGCGCATGCGCGCCGACATAACCGGGTTCGAGCGCGAGCACCCGCTCCAGCAGCGCGAGCGACTTGGTGTGGTCCTGCGCGGTCCGGGAAAAGCTGGTCGCAAGCGCCTGAAGGTAGAGATCGTAGGCGTCGAGGCTGTCGGGCCGCTTCCGTCTGACGCGCTCGATTTCAGCGGCGCGCAGGTTGGGCTCGATCGCGCCCACGACGTTGAGGGTGATCTCGTCCTGCAGCGCGAAGATGTCGTCCAATGGCCGGTCGTAACGCTCGGCCCAGAGATGGCGCCCGGTCGCCGCCTCGACGAGCTGGCCGGTGATGCGGACGCGGTTTGCCGCCTTGCGCACGCTGCCCTCGAGCACGTAGCGCACGCCCAATTCGCGCCCGACCTGCTTTATGTCCACGGCCTTGCCCTTGTAGACGAAGCTCGAATTGCGGGCGATGACGAAGAGCCAGCGGATGCGCGAGAGGCCGGTGATGATGTCCTCGACCATGCCGTCGCAGAAATAATCCTGCTCGGCATCGCCGCTCATGTTCTGGAACGGCAGCACGGCGATCGAGGGCCTGTCGGGTAGTGCGAGATTTTGGTCCGCCGCTTGCGGCCGAGGCGCCGCCTGCGGCGCGACGCGATAGACCCGGACCGGGCGCGCGACGTTCTTGAGGCTCTGCTCGCCCATGTCCGCGAACTCGGCCGCGACCTTGCCCTGGACTTGGCGGTAGGCGTCCTCGGACAGGCAGATGCCGCCGGTCTCGGATATCCCTTCGAGGCGCGCCGCGACATTGACGCCGTCGCCCAGAAGATCGTCGCCCTCGACCACCACGTCGCCCAAATTGATGCCGACGCGGAACTCGATGCGCCGGTCGGCGGCGAGCGCCGCATTGCGCGCCGCCATGCCGCGCTGCACCTCGAGCGCGCAACGGAGCGCCTCGACCACGCTTGCGAATTCGACGAGGATGCCGTCGCCGGTGCGCTTCACCACCCGGCCGCGGCTCGCTTCGATCGCCGGATCGATCAGCTCGCTGCGCAACGCCCGGAGCCGCGCGATCGTGCCTTCCTCGTCGGCGCCGGTGAGCCGCGTATATCCGGCCACGTCCGCGGCGAGGATCGCGGCAAGCCGGCGCGGAACGCGCGGTTCCTCCAAGGATGCCCCCAGGATCGAATTGCGGGCAGTCTAGCACAAGGCCTGGCTTGGCGCGGGAAGTCCCGCCGTGCTATTCCGGTCGGCGGGGAGGCGCGGCCCATGGCGAACAAGGTTTATGCGGATCCCGATGCGGCGCTGGCCGGGCTGTTGCGCGACGGCATGCTGATCGCGGCGGGCGGGTTCGGACTCTGCGGCATTCCCGAGGCGCTGATCGAGGCGATCCGCGAGGCGGGCATCAAGAACCTCACCGTCATCTCGAACAATGCCGGGATCGACGGCGCGGGCCTCGGGATCCTGCTCGAGACGAAGCAGATCAGGAAGATGGTTGCCTCGTATGTCGGCGAGAACAAGCTGTTCGCGCAGCAATTTCTCGCGGGCGAGCTCGAGCTCGAATTCAATCCGCAAGGGACGCTCGCCGAGCGCCTGCGGGCGGGCGGCGCCGGCATTCCCGCGTTCTTCACCAAGACCGGCGTCGGCACCATGATCGCCGAGGGCAAGGAAGTACGCGAGTTCGGCGGCGAGCGCTATGTCATGGAGCGCGGCATCGTCGCCGACCTTGCGATCGTGCACGCGTGGAAGGCCGACCGCGAGGGCAACCTCGTCTATCGCAAGACGGCGCGGAACTTCAATCCGGTGATGGCGACGTGCGGCAAGGTCACGGTCGCCGAGGTCGAGCACCTGGTCGAGCCGGGCCAGATCGATCCCGACCACATCATGACGCCGGGCGTGTTCGTGCACCGCATCGTGCATCTGAGAAACCCGACGAAGCGCATCGAGCAGCGCACCGTCAGGAAGCGCAGCTGAGGAGGGAAAGATGGCCTGGACACGCGAGGAGATGGCGGCGCGCGCGGCCAAGGAGCTGCGCGACGGGTTCTACGTCAATCTCGGCATCGGCATTCCGACGCTCGTCTCGAACTTCATCCCGCCCGGCATGAGCGTGCAGCTGCAAAGCGAGAACGGCATGCTCGGCATGGGCCCGTTCCCGTACGAGGGCGAGGAGGACCCCGACCTCATCAACGCCGGCAAGCAGACCGTGACGGAATTGCCGACCACGAGCTATTTCTCGAGCGCCGACAGTTTCGGCATGATCCGCGGCGGGCACATCGACATCGCCATTTTGGGCGCGATGCAGGTGGCGGAGAACGGCGACCTCGCCAACTGGATGATCCCGGGCAAGCTGGTGAAGGGCATGGGCGGCGCCATGGACCTCGTCGCCGGCGTCAAGAAGGTGGTCGTCGTGATGGAGCACACCGCCAAGAACGAGGCGAAGCTTTTGCGCCGCTGCACCTTGCCTTTGACCGGCGCGGGCGTCGTCGACATGGTGATCACCGATCTCGCGGTCTTCACCATCGACAAGAAGAAGGGCGCCATGACGCTCGTCGAGATGGCGCCCAGCGTCACCTTCGACGAAATCCGCAGCAAAACCGAGGCGCATTTCGCAACCGGGTGAGGCGCGCCTATTTCCCCTCGAGCGCCGCCAAAGCGGCGGTTACGGTCTTGCGCTCGGGCGCATCGGCCGGGAGCGCGGCGAGGAGCCGGTTCCAATATGAGGCCGCCATGTCGGGATTCTTCGCCTGCGCCGCGGCGAGGCCGAGATACCACAGCGCCTCGGGCTCCTGCGGCGATTGCGCCTCGACCTGGTGGAGCAACGTCACGACACGGGGCGGGATCGCCTGGTCGAGCGCGTTGCCGTCGAGCAGCGCATCCACCTCGCCGAGCTTGATCTCGACATTCTTGGGATCGATCTTCGCCGCCTGCTCGTAGGCATCGGCCGATTTGTCGCGCTCGCCGAGGACGGCATAGGAGCGCGCGAGCCTGAGCCAGCCGTCGCGGTCGCCGGGCGTCTCCTTGAGCTCGGCCGCCTGCTTCTCGACCATGCCGCGGATCATCTGCTCGCGCTGCTCCGGCGGCATTTTGGCGGCCTCCGCCATCTGCGCGGCATCGGGACCGGGCGGCGGCGCGGGCGCTTCAGGCGCCGACGCAGCGGCGGCAGGTGCCGCGAGCGGCGGCGGCGCGATGCCGGCTTCGCGCGCCGTCTCGTCGATGCGGCGCTTCAGTTCGGCGCGGACGGGGGCGCCGTCGGGCGATTCCGCGGCCATCTTCTGCCAGGCCGCGATCGCGGCGTCGGTCTTGCCGGCCTGCGCGTCGGCGAGCGCCAGGTAATAGCGCGCGACGCCGTCCTGCGGATCGCGCGCGAGCGCCTTCTTGAAAGCGTCGGACGCGTGCGGCGTGACGACGCCGTCGGCGGCGAACGTCTCGGCTTCGCCTTGTCCGGCAAGAAGATCGCCGCGATCGGGCGCCAGCGCCACCGCGCGCGCGTAGGCATCGGCGCTTTTCTGCCAGTCGCGCAAGCCCGCCTCGGTGCGGGCGAGCGCGGCCCAGCCTTCCGCATCGCCGGGCTTGGCTTGGAGCTGCGCCTCGAGCGATTGCGCGGTTTTTTCGAGATCGTTCGCGCCGGCGGCGGTTGCGGCCGTGCGCGCGGCGGCCGGCTCGTCCGGCACGCCGGGCGAGCCGAGATAGGCATAGAGCCCGCCCGCGCCCGCGGCGAGCGCGAGCGATACGAGCGCTGCCGCAACGGGAAGCGCGCGTCCCTCGCGCCCGGGCGTGCGGTCGGCGCGGTCGGCGGCGAGCAGCCGGCGTTCGATTTCGAGCCGCGCCGTCTCGGCTTCGCGCTCGCCGATGAGGCCGCGCGTGCGGTCGCGTTCCAGCTCGCCGAGCTGGTCGCGATAGACCGCACGGTCGAAATCGAGCCGCGGCGGGGCGGCCTGCAATCCCTTCATCAGCGGCGCGATCACGACGACGAGCGCCATCGCCGTCACGAGCGCAAGCGCGAGCGGCAGCAGCATCAGAGCTCGCCCTCGCGCAACAGCTCGGCGATGCGGCTTTCCTCGTCGGCGCTCAACGGCGCCGGCGCGTCCGCGGTCCCGGGCCGGTGGCGGCGCAGGTAGAACACCGTCCCGGCGCCCGCGAGCAGCAGCAGGCAAGCAGGGCCGAACCACAGCGCATAGGTCGCGGGCTCCACCGGCGGCTTCAGCAGCACGAACTGGCCATAGCGGTCGACGATGTATTGGATCGCCTGCGCATCGGTGTCGCCGGCGGCGATCCGCTCGCGCAGAATGATGCGCAGATCGTGCGCCAAGGTCGCATTCGAATCGTCGATCGATTCGTTCTGGCAGACGAGGCAACGCAGCTCCCGGCCGATCGCGCGGGCGCGCGCCTCGAGCGCCGGATCGGGCAGCATCTCGCCCGGCTCGACCGCGCGAGCGCTGCCGGCGGCCGCGAGCGCGAGGAAGACGAAAGCTGCGAGAACGCGCGCCCTCACGACCGGCCAAGCTCCTTGACGAGCGGCGCCAGCTCCTTCGCCACCGATTCGGCGGTCAAGGGACCGACATGGCGGAGCCGGATGCGGCCCGCTTTGTCGACGACATAGGTCTCGGGCACGCCATAGACGCCGAAATCGATGCCGACGCGGCCGCTCTCGTCGAGGCCGACGCGTCTGTAGGGATCGCCGAGCTGCTTCAGAAACTGCGCCGCGTCGTCGCCCTTGTCCTGCCAGGCGATGCCGTACACCGGAACATCGAGCCGCTTGCCCAAGCCCATGAGCAGCGGATGCTCGAGCCGGCACGGGATGCACCACGAGGCGAAGAAATTGACGATGGTCACGCCGCCGCCAAGCTGTTGGCGGTCGAGTCCCGCGCCGCCGTCGATGCCGGCAAGCGCGAAAACCGGCGCCGGCTTGTCGATCATCGCCGACGGCAACTCGTGCGGATCGCGGCCGGTGTTCAAGGCCAGCCAGAAATATCCCGCCAGTACCGCGAACAGGAGAAGCGGAAGGACGAAGAAAATCCTTTTCGCCGTCATGTCGGACACATCACTCCGCTGGCGCCACGAGGGGACGCGCGCGGGCGGGCTGCGCCGCACCGACGCGCCAGCGCCGGTCGGAAAGGCTCAGCATGCCGCCGAACGCCATGATGACGGCGCCGATCCAGATCCACGGCACCAGCGGCTTCCAATAAGCGCGCACCGCCCACGCGCCCTTCCCGTCCGGATCGCCGAGCGCCAGGTAATAGTCGGCGAGGAAATTGGTGTGGATCGCGGTCTTGGCGGTGGTCTGCTGCTGCAGCGGGAAGAAGCGCCGCTCGGGATGGAGGACGGCGATCGTCGCGGGCCCGCGGCTCAGCACGAAGTCGCCCTCGTCGGCGCTGTAGTTCGAGCCCTGCACTTCCTCGACGCCGCGGAATTGCAGATTGTATCCCGCCATCGCGACCACATCGCCGGGCCGCATCGCCTGGATGCGCTCCTGTTCGAAGGCGGAGCCGGCGAAGCCAGCGACGGCGACGGCGAGCCCCAGATGCGCAACCGTCATGCCGTAGGCGGAGCGCGGCAGGCGCAACGCGCGCCGTGCGCTCTCGCCAGGCGGCGCGCGGAAGAGCCGTACGCGCTCGGCCCATTCGACGAGCACGCCGCCCGCGACCCACGCCGCAAGCCCGAAGCCCAGCACCGCGAGCACCGGCCCGCCGCGCGTGACGTAAAGGCCCACGAGCACGACCGCGATCGCGGCGGCGAACGCGACCCAGAGCCGTTGCATCGCGCCCAAGAGATCGCCGCGCTTCCAGGCGAGGAGCGGTCCGCACGCAACGGCGACGAGCAGCGGCACCATCAGCGGCGCGAAGGTGCGGTTGAAGAACGGGTATCCGACCGAGACTTTGGGGCCGCCGACGGCATCGAGAAAGAGCGGATAGAGCGTGCCCAGAAACACGGTGGCGGCGGCGCAGGAAAGCAGCAGGTTGTTCAGGACGAGCGCGCCCTCGCGCGAAACCGGCGCGAACAGGCCGCCGCCCTTCAAGTACGGCGCGCGCACGGCATAGAGCGTGAGCGAGCCGCCCACCGCGACGAGCAGCAACAGCAGGATGAAGGTGCCGCGCAGCGGATCGACCGCGAACGCATGCACCGAGGTAAGCACGCCCGAGCGCACCAGAAACGTGCCGACGAGCGACAGCGAGAAGGTGATGATGGCGAGCAGCACGGTCCAGCTTTTGAGGGTGTCGCGCTTCTCGACGACGATCGCCGAATGGATGAGCGCGGTGCCGGCGAGCCACGGCATGAGCGAGGCGTTCTCGACCGGGTCCCAGAACCACCATCCGCCCCAGCCGAGCGTGTAATAGGCCCACCAGCTTCCCATGGCGATGCCGATCGTGAGCGCGCACCACGCGGCAAGCGTCCAGGGCCTGACCCAGCGCGCCCACGCGGCGTCGACCCGCCCCTCGATCAAGCGCCGCGACCGCGAACGAGAACGCGACCGAGAATCCGACATATCCCAGATAAAGAAACGGCGGATGGAATGCGAGGCCCGGATCCTGCAGCACCGGATTGAGGCCCTGGCCGTTGGCCGGCGCCGGAATCGCGCGCAGGAACGGGTTCGAGGTGAACAGGATGAAGAGCAGGAAGCCGCTGCCGATCATGCCCTGGACGGCGAGCACGCGGGCGCGCAGCTCGGGCGGAAGGTTGCCGCCGAACCAGGCCACCGCCGCGCCGAAGAGGGTCAGGATGAAGACCCAAAGGACCATCGAGCCCTCGTGGTTCCCCCACACGCCGGTGATCTTGTAGAGGAGCGGCTTGTCGGTGTGGCTGTTCTCGACGACGTTCACCACCGAGAAATCGGACGTGACATAGGCGTTGACGAGCGCGGCAAAGGCAAGTGCGACGAGAAGGAAGCTCGCAATGCGCAGCGCCCCGTCCGAGCTCCATCAATCCCAGATCGCGCTTCGCCGCGCCCCAGAGCGGCAGGCTCGCCTGCGCCAGCGAGATGACGAGCGCGAGGACGAGCGCGAAATGACCCAGCTCGACGATCATGGCCCCACCTTCGCCGTCGCAGCGCCTTCCTGCCAGTGCCCGGATTTCTTCAAGGCGTCCACCACCTCGGCGCGGCATGTATTTCTCGTCGTGCTTGGCCAGCACCTCGGCCGCGCGGAAGCTGCCGTCGCGGTCGAGCGCGCCTTCGACCACGACACCCTGCCCCTCGCGGAAGAGATCGGGCAATCGGCCCGTCATAGGTGACAGGCACGTCCTCCTTGCCGTCGGTGACGCGGAACGTCGATGGTGCGGCCGTCCGCCTCGCGGGTGACGCTGCCGTTTTCGACCAGGCCGCCGATGCGCACGCGGCGCCCGTCCGGCACGTCCTTGGCGCGGAGATCCGACGGGCTGTAGAAGAAGACGAGATTGTCGCTCATCGCCGACAGCACGAGGCCGCTTACGACCGCGAGCGTGCCGAGACCGCCGAGCACGAGATAAAGTCGGCGACGCTTGCGCGTCATCGCCGCTGCCGCTCGAGCGCGTCGAGCTCGCGCCTTGTCGCTTCGGTACGAGCCGACGCTGTCCACCAGCATCCACAGCAGCACCGCGACCGCGACGCCGTAAGCCGGCCAGACGAAGCGCGCATAGCCGCCCATCGCGAGGAAGTTCTCGAGCGCGCCCATCAGCGCGCCTCGCCCAAGGCGCGCGGGCGGCGGCGCGGCGCGCGCGCCTCGTCCTGGCTCGCGGCCATGCGGAGGACGCGGAGCCGCGCCGCAAGGAGCGCCGCGCGCATGCGCACCAGCAGCATCGCCGCGAAGAACAGCATGAAGCCCAGCGCCATGACCAGGAGCGGCCACAGCATCGACGGCGCGATGGTCGGGCCGCCGAGGCGGAAAACGCTCGCCGGCTGATGCAGCGTGTTCCACCAATCGACCGAGAACTTGATGATCGGCAGATTGACGATGCCGACGATCGCCAGCACCGCGCCGGCGCGGCTGCCGCGCGTCGGCTCGTCGAACGCGTTCACCAGCGCGATATAGCCGAGATAGAGGAAGAACAGCACCAGCACCGAGGTGAGCCGCGCGTCCCACACCCACCACGTGCCCCACATCGGCTCGCCCCAGAGCGAGCCGGTGACGAGGCAGACGAGGGTGAAGCCCGCGCCGAGCGGCGCCGCCGCGCGCGCCGCGATGTCGGCCAGCGGATGGCGCCAGATGAGCCCGACCGCGCTCGCAAGCGCCATCACCGCATAGACGAAGCTCGCCATCCAGGCGGCCGGCACATGGACATACATGATGCGCACCGCCTCGCCCTGCTGGTAGTCGGCAGGCGCGACGAACAGCGCGAGCACCAGGCCCAGCGCGATGAGGAGCGCCGCGAGCGCGCCGCACCACGGCAGAGCCACCGCGGAAAGCCGCATGAAACGCGCCGGATTGGCGAAACGATGCATCGTGCCATTCCTAGCGCATCCGGCGCGCTTATTCGAGCGCCTGGCGCAATCCCGCCGCTGCGGCAAATGGCGCGGTGGGCGCCGCGAACGCCAGCCAGCGCTGCCAGCAGCAGGAGATGCGGGCGCGCGGAGAAACCCGATGCGGCCGCCTCGCACGCGGCGACGCCGAAGATCAGCACCGGGATATAGAGCGGCAGCACCAGAAGCGAGAGCAGCACGCCGCTCCGCCGCGCGCCCAGGGTGAGCGCGGCGCCGACCGCGCCGATGAGGCTCAAGGTCGGCGTGCCGAGCGCCATGCCGAGGACGAGCGCGGGATATGCCAGCGGCGTCGAGATGCAGGAGCAGCGCCAAAAGCGGCGCCATGAGGGTCAAGCGGCAGGCCGGTCACGAGCCAATGAGCGAGGCACTTCGCCGCCACCTGCGCCTCGAGCGGCAGCGCCATGAGCGCCAAGGCCTCGAGGCTGCCATCCTCGTAATCGGCCTGGAACAGCCGGTCGAGCGACAAAAGCGAGGCAAGGAGCGCCGTCACCCACAGGATCCCGGCGGCGATCCGCTGCCAAAAGGTCGGGCTCGGGCCCGACGCCGAACGGAAACAGGATCACGGTCAGCACGAAGAACGCCAGCACCGTGGCAGCGTCGCCGCCCTGGCGCAACGAAAGCGCAGATCGCGGCGGACGAGGCGGGCAAACGGGCTCACGCGAATGTGTCCACGCCGGCGCGCGCGGCAAAATCCGCGAGCGACAGCGTCGCGGCGTCCGGCCAGCGCGAGCGGCGCGTGGGTCGACAGCACGATCCGCCCGCCCGCGTCGCGATGCGCCGCGATCGCGTCGTAAAGATCGGCGACCGCGTCGCTGTCGAGACCCGTCAGCGGCTCGTCGAGGAGCCAGAGCGGAGCGGGGCTTGCGACGAGCCGCGCCAGCGCCACGCGGCGGCGCTGCCCGGCCGAAAGGAGCCGGCACGGCATTTCGGCTAGCGGGCACGAGGCCGAACCGGTCGAGCGCGTCGCCGACCGGGCCGCCGCCATGCATGCCGGCCCAGAAGGCGATGCTCTCGGCCACGGTCAGGACCGGCTTCAGCGCGTCGGCGTGGCCGACGAAATGGAGGCGCGCGCGGTGGGCAGCGGGGTCTTCGGCGACGTCGGTCCCGTCCCAGGCGAGTATCCCGCCCGCGGGCGGGGTGAGCCCGGCCATGAGGCGCAACAGGCTCGACTTGCCGCTGCCGTTGGGGCCGGTGAGGACCAGCGCGCCGCCCCGTGGCAAGCACGAAATCGAGGCGCGTCGAACACGAGCCGCTCGCCGCGGCGGCAGGCGAGGCCGATTCCGGCAAATGCGTTCGGGTGAGGAGGGGGGTGCGCCATGAAGTCGGCGATCATGGCACGGCGCAATGCCCAAGAAAAACGGCCTCGGTGGGGGAGACCGAGGCCGTTTTGTCAAAAGCGGTCGGGGGGATTGACCGCTGCGGAGATGGGGAGGGCAGTGCCCGCCTCTCACCTGACGCGCAGTAGACACCCCGAATGGGACACGAATTCGAAGGAATCGTGGCGAAACAAAGGAATTCGATCACGGATTCGCGCGCCACGCGGGACCAGCGCCAGCCCATTCCGCTTGATCTCGCGTCCCGGAAGGGGTAGCAGCGGCGAAGCGCGGCGCCTTTCCGCGCCGCCCCCCGCACAGGAGCTGCCGCCCGTGTCTGTCACCGGCCATGATTCGCTGAAATGCCGCCGCACTCTCGACGTGGGCGGCAAGCATTACGATTATTTCAGCCTGGAGGCCGCCGCGGCGGCGGCCGGGCTCGGCGACATCTCGCGCCTGCCGTTCTCGCTGAAAGTGCTGCTCGAGAACCTGGTGCGGCTCGAGAACGGCCGCACGGTGACGGTCGAGGACATCAAGTCGCTGGGCGCGTGGCTCAAGAGCAAGACCTCCGAGCGCGAGATCGCGTTCCGCCCGGCCCGCGTCTTGATGCAGGACCTGACCGGCGTGCCGGCGGTCGTGGATCTCGCCGCGATGCGCGAGGCGATGGGCAATCTGGGCGGCGATCCGAAGCGGATCAACCCGCTTGTCGCCGGTCGATCTCGTCATCGACCATTCGGTGATGGTCGACAATTTCGGCAGCAAGGATTCGTTCGAGAAGAACGTCAAGATCGAGTTCGAGCGCAACGGCGAGCGCTATGCCTTTCTGCGCTGGGGCCAGAGCGCGTTCGACAATTTCCGCGTCGTGCCGCCCGGCACCGGCATCTGCCACCAGGTCAATCTCGAATATCTGGCGCAGGTGGTGTGGACGACCGAGGAGAACAGGCCGCACGATCGCTTATCCCGATACGCTCGTCGGCACCGACAGCCATACGACGATGGTGAACGGGCTTTCGGTGCTGGGCTGGGGCGTCGGCGGGATCGAGGCCGAGGCGGCGATGCTCGGCCAGCCGATCTCGATGGTGCTGCCGGAAGTGGTGGGGGTGCGGCTATCGGGCGCGCTCAAGGAGGGCGCGACCGCGACCGACCTCGTCCTCACCGTGACGCAGATGCTGCGCAAACGCGGCGTGGTCGGGCGCTTCGTCGAGTTCTTCGGGCCCGGCATCGCGAACCTGGCGCTCGGCCGACCGCGCCACGATCGGCAACATGGCGCCCGAATATGGCGCGACATGCGGCTTCTTCCCGATCGACGCCGAGACGATCCGCTATCTCACGCTCACCGGACGCGATCCGGCGCGGGTCAAGCTGGTCGAGGCCTATGCCAAGGCGCAAGGGCTGTGGCATGACGAGAAGGCGCCCGATCCCGTCTTCACCGACACGCTCGAGCTCGACCTCGCCAGCGTCGAGCCGTCGCTCGCCGGCCCGCGCCGGCCGCAGGACCGGGTCGCGCTGTCGGGCGTCGCGAAATCGTTCGCCGCCGAGCTGCCGAAGCTCGCTGCGACCCGCAGCCAAGAAGGCGGCGCCGGTCAAGGTCAAGGGCGCGAACTATGAGCTCGCCGACGGCGCGGTGGTGATCGCCGCGATCACGTCCTGCACCAACACCTCCAATCCGAGCGTCATGCTGGCGGCCGGGCTTCTGGCGCGCAACGCCGTGAAGCGCGGCGTCACGGTGAAGCCGTGGGTCAAGACCTCGCTGGCGCCGGGAAGCCAGGTCGTGTCCGACTATTACGCCAAGACCGGACTCCAGAACGATCTCGACGCGCTTGGGCTTCACGCTCGCGGGTTATGGCTGCACCACCTGCATCGGCAATTCGGGGCCGCTGCCCGATCCCATCGCCGAGGCGATCGAGGAGGGCGATCTCGTGGCCGCGGCGGTGCTGTCGGGCAACCGCAATTTCGAGGGCCGCATCCATCCGCTGGTGCGCGCGAATTATCTGGCGTCGCCGCCGCTCGTCGTGGCCTATGCGATCGCGGGATCGATGAATGTCGATCGTGTCGCGCGATGCGATCGCGCAGGACGGCGACGGCAAGCCGGTCTATCTGCGCGACATCTGGCCCACGAACCGCGACATCGCCGAGACCGTGGCGAAGGCGCGTCGACGCGCCGATGTTCAGGAAGCGCTATGCCAACGTGTTCGAGGGGCCGCCTGAGTGGAAGAAGGTGAAGCTCCTTTCGGGCCTCACCTTCTCGTGGGACTTGGGTTCCACTTATCTCGCGAACCCGCCCTATTTCGACAACATGCCGAAGGAGCCGGCGCCGCTTGCCGACATCGCCATGGCGCGCGAGCTTGCCGATGCTCGGCGACAGCATCACCACCGACCACATCTCGCCCGCGGGCTCGATCAAGAAGGAATCGCCCGCCGGCGAATATCTGCTCGAGCACCAGGTGCGGCCGTCGGAGTTCAATTCCTATGGCGCGCGCCGCGGCCATCACGAGGTGATGGTGCGCGGCACCTTCGCCAATATCCGCATCAAGAACGAGATGGTGCCGGGCGTCGAGGGCGGCATGACGAAGCACATGCCGGACGGCAAGGTCATGCCGATCTACGACGCGGCGATGCTCTACCAGAAGGAGGGCGTGCCGCTCGTGATCATCGCCGGCAAGGAATACGGCACCGGCTCGTCGCGCGACTGGGCGGCCAAGGGCACGAAGCTTCTGGGCGTCAAGGCGGTGATCGTCGAGAGCTTCGAGCGCATCCATCGCTCGAACCTCGTCGGCATGGGCGTGCTGCCGCTGCCAGTTCAAGGACGGCACGACCCGCCAGAGCCTGAAACTCGACGGCAGCGAGCGGTTCGACATTCTCGGCATATCGCCGCGGGGCTGAAGCCGCGCATCGACCTCGCCTGCCGCATCCACCGCGCGGACGGCAAGATCGAGACGATCCCGCTCCTCTGCCGCATCGACACGGTCGACGAGCTCGAATATTTCCGCCACGGCGGCATCCTGCCCTACGTGCTCCGCAGCATGATGAAGGCGGCGTAGTTCCCTGTCATTGCGAGCGCAGCGAAGCAATCCCCGGGAGATTGCTTCGTCGCTTACGCTCCTCGCAATGACCGCGGTGCCGTCACTTCAGCGGCGAGAACGCCGTCGGGACGAGGATCTTGGTTTCCTGCGCGGCGAGGAGGCCCGGCGGGTTGTTCTTGAGATAGGCCTGCCACTCCGGCTCCTTCATGAGGGCGGCACGGCGCTGCTCGCGGTCGGCGAGCAATTCGTAGGCCCAGAGATGGACAATCTGGTTCAGCGGCCCCAATTCGGTGGTAAAGAAGCCGACGAGCCGCCCGAGTACGCGCTTTTGCACGGGAAGCCCGTTCTTCTCGTAATATTCGAGCCAGTCGCGGGCCTTGCCGGGGTTGGTCGTATAGGTGCGCATTTCGACGATCATTGCTCTCCCTTTCCTGCTGGCCGCGGAAAGATAGCATGCCGCGCCTCACCAAGGCGTGATGCCGGGTGACTTGGCGCGGCTGTCCTGGCGCGTCAGGATGAGGACATGCGCGGTCCAAGCTCCTTGGCTCTCTTCGCCATCCTCTGCGCGCTGCCGGCGGCGGCGGCGGAGCGCCAGCCGGTGGTGGTCGAGCTCTACACCTCGCAAGGCTGCAATTCCTGCCCGCCGGCGGACGCATATTTCGGCGAGCTGGCCGAGCGCCGCGACCTCCTTCCGTTGGCATTCCATGTCGATTACTGGAACTATATCGGCTGGACCGATCCGTTCGCGAAGCCATGGGCGACGGCGCGCCAGCGCGGCTACGTCAAAAGCCTGAACGAGCGCTACGTCTATACGCCGCAGATCGTGGTGGGGGGCGCCGCACAAGGAATCGGCTCCGAGCGCGACACGGTGGAAGGGCTGATCCGCGACGCGGTTTCGCACAAGGCGCCGCAGCTCGATCTCGAGCTGCGCTGGCGCGAGGACGGCGCGCTCCTCGTCGATGTGGGCGCCGGCGATTCCCCGGCCAAGTCGCCCGCCGACATCTGGCTCATCGGCTACGACAAGCCGCACGAGACGCAGGTGCTGCGCGGCGAGAACGCGGGCCGGACGGCGGTCGACCACCAGGCCGTGCGGAACTATCGCCGGATCGGCGGCTGGCCCGGCTGGTCGCTCGAGCTGGTGGTGCCGCCCGGCGAGGTGGCGGGGCTCGGCAGCGGCGGCGTCGCCGTGCTCGTGCAGGCGGCTGGGCAGGGGCCCGTCCTCGCCGCCCGCCGCATCGATCCGCGCTAGGCGGTCTCGCCCAGCCCCTTCGCCAGAAGCGCCGACATGCGGCGCGCGAACGCGGCCGGATCGGGCAGCGCTTCGCCTTCGAGGATGCGCGCCTGATCGAGGAGCAGCCAGGCGAAGTCGCTGAGCTCACTCGCCGCGCCCTCCTTGCCGGCGAGATCGGCAAGCCGCGCGATCAGCGGATGGCGCGGTCTGGAGGAGAAAAGATTGAGCGGGCAGCCTCACACGGAAATCGCGGCGCGGGGTTGAACAACGTCGCTACGTCACCGCCCAACTCCCGACTGGTTGCGAAGTCCGTCTCACTGTGCGCATCCGGTGCAATGCTAAAACCGATAGAATCGACAAATGACCGTTGTTGGCTTCGAAATACCGCATGGGCAATGAGATGTACCCCACTTGCTGTTTCCAACAACTTTTTCAAAGCGTCCCGGTCCATTTCGACAAGCTGTATTGCCAAGACCGCAGGCCGCGCCCCACTGCACTGATCAGCGGCGTCTTTGGCTTGTTCTGCGATTGACTCCAGGACGGTGTCCGGCTCGTCGCTTTCGATAGCAATGGCCACGAATCCACGATTCTCACGCCAACGGAATAGCGCGTGTCCATTTCGATCCCCGAATGCTTCGCACAACACCGCTCGAACCATAGTTTCGTCGGTATCTTTCGTGAACGTCTTACCGCTGCTATCGCGTCGGTAAGCAAAACTCCCCGTCTCATTTTTGACACTCGACTTCGCGAGCGCACCTGATGAGAATAATTGTGTGAGTGCCGCGACTTGCGGCTCACGATTCTCAAGGCGCCCTCGAACGGTCAGTTGAACCAGGTGGCCTCCACCATCGATCAACAGCCGGTCAACAATGGGAAGCAGTGACCTAGACAAAGTATGCAGTTGTTTGCGATGGATTTTGCGGCCTGTGTCCACTGATGTGGTCTTGCACTCCACATCAATTTCTTCTCCATCTTTAGCCGCGATGAAGTCGCTCCGGCCAGCGCCGATCAAGTCAGAGAAGGTAACATCGTAACCTCGCTTCATAAGATGGATGGCCGTGCGGAGCTCATACGCGATAGGCCGCAAGCCGAATTGATCCTTCATTGCCCCCTTCAGGCGGCCGAGGAAACGCTCTCGGGCGACCGAGGGTAGCGCTTGATAAATTCTCATGGCACCAACGGCAAAGCCGTATGCCACGTCAAATCGAGATCCCTGCGGGTAACGGCTGGTATTGTGGAAATGCAAACGCGCATTTCCTAATTCGATTTCGATCGGGAAGTTGTCGCGCCAATAGGGGCCGAGTAACGGGTTCTGCCGTTGCTCCCCTTCAAATCCCTTTAGGCGCTTATTGAGCGCTCCGCCGAAATTGGCGACAATCCAACTCATGCCTGCCCTGATGTCATCAAGGTATATGTCAGTGCTTATACGCATTCGCAAAGACCGTCCCAGCAATTATACGGAGTGCCATCGGCGTGAAAGCGTTAGTGGTCTTCGCCGCCCAGCCCCTTCGCCAGAAGCGCCGACATGCGGCGCGCGAACGCGGCCGGATCGGGCAGCGCTTCGCCTTCGAGGATGCGCGCCTGATCGAGGAGCAGCCAGGCGAAGTCGCTGAGCTCACTCGCCGCGCCCTCCTTGCCGGCGAGATCGGCAAGCCGCGCGATCAGCGGATGGCGCGGGTTGAGCTCGAGAATGCGCCTTGCCTCGGCCGACAATTGGCGATGCTGCTTCAAGAGGCGCTCGAGATGGATGTCGAGATCGCCCTCGTCGGCGACGAGGCAGACCGCGCTGTCGGTGAGCCGGGACGAGGCGCGCACGTCCTTAACCGCCTCGCCGAGCGAAAGTTTTACGAGCGCGATGAGAGCTCGCCACGGCGCCGTCGCGCTTGGGATCGAATTTTTGCTCGTCGGGGGCGGGAAACTTGTCGAGATCGGCCTGGCCGCGCGTCACCGATTTGAACGGATGCTTCTTGTAGTCACCGAGCGCCGGCATCCAGAACTCGTCCACCGCATCGGTCAAGAGCAGCACCTCGACGCCGCGCGCGCGAAAGCCTTCGAGCTGCGGGCTCTTGGCGGCCGCTTCGGCGGTGTCGCCGGTGACGGTGTAGATCGCATCCTGCCCCGGCTTCATGCGGCCGACATAGTCGTCGAGCGAGACGAGCCCGTCCGCGGAAGTGGTGCGGAAGCGCGCGAGCGCCAAAATCTCGTCGCGATGCTCGGTGTCTTCGTACAGCCCTTCTTTCAGGACGGCGCCGAAATTGTCCCAGAACGCAGCGTATTCGGCGGGCGCGTCCTTCGCCTTTCGGCCGAGCTCCGCAAGCACGCGGCGGGCGATCTGGCCGCGCATCTTGGCGAGCATCGGGTTCTTCTGCAGCATCTCGCGGCTGACGTTGAGCGGCAGATCCTCGGAATCGACGACGCCGCGCAGGAAGCGGAGATAGGGCGGCAGCAGCTCCTGGCAATCGTCGGTGATGAAGACGCGCCGCACATAGAGCTTGGCGCGGTTCTTGCGCGCGGGTTCGAACAGGTCGAACGGCTTCGTCGCGGGGACGAAGAGCAGGGTCGTGTATTCGTAGGTCCCTTCGGCCTTGGCGTGGATCGTGAGCCACGGATCGTCGAAGCCGTGGCCGACATGGTGATAAAACTCCCTGTACTGCTCGTCGCCGATCTCGGATTTGGGGCGCATCCAAAGCGCGGCGGCGTGGTTCACCGTCTCCTTCTTGCCCTGCGCCTCGATCACGATCGGCAGCGCGACGTGGTCGGAATAGGTCCTGACGATGTGCTTCAGGCGCTCGGCATCGGCGTAGTCCGCGTCCTCGTCATGGAGCTTCAAGGTGATGACGGTGCCGCGTCCCGGCTTCTCGGCAGGCTCGATCGAGAATTCGCCCTTGCCGTTCGAGAGCCAGCGCCAGGCGTCGTCCTCGCCCGCCTTGCGCGACAGCACCTCGACCTCGTCGGCCACCATGAAGGCCGAATAGAAGCCGACGCCGAACTGACCGATGAGCGCCACGTCCTTCTTGGCATCGCCCGAGAGCCCCTTGACGAAGGCGGCGGTGCCGGAACGCGCGATGGTGCCGAGATTGTCGATCAGATCCTGCCGGTTCATGCCGATGCCGTTGTCGGCAATGGTGACGGTGCGCTTGGCCTTGTCGGGAAGGATCGTGACCTTGAGCTCGGCATCGCCGGCGATGAGCGCCGGGTCGGTGAGCGCGGCATAGCGCAGCCGGTCGCACGCGTCCGACGCGTTGCTGATGAGCTCGCGCAGGAATACGTCCTTGTTGCTGTAGAGCGAGTGAGCGACGATTTCGAGAAGGCGGCTCACCTCCGCCTGGAAGCTTAAAGTCTCACCTTGCATGTCCCGACCCGGATGTTGCCGTTGGCTTCCCCGCCGCCGCAGATATGTGCAAGAGGGCGGCTCCCTGCAACCCCTTGATCCCGCAATCGCCGGGGTTAGGCTTTCCGCGAGCCGCAAGGCAACAAATTGCCGGGGAAGGAAACACCATGGCCACCCTCACCGGCACTGGCGCGGCGCTTCCGGCCGCAGAGCATGCGCGCCAGCTTCGCCGCGCCGTCGTCGCCGCCACGATCGGCACCACGATCGAGTGGTACGATTTCTTCCTCTACAGCACCATGGCCGGGCTCGTGTTCGGCAAGCTCTTTTTCCCGAACGAGGCGCCGCTGACCGCGACCTTGAACGCGTTCGGGATCTATTTCATCGGCTTCATCGCCCGCCCCGTCGGCGCCGCCATCTTCGGCCATTACGGCGACCGCATTGGCCGCAAGTTGACGCTCATCGCCACGTTGATGCTGATGGGCATTTCCACATTTCTCGTGGCATTCGTGCCGGGCTACGATTCGATCGGCATCTGGGGCGCCATTCTGCTGACCGTGCTGCGCACCCTTCAAGGGATCGGCGTCGGCGGCGAATGGGGCGGCTCGGTGCTCCTGGCGATGGAGTGGGCGCGCCATAACCGCCAGCGCGGGCTCGTCGCCTCGTGGCCGCAGTTCGGCGTTCCCTCGGGGCTCTTCATCGCCAATCTCGCGGTCCTCTCCTTCAGCCAGATGTCGGGCGACGCGTTCATCCGCTGGGGCTGGCGCATCCCGTTCTTCCTGTCGATCGTGCTGGTGGCGATCGGGCTCTGGATCCGGCTCGGCATTCTCGAGACGCCGGTGTTCCAGGCGCTCGTCGCCGGCAACAAGATCGAGAAGGCGCCGATGCTCGAGGTCTGCAAGAAGCAGCCGGGCGCGATGATCCTGTCGGCGCTGGCGCGGCTCTCGGAGCAGGCGCCGTTCTACATCTTCACCGCCTTCATCTTCGCCTATGGCACCGGCACGCTGCACATGCCGCGCGACATGCTTTTGACGGCGGTGCTGGTCGCCTCGTGCGTGTCGTTCTTCACCATCCCGATCTCGGGCCATATTTCCGACCTGATCGGGCGGAAGAGGATGTACCTGATCGGCGCGGCGACGATGGGCGTGTTCGGGTTCGTCTATTTCGGGCTTCTCGACACCCTATCGCCGGTCGCGATCTTCCTTGCGATCGTGCTGTCGCTCATCCCGCACGACATGCAGTACGGGCCGCAGGCGGCGCTCATCGCCGAGAGCTTCACGCCGCGTCTCAGATATAGCGGCGCGTCGATGGGCTATCAGCTTGCCTCGATCATCGCCGGCGGGCCCGCGCCCTTGATCGCGACGGCGCTCTTCGCCGCCTACAAGACCGGCTGGGTGATCGCGCTCTATATCCTCCTCTGCGCCGTCGTGACGATCGTCGCGACGGCGCTGATGAAGGACTATACCGGCAAGGACATCTCGGCCGAATACGACCGCTGACTATTCCGCCGGCACCGGCGCCGCCACGCCGTCGAGCGTTTCGGCGGCGCGCACCTCGTCGAGCTCGCCCATCCATTTCGCCACCACGACAGTCGCGAAGATGTTGCTGAAGAGATTGGTGATGGCGCGGATCTCGGACATGAAGCGGTCGATGCCGAGAAGAAGCGCGAGGCCGCCGATCGGGAGGACGCCCGCCGCCGGCAACGTCGCCGCGAGCGCCACGAACCCGGCGCCGGCGATGCCGGCCGCGCCCTTCGACGTAAACAGCATGATGAACAGGATCGCGAACTGCTGGCCCACTCCGAGATTGATGTCGCAGGCCTGCGCGATGAACAGCACCGAGAGGGTCATGTAGATGGCGGTGCCGTTGGTGTTGAAGGAGAAGCCCGCCGGCAGCACCAGCCCCACCACCTCCTCGGAGCAGCCCATCGCCTCGAGCTTATCGATCGAGCGCGGGATCATCGCCTCGCCCGAAGTCGCGGCGAAGGTGATGAGCAGCTCTTCCTTGAAATAGCGGATGATCTTCCACACCCGGAGACCGAAGATGCGGGCAATGAGGCCAAAGCCGATGAGCGCGAACAGGATCGAGGTGACATAGACGCTGGCGATGAGCTTCGCCAGGCCTTCGAGCGTGTGGAAGCCGAACTTGCCGATGGTGAAGGCGATGGCGCCAAAGGCGGCGATCGGCGCCAGGTACATGACATAGCGCACCACGCCGAAGATCGCGTGCATCACATCGTCCAATAGCGTCACGACGCGCTGGCCGCGCTCGCCCATGTGGCAAAGCGCGAATCCGAACAGCACCGCCATGACGAGGACCGGCATGATCTCGCCCTTGGCAATGTCGCCGACGATGTTCGTCGGCACCATGTGCAGCAGGAACTCGACAATCGTGAAGGACTTGGCGCCAGTGACGTAGGCATCGACCGACTTCGTGCTCAAGGTGGCCGGATCGATGTGGAGGCCCGCGCCCGGCTGCAGCACGTTGCCGACCGCGATGCCTACGAGGAGCGCGATGGTCGTGACGACTTCGAAATAGATGAGGGCGCGGAGTCCAACCATGCCGACGCGGCGCATGTCGCCCATCTTGGCGATGCCGACGGCGACGGTGACGAAGATGATGACGGGAACGACGGCACGGATCAGGCTGATGAAGGCGTCGCCCAAGGGCTTCAGTTCTACGCCCAAGGCAGGGTTCACCTCGCCGACAACGATGCCGAGCGCGATGCCGATCAGAACTTGGACATAGAGCTTCTTGAACACCGCCATCGTCCCCCTCCTGTTCAGTTCTGCCGCATCTTCACGACTACCTTGATCGCATCCTCGACCCGGTCCCGGGCATAGCGGATCGCCGTCGGCACATCGGCGAGCGGGAAGGTGTGAGTGTGGATGATCTTCGCGTCGAACCGCTTTTGCGCCATCAGCGCGGCGGCGCGGTGCGTGGCGCTCTTGCCTTCGCCGCGGATGCCGAACACGTAGATGTTGTTGCGCACGATATAGGCGAGATCGACCGGCACCGGATCGGCCGGGAACGCGGCAAGACAGATGCGGCCGCCGCGGTTCACCATGCGCGCGGCCTCGTTCAAGGCATTGGGCGCACCCGAGCATTCGAGCACGTATTGCACGCCCTTGCCGTGCGTGAGGCGCGCGACGGCGGCGACCGCGTCCTCCTTGCCGACATTGACGACTGCATCGGCGCCGAGCCGCTTGCCCATTTCGAGCCGGCGGTCGCGCGTGCCGGTGAGAATGACGGGGCCGGCGCCCAACGCCTTGGCCACGCCGACGCCCATGAGGCCGATCGGCCCCGGCCCCACCACCACGACGCCCTCGCCGGCGATGATGCCGCCCATCACGTCGAGCCCGTACATCGCCGTGCCGGCGGTGACGATGAGGGTCGCCTCCTCGTCCGGCATGTCGTCGGGCACGTGCACCATGGTGTTGACGCTGTTGATCGCGTACTCGGCAAAGCCGCCGTCGGTGCTGAAGCCGTTGGCGCGATGGCCCTTGGCGTGAAAGCCGTAATTGAGGCACGAGGTGTACATGCCCTCGCGGCAGCGCTGGCAGCGCCCGCACCCGGCATGCACCTCGACCGCGACCCGGTCGCCGATCTCGAACTCGTCGACCGAGGGCCCGAGCTTCACCACCGTGCCCATATATTCGTGGCCCGGCGTGAAATTGCGGTTGAACGGCGAGCCGCCATCGACGATCGCCGGAAGCCCGTGCTTGATGATCTCGATGTCGGTGGCGCAGACCGCGATCGCGTCGATCCGCACCAGGACCTCGGCGCTGCCGGGCTCCGGCACCGGCTTCTCGACCAGGCGCAGCTCTTCGGGGTTGCCGAGCACCCACGCTTTCATCGTCTTCGGCACCGGATAGGCATTCGGCGTTGCGTTCGTCATGACACCTTAACCTTTCGCGCGGCGGTCATGACGGACACTAATGCACGAGCCACACATCGGCCAGATCCTGGCCGATGAAATGGCTCGGCGTGATGGCCCAGCCTTGCACGCGCGAGGATGTCACGACGATCCGGTTCCACCACAGGAGCGGCACGGTATAGGCCTCGGTCAGGGCGCGGCGCTCGAACGCGCGCACGATGCCGGCGCGCTTGGCCGCGTCCGTCGTCACCGCCTGCCCGACATAGAGCGCGTCGAGATAGCGGTCGGTGGCACCCGAATAGTCGATCGGCGAAAGATCGTGCGAGACGAATTTCGTGAGCTGGATGGTCGGATCGTCGTAGAAATCGCCCTGGAAATCCTGCGCGACGTCGAAATCGCCGGCTTCGGCCGCTTTCTGCCAGTCGAAGATGTTGCGCTTGTCGATCTCGGTGGTGACGCCGATCGCGCGCCAGCTTTCGGCAAGAAGCTGTGCACCGGCGTCATGCGGCATCGGGATGTCGCGCTCCATAAGCTTCAGATGGAGGTCCTTGACGCCGGCCTCGGCGAGCAGCCGCTTCGCCTCGGCGCGCGAGCCCGCGATGTCGTGCGAGAAGCCCGGGAGCGAGGCGAGTTCGGCCTCGGGCGCGGCCATGGACGATCCCGGCCGCATCAGCCCGCCGACATATTTCAAAAAGGTCGTGCCCTGCAGCTTCTCCGCAGCAGCCCAGCGGTCGATCGCGAGCGAAAGGGCGCGGCGCACGCGCGCGTCGTCGAACGGCGGGCGCTTGGTGTTGAAAACGACGAGCAGGTTCGAAAGCCACGGGCTCTCGCTCGCCGTGACGCGGTCGCCCATCGTCTCCACGAGATCGTCGCGTTGCGCCGGCGTCACGCCGCGGAACTCGGCCATGATCTTGCCGCTCTTGTAGGCGCCCATGACCGCGCCCGGAGCGATGAAATCCGCCTGATAGGCTTCGAGATAGGGGCGGCCCGGCTCGAAATAATGCTCAAAGCGCGCCCCGCGCCAGTATTTCCCCTTCTCGTGCGCGACGAACACGAACGGCCCGGTGCCGAGAATCTGCGTCTTCGGGTAAAGCGGATCCTGGGCCAGCTTCGCAGCGCTGTAGATGCAGTTCCAGGGCGAGGCGAAAGTCGCGAGCATCGCCGCGTCGGGCCATTTGAGGTGGAAGACCACCTCGAGCGGGCCCGGCGTGTCGATGCTGGCGATGCCGCCGTAATCGACCTGCCGCGCCGAGACGAGGCCCGGCGGCGGATGGAGGATGCGCTCGTAGGTCGCCTTCACGTCGGCCGAGGTAAAAGGCGTGCCGTCGTGAAACGTCACGCCCGGCTTCAGCGTGAAGCTGTAGGTGAGCCCGTCCGGCGACGCGGTCCACGACTTCGCCAGATCGCCCACGATCTGCGGATAATTCTCGGCATCGAATTTGAGAAGCGTCGAGTAATGCGGCGCCACCGGCTGGAGGAAGGCGAACGAGGTGTTGTCCTCGCAGTCATAGTCGTTGGGCTCGACCGTGACGGCGAATTCGAGCGTGCCGCCGGGCTGCGGCGCGCCCGCGTGCGCGGCGGCGCCGAGCGCGGCGAGCACGACCGCGCCCGCGAGCAGGCATCGGATCGGAGTCATTGCGGTGACCCCTCGGTCAATGGGACTCGGCAGCCGATTGCGTCTGCCAGCGCTCGAACTGGCTGAACAGCTCGTCCTTCTGCTGCTGCGACATGCCGGCACCCGTTGCCTTCAGCCGCTCGTCGAGGAAGCGTTCGAAGACCGCCTTCATATCCTGCGGCCCTGCCTTCTGCTGCGCCACCGGGGCGTTCCGCGCGAGCCATTGCTCGGCCGGCGGGAAGCGGCGCCAGCCGGGCAGGTCGGCGGCGAGATTGACCTCGCGCCATTTCGCGTTGTGGCCGGGCTCGATCAGTGTCGGGAACTGCGTGAACAGCGCCTCGACGAAATTGACGAGGTTATGATAGCGCTCGGTGCCTTGCTGCAGATTGGCGGCCATGAGGACGGTGCCGACCGCGACCGTATCGACCGGCGCATCCTCGCCGATGAGGCCCGGATAATCTTTGGCGGTGAGCCGCGTCGGCGCGTAGGACTGGGTGAGCGGACCCTTGAGCGGCAGCGACAGGAAATGGAGTCCCTGGCCGGGATCAGCCACGCGAAGGAGCGGCGCCGGCTTCGCCGCGACGAGCGCCACCGCGTCGATATCGCCATGCGCAAGCTTCGCGAGTGCCACGTCGGTCGGATCGCTCGTCGTCGTCACGGTGATGCCGAGAGCGGAAAAGAGCTTCTGCGTGGTGACGGGCGTGCCGCCGGTCGGCGGTCCGACATTCACCTTCTTGCCGGCGAGATCCGCGACCGTCTTGATGTCGGCGCGCGCGAGGAGATGGAATTCCTCGTTGTAGAGCCGCGCGATGTAGGTAATCGTCTCGACGCCCTGAATGAGTTTTTGCTGGCGCGCAAAGTCGAGCGAATCCGCTTCGACGATGGCGGCATCGATGCCCTTAAGGACCTTGAGATCGACGATGTTCTGCAAGGCGCCGTCGCCGAGCACCGGAACGACGCGGCGCGTCGCGCCGTCGTCGAGCAGCGCCGAAAGATCGGCGGCGATCTGTCCGGCGATGCCCGCCGTGTCGCCGGTCTCGAGCTCGACGACGCCGTGCGTGCCGCGGTCGAAGCTCTGGTCGGCGGCAAAAGCCGGCGCGAGGAAAAAGGACGCGGCTGCGGCCAGCGCCATTATACGTGCGAGCGATCGGTGCATTACGTTCCCCTCGGAGTCGGTGTCAGCGTTGCGCGAGCGCGGCGAGGTCCTGCTTTGCCTCGCTGTCGCCGAGCGCGCCGGCGAGCTTGTACCAGCGCGCCGCTTCTTCCGTGTCGCCATTCATGCCGCGCACGCCCCAGCGCGTGAGGAACGCGGGATCGTAGCTGTTGGCGAGGAGCCGCGCGGCGC
The DNA here is from genome assembly GCA_963773665.1 of uncultured Alphaproteobacteria bacterium. Taxonomy (GTDB): domain Bacteria; phylum Pseudomonadota; class Alphaproteobacteria; order ATCC43930; family CGMCC-115725; genus DATJLY01. The sequence goes on from CAVZBZ010000001.1 coordinate 1,366,980, forward strand.
GCGCATCGCCGGATTCGGCCGCGCGCTCGTAATAAAGCCGCGCCGAAGCGATGTCGCCGTCGGCAAGCCGCGCATCGCCGGCGGCCGCAAGAGCGCGCGGATCGGGCGCATCGCCCTGCGGCCGCGCTGGCGGCGGCACAACCGCAGGCAGCGCAGCGACGTGCGTCCGCGCCGGCCCGGGCGGCGCTTGCGGCGGCACCGCCGCGGCGACGCTGGGCGGGGGCGCTGTCGGCGCCGGTGCGACGGCGGGCGGTGGCGCAGCGACGGCAACTGCCGTCTGCGGCGCTGCTACGGCGACGCTGAGTTGCGGCGCTGTCGGCGCTGGTACGGCGGCGGGCGGCGGCGCTGCCGCGGCGCTTGGCGCGGGCGTGGCGCGCGGCGACTCGGGCGCTGTCGTTTGCGCCGCTTCGTTCGTGGACTCGCGCGCCGCTCCGGTCAGCTGCTGCACGGTCGCGCGCGCGACGACGCCGCGGTCGCCCAGCGAATTCACCGCGCCGGATATGAGGATTCCGGCAAACGCGAGGATTCCGAAATAGACAAGCGCGACAAGAACGCCGATCGCCACGCGAGTCCGCGGACGACGCGCATCCAAATCCGCAAGAGCGGCGCGCTCGCCCTTGATGCGCGTCGCAGATTCGGCGCTCATGGCGGCGCGAACCGCGACACGGGGATTGCTGCTTCAGAACGAGAATGTACGAGCACGCACCATCATGGAATCTTGCGCACGCTTCCGTCAAGGCAGCCCGGCGGCAATTCCCCGATGTTTTTTTCATGGCACGCGCGGCGGCGGCGCTGTTCAATGAGAGTGGAGGTTGCACGCGGATGAGCTATGTCGCGCAGGTCCTTCAGCCGGGCGAGGAAGTGATCGCTGCGACGCGGATCCACTGGTGGTTTCTGTGGCGCCGCACGCTGCCGCTCGTCATCGTCGCGGCGGCGCTCGCTTCTTTCGCGCCGTCGCAGCAGAGCGATAGCCAGAACGCGCTGTTCGCGCTTGCCGGATTGGCGCTGATCCTGGGCCTGGCGCTCGCGATCGGCCCCGCGATCACCCGCGCCACGACCGAGCTTGCCGTCACCAACCGGCGCATCATTTACAAGCGAGGTTTCATCCGGCGCCACACCGTCGAGATGAACCGTTCCCAGGTCGAGAGCGTCGATGTCGATCAGGGCATGCTGGGCCGCATGCTCGATTTCGGCAACATCACCGTCCGCGGCACCGGCACGACCTTCGAGCCATTCCGCTACATCGCAAATCCGCTGCGCTTCCGCAGCGCCATAACCGCAGGTTGATGCCGCGGCTCTTGCCTTTCTGGGCGAATCACCCGATTTTGAGGTGATGGGCGTGCTTTCCGGGCCTCGCGTTCTGGCCGTTCTCGGGCCGACCAACACCGGCAAGACCCATCTCGCCATCGAGCGCATGCTCGGCCACCGCACCGGGATGATCGGCTTCCCGCTGCGCCTTCTGGCGCGCGAGAATTACGACCGGGTCGTGGCGCTCAAAGGAGTTCGCGCCGTAGCCCTCATCACCGGCGAGGAAAAGATCATCCCGCCGAGCCCGTCCTATTTCGTCTGCACCGTCGAATCGATGCCGCTCGACCGCGCGGTCGAGTTCCTCGCCGTCGACGAGATCCAGCTCTGCGGCGACCGCGAGCGCGGCCATGTCTTCACCGAACGCCTGCTGCATGCGCGCGGGCTGGCGGAGACGATGTTTCTGGGCGCCGAGACCATCCGCCGCTGTTCGCCGCCTCGTGCCCGACGCCGAGTTCGTGAGCCGCCCGCGCTTTTCCACCTTGCGCTATGTCGGCGCGAAGAAGGTGACGCGGCTGCCGCCGCGGAGCGCCGTCGTCGCCTTCGCCATTGCCGACGTGTTCGAGCTGGCCGAGCTGATCCGGCGCCAGCGCGGCGGCACGGCCGTGGTGCTGGGCGCGCTCAGCCCGCGCGCGCGCAACGCCCAGGTCGGGCTGTTCCAGTCGGGCGAGGTCGATTACCTTGTCGCGACCGACGCGATCGGCATGGGCCTCAACATGGATCTGGACCATGTCGCGTTCGCGCGCATCGTCAAGTTCGACGGGCACGCGCCGCGGCGCCTCAGCGCCGCCGAGATCGCGCAGATCGCCGGCCGCGCCGGCCGGCACATGAGCGACGGCACGTTCGGCACCACCGCCGAGCTCGACGAGCTCGAGCCCGAGACCGTCGAGGCGGTCGAGAATCACCGCTTCGATCCGCTCGAGCGGCTCTACTGGCGCAGCGCCAAGCTCGATTTCCGCTCGGCGCGGCACCTGATCGCGAGCCTCGAGGCGCGGCCGGTGACGCGCGGCCTGACGCTGGCGCCCGAGGCCGACGACCACCTGGCATTGCGCGCGCTGGCCAGGCTGCCCGACATCGAGGCGAGCGCCGACAATCCTGCGCGCGTGCGGCTCTTGTGGGAGGTGTGCCAGATCCCCGATTTCCGCAAGGTGATGAGCGAGACGCACGCGCGCCTGCTCGCGCGCATCTTCCGCCACCTCGCCGGGCCCGAGGCGCGCATCCCGGTCGACTGGGTCGCCGACCAGGTGGCGCAGCTCGACCGCACCGACGGCGACATCGACACGCTGATGAACCGCATCGCGCATATCCGCACCTGGACCTATGTCGCCAACCGGCCGGACTGGCTCGCCCAGAGCGCGCAGTGGCAGGAGCGCGCCCGCGCCATCGAGGACAAGCTGTCGGATGCGCTGCACGACCGCATCACGCAGCGCTTCGTCGATCGCCGCTCGGCATTCCTGGTGCGCCGGCTCGAATCGGCGCGCGAGCTGCTCGCCTCGGTGAGCCGCGACGGCGAGGTCAAGGTCGAGGGGCATTATGTCGGGCGCCTCGACGGGTTCCGCTTCGTGCCCGACGAAGCGGCCGAGCTCGGCGAGCGGCGCACGCTGTTGGCCGCGGCGAACCGCGTGCTGCGCGGCGAGATCGCCGCGCGCGCGCGCGAGCTTGCCGAGGCGCCCGACGCGGAGTTCGAGCTTGCCGCCACCGGCCAGATCCTGTGGCGCGCCGGCGCGGTCGGCCGTTTGCTGCCAGGCGAGAGCGCGCTCGGCCCGCGCGTAGAACCGCTGCCGAGCGATTTCCTCGAAGGGCATCTGCGCGACGGCGTGCGCCAGCGCCTCGCCGCGTTCCTCGCCGAGGCCTTGGAGCGCGGACTTCCCGCCCTCTACCGCGCCCGCGGCGCCGAGCTTGGCGGCCCGGCGCGCGGCCTCGTCTATCAGCTGGCCGAGGCGCTCGGCACTTTGCCGGCGCGCGACGTGGCGCCGCTTGCGGCGGCGCTGCAAGGCGCCGACCGCAAGGCGCTGGCGCGGCTCGGCGTGCGGCTCGGCACCGAATCCGTATATCTCGAGCCGCTGCTCAAGCCCAAGGCGGCGCGGCTCCGCGCGCTGCTGTGGTCGGCGCGCACCGGCGCCGCCAATCCGCCGCCACCCGAAGGCACGTCCGCGCCGCGCGACCAAGCGGTTCCGGGCGAGGCTTATGCCGCCATGGGGTTCGCGGTGCTCGGCTCCCGCGTGCTGCGCGTCGACCGGCTCGAGCGGCTTGCGGCTGCGGCGCGCCGGCTCGCGCGGCAGGGAACGTTCGCGGCGACCGAGGAGCTTGCCGCGCTGGCGGGCGCGCCGGCCGCGGAATTGGCGGCGATGCTGGCGAGCCTCGGCTATCGCGCGACGCTCGGCGAGAACGGCGCGGCCCTTTTCCACGCGCGCCGCCATCGCGCGGGGGGCGCGCACGCAAAGCAGCGCCGGCGCGCGCGGCCGCACAAGGACAGCCCGTTCGCGAAACTGAAGGAGCTGCGCCTCCTGCGATGAGCGAGCGCGGCGGCAGCGTCAGGATCGACAAGTGGCTGTGGTTCGCGCGCCTGGCGAAGACACGCTCGCTGGCAGCGCGGCTCTGCGAAGCGCGGCTCGTCACCGTCGGCGGCGCGGTCGTGACGAAGCCGCATCATCCGGTGCGGGTCGGCGAAGCGGTGACGGTGGTGCAGGGACGCGCGCGGCGCAGCCTCGTCGTGGCACAGCTCGGCGCGCGCCGCGGCCCGCCGGTCGAGGCGCGCCTTCTTTATGACGAGCCCGCCCCGCCAACGCCCTTGGCGCGCAGCGAGCCGAACTGGACGCCGCTCCTCGACGAGGAGAGCTTGGCCTAAACTCGCCGCACAACGCGAGGAGGGTCTCTCATGAAGATCGCAGTCATCGGCGCCGGCAATGTGGGTCAGGCGGTCGGCAAGAGTTGGGCCGCGCGCGGCCACGCGGTGCGCTACGGCGTGCGCGATCCCGGCAAATATGCGGGGCTTACCGCCGCGCCGGTCGCGGAAGCCGCGCGCGAGGCCGAGGTTGTGCTGCTCGCGACGCCGTGGGGTGCCACCGAGGCGGCGGTGCGCGCGGCCGGCGGACTTGCCGGCAAACTCGTGCTCGATGCGACCAATCCGCTCAAGATGGATGCGGACGGACTCGGCCTGTCGCTGGGCTACAGCATCTCGGCGGGCGAGATGGTGGCGCAATGGGCGAGCGGCGCCGCGGTGTTCAAGACGCTGAACACGACCGGATTCGGCAACATGGCAAATGCCGGGCGCTACAAGGCGCCGCCGGTGATGTTCTATGCCGGCGACGACCAGAAGCAGCGCGCGACGGTCGCCTCGCTCCTCGGCGATCTCGGCTTCGAGGCGGTCGATGCCGGGCCGCTCAGGAACGCGCGCCTGCTCGAGCCCTACGCCATGCTGTGGATCGACCTTGCGATGAAGCGCGGCCTGGGCCGCGACTTCGCCTTCGCGCTGGTGCGGCGCTAGGACGCCGGCTCATAACCGGACATGCACTACCAGAGATGGACGGATAGCGGCAACACCGACGATCCTGACCCTCAGCGGAAATGTATGCAACTCTTCGCCAATAAGTTGCTCACCGCCGGCGCCTAACGCCTGCCGAAGCCGCCGCGCCCCCGGCCGCCGCCATGCCAGCCGCCCCAACCGCCAAGGCCGATCGTGATGTCCGGGCCGACAAACCAGGGGAAGTCGTAGTACGGGTAATAGGCGTAATACGGATAGTACGGATAGTAGGGATAGGCGCCGTAGGGCGCAGTCGTGGCAGTGGCAGCCATGGGCGGTGGCGGCGGTGACGGGGCCACGACGCAGCCGCTGCAGACGAGCAACGCGACGCCGAGCACCATCGGTAACTGTTTTATCGCCATATCGGCACTCCTCTGCGGGCGGCGCGCGCCGAACGCGCTGCCGCCAGACCTGCGGGATCAGTCACGGCGATGTGTCAACAACTCGTCGGCGGTCTTCTGCTGGTCCGCGGAGAGCGCTTCATAGAGCGGTCGGAAGGCGGCGAGAAAACGCGCCTCGCCCTCGGCGCGGAGCGCGGCGAGCCGGGCCCGTGTCTCGAGGTACGCCGGTGCCGTCTGCGGCGGCTGCCGATCGGCCCCAGCCTGCGCCATCGCCGCATTCATCTGCGCGACGTCCTCGCGCATGGCGGCGGCGACCTTGTCCCAAAGCGGCGCCTGGGCGTCGGTGATCGCAAGCTCGGCCTTGAGGAAGGCGATGTGGCCCTCGACATGCGACCCGGGCATTCGGCCCGGCACGGCGCCCATCCGGTCGTGCGGGGGCGCGCCGGGCGTCATCTGGGCAGCGGCCAGCGGCGGCGCAAATGCGGCACCGCAGGCGAGCGCCACGACGAGCGCAGCGGTGGCCCAGTTCGCATGTTTCCGTATCATCGGAATTTTCCTTTCGCACAGCGGGCTCAAGCGCCGATGCGCAAGACTCGACGGAAATCGGCCGGGCCGCCCTGATGTGGATCAAGGAGCGAACTGGACACCTACGCGCGAGAAACCGGATTATCAGTGCAGCAAGTCGGCGCCGGCGCCTCGCAGCCCTTGATTTGTGCACCGGACCGGACGTTGGCTAGGGGGCGCTAGATCGCACGCCGGCGATCTAGCCGCGGTTTGTCAGGATTTCGATCGCCAACGGTTTGAGACGATAATTGTTGCACGCGTTGAACAGGATGGGGCAGTTGGAAATGGCGACGATCTGCGGCACGAGCGCGCGGAGTGTCATGTGGTCGCCGGGCTTTCCTTTGGGCGTCCTGATCTCCCACTTTCCGTCCGGGTCGTAGCCGACGGTCATGAAGATATTGAAGCACGCATCGGTGTTGAAGCTCCACCGGTCCATGCCGTACCCGCGAATTGCAGCTTCGAGGTTCGCCTGGCAATTCGGCTTGCCCGCGGCAATCGGACCGTAGCGCACGATGTTCATGTGCTCGCTGCAGTAGCCGCCGCCGCAATAATTCTCGCCGGTGAGGTCGTCTTCGATCTCCCACATCGCACGCGTGCAGTTGCTGTAAAGCACGTGCGGCGCGGTCAGCTTCCAGCTCAGATTTACGGCGCGGCTCGCCAGCATCGAGAGCATCTCGCGGACGTCGTCGCCGCTGAAGGAGATGAGGTCGGCGACCTGCTCGCCCTCGGGCTGGGTGAGGCGCAATCGCTGACCCGCGGCGATCTCGAAACTGATGGTGCCGGCCGGCGCAAGCGTGACCGGCACGTCCGGCCGCAGAATCGCGGTTGCGCGGCTCATGGTGAAATGCCTTTCCCTTGCAAACGGGGAATGAGCCGGATGGCGGTGCCGCTCGCGATCGCCTGCACCTCCTGCGCGCTGAGGCCGAGTTTCTCGATGGCGCTGGCTTGGGCGCCCGGGAAGTAGGGATAGTCGGTGCCGAATGTCACCTGTGACGCGGGGACGAGCTTGAGCAAGGCGGCCATGGATGGGGCATGCGCCGCATTGGCAGTGTCGTAGTGGAGCCGCTTCAATTCGGCGTCGATACCGTTCGGAGCATAGTCGGCATGTTTGGGGTAGAACGCCCCGATGCGCCCGGCCAGCATCGGCACCGTCCCGCCGGCATGGGAAAAGAGCCATTTGATGTCGCGGTAACGGGCGAATGCGCCGCGCAGCAGCAGGCTTACGACGGCGCGCGTCGTGTCATGCGGGACCTCGATCACGGCGGGAAAGGTGCCGACGCTGATATTGGCGCAACAGGCCGCGACGAGAGGATGAAAATAGACGACGGCCTTTCGCCGATTGAGCTCTACGAACACCGGCTGATAGACGGGATCGCCGGGCCATTTGTCGCCATAATTTGTCTGCAGCCCCACGCCGTCCGCCTGGAGCGTGTCGAACGCGTAGTGCAGCTCCTCGAGCGTGTCGTCGATGTCGAGCATCGGCAAGGTCGCGAAGAGGCCGAAGCGGCCGGGATAATCGCGCACCATCCTCGCGCCGTAGTCGTTGCACACCCGCGCCATCCGGGTTGCCGCCGCTTCATCCTGGTTGAACCACAGGCCCGGCGTGGACGGCAGCGAGAGAATGGCGGAGCGGATGCCGTTTCGGTCCATTTCCTCGACCGATCTGTCGGGCGTCCAGTCGTATTGCACGGGATGATGCGGCGCCTTGTGCCGATCGTCCCATTGGTTCCACGCCGCCTGATATTCCGGCGCGTAGAAATGATGGTGTGTGTCGATAAACTGCTCTGCCATTTTTCTTCCCTCCGGCTCGCTCGGCTCCGTAATCGGCCTGTCCTTGCGCAACCGCGGCGTCGGGATGAGACTGTGCCCGAGAGGAGCAGATGATGCAATTCGGCCTCAATTTCTTTCCCTGCCTCAGCCCCGCGCAGAAGCCGGCTGAGCAGTATTTTCGCGAGGCCATGCATCTTATCGGGCTCGCGGACGAGCTGGGCTACGTCCATATCCGCCAGGTCGAGCATTATTTCGGCCCCTATGGCGGCTACAGCCCCAATCCCATTGTGTTTCTCTCCGCCGCGGCGCAGCACACTCGGCGCGCGCGCCTTGTGACCGGCGCCGTTCTGCCCGCGTTCAACAACCCGCTGAAGCTCGCGGGCGAGATCGGCATGCTCGACGGGATCAGCGGTGGAAGACTCGATGTCGGCTTCGCGCGCGCCTTCCTGCCGCACGAGTTCCGACATTTCGGCGTCAGCCTCGATGACAGCCGGCGCCGCTTCGCGGAAGGCGTGGCGCAGATCAAGTTGCTGCTCGAGCGGGAGAACGTATCCTCCGCGGGGCAATTTCACAGCTTCCGCGACGTCACGTCGTACCCGCGTCCGACCCAGCGCCCGCATCCGCCCATCTGGGTCGCAGCGACCGGCACGCCGCAGACCTTCGAGGAAACGGGACGCGCGGGCTATAGCATCATGACCATCCCGCTCGAGCCGCGTCGCATGCGCGAGCTCATCGGGATATATCGCGAGGCATGGCGCTCGGCGGGGCATCCCGGGCGCGGCACGGTGATGAGCAATTTCATCATGTGCTGCCTGCCGTCGCGCGAGGAGGCTTACGCGCTCGCGCGCGAGCCCACCAACGGCCATCTGCAGGGCGTGGCCGCAGCAGCCGCCGATTGGGGCAAGGGCGCCAGTACCAAAGATTATCCCGGCTACGACCGGATGATCGCGCAGATCAGCAAGGAGACGTTCGAGGACCAGGTCGCGAAGGGCGTCGGCCTCGTCGGTAAGCCATCGGATGTCATCGCCATGGCGGAGACCTATGCCGCCGAGGTCGGAGGCCTCGAAAGCGCGTCGCTGCACGTCGTGCCCTCGACCATGCCGGTCGAGGTGGCAGAGCGGTCGATGCGGCACTTCGCCGCCGAAGCGATGCCGCGATTGGCCGCGCTCTGAGGCGAAGGCGATGCAGCCCACGACAGACGAGCTTTACGCCCGCGCGGAGGCGCTTCTGCCCGCGATTCGTGCCGCGGCAGAGTCAAATGAGCGCAATCGTGTCGTCGCGCCGAACCTCATCGCGCAGATCCGCGAAGCCGAGTTGTTCCGCATCATGGTGCCGCGGCGCTTTGGCGGCTACGAGCAGGACTGTGAGCTCGCACTGCGCATCGCCATCGCGTTTTCGGGAAGCTGCGCCTCGACGGGCTGGTGCGCCGTCGCTGGCATCGTCCATCCGGGTCTGCTCGCGGGCTTTCCGCTCGAAGCGCAGCATGAGATTTGGGACGCGGGGCCCGACCCTTACGTCTGCGGCTCCTACGCGCCGGCGGGGCGTGCCGTGCCGGAGCAGGGCGGCTATCGCCTCTCCGGCACATTCGCATTCGCCAGCGGGTGCGATCATGCTGAATGGGCGGTGGTCGGGGCTCTGATCGCGGAACCCGGAAAGCCGCAGGCGGCGCCGCATTTCATCCTCGTCCCGCCCACCGATTATAGGATCGAGGACAACTGGTTCACCTCCGGCCTTTCCGGTACGGGCAGCAAGAACCTTGTCATCGAGGGTACTTTCGTTCCGCCCCACCGCATGCTTTCGTTCGCCGCAGCGACGAGCGGCGACACGCCGGGCAGCAAGCTTCACGATAATCCGCTCTATCGGATTCCGCTGCTCGCCTATTTCCCGCCGGTGCTCGCGGCGACCGCCGTGGGGGCGGCCAAGGGCGCGCTTGCCAATTACATCGAGACGATCCGCGTTCGCGAGACGCGCGGGGCGGTCGCGGGCGGCAATGTGCGCATGGCGGAACTTGGCACCATTCAGTTGCGTCTCGCAGACGCTGCGGCCGCGGTCGATGCCGCCGAGACCATCCTATTTCGCGACATCGGCATGGTGACCCGGAAGGCGCGCGCGGGCCAACCAATCACGATCGACGACCGCATCGCCTGCCGCCGCGGCCATGCCTATGCAACGAAGCTCGCCATCGCAGCGGTCGAAGCTCTCAACGCCTCGACCGGCGGCAACGGGCTCTTCCTGCACAATTTGGTGCAGCGGGCGTGGCGCGACGCGAATGCCGTCGGACGCCATATCAGCCTCAATTGGGATACGGTCGGGACCATGTACGGCCAGCACGCGTTGGGATTGGAGCCGCGCGGCCAGTACTGAAAGACCAATGGGAAATTCTGGAAGAAAGTACGACGTTCCGGTCACATTGCCGCCCGGCCGGGCGAGGCCGGATACGAGACCCAAAGCCACGGCGTCGCCGACCGTTGCAAAGACGATTGGGATTGTCGTCGTCGCGCGCTTGGCGGCCAAAACTCCCGGGGTCGCGTACGCGACAATGACGTTAACTTTCAGATCGACCAACTGGGCGGCTAGCTCCGCAAGCTGGTCGTCCATCCTTTCGGGTCGAGTTACCACGCTGAAAGCGGCTGGAGGTGTGTTCGATCGCAGGTCGCCGTGCATCCGTTCAATGTCGCTTATGAGTCAAATTGCGAAGAACGGCGGCCTTCGAATCGCGCACAAGCGTCCGGGAAGCCCCGCAAGGGCACGATCCCGTAGCCAGGCGGCCGGAGGGCGCGGCCGGTGGGGCGCGCCGCCGGTGATCGCCTTGATGCAGATCAAGGCATGGCGGAGTGGATGGCCATAGAAGAATTGGTGTCGCGCCGTCCCCCGGCGCGACTCTCCGCGAGGCCCCGTCTCCCCCCGGCGGGGCCTCTTTTCGTGATAAACTCCGGCATGCCCGACAATTCGCCACAGAAGAATTCACCGAGCTATATCCTGCCAGTCGCCGACACCCCGTTTCTGCTACGCGACGAAATGCGCGACATCCGCTTCGCGCTCGAGTACGCGAAGGCGGAGCTGCTCCTGCGCGACTGGGGCATCCGCTCGACCATCGTCGTGTTCGGCAGCGCGCGGACGCCGTCGCCGGAATCTCTCGCCGCCGCCCGCGCGGCGGCGCAAAGCGAGGGCGAGCGGGCGCGCGTCGAGCGTCTCGCCGCGCGTTCCGCCCATTACGAGGCCGCCCGCGCCTTCGGCCGGATCGCGTCGCAGCGTGGCGGCGCGTTCGCGCCGCACCACCGCTGGCGCGACAACGTGATCGCGACGGGCGGCGGCCCCGGCATCATGGAGGCGGCCAACCGCGGCGCCTTCGAGATCGGCGCGCCCAGCATCGGCTACAACATCACCCTGCCGATGGAGCAGGAGCCGAACCCCTACACCACGCCCGAGCTCACCTTCCGCTTCCATTATTTCGCCATGCGCAAGATGCACCTTGCCATGCGCGCCAATGCGCTCGTGGTATTTCCGGGCGGCTTCGGCACGTTCGACGAGCTGTTCGAGATCCTGAACCTGGTGCAGACCGGCAAGGCGCCGAAGCTGCCGATCGTCCTCTTCGACAAGGCGTATTGGCGCAAGGTCATCGATTTCGACGCGCTCGCCGAGGAGGAAATGGTGAGCCGGGAGGACTGCGCGCTGTTCGACTTCGCCGACACGGCGGAAGAGGCATGGGCCACGCTCGTCTTGCGTGGCCTGACGGCGCACGGCGAAGGCCCGGAACCGCCTCTCTGAGCTAGGTCAATGCCCGCAGCGATTCAAGGCGGCCCGGCGGACGAACCCGGCACCTTCGCCCAGTCGCTCAACCTGCTTCGCACGCGGCGTTTCGGCACGTTCTGCTTTGCCAGCCTGCTGTCGAACCTGGGCACCTGGGCGCAACAGGTTGCCGAACCGTGGCTTTTGCTGAGCCTCGGCGCGTCGTCATTCCTTATCGGACTCGACTCGTTCGCAACCGCCGCGCCGGTCTGGATCTTGACCCTGATGGGCGGGATCTTGGCGGACCGCGCCGACCGCCGCCTTGTGATTCTCGGTCTGCCAGTCGGCGCAGATGCTGTGCCCGGTCCTGCTGGTCATCCTGCTGCTGACGGGCGTCGTGAGCCCATGGATGGTCATTACGCTTTCCACCGTGGTCGGCGTCACCGATGCGCTGTCGATGCCTTCGTTCCAGTCGATCGTCCCGTCGATCGTCGAGCACGATCAGATCCCGTCGGCGATCGCGCTCAATGCGACGCAGTTCAATCTCTCGCGCGTCATCGGTCCGGCGATCGCCGGCGTGCTGATGGCAAGCGTGGGTGCGGTTGGGTGCTTTGCCCTGAACGCCGTGTCCTATCTGCCCTTCATCTGGGTGGCATTGTGGATTTTGCCGCGTGGCGGCCGCATCACGGCTGCTGCCCCGTCCGGCGACGAGACCCATTCCTTTGCGGGCATCGGCGAGATCGCCCGCACGCCACATCTGCGCGGCGCGCTGGTAACGGCTCTTCTCACCAGCACCTTGTGCGGGCCGCTCATCGTATTTTGTCCGGTGCTCGTCAAGACTGCGCTCCACGGCGGCATCGGCGACTTCAGCTTTTCGATCGGCGCGTTCGGAATCGGCGGATTGCTGGGCGCGACGGCGCTTCTCGGCGTCGATGCGGGCCGCGACCGGCGCCGCATCAGCTCGGGCTTTGCGGCGGGGTATGGCGCGCTCTTGGTGCTCGTCGCACTCAACCCTTTCGTCTCGGCGCTGCCGGTGCTGTTCGCGCTCGCGGGACTGTCGATGACGGTCAGCAACACGTCGGCGAACACGCTGCTGCAAGCTACGACCCATGCCTCGCTGCGCGGCGAAACGGCCGGGCTCTACATGCTCGCCATGCGCGGCGGGGTTTCGGTCGGGAGCCTCGTCACGGGCCTGTCGGCGACCTTGCTCGGCATCCGCGAGGCATTGGTGATCAACGGCCTCATCGCGGTCGCGGCGCACCTCGTCGTCGGCCGCCAATGGTTCCGCGCGCCGATGCCGGGCCTCGCGGCGGAACGCTAGCCGGTCTTCGGCTCTCGTCTCTCCGCGGCGCCCTGCTATTTCACAAGAAGCAGGTCGGTTCGGCCATCGGCAAGCAATTCGGCGGCAACATATGTACCAACATCGTTCGCCAGCACTACGACGAGAGCGGGCTTGTGACGGGCAAGCAAATCTCGCAACGCGGATTGATCCTTGGCAGCCGGCGCTTTTGTGATGTGCGTTCTCTGGCCGGCCCGGAAAATACGCTCGATCGCTTCCTCGGACTCTCGCAGGCTTGCGCTGTCTCCGGCGATGACAACGTCCTCGTCATCCTCGGCGAGCGCCGCAGTCGCTGACAGGACCTTTTCACGCTCGCCGTCGCTCTCCGGAAGCAGAACCAGGATGCCCGTCGCGTCGCCTCCGCGACTTCTCAGCAAGACGGTGCCGGAGAACGCGGCAGGGCTCTTTGCCCAGGCCGCGCGCGGCCGCCAGGCGCCCGAGAACGCCCGTGCCGTCGCTTCGACCACCAGGATGTCGCCTGCTTCCGTGGAAAGCGACGTCGCCGACGGCAGATCGCGGACACTCCCGAATGTCCATGTCAGGCCGCGCTCAGCCGCCGCTTGCGCGACCGCGCGTCTCATGCCGGCGCTGCGCGCGGACGACAGGCTCGCAAGGTCGCCCGCCGTGAGCTCCTCGGTTATGGCCGCGCATGACAGGCTTACGTGCTGGCCGAACGGCAAGGCCGCAAACCGGCGAAGATTCTCGTCCTCGATGAAGACGCCATGCAATGCGGCACGCCAGCGCCCGGCAAGCGACGCCGCCTCGGACACGGCGAGGCGGATGTCGCAGGCGGCGTCGCACAGCAGCACGACTCGTTTATACGGCTGCTCAGTCATCGCGGTGGCCGCTTTCGGCGCCGCGCCGCCGGCGTCTTCCTTTGCCATTCGGCGGCGGCGGGAGCGAGCGCCGAGCGAATTGCGCAAGCCGCACGGCCACGCGGCCGTTCAAGGTTCCTTCCGTGTACCGGCCGGTCATGTCCGGCTCGCCGGCGGGCACGCCGGTCAGAAGCTCGATTCCCTGATCGATCGTCTCGATGGCGATGACGGAAAACTGTCCCGCCGCGGCGGCGTCCGCGACGTCGGCCCGAAGCATGAGGTGCTGCACATTGGCGGCAGGGATGATGACGCCTTGGCGTCCGCTGAGCCCGCGCGCGCGGCAGATATCGAAAAAGCCTTCGATCTTCTCGCTGACGCCGCCGATCGCCTGGATGTGGCCGTGCTGATCGACCGAGCCCGTCACCGCGTAGGATTGCCGGATCGGAGTTTCCGAAAGCGCGGAGAGCAGCGCGAACAGCTCGGCCGCCGAGGCGCTGTCGCCCTCGACGCCGCCATAGGATTGCTCGAACACGAGGCTCGCGGTCAGCGACAGCGGACCTTCGCGGCCGAACCGCCCGCCGAGAAATCCCGACAGGATCAGGACGCCCTTGGAGTGGATGGGGCCGCCCAGCGCCACTTCGCGCTCGATGTCGATGAGCTCGCCCTTGCCGAACCGGACTTGCGCGGAAATCCGGGCGGGATGGCCGAAGCTCACGCCGCCGAGACTGACGACCGACAGGCCGTTGACCTGTCCGACCGCTTCGCCGTCCGTTTCGATCCGCAGCGTGTTCCGGCCGATTTCCTCTTGCAGACGCTGGTAGAGCCGGTCGGTGCGCCGTCGCCGCGCCGCCACCGCCTGCTCGACCGCTGCCGCATCGATCACCGCCTTGCCGGCGGCAAGCGCAAGCTGATCGGCCTCCTGAAGAAGATCGACGACGCCGCGAAGCTGCGCCGTGAGCTTCCCTCCGTCGCCGCTGAGCCGCGCCGCCTCCTCGATCACCCGCGCCACGCCGTCCCGGTCGACCGGGTGCAGCTTTTCGCGCCGTGCCGCCGTCGCGATAAGCCGCGCGTAGAGAGCGACGGTTTCCCGCGTGCGGTCGACCCGGTCGTCGAACTCGGCGGCGACCTTGAAGAGCTCCGGGAAATCGGGATCGAGCTCGCTGAGGAGGTAGTAGAGCATCGGCGGCCCGACGAGCACCACCTTGACCGAAAGCGGGATCGGCACCGGATCGAGCGAAACCGTGCTGGCGAAGCTCAGAAGCTGCTCCAGCGAGATGGTTCGTATCTCGCCGGCGCGCAGCACGCGCTTCAGCGAATCCCAGCCGAAGCTCGCGCTCAAAAGCCGCTGCGCGTCGAGGATCAGATAGCCGCCGTTCGCCTTGTGCAGCGCACCCGGCACGATGAGGTTGAAGTCGGTGAACAGCGCCCCAAACCGCGCCATGTGCTCGATCCGTCCGACCAGGTTCTGGTGCGTCGGGTTGTCTTCGTAGACGATCGGCGCGCCCTTCCGGCCGGAATTGTCGACGACGACATTCACCTGATAGCGTCGGAACGCCGCGTCGTCGTCGACGCGGCCGTCGGGCATCGCTGCCGTCTGCCCTTCGCCGTGGCTCGAGGCGAGGAAATCGTCGGCATGCTCGAGGATGTCGCGCTCGACCTCCTGGAGATAGTTTGCCACCTCGGCAATATCGGCGAAGGACGATCGAACGTCGGCGAGCAAGTGGTTCACCACCACCGCGCTCGTATCGCGGTTGAGCTGTCGCACCGCGTCGCGATGCTCCCGCTCCCATTCGGGAATGCGGCGAACCGTGGCTTCCAGCTCGGTTTGCAGCGCCTGGATATCGGCGGTGATCCGGGCCCGATCCTCCGACGCCATGCGCTGGAAAACGTCGGGCGGAATCACTTCGCCGTTGTGCATGGGCGCAAGGCCAAGCCCCATGGGCGTGCGGATGAGGGCGATGTTCTTGGCCTCGGCCTTGTGCTGCAAGGCGCCGAATGCCTCTTCATGGCGATGCTTGAACTGCTCGTCGATCACCTCGCGCCGCGCGCGATAGTCGTCGCGCTCGAACGCCGCGGGCAACGCCGCCTTGAGCTCCGTGACGAGCCGCTTCATCGCATCCTGGAGCGCATCGGCGCGACCGGTCGGCATCTTGATGCAGAGCGGACGATGCGGATCGGCGAAATTATTGACGTAGCACCAGTCGGGCGGCGTCTCCTCCGATGCCGCCTGGGCCTCGAGGATCTCCTGCACGAGCGTGTGCTTGCCGGTGCCCGACGGGCCGAATGCGAAGATGTTGAAGCCATGCCGCCGCATTGTCGTGCCGAAGCGGACCGCATCGATCGCGCGCTCCTGGCCGACGAGGCCGGCAAGCTCGGTCAGATCGTCCGTGGTCTTGAACGCGAGCGCCGACGCTTCGCAACAGCGCCGCAGCAGCGCCGGCGGCAGCGGCCGCATCGCCGTCCATTTCAGGCTGGCGGCATCGGCAACGGAGGCATCCTGTAGCGCCAGTGCCTTGCCCTCTAGCAAGTCCATTCTCTAGCTCCCGACTCTCGGCGTCCGGACATTGCCGGAAGCAGGGCAGGGTAGCGTTGATCCACCTCAAATTGCGACGATCGTGCCGGACCTGCCCTCGACGATCGCCTGGGCGTCCTCGATGGCGCCGATCGCGGCCCAGCGCCCGGTCGCTTCGGCAAAGCGGCAGGCCGCCTCCACCTTGGGGCCCATCGAGCCGGGAGCGAAACTATGGCGGCGAAGCTCCGCCGGGGTCGTTCGGCCGATCGGCCGCGCGTCCCGTGCCGGCCAACTCGGCCATACGCCCGCGACATCCGTCAGCAGCAGCAAGGCATCCGCCTGGACCCCCTGTGCAAGGAGTGCTGCGGCAAAATCCTTGTCGATCACGCCCTCGACGCCGCGGACGCCCTGGTCAGGCGTGGCAATGACAGGTATTCCGCCGCCGCCCGCGCAGATGACGATGACGCCCGATCTCAGGAGCAGCCGGATCGTTTCGATCTCGCGGATCTTCCGCGGCGCGGGAGACGGCACGGCACGGCGCCATCCGTCGCCGTCGCGCATCACGGCCCAGGACATATCCCGCTCGAGGCGACGCGCTTCGGCTTCGTTATAGAGCGGGCCGATCGGCTTGCTCGGCGCCCGGAAGGCCGGATCGGCGGGGTCAACCTCGACCTGCGTCAGCAAGGTCGCGATCTCCCGTCCCGGCAGCGCTCCCGCGAGTGCCGCTTCGAGGAGATAGCCGATCATTCCCTCGCTTTCCGCGCCCAGCACGTCGAGCGGATATTGCCCGACCGCGCGATAGGCGGCGGACTGGAGCGCGAGGAGCCCGACTTGCGGGCCATTGCCGTGCGTGATGACGATTTCGTGCTTCAGCGCGATCGGCGCGATTGCGGCAACGGCGTGGGCGATGTTTCGCCTCTGCACATCCGCCTCGAGCGGCTCGCCGCGCCGCAGGAGCGCATTGCCGCCGAGCGCTAGGACGACGCGCATGTGTCGGCGAACCGGTCGACCAGCGTCGAGAGACGCGGCTCTTCGAGTTCGGCATAGTCGTAGCGCGCCCGCACCAGCGGTTTCGCAATGGGGATGAGGCGCGCGAGGTCGATGGGGGTGGCCGACACCACGATCTCCGCGGAACTCGCCGCAATCGTTGCCGCTAGCGCCTCGAGCTCGGCGCCGCCATAGCCCAAGGCGGGCAGGACACGGCCGATATGCGGATATCTCGCGTAGGCTTCGGCGATCTCGCCCTGCGCCGCGGGCCGGGGATCGACGATCTCGGCCGCGCCGGCCGCGACCGCGGCGACATAGCCCGCACCGTACGCCATGCCGCCATGCGTGATCGTAGGCCCGTCTTCGATGACGAGAACGCGCCTTCCCTTGACCGCGGCGGGATCGTCGAGCCGCACCGGCGACGCGGAGCGCACGATCGGGGCGCGGCGGTTGATTTGCCGCAGCCCTTCCGCAACGAGCTGCACATCGGCCGGCGCCGCCGCATCGACTTTCGTCACGACGAGGATGTCGGCCATGCGCAGCACGGTCTCGCCCGGATGATGCGTCACGAGCTGACGCGGGCGCAGCGCATCCGCAAGCGCGATATGAAGGTCCGGCCGGACGAACGGGAAATCGTTGTTGCCGCCGTCCCACAGGATGAGATCGGCTTCTCGTTCGGCCGCCGCGAGGATGGCGGCGTAATCGACGCCGGCATAGACGATGTTTCCCGCCGCGATGTGCGGCTCGTATTCCTCGCGCTCCTCGATCGTACAGGCCGCGCGGTCGAGATCGGCGAGCGCGGCGAAGCGCTGCACCCGCTCGGCGGCAAGATCGCCATAGGGCATCGGATGACGCAGGACCGCGACGCGCAAACCCCGGTCGCGGAGGCGGCGCGACAGAAAGCGCGCCACCGCCGACTTGCCGCATCCCGTGCGCACGGCGGTGACGGCAATTACGGGAAGGCGCGAAGTCAGCATGGTCCGCCTCGGCCCCAGCAGGACGAAATCCGCCCCCAGTGCAAGCGCGCGGGAGGCGAGATGCATCACCTGCTCGTGCGTCACGTCGCTGTAGGCGAACACGACCTCGTCGAGCCCGCCCGCCATGTCTTCGAGCCGCACCTCATCGACGATTGGAATGCCGTCGGGATAGAGCGCGCCAGCCAAGGACGGCGGATAGCGGCGCCCGCCGATGCCGGGGATCTGGGCGGCCGTGAAGGCGATCACTTCGAACGTAGGGTCATCGCGATACACCATGTTGAAATTGTGGAAGTCGCGGCCCGCGGCGCCGAGAATGACGACGCGTCTCCGTGCGCCTTCA
This sequence comes from uncultured Alphaproteobacteria bacterium, assembly GCA_963773665.1. GTDB lineage: Bacteria > Pseudomonadota > Alphaproteobacteria > ATCC43930 > CGMCC-115725 > DATJLY01. The sequence continues at coordinate 1,385,182 of CAVZBZ010000001.1, forward strand.
GATGCAGTAGGTGCGGATCGGGGCGAAGCCATTGAACTCGACCGAGGCGTAGCTTGCCGTGTAGGCGCCGGCGGACAGGAAATCGATTGGATCGCCGATCGCGAGATCGAAGGGCAGCGCATAGTCCGAGCGCTGATAGAGAATGTCGGTGCTGTCGCAGCTCGGGCCGGCAAGCGTGACGGGATCGCCGGGCATGCCGTCATGGGGTGTGCGGATGCGGTACTGAATCCGCTCGGCATAGGTTTCCGGCAGACCGTTGTAGCGGCCCGCATCGAGATAGACCCAGCGGCGCCGTGAATGCCGCGATTTTTGCGAGATGAGCAGCACCTTGGACCGGAGCAATCCGGCATCGCCGGCGATGTAGCGCCCTGGCTCGATCAGGAGGCGCGGCAGCGCGCCGCCGAACTCGCGTTGGAGCGCGGTCTCGATCGCCTCCGCGTAGCTTTCGAGCGGCGGAACGGCCGCTCGGTACTGCGCCGGGAGGCCGCCACCGACATTGAGGAGTTCGAGCTCGAGCCCTGCCCGCGCGCAGGCGCGGAACACGCTGGCGGCGCCGGCGATCGCCAATGCCCATTCGTGCGGCTCCGTCTGCTGCGAGCCGACATGAAAGGACAGTCCGGCGGCGCGCAGGCCCCGTTTCCTGGCAGCGATAAGGAGCTCGACGGCCATCTCGTGGGAACAACCGAATTTGCGGCTCAACGGCCATTGCGATCCGGTGTTTTCGACGAGGAGCCGGCAGAAGACGCGAGCGCCGGGGGCGCGCCGCGCCAGTTTTTCGAGCTCTGCCGCGCTGTCGAACGCGAAGAGCGCCACGCCCGCGCCTGCAGCGCGCGCAATGTCCTCGTCCTTCTTGATCGTGTTTCCGAACGAGCATCGCCCGGCTTCGATGCCGAGCTCGAGGCACCGGTCGATCTCGCCTTCGCTCGCGAGATCGAACCCGGCGCCGAGCTCGGCCAAGGCGGCGATCACCGCGGGCGCGGGATTGGCCTTCACCGCATAGTAGATCGAGGCCGTGGGAAGAATCTCCTTGAGCGCGCGGTATTTCGCCCGGACGATGTCCAGATCGATCACGACAAAAGGTGTCGGAACGCGGGTTTCCGCGAGGAACCGCTCGATGGGTTGGCTCACGCTCACGTGCGGGGATATCCGACGGTCTGCGCGAAGGTGACGAACTGCTGCTCGGGAAGACCCAAGGCCCGGGCGAGCCTCGGATAATCGACGGCGCCGCGAAACACCGTGGCGAGCCCCTCGGTCGCGACAAATGCTGCGCTTGCGAGGATTCCGGCGTTGGCTTCGCGTCGCGTCATCGCGTGCTCCCAGCAGACGATGCGATGCTAAAGGCTGGGCGTCGTTCCGCTTTGATGCATATCAAGCGTCCGAAGGCGTTCACCAATGCGGAACGGCTTCTCCAATAAAATCGCCCGGCGCGATCGAAAAACGCCGCGCATGAAGCATAGGCGTGAACGGCAAAAGCGCGCCAACAGCCCCGCGCCGTCGGCCGGGCTTTAGCCGACATTCCCGGATTCCGGCGCCGGGCGAGGCGCACTTCCCCCCCGATCGGGAGCCCTAGCGTCCGGTGACGCGCGCCAAAAGTGCGTCGGCATCGGCGGGCGGTGCGTTGCCGCGCCAGGCGACGTGCTGGTCGGGGCGGATCAGGACATAGTCGCGCTCGTAAAGCGCGCGCGCTTCCTCGTCGGCGACGGACAGGACATCGAGCGGCACACGGCACCGCTTTGCCGCCGTGACGAGCGTTGCGGCGCGCTCTGGCGCAGCGCCAAGGCATAACAGCGTGAAACCGATGCCGAGCCGGTCGTAGAGCGAATCGCCTGCGCCGCGGCCGCTTCCTAGCCAGAAATGCGGCGCGCGTCCGCCCGGCACGCTCGACGGGCAATAGGATATGGGATCGTCGGCCGGCGGTGCTGCGTCCTCGGCGACGATGGGCGAGCCGTCGTAGCGCGCGCCGAGCTGCACGCCGAGCGAGGCGAACTCCTCGCCCAAGGTGGTGGCGAGATAATGGCCGAGCTGTTGGCGCGCCGCCTCGCCCGCGGGCGACCGGTCCTCGACATTGTCTGCAACCGGCATGTCGCCCACGTTGATGGCGAGCGTGCGCGCGGCCGTGGTGTTGCGGACCGCGATCGGCCGCCGCTCGATCTCGTAGGAGGCGAGGAGATTTGGCCCGCCCCAGCCCTGGGCGAGCGCCGCGAGCTTCCACGACAGATTGGCGGCGTCGTCGATGCCGGTGTTCATGCCGAAGCCGCCCGTGGGCGTGAAGAGATGGACGGAATCGCCCGCGAGCACGATGCGGCCCGCGCCGAACGAGTGCGCCACGCGCGCGACGCCCGCGGTCCATGGATTGTGGCCCAGAACCTCGACCGGAATCTCGGATCCTGCCGCGCTCTGCACGTGGCGGCGGATGGCGTCGTCGTCGGGCGCGGTGCCGGGATCGGGGGCGCGGGTGAAGAGCAGGAACTCGTCCTCGCCATTCAACGACACGAACACGATGCGGCCCTGCGGATTGATGGCGTTGTACATCCAGGCGCGGCGCTCGCGGCGGATCACGTCCGCGAGCACGGTCGGCAGGCGCAGATATGTGGCGATCATCGGGCCGCCCATGAACGCCTGCTCGAGATTGCGGAAGCCGCCATAGCGGATCGCGAGCGTGCGCCGCACGAAGCTCTGGCCGCCGTCGCAGCCGACGAGATAGAGGACGCGCCAGTCCTCGCGCGCGCCGTCCGATACCCGCTCGGCGCCGAGCGTGACGCCGTCTCCGTCCTGATCGACCGCAACGGCGCGCCAGCCGAAGCGTTTTTCGATCATCGGTTCGCCCGCGACCCGGTCGAACAGCAGCGCCTCGACATACATCTGGTTGGCGCGGTGGAGCGGCTCGGGCACCTGGTCGAATCTCGGCGCCGCCCGGACGCGCGTGATCTTTTGCTCTTCGGACGGCATCGGCAGGCGCGCGAGCTCCCAGCCGTTGAGCCGCGTGAAATAGGCCACGTCGGTCGGATGATCCATCGGGAGGCCGAGGCGGCGCACCTCGGGCGAGAATCCCAAGCGCCGGTAATGCTCCATGGTGCGCGCGTTCTGGGTGTTGCCCTTCGGCTGCATGCGGCTCCGCTCGTCGAGATTGAGGAGGACGGAGCGCACGCCATGGCGCGCGAGGAAGAGCGCCAGCATCATCCCGACGGGCCCGGCGCCGACGATGCCGATGGGCAGGGATTTGCTCATCGCCGCCGGCCTAGCGATTGAGCGGACGGCGCAGGAATCCCAGGAGCCCCTGCGGCATGAAGATGACCATGGCGATGAAGATAAGCCCGACCGGAATGAGATAATACTCCGTCAAGAAACGCGACAGCCCCTCGCGCAGCAGCAGGAAGAACGCGGCGCCGACGATCGGGCCGACGAGCGTGCCGATGCCGCCGATGACGTTGAAGATGACGACCTCGCCCGACACCAGGAAGAAGACGAAGTCGGGCGCCGCGAACTGGTTCTGCACGGCATAGAGCACGCCGGCCAGGCCCGCGAACAGGCCCGAGATCATGACCGCGACGATCTTGTAGCGCTCGACCGGATAACCTATCGCGCGCGTCCGCGCCTCGTTCTCGCGGATCGACTGCAGCACCATGCCGAACGGCGCCTGGGTGATGCGGCGCAGCACGAGGTAGGAGCCCGCCACCACCGCGAGCACGAACCAGTGCAAGGTAGTCGAGGTGAACGGGACCGAGAAGAGGCCGGGGATCGCGAGCGGCGGGCGGCGGAAGGTCAGGCCGTTCTCGCCGCCCGTCACATCCGTCCAGGTGAAGATGGCGGTGTAAAAAATCTGCGAGAAGATGAGGGTCGTGATCGCGAAATAGATGTCGCGCAGGCGCGTTGCGAAATATGCAACGAAGGCGCCCACCGCCGCGGCGGCGATAAGGCCGCACAGAATCGCGAGCAGGAGGCTCGGCGGCCGCACCGCAATGAGCGCCGCCGCGGCGCCGTACATGCCGAGGCCGAAAAAAGCCGAGTGGCCGAACGACACGATGCCGGTGTAGCCGATCAGGATGTCGGACGACATCGCGAGCAGGCCCCAGATCAGGATCTCGGTGAGGAAGCGGCGCCAGAATTCCGGGAGCACGAGCGGCGCCACGATGAGGAGCGCGATGACGGCGCAAAACGCGCCCCAGAAGACGAGCGTGGGGCGGCGGCTCATTTCGGGGTCGGCACGAAAAGGCCGGTCGGCCGGAACAGAAGCGTCAGGATCAGCACGACCGAGGAGAAGATGATCGCCTGCGACGGGCTCACCCAGAGCGCGGAATAAGCCTCGAGCAGGCTGATGAAGATCGAGGCGGCGATGCAGCCGCCCAAGCTTCCCATGCCGCCAACCACGACGACGATGAAAGCTTTCAAGATCCAGTCGAGCCCCATTGTGGCGTTGACGCCGACCAGGGGCCCGAACAGCACGCCCGACGCCGCCGCCATGCCGGAGCCGATGGCGAACACGCCAGTGAGCACCCACGGCACCGGAATGCCCATCGCCTGCGCCATGGTGCGGTCCTGCGTCGTAGCCCGGATCCAGATGCCGAACGTGCCGTATTTGAGGAACAGCCAGAAGCCGCCGATGATGGCGGCCGAGAGCAGCGCGATCACCACCCGGTACCACGGATAGACCAGGTAGAAGAGCGTGAACTGCCCGGTGAACGGCTCCTGGATTTTTCGCGCGACCGGGCCGAACTGCCACAGCGCATAGTTCTGCAGGACGAGCGAGATGCCGAAAGTCGCCAGAATCGTGTTGAGCGGATCGCGGCCCAAGAGCGGACGCAGGGTCGTGACGTAAATGAAGGCGCCGAGCAGCGCGATGAGCAGCGTCGATGCTACGAGCGCCACCCAGAAATTGCCGGTCGCGGCCAAGGTCAGCACGCCGACATAGGCGCCCAGCATGAACAATTCGCCGTGCGCGAAATTCACCACGTCCATGATGCCGAAGATGAGCGTCAGGCCCGACGCGACGAGCGCCAGGATCATGCCGGTGATGACGCCGTTCAACGTCTGGATCAGGATCTGCTCGATCACGCTCGCTACACCCCCAGATACTGATGCACGACCGCGTCGTTGACGCGCAGCTCCGACGCCATCGCGTGATGCCGCACCATGCCCTTCTCGATGAAATAGACGCGCCGGCACGCTTCGAGCGTCAGCAGCACGTTCTGCTCGACGAGGAGGACCGCGACGCCGTCCTGCCGCAGCACGTCGATGATGGCGCCTATTTGCGACACCATGCGCGGCATGAGGCCTTCAGTCGGCTCGTCGAGCAGCATGATCTTGGGCTCGAGCATCATGGCGCGGGCGATCGCCAGCATCTGCTGCTCGCCGCCCGAGAGCGTGCCGCCGGCCTGGTTGCGCCGCTCGGCCAGCACCGGGAAGAAGGCATAGACCTTGTCGAGCAGTTCGATCTTGCGCGCCTTGTCAACGCCGCGGCGGTCGAGCCCGGTGCGCAGATTCTCGGCCACCGTCAGGAGGCGGAAGATGCGCCGGTCCTCGGGCACGTAGCCGATGCCGAGGCGCGCCACGCGGTGCGACGGCAGGCGGGTGATGGCCTCGCCTTCGAGCAGCACGCTTCCCTCGCTCGGATGGACGAGGCCCATGATCGCCTTCAAGGTCGTCGTCTTGCCGACGCCGTTGCGGCCAAGGAGGCCGACCACCTCGCCGCGCCCCACTTCGAGCGACACGCCGTGCAGGATGTGGCTCTTGCCGTAATAGGTATGGATGTCCTCGACCTTGACGAGCACGTCATCTGAGGGCGCTGCCGCGCTCATGTCTTGAGATAGACCTCGAGAACCTTGGGGTTCTTCTGGATCTCGGCCGGCGTGCCTTCGGCGAGGATCTCGCCGTAATGCAGCACGGTGATCTGCTGCGCCAGCTCCATCACCACCTGCATGTCGTGCTCGACGATGAGGATGGTGAGGTTCGTGGCGATGCGCCGCACCAGCTCCATCGTCTCGTGCGTCTCGGCGGCGCTCATGCCCGCGGTCGGCTCGTCGAGACAGAGGAGCCGCGGCTCGGTCGCGAGCGCGATGCCGATCTCGAGATTGCGCTGCTCGCCGTGCGACAGGTTGGCGGCCTGCGCGTCCGCCTTGTCCCTGAGTCCGACCGATTCCAGCACCGCTTCGGCCTTGTCGAGGATGTCGCGATAGGCCCTGTGGTGGGTCAGAAGGCTCCAGCCGTGCCGGCGCGACTGCGCGGCGATGCGCACGTTCTCGAGCGTCGTGGCGTTCGGCAGGATGTTGGTGATCTGATACGAGCGCGCGATGCCCTTCTGCGAGACGCGGTCGGCGGAAAAACCGGTGACATCCGCACCGTCGAAGACGATGCGGCCCGAGGTCGGACGAAGGACGCCGGTCAGGCAGTTGAAGAACGTGCTCTTGCCGGCGCCGTTGGGGCCGATGATCGCGCGGATCTCGTCGCGCCGGACGGCGAAATTGACATGGTTGAGCGCGAGGAGGCCGCCGAACTGAACCGTCAGATCCTCGGTCCGCAACAGAGCGCCCGAACGGTCTTCCCCGGCGCCTTGCGCCAGGGAAGCCAGATCGAGCGAGGAAACTTCCGTCACGCCGAGAACGTGCAGGCCGGCGGGAAGATCGTCTTTTCCTTGGCGACGGTTTCGAGGATGTGGAACTTGCCGCCCTTGACCTCGAAGATGAATTCGCGCAGGAACGCCTGATGGTCCTCCTTGCGGAGCACCTTGTCGCCTTGCGGGAAATCGTCGCCCTCTTTCATCTCGAGGCCTTCGAGCGCCTCGATGAGCTTCATCGTGTCGTCGGCGCCCTGGAACTTCGATTTCTCGATGCCGAGCTTCAGGCAGTTCATCGCCTCGAAGTTCGACTGGACGTAGCGGTCGGGCAACGGGCCCGACGGATCGATCGCTTTGAGGCGCACCACCGCGTCGTCGAAGAATTTGTGGTGCGCAGGCGTGTCGAGCGGCGGCTCGAATATCGGCAGGTAGCGGTTGATGCCGACGAAGCCCTCGATCTTGGTGCCGAGCGCCGGCATGTTGGTCAACTCCGAGATGGCGCCGTCGCCGGCCCATTTGTATTTCTTGGTGAGGCCGAGATCGAAGGCCTGGTTGCCGATCGTCACGCCGTCATTGCCGAAGAAGATGCCGAAGAGGCCGTCGAAATTGCCGGAAATCTTCGACAGGAACGGCGTCATGTCGGCGGTGCCGAGCGGAATGCCGGTCGTGCCGGCGATCGAACCGCCGGATTTCTTGATTTCGTCCGCATAAGCATCGCGCGTCGCCTGGCCCCAGGCATAGTCGGCATAGACGATGTGCCATGACTTGCCGAGCTTGCCGACGAGGTAGGGGGCGAACGCCACCGCCTGCGCCGGCGCATAGTCGAACGGGCGGAAGCTGTAGCGGTTGCACTTGGTCGTGGTCAGCACGGTGTCGAGGCAGACGCTGATCATGTTGACGACTTTGTGGTCTTCCCACACCGGCATGCAGGCGAGGCAGATATTGGAGAGGAAGCCGCCGACCTGGACGTCGATAGTATCCTCGACCACGAGCTTCTCGGCCTTGCGCCGCGCGACGTCGGGCTTCAATTCGTCGTCCTCGACGAGCAGCTCGATCGGCCGGCCGAGCATGCCGCCCGACTTGTTGATGCGGTCGACCGCCATCTGCAGGCCGACGAGCGCGGTCTTGCCGCCGGCCGCGGCGGCGCCGGAGAGCGGCTGGATGCTGCCGATCTTATAGGCCTTGGCCGCGCCGTAAGCGGCCCGCCACGGCGAGTAGACGAGCGTCGAGGCGCCGAGCGCGGCGACGCTGGTGAAACCAACCTCGAGCAGGCGCCGGCGCGTAAGGTACTCGTGGGTCATGCTTCAGTCCTCCCCCGCTCGGTCTTTCGGTTCCGGCCGTCGAGCGGCGCGGCCGGATGTCGCAAATCTTAAGCACGAATTCGCGCGGCGCCAAAGCCTGTATTTTCGGCAGAAACCGCCTCAGGCGGACGGCTCGGCGTCGAGGCGGACGACGATGCCTTCGAGCTCCGGCCGGGCTGCCGGATAGCGCCGCATGACGAGCGGATCGTGCCCGGGGACGATGTGGCGCTCGGAGCTGGCGAGGCGGCGCAGCGTGTCGTGCCCCTCGAGCATGTCGGCGACGTTGTAGACGACGGGAAAGGCCCGGTGCTCGTCGAGATGCGCGTAAAGATGCGCCGCGTCCGAGGCGATGACGACGTGCCCCCGCCGCGTCAGCACCCGCACCGACTGCAGCCCCATGGTGTGGCCACCGATGAAGTGCAGCGACAGGCCGGGCGCCAACTCCTCCGCGCCGTCGTGAAAGCGCACGCGGCCCTGATAGACCCGCCGCACCATGCCCTCGACATCGGCAAGCGCGAACGAGCTGCGCAGCGTGCGATGATTCATGCAACGCCCGGTGCAGTAGCGCAGCTCGCGGTCCTGGATATGGAAGGCGGCATTGGGAAAGAGGTCGAGGCTGCCGGCGTGGTCGTAATGCATGTGCGTGACGATCACGTCCTCGACCTTGGCCGGATCGACGCCGATGGTGCGCAAGCCATCCGCCGGCGAGCGCAGCAGCTCGCGGCCTCGCGCGGCGGCTTCGACCGCGCCGAAGCCGGTATCGACGACATAGGTCTTGTCGGCGCCGACGATCGCCCAGACGAAATAGTCGAGCGGTCCCGGCCCTTCGTGCGGGTCGCTGTCGAGGAAATTGTCGCGTGCCGGCCGGTCGTGGCGGGCGTAGCGCACGGCATAGACCTCGTAGCTCATGGGATCTGCCTCAGCGGTTGCCGCCGACCTCGACGCCGGCCCAGCGCTCGAGGCATTTGACGATCTCGGTGAAGTCCGAATCGGGGCCCAGCGACTGGCTCGCGAACTGCCACAGCTGGCGCACGGCGCTCCCGACCCACATCGGCACCTCCTGCGCCTCGGCCTCGTCGAGTGCCAGCTTTACGTCCTTCAGCATGAGGCCCGTGGCGAAGCCCGCGTCGAAGCGGCGCGGGATGATCGCCTGCGGGAACTTGTCCTGGGTCGCCGAATTGCGCCCGCTGCCGGCATTGATGACCTCGACCATGGTGCGCGGGTCGAGCCCGGCCTTGACGCCCATCACGATCGCCTCGGACGCGATCGCCATGGCCGTCGCCGACATGAGGTTGTTGGCGAGCTTCATCACCTGGCCCTGGCCCGGCCGCTCACCGACGTGAAAGACGCGGCCGAACACGGCGAGCACAGGCTCCATCCGGCGCACGAGATCGCGCGGGCCCGCCGCCATCACCGCGAGCGTGCCCTTCTTCGCGCCGGCGACGCCGCCCGAGACCGGCGCGTCGATCATGGCGATCCCCTTCGCTTGAAGCGCGTCCGCGATGGAGGATGTCGTGCGCGGGCCGGTGGTCGAGAGATCGATGAAGGTCTCGATGCGATTTCCGGCAATGACGCCGTCCGCACCCGCCGCCACGGCGCGGACGATGTCGGGCGTCGGCAGGCTCGCAAGCACCGTCTCGACGCGGTCGGCGAGATCGCGCACCGAGATCGCCGTCTCGGCGCCCTGCGCCACGAGCGGCGCCATCGCCGCCGCGCTTGTGTCGTAGAGCGTCAGGCGGTGGCCGGCGTCGATGAGCCGTCCCGCCATCGGCCCGCCCATGCGGCCGACGCCGATGAATCCGAGATGCTCCGCCATGGTTCCTCCCGCGCTTGGGCGAGGCTAGTGCCGCGCCGGGTTCATTGACAACAAAATCGGCGCCGCCGATCATCCCTGCAACAAAAGGGAGGAGACCATGCGCATCAAGGCTTCTGTCATCGCGGGCGTTCTGCTCGCGGCGCTGGCTTCGGCTGGGGCCCGGGCCGAGCCGCTGAAAATCCGGCTTTCCTACATCGTGCCGGTCTCGAACTGGGCGACGATCCTGTTCGCCAAGCCCGAGCTCGCACATCATCTCAACAAGTCCTACACGTTCGAGGCGGTGCGGTTCCAGGGCACGCCGCAATTGATCCAGGCGCTCGCCGCGGGCGAGCTCGAGATCGCCAATCTCGGCTTCACCACCTTGCCGATCGCGGTGGCGAATGCCGGCATGACGGATCTGCGCATCATCGCCGACGAGCTACAGGACGGCGTGCCGGGCTATTACAGCAACGAATACATGGTGCTGAAGGACAGCCCGATCAAAACCGTTGACGATCTGAAGGGCCACATCCTGGCGATCAACGCTTTCGGCAGCGGCACCGAGGTGCCGCTCCACGCCATGCTTGCGCGGCACAATCTCGAGAACAAGCGCGACCTCACTGTCGTCGAGGTGCCGATCCCGCAGATGCCGGCCGAACTGATGGACAAGAAGGTCGATCTCATCGCCTTGCCGCTGCCGTTCACCGCCAACCCCAAGGTGCGCGAGGCGACCCGCACCATATTCACCCAGGGCGACGCGATGGGCATTACCCAGCTCGGCATGTGGGTGGCATTGAAGCCCTTCATCGACAAGAACCGGGCGGCGATGCTCGATTTCATGGAGGACGCGCTCCGGGCCGAGCACTGGTATTTCGATCCCAAGAACCATGACGAGGCGGTGCAGATCTGCGTCAACGTGACGAAGCTCCCGGCCGCGGTCTGGGACAGCTGGCTGTTCAAGAAGGACGGCCAGAACGGCGATTACTACCGCAGCACCGACGCCCATGCCGACATCCCCGACATCCAGCGCTCGATCGACACGCAGGTGAAGCTCGGCGTCATCAAGCAGAGCATCGACGTCAAGCAGTATGTCGATTTCAGCCTCGTCGACGACGCGGCGAAACGGCTCAAATAGTGTATCGGCCGGTCTCGCTTCCCTCACCCTCCCCCTCGAGGGGGAGGGAATGAGGGAGAAGGGCTGGCCGCTCGTCTTTGCGCTGGCCGCGGCGCAATTGGTGTCGTGGGGCACGGTCTATTACAGCTTCTCGCTGTTCGTCGTGCCGATGGAGCGGGACCTCGGCTGGAGCCGCACCGCGCTCAACGGCGCGCTCTCGGCCGGGCTCATGCTGTCGGGGCTCGCGGCCTACCCGGTCGGCGCCTGGATCGACCGGGCCGGCGGGCGCGTGGTGATGAGCGTCGGCTCCACCATGGGAGCGGCGCTCCTCTTCCTGTGGTCGCGCACGAACGGCCTCGCCGCCTTCTACGCGATCTGGATGGGGCTTGGCGTGGCGCTCGCGGCGACGCTTTACGAGCCCGCCTTCGCGGTGCTGACGCGGCTTCATCCCGAGACCTATCGCCTCCGCATCACGGCGATGACCCTGGTGGGCGGCTTTGCCAGCACCGTGTTCATTCCCCTGACCGCGGTCGCGATCGATGCGTGGGGCTGGCGCAGCGCGCTCGTGGCGCTCGCGCTCGTCAATGCCGCGTTCTGCCTGCCGGTGCACGGTTTTTTGCTGCGCGACCGCGCGCCGGCGGGCCACCCGCCGCGCCAGCGCGGCACGGCGTTTGACGAGAATTTCCGCCGCGCGCTCAAGCACCCGGCGTTCTGGGGGCTCGGCGTTTCGTTCACCGCCTATGGCGCGGTCGCCTCGGCGCTCACCTTCCACATCATTCCGCTCCTCGAGGAGCGCCACGTGCCGACCGCCACCATGCTGGCGGCGATCGCCCTCTTCGGCCCGGCGCAGGTCGCGGGCCGGATCGCGCTTCTGGCGATGGGACGCCGCGCCAGCGCCGTAGTGGTGGGGCGGCTGGGCTTCACCGTGCTGCCGGCCTCGGTCCTTCTCCTGCTGCTGCTGCCGTCGTCGATCGCGGCGCTGTTCGTCTTCTACCTGTTGTTCGGTGCGTCGAACGGCGTCATCACCGTGGTGCGCGGCACCGCCGTGCCGGAGCTGTTGTGGCGCGAAAGCTATGGCGCGATCAACGGCGCGCTGACGCTCCCGACCAATCTCGCGCGCGCTGCGGCGCCGTGGGGTGCGGCGCTGCTGTGGAGCGCCTGGGGGAGCTACGATGCGGTGCTGTGGGCGTGCCTCGCGACGGGGGCGGTCTCGGGGGCGGGCTTCTGGTACGCATCGATGCGGGGCGAGCGCACATGACGGGGACGAAGGCCAGGCTCGGCATCGCCTTGGGCAGCGGCGGCGCGCGCGGCTGGGCGCATATCGGCGTGCTCGCCGCGCTCGATGAGGCGAAGCTTGCGCCCGAGATCGTGTGCGGCACCTCGATCGGCGCGGTCATCGGCGCCGTCCATCTCGCCGGGCACTTGGGCGAGTTCGCGAAATACGTGCGCCGCCTGAACCGGCTGCGCGTGTCGCAATTCTTCGACTTCAAGCTCGGCGCCGGCGGCATGATCGCCGGAAACCGCGTCCTCAAAGCGCTGCAGCCGATGCTGCGCGAAACAAGGATCGAGGCGCTGCCGCGCCGCTTCGGCTGCGTCGCGACCGACCTTGCGACCGGCGAGGAGGTGTGGCTGCGCGAGGGGCGGCTCATCGACGCGCTCGCCGCCTCCTATGCGATCCCTGGCCTCTTTCCGCCGATCCACCTGGGCGGGCGCTGGCTGTTCGACGGCGCGCTCACCAACCCGGTGCCTGCCTCGCTCGCCCGCGCCCTGGGCGCCAACGTCGTGGTCGCGGTCAACGTCAATGCCGGTATTCTGTCGCCCCTCGCCTTCGAGGCGGACCAGGTGACCCTGCCCGGGCGGCGCGGCATCACCGGCGGCCTGCTGCGCCGCATGTTCGAACGCCGGAAGGGCGGCCCAAGCGCCTTCGGCGCGATGTCCCGCTCGCTCCAGATCATGCAGACGCGGATGAGCCGCATCCGGCTTGCCGAGGACCCGCCGGCCATTCTGCTGAGCCCGGAGGTGGGCCGCATCGGGCCCTTGGAATTCTACCGCGCGGCCGAGTGCATCGAGGCGGGCGCCGCGGCGGTGCAAAGGGCGCTGCCGGACATTCGCGAGGCACTGGCTGCGGCGCGGCCCGGGAAGCGCGGAGATTGACCGCGGATCGGTGCTGCGATTAGATCGGCGCAACCCTTTTGTGTCATGGAGGCGCGCGATGCGTGGCGACGGCCCCGGCGATCTCGCCCGACTGGTGGAGAGCGATCGCGTACACCGCACGGTCTATAGCGATCCCGCCATCTTCGATCTCGAGATGGACCGCATCTTCCACAAGGTGTGGCTCTATTGCGGGCACGAATCGCAGATCCCGAAGCCCGGTGACTACTACACCGTGCAATTGGGCCGCCAGCCGATGATCATGGTGCGGCATACGGACGGCACGGTCCGCGTGCTCTACAACCGCTGCGCCCACCGCGGCGCGCTCCTGTGCGGCAACCGACACGGCAACACCGGCAAGGCGTTCGTCTGCTCCTATCATTCCTGGCAGTACCGCACCGACGGCACGGTCGAGAGCATTCCGCTGCCGAAAGGGTACGAGGGGACGCGGCTCTCGCCCGACGATCCGGCGTTCAACATCAAGCCGGCGGCGCGCGTCGAATCCTATCGCGGCTTCGTGTTCGCGAGCCTCGCGAAGGACGGGCCGACGCTGCAAGAGTTCCTGGGCGACGCACGCATTGCCTTCGACGACATGTGCGAGCGCGCGCCCGAGGGCGAGGTCGAGATCGTGCCGACCTGTTTTCGCGTCATCCAGCATTCCAACTGGAAGATCTTTCTCGAGAACCAGCTCGATGCGCTGCATCCATCGGTGACGCACGAATCCACGGGCCGCGCCGCCGAGGATGTCGAGCACGAGATCGAGAAGAGGAAGGGCCACGCGCCGCTCGACTACCATTATCTCTCGGCCTTCACCCTGCCGTTCCACAAATGGGACACGGTGCAGACCCTCAACTACCCGAACGGCCACTGCATCCTGCAGGGCTATATGGGCTTGCGGCCGCAGGACCCCGATACGCTCGCCTACGAGAGGGCGATGCGGAAGCACTATGGCAAGGAGCGCACCGAGGAGATCCTCGGGGTCAACATCCACCACGTGCTGCTCTATCCCGGGCTTTCGGTGCAGCCGCCGTTGCAGCAGCTGCGCGCCGTGCGGCCCTTGTCGGTCGACCGCACATTGACCGAGATCTGGCACTTCCGCCTGAAGGGCGCGCCCGAGGCGATCTATCGCCGGGCGCTCGGCTATTACAACCTCGTCAACTCGCCCTCGACCATGGTCAACGCCGACGACCTCGAGAATTTCTGGCGCTGCCACCAGGGGCTCGCATCCGAAGGCGGCGACTGGGTGAGTTTTCACCGCCACGCCGGCCAGGACGATGTCGAGGGCGATGTCGTCAAGTCGCGCTGGGGCACCAGCGAGGCGCCGATGCGCAACCAGTTCCGCGCCTGGGTCGACTTCATGGCGACGGCGTGACGATGGCGCGCGCGAAAGGAAAGCAGGCCAAGGCAAAGGCCAAGGCCAAGGCGAAGAAGGCGCCAGCAAAGCGCGCGGCGGCGCGGCCGGCGCCGGCGCGGCTTGCCGCCGCCAATGGCGCCGACACGCTGCGCGAGGTGGAGCAGTTCCTCTATCGCCAGGCGGAGTTGCTGGACCGGCGGCAGTGGGACGAATTCATCGAGCTGTTCGATCGCGACGGCATCTACTGGATGCCGGCCGCGCCCGAGCAGACGACCGGCGACGGCGTGCCGTCGATCTTCTACGAGGATCGCGACATGATGCGCGTGCGCATGAAGCGCGTGACGCACCCGCACGCCTGGTCGCAGGCGCCCGACTGGGGCACGAACCACGTCGTCTCGAACGTGGCGATCGAGCGCGAAAGAAGCGGCGGCGAGGTCACGGTGCGCTCGCGCTTCCACATGATGGAATTCCGGCGCGACGCCTCGCGCCACTTCGCCGGGTCCTATATCCATACGCTGCGCCGGACCAAGGGCGGCTGGCGCATAAAGCTGCAGCGCGTCGACATGGTGAACAGCCAGGGCGCCTACGACTACGTCCTCCAGGTGTGGGTCTGAGGCCGCCAGCCTCGAGCGCCGCCGCGCAATCTTCGGCTGATCCCGCGTGATCGGGCCGCTCACCGGCGGCTTGCAGCGATCCGCCGCGACAGGGGCTTGGCCGCTTCGAGAGCTAACACGACGAGGATGGCGATTGCGAGCGCTGCCGCAATCGCCGGAAGCGGCGGCAGCGCGAAATGGAAGAGGGCGCGGAGAGGCGGCGCCGCCAGCACCGTCGCGAGGAGCGCGGCCGTCGCAGCGAAAATCAGCCAGAAGGCCCGGTTCGGCCGGGCAAGCGCCGCCGCGAGCGAGGCGGCGAACGAGCGGTTGACGACGATGAGGCCGAAATTTGCCGCCACCAGCGCGATGAAGGCAGCGGCGCGCGCTTCGCCGTCGCCCAGTCCCATCGCGAGCAGTGCGACGAAGAACAGGGCGACCGCGACGAGCACGCACCCGCCGTGGAAGAAGCTCCAAGCCAACAGCTCGACCGAGAAGAGCGGCGCCTTCGGGTTGCGCGGCGGGCGTCGCATTATGTCCGCCTCCTCGGGCTCGGCCTCGAACACGATCGAGCAGACCGGATCGATGACGAGCTCGAGAAAGGCGATGTGTACGGGCGAGAATAATAGCGGCAGGCCGAAGATGAGCGGCATGAGCGCCAGGCCCGCGATCGGCACGTGGACTGCGAAGGTGAAGGCGACTGCCTTGCTCAGGTTGTCGAAGATGCGCCGCCCGAGCCGCACCGCCCGCACGATCGAGCCGAAATCGTCGTCGAGCAGCACGAGCGAGGAGGCCTCACGCGCGACATCGGTGCCGCGCTCGCCCATCGCGATGCCGATATGCGCCGCTTTGAGCGAGGGCGCGTCGTTGACCCCGTCGCCGGTCATGGCGACGACCTCGCCGCGCGCCTTGAGCGCCTCGACGATGCGCAGCTTCTGATCGGGCGTGACGCGTGCGAACACGCTCACATCGCCGATCCGTCGGCGGAGCTCGGCATCGCTCATCTGCCGCAGCTCAAGTCCGGTGAGGACTTCGCCCGCGTCGATGCCGGCCGCGGCGGCGATGGCGCGCGCGGTGGCCGGATGATCGCCAGTGATCATCGCCACCTTGATGCCGGCGCTGCGGCACTCCGCGACCGCCGGCCCGACCGTGGGCCGTAGCGGGTCGGCGAGCCCGACGAGGCCGAGAAAACGAAAGTCGAAATCGTGCTGCGTGCCGGGCCAAGCTTCGCCCGCGAACGAAGCGCCGGCGACGCCAAGGACGCGCATGCCGCGCGCCGCCATGCGCGCGGCCGAGCGTCCGAGCGCAGCGCATCGCTCGGGCGGCAAATGGCAAAGATCGACGATCGCCTCGGGCGCGCCCTTGGCGGCGACCACGAACTCCGGGCGCTCGGCCGGCTTCCAGACATGCGACATGGCGAGCAGGCCGGAGCTCAAACCGTATTCGTGCGCAAGCGCCCATTGGCCGTGAAGGTGCCCGCTGCCCTTGAGGAAACGCTCGCCCAGGGCGTGAAACGCCTTCTCCATCGGATCGAACGGGTCGCGCTCGCTCGCGAGGATGCCGTACTCGACAAGGGCGTGGAGCGCTTCCGGCAGTTTCGACGCATCCGAAGTCCATTCCGCCCCCTCGGCCTCGAGCGCGGTGATCGACATGCGATTCTGGGTGAGCGTGCCGGTCTTGTCGGTGCAGAGGACGGTCGCGGCGCCCAATGCCTCGATCATGGCGGGCCGCCGGGTCAGCACGCGGCTTTTCGACAGGCGCCAAGCGCCCATCACCATGAAGACGGCGAGGATGAGCGGCAACTCTTCAGGCAGCATCGCCATGGCAAGCGTGATGCCGGCCAGAATCCCGTCGAGCCAGCCGCCGCGCGCGAAGCCGTAAAGCAGCAGCACCGCGATGCTGAGCGCCGCCGCGAGCGCAGCATAGAGCCGCACCAGCCGGCGCGTTTCGAGGTGGAGCGGCGTCGGCGCGCTCTCGATTCCGGCGAGCGACGCGCCGATCTTGCCAAGCTCGCTCCGGGCGCCGGTTGCCGTCACCTCGGCGATGCCCCGGCCGCGCACCGCCATCGTGCCGGCAAAGACGGCAGGCATCTTTCCGTCCGAAGCGGTCTGCTTGCCGACCGGCGCCGACTCTCCGGTCAAGAGCGACTCATCGGTTTCGAGATCGTTCGCCTCGACCAGCATCGCGTCTGCGGGCACGCGATCGCCTTCGTCGAGGACGATGAGATCGCCGCACACCACCTCGCGGCCGGCGATGCGCCGCCGCTCGCCGTCGCGGATGACGACGGCGCGCGGGCTCGTCAGATCGCGGAGCGCGTCGAGAACCTTCTCCGAGCGGCTCTCCTGGACGATGGAGATGGTGACGGTGATGGCGACGAAGCCCAGGAGCATCGCCGCTTCGCCCAGATCGCCGAGCGCGACATAAACCAGCCCTGCGGCAATGAGCAGCGCGAACATCGGCTCGCGCACGATATCGAGCGCGATCAGGGGTAGTGTGCGCCGGCTCTGCTGCGCCAGTTCGTTGAAGCCATCGCGCCGAAGCCGCGCGGCCGCCTCGGCCTCGCTCAGTCCGGAAGCGCGATCAGTCACGCGGCAGCATGCGCGACAGCACCCGGTCGCGCCAGTGCAGCACCTTCGCGAACGCGCCATGGCCGGGCTCGCGGGCCGTTGCCGTCTCGGTCATGGGTCCATTCTCGCGGACCGGATCCGGGGCCGCCTTGATGCGCATCAAACGGATGCAGCGGTTCGCCGTTCGACGGAGGCGGCGCCGTCTTCCGTCAGTTAGCCGAACACCTTCTTCAACAGATCGGTGGTGCGCGCGGCGGGGTTGGTGCGGATCGCCGCCTCTTCGACCGCCATGTAGTGGAAGAGCCCGTCGAGCGCCTTGCCGACGGTGAAGTCGGTGAGGTTGAAGCCCTGCACTTCCTGGCCGGCGAAGGGGATCGTTGACGCGCGCCCTTGCACCGACTTGAAGGCGCCGACGGCGCCGACGCTCGACAGCGAGTTGTCCACGATCGGACGGAACGAGGTCGTGAGCGAGGACGTGGTCGTGCGCCGGAAATACTGCGTCGCGGCATCCTGCGGCCCGTCGAGGATCGAGCGCGCGTCGGCAATCGACATCTGCGAGACGGCGCCGGTGAAGATGTTGAGCGCCTTGGGCGCCGCCTGCTCGGCCGCGCGGTTCATGCGGGTCTGCAGATCATCGAGCATGCCGCTCGCCCCCATGGACTTGAGCGGCCCCTCGATCTTCTGCAGCGGCTCTGGCAGCGGAATCCGGATCGCCGGGTCGCCGTTGTAGCCATCCGCCTTGCCGACCCGGCCGACGACGCGCTGCGCGGCGACTTTGAGCGCATCCTTGAGGCCCGATCCGATCTCGCCCTGGCTCAAGCCCGCGCCGCGCCCCGCTGCGCCGCCGCCGCCGCTGGGCACATTGTTGAGAAGGCTGCGGCCCTGATCGAGCAGCGAGTTCTGCGCCGATGCCACAGCCGGCACCGCGGAGAAAAGCGCCGTCAGCAGCGCGCGCCGCGAGCGAACATCCTTGGCCATGCCGCCTCTGCTTCAAAAATGAATGGCGTCCCCGGCCCGACTTGAACGGGCGACCTACGGTTTAGGAAACCGTTGCTCTATCCGGCTGAGCTACGGGGACGCTGCCGCTGTTATAACAAACATTCCGGGCGGGTTCAGCCGCCCTCGTCCTTGAACGCCTCGCGCGCGGTGCGGAACGCCTCGACTGCGGCGGGCACGCCGCAATAGATCGCGGTCTGCAGCAGCACCTCCATGATCTCGTCCTTGGTGCAGCCGTTCTTCAAGGCGCCCTTCAGGTGGATCTTGAGTTCGGCCGGGCGGTTGAGCGCGGTCAGCATGGCCAGGTTGATGATGCTGCGCGTCTTCTTCGGCAGGCCCGGCCGGCCCCACACCGCGCCCCAGCAATATTCGGTGATGAATTCCTGGAACGGGCGCGAGAAATCGTCGGCCGATTTCAAGGCGGCGTCGACATAGGCCGCCCCCAGCACCTCGCGGCGGATCGCCAGACCCTTGTCGTGGACTTCCTTGTTGTTCATCGCATGCCTCCTGGTTCGTTGCCGGTGCAGTGAAACCAATTCAAGCGGTTCTAGACTGGGCCGCAACCGATTGCTCCACGCCTTTTCCGAGAGTAGGATTCGCGCCGCATCGCCCGGGAAAGGGGACGGTGCGAGAACGGCCCACACGAGCCACAAGGGGGAACGCCCATGTCCGTGTCAAGCATCGCCGCCGGCAGTCCGGCCGCCAGTTCACGTCAAAGCCTGCCGTTCATCATCGGTGCCTCGTCGGCAGGTACGTTGATCGAGTGGTACGACTTCTACCTCTACGGCGTGCTCGCCGCATTCTTCGCCGGGCAGTTCTTCCCTGGCAACATGACGCAGAGCTTCCTTTACAGCCTCGGCATCTTCTGGACGGGATTCGTCGTCCGCCCGTTCGGCGCCATCTTCTTCGGGCATCTGGGCGACCTGATCGGCCGCAAGTTCACCTTCATGCTGACGCTCGGCCTGATGGGCGGCGCGACCTTCCTGGTCGGATGCCTGCCGACCTATGCGACGGTCGGCTGGTTGGCACCGGCGCTCCTCGTGCTGATGCGCGTCATCCAGGGCCTGGCCTTGGGCGGCGAGTATGGCGGTGCCGCCACATACATCGCCGAGCATGCGCCCGACAACAAGCGCGGCCTCTATACGAGCTGGATCCAGACCACCGCGACCATGGGCATCGTCGCGGCGCTTCTGGTCATCCTCGCCTTCCGCATCGGCATGGGCGAGGACGAGTTCAAGGCGTACGGCTGGCGCTATCCGTTCCTGATCTCGGCCATCCTCGTGCTGCTGTCGGGCTACATCCGGCTCAAGCTCGAGGAATCGCCGCTCTTCGCGCGGTTGAAGGCGCAAGGCAAGTCGTCGGCCAACCCGGCGCTCGAGACCTATTCGAGCGGGCGCAACTGGGGCTACATGCTGCTGGCGCTGTTCGGCGCGACCGCGCCCGAGGGCGTCGTCTGGTACACCGGGCAGTTCTACGCGCTGTTCTATCTCACCACCGTGCTCAAGCTGCCCTATGCCCAGGTCTATATCATGCTGGTGCTGGCGCTCATCCTGGGCGCGCCGTTCTTCGTCGTGTTCGGGTGGCTGTCGGACCGGATCGGCCGTCGCGGCATCATGGTCACCGGGTTCCTCCTTGCGGTGGTGACCTACATCCCGGTGTTCCAGGCGATGGCCGCCTACAAGGACAACCCGGTCGCGCTCACCATCCTGGTCTGGTACATGGTGATCCTGGTCACCATGGTGTACGGGCCGATCGCGGCGTTCCTGGTCGAATACTTCCCGGCCCGCATCCGCTACAGCTCGATGTCGCTGCCGTACCATGTCGGCAACGGCGTGTTCGGCGGCGGCGTGCCGTTCATCGGCGCATCGATCGTGGCGGCGACCGGCAACCCGCTCTCGGGCCTGTTCTATCCGATGACGGTCGCGGCGATCGGCGTGGTGGTCGCCCTTGGCGGCATCCGCAGCACGACGAACGAGGAAAAGATCTGGGACGAGGTCGGCGGCGCGCCGCCGCTCGTGCCCGATCAGCCGTAAGCGGAAACCTTACAATCGACCGAAACCCTCCCCCTCAACGGGGGAGGGTTTCTCTTTGCGGCAGAAGCTCGATCTGCTCGGGGAATGTCACGTCGAGGACCGGGCGGCGCGTGCCGTCGATGAAGCCGCGCACGCGCAGATGCGCGCCTTCGAGAGTACGCGGATCGAGCCCGGCCGCGCGGCACAGCGCCATCGCGTCGCGCCCGATGCGGAGCGCGAGCGCGCCGTCCTCGCGCGCGCCGAGATCGACGAAGCCCGCACCCTCGCCGAACGCCACGTGCGCCACAGTGCCCTCGACGATCTGCCACGTGCCGCCGTCCCTCGCGGCATCCGCGGCGGCGCGCACTTCGTAGCGTTTGCGGCGCCACAGGCCGCGCCGCGCGGCGCGCGCGGAGGATTCGGCAGCGAGAAGCTGGACGAGGCCGATGCGGTTGTCGGCGGTGCCGTGGACGCGCGCCAAACCGCGGGCGACGAGCGTGCGCTCGACCCAGCGGCCGTTGGCATAGAGTGCTGCGAGCGTGCGGCTGTCGCGGTCGGAGCGATTTTCGGCAAAGCGCAGCTCGAGCGTCTTGCCGGCGAGAAGTTTATCGAGCGCCGCCCGGCCCGCGAGATCGTCGATGCCGATGAGCCGCACCGTGCGGCCATCGGCCAAGGCGATCGTGTTGCCGTCGATGACGCGGGCGAGCGTTGCGGCGCCGCCGCGCGCGAATTTGGGCGCTGGGCTGCGCGCATCGGCGCCCGCCGCAAGCAGAAGGAATGCGGCGCCCAGAAAGAACGCCGCGCGCATCACGCCTCGATGCGGTCGACGAGCCTGCCGTCATGCGCAAAGCACGCGGCGTCGAGCATGCCGCCGTGGCCCGCCCCGCCGTCGAGTGCCACGGCAAATTCCGTCTCGACGATCCCGGCGTGGCGGCGGTGCGCGCCGCAGACGACGCGGCGGAAGCCGCCGAACGGAGCGTCGAGCGCCAGGATGTCGCTGCCGCCCCACCAGAACACGTCGCGCTGCAGATCGATCGGCTTTTGCGGATCGATGCCGGCATTGACGAAGAGGAGCGTCCCCTCCTCGGTGAAGGCGGCGCGGCGCAGTGCCGCGAAGAAGGCACGATGGCCGGGGCGCGACGCGACCGCGGTGCGGATCGTCGCGGTCCACCGCGTCATCGCCATCACGCCTTCGCGCGCGGCCGCCTCGCCCGCCCGCGCGTCGATGCCGTAGGAGGCGAGCGTCGCCGCGACGCCGTGGTCGAGCATGAAGCCCAGCACCTCGCGCGGGTTGGGCGCGAATTGCAGCTCCTGCAGCTTCTGCCACATCTCTTCCTGGCTGCCGCGCAGCGCCACGACATCGCCGAGAAAGACCATCGGCTCGGCCAGCACGGCGCGGCGGAACGCAATGACGGCATCGACCGCGCCCGCGCCGTCGGCGCCGTAGCCGAGGTAATCGCCGAGATAGACGAGCCGGTCGCCGGGATGGAAGCGCCGCGCCAGCGTCTCGTGCAAGGCGGCAATACGCTGCGCCTCGCCGCGGATCGCGGCCACGGCCCAGACCCGGCGCGCCAGCCGCAACCGGCCGAAAGGTTCGGAATCGCAGGGAGGAGCGGCCACCGACCGCCGGCGCGGCTCAGGCCGCGCTCAGCATCTGCTCGAGGCGGCGGGCGGCGGTCGGCTCGTCGATCTTCTCGACGGCGGCGAACTCGCGCACCAGCCGGTCGAGCGCCGCCTGGTAAATCTGGCGCTCGCTGTAGGACTGCTCGGGCTGGCCGGCATTGCGATAGAGGTCGCGCACCACCTCGGCGATGGAGGCGGGGTCGCCCGAATTGATCTTGGCCTCGTATTCCTGGGCGCGGCGGCTCCACATCGTGCGCTTGGCGCGCGAGCGGCCCTTGAGCTTCGTGAGCGCCGTGTCCATTTCCTTGCGGCTCGAGAGCCGGCGCAGGCCGGAGCCCTGCGCCTTTGTCGTCGGCACGCGCAAGATCATGCGGTCCTTGTCGAAATGGACGACGAAGACGTTGATCGAAAGCCCAGCGATGTCCTGCCGCTCGATCCCCAGGATCTTGCCGACGCCGTGGGTCGGATAGACGACGAGGTCGCCCGCGGCGAACAAAGCCTTTTCCCGTTCGGGGGGCTTCTTCACCTCGGCCGGCTTTTTCGGCTCGTGCTTCGCCTTCAGGTCGGGCTTTCTGGCTTCGGTCTTGGCGCGGGCTAGGGCTTTCACGTCCGTCACCTCAAGGTCGCAAGTTAGCGTCCCGTCCCGACGCCAATTGCCTGGCGCCCGTGACCGGTTGCACCGCCCGGGGACCCCTTTACCGGGAGAGACGCACCTCAGTGCACCTTTTAGTACAATAGCATAAACGCCGGCATTATGCCAGCGCCTCAGGGATCAGCGCTTGCCCGGATTGGGGCTGAAATGCTCGGGGTACTTGCCGGTGACGTCCTTCCATTCGTCGGCATCGTCCGGCGCCTTACCCTTTCGGGTGATGTTGGGCCAGGTGGCCGAATATTGCCGGTTCAGTTCGAGGAAGGCCTCGGCCTTTTGCTCGCTGTCCGGGACGATCGCCTCGACCGGGCATTCGGGCTCGCAAACGCCGCAATCGATGCACTCGTCAGGGTGAATGACAAGCATGTTCTCGCCTTCGTAGAAGCAGTCCACCGGACAGACTTCGACGCAGTCCATATATTTGCACTTGATGCAGGACTCGAGAACGACGTAGGTCATGGCGCAATTCTCTTCCGTTGCGTGGCCGCCTCATTCTTCCTCTTGAAGCCCGAGCCGGGCGAGCACGCGCAGGCGGGCCTCGCCGCGCTCGTGGTCGGACACGTCGATGAGGCCGCCGATGCGGCGGAGCACGCTGTCCTCGAGCGGATCGAGCACCCCGTCGGCATAGGCCACCTCCCACAATAGCTCGATCACGTCGAGACGCCGCTCGCGCGGCAGGCGGTCGTTGATGGTACGGGCGAAGCCGAACAGCTGGGCCGAGTCATCGGCGCGACGTTCGGCCGCGGCCTCGAGCGCGTCGGCCTCTTCGGCCGAGAGGCCGAAGCGGCGCTCGAGCAGCTGTCGGATCAGGCGGCGTTCCGCCTCGTCCAGGCTGTTGTCGACTGCCGCGATCTCGACAAGCAGCGCGGCGACTGCGATTTCGAGCTCGTCCCTGTGGTTTCCCGCGACCTCGCGCCCCGCCCCCTCCTCGAACAACGCCCGCAAGCGATCGAACATATGCGCTCCGTACCATGCGCGCCGACGCCGTTCAACCCCAGCAAAAGTGAGGATAATCGCCGAAATTGCGGCGCCGCGCAGCCAATTGGGTTCGTTCGGTAAAAGCGGCGCCGCGTTCCCCGGCGGCTCGGCCGAGGGACGCGAAATTGGGTTCGTTTCGCAGAATCGCCCCGGGGCCCCACGGCAGGACGACGGCGGGCCGAAATTGGGTTCGTTCGGTAGAAACGCCGCGCACCGCCCGACGCTACGGCGGGACGCGAAATTGGGTTCGTTTCGCAATTTTCGCTCGGCACCTCACCCTCACCCTCACCCCCCACCCCGCGCGGAGAGGGAGTTTTGTACGTATTATATTGGGTGTGTGCGTACAGAGCGCAAGGGTCGGCCAGCTACGTTTTCTCGGCGAGCGTGCGGACCTTCCCCTCGATGTGCTCGGCGAGCTTGAGGCGCGCGTCGCGCGCCGCCTCGCTGCCGGCGACCTTGGCCCAGCTTCGATACCATTGCGCGAGCCTCTTCAAGTGCTCGATCTCGCGCAGCGTGCTGATGTCGCCCTCGGCGTCCATGGCCGGCCAGAATGCGCCGGCGGCGGGACGGCACCTTGATATGGATCACCCTGTCCTAAAGGAGCCGCGATCCCCTGCCAAAATTTTAATCACTGTGACGCATTCTAACGGGGCAGAACTCGGGGGTGCCAGTCGTGTCGGTCACGACGACAGGTGCAGCGGCCGGGCTGCCGGCGGGCAGGGCCGGCGGCGGCGGATCGTCCGCGTCCGCGGCCTGGTCGGTGCGCGCCGCGGCGGCGCTTACCATCCTGCTGTTCGCGCTGACGCCGGTCACGACACGGCTCGCCGGGGCGCAGATCCCGGGCGTCACGGTCGGTGTCCTGCGTATCGTCGGCTCCGGCCTGTTCGCCTTTCCGCTCCTTCTGCTGTGCCGCGTGCCGGTCCCGGCCGAGACCGAGAGCTGGACGCTTTTGCTCATCTCGTCGGTCGGCAGCTTCGCCGGTTTTCCGCTGCTGTTCAGCATCGGCGTGCAGCTCACCTCGGCGTCCCATGCCGGGCTCATCATGGCGACGATGCCGCTCCTCACCGGCATTCTGGGTCTCGTCATGGAGCGCCGCCGGCCGCGCGCCCTATGGTTTGCCGGCACGTTCGTCGCGTTTGCCGGCGAGGCCTTGCTGATGACGCACGGCGCGGCGGAGTCCAGCTCGCTTGCGGGCGACACGATCGTGCTCGTGGCCTGTTTGATGTGCGCCTGCGGCTTCGCAGCCGGCGGGCGGCTCGCGCAGCGGATCGATCCGCTGGCGGCGACGCTCTGGGCGATCGCGGTCGCGAGCCTCGGCTTCCTGCCGGCGGCGGTGCTGATGGTCGGCACGGTCGATTGGCCGGCGCTCGCGCCGCTGACGTGGGCAGCACTGCTGCACATCACCCTCGGAGCGAGCGTGCTTGCCTATGTCTCGTGGTTCTGGGCGCTCTCGCGCGGCGGCATCGCGCGCGTCGCCGCGTTCCAGTTCGCGCAGCCGGCGCTCGTATTCGTCTTTGCGGCGCTCATCCTCGGCGAGCACCTGCCGCCGCAGCTCCTTTTCGCGAGCATCGTCGTGGTCGGCGGCATCGCGCTCGCGCGGCGCGGCTAGCCCACATCGCGCCGGCCTTGTAGCGAATGCCGCGATCTTTGCTATGGTGGCCGCAATGGCGCGCGGTCGGGTGGTGGTGCTGCATTTTGTCGGGCAGATGCCGTTGGCGGGCATCGCTTGGCAGGCGATCCAATATCTCGCCGGACTCGAGCGGCTCGGATTCGAGGCGTGGTATGTCGAGGACCACGGCGCCAATCCATACGATCCGCGCGCCAACAGCGTCGTCATGGACCCGGCCTACAATGTCGAATACCTGGCGCGCGCCATGGCGGAACACGGGCTCGCTGCGCGCTGGGCCTATTGGGACGCGATCAACGATGTCTATCACGGCCTGTCGCGCGAAAGCGTGGCGGCGCTCTATCGCGAGAGCGATGCGCTTTTGAACCTGTGCGGCGCGACGCGGCTCAGGGACGAGCACATGGAATGCCCGGTCCGCGCCATGATCGACACCGACCCGGTGTACGAGCAGATCAAGTACGCCAATGCCGACCTCGATGCGCGCGCATATCTCGACGCGCACACGCACTTCTTCACCTATGGCGAGAATGTCGGCGGGCCGGGCTGGATCGTGCCGCTGTGCGGTGTGCCGTGGCAGGGGACGCGGCCGCCCGTCGTGCTCGATCTGTGGCCGGCGGCGGATGGCCCCGGCGACTGCTGGACCACGATCGCGACCTGGGAGAACAAGGGCAAGAACATCGCATTCGGCGGCGAGACCTATGTCTGGTCGAAGCACGTCAATTTCCTGCGCGTGCTCGACGTGCCGAAGGAGGCGCGCGGCCCGTTCGAGATGGCGATGCTGCCGCCTTCGCCCGAAATCGAGCGCCAGGTGCGCGCGGCCGGCTGGCGCATCACGGATCCGCGGCCAGTCTCCGCCGGGATGGACGAGTACGCCGATTTCATCCGGCGCTCGCGCGGCGAGTTCACCGTGGCGAAGGACATCTATGTGCGGCCCGAGAGCGGCTGGTTCAGCGACCGCAGCGTGTGCTACCTCGCCTCGGGCCGGCCGGTGGTGACGATGGCGACCGGCTGGAGCCGGTTCTATCCCTCGGGCGAGGGGCTTTTGGAATATCGCGACCGGGCCGGGGCATTGGCCGCGCTTGCCTCCGTGGAGGCCGATTACCCGCGCCATGCGCGCGCCGCGCGCGACGTGGCTACGGAATATTTCGCAAGCGCCCCCGTTCTTACCAAGCTCTTGGCGGGAATGGGGTTATGAGCCGCGCGTTCACCTCGCTTGGCGCCGGACGGCGGTTCGAGCATCTGGCCATGCCGGCGGCGCGCGTGCTGTGGGACCGGCTTGCCGTCGCGCTGTTCGTGGCGGCGGCGGCGCTTGTCGTCCTGACCTTCGACCAGTACGGAGTGACCTGGGACGAGGACGCGATCAACTGGTACGGCGTCTTCGCGCTCAGCTACTACCTCTCGCATTTCCACGATCTGCGCGCGCTGTCGTTCCTCGACCTCACCAATTACGGCGCGGCCTTCGACATGAGCGCCGCGGCGCTCAATCTCGTGTCGCCGTTCGGCACATACGAGACGCGGCATCTCCTCAACGGCTTCGTCGGCGTCACGGGCCTCATCGGCGTGTGGAAGCTCGCGCGCGAGGTGGGCGGCGCGCGCGCGGGCTTCATCGCCGCGCTCTTCCTTTTGCTCACGCCCAACTATTACGGCCAGATGTTCAACAACCCGAAGGACATTCCCTTCGCGGCGGGCATGACCTGGTCGCTCTATTTCATGGTGCGGCTCGTGCCGGAGCTGCCGCGCGCGGCGCCGTCCGCGCTCGCGAAGCTCGCGCTGGCCGCGGGGCTCACCATGGGCGTGCGCGTCGGCGGGCTTTTGGCGCTTGCCTATTTCGGCCTGCTGCTGCTGTTGTGGGGCACGTGGCGCGCGCTCGAGGCGCGCAGCCTGCGCGCCTGGCTGTCGCTCGGGCTTGTGCTCTTCGCCCGCGCCTTCGCGCCGGTGGCGCTCGTTTCGTATGGCGTGATGCTGTTCTTCTGGCCGTGGGCGCAGCAGGCCCCCATCGCCAATCCGCTGGCGGCGCTCGCCGCCTTCTCGCACCAGGCGTTTCCCTATCCGACGCTGTTCGCCGGCAGCTACATGCTGCCGGACAAGCTGCCCTGGATCTATCTGCCGGTGCACATCCTCATTGCGCTGCCGGAGCTCGTGCTGCTGCTGCTCGCGGCGGCGCCGGTCGCGGCGTGGATGGCGCTCGCCCGCACGCCCTTGGCGCTCGAGCGGTCGCGCAATCTCGCCGCCTTCATGCTGGGCTTCGCCGTGCTGTTCCCGGTGGGATATGCGATCGCGATCCACGCCATCCTGTTCGACGGCATGCGCCACTTCATCTTCGTGCTGCCGCCCATCGCCGCGATCGCGGCGCTCGCAGCCGATGCGGGGATCGACCGGCTCCGGCGCGTGTCGTGGCGCAAACCCGCCTATGCCGCGCTGGCACTCTATGGCGCTTATCACGTCGGCGTCATGGCGATGCTGCATCCCGACGAGTACGTCTATTACAACATGTTCGTGGGCGGCGTGCATGGCGCGCGCGGCCTGTTCAAGCTCGACTACTGGGCCAATTCCTATGCCGAGGCGGTGCAGGGGCTCGAGGATTACCTGCGCGCCGAATACGGGCCCGACTTCATGGACCACGACTTCACCGTCGCGGTGTGCGGGCCGCCCGGCTCGGCCGGATATTATTTCCCCAACAATTTCATCTACACGCCCGACCGCGAGGGGGCACAGTTCTTCATCGCCTTCACCAAGGACGATTGCGACAAGGCGGTACCGGGCAAAGTGATCTACCGCGTGACCAGGCTCGACACGCTGCTCTCGCTCGTCATCGACCGGCGCGAGCTTCTGGCGCGCACGCCGCGCTTTCCGGGCAGCCCGTGAGGGCGGAGTGGAGCCGCGCGAATACCAGCGCCTCGCCGCATCGGAAGAGCGGATGTGGTGGTTCCGCGGCCTCCACGCCAATCTTTTGGCGGCGTGGCGCAGCCGGACGGGGGCGACAGGGAATGTGCGCCTGCTCGATGCCGGCTGCGGCACGGGCGGCTTCCTCAAACGCCTGCGCGACTCCGTGCCCGGTGCGCTCGTCTGCGGCGTCGAGCTCGACCGCGCTGCGGCGCGCCTCGCGCGCGACAAAAGCGGTGCCGCGATCGTCGCCGGATCGGTCGAGCGCCTGCCCTTCGCCGATGGCGCATTCGATGCGGTGTTCAGCGCCGACGTGCTGTGCCACCGCGGCGTCGCGCAAGAGAGCGCGCTTGCCGAATTCCGGCGCTGTCTCAGGCCGGGCGGCGTGCTGGTGCTGAACCTGCCGGCCTATCGCTGGCTGTTCTCGGCGCACGATATTGCCGTGGACAATGTCCGCCGCTATGGCGCGGGCGAGGTGCGCGATGCGCTTGCCGGCGCCGGGTTCGCGGCAACCCGGCTCGCGCACTGGAACAGCATCCTCTTTCCGCTGATGGTGCTGCGGCGTAAGATTCTTCGCGGCGCAGCGGGCAGCGCCAGCGACGTCGGTCTTCTGCCGGCGCCGCTCGAGCGTCTGTTCTTCGCCTGCGTCGCGTTCGAGGCCGCGCTTGCCGCCTGCGGCCTCGCTCTTCCCTGGGGCGGCTCGATCCTGGCGACGGCGGTGAAGCCATGACGCGCGAGACCTTGGCGCTCAGCATCGTGATCCCGGTCTATAACGGCGCGGGCTCGGTCGGCGAGCTTGTCGGCGCGCTCGAGGAGCTCGACGTGCCGGCCGGACACGAGATCATCCTGGTCAACGACGGCAGCCCGGACGACAGCCTCGCCGTGTGCCGCCGCCTCGTCAAAGCGGCGCGGGTGCCGATGATGCTCGTCAATCTCGCGCGCAACTACGGCGAGCACAACGCAGTGATGGCGGGCCTGCGCCATGCACAGGGCGCGCACGTCATCACCATGGACGACGATCTGCAAAATCCGCCGGGCGAGGTGCTGCGGCTGCTGCGCTATGCGCAGACCAGCGGCAAGGACGTGATCTATACGCGCTATGCCCAGAAATTCCACGCCTCGTGGCGCAATCTCGCAAGCCGCCTCAGCAACCGCGTCGCCGATTTCGTGCTCGAAAAACCCAAGGGGCTTTATCTCTCGAGCTTCCGCTGCATGACCCATTTCGTGGTGCGCGCGATCTGCGACTACGAGGGGCCGTTCCCTTACGTCGACGGTCTCGTCATGCAGGTGACGCAGAGCATCGGCGAGCTCGAGGTCGAGCATCTGCCGCGCATGGCCGGGCGCAGCAACTACACGATCCGGCGGCTGGTGCGGCTGTGGCTCAATCTGTTCGTCAATTTCTCGGTGATGCCGCTCAGGATCTCGACCTTGAGCGGCTTCGGCCTGAGCGTCCTGGGCCTCTTTGGCTTCGCGTGGGTGGTGGCCGAGGCGCTCATCTACGAGACGCCGCCCGGCTGGGCCTCGCTCGCCGCCGCGGTGCTGCTGCTCTCGGGCGTGCAGCTTTTGATCCTCGGCCTCATCGGCGAATATCTCGGGCGCCTCTATCTCACTCTCAACCGCAAGCCGCAGGCGATCGTGCGCGAGATCGTGCGCAGCGAGCCGGTGCGCGCGCCCGAGGAGGCCGTCGCCGGCCGTACCGCGTGAGCGCGGGCGAAGGTCAGGCGATCTCGCGCAACGCCTCGAGCAGCGCGACCGCGACGGCTTCCGCGCGCGCCGCCCCAAGCTCGGGGAAGATCGGCAGGCTCAGCACCGAGGCGGCGGCGCGCTCGCTCTCGGCAAGGCCGCCGGGCGCCACCGCGACGCGGCCGCGATAGGCCTCCTGCACATGGACCGGCACCGGGTAATGGACGAGCGTGCCGATCCCCTTTGCAGCAAGCCGTTCGCGCAAGGAATCGCGCGCGGGATGGCGCACGACATATTGGTGGAAGACGTGCGTCGCGTCCGCGCGCCGCGCCGGAAGCTCGAGCGCCGCACCTTCGAGCCGCGCGTCGTAGAGGTTCGCCACCGCCGCGCGCGCGCGATTTTCGGCGTCGAGTGCGGGAAGCTTTGCGCCGAGCACCGCCGCCTGGAGCGGATCGAGCCGCGAGTTCATGCCGGGCACGGCGCTCACATAGCGCTCGCGCCAGCCATATTCGCGGATTTCTCGAACGCGCGCGGCGAGCGCGGCATCGTTCGTCGTGACCGCGCCGCCATCGCCCAAGGCGCCCAGATTCTTGGTCGGATAGAAGCTGAAAGCGGCGATGTCGCCGAACGTGCCGAGAAGCTGCCCATGAAGCCGCGCGCCGTGCGCCTGGGCGCAATCCTCGACGATGCGCGCCCCGTGCCGGCGCGCGAGATCGAGGATCGCGTCGAGATCGGCCGCCTGGCCGTAAAGATGCACCGGGATCACCGCGGCGATGCGCCCGGGCGGCGCCGCGAACGCGCGCGCAAGCGCGGCCGGATCGAGCGTCAGGGCGCCGGGCTCGACATCGACGAGAAGCGGCCGTGCGCCGGCAAGCTCGATCGCCGCCACCGTCGCAACCGCGGTGTGCGATACGGTCGCGACATAGTCCCCGCCGCCCACGCCCATCGCCCGGAGCGCGAGCACGAGCGCGTCCGTGCCGCTTGCCACGCCCACGGCGTGCGCCGCGCCGATGAAGGCGGCGAAGCTTTGCTCGAATTGTTCGACCTCGGGCCCGAGAATGTAGCGCCCGCTGTCGAGCACGCGCGCGATCGCCGCGTCGATGGCCGCGCGATGCGCGAGATAGTTCGCGCGCGGGTCGGTCTGCGGGATGGACTGGGGCATCAGAGATACTCTTTGAGCCGCGCGCGGTAGAAATCGAGGGTGCGGGCGAGCCCTTCGGCGAGGCTCACGCGCGGCGCCCAGCCGGTGAGGCCGCGGAAAAGGCGGTCGTCCGATTCGTAGTCGCCGATGTCGATGGCGCGGCGCTCGGGCGGAAACTCCTTCACCGCAATACGGCCGCCGCCATTGGCCTCGACCAGCATCCGCGCCAGCTCGATGAGGCTGACCGCCGGCGCGCCGCCGACATTGAAGGCGCGGCCCGGCGTCTCAGCGCTCGATGCCGCGAGCAAGAATGCCTCGGCTACGTCGTCGACATAGGCGAGATCGCGGCGCTGCGCCCCGCCCCAGACTTCGATCGGCTCGCCCTCGAGCAGACGCCTGACCCATATGCCGAGGAACGTCTGGCGCGCGTCCTTGATGCGCATGCGCGGCCCGTAGGTGTTGGTGAGGCGGAGCGACAGCGCGCGCATCCCGTGGATGCGGTGATAGAGCAGGTGATAGGCCTCGCCCGCCATCTTCGCGACGGCGTTGGGATCGGGCGGGCGCAGCGGATGCGATTCGTCCACCGGCAGGCGATCGGGCGCGCCATAGACCTGGCGCGTGCCGGCATAGACGATGGATGCCCCGGGCGCATGCGCGCGGCATAGCTCCAGCAGCGTCAGCGCCGCCGCGCAATTGGCGCCGAGGTCGCCCGCCGGGTCGGCGACTGAGCCCAGGTGGCTCGTGCGCCCGGCGAGATTGAAGACATAGCGGCAGCCCGCGACGAGCGGCGCGACGCGGGCTTCCTCGCGCAGGTCGGCGATCTCGATGCGCACGCGGTCGCGGAACGGCGCGACGTTGGCCGGGTTGGCGCCGCCCTCGGCCAAGCCTGAGTCGACGATCGCCACCTCGGCGCCGAGCCCGACGAGCCGCTCGGCCAGCGCCGAGCCGACGAACCCGAGCCCGCCCGCCACCAGTACGCGCGCGCGGGCATAGGCGCGGTCGAGATCGGCGGTCACGGCATACTCCGCAGCATCGCAGCATCCTTGCCGATGCGGAGAAGCCGCGCAATTCCGTTCCCCGGCGTCATGGAATTTCAATTGCGCATGGCGCGCGCGCGTGATTCCTTGGCGCGTCGTGAAGCGCACGCTCGTTGTTCTCGCCGCGATCCTGGCATCCTGCGCGCCGCGCGGGACGCCGCTACCCGATGCCGATGCCGGGCAGCGCTGTCTTGTGGCGCTCGACCGGCTCGGCGTGGCCTATCAGGTGGCGCCGGTTCCGGCGGCGGCCGGTTCCTGCGAGGTCAACAATCCAGTGCGGGTCAGCGCCGCCGCGATCGCCTGGGACCAGCCGGGCATCGTCGCGTGCCGGTTCGCGGTGATGCTCGACCGGTTCGCGCGCGAAGACGTGACCCCGCTGGCCAGGCAATATTTCGGCGAGACCGTCGCCGAGATGCGGAATTTCGGGACCTATGCCTGCCGCACCACGCGCGGCGGGCACGAGAGCCTGCACGCCGAGGGCAAGGCGATCGACATCGCCTCATTCATCCTCGTGGACGGCACCGTGATCTCGGTCGAGCGCGACTGGCGCGCGAAGGGGGCGAAGGGCCGCTTCCTGCACGCAGTGGCGCTGGCCGCGTGCGCGCGCTTCAGCCTCGTCCTCACGCCCGATTCGGACCGCGATCACGCCAACCACCTGCACCTCGATAGCGGCCCCTATCGCAGCTGCGGCGTGCGCGGACCCTAGCCGAGGAGCGTGAGCGCGAGCCAGACGAGCGCCCCGGCCGCGCCGGCGACGGCGCTGAACAGCGCCAGATAGCGGTCCGCCGAGGCGGCCGAGCGGGCAGGATCGCGGCGGGTTTCGATGCTCGCCATGATCCACTACGTATAGTGGTTCGGCCAAAAGATCAATCGAAATATAGCGTTGGCCGCCCCTTACGCACGCGTCACGGGTTCTAACGCGCGCCCTTTGCCACGACCTTGTTGCGGAGCGACCCGAGTTGCGGCGATTTCACTTCGACAACGTCGCCGACCTTGAGGAACAGGTCGGGCGGCTGCGCGCCGTCGGGTCCGACCGGGCTTGCGTCGGCGGCGGTGCCTTCGCCGGTGCCGCTCGCGATGATGTCGCCGGGCTTCAGGGTCATGTCGCGCGACAGATATTCGAGATACTGCGCGAACGAGAAGGTCATCTCGCCGGTATTGTGCTTCTGGCGGCGCTCGCCGTTGACGTAGGTCTCGATGTCGATGTTGGTGCAGTCGAATTCGCGCACGGCAATGGCCGGGCCCAACGACCACGACGTGTCCCAGTTCTTGGGGATGGCGAAATTCATCGGGCCCAACGGCTCGCGCGGGCTGCGGATGCTCCAGTCGCAATAGAGCGTGATGCCCCAGACCGAGTTCTTGAGGTCGTCGGGCCGCAGATCCTTGCCGCCGCGGCCGAGGATGATCGCGGCCTCGCCCTCGTAGTCGAGCCGGTCGCAGCGCGCAGGATAGATCACGCTCTCGTCCGGGCCGATCGGGTCGGTCACGGTCCAGAAACCCCAGATGAAGGGCGCGGCGACGGCGCGGCCCGAGCGGCGCGTCATGCGCTCGCGATGGGTCGTGAAGTTCGAGCCGGCGCAGGCGACGCGCGTGCCGTTGGGCCGCGGCGGATGGATGCGCACCTTGGCGGCATCGCACACGACGCTTTCGCCGCGATGGTCCTTGTCGTCGGCCGCGTTGGCGAGATGTTCGAGCGACGCCTCGGCATCATCGAGCGCCCGCTTGCCGCTCTCGATGAGGCGCAACAGGTCCGGCGGCACGAGCGCCTGGCCGAGCGTGAAGGCGTGGCGCTCGCCCCTCTTTTCGCGCAGATATTTGGTGCAGGCGCGCGACAAGTCGATGACCTTGTCGCCCTGCAATGCGCCGGTTCGCTTTTCCGGACCGTAGACGACGATTCTCATTTCCTGCTCCCGTTGTGTTTGGCGATCATTCCTTGAGCGGCTCGCCGCCGATCTTGCTCACCCATTTCCAGCGCGGGCCGTCGGGGCCCTTCGGATCGTAGGTTATGAGCACCGAGGTGTCGTGCGAGAGGCCGCGATCCGGAAACTGGGTGAAATCGTAAATCCCGTTGACGCCGGCGAAGTCCTTCAAACCGAGGATCCATTTGCGCAGCTGCTCAGGCGTGGCGCCCGGCCCGAGCTCGCGCAGGCCGGTGACGGTGATGAGCGCGGCGTCCCACGTGTCGGCCGTGTTGTTGTCGGCCTTCATGCCGTGCTTCGCCAGGATCGCGTACATCTCGTGCTGGATCTTCTCGACGCGCGGGTCGAGCGTGACCAGCCCGTCATGCGGCGGGAACAGCGCCGAGGCCATGACGAGCTGCTTCGGCAGGAAGCCCTGATACTGCTCCATCTGCTGGAACACCTCGTTGCCGGCGGTGGGCGCCACCGGGACGTCGAGCCCGGTCTGGATCATGCCCTTGAACACGGTGGCGCAGGGCGAGCCGGTGGTCCAGGCGATGAGCGCCTCGGCGCCGGCGGTCTTGATGCGCTCCACTTGCGCCGAGACGGTGAGGTCGGTCGGATTGAAATGCTCGTACGCGACGATCTTGATGGACGCGTTTTCGGGCTCTTTCAGGTCGACCGCGATGGCGCGGTCGGCGTCCTGGCCGGTGACGTCGGTCGGATTGAGGATGCCGATCTTGGTCCAGCCGTGCATGCGGTAGTAGCGCAGCACGGCGTTGATGCCGTCGAGCGTGTCGGGGCCCGAGGCGAAGGCGAAGCTGCCCGGCTTCGGATGGAGCGCCGGCGAGTTGCACCACATCACCGGCCCGTCCGAGAGAAGGGGCGCGACCGCGGCGCAATTGGCAACCGGGCCGGTCACCATGAGCGCGGTCGGGTGCGCGGCGAGCACGTCGGTCGCGAGCTGCACCGCGAGCTGCGGCTGGCTCTGGTCGTCGTCGTAGATGAAATGGACCGGACGGCCCTTGATGCCGCCCTGCGAATTCACCCAGTCCTCGAACGCATCGAAATTCAACTTCATGTATTTGCCGACGAAGGCGCTGATGCCGGTCATCGTGGCGATGACGTGAATGTCGAACGTGTCCGCCGCGCGCGCGGGCCCGGCAAGCGCCACTGCGAGTGCAGCGGCAGACGCGAGGCGCAAGAGTTTTCTCACCTTTCCCTCCCAATCAGTCGGCATCGAGGACGAGCGCCGCCACGGGCCGCTTCGGCAGCAAGGACGGCGAGAGCGTCTCGAGCACTTGCCCCCTGGTCTCGACCGCGAACAAATAGGTCACGATCAGGCCGAGCAGCGTGAGGCAGCCGAACACGGCGAATATCGCGTGCAATCCGAACGCTGGCAGCATGGCGCCGATGATGGCCGGTCCCGCGGTGCCCCCCAACCGCAGCCAGGCATTGCCGAAGCCGCTGCCCACGGCGCGCAACTCGGTCGGATAGAGCTCAGCCGTATAGGTGCTGAGCGAGAGCGCGAGCCAGCCGACGGACACCTGCGTGAAGACGAGCGCGATCAGCACGGTCATCGCCGCCGGGTTCGCAATCAGCGCGAGCGACAGAAGCAGCACGGTGCCGATGCCCAGGCCCAGCATGAACATGCGGCGGCGCCCGATCGTGTCGATGAGCGCGATGGTCAAGAGGAAGCCCGGGAACTGGATGATGGCGTAAATCGCCTGGAAATGCAGCGCTTCGGCGACCGTCATGTGATAGACGGTGCGCCAAATCGTCGGCAGCCAGGTGAGGAAGCCGTAGGTGATGACGTAGGTGCAGAACCAGATCGTCCACACGGTGAGCGTACGTTTCAGATACATGCCGCGGAACAGATCGCCGACGCGCGTATCGGCGCGCGGCACGCGCGGCAGGTCGGCCGGCACCGGCGGCAACGGCCGCGCGCCGTTGTTCGAGATGAAGCGCTCGACCCGCATGAGCTCGCGGTCGGCATCCTCGATGCGGCCGCGGTTGGCGAGCCAGCGCGGGCTTTCCGGCAGGAGCCACGCGAGCGGCAGCACCAGGAGCCCGGGCACGGCGCCGATCACGAACATCCATTGCCAGCCGAAATGCGGCACGACCCAGGCGCCGATCCATGCCGTCACCGGCAGCCCGATCGAAAACGCGCACTGGTAGCTGAGGACGAAGCGGCCGCGCCGGCGCGAATTCGCGAACTCGTTCATATAGGTCGCGAGCACGGGAATGGCGCCGCCGAGGCCAAAGCCCTGGACGAAGCGCAGCACCATCATCGATCCGAGGCTCCACGCGAAGGCGCAGGCGAGGCTCATCACCGAGAACAGCACGATCGTGGCCATGATCGACGGAACGCGGCCCCAGCGCTCGGCCGTCCAGCCGAACAGGAGCGCGCCGAAAATCTGGCCGACGAAGCCGATCGAAATGGCGGTGCCGATCGCGGCCGGCGCCAGGTGCCAGCGCCCGGCCAGGACCGGCATGGCAAAGGACAAGTTCAGAATGTCGAAGGCATCGAAGAAGAACCCGGTACAGATGACGATGCCGATCCAGAAATGCCACGACGACAGCGGCAGGCGCTCGATGCGCGCCGCGATGTGACGGTCGGCAGCGGCTGCGGCCATTGCTCCCTCCCCTCGTTCGTCTTTTCGCCGAGCATATCACCCTGCCCGGCGAGCGGCGAGGGGGGGCGCCGCGCCGCTAGAACGCCACCTGCGCGCGCATCGCGACCGCGTCGAAATCGGCGCCGGTCTCCTTGCCGCAAACGGACGGAGCCGTGCACGCGGCCGGCGTCGCGACGCCGCCGGTCTTTTTCACGGTGCCATGCAGGTAGTCGAACAGGAAGCGCATGTTCGGATTGAGATACCAGTTGAGGCCGAGCGCGTAGATCGTCTGCCGTCCGCCCTCGACGCCGTTCGTCGTGAGCGATCCGCCCGACGGCGCGGTCGCGATGAAATTGTCGTTGAGATTGACGTAGCTCATGCGCGCGGCAAGCTCGAACGCGCCCCACTTGCCGGCCGAGATCGAGAACGGATTGGCCGGGACGATGCCCGCATAGGCGCCGCTCGCCGGGATGTAGTTGCGATGCTCGCCAGTCAAGGTGACGCTGCCCTCGAGATAGCCGCCCCAGAACGAGTTGCTCGGCAGTCCCTGGCGATCGACGCGGTAGTTATAGCCCTCGCCCTGGAAGAACAGATTGTTGTAGCCGCCCGCCGTTTCGACGCCGAAGACGGAGCCGCCCGTCACGGGTCCCGCGCCTCCGGCGGTTCCGAACGTGGCGGTGAGCAAGGTCGTCGGATCGATGCGCAGTTCGGGGCGGTCGGACAACGTGAAGACACGCGACGCGCCCGCCGCGGCGAGCTGCGGCTTGAACATGCCCTCGAGATCGGCACCGATATGGAGCGAGTAGTTGGGGCCCGAGAACG
The DNA here is from genome assembly GCA_963773665.1 of uncultured Alphaproteobacteria bacterium. Lineage (GTDB taxonomy): Bacteria > Pseudomonadota > Alphaproteobacteria > ATCC43930 > CGMCC-115725 > DATJLY01. Next base: position 1,422,568 of record CAVZBZ010000001.1, read on the forward strand.
CCTGATAGGTGAAGCGGCCGAACGCGGCCAGGGGCTCGCCGGCGTTGTGCACGGCACCCGATGTCGGCCCGGTGACATCGATGCCGGCCCAATAGCGGCTGTCGTTGGAGCGGATGCCGAAGGCCGATCGGTTGTCGCCCGACCCGAACGCGGTCGCGATCACCTGCGCCGACGAGCGCTCCATGAACATGATGTCGTTGGAGCTCGTCGCCTCGTCGAGCGTGAAGGGCGTGTCCTGATAGCCGAGGTCGAACGCCAGGGGAAAGGGACCCTTGTTGAGGCCGTTATACGTGATGTAGGCGTTCTCGATGCCCGAGGTGGGCCCGCCCGGTACGCCGAAGCCATCGGACGAGCCGCCGAGATCGTAGATGAACGTATAGTTCCAGTCGCCCGCGAACTTGCCGACGACGCCCAATCGCGCGCGCCGCGCATTGACGCCAGAATTGAGATTGGCGGGTGCGGTGAAGCGCGAATCCTGATGGTAGTTGACGTAGCTGCCGGTATCGAGATGGAGACGGCCGGTCAGCGCGATCGAGTATTGCCCGTCCGCGCTCTCGATGCCGAAGCGATTGCCGGCCGACTGCGTCGCGTGCGGCGCCGGTGCGGCCGCGGCGGCGGCCGGTGCGGGCGCGGGGGCCGCGCGCTGCTGCGCGGCTTGTGCGTTGATCTGGGTCTGCAGCGATTGGAGCTGCTGCTGGAGTTGCTGGATCTGCTGCTGCAGCAGCTCGATCTGCGTGTTCATCTGCGGCGCTTGGGCGTGGGTTTCGCCCGCGGCGAGCGCGAGCGCCAAGGCCGCGCCGGACAACAATAGACCCTTCAGCTTCATTGCCGATCCCCGTCATTTGCTCTAGCGCGCCGCTGGCGAAGCTACGCGCAGGGCATGACGGTTAGGCGGCAACGGCGTTACGGCAATTCGGCAATGGCGTTACGGCACCGTGACTTTGCACCTGAGGATGCGGCACTGCGACGCGCCCTCTAGCTCCGCGCCTTGCCGAGCGCGCGCCAGAGTTTTTCCGGGGTCGCCGGCATTTCGATCATGGATGCCCCCGCCCGGTGCAACGCGTCGTTGACGGCGTTCATCACGGCGGGCAGCGCGCCGATCGTGCCGGCCTCGCCCACCCCTTTGACGCCCAACGGATTGCGCGGCGTAAGCGAGACGTTGTGGCCCAGATCGAAATCGCAGAAATCGTCGGCGCGCGGCATGCAGTAATCCTGGAACGAGCCGGTGAGGAGCTGGCCCGAGTGCGGCTCGTACACCACCTCCTCGACGAGCGCCTGGCCGATCCCTTGCGCGATGCCGCCCTGGATCTGGCCCGCGCACAGGACCGGGTTCAGCATGCGGCCGACATCGTCCACCGCGGAATAGCGCACGAGCGTCGCCTTGCCGGTGTCGGGGTCGATCTCGATCTCGGCGATGTGCGCGCCCGAGGGGAATGTCGCGCTGTTGGGCGGCCCGTAATCCGAGCGCTCGGAAAAGCCCGGCTCCATCTCGCGCGGCAGGTCGGACGAATCGAACGCGCGGCGCGCGACCGCGGCGAGCTCGACCTTGCGGTCGGTGCCGGCGATCGCGAAGGCGCCGTGCTCGAACACCACGTCGCTCGCCGCCGCCTCCATGATGTGCGCGGCGATCTTGCGGCCGCGCTCGATGAGCCGGTCGGCGGCGGTGACGATGGCCGAGCCCGCCAGCATCGCCGAGCGCGAGCCGAACGTGCCGATGCCGTCCGTGACGAGATCGGTGTCGCCATAGCGGTAGCGGATGCGGTCGGAGTCGAGCCCGAGCTTTTCCGAGAGAATCTGCTTGAACGTCGTGCCGTGGCCCTGGCCGTGATCCATGCTGCCGGTGATGAGGGTGACGGCGCCCGAGGGATCGAAGCGGATCTCGGCATGCTCGAAATCGCGCCCGCCGGTGGCCGCGACCGCGGTGGCGACGCCGACGCCCAAAATCTTGCCGCGCTTTTTCGCCGCGGCGCGCCGCTCGGCAAACGAGCGGTAATCGGCCAGCGCGAGGCAGTCCTCGAGGTTCTTGGCGAAATCGCCGGAATCGTAGGTCTGGCGCGCCGGCGTGGTGTAGGGCATGGCGCGCGCCGGGATGGTGTTGCGCCGGCGCAGCTCGGCCGGATCGATGCCGAGATCGCGCGCCGCCTTGTCGACGATGGTCTCGATCACGAACAGCGGCTCGGGCCGGCCGCCGCCGCGATAGGGTGCGGTCATCATGGTGTTGGTGAAGATCGCATAGACCTGCGCGTGGATGGCGGGGATGGTGTAGGTGTTGACGAGGCAGCCGAGCGCCACGGTCAGCGGAATGGTGCAGCGGTCGGAGCTGTAATAGGCGCCGATCGCCGCCTTCCAGCGCGCGCGCACGGCGAGGAACTTCATGTCCTTGTCGAGCGCCAATTCGGTCTCGACGACGCTGCCGCGGCTCTGCTCGTCGGACAGCAGGCCCTCGGCGCGCTCGGCGATCCAGCGCACCGGGCGGCCGACGATCTCGGACGCCCACAGCGACAGCGCGTATTCCGGATAGCAGCCGCCCTTCATGCCGAAGCCGCCGCCCATGTTGTCGCACAGCACGCGGAACTTGTGGTGCGGCGCCTTGAAGATGCCGGCCAGCGCCGCGCGCGTGCCGTGGCCCGACTGGATGGTGCAGCGGATGGTGTAGCGCTCGTCGGCCTCGTCCCAGGCGCCTATGCAACCGCGCGGCTCCATCGAGTTGGCGGTGACGCGGTTGATGACGATGGTGTGGCGCACGACATGGGCGGCGCGCTGCAGTGCCGCATCGACCGCGGCCTTGTCGCCCAATTCGTGAAAGAACGCCTCGTTGCCGGGATTGTCGGCCCAGATCGCCGGCGCACCGGCCGCGATCGCCGCCTCGGCGCCGGTCAGGACCGGCAGCGGCTCGTACGTAACCGCGATCGCCTCGGCCGCGTCCCGTGCGGTATCGAGCGTCTCGGCGACGACGAAGGCCACCGCCTCGCCGGCGCAGCGCACGCGCCCCTGCGCCAGCAGCGGCTGCGGCGCGACATAGGCCGGGGCACCGGTGCTGCGCTTCCGCGGCACGTGCGGACGCAGCGTGCCGAGGCCGCGGGCGCGCAGATCGTCGCCCGTCAGCACCGCGAGCACGCCCGGCATCTGCTGCGCGCGCCGCACATCGACCGATTTGATGGCCGCGTGCGCGTGCGGCGAGCGCAGCACGAAGGCCGTCGCCTCGCGCGCCATGCGCACGTCGTCGACATAGCGGCCCTGCCCGCGCAGGAGCTTCGGGTCCTCCTCGCGCGGCACCGGCTGTCCCACTCCGTAAAGACCCATGACTTGAGCTCCTTGGTTTCGTCAGGCCGGCACTTGCCCTTCGGCCGCGCGCGGTGCCGCGGCGCGGTCGCGCGCCGGAAAGCGATAGGGGCCGAGCGGCAGGAAGATGAGGCAGATCGCGACCAGCGCCACCTCGTAGAACGCGAAGGCCGGCAGGTACGAATGATAGAGATCGAACGACAGGCCGCTGAGAAAGGGGCCGACGCCGGTCGCGCCGCCGAAGATGCCGAACACCGTGCCGAAAATCTTGCCGTAGGATTTGAGGCCGAAATAGCGGCTCACCATGAATCCCATGAGGTCGATCTCGGCGCCCAAGGCGGCGCCGCACAGGATCGCGCCCGCGAACGGGACCCAGCCGCCCGCGCCGCTGCCGAAGAGCGCGGTGCCGATCATCGGCAGGATGAAAAAGCAGGTGCCGACATAGGGCGCGTGGAAGCGATCGACGCACCAGCCCGAAATGAGCCGCCCCGCGGTCGCGGCGAGCCCTGCCACCGCGAGCACGGTCGTCGCCGCCTGGAGCGGCACGCCGCGATCCTGCAGCATGGCGACGATCTGCGTCAGCGTGCCGTTCAAGGCGACGACGCCCAACAGAAACGCGATGGTGAGACCCCAGAAGCGCCAGCCGCAAAGCGCCTCCTTCACGGTGAGGCCGGGCAAGGGTCCGGCGATGAGGTCGGGCTCGCGCACATGCTCGTCGGGCGCGGGATCGCGCACGGCGAGCGCCACCGGCACCCCCGCCAGCACGAGGATGAGGAATGCCAGCCCGATATAAGCCTCGCGCCAGCCATGCGCGCCGATGAGATATGCCACGATCGGCGGCACCACCGAGGTGCCGAGCCCGACGCCGGCAAGTGCTACGCCAAGCGCGAGCCCGCGCCTGCGGTCGAACCACTTCGCCACGACATAGGCGTAGGAAATCGGCGACTGGCCGATGCCGCCGAGGCCGCGCAACGTGAACAGCAGATAGATGACGAGAAGCGACGCGGTCATCATGGATTGCGCCGCAGTCGTGAGCGCGAAGAAGGGAATGCCGACCAGGAACACGCGGCGCGCGCCCCACCGGTCGATCGCCATGCCGAGGAACGGGCCCGACGCGGCGGTGATCCAGTTCGTCACCAGCATCGCCGAGGCGAGCGTGCCGCGGCCGATATGCAGATCCTCGGTCACCGGCCGCAGGAACACGCCGAAGCTGAAGATGTTGATGACCCCGCCGCTGCACATGAGGCCCAGGAGACAGGCCCCGACGATCCACCAGCGATTGCGGAAGAGCGGCATCACCCGCGCTTCCAGCCGATCCAATCGCACAGCGCCTGACCCATGACGAGGTCCTTGTCGGCCGCGGTGAGGAACGGCAGCTCTTCCGTGAACATCGTCACGCATTGCCGGTAGGAACACGGCATGCGCGTCAGGTCGGTGCCCCAGAAGAAGCGCTTCGGCCCGAACGCGTCGAAGATCTGGCGCAAATTGCCGTGCACGTTGCGATAGGGATAGGGCTCGCTCGACGTGCCGGCCGCGCCCGACGCCTTGACCGCAACATTCGGCAACTTGGCGAGTGCCACGAGCTGCGGCAGGTTGGCGTAAGCGGCCGCGTCCTTGCTGCCCCCGATCGCGGCAAGGTGGTCGATGACGAGCTTCAGGCCGGGATGGCGCTCGGCGACCTTGCCGACAGCTGCCAAATGCGGGCCGGCCATGAGCGCGACCGGCAATCCGGCGCGCTCGGCGGCGGGCCAGAGCCAGTCCATCGTGCCGTCCACCACCCAGTCCTTCATGTGCGGCTCGAGGAAGGTGAAGCGCAGGCCGAGCATGCCGGGCTGCTTCTTCCAGCCGTCGATGAGGGCGCGGCTTTCCGGCTTGTCGAGCGGAAAGCGGCCTAGCACGGCAAAGCGCCCGGGAAAGCGCCGCGCCGCATCGACCGCGACGGCGCCGGAATTGGGGTCCCAGCCCGGCGGGTGGATGACGGCCGCATCGACGCCCGCCGCATCCATCTCCTTCAAGGCATCCTCGGCGGAAAACGAGGGTATCTGCCGGTGCGCGCCGTTGGGCTTGCCGCTCGACCACAGATGAATTTGGGAATCGACGATTTGCATGGCGCCCCCTTTTTTCCGCTGCCCGTCCGGCCCAAGACTATCCGAAGTGCCAGGGCCTGTGAATTGGCGGCGGTCCTGATAGATTTGGGCGCGGGGAGGGTCTTCGATGAGGGAAGCGAAAAATCGTGCCGGGCGCATCGCGGCAGGGCTGCTGCTCGTGGCCGCGGCGTGCGCGCTCACGGCGGCGCCCGCGAGCGCCGAGAAGCTGCGCGTCGGCAAGGTGGTGGCGCAGAATTTCGGCTTCGTGCCGCTCAATGTCGGCGTGACGCAGGGCTTCTTCAAAGGGGAAGGGCTCGACATCGACGAGTTCGATTTCGGCGGCGGCGCCAAGCAGCAGCAGGCGCTCATCGCCGGCAGCATCGACATCGCGATCGGCGGCGGCACCGACCTGGCGTTCGTCGCCAAGGGCTCGCCCGCGTTGGGCGTGGCCGCGATCACCTCCTCGCCATCGTTCATGGGCTTCATCGCCGGCGACGATCCCTCGCTCCAGACGATGACGGATCTGCGCGGCAAGAAGGTCGGCGTCTCGACCGCGGGGTCCTTGACGAAATGGCTCGTGGATCAGCTCAACCGCAGCCAGGGGTGGAGCGAGAACGGCGCCGAGCCGGTCGCGATCGGCGGCGAGCTTTCGACCGAGATCGCGGCCTTGAAGACGCACGCCGTTGCGGCTTTCGTCGATGCGCCCGCGATCGGATATCAGCTCGAGACCGAGCATGCCGGGCACCTGCTCTTCACCGCGCAGGACTATATCCACGATCTCGAAGTGTTCGTGATCTATGCCGCCAATCCGCTCATCGCGCAGAATCCCGACGCGGTGCGGCGCTTCCTCAAGGCGTGGTTCGCGACGGTCGTCTACATGCGCGAGCACAAGGACGCGACGGTCGAGATCGCGCGCAAGATTACCGGCTTCTCGAAGCCGGTCGAGGAGCGCGAGTACGATCTGCTGATGTCGGCCTTCTCGCAGGACGGGCGCTTCGACCAGGCCGCGCTCGCTTCACTCGCCCAGTCCTTCGTCGATCTGAAGATGCTGCCGGAAAAGCCCGACATGGCGAAGCTCTATACCGAGCGCTTCCTGCCGTAGCGGGCGGGTTCCGCCCGAGCGCAGGCCGCGCTAGTCTCGCCGCTCGCATCGAGAGGGTCGCATGGCCAAAATTCCGACGAAGCTTCACTCGCACATCAATTCCGCATTTCCCGAAAATGTCTGTCTCGTCGGCACGGCGCTGCCCAACGGGTTCGCGCAGATCACGCTGCGCGGCAGCACCATGGTCTATGACGACGAGCATATCGGCCTGTGGGAGCGCGGCCGCGGCTCGACCAATGCGGGTCTTACCGACGGGACCAAGGTCACCGTGTTCTTCAGGAAGCCCGCGCTCCGCACCGAGGGCGTGCTGCCGAACGGCGGGGTCGCGCGGTTCTACGGCGTCGCCAAGGTGTACAAGTCGGGCCCGGTCTATGACGAGGTGTGGCGCCGTCTCGTGCAGCCGGAGAAGGACCGCGATCCCGAGAAAAAGGGCTATGCCGTGCTGATCGCGGTCGAGCGCGCCGAGGATCTGGCGGGCAAGCCGCTGGCGCTCGACTGATCCGCCCCAAGCGCATTCCTGCATTGCGCCGGGGTGTCCGGCAGCGCCTGTGCCGTAAAATGGCGGCCAGGAGGAGCGCGGAATGAAGGTTGCGGCAGGCACAGCCGAGACGGCCGGTGGCGCCCGCGCCGCCGTGGCGCCGATGGCGGCGGCCGGCGGCGAAGGCGCGGTCTTCTCGATCCTGCTCGCATTGGGCTTCTGCCACCTGCTGAACGACATGATCGCCTCGCTCGTGCCGGCGATCTATCCGCTGTTCAAGGCCTCGTTCTCGCTCGACTACGCCGAGATCGGGCTCATCACGCTGACATATCAATGCACCGCCTCGGTGTTCCAGCCGCTCGTCGGGCTCTACACCGATCACCGGCCGCGGCCCTATTCGGTCGCCGCCGGCATGGGCTTCACGCTCGCCGGATTGGGCTTCCTGTCCTATGCGGCGAGCTTCCCGATGCTGCTCGTGGCGGCCGGGCTCGTCGGGCTCGGCTCGTCGATCTTCCATCCCGAATCGTCGCGCATCGCGCGCATCGCCGGCGGCGGACAGCACGGGCTCGCGCAATCCGTGTTCCAGGTCGGCGGCAATGTCGGCTCCTCGCTCGGGCCGCTTTTGGCGGCGTTCATCGTCATTCCGCGCGGCCAGGGCAGCATCGCCTGGTTCACCTTGGCGGCGCTCCTCGCCATGGTGGTGCTGACGCGGGTCGGCACCTGGTACAAGCGGCGGCATTTGACCGTGCGCACGCGGCTGCGCGCGATGGGCGGCGCTGCGGGCCTGTCCAAGCGCACGATCGCGCTGTCGCTCGTCGTGCTGCTCGCGCTGATGTTCTCGAAATTCTTCTACACGGCGGGCATCACGAATTTCTACATCTTCTATCTCATGGACCGGTTCCAGCTGCCGGTGGCGACGGCGCAGCTCTATCTCTTCGCGTTCCTCGCCTCGGTCGCGGTCGGCACGCTTGCCGGCGGACCGATCGGCGACCGCATCGGCCGCAAATACGTGATGTGGGGCTCGATCTTCGGCGTGCTTCCGTTCACGCTGCTGCTGCCTTATGTCGATTTGTTCTGGACCGGGGTGCTCTCGGTGCTGATCGGCCTCATCATGGCGTCGGCCTTCTCGGCGATCCTGGTCTATGCGCAGGAGCTGATCCCCGGCCGCGTCGGCACGGTTGGGGGATTGTTCTTCGGCTTCGCCTTCGGCATGGCCGGCATCGCCGCGGCGGTGCTGGGCGTGCTCGCCGACCACACCAGCATTGCCTTCGTCTATAAGGTCTGCGGCTTCCTGCCGCTCATCGGCCTTTTGACCGCCTTTCTCCCCGACCTCGACCGCCGGCGCGCTTAAGCCGGCCGGCACTGCCACGCTTCCGTCACGCGCCGGCAATCGAGCCGTCACAGAGCGCTGGTAGGGGTTGAGTGCGTGCGGCGCGATTGACGCGCCGTGCTGCGATACCTTTGAGGGGAAGAGATGGCTCGAACGTCATTCGCCGCCTCGGCGGCCAGCGCTGTGCTTTTGCTGGGCTCGACGGCCCTTGCCGAATCCACGCACACTCCTGCGCCGTCGACCGGCTTCGTTCCGGGGACGCTGGTGGTAAGCCGCATCCACTATGCCGCCGATCCGACGCGCCCCAGCGAATCCTATCCCGAGATCTTCAACGATCCCGCGGTGAGCGGCGTCCAGGGCGAGATCTTCCTCGACACCTATTATCCGATCGCGCGCACCCCGCTCGTGCGCACCCTGCCGCTGACGGAATTTTCGTTGTCGCCGCCGCCCGAGATCACGACCAGCTTCAGCTCGAAGTCGGAGGGCGCGCTGCATCGCTCGGTCGATGGCCAGTACCTGACCTATATGGGTTATGTCGGCCCGGCGGGCTCCGAAGGCGTGTCGAATTCCGAGACGACCGATCCCAACGCGCAGATCACCGGCGCGAGCGGACCGGTCTACGATCGCGCCATCGCCCTCGTCAAATATGACGGCACGTTCAGCGTTTTCGCCGAGAATTTCGCCAACAGCGGCGACAATCCGCGCGGCGCGATCACGGCGGACGGCAGCGCCTTCTACATGGCGGGCAATTCCGACTCGACCGAGAACAAGACGACGCCGGTCACCGGGCCCGGGCTCACCATCGGCGTGCGCTATGGCCTGCCGATGCAGCCCACGAGCTCGACGACGGCGAATTCGACGCAGCTTGCGACCTATGCCGCCGCGGACCGGACCGACGAGTCGGCGAAGCAGCACGTCAAGGACAACAACTGGCGCGGTATCGAAATCGCCAACGACGCCAACAGCAATCCCACGCTCTTCCTGTCGAAGGGCAGCGGCGGCAACGGTGACGACGGCATTTTCAAGGTGACGAATGGCAGCGGCGCGGGCCTGCCGACATCGTCGACCACCAACACCATCACGCAGATGATCGGTACGCAGGCGACCAATCCGCAGACCGGCGCATCCTCGCCGCTCGTTCCGTTCGGCTTCTTCTTCGCCAACCCGACGACGCTCTATGTCGCCGACGAGGGCAACGCGACCGTTCCGGTGCTCGATTCGAGCGGCAATCCCGTGCTCGATTCGAACGGCCAGCCCGAAGTGAATTTCGTCAGCGACCCGCTGGCGGGGCTGCAGAAATGGGTTCTGATAAACAAGGTGTGGCAGCTCGAATACGTGTTGCAGAACGGGCTGGGCCTCAACGTGCCAGAGACGATCGCGGGCTATCCGGCGCCGACCACGACGACCGGGCTGCGCAACATGGCGGGCCAGATCAACGGCGACGGCACGGTGACGATCTACGCCATCACGGCGCAGACGAGCGAGATTTCCGGCGGCGAGCCCGATCCGACGCGGCTCGTCATGATCACCGACATTCTCGATTCCACGGAAATTCCGGCGGAAGACGACACGCCGCATTCCCACGACGGCAGCGTCGGCAAGTTCGTGACGTTGCAGCAATCGCCCATCGGCGACGTGTTTCGGGGCGTAGCGCTCGCCCCGCAGGCGCTCTCGGCCGAGTAGGAACCGGCGTCGCTATTGCAGCCCTCTCCGCCCGCTTGCGGGTGGAGAGGGCTGCGATCTCCTATCCCCAGAACCGTTTCGAGGCGATCGCCGCCCCTTCGGCGAGCGCCCGGAACTTTGCCCAGACGACGCTCGGCGCCACCATCGGCGTGCCGGAGGCGACGGTGGCGAAGCCGCAATCGGCGCCGGCGATGACGCGCTCGCGCCCGACGATGCCGGCATAGCGGCCGATGCGCTGCGCCACGAGGCTCGGATGCTCGACGAAATTGGTGGTCGAATCGATGACGCCCGGGATGAGGATCTTGTCGTCCGGGATGCGCAGGCTCAGCCAATCCTCCCACTCGTGCTCGTGCCGCGGATTGGCGCCTTCGAAGCTGAACGCCTGCGGCCGGCCCTTGAGGCAGATGTCGGCGATCTTGGCGAGCGGGATGTCGTGCGTGTGCGGCCCCTCGTAATTCCCCCAGCAGATGTGGAGCCGCATGCGGTCGGCGGGCAGGCCCTCGGTCGCTTCGTTGAGGAGGGCCACGTTGCGCTCGGCGATGCGGCGGAACTCGTCATCGGTCTTGTCGCGATACTGGTTGTTGCGCGCCGAGCCGAGGTCGGGGCAATCGATCTGCAGCAGAAAACCGGCCGCGACGATGGCGCGGTATTCGGGCTTCATCGCCTCGGCGAGCGCCGCGACATAGGCGTCCTCGTCCTTGTAGTGGAGATCGATGACGAAGCGCGTGAGGATGCCGGGCGAAGGCGCGGTCATGAAGGCCTCGGCCGGGTGCGACTGCGCGACCGCTGCGCGCAAATGCGCGAGGTCGCGCTCGAGCGGCTTCGGATCGGCATAGGCGACGGGGCCGACGCAGCCGGGAAACGGCGTCACGGTGAAATTCGCGTTGCGGTCGCTGAAGTCGGGATGCTCGAGCCGGTCGCGCCCGACCATGATGTCGCGGCCTTTTTGCGCCGCGCGCTCGTCGGGCGCGATGCCGGAAAGGCGATGGCGGACATAGAGCGTGTAGGCGAGCTTGCTCATCTCGCCGTCGCTCACGATGTCGATGCCGGATTCGACCTGGCTCTGCAACACGTCCGCAACAGCGCGGGCGCAATCGCGCTCGAACGCGGCCTCGTCCAAGGGGCGCCCCTCCTCCTTCGCCACGATCTCCTCGAACAGCGCCTTGGGCCGCGGCAGGCTGCCGACATGGGTGGTGAGGATGCGGTCTGTGCTCGTCTTCATGGGCTGCGCCTTCTGCGGTAAGGTAGCATTGCTTGGGGCGAGGCGACGATGGCCTATACGACCGATTTCCGCTCGATCCGCGCCGAGGTCGGCGACGCCGAATGGCAGGCGCGGGTCGATCTCGCGGCGTGCTACCGGCTCATGGACCGGTTCGGCATGAGCGACCTCATCTACAACCACATCACGGCGCGGATTCCGGGGACGCCGGACCACCTCCTCATCAATCTCTATGGCCTGCTCTACCGCGAGATCACGGCATCGAGCCTCGTCAAGATCGGCCTCGACGGCGACATCCTGTGGCAGCCCGAGACCGATTACGGCATCAACAAGTCGGGCTATGTCATTCACGGCGCGATCCACCGCGCGCGGCCCGATGTCGCCTGCGTCATCCACACGCACACGCGCGCCGGCATGGCGGTATCGGCGATGAAGGAGGGGCTTCTGCCGCTGACGCAGACCGCGATGCGCTTCGTCGGCCATCTCGGTTACCACGACTATGAGGGGCCGGCGATCGACGAGGACGAGCGCGCGCGCCTGGTGCGCGACTTGGGGCCGCACGATGCGATGATCCTGCGCTCGCACGGGCTTTTGACGTGCGGCGCCGGCATTCCGCAGGCCTTCAACACGGTGTATCAGCTCGAACTGTCGTGCCGCAGCCAGGTCGATGCGATGGCCGCACGCGCCGACCTCATCGTGCCCTCCGACAACGTCCTGCGCCACACCGCGCATCTCTATCAGCCGGGGACGCGGCGCCCCTATGGCGTGCTCGAATGGCCGGCGATGCTCCGGTTGCTGGCGGCCGAGGAGAAGAACTCAGGCTTCCCGCCCTACGCCTCCTGAGATCGCCCGCCACAGGGTTTCGGGCGTCGCCGGCATTTCGACATGGCGCACGCCGAGCGCGTCGCAGATCGCATTGACGATCGCCGCCGTGGCGGGCGTCGTGCCGCATTCGCCGGCGCCCTTGATGCCCAAGGGATTGCTTTCGGCAGCGGTCGGGCGCGACAGCGTCGCAAAGGACGGCAGATCGTCGGCGCGCGGCATGGCGTAGTCGAGGAACGAGCCGGTCAGAAGCTGCCCCGCCGCGTCATAGACGCAGCGCTCCAAGAGCGCCTGGCCCACGCTTTGCGCGATGCCGCCATGGACCTGGCCCTCGACGATCATCGGATTGACGACGCGCCCCACATCGTCAACCGAGACATAACGCACGAGACGGACGCTTCCGGTCTCGGGATCGATCTCGACCTCCGCCGCGGCGGCACCGGTCGGGTGGGCGTGGAGCCGCGTCGAGATTTGCGCCGTCGCGGCGAGCGGCGCCGCAGCGGCGAGCTCGAAGAGGCCGATCGCGCGATCGGTGCCGACGACGGAAAAGCGCCCGGCTTCGTAAACGATGTCCGCGGTCGCCGCCTCGAGCGCGTGCGCCGCGAGCGTGCGGCCCTGTTCGATGATCTCGCCGCTCGCGCGCAGCAGAATGGTGCCGGCCAGCCGCATCGAGCGATCGGAGTGCGAGCCGCCGCCAACCACCGCCGCATCGCTGTCGCCCGCGAGGATCGCGACCCGATCCAGCGGGATCTGCAGCGTTGCGGCCACGACCTGGGCGAAGCTCGTCTCGTGGCCCTGGCCCGAGGCGCCGGTGCCGATGACGGCGCTGACGCTGCCCTCGGGCAGGACACGGAGATCGGTGCGCTCGAGCGGCATGCCGGTCGGCGATTCGAGATAATTGGCGACGCCGATCCCGGCACGCAGCCCGCGCGAAGCGGCGGCCCGGCGGCGTGCGGGAAACTGCTCCCAGTCCACAAGGCCGAGCGCCGCCGCGAAATTGTCGGCGAAGGCGCCGCTGTCATAGCGGTGGCCGAGCGGCGACTGGTAGGGGAGATGCGCGATGAGATTGCGCCGGCGCAAATCCGCGCGCTCGATCCCCATCTCGCGCGCGGCAAGATCGATGAGGCGCTCGAGCACATAGCAGGATTCCGGCCGCCCGGCGCCGCGATAGACGCCGACGGGCAGCGTATTGGTGACGACCCAGCGCACGCTGACGGAGAGCGCCGGGATGTCATAGACGCCTTCGGCCATGCGCAGCAGGTTGGCCGGCACGGCGAAGGATGCCGGATGCGAGCCGAGATTGCCGAGATAGTCGATCCTGAGAGCGAGGAAGCGGCCATCTTCGTCGAGCGCAAGCGCCGCCTCGGCGTAAAGCTCGCGCGCCTGAAAATCGCCGAGGAAGGATTCCGCGCGAGTTCGAACTCCACTTCACCGGCCGCCCCACGCGCCGCGCCGCCCACAGCAGGAGCGGATATTCCGGATAGCACGGCGAGCGCACGCCGAAGCCGCCGCCCACATCCCCCGTCACGACGCGGACCTTGTCCGGCGGCACGCCAAGCGCGCCGACGATGCCGTTCTTGTGGCGATGGACGCCCTGGCTCGGCGAATGAAGCGTGTAGCGGCCGGTTGGCGGATCGTAGAGTGCCACGGCCGCGCGCGGCTCGAGCGGCATGGGGCAGACGCGCTGGTTTCGCGAGGCGAGCCGCACGACGCGATGCGCCGCTTCAAAGGCGCGCTCGACCCGCGCGCGCTCGCCATTCTCGGCACGCAGGAAAAGATTGTCGCCCGCCGCCTGCCACAGCACCGGCGCATCGGCGCGAAGCGCCGCGTCGATGTCGGCGACGGCCGGCAGATGCCCGTAGCGCGGCACGACGCGCTCGGCGCCCTCCTGCGCCGCAGCCTGAGTTTCCGCCACGACGAGCGCCACCGCCTCGCCGACATGGCGCACGCGGCCGGTCGCGAGCGGCACTTGCGGCGGCAGATCGTGCGGCAGGTTGCCGGGCGTGAAAGCGGGCTTCGTCGGATCGAGGTGGTCGGCGTTGTTGGGAAAATGATTGAGCCCGCGCAGCCCGTCTGCTTCGTAGTCACGCCCGGTGAGGACCGCGAGCACGCCCGGCACGGCTTTGGCGGCAGCGGTTTCGATCGCCTCGATCCGGGCATGGGCATGCGGCGAGCGCACGAAGGCGGCATGGACCTGACCGGGGAACGAGAGATCGTCGGTGAAGCGCCCCGCGCCCGTCAGGAGACGCCGATCCTCGACCCGCCGCACCGGCTCGCCGATGAGCGAGGCCATGGTTTCCTCCCTGCCCGCTCGTTGACTTCGCGCCGGCGATGCCGATGCTAGCGCGCGGCCATGTCAGAGCGCGACAGCGAAGACCATCCTCTTGTCGGCAAGCCGGTGCGGCGGGTCGAGGACCGGGCGCTGCTCATGGGGCGCGGGCGCTTTGCCGACGATCTGCCGATCGGCCCGCGCACGCTGCACGCCCATATCGTGCGCTCGCCGCACGCGCACGCGCGCATCGCCCGGATCGACACGAGCGCGGCGCTGCGCGCGCAAGGCGTCCACGCAGTCATCACAGGCGAGGATGTCCAAAAACTCACCGATCCGTTTCTCGTCGCGGTGAAGGCGCGCATCCCGCAATGGACGCTCGCCGTCGAGCGCGTGCGCTATGTCGGCGAGCCGGTGGCGGTCGTGCTGGCCTCGGACCGCTATCGCGCCGAGGATGCGGGCGAGCGCGTCGAGATCGAATACGAACGGCTTCCCGCCGTCATCGACCCGCGCGCGGCGCTCGCCGATGGCGCGCCGCTCGTCCATCCCGAGGCCGGCTCGAACAATGTGTCGGAGCGCCGCTTCGTCTATGGCGATCCGGCGCGCGCCTTCGCGGAATCGTTCGCACGCGTCGAAGTCGGCGTGCGCTATCCGCGCAATTCCTTCACGCCGATCGAGTGCTTCGTCGTCGCCGCCGACTACAATCCGGCCGACGACAGCTACGACACGACTGCGAATTTCCAGGGCCCGTTCAGCATCCACCCGGTGATGGCGCGCGCGCTGCGCGTGCCGGGCTCGCGCTTGCGGCTGCGCACGCCCAAGGACAGCGGCGGCAGCTTTGGGACGAAGCTCGCGGTCTTTCCCTATATCGTGCTGATGTGCGCGGCCGCGCGCATCGCCGGGCGCCCGGTCAAATGGGTCGAGGACCGGCTCGAGCATCTCCAGGCCGCAAGCTGCGGGCCGGTGCGCATCGCCAATGCCGCAGCGGCGGTGACGCGCGAGGGCCGCATCCTCGCGCTGCGCTTCGACAATATCGAGGATTACGGCGCCTATCTGCGCGCGCCGATGCCGGGGCCGCTCTATCGCATGCACGGCGCCTCGACCGGCGCCTACGATGTGGCGAATGTCGAAATTCTGAACCGGGTGGTGCTGACCAACACCATGCCGGCGGGCCTCATTCGCGGTTTCGGCGGGCCGCAGCATTACCTGGCGCTCGAGCGGCTGGTGCAGCGGATCGCGGTCGAGCTCAAGCTCGAACCGCTCGAGGTGATCCGCACGAACCTGGTGCGGTCCTTTCCCTATAGCGCCGCGGCGGGGGCGCTTTACGATTCCGGCGACTACGCGCGCGCAGTGGACGAGGCGGTGGGCGGCGGCCGCCTTGCCGAGCTGAAGCAACGGCGCGACGAGGCGCGCCGCGAAGGCCGCGCCTACGGCATCGGCTTTGCCGCAGTGGTGGAGCCGGCGCTCTCCAACATGGGCTATCTCTCGACCATGCTGACGCAAGATGCGCGCGAGCGCGCCGGGCCCAAGAACGGCGCGCTTGCGCTGGCGACGGTGGCGATCGATCCGCTGGGCGCGGTTTCGGTCACGGCCGACGTGCCGAACCAGGGGCAAAGCCACGCAACCGCGCTGGCGCAGATCGTCGGCGACGCGCTCGGCCTCGAGCCCGAGCACGTGCGCGTCGATCTCGAGATCGACACGGCGAAGGATGCCTGGTCGATCGCCGCCGGAACCTATTCCTCGCGCTTTGCGCCCGGAACCGCGGTCGCGGCGCACAAGGCGGCGATGCGGCTGCGCGAGCAGCTTGCGGCGATTGCGGCAAAGCAGCTGAACGTGCGCCCCGCCGAAGTCGAGTTCGCGCGCGGCAAGCTTTTCGGCCGCGGCAATCCCGACAATGCGCTGTCGTTCTCGCGCGTTGCCGGCACGGCGCACTGGTCGCCGGCGCTTTTGCCCGACGGGGTGCCGCCGACCATGCGCGAGACGGGCGCGTGGTCGCCGCCCGAGCTCGCGGCGCCCGCGCCCGACGACCGCATCAACACGTCGCTGACCTATGGCTTCGTGTTCGATTTCTGCGGCGTCGAGATCGACCCGGCGACGTCCGCCGTGCGGGTCGAGCGCTACGTCTCGATGCACGATGCGGGCTGCATCCTCAATCCGATGCTGGCCGAGGGGCAGATCCGCGGCGCGTTCGTGCAGGGATTGGCCGCAGCGCTCTATGAGGAGTTCCTCTATGACGAGGAAGGCGCGTTCTTGAGCGGCACGTTCGCCGATTATCTCGTGCCGACGGTGGCCGAGGTTCCGCCGCTTACCATCCTGCACATTCATTCGCCCTCGCCGCTCACGCCGCTTGGCGCCAAGGGCCTCGCCGAGGGCAATTGCATGAGCGTGCCGGCCTGCATCGCCAACGCCATCGCCGATGCGCTCGGCATCGAGGACGTGCCGCTGCCGGCGACGCCGCGGCGGCTCCACGCGCTTCTCGCCAGGAAAGAAAGACCGTGACGGACAAGAAAGCCGACGAGGAAGAGCTCTCCTATCCCTTCGCGGATTATCCGCCCGAGGGCGAGGCGGTCGAGGTCGCCCCCGGCATTTTGTGGCTCTCGACGCCGCTCCCCTTCGCGGGGCTGCGCCAGATCAATCTCTGGCTACTCAGCGACGGCGACGGCTGGACCATGGTCGATTGCGGCTATGGCTATGACGCGGCGCGCGACGCCATCGCCGGCACGTGGCAGGCGGCGCTCGGCGGAAAAAAGCTGACGCGGCTCATCGTCACCCATTTCCATCCCGACCATGCCGGCAATTCCGCCTGGATCGCCGAGCGCTGGGGCCTCATGCCGCTGATGACGCAGGGCGAATGGTTCGCGGCCAACCTCGCGCTCCGCGAGAGCAACGACAGCGTATCCCCGCGCGTCGTTTTCTTTCGCGGGCACGGGCTCGACGAGGAGCGCATCCGCATGTTCGAGACGGGCGCGCACTTCTATTCGTCCGGCGTGCGTCTGCCGCAGGCATTCCTGCGCATTCGCGACGGCGACGAGATTGCGATCGGCGCCGACCGCTGGACCGTCATCACCGGCGAGGGCCATTCGCCGGAGCACGCGGCGCTTTATTGCGCGGCGCGAAAAATCCTGATCTCGGGCGACCAGATTCTGCCGACCATCACCACCAACATCAGCGTCTGGCCGAACGAGCCCGAAGCCGATCCGCTCGGCCTTTTCCTCGAGAGCGGCGAGCGTTTTCGCGCCCGCATCGATCCGGCGACGCTTGTCCTGCCGTCGCACCGGCGCCCGTTCCGCAACGTGCGCGGACGCTTGGCCCAGCTTGCCGAACATCATCGCCAGCGGCTGCAGCAGATCCTCGATGCGACCGCCGGCGAGACGAATGCCGCCGACCTCATCGACGTGCTGTTCCAGCGCACCCTCGACGGGCACCAGATGGGCTTCGCGATGGGCGAGGCGATCGCGCATCTGAACCATCTCGTCACGCTCGGCCGGATGGAGCGCGTGCGCGATGTGTCGGGGGCGATCCGCTACCGCAAGCGGGCGATGTAGTCGGCGCACAGCGCCAGCATCTCGTCGGAGCCGTCACGGAACGGGTCGTGGCCGCAACCGGGCAGCTTCGCAAGCTCGACCGGACCCGCGGCATGAGCAGCGATCTCGTCGATCTGGCGCATCGTGCCGTAGATGTCGTCGGCGCCCTGCACGGCGAGGATATGCCCCGCGATCGTGCGAAGCTGCGGCACGATGGTCCAGCCGCGAAAGTTTGGGTCGAGCCAATGACCTGACCAGGCGGCAAAGGTGGCGTCAGGGTCAAGGTGATGGCGCGCGAGGCGCTGGCGCAGCGCGCCATCGTCCCAGGCAGCAGCCTGAGCCTCGATCGCGCGCCATGTCACTTCCTCGTCGAAAATGTGCGGCGCGACGACGATGGCGCCGCGCGCCCGAAATCCCGCCGCGAGATGGCAAAGCGCGATCGTGCCGCCGTCGCTGTGGCCGATCAGCACGAGATCGTCGAGGCCGAGCCCGGCAAAGAGCGCCGGCAGGGTCTCGCGCGCCTCGCGCCAGAAGAAATCGGCGCCGCGGCGCGCCTCCTCGGGATCGGACTGGCCGTGGCCGAAGCGCGAATAGACGAGCGCGCCGCACCCCGCGTGCGCGGCCAGGCGCGCCGGAAAATCGCGCCACATCGAGACGGAGCCCAAGCCTTCATGCAGGAACACGAGCGTCGGCGCGCCCGCCGGCGCCGGCGACCAAAAATATTCGAGGCGCCGGGACCCGAGTGCCAGGAACGAAGGCGTCACTCGTAGAGCGCGTCGTAAACCTTGGGCGTGAGCTCGGCCATGTATTCGCCGAACGACAGCGCCGGATATTTGGCCGGATTGCCGGGGCCCTGGCAGGTCGGCAGGCATTCGAGCTTCACGTCCCAGCGCGTGCCGCAGAAGAACGGGATCGAATAGCGCGTGTCGCCTTCGAGATTGATGACGCGGTGCAGCGCCGAGCGGAAGCGGTCGTTGGTCCAGCGCTGGCCCATGTCGGCGGTATTGACGAGGAAGCAGCCGTCGAGCGCCGGCGCCGCAACCCAGTCGCCCGCGCGCGTCAGAATCTCGAGGCCGGGCTTTTTCGCCTGCGCGAGGAGGGTCATGTATCCGTAATCCGAATGCGGGCTGATGCCGAACTGGCCCTCGTTCGCGCGCTCGCGCGGCGGATAGCAGATGAGGCGGAGCGTGTTGACCGGCGGATCGAACGCCTCGTGCGACGTGAAGAAGGCCGGATCGAGCCCGAGCGCCACGGCCTGAAGCGGCAGGAGCTTGAGCGCGAGACCGGTCATCGCCTCGTGATAGTCGAGGCAGGTCTCGCGAAAGCCCGGCAGGTTCGCGGGCCAGAGATTGTCGAACACCCAGCTGTGCCCGGCGCGGCGATAGGGGTGATCCGGCCCATACTCGGCCTTCACGTAATAGGAGGCGCTGCGGTCGGGATAGGAGTGGCCCTGGTGGCGCAGGCGCTGCGTCTGGCCGCCCAAGGGGAGATAGCCCACGACCTTCCTGCCCTGCACCTTCACTTCGAGTTTCTGGTCGAGCGGCAGGGAATGGAAGCGCTCGGCTTGCGCGAAGACGCGGTCGATGAGCGACTGCGCGATGCCGTGATTGGCGATGAAGTAGAAGCCCAGCTCCTCGCTCGCCGCGCCCAAGGCCGCCGCCGTCCGCTCGAGCGCGCCCCTCTCGCCCGCGAGATAGGGGCCGAGATCGATCACCGCGATCTTGGTCTTCGCCGGGGCGTCGAGCACGGTCATCCCTTGCCTCCTCCGTTCCGTCATGAGAGTAGCGTTCCGGCGCGGCGCTGCCCATAGTGAGAATGGAATGGCTGGAAACGCATACGATTACGTCATCGTCGGCGCGGGGTCGGCGGGGTGCCTGTTGGCCGACCGGCTCTCGGCCGAGGGATCGCGCGTTTTGGTGATCGAGGCGGGCGGGCCGGACCGCGATCCGCTGATCCATGTGCCGATGGGCGTCGGCAAGCTGCACCAGAAACGGCTGCACGATTGGGGCTACGACACCGAGATCGAGCCGGGGCTTGGCGACAGGTCCATCGAATCGATGCGCGGCCGGGTGGTGGGCGGCTCTTCATCCATAAACGTGATGACCCATGTGCGCGGCAATCGCGGCGATTACGACCGCTGGGCCGCGAACGGCTGCCTCGGCTGGGCCTATGACGATGTGCTTCCTTATTTCCGGCGCTACGAAAGCTGGGAAGGCGGCGCCGACAATTGGCGCGGCGCGGACGGCCCGCTGACCGTAGCGCACCTGAAGCCCGCCGATCCGTACTTCGCGGCGCTTTTGGCCGCGGCGCGCGAGGCGGGGTTTGCGTTCACGGAAGACTATAACGGCGCGACCCAGGACGGGTTCGCGCGCGGCCAGGTGACGATCAAGAACGGACGGCGGTGGAGCGCGGCCTCCGCGTTTCTGCGCCCGGCAATGGCGCGGGGCACTGTGACGCTGGCGCGCCGCGCGCTCGCAACGCGAATCATCCTCGATCGCGCGCGCGCAGTCGGCGTCGAATATGTTTCGGGCGGCGCGACCTATCGCGCACTGCCCGAGCGCGAGGTGATTCTTTCGGCCGGCGTCTTCAACACGCCGCAGCTTCTGATGCTGTCGGGCATCGGCCCGGCGGATCATCTGCGCGAAGTGGGCATCGCGCCGGCGGTCGATCTCAAGGGCGTGGGCGGCAATCTCCAGGACCATCTGGCCGTGACGGTGGCCTATTTCCGGACCGCGCCGGGGCCGTTCCAGGCGCTGATGCGCGCCGACCGCGCGGCGCTTGCCGTGGCGCGGGCATATTTCTTCGGCACCGGCCCGGCGGCGACATTGCCGGGCGGCGTCACCGCGTTCCTGCGCACGCGCGCCGATCTCGCCGTGCCCGACATCCAGTTCTTCACGCGCGGCACGGCGATCGAGGCCGATCTGTGGTTCCCGTACTGGCGCCCGCCGTTCGCCGACGGGTTCAGCATCACGCCCGTGCTGCTTCATCCCGAGGCGCGCGGGCGGATTTATCTCCGCTCGGGCGATCCGCGCGAGAAGGTGCGGATCGTGCATAATTTCCTCTCGCGCGAGAACGATCTGCGCTCGCTCCGCGCCGGCATCCGCGCCGCGCGCGACGTTCTCGGCCGTGCGCCGCTGGCGACTTACCGCGCCGCCGAGAAATCGCCGGGCGAGAAGGTCACGTCGGACGCCGAGCTCGATACCTGGATCCGCCGCACGGCGCGCTCGGCGCACCATCCGTCCGGCACCGCCGCCATGGGATCGGGCGAGGATGCGGCGCTCGATCTCGATCTGCGCGTCAAGGGGATCGACAATCTCCGCGTGGTCGATGCCTCGGCGATGCCGGACCTCGTCAGCGGCAACATCAATGCCTGCGTCCTGATGATTGCCGAGAAGGCGGCCGACCTCATTCGCGGGCGGCCGAACGCTACGCCGTCTTCTCCACCGTAAGGCCAAGCTCGCGGATCGTTTCCTCGCGCATCAGGAATTTCTGCACCTTGCCGGTGACGGTCATCGGGAAGCCGTCGACGAAGCGGATGTAGCGCGGGATCTTGTAATGCGCGATCTGGCCTTCGCAGAAGGCGCGGATCTCCTCGGGCGCGCAGGCTTCGCCCGGCTTCAGCTTGATCCAGGCGCACAATTCCTCGCCATAGCGCGGATCGGGCACGCCCACGACCTGCGCCGCCTCGACCTTGGGATGGCGGAAGAGGTACTCCTCGATCTCGCGCGGATAGACGTTCTCGCCGCCGCGGATCACCATGTCCTTGATGCGGCCGACGATGTTGCAATAGCCGTCCGCGTCGAGCGTGGCGAGATCGCCCGTGTGCATCCAGCCGGCGCGGTCGATCGCCTCTTGCGTCTTCTCGGCGTCGTTCCAGTAGCCGAGCATCACGGAATAACCGCGCGTCAGAAGCTCGCCGGGCGCGCCGGGCGGAACGATGCGGCCCTCGGCATCGACGATCTTCACCTCGACATGGGGCTGGATGCGGCCCACGGTCGAGACGCGGCGCTCGAGGGGATCGTCGTGCGAGGTTTGGAAACTCACCGGGCTCGTCTCGGTCATGCCGTATGCGATCGTCACCTCGCTCATGTGCATCTCGGCGATGCAGCGCTTCATCACCTCGATCGGGCACGGCGAGCCCGCCATGATGCCGGTGCGCAGCGAGCGCAACTCGAAGCGCTTGAACTCGGGATGGTTGAGCTCGGCGATGAACATGGTGGGGACGCCGTAGAGCGCGGTGCAGCGTTCCTCGGCGACCGTCTCGAGCGCGGCCAAGGGCTCGAACCCCTCGGACGGGAACACCATCGCAGCACCGTGCGTGACGCAGGCGAGGTTGCCCAGCACCATGCCGAAGCAATGGTAGAGCGGCACCGGGATGCACACCCGGTCGCGCGGGGTCAGGCGCAACGCCTCGCCGATGAAATGGCCGTTATTGAGGATGTTGTGGTGCGTCAAGGTGGCGCCCTTGGGCGCGCCGGTGGTGCCGCTCGTGAACTGGATGTTGATGGGATCGTCGAATTGCAGTTTCGCCGCGCGCTCTTCGAGCGTTGCGCGCTGGCGCGCGCCGCCCAATCCCATGACCTCGTCGAACGCGAGGAACCCCTGCTCCTCGCCCGGCCCGATGCGGATGAGCGTCTGCAGGTCCGGCAGGCGCGCCGAGCGCAGCTGCCCCACCGCGTCGCGCGCGATCTCCGGCGCCAAATTGCGCAGCATGCCGACATAGTCGCTCGACTTGAAGGCATGCGCCGTTATGAGGGCGCGGCAGCCGACCTTGTTGAGCGCGTATTCGACCTCGGTCAGGCGATAGGCCGGATTGATGTTGACGAGGATGAGCCCGGCCTTGGCGGTGGCGAATTGCGTCACCACCCATTCGGCGCTGTTGGGCGACCAGATGCCGATGCGCTCGCCGGGCGCCAGGCCCAGCGCCACGAGCCCCGCCGCAAGATCCTCGACGCGACGATGCAGCTCGGCATAGGTCCAGCGCACGCCCTGGTGGCGCACGACGAGCGCGAGCTCATCGGCCCAGCGCGCCGCCGCCGCGTCGAAGAACCGGCCGATCGTGGCGCCGATGAGCGGCTTCGGCGAGGCGCCGTGGACATAGCTTTCGCTAAGCTTTTCCATCGAATGACCCCTATGTCAGGGCGCGCGGCCGGGACGATACCACGCATCGCCGTGGCGGCTTATAATGGCGCAAGTCCGAACTGGAGGCAGCCATGAAGAAGCTTGTGCTCGAAACGACCGCGCCGTTCCAGGGGCTGCCGGAGCTCGTGGCCTATGACGAGGGACTCTTCGCCAAGGAAGGGCTCGAGATCGAATGGGCCGACCGCGAGCAGGGCGTCGAGAAAAAGGTCCGGACCGACATCACGAGCCCGCAGGGGGTCGATCCCTTCTCGAGCCACGGCAAGCTCTTCGAGCAGGGCAAGGCCGACATGTACAACGCCTGCGAATGGGGCAATTACTGCCGCGTCCAGGATACCCAGAAAGGCAGCCGCCAGGTCGGGCGGCGCGCCATCGTGGCATTCTCGGCGCTCGTGGTGCGGCCGGATTCGCCGGTCTATACGCCGCAGCAGCTTGCGGGCCGCCTCATCGGCGTGCCGTTCTTCTTCGGCACGCACTATATCGCGCTGCACATGCTCGAAGGCTTCGTGCCGCGCGACATGATCAAGCTGTGCAGCGCGCCCAACGGCTCGCGCTATCGCTACGACGCGATGATGAAGGGCGAGATCGAGGCCACCACATTGACCGAGCCGCACGTCACGCTGGCCGAGAAGCACGGCTGCCGGCTCATCTGCAGCGCCTTCTTCCACGGCACCGAGGTCGCATCGAGCCGCGTCGATGCCGAGACCTATGCCGCCTTCGCGCGCGCGGTGCGCGAGGCGGTGCGGCGCATCAACGCCGACAAGAAGGCCTATCTCCACTACTTCATCGACTATTACAAGGCCAAGGACCCGGAGATCGCCGCGCTTTCGGTCGAACGATTTGCGCGCGAGCCGCCTCGTCGTGTGCGATCCGGCGCCCATTCCGCTCGACGAGATGCAGCGGACATATGACTGGCTCAAGGGCTGGGGCATGCTGGAGGCGACGGCCTCGCCGCTCGATCTCGTCAATTTGCAGCTGCAGCAGCAGGTGCACGCCGCCGAATAGGTCTCGCGTGCCGCACGGGGGGAAGGCTCGCGCCCGCTATCGGCTGGGCGTCGATGTCGGAGGGACGCACACAGATCTCGTGCTGCTCGACGTGCGGAGCGGCGTCCTCGCGGTCGAGAAGGTCGCGAGCACGCCGCACAATCCGGCGCAGGGCGTGCTGAACGGCATCGCGCGTTTTCTCGCGCGCGGGATCGCGCCCGGGGCCATCGAATTCTTCGCGCACGGCACGACGATCACCACGAACGCGCTGCTCGAGATGAAGGGCGCCAAGGTCGGGCTCCTCATCACCAAGGGCTACCGCGCCGTCCAGGAGGTGCAGAGCCAGGCGCGCGACGGCAATCCGTTCGACTATTTCTACGAGAAGCCGCCGCATCTGGCGCCCCAGAGCATGACGCACGAAGTGGGCGGCCGCATCGATTTCGCCGGTGCGGAATTGGAGCCGCTCGACGAGGACGCGGTGCGCCGCGCCGCGCGCGAGCTGCGCGCACAGGGCGCGCGCTCGATCGCCGTGTGCTTTCTCTTCTCCTTCGCCAATTCCGCGCACGAGGAGCGCGCGCGGGATATTCTGCGCGCCGAGTTTCCCGAGGCCGCCGTCTCGCTGTCGTCCGCGGTGCTGCCGCGCATTCGCGAATGGCCGCGCCTTTCGACGACCTTGCTCAACGCCTATCTCGAGCCGGTGCTGGTGCAATATATCCGCCGCCTCGACGAGGGCCTCGACGAGGCCGGCATCGGCACGAAGCAGCGGTTTCTGATGCAGTCGAACGGCGGCGTGATGCCGTTCAAGGCCGCGGCCGCGGGCGGCAAGACGGTGCATACGCTGTTCTCCGGCCCCGCCGCGGGGGCGCAGGCAAGCGCCTATCTCGCGCCGAACGAGGCACGGCGCGGCCTCATCACGCTCGACATGGGCGGGACAAGCTGCGACATCGGCTTCATCGAGGGCGGCGCGCCGCTCGAAGTGACCGAAGTCACGGTCGCGCGGCGGCCCTTGGGCGTGCCGGCGCTCGACCTCACCAGCATATCGGCGGGCGGCGGCTCGATCGCGGCGGTGGATGACGGCGGGTTCCTGACCGTGGGCCCGAAAAGCGCCGGCGCCGATCCCGGCCCCGTGTGCTGTGGCCGCGGCGGCGTCGATCCGACCGTCACCGACGCCGATCTCGTGCTGGGATACCTCAATCCCGATTATTTCCTCGGCGGAACGCAGCGCCTCGACGCGGGCGCCGCACGCGCCGCGATCGAGGCCAAGATCGCGAAGCCGCTTGGCATGAGCATTGCCGAGGCGGCGTCCGGCATCTGCCGCATCGTCGATATGCGCATGGCCGACGAGGTCCGGGTCTATGCCGCAAAGCGCGGCGTCAACGCGCGCGATTTCACGCTGCTGCCGTTCGGCGGCGCGGGCGCGGTCCATGCCGCCGCGGTCGCGGCCGAGCTTGGCGTCGGCCGCATCCTGGTGCCGCCGCGGCCCGGCGCGTTCTCGGCGCTTGGGCTGTTGTGCTCCGACGTGGTGCACGACTATGTCCGCTCCGAACTCCGCCCCCTGGAGCAAGTGCCGCCCGGCCATGCCGAGGCGATTTTCGCGGCGCTCGAAGACCGCGCGGATGCCGAGCTTGCCGAGGAGGGTCTCGGACATGCGCGTGCCGCACACGAGCGCGCGCTCGACATGCGCTATACCGGCCAAGGCTACGAGCTGCGCGTTTCGCTCGCGGGCCTCAAAGCGCCGTTGACGCGGGACGCGCTGCAGCAGGCGCGCAAACGCTTCGACGAGCAGCACGCGCGGCTCCATTTCCATGCCGCATCGGACCGGCCGGTCGAGATCGTGAGCTATCGCCTGCGCGTGCGGGTCGCAGCGCCCAAATACGTGCCGGAACGGGCGCCAGCGAAACGAGCGCGCGCCGCACCCGAGAGCGCGGTCAAGGGTTCGCGCGCGGTGCGCTTCGATGCCGCGCGCGAGACGCGCACGCGCATTTTCGAGCGCGACCGGCTTTCGCCCGGGGCGCGCATCGAGGGACCGGCGATCGTCGAGCAGTTCGACGCCACCACCGTGATCCCGCCCGGCTGGCGCGCCACCGTGGACGAATTCCTGAACCTCGTGCTCGAGCGGAGGAACGATGGCTAGGCAATCGACGCGGCGCGCGGCCGCACCCTCCCGCATCGATCCCGTGACGGTCGAGATCGTCCGCAACAAGGTCGCGAGCCTTGTCGACGAGATGCATTATCATTTCTACCGCTCGGGCTATTCGACCATCATCCGCGAATCGCGCGACTTCAGCTGCGTCATTCTCGATCGCGCGGGGCGGCTCATCACGCCGCCGCCGATGTTCTTCCATGCGCCGGTCTATCGCCATTTCACGGCCCGCGTGCTCGAGCTTTATGGCGCAGGCGCGATTGCCGAGGGCGACGTGTTCGTCTCGAACCACCCGTACGAGGCCGGCATGCCGCACGTCTCGGACATGGGATTTCTGGCGCCGATCTTCTCGCAAGGGCAGCTCATCGGGTGGAGCGGCTCGATCGCGCACAAGGCCAACGTCGGCGGCACCAATCCCGGCAGCACGTCGGCGAACGCGACCGAAATGTTCCACGAGGGCCTGCTCGTGCCGCCGGTGAAGATCAGCCGCGCCGGCCGCTATGACGAGGATCTCGAGCGCTTCATCCTGGCCAACAGCCGCCAGCCCGACCTCGTGCGCGGCGATGTGCGGGCGCAGATCGCCGCCACCGAAATGGGCGCGCGGCGCATGGCCGAGCTCGGTGCGCGCTTTGGCGCCGGCACGGTCACAGGCGCCTTCGCCGCGATCCTCGACGGCACGGCGCGCGCGCTCGCCGCGGCCATACGGGCGCTTCCCGACGGCACCGAATCGGCCGAAGGCTTCATGGACGACGACGGCGTCGAGCTGGACAAGCCGGTGAAGTTCGCGGTCACCATCACCGTCGCCAAGGGCCGCATCGCGTTCGATTTCTCAAAGAGCGGCCCGCAGGCGCGCGGGCCGGTCAATCTGCGCCCGTCGATGGTCGAGGCCTGCGTCTTCTATTCGCTCATTGGCGCGCTGCAGCCCGAGCTCAAGTTCAACGACGGCATGCGCGACGTGGTGACGCTGCGCTTTGCGCCGCGCACCGTGACCAATGCCGCGCCGCCGGCGCCGGTGTCGAGCTACCAGAAGGCGAACCTCAAGCTCGTCAACGTGATCCTCGAGGCGCTGGGCCGCTTCCGGCCGGAGCGCGCGATCGCGGGATCGGGCTCGTCAGGCTCGCTCCTCATCAACTGGCAGGAGGGACGGCCCGGCCATTCGAATCTGCAATACGAGATCTTCGCCTCGGCGTATGGCGGCGGCAACGGCCATGACGGCGCCTCGATGGTGGCGACGCATCTCTCGAACCTGCACATCACGCCCATCGAAATTCTCGAATCCGAGTTCCCGTGCCAGATCGCCGAATTCTCGATCATCCCGGATTCGGGCGGCGCCGGCCGCTATCGCGGCGGCACGGCGTTCCGCCGGCGCTATCGCCTGTTGCAGGACGCGCTTGTCGTGCGCCGCTATGACCGCGCGCGTTTCCCGGCGAGCGGGGCCGGGGGCGGCGCCGACGGACGGCCGAGCCGCTTCGTCCTCGTCGCGCTGGACGGCAGCGAGCGCGTGGCGCCAAGCTCGGGCCGCTTCGAGATGAAGGCGGGCGAAGGGTTCTATCTCGACAAGGCCGGAGGCGGCGGCTGGGGCGATCCGCTGCAGCGCGACCGCAAATCCGTGCGGCGCGACATCGCCGAGGGCTATGTCAGCCGCGCGGCGGCAAAGCGCGACTACGGCGACGATGAGGGCTGAGCGCGGCTGCGCGGCGCGCTACGGCGTCGTTGCGATGGCGTCCTTGAGGCGCTGCACGATCGCCGGCGGGGTCGCGTAAACCTTGGCGACGAGCGCCTGGACCTCCGCGCCTTCGATCGGATCGACGATGAGGCCAACGCGCTTTGCGTCCTCGAGGGTCGCGGGATCCTCGAGCGTCGCCAGGAACGACGCGCGCAGCGCCGCCACGCGATCTTCGGGCGTGCCGGGCGGGGCGACGAACGGGCGGCCGAACACCTCCTGGCTGTACATGAGCGAAAGCACTTGGCGCTCGTCGTCGGTCTTGGCGAATTCGAGCGTCAGCGGCACGTGGCGCGCGGTCATCGACGGATCGGGCTTCAGCGCCTCCTGTGCCAGCACGATGACCTTGCCGCTCGGGATCCAGCTGGGCTCGGCCTCGGCGAGGCTCGAGACGCCGATGCCGCACGCGCCCGAGACCTCGCCCTGCTCGATCGCGAGCATCATCTCGCGGCTGCCGGGATATCCCGCGATGACGTTGAACTTGGTCCCGAGGATACGGTCGAGCATCAGCGGAAAATCGCGGGTCGAGCCGCCGGCGGCGCTTGCCGCCATCTTGATGGGCGTCGTCAACGCTTCCTCGAACGATTTCACCGGCGAATCCGAGCGCACGAAGCAGAGAAACACCTCGTTGTTGGCGCTGCCGATATAGACGAGCTTTTTCGGATCATGCGGCACCGGCTTGTCGCCGATGAGCGGCTCCAGGACCGCGCCGGGGAAAATCTCGCCGACCGCGGTGCCGTCTTTCGGGGCCACCGAATAGATGAAGGTCGCAAGCTTGTTGCTGCCGGCGCCCGGCATGTTGACCGGAACGATGGTCGGATGGCCGGGGATGTGGTCGCCCCAATGACGCGCGACGAGGCGGGCATAGCTGTCATAGCCGCCGCCCGGCGTCGAGCCGATATAGAGATTGAGCTGCTTGCCGGCATAGAACTTCGCCGCGTCGTCGTCCGCATGCGCCGCCGCCCCTGCCGCGCACGCAAGCCCAGCCGCCAAAGCCAAAACGAGACGCTGCATCATGCCCTCCCCTGCCGGTGCGGCGATCGCGGATCGGCATGATCCTGTTGCGCGTAGTGGAGCCGCAGCAGGTCCTTGCCGTAATCGTTGCCATTGGGCGTGCGCACGATCGTGTGGATGTGGTTGCGCGTGTGCGCATCGTTGTCGAATACGATGCCCGACTGGTGATCGAACTCGATCAGCATGACCGGGCTGTGGATGCGGTAGTAGAACGGGCTCTCGTCGTCGAACCGGCCGATCCAGGCGAACCAGGTGTCGTCGAGATGGCGCTTCGCCTCGTCATAGCGGATCTCGGCGTGGCCCGGACGGATGCGGCCGGTATAGATGCCGATGAGCCGCTCGAGCAGATCGCGCTGCTCTTTCGTCATGTCGCCGTAACGCAGGCCCTCAAACGGCATCACGTCGTTGTCGTGAAAGGCCGTCGCCATCACGTCGAACGGGAGCTTTTCGCCGATCGTCGCGCGCAGGCGCTGCTCCGGCGTGAGCGTGCCCATGAGGACGAACCCTTTCTTCTCCTCGTCCTCGAACACCCTGGTGCCGGCATACTTGCCGGTCGTGGCGTGAACCGGCTCGGAGCCCATGAACATCGGCGTCAGCACCATCTGGTCGCCGAGGATGAGGCAATTGACGATGAGATGGTGCCCGTCGATCTGCCAGCCCCACGGCTCGGTCGGCGACGGCTCGCCCATGACGCTCACCCAGTAGAGCCATTCGCCGTATTCGTCGGGACGGCCGGTGATCTCGAGCACGGTCTCGTTGAGCTTCATCACGTCGCGCGAGGTCCGGTAGCCGCTGGCGCTGAGGCTCGCGCGCACGAGGCCGAGCGCGCGCTCGCGCTGCTCGCCGCCGAGATCGGCGAGGCAGAGCCCGTGGCGCAGGATGAAGGGATGGACGTTGCTCCACGACTGCCACGCCTTGTCCTCGAGCGGAAAGCGCGTGCGGCGGCACTGATCCTCGCTCAAGGCGGCGAGATATGCGCGCGCCGCGTCGGCCACGCCGTGCAGCGAATGGCCGGTCTGCTCGAGGCGAAAGAGGCCCGGCCGCACCGCGCCGTCCTCGGTGATGCCGCGAAAATCCTGGCTCAGCAGGTCCTTGGCGCGGTCGGCGATGCGCTGCAGCACCGGCGGCATCGGCGCGAACGGCGCGCGCGCCGGGGTGCTGCCGCGCTGCCGCAGGCGGAATTCGGTGGTGGACATGCTCATCCTCGCTGTGGCGCCACGCGCAGCCCTTTGCGCTCGAGCCGCGGCAGGACTTCATCGCAGAAATAGGGGAGCTCGTCAACGTAATTGACGAACGACACGGCGATGCCGGAAAGCCCCGCCTCGCTCAGGATCGCGAGATGGTCGGCGACGTAATCGGGATCGCCGACGATCGGCAGCCCGCCCATGCCGTTCGCATATTCGTTGCGCAGGCGCTCGTAGGTCTCGGGCCCGCGCGTCGCGGGCGTGATGTCCTTCATCCCCAGGATGCTGTCGACCGCGTTCCAGTCGGCATGCTCGACGATGCAGTGATGGTAATAATCCTTGGCCTCCTGCATCGTCTTGGCGCAGGTGATGACGCCCACGGTGTAGAAGTCGAGCTCGCGCCCCTCGCGCCGCGCCTGAGCCTTCACGTCGCGCACGTTCTTCGAATAGCCTTCGAGCGTGGCGAGCTTCGTCGACATGAAAAGCGCATCGCAATTGCGGATGGCGAAGGCCTGGCCCGTGGCCGATGCGCCGGCATTCATGATGACCGGGCGCGAGCCGCCCCAGGGCTTCGGCCAGGCGCGCACTTTCTTCAGGCTGAAGAAGCGGCCGTCGTAGTCGAACTCGCGCTCGGCGCCCCACGCGAGCTTCACTGCGGCGAGCCATTCCTCGGCATATTCGTAGCGCTGCTCGTGGTCGCGCAAGGTCGCGCCGAACATCTCGAACTCGCCCTCGTTCCAGCCGCACACGATGTTGAGGCCGAAGCGCCCTTCGCCGACATGGTCGGCCGTGACGAATTCCTTGGCCGCGATCAGCGGATGGAACAGCGGCGCGTGGACGGTGCCGAACACGGTGATGCGCTTCGTGTTGGCGAGGAGGCCGGTCGCCCAGGTCACGGTCTCGAGCGTGGCGCCCTGGTAATCGGTGTCGCCGCCATAGCCCTTCCAGCGGCCGATCGGCAGCATGAACTCGATCCCGGCCTCGTCCGCCATCTGCGCGAGCCGCACATTGTCGCGCCAGCCGCCCGACCAGCGCTCCGGCACCAATGTGACGGCGCGGCCCGACGAGCAGTTGGCGCCGAAGAGGCCGAGCTTCAGCCGGTTCTCCGTGCGCATCGACGTGCGCTCGCGCGTCGTTACGTCACGGACCGGCATGGCGGCATCTCTTTTGCATCGCCACGATTGTCGCCGCGCGCCTTACAGAGTCAATGAGGCGGACAGTTTCGACCACGGCCAAGAGAAGGCATTTCCAGGCAAATTTTTCAATCGATAAGGCGTCCTGCTGGTATAACGAATGTGTCAAGTTGTTTGGGGTCAAGCGTACCCGCGTCAGGAACTACGGGCCCTTCATCTCCTCTTACAATTCGCACCATGAAGCTGGTGTGATGCCAACTCCCGTCATTGGGCGCGAAATAATCAACGCAACCAAAGATAAACGGAATCATGTTGGCCGTATCCCCCACACCGGTCGGCTTGAACTCCATAATGTACGGCCTCGGTATCGGGTCTCCTGGAAAAATAACATCGCCGAACCCGCTGTCGCTTGGACGACTGTCACCATAGCTGCACATGGTCCTTTGCATTTCCACCGGATTGAAATGATCCGCGCCAACTCTGATGCCTTGCGGATTCACCCACACACTCACCGCCGGCGAGTGACCGGTATTCTTTAACATGAAATGAACGGGCAATTTTCCGACATTCCCGGTCCAAGTGAATGGACCTGCCGGCTCGATTCGTTCAACTGCAATCCACGGTCTGTCGTCTCTCTCAAGTATTGAAACCTGCCGATCCAAGGCGAACCACTGCATTCTGGCAACGCAAACGCCAGCGACTGTGGCAATAGCAATCACAACAGTTGCAAGAGTAATGGGGTCTTTGAGCCGGTTCATGACGGTCATAATTGAGTCGGCTGTCGGATCCTCACGCCAAGACGGCGATCGCGCTGATCTCGATGAGGGCTTCGGGCGAGGTCATCTTCGTCACCTCGACCATGGTCGAGGCCGGCGCGGGCGGCGAAAAATATTCGCGACGCACCTTATGGATCAGCGGGAAATGCTCCATGTTGCGGATATAGACGTCAACGCGGCAGATATCGTCCATCGTGCCGCCCGCCGCCTCGACCGCGGCTTTCAAATTCTCGCACACCTGGCGCGTCTGCGCCTCGATGTCGCCGACGCCGGCCATGGCGCCGTCGGATTTCTTCGCGGTCATGCCGGAGATGAACAGGAGGCGCCCTTTCGCCTCGATCATGGTCGCCTGCGAGAAATGGCCCGATGGCCGGCTGATCTTTTCGGACGTGACCTGTCGCTTCGCCATCACCGTGCATCCTCGTCGTTGGAATAGAAGCCCGGCCGCTCGGGGTAATGCGGCCCGTCATAGATCTCGACGACCACCGTCTCCTCGTGCGCGACGGCCGGTCCGTGCACATTGCCCTTGGGGTTCATGTAGAACGACCCCGGCACCAGCACGACGCCGGTCGCGGTGTATTCATAGCGGCCCTCGAGGCAGAACATGAACTGGTTCGAGGCGTGACGGTGCGGCTCGGGAATGCCGGCGCCCTTGGCGAATTTTATGAGCGCGATCGAGGCGCCGGTTGCCTCGTCCCGCCACAGCATCTTCTCGAACACGCCGTGCAGCGATTTCTCGTGCCAATGCATCGAGCGGCTTTGCACCAGCAGCTCGCCAAGGGCGGGCGCGCCCGGCGGCAGGGCGCTCATCGCTTGCTCCCTTCCATGACCGAGGCGATCTCGGCCGGCGCAAGTCCGAACCGCGCGAGGACGGTTTCGGTATGCTCGCCGAGCGCGGGCGCGGCTGTGCCGGTCGATGTGTCCGTGCCCGTCATGCGGAACGGCGGATTGAGCGCCTTGAACGTGCCGCCGGCGTCGCGCACCTCGGCCAAGGCTCCGCGGTGCGCGAGCTGCGGATCGCACATCGCCTCGGCGACGGTGCGATAGGCCGAAGAAGGAACGCCCGCGGCCGCGAACGCGGCGAGGCATTCGGCGCTGCTGCGCTGCCGCGACCACAGTTCGAGCTCGTCGATGAGCTGGTTCCAGTTGAGGCGGCGCTCGCGATAGCGGGAAAAGCGCGGGTCGGCGATCCAGTCCTCGCGGGCGGCCGCCGCGCACAGCCCGCGAAACGTGCGCTCGCTGGCGACGGCGGCGATCACGTACCCGTCCGCCGTCTCGATCGGGCCGAAGATCGAGCGGCCGGCCGGCTCCAGCTCGAACTGCGCCGTCTGCAACTCGGTCAGCATGAGGCTCAGCATGGTTTCGAGCATCGAAAGGTCGATCATCTGGCCGCGGCCCGTCGCATGGCGCTGATGGAGCGCCGCCATGATCGCGCCGAAACCATAGGTCCCGGCCAGCACGTCGGCAATGAAGATGCCGGAATTGTCCGGGCGCAATCGTCCTTCCTGATAGGCCAGATGCGCGCGGTCATAGCCCGAAGCGGCATGGATGACCGGCGCATAGGCCGGCAGCGCCGCCGCCGGCCCGCTCTGGCCGTAGCCCGAGATCGCGCAATAGATGAGGCGCGGATTCTCGCTCGCGAGCGACGCGTAATCGAGGCCCAGGCGCCGCATCACGCCGGGCCGGTAATTCTCCACGACAATGTCGGCTGCGCCGGCAAGCCGGCGCGCCGCAGCCGCGGCCGCGTCGTTCTTGAGATCGAGCACGATGCTCTTCTTGCCGGCATTGAGCTCGCCGAAGACCGCGCTCGCGCCGTTGCGCGTCGGCAGGCGCTGGCGCATCACGTCGCCTTCGGGCGGCTCGATCTTGATCACCTCGGCGCCGAGATCGGCCAAGAGCCGCGCGCAATGAGGGCCCGCAATGGTGGTCGAGAAGTCGAGCGCCAGAAGGCCGGTGAGAGCGCGGGTCATCGGATCACAGCTCGTAGGCGCAGGTGACGGGAAGCTCGACTGCGTGAAAGTCGCGGTCGTTGGTGTCCATGTTCTCGAGATTGAAGAACACGCATTCGTCATGGACGAAATGCGGGCCTGCGTGCCAGGTCGCGACCTCGAGCTTCACCGCGAGATCGCCGGGCACGCGGAAGGCCACGATGTCGTCGAGCGCCGGCCTCGCTTGGTCGGCAAGGTCGCCGGGCGGGGCCACGGCGATGAGCCATTCCTTGCCGCCGAGCGCGCCCAGGCACTGCGTGACGCGGCGATGGCGGGCGATGCGGCTGAAGCGCAGGCCCACATGCGGCAGATGCATGAGCCAGAGCCGGGGCGTGCCGCCGGTCACGACAAGGCGCGCCTCGGCCGGGTCGCTCTCCGGCGGCGCGCGGTGTCCCACGCCCTGCCCTTCCGCCCGGCGCGGCCCGAGCACCTGGCCGTAGGGCGCAAACGCAGCGGCGGTGAGATGGCGGACGGGAAGGAGATGGATCGCCGCCGCCATGGCAGGCTCTCTAGACATTGAGCGGAGCCTCCGCCGGGCGGCCGCGGATCATGTCGGCGGCTTTTTCCGCGATCATGATGACGGCGGCGTTGATGTTGCCGCCGACCAGGTCCGGCATGACCGAGGCATCGACGACGCGCAGGCGATCGACGCCCGTCACCTTGAGCTCGGGATCGACCACCGCCATCGGATCGGAGGGGTGCCCCATCTTGCAGGTGCCAAGCGGGTGATGGACCGTGATGGCGGTCTTGCGCACATGCGCATCGAGCGCTTCATCCGACCAGCCGCCGTCGCCGGGCGCGGTCTCGGATGCGAGGAAAGGTTCGAGCGGCGCCTGGCGGCCGATGTCGCGGACCATCCGAAGGCCTGCGCGCAAAACCGTCCAGTCATTTTCGGTGGCGAGAAAATTCTGGCGGATGACCGGGGCCGCACGCGGGTCGGACGAGCGAAGCCGAAGCTCGCCGCGGCTTTCCGGCCTGAGCAGCGCGACGCGGCAGGCATACCCGTCGGCATAAGCCGGCACTAACGGCGCGAGATATGGCCCGGCGGTCATAGGTGCTGCGTTGAACAGGAGCTGCACGTCCGGAACCGCGCCGCCGAGCCCGGTTTTGAGAAAGGCCATCACCCCGCCGAACATGTCGCTCGCGATGCCTTTGCCGAAAAAATAGGCAGACGCGAGATCGCGCGCAATCCGATCGGCACGCATCCGCGCGTGGAGCGGCCCCGGCGACCGGCGGGAATAGGCGACGGACGCCGAGATATGATCCTGGAGATTGCGGCCGACGCCCTTCAGCGGCACCGCCACCCGGACACCGTGCGCGGCCAACTCCTCGGGATCGCCGATCCCGGACAGCATCAGAAGCTGCGGCGAGTTGATGACGCCCGCGGCGAGGATCACCTCGCGCTCGGCCCGCGCCTCGGCCTCGGCGCCGTTCGCGAGATAGGCGACGCCGGCGGCGCGTCCGTGCTCGAACAGGATTCTCGTCGCGTGCGCATCGACCGCGACCGTGAGATTGGGCCGGGCGCGGGCCGGGCGCAGATAAGCCTCGGCGGCGCTGCAGCGCCGGCCGTCGCGGATCGTCATCTGCCAGCGGCAAAACCCTTCCTGGCGGGCGCCGTTATAGTCATCCGTCCAGGGATGCCCCGCCGTGGCGCCCGCGGCGGCGAAAGCCTCGACCAGCGGATCGGAAAAACGCGAGAATCGGATCGAAAGCGGCCCCTCGCCGCCGCGAAACCCGTCGGCGCCGCCCTCCCAGCTCTCCTGGCGGCGGAAATAAGGAAGGACTTGGGCATAGGACCAGGCGGGAAGGCCAAGGGCGGCCCAGCGCTCGTAGTCGGCGCGGTGGCCGCGCACATAGGCCATGGCATTGATCGAGGACGAGCCGCCGATCACTTTTCCGCGTGCGCATTCGAGCGCGCGCCCGTCCATGGTCGCCTCGGGCTCGGCGAAATACATCCAGTCGTTCATGCGCTTCGTGAGCACGCGTCCCCACGCGAGCGGGATGCGCAGCCACGGATTCCGGTCCCATCCGCCGGCCTCCAGCAGCAAAACGCGCGTGTCCCGGTCTGCGCTGAGCCGGTTCGCCAAGGTGCAGCCGGCCGAGCCCGCGCCGACGATGACATAGTCATAGGCCTCGCGCGCCATGACCCCTCCAGGCTGCGAAACTGGCGCGCAAGCGCCCCTCCCGTCAACTTGTCAGGGTCGGGGAATACATTTAAGGTCCGCCGGACTGCAACGGAGCTAAAATTGTTTCTCCGCAACGCGTGGTACGCGGCAATCTGGTCAAACGACCTGCGCGAGCGGCCGGTCGCGCGCACCATCATCGGCGAGAAGCTCGTGCTGTTAGCTCCAGGTGCGGCGCACCTTGGACGAGCTTATCCACGCCGCGCACGCATCCTTCGAAATGGGGGCATCATGAGGAAGAAACGGCTGATCCTGGGCGGGCTTGCGCTCGCAGCTTTCGCCATTCTGCGTGTTGCGCCGGCGCCCGCCGCCGACAGCGACAAGACCTATGTCATGAAGCTCAGCACCGCCACGATCAACGACGCCCAGCAGCACTGGTTGGAAGCATTTGTGGCGCATGTGGCGAAGGATTCGGGCGACCGCATCAAGGGCGAGATCTACCCGAACAGCCAGCTGGGCTCGATCCCGCGCCAGATCGAGGGGACGCAGTTCGGCTCAATCCAGGCTTATATCGGTCCGCCGGAATTCCTCGTCGGCATCGACGAGCGGTACCAGATTCTGTCGTCCCCGGGGCTCGTGCAGAATCTCGATCACGCGATCCGGATCGCCAAGGACCCGGAGCTGCAGAAGCTGATGTTCGGGCTTGGCGAGAACAAGGGGCTCGTGGGCATCGGCCTGTGGATTTCGGCGCCGTCCTCGATCGTCACGCGCTCGCCGGTGCGGCACCTCGCGGAGTTCAAGGGGCTTAAGATCCGGGTGCTCGCCTCGTCCTTCGCCAACGAGCAGATTTCGCGCCTGGGCGCTACCCCGATCGCGATGAGCTTGGGCGACGTTCTGCCTGCGATC
Organism: uncultured Alphaproteobacteria bacterium; assembly: GCA_963773665.1. GTDB lineage: Bacteria > Pseudomonadota > Alphaproteobacteria > ATCC43930 > CGMCC-115725 > DATJLY01. The sequence goes on from CAVZBZ010000001.1 coordinate 1,459,477, forward strand.
CAGCAAAACGCCATCGACGGCGCCGTGGCACAGGTCGCCGTGTTCAGCACCATGCAGTATTTCGACGCCGCCAAGTACATCACCGAGACCGGCCACAACTACATATTCTCGATGGCTTTCCTCAGCAAAAAGTGGTTCGATGCACTGCCCGCCGACCTGCAAAAGATCCTGCGCGAGGACGCAGCGAAGGCGAGCGACGAGACCGATCCCTGGGCCAAGGACTTCTTTAACGGTCAGCGCAAGGTCTGGGTCGAAAAGGGCGGCGAGCTGATCGAGCTGCCGCCCGAGGAGGAGGCCTCGATGATGAAGAGCCTGTCAACCGTGGGCGACGATCTTTCGAAATCGAAGCCCGAGCTCCACGCGGCCTACGAGACGCTCGTCGCAGCGGTAAAGCGCACGGCGCAGTAAGTTAGATATACGCGGGCGCACGGGAGGGCGCACGCATGATCGACCGGTTGCTCAAGGGCATCCACGCCCTTATCGCGATTGCGCGGAGTTCTGGCGGCGGTTCTGCTCGTCGCGAGCGTCACGCTCAATTTCGCCAACATCATCGGCCGCTATTTCTTCAGCGTGTCGATTTCGTGGGCGGAAGAGATCATGCTCTTCCTGATGTGCGGCTGCGTCTTTATCGGCGTCGGCCCCGTGTCGTGGGCGAACCGCCACATCCGCATGGACGTCATCGTCAACATGATGCCGCCGCCGCTCAAAAAGTTCTTCGAGCTGCTGGCGGAGCTCGCCTTCATCGCCACCGCGGTGCTGATCGTCATCTTTGCCGCGCCCGTCATCGCCGATCTCGCCGCCTTCGACGAGCGCAGCCAGGCCGCCAATTTTCCGCTGGTCATCCCGCAGGCGATGATCCCGTTCGGATTTACCCTCATGGCTCTTCTCGTCGCGATTCGCTTGCTGACGCGCGGCAGGGACGGAGCGGCGCGCAGCCATGGGCGCTGAGCGATCCTCCGGCATCCCTCGCGGGCAGGTCGCCGCGCCATGATGGCGTATCTCGTCTATTTCGGCCTGCCGGTGGTCCTGCTCATCATCGGCTTTCCGATCTTTCTTATATTGATCATCACCTCGATCGTCGCCGTCTTCACCGTGGCCGACGTGCCGACCGAGACGCTGCAGACCTACATGTTCGGCAGCCTCGACAATTTCCCGCTGCTCGCGGTGCCGTTCTTCGTGCTCGCCGGCGAGATCATGGCGCAGGGCGGCATCGCGCGGCGCGTCATAGCCTGGGTCATGTCGGTGATCGGCGGCGTGCGCGGCTCGCTCGCCGTGACGACCGTGGCGGCATCGGAACTGTTCGGCGCCATGTCGCATACCGCCGTCGGCACCGTCATCGCCATGGGCCGCATGATCTATCCCTCGCTGCGCGAGGGCGGCTACAACGAGCGCTTCGCCGTCGGCCTCGTCGCATCCTCGGGCGCGATCGCAGTGGTGATCCCGCCGTCCATCGCGATGATCCTCTATTCGATGTCGGCGCAGCAATCGGCCGTGTTCCTGTTCACCGCCGGGATCCTGCCGAGCCTTCTCATCGGGCTCGTCGATGCCCTCTACGTCATGGGCTATGCGAAGATCAAGATGGTGCCGCTGGCCGCGCGCGCACGGTGGAAAAACATCTGGATCACCACCAAGGAGGCGAGCTGGTCGATCGGCACGCTGGTCGTGATCTTCGGCGGCATCTATGGCGGCATCTTCACGCCGACCGAGGCGGCGGGCGTCGCCGTCGTCTATTCGGTGTTCGTCACCATGTTCATCTACCGCGAGGTTGGGGTGGCCGATCTGTGGCGCATCCTGACGAACGCGGCCTTCCTCATCTCGCAGATCCTGATCATCGTGACCGCGGCCGGCATCTATTCGTGGCTGCTGACGACGAGCGGCATCCCGCAGCACATCGTCGCGTCCGTCGAAGGCATGCACATGGCGAAATGGGAGCTGCTGCTCTGGATCAATGCCGGGCTTTTGCTGGCGGGAAGCTTTCTCGAGCCGGCGCCCGCCATCCTGATCCTGACGCCGCTGCTTCTGCCGATCGTCGTGGCGGTGGGCGTCAATCCGATCCATTTCGGCATCATCATGGCGGTCAATCTCAGCATCGGCATGTACACCCCGCCCTTCGGGCTCAACCTTTTCTCGTCGCAGGCCGTGTTCGATTCGCCGATCGCGAAGGTCTATGTCGGCGTGCTGCCGTTCGTGGCGATCAATTTCGCGACACTGATGGTCATCACCTACGTGCCGCAAATCTCGATGGTGCTGGTGAACCTCAGGCATTAGTGCGGGAGGCGCCGCATGCGGACCGCCATCGTCAATGCCGGCCAGATCCTGTCCGGCGACTGGCGCGCGCCGTTCGTCAAGGCCAACGCGATCGTCATGGACAAGGGCCGGATCGAGAGCGTCGGCGAGGATGGCGCGGCTTCGCTCGGCGCGTGCGACGTGGTCATCGACGCCGCGGGCGCCACAATCATTCCCGGCCTCATCGACTCGCAAGTGCACAACACGTTCGGCGACTACACGCCGCGCCAGAAGACGGTGGGCTTCCTCGAAAGCTATGTGCACGGCGCGGTGACGACGGCGATCAGCGCGTCGGAGGTGCACGTGCCGGGCCGGCCGCACGATCCCGAGGGGGTCAAGGCGCTGGCGCTCGCCGCGCAGCGTTGCTTCGAGCATTTCCGTCCCGGCGGCATGCGGGTGTGGGCCGGGTCGATCATCCTCGAGCCGGGTCTCACCGAGGCCGATTTCCGCGAGATCGCCGGGAAGGGCGTGTGGCTCGCCAAGGCAGGGTTCGGCCAGGTCGAGACGCCCTATGACTACGTGCCGCTCGTCAAATGGGCACGCGAGGCGGGCATGATCACGACGGTGCATACGGGCGGCGCGTCGATCCCGGATTCATCGCCGATCACCGGCGACCATCTCCTCGCCATGCGGCCGCACGTGTCGTTCCACATCAATGGCGGGCCGACCGCCATGCCCGACCGCGATTTCGAGCGCATCATCCTGGACAGCGACATCGCGCTTCAGCTCTGCACCGCCGGCAACCTGCGCACGGCCTTGATGTGCGCCGGGCTCGCGCGCCGGCACGGCGCCCTGGACCGCCTGCTCCTTGCCACCGACACGCCGACGGGCAGCGGCGTCATGCCGCTCGGCATGATCTACACCATGTCGCATCTCGCGAGCCTCACCGACATGCCCCCCGAGCATGCCGTGTGCGCCGCCACCGGCAACAACGCCCGGGTCTATCGTCTCAACAGCGGCTTCATCGCAGCCGGCAAGGACGCCGACGTGGCGATCGTCGACGCGCCCGTCGGCGGGACGCAGGACACGGCGCTCGCCGCGCTGAAGCACGGCGATCCGTGCGCCGTCGGCGCAGTCGTCACCGACGGCGAGCCGCGCTTCGTCGGCCAGAGCCGCAACACGCCGGCCCCCAAGAAGCGGATCCGGGTGGCCGAATGCCGTCTCGTCCGCGACTTTTCACCGGCGCGGCATTGACGCGTTAATTCGATTGCGGCTGGTAGGGGCCAAGCCCCTTGAGCGCCGCCGCCGCAATCGAAGCGTCCACCGCCTGCTCGGGCTCGAGATTGCCCTGGAAGGTGCCTTGCGCCTTGAAATTGGCGAGGTCGATCTTGAGGCTCGGCATGTCGATCGCGCCGTCGGGATTGGCCCATGAGGCGAGATAAAGGGTGACGTCGCTCACCGCGCCGACCACGCCGATCGTCACCGTCTCGTCGGCCCGGGCAGCGGCCGCCCCGTAGAGCGCAGCCGCGGCGGCAACGAATGCTGCGATGGTCATTCTGGTTCTTTTCATGGGCTTTCTCGCGGCTGGCGGTGGTTCGCGGAGATGATATACGATCTTCCGCCAACGGCCGCGCGCCATCAAGGCGCCGCGTGCATGAAGCAAGGGCCGATGCGATGAAGCTCGTCATGGTGGTGGGCGCGGCGACGCCGCCCGGACGCTTGAGCAGCGCCGTGGCGCAGCTTGCCGCCGCGCTCGCCGAGCGGCCCGGGATCGCGGTCGAGACGATCAACCTCGCCGCGACCCGGGTCGAGCCGTGCGATGGACGAAAGCTCGAGGATTACGACGCGCCGACGCGCACGGCGGTCGAGACGATCGCGGCCGCCGACGGCGTGGCGCTGGCGGCGCCGGTTTATCGCGCGAGCTTCCCCGGCGTGCTCAAGAACCTGCTCGACATCCTTCCGGTCGAGGCCTTGCGCGACAAGCCGGTGGCGATCGTGGCGATGGGAGGCTCGCCGCATCATTACCTCGCCGTCGACGCGCATCTGCGCCTCGTGCTGGCGTGGTTCGGCGCGATCGCGCTGCCGAATTCGGTCTATCTCACCGGCCGCGATTTCGCCGAGGGGCGCATCCAGTCGGAGAGTGCGGCAGCCGATCTTGCGGCGCTCGGCGCGGCGCTCGCTGCCATGACGCAAGCGGTGAAGGGCCAAAGCTTCGGCCCCGTGCCGCTTGCGGCGCGCTTCACCTGACGGACGCGCGATGGCAGAGGACGCCACCATCTTCATCGTCGACGACGACGACGCCGTGCGCGAGTCGCTTCAGCTTTTGCTCGAGGCGAACGGCTATAAGGTGACGACCTTTGCGTCGGGCACGGCGTTTCTTTCGAGCCTGAAGCGGGCGCCCGCAGGGTGCCTTCTGGTCGATGTCCGCATGCCGGGCCTTTCCGGCATCGAGGTGCAGGAAGAGCTTGCGCGCCGCCAGGTCGCATTGCCGACCGTCGTCATCACCGGCCATGCCGACGTGCCGCTCGCGGTGCAGGCGATGAAGGCGGGCGCCGCCGACTTCATCGAGAAGCCCTATGCCGAAATCGGCAATTCTTGCGAGCGTAGAGCGGGCATTGCAGCTCGCAAGCGCGACGCGCCAGCTCGGCGAGCAGGCAGCATCCATCCGCGAGCGCGCCGAGCGCCTGACGGCGCGCGAGCGTGACGTACTCGGCGAGCTCGTCGTAGGCCATCCCAACAAGGTCATCGCCCACCATCTCGACATCAGCCCGCGCACGGTCGAAATCCACCGCGCGCGCGTGATGGAGAAGATGGAGGCCAAGAACCTTTCCGAACTGGTGCGGATGGCGCTCGCGGCCGATCTCGCCGGCAACGCCAAGCCGTGAAAGGGACGGGCGGAGCTGGATCAACCCCGGCGCGGAGGAAGGGATGAAGGATTTTGCAGGCAAGACGGCATTCGTCACGGGCGCAGCGCAGGGCATCGGGCTCGGCATCTGCCGCGCGCTCGCGCGGCGCGGCGCAAATGTGGCGATGGCCGATATCGCCGAGGCGCCGCTCGCGGCGGCGCGCGCCGGGCTCGAGCGCGCCGGCGCCCGCGCGATGGCCGTGCCGCTCGACGTGTCGGACGAGGCAGCGGTCAAGCGCGCTTCGTCCGCGGTCGAGGCGCGCTTCGGCAAGGTGCATCTCCTGTTCAACAATGCCGGCGTGGTGGCGCCGCCAAAGCCGGTCTCGGAAATTTCGCTCGAGGAGTGGAACTGGCTCGTCGCGGTCAACCTGTTCGGCGCGATCCACGGCATCCGCGCCTTCCTGCCGCTCATCAAGAAGCACGGCGAGGGCGGCCATATCGTCAATACGGCTTCGATCGCGGGTCTGCAGGTGCGGGCGGGGCGCGGCACCGGCGGCTATGCCGCAACGAAATTCGCCGTGGTGGCGCTTTCGGAATCGCTCGCCCAGGAGCTCGCGGGAAGCGGCATCGGCGTTTCCGTGCTGTGCCCCGCCGCGGTCGACACCAAGATCTACGAGGCGCCGCGGCGCCGGCCGGAGCGTTTCGGCGGCCCGTTCGAGCCGCCGGCGCCCGACGATGCGAGGATCGCGCTATCCTCCGGCATGAAGCCCGACGAGGTCGGCGAACGCGTGCTGCGCGCGATTGCGGACGGCGAGTTCTACATCCTGACGCACGCCGAGACCAAATCCTGGCTCGAGGAGCGCCACGCCCGCATCGTCGCCGCCTTCGACCAGATAAGCCGATTCGACCGGTGAACGCATTTTCCGGCGACTCGGCATGCATCTTGCGCACGCGGCAGCGTTCGCGCAGCATCGCAGGATGGTCGTCCTACGCGTCCTGGGCTACCTGCTGCTGCTCGCCGGGCTCATCGTGCTCGGCCGCGACGGGCTCGCTTGGCACGACACGGGGCACATCGATCCGGCGGCGCTTGGGCCGCTCTGGCTCGAGCTGTCGCGCCGGAGCTATGTCGCGGTCGAGAACGCGCTCGCGCCGTGGCTCCTCTATATTCTTCGCCACATCCTTGTGCTGTGGGCGGCGCCGAGTTTCCTCGTGGTGGGGCTGGCGCTCGCTCTCGTCGGCCGCAGACGGCGGCGGCGGCACCGCAGGCGCTAGCTACTCGTTCCCCATCTTGAGCGCGGCGAGGAAGGCCGACTGCGGAATTTCCACCTTGCCGAACTGGCGCATCCGCTTCTTGCCCTCCTTCTGCTTCTCGAGCAGCTTGCGCTTTCTCGTCACGTCGCCGCCATAGCATTTGGCGAGCACGTCCTTCCTGAGCGGCTTCACCGTCTCGCGCGCGATGATGCGGCCGCCCAATGCGGCCTGGATCGCGATCGCGAAAAGCTGGCGCGGGATAAGGTCCTTGAGGCGCTCGCACAGCGCCCGCCCGCGGCGTTCGGCCTGGATGCGGTGGACGATGACGGCAAGCGCATCGACCGGCTCGCCGTTGACGAGGATGTTCATCAGCACGAGATCGCCTTCCTGATAGCCGTCGAGCTGATAGTCGAAGCTGGCATAGCCGCGGCTCACCGATTTCAGGCGGTCGTAGAAATCGAACACGACCTCGTTCAAGGGCAGGCGATAGACCACCATGGCGCGCGTGCCGACATAAGTGAGGTCCTTCTGCACGCCGCGGCGCTCTTCGCAGAGCGCGAGGATCGGGCCAAGATAGGTGTCGGGCACCAGAATGGTCGCCCTGATCCACGGCTCCTCGATATGGTCGATGCGCACGGGATCGGGCATGTCCACCGGATTGTGCAGCTCGCGCACGTCGCCGTTCGTCTGGTGGATGCGATAGACCACCGAGGGCGCCGTGGCGATGAGCTCGAGATCGAATTCGCGCTCGAGCCGTTCCTCGATGATCTCGAGATGGAGGAGCCCCAAAAAGCCGCAGCGGAAGCCGAAGCCCAGCGCGGCCGAAGTCTCGGGCTCGTATTCGAAGCTCGCGTCGTTCAAGCGCAGCTTTGCCAGCGAATCCCTGAGCCGCTCGTAATCGGCGGCATCGGTCGGGAACAGGCCGCAGAACACCACGGGCTGCACCGGCTTGAAGCCCGGAAGCGGCGCCTCGGCCGGACGGCGGTCGTCGGTGATGGTGTCGCCGACGCGGCAGTCGGCCACGGTCTTGATGCCGGCGGTGATGAAGCCGATCTCGCCGGGACCGAGCGCTTCGATCTGCACCGGCTTCGGCGTGAAGACGCCGACCCGCTCGATCGTGTGCACCGCGCCCGTCGCCATGAGGCGGATCTTGAGGCCGGGCTTCAGTGCGCCGTCCTTGACGCGGACCAAGGTGACGACGCCGAGATAGGAATCGTACCAACTATCGACGAGCAGCGCCTTCAAGGGGGTCGCCTCGTCGCCCTTGGGCGGCGGCAGGCGCGTGACCAGCGCTTCGAGAACCGCCTCGATGTTGAGCCCGGTCTTGGCCGAGATCTCGATCGCGCCCGAGGCGTCGAGGCCGATCACCTCCTCGATCTGCTGCTTCACCCGCTCGGGCTCGGCCGCCGGCAGGTCGATCTTGTTGAGCACCGGCACGATCTCGTGCCCGGCATCGATCGCCTGATAGACGTTGGCAAGCGTCTGCGCCTCGACACCCTGGCTTGCATCGACGACGAGGAGCGAGCCTTCGCACGCGGCGAGCGAGCGGCTCACCTCGTAGGCGAAATCGACGTGGCCCGGCGTGTCCATGAGATTGAGCTCGTAGGTCTCGCCGTCGCGCGCGCGATAGCTGAGCCGCACCGTCTGCGCCTTGATGGTGATGCCGCGCTCGCGCTCGATATCCATGCTGTCGAGCACCTGGGCGCGCATCTCGCGCGCCTCGAGCCCGCCGCAGAATTCGATGAGGCGGTCGGCGAGGGTCGATTTGCCATGATCGATATGCGCGATGATGGCGAAATTGCGGATACGCTTAAGATCGGTCATGGGAAGGTGGAACATAGGGAGCGGCGCCGCTTGGTGCAACCGCGGGAGCCCCTGCAAGATGCTGGCGCGTGCGCGCGAAACATGCACGATACGCGGCACTTCAACGCGGAGGGACACATGGCCGGATATCTCATCGCCAATATCGATGTCACGAACCCGGCCGGGTTCGACGAGTATCGCAAGAAGGTGAGCCCGATCATCGCCCAGTATGGCGGGCGCTATATCGTTCGCGGCGGCGAGACGCGGATGCTCGAAGGCAACCTGCCGCTCAAACGGTTCATCGTGCTGGAATTCCCCACGCTTGCCGCGGCCCAGAAATTCTACGACAGCCCGGAGTACAAGCCGCTCATGGGCATTCGCGAGGCAAGCGCCAAGTCCAACGTCTTCCTGGTCGAGGGATACGCAGGATAGTTCAGCCGAAATTGTTTTCGCCGAGGCCGGTGCTGCCGTAAAGCCATTGCAGCGCGTCGTACCATTGCGTTTGCGACTTCTCGCGCATGATGGCGTTGCGGAGCGCCGCATGCGCGCCCGCGGGATGATAGACGTGCTCGCCCAGCGCGCGCGATTGCAGCTGCACCCGGCTCGTGCGCAGCACGCGGCGCGCGCAATAGGCGGTGAGCGCTTCCTCGATCCGGCCGGGGTGCGACGCAACCATGTGCGAGAGGCAGACCGCGTCCTCGAGCGCCATGCACGCACCTTGCGCCATGTATTGCAGCATCGGGTGCGCCGCATCGCCCAGGAGCGTCACCCGCCCGTCGACCCAGTTGGCGGCGGGTTCGCGGTCGCACAGCACCCAGAGCCGCCAGTCGTGGCCTAGATCGATGATCTTGCGCGCCTTCTCGTGCACGTGCGCGAAGCCGCGCAGCACCTCCTCCTTCGCGACTTGCTTGCCGGCCACCGGTTCCGGCGCGTCGTTGTGGCAGGTGATGACGAGGTTGAACACCTTCCAGCCGGACAGCGGATAATGCACCAGGTGGCATTTCGGCCCGGCCCACAGCGTCGCCGCGTTCCAGCGCAAATCCTCCGCCATGCGCTCGGTCGGGATGACCGAGCGGTATGTCGTGTGGCCGGAAACCCTGGGCGCCCCGTCGCCGATCACCTGCTTCCTCACGTTCGACCAAAGCCCGTCGGCGCCGACGAGGAATGATCCCGTCATCGCCGGGCCGGAGGCGAGCCGGACGGTGACGCTGGTTCCATCCTGTTCGTAGGACGCGACCTCGCTGTTCACCCGGAGCTCGATCTTCGGATGATCGCGGCATGCCGTGAGCAGGACCTTGTGAAGATCGCCGCGGTGAACGACCGCATAGGGATTGCCGAAGCGCGCGCGGAAATTCTGGCCGAGATCGAGATGCATGATCTCTTCCGCCGTGAGCGCGTCCATGAGGCGCAGCTGGTCGATATAGACCGCCATGCCGCGCGCGGCCTCGCCGACGCCGAGATAATCGAAGGCATGAAACGCGTTGGGTCCGAGCTGGATGCCGGCGCCGATCTCGCCCAACTCGGGCGCGCGCTCAAGCACGACAACGGAAAAGCCCTTTTGCGCGAGCCCGAGCGCAGCCCCGAGTCCGCCGATGCCGCCGCCGGCGACGATGATGGGAAGGTCGCTCATGCGGGGAAATCTAGCACCAAGAGCCCGCAAAAAAGAGCTTCCTGCACCGGATCGCGGCGCGCATATACTGGGGGTGGTTTGGATCGGCGCCGCAACGCCATGAAGCGAGAGGATCGACCATGCCGGTGAAGGAAAATCTGAGGCGGCTCATAGCGGCCAACGCGCCCCTCTGGGCGGGCGAGGCGGAGATCGTCCGCACCTATTGGACCTCGCCGGTCCGGTCCCGCGAGGCCGACAAGCTGTGGCTCAAGCGGCAATGCTGGAAGGAGTATGTCGGCGTCGCGAAATTTCCCGGACCGACCGTGGAAGTGGCGATGCCGACCGCGCTGGCCCGCGACCTCCAAGAGATGGTGCCGAAGCTCAACGTCAGCGTGGACCGCCACGAGCTGCGCGAGCTGCTCGACAAGGTTCATGCGGAATTCACGCATTACTGCCTCTTTGCCGACATCTATGACAGCCTCCTGGAGCCGGACGAGCCGCGCATCAAGGCCAACGAGCTCACGCTGTGGCCCGAGGAGGACGCGCTCGCGAAGTACCGCAACCATATCCGGACGAACGTGCGCAAGTATGCGCGCGCCACGGGATTCACCGAAGGCGGCTACTGCACGATGTATTCCGAAGGAGCCAAGCTCCAAGGCCGGCCCGGCGCCGACGGCCGCATCGGCAGCGCGTGCCAAAAGGTCTATGACGACGAATTCGGCCATATGATGTGGGGCCTTCTTGGCACCGATATCGGCGACCTGACGGACGGCGAGTGGAACGAGCTCGTCGAGATCACGTGCGAGATCCTGCGGCTCAGGCTCTACATGCGGAATGCGCAGTTCAGCCATCCGGTTCCGGACTCCCGCATCGCGGAGATCCTGGCCGGCAAGATCAAGCCGATCGAGTTCGACTATGCGAAGGCCGAGACCTATCTGAGCGCGGGTCACGAAGGCCTGGCCGCGCAATAGAAGACCGCGCCATCGGGGGAGGTGGGCCATGACGAGTGCTGCACGTGACGCGCTGTGGCGCGGCGCCGCGATCCTCTTTGCCGCGGCAATCTGCCAATTCGCTGCCGCGCCCGCCCATGCGGAAACGGTGCGCGTCGGCAAGGCGGTCGTCAATTTCGGCTTCGTTCCGCTCGATGTCGGCATCGCCGAGGGAATCTTCAAAAAGAACGGGCTCGAGATCAATTCCTACGACTTCACCGGCGGCGCAAAGCAGCAGCAGGCGCTCAACGCCGGCAGCATCGACATCGCGCTTGGCGCGGGCACCGATCTCGCGTGGATCGTCAAGGGCGCCCCTGAGCTCGCGGTCGGCTCGATCACGTCCTCGCCGGGATTTCTCGGCATCACCGTCGCAAGCGATTCGAACATCCACACGGTCGACGACCTCAAGGGCAAGAAGCTCGGCGTGACCTCGGCCGGCTCGCTCACCTACTGGCTCGTGCAGGAGCTCGACCGCGTCAAGGGCTGGGGCAGCGACGGCGCCATCCCGGTGGTGATCGGCGGCGCGACTGCGATCCAGAATGCCGCGATCAAGACCCACCAGATCGACGGGTTTCTCGCCAATACCGGGGCCGGGTATTGGCTCGAGGATCAGGGCACGGCGCGCTTCCTCATTCCCGCTTCGGACTTCGCCGCGGATTTCGAGCTTTTCACCATCCTCGCCAGCACCGCGATCATCGAAAAGAATCCCGACGCGCTGCGCCGGTTCGTCAAAGGCTGGTACGAATCGATCGCCTACATGCGAAGCCACAAGGAAGAATCGGTCGCGATCACGAGCAAGGTCACGGGATTCTCCAAGCCCGTCGAGGACCGCGAATACGACCTGCTGATGAAGGATTTCTCGACCGACGGCAAATTCAAGCCCAAGGCGCTCGAACGGCTGGGCACCATCTTCGCCGATCTCAAGATCCTCGACGGCCCGGTCGATTTCTCGAAGCTCACGACCGAAAAATTCCTGCCGTAGATGCGATCGGCCGACGGCTCCCCGATGAAAGCATCGCTTTTCTGCACGGCGCGCTACATGGGACCCGCGCGGCAGGATATCTGGCCGCTCGCCGGCGACGTCTTTTCCGCCGAAATCGCCGTGCACTCGATGGAGACGACGCTCGAGCAGTTCCGCTGCGCCGATGAGTTCGGCTTCGACTGGGTCACGACCGCCGAGCATCACTATTCGGCGTTCTCGCTCACGCCCAATCCGATGGTGATGGCGGGCGCGCTCACGCAAGTCGTCAAGCGCGCCAAGATCGCGGTGCTGGGTCCGACCATTCCGATCCTCAACCCGGTCCGCGTCGCCGAAGAGTTCGCCATGCTCGACACCATGTCGGGCGGGCGGGTCATTGCCGGCATGCTGCGCGGCACGCCCAACGAATACGTGACCTACAACATCAATCCGTCCGAATCGCGCGAGCGCTTCGCCGAGGCGCTGCACCTCATCCGCCGCGCCTGGACCGAGACGCAGCCGTTCGGCTGGCTTGGCCGCTATTACCAGTATCGCACGATCTCGATCTGGCCGCGGCCCATTCAGAAGCCACACCCGCCGATCTACATGTCGGGATCGAGCCCCGAGGCCGGCGAATTCGCGGCCAAGAACCGGATCGGCATCGGCTTTGCCTTCACGACCGTGCCGATGGCGCAGAAGGCGGTCCGGCATTACCGCGCCGCGGCGAACGAAGCGGGCTGGGACCCGGCGCCCGATCAGGTGATCTACCGCGCCATGTTCCACGTCGCCGACAACGACGAGCAGGCTTTTGCCGATCTGAGCGCGCTGCCGCCGCGCGTGGCACTCACCGATCAGAATGCGGCGATCTCCGAGGCGGTGCGGGATTCGGGCTATTACGGCGCCCAGATTACGGAACAGTCGCAGCGCAACGCGCGGCGCGAGTTGGCGGACCGCATCGCGCTCGGCCAAGTGATCGTCGGCAGCCCCGAGACGGCGCTCGCCCAGGTGCGGCGCATCCGCGACGAGCTTGGCGCCGGCATTCTCGATCTCGTCGTCGGCGCGCAGCTCGGCGACAGAACACTGCGCTCGATCGAGCTGTTCGGCACCAAGGTGCTGCCGCGCATGCGGGAGCTGTGAGATGAGCGCCACGTTCAAAGACGCGCGCATCGCGGTCGCAGGCGGCGCCCTTGCCTATGCCGAGGCGGGAGCGGGCGAAGCGATCGTCGTGATCGGCGAAAGCCTGGCTCCCGCGCCGGCACATGCTCTCCTCGCCAAGGACCGGCGCGTGATCCTGTTTGCCCTACCGGACGAGACGACGGCGCCGCAGGCGTTCGCGCGCGGAATCGCCGCCGCCATCGAGACGCTAGGGCTGGCGCGCTTCGACGTGATCGGGCAGGGCGCCGGGGCCGCCGCCGCGCTGTGGCTCGGCATCGCGCGACCGGCGGCGACCGGCGCCATAGCGCTGGTCGGGCCGACCGCGCTCGCCGAGCGCGGCACCGAGCTCGAACGGCACCTCGGCGAGATGAAGCTGCCGGTTCTCGCGCTCTTCGGCACGAACGATGCGGTGGCGCCGTCCGAAGAGGGCGGGCGTTACCGCGCGCTCCTGTCCGATTGCCATCTGATGTTCGTCTATGAGTCGGGGCACGAAGTCGCGAGCGACCGGCCGGAAGCCTTGGCCTTCATCGCGCGCGAATTTTTCGAGCGCCGCGATCTCTTTCTCGTGAGCCGCGAAAGCGGCCTGGTGTTTCCCTAAAGCCGCCGCGGCGGCAGCGTCGATCAGCCTTGGGCGCCGAGCGGCAGATCGAGCCTTTGCGCAAATCGCGCCGCAAGCGATGCAAGCGACCTATCGCTCCCCGCCGGCGCCATCAGCGTGACGCCCAAGGGCAGCCCGTCGGCGCGGAACCCGGCCGGGACCGCGATCGCCGCGAGATCGAGCAGGTTTGCGAAATTGGTGTAGATGCCGAGATTGGTGTTGAGCCGTACCGGCTCGGAAGCGACCTCGTCGATGCGATAGATGGTCGGCGCGGTCGGCAGCAGCAGCGCCCACACCAGGGAGGCGCACCGCGCCGATCTTTCCGATTGTCCCCCGGCGAAGCGCGCACGCGGCGACTATCGGCCGCGCATCGGTGAGATGGGGCCGATGGGACGGATCCTCGTGGCAGGCGAACCGGGCAACGACATCGTGCCCGAGCTCGAACCGATCGCCGGCGAGATCGTGATCGACAAGCCGGGCAAGGGCGCGTTCTATGCGACGAAGCTCCAGGAGCTGCTCGCCCGGCGCCACATCCGCTATCTCGTCATTTGCGGCGTCACGACCGAGGTCTGCGTCCAGACGACGATGCGCGAGGCGAACGACCGCGGCTTCGACTGCGTGCTGGCGGAGGATGCGACCGAGAGCTATTTCCCCGCCTTCAAAGAGGCGGCGCTCGAGATGGTGTGCGCGCAGGGCGGCATCGTCGGCTGGACCGCGCGCGTCGACGAAATTTGCACGGCGCTCGCCGCGCCGAACTAGGGCCTTGAACGGCGCTGGCCGCGCTGCCCAGAATGCGGCATCTCAGCCTTGGGAAAGAGCAGGACATGAAATTGTATTTCTCGCCCGGCGCATGCTCCTTGTCGCCGCACATCTCGCTGCGCGAAGCGGGTCTCCCGTTCGAGCTCGAGCAGGTCGATCTCAGAAGCAAGGAGATTAAATCGGGCGGCGACTTCCGCAAGGTGAACGCCAAGGGCATGGTCCCGGTGCTCGAGCTCGACAATGGCGACCGGCTCACCGAGGGTCCCGCGATCGTGCAGTACGTCGCAGACCGCAATCCCGCGTCCGGGCTTGCGCCGGCGGCAGGCACCATCGAGCGCTATCACCTGATGGAGTGGCTCAATTTCATCACCTCCGAGCTGCACAAGAATTTCACGCCCTTGTTCAAGCCGAACACGCCCGAGGACTACAAGAAGATCGCGCGCGACACGCTGGCCGAGCGCTATACCTTCCTCGACGGCAAGCTGGCCGGCGGGCAATACCTCATGGGCGACCGCTTCACCGTTGCCGACGCCTATGCCTTCACCATCACGAATTGGACGCGCATCCAGAAGATCGATCTGGCGCCGTGGCCCAATGTCGCGGGCTACATGGAGCGCGTGCGCGCGCGGCCCAAGGTGCAGGAAGCGATGAAGGCCGAAGGCCTCATCAAGTAGCCTACAGAACCGCCTCCGCAATGACGCGCATCGCTTCGATGCTGGCGCTGCCGCCGAGCAGCATCGCATCGACGTGGCGCCGCTTGCCGGCCTCCTGCCAGGCCTGCAAGCGGTCGCGGATTCGCTCGGCCGGGCCAATAAGCGCAATCTCGTCGACGAGCCGGTCCGGCACGGAAGCCACCGCCCCGTCCTTGCGGCCGCCGAGAAAGGCGTCCTGGATCGCGGCGGCTGCCTCCTCGTAGCCGAGGCGCTTGGCATAGTCGTTGTAGAAATTCTTTTCGCGCGCGCCCATGCCGCCGATATAGAGCGCGAGGTTGCGCTTCACCGGCAGGCGCGCCGCGTCGAGATCGTCGTCCATCGAGACCGGCACGAACGGGCAGATGTCGTAGGTATCGAGGCTTTTGCCCGCGCCGGCCTTGGCGAAGCCCGCATCGAGGTGCGGTTGGAACAGGTCGAAGCGCTCGGGATTCATGTGGATCGGGAACATCCCGTCGGCGATTTCGGCCGAGTTGCGGATGCTCGCCGGCGTGATCGTCGCGGTATAGATCTTGAGCTTCGGATTGCCGTGCATGATGCTCTTGAGCGGCTTGCCGAGCCCGCTCGCGCCGGGGCCGGTATAGGGAATCTGGTAATGCTCGCCCGAGTGGGTCAGCGGCTCGTCGCGCGCGAGGACCTTGCGGATGATCTCGATATATTCGCGCGTGCGCAGCAGCGGCTTGCCGTAAGCGACGCCGTGCCAGCCCTCGACGACCTGCGGGCCGGAAGGGCCGAGCCCCAGGATGAAGCGGCCACCGGAGAGAGCATCGAGCGTCATCGCCGTCATCGCCGTCGCGGCGGGCGTGCGCGCCGGCATCTGCATGATCGCCGTGCCGACCTTGATCTTCGTCGTGCGCGCCATGATCCATGCGGCCGGCGAAACCGCGTCCGAGCCATAGGCCTCCGAGGTCCAGACCGAATCGAATCCGAGCCGCTCGGCCTCGAGCACGCGGTCCATCGGGAGATGCATCTCGGCGCCGGAATATCCCACCAGGAATCCGAGCTTCATGCTGCCTCCCCTCAAGCGCGGCCGACGACCTTGCGCAGCAGCCGCACACCATCTTCAGGCGCGCTGTCGCCGATCCAGACGATGTAGTGGTCCGGCCGCACGAGCATCAGCCGCGCGCCAAAGATCTCGCGCCCGCCTTCGTAGCTGTCGCGCACGATCGTGAGCGGCACGTTCAGCGTCCGCGCTGCCGCCTCGAACGTAGCGATTGCCTGCGCCTCGGCGTCGAAGGCGAACAGCGTGAAGCCCGGACCGAGCGCCTCGAACACATTTTGCCCAGAGGACAGGGATTGCGGCGCGAGGTGGTGGCCGGCCCGCGCCGCGTAGGAATGGACGCCGTGCGCGCTGCATTTTCCGCCGGGCGGGCCCCATACGACCGACGAGCCCTCGTAGTTCGGCTCGTAGGACTGGAGCGACCCCGCCATGGCCTTCGGCCGGTCCTGCCACGCGCGCTCGAATTCGGCGCGGTCGCGCTCGGGACTGTAGCGATCGAGAAAGACACGGTCGGACCGGATGCGCGCGGCGATGAAATCCTCGCCGGTCTCGTGGAAAATGGGCCGCCGCTCTTCGCTGTAGGATTGGAGCAGTGCGTCGCTGCCCCAGCCGTGAATTTTTGCCGCGAGCTTCCAGCCCAGGTTGGTCACGTCCTCGAGCCCGTTATTGAGCCCGAAGCCGCCATAGGGCGGATGGCTGTGCGCGGCGTCGCCGGCGATGAAGACGCGGCCCATCTGGTATTTCTCGGCGACCGACACGCGCAAATCCCAGAAACCCACATGCTCGAAATCGGCCGCGAAGGAAAATCCCGCGGCGCGGTGGATGAGCGACGTGAAATCGAAATTGTCCTGCGTGGTCCCGGCCGGTACGGGTGCGTGAAAGAACCAGCTCTCGCCCACGACGATCCGGCCAAAGAACTGCCAAAAGCCTTTCTGATCGGGATGAAGCGCGTTGTAGGTCGAACGCTCGGGAAAGCGCTTGAAGCCCTCGTGCAGCTCGCGCGAGCGGAACACGGCCAGCACCATGAGCTGATCGAAATCCGCGCCGCTGCGCTCGATGCCGATCCGGTCGCGCACGGTCGAATGCGCGCCATCGCAGCCGACCGCATAGTCCGCCGCGAGGACCGCGCGCGCGGTGCCGCCCTCCTCGGCGATCGACACGCGCACGCCGTTTTCGTCCTGCGCAACGGTCTCGGCCGACCAGCCGTAATGCGCTTCGACGTTCGGCAGGCTCGCCATCTTCGTGCGCAGCACTTTTTCCATGAGGTACTGCGGCAACCGTTCAACGTCCTGATAATAATAGGGACGGATGAGCTCGCGCTGCGGCGGCGCGTACCAGTATTCGCTCATCAGATTGCCGTAGGCGACAATGCCGCTGATCGGATAGGGGCGCGGCAGGAGGCGCTCGGCTCTGAGCTCGTCGACGATCCCCCAGCGCCAGAAATGCTCGAGCGTGCGCGGCGAGAGATTCTGGCCCTTCGGGATCTGCTGCAGGCCGCGGCGGCGCTCGACGAGCGCGCATGAGATGCCGCGAAGCCCAAGCTCGACCGCGAGCCCGACACCGACCGGGCCGCCGCCGACGATGATGACCTGATGGCGCTTCTCCACGATTACTCCTTAAGTTCGAGACGCAGCGTGTGGATCTCGAAAGGCCGAAAGAACAGGCGAACCGCATCACCGGCAATAGTCAGCGGCTCGGCCCCCTCCTCGATGAGGTTCGTCATCGAAGCGCCGGCAAGTTCGAGGCCGCACCGCAGCTCCGCCTCCGTCGCAGCACCGGCCGCCTCGTAAAGCCGGACGACGAGCCCGCGCCCGTCCTCCGCCTGCTTCACCGTCTCGATAATGACATTCTGCGCGGAAACCTCGAGCCATGCTGCGCGGGACGGCAGTTTGGTGCCGCAGGGTGCGCCGACGATCCTAAGCGGCACGTTGAGCTCATAGGCCGCGCGCGCCACCCCGCCTGCGACGTGATCGCCCGCGTGCGGGTAAAGCGCATAGGTGAAGACGTGCGCGGCGCGGTCGGCCGTCGGATCGGGCGCATGCGGGCTGCGCAACAGGTTCAGATCGAGGATGCTGTCCTGCACCCTGTGACCGTACTTGCAATCGTCGAGCAGCGCCACGCCATAGGAGCCGGCCGAAAGATCGACCCATTGCTGGGCGCAGATCTCGAATTTCGCGCGGTCGGCCGGCGTGTCACCGTGGGTCGGCCGGCGGATCGAGCCGAACTGGATGCCGCAGGTCGCCTCGCGCGCGCAGACCGCGACGGGAAAGCTCGTGCGCAGCATGCGCCCGGATTCGCGCCAATCGACCCGCGTCTCGAAATCGATGCGCCGGTTGCCGGCGCACAGCACAACGTCCTGCTCGACGGTCGAGCTGCCATAGCGATAGCGCATGCGCAGGATCGCGCGCGGCCCGTCCGCCACCGGCTCGGATCTTTCGAGCGCGAAGCGCTCGGGCACGACATTGCGATAGTCCATCGGAATGTCCCACGCGTCGCCCGCATCTGCATAGACGGCAAGCACGTTGCCGGCCGCGCCCGGCACCAGCACGTCGCATCCCGTCTCCTTGTCGAAGCATCGCGCGATGGCGCCGTCCGCGGCGAATTCGAGCCGGAGCGCCTCGTTCTCGAGCACGCTGTCCACCGCCCGCGGCGGCGCCATGGGCTGCGCGTCCTCGGCATCGATCACCGCGTAGCCGAGCGGCGGCACCGTCGCCCGCACCCAGCCGCGGCCGAGGCGAAGCCATTCCGTCCGCTCCCACGAGAGGCTGTTCATCACGATGACGGGCGCGGCCGCTTCGCCGCGCCGGATCGCTCCGCTCAGCGCCGTATCCGCCGCCGCGGTCAGTTCCTCGACCTCGCGGGCAAGCGCCGCATAGCGCGCGAGCAATTCGTCATAGACGCGCGCAATCGACGAGCCCGGCAGGATGTCGTGGAACTGGTAGAGCAGCACCTCCTTCCAGATCGCTTCGAGCCGCCCGGTCGGATAGGTGTGCCCGGCAAGCTGCGCGGCCAAAGATGCCGCGAATTCGAGCTCGCGCAGCGCCAGTTCGAGCTTGCGGTTGAAGCGCTTGCTGCGCGCCTGCGTCGTATAGGTGCCTTGGTGGCGCTCGAGGTAAAGCTCGCCGCGCCAGGTGGCAAAGCGCGCCGCGTCCGTTCGGATGTGGCGGAAGAACGATCGGGATGGCTCCTGCACGACCGGCGCAAGCCCGGCCAGATCCTTCTCGCGGGCGAGAAGTTCCAGATGCTCCTCGCCGGGCCCGCCGCCGCCGTCGCCGATCCCGAACAGCAGAAGCACGCGGTCCGACACGGATTTTTCGAGGAAATTTGTCGTGGCCTTGTGCACCGCGCGCGGCGCGCCGGAACTGTTGTAGGTATCCTCGGGCGGGAAGTGCGCGAGCACTTTCGAGCCGTCGATACCCTCCCACCAGAATGTGTGATGGGGATGCCGCGTGACCCAGTTCCACGACAGTTTCTGGGTCATGAAGCAATCGACGCCGCTCTTGGCGAGGAGCTGCGGCACGGCGCCGCTGCATCCGAACACGTCGGGCTGCCAGAGGCAGGACGGCTCCGTGCCGAACTCCTCGCGGAAGAAGCGCTTGCCGTACAGGATCTGCCGCACCAGCAACTCGCCCCCGGTGAGGTTGAGGTCGGCCTCGACCCACATCGCGCCTTGCGGCTCCCACCGTCCCTCGGCGACGCGGCGCTTGATGCGGGCGTAGAGGCCGGGATGGGTTCGCTTTATCCAGTCATATTGCTGCGGCTGGCTTGCCCCGAACACATAGTCGGGATAGCGCTCCATGAGCGCGAGCGCGGTCGCGAAGGAGCGTGCCGATTTGCGCACCGTCTCGCGAATGGGCCAAAGCCAGGCGAGATCGATATGCGCGTGGCCGACGGCGCTTACGGTCAACGCAATATCGCCGCCGCGCTTGCGCAGCGCCGGCGCGAGCAAGGCGCGCGCCGTCGCCGCTTCCGCATCGGTGAAGCGGCGGAGCGCGCCGCACGAAGCGGACAGCGCTTCCCCGATCTCGGCGGCGCGTGCGCGGTCAGCGGCAAGGAGCGGCAGAAGGTCGTTCAGGACCGCGAAATCGTAGGCGAGTGCCAAGAGCGCGGGATTGCGCACGGCGATCTTCGCGAGCGCGAGCGTGCCGTTCCCGCGGCGCACGCCGAAGAGATCGTTGGCCCCGGCATCGGCCCACAGCTCGACCGGCTCGCCGCCGCGCGCCGAGGCCAAGAGCGGCACGACGCGCTTTTGCGGATCGCCCAGCTCGCGCGGAAAGGACGAACTGCCGCTGGTTAGGCCGAGGACCGGATTGCCCGCGCGATCGACGACGCACGCCTCGCCGTTCAGGTCGATGAGAAGGACGATTTCGCGCCCTGCCGCGCTCGCCGGCACTTCGCCGCGGAACAGGAACCAGGCGCAATCGAAGGGCGCCGTGCTCCACGCATCGCCCGGGCGCAGCGCGATCTTCCGCCCGGTTTCGCGCGCAGCGAACGGCACCGGCTCGGCCGTGACCCAAGCGCAGACTTCTAAGTCCGCGACCGGCGCATAGATCGCCTCGCGGATCGATGCCTCGAAATCGGCTGGCGTTTTCTTTCGGAACCGGCGGAGCATGCGACGGCGCAACGATAAAGCGCCCGCGCGCTCGGTGCCAGCTTCCTTCGGCTTGTCAGAAATAGCGCGCGAGCGTGACGAGGAAGCTCTCAGCCTGCGGCAGGCTGCCGAACTCGCTGCGGCGAGGCCCTAGATTGGCGGCCGCGATCATGTCAACGGTCCAGAGGTCCGAGAGGTAGTAATCGGCGCTCGGCTGCGTGAGCTGCGAGCCGTCGTAGAGATCGACATTCACGAAGCCGGTGAGCTCCAGCTTGGGCACGAAGGCATCGACCCAGTCGCGTCGTGCAGGCGGACGACAAGCGGCTCCATGCCAAGCTCCTCGACAATGCGGCGATCCTCGCCGCTTGTCTCGAAGGCCGCGCCCGCAAAATGCGCCAGCCGCTTCAGTTGCCGCCGCCGCTCACGACCTCGGCGCTCAAGGAGACGCTGGAGCAGCTTGGCAAGGCGTTCGTGCGCGAGGGAACGAGGCCGAGCTCAGTTGCCGTATTCCGCCTCGCCATCGCCGAGCCTGATCCCGAAATCGCCGCGGTGCTCGATGCGGCCGTGCGCGAGGCGAACCGCGCGGCGGTCGCCGATTTCCTTGCCGACGCTCAGAAGCGAGGGCTCCTGCGGCCGGGCGATGCCCACCTCATGGCCGGACAATACCTGGCGCTGCTTTGGGGGGATTTGTTCATGCGTCTGCTGCTGCGCGTCAGCCCGGCCCCCAACGAAGGCGAGCTCGAGCGGCGCGCCGGCGAGGCGTCGCGCATCATCCTCCTCGCCTACGGCACGCGATAGACAGCGGCTTCGTTCGCCGCGATGATGCGCGCCGCTGGCAAGGGAGGGCCGGATGGAACCGCGGCGGCTGCGCGCGGAGCATGTCGTCGCGATCGGGGCTGCGCTCGCGGTCGCCGTGCTCATCGTGCTGCCGGTCCTCTTTCTTCTTTATGGCGGCTTTGCCGAGAACGGCGGGCTTACGCTGCGCTATTTCATCCGGGTGCTGGCGAGCCCGCTCTATCGCACCGCACTGTTGAACTCGCTCGAGCTGGGCGCGCTGAGCGCGCTTTTCAGCGTCGCGATCGGCGTGCCGCTCGCCTGGGCGGTCGCGCGCACCGATCTCCCCGGCAAGGCGTTCGTGCGTTTGACGGCGACGCTCTCCTATCTCTCGCCGCCCTTTCTCCTGGCAATCGCCTACGTCACCCTGTTCAGCCCGAATGCGGGCATCATCAACGCGTTTTTGCGCGATGTGGCGGGCGCGCCGTCCCTCACCTTCAACATTTTCTCGATGGCGGGCCTCGTCCTGGTGACGGTGCCGCACACGTTCCCTTACGTCTATCTGCTCGCGGCGGCGGCGTTGCAGTCGGTCGATGCGTCCTACGAGGAATCGGCGCAAATCCTGGGCGCCGGCCGGCTGCGCACGGTACTTTCCGTCACCGCGCCGCTCGTGGCGCCTGCGATCCTGTCGGGCGCGCTCATCGCCTTCGTCAACGCCATCGCGCTTTTCGGCTCGCAGGCGATCGTGGGACTGCCGGCGCGCATCTTCACCCTGCCGACGCGGATCTACGCCCTCTTCGACTATCCACCGCAATATGGCCTCGCCTCGGCGCTGTCGCTCGTCTTCGTCGCGATCACGGTGGCGGCGCTCTATCTTCAGCGCGCATATCTTGCGCGGCGCTCTTATGTGACGGTCGGCGGCAAGGGCGTCCGCCCCGCGCCGATGCGGCTCGGCGCGCTGCGCTGGCCGGTCTTCGCCTTCGCACTGCTCGTGTTCGTGGCCGCCGTCCTCCTGCCTTATGGCGCGCTCCTCGCGGTCTCGTTCAGCAAATCATGGGGGCTCGCGTTCTGGCAGAATCTGACGCTCGCCAACTACCGCTTTGTCCTGTTCGACTACGACATCACGCGGCGCGCGATCGCCAACAGCCTGGTGCTGGCCGCATTGGCGGCGACGCTCGCCGGCCTCTTGGGCGCGGCGATCGGCTGGATCGAGCTGCGCACCACGATCGCGGGGCGGCACCTGCTCGACTATGTCTCGCTCGTACCGCTGGGGCTTCCCGGCATCGTCATGGCGGTGGCGCTCATCGAGTTCTGGCTGCGCGTGCCGGTGCCGCTCTACGGCACGCTCGCAATTCTCCTGTTGGCCTATTGGGCGCGCTATGTGCCGTTGGGCGTGCGCGCGGCCAATGCGGCGCTCGGCAGGTGGACGGCACGCTCGAAGAGAGCGCGCGCATATTGGGCGCGTCGTGGGGCCTCACCATGCGCGAAATCACGCTGCCCTTGATCCGTCCCGGGTTGTTCGCCGGCTGGCTCCTCATTTTCGTGCCGGCGATCCAGGAATTGTCGGCCTCGATCCTGCTCTTCAGCTCGAGCTCGATCACGCTCGCGGTTGCCGTCTACAATCTCTACGAGAACGGCGCGCTCGAGCCGGTGGCCGCGCTTGCCATGATCGCCATGGCGATCATCGGCGCCGCCATTTGGGCGGCTCATCGCATCGGCGGGCGCGGCGGGGCCGAGCGGCTCGAGGCCGGCACCTGATGGCCGGGATCCGCATCGCCGGCCTCAGCAAGACATTCGGCGCGAGTGCCTCGCCCCTTGCCGCCGTGTCCGGCCTCACGCTCGACATCGCCGACAACCGGTTCGTGACGTTGCTCGGGCCGTCGGGCTGCGGCAAGACCACGACCTTGCGCCTCATCGCAGGGTATCTTCGCCCCGATGCCGGCAGCATCGAGGCGGGCGGGCGATTGCTGTCGTCGCCGGGATTCGGTCGTGCCGCCGGAGGCGCGCGGCATGGGCATGGTGTTCCAGAACTATGCCGTCTGGCCGCACAAGACGGTGTTCGAGAATGTCGTGTTCGGCCTCAGGGTCAGGAAGCTGCCGCGCGCGGATGCGCGCGAACGGGTCGAGCGCATCCTCGATCTCGTCAATCTCGCGGGGCTCGAGGAGCGCTATCCGAGCGCGCTTTCGGGCGGACAGCAGCAGCGCGTGGCACTGGCGCGGAGCCTCGTCGTCGAACCCGGCATCCTCCTGCTCGACGAGCCGCTGTCCAATCTCGACGCCAAGCTGCGCGAGCGCATGCGCGGCGAATTGAAGGCGCTGCAGCGCCGCACCGGCATCACCTTCGTCTATGTGACGCACGACCAGGCCGAGGCGATGGCGCTGTCCGACGAGATCGCGGTGATGGACAGGGGGCGGCTTCTGCAATTCGGCACGCCGCGCGAGATTTATATGAAGCCGGCGAACCGCGCCGTCGCCGACTTCATGGGCGTCATCAATCTCCTGCCCGCGCGTGCCGCGGACGGCCGCGTCGAAGCCGGCCCCATCTGCCTCCGGCTCGCGCTGCCGCCGGGGCTTGCGTCGGGCGCGCCGGTCGAGCTTGCGGTGCGGCCCGAGGGGGTGCGGCTCCTTCGCGCCGGGACCGGCGGCAGCGGCGCCGTGAGCGCGCAGATCGAGGAGCAGGTATTTCTCGGCAATCTCAGCGAATATCGCGTGGCGCTTGCGGGCGGCGCCCGGCTCCGCGTGCAGGCGCCGGCGCTCGACGACTTTGCCGTCGGGTCCACGGCCGACATCGTGATCGACCCGGCGCAATGCAGCGTGTTTCCGGCAGAGGACGAAGCAATTCCAAGGAGCGGCAGCCAATGACGGACGCGGCGGAAGTGAAGGGCATCGAACATTGGACGAAAAAGGGCGACGTGCGGCTTTTCCTGTGGGAGAAGCGCGCCGTCGCCGAAGGGCCGGCGCGCGGCACGGTGCTGTTCGTGCACGGCTCGTCGATGGCCGCGCAGCCGACCTTCGATCTCAAAGTGCCCGGACGCCCCGATTCATCGGTCATGGACTGGTTCGCGCGGCGCGGGTTCGACACCTGGTGCGTCGACATGGAGGGCTATGGCCGCTCCGACAAGCAGCGGCCGATCAACAGCGACATAAGGACGGGCGCCGACGACCTCGCCGCGGCGACGGACCATATTCTGAAGCTGCGCAATCCCGGACCGCTCTACGTCTATGGCATCTCGTCGGGCGCGCTGCGCGCGGCCGTGTTCGCCGAGCGCCACCCCGACCGGGTGAAGCGGCTCGCGCTCGACGCCTTCGTGTGGACCGGCAAGGGAAGCCCGACGCTCGCCGAACGCGCCAAGCGCCTGCCGGAATACCGCGCCCGGAACCGCCGCCCGATCGACCGCGCCTTCGTGCGCAGCATCTTCACGCGCGACCATCCCGGCACCGGCGACGACGCGGTCATCGAGGCGTTCGCCGATCAGATCCTGGCGCTCGACGATTCGGTGCCGACCGGGACCTATGTCGACATGTGCGCCAATCTCCCGGTCTGCGATCCGCGCAAGATCGCGGCGGCCACGCTCATCATGCGCGGCGAGTATGACGGCATCGCGAGCTTTGCCGACCTCATGGAATTCTTCGCGCTGCTGCCCAACCCGGACAAGCAGTTCGCCGTCATGCCTGGGGTGGCGCACGCGTCCTTCCAGCAGAAGAACTATGCGCTCGTCTATCACATTCTCTATGCTTTCTTCACGGCGCCCGAGCCCGTCTATCGCGGGCACTGAGGCGGCGAGGGAGGGACGCAGCATGATCCGTCGGCCTGTCTTCTGCGGCGCGTTGGCGCTCGCTGCGCTTGCGGCGGCAGCGCACGCCGATCCCGTGGACATGGCGAAGGCGAAGCAGGAAGGCAGCGTGAGCTGGTACACCTCGACGCCGATCAATGCCGCCCAGAAGCTGTCCGACCTTTTCACCAAGGAGACCGGCATCAAGGTCGAGCTGTTTCGCTCGGGCGGCGAGGCGGTGCTGCGCCGCCTGATGCAGGAAATCTCCGCTGGGCGATTCGCCGCCGACGTCATCACAACGTCCGATCCCGCCGCCACGGCCGAGCTTGCCGACAAGGGCCTGTTCGTTTCGTTCAAGCCCGCGAATTTCGACAAGGTGCCGGCGGAAGTGAAGGACATGCAAGGCCGCTTCATCGCGCAGCGCCTCAACATGCTCGGCATCATCGCGCGCGCCGACAAAGTGCAGGCCGCCGACCGGCCGAAGCGCTGGGCCGATCTCGTCAAGCCTGCCTACAAGGGCGAGATGGTGATGCCGGACCCGTCCTTCGCTTCGCTTCAGCTCGTCGTGGTGGCGACGCTGTCGCAAAAGCTCGGCTGGGATTTCTACAAGGGGCTGCGCGCAAACGACGTGATGGTGGTCCAGGGCCATCAGCAGGTTGCCGACATGCTGAAGAGCGGCGAGCGGCTCATCGCCGCCGAAGGGGCCGACAGCTACGCCTTCGAAGACCGCAAGGCGGGGCATGACGAGCTCACGATCTTTCCGGCCGAAGGTGCCTTCGCCGTCCCGGCGCCCACCGCCATCGTCAAGGGCGGGCCCCATCCCGAGGCCGCGAAGGCGTTGGCCCAGTTCATGCTGAGCGACGCCGCGCAAGGCCTTTTCCCCGAGATCGGCCTCTACGGCTCGCGCGCCGACGCGCCGCCGCCCAAGGGCAATCCGAAACTCGCCGACGTGAAGCTGATGCCGGTCGATTACGTTGCGATCGAGAAGAGCGCTGCCGAAGTCAAGGAACGCTTCGCCGAGATTTTCCAATAGAGGAGGACCAAGCCATGATCGATCTCTATTTCTGGACCACCGATAACGGCCGCAAGGCGCTTCAGGCCATGGAGGAAACCGGGCTGCCGTACCGCCGCCGGCCGGTCGATCTGACGAAGCGCGAGCAGTTCGCGCCGGAATTCATGAAGATCAGCCCTGGCCATAAGATTTCCCGCGCTCGTCAACGATGACGGGCCGGGCGGTGCGCGCATCTCGCTGTGCGAATCGGGCGCCATCCTCAAATACCTCGCCGAGAAGGCCGGCGGCGCGCTCTATCCCGCCGAGCCGCGCCTGCGCCTCAAGGTCGATCAATGGTTCTTCTACGGCACCTCGACCTTCACGCCGCTCGCGCAGCAATACGGCCTTTTCATGCATCGCTTCGGCGAGGACGTGCCGCCGGCGAAGAAGCACTACGAGACGGTCATGCGCGACATGTTCGGCATTTTCGACCGCCATCTCGCCGACAGCGAATACATGGCAGGGGCATATTCGATTGCCGACATCTCGAGCTACCCGGACGTGCACATCCATGGCGCGCAGGGAATGGGGCTTGGCGATTATCCGAATTTGAAACGCTGGCACGACGCGATCGCGGCGCGCCCCGCGGTTCAGAAGGCCTGGGCGCCGATCTGAGAAGCGCTCACGCCGACCCACTCGCGCTGCGGAACAGCATGTAGGCGGCGACGGCGAGGATAACGAAGGCGAAGATGCGTGTGAGCAGGCCGCGGCGGCGCGCGGCACGGATCGCTGCCTGCATGCCCGCCGCGCCGCCCGCTATGCCGCCCGCGATGAAGAGGCCGGCAATCGGCCAATCGACCATGCCGGACCATGCGTAGTTGACCGCCGTCGTGAGCCCGAAGGCGCCGACCGAGAACAGCGACGAGCCGATAGCGTTCAGCATCGGCATGCCGCTTGCCAGCATAATCCCCGGCACGATCAGGAAGCCGCCGCCGATGCCGAAGAAGCCTGAGAGCGCACCCGTCAGGAAGCCGATCGCAACAAGCCGGGCCGCGATATGCGGCTCGATGCGCACCGCCAAATCGCCTTCGGACGAGCGGCGCCGCAGCATCGAAAGTCCGACGACGATCATGATGACCGCAAACAGGACGATGAGCTTCTGGCCTCCGACTGCCTTCCCGAGAGAGGAGCCGAGGAACGCGCCCACAATCCCGCCGGCAGCGAAGATCGTGGCGCATGGCCAGTGGACCGTTCCCGCCCGTCCATGCTGCGCCAAATTGGCAAAGGCGTTGACGGCCACCGCGAGCGCGCTCGTGCCGATCGCAATGTGCGGATCGGAAACTCCGACGACATAAAGCAGAAGCGGCACAGCGAGGATCGAACCTCCGCCGCCGATGAGGCCCAGCGAAAATCCGACGAAGGAGCCCGACAGGACCGCCAGCAGCGACTGCACGGGCGGCCGGGATCAGGCCTGGCGCGGCTTGCGCGCGGCGAGCGATCGGAAGGCGGTGAAGCCGATCATGCCGGCGAGCATCGCCGCGATGAAGAGCAGGGTCGCCGGGTTGCCGAGCGCGAGCGACGCAAGCGCCGGGCCGGGGCAATAGCCGACCAAGCCCCAGCCGATGCCGAAGAGCACGGCGCCGGCGATGAGGCGAAAGTCGATCCTGCTCTGGGCCGGCGTGGAAAAGGTGACATCGCACAGCGGCCGTCCCATGCGGCGCGCGAGACGGTAGCCGCCCGCCGCCACCGGAATCGCCGCCACCATCACAAATGCGAGGCTCGGGTCCCAGTCGCCGAAGAGATCGAGAAATCCCAGCACCTTCGCCGGGTCGATCATGCGCGACACGGTGAGCCCGAGGCCGAACAGGAGGCCGGCGGCGACCGCGAGGATGAGCCGGGACATTTGCGTCACGCTCCGACGACGTGGCGGACGATGAACACGGTTGCGAAGCCGCAGGCCATGAAGACCACGGTCGCGGCAATCGAGCGCGGAGAAAGCCGCGCCATGCCGCAGACGCCATGGCCGCTGGTGCAACCGCCGCCAAGGCGCGTGCCGAATCCGACCAGAAGCCCGCCCGCCACGATCGACGCCGCAGACCCTGGGAGAACCACGTGCGGCAGCGGCCCGCCGGCAATTTCGTAGAGGATCGGCGCGAGCACGAGTCCGGCGAGAAAGGCGAGGCGCCAAGCCGCATCTTCGGCATGCGGCGCGAGCAGGCTTCCGATGATCCCGCTGATGCCGGCGATGCGGCCCAGTCCAAGCCACAGCAGGGCAGCCGAACTGCCGATCAGAAGGCCGCCGGCGGCGGCGGACCAAGGCGTGAAGTGTTGCATGCGGCGCTGTCCCTCAAATGCAGAACAGGCGATAGAGCTCGGCCGGAATCGGGCGCACCCGGCTGAGCGGGGCGCTTCCCCTTACTCGCGCTCCTCGCGCAAGAGGTCGAGGCGCCGCATCACGTCGCGGTCGGTCGACTGGAAGATGGTGGCGCGCTCGCTTCGTGCGGTATGGCCGATCCAGCTCCAATGCGGCAGGGTGAAGATGTCGTTCTCCGCCCACTCGATCGTGACGTCGCCGATCGTGCTGCGGCCTTCGCCTTCGATCACCATGCACACCGCATTCGAGGTCGAGCGATAGCGCCGCGTCGCCTTGCCGGCGGTCAACCCGAGCAGATAGCAGTCGAGGCGCGACAGCACCGCGCCGCCGGTCGCCGGGTTGACGTAGTGCAAGAGGCGCGACCCGTCCTCCGCTGCGGGCGCCGCGGCGAGCGCACCCCGCGCCTGGCGCCACGGATAGCGGAACAGCGGCGAATAGGCGGTGGCGATGGCCTCCGCCGGAACGAGGCCAGGCGCGGTGAAGGCCGAATCTGCCGGCAGCTTGGGAAAATCCTTCGCCGGGCCCGGCTCGAAGAACGTCGCATCGAGATCCTGCACCAGCGGAACGTCAAGCGAATCGAGCCAGATGACGCGCTTCGTGCCGGTATGCTCGTGCTCGTGCCAGGTCCAGGCCGGCGTCAGGATCAGGTCGCCCCGCTCCATCTCGCAGCGCTTGCCGTCGACGATGGTGGCCGCGCCCTCGCCTTCGACGACCAGGCGCAGCGCGTCCATTGAATGGCGGTGCGGCCGGGCGCGTTCGCCCGGCATCAGGATCTGGAGACCCGCATTGAGGTTCGTGGTTGCCCGGAAGTAGTCGTTGCGGCCGTAGGCCGGATTGGCGAGCGACAGGACGCGGCGCTCGGCCTTGTCCATGCCGGCCTCGGCCACGGCCCGGTCCATCAGCGGCCCGAGCACGCGCCACGGCCAGTGAAAGGCGGGTTCGGGCTGCGGCTGCGGCCCGCCCGCGCCGCCGAACATCTCCCAAAGGGCTACGACATGCGCGTCTTCGATGGCGGCATGAAAATCGTTGGCTCCGGCCCGGACGCTCGGCGATGTGCTCAAGGGGGTCCTCCTCCGCCTTTCGGCACGACTCTTACCGGCGGCGACAGCGGGCAGCAAGCTCTGGCCGCCGCCAGGGGGAACCAGCCGACCGCCCGCGCGGTTTAACATGAGAACCCGATCGCCGTAGAGCGTTCGCAAGATGATGAGAATTCGATCCGCAGAACAATGGATCGCCGAGCTCGACGAGATCCTGCGGCGCTATCGGCCTGACCTTGGCGAAGCGCCATCGCGGCAGGGCGCCTTGAACCGCGAGGACGCCGTTGCCGCGCTGCGCCGGCTCGGTTTTTCGGCAGGCGAGGCGCTGCGCCTTTTGCGCCGGAAGCCGGCCAGGCCCTAGCCTCCGCGCGAGACCTTCGCCGAGGTCGCGGGCGTGGACGAGGCGCGCCGGCATCCGCGCCCACGCTTTGCGCTGGATCAAGGCGGGACATCCACCGCCGCCCGATAGTGGCCGGGCCTTCGAAATTGACGCTGCCCAAGCAATGGATCCGCAAATAGCAACGAATGAACCTTTGCGTCCCGCAACGGCCCTTGCGCCCTTGACGGCGCAGGGCGCAGCCTCGGGCACGCCCGCGGTGGTGGCTCGTCCATCGGCAGTGCCCGGCGCGCGCGAGGACATCGAGCCGCCGACCAGCGTCAACCGGCTGCTCCATGCCGCCATGGGCCGCGCCACATCGGGGCTCTCGCCCGCAGCGCTTGCGCTCGCCTATTACGACTGGGCGCTGCACCTCGCGGTCGCGCCGGGAAAGCAGCAGCAGCTCGTCGAAAAAGCCGTGCGCAAGGCCGTTCGTTTCGGCATCTATGCGCTTCGTCAATTCACCGATCCGGACTGCGCCCGCTGCATCGATCCGCTGCCGCAGGACCAGCGCTTCAGCAGCCCGGCCTGGCAGCAATTCCCGTTCAACCTGATCTACCAGGGATTTCTTCTGCACCAGCAATGGTGGCACAACGCCACGACCGGAATTGGCGGCGTGTCGCGCCATCACGAAGAGGTCGTCGCCTTCGCGGCGCGCCAATTGCTCGACATCTTCTCGCCCAGCAATTTCATACCGGCCAATCCCGATCTTCTCTCGGCGACGATCAGCGAAGGCGGCAAAAACCTCGCGCGCGGCGCCATGAATTTCTTCGAAGATTGGGAACGCGCGATCGCCAGCCGGCCGCCGGTCGGCTCCGAAGCGTTCGAGCCGGGCGCGAACGTCGCCGTGACGGAAGGCGAAGTC
Organism: uncultured Alphaproteobacteria bacterium; assembly: GCA_963773665.1. Classification (GTDB taxonomy): domain Bacteria; phylum Pseudomonadota; class Alphaproteobacteria; order ATCC43930; family CGMCC-115725; genus DATJLY01. Next base: position 1,490,161 of record CAVZBZ010000001.1, read on the forward strand.
GTTTACCGCAACCGCCTCATCGAGCTCATCCAGTACGCGCCCGCGACGCGCGAGGTCGCGGCCGAGCCGGTGCTGATCGTGCCGGCCTGGATCATGAAGTATTACATCCTCGATCTCTCGCCGGCGAATTCGCTGGTCAAGTACCTCGTCGATCGCGGTCACACGGTGTTCATGATCTCGTGGCACAACCCGGGTGCCCAGGACCGCGACCTCGGACTCGACGATTATCTGCGCATGGGCGTGCTCGAGGCCTTGAAGGCGGTCCGCACGATCGTGCCGGAGCGCAAGGTGAACGCCGTGGGATATTGCCTCGGCGGCACGCTCCTCTCGATTGCCGCGGCATATCTCTCGCGCGAGAAGAGCGACATTCTCAATTCGGTGACGCTCCTTGCGGCGCAGATCGATTTCACCGAGGCCGGCGAGCTCATGCTGTTCATCGACGAGAGCCAGCTCAGCTATCTCGAAGACATCATGTGGGACCAGGGCTATCTCGATACGCGGCAGATGTCCGGCGCGTTTCAGCTGTTGCGCTCGAACGACCTCATTTGGTCGCGCATGGTGCAGGACTATCTCAAGGGACAGCGCGCGCCGATGAACGATCTCATGGCGTGGAACGCCGACACGACACGCTTGCCGTACCGCATGCACAGCGAATATCTGCGCCGCTTCTTCCTCGAAAACGATCTGTTCGAGGGCCGCTGCGAGGTGAACGGGCGACCGATCTCGCTGCACGACATCCACGTGCCGATGTTCGCCGTCGCCACCGAGCGCGACCACGTGGCGCCGTGGCGCTCGGTCTACAAGATCAACCTCGTGGCCGATTCCGACGTGACCTTCCTCCTCACCACCGGCGGCCACAATGCCGGCATCGTGAGCGAGCCAGGACACCCGGGCCGCAGCTATCGCATCTCGCGCCGCACCGACGGCGCGCCCTATCTTGACCCCGACAACTGGTATGCGGCGGCAGAACCGCGCGACGGTTCGTGGTGGCCCGCCTGGGCGGCCTGGCTTGCGCAGAACTCGTCGGGGAGCGCCAAGCCGCCCGCCTTGGGCGCGCCCGACAAGGGCTACCCGACGCTTGGCCGCGCGCCGGGCGGATACGTGCACGAGGACTAGGCCGATCTGCCCCGTGGTATAAGGGCGAATGGCCTTATCGACCGGATGGCAGCGCTTTGCCGGAGCGGCCGCGCTGCTATGCGCAACCGCACTCGCTGCGCGCGCCGGGCCGCCGTTCCGGACCGACGATCCGGAGCCGGTCGAGTACCAGCATTGGGAAGTCTATGGCTTCTCGACCGCGACGCATGTCGAGGGCGACACGGCCGGGACGTTGCCGGGCGTCGAGGTGAATTACGGCGCGCTGCCGAACCTGCAGCTTCACGTGATCGCGCCCATCGCATTCGACGCGCCCGCCGGCAGCGGCACCAAGTTCGGCATGGGCGACACCGAGCTCGGCGTGAAATACCGCTTCGTCCAGGAGGACGACGACGGCTGGCGGCCGCAGATCGGCGTCTTTCCGCTCGTCGAGGCGCCCACCGCCGACGCCCATCGCGGCCTCGGCACCGGCCACGCGCAGGTTTTCCTGCCGCTGTGGCTGCAGAAAAGCCTGGGTCCCTGGACCACCTATGGCGGAGGCGGCTACTGGCACAATCCCGGCGCCGGCAACAAGGATTACTGGTTCGTGGGCTGGCTCGTGCAGCGCCAGGTGACGGAGGGGCTGGCCTTGGGCGGCGAGGTGTTCCACCAGACTGCCGACACGATCGGCGGCAGCGACAGCACCGGCTTCAATCTCGGCGCCATCTACGATTTCACCGAGCACTATCATCTCCTGTTCTCGGCCGGGCGCGGGCTCGAAAACGTGCCGCACACGAACCAGTTCTCCTATTACGCGGCATTTCAGTGGACGTTTTGATCTGGGCTTTGTTGGCGTGCAATCGTTCGCGAGGCTCGACCCGTGACACCCGTTCTCCTGTCGCGCATCCAGTTCGCGTGGGTCATCGGCTGGCATATCATGCTGCCGGCCTTCACGGTCGGACTCGCAAGGCGTCGTGCTGGGCGCCTTCATCCAGCTGGGCGCCTTCATCCAGGGGATCCAGGTCGAGGGCCGGCATTTCGCCGGTCGCCGGCTGCTCGCTCGATTGCTTCCTCGCGGACGGCACGCTGTTCCTCCTGCCGGTCATCCTCATGTACACCGGCTGGTCCTACTGGGTCTTCCGCGGCAAGGTGCGCGCCGATATCGGCTATCACTGAGCCTGCGGCGCGGGCTGCGGCGCGGGCTCCTCCTCCTCCTCGCCTTGGCCCGGCTTCGCCCCGGCGGTAGCGAGGCTTTCCTCGGCGACGGCGCGCGTCCTTTGCGACGCCTCGAGGAAGCGGTCGCCGGTCCGGCTCATGCATTTGAGCGCCAGCGCGCTCATGTCGCCGAGGTCCGAGACGACCCGCTGGATCGAGCCCGAGAGCCAGTTCTGCTGCGCCAGGAAGACCGTGCCGGGATCGGGGTTCCGGTTCACCTCGTCGAGCATGCGCCGCGTCTCTTGGATCGCCTCGCGCCGCCGCCGTACCCATGACTGCGCGACGTTATCGACCTCGGCGAGGAAGGCCTCCTGCGCTTCGATCCAGGCTTCGGCCCCGTTCGCGAGCGCCGCGGCGGGCGCGGACGTCGCCGCCTCGATCCCGGCGATCGTCTTTCTCTTCACTATTGCCATGGTGATTCTCCCGAATCCGATTGGGATCAGGCTACGCCGATCGGCAGCTTCGGTAACTGCGCGAATCGTTGAATATCGCGGCCTCATAATTGACTCATGCGACGGTCGCGGAATGCCGTCATATCGCCTTCGAATCATCACGATGTTGCGGTCTCGTCGCGGCGGCACAGGGGTCGTTCTCCAAGAATGTCGATCAACCGGCTTGAAGGCGGCATCTTCACCATCCTCGTGCTCGCCATCGGCGATCCGCACGATCCGGCGCTCGAGGCAGCCATTGCCGAGCAGGTCGGCCGCAGCCCCGAATTCTTCGCCGGCGCGCCCGTCGTGCTCGACCTCGGAGCCTGCCTCGCCTGCACCGATGCGGCGGATTTCGCGGCGCTGAAGCGGCTGCTGCGCCGCCACGGTCTCGCCGCCGCCGGGGTCCAGAATGCGAGCGCGCTGCACAAGCCCGCGGCGCTTGCCGCGGAGCTTGCGGTCTTTCCGCCGGCCGGGCGGCGCGAATCCGCGCGCGGCGAGCATCCGAAGCCGCACGCGAGCCGGACCCGGCTCGTGACGCAGCCGGTACGTTCCGGCACACAGATCTATGCCAAGGGCGGCGATCTCGTCGTGACCGCGCCGGTGAGCGCCGGCGCCGAGCTCATCGCCGACGGCAACGTCCATGTCTATGGCGCGCTGCGCGGCCGCGCGATCGCAGGCGCCTTGGGCGATCGAACCGCGCGCATCTTCGTGCAGCGTCTCGAGGCCGAGCTTCTCGCCATCGCCGGCCGCTACATGGTCAGCGAGGCAATCGCGTACGAATATCTGAAGCAGCCGGCGCAGATCGCGCTGGTGGACGACTCCTTGCGCATCATCCCGGGATTTTGAAGGAGAGGATCGGTGGGGACGGTAATCGTGGTGACTTCCGGCAAGGGCGGCGTCGGCAAGACGACGACCACCGCCGCGCTCGGGGCCGGGCTCGCGCTGCGCGGTCACAAGACCGTGGTGATCGATTTCGACGTGGGCCTGCGCAATCTCGACCTGGTGATGGGCTGCGAGCGCCGCGTCGTGTTCGATTTCATCAACGTCATCAACGGCGACGCGAAGCTGCACCAGGCCTTGATCCGCGACAAGCGGATCGAGAAGCTTTTCATCTTTCCGACCTCGCAGACGCGCGACAAGGACGCGCTGACGCGGGACGGCGTCAACCGCGTGATGGACGAGCTGCGCGCCGAATTCGAATACATCCTGTGCGACAGTCCCGCGGGGATCGAGCATGGCGCGCTGAGCGCGCTCTACCATGCCGATCACGCCGTCATCGTCACCAATCCCGAGGTCTCCTCGGTGCGCGACAGCGACCGCATCATCGGCATCCTGGCCGCCAAATCGCGCCGCGCCGAGCGCAAGGAGGCGCCGGTCGTGGAGCATCTGCTCCTGACCCGCTATTCGCCGGAGCGCGTGCGGCGCGGCGAGATGCTGTCGCTCGACGACGTGAAGGAGATCCTGTCGGTGCCGATCCTCGGCATCATCCCGGAATCGGAATCGGTGCTGCGCGCGTCCAACACCGGGACGCCGGTGATCCTCGACCCGGCGAGCCCCGCCGGCCGCGCCTATGACGACGCGGTTGCGCGCTTTTTGGGCGAGCAGCGCGAGCTGCGCTTCGACAAGGAAGAGCGCCGCAACATCTTCCGCGCCTTGTTCGGCAGGGCATGATGCGGCTGCTCGATTTTCTTCTGCCGCAGCGTCCGAGGTCGGCTCCGGTCGCCAAGGAACGGTTGATGCTCGTCCTCGCGCACGAGCGCGTCGGCCGCGACGGCTCGGATTTCCTGCCGGCGCTGCGCCACGATCTCATCGCGATCGTGCGGAAATACGTGGCGGCGAAGGACGACGCGATCGATGTGAAGCTCGGCCGTCACGGCAACGCCGCGGTGCTCGAGATCAATATCGAGCTGCCGGCGAAGCCGCGCTAGTGCACCGAATCGGGCAGGATCGACTGCCGACCCAATTGCGGCCAGGCGGCGGGCGCGCTGCATTTCTCGGCCGCGGCCTCGGGCGCGAGCTTGGCGTCCCACTGCGCACCGATGAAGCGCCGTCCATTCACGCCGTCGGACGCGCGCGAGGCTAGCCACAGCAGCGGCCTCACCATGACGTCGGGCGGGATCATCTTCGCCTGCGCCGCGCCATAGCCCGCGGTCATGCGCGTGATGGCGGCGCCGCCCGGCACCAGCACGTTGGCGGTGATGCCCGATCCCTCCAACTCGTCGGCCAGCGCCGCGACGAAGCACTCGTGCGCCGCCTTGGTCGCGCCATAGGGCATCATGCCCTTGCGGTACATCGTATCGAGGCTGGTGGTGACGCCGATGATGCGGCCCCATTTCTGCTTCAGCATTGGCTCGATCGCGGCGCGCGCGACGAGGAACGGCGCGATCGCATTGACCTCGAAGATGCGCCGGTAATCGGCAGGCGCAATGTCGCGGAAGCTCGGCGCGGTCTTGATTGCGCTCGGATCGACCGTAGAGAGGTTGAGCCCGGCATTGTTGACGAGGACATCGACCCGGCCGAAGCGCTCCATCGTTTGCGCGACGATACCGCGCGCCTCGTCCTCGCGCGTGACATCGGCCTTGAGCGGCAGGAGGCGCTGTCGCGCGGCGCCGGCCGCGCCGTTCAGCTCGTCGAGCGCCGGCGGGTCGATATCGACGCCGGTCACTTGCGCCCCGGCCTGCAACAGGCCCAAAGCCATGGTCCGGCCGAGCCCGCGCCCCGCCCCGGTGATGATCGCAACGCAACCGCGATGAGTGTCTGCCATGAGCGCCTCCCTTTGCTGCAAGCATGGAGGCGGCGCGGCCGGTTCTCAAGGGCGGACATCGCGCCTATAATCGAGGGATGAAATCCTTGCGTCTCGTCTCCGCCGCTCTGGGATTGTTTGCGTCCGCCGTGCCGGCCTATGCGGCCCTCAAGGTGGGCGACACGGCGCCGCTCTTCACGGCGCAAGCCTCGATGGGCGGCAAGAATTTCACCTTCGCCCTTGCCGACGCGCTCGCGAAGGGGCCGGTCGTGCTTTATTTCTATCCCGCCGCCTTCACCCCCGGCTGCAACATCGAGGCGCACGATTTTGCGCAAGCGATGGACCGCTTCGCCGCGCTCGGCGCCACGGTGATCGGCGTCTCGCACGACAAGATCGAGACGCTCAATAAATTCTCGGTGCAGGAGTGCCAGGGCAAATTCCCCGTGGCGGCCGATACCGATCTCGCGATCGCCAAGTCGTACAATGCCGTGCTCGCGCCCTTGGTGCCCTACGCCAACCGCACCTCTTATGTCATCGCTCCGGGCGGCAGGATCATCTATTCCTTCACCGATCTTGCGCCGGACGACCATGTCGCCAATACGATGCGCGCCGTGGCCGAGTGGCGCACGGCGCAAAAGCCGACGAATTAAGGGGCTGGCCCAAGCTCCTTGTTCGCGGCATCGACGAAACTCATGTCGACGACGTCGGCCATCGAGACGGGACCGTTGATCAGGCCCTGCGCGCGCCACACATCGAGATCGGCCTGCAGGCTCTTGCGGTTGACGCGGCCCATGGGATCGACGCCGTTGGGCGTGATCGCGCGGAACACCGCCGGGTCCTTGATCCGGGTCGAGGCGACGAGGATGCGGATCACGTCGTCGGCATTGGGCCCGGCGAGCTTGCCGCCTGCGAGCGCGCCGCGGTAATAGCGCACGCCGCGCAGATAGGCCCGCATGAACTGCAGGGCAAGACCGCGGTCGGACGAGAATGCCTGCGAATAGAGCAGCACCGCGATCTGGTGCGCGGGGTCGATGTCGGCGTCGTCCGATTTCTCGACGCCGAACCCCCTGCTCACCGCCACGGTCGCCGACGGCTCGGTCGTGAAGGTGGCGTCGACCGCCTTGTTGGCGAGCGCCGTCACATGCTCGGGAAAGGACAGATCGACGGTCGTGACGTCGCCATAGGCGAGGCCGGCCTTGCGCAGCGTATAGGCGAGCGTCGCGACATTGGTGTTGCCGGCGCCGTTCAGCGCGACCTTCATGCCCTTCAAGTCGGGCAGGTCCTTGTAGCGCCCGCTCGCCACGAGGTCGGTGCGCACCAGCATCTTGTTGACGGTGTAGCCCGGCTGCGAGGATGCCTTGTCGGCGACGATCTTGAGGCTGATGCCGCGAATCACGGCGTTGTAGAGGCCGGCCGAGGGCGCGCCCGCGCCGACCTGAAGCTCGCCCGCGCTCAACGGCGCCACCATGTTGGCGGCCGAGGGGAAATTGATCGTGTTGACGGCGATCCCTTCGGCGGCGAAGTAGCCCTTCGCGTCGGCGATGTAGATGAGGCCGTCGCTGATCGCGCTGACGATGCCGACATTGACCGTGACCGGCTCGGCCGACGCCGCCGGCCGCGCCGCGGCGAGACAACAGGCCGCCAGCAAAAGACTTCGGATCATCATGCCCGCCCCCGTTCAGCCGCCGCCATGGTATCAGATGCGGGCGCCCACTACACTTCGCGGCAAAGCCAGGGCGGAAACGGCGAGGGGGTAGTTCGGCAGCATGAACAGCGACGCCGGTCGCGCCGCGACGCCGCCGTCAGCCTTCCCTCAGAAGGGGATTTTCGCCTCGGGCGACTTTCTGCGCCTGTGGCTGCTCGGCCTCATCCTGTTTGTCGTGCGCTGGCTCGAGATGCTGGCGATGGGCGTGTTCGTCTATCAGAAGACGGGCTCGCCCTTCCTCGTCGCCATGATCACCATGCTGCGGCTCTTGCCGATGGCTTTTTTCGGCGCCTTCATGGGTGCCTTCGCCGACCGGTTCGAGCGCCGGAACCTGCTCGTCGTCGTCGTGCTGTGCCTCTTTGCCGGCTCGACCACGCTCGCGACGCTGGCCTGGCTCGGCAAGCTCGCCATCTGGCATCTCGCGGCGGCGACCTTCGTCAACGGCGTCACCTGGTCGGCCGACAACCCGGTGCGGCGCATCCTGATCGGCGAGGTGGTGCGGACCGAGCAGGTCGGCCGCGCCATGTCGATCGACATCGGCACCAACAACGCGAGCCGCATGATCGGCCCGACCATCGGCGGCCTTATCCTTGCCACCGTCGGCATCGACGGCGTGTTCGCTCTCAGCATGACCCTCTACGCCGCGGCCTTCGTCGTCGCGCTCGGCATCCGCCACCGCGCCGGCATCCGCGCGGCGGCGGAGGGCTCGCTCCTCGGCCGCATCGGCCAGGGCATCGCCATCGCGCGGCGCGAGAAGCGCATCGTCGGCGCGCTCACCATCACCGTGATCTTCAACGTGTGGGGCTGGCCCTTCACCAGCATGATCCCGGTGATCGGCCAGGACCGCCTGCTGCTCGACCCGGGCGGCATCGGCATGCTGGCCAGCATGGACGGGCTCGGCGCGTTTTTGGGCGCGAGCCTCATTGCGCTGCTGGCGAAGCCGCCCGTCTATGCCCGGCTCTATCTTTGCGGCACGGCGCTTTATCTGGCGGCGCTGCCGCTTTTTGCGCTCGTCACCGATCCCATCGTCGCCGGCGCGGCGCTGCTCTTCACCGGCCTCACCGGAAGCGCCTTCATGACGATGCAGTCGACCCTCATCTATGTGCTGGCGCCGCGCGAGATCAGGAGCCGCATATTCGGCGTGCTTTCGGTCTGCATCGGCCTCGGCCCCTTGGGCTTCGTTCATCTCGGGCTTTTGGCCGACTGGATCGGCGCGCCTAATGCCACCGCCCTCATAGGCGTCGAAGGCCTCGTCGTCCTGGCATTCACCCGACGATTGTGGGCCCCCGTGCTGCGCGCGTGAGGCTTCGCTATAATATGTCTGCGAGGCGGCCATGATCCTCTACGACACGCATCCCGACCGCTACCGCCATTGGCGCATGGAGTTCGACGGGCCGGTGGCAAGGCTCGTCCTCGACGTCGCCGAGGATGGCGGCCTTGCGCCGGGCTATGCCTTGAAGCTCAATTCCTACGATCTCGGCGTCGATATCGAATTGAACGACGCGCTGAACCGCCTGCGCTTCGAGCATCCCGAAGTGGGCGCGGTCGTCATCACGAGCGGCAAGGAGCGCATTTTCTCGTCCGGCGCCAACATCTACATGCTGGGGCTGAGCTCGCATGGCGCCAAGGTGAATTTCTGCAAGTTCACCAACGAGACGCGCAACGGCATGGAGGATTCCTCGCGCGGCGGCTCGCTCAAATTTTTGGCCGCCGTCAACGGCGCCTGCGCCGGCGGCGGCTATGAGCTGGCACTCGCGTGCGACGAGATCGTCATGGTGGACGACCGCTCCTCGACCGTGAGCCTGCCGGAAGTGCCGCTTCTGGGCGTGCTGCCCGGCACTGGCGGCCTCACCCGTCTCATCGACAAGCGCAAGGTGCGGCGCGACCTGGCCGACGTGTTCTGCACCACGTCCGAAGGCGTGCGCGCCGACCGCGCCAAATCGTGGAACCTGGTGGACGCGGCAGTGCCGCCTGCGCGTTTCGCCGAAGCGGTGAAGGCGCGCGCCGAGGCGCTTGCCAGAGAAAGCGGCCGCCCGCGCGACGCGAAGGGCGTCATCCTTTCGCCGCTCGAACGGCGCATCGACGAGGCGGGATACCACTACGCCCATGTCGATGTCGCCTTCGACCGCGACGCTGGCACCGCTTCGCTCACCGTGACGGGGCCGGAGGATGTGCCGCGCACGGCCGATGCAATTTTTGCCGCGGGCGCCAACTGGTGGCCGCTCGCGATGGCGCGCGAACTCGACGACGCGATCCTGATGCTGCGCGCCAACGAGCCGGCGCTCGGCACCATCCTTCTGCGCACGCGCGGCATGGCGGACGCGGTGCTGGCAAGCGACACTGCCATTCTGGAGCATCGGCAGAACTGGTTCGTGCGCGAGACGGTGGCCTTTCTCCGCCGCACGCTCGCCCGGCTCGACGTTTCCTCGCGCAGCCTGTTCGCCATTGCCGATCGCGGCTCGTGCTTTGCCGGCACGCTCATGGAGTTGCTGCTCGCCGCCGACCGCGCCTACATGCTGGCGGCCGAGGGGGACGGCGCCAACGAGCCGCCGCCGCGCCTTGTCGCGGGCGAAGCGAATTTCGGTATCTTTCCCATGCCCAGCGGCATGAGCCGCCTCGAAAACCGGTTCTGCGGCGATGCGGCCCCCATTGCCGCGGTGCGCGCGAAAGCAGGCCAAAAGCTCGACGCGGCTGCCGCGCTCGAGCTGGGATTGGTGACGTTCGCGCCCGACGAGCTCGATTGGGACGACGAGCTGCGCCTTGCCATCGAGGAGCGCGCGAGCCTTTCGCCCGACGCGCTCTCGGGCCTCGAGGCGAATCTGCGATTCACCGGGCCGGAGACCATGGCGACGCGCATTTTCGGCCGGCTGTCCGCGTGGCAGAACTGGATCTTCAATCGCCCCAATGCGGTCGGGCCGCAGGGTGCGCTGAAACTGTTCGGCACGGGCTCGCGCCCGCGCTTCGACCGGGAAAGGATCTGAGCCATGACGATCGATTATCAGGATCGGATCCCGAACAACGTCGATCTCGCCAACAACCGCACGCTGCAGCGCGCGCTTGAAAACTGGCAGCCGAAATTTTTGGACTGGTGGCGCGAGATGGGCCCCAGCGATTTTCTGGCGGCCGATATTTACCTGCGCACCGCGATCTCGGTCGACGTGCAGGGCTGGGCGCATTTCGCACCCGTGAAGATGCCGGACTACCGCTGGGGCATTTTCCTTGCCGAGCCCGAGCCCGATCGCCGCATCGGTTTTGGCGACGAGATGGGGAGGCCGGTATGGCAGCAGGTGCCGGGCGAGCATCGCGCGACGCTGCGCCGCCTCATCGTCACGCAAGGCGACACCGAGCCCGCCTCGGTCGAGCAGCAGCGGCTTCTGGGCCACACCGCGCCGTCGCTCTATGACCTGCGCAACCTGTTCCAGGTCAATGTCGAGGAGGGTCGGCATCTCTGGGCGATGGTCTATCTGCTGCACGCCTATTTCGGCCGCGACGGGCGCGAGGAGGCGGAGGAAATGCTGGCGCGCCATTCGGGCGACGCCGACAAGCCGCGCATCCTTTCGACGTTCAACGAGCCGATCGAGGACTGGCTCGCCTTCTTCATGTTCACCTATTTCACCGACCGCGACGGCAAGTTCCAGCTGAAGAGTTTTGCGGAAAGCGGCTTCGATCCTCTGTCGCGCACCTGCCACTTCATGCTGCGCGAGGAGGCGCACCATATGTTCGTGGGCGACAGCGGCATCTCGCGCGTGGTGAAGCGCACGCTCGAGGTGATGAACGAGCTCAAGACCGACGACCCCGAGACCGTGCGCCGCGCCGGCGCGATCGATCTGCCGACCTTGCAGCGTTACCTCAATTTCTGGGCAAGCTCGTCCTTGGACCTGTTCGGCGCCGAGATCTCCACCAACGCCGCCGCCTATTTCGCGGCCGGCATCAAGGGCCGGCCCGACGAAGGAAAATTCGCGGATCACGTCGCCAAGGACGCGGCCTTCGCGCTCGACATGCCCGGCGGCGAGCAGACCGTGGCGCTCCGCAACGCCATGAACGAGGTGATGCGCGCAGCCTATCTGCGCGATTGCCAGAGCGGCATCGAGCGCTGGAACCGCGCCATCAAGGCGGCCGGAGTCGATTTCGCCTTCGCCCTTCCGAGCCCGCGTTTCCGGCGCGCGATCGGCGCTTGGGCTGGCCAGCCGGTCGATCCGGCAGGGCGCTTCCTGCCGCAATCCCAATACCAGACGCATCTCCGCGACTGGCTGCCGACCGGCGAGGACAAGGAATTCATCAAGAGCCTCATGCGCCCCGTCACCGCGCCCGGCAAGATGGCCGCCTGGATCGCGCCACCGACGCGCGGCATCGACGGCCGGCCGATCGAGTTCGAGTATGTGAGGCTGCAGTAGAGCCCAGAGCCGGAACGCGCGTCCTAATGCGCCTCGTCCCAGTTGCGCGCCATGCCGGTTTCGACGACGAGCGGCACGGTCAGCTCGCGGGCCGGCGCGCAGGCGCCTTCCATGACGCGCTTTGCGAGTGCCGCCGTGTCGGACGCCTCCGCTTCGGGCGCTTCGAAGACCAGCTCGTCATGCACCTGGAGCAGCATGCGCGCATGAAGCCCCGCCTTCTCGAGGGCAATCGGAATGCGGCGCATGGCGCGCTTGATGATGTCGGCGGCGGCGCCCTGGAGCGGCGCGTTGATCGCCTGGCGCTCGGCGCCGGCGCGGCGCGCGGCATTCGGGTCCTTGATGCCGGGGATGTAGCAGCGCCGTCCGAATAGGGTTTCGACATAGCCCTTGTCGCGCGCCTCGTGCTTGATGCGCTCCATGTAGTCGCGGATGCCGGGAAAGCGCGCGAAATAGGCTTTGATGTAGTCCGCCGCCTCGCCCTGCGGCACGCCGAGCTGCTGCGCCAGGCCAAAGGCGCTGATGCCGTAGATGATGCCGAAATTGATCGCCTTGGCGCGGCGGCGCACGTCTGGCGTCATCTCATCCATCGGCACGCCGAACACTTCGCTTGCGGTAAGCGCGTGGATGTCGGCGCCGGCGCGGAACGCCTCGCGCAAGGGGCCCGACATCGGCGACATGCGCGGCAAGGCGCAGCTCGATCTGGCTGTAATCGGCCGAGATCAGCAGGTGCCCGGGCTCGGCGACGAAGGCGCGGCGGATTTTGCGCCCCTCCTCGGTGCGGATCGGGATGTTCTGGAGATTGGGATCGGTGGACGCAAGCCGCCCGGTCGAGGTCGCGGCAAGCGAGAACGAGGTGTGGACGCGCCCGGTCGATGGATTGATCTCGTCGATGAGCGCGTCGGCATAGGTGCTCTTGAGCTTCGCCAATTGCCGCCAGTCGAGCACGCGCGCCGGCAGATCGTGCGTGAGCGCAAGCTGCTCCAAAATGCTCGCATCGGTGCCATAGGCGCCGGTCTTGCCCTTCTTGCCGCCGGGCAGACCGAGCTCGTCGAACAGCACCTCGCCCAGCTGCTTCGGCGAGCCGACGTTGAAGGGGTGGCCGGCGAGCTTGTGGATCTCGACGCTCGAACGCCGCGATGCGCGCCGCGAAATCCTGGGAGAGGCGCGCGAGCTCGGCCCGGTCGACGGCTATGCCCGCCCGCTCCATCGCGGCGACGACCGCGGCCAAGCGGCCGCTCCACCGTCTCGTAGAAGGCGAGCATGTGCTCGGCGATGAGGCGCGGCTTCAGGCGGCGATGGAGGCGCGAGCGCGCATGTCGGCATCCTCGGCCGCATAGTCGCGCGCGCGGTCCAGCGGCACGGCGGCGAAGCCGATATGATCCTTGCCGCTGCCGGCAACGTCCTTGTACTTGATGGTGTCGTGCGCGAAATGGAGCTTCGCCAGCTCGTCGAGCCCGTGGCCATGCAGCGCGCCGTCGAGCACGAACGACATCAGCATGGTGCAGTCGTTGGGCGCACGGCGATGCCCGCATTCGCCAGCACGGCGATGTCGTATTTGATGTTATGGCCGATCTTGAGAACGCTTTCGTCCTCCAAGAGCGGCTTCAGGAGCGCCAGCGCCGCGCCGCGCGGAATCTGCCGCGGCGGTTCGCCAAGCTCGCCGTCAGGGGCGCGATGGCCAAGCGGGATGTAGCAGGCCTGGCCCGGCTCGAGCGCAAGCGACACGCCGACCAGCTCGGCCAGCGAGGAATCGAGCGAGGTCGTCTCGGTGTCGAGCGCGACCGCAGCCCTTCTCGCGCGCCAGCAGCGATCCAGCGCTCGAGCGCCGCCGCATCCTGCACCAGCTCGTAGCGCCTGCTCGACCTTGGTCGTGTCGGGTGCCTCTTGCGGCTGCGGCATGATGGCGCCGTTGGCGGCCGGCGAGCGTGGCTCGGGCCGCGCCCCCTCGGTGCCGAGCCGCGACACCCGCGCCAAAAGCGTGCGGAACTCCATCTCCGCGAGGTACGCGAGCAGCTTGTCGCGATCCAGCGGCTTCACGTGCAGGTCGTCGAGCGGCGCCGGCAGCGGCACGTTCTGATCGAGCGTCACGAGCTTCTTCGAGAGGCGCGCCTGCTCGGCGAAATCGATCAGCGACTGGCGGCGCTTCGGCTGCTTGATCTCGGCCGCGTGCGCCAGAAGGTTTTCGAGATCGCCATAGGTGTTGATGAGCTCGGCCGCGGTCTTGACGCCGATGCCGGGCACGCCCGGCACGTTGTCGACGCTGTCGCCGCACAGCGCCTGCACGTCGATCACCTTGTCGGGGCCGACGCCGAATTTCTCGCGCACCTCGGCAGCGCCGATCGGCTGGTCCTTGATCGGGTCCAAGCAGCTGCACCTGGTCGGTGACGAGCTGCATCAGATCCTTGTCGGACGAGACGATGGTCACGATCGCGCCCGCCTCGGCCGCGACGCGCGCGTAGGTCGCGATGAGGTCGTCGGCCTCGAAATCCTCGCGCTCGATGCGGCAGACGTTGAAGGCGTCGGTCGCCTCGCGCACCAGCTTGAATTGCGGGCGCAGATCGTCGGGCGGCTCGGGCCGGTGCGCCTTGTAGGCGTCGTAGATGCGGTTGCGGAAGCTCGTCTTGGCGGTGTCGAACACGACGGCGATGTGGTCGGCGTCGGTCTCCTGCAGCAGCTTCAACAGCATGTTGGAGAAGCCCAGCACCGCGCCGACCGGCGTGCCGTCGCTTCTCGTCAGCGGCGGCAGCGCGTGATAGGCGCGGAAGATGAAGCCCGAGCCGTCGACCAGAAAGACGTGCCGCGGCGCGCTCACGGCTGCGCCGCCGCTGCGCCCGGCCCGTGCGCGCCGCCCGTCCCGCGCCGCACAAAAAGACGCGAGCAATAGGGGCACTCGACCTGGCCGAGTGCGGACAGGTTGAGATAGACCTGGGATGGCCCCCGGGCCCGCGGCATCGCCGTCGCAGGCGACGACGGCGGTATCCACTTCGATCGTCTCGAAAGTCGGCATTGTCTCCACCGCAAAGGTGCGCCAAGTCTCCCTTCCGGCGCAGGGCTGATCGACAGAATCGGGAGGCCGCCGCCGGTTGACCGGACGGCAGGTGCAATGATACCCATTGCGGCGGCGCACAATCAATGACCACCGATCTCATCGAACGTCCGCGCGGCCACGCCGCCGGCCGTTCCGGGCCGGAAGCGGCCGTCTCGATCCAGGGTCTCACCAAGGTCTATCGCGGCTCGCGCGGGAGTGCGCCCAAGACGGCGCTCGATGCCATCGATCTCGCGATTCCGCGCGGCTCGATCTTCGGGCTTTTGGGACCGAACGGCGCCGGCAAATCGACCCTCATCAACATCCTCGCCGGGCTCGTCATCAAGACCGCCGGGCATGGTCGAGGTCTGGGGCATCGACATCGACCGCGCGCCGCGCCAGGCGCGCGCCGCGATCGGCGTCGTGCCGCAGGAGATCGTGATCGACTTCTTCTTCACGCCGCGCGAGCTGATGGAGATGCAGGCCGGGTTCTACGGCGTGCCGAAATCCCGAGCGCCGCACCGAGCACATCCTCGCGCGGCTGTCGCTCCCGACAAGGCGGACGATCTCGCCCGCACGCTCTCGGGCGGCATGCGCCGCCGCCTGATGATGGCCAAGGCGATGGTGCACGAGCCGCCGGTGCTGGTGCTCGACGAGCCGACCGCCGGCGTCGATGTCGAGCTGCGCCAGCAGCTCTGGGCGCATGTGCGCGATCTCGCGCGCCGCCGGCACCACGATCCTGCTGACGACGCACTACCTCGAAGAGGCCGAGCGGCTGTGCGACCGCATCGCCATCATCGACAAGGGCCGCGTCGTCGCCTGCGACACCACCGCGGCACTCATCGCCAAGATCGACGAGAAGACGCTGATCGTCACGCTCGAACGCCCGGTGCAAACGCTGCCGCCGCCGCTCGCAGCGCTTGGGATCGAGCTCGCCGCGCCGCAGAAACTCGTGTTCCATTACCAGCCGACGCGGACCTCGCTCGGCCCGATGCTCGCGGCGATCGGCGAATGCGGCCTCGTCGTGCGCGACGTGACGAGCGAGGAGACCGGGCTCGAAGAGATCTTTCTGCGCCTTACCGGCACGGCGAGCGGACGATGAGGCGCGCCGCCGCACTTCTGCTCGCACTCGTGCTCGCATCCTGCGCCGGGCTCGGTCCCGGCCCCACGCCGCATGCGATCGTCGCAACCGAGCCGCAGCTCGCGCCGGACGCGTTTCTCGCAAACGACGGCGCGCGCCTGCCGCTGCGAAAGTGGCTGCCGCAAGGCCCGGTCAAGGCCACCATCCTCGCGCTGCACGGGTTCAACGATTATTCGAACGCGTTCGCCGGCCCTGCCGAGGAATGGGCCGAGCACGGCATCGCCACATATGCCTACGACCAGCGCGGATTCGGCGAGGCGCCCGACCGTGGCTTCTGGGTTGGCGCGGAACGTCTCGACGAGGATGTGGCGATTGCAAGCCGTCTCGTCGCCGAGCGCAATCCGGGCGTGCCGCATTACGTCCTCGGCGAGAGCATGGGCGGCGCCATCGCGATCACCGCCGCCGCGGGCACGGCGGGCGCCCACATGCCGGTCTATGACGGGCTCATCCTGATAGCGCCCGCGGTATGGGGCCGCGCGGCGATGAACTTCTTCGAGCGGGCGGCGCTCTGGTCTGCCTACAACACCGTGCCGGGCCTGACGCTCACCGGCCAGGGCCTGCACATCCTGCCGTCCGACAATATCGCGATGCTGCGCCGGCTTTCGGCCGATCCGCTGGTGATCAAGTCGACGCGGGTCGATGCGATCGAGGGCCTTGTCGATCTGATGGACCTGGCGCTTGCGTCGGCGCCGAAGCTGCGCCCGCCGATCCTGATGGTCTATGGCGCGCGCGACGAGATCATCCCGGCGGAACCCGTTCGGATGTTCCTGGCAGCGCTCCCGAAGGATACCTCCGCCGAAAACCGCGTCGCCTTTTATCGCGACGGTTATCACATGCTGCTGCGCGATCTCGAGGCGCCGCTCGTCATTCACGATGTCGAGAGCTGGATCATCGATCCCGCGGCGCCGCTTCCTTCCGGCGCGGACCGGCGCGGCGGCGCAATTCTCACGGCGCATGACTGAGCCGCTGGAGATCTTCAACTCAGCCGACGCGCTCGGTGCGGCAGACCCGCCGGGCGCCGTCCCAGACCTCGATCGCATCGTAAGTGGCGCCGGTTTCGCGCAGACGCCGGTCGGCGCGGTCCTGGGCCTCGCCGTCATCGGCGCAGGACGCATCCTCCCGCGCAATGATCATCGTCCCGACCATGAGATAGAACCGGTAGGAACCCATCGCCCCCCCCTTCAGAACGTGCGTGCCAATCCACAGTTAGCCCAACCTTCGATTGCCTAGCCCTGTGGCAAAATTGGGACATCGCAGCGCCGAGGCGGCATTGAGGCGCACCGAGGGCTGGGCTATCGTGCCGCGACGCGCGCCCGTAGCTCAGCCTGGATAGAGCGCTGCCCTC
>CAVZBZ010000002.1:0-1248738 GCA_963773665.1 uncultured Alphaproteobacteria bacterium
ATTTCTATGCGTCAATGCTCATCTAGCAGCGCGTCAGCCTCAAGCGCGTTCAGTATCTCATGGGGCACGAAGACGTAAGCACCACGCTGAATGTCTATGGCCATCTGATCCAACGGCGGTAGCTTGCAGCCGGATCAATCGCGTGGCCTGATCGCATCAATGGGTACGAAGCCATCTGGACAGTCTGTTGCGGCGGGGGTTCCGGAGAACGGTGCCGCTGCTTGATGGAAGCCCTAGACAGGAATTTGTGCTTGCAGGCGGTGGCATATCTCAAGCCAACCACGCCGACCACTAAGACCCTTGATCTCACTCGACCCGATATTCCGGTCATTACAGATTTGGGAAATGGGTTGCTCACCACTTACGTCGTCATTCAAGGCAACAAGCTTCGATACGTCGAGCAACGGCACCTTATTGATGCCGGTCTGAGCCAAGCCCAACTCCACCATCACGCGCTTGAAAACCTGACGCAAATTTCCAAGACAAAGGCCGCCCAGCTCCTACCCCATGGCGATGTCTTCATGGTCCTCTGCGGCGGCAATTTCGAAGCAAGCCTGATCCTGATCGATGATCTATACGGAGGACACTCTCTATTATTTCGCCCCTAATGGTTTCATCGCGGTTTTTCCTTATCGCGACATTCTAGCGTTCTGTGACGCTGAGTTTGCGACCGGGATAGAGCAGCTTCGTCAGATCGTCACGCGCGCAGGGGAAGACCATCACCAGATCACGCCCGTCCCATACTATCGCAGCGAGTCGACGTGGCGATCCTACGCGGACTGACCCGGTAATTTTCAACACGCCGGGAAGGAAATGAGGATGCCTAGAAATTCTTGTGGCAATCTGTGGCGGTTGCGTATAACCAACTTTTGTTTCATAACGCGTTTTCGTTGCTTCGGGAGCAAGAGGTCGCAGGTTCGAATCCTGTCGCCCCGACCACTTTCGGATCAATCACTTAACTGAAGACTATGGAAAGAAACGGCCTTTCCGGACGGTTTTTGCCACAAAAATCGCCTCCTCTGTAACCCGCAGAAATCCTTGATTGTACGTTTGAGTTGTTTTGGGCTTGTGGCGAGTTTGTGGCGAGAATGAAGGAGCATGAACAGGTCTGGGAGGAAGAGTTCGAGGCTGTTGCTGCGACATTCTCGTTCAGGCGTCCGGTCCGCTCAGCAATTCGGACAGAGATTGAACGACGAGTTGCTCTTGGCCTGCGATCAAGTCCATTCCAACCTCTCCGACAAGATCATTCTCGGCGCGTCGATATTCCGGGACCACTAGTCGCGCAGGTCGCCGGATAGCCCCCGGTATCATGAGTCTCGGAAAGCTCGCTTTTATACCCGGCGACGGCCCACCTAGTAAGAGATCATACGTCTGCGAGAACGCAGCGTCATCTGCTTGGAGTTTACGCAGAACGGACGGCATCCAGTACGGTATACAATCCCAGATGTCACCTTCAAGCTCACTGGCGGCCCAAGCGAGGGCTTCCGCCACTTTGTCGGGGGGAGCACCCGTACATACCAGTTTGATAGCCACTGGAATAGACAATTGGGTATTCTCAAGAATAGCGGCGCGCACTTTGGCGAACGCGGCCGATGACGACCATCCATCGCACAGAGCGCAAAGAGTACCTGTATCTCTCGGCTTGGTTTTCAGTTCCTCCAATAATTGGACTTCAACGTTCAGGTCGCCGCCAAAATTGCGGCCAAGCACCTCCGCCGCGGTCAATGCGGTCGAGTATGAATCCCAATTGGAGTGACCTCTGTATGTCAGGCCTCTTGAGACACATATCACGAAGGTATCCAGTACCGGGATATGCACGCTCCACAAGTTTGATAGCCGTTGCAGGTACACCATTCATGGCGTCATCGTTTATGATTCGCAGTGAAAAGGATTTTATTGCCGGGGAAGCATCCATGTAGTTCCCGAACACATCGAAAAAGTCTCGACGATTTAACCCGAGAGCAGCGAGCGTTGCTTCATCGCCGCCAAAACCGTCCGTGAACGTCGCCCAGTCCGTGGCCGTGAATCGCAACATTTCTGGATATTTCTGCGTACCGACACGATCGAAGGTCAACTCTCCATCGGGTTTCTTGAGCAAATCTGGTCGTCCGATGATCGTCATTCCTGCGAGGGCACCTTGCCGGCGCGCATCCATTCGTGGACCTATAGCGTCAAATTCTTGCTTCAGTTCATTGATATATTCTGGACTGACAGTATCGTCTTGCTTATTTACCTGAGCAAACGCAATTGATGCCCCAACGATGATGTCCGCGTCGCCCTCAAGCCGGGCATCTGAAATCAGCGAACGGCTGTGGGGATCATAGGAAGCCCTCAGGGACAATTCACTCAGGAGTATCGAGCGCAGATTGACATCAAGCGGAGCTGATGCGCTAAGCACAAGTCGTCGCATTTCCGCGCTATCGGCGTAAACCTGAGCCACCGTGCTGACAGTCCCAGATCTCCGACGCATTTGACGCCTTGCTAAAGCGATTACGCGCTCGTCGGTCTTGAACGTGCGGATAACCTCTCGCACTTCGTTCTCAAGAACAAACCGCTCTTCATCGTAACCTCGTCCTAGAACACAATCCGCAGCTTCACGATCAGATGCATCGACACCGAGAAGCCGTAATCCCTGCAATGCGAAATCGGCTCGTGCCTGCTCGCCGGCGGTAACGATCTCTAACAGAAGTTCTCGACAACGTTTTTTGTCTGTCATCACAAGCGGAGACGCGAACGTTTGCACGACGCTTTACCGGAAGCTCGGACCATTTAAGCAGAGCGGAACGCACTTCTTTGTCGTCGGGACCCCAAGGTCAACCAATGCAGAAGCTCCCCAGAAAGCGAACGAATGCTCACTATCCAAACATTTCAAAAGCGCAGCTTTAAATTTGTCAGTTGGAGCCACTCTCGCGGCGTACGAAATTGATAATCATCTTCATCCCGTTGCTTCACTACCCAAGATCTCAAGGCGGCGACGATAATAGGATTTCCCTTGAAATGCGTGCCAAGCGCAGCGAGATTCTCCTTTTCGAAAAGACAATGCGGATGCTCCTGACTGAAATCGCGCGCTATCAATTCGGCGACTTGAGAATCACCGGGAAATCCGTTTATTAAGAGACCAAAGTCCGGTCGAACGCGGTGCAATCTTCTTCTACGTTCGCCAGCTGTCTCTTTCAGAGCATATGTCCTCAACCTTTCATCTCTCGTCCAACCCTCAAGAAGCGCTCCTTCGATAAGGCCATTGATGCGGTAATCATCTCGATCGCCGAGTTCGGTCAGTAACGCGAAATCGTCGTCGCCATGCTTGCCGAGGCTAATGCGGCCACGTACTCCCGCAATCGCGATGAGAGGGCTGGCTGATCGAGAAGCTGCGGCCAATATCTCGTTCAGCAGCGGTAATTCTGGCCAGCCATTCCATAATGCCTCGATTGCCGCAGCGGCCGCACTGAAGCTGGCTGGTGCAGAGATCATTCTGCAAAGCCGATCTCCTCGCGCGTACGGACCCGAATCTCTTTGCAAATGATTTAGCAGCCTCTTGAGCCGTGCCATAGAATTCGTCATGCAGTCCGCGCCATAGAATGGGCTCGATTTCGGAGTCCTCGGGCCAATCGCCGATAGTTTGAAATACCTGCGCAAGACCGTAACTGTGCCACCGGGGAAACCACTCGGATAGTTTCTGCAATACACGTGGACCTGCAATTGGCGAGGACAATCCTTCGACTGCTTGAACTGCCAGTCCTCGGCGCACTGTGGGCAACCGTCCAAGCTTCGATTTGTCAGCTAGTTCCGACACCAAGCGCGGAGAGGTTTTAAACTCGCCAAACGCCGCCTCTGCAAGGAGAAGGTCACGGGACGTGAGCGCCACAAGATCACCTTGTACCTCCCTGATCACGGTAAGAAGACGATCGACTTCGTTCGGTCGCTGAAGCTCATGCACCAGACAAAGGATGATGTTACTCCAGCGCGGATCGGCCGCATGTTCCTTGACCAATGCGACTTGTTGATCGAAATCCACAACTCGCGAGGTGATGAGCAGAAAGAAACTCCTGAAATACGCGGTGAAAGAAGCCAACTTCGCGTGGAGATTTTTTGACAAGTACGCCTATTTCTTCTTCACCCAGATTGAGGAAAGCCCGCGCTTTTTCCTGCGCGTCGTTGGGTGGCGTACCAAGGCGCTCCGTCAAACATTGACCCACAACGGTAACGGCGCGATCGATCTCGATGGAGTTGGCAGCCTGACGAGCCGCCCTGACCGCTGTGGATGGCATAAGCGAGTTGAGAGAGAATAGTTCTCTCTGTGTTACAGCATCAAGAGAATGGCGCGGAGAGCCTGCAAGTGCGGCTTTTTCACGTGCCGTCGGGTGCGTTTCCAGCAGTAGTTTTGTTAGCGCTTCGTAAGCCTGAAAGCGATTGCGGGGCAGTTGTAGATGGGCAAGCTTCAGCGCGATTAATCCTGTCAGGAGCAGCGGCGTCGCTCCCAGCTGAGCGATAGGTCCATTACGCTGAGTTTTCCGCCGACAAATTCCTTGGCTTGCTGGCGGCTCTTGCTGGTGCTGCGTTCATCACCATCGCCCTTTGGGCCAAGGTGGCTGAACCACACTGTTGCTAGGTCACACTGTTGATCCGTTGTGAGAGGTGCGATGTCAGAAACTCGCCACGAACCTGCAAGACTGTTCATTAGTCTGAAGCCGTGCGGTCGACTGGTCAGAATTACCGGGATCGAGCGGCGCTCGGCAAATGACTGAAGCAGCCCAAGAGCTGTATTGGCTGCTGTTTCGTTATCCCATTCATCAATGCCATCGACCAGTAAAATCAAACGCTTGTCTTCGAGACCCTTTTGCACAAGCTCTACAAGATCAGGCTCATCCTGTCGGCGGAACCATGCCCCTACCGCGTCGAGCAAGGAGCTAGAGTTTTTATCGGCCGCAATCAGCTTCGTCCAAAAAAGCGAACGAGACCCATACGGGCAAAAAATCTGGAAGTCGGCGCCGCAGCGCGACGAGCTTAGGGGTTTCCGACAACATATCGAGCGCAACAAATCGAAGAAGCGTACTTTTGCCCGTTCCCGCTGGTCCAAGTACGACATCGTGCTTTACGTCCGCGATCCAATTTTCGAGAGTTGTGCGCGCTTTCTCTTGCTGGAGCTGCGTTGAGGAACGCGGTGGAGGCTTTGTTCCTGCTCCCATCCCTAATTCTGGATCAATCGATGAGGGCTCTTGGGCCTGTGGCTCCTCTGTAGGCAGATTTTCGCTATCTAACCTCAAATCCGGGGCAACGAATTGTTCTAACAGCCGAAGAGGTGTTTTACCTCCGGTCGATGTTGGGAATTGACCTAGTACGCCGGGGTCCACAGTTGCAAAGTGTGCAGTATAGCATTTTCGCAGGCTAACCCTCAGTCGCCTCAGCTCCTTCGGTCGCAGTCGATGCAGCAGGTTTTCAGCGGCTTCCTTTCCGCAGAACCGCTCGACCCATGCACGACCAAAAAAGTCATCGACGATTTTCAGGAGCGCCTTTAGCTTTCGAGACAGTTCCTCCCCATCCATGGCTTGGAACTCAACGCCTCTACCACGAAGTGCGTGGCTGCGCACTCTTCGATTGCGGTAACAGTGTTAGAACTTCGTAGACTGGCCTTTACGCAGATAACAAAGAGATCGGTCTTTCCGGCCCACTCGCCTTCCATGAAATCCGTGACGGCTGCGTTTAGTTTTGACGGGGTAAACGATTTATGGCGCTTACTTTGCCAAACGGCATACTTCGCCGTTGATTTGCGCCGCACATAAATATCTATTCCGCCTTGCTCTTGACCTTCCTCGCCGTACAAACGCCAATGCTCTGCGTCTCCGTCTGTACCTGCAAGTCTGAGGCAGAGCCGTTCAAAATTCTGCCAAGTGAGTTTGGCGAACGGCAAAACTTGATCGCGTGTATCGACGGGCGGCTCTATCTCGTCCGCATCTGGGGTATCGAGAATCCAGATCGGATCGTCATTGACGTTGAGGTCATTGTTTTCTGCCACAGCCGATTTACCCACCATCTTTCTCGCCCGCTGTTCACCTGAATCTCGAAATAAAACCTTTCATTCCCTGCGTATACACTATGAAAAGTGTTACCGGGGAATCCGTTATCAACGCGTAGTGTCGCTCAAATGGCGATCAAATGGCTATCAAAGAATCGAACGCGAAGATGGGCCGGACCGGGCTCTACGCGCGCCGTTGACGGCGCTTCCCGAGCCGCTTCGCGTCTCGGCCATCCGGTAACGATCCCTCGCGCGAAGATGACTCGGCCAGCCTTCGGCTGACTTCCTTCCGTTTCGTGTTCGGGGCCTGCGGCCCCCTGGCTGTCAAGGCCAAGCCCTGCGGGCGCCGTGGGGCGTTTCCCCGTTTTTCGCTCCCGATGGTCGCTGCCAAGACGGGTGATCCCCCTCACCCCACGGCGGTCTTGACCGCCGAACCCCCGCTCATTGGCGCGGGCCTAGTCGGGTTGCATGCGCAACCCGTGTCTAGGAGGAAGGAAAATGAAGGCCGATGTTTATGAGAGGATCACAGGACAGATTGTCACCGAGCTTGAGAAGGGAGTCCGCCCTTGGTTCAAGCCGTGGAATGCCGAACATGCAGCCGGGCGCATCACGCGGCCCCTGCGGTCCAACGGAATCCCGTACCGTGGAATCAACGTCCTGATGCTTTGGTCCGAAGCGATGACCAAGGGATTCGCCGCGCCGATCTGGATGACGTTCAAGCAGTCGCTGGAATTGGACGCGCATGTGAAGAAGGGCGAGAAGGGCAGCCTTGTCGTTTACGCCTCGACCGTCACCCGCACCGAGACGGACACCGACAGCGGCGAGGAAACCGAGCGCGATATCCCCTTCATGAAGGGTTACACGGTTTTCAACGTCGAGCAGATCGAAGGCTTGCCCGCGCAGTATTACGCCAAGGCCGAACCCCGGCTTGATACCGTGCCACGGATCGACCGCGCCGAATCATTCTTCGCCGCCACGGGTGCCAACATCCAGCACGGCGGCAATCAGGCTTTCTACACGATGGCGCAAGACCGCGTGCAGATGCCGCCGTTCGAGAGCTTTCAGGACGCCGAATCGTATTACGGCACGCTTTGCCATGAAATGACGCACTGGACTCGCCATCCGAAACGCCTTGAGCGCGATTTCGGGCGCAAGCGCTGGGGCGATGAAGGCTACGCGATGGAGGAACTTGTCGCGGAACTTGGTTCGGCTTTCCTGTCAGCCGACCTCGACCTGACGCCGGAAGTCCGCGCCGATCATGCTTCCTATATCGGCAATCTGGCTCAAGGTTCTGAAAGACGACAAGCGGGCGATCTTCACCGCCGCCGCTCACGCGCAGCGCGCCGCCGACTATCTGAACGGGCTGCAACCCGGCTTGCAGCAGGAGGCGGCAGAATGAGCCGCCCCGACAAGATCATTATCGATGGCCGGGCCTACCGCTGGCGGGATATCGTGGAGTTGCGCCGCCAGCAGCTTGAGGCTTGGAAAGCGGCAAGGCCGGAACAACCGGCCTTGTTCGCCCTCAAGGAGGATAGCCGCCCCGCGACGCAGCGCACCGTCGCCGGGCGCTACTTTGAGCCGAGTTTGCTCGACGCCCTGCGGCGGGATTAAAATGGGGGCCGACAAGGAACACGACCGATGCCCTATATCTATTACTTCGACTATTGCGGTTGGCCGGCACGCGTCGTTTTTGACGATGACGGTAAGACCGTCATCCAGTCAGAAGTTTGGGACTGGAAAAATCGTAAACTGGTTCCCGATCAAACAATGAATTTCACGTACGGCCTCCTCCATATCGACCGGCAACACGGCCTTAAAGACGACGACTATGTGATTTCCGAGGCGGAATTCAACGCGCTTGTTCAAAAGCGGATTGCCGACAAGTCCGAGCCTCCGGTGCATGTCAGCCTGACGCCCGATAAGGACAAGTAACGGGCCGCAACCCGGTCGCGCCGCGTCACGTTGCCGTGACGCGGCGCTCCATCGGATTCAGGTGAACGACGCGCCGCTCTGAGCGGCGC
Organism: uncultured Alphaproteobacteria bacterium; assembly: GCA_963773665.1. Classification (GTDB taxonomy): domain Bacteria; phylum Pseudomonadota; class Alphaproteobacteria; order ATCC43930; family CGMCC-115725; genus DATJLY01. Next base: position 8,035 of record CAVZBZ010000002.1, read on the forward strand.
GCATATTCGACAACATCGCCGGTGCCGCCCATCGCTCCGGCTGGTAGCTCATCCCACACCGCAAACAGAACATCGCAGTGATCGACGATGTAATGACCGGCGGCGAGAAACGCTTCGTTCGGCCTGCCGGTGCCATCGAGCACGAGCTGCTCGCACCGCGCCAGTAACACCTGATAGCGGGCCAGGTCTTTGCCCCGCAGAAAACGCTCATAGCCGCTCATCGGCAGCACGGCGGTAACGGGGATGTTCAGTTCCAGGGCGACCGTCGCGAACCGCTGGTCCGCGCCCGCCGCCAGTGACGACAGGGCACGACTGACACCGCCCAGCGCCACCAGTTCGGCGCGCAGCGTGGCATTCACCCAATTCCAGTCGAGGCCCCGGCGCTTCTGATGTCCGGCGATGCCGACCGATCACATTGCCATTCATGCACGCATCGTAACATGCGCGATCTGCGGTCGTGCGAGCTGTGTCTCTCCTGTTCGCGGGTTTTCTCAAGCATTGACGCTTCGTTATGGCCGGGCGCGCCCCGGCATCAATCCAAAGATTCTTTCGTTTGCGGGTTTCCCGACCGTGACCCTCCCGAAACGAACAGAATCTTGGGTGACCCCGTGGCTTTTCCGCCCGGCCTTCCCTTTCGCGTCTTGAGAAAACCCTAAGCGAAAGGAAAGACCACCATGAAACTCTTGACCACATCACTCCGCGAGAAATTACTCGCCAATGGCCGCGCGAACCGCGATGCAGACGGACTGCCCCGCGAGCACGGCTATATCGACCACAAACCCGTCGTGAAACTGTTCACGCCAGACGGAGCCGCCACATGGCTCCTGACCGAGATCGACCCGGACGATCCTGACCGTGCCTTCGGCCTGTGCGATCTTGGGTTCGGCTGTCCCGAACTCGGCTATGTCAGCCTGTCCGAACTCGCTTCCGTACGCGGCAAGCTCGGCCTTCCTATCGAGCGCGAGTTTCATTTCACGCCAACCATGACGCTATCCGCCTACGCCGACGAGGCGCGGGCGCATGGCGCGATCAGAGCGTGAGGTGTGTCATGAACGATCAGCACAGCACCGCCGCACCGTTGTCGGAAATGACACGCCGTTATATCTGGCTGCTTATCCGAGCTGCACGGCGGCAATCAGTTCTCGAAAGAGCAGCTTTGGCGTTGGCTGACGGAGGCCAATGCCGCTGATTGCCAAAGTCGAAGGGGGCGCGTCGTGACGCGCCCCCCTACACTCCGCGCTCCGGCCCGCTATCGCGGCTGTGCTGCTGGAATTCCTGCGTAACGGATTGCTCCATGCCGCGACTCCTCCCGCTGGATCGCGCTTTCCCGCGTCCGGTCCTGCGTGGCGATCAGCGTCTCGTAATCGGCGCGATTCTTCTGCGCCTGAATCTCGTTCGCGGCGTCGAAGGCGAAGCGCAGATCGTCCTGCGCCGTCTGGCACTTCTCGATCCGCTCGTTAAATGCCTGTTCGATGGTTTCGCGCTGGTCGAGCCACTGGCGGCGCATCTCCCGGTGTTCGCGGTCCAGATCGCGGGGCGGTGTCCAGCCGAACGGCGACGGCGCGGGTTCCGGCTTATAGGCGATGCGGTCGCGCATCTGGTCCCATTTGCGCTCGTGCTGTTCGAGAGCTTGCCGCTTGTTATCGGCAATCCGCGCCTGTTCCTGCGCCACGCGCTCAATCGCCTGCTGCTGCGCGCGTAGATCGCGCTCGCGCTGCTCCTTATGGGAGGCGAACAGCGCTTCGCTCTGCTGCGCGAAACGCTGTTCAACTCTACGCTCTGCTTCTTGCCGCAGATTGCGGCTCGGTTCGCGGGGCATGGGATTGGTCTTCCTGCGTTAGGTCAACTCGGGGATTGCGCCCGGCTGGTCGCCCCATTCATCGGCGGGCGTCAGCGGCGTTCCCTGTCCACGACGGGCGAGGGCATCCAGAACGTTGTCGCAGGCATTCAGCCGCGTCACGATCGCCATCGCTTCCTTCGGGCCGTAGACGGTCAGAACGTCATTGCGCTGGCCGAGGTAATCGAAGGAGAGGTGGAATGAGTTGGCGAACCAGCGCGCCCGGCGGACGAGTTTGCCCTGCATTTGCGCCTGCGCCGCCTGAAACTCCTGCTGCTCCTGCTCCGCCTGCGTCCAGTCGTGCTGCAAGAGCGCGAAGCGGTGCGGCAGCAGGCGGTCATAATGCTTCCAGCCGAACAGCGTTTTCACGCTGAATTGCTCCAGTGTCAGCATCAGCCGGACGCGCTTGCGCAAGAGAGAGCGCAGCGCCCCGTACAGGACGAACCCGCCGACGACGGGAACAACGAAGGCCGCTGTCAGCATCCCGCTATCGGGGTTTGGCGCGCTGGCAACGCCAGCGAGGCCATAGCCGAGGCCAGCGACCACGCCGAGTCCCGTCAGCCAGCTCGCCGCCATAGCGCGCACGGGCGTCAGCACACGGGGTTGCACATAGAAGGCCGGTGCGCCGTTGTGATCGGCGACCTGCCTTGTGGCAGGCTTTCCGGCGAAGGGTGAACGGACTTTCTGTAACATGATCGGTCCTCCTGTGGAGACACGGATTATGTGGACTTACGAAGGGGCGGATTCCTCGCCCCAACCTCGCGGGCTTCGCCGATGACAGCGACACTTGGCGATGGCGCGGGAAGGAAGCGCAGCGGGGCGCGTCCGGTCAGGGCGCGTGCGTCCGGCGTACGGCGGAGAGCATCGCGGCTGCTCTCGTAGTCCGCCGCGACCCGGTCGGCGCGCTTCTTTGTGTCGCCAATCAGTATCGCCATGTAGACCGAGGCGTGCGTGAACCACGCACGAACGACGACATAGCTCAGCTCGAACGTCATCAGGACGGCCATCATTAGCCATGAGAAGTGACGAGCGGCGGTCCCGAAGCGCGGGTCGGAATACACCTCCTCCAATGCGAGGTAGCTCATCAGCGCGTCATTACGATCGGGAATGAGGTGGCTTTTCCTCTCTTCGTCGATCTGGGCTGCTTCACCCGCAAACGCGGCCTCTGCCGCTCTTACGTCAGCGCTCGCCTTGTCGAGCTTCTTCTGCGCTTCGGCCATCCGCGGCTCGTAGATGCTGATATCGGAAGCGGCCTTGGCGAGATCGGCGTCCGCCGCCGTCTTGCGGGCGAGGGCCTCGCGATACTGCGACCCCGCGCCGGCCTTGTATCCGGGCGCACCCTTCAACTCGCGGTCGGTTTCTATTCCATAGGCTTCCGCCCGTTGGCTGGCCGTCGCCCGCAATTGCCGGGCGGCATCGAGTACGCGGTTCATTTCCCCGGCGCTCGTTGTCAGCCGCTGCACCTCCGCTTCCAGCGTCCCAAAGCGCAAAGTCCGCTGCTCGCGAAGGCGCTCGGCGTACTGCTCCTCGATCTGGCGGTTCTTTCCGCGTACATCCTGTTCGAGCTGAGTCCTGATGGCGTCATGAAACATCGCCATCGATGCGCCGGTTGAAGTTGCCGTCGAGAGGACCACGGTCATGGCGAGGCGCATGGCCAGACGCCCATGCTCCCACCAACGACGCCGCGCGCCGGGCTGGCGCAGGACCCCCGTCAGACGCCAGTCCGCCGCTCCGATAGCCTGATCGATCAGGAACATAAAAACGCAGGCCAGCGCGCCAAAGGCTAAAGCGGCGGGCAGAGTGACGAACTGCGCCCAGAAAGCCGTCCAAGCGAGCCCGGTGACACCGGCGACCACCGAAAGCAGCAAAGCCTCGGAGACGACCGCGTAGCGATCCTGCCGAGGCGAAAGGGCAAGCAGATCGGGATTGCAGCGCACTAACACACACGCTAGGCGCATGATCGGGGAAAGGTTTTCGGGGGAATTGTTCATGGGATGTCTCCTTAAGTTAGAGTTCAAAAATTCAGGGTTCGTCGAGGCTGCCGATCACGCGGGGGATGGTGGAGAAGCGTTCTGTGTACCGGCGGCCATCCACGCCGATCGCGATCAGATGAAATTCCTCTTCCGTCGGCTCGATATCGACGACCATCCCGCCATCGAGCGCGACGCCATAAGTCTCGCCACGCACCGGCGCTTCGATGAATGCCTCGCGCGCGCCGCTGACGCGCCAGTGGAAAGTGACGGCGGTTCCCGGGTTGCCCCATTGAACCGGGCGCTCGATCTCGATGCGCGGCACCGGAGCGACCACTTGAACAGTGCGCGTCTGGACCGTCGTGGCGAACGGACCTTGCGCGACGAGGCGCAGGAGGATTGGACCCGTTCGCGTGGGACGCAGCATGAACACGCCGGCGGATGTCCCCGCATGCTCCGAGCGCTCGTCGCCATCCTCGATTTGCAACGTGACAGAGGTTGCGGACGGCGCGTCCCAGACAACGGGAAGGCTGTCCCCGACGAAAGCTTGTCGCGCAACATCGATCTTCGAGAATTCCGGCGCGACGACCTGCGGCCTGATGCGAAAGTTATGAACGACCCGGCCCGGCTCAAGTGTCAGCGACACAACAAGCTCTGCCGGGGTCAACGGCACGATGCCGATCTCCGCATGCGGGGGAATGTCGCCGTCGAATAACTCCTCGCCATCCTGCCGGATGCGCAGGGAAGCGCCTTCCGCATGGCGGGTCTTCACTTGAAGCGTGTTCAACACGCCGACCACGGGCTGTTCGGCGAACGCGCATAGAAGCAGCCGGGGGCGCGTGCGCCCAAAGTGCAGACTTCTTCCCGCGTCTTGCGGCGTCCAACCAGTTGCACTCACATTGACCATGACTCGTTCCTCAGTAGTGGAGCGTCATAACGCCGTTTTGGATTTCGATTGATCGGAAGAGGCGGAGCCAGCTCATGCCCAGCAATGGCACATCGAGCTCTCCGCCGTTCACCACAGCGGGAATGTCTGTCACCGTGTACGGTCCGATGGTGAGTTTGTGGATCGTTATCTGCGCGTTTTGTATCCGGCCATTTGCCGTGTACGTCGGAAGGTCGAAGTTCAGCGGGCCGACAGGCAGCCGTTCGGCGGTTTCTTTCGAGAGCGACGACGTGAGTCGACGCCTGTGTCGATCATGAATTCGAGCGGGACGCCGTCAGCGCTGCCTTTGACGTAGTAGTGGCCGTTGGAATCCGCTTTGATCCGAATGACGTGGTCCGAACTCTCGGTCGCGCGCGGTTCGTGACCGGGCTCCAAAATCGGGGCAAGGAAGGGAACGAAGCCGAGCAGCCCGCCGGCCAGCGCCGGTCCATAGGCTGTCCCGCCGAGCAGTTGCCGCGCCGAGGCCGAGACCGGCCACCGCCGCGATGCACACCCGAAGCGGCGCCCGTCGCTCTTTCTTTGTTTCCCGGATCAGCACATACGCGGGCATGGTTTTCTCCTTGGGCCGTCCGCCTGAAAGTCCCTGCGAACATCCCAAAGGTAGGATTCCCGCCCCCGCGCTTTCCTCGCGGAAACCTCGCGCCGCCAGCCTCCGGCAGCACACGCGGCCGGGGGGATGCTGTCGCTCTGTCGCTTCCGACGCGGGTTATGTAGACTTGGAGAGGTCCGATCCCCGCGCCATCTCGCGGGGCGACGGGCTATCGGCACGGATTTCTAGGGCGCGACCGCCATGCGGTTTTCTGACTGGCAACTCAACCGGTTACGTGACGCGTTGCGCGCCTACCACAAGTTCGGGCGCGATCCGGTCGATGGCCGCCACTTCAACTGGAAGGACGTGAGCGAGGCGATCTTCCTCTCGGCGGAGGTCGAAGTCCCGCCCGAGCGCCTGCGGCAGTTCGTCGAGGGCGTGAAAACGCCCGGCGGCGGGCGGCGGCTCCTCACGATGCAGGACGACCGGCTGGAGGCCATCGTCAAGTTTGCGACCGACGAGGATTACGGGCTGATTTCGGAGGCGGAGCTGCGCGAGCACGCGCCGTCATGGCACGCCGCGCAGCGCCTGCTCGAATATCTCAAGCAGGATTTCGACACAGAGCGAATCCTGCCGCCATCGACGCTGGAAGGCACGTACCGGAACGGGCGCATCGACGAGGACAGTTATGTTGTGCGCGAATTGACGTTGCAGCGTGCTTCGGACGACGGACTGATCCAGCTCGTTCAGATAGAGGATTCCTATGACACTCCTCGACGGCATGCAATTCGACGATTTCACGCCCGAGAAACGCGAGGAGGTCAGAGACAGCCGCATCGTATACGGCGGCTGGGCAATTCTCACGCCCGAGGACAACCTGCTCATGTTCCTCAAGAAGGAGCGCACTGGTCACAATTGCTATTACATGACCGTCGCCGCCGAGAACTGGCACTCGCTTCAGGCCCCGGCAGCGGCCCTCGCGCTGCTGCGCCACGATTATCCAATCGAGACGAACGAGGGAGAACCGCTTGAACCCAAGAAATTGCCGGGGATCAGCGAGGCGATAGGAAACAACATCATCCTCTTCAGGAGGGTCGCGTAGCCATGCCCACGTTCTTGGAAAGACAGACCGCTACTCCTGAAGGGCTCGCGTTGGCCGTTACCGAGCTTCGCGCGCGGATCGAAGAGCGCCGTAAAGCTGCGTGGCAACCCGAGCCGGGCGAAACAGTGCATGAAAGACGAATGCACTGGGAGCTAGTCGCAGAGCGACGCGCGACGAAGATCGCAGAGGGTGAATTCATCGAGGACGAGCTGCTGCCGAAGCTTCGCGACGACAAGGACATGAACCGATTAGGCCGGGAATTCCTCAAGGCTGTCGAGCGCGGCAACGCGCCTGCCGTCGGCGCTTATATTGAGGAAGGATTCCCGCCCAACTACCAAGACCGACAGACGCAAGAAACGGCGCTGCATATTTCTGCCGGCACGCAGAGCGCGCAAGGTTCTGCGCGTCCTTCTCGATTGCGGACTGTGCAATTTCCTGTTGCGGGACAAGGGCGGGCGGCTCGCGTCGGAACTCGCCTATCTGTTCGGGCACGACCCCGCCGCCGCGCGCCTGCTTGGCACCAAGGAGCGCAAGCAGGCGGAAGCGCAAGAGGGATCAAGCTGACGCGCAGGCCGCGTGTTTGATTTGCTGCGAACTATACGGTTTCGGCAACTTACGCCTCGCGCCAAACGTCCCTTTGAAGACGGCGTGATGCGGCCCGCCCGCGTCGAAATACTCCACCCGTTGCAGGATCATCGGATCATACCCGGCCCAAATGACGAGCTGCCGTTTCAGCCGGTCGCTGCGCGAGAAATGACGGCTGACTTCGTCGGGCGTCAGCAGGTCATGCAATTCCATGCTGGAATTGCGCCCCGACAATCCCGCTTGCGCCTGTTCCGGCCCGACCTCGCCCTGACGGGCGACCTCGATCCGGGTTTTTCCGAGCCGCCGCGATACGTATTCCAGCGTCTCAAGATCGTTGTTGCCGAAGAACTGGAGGATGCCGGCGTTGCCGGCGAAAGTTTCCCAGCGCTCCTTGTAGAGAGCCTTTCCCTGTCCCCAGTCCTGCAGGACGGTCCACAGCTTGACTCCAAAAGACGCGATTTGCCCGGCGGCGTCCTCTAACTGGCGCATATGGCCGAGGACCGGGAATTCGTCGAGACAGACCAGCACCGGCGCGGCCGGCGCCGTCTTCTCGCGTTCCATCGCGTCGAGAAGCTGATTGATGAAGATGCGCAGCCACCTGTTGCATAGCCCCATGCGGCTGGCGGGCAGGCAGAGATAGACACTCACGCCATTTCGATCGCGCTTCAAATCCGCGAGATCGAAATCATGCCCGGCCAGCACGCGGCGCATGGCCGTGTAGTCGAGAAACTTGGTATGACGGCGCACGGTCGAAAGCACGCCCGCGCGCTCGTTCGCTCCCTTTTCATAGAAGTCCCGCGCCGCGCCTTCGAGCGCGCCAGCGAGGTCTTCGGTCGCGATGTTCTTCGCGAACCGCGCCGCGCTTTGCAGCATCTCCTTCTCCAGCAGATGCAGCGGCTCTTCGTCTTCGCCGACGAGCGCGGCGGGTTCCTGCGCCAGCGCCGTCCGGATCAGATCGCGGACGGTGAGGAGATTGCGCCGCCCCGCGTAGCGCGGTTCCGTCGCGACATGAAGGATCACGCCCTCGATGAAGTTCTTGGCGCTTTCATCCCAATGCGGGTCTTTTTCGTTTCCGGTGCGCACCACAAGCGCATCCGCGATCAGGCCCGCATCTTCGATGATCGTCGGGCTGTCGGGTTTCAGGACCGCAAGCGGATTATAGGATTTGCGCAGATGCGCGATGCCGGGTGACGTGTTCCCGAAAGGATCGAGGACATGGACCTTCTGCCCGAGCGCGGCGCGCCGGGCAGCGGTGATATTGGCGAGTTCGGCCTTCGGGTCCGTCGCCATGACGCTCCCGCGATAGAACAGGAGATTATTGATGAGCGTGACGGACTTTCCGGCGCGCGATCCGGCGACGGTCAGGACGTGCCGGTTATCATCGATCCCGACGAGCTTGTTGCCGAACGCGCCGATGAGAATCTTTCCGCCCGGATTGCGCGGGTCATATTCGAGCGCCTTGCGCTCCAATATGACCTCCGGCGTCTGCCAGCGCGCCTGCGGCGCTGTTTGCTGCTTCAAATAGCGCGAACTCAGCCCGCGGGGTATGTCGCGTGTGAAGTCTTCTGGGAAGGAGGCCATTGCCGCGTCTCCGTTTGCTGCCATCATCGGCAGGTCGCGGCTGATATTGTCCTGTCAGGTGCGCACAAACCTCGCGCCAACCTCGCGCGCCGGAGCTTCATGGCGAGCCGTAAAGAGTCGTTCCGTTAGAACAATCCCGATGCCGGCGGCAGCAGTGCCAGCGCCGTTTCGCATGTCGCCGTTTTTCGGTCGTCGTTTGGGTGCCGTTGGCAAGACGCAGGCGGGTGGTTTCGGTCGTTTCGCCCGTCAGGGCTTCCGTTCCCTTTGTTCAGAACGGGGCTGTTTCTCTTTCAGCCTTGTACCCCAGAAGCCGTTTATCAGACCGGCGGGGATGCTCTGCGGCGTGTCCTTCTCCTGCCCGCTCCATTCGGCCCTGCGGGCCTCCCGTGTTGGGGACACGTCCCCGGCGGCCTGCTGTCCGGCGGGTAAGGCTGGAAAGGCCAGCCCGTTCAACAAAGGAGAAGACCCATGACGAATACGAACCAATCGACCGAAACCAACGCCCGCGGCAACGACAAGCCCAAACTGCCAACCCACGTCGCCAAGGTGCGCCACGGCTACGGCAAGAAAGCCACCTACGAGCGCATCGGGGTTGCGTGGCGGAACGACGACGGCTCGCTCTATCTGAAGCTGTCCGGCACGCAGGTGGTCAGCGCCCTGACGCTCTACGAGCTGAAGGACAAGGAAGAGGCCGCACCCGTCACTGACGGCGAGCCCGCAAACGAAGAGGCGGGGGAATAACCCCCGCCTCACGGCTTCCTTCAAACGCGACAAGGCGCGGGCCGAAAGGGGCGCGCTTTTTCAATTCGCACATCACGGTCCGGCGGCCATAATAGAAATCGAAGAAATGACGCATCAAATTTCCTCGTTGCCGGTCTCGCCGTCCTGACGGCTTGCGCTTCCGCATGGCCGCCGCCTTAGGCGTCCGACCAATCTCCGGAGCGAGAAGCCTGCGCGACAGCGACGGGTGCGTCCGCGCAGCCGGCCACCACCATAAACACAATGCTATCGACCCACCAATCCCGACGGGACGATGACGTTCAAATACCCGTCGCCTGCGCAACCCAGCGCCAAGACGAGGAATGGTCATAGCCGATCAGATCGTCGTTCGATTCATACCGCGCCGGTAGATCGTCGAAAAAAAGAAAAAGGCGGGGGACACAGCCACCGCTTTGGCGACGACAAGGCACGGAAAGGTCCGCGCCTCGTTTTTATGCTTTATGCTTCTGACGCCGGTTCTTCAGATTCCGCCTCTTCAGCGGTCGGCGTTATATCCCGGTATCCGCGCGGCGTCGGCTGGTTGACTTCCATCGGCTCCATATGCTCGCCGCAGACCAGCTTGGCCCCGTGCTTTGCCCAAGCCTTCATGTCGCCGTGCGGGCAGACATAGCGGACGCGCTTGCCGCTCTTGCTCTCGGCTTGGGCATCCTCATCACCGTCAGCATCGTCGCCCGGCACGGGACGCTTTTCCGGTTGCTCGATCCATGAGACGACCAGGCCGCGCGCCAGCAGTTTGCGCACCGTCCGGTCGAAGGGTCCATCCGCCACGATGATATGGCCCATGACATCGCCGGTTTCGGCGCCATCGTCCTTGCCGGTAGAGGTCGGTTGCAGGCCGATCGATCTCATCTTCTCGGCCCACTCCTTGTTGTGATAGCGGCCCCGGCCCGGCTTGCCGAAATGGTGCTGCCACAGATGGACCATTTCATGAGCGAGGGTGGCGAGCACTTCTTCCTGTGGCCGGTCCCGGAAGTGAGAGGGATTAAGTGCGATCTCATCGGTCAGGGTGCCGTCGGCACGACCAAATCGATCACCGCAAAAATACCCGTAGCTCTTCTTGCTTCGTTGCAGCGTGATAAGGCAGTTCGGCAGCTCGCCCTCGAACAGAGAGCGATTCAGAATTCTCGTATGCCTGCTGCAAAGGATCGTAAGTTTCACGCGTAGGCTTGATGGATTGAGTGTTGGAATCGGACATGGGCGTTCTCCGCGTCGCTCCGCCCGTCTCCGTTTCGCTCTGGGATGTGCATCACAATTTTTGGAATGAACATCACAGTCATCATCAAACAACGTCGGGCGTCATCCTCAAGATGCGCCGTGCTGATTCCGCTTTTCCTCGCGCCAACCTCGCGATATGAGTTGTGGTGAGCATCACAGATCACGAGCAGAGTGAAGTAGTGCTCACTCCAAATTTAAACTTCCCCGGCTACAATCGTAGTATGGGGCTCACGGATAGCTTAGTGACGTTTACAAGGTATGCGCGGTACTACCGCGCCTACCTTGCTGGGGGCTTACGCAGTCCCCCAGTGACCCCCTGCGGCAACCCCTAAGCTCGCCCGTCTTTGACGACGTGCTCGCTAAGGGGTTGGATCAGCCGGCCGCTATCGCTCATGGGCATCGAGCCCATGCCGGCTGAGCGCAACGTGTGAGACGTTGCGCGTTATCGCGCTGGCGCGCGATCGGGGAGACTTCGGCTCTCCCCCATCCCCATCGATTAAGGGGCTCCACCGCAGCCCCTTAAAACCGGCGTCCGGGGCTTTCGCGCCCCGAGACCACGACCGCCTTAGCTCGTTGGGCCACGGCGCGGCATTGCCGCAAGGGAGACTTCGGCTCTCCCTTGGAACCCTATCGACCGGGGCAGGCGCGGCCCCGGAGCCCGCGAGGATCGCACGAGGTTCGTGCGAGGCGGGACGGCGGACGGACGCGCCTAACTTTGGCAGCATGACGGAGAAGACCGACAAGAAGCGCGACGCACCGATCTCCTACCGCCCGCCGGCAGACCTGGCGGACGAGTTCCGCCGCCGCGTCGAATCATCCGGCCTTCCCGTCAATGCCTATATCACCCGCGCGATCTTCAACGCCGCCATCCCGCGCGCCACCCGCCGTCCCGCCGCCGAAAAACAAATGCTCGCGCATTTGCTCGGCCGCTCCGCCGCGATCCGGGACGCTCTGGACAATGCCACCCGCATCGCCGGCGACGATCCGCGGATGATCGAGGCGGCGGAAGCCGCCTATGCCGAGCTGAAGATCATCGCCGCCGCGCTCATGAAGATGATGGAGCGGACGCCGTGATCCCGTTCGGCAGCCAGCGCGCGGGCGGACAGGATCTCGCCACCCACCTCCTGAACGCGCAGGACAACGAGCGGCTGGAGGTGGCGCAGGTGCGGGGCTCCGTCGCCCGCGACCTGCACGGCGCGTTCGCCGAATGGGAGGCGCAGGCGCACAACCTGACGCGCTGCACCAATTACCTCTACAGCCTCTCGATCAACCCGGACCAGCGGCAGGGGCGGCTCACGAAGGAGCAGTATCTCGATTACATCGACCGCGCCGAACAGCGCCTCGGGTTCTCGGGCCAGCCGCGCGCGGTCGTGTTCCACGTCAAGAAGGACGGGCGGGGCGTGCCGCGCGAGCACTGCCATGTCATCTGGTCGCGCATCGACGTGGAGCGCGCGCAAGGCCCGTCACGTCGCCTACGACTATGAAAAGCTCATGGCCGTGACGCGCGAGTTCGCGCGCGACCACGGCCTGCGGCTTCCCGACGGCTACCACAAGGACAAGAAACAGGACCGGCGCCGGGGCCGGCAGATGACCGTCTACGAGAAGAAGCAGGAGGACTACGGCGGCGTCACGATGGCGCAGCACAAGGCGCAGGTGACGGCGGCATGGAACCGCCGCGATACGCCGCGCGCCTTCGTCCGCTCGCTGGAGGATATGGGCTACATCCTCGCCACCGGCGAACGGCCCTACGTGCTGGTCGATCGCTTCGGCAACATGAACGCGCTGGCCAAGCTGATCGACGACAAGGCCGTCCGCGTCAAACACCTCCGCGAATTCCTCGGCAAGGACTTTCCGACCGACTCCCTGCCGACCGTGGACGAGGCGCGGGCGCTGGCCGCCGCGCACCGCGCGGCGATGGAGCTGTTCAGCAAGAACGAGGAACGGGCCGGCCGCGAAGCCGTCGAGAAGGAGCGCCGCGAGGAATTGCAGCGCCGCCAGCAGCCGCGCCGCCGGGACGTGGAGCAGGAGGCGAAGGGGCTGGCCGACCGGCAGCGCCACGCCCGGCAGGAATTTTCCGAGCGGCAGAAGCAGGAGCGGCTGGCGTTCCGGCAGGGGTATTTGCAGGAAAGCCGGCGCATCAAACTCGACCGCGCCGCCCATCGTCCGACCGGCCTTGCCGCCTTCATCGGCCGCATCACCGGCGTCGAGCTGATAACGAAGAAGATTCACGAGTACCGTGACGCCACCCGGTACAAGCTTTTCCTCGCGCAGAAAAAGGAACTGGCGGAGCGCCAGCAGCGCGACGCGGCGGCGCTCGACCGCCGGCAACAACTCGAAGCCTTGACCATGCAGCGCCGCTTGCACGCGCTGGAGCTGGTCGAAAAGCGCGAGCTGCGGTCGCTGGAAACCACGCTGCTGAAGGAGCGCCGGATCGAGGACCGGGAGCGGACGGGGCGTGCTCCGTCGCCGCCGGAGCCGGTGCTGACGCCTGATGAGACGCCGGAGAAGCCGATCGACGTGACGGCGGAATTCGAGAAGGCAAGCGCGGAACCTGCGCCGACTCATGTGGACGAATTCAACAGGGCGGCCAAGGAGCCGATCGACCTGATGGCCGAGTTTGAGCGGGCGTCCGGGTCCGGTGACGGTGAGGGCGAGGCGTCAGGCGATGCGGCGCAGGACCCGGCACCCGAGGCGGAGATCAAGATCGAGCGGCGCCGTCGCCGCACGCGGGACCGGACGCCGGATGCTGAGCGGTCAACGCGGAAGACGCGCTCCGACCGGGACAAGGATAATGATGGTCCGCCGTCTGACGATCCGGCACCAACGCGCGGGCGGCGCAGGGACCGCGATCTGGATCGCGGGCGATAAGCAACCCATTCCGTATGCTTGCCTGCTGGCAATTGGCGGGCTGGCCGCCAGTACCAGTTTTCTCTCTGATTTTCCGCGATTTTCCTATAAATTCGTCTCGGGGCTGATTCCGGCGCTGGGTAATGAACCTCGAAGTTCTGACAATTCGCGAGCTGGCCGAGCTTCTCAAGATCAATGAGAAGACCGCTTACAAGCTCGCGGCCGACGGAAAAATCCCCGGATTCAAGGTCGGGGGCTCATGGCGGTTTGAGCGGCAGGAGATTGCGAACTGGATAAGGCGCAAGGTTGAGGAGCAAAGAAAGGGGGGCAAGAGTGACGACTGAGTACCACGCCAAGCTATTCGCTCATGAACTAAGCAGGCGGCATTCAGTCGGGGATGCCGAGAAGCTCGCTGGCGCATTGCTCGATGCCCAGGTTGACCTCAACCCGCACCAAGTCGAGGCGGCGCTGTTCGCCTTCAAATCCCCCCTGTCCAAGGGCGCCATTCTTGCGGATGAAGTCGGCCTTGGCAAAACGATCGAGGCCGGACTCGTTCTTGCCCAGAAATGGACCGAGGGCAGGCGGCGCATTCTTATCATCACGCCCGCCAACCTCCGCAAGCAGTGGTCGCAGGAGATCGAGGAGAAGTTTTTCCTGCCCACGTTGATTCTGGAGGCCCGGAACTACAACAAGATGGCCAAGGACGGCGTCGCGCAGCCGTTTGAGCAGAAAGCGCTCGTCATCTGCTCGTTCCAGTTCGCCGCGCGGCATGCCGAAGAGCTGATGGTCATCCCGTGGGATCTCGTCGTCATCGACGAGGCGCACCGGCTGCGCAATGTCTATCGACCCGACAACCGGATCGGCAAGGCGCTCAAAGGCGCGCTCGCGAACGCGCCGAAGCTCTTGCTGACGGCGACGCCGCTTCAGAATTCGCTGATGGAGCTGTATGGGCTGGTCAGCCTGATCGACGATTATGCCTTCGGCGATGCCAAGAGCTTCCGTGCCCAATATGCGCGGCTGACCGGCGACAACGCTTTCGGCGAACTTAAAGTCCCGGCTGAAGCCCGTCTGCCATCGCACGCTTCGGCGGCAGGTACTGGAATATATCCGCTACACAAACCGCATCCCGATCACGCAGGAATTCGTGCCGACCGAGCGGAGCAGACGCTCTACGACATGGTGTCCGACTATCTCCGCCGGCCGTCGTTGCAGGCGCTGCCGTCCAGCCAGCGCACCCTGATGACGCTCATCATGCGCAAGCTTCTTGCGTCATCGACTTTCGCCATCGCCGGGGCGCTGGATTCCCTTGCTCGCAAACTGGAACGCCAGCTTCGCGACGACAAGCAATTTGCGCGAGAAGCTCGAAGAGGAAATCGCCGAGGATTACGAAGCAACTCGACGAGATCGCCGAAGAGTGGGGAGAGGAGGACGGCGAGCCCGAACTTCTCACTGAGGCTGATATCGCGAACATCAAGCAAGAGATCGTCGACCTTCGACGGCTTCCGCGATCTTGCTGTCTCGATTTCCGAGAACGCCAAGGGACAGGCGCTGCTGAGCGCGCTGCGTGCCGGATTTGCGAAGGCATCCGAGCTTGGCGGCGCAGAGAAAGCGATCATTTTCACCGAATCCCGCCGCACGCAGGAATATCTCGTCCGCCTCCTTTCCGAGACACGGCTACGACGGCAAGCTCGTCCTCTTCAACGGCTCGAATTCGGATGCCGCAGTCCAAGGCGATCTATGAGGCGTGGGTTGAGCGCCACAAAGGCACCGACCGCGTGACCGGCTCGCGCACCGCCGACATGCGGGCCGCGCTGGTCGAATATTTCCGCGAGAAAGCTTCGCATCATGATCGCGACCGAGGCTGCGGCCGAGGGCATCAACCTTCAATTCTGCTCGATGGTCGTGAACTACGACCTGCCCTGGAATCCGCAGCGCATCGAGCAGCGCATCGGCCGCTGCCACCGCTACGGCCAGCGATACGACGTGGTGGTGGTGAATTTCCTCAACAAGAACAATGCCGCCGACCAGCGCGTCTATGAACTGCTGGCCGAGAAATTCAAGCTGTTCTCCGGCGTCTTCGGGGCGAGCGACGAAGTGCTGGGCGCCATCGAATCCGGAGTCGAGTTCGAGAAGCGCATCGTTTCTATTTATCAGAACTGCCGTTCGACGGAGGAGATCGAGCAGGAGTTCGAACGTCTGCGCACCGAAATGGACACGCACATCAACTGCACCATGGAGGATACGCGCCGCAAGCTGCTGGAGAATTTCGACGCCGAGGTCCATGACCGCCTGAAAGTCAACATGACGCAAAGCAAGGAGTATCTTGATCGCTTTGCGCGGATGCTCTGGGCGGTCACCAAGCACGAGCTGGGGAAGGACGCCAAATTCAACGACGACTATCTGACGTTTATGCTGAAAGCCGCGCCCGACGGAATTGAGTGCACTACCGGGTAGCTATTTCATGTCGCGCCACGGCATTGACGGACATCGCTACCGGCTCGGGCATCCGCTGGCGCAACATCTCTTGTCTATCGCCGGGTCGCGCCAAGTTGAACGGTGCCGACATCGTTTTCGATTACACGGCTTGGCCGCAGAAGGCCGTCGCGATCGAGCCGCTCGTCGGGAAGACCGGGACGCTCGTGGCGCACAAGCTTTCCGTCCGCGGCTCCGACGATCAGGACCACATCATTCTGGCGGCGATGACCGACGACGGCGCGCGCCTCGATCCGAAGACGGCCATGCGCCTGTTCGAGCTTCCTGCGCGCAAGAACGGTGCCGCCGATCTGCGAACTGCCCGAAGCGCGTCAACCAGACTGTCGACACGGCAGCGGAAAACCATTCTCGACGAAATGGCGGCTCGGCAGTCGGCGTGGTTCGACGACGAAATGGACAAGCTCGACAACTGGGCCGAGGACAGGCGCGCGGGTCTGAAAGCCGACCTCAAGGAATTGGACGACCAGATCAAGGCGCTGAAGAAGGAAATCCGTCAGACCGGCAATCTGCCGGACAAGCTAGTGCTCCAGCGCAAGGCGCGCGAGCTGGAGACAAAGCGGGACGAAGCGTGGCGCGCCTACGACGCGGCGGCGAAAGAGATTGAGGTTCAGAAGGATGGTCTTCTGGATCAAGTGGAAGCGCGACTCGGGCAAGCAGTGTCCGATGAGGAGCTGTTCGCTATCAGGTTTCGAAGTTAAGTGAGGTTGGCCGAATGAGTGACGCGGACAAAATGGACCTTACGTCGATGGACGTTGCCGAAGAAAAGCGCGCCGAGCTGAAGCGCTGTCTCGGTGAGACGTTCCCAGAGATATTTGCCGAAGGCTCAATCGATTTCGACCAACTCAAACGTGCGCTCGGTGAATGGATCGAACCCGGTAAGGAGCGCTTCGGGTTAAATTGGCCCGGTAAGGCTGAATGCATGAAGATCATCCAGCAGCCGAGCGTCGCGACTCTCAAGCCGTATGCGCGATGCATCCGTTAATTTCGACTGCGACAGAAAATCTCTTCATTGAGGGCGACAATCTGGAGGTGTTCAAGCTTTTGCAGAAGTCTTATTTCGGTAAAATCAAAATGATTTACATCGATCCGCCATATAACACCGGCGGGGAGTTCATTTATCCAGATAAATATTCGGAGTACTCTGGAAACCTATCTTGCCTACACTGGTCAGATTGATGATGAAGGGCGAAAATTTTCGACCAACACAGATACGTCAGGACGTTACCATTCTCGTTGGCTCAATATGATGTGCCCGCGTCTTTATCTTGCTCGTAACTTGCTTCGCGAGGACGGTCTAATTTTTATCTCGATTGACGATCACGAGCTAGAAAATCTCAAAAACCTATGTAACGAGATATTTGGCGAGGAAAATTTTATTGCAACGCTTGTTTGGGAAAAAGGTCGAAAGAATGACGCCAGACGGTTTTCGGTTGGTCACGAATATTTAATTGGGTACGCAAAGAACCTTCAATTTGTCGAGGAAATCCTTCCGGCATGGCGGGAGCCAAAAGAAGGTGTCGGCGAAATTGTGGATGAATTCCACAGATTAAAGAGCATACACGGTAACGACCATGACGCGATTTCACAGGGTTTGGTTGAATTTTACCAAGCCCTGCCCAAGGAACACCTATCGAAGAAATATTCCAGAAGCCGTTTTGTAGACGGCCGAGGCATCTGGAGAGACAACAACATATCGTGGCCCGGCGGCGGCGGTCCGAAGTACGAACTTCGTCACCCAGTTACTAAACAGCCTTGCAAAATCCCAGACGACGGATGGCGATTCATCGAAACTACGATGCACGAGAAAATTAGGGAGGGTTATGTTCAATTTCGGGAAGACCACACCAAGTCACCATTCCTAAAATCCTATCTTTACATTGAACCCGGATCGACCGCTGGAAATGCCGACGATGCTGGTGAAAAATATCAGGTGATGGGCAGCGTATTCTACAGACATTCTCAGCCATCAAATGATGTTATGAAAGAACTTTTCGGAGAAAAGGTTTTTGAGAATCCGAAAGATCACGAGATCATCGCTCGCCTGATTCGCTACTGTACCGGTGCTGACGACATTGTTATGGATTTTTTTGCGGGCTCTGCCACGACGGCTCATGCTGTCATGGAGCTAAATGAGCGGGTCGGCAGCAAACGTAAATTCATTCTCGTGCAGCTTCCCGAGCCGACGGGCCGGCAGGATTTCAGAACTATCGCTGAATTAGCCAGAGAAAGGATTCGCCGCGCTGCCGCCATGGTCGCGAGCGATGGCGAGCAACCCCTTTTTGGTTCGGCCAAGACATTCGACGCGGGGTTCAGGGCCTTCACCCTCGACCGCTCCAATTTTCGGATTTGGAACGGCGATGCCGGTGCCGATGAGCAGCTTGGTGAACAGATCGATATGCACATCGATCATATTTCAAATGCGAGCACGCCGGAGGACATACTTTACGAACTCCTTGTGAAAGCCGGTTTCGGGCTGACGACTAGGGTTGACGCCACTAATCTCGCGGGCAAGCAGGTCTTCTCCGTAGAAAAAGGAACCTTGCTCATCTGCCTAGAGAAGGAGATCACGCCGGAGCTGATCGATGCGCTCGCTGATGCGAAACCCCTGCAGGTCATCTGCCTCGACGAAGGCTTCAAGGGCAATGACCAATTGAAGGCGAATGCCGTTCAGACTTTTCGGGCGCGGGCCGAGGCCGAAGAAACCGAAATCGTCTTCAGGACAGTTTGAGGGAGCCGCGCATGATACCCCAGCGGTTCGTCACCGAATATCCCGAAAGATGTGGCCAGTTGCTGGCGATGCTGGAGCCACAGGCGCGGAAGCACGATCTCGTCGGTTCTTTCGCTCTCTTGGTCGCTTCCGCGGCGTTTACGATCCCATTCGCACGCATGACGGAGAAACAGCATCCCGCCGGAAAACCCGAAGCTGCCTTGTTAGCAGCGATAGAAGCCCTCAAAAAAGCGCCCTTTGTGAAGGCGCCGTTCTGGAAATCCGCGAAGCCGGGATTTTTCCGGTACGCGAAGATTGTCACCAACCCCGAGAATCCAGCGGGTTGGCAGGACGCTGCCGGGCTGCATCCGCTTAAATCGACCGAGGAGAAGGACGGCAATACGGTTCTGCGGACCATCCGCCATGCGCTGGCGCACGGCAATGTCGTCTATCTGGATGAAAACGGGCATGAAGTGCCCGGCAACACGGTTCGCTTTCTCGCTTTCCTCAGCAAGCATGAAAACGGCGGCGGTCACCGCGTCGCGATCTTCGACGAGGAGAGCTTCCTGAGCTTCCTAAAGGCATGGATCGTCTGGCTGCAAGAATTTCCGCCGGAGCATACGTTCAAGTTTGCGGAGGCGGCGACGTGAAGCTCAAGTTCGATCCCTCACTTCAATATCAGCAGGATGCCGTCAACGCGGTTGTCAGCACGTTCGCCGGTCAGCCTTACGTGCAAACAGGTGCGATGGCATTCCAGTCGCTACAGATCGGCGGGCTGTTCCAGACCGAGCTTGGAATGGGCAATCGGCTTATGCTGCCAGACGACGAGATTCTCAAAAACGTGCAGGCCGTTCAGGAATCCAACGACATCGAGAAGGTGGCTGCTCTTCAGGGGCGCGAATTCTCGATCGAGATGGAGACCGGCACCGGCAAGACCTACGTCTACCTGCGTACCATCTTCGAGCTGAACAAGACCTATGGCTTTCGGAAATTCATCATCGTCGTGCCGAGCGTCGCCGTCCGCGAAGGCGTGCTCAAGAGCATCGACATGACGAAGGAGCATTTCCAGACGCTCTACGACAAAACGCCGTTCGACCACTTCGTCTACGACTCGAAGCGTCTCGGCAAAGTGCGGCAGTTCGCGACCAGCAACCAGATTCAGATCATGGTCATCAACATCCAGTCCTTCCAGAAGGATGTTGCCGACAAGGACCTGTCGGAAATGAGTGAGGACGAGCTGAAGAAGCTCAACGTCATCAACCGTGAGAACGACCGCATGTCGGGACGGCGGCCCATCGAGTTCATTCAGGCTGCAAGCCCCATCGTCATCATCGACGAGCCGCAGAGCGTGGATAATACCGAGAAGTCGCGCCGCGCCATTGGCAACCTCAACCCGATGGCGACGTTGCGGTACAGCGCCACGCACCGCAACCCGTACAACCTTCTCTACAAGCTCGATCCGATCAGGGCCTATGACCTTCGCCTCGTGAAGCGCATCGAAGTGGCGTCTGTCCGTTCCGAGGGCAGTTTCAACGACGCCTATGCGAAGCTGCTCAAGACCGACAACACGAACGGCATCAAGGCGCAGTTGGAAATCCACGAGCAGGGCGCTTCCGGCCCTAAAGCCGTCAAGCGCTGGGTCAAGCAGGGCAATGACCTGTTTGTCTTGTCGGGGGAGCGCGAGGCTTACCGCAACGGATACATCGTGCAGAACATCGACTGCACGCCCGGGGCTGAATATGTCGAGTTCAATCAGGGCCGTTTGCTTGAACTCGGGCAAGAGGTCGGCGGCCTTGGCGACGACATCATGAAGGCTCAAGTCTTTGAGACCGTCGAGCAGCATCTCAAGAAGGAACGCGCTCTCAAGGGCAAGGGCATCAAGGTGCTTTCCCTGTTCTTCGTCGACCGCGTCGCCAATTACCGCATCTACAACGAGGACGGCACCACCAGCCTCGGCAAGATCGGCCAATGGTTCGAGGAGGCCTATAGGGAGCTGACGGCAAAGCCGATATACAAGGGGCTCATCCCCTTCGACGTAGCCAAGGTTCACAACGGCTATTTTTCGCAGGACAAGCAGGGCCACGCCAAGGACACGCGCGGCAATACGGCTGACGACGATGACACCTACAGCCTCATCATGCGCGACAAGGAGCGGCTGCTCGACCCCGGCGAACCGCTTCGGTTCATCTTCTCGCACTCCGCGCTGCGCGAAGGCTGGGACAATCCGAACGTCTTCCAGATTTGCACGCTCAACGAAACGCAGTCGGTCGAGAAAAAGCGGCAGGAGATCGGACGTGGCCTTCGGCTACCCGTCAACGAGACCGGCGAGCGGGTCCATGACGAGACGGTCAACCGCCTGACGGTGGTCGCCAACGAATCCTATGAGGATTTCGCGCGGACATTGCAGACGGAGTTCGAGGAGGATTTCGGCATTCAGTTTCGGCAAGGTCGAAAAAATCGCCTTTGCGAAGCTGGTGCGCCGCGCGGCGGACGGCACTGAAACCGAGATCGGGCAGGACCAATCGGCAAGATTTGGGACGAACTGGTCGCCAACGGCTACCTGAACGCGGCGGGCGAAATCCTCGACAAGTTCGACCCCAAGAATCCGCATTTCGAGCTGAAGGTTGTCGGCGGAATTTGCCGATCTCGCCGCCGAGATCACGGACGAAATCAACCGCAAGGTCTTCAAGAACCGGATCGTCAACGCCCGCGACCGGCGCGAGCTGAAATTCCGCAAGGAGGTCCATCTAAGCGCGGACTTTCAGGCGCTGTGGGACAAGATCAAGCACCGTACGCGCTACCGCGTGACCTTTGAAACTGCCGCCCTCATCGACGGCGCGCTCGCCCGCATCAAGCAGATCGAACCGATCAAGGCGCCGCGCGTCTCTACGACCGTTGTGGAAGTGGAGATCACGCGACGCGGGCGTAGTCGGCTGACAAGCAGATCGCGACACGAGTGCGTGACACCGAACCGGTGAAGGTTCTCCCGGATATCCTCGCGTTTCTTCAGAAGGAAACCGAGCTGACGCGCCACACGTTGGCCGATATCCTCAAGCGATCCGGCCGGCTCGGAGAATTCAAGGTCAACCCGCAGGCGTTCATGGTCGCCGTCGCGAAGGAAATCTCCCGCGCCTTACACGACCTCATGCTGGAGGGGATCAAGTACGAGAAGGTTGCCGGGGCGAGCTGGGAACAAAGCCGCATCGAGCAGGAAGCCGAAGAAGGCATCGTCCGTTACCTGAGCAACCTCTACGAGGTCCAGAACCGGGAAAAGTCCCTCTTCGATGCGGTCGTATACGAATCCGAAGTCGAAAAGCAATTCGCCCGCGACCTCGACAACAGCGAGTACGTCAAGCTGTTCGTCAAACTACCGGCGTGGTTCAAAATCGATACGCCCATCGGGCAATACAATCCCGATTGGGCCTTCGTAACCGAGCGCGACGAGAAGCTCTATTTTGTGCGCGAGACAAAAAGCACGCTGGATTCCGAAGAGCGCCGCACGAAGGAAAACCAGAAGATCGCCTGCGGCCGTAAACACTTCGACACGCTCGGCGTGGACTATGATGTCGTCACGTCGCTCTCTGAAGTGGCGATTCGCTAAGGCGAAGTGGTAGTGGCGAATGATCTGAAACAACGGTGGGAGTCCGCACCGCCAAAAGGGGGATAGATGGCCATCAAGAAAGTTCTCAGCGTCAAGAATGTCGGGCGCCTCGTGAATTGCACGCAGAAAGGCCCCGAACTTAACCGGTACAACCTTTTCTTCGCTGAAAACGGTCGTGGCAAGACGACCTTATGCGCTGTTCTCCGCTCATTCCAGACAGGGCAGCACGAGCACATCACGGAGAGGAAGACCATCTCGCCGACGGCTGGCGAGCCGGCGGCCTCGCTTCGCGTTGCCGCGGGTAACGTCACCTACGACAAAAAAGCGTGGACCGCCACCCTGCCGGAGATCGCAATTTTTGATGCGACGTTTGTCGCCCGTAACGTGCATGCGGGGGAGTATGTCAGCCGGGATCACCGCAGCAATCTTCTGCAGGTCATAATCGGCGAGACGGGCATCGGGCTCGCTGATGCAGTGAGCAAGCTTGACGACGCGATCCGGGACAAGAACAGCGAAGTCAACAAGGCCAGAAAGGCACTTCAGACCCATTTGCCCGCCGGGGGCAATCTGGACGCCTTTCTTGCCCTCGCAGCCGACGCGGACATCGATAACAAGATCGCGACCAAGAAAACCGAGCGCGACGCTGCGAAGCGATCCGATGAAATCAAGCAGCGCGCGGCCCTGTCGGAGGCGACAATTCCCGCACTGCCCGCCGCCCTGGAGGCGACGCTTGCGAAGACGCTTGCCGATGTATCCGCAGACGCGGAAAAGCGTTTGAAGGCCCAAATAGCGCACCACGAGATGCACGATCGCGGGGAAGCGTGGATTTCCGAAGGGGTAGGCTACCTTCATGACGATGCCTGCCCGTTTTGCGGCCAAAGCACCAAGGGCTTGGCTCTTGTAGACGCTTATAAACAGTTCTTTTCAGACGCATACGCCGGACTGACGGAAGAGATCGCGCAACTTCGCGCCCAGACAGAGGCGGCGCTTGGCGATGCGGCGCTTGCGACCCTCGGCCGGACGATCGCGACGAACGACGCGGGCGCGCAGTTCTGGAAGCAGTTTGCCGCCGTCGCTCTGGCAACGCCGGATCATGACAAGAGCATCGTCGATCCGGCGCGGAAACTGCGGTTAGCGGCCTTGGCGCTCCTAGAGGCGAAAGCGGCAAACCCGCTTTCAGTGATCGCGCTCGGCAAGGATTTGGAGACCGCCCTCAAGGACTACGAGGCCGTTCGCAAATTGCTCGGCGACTATAATGCCGGGGTCACGGCGGCGAATGTGGCGATAGCGGCGCAGAAGAAGCAGGCACAGGCGGCTAACCTCGCAACCCTTGAAAAGGAACTGGCGGCTCTTCTCCTTACAAAGCTCCGCCACGACGCCAAGATCGCGCCGCTGTGCAACGAATGCACCACTCTGGCGGCCGACAAGGCCAAGCTTGATAAGGATAAGGACGCCGCCAAAACGGCGCTCGACAAGCATGCCGACAAGATGATTCACGACTACGAGACGACGATCAACAAGCTTCTGAAAGGCTTCGGCGCCGGGTTCACCATTACCAATAGCAAGAAGACCTATGTCGGCGGCACGCCTACATCTGTCTACCAGATTCTCATCAACAATCAGCCCGTGGACTTGGGGGATGGTTCCACGCCTCTCGGGCAACCGTGCTTCCGCACCACATTGAGCGCGGGCGACAAAAGCACACTCGCGCTAGCGTTCTTTCTCGCCCAGCTCGACCATGACCCGAACAAGGCGAACCGCATCGTCGTCTTCGACGACCCCTTCAACAGTCAGGACCGGTCGCGCCGCGAGCGGACAGCGGAACTGCTGAGGAAATATGGAAGCGAGTGCGCGCAACTGCTGTTGCTGTCGCATGACCCGTTCTTTCTGGGCTTGGTTTATTCCAAGCTCCCAAAGGCGGAGCGGCATTGCCTACAGCTATCCCGTGCTCCCGACAACACGACAACCATCGAGGAATGGGACGTCGAGAAGGAGACGCAGGACGGATATTTCAGAGATCACGCGGCCCTCTCCTCCTATCTTCTCAATGGCGCGAAAGACCTGATCGATATCGCGCGCAAAATCCGCCCGGTGCTGGAGGGCTATCACCGGTATCGCTTTCCGCACCAGTTCCCCGACAATGAGTGGCTCGGGGATATCATAAAGCGCATCAGGGACTCGGCGGGCGCGCACCCGATGCACCCCGCATTGGAGGAACTGGGCAGCATCAACGACTACTCAAAGAAATATCATCACGACACAAATCCGGGAAAAGCTGACGCCGAACCGCTCAATGATGGCGAGTTGCAGGGCTACGTACAGCGCACGCTTGCGATTGTTGGCGGGTATTGAGCCACAGACGCTCGCTGCCGAGAAGCTGGTTGGGCTTGCGATTTCCAGGGATTTTCGTCCGACTGCTGAAGCGATCGTGCCATGCTCGTGCGGCTCGCTCTGGCCCGATGAGCCCGACAACCCGTAGTAGGTCGATCCCCTACGGTCTAACGTGCTATCAGCGTAGCGAACAGGTTTCCCAGAGCCACATCGTCAAAGGCATCACCCTCGACAGGTGTTGGTGCGCTAAAAGACGGTGATTTTGATACAGAGGTCTTCTCTTCAACCTCGGCGATCCTCTCCTCCACCGTTGCTATAGCCCTATCCAGAACCAGCGCAGGGATTGTCGCGCGGCTGCCTAGCTTGCGAAGCGTTTTGATGTGGTCCTTCAGGGTGGAATCCAAATCGATATCGGAAACTACGCTTTGTACGTTCTCAAACTCGGTTGTGATAGCTTCATCGATTGCTCGGGGGATTTCATCGCCAAGCGTACAATTCCAAAGATCGACCGCATCCGAGATATTCTCAAGCTCGTCGGAGGGCATGCCCCTCCTAATCATGTCGATAATTTCATGCTCAAGACTGTCTGCTAGCTCGGTTGCACAGGGGAGGTCTTCAAAATAATCACCGTCACGCAGCTTGGCGACGAGTTCAATCACCTCGCCGCCATCACGCCATAAATCAAGACCATCTATGGGCGCTCTTGCCAATGCGAGCGCTAAGTCAGCAAAGCGTTGATCATGGCTGGCGCCCCACCACGCGATCAGCAACTCTATGCGATCCGTGTTCGAAAGCCCGTCCGCTGAAAGCATCTGCACGGAGCCTTCCCGCGTTCGAGTCCATACTGGAAGCCTGAGCAGTTTCTCCGCCACCACCAAGAATGACTCTGCAACGGCCTTCAGGGCTTCGGCCGTTTTCGCCACACGTTTACCGTGCTGCCATACTGCCCGTGCCCAATCGGTCTGGCGGGCAACGATGGCGAATTCACATAACAGAACTGAGTCGTCGAGATATTCCGTGAGGTAGTCACGTAACGAGGGATTAACAAGCCGGACATCTTTTCCGGTGATGGTGATGAAACCACCTTCCAAAATCTTCAGGGCTTCCTCAAAATCTTTCGGGTCGTGCGGTTCACCGTATTTCGCGCAAAGATGCGGATGGAGTGCGTCGTACGCGACGCGCAGTTTCTCGATCGTCACCCCATACTCGGAGCTAAAAAATAGTGCGAATAGCAGATGTTGGCATGTCTTCGAGATATGTGTACGGAAGGCGATATCCCAGAGCCGCCCCGGATGCGTGAGGGCATCTAGAAAAGCACTAGGATATGTTTCAGGCTTGAGGCGTCCGATCCGGGTTACGTCCGTCATCCAATCAATGATGCGCGGGTTGTAATTGCGATGGTCTACGATTTTAGCGATATCACCGCTGTCAACGAGAGCAGTAATGTGCGCGTGCGGAGTCCCCGCACTTAGAAGGTGATTGTAAAGGATGCGGGCTTTGATACGCCGAGTATATACGCCCACATCAAGAACATATTTGCTTATGTTCAGTTGTTGATCCGCGAGATGCTCCGATACGCGGCGGGCTTCCTCGAAAATATATGCGCGCGTCGTTAGGATAAACCGGGCGTTCGGGGAAGTCCGAACGCGCCTGATAAATCGCGCAAGGTCGGAATCGTTATGAGAAAGGGCTCGGCGATCTAACGCCACCTTGCCAAGGAAATCATCAAAGAAGAAAACTTGCTTCCTTGTATCCTCAATCGAGGCGAGTCCGTCATCGAGGCTGCGGATGGCAACAAGTTCCCAGTTCTCAGCGATATAGGCATAGGATAGCATCTCGGCGAGAGTTGTCTTGCCGACGCCCGGCGGCCCAGAAATAATCACTACGTGGTGGGCTTCGAGCGTATCGCGTGCCCCGTTTAAGCTGGGATTTGGTGCAAAGACGCGGACTTTGGCTTCAATCTCTGCCCTTGTGATGTTGTTGAATGTATGGGCGGCGGAGCGGACGACGCGCTCCAGAATTGCCGATCCTGTTAGCCACAGTTTGATATGCGATTTTTCGATGAGAGGAAATTTTCTGATGAGCGTGTTCAGATCACGGGGTCCAAATATGTCTGCTTCGCTTTGGAGCGCTGGGCCGATAATGTCTGCAAGCTCGTGCTTGTTCGCCGGCGAGAGAGGTCGGGAAGTCGCGAGGATATACCGCGCGGCTGACAACTTATCTATCGAGGCGCGCTCGCGCTTCATCGTCGTTTTGAGCGACGGATAACTTGACCCTGCATAATGTTTGGCTTGCATTACGATTGCGTCGCGTCCCAACGCATGGCGTCCATCGACGCCACCATCCGGACCAGCGGCAAACGCCTCAAAGCGGACGCCCAATTCTTCGCCGAGAAGGTCTCTTACCAAGTCCTCAAAATCGGCGGGGGAAATGCCTGCAAAATCGTATGTCATTCACCCCGCCCTGTCCGGGAACAGTCCCGGCATCCAGCGCGAGGCGAGCGTTGCGGGGAAGGCGAGGCGCAGAGGCGCGCGCGTGCTCTCGGACGTGAGGACGCCTTGCTCGATCAGGGCGGAGACGACACGGCGGGCCTGGCGGTCGCCGGTGCCGACGATGTTGGCGGCGTCGCCGCGCGGGAGTTCGCCGCGGTAGAGCACGGCCTCAAGGATCGCGCCGGATTTTGGCGGCAGCTTGTCGAGGCGGATTTGCTCTTCCGCCCAGAGCAGGATGCGCGCGCGCAACTGGTCCGGCTGCATCAGGCCTTCCATGAAGGTGACCTGATCGAGGCAGGTCGTCAGGAAGAATTGCGTGAATTCCGCCAGAGCTTCCTCGCTGAGGTTGCCCCTGCCGTCGAGATCGTTGCGGCGCGGCTGGTCGCAGGCGGCGAGGTGGCCTTTGTAGGCGTCGACGTTGCGCGCAAGGCCGCGCGCGATCGACCAGACCGCGCCGGTATCGAGCGCTTCGAGCAGCGTGGCGTGCGACATGAGCCGCGCGACGCGGCCGTTGCCGTCGAGGAACGGGTGAATCCACGCGAGGCGGTGATGCGCCGCCGCCGTCGCGATGATGGTCTCGGTCTTGCCGAGCTTGCTGTAGACCTCTTCGAAGCGCTCCAGGAAGCGCGGCACGGCGCCGGCGGGCTGACGGGGACATGCCGGCCGACCGCGACATCGCGGTGACGCAGTTCGCCGGGGATGACTTTTATCTTCTCCTTGGTTGCCGGGTCCTCGACCCACAGCAGATCGTCGGGCAGCAGTTCGCAGAAGCGCCGATGAATCTCGCGGATGGAGTCCGCGGTGACGGCGCGGCCTTTGAGGCCGCCGTCGTCGATCCAGTGCTGGACCGCGATGTGCGCCTTGGCTTCGAGCTGGAGATCGCGCTTTTTGGCGTCCTTGCTGTAGTCGTCCTTGAGCGCGCGCTCGATATCGATCGGGTGCGTGTCGTGCCCTTCGATCAGGTTGCTGTAGTAGCAGTTCATCGCCCGCACGAGATCGGCGAGCGAGGTCAGCAGGCTTGCGGGCAGGGAGCGGCGGAAGCCGGCGCTCTTCTGCGCCAGCTCCAGCGCCAGATCGGTCAGGGCCGCGCGGTGGCGCGAGCTTTCGCCGATCAGCAGCGGCTCCATCAGGCCGATGCTTTCGCCCCGGTCTTTCGCCGCTTTTATGTCCGCTTTTAAGTCCGCTTCGTTCTTAGCCATAGATCATTATATATCAGTTCATTAGGCTTATACAAGGTTCCGCTATGGCCGCTTAAAAGTCCGCTTCTGTGACCGCTTCCACGTGGCGCCTAAGCGCCTGAAGTTCAAGGGGATTAGGCAGGGGTAGGGGTCGGTAGAGACAATCGAATTCCATGCACTGCCGGATACCCGTGCCGCCGTTGCTTGACGGAGGATACGGATGTGTTGTACATGTACGCCATACGTATGAAAGAGGTATGGATGAGCTATGTCAAGCCGTCAGAGGTGAACAGCCCCAAAAACCGGTGGCGGCTGCGCCGTGTTCTGCACGATGGGACTGAGGGCGAATGGTCGGTTGCCGAAGGTCAATGGGACAATGACGGCCTCTGGCGTGATGTCCTTGCCATACGCTGGAACGGCACGAGCGAGGCCCCGATCGGAAATCCGCAATCGCGGGGCTTGGCAACCTGGTTCATCGTGCCCGACGAACTGGAGCCCGCTATTCGGTCGGCAATCCCCAATTTGCGCGCGGCGAAGGGGCAATCATGAGCGGCGTGCTGCATCTCTTTCCGGATACCAATCTGTTCCTCCAATGCCGGGCACTGGAGGAATTGGACTGGACGCCTTGGCAGACATATGACGAGGTGCAGTTGATAGTTTCCATGCCGGTCCAGCGCGAAATCGATAATCATAAAAAGAAGGGCAACGAGCGGCTCGGCCGCCGCGCCCGAACAACAAACACTCTTTTCCGCGAGGTCATGCGCGGCGATCATGGGCACAAGGTGATCCGCGAGTCCGGGCCTTCTGTGAAGCTGTTCATCAGGCCTGAATACGGGCACAACCCTGCACTCGCTGACCGCCTGAATTATGAAGAGCGCGATGATCAGCTCATCGGCACGATATCTACGTTCCTGGAGAAACTTCCGGGCGCCGACGCGCGGCTTCTGACAGATGATACAACACCGATAGCAACGGCCAAGTCCGTAGGAATTGCGGTGGTGGAAATCCCCGCGTCTTGGCTTCTTCCGCCCGAGAATACGGAAATCAGCTAAAAAGATTGGCGCACTGGAATCCGAAATCGCCCGTTTGAAAAAGGCGGAACCGCAGTTCAGGATTGCGTGTAGGAACGTGGCTGGCGAGCCCGTCGAAAAACTCGAATATGCTCTGGAGCGGTTTGAGGCCCTTACCGATACACAGCTTAAATCGTTCATAACGAGGATCGCTGCCCGGTTTCCTGTAGCGACGGATTTTGGTTCGAGTGAAATCTGCCGAGCGGCAGCCGTCGCCGCTGGCAGCATTTGCGTTTCTGGGGATGAAAGAGGTGTTTGTCCCCGCCTCGGAAAAGGACATCGCGGCTTACCGCGACGAGAAATATCCTCAATGGCTTAAATCCTGCAAAAGCATCCTGCGTCAATATCACGACACGCTCAACCACGGGTCCCCTAAGCCTTCATTCAGTTTCGCTGCATTCAATGAGGGGACACGACCCGGAAAGGACGCCCTGATCAGCATCGAGGCAAAAGGGAATTTTGCCATCATGCCGCCCTCCCGGAAGGCGCGAGACGATGATGATGACGACGGCCAAGAGGCAGATCAGCAACAGCCCGTGGAGTTGCCGCGCCCACCTGTGCCGCCTCGCGGCAAGTGGCGCAGTGAGCCCTCTTCAGCTTTTGGGATGCTTGAGGATCTCATGGGCCGTAAGGACCATCTTGGCATGTTCCACAATGATTTCGGGCCGTTGCTCCCCAATATCCAGCCCTTTCGGCGGGACCCTAACGGCTTCTATTACAAGCCGGAGCGGCCGAAGAGGCCGCAATCGTCTATTAGTCTGGAATGTGAACAATGGCGTCACGGCCCCGATCACTGGGCGGATTTCGCCGGAGAAATCCATTTCGCCAAGACAGAAAACAGGGTTGTCGGTGTGCTCGAATGCCGGATTCACGTAGAGAACCTTTCCGAGAGCGAATTTCTGTGCGTTCCGGTGCGGATTGAAATTTCGTCGGTCAGCGTTCTTGATCGCGCGGAAAGGCTCGTTGAGGCGCTCGCCGGCTCACTTCCAATTCAACGCTCGCAAATCTCGTGAACCGAATAACTCATAGGATCGCCAAGGCGAAGGCGCGCAATCCAGCCGAAATCTACAATGAGAAACGCCGGATTGTGATCACCGAGTTTATGAAAGACCCCGTCGAGGCAAGGAAATGGCTGGATGGATATAGGAATACCCTTGGACCGAAAGGTTACGTCGGTCTGAAAGCTGAACTGGATTTCTTTGAAAAATACGTAGACGAGTTTGGTCTGGTGCCAACTCTCGACGCTGGCAATTCAACCGATTTTGCGGGCACTGTCGATAATGCAACGCGATGCTTCGATGTCACCACCAACATAAAATTTAAGAAGCTCGGAAAATATGAACCCATGCAGCTCAAGGGGCGCCGTTACACTATTGCGGTATTTGACGGTAACGGATTCGAATTCGTCGATATCAAACTTTCCCTTCTGCGCGGACTGCGGGAAAGGGCGAATACTGCCGACCGCGATGCTGCTCGACGAGAATTTCAATGAAGACGGCGAGAGCAAGTGGTCCAACGATCAGCTTCTCGTGACGATTTGTAGCACGTGCCAGCAAACGGAAGTTGTTGACCGCGTGACTACGCCCTTCCTGTACGGTTTCGATCATTGGTATCAGACGCTCAATGAAGCCAACGACGAAGCCGAGGCTCTTGGCCAACCAAAGATCAACGTCGAATCCGAAATTCAGGAACACGCGACCTCAGCACTGCGCTATCTGCGCGACCATTTCGGTGCCTATCTCGTCGCAATCGGCGGCAAGCATTACAAGATTACAAATCCCACCAACGCTGATGGTTATTGGACATACCGGCTCCTGCATATTGCGCCGTTGGCGCAGGAGCATCTCGGCGATGAGTATGAGTGGGATATTGACCGCGAATAAGTTCAAACCTGCAAGACCGCATACCACACGTGTCCGGCATCCGGCGGCGTGGTTATAGCTAGGCAGTGCCGGGTTCCAGATTTCTTGCTCTTCTGCGTGGCGTCATGCGCCTCGTTCAGGATTGTCCCCGTCACCTTGTGCATCCGCTTGTCCTCACTGCCGAGCCCGAGCGCGAAACCCATCATCATCAGGTGTTTGAAGGAAAGGGCTATGCGGACCGTTGCGTCGGTGCTCAGCATGAATTCGCGCCTTATGATACCCTGTCCCCATGGGAATCGCTTCCAACTTACCGCCGGCAATCGGCCGGACCCTGACCGAGATGCCATCGAACAAGGTGCATATTCTCGACAATGTAAATTGCGTCTACTGCAACCGCGCGCTTGACCCGGCAATGCAGACCAAAGAGCACGTCATCGGCCGGCGCTTCGTCCCCAAAGGGAAACTGGACGGCCAATGGAATCTTATCCTTTGGGCCTGCCGCGACTGTAATGGCCTCAAGGCCGATCTTGAGAACGACCTGTCCGCAATCACGATGCTGCCCGACCTGACGGGGCAGTTTGGTCACGACGATCTGAGTGTCGCGAGCGAGGCCGGGCGTAAAGCCAACAGATCAACAAGTCGCCGCACGGGGAAACCGGTGAAGGACAGTAGGGAGAATCTGAAGCTAAATATGCAGTTGGCGCCGGGATGCGAGATCACGTTTGGGCTGGTATCGCCGCCTCAGGCCGACAGGGAAAGGGTCTTCCGGCTGGCCCAGCTTCAGGTGATGGCATTCTTTTATATGGTGACCTTCGATCCGGAAACGAGAAGAGGCGGTTATTGGCCGGGCGAGATTCTTCCCGTTCTGGAAGCCGGTCATCGGGATTGGGGCAACGTTGTCCACCGGGCCTTCATGGATGCCGTGGTGAGCTGGGAGCCTCGCGTTCTTGCCGGAACCGCAGATCGATTCTTCAAAATCGTGTTGAGGCGGCATCCGTCCGCCGACTGCTGGTCTTGGGCTCTTGAGTGGAACCGTCAACACAGGGTTGTCGGCTTTTGTGGTGAACGGGCTGCCGCGGAAGCGGAGTTCGCAAAATTCCCCAAACTCGAAATGACCACGATTTCCGAAGGCCCTGATCACCACGTCCGATCGCGCATCGAAAAACCTCTGTCTGAGACGGACGACAAGCTCTTTGCTTGGGAGGGCTGAACGGCAAAGATGTCAAAACTTTTGTCATTGAAGGATTTCAGGGCGCGGAGGCGGGTGCTATCTGCCGACGACTTTGCGTTTGGTGGTGAAGATGTTTCCCCGCGCGACCCGATCGACGAATACACGTGGAAAGGTTTGACGACGCTCCCGACCGACGTGTCCATTCGTACATCCGATCAAAATGGGAAGCGGTTGCGGATTCTCTATTCCCTCTGGGGGCATTGGCTGCAAGCGATCGATCCCCCAAACGAGGACGGCTCGCCGTCCGACAATATGACATCGGCACCCATGCTTGATGCCGCCGATGAACTTCAGGCTGCTATCTTCAATGCGCTTCATGGCTTCTATCGCCCGTCTGTCGGCTGCGCGCGCAACGCGTTGGAACTCGTCGCCGTAGGTTCGGCGTGTCAGGCCCTCAATCTCAACAGACGATACAAGGACTGGCGCGACGGCACGGCTGATTTCGGTTTTGGGTCAGCGTGCGATCAGTTGAGCAGCGCCGAACGCGCGCTAGGCCTCAAAAATGTTCTGGCGGCCAAGGCAAATGACAATCTCTTTGATCAAAAGACGCAAAACAGCGAAGGCGGCTGGATCAGGCGTCTATATGCCAAGCTTTGCGACTACGCTCATTCCCGCCCCGATTTCACCAGTGGTGACCTCTGGAGTAGCAATGGCCCTGTGTATGTCACCGAAGCTTTTCATCTTTGCTTCGAGATGCAGATCGAAACCTTCGCGGCTTGTTATATCCTGACCAAGATCGCCAATCCCAACCTGCGAATAGAGCCGGAACTGCGGACCATTCTGTTCGATAATCACACCTGTCCTTGGCTCAAAATATCAATGGAGGCTGCAAAGCATCTTGGGCTTCTATTGCCGTAAGGCCGACCTAAGCGGCTGAAGAACCGAGGACGAAGCGGCGATCCGACACGGGGAGCGGGCGCCAGATCGACGGACCGGTGCTTGACAACAGCGCCATACCTGTGCAATTATCACAAGTGATATTTACACAGGAGCCTTCTCGCGGATGAAACCTGAAGATGTTCGAATGGCACGTGCCGCTCTCAATTGGTCCCTTGAACAATTGGCCCAGGCGTCTGGGATTCATCGTAACACCATCTCAAATTTCGAGACCGGCAAATATGCCGGCGACCCCGCCACGGTCGCTGCAATCAAGCGCACACTCGAATCCTTTGGCGTGATCTTCCCCGACGAGGCGGGGGAGAACTCGACCGTAACGCTAAGGCGATTTCAGGTGGGTGATGTTGTCCGGTTCAGGGCTCAGTCGCGCGTGCGAAGCAATTATGACATCGCCGAAGATGATCTCGGAACGGTTGTCTGGGTAGAGCCGCATCCTCCGGAAACGGGGCCGACCTATAAAGTCGAGGTTCATTTCGAGCGCGCACGTCTACCTCGGATCTTCAAATATGAATACGAGCTGATGAAGGCGGCGCCGCCCGGGTATGTCCCTACTGTGAGTGTTCCCGCGGTGACTCCACATGTTTCCAAGAATGACGTGGAGGAGTTCTGCAACGTCTGCGTTTCCCTGCGATCCACGTCTCGTCATTACCAGATATTGTTCAAGGAAGGCGCGGACCTTCGGCGTGAGCTTTTGCAGAGCATCTCGCCTACGTTTTTTGGCGATCTGAATGCGATGTTAATCGAACATCTGATCCTTCAGATTTGTAAAATCACGGACCCGGAGGGAAGTCCCGCGCGCAGGAACCTTACGGTCGAATTCCTTATCAACAATTCTGACTTTCCAGTCGCCAGCACGGAATTGCTCAGGCTTAAGCGTCTTGGTGAGTCAATGGACGCCTTCCGGGCAAAAATACTCCCGGCGCGGAACAAACTCATCGGACATCTTGATCGTGGCTCCGTCCATGGTGGCAAGGCGCTCGGCGCCGCAGACGACAATTCATGGAATCAATTTTGGCTCGATCTGCAAGACTTTCTGCACATTCTTCATAAGAAATATATCGATCCGCACGGCGTGTTTTATTTGAACGGCGTCGGTCAGTTGTCCGACGCCGACTCTCTCGTAAAGGCTCTCAAAGAGAGCACTTATTTTCATGCGCTGCTGAATGACAAGAAATCTACGCGGAACTGTGCAGACGTGGCATTCGGATCGAAATTTGCCGAAGCCTGACGAATCTGCTCTGTCGATGAAAGTGATAAGGGGCTGAGTGTTCATGAAACATGCCGTCACGCGCTTCAAGAATTTGAAAGTTGGCTTGAAGGAACTCGAAAAGTTTATTCGGAGTGGCACGCAACTCTATTCAGGCCGGCCTCTCAAAAAGTTCGGCATGATGCTTCCCCGCGAGATGGTAGGGAACTGGCTCGTGTGCGCTGTGATCAATGCGGACGACGGAACCGAGCGGCTCACCTTCACCAGCGACCCGACCGGCGGCGACGGTGTTATCTACGACACAGTAACAGAACATACGTGGCTGACTGAGCACGTCATGGTCCCGCGGGCACCCGAGGGCGACAAGCCGGACATCAAGGCGCTGATCCTGACAGCAGTCGAGTCCAAGCAGAAGAAGGGCGGGGCCGCTTACGCGTCGGGCAAAACGCTGATCGTGTTTTTGGAAGCCGGCGGCGAAGTGCCATGGTCTCCCAATACGGTCGCTAAAGCGCTGCCCAAAACGGATTTTGACGGTGTGTGGGTCGTCGGACTGCAAGGGGTGGACGACGGCGCATACGTCTACGGCGTCACGCATCTCGATGCGAGTGAAGGCAACGCCGCAACATGGAGTGTGCGCATCAACGCGACCTTCGATGCATGGGAGATAAAGCGATTGCAGTGAACGCTGCGGCGCGCCTTGCGCGGCACCATTCCTCGCGCTTTTGCGCGGCGGCTTCCATCTCTTTGGCTTCTGCCTCGTTCAGGATTGTCCCCGGCACCTTGTGCATCCGCTCGTCCTCATTGCCGAGCCCGAGCGCGAAACCCATCATCATCAGGTGTTTGAAGGAAAGGGCCATGTCCGGTTGCTTGTCCGGCAAGAGCAGGTTGCACGTGCTGTCTTCGCGGATGATGACGACACCGGGCAGGTGATGGCGCATCCGGCCCTGCCCGATGGTCCGGGCCGGACCCGGCTCTAGGCTTCGCCCCGAGCCCGCCTTGCGGTCTCGGCCATGCGGTGACGATCCGTTGCGCGAAGATCCGATGGCGTGAGCCTGCGGCTCACTGATTTTTTCCTGAATTGAAGCAGGGCTCAGGGAGGGCGCCGCCCTCCCTCCCTTCGGTGCGTCTTCTGTTGGACCGGCAGGGCCGCGTCCGGCGCAGGCCAAGTGTAGCCCGCCCCGTCCGCAACCCGGCCGGCCGCGAACACGCGCCGACCCAGACCCTACCCGCTCTCGCCGAGGGGCAACCGGGTGCAGGCGCACCCGTCTTTCCAAAGGAAGGAAGGGTTGAAGGGACGCGAAGGTCGCGGCCCGCGCTCAATTCAAGAAGGAGACTATCTATGACCATGCAATCTGTTTCGTTATCGGCGCTGGAAGCATCCGCCGCGAACCCGCGCCGGAAGATCGACCGCAAGACCATCGAGGGGCTTGCCGCCAGCATCAGGACCGATGGGTTGTTGCACAACCTTGTCGTCAGTCCGGTGAAGGGCAAAGGCAAGAACGGAGCGTTACCAGATCGTCAGCGGATCGCGGCGCTTCGAGGCGCTGCGGCTGTTGGAGCAGCGCGGCGAATTGCCGGAGGATTTCACGGTCGCGGTGGAGGTGCGCGACGACCTCTCCAAGGACCAGACGCTGCGCATCGCCACCGTCGAGAATTTGCAGCGGCAGAACATGACGCCGCTGGAAGAAGCGGCGGCGCTGACCAAGCTGGTTCACAAGGGCGTCACGCTGGACGATGTGGTCGCGCAGACGGGATTGAGCGCCACCACCATCAAGCGGCGTCTGGCGCTCAACGCGCTGTGCAAGGAGGCAAAGGCTTTGCTGGCGAAGGGTGGACTCACCCTGTCGCAGGCCGAGGCTTTGACCTTGGGCAGCGACGAGGCGCAGCGGGGCATTCTTGAGCAGATCGAGAACGGCTCCGAGGCCAGCGCCGAGGATATCAAGGGAACCTTGCTGGACGACCGCCCGACCGTGGCCTTGGCGATCTTCCCGGCGGAGCAATACACCGGCACCATCACCACCGACCTGTTTGCCGAGGACGAGACTTCGTATTTTGACGATGCGGAGCAGTTCATGGCGTTGCAGAAGGAGGCCGTTGCCGAACTGGTGAAGCATCACGAGGAAACCGCCGCATGGGTGGAGGTGACGCAAGGCTGGCACATTCCCGAGTGGCAGTACCGCAAGGCGCGGAAGAACCAGAAAGGCGGCGTCCTTATCAATCTCGCGCCCTTCGGGCCGCGTCGAGATCAGGGAAGGTCTGGCCAAGGTCAGGATCGAGAAGGAAACCGCCAAGGCGATTGCGGAGAACCCGGCAGCGCCCGTGAAGGTGAAGGCCGCCTATCCCAAGTCGCTGTGCGCCTACATCGCCCATCACAAGGCGGCAGCCCTCGCGGAAATCCTTCTCGCCAGCCCGCGCGCGGCGCAGGAAGTGATGATCGTGCGGACCTTGGTGAAATTCCGCCCGCACGAGTCCATCAAGGCGCTGGCGAAGGAAGCCGATCCGCAAAGCGCGTACCGCGTTCTTGAGACACAGGCGCGTCAGTTCGCGGGCCGGTTCGGGTTCGTCATCGAGGAAGGGGAGTCGGTGTGGGACAGCTTCCCGCCGTCCTTCACCGACGAACTCACCTTGTACGAAGCGGTGAGGGGTTTCTCGCGATCACGACCTCGCCGAATTGCAAATCCTGCTGACCGCGCTTTCCTTCGGGCAGGAGAATTGCGACCGGCTCGATACCAGCGACAGCCTGTTCAACCGCGTGGCGCGTGATTTGAGCGTGGACATGCGCAATCACTGGAGTCCCGATGCTTCGTTCTTCGGCAAGCGCACCCGCGACCAGTTGGTGTCCATCGCCATCGAGTGCGGCTACGCCGAGGGCAAGGGTCAGGTGTCGTCCTACAAGAAGACCGATCTCGTGAATTGCCTGGCGCGGCATTTCCAGAGCGCGAAGGCGGCGGCGGAGCCGACCCCGGCGCAGCAGCAAAGCGCGGGAGTGGTTGCCCGAGGCGATGCTGTTTCCCGCCGTGGATATGGGCGCGCCCGCCGAGGCGGAATTTGACGAAGGCGAGGAAGATGTTGAATAGTCACGTGACAGACACGGCCCGTATGCCCCGCAGCTACGGGCCGTGTTCGTTTTCCGGGAAGCGACATCAACGGGCCGTCCTTGCGACGGCCCGTTTTCGTATGCGACGATCCCGGCCATGAGAAAACCCGATCCCGAGAAGCTGGCCGACGAACTGCGCAAGCGCATCGAGACGGGACGCCTGACGCTGGAAGCGGCCGAGGCGGAGCGGATCGCGGCGGCGCTGGAGACGCTGCGAAGCCGCTGCGCCGAGGCGTACCAGGTCGTCGGTTCTCTCGCCAGCGACGCCGGGCTGTTCGGCGATCCCGCCGTCATACGCGCGCTCGACCTGTTGAGCCGCCCGTTCCGCAAAGGCGACATCCTGCCGTTTCATACGGCAAAGGATGTGAAGCCCGCGCCTTTGATGCCCGCCAAGCGCTCAGGGAAGTGAGACGAACGGGCCGTCCTTGCGATGGCCCGTGCCGGTCAGCAGCTTCGACGCCGTGCCGCCGGGCGGGATTTCGCAGAGGATGGCGACGAAATCGCCGATCCTGAATTCTTCCTCGTCCCGCCACGGTTCCGTGAAGACCGGCAGATCGTTTTCCAGCCCAAGCCGGTAGCTCCGCACATGCCACTTCTCCAATTTTTAATCGCCGCCGCCGAGCGCGGCGAGCCTCTGCGCGTCCTCGCTGTTCAGCGCGAGGCCATGCACATGCAGGTAGAACCCGTCGCCGAATTGCGTTTCATAGACATCTTCGTTCAGCACCGCCCAGACAGTCAGGATGCCGCCCGCGTCCTTGATCCGCTGGCGCACGCTCTCGACCATCGCGGGCGTGATTTCGGTTTCGCCGGGATACTGGGGCGGGCCGATACTGCAGGATATTGCGCTCCTCTGGAAGCGGCATGAGCAGGGCTTTTCGATAATCCGTCGGAGCATAGCAGAGACAGTGCCGAAGCAAACATTGCGATAATGCCCCCTACCAGTTCCGGTAGGTGACGATCCCCTGAAATAAATGTGAATAAGAATGGCGGGAGGAATTATTCCACCTCCCGGCAAGGCTCGAAGTCTGCCTAATGAAGACTGTCCAAAAACACGGAATGGCGGGGGATTTAATTCATGCTGATGTTTGCTGTCTTGGCGCGTGAGCGCGGGCGCTTGTTCAGCCTTTTGCTTCTGTCTCTTCTCTTCCTGACTTCATGGCGTGTTCAAACCGCGCACGCCGATGGTGTAAATGCCGTGATCAGTTCGGGCAAAACCGCCACGG
The DNA here is from genome assembly GCA_963773665.1 of uncultured Alphaproteobacteria bacterium. Lineage (GTDB taxonomy): Bacteria > Pseudomonadota > Alphaproteobacteria > ATCC43930 > CGMCC-115725 > DATJLY01. The sequence goes on from CAVZBZ010000002.1 coordinate 46,816, forward strand.
GCCAGATCGCTTCCGCATCCGGATTCGACACTTACACCTTCGAGGTTCCTGTTGCCGGAGTTTCATTCGTTCTCGATCTCGCTGAAACCGGTCCGCACGACGAAACCTTCCTGCCCACTCTCACTCTGACAGATCCCGTCGGCAATGTTGGCGGAAAAGGGCACGTTTACTCCCAGGTGATCAGCATGCCGAATGCTGCCGCAGGCAAGTGGATCGTGACAGTTGACCGTCATAATTCCGGGTCAACAGGGGGCACTTACGCTCTGACGCTCATCGAGATTCCCGGCGCCATTGCCCAATCCGATGGCACGCCCGCCGTCGCACTCACTCCCGGCACGAGTTTCTCGCAATCCAGCACTCCCGGACGGCTGAGTGTGTTCACCTTTCCGGGCGTTGCCGGACAGAAGATGACCCTCTCCCTCGATGCTGCAGCCGAAAGCGGGATTTTTCCCCAGGCTGCCGTCTTTGCGCCGGGGGGCGGTCCCGCCGCAGGGGTTGCCTGCAACAGCAGTTGCTCTCAGGACTTTACGCCAGCGACAAGCGGCACTTACACAGTTCTCGCGTGGCGGATTGATGAGAGCGAAGGCGCGGGAACATATTCACTGTCCGTGGCCAGCAGCAAATAACCGATCAAATAACTGATTTTGTACGTGGGGGAATATTTATGAATTCATATATCGCGGCAGTCCGCAAATGCGGGCGCATGGTCAGGCTGTTTCTTCTCCTGCTCATTCTCGGCAGCGCCGGAAGTCACCAGGCGCGGGCCAACGGGGTCGTGTCTACGGTCGGCAATGGCCAGATCGTGTACGGATCAGTTTCCGGCACTAACTTTGATACGTATTCCTTTCCCGTGGCATCCACCGGGTCCGAGATCGTCTGGACCATCACCACGACCAGCGCCCACAACTCACGATTTGAGGGCGAGGCCGAGCTTTACAAGCCAAGTGGCACCGTCGATGGCGGGACCGCTGGTTTCTATTTTGCAAATGACTACGTAGGCACCGGTACTATCGCGGCGGGCACGTGGAAAATTGAGGTCAGCAATTATGTTGGCTCTACTTATCCGACGGTCTCCGGCAGCTACGCGCTCCAGGTCTTCGTGCTGCCCGGCCTGCCTGCCCAATCCGGCGGCGTTGGCGGCGGTCAGATGAACGTGGGACAGACTTATGATGGATCGACAAATCTGGGAGCCACTAACGTCTATAATTTCAACGGCGTTTCCGGCAACAACTACACCCTCACGCTCACACGGGTGAGCGGGTCATCAGCCAACTACGATCCTTGGATGGCGTGGTCAAACTCGACCGGCTCCGCCATCGTGAACGACTTCACCACCTCAACCCTTACCTATACCCATGCCGCCACGACCGGACCCTATACGGTTCTTGTCAATCAGCTTTACGGCAATGGAAACAATTCCGGCGACTATTCGCTTGAAGCTTCGGGTACGGGTACATCGCAGCCCGTCGCCGGCAAGCAGGATGGCGGGCGCTGCATCCCCTGCGAGGAAGCGGCAAAAGCGCGGGCGGCGGGAGAGGGGCCTCCGCCGCAAAGCGGTGACATCGCTTCAAACGGGGGAACCAACGCCGGCACCGACCCGATCAATATCGCCACCGGGAATCTCTACGAAAACGTGACGGACTACACGACGGTCGGCACAAATCCTCTGGCGCTGGTTCGCTCCTATAACAGCATGTCGTACACGCGCAACGGCTACCCGACCCTGATGGGGCCGAACTGGCGCACCAATTTCGACCGCTACATCAGGGTCGTTTCAGCCAGCCAGGCCACGGCTGAGCGCCCTGATGGACAGATCATCAATTTCGCTCTGAGCAGCGGCACGGGAACACCGGATAGCGATGTTGATGTCAAGCTTACATATTCCGGCAGCACATACACGCTGACCGATTCCGACGACGTGGTGGAAACCTACACTGTCACGAGCGGCAAAGGGAGTGCTGAGTACCATCGCGTGGCCCAACGGCTACACCCAGACATTCAATTACACGAGCGGCGTGCTGACATCCGTGTCGGATTCCTACAGCCGCTCGCTGTCCTTCACCTATACCAGCGGCGTGCTGACCGGCGTGACGACGCCCGACAGCGCGACGCTGACCTATGGCTACACGACAACCGCGGGCCAGAGCCTGCTGACTTCCGTCACCTACAACACCAGCCCCTCAACCAGCCAGACCTACGTCTACGGAAACACCAGCTATCCGTTCATGCTGACCGGCATCACGGACGAAAATGGCAACACGCTTCGCCTCATGTACCTATGACGGGCAGGGGCGCTGCACGGTGGCCGAACACGACGGCGGCGCGGACGAGTATCAGGTGTCCTATGACGATTCCACCGGCAACCGCACCGTCACCGGGCCGCTCGGCAACGCCGAGACCTACAAATTCACGTCCTCGAAGAATATGCTGAAGGTCAACGAGATCGACCGCGCCGCGAATTCTCCGGTCGCGTCGGCCACGCGCACTTTCACCTATGATACCAACGGCTATCTCGCCACCGCGACCGACTGGAACGGCAACTCGACCCACTGGACCAACAACAGCCACGGCCTGCCGACCAGCATCACCGAGGCTTATGGCGCGGGCGTCGCGCGGACGACGACGATTTCCTATGACTCGACCTGGGTCCACAAACCCTACACGACGACCAAAACCAACGTCACCATCGACGACCGCTACAATGCCACGCACAGGCACACTGACTAGACCATACGCTGACCGACACGACGGGCGGATCGACCAACGGCGAGACGCGAGGTCTGGACTTATACATATAACGGCACCGGCGAGATGCTGACCGCGACGTTCCCGCGCACCGGCACGACCGTCAAGAACACGTACACATATTCCAGCGGCGCTCTGGCCAGCATCACCGACCAGCTCAGCCACGCCATCACCATCAGCACCGCCAACGGCACCGGCCAGCCGACGAAGATCACTCGACGCCAACAGCGTCGAGACGGATTTCGTCTACGACAACCGCAACCGCCTGACCAGCAAGACCGTCAAGGCCGGCACCAACGAGGTCACCGGCATCACCTATATCGGCTCGGGCCAGCCCAACGTCATCACGCTGCCCGATTCCAGCACGATCACCTACGGCTACGACAACGCGCAGCGCCTGACCACGATCACCAACACGGCGGGCGAGACGATCAACTACACGCTCAATGCCGCGGGCAAGCCGACGACGACGACGATCAAGGATTCCGGCGGCACCACGAAAAAATCCTGGACCGCGACCTATGACGTGCTCGGCGACATGCTGACCCGCGTCGGCGCGGGCGGCGCCGGCGCAGACCACCACCTATACTTATGACGGCAATCAGGAACCGCACCTCCGCGAGGACGCCAACAGCAAAACGACCAGTCTGGCTTGGGACGCGCTCAACCGCCCCTCGACCGTCACCGACCCGCTTTCGCACACGGCCGCGCCGACATACAACAATCTCGACTACGTCACGGCGCAGACGGACTTCCTCGGCTATTCGACCAGCTACACGCGCGATGCCTTCGGCAACGCCATCGCCCGAATCAAGCCCGGATACCGGCTCATGGTCCTTCACTTTCGACGAGGACAACAACGTCACCGGCATCACGGATGCGCGCAGCGTCGCGAGCACCGAACACGTTCGACGCCGTGGACCGGCTGACCGGCGTCAGCATCACCGGCTATTCCGGCGAGGCCGAAACCTTCACCTATGACGACACCACGTCCGGCAACAAGGGCATCGGGCGACTGACCAGCTGTCAGCGATGAGTCTGGCTCGACCAGCCGCGTCTTCGACAATTTCGGCAACATGACGTCGGAAACACGCGTCATCGGCGGCGAAGACCTACACGATCGTCGTACAGCTACGATCTCGCCAACAGGCTGACCGAGATCATCTATCCGTCGGGCCGCTACGTCGACTACACGTATGATTCTCAGCGGCTACCTGACGACCGTGACGACCAAGCCCAGCTCGCGGCGGCAGCGTCACGACGCTGGCCAGCAGCATCACGCATAAACCGTTCGGCCCGATCACCGGCTTCACCTACGGGAACAGCGAGGCGCTGACAAAAACCTACGACAACAATTACTGGCTCTCGACGCTGAACACCGTCTACAGCGGCACTTACGTGCAGGAGTTGTCTTACACGCAGGACAACGCCGGAAACCTGACGGCCATCACCGACACACTCGACAGCACGCAGGAATGAAACCTTCGGTGTCGACGACCTCAACCGCCTGCACACCGCGTCGGGAAAATACGGCAGCCGCACCTATACCTACGATAACAACTCCAACCGCGCGACCGAGGTGATCGGCGGCGGCGCGACCTACACCTACAGCAATACCGCCAGCAAGAACCTGCTGGCGTCCTACACCGACGGCACGAACACGCGCAACTTCACCTACACGGCCAACGGCAACATGGCGACCGACGACCGGACCTTCATCGGCGGCGGCTCGGTGTCCAACACGTTCGGCGGCAGGGACCGGCTTGAAAGCCAGACTGTCAACAGCCAGGCCGTGACCTTCAAGATCAACGCCTTCGGCCAGCGCGTCTCGAAAGCCTTCTCGGGCACGACCACGCACTACATTCACGATATTCGCGGCAACATCATCGCCGAGGCCAACGGCTCGCACCGGCGCGACGACGGTGGAATACGTCTGGATGGAAGGGCAGTTGCTGGCGCAGATCGACAGCTCCGGCAACATTGTCTATGTCCACTCCGACTACGTGAACAACCCGCAGAAGATCACGAACCCCAGCCGCACGCTCGTCTGGGACCGGATACAGGAGCCGTTCGGCGAAGACTCCTCAACGCCGACGAACACGACGCCGACCAATCACCGGTTCCCCGGCCAGTACTTCGACGCCGAAAACAGCCTGAACTACAATAATTTCCGCGACTATGACAGGAGCATCGGCCGCTATATCGAATCTGATCCTATGGGACTCGCGGCTGGGCCAAATTTGTTCGGCTATGCCAGCCAAAATCCCACGCAGCGAACTGATCGACGGGGATTGGATGACCTTGAACAAACCCCTCAGGAACGAGATCAGGCGGCTGCGCTTAACCTCGCTTGGAACATGATGCTGGCGGCTGAGCTGGAAGCGTATAATGCAGTCAGCGCGCTGGTGAATTCACTTAAGAGCACTGAGGATAATCAAAGCAATTGCCCATGCAAAAGCGGCACCACTGACTTGTATCATGGCACCCCTAATAACTACTCGGATATCCAAAATAATGGCCTCGATCCCAACCACAGTAATGGCGTCTCATATGTAACCCCAGATCCCAACGCGGCACAGAATGCGGCTGATCGAGATGTGTGGCCGGCCAGCGAGAACTCGGGTGTGGTCAAATCAACCGTATCTACAAAGGAATTGCAGGACCTTCTAGATAGTGGCGATATGGTGTGCCGGAATTGGAATGGCTTTGGAGGCGGACTGCCGGACACTCCCGAATATCAGTTAAGCACCCCAGATGCTTATGACCTGTTCAACAAAGGCATCGTGAAGTAGGTGTATCGATGAAAGTGATCGACCGGTACAACGTACATCTTTTGCGCTCCAAGTTCGACGCAAGATACAGCTACCACATGCCGGGCGGGGCGAAGTTTCGCAATCTGTTCGTCAACATGACTGACGGGGACGTTTACGGCACCTTCGTGTCTAACGATGAGCTGCTGATAATCTGTCATGTGGGTGCCTTCACGTTTGAACCTGTCGATGACGATAAAGTGATCATCAGGACGATGGAGGCAAGCGGAAACAAAAGAAGCGAAGGGCTAACCGAGCTTGCAGAACATGAGCAGCTGGTTGTCTCGGCTCAATGCCGTTTAAAAATGTCATGCGTCCGGGCAGGAACGGTACAAATAGTCGGAACACCAGACTTGTTGCCACCGGAAGATAAGAAGAACCGGGACAGCAAATAGCCCTCCGAGAAGCAAGATGGCGCGATTAACCGTTGCTCTATCGTGCCCTATGGCCGAAAACCGGGACCGATTTTGGCCTAAGTCCTTGAACTGCAAAGAGTAGATAAAATTGGTTGCAGGCCCCCGCAACCAACGAGACCCGTACATCACCAGATGTACGGGTTTTTCCTTTTGTGGACCCGAGCTGCATCAACGCGGCTAGATGTGGAGCCTCAACAGGTTGTCCCCGGATAGACCGAGGCGGCTGATGGGTGGTTTTGCTGCCAAGCTACCATGTGGTCGATGCCAGTTATAGCGATGCGGCCATCGCGGCAGCTCGACGGTTCGCTGGTCTGAGTGGGTGTAGGCACGGGCGTAAGCCCACTCCCTGAGCGCTGTTTGGATGAAGCGCGGTCGTGTCCCCGGTGGTGGTGTAGGAGCTGTGGGTAAGTAGCCTGCCGCAGCGACCGCAAGAGTCAGGCGGCGGCGGGCTACTTATCCACGGCGGTGGCCACCGCGGTGTTCTTCGGTAGGGTTGGGTTGCGACACGCAACTCTGACCTGGAGACCACCACGATGACCGACGACAAGATCGCGCTTCGCGAGCTGCTGGAAAAGGGCTCTGACGCGACGTTCCTTCGCGAGATGATCGGCTTTGCCGCGACCCGTCTGATGGAGTTGGAGAGCGAGAGCCTGTGCGGCGCCGGGCACGGCGAGCGCAGCGATGCCCGGCGCAACCATCGCAATGGCTATCGCGACCGCGACTGGGAGACCCGCGCCGGCACGGTCGAGCTGCGCATTCCGAAGCTGCGCCGGGGCAGCTACTTTCCGGGCTTCCTGGAGCCGCGCCGCACCGCCGAGAAGGCGCTCACGGCGGTCATTCAGGAGGCCTACGTCCAGGGGATATCGACCCGCTCGGTGGACGAGCTGGTGAAGGCCATGGGCATGGAGGGCGTCAGCAAGAGCCAGGTCTCGCGGCTCTGCGGCGAGATCGACGAGCGCGTCAAAGCCTTCCTGTCGCGGCCGATCGAGGGCGAGTGGCCGTATCTCTGGCTCGATGCGACCTACGTCAAAGCGCGCCGCGACCACCACATCGTCTCGGTCGCGGTCATCGTCGCGGTGGCCGTGAACACCGACGGGCGCCGCGAGGTGCTCGGCATGACCGTCGGTGACAGCGAAGCCGAGCCGTTCTGGATCGGGTTCCTGCGCGGCCTGCGCCAGCGCGGCCTGCGCGGCGTCAAGCTCGTCGTCTCCGACGCGCATGACGGGCTCAAGGCCGCGATCACCAAGATCCTCAACGCGACATGGCAACGCTGCCGCTTCCACTTCATGCGCAACGCCATGGCGCATGCGGGCAAGACGCAGCGCCGCATCGTCGCCGCGTGGATCGGCACGGCGTTCGCCGAGACCGACCCCGAAGCGGCGCGAGCCCAGTGGCGCAAGGTCGCCGACCAGGCCCGGCCGCGAGTGCCCAAGCTGGCGGCCCTGATGGACGACGCAGAGGCCGACGTGCTCGCCTACATGGGCTTCCCGGCGCCGCACCGCGCCCAGCTCTGTAGCACCAACCCGCTGGAGCGGCTCAACAAGGAGATCAAGCGCCGCAGCGATGTCGTCGGAATCTTCCCCAACGAAGCCGCCGTCATCCGCCTCGTCGGCGCACTGCTGCTCGAGCAGAACGACGAATGGGCCACCACGCGACGCTACATGAGTCTGGAGACGCTCGGTGCCGTGAGCGATACTGCCCTCGTCAGCTTGCCAGCCCTGGCAACCTGACGGCGGTCCAACCCGCCGGCGAGCACTGCTCTTACACCACGCCCTGGGGCACGATCTGAAGCGCTCGGCCTTTCCATTAGTCTGCGGCGTATAGGCCCTGGTGCGAATGTGCTTGAGGCCGAGCCTTCGGCAGGCGTCGCGGAAAGCGAAGGATCTATAGCAGGACCCGTTGTCGGTCATGACGCGATCGACCGTAACGCCGAGTTCGGCATAGTAGGCGACAGCGGCGTCCAAGAAGGCCACGGCGCTGCCCTTGCGCTCATCGGACATAACCCGGGCAAAGGCGACCCGCGATGCGTCGTCGATGCAGACGTGGACGAACTCCCAGCCGACGCCGCGATGGCTGCTCTGACCGGTCCGATCGCCGGTGATGCGATGGCCGACCTGGTTGAAACGCCCGAGCTTCTTGATGTCGATATGGATGAGCTCGCCGGGCCGGTCGCGCTCGTATCGCCGGACAGGCTCGGCAGGCTCCAAGGCCTTCAGCCGGTTGAGGCCCAGGCGGCGAAGCACCCGGGACACGGTCGCTTCCGACACGCCGCATTCCGTCGCGATCTGCGCACCAGTCCAGCGTTCGCGGCGCAGCGCCTCGATCCCAACCACGACGACCGCGGGCGTTGGGCGACGCACGCGATGCGGCCGTGAGGAGCGATCGCGCAGGCCCGCTGCACCTTCGGCGTGGAAACGGCGCACCCACCTCCGCACCGTCTTCTCACACACGCCCATCGCTTCCGCGACGAGCCGCGGCGCCTCGCCCTCGACAACGCGCCCTACCATGACCCCTCGACCTGCCGGTGTCAGCCGGGCATTCTTGTGAACGTCCATTCGGCCCCCCCCCCAGGAAAAAGATGCGTTAGCAACATCAGTTTCCTCGGTCGGGACCGAGTGGACAACCTATTGAGAGTTCACATCTAGGGCACCGTGCAGCTCCGCGCGTACCTCGCCGCGCTTCTCGCCCGGATGCAGCACGAAACGGTTGACGAGGCCGCGCAGCGCCACAGCGGCGTCGCCTCGGATCCAGGGGTCGTCGAGCGCCGTCTCGAGTTCGGCCACCTTGCGTTGGTAGACCTCGGCGAGGTTCGGATGGAGCGCCGGCGGCGCCGACGTGGTCGCCGCTTTTGCGATGTCGGCGGTCAGGCCTTCCAGTTTCGCCTCAAGTTCCAGCAAGCGGTCCTTGGTCGTCGCAGTGATGATGCCCTGCTCGATTGCGTCCACCACCTGGGCGATACGACAATTCACATCCGCAAGCGCGGATTCGAAGGCGGCGAGTTCGTGCCGATTTTGAGCCGTCTGCCGATTCCATTCCTCGGTGAATTCCCGCACGAAGATGCCAATCAACTCCGGCGTCAGGAGCTTGTCCTTGATACCTGAGAGGACGCGGCGCTCGATCGCCTTGCGCGACACGGTACGGATATTGGTGCAGGTGCCGCGGTTGACATGATCGGCGCAGGCATACCCGACAGTCTGAGCGAAGGTCGCGAACTGCTGGTCCGGCAGTTTCAATGCGCGGGCGAGCTTCGGATAGTCCACGGCACCCCGGAACACTGTCGCGAGGCCTTCTGAGGCACAGAAGAGATAGACATTCTGGCCGATGAAGCCGGTGTCGGGCGATCCCGCCCCCTTCCGTCGAGCCGGCGGAGGGGTACAGCGGCAAGTGGCAGCTTCACGCGCCGAAATCGCCGCATCGCCGCCTCGCCGAGCGCGCCAAGCGCGAGGGCGTCAGCCCTAACACCCTTGCCGTCACGCTGCTGGCGGAAGGCCTCGGCGAACGCTCGGCGCATGGCGACTGAGCAGGAGACCCCTTTTCACCTCGATGATGAGCACCGCGCGCGGGTCAGAGATTGCCTGAGCAAAGAGGCGCTGTCCCTCCCGCCCGATCGCCTCGAACAGTTCATCGGCGGTATCGAAGCATCGATCGCCCATTTCCACGCGACCCCACATGAGGCCTCGTTTCGCGACGCGCATGACGCGCTGCGAGAGCTCCATACGTTAGCGAGGTTCAGGAAATCGATCGAGTCGATGTCGAGCTCTTCGCGCAGATCGGCCCCGGGTACCAAAGTGGCGGCGTCGGTCTCGGGGGCGATGCGGCCGAGTTCGTCGCTCAGGATCGTGCTGATCTCGTCGCGGGTCATAGCGTCTCCGGGTCCTGCAGGCGGCGGTCGATATCGGCGAGCAACAAGGCGCCGCGGTGCCCGTCGCTGTCGGCGGACCGTCCGCACCGGTCACTTGCCGATGCGCTCCCGTCCTGACCGACAACGACAGAATTGCCCGTGCTGATCGTGGTATCATCCGTCCGGGGCTGCGACTTGACATTCATACCATTTGTAGAATTTGCCTGATCTCCTTCGGTACCGCCGGGGAAAACTCATGGCTCGTACGCCGTTGATGCATGCCTTGCAGCAGCTCGCCGCTTACCACATGGCGGCGGAGAAGCTTAGCTGGCCGGTGGAAGCGGTCGAGGAGCGGCGACGCAGCGCCGACCAGTTGCGCCGCTCACGTCGCCCAACGCGTCGCGAGCTCCTGGCGGGTGCTGCCGCTGGCGCTGCCACGCTCACCCTATCCGGCATTGCGCGCAGCCGGACCGAGCCGAGAATAGCGATCATCGGCGGTGGGATTGCCGGTCTCACCTGCGCGCTACAGCTGCGCCAATACGGCATCGGCTGCACCCTTTATGAAGCTTCCAACCAAATCGGCGGGCGCATGCATTCCAACTACGCCTCATGGGAAAACCACCAAGGGACCGAGTGGTGCGGCGAACTGATCGACAGCTCCCATAAGACGATCCGAGCGCTGGCCAAGCTCTTTGCACTTCCACTCGACGACGTGGTGCGGGCACAACCAAGCGGCACGACCGACACCTTTTATTTTTTTGGCAAATATTATCTGGGATCCCAAGCGAATAAGGACTTCAAGCCGATCTACCGAAAGTTGAGCAGCGATCTGAAGGCCGCCGGCGATCAGACCGTGTACAATCAGAGCACACCGGCCGGCGTCGCGCTGGACAACACCACCGTCTATGACTGGATCGCGTCGCGCGTCCCCGGCGGACACGATTCGCCGATGGGGGCCCTGCTGGACACCGCCTGCAACGTTGAGTATGGGGCCGAAACGACTGACCAGAGTTCGCTGAACCTTGTCTATCTCCTCGGCGATCAACCGGATGCGAACCGATTTGAGATTTTCGCCTCTGACGAGCGCTACCACATCCGCGGCGGCAATGACCGGCTCCCTTTGGCGATTGCGGCGCGTCTCGGCGTCGATTCGACGATCCGATATGGCATGCGCATGGAGAGGATCGCTCTCAATCCCGACCGGACCTACACCCTTTTCTTCGACCGGAGCGGCGGGCAACGAGCCGATGTGGCGGCCGATATCGTCTGCCTGGCGCTGCCGTTTGCCGTGCTCCGAGCGCTCGATTACGACGATGCCGGTTTCGATCCATTGAAGAACACGGCGATCCAACAGCTTGGCCGGGGCCGCAACGGCAAGCTCCAGCTCCAGTTTGCCAGCCGCTATTGGAACATGGCCGGCCCTTGGGGCCGCAGCGACGGCGCTTCCTATGCCGATACAGGCTATCAGAGCACCTGGGAGGTGACCCGCGCGCAACCCGGCATGACCGGGGTACTGGTCAACTATACCGGTGGCGACATCGCCGGTGTGCTCGCCACCGAGGACCCCAACAGGGCGCCTTACGCCGTGTCGCCCGATCCCGTGGTCGTTGCCGACGCACAACGCTTCTTGGCCAAGCTCGAACCCGTCTTTCCCGGGATCGGCAGTAGGTGGAATGGCAAGGCCACGATCTCATTGCCGCAGCTCGACCCTAATCTGCGGTTGTCCTACTCCTACTGGCGGACGGGGCAATCACACAGCTTTGCCGGATATGAGCGTCGCCGCCAGGGCAATGTCTTCTTTGCCGGCGAACACACCTCGGTCGACTATCAAGGTTACATGGAGGGTGCGGCTACCGAAGGAATCCGCGCCGGCGGTGAGATCCTGACTTCGCTCGGGATCAAGAACAAGCCGATTGCCTGAGCCGCTAGTCCATCCATACCCCCCGCGTTCGAGCCGCCGCCTGGCTGGCTCAGCGCGGCATCATTATCCAGATCTGGATGATGAGCAGTATGATAATTATCCCATATCCGTAGATGGAATTGACGCGGTCCACCCGGGCCAGAGTCATGTCAATCAAACGCGTGTTGGAAACTTCATAATGGTCCAACGCGAACTGGACCGGGTCCTCCAGCATTTCCACTCGATCGTAAAGGGACACGGCGGAGACGAGCTCAGCGAAAAGCCGCTTGGAAGGATCGGCGAGCGCGGGATCCAGTTGCTCGATGCTTCTACTGACGCGCAGCCACGCCATCTTCATGCGCGTCGCAACCTCCGTCATCTCATTGACGTGCCGTTGCCTTTTCTGATCGCGCATCGTCAGCGCGTGAGTCAAAGCAGTGTCTGCCTCAATCGAAGCCCACATCGACTTCATAGTCGCTTCCAACGCGTACGCCTCTCTTTGCGCGACGCTGAATCGGAGGATCGCGTCGAGCGCAAAGTGAATGTCGCTCTGGTTTGCATAGATCACAGCCCGATGTTCACCCCACACCGCCCGCAAGGTGCGAACGTCCGCTCGCACGTTCACCTCTTTAGCTCTTGCCTCTACGCCAGCGCCGCGCACCCATTCGTCAACGTCGCGTTCAATCGTCGCCGGCGTGTTGGCGCCCTGCGGCATCCAAACCACTGTCAACGCGCCGGCAGTCTGTGGGCCGCCCTGTGCAAGCGCGTCCGACGGCGCCAAAGGGGTCAACAGGGCCGTGACGTTCCGAGGCTCCGCGATCTCGATCGTCTCAACTCCATCCGGCAGGGCCTTTGAGCCTTCCGCGAACTCGACCCGCCACGCCCGAGGCGCAATCACGGTCTCCAACTCCAACACCATGATTATCGTCCCTTATTCGATTTCGTGCTCTAGATATCCGCTTAGTTCTCCCCGATCAGCGCCGACAAGGCCCTGATTATTCGCCTCTGCAACGTCGTCCACTATGATGACTGCGCCCCAATTGCTTTCGCAATCTGGATATCCGCTGAGACATCGCCGATCAGCCCAGCCGAGACGAGATCCTGTTCGTTCGGCCTCGCATCTGCTGCGGGCGCCTCCTTGAGGCTGGGCGAACCCGGCTTCGACGCCCGTTCGTAGACGCAATAAAGAAGGCTCTCTGAATCTTCATACCACGGGCCGGGTCCAACGCCCAAGGCCTCCGCTTTCTCCCACGCTTCACCGAGGCGCGAGGGATGGAACAGCGCGTGCACGAATCCCGCCGCATAGAATTTTTCCGCCCAGTCCCAGCGCGAGCAAAGGACCTGCACATCCTCGAGCAAGTTGAACCGTTCGATCAGCTCAATCGCGAGGTCCGTCGTCACGGATCCGAGAAGCACGCCATGCTTCGTCACGCGATAAAGTTCCGCGATCGCGTTCTCCGCGTTGTTTCGCGCCGTTCGGTAAAGCCCCGTCTCAATTACGGCGTCGAATTGTTCGTCCTCAAAGGGCAACTGCGCGAAATCGCAACAAAGGTTGTGCTTCGTCAACTCGGCCGGGGTGGCAAAATTCGCCTCGCGACTGCACTCGACGCCCGTGGCATCGAAGCCGAGCGCCCTCAGCGCGGCGACCATATGTCCGGCGCCGGAGCCGACATGAAGAACCTTGGCGCCCCGTTCGAGCCCCCACGCAACTTGCAAGATGCCCGTAACACATTGCACGGACATCAGGTCTTCAACATGATCCAGTGCTTCATTAAGGGCGCCGCCGCGCGACTCGGCACCGATGGTCTCTTCCTGCGGCCTTGCGCGGCGTCGTCTGAGAACGTCAGCGAGTATGATGTCGCTGGCCACCTCGGCAGAGTCCAACACCCCGTTGAGCGTCGCGTCGAACAAGTAGTCGCCGACCATCACAAGGCCCGGCGCGTGAATGGGATCCGGACGATGGTTTATTCCGCGCGGGCGTATAGGCATGCCGCCGGGAATCGCGCTGACCGACCCCACCCACCGATGGATCCGGCGGTCCAACACCAGCTCCTTGCCGTGCGCGAGTTCCGGGGGCAAGGCGTCCAGGCACATGTGCTCTATGAGTTCGTCGGAATCATTCGTCAGCTCCAGAGCCGCGTTTCCGGCAATTAGGAAGGCCAGGAGCCCGTATTTGCTGTAGTCGAAACGCGTGCCTTCGTCATAGACGCAGCACCCGTCGAACGCGTCGAGCATCCACCAGTCCGTCGAAATTTTATCGCGCCAGAATGGACGTTGGAACAAGAAAGTCGCGCGAAGATAGGCCCCCGGGCGGTCGAAGTAGCCGACGTGCTTTTCCATCGCGAACTCAAGAGCCTCCGACCGCCAATGGACGGTCGAAAGCGCTCTCAACTCCAAGGCGGCGACAACGTAGTCCGCGGTCACCCGCTCCTCGATGCCGTTCACCTGCACTTCGAGCCGGTACGTACCGTCGGCAAGCGGCTCGACCGCAGTCACATGCGCATTCAAGCGAATCTGGGCGTCGAGCTCCTCGGCGAGGCGGGTTGCGATCTGTTCGTTGCCGCCCACCACGGAGCAGAGGTCCATGTAGCCGTCGACGTCCATCAGGACGTTTTTGAGGATGGTGAGCCCGTTCGTCTGATGTGGCGCCGCGGCGACATCGCTGTGCGCCATCGCTCGGATGTAACGACGCGCGACGTCGTCTGTGAATTCTCGTTCAAGCAAGTCGTCGCCCCGCACTCTCGACCATGGATGAGCATTGTCCTCTTCCGCGACCGAGAAGTAGTAGGCTTCGGGACTGAGCAGATCCGCACACCGCTTGCGAAACGACACCGCTTCGTCGCGGGCCCGCTCTCCAAAGAACTTCGCGAGATCGTCGGTCTCCAGAACGATCTTGCCATCGAGCACGCAGGGGCCGCCTCGGATATACTTGAGCGGCAGGCCCAGCTCCTTGACGATGAGCTCATGCAGAGGGTCGGGGCCTAAACGAGAATAGTCGTAAATTTCCGCCACCCCGGCCTCATAGGGTCCCACGCCCGCAAACTGGCCCGTCTCGATCTGCCCTCCGAGGCGGCCGCTCGCCTCGAACACGGTGATTTCGCAACTTAACCCTGCTTTGCCAGCCAAGTGCCAAGCCGTGAATAGTCCCCCCGGCCCGCCTCCGATAATCGCAATCTTGAACGGCTTTGAATCAGCGGCGTTCATTACCAGATTGCTCACGAATTCTGTTGTCCATGTTCGCTTCTGACCCTTCCACGCGGCGCTCCGTCTGCACCCTGACTCCCATTTACGGTTTGACGCCTTGCACCGGGGCGACAGTCCACTCGACGAACTGAACTGGCTCATCGCCGCTGTTTGCCAGGACAATCTGTTTTTCGGCGCTCGCCGGCGCCCATTCCATCATGTCGAATGCCGCCAGAACTTTCGGCGCGGCGGCGTTAGAACTTTCCGGAATCGAGCTTAAGATCAGCTGCCCATTTTCGACCATCCGCAAGGTGGGGTAGTGATCCATCGTAACGATCCGGGTGCCTGGCGGCATGGTGACGTTCCGGATGACGACCGTCATTGCCCCTGCCTTGAGGATCTCCTTTTCGACCTCGCCAAATTGCGCTGAAGCGACCCGCGCCGCTTTGGCGAGCCCATTCACCTTGAGGTAACGGTCGGCGTCATCCTCCATGCCCTCTTCCCAAGGGCCACCGACGGCCAATCCGGCGAAAACATACGGCTGAGATCCCCGATTCTCCGTGCGTGAGCCGGGTAGGATGGCATAATTGCAAACCTCAACATCGCCGGCTTCCGCGACACGTTCCGAGCGCGCGGCTTGGCGTCCGCCTGCGCTGAGGGACTCGCACATTGGAGTAGGGCCTCCGGTGACAACGGCCGAACCGTCGAGGGTCATTTCGACATACGCCCATTTCGCGGCGCTGGCGGACTCCTCCACGGCCTTCCCTGGCGGCAGGGAATACCACTCCGCCCAAATCTCGCCGCCAGGGGACATGCCCTTGGTCGAGATCGCGGCGGAACCGCTAACCGAAATGATGATACCGGGCGATGTCGCAGGGGGCTGAGCCAACGACACTGGCGGAAAGGCAACCGTCGCGCCGGCTGCAATCGCAACCGCGGCTACCGCAACCAAGAGATAATCTTTCATCGAAGTCTCCTCACTCTTCCGCCGGTCACGCTGCGACGCCCCGCTCGCAAAAAGCGAGCCGTCCATGCACTCCCTATAACGCATGACCCAAACTCGCGTTTTGATATAGATCAGTCCAGCACATTGCGCGTGATGTGCACCTTATGCCGATGTCGGCATAGGGGCTACACCATTGGCTGCGCCCTGACCGATGCCGAGCGCGAGCGCGATCAGTGCCAGGATGGCCGTCGTCATAGCGATAGCCCTAGCCCGCCGCGTTCCCGCCGTGATCAGGCGAGCCGGCGCGCCGCCAGCGTCCGCCGGCGACAAATTCGGAATTGTAGAAGATCGACACCTCGGTGGTGATGCCGACGAGAGGAGTCACGCAAGCCGAGGGAGCACAGTTGATCATCGATATCGGGCAGGAGCGGGGCGCCGACGGATCGTCGTCTACAAGTGCGCGACGTCGCTCGCCTCACCCCGTCGCGCGGCATGAGGCGAAGCCCCCTGGCCCTTTCCACGGCGCGAATTTGCGCGTTCAAGGGCGGGATGGCCTTGATCTGCCTCAATCGCGGGCCGGCTCCGGTAATTGGCGGCTGCGTCGGCGGCATCCGCCGCCAGATCGAGGACGGCGTCAACGGCTTCCTTGAGCATCGCTCTAGAAGATGAGCCCCGTCTCGAACAGGACACGCACTTGCGAGGTGTCGGTGCCGGCTTTGCCGAAGGCGGAGCCCGGGGTTGCGCTGCCGAGCCCGACATAGGAGAATTCAGTGCGGGCGAAGAAAATCTTGTACTGATAGCTCGGGGTCAGCGTGATCGACCAGTTATTGGCGCCGGGGCCCCCGGTCAGGAGTTCCGGCGCGCCGTCGGCGAGGCTGCCCGTGGAGCTGATGTACTCGCCGCGCGCCCCGAGCTTCCAATTGTCATTGAACGAATAGGCGACGTTGACCGCGAAGCCAACGGTCGAGGCGTCTTGCGTGAAGCCCGCTGACTTCAAAGCGCTGTTGTCTGGTACGTAGGTGTACTGGAAATAGGGGGCGAGCGTCCACGGCCCCCAGGTGCCGTCGTAGATCAAGTCATAGATCTCGCTGTTGTTCTGCTCGATCGGCGTTCCGAAGGTGTCGAGGCGGCTCGAGCCGAAATTGCCGCCTGCGGTGAAAGTCAGCGAGTTGTTGCTGTTGATCGTGTAGGTCGCCGAGCCCGTCAGCCAGTCGAAATTGCCCGAAAAGAACCCGTCGTTAAGGGACAGCGACAAGTCAACGGGCCCGATCTCGTAATTTACCTGGATGCCCTGGTTGACGGTGTTCTCCTGGCGCCATAACAGGCCACGCTCGATATTGACGTTCTGGAAGGTGAAGTCTGATTCCGAGCCGATGAGGCTTGGCATCCGGCCGATCTGAACCGAGAAGGCGTCGTTCGGGACGAACTTGACATAGGCCTGCGGCAGCGGCCCCCACAACAGGCTGTTGAGATCGCTCGCCCGCGTGTAGGGCTCGCTCAGCGTCGGGATCGAATAGATGCCGGCCTGCGCCACGAACTGCACCGGCCCCGAGGCGTTCTGGACGAACACCATGCCGTTGCTGATGTCGGCATAGCCGGCATTGTTGCCGAGAACCGGGTTCGACTGCCAGAAGCCGAGCCCGCTCAAGACGCCCGTCACATAGACTTTGCCGATCGATGGCCCGAGGTCGAAATTCTCCGGATTGGGATTGGCCCCCAGCGTTGGGCCCATCTCCGGGAACAGCGAGGGCGGCGAGGGCGCCGGCGGCGGAGCCTGCGCGAGTTCGCTCGATACGGCGCCCCCAGCGGGACCAACGGCAGACGAATCGGCTGCCCAGGCCGCGCCGAGGCCAAGGCCGGAGACGGCCGTAGCGAGGACCAGGAGGGCAAGCGCTTTCTTGTTGATTTTCATGTAGCATCCTTTGGCTGCACGACACGACTAGCCCGCAAGATCATCCCTACCGCTACATGCCCGAGCCGACAAGCAACTGGGGCTGATGAGCTCGCGCCCCCCACCATGAGGCCACGGGTCAGCCCGTCGTGCCGAATAGTCTGCCGCTCTCGAAGCTGCACCACGCCGCGCCCGATGCACACCCAATCGGCATTGACCCTGATCACTGCATCAACTTCTCAGGCCGGCCGCTCGCGCCAAAAAGGAGCGGTGCTGGGTGCTCTTGAAGAGCTTGGACCGCACGATGATCCAGCCCCCGAAATGCGACAAGCACAAGCCGGATCATGACAGGCCAGCGCCGCGGTTTGAGCTATTCAGGGTATTGGCGTAGGGCATCATTCCCTGAGGGCGCGCGCGTCGAGCCAGGCGAGAAGCGCTGCCTGAAACGGCGCGATCTGCTTGTAGGCGAGGGTCGCGGCTGGCGTGTCGCGCAGCAGGGCCGCAAGCTCGGCCGCAGCGGCGGCATCGCCGACTGCTGCGTCGATCCGTGTGATGTAGGTGCGGATGGTGAACACCACCGCGCCGGTCGCTGGCAGACGGCGCAAGGTCTGCCGCTCGAACTCGAAGCCACAGATGCGCACCGGCGCTGTCCGAGGTAATCGGAACATGGCCCGCGATGTGCTCCGGCTGGAACGGCGCTGGATCGTCGACGACGGTCCAGTTGAGCCGCCACGTCAGCCGCCCCGGCTTCAGATGCGCGAAGAACCGGTCCACCGGCCGTTCGAGCGTCTCGGCATAGCCGGGCACGGGCGCGTGGATCTCCGCCAGCGGCCGGCCGATCTTGTCCGCGAGCCGCCAGCACGAGGGCCAGCAAAGCGTCGCGCCGATCAGGCGATAGGTGCCGCTGTCTTCTTGCAGCACGCAGAAATCCTCCTGCACTAGGCGGCCGCACAGGTCGAGCGGGTGCAGCGGGGACCGCGCGACATCCCAGCGCTCTCCCGAGACCATGTTGTCGAGGAGATCGCCCGTGCGCCGGAAGATCTCCGGGTGGTATTGCGGCAGATGCGCGGCAAGCAGTGAGAGCAGCTCCGCAGCCGGCGCGGCCGCCCCCGGCAGCGCCGCGAACACGTCAGCATGGCGCGTCTCGAGCAGCGCGCGCTTTGCCGCGAGGTCGTGCGCGAAATGGGCGTCGATCTCGATCCATCCGCCCGGCGCGAGCGGCATGAGCCCCATCGCCAGGCGGAATCGCCCGCCCTCGAACGGCAGGTACGGCGCACCTTCCGGCTCAGCCGCACTGATTATGACACGGTTCCGAGGGTCCATCACATACCCCCCCTTCACGCCGCCTTCGAGCTGCCGCCTGGCTGGCTCAGCGCATCATTATCCAGATCTGGATGATGAGCAGCATGATAATCAAACCACACCCGAAGATGGAGGAGATGCGCTCCTCGCGGGCAGTGGATCGAATCTAACACTTGGTACCGCGTTTGACGGCGGCGATGATTTTGTCGGGGTGCTTGGTCCAGGTGAAGGGCTTGGGGTTGGCATTGGTCTGGGCGATGAAGGCATGGACGGCGTTCTTGAGCTCCTGGAGCGAACGAAAGGCACCTCGTGTCAATCGGCGTTGGAAAGGGGCTCTGACTCACTTTCGATGCAGTCAGCATGTTACGCGGGAGCGACGAGGCGTGCACGGAGGAGATCAAGCTTGGCGCGGCCGTACATCTGGCGTTTGACGAGTTTGAGTTTCGTGATTTGTCCTTCCGTCTGGCCATTCGACCAAGGTTGGGTCAGGGCCGCGGTGACGGCGGCTTGATCAGCGATGATGCCTTTGCCGAAGGACACGAGCGCGCTACCTGCGGTATCCGTGATCCAGCAAGGCAAAGCAGCGGGATCACGGTCGCGCACCATTTGGTGGAAGCGCTCCACCAGCTTTCGGGCCTGTACCACTATCGGCACGCTCTGTTCGATCGTTGCCACCGTGAGGGCGTCCTCCTTCGTGAGTTGATCGCGCAGGCTCGTCATGAGCCGACTGATCACCCGGGCAGGCGGCACTTTGCGCAGCGTGTCGCGCCCCGCTTTTTCGCTCCGGCGACGCCGCGTTGCCCATTCCGCTACGACACGCGGGCTCCCTCTGAAGCCCGTGGAACGGAGACGGCGCCACAGCTCGGCCCCGTTACGGCATCCGGCCGCCCACTCGGCGGCGAGCCAGGCGAGATGCGGCTCGAGCGTGTTCGACCGGCAACGGAATACATCGCCACCGCCGCCGCGCACGATGTCACGCGCCAGCTTGGCCTGCCTGCCTTGGCGAGCGAGCGGATGGCGCCATAGGCCTCTTCGCGTCGGAGATAACCCTCATGCTGCAGTCGTTCAGCGCAGGTCAGCAGAGCCGGATCGATCACAGCGGATCCGAGAACTTGGCGAATGGGTCGCATCGATCGTCGCACCACTTCCAGCAAAGCGGCGCTGGCGTTCTCCATGAGGTGCCATCGATCAGCGACCTGCTCGGCCTGCGGCGCCGCTCTGGTCGCGGCCCGACCATAGCCGCCACCGCGGTCGCGCGAGATGATGGCGATCTCGGGGTGGCGTGAGAGCCACGCCTCGACCGTCGCAGGCTCGCGGTCGGGGAGGAGGTCGACGATGCAGCGCTGTTCGAGATCGCAGATGATGCTGCCGTACCGCTGGCCCCGCTTCCACGCCCAATCATCGATGCCGATGACGCGCAACGGCGAGGGATCGCAAGCCGTGCGCCGGCGCACGACGCGCAGCAAGGTATCCTTGCTGACCGGCAACATCAGCCTTCGTGCCAGCGCCGCCGCGGGTCGACCACCCAGAGCAATGCCGAGATGGTGGACGATCGTCTCGAGTTCGAGAGGTGCGGCGAGCCGATCTGCTCGCGATCGCAGCGCCGAGCGACTCGGCGAAAATGCGGCGCCCGCAACCAGGTTCAGTGCAGCGAAATCGGCGAACCGCGATCCGCAGCTTAACCGCACGACCGTGCGACGGTAGGTCCGAGAGCTTGCGCTCATAGCGGCTGTGCACGTGCTCGGACTTCTGCCCGCAATCGGGACAGGTGCCAACGGCAGCGCGACACCGCGCCGTAATGACGACGCGATCGGGTCCAATCTCGACATCCCTGATCAACAGCCCGGCTGGAGACAGAGATCGAAAGCTCGAACACACCATGGCGGCACCCCAATCGGCTTAGACCTACCAAATGTAGTGTATCTGCACCGAAAGTGAGTTAGAGCCCCTTTCCAACGCCGATTGACAGCCAAGCTGCACAACCATAAATGCCGTTCCGCCGTAACCGCTCGGTGAGGCCGCCTTGCATTTGTAGTCGGTGATGGTCTTGGTTCTGGAAGTGCGCCTAGTCGGACTTCTAGGAGTTACCGGTGGCGGAGATCATCACGGTCGAGCGGCGGCGGCGCTGGAGTGACGAGGACAAGCGCCGGATCGTTGCGGAGACGTTTGGGCCGGATGCGAGCGTCAGCTCTGTGGCGAAGCGGCACGGCCTGCATCCTGGCCAGGTGTTCGGTTGGCGTCGGGCGTTGCATGATGACGCTCGCGGTCGCGCTTCTGTGCGGGGCAAGGCGGCATTCGCGCCGGTCGTGGTCGAGGAACCGCCGGAGCATCCGCTGCGGCTGCCTCCTCCTGATGGTCTCAAGACGACAAGTTCGAGCGGCCGGATCGAGATTATTCTCGGCCGAGGCCGTCGTGTTGTGGTCGGACCCGACTTTGCGGGGGCGCGTTTGCGCCGAGTGGCGATGCGATTAATCAAATCAATCTATGTCGCCTATATCGGCTTCACTTTGATGTTCATTGTCTCCGGCGTCCTCACCAAAGGCGCCGAGACCGACAATGAGCAACACACTGGAAAAAGTCGAAGCCGATCCCTCCTATCTTGATCGTCTAATCGACGAATTCGACGCAGCCGATTTTCTAGGATACTCCTTCCGCGCTCTCCGCAATTGGCGAGTACGTGGTGGCGGCCCGAAATACGTAAAGGTCTCCGCGCGCTCCATTCGCTACCGCCGGCGCGATCTAATCGTTTGGGCGGAAGCGCGGTTGTGCTCCAGCACATCCGACACGCCCGACAATTCCTCGATCTTCCATGGCCAGCTGGAACGCTCAACCGCGCCGCAGTGCGTCGACCTTCTGGTTCATGCTCGGTAGCCGCGCAACGAAAGCGCTAATTCGCGCTAAACGCGGGATCGGCGAAGTCGATAAGCGCCGCCGCTCGAAGTCGCGGGCGCCTCGATCCTGGCCGCCCGCGACATGGGTGCCCATGGCAGCGCTCTCACCCCTCGCGATCCGGACGGCAATATCATACAGTTCTTCGGTAAGGCCGCGGCGAAGCCCGGTTGACGCTTGGGAAACAACTCAATTAGGTTATAGAAAATCACACCGTCGGCGTTTCGACGCGAGGTGGGGTGGAAAGGGAGGCAATTGATGCGCTTCACATGGGGCCTCGCGGCCGCGCTGGCGAGTGTTGTCCTGGTCCACGCGCCTGGCGCCAAGGCGCAATATTCCGACAACAAGATCAAGATCGGCATCCTGGACGATTTCTCCGGGCCCTATTGCCTCGACAATTGCATGGGGCCGGTGGTCGCGACCCAGATGGCGGTCGATGAATTTGGCGGCAAGGTCAATGGCGTGCCAATCGAAGTCATTCACGGCGACCATCAGGACAAACCCGATGTTGGCGTTCGCATTGCCGAGAGGTGGTACGATACCGAACAGGTTGATGCCATCGTCGATGTCGTCTATTCGGGCGTGGCCTTGGCGGTGCAGGAGGTGGCGCGACAGCGCAACAAGGTCGTGCTTTACAGCGAGGCCGGCTCCGATGCCCTGACCGGCAAGCAGTGCGCGCCTTATAGCGCGCAATGGACCTACGACACGTATCAACTTCCGAACCTTGGCGAGGCGGTGCCGAAGCTCGGCAAGACCTGGTTCATCCTTTCCGCCGATTACGCCTATGGCAAGGCACTGGTCGAGGGCGTTACGCGCAGCGTCACCCAGGCGGGCGGCAAAGTCGTCGGGACCGTGTTTCATCCCTTCGGCACTTCCGACATGTCGTCCTTCATGCTCCAGGCGCAGGCCTCGAAGGCGGAGGTCATCGCACTCGGCGATGCCGGGCCGGACATGACAAACGCCATCAAGTCCGCCAATGAATTCGGGCTCATTGCGAGCGGCGTCAAAGTCGTGCCGTTGAGCATGGACCTGCAGGCCATCGCCGGCGCCGGCGGCCTGCAAGCAACTCAAGGCATGATCATGTCGCTGCCATGGTACCGCGACGCCAATCCGCCCAAGTCCGAGGCCTTTGCCGACGAGTTCGAGAAGCGTCAAGGCGCGATGGCGCCCTATCTGATGGCCGGCCTTTATTCTGCGGTGAGGACCTATCTCTTGGCAGTGCAGGCGACCGGCAGCGACGATCCCAAGAAGATCTTCCCCTGGATGCAGAAACAGGTGATCGACGACGCCTTCACCAAGCACGGCATCCTGCGGCCCGACGGGCGCATGGTGCACGACGTCTATTTGGTTCAGGTGAAGACGCCGGCGGAATCGAAAGGCCCGCGCGATCTGGCGAAGCTGCTTGATGTCATTCCGGGCGACAAG
The DNA here is from genome assembly GCA_963773665.1 of uncultured Alphaproteobacteria bacterium. Lineage (GTDB taxonomy): Bacteria > Pseudomonadota > Alphaproteobacteria > ATCC43930 > CGMCC-115725 > DATJLY01. The sequence goes on from CAVZBZ010000002.1 coordinate 70,164, forward strand.
GCGTTCCGGCCGATGGATCAAGGCGGGTGCACATTGGTCACGGGCGCGAACGCCGGCAAGTAAATGGCGTAATGCCGTTGATTGACGACGTCCTTCTACGCACCGAGGCAGTGACCAAGTCCTTTTCCGGATTCGTCGCGGTCAAGGGCGTCAGCCTCGATGTGAAGCGCGGCGCCATCCACGCTCTAATCGGCCCCAATGGCGCGGGCAAGACCACGTATTTCAATCTGTTGACCCGATTTATGTCGGTGACCAGCGGGCGCATTTTTTTCAAGGGCCGCGACATCACCAGCGCCAAACCCTACGACGTGTCGCGCATGGGCATGGTGCGTTCGTTCCAGATCTCCGCGGTATTCCCGCGCCTCACGGCTCTGGAAAATGTCCGGATCGCGCTGCAACGCTTTCGTGCGGACAATTATTTTTTCTGGCGCTCCGACGCAGTGTTGAGCGAGCTCGACGCCAGGGCGCGCGCACTCTTGGCCGATGTCGGGCTCGAAGCTTACGGAACCGTGGCCGCGGCGGAACTGCCCTACGGCCGCAAGCGCGCGCTCGAACTCGCAACGACCTTGGCGCTCGAGCCGGAACTTTTGCTGCTCGACGAGCCGACTTCGGGCATGGCGAGCGAGGATATCGGCCGCATCGTCGAGCTGATCCGCCGCGTCGCGGTCAATCGCACGGTGTTAATGGTCGAGCACAATCTGTCTGTGGTCGCCGACGTGTCGCATCGCATCACGGTGATGCAGCATGGCGGCATCCTCGCCGACGGCTGCTACGACGACGTCTCGAAGAACCCGGCCGTGATTGAGGCCTATCTGGGTTCTGGCCTTGGCTGACGCGAATTACCGCTTTGCCGCGCAGGTTTCCGACCACCATTATGTGATGGAAAGCGGCCAGATCATCGATCGTGTCGAGCGCATAGAAGTCGCGGGCAAGATGGGCAAGCTCGAAGAATATCTCGCGTTCTGACGGAGAGATCGGGCATGTCGGCCACCGCTTTGTTCGGGCAGTTGTTGCTAGGCCTCATCAATGGCTCATTTTACGCGATGCTGAGCCTCGGCCTCGCCATCATTTTCGGCCTCCTCGCCATCGTCAATGCGGCACAAGGCGCGTTCTACATGCTGGGGGCTTTCATTGCGTGGATGCTCTTGCATTATTTCGGCATCGGCTATTGGTGGGCCTTCGTGCTGGCGCCGCTCGCGGTCGCGATCTTCGGCATGATCCTCGAGCGGGCGCTGATCGCCCGCGTCTACAATCTCGACCATCTTTACGGTCTGCTGCTGACCTTGGGCCTGTTCCAGATCATTCAAGGCATGTTCGTTCATTGGTACGGCACCTCGGGCCAACCCTACGATTACCCCTACGGTCTGACCGGCGGCTACAATCTGGGCTTCATGTTCATGCCGGCTTACCGTGCCTGGGTCGTGGTCGCATCCTTGGCGTGTTGCTTCGGCACTTGGTACGCCGTCGAAAAGACCCATCTCGGCGCCTATTTGCGCGCCGCCACCGAGAACCCGACCCTGGTGCGCGCCTTCGGCATCAACGTGCCGCGGATGGTGACGCTTGCGTTCGGCGGCGGCGTTGCGCTCGCCGGATTGGCGGGCGTACTGGCGGCACCAATCTATCAGGTCAACCCGCTGATGGGCGGCAACATCCTTATCACCGTCTTCGCGGTGGTGGTGATAGGCGGCTTTGGCTCGATCTTGGGCTCGATCGTGACTGGCCTGGCTTTGGGCGTGCTCGAGGGATTGTCGAAGGTGTTCTATCCCGAGGCCTCGAACATGGTGATCTTCGCCATCATGATCATCGTGCTTATGGTGAAGCCCGCTGGCCTATTCGGGCGGGAGCGCCAGATGGCGACCGAGGTTCGCGAGACCATCCCGGCGAGCGCCGCCAGGACGCGCGACGGCGGTTGGCTTGGACTGGCTGTCGGCATCGCCATCCTCGTCGTGGCGCCGTTCCTGGTCTATCCGGTGTTCCTGATGGAATTGTTGTGCATGGCTCTCTTCGCCTGCGCGTTCAATTTGTTGATCGGCGGCGGCGGCCTGCTCTCCTTCGGCCATGCCGCGTTCTTCGGCGGCGGCGCCTATATTGCCGCCGAGACCGCGAAGGCCTTCGGCTTTCCCTTCGAACTGGCGATGCTCAGCGGCATCGCCAGCGCGACGTTCCTGGGCTTCCTCTTCGGCATCATTGCCATTCGCCGCCAGGGCCTGTTCTTCGCGATGATCACCTTGGCGCTGACGCAGGGGGTCTATTTCCTCGCGCTCCGGCTCCCCTTCACCAATAGCGAGGACGGCATTCAGGCCGTTCCGCGCGGCTGGCTCTTCGGGCTCATCGATCTCAAAGACAATTTCGCCATGTATTACGTCACAGCGGCGATCTTCCTTGCCGGGTATTTGCTGGTGGTGCGGGTGTGGAAATCGCCCTTCGGCCAGGTGCTGCGCGCGATCAAGGACAATGAGCCACGCATGATTTCGTTGGGCTACCCGGTCGACCGCTACAAGCTGATGAATTTCGTGCTGTCGGCGGCGCTCGCCGGCGTCGCCGGCTCGTTGAAGGCGATCTCGATCGGCCTTGCCAGCTTGACCGATGTCGATTTCACCACCTCGGCGGCGGCGGTGCTGATGGTGCTATTGGGCGGCATGGGCACGCTCTTGGGCCCGGTCGTCGGCGCCATTCTCACGGTCTCGATGGACGAATACTTGGCCGGGATCGGCATCCCGGTGCCGGTCGTGGTCGGCGTCATTTTCGTGGTGATCATTCTGGTGTTCCGCCGCGGCATCGTCGGCGAGGCGATTCATTACTGGAACCGTTGGCAGGCGCGGGCCGGCGCCCTCCCGATGCCATTCCGCTCGCGCTGACGGGTGCCGTGCTGACGCCTCACGGTCGCGACGGTCCGGCGTTCGACAAAAAATGCCACTAAAGTACCGACTTGATAATCTGGACACGCCGCGATCCGGCCGGAGGAACCCACAATGAAGGACATGTCCGAGCGCGTCGCGATAGTGACCGGCGCGAGCTCCGGGATCGGCGTCGCGATCGCCCGCGCATTTGCGGGCGCCGGGGTGAAGACGGTTCTGGCGGCGCGCTCGGCCGACAAGCTCGATGCGGTCGCGGCCGAGATCGCGGCGAAGGGCGGCACTGCGCTCGCCTGCCAGACCGACGTGACCTCAGAGCCGCAGGTGGTGCGACTGTACGAGCGCACGATGGCGGCCTATGGCCGCGTCGACATCCTGGTCAACAATGCGGGCCTCGCCGACCACATCCCGACGGTCGATCTCAGCCTGGCCGACTGGCAGCGCTCGATCGACACCATGCTCACCGGCCCGTTCCTCTGCGGGCGCGAGGCGATGCGGATCATGGTGAAGCAAAAGCGCGGCCGTATCATCAATATCGGCAGCGTGTCGTCACGCCGGCCGCGGCCGCACACGATCGGTTATGTCGCCGCGAAATTCGGGCTCCACGGCATCACCCAGTCGATGGCCCTGGATGGGCGCGAGCATGGGATCACCGTTTCGATCATCGATCCAGGCGTGACCGAGAGCCATCTCGCCGGCGGCGCGTCGCGGCCAGCGCGTCCGGCCGCACAGATGATGAAGGCCGAGGAGATCGCCGAGATCGCGCTGCTGATCGCGCGGCTGCCGGACGAGACCAACCTGATGGAGGCCTTCGTCCTGCCGATCGGCATGCCGTTCCTTGGCCGCGGGTGACAAACCTAGCGGGCCGGCTCGAACATCAGCAGGTGCGTGCCGTTGGCGAGCGGCAGCCAATAAGACTTGACCTTCATGCCGATCGCCATTTCGTCGAGCTGGCAATGCACGATGTTGGCGATGACGTTGACGCCGACATCGAGCGTCACCGTCGCGATGAGGTAAGGCTCCTTGCCGCGGAAGTTGGGCGGTCCGCGTCGCGCGATGGTATAGGTGAAGACCTCGCCATTGCCCGACACCTCGCGCCATTCGAGCTCGCGATGCCCGTTGAAGAGGCTGTTGGGGCGCGGGAAGAACTGATACTTGCCGCTCCGGCGATCGAATTGCACGAACAGCTTCTTCTGACGCGTGCCTTCCCAGAACGGGCGGGAGAAGCTGCGCGGGAGGGGCGGTTCGCGCACCACGTCGAGCGTGTCGTTGACGGTCTCAGCCATAAGCTTGCTCCTCAGGCGTCCGGGGTGAGGATCATCGCGGTACTGGTCGCCCAGTTGCGGCCGTAAGGAATGCCGCCGATGCCGGTGACGAGAGCATTGTCGATCCGCTTCACCTGCCGGGCCTCGCCCTGGCCCATCAGCTGACGCACCGCTTCGATGAGATTGACGCCGCCGCCGGCGAGACCGGGTTGGCCCGCCGAGATCTGGCCGCCGCCGGTATTGAGCGGCAGATCGCCGGTGTAGGTGAAATCATGCTCGCGGATGAAGGCACAGCCCTCGCCCTGCTTGCAGAAGCCCAGCATCTCCATTTGGATCATCATGGCGATGACGAAATCGTCGTAGGGATGGAACGAGCAGATGTTCTTTGGCGCGAGCCCGGCTTCGGCGAAGGCTTTCTTGCCCGCGGCCAGATGGCCCGACTGCGTTACGTCCACGATCGATTCGCCGATCCGAAAATTGGTGCGCTCGCCATAGCCGATTGGTGTCACGAATTTGGCAATGTGTTTCTGCCTCGCCCGCGTGCCGCTGGTGACCAAAAGCCCGCTCGCGCCGTCGCACACCATGACGCTGTCGAGGAGCCGTATGGGTTCGGCGATCATGCGCGAATTGATGTAGTCGTCGAGCGTCATCGGCTGGCGTAGTTTTTCGACCGCGTTCGGGTTCAACACCGCGTGTCCGCGCTGCGCCACCGCGAGTTTCCCGAGCATGCGGTAGTCGAGCCCGTAGAGATATTCGTAACGCTTCGACAGCAGTCCGAACGCGCCCGGCGGCCCCAGGAGCCCATAGGGATTCGTCCATTCCGCGTTGAAGGACCGCATGCGCGCGTTGGGCTCCGCCGACTGCGTGTCGGCGTAGAGCAGCATCGCGGTCGTGCACAGGCCGGCATCGATTGCAGCGCTTGCGCGGGCGAGCGCGCCTAAGGGCGAGCTGCCGCCGATGTCCACCGTCTGGCAGAAATCGAGCTCGAGCCCAAGCTGGTCGGCGGTCGTTTGCGACCAGAAGGGGTTGCCCGCTCCGGTCATCGACGCGCTCAGGATGAGCCCGTCGATCTCTTGCTTCTCGAAGCTGGTGCTAGTGAGAAGGTTGTCCAGGATCTCGGCGCCTAGCTCCCAGATGTCGCGATCGCTCTTCTCGACGATCTTGGTCTCGGCAAAGCCGACGATCGCTGCATCCCGCAATCCCATGTCACTTCTCCCGTATCGCGCTTCGCCCGTCTCCGGATGTTCCCGGCTCTGCCAAACGCCTCGCCCGCTTCTCGGCAAATGCCTTGAGACGTTCAGTGGATTCGGGGCTCGAAACAGCGCCGGTGACGAGGCGCTCCACGAACAGGCCGTCGTCATAGGAAAGATCGGGGATGCGCGGGAGGCAATTGACGATCGCCCAGTTGGAGAGCGGCGCATTCTCGCCGATGCGGGCGGCGAGCGATTTCGCCCGCTCCAGTGCCTCGCCCTTCGCGACGAGGTATTGGACGAGGTTGTAGCGCTCGCCCTCCTCGGCCGTAAGCACGCGGCCCGTGAGCATCAGGTCGGACATGCGCTCCACACCGAGCGCTCGGGCGATGCGCACCGAGCCGCCCGCGCCTACGAAGATGCCGCGCTGCCCTTCGGGGAGCGCGAAGAAGGTGGTCACATCGGCGACCCGCACGTGGCAGGAGATTGCGAGTTCGAGCCCGCCACCGACGCACGCTCCCGACACGGCCGCGACGAACGGGATGGGTCCTCGAGCGATCTCGTCGAAGGCGCGTTCGAACCGGCGCCGGCGCCGGCGCGCGCGGTCGGCAGCGTTGTCGATCCAGGCCGCAGCTTCGACGAGATCGAGGCCGGCGCAGAAATCCTTGCCATGGCTGTAGATCACGCCGACCTTCGCCTCCTCATGCGCGCGCAGCGCCGCGTCGCGCAGCTGCGTCTCCAGCTCCTGGTTGAGCGCGTTGCGCTTTGCGGTCCGATTGAGCCCGATGAGCGCGATCGTTCCGTCGCATTCGTAAGTCACGACTTGTTCGGCCAATGCGCGCTCCTCCAACCTGTACCGTGAGTGCAGCATGCTATAGGCTCGGTGTGGCTGATAAAAGGCCCAAGGGGAGGGCATGACTGACGCCAGCACCGTGGCGACGCGTTGGGAGGTCGCCGCTGTCGAGGCCCTAGTGCGGCCGCGCTCGATCGCGATCGTCGGCGTCTCCACGCGCCCCGGCTCTGCGGGCCACATGGTGCTCGCCAATCTCACCCAGGCCGAATTCCGTGGCGACATTCATCTCATCGGCCGCAACGTCACGGACGTTGAAGGCCGCGCCTGCCTCGCCAGCATCGACGCATTGCCGGAAAACGTCGATCTCGCGGTGCTCACGGTTCCGGCCGGCGCGGTGGCCGAAGCCGTTGCCGCTTGCGTTCGGCGCAGGGTGAAATCCGCGATCACCTTCGCCTCGGGTTTCGCCGAGATGGGCGAGGACGAGCGCGCCCGTCAGCGCGAGATCGGCGCCCTGGCCGAGCAAGGCCGCCTCGCGCTCGTCGGCCCCAATTGCCTCGGCTACACCAATTATGTGGACGGTCTCTGCATCGGCTTCATGTCCTTCCCGCGGGTGAAACGCCTCGATCCGGCTGCGGGACCGGGCGCGGCGGTGGTCGCACAGAGCGGCGGGATGGGCGGTCATGTCATCGGCGCACTCGAGGCGCGGGCCGTGCCGGTCTCGTACTCGATTACCGTCGGTAACGAGGCCGGCATCGGCCTCGCCGAGTTCATCGAGCATCTCGCCCGCGATCCGTCCACGGGCATCATCCTCGCCTATGGCGAGCAGATCCGCCGGCCGGTCCATTTCCTCGCTGCGGTGGCAGCGGCGCGCGCGCGCGGGAAGCCGGTCGTGCTGCTCCATCCCGGCCGCAGCGCGCGCGCGCAGGCGGCGGCGCAGTCGCATACCGGCTCCTTCGCCGGCGACCATGCGGCAATGCGCACCGCCGTCCAGCGCGCAGGCGTCGTGCTCGTCGAAACGCTCGAGGAGATGATCGATGTCGGGCAGCTTCTGCTGCGCTATCCCGTTCCGCCGACCAAAGGCGCCGGCGTCTTGACCTTCTCCGGCGCCTTGTGCGCGATTGTCCAGGATTATTGCGAGACGCTGGGGCTCGACCTGCCGCCGATGTCGCGCGAGCAGAAGGACAAATTGCGGCCGAGCCTCGAAGCCTTCAATCCGCCGGAAAATCCGCTCGACCTTGGCACCATCACGGCGTGGAAGCCGGACCTCGTGCGTCTCGGGGCGGAAGCACTCATGGAGGACCCGCAGACGGGCAGCCTCGTCGTCTCGATCCCTGGTCACAGTTCTCCTATGGGCGTGACCTGGCTCGAGCGTCTTGTCGAGGGATCGAGCGGCTCGGCCAAACCGATGCTCGTCGTGTTTCACAACGAGACATCTCCGCTCTCGCCCCAGCTCTCGAGCGTCGCGGAGAAGAACCGGCTCGTCCTGCTGCGTTCGCCGGAGCGCGCCTTTCGCGCGATCGCGCGGCTCACCGCATATGGCAAGAGCCTTGCCGCGGTGCGCAACGCGATGCCGAGCCCGCCGCCCTTCCCCGACCTGCCGGCGCTCGGCGAAGGCATGCAGCCAGAATGGCTTGGCAAGCAGGTTCTGCGGGCGGTCGGCATTCCGGTTCCGCTCGGCGCGCTCGCCCAAACACTGCCCGAGGCGCGTACGATCGCCGAGCGCGTGGGATACCCCGTCGCTATGAAGGCGCAAGCCGCTTCGCTTGCGCACAAGACCGAGGCGGGCGGCGTAATACTCAACATCGCTGACGCGACAGCGCTCGCCCACGCCTGGGAGACGCTCTACGCCAATGTTGCCCGCGCGCGGCCCGGGCTCGAGCTGGAAGGCGTGCTGGTCGAAGCGATGAGCGCGCCCGGCCTCGAACTCGCGATCGGTGCGCGGCGCGATCCCGCATGGGGGCCGATCCTGATGGTCGGAGTGGGCGGCATTTGGATCGAGGCGCTGGGAGACGTCCGCCTGCTGCCACCCGACCTGCCGGAAGACGCGATCGTCGAGGAGCTGCATCGTCTGAAAGCGGCGAAGCTCTTGAGCGATTTTCGCCGCTCAGGGCGCGTCGATGTGGCGGCCGTTGCGCGGGCTGTCTCGCTCGTCGGGCGGCTGATGCTGACCACGCCGGAGATCACGGAAATCGACATCAACCCGCTTATTGGTCACGGAGAAGGCCAGGGCGTGACGGCGCTCGACGCACTCATCATTTGCCGCGCCGGACCGTGAGGAGGGGCTGATGGCGAAGGAGAACTCAGCGATCGGCGAGGAGGAGCGCACGCTGCTGCGCGACACGGTGCGCGGGTTGCTTGCCGAGCAATGGCCGGTCGAGGGTGCGGTCGAGCGGGCGAACGACCCCGCGGCCGTGAACCGCATCTGGCGGAGCCTTGCCGCGCAAGGGCTGACAAAGTTGGGCTTCGATCCCGAGGAAGGCGGCCTGCGCGAGATCCTGCTTGTCTTCGAAGAGCTGGGCCGCGCCTCCTGTCCGGCGCCGCTCTTGGGCGCCGTGATGGTCAGCCTGCTCGCGCGCCAGCAGCGCGTCGCGGCAGACCTTGCCGGCCTATGCGAAGTGATCCATGCCGGCTCGGGCGCGGCAGCGGTTGCGTTCGGCGCCTTCGACGGCGATGCGGCAGCAGGACAGGTGTCGTTCGCGGGCGGCGCCGTGAGTGGAAGCGCTGCCTTCGTCGAGAACGCGGCGACCGCGACGCATTTCGTCCTGTTCGTCGATGCGCCGGCCGGTGTGGTCGTTCTTCCCGCCGGCGCTGTCATGACGGTCACGCCCACGCCCGGCCTCGCCGTCCCGGCCTTGAGCGAGCTTTCCTTTGCCGGCACGAACGCCGCGCTTGTCGAGGTGTCCGCGGCGCGGCTTGCGGAGCTCGCTGAGATCGCGCGGCTCTGCTGCGCGGCGCGCGCGCTCGGAGCGGCGCAGCGCGGCTTCGAGCTGGCGCACGAGCATGCCAAGATGCGCAAGCAATTCGGACAGTTCATCGGCCAGTTCCAGGCCATCCAGCACAAGCTGGCGGATTGCCTCACGCGGCTTGACGGCGCGCGCCTCACGCTCGACGCGGCCGCCACGGTGTTCGACCGCGAGCTTGAGGATTGGCGCGTCTTCGCAGCGGCGGCGCTCGCCTATGCAGGCCCCGCCTTACGGCAGGTGGTGCTCGAGTCGCATCACACGATGGGCGCAATCGGCTACGCCGAAGAGCATGAGATGCCTCGGCATTTCCGGCGCATCCACGCGGACCTCGCGCGCTTCGGCGGCGCACATCGGGCGCGCGCGGAGCTTGCCGACTATCTGCTCGGCCCGGCCGCGCGCGCGCGCTAGGAGGGGAGACGGAGCATGGCAATCCTTCCCGCCTTCGATCTCGACCCGGCGGTCAGCGCGTTCCGGCGCGAGGTGCGAGAGTGGCTTGCCGTGCATTGGCACGGCGAGCGCGAGGCGATGCACAACCGGCGGCCGTTCAAGGACCGGGGCTACGACCCCGAATTCTCGCGCCTCGTCGGCCAAAAGGGATGGATCGGCCTTGGCTGGCCCAAGGAGTACGGCGGTCAGGCGCGTAGTCCGGCCGAGCAGCTCGCCTTTGTCGAGGAAATGGAATATGTGCACGCCCCGCGCGGCTATCTCGTCGGCGAGACTATTGTCGGCCCGGCGCTCATGCGCCACGGCTCGCCGGAGCAGCAGGCCCGCTACCTCCCTACGATCCTGCGCGGCGAGATGAGCATTGCGCTCGGCTATAGCGAGCCAGAAGCGGGCTCCGATCTCGCCTCGCTCCGGACGCGCGCCGTCCGCGACGGCGAGGATTGGATCGTCAACGGCCAGAAGCTATGGTCGACGGGCGGCGACAAGGCCGAACATGTCTGGCTCGCGGTCAGAACCGATCCCGACGCCAAGCCCAAACATGCCGGCATCAGCGTGTTCATCCTTCCGTTGAAGCAGGCCGGCATCACCATCCGTCCGAGCATCGCGATGTACGGCAAGACCTTCTCGGCCACTTTCTACGACAACGTCCGTGTGCCTTCGAGCGCCATGGTCGGCGGCGTCAATAACGGCTGGAAGGTGATCACCGATGCACTCGCCTCGGAGCGCGTGATGATCGGCGGCCTCGTCGCGCTGTTGCGACGCTCGCTCGATCGCCTGACCGAGTACGTGAAGCGGGCCGAGGTGGGTGGCCGGCCCTTGCGCGAGAATGCCGTCATCCGCGACCGGATTGGCGCGCTTGCCGCGGACATCGAGGTGGCGCGGCAATTCGCCATTCGCAATGCGCGCCTCCTCGAGGAGGGGCGCACGCCGCTCTATGAGGCAGCGATGACGAAAGTGTTCGCCGGCGAGTTGCAGGAGCGGCTGGGCGAAGCGGCGCTCGACATTCTCGGCGCCGGCGGCCTTTTGTCCGAGGACGCGCCGTCCGCGCCCATCGGCGAGATGGAACAGGTGCTGCGGCATTCCATCATGGGCGTGATCGGCGGCGGCACCGCCGAGATTCAGCGCAACGTAATCGCTATCCGTGGTCTCGGCCTGCCGCGCTGACGCGGACCGCGCCCGGCCTCTCGCTCATCGCCGATGATCGTGCCGTCGCGGATTCCTTTGGAACTTCCAAGTCACGCACCAACTGACCTGAGATCCTAAAACTCCTCGGAGATCCGTGAGCCGGGCCCAGCGCGCGTGCACCGTGATAGGCGAGGTTCAGCGCCTCCTCGACGAGCGCGTTCAGGTCGACGCTCTGCCGCTCGCCACTGCCGCCGCGGGAATGCGCGAGCATGCTCTTGACGATGCCGTCGGCACGACGACCGTGCTCGGCAATCTTTTCAAGATTTCTGGTCAACATCTCGACGACCTCGTCCACCTCGGCGCGCTTGTCCTCGTCAAGGACAGCCATTGCCGATTGCGTCGCGTCCGTCAGCTCGCCGAGCAACTCGACCGAAAGCTGGGCGAAGTTGTTGACGAAGTTCAGGGAATTCTTGATCTCGTGCGCGATCCCGGCGGTAAGCTGGCCCAACGAGGCCATCTTCTCGGCCTGGACTAGGTTTGCCTGCGCCGCCTTGAGTTCGCTCAAAGCTTTCTCGGCAGCATCGCGCGCCATGCGGATCTGCTCTTCCGCGCGCTTGCGCTCGGTGATGTCGCTGTAGATCACCACGAAGCCGCCACCCGGCTCCGGGTTGACGCGCGCCTCGAGCACGCGCCCGTCGGGCCGCGTCGTGCCGCGCGACTGCCAGGCAAAGCGATGTTCGATCGTCTCGAAGAACACGATCCGTTCCGCCGTGATAAATATCACAACTTACATTGACTCCGATCAATTATTAAAATGGTGGCATTGTGCATCGTGCCGACCCGATGTGGTTGCCAGCCGAAGCAGACCGCGTAGGTCGCGGTGCACGGAAAGCCGGCAGCACGATTGCAACCTGAAGGGGACGGAGGCATGGCGATGCGCGCGGATGCTGTTGATCGGAGCATGGAAGATCCCGTCAGCAACGTTCTCAAATGGATCTTGCTGGCGGTCGCCGTACTGACGTTCGCCATTTTCGGTTGGACGACGGACCTCACCTACAAGGAAGCGCCGCCGTTTCCGAACCGCTTCGATTCTGCGGACGGCACGCTCCTCATGTCCGCCGCCGACATCCAGGCGGGCAAAGCCGGGTTCCAGAAAGCCGATCTGATGGATTACGGCAGCCTCTATGGCATGGGGTCGTATTTCGGGGAGGACTATACGGCCGCCAACCTCGTTCGCCTCGCCGCGCTCACCGAAGCCAACATCGCCAAGGCGAAAGCCGGCAAGGCTCTGTCGGATCTGTCGGCGGAAGACCAAGCCTCGGTCAGGGCCGCGATGCGGGTTGAGCTTCAAGGCATCGATCTCAGCAAGCCGGTCGCGACCGTTCCTGACCCCATTGCAGCCGCGATCACGACGCTGCGCGGCGAGATCGCACGGTCGCTGCTCGGTCACGACTTCGCCAAGGGCTGGACCCGGGCTTACAGCCTCGATGAGCAAAGCGCCGCTCAGACCGCCGACTTCCTGATCTATTCGTCACTGACGACCGTAGCGCGGCGGCCGGGCCTTGCCTGGTCCTGGACGCAGAACTGGCCCTATGAACCGCTGGTCGGAAACACGCCCACTGCCAGCACCTTCGAGTGGACCTGGATCAGTTTCTGCTTCACCTTCTTCGCCTTTGGCGCGGTGCTGTTCATCTATGAGCGCTATCTGAACGATCCCGACCAGGCCCCGATGGATCCGGTGCTGGCGAAGTTCGCAGCCTTGACCGCAAGTCAGCGGCGCATCGGAAAATACTTCCTCGTGGTGGCGGTCGTCCTCCTGCTGCAAATCCTCGTCGGCTCGATCATGGCCCACTACTACACGGACCGGGCGAGCTTCTACGGCATTCCTGTCGATCGCTTTCTGCCGTTCAATTTCGTGCGGGATGTCCACATCCAGTCGGCGATCGTCTGGATTGGCCTCTCCTGGATTGCCGCGGGGCTGTTCCTGGCGCCCGCGATCAGCGGCGGTGAACCGCGGGGGCAAGGCTTTCTCGTCGATGCGCTCTTTTGGGTGACGCTGCTGATCGTCGTCGGCGCGTTGGCCGGCAATTATCTCGGCATCATGGGCTATATCCAGCAAGGATGGTTCTGGTTCGGCAATCAGGGCCTGTCCTATATCGAGCTTGGCCGCGCCTGGCAGATCGGCTTCTTCGCCGGCTTGGCGATCTGGAGCCTCCTCGTCTTTCGTGCCCTGTGGCCAACCCGCGCGAAGCTGGCGGCGGCGACGCGGCAATTCTGGACCGGACGGATCCGGCTGGAGCACCTGCTGTGGGCATCCACCGTCAATATCGCGCTGCTCTACGTCTTTGGCATGATCCCGCTGACCGGGATCGAGAAGTCCTTCACCATCACCGATTTTTGGCGCTGGTGGGTGGTCCATCTTTGGGTCGAACAATCCTTCGAGTTCTTTGCCGCGGCGATCAGCGCCTATCTGCTGATGGCGGTCGGTCTCGTCTCGCGGCAGCTCGCCGAGCGCTCGGTCTATCTCGAATTGATTTTGATCTTCCTGGGAGGCGTGCTCGGCACGGGCCATCATCTCTATTGGGCGGGCGGGCCGGGCATGTGGGTGCCGCTCGGCTCAATGTTTTCCTTCATCGAAGTGCTGCCGCTCGTGCTGCTGATCATCGAGGCGATCCAGCATCGCCGGCTGATCAAGGCGCATGGCGAGTTCAAATACGGGCTTGCCTACACCTACATCATCGGCGCGGCGTTCTGGAATTTCGTCGGAGCCGGCGTCTTCGGCGGCGGCACGCTCAATGCCCCCCTGGTGAACTACTATGAGCACGGCACCTTCCTCACTCTCAATCATGCTCACACCGCATTGTTTGGAGCGTTTGGACTCCTCGGCATCGGGCTGATCTATTTCTGCCTGCGCTATGTTGCGGCCGACCGGTATCCGTTCGGCGAAAGAGTCGGGCTATGGGCTTTCTGGCTCTACAACGGCGGCTTGGTGCTCTGGATACTCCTCAACTTCTTTCCGATCGGCTGGCCGCAACTCGATGCCGTCTACGAGCATGGGCTGGCCTATGCGCGTAGTCAGACGTTCTACGACACAACAACCTTCTGGCAATGGATGCGGATGCCCGGGGATATCGTCTTCGCGCTCGGTGCCCTGTTGATGGCATGGGATTTCATCGCGAAGCTCCGGCCGCTGTTCCCGCGCTTCGTCGCGCGTCTCCTGCCCGGCGCACGGGCGGTGCCGGAGGCGATCGGCGGCGCGCGATGAGCGTCGCCGCCAATGGCGTCGCCGGTCGCGGGACTCCGGTGTTCCTGACCCAGGGCTTCCGACCGTTTTTTCTCGCAGCCGGGCTCTGGGCGGCGGCGGCGCTCACGCTCTGGATTGTCATGTTCGCCACAGGAACCGCCTTGCCGAGCCGGTTCGATCCGCTCGCCTGGCACATCCACGAGATGCTGTTCGGCTTCGTGATGGCGGCCATTGCCGGCTTCCTGCTCACGGCCATCCCGACCTGGACCCAGCGGCCTCCGGTCAACGGCAGGCCGCTCGCACTGCTGGCCGGGTTGTGGCTGCTGGGCCGGATTGTCTGCCTGGTCTCGGCGCTCGTTCCGCCGTGGCTCGCGGTCGCGGCCGACCTGTCGTTTCCGGTGGTCCTGGTCGGGGTCGTCGCTTGCGAGATCGTTGCCGGTCGGAACTGGCGCAACCTGCCGATGGTCGCGCCCGTGACCGTTCTCGGTATCGCCAATCTGCTGATGCACCTGGAGGCTGAGGGCATAGTTGTGGCATCAGGACTCGGCTGGCGTCTCGGGCTCGCCGCCGTGATCGCGCTGATCTCGGTGATGGCGGGCCGCATCGTGCCGAGCTTTACCCGGAACTGGCTTGCGAAGCGGCGGGGCTCAGATCTGCCCGCCGTCCCAGGCTGGATCGACCGGTTCGCGCTCGGCGTCTTGCACGCCGGCTTGTTCGGCTGGGCGTTCTTTCCGGACGTCCCTCCGATCGGCCTTCTTTTGCTGCTTGGCGCGGGGCTCAACCTGTGGCGCCTGCTGCTTTGGCGCGGTCGCGCGACGGCCGCAGAGCCGCTGCTCCTCGTTCTCCATATCGGCTATGCATGGCTGGTGCTGGGTGCAGCTTTGCTCGGCCTGGCCATGGTCGATGCCGACGTGACGCAAAGCGCGGCCATTCACGCCCTGACCGCCGGAGCGATCGGCACGATGATTCTGGCCGTAATGACACGCGCGACACGCGGGCACACCGGACGCGATCTCTCGGCGGATCGCGCCACCAGTCTGATTTATAGCCTTGTCAACCTCGCGGCGGTCACGCGCGTCGCAGCCGCCTTCGCTGCGGGTTGGACCATGCCGCTTCTCATCGTCTCGGCAGGCTTCTGGATCGCCGCCTTCGGACTCTTCACGCTGTGCTACGGGCCGATGCTGCTCCGGCCGCGCAACATCCCATAAGCCGACGCAGGCGCTTACCGGGCGCAGCCCACCACATTGTCGGCGAGGGCGATGTTGGCCTCGTGCGATCGCAGCATCTCTGCGAGGTCGGCGTGGAGCCGATTGTCGCGCACCCGCGGGGCTACCACCGCCGGCGTCGCGGTAACCCACTGCGAGATGCGTCTTTTCGCCCCTTCCGGCACCGCCAGTCTGGCGACATGATGGGAAACCAGCGTACGAGCCGGTCGGGGAGAAGACGGCGATGGCCGACGATCAATGCGTTTCCCGCATCATGACCCACGAACAGGTGCTGGAGCGCGCGTCGAATCTCATTGCGGTATTACGCGCGCGCGCGGCTTCGTGCGAGGCGGCGCGCTCCTGTCCCGCCATGACCGTCGAGGATTTCCGCGACAACGGTCTCCTCCGGATCTGCCAGCCGGCACGCTACGGGGGGTTCGAACTCGGCTGGGACGTGCTGACCGAAGTCACGCAGACGCTTGCCCGGGGCTGCGCCTCGCAGGCCTGGATCGCGATGGTATTTAATGACCATTGCCAACTCCTCGGCACCTTCCCCCTTCAGGCGCAGGACGAAGTCTGGGGCCAAAAGGCCGACACGTACCTCTCGGCGAGCCTCGATCCCGTCGGCATGGCGCATCGCGTCTCGGGTGGCGTCCTCTATTCCGGCCGCCACGGTTTCTCGAGTGGCATCGACCATGTGCAATGGGTGATTTGCGGCGGCCTTATCGATGGCAGCGACGGCGCGTCCTATTTCGTGCTGCCGAAACGCGATGTCACAGTCATCGATGACTGGCAGGTGATGGGCCTCGCCGGCACAGGCAGCAAAAGTTTCGTCGTCGAGAACGTGTTCGTACCTGAGCACCGCATCCTCGGCGTGCGGGCGGCGGCAGAGGACGGCAACGGGCCTGGAACCCAGATCAACCGGGCGCCGGTCTATCGTGTGCCACGGAGCGCCATAGCGCCGCTACCCTTTGCGGGGATCGCCATCGGCATCGCCGAAGGGTTCATGGAAGAGTATCTTCGCTATACCAGGCCGCGGAAGTCGCGCGGCGTGCCGATCGCGGAACTCATGGGGACGCAGATTGCTGTCGGCCGCGCCGCTTCGGAGATCGAGGCCGCCGCGCGCCTCAATCTCTCGACAGCGCGCGATGCGATGGCCGTTCTGGCACGGAACGGGGTTCTGCCGCAGCAGCAGAGGTTTCAGGCCCGCAGCAACGCCGCCATCGCTGCACAACTCGCGCTCGGCGCAGTGCAACAGCTCTTCAACATGGCGGGCGGACGCACGCTCTATCAGAGCAACGTGTTGCAGCGGCTAATGCGCGACATGCTCGCCGCCGCCTCGCATCACGCGCTGGACTGGAACGCCGCAACGGCGAATTACGGGCGCGAACTAATGGGGATAGCCGGATAGAGATGCCACGCGCCGTCGTTCGGCTGATGGATCAACCGCCAGAACGGCGGCGGTGGAAATCGGCGGCACGCGGCGGCTTTGGCATTTCGACGCAACGTTCTTCGATTCTCTCGGGCTCACCTGCTCGAACCCCCTTGAGTCTTTGCTGCGCCCTGTGAGAGCGCCAAAATAAGGGACGAACTGCCAAGGCGCGGCCTATTAGAGGAGAGACGTCCATGGTGGAAGCGGTGCCAGGAAAGATTGCCCGGCGCAAAACCTATCGGTCCACGGCGCTGCCAAATTATATGCCGGCTGCCGCGGAGAAGAGTCGCAAGGCACCAATATCGCACATTCCCGATCCCGGCCCTGTCATTGCGCCGTCACATATCTCGCATCTGGCGCTTTGCACCAACAATTTCGAGGCGGTCGCAAACTGGTGGCAGACAGTGATAGGCGGATCGCCGTCGCTCGACGCCGACGGAATGCGCTTCATCACGTTGGGCCACGAGCACCACGATGTCGTCATATTCGAGATGCCTCATCTCAAGCGACGAACGGCGCCGGCTTTCGAGACTTGCGGCATGCATCACATCGCCTGGACTTATGCCACGTTCGAAGATCTCGCGAAGACCTACCGGAGGCTGAAGGAATCCGGTATCGTGCCGTTCCGCGCCATCAACCACGGCACGTCTTTCGCGATCGACTATTACGATCCCGACTTCAACATATGCGAGCTGCAGTGCAACTGCTTTCCTGACCCTCTGAAGGTGGGACTCAACGCGTGGCTCGCGACTGGCGCCTTCAACCGGAATCCGATCGGCGTGCTGTTCGACTTCGAAGAGGCGATCGAGCGTTGGGAGCGTGGCGAGAATGTGTGGGATGTCGTGTCGCCATACACGATGCAAGTCGGCGACCACACGGCAGAGGAGGCACGTGACGCAGCGGCGCCAGACCAAATCGGGAGCAAATCATGAAGGTGGTCTCGTATCGGCATAAAGGGAAACCCGGCGTCGGCGTCGTGGCCGGCGACAAGGGGCTCGTCAGCTTGGCAAAGGTCGCACCCCAGTTGCCCGACGATCTGCGCAAGATCCTGCAGATCGACCCGACCCTTGCGTTGGTCCGAACGGCAGCGCAAGGGAAGTCCGCCGATCTCGCGATCGATGAGATCGAGTTCGATCCGGTGGTCCGCGAGCCGCACGCGACGTGGGCGCTCGCGCTCAATTATAAACTCCATATCGAGGAGACCGGGCTCACCACCTCTCGCGAATTTCCGCAAATCTTCTTGCGCATGCCGATCTGCCAGGTCGGGCACAAGCAACCGCTTTGGGCCCCGAACCTCAAAGTCGCAGGGGCTTACGACTATGAAGGCGAGCTGGCAGTGGTGATCGGCAAGCCAGGTCGCTTCATCAAGCACAAAAACGCGCTCGACCACGTCGCCGGATACAGCTGCTACAACGAAGGCTCGGTACGCGAGTACCAAAGTCACAACCGGCAATTCGGGCTCGGCAAGAATTTTGAGCGCTCGGGCAGCTTCGGGCCGTGGCTAGTGACCCCTGATGAGTTCGGCGATCCGGCCAAGCACACTCTCGTCACGCGTCTCAACGGGATCGAGCGGCAGCGCGCCAAGATTTCGGGCATGCTGTTCGATGTGGCGCGAATTATCGAGTATCTATCGGAGGGCTATACACTTCAGCCTGGGGACGTGATCGTCACCGGATCGCCCGGGGCTCTGTCGCTCAATCCGGGCGAGAAACCGGAAGAACCGCGCGGACCGGTCGTCGTGCCGGGACAGCTTCACATGCGGGCGGGCGATGTTTGCGAGGTTGAGATCGACGGGCTCGGCGTGCTGTCCAACCCGATTATCACTGATCCGACGCCTCTTCCCGAAGCATAAGCTGCTCGTACTGCGACGGTGTCGAGATCCGGCTCTGCTCCGGCGGGCTCGTCGATCTCGTCCGCGATCTCAATGCTGTCGCTGAAGCCCGGAGCGCTGCGGCCGTTTGCGGTGGTGTGGCGAGCATGAGGCAAACCGGACGAAAGCTTTCCATCGCCGCATTGTCCCAGACGTTGCCCGAGCGGCTCAGGCGCCGGCGAAGACCCGCGGAGCCGCACGCCCCATTGTCATTCGCCTGCGGCCTTGGCGTCCAGCGATCCCGTAATACCTTCCGGTCGTGGCAGGCCGAGATTCTCGCGCAATGTTCGTCCCTCATACTCGGTCCGGAACAAGCCACGCCGCTGCAACTCGGGAACGACCAATGTACAGAAATCATCGAGCGCGCCCGGGATGTAGGGCGGCATGATATTGAAGCCATCGCAGGCCCGCTTCACAAACCACTCCTCCATGTAATCCGCGACCTGTTTAGGCGTACCCACGAACACGTTCTTGCCGCGGGCACCGGCCACACGTTTGCCAAGTTCGCGGATGGTCAGATTTTCCCGGCGCGCCATCGCTACGATACTGTCGAAATGTCCCTTGCTGCCATTGGTCGGCGGTAATTCATCAGGCAACGGCTCATCCAGTGAATACTTGGACAGATCCATGTCGCCGAGCATGGTTGCCAAGATCTCGCGCGCCACGATGGGGTGGATCAAGGATTGAAGAAATTCGTAGTCGGCGTGCGCCTCGGCTTCGGTTGGCGCCACGATCACGCTGAGCCCCGGCAGAATTTTGAGGTGTTCGGGATCGCGTCCGTATCTGCGCATGTGCGCCTTGACGTTGTCATAGTAGGACTTGGCAGCGTCAATCGTCAGATGGGGACTGAAGATAGCCTCTGCGAATTCGGCTGCAAGCTCCTTGCCATCGTCAGACGCTCCGGCCTGTACGATGACCGGCCAGCCCTGCGGCGAGCGCGGCACATTCAGCGGTCCGCGAACCGAGTAATGCTGGCCTTTGTGATTGAGTATATGGAGCTTGTTCTTGTCAAAGAATATCCCGCTGTCCTGATCGCGGATAAACGCGTCGTCATCCCAGCTGTCCCAAAGTCCAGTGACGACCTCAACAAACTCATGGGCACGCTTGTAGCGATCGGCATGCGGGTATGGCGCGGTGCGATTGAAGTTGAATGCTTCAACCCTTGAGCCAGACGTGACGACGTTCCAACCGGCCCGGCCGCCGCTGATATGATCGAGGGAGGCAAATTTGCGCGCGATGTGATAGGGCTCGTTGTAGCTGGTCGATGCCGTCGCCACCAAGCCAATACGCTCTGTCGTCATCGCAATGGCCGACAATAACGTGATCGGCTCGAAATTTGCTATGAACTGGACCGAACGGCATTGCGCTTCGATATCGGCGTGCCTCACTGCGGCGGAATCGGCCAGAAAAATCATGTCAAACTTTGCGCGCTCCGCGGTTTGGGCGATCTCCACGTAGTGGCGAACGTTAACGTGAGCGTCTTTCTGTGCCCGGGGATGTCGCCAAGATGCAACGTGATGACCGGTCGGATTGAAATAGGCTCCGAGCCGCATACGGCCTCTGTCGCTCATAATCCGATGCCCCTCTTGAGCTGCGACTTGTAGCCTTTTGGCTACGCACAGTAGGTCTCGCGTCGCAGCTAAGGACCTTGATGTAGATCAAGGCCCAAACTGCCGCGTCAGGAGGCATTGATCCTCTCGTTGGCCGCGATACCCTTCTTGAGGAGATGGGCGCCGATTACCAGTCAGCTGATGTTCTGATCGCCGGCGGCTGACTGGCGTGTGCCTTACGACCCACATCGCCAGTCGCGCCACACCTGGATCGCGGGCTCACGCGGCGTCGCCTTTGAACGCCGTGTCATGCTTGAGAAACCATTCATAGCCCTTGAGCATGTAGTTCCAATAGAACAGCGGCAGTCCGGTGACCTTGATCCACCAACAGATCCAGTGCTCTTTCGCCGGATCGAGAGGCAGCGTCGGCGTGACTTTGCCGCCATATATGAATTCGGCCATGATGACCTTGCCATAGGCAGCGGTGAGCGGGCACGAGGCATATCCGTCGTAACCCGCCTCCACCGGCGTGCCGGCGATCATGCGCAAAAGGTTGCGCACGACGATCGGCGCCTGCTTTCGCACGGCCGCGGCGGTCTTGGAATTCGGCGAGGAGCACACGTCGCCCAGCGAAAAGACATTCGGGTAGCGGACGTGCTGCATCGGGTTCTGATTGACCTCGACCCAGCCAGCTGCGTTCGCCAACGGGCTTTTCGCGATCGCGTCGTGCGGGCTTTGCGGCGGCGAAACGTGCAGCATGTCGAACGTAACGGTCGTCCGCTTGCCCTTGTCGTCGCCGCCCACAGCCTCGAATGTCGCGGTCTTCGCTGCGCCGTCGACTGCCACCAGGTTTTGCTGAAAATGCGCCTTGATCCCGTAGCGCGCGACCACTTTCATCAGTTCACGCGCGAAAAACGGCACGCCGAACACCACGGGGGCATGCACGAAATATTGCAGGTCGCACGACTGCAACGCGCCGGCGCGGCGCAGACGATCTGCGGTCAGATAGGCGATTTTCTGCGGCACACCGGGGCACTTGAACGGCAACGGAGGCTGCGTGAACACCACGCGGCTGCCCGACTTCAATCCCTGGACGCACTGCCAAGTATAGAGCGCGTACTGAGGCGAATAGTTGCTGCACACGCCGTTCTTGCCCAGGGTCGCAGACAAGCCCTCGATCTTGTCCCAGTCCAGCTTCACGCCGGTACAGACGACAAGGTAGTCGTAGGTAAGCGTGTCGCCGGTGTCGAGTGCGACGCTGTTGTTGTTGGGGTCGAGCGCTTTGGCGGCTCCGCGGATCAGCGTCACGCCCGCGGGGACAAGGCTACGTTCGGGCCGTTGGGCCTTGGCCATGTCATAGGCCCCCGCGCCGACCAGCGTGAAGCACGGCTGGTAATAGTGCGTATCGGACGGTTCGACGATCGCGATGTCGAGCGACCGCGGTCCGCGGCGGCGCAAACTCGCCGCGACCGTGACGCCGTCGGTGCCACCGCCAACAATCAAGATTTGATGATGCTCGATGTTAGCCATGGAACCGTCTCCCACCGGTTGTCTTTCGATCCATTTTAACTCCTCTACACCCGGTCGGCGCCGTCTATCGGTGAATTAGCTCCACATCCTGGAGCGGGACACCGGCTCGTGTCGCGTGCGCGTTCACGGCGGTCTCGGCCCCGGTCAGATTGTCGACCAGCTCGTTGACAAATCAATGGCCGCCCCTGACGCTTCGTCCCGGCGCGCTGCACGCGCGTGTGGAGGGCTCACATGACCAGGACGCTTTGGGCGCTCGCCGGTCCCATTCGCTGGCATGTTGCGGCGAGCATCGTCATCGGCCTCCTCGTCACCGCGGCCTATGTCGGCCAGGGCATGCTCCTGGCGCTGGCGCTTGCCGCCGTCTTCCGCTCGCACGACATTGCGCGCGCGGAATGGTGCGTCGGAGGTCTTCTCGTTCTCCTCGTGCTGCGCGGGGCACTTTTGTGGCTCGCCGAGGTCGTAGCCCAGCGCACGGCGCAGGCGACCAAGGAGAGTCTGCGCTTGCGTCTTCTGCAGAAGCTTGTGGAGTTGGGCCCGAGCTATGCCAACGCGCAGCAGAGCGGCCAGATCCAGCAGATCGTCGTGGGTGGCGTCGAGGCAGTGGAAACCTATTACAGCCGTTATGTGCCGACGGTGTTCGTCGCGATTTTCGGCTGCCTCTTCGTGCTCGCGGTGCTGGCGACTGTCGATCTCCATTCGGCGTTGGCGCTTGCGCCCTTCGTTGTCGTCGTTCCGGTGTTCAGCCGCACCTGGACGCGCTGGCGCCGCAAGTATTCGCGCGGCCTCTTCGGGGTGCGTGCGTCGTTTGGCGCCTACCTCCTCGACAGCCTCCAGGGGATCGTGACCTTGAAGGCGTTCTCCGCCACCGTGGCGCGCCGTGTCGAGCTGGTGAAGCGCGCGGTCGAGCTTCGCCTCGAGGCAATGCGCACGCTGTCGGTTTCGCTGATGCGGGGCGGCATGACCGGGCTCCTATCGATGGGCGGCATAGCGACCGTGCTCGCGTGGAATTCGTGGCGCGTCGCCGGGCACGAGCTGCCGGCGGTGGCGCTCTTCATGACTCTCTTCCTCGCGCGCGAGGCGTTCCGCCCGCTCGACCGGCTGGAGCGCGAGTTCCATGCCGCCTGGAACGGCCAGAGCGCGGCGCCGTTGATCATGGGCCTGCTCGACGCCCAGCCGGTGGTGAAGGAGGCGACGGCGCCCGTTCCGGCGCCGGCGCGTCACGACATTGTCTTCGACCACGTCACCTTTGCCTATGACGGCGTGCCGCGCCCGGCGCTCGATGACGTGTCGTTTGCGGTGGGCGAGCATCAGCGCGTGGCACTCGTAGGTCCCTCGGGCGCCGGCAAATCGACGATCGCGTCGCTTCTTCTGCGCTTCTTCGATCCACAGCAGGGGTCGATCCGTGTGGGCGGCGTCGATCTCCGCACGTTGTCGCTCGCCGATCTGCGCCAGCAGGTGGCGCTGGTGGCGCAGGATACGTATCTCTTCCACGGCACGATCGCCGACAATCTGCGCATCGCCAAGCCCGACGCAACGGATTCTGAGATCTCCGCGGCAGCGCACGCGGCGCGCATCGACGACTTCATTCGCGATCTGCCCGAGGGATATGCCACGGCGGTGGGCGAGCGCGGCGCGCAGCTTTCGGGCGGCCAGCGCCAGCGCGTCGCCATCGCCCGCGCGCTCTTGAAAAACGCGCCCATCCTAATCCTCGACGAGGCGACCTCGAGCATCGACCCGGCGAGCGAGCGCGCGATCCAGGATGCGCTCGACCGCCTCCTCGAGCGACGCACGACCATCGTCATTGCGCATCGCCTCTCCACCATTCAGAAGGCCGACCGCATCCTCGTCTTAAATGAGGGCGCGGTGGTCGAGCACGGCACGCACGACGAGCTTCTGTCGCGGGGCGGGCTCTATTGGAAGCTCTCGCATGCGCAGGGAGAGGCCGCATGAGCGCCGTCGTCCTCGACCGCGGCGGCATGCGCGGAGTGCATGGGCTGCGCGCGCTGCTGCCCTTCATCGCGGTGAAACGCTGGCATTTTATCATCACTGTTGCTTCTGGTATCGTGGCGCAAGTCGCAAATGTGGTCGCCGCGGCGACCGGCGCCTGGCTCGTCGGCCATGCGGTGCAGGGCGCCGCGCTCCAATCGCTCATCGGCGCCTTCTGGCTCCTGGGCGGTTCGGTGCTCGCCGCGTCGCTGTGCAAGTTCTGGCAGACTTTCATCTCCCACGATTTCGCCTATGGGCTCATCGAGGTGCTGCAGGTCGGGATTTATGACGGGCTCGAGCGCGCGGCGCCGGCCTACGTGCTGGGCCGGCGCACCGGCGACCTTGCCTCAGTAGCGACGGCCGACGCCGATCTCATGGAATGGTTCTATGCCCATGTGCTCGGCGACTATATCGGCGCGGTGATCGTGCCGTTGGGCGTTCTAGGGGCGCTCGTCTTCGTCCATCCGCTAATGGCGGCGGTGCTGCTGCCGTTCCTGCCGCTCGTCGCCTCGGTGCCGTTCTGGCTGGCGAAGCGCGCGGGCGAGCAAGGGCGCGCACTGCTGACAGCGCTGGGCGGACTCAACGCCAGTGTCGTCGAGGGCGTGCAGGGATTGCGCGAGCTGGCCGTCTTCGGCGCTGGCGCCCGATTCCTCGCCCGCCTCATGCAGGAGACGCGGCTCGTCCATGTCATCCAGATGCGCTACGGCGTGCGCGCGGGCGCCGAGCAAGCGGCGATCGACGTGCTGCTGGCGCTCGCCGTGCTCGCCACTGTCACTACCGGGCTCGTGCTGGTAAGCGAGGGCCGCCTTGCCTTCACGCTCTATCCGATGGCCGTGGTGCTGGCGGGTGCTGCGCTCGCGCCCATCACCGAGGTTACGCAGACGGCACGCAAACTGGGCGAGCTGCGCGCCGGTGCCGACCGGGTGGCGACGATCTTCCACCAGAAGGCGCAAATCCGCGACGCAGGTCGCGCGTCGCTGTCGCTTGTGCGCGACGGCTCGTTCGCGTTCGATCATGTGCGGTTCGGCTATGGCGGCGGCCGCGGGGCCGTGCTCGATGATGCGAGCTTTTCGATCCGTTCGGGCGAGACCGTTGCGCTCGTCGGCGAATCGGGCGCGGGCAAAACCACCTGCGCTAACCTGCTGATGCGTTTCTGGGACCCCGACGCGGGCGTCATCCGCATCGGCGGCTGCGATATCCGCGAGCTGCCCGTTCAACGCGCTCCGGCGCAAAGTGACCTTGGTGCCGCAGGATGTCTATCTCTTCAACGGTTCGGTCGCCGACAATATCCGCCTCGGGCGTCCCGACGCGAGCGAGCCCGAGATCGAGCGCGCGGCGCGGCTGGCGCAAGCGCACGAATTCCTCGCGGCGCTTCCCCAAGGCTACGCCACGCCATGCGGCGAGCGCGGGACCCGGCTTTCAGGCGGGCAGCGCCAGCGCATCGCGATTGCGCGCGCGTTCGTGCGCGACGCGCCGGTACTTATTATGGACGAAGCGGTATCGAACCTCGACACCGAGAGCGAGAAAGCGCTGCGCCGCGCGATGGAGGAGGTGCGCCGCTCGCGCACCGTGCTCATTATTGCGCACCGGCCCTCGACGATCCGCGGCGCCGACCGTGTGCTGATGCTTGCGGGCGGCCGCATCGTCGAGCAGGGAACCTACGACGCGCTGCTCGCCAAGGGCGGCGCTTTCGCGCGGCTCGTGCTGGCGAGAGAACAAGAAGCGAAAGACGCGCAGTAGGAGAATGCGGGACACGCCCTGTGGCGCAAGCGAATTGGTGTTGCCTGGCGTGAGCGGACGTTGGTGGTGCCGCTCGCCTCTTCTGGGAGGTGCCAACTACGGACGTTGGGTTCTGAGGCGGCTTCGTTCCGCCGTCTCTCGGCACGTGTAACTGACCGCGTCACGCGCTTCGCTGCGTCCGCCAAAGGCCAAAGGCCATGGCGTTGCCAGTGCCAGCAAGCGAGCGGTAGCACGGAACGTAATCCAAAAGCTCGAACTCGAGACCGGTGTCCTCGAGCGCACCCATGGCGGCGATCCAGTTCTTGATCTCTGACGTCCCGGACTGAAAATGCGCTTCCGGCTCGTCCAGGATCGTCGCAATGTCTCTTTTTGCGATGGCGTTGAGAAGCCGCTGGTCGAGCGCCTCGTCGATGACGAAGTGGCTCAGCCCGCCCGATGCAGCGATCCCGACTCTTGCTCCGCTATCCCAGCGTCGTATGGCGCGTCCGACCGAACGCCCGAACTCGAGTACGCGCCGCACCGGTGGCTGGTTCGGCGGATAAAACGTGTTAATGAAGATCGGCAGCGTCGTCAGCGCCGGCGAGCCGGCGAGATCGTCGAGCAGGCGGTGGTAATAGAACCCGAACGCGTGCCCTATCCCGTTCTCGGCATGCTCTTTGTTCGCGATGTAGCGCGAAACGGAGATGTCGAATCCGTCGGCGACCGCGGATTGCACGACCAACTCGCCGAGCTCCGGCGCGCCGCGCAACATCGTGTCCTTTTCGGGAACCCGCGCCCAATTGGCGATACGGATTCCTTCCGACATCGCGGCTATGCGTTCCGCCGAGGTCGGCCGAAAGGGGACCTCCTTGCCGGTGAAGACCATGAAGCCGGGCATGTTGTCGGGAAGGAGAATCTCGTGCTGGTCGTCGCCAAAAATAACCAGGACGTCGAGGTTGGCCGCTTTTATCGTCTCGCCGATGTAATCCAGATTCTTCTGGTTCAGGGCATCGCGATCACGTCTCCGCTCGGGCGTGACCTCGGTGGCGAGGTTTTCGGTTTTCCGTAGAGCCACGAGTTGCTCGAAGGTGTAGACGCCACCGCGGAACGGATGCGCCGGGTTCTTTCTGTCGTCGTCGGCGCGCAGATCCCACTGCTCCGGCTTGGTGGCGAGCAGTGGGCTATGGGAACAGCCTACCCCCAACACGATTTTGGCCATCGTTCCCTCCTTGACGCCTTCCGACCGGTGCGGCTGGGAATCCTCAGGGCACCTCGCCGTGAGGCAGGGGCTGTTGCAAAAGCTCCCGAATCCGCCCCGTTATTTCCGACTGGTCGAAGCTGCGCAGCAGATTGATCCGGTTTCGGTTCGGATCGCCACCGTGCCAGTATTCATAGATGTCCTGCCGCATCCCGAAGGACGAGGCCGCCAAATCATGCGCGAGGCGGAAGAGACGCGATTTGTACTCCACGTCGACGCCCTTGCCGCGCATGTAATGGTCGAGGTAGCGGCGGATTTCGGGATTCGCGAGATCGTTCTCGCTCGGTTGCATGATGATCCCCGAGCCGCAAATCTCACGCACGAGCTCGGACATCCGACTGGAGACTTGCGCGAACCAGATGTGCAGGCCACGCCCGGGCCCTAACGTCCACTGCCCGCTCGGCGTCGGCCCCGCCTGATGCTCGACGCCGTCCATGGCGTGGCGCCACACTTCGCAATAGGTCACCATCTCGCCCAGCTTGGCGGCGACCTCCCGGTATTGAATCACGCCGATCGCCTCTGCGACCAGGGTCGCTACAGCGGTCATCAGGCGCATGCGCTCCTCGACACGGCACAGGTTCGCCCAGCCGAGGAAGTTGAAGTTCACGCTGCCGCCGCCTGCGCCGAGCATTTTCACCATGGGCGCCGGATCGTAGAGCATGAACAGGCGATCCCACGGGACGAGAACGCGGTCGAAGAACAGCATGCAATCCTGCTCGTCCAGCGCCTGTAGCGGGTGTCCCCACGAGCCGAACCACCGGGACACCGGCTCGCGCGCCAGAATCTTCAGCCCCGGCGTATTCGTCGGGATTGCAAAAGCGAGCACGCATTTCGGATCGTTGCGGTGCGCGAACGTGGCGGATAGCGAGACGTAGCATTCGTTGCTGTGGGGCGCGGCGGTGGAAAGCTGCTTGCCGCCCGACACGATCACGCCCGCATCGGTTTCCTCGACGACGTGCAGGGCGATCTGTTCGTCCTCGCGCACGGCGCGGCGCTCGTTCTGGGGCTGCTCGCTGCGGTCAACTTGCGGATCACCCAAGGCATGAGTGAGGAACAGGTCGTTCCGCATGCAGTGCTTGTAGTAATTCTCCAGGTTTTCACCGAAGTCGCACTTTGCATGCTTCACCGCGCTGAACTGATCCTTGAGGTGCAGCGCTGAGATGATGTAGGGCGCCAAGATATCGGGGCTGCGGCCGAGCTGGCCCCAGGTGAATCGGTTCCACATCTCACTGTTGCGGCGCTTGCGCCGAAGGTCTTCCGCTGAGCGTGGCAGCAACCAGGAAAGACTCGTGCGTATCCCAGTTTCCGCATCGACGAAGGTCATGTCATCGCGGTATTCGGCGCTGTTCTGCAGGTCATAAACGCGCGCCAACTCCCCGATCATGAGTTTGAAGGCCGGATGGGTGGTGACATCCGCGACCCGATTGCCGTCGAACCAGATTTCGCGGCCGTCTTTTAGGCTCCGGACGTACCGTTCGCCGGTCATCGCGCCCTGTGCGTTCGTCGGGGCGGCCCGCGTCGCCGTTTCTATCGTCACCATGCGCGTTAACTCATCCTCCCGTTCGGCAGCGACCGTTCGCTCGGCGAATGACAAATCATCGCACCACACGGAACGGGTGGCTGGCCTTGATGTAGGTCAAATTCGCTTGGGTGCGGCAGACTGCCTCACTGCCCTCGGTAGCGGCGCGTCGGACTGATTGGCTCGAGCGGCTGGAGCTTTTTAAGCGAGAGGTACGTGAACCGGCCATCGGAAGGGCCAACGATAACGTCGAGCCTGCCGGAGGATCTGCTGAAGCCATCAAAAGCGGCTAGCGAGCACTCTCACGACGCACGGAAGCAGGCCGTACCGGAGGAGAACGGACCACTGAACGGCTAACGCGCGGATCCCCCAGCTTCGTCATAGAGCGCGGGCTCCCGCCGCGGGACCATGACAATGATCGGTAATTGCAAATCCCGGCGCGCGGGCGGCGGCCGGCGGGGGCTGGCGTTCGTTGCGCGAATCTGAGAGAAAGGACAACCATCACCAGAGCGGGAGACCAGTGTGGCGCGTCTCGGCAAGGAAATCTCCATAAATGCGTTCTATGCGAACACGCCCGGACAGAACTGGATCGGGCTATGGAGTCATCCGCGGAGCAAGGCGACGCAATATACGAGCCTGGAATTTTGGGTCGACGTAGCGCGATTGGCCGAACGCGGCCTGTTCGACTCTATCTTCTTCGCCGACACCAATGGCGTCTATGACGTTTTCGAAGGAAGTCCGCGCGCTGCGATCGAACGCGCCGCGATGTTTCCGATGAACGATCCGATGCTCCTCATCCCGACGATGGCTTATGTCACTCAACATCTGAGCTTCGGCGTCACCGGCAATCTGACCTACGAGCCGCCCTATCTTCTCGCGCGCAAATTCTCCACGCTCGACCATCTGACGAACGGCCGGATCAGTTGGAACATCGTCACCGGTTTTCAGGACAGCGCTGCCCGCGCGATGGGCTTGCCGCAACAGCGGGAGCATGACGAACGCTATGACATCGCCGACGACTACATGGAGGTCGTCTACAAGCTTTGGGAAGGCAGCTGGGAAGACGGCGCGGTCGTGCGCGATGCGGCGCGGCGGATCTACGCGCGAGGCGACCGGGTGCACAAGGTTACGCATCTTGGGCCCCATTTCCGCATGAGCGGGGTTCACATGTCGGAACCCTCGCCACAGCGCACGCCGGTCCTTTACCAGGCCGGCGGGTCGCCGCGTGGCCGGGCCTTCGCAGCGCGGCATGCGGAATGCATCTTCCTCTCCGGCCTGCCCAAGGAGAAGACGGCGGAGCGCGTCCGCGCCATTCGACAACAGGCGCGCGCCGAGGGCCGCGATCCCAGTGATATTCGCTTCATCATGATGGCGACCGTGATCGTGGCCCCGACGGAAGCCGAGGCGCGCGACAAGCACGAGGCACTTGCGCGCTACGTGGACGTGGAAGGCATGTTGGCGCTGTACTCAGGTCTGTCTGGTCTCGACCTGTCTAAACATTCTCCCGACACAGCGGCGCAGGCCGAGAGCCGAGGCATCAGGACGGTGATCGAGGGCTTCACGACGGCCAACCCCCGTCGTATCGAGCGGACGCAGGACATCGCCAATTTCGGCCCGCAGGGCGGGCGCGAATGCTTCCTCGTGGGCTCGCCAACGCAGGTCGCCGATGAGCTCGAAGGCTGGATGGCGGACGCCGACCTCGACGGCTTCAACCTGCAACGCTCCGGCGAGCCCGACCATCTCGCCGACTTCATCGACCTTGTCGTCCCCGAATTGCAAAATCGCGGCATCTACAAGCGTGCCTATGGCGACGGGACGTTCCGCCACAAGCTCTTTGGAAAAGGAGATCGTGTGCTCGGTCATCATCCGGCCGCCAGACACCGTGCTCCAAAAGCCCATGAGCCATAAGGCGTCGCGACGGCCTGACCGAGCGCGTTGATGAAGCCGCGCTCGTCGATATCGAAATGCACGTCTTCAATTGAGCCAATCGCATCAACGATGTCGGCGATCTGAAACACGAGATGTTGCGCCCAACCAGTTAGCCGGCGCAGATTATGGTATTGGGCTATAGGCGGCAACGTCCGAGCTTGACCTCGAGCTCACGCAAACCCCTGCGCTTAGAGCGCCATGTGGTGTCACTACACTCTTGGCGTTAGATAATGCAAACTTGCGGGCAGGTAGAAGAACAGGAGCGCGTCGATGGTCACTCGGGAAGAGAATGAGGTGCTCACCAGGAGCGGGCCGGGCACGCCGATGGGCGATCTTCTGCGCCGCTATTGGATCCCCGCGCTACTGTCGAAGGAGTTACCCGCGTCTGATTGTCCGCCGGTGCGGGTGCAGCTTCTGGGCGAGCGGCTGGTCGCGTTCCGCGATAGCGCCGGACGGGTCGGACTCGTCGAGGAATTCTGTGCCCACCGCGGCGTCTCGCTGTGGTTCGGGCGGAACGAGGAGGGGGGACTGCGCTGCGCCTATCACGGCTGGAAATACGACGTGACCGGACAATGCGTTCAACCTGCCGTCCGAGCCGGAAGAGAGCGGGATGCGCAAGCGCATCTGCCTCACCGCCTATCCCTGCATCGAACGGGGCGGCGCGATCTGGGCCTATATGGGACCGAAGGAATTGCAGCCGGAGGCGCCGGACCTCGAATGGATCGGCGTGCCCGACGAGAACCGCTATGTCTCTAAGCGGCTACAGGACTGCAACTGGCTTCAGGCGCTCGAGGGCGGCATCGATTCGAGCCACGTCGCTTTCCTGCACAGTGATCTCTATAGCGCCGCGGCGACCTCGAAGACGCTGCGGCTGAGCGCGCGCGACAAGACGCCCGTATTCGAGGTCGCGCCGTTCGATGGCGGCCTCCTCATCGGCGCGCGGCGCAACGCGGATGCGGGCAGGTATTATTGGCGTGTCACGCCGTTCATCATGCCGTTCCACACGCTGATTCCGCCGGGCACCTACTCGACGCTCGACGCGCATGCCTGGGTCCCGATCGACGACGAGCGCTGCTGGACCTGGAGCATCAGCTACCATCCGGACCGCGCGCTCACCAGAACAGAGCTTGCCGATTTCAAGGGTGGCGGTTGGATCCATGTGCGCTATGTCCCCGGCACCTTTATCCCCGAGGCCAACAAGTCAAACGACTATCACATCAGCCGCGAGGCCCAGGAAGCGGGGAAGAGCTTTAGCGGCATCACCGGAGTCTCGATGCAGGACGCCTCGGTGCAGGAGAGCCAGGGACCGATCTTCGACCGCACGCGCGAGAATCTGGTCTCGACCGATAACGGCATCATCATCGCTCGCCGCCTGCTGCTGCAGTCCGTGCGCGGCCTTGGCATGGGCAAGGCGCCGCCGGGCCTCGACGCTGCCGCACAGCGTGTTCGCGCGTGCACTGTCGAACTGCCGCGCGAGGTCGCCTTCAAGGACGGCGCGCGCGATCGCTTGTTCAGCCTCGACTACGCGGCACTCACCCTGGATACGGTTTGACGCTTCGCCTCAACCTGTCCCTACCGAAAACGCCATCGGCCATGTCAGGGCGGAGCACCGCATGGACCGCAATTACCTCACCCTCGTCCACGGACTCGACCCCTCCGTGGCGCCAGGCGTTCAACTGGTCACGACCCTCGAGGCGGGCCAGCTCACTGGGCCAGCGCCTCACGCGGATATGATGGTCTAGCGAGTCCGTTTCGCCACGTCGGCCACAAGCTTGTATGCCGCACTGAGCTCAGGTTTTTGTTGCGACACGTCCTCGGCGACGCTCGATAGCGTTGCCATCATCGCGGATTGTTCGTCGGGCGGGAGGCTTATTAGCTCGCCCCCTCTTTCGACCCATTGCTTGCGCGCCTCGTTGAAGTAATCGACCGCGATCGGATTGATCGTCACCGCTTCCTCGAAGGCCGCCTTGTTGACGATCTGCTGTAGGTCCGGCGATAGAGACTCGTACCATTTCTTACTGATCTCGACGATCAGGAAGATGTAGGGCTGGCCGGTCTCGGTAACGTATTTCGCCGCATCCTGATAATGCATGCTGGTGTAGACGGTGATGCCGGCGATCGAGCCGTCGATGGCACCTTGCTGGATGGCGGGAAGGACATCGCCCAACGTCATCGCCACGGGGGTGACGCCGAGGCGCTCGAACGCCTTGGACTGAAATTCGGACGCGAAGATGCGGATTTTCTTGCCCTTCAAGTCGGCAAGATGGCGAATCGGACTCCTCGAGACGATGGCGGAAGGCAGCGCGACGAAGAGGCCCACGCCATGCAGCCCCTTACTGGCACCGAGCCCGAACATCAGCTTCTGCACGGTTGGATCGGCGGTGACGCGCTGCGCGTTCCTGATAGAACTGATGAGCCCTGGTGCGGACAGAATCTCGAAACGCTCGTCGACGCCGACGAAGAACTCGGGCGGCTCTATCGCGCATTGGATAGAGCCAAACTGCGTGCCTTCGATCTGTCGCGAAATTGAGCCGAGTTGGCTCGCCGGATAGACTTCAGCCTTGATGCGGCCGCCCGAATCCTTCTCCACTCGGGCTCCAAGTGTCTTGGCGTATTGGTGGAGCGCGTCGTTGATGGTGGGGATCGATATCTTCATGACCAAGGCTTTTTCGTCGGCTCCTTGGGCAGCTCCCAGCGTCAGAACACACGAGAATGCGAGCGCCGCGACGGCACCTGCGGCCCGTCCACGAAATCCAATCAATTGCATCTGATCCTCCCTGCCCGTGGCGAAATGCTACCGGATGCCTGGTTTGTGCGGCAACGGTTACTTCGGTGCTTTCCATCGCCGCGGTCGGCCCGGTTCCGTCAGTCCTTGCGGATATCAAAATAGACTCGCCAAACGAAAGGCTTCAGGACGTTGAGGCCAGCCACTTCAATCGGCTCACACCTCACGCGGACATGATGGTCTAACATTCGGGCCGCCCGAGACGCCGGTTGCCGTGTGCTCCTCGTGTCCGCCTTGCAGGAAGGCCAAGAGAGCGCGAATATTGATGCCAGATCGGGAGCCATCCGGGAAATCCCGGCTGAGGCTCAGCGTGGGAGGAAGGGATGAGCGGACGGTTGGAGGGCCGCGTCGCGGTGATCACCGGCGGCGGCCATGGCATCGGCAAGGCCTATGCGCGTGGGCTCGCCGAGGAGGGCGCCAAGGTCGCGATCGCCGAGATCGACGGAGCGGCTTCGCGCGCGGTCGCCGGCTCTCTCGTCCAGCAAGGCTTCAAGGCGATCGCGATCGAGACCGACGTCTCGCAATGGAAGAGCGTCGAAGCGATGGCGCGCCGCACCGCGGACGAATGGGGCCGCATCGACATCCTGATCAACAACGCGGCGATCTTCGCGACGGTGCCGATGTCGCGCGCGCCGTTTGACAAGATCGATCCGGAGGAATGGGACCGGATGATGGCGGTTAACGTCAAGGGCACGTGGCTCGCCTGCCGCGCGGTCGTGCCGTTCATGAAGAAGAATGGCTACGGCAAGATCGTCAATATCAGCTCCGGCACCGCGCTCAAGGGCAGCGCCAGCCGCATCCATTACGTGACCTCGAAGGCGGGCATTCTGGGCTTCACCCGGACGCTTGCGCGCGAGGTCGGCGGCTATGGCATCTGCGTCAATTGCATTGCGCCCGGCAGCACGCTCAGCGAGGAGAATCCGGACGAGGACGTGATCAAGATGCGCAATGCCGCGGTTGGGGAGCGCGCACTGCGGCGGGTGCAAAAGCCCGAGGATCTGGTGGGCGCGATCGTCTTCCTGGCGGCGCCCGAGAGCGACTTCATCACCGGCCAGACGCTCGTCGTCGATGGCGGCTCGTGCATGCATTGAGCGATGGCAGCGACACCGCAGTACGAGGCTCTGGCACTGCGATCGGCCCGGGCGATCGCGAGGGACTCGGCCTGCCGTCGTCGCCGCCGCTCATCGATCGACAGGCCGTTGATCGCCCGCTCGGTGGGGGCGGCCGCATCGTCGGCGGCACGAGTTCAAGGAAGTGACCGACGCCATACGACGACTTGACCGTTCGTCAATCTCCGATTGGCGCTCGGACCACAGATCGCCAAAGTCTTATCAGCTGACCGGAGCGGCGACGGCGGCATGTGCTGGGACCACCTTTCCAGCGCGCAGCAGCGCGGTCACCTCAGGTACGGGCAGCGGCTTGGCGAAGTAGAAGCCCTGTACCTGGGAGCAGCTCCAGGATCTGACAAGCTCGAGTTGCGCCGTGGTCTCCACGCCTTCCACTACGACGACGAGGCCGAGTTCGTGTGCCATGCGGATGGCCGCCCGCATGATCGTCGCGTTGTGTGGTTTCGTCGGCAGATCGAGGATGAAATTCTGCGCGATCTTGATGCGGTCAACCGGGAAGCGGCTGAGATACTCGAGCGACGAATACCCATTCCCGAAATCATCGATCGCGAGTTTGAGGCCCTTTTCGCGGAGCCGGAACAAGACGTCGTTATGTTCCTGCGATGCTTCCATGAGGACGCTTTCCGTGAGCTCGAACTCGAGACGCTCCGGCGGCAAAGCCGTTTCTGCCAACGCCGCCTCGATGTCCTTCTCCAGCTCAAGCGGGGCCTTGAACTGCAGCCCCGATAGGTTCACCCCGATCAGCGGCGGCGCAATGCCCGAAATAAGCCATTCCTTCATCTGCCGGCAGGCCTCATGCAGCACCCAATGCCCGAGCGCCACGATCAAGCCACTCTTCTCCGCCACCGGAATGAATTCCCCGGGCCCAATAAGGCCCCGTTTTGGATGACGCCAGCGCGCCAACGCTTCGACACCGACGATGCGGCCGGTGTCGATGTCGACCTGGGGCTGGTAGACGAGAAAGAGCTGGCCCGCGGTGATGGCTTCGCGAAGGTCGGCACCCATGGTGACCCGCGTGCGGACCTCCGTGTCCATGGCGTCGGTGAAGAACCGGTACGTCCCCCGGCCTTCCGATTTCGCCCGATACAGCGCCACATCGGCATGGGACAGTAGTATCTCGGCGTCCGGCGAATCCGGCCCGAACACCGCGATGCCTACGCTCGTGCCGCACCGAATCCGGTTACCCCAAAGGAGAAAGGGCTCGTTGATCGCCTTCAACAGCTTGTCCGCGAGAACGGCCGCTTCTGCCGGCTCCCGAATGTCGACCTCGATGACGGCAAACTCGTCACCGCCGAACCGGGAAACTGTGTCCGTCTCACGAATGCACGCCCGAAGCCGCTCGGCCACTGCCTGAAGCAAAAGATCGCCGATAGGATGCCCGAGTGTGTCGTTGACGTTCCTTGAAATGGTCGAGATCGAGATAGAGAACCGCGAAACTTCCGGCACCCCGGCGCGCCCGGGCGACCGCCTGTTGCAGCGCCTCGACAAAGACGCCCCGGTTTGCCAAGCCCGTCAGAATATCGTGGCGGGCCATCCGCTTGATCTGCTCGTCCGCCCGTTTGCGCTCGGTAATATCGCGCAGAATGCCGACCGCATAGCGTTCTGAACCGAGCGTCATCGCATTGACCGCCAATTCTATTGGAATTTCGACGCCATCTTTTCTTATCGCCGTCAGCTCCTGTGTTTTGCCCAGAACGGGACCCTGCCCGGTGATCGCAAACTCCTTCATGCCTTGCGCGGCTTTGTTCCGAAAGCGCTGCGGCGTCAGCCAATCATGGATTGACTTTCCCATCGCCTCGTCCGCCGAGAACCCAAGCGTTCGTTCGGCCGCATGATTCCAATAACGCACCCTGGCCTCGGCATCGATCATGATGACGGCGTCTAAGGCCGTCTCGCTCACCGCACGGAAGCGCTCTTCGCTACTCCGCAGCGAAACCTGCGCGCGATTGCGCTGGATGACGATACCGATGATTTCGGCGAAGGTTCCCAGCACATCGATCTCGGATTCCGTCCACTCGCGCTCGGACTTGCAGTCGTCGATGCCGATGGTGCCCCAAATCCGGCCGCCCACCAATATCGGCATCAGCAACATTGACTTGTTTTGCAGCGTCTCGAGTAGCCGCCGAATTGGCGCTTCGGCGGTGCGGGCGTGGGCGATGATCGGCTTGCCCTCGCTCAGCGGCGTAAGCCAGGCGTCGAGAGCCTCAGGCGCGTCCGGCGTGCTGGCCAGGAGCATGGCTTGGTCCATTCGCACGGCAAGACCCGCGGCCTGCCAGGAATAGCGGAGAGTTGGCGGCGCATTCAGGTCGAAGACATTTTCGAGCACCAAGACGCGCTCCACGTTGATTGCTTCACCGACGGTCTTGAGAGCCTTGGACATTCCTGCCCCAATCGACTCTTCGGCGATCAGCTCTCGGGTCCCGACCGTCACGGCATGCAGGATCTGATCGCGATAGGCCAAGTCTTCCGTCGCGTGCTTGCGCTCGGAGATGTCACGGACGATCGCCAGGATGAACGTCCTTTCGCCAATAAGCGCGTGGCGCACAGAAACTTCAGCCCAGAAAAGATGCCCGTCCTTTGCTTTGCTGTGCCATTCGAACGTCTGCGGTCCATCAATGCGAGCCTTCTCGAGCCACCTGAAGGCATCGTTCTGCGTATACGGCGGAATACCGGACGACCGTAGCTCGATTGCCCCGCCGACGATCTCGTCGTGTGAATAACCGAACATGTCGCAACCCGGCGGATTGACCTCGACTAACCTTCCCGTATCCGGGTCGGAAATGAAGATTCCGTCGCTGACCGAGGCGAAAATCGTGCGGAAGCGCGCTTCGCTCGCCCGCAGCGCATCCCCGGCCCGCTTGCGCTCCGTAATGTCTCGCGCCGCCGACATAAGGACGTCATGCCCGTCGAACTGCGCCGGTCGCAGCGAGACCTCAATCCAAAATTGATGGCCGTCCTTGGCCTTACAAAGCCATTCGAAAAGGACTGCTTGTCCTGAAGCCGCGCGCTTCAGCAGCGAAGCCGCATCCTCGATCCCATAGGGAGAAGCGCCAGCCGAAAGGTCTGCCAAATCGAGCTGGAGAAGCTCCTCGCGCGGATAGCCGAACATCTCGCACAGGCGCGGGTTGACGTTGATGAATGCCCCTGTATTCGCATCGTGAACGATGATGCCGTCGTTGACGGAATCGAAAATCGTGTGGAAGCGCTGTTCGCTTTCTCGCAGACGCCTCTCAGCCTCGCGCTGCTCAGTCACGTCAACTCCGGCGACGAGAAGATAAGGATGCCCTTCGTTCGTAATTATTCGGCCGCTGAAGCGAATGTCGCGCACATCGCTACTTTTCGTCGGTACGCCGACCACGACATCCGCAAACCCGCGACTAAACGCCTCCTGCATTTTTACTCGCGCGATGTCGCGATCTTTCTCCGCGACGATCGAAATCGCGTCCAATCCCAGGAGTTGGTCATCGGACAGGCCGATCAGGGCCGGGAAGGTCTCATTCCAGCGACGAAGGCAGCCGCGCTCGTCGATCAAAATGAAGAAGCACGGCAAACTGCCGATCAATGCGGTCAAGAAATCCCGCTCCTGTGTCAGTGCGCTCTCGGCCTTTTTGCGGTCAGTGATGTCGCGTGCCGTGGAGAGGAGGTACTCGGCGCCGCCATATGTGCCGCGCCCCATCGAAAGCTCGATCCACACGACGCGACCGTCCTTGGTCCTGCACGGCCAGTCGAAGACCTGCGCGCTTCCCGACGCGGCATTTTGCAAGAGTGGCGCCAGAGCCGACCGGCTGTAGGGCGGCTGGCCTGATGAGAGCACGGCGAGATCGAGCCTGAGCATCTCGCTCCGGCTGTAGCCGAAAATGTCGCAGACGCGTTGATTGACGTCCACGAAGGAGCCGGTGGCGATATCTTGGACGATGAACGCCTCCTTGGCCGACAAAACGAAGAGGCGATAAATGTTGATCAGCAGGCCGACGAGCACGCAGACATACGAGGCCAGTCTGAGAAGATGAGTTGCATCGTAGATCGTGTCATTAAGCTGGCTAGAAGACGACATGAAGATCGCCTGGCTCATGACGTTCACGATGAGGGCGAGGACGAGGCAGTGCTCGAAGGTATCGCGCCGCCAGTGGCCCTTGCGCAAATAGCCGGCGAGCGCGATGGCAAAGAACGCGGCCGGAAGAAACTCCGGCGGCAGGGGAAAAATCAATGCCGGTCGATACCCGACCGGCAGGGGCACCAGCGTGAAGAACAGAAAACTCGCAAGCGTCGCCGTGCCAACGATCGCGAAGACAAGCTTTTCGTCGATTAAGCCGCCTTTACCCAGTCTTTCCCCGCGTTTCCAGAACAGCCAGCTCAGGTACAGAACCACTGACAGGAATATCTCCGACGCGAACCCGCTCCACGGCACGAGCGACGGAGGGGGCGACAGGAATATGCTCGCAAAGTAATTCGAAGAGACGATGGCATGGTAGCCATGGAGGAAGGCTGCTCCGAGAAAGCCGCTGCCGATGAACAGGAACGTGTTGTCTTTTTGACTGTAGAAACGCATCAGCGCGATGATGCCGATAGTCGCCGTGAGAAGCGTGCTCGCCACCTCCATCAGTGTGTGAAGCTCGACGCTTCCCCGCCATGTCGAACTCCGCACGAGCCAGAAGCCCGCAAACGGCAGCACGAACGTTGCCACGTAGCTTGCTTGCTTCCGGCGAGCGGTCGAACGCGGGCTCGTGGCGCAAGCAGGCGCCGCACGCGTCATCATGGTTTCCCTGTTGTTCGTCACAGGGACAAACATGCAGCGCGGCGCGGCCCGCTATATTGATTCAAATCAAAATAATTTAGGGAAACGGTTGCAGCTCAGGAGTGTGATGCCTGCCTCGATAGTGGCTGCGTAATGCGGTCTTTGCTGATGAAGTCCATTACACACGATCAAATCGCGAAATTCGTCGGAACCAGAATATGATTTATCTAATTGTAATAACGTATATTATAATATTAGGATTGATTATTATCAAACTCTATGGCCTTCTACGATCGCTCCATATACGATGTTTCTACTGGCGATACGGTTCTGGTGGGCGTCGCCAGTGTGAGAGACCTCATGCTCCCGCAAGAGGCGTCGCACGCACTCCCGCCCGGATGCTGAGGAGCTTTCATGCCAACGCCTGCGGAATTGCGTCACAAATCGCGCCGCTTCCTGGAGGCGGCAAAGAAAGAGCCCAAGGTGCATTTGAAGCGCGCGTTGGCCATTCAGGCGCTCGCATCGGCTCAACTGGCGGAGATGATCGAGCGCAAGCAGGCCGAGAGCGGAGGGATCGTGCGAAAGGCCGAAGGGATTCTTTTGCAGGTTGCGGGTGGCGTCGGACGTTTGCGGCGATATTCACGCTCCGGCTTGGATCTGATTTCGCGAGTCCGCCCGTAAAATGCAAATGCCCGTCGGATTCGCGATGGGGCTAGTTTTCGATTTTAATCAAATATCGTGGGAAGCTTGGACGACTAACTTCGAGGCTAACGAGAAGGACCCGCCTCGAATGCGCGTGGAACCCGACCAGCTTTACCAATCTTTGCCAACGCGCGCTGTCGCTCCGCGCTGCCTGCGGCGCCGAGCGGTCGTTTCGCCCGTACAAGTGAAGCGAGGCCCTGACGGAAGGGGACGCGAGCGCGTTGCTGCACCGCAAGCGCATCGTTCAGGGCGACGGCGAAGTGCCCGCCGTGCCGGCACAGGGCGCGGCCTGATCCAGATTCCGAACAAAATATAATATATTTTTTCTATTACCAATTCTTATGCCTAGTTGATATAAATCAAATTCTATCGCAGGCTTTGGGCCTTACAGTGGTTGAGATTGCGGGGAGGGTTCCCGATGCCTCAATCGAGACGCCCGGCCGTTCGGATCGGCCCAATTTCGCTCGATGGCGTCCTGTCGCTGCGCGCCGCGCTCTTCGCCTGGACCGCCGCATCGACCCTTTTGTGGGCGGCAGTGCTGTTGATCCTCAGGCTTTTCTAGGCGGCACGCGAGGGAATGGTGCGGAGCCTAATGTCCGGCGGCGAACAGGAGCGCCTCGAGGCAGTCATCGAGGTTGCGAACGACGCGCTCGTCATCATCGATGAGCGCGGGGTCACCGATATACTGGCCGCGCGCGCGGGACGAGCGCATGCTGTCTGATATTGTCGCCGCGATGACGTGTGCGGTCGATGGCCGCGATCCGCATGCCGCCATCAATCAGACCAGGTCGCTGCGCTCGCACGCGGAAGCGGGCCCCAGGGGCGCAAGTTCGCCGAGGAGCAGCTCCATGGCTGAACGGCGCTTACGAGTTTGGCGCGCGCTCGCACGCTGCCGCTCGGGCAGCGTCGCGATCCAGCTCGGCCTTTTGATGATGCTCCTCATAGGCTTCGGCGCGCTCGGCATCGAAGTGGTGTTTCTCCTCCTCATGCACCGAGCGATGCAGAGCGCGGCCGATGCCGCGGCATTCGGCGGCGCGACGGCAATCGCGACGGGCTACCCCTCTGCCCCCTCGCTCGAGGCGCAGGCGGCGGCGAGCGCGGCCGGTTTTGTCAATGGCAGCGCCAACACGACAATCACCGTCAACATCCCGCCGCTGACCGGCCCCAATGCCGGCAATTCGAGCGCCGTCGAAGTGATCGTCGATCAGCCGCAGACCTTGGGCATGATCAGCCTGTTCGGTCCGGCGACCTACGACGTTGGCGCGCGCGCGGTGGCGATCGCCGGCTCAAGCGGCAAATATTGCCTTCTGGCGCTCGACCCGAGCGCGTCGGGCGCGCTCCAGGTCAGCAACAACGGCGTCGTGAGCAACCCCAATTGCGGCGTCGCGGTCAATTCGAGCAGCGCCAGCGCACTCATCGTCAACAACAACGCCACGATCGACGGGCCCGTGTCGGTGCATGGCGGCTGGTCGCTCTCGAACAACGCGACACTCAACAACAGCAGCAACGTGAAGAACGGTGCGACGATCGCCGATCCCTATGCGAACGTCGCACTCCAATCCGCCCCGGCATGCACGGCCCAGTCCGGCTCGGGCGGCAACGGCGCGACCGTCAATCTCAGCCCCGGCCAATTCTGCAGCGGCTGGAACTTCTCCAACAGCGTCACGGTCAATCTGGCGCCCGGCACCTATTACGTTGACCAGCAGCTTTCGATCACGAACAACGCCATCCTCAATGGGACGAGCGGCGTCACCATCGTCGTCAACGGCAACTACGCGATGTCCATCGGCAATAACGCCACCGTCAACGTCACGGCGCAATCGTCGGGCGCCTATGCCGGCCTCGCCTTTTTCGGCAGCAGGACCGGCACCTCATCGGTGACCCAGACCTTTTCCAACAATACGACGCTCAACATCGTCGGCGCCGTCTACTTCCCCAACCAGATGGTCAGTTTCGGCAATAACGGCAGTACCGGGAATACCGGCTGCACGCAAGTGATCGGCCGCATCGTCAACGTCCAGAACAACGTCAATCTCGACAACCATTGCAGCGGCACGGGCGTGCGCCCAATCGGCGCCCAGCCGTCTCAGCTCGTGGAGTAGCGCGATGCGCCGCAACAGCGAAGGCACGGCCGCGATCGAGTTCGCGCTCGCGTCGCCATTCTTTCTCGTCTTTCTCCTGGGCCTCATCGAGCTCGGCTTCGGCGCCTACCAGGCCATGCAGGCGCAGAACGCGGCCGAGGCCGGCGCGCTCTACGCGGCGAAGTACGGCTACAGCTCCGCCGGCATATCGGCGGCGGTGGTCAATGCGCTGGGCAGCGGCAGCGGCGTCACCGCTTCGCCCGCGCCCGTGCAGTTCTGCGGCTGCCCGGGCGCAGCCGGCGTTACCGCCACGTCGTGCAGCTCGACCTGTGCCAGCGGCGATCCGCCCGGCCAGTATGTCCAGGTCAACGCCGCGCTGCCGCACCAGACGATCCTGTCCTTTCCCGGCCTGCCGCTTCCGGCGACGCTGACCGGGCAATCGATCGTGCGGGTGAACTGAGCCATGCGGTTTCTCGCGCACAGGCAGCACGGATCGGTCGCCATCGAATACGGGCTCATCCTGCCGGTCCTTCTGCTTTTGGTGCTGGGGATCGTCGATACCGGGCGGCTGTTGTGGAGCTATGCGACGCTGTCGCACGCGGTTGACGCGGCCGCGCGCTGCGGCGCAATCAATGCTTCAGGCTGCACGACCTCCGCGCAGGTCGCCTCTTATGCCGTGACGGAGGCCTATGGGCTCATGCTTCCCTCTGCGGATTTTTCCGTCACCGCCGCCTCGTGCGGCGTGCAGGTGATCGGGGCCATGCCATTCACCTTCGTCATTCCCTGGCTCGGCTCGGCCCAGCCGTTCGGCGCCTCCAACACGATCACCGTGAGCGCGACTGCATGCTATCCGACCTGATACGCGCGCGCGACGCGAGGACCCTCGATATCGCTGCGCGCTGCGCCGCGATCGGCATCTTCGTGCTGCTCGCGGGGCTGAGCTTTGCCGCGCTCATCGCAACGTCCAGGCAGAAAGCGGCGCTGCCCGAGCTCGTCGCCGATCTTTGCGTCTTTGCCCTTTTCCTGCTCGAGGCCGCGTTCGTCGCGCTGCGGCCGATGCCGGTCGCCAAGGCCGCTGGGCTCGCGCCGCGGCTCGCGGCGCTGCTCGGCACGTGGCTGATGGCGCTCATGGTGGTGCTGCCGCCGCGACCGGAATCGCCGCCGTCGCTCGCGATCGCGGGCAGCGTCCTCGGCCTTGCCGGCGCGGCGCTCGCCATCGTCGCGGTGCTGAGTCTTGGCCGCTCGTTCAGCATCATGGCCGAGGCGCGGCGGCTCGTCACGGTCGGCCCCTATCGCTTGGTGCGCCATCCGCTCTATGTCGCCGAGGAGATTGCGATCGGCGGCGTTGTCGTCGGCCATTTCTCGCCGCTCGCGGCCGCGCTGTTCGCGGTCCAGGCGGGGTGCCAGGTCTGGCGCGCGCGCAACGAGGAGCGGGTTCTCGCCGCTTCGTTCGCCGAATTCGCGCCCTATCGCGAGCGGACGCCAGGGCTTTTGCCGAGTATCGATCCCGCCGTGCTTTGGGTGGGCGTGTTCGCCTACGCGGTGATGGTGTCGCTGGGCGCGCGCCTTCTCGCCGATCCCGACACGTTCCTTCATGTCGCGGCGGGGCAATGGATCTGGGCGCACGGCGCAGTGCCGGCGGTAGATCCGTTTTCTGCCACCCGTCTCGGTGCGCCGTGGATCGCGCATGAGTGGCTGTCTGAACTGATGTTCGCCGGCGCGTTCGCAGCCTTCGGCTGGGCGGGAGTGACGACGCTCGCCTCGTCCGCCATCGCCGCCGCCTTTGCGCTCCTCGCCGCGGCGCTGCGCAAGATGTTGCCGTTGCGCGCCGTGGCAGCGGCGCTCGCCGTGAGTTTCCTGCTGCTCGCGCCGCATCTT
This sequence comes from uncultured Alphaproteobacteria bacterium, assembly GCA_963773665.1. Classification (GTDB taxonomy): domain Bacteria; phylum Pseudomonadota; class Alphaproteobacteria; order ATCC43930; family CGMCC-115725; genus DATJLY01. The sequence goes on from CAVZBZ010000002.1 coordinate 113,349, forward strand.
GCGGCACGCCCGCACGTTCTCGTCCTGCCGCTTATGGTCTGCTGGGTCGCAGGGCTCGTGCAGGCCCGCGCCGCGGGCCGCGCGCCTTCACTCGCGCTTCTGCCGCTGCTCGCGCTCTGGGCCAATCTGCACGGCAGCTTTCCGCTGGCGCTCGCATTTGCCATGGGCTTCGCGGTCGAGGCCGTGCTGGAGGCCGGCACCGCGGCGGCGCAGCGTGCGGCGGCGGTCGCTTGGCTCGGTTTCATCGCGGCTGCGGCGGCCACATCGCTGTTGACCCCGCTCGGCTTTGCCGCCTGGCGCCTTCCCTTGGCGCTCCTGCACATGGATTACGCATTGGGCCTCGTCAGCGAATGGCAGCCAAGCAGTTTCGACCGGTTTCAGCCGCTCGAGCTCTGGCTCCTCGGACTGATGGGAGTTGCGCTCTGCGGTCGGCTGCGCATCGCGCCGGTGCGGCTCGTCATGCTGTTGGCGCTCGTGCATCTGGCGCTCGTCCATGCGCGCTTCGACGATCTTCTGGCGCTTGTGGCGCCGCTCGTCATCGCAGACGCGTTCCGCCCGCTCTTTGCCGGTGCGCTTGCGCGGGCGAACGCGGCAGGACGGCGGCTTCGGCCGATCGTCGCGGCTCTGGTGCTCGCGGCGATCACGTCGCTGGGCCTTGTTCGCGGCGTCGCCAACGACGACCGGCGTATCGCGCCGGCGCGTGCGCTCGCCGCGCTGGGCCCGGGACCGCTCTTCAACGATTATAATTTCGGCGATTTTCTCATTTTCGCCGGCGTGCCGCCGTTCGTCGATGGACGGCTCGACCTTTATGGCGATGCGTTCATGCGCGATTACATGGCGGCGCTCGAGGCGAGGGGCAACGCGCTACCGGATCTGCTTGAGCGCTATGGCGTGCGCTCGACGCTGTTGCAGCCCGACCGACCGGCAGTTGCGCTGCTCGACCGGCTTCCCGGCTGGCACCGCGCCTATACCGATGCGGCCGCGGTCGTGCATGTCAATGATCGCTTTCCCTGACGTAATCGAAGAAGCGCAGGTTTTCCGCCGCCGCCGTCGGGCCGAGATCAAGGAGACTCCATTCGCGTGCCTTGCGATCGTCGCCCATCAGCCCATAGATGAGCGCGAGGTTCTGACGCTCGCGCGGCGTCGCCGTCGAGGACAGCGCGATCGGCTTCACGATTTCGGTCGCCTCATCGTATTTGTGCGTGAGCGCAAGCGAGAGCGCGAGATTGACGCGCGCCGCACGTTGGCCTGGCGCCTTTGCCAATGCGGCGCGATACGAGGCCTGTGCCTCGTCGTGCCGTCCCGCAAGATCGAGCGCCACGCCGCGATCGACCAGCACGCGCCTGTCGTCCGGCACGAGCGCGTGCGCGTTGTCCGCTTCCTGCAGCGCCTTCGGTACTTCGTCGAGCGCGAGATAAACATGTTCCAGGCCGAGCGCCGCGCCGAGCCTGGCCGGAGAGCCTGCCGGCACGCTGTCGTACACCTCAATTGCATCGTCCAGCGAGCCGGCGTCGAGCAGCGTATCGCCGAGCTCGACTTTGATCTGCGGATCGGCCGCGGTGGCGGCGATCTCTCGGTAGAGATTCACCGCGGAGGCGTAATCGCCCGCCGCGCGTGCCGCGCGCGCAAGGCGAAGCATCGGCGCTTCCTCGGCCGCGACCGGATTCTTCACCGGCGGCGGCGCGCTGCCGGCGCATCACTCAAGCGCGCAGAATGCCGAAAGGGCCAAAACCACATATCCGGCACGCAGAGTTTTCATGGCCATCCTCGCACGTAAAAAAAGCGAATAAAGATATTAATAAACGACATAAAGCGCACCATAGTTGATCTAAATCAAAGAGAATAAAGGCCGGATCCGACGAAATAGGGACACTTAAACACTCGGAGGTTTTCCCATGCGTCGCTTGTCCCGGAAACTGGCCGGTTGGCTCGCCGTCGAATCCGAACAGGGCGTGACCGCGATCGAGTACGGCCTGATCGCCTCGCTCGTCGCGGTCGCGATCATCGTCGGCGTCACCCTCGTCGGCACCAACCTCAACGGCCTGTTCAACTACATTGGCGGCAAGGTGGCTGCGCCCTGAGCCATGCCATTCCTTGCCGCCATTCTTGCGGCGCTTCGCCTGTTCAACGTCGCGAACCTACTGGCCGCGGCGCAGAGCGATGTGCGGCGCCGCATCATTCCCAACGCCATCGCGGCGAGCATCTTCGCCGGGGGACTCTGCCTCCGACTCGCGGCAGATCCGCTCACGCTGTGGGCAAGCATGATCGTCGGAGCCGCGCTCTACGTGATGCTTGTCGAGCAGGTGCATCTCGGGCTCATCGGCGGCGGAGACGCCAAGCTGGCTTCGGCATCGAGTTTCCTCGTGCCGGTCGGCGAGGTGGCGAAGCTGCTCGTCGATATCGCGCTCGCCGGCGGCGTTCTCTGCATCGCGTATATCGTGGCTCGGCGCCTCGCGTTCACGTCGAATCCGTCGCTGCCCTACGGCGTCGCAATCGCCGTCGGCTCCACCTTTCGCATCATCGCGGACATCATCCCATGCTCAGGCGCAACATCCTGCTGGTGATCGGCCTTCTGGCGCTCTTGTCGGGCGCGGCACTGTCGGCGTTCTGGGTCGCCGGGGAAACCGCCGCCGACCGCTCCGCGGCGCCGCGCCCGCAAGGCGTATCCGTGCTGGCCGCCCTGCATCCCGTTGCAACCGGCACGCTGCTCCGTCCTGAGGATATGAGCTGGATCGAGGTTGCGTCGCCTGAGGCGGGCAAGAACCTCATCGTGCGCAGCGCCGGTGCCGAGGCGGAGTATGTCGGCGCTCTCGCGCGGCGTGATTTTCGCGCCGGCGAACCCTTTTCCGCGGACGATCTGCTGAAGTCTGCCGATCGCAGCTTCCTTGCCGCCGTCCTAGGCCCCGGGAAGCGCGCCGTCACGCTTGCGGTCGAGGCGCAGCAGACCGCATCGGGCCTCATTCTTCCGGGCGATCGCGTCAACGTCATCCTGACCCAGAACCTGGGCGCTGCGACCGATGCCGGTCGCCGCTCCGTTGCGGAAACCGTGCTTAGCGACATCCGCGTCGTCGCGGTCGAGCAAACGCTCAGCGCGTCGGCCAAGCCGCTCATTCCCGAGCGTGGCCTCGTACAGGAGCTGCGGGCGCCGCGCACCATCACGCTCGAAATGTCCGAGCAGGATGCACAGCGGCTCCTCGTCGCAACCCAGCTCGGCAAGGTCAACCTCGCCGTCCGCGCGCTCGCGATCAGCGCGGTGCCGACGCCTGATGGCGCGACGCCGCCCACTTGGGCGGACGACGTTTCGCCGGCGATCCGCGCCATGAGCGTGCGGTCCGCAAAGCCACCCGCGGCGCCCGTGCCGGCGGCGGCGCCGGCCGCACCGGCAGCGCGAAATCATTACACAATCGAGGTGATGCATGGCGCCAAGATCGAGACGCGCTGACGGCTGGCGGCGGCTCGCATGCCGGGCGCTGTTCGCAGCCCTGCTCCTGGCCGCGCCCGCGGCCGCGCAGCGCGGCTGGGCGGCGGACCTTGCCGCGCCGGTGGCAATGACCGTTGAAGTTGACCAGGCAAAGCATATCGAGCTGTCCGCGCCAGCCGCGACCGTGTTTGTCGCGAATCCCGACATCGCTGACGTCCAGGTGCCGAATTCGACAGACGTGATCGTCTATGGCAAGAAGGCCGGCGCGACCACGGTCTATGCCATCGGACGCGAGGGCAAGGTTACGTCCTACGCCGTCACGGTGCAGCGCCAGGTGTCGGAAGTCGCCACGCTCCTCGCCCGCGAGGTGCCCAACGCGCATATCCAAGTGAAGAGCACGCCGGATGGGCTCATCGTCACTGGCTCCGCGCCCACCGCGCGCGATGCCGCCAAGCTCAGGTCGGAGGCGCGGCAATATCTCGGCGACAAGGAAGCGCTCGTCTTCAACGTCGCCGTCGACGCCGCGACCCAGGTCAATCTCCAGGTCCGCGTGGCGCAGGTCTCGCGCCAGCTCGACAAGGAGTTCGGCTTCAACTGGGGCGCTCTCTTCAATAACAGCAGAATCGCCGTCGGCCTGCTCGTCGGGCGCACGCCGGCGGCCGCCTTCGGCGGTTTCATTCCGTCGCCGAACAATCTCGACTCCCTCGGGTTCGGCTACCAGAAGTCATGGCGGGTCCGTGAACGTGTCGGCGTTGATCGATGCGCTGCAGACCGAAGGGCTGGTCACCATCCTCGCCGAGCCCAATCTCACCGCCATCTCGGGCGAGACCGCGAATTTCCTCGCCGGCGGCGAGTTTCCGGTGCCGGTCTCGCAAGGGTTGCAGCAGGTGACGATCGAATGGAAGCGCTTCGGCGTCAGCATCGATTTCACCCCGACCGTGCTCGATGCCAACCGGCTCAGCATCAAGGTCCGGCCCGAGGTGAGCGAGCTCACCACCGTGGGTGCCGTCACGGTCAACAATATCCAAATTCCTGGCCTCGCCGTGCGCCGCGCCGACACGACCGTCGAACTCGCCAGCGGACAGAGCTTCGCCATCGCCGGCCTTTTTCAGAACAACGTAACGACCGACGTGCAGCGTGTGCCGTGGCTCGGCGACGTTCCGATCCTGGGCGCACTCTTTCGATCGGACTCGTTCCAACGCAACGAGAGCGAACTCGTCATCATCGTAACGCCATACATCGTGCAGCCGGCGGAACGGACCAGCGATCTCAAGCTGCCGTCCGAGGGCATCGCCTATACGAGCGATCTCGAGCGGATGCTGCTCGGCCGTCTCACGAATGCGAAGAACCCGCCTGAACCGACCGGTGCCTCCGCCCCGCATCTGAGCGGCGCCGCCGGCTTCATATGGGAGCAGTAAATGCGCTCTGAACAATTCTTCCGCATCCAAGCGGTGGGCATCCTGGCGGTGGCGCTCGCGCTCGGCGCCTGTTCCGAACGGCCGGGCGCGCCCGAGAATGCAAGCGCCGACGGCGGTTGCCTGCCGTGGGTTAACTTCCCGGTGGACATGCACAGCAATGCGGAGTCGCCCTATCTCGGCTGCTCCAACCGGATGAACCTCGAAACGCAGGTCGCCCAACCGGCCGATCTCGCTGCGGGCCGCCAGCTCGGCCCCGCCAGCGGTGAGCGCGAAAGCCGCGCCATCGAGGACTACGAGCAAGGCAAAATCAAACCGTTCAGCAGCAGCTCGGTCGCCGGGCCGACAATCGTCATGCCCGGCGGATCGAGCGGAGGGCAATGATGGAAACCAAGACCGTGGCCGCCGCGCTGATCCCGCGCGCTCCGCCGGAGGATGCGCTGGTTTTCGTGAGCGACCGCGATTCGGAGGGGGTGCTGCGTCGCGCGCTGAGCGATATCGGCGTCGCCCGAGCCGAATTCACGCTCGGCAACGTCGACACTGCCATCGGCCAACTTGCCCATCGCCCTTCGCCGCGGCTGCTTGTCGCCGATATCACGGGAGTAGAGGATCCGGCGGCGCGGACCGATGCGCTCGCCGCCGTGTGCGAGCCGGAGACGGGCGTGGTGCTCGTCGGCGACACCAACGACATCCGGCTCTACCGCGATCTGAAGGCGGTCGGCGTCGTCGAGTATTTCTTCAAGCCGCTCGCCACCGATCCTCTGAAACGCTCGTTCAACAGCGTGTTCGCTGGCGCGGCGGACGTGCCCAGCTCGCGTACCGGCAAGCTCGTCATCTCGCTCGGCGTCCGCGGCGGCGCCGGCGCGACCATGATTGCAGCCACCGCCGCCTGGCACCTCGCCGAGATGCTGCAGCGCCGCGTAATGCTGGTCGATCTCGATCTCCAGTTCGGCGACGCGGCCTTGCAGTTCGACGCGGCGCCGAGCCATGCACTCGCCGAAGCGCTGCAGCATCCCGAGCGCGTCGACAGTCTGTTCCTCGAACGCGGTGTCATCCACGTTACCGAGCGGCTTGGCCTTTTGGCGTCACTCGAGTCCATCGGCGAGACCACAATCCCGGACGAAACCGCCATCCTGTCGCTCATCGACACATTGCTGCGCCGCTACCGCTATGTGTTCATCGATCTGCCGACGGTGCTCGCGCCCGTTCTCATGCGCGTCCTGCATTTGCCGGGAACCCTCCTTTTCGTCAGCACCGGGAGCCTCGTCTCGGCGCGCGACGCGGGCCGTTGGCGCGATGCAATCGGCACCAACAGCGCCGAGCGCACGGTGATGCACATCCTCAACAAGGGCGGCGCGCCGGACAGCCTTGCCACCGAGGAATTCGTGCGGGTCTCGGGCCATGCGCTCGACATGATCATCCCCTACAGCAGGGAGGTCGGCATAGCGTCGAACATGGGCATCCGCTCGGTGCACAAATGCGCGGCCATACAGCGCGAGCTTGCGCCGCTGCTGCGCCATCTCGCGGGCGAGCCGGCGGGCGAGACGAAACCGTCGCTGATGCATCGCATCTTCGGTTGAGACGATGGCGCAGTTCGGCAGAAAATCCCCCGGCGAGTACGCGCTGTCGCGCGTTGAGCCGTCGCTCCGCCGGGCCGCGCAGTCAGTCGGAACGACCGTGATCGCCCCGGGGCAGAGCGCCGCGGATTTCGTGCGCGACCAGGTGCTGATGCAGATCGAGCCCACGGCGGCCGTCCACATGACGCCGCAGCAGCTCAACGCGCGCGTTACTCAGCTTGTGACCGAGATCGCGTCGAGCCAGCGCCTCCTGCTCAATCTGCTGGAGCAGGGGGCGCTCGCGATGTCGATCGTCGACGACATGGTGGGACTGGGGCCGATCGAGCCACTGCTGCGCGATGAAAGCGTCGCCGACATTCTCGTCAACGGGCCACGCGCGATCTATGTCGAGCGCCGAGGCAAGCTCGAGCTGACGCAGCATCGCTTCCGCAACGACGCGCATGTCCTGCACATGGCGCAGCGGATCGCCTCCTCGATGGGCCGCCGCGTCGACGAATCGAGCCCTATGCTCGATGCGCGGCTCGCCGATGGCAGCCGGGTCAACGTCATCATCGCGCCGCTGTCGCTCAAGGGGCCGTGCATCTCGATCCGGAAATTTTCACCGAACGTCATGGATTTAGCTAAGTTCGTCCAGTTCGGCTCGGTTTCGGCCGAACTCGGCCGCGCGCTAGAGATCGCGGCGCGCTGCCGGCTCAACATCATCGTCTCGGGCGGCACCGGGTCGGGCAAGACGACGTTGCTCAATGCGCTTTCGCGCATGATCGAGCGCACCGAGCGCATTATCACGATCGAGGACGCGGCAGAGCTGCAACTGCAGCAGCCGCACGTTATTCAGCTCGAAACGCGCCCTGCCAATATCGAGGGCCAAGGCCAGATCGCGCAGCGCGATCTGGTGCGCAACGCGCTGCGCATGCGGCCAGACCGCATCATCGTCGGCGAGGTGCGCGGGCCCGAGGCGTTCGACATGATGCAGGCCATGAATACCGGCCACAACGGCTCGATGTCGACGATCCACGCGAATTCGGCGCGCGATGCGCTTGCCAGGATCGAGAACATGATTCTGATGGCGAACGTCAACCTGCCGAGCCGCGCGATCCGCGGCCAGATCACGAGCGCGGTCGATCTCGTGATCCAGACCGAGCGCATGCGCGACGGCGTGCGCCGTGTCACCGAGGTCGCCGAGATTGCCGGGCTCGAGGAGGAAACCATCGTGCTCGGCTCGCTTTTCACCTACCGCTATCAGGGCGAGGAGGCCGACGGCAGGTTGCGCGGCGCCTTCGAGACGTCCGGCGGCCGGCCGCGCTTCCTGCGGCGGCTCGAATATTTCGGTCTCGCCACGGCATTCCTGGAAACGCTCGGCACGCGCGCGGGTGCCGCGGCATGAGCATCTATCTGCCTCTTCTCGTCGTGGTCTGCCTCATGGCGGTGAGCGGTGCTGCGCTCTTCACCTCTCTGATCGAGACGCGGCGCTGGCGAACGATGATCGAGTTTCGGCTTGGCCTCGTGGCGGCGCGGCCGCGGTCGTCAGTTCGCCAGGCCGCCTCGCCCGCTGCCCAACGTCTCCTCCGGCTCGACTTGCGCGTGCGGCAGCTCTTCGGCTTAGGCAAGGAGCGCGATTGGGGCGTAAGCGCGCGCGGGTCCGTGCTGCTGCTGGTGGGGTTCGCCGCAGGGGCCGCGATGTGGCTGCTGCTCAATGCGGGCTTCCACCTTCCGGCCGTCTTGGCGCTGCCGCTCGCGCTCGCTGCGTTCGTGGCCGCGCCGCGCGCCGTGCTCGCACGCGAGCAGAGCCGCGCCGAGCGCCGCTTCCTCGACCTCCTGCCCGATGCCGTGGACATGATCATCCGCATGCTGCGGGCTGGGCTCCCCGTCACGACTGCCATTCGCACGGTCGGGCTCGAGGCGCTCCACCCCGTCGATACAGTGTTCGCCACGCTCGCCAATCAGATCGAGATCGGCATCAGCTTCGATGAGGCGCTGGCGCGCGCCGGTGACCGGATCGGTGTCGCCGATTTTCGCTTCTTCACCGCCGCTGTCGCACTGCAGCATTCGACCGGCGGCAATCTCGCCGCGACGCTCGAGACGCTGGCCGACATCATTCGCCGTCGCCGCGCCGCGCGTGCCAAGGCCCAGGCCGCGACCGCGGAGGTCCGCCTCTCGGCCATCGTGCTCGGCGCCATGCCGTTCATCGTCACCGCTCTCCTGCTGCTGCTGAATCCGAGTTATCTCACGCCGCTCGTTGCCGATACACGCGGCAAGTCGATCATCGCAGTGGCGATCGGGCTCCTGCTGCTCGGCTTCGCTTCGATGCGGCGCATGATGCGCAACCTCGAATCACTATGATGGACGGCCCATGAACCAGCTCGTTTTCTTCGACGGATTGGCGGCGCTCGCGGGCGGCGTTCTGCTCATTGCGGCGGGCGTCGCGCTCATCGTGCATGGCGCCAATGTGCGCAAGGAACAGCGAGAGCGCCGGTTCGAGCTGGCGCAGTCCCGGCCCGCCGCCGCCGCGGCTGAATTCGCGCCGCGCGCCGATTACACGTTTCCCTCGACGCTTCTCACGCCGGTATCGCGCGAGATCATCCGTCGCCTCGGGCGCCTCGGCATTGCCGCGGAGAACGCGCTCGCCACCTATCAATCCGGCCGTCTTGCGCTTGCCGCGCTCGTCGCCGCTTTCGCCGCGCTCGCGGCGCTAAGTCTCTTTCCTGCGGTTGGAATCGGGGCCGCCCTTGCGGGCGCATCGGGCGCAGCGCTTGCCGCCTGGATCGCGCCCGCGGCGCTCTTGCGGCGTTTCGTGCGGCGGCGCGCGGCACGCGCTGCGTCCGGGCTTCCCGATGCGCTCGAGCTGCTCGTAGTGTGCGTCGAGGCCGGGCTCTCGCTCGAAGATGGCATTGCGCGAGCGGTGGGCGAGCTGCGTCATTCCCAGCCGGCGCTGGCGGAGGAGCTCGCGCTGACCGCGGCCGACCTGAAAATCCTGCCGAGCCGCGACCAGGCGCTCCTCAACCTCGCCGAGCGGATCGATGTGCCAAGCGTGCGCTCGCTCGTCACCACCCTATCGCAGACGCTGCGCTACGGCACGCCGCTCGTCCAGGCGCTGCGCAGTGCGGCGACAGAGCTGCGGAATGCGGCGCTCCTGCGCATCGAGGAGCGTGCCAACCAGCTGCCAGTTATGCTCACCATCCCGATGATGCTGTTCATCATGCCGACGATCTTTCTCGTGGTCGGCGGGCCGGCTGGCCTGCGCATTGTTGACATTTTTCTTCGCTGAGGCGGCTGCGCAGAGGATCGCACTCGCCGGCAAATCGATCCACCACCGCTTTCGACACCATCGGTCATCCATCCATGATAGGTGCATCGATGGCGCGCCATCCCACCCGAAGCCGCCCATCGAGGTGTCGATCAGCGCCATCATCTGCGACGAGTTGGTGATAGTGTAATCACTGGTGGTCGCGATCGCGACTGAGGAGGAGGCCGCATGGTCTGGCGGGCCGCGAGAATGTCAATCCTGGCCGCGACGCTCCTCCCCGCACTCGCGGCCGCGGCGCTTCCGGCGCGGGGAACGGAGCTCGCGCCGGTGCTCGAGGGAATTCGCTGGGGCGAGACCTCGGACGCGCTCGTAAAGCATTTCGGTGCGCGGGCCTTTCGCCTCGCGCCACCCATCGAGTTCGCCGACAGCTATGTCGACGTAGCGCTGCGCAGTCAGATCTTCGCGGGCTATCCCTTCGCGGTCTATTTCCAGATGGATTGGGCAAGCGGACGCTTGAAGCGCGTCATGCTCGAGCGCCAGCGGCAGGGCGCCAACCCGACGGTGTTCCGCGCACTTGTCGCCGCGTTCTCGCGCGACTATGGGGAGCCTGCACAGAGCTGCACGCTACCGGCCTCCGCCAAAACCGGATACCAGGCGATGGTCGAGCGCCTGTGGCGCCCCGACGGCATGACCGTGCGCGTCGTCTTTCGCGATACCACGCTCGAGGCCGCCGAGGGCTGCGTCACAGTTGGCAGCAGCGCCTGCGGCCTCACTAGCCATGTCTATGTCCAGATCCTGCCGGACGACGCCGGCTGCGAATGACTCCGATTTCAGTCGGTCACTGCGAGAATCCGCAGGCAGCGCGGCGCACGCTGCCGCGCATCGCGCTCGAAGTCGGCCGCGAGCCGATGTTCCAGCTGTTGATTGCCGCCGGCCTGATCTAACTGTCCTTCGGCAGTCTCGGCGCGGCCCCTATTGAAGGTCCGGGGGAATGCGGCGCGCAGCGCGTGCTACCAACGGTGCGTCCGCATCGCGGCCCGCACTCTTTGCACGGCGAGCGCCATGGCGGCCGCCCGCGGCAGCGTCCGCGAGTGCATCGCTTCCGCCAGCACCGCCCGAGTGTTCAGGCGGATCTTTTCGTCGATCGCCGCAAACGCCGCCGCCTCGGTCGCGCGCTGCCATTCCATCGCGGCGCAGATCACGCCGCCGGCATTGGCGATGAAGTCAGGAATGACGAGGATGCCCTTGGCCGCAAGCGCTTCCTCGGCCTTGGCGGTGCAGGGGATGTTGGCGCCCTGCGCCATGATGCGCGTGCGCAGCCGGCCGACATTCCCCTCATGAACGACATCGGGCCGCGCCGCCGGAATCCAGATATCGCAGGCCAGATCGACGACCTCGTCGCGGCCGAGTTTCCGGCCGCGCGGATAGTCCTTGAGCGGCCGGCCTTCGTTCTTGAGCGCAACAAGCGCCGCGATATCGAGTCCATTTTCGTCGGCAATGGTGCCCAGCGAGTCGCTGGCCCCGACGAGAATGGCGCCCTTCTCGGCAAGGAAACGTGCAGCGTGCTTGCCGACCGAGCCGAAGCCTTGCACGACGACGCGCGCGCCCTTGAGGTCAAGATCGATGAAACCGCGTGCCACATCGATTGCCGCCGCTAGCCCGAACCCCGTCGCGCCGATCTCGTCAAGCGGGATGCCACCCACCTCGCGCGGCAGCCCGACGGCACGGCCGTTCTCGTCCTTGATCCAGCCCATGGCGAGCTCGTCGGTACCCATGTCCGGTCCGGGGATGTAGTCCGTGAGATCGGCGATCGCCGATGCGAAGCTGCGTATGAGGCGCTCCTTGTCCGCAAGCTTCATCTTCGGGTCGCCGAAGATGACGGATTTTCCCCCGCCATGCGGGAGACCCGCTGCGGCGTTCTTGAACGTCATCGCGCGGGCAAGGCGGAATGCCTCCTCGGCGCTGACATCGGGCGCCATGCGGACGCCGCCTATGGACGGTCCGCACGCGACGTTGTCGACCGCCACGACCGCTTTGAGGCCGCTCGACGGCCGATGAATGTGCACGAGCCTTAGCGGACCGAATTCATCGGCGAAGCGGAACAGGTCTTGCACGGCGGCCTCCTTTCAGGGCGAATTTTCGGCAAGAGCCAGGTCGGCGATCATGGCGGCGAGGAATCGTGCCGCCTCGCCGCCCGTGACCACGCGATGATCGAAGGTGAGCGAAAGCGGCAGGAAATGCCGGAATCCCACCGATCCGCTTTGCGGAACCGCCTGTGCCGAGATGCGCCCGGCGCCAATAATCGCCACCTGTGGCGGCAGGACGACCAGCGCAGCCTGGCGGCCGGCGAGCGTACCGAAATTCGAAAGCGTGATGGTGGGCCCGAGCAGATCGGCGAGCGGCAAGCGGCGTGTCCGCGCCGCTTCCTTCATCTCATCGAGCTTCCGTCGTAGCTCGGCTACGCTCGCTTGTCCGACATCGCGCAACACCGGAACGAGCAGGCCATCCTCGGTATCGACGGCGATGCCGAGATCGACGTGCGACAGAAGCTCGCGCCGCAGGCTCGCGCCGTCGAAGCGCGCATTGAGCGCGGGGACCGCCGCGCAGGCGCCGGCAATGGCGCGTATGAGACGCGTGCTCACATCGGCTGTGGGCGTCCACCAGGCTTCGATATCCGCCTCGTCCCAGACCGTCGCCGGGACCACTTCGCCATGCGATCGCGCCATGTTGGCGGCCATGCTGCGCCGGATGCCTTTGAGGGGCTCGCCCGCGGCTTCGGTGCGCGGTGAAGGGGTGGCGCGTTCCACATCGGCCCGCGTGACGGTGCCGCTTGGGCCCGTCCCCTGTACGTGCCCGAGATCGATGCCGCGCTCGCGGGCCAACGCGCGCACTGCCGGGGATGCCTCGACGTGCGGAGATGCCGGCGGCAAGAGCGAGGGAACCGCCGGCGTGGCGGCCGGCTGTGCGAGTTCGCCTACAACCGTTCCGGTATCGGCGTGGGTGCCCTCTTCGAAGATCACGAGCGGCGCGCCGACCTTGACGCGGTCGCCGGGCTTGCCGATGAGCCGCGCAATCCGCCCCGATTGCGGCGCCGGCACTTCGACGACGGCCTTCTCCGTCTCCACCGAGACCAGCGGCTGGTCGGCGACCACATGATCGCCTTCGGCGACATGCCAGGCGACAATCTCGGCTTCCTGCAGCCCTTCGCCAAGATCGGGTAGCGCGAAACTGCTCATGCATAGGCCATGACGCGGCTTGCCGCCGCAGCAATGCCCCGGGCATTCGGCAGATAATGCTGCTCGAGGCGCGGCAGCGGCATCACGGTATCGAATCCGGCGACGCGTTCGATCGGCGCAAGAAGGGAGAGGAGAGCATGCTCGGCCACGCGGGCGGCGATTTCGCCGCCAAAGCCGCCGCTGAGCGGCGCCTCCTGCGCGATGATGCAGCGCCCCGTCTTCTTGACGGATGTCAGGATCGTCTCGGCATCGAGCGGCTTCAACGTTGCGATATCGATCACCTCGGCGCTCACGCCTTGGGACGCGAGGCTGTCGGCGGCCGCGAGCGCCTCTGAAACCATCGCGCCCCACGCGATGACCGTCACATCGCGGCCTTCGCGGAGAATGAAGCAGCGGTCGAGCGGCACCGAGTGTCCATCGTCCGCGACCTCCTCGCGCGCGGCGCGATAGAGCCGCGTCGGCTCGAGGAACACGACCGGGTCGGGGTCGCGGATCGCGGCGAGCAGCAATCCATAGGCGCGGCGCGGCGATGACGGGATGACGACGCGCAGCCCAGGAATATGGGCGAACATAGCCTCGTTGCTTTCGGAATGATGCTCGGTGGCGCGGATGCCGCCGCCGCAGGGCGCGCGCAGGACCATCGGACAAGTGAGCCGGCCGCGCGTCCGCGTCCTAAGGCGCGAGGCATGATTTGCAAGCTGATCGATCGCCGGATAGATGAACCCGCTGAACTGGATCTCCGTCACCGGCCGAAAGCCTTGGGCAGCAAGCCCGACCGAGATCCCGGCAATCGCCGCCTCGGCGAGGGGCGTGTCGAACACGCGCTCGGCGCCGAAGCGCTGCAAGAGCCCGTCGGTCGCGCGAAAAACGCCGCCGTCGGCGCCGACATCCTCACCCAGCACGAGGACGCGCCCGTCCTCCTGCATGGCGCGGGCGAGTGCCAAGTTGATCGCCTGGACGAGGCTGATTTCGCTCCTCATCGCGCGCTCTCGGCCGCCGGAGGCCGCTCGATGCTTTTGAGGAACGCCGCGCGCTGTGAGGCAAGATCGGCGGGGAGCTGCGCGAACGTGTAATCGAAGATCGTGGTCGCCTCCTGCGGCGGCGTTGCGAGATAAGCCGCCGCCGCAGCATCGATTTCGGCCGCGATCTCATGCAAGAGATGCTCTTCTTCGGCCTTGGTCCATAATCCCGCGGCCGTCAGGTAATGGCGCAGGCGCACCAGCGGCTCCTCCGGCCAGTGGTGGCTCGGCTCCGTATCGTCGCGATAGCGGCTCGCGTCGTCTGCCGTGGTATGATCGCCAAGCCGATAGGTTATGGCCTCGACGAGGCCCGGCCCCTCGCCGCTGCGGGCCCGCTCGATCGCCGTGCCCACGGCCGCGCGAACCGCGACCACATCGTTGCCGTCAACCTGCGTTGCGGGAAATCCCGCGGCAATCGCCTTTTGCGCCAGCGTCTCGGCCGCACTCTGCCGCTGCCTCGGCACGGAGATCGCCCACTGGTTATTGCTGATGACGAAGACGACCGGCAGCCGCCAGACACCCGCCATGTTCATCGCCTCGGCGACATCGCCTTTGGAGGTTGCGCCGTCACCGAAAATGCAGACAGCAACCCGAGCCTCGCGGCGCAGCTTGAAGGCGAGCGCGGCGCCGACCGCGTGCGGCGCATGGCTGCCGACCGGCACGCAGATCGGAAAATCCTGCCGCGGCCCTGCGAAATCGCTGCCGCGCTCGTCGCCGCCCCAGTAGAGAAAGAGTTCGAGGGGCCTCGCGCCGCGCCATAACTGTGCGCCATGTTCGCGGAAGCTGGGCAGCAATAGGTCAGTGTCCCGCATTGCGCTCGCGGTACCAACGGATACGGCTTCCTGTCCAAGCGACGAGGCATAGGTGCCGAGCCGGCCCGTCCGTTGCAGCGCGATGGCCTTCGCATCGAAGCTCCGTGTGCGAACCAGCCCCCGATAGAGGGCCTTCAGCACGTTCGGATCGCGAAGCGCGTCTGGAATCGTGCCGCCGGCTTCACCGTTCGGTTCGATATACCGGGTGTAGCTGATCGCGAAACGGGCGACGACTTCGTCCATCTCAACGGCCTATGGGATATTGGGGGGGGCGGCGGCGCGGCCCTCGCCCACCGCGGCACCCAAGCCGGCACCGAGCGCCGTGCCGAGCGCGGCAGTGCCGACCGCCTGGTTGTTGGCCGCGTTTGCGCCGCTGGCAACTTGGCTGTCGGCGAAGTCTTTGCATACCGTCTGGTCCTGCTCGAACACCTCGAATGGCTTGTTCGGGCCGGGCATCACGGCAACCGATGGGCCCATCGGCTGCGAGACGCAGGCCGCGAGCAGGGTTGGGCCGATGAGGGCTGGAATCGCTCTTTGCATCGGATCGCCCCCGTTATTTCTGAGGTGCGGGCGCGGGAGCGGGAGCGGGCGCCGGTTGCGGTGCGACTGGAACCTGGCGCCACGCGCCGTTGCAGGACGCGACATAGGGGTAATAGCCCTGCGGGTTGTCGCAATAGTACCAATACTGCGCTGGCGGCAGCCCGGTCGGCACGGGCGGCGCCTGCTGCACCACGATCGCTGGCGGAACGTAGGTGGGATAGGGATAGATCGGTTCCGGATACAAGTACCAGAAGCTGCCGACCACCCACCACCAGGCAAAGCGGCCATCGTGCCAATCATTCACCCACCGTCCGCCGCGCCAGCGCGCGAGGTCGCCATGGCTGAAATGGCCGAAGTCGCGGCCGTGAAAATCGGCGCCGCCGCGATGCTGCGCTTCGGCACCCGATCCCAGAAGCGCGAACGCCACGCCGAGCGCGAGCGCCGAGGAGAAGTTCCGCATTTTCATACGCAAGAGAGAACACCTTTCACATACGCCGAAACGAAGATCACGCCGCCGCGCCGATTGAACGGCGGTTTCCGGCCATCCGCTTTGCGGCAGATCAAACGCCGCGAGTCATGCGGGCGACTAGAAATGCGAGTTGGCGACTCGCGCGGCCGCGGCGCCAACATATTCGGAGCGCCCGTGGCCTATGACGACGCCGTCGCTATGGAGTCGGTTCCGGCGCATCGGGCCAGCACTGCCGGCAGCCAGTCAGTGGTGCGGAGCGGCTAGGGTCGCGGCGGGAAGACCTGATCGCTGAAGGGCGACGCGGTGGGAACCCTGATGAGGATGGAGCCGTATCCCTGCTCCGCGTGGCATGCGTTGCAAGCCGCCGTAAGCTGATTGTAGGCCCTGGCGAATTCGGCGCTGTTCTTCGCCGAAATGGCAGCCGCCATCGCGGAGGCGGGTTTCGCCATCGCCGACATGTCAGATGCCGGAATCCCGGGGTAATAGGTCATGGCATCCTGGAAGCTTTCCTTGATCTGGCCGAGCTCGTACTTGGCCAGAGGCCAGTTCCCCTGCGCGCCGGCATACCACAACTTGATATGCCGCAACTGCGTCGCCCCCATGATGTCGCTGAGCCGCGGCCCATAAGGCTGCGAAACGACCGGCCGGTCTTGGGCAAACGCCGGAATGGCGCAGGCGAGCGTGAGGATCAGAATTGCAGCTCCGTATTTCATGGGACTCCCGCCTGAAATTAATGATTGGCACCCAGATTTTTCGCCGTTCGCTGCCGCGCGGGCATTGATCCAGGTCAATGGAACGGACGTACGTCCCTCTTGGCCAGCCGCACCACCGCAAAGCATCGAGCAGGGCCGGTTGACCTGCATCAATGCTGCGCCGCGAGTGCCGCCTTAGCGTGCCGGTCGGCGCTCATGAGGTCATCCGGTGCTGGGTATTCTGCGCCTCGGCTACAAGCTGCTGGTGAACGACCGCGCGAAGTTCGTGGCGCTGCTCGTCGGCGTCACCTTCGCCGTTTTCCTCATGATCGAGATGACGTCGCTCTTCTCGGGAGCGCTCTACCGCGCCTCGGCCACCGTCATCAATATCGGCGCCGAGATCTGGGTGATGGACCCAGCCGTCCAGACCGTCGCCAATACGATCCCGCTTCCCGACTACGTTCTCGACGAGGTTCGCTCGATCCAAGGCGTCAAATACGCGGTGCCGCTCTATTCCGGCGGCGCGCTCGTGAAGCTCGCGGACGGCGCGTACCAGTCCGTCAACGTGGTGGGGCTTGACGACGAGACCCTGTTCGGGAGACCAAAACTTCTCGAGGGAAATATCGAAGACATCTTCGCCGAGAACGGCTTCTTCATTGTAAAGGACGCGGAGTTTGACAAGTTCGAGAACCCGACGATTGGCACTACGTTCGAGTTGAACGACTATAAGGGCAAGATCGTCGGCATCGCCCAGGTCGCGACCAGCGGCCTCTTCGGCGTGCCAACCCTCTACACGACGTTTAACCGCGCCCGCACATACATTCCGAGCATGCGCTTCACCACCTCCTATGTCCTCGTCGAGGCCAAGGACGAGGCCGATGTCGCGCGCATCAAGAGCGCGGTCGCGAAGATGGGATATCTCGCGCTCACCGAGGACGAATTCAAGCATCGCATCTCGTCGTTCTACATCTTTCAGACGGGGTTCGGGATCAACATTCTCCTGATGGCCGTGATCAGCTTCATCGTGGGATTGTCGATCTCGGGCCAGACCTACTACACCTTCATTCTCGAAAATCTCGGCCATTTCGGCGCCTTGAAGGCGATCGGCGCCAAGAACCGCGAGCTCGTGGGCGTGATCCTGTTCCAGGCCGGCTTCGTCGCACTGACGGGATTGGGCCTCGGAATCGGATGCTGCGCGATCATCATCTGGACCGCGAAACTTTATCTGCCGTCGTATGCTGCCGTTATCACCTACAGCAATCTCGCGCTCGCCTTCGCCATGGTGCTGCTGATCGCTGCGATCTCGAGCTACGCCGGAATCCGTAAGGTCCTTACCATCGATCCCTTCGACATCTTCCGCGGATAAGCGATGGCAGATGCGGCGAAAATCGCGATCGAGGCCCAGGGTCTCGAAAAATGGTTCGGCGAGGGCGAGGCCCGGACCAACGCGGTCAAGGATTTTACGATCAGCGCCAATTTCGGCGAGATGCTGTACATCGTCGGTCCCTCCGGCAGCGGCAAAACCACGCTTTTGAGCATGATTTCCGGCATCCTGCGCCCCAATGCCGGCAGCGTGAAGATCGACGGCATCGACATCTGGCGGCTTTCCGACGACGAAATCGCCGAGTTCCGCCTGAAGCGGATCGGCTTCGTGTTTCAGGACTACCATCTCTTCCCGCGCCTAACCACGGCGGAAAACGTCGCGATCCCGCTCATCCTGCAGCGGCACGATTGGAACGAAGCGATGGCCGAGGCGCTCAAGAACCTCGAGATCGTCGGGCTTGGCAACCGCGCACACCTCATGCCGATGAAATTGAGCGGAGGCGAGCAGCAACGCGTCGCGATCGCCCGTGCGCTTGTCGCACGGCCGGAAATCCTGGTGTTCGACGAGCCGACGGCCTCGCTCGACGGCGAGACAGGCCACTCGATCGTGAGCTTCATCCGCACCAACGTCCTCAACGCCGCGCGCTCCATCGTCGTCGTGACGCACGATCCGCGCATCCTCGATCTGGCAGACCGGATCGCATCGATGGAGGACGGGCGGCTCGTGGGGATCGAGGGCGGCCAGCTAGCAAACATGGGGGAAAGGACCAACGCTTGAAGCACGCGCCGCTCTACGCGCTGTCCGCGGCCGGCATCATTGCCGGCATCTGGAGCGCCATTCTCTTCGCACAGGAGAGGCCGCCTTTGCCGCCGGCCTTCGCGCCCGCGGCGAATCCCTTTGCCAAGGGCATCTACGCCAATGGCATGGTCGAGAGCTATCAGTCGCACGGCGAGAACATCAACATCTATCCCGAAGTCTCCGGACCAATCACGAAAATCCTGGTCGGCGAAGGCGACACGGTGAAGCAAGGCGCACCGCTCCTCGCGATCGACGATTCCGTGCAGCGCGCAACGGTCCAGCAGGAGCAGTCGCAGGCCGAGGCGGCGCTTGCCGTGCTGGAAGAACTGAAGGCCGAGCCGCGGCCGGAAACGCTGGCGGTGTCGGTTGCCCAGGTCGCGAGCGCCAAGGCGGCCCTCAAGAACGCGCAGGATGTGCTCGACAAGGAAGAGCAGTCCTACCGGCTCGACCCGCAGTCGGTCAGCAAGAACGACCTCGATAATGCGCGCAACGCCGAAAAGCTCGCCGCCACCAATCTCGACGTCGTGCAGAAACAATTCGACCTGACGAAGGCGGGCGCCTGGATCTATGACATCCAGAACCAGGAACGGACCTACCTCGCGCTCTCCGGAGCTTATGCGGCCGGCAATGCGCTACTCGCAAAATACACGCTTCGCGCGCCTATTGACGGCGTCGTGCTGTCGGTGCACGCCGCGTCCGGCAGTTATATTTCGCCCCAAGGCGCCTATGACAGCTACACCCAAGGATTCGATCCCGTGATCGTTATGGGCAGCGCGCAGAAATATCTCGAGGTGCGGGCCTATATCGACGAAGTCCTGGTGGGCCGCCTCCCGGCCATCGACAAGATGGAGGCGCGCATGTTCATTCAGGGAACGGACATCAGCATTCCGCTGACCTACGACCGGACCCAGCCTTATGTCTCGCCCAAGATCGAACTGTCGGACGAGAAGCAGGAGCGGGTCGATGTCAGGGTCCTGCCGGTCATCTTTCGGTTCGAGAAGCCGAAAAACGTCAATCTCTATCCCGGCGAGCTGGTGGATGTGTATGTCGGCGAAAAATAACCGTTGCATGGCGGCTGCGCTGCGGTGCCACGCGATGGTTGCCGCAGCCCTGCTTCCGGCGCTCGCCGGTTGCGCCGTCGGGCCCGACTTCATGCCGCCGGCGGCGCCGCCGGTTGACCATTACACGAGCGGTACCGATCCGAAAGCGACAATTGCGGTCGAAGGGACGGCACAGCACTTCGCGCCGGGCGCAGAGCTCGGCGCCCGATGGTGGCAGCTCTTCGCCTCGCAGAAGGTCAATGACGTCGTTGCCGAGGCGATTGCCGCCAATCCGACCATAGCGGCGGCCGAGGCAAGCCTCCGTCAAAGCCAATACGACCTGCGCGCCGGATACGGGATCTTCTTCCCTTCGGTCGCGGCCAATGCCGCGGCCACGCGCCAGAGATATTCGTCGCTGAAAGTGGGCCAGGAGACGCCGCCCGTCATGTTCAACCTCTTCACGCTGTCGGCCAGCGTCTCCTATGCGCTCGACGTGTTCGGCGGCGAGCGGCGCACGGTCGAGGGGCTGGGCGCCGCCTCCGACGCGCAGCATGACGCGCTCCTTGCCGCCGATCTCACGATCACCGCCAATGTCATCAACACGATGATCGCCAAGGCGGCATACCAGGCCGAACTCGACGCGACGCGAGAGATCGTCACGATCGAGCGCGAGCAGGTGAACCTCGCGCAAATCAAGGCGAACGCCGGAACGGCGCCCTATTCGAGCGTGCTCAGCATCGAAAGCCAGCTCGACTCGTCCGAGGCGACGATCCCGCCGCTCGAACAGAAGATCACGCAGTCGGACGATCTCCTCGCCACGCTCGTCGGCCGGACGCCCGCGGAGTGGCAGGCGCCTGAAATGCGCTTTGAGGAGCTTACGCTTCCCGGCACGTTGCCGGTGAGCCTGCCGTCGTCCCTCGTGCGGCAACGCCCCGACATCCTCGTCGCCGAGGCGAATCTGCACCAAGCCAGCGCCGGTATCGGCGTCGCCACGGCCGCGCTGCTGCCGAGCCTGTCGCTCGATGCCGGGTATGGGGTCAACAACACGTTGACGAATAATCTTTTCGCGAAGAACGCCAGCTTCTGGAATTTCGGCGCCAACGTCACCGCGCCGCTCTTCGAGGGCGGCACGCTGTGGTTCCGCCGTAAGGCGGCGATCGCCGGCTTCCAGCAGGCCGGTGCGACTTATCGGCAGACGGTGCTGAGCGCGTTCGCGCAAGTGGCGGACACCTTGCGCGCGCTCGAACATGACGCCGCATCGCTCGAAGCGCAGAACCGCGCGGTCGATGCTGCAACCGAAGCGCTTCATCTCGTCCAGTCGAATTATCAAGCCGGACTCGCCGACTACACCAACGTGCTGATCGCCGATGGGCAGTTCTACCAAGCCAAGATCAGCGACCTCGAGGCACGGGCGGAGCGCTACCAGGACACGGTCGCGCTGTTCGTGGCCTTGGGCGGCGGCTGGTGGAACGCGGACGCGGGTCTGGCCAATCGCTGATGACAAATACCGTCGCAGGCGCTTGATCTGTCTCAATGAGCCACTGATGCCTTTAGCGGATTCTCTGTCCGATGGAACCGTCTTCCAGCCCGCTTTTGACGGACCTCTACCAGCTCAATATGCTCCAGGCGTATCTGGACCATGGCGAGACCGGTACTGCGGTTTTCGAATTTTTCTTCCGCAAGCTTCCGCTAAGGCGTCGGTTTCTGCTTGCCGCGGGCCTCGAGGATGCTCTCTCATTCCTCGAGAGCCTGCGCTTCTCGCCGGATGAGATCACGTGGCTCTCGCGCAGCGGCCGGTTCGGTAAGGCGCTTCTCGATTACCTCGCCGCCTTTCGCTTTACGGGCGACGTCCATGCGATGCCGGAGGGCACGGCTTTCTTCGCCGACGAGCCGATCCTGCGGGTCACCGCGCCGCTGCCGGAGGCGCAGCTCGTCGAAACGCGCCTCATCAATATTCTGCATTATCAATCGCTGATCGCGGCCAAGGCCGCGCGCATGGTTCTTGCGGCGCCGGGCAAGCTTCTGGTGGATTTCGGGCTGCGTCGCGCACATGGGGCCGAGGCGGGCATAATGGCGGCGCGGGCGAGCTATATTGCTGGTTTCGCAGGCACGGCGACACTTGTTGCCGAAAAGCTCTATGGTATCCCAGTTTACGGGACAATGGCGCATTCCTTCATTCAGGCCCACGACGACGAGGCGGCGGCCTTCGAGAACTTCGCGCGGTCGCGTCCCAAAAGCCTGACGCTGCTCATCGATACCTACGACACCGAAGAGGCGGCCCGAAAGGTCGTGGCGCTGGCACCCCGGCTGATGCAGGACGGAATCGCTGTTCGAGCTGTGAGGCTCGACAGCGGCGATCTCATCGCGCTCTCGAAGAGCGTCCGGCGCATCCTCGATGAGGGGGGATTGCGGGATGTCACGATCTTCGCCAGTGGCGGACTCGACGAAGATGCTCTCCTCGCGATCGCCCGAGCGGGAGCGCCGATCGACGGGTTCGGGATCGGGACAAGCCTGACTACGTCCTCCGACGTGCCCGCCCTCGATTGCGCGTACAAGATCCAGGAATATGTGGGCGTGCCGCGCCGCAAGCGCTCGGCCGGCAAGGCGACCTGGCCGGGCCGGAAGCAGGTGTGGCGGCGGCATGGCGCCGATGGACGCATGGCGGGCGATACGGTATCGCTCGAAGACGATGATCAGGCGGGTGAGCCGCTCATTGAGCTAGTCATGGAGAAAGGCCGCCGCATAGGCCCCGTGCCGCCTCTGGCCGCTATCCGCGCGCGCGCCGCGCAGAACCTCGATCAGCTTCCGGAAGGCCTGCGACGCCTCGATGCGGCTGCGATCTATCCGGTACAGATCGCCGATTCCCTCGTTCGCCTTGCCGCCGAATGCGACAGGCGAACGAGCAAGCGGACTCAGCCTTGAGCGAGAGCGAAACCATCGATTTCCTCTCGAGAGGGGAAAGCTATGGGCTTCCAGGACACGCGGTCGAGCGCATCGAGACGCACTGCTCGATTGTGTTCCTGGTCGGGGAAAATGCCTACAAGCTGAAGCGGCCTATCGCCTTCTCAGCGCTCGACTACACCTCCGTTGAACGGCGGGAAGCTGCGTGTCGCAGAGAGGTCGAGCTCAATCGGCGGACGGCTCCCGACCTTTATCTCGGCGTGCGCGCGATCCGCCGCGACAGCGGAGGCAAGCTCACCTTCGAAGGCATCGATTCTGTGGTCGATTGGGTCGTCGCGATGCGACGGTTCGACCAGTCCGATCTCTTCGACCATCTGGCCGAGGAGAACCGCCTGACGCCCGATCTGGCCCGCGCTCTGGCTGAGGAGATCGTTCGCTTTCACGCCGGTGCAGAGACGACCCAGGCTCACGGCGGCGCGCTGGGATTAAGGCAGGCGATCGATCACAACCGCCGCGATCAATTGACGGTCGCATCCGTACTGAGGGAAGAGGCCGTCGAAAGCCTCTATGCCAAATCCCTCGGAGCTCTCGACCGTCTTGGCTCTTTGCTGGACCGCCGCCGCGCGAGCGGCCATGTGCGCGTCTGTCATGGCGACCTGCGTCTCGCGAACATCTGCCTCTACCAAGGCCGGCCGACGCTGTTCGATGCCATAGAGTTCGCGGATGAACTCTCCTGCATCGATGTGCTCTACGATCTCGCGTTTTTGCTCATGGACCTATGCCAGGTAGGGTTGCACGCTCAGGCGAGCGGCGTGTTCAATCATTATCTCGACGCGACCGCGAACGACGAAGGACTGCGCGCCCTTCCCTTGATGATTTCGGTCCGTGCCGGAACACGCGCCTATGCTCTCGCGGGATCCTCGCTGCGCAAGACAGAGCCCGAACAGGGCCGACGCTTGGCCGCCGCCGCGCAAAACCTCATGGCGCTCGCGTTCTCTCTGCTCGATCCAGGATCGCCGCGTCTCGTCGCAATCGGTGGCGGCACGGAAGCAGACCGGAGCGCCATGGCGACTGCGCTTGCGCCGTCCTTTCGACCGGAGCCGGGCGCCCGTATCGTGCAGACCAGCGACATGACCGCCGCAGCGCTCAGCGATCAAACGGCCGAGATCGTGGCGGCCGGATATACGGCCGTTTTCGCCCGGTCATTCGATGCGATCGATCAGCAGCAGGAGGTTGCCGAGCTGGTGGCGGCGCAGCGGGCTCCCTTCGTGGGGATTTGGCTGGGTGAAGGGCACAATGCGCCGCCAGGGTGGCATATCCTTGACCAGGCCCACGGCACGGCGGCCGCTACGGCCGCCTTACGTCGCCTTGTTGATGCCAGCGCTTTGCGGCGCGATCGAGAAGATCCGTCACCTCCTCGTCGCGAAGCTGATGAAACTCTGCGTAGAAGAGGCTGATGGCGGCGAACGGTTCAGGCGTGGCGAGACAAACCAGCTCGTCGGCTTCGGCCCGCAATGTCTCGATCGTGCTCGCAGGTGCGACGGGCACCGCCATGACCAGGCGCGCCGGGGCTCGCCGGCGCACGGCGCGCAATGCCGCTCGCATAGTGGCGCCGGTCGCAATGCCATCGTCAACCACGATCGCACTGCGCCGGGTAACGTCGACAGGCGATCGGTTGCCACGGTAGACCCTCTGGCGGCGCTCGATCTCGTGCATTTGGCGGTCTATCTCGTCGTCGAGATAGTCTTGCGGGACATCGAGCTGCGCAACGGTGTCGGATTCGATGACCTTTTCCACAGGCGTGCCTTCGGCGATAGCCCCGATCGCGAGTTCTCCGAAACCAGGCGCGCCGAGCTTCCGCACGAGAAGCACGTCGAGCGGCGCCTCGAGCATTTCGGCGATTTCGAACGCCACCGGCACGCCGCCGCGGGGGAGCGCCAGCACCACCGGATGCGCGTCCTTAAAGCGCACGAGCTCAGCCGCCAGCTGGTGCCCTGCGTCGCTTCGGTCATGGAACATCATGTCACCGGCCCCGATGCGAATGGGCGATTGCCTCGGCCATGAGGCCGGACGTGTCGAGGACGGTCAGTGCCTTTATCGCATCCCCTGTCATCGTCGCAGGCAGCGGGATGGAGTCCGTAACGACCAGACCATCGAATTCGCCACGAGTGAAAAAATCCGTGCCGCTTCTTGGGAAGACGGCATGAGTCGCCGCGCCATAGACGTGCGCGGCGCCCGCCTCGCGGCAGGCTCGGGCGGCCCGCAGGAGGGTCGTTCCCGTGCTGATGAGATCGTCGAGGAGAATGACAGTCTTGTCTGTCACAGAGCCAACCAGCGTTCCGCCGGAAACGACGCCGCCGCTGCGGTATTTCTCTATGAAGCCGCTGTCAACCTGGGCGCCCGTGCGTTGCTGCAGTGCTCGGCGGAAGCTCTCCGCGCGCTTCACGCCGCCGGCATCGGGCGAGACCACAGCGATCGCCCAGCCTTTTGCCATGCGAGCGAAATGCTCGGCGAACAGGTCGGCCGCGGATAGATGCTTGGTGGGACACCGGAACCCGTTTTCGAAGGCGGCTTCATTGTGCACCTCGAGCGCCAGCACGCGATCAGTTCCGACCGCGTCGAACAGGGCGGCGACATAACGAGACGTCACAGGGTCGTAGGGCTGGGTGCGGCGATCCTTTCGCGCGTAGCAGAGGTAGGGAAGCACGATCGTAACTCGATCGGCACCGTGATCTTTCAGCGTGGCAACGAGAAATAACAGCCGGCAGAGCTTGTCATTGACGCTTTGCGTCTCGTCCCCGTGGAGCGCATGCAGGACGAAGCAGTCGCTCCCATCTACCGGGCCGAGCGGCCTGATCTTGTGCTCGCCGTCCTCAAAAGGGCGCTCTTCGACCGGCGAAAGCGGGATTTCGAGCCGACGGGCGACGTGCCCAGCGTAGCCAATGGTGCCCGTCAGCGAAAAGAGAGCGAGCGGATCCTGTGCCAAGGAGTCCTCCATTTCGTGAACGCGCTCACCGGGCGATCTCCCCAAGAGCGGCGATGAGCTGGTCGATATCTTCATCCGTGGTGTAGGGCGCGAGGCTCGCGCGAGCGGTGCCCTCGATGCCGAGCGTTATCATCAGCGGCTGTGCGCAATGATGGCCATGCCGCAACGCCAGCTTGTGTCCGTCGAGTCGCCGGCAAACCTCCTCCGAGCTCAGCCCCGAGACAGTAAAGGAAACGACGCCGCGCCGTTCTTCGGTCGTTTCGGGTCCGATCACCCGAACGCGCTTCAGGCCCGCCATCGTGTGCAGCAAGCGCGCGGTGAGAACCCTTTCGCGCTGCGAAACGGCAGGCCAATCGAGCCGCTCCATCCATCGAATGGCTGCGCCGAGCCCGACCGCCGCCCCGATCGGCGGCGTGCCGGCCTCGAACCGCCGCGGCGCTTCGGCGAACTCGGCCGTATCCGGCGTCACCCGCCGGATCATCTGGCCGCCGACCATGAAGGGCGGCATCTCAGCCAGAAGCTCGCTCCGGCCCCACAGCACCCCAATGCCCGTGGGACCGAACGTCTTGTGGCCGGAAAACGCATAGAAATCGATGTCGAGCTTCTCGACGTCGAGCGGGCCATGGGGAGCCCGTTGCGCCC
The DNA here is from genome assembly GCA_963773665.1 of uncultured Alphaproteobacteria bacterium. GTDB lineage: Bacteria > Pseudomonadota > Alphaproteobacteria > ATCC43930 > CGMCC-115725 > DATJLY01. Next base: position 139,465 of record CAVZBZ010000002.1, read on the forward strand.
CATCGAGTGCGACCAGGGCACCGACGGAGCGGGCTGCGGCGACGATCGGGGCGACATCTGTGATGGCGCCCGTCACGTTCGAGCAGTGCGTTACCGCGATCAGCCGGCACTTCGCGGTGACGAGGTCGGGAAGGCGCGTGAGATCGATCCTGCCCTCCGACGTGATAGGTAGTACGCGGAGCCTGACCCCGCGCCGCTTTGCGAGCGCGCGCCAGGGCAAAGTATTGCTGTGGTGCTCGAGGATGGAAAGAACGATCTCGTCTCCCTCTTGCAGCCGCTCGCCAAGAGACTGGGCGAGGAGATTCAGCGCCGAGGTCGTGCCGTAGGTGAAGACCACCTCCCGGGACGATGCAGCACCGAGGAACCGCGCGACATCGGTCCGTGCGGCTTCGTATTCGGCCAGAGCTTCCCGCGCGAGCTTGTAGACCCCGCCATACACGTTCGCACGGAGGGTCGTGCCGAACCGATGCAGCGCATCGATGACGGATTCGGGCATTTGCGCGGTGGCAGCGCTGTCGAGATAGTGAAGCTCGGCACCGGCGAGCAGCGGAAACTGTCTCCGGATCGCCCAGGGATCCGAGAGGAGTTGGGATGCCGGCTCGGGGCTCATCGCCGCATCGTCCGGGCCAGCAGGGGCCGCAGCTTGGTGAGTGACCGGCTATTGAGGACATCATCCTTCTCGAGCCAACCGCGCCGACCCTGTCCAACGCCGAAGCGCAGGTTGGAAAACTCCTCCACGCGGTGCGAGTCCGTCGCGATGCTCACGAGCACGCCAGCTTCCTTTGCCATCCGGCAATGCACGTCGGTGAGGTCGAGCCGGTCGGGATGGGCGTTCAGCTCGATGAAGCAGCCGCGGTCTTTGGCGCCAGCGATGATCTTGGACATGTCGACATCGTAGGGCTCGCGTTCGCCGATGAGGCGTCCCGTCGGATGGGCCAAGATCGTGAAATTCGGCCGCTCCATTGCGCGCAGGATGCGCTCGGTCTGTTTCTGGCGCGACAGATTGAACTTGCTGTGGACGGCCGCGACCACGAGATCAAGCTCGCCCAAGACATCGTCCGGCAGATCGAGCTTTCCGTCCTCGAGGATGTCGACCTCGATGCCCTTGAGCAGGGTAATCCCGTGGTTCGCGGCGTTGATGCGGTCGATCCGGTGCATCTCCTGACGCAACCTGCGGGGATCAAGACCGTGCGCCATCGCGATGCGGCGCGAATGATCGGTGACCGCGAGATACTCGTACCCATGATCCTTGGCTGCCTTGGCCAGTTCCTCGAGCGTATTGTGACCGTCCGTTGCCTCGCTGTGGACGTGAAGATCGCCATGGAGGTCCGCGAGCTCGACCAGATGCGGCAGCTTTCCTGCCGCCGCAGCCTCGATCTCGCCATGCTCTTCGCGCAGCTCCGGTGGGATGAACGGCAATCCGACGGCGCGGAAGACCTCCTCTTCGGTCTTGCCGCCGATCCGCCTGGCACCGCGGAAGATTCCGTACTCGTTGATCTTGAGTCCGCGCTGCAGGCCCAATTTGCGAATCGCGATATTGTGTGCCTTGCTGCCGGTGAAGTAGTGGAGCGCCGAGCCGTAGCTCTCGACCGGAACCACGCGGAGATCGACCTGCAGGCCCGAGCGTAAAACGACTGTGGCGCGCGTCGTTCCTGAAGCCGCAACTTTCGCAACTTCATCAAAGGCGGTGAACCGAGCGACGACGGGGCCGCCCCTTTTCGCCGTGGCCAAGACGTCGATGTCTCCGATCGTCTCCTGGCAGCGCCTATAACTTCCGGCCACCACGACTTTCTCGACCCCCGGCGCCTCGCGGAGATGGGCGAGGAGCGGTTCGACATAGCTTTCGGCCAGCGCAAGCTTCAGGCGTGCCGGCGGTGCCTTGGCGTGTTTCTCCAGCGCCTCGCGAAGCTTCCCTTCGATGCCGGCGCCAAATCCCGGCAGCTCGCGCACGCGGCCGTCGAGCACAGCGCGGTGAAGCTGCTCGAGCGTACGGACTTCGAGCTCCTCGCAGAGCGTCCTCACCCGTTTCGGCCCGAGGCCGGGCAGCCTCAGCAACTCTAGGGCAATGCCGGGCGTCTTTTTCCTGAGCTGGTCGAGCAGCGGCAGGTGACCTGTTGAGGCCAGCGTTCGGATTTTGTCCGCGAGATCCGTGCCAATGCCGGGCAGCTTGGGGGCTTCCTCCCCCACGACCAAGACCTCCGATACTTCTTTCCCAAGGCCGCGCACGACGCGCGCGGCGTTCCGATAAGCCCGCACCCGGAACGGATTGGCTTCCTCGAGTTCCAGAAGATCGGCAACGTCATCAAGGGATTGCGCGATCTCCGGGTTGTGCGCCCGCCCGGCCGGACTCTTTTGCATGGCCCGACCAATAGCAGCGGTCGGCTGGGAGAATGTTGATGCAGGTCAATGAGGGGTGTCTCATTGGGACGTGACCTGGATCAAGGCGCAGCTACCTCTGAGGGTGTCAGCTTTACGGGTCAGCCAGGAGACGCGCCATGCAGGTGCCACTTCGAATCACGTTTCAAGACATGACCGTAGCGCCAGCGGTCGAAGCACGAATCCGCGAACGGACAGACGCGCTCGAGAAATTCTTTCCGAACATCGTGAGTTGCCATGTCGCGGTGGAATCGAGTGGGCAGCGACACCGACAGGGAAACATGTACCATCTTCGCATTGTGCTCACCGTCCCCGGACAAGAGATCGTGGTCAACCGCGACCCGCCGCAGCACCACGCACACGAGGACGTTCTCGTTGCGGTTCGTGACGCTTTCGATGCGGCGCGGCGGCAGCTCGAAGACTACGTGCGCCGCGTGCGGATCGACACCAAGACGCATGAGCCACAGCCGCAAGGGCGCATCTCGCAGCTCTTGCCCGATTACGGGTTTATCCAGACGAGCGACGGACAGGAGATCTACATGCACCGAAATGCCGTCATCGACGGCAAATTCGACCACCTCTCCATCGGTGATGAGGTCCGTTACGCACTGCATGAAGGCGAGGGGGACAAGGGGCCGCAGGCCAGCACCGTCATCCCCATCGGGGAGCATCGACGACGTTAGGTCACGGGGTGATCTTGGCCGAGGAGATTGATGTGACGCCATGTGCCTGGAAACTGGCGCGCATCGTCGCCATAGAGCCACCGATGTCGATGCCGCGGCAAGCATCCTCGATGACGAATGCCACAAAACCTTGCCGCACCGCGTCAAGAGCGGAGTAGCCGACGCAGAAGTCGAAAGCGAGGCCGGCGAGAAAGACGCGCCGCAAGCCGCGCTCGCGCAAATAGCCGGCGAGGCCCGTGGGTGTCGTACGGTCGTTTTCGAAGAAGGCCGAATAGGAATCGATGTCGCGGTGGAATCCTTTGCGGATTATAAGCGCCGCTCCAGGAAGCCGTAGCTCGCGGTGAAACTCGGCCCCGTAAGCGCCCTGGATGCAGTGGTCCGGCCACAGGATCTGCGGTCCGTACGGGAACTCCACGAGGTCGTAGGGCTGCTTGCCGGGATGGGACGAGGCGAAGGACTGGTGACCCTGCGGATGCCAATCCTGGGTCAGCACGAGATTCTGAAATACGCCACCGAGCTGGTTGGCGATCGGCACGATCTCACCGCCATTCGGCACGGCGAGCGCGCCACCTTTGCAGAAATCATTCTGAACATCGACGAGGACAAAAACATCGGTTTCTTCGATCGTGAAGTTATGGCTCATGGCGGGCTCCCGCTCACGGTTCGCCCCTGCCTAGCGTATGGTGTTGATTTGGTGCAAACGCAAAGGGAGGACACGGATTGATCTAGCGCAATGAATGGGGGGCCCCATTGGCGAATGATCCGTTTGCAAGCCAGTGTCGGCAAAGGAGCCATGCAATGCCCTACAAGCAGGTCCTCTTCCGCTCAGCGGCACGCGAGAAGATCCTGCGTGGCGCGACGCAGCTTACCGAAGCCATACGGGTGACCTTGGGCCCGCGGTCGAAAGCCGTCCTTATCCAGAAGAAGTGGGGAGCGCCGATCGTCTGCAACGATGGCGTGACCATCGCCAAGGAATTCGAGATCAAGGATCCGGAAGAAAATCTCGGCGCACAGATGCTTCGTCAAGCGGCGGAGAGGACGGGCGATGTCGTGGGCGATGGCACGAGCACGGCGACCATCCTTGCACATGCGATCTTCGCCGACGGCATTCGCAATGTCGTTGCGGGTGCCAGCGCTATCGATCTCAAGCGCGGCCTGGATCGTGCGACAAAAGTCGCGATCGACGCGCTGAAAACTCTGTCGCGACCTGTGGCGACTCGCAAGGAGAAGGCGCAGGTGGCGACGATCTCTGCGCACAACAATTCCACGATCGGGGATCTCGTCGCCGACGCGATGGAAAAGGTGGGGGCTGAGGGCGTCATTACCGTCGAGGAATCGAAGACGACGGAGACGACCCTGACAGTCGTCGAGGGGATGCAATTCGATCGCGGGTTCCTGTCGCCTTATTTCGTCACCAACCCGGAGAAGATGGAGGCAATCCTCGAAGATCCGTTCGTGCTGCTGTCCGACCGGAAGATCGGTGTCCTGCAGGACCTCATTCCTCTGCTTGAGCAGGTAGCAAAGTCAGGCAGGCCGCTGCTCGTCGTCGCGGAGGAGGTTGAAGGCGAGGCGCTTGCAACCCTCATCGTCAATCAGATTCGAAGCGCCCTCAAGAGCTGCGCCGTGAAGGCACCGGGATTCGGCGACCGAAGAAAGGCGATGCTCGAGGACATGGCCGTCCTGACGGGCGGCATGGTGATTTCCGAGGAGGTTGGCCTCAAGCTCGAGCATGTTGGCGTCGAGCAGCTCGGCCGCGCCAAGCGCGTCGTGGTCAACAAGGACAACACCACCATCATTGGAGGACAGGGCGCCAGGGCCGACATCGAAGGACGAATCCAACAAATCCGCCGCGAGATCGAGAAGTCCACGAGTGACTATGACCGTGAGAAACTGCAGGAACGGCTCGCGAAGCTTTCGGGCGGTGTCGCCGTCGTCCGGGTCGGCGCCCCGTCCGAGGCCGAAATGAAAGCGAAGAAGGAGGCGCTCGACGATGCGATCAGCGCGACCAAGGCGGCGGTCGCCGAGGGTATCGTGGCCGGCGGTGGCCTTGCGCTTCTGCGCTGCATCGCGGCGGTTGCACAAGAAGAAACGAAATGCGACGGCGATGAGAGAACGGGCGTCCAGGTCCTCAAGCGCGCGCTCGAAGCGCCCACTCGCCAGATAGCGGAGAATTCGGCTGTCAACGCCGGGGTGGTTGTGGCCCGCATGCTCAGCAGCGAAGGCAATCTGGGCTTCGATGCGGCGCGCAAGGAATACGTCGATCTCGTAGAGGCCGGCATTGTGGACCCGACCAAGGTGCTTCGCGTTGCGCTTGAAAACGCCGTTTCCGTGGCGAGTGTGCTGCTTCTCACCGAAGCAACCATGACCGAGATCCCAGAAGAGAAGAAGGAGCGCGCCGAGCAGCCCGAGTACTCGATGTAGCAACAGGGACGCCCTTCGGATGCATAAAGCGGCGCCGCGCCGAGTGATCCAGATCAATGTCGGGCAGCTCTGAATGGGCGATCTCTAGCGCGGTTGATGGGAGGAGCAAACATGGGGCGAGGTGGCAAGCTCGCACTAGCAACGGCACTGGCGGTGCTTTCGGCGCTTGGCGCGGCGAGGGCCGAGTATCCGCCGCCGCTGATCTTCGGCCACATCTTCACCGTTGAGCCGGAGGACGTGCCGATCATTCGCAAGAACTCCACACCACTCTTCGAGGAAGGCGCGGCGACGGGCATGAACAAGGAGTGGTCTAACCCGCAGACGGGGAACAGCGGCGCCGTCAAGCTGCGTCGAGTTCTATAATTTGAAGGGCGTGCCGTGCCGCACCTTCGACTATACGACTTGGACTCAGCACCACACGAACGTGACGCGGGTGACGGTCGATTGGTGCAAACTGGCGAACGACGGCTGGAAACTAGTTGACCCGCGGAACGGTCCGCCTGGATTGACGGAGAAATAATGTCCGTCGAAGGAACGCGTCCTCGTTCTCCAATGAGGTTGGGAAGCCGATGCGATGGTTCGGCCGGTATGATCTAGATGTGGAGCCTCAACAGGTTGTCCCCGGATAGACCGAGGCGGCTGATGGGTGGTTTTGCTGCCAAGCTACCATGTGGTCGATGCCAGTTATAGCGATGCAGCCATCGCGGCAGCTCGACGGTTCGCTGGTCTGAGTGGGTGTAGGCACGGGCGTAAGCCCACTCCCTGAGCGCTGTTTGGATGAAGCGCTCGGCCTTTCCATTAGTCTGCGGCGTATAGGCCCTGGTGCGAATGTGCTTGAGGCCGAGCCTTCGGCAGGCGTCGCGGAAAGCGAAGGATCTATAGCAGGACCCGTTGTCGGTCATGACGCGATCGACCGTAACGCCGAGTTCGGCATAGTAGGCGACAGCGGCGTCCAAGAAGGCCACGGCGCTGCCCTTGCGCTCATCGGACATAACCCGGGCAAAGGCGACCCGCGATGCGTCGTCGATGCAGACGTGGACGAACTCCCAGCCGACGCCGCGATGGCTGCTCTGACCGGTCCGATCGCCGGTGATGCGATGGCCGACCTGGTTGAAACGCCCGAGCTTCTTGATGTCGATATGGATGAGCTCGCCGGGCCGGTCGCGCTCGTATCGCCGGACAGGCTCGGCAGGCTCCAAGGCCTTCAGCCGGTTGAGGCCCAGGCGGCGAAGCACCCGGGACACGGTCGCTTCCGACACGCCGCATTCCGTCGCGATCTGCGCACCAGTCCAGCGTTCGCGGCGCAGCGCCTCGATCCCAACCACGACGACCGCGGGCGTTGGGCGACGCACGCGATGCGGCCGTGAGGAGCGATCGCGCAGGCCCGCTGCACCTTCGGCGTGGAAACGGCGCACCCACCTCCGCACCGTCTTCTCACACACGCCCATCGCTTCCGCGACGAGCCGCGGCGCCTCGCCCTCGACAACGCGCCCTACCATGACCCCTCGACCTGCCGGTGTCAGCCGGGCATTCTTGTGAACGTCCATTCGGCCCCCCCCCAGGAAAAAGATGCGTTAGCAACATCAGTTTCCTCGGTCGGGACCGAGTGGACAACCTATTGAGAGTTCACATCTAGATCAAGGCCGCCGCTTCCGATTATTAACTAAGATGAATCGTTGTAGCGAGGAGCTTCTGCGATGCCCGAAAGAAAGAAATCGACAGCAGACGCCGCTGGGTCGGACCCGGCCTACGGCTGGGACCCGCGCGCTGTTTTCGGTCTCACCCAGAATGCGTTCGAGCGCTGGGCGCACGGGGTCTCCGCTTTGACCGGTGAGGTGACCCACTTTGTCCAGGCGCGGATGCAGGAAGATATGAGTGCTTGGGCCAAGCTCGCCAATTGCAGAGATCCAAACGAAATCTTCGAATGCCAACGTCATTACGCGGAGAAGGCGGCGGCCGATTATTTTGACGAGGCGGGCAAGCTGTCTCGTCTCGCGGTGAGCATCGCGAGCGAGGGCGTCTCTTCTTCGCGAGCCGGAGAACCGGCCAGGTCAGCGTCGAAGGAAGCTTGATCCGCGTAATTGCCACGGAATGCGCTCGCGTATGAAAACGTGAGCGCGACGCAAGCGGGAGGAACTTCTCATGGCGACTCTGGTGCCGTGGACAACGGTCGAAGTGGGCGACCTTGAAATCTTTACCCCTGCGGTCCCATGCTTGGTCGTTCACACCTGGTACATGGACGACCAGCCCGTCAGCACCGTGACATATTTCTGGCAGGATGAAGCGACCGGGCTCATCAACCACGAGATCGTGTTTGCGGAACCCGTTGGCTTCGATGCAGCTCTTGCATGGGCGCAGGAACATGCTCCGACGCGCAGCGTTGAGCGCATCCACGTCAAGCACGCGCCGTCGCAGAGGAAGCGCGCCCGGCCGGCCGCAAAGATAGGACGTCGCAAGAAAGCAGCGCTGCGTGCCAAGACTGGCGTCCGAACAAAGGCACGGCCAGCGAAAAAGCGCGGGCGGAAGAGGCCAGCGAGATAATTGAAACGATCTTCGTTGCCCCGCAACAAATCTATTTCCTTGCGACGCGGATTGCGGTCATCTGCCGCGGACCGCACTGACCGAATAGCAAGGTCAACTGCGCCCGATCGCCTGTGATTTGGCCGTTCACGATCCAGCCAAGCCAATAAGCTTCGACCGATCCATCGGGCTTCACCGTGCCCGTCACTGGCGACGCCGCATAGCCTTCATAGTTCTCGACCACATTGCCAGGAAAGATGCGGGCAAGGCTGCCGGAGATCTGGCCGTCTTTGACATCAGCCCTGAGCCGGAGCGCAGGACAAACAGACTCGCTTGTCCCGGCGATCAGGGGGCTTGCTGGGAAATCGACGATCCATGTGCCGTCATAGGGGCCCGAAGCGCGCCCCGGCAAAATAGCGCCCGCAAGCACGATACAGATCATCGCAGCAAAGGAGACAGGATTTCGGAACATGGGCGGCGAACTCCGTCGAGTTGCGCAAATTGTCCGTCGCCTTCACGGAATACCGCATTGACCTAGATCAACGAATCAAGCCGCCCCTTTGGGCAATCTGAATTTCAACTCGTCCTGGAGCACCATTCGTGTCCATCGCCCTGCGGTCTATATTGCCGATATTGCGCACAAGAAGGGCGGCAAGATTTGCGATCGCCCTGCTTGGTGCATCGACGGGCATTGCCGTGGCCGCTGACCTGATGCCCGGCGATTACGGTTATCTCCGGTCGGAGTACGGGCTCGCGCGGGACAGCGATGTTTTGGCGGATATGACCCCCGCGGAGAGAACACGGCTTCACGACCTCATCTACGGTTTCAGAACCGACCGAAGTCTCCGCGACGACGCGGTTCGGCGCCACCTCTATGATGTTTACACGCGGGAGTGCGAGACCTGGGCACGCGACCACGGCGGCGCAGACTGCCGTCCGGCGAAGGACCCGACGGTCGAACCGGGCAAAGAGATCGCCGACCGAACCTGCAATCTTTGCCACCTGTTCGGCAGCGGGATGGCCCCTTCATTTTTCCAGCTGGCGCAGCAGACGAAGTGGGACGCGAACAGCGTTGCGAATGCGCTGGGGCATAGCCACGACATGGTGCCGATCGCGCTGCCGACAGAAGAGCGCGTCAATCTTTCTGACTACATAAACTCGTTTCGGTGAGCGAGAGCAATGGTCATGCACGCGCCCTGCGACGCCACTCTTCTTCGCATCTTCATCGGCGAAGACGATACGTTCGACGACAAGCCCTTGTACGATCAAATCGTCCTCAAGGCGCGTGCGGTGGGGATCGCGGGCGCCACGGTTACGCGTGGGCTCCTGGCTTATGGCCCCGCAAGCCGAGAGCTCAAGTTCATGCTTCGGTTGTCGGAGGATCTCCCGGTCGTCGTCGAGATTGTCGATGACGACGAGAAGATCACGGAATTCCTGCCGGTGGTTCAGGACATGATCGAAAGTGGGCTCGTGACGATGCAGAAAGTTGCCGTCCTTCGCTACGGCCGCAAAGCCGGCCAAGCCGGAATCAGAGGCGGCTAAGCTCGACCCAAGAGCGGCGCGTAGAGCCATCTCGCGCTGAACTGGTTCCTCGCCTCGGCACATGGCTAACCGAGCGGGAAGAAGCGCCTATGAGATCAGGCAATTCGACAGGACGGACATGGCCGGGATCGAGGCATGCGTGCAGTCGTACCGCTCCCGGAACTCTGCGATTCGGAGAGGCGTGGCGAACGCGATGAGGCTCCAGACGCTGTTCCGCGCAATTACGGTGCCGGCGAGCCGATCTTCATTCCATTCCACCGATGGCAGAATGACATAGGCATATTGCGGATCGACGCCGATGCCGGGGACTGGCATTGGGGCCTTGAGCCCCGTGTAAAGACCGAATGCCTGCGGATTCGGCGTCAGGACATTTCCGTCGAGGCGGTTATGCTTGCGAACGGTGTCGAACATGTCCGCGAGAGCCGCATATGCCGGGTCGTGGTAAGGGTGTCGATCATGATCGATGATGTAGAACGCAAGACTGGTTGACAGTCCCACGGCGGTCATAGCGGCGACCGACCGCGCGATAGCGTGATGCGGGTAAAGCCGCGAAATGCTTTCGGCGCCGAACGGCAACGAAATCGCGATGAGACACGTGACGGGAACCCATAGTCTCGGCATGCCCCCAGCCGCATAGAAGACGTTCAGTGCCGCCATCGATCCGTACATGACGATTACTGGCAGGTTCCGCTTGGATAGGCAGGAAAGCACGATGACCGGCAGGCTCGCGGCGACTGCGACCGGTGCTGAAAGGGCCCCCAAACGATCCCAGACCCCCTGCGGCCACAGACCGGGAATGAGCGATCTGGGAATTTGATAGATCACGGAGTGTGCAATGTTTGCACGCATGTCGGAAAGGATTTGGGACGGCGTGCGCAAAAGCGATGTCGGATCGACAGGGATCGTGCGAAAGATCATAGCAAGCTGGTCGATCCCGTCCTGACCAAGTGCTCGGCGGTCGATGAAGCTGTTGCGCAGGAGCCAGATGAGAAACGGCAGCAGGAAGCCAACTGCGTAAGCAAAATACCGCGACGATATGCGCCGGAGATTGATCGGCTCGGTCCGGAGCACAAGGAGGTAAACCAGCGGCAGAAAAAGCGCGCCGAGAAGGCTCCCCCTTATCAGCATGCCGAACCCGGCGACGAGGCCGAAGGCAAAGGCCGTGCGGTGACGGATCCGTCCGCTTGCCCATCCGATGTCGGCAAGGAGAAGCGCGACGAGCGTCCATAGAACCGACGGCATCTCGGTGTCGGTCATGCGCGAGAATTGCCAGTAATAGGGGTTCAGGCCGAGGAGAAGCGGGACGCTTAAATGCACGACCGATGACCGGCTCAGCCGCCGCGCATAAACATAAGCGAGCAGGATTCCGGCCGCGCCATAAGCGATCATGCCGAGCTTGATGAGCAGCAGGTCGATTGGCACTCCGGAGAGCAACACGAACGGCGCTAAAAGAATAGGCAGGCCCGGGGGCCAGGTCGTATGCGGAACGTAAAACTGCGGATCAAGGCTCCGGGTGTAACCATGGCCGGCGACGAGCGAGTGGCTCAGAGCAAGATAGCTTTCCGCATCGCGCGTATCGAAGGCCGAGAAATCGAGACGCGGATTGGGATCGATGAAATAGGCAAGCGCCAGGGCCAGCACCATCATCGTAATCCACCACTGGCCCGCTGCGGCGCGGATTGCGCGCGACGACAGGCCCGCCCGGGGTGGACCCGCGTTCATGCCCGTTCCCAGGATCGGATCTGCCATGCGATGCACTATACGGCGCCCTCGCTCGCTGTGCCTTGAGTTGGATCACGGGACAGCGTTTTGCTGATTTAAATCAAAGCCGATCTCTCCCGCCTGCTTCACCATTTGCTGCGCCGGATTGCATGTGAGGCGGAGACATGGGTTTCATGCGCGCAGATTCGCAGCGGCGGTTGGCGGCGCTGTTTTTCGGGGCTGCGCTCGCTTTCTCTGCCTGCTTTGCAAGGGCCGAACCGCCGGTGCCGGACGTTCGTACTTCGCTCGACGCCAGCGACGATCGTATGGGGCCACTACGCGGCCGATGTCGCGCCGGCGCTGCGCGTGCGTTCCGGAACAATCGTGCGCATCGATACCGTGTCTCCGGCTGGACTCTTCGGGGTCGATCCGGTCGCCTTCTTCGGGGCGGCCGGGATCCCGGCGAAAGACGTGCTGCCGGATGTCGTCGCCATCGCCCGAAGCGGTCTCGCGCCCCCCGGCGGTGCGATTCACATTCTGACCGGGCCCATCTATGTCGAGGGCGCCGAGCCCGGCGATGTGCTCGAGGTGCGCATTCTCGCGGTCGAACCGCGTGTCGCCTATGGTGTGAACAATCCTGGCGCCGTCACCGGCGTTCTCCCCGCGGCCGGGGGACACGACGCCAAGATCGTGCGCCTCGATCTCGAGCGCAAGCTCGCGCTCTTCTCGGACGAGGTCGCGCTGCCGCTGGCGCCGTTCCAGGGGATCATGGCGGTCGCGCCGCCAGCGGAGCTCGGCCACGTCAGCACGCGCCCGCCAGGACCCTGGGGCGGCAATCTCGATTTCCGGCGCCTGCGGGCGGGCTCGACGCTCTATCTCCCCGTCTTCAACAAGGGCGCGCTGTTCTACACCGGAGACCCGCATGGAGTGCAGGGAGACGGCGAGGTCAACGGCAACGCGCTCGACGTATCGAACAGCGTGACGGTTCAACTGATCGTTCACAAAATTGAAGGCGCGCACCTGCGCGTTCCGCGCGCGGAAGACAGGAACTCCTACTATGTCTTCGGTCTCGACCCCAGCCTTGCCAAGGCGATGTTGATGGCGGTCGAAGAGACGATCCGCTTCCTCGGCGAAACGAAGGAGCTTTCCTCGGCTGATGCTTACGCTCTTGCCAGCATGGCTGTGAACTATCGTGTGGGTGAGGTGGTGGACGGCACCAAAATGGTATATGGAGTCATCCCGAAGAACATCTTCAAGCAGCAAAAGGCTTATTGGTTGCCGTGACATGCTTTGCACCCATTGCGCCGGGACACAGGCGCGGGGATTGCTGCCTGAGGGTCGCGTCCGTTCACGTAGCAAGAGAAAAACGAGACGCCAGGCCGTGAACCGTGGCACCGCTGTGGCGATCGCGCTGCTCGTTACGCTCCTCGGGCCGGCGCGTGCCATCGCTTCCGAAGAGCGGGTCGAGCTAATCGGCCGGCCGGGCATCATGCAGCCGATCCTCTACGAGGCGGCCGCCGCACCCGTCGCAAGCGTGATCCTCTTTGTTGGCGGCGGCGGCGACCTCGCACACGCGGACAAATCCGACCTCAAGTGGATGCGACAGCAGTTTATCGCGGCAAGCATGAGTATCGCTGTGCCGGACACGCCGTCCGATCACCCAGCCGGGTTCGGCCCCCTCTTTCGCGCTGAGGCCGCACACGCCCAGGACGTGGCTGCGGTCGTCGCCCTCCTCAAGCGGCAAGCGCCGGCGCCGGTCTGGCTCGTCGGCGTCAGCAATGGCACGATCTCGGCCGCGAACGCCGCCGTGCGCCTGGGACCGCACGCCATCGCTGGTGTTGTTCTTATCTCAAGCGTGTGGTTGGGCGGGATGAGTGCTGTGCCTGTCGAGCAGATCGCCGTTCCAGTTCTCCTCGTGCACAACCGCAGCGACGATTGCCCCGCAAGTCCGTTCGCCGAGACGGAAAAGAGCCTGTCGCGCTTCGCAGCGGCTCCGGCCAAGGAATTGATTGCGGTCGCGAGTGGTGGCGCACGTGGAAGCGAGCCTTGTGGCCTGGGTTCGCCGCACGACTTTCACCGCATCAAGGACAAAGTCCTGCCGCCGATTATCGCCTGGATCAGGGCGCACGGCTGAGGCACTCCCGCAAAGAGTGGCGCGCCGACGACGCCGTTTTCTAACGCCTTTGCAATCGGCCAATCGTGATGGCGCTTCATACCTAAGGATTGGTCAACCGAATTTGGCTACGCAAGAAGGGGGCGGGAATGCCAGGTGCCCCGATCCTTTTGCTTACCATAGGGCGCCAGTTTTCCCCGTAATCCTCGCTTTCCCATCCTGTTGCGTCCCGACCCGCGGCTATAAGATCAAATCCCGAGCAACACTGAAATTCACTGACGTTACGGCCTCATGAGTTTGCGCCCATGACGAATGAAGGGCTTTGGCTCCAAGAGCGGATCGAGCGCTACAAGGCGATGGTTCGGCAGATTCACGATGAGCGTGCGCTAGAAGCGCTGGAACAATTGATTGCTGAAGCGAAGCAGCAGATGAGGGAAAGAACTGGGGGAAGCGAGCTAAAGCGATGAGGATTCAATCCAAAGGCGTTACGCGGATGTTTCCGAACCGGACGGAGCCCGCGCCATGCACTTCGCCGCCATGCATCTGTAAGGCGATCGCACCGCGATCTGGCAGACGGCGCTCGCTGTCCTGGAAGTCAACGATGAGCTCGCCATTGAGCCACGTGGTAATGTGGGGCGGGTTGCCCACGATGCGCGCACGCAGCGTGTTCCATCCAGGCCGCCACGGCGTGCCTGCCGGACTGTCGCCAAACACGAACGAGCGCCGGTCGAGCTTCGTCGGCAGATCCTCACCCCAGATGCCACCGACCGTGCCGGTCGGATAAAGGTCGATCATCACCTGATAGGCGGCCCCATCGGGGGTCGTGCGCAGGAAAAGTCCGCTGTCTGTGTCCCAGTCGTCGGCGGTTTCGAGTGTCACCTCAACGTCGCCGAACGAGCGGTCGCTGACGAGCAGACCGCCATTGCCGGGGGGGTCCTGCCGGCCAACGATGATGCCGTCAACCACGCGCCAGTCGCCGCCCTTGAGGTGTCCGCTGCGCGCGCTGTGGGGTGACGCCGCCGAGACGTGCCAGCCATCGAGGCTTCTGCCGTCGAATACGAGCGGATCTCCAGCACAGCCGCCGAGGAACGCGAGCGCAACGAGCCACAGGCGCCCGCCGCGACCGGACCCTACAGATGCCGCGCCGGTGCGCCCAATCGCGGTTTGGCGGGAAGATCGGCGTGCAATCATGGCGCTCGCGACAAGATCAGAGATCGTAATAGACATGATGGACGAGGAGCGGAATCGCATACCAAAGCCCAACGCCGCCGAGAACGACCGCAAGGCACCGCACCGCCCGTCGCCAGCGGCCGAACGAAACAACTCGGCTCTCGACCAGGCGGAGCGGCGGCAGCACGAGGCACGTGCTGACGCCGACGAGCAGGGTCGTTAGCGCGAACCATCCGACAACTCTCTCCAAGCTCCGATCCTCCTTTCTTTCGACTTGCCTATGCGAGCGCGTCGCCGAGATGGTCGGCAAGCCGCAGCGCCAGGGCAACAATCGTCAAAGTCGGATTTGCATGACCGCCAGTCGGGAAGACCGAGCTGCCGCCCACGGAGAGGTTCGTGACGCCATGGACGCGACAGTGCCGATCGACGACACCGTACCGCGGATCTTCCGCCATCCGCGTGGTGCCCATCTGATGAAACGCCTCCGACGGCTCGAAGCCTTGGCTGCAGGACGGTTCGGCGGTTCCTGGCTCGAGGCGGCAGCGTCCGAGACCAAGACGCGTCAACTCGATGCCGATCAACTTGGTGAGCTGCTCGGAAGTACGTCGTTCGAGCCCCGTCAATTGCCAGTTCAGGCGCGCCTCGCGCTGGCCAAGGGCGTTGCGCGCCTCCGCCAGCGTGACGCGACTCTCCGGATTCGGCGCCTGCTCCAGATCGGCGACGATCGCCGCGGATTTGAGCGGCATCAACGGATGCCGGCCGCTCACCAGCCGTCGCTTCAGATTCATGGCGACGGCGTCCATGTCACGCAGCACATGCCACATCTTTTCGCCCATGTCTTGCGGCCATCCGCCGTGCTGAAGGGCGCGCCAAATCGCCTGCGCCTGGGCCGTGCCGTCGGCCGGATCGCCCTCGTACTCGAGAACGGCGCAGCCATTGAGAAGCGCGCGCTCGCGCTGCGCCTTGGGGCTCAGCGCCAAGCCGATCTGATACTTCGTGCCATCGGGCGACGTGAAATAGCCGAACATATCCTCGATCGGAGGAAGCCGTTCCGACGTGAAGAGGGCGCCGGTCCGGACACGGAGATGATCCATGTAGAAGCGGCCCACAAGGTCATGTCCGTTGCCGAGCGCGGCCGGCCCGCCATCGGATGTGGCGAGGAGAAGCCGTGCGTTCTCGATGGCCCCGCAACAGAGGATATATTCCTTCGCCTTGATGATGCGACTAACGCCGCCGAGCGCAGTCACGGTCACCGCGGTGACGGCTTTCGAATTCGGGAGGCGCGGTAATTTGCGTCACGTTGGCGTGAAGCAAGACCAGGACGTTGTCGGCTTGGCGCAACTCATCGCGATAGACGACGCCGAAGCTCCACGGATAGGGCGCATACTGCCACAGCTTCGCCTGCAGCAACTCGGGCCGCAGCGCCGGCAGGCCAACGCCGATCGAAGCGAGAATCGAGTCCGTGGCGCGCTTGGGCCCAAGGCCACAGAGATCGCGAGCGCGAAGGTAGTAGGGATCCAGTTCCGCCCGATCGACCGGCCAGCCGCTGTGAGGAATCCACGCGCGCTCGGCGAAATCGCTTGCGTCGAGACGAGTGCAGCGGCCGCCCCAATGATTACTGGTGCCGCCGAAGAAGCGCAGCCGGCCGATGCTCATGCCGTCCTGTTGCAAGCCGACATTCTCGCCGCGGTAGAGCTGCTGGGTCGCATCCTCGTAATCGAGTCCGCCGCTCTCGACGAGACATACGCGAAGACGCTTATGCGCAAAGCTGCGCGCGATGGTGATTCCCGCGGGGCCCGCGCCGATAATGCACAAGTCCGCTTCGAGAGGCGGCCCTGGTCCGATGCGGAGTAGGTCGTCGATCATGTCGCCGCGTCAAGTGATGCGGTCGCGCAGAGGCGCGCCTCGCTTCGCGCCAGAACCCACCCCGCGACCACGACAACGTCCTCGCGCTCCAGATCGACCCGACGCCGCTCCGCGATCATCCGTGCGAGCGCATCTTGTGCGCCGATCCGGCCCATCGCGGACTGTTGCATCAGCAGGCGCACGGGTACCGCCTCTTCGGGATGACGGCGAAGGTAGAGCGCGCCCACGGCGCGGAGGGCGCCCGGGTCGGCGAACATGTCGCTCAGAACTCCGGCGAGGAGCGAACGATCACCCGCATCGGGCAGAAGAAAAGCAGGCCGCGTCCGAGCAGGCCAGCACGCGGCGACCACGCACGAAACGCAAAGCTGCAGCACGCGGCGACGAGAAGGAGGAACGTCGCAGGCTCCCATCAGCCTCGCCCCACAGGCGCGGCACCGCCACGGGAGGCGTCATGGATCAGATGGCGCAACCCTTCCTCAAGAGGTGTTCGAGCGCGCGAGCCGAAGAGCTCTATCGCGCGCCGGGGATCGCCGACGGAGCGGCGCACGTCGCCCGCGCGCGCCGGGCGGTGGATGATACTGGGGCGAATGCCGATGCTCGCGCCGATCGCTTCCGCCAAGTCGTTGATGCTGGTTCCGCGTCCCGTGCAGACATTGCAGACGGTATCGCCCGGCCGCTTCGCCGCCATCGCGGCGATAAACGCTTCGACGGCGTCGCCGGCGTGTACGAAATCGCGCAGTTGCCCGCCGTCGCCATATATCATGATCGGCAGGCCGCCGAGCAGGCGGGCAACAAAGATCGAGACGACACCTGAATAGGGTGACGCGGGGTCCTGTCGCGCCCCATAGACGTTGAAGAGCCTCAGACCGACGGCCGACAGCCCGTGGAGCTGGGACGCAACACGCGCATGCAGCTCGCAGGCGAACTTGTCAGCGCCATAAACCGAGCGTGGCCGCGCCTCGCTCTCCTCCGACAACATAAGTGGTTCCTGCGGTCCGTAGACGGCGGCGGAGGAAGCATAGACTACAGGGATCTTGGCATCGGCCGCGGCGCAGAGCACCGTCAGCGTACCGACCAGATTGACGCGATTGCTCGCGATGGGCTCCGCGTTGCTGCGGACGACGGAGGCCACGGCGGCGAGATGGAAGCATCCACTGACACCGTTCATCGCTCGGCGCACCGCCGTTTCGTCCGCAACGTCGCCGATCATCACTTCGGCTTCTCGCGGCGCATTGGCGCGTCGTCCGGTCGAAAGATCGTCGAGGATCCGGACGCGATGGCCGCGTTCGACCAGCCGATCGGCGAGATGGGAGCCGATGAAGCCGCACCCGCCGGTCACAAGAAAGAGCGCATTCGTCGGCGCCGCATGGCCGGCGTAGACGACGGTGGCGCGCGGCCGCCGGTAGCGGGCATCAATAGGCATTGGGATCGCGAAAAGCGCGGATCGTGAGTGCGAGGATCCGCAGGTCGAAAAGCGGCGACCAGTGATCAATGTAGTAGAGATCGTGCTCTATCCTGCGCTTCATCTTCTCGAGCGTATCGGTCTCGCCGCGCTGCCCACTGACCTGTGCCCAGCCGGTGATGCCCGGCAACACCCTGTGCCGTGCGAGATAACCATCGATCAGCGCCGCGTACCTTTGATCGTGAACGATCGCGTGGGGCCGCGGTCCGACCAGCGACATGGTGCCCACGAGCACATCGAAAAGTTGCGGCAGCTCGTCCAGGCTGCTGCGCCGCAGGAACCGGCCGAGCCGCGTCACACGCGGATCGTTGCGCTGTGCCTGGGGGACGGCCAGATCCGCGGCGCTATCGCACCGCATTGTGCGGAACTTATGAACGGTAATGCGCTGCTGATTGAAGCCAAGGCGCTGCTGTCGAAAAATTATGGGCCCGGCACTGTCGAGTGGGATCAGCACGGCGATCGCCAGCAGCAGCGGCAGGAGAACGACGATCAGCGCCGCGGCGAGCGTCACATCCATCATGCGCTTCGTCACGATCCGCCATCCCGAGAGGGGACGCCGGAACACCAGTACTGTCGGCATGACCATGGGCGTGCTGTGCTCTGCCAACTCGCCGGCGATGTCGAGGCACAGTTTCACATCGACCGGCAGGGTTCCGAGCGTGTTGAGCGTCCGCTCCAGCGTCTGCGAGTCGGTGCAGGGCACGGCTACGACGATCTCGTCGATCCGCTCGCGGCGCGCGAGTTCGGTGAGATCGTCGATTGTTGGCGTGCCGGACGTGGTTGCGTTATTCCCGGGGAGGCCGAACACCCCGCAGACAGTGACGTCGCCTCTTGAACGTCTCGGTGATGCGCCGCGCCAGACGCTCGGCGGCGCCGCGAGGGCCGACCACCGCAACATGTGAAGCGAGCTTATTCTGATGCGGGCGCGCAAGGCCGAACCAGTAGGCTGCGTGGAGAGCGAGCAGCCCCCCGAGGCTCGCCACCGCCCAGAGTACGAGCCAGCTGCGTGAAATATCGTTTCCTGCTTTTTCGAAGAAGATGATCGCCAGCACCGCCAGCATGCACCCCGTCCAAACGGCGGCAATCCGCGTGCAGTGCCGGCGAAACCCGCTCAGGATGTAGACACCCGCGACATGCAGCCCTTGCGCGGCCATGACGCAGACCGCGAGCACCTGCCACAGATAGAGCGTCGGCATATCAAACGTGCCGTGACGGTATCGGAAGCTAAGCACGGCCGTTGCGGCAATCACCAGTAGGTCTGCGGCACGCAGCGCGCCGAGCAGCACTGCACGCCGGTCTCCGGCAAACAAAATCGATCCGGCGCAGGCGCCGGACGTTGGCGCCTGCGCTTGCGCCCGCTCGGCCGCCGGGCGGTCCGGCCCGCGCGCGAGCCGATTTAACTGTGCCTCCGCCGTCATGGCATCCCGCTTCGAACCGGCGCGTATTTTCTTTTCTATCTCAGAAAGCGCTGCCCTGTAAACAGAAAAGAAATGGGCACCGTGCGGCACACGGGCCGATAGCGGCCTTCTGTGCCGTGTTTGACAGCGCGGCCCGATAGGCATAAGAAAGCAAAAGAAAAAGAAAACATTCCTGCGCGCCGCCACGCCCGGCGGCGTTCCCGGCTGGGAGACTTTCAATGGACCTGAGACACGTTTACGCCCGGCTTTCAGACTGGTCGAGCGAGACCGTCACGGTTCGGCCCGGGGATTATGAGGCGACCGGTACCGTCGCCCGGGCCCGGGGGGTTCTGCTGATACTCGAGAACCTTCCGGTGCCGCTCGATCGGCGCGCCTGGCAGGAAGCGCGCGCGCTGCGCGACGCCGGTTACGTCGTCAGCGTCATCTGTCCGCGCAATGAACGTTGCATGAAATCGGCGGAGGTGATTGACGGCATTCATATCTTCCGCCATTGGCTGCCGTTCGACGCACGCGGAATCGGAGCGTACTTTTTCGAGTACGCTGCGGCCCTGTTCTGGGAGTTCGTCCTGAGCTTTCGCGTCCTGATGCGGAACGGCTTCAACGTCATCCATGCCGGCAATCCGCCCGATACGATGTTTCTCGTAGGTGGATTCTTCAAGCTATTGCTCGGTAAGAAGTTCGTCTTTGACTACCGCGATCTGTCGCCCGAATTGTTCGAAACGAAGTTCAACCGGCGCGGCCCGCTGCACCGACTTCTTCTTGCCTGCGAGCGGCTCACGTTCCGTGTCGCGGACCACATCATTGCGAACAACGCCACCTTTGCCGAGATCGCCGCGTGTCGCGGCGGAAAGCCGCGCAACGAGATCTCGGTCGTCCGCCACGGGCCGGATTTGCGAGTGCTCAAGCCAGTTCCGGTTGAACGAGATTACCGCCTTGGCCGCCGTTTCCTCGTGCTCTATGTCGGCGTCATGGGCAGCCAGGACGGCGTCGATCTGCTGCTGCGTGCGGCGCGTCACGCCATTGTTGAATGCGGCCGGGACGATGTGCAGTTCCTGCTCGTAGGGGCCGGTCCCGAACTTCGCGCGATGCAGCAGCTTTGTGCGACGCTTGGTATCGATGATTACGTCACGTTCACCGGCTTTCTCACGGGCAGAGATCTGCTCGAGACTTTGTCCACCGCCGATATCGGAGTTTCGCCCGATCCGAAGAATCCGCTGAACGACAGCATGAGCATGAACAAAATCCTCGAATACATGAGCTTTGGACTACCGGTGGTGATGTTCGATCTGGTTGAAGGTCAGAACCTGGCCGGCGGATGCGGCGTCTACGCCCGGGACAACGACCCGCACGATCTCGCGCGGCAGATGCTCGCGCTGCTCGACGACGAAGAACGCCGTACCGCGCTCGGCCGTGCCGCGCGCGAGCGGATCAAGATGTTCGCCTGGGAGAAGGAGGCGCATTCATTGCTCTCGGTCTATGAGACGTTGTGGACAGCGTGATCAAGGCTTGGAAACGGAGGTGGGCGATGCCCGAGAGTTTTCACGTCGCGGCTGTGACACCCGAAGAGAGAGCTTCGGCCGCGGCTGGCGAGGGGCGCCAGCGCTCGTCGCCGGGATCGCGTCGTTTACTCTTCGGCACTTTTCGAGGGCCGCTCATCGGTTCGATGCTGGCCGCCGCGCTCTGCCTCGGCGTTGCAAACTCGAGCGGCGATGCGCCGAATTTGACCCAGAGCCTTGCGGATTCAACGAACGCCGGTGCGTTTGAAATTCGCGGAATGAGCTATCCCTCATATCGCAACGGTCGCTATGCCAGCCCTGCTTCTGCTGCGTCCCTTGCGGATCTCGCAAGGACCGGCGCCAACTATGTGGCGATTATTCCGACGAGCTTTAGCAAGACCATTCGCGACGCCGAGTTTTATTCGACCGACGCGACGGAGTCGGACGCCGCCGTTGTTGAGGCTATCAACGCCGCGCATGCCGACGGCTTGTCCGTGCTGTTGAAGCCGCACGTGGATCCGGCGGACGGCAAGCCTCGCGCCTATTATGCACCGAGCGATGTCGATGCGTGGTTCAGGAACTACGGGGCGTTCCTCCTGCATTATGCCCGGCTTGCAACGCAGAACAACGTTGAGATGTTCAACATCGGTTGCGAGTTCGACAGCATGGTCACGCCGCGTTATCGCGATCGCTGGCTACGGATTATCCGATCCGTACGCGCGGTCTATCGCGGTCCGCTCATCTATGCGAGTGGCGGAGCGGCGGGCGGGGCCGACGTGAGCTTTTGGGATGCGGTCGATTACGTTGGTGTCGATGCCTACAATCCACTCTCGCAACTAAGCCGGCCGTCCGTGGCCGATCTCGCCGCGGGTTGGCTGGCCCGCCCGGAAGGGAAGTGGGCCATCGCGCTCACTGGCGGCAAGCCGCCGCTCGACTATTACCGAAGCCTTTGGGAGCGCTACCGCAAGCCCGTAATCTTCTCGGAGATCGGCTACAAGAGCGTCGTCGGCGCGACGGAACGACCGGGCGATTGGAAGTACAATGCTGCCGTCGATCTCGACCTTCAAGCCAGAGCCTACGAAGCCTTTTTCGAGGTCTGGAGCCATCAATCGTCTTGGATGAAAGGGGCATTCCTGTGGAATTGGGAACCCGAAGCGCATCCCGAGCGGCTGCCTGGAGGCCTGGCCGGCTACACGACGCAAAACAAGCCCGCCGGCACGGTCATTCGGGACTGGTATGTCGCCATGGCCAATGCCCAAAAGCAAAGGACGCGGCTCATTCCACCGTCCCGGCCCTAACCCGACGGGCGCACGGAGGCTGCGGGACCGATCGCCTGCGGCGCCGCCGGTGCGCGCGCCGATCGAGCGAGGATCGGGCAGCTGATTGATACGAAGAGGACCCAGGAAATGCTCGTCTGTTCCATCATCGACGGCTCGGTGATGGCATGCACGACAAAGATAAGGAAATAGCCGATCAGCCACAGCGCCTCCTCATACTGTCGCCGCGCCGCGCCGGCAGTGATGCGCCAAAAGGTCTGGCCGATAAGCCACGCGAACAGAAGTACGCCGATCGCGCCCAGGGCCAGCCACAATTCGAGCACGCCGCTATGCGAGCTGGGCGCGCGCCAATTGAGCGCGTCCCAGATCTCGGTCGCGGGCCCCCAGGGATTGCTCCAAAACGCGCCAAAGCCATATCCCATCCAGAAATGTTTCTGGATGGCATCCCAACTGAGGCTCCATATATCGGTTCTGCCGGTGAGGGTCGCGTCGCGCCCGAGCATCTGCAACACAGGCCGGAACATGATCCCCGCGAACAGCGTCGAGAGACCGGCGGAGCACAAGGCGAGACCGAGGATGACCCCAAACCGGCGCGGATTACGAAAGAACCGACGGGTCAGCGCCAGCGTCGGTATTAGAGTCAGCAGTATTACAATCGGCGTCCGCGAAACCGACAACACCAGAAGGCCGAGTGCGATGCCGATTGCCACAAGGTACCGCAGCTTCCGATCCACCGAGTAAAGCACGTAGAAGACGAGGCAGGCGATGAGCATCGTCGCCCCGAGGCTGTTTTTGCTCACAAAAACGCCACGCCACGCACCGGCATAGTCGCCTTCGCTCGCGACGCCGATCGCGGGAAAGGCGAGGCCGCACGCCAGGCTCGCGATCAAATCTATACCCAGGGCCACCGCCAGCAGCCGCACCGTCCAAAGCACGTCGAAACGCGTGCCGAGATAAAGACCGAACACCGTGCTCGCGAGCAGAGCGATGCTGCGGCGGAACGTGTCGTCGGGACTGACAGACCAGAGGTTCGAAAGAAAGGTCCAGCACAGCAGCAGGATCAGAGCCTGCTGCCGCCGCATGACGCGCAGGATGGCGCGCCCTTGCGAGAGTGCCATAGCCAGCGCTGCAAGATAGACCGGGACCCAGGACAGGCGAAGCAGATCCTCGTTGCCCTCGATCGGCGCAGGAACCGTGCCGGCATTGAGCGTCATCGACGCGTCGAGCATGTTGTCCAAGTTGGGAATGAACGGCGCCACAGGACCGGACATCCAGAACAGGATCGCGATCGCAACGATGCTCGCCGGCTGAACCAACCGCCGTCTCCCCGAATCCTGCGCCGGCGGCAGCGGCAGTTGCGAGCGCCGCCGCGCGGCCGGCCGTCGGCGAAGCGGTGCATCGGTCATGCCATCGGGGAACATCGGCGCCGATTATGGCGTTACGTTCTTATCTTTTTCAATTATTTTCTTTTCAAGCCTCCTGCCATCGATTATCGTGCGCTTTGAGCGGGGTACGGTGCATGGCCGATGGGTCCGATAAGATCCTGATCGTCGCGCCGGGCGGCGCCTGCGCGCGCGGCGGCATGGGTCGCATGGTGGGGCATCTTGTCCGCCGGTTCGCAGCCGATGGCGAGCTGAGAGTTGCCACGCTCGATACCTATGGACGCCGCGTCAACGAACGCCATGCAATACTGAGCATGCCGTTCCATTTCGCCGCCGCTGTGGCGCGGCTTGCCGCCGCGTGCGCCGCAAGGCGCGTGGCCTTGGCGCATGTGCACATGGCAGGGTTTGGCAGCGTCTATCGCAAATCGGCGGCCATGCTCGTGTGCCGCCTCTTCCATGTGCCCGTGATCCTTCACATCCATGGCGGTGATCTCGACCGGTTCCATGCCAGGCTCGGTCCGCTGCGTCGGTGGGCGTTGCGGAGGACCGCCAGCGGCGCCGCAGAGATCCTCGTGCTTGGCGAATACTGGCGCAATTTCGTGGTCGCGCATCTCGGTGTGCCAGGGGCGCGGGTCACCATTCTTTATAACGGCGTGCCGCGTCCCGAGGCGCGACCGTACCGCGCAATCCGCTCGCGCTGCGAGCTCCTGTTCCTGGGAATGGTATGGCCGCAAAAGGGGATGGACGAGCTGCTGGCCGCGCTGGCGTTGCCCGTGCTCGTCAGGCTCAGTTGGCACATGACGATTGCAGGCATCGGCAAGATTGCCGAGTACCGCGCGCGAGCCTGGGCGCTGGGTATCGCGGATCGCGTCGATTTCGTGGGCTGGACTGACGAGACGGTGACGCAGGGATTGCTCGAACATGCCGATATTTTGGTCCTGCCGTCCCATTTCGAATGCCTGCCGATGGCCGTGATCGAGGCCATGGCCTACGGCCTCGCCGTCATTGCCACTCCGGTCGGATCCGTGCGAGAGGCGGTCGACGACGAGGTGAGTGGGCTGCTCGTTCCGGTTGGCGACAGCCAGCGGCTCGCCGAGGCGATGAAGCGGCTCATCGAAAGCCCTTCGTTGCGCCGCCAGTTGGGCGCGAAGGCCTACGAGCGCTTCTGCCAAACTTTCGATCTCGACATCTTCGAGCGCCGGATGCGCGAGATCTACCGCAAGCACATGGCCGTGCGCCGGCACCCTTCGATGCCTATCAGGAGTAAGCCATGTCGAAAAACTTCCGGCTAGCCGCCATCCTTGCGATAACGATCACCATGGCGAGCGCTGCGATCGCCGTCTTCGCCCAGGGCGTCTCGAGCCAGGCATCGGGCTCCGGCCAGCCGGCCGGCGGCGCAGTCGAAGTCGTGTCGTCATCGACCAACATGCAGTCCTTCCTGTGGATCATCGACGACAGGAACAACACGATCACATTCTGTTTCACCACCGCCTCGCCGGAAACCGGCCCGCAATACGATTTTGGCTGCCGGCAGCGCCCGACCAAGGATGCGGTCATGCACTGAAGATCATCCGTCGCTTGCGTCGGCCAGAAACTTCGAGCGGGGCAGGGGGCCGTGAAGGCGCGTCTCGACAGTCCGCGGCAGGATGCCGAAGGCCATGACGATGGCACAGAGCGGCAATTCCTGTTGGGCATCGTCGTAGTGAGCTGCAACTACGAGCGGTTCCTCGCCGAGGCAATCGGCTCCGCCGTGGAGCAGACCTACTCCAACGTCGAAGTGATCGTCGTGGACGACGGTTCCACCGACAGTTCGCCTGAAATTATCCGCAGCTTCGGCGGCAAGGTGCGCGCGATCTTCAAGCCCAATGAAGGAGAAACGAGCGTCGTCAACCGCGGCTTCGCCGAAAGCCGTGGCGATGCCATCATCTTTCTCGATTCCGACGACCGCCTCGATCCAACCGTGGCTGAGGAGATCGCCGCGGTGTGGCAGCCCGGCCTCGTGAAAGTACAGTACGGGCTGCAGATCATCGATGCGGCGGGTTATCGGGCGGGCGACGTTCGAGCCCATCTATCCGCCCGATTACACGCGGGAGAAGCTTCGCCACGAGTTTGCGGCAACCAATACCTATTGCTGGCCGCCCAGCAGCGGCAATGCGTTCTCCCGCGAGTTTCTGGACCGGGTTTTGCCGCTGCCGCCGAAGCAGACTGTCATTCCGGACGGCATCCTTAACACCATCGCACCGCTCTACGGCGACATTCACACGTTGGCGAAACCTCTGGGCTGCTATCGCGTCCATGGTCGCAACATGTGGGCGCTGGATCGCTTCGACGCCGCGAGATTCGATGAGTATCTGAACCGGCGACGCCTGGAGATCGACTACCTCCGCCAGCGAGCCCGCGAGCGCGGCCATAAGTTGTCCGACGCTGACCCGCTCGACCACTCGCTGCAATTCCTGCGCTACCGTCTCTGCCAGGCGGAGACTCGCAACGGGCCACGCGCCGAACGTTCGCGAAGCGGCGTCGCTGTGCCGGCAGGCGGCACGTTGCGCCCGCAGCCTCGATCTGCCTTCCCGCCGACGCGCTCTCGAACTGACCTGGTTCATCGCCGTGGCCGCCGCGCCGCGCTTCCTTGCCCGCCGGCTGATCGAGCTGCGCTTTTCCCCGCGCTCGCGGCCTGCTTGGCTCAACCGGCTTTGGCAGAAGGCGCGCCGAGACAGGAGACCGCGACGTGCGCCAAGTCAGCAATCCGGGCCGGCCAGCAGGTAGCTTGCCGATTGCGGCCGCGTCGAGCGAATGGTTCAACCGGCGCGCCGGAGATCGTTCCTCTCCGGCGTGCCTTCCGTCGCCAGCGGTTGGCGCTCCACGATCGCGTCGATGACCTGGCTGAACTTGGGCTCAACCTTGTCGAGACCGGCCATTGCCAACCGCTCCAGCACGAGAGTCGCAGCCCGAGTCATGGTTCCGGTCTCGCTGAGCCCGTCGAGCCAGGACTCGGCTTCCCGCATCTCGCCGATCCGACGATGGATATGCGTCGGATAGGTGGGCAGCGTACGTTCGAGAAATTCCATCGTGCCGGGATAGAGCTGTTTGATGACCTCCAGCGTCACGTCGAGGCACGCGGCTTTACCCGACGCGGACGCTAGCTCCGCGAACAACGCGATCTGCGCCTTCGTGAGCAGCGCCATTGCCATCTTGACCGCCGACGCTTGCCCGACGGCGGTTCCGGCCGCCTTCACCGCGACCGCCGGAGAAAAGATCGCCGCGACAGCAGGCGCCTCGGCCCCGCTGAGCAAAAGCGTCGTGAGGCGGTTGAATGGCGCCGCGGGGCCGAGGAACACCCCATCGACGACGCGGCCGCCTGCCTCGGCAATGGTCGCATCGATCGCGGTCGCCGTAGCGGGTGAAATCGAGTTGGCATCAAGGAACAGGGGCACGCGCCCGCCATCGCATCCCCGCGGCGATGCGCGCCGCAACGCCATCGCAAAGTGCTGGGCCACGTCGTGCGCAGCGACGGGAGGAACGACAGAAATTACAAGGTCGGCCTGCTTGACGATCTCCTCCATCGAGTCCAGCGCGCGAATGCTTGCGCTCTTGGCATTCTCGCGGGTCCGTGCGCTGCGACCGACGAGGCACGTTACGAAGCTTTGCTCAAAGGGCGCGAGCGCGTCGGCGATTGCCTTCCCGACGGCGCCTGGATAGAGCACCGCGATCCTTGTCATGGGCGCCTCCCAACTTCTCAGGTCGAATAGTCTTGTTTCCCCAGCTCGACGTGCCGGATCAGAGACCGCGCGCCTCGGGCGAGATTGGCAATGCTCGGTACCGGGTCGTCCCATCGAAAGAACGGAAACAGGTCCGTGCGGGCGACCGAGCGACCCCACGCAACCGCTGACAGAGCTCCGCGCCGCCGCAAGGCAAGGAAGGCAAGGAAATCCTCGAACGGGAACCACAGGACCATGCCTGTCCGATAGCTGCCTGGGAGCATGACCGGGTGCTGCGTCAAGCGATCATAGGTCACTTTGGCAAAATCGATGCCGCTGCGGGATACGAGCGAATTGGCCGCGGTGAATCGGGCATTCGCCTCAATGATCTTGAGGCACCCGTCGCGGTGGTCGTATTTGAATTCGACATTGCCGAGCCCGCGCAGGCCCGCATGCCGGAAGAAGCGCTCGCCGAGCGCGGCAGCCTCCGGATTCCAGGTCGTCTCGTGAAAAGTCGCGCCGCCCAGATTGGGCGGGTAACGGCGCGGGTGGCGCTTGGTGAATTGGATAAGCGGCGTCCCGCTTTCGTCCACATAGCAGTAGTAGCTGCACAGGCAATCGTCGCCGCCTGGTATGAATTCCATGACAACACAAGAAAGATCAAGCCGCGTCAGCCGGTCGAACACGTCGATCAGGTCCGCGCGATCGGTAACCTGTATGTATTTCCGTCCGCCGATCTTTTCAGAATGATGCGAAAGGCGTGGCTTGAGGATCACGGGGAACTGGCATTGATCCGCGGCCTGTTCGAGCTCGCCGCGCGACTTCACGAACCAGAATCCTGGCACTGGAATACCGGCGCCCCGGGCTATCTCGTATGTCGAAAGCTTGTCGAGCAGGCGGCGGCGCACGCCGGGCGGGCATTCCTCGAGCAAAAATTTCGCCGAGAGCGCCGCCCATTCCTTAGTGATGAGTTCGATGGCCTCGTCGCTGCATGCAAGAAGGACGGCTCCCGCCAAGCGATCGGACTTACTGCCCAGCAGGAAGCGCAACCAATGCTGCGGCGCATCAGGTCCGCCTTCGAGCGCGATCCAGCGTCCGTGGCGCGACCGGCGCGCTGGAACCTCAGGGCGGTTGAGGAAATAGACGCATATCCCGGCACCCGACAGGTTTCGCGCGACCGACACGGCATTCTCGTTGCCGCCAAGAACGATCGCCGGGGGCAACGCGCTATCAGGTTGCATGGGTCATTGCCGAACGAGGGAGGCGCTGGAACGCGCATGCGAGAATTTTTTCGGCAACTGCGCACGGCCTGCCGCGCCGATGGTAGTGGTAATAAAGCCCAGGGGTCGCATTGACCTCGATGACGGCGCCTTTGGATCTTTCCAGCGGCTGGGTTGGGTCGCGGCAAATGACATCGACACCCGCAAGCCGCACGCCGACTTCCTCAGCCGCGCGGCGCGCCGCATCGAGGATTGCCGGGCAGAGGAGGCCTTCGGCGGCCTCGTTCTCCTCGGCCCTGTTGTCGTTGATCACCCGTTTCAGCTCGACCCGTGTTCCCGCCGACGGGCGCGAGCTCAGTCGCAATCCCTGTCCTGAAAGCGTCCCGACGAGATCGGGATCGCACCGAATCAGGACCTGCGCCCGCTCGATGCCGCTCTCCAATCGCAGCTTGTTCTCCGCGGTGATGAGCCTTCGCACCGTCGAGCGCCCGTCACCGACAACGCAGACGCAGCGGCGGAGCACAACATCGAGCACTTCCCCGTCCAGCAGAAGTATCCGGTAACATTGGCCCTCGATCTGTCTCTCGATCAGGATCCGCCCCGTGAAGGCGCAAGCCCAGGCGAAGGCGCGGCGAAGCTGCCAACGCGTCATGACATTCGTCGAGACGCCGTGCCCGGAGCCGGTGTCCGCCGCCGGCTTGACCACGAGTGGCGGCGTCAGCGCTTCGAGTGCCGCGTCGAGCCGGCCCGCTTCGTTCGCCGCAAGCACGAGGCGGCGCGGCACGGGAATGCCGGCCTTCTGCAATAACCGGTAGACCGCGGGCTTGTCGCCGGCGAGGAGCAGCGTCGCAGGATCGTCGAGCGAGGTAACATTGTTTGCGACGCGCAACCGGCCGCGCGGCGCGGCGATCTCGGCAACCGTGGCGGAAAGAGCGGTCCATCGCGCGCCTGCGAGCTCAGCGGCCTCCTGCCACACGCGACGATAGAATGCATCGCGGATTTTGCGCATGCGCTGGGCTCCCGGATCGAGGGGCCCGCTCATTCCGCGTCGGAGCAAGTAATAGCTGTTCAGCAAACCAAGTTGCATGTGATTGCCGCCACTTCGCTCTACTCGACCAACTCGCAGCGCTGCTCCTCGAGTTGCCGATCCACCCACGCGTTCGAGAACTTGCCTTGGCGGACTGCCGTGAGATAAGTCGCCATGCGGTCTTTGTGCCGCGCCAGCTTGGCATAGACCGTCTCGATATAAGGCCGCGGCACGATGACGATGCCGGCGATATCGGCAACGACGGCATCGCCGGGCGACACCACCACGCCGCCGCAGCAGATCGGGTAATTGATCTCGCCCGGACCGCGATGAAGAGGCCCGATGAGCGTCTCGCCCCGGGCATAGACGGGGTAATCGAGCTCGCGGACTGCGTCGAGATCGCGGACATAGCCGTTGACGATGAAGCCGGCGATGCCACGATGGCGCGCCTTCATGCTGATGGTGTCGCCGAGCACGGCGTTCTGGATCGAGCCTCCCGCGTCGATGACGACGACGTCGCCCGGCGCCGCAACATCGAGCGCCTTGTGCACCATGAGATTGTCGCCCGGATAGACTTTGACGGTACAGGCCGGACCAATGAGCCGATGCCCTGCGCCTGAAAGACAATGGATCGAACTCCCGACCCCATAAAGGCGGTTGAGGTGATCGGAGATGTCCGTCACGGCGAAATCCTGAAACAGTTCGGCGAGGTTCACCTTGGCTCGCTCAAACGTGCGCAAGACACGGAAGCCGGGCCCCGGATGGATGTCGGCAGAGGTTGGAGCTTGCGAATCCATGTCGGAGTTCCTTTTTCATCCGTGATGGGCGGCAAGGCGCTGAACACGATACGATCCGACGAAAACATCGGAGTCTCCGAGGATCGCATCAAAAAGAAAACATGTCCACAAAATTGTTGGCCAATCTCGCGCGAATGCCGCGGCAATCAAGCCAGCGCTCATTCTTCTTGCCAGAAAACAAAAAGATAAGATAGCATCCTCCCAGCGGGACGCCGGCGCGGCCCGCAGCCACGGAGCCAGTCCTCCCATGCGATCTCTCCGCGCTGGCCGGCAGTCCGGTCATCAGGCCCTGGTAAATTCCCATTTCGAGGGGGCTGCATCCTACTGGGCCGATGTGTACCGCGGCGGCGACGTTGACGCCGTCGTCTACCAGGCGCGGCTGAACCTCGTACTCGCGCTGGTGGATGGGCTCCGCCTGCCGCCCGCGAGCCACATACTCGAGATCGGCTCGGGCGCGGGATATGCGACGGTCGCTCTTGCCGAGAGGGGCTTTTTCCTCCACGCCGTGGATGCCGTCGCAACGATGGTCGAGGCGACGCGCGATCGGGTCGTCAAAGCCGGTTATGGCCGCCAGGTGACCACCGGGCTCGCCGATATGCAGTCATTGCCCTTTCCCGATGAAAGCTTCTCGCTCGTCGTGGCGATGGGTGTCCTGCCTTGGCTGCCTTCGGCATCTTTGCCGTTGCGGCAGGTCGGTCGCGTGCTGCGCCCAGGGGGGTATGCAATCGTCACCGTCGACAATCGCTGGGGTCTGCGGCAGTTCGTCGAGCCCTATACCAATCCGTTGCTTGGGCCGGCCAAAGCGGCGTTCAAGATCGCCTTGCAACCGTTCCGTCGGCCCCACAATCGGGCCCTCACGCGCTCGATCTCGATCGGCGCCTGCGACGCGATGCTCCATGCTGCCGGGCTCAAGAAGCTGACTGGGTGCACGCTGGGTTTCGGTCCATTCAGCTTCTTCAACCACACGCTGCTGCGACCATCCTTCGCGTTGACCGTGCATCGCCGCCTGCAGGCGCTCGCTGACCGCGGAATTCCCCTGCTCGCCGGGGCAGGTGCTCAATACATCGTGCTCGGGCAAAAGGAGCGATCGTCACAATGCTGAGCGGTTCGACACAACCGACGCCAGATCCCGGGAGAAAAGTAGCGTTCTCGCTGCGCCCCCGGGCCGTGGTTCGCCGCCTTGCCCGCGGCGAACTCTATTATGCGCTGGGCCGCTTTGCGCGCGGACGTCGCGCCTATAGCTCGCTCAGAGTCGCGCTCGACCTGGTAAAGGGCGCGCCCGCGCTGCCACTGGCCAAGACATCGGCGTTTCCTGATCTCGACGTCGCCACAAGCGTGGCGTCGCTCCGGCGCGATGGCATCGCATTGGGGTTGAAGCTGCCGCTGGAGTTGCGAGAGGAGATCGTTTCCTACGCCGAAACCCAGCGTTTCATTCCATTGCAGGGGGGAGCGGCGCTCGGCCGGAGCGCGCTCAGCGACGGGCGCCTCCCGGACGGCGCACCGGCGGTGGTAGGAAGGGTCGTCGATCCCTGGAATTGCCCGGCAGTGTGCCGCGTGGCCTACGATCCGACGTTAGTGGCGGTCGCCCGCGCCTATCTCGGCTATCAGCCGCCGATCGTCCTGACGGAACTCCATTGGAGCTTCGTTTCGCCGGCCACGCCGAGCTACCGCCGTCAGCTTGGTCAGACGATTGACTATCACTACGACGTGGGATGGTTCAATTTTCTATATTTCTTCTTCTATCTCACCGCGGTCGATGCCCGCTCCGGCGCGCATGCGATCGTCCGCGGATCGCATCGACGGAAGCCGCTCGGCATGTTGTGGCATTCGGCCCGGCAACCCGACGAGGCCGTCCTCACCGAATATGGCCGCGCCAGCGAGCTCGTTATCGAAGGCGAGGCGGGCGACGGCTTCGTCGAGGACGCGTCGGCATTTCATAAGGCGCTCGTGCCAGAAACGCGCGAGCGACTCGCCTTCTTCATCCGGTACGGCTGATCCGCACGCCTTCCATAATTCTGCAGGATCCGAGCAAAGGCCACGTCGAAGGCCGTGGTGACCTGGCATGGTTTCCGCGGCGCGCCCGCGGCGTCGTCAGCGAGCCCGTCGGCCTCCGTTTCGCAGAGCGACACGACGCGGCGCGCGAAGTCTTCCGGTTCGTCGACGATTGCCAGGAGTGGGTTTGCGGCACCACCGAAAAAGCCCCGCGCGCCGGTGCGCGTGGACACAACCGGCCTGCCATATTCAAGCGCTTCCAGCAACTTCACGCTGACGCCCGTTCCCGAAAGGATCGGAATCACGCAGACGCGGACCTGCTCATAGAACTGCCGCGCGTCCGGCACATAGCCGCTCAACGAGACGCCGGGCCAACTGGCGCCGAGGAGCGACAATGGTGAAGCGACATGGCCAGCGATGAGGAACCTGAAATCCGGGCACCGCGCGTGGATGAGCGGCAGAATCCGCTCAAGAAAGAAGAGCACGCCTTCGAGATTGAACGGAAAGTCGCCGCCGATGAACCCGGCATGATAGGGCGCTGGCGCACGCGGCATCGATGACTGTGCCGAGGCGATCGCGCGCGGCGGCGGCCATCCGATCAGTTCGCAAGGAACGGTCTCGCGCAGCCGGACGCAAGATTGTTCGTACTCTTCGGGGCCGCTCGCCAGCACGCAATCGAAGAGCCCGAAAAGCCGTTCCTCCTGAGCTCGCGCGCGGGCTGGAGCCAGCCGCGACAGAAGCTGGCGAAGGCTCATGTCGCGATAGCGGGAATAGCCGCGCAGCGCCGGCAACCGCGCCAGGAGCCCAGACATCACGTGCCGATCCACTTCATCGCGGCGCACGAAGTCGTCGTGCATGTCGAGGAAGAACGCGGCGTCGCTTTTGCGAATATTGTCGCTACCGAAGAGCGGAACGGAGGCAAGCTTGCTGACCAGAAACACCTCCGGCTCGTAGCGGCGGACGAATTGCGCGATCGTGCGGTGGATCTCGCCGCGGCCGAACTCTTCGATCCAGCGCGGTGCGAACAGAGTGCCCGTTGCGAGCCGCGACGCCGCGCGCAGAACCTTCCAGGCCCGGCTGTTCGGCTGCCCCGGCAGAATCAGATGCGCGATGCAACGCTCGCTCAGATACCGCTCCGCCGCCGTCGTGTCCGTGAAGCGAGACGAGAAGAACACGCCGTAGAGTTCGTGCCGCTCCGCAAGAAATTCGATCCAGTTTTTGTAGACATAGGTCGAACCGTCGATGATGGGCGGAACGAACTGCTCGGCGACGAATGCGATGCGCCGCCTGCGCATGCCGCGCAGGCCTCCGCCGAGCGCGTCGGTCCGGTCGGCCGCCCCGTTCATTGCCATGTCCTGCCCAAAGTCTTCGCGCAGATCACCGACGGGGACGGTGCCGCGGCGCCGCTCTGCGACGTCACGCGGCGGGCCTTGAGTTTGAAGAAGGCGGCGCGCAGGTCGAATGAGAGACGCTTGCCGTCGATGATCGTCTTGTCGCCAACGGCGCAGATCGTGTGAATGCCGTCAGGAAATTCGCCGTCCGGCTGCGGTTCGATCCGGCCGATCACACGCTCCTCGAAACATGTCGGGGTCAGCGTTAGGACGCGGTTGAGGGTAATGGCGCCGCCGTAGCCGCGCGAGCAATCCTGCGCCGGTCGGCAAAGCGCCCCGTTCATCAAGAACGGACGCCCGGCGGGCCGCGCCGACGTGACATCGCATTTGAGAGGATTCAGCCGATGCGGCTGCCACGGACCGGTGACCCTCTCGGCGTACCAGGCATAAAGCTTGTGCTCGCTGCCCGCCGCACCACTGGTGCAGAGGAGCCACCAACGCCCTTCGTGCGCGAAGATCGTGCTGTCGAGCGCAGGAAAATCGTCGATCAGCGTTCCGACGCGTTGCCATTCATCGGCAAAGGAAACCGCGCGGTAAAGCTCGACGCGGCGCTCCTCGGCGCACTCGGGCACGCAGAAGATGCTGCCATCAGCCGTGAAAAGATAAGGATAGGAGCGGTGAACCTCGCCTGCGAAGGCAGCGATCCGTCGCGGCACGGCACGATCGGAAAGGACCGGCAGTGCCGCGATCCAGCCGCGGCCTAAATGGTGGCTGTATTCTTCCACCATCAGGACGTTCTGATCTTTCTTCCGCAGCGAACGGATCGGCATAGAAGCAGTGCCGTGGCGGCGCCGGAAGCCAACGCACGCCCTTTGGGTGGCCGGTGGCAACGACACGGTCGATCGGCGCGTCGACGATGCCGATGTTCCAGTACTCGAGTAGAAAGAAGCGCCGGTAGAGGTTGCGGGCCGATATCGCTGCGCGTCGCGCCAAGATCGCCAGGAATTCTTCGTTGCCTGGAGGTCTGGCAGGCGGGACCGGCCGTTCCTCGGCCTCGCCAAATTCTCCATATGCCATCTGCCGGCAGGCGCAGGCGCACCATTCGGCGCTTCCGAAAAGCGTCGCATCGAGCGATGCCGCGGCGCCGCCGCGCGCGCCAAAGCTGCCGCGCCGCAGTATCGCGCTGCCGCGTTCGGTCACTTGCCGCAGGGCTCGCCGGTGGATCGCTTCGTCATGGCGCTGCCAGAACGCTTCGCAGCCGCCATGAGTTTCTATCGCGCCGGCATCATAGGTCCAGATACCGAGCCGCGCGGAGCCCGCCAGCGCGCGCGCCAGCGGTGCCGGAGCCAAGTGCAGGATGAAGTTGACGCGCTGTTCGCGCACCAGCGCGAACGCTCGCGCGCAATCCCCGGTCGTGAAGCGCAAAGAGGGAAGGTCGCCAAGCCGTGTGGCGGCCTCTATCAGGCGCAGCGCGGCCAACCTTGGCCGGATGCAGAACCGATCATAGAGCCTATAGAGAACGCCGCCACGCGCGCGAGGCCCAATGCTATTGTCCTGAGCCGCAACGAGCAGCAACGCGGGCTCCGCCTCATCGCAAGCGAGGAGCTGGGCAACACATTCCGCTTGCCACGCGGGAAGGCGCGTCCCGCAGCAGAGGAGCGCCCAACGCAGCTTTCGCGGCGATTGAAAGGCGGTGTCCGCCGAGCGCGGTTCTTCCGTCATTGCACTCATCTTACGGAGCGCCAGCGCAGGAGCAGGCTCGCCGACAAGTGCCGGACATTGAGCAAGTTCAGCGCGAAGGCGGCAATGACATAGACGGCAAGACCGATGCCAGTCTGCGCAAAGAGCGCCGCCACGCCCCTGAACGAAGCCAAGGGGGCAAGCACGAGGACCATGGCGAGGACCGCGGCAAGGACCTTGGCGATTTCGCGCGCCGGGAAAGGAATGCGATAGACACGACGCGAAGCCACCAGCGCGTGAGCGAAGCCGACGATGGCGGTGACCAGGCTCGCAAGTCCCGCGCCCATATAGCCGTAGCGCGGGACTAGTAAAACGAGGGTCGCGATATTGACGACGGACATGCCGGCCGCGATGGCCACATAGTGCCAAGTGGTGCCGGTGAGCTGGAAAGAATGGTCGATGAAATTGCCACGCAGTCCGGAGATGACGGCGGTCGCCGCCAGCAACGGCGTCAGGTTGACGACCGCCTCGCGATACTGCTGACCGACAAGGACATCCGCAATGTTGGCGGCGAGCAGCGACATGCCGATGCCGGCCGGCAGCAGGAAGCCCAGTAGCCCGACCAGATTCTGCTCGAGCTGGCGGTTGCAGACCCACCGATCGCCGTTCTCATATGCGAGCACCGCGAGCGGATAGGCGGCGGAGCCAATCGCCTGGGAAGCGAACTGCAGCGTGTTTTGGATGAGGACGGCGGCCGCAGTGTAGAAGCCGACTGCCGCCACGCCGCTCTCGAGATCGAGTACGAGCCGGTCGCCCCAGCCGACGGCAGCAAAGAGCAGCAGGCTCAGGGCTATCGGCAAGCCGAAGGCACTTATCCGTTTGACCGTTGCCGCATCGATGGCGAACGCCGCCGATCCCGAGCGCTGCCGCCAGAGCACGCAAACCACCAGCATCGCAATGCTGGAGGCAAGGAAGGTACCGAGACCATCGCCGAGAAACCTGGCCGCTATGATCGTCGCAACGCCCATGACCAGCGCACGGGTGACATTCAGCGCAAGAAGCCGAAAGAACTCGAAAGCGGCCGTGTAGACGGAGGACTTGAGGTCGAAATAGGCGAACGCGACGCAGCCGAAAGCGGTCGCCACGACGAGATGCGAGGTCGCCGGCTCGAGTGGCAACAGCAGCGCGAGCGCACTGACGACAAAAATCGTCGCGATTATCGCGACGAAGATCGCGAGCACCGACCCGGCAAGGCGCGGATCCGGCCCGCGCCCGGTTGCAAGCCGCGTCAACGAAAGGCCGAGCCAACCGAAGATCGAAAGCGCTAAAAGCTGGGCAACCCCCGATGCAAGTCCATAGACCCCGTACTCGGCGGGCTCCAGCAGCCGCGTGAGGGCTGCGGCGACGATGAGGCCGATACCTCCCGGCAGGAATTGGCCGAGCAGCTGGATCGCGCCGTACTTCGCTAGCATCGGCGGCCAACGTTCGAGAACTGAGAGACCCTAAATGCACGGCGTCCGCGACGCGGCCCGTCCTGCGCACGGAGATTAATGGGCATAATAGGCTTTGTTTTTCTTATGATAATATTCGATTTCCGCCGGCGAAAAGATGCCGCGCCGCATGTCCACCTGCGTCAGCACCGCGCCGCAAAGCCGGGCGCCGCTCTGAAACAGCTTGTTGAGCGACGTTTTGGTGATCTCCCGCGGCGTGATGCCCCAGCGCACGGCCAGGACCGTCGCATCCACCCAACGCGACAGCGTCAAGGCATCCGACACCGCCGTGATTGGCGGCGTATCCAAAATGACGACGTCGTAATGGGATCGGCAGAACTCGATCAGCGCGCACATGGTGGACGATGCGATGAGGGCGTGCGGCGCCGAAACAGCAGATTCGGCACACATGACGTTCGAGCGGCGAATTCGCGTCCCTGATGATGGCGTCTTTCCAGTGAACCTCTTGATCGAGGACCCGCGAAAGACACGCGCCGCCGGACTCAGCCTTGATAAGGCGCCGGACCGATGGGTTGCGGAGATCGCAATCTATGAGCAGCGTCCTCAAGCCCACATACGTGCAGCTGCGGGCCAACGACACGGCGAGGACGGATTTCCCCTCGCGCGGCAGAGAAGACGTTACGAGTAATGTCTTGATCGGCGTGCGCGCCGTGACACTGTGCGCTTGGATCGAGTTTCGGACATAGCCGATTGCCTCGGCGAAGCTCGATCGCGGATGATCGATGACGAGATCGTGCGGCGACGCAATCCTCGGCCATGGGCGGGGCACCATCGGCACGGTTCCAAGGCTCGGAAGGTCGCACTCCACCTCGACCTCGTGCGACCCCTTGAAGCCGCGGTGTGCCAGCTCCAGGGCGAAAGCCAGAGCGGTGCCGAACATCACCGACGCCGCGAAAACGAACGGCAAGTGCACGCGAAGCCGGGGGAATGACGGTCCGACCGCGGGCAATGCCATGGACACCACCCGCGCGTCGGGCTGCTGGATCTGCTCCTGCGCGCTCACCTGTTTGTACCGGGTGAGCAGGACTTCGATGAGAGAACTGTTGGCGGTGACCTCGCGCTGGAGATCGCGCAGATTGCCTTCCGCTCGGTCTGCGCTCACGCTGCGCTGTTCGAGTTCCGCCAGCCGGCCGCGCAATTCGTTCTGCTTGCGGCGCGCGACATCAACGTCATTTTCGAGACCTTTGACGACGCGGGCGACCGAGGTTCGGATTCCCGCCTGCATGCCGCGCAGTTCCGCCTTCATCCGCACGACTGCCGGATGCTGATCGCCATAGACCGCTTGAAGCTCGGCCAGATTTCGCGTCAGGGTCGCCTCATCCTCGCGCATGCGCTGGATCACTGGCGATTCGAGCACTTCGGACTGCGAGTCGACCGAATTGTGCTGCAGCAGTTCGTCGGCGTGTCTCAGCCGCGCCTCCTTGTTCGCGAGATCCGCGTCGGCGACCGGGATCTGGGCATTGACCGCCTCGAGCTGCTGCGAAAGGAGCGTCGTGCCGCCGCTCTGGACGATGCGGTTGGCCTCGCGAAAGCGCTGTTCCGCCTCCTCGGAGGTGCGCAGCTTTACCTCAAGCTTGGCGAGCTCGCCCGTGAGCCATGCGCTGGCCTCCTTGCCGATCTCCTGCTTGTACAGCACCTGGTCGGCCAGATAGAGCTGCACATGCATATTCACGATGGCAGCCCCGAGTTGAGGATTATGCGACGTATACCGAATTCGGATGACGTAGGACCGGCCATCGTTCGAGATAGCCAGGTGCTCGCGATAGATTTGCAATGCGTGTGCGCGTGCCACTCGTGCCGCATCCGCCACGCTCGGCATCGGCGCAGCCTTCAGGAACGGCTGCGTGGCGGCGAAATTGGGAAACCAATCGACGAGCGCATGCTTCATCCTCTGCGTCGCGTCCGAAAACGGCGAGGTGTGCGGCTGGAACTCCGGCACCTTCAGCAGCGACAGCCGGTCGATGACCCGGCTCGCCAAATTCTCGCTCTGCAGCACCTCGACCTCGCTGCGCAATTGCGCGACATCGGGGTTGGTGGTCTGCTCGGAGACAAGCGACGGCAAATCGACCAGATGCGGACGCCGCGTGTCGAGGACGATTGTGCTCTCCGAAGAATAGCTTGGCGGCAGCGAGCGCAGCACAACGGCGCCGATCGCCGAGCCGACAAAGGCGCAGGCAAGAATGAGCACATAGCGGCGATGCAAGGTGAATAGCAGGTCGCGGACGTAAGAAGGGCCCTGCGCGCGTTCTGGATCGAGGACCTCAGCATAGCCTCGCTCGGCAAGGGCCGGCATAACGGTGTCCCTCTCGCAAAGCCGAACCGGCGTGGCCACGGCGGAACCCGCAAGCCGCAGGATCGAGCTGCCTCAATCAGAAAACAAACGATAACACCGGGAGATGGTCGAGCGTCAACGGATTTTTTAAGAAAAGATAACAGAGGCAATTCCTTCAGATCGTGGCCGGCGGCGCCCAGCGGGGGCCGCGGAGGCGCGCGCGGGCGACATCGCCCGCCCCGCCTATCAACCGGAGCGGGAAAAACCGATGTGGCGGTTACATTGAGTGATCTTAATTCACGTTTTCCTGGTCTAGAAAAGCGCAATGCTTTCGAGAGAAAATAAGAGAGCCTGGGGACCGCTTCTGCTGCTTGAGGGGTCAAGCAATGGCTTCCATTGCATTCCAACGTCTTTCAATGGACGAGGCCGAAGAGATCGTAGCCGAAATCTGGCGTTGCCTGGAGCAATACGACATTCCCTCTCCAGAAATGAGCTCGCAACTGTCTGCGCCGGAGATCGTAAATTTATCTTTCCATTTCCGCGAAAAGGCCTGGGCGGACATCGTGGCACGCCAGCTGTCGGGTTGGTGCACGCTCCCTGTCGCACAGCGCACGCGCGCCGTGATTTCGAGCCGCGCTCAACGTCGCCTTCCGTTTGCATCGGGCCGGACGCTGCTTTTCCCCAGACTGCGCTAAGCGTCGGAGCTGGAGCGAAGGAGCGCGCCCGGCGCGAGCGCGGGTTTCCTTTTGGCCGAGCCGCGGGCCGAATGCGGCCTTACTGGGCCGCTGTGCGAGCCAGTTCGATCATTGCCTCATTTCAAGATGTTATTTGATGGCTTTTGGTGCTAAATAAGAACGCAGGCGATAGGTTGATGACGTGCCGGTTTGGAGCAGCCATGTGATGGCTCATCGGCCGGGCAGCGAGAAAAAAGGAAGAGAAAACAAAGATGCCAACATTGAGAGCGAAGGGCAAAATCCATCGCAGCGAATGGCTGAAGATTCGCGGCAAGTATGAAGGGGGCGAAACCATCGCGCAGATCAGCCGGGACTATGGATGCACGGCACCAGCCATCCGGTACATCATCAAGCGGACCGGAAAGTTGAAGGAAAGCGCGATCGCCACCGCGGCCACCCCTCCCGTCGCGGATCGTCGGCGTCAAGCGGCAGGGCGGCTCTTGGGACGGGAGCCGGCCACGATCCGAGCGAATGCCTTGCCCAGGACGGAGCGCAATCTGGATGTCGAGCTGCGCAGGCGCGTGACGGGCGACGTGGCGGTTTTCCTGGTGGCGCTCGATCAGGCGGTACTCGCCCCGTCGTCCGAGAGCGTCACGGCGTTACAGGACGCAACGGACCGGCTGATGCGTTCAGCGGCACGCGTGAGGATCGATCTCGAGCACGTGCTTGATGGTTACGATCGGCCATCTCCGGCCGCGCATCCAGCCGCCGCATCTAGCGCGCGCCCTCAGCGCGCGTGATCCCTCGCCTCCGTTCGAGAGACGTTAACCGAGCGCCTGCCCGACCGGCACCCGACGGTGGACCTTGCCGTTGTCATGGTGAAGCCGCACCCCGTTTTGCTTCGATCAGAACTCGGCCGACAGCGCGCATCAGTCGGTCAGCCGCTTGTGCCAACGCGTCCAAGGACTTGGCCGTGGGAGATTGGACCGCGGCGTCAAGCGCATCGTTGAAGATCGCTATCTCATTGGCTAGCCGCTCACGCAGCTTCTGATCGACGCCTTGCACGTTGTGCCGTCCTTCATTGCCTTCGCCCTTCAAGATCGTGGCCCTCCGGATCCACCCGATATCTCCAACGAACAACGCAGATGGATGCGCCTTAGTCCCGATCGCGAACGCCAGCAACTCGCAGACAAGCGACGCGCCGGGTCAACCTCACTTCTCGCGTTCACAATCCGGCAGCGTCATCAACCGCATTTGGCCCTTCGCACCCGATCGATCAGGATCTGC
This sequence comes from uncultured Alphaproteobacteria bacterium, assembly GCA_963773665.1. Lineage (GTDB taxonomy): Bacteria > Pseudomonadota > Alphaproteobacteria > ATCC43930 > CGMCC-115725 > DATJLY01. The sequence continues at coordinate 180,381 of CAVZBZ010000002.1, forward strand.
ATAGCCGGATAGCGCATCTCATCCAGCCGCCCTGCCACGCTCCGCGCATCGGCAAGACGTCGAAATGACAATGACAGCGCTACGGCTCGATCCCGATTGCTCGAGATCGATATGACCGGGCTCGGCAGATCTTTCTCCAATAGGAGCAGCCAGACTTCAGATACGAACTTTTCCGCCTCCTCGACTGTTGCTAGCGTTATGCGAATCTCGCAGGTACCCCGCATCCTCGACCCCCATGCCGTCTGCTCTTGCAGAGTGACAACAGGGTAACGCTCGCGGGGCCTTTTATTTCCATTGCGCCACATTGTAGTCGAACAGGTCGGCCTTCGCCTGCTGCCGCGTCCGATACGTTCGCCCCCCCCCGCCACCAGCTTGATTTGCTCGAGCCCGTCGCGCGTCGCGGCGGCTTCTTGCCGTCCATGACAGGATAGGCCGCAGGATTCCGGCAAGCGCGCCCCACCGGGGCGAGTGAGCCATTCGCGTGGCCAGCATGCATGGTCATGGAAGAATCGCTCGCAAAATGATACTGCAAGTGGATCAGTCCGAGGGGATGGTGCCGAATGAAGGAAGATCGAAGCGGTTTTGCGAGCGCCGCGAGGGGCGCGCTGAGTATCCTCGCGTTGTGCGCCCTGGGCGCGGTGGCAGCCGGCGCAGCCGAGCCGCAGCCGGATCTCGTCCGCATCACCATGGCGCGGAGCCTGGCCGGGCCGGCACTCTGGGGCCTCGAGCCGTTTGCGGCGAAATACGGGCTCCACACCGAGGTAATCGATACGACCACCAATGCGGAGATGCAGCACTACCTCCAGTCCGGCGTCGAGGTGGGCTCGCTCGGCTACCAGAGTCCCGCGGTCATGGCGGAGCAGAAGGTAGGCAATGTCAAAATCATCGGCGGACTCGCCATCTCCGGCCAGAACCTCATCATGCGCAAGGGCGTGGCGCTCAATTCCTGGAAGGACCTCGAGGGCAAGCGGATCGGCGGGCCGCCCGGAACTTATGTCTCGATCCTCTTCACCCTTGCGGCTGAGGCGAACCATGTCGATCTCGCCAAGGTGAAGCTCGTCAACACGACGGCTGCCGGCACCGCGGAACTGCAGGCCCTGAAAGGCGGCGATTTGGACGGGCTTCTGCTGTGGTCGCCGATCATCGACCGCGCAGTAGTAGAGGACTATGCGTACTATCCGACCTGCTGCGACATCGGCACGACCAGCGAGTTCGGCGCGGGCAACCAGATCCTCGGCGCCAACACCGAATTTCTCAAGGATCACGCGAAGGTCGTGCGCTTCCTCAAGGCTTTCGTCGAGGCGCAGGAATTCTACTCGAAGAACCGTGACAAGGCGGCGGCGCTCATCGAGAAATACACCGGCGTCAGCGAGGCGGTAATCACCGAGGCTCTGAAGCACGAGACGTGGGATCCCCGCGTCGAAATCAAGACCGCGGTCAACGTGGCCAAGGAGGGACCGAGATTCGGCTTCACCAAGACCGATATGAGCGGCGACGTGCCTGCATTTTTCGACTTGAGCTACCTCGCCGAAGCGACCGGGAGGCCGGCGGCACAGCTTGGCAGCCTCGGACACTGAGCGTGGAAAGCATGAAGGCCGAGGCCGCACTATCGCCTCCTGAGGTCGGCCCAGCCCCGCGGTCTTCGGCGCTTCTTCCATCGGCCCGGGTCGGCTGGAAGCGCCGCCTGCGCCGTCTTTTGGTGCCCCTCCTGCTTCTCGGACTGTGGCAGCTTGCCTGCACGATCGGTCTCGTCGATCCGAGCTTCGTGCCGGCGCCCAGCACCGTTCTCCGGTCCTGGGGGCAGTGGATCTTCGGCGAACGTTCCTCGCTCGCCTGGTATTCAGGGACCTGGCTCGAATACGTCTATCTCAGCACCTGGCGCGTGTTGCTCGGCTTCGCCATCGCCGCCGTCACCGGCGTCACCATCGGCGTGCTCATGGGCTGGTACGAACTCGTGACGGATCTGTTCGATCCGATCGTGCAGTGGCTACGGCCCATTCCGATGACTGCCTGGCTTCCCTTCGCCACCTTCATTTTCGGCATCCGCGAAGGCGCCGCGGTTTTCCTTATCGCCATGGGCGCCTTCTATCCGATCGTTATCAATGCGACCGCGGGAGCGGAGCAAACGCCCAAGACATTGGTGCGGGCCGCACTCATGCTGGGCACACCGCCGCACAAGCTCCTGATCCGCGTCGTGCTGCCCTCGGCGCTTCCCTACATCTTCACCGGGCTGCGCTTGGGCATCGGCATTGGCTGGGTGCTCGTCATCGTGGTCGAGATGCTGGCGGTCAAGGGCGGCGTCGGCTACGCCATGTGGACTGCCTACCAGTTCGTCCGCATCGACCTCATTATCGCCGCCATGTGCACGGTCGGCATCCTCGGCCTCATTTCGGATCGCGTTCTGCTCATTGTCAGTCGGAGGATGTTGCGGTGGAGCACCGGACTGCACGCGCGCTAGCTCCTGGCACAGCCGGCGCGATCGCGTGCCGGTCGGTGCGCAAAGCCTATCGCGATACCGCCGAGGGAACAGAAATCCTGGCGCTCGATGGCCTTACCCTCGAGATAGAAGCCCGCGAGTTCCTGACACTCCTGGGTCCGAGCGGCTGCGGTAAATCCACCCTTCTCAACATCATCGCCGGCTTCGAGACTCCCGATGGCGGCCGTGTGTTGCTCGATGGCAGGCCGATCGAGCGACCGGGGCCGGATCGCGGCGTCGTCTTTCAGGACTATGCGCTCTTTCCTTGGCTCAACGTCCAGAAGAACATCGAATACGGGCTGCACGAGAAGGGCTTGCCGCCCGGCGAAGCAGCGGCGACCGCACAGCGCTTTCTCGCCATGGTTGGGCTCACCGGGTTCGAGCGGCGCTATCCGCATGAGCTGTCGGGCGGCATGCGTCAGCGCGTGGCGCTCACTCGCGTGCTTGCCATCGATCCGCAGATCCTGCTCATGGACGAGCCCTTCGCCGCGGTCGATGCGCAGACCCGTTCGATCCTGCAGGAGGAACTACAGCGTTTGTGGGTGCAGACCCTGAAGACTGTGGTCTTCGTCACGCACAGCGTCGACGAGGCGGTCTATCTCTCGGATCGCGTGGCCGTCATAACGGCGCGTCCCGGCGTCGTGAAGGCGATCGTTTCAATCGACCTGCCGAGACCGCGCGATCCCACCTCGGAAGGATTCAACCGCTATCGGCGCGAGATCATGCAACTCCTCGATGTTGAGGCGCGCAAGACTTTCGCGGCGTCGCCCGTCGCCACACCGAGCGGAGCCTGACCATGACGAAGCAGCGGATTGTCGCGCTCGAGGAGCATTATTGGACCCCGGCTCTTCGGGATCTCTATACCGGTCCGCACCGCGTCGCGGCGCATCATCCGGCGAAGAAGCTCGACGATCTGGGAGAATTGCGCCTCAAGGACATGGACGAGGCGGGAATCGACCTGCAGATCATCTCGCACATGCAGCCAGGAACGCAGCTGCTCGATCCGGAGAGCGCGGTCAGACTCGCTCGCGAGGCGAACGACACGCTCCATGCGGCGATCCGTACCCATCCGGACCGCTTTGCCGGCTTCGCCGAATTGCCGACGCCTGATCCCAAAGCGGCGGCCGAAGAGCTCGAGCGCACCGTGACCCGCCTGGGCTTCAAGGGCGCGCTCGTCAATGGCCTCACGCACGGGCGCTTTCTCGACGACAAGCGCTTCTGGCCCATTTTCGAGCGCGCGCATGCGCTTGACGTGCCGATCTATCTTCATCCCGCCGTGCCGCACCCGGACGTGTTGGACGCCTATTACAACGACTACCGCAGCGCCTCCGGGTTCCCGGTGCTGGCGGTGCTCTGGGGCTTTACCGCGGAAACCGCGCTCCAGGCGATTCGTCTCATATTGAGCGGCGTGTTCGACACCTACCCCAGGCTCACTTTCATTTTGGGTCATCTCGGCGAGACGCTGCCCTTTATGCTTTGGCGTTGCGACTGGCTGCACAATCTCATTGTTGGAAAATCGGGCTTCGCCGACTGCTTCCGCGAGCATTTCTACGTAACGACGAGCGGCAATTTCTCGCAGCCAGCGCTCGATTGCTGCCTCAAGGAGGTTGGGGTCGATCGCATCCTCTTCTCGGTCGATTGGCCGTTCAACTCCAACACCGAAGCGGTGGGGTTCGTTCGAGCTGCCAGCCTCGATGAAGAGGAGCGAGGCAAGATCTTCCACGACAATGCCGCGCGGTTACTGCGTCTCTGAGCGGAAGCTGGCCGGCCACGCGCCAGTTACGGTGTTTTTGCCCGGCATTTGCAGTATATTGGCTCAATTCCACCAGCGCTCGCCACGGTGGTGGCGAAAGCGTCCGGATCGGGATGGGAGCCGTTGTAGATGTTGATGGACGCCGGCCGCTATGTCGCTTCGCTCCGCGACGCCCGATCGGTCTTTTACGACGGGCAGAGGGTGAGCGACGTCACGACCCATCCCGCGTTTCGCCGGACAGTGCAGTCTATGGCACGCCTCTACGAATTCCAGGCGAACCCCGAGAACCGCGAACTTATGACCTATCCGGTCGAGGGCGCCGGCAGGGCCAATCGCATCTGGCAGCTGCCGACCTCTTATGAGGAATTCGTGACGCGGCGAAAGGCGCTGGAGGCATGGGCCGAGCTCCATTGCGGGTTCTTGGGCCGCACGCCCGATCACATCGCTTCGTGCATCGCCGGCATGTACATGGGGCTCGATGTCTTCGAGGCGCACGACGCCAAGCGCGCCGCGGCGCTTGCCGAGTATTATCGCTATGCGCGCGACAACTGCATTTTCCTGACATCCGCCCTCATCAATCCCCAGTCCGATCGTTCGAAGTCGCCGAACCAGCAGAAGGAATTCGTGACGGCCGGCATCGTTGACCGCAACGCCGCGGGCATCACCGTGCGCGGCGCCAAGATGCTCGCTACCGCTGGAGTGATGGCGCACGAGGTGCTGGTGGCGTCAATTCAGCCGCTGCAGGCGGGTGATGAGAAATTCGCCGTCTCGTTCGCGCTTCCGATGAATGCAAAGGGCCTCAAAATTCTGTCGCGCAAGTCGTATGAGATGGAATCGCGTTCCGTCTTCGATAATCCGCTTTCGAGCCGATTCGACGAGAACGACGCCATCCTCTTCTTCGACGATGTCGAGGTCCCCTGGGACCGGGTCTTCGTCGCCGGCGATCTCGCGATGATCCAGAAGCAGTTTCACGCTACGCCGGCGCATGTTCACCAGAACCACCAGTCGATGATACGACTCGTCGTTAAGCTGCGCTTTCTCCTTGGCATCGCGCGCCGTATCGCCGAGATGAATGGCATCATCGAGTTCCCGCAGGTGCGGGAGATCCTGGGCCAGCTCGCCGCCGAAGCGGCCGTGGTCGAGGCACTGGTCCTTGCGATGGAGATCAAGGGACAGATGCGGGGTCGCTATTTCGTGCCTGACCCGCACCTGCTCTACACCGCCCAGGTGCTCACGCAGCAGCTCTATCCGCGGTTCACCATGGCGCTGCGCGAGCTTGCCGGCGGCGGCATGATCGCGCTTCCGTCTTCGGTGCGCGACTTTGCCGATCCCGAGATCGCGTCGCTCATCGAGCGGACGCAGCATTCGCCGGTGGCCGATGCCCGCGACAAGGTCAAATTCTACAAGCTGGCGTGGGATGCGGTCGGTTCGGAGTTCGGTTCGCGCCACGCGCAATACGAGATGTTTTACGCCGGCGCCGGTTTCGTGACCAAAGGCAATTCCTTCCGTACCTACGATTGGACGAAGGCGACCGCCCTCGTTGACCGGATGCTGTCGTCTTATGCAATCGAGAGCGAGGCCGAACCACCGGTGGCCGTGCGCGCCGCAAGCGGTTGGACCGTGCGCCGAGGAATGGGGCAACCGGCCGCGCGCGAAGTCGCGCAGCCGCACGAGCAGCCCGCCACACCCGCCGAGACCGACCCGACGCGCTAAGGCGTGCTCAGCGCGGCTTCAGTTCTATCATGTAGCCGTCGGGATCGCGCAGATAGACGGATGGGCCGTCACCGTAGGCGCCAAAGTAATTGTCGTTGACACGCACGATCTCGACGTCGAACGACCGAAGAGCAGCGACGAGCGCAGTCATGTCGGCGCAGCGGATCGAAAGACAAAGGTGCTCCATGCCCCGTTTCGAGGGCGTGTCATCGGCGCCCGCGCCGGGAATGAGGTCGATGAGCTGCTCGCCAAAGCGCATGTGCAAGATGGACATCGCCTTGTTCTCGCGCTCGAGCGTGCAGCCCAGAACCTCGGTATAGAATTTCCGCGCGACGGCCTGGTCGCGGACCTGCAGAACGACGTGATCGAGACCGAGTGGCTGGAACAGCATTCGTCGGATCCCTCCCGCGGGCCGTGGCCAATCCCACGGCACGCAGGCGAATCGTATCACGACGGCCGGTCGCTGCCAATTTTCAGGCGCCCGGTGCCCGGACCGCACGCGCGCGGTGCGCGCTCAATCCTCGATCACGTGGCGGACGACCTCGCAGGGTATGTTGTTGATGAACTGGAACGGGCCGCCCTTGCCACAGTCTTCATATTGAAAGACATGTGCGGCAAGCACCATATTGACGTTGAAGCCATCATTCGACAGCGGCAGGCTCAGACGCTTTGTCAGCATCGGCAACATCTGTCCGGTGAGCTCGAAGATGTTCTCCGTGTACATCGGTTTGCGGCGCTCGCAGAGTTCGTAGTAAATGCCCATGATATATTGCTGGTAGCCGGTCTTGTCGGGCAGCACTTCGTCGATGAATCTGCCGGTAGGATCCCGTCCCAACGCGCCGGAGAACACTGCGCCGGTGCGGCGGTAGCGGAAGCGGGGCGTGTCTCCCTCGCAGATTACGTCGAGCATCATGATATGCGGCCAGATCGCACCCTTGATTTCGAGAGGGTCTATATCGCCGCGCGACGGCATGGCCCGTCCGCGCCTCTTTTCGGACCAGTACTCATAGAGGAGATGAAGGTGCGGATGATTGATCGTCGGAGACATCAGCTGCCGCTTTCGCCGAACCCTTTAGATCTGGATCCGTACGGTAATCAGACGCTCGTAAATTTTTTGGTAATGCTACGGCGCTCCGTTTGGGAGCCCCGTAGCGTTCTATCGAATAAATTAACGATTTCCGTCCGCGAGGAACCAAATACTGCGCAAATCCATCGTCCTGACCGCAAAAGGGAAGACGGGACGATCGCTAAACCATTAACTTCTTCATGGGAAATCCGCCCCGGCGATGCGGCCTCTCGCGCCGGCACTTGAGCCGATCGCCAACTGATCAAAGCCGTACGGAGGTCGTCGTAAAGGCGACGTTGACAGGTTTCTGGATGTAATCCAGGGCAACCGCGCCGATTGCTGCGATCACGACCGTCGCGATGCAGGCGATGATGAAGCTGCGCATCCCGGCCCTCCCGGTTAGGATCAATGTCCAAGCTAAGACATTGAAACCCGTGAGATCAAGTGCACGATGACGTCAGTGGCGGCGGCCCGTCAAGCTCGTTGCCGCAGTGGTGCTGGTTTGGGGCTGGGCGGCGGGCTTATTCTCGGACGGCCGCCGCCCGTCGATCGCGCCGGCTTGATGGAACGCGCCGCATGCGTCTCGCTTTGCGCTGTCTCGTCTGGTGCGTTGTGCTGATCGGGACCGTGATGAGTCGCGCGCCAACCGAAGCGCAATTGCGCGGCCACGGCGGCCCGGTGCGGGCGCTGGCAATCTCCAGCGATGGCGCCACGGCACTTTCGGGAAGCTTCGACACATCGGCAATCCTGTGGTCGCTTCGCGACGGCACGGCCGAGCAGGTTCTGCGCTTCCACGAGAGCGCGGTGAACGCGGTCGCGATTCTCAAGGATGGCCGCGACGTCACGGCCGGTGCGGACGCCCGCATCGCGATCTCCACGCCGGGCAGACCGGAACCGGACGCCATCCTCGCGGGTCATACCGGGCCGATCGCGGCGCTCGCCGTGTCGCCCGACGGCGCCACGCTTGCGTCGGGATCGTGGGATCGCACGATCCGCTTGTGGCCGCTCGGGGGTGGCGCGCCCCGCGTGCTCGAGGGCCATCAAGACAACGTCAACGGCGTTGCCTTCACGCCGGACGGCACGGCGCTGGTCAGCGCCGGATACGATGCGACGGTGCGCATCTGGCCGCTGCGGGAAGAGCGCTCGCCGCTCGTTGCGACTCTGCCGTCGCCGCTCAATGCGGTGGTGGTCGCGCCGGACGGCGAAATCGTCGCTGCCGGCGCCGACGGGAAAATCTACTTCCTGTCGCCGCGGGGCGAATTGCAGGACACGATCGAAGCATCGCCCGCGCCCGTCATCGCGCTCGCAATTTCGGGCGATGGCAGGCGCATCGCGGCGGCGAGCATTGCGGGGCCGGTCGCGATCGTCGATCGGACGACGCATGTGCTCGCGCGCGCGCTGGCCGGGCCGGGTCAACCCGTGTGGTCGGTGGCGTTCCTGCCCGATGGCCGCACCCTCGTCACCGGCGGCGCCGACGGCATGATCCGCCGCTGGAATGCCGCCACCGGCGAGCCCATCGGTACCGCCGCGGCGGGCGACGCCGAGGATCCGCTCGCCGCCTATGTCGGCGATCCCGGCGCGCAGGTATTTCGCGCCTGCGCCGCCTGCCACACGCTCGCGCCCGACCAGCGCAATCGCGCCGGGCCGACATTGCACGGCTTGTTCGGACGGCGCGTTGCGACGCTGCCGGGCTACAATTTCTCCGCGGCGCTCAAGAAGCTCGACATCGTGTGGACGCCGGAGACCGTGGCGAAGCTGTTCGAGATCGGTCCCGCTCGCTACCTCCCGGGAACCAAGATGCCGGAGCAGCGCATCGGCAGCCCGGAGGATCGTGACGCCCTCATCAAGTTTCTCGAACGGGCGACGCAGTAATCACGTATCCGGCTTCGTTTTTCGCTCGCGCAAGTAATCGTCGGTCGTGCGCGGCTTTGCCCGCTCGGGCGCGCCGTGGGGGTCGAAGCCTTCCTCGGTGACGGCGACCACGCGGCAGTCCTCGCACATCTTGATGACCTCGATGCGGGCTGACGCGTTCTGGTACATCCAATGCTTGCCTTCGAGCTTGGCGGCGACGCGCTCGATCGTGCTCTTGACGCCGAACGGCTTGCCGCAACGGATGCAGTGGAACGGTTCTTCCTGCTTGAGCACGCGGGCCCCGTTGGCTGCCGCGCGGAAGTCGAGGCGCGGCTTGAGCGTGATCACCTTCTCCGGACAAGTGGCCTTGCACAGGCCGCATTGCACGCACGCATCTTCGGCAAAGCGCAAGAGCGGCCGCTCGGGATCGTCCGACAGCGCACCGGTCGGGCACGCGGACACGCAGGACAGGCACAATGTGCAGCCTTCGACGTTGACCTCGACGGCGCCGAACGGCGCCCCGGCCGGCAATGCGATCACGTCGGCGGGAACCGGTGCCACGCGCCGGACCTCCCGCAACGCGATCCGCAACACGTCGCGCTTGCCGCCGACCGGCAGGAACGTCGCAGGTCGGGAAACCGCTTCGCGTGGATCGATCGCGCGCAGCGCCTCGCCGAGCGCGAAGGGATCGTCGGTTTCGATGGCGGCGAGGCGTTCGCCGCCGAAGCCGAGACCGGCGAGGATCGTCTTGGCGAGCGCGATCGTCGCGTGCAAGCCGGCAAGATCGTGGCGCGCCCTGGCGCGCAGGATCACGCGCACGGCGACGGCGCCATAGGCAAAAGACGCGGCGATCGCCTCGAGCCCGATCTGCGTCACCTCGTTGATGGCAAATGGGAGGACATTGGCCGGCAATCCGTCGCCGTGACGGGCGAGCGCGTCGATCAGCGCACCGCCATGGTCGTCGTCATGGAACAGGACGATCGGCGCGACGCCGCCGGCCTCGCGATAGACGGTCAGCAGCGTGCGCAGCTTGCGCATCAGCGCGTCGGCGGGCGGCAGCGCATAACTGGCCGCGCCCGTCGGACAGGCGGCCGCGCATTGGCTGCAACCGGCGCAGATCTGCTCGTCGATCGCCACATGATCGCCGGCCGGCGCGATGGCGCTCGTCGGACAGAGATCGAGACAGCGGCGGCAGCCGACGATGCGCGAGCGCGAATGGGCGCAAAGATCGGCGGTGAAGGTGATGTAGCGCGGCTTGTCGAAGTCGCCGACGAGATCGCGCGCGCGCAGCACGGCCTTGAGCACGGCGGCGGGATCGCCGGGATCGGCCCGCAGGTAGCCGTCGCGCAAATCGGCGGCCGGAAAGAGCGGCGGCCCGCCCGACAGGTCGAGCAGGATGTCGCACTGCGACACGGCGCCGTCGCGCGCCGACCCGAACCCGAGCGCGCCGCGCGACGACGGCAGCGGCACGGCGTAGTCGTCGACGACGATCTCGAACGCGCCGAGATGGCCCTTCGCCGCGCGGATGGTGCCCCTCACGATGGGGAAATCTGTGATGCGCGGCGGCGTCACCGCCGCCCGCCCGGTAATCAGCGTCGTGACATCGAGTTGGTCCTTGAGCAGAGTTGCCGCTTCGACGGCGCCGTCGTCGCGCCCATAGACCAGAACGACGCCGCCGCTTTCGAAGTGAACGAAAGCCACCTCCGGCGCCGGCGTCGCGGCAGCCGCCGCGAGCGCTGCCATCTTCGGCCCGGCCTGCGCGGCTTCGGCGGACCAACCGGCACTCTCGCGCAGATTGGCAAAGGTCAGTTCGCCGCCGCCGTCGCCGGCGGTCTCGCGGAACAGCGGAGCCTCCTGAGTACAGCCGACGGTGAGCGGCGCGCCGGTCGCCGCCAGCGCACGAAAGCGCTCGAGCTCGGCGCGGCAGAGTTGGCGTCCGCTGACGATCTCGGCGCCGCGGCAGCCGCGCGCCAGGGCTCCTGCGTCGAGCGGCATCGTGTCTTCGCACGAGCAAACCAAAAGTGTGCGCTGATCCGACATCTGGTTTCCCGTCAAGGGGAAGGGCGCCGGTGCGACTGACCGCGTCCGGTTTCGCCGCTATACTCTAGCAGATCAACGGCAAGGCCAGGATCGGAAATGCCGCCGGAGCAGCGTCGCCGCAGAGTGAGATCCAATGCGCGCGCCCTCGATCTGCCGCCGCCCTTTCGGCTGGTGGTCCTGCGCGAGGTCGGTGATGCCTTCGCCCATGCCCGCGAGCTGGCGGCGGAGTTGGGTGCCGGCACGCTGGTCTTCGTCGGCCGCTTCGACCTTGCCGAGTTCGCCGTCGTGCTGGAGCCCGACGAGCCGCTCGCCGCCGCACGGCTTGCCTTCTATGCCGGCATGGTCGCGCTCGGCGACGCGCTCTCGGCGCTCGCGCCGCCGGAAACGCCGATCACCATCGCCTGGCCGGACGCGGTTTACGTCGATCGCGGGCTCATCGGCGGCGGACGGCTCGCATGGCCCGATCGCGCCGAAGAGGACGCCGCGCCGGACTGGCTCGTGTTCGGCGCCGCCATCCGGACCGTATCCGTTAATGGGGATTCCGGGCTCTATCCGCTCGCGACCGCGCTCGAGGACGAAGGCTTCGGCGATGCCGTTTCGGAACGCCTGGTCGAAGGCTTTGCCCGCCATCTCATGGTCGCGATGGATCGCTGGCAGGAGCGCGGCTTCGCCCCGATCTCGCACGACTATCAATCCCGACTGGAGCAAGAGAGCGGCGCACGCCGCGCAATCGACGGCAACGGCGATCTGCTTGTTCGGCGCGCCGGCAAGCCGGTCGAGCGCCGGAAATTGCTGCCGGCTTTGGCGGCGCCGTCATGGCTCGACCCCAAGACCGGAGGGCCGCGCCTGTGAAGCTGTTGCGAACCATCCGTCTCGATCCGTCGGACACGTTCATCTTCCCGGTGGCCGCGGCACCCGGCGAATGGGCGATCTCCGGCGCGTTCGCATTCGCCGATGCGGATCTGGCGACGCTTGCCGGAAAGGAGCTCGCGGCGTTCCGCAGCGGTTTTCTCGGCGTGCCGTCGCTCGGCTGGTCGACGCTGGTGCAGATCGTCGAAGCGGAAGCGGCCGATCGCCTCGCGGCCATCGAGGTCGCTGCGCGATGCCTCATCGAGCGCTTCGGCGCGCCCGACCTCGCCGCCGCGCGCAAAGCCGCGGCGGAGGAGATCGATTTCTCGGCCTCGCTCTGCGATCATCCGGCGGATACGCTGATCGCGGTTCACCGCAGCGATGAAGGCGGCACGATCCGCGAAGCCTTTCGCAGCCTGCGCCCGCGCCCCGGCGCCAAACGGTGGCGCGCCTTCTCCTTCGTCGACGCTGAGACCGAGGACGAGCCTGCCGAAGCCGTCGATCTCGCCAAGCTGGCGCGCGGAGACGGCGGATGAAAGATTTCTGGCTTTCCTGCGGGCATCACTTGACGGATCGCGATGGCGGCGGCGGGCTGCTGGTCACCGACGAATTCCTGAAGCTCTATCTGGCACGCCCGGAGCTGATACCGCCGCCCGAGGCCTGCAGTGCCGAGCGCGCTCTCCATGCGGCCTTGCTCGCCGATCCCCGCCGAAGCGTCGGCGCCGAGGCCATCGCCGCAGTCGCCGATGCGGATGCGCGGGAGAATTGGAACCTGATGGTGGCGTTTCGCGACCACCTGTTGCGGCACACCACGCTGGAGGCCGCCTATCTCGATCTCGTGCGCCGCGGCGTCGGCGACACGCCGCCCCTGTTTCTCAACCAGCTCGTTCACGTCATTTTGCGCAACGCGCTCGACGGCTGCGACGATCCGTTCGTACTGCGCGCCGCCGAGCTCTTCTTTCGCCCGCAGCGCATGGCGATCCATGACGGCGCGCTGATCGCCGCCGACGAGGAGAAAATCGCCGGCACCGGTGCTGCGCCGTTGTCGCCGCTGGTATCGATGCTGGGACTTCCGGCGGGCGCCCAGATCGACGTGCTGACCGACGATAACGCGGCGAGCTATTGGGAGCGCAGCGATCTGTTCGACATGGCGCTCGATCTCACCGTGGGCCGCCGCGGTCTTGCCGCGCTCGGAACCGCGCTCGAGCGCTGGGTGAGGCATCTGCTGTCGCTCGACGTTCGGGTCGAGCCGCTGCGCGAACTGCGCGACGTGCCGCTCACCTGGTATGTCGGCCTCGATGCGGAAGGCACGCGCATCGGCGACGCGCTGTGGCAGGGCGACGCGATCGACGAGAGCGAGCGCGGCCGCCTTGCCGGGCTTTTCCAACTGACCTTCGGCAGCGTGCAGCAGCCGGTCGAAAGCGATGCGGTCTATCTCATCGTGGCGATGACTGCCGACAAGACGCTGCGCCTGAAGCCGCAGAATTTGCTGACCGGGCTGCCGGTCCGGCGCGCGGCGGTCGTGACATGAGCCCGGTCGCGGCGCTGCTGCGGATTCCCGTCGGCGTCGTCGTCGAGCGGCGCAAGGCGAATTCGCCGTGGATCGACTTCGTCTGGCGACCCGTCGCGGTGCTCGGCGGCCTGCCCGACGCGGCGCCGTGGACGAAGCTTGGGGATACGGAAGAAACAGCGACCTTCTATGCCGGCGCGGCTGAGATCGAGCTCTATCGCTCGGAGGCCGACAACTACCGCAGGAATCTTGCCTCGGGAGAGCCTGCCGTCTGGGTGGTGCTGCAGGCCACCGGCGGCGACCCGCCCTACGAGATCGCAGCCGTCACCGCAGACCCCGCGGAAGGCGAAGGCCTGACGGAGCCGGGTCAGGGGATCGTCGAAGCCGTGCCCATGCCCGAGCCCTTGCGCAGCGCCATTGCCGCGTTCGTCGCCGAATACCATGTCGAACAGGTCTTCGAGAAGCGCAAGCGCGACCGTGCCGATCCGGAGACGATGGCCCGCCGCGGCCGGCGCACCCGGAGTGACGATGAGCGGTGACGAAAGTTTCCTCGCGCGGTGGTCGCGCCGCAAACGCGGCGCGGCGCCGAAGCCGGCGGCGGCTGGGCGAGGCGTTGAACCGATCCCGCCGGACGAGACGCCGCCACCCGTCGATCCCGCGACTCTGCCGCCGATCGAATCGATCGGTGCCGGATCCGATATCCGCGCTTTCCTGGCGGCCGGCGTGCCGGCGGATTTGACGCGCGCCGCGTTGCGCCGCGCCTGGTCGGCCGATCCCGCGATTCGCGACTTTGTCGGGTTGTCCGAGAATTCGTGGGACTTCACGGCACCGGGCGGTGTGCCGGGATTTGGCAGTGTGACCCCGGACGAGGTGCGCCGGCTGCTGGAGCGGCTGACCGGAGGGCCAGAAGCTGCCAATCCCGCGTCAAAGACCGTATCGGCCGACCGGCCGGGCGCGCCAGAAGCCGAGTCCGGCCCGGCAGCGCCGGCCAGCCCGCAAGGTCATTCGGCAAACGACCAGGCGGGGCGCGACGCCGGGATTGGTCCGTCACCGTCCGGGCATGAAAATGCTGCGCCGCAGCATGGTGCGGCAACGCGCGACCCCCTCGCGCCCTTGCAGCGCCGCAGTCATGGCGGCGCGCTGCCGAAATAATCCCCCGCCATAGCCTCAGGCTATTGACCGTTTCATGTTTCGAGCGTAAGCCCGTAAGTCAAACAATAAGCCTCTCATCTCAACTTTCGATGAGTGGACGGGGATGAACGACCAGGGCCTCGTTCGGGCGATCCGCGCCGCCGGTGGCGTCAGCGAACTTGCGCGCAGAATCGGCATTGCCCAGCCCTCCATTTCCAACTGGTCGCGCGTTCCCGCCGAGCGTGTGCTGGCGGTGGAAGCGGCGACGGGGGTGGAACGCGCGGCCTTGCGTCCGGACCTTTATGGCGGGCAACTGACACCGCTCGACGATGTCGATGCCGCGCGCGCGCAGGAATATGCGCTGCTCGCCGTTCTCTTGGCGCGCGCGCCGGATGCGGCGCTGCTCAAGCGCATCGCCCTGCTGCGCGGCGACGCGACGCCGCTCGGGATTGTCCATGCCGGGCTGGCGCAGGCTGCGGACAGTGCGAGCGCCCAACAGGTCGCGCGCGAATATTTCGAGCTCTTTATCGGCGTCGGGCGCGGCGACCTTCTGCCCTATGGTTCGTTTTACCTGACGGGCTTTCTCCACGAGCGCCCGCTCGCGCGCCTGCGCGAGGATCTGCGCGCGCTTGGCATCGAGCGCGTCGCAGAGCGACATGAGCCCGAGGATCACGCTTCCATCCTGTGCGAGATCATGGCCGGCCTGATCGGCGGTCAATTTCCCGCGACGTTGGATCAGCAACGGCAGATCTTCGACCGCCATCTCGCACCATGGATCGGACGATTTTTCGCCGACATGGAAAGCGCCAATTCTGCCGATTTCTACCGCCATGTGGGCGCGATCGGACGTCTGTTCATCGAGATCGAAACGCAAGTATTCGCGCTGCCGGGGTGACTGGGCGGTGCGGGCACGGGAGGGCGCGGCGATGAAATCGGAACGCAAGACGGGATTGGGTCGTCGTCAGTTCCTGCGCACGTTCGGCGCCGGCGCTGGCGCCATGGCCGCCGCTTCGGTACCGCTCGCGAAGGAAGCCGTCGCCGACAGCGAGACCAACGATGAAAAGCGCAAGGCGCGCTATCGCGAATCCGACGAGGTCAAGACCTACTACCGCGTCAACCGCTATCCGAGCTAAGGGAGGCATCCGTGCTGATCAAGCGAACGGAACGTCAGGCCCGGCGCGGAAACCTTGCCGCTCTCGCGAGCCAATCGGACCGCGGCTTCGACCGCCGCGCTTTCCTGCGCCGATCGGGCCTTGCCGCCGGCGGTCTCGCGGCGCTCGGTGCGCTGCCGCTCGCCAGCGTGCGCAAGGCCGAAGCCGGACCGCCGGCAGCCAGCGGCGTCGCAGTGGAGATCCGCAAGAGCATCTGCACCCATTGCGCCGTCGGCTGCACCGTCACGGCAGAGGTCGCAAACGGCGTCTGGATCGGCCAGGAGCCGAGCTGGGACAGTCCGATCAACCGCGGCTCGCATTGCGCCAAGGGCGCCGCGGTGCGCGAACTCGTCTCGGGCGAGCGCCGGCTCAAATATCCCTTGAAGCTCGTCAACGGCCAATGGACCCGGATCAACTGGGACCAGGCCGTCAACGAAATCGGCGACAAGCTGATGGCGATCCGCGCGCAGTCGGGGCCGGACTCGGTCTACTGGCTCGGTTCGGCCAAGTTCACCAATGAAGGCGCCTACATGTTCCGCAAGTTCGGGGCCTTCTGGGGGACCAACAACACCGATCACCAGGCGCGCATCTGTCATTCGACGACGGTCACCGGGGTCGCCAACACCTGGGGCTATGGCGCGATGACCAACAGCTTCAACGACATCCGCAACTCGAAGACGCAGATCATCATGGGCGGCAACCCGGCCGAGGCCCATCCGGTGTCCTTGCAGCATTTGCTCGAAGGCGCCGAGCTCAACAAAGCCAACGTCATCGTCATCGATCCGCGCATGACGCGCACCGCCGCGCACGCGACGGAATATGTGCGGCTGCGGCCGGGGACCGACATCCCGGTGCTCTACGGCATGATGTGGCACATCGTGCAGAACGGATGGGAGGACAAGGAATTCATCGCGCAGCGCGTCTATGGCTTCGACGATGTGCGCAAGGAAATCGAGAAATGGACGCCCGAGGAGGTCGAGCGCGTCTCCGGCGTTCCCGGCGAGCAGCTGAAGCGCGTCGCCCAGATGTTCGCCACGCAGAAGCCGGCGTCACTGATCTGGTGCATGGGCCAGACGCAGCATACCGTCGGAACCGCCAACGTGCGGGCAAGCTGCATCGCGCTGCTGCTCACGGGCAATGTCGGCAAGCCCGGCACCGGCGCTAACATTTTCCGTGGCCACGACAACGTGCAGGGCGCGACCGATGTCGGTCTCGATATCGTGACCTTGCCGTTCTACTACGGCCTCATCGAAGGCGCGTGGCGGCATTGGGGACGCGTCTGGGAGGTCGATTACGACTACCTGCAGTCCCGGTTCGATTCCAAGAAGATCATGGAGACGCCGGGCATCCCGCTGACCCGCTGGTTCGACGCGGTCCTGCTGCCCAAGGACCAGGTGGATCAGAAGGACAACGTGCGGGCGATGTACGTGCAGGGTCACGCCAGCAACAGCATCACCCGCATTCCGGAGTCGCTGAAGGCCTTGAAGCAGGTGGAGCTGCTGGTCGTCGCCGACCCGCACCCCACGACCTGGGCCTCGCTCGCGGTTGAAGCGGGGCGCAAGGACAACATGTATCTGCTGCCGGCCTGCACCCAGTTCGAGGCTTCGGGTTCGCGCGTCGCGTCCAATCGCTCGATGCAATGGGGCGAGCAGATCGTCAAGCCGATCTTCGAATCGAAGAACGATCTCGAGATCATGTACCTGTTGGCGACGAAGCTCGGCTTCGCCGACAAGATGTTCAAGAACATCAAGGTCGAGAACAACGTCCCGCTGCCCGAGGACGTGTTGCGCGAGATGAATCGCGGCAGTTGGTCCACCGGCTATTGCGGCCAGTCGCCCGAGCGCATCAAGCTTCACATGGCCAACCAGAAGGACTTCGATCTGGTGACGACGCGGGCGAAGGACGGCCCGGCCAAAGGCGATTATTACGGTCTGCCCTGGCCGTGCTGGGGCTCGCCGGAGGTCAAGCATCCCGGCACGCCGCTGCTCTACAACACCAACCTCAACGTCATGGACGGCGGCGGCACCTTCCGCGCCCGCTTCGGCGTCGAGCGCGACGGCGTGAACCTGCTGGCGGAAGGCTCCTATTCGCTCGGCTCGGAGATCAAGGACGGCTATCCCGAATTCACCATGGCGGTCCTGACGAAGCTCGGCTGGGACAAGGATCTCACGGCCGACGAGCTGGCGACCATCGCGCGGGTCGCGGGGAGCCCCGACAAGGTCGGTACCGTGTCGTGGTCGATCGATCTCTCCGGCGGCATCCAGCGCGTCGCGCTCATGCACGGCTGCGTGCCTTATGGGAACGCGAAAGCGCGCATGAATGCCTTTGGCCTGCCGGACGCGATCCCGACCCATCGCGAGCCGATCTACTCGCCGCGCGTCGATCTCGTCGCGAAATACCCGACGCTGCCCGACGCCAAGCAGTTCCGGCTGCCGAATATCGGCTTCACGGCGCAGAAGGCGGCGGTGGACAAGGGGATCGCCAAGCAGTTCCCGTTGATCCTGAGCTCCGGCCGGCTGGTCGAGTACGAGGGCGGCGGCGAGGAGACCCGCTCCAACAAATGGCTCGCCGAGCTGCGGCAGGACATGTTCATCGAGATCAGCCCGGCCGATGCGATGGAACGCGGCATCAAGGATGGCAGCTGGGTCTGGGTGACGGGCGCCGAGAACGGTTCCAAGGCCAAGGTGAAAGCGCTGGTCACCGAGCGCGTGGGCAAGGGCGTCGCCTGGATGCCGTTCCACTTCGGCGGATGGCTGGGCGGCGTCGATTTGCGTGACAATTATCCGAAAGGCGCCGATCCCATCGTGCTCGGCGAGAGCGCCAACACGATCACGACTTACGGCTACGATCCTGCCACCGGCATGCAGGAGCCCAAGGTCACCCTGTGTCAGATCGTATCGGCGTAAGGAGGCGGACCCATGGCCCGAATGAAGTTCCTGTGCGACGCCGACCGCTGCATCAACTGCAACGCTTGCGTCACCGCCTGCAAGAACGAGAACGAGGTGCCGTGGGGCATCAATCGCCGGCGCGTCGTCACCCTCAATGACGGCAAGCCCGGCGAGCGTTCGGTGTCGATGGCCTGCATGCATTGCACCGACGCGCCGTGCCAGGCCGTCTGTCCGGTGAACGCCTTCTATACCACCGCCGACGGGGTCGTGCTCCATTCCAAGGACATCTGCATCGGCTGCGGTTACTGCTTCTACGCCTGTCCGTTCGGCGCGCCGCAATATCCGCGGGTCGGCAATTTCGGCTCGCGCGGCAAGATGGACAAATGCACGTTCTGCGCCGGAGGTCCGGAACCGGACGGCAGCATGGCCGAGTACGAGAAGTATGGGGCCAACCGCTTGGCGGAAGGCAAGCTGCCGTTGTGCGCCGAAATGTGCTCGACCAAGTCGCTGCTCGCCGGCGATGGCGACATCATCGCGCAAATCTACAAAGAGCGGGTGCTGAAGCGCGGCTACGGCTCCGGCGCCTGGGGCTGGAAGACCGCTTATCGTGAAACCATCACATCCTGACCGCCGGCGACGCGACGTTCGCGGCGCCGCCTGCGGTTCGACGAAGAGGCAGAACGGGGAGAAGCGGGCATGACGGCGCTGATGGCTAAACTTCGTACTGTCGTCGGGGCCTTGGCGTTTCTCGCGCTGGCGTTGGCTGCGCATCCAGCAGCGGCGCAGCAGGCTACGTCGGTGGACCCCAATGCGAGTGCGGTCCACGAGGAGCAGCTCCTGCAGCAACTCACGACGATCCAGGGCCGCGGCACCATCCCCGATACGAAATCCTATACGCTCGAGCAGCCCGCGGGCCGCGACTGGCGTCATTTCCACGAGGTGACGCTGCGCTGGATCGGCGCCGTCGCCATCCTCGGCAGTCTCGTGGTGCTCGTCATCTTCTATCTCTCGCGCGGCATGGTACGCATCGACGGCGGACGTTCGGGACGCACCATCGTGCGCTTCAACGCGGCCGAACGGTTCGTGCACTGGATGACGGCGACTTGCTTCATCATCCTGGCGCTGTCCGGCCTCAACATCACCTTCGGCAGACCGCTGCTGCTGCCGCTGATGAGCCCGGAGGCCTTCACCGCCTGGTCGGAATGGGCGAAATACGCCCACAACTATCTGAGCTTCCCTTTCACGTTCGGCGTCGTCCTGATCTTCCTCATGTGGATCGCCGGCAACATCCCGAACCGCGTCGATGTCGAATGGCTCAAGCGCGGCGGCGGCATGGTCGGACAAGACCATCCCCCCGCCTACCGCTTCAACGGCGGCCAGAAGGTGATCTACTGGATCGTCGTCCTGGGCGGCGGCGCGATGGCCGTGAGCGGCTATGTCCTGATCTTTCCGTTCTATGGAACGGACATTGAAACCATGCAGAACGCCGAGATGGTCCACGGCGTCATCGCCATGTTGTTCATTGCCGCCATGCTCGCTCACATCTACATCGGCACGATCGGGATGGAAGGCGCATTCGAGGCCATGGGCGAAGGCACCGTGGATATCAATTGGGCGAAAGAGCACCACAGTCTGTGGCTCGAGGAGGAACGGGGCCACTTCCAGCCAAACCCATCGCACGCGCGACCGACGGCAACGCCCGGGGAATGATCGCGAACGAGGGTCGCGAGAAAATTTGTGATGGCGGAGCGGTCTCCATCTGCGATCGGGATGCTCCCTTTCCGGTCAGGCGGAGGGTCGTTCCGATCAAGTAGCCGGCCGGGCGCGTGACGATCTGTGCGAAGGCGTTGATGTCGATGCCCATTCGCGCCTTGAGAAGCGGCAACAAGAAGAGAACGCCGATCGCGATCGTCATGCCGTAGGGCTCGAGGCGGGCCATCTTGCCCTTGAGTTCGGTGCGGCTCATCAGGAAGCGGTCGTCGGCCGGGTCGACCGATTGGAAGTCGGCCACCGAGGACATGAAGGATCTCGAGATCGACAACTATCTTGCCGGGAGCATCGTCGCGATCGATGATCTCGGCGGCCGCGTCAATCTGGTTGGGCTTTGTCAGGGAGGCTGGGTTTCGGCGATGATCGCGTCGCGCTTTCCCGACAAGTTGAACGCGCTCGTGCTCGCGGGTTCGCCTATCGACACGGATGCCCGCAACGGGCCGATCAAACGCACGCTGTTCATGGGCGCGCGCACACTCAAGGAGGATTGGTCACAGATCGCGCGATGGATCGCCGCGCAATAAGCGCGAGCGTCATCGCCTTTGCGAGGAATGTTCCAGCATCCAGGTCCATGTCAACGAACGAAGGAGGGCAAGCCGTGTCGCCATTGCAGCCATCGGGCGTTTCAAAAGTGTCAGCCGCTCTGAAGCAATCGATGCATGATCATTGGCGGCTGTTTCTGGCGGAAGGGATCATCTTAAGCCTGCTCGGGCTTGCCGCGATGGTCCTTCCGGCCCTTGCAGGGCTCGTCGCTACCATCTTCCTGGGATGGCTGTTCCTCATCGCCGGGATCGTCGGCCTCCTGTTCACATTCAGGGTACGGCAGGCTCCGGGATTCGGATGGTCGCTGCTTTCGGCGCTCGCGGCCCTGATCGCCGGCGCCCTGTTGCTGTGGAATCCGCTGCAGGGTGTGGTCACGCTGACCTATGTGTTGGTCGCCTTTTTCATTTTTGACGGGATTTTGATCATCGCCCTCGCCATCGCGCATCGCCGTGCCCTGTCGGGCAAATGGGAGTGGCTGATGATGAACGGCGTCATCGATCTGATCCTCGCCGCTATCGTCATCTCCGGCTTTCCGGGTACGCTCGTCTGGGCGCTCGGCCTCATCGTCGGCATCGACATGATTTTCGGCGGCGCTTCGCTCGTCGCCATGGCACTGGAGGCACGCAAGGACGCCGCTAGATGACGGTCAACCTTGGGCGAGGAGGCGGTCCGGTGGCAGAAGGGCTCCGCGGCGGCTTCGGCTCGGGAAGGGTCGTCGCCGTCCATGGTTCCGTGCTCGACATAAGGTTCCCTGCGGGATCGCTGCCGGCGATCCGCGAGGCCATCGAAATCGAGTGCGATCTCGGCCGGCCGCTGATCGCGGAGGTGCAGCAGCACCTCGATCCCGCAACAGTGCGTGCCGTGGCGCTCGAGATCACGGCGGGCCTGCCCCGCGGCGCTTCAGCGCGCTCATCGGGCGCAGTCATTCGCGTCCCGGTCGGCGAGCCGGTTCTCGGGCGTCTCCTCAACGCGATCGGCGAGCCCGTCAACCGCGGTCCCCCGCTTCCCTCCGACATCGCTCGTCGGCCAATTCATGCGCCGGCGCCGGCTATCGACCGTCAGCGCGGCACCCTCGAGATCTTTCATACCGGCATCAAGGTCATCGATCTGCTCGCGCCGCTCGTGAAGGGCGGCAAGGCCGCGATGTTCGGCGGGGCAGGGGTGGGCAAGACGGTCCTGATCATGGAGCTGATCCGCACGACCGTCGAGCGCCATGCGGGGATCTCAGTCTTCTCCGGCATCGGCGAGCGGTCGCGCGAAGGGCACGAGCTGCTGCTCGAGCTCCGGGAATCCGGCGTGCTCGAGCGCACGGCGCTCGTCTTCGGACAGATGAACGAGCCGCCCGGCGCCCGCTGGCGGGCGGGTCTCACCGCACTCGCCATCGCCGAGCACTTCCGCGACACGGTGCACGAGGACGTGCTGCTGCTGATCGACAATGTTTACCGCTATGTCCAAGCCGGCGGCGAGGTGTCGGGTCTCCTCGGCAGGCTGCCGTCGCGCGTCGGGTATCAACCGACGCTCGCCAGCGAGATCGCCGAACTCGAGGAGCGTATCGCCTCAGTCGCCGGCGCGGCCATTTCCTCGATCCAGGCCGTCTACGTTCCCGCGGACGATTTCACCGACCCTGCCGTCGCGGAGATATTCAGCCACCTCGATTCCTCGATCGTGCTCTCCCGCGACATGGCGAGCGAGGGCATGTATCCGGCAGTGGATCCGCTGGGCTCGACGTTCGAGCCTGCTCGATCCGCGTCTCGTCGGCGAGGCTCACTACCGGGCCGCGCAGGATGTCCGCAAGACCATCGCGCATTATCGCGAACTCCAGGAGATCATCGCCCTCCTCGGCATCGAGGAGCTGAGCGCTGCCGACCGGACGACAGTGCAGCGCGCCCGCCGGTTGATGCGGTTCCTCACCCAACCCTTCATGGTCACTGTCGCGTTCACCGGAAAACCCGGTCGCACGGTCGAGCTCGAAGCGACGCTGCAGGGCTGCCGCGCCATCCTCGACGGCGAAGCGGATTCTTGGGCCGAGAATTCGCTCTACATGGTCGGCGATCTCGACGAGGCCCGCGCGAAGGAAAAGCAAGCCGGTGCGGGGGCCGCATGAGGCTCACCGTCACGACGCCGCTCGCTATCGTCGTCAACGTCGCCGATGTCACGCATGTTCGTGCCGAGGACGACACCGGTGCCTTCGGCATTCTGCCGGGCCACGCCGACTTCCTGACCGCGCTCGCCGTGTCGGTCGTGAGCTGGCGCAACGCGGGGGGCGATGAGCATCATGTCGCCGTCCGCGGCGGCATGCTCGAGGTGCGCGGCGGCGGCAGTATTTCGATCGCCGCGCCCGATGCAGTGCGGGGCGAGGACCTTCAGCGTCTCGAAACCGATGTCGTGGCCGTCTTTCGACGGCAGCTCGCCGACGAGCAGGCCGCCCGTACCGATGCTCAGCGACTCTATCTTGCGGCGATCCGACAGATCTGCCGCTTCCTGCGGCCCGAGCGAGCGGATGGCTTTCCCGGCAGCTTCGCCGCTAACGAGACCGAGGGGCTCGAGGGATGAAGCGGGAATCCGAACATCCCGAGCCGCTCGGCGAGGCGGTCAAGAGGCGACGCGAACGCCGCGCGCGCTGGGAGCGCGAGGGAGAACGTTCGATCGGCCAGAACCTTGCGATGATCGGGTCGCTCGGCTGGACCATCGTGACGCCGATGCTGGCGGGCATTTTTCTCGGGCGCTGGCTCGACCATGTGTTCACGTCGGGGATATTCTGGACGCTGAGCCTGCTCGTTGCCGGGCTCGCGTTCGGCTGCACGCTCGCTTGGAAGAGGATGCATCGCGAATGACCCACGATACACTCGCGTCTACTGGTGCCCTTGCGGCTTCCATGGCAGTCGCCGGCATTATGCTCGGACTCGTCTATTTCGCTTGCCTGCGGCGGACGGTCGCCCTCTTTGCCGGCGGAGGCGGCTGGGTGGGGCTGGCCGCGCTGACGCTGGCCCGCCTCGGCGCCGCTGGCGTTGTCCTCGCTTTCACTGCGAGATTTGGCGCCATGGCACTCATGGCCGCGTTCCTTGGCTTCCTGGTCGCGCGCACGATCGCTCTGCGGCGGGCGCAGAGGGCATTCTGATGCAGCCATCGCCGCTTTCGAGCACCGTTCTCTTCCATATCGGCCCCGTCAACATTACCAGGCCCGTGGTAACGACCTGGGCCATCATGCTGGGCCTCGCCCTGGGGTCGTGGCTCATCACGCGCCGACTGGGATCGCGGCCGGACCGGCGCCAAGCGGTGCTCGAAGCGATCGTGGTCGGCGTCCTCGGGCAGATCGAGGACGTGATCGGCAAGGACGCTCGGCCCTTCCTGCCGGTCGTGGGCACCCTGTTCATCTTTCTTGTCGCCGCCAATCTGTCCGGCGTGCTGCCGGGCGTCGAGGCGCCGACGAGCAAGATCGAGACGCCGGCCGCGCTGGCGCTCATCGTCTTCTTCTCGGTTCATTATTTTGGCGTGCGGGCACAAGGCCCTCTGGGCTATCTCGCGAGCTTCGCCAAACCGAAGGTCATCATGCTCCCGCTCAACATCGTTTCCGAAGTGACGCGAACCTTCTCGCTGATGGTGCGACTCTTCGGCAACGTGATGAGCGGCGGGTTCGTGATCGCGCTCGTGGTCGGGCTCGCCGGGCTCTTCGTGCCGATCCCTCTCATGGCCCTCGAGATCCTGGTCGGACTCGTGCAGGCCTATATCTTCACAGTGCTTGCGACCGTATTCATTGGCGCTGCCGTCGGCAGCGTCGAAAAAAATTGACGGAGGCCCCATGGACGCAAAGATCATCAGCATCATTTTAGCTGCGGTCGCGGTGTCGATCGGCTCGATCGGCCCCGCGCTTGCCGAGGGTCGCTCGGTTGCCGCTGCCATGGACGCGATCGCACGCCAGCCAGAGGCCGCCGGCGCGATCTCGCGAACGTTGTTCGTCGGCCTCGCCATGATCGAGACGATGGCGATCTATTGCCTGGTGATCGCCCTCCTGCTGCTCTTCGCCAATCCTTACGTTGGCTGACGATGCGTTTCGACTGGTGGACACTCGCGCTGCAGACGGTGAATTTCGCCATCCTCGTGTGGCTTCTGCAGCGGTTTCTCTACAAGCCCGTGCTGCGCCTGGTCGATGCGCGCCGCGGCGAGATCGCAAAGCAATATCAAGACGCCCACGACGCTGAGACGAAAGCGCAGGCGCTGCAGGAAAAGGCCGAAGGTGAGCGTGCCGGCGTGGCGGCCGAGCGCGCCGCGCTGCTCAAGGCGGCGCAGGCCGAGGCCGAGGAAGCGGCAACGGCGCGGCGTGCACGCGCCGAGCAGGAGGCGACGGCGCTTCTGGATGGTGCGCGCAAGGTGCTCGCCAAGGAGCGCGAGCAGGCGCTCGCCGAGGCGCAGCATGCCGCTCTCGACCTCGGAGCCGAGATCGCGCGCCGGCTCATCGATGAGCTGCCGATGAAGATTCGCGCGGAAGCGTGGCTCGAGCGGCTCGAGCAACATTTGGCGGCGCTGCCAAAGGCGGAATTGGACGCGTTCCTCCGCCAGGGCGCAGATGGCGGCACCGTGACAGTGGTAACCGCATCGGCGCTTCCGGCGGACACCGCCGCGCTGTGGCAGAGCCGGCTGCACAAGCGGCTCGCCGACGGGATCACCATCGCCTTTGCGACCGACCCCAATCTCATTGCCGGCGTCGAGCTGCATCTCCCGACCACGATCCTTCGCCTGTCGTGGCAGAGCGCGCTCGCTTCCATACATTCCGAGATCACGCCCCATGCCGACGCTCATTGACGATTTGCGCGCCTGGGTGGACCGCAGCCGGCAGCGCATCGGGACCGCCGCGCTCGAACCTCGAATGGAACCGATCGGCCGCGTTGTCCAGGTCGGTGACGGCGTGGCCACCGTCATGGGACTTCCGCAGACGCGGCTCGACGAGTTGCTTGTCTTCGAAGGCGGCGTGCGCGGGGTTGCGGTCGATCTCGCGGAAGAGACGATGGGTTGCATTCTGCTCGGCGACCCGGCCTCGATCAAGAGCGGCAGCATCGTGCGCGGCACGAGCGAGGTCGCTCGAGTTCCGATCGGAGACGAGCTTCTCGGCCGGGTGGTGGATGCGCTGGGCACGCCGCTCGACGGCGGCGACCCGCCCAAGGTCGAGACATTCGCCCCGATCGACCAGCCGGCGCCCGCGATTGTCGACCGGGCGCTCGTGACGCGACCGCTTGCGACCGGGATCCTCGTCATAGACGCCATGATCCCGTTGGGACGCGGGCAGCGCGAGCTCATCATCGGCGACCGCGCAATCGGAAAGACCGCAATCGCCGTCAACACGATCATCAATCAGCACTCGAGCGACGTAATCTGCGTCTATGCCGCCATCGGCCAGAAGACATCCTCTGTCGCGCAAGTGATCGAGGCGGTTCGGCGCTACGGCGCCCCGGAGCGCTGCCTCTTCGTCGTCGGCGAAGCGAACGCCGCGCCGGGGCTGCAGTGGCTGACGCCTTATGCCGCTTGCACCATGGCAGAGCATTTCATGAGGCAGGGCCGCGACGTGCTGCTTGTCCTTGACGATCTGACGAAGCACGCGGCGGTCTATCGTCAGCTCTCGCTGCTGCTGCGCCGGCCTCCGGGGCGCGAGGCCTATCCCGGCGACATCTTCTATATCCATTCGAGTTTGCTCGAGCGCGCAGCCAAGCTTGCGCCGGAGCGCGGCGGCGGCTCGCTCACGGCGCTGCCGATCGCCGAGACGCAGGCGGGCAATATCAGTGCCTATATTCCGACCAACCTGATCTCGATCACCGACGGTCAGATCTATCTCGATCCGCGCCTCTTCAACGAAGACCGGAAGCCCGCCGTCAACGTCGGCAAGAGCGTCTCCCGCGTCGGCGGCAAGACCCAGGCGCCCGTGCTCAAGGCGTTGTCGGAGAGCCTGCGGCTCGAATATGCCCAGTTCCTCGAGCTCGAAGTGTTCACGCGCTTCGGCACCATGGTCGACGAGCGGACCCGTAAAGTCATCGAGCACGGACGACGCATCCGGTCCGTCCTGGACCAGCGCCAATTCCAGCCGTTGTCGCTCGGCGAAGAGGTGGCGCTGTTGCTGGCGCTCTCGACACGCGTGCTCGATGACATACCGCTCGAGCGGGTGGGCACCTTCCGCACTGCGCTGGCAGGGTGGCTCCAGGATCGTTGCCCGGCCGCGCTCACGCTCGACGACCGCACAAGCGAACTTTCGGATGGCTTGCACGCACAGCTCGAAGCCGCTCTCCGAGCGCTCGCACAGTCGATGAAGGCCGCAAGCCCGGCAGCAGGGGAACGGTCATGACCCGGCTTGCGGAGATCGAGTCCCACATCGTCAGCATGAGCGAGTTGCTCGACGTTGTGGGCGCCATGCGCTCCCTCGCGGGCATGCGCGTTCAGGAGGCGCAGCGTACGCTCCCCGGCGTTCGCCGTTACGCCGAAGCGATGGCGGACGCGATCGGCGCTGCCCTCCTGCTGATGCCCGAGCCGGCCTCTGCACCGGCGGCGCCCGGTCGCCGGGCGCTCTTGCTGTTCACTGCCGAGCACGGGTTCGTCGGCGGCTTCAATCAATCCCTCGTCGATTCCGATGAGGCGGCAGCATCGCCGCATGATGCCTTCTTCGTGCTTGGCAGCAGGGGCGCCGCGCTGGCGCACGAGCGGGGAAGGCAAACGACATGGACACGGCCGATGGCCACGCGCGCGGCGAGTGCCCCCGAAACGGTGCTCGGCCTGACCGCCGAACTCTATCGCCGCATCGCGCGCGGCGAGATATCCCGTGTCGAGGTGGTCTTTGCCCGCTCTCGCCAAGCTGGCCCATCAACCATCGAGCGTCGCCTCCTCCTCCCGCTCGATCTTGCCACGCTTGCGGAAAAGCGGCCGCGCCAGGCGCCTTTTCATAATCTCGAGCCGCAGGCGCTCCTTGAGAAGCTCATGGCCGAATATGTCTTCGCTCTTCTCACCGAGGCCGCCATCGAATCGATCGCCAGCGAGAACGCGGCGCGCTTTGCTGCGATGAATTCCGCGCACGACAACGTCGCCAAAAAACTCGAACAGCTCCGCCAATCCGGACGGCAAGCACGGCAATCGGAAATTACCGCCGAAATGCTCGATCTCGTCACCGGGGCCGAAGCGCTCACCCCGCCGCCGCGTCCGCACGGCACGCACGATCCAGCGCCGTTGCGGACAGGATGAGCTTCGAGGTCCGCTTCCGGGAGAGATCGCTGCCCCATCTGATTCTTCAGTCTTCGACCCGATACGGACATTGGCGCCGCGATGGACACCCTGCCAAGCAGGCCATAAACTTCCATCTCCTCGCGGGCTGCCCATCTCCTCGCGGGCTGCATCGCAGTCGCGGCCATCGCGCCCGTGCTGCCCGCCGATCTCAAGGTCCCGATGAAATGACGCGCCGGATCGAGACCTCCGTCCTCATCGTCGGCGGCGGGCCCATCGGTCTGACGCTTGCGCTCGATCTCGGTTGGCGCGGCATCGGGTGCATGCTCATCGAGCAGGGCGACGGCAGCATCGATCTGCCGCGCGGCGCGATGGTCGCGGCGCGGACCATGGAGTTCTGCCGCCGCTGGGGCATCAAGGACCGGATCGTCCATTCCGGCTTTCCCGGCGACTATAAGCTCGACATCGTGTTCTGCACGAGCCTTGCGGGGTACCTGCTCGAGCGCGACGAATATCCGTGCGAGCGCGACCAGAAGCCGCCCGCCGAAAGCCCCGAGAAGCGGACCTGGTGCCCGCAGCTCCTGTTCGATCCGATCATCGCGCGATCGGCCGCCGAGCGCGATGGCGTGCGCCTGCGCTATCGCTGCCGGTTCGACAGCTTCACCGAAAGTTCCGACCGGATCGTGGCGCAGGCGACCGATCTTGCCTCGGGCGAGCGGGTCGAGATCGAGGCGCTCTATCTCGTCGCCTGCGACGGCTCGGCGAGCGCGGTGCGGAAACTGGCGGCGCTCGAGCTCGAAGGCACGCCGGTCTTGAGCTATTCGGTCAACGTGTTCTTCCGCTGTCCCGGATTTCTGGCGGCGCACGACAAAGGCGAGGCCGAGCGGTACCTTTTTGTGGGCACGCACGGCACTTGGGGCAACATCACGGTCGTCAACGGCAAGGAAGAATGGCGCCTCACCGTGATCGGCTCGAACGCGCGCGTCGATATGGATGCGTTCGACGCGCGGGCAGCAGTGCGGCGTGCGATGGGCCGGGACGACGTGCCGTTCGAGCTTATCGCCGTGCGGCCGTGGCGGCGGGCCGAAGCGATCGCCAAGGACTTCCGAAGCGGCCGCGTCATCCTCGCCGGGGATTCGGCGCATGTCATGTCGCCCACCGGCGGCTTCGGCATGAACACCGGCGTGATCAATTCCGTCAATCTTGGCTGGAAGCTCGAGGCAATGCTGCGCGGCTGGGGCGGGCCATATCTTCTCGACAGCTACGGGCCCGAGCAAAAGCCGATCGCCAAGCGCAACTCCGATTTCTCGACGCGCAATTTCAATGCCTGGGTCGCGGCCCAGGGCGACTGCTCGGCGATCTTCGAGGAGACCGAAGCGGGCACACGGGCGCGCCGCGCTGTGGGCACGCGCCTCAAGGACACGCTCACCGGCGAATGGCAGTGTCTGGGCGTGCAATTGGGCTATCGCTACGAGGGGTCGCCGATCTGCATTCCCGACGGTTCTGCCGCGACGCCCGATGACGTGTCGCACTATGTGCCGACGGCGCGGCCCGGCTCGCGCGCGCCGCACGCGTGGCTCCCGGACGGGCGCTCGATGCTCGACCTCTTCGGCCGCGGCTTCGTGCTGCTGCGATTTGGCGCAGCCGAGCCCAGCGCACTCGAAGCCGCGGCCCGCGCGCAGGGCGTCCCGCTCACCGTCGAGGACATCGCAACGCCCGAGATCGCCGCGCTTTACGGGCGCAAGCTGGTGCTCGTGCGTCCCGACGGGCATGTCGCCTGGCGCGGCGACGCGATCTCCGACCCGGACCGCATCGTCGCCGTGGTGCGCGGCGCGGCCGTGCCGCCGCGGCCGCCCGAAACTCTGGAATCGAGAGGCGTCCATGCCGAAAACTGAGGAAGCCGCGACGATGCCGGTGCGCTATGGCTGGCGCTTGCGTCTCGGCATGATCATCCCCGCGGTCAACACCGAGGCCGAGCCGCAGATCGAGGCGATGCTGCCGGAAGGCGTCACGCTGCACACGACGCGGCTCCGCATGATCGAGGACACGCCCGATCAGCTCCTGAGCCTGACCGAGCGCATCGAGGAGGGCGCAACGCACCTTGCCGACGCCGGGGTCGATCGCATCCTGTTCCATTGCACCGCGGTCACGACCTACTCGCCCGACATGGCGCAGCGCATCCGCGAGCGGATCGTGGCCGCGACCGGCCTTCCCGTCACGGTGACGGCGGACGCGGTCACATCCGCCTTGAAGGTGCTCGGCGCGCGGAAACTCATCATGATTACGCCCTATGTCGCGGCGGTGAATGCGCGCGAGGCGGCCTTTCTCCGGCATAACGGCATCACCGTGCTGCGCGACTTCGCGGCGGAGCTCACCTACGCCAAGGATTTCCGCGCGATCGAGCCCTTCGCCTGGTACCGCCGGGCGATCGAGTGGCGCCATCCCGAGGCCGACGCCTATTTCCTGAGCTGCGCGCAGATGCGCATCGCCGAGGTGATCGGGCTTTTGGAGCGCGATCTCGGCAAGCCCGTCGTCACGAGCAACCAGGCGGCCGCCTGGCATGCGCTCCGCGAAAGCGGCATCCACGATCGGGTGCCGGGCTTCGGCACCTTGTTCGAGCGGAGCTGAGGCGATGGCGAGCGAGCGCATCGTCCGGTCTGGCGGCGCCGACCTCTTGGTGCGGATCGACGGCGAGAAAGGCCCGTGGGTCGTCCTCCTCAACTCGCTCGCAACCGACCTCTCGATGTGGGAGCCGCAGGTGCCGGCGCTCGCCGCGCAGTTCCGCGTCTTGCGCTTCGACACGCGCGGCCACGGGCGCTCTTCGGCGCCGCAGCCGCCGTATACGATCGAACGTCCTGGCCGACGATTTCTTTGCCGTCATGAAAGACTGCGGCGCCAATCCCGCGCACGTCGTCGGATTGTCACTGGGAGGGGTCGTCGCGGCGGCCGCCGTGCTGCGCGATCCCACGGTCTTTGCGAGCCTTACGATCTGCGATTCCCGCGTCGAGATGCCGGCCGAATTTCGCCAGGGCATCGACGACCGGAACCGCCTTGTCCGCGAACAGGGCATGGAGGCGGTCGTCGATTTTTTCATCGAGCGCTGGTTCACGCGATCTGCCGCGGCCGATACGATCGCGAGCGTCAAGCGCATGATTCGCGGCACGAGCGTCGCGGGCTTCACCGGCTGTTCCGAGGCGCTCAAAGCGGCGCGGGTGCTCGATCGGCTCGCCGAGATTCGTCTCCCGTCCCTTTTCCTCGTCGGCGCCGAGGATGCGGCAGTGCCCCGCGCGGTGATGGTCGATCAGCAGATTCGCGTTCCGGGCTCCCGGTATGTCGAAATCCCCCGGGCCGGCCACCTCTCCAATCTCGA
Source organism: uncultured Alphaproteobacteria bacterium (assembly GCA_963773665.1). Taxonomy (GTDB): domain Bacteria; phylum Pseudomonadota; class Alphaproteobacteria; order ATCC43930; family CGMCC-115725; genus DATJLY01. The sequence goes on from CAVZBZ010000002.1 coordinate 211,686, forward strand.
GCAGCCTGCGGCCTTCACCGAGGCGCTGCTGGCGTTCCTGCGGGCGGAACGCCGTCGCTAATCTCGATCGTCGCGCTGCGTCTCAGGCGTGTTCTTGGCGGTCACGTCGCCCCGCGCGAAGAAATGGTCGTACCGGCCGCAGCCTTTGTCCTGGCCCTGGCCGACATACTGGAATTCCCAATAGTTGGCGTCGAGATCGCGGAAATAGAACGAGTAGCCGCCGTGATGCTCGGTGATCCGCGAGATCTGGTGGATGCCGTACCGGTCCTTGAGTTCGTGAGCGAGCGCGAGAGCGCGGTCAACCTCCTCGCGCGAGCCGAGATCGAGCCCCCAATGGTGCTGACGATCGACCGGCTTCACATGGTCGCCGACCTCGAGGCAGACGATCGAACAGTAGCCGCCCTTGCGCAAGAGCAGCCCGCGCTCGGTGTGCTGCACCACGTCGAAGCCCAAGAATTCCTCGTAGAACCGGCGCGACGCCTCGAGATTGCGGCATGTGATGGTGCCGTGCGAAAGCATCGTCGGCCGGTTGAGGGGCGCCCGCGCGGCGCCGGCGACGGGTGCCGGGGCGAGGGTGCTGTCGCTGGCTTGATCGCTGTCCATGGGCTTCACGTCCGATCGCAGATTGTTGACGCCGATCTTATCCCATCGCCGGCCGGTCGCGCGAGTCAGCGCACGAACTCGTCGGTGTAGAGCCCGGCGAAGGATTTGAGCGCGCCATCGGGCTTTACGACGCCCGTCTCGATCTCGAATTTCTGCGAATTGGCGAGGACATTTTCGGTCATTGCCGGGGGCACCGGCGACGCGTCGCGATATGCGGCGAACGCCGCCGCCAGCACGGATTCGGGTAGCTGCCGGAAGCGCGGCTGCAAAAGCGCAAGCGTCTCGTCCGGGTGATCGCGGATGAACTCCGTGGCGGCCTTGATGCCGCGTCCCATCATTTGGCACACGGCGCGCTTGTCGCGGCAGAGATCGGGGCGCGTCACGATGAGGCCGCCGCCGAACGGAACAAGCTCGGGGAAGTCGCCGCGCGGGACGCTGGCGATCGCGACGGCGTCGCCGCTGACCTCGACCGCGGTGGTCCACGGCACCGAGACGGAAAACCCGTCGATCGCCTGCGCCATGAGCGCCGCGGCCATGGTCGGCGACTGCATCGGCGCGACCGTTACGTCGCGCTCGGGATCGAGCCCGCCCTTGCGCGCGACATAGCGCAGAAAGCCGTGATTGACCGAATTGATGGCGTCAACCGCGAACTTGAGCCCGCGCATGCGCTGCGCGCGCTCGGCGAGCGGCGCCGATGGATCGAATCCGACGCGCTGGGCCACATCCTTGCGCAGCACGATCTCGTCCATCGGCCGGTCGGTGAGATTGGCGATCGCCATCATGCGCTGGCCGGCCAGCGCGGCGCGGATGAGGGTGCCGGCCGTGCTGCCGGAAAAGTCGATGCTGCCGGCGATGACGGCATTGATCGTGCCGACGCCGGCGATCTGCGAAACTTTCACGCTGAGGCCCTGTTTCGTCCAGAAGCCCTTGTCCTCGGCGACATAGATCGCGGTGAAGCCGGGCGTGAGCGACGGCAAGGCAAGCGTCGTTGCCTCCTCGGCGTGCGCCGCGGGTCCGAGCGCCAGCGGCCAGCCGGCGCATGTGAGAAGGAAGAAGCGCACCGGCAATCGAGACATGGCTTCCTCCGGTATGTCTGTTGATGGCACCGCCCAGAAGATCCGGGCGGCACCACAAAGGTCCGCTCGCGTTTCTGAAGCGGGTGCGATTGGCGCGCGCGCCACTGCGAGACGCAACGGTCTAGCGAATAGTCATTGAGCCGGCAGGATGCTGCGCAAGGCCTGAATGAGACGTTCCGGCCGACATGGCTTCTGCAGGCGCAGCGCCCCGGAAAAAGCACTGTGCTGTTGGTCGGGCGAATAACCTGACAGGATGATAAAAGGCAGTCCGCGTGCCGTCAGCGCCGATGCAGCGGGGCCGACATGTACGCCCGCCAGATTGGTGTCGAGTATGGCAGCATCGCAGACGCCGCTTTCTATGATCGCGAGCGCCTTTTCAAGTCTTGCCGCTACGCCAGCTATCTCGAAACCGGCTTCGATGAGTAACTCTTCGAGGGTGAATGCGAGCACCGGCTCGTCCTCGACAATGAGGACGCGCCGATGCGGGTTATCCAGCATCGCTGTGCGCGGGCTCATCAAAATCCCGCTTCGGCTGACGCCAACGCATTCTCCGCCGGCGCGCTCAAGTGCCACGAGAGCCCGGTCTCTCGAAAGACGATCTCGGCGAAGCCCTCGACTGCCGCCTCCGCCATGCGTCCGATGACTATTTGGCCGAAGCCCTTCCGGGTGGGCGCCGCCACCTTGGGGCCGCCATCTTCCAGCCAGGACATCGAAAACGCCGGCTTGGCGGCAGCGGTGACTTGCCAGGCGATGCGCACATGCCCATCGTGGTTTGAGAGCGCCCCGTACTTGACGGCGTTGGTGGCGAGTTCATGCAGCGCCATGCCGATGCCCTGGGCGGCGGTCATCGTCAGTCGCGCGCGTGGGCCCTCGATCAGCACGCGCGTGCCAATCAGATCCTTGAAATGGGCGAGCTGGGCCTCGACGAGGTCCGCTACCTCGACGCCCTGCCATTGGTTTCTGACCAGCAGGTCCTGGCCGGCGGCGAGCCCGTCGATGCGGTCGGACAGGCGCGCAGCAAAGGTTGCCGGATCGCCGTACTTCGCGGTTTGATCGGCAATGGCCTGCACCACGGCGAGCAGGTTTTTGGCGCGATGATTGACCTCGGCCATGAGCAGCTTAACGTGCTCCTCGGTTCGCTTGCGTTCGGTGATGTCGCGGATGTTGCACTGAATGACGGGGAAGCCGTTTTCATCATAAAGGTTGGCCACGACTTCAACTTCCTGATAGTGTCCCCCCTGGCTTTCGAGCGGCAGGTTTTCGTAACGCACCTGGTTCGTCCGCTTCAGATTCCGGACCATTTCCTGGCTCGCGGCTTCGTCTTTGAGCAGGCCGATCTCAAAGAGTTCCTTGCCGACCAGCTGGTTGTGCGCGTAGCCCAGCATCTGCGTCATGAACGGATTGGCATCGATGATTTTGCGCGAGCCGGGGTCGAGGATGAGAACCCCGTCGTGCGCCGTTTCAAAGAGACGGCGGTAGCGTATTTCCGAAACCAGCACGATATCCTCGTGCTGCTTGCGCATGGTCACGTCGCGGATGACGGCGAGCACGCCGGGCGGCTGTCCGGCAAACTCTTGCAGCACCGTAATGCCTGACTCGACGTTCAGCTCGCGGCCATCGTGCCGGACGTGAATGTTTTCGCCGCGCCATTCGCCGCGCTCGCGCAGGGCGGTCGTCGCGGCGGCTTCGTCTTCGGGACGCAGCCATCGCAATTCATAGATCGTTCAACCGAGTTCGTCCGAGAGCCCCGGACGCGGTGACGCCATATAGCCGTTCGGCGGCGGCATTGAGATAGATGATGCGACCTTCGTTATCGAAGGCGATGACGGCATCGCTGACCTGCGCCAGCATTTCGCCACGAAAGCGGTACGTTTCGGCGTCCAGGCCTTGCAGCGTGAAGACCTGCGGACCGGCGGCGCTCTCGACCACGAGCGCATCCACTTCGCCGCTCCGAATCGCACAGAGCGTTTCCTCCGCCTCCTTCAGCCGCCCGCGCAGCTCGGCGTTTTCTGCGAGAAGTGTCGTTCTGGGGGACGATTTCCTGAGCAAGGCGGGTCAGCGTTTTCTTGCTGACGACGCCTGCTCCGCCGACTCGCGAAGATCGAGCCCGAGCACGATGCGTTCGGACTGCGACATATCGCCAATGAACCGGCGAAGGGGCAGCGGCAACTTTTTGATCAGCGTCGGCGTGGCGATAATCTGCTCGCCTTCGGCAAGCATCGGGTGTTCGGAGATGTCCACGACTTCTAGGTCGTAGCGTCCTTCCAGATGCTCCTCGCAAATCTTGCGGATGTTTGAGATCGCCCGCGCGGAACGCGGCGTGGAGCCAGTGATATAGAGTCGCAGGACATAGAGGGCGGCAGCGTGCCTCGCGGCGGCGGCTTCGATCGAGTAAGCCTCGGCTGAGGGAGGGGCGTTCTTTTTCATGAAACGTCAGGCCCCAACCGGCTGTAAATCAAGTCCGACGAGCACGCGTTGTTCGTTGGAAAGGTCGCCGATGATTTTCTTGATCGGCTCAGGCAGGCGCCGCACGAGCGTCGGCACGGCGAGAATCTGATCGCCAGCGGCGAGCTTTGGGGTCTTCGTCAGGTCGATGACCTCGATGCAATACTGCCCAGCGAGGTGTGTGTCGCAGATACGTTGGAGATTGGCGAAGGCCGTAAGCGATTTCGCGGTCTGGCCGGCAATGTAGAGGCGCAGTTGGAACGCGGGCGTGGCGCCCGTTTGCCGATGAATCGTTGGCGATGCGGGTGCTCTCATCGTTTGCCTTTCGCCCCGCCGGAACCGTTGGTCGCACCGCCGCGGCGTTGCGCCATGGCATCGGCGTTTTGGTGCGTGGCGTTTTCCTGCAAAGTCTCTTGCGCAATGGCGAAGTGCACCTCCTCGGACTCCGCCTGCGCTTCGGCCTGCAGCGCGACGATCTGCGCTTCGATCGCCTTTCGTTTGCTGGCAAGCTGCCGCAGCTTGCGCTGGTGATCTTGCCCGCGCAGCGTGGTCGCCGCGCGCTCCTGCGCTTCCTGCGCGATGCGTGCGCTGCCGGTCAGCACGCGATCGTCGCCGAGATACACATCCACCAGGTCGATCCCCTTGTCGCTTAGGACAAACTCGCGCACTTGATTCGAGTGCGCCATGCCGCGCGATTTCCGTACGAAGATCGTACGGTTGCGCTCGCCGGTGAACTCGACATTTCGCAGCAGCAGCCAAGTATCCATGAGCGAGGACACGCCAAGCTGCGAATCCTCCGGCGCCGACGTGGCATCTCCCCCGCTGGTCAGGCTGGTAAAGACCGCAGTGATCTGCTCCTTCTTCAAAAAGTCGATGAGCCGCATGAGCGTAGGCTTCACCTCGGTATCGTCGTACGCCATTGTGAGATTGCTGATCGGATCGACGGCGACCACGCTCGGGCGGAGAGTGCGGACCAGGTCGTGCATCATCACCAAATTCTGCTCCAGCCCCTGCAGCGTCGGGCGGGACGAGTGAATTTCGAGCAGCCCCCTTTTTATCCACGGCTCGAGGTCGATCCCGACGGAGCGCATGTTGCGCACGATCTGCGCGGTGGATTCCTCGTAGGCGAAAAACAGGGCCCGCTCGCCGCGTCGGCACGTAGTTTCGACAAGCTTCGCGGCGATGCTGCTCTTGCCAGTGCCGGGCGAACCGGAGACGAGCACGCTGCTGCCGCGAAAGACGCCTTGGCCGCCCAACATCTCGTCCAGGCGCGCGATGCCCATGGGGACGCGCTGCACGGAGACTTGGTGATTGAGTTGCAGCGAAGTGATCGGCAGCACAGAGAATCCTTGCGCGCCGATGAGGAAAGGGTATTCGTTCATGCCGTGGGCCGTGCCGCGATATTTCAGCACGCGAAGCCGACGGGTGGAAATTTGCTCTTGGATGCGCTGGTCGAGGACGATCACGCAGTCGGCCACGTATTCCTCAAGGCCGTAGCGTGTGATCGCATTCCCCTCACCCTTCTCTCCGGTGATGATCGCTGTCATCCCGCGATCCTTCAGCCAGCGGAAAAGGCGCCGCAGCTCCGCGCGGAGAACGGCGTTATTCGGTATGCCGGCGAAGAGCGCCTCGACTGTGTCGAGCACCACGCGTTTGGCGCCGATGGAATCGATCGCGTATCCGAGCCGAATGAAGAGCCCTTCGAGATCGTATTCGCCGGTCTCCTCGATCTCGCTGCGCTCGACGCGGACATGGTCGAGCACGATCTTTTTCTGCGCCGCGAGCTTCTTCAGATCGAAGCCGAGCGAGCGGACGTTGGCTGTGAGTTCCGCGGCATTTTCCTCGAACATCATGAACACGCCGGGCTCGCCAAATTGGGTCGCCCCGCGGACGAGGAATTCCATGGCGAGCATCGTCTTGCCAGACCCCGCGGTGCCGCATACGAGCGTGGGCCGCCCCGCAGGTAACCCGCCGCCGGTTATTTCGTCGAGTCCCTCAATTCCGGTGGGGGCTCTGGAAAGCGTGGGGAGGCTTTCGCTCGGCTTTTTTCTCATTTGGCCGCCATTCATTGAATCAAGCGGGTCGCGCAATCATCGCGACCGCCGGTTCTGCTTGTAGATGCGCGCGCTGCAGCGACAGGGTGAATAGGCGCCGAGATATTCGAATTTGGGGCCAGGAAACGTGATTTCGAGCGCGGGAACAAGGTTCGGAAAATACTCAGGCCCGATCGGCGCAAGGAAACATACCGGGAACGGCTGGCTCCGTGCCCTGGTACTGCTGCGGCCGGAAAACCGGTCGAGGCTGTTGCGACCGTCAGATGTCGCCTATTGGCACTCGCAAGCGGGCGCGTGCAGGGCCGTTTGTAAGCACGCGACCTAGCGCCGCTCGCGCTTTTCCTCTTTCACCGCCGCGTGGTATTTGCGGCGGACCTCGGCGAGATCGACCTTCGGCTTCGGGTAGGACATCGGCAGCGCTTCGACCGCATCGGCGATGATCTGCGAGATGGCGAGGTTGCGGAACCATTTGTGGTTCGCGGGGATGACGAACCACGGCGCGCGCTCGGCGCTGGTGGCGGCGAGCGCCTCTTCGAAGGCGCGCATGTAATCGTCCCAGAACGCGCGCTCGGCGTAATCGGCCTCGCTGATCTTCCAGTTGCGGTGCGGATCATCGAGCCGGTCGGCGAAGCGCGAAAGCTGCTCCTCCTTGCTGATGTGCAGAAAGAATTTGAGGATGAGCGTGTTCGCGTCGACAAGATTTTCCTCGAACGCGCGGATCCGGGCATAGCGCGTCTCGCACGCCCCCTTGTCGATGAGCTTGTGGACGCGCGGATAGAGCACGTCCTCGTAGTGCGAGCGGTTGAAGATCGCGAACTCGCCTTTGCCCGGCGTGTGCGGATGGATGCGCCACAAGAAATCGTGATCCGCCTCGTCCGCCGTCGGCGCCCGAAAACTTACGACCTTGGCGCCGTGCGGATTGAGGACGCTCAGCACGTGGTTGACGACGCCGTCCTTGCCGCCGGCGTCCACCGCCTGAAGCACGATCAGGACCGAGTGCTTGTGCGCGGCCCAGAGCAGCGGCTGGCGCTTTGCCAGTTGCTGGCGATATTGCTCGGTCTCGTCCTTGGCCGCCGGTTCGGCTTCCTTGAAGCCGGGATCGATGTCGGCGAGGCGTACGCGATGGCCGGGCTTGACGAGGAATCTCTCGCGATAGCGCATGGCGCCGATTGTAATGAAACCGCAATGGAATGAAACTGGCGCCATGACCGGCCTGCCTTCGGTCGAGAACCTGGCCCTGCTCCTGGGCCTCGCGTTCTTTCTCGGCCTCGCGTTCGAGGATTTTTACGTGCGTGCGGGCGACGTGCGCCCGGGCGGCATCCGGACGTTTCCGCTGCTCGCACTGGGCGGCGGGCTGCTCTACGCGCTCGATCCGAAGCTCCTGCTGCCGTTCACGGCCGGGCTTTTGACGCTCGGCGCGTGGCTCTTCGTCTACTACCGCGACCACATGGCCGAGCGCGACGGCGAGGGCCGCCTCAATGTCAGCATCATGGTGCCGGTGCTCAACGTCCACGCCTATCTCCTCGGCGCGGTCGCCTTGGCGCTGCCGCATTGGGTCGCGGTCGGCACGACCGTGGTCGCCGTGCTGCTCTTCACCGGGCGCGAGCGGCTGCACGACCTCGCGCGGCGGGTCGAGATCAGGGAGATCGTCACGCTGGCGCAGTTCCTGATCCTCACCGGGCTCGTCCTGCCGCTGCTGCCGAACGAGAAGGTGACGGACCTCACGTCGATCACGCCGCGCCAGGCCTGGCTCGCGCTGCTCGCGGTCTGCACCATCTCCTACGTGAGCTATCTGCTGCAGCGCTTCCTCGTCGGCGCCAAGAGCCAGCTCGCGATGGCGCTGTTGGGCGGCTTCTATTCCTCGACCGCGACCACGGTCGTGCTGGCGCGGCGCGCCCGCGCCGAGCCCAACACATCCGCCAACGCGCAGGTCGGCATCGTGCTCGCGACCGGCATCATGTACGTGCGCATCATCGTCGTCGTGGCGGTGTTCAACCTCGATCTGGCGAAGATCGTCGCGCCGCCGTTGCTCGCGCTCTCGGCCGTAGCGATCGCGGCGGCACTCCTTGGCCATCGCCGTGCGAAGGCTTCGCCGGCCGGGCCGGCGAACCTGGAACCGCCGCGCAATCCGCTCGAGCTCGGCACCGCCGCCATCTTCGCGGCGCTGTTCATCGGGGTGTCGCTCCTGTCGGCCTGGGTTGCAGCAGAGTTCGGCCGGATCGGGATCTATGTCCTGGCCGCGATCGTCGGCGTCTCCGACATCGATCCGTTCGTGCTCAATCTCGCCCAGGGCGGCACGGCCTCGCTCTCGACCGCTGCGATGGCGGCCGCGATCCTGATCGCCGCCTCGTCCAACAACGTGCTGAAGGCGGGCTATGCGCTCGCGTTCGGCGGCGGGCGCACGCTCGCGCCGGGCGCCGCTTCATTGCTGCTGCTCGCTGCGGCGGGCGTAGGGATCGCCATCGCGATCGGCTGAGCCGCTTGCCGCTCCGGCACGAGTTGCGCGGGAAAAGTCGGCGTGCGAGGCCGTGCGACTCACATTTCCTTTGACCTCGCGAACTCGACCGTGATTCTCTCCGGCGATGGCCTTCATGGGCGAAATGCGCCGCCGCGCGCGGCTTGTCGCGGGTCCCGTCGCCGGGATCAGCCTGTTCGCCTATTTCGCCTACCACCTGGTCGAGGGCGACCGCGGCCTCATTGCCTGGCGCGGGCTCGCCGACCAGATCAAGATCGCCGAGGCGCAGCGCGACCAGGCCCGGGCCGAACGCCTCGCGCTCGACCGGCGCGTGAGCCTGCTGCGGCCCGGCCATCTCGACCGCGACATGCTGGACGAGCGCGCCCGCGCCGTCCTGAACCGCATCGGCCCAGACGAGCGCGTCATCTTCGCCGAGCGGCGGAACCCGTAATTTCGATTTTCCCGTCGTCCCCGCGCACGCGGGGACCCAGGAGCAAGGGACGTGCCGCTGCCCTGGGCCCCTGCTTTCGCAGGGGCGACGGACCGCCCTTCGCACCTGCGAGGCGAGGCACGGCGAGCCTTATCAGGCCGCTTAACTTAAATTCGGTTCATTTCTATTTTGTGTTGCAAAACAATGAATTGGCAATACTCCGCTTGCATTATCCCGGGCGTGCCGCCAAGGTAGTGAAAACCGCCCAAGGCGGGGCGAAAGGGAGGTGTCATGGCGCTCGCCAAACGCAAGCCCAAGCCCGTCACAGAGGAGCAGCCGCAGCTCGATCCGGCCGAGCTCCTGCGTCACTACCGCACCATGCTGCTGATCCGCCGCTTCGAGGAGAAGGCCGGCCAGATGTACGGCATGGGCCTCATCGGCGGCTTCTGCCACCTCTATATCGGCGAGGAGGCGGTCGTGGTCGGCTGCATGGCCGCGGTCGAGGACGGCGACACCATCGTCACCTCATATCGCGACCACGGCCACATGCTCGCCTGCGGCATGGACCCGAAGGGCGTCATGGCCGAGCTCACCGGGCGGCGCGGCGGCTACTCGAAGGGCAAGGGCGGCTCGATGCACATGTTCTCGCGCGAGAAGAATTTCTTCGGCGGGCACGGCATCGTCGGCGCCATGGTGCCGATCGGCACCGGCCTGGCCTTCGCGCATCGCTACCGCGACAACAGCCGCGTGAGCCTCACCTTCCTCGGCGACGGCGCGATGAACCAGGGCCAGGTGTACGAGAGCTTCAACATGGCGGCGCTGTGGAAGCTGCCGGTCGTCTACATCATCGAGAACAACAAGTACGGCATGGGCACATCGGTGATGCGCGCCTCGGCCTCGCACGATCTGTTCTCGAGGGGCGCGCCGTTCGGCATTCCGGGCCACCAGGTCGACGGCATGAACGTCATCGCGGTGCGCGAGGCGGCCGAGGAGGCGGTGGCTTACGTCCGCTCGGGCAAGGGCCCCTACATCCTCGAGATGCTGACCTACCGCTATCGCGGCCACTCGATGTCGGACCCGGCGAAGTACCGCACGCGCGACGAGGTCAACCGCATGCGCGAAGAGCACGATCCGATCGACCAGGTGAGGAAGCGCCTGCTCGATGGCGGGTTCGCCGACGAAGCGAAGCTCAAGGACATCGACAAGGAGGTGAAGGACACCGTCACCGCCGCGTCCGAGTTCGCGCAGGACTGCCCCGAGCCCGATCCGTCCGAGCTCTGGACCGACGTTTACGCCCCGGCCTGAGCGCGAGAGAACAAGATGCCGATCGAAGTGCTGATGCCGGCGCTGTCGCCGACCATGACCGAGGGCAAGATTGCACGCTGGCACAAGAAGCCGGGCGACGCGGTCCACGCCGGCGACGTGCTCGCCGAGATCGAGACCGACAAGGCGACCATGGAGATGGAAGCGGTGGACGAAGGCACGCTCGCGCGCATCCTCGTGCCCGAGGGCACCGAGAATGTCGCCGTCAATCTGCCGATCGCTGTGATCGCGTCCGAAGGCGAGAATGTCGATGCCGCTGCCAAAAGCGCCAGGGCCGCGCCGCGCCCCGTGACGCCGCAGCCGGAAGCGCCGGCAACGGTCGCGCCGCCGCCGCGCCCTGCCGCTGCCCCCGCGCCTGCCGCGGACAAGTCCGAATGGACCGGCCCGACCGTCACGCTCACCGTGCGCGAGGCGCTGCGCGATGCCATCGCCGAGGAAATGCGGCGCGACGGCGACGTGTTCCTCCTGGGCGAGGAAGTCGCGGAATATCAGGGCGCCTACAAGGTGAGCCAGGGCCTGCTCCAAGAATTCGGCGCGCGCCGCGTCATCGACACGCCCATCTCCGAGCATGGCTTTGCCGGCCTCGGCATCGGCGCGGCGATGGCGGGCTTGCGCCCCATCGTCGAGTTCATGACCTGGAACTTCGCCATGCAGGCGATGGACCAGCTCATCAATTCCGCCGCCAAGACGCGCTACATGTCGGGCGGGCAGATGCATTGCCCGATCGTGTTCCGCGGGCCCGACGGCGCGGCCGCGCGCGTGGCGGCCCAGCATTCGCAGGAATACGGCAGCTGGTACGCGCACGTGCCGGGCCTCATCGTCGTGGCGCCCTATACCGCGTCGGACCACAAGGGCCTGCTCAAATCGGCGATCCGCGATCCCAATCCGGTGATCTTCCTCGAGAACGAGCTGGTCTATGGCCAGAGCTTTCCGGTGCCGGACCATGCCGACTACACCGTGCCGATCGGCAAGGCGCGCATCGCCCGGGCTGGCGAGCACGTCACCCTCGTCGCTTTCTCGCGCATGGTGCAGGTGGCGCTCGAGGCGGCCGAGGCGCTGGCCGCCGACGGGCTCTCGGCCGAGGTGATCGATTTGCGCACGCTGCGGCCGCTCGACATCGAAACGGTCGTCGCATCGGTGAAAAAGACCAACCGCATCGTCAGCGTCGAGGAAGGCTGGCCCTTCGCCGGCATCGGCAGCGAGATCGCCGCGCTCATCATGGAGCACGCGTTCGACTGGCTCGACGCGCCCATGGTGCGCGTCACCGGCAAGGACGTGCCGCTGCCCTATGCCGCCAATCTCGAGCGCTTGGCGCTGCCGCAATCCGCCGACATCATCGCCGCCGCCAAGGCGGTCGCGTACCGCTAGGAGGCATCCATGCCGATCGAGGTGCGGATGCCGGCCCTGTCGCCGACCATGACCGAGGGCAATCTCGCCAAGTGGCACAAGAAGGAAGGCGATGCCGTCCATGCCGGCGACGTCTTGGCCGAGATCGAGACCGACAAGGCGACCATGGAGATGGAGGCGGTGGACGAGGGCACCTTGGGCCGCATCCTCGTCGCCGAGGGAACCCAAGGCGTCAAGGTCAACGAGCCGATCGCCCTCATTCTCGGCGAGGACGAGGACAAGAGCGCGCTGGCCGCAAAGCCGGCGGCGAAGCCTGCGCCCGCGCCCGTCGCTGCCCCCCCACCCCAACCCTCCCCCTCAAGGGCGGAGGGAGTAACGCGGGCGCCGCCGCCGCCGCACGCCGGCAACGGCCGCACCTTCGCAAGCCCCTTGGCGCGCCGCCTCGCGCAGGAATCGGGGATCGACCTCGCGGCGATCCACGGCTCGGGCCCACATGGCCGCATCGTCCGCGCCGACATCGAGGGCGCGCGTCCCGGCGCGCCGCGGCCGCCGCGCCCGGCTCAGGCTCAAGCGCAACGCGCGCCTGCCGCCGCCGGCGCTCCCGCCGCGAGCCGGGATCATGTCGTCGCGCTCGCCGGCAACATCCCCTACACCGAGGTGCCGATCAGCGCGATCCGCCGCGTCGTCGCGCGCCGTCTCACCGAATCGAAGCAGACGATCCCGCACTTCTATCTCACCGTCGATTGCGAGATCGACCGGCTCCTTGCCATGCGCGCCGAGGCCAATGCCGCGTCCGAGACCAAACTCTCGGTCAACGACTTCGTCATCAAGGCGGCGGCGCTCGCGCTGAAGCAGGTGCCCGAGGCGAACGCGTCGTGGAGCGAGGACGCGATCCTGCGCTGGAGCGAGATCGACATCGCCGTGGCGGTGGCGCTCGACGACGGGCTCATCACGCCGATCGTCAAGAACGCCGACCGGAAAGGCCTAGCATCGATCTCGGCCGAGATGAAGGATCTGGCCGCGCGCGCCAAGGCCGGTAAATTGAAGCTCACGGAATTCCAGGGCGGCACCTTCTCGATCTCCAATCTCGGCATGTACGGCGTCAAGGATTTCGCCGCCGTCATCAACCCGCCGCATGGCTGCATCCTGGCGATCGGCGCGGGCGAGCAGCGGCCGGTCGTCAAGAACGGCGCGCTCGCCATCGCCAGCGTCATGAGCTGCACGCTTGCGGTCGATCACCGTGTCGTCGACGGCGCCACCGGCGCGCGCTGGCTCGCCGCATTCAAGAAGATCATCGAGGCGCCGGCGCTGCTGGCGCTCTGAGGAAGGCTCGCATGGCAGAAACGAACTACGATCTCGTCGTCGTTGGATCGGGGCCGGGGGGATATGTCGCGGCCATTCGCGCGGCGCAGCTCGGCATGAAATCGGCAATCGTCGAGCGCGACCTCTTGGGCGGCATCTGCCTCAACTGGGGCTGCATCCCGACGAAGGCGCTGCTGCGCACGTCCGAGATCAACCACCTGCTGCAAAACCTCGACGCGTTCGGTTTTTCGGCGAAGGACGTGAGCTACGACGCCAAAAAAATCGTCGAGCGCTCGCGCAAGGTGGCAAAGCAGCTTTCGGACGGCGTGAAATACCTCCTGCGCAAGAACAAGGTCGATGTCGTCGAGGGCGAGGGCAAGCTCGTCGGCCCGGGCAGGATCGCGGTCGCGAAGGGCGGCAAGCCGGTGGCCGACCTGCGCGCCAAGCACATCATCCTGGCGACCGGCGCGCGCGCCCGCTCGCTCCCGGGCCTCGAGCCCGACGGCAAGCTCGTCTGGACCTACAAGGAGGCGATGATCCCGCCCGCCATTCCGAAATCGCTGCTGGTGGTGGGCTCCGGCGCCATCGGCATCGAGTTCGCGAGTTTCTACCGCGATCTCGGCGCGGACGTGACGGTGGTGGAAGTCTTGGACCGCATCCTCCCGGTCGAGGACGAGGAGATTTCGGCCATCGCGCGCAAATCCTTCGAGAAGCAGGGCATGAAGATCCACACCGGCACGATTGTGAAGGAGCTGAAGAAATCCGCCGACGGCGTCACCGCGACCTTGGCCGCGGGCGACAAGACCGCTTCGGAGAAGGCCGAGCGCGTCGTGCTCGCCGTCGGCATCGTCGGGAACGTGGAGAATATCGGCCTCGAAGGCACCAAGGTGAAGGTCGAGAAGAGCCACATCGTGGTCGATCAATGGCTCGCCACCGGCGAGCCCGGCGTTTACGCGATCGGCGACGTGGTGGGCCCGCCCTGGCTTGCGCACAAGGCGAGCCACGAGGGCGTCCTCTGCGTCGAGCGCATCGCCGGCCTCAACAATGTCCATCCGCTCGACGTGACGAACGTGCCCGGCTGCACCTATTGCCGCCCGCAAGTGGCGAGCGTGGGATTGACCGAGAAGGCGGCGAAGGAGCAGGGCTACGAGGTCAAGGTCGGCCGCTTCCCCTATATCGGCAACGGCAAGGCGATCGCGCTGGGCGAACCCGAGGGGCTGGTCAAGACCGTGTTCGACGCCAAGACCGGCGCGCTTTTGGGCGCGCACATGATCGGCGCCGAGGTGACGGAGCTGATCCAGGGCTATGTCATCGCGCGCACGCTCGAGACCACCGAGCAGGAGCTGATCGAGACGATATTCCCGCACCCGACTCTGTCCGAGACGATGCACGAGTCGGTGCTTGACGCCTATGGCCGCGCCATCCACTTCTAGCGAAGATGCCCGACACTCGTCTCCGCCATCCCGAAAAGGCGCAAAAGCCCGACAATCCGGCGCCGCGGAAGCCGCCCTGGATTCGCGTCAAGGCGCCGGTCTCGCCGGAATATCACGAGACGCGGCGCCTGATGCGGGAATTGAAGCTCAACACCGTGTGCGAGGAAGCGGCCTGCCCGAACATCGGCGAATGCTGGAAGCTGGGCCACGCCACCGTGATGATTTTGGGCAGCGTCTGCACCCGCGCCTGCACGTTCTGCAACGTCGCGACCGGCAAGCCCGATCTGCTCGACCCGCACGAGCCCCTGCGCGTCGGCGAGGCGGTGGCGCGGCTTGGCCTCAAGCACATCGTCGTCACCTCGGTCGATCGCGACGATTTGGACGACGGCGGCGCGCAGCATTTCGTGCGCACGATAGAAGCCATCCGGAGCCTCGCGCCCGAAACCACGATCGAGGTTCTGACGCCCGATTTCCTGCGCAAGGAGGGCGCGATCGAGGCGGTCGTGGCGGCCAGGCCCGACGTCCTCAACCACAATCTCGAGACCGTGCCGCGGCTTTACGGCGAGGTGCGGCCGGGTGCGCGCTATTTCGCCTCGCTCCGGCTTCTCGACCGGGTGAAGGAAATCGACCCCGCGATGTTCACCAAGTCGGGCCTCATGGTCGGCCTGGGCGAGGAAACCGTCGAGGTGCTGCAGGTGATGGACGATCTGCGCGCGGCGCAGGTCGATTTTCTCACCATCGGCCAGTATCTCCAGCCGACGCCGAAGCACCATGGCATCGCGCGCTTCGTCACGCCCGACGAATTCGAATCATACCGCGCGCAGGCCTATGGCAAGGGCTTCCTCATGGTTTCGGCCTCGCCGCTGACGCGGTCTTCGTATTTCGCGGGCGACGATTTCGCGCGCCTTCGCGCGGCGCGCGCCGGGCAACTCGCCGCGGAGCCCTGAGCCCTCATGCCGACCCACGCCGAGCGGCGTCGTCTGCCCTATTCGCCGGAGCGGCTCTTCGACCTCGTCGCCGACATCGAGCGCTATCCCGAGTTCCTGCCGTGGTGCGTCGGCGCGCGCGTGCGCGAACGCAAGGGCAACACCATCGTCGGCGATCTTCTGATCGGTTACCGCATGGTGCGCGAGCGCTTCACCTCGCGCATCGTGCTCGACCGGCCGCGCCACATCGACGTGAGCTACAGCGAAGGCCCGTTCCGCTATCTCACCAACCACTGGGAATTCGTGCCCGAGCCGGACGGCGGCTGCACCATCGATTTCTACGTCGATTTCGAATTTCGCTCGCGCGTGCTGCAAAAAATCATCGAGGTGCTGTTCAACGAGGCGGTGAAACGCATGGTCGGCGCCTTCGAGACCCGCGCCCGCAAGCTTTACGGCGAGGTGCCTGAGGCCGCGATGAAGCGCCAGCCTATTTGAGTTGGGCCGCAACCTTGTCGATGCCGGCTTTCGAGCAGTCGTCGTCCTTGCCCGGAGAGCCGGACACGCCGACCGCACCGACCACGTCGTCGCCGGCCTTGATCGGTTGCCCGCCGCCAAGCGCAAGCACGCGAGTGTAATGAATCGAGCCGGCGGTCGCCGGGTTGTCCGCCATCCGCTTGACGAAATCGGCCGAGGGGGCGTTGAACGCGCGCGCGGTATAGGCCTTGCGGTCGGCGCCCTCGGGCGTGATCAGGCCGGCGCCGTCGCCGCGCAGCATCACGAGCGGCAGGCCGTCGCGGTCAACCACCACCACCGAGACCTTGAATCCCATTTCCTTGCACTTATCCATTGCGCCGTTGGCGATCGCTTGCGCCATCGCCAAGGAGAGATTCTTTTCACTCAGCAGCCCTTGCGCGCCTGCCGCCGACGACAGCAGCGCCGCCGCCGCGACGGCGATGAAAAGTTTCGGTGCCGATGCCATGAGATGCCCTCCCCGGTTTTGCTGCCCCCTTCCGGAGGGGCAGGAATCGGCAAAGGTTGGAGCAATTCGGCCGCGCGGACAAGAACCCGCGGCGCCCAAGACTCAGAGCGGCAGGGTGGTGCCGACGACGTGCGCGATGTGATCGGGCGGGTCGATGAAGCGCAGGCCCATGTGGCCGAGGCGCGACCACGCCACCTCGGCTCGGAGCGCGCCGAACCGGTCGATGACGAGCGTCACGATCTGATGCGGCGGCACCGGCGGCGCCGCGGTCTTGAGCTTTGCGCCGCCGAGCGACAGGTCGAGGATGATGCACTCGGCGGGACCAGCGCGGGATTCGACGCGGGCCGACCACAGCACCGGCTTGCGCTTGTGCCGCCGGCGCTCGCTCTTCACCGCCGCAAGCGCGGACTTTCCGTTCACGAGTTGCGTGCTGCTCTGCATGGCGGTCCGGGCGTTTACCGGGAGCGAGCATAGGTGGAAAGGATTGACCGACCCTTACGAAACGCGCGGAATTGCTAAAAATTGGGTTAAGCGCGCGGCGGTCGCGCCTCAGCCCGCCTCGCTTTCGTCGGGCGGCGGCAGGTCCGGCTCGTGGCGCGCGAAGCTCGAGCGGTCGAGCGCAACGGTCTTGACGAGGGCGTGGACGCGGCTGCCGACCGCGAGGCGCAGCTCGGCAAGCGCGCGCTGGGTGATGCGGGCCCACAGCATCACCGGCTGCTCGTCCGTGCCGATGTCGAGGCGGAGATCGATGGCGGGCCCGCGCGCCGGCGCGATCTCGACGACCCGCCCCGGCAGCGCGTTGCGGATCGAGAGAAAGTGCGGCGGCTCGAGCGCCAGCACCACGTCGCGCGCGCGCACGCGCACGCGCACCTTGGCGCCGACCGGCAGGTCGAGCCGCGCGACATTGAGCGCGCCGCCCGGAAATGCGACGCGGGTGAGGCCGCCCTCTTCGTCGTGCGCGGCCACCTCGGCGCGGATCACGGCGCCCGCCTCGAACCGCCCGGTCAGCGGACGCAGATCGAGCCGGCTCGTCAGGTCCTCGACCGATCCGACCGCGGCGACATGGCCCTCGGTCATGAGGACGAGCGTGTCGGCCAGCCGTACAATCTCCTCCATCGCGTGCGTGACGTACACGATCGGAATGCGCAGCTCGTCCCTGAGCCGCTCGATGAAGGGCAGGATCTCGGCCTTGCGCGGCGGATCGAGCGCGGCCAGCGGCTCGTCCATCAGCAGCAGCCGCGGCCCCGACAGGAGCGCGCGGCCCAGCGCCACGCGCTGTTTCTCGCCGCCCGAGAGCGCGCCCGGCCGCCGATCGAGGAGCTGCTCCAGGCCGAGGAGCGTCACGACCGCGTCGAAATCGACGGCACCGTTCGCGCGCCGTCCATAGGTCAGGTTCCCGCGCACCGTGTAGTGCGGAAAGAGCAAGCCCTCCTGGAACACGTAGCCGAGCCGGCGCCGCTCGGGCGCCAGGTCGATGCCGCGCTCGCTATCGAACAGCACCTCGCCGCGCACCACGATGCGGCCGCGGTCGGGCCGCAAAAGCCCGGCAAGCGCGTTGACGACGCTCGTCTTGCCGGCGCCGGAGCGGCCGTAAAGTGCCACGATGCCGTGCGCGGGGCACGCGAATGTCGCGTCGAGCACGAAGCCGCCGAGCCGTTTTTGGACCGCGACCTCGATCATCCGCGCCGTGCCGCCGCCATCCGCTCGAAGCCGCGCGTCAGGTCGTCGATGAGATCGCCCATATCCTCGAGCCCGGCATGAAGGCGCAGCACCGGCCCCTCGCCCCAAGGGAGCGCCGTGCGCAGCCGCTCGGGATGGGCCGGCAGGATCAGGCTCTCGAACCCGCCCCAGCTCGCGCCCATGCCGAACAACTCCATCCCGTCGAGCATCGCCGCGATCGCGGGCGCCGGGATGTCCTTTTGCAGCACGATCGCGAAGAGGCCCGACGCGCCGGAAAAATCGCGCCGCCACAGCGCATGATCCGGGTTGGACGGCAGCGCCGGATGCAGCACGCGCGCGACCTCGGGCCGGCGCTCGAGCCATTGGGCGAGTGCCAGGCCCTGCGCCTCGTGCTGCTTCATGCGCACGCCCGCCGTGCGCAGGCCGCGCAGCGACAGGTAGCAGTCGTCGGGCGCGGCGTGGTTGCCCATCTGCGTTGCAGCTACGCGCACCGGCATGAAGCTCTCGGCGGTGCAGACGGCGATGCCCATCATCACGTCGGAATGGCCGCCGATATATTTCGTGGCCGAGATCACCGACACATCGACGCCCAATGCCAGCGGCTTGAAGAACATGGGCGCGGCCCAGGTGTTGTCGATGATTGTGACGACCCCGCGCGCCTTGGCCGCCGCGACCAGAGCCGGCACGTCCTGCACTTCGAAAGTGAGCGAGCCGGGGCTTTCGAGGTAAAGGAGCCGCGTATTGTCCTGGATGAGGGACGCGATGCCGGCGCCGATGCGCGGATCGTAAAACGTAGTCGCAACCCCGAAGCGCTCCAGAAACCCGGTGCAAAAGGCGCGCACCGGGCCATAAACCGAGTCCGTCACCAGCACGTGGTCGCCGGATTTGACGAAGGCGAGGATCGCGGCAAAGCAGCTGGCCGCGCCCGAGCAGAACGCGACCGCGCGCGCGCCGCCCTCGACCGCCGCGACCGCCTCCTCGAAGGCGAACTGCGTCGGCGTGCCGGTGCGGCCATAGGTCACCTGGCTATAGCGGTTCCGCGCCGCCGCCTCGTGCGCCGCCACGGTCGGGTAGAGCACGGTCGAGGCGTGATAGACCGGCGGATTGACGATGCCGAAATTCTGCTCCGGCGCGCGCCCGGCATGGGCCAGAAGCGTGTCGGTCTTGCGGGACTTGCTGCGCATGAAGCGGGGCCTCGGGCCAAGGTGGGGGCGGACGGAAGCAACCTTATCGAAAAACGCCCTCGTGAAAAGCTATGATGGAAAAGGACGTTGGAGGGGAGGGGTGCGATGATGCGGCATTACGGGGCGGCGGCGGTGGCGGCGGGATTTGCCTTAGCGGCGGCGGGCACGCCGGCGATGGCGGGCCCGACGCTCGATGGGGTGAAGGCCAAGGGCTATGTCGCCTGCGCCGTCAACACCGGCCTCGCCGGTTTTTCCATGGCGGACCAGCAGGGCCACTACACCGGCCTCGACGTCGATGTGTGCCGCGCCGTCGCGGCGGCGATTTTCGGCGACGCCACCAAGACCAAGTTCGTGCCGGCAACCGCGCAGCAGCGCTTCACGCTTTTGCAGACCGGCGAGGTCGATATCCTGACGCGCAACACGACCTGGACCCTGCAGCGCGAAACCGACCTCGGCATCAATTTCGCGCCGGTCAACTACTATGACGGTCAGGGCTTCATGGTGGCGAAGAAATCCGGCGTGACGAGCGCCAAGCAACTGGACGGCGCGACCGTGTGCGTCCAGCCCGGCACTACCACCGAGCTCAACCTCGCCGACTATTTCCGCTCGAACCACATGACGGTGAAGCCGCTCGTCATCGAAAAACTCGACGAGGTCGAGAACGCGTTCTTCTCCGGCCGGTGCGATTCCTATACGACCGACCGCTCCGGCCTTGCGGCGACGCGCGCGGGCAAGGCGCAAAATCCGGACGACTACATCATCCTGCCCGAAGTGATCTCGAAGGAGCCGCTGGCGCCCGCGGTGCGGCACGGCGACGACGAATGGTTCGACATCGTCAAATGGTGCGTCTTCGCCATGGTCGATGCCGAGGAAAAGGGCATCACGTCGAAGAACGTGGACGAGATGCTGACGAGCGACGACCCCGAGATAAAGCGCATGCTGGGCGTCACGCCCGGCATGGGCAAGTCGCTGCATGTCGACGAGAAATGGCTCTACACCATCGTCAAGCAGGTCGGCAACTACGGCAAATCGTTCGAGCGCAACGTCGGCAAGGACTCGCCCCTGAAGCTCGAGCGCGGCCTCAACCAGCTCTGGACCAAGGGCGGCATCATGTACGGAATGCCGGTGCGGTGATCGTGCGCCGCGGCTGACGCGGTAGCCGCCGCCCATGCTCAGGCGCAACCCGCGGATCGGCGCGCTGCTGTTGCAGGCGCTGGTGATGGCTGCCGTGCTGGCGCTCGGGGCCTATCTCGTGCACAACGCGCTCGCCAACATGGCGCGGGCCGGGATCGCGACCGGCTTCTCCTATCTCGGGCGCGAGGCCTCGTTCGAGATCGGCGAGAGCCTCATTCCCTATTCGCCGTCGGACTCCTACGGCCGGGCGCTCCTCGTCGGCCTCCTCAACACGCTGCTCGTCGCGGTGCTCGGCATCGTGCTCGCGACGGTGCTCGGCACCGCGGTGGGCGTGGCCCGGCTCGCGCGCAACTGGCTCCTCAAGAAACTCGCGCTCGTCTATGTCGAGGCGCTGCGCAACGTGCCGCTGCTGTTGCAGCTCATCTTGTGGTGGGACGTGCTGCGCGTGAGCGCGCCGCCGCCGCGCCAGGCTTGGCATCCGCTGCCCGGCGTGTTCGTCTCGGTCCGCGGCATAGCGCTTCCCGTGCCGGTGCTGTCGCCGCTGCATTGGGACATGCCGCATCTCACCGCCTTCAATTTCACCGGCGGCGTCACGCTTTCGCCCGAGTTCGCGGCGCTGCTCCTGGGCCTTACCGCCTATACCGCGGCGTTCATCGCCGAGATCGTGCGCGGCGGCATCGAGGGCGTGAACCGCGGCCAGTCCGAGGCGGCGCTTGCCTTGGGCCTGTCGCAGGGCCAGACGCTGCGGCTCGTCGTCATGCCCCAGGCGCTGCGCATCATCGTGCCGCCGATGCTGTCGGAATATCTGGCGCTCACCAAGAACAGCTCGCTCGCGATCGCGATCGGCTATCCCGAGCTCATGTCGATCAGCAACACGACCTTGAACCAGACCGGCCAGGCGATCGAGGCGATCGCGCTGATGATGGCGATCTATCTCGCGATCAGCCTCGCCACCTCGCTGGCGATGAACTGGTACAACCGGCACATCGCCTTGGCGGGGCGCTGAGATGCGCGAGGCGCTGCGCTGGGCGAGGGTCAATCTGTTCGGCGGATGGTCGAGCTCGCTCGTGACGCTGGTCGCGGCCTACCTGATCGCGCGCGGGCTTTGGGCGATCGCCGACTGGGCGCTGGTGCATGCGGTGTGGCGCGCGCCCGACGGCCGCGCCTGCATCGTGGCAAGCGGCGGCGCGGGCGCGTGCTGGGCCTTTCTCGGCGTGTGGGGCCGCTTCATCCTGTTCGGCCGCTATCCCTATGCCGAGGATTGGCGGCCGCTTCTCGTCATCGTCGTGTTCGTGGCGCTGCTGCTCTTAAGCTGCGACCGGCGGCTCTGGGGCCGCTGGCTCGCGCCGCTGTGGATACTCGGCTTGGCCTGCAATTTCGTGCTGATGCTGGGCGGCGCGTTCGGGCTCGAGTACGTGCCGACCGAGCTGTGGAGCGGCCTGCCGCTCACCCTCATTCTCGCCATCGTCGGCCTGGCGGCGGCATTTCCGCTCGCCATTCTGCTGGCGCTCGGCCGGCGCTCGGAGATGCCGGCGGTGCGGGCGCTGTCGGTGGCTTATATCGAGCTCATCCGCGGCGTGCCGCTCATCACCGTGCTGTTCATGGCGTCGGTCATGCTGCCGCTGTTCCTGCCGGAAGGCACCACGATCGACAAGCTGCTGCGCGCGCAGGCAGGGTTCATCCTGTTCTATGCGGCCTATCTAGCCGAGGTGGTGCGCGGGGGCTTGCAGGCGATCCCGCAGGGCCAGTACGAGGCGGCCGACGCGCTCGGCCTTTCGTACTGGCGCAAGATGCGGCTGATCATTCTGCCGCAGGCGCTTCAGGTTTCGATCCCGGCGCTCGTCAACATCTTCATTGCCGGGTTCAAGGACACCACGCTCGTCACCGTCATCGGCCTCTTCGACCTGATCTCGACCGCGTCGAACGCCATCACCGATCCGAGCTGGCGTGGCTTCTATGTCGAGGCCTACAGCTTCATCGGCGCGATTTATTTCGTGTTCTGCTTCTTCATGTCGCGCTATAGCGGCGCGCTCGAAGCGAATTTCCGGCGGGGCCGGCGATGAACGGCGAAGCGCCCATGATCGAAATGCGCCACGTCCACAAATGGTACGGCGCGTACCACGCGCTGAAGGATGTGAGCCTCACCGTGAAGCGCGGCGAGCGCGTCGTGGTGTGCGGGCCGTCGGGCTCGGGCAAATCGACCATGATCCGCTGCATCAACCGGCTCGAGACGCACGAGCAGGGGCAGATCGTCGTCGACGGGATCGAGCTCACCGATGACGCCAAGCAGATCGCCGCGATCCGCCGCGAGGTCGGCATGGTGTTTCAGCAGTTCAACCTGTTCCCGCATCTGAGCGTGCTCGAGAACCTGGTGCTCGCGCCCATCTGGGTGCGGGGCACGAAGCGCGCCGAGGCCGAGGAGCTCGCCATGCATTTCCTCGAGCGCGTGCGCATCCCCGAGCAGGCGCAGAAATATCCTGGCGAGCTTTCCGGCGGCCAGCAGCAGCGCGTCGCGATCGCCCGCGCCCTCACCATGCGGCCGCAGGTCATGCTGTTCGACGAGCCGACCTCGGCGCTCGATCCCGAGATGATCAAGGAAGTGCTCGACGTGATGGTGGAGCTGGCCAAGGACGGCATGACCATGATCTGCGTCACGCACGAGATGGGCTTCGCCCGCACCGTGGCGGACGCCATGATCTTCATGGACGCCGGCCAGATCGTCGAGGCGGCGCCGCCGGAAAAATTCTTCGCCGCCCCCGAAAGCGAGCGCGCCCGGCTTTTCCTGAGCCAGGTGCTCAGCCATTAGGCGTCGGCCGGCACAAGGCCGGGCATGACGAACTTGGACTGCCGGACAGACGTGCGGTTGCGTGGAACGGCGATCTATTCGCCGTTCTTGATCCGGTCGGCCGAATTGGCGACCGCTGAGCCGGCGGCGCTCATGTCCTCGCCGAAGCCGCGCGCGGTATTGCACGCGCTGAGCGCGGCGGCCGCGCCCGCCATCGCCAGAAGCGTCAAGAACGTGCCCGCAATCGAGCGCTTTGCCCCACGCAACATCCCCATGGCCACCTCCGCCGAACCGAACCGGGTCCGGTTGAGGAACGGCGCGGACGTACGCGGGGTTCCGGTCCCTTTCAGGCGGGCCCGGTCGCGACCGGCGTGTCGCCGCGCAGGCCCCATTCCGACCAGGACCCGTCATAGACCGCGGCCGGCTGCCAGCCGACGAGATGGAGCGCAAAGGCCACGACGCAGGCGCTGACACCCGAGCCGCAGCTTGCCGTCACGGCTCGTTCGGGCGCGAGCCCGGCCTGCTTCAGCCGCGCGGCAAGTGCGTCGGCCGGCAGCATCGTGCCGGTCTTGGGATCGCACAGCTGCTCCCACGGCAGATTGACGGCGCCCGGGATGTGGCCGGCGCGCAGGCCCGGCCGCGGCTCGGGCGCGGATCCCGCAAAGCGCGCGGCGGCGCGCGCGTCCACCACCTGCTCGCGCGCGCTTTTGAGGTTGGCCAGCATCTGCGCCCGGTCGCGCACGAGCGCCGGCTCGAAATGCGGCGTGAAGCGCCGCTCCTTCGGGTGCGGCACGGCGTCTGTGACGGGACGCCCCTCGGCACGCCATTTGCGCAGACCGCCGTCGAGCACCGCGACATCGCCATGCCCCATGATGCGCAGCATCCACCACACGCGCGTCGCCGCGGTGCCCGCCGTGTCATAGACGACGATCTTCCGGCCGTCGCCGATCCCGAGCTTGCCCACCATGCGCGCGAATTCTTGCGGCGCCGGCAGCATGTGCGGCAGCGGATTGGCATGGTCCGCGACCGCGTCGATATCGAAGAACACCGCGCCCGGAATATGCGCCTTGGCGTAATCCTCAGCGGCGGTCGGCGTGATGCCCGGCAGCTTGAACGAGGCATCGACGATCGCGACGCCGTCGTCGTCGAGATGCCGCGCGAGCCAGTCGGTCGAGACGAGCGCCTCGGGATGAGCGTAGTCCATCATGCCTCTTTCACCGGTCGAGCCATTTCGGCACCGGCAGTTTCTTCTCGCGCAGGAAGGCCGGATTGAACAGTTTGGACTGATAGCGCGTGCCGTAGTCGGCGAGGATGGCGACGATTGTATGGCCCGGCCCCAGCTCCTTCGCCGCCTTGATCGCGCCCAAAATGTTGATGCCGCTCGATCCGCCGACGATCAGCCCTTCCTCGAGCACGAGATCGAACAGCACCGGCAGCATCTCCTCGTCGCTCACCTGGAACCAGCCGTCGACCGGCGCGCCTTCGAGGTTCTTGGTGATGCGGCCCTGACCGATCCCTTCGGTGATCGAAGTGCCCTCGGCCTTCAAGGTCCCGTGCGCGTAATGGCTGTAAATGGCCGAGCCCATCGGGTCGGCGACATAGATGCGCACCGAGTTTCGCCGCTCCTTGAGCGCGAAGGCCACGCCCGCGAGCGTGCCGCCGGTGCCGACCGAAGCGACGAAGGCATCGACGTTGCCTTCGGTGTCGTCCCAGATTTCGGGGCCCGTCGTCTCGTAGTGCGCGCGCCGGTTCGCGAGATTGTCGAACTGGTTCGCCCAGATCGCGCCGTTCGGCTCCTTCGCCGCCACTTCCGCCGCAAGCCGCTCGGAATAGCGCACATAGTTCATCGGATTGGCGTACGGCACCGCGGGCACGAGCCGGAGATCGGCGCCGCACAGGCGCAGCATGTCCTGCTTCTCCTGGCTCTGCGTTTCGGGCATGACGATGACGCTGCGATAGCCCAGCGCATTGCCGACGAGCGCCAAGCCGATCCCGGTATTCCCGGCGGTGCCCTCGACGATGACGCCGCCCGGCCGCAGCAGGCCGCGCTCCTCGGCGTCCTTGACGATGTAGAGCGCGGCGCGGTCCTTCACCGAGCCGCCGGGATTGAGGAACTCGGCCTTGCCGAGAATGGTGCAGCCGGTCTCTTCCGAAGCGCGGCGCAGCCGGATGAGCGGCGTATGCCCGACGGTTTCGACAAAGCCGGCGCGAACCTTCATGCGCCGACTATAGGGAAGCGCGGTTTTGGATCAAGAGATCGTGCGTCCTTCGACTTCGCGTCCTTCGCCAAGCTCAGGACGCTCCGCTCAGGATAAGGTAAAAGAAAATTCCCCATCCTGAGCGAAGCCCCGAAGGGGCGAAGTCGAAGGACGCACAGTGATCGTACAGCTCTTGATCCTCATTCTTGCACTGCTCGCAGCGCTGCCATCGCGCGCGGAGAGTCCGCGCGACACGGTGGTGATGGCAAAGCAGATCGACGACATCGTCTCGCTCGATCCGGCCGAGGCCTACGAATTCTCCGACGAGGAGGCGATCGCCAACTGCTACGACCATCTGCTCGACTACGATCCGGCGCACCCGGAGACGATCCTTGGCGCGCTCGCCCAGCGCTGGAGCGTCGATCCCGACGGCAGGACCTATCGCTTCGTCATGCGCGATGACGCGCGCTTTGCCTCGGGCAATCCGGTCACGGCGGAGGACGCCGCGTTCTCGTTGCAGCGCATCGTGCTGCTCGACCTGACGCCCGCCTTCGTGCTGCGCCAGTTCGGCTTTTCCAAGGACAATGTCGCAGAGCTCATCCGCGCCGAGGGCCAGACCCTCGTCATCGAGACGACGGTCAAGGTCGCGCCGAGCCTGCTCTACTACATCCTCACCTCGTCGATCGCCTCGGTCGTGGACAAGGCGGCGGCGCTGGCGCATCAGCGGAACGGCGATCTCGGCCATCGCTGGCTGCAATTCCATTCGGAGGGATCGGGGCCTTATCGCCTCGGCGTGTGGCGCCCCGGCGAGCGCTACGTGCTCGACGCGGTGCCCGATGCGTGGAGCGGCAAGGCGCGGAACCGCCAGGTGATCGTGCTCGACATTCCCGAGCCCGCGACGCAGCGCCTGCTGCTCGAGCGCGGCGATGCCGATTACGCGCGCGATCTTGACAAGGACCAGCTCGCGGCGGTGGCGCGGAACAAGGATTTCGTCTTCGACCGCGCGCTGCAATCGATGCAGACCTATTTCGCGCTGAACCAGCGCAACCGATATCTGCGCCGCCCGGCGGTGATCGAAGCGCTCAAATACCTGGTCGATTACGACGGCATCGCCAAGGGGCTTCTGGGCGGCACCCGCGTCGTCCATCAGAGCTTCGTGCCGAACGGAATTTTGGGCGCCGACGACGATTTGCCGTTCGCGTTCGATCCGGCGCGCGCCAAGGCGCTGCTCGCATCCGCCGGTCTTGCGCAGGGTTTCGACGTGACGCTCGACGTCACCGCGGCCTCGCCCTGGCTCGACATCGCCGAGGCGTTGCAGGCGAATTTCGCTGAAGCCGGCGTGCGCCTCGAAATCCTGCCCGGCGACGAGAAGGCGACATTGACGAAATACCGCGCGCGCCGGCACGACATTTATCTGGGCGAATGGGGCTCCGACTATCCCGATCCGCACAGCAACGCGCAGGCCTTCGTCACGAACGACGACATGGGCGACGATGCCGCGCTCAAGACATTGGCGTGGCGCAATTCATGGGCCGATCCGGCGCTTGCCGCCCGCGTCGAGGAGGCCGAGCGCGAAAGCGACACCGCGCGGCGCGCCGGGCTTTACCGCGCGATCGAGCGCGACCACCAGAAGGAGGCGCCCTTCGTCCTCATGTTCCAGGATGTCGCCATCGCCGCGCATCGCAAATCCGTTCGCGGCCTCCTCATCGGCCCCGGCCCCGACCACACGCTCTATCGCGCGATCGAGAAGGAATAGGGGTTCAGGCCGCCTGCTTGCGCACGAATGCCTTCATCAGCGCGAGCGCGCGTTGCGAATCGGCGGTCGTGGGGTCTTTGGTTACGAACATGTGCGGCTGGCCCTCGAATTTTTCGAGCTCGACGAGGCCGCCCGCCTTGCGGTAGGCGGCAGCGAAGCGGTCGGCCATGTCGGGCGTCAGATTGTCGTCCGCGGTCCCTTGCAGGATGAGAATGGGCGGCAGCGCCTCGGCCTCGCCGCGCTCGAGGATGAGCTGCGGATTGCCCTCGACCATCGCCGCCTCGCCGCCGAAGAACGCGGCATGCGCCTGGAGGAAGCGGTCGATCTTCTTGTCCTGCGCCATGCGGTAGCGCGCCAAGGGATCGGCGACCGGCCAGCACAGCACGACGAACGCCAGGCGCGCGTCATCGCCGCCGGCAAGCGGCAGCGAGGCATAGCGCGGCGTCGTGGGCTTCAAGGCATTGCACATGATCTGCTGCCCGCCCGAGGAACTGGCGATGCCGCCGACGAGCTTCGCATCGCTGCCCCATTCGCGCGCGTGCAGCTTCAGGAAGCGGATGCCCAGGTTGATGTCGGCGATCGAGGCGGGATATGCGGCCTCGGGCGGCATGCGGAAATCGAGCGAGAGCACGACGCTGCCCGCCGCGGCGAGCGCGCCCGCGATCGCGGCATTGTTGAGCCGGTCGCCGCTCGTCCACGCGCCGCCATGGACCTCGGCAAGCGCAGGGAAGGGGCCGTTGCCCTTCGGCCGGTAGAGCCGCGCGAGCATCGGCTTGCCGCCTTGGCGCTGATACTCGATGTCCTCGACCGCGACCTCAAAGGCCTCGCGTTCCACCTGATCCATTTCGCTCTCCTTTCTTCGAGCGAAGCACGGGAGGGCAACGGCTCGCAAGCCCAGTATGATAGTTTGCAACGATGCGGACCTTTCTCGCACTCCTCTCGCTTGGCGCGAAGGCGGCGCTCACCTTGTTCGGGCTGCTGCTGGTCACGTTCCTCATCGCGCGGGTTGTGCCGGTCGATCCGGTGCTGGCGGTGGTGGGCGACCGCGCGTCCTCCGAAACCTATGCGCGCGTGCGCGCCGAGATGGGGCTCGACCGGCCGGTCGCGGTGCAGTTCGCGCGCTATGTCGCGATGCTGGCGACGGGCGATCTCGGCCAATCGGCGCTGACGCGCGAGCCCGTCACCTCCGACATCGCGCGCTTCTTCCCGGCGACGCTCGAGCTGGCGACGGCGGCGACCTTGATCGGCCTCGTCCTCGGCGTGCCGGCGGGCGTTTTCGCCGCCGCGCGCCACAATCGCTGGCCCGATCACGCGCTGCGCGTCGTATCGCTGTTCGGCTATTCGGTGCCGGTGTTCTGGCTCGGCCTCATGGCGCTCTTGCTGTTCTATGCCGATCTCGGCTGGGCGGCGGGGCCGGGGCGGATCGATCCGTGGCTCGACGATGTCGTGCCGGCGCGCACTGGGCTTTTGCTCGTCGACGGCGCGCTGGCAGGAAACGGCGCCGTCGTCATGAGCGCGTTCCGGCACCTGGCGCTGCCGGCGCTCGTCCTGGGCTATTACTCGCTCGCCTATATCAGCCGCATGACGCGCTCGCTCGTGCTCGAGCAGCTGGGCCAGGACTATATCGCCGTGGCCCGCGCGAAAGGTCTTTCCGAGACGCGCGTCTTGTGGCGCCACGCGCTCGGCAACGTGCTGGTGCCGCTCGCCACGGTCGTGACCATCGCCTATGCGCAGCTTCTGGAAGGCGCGGTGCTGACCGAGACCGTGTTCGCCTGGCCCGGGCTCGGGCGCTACATCACCGGCTCGCTCTTGAGCCTCGACATGAACGCGGTGATGGGCGGGACGATGGTGGTGGGTTTGGTCTTCATCGCGCTCAACCTGCTCGTCGAGGGGGTCTATCGCCGCCTCGATCCGAGGACGCGATGAGCGCCGCCGCGGACGCAGCGCCGTCCTCAGACCTCGCCGCGCGGCTGCAACGCTGGCGCGAGACGGCCGGCGCGCTCGCCGCCAACCACGCCGCGCTGGCGGGCATGGCGATCGTGCTGCTGCTCGCCCTCATGGCGCTCGCTGCGCCCGTGCTCGCGCCGGCCGATCCCGATGCCCAGAATCTCGCGCTCCGCCTTGCGCCGCCCGGCGCGCATCATTTCCTCGGCACCGACGAGCTTGGCCGCGACATTCTCGCGCGCATCCTCTTCGGCGGCCGCGTGACCTTGGCCGTGGTGGCGGCGATCGGGCTCACCGTGCCGGCGGCGGGGCTCGCGATCGGGTGCCTTGCCGGCATGGCCGGCGGATTTTTGGATGCGGTGCTGATGCGCACGGCCGATGTGTTTCTCGCATTCCCGCGCCTCATCCTGGCGCTGGCGCTGGTGGCGGCGATGGGGCCCGGCCTGTTCCACGCGCTCCTTGCCATAGCACTTGCCGCGTGGCCGCCTTATGCGCGGCTCGCGCGCGCCGAGACGCTCGCGCTGCGCGGGCGCGATTTCATCGCCGCGGCGCGCCTTGCCGGCGCCTCGCCCGCGCGCATCCTGGTGCGCCACATCGCGCCGCTGTGCCTGCCGTCGCTCATCGTGCGCGCCTCGCTCGACATGGCGGGCGTGATCTTGATCGCGGCAGGGCTCGGCTTCCTCGGCCTCGGCGTGGCGCCGCCCACGGCCGAATGGGGCGCGATGATCGGCGCGGGCCGCCGCTTCATGCTCGACCAATGGTGGGTCGCGGCGGCGCCGGGCGTGGCGATCGCGCTGGCGACATTGGGCTTCAATCTCCTCGGCGAAGGCTTGCGCGACGTGCTCGACCCGCGGCAGCGATGAAGGACCTTCTCGCCATCGCCGATCTGCGCGCCGGCTTCGGCGCCGCCGAGGCGCTGCACGGCGTGAGTTTCTCCATGGGGCGCGAGCGCCTGGCGCTGGTCGGCGGGTCGGGAGCGGGCAAGTCGCTGATCGCGCGCGCGATCCTGCGGCTGCCGCCGCCGGGCGCGTGGCTCGGCGGGCGGATCGAGTTCGACGGCATCGATCTCATGCACGCCGACATGCGCCTGCTGCGCGGCCGGCGCATCGGCTGGATCGCGCAGGACCCGCGCCTCTCGCTCAACCCGGTGATGCGGGTCGGATCGCAGATCGAGGAATCCCTGCGCCTCCATCGCGCGCTCGGCCGCCATGCCGCGCGCGAGGCGGCGCTGGGATTGCTCGACACCGTTCGCCTCGCCGACCCGTCGCGCGTGGCAAAACTTTATCCGCACGAGCTTTCGGGCGGCATGGGGCAGCGCGCGATGATCGCCATGATGCTGGCGGGCGAGCCCGACCTCATGATCGCCGACGAGCCGACCTCGGCGCTCGACGCGAGCACGGCGATGCAGGTGCTGGCGCTCCTCGACGAGCTGGTCGAGCGGCGCGGCATGGGCCTTCTCTTCATCAGCCACGATCTGCGCCTGGTCGAGGGATTTTGCGACCGCGTCGTCGTGCTCGAGGCGGGCCGCATCGTCGAGAGTTCTTGCCGCCGGCGCGCTCGCCGCCGCGCGCGAGCCCTACACGCGCCGCCTCCTCGCCGCGCGGCCGATCCTCGCGCCGCCATGATCGAGGCGCAAAATCTTGTCGTGCGGCTCGCTGGGCGCGAGGTCGTGCGCGGCGTGTCGTTCGCGCTTGCGGCGGGCGGCGCGCTCGGCGTCGTGGGCGAATCGGGATCGGGCAAATCGACCCTGCTGCGCGCGCTCGCCGGGCTCGAGCCCATCGCCGGCGGCACGCTCACGCTCGACGGTGCGCCGTTGGCCGCGCTCGGCCCGCGCGAGCGCGGCCTCGTGGCGCAGCTCGTCTTCCAGGACCCGTACGGCTCGCTGCATCCGCGCCAGACGGTTGCCCGCGCGCTCGCCGAGCCGGCGCTCGTCCACCGCCTCGATAATCCGGCGGCGAGAGTTCGCGGCGGCGCTTGCCTCGGTCGGGCTCGACGCAAAATTCCGCTTCCGCTATCCGCACCAGCTTTCCGGCGGCCAGCGCCAGCGCGTCGCGATCGCGCGCGCGCTGATGCTCGCGCCGCGCCTCTTGCTGCTCGACGAGCCGACCTCGGCGCTCGACGTGCTGGCGCAGGCCGATCTCATCGAGCTGCTGCGCCGGCTGCGGCGCGAGCGCGGCCTCGCATACCTGCTCGTCAGCCACGATCTCGCCGTGGTGGCCCAGCTCGTCGAGCGCATCGCCGTGATGCAGGAGGGACGCTTCGTCGAGACGCTCGCGACCGACGCCGTGCGCGCGGGCATGGCGCATCACCCGCATACGCGCGACCTCATCGCCGCCTCGCGCGGTTTCAGGCGCGGCGCGGTTTGACACGTACGTAATATACGTTATAACACGGTCACGTCAATGTTTACTGGGCAGGAGACAGCCGCGCAGGACAGGGCAAAATGACGAAACGAACCCAATTTTTGCGTACGAGCCGGACGGCCGCTTCGGGAAATTACGAAACGAAGCCAATTTGCCCGGCCGGCGCGGCGACGGGTGCGGGGTGTCGGGTATGAAATCTACCGAACGAACCCAATTTTCCGCCGCCGCCGTCGTAAAGGCTGCGTCACCCCCACCCTGCCCTCCCCCTTCAAGGGGGAGGGCAGGGTGGGGGGCGCGCGCTACGCGCCCGGCCATTTGCGCCTGAGGCGCGCGCGGTTGGCGGCGAGCCAATAGAGCGCGATCATGGTCGGGCTGTTGCTGATCTCGCCGGCCTTGAGCCGGCGCATCGCCGTGCGATAGGGCAGCACCAGAACCTTGGTGTCCTCGTGCTCGTCGGGCAGGCCGTGGATGCCGCCAGCCTTGGTCGCATCGACCCGGGCGCACAGCAGATCGACCAGTTCGGTCGAGCCGCCGGGGCTCGGCATGAAGCGGTGCATAGGCTCGAGCGCGCCGTCGATGGCGACGCCCGCCTCCTCGCACGCCTCGCGCCGCGCGACCTCGTCGGCCGAGCGGTCGTCCGGGCCGACGATGCCGGCGACGATCTCGACCTGCCACGCCGGCAGCCCGATGAGATGCGGCGCGAGCCGGAACTGCTCGACCAGCACGACCGCGTCCTCGGCCGGATCGTAGAGCAGCAGTCCGACGGTGCGGCCGCGCTCGAAAATCTCGCGCTCCATCTCCGTCGTCCAGCCGCCGGCATGGAGGCGATGGCGCAGGCGAAAGCGCTCGACCCGGAAGAACCCCTGATAGGCCGTCTCGCGGCCGAAAATCTCGACGCCCTCGGTCACGGATGGCTCCCCGAAAAAAGCGGAGCCACGCTAGAGGGTGCAGCGCGTGCCTTGCAATGCGCGGCGGCGGTTCAGGGGACGGCGCTGCGCTGCAGCGGCTCCTCGCTCTGCGGCAGGAGGCCGAGGCGCGTCCTCACCGCCGCGGTGCAGAGCGCGAGCGCCGCCGAGGTCGCCGTGCCCTCGAACGGGAACGCGATCACGGCATCGGCCGGCCGGTAAATGTCGGCGACCCACCCGCCCGTGCCGCCGCGGCAATTGCTGAGCTCGCCGAGCCGGTGGATCGTCCAGCCTTCCGGCACGAGCAGCAGCGCCGCGTCGAGCGAGCGCGTGTAGAGCGGCACCGGTTTGGTCATGCGAAACAGCACGCGCTGGATCGCGTAGTCGAGATATTCGCTGCCCTCCTGCGCGCCCTGCAGGAGGGACAATAGCTTTGCCAGGTCCATGGGATCGGGCTCGCCAGGCTGCTTTGGATAGCCCGAAGGTAGCGGGCGTTGCGCCGCGCGCGAGCGTCAATGTTGTGGCACCGCACCATGGGTGAGGCGCGCCGGCTCGGCGAGCGGCAGCCGCATCCGTACGGCAAGCCCGTGCGGCGTGCGGTTCTGCGCCGCGATCGTGCCGCCGAGCGCCTCGACATAGCGGCGCGCGATCCACAGGCCGATGCCGAAATGGCTGCCGCCGTCGCCGCTGCCCTCGGGCGGCTGGCGCAGCGAGACATAGCGGTCGAAGATGCGTTCGAGGTCTTCCGGCGGAACGCCCGGCCCGGCATCGGCGACGATGAGCTCGGCCATGCCGCCCTGCTGTTCGAGCCGGACGCCGATGCTGCCGCCCTCGGACGAGAACGAGAGGGCGTTGTCGAACAGGTTCTCGATCACCGTCTCGACCATCTCGGCGTTGGCGTGCACGGTCGCGCCCGGCCTGATGTGGCCCTTCAAATTGATGCGGCGCGCCGCCAGGAACGGCGCCTGCGCCTGCAACAGGCGCGCCAGCAGCGCCGAAAGATCGACGTCGCTCTTCGGCATGTCCATGAGCTCGGCGGTGGTCTCGTCGAGATGGCGGGCCGAGGCGACGAGCCCGTCGAGCCGGTCGAGCGAGCTTTCGATGAGGCCGATCGCGCGCAGGCCGCGCTGGTTCGCGGTATCGACCGCGCGCTTCAGCGGCTCGAGCGATTGGCGGATCACGGCGATCGGCGTCTTGAGGGCGTGCGCGTTGTCCTCGGCGGCGCGGCGGATGTCGCGCGCCGAGGCGTCGAGCACCTCGACCATGCGGTCGAATTCCTGCGCCACGTCGGCGAGCTCGGGCACGTCGTTCTGCGCCCCGAACGAGCCGCCGCGGCGGTGCTCGCGGATGGCGATGGCGCGCTCGGCAAAGCGCTTCAATCCGCTGCGGATGCTCCAGAAGGTGGTGAAGGTGAGGAGCACCATGGCGAGATATATGATTGCGGCGATGCGCACCTCGGGACTTGCCCAATAGGGCCGGCCCAGGGTCGCGCCCGGCATCGCGCCGGCCGCGAACGAAGTCACCACCGCCCAGCAGCCGGTCGGCGCCCGGATCGGCGTGACCGAGGTGACGATCTCGTCGCTCCCGCCCGGCAGCGGATAGCGCAGCGCGAACGGCAGATCGCCCTCGCAGGTCGAAGCGAGCCGGTCGAGCACGCCTTCGCGCACCAGCTCGTCGCGCTCGGTGTCGAGTTGCGCGCTCGACACGGCGGGCCACGACGCGACGTAGTAGAAGCCCGGCCGGTCGGACGGCGAGAACAGCAGCTTGACGTTGGTGAGGTCGCCGGCAAAGCGCGCCAGCACCTGGCCCAGTTGCGGCAGGTTGGGATGCTCGGTCTGCGCCAGGAGCGGCATCAGCGCTTGCGCCATGACGCGGCCCTGCTCGCGCACGCTGCGCAGGAGCAGCGCCTTCTGCGCCTCGTCGGCCGCGCTGAACCGGTCGTAGATGATGACCGGCACGGCGAGGAAGATGAGCGCCAGGACCGTGACCTTGGCCGCGAGCGAGCGGTAGAAGCGCGGCCGCCGGCGCGGGCTCGGCGCCCCCGCCGCCGCCGGCTCAGCCGTTGTCGCCGGCAGTCCAGCGGTAGCCGAAACCGGCGTAGTTGTGGATGTGGTCGAACTCGCCATCGACATCGCGGAATTTCTTGCGGATGCGCTTGATGAAGGTACGGACGTTTGCGCGGAAGCCTTCGGCGCCATAGCCCGCGACGAAGTCCTTGCCGTGCACGAGGTCGTAGATCTCGCGGTACCCCACATCCTCGCCGGTGCGGAGCGCCAGGAGCGCCACGATCTTGAATTCGGTCAAGGTGAATTCGAGCTCGCGCCCGCCCCAGGAGGCGCGGTTCGTGTCGAAGCGCAGCTCGAGGGCCCCGAGCCGCATCACCTCGCCATGCTGGCGCTCGGTCTCGGGTGCGGCGCGCACGCCCTCGCAGATGAGGTTGAGGCGCTTCACGATGATCGAAAGCTTGCGCGACTTGTCGATGAAGTCGACCGCGCCGCCGGACAGGGCCGCCTCCTCGTAGATGTCCTCGGAATGGACGGTGAGAAAGATTACCGGCGTGTTGTTGCCGGCGTCGCGCAGATCGTGCAGCACTTGAATGCCGGTTTTGCCTGGCATGCGCCAGTCGAGCAAAATGGCGTCCGCAGTGCCGCCTCCTGCGAAATAGTCGAGCGCTTCGGCGCCGCCGCTGAAGCTGGTCACGGCGAAGCCTTCGTCGACCAGATTGAGGCCAAGCGATTCGCGGAACAAATCGTCGTCGTCCACGAGCACGATCCGCGCCCCTTGCCTAATCGGCGCGGCGGGCGCTGACGAGCTCGGAATAGCATCTTTGCCGAGTTCGGTCGCTTCCATCATTGTCTCTGAGCTCATAGTGGAGCACGCGCATCTCGCGGCTTTGCAGGTCGAGGTAGAAATATACGTCAAGCTCGCACGCGTTGCTGGTATAGCGCCACAGCACGGCGGGCGGGGAGTCGGCGCGCTGCTGCGGCTCGCCGAGCATCGCCAGGGTCTCGTCCTGGTCGAGCCCCGTGAGCCGCGCGAATTCGGAATCGGGTTCGCCCGCGGCCGGGGGAGGGGCAGGATTTGGCAGCGCCGCTAACGTGCGCGGCGCCGGCTTCCGCATCGGATGCGGCGGCACCGATGCCTCGGGCGCGGGCGGCGCGGTCGCTTCGGGCGGCGGCGAAGCGGCCTGCGGCGGCGGGGACGTGCCGGTCATGCAGCCGGCAAGGGCCAAGGCTGCGCCCAGCGCCGCGAGCATCGCCCCGGTGCGACCAGCCTGTCCTGCCGCCCTCGAACGTCCCATACCGTCCTGGCTCGCCTCCGCGTCGCAACTCCGCCACCATTATGGTCAACGAGTGGTTAACGCGCCGTCAGCTCGCCGACCCGAAACCTTGCTACGGCGGCGCTTCAAGGGCAAGGCAGCGCAGGGTATCATGGCCGCGCTCAAAAGGATCGGGTGCAGGAGCGGCGTGTGGCGGTGGCGGCGGTCGAAAGCGGCGGAATGAGTTATATCGACCTCACAGCGTTCGAGCACACGCCATTGATATTGGAGCCATTTCCGTATCTGATCGTGCCCGGTTTCCTGCGCCTCGACGGGCGCGCGGCAGTAGCATCCGATTTTCCCCGCATCGACCAGCCCGGCAGTTTCCCGCTCGGCGATCTGAGCTATGGGCCGGCCTTTGCCGCGCTCATCCGGGAGCTCGAAGGCGAGAAGGTGCGCCGCGCCTTTGCCGAGAAATTCGCGATCGACCTCTACGGCAGGCCGACCATGATCACGGTGCGCGGCCAGGCGCGGCCGGGCGACGGCACCATCCACGCCGACAGCGCGACGAAGCTCATCACCGTGCTGCTCTACATGAACGAGGCTTGGGAATCGGCGGGCGGGCGGCTCCGCCTGCTGCGCCGGCCGGACGATTTGGAGAGCACGGTGGCCGAGGTTCCACCCAACGCCGGAACGCTGCTCGCCTTCCGCGTCACGGCCAATTCCTGGCACGGCCACAAGCCGGCCGACGGCGCGCGCCGGGTGGTGCAGCTCAACTGGGTCACGAGCGAGCGCGTGGTGCGGCGCGAGCGGCTCCGCCATGGCGTCTCGGCGCGGCTCAAGCGCCTGTTCGGTTGAAGCGCTTTTTTAACAATTTCTAGGCTAGGCTCTTCCCTTCGCGGCGCTTCGTCGCCGACGCTTCGGCGACCGCGCCGAAAGTCGGGTGCAACGAACGTGGCGGGAACCGCAACAAGGCGCGGCCTCGGGCCGAAAAAGAAGCAGCGCAGCCTACCGGCCTGGATGACCGTCATCCTGGTCGTGCTGCTGGGTGTGCTCGTCTATGGCGCGTTCAGGCCGAAAACGCCCAATGCCTTCGACCGGCCCGAAGCGCAGACCAATCCGCAGCGCCCGCCCTGGGATCAGCCGCGCTCGTTCTGAGCGTCACCCGGCTGCCGCGCACGATGCGAATGAAGCCTGCAGCGCGGCTTCGTCGAGATCCCTGCCGATGAGGACGAGGCGGCTCGAGCGTTCCTCGCCGCTGTGCCAGGGTCGCTGCAACTCGCATTCGTGCAGCATGTGCACCGACTGGAAAACGAGCCGCCGCGTCTCGCCCGCGACGTCGAGGATGCCCTTGCCGCGCAGGATGTCCTGCCCGCGCCCGGCGACCAGCGCGGCGAGCCATTTTCGCACCCTGTCGCCGTCGAGCGGCGCGCGGCAGGCAAGCGCGACGCTGCGAATGTCGCCGTCATGCTCGTGGTCATGGCCGGCCGGATCGAGGAAATCCGGCTCGAGCGCGACGATGCGGTCGAGATCGAAGCCGCCGCGCCCCAGCACCTTGTCGAGCGCCACGTCGGCGCGCACGGCGCGGTGAATGGGCGCCAATGCGTTGATCGCGCGCAGCCGCGCCTCGATCGCGGAAAGCGCCTCGCCGGTGACGAGCTCGGTCTTGTTGAGCACGATCTGGTCGGCGAACGCGATCTGCTCGCGCGCCTCGGGACTGTCGCCGAGGCGGAGCAGGATGTGCTTGGCATCGACCACCGTCGTCACCGAATCGAGCGCGGTCCGCGTCTGCAGGAATTGATCGAGGAAGAAGGTCTGCGCCACCGGGCCGGGATCGGCGAGGCCGCTCGTCTCGACCACGATCGCATCGAACCCGCCCGGCCGCGCCAGGAGCCCATGCGCGATCCGCACGAGGTCGCCGCGCACGGTGCAGCAGACGCAGCCATTGTTCATCTCGAACAATTCCTCGTCGCCGTGCACGATCAGGTCGCTGTCGATGCTGATCGCGCCGAACTCGTTGACGATCACGGCATAGCGCCTGCCATGGTCTTGCGTGAGGATGCGGTTCAACAGCGTGGTCTTGCCGGCGCCAAGGTGGCCGGTGAGCACGGTGACGGGGATCCGCTCATTCATTCCCACGGCAAGAGCGACGCGTGGATCACGTCCTTGACGCCCTTGCCGCCGACCGAGCGGATGGCGAGGTCCACGTCCTTCAGCCCGAAGCGGTGCGTCGTCACCTTCTCGAGCGGGAAGCGCTTCGAGGCGAGCTGCTGGAGCGCCAGCTCGCACGCCCGGTAGCTGTGGCCGCGCGCGCTCTTGATGGTGATGAACTTCACCGTGACCTTGGCGAGCGGGAAATTCGGGAATTCCGCCATCTCGCCCTGGACCACGATGACCCCGCCCTTGCGCTTCAGCGCCTCGACGCCCAAGAGGATCGGGATCGTGCCCGCGCCCGAGGTGCAGTCGAGCGCGACATCGACGCCCTTGGTCCCGGTGATCTCCATGACGCGCTCGAGCGGGTTCTCGCGCTCGAACGTCGATCACGAAGTCGGCGCCCAATGTCTTTGCGACCTCGAGCCGCGCGCCGTCCTTCGAGGTGCCGGTGACGATAATGAGCGCGGCGCCCGCCTGTTTGCAGATCACCGTCTGCGACAGGCCCTGCTGGCCCGGGCCCTGGATCAGCACGGTCGAATTGTAGCCGACGCCGCCGTCGAACAGCGACCACTCGACCCCGTTCGCCATCGGCGTGACGAGCCCGGCAAGCTCGGGCGTGACCCCCTTCGGCACGCGATGCACGACCGCGTTCCACGGCAGATAGACATACTGCGCGAAGCCGCCCCACAGATGCGGCGCCTTCTCGGCCGAGGTGTAGCCATAGCGGATCGCATCGGGATTGCCGCGCCAATCGGTGTTCTCGCAGTGCCGGTACTGGCCCAGATGGCACCATTCGCACTTGCCGCACGCGACGTAATGCTCGACGAAGACGAGGTCGCCTTCCTTGAAGCCTTTGCGCCGCGTGAATTCGCGGCCGGCCTTGGCGATCGTGCCGATATTCTCGTGCCCCATGATGACGGCAGCGGGAGACGGCGGATGCTGGTAGAGCTTCACGTCGGTGCCGCAGATGCCGGCCACCTCCATGCGCATGAGCGCCGCGTCGGCCGCGATGTCGGGCATCGGATATTCGCGCAGCTCGGTCTTGCCCGGCCCCGTGCGCACCGCCGCCAGCACTTGTTCCGCCACCGCGACCTCCCGCTTCAATTCCGGTATTCTAGCTGTCGCATGCTCGGGGTCGTCAACAAGGGTCCGGACCGGCATCGCGCGCTCGAGCGCGTCGAGCGCTGGACGCGCGCGCGCTTCAAGCTGCCGGACGATGCCGCGGTCATGGTGTCCGAGCTGCTGTGCGCCGTGCCGGGCTGCCCGCCGGTCGAGACCGTGGTCGGGTTCTGGATCGACGGCGGCAAGCGGCATCATTACAAGGTGTTCAAGCCGATGGCGGACGTGGTCGAGGACGACCTGCCGCCGTCGTGGCTCAAGCCTGGGCTCGCCGAGATCCCGATGTTCGGCTGCGAGTGCTGCTGATGCGTTGACAGGCTCGGGGGCCGAGCCGATCATCCGCGCAACCCGGGGAGGGACAGATGGCGGCGGCGCAGCTTAATTCCCAAAGGCCTCAACTCGCGATCATGAACGCCGTGCACGATCTGCCCGTGCTGGTGGCGCGCGACGAAGGCTTCTTCAGGGACGAGGACCTCGACATCGATTTCGTCACCACGCCGGGCATGGCGCAGGTCACCACGACGCACATGGTGAAGTGGGATTCGATCTTCGACCGCCCGCTCAACTCGGTCTACAACGACGGCGGCATCGACCAGTACCGCATGTGCGAATGGGGCATCATGAAGCGCGCGGTCGAGGCCGAAACGCACGGGCTGCGGCGGCGCAAGATCGTGGCGCTCGGCGCGTCGATGTCCACCTTCGCGATCGTCGTCGCGCCTGATTCCAACATCTACGAGCCCGAGCAGCTCAAGGACAAGCCGATCGCGGTGACGCCGAACAACGGCTCCAACTTCACCACGCTCAAGATGATGGAAGGGTTTCTGACGCCGGAGCACATCAAGACCACGAACGCCGGCACGATGCCGAAGCGGATCGAGGCGCTGCGCCAGGGCAAGGTCGCGGCCGTGAGCCTGATGGAGCCGTGGATCAGCGTGGCGCAGAAGATGGGGCTGCGCATCCTGATCGAATCGCACTCGACGCGCAGCGAGGCGGCCGGCGACGATCTCGACGGACCGACGCTCGCGGCGATGTTTCGCGCCCAGGCGCGCGCGGTCAAGGTGCTGGAGAAGGATCCGACGCCCTACATCCACTATTTCGTCGAGGAAACCGGCGGATTGCTCGAGCCGCGCGATTTTCAGACCTGGCGCCTGTTGCACGCTCCGCCCACGCCCTACACGCGCGAGCGCTTCGAGGACACCTACAACTGGACGGTCAAGTGGAACATGGTCGTGCCGGGAGCCACATACGAAACCGTGGTCAACAACCGCGCCTGGGAATAGCGCGCCGGGAGATCAGCCCTTGATCTGGCGCCCGGCGCGCGCGTCGGCGATGAGCGCCGCGAACGCATCGAGGCTCGCCTTCGCGACGTTGGCATAGGTCTCGGTCTTGGCGTCGAGCCATTTCTCGCCATAGCCGATCGCGGTGTGCGCGAGGCGCACGCGGCCGTCGAGCCAGGGGCCGCCGCCGAAGCCGCCGATCACCGGAATGGCGACAGCCTGCACCACCGCCGGGCCCGCCACCGGGCCGGAATTGGTGAAGTCGAGCAGCGAAGCACCCGCCGCCTCCAGGAGCCGCGCCTCGGCCACGAGTTTTTGGGTCAGCTCCGCCGTCGCCTCGGCGCCGGGCTGGCTCTGCGCGCCGTACGGAACGCCATAGCGCAGCGCCGTCTGCGGCGTGAGGCCGAACTGGGCGAAGACCGGGATGCCGGCGCGCACGATGGCGCGCACCGCATCGGGATATTCCGCCGCGGCGTCGAGCTTGACGAGATCGGCGCCGCCTTCCTTGACGAGGCGGATGGCGGCGTCGAGCGCGCTGTCGATCCCGCGCTGCAGCGGCCCGAACGGAAAATCGCAGCTGACGAGCGCGCGCGTGACGCCGCGCCGCACCGCCTTGCAGCAGATCAGCATCTCCTCGAGCGTGACCTCGAGCGGATTGGCGTGGCCCCACAGATTGACGCCGACCGAATCCCCGACCGACACGAAATCGACCCCGGCGCGGTCGGCGATGCGCGCGAGCTGATAGTCCCACGCCACCACGCCGACGGACTTCTTGCCCTCGCGCTTCATCTGCTGCAGCAGAGGGATGGTGACCGGGGATTGGCTCATCTCATGACCTGGTAAAAGCCCTGGCTCCCGGGGAGGGATTCCCTAGAATGCAAGGTAAAGGGCTGTTCTGACAAGAAATTCCGTTTGAAAACGCGGCCGGATTTGAGCATATAATGAGCATACATCAACATCGGCACTACGAAGTGCGGGCGCACGGCCGGCGCGTAGCGGCGCTCCACAAGAGCAACCCGGCGGCGGCGTTGCCGG
The DNA here is from genome assembly GCA_963773665.1 of uncultured Alphaproteobacteria bacterium. GTDB lineage: Bacteria > Pseudomonadota > Alphaproteobacteria > ATCC43930 > CGMCC-115725 > DATJLY01. The sequence goes on from CAVZBZ010000002.1 coordinate 252,852, forward strand.
TATGGGCCATTCTCGGGGCGCTCGCCTGGCCTATCGCTGACGCTCGACGCCAGCGTCTCGATGATGGCTCCGGTCGAAAGATCGGGGCCGTTTTCGTTTCGAGCGGGTACGATCCTGGCGGCACGTTGGGGGACGACAATGGATGAAGCGGAACGCTTCGACGCGCTAATGAGATTGGCGGAATTTAGAAACGCTCGAATTGCGGACCGCCGCAGCCACGAATGGAAAGTCACGGTCGCTCTATGGGCGTTGCTCGGTGCTGGCATCGCTCACCCGCCGACAATCGGGCATTGCTGGCTCGATTTAGCTCTAATCCTTATCGTGTTAGGCCATGCTTTCGGGTGGATCGGATCGCATTGGGCAACATCGAAGGAAGACTCTCTGATTTCATTTTATTACACCGATCGCGCACACAACATAGCAAGGCTGGACGAGACAAAGACGCCCCGAGAGTGGCCCAAGATGTCTTGGTGTGAGAAATCATTTTGCTTTCTTTGTGTTCGGCGTTGCTGGTTCCAAATCGGAGCGACCGCACTTCTCGCCTATGGGGTTTTTCTATCAGCCCACTAAGCCGTTTCATTATCCGGCCGATAGATTTCCGCGCCGTACTGTGTCGCTACTCAGTAGTCGCCTGCGGCACGAAAGCGGCTGAAGTGTAGAGGCTGTTCCAGAACAGGAAGCGACGGCGCATTAGCGTGACGTGATAGACCCAGCCGCCCGGAACTCGAATCCGGTATGTCACCATAGAAAAGCCCCCGCCGTGTGGAATTTCCCGGTCAACGTGTTCCCATTTATGGAGTGCGGGATCACTCATTCGACTCCCCTCTCTTGGACTAGCTAGGCCATCGAGGGGCGCCCATCGTCTCGGCAGCCCGTTGATCGAACTGGCTCCCGGGGAGGGATTCGAACCCCCGACCCGGCGGTTAACAGCCGCCTGCTCTACCACTGAGCTACCCGGGAAAATCAGAGGGGCTGGTGAATATAAGTCGCCGCCCGCCCGGTCAACAGCGATTTCGCTTCGCCCGCAATCGCGCCGCGGGCGCGAGCGCCTTGCGCAATTCGCGTTTCTGCCGATTGCGCCGGTGCGCTCGGGCGCGGCTGCGCGAGATGCGCTAATCTTGCGCGGTGACCGAAGCCGATCTCTCCCTGCGGATCGCCGGTCCGACCGCGGGGCCGGATCGTCCGGCGCGCTTGGCCATCGCGGCGGCGCTGCTGCTGCACGTCGCCGTCGCTGTCCTGCTGCTGTTCGGCTGGCGCAAGGATGCCGCCCCCGAACCGCCGGTCATCGCGGTGACGCTGCTGACCGTGCCGCCGCCGCCCGCGCCGGCGCCGGCGCCGCAACCGGAACAGAAGCGCCTCTCGGCGAGCAAGTCGGGGCCGGGCGAGAAGACCACCGCCGCCCCGCGCGCCCAAGAGCCTTCGCCCGAAACCGAGACGCCGCCGCCCGCAGCGGAGCCCGCCGAAAATGCCAAGCCCGCGGACGCGGCGCCGGTCGCCAACAGTCTCGAGCCGCCGCCCGTGGAGAAGCCGAAAGCGCCCGAGCTGTCGCACGCCGAGACGCCGAAACCCAAGCTCGCGCTGCGCGCGCCGCGGGTCGAGCCGCCGGTGGATCGGATTGTCGGCGACAAGGACGAGACCGGCGATCCCTATCTCAATGCGCTGTGGTCGCGCATCGAGCGCAACCGCGCGCCGACGACGCCGGTCGGTTCCGCGGGCCTCCATCTCGAGGGCATCACGGTGTTCGAGCTGCTGCTCGATCATGCCGGCCACATGCAGGCGCTCGACATCGTCACCTCTTCGGGCTCGCCGCTGCTCGACGAGGAGGCGCGCAGGATGGTCGTCGCGGCCACGCCCTTTCCGCCGCCGCCGCCCGACTATCCCGACCGCATCCCGCTCAAAGTGACGATCCATCTCTACCCGCAGTAGCGCGCGGCCATTCGCGTAAACGCGGTGCGCAAGCGCGCGAGTAAAGCGTTCACCTCGTGCAACCGCAGTGAGGAGGACGCGCGATGCGACAGGCGAAATGTCTCGTGACGGGCGCGGCATTGCTCGCGGCCGGCTGTGCCGTGGCGCCGCCGACCGGCCCGACCGTGATGGCGCTCCCGGCGCAGGGCAAGACCTTCGCCCAGTTCCAGGCGGACGACGGCACCTGCCGGCAATATGCGTCGCTGCAAACCGGCGGCATGTCTCCCGCCGAGGCCGCCAGCACGAGCGGCGTCAACAGCGCGGCGGTCGGAACCCTGCTCGGCGCCGCGGCGGGCGCGCTCTTGGGCGCGGCCGGCGGCAATGCCGGCGTCGGCGCCGCCATCGGCGCGGGCTCGGGCCTCGCCATCGGCGGGCTCGCCGGCACGGGGGCGGCGCAAGCCTCCGGCGCGGGCCTGCAGCAGCGCTACAACATGAGCTACCTGCAATGCATGGCGGCCAACGGCGAGAGCGTGCCGACGGTGCAGAACTATCCCCGCGGCTATTACGGCTATTATTACTCGCCGTATCCTTATAATTACGGCTCCGGCAGCTCGGTTCCGCCGCCCTACGGGCCCTAGTACGGCGCGGACGCCTACTTGACGATGAGGTCGTTGCGCACGGATTGAACGCCGCCGACCTTCTGCGTCACATCGGTCGCGTGGGCGATCGTCTGCGCTGAATCGACGAAGCCGCTGAGCTGCACGACGCCCTTATAGGTGACGACGTGAATGTCGAAGCCCTTCAGCCCGGCGTCGCCAACCAGCGCGGTCTTGACCTTGGTAGTGATGGTTGCATCGTCAACATATTGCCCGGTGCTCTCGCTCGTCCGCGTAGGCGCGCAGCCGACCACCGGCGCGAGGGCGAGCAGGGCGGAAATGACAATGACGGTTCGAACGGTTCTCTGCATTTCCGTCGTCCTCCATGTGCTGGAATAGGCTGCAATAAACGTGCACCTGTAGAATGAAATTGCCGATCTTCAAATAGCTCTTTTTAACGAGAGACGGTTGCCTGAGCGGACCCTCGCGATGCCGGTCGGTTATGAGCCTACGTCGCATGGCACCGCGCGGGAAGCGGTCCTAAACTCGCGCGACGTGGATGGAGGGAGGGACGCGCGCATGCCGGATCATCGCGAGATCGTCGATCGGGCAGCTCACCTCGCGCCCGCCTTGCGCGCGCGCGTGGCCGAGGCCGAGAAATTGCGCCGTCTGCCCGACGCCAACATGGAAGATCTGAAGCGGGCGGGCCTGCTCAAGGTGCTGCAGCCGCGGCGCTACGGCGGCTATCAGATGTCGCTGCATGCGCATATCGACGCCGTCGCCGAAGTGGCGCGCGGCTGCGGCTCGACTGCGTGGTGCATGGGCGTGATGCACGCGCATAGCTGGCTCATGGGATGGTTCCCCGAAGCGGCGCAGCAGGAGACCTACGGCGCTAACCCCGACGCCGTGATCTCGGCCGTGATCGCGCCGCGCGGCCAGGCGCGCGAAGTCGAGGGCGGCTACGTCCTCGAGGGGTTCTGGCCGTTCGCGTCGGGCTGCGAGCATGCCAACTGGCTGCTGCTCGGCGCGCGCATTCTCGGCCGCGACGGCGCCGTCGCCGACGAGGCCGACCTGCTGGTGCCGGCCGCCGACATCGAGATCCGCGACGACTGGAACGTCGTCGGATTGCGCGGCACCGGAAGCTGCAGCATCGTAGCGAAAGAGGCGTTCGTGCCGCGCCACCGTTCCCTGTCGCTGCCGGGCATGATCGCCGGCAAGGCGCCGGGCGCGGCAGCGCACGAAGGCAGCCTCTACAAATGCGCCGCGGTGCCGGTGCTCGCGCTCGCGATCACGCCGGCGGCGCTCGGCATGGCGGAAGGCGCGCTCGGGTCCTTCACCGAGCGCCTGCCCGGGCGCGAGATCGCCTATACCGAGCGCGAGATCCAGATCGACAGCCCGACCACCCATCGCCAGGTCGCCGACGCGGCGACCCGCATTCACGTGGCGCGTCTCCTGCTCCACCGCGCGGCCGACGACATCGAGGCTGCGGCCGGGAAGGGCGAGACGATGGCGTTCGCGCTGCGGGCGCGCGTGCGCATGGAGTGCGCGCATGCCGTGCGCGAGTGCCTCAACGCGGTGGAAATCCTGTTCCTCGCCGGCGGCGGCTCGGGCATCGGCGAGGCCAATCCGGTGCAGCGCGCCTGGCGCGATCTCCACGCCGTCAACATGCACGGGCTTCTGACGCTCGAGACGAACCAGGAGATGTACGGCCGCGTCATTCTCGGCCTCAAGCCCAACACGCCGCTCATCTGAGCGGCAGCTGCCGCTTTGCCCGGCGCTTCGACCGGGAAAGCTTGTATGGCCGGATCAAGACGTCGGCCGGAATATCCCACTCGCTGGCCAGCTTCCAAATCATCGGGAGAGTGAGGTGTCGCCTGCGATTCAAAATTTCCGATGCTCGCCCTGACGAACCGATAATCGCCTCGAATTCCTTGCGGGTTCGCCCGGAGTTCTCGATGCGCGCCTTCACAGCATCGACGGGATCGAGATCTTCGTCAGGCCAGCGCGCACGTTCGTACGCGTCGACAAGCGTCATCAGCACCTCGAGGCGATCTCCCTCCGGCGTTCCGGCCGCGGAACCCCAGAGACGATCGATTTCAGCGAGCGCGACGCGGTGAGTCGCATCATCCTTGATGGGAGTTATATCCGTCATGTGGCTAATACCGGTTGACCGTTTCTGGATCGACCCTGTCGTACTCCGCGTGAGTTCCAACAAATTTGATGAACACGGCCTTCCGCTCGTAGTCGAGAGCTGCGACAACGCGGTATTCATTTCCCTTCACGTTGAACACCACGCGATCTCCTTTGATCGAGCGCGACGGCGGATACGCCTTTTCGACTTCCTGAAAATTTCCCCAGTTCGCTTGCCGAAGCGTTCTGCTCAACTCGCGAAATGCCTGTTCGGACCCGGCATGTCCTCTTCCGAACGCCAACAGAGTATTCGTGTTGAACACGCGCACCTTGCCATATCCTCCCTCGCTCGCCCGAAGCTCGCTGCGGACCGCTCGTTGGGCCGCCCGTTCTCCTCCGGGTCACCTGACCGCCAAATCGCCTCGCTGCGCCGGCGCGATCCAGACGCAAACGAACGCAAGATAGGCCGCTCCCATCTTGGGAGCAAGTATCTTCCAAGATGGGAGCGGAGGCATACAATACAATGCGTTACGCTGAAAAGTTCGGGTTCGCGCCTCGTCCCCTTAGCGCACCAGGTGCCGGCGCACCGGGAAGAGGTGCAGGTTGAAGCGTTTCGCCACGAGGCCCCAGAGGCCGTCCTGCGCCAGAAGCATGATCGCGACCGCGGCCATGCCGAGCAGGATGAGGTACCAGGTGCCGTACTGGGCGAGCGCCTCGCGCAGGCCGAAATAGATCAGCATGCCGACGATCGGCCCTTCGAGCGTGCCGATGCCGCCGATCACCACCATGAAGATCACCACCACGGTCCAGTCGTTGACGCTGAATCCCGCCTCGGGCGAGATGCGCAGCTTTTGCAGGAAGATGAACGCCCCGACAAGGCCGGTGCAGGCGGCGGTCACGACATAGACGATGAGCTTGGTGCGGAACGTATCGACGCCGAGGCTTTCGGACGCCGGCTCCGAATCGCGGATCGCGGTGAGCGCCAGCCCATGGCGCGAGCGCAGCAGGAGATAGGCTGCCGCGAACACGATCGCGACGATGCCGAGCGCGATCCAATAGACGATGAGATCGCGCCCGGCGCGGTCCGGCGAAATCTGGCGCACGATCGCCGGCGTGAGGCTCATGCCCGATCCGGCGCCGAGCGTCGGATCGAGCGTCACCACGAGCGCCAGGATTTCCGAAAGCACCCAGGTGCCGACCGCGAAATAGGCGCCGCGCAGGCGGAACACGGCGAACGCCATCGGCAGCGAGATCGCCGCCGCAATGGGACCCGCCAGCGCCAGCGCCACGAGCGGATGCACGTTGAACTGGCTCGTCAGGTAATAGAGCGCATAGCCGCCGATGCCGACGAACGCCTGCTGCCCGACCGACACGAGGCCGGCATAGCCCGCGAGCAGGTTCCAGAGCTGCGCCAGCGCGAGGTAATAGGCCATTTCCGCGACGAGCCGCATCGCGCCCGGCCCCGCCCACCAAGGCAGCGCCGCCAGCGCCGCCAATGCCAGCGCCAGGAACACGGCGAAGACGCGGCTCTCCGGCGTCGAGCGCTCGACCCGCAGCGTTGCCATCAATCCCTCGTGTGCGGGAAGAGCCCGCTCGGCCGGAGCAGCAGCACGATCAGGAAGGCCAAGTGGCCGGCGAGGATCTGCCAGGTGGGCGACAGCGCCGCGCCCACCGCTTGCGCCACGCCCAGCACCATGCCGCCCAAAAGCGTGCCCCACAGGCTGCCGAGCCCGCCGATGATCACCGCTTCGAACGCGAAGATGAGGCGGATCGGGCCCGCCGCCGGGTCGAACGTCGAGCGGATCGCCATCAGCACGCCCGCCACCGCGGTGAAGATCATGGCGATCGCCATCGCCATGGCATAAAGGTGGCGGTTGTCGATCCCCATCAGCTCCGCCGTGTCGGCATCGTCCGAGGTGGCGCGGAAGGCGCGGCCAAGCGACGTTCGATAGAACAGAAGCTGCAACGCCGCGATCGCCGCCAGCGCGGTCGCGAACACCAAAAACGGATAGGCCCCGATATAGATCCCGTCCAAGGCCAGGCTCGCGGTCTCGATGGCGCCCGCCTGGAGCCGGTAGGTGCTGGCGCCGAAACCCTGGAGCAGCAGGTTCTCGATGATGACGGAAATCCCGAACGTGACGAGGAGCGGCGGCAGCAGGCCGCCCGAAAGCGTGAAATTGAGGAGCCAGCGCTGCATCGCGTAGCCCAGCGCGAACATCGCCGGCACGACGACGATAAGCGTCGCCATCGAATAGAGGCCGGTCACGTTGACCGTGACGAGCGCCACATAGGCCGCGAGCACGATGAGATCGCCATGCGCGATGTTGACGAGCCGCATGATGCCGAACGAGAGCGACAGCCCGACCGCGAAGAGCGCATAGAGCCCCCCCAGCAGCGCGCCCTGGATGAGGATGTTGAGCCAGTCCATGCCGCGCGCTCAGACCCCGAAATAAGCGCGCGTGATCGTGTCGCGCGCGAAGCCGCGGCAGGGCGCGGTCAACGCGACCCGGCCCTCCTGCAGGCAATAGAAGCGCGCGGCCGCATCGAGCGCGCGGTTGATGTCCTGCTCGACGATGACCAGCGTCGTTCCCTCGGCCGCGATCGCGCCGAGCCGCGCATAGATCTCGCGGATGACGAGCGGCGCCAGGCCAAGCGAAAGCTCGTCGCACAAAAGCAGGCGCGGGTTCGACATGAGCGCGCGGCCGATCGCCGCCATCTGCTGCTGCCCGCCCGAGAGCGCGTGCGCGGACACGGTGCGGCGCTCGGCCAGCATCGGAAAGAGCTCGTACACGCGCGCCAGCGTCCATGCGCCGCCGCGGCCGCAATAGCCGCCGATCAGCAGGTTCTCCTCGACCGTGAGGCTCGGAAAGAGCCTTCGTCCTTCCGGCACCATGGCGATGCCGCGGCGGACGATCTCGTGCGCCGAAAGACCGCCGATGGGATCTCCCTCGAACTCGACCATCGCGCGCCCGCACGGGAGCGCGCCCGCGACGGTGCGCAGGAGCGTGGTCTTGCCGGCGCCGTTGGCGCCGATGACGGCGACCGTCTCGCCGTCTTCGACGCTCACCTCGAGGTCGAATAGCGCCTGGAAATCGCCGTAGAAGGCGCAGAGCCCGCGCGTCCTGAGCAAGGTCATGTGCCGGGCAGACCCATATAGACTTCCTGGACGCGCACATCCGCCATCACGGCGCGCGGCTCCCCTTCGGCCAGAAGCTCGCCGAAATTCATCACGACGAGCCGCGTCGCCACCGACAAGAGCGCATGCACGATGTGCTCGATCCACACGATCGTCGTGCCGCGCGCGTGGATCGAGCGGATCGTCTCGACCAGCTCCTGGCATTCGTGCTCGGTCAGGCCGCCGCCGATCTCGTCGAGGAGAAGCAGCTTCGGGCGCAGCGCCAGCGCGCGGGCAAGCTCGAGGCGCTTTCGCTGCAGGAGCGTCAGCGTGCGCGCCGGCGCGTTGGCGCGGTCGATGAGGCGCGTATGCTCCAGCACCTCGGCGCAGCGCGCGTAGCTGTCGCGCTCGCTTGCACCGGCGCCGAAGATGGCGCCGACCAGCACGTTCTCGAATACCGTCATGTTCGCGAACGGGTGCGGGATCTGGTACGAGCGGCCGATCCCGAGGCGCGAGCGGCGGTGCGGCGTCATGCGCGTGATGTCGGTCCCGGCAAAGACGATGCGGCCGCTGTCGGGCGCGACATCGCCGGTGATGAGGTTGAACATCGTCGTCTTGCCGGCGCCATTGGGGCCGATGACGGCAAGCGCCTCACCCTCCTCGACCGCGAGGGTGAGGCTGTCGGTTGCCCTGAGCGCGCCGTAGGATTTCGAGACGGCGTCGAGCGCGAGCAGTACCGCCATTCACGAGTACTTGATGACCTCGAACGGGCTGTCGAGCGGGACGTTCGGCGCGGTCTTGTCGTAGACGACGTTGAGATCGTATTTGAATTTCTTGCCCGGCTTCCACTGCCCGCCGACGAGCGGCGTGGTGCATACGTTCTTCACCGGGTTCGACGGCCCGCCCTTCCAGGTGAGCGGCCCGACCAGCGACTGGTAGTCGGTATCGGCGATGGCGTCGCGGATCGCGCCGGCCTCGAGCTTCTTCGCCCGCTTCAGCACGTCGACCGCGACCTCGAGGCAGGCATGCTTGAAGCCGATCGGCTGCGTCCATTGCTTGCCGGTGGCGGCGGTGTAGGCGTCGCAGAATTGCTGCGCCGTCTGGCCGGTGAGGCCCGACTTGAACGGATGGTGCTGCGACCACCACACTTCCGTCGAGGTGCCGGTGCCGCGATCGCCCAAGGCTTCGACCGCCGAGGGGAACAGCAGCGCCTTGGGCGGCGTCATGATCTTCGGGCGGTAGCCCTGCTGCGCGCATTGCGTCCAGAAGATCGCGAACTGCGGCGGATTGAAGATGCCGCAGGCAATGTCGCAGTTCGCTTCCTTGAGCTTGGTGATCTGCGCCGTGAAGTCCTCGCTCAACGGCGGGTAGAGGCCGAGATCGACGACGTTGAGGCCCTTCGGCCGGAACGCCGCGGCCATGCCGTGCTGCGGGTCGCTGGCGGCGATGCCGTCCGGGTCGTTGGTCAGCATCAGGCCCACGGTCTTGTTGGTCGGCAGCGACAGCCACATGTCGGCGAACAGGTTCGCCACCATGCCGAAGCCCCAGAAGAAGTGGTACGTCCACTCGAACCCCTTCGCCGGATCGCCCTTGCGGCCGAAGAAGAAATCCTCCCACGGGTCGTCGGCGGTGATGCACGGCACGCCGGCGAGCTCGCACTGCGAGGACACCGGAATGACGGTGTCGCCGGTCGAGGAGGCGACCATGATGTCGACATTGTCGTTGTTGATGAGCTGGGACGCGACCTCGGCCGCGCGGTTCGCGTTGGATTGGCTGTCGCGGTAGAGGATTTCGACCGCATGCTGCTCGCCGGCGACGGTGACGCCGCTGGCGAGCGCCTTCTTCGCCTCGGCCAGGACCCAGCTGTCGGCTTCGCCGAAAGCGGCGATGGGACCGGTCTGCGGGCTCACCATGCCGATCTTGATGGTGCGCCCTGCCGCGCGCGCGGGCCGCACGAACAGCCCCGGCGCCGCGAGCGCGCCGGCCGCGCCGGCGCCCAGAAGCGTCACCACCTTGCGGCGCGACGGATGCTGCATCTTTCTTGTCATCGGCTTATCCCCTCCCGGTGTTGCGCCGAGTTTATCCGAGTGGGACGAGGACTGGCAACGAAGCCGAATGGGCTGCCGCCCACGCGGGGCTCACGCCTCGGAGACGAACACCGTGCCGATGCAATTCTCCTCGCAGCCAGGCGGGATGACGAGCGCGTCAACCGTGCCGCGCACCGGCCGGCCGCCGTGCGCGAACTCGATGACCTGTCCGCACGCGGGCGCCGCGGTCAACGGCACATGACCGGCCGCGACGTACCTGGCTGTTCCGTTGGCGCGGAGCATGACGGCAAAGGTGACGGCGGACATCGACGAAATCTCGGCGGTTGGGCACGACCCCCATATCGCCGCGAGCGCGCTCACGCCACCCAAACTTGATCCCCGCCGCAGGCGCCCTCACGCAGGGAGCGCCCATTCGACTGGGTCCAAGGGGCCGACCGCCCGGAACTTCCGCCGCGGCAAGCCGTTGGACGCACCAAGGCCCGGGAGGACATATTGGGCTTCGACAAGGCGATCAGGCGGATCGTTCCGTCGATTTCGCGCCTGACCTACAACAGCGCTTTCAAGGCGGCCGTCAACAGCGCCGATCTGCTGCCAAGGCTTTTTTGGCGGGAGTTCCGCGCCATTCCGCCCAATCATCTGCGCATCCGCGTCGGCGTCGGCAACCGGCTGTTCAGCAACCAGATCGAGCATCTACACGGCGTGCGCCAATTCTGGATTTATGCGCTCGCGCACGGCTACTGGAACATGGGGTCGACGATCCTCGACATCGGCTCCGGTTGCGGGCGCTATGCCCTCTTGCTGCGCGACTACGAGGAGCACGGCGAGCGGTTTCGCGGCCGGTACATCGGCATCGACATCGATGCCGAGATGATCGCGTGGTGCCGGCAGCATTTCGACAGCCGCTTCACCTGGCATCTGTCAACCGATGCAAGCACCTCCTATGTCGGCGGGGTGGGCGGGACGCCCTATCGCATTCCCGAGCCCGACGGCTCGATCGATCTCGTCTGCTCGATGTCGCTTTACACACATCTCCTCGAACACGAGGTGGTGAATTATACGCGCGAGAGCTTCCGGCTCGTACGGCCGGGCGGCTTCGTCAGCGCCGGTTGCTTCTCCCTCGACCATCCGTCGCCGACGTTCGGCGACCGCCACAGCTTCGCCCATCGAATGGGCAATGCGCATGTCGTCTCGCTGAAGCAGCCGGAGGCGGCCGTCGCTTATACAGCGGGGTTCCTAATGAGCACGTTCACCGCGGCGGGATTCGCCGATGTCCGGTTCGTCCATTCGGCCGGCGACTGGCAGTGCCTCATCCTCGCGCGGCGGCCGGCGCTGCCGTCCTGAACCCCGCAACTCGGCCTGCAACCGGCCACGCCCGTCAAGGTCGGGATCGCCACGCCGACACGACATAATTTCCGTGTTGCATGCGCGTTGCATGGCGCATTTGGGAACGCTCGGGAAGGCAAGGAAATCCGCCTTTTTCTTCGTAACGCTCCGCAACACGTTTCGCCAACAAAAAGGTCGTCCGAAGGCGGCCGATGTGCCCATTTTACGGGCGTTTCTGGATGGAGGCCGGAAGCGGAATCGAACCGCTGTACGAGGATTTGCAGTCCTCTGCATAGCCACTCTGCCATCCGGCCGGGTCGGCGGCAGATATAGGGGGGCGCATACCGGCCCGCAATGTCGTTGTCTTGACGGCGGCGCGTCTATATAACTCGCGGCGCCGTTCATCGTTTTGCGATCAGATGCTGGATTACCGCGCCGCGCGTCTCAACATGGTCGAAAGTCAGCTCCGCACCAACAAGGTGACGGACGAGGCCGTGCTCGACGCGTTCCTCGCCGTTCCGCGCGAACGCTTCGTGCCTGACCATCTCGCCGGGAACGCCTATGTCGACGAGGACATCCCGCTGGGCGCCGCGCGCTACCTCATGGAGCCGATGGTGCTGGCCCGGCTGGTGCAGCTCGCGGCGATCGGGCCCGAGGACGGCGTGCTCGAGATCGGCGCCGCGACCGGCTATGCGAGCGCGCTTTTGTCGCGCCTTGCGGCGCGCGTCGTGGCGGTCGAAAGCGACGCCGGGCTGAGCGCGACCGCGCGCGCGCTGCTGCAGGAGCTGCAGATCGGCAACGTCACGCTGCTCGAAGGGCATCTCGAAGAAGGCTACCCGGCCGGCGCGCCCTACGAGGTGATCGTGATCGGCGGCGCGGTGGCATCGGTTCCGGATGCGCTGGCGCGCCAGCTCGCCGACGGCGGCCGGCTCGTCACGGTCGTGAAATCGTCCTCCGGCATGGGCCACGGCGTGCTGATGACCCGCGCAGCGGGCGTGCTGTCGCAGCGCGCGGTGTTCGACGCCGGGACGCCCTTCCTGCCCGGCTTCGCGCATGCGCCGGGCTTCGTCTTCTAGGGGTTCCGATGCCGCGTCCGCTCCTTCTTGCATCGACGGCCATGGCGGCGCTTCTCGCGGGCGCCGTGGTCGCGCGCGCGGAAACGCTCGAGGAGGCGCTGGTCTCGGCCTACAACACCAATCCGCAGATCGCGGCCGAGCGCGCCAATGTCCGCGCCACCGACGAAGGCGTGCCGCAGGCGCTTGCCGGCTGGCGCCCGACCGTGCAGTTCACCGGCTCGGCCGGCACCGAGCGCATCGAGAATACGCCGCCCGCACCGCCCACCGCGCCCGCGCACGCGACGTTCCAGCCCAAGACGGCCGACGTGAACATCACCCAGCCGATCTACCAGGGCGGCCAGACGGTGGCGCGCACCGCCGCCGCCGAGCAGGCGGTCGAGGCCGAGCGCGCGCGCAACGCCGCGACCGAAAGCACGGTCTTCTTCAGCGTCGTCCAGTCCTATTTCAACGTCCTGCGCGATCAGGCGACGGTCAATCTCAACATCAACAACGAGCAGGTCCTCAGGCGCCAGCTCGAAGCGACGGAGGACCAGTTCCGCGTCGGCTCGCTGACCCGCACCGACGTGGCGCAGGCCGAGGCACGGCTCGCCGCCGCCCGCGCCAGCCGCCAGCAGGCGGAGGGCAATCTCGCGAGCGACCGCGCCAATTTCGCGCGCTTCGTCGGCCACCCGCCGCAGAACCTCGCCCAGCCCGAGATCCATCCCGTGCTGCCGCAGACGCGCGAGGAAGCGCTCACGCTCGCCTCGACCAAGAATCCGACCGTGCTGGCGGCGGTCTTCAGCGAGGAGTCGGCGCGCTCCACGGTGGCGGCGACGCGGGCGCAGCTTTTGCCGAGCCTCAATCTCGTCACCAACGTCAACCGCGCGCAGGAGACGGTGACCAACGGCCGCGAGACGACCACCGGCTCGGTCGTCTTCCGCGTCACCATGCCGCTCTACGAGGGCGGCCAGGTCTATTCGCAGACGCGCGCGGCCGAGGAGAAGGTGGCGCAGAGTCTCGGCCTCACCGACGACGCGCGCCGCCAGGCGGTGCAGTCGGCGACCCAGGCGTGGGAAACGATCCAATCGGCGCGGGCGAGCACCTTCTCGCTGCAATCGACGATCAGCGCCGACCAGGTGGCGCTCGAAGGCGTGCGCCAGGAGCAGCGCGTGGGCTCGCGCACCATCCTCGACGTGTTGAACCAGCAGCAGGAGCTGTTCACCGACCAGGTGCAGCTCGTCCAGGCGCAGCACGACCTCGCCGTGGCGGAATTCAACCTGGCGCAGCAGATCGGCGCGCTTTCGGCCGTCAATCTCGGCCTCCCGGTCAAGCTCTACGACGTGCAGCAGCATTACGATTCGGTGCGTGACAAGTGGCTCGGATTCGGCGCCAAGGATTGACGACGGCGGCCGCAATGCTGGTGTTTTCGCGGTATATCGCCTAGTCTTTCAGCGCCCGAGAGAGCGCCACGCCATGTCCGACGAGAAGGGTCAGCACGAGCCGTCGATGGAGGAGATTCTCGCCTCCATTCGGCGCATCATTGCCGAGGACAACGAGGCGCCCGAGGCGGCGGCGGAGGTCGGCGCAAGCGCAGCATCCGCGCAAGCTTCGGCCGACGAGTCGCCGGAGGCGGGCAGCGACGACGTTCTCGAACTGACGGAAGTAGTCGAGGAGGAGCAAACGGTGGCGAATTCTGCCGAGGCGCCGGCGTCCAACGGCGCGGAGCCCGATTTCAAGCTCGAGGCCGAACCGCCGCGCGATGAAGCCGCCTCGGCGGGCGAGCAGGAGCGCCTGATCTCGGCGGCGAGCGCCGCCGCTTCGGTGGCGGCGCTGTCGCAGCTCGTCGCCCGTCCGCGCGACCGCGGCGCCGAGCTGCCCCTGGGCGAAATGAACCGTACGCTCGAGGACATGGTGCGCGAGCTGATCCGGCCGATGCTCAAGACCTGGATCGACGACAACCTGCCGCCGCTCGTCGAGCGGCTCGTGCGCGAGGAGATCACGCGGCTCGTGCGCGAGGCCGAGAGCCGCTGAGGCAGGTCCAGCCTTGGCGCGCGCCGAGCTCGACAAGACATTCCGCCCTGCTGAGCTTCAGGCGGAGATTTACGCCGCCTGGGAGCGGTCGGGCGCTTTCGCCGCCCACCCGGACACGCCGCGCCGCCCCTATTGCATCATGATGCCGCCGCCCAACGTGACGGGCAGCCTGCACATGGGGCACGCGCTCACCTTCACGCTGCAGGATATCCTGATCCGCCATCAGCGCATGAAGGGCCGCGACGCGTTGTGGCAGCCGGGCACGGACCATGCCGGCATCGCGACGCAGATGGTGGTCGAGCGCCAGCTCGCAGAGGAGCAGTCGGACCGCCACAAGCTTGGCCGCGAGGCGTTCATTGCGCGCGTCTGGACGTGGAAGGAGGAATCCGGCGGCACGATCACGCGCCAGCTGCGCTCGCTCGGCGCCTCGCCCGATTGGAGCCGCGAGCGCTTCACCATGGATGCAGGCCTCTCGGCCGCGGTGCGAAAAGTGTTCGTGGCGCTGCACAAGGAAGGGCTCATCTACCGCGACAAGCGGCTCGTCAACTGGGACCCGAAGCTGCACACCGCCGTCTCCGATCTCGAGGTCGAGAACCGCGAGACCAAGGGCAAGCTGTGGTATTTCAAATACCCGATCGAGGGCAGCGCCGGGGAATTCGTCGTGGTCGCGACGACGCGGCCCGAAACCATGCTCGGCGACACCGGCGTCGCCGTGCATCCCGACGACGAGCGTTACCGCGCGCTCGTCGGCCGCCACGCGATCCTGCCGCTCGTCGGCCGCCGCATCCCGATCGTCGCCGATCCGTACGCCGATCCCGCGACCGGCAGCGGCGCCGTCAAGATCACGCCGGCGCACGACTTCAACGATTTCGAGGTGGGCCGCCGCCACGATCTGCCGCTCGTCAATGTGTTCGACCGCGACGCGCGCCTCAACGACATGGCGCCCGAGCCCTATCGCGGCCTCGACCGGTTCGAGGCGAGGAAGTGCATCGTCGCCGACCTCGAAGCGCAGGGCCTCGTCGACAAGATCGACGACCACACGCTGACCGTGCCCTATGGCGACCGCTCGGGCGCGGTGATCGAACCGTGGCTGACGGATCAGTGGTATTGCGACGCGAAGACGCTGGCGCGCGCGCCGATCGAGGCGGTCGAGGGCGGCCGCACCGTGTTCGTGCCGCGGCAGTGGGAGAACACCTTCTTCGAATGGATGCGCAACATCCAGCCGTGGTGCATCTCGCGCCAGATCTGGTGGGGCCATCAAATTCCCGCCTGGTACGCGCCCGACGGCCGCATCTTCGTCGAGGAGACGGAGGAGGCGGCGCAGGAAGCGGCGGCATTGCATTACGGCCACGAGGTTCCGCTCACGCGCGATCAGGACGTGCTCGACACCTGGTTCTCATCGGCGCTGTGGCCGTTCTCGACGCTCGGCTGGCCCGAGCGCACGAGGGAGCTCGCGCGCTATTACCCGACCGACGTGCTGGTCACCGGCTTCGACATCATCTTCTTCTGGGTCGCGCGGATGATGATGATGGGCTGCAAGTTCATGGACGACGTGCCGTTCCGCACCGTCTATATCCACGCGCTGGTGCGCGACGAGCGCGGCCAGAAAATGTCGAAGTCGAAGGGCAACATCGTCGATCCGCTCGAGGTGATCGAGCGCTATGGCTGCGATGCGCTGCGTTTCACGCTCGCGGCGCTCGCGGCGCAAGGGCGCGACATCAAGCTCGCCGAGAGCCGCATCGAGGGCTACCGCAATTTCGGCACCAAGCTGTGGAACGCGGCGCGCTATGCCGCGATGAACGGCTGCGCCCTCGTGCCGGGCTACGCGCCGGCGGAGGCGAAACTCACCGTCAACCGCTGGATCGCCTCCGCGCTCGCCCGATGCGCCGCGCGCATCGACGTGGCACTCGAGGACTACAAGTTCAACGACGCGGCGGACGCGCTCTATCATTTCATCTGGCACAATTTCTGCGACTGGTATCTCGAATTCACCAAGCCGATCCTTGCCGGCGACGATGAGCAGGCGCAGGCCGAGACCCGCGCCATGACGGCGTGGGTCACGGGCGAGCTGTGCCATCTCCTCCATCCCATCATGCCGTTCATCACCGAGGCGCTGTGGCGTCATCTCGCGGGCGAGGAGGGCGGCATGATGATCCTGCGCCCGTGGCCCGCCTACGACGCGGCGCTTGGCGACGCCGATGCCGTCGCCGAGATGGAATGGGTGGTGGGCCTGATATCGGCGATCCGCACGGCGCGCGCCGAGATGAACGTGCCGGCGGCGGCCGAGCTCTCCGCAATCGTGATCGAAAGCACGGGCGATGGCCGCGCCTGGATCGGGCGGCACCGCGCGCAGATCCTGCGCCTGGCGCGGCTCGCCTCGCTCGATCCCGCGGATGCCACGCAACGCCCGCGCCAGGGCGCGCTTCAGGTGGTGCACGAGGGCGCCACGATCCTTCTCGACCTTGCCGGTGCCATCGATTTCGCCAAGGAGCGCGTGCGGCTCGAGCGCGAGGCGGCCAATTACCGCCAGGAGATTTCCAAAAGCGAGCAAAAGCTCGCCAATCCGCAATTCGTCGCGAAGGCCAAGCCCGAGGCGATCGAGGAGCAGCGCGAGCGCGAGGCCAATGCCAGGGCCGCTCTCGCCCGCGTCGCCGCCGCGCTGCAGCGCATCGGCGCCTAAGCCTACTTCGACGATTTCGCCGCCGCTTCGATCGGCGCTATGGTGCGGCGACTGCGCATGAAATGGAGCATTGCGATGCAGAAGCTCACGACCAAGAAGGGCGACATCGAGGTCTCGGTGGAACGGGTGGCGCACATGGCCGACCGCATGTTCCGCTTCCACGGGCAGGGGCGGCGCGACAGCTACCTCGCCAAGGCCAAGGCGCGGCTCGAAGCTGGGCACGGGCGCAAGGATGACGCCGCGACCGTGCTGGCGCGCGAAGGCGGGTCGGCATGAGCAAGGCTTTTACGCGCGAAAGCGACGGCGACGACGATCTCGCGCCCGACGACGCGCCGAAACTTCCCGAAGGCGTCAAGAACTACATGACGCCCGACGGCTTCCGGCGGCTGCGTGACGAGCTCGAACAGTTGGCGCGGGTCGAGCGGCCCAAGGTGGTCGAGACCGTCTCGTGGGCGGCCGGCAACGGCGACCGCTCGGAGAACGGCGACTACATCTATGGCAAACAGCGGCTGCGCGAGATCGACCGGCGCATCCGCTTCCTGACCAAGCGGCTCGAGGCGGCGCAGGTGGTCGATCCGGCGCAGCAGCGCAATCGCGAGCAGGTTTTTTTCGGCGCCACCGTGTGCTATCGCGCCGCCGCGGGCGAGCGTCTCGTCACCATCGTCGGCGTCAACGAGGCCGATTTCGAGAAAGGCCAGGTGAGCTGGATCTCGCCGATCGCGCGCGCTCTTTTGAAGGCGCGCCAAGGCGACACCGTCGAGCTCAAGACCCCGCACGGCCCCGAGGCGATCGAGGTCGTGGAGATCCGCTACCCCGGCGAGTGACTATTTCTTCCCGCGCGCGGCGGCGTGCTGCTCCTTCGAGAGGGTCAGCTTCTCGGGATGGACGATGGTCTTGTTCACCGCCGCGCGCGCGAGGCTCAGATTGGCGAACTCGGCCTCGCTCTCGCCGCGCTTCAGGATGTAGAGCATCGAGACGGGCTTCGTGGTGCGCTGGTCCGCCACGGTGCGCTTCACGATCGTCCAGTGGACGCGCAGCGTCGCGCCCTCGTTCGCGGGGTCGGCCAAATCCTCGAAGCCGCGGTCAACCACCGCCTCGGTCGTGTAGAGCTTGGGCTCGGGCTTATGCCGCGCGTCGCGCCCGCGGTCGGGCGGTCCTTTGCCGGGGCGGCGGGGCGGCCGGTCGCGGCGCGGCCCCTTGTCGCGCGGAGGGCGCTCCCGCGCGGGCTCTGCGGGCGCCGGCGCGGCGTGCCGTTCGGCGCGGAAATCGCGCGTCCGGCGGCCGCGGCCGGGCGGCGCGCGCGGCGCCTCGCCTTCGCGCGGCGCGGCTTCGCCCTGCGCCTCGCCTCTGGCGGAGGCGGCCTGGCCTTCGCCGGGTGCGCCGCCGCCCGGCGGACGCGGGCCCTTGTTCCGGCGCGGCCGCCAGCGCGGACGGCGCGGCGCGCGCGCGGGCGGGGCGCCCGGCGGCGCTCCTTCCTGCGGCGCGGATGGCGCTCCTTCCTGCGCCGCAGGCGGAGCTTCGCCTTCGGGCATTGGCTCGGCTGCGCTCGCGGGCGCGGCACCTTCGCCTGGCGGCCGCGGACCGCGCCGCCGGCGTCTGCGGCGGCGGCGCTGCGGCGCTTCGCCGGGCGTGGGCGCACCTGCCGGCGCATCGTTCGGCGGCGGCGCAGCGGGCAGCTCGCCGCTTGCCGGCTCGGTCGGACGGTCGTTGTCGTCGTCGTGCGCCATTACCTCAGGACCCTGCGGAACCTCGTTGCTTCCGGCACGCTAGCATGGGCCGCGCTCAGTGCGAATGCCGGTGGTGGATGTCGGGAAAGTGCGGGTGGCTGTGGACGAGGCGCGCATGCGCATGGACATGCGAATGCGGCTCGCCCGCCGGATCGGCCGCCTCGTGCGCGTGGCGATGGTGCATGTCGTGTGCGTGGCGGTGCTCGTGCACGAACGCGTCGTGCGCATGCTCGTGCTCGTGCCGCTCGGCGAGGTGGAGATAGAGCCCCACCGCCATCAGCGCTGCCGCGGCGATGAACACAGGCGTCACCGGCTCGCCGAAGAGGGCGATGGCGAGGGCCGCGCCGACGAAGGGCGCGAGCGAGAAATATGCTCCGGTGCGCGCCGTGCCGAGATGCCGGAGCGCCAGCACGAAAAGCGCGAGGCTCACGCCGTAGCCCATGAAGCCGATGATGCAAGCTGCCGCGACCGTCGGCGCCGGCGGCCACGACGCGCCCATGAAGAGCGCCAGCGCGACATTGACGCTGCCCGCGGCAAGCCCCTTCACCATCGCGATTTGCAGCGGATCGCCGCTCGCAAGCTTGCGTGTGAGATTATTGTCGATCGCCCACGCGAGGCACGCGGCCGCAATCGCCGCGGCGCCCCAGCCGAAGTTTTGCGCCGGCCCATTCCACGACAGAAGCCCTGCACCCAGAAGGATCGCCGCCGCGCCCGCGCCGATCCGCACATCGACATTCTCGCGAAACACCACCCACGCGATTACGAGCGTCAGCACGCCTTCGAGATTGAGAAGAAGCGACGCCGACGAGGCCGGCGTCATCGTGAGCCCGAACATCAAGAACACCGGCCCGGCGACGCCGCCCGCGAGCACGATTGCGGCGAGCCACGGCAGGTCGGCGCGCCGCAATGGCGCCTCGCGCCCGCGCATCAGCAGTGACGCGGCGCAGAGACCGACGCCCGACCCGAGATAGAGCAGGCCCGCGAGCAGCCACGGCCCGACCGCGCCGACGAGCGCCTTCGCCAGCGGCGTGCTCGCGCCGAACAGCGCCGCCGAGGCGAGCGCCAAGGCTGCTCCTCGCGACATGCGGGTGATCGACATGCGCGCGAGCATAACCGCGGGCGAGGGGGTGGCAAGGTGCGCCCGGCCCCGGTAAGGTCGCGCCAACAGGGACCGGAGACGTGCGATGCCTGACGATGCGCGCAACCCAAGATTCGACAAGGCGAAGCTGCCGAGCCGCCACATCACGGTGGGGCCCGAGCGCGCGCCGCACCGCTCGATGTTCTATGCGATGGGCGTCACCGAGGAGCAGCTGCGCCAGCCGATCGTCGGCGTCGCCACCACCTGGAACGAAGCCGCGCCGTGCAACATCTCGCTGTCGCGCCAGGCGCAGGCGGCCAAGCGCGGCGTCGCGGCCTCGGGCGGAACGCCGCGCGAGTTCACCACCATCACCGTGACGGACGGCATCGCCATGGGCCATGCCGGCATGAAATCGTCGCTGGTCTCGCGCGAGGTGATCGCGGATTCGGTCGAGCTCACCATGCGCGGCCACTCCTACGACGCGCTCGTGGGCTTGGCGGGGTGCGACAAGTCGCTGCCCGGCCTGATGATGGCGATGCTGCGTTTGAACGTGCCGTCGGTCTTCATGTATGGCGGCTCGATCCTGCCGGGCCGCTTCAAGGGCCGCGACGTCACCATCGTCAACGTGTTCGAGGGCGTGGGCGCGCACAGCGCCGGCACCATGAGCGACGCGGATCTGCACGAGCTCGAATGCAACGCCTGCCCGTCGGCCGGCTCGTGCGCGGGGCAATACACGGCCAACACGATGGCTTGCGTCTCGGAGGCGATCGGGCTGGCGCTGCCAGGCTCGGCCGGCACGCCCGCGCCGCTCGATTCACGCGACCAATATGCCGAGGCCTCGGGCGAAGCGGTGCTGAACCTCATCCGTCTCGGCATCCGCCCGCGCGACATCGTCACCTTGAAGGCGCTCGAGAATGCGGCGACGGTGGTCGCGGCCTCGGGCGGCTCGACCAATGCCGCGCTGCACCTGCCGGCGATCGCCAACGAGGCCGGCATCGATTTCGACATCCACGCCGTCGGCCGCATCTACAAGCGCACGCCCTATATCGGCGACTTCAAGCCGGGCGGGCGCTACGTGATGAAGGATCTGCACGAGGTGGGCGGCGTGCCGGTGCTGATGAAGGCGCTCCTGGACGGCGGCTTCCTGCACGGCGACTGCATGACGGTGAGCGGCAGGACGATCGCCGAGAACCTCAAGACCATCGTCGTGCCCGGCAACCAGGACGTGATCCGCCCGACCTCGAAGCCGATCCTGCCGCATGCCGGCGAAGTCGTGCTGACCGGCAACCTCGCGCCGCAGGGATCGGTGTGCAAGGTCGCGGGCATGCGCGGCCAGAGCCGGCAATTCCGCGGCACGGCGCGCTGCTTCGACCGCGAGGAGGATTGCTTCGCCTTCGTCGAGGCTCGGAAATACCAACCCGGCGACGTGCTGGTGATCCGCTACGAGGGCCCGCGCGGCGGCCCCGGCATGCGCGAGATGCTGTCGACGACGGCGGCGCTCTCGGGCCAGGGCGCAGGCGACGCGGTGGCGCTCATCACGGACGGGCGCTTCTCGGGCGGCACGCGCGGCTTCTGCGTCGGCCATGTCGGGCCCGAGGCGGCGGTCGGCGGGCCGATCGGCCTGCTGCGCGACGGCGACATCATCGCGATCGACGCGGCCGCCGGCACGCTCAGCGTGGAGCTGAGCGACGCCGAGCTGGCCGAGCGCAGGAAGGCGTGGAAGCCGCGCAAGAACGAGTACCAGTCCGGCGCCCTGTGGCGTTATGCGCTGACCGTGGGCGACGCCGAAAAAGGCGCCGTAACCCATCCCGGCGCGCGCGCCGAGACGTTTTGCTACGCCGATATCTGACGCCGAGACTGTTCGGTTGGGGCGATGCCGTGCGTCCTTCGACTTCGCTCAGTATGAGGACTGTTTGTGATGCCATCGACAAAGCGCCTCATCCTGAGCGAAGCGCGCGACAGCGCGCGTAGTCGAAGGACGCACGATATGGACGCCGCGATCGCACATAGCCCTTATCCCGTCGCGATCACGCCCGAGATGGCGGCGCTGATCGAAGGCGATCCCGCGCACGACCCGATCGCGCGCCAGTTCCTGCCGCAGGACGCCGAACTCGAAGCCTCGCCGGGCGAAAGCGCCGATCCGATCGGCGACCGGCGTCTCTCGCCGGTGAAGGGCATCGTCCACCGCTATCCCGACCGCGTGCTGCTGAAGCCGACGCTCATTTGCCCGGTCTATTGCCGCTTCTGCTTCCGGCGCGAGGATGTCGGGCGCAAATCCGGAACGCTGACCGCCGCGGAGCTCGAGACCGCGCTCGACTACATCCGCGGCGACCCCGCGATCTGGGAGGTGATCGTCACCGGCGGCGACCCGTTCGTGCTGTCGCCGCGCCGGATCGGCGCGATCGTCAAGGCGCTCGACGCGATCCCGCATTTGGGCTCGATCCGCTTCCACACGCGCGTTCCGGTGGTGGCGCCCGACCGGGTCGGCGCCGCGCTCGTCAGGGCGCTCGCGGCCGAGAAGGCGGTCCATGTCGTGATCCACGCCAATCATCCGCGCGAGCTGACCGAGGGGGCGCGGGCGGCCTGCCTCCGCCTCGTCCGCGCCGGCATCCCGCTCCACGCGCAATCCGTGCTGCTGAAGGGCGTCAACGACGATGGAGCGACGCTCGAAGCGCTGTTCCGCCGCCTCGTGGCGATGCGGGTCAAGCCCTATTAC
Organism: uncultured Alphaproteobacteria bacterium; assembly: GCA_963773665.1. Lineage (GTDB taxonomy): Bacteria > Pseudomonadota > Alphaproteobacteria > ATCC43930 > CGMCC-115725 > DATJLY01. The sequence continues at coordinate 275,256 of CAVZBZ010000002.1, forward strand.
CTGCACCATCTCGACCTGGCGCCGGGCACGGGGCATTTCCGCACCGGGCTCGCCGAGGGGCAGGCGCTGATGCGGGCGCTGCGCGGCCGGGTCTCGGGCCTGTGTCAGCCGACCTATGTGCTCGATCTGCCGGGCGGGTTCGGCAAGGTGCCGGCAGGACCATGCTATGTCGCGGCGGATGGGGTGGGCTGGGCGGTCGATGACCCGAATGGGCGCAGGCACGCCTATCCGCCTTCCACTCCACCGGAGGGGGCAATCCTCCGGTCCAAGTTGCCGGGCGAGGCCAAGAAGGTATAATCTACCCGAAATTGCGGTCCTTTACCGCGCTTTAACGCCTCGGATTTCAAATAGCCTCGCCATCCTTGCTCTACGCACATGTTAAGAACGACAAGCATCTCGCTGACACATAAGGAAATGCGGCGCGACCGGCGCTATGCAGCGCCGCGCGTCGCGTTGACCGTCGGCGACACCGAATACCCGGCGCGGAACTGGTCGCTGGGCGGCTTGCTGCTGGAATCGGCGCCGGCAGTCACGATCGGCGGCCGGGTCGCCGGCGAGCTGCGCGTCGCGGGCCGCGACGATACGTTCGAGATCACGGCCGAGGCGGTGCGCCGCGACAAGGCCGGCGGCCTGCTCGCCTGCCGCTTCGTCGAGCCTTCGTCGGCAATGGTCGGCGCATTGGACGCCGCCGTGGCCGCGCGTTTTTCGCGCCGGCGTCTTGCTCCCCGCGCCGGGCTGGGTGCGGCGCTCGTTGCCGCCCTGCTGCTCGCGGCGGCACCGGCCGAGGCTGGCGATGGCGGCATCCTCGTTCCCGGCAACGCGCCGCTGCCGGAGTTCCATCTCAATTTCCCCAATCTCCTGCTCGAGCCTCTGGGACCGCCAAGCGCCAGCGACGATTTGCAGATCTCGCTCAATTCGCCCGATCGCGGCGTCGTCAGCTTCCTGTTCTCGCCGCGCTCGCGCTTCGGCATGGCGACGGATAGCGGCACCGGCACCAGCCGCTCCTATGCCGGGTTGTCGTGGAACCTGTTCAACAGCAACGGCTTCTTCGGCAATCTCAGCGTCGCCGGGAGCCTGACGCGGGCGGGGCCCGAGGAGATGTATCCGCGCTACCTGGGTCCGAGCCTGGCGCTCCACAGCGAGTTCGAGCTGGGCTATCAGATTGGCGACCGGCACAGCCTGACCTTGTCGCTCGATCGCGCCACCGCGCCCGATCCGTTCAGCGACCGCAGCGAGCTCGACAATCTCCGCCTGCGCTACGGCCTCAAGTTCTGAGAATCAGGTCAGCTCGCACCACACCGGCGTGTGATCCGAAGGATTGTCGCGGCCGCGCGGGCTCCGGTCGATGTCGGCGCCCGCGAGCCGGTCGGCCGCCTGCGGCGACAGCAGCAGATGATCGATCCTGAGGCCTTCGTCGGTCAGCCATTTGCGGCCGTAATGATCCCAGTACGTGAATTTGTGCGGCTCGGCATGGAACACGCGATAGGCATCGACGAGGCCGAGATTGAGCAGCACATGGAACTGCGCCCGCGCCGAAGGCTGCACGACGGCGTCCTTGGCGCACGCCATCGGATCGTACACGTCGTCGTCGGTCGGCGCGACGTTGTAGTCGCCGGCCAGCACGCACGCCTGCTCGCTGTCGAGCAGGTCGCGCACGCGGCTTCCTAGCCGCCGCATCCAGGCGAGCTTGTAATCGTATTTATCGGTGCCGACCGGATTGCCGTTCGGCAGATAGATCGAGGCGACGCGCACATCGGCGACCGTCGCTTCGAGATAGCGCGCCTGCGTGTCGCTTGCGTCGCCCGGCAGGCCGCGCAGCACCTCGCGCATCGGCTCGCGCGACAACAGCGCCACGCCGTTATAGGCGCGCTGGCCCACGGTCTCGATGTGGTAGCCGCGGCCTTTCAGCTCGAGCGCCGGAAACTCGGCGTCGAGGCACTTGATCTCTTGCAGGCACAGGACGTCGGGCTTGGCCTCGTCGAGCCAGGCAAGAATGTTGGACAGCCGCGCCTTCGCCGAATTGACGTTCCAGGTAGCGATCTTCAATCAGCCGACCGAGAACGAATTGCCGCAGCCGCACGAGGTCGCGGCGTTGGGATTCTTCACCTGGAAATAGGCGCCCATCAGGTCCTCGACGAAATCGATCTCGGCGCCTTTGACGAGCTCGAGCGAGGTCTCGTCGATCACCACCTCGACGCCCTCGCGCTGGAACACGAGATCGTCGTCGCGCCGCTCGTCGTCGAAGCTGAAGCCGTACTGGAAGCCCGAGCAGCCGCCGCCCGACACCGCGAGCCGCAGGAACGCGTTGGGCGTGTTCTCCGTGGCCTTGAGCACGGCGATTCGCCGCGCCGCGCTCTCGGTCAGGGTCACCTGCCAGTCGGGCGGGACGCCGCTTCCCTCCGCCATCGCGCACTCCCCAGGGTTTCGCGCCTCCTTTATCTAGGCGTTCGGGCGCGATTGTCAAACCGGCCGGGCGCACCCGAGTCGCGAAAAGGCAGCACCCGCATTTGCCACGGCGCGCCATGAGGGGCTAATTTTGCCGCGATGATCGCGGGTTCCGCTCCCTTCGCCTGCCGTCCCGAAGCAAGCCGCGGCCGGCTCCACGCCGAGGCCGAAAGCGCGACCCGGACCTGCTTTCAGCGCGACCGCGACCGCATCATCCATTCGACCGCATTCCGGCGGCTGCAATACAAGACCCAGGTGTTCGTCTCGCACGAGGGCGACCATTACCGCACAAGGCTTACGCACAGCCTTGAAGTGGCGCAGATCGCGCGCAGCATCGCCCGCGCCATGGCGCTCGACGAGGATCTGGCCGAGGCGCTGGCGCTGGCGCACGATCTCGGCCACACGCCGTTCGGCCATGCCGGCGAGGACGCGCTCGATCTGGCAATGCGCGCGTTCGGCGGCTTCTCGCACAACGACCAGACGCTCCGCGTGCTGACGACGCTCGAGCGGCGCTATGCCGGGTTCGACGGCTTGAACCTCACCTGGGAGACGCTCGAAGGCACGGTAAAGCACAACGGGCCGCTCGATCCCGCGCACCTGCCGCGCACCATTTCGGATTATGTGCGCCGCCACGATCTCGAGATCACGACCTGGCCCGCGGCCGAGGCGCAGGTGGCGGCGCTGTCGGACGACATTGCCTACAACAATCACGACATCGACGACGGGCTGCGCGCCGGGTTGTTCGCGGTCGCCGATCTCGCCGACCTGCCGCTCGTCGGGCCTATGTTCGCCGAGGTCGCCGCGCGCCATCCCGGCCTCGAGGAGAGCCGCCTCGTGCACGAGGCGATCCGCCGCGTCATCGACCGCATGGTGAACGACTGCATCGCCGAGACGCGGCGGCGCATCGCCGCCGCCAAGATCGAGCGGACGGACGACATCCGCGCGCTGGGCCGCCCGGTCGTTGCCTTCTCCGACGAAATGCGCGCCAACGATCGCGCGCTCCGGGCGTTCTTGATGGAGCGCATGTATCGCCACTACCGCGTGAGCCGCATGGCCGCCAAGGCACGACGCATCGTCGGCGAACTGTTCGGCGTCTTCTGCTCTGATCCGCTCTGCCTTCCGACCGAATGGCGGGCACAGACGCGCGGGGCCGGCACGGTCGAGACGGCGCGCGTCGTCGCCGACTACATCGCCGGCATGACCGACCGGTTCGCGCTCGACGAGCATTGGCGGCTGTTCGACCGCTACGCGACGACGTGATGAATCTGTTCGCGCATTTTCAAGGCGTGGTGCGGGCATTGGTCGAGGAGCTGATGCGCGAGGGTCATCTGCCGCATGGGCTCGAGACCGAGCGCATCGCGGTCGAGCCGCCGCGCGATCCGGCGCACGGCGATCTCGCGACCAATGCCGCGATGGTGCTGGCCAAGGGCGCGAAGATGGCGCCGCGCGCGCTCGCCGAGCTTTTGAAGGCGCGGCTCGAGCGCCGCTCCGAGGTCACGTCCGCCGAGGTCGCGGGACCGGGCTTCCTCAATCTGCGGCTCGCCAATTCCTTCTGGCACGCGCAGCTTGCCGAGATCCTCCGCGCCGGCCGCGCCTACGGCAATTCGACGATGGGCGCGGGCCGCAAGGTCAATGTCGAATATGTCTCGGTCAATCCGACCGGGCCGCTCCATGTCGGGCACGGCCGCGTCGCGGTGGTGGGCGACGCGCTCGCGGCGCTTCTCGACAAGGCGGGATTTTCGGTGTGCCGCGAATACTACATCAACGATGCCGGCGCCCAGGTCGATACGCTCGCGCGCTCGCTTCATCTGCGCTACCGCGAGGCGCTGGGCGAGGCGATCGGCGCGATCCAAGCGGGGCTCTATCCCGGCGACTATCTCAAGGACACGGCGCAAAAGCTTATCGTGCGCGACGGAAGGAAATGGCTCGGCGCGGACGAAGCCTCGTGGCTGCCTGCGCTCAGCGAGTTCGCCGTCGCCGACATGATGGCTCTCATCCGCAATGACCTCGCCCTGCTCGGCGTGCGCCAGGACGTGTTCACGTCCGAGCGCGCGCTCGTCGCGGCCGGTGCCATCGAGGACGCACTCGCGACCCTCGCGGCCAAGAACCTCGTCTATGTCGGCACGCTCGAGCCGCCGAAGGGCCATCTGCCGGACGATTGGGAGCCGGTGCCGCTCACGCTGTTCCGCGCCTCGCAATTCGGCGACGATGTCGACCGCCCGGTGAAGAAGTCGGACGGCTCGTGGACCTATTTCGCCGCCGACATGGCCTATCACCTCGACAAGCACCGGCGCGGCTTCGACGACATGATCGACGTCTGGGGCGCCGACCACGGCGGCTATGTGAAGCGCATGCAGGCGGCGGTGAAGGCGCTCACGGAAGGGCGCGGCTCGCTCGACGTGAAACTCTGCCAGCTCGTCAATCTCTACGACCGCGGCGAGCCGGTGCGCATGTCGAAGCGCGCCGGTCAGTTCGTGACATTGCGCGACGTGGTGGACGAGGTCGGCAAGGACGTGTTCCGCTTCGTCATGCTGACGCGGAGGAACGACCAGACATTGGATTTCGATTTCGCCAAGGTGGTCGAGCAGTCGAAGGACAACCCGGTCTTCTACGTGCAGTACGCGCACGCGCGCGCCTCCTCCGTGCTGCGCAACGCGCGCGAGCTGTTCGAGGACGCCGAGCTTGCCCCGGAGGCGCTGGCCTCGGCGCCGCACGCGCTGCTCTGCGACCGCGACGAGATCGCGCTCATCCGCCATCTCGCCAACTGGCCGCGCATCGTCGAGGGCGCGGCCGAGATGCACGAGCCGCATCGCATCGCCTTTTACCTGCACGATCTCGCGGCCGCATTCCATGGCCTGTGGACGCGGGGCGTGAGCGAGCCTGCCTTGCGCTTCATTTCGAGCGAGGCGCGCGACTTGACGCGCGCGCGGCTCGCGCTCGTCCAGGGCGTGGCGTTCGTCGTCGCGTCCGGTCTTTCCGTGTTCGGCGTAGCACCTGTCGAGGAGATGCGGTGATGTCCTATCGAGTGGATCTGGAGCCCGAGGATTTGCGCTCGGTGCGCCGCCAGGGTCCGGGCATCCGCACCGCCGTAGCGCTCCTCGTCATGGCTTTGGCCGGGGCAGGATTCTGGGCTGGGTGGCGCACGCTTCATCATTCGGCGTCCGGCGGCGCGATCCCGGTGATCCGTGCCGATGACCGGCCGCTCAAGGTGCCGCCTGCCGACCCCGGCGGCATGCGCGTGCCGGATCAGAACATCTACGTGCTGAACGGCATTCGCGCGCCCGAGCCCAAGGTCGAGCAGCTTCTGCCGGCGCCAGAGACGCCGCTGCCGCGCCCGGCCCCGCCGGAGCCTGCCGTGACCGACCTGCCGGCCACGCCCGTCGCCGCACTGCCGCCAGCGCTGCCGGCCGCCGCTGCGCCGCCGCCCGAAGCGCTGCCGGCCGCGCCTGCCGTTGCCTCCGCCGCGGCGCCTGCGCCGGTCGCTGCGCCCATGGCGGCACCCGCACCGGTTCAGCCCGCCGCCGCGCCCGCGGGCGGCTGGCGCCTGCAGGTGGGCGCCGTGCGCACGCCCGAAGCGGTCGCGCCGGAATGGAACCGCCTCAAACGCGCCCAGGCCGATCTGCTGGGTCCGCTCGGCATGCAGAGCGTGCGCGCCGATCTCGGCGAGCGCGGCGTCTTCTACCGGATCGAGGCGGGCCCGATCGCCGATCAGGCCGCGGCGGCGCACATCTGCACGGAACTCAAAGAGCGCAAGGTCGGGTGCATCCTTGTCCGGCCGTGAGCCGCTTGCCGCAATCTTCGGGCTTCAGGGAACGGCGCTTTCGCCCTCCGAACGCGCCTTCTTCCGCGACGCCGATCCGTTGGGCTTCATCCTGTTCGCGCGGAACTGCGCCACGCCGGACCAGGTCCGCGGGCTCGTCGCGGAGTTGCGCGGCGCAGTCGGGCGCGGGGCAGCACCGGTCCTGATCGACCAGGAGGGCGGCCGCGTCGCCCGGCTCGGCCCGCCGCACTGGCGCAGCTATCCGTCGGCGCGCGCCATCGCTGCGCTCGGCGGGGAAGCGGCGCGGCTCGGCGCGCGGCTCATCGCCGACGATCTCGCGGTCCTCGGCATAACCGTCGATTGCATGCCGGTGCTCGATCTGCCGGCTGCGAATGCCGACCCGGTGATCGGCGACCGCGCCTATGGCGAGCGCGCCGATCGGGTGGCGGCGATGGGATTGGCGGTGTGCGAGGGGCTGCTCGCGGGCGGCGTGCTGCCGGTCATGAAGCACATCCCCGGCCATGGCCGCGCCACGGTCGACAGCCATCTCGCTCTGCCGCGGGTGAATGCACCCATCGCGGCGCTCGAATCGTACGACTTCGCGCCGTTTCGCGCCCTTGCTTCGATGCCGTGGGCGATGACCGCGCATGTCGTTTACGAAGCGATCGACCCGGACGATCCCGCGACATTGTCGCCACGGCTGATCGCCGGCACGATTCGCGCTAGCATCGGTTTCGATGGCTTTCTGGTATCCGACGACCTGTCGATGGCGGCGCTCGCCGGCGCCATCGGCGCCCGTGCGCGGCGCGCGCTGGCGGCGGGCTGCGACGCGGTCCTGCACTGCAATGGCCGGATGGACGAGATGACGGAGGTCGCGGCCGCCTCGGCGCCGCTCTCGGCCGAGGCACAGCGCCGCCTCGCCGCCGGTGAGGCGGTGCGGAAGGCGCCAATCGAGCCTTTCGACCGCCGCCAGGGCGAGCTGCGATTCGCCGCGCTGATGGGCGGGGAGGGGTAGGGTGGACCTGTCGGGACTGCTCCTGCGCCTCTCGGTGGGGGCGCTGCCGGTCATCTTCGCGATCACGCTGCACGAGGCGGCGCACGGCTTCGTAGCCTATCGCTGCGGCGACGACAGCGCGTGGAAGCTGGGGCGCGTCACGATCAATCCGCTGCGCCACATCGACCTCTACGGCACCATCCTGCTGCCGGCGCTGCTGCTGCTGGTGTCGGGCGGGCGCTTTATGTTCGGCTATGCGAAGCCGGTGCCGGTGGCGTTCGCGCGATTGCGCCGCCCGCGCCGCGACATGGTGCTGGTCGCGGCCGCAGGACCCGCGGCAAATCTCGCTCTCGCGGTCATTTCCGCAGGCCTCGTGCGGCTTCTCGCGCTGCTGCCGGTCGAGGGCGCGGCGCTCAGCTGGATCGCCGCCAATCTCTATGTCTCGATCCTCGTCAATCTCATCCTCGCGATCTTCAACATGCTGCCGCTGCCGCCGCTCGACGGCGGGCGCGTTGCCGTCGGACTCTTGCCCGAGGCGCTCGCCGTGCCGCTCGCGCGGGTCGAGCGCTATGGCATTTTGATCCTGGTGGCGCTCATCGTGCTGGTGCCGGTCGTGGCATCGGTGTCGGGCCATCGGCTGGATTTGATAGCCTACGTGATGGATCGCCCGCTAAATTGGCTCATGGCCGCCATGCAATGGGTGTCGGGCGCGCGCTATGACTGAGTCCGAGTCGTTCGAGGATCAGAGGCCGATCGACGAATCGGCCGATCTCGTCGTCGATCTCGACGGCTTCGAGGGGCCGATCGACATGCTGCTCACGCTGGCGCGCGAGCAGAAGGTCGATTTGACGCGCATCTCGATCCTGAAGCTCGCCGACCAGTACCTGGCCTATATCTCCGCGGCGCGCCGCCTCCGGCTCGAGATCGCCGCCGACTATCTCGTGATGGCGGCGTGGCTCGCCTACCTCAAGTCGCGCCTCCTTCTGCCGCAGCCGCAGGCGCCGGACGAGCCGTCGGGCGCGGAAATGGCGGCGGCCTTGGCCGAGCAGCTGCGCCGGCTCGAGGCAATGCAGGAGGCGGGCGCGCGCCTCATGGCGCGGCCGCTCCTCGGCCGCGACGTGTTCCAGCGCGGCGCGCCCGAGGGTCTGCCGCGCATCATCGTGCCGATCTGGGAAGCCTCGCTGTTCGACCTGCTCAAGTCCTATGGCGAAGGACGGCAGCGCAAGGAAACCGCAATTCTCCACATCAGGCCGCCCGAGCTGCATTCGATGGACGAGGCCTTGGGCCGGCTTGCGCGCATGCTCGGCCGCATCCCCGAGTGGCGCAGCCTGATGAGTTTTTTGCCGCCGGCGCCGGGCGAAGGGCTGGTGTGGCGCTCGGCAATCGCATCCACCTTCGCCGCGAGCCTCGAGCTTGCGCGCTCCGGCAAGCTGCAGTTGAGGCAGGATTCCGCTTTCGGTCCCATCTATCTGCGCAGTCCCTCCGAGGCCCCATGAGCCCCGAAACCGATCCCAACCCCGATCATCTGCGCCTCGTCGAGGCGCTGCTGTTCGCGTCCGCGGCGCCGCTCGACGAAGACAGCATCCGCGAGCGCCTGCCGGACGGCACCGACGTCGCAGCACTCATCGCCGAGCTCGAGGCGCACTACCGCGCGCGCGGCGTCAATATCGTGCGCGTCGCCAACGGCTGGACATTCCGCACCGCGCCCGAACTCGGCTCCCGCCTCAAGCTCGAGCGCAAGGTCGCGCGCAAATTGTCGCGCGCCGGGATCGAGACGCTTGCCATCGTGGCCTATCACCAGCCGGTGACGCGCGCCGAGATCGAGGACATTCGCGGCGTCGTCATCAGCAAGGGCACGCTCGACACGCTGATGGAGGCCGGCTGGATCATGCCCAAGGGCCGCAAGGAAACGGTCGGGCGGCCGGTGACGTGGGTCACGACCGACGATTTCCTCGTCCATTTCGGCCTCGGCGACCGCGGCGACCTGCCCGGCATGGACGAGCTGCGCGCCGCGGGATTGATCGGCCCGCGCACCGCAACGACCCTCACCGACACGGCGCCGGAATTCGAGCGCCGGGACGAGGAAGCCGAAGAGGAGGAGCCGCCCGAGGCGGCGGAATAGTCGGGCCCGGCTGGACGCGGGGCGCGCCTGCGCCCTATATGGATAGCGATGTTCGATTTCGCTTGGTCCGAGCTGGCGCTCATCGCCGTGGTGGCGCTCGTCGTGATCGGCCCCAAGGACCTGCCGCGCGCCATGCGCCTGGCGGGCATGTGGGTGCGCAAGGCGCGCGCCGTGGCGCGCGAATTCCAGGGCAGCCTCGAGCAGATGGTGCGCGAGGCGGAGCTCGAGGACGTGCGCCAGACCGTCGAGCAGGCGAGCCGCTTCAGCATCAAGGACGAGATCGCGCGGCACATCGATCCCGAGGGCGAGATTCACGGCGCGCTGAGCGATCCGCTGCTGAAGAACCCGATGGCGGAACTGCCGAAGCCGGCTGAGACCGAGGCGGCGCCCGCGCCCGCGCCGGCCGAAGGTGGCGCGACGCCGGCGCCGGCCGAAGGTGGCACGACGCCTGAGCCGAGCCCGCCGGTCGAAGGCGGCGGGAGATAGCCCCTTGTCGCGCAGCGACGACGATCTCGAACCCGGCAAGATGCCGCTCCTCGATCATCTGATCGAGCTGCGCCGCCGCCTAATCTATTCGTTCCTGGCGTTTCTCGTGATGTTCGCGCCGGCGTGGTACTTCGCGAAGCCGATCTACAATTTCCTGGCGCAGCCGCTTTACAACGCGATGGGCAGCGGGCCCGGGCACCATCTCATCTACACCGACCTGACCGAGGCGTTCTTCACGGATCTGCGCGTTGCGTTCTGGACGGCGTTCTCGCTCGCCTTTCCGATCATAGCGACGCAGATCTGGCTGTTCGTGGCGCCCGGCCTCTACCGCGACGAGCGCAAGGCGTTCCTGCCCTATCTCCTCGCCACGCCGGTGCTCTTCATCATGGGCGGCGCGCTGGTCTATTACGTCATCTTCCCGGTCGCCTGGCGCTTCTTCCTGAGCTTTCAGACGCCGGGCGGAGACGGCACGCTGCCGATCGAGCTCCTGCCCAAGGTGAGCGAGTACCTGACGCTCGTCATGCGCCTGATGCTCGCGTTCGGCGTCGCGTTCCAGCTTCCGGTGCTGCTGACCCTGATGGCGCGGGTCGGGCTCGTCACCTCGACCTGGCTCGCCGAGAAGCGGCGCTATGCCATCGTCGCCGTGTTCGTCGTCGCCGCAGTGCTGACCCCGCCCGACGTGTTCAGCCAAATCTCGCTCGCGATCCCGCTTCTCGTGCTGTTCGAGATCTCGATCTATTGCTGCAAGATCGTCGAGAAGAAGCGCGCCGAGCGCGAGGCGGCGGATGCGGCGGGAGGCGTCTAGGCCATGCTCGATCTGCGCTGGATCCGCGACAATCCCGATGCGTTCGACCGCGCGCTTGTGCGGCGCGGCATGAGGCCGCTTGCGGCTGCGATCCTCGAGCAGGACCGCGCTTGGCGCGCAGTCCAGACACAGGCCGAGCAGCTCCAGGCCGAGCGCAATCGGCTCTCGAAGGAGATCGGCGCAGCGAAAGCCAAGGGGCTCGACGCCGCCGACTTGATGCGCAAGGTCGCCGAAAGCAAAAACGAAGAGGCGCGGCTCGAGGCGGACGCAGCGCGGTTGCGCGCGGCGATCGACGAGGCGCTGGCGCCGCTCCCGAACGTGCCGGCAGACGACGTGCCGGACGGATCGGACGAGCGCGCCAACAAGCTCGTGCGCCAGCACGGCACGCCGCCGCACCTGGCATTTCCGGCGAAGGATCACGTGGCGCTCGGCGAAGCTCTCGGCATGATGGATTTTTCCCGCGCCGGAAAGCTTTCGGGGACGCGCTTCGTCGTGCTGTCGCGCCAGCTCGCGCGGCTCGAACGCGCGCTGGCATCCTTCATGCTCGACCTGCACACGCAAGAGTTCGGCTATACCGAGATAGCACCCCCGCTCCTCGTGCGCGACGAGACCGCGTTCGGCACCGGGCAGCTGCCGAAATTCGCCGACGACCTGTTCCGCACCACGACCGGCCTCTGGCTCATCCCGACCGCCGAGGTACCGCTCACCAATCTCGTCGCCGACACGATGCTCGAAGAGGCCGAGCTGCCGCTGCGCTTCACCGCCGCGACGCCGTGCTTCCGCTCCGAAGCCGGCGCTGCCGGCAAGGACGCGCGCGGCATGATCCGCCAGCACCAGTTCACCAAGGTCGAGCTCGTCTCGATCGCGCATCCCGACCGCTCGGCCGAGGAGCACGAGCGCATGACATCGTGCGCCGAGGAAGTGCTGAAACGGCTCGATCTGCCGTATCGCGTCATGCTGCTCTGTACGGGCGACATGGGCGCCGCGGCGCAAAAAACCTACGACATCGAGGTGTGGCTGCCCGGCCAGAATGCCTATCGCGAGATTTCGAGCTGCTCCAACTGCGGCGACTACCAGGCGCGGCGGATGAAGGCGCGCTTCCGGCTCAAGGACGGCAAGGGCACGCGCTTCGTCCATACGCTCAACGGCTCCGCTCTTGCGGTCGGCCGCACGCTCGTAGCACTCCTGGAGAATTACCAGGGCGCCAACGGCACGATATCCGTGCCCGCGGCGCTCAGGCCTTACATGGGCGGGCTCGAGACGATCGGCGGCGATGTTTGATCATCCGATCGATCTCGCGACTGCCCGCATCCTCATCGCCAACGACGACGGCATCGAGTCGCCCGGCCTCAAGCTCCTGACCAAGGTGGCGCGCGCGCTCGCGCGCGACGTGTGGGTGGTGGCGCCGGAACAGGAGCAGAGCGGCGCCAGCCACTCTCTGACGCTCTACCGGCCATTGCGCGTGAGAAAACTCGGGCCGCGGCGCTTCGCGGTCGACGGCACGCCCACCGATTGCGTGCTGCTCGCCGTCAACGTCCTCTTGAAGGACAAGCGGCCGACGCTGATGCTGTCGGGCGTCAATGCCGGCGGCAATTTGGGCGAAGACGTCACATATTCGGGCACGGTCGCGGCGGCGATGGAGGCGACGCTGCTCGATGTGCCGGCGATCGCCATGAGCCAGCATATGGTGGACGACCACCCGATCCACTGGGCCACCGCGCAGCTCTACGCGCCCGAGGTGATAAGGCGGCTCACCGCGCTGCCCTGGCCGCGCCAGACGCTTATCAACGTCAATTTTCCCGACGTGCCGCCCGACAAGGTGACGGGCATCGCCGCGACGGCGCAAGGCAAGCGCAAGATCGGCGACAATCTGCAGGAGCGCGTCGATCCGCGCGGCCGGCCCTATTACTGGATCGGGCCGATGTACGAGGCAGAAGCCGGAGCAAGCGCGCTGAGCGGCCCGGGCACCGATCTCGGCGCCATCGCCGAAGGCAAGGTGACGCTGACGCCGGTCTGTCTCGACCTCACCAACATTGCGGCGCTCGCCCGCCTCAAGAAGTCGTTTCCGTGACGACGCAGAACGAGCGCGTCGCGCGCCTCATCATGGAGTTGCGCGGCGAAGGGGTGAACGATCAGCGCGTGCTGGCCGCGATCGAGCGCACGCCGCGCGAGCTGTTCGTGCCGCCCGCGCTCAAGGAGCAGGCCTACGCCAACGTGGCGCTGCCGATCGGCGAGAGCCAGACGATCAGCCAGCCGCTCGTCGTAGGCCTGATGACGCAGGCGCTCGACGTGCGCGAGCGCGACAAGGTGCTCGAGATCGGCACCGGGTCGGGCTACCAGGCGGCGGTGCTGGCGCGCCTTTGCCGCCGCGTCTTCACCGTCGAGCGCCACCACAGCCTGTTGCGCGCGGCCGAGCAGCGCTTCCGCGCGCTGCGCCTCAACAACATCACGACGCTTTACGGCGACGGCATCAAGGGCTGGCCCGAGCAGGCGCCGTTCGACCGCATCATCGTCACCGCCGCGGCGCCCGACGTGCCGGGCAATCTGCTCGACAGCCTTGCGCCCGCTGGCATCCTGGTCGCGCCCGTCGGCCGCGAACGCGAGGAGCAGCGGCTGCTGCGCGTGGCGCGCACGGGCGAGGGATTCGCCATCGAGGATCTGGGTCCGGTGCGCTTCGTGCCGCTCGTCGCGGGTCTGCCGCGTGCGTCGAAAAGGGAGCTGAAGCGATGAGCGAACTGGGCGAGCGGATCGTCGGCACCTGGGCGCTCGAAAGCGCGGTCTATGAGGACGCCGTAACCGGCGAGCGCGGGCATCCGCTCGGCCTTCATCCGCGCGGCTCGCAGATCGCGACCAAGGAGGGACGCTGGATCGCCGTCGTCACTGCCGAATCCCGTCCCGTTCCGGCCAACGATGCCGAGCGCGCCGCGGCGCTTCGCTCGATGATCGCCTATACTGGGCGCTACCGGGTCGAGGGCGATCGCATCGTCACCAAGGTCGAGGCGGCATGGAACGAGGCCTGGGTCGGGACCGAACAGGTGCGGATCATGCGCTTCGACGGCGACCGGCTCCATCTCGAAGGCCCGCCGCAGCCCCATCCCAATCTCGCCGGCAAGACGGTGCGCATCGTCATCACCTGGCGGCGCGAGGCGTGATCGTGATTTTACGGCCCGGCGGAACGCGCTAGACTCCCGCCATGCGCAGGGCCTCGGTCGCGGCGATGGTGTTGGGCCTTTGGATGGCGGGAATCCCGCTCGCCGCCGTGGCGGCCGCCGTGCAGGGCCCGCAAATGCAGTGGCAGCAGTCGGGCAAATGCAACCAGGACGCTTTCGCCAAGTATCCGGACTACACGCCCGAATCGAACGTGAAGCGCGAGGCTTGGCGCCGCGTCTGCCTCAGGGACGCCCACATCGCCGCGCCCGACACGCCGCTGCCGCGTACTGACGGAGCGGATCGGTGACAGGCGGCGCGCTCCGCCGCCGCGGCTGCCTTGGACTGGCGGCAGCTTCGTGCGCCGTTCTTCCGCCCGTCCTCGCTTGAGACGAACGCCGTCCGCGGCGGGCGTGGACCATGATGCAGCGACGAAATTTTTGGGGACGGGCCGGGCGGGTCGTCCTCACTGCGGAGGTTTGACGCAATGAACAAGTCGAAGAACCTGCTGATCGGCCTTGTGGCCTTTCTCATCCTTGTCGGCGGGCTCGTCTATCTGAGCAGCGCGTGGCTCGGCGGCGGCGAGCCGAGCCTGCCGTCGATTGCGATCGGCGGGCCGTTCGCGCTCGAGGCGAGCGACGGGCACACGGTCACGGACAAGACCTATCGCGACAAGTGGGAGTTGATCTATTTCGGCTACACGCTCTGCCCCGATGCCTGTCCGACGGCGCTCAACGAGATCGCCGGCGCGCTGGAAAAGCTCGGGCCCCAGGCGGCGCAGGTGCAGCCGATCTTCATCACCATCGATCCGGCGCGCGACTCTCCCAAGGTGATGGGCGAATACGTCAAGGCGTTCGACCCGCGCATCGTCGGATTGACCGGAACGCCCGACGCCATCGCCACCGCGGCGCGCGAGTATCGCGTCTATTACGCCAAGGTCGAGGACAAGGACGCGCCCGACGGCTATCTCATGGATCACAGTTCCGTCATCTACGTGATGCGGCCCGGCGATGGGCGGTTCGTCGCGACTTTCACGCACGAGACGACGTCGGACCAGATGGCCGAGCGTCTCAAGAAACTCATCGGCACCTCTTGAGAGGGGTTTTTTCCATGATGCGCATGTCCATCCTCGCGGCGACGCTCGCGGCCGCTCTTGCCGTGCCTGCGCTCGCGCAGCAATCATCCATTGCCGTGACGGATGCCTGGGCGCGCGCGACGCCGCCCGGCGCCAAGACCGGCGCGGCCTATGTCACCGTGACCAATACCGGAAAGGAGGCCGACCGGCTCCTGTCGGTCAGCACGCCGGTCGCCGGCATGGCGCAGCTTCACACCACGATCGACGATAACGGCGTCTTGAAGATGCGGCCCATCGCCGCGATCGACGTGAAGCCCGGCGCGTCGTTGACCCTGAAGCCGGGCGGCTATCACCTGATGCTGATGCAGTTGACGCAGCCCTTGAAGCAGGGCGAGACCTTTCCCCTCGTCCTCACTTTCGCCAAGGCCGGCAAGGTCGAGACCGAGGTGAAAGTGCAGAAGGCGGGCGCCATGAGCGACATGGGCAGCATGACGGACATGCCCGGCATGAACACGAAATAGCCGGACGATGCGGCAGCCCCTGCCATTGCTTTTCTTGCTCGCGGCGGCCGCGGTGGGCGGCGGCGTCGCGCTCGGCCGGCTCGACGCGCGCGGCCACTTCGCCGATGCCGGCGATGCCGCGCTCGCCGCGCGCGGGGCCGGGCTCTATGCCGCCAACTGCGCCGCCTGTCATGGCGCGCAGCTCGAGGGGCAGCCGCATTGGCAGATGCTCGGCGCCGACCGTGTCGTGCATGCCCCGCCGCAGAACGAGACCGGCCACACCTGGATGCATAGCGACGAACAGCTCTTCCGCCTGGTCAAATACAGCGTCGCGGACGTGGCGCCGCCGGGCTACGTCTCGCCGATGCCGGCGTTCGAGCGCAAGCTCGGCGACCGCGACATCGAGGCGACGCTCGCCTTCATCAAGAGCCGGTGGCCGGTCGGCGTTCGCGTGTTCCAGGCGATGCTCAATCCCGGCAATGCCGGCCTCCCGGCGGAGGCGCAAGGCGGCGACTGGCGCCTCCCGGCCGATTGCGGCACCGAGCCGGTCCGCCTCATTTCCGACACGGTCGCCGGAAAGCGCGGTCCATGACGCACCGCGTCCGCCCTTCGTTCGCCGCACGAATTGACTGATTTCCTGATCTCGCTTGGCCTAGACTGCCGCCCGTTATGCCGGGCCGCCGTTTCGTTTCGATGCTGGCGCTTATGCTGCTCGCTTCCTGCGCGCGCACCGCGCCGCCGGCGCCGTTCGAGCTTCACACTCATGCCGGAGCGCCGACCCAATCGGAGCCGGTCGGGCCGCACCCGGACCGGGTCACGGTCGCGAGCGGCGATACGCTCTACGGCCTGTCGCGGCACTACGGCGTGCCGATGCGCGCCATCATCGACGCGAACCGTCTGACGCCGCCTTATCGCCTCGTCGCCGGCACGGCGCTCGCGCTGCCGCAAGTGCGCACGCACCTGGTGCGCGGCGGCGACACGCTCGGCAGCGTGGCGCGGTTCTATGCCGTCGACACGAGCACGCTCGCCGCGACCAATCACCTGGCGCCGCCCTATGTCATTCGTACCGGCGAGACCTTGATCCTGCCGTCTTCCGTCGAGACCGCGGCCTCGCCGCCGCCGCAGGAGACCGTCGCCGCCGCGCCGGCGCAATCCGTCGCCGCTGCGCCGCTCGCAGCGCCACCTTCCGCGTTGCCGCCGGCAGCCGCCGTGCCTGCGGCCGAGGCGCCGCAGCAAGCCGTCACGGAAATGCCGCAGGCAAGTGCTCCGCCGCCGCCATCGTCCGCGCCGCCGCCGCCGCCCGTCGCCGCGCCGGCAGTGCCGCCGCCGCTGGAGCAGACCGTGTCGCTGCCGCCGATGCCCGCTCCGGTTGCCGGCACAGGCTTTCTGTGGCCGGTTCGCGGCTCCGTTCTCTCGTCCTATGGCACGAGCGCCGACGGCATCCACAATGACGGCGTCAACATCGCCGCGCCCGAAGGCACGCCGGTCGTCGCGGCCGAGGCGGGCGAGGTCGCCTATGCCGGGAACGAGCTCAAGGGCTATGGCAACCTGGTGCTGATCAAGCACGCCGGCGGCTTGATCACCGCCTATGCCCATCTCGAGAAGGTCACGGTGAAGCGGTTCGACAAGGTGGCGCGCGGCCAGGCGATCGGCCGGGTCGGCGTCACCGGCGCCGTGTCGCAGCCGCAACTCCATTTCGAGATACGAAAGGGCGCGCGCCCGGTCGATCCGGCCGAATACCTGCCGCCCGAGGCCGCCTCGGCCAAGGGCTGATAAAGTCATCGTTAACTAAGCTCGCTCATCATGGCCAGCGGCGGGATGCGCATCCCGCCGGGAGAAACGTCAATGGACGGAGTCGGCACGATCGGCGATCCGCGCTTGTGGCTGCTCTACCATTACTGGCAGAGCAAGAAGGTCGCGCGCGCCATCCCGATGCCGGACGAAGTCGATCTCGCCGAATTGCCCAAGGCGGTGCAGCCGAACGCCATGCTGCTCGAGGTGGTCGCCGACGGCGGCCGCGTCCGTTTCCGCTACAACCGCGTCGGCCGCGTGTTCTGGCGCCACGCCGGCCGCGAGCCGATCGGAGAGTATGTCGGCGAAATCCTGCCCGCGACGGCGGGCTACCGCGATTACGTCGTCGGCATTTACGAGGAGATGGCGGCTGCGGGCCGCCCGATATACACCGAGAACCTGTTCATCCTGCGCCACGGTCAGAGCGACCCGATCGCGACGAAGCGCGTGATCCTGCCGCTGTCGCGCGACGGCAGCACTGTGCACGCCGCGCTGGCCGGCCACGTGTTCGATTATGGCGCGCATGGCGGCGAGGCGATGTCGCTCGTCACCGGCATCGAGGAAGGCGTCCGCGTTTTCCTCGAATAGGCGCTCTCAGGCCGATTGCGCCGAGGGGCCCATTTCCTGTTCGCGGGTCGTGAGCTGGATGAAGAGCTTGCCCTTCCGGTTGAGCGACAGGTCCGGATTGGTCATGGCGTGCGCCTTCAGGACATAGAGCTGAGCCCGCAGCGGATCGTACTTTCCCCGGTTGCCGCCCTTCTGCGCCTGCTCGATGCGCCGCTCGGCCTCGCCCATCTCGCGCAGGATGAGGAGCGAGAGGCGCTCGGTCACGCCCATGGCGCGAAGTTCGGCGCGCATTTCCGCGATCGTCATCTCTTCGGGCTCTTTCATGCGCTCCTCTTATTTGTGCGGGCTCGATATCGGCGCGGCCGCGCTCGGGTGCCAGTGACATTTTCGGGAGAACGACGAGGCCGCGACAAAAATCCCGCAAGCGCCATCCTTACGATTTTCATGGGCGAGCGGCATGCTTCTTTCGTGGGTCAGCCATCGCGCGGGCGCGATGGTCGGTCACGGAAGTTGCTTGCCGAGCCTGCCGGCGAGATCCTGGATGTATTGCCAGGCGACCCGTCCCGAGCGCGCGCCGCGCGTGATCGCCCATTCGGCCGCCTCGCGCCGCATCTGCTCGGGCGGAAGATCGAGCCCGAAGCGCGCGGCATAGGCGTGCACCATCGCCTGATACGTGTCCTGGTCGCAAGCGTGAAACCCGAGCCACAGCCCGAACCGGTCGGACAGCGATACTTTTTCCTCGACCGTCTCGGCCGGGTGGAGCGCGGTCGAGCGCTCGTTCTCGCTCATGTCGCGCGCCAAAAGGTGGCGGCGGTTCGAGGTGGCGTAGAACACGACATTGTCGGGCCGTCCCTCGATCCCGCCCTCGAGCACGGCCTTCAACGACTTGTAGCTCGTGTCCTGTTGATCGAAGGAAAGATCGTCGCAGAACAGGAGGATGCGCCGCGGCGCCAAGCGCAGCACCGCAAGCAGCCGCGGCAGGCTCATGATGTCCTCGCGGTGGATCTCGACGAGGACGAGCGCGTCCCTTCGCCCGGCATTGATCGCCGCATGCGCGGCCTTCACGAGCGAGCTCTTGCCCATGCCGCGCGCGCCCCACAGCAGCACGTTGTTGGCCGGCAGCCCTTCGGCGAAGCGCCGCGTGTTGTCGAGCAGGATGTCGCGCACCCGGTCGATGCCTTGCAGCAAATCGAGCGCGACCCGGCTCACCTGCGTCACCGGCTCGAGCCATTCGCGGTCGGCGTGCCAGACGAACGCGTCGGCAGCCGCGAGATCGTTCTTCGGCGCCGCCGGCGGGGCGAGCCGCTCGAGCGCGCCGGCGATGCGCGCGAGGATGGACGCTGGAGGAGGGCGCGGCGACATGGGGGCGAGGGTTCTAGGGGACAGGTGCGCGATGCGCAACCGCAAGGCGCGGTTCGCGCGCCGCGCGGCGGTTTGCATTTTGCCCCTAACTCCACTACCAATGGGCCGAATCGGAAAGAGGTGCGCCCGATGTTCATATCGCCGGCCTACGCGCAGGTGTTCGGCGGTCCGCAGGAACTCGTTGACCACGTTCGTCCTGCCGATGGCGCTCATTTTCGTCGTCTTCTATTTCTTCATGATCCGCCCGCAGCAGCAGAAGCAGAAGCAGATGAAGGCGATGCTCGAGGCGCTCCGGCGCGGCGACCGCGTCGTGACCGCGGGCGGCATCATCGGCACCATCGCCAAGGTGGACAACGACGAGGTTCAGGTCGAGATCGCCGACGGCGTGCGCGTGCGCTGCGTGCGCAGCACGATCACGACGGTGATGTCGAAGACCCAACCCGTCGCCGCCAAGAAGGAGGCAAAGGACGACGAAGCCGACAAGAAAGTCCCCGAGCCCGCCGAGGCGGGCTCCGCCGGCGGCATGATGGAAAAGCTCAAGGGATTCCTGCGGCTGTAATGCCCCAGGTTCGGCGCGGCAGGGCGTAGCGAACGATGCTTTACATCCCAGCGTGGCAGAGGACGATCATCTTCGTCGTATGCCTCGGGAGCATTCTGCTCGGCATTCCCAATCTCTTCTCGCCGCAGACCGTGGCGAATTGGCCCTCGTTCCTGCCGCACAAGCAGGTGAGCCTCGGCCTCGACCTGCGCGGCGGCTCGTATCTCCTCTACGAAGTCGACATGGAAGCGGCCGAGAAGGATCAGCTCAATAACCTGCTCGACGAGCTGCGCACCGCGCTCGTCGCCGCCAAGGTGGGATATACCGGGCTCGCCGTCGATAACGACCAGGCCGTGTTCGTGCTGCGCGAGCCCGGCCGCGAGAACGACATTCGCCAGCTCATCCAGAAGATCGATCCCAACCTCCAGGTGACGGTGAGCGCCGGCGCCTCGGTCGCGATCAAGCCGACCGATGTCGAGCTCGAAGGGCGCCGAACCGCGGCGGTCGAGCAGTCGATCGAGATCGTGCGCCGCCGCGTCGACGAGACCGGCACCAAGGAAGCGACGATCCAGCGCGTGGGGTCGGACCGCATCCTGGTCGAGCTGCCCGGCATCGACGATCCCGAGCGCGTCAAGTCGCTGATCGGCAAGACCGCGAAGATGACGTTCCAGCTCGTCGATACCGGCGCGTCGGTCGATGACGCGCGCAAGGGCCGCGTGCCGGCGGGCGACGAGCTGCTGGCGTCGCAGGAGGCGCGCACGGGCGGTCCCGAATATTATGTCGTGCGCCGCCGCGTGATGGTGAGCGGCGACACCCTCACCGACGCCCAGCCGACCTTCAACCAGAATTCGCCGGTGGTGAGCTTCAAGTTCGATTCGGTGGGCGGGCGGCGCTTTGCCGATGCGACGCGCGAGAATGTCGGCAAGCCGTTCGCCATCGTGCTCGACAACAAGGTGATCAGCGCCCCGGTCATCAAGGAGCCGATTCTGGGCGGCGCCGGCATCATCGAGGGCAGCTTCACGGTCCAGACCGCCAACGACCTCGCGCTGCTGCTGCGCGCCGGCGCATTGCCGGCGCCGCTCACGATCCTCGAGGAACGCACGATCGGGCCCGATCTCGGCGCCGATTCGATCCATGCCGGCGCGCTCGCCAGCGTCGTCGGCATCGTGCTCGTCATCGTGTTCATGGTGATCTTCTACGGCCTTTTCGGCCTCTTCGCCGATGTGGCCCTGTTCTTCAACCTGTGCATCATGCTGGCGAGCCTGACGCTTCTGGGCGCGACGCTCACGCTCCCCGGCATCGCCGGGATCGCCCTCACGATGGGCATGGCGGTCGATGCCAACGTGCTGATCTACGAGCGCATCCGCGAGGAGCTGCGCAGCGGCCGCTCGATCATCTCCTCGCTCCAGGCCGGGTTCGAGCGCGCCTTCGGCACCATTCTGGACAGCCACGTCACCACGCTTGTGGCCGGCGCGCTGATGTTCTGGCTCGGCGAGGGGCCGATCAAGGGCTTCGCCGTCACCTTGAGCATCGGCGTCCTCACCTCGCTGTTCTCGGCGATCCTCGTGACGCGGCTCCAGATCGTGACCTGGCTGCGGCGCACGAAGCCCAAGCTCGTGCCGATCTAGGCCCGCCATGTTCCGCCCGCTCATCGTCATCAAGCGCATCCCCAATATCGATTTCATGGGGCTGCACTGGTTTGGATTCATCCTGTCCGGCCTCATGACGCTCGGCTCGATCGTTCTCTTTTTCGCGTGGGGCCTCAATTACGGCATCGATTTCAGCGGCGGCACCATCATGGAGGTGCACACAAGCGGCCCGGCAAACCTCGGCGGGATGCGCGCGACGCTCGACAGCCTCGGCCTCGGCACGGTGCAGCTTCAAGGGTTCGGCGCGCCCGACGAGGTCCTGATCCGCCTCCAGCGTCAGCCCGGCGGCAACGACGCGCAGGAAGCGGCGGTCGCCAAGGTGAAGGACAAGCTCGGTAAAAGCGTCGAATACCGGCGCACCGAGGTGGTGGGCCCGACGGTCGGGGGCGAACTCGTCCGTGCCGGCGTCATCGCCACCGTCTTGGCACTCATCGCGATCGCGGCCTATGTGTGGTTCCGCTTCGAGTGGCAGTTCGGCGTCGGCGCGATGCTGTCCACGTTGCACGACACGGTGACGACGGTCGGGCTCTTCTCGCTGTTGCAGATCGAGTTCAACCTGACGACGCTCGCCGCGATCCTCACGATCGCCGGATATTCGATCAACGACACGGTGGTGATCTACGACCGCGTGCGCGAGACCATGCGCAAGCATCGCACCATGGATTTCCGCGAGCTCATCAACCGGAGCCTCAACGAAACCCTCTCGCGCACCATCCTCACCGTGTCGACGGTCGCGCTCGCCGTGCTGTCGCTGCTCATTTTCGGCGGCGAGGTGCTGCGCGGGTTCAGCATCGCGATGCTGTGGGGCGTCGTCGTCGGTACATACTCGTCGCTGTTCATAGCGGCACCGCTTCTCTACTATATCCGGCCGAAGCGGTCGGGCCCGCCGCGCAGCGCGCCCGCGGCCGCCGGTGCGGAGCAGGAAAAGGTTTCGTAATGGACGTGACGCCGGTCATTCCGGCCGACCGCCAGGTGATCGAAAGCTATGGCCGCGCGAGTTTCCGGGTGAGCGGCGTGGCGCACGAGGGCGCGATCCTCGTCTTTCCCGACATGACCCTTGCGTGGGCCGCGCGCGCCATGACCGAGGTAACGGAGGAAACCCTCGGGCCGGTGCTGGCGCGCGGCGGCGATGTCGAGATTCTGCTGCTCGGCTGCGGCGCGCGCATGTGGCTCGTGCCGAAACTCCTGCGCGCGCGGCTGAAGCAAGGGGGCATCGTCGTCGATGCGATGGACACGGGCGCGGCCTGCCGCACCTACAACGTGCTCATGGCGGAGGACCGCCGCGTCGCGGCGGCCCTCCTGCCGGCCGCGTCCTAGGCCGCCTCGGCGCGGCTCTTCAGCTGCGCCGCGACATGCTCCCAGTTCACCAAATGGTCGAGGAAGGTCTCGACGAAATCCGGCCGCCGGTTCTGGAAGTCGAGATAGTAGGCGTGCTCCCACACATCGCAGGTGAGGAGTGCCACCGAGCCCAATGACAGCGGATTGACCGCGTTCGGCGTCTTGACGATCTTGAGCTTGTCCTTCTCGCGCACGAGCCAGCCCCAGCCGCTGCCGAACTGCGAGACGCAGGCCTCCTTGAACTCGCTCTTGAACTTGTCGTAGCCGCCGAACGATTTTTCGATCGCCTGGGCGACCTCGCCCCCAGGCTTGCCGCCGCCCTTGGGCGTCAGCGACCGCCAGAAGAAATTGTGGTTCCAGATCTGCGCCGCGTTGTTGAAGACCGTGGCCTTCGCTTCGTCCTTGGCCGTGGCGTGGATCACCTCCTCGAGCGATTTGTTCTCGAGCGGCGTGCCGTGGACCAGCTTGTTCGCGGTCTCGACATAGGCCTTGTGATGCTTGCCGTGATGGAACTCGAGCGTCTTTTCCGACATGTGCGGCTCGAGCGCGTTTTTCGGAAACGGGAGGGGCGGTAATTCGAAAGCCATCGTGTCCTCTTTTCATTGCAGGGGAGCGATGGCCGTCGCGCAGCGAAAGCGACGGTCAGAGATGGAAACGGGGCCTTGCGGCCCCGGTTCCACGCACGACGCTGGCACGAAACGCTCAGTAGAAGTGGATCGAACGTCATGCAATAGACCATCGGGATCGAAAGCAGCGTGTTGACGCGCGAGGCGAGTCCCGCGACGCGCGCGATCCGCGGCCGATCCGGTTCGTTGATCGGCTTCAGCCCGATCAGCATCTGCTGTTTCGGCCAGATGATGAACCACACATTGGCCCACATGATGGTGCCGAGCCACATGCCGATGCCGATCGAGGTGATGTGCGCGCTGTGACTGCCGATGCCGATGACGATAGCCTGGCCCAGATACCCGTTCATGAGCGCGAGCAGGAGGCCGAACACGATCGTCAACATCGCGCCCCAGCGGAACCACCACAATGCTTCCGGCATGATGTAGCGCGGAATTGCCGGCCGGAGCTCGGCCGGAATCTTGGGCACGGTCGGCGTCTGCGTGAAATTGAAGTAATAGAGGTGCCCGATCCACATGATGCCGCTCAGGACGTGGAGCCATCTGAAGCAGAGGTTCCACCATTCGGCGCTGAAGAATTCCATGGCGCTCCTCCCGCTCAGGCGATGAGATGGATGAGGCCGATGACGACGAGCGTGAGCACGAAGCCGAGCGTGACGGTCTGTCCGAGCGAATCCAACGGGTTCTTCATGTTGCCCTCTTCCCCATGTAATGACCTGGATCGACGGCGTTATCATAACCATAGGGTGAATCGCCGGCAATCTCATGTCTCCGGAGCGTAACGGCACGCCGCTCATGCGGCTCGTGCGGACGCGCGACCGCGACCGGTTCCTGACCACGCTGTTCGCGCCCGCCGAGGCGCGCGACTCGTTGCTGGCGCTCTATGCCTTCAACTCCGAGATCGCGCGCGCCCGCGAAATGGTGCGCGAGCCGGTGCTCGGCCAGATGCGCCTGCAATGGTGGCGCGACAGCATTGCCGCGATCTACCAGGGCGGGCTGGTGCGCCGGCACGAGGTGGTCGAGCCCTTGGCGGCGGCGATTCGCGCCCGCGGCCTCGGCCGGGCCCATTTCGACCGGCTCATTGACGCGCGCGAGGCGGATTTTTGGGCGGAGCCGCCGGCCGGCCTCGGCGCGCTCGAAGCCTATGCCGAGGCGACCGGGGCGCCGCTCGTCCTGCTCGCGCTCGAAATTTTTGGGGTGCGCGGCGCTTGCGCCGAGGAAATGGGCCGCGCGCTCGGCACCGCCTATGCGCTCGCGGGCCTTCTGCGCGCCGTGCCGTTTCACGCTGGCGCGCGCCGCCTTTATCTTCCCGCCGACATGCTCGCGGCCCGCGGCCTCGATCCCGAGCGCACGATCTTCGCCCGGAAAGGCGCGCCCGCGCTCGGCGAAATCGCATCCGAGATCGCGGCGCGCGCGCGCGCCCATCTCGACGCCGTGCGCGCCCGGCGAGGCGAGTTGCCGCGCCGCGCGCTGCCGGCGCTGCTTCCGGCGGTGGTCGCATCGCGCGCGCTCGCGCATCTTGCGCGCGCGGGATACGACCCGTTCGCGCCCTCGCTGCGGCGCCAGGACGGCGGTCTCGTTCTCGCCCTCGCGCTGGCCGCGGCGCGCGGCCGCTTTTAGGTCATTCCGCCGCCGCGGCTTCACCCAGCCATTCGCCGAGCCGCGCGCGGGCGCGGGCGACGAGCAGCGGCTTCTTCTCGGCGCGGTTGCCGCGCGCGAGCGCGCCCGCGGGAAGCGGCGGGAACAGGCCGAAATTGACGTTCATCGGCTGGAACGTGCCGGCATCCGCAAAGCATGTGATGTGCGCGACGAGCGCGCCCAGCGCCGTCTCGGCCGGCGGCGGCGCGAACCAAGTGCCAAGCCGCTCCGCCGTGGCGAAGCGCCCGGCCAAGAGCCCGATCGCCGCGCTTTCGACATAGCCTTCGACGCCGGTGATCTGGCCGGCAAAGCGCAGGCGCGGCATCGCCTTGAGGCGCAGCGTTCCGTCGAGGAGAAGCGGGCTGTTCAGGAAAGTGTTGCGGTGCATGCCGCCCAGACGCGCGAACTCGGCGCGCTCGAGCCCCGGGATCGTGCGGAAGACGCGTTTCTGGTCGCCGTGCTTCAGCTTCGTCTGGAAGCCCACCATGTTGTAGAGCGTGCCGAGCGCATTGTCCTGGCGCAGCTGCACCACGGCAAAGGCGCCGCGGCCGGTGCGCGGGTCGGTCAGGCCAATGGGCTTCATCGGCCCGAAGCGCAGCGTGTCGGGCCCGCGCTCGGCCATCACCTCGACCGGCAGGCAGCCTTCGAAATAGGGCGTGTCCTTCTCCCAGTCGTGACGGGGTGCGCTTTCGCCGCCGAGCAGCGCGGCGACGAACGCCTGATATTGCTCCTTGTCCAAGGGGCAATTGATGTAGTCGGCGCCGTCGCCCTTGCCGTAGCGCGACTGGCGCCAGGCGGACCCCATGTCGATCGTCTCGGTGTGGACGATGGGCGCGATCGCATCGAAGAAGGCGAGCGCGTCCTCGCCGCTGAGATCGCGAACGCCGCGCGCGAGCGCGGGCGCGGTGAGCGGCCCGGTCGCGATTATGACGCTGTCCCAATCGTCGGGCGGAAACTCGACCTCCTCGCGCACCAGCGTGACGAGCGGCGAGGCCAAGAGCCGCGCCTCGACCTCGGCCGCGAAGCCGTCGCGATCGACCGCAAGGGCGGCGCCCGCCGGGATGCGGTGCGCGTCGGCCGCAGCAAGGACCAGCGAGCCGAGCCGCCGCATCTCCTCGTGCAGAAGCCCGACCGCGTTGCCGTCGGCATCGTCGGAGCGGAACGAATTGGAGCACACCAGTTCCGCAAGCCGCCCGGTGACGTGCGCCTCGGTCGCGCGCATGGGCCGCATCTCGTGCAGCACCACCGGCACGCCAGCGCGCACCGCCTGCCACGCGGCTTCCGCGCCGGCAAGTCCGCCGCCGACGATGTGAATGGGTTGGTGCGCGTCCGCGCTCACGCCTTCATCGCCTGGTCAACGAATTTGTTGGTGTAGAGCGTCGTCGGGTCCTTGACGTCGGCGATGGCGATCGTGCGCAGCGCGTCGCACGCCGATTGCCAGAGCTTCGGCTGGTTCCGCAGCAGGTTCTCGCGCCCGTCGGCGAGCCATTGATGCTGGTTCACCGCCTGCTGCACCGCCACGGCGGTGTCGAGATCGTTGAGGCGCGAAATCTCGAAGGACTTGCCGGCGCGCTGGAAGATCGGCCCGAGCGGCTCCGCCAGGATCTCGAGCACCGACGCCTTGGCCCCGCGCAGGAAGGCGAGGACGAGATCGGGTTTGTGCTCGAGCGTGTCGCGGGTGCAGAAATAGAGCAGCCCCGGCGCCGCGATCACGCTGTCGATGTCGAGATATTCGAGCGGCAGGCCCATCCGCTGCAACAGCACGATGAGCGGATAATTGCCGATGAAGCAGTCGAGCCGGCCCTGCTTCATGAGCTCGACCTCGCCCGGGCTGTTGCCGGCGGTCACGATCTGCGCCTCGTTCTTGGCGACGCCGGCCTTCGCCATCGTCACCTGCACCAGCAGTTCCGAAAGCCCGCCGACCGACAGCACGCCGATGGTCTTGCCGCGCAGATCGGCGCCGCTGCGCACGGGCTTGTCCTTGAGGCTGACGATGTGGAAGCCGATGCGCTGCGCCAGCGTCGAGAAGCCCACGAACGGCGCGTCGCGCGTCGCCACCGCGCGGATGAAATCGACGCTCGCGATATAGCTGAACTGCGCCTGGCCCGCGGCCATGAGCTGGAACGCCGCGGCGTTGCCGGGCGGCGCTATCACCTTCACGTCGAGCCCTTCCTTCGCGAAATGGCCGCCGGCGACGCCGTTATAAACGTCGATGAAGGTCGGATCGAAGGTGAAGGGGAGGGTGAAGGTGACGGGCTCGGCCGCGCCCGCCGTGCGGACGATCGCGGGCGCGCCCAAAAGCGCCGCGCTGGCCGCCGCCGTTCCCAAGAACCGCCGCCGTGTGGTCATGTCATTCCTCCCTCGCGAGGGCGCGTTTTCACGCCCGTTTCTTCTTGCGCTCCCCGCCCATGCGGTCGAGATAGGTGCGCAGATATTGCCCGGTATAGCTTGCCTTCGTGTCGGCGATCTGCTCGGGCGTGCCGGTCGCCACCACCCTTCCGCCGCCCGAGCCGCCCTCGGGGCCGAGATCGACGATCCAGTCGGCCGTCTTGATGACTTCGAGATTGTGCTCGATCACGATCACCGTGTTGCCCTGATCGACGAGCGCGTGCAGCACTTCCAAAAGCTTCTTCACGTCCTCGAAATGGAGGCCGGTCGTCGGCTCGTCGAGGATGTAGAGCGTGCGGCCGGTGGCGCGCCGCGACAGCTCCTTCGCGAGCTTGACGCGCTGCGCCTCGCCGCCCGAGAGCGTGGTCGCCGGCTGGCCGATATGGATGTAGCCAAGCCCCACGCGCTCCAACGTCACGAGCTTGTCGCGGATCGCCGGCACGGCGCGGAAGAATTCGGCGCCTTCCTCGACCGTCGTGTCGAGCACGTCGGCGATGCTTTTGCCCTTGAACGTGACCTCGAGCGTCTCGCGGTTGTAGCGCTTGCCCTTGCACACGTCGCACTGGACATAAACGTCGGGCAGGAAGTGCATCTCGATCTTGATGACGCCGTCGCCCTGGCACGCCTCGCAGCGTCCGCCCTTGACGTTGAACGAGAACCGCCCCGGCCCATATCCCCGCGCCTTCGCCTCGGGCAATCCCGCGAACCAGTCGCGGATCGGCGTGAAGGCGCCGGTGTATGTCGCGGGATTGGAGCGCGGCGTGCGCCCGATCGGCGACTGGTCGATATCGACGATCTTGTCGAGGTGCTCGGCGCCTTCGATGCGGTCGTGCGCGCCCGGATGCTCGTGCGCGCCCATGAGGCGCCGCGCCAGCGCCTTGTAAAGCGTGTCGATGACGAGCGTCGATTTGCCGCCGCCGGAAACGCCGGTGACGCAGGTGAAGGTGCCGATCGGGAACGACGCGTCGATCTTCTGCAGATTGTTGGCGCGCGCGCCGACCACTTTCAGCGCCTGGTTGAGCCGCCCGGCGCGCCTGGTGCGCGGCACCTCGATGCGGCGCCGGCCAGTGAGGTATTGCCCGGTGATGCTCTCGGCCGAGCGCATGATGTCGGCGGGCGTGCCCACGGCCACGACGCGGCCGCCGTGAATGCCGGCGGCAAGCCCCATATCGACGACGTAATCGGCGCTGCGGATCGCCTCCTCGTCATGCTCGACGACGATCACGGTGTTGCCGAGATCGCGGAGCCGCTTCAGCGTCGCGAGCAGCCGGTCGTTGTCGCGCTGATGGAGGCCGATCGACGGCTCGTCGAGCACATAGAGCACGCCGGTGAGGCCCGAGCCGATCTGGGAGGCCAGCCGGATGCGCTGGCTCTCGCCGCCCGAGAGCGTGCCCGACGCGCGCGACAAGGTGAGGTATTCGAGCCCGACATTGCGCAGGAATCCCAATCGCTCGTTGATCTCCTTGAGGATGCGCTGGGCGATGTCGCGCTGCTTTTGCGTGAGCTTCTTTTCGAGCGCGCCGAACCAGTCGCACGCTTCGAGGATCGATAAATCCGAGACCTGGCTGATGTCGAGCCGGTCGATCTTGACGGCGAGCGCCTCGGGCTTCAAACGCCGCCCCTTGCAGGTCTCGCACGGCGCCTCGCTCTGATAGCGGCCCAGTTCCTCCTTGAGCCAAGCGCTGTCGGTCTCGCGCCAGCGCCGCTCCATGTTGGGAATGACGCCCTCGAACGGCCGCGTCGTCGTGTAGGCCTTGACGCCGTCGTCATAGCGCATGGCGACCGCCTCGCCGTCCGAACCATAGAGGATGGCCTTCCGGACGCTTTCCTTCAGGTCCTTCCACGGCGTGTTGACGCTGATCTTGTAATGCTTGGCGAGGCTGTCGAGCGTTTGCGCATACCATTGCGAGCTCGAATTGGCCCACGGCGCGATCGCGCCCTCGCGCAAGCTGAGGCGCTCGTCCGGCACCACGAGTTCGGGATCGAAGAACAGCTTCGTGCCGAGCCCGTCGCAGGCCGGGCAGGCGCCATGCGGGTTGTTGAACGAGAAGAGCCGCGGCTCGATCTCGGAAATGGTGAAGCCCGAGACCGGGCAGGCGAACTTTGCCGAAAAGACGGTGCGCTCGCCGCCGTCGGCGTGCTCGGCAATCGCAATGCCGTCGGCCAACTCGAGCGCTGTCTCGAGCAACTCGGCGACCCGGTTGCCGAGCCCCTCGCGCACGACGATGCGGTCCACCACGACCTCGATGTCGTGCTTCAGCTTCTTGTCGAGCGCAGGCGCGGCGTCGATCTCGTAGGCCTTGCCGTCGATCTTGACGCGCTGGAACCCGCGTTTCTGGAGGTCGGCGAGGTCCTTTTTGTATTCGCCCTTGCGCCCGCGCACGATGGGCGCGAGCAGCAAAAGCCGCGTGCCCTCCTTCAGCGCCATGACGCGGTCCACCATCTGCGACACGGTCTGGCTTTCGATCGGCAGGCCGGTCGCCGGCGAATAGGGCACGCCGATCCGGGCATAGAGGAGCCGCAGATAGTCGTGGATCTCGGTGACCGTGCCGACGGTCGAGCGCGGATTGCGCGAGGTGGTCTTCTGCTCGATCGAGATGGCGGGCGACAAGCCCTCGATCAGATCAACGTCGGGCTTCTGCATCAGCTCGAGGAACTGGCGCGCATAGGCCGACAGGCTTTCGACATAGCGGCGCTGGCCCTCGGCATAGATCGTGTCGAAGGCCAAGGACGATTTGCCCGAGCCCGAAAGCCCCGTCATCACCACGAGGCTGTCGCGCGGCATGTCGACGTCGATGTTCTTGAGATTGTGCTCGCGCGCACCGCGCACGCGGATGTACTGCATCAGTTCACTATAGCGTCACGGCGCGGCGCGGGCGAGGAGGGCGGCGATCTTTTCCAAGAGGCGCGGCAGCTCCACGGGCTTGGTGTCGTACTCGTCGCAGCCGGCGGCGAGCGCCTTCTCGCGGTCGCCCGACATCGAATGGGCGGAGAGCGCGATCACGGGTATTGCCCGCGTCCCGCTTTCCGCCTTGAGGCGCCGCGTCGCCTCCCAGCCGTCCATCACCGGCAGGCTCAGATCCATCAGGATGAGCGCCGGCCTTTCGCTCTGCGCCATGGCGATGCCGCGCTCGCCGTCGGGCGCCGAGATCACCTCGTAGCCGCGCCGCTTCAAGCGGTTCGACAGCATGTAGAGGTTGTCCTCGTTGTCCTCGATATAGAGAATCTTGGTCATCTCATGCACCGGTCACGCGTTCTGCGGCGACGGCGTATCGCCCGATGATGCCGCGAATCTCGGCCAGAAGCTCGTCCTGGCCGTAGGCGGCCTTTTGCAGCACATGCTCGACGCCGCCCTGGAGCCGGCGGCGGTCCTCGGCGGAAAGGTCGGCGGCGGTGACGATGATGACCGGGATGGCGGCCAGCTCCGGCACCTCGCGCAGCTTGCCCAAGAGCTCGAACCCGTCCATCTCCGGCATCAAAAGGTCGAGCAGGATGAGGTTCGGCCGCTCGCCTTTCAGGCGCTCGAGCGCCTCGCGGCCGTTGCCGGCGGTGGCGACCGCCCAGCCTTCGCCGAGCAGCAGCCGGCGCATCAGCTCGCGCGTCGCCTCCTCGTCCTCGACGATGAGGGCGCGGGGCGTCGTGCCCTTGGCCTTGAACGGCTCGAGCGCTTGCGCGAGCCGGGCGCGGTCCACGGGCTTCGTCAGATAGGCGGATGCGCCCAAGGCAAAGCCCTTCTGCTTCTCGTCGAGGATGCTCAGCATGATGACCGGGGTGTCGAACAGCACCGGATCGTTCCTGATTTCCTCAAGAACGCCCCAGCCGTCCAATTCGTGCATCAGAACGTCGAGCGTGATGACGGAAGGCCGCAGTTCGCGCGCCAGCGCCAGCCCCTCGGCACCGTCGGCCGCGGTGACGACGTCGAACCCCTCGCGGCTCAAGACGCGCCGCATCAGGTCGCGCACGGTCTGGTCGTCGTCGATCACCAGGACGCGGTTGGTGCGCCCCGGCCGCGCCGCGGGGCGGTCGCGCGCCGGGGCCGCGGCGGCCGGCTCGGCGGAAGCCGGCGCGTCCACCTGGGAGGGCAGGCGCACGGAAAAGACCGTGCCCACGCCGGGCGTGCTTTCGACCGTGACCGCGCCGCCCAGCATGCGGCACAGCCGGTCCGTGATGGCGAGGCCAAGGCCGGTGCCGCCGTATTTGCGCGTCGTCGAGCTGTCGGCCTGCATGAATTCCTGGAACAGTTTTGCGACCTGTTCCGGCGTCATGCCGATGCCGGTATCGGCGATGCTGAAATGGAGCCAGTCCTGCCCGTCCTCGATCCGGCGCGCGAGCGTCAGGGATATGGTGCCCTTGTCGGTGAACTTGCAGGCGTTGCTCAGGAGATTGAGCATGATCTGCCGGAGCCGCGTCGGGTCGCAGCGCATGTGGCCGAGATCGCCCGGGCGCTCGACGACAAGCCGGTTGGCGTTGCGCGCGGCGAGCGGCTCGGCCGCGCCCACGACGTCGGCGACGAGCGTCACGAGATCGACGTCCTCGAAATTCAGCTCGAGCTTGCCGGCCTCGATCTTCGACAGGTCGAGCACGTCGTTGATGAGCTCCAACAGGTGCTTGCCGGCGCGGCTGATGCGGCCCAACGGCTCGAGCGTGGCATCCTCGCCCGCTTCCTCGGCCTCCTCG
Organism: uncultured Alphaproteobacteria bacterium; assembly: GCA_963773665.1. Taxonomy (GTDB): domain Bacteria; phylum Pseudomonadota; class Alphaproteobacteria; order ATCC43930; family CGMCC-115725; genus DATJLY01. The sequence continues at coordinate 307,164 of CAVZBZ010000002.1, forward strand.
ATCAGCATCTCGGTGATGCCGATGACGGCGTTCAAGGGCGTGCGCAATTCGTGGCTCATCGTGGCGAGGAAGCGGCTCTTAGCGAGCGTCGCCTGCATCGCCTCGTCGCGCGCCTCGGCGAGCCGGTCCACCAGCTCGCCGAGCTGGCGCTCGCGCTCCTTGAGCTCGGTGATGTCGGTGAGCACGCCGACGATGCCGCCCTCCGCGGTCGGCCGCTCGCTGATGGTGAGCCAGCGCCCGTTCCCGGCGCGATTCTCGTAGGCGCCGGTAGGGCGGCGGTGACGTTCGAGCCGCTCGGCGAGCCACGTCTCGCGATTGACGCCGTCGGGCAGCCCGACCTGCGCCACGCCGCGCGCCAGCGCCTCGAACTTCACGCCCGGCGCCGCCTCGACCCCAAACGCCCCGAAAATCTCGCGATAGCGGCCGTTGCTGACGACGAGGCGGTCGTCGGCGTCGTAGAGCGCGAAACCCTCGGAAATCGCCTCGATCGCCTCGCGCAGCTGGGTCTGGGCGCGGCCCGCCTCGGCCTCGGCGCGCTGGCGCTCCCCTTCGAGCCGCTGGCGCTCGATCAGGCTCTCGCGCAGCATGGTCAGGGCGTTCGTCATCGCGCCGAGCTCGTCGCGGCCGGCCGGCGGGATCGGCACGTCGAGCTTGCCGCGGGTGATGGCGGTCATGCTGCGCTCGAGCCGGCGCAACGGGCCGTTGATCGAGCGCACGATGAGCGCGGTCAGGAACAGCGCCAGTGCGAGCGCGATGACGCCGCCCGTCACCGACAGATCGACCGCGCGCGAGGCCGCGCGCTGCGTCGCGTCGCGCCGCGCCAGCGCCTGCTGCTCGAGCCGGTCGACGATCTGCTCGATCTCGCCATCGACCGTGAGGATATGCGCCTGCGCCTGCGCCATGAGCGCGTTGCCGCCCTCGCTGTCGTCGCTCGAATAGGCCTCCGCCGCCTTGCGCGCGAGCTCGGTCATGGCATCGACTTCGTGCTGGATGGCTGCCACGCCCGCGGCATCGACCGGCGCCACCGCCTTCAGATCGGCGTCGAGCTCAGCCTTGGCGGCGTCGGCGTTTTGCTGCGAGGTGGCGAGCAGCGTCCGCGCCAGGTCGGTCAGCCAGTATTTCAGGTCGCCGAAATGCTTGCTCGCCTCGTTCGCGCTGCGCACCACCGAGACGAGCTGCGCCTCGTCGGCAAGCGCCTGCGAATCGCGCGCCAATTCGCGCGTTAGCAGGGTGGACGAAACCGTCAGGATCGCCAGCAACACCACGGCGAGGAAGATGAGACGGCTGCGGATCGAGAAGTACGCCATTCCCGGTATTATGGCATTCCTCGCGCCCGCAACAAGCGCCGACGCTTGACTTGTCGGGCGGCGGCGGTTCAATGGCCCAAGGCATGAGCACCACGAGCGACGCCCTTTCGCATCTCCGGCACGAGCTGCGCACCCCCCTCAATCACATCATCGGCTTCAGCGAGATGCTGATCGAGGAAGCCCAAGATGCGGGGTCGGCCGCGCGCGTTGCCGAGCTGCGCCCGGTGCTCGACGAGGGGCGGCAGTTCCTCGGCCTTCTCAACGCCTATCTCGCCCGGACGGCGCAGGAGGGCACGATCGACCGCGCGCGGATGGAGGCGGAGCTTGGCGGACCGCTGCGCCGCGTCATGGCGTCGTGCGACGCGCTGAAGGAGCGCGCCGGCGCATCGACCGACGGCGACGCCGTCGAGCGCATCTGGCTCGCCGCGCACCGTTTGGCCGGACTCATCCTCGCCGACGCGCCCCCCGGCGAGGCGGCGCCCGAAGCGGCGCCGGCCGCGGCCGCGCCGGCCGGACACGGCACCATCCTCGTCGTCGACGACAACGAGGGCAATCGCGAGGTGCTGTCGCGGCGGCTTGCGCGCGAGGGCTATGCGGTCGCGAGCGCCGAGGATGGCAGCCGCGCGCTCGAGATGCTGCACGAGCGCGCCATCGACCTCGTCCTGCTCGACGTGATGATGCCGGTGATGGACGGCTACGAGACGCTGAAGCGCATCAAGGCGGACGAGGCGCTGCGCGCGATCCCGGTGCTGATGATCTCGGCGCTCGACGAGCTCGACAGCGTCATCCGCTGCATCGAGCTCGGCGCCGAGGATTATCTGCCGAAGCCGTTCAACCCCGTACTGCTCAATGCGCGCATCGGCGCCTGCCTCGAGAAGAAGCGGCTCCGCGACCAGGAGGTGCGCCACGCGCGCGAGCTGGCCGAGTGGAACCGCACCCTCGAGCGGCGCGTCGAGGAGCAGGTGGCGCAGCTCGACCGGCTCGGGCGCTTGAAGCGCTTCTTCTCGCCGCAGCTCGCCGAGATGATCGTCACCGGCGGCGCCGACGATCCGCTCGCGACGCACCGGCGCGAGATCACCGTCGCGTTCCTCGATCTGCGCGGCTTCACCGCCTTTGCCGAGACCGCCGAGCCCGAGGAGGTGATGCGCATCCTGCGCGATTATCACGCGGCGATGGGCGAGCTCATCCTCGCGCACGAGGGCACGCTCGAACGCTTCACCGGCGACGGCCTGATGATCTTCTTCAACGACCCGGTGCCCCTGCCCAATCCGGCCGAGCGCGCCGTGCGCATGGCGCTCGAGATGCGCGACCGCGTGATCGAACTCAGCGCCCTTTGGCGCAAGCTCGGCTTCGATCTCGCGCTCGGCATCGGCATCGCGCAGGGCTATGCGACGATCGGCGCGATCGGCTTCGAGGGGCGCTGGGATTATGGCGCCATCGGCACCGTCACCAACCTCGCGGCGCGGCTGTGCTCCGAGGCGAAGGGCGGCCAGATCCTGGTCGCGCCGCGCGTCATGCTCGCGGTCGAGGACATCGCCCACGGCGAGGAGATCGGCGAGCTGACGTTCAAGGGCCTGCAGCGCCCCGTCCGCACCTTCAACGTGGTCCGCGCCAAGGACTAGCGTGCCGCGTCGTCCCGGCCGGGCTTGTCCGCACAAGGCCCGGCGTGACGGCGGTTTTTCTACTCCGCCGGTGCGGCGGCGGCGGATGGGGCGGCGGCGCGGCGCGGGATGTCGAGCCAGAACGCCGACACGATCGCCGACACCGCGGCGAATGCCGCAAGGCAATAGAGCCCGCCGGCGAAGCTGCCCGTCACGTTGCGCGCCCAGCCGACGATGCTCGGCCCGAAGAAGCCGCCCAGGTTGCCGATCGAGTTGATCCAGGCGATGCCCGAGGCGGCCGCCGTGCCGGTCAGGAACATCGACGGCATCGACCAGAACGGACCCTTGGTGCCGTAAAGCCCGATGGTGCAGATGCACATGCCGACAAGCGCCCAGTAGGTCCCGATCGTGAGCCCGGCGACGATCAATCCGGCGCAGGCGAGCGTGCACGACCAGAACAGGTTCCAGCGCCGCTCGCCCATGCGGTCCGAGAGCCATCCCCAGACCGCCATGCTGATCGCGCCGAGCGTGTAGGGGACCATGGTGATCCAGCCGACCTGCATGTTGGAGAAGCCCAACTGCTTCACCATCTGCGGCAGGAACAGGAGCAGCCCCAGGCTCGCCGTGACGATGCCGAAATAGTTGAGCGCCAGCAGCAGCACCTTGGGGTCGAAGAACGAGCGCGTGATGCTGAACTTGCCGTGCGCCTCGATCGCGTCGCGCTCGCCATCGAGCTGCGCGCAGAGCCAGGTGCGCTCGTCGGTGCTGAGCCAGCGCGCCTGCGCCGGCCGGTCGGTGAGGCACAGCAGCACGACGAGGCCGACGAGAATGGTCGGCACCGCCTCGGCGAGATACATCCATTTCCACCCGGCGAGGCCGAACACGCCGTTCAGCTCCATCAGGCCCGTGGACATCGGCGCGCCGGCCGCGACCGCGATCGGCAGCGCCAGCGTGAAGCCCGCCATGACGCGCGCGCGGTGCTTTTCCGGGAACCAGTAGGTCAGGAACAGCACGATGCCGGGATAGAGCCCCGCCTCGGCGACGCCGAGGAGGAAGCGGATGGTCATGAAGCTCCACGGTCCGACGGCAAAGGCGGTCGCGCCCGAACAGATCCCCCACGTCACCATGATGCGTGCGATCCACAGCCGCGCGCCGACTTTCTCGAGCACGATGTTGCTCGGCACCTCGAACAGCACATAGCCCCAGAAGAACGCGCCCGCGGCCATGCCAAAGATTGCCGCATCGAGGCCCAGTTCCTTGTTCATCGTAAGCGCGGCGAAGCCCACGTTGATGCGGTCGAGATAGCAGAGAAAATAGGTCAGCAGCGCCAGCGGCAGCACGCGCAGGTAGATCTTGCGCATCGTGCCTTGCTCGACCGTCCGTGCCATCGTTCCCTCCGAAAATTTATTTTGCCCAAGAATACCGATCGGGCGCGTCCGGGCAACGATTGCGATTGTTCTCTCTATGTTCTAGAGTGCCGGGGTGCGGGTCCGCGCGTTAGGATCGCGGATGCGAGCAAGGAAGGATCAGGGACCATGGCCGGAAGCGTCAACAAGGTGATCCTCGTCGGCAATCTCGGCCGCGACCCGGAGATCCGCTCGACCACGAGCGGGCAGCGCATCGCCAATTTCTCGCTGGCGACGTCGGAGAACTGGCGCGACCGCGCCACCGGCGAGCGCAAGGAGCGCACCGAGTGGCACCGCGTCGTCGTATTCAACGAGCGCCTCGTCGAGGTGATCGAGAAATACGTGAAGAAGGGCTCGAAGCTCTATATCGAAGGCGCGCTGCAGACGCGCAAATGGACCGACAATTCCGGGCAGGAGCGCTACACGACCGAAATCGTGCTGCAGAATTTCCGGGGCGAGCTCACCATGCTCGATGGCCGTGGCGGCGGCGGCGGCGAGGGCGGGGGCGGGGGCAGCGAGCCCGACGACGGCCCTGCCGCGTCCGGCCCCTCGGGCGGCGGCCCGGCCCGCGGCGCGCGCCCGCCCAGTCCCGATCTCGACGACGAGATTCCGTTCTGATCGGGGACTTCCGCAAAAATTACCGAACGAACCCAATTTGCGCGGCGGCGGAGAAATTACCGAACGAAGCCAATTCGCCGGCACGATGTGAAATTACCGAACGAAGCCAATTTGGGCGCGTTTTTGCAGCGCCGAAGGGCGACTGTGCGCGGCGCCGTTCCAAGTCTTGATAAATCAGATGAGAAACTACATATAATAAATTGATCTATTTGGCTCCTGTCCGAATCGCTGCGATCCCGGATTTGGCGTGCGCGGCGTTGTTCGGAGGGGCGAAATCGGCTAGACTTTTCTGCGTCTCGACGCTGGCGTTTTGGCCGGCGTTTCTCTTGCATAAACCGCTGTTCCGGACCCCCCTTTGGCAAGCCCGCCCGCCGCACCGCCGCCGTTGGACATAACGCCCGTCGCGATCGAAGAGGAGATGAAGCGCTCCTACCTCGATTACGCGATGAGCGTCATTGTCGCGCGCGCGCTGCCGGATGTGCGCGACGGGTTGAAGCCGGTGCATCGCCGCATCCTCTACGCCATGAAGGACGCGGGCTACGATTGGAACCGCGCCTTCCGCAAATCGGCGCGCATCGTCGGCGAAGTGATGGGCAACTACCATCCGCACGGCGACGCCGCGATCTATGATTCGATGGTGCGCATGGCGCAGGACTTCGCCATGCGCGTGCCGCTCATTGCCGGGCAGGGCAATTACGGCTCGATGGACGGCGATCCGGCGGCGGCGATGCGCTACACCGAGGCGCGCCTGTCGCACGCCGCCGATGCTCTGCTCGATGACTACGACAAGGACACGGTCGATTTCCAGCCGAACTACGACGGCAGCCGGCGCGAGCCGATCGTGCTGCCGGCGCGCTTCCCCAATCTTCTGGTCAACGGCGCGCAAGGCATCGCCGTCGGCATGGCGACCAACATCCCGACGCACAATCTCGGCGAAGTGATCGACGCCGCGATGGCGCTCATCGACAACCCGGCGCTCTCGATCGAAGAGCTGATGGAATTCGTGCCGGGCCCGGATTTCCCAACGGGCGGCGTGATTTTGGGCCGCGCCGGCATTCACGCGGCCTATCGGCTCGGCCGCGGCTCGATCATGGTGCGCGGTACTGCGACGATCGAGGAGATGGCGCGCGACCGCGAGGCGATCGTCATCACCGAGGTGCCGTACCAGGTCAACAAGGCGCGCATGGTCGAGCGCATCGCCGAGGTGGTGCGCGAAAAGCTGGTCGAGGGCATTTCCGACCTGCGCGACGAGAGCGATCGCGACGGCGTGCGCGTCGTCGTCGAGCTGAAGCGCGACGCCATGGCAGACGTCGTACTGAACCAGCTCTACCGCTTCACGCCGCTGCAGACGAGTTTCGGCGTCAACATGCTGGCCTTGAACGGCGGCCGGCCCGTGCTCCTGACCTTGAAGGACGTGCTCGCCGCCTTCCTCGCCTTCCGCGAGGAGGTGGTGACGCGCCGCACCGTCTTCCTTTTGAACAAGGCGCGCGAGCGGGCGCACACGCTCGTCGGATTGGCCATCGCCGTCGCCAATATCGATGCGGTGATCGCTTTGATTCGCGCCGCATCCGATCCCGCCACGGCGCGCGCCGAATTGATCGGCCGCGACTGGCCGGCAGCGAGCGTGGCGCCGCTCATCGCGCTCGTCGAGGAGCGCGCGCCCGACAGCATCGCGTCATATCGCCTCTCCGAGGAGCAGGCGAAGGCGATCCTCGAGCTGCGCCTCCAGCGCCTCACCGGGCTCGAGCGCGACAAGATCGCCGAGGAGCTTGGCGAGGTGGCGAAGGAAATTCTCCGCCACCTCGAGATCCTGCGCTCGCGCCCGAAGCTTCTGGACGTGGTGCGCGGCGAGCTGGCCGAGGTGAAGGCGCAGTTCGCGACCCCGCGCAAGACCGCGATCGAGGATCTCGAATTCGAGGCCGACATCGAGGCGCTCATCCAGCGCGAGGACATGGTCGTCACCGTGACTCACGCCGGCTACATCAAGCGGGTGCCGCTCTCGACATATCGCGCGCAGCGCCGCGGCGGCCGCGGCCGCACCGGCGCCACCATGCGCGCCGAAGACGTGGTGAGCCAGGTGTTCGTCGCCTCGACCCACGCGCCGGTGCTGTTCTTCACCTCGTCGGGCCGCGTCTATCGGCTCAAAGCGTACCGGTTGCCGATCGGCACGCCGCACTCGCGCGGCAAGGCAATGGTGAACCTTTTGCCCAACCTCGCGCCCGGCGAGACGATCTCGACCGTCATGCCGCTCGCCGAGGACGAAACAGATTTGAGTGGACGCTACGTCGTCTTCGCCACCGCCAACGGCTATGTGCGGCGCAACGCGCTCTCGGATTTCTCGAGCATCCACGCGACCGGCAAGATCGCCATGAAGTTCGAGGGCGAGGATGCCGACGACCGGCTCATCGCCGTAGCGATCTGCACCGAAAACGACGACGTGCTTCTTGCGACGCGCGGCGGCCGCTGCATACGGTTTGCCGTCCATCCGGAGAAGCTGCGTGTCTTCTCGAGCCGCACGTCCGTGGGCGTGCGCGGCATCAAGCTCGTCGCGGACGGGGACGCCGTCGTGTCGCTCTCGGTCCTTCGCCACGACGACACGCCACTCGAAGTGCTCAATACTTATCTACGAATGTCGAGCGAGCGGCGCCGCAACGGCAACGGCTTGGATGCCGAAGATCCGGACGAAGCAAGTGCTGGCGAGCCAGAGAATGGCGACGGCGAGGATCAGGAGCAAGGCGCTCTCGCTACGCTCTCCGATGAACAATATGCGGAACTGGCCGCGCGCGAGGAGTTCGTCCTGACGATCACGGAGCGCGGCTATGGCCGGGTGACCTCGGCATATGATTATCCGATCAAGGGCCGCGGCGGGCAGGGACAAATCAACATGCCGCTGCGGCATGGCCGTATCGTCGCGCTGTTTCCGGTCACGGAGAGCGATCAGATCATGGTTGTGACGATTGGCGGTGTGGTCATTCGTGTGCCGGTGAAGGGTATCAGCATCCGACGCCGACGTACCGGCGGTGTGGTCGTCATCCGGGTTGACGAGGGCGAACGCGTGGTGTCGGCGGCGCGCTTCCCCGAGGCCGGCGAGAGCGTCGTCGATGGAACTTCCGAAGGGACAGAGGCATGAGCATCCCGCACATCGGGGTATATCCGGGCACCTTCGACCCGATCACCAACGGCCATGCCGACATCATCCTGCGCGCGACCAAGATCGTCGATCGCCTGGTGATCGGCATCGCGCGCAACGACGCCAAGGGCCCGCTCTTCCCGACCGACGAGCGCGTCGCAATCGTGCGCGAGGAGATCGCCAACCTGGCCGACGAGGAGACCCGCAACCGCATCGAGGTGCGCGCCTTCGACACCCTGCTCATGCACTTCGTCGCCTCCGTCAACGCGACCGTCATCATCCGCGGCCTGCGCGCCGTCTCGGACTTCGAGTACGAGTTCCAGATGGCCGGCATGAACAACCGGCTCAACTCGACGGTCGAGACCGTGTTTCTCATGGCGTCGGACCGCTTCCAGTTCATCTCCTCGCGCTTCGTCAAGGAAATCGGCCAGCTCGGCGGCGACGTGACGCCGTTCGTGAGCCCGCGCGTCGCGGCGCACCTGATGCGGCGTTTCGAGGCGCTGCGCGGGGCGAAGCCGGCCCGCGCCGCCAAGGGCTGAGCAGCCCGCATTATGAACCCGATTTAACTTGGCCCGGTCGCCGGGTTGCCGCCTAATTCTGAGAGGCGGTTCGACCGCCCGTTAGCCCGCTCGACCCCCTTGGCGGGCGACAGACCCCTGGGTCAGCCCCGCCTGCACCCTTTCCTCCAAGCAGCAGGCGGGGCTATCCCCGGCGCCACTTGGGCGTGCGGCCAAGATATGTCCTGGCAAAGCGCAGCAGTTCCAGATCGCAGGCTTGGCGCGCGATCTCTTCGAGGTCGAGGAAATAGGCGCGCAGCGCGCGCGGATCGAGCCGCACCGCGAGCCAGTCGGCGAACTGTTCCGGCGTCCTGATCCAGCGCGGGACCGGCTCTGCGACCGCGCTCTTCGGCTGCGCCGCCTGGAGAATGCGCCAGCGCCTTCTGCCCATCACGCCGGACACCGTACCCGCCATATCCTGGCGCTCCCAACCGGGGCGGGCGACAAGCCCGAACGAAGACCGCATCACCGAGCCGTTTCCCAAGATTTTCTTGCTCGATGATAGAAAAGCCGCGTTCCCCCTGCAATCGCCAAATATTGTTAAAAGCGGGACAAATATAGTTAATCCCGCTTTTTCCTGATACTTGGCCTCAACGGGCCGGCACGGGCTGCCAGGGCACCGCGCACTGCGCCACGTAGGCGTAATAACCCTGCGGATTGGCGCAGAAATACCAGGTCGCAGCGGCCGGCGGGGCGGCCGCCACGGCCGGCGGCAGATAGGGGTCGGGATAGGGATAGACCGGCGCCGGATAGGAATAGAAATCCGGCCCCACGACCCACCACCAGCCGTCGCGCCCCTCGTGCGCGCCGTGGAACCAGCCGCCGCCGCGCCAGCGGTCGAAGTCGTGATCGCGGAAGCGGTGGATGTCGCCGTCCCAGCGGCGCTCGTCGTGGCGCTGCGCGAGCGCGGCGGAAGTGCCGAGCGTGGGGACGAGTATCGAGGCCGCGAGCAGCGCCCGCGCGAGACTGCGCATCGCCTGAGATCCTTTCATCCTTCGGGTCGGCCCGTGCGGGCCGTTCACTCGGTAAATGCTATGGCGCCGCCAGTGGCGCCATCCCCGGACGAACAAAACGCGCAATCCTTCGCCCGGAAAGACGGGAGTTTGCGCAAAATTCGATCCGATATTCATAGGCGAGAAGCGACTTTCGAGTATAGGAATCGGTCGAGGGGTGACGCGGAGAGTTCAATGGATATCATCGCCGTCGCATCGCAGAAGGGCGGGTCGGGCAAGACCACGCTCGCCGGTCATCTCGCCGTCGCTGCCGATCGAGCGCAGGCAGGGCCGGTTGCGCTTGTCGACACCGACCCACAGGGCAGCCTTTCGGAATGGTGGAACGCGCGCCAGGCCGAGACGCCGCTCTTCGCGCGCACCGGCACGGCGCGGCTTGCCGCCGACATCGAGCGCATGCGCGGTCTCGGGATCAAGCTGCTGATCATCGACACGCCGCCCGCGATCGAGGCGACCATCGTCGAGGTCATCCGCCTTGTCGATCTCGTGCTCATCCCGGCGCGGCCGAGCCCGCACGATCTGCGCGCCGTCGGCGCCACGGTCGAGATTGCGCAGCGCTTGGGCAAGCCGCTGGTCTTCGTGCTGAACGGCGCCACGCCGCGCGCGCGCATCACCGCCGAAGCGGCGATGGCGCTGTCGCAGCACGGCACGCTCGCGCCGGTCGTCGTGCATCACCGCACCGGCTTTGCCGCCAGCATGATCGACGGCCGCACCGTCATGGAGGTCACCGGCGACGAGCGCTCGAGCGGCGAGATCATGCAGCTCTGGGAATATCTCGGCCGCCGTCTGTCGCACGACTATCGCACGATGCTGCCGCCAGCCATGGCGCGGCCCGCTCTGCCCGCGCAAGGTGTGGCATGAGCCCGCCGGATTTCGCCTCGCTCAGCGATACGCTGCTCGTCGTCAAGGGCGCGGCTGCGCCAAGCTGCGCGCCGACGCGCAAGCTGCGCCGCGGGCGGCCCGCTGACGGCCGCGTCCGCGTCGCGCTGCGCCTCGACGAGCCGCGCCATCGCCGCCTGCGGCTTGCCGCCGCGCACATGCACAAGAGCGCGCAGGCGCTGCTGCTTGCGGCGCTCGATCATTATCTCGAGCGCATCGTCGCGAACGCGCTCGACGAGCGGTGCGCCTGTCTCGAGCGCGCAAGCTTCGGCGATCCGGACGTGTCGCCGCTCCAGGCGCCATGACTGGATCCGCGCGCCCGTCGGCCTCGCTCGCCGGCTTCACGCTGCGCCCCTCGAAGGGCGCGCCGCAGAACGGCAAGGATGGCGACATCACCGGCCGCATCGTCGCGCCGGCGGCGGCACCCGTCGCGCCGCCGCCGCGTCCCGCGCCCATGCCCGCCAACGAACCGCCCCCGCGGGCCGAGGAGATCGTCGTCTATTGGGAGCGGCTGCGCCGCGGCCGCGCCGTCCCGCCGCTCGCCGAACTGGACCGCAGTCTTGTCGGCAATGCCTGGCCCGACAGCCTCATCGTCATGTTCGATCGCGATGCGGCGATGCCGCGCATCTCGCGGCTCGGCGCCACCGACGGCGCGATCGAATACACGCCGATGGTGACCGACTGGATCCTGTCGCGCGCACGCCAGGCCGTGCGCCGCGCGGCCAAGCTCGAAGAGGTGCAGAGCTTCCCGCTCGAGGGCACGAGCGCGCGCTACCGCCTGTTTTTATTGCCGCTCGGCATGGGCAACGGCGGGACCGACGGCGTGCTCTGTCACCTTTGCCGCGCGTAGAGCGCGGCCGGCTGCGGCGGCGGCGCGAGCGTGCGCATTGCCATGCCAAGGCAGCCGAACAGCACCACCGGCACAAGACAGCCCGCAACCGTCATTGACGGCCTGAGCGCCGGCAGCACCCAGACGCTGACCAGGAGCGCGAACTCGGCGAAGCCGATCTTTCCCTCGGCGAGCGTGAATATGAGCACGGCGGCCGACGCCAGCAGCACCATGTCATATGCCTCGAGATGGGGCGCTGCGACCATGACGGAAGAGAGCAGCACCGCGAGCTTCGCCTCCGCGCGCCCCGGCCGCGCATAGGCCCACCAGGCGGCGCCCGCGCCGATGCAGATCGCAGCGCCTTGCAGCGCCTTCGCCACCAGGTCCGGTGCACCGAAGCGCGCCGCCACGACATAGAAGCCATAGCCGCCCAAAAACGTCTCGCGGAACCATTCGCCATAGGAGGGATCGCGCGCCTCGACGCTCGCCTTGAGCCACAGCAGCCACGTCTGCGGCCCGAACAGCAGCGCGCTCGCAAGAGCGAGCACGGCGGTCGCGGCGATGCACGCGGCAAGCGCCTTCCACGCGCGCGCCGCCACCAGCGCCACCGGCACGAGCAGAAAAAGCTGCGGCTTGTAGCTCATGCAGCCGAGCACCGCGCCGGCCCATATCGGCCGCCGCTCGAGCAGGCGAAATCCGCCGATCGTCAGCGCCGCGCTCAGAAACCCGTTCTGCCCGGTGAGCGCGTTGGTGCAGGCCGGAAGGAAGCACAGGCCCATGAATCCGCGCGGCCAATCGAAGCCGCCTCCGCCCTCGCGGCGCGCGAGGACCGCGGTCGCGGCGATGCCGGTCGCCACGCCGAAGCCAACGTACGAAACCGGAAACGACAACAGGCTGAGCGGTGCTAGGAGAAGCAGGAAGGGCGGCGGATAGAGGAACGGGTGCAACGTGACGGGGCCGGTGAACCAGGGACCGAGCAGAGCGGCCTCGAAGGCGGTGAGCTGCTTCCCGTCATAAAGCAGCGCGGGCATGCCCTCGCGGATCGCCGTTCCGGCGGAATAGAACACGATCCAGTCCTGAAACAGCACCGGCCCGATGCGTTGGATCACAACGGTGGCGACGCCGGTCCATGCCAGAATTCCGCCGACGCCGCCCAGAATGACGGCGAGCGGCCCCCAGACGCGCGCGACCTGCTCCTTCATGCGCGGTCCTGCGCAAGCACCGGGAGCGGCGTCCGGTTGCGCAACAGGATGACCGCGATCACGAGCAGCTCGACGAGCGGCGTCGCGAAGCCGGTCGGCGTCGTGCGCGGCGGGTTGAAGATCGGCAGCAGCCAGAGCGCGAGCGCGAGTGCGGCGTCGCCGTTATGGAGGCCGTTGTCGAGCGCATCGAACAGGAAGAGCGCGGATGCAGCGGCGAGCAGCGCCATGTCGTAGCCCTGGAGGTGCGGCGCCGCGAGGCAGGATGCTGCAAGCAATACGGCGAGCCGCAATTCCCGCCGCAGCGCGCCGCTCCACGCCCAAAAGACGGCGCCGGCGGCCACGAGCGCCGCGGCACCTTGCGCGGCCTTCGCCACCGCGTCCGATGCGCCGAGCAGCACCGCCGAGGCGAAGACGTCGTCGCCGAACAGCACGCTCCATTGCCGCCATTCGGCGCGGAACGAATTGCCCGGCGCGAGGATTTCGTGCGCCCACGCCTGCCACGGCGCGATGCCGAAAGCGAGAACGCTTGCCAGCACCGCGACGAGCGCGGCGGCGTCGGTCGCCGCCAGCGCGCGCCATTGCCGCGCCGCGACGAGCGCCACCGGAATCATGAGCCAGAATTGCGGCTTGTAGGTCAGCGCGCCGAGCAGCACGCCGGCGAGCACGGGCCGCGTCGCCGCAAGGGCCGCACCGCCCAGCAGCAGCGCGGCGGTCAAGAATCCGTTTTGCCCCGTCACCGCTGTGATCGACGCCGCCGGCGCGAGCGCAAGCGCCGCCGCCGCGAGCGCGAGCCGGCTGCCGCGATAGATCGTGCCGAGCGCCGCCACGAGCGCCAAAAAGCTCAGCGCCAGAAAGAGGCAGCAGGCGAGCCCGAACGGCAGCAGCGCGAACGGCAGCAGCAACAGCAGGAAATGCGGCGGATAGACCCACGGATGGAACGGCAGCGCGCCCTTCAGCAGCGGCGCGAAGCGCAGGTTCAGATACTGGGTGAAGCGGTCGCCGTCGAACAGCAGCGCCAGATGGCCCTCGAGCGCAGCCCGCGCCGCGCCGTAATAGACCATGAAATCGGTGCCCGGAAAATTGTAGCGCGGACCGATGACGCCATCATGTTGGAAGGCGAACGCGAAGACCGCCCAACCGTACAGGCCAAAGGCGAGCGCGACCGACGCGAGCGGCACCAGAGAACGGGATTGCGCCACCGCCCCTCCCGATGAGCGATGGCGCCGATCCTAGCATGGGGCCGCAGCTTGCCCGCCGCAAAACCGCCAACTCGGGAGACGCCTCAGCGCACCGGCGCATAAGGTGCTGGCGCGATCGAGCTGCCGCTTTGCGCGACCGGCGGCCCGTTGCAGGTATATGTGGCGACATTGCCGGTGGGCGTCGTCTGCAGCCCCTGATATTCGGGTCCGGCGCCGTAACGCTGGCAGTAGAGCGCGGCGCTGGCATTGGCCTGCGAGATGTCCGTGCCGGTGACGCGGTAGGAAACGGTCGGCGGCATCGGCGGCGTGGCGCTCACTTGATTGCGCTCGGCCGGGTTGCAGGCGGCAAGCGCGCCGAGCCCGGCAAGAAGAATTACGGCTGTTCGCATGGGCGATCGCTCCCGAGAGTCCCTGAGGCAACACGGCGCGCCGCCTCCGGGTTCCGTCCCGACCCCTAGTGGAAATGTTCGGGCGCGTGGGCCAAGCTCGGGCCGGGGAGGGACCCGCCATGCGCCGCCTTGTTCTCGCTCTTGCCCTTGCCGCGGTGGTCGCGCCCGGAAGCCGGGCCATGGACACGCTGCGCGCCGGCAAGGCCTCGCCGACCGCTTTCGCCATGCTGCCGTTCGTGCCGCAGCATTGAGGCTGCGAGGCGCCGTCATGGAAGGGCCCGAGCAGCTCGCCCTATGCCCGCTCTGCCGGTCGCGCGAGGCGCGGTTCGCGTTCGGCAAGAACGGCTACGACATCTTCCGCTGCGAAGGCTGCGGCTTCCTGTTCGTCGAGCCCTATCCCGGCGAGGACGAGATCCGGCGCTTCTATAACGACAATTATCGGGCGGCCTCGTCGTCCTGGTATCCCAAGGCCGGCTCGCGCGCGCGGCGCGCATTCGTGAAAAGCTTCAGGTTCCTGCGCTATGTCCGCGGCCGCACGGCGCTCGATATCGGCTGCGGCGGCGGCTTCATGGTTCGGGCTTTGGCGCGGCTCGGCGCCGAGGCCAGCGGCCTCGACATCAACGAAGGCGGGATCGCCTATGCCCGGGCGCATTTTCCGATGTGCCGCTTCTATTGCGAAAGCCTGTCCTCCTTCCGCCGGCGCGGCCTCACCTTCGATTTCGTGTTCTCGACCGACCTCATGGAGCATCTGCCGGGCGTCGAGGAATTCATGCTCACGCTCGAAGCCGTGACGCATCCCGGAAGCCGCGTCTACATCGCCACGCCCGACAGCGGCCACCCGGCCGTTCCGCGCGATCTTTCCGCCTGGATCGACGTGGCCCCGCCCGAACATCTGCAATGGTTCGACCGGCACAATATCGAGCTGGCGTTCCAGCGTTACGGCTTCGCGGTCGAGCGCGCCGAGAAGAAGCGCTCGCCGGCGCATTCGCTGATTTTCGTGCGGCGGCATCCCGCGGTTGGTTGACTGGTGATATTGTACCCGTCCCGCGTCTCGGTAGCCTATGGGCGGCCTCCAAGGAAGCAGCGGACATGCTCAAGCGATTTCCTCCGTCCGATCTGAGAATTGGCCTCGTCGGCGCCGGCCTGTTGGTGGCGCTCGGCGCGCTTGCCGCCTTCGGCATGGTCGAGTTTCGCATCGACGCGGAGTTCCAGGCCTTCGTGCCGAGCATCGTGCTCGCGTGCCTCCTGTTCGGATTTGCCGCCGGCACGATGGCGGCGACGGTAAGCGTCCTCATCCTGTGGTATTTCTTCGTGCCCCCGCCGGGCTTCGCGCTGCCAAGCTTCGGCGAGGCCGGCCATCTTCTCGCATTTCTCGCCGTCGCGATCTTCCTGTGCCGCATCGTCACGTGGCAGCGGCGGACGAACGAGGAGCTGGCGCAGGAGAATTTCGAACTCGGCTACAAGAACTTCCTCCTGCGCGAGATCCGCTCGCGCCTGCGCTCGCCGAGCGCCTGAGGCCCGTCAACACCTCTCTCGCGCGGGGCCGCATCGGTGGCATGATGGGGCGCGTCCCCTGGAGTGCGCCCATGCCCCCTGCGATCAGCCGCTTCCCCGTGCCGCGCCTCGACGAGCTGCCGGCCGACATCCGCCAGCGCATCGAGACGGTGCAGGAGAAATCGGGCTTCGTCCCCAATGTCTTCCTCGCGCTGGCGCACCGGCCCGACGAGTTCCGCGCCTTCTTCGCCTATCACGACGCGCTCATGGACAAGCCGGGCGGGCTCGGCAAGGACGAGCGCGAGATGATCGTGGTGGCGACGAGCAGCGCCAATTCCTGCCAATACTGCATCATCGCCCATGGCGCGATCCTGCGCATCCGGGCGAAGAACCCGCTCATCGCCGACCAGGTCGCGGCCAACTACCGCAAGGCCGACATCACCCCGCGCCAGCGCGCGATGCTCGATTTCGCGCTCAAGGTGGCGCTCAGGGCGCACGAGGTCGGCGACGGCGATTATGCCGATCTCGCCGGGCACGGCTTCTCGCAGGAGGATGCCTGGGACATCGCCGCGATCGCATCCTTCTTCGCCATGTCGAACCGCCTCGCCAACGCCATGGATCTGCGCCCCAACGACGAGTTCTACGCGCTCGGCCGCGAGCCGCGAAGGAACTAGGGGAACGCGGAGGGGCGGCCTGACACCGCGGCATTTGCCGGGGCGGATGAAGCGGCAACCGGCCTCATCGAGAAGCCTGACCAGCTCGCGGTCGAAATCCGCCATCAGCCGGCGTAGGCCGCGACCCGATCCGCGATGAGGTGAAACGTGACCTCTTCGCCGCTCTTGGCGAGTCCGTTCATCACGGCGATCTCGGGGCCGATCTCGGCGGCGCGGGCGAGAAGCTGGTCGAGCGTCGGTGCCTCGGTGGTGAGCGGCAGCTCGTCGTTGGAGCCGCACCAAACTCGGGCCTCGGCGTCGAATTCGGCCTTGATCGTGAACTGCTTCATGGGTCTTCAGCCTATCCGATGAAGCGATAACGGGAGACTACTTTGCGCCGTTCCGGCTGACGGGGCAAGGTCCCGCGCGGAAATACCAATGCGTGTCATCGCTCCGCCACAACTCGAAAGTTATCCAGTCCTTTCAATGGTGAGCCCGGCGGGGCTCGAACCCGCGACCCCTTGATTAAAAGCCAACGTGACAAGTCATGACAGAGTATGTCGCGGTCTGTTGCCGTCCCGCAATCCAGCAGAAATAAGCCAATTACTGTAGGCATATTCCTGTTGGCGCACGTCAGGGCTTGCTAGAGCCTGTTGCTGCGTGCATACTGTAGGAATACCGGATTTCGAGCCGGTATGCACGCCAGTATGCACGAGGGCAACATGGCCGAGAAATTGACCAAGGACGGCAAGACCGGCGCCGTCGCCAGGATGAAGCCGGGCGCGGTGGAGCGCGTGGTCTTCGACAGCGAGGTTCCAGGCTTCGCGGTCAAGGTCCTGCCCAGCGGGCGGCGCGTCTTCATCTACCAATACCGGCACGGCGGGCGGGGCGGGGCCATGCGCCGCGTCACGATCGGCGAGTTCCGCGATCCGCCGCTCATTGAGACAGACAGCGTGGACGGTGCCCGCCGAGCCGCCGCTAATCATCGGGCCGCCGTGTTGCGTGGCGAGGACCCATTCAAAACGCTGCAAGACGCGAAGGCCGCCAAGGTTGAGGCAGCGCGGCGGGAGGCGGAAGAACAGGACAGCCCGGAGCCCAAGACAGTCAACGATCTTGCCCGCGAGTATCTGTCCCGTTGGGCCAAAAAGAAGCGCGACGGCGGGGCGGCCGATAAGCGGGCTCTCGATAAGGACGTGCTGCCCGAGATCGGCACAAAGCGCATCGGCGACGTGACCCGCCGCGACGTGGTGAAACTGCTCGACAAGATCGCCGATCGCGGCAGTCCCGTTATGGCGAACCGGGCGCACGCGCTGGTCCGCCGCCTGTTCAACTTCGCGCTCGCTCGCGGGCTGCTCGCAATCTCGCCCGTGTTGAAGATCGAGCGGGCGACGGAGACGCCGCGCGAGCGTCATCTATCTCCTGAGGAAATTTCTATCTTCTGCCGAGGTCTCGAAGCGGCGGCGTGCGAGCCGGGCATCAAGGCGCTATTGCGCTTCCTGCTCGTGACCGGCCGGCGCAAAAGCGAGGCGCTGTTCATCAACGCGGCCGAAATTGACCGCGAGCAAAACGTATGGACCCTGCCGGGATCGAGAATGAAGAACGGCAAGGATTTCATCCTGCCGTTGCCGCCAATGGCGCTCACTATTCTCGATGAGATCGGCGCGGACGAGAAGACCGGGTTCTATTTCGTGTCCGAGAGGTCGGCGAAGCCCATCGACATTAAGTCGCCCGACGCGGGAAGGGCGCGCGTGCCTTATGATCCGCGTTCCATCGACCACGCCTGCCGTGACCTGTTCATGCTACGCGAGCGCAGCAAGAAGCGCGGCAAGCCTGCGACGGTCCCGCCGCTCGTCGGCATGACGCCGCTGACGCCGCACGATTTACGGCGGACGGCCGCGACGATGATGCGGTCGATCGGCGTAAGCCGGGAGGACGTGAAGCTCGTTCTCGGCCATGCCGAGGATGACGTTCTCGGGCGCCACTATGACAAGTACGAAGGGCTGGTCGAGAAGAGGCGGGCGCTCGCGGTGTGGACGGCCCATCTCGCCGATCTCTTGGAGTCGAAGGAGGAATCGAACGTCACGACGTTCCCAACCCCCGAACGGCAGACAGCGTGACAATGCCTCCTGGCCCGAAGACGAAGCGCGCCATCCCCGATACGGCGAAACGGTTCTTAGAAGAACTGAGGTTGCAGTTTTCCGGTTGGGCCGAACTTGAGCGCATCATAGGTGCGATGTTGAGCGACGACCGTATGAAACCAGTTTGGAACGTGGCGCCAAAACTACACTCGTCGCAACTCGAATATCTCCTGCGCGGCGTCGTCATTCATGCAAGCCCCGATTGCTTGACGGACATCGCACTCCCGCGCGAGCGACGGGGCGTCGTCGGGCAATCCGCATACCACCTATCAATCCAAGCCGGGTGGTTTGCAGATAAAATCGAACTGCATCGCGATCTCGCGGCCGAGTTCTGGCCCGAGCCGATCGACGGGCTCGTTCACAATTTACGAGACTTTGCGGGTCGATTGTGGGCGCGTGGCGATGCGCTGCAAGCAACGCTCGATGAGATTCCCGCACCGAGCCGCCAGGGACGAGGCATCCCCGCGGAGATAGCCTTGGCGAACGCCATCAATGTTGATCTCGAAAAAATCGGCGGACTCACGCGCAAGGAACAGGATTCCATCGTCGCGGCGTTGATCGATGTCGTCTTCGAGCATCGCAAGGGAGCGGTGGTGAAGAGGGATGCGCTCAAGAAGCGGCGGCTGCGCCGCGCTTAAGGACAATTCGGCCGAATAAAGGTCGGATTTGTCACCTCCTCGTGGCGTGCCGATGCGCCGCGGTCATGCTCAAATTGCTTCGGTTTTAACGTGTGGTCCTAGGTTGTGCTGGACCGCCAACGGCCGAGGCTTTGCATGAACAACGAAACGACGACACCAGTGAAGCGGCAACTCCTTTCGTCTCAGGATGTGCAGGAGGAATTCGGCATCCCGCGCGTGACGCTCGAAGTGTGGCGCTGTCGGCGAAAGGGACCGCCGTTCGTGCGAATTGGCACGGCCATTCGTTACGACAGGACCGCCCTCGAAGCATGGCTCACGGCCAACACCGTCACGCCCGCCGCATGACGGCATAAACAGAACGGCGGCCCGCGAAGGCCGCCGCTCCATGAAGCGCAAACACCGTCGTTCGATTCCCAGCGATCAACGGGCCGAAAAGGAACTTGAGCATGTCCACATTACCAATTCACCGCCGTTTTCACAATATCTGCTCGCTCGATGACCGGCCGATCGAGCGCGTGCTTGACCGGGCGGCGGCGCGCGGCCTCCACGGGGTCGCCGCACTGCTTGACGATATTGGGCGGGAGCTTGGCGGCGATGCCGGTCGCGAGATTCGTGCGATTTTGGAGCGATACGCGATCAACGAGCCGCCGCTGCTCGGCGCGATCGAGTATCGCCGATGACCGCCGCCGAAATTGCGCGCGCGCTCGGCGGCGCGCGCCGTGAGGGCCGCGAGTGGCGATGCCGCTGTCCGCTGCACGGCGGACGCTCGCTCTTACTGCGCGATGGCGCCGATGGGCTTCTCGCCTACTGTCACGGCGGATGCGACGATGGCGCGGTGTATGCCGAATTGCGGCGTCGCGGCCTTGTAGAAGGTCGGACAGGAGACCAACAGCACCGTCAATTCCGTTACGTCGAGACCGAACTTCATCAACGCGACGATGCAATCCGAACCGCGCGAGCGCTCACGATCTGGCGTGAGGCAATGCCAGCCGCCGGCACGATCGCCGAAACCTATCTTCGCTCGCGCGGAATCGTGGTGCGCCCGCCGCCGAGCCTTCGATTTCATCCGCGCTGCCCGCATCCGAGCGGCGTCATGTTCCCGGCCTTGGTCGCGCTCGTGCAGCATGTCGAACATGGGCCGGTCGCAATTCATCGGACCTTTTTGAAGCCGGACGGCTCGGGCAAGGTGGACACGACACCTGACAAGGCGAGTCTTGGTCCCGTCAGTGGCGGCGCGATTAGGCTCGGCATACTCCGTGCCGGTCAATGGCTCGCCATCGGCGAAGGCATCGAAACGACATTGAGCGTCATGCAAGCGGGCGGGTTGCCCGGCTGGGCGGCGCTGTCGGCCGGCGGCATCCGCTCCCTCGTCCTGCCGCCCGAAGCCCGCATGGTTGTGATCTGCGCCGATAACGATTTGAACGGCGTCGGTCAACGCGCCGCTCATGACGCCGCCGAACGTTGGCTCGCCGAAGGCCGGCGCGTGCGCATCGCCGTGCCAAGCCAACCCGGTGACTTCAACGATCTTATTCGGGGGATGGCGTATGAAGCTGCTTAACGCGGGCGAGGCGAAGGCACGCCTCATCATTAATGAGGCACCGGAGATCATTGTGCCAACGCCCGAAGTCCGCGATTTCCCGGTGCTGGCGAAAGAAGCATACATCGGCCTTCCCGGCTCGATCGTGCGCATGATCGAGCCGCACACGGAGAGCGATCCCGTTGCTATTCTCCTCAACCTACATTCGTTCTTCGGGAATGTCGTCGGTAACGGGCCGTTTTATCTGGTCGAAGGCACCAAGCACGGCGCCAATCTCTTCGTCCTTCAAGTGGGGGATAGTTCAAAGGCACGTAAGGGAACGGGCGCCGATCGCGTGAGGCAATTGTTTCGCTATGCCGATGAAGATTGGACGACCCGCCGTTATCAGACCGGCCTAAGCAGCGGAGAGGGCGTGATCTGGGAGGTTCGCAACCCGATTACGCGCATGGTGAAAGAAGGAGACGGTCCCGGCGCGCAAATGGTGGAGAAGGAGATTGACGCCGGAGTAGCCGACAAGCGGCTGATGATCGTTGAATCCGAATTTGCCGGCGCGCTTCGCGCGATGCAGCGCGAGGGAAACATTCTCTCGCGCGTGCTTAGAGACGCATGGGACCGCGGCGATCTCGGCACCATGACCAAGACATCGCCGGCCAGAGCGACCGGCGCCTGCATCTCGATCGTCGGGCATATCACGGCGCCGGAATTGCGCGAATGTCTCGATCGCGTGGAAATGGGCAACGGCTTTGGTAATCGGTTCCTGTTCGCGTGCGTCAGGCGGTCCAAGTTCCTGCCTTTCGGCGGCAGTCTCAGCGACGATGAGATAGATGGCATGAGCAACACACTCGCCGACGCAATCGCGCGGGCCAGGACTATCGGGCGCGTCACTATGAGCCCGGAAGCGGCCGAGGGTTGGGAAAAAACCTATCCGCAGTTATCTGCCGATCGCCCCGGTTTGCTCGGGGCATTGACGGCGCGCGCCGAGGCTCAGGTGGTCAGGCTCGCAATGATCTATGCCTTATGGGACGGAAAGGCCCGGATCGATCTACAGCACCTTATGGCGGCAATGGCGGTTTGGGAATTCGCCAGCGCATCGGTCGAATACATCTTCGGCGACAGCCTCGGCAACGTCGTGGCCGACGCGATCTTGAGCGCCCTACGCCACGCGTCGGCTGGGCTGACCAGGACCGATATCGCCGGACTGTTCTCGCGAAACGTTCCAGCTAATCAGATCGCGTTGGGCCTCGGAGAGCTGGACCGGCGCGGCCTCGCGGCGCGGCGCAAGACCATGCCGGCCTCGGGGGTTGGCCGGCCTACCGAGACATGGTTCACGACAAAGGAAGCTTCCTGACCATGAAGACATTAATTCGTTTAATTCGTTTAATTCGTTCTTCCTAGAGACTCACAGTGGCATCGCTGCTCGATACCCTGAGACAGATCGCCGATAGCCAGCCGGCAGTCTCTAGGGAGTACGAAAAAAACGAAATTAACGAAATAATGCCTTCACAGCGGGAACCGATGGCGCGCTCTCCCGTGCTCGGCGCCGCCGATCTTCGTCCCCTCTATCATTCCATGGCTTCGCCGCTCAGGGGGTGGAATGCGGCGGCGGCCATCTGGCACCGCCAACATGGCGAGCGCGTCCCCGGCCATCTCTGTGCGGGCTGCGGCACGCCGCTCGATGGCGGGGCGGACGTGCTTCTCCTGCCGCATGGCGAGCGCGCTCATGCCGGCGGCGGCTATATGTGCGTCATCGCGTACGCGCGGCGCTGGAAGCGCGAGGCCGCCATGGCACTCACGGCTATCGGCATTCCGACGCCGCCCGAGATTGTGGCCGAGATTACGGAGCGCGACCCGTGAGCCATCCTCTGACGCATTCCATCCGTCCAGTCGAACCCGGCTTCGGACCATGGGCCGGCGCGCTCGATCCCGTCGAACGAGTCGCCCGGCTGCGCTGCATGCGGGCACTGGCCGCCGTTCACGTAGGTTTCGACCACGAGCTTACGCGCGCTCTTGCCGAGGGCGAGCGTTCGCGCGCCGCGGCGACTCGGGCGCTCGTTGTCCTTGAAGCTCTTCCAGCCCTGCCGAGGCGTCGGATTCTAGCGTCCTTCGCCCTGTTGCATCGTCCGCAGGCGGGCAATGAGACCGGCGGCCCGCTCAGCCCCCCACGCAGCGCCGGAGAACGCCCACGGTAGGCGTGGCGGGCGGCGGCGTCTAACTGCGGCGGCGGCGAGATCGCGACGTGGCGGCAATGGGGCGCGGGCGACACGACCGCACAGAACCGTGGCGACTCGCTCATGCGCCAGATTCGGTAGTCGCTATAGCGCCCGCTCGCGTTTCTCCACGACGAATCGTCCCGTTGCCGGCTCGCGCGTAACCGTTTCGGGCGCCCGTCCGAACGGACGCTTGGGTTCGCTCTTTCGCTTTTCGATGAGGCCCGCGAGTTCATCCGCGAGTTGGCGCAGATAGACCGAGCGCGAACGGGCGAGTTCGCAAAGCGCCTCTAAGGTGTGGATCGGCGTTCGGAAACGGCCCTTACACCACCCGGCCACCGTGGGCCGTTCCGCGTTCGCCAAGATGGAGAGGCCGCGATAGTGCCAGCACGGCCATATAGCTTTCGCGAGGTGATAAACGATTCGCGCCTGTTCCTGGTGAGGTGTATTGGGCGGAATAACGCCTCGCGGCCTGTCGAGATTTAGGTACATGATTTTGGCTTCACAATAATATTCCATTGATTCCTAGTACCGCCATATTACAATCACGACGGTTATAGTAAAGGGGTTGGGTTGTATTACCATGGCTACTTCCAAAAATCCCGAGCCAACGATCGTAGGCGTTCCCGTGAAGCCGTGGCGTGCCTCTACGCCGGGCGTTGAAAGCCAGGCGCCTGCGCACGATCCCGTCGCTGGCCTAAACACGTTCCTGCCGCCTGCGCTCGTACATCAGGCGATTGCGCTGGCCAACGCCTTCATCGGTTCAAGCCTTGCCCTTCCGTGGAAGGTGAAGGCATGCGGTCTCTTCGGGCTTACGCCCGACCATATGACGCCGCTCAAGGGCGACAAGGAGTATGAGCAGAGGATCGCCGCTGTAGCAAATGGGCTGCCGCCCGCTGCGGAGCGTGCGCCGCTGTTCATAGATTTTTGCAACCGCGACCTCGCCGCTCGCATTCTAGTTCTTGCTGATGATTTTCTCGGTCACGGGCGGATGGGCTGGGCGCGCATGCTGACGCAGATGTTCGGTCTCGATCTCGCCGTTACGGGCACCACTCGCGCCATGCTCGCCGACTTGGCGGATAAAGAATGGGTTGATGCCGATCCCGTCGCCCGCCTCACGTTATGCGAGGCGTACATGCTCAGACCGCTCATGGTCGCACTCCAGCTTTTGCCTCCGATCGTCCCGAAGATCGAATCGTTTTTCGGCACGCAGAATGGTGACGCCGCATGAGCACGAGATGGGTGGACGAAAGCGAGCTTTTAGGGATGGCCAATATCGTCCGCGCGACACGGGAGATTATGGCGCATCCGCAGGCGAGAAAGATGCTTCTAAACGCACAGAAGATTGTGAGCCCAAACGCCGTGATCCCGGAGATTGACGCGGCGGCGCCCGTTCACGCGGCCATCGAAGAGATTCGCGCCGAGCTTGCTGCCGCGCGCCAGGAACGGGAGGAAGAGTCGAACGCCAAGAAACTCGACGCCTTCAAACAGCAATGGGAGGAACAGCGTCAAACGCTGCTCGCTCGCTATGACGCCGCGACGGTCGAGGCGATCCAGCAGCACGCCGAGGCCGAGGGCATACCGTCGCTCCGCGTTGCCGCCGCCGATTGGGAAAAGCACGTCGCGCCCGCACGCGAGAGCGGCAACCCCTTCGCGGTCGATATCTTCAACCCCAGCCAAGACGCCGATGAGATTAAACGGTTGATGGAGACGCGCGGCGACGATGAGCGGGCCGTCAACACAATGATCGGCAAGGCGTTGGCGGACGCAAGGCGGCGTTGATGGCTGACCTCGACACGCAGTTCGACACATTACAACGCGGCGTGCGATCGCTTGCGCCGACGCCGGCTCAAGGCGTCGCCGACACGCTCGGTCTCAATCAGTTTCAGGGACTCTTGGGAGCGGTCCAGAAGGCGTACCAAGGAAAAGAAGCGGCCGAAGCACCTGTCTATGAGGAAGAGGCGAAGGCAATTCGGCAAGGCCGGGACGAGGAACAGCGGTTATTCTCGCAGATACCGGCTTACAATCCGCCGCCGCCGCCGGATCAACGGCAGTATCAGACGGACCCCATTCGCAGCTTCGGCAGCGCCGCCTCGGTCTTCGGAATCCTAGCCTCCGGCCTAACCCACCAGCCTTTGGTAAACAGTCTCAATGCCGCCGCCGCGGCCATTAACGCGCGGCGCGCAAATGACGACGACGCCTACAAAACCGCCTACCAAGCATGGCGCGACAACGTTTCGATATTACGTGACCGTCACAACACCGCGATGGAGGAATGGCGCGCAATCCAAGACAGAAACAAAAACGATATCGCCTCATTCGAGGCTGAGGCCAGGGTGCACGCTGCAAAATGGCAAGACCAGATCGGTCTTGCGCAGATCGAGTCCGGCCTTATCGGCGATTACGCGAAGATTCAAGACGCCCGCCAAGCACTCTTTGCTCGGATGGATGAATCACAAGCCCGAATCGACGAAACGAAGCGTTATCACGATCTCATGATCTCGACGCGGATGCCTCCTGGCGAGGCGGCACGTATCACGTCATTGAAGGACGCCGCGGATCGGGCGTCACAGGAATACACTTCGACACTTAACAGCAAATTCGGAAACGCCGACGATCCCGCCGTCAAAGCGGCAGCGGCGCAGCGTGATGCAGCGCGCGCAGCCTATAACGGTGAACTCGACAGGCTTGATCGGCAATACAGCAATCAAGAAACGCCGCCAGAGCCGGCTGCGTCTTCATTGCCGCCCGGTCTTCCCGATCCTGCGGGACAGGGGGAGGGAGCCCGCGCCGTTGACGCCGAAGGCAATACCGTGGCCATCATACGAAACGGGAAATGGGCGCCTCCTCAGAACCAAGTCACGATAAAGCCGCCAGCGCAGCAACAGATTGCTCCGGCGCCGGTTCCAAATTTCCCGCCAATGGGCGGGCTGTGATAGATGGCCTACACGATCGTTCCGCCTCAGGCCCCGGAGTCTGCGCCGTCGCGTTTTAAGATCGTTCCGCCGTCCGAAGAACCGAAGGCGCCGAATTACACGATTGTTCCTCCCGACGAAGCGCCGCCGAAATTCACCGTCGTTCAACCGACGATCTCAGTTAGGCCCGCCGCTCCGACACTCGGCGGTCGGCTCATTCAGGGATTCACTGATTTCCCCGCAGACACGATGGAGACCGCGCACGACGCGCTAAACGACGCGCAGCAAGGTCTAGATACGGTCTTCAAGGCGCGCGGCGTGGTGCAGAAGGGACTGGGTGCGTTGGAATTGGCCGGCGCCGGGGTTGATTATGTCAGCGCGCCCATGACCGGCGCTATTCGTTCGGCGTTCGGCGATCCCTTGGAGAGAGCGACGGGCCATCCTGGTCTGTCTCGTGAGATTGGCGATTGGGGAACGACCGCCATTCAGATAGCGTTGGGCCTGCCTCGCGCGAAGGCGGCCGAGGATGTGGTGAGGACGCTTGGCGAGACGCATCTTGCCACGGGCATCAAGGAAGCCGTGTCGCCGACCTCGCTTGCGCCGCATGAGACGGTTTCGCTCGTCGAGAAGGGCAAACCGACATTCACGGCGCCGCAGGCCAAGGTTGCGGAATACAACATCCGCGCCGGGACCGCAGCCTTGGCGCAGGCTCGCGAAATTGCCGCCCATGATTTGGAGCAATTCCGTCACGGCATGGCACAGTTACCGGCGGGCGGCGTCGAGAGATTGCCGGATGGTACGGTGCGCGCGATCCCCGGAACTCAGGTGGATTTCATCGACGCCATAGAATCGGGCAGCATTGGCCGCCTGCCGCCGGAGCAACAGGCGGCAGCACAGAAATTGCGGACCATGTTCGATACGTGGCGCGACAAGGTGCGCGGTCTCGGCAAAGGCTACCTTGAGAACGCCATAGAGGATTATTTCCCTCATATATGGACGGAGCCGACGCGCGCAGCGACCGCGCAAGATGCAATGGACATCGAGATCGGCCGCTCAATCACAAGACGCTCGCTCACGGGCCGCGCCTCTTTCCTAAAGCAGCGGACGATCGGCTCTACGGTCGAAGGGATGGCGAGGGGGTTGACGCCCGTTACCACCAATCCGCTCGACCTCTCGCTCATCAAATTGAACGAGATGCAGAAGTTCTATTACGGCAACGTCATCCTGCGCGACATGAAGGCGACGGGACTTGTCCGTTTTGCGAGGAACGCGCGAGGCGTCCCGGATGGATGGCGCGCGCTTGACGGGAACGAATTCCGAATCTTTGCGCCCGCGATGAGAGCGGAGCATTTTGCCGCTTACGATCCGCAGCTTCGCAAGGGTTTGCAATCCGTCGCGGATTTCCTAGGTATAGACATCAAGACGCCGCTGACGGACAAGATTCTCAAGAGTGGCACGTATGGTTATACCGGAAGAAGCCTTCGTGAAGTGGTCGCGCGTTTCGGAGGAGACGAGGCGATCCTTATGCACGAGATTGGGCATCAGCTCGACTACCGCTACCGACTTGCCGAGTTTTTTGGCCGCGATCATCTTGCATGGCAAGAGCTTGGCAGCCTCGCGCGCCTACGGGCGCCTGCCGGCGCCAACATCCCGCCAGAATACCTTCAATATCTTCTGACGCCGGCTGAGCGCATCGCCAACCTGTTCCATGCCTATTGGCATGCGCCGGGCGAGTTGAGAAAGACGGCGCCGCGCGCCGCCGCCATCCTCGATCGCTTCCTCCAATCTCACCCCGACTTGAAAGCGGCGGTCGATCGCGTCAAGCCGTCCGTCCAAATCAAGGGCGAGACACGGGAGGAGACCGGCATAGGACCGCAATTCGTCGGAAACTACTACGCCCCCACTCCGGTCCATCGCATCCTCAGCAACTACCTTTCCCAAGGCTTGCGCGGCAACGCCCTCTACGACGCCGTTCGATCCGCCGGCAATTCCCTGAACCAGTTGCAACTCGCATGGCCGGGTTTCCATGCGCTGTTCGTCACCAACGACACGGCCGTGAGCGAGATGGCGCGTGCCGCCGAACGTGCCGCCGAGGGAGAATTTGGCAGGGCGGCAAAATCATTTCTCGCGGCGCATACGATCGTCGGGCCGGTCATTCAAGCGGTGCGCGCCGGTTCCAAGCTGCGCTCGGCGTACCTTGCCGGAGATCATGCGCCAAAGGAGATGAAGCGTTTCGTCCAAGCGCTGGTTGCAGGCGGCGGGCGAAGTCAAGATGGATGAGTTCTGGCGCGCCTCATCCGGCAATTTCGTGCAGTCGCTCAAGAACGGAACGCTCCTCAAGGATATCTTTGGGGAGTTCAAGGCGTCGCCCGTGAAGGCGTTTCCAAGACTCGTTGCGAGGACGATGGATTTTCTCGCCGCTCCGGTCATGGACTACATGGTGCCGCGTGCGAAGCTCGGGGTCTTTTCCAATCTGTCCGGGGATTGGCTCCGGCGGAATCCGAACGCCTCGCAAATGGAGTTCCGCGCGGCCATGACCGAGATATGGGATTCGGTCGATAACCGGCTCGGCCAGATGGTCTATGACAATGTGTTTTGGAACAAGACGGGGAAAGACCTCGCCTTTCTGGCCGTCCGCTCGGTCGGATGGAACCTCGGCACGGTTCGCGAGCTAGGCGGCGGTGCGGTCGATACGGCGACGGCCGCCTATCGCATGATGACGGGCGCTGATCCGCAGTTAACGCATCGAATGGCCTATGCGTTCTCGTTGCCTTACGTCGTCGGCCTTGAAGGGGCCATGTTGACGTATGTAGCAACCGGCCATCCGCCTCTCGAATTGATGGATTATTTTTTCCCGCCAACAGGCGGAACGACTCAGAGCGGGCTACCGGAGCGGGTCAATTTGCCGTCCTACCTGAAGGATGCCGTCGAGTTCAATGCCGCGCCGTTTCAGACATTGATGAACAAGACGCATCCGCTCTTCGAGATCGCGCAGGAGCTATACAAGAACCGCGACTACTACGGCGCCCTGATTGCCGATCCGCTCAAGCCGGGCGGCGGCCAACTTGTGGATTGGCTTCGCTACTTCGGCGGCGCGGTCGAACCATTCTCGCTCCGCGCGTTGCAACGGATGTCTCAAGAGCCAGGATCGAAATTGCCGGTTTGGGTTTCGTTCTTCGGCATCCAACCCGCGCCAACGTTCGTTACGTCGCCGGAGCGAGCGGAAGCGATCGAGCGCCGCATGGAGCGGCCGGCGCGGCGGCGGAAGATGAGAGAGGAAAGTCAATGACTGGAACGAAACCTGCGGCAAGACCCGGAGGGTCTGATACGACCGCTCTATTGCCTCCAGCGGATATCGACCCCAATTGGTCCAAGGAATATTCGGATTTGGTCGATGAGATGACCACCCTTTTATGGAGGCCCGGCACGAAGCCTGAGCTTCGAGAGCGTGTGCGGCTCCTGCTTAGCAGCAAATTCTATGACTTCGTTGATATCCGTGTGTACGGTTCCGCCACACGAACAGGCAAAACTCGCTGTGTCCTTGAGGTTACGGATCGTTTGCTTCGACTCGCTGCCGCAGTGCGGGCAAACGACTATGATGCTGTCGCTGTCATTGAGCATGACATTCGCTCCTAGGTAGGTTGGCACCATCTAGGATAGCGACAAGGCGGGGCGGTCGGAATGGCCGCCCCGTTTTCGATCGCTTGGCCAGTCCTTGACAAGGCGCCCTCTGCGTACCGAGATCACATGAGAGGACTAGAGAGAGGGCGAACCATGAGCCAATTAGAAATTGAGGAAGCCCGGCTTTCGGAGACGCCCCGAAAGAGCACAGACCGCGGGGATAACGATCTCGTGAAATGGATCGGCTTTTTTCTGCTCGCCGCTCCCGCTCTCGTGACCGCCTATAAGACATCATGGTGGAGTGACGCTTGCGACACTTACGCGGTCGGGGAATGGCCGCTTCTCAGTTGCGCGGCGATTTGCTGTCTCGGCGGGTGGATTGTTTTCTTGTACGCGAAGCTGCGCGAGGAACGCGCGCGATTCCGTAAGATGGTCGAGGACCGCTATTCCTCTTCAATACCACGATGATGCTCGGGAACGGCGCGGTCTTGGCCGTGCCATCAAATCGTAGGCGACCTTTCAGAAATCGAATCTCCGCTCCCGCATCCACGAGCATGTGGAACCAAGCCGTATCCGTGCGAGCGGGCACGAGCAAGATAACGGTTGCGCCATCGTGCGCCGCCTCGATCGCCTTGCGTACCCACGCGGCGAGGTTGCGGCCGTAAGGCGGATTGCAGAACACGGTCCCATGCCACGGCTGCGCAAGTCCGTCATCGTCGGCGCTGTAATATCGCCGGCAGAGCGCGTTGTGAGGCTCGGCTGCCGCGTCGAGATCAAATCGAAATTCGGAGTCGAGCGCGGCAAAGAGATCGCGCGGCGTCGCCCAGTTCTGGCGGGTGGAGCGGTGATATACCGGCTTCCGCAACCGGCGACGATAAGCCCGCTGGCGATCGGCGTTCGTCTTGTATTTTCGAGGGCGCCCCATGGCGCTTTCGTAACATGCGAGATGTTACGAAACCAGAATAGGCACAGAACGTAGAAGCGTTCCAAACTAACGGCCGTGGGCTGTATTACATGGGATGGGGATTCCTGGGGGGACGGAACGCTTGGGGTAACCACGCTCATACGAAACCGCGACCGATGCCTTTGCCGGGCGTGCGGCAGGCCGGGGCCGAGGGCCGGTTGTAATCAAGCCGGGCAAAAACCCTCCCTGAAATCGGGGGCTGGAATATCGCTGATGTCTGCCGTTTCGACACGCCCATTCCGGATGAGCAAAATCCTTTTGCTTTATGCCCAGTGATATGAGACATTGAACAAGCCTTGTCTCCGACAAGGCGAGCCGGCGCCAGCGTTCCAGCGCCAGCACCGGCTCTAACCCATGACATGGAGCAACCCATGCCAAAGGCTAAGACCAATCCTACTACCTATTGCCATCTGTCTGCCGACGAATGCGCCGCGCAGTTCCCGCGGCTTATTTCGGCGATGAAGCACGCCGCGATCTTGTCCAGCGGCGAAGCGGCCTGCGGCCTGCGTGACTACAGGGACGCACGCTACGCCAGCACAACCGGACGCAATCCGTTTCCCATGCGCGACGGCGCCGATCCCATTGTCTCACCAATGACGCGCGCATGGGGCCAGAACATGCTGCGTTACGGCGGCGGCGAAGCGGTCGCGCATTTCGGCGGCCCGCTCGCGGTGATCCGCGCGGCGATCCGCTGCCATCATGCCATGGCCCGCCCTGTTCATGTCGCAATCCCGCGCGTCGAAGGGGGGGCGGCATGATCCGCGTCGAGACAATCACTCTGCCGGCGGCTTGGGCGAGCGCCCTAGTCAACGGCGATTTCAGCGGGCTCGACAACATGGAACGCCAACGGTGCGAACGCTACGTCGCCGAGCTTGCCAATGACGGCTGGCACGTCATCGATGTGGCGCGCGACGATGACGGCGAAGGCTTAGAATCGCGCTTTACGTGGTCATTCAATCTGTACGGCGGCGATTGCCAGGGCGGCGATGTTCTCGACTACATCGCGCATGTCAGGGAGGCGCGGCCATGAAGGCAAAGAACTGGCGCCATTACTATTGGTATCGGCCGCTGACCCTGACCTGCCCGCCGAAAGACCCGGCGGTCATGCGCCGGCAATACGTCGCATGGCTTCGCCGCACGCGCGGCTGGGCCAAGGGCAGGGCCGAGGATTACGTGCTCAGCATGAGCGCCGCCACGCGCGCGGGCGGCGTAATCGACGGTCACGATTGCAAGACGTACCAGCGCAAGGTGATCTGGTTGAGCCTCCGTACGGCCGTGCGCGTGGTCCCGTGCTTCACATCAGCGCAAGGCCACTACCAGCCAAACTATTTCGACAATGGCAACGGCGATCCGTGGTCGCATTGGAGCGCGCGACGAACCGGCGGAAGCGGCGTAACAGCGTATTGGGTCATACGCGATGGGCGAATGGTCGATAGCTATCTGACGCAAGCCCGCGCCATGACCAAGGCCCGTGATCTAGCGGCGGCCGACGAGCGCGAGGCAATCGAGCGCGTGCCGCAAGCCGCATAGCGACGTTGGTTGATCCCTGCCCCGCGGTGCGAACGCGGGGCAGTATTGAACCAATGGAGCGTGAGACATGAGCAACCCTAAACGCGTGGCCATCTATACGCGCGTGAGCACCGATGGCCAATCGGTCGAAAACCAGCGCCGCGAGCTTCGCGCGGTCGCGGAGCGGCACGGATGGGAGATAGTCGCCGAGTTTTCCGATCCTGGCGTGAGCGGGGCGAAGGGCCGCGACAAGAGGCCGGGTTTCGACAAGCTCTTGAAGGCGGCGACGCGGCGCGAGATCGACATGATCGCGGCATGGTCCGTTGACCGGCTCGGCCGCTCGTTGCAGCATCTCATCGCCTTCCTCGGCGAGATACATGGCGCTGGGGTTGACTTGTATCTGCATACGCAAGGGCTCGACACGTCAACGCCCGCCGGCCGCGCCATGTTCGGAATGCTTTCCGTCTTTGCCGAATTTGAGCGCAGCATCATTGTCGAGCGCGTCAATGCGGGGCTTCGCCGGGCGCGAGCACAAGGCACGCGAAGCGGCAAAGCCATAGGCCGCCCGCGCATTGACGACGCGACCGCGAAGGCGATCCGCAAGGCATTGGCCAAGGGGCAAGGCGTCAATGCGATTGCGCGCGAGATTGGCATCGCCAGCGGGACCGTTCGGAACGTGCGCGACCGGACGGCCGACTAGATGATCCGCCTCGCCGCAATCGCTTTTGCCGCTATTACGGCCGCGTTCTATCAGCCCCGCTATCTGCCCGACCCCGCCGTGACGCCCGGCGCGGTCAATCCCGCCGTGACGCAACAGGACATCCGCGAGACGATCTGCCGTCGCGGCTGGACCGCGACCGTAAGGCCGCCAGAAGCCTACACAGAGCGATTGAAGCGCCAACAGCTATACGGGCGCGGCAGCTCGTATCGCGCTCTAGGCGAGCGCCTGCGCGACTATGAGGAAGATCACCTTATCCCGCTAGAGGCGGGCGGCAGTCCGGACGATCCGCGCAATCTTTGGCCCGAGCCGCGGTTTGGGGAATGGAGCGCGGCGGCTAAGGACCACCTTGAGCGCGAGATCAATTGGCGTATCTGCCACGGCCGCATGACGCTGGCCGAAGGGCAGGCGGCGTTCATGGGCGATTGGACGGAAGCCTATCGGCGGTATCTCGGCGAACCGCAGGATCGAGCGGGCGATCAGGCGAATTGACCCGCCATAGCGGGGTTGGAGCATACCGGGTGCATACTGAAAGCGGGCCGGCCTCAAAATGGCGACCCGCTCTAGGTCAATTGATCCTTTGTTTTCAATGGTGAGCCCGGCGGGGCTCGAACCCGCGACCCCTTGATTAAAAGTCAAGTGCTCTACCGGCTGAGCTACGGGCTCCTGGGGGAGCCGCGGACCTTAGGGCCGGCATCGGGACCGGTCAATTCCGCGGCTGATCCGCGCCGCGCGCGGCGGCGTATTAACGCAGACGGCAACCACAGAACTTTCGCCATGGGACTGGAATTCCGCGCCGACGCCGAGACAGCCGAATCGCTGCGCGCCCGCGCCGAACGCTGCCGCGCGCTCTCGCGCGTGGCGGTGCTGCCGTTCGCGTACTACATGCTCGAAGGCCTGGCGCAACAGCTCGACGGCGAGGCGCGTCGCGCCGAAGCCGAGGCACCCCTGGAGCGCGCGCGCTAGCGCAATTGTCGCGCCCGCGCGCGCCATGTTTTGCCGTGCGGGCGCACGGCCGATTTCTCTGCCCGCAACGTCTGCGGACATCCCGTGCTGCGAAGTTCGCGCGGTTGGCCTCTGCGCCATGTCCGCGCGCCGGTGCCGCTGTTACATTTTTTTGCACAAAAATATCCCGGATACATCATGGGATTACATTGAAGCGCTACACATCCGGCGTGGCTTCCTGGCACCGAACGACAACGAGGAACGCGCGCCATGACCGAATTCGGGCTTTTGCTCGAGCACGAGATTCCGCGTCTCAGGCGCTATGCCCGCGCGCTGGCGCGGGATGCCTCGCGTGCCGACGATCTCGTGCAGAGCTGTCTCGCGCGCGCGCTGGCCAAATCGCATCTGTGGCAGCCCGGCACCGATCTGCGCGCGTGGCTCTTCACCATCCTGCATAATCAGCATGTGAACGACGTGCGCCGCGCCGTGCGCGAGGGCATCAGCATCCCGGTCGACGATGTCGCACCCGTGCTGACGGCGCCATCGACCCAAGGCGCGGCGCTGCGGCTCCGGGATCTCGAGCGCGCGCTCGATCGCCTGCCCGAGGAGCAGCGCCAGGTGCTGCTGCTCGTCGGCCTCGAGGGGATGCGCTACGACGAAGTGGCGGGCGTGTTGAGCGTGCCGGTCGGCACGGTGCGCTCGCGCCTGTCGCGCGGCCGCGACATGCTGCGCCAGCTCATGGACCTGAAGCCGGCGCACGAGCCCGATGTGGGCGAGGGGCCGCGGCCGCGCGCCCATCGCACGCTCCCCGACGACGCGCTGCAGCAGATCTGAGTTAGCTTCCGGCGGCGGCGCGATGCGCTGCCGCCGGCGCGTTGCCGCCGGCGATGAGCTTCAGCGCTGCAAGCGTCAGGGCGTCGAGCATCGAGGCGACCGGCGGCGTGAGATTGAGCCCGGCGAAATCCAGGCGCGCGGACAGAACCGATCCGCCGCCTTGCGTCGCCGGCGAAGCGTCGGCCGCAGTCGCGGTGCTTCCGGCAAAACCGCTCGCGGCCTGCTCGATGCGGCCGCCGAGCATGCGGTAGATCGCGCCGACGCTGCGCGCGTGGCCATCGCTGTCGTAGAAAATTCCGGGATTGCTCGCCGCCGCATCGGGCAGGAGATCGGCGGCGCTGGCGCCGCCCTTGGTCTGGAGCGCCTTCAGGAACGAGGTCGCACCGGCGGCGCCGAGAAAATGCGCCATGTAGAGATCGGCGCGGCTGGCCGGGCGGCCGAGCGCGCGCTCGATCTCGCCCTTGTTGAGGTGCGCGTATTCGCCGGCGAGCGAGGACGCCAGGCTCGGGTCGTTCTTGAGCGCGAGGATGCGCTGGCGGACCGCGGGGTCGGAGACGGTGGGCTTGCCGGCGGCGTCGCTGCCGATCTGCTGCGCGAGCTGGCCGATGCCGTACTTCGCGCCAAATTGCCGCACCATGTCGAGCCAGGTCGAATCGACGAACTGGAACAGGCCCGCGGCGCTGCCGCTGGCGGCCTTGGCGTCGGGTTTGAAGCCGCTCTCCTGCTGCGCCTGCGCCATCAGGAGGCCGAAATCGGTCGAGGTCGCAAGGCTTGCCTGGCGGATGTTGCGCACGATCGCCGGGTCGACGGCCCGCGACAGGGCCGGGTAGGGATTGTTCGGCGCGGCCATGACCGGCCGACACTAGGCGGAAATGGTTAATCGAAGGTGACGGGAACCGAAACATTCGAAGGCCCCTCGTCAATCTTCGTGAAGCTCCGTTAACGCCGCGCCCGCGATCCTCGGCGCCCGGCCGAACCGTCACCGAGGAGAATTCATGAATTACAGACCCTCGAACCCGGTGAATGCGGCGTTGCGGGCGTGCCGTTCGGCGCTCGCGGTGGTCGCCGCCTTCAGCCTTGCGGGCAATCTTCTGACGCTCGCCTCGCCGCTCTACATGATGCAGCTGTTCGACAAGGTCCTGTCGAGCCGCAGCGGCGACACGCTCGTCATGCTGAGCATCATCACCGCCGTCGCGGTCGGCGTGCTCTGCCTGCTCGACGCGATCCGCTCGCAAGTGTTGGTGCGGATCGGCGGCTGGCTCGACGAGCGGCTCGGCCCCACCGTGTTCGGCGGCGCACTCACGCTGGCGCTCAAGAGCGATCCGTCGCGCGCGGCGCTGGCGCTTGCCGATCTCCAGGCGGTGCGCGGCTTTTTCACCGGCCCGGCGGTGCTGCCGCTGTTCGATGCGCCGTGGGCGCCGATCTTCGTCATCGCGCTGTTCGTCCTGCATCCGCTTTTGGGTCTCGTCGGTCTTGGCGGCGGAGTCGTGCTGCTCGGCCTCGCCGTGCTCAACGAATTCGCGACGCGCCATCCCCTCCGGCTCGCCAATGCCGCGACGCTCCGGACGCGCCAGCGCGCGGAAGCCGCGCTGCGCAACGCCGAGGTGATCCGCGCCATGGGCATGTCGGACGGCGTGATGCGCATGTGGCGCAGCGAATTGGCCGAGACCAGCGAGGCGGTGCGCGACGCCGGCACGCGCGGCTCGGTCATTGTCGGCTGCTCGCGCTTCCTCCGCCTCATGCTGCAGATCGTGATCCTCGGCCTCGGCGCCTGGCTCGTCATCAAGGACGAGACCAGTCCGGGCGCGATATTCGCCTCGTCGTTCCTGCTGGCGCGCGCCTTGTCGCCGGTCGAGAACGCCATCGGCACCTGGAAGTCGCTGGTCGGCGCGCGGCTCGCATATCGCCGCCTCGTCGATCTTCTCGCCGACACCAGTTGGGCGAAGAAGGGCATGAAATTGCCGGCGCCCGAGGGCACGCTCTCGGTCGATCGCGTCAGCTACATTCCGCCGGGCGCCGACGAGCCGACCTTGCGCGGCGTGTCGTTCGCGCTCATGCCGGGCGAGGTGCTGGGTGTCGTCGGTCCGTCCGCCGCCGGGAAATCGACGCTCGCGCGGATCATCGCCGGAACCTGGCGGCCCACGGCCGGCAAGGTGCGGCTCGACAATGCCGACATCGCGGTCTGGCATGCCTCGGGCGGCTCCGGCCATATCGGCTACCTGCCGCAGGACATCGAGCTGTTCGCCGGCACGGTGCGCGACAACATCGCGCGGCTGGGTGCTGCCGAACCCGACAAGGTGATCGAGGCGGCGCAGCTTGTAGGTTTGCACGACTCGATCATGAGCCTGCCGGCCGGCTACGACAGCGAGATCGGCGATGGCGGCGTCAAGCTTTCGGGGGGCTTGCGCCAGCGCATTGCCTTGGCGCGCGCGGTGTTCGGCCGGCCGCGCCTCGTCTTGCTCGACGAGCCCAATGCGAGCCTCGACCAGGACGGCGACGAGGCGCTGCACGGGGCGATCCTCAAACTGAAGCGCTACGGCGCGACGGTGGTGATCGTCGCGCACCGTCCGAGCATCCTCGGCCTTGCCGACAAGCTTCTCGTCCTGCGCAACGGCATCGTCGAGCTGTACGGCAATCGCGCCGACGTGATCGGCAAGCTCAACCCGCCGCACCGCCAGGCGGTGCCGCTGCAAAAACAGTCGGCCTGACGCAGGAGGGAGTCCCATGAGCCTCGTCACCTACGAAGGCAGCGTTACGCCGGTTCCGGCGACGCCCCTTGCGCGCTGCCGCCGGCTCGTCTTTGCCGGCGGCGCGCTCGTCGGCGTGTTCGTTCTCGGCTTCGGCGTCTGGGCCGCGCTCGCGCCGCTCGAAAGCGCGGTGGTGGCGCCCGGCACCGTGGTCTCGGATTCGCATCGCAAGACGGTGCAGCATCTCGAGGGCGGGATCATCAAGGACATCCTCGTGCAGGACGGCGACGAGGTGAAGGCGGGACAGACCCTGATCCGCCTCGACGACACCAAGGCGCGCACCACGTACGCCACCGACCAGGGCGAGCTTTGGGACGCGCGCGCGGCCGAGGCGCGGCTCATCGCCGAGCGCGACGAGGCGGACACGATCGCCTTCCCCGACGATCTCCTCGCGCACCAAGGCGAACCGGCGGTGGCGCAGGCGATCGCGGGCCAGCGGAAAATCTTCGATTCGCTGAAGCTCCTCGAGACTTCCAAGGTCGATGCGATCCACGAGCGCATCAACCAATCGCGCGCGGAAATCACCGGGCTGCAGGCGGAAACGGCGGCCGACGAGCGCCGCGGCGCGCTCCTCAACGAGGAGATCGCCAGCGTGAGCGCCCTCGTCGAGCAGGGGCTCGAGCGCAAGCCGCGCCTCCTCGAGCTGCGCCGCCAGCTTGCCGACACGCAGGGCAAGCAGGGCGACATGCTGGCGCAGATCGCGCGCGCCAAGGAGACGATCGCCGAAGCCGAGGTCAACATCCTCAGCCTCAAGAACGACGACCAGAAGCGCGCGGCCGACGAGCTGCGCGACACGCAGCGCAAGCTGCACGAGCTAGATGAATCGACGCAGGCAGCCGCCGCTGTGCTGGCCCGCACCGAGGTCAAGGCGCCCGAGGACGGCACCGTCACCGATCTGCGCGTCCATACGCCCGGCGGCGTGGTCAATCCCGGCGAGGCGATGCTGGATCTCGTGCCGAAGGCCGACCGTCTCGTGATCGAGGCCGAGGTGCGGCCCGTCGATATCGACCGGCTGCGCGAGGGACTTGCGGCGGAAGTGCGGCTCTTGCCGTACCGCACGCGGCGCACGCCGCCGCTCGATGCCTCCGTGACCTATGTCTCGGCCGATCAGCTCGTCGACAAGAATACGCACAACACCTATTTCGCGGTGAAGCTCGCGATCGACCCGCAGCAGCTCAAGGACCGGACCGACGTGTCGCTCATCCCCGGCATGCCGGCCGAGGCGATGATCCGCACCGGCAAGAGCACGGTCGCGCTCTACGCGCTGTCGCCGCTGTTCGACAGCTTCCATCGCGCCTTCAGGGAGAAGTAGGCGCACCCCGCCGCGGCGCGATGGCGCGCTCCTCGCTCGCGATCCGCCAGGAGAGGAGCACGGCATTGGCCGCGCTGAAGGCGAGCGCGATCCGCCACGCGCCGAAGGCCAATGGCAGAAGCGCGATCTCGCATACGACCACGGCATAGATCGGGTGTCGCAGGAAGCGGTAGGGGCCGCTCCGCACCAGCGGCGCCCCCGGCAGCGTGATGATCCGCGTCGTCCAATATGGGCCGAGGCTCGCGATCGCCCAGAAGCGCACGAGCTGGAGCGCCGCATAGGCCGAGATGAGCCACGGATCGGGTGCATCATCGGCCGGCACGAACAGCAGGATCGCGCCGAGCCATAGCGCGTGCAGCGCCACGATCAGCGGATAATGCGCGCGTCCCCGTTCGACCGCGCCGCGGCGCAGAAGAGTGCGCGCGTTGCGGCGCGACAGCGCCAGCTCGCCGATCCGCTCCGCCGCGATGAGCGCCACCGCGATCGCGACGGGGCTCATCCCGGCGCGTCGAGCAGCAGCATGCCGGCGGTGAAGCCGGGCCCCAGCGCGGTCAGCAGCATGCGCCCCTCGGCGCCCGAGCGCAGCACGCGCTCCAGCACGAACAGCACCGTCGGCGCCGACATGTTGCCGTAATCGCTGAGCACGCCGCGCGCGCTGTCGAGCGCGCCGGCGGCAAGGTCGAACGCGGCTTCGAGCGCCGTGACCACCTTGGCGCCGCCGGGATGGCAGACGAAGTGACGGATATCGCCGAGGCCAAGTCCCTCGCGGCGCAAGAATCCGGTCACGACCGCGCCCAGGTCGCGCTCGACGAGCGACGGGATGTCGCGCGAGAAGATTGCCTTCAGGCCATCCTCGGCCACGTCCCAGCCCATGATGTCGAGCGAGTGCGGCCAGGTATGCTCGCCCGCGGCACCCAGCGCCGGGCCGCGGCCGCTCGTCGAGATCGCCGCCGCCACGGCGCCGTCGCCGAAGAGAGCGGTCGCGACAAGATTGCTCTTCGAGATATCGTGTTTGCGGAACGACAGGGCGCACAGCTCGACGACCAGGAAAAGGATGCGGCTCCCGGGTGCTGCGCGGGCCAGCTCGCCAGCGCGCGCGAGGCCGATGACGCCGCCGGCGCAGCCCAATCCGAACACCGGCAGCCGCCGCACGTCGCTCCTGAGGCCGAGCCGCCCCGCCAGCACCGCATCGAGGCTCGGCGTCGCGATCCCGGTGGTCGAGACGCACACCACGGCATCGATGTCGCGCGGCGCAAGGCGCGCCTCGTCGAGGGCACGGCGCGCCGCCTTTTCGAGGAGCCGCGTCGCGTGCTCGAGATAAAGGGCGTTGCGCTCGACCCAGCCATGCGGGCTCTCGTACCATTCGATCGGCACGCAGGAATAGCGCCGCTCGATCCCGGCATTGGCGAACACCGGCATCAGCCGGTCGAGCTCGCCCTTCGCCGCCCCGCCGAAGATGGCCCGGGCGCGCTCGGCGACCTCCTTCTGGCCCAGCGCATAGGGCGGAACGGATGTCGCGAGCGACAGAAGGCGTGGCGTGGCGATCGTCACTGGCGGCTTCTTTCCTGGGCGGTTAGAGTGGAGCGCACGTAAACCGCACGCGACAAACCTAAGCGAAGCGCCTTCCCCGCGGGATCACGTCTTCGCCAGGGCGCGCGCCGCCCCGCTCCGCAATCATATCGCATGCAGGCACAGCCCCCCTCATCCCTTCTTCCGCCGCGGCGCAAGCGCCACACGATGATGGAACGGCTGCGCGCCTATTTCATCGCCGGCATCCTCGTCACCGGGCCGATCGCGCTGACGCTCTACCTCACCTGGACCTTCATCCACTTCATCGACGACACGGTGGGCGGACTTCTGCCCCGGCAATACAACCCTGCGACATATGTGCCGGTTCCGGGTCTCGGACTCGTGATCGCCGTGGCCGGGCTGACGCTCGTCGGCGCGCTCGCAGCGGGGTACCTGGGGCGTCTATTCGTGCTGCTCAGCGAGCGCATCATGGCGCGCATGCCGGTGGTGCGCGGCATCTATGGCGCGGCCAAGCAGATCTTCGAGACCGTGCTCGCGAAGCAGAGCAACACCTTCCGCGAGGTGGTGCTGATCGAATGGCCGCGCCCGGGCATGTGGACGATCGGCTTCGTCACGGTGCAGCCCGAGGGCGAGATCCGCGACCATGTCGGCGCCGATACGGTCGCGGTCTATGTGCCGACCACGCCCAACCCGACCTCGGGCTATCTCATGTTCGTGCGGCGGCGCGATCTCCTGACCCTGCCGATGACGGTCGAGGAGGGGGTGAAGTACGTCCTCTCCGGCGGCATCGTGTCGCCGCCCGCGCGTCCGGCCGCGCCGCCCGAGGCAGTGACCCGCCCGGTCATCGAAGCGGCCGAGCCGCGGCACTAGTCTAATTACAGGCGGCGGCGAAGATCGGCGCGCCGGACACGTTCGGCTTGGTGATCAAATGCGCCGGCAGCTTGTCGCCGAACGGCTGACCCGTGCTCTGGTCTTGCAGCCATACCGCGGCGTCGCACTGCGCGCTCCTTTGCCCCTTGGCCAGGTAGCTCGTGCCGGCACGCAGCGTCGCCTGGAGCGGCACGGTCGCGTAGGCGACCGCGCCGTTATATTCCACGCCCAACGTATGCTGACCGGGCGGCAGCACGATTTTGTCGAAATCGAGGGCGAAGACCGGCTGACCGTCGACGGTGACGACGCGGGTGTCGCCATCCGGGTCGCCGCCGGAGGGCGGATTGTCGCTCATGCTGACCGTCGCGCCGGTCGCGCCGGTGAGGCCGGGCGGCGACTGATACCAGGAGGAGCGGGCAGTGCCGCAGCTCCAGAGCATCGCAGCGAGGACAATGAGGACGGGTAGCCGCAACGCCGTTGCTTCGTTCATATAGGTATTGCCCCTTCAACCAAGCAAGCGACGATATTCCATCGCCGGGTTTCCCGGCAAGCGGGTGCTATCCCGAGCGCAGATATTTCACCGCGAGGTCGCGGGCAAAGAGATAGAGCAGCACGCGGAGCGCCTGGCCGCGCGGCGTCTCGAGCTCGGGGTCGCGCGCGAGGATGAGTCGCGCATCGTCGCGCGCCGCTTCGAGCAGCTCGCCATGGGACGCGAGATTGGCGAGCCGCATCTCCGGCAGGCCGCTCTGCCGCGTGCCGAGCATCTCGCCGGCGCCGCGCAGGCGCAGATCCTCTTCGGCGATGCGGAACCCGTCCTCGGTCTCGCGCAGAATCGAGAGCCGCTGCCGCGCCGTCTCGCTGAGCGGCTGGGCATAGACGAGGAGGCAGTTCGACGGCTTGTCGCCGCGGCCGATGCGGCCGCGCAGCTGGTGGAGCTGGGCAAGGCCGAAGCGCTCGGCGTGTTCGATCACCATCGCCGTCGCGGCCGGCACGTCGACCCCGACCTCGACCACCGTGGTCGCGACCAGAAGATCGACGCCGCCCTTCGCGAATGCCTCCATCGCCTTGTCGCGCTCGGCGCCTTTCATGCGGCCGTGCACGAGCCCGGCGCGGGCCCCGAAAATTTTCTGGAGCTGCGCGTGGCGCTCGGCCGCGGCGGCGAGGTCGATCGTCTCCGACTCCTCGACGAGGGGACAGATCCAATAGACCTTGGCGCCGCCTTCGAGCGCGCGCCGCACCGCCTCCACCACCTCGTCGAGGCGCGCGGCCGGCAGCGTCCGCGTCGTCACCGGGAGACGCCCCGCCGGCTTCTCGGTGAGGCGCGAGGCGTCGAGGTCGCCATAGGACGTGAGCATCAGCGTGCGCGGAATGGGCGTCGCGGTCATCACCAGGATGTCGACCGCGCGCCCCTTG
This sequence comes from uncultured Alphaproteobacteria bacterium, assembly GCA_963773665.1. Classification (GTDB taxonomy): domain Bacteria; phylum Pseudomonadota; class Alphaproteobacteria; order ATCC43930; family CGMCC-115725; genus DATJLY01. The sequence goes on from CAVZBZ010000002.1 coordinate 349,336, forward strand.
GCTCCGAGCGCCACGCGCTGCTCGACGCCGAAACGGTGCTGCTCGTCGATGACGGCGAGCGCCAGGTCCTTGAAAACCACATCCTCCTCGAACAGCGCGTGCGTGCCGACCAGGATGCCGATCGCGCCGGAAGCGAGCCGCACGAGAATATCCTGGCGCGCGCGTCCCTTCTCGCGGCCCGTAAGGAGCGCGATCTCGACGCCGGTCTTTGCCGCAAGCTCGGTCAGCGTCGCCAAATGCTGGCGCGCCAGGATCTCGGTCGGTGCCATCAGCGCCGCCTGCGCGCCCGCTTCGACCGCGTCGAGCATCGCTGCGAGCGCCACCACCGTCTTGCCGCTGCCGACATCGCCTTGCAGCAGGCGCAGCATGCGCGCGGGCCGCGCCATGTCGGCGGCGATCTCGGCAATCGCACTGACCTGGCCCGGCGTCAACGCGAAGGGAAGCGAGGCGATCAGCTTTTGGCGCAAGGCGCCGGTGGCGCCGAGCGCGCGGCCGGGCAGGCGTTTTTGGTGCGCGCGCACGAGGGCCAGCGCGAGCTGGTTCGATAGCAGCTCGTCGAAGGCAAGGCGCTGGCGCGGCAGCGTGTTCGGCAGAAGATCATCCGCCGTTTGCGGCGCGTGCGCCGCGCGGAGGGCTTCGCGCCACGCTGGCCATCGCTGCCGCGCCGCGAAATCGGCGTCGAGCCATTCCGGCAGCGCAGGTGCGCGCTCGAGCGCGGCGTCGATCGCCTTCTGCACGATGCGCAGGCTGAGGCCGGCGGTGAGCGGATAGACCGGCTCGATCGGCTTGAGCTTTGCCGCATCCTCGGGCGCTGCGATGTGGTCGGGATGGGTGATCTGGACCTGGTTGTTGAAATACTCGACCTTGCCGCTCACCACGCGCTCGGCGCCCACCGGCAGGAGGCGCGCGAGATAGTCGCCCTTCGCGTGAAAGAACACGAGATGGAGAAATCCGGTCTCGTCGCGGCAGCGCACGCGGTAGGGCTGGCGCGGCGAGCGCGGCGGCTCGTGCGCATCGACGGTGACGGTGAGCGTGGCGATGACGCCGGCCGGGGCATCCGCCACCTTGGGCGTGAAGCGCCGGTCGATGATGTCGCTCGGCAGGTGCCACAGCAGATCGACCACATGCGGCCCGGCAAGCCGCTCGAACAGTTTCCCGAAGCGCGGGCCGACGCCCGGCAGGCTCGTGACCGGCGCGAACAGCGGGAAGAGGATTTCCGGGCGCAACGGCCGCGCGCGTCTCCCGCTCAGAGCTTCAAAAGCTTTTGCACATTGCCGCTGAGGATCTTGGACTTGTCCTCCTCGCACAGCGGAATGTGCGGGATCCAGTCCACCGCGGGCTGGTTCATGACGAACGGATAATCGACCGAGAAGATGATGCGGTCAACGCCCATTTCCTGGACGCAGCACAACAGCGCCGGGTTCGAGAAGAACCCGCTCGTCGTGATCCAGAAATGCTCGCAGAACAGCTCGCGGAAGTTCAGGCTCTTGTTGCCTGCGCGCGACAGCGCCGAATCGATGCGCCAGAGCATGAACGGCAAACCCTCGCCCAAATGGCCGAGGATGATTTTGAGCTTCGGATATTTCTCGAACACGCCCGACAGCACGAGCCTGATGCCCTGCGTCGCGGTCTCCACCGTGAAGCCCCATCCGGCACGCAGCAGCATGGGGAAATCCTTGGCGTATTCCTTGTAATAGGCCTCGGCCACAACCGGGCTCGGGTTGGCCGGATGCATATAGAGCGGCACGTCCAGGGCCGCCGCGCGCTCGAAGATCGGCCAGAACCGCTTTTCGTCGAGGAAGGCGCCGTTCGTGAGGCCATGCACCATGGCGCCCTTGAAGCCGAATTTCGTGACGGTGCGCTCGAGCTCGTCGGCTGCGGCCTTGGGGTCGGGCGTCGGGATCGCGGCAAAGGCGGCAAACCGCGTCGGGTGCCGCCGCACCGCCTCGTTGAGCCGGTCGTTCGCGGCGCGCGCCAGGCGCACGGCGGTCTCGGGATCGAATCTCTGGGTCGAGGGCGCGCCCAAGGACAGCACCTGGAAATCGATGCCGCACTCGTCCATCTCCTTGATGCGGAGATTGCTCAGATTCTCGAGGCGCTCGGCCACGCCCGGCCCCTTCGTCGCGTCGGCCGGATCGAAGTGCAACGTCACCTCGGCGTCCATGTAGTGCTCTTCGATCGCGATGATGCGCGGCTTCTTCGCCATGGCCTGCCTCCCGGTGCGGATTTCTCGCCGGAACCTATCAGGCGGCGGGTCCTTCTGGAAAGGGCGCTTGATCCTGGCGCGCGGAGCGCCAAGATTGTCCCCGTATGAACGAACCTCCCGAAATCCGTACGAAGCGGCTTCTGTTCCGAAGCTGGCACCGCGGCACGCGCGAGGCCGACCTGCTGCTCGGGCCCTTCGCCGAATGCCATCTGCCGGCGATGTCGCCGCAGGAGCTCGATCTCTACGAGGCGCTGCTCGCCGAGAACGACGCGAACCTATGGGACTGGATCAGCGGCCGCACCGAGCCGCCGGCCGCGTATGACGGCGCCCTTTTGCGCAGCCTCAGGAATTTTCGCGTGGGGCCGCGTCCGGGGTGAGCGGCATCGACGCATTCTTCGCCGCGCGCCCCTCCGGCAAACGGCTCACCATCTTCGCCGCGCCCGAAGGGCACGACGCCTGGCTCATGGGCGGCCTTGTCGCGCGCGGCACGGTGCCGTCGCTGCTGCATGTCTGCCGCGACGACGGGCGGATGGCGCGGACGCGCGCGGCATTGGCCTTCTTTCATCCCGAGCTGCCCGTCCTGTCGCTGCCCGCCTGGGACTGTTTGCCCTACGACCGCGTCTCGCCCAATCCCGAGATCGTGAGCCGCCGCGTCGATGCGCTGACGCGCCTTGCCGGCGGCGAAGGGCAGGGTGCGGTGGTGCTGACGACGATCAACGCGCTCGTGCAGCGCGTGCCGCCGCGCAAGCTGTTCGCCGACCGCATTCTCGAGATTGGCGTGGGCGGCCGGCTGTCGCACGACCGGCTCGCCTCGTTTCTCGGGCGGAACGGCTATCAGCGCACCGATACGGTGCGCGAGGCGGGCGAATTCGCGATCCGCGGCGGCATCGCCGATCTCTTTCCCTCGGGCGCGCGCTCGCCCGTGCGGCTCGATTTCTTCGGCGAAGAGATCGAGGGGATGCGCACGTTCGATCCGCTGACGCAGCGCACCACGGGCACGACCGAGGCCGTCGTCCTGCGGCCGATGAGCGAGGTGCTGCTCGACGAGGACGCGATCCGCCGCTTCCGCTTGCGCTATCGCGAGCAGTTCGGCACGGTCGCCGACGACGATCCGCTGTACGAGGCGGTGAGCGCGGGGCGGCGCTATATCGGCATGGAGCACTGGCTGCCGCTTTATTACGAGAGCCTCGAGACGCTGTTCGACTATTTGCCCGAGGCGGCGGTGACGCTCGACCACGAGGCCGAAGGGGTGCGCCGCGACCGGCTCGAGCAGGTCAACGATTTCTATGCCGCGCGGCGCGACGTGAGCCGGGCCGCGCGCGCCGCGTCGCCGCCTTATCGCGCGGTCGAGCCGAAGCAGCTTTTTCTCGATGACGGGGAGTGGGATGCGCTCCTGAAGCGCCGCCACGTCGGCGAGTTCACGCCGTTCGCCGGCGAGGGCAGGGCGCCCTCGGTCGATGCCGGCGCGCATCCCGGCCGCGACTTCGCCGAGGCGCGGGCAAGCCAAAGCGTCAATCTGTTCGACGCCGTGCGCGACCACATCCTCGACGAGCGCGACCATGGCCGCCGCACGCTCGTCGCCGCCTACAGCCTGGGCTCGGCCGAGCGCCTCAGAACCCTGCTGCGCGATCATGGCGTAACCAATCCGACCGTGATCCAGCGCTGGTCCGATTTCGCGGCGATCCCGCTGGGCCAGGCCGCGCTCGCCGTGCTCGCGCTCGAGCACGGCTATCGCTTCGCGGACATGGCGCTCGTCACCGAGCAGGATATTCTGGGCGACCGGCTCGCGCGGCCGGCGAGACGCCGCGCCAATTACCAGGATTTCGTCGCCGAGGTGGCGTCGCTGACGCAGGGCGATCTCGTCGTTCATTCCGAGCACGGCATCGGCCGCTATGACGGGCTCGTCACGCTCGATGTCGCCGGCGCGCCGCACGATTGCCTGCGCGTCGTCTATGCCGGCGACGACAAGCTGTTCGTGCCGGTCGAGAACATCGAGGTTCTGACGCGCTATGGCTCGGAGGCGCTCGACGTTCCGCTCGACCGGCTGGGCTCCCTTGCCTGGCAGTCGCGCAAGGCGCGCGTCAAGAAGCGCATCCGCGACATCGCCGGCGAGCTGATCCAGATCGCGGCCGAGCGCCAGCTCCGCCAAGGCGAGACACTTGCCCCGCCCGAGGGCCTCTACGAGGAATTCGCCGCGCGCTTCCCCTATCCCGAGACCGAGGACCAGGAGCGCGCGATCGGCGACACGCTCGGCGATTTGGGCTCCGGCCGGCCGATGGACCGGCTCATCTGCGGCGATGTCGGCTTCGGCAAGACCGAGGTTGCGCTGCGCGCCGCGTTCATCTCGGTGATGGCCGGGATGCAGGTCGCCGTCGTCGTGCCGACGACGCTCTTGGCGCGCCAGCACCATCGCACGTTCCTCGAGCGCTTCTCCGGCATGCCGGTGCGGATCGAGCAGTTGTCGCGGCTTGTCGCCGGCAAGCACGCAGCCGAGGTGAAGCGCGAACTGGCCGAGGGCCGCATCGACATCATCATCGGCACGCACGCGCTCCTCGCCAAGGGCATCATTTTCCGCAATCTGGGCCTTCTCGTCATCGACGAGGAGCAGCATTTCGGCGTGGCGCAAAAGGAGCGCCTGAAGCAGCTGAAGGCCAATGTCCACGTGCTGACGCTGACCGCGACGCCCATTCCCAGGACATTGCAGCAGGCGCTGTCGGGCGTGCGCGAGATGAGCGTGATCGCGACCCCGCCGGTGGACCGGCTCGCCGTGCGCACCTTCGTCATGCCGTACGATCCCGTGGTCGTGCGCGAGGCGATCCTGCGCGAGACGCACCGCGGCGGGCAGTGTTTTTACGTCGTGCCGCGCATCGCCGATCTCGACGAGGTGCAAAAGCAGCTCGCGGAACTGGTGCCCGAGATCAAGGTCGCGACCGCGCACGGCAAGATGGCGCCGACCGAGCTCGAGCGCGTCATGTCCGCCTTCGACGAGCATGCGGCGGACGTGCTGCTTTCGACCAACATCATCGAATCGGGGCTCGACATCCCGAGCGCGAATACGCTCATCGTCCACCGCGCCGACATGTTCGGCCTGGCGCAGCTCTATCAGCTCAGGGGCCGCATCGGCCGCGCCAAGGTGCGGGGCTATGCCTATCTCACGCTCCCCGCCGGCAAGCTTTTGACCGAGACGGCGAAGCGCCGGCTCGAGGTGATGCAGACCTTGGATCAGCTGGGCGCGGGCTTCACGCTCGCGAGCCACGATCTCGACATCCGCGGCGCGGGCAATCTCCTGGGCGAGGAGCAGTCGGGCCACATCCGCGAAGTGGGCGTCGAGCTCTACCAGCATCTTCTCGAAGAGGCGGTGGGGTCGGCGCGCGCCGGCGCGCAGATGGGGGAGGCGCCCGAGGAATGGACGCCGCAGATCACCATCGGCACGCCCGTCCTCATTCCTGAGGAATACGTGCCGGACCTCAATGTCCGGCTCGGCCTCTACCGCCGCATCGCCGCTTTGTTGGACCGGCGCGAGATCGACGGCTTCGCCGCGGAGCTGGTCGACCGCTTCGGCCGGCTTCCCGAGGAAGTCGAGAACCTTTTGGAGATCATCGCCATCAAGCGGCTGTGCCGCGACGCCGGCGTTGCCAAGGTCGAGGCGGGCCCCAAGGGCGCGGTCCTGGCGTTCCACGGCGACAACTTCGCCAATCCCCAGGGTCTCGTGCGGTTCATCCAGGAGCATTCCGGCACCGCGAAGCTCCGCCCCGATCAGCGCCTCGTCATCATGCGCACCTGGGAAACGCCCGCAGAGCGGCTGAAGGGCGTGAGCGCGATCCTGCACCGCCTCGCCGCGATCGCGGCGGCGGGCGCGCCGGCGTCTGCGCCGCATCCGGCACACGTGCGGACCGGCTGAACGCTGCTTAACTCGCTGCGACCTCGCCGCCGTTCTGGACGAGATCGAACACCGGCAGGAAGAACTCGGGCTCCTGCGCGCCCGAGATCGCGTAGCGCTCCTCGAAGATGAAGCAGGGCACGGCGTTGATGCCGATGCGCCGCGCGGCGCGGTCCTCGGCGATCACGTCGGTAAGGCCTTCCTCGCCGGCGAGGAAGCGCCGCGCATCGCCGCGCTCGAGGCCGGAGCGCGCGGCGATCTCGACGAGGCGCGCGCGGTCGCCCAGATCGATGCCGTCGATGAAATAGGCCCGAAACAGCGCCTCGACCAGCGCGTCGGCCCGGCCCGCGCGCTCGGCGCGGCGGACAAGGCGGTGCGCGTCCTGCGTGTTGGGCGTGCGCACGACGCGCTCGAACGCGAAGGGAATGCCGACCGAGGATCCTGCTTCGCCCGCGGTCTGATAGATCCGCTGCGCGTGATGCGCTCCGCCGAACTTGACGGCGAGATAATCCTGCCGCGGCATGCCGTCCCCCGGCATGTCGGGATTGAGCTGGAACGGCCGCCACGAGATTTCCGCCGCGATTTCGGGCCTGAGCGCCAGCGCCCGCTCGAGCCGGCGCTTGCCGATGAAGCACCAGGGACAGATCACGTCGAGCACGACGTCGATGCGCATGGCGGAAAGCTTAGCACTGGCGTGTACCGGGCGGCGAGATATCATCGCCGCCATGTCGATCTACGACGCCCCGCACCTGGCGCGCGCGCCGGCCAATTTCGTGCCGCTCACGCCGCTTACCTTTCTCGCGCGTGCCGCATCGGTTCACCCCGGGACACTCGCGGTCGTGCACGGCGAACGCCGCTTCACATACCGCGAGTTTTATGCGCGCTGCTGCCGCCTGGCCGACGCGCTGCGGCGGCGCGGCGTAGGATTGGGCGACACCGTCTCGGTGATGGCGCCCAACGTGCCGGCGCTGCTCGAGGCGCATTTCGGCGTCGCCATGGCGGGCGCGGTGCTGAACGCGCTCAACTACCGGCTCGACGCGCGCACCATCGCCTTCATCCTCGGCCACGCCGAGAGCAAGGTTCTGATCGCGGACCGCGAATACTCGTCCGCGATCGGCGAGGCGCTCAAGGAGCGCCGGCCCGAAACCGTGATCGACATCGACGATCCGCTCTACGAGGGCGGCACGCTTGTGGGCGAGATGGATTACGAGGCGTTCCTCGCCACCGGCGATGCGCAAGCGCCGTGGCAGAAGCCGCAGGACGAATGGCAGGCGATTTCGCTCAACTACACCTCGGGCACGACCGGCAATCCCAAGGGCGTCGTCTATCACCATCGCGGCGCCTATCTGAACGCGCTCGGCAACGTGCTCGCGTTCGGCCTTTCGCCGCAGACGGTCTATCTCTGGACCCTGCCCATGTTCCACTGCAACGGCTGGACCTATCCCTGGGCGGTGACGTCGGTCGCCGGCACGCATGTGTGCCTGCGCCGCGTCGATCCCAAGGATATTTTCGCCGCGATCGAGCGGCACGGCGTGACGCATATGTGCGGCGCGCCCATTGTGCTCAACATGCTGGTCCATGCTCCGGACGAGGCGAAGCGGCGCTTCTCGCGCACGATCGAGATCGCGACGGGCGGCGCCGCACCGCCTTCGACCGTCATCGCCAACATGGAGCGCATGGGTTTCCGGGTGACGCATCTCTATGGCCTCACCGAGTCCTATGGGCCGGCGACACTGTGCGCCTGGCAGGACGAATGGCAGGACCTGCCGCTCGAACAGCGCGCGGCCAGGATGGCGCGCCAGGGTGTGGCCTATCCGACGCTCGCCGGCGTGCGCGTCGCCGACCCCGCGACGATGCGCGACGTGCCCGCCGACGGCGCCACGATCGGCGAGCTGATGCTGCGCTCCAACACGCTGATGAAGGGCTACCTCAAGAATCCGGCCGCGACGGACGAGGCGTTCGCCGGCGGCTGGTTTCATACCGGCGATCTCGGTGTCATGCACGCGGACGGCTATGTCGAGATCAAGGACCGCTCCAAGGACATCATCATCTCGGGCGGCGAGAACATCTCCTCGCTCGAGGTCGAGGAGGTTCTCTACAAGCATCCCGCGGTGATGGAGGCCGCGGTGGTTGCGCGGCCCGATCCGCAGTGGGGCGAAAGCCCGTGCGCCTTCGTGACATTGAAGCCTGGCAGCGCGGCGACGGCAGAAGGGATCATCGCCTTCTGCCGCGACAATCTCGCGCACTACAAGGCGCCGCGCAGCGTCGTGTTCGGCGCGCTGCCGAAAACCTCGACCGGAAAAATCCAGAAATTCGTGCTGCGCGAGCGCGCGGGCGCACTTGGGGAATAGGCGATGACGGATTTCTCGCTTCCCTCGCGCGCCGCGATCGTGACCGGCGCCTCCTCGGGCCTCGGCCGGCATTTCGCCGGCGTGTTGGCGCGCGCGGGCGCGGCCGTAGCGCTGTTGGCGCGGCGCGAGGCGGAGCTTGCGGCGCTCGAGGCGGAGATCGTGGCGGCGGGCGGGCGCGCTGCCGCCATTCCCTGCGACGTCACGGACTATGCGAGCGTGAAGCGCGCCGTCGCCGCGGCCGAGGCGCGGATCGGGCCCATCGACATCCTCGTCAACAATGCCGGGATCGCCATCTCGAAGCCGCTCCTCGAGCATGACGAATCCGACTGGGACCGCGTGCTCGACACCAATCTCAAGGGCGCCTGGCTCATGTCGCGCGAGGCGGCGTCGCTGTGGATCGGCGCGCGGCGGCCGGCGCGCATCGTCAACATCGCCTCGCTCCTGGCGCTGCGCACGATCCGCAACGTCCCGGCCTATGCGGCGGCGAAGGCGGGGCTCGTCCATCTGACGCACACGCTGGCGATGGAACTGGGCCGCTACGGGATTACCGTCAACGCGATCGCGCCGGGCTATTTCGAGACCGATCTCAACCGCGCCTTCCTGCAAAGCGAGGTTGGCCGGGCACTGGTGCGGCGCATCCCCTTGGGCCGCAGCGGCGAGCCGCCCGATCTCGACGGCGCGCTCCTGCTGCTCTGCTCCGACGCAGGCGCCTATATCAGCGGCGCGGTGCTGCCCGTCGATGGCGGGCACGCGGTGGGCGCGGTGTGAACTGCGTCAAGCTCGCCGAGATCATTGCGCGCGCCACCGGCGCCGCTCGCGTCGAGGTCGGCGCGATCGAGCCGTTGCGCGGCGGCGCGGTGCGGCGGCACTGGCGCGTCGATGCCGCCGTGGCGGGATCGCGGCGCAGCTTCGTGCTGCGCGCGGACGGGCTGACGAAGCTCGGCTTCGGCCTCGATCTCGCCAGCGAATTCGCGCTGCTGCGCGTCCTTGCGGATGCGGGAATTGCCGCGCCGCCGCCGGTCGCGTTCTCGGACGATGCAACGATCGCAGGCTCGCCCTTTCATCTCACCAATTTTCTTTCCGGCAGCGCCGATCCCGAGGCGCTCGTCGCGGCGCCGGCAAACGACGATCTCGCACACTGTCTCGGGCGCGAGCTTGCGGCGCTGCATCGCCTGCGTCCGCCGCGGACGGCGCTCGCCTTTCTGGGCGACGCGCCCGCCGATGCGCTGGCGCAATATCGCGCGCTGCTCGACCGGATCGGCGAGGCGAGGCCGGTTGCGGAATGGGCGATGCGCTGGCTCGTGCGCCACGCGCCCGATCCCGGGCCTCCGGTGCTGTGCCATGGCGATTTCCGCACCGGAAACTATCTCGTGGCCGAGGGCAGGCTCGCGGCGATCCTCGATTGGGAGTTCGCGCACTGGGACGATCCATATTCCGATCTCGCCTGGTTCTGCGCGCGCTTCTGGCGCTTCGGCGCGGACCTGCGCGAGGCGGGCGGTATCGGCGCGCGGGCGGCATTCGTCGCCGGCTACGAGGCGCTGGCGGGCCGGCGCGTCGATCCGGCGCGGCTCCATTACTGGGCGGTGATGGCGGCGCTCAAATGGCTCGCGATCGCGCTGTTGCAGCGCGACCGTTTTCTTCGCGGCGGCGAGCAAAACCTCGATCTCGCGCTGACCGGGCGGCGTGCCGCCGAGTGCGAATACGAGATGCTGCAACTCATCGACGGCGATGCGCGATCTGCCTGACATCGAGACCCTGCTGGCGCTTTCCGCCGGCGCCGGGGACGAAGCGCTCGCCGCGCGCTGCCGCGCCATTGCCGCGCGCGAGCGCGAGTTCGGTCTTACCCCTTACGAAACGCTTGCGGCGGAGCTTCGCGCGGCGTGCGGCGGCGGCGATCCCAGGGAAATTCTCGCCCGGCTTGCCGCCGACATAAGGCGCGGCCGGTTCGACGCGCCGGGTCCGGAGCAGGAGAAGCTCGTGCGCCTTCTGTGGCGGCTCACGCTGCAAAAGCTCAGGGAGAACAATCCCGGCTTCGAGCTTGATGCCGCCTGACCGATCTGAAGGAGCGCGGCGCTCGTCCTGAAGGCGCATTGCCCGGCGATAGCGAGCGCAAAGAGGGAACTCGCGTGGTGCCCCGGCGTTGAACCGCAGTCGGATTGCACCTTGTCCCTGGGAGGCAAGTCCATGCGCGGAAGCAAATTGGTTCTCGCATCAGGCCGTTCGTTGCTGCCCGCTTCGTGGCTGGGCGCCGCTCCGCCGGCCGAGCCGTCCACCGGGCGGCTGCCGCGTCTGCGCCTGCCGCGGCTCTTCGCGCGCAAGGAGCCGACGCTGTTTCAGCGCTGCCTTGCGGTGCACATCCATCACGCGAGCCGGCGGTCGTCGCTGCGTTAGCCCGGCTCGCGTCTGAGGCGCCGCGTCGGCCGCCCGGCGGCGGTGACGAAGCCGCCGCTGCGGAGCGCCGCCAATATTTCCGTGAAATGCCGCGCTGCGCCCTTGCCCTCGAGCCAGTTCTGATCGAGGAACGAGGCGAGACCCGGCTGCCCCAGCTCGATTTCCCATAAAATTCCGAGGAGGGAGGCCATCGCCTCCTCGCGCTCGCGCGCGAGCCCGCCCGCCGCTTCGTGGCGCTCCGCCCCGGCGCGGTCGCCCGTCTCCGGACCGGGGCCGAGGCCGAAGTCGATTCGCCGCCGACGGCCGGGCGGAGCCAGCTGAAAATGCGCGATTTCGTGCAGCAGCACATAAGCCTCGGTGCCGGCGCGGAGCGCGCGCCCGTCCCAGCTGAAGCCGCATTGCGGCGTCCCAGGCCTCACCGCCATGCCGAATTTTCGGGCAAGGGCGAGGGCGGTTTCGTGGTGCAGTGCAGCATCGGCGCCGCGCGCGCGGTTCCAGCGTCCCGGCACGGCAACGCGCCGGAACGCGCGCTGCGTATAAGGATCGCCGAGCGCGCCCGCGAAGGCGGCGAGCGCCCGCGGCAACCTGTGTGGCGGAATCGTGGTCAGGATCATCGGCGCCGCCAAGCAGCCATGCAATCACGGGGCTTGCCTGCGGCTGGCGTCGCGTCAATCTCCGGCTCGATTGAATCCATGGAGGCGTTTGCAAGTATTGCGATTTCAGGGGTGATGGGGCAGAGTCTCGCCTCCTAGCCGGCCGTCATCATCCCTTAACGCCGCCGCGCAAGGCGGCTTCATCACCGTCGCCACGGCGCTAAAAGCGCGATGAAGGGCGAATGACGATAAGGGCCGAGGAGAGGACGCTTTGAAGCCGACGGATATCGCTCATCCCGACTATTTCCACAAGGTCGTCGATTGCCAGTGGGCGTGTCCCGCGCACACGCCGGTGCCGGAATATATCCGCCTGATCGCGGCCGGGCGCTACAGCGACGCCTACATGGTGAACTGGGTGTCGAACGTCTTTCCGGGAATCCTCGGACGGACCTGCGACCGCCCGTGCGAACCCGCCTGCCGCCGCGTCCGCGTCGAGAAGGAGGCGGTCGCGATCTGCCGCTTGAAGCGCGTCGCCGCCGACAACAAGGACGACATCAGGGATCGTCTGCCGCGTATCCCGACCGAGAAGAACGGCAAGCGCATCGCGCTGGTCGGCGCCGGCCCCGCGTCGCTCACCGTGGCGCGCGACCTGGCGCCCTTGGGCTACCACCTCGTCATGTTCGACGGCGACGGCAAGACCGGCGGCATGATGCGCACGCAGATCCCGCGCTTCCGTCTGCCGGAAGCGGTGACCGACGAGGAATGCGGCTACATCACCGACATGGGCGTCGAGCTTCGTCTCGGCCAGCAAATCGACAGCCTCAAGGCGCTCCTCGCAGAAGGGTTCGATGCGATCTTCGTCGGCTCCGGCGCGCCGCGCGGGCGCGAGCTCGAAATTCCCGGCCGCCAGGAAGCAGCATCCAACATCCATATCGGCATCGACTGGCTCTCGAGCGTTTCGTTCGGCCATATCGAAAAGATCGGCCGGCGCGTCATCGTGCTGGGCGGCGGCAACACAGCGATGGATTGCTGCCGCACCTCGCGCCGCCTCGGCGGCGAGGACGTGAAGGTCATCGTGCGCAGCGGCTTCGAGGAGATGAAGGCGTCCCCCTGGGAGAAGGAGGACGCGATGCACGAGGGCATCCCGATCCTCAACATGCTCGTGCCCAAGGAATTCACGCACGATAACGGCAAGCTCACCGGGGTGATGTTCGAGAAGGTCGCGGCCAAGTACGACGACAAGGGCCGCCGCGCGCTCGTGCCGACGGGCGAGCCCGACCAGCACATCGAATGCGACGACGTGCTGGTCGCGGTCGGCCAGGAGAATTCGTTCCCCTGGATCGAGCGCGGCATCGGCATCGAGTTCGACCGCTGGAACATGCCCAAGGTCGATACGCGGACCATGCAAAGCACCATCCCCAACGTGTTCTTCGGCGGCGACGCGGCGTTCGGGCCGAAGAACATCATCTGGGCGGTGGCGCATGGACACGATGCCGCCGTGTCGATCCACAAGCTTTTGAATGGCGAGGACGTGAACAAGCGGCCGCCGCCCGACGTGGCACTCATCAGCCAGAAGATGGGCATCCACGAATGGAGCTACGACAACGACATTTCGAACGACATCCGCTACCGCGTGCCGCACCGCGACAAGGAAGTGGCATTGAAGGACGTGCGCGTCGAGGTCGAGCTGGGCTTCGACCAGAAGCTCGGCTTGCTCGAGGCCGAGCGCTGCCTCAATTGCGACGTGGAAACCGTGTTCGCGGGCAGTCTCTGCATCGAATGCGATGCCTGCGTCAACATCTGCCCGATGGACTGCATCACCTTCACGCCCAATGGCGAGGAGGACGAGCTGCGCGGGCGGCTCAGCGCGCCGGCGAAGGACCGGACCCAGGATCTCTATGTCTCGGCCGAGCTCAAGACCGGCCGCGTCATGGTCAAGGACGAGGACGTGTGCCTCCATTGCGGGCTTTGCGCCGAGCGCTGCCCGACGGGCGCATGGGACATGCAGAAATTCCTTCTGGATATGACATTGGCCGGACCGCAATGCCTAAGCCGATAGCAAGCGTCAACGACTTCGTCGTCAAATTCGCCAACGTCAACGGATCGGGCTCGGCGAGCGCCAACGCGCTGTTCGCCAAGTCCTTCCTGCGCATGGGCGTGCCCGTGGCGACGCGCAACATCTTTCCCTCGAACATTCAGGGCCTGCCGACCTGGTACGAGGTGCGGGTGAGCGGCGAGGGCTATGTCGGCCGCCGCGGCGGCGTCGATCTCATGGTCGCGATGAACCCGCAGACCTGGACGCAGGACCTGGCTTCGATCGATCCGGGCGGATACCTCTTCTACGATTCGACGAAGCCGATGCCGCCGTCGAAATTCCGCGACGACATCAACATCGTCGGCATGCCGCTGACCGAGATCTGCAACCGCACCTATTCCGATCCGCGCCAGCGCCAGCTGTTCAAGAACATCATCTATGTCGGCGCGCTCGCGGCGCTCTTGGACATCGAGCTGGGCGCGATCGAGGCGCTTATCGCCGAGCAGTACAAGGGCAAGGACAAGCTCATGGCGCCCAACATCCAGGCGCTGCACATGGGCCATGACTACGCCAAGTCGCATCTGCCGCAAATTGGCCTCAAGGTGCAGCGCGCCGACAAGGTCGGCGACCGGATCTTCATCGACGGCAACAGCGCGGCGGCATTGGGCGCCGTCTATGGCGGCGCGACGGTGGCGGCGTGGTATCCGATCACGCCCTCGACCTCGCTCGCCGAAGCCTTCACGCGCTATTGCCGGCGCTACCGCACCGATCCCGATGGCAAGGCGCGCTATGCGATCGTCCAGGGCGAGGACGAGCTGGCGTCCATCGGCATCGTCATCGGCGCCGCCTGGAACGGCGCCCGCGCCTTCACCTGCACCGCCGGCCCCGGCGTGTCGCTCATGACCGAATTCTTGGGGCTCGCTTATTTCGCCGAGATCCCGGCGGTGCTGTTCAACGTGCAGCGCGGCGGCCCCTCGACCGGCATGCCGACGCGGACGCAGCAGGCCGACATCATCTCCTGCGCCTATGCCTCGCACGGCGACACCAAGCATCCGCTCCTCTTCCCCGAGGACCCGCGCGAATGTTTCGAGATGGGCGCGCAGGCCTTCGACCTCGCCGACCGGCTGCAGACGCCGGTGTTCGTCATGCTCGATCTCGACATCGGCATGAACGAATGGCTCATCCGCCCCTTCGCCTGGGACGACAAGCACAAATTCGACCGCGGCAAGGTCATGACCCACGACGAGCTCGAGGCGGGCAAGGATTTCGGCCGCTATCTCGATGTCGACGGCGACGGCATCCCGTACCGCACATATCCCGGCACGCACCCGACGCGCGGCGCCTTCTTCACCCGCGGCACCTCGCGCGACCGCTATGCGAAATACAGCGAACAGGGCGCGGTCTATGTCGACAACATGGAGCGGCTGCTGCGCAAGTTCGAGACGGCAAAGCGGCTCGTGCCCGCGCCGGTGCGGCGCGACGCCAAGCAGAAGACGAAATACGGCGTGATGTATTTCGGCTCGACCTCGGCGGCGATGCACGAGGCGCTCGACGCGCTTGAAGCGAAGGGCATCCATCTCGACGCGCTGCGCATCAGGGCATTTCCGTTCGCGGACGAGGTGGTCGATTTCGCCCGCCGCCACGAGCAGGTGTTCCTGGTCGAGCAGAACCGCGATGCGCAGTTGCGCGCGCTGCTCATCAACGAATGCAGCATCGACCCGGCCAAGGTCGTGCCGGTGCTGCACTATGACGGCACGCCGATCACGGCGCGCTTCATCAACGGCGCAATTTCCGAGCGCCTCGCGCCCCACAAAGTGGCGCCGCTGCGGGAGGTCGCAGTATGACCTATCTTCCCAAGCCCAAGCTGCATCACCCGTCGCTGCCCATGAACGGCCTCGGCCTCACGCGGCGCGACTACGAGGGCTCGGTCTCGACGCTGTGCGCCGGCTGCGGCCACGATTCGATCAGCGCCGCGATCGTCCAGGCGTGCTTCGAGCTCGACCTGCCGCCGCACCGCATCGCCAAGCTTTCCGGCATCGGCTGCTCGTCGAAGACGCCCGACTATTTCTTGGGGCCCGCGCACGGCTTCAACAGCGTGCACGGCCGCATGCCGTCGGTGCTGACGGGCGCCAACCTCGCCAATCGCGAGCTCATTTATCTCGGCGTCTCGGGCGACGGCGACAGCGCCTCCATTGGCTTGGGCCAATTCGCGCACTCGATCCGGCGCGGCGTCAACATGCTCTATATCGTCGAGAACAACGGCGTTTACGGCCTGACCAAAGGCCAGTTCTCGGCCACGTCCGACCGCGGCTCGAAAAGCCGGCGCGGCGTCGAGAATACGGACGCGGCCATCGACATGGTGAGCATGGCGCTCATGCTCGGCGCGACCTACGTCGCGCGGAGCTTTTCGGGCGACAAGGCGCAGCTCGTGCCGCTCATCAAGGCGGCGCTCCTGCACAAGGGCGCGGCCTTCATCGACTGCATCAGCCCGTGCGTCGCCTTCAACAACCACACGGGCTCCACGAAGAGCTTCGACTATGTGCGCGAGCACAACGAGATGGTGAACCGGCTCGACTTCATTACCGGCCGCGAGGCGATCACCGCCGATTACGCCCCCGGCACGGTCGAGGTGGTCGAGCAGCACGACGGCTCGATCCTGCGCCTGCGGAAAATCTCGGCCGATTTCGATCCGCACGACCGCGTCTCGGCGCTGAATTACTTGCAGGAGCGCGAGGCTGCGGGCGAGGTCGTGACCGGGCTCCTCTATGTCGATCCCGAGCCGCACGATCTGCACGACCATCTGAACACGGTCGATGCGGCCCTCAACACGCTCGGCGAGAAGGAGCTTTGCCCCGGCTCCGCCGCGCTCGACAAGCTCAACGCCAGCTTGCGCTAGATTGCTTCGCTGCGCTCGCAATGACAGTTCTTGTCATTGCGAGGAGCGTCAGCGACGAAGCAATCTCCCTCAGTTCACGTTCTCGTAGCGGGTCAATCCCTCGATCGCGCCCTGGTCGCGGCCGCGCAGCTCGATGACGTTGCGGTCGGGGTCGCGCACGAACACCGAGACGCCGCCGTCTTCGCCGAACTTCACCGGCCCTTGCGTGATCTTGATGTCGGCTTCCTTCAGCGCGGCGACCGTCTCCGAAATCGAGGCCACGCGCAGCGCCACGTGCGTGTAGCCCGGATATTTCTCGCCCACATCCATCAGCACGTTCTTTGCCGGATCGCCGGCATTGGCGTTGAAGATGAGGTTGATCTCGACCCCGTGCGCGTTCTTGACGATGGCGACGGCGTCGCCCTCGGCGCGGTGCAGGAACTCGAAGCCCAGCACCTTGTAGAAGGCGACCGCGCGGTCGAGGTCGCGCACGCGGATGCCGATATGATCGACCCGCTCGATCGTGATGGTGGCTGTCATGTCATGCCTCCTAGCGCCCGGTAAAGCGGGGGCTGCGTTTCTCGACGAAGGCGGATGCCCCCTCGCGATGGTCCTCGGTCGTGGCGCAACGCGAGTGGCGGAGCGCCTCGGCGTCCATCACCATCGGCAGGCTCGCGCTTTCCGCGAGGTTCAGATTCTGCTTCATGTATGACAACGCGATGCGCGGGCCGTTGGCGAGCGCGCGCGCGAGCGCCAGCGTCTCGTCGCCGAGCGCCGCATCGGCGACGACGCGGTGGACGAGGCCCAGTCCCAGCGCCGCCTTGGCGTCGATGACCGGCGACAGGAAATAAAGCTCGCGCGCCTTCGCCGTGCCGACGAGGCGCGTGAGGAAATAATGCCCGCCGAAATCGCCCGACAGCCCGACCTTGGCAAAGGCCGTGGTGAGCCGCGCGTCCTCGCCGGCGATGCGCAGATCGCAGGCAAGCGCGAGCGAAAGACCGGCGCCCGCCGCGGGGCCGCGGATCATGGCGATGGTCGGCTTCGGGATTTCGTGCAGCAGCCGCGAGGCTTCCATGCGGCGGCGCAGATCGGCGGTGCGCTCCTCGTAGGTCTCGGGCGCGGCAGAACCTTCGGCCATCGACTTGACGTCGCCGCCGGCACAAAAGGCGCGGCCGGCGCCGGTCAGCAATATCGCGCCCACGGCGCGGTCGGATGCCGCGCGCTCGAGCGCGCGCACGAGCCGGTCGCACATTTCCCAGCTCAAGGCATTGAGCCGGTCGGGCCGGTTGAGCGTCAACGTCAGAACACCGTCCTCGACCCGCTCGAGCAGAACCTCGTCCATGGCCTTCCTTCCCTTCCCGCCGAGCGGCGCGCACAATCACAATATCGTGTCCCGGCGGCCCGAAACAATCGTCCCTCCGAACGCGCGCGAGCCGCTCCTTATCGCCGTCCTCGCGTGCGGGCTGGCCGGATTTTATGGCTGGGCGCTTTTCGCGCTGAGCTTTTCCCACGATGGCCTCATCGGCCCGCGTTACAACGCGCCCGGCGTCGATTTCATGGTGTTCTGGCAGGCGGCGCGTGCGGCGCTTTCGGGCAACCTCGCGCTTTTGGCGGACGGCGCGCGCTTCACCGCCGCGCTCAACGCCGAATTCGCGCACTGGCTCACCGGACCCTTGCCGCTCCACCCTTGGGTCTATCCGCCGCATTTTCTGCTTCTGCTGCTGCCGTTCGGGGTGCCGGATTTTTGGGCCTCCTACGGTTTCTTTGTCGTCGCGACCTTTGCGCTCGCCATCGTTGCGCTGTTGGCGTTCGAGCGCGGCCTGCGGTCCCGCATCCTGTTCGGTGCGCTCGTCCTGTCGCCCGCCTCGGCGATCACGGCAATCGCCGGGCAGAACGCGTTTCTCTCGGCGGCGCTCATCGTCGGCGGCATGCGGCTGGCGGCGGCGCGGCCCGTGCTGGGCGGCGCGGTCCTCGGAGTCCTGACGGTAAAGCCGCAGCTCTTTCTCATGGTGCCGGTGGCGCTCGTCGCCGCGCGGCAATGGCGTGCCCTTTCGGCCGCAGTCGTCGCCGCCGCAACTCTCGTCGCGGCAAGCGCCGCCCTCTTCGGCGCGGCGCTCTGGCAGCAATGGTTTGCCGCGATGCTCGATCCCGCGAACGAGATTCACCGCGGCTGGACCGCCCTCAGCCTCATGTGGGGCGAGAGCGTCTATACCGATGCGGTCCTGCTCGGCGCGAAGCCGCTTGCAGCCGCAGCGGTGCAGGGAGCCGCGCTCCTCATAGCATCGGCAAGCGTCGCCCACGCTTACGCAAAGCGCCGCGCAGGCGATCTTGCGCTTGCCGTGCTGCTCGCGGCGAGCGTACTCGCTGCGCCGCACGTCGCCACCTACGACATGGTGCTCCTGGCCATCGCCGCGGGCCTCTTTTTCGCGCACGCGCTCGAGCGCGGCTTGCGCCCGTTCGACCTGCCGCTCGCGTTGGCGCTGTGGCTCGTGCCGCTCTACGGCGCGCCGATCGCGTCGCCTCTGGGCTTCGCCGCGCCGCTCGTGGTGCTGATGTTCCTCGCGCGGATGCTCGTTCAGCCGCCGTAGAACACGTTGTCGCCCAGATCCTTCATCTCGAGGATCGCCGCATCCGGGCGGCCGGCGGGGGGCTTCTGCACATGCGCCTCGGTCACTTCCGCAACGACGACGTGGTGATCGCCTTCCTCGACGATGTGCTTCACCTTGCATTCGACCGCGGCGACGGCGGCGGCGAGGAGCGGCGCGCCGTTGGCGCCCTTCTTGAATTCCTGGCCGGAGAGCTTGCCGTCCTTGAGCTCGGCCGGCTTGAAGAAGGTGAACGCCATCCCCTTGCCGTCCTTGCCCAGCATGTTGAGGGCGAAATTCTTCGCATCGCGGACGATCTTGTAGGCGCCGCTGTCGGTCTTGACGCCGACCACGACGAGCGGCGGGTTGAAGGCCGACTGCGTCACCCAGTTGACGGTCGCCGCGGCGACGCCGCCCTTGCCGTCATCGGCGGTGAGCACGTAGATGCCGTAAGGGATCATGCGAAGCGCGGTCTTTTTCGCGTCGGCGTTCATTGTCGTCTCCTAGTGTGATTGGGCCCACGGATCGACCGTGGTCGGGTCGGGCAGCACGGCGCCGCAGCTCTTGCAGGTGCGAAGATCGAGGTTGGCGTTGAAGGCGGAAATCTCGTCCTTGAGGCCGCGCTCGATGTCGTCGCACCAGAACCGGACCTCGTGCAGCCGGTTGCTGCAGGAAGGACAGAACCAGGCGATGCCGTCGAGCTCGTCCTTCGCGCGCGGCCGCTCGACCACGAGGCCGATCGTACCCGGCGGGCGGCGCGGCGAGTGATAGACGTCCTTCGGGAGAATAAATACCTCGCCCTCTTCGATGCGGATGCGGCGCTCGCGCCCGCCCTCGATCACGTGCACGAAGATATGGCCTTTGAGCTGGTAGAAAATCTCGTCGAACGGGTCGATGTGGAAATCGTTGCGCGCGTTCGGGCCCTTGATGATCTGAAAGATGAAGTCGGAGCCCTTGAACACCTCCTTGTTGCCGATGGCGCCCAGCGATTTCGGCAGATTGGCCTCGATCCAGCCACCGAGGCTGAAGGGGAGCGCGAGCGTCGTCATCCAATCCTCCCGTGCGGACCGCCGCAGTTTTGCCCGCGCCCGCGGCCCGGCGCAATGGGTTAGGGAATCGCGTACACCGTCAGCGCGTCGGCGATGCCGCGGAGCGCCGCCTGCTGCGCCTCCGGCTTCAGCCCGCCTGCGTCGAGGAGCAGCGCCGTCTCCTTGTTCTCGACGACCGGCCCGGTCGCGAGGATCGCGTGCGAGGCGGCGAGGCCCTGGACGCGCGCGGCGATGTTGACGGTCTGGCCGAAATAATCCTGGCGGTCGTTGAGCACGACGGCAAGGCACGGCCCTTCGTGGATGCCGATCTTGAGCAGCAGGTCCGCGACATTGTGCCGGGCGGCAAGCTCGTGCATCGCCTCGCGCATGCGCAAGGCCGCGGCGACGGCGCGGTCGGGCGTCGGGAATGTCGCCATCACGGCGTCGCCGATGGTCTTCACCACCGCGCCCGCCTCGGACGCCACGATCTCGTGCAGGATGTGGAAATGCGCCTGCACCAGATCATAGGCGACGAGATCGCCGACGCGCTCGTACAGCTCGGTCGAGCCGCGCAGGTCGGTGAAGAGAAAGGTAAGGCTCGTGATCTTGAGCCGCTGCGTGATGTCGAGCGTATCGGTGCGGTAGATGTCGCGGAATGTCTGGTTGGTGAGAAGGCGCTTGGCCGTCAGGAACGGGCGGCGCCGGCCGAGCAAATCGTGCAGCGCATCGCCCGCGATCCACACGCCCGGCAGCACGCGCCGCTGCAGGCGGTTCTCGAGCGAAATCCGCAGCGGGCCCGGGCGCATCGGCACGGTCTCGTTCGGCGTGTGGGTCTCGTTGAACACCATCGCCAGCGTCTGGCGCTCGCGCGTCGGCTCGCCCTGGACGTCGAGGAACTGCGTCGCGTGCGTCACCGGATCGAACACGATCAGGAATTCGGCCGGAAGATGCAGCGCCAGAACGGCGCGCTCGCCGGCCGGAAGCTCGATCGATTCGAGGGTGATTTCCTCGAACACCTTGTCGAGCTCTTCCGGCAGGTCGATGCCCGAGCCCCAGAAAATCTGCCGGAAATATTCCGGCGGCGGCAAATCGTCGGGACTGTGCGCGGCGATGCGCCGGACGCGCGGGCTCACGGTGAACGTCACCTCGACCATTTCGTCGAGCGTCGGCTCGTAATCGCGGGCGCAGAGCGCGCAGTTATAGGCGCTGTGGTCGACGGTCCGGAGTGTGGCGCCCGATTCGAGCACGCCGCCGCAGCCGGGACAGAGCACGTTCCACGACAGCTCGAACAGGCCGAGCCTGGCCGCGTGCAGGAACGCGGCGATGACGCGCTCCTCGTTGAGCCCGTGCTGTGCGGCGAAGACGAGCGCGTTGATCCGGCCGAGCTCGCGCTCGGGCGCCTCGGCCACCGCGCGCTCGATCGCGGCCGCCGCATCGGGATCGGTGGACTGCCGCAGGGCCGAGAACTGGGTCGTGGTTTCGTTCATGGCGGTGGCGCCTCCACGGCCAGTATAGGCGATCCGAAAAATGACGCATGCGGAACCGGGGAAAACCCGCAAGCGTTGCGGTTGCGCGGGATGGGGCGGGGAGGGATCGATGCGAAGGGGGCTTGCGGCGCTTGTCTTGGCGGCGGCGCTTGCCGCGTGCCAGTCCGTGCCGATGCCGCCGCCGCCCATACCGGCGGCCAATCCGCTGCACTATGTCGAGGTCGGAGTCGCCTCATGGTACGGGCCGGGCTTCGCCCGGAAGCGCACTGCCGACGGCGAGCGCTTCGATGCGAACGGCCTCACCGCCGCGCATCGCTCTCTGCCGCTCAACAGCATCGTCCGCGTGACCAATCTCGAGAACGGCCGCAGCATCGTCGTGCGCATCAACGACCGCGGCCCCTATCGCGCCGGCCGCATCCTCGATCTTTCGCCCAAGGCGGCGCGCGCGCTCGGCATGAAGGAGGACGGGCTCGCGCGCGTGCGCCTCGAGGCGATCCCCACCGCCGAGGCGCGCTCGATGTAGCGGCCGGGCGTATTGCGCAATGTCGGGCGCCGGCCCACGATGACTCACCCATCGGGAGAGGGTCGATGAAGAACAGCGCAACGAAAATCCGCGTGTCGCATTGCGGCCGGCTGCCGGCGCCGCCGGGTTTCGAGGACATGCCGCGCCGGCTTGCGACGGGCGAGGTGCAGGACGCCGAGGTGACGCAGACGGTCGTGCCCGTCGTCGCCGACATCGTGAAGCGCCAGGCGCAAATCGGCATCGACTGCCTCGGCGACGGCGAGTTCTGGTCGACCCTTGCCTACAAATGGTACGGCCAGCAGATGTCCGGGCTGAGCACGCGTCCCTTGAAGCCGGGCGAAGTGGCGGCGATGCGCGAATCGACGCGCGAGCGCGACCTGTTCCGCACGCTCTATGCCGACATGGACCGGGCCGGCACGATCGCCTGCATCCCCGGCGAGCGGCCGATTCCGCCGGCGCGCGAGCGCGTCGTCGTGAGCGGACCGGTCAAGACCGCGGGGATCGAAGCGACGCGGCGCCAGCTCGACTGTTTTCGGGCGGCGATCGCGCGCTCGGGCGTTGCCGTGGACGAGGCCTTCGTGCCGGCGCTGGCGCCGGGCTGGCTCGATCACTTCATCTACAACGAGTACTACAAGACCGACGAGGAATTCGTCTATGCGCTGGCCGATGCGATGAGCGACAAATACCGCGCCATCGCCGATGCCGGCTTCGTCCTGCAGCTCGACGATCCCGGCATCGCGACCTCGTGGGACATGTTGAAGCCGGAGCCGAGCATCGCGGACTATCGCAGATACGCTGCGCTCAGGATCGAGGCGCTGAACCATGCCTTGAAAGGCATTCCCGCGGAGAAGGTGCGCTATCACTTCTGCTGGGGCAGCTGGCACGGCGCGCACGTCAACGACATTCCGCTGCGCCACATCATCGATCTTGCGCTTGGCGTCCATGCCCAGACGATCTCGTTCGAGGCCGCCAACGTGCGGCACGAGCACGAGATCGAAGTCTGGAAGGAGGCGAAGCTCGCGCCCGGCCGGATGCTGATGCCGGGCGTCATCGCTCATGCCACCAACATCGTCGAGCATCCCGAGCTGGTGGCGCGCCGCCTCGTCCAATACGCCGCTTTCGCCGGGCGCGAGAACGTCATCGCCGGTGCCGATTGCGGCATGGGCGGCCGGGTCCATGCCGCAATCGGCTGGGCCAAGCTCGGCGCGCTCGCCGAGGGCGCGGCGATCGCGACCAAGAAGCTGTGGCCTTGAGCCGTCTTGCCACACGCGCAAGCCGATGCAACTCTGAACCGCGGAATTCTCCAGGGAGGCCAGGATGAGCGCCAAAAACGTCATGCAGCGCATGGACGAAGTGGTCGACGCTTATTGCAAGTCGAACCGCTACCAGCAGGAGGAGCTGACGCCGGGCCGCGCGCGCACCTTCGTGCGCCAGCACCGGCTCAACACGCGCCAGCGCAACTCGGTGCTGAAGCTGCGCGTCGCCACCAACTGCCCCGATTTCGAGACCCGCGTCAAAGTGCTGAAGGCGTGCAGCCAGGAAGTGATCGCCGACAACGAGTTCGCCGGCGGCAAGCCGCATTGGGGGATCATCGAGGAATTGGGCGTCACTATCGGCATGAACGTCGATGACATCAGGAGCACGAAGCCGCTGTCCTCGACCGAGATCGCCTGGGCCGCGTGGGACGGGCTCATGTCGAGCAAGCACTGGCTCCTGGGCGTCGTCGGCAATTCCTGCGCCGAGCGCGCCAACGTGCCGGGCTATGGCACCGGGCTCGCGCGTGAGCACGGCAATTCCTACGTGCAGGGCATGCGCTGGGAGAAGCTGTTCGGCCTCAAGGGCGAGCAGCTGCAATTCTTCGAGGTCCATTCGGTCGCCGACATCGACCACTCGAACCTCGCCTGGCACGCCTGCGCCGAGCACGCCGAGGCGCTCGGCATGGAGGACGAGGTGATCCACTGCCTCGAACTGAACCTCCGGGTGTGGCAGCTCTACTGGCACGGCATCTGCGACGCCGGCGCCCAGCCCGGCGCCTGAGCGCCGGCCACCCGCTCCCAATCCGGCGCGAACAGGAGAACAGAAAAAGAACTTGCGCGTTTGGAACAAAGCAGGTACGTTGGCCGCATTGCAACGCCTTGGACCCTGTGAAATAAGGAGGGCTGGGTCATGTCGGTGACGCCGCTGCGGCTTTTGGACAAGGAAATCGTGGACAAGCAGAAGGCCTTGGATGCCGCTCTGGGCCAGATCGAACGGACGTTCGGCAAGGGCTCGATCATGAAATTGGGCTCGCGCGAGGCCGCGGCCGACGCCGAGGTGATCTCGACGGGGTCCTTGGGCCTCGACATCGCCCTCGGCATCGGCGGGCTGCCCCGGGGCCGCGTCGTCGAGATCTACGGGCCGGAAAGCTCGGGCAAAACCACGCTTGCCCTCCATGCCGTCGCCGAGGCGCAGCGCGCCGGCGGCACCTGCGCCTTCATCGATGCCGAGCATGCGCTCGACCCGGGCTATGCCAAGAAGCTCGGCGTCAATGTCGATGATCTCCTGATCTCGCAGCCGGATTCGGGAGAGCAGGCGCTCGAGATTTGCGACACGCTGGTGCGCTCGGGCGCGATCGACGTTCTGGTCATCGATTCGGTAGCGGCGCTCGTGCCGCGCGCCGAGCTCGAGGGCGAGATGGGCGACAACCACATGGGGCTCCACGCGCGCCTCATGAGCCAGGCGCTCCGCAAACTCACCGGCTCCATTTCGAAGTCGCGCACGATCGTGATCTTCATCAATCAGATCCGCATGAAGATCGGTGTCATGTTCGGCAATCCCGAGACCACCACCGGCGGCAACGCGCTCAAATTCTATGCCTCGGTGCGGCTCGACATCCGCCGCATCGGCGCCATCAAGGAGCGCGAGCAGGTCATCGGCAACCAAACCCGCGTCAAGGTGCAGAAAAACAAGATGGCGCCGCCGTTCAAGGTGGTCGAGTTCGACATCATGTATGGCGAAGGCGTCTCGAAGCGCGGCGAGTTGCTGGACCTTGGCTTGCAGGCGGGCGTCGTGGAGAAATCCGGCTCGTGGTTCTCCTATGACGGCCAGCGCATCGGCCAGGGCCGCGAGAACGCCAAGGGCTTCCTGAAGGAAAATCCTACAATCGCCGACGCGATCGAGCGCGCCATCCGCTCCAATGCCGGCCTCGTCGCCGACGCCATGATGGTCGCCGGCGGCGGCGAGGCGGCCGAGGAATAAGCAAACGGAATTTCCCTCGTCATGGCCGGGCTTGTCCCGGCCATTCTTTTTTGGGACCGGCGCAGCGTCCGTTTTGCCGAACGAAGCCAATTCGCTGCGTATGACGGATTACCGAACGAAGCCAATTTCGCTGCGGCCGCGAAATTACCGAACGAACCCAATTTTATTTGGCACAATAAATTACGATAAATCAATATGGTATAGACCAATCCTGAGATAGAATCAGAGCTTGGTCGGGCGTGCAGAATGCTCTCGCGCGCAATTTTTCCCTGTCCTTTCGCCGCAGATCGGGGAAAGTCCGCGCGGTGCCGGCAGGGCGAAGCGGGGGTGAAAGTGGCGGAGGCGACACGGCATCAGGGCCATATCTGGCGCTTCTTCCGCGCCGGCGGCGTCGATCAGGTGCGGATCGACACCGGGGCGGACGCCGCCGCGATCGGCGCGCTCGACCAGAAACTGTGGGTGGCGCTCGCGTGCCCGACGCGCGGCATCGAGTTCGACGCGCGCACGCTCGATCTGATCGATGCCGACAAGGACGGCCGCATTCGCGCGCCGGAAATGATCGACGCCGTCGCCTGGACCGTGGCGCTCCTCAAGGATGCCGAGACGCTCGCGCGCGGCGGCGACAGCCTCGCGCTCGATGCGATCGACGACGCGAATCCGCTCGGCTCCGGCATTCGCGCCTCGGCCGAGGCGATCCTGCACCGGCTCGGTAAATCGGGCGCCGCGGAAATCTCGCTGCAGGACGCGCTCGATATCGAGCACATCTATGACGGCACGCCGTTCAACGGCGACGGCATCATCACGCTCGCCGCCGCCGAGGACGAGCCGACCAAGGCCGCGCTCACCGACATCATGGACTGTCTCGGCGCCGAGACCGACCGCTCGCGCCAGCCCGGCGTGTCGCAGCCGCTGGTCAACCGCTTCTTCGCCGAAGCCGCCGCGTTCGTCGCCTGGCGCGAGGAAGCGGCGGGCGGCGGATCGTCGCTGCTGCCGCTCGGCGACGGAACCGAAAGCGCGGCCGCGCTCGTGGCGTCGCTCGGCGCCAAGATCGACGATTATTTCACGCGCGTGCGGCTTGCTTCGTTCGATCCGAATGCGGGCGCGGCGCTCAACCCGTCGCGCGAGTCCTACGAGGCGCTGGCCGGCGGCGTGCTCGCGCCCGGCACGGCATCGCTTGCCGCATTGCCCTTGGCGCATATCGAGCCGGGCCGGAACCTGCCGCTGAAAGGCGGGCTCAATCCCGCCTGGGAAGGCGATGTCGCGCGTTTGCGCGACGAGATCGTTGCGCCGCTCATGGGCGCGCGCGAGGAACTTGCCGAAGCGGATTGGGCCGCGCTCGAGGCGCGCTTTGCGCCGCACGCCGCGTGGCTTGCAAAGAAACCCGAAACTGCGCTCGAGCGGCTTGGCCTCGAGCGCATGAAGGCGCTGCTCGAGCCCGCCTTGAAGCCGCGCATCGACGATCTTATCGCGCGCGACAAGGCGCTCGAGCCGCAGATGAACGCGATCTCGCAGGTCGAGAAGCTGGTGCGCCTCAAACGCGACCTCATGGCGCTGCTCAACAATTTCGTGTCGTTCAAGGATTTCTACACCCGCGCCGGCAAGGCCTCGTTCCAGGCCGGCACGCTCTATCTCGACGGGCGCAGTTGCGAGCTCTGCGTCAGGGTCGAGGACGAGGCCAAGCACGCCGTGCTGGCGCAGCTCTCGCGCATCTATCTGGCCTATTGCCGCTGCGTGCGCGACGGCGGCAAGGAGACGATGACGATCGCCGCCGCCTTCACCGCCGGCGACAGCGACAATCTCCTGGTCGGCCGCAACGGCGTGTTCTACGACCGCAAGGGAAGCGACTGGGACGCGACCATCGTCAAGATCGTCGAGCACCCGATCAGCCTGCGCCAGTCTTTTTGGCTGCCCTACCGGCAATTTGCGCGCCTCATCGCCGAGCAGGTGCAGAAATTCGCGGCCGCGCGCAGCGCCGTGGCGCAATCCGGGATGGCGCAATCGCTCACCCGCGCCGAGACGGCGCTGGGCGTGGCGCCCGCGCCGCCACCGCCGCAACAGCCGCCGTTCGATGCCGCGCGCTTTGCCGGCATCTTCGCCGCGATCGGGCTCGCGATCGGCGCCATCGGCACCGCCGTCGCCTCGGTCGTCACCGGCTTCCTGCAGCTCGCATGGTGGCAGATTCCGCTGGCCATCGTCGGGCTCGTGCTCGCCGTTTCGGGGCCGTCCTGCCTCATCGCGGCGCTGAAGCTGCAAAGCCGCAACCTGGGGCCGCTGCTCGATGCCTCGGGCTGGGCGGTCAATGCGCGGCTGCGCATCAATCTGCCGTTCGGCCGGACCCTGACCGGCCTCGCCCAACTGCCCGAGCGGGCCGAGCGCTCGCTGACCGATCCCTATGCCGAGCGCCGCCCGCCGTGGGGCTGGTATCTCGCGGCAATCGTGCTGATCGGCGCCGGGATCGCGCTCTGGCGCCTCGTCTGGCCGCACCTCTTCCGGTGAGGCGCCTCGCCTTTACAGGGGCGCGCGGAGCGGGCTAAATCGCGGACGCGCCTTCTCCGGCGCGGGGGTAAGGACCACATCCAGGCCATGCTGTCGAACGACATCCGCGCCGCGTTCCTCGCCTATTTCGCCAGGCACGGCCACGAGGTCGTGGCGTCCTCGCCGCTCGTCCCGCGCAACGATCCGACGCTGCTCTTCACCAACGCCGGCATGGTGCAGTTCAAGAACCTCTTCACCGGCCTCGAGAAGCGCCCCTACAGCCGCGCCACGACCGCGCAGAAATGCGTGCGCGCCGGCGGCAAGCACAACGACCTCGAGAATGTCGGCTACACCGCGCGCCATCACACCTTCTTCGAGATGCTCGGCAATTTTTCGTTCGGCGACTATTTCAAGGATGTCGCGATCGAGCTTGCCTGGAACCTCGTGACGAAGGAGTACGGTCTCGCCAAGGACCGGCTCTGGATCACCGTCCATTCCTCGGACGAGGAAGCGGCGCGCCTCTGGGCCAGGATCGCAGGATTGCCGGACAGCCGCATCGTCCGCATCCCGACCTCGGACAATTTCTGGGCGATGGGCGATACCGGCCCGTGCGGTCCGTGCTCCGAGATTTTCTGGGACCATGGCGAGGGCATTCCCGGCGGCCCGCCGGGCAGCGCCGATGCCGACGGCGACCGCTATACCGAGATCTGGAATCTGGTCTTCATGCAGTTCGAGCAGCGCGCCGACGGCACGCGCGCCGACCTGCCGCGCCCGTCGATCGACACCGGCATGGGGTTGGAGCGGATTGCCGCCGTGCTGCAAGGGAAGCACGACAATTACGACACCGATACGCTGCGGGCATTGGTGCTGGCCTCGGCCGAGGTGTCGGGGGTCGCGGCCGACGGGCCGCAAGCGGTGTCGCACCGCGTCATCGCCGATCATCTGCGCGCCACATCGTTCCTCATCGCCGACGGCGTCCTGCCGTCGAAGGAAGGGCGCGGCTACGTGCTGCGCCGGATCATGCGCCGCGCCATGCGGCACGCGCACATCCTCGGCTCCAAGGAGCCGCTGCTGTGGCGTCTCGTGCCGGCGCTGGTACGCCAGATGGGCGCCGCATACCCCGAGCTGGTGCGCGCCGAGCCGCTCGTCACCGAGACGCTGAAGCTCGAAGAGGGCAGCTTCAAGGACATGCTCGGCCGCGGCCTGCGGCTGCTGGAGGAAGAGGAGGCGCGGCTCGAACGCGACGCGCCCTTCCCCGGCGAGGTCGCGTTCCGGCTCTACGACACGTTCGGCTTTCCGCTCGATCTGACCGAGGACGTGCTGCGCAGTCGCGGCCGCAAGGTCGAGACCGCCGGCTTCGACGCCGCGATGGAGCGGCAGCGCGCAGAGGCGCGCAAGAGCTGGGTCGGCTCCGGCGAGGCCACGACCGATGCGCTGTGGTACGAGCTGCGCGAGAAACTGGGCGCGACCGAATTCTTGGGCTACGAAACGCACGTCGCCGAGGGCAAGGTTTTGGCGATCGTCGCCGGCGGCAAGGAAGTGGAGAGCGCCGGCGCCGGCGAGGAGGCGCAGCTCATCGTCAACCAGACGCCGTTCTATGCCGAATCGGGCGGCCAGGTCGGCGACACCGGCGCGATCTTTTCAGCGTCGGGCGCGAATTTCGCCGTGCGCGACACGCAGAAACGCGCGGGCGACCTCGTCGTCCATATCGGCGCAATGACGCACGGCACATTGCGCGTCGGCGACACGGTCGAGATGCGGATCGACGAGACGCGCCGCACCGAGCTGCGCGCCAATCATTCCGTGACGCACCTGCTGCACCAGGCGCTGCGCCGGCGCTTGGGCGCGCACGTCACGCAAAAGGGCTCGCTCGTGGCGCCCGACCGTTTGCGCTTCGATTTCAGCCAGCCGCGCGCGCTTAGCGGCGAGGACATTCGCGCCGTCGAAGCCGAGGTCAATGCCCGCATCCGCGAGAATGCCGAGGTGCGCACGCGGCTGATGACGCCCGACCTCGCCGTCGCCGAAGGCGCGTTGGCGCTCTTCGGCGAGAAATACGGCGAGGAGGTGCGCGTCGTCTCGATGGGCGACGTGGTCGAGGAACAAGCGAAGCGGCCGTTCTCGGTCGAATTGTGCGGCGGCACGCATGTGCGCCGCACCGGCGACATCGGCCTCTTCAAGATCGTGTCGGAAAGCGCGGTCGCCTCGGGCGTGCGCCGCATCGAGGCGGTGACCGGCGCCGCTGCCGAAAGCTACATCGCCGGCGAGGAAGCCCTGCTGCATCAGGCGGCGCAGGCGATCAAGGCCGCACCCGCCGAATTGCCGGCGCGGGTTCTCTCGCTCCTCGAAGAGCGCAGAAAACTCGAGCGCGAGTTGAGCGAGGCGCGCCGCCTTGCGGCAACGGGCGGCGGCGGGGCCGAACAGCGCACGAAGGATCTGGGCGGGATCAAATTCGCCGGGCGCGCGCTCGACAACGTGCCAGCCAAGGAATTGAAGGCGCTGGCCGACGATCTGAAGCGCGAGATCGGCTCCGGCGTCGTCGCCATCGTCGCGAGCGCCGAGGGCAAGGCCTCGCTCGTCGTTGCCGTCACCGCCGATCTCGTGCCGCGCTTCAACGCCGTCGATCTGGTGCGCGTCGGCGCCGACGCGCTGGGCGGCAAGGGCGGCGGCGGCCGGCCCGACATGGCGCAGGCGGGCGGGCCCGACGCCGGCAATGCCGCCGCTGCGCTCGCCGCGATCGAGGACGCAGTCTCAGAGCGCGCCCGCGGCGCCGCAGCGTAGCCGGGACGCATCCGCCATGCAGCGGCCGCTTGCGGCGTCGGCGCTCGTCGTCCTTCCAGTCCTGTTCCTCGTCGCCGAGTTTGCGCTGCGCGCCGCCGGCGTGCCCTATTGGCTGTGGTGGAACCTCGATCCGTCCTACGGCTATCTGATCGACGGCATTGATATCGCGCAGGGTCTCGCGCCGAGTTTCTCCGATCATCCGGGCACGCCGGTCTCGTGCATCGTGGCGCTGGTGATCTGGCTTTCGGGCGGCGCCGGTGCCGCCTTCGGCAGCGCCGAAACGGTGCTCGGCCGCGCCAGCGACATCCTGTTCGCGCTCGACGCGGCGGCCATGCTGATCTTGGGCTGGACGGTTTGGCGCCGATTCGGCTCATTGGTGCCGGCGCTCGCGGCGCAAGGCGCGCCCTTTGCCACCATGCTGGCGCTGCGGCACGGCATCGACGTGAAGCCCGAGCCGCTGCTGCTGTTCGCCGTGATGCTTCTCGCCGCCGCGATGGTAGAGGAGGCAGTTGCGCCGCGGCGAGCGTCGCTCCTGGCGCTCGGCGCCGCCGCCGGGTTCGGCATTGCCTGCAAAGTTACGTTCGCGCCGCTCGCCATGACGGTGCTGATCCTTCCCGCGACCTGGGGCCGGCGCGCTTCGTTCGTCGCAGTGGCGGCGCTTGCGTTCCTGGTGTTTTTCGCGCCGGCGCTGCCGAAGCTGCCGCACATGCTGCAGCTCTATGCGAACGTCGCGGTCGGCAGCGGCGCCTACGGCTCGGGGCCGCCGACCGTGATCGATTTCGCGCGCTACCCGATCAGCTTCGAGAAGCTGTTCTTCGGCCGCCCGATCTTCATCATCGTCTGGATGCTCGGCGCCGCGGCGCTCTTTCTCCGCCGCCGCGAGCGCCGGGCGGAAGCGCTTCCCGCGAGCGCCCGCGAACGCCTGTTGTTCGCCGCGCTCGCCGCGCAACTGGTGCAGATCCTGTTCGTGGCAAAGCACCCGAGCGCGCATTACGCGCTGCCGGCCTATGAGATGAGCGCGCCTGCCGTCGCGTTCCTGTGGCGCGTCGCGAGCGAGCTGCACGGGCTGCGGCGGCGCTGGGGCAATGTCGCGCGCGGCTTCGCCGTCCTTCTGCTGCTCGTCGGCGCGGCGCAAGCCGTCGCGGTCGTGCGCCAGGGCGCGGAGCTTGCGCGCGACAGCGCCGGCGCGCAAAAAATCGATCTCGCGCGCGATTTTCCGCGCTGCGCCCACATCTATCGCGATCTCGCTTCGGCGCCGTCGCTCGCCTGGTACGACAATCATTTCTACAGCGGCGACCGCTACGTGCCGCAGCTCGCGGCGCTCTCGCCCGGCAACGATTACTTCTCGTTCTCGTGGGGCAATGGCGGCGTCGAGAGCTGGCACGGCGTGGTCGCGCCTGCGGCTCTCGCGCAGCAGTATCCGTGCATCGCGCTGCGCGGCACCGGGCTCGAGGCGCTCCGCGCCGTAGCATCTACCTTCGGCGGATTCTTTCGCACGAGCGAGGTCTGCACGGCAGGCGACGAATACATACTCGTCGCCGGCGCGTCATGTCCGGCCGGCACGCGCTACGGACGCTGAGGCGTCAGGCCATCGCCTTCTTCAGGCCCTGGTCGAGCTTGTCGAGGAAATCGGTCGTGGTGAGCCACGGCTGGTCCGGGCTGATGAGGATCGCGAGATCCTTGGTCATGTAGCCCGCCTGCACGGTATCGATGCACACCTTTTCGAGCGTCGCGGCAAAGCGCTTCAGATCGGGCGTGTTGTCGAATTCGCCGCGGTACCAGAGCCCGCGCGTCCACGCGAAGATCGACGCGATCGGATTGGTCGAGGTCGGCTTCCCTTGCTGGTGCATACGATAGTGCCGCGTCACCGTGCCGTGCGCCGCCTCGGCCTCGACCGTCTTGCCGTCGGGCGTCGTCAGCACCGAGGTCATGAGGCCCAGCGAGCCATAGCCCTGCGCCACCACGTCCGACTGCACGTCGCCGTCATAGTTCTTGCACGCCCACAGGAAATTGCCGTTCCACTTGAGCGCGGCGGCCACCATGTCGTCGATCAGGCGATGCTCGTAGGTGAGGCTCTTCGCCTTGAACGTGGCGGCGAATTCCTTCTCGAACACCTCCTGGAAGATGTCCTTGAAGCGTCCGTCATAGACCTTGAGGATCGTGTTCTTGGTCGAGAGATAGACCGGGAAGCCGCGCTGCAGCCCGTAATTGAGGCAGGCGCGCGCGAAGCCGCGGATCGATTCGTCGAGATTGTACATCGCCATCGCGATGCCCGGCTCGGGGAAGTCGAACACCTCGTAGGTCTGCGGCTTGCCGCCGCCCTCCGGCGTGAAGGTGAGGGTGAGCTTGCCGGGGCCGGGAATCTTGATGTCGGTCGCGCGGTACTGGTCGCCATAGGCGTGGCGGCCGATCACGATCGGCGCGGTCCAGCCGGGCACGAGCCGCGGCACGTTCTTCATGACGATCGGCTCGCGGAAGATGGTGCCGCCCAGGATGTTGCGGATCGTGCCGTTGGGCGAGCGGTACATCTTCTTGAGATTGAATTCTTTGACGCGCGCCTCGTCCGGCGTGATGGTGGCGCACTTGACGCCGACGCCATAGCGCTTGATCGCGTTGGCGGCGTCGATCGTGACCTGGTCGTCGGTCTTGTCGCGCTCCTCGATGCCGAGGTCGAAATACACCAGTTCGACATCGAGATAGGGCAGGATCAGCTTGTCCTTGATGAATTGCCAGATGATGCGCGTCATCTCGTCGCCGTCGAGCTCGACGACGGGGGTCGCCACCTTAATTTTCGTCATGTCGGGTCGAATCCTTTGTGCGGCAGGAACCGCGCCGGGGCGCGACCATAGCACTTAAGGGGCGGGGCGCAAGTGCGCGGCCCCGACGAATTGCGCGGGTCAGACGAGCTTCGGCTCGGGCGTGAGTTGCGGCTGCGGCGCCGCCGCGAGGGTTCCCAGCACGTCCTCGACGCGCGGCACGACACGGAAGAGATGGAGGCTTCGGCGCGTCACAAAGCCGCTCGCCACGGCATGCTCGATGAGCTCGAGAAGCGGCGTCCAATAGCCCGCGACATCGACCAGCACGACCGGCTTGTCATGCAACCCAAGCTGCTTCCAGGTGATGATCTCGAGCGTCTCGTCGAGCGTGCCGAGGCCGCCCGGCAGCACCACGAAGGCGTCGGAGATCTCGAACATGCGGCGCTTGCGCTCGTGCATGCT
Source organism: uncultured Alphaproteobacteria bacterium (assembly GCA_963773665.1). Classification (GTDB taxonomy): domain Bacteria; phylum Pseudomonadota; class Alphaproteobacteria; order ATCC43930; family CGMCC-115725; genus DATJLY01. Next base: position 382,998 of record CAVZBZ010000002.1, read on the forward strand.
GTCGACCACGACGAGCTCGTTGAGGCCGCTGTGCCCCACTTCCTTGTCGTGCAGATGGTTGGGGATGATGCCGGTCACGTGTCCGCCCGAAGCAAGTGCCGCGTCCGCCATCAGCCCCATGAGGCCGATGCGCCCGCCGCCATAGACGAGATCGATGCCCGCCTTCGCCAGAATGACCCCGAACCGGGTCGCCGCGGCGCGATAGATTTCATCGACCCGTCCGGACGAGCCGCAATAGACGCAAACGCGCTTGACCGATGCCATGCTTAGCAATCCTTAAAGTCGCAAACCTCTCCCGCCGCCCGTCGCCGACAAAGATGCACCTTCCGCGCGGCGCATCCAAGCGCACTTTGCCCAGTTGCGCTACCGGCAGCGATCGGGGTAACACCCGAGCGAAGACTCCGTTCGCTGCTCGGCCGAAAGCGCGCAGGACCATGAAACGGAATTACCGAGGCCACCTTGTCGGAATGCTGTTCATTGTCGCGCTCGTCGCGGCCGGAGCGGGCGTGTGGTTCGTGCATGCCCCCGTCAAGGTAACCGCGCCGCCGACGGCCGCACCGAGGCCGGCGGCGCAAGTTCCGCCGCAAACGGGGCCTATCCTGCCAAGCTTCGATGCGTTCCATGTCGGGCCGGAAGGCAACGCCGTGATCGCCGGCCGCGCCGCGCCCGGTGCCAAGGTGACGGTGCTCGACCATGGTGTGCCGATCGGCAACGCCACGGCCGATCGGAACGGCGAATGGGTGGTGATGACCGCCCGGCCGCTGACGTCGGGCGCTCAGGATCTGAGCCTTTCGGCGCAGACGCCGGGCGAGAGCGCGCCGCAGAAATCGACCACGACCCTTGCCGTCATCGTGCCCGAAGGCCCGGCGCAACCGCCGGTCGCCGTGGCGCTGCCGCAAGGGCAGGGCGCGGTCCGCCAGCTTGGCGCGCTCGGCGGCCGCGCGCCGCGTCACGTGGCGCTCGACATGGTCGAATATGACGCATCCGGCCGCACGATTCTGAGCGGCCGCGCCGATCCCGGCGCAACCGTCGAAATCTTCATCGCCGACCGCAAGGTCGGCACGGCCAAGCCCGGCGCCGACGGCGACTGGTCGCTCGCGCTCGATTCGGGCGTGCCGGTCGGGCACTATCGCCTGCGGCTCGTGAGCCACGGCGCCGACCGCAGCAAGGAGGAGACCGCGCTCGACATGCAACGCGCAGCGCCCGGCGAGCTTGGCGGCGGCGATTATCTTGCCGTGGTGCCGGGCAACAGCCTCTGGCATCTGGCGCGCCGCTCCTATGGCGACGGGCTGCGTTATGTCGAGATCTATCGCGCCAATCAGGGCGAGATCGCCGATCCCAACCTGATCTATCCGAATCAGTTTCTGACGCTCCCCGGCAAGTCCTAGAGCGGGATTGAATTAGGCGGGACCATATCCGGAGTTCCTGAAGTAGTTTGAGCATTCTTGCGGCGTGAAGCTGCCGAGAAGCTGTCCGATGGCTTCGGTCACGGCGTCGAAGCTTCGCGCGGCGGTTTTGCGCAGCAAGTGTTTGAGCTTGGCGAAGAGCTGTTCGATGGGGTTGAGGTCGGGCGAGTATTTCGGCAGGAGGATGAGCTTGGCGCCGACGGCACGGATGGCGTGACGGACGGCGCGTCCCTTGTGGCTGCCGAGATTGTCCATGATGACGATGTCGCCCGGTCTCAGGGTCGGGACGAGAACCTTCTCGACATAGGTCCGGAAGGTCTGGCCGTTGATCGGGGCATCGAGCAGCCAGGGCGCGTCGATACGATCGTGCCGCAGCGCGGCCAGGAAGGTCATGGTCTTCCAGCGCGCCTGCGGCACCTTGGCGCGCAGCCGCCGGCCGCGCGGTCCCCATCCCCGGAGCGGGGCCATGTTGTCCTTGGTCCAGGTCTCATCGATGAAGACCAGGCGCGCCGGTTCAATCCGCCTCTGACGCGCTTTCCACTGCGCTCGCCGTCTCGCCACGTCGGGGCGATCCTGTTCGCTGGCGAGCACGGTTTTTTTTGAAGCTCAACTCCTCGGCGTGAACGAACGTCCAGACCGCGGTGTAATCGGCCTTGAGGCCGCGCCCGGCGAGTTCGCGGACAAGCCCGCGCAAAGTGAAATCGCGCTCGCGAATGCGCTCGCGCAGCCAAACCTCATGCTCGTCCCGGATCGCCTTCGGCTTGTGCCCGCCCATCTGTCCCGGCACCACGCTCCCCGTCTCCCGGAAGCGCCGCACCCAGGCGATCGCCGTGCTCACGCCAACCCCAAACCGCGACGCCGCTTCATGCCGCGACAGCCCCTCGTTCTCGACCGCCGCAACAACCCGCTCGCGAAGATCCATCGAATAAGGTTTTGCCATTCATGCCGGCCCCCTTCGCCCAGCCAGCATGTTGAATCAGAAACGCCCCCAATTCGGGAATCCCCAATCAACTCCGGCCAAAACAATCCCGCTCTAGCTGTGAACTCTCAATAGGTTGTCCACTCGGTCCCGACCGAGGAAACTGATGTTGCTAACGCATCTTTTTCCTGGGGGGGGGACCGAATGGACGTTCACAAGAATGCCCGGCTGACACCGGCAGGTCGAGGGGTCATGGTAGGGCGCGTTGTCGAGGGCGAGGCGCCGCGGCTCGTCGCGGAAGCGATGGGCGTGTGTGAGAAGACGGTGCGGAGGTGGGTGCGCCGTTTCCACGCCGAAGGTGCAGCGGGCCTGCGCGATCGCTCCTCACGGCCGCATCGCGTGCGTCGCCCAACGCCCGCGGTCGTCGTGGTTGGGATCGAGGCGCTGCGCCGCGAACGCTGGACTGGTGCGCAGATCGCGACGGAATGCGGCGTGTCGGAAGCGACCGTGTCCCGGGTGCTTCGCCGCCTGGGCCTCAACCGGCTGAAGGCCTTGGAGCCTGCCGAGCCTGTCCGGCGATACGAGCGCGACCGGCCCGGCGAGCTCATCCATATCGACATCAAGAAGCTCGGGCGTTTCAACCAGGTCGGCCATCGCATCACCGGCGATCGGACCGGTCAGAGCAGCCATCGCGGCGTCGGCTGGGAGTTCGTCCACGTCTGCATCGACGACGCATCGCGGGTCGCCTTTGCCCGGGTTATGTCCGATGAGCGCAAGGGCAGCGCCGTGGCCTTCTTGGACGCCGCTGTCGCCTACTATGCCGAACTCGGCGTTACGGTCGATCGCGTCATGACCGACAACGGGTCCTGCTATAGATCCTTCGCTTTCCGCGACGCCTGCCGAAGGCTCGGCCTCAAGCACATTCGCACCAGGGCCTATACGCCGCAGACTAATGGAAAGGCCGAGCGCTTCATCCAAACAGCGCTCAGGGAGTGGGCTTACGCCCGTGCCTACACCCACTCAGACCAGCGAACCGTCGAGCTGCCGCGATGGCTGCATCGCTATAACTGGCATCGACCACATGGTAGCTTGGCAGCAAAACCACCCATCAGCCGCCTCGGTCTATCCGGGGACAACCTGTTGAGGCTCCACATCTAGCCCGCGGCAACCCCAGGGCCCGCTATTGCCGCTTTCGGCGCTCGTCATCGTGACCAGCGCGCCCTCATAGCGTTCTTCTGGCCGCTCCATTGACCGTTCCGCGCGGAATGATGCGGGTGGCGCGCTGTTTGTGGGTTGGGCAGGAGACTTAACCCCTCTGGAGGGGCGATCGATGTCGAAACCAAAACGCGGAAAGTCCACGGCCATGATCGACCGCCACGTTGGCGCGCGGATTCGCGAACGGCGCATTCTGCTGGGATTGACCCAGCAGCAGCTCGCCGAACTGATCGGCGTGACGTACCAGCAGGCGCATAAATACGAACGCGGCGTCAACCGCGTTTCGGCCGGACGGCTGTTCCAGATCTCCAACGTCCTCACCGTGCCGATCAGCTATTTCTACGAGGGCGTGGGCGAAGAGGAACCGAAGCCGATCAACCCGCGCGAGCGCATGGTGCTCGAGATCGCGCGCAACTTCACCGGCATCACCAACGAGCGCTATCAGGAAGCGCTGAGCCAGCTCGCCCGCGCGCTGGCCGGCGAGAAGCAGGAAGGCTAGAGAATTTTTCCGTCGAACGCGGAGCGCCCGCCGCGGTCTTCGATCTCGACGACCCAAAGATCGGGATCGCGCTTCACCTGCCGGGCGATGTAGGCCTCGGCCACCTCCTCGCTGACAGGCTCCGCGCCGGTGCCCTTGAGCCATGCGCGAGCCCCGTCGGGCGCCCGCGTCTCGACCAGGACCGTGCAGCCGCGATCGAGCTGGTTGAGCTTGACGAGGATCGTCCCGGCGTCGTCGTCGCCGCGCCGCGTCACGGCGACGGGGATGGCGCGGATGGTGCAAAGCCGGATGGCGGCCTGCACCGCAAGCCTGGTCTTGAGGCGCGCCTCGCTCACGGCGCGCCGGTTCTGCTAGCGCAGCAGGAAGAATTTCTGCGTGAGGGTGCGGCCATTCTTGACGGCGAGCCGGCGGCTCCGCCATTCGCGATAGCTCGCCCATCCATAGTCGGCGGACAGCACGAGGCAGGCGAGAAAGACCGACGATGCAATAACGTACATGACGCGGCGCCCTTGGCCGAAAGGTTGCCCCTCGCGTGTTGAACGGCTTGCTGCGCCGGTTTATTCCCCGCGCGCACGAAACGGCTCAGGCCTGCTGGATCGCGGACAGGAGCCAGTTGCCGCCGGGGCTGCGGACGAAGGTCCAGGTCTCGGCCGCTTCGCTCGGGCGCGCCGGATCGCCCGACACGACCGCGCCGGGATCGCCCGGCTTTGCGTCTGCCCGCACCGTGTAGTCGATGGCGCGCCAGTGCATATTGCAGGTCGCATAGTGCAGGCGGCCCTCGTCCCAGGCCTCGCGCAGATCGCCGCGCGTGAGTTCGACCTGCTCGACATGGTTGCGGACGCCCTGGCTTTCGTTCTCGGACAGCTCCTCGGCGAAATAGGACAGCATCTCGGGCGTGACGTGGCGGCGCAATTCCGCCAGGTTGGCCTCGCTCCACGCCGCCTGCACCTGCTTAAGAATGTTCTCGAAGGCCTGGTAGTCCTGTCCGGCGATCGCGAGCGGTGCGCTTTGCGGCGGCGGCGCTGCGCCTATGGCGGGGCCGGCGCCGGCATAGAACATGGACCCGGCGCCCGGGCCCGAGAACGAGGCGCGCCGCGCGAACATGCGGTAGAGCGCCCAGACCGCCCAGAGAATGAAAATCCAGCCGAAGATGCCGAAAAAGCCCCCGCCGGAGCCGTATCCCATGCCCCAGCCCGGAAACAGCAGCCGGCCGAGGAAGCTGCCGAAGAGGCCGCCGGCAAGCCCGGTCCAGAACGGGTGCGCCGTGCCGTAGCCGCCATAAGAGCTGCCGTAACCTTGCTGCGGGCTCGCCGGCCGCTGCGTCAGGCTGCGATCCAGCGGCGCGTTATAGGTGCGCGAGCCGAGGCTGCCTTGGCTCGAGAAATGGCTGCCGCCGCCGAAGCTGTAGCTGCCGCCGGCGCGCGCCTCGCCGAGCGATGGCGAAAGCGCGATCAGCCCCGCGATCAGCAGGGCAGCCAGGGTGCGCCAGGAAAACATCGTCCCCTCCGTCCGGGCCTTGTCGGCATGGCCCAATTTCGCAGCCCCATATGTCGCCTCGCGGTCGCGCCGTTGCAAGCTTCTTTCCCCCCGGGCGGCCGGGCGTTAACCTCTGGCCGGCCGCCTCGGCGGGCAACTCTGGAAGGAACGCCGTTGTTCGCAGCCGTGCGTCCGAGCGCCATCGCATGAACCCGACCACCCGGCCGGCCGATCCGCACGAGCAGGCTCGATCGCTGCTCGACCGCTTTTGCACCACGCGCCGTCTGACCGAGGCGCTTGCCGCGCCGCTTTCCGCGGAAGACCAGGCGCTCCAGTCGATGCCGGACGCGAGCCCGACCAAATGGCATCGCGCGCATACCACCTGGTTTTTCGAGACCTTCATCCTGCTGCCGCATGACCGGGCGTATCGTCCCTCGCATCCGGAGTATGGCTACCTGTTCAACTCCTACTACGAAGCGGTCGGTGCCCGTCATCCGCGGCCCGAGCGCGGCCTTCTGTCGCGGCCGGGAAGCGGCGAGATCGCGCGCTACCGCGGCGAGGTCGATGCGGCGATGGAGCGCTTCCTGCTTGGCGATGGCGTTCCTGATGCGGCGCTGGCGCTCGTCGAGCTCGGCATCCATCACGAGCAGCAGCATCAGGAATTGATCCTGATGGACATCAAGCACGCGCTGTCGCGGAACCCCATGTGCCCTGCCTACGCGCCGGCGCGGCCGCTCGAGCGGCGCAATTCGCCGCCCATCGAGTTTTTGCAGTTCGCGGGCGGTCTGCGCGAGATCGGCCATGACGAAAAAAACTTCGCCTTCGACAACGAGGGGCCGCGGCACAAGGTTTTCGTGGCGCCGTTCCGGCTCGGCTCGCGCCTCGTCACGTGCGGCGAATACCAGGAATTCATGGCGGACGGCGGCTACGGCCGGGCCGAGCTCTGGCTTTCCGACGGCTGGGCCACGGTGCAGCGCGAAGGCTGGGAGGCGCCGCTCTATTGGGACCGCGCGGAGAGCGGCTGGCGCCTCTTCACGCTTTCGGGGCCGCGCGCCATCGATCCGGCGGAGCCGGTCGTCCATGTCAGCCATTACGAAGCCGACGCGTTTGCGCGCTGGGCGCAAAAACGCCTCCCGACCGAGGCCGAATGGGAGATCGCGGCGCACGATGCGCGCGTGCCGGTCGCCGGCAATCTCATGGATACGGGGCTTTATCACCCGCGCGCGGCGGCGGGGTCGGGGCTTGCGCAGATGATCGGCGATGCCTGGGAGTGGACGCAAAGTCCCTATGTCGGCTATCCAGGATTCCGCCCGGCCGCCGGCGCGGTCGGCGAATATAACGGCAAGTTCATGGCGAATCAGATGGTGCTGCGCGGCGGCTCGGCGGTGACGCCCGCCGGCCACATGCGTCTCACCTACCGGAATTTCTTTCCGTCCGGCGCGCGCTGGGCGTTTGGTGGCATCAGATTGGCGGAGGATGCATGAGCCAGGACCGAGCGCTTGCCGGTTTCCGCGATCTGGGACCCGGAGAGGAAAGCTTTCGCGACGCCGTGCGCGCGGGCCTCATGCAGCGGCGCAAGGCGATCCCGTGCCGCTTTCTCTATGACGCGCGCGGCTCGGCGCTGTTCGAGGCGATCTGCGAGCTGCCGGAATACTATCTGACGCGCACCGAAACCGCGATCCTAGATGCGTCGGCGGGCGAGATCGCAGCGATCATGGGTCCGCAGAGCCAGCTCGTGGAATTCGGCAGCGGGGCGAGCCGCAAGGTGCGCCGTCTCCTCCATGCGCTCGAGGCGCCGGCGGCGTACGTCGCGATCGACATCTCGCGCGAACAGCTGCGCACCGCCGCCGAGGCGCTGGCCGCCGATTTCCCCGGCCTCGAGACGATCGCGGTCTGCGCCGATTACACCCATCCGCTCGACATCGAGCTGCCCGCCGCCGCCGGAAGGCGGCTCGGATTCTTCCCGGGCTCGACCATCGGCAATTTCACGCCGGCGGAAGCGATCGATTTCCTGCGCGGCACGCGGCACATCGTCGGGCGCGACGGCGCGATGCTGGTGGGCGTCGATCTCAAGAAGGACGAGGCGGTCCTGAACGCCGCCTACAACGACGCGCAAGGCATCACCGCCGCCTTCAGCCTCAATCTTCTCGAGCGCATGAACCGCGAGCTCGGCGCCGATTTCGACCTCGCGCGCTTTGCCCACGACGCCGCATACAACCGCGCCGAGGGCCGCATCGAGATCTATATCAGGAGCCTCGCCGACCAGATCGTGATCGTCGCCGGCCGCGCCGTCCGCTTTGCTAAGGACGAGCGCATCCACATCGAGGATTCCTGCAAATACTCGATCGACGAGTTCCGCGGCCTCGCGGCGCGCGGGGGATATCGCGCGGTCCGCGTCTGGACCGATCGCGCCCAGCATTTCAGCATCCACCTGCTGTCGGCGAGCTAACGCCTGATCCGTTCGGATCGGACTCTATGTTCGTTCTGCCAAGCGGTTTGCGCGCTCGATTGTCTCGCGCTTCGAACGAGGATAGGCTCGCCGCCGGGGAGGATCGGGCAATGGCGCAATGGACGGGGACGGCGCGCGAAGCGCTGCACGAGGCGATCGTGCCGGAGGGTGCGGCACGGATGACGGCGCAGCGGGATCTGTCCGCGCGGCTCGAGCGGCTGCCGACCACGGCAACGCACATCAAGGCGCGAATCATCGTCGGTTTCGCGACGTTCTTCGACGGCTTCGACGCGCTTGCCATCGCGTTCGTCATGCCGGTGATCGCGGTCGCATGGCATCTTACGCCGGCGCAGACGGGAATGCTCATCTCCGGGGCCTATGTCGGGCAGATCCTCGGCGCCCTGTTCTTTCCATGGATCGCGGAGCGGTTCGGCCGGCTGCGCTCGACATCTTATTCCGCGGGCCTTTTCGGCCTCGCGAGCCTCGGCTGCGCCTTTGCCTTCAACCTTCCGTCGCTTCTGGCCGCGCGCTTCGTCCAGGGCTGCGGGCTCGGCGGCGAGGTTCCGGTCGCGTCCGTCTATATCAACGAGATCGCGCGCGCACCCAATCGCGGCCGCTTCTTCCTCATGTACGAATCGTCGTTTGCCGTGGGCTATCTCGGCGCGGCGACGGTGGGCGTATTTCTTATTCCCTCGCTCGGCTGGCAATCGATCTTCGTCGTCGGCGCGTTGCCGGCAGTGATCGCGGCGGTGATGCGGATGCTGCTGCCGGAATCGCCGCGCTGGCTCGCCGGCAAGGGCCGCGTCGCCGAGGCCGATGCGATCGTCGCGCGCATGGAAGGCGAGGCTGTGGCGAAGCTCGGCCATGCGCTCGCTCCGCCCGATGTGAGCCGCGTTCCGCCGCCGCCGGCGCAGCGCACGCGCATCCGCGAATTGTTCGCGGGCCCGTATCTTCGGCGCACTGGCGTGGTGTGGACGCTGTGGTTCTGCAATTTCTTCGCCACGCAGGCGCTCAACACCTGGCTTCCGACGCTCTATCGCACGCAATTTCACCTGAGCGTGGCGCAGTCGCTGCGCCTCGCTTTCATCGGCCATTTCTTCAGCATCGGTTCCGCGATCGTCGTGGCGCTGCTGCTCGACCGCACCGGGCGGCGGCCGTGGTTTGCCGGCGCGATGTCGCTCGGCGGCTTTTTCCTGGTCGTGCTTGCGTTCACCGGGACGCAGGACGCGATCGTGGTCATGGTTCTGGCGACGGCCGCGGTCGTCTGCCTCAGCACCTGCTCGGTCAGCCTCTATGTCTATACGCCGGAGCTTTATCCGACGCGGATGCGCGCCCTGGGGTGCGGTGCAGGGGCAACGGTGCGCAACATCGCCGGCACGCTCGGCCCGACCTTCGTCGGACTCGTGCTCGCGGGATATGGCGTCTCGAGCGTGTTCCTCATGCTGGGTTTGGTGCCGTTCGTCGCGGCGGCGGTTGTCGCGATTTTCGGCATCGAGACCAAGGGCCGCGTCCTCGAAGAAGTCTCGCCGTGAGCTTCGCCTAGAGCGGGATTGAATTAGGCGGGACCATATCCGGAGTTGCTGAAGTAGTTTGAGCATTCTTGCGGCGTGAAGCTGCCGAGAAGCTGTCCGATGGCTTCGGTCACGGCGTCGAAGCTTCGCGCGGCGGTTTTGCGCAGCAAGTGTTTGAGCTTGGCGAAGAGCTGTTCGATGGGGTTGAGGTCGGGCGAGTATTTCGGCAGGAGGATGAGCTTGGCGCCGACGGCACGGATGGCGTGACGGACGGCGCGTCCCTTGTGGCTGCCGAGATTGTCCATGATGACGATGTCGCCCGGTCTCAGGGTCGGGACGAGAACCTTCTCGACATAGGTCCGGAAGGTCTGGCCGTTGATCGGGGCATCGAGCAGCCAGGGCGCGTCGATACGATCGTGCCGCAGCGCGGCCAGGAAGGTCATGGTCTTCCAGCGCGCCTGCGGCACCTTGGCGCGCAGCCGCCGGCCGCGCGGTCCCCATCCCCGGAGCGGGGCCATGTTGTCCTTGGTCCAGGTCTCATCGATGAAGACCAGGCGCGCCGGTTCAATCCGCCTCTGACGCGCTTTCCACTGCGCTCGCCGTCTCGCCACGTCGGGGCGATCCTGTTCGCTGGCGAGCACGGTTTTTTTTGAAGCTCAACTCCTCGGCGTGAACGAACGTCCAGACCGCGGTGTAATCGGCCTTGAGGCCGCGCCCGGCGAGTTCGCGGACAAGCCCGCGCAAAGTGAAATCGCGCTCGCGAATGCGCTCGCGCAGCCAAACCTCATGCTCGTCCCGGATCGCCTTCGGCTTGTGCCCGCCCATCTGTCCCGGCACCACGCTCCCCGTCTCCCGGAAGCGCCGCACCCAGGCGATCGCCGTGCTCACGCCAACCCCGAACCGCGACGCCGCTTCATGCCGCGACAGCCCCTCGTTCTCGACCGCCGCAACAACCCGCTCGCGAAGATCCATCGAATAAGGTTTTGCCATTCATGCCGGCCCCCTTCGCCCAGCCAGCATGTTGAATCAGAAACGCCCCCGATTCGGGAATCCCCAATCAACTCCGGCCAAAACAATCCCGCTCTAGAACTCGTAGCCGAGGATGAGCGAGAGGCCGAACTGGTCCTTCGCCGTGACGATCGGGCTGTTGGCCGCGGAACCGACGAGGCGTTCGTAGGCGGCATCGCCGTCGAGGAACCAATTGTCGGTGAAGTGATAGACGGCATTGGCCGCGAGCGTCGCGTTCTTCATGCCGCCATTCGCCTGGTAGAACGGCAGATGCTGGACCGATCCCAGCGCCTGCGCCCGGTCAACGCCGAAATAGGCCGCCATGTATTTCCCGTTGGCGAAGGTCACGCCCGGGCCCACGAACACGACGAGCGTTTCGGTGCCGGCCACCGCCATATAGGCGTCGAGATCGCCGATCACGCCCTCGTGGCCGCCGATCGCGTGGCGCAGGTCGGCGGTAAAGACGAACGGCACATAGCTCGCCTCGGCGAAGAGCCGCGGCTCCGCCGCCGGCTCGACATTGCCGAGACCCTGGGTCCGCTCGGCGATGTGCGGATTGCGGCCGGTGTCGTAGCCGACCGCGATGCCGGCGCGATAGGTATCGCCGCGCAGCAGGTTGACGCCAAGCCCGTCGCCGCTCGACAGGAAGGCGATGTCGCGATAGCGCAGATCGAAGGCGGGCGCCGGCACGATGCGAACGTGGTCGTCGCCCTCGTAGCGCGGCATCGCCGCCACGCCTAAGCCGAGCGATGCGCTCCACTCCGGCACCGGTCCGCCCAGCGGCGTCAGCACGACGCCGGCGTCATTCTGCCAATAGGCGAAGGGGGAGGGGGTTTGCGCCGCGGAGGGCGAAGCCGATCCGAGCAAGGCGAGCGCCAAGGCTGCGACGCAGCAACGAAATGCCGGAAAATTCATGGACAACGTGCTTCCTACGCAAGGGCGGACAGCAGCAGCCGCGTCAATTCCTCGGGCATGTCGAGCTGCACGAGGTGCGTGCACGGCAGCGTGTAAACCTGCCAGCCCGGCGCGTTCTTGAGCTTCTCGTAGAATTGCGTGAAGGTCGTGGGCTGCGGATCGTTGGCATAGATGTAGATGCGTTTCCTCACGCGGTCGATGCCGCCCGTGAGCTTGATCGGCTGCGTCAGCGTCGCTTTCGGCTGCGGCGTGAGCAGCGCCGCGCGCAAGGCCCATTTCTCGGGCGCGATGCCGAAGGCGGAGGGCGGCGGCGGCGGAACGCCGATGCCGTCGCCCGGCTGCACCCGCCCCGGCGCGGTCAGGTGCGCGGCCGCCTGGCCGTTCTCGGGCACGAAGGCGTCGAGATAGACGAGTGCCGCGATCTTGTCGGGCACCGCGTCGGCGACGCCGGTGATGACCATGCCGCCATAAGAATGGCCGACCAGCACGATGTTCGACAATTCCTCGTACTTGATGACGCCGAGGATATCGCGGATGTGCGTGTCGAGATCGATCTCGGCGCTGAGGAGATGAGAGCGCTCACCGACGCCGGTCAGCGTGGGCCTATAGGCCTCGTGCCCGGCGCGGCGCAGATTGGCCGCGATGCCCTTGAACGACCAGCCGCCGCTCCACGCGCCGTGAACGAGTAAATAGGTCGCCATCATCCCCTCCGCACGGTTTCGCGCTCCGGCGCCAGCGTCGCGATCGCCTGCTCGGCCGCCGCGACGGCGGTCAGGAAGGCGCCGTGCGCGGTGCCGAAGAAATTGATGGAGCACGCCTCGCCGGCGAAATAGAGGCGCCCATCGACCGGCGCGGCCAGCGTGAGCCGGTCGTCGGCATGGCCGGGCAGCGCGCAGGAATAGGAGCCGTTGGCGAATTCGTCGCCGACCCAGCAGGATTGCGCGATGGGCTTGAGCCGCCGCCTGATGTCGCCGCCGAACAGACCCGCCAGCTCGTCGAGCGCGAAGGCCACCATCGCCGCGCCGTCGTCCGCCTCGAGATCGCGCGCCAGAGTGCCGCCGAAATAGCCCTCGATCGCGGGCCAGCCATGCGGGCGGATCTGGTAGCCGGCCGTGCGCACGCGATCGGTCGCGCCGATGAGATGGCGGTCGCGCGGCATATCGTCGACCGCGCCCTCGATCGCGAGAAAAAGCTTGTTGGCGATGCCGAGCGGCAGGCCCGCCGCGGCCGCAAGCTTTTCCGGCAGCGCCGGCACGAAGCGGATCGCCTCGCGCGCCAGAAGGTTCGTCGGGATCGTGACGATGGCCGCGCGGGCAGTCACGTCGCCGCGGTTGGTCGCGAGCGTGATCGTCCGGCCGCGATGGTCGATGCGCTCGACGCGCGTGCCATAGCTGACCGCAAGCGCTGCGCCATAAGTCGAAACGAGCGTGCCGTAGCCTTCGAGGACGCGCCAGTTGAGCATGTCGTTCTCGTAGCGCGCGTGGTCCTTGACCGAGACGCGTTCGAGCTCGGTCCCGTTCGCCCAGGTGCTGATCGCGCCGATGAGGCCGTTCCACCGTCCGCCCGGCTCGAGCAGTTGGGATTCCGCGAGATCGCCCGGTCCCTCGGCCGCGCGCTCGCACCGCTCGTCGAACGCTTCGCGCGCCGCGAACCAGTCGTGCTGCGCCGCCTCGCCGAAATGCCACGACACGCGCGCGCCCCAGTTGGGCAACGTCTCGTCGATCGAAAAGCCGAGCTCGCGCGCGATCCCGGTCCACGGGTTTCGCTCGGCGCTGTGCAGCCATTCGCAGCCGACATCGAGCGCGTGGCCGAGCGGCGTCGGCACGCTGTGGGCGCGGCCGCCCAGGCGGTCGCGCGCCTCGAGCACGACGACATCGAGACCGGCCTGGGCGAGACGTCGTGCCGCGGCCACGCCGGCCGCGCCCGCGCCCACCACTGCCACGTCGCAATTGCTTGACGGGATTGTCGAGTTGCTCTTCATGCCGTCATTCTACCTTCCGCCTGGACGCGCCGCGAGGGACCCTATGCCAGATGAGCCAACGCCGAACGCCGCCGCCGCTCCGGCGGGCCTGCTGCACGAGCGCTGCGACGATGTCCTGGCGCGCGTGCTCGGCCGCGACCTCATGACCGCGACGATTCGCCTCGTGCTGCTGCTCGCGGTGACCGCGGCGATCCTCGCGACCATCGCGGCGCTCGTGGGCTGAAGCGCGGTGGCGGTTGCCCTTGCCCATGCCGAATGGGGTTCGGGCCCGCCCGTCATCGTGCTGCACGGCCTGTTCGGGTCGGCCCAGAACTGGGCGACGATCGGGCGGCGGCTCGGCGCGCGTTTCCGCGTTCTGGTGCCCGATCTGCGCAACCATGGCGCCTCGCCCTGGGCGCGGCCGATGGACTATGAAGCGATGGCGGCGGATGTCGCTTCCTTCATGGCGGCGCAGGACATCGAAGCGGCACCCCTCATCGGCCACAGCATGGGCGGCAAGGCGGCGATGGTTCTGGCGCTCACCGCGCCCGAGCGGGTCCGGCGCCTCGTCGTGGTCGATATCGCGCCCCTCGCGCGTCCGGCCGTGCTCGACCCCTATATCGAGGCGATGGCGAGCCTCGACCTTGCGCGCCTCGCCCGGCGCGGCGCGGCCGATGCCGCGCTGAAGCCGCGTATTCCCGACGACGCCGTGCGGAATTTTCTGCTGCAGAACCTGGTTGCGGCCGATGGCGGCTTGCGCTGGCGCATCAATCTCGCGGTTCTGCGCGACGACATGCCGAAGATCGCCGGCTTTCCCGAGTTTCCGCCGGGCGCCGTCTATCGCGGGCCGACCCTGGCGGTGCGCGGCGCTGCGTCCGATTATGTCGATGACGAAGGGCTTGCCGCGTTCGCAAAAATGTTTCCCGGCTTCCGCCTCGTGACGTTGCCCGGCGCCGGCCATTGGGTCCAGGCCGAAGCGCCCGATGCGTTCCTCGCCGCGGTGACGCCGTTCCTCGCGGAACCCTAGCCGTTTGCCCGGTGGATGGTTAGATATGGGCTGTGACTGAAGTCATGCCCGACCTCGATACCATCGCCCGCATCATCCGCGAAACGTCCGCCGCCGAGATCCTGCCGCGCTTCCGCGCGCTCGAACCGGGCGATATCCGCGAGAAGAAGCCGGGCGATCTCGTCACCGTGGCCGACATCGCGGCCGAGCGCCGTCTCATCGCGGAACTGGCGAACGCCGCGCCCAACACGGTGGCGCTCGGCGAGGAAAGCGTCGCCGAAGATCCGGCCCGGCTCGATCTGCTGTCGGGCGAGGCGCCGGTCTGGGTGATCGATCCGATCGACGGCACCGGCAATTTCGCCAAGGGCGTGCCGCGCTTTGCCGTGATCGTGGCTTATGTCGAGCGCGGCGTGGTCGAGGCCGGCTGGATCTACCATCCGCTGAGCGACGCGATGGTGGTGGCGCGGCGCGGCGGCGGGGCGTGGAGCGGCGGGCGGCGTGTAACCGTGGTGGCAGGGGCGCAGGGCAAAAACCTCGTCGGCTCGGCCTATGGCCGGACGCCGGCGGGCGTGCGCATGCAGAAGGCGCTCGACGAAAGCGGCAAGGTCGGCGCCGTGCAGAACCGCGGCTGCAGCGGGCTCGAATACATGGAGCTGGCGCTGGGCGAGGCGCATTTCTCGCTGCACTCGCGCTCGCTGCCGTGGGATCACGCGGCCGGCATGCTGATTGCGGCGGAAGCGGGCGGCCTCGCGTCGTTCCTCGACGGCAGCGCTTACGATCCGCGCATTCTCGACCGCAAGCCGTTCGCCACGGCGAACGAGGAAGCATGGCGCGTCGTCGCCGAAATCGCGACGGCGCCCGCGCCGGCCGGGGCCTGAGCATGGCGGATCTTGCCGGCAAGCTCTGCGTCATCACCGGCGGCACCTCGGGCATTGGATTGGCCGCCGCGGAAAAGTTTTTGGGCCTGGGCGCCGATCTTGTCGTCGTGGGGCGGGATCCGGCGCGGGCCGCCGCCTCCAGCGCGCGACTGCGCTCGCTGCGCCCCAGTGCGCGCGTGACGGTGCTGCTCGCCGACATGGCGTTGCACTCCGAGCAGCGCCGGATTGCCGCGGAGTTGACGGCGCTGCCGCGGATCGACGTGCTGCTCAACAACGCCGGCGCCATCTTCACCCGGCGCACTGCGACCGCGGACGGGCTCGAGCGCACCTTCGCCTTGAACCACATGGGCTATTACGTGCTGACGCGGCTTCTCGAGGCGAAGCTGCGCGCCTCGGCGCCGATGCGGATCGTCAATGTCGCCTCGGGCGCCCATCGCGGCGGGCGGTTAGATTTCGACGATCTGCAGATGACGCGGAGCTATGACGGCTGGCGGGCCTACCGCAATTCGAAGCTGTGCAACATCCTGTTCACGCGCGAGCTGGCGCGGCGGCTCGCCGGTACCGGCGTCACCGCGAACTGCCTGCATCCGGGCTTCGTCGCCAGCCGCTTCGGCGACAACAATCGCGGGCTTTTCCGCGCCGGGCTCGGCGTCGCCAAGCATATCTTCGCCCTTTCGGTCGATGAGGGCGCCGAGACGCCGGTCTATTGCGCGACCTCGCCCGACCTCGACGGCGTGAACGGTCTCTATTTCGGCAAGTGCCGCCCGGACGAACCCTCCGCCGCCGCCCAGGACGACGCAGCCGCCCTCCGCCTCTGGCAGGAAAGCGCGCGCATCGCGGGGCTGCCGGCGTAGCGGGAGGGTGAGGTTGGGGCGCCGGCTTTTGCCGAACGAACCCAATTTTGCGTCCGGCAATGCCGTTGACGGATGTACGCTATTGTGCTATATTATTGCGTACATGAATTGACAAACCGGGGTGCCGGAAAGCGCACGGCGCGAATTTGCGAAACGAACCCAATTTTCGGTACGTCCTTCGACTACGCGCTACGATGAGCGAAGCGGGGGACAGCGCGCGAAGTCGAAGGACGCAAGGTGTATCGAACTGACGAAATTACAATGCCTTACGGATAAAACCGAACGTCAGTTCGGAGGAAACACCGCGAAGCACTTGTCGGACTGGAAGATGAAGGTCTCGAAATAATCGAGGATGTCCGGCTTGCGGTCGAGCGCGGCCATCGCGCCGGCAAGCACGTGCCAGTTCAGCAGCTCGTGGTGGCCGGCCGCCTCGACGTCTTCGATCTTGCGCTTGCGCCAGGTCTCGTAGTCGCCCTTCTTGAGCGCGTCGTACATCATGCGGTCGGACTGGAAGTCCGGGAGCACATAGCCGGTGTTGGTCGACAAGAAACAGTGCGACCAGCTCGACGACGCCATGATGACGGTGCGGTAGGGGCTCTCGGCCAAGGTCTCCGCCATCCGCTTGCCGACCTCGTAGCAGAGCGCGGGATTGGGGCCCGGGGGATCGGGCAGCCCGTGCTCTTCCGGCTCCTTGAAGAGATGCGCGAAGGCGCCGCCGGCGCTGATGACGGCGCTGCCATAGCAGTTGACGTGGAACGGGACGACCGGGTGCTCAAACCCTTTGCGCTCGGCATCGAGGTAGAGGACCGTGTAGTTGAAGCCGTGCGCCAGGATTTCCGAGTGCAGCAGCTTGTAGGCATAGGGCATGGCGACGCCGCGATTGAGGAGGCCGGTGGTGAGGTACTTCGCGCCCTCGCGGTGGCCGTGGATCTTCATCTTCCAGTCGTGCGGCTCGCCCCAGTAATTGGGCCGCTTGGCCGCGAAGCCGTGGTTCCAGGGTTCCTGCACGAAATCGTCGTCGAGCCCATAGACGCAGAACGGCGGGATGATGGTTTCCTTGAAGTTCTCGTACTGGTCGTCGGCGATGATGACGATGAAGTCGGGCTTGAACGCGTCGATGACCTCGCGCTGCTTCTTGAAGCTCTTCCAGCAGCGCTCGCGATAGCGCTTGCCGGCCGAGAGCCCCATGTCGTTGCCGACCTCGTCGAGCATGCCGGGCGGCCAGTTGCGCTTGTCCTTCCACTTGGGATCGATCCGCGGCGCATTGATGATGGTCTGCCAGGTCTGGGCGAAGTTCTCGTCGGTGCCCGTCAGCGAGGGGTGATGCGTCGTGCCGATCCCCAGGATTTCGCCCATGGCAATGCTCCTTGCGCAGGTTTTGCAACAGTCTATATGGTCCGGCGATGGCGCGAAATCCCTATGACGTGCTGGGCGTCAAGCCGGGGGCGGGCGAAGCCGAGATTCGCACCGTCTACCGCAAGCTCGCCAAGCGCTTCCACCCCGACCTCAATCCGGGCAACAAGGAGGCCGAGGCGCGCTTCAAGGAGATTTCCGCGGCCTACGACATCCTCTCGGACAAGGACAAGCGCGCCCGCTTCGACCGCGGCGAGATCGACGAAAGCGGCACCGAGCGGCCGCCACAGGCGCCTCGCTGGCATGGCTTCGCCGAAGGGGCGGGCGGCGACAAGTACCAGGCCCAGCCCGACATCGACATCGACGACCTCGAGGAGCTGTTCGGCCAGTTCGGACGGGCGCGCGGCGCGGGCGGCCGGGCGGGCGCCGGCATTCGCTTGCGCGGGCCCGACCACCACTACACGCTGATGGTCGATTTCCTCGATGCGGTGAACGGCGCCAAGAAGCGGATCGAGCTGCCGGAGCGCACCCTCGACGTGACCGTGCCGCCGGGCGTCGAAGACGGTCAGGTGCTGCGTCTCAAGGGCCAGGGCGGGGCAGGATTCGGCGGCGGGCCAGCGGGCGATGCGCTGATCGAAATCCGCGTGGCGCCGCATCCGGTCTTCCGGCGCGACAAGGACGACATCCATGTCGAGCTGCCGGTGACGCTCGGCGAGGCCGTGCTCGGCGGGCGCATCTCGGTGCCGACCCCCTCGGGCCCCGTGACCATGACCGTGCCGGCCAATTCCAACGCCGGCCGCGTGCTGCGCCTGCGCGGGAAGGGCGTGCGGCGCGCCGACGGGACGCAGGGCGACGAATACGTCACGCTCAAGATCGTGCTGCCCGAGGCTGCCGACGAGGAACTGGCCAACTTCCTGCGCCAGTGGGCGCCGAAGCACGAATACGACCCGCGCAGCGGCATGGCGGCGACATGACCGGGATCGACGCGGTGTGCCGCATCATCGGCGATCTCGAGGCGAGCGAGCTCGAGCGCTGGATCGGCGAAAGCTGGGTCCTGCCGGTCGGATCGGGCGGCACTTACGTCTTCGAGGAGGTCGATGTCGCGCGCGTCCGCCTCATCGTCGAGCTGAAGCGCGATCTCGCCATCGACGACAGCGCGATGCCGGTGGTGCTGCACCTGCTCGATCAGCTCTACGCGCTGCGCCGGCGGATAAAATCGCTCTCCGCCGCGCTCGACACTCTGCCGCCCGACCTGCGCGACGCCATCGCCGCGCGGCTCGGCGGTGAGGAGACAGGCACATGACGATCGCGCTGCTCTTTCACATGCTGGCCGCCGTCATCTGGGTCGGCGGCATGTTCTTCGTCTATGTGATGCTACGGCCGGCGGCGGCGTCGCTCGATGCCGCAGTGCGGCTGCCGCTCTTTCGCCGCGTGCTCGCGAATTTCTTCCCGTGGGTGTGGGCCTCGATCGTGGCGCTCCTGGCCAGCGCCTATGGCGTGATGCTGCCGGACCTTGGCGGGTTCGCGCGCGCGCCCACCTACGTCAATGCGATGCAGGTGATCGGCCTCGTCATGGTGCTGGCGTTCTTTCATCTCTATTTCGCGCCGTGGAAGCGCTTTCGCACGGCCGTCGATGTAGGCGACTTCGCCAAGGCCGCGCCGCAGCTCGGCCAGATCCGCCACATCGTGCTGTTCAACCTCGTCCTCGGCCTCATCGTCGTCGTGATCGGCGGCACCGGGCGCTATTGGTGAGCGATGCTCAAGCTCTATGACCTCGCGGGGGCCGAGCCCGACCGCCGCTTCAGCCCGTATTGCTGGCGCATCCGCATGGCGCTCGCGCACAAGGGCCTCGAGGTCGAGACCATTCCGTGGCGCTTTACCGAGAAGGGCGCGGTCGCGCCGTCCGGCGCGTCAGGCCGCGTACCGGTGCTGGTCGATGGCGAGCGCTGGATCGCGGAGTCATGGGACATCGCGCAGTATCTCGAAGCCACCTATGCCGATCGCCCGTCGCTGTTCGGGGGCGAGGCGGGGCAGGCGCTTACGCGTTTTTATCAAAGTTGGACGGACGGCGTGCTGCAGTTGGCGTTTCTGCGTCTCGTCGTATTGGACATCTGGCGGCACTGCGACGCGAAGGACCGCGACTATTTCCGCAAGTCCCGCGAGGAGCGGCTTGGCATGACGCTCGAAGCCGCGGCGGCCGACCGCGAGGCGCGGCTGCCGGCTCTGCGCGAAGTGCTGGCGCCGGTGCGGCTCACCCTTCGGGCGCAGCCCTTTCTCGGCGGCGCGCGCCCGCTTTATGCCGACTACGTCGTATTCGGCGCCTTCCAGTGGGCGCGCTGCATTAGCGAGCTGAAGCTGCTCGCGCCCGACGATCCGGTGGCGGTGTGGCGCGGGCGGATGCTCGACCTCTACGGCGGATTGGCGGCGCGGTCGAAGGGCTACCCCGTCTAGTTTCCGTTGGGCCGCGCGCCGCCCTGGAGCGGCGCCGACGCCGGTTCCGGAGCCGAGCCTGCCCACAGCGCATCGTTATCGCAGCGCGCGTCGTCGGCGACGGAGACGGCGTCGAGGAATCCCGAAATGCAGCCGCCGAAGCGCTTGGTGAAGAGCGGCGTCGTTGCCGCCCAATGGGTCGTCGAGCTGCGGCGGCTGGTCGACCACGACGTTGGCGATGTGGCGCCCCGCCAAAATCTCGCGCGAGCGCTCGCCGCGGCCGCCGGGATCGAAGTCGTCGCCGTGGAAATAGAACACCATGACCCGCGCGCCGCGCACCTGCTCCAGGAGCGGATAGAGCTTGGTCGCGTTGCTGCGCCAGCTGCCGTAATAGTCGGAGAAGCTGCCATAGGCGGCGGGCGCGGTGGCGATGACGTCGTCGACCCGGTCGGTGGCGTCGGCCGCCATCAGCGCCAGGAAGCCGCCGAACGACTGACCGGCCAGCGCCACCTTGCGATAGCCCTGTTCCTTCAGTTGCTGCGCGATCCGGGCGAGGCCGATGGAGCTCTTGGCAAGCGTGTCGTCGGCGCGCATCCGGTTGAAGCGGAACGTGTCCCAGCCGTCATCGCGCAGCAGTGCCATGTAGGCGGGGGTCGGCGCCTCGGAATCCTCGGAATCGACCGACCTGCCATGGCTCCAGACGACCGCGCCCTTGGCGCGCGCGGGACCGACCGGTTCAATCCCGGAATAGGCCGGGGCAAGCCAGGATTTGGCCGATGCAGTTGCGGAGAGGGAGGCGAGGAGCGCGAGCCCGGCAAGGGCGGGAACAACAAATCGCTGGAAGCGGGCCATATCCGTCTCGACCAAACGAAATAGGCCCAAAGAATGGGACAGTAGAAGTTTCTAAAAAGTTTATTACCGCCCGAAGGACGAACGAAGCAACTCAACTAACCGGCTGAGAATTGACGGAGTATTCGACTTTCAGTCGGGTCTCAGGCCCCGCGCATCGACATCAGGACAAGTGCACCGATGATGACGCCGGCGACTTCGGCGCCCGCCGTGATTTGTCCCAGAAGCACGGCGAAAAGCGTGCTCCCGAGAATGACCGTTCCGACCAGTGTCGTCATGACGCTTGCGCCCCTCACGGCATCCTGCCGTTTGTCGCATAACGGTCGCAGAACGAGATTATTCCGTGCGTCGTGATTCAGACCTCGACCCGGGCGGAGCCCGCGAGCCGGGCCAGCGCCTGCGGCGTGTCGATGTCTGTGAGGACGCCGTCGCCCGGCATTTCCACCTCGACCACGGCCTCGGGATAGGCCCCGATCAGGTGCCGGGCGCCGACATCGCCCGCTAGCCCGCGCATCTCCGGGAAGAAGCGCTTCGCCCAGAGCACGGGGTTGCCGCGCTTGCCGTTGCGCACGGGAACGATGATCGACCGTCCCTCGACCGGGTTGAAGGCGAGAACGAGCCGCTCGATATCGGCGGCCCCAACCTGCGGCATGTCGCCGAGGCCGACAAGGACGCCGTCGGCGCTCTGCGGCACGGCGGCAAGCCCGGCCTTGAGCGAGGACGACAGCCCCTCGGCATAGGCCGGGTTATGGACAAGCTTGACCGGAAGGTCCCGCACCGCCGCCTCGATGCGCTCGCGCTCGTGGCCGGTGACGACGATGACGGGATCGAGCCCGGCCTCGCGCACCGCATCGACCGCGTGGCGCACCATCGGCTTGCCGTTGACACTGATGAGCAGCTTGTTGATGGTCCCCATGCGGCTCGACCGGCCGGCCGCCAGGACCAGCGCCGCGATCCGAGGCGCGTGCGGCGCGTCCGGTTCCTCGCCCGGTTCGTCAACTTCCTTGGCGCGGGGATGCGGCCGCGTCGGGATTTCGCTCAACAGGCCGCCGACTCCCATGCGCGCGAGCGCGGCGTCGTCAACCGGCAGGTCAGCGACAATCCGCCGCAGCACCCAATCGAAGCCGTTGATCCGGGGCGACCGCGCGCAGCCGGGGAGACCCAGGATGGCGACGTCGCCCTTCCGGCCGAGCAGAAGCAGATTGCCCGGATCGACCGGCATCCCGAAATGCTCGACGATGCCGCCATTGGCGAGGATCGCGGCCGGGATCACGTCGCGGCGGTCGAGAATCGCCGAAGCGCCGGCGATCAGCACCAGATCGGCCCCGCCGTCGAGCGCCTTCTTCAGTTCCGGTGCCAGCGCCGCCTCGCGATGCTCGGAGCGCCCTTCGGAGACAAGGGTCGAGCCCAAGGCCTGAAGCCGCTCGCGCGTCGTTGCGACGGTCTTGTCGAGGATGCTCGGCTTCAATCCGGAAAGGACGGTCTGGATCAATGCTACCCGCCGCGCGCGAAAGGGCGCCACGTAGAAGATCGGCGCCTTGGCGAGGGCGCCGCAGGCATCGAGCGCATCGCGCCGGACCGCGAACGGGATGATCTTGACCGTCGCCACCATTTCCTTCGGCGTGACGACAGCATCGCGCGGCAGCGTGGCCAGCGTGATGGTCTCGTCGATCAGGTTGAAGCGCTCGACCGCTTCCTCATCGACGACGCAAAGCCCGGCCGCTTCGGCGTAGAAATTGGCGCGGCCCGTGAACGCTTTGCCGGCCACCACATTGGCGCCGGCAAGCTCGGCCGCAAGATGCTGCGCTGCTTCGTTCTCGCCGACGTCGCCGTCCTCGAGACGCGCGGCCGCGACGCTCGTCATGCCGGATTTTTGCAGCGCCTCGACATCGGCCGCGGTGATGACACGGCCTTTCTTGAGCGTGCGGTCGCCGGCCTTGAGGCTGTGCGCGAGGATCGCGCCCACGGCATCGGCGAGCGGCGTCTCGCCGAACTTCACGCCGCCTCCGCCTTGCCGCGCCGTTCGCCGCGCAGCGCGAGGACGATCTGGGCGAGGATCGAGACGGCGATCTCGGACGGCGACACGGCGCCGATATCGAGCCCCACCGGTCCACGAATGCGGGCGAAATCCTTGTCGGCAAAGCCAAGCTCACCGAGCCGCTTCAAGCGCGCCGCATGCGTCCGCTTCGAGCCGAGTGAGCCGATGTAGAACGCGTCCGACTTGAGCGCCACAGCAAGCGCCGGATCGTCGAGCTTCGGATCGTGCGTCAAGGTCACGACCGCGGTCCGCCGGTTCGGCTTGAGCCTTTCTAGCGCCTCGTCCGGCCAATCGGTCGAGACCTCGATGCCCGGGAAACGCTCGTCGGTTGCGAAGGCGGTGCGCGGATCGACCACGGTGACGATGTATCCGGCGAGCGCCGCCATGCGCGCCAGCGGCTGGGCGATGTGCACGGCGCCGACGATGATGCAGCGCAGGCGCGGGTTGAACACTTCGACGAAGACCGGGCCTTCCGATGTCTCGACCATCTGGTTCTTGTCCTCGGCGAGCGCGCGGCGCACGCCGTCGCGGAGCGCGTCGTCGAACGCGACGTCGCCCGAAGCTGCGCCGTTCTCGAAGAAGCTCTGCCGGCCGCTCTTGATCGCGGTCAGGAGGGCGGCGCTCTTGCCTTCGCGGCTCGCGGCAAGAGCGCGCTTCAGAAGTTCGAGCCTCATTCGACGCGCTCGACGAAGACCTGGATCTTGCCGCCGCAGGCGAGGCCCACTTCCCAGGCCTGCTCGTTGGTGACGCCGAAATCGAGCAGACGCGGCTTGCCGTCCTCGATCGACTTGAGCGCCTCGCCGATGACCGCGCCCTCGACGCAGCCGCCCGAGACCGAGCCGAGGAAATTGCTGTCCTGGTCGACCACGAGCTTCGCGCCGGCAGGCCGCGGCGAGGAACCCCAGGTGCTCACCACCGTGGCGAGCGCCACGCCCTTGCCGGCCGCGCGCCAGTCGGCCGCCTTCTGCAGGATCTCTTCATTGTCTTCCATCTGGTGCCACCTCACATTTGCGGACGGCTTGAAACGGGCGCTAGACGACGAGCAGCCTATGAAAACGATTGCCATTCCCAATCTTCATTAATGCCTCGAACATCGTGTCACCGAACTCGTAAGCGGAAACCATATATTTGTGACTCATATCCTTGTTTTGGAAGCTCTGGACTAGCGCGGCTTCGTCTATCCTCGTAGTCTCCAAAAAGCTCTCGTACTGAGCCACGAGCTTCTCGATCGCGCCCTTTGCGTCCACTAAATACGGCTGGTCCCGTAGCCATTCGAGCCTTTCGGTAGGCGTATGCTTGATCATTCCGATGGCGTCGTCGGGACTGACCGTCTTTTGTTGACCGAAGCAGGCAAGTAGCCAGAGGATTGCGGAGTAGCACGTCAACATCCTGCTGTACTTCAGCTTGTAATTTTTCAGTTTCCCCTTCGCCTTTCGTTCTTCGGGCTCCCTTTGGGTTCTGGCTTCATAGTTGACGCAGAAAGTGCGCCAGAGGCGAAGAATGTCATTCGTCAGATATGCTGGTATGAAGTCGTTCTTGTGGTCTGGATAATCTCTCCAATAAGTGGCAATGACCTCACCTACGGCGTCTTGGTACACTGCTTCTCCGACGAGTGCCCGGCTTTCTAGTAACAGGAGCAACCTTGCTGTAAACGTATTCGTTACGTCGTCTTCTCGTGTGCCGAGAGTTTTCGTAAGCTCATCTAACGAATAATGGGTTAGATATTCGCCGTCGCCCGAGAATTCGGGAATTCGGAGATCGCGCGTGACAGAGATTAGGTCCGCCATGATGCGAATTTCATCGAGCCTCTTTAGCTGACTTTTCCTCTTTCCATCTGGCGCTTGCTCAGTCCCGTTCTTTCCTACAATGAAAAGGTCGAGGTCGCTGTGAGAACTGGCTTCGCATCGCCCGAAAGAGCCTGTCACATACACGCATGCCTTCCCGTCAGCGATTGCCTCGGCATTCTTCAATCTCTCACGAAGTGTGGTGAGACGTTCGATGGTTTGAGTACGGCGATCGATCAGTTCAGCCACGCCGCGGATCCCATTCGAAGACATTCGCGAAGATTTCGGCTTGAGCGATAGCGTCGTCCAGAGCGTGATGTGTGTGCTGATGTTTGGGCATTAGCGATGCATCGAGACGTACGCGACCGGCCCGTGATATGGGGAGCTTGCCCTTGACTGCGAAGGCGGTCTTGAGATCAAAGCACCGAGAATAGCCAAACGGCGAGCCGCGAGCGGAGAAGCGAATGAAATACCAATATAACCAGGTCCAATCAAAGCTCAACGGATACGCCACCAGTACCGGTTTACCCGCTCCCGCGTTGGCTCTTACCCAATCACAGGCATCGCTTAGTGCTATCTCGGGCGGTTGCCCTTCGGCCTTTAGACGTTCGCGGTCCAGGCCGTTGACCTTTAATGCGTCTTCCTCGAAGTTATCGGAGATGGGTTTGAGTTCGCGGTAGAACACGTGGTCGTAATTCCGCGGCCGTTCGAAATGCGTCCCGTCAAACGACCCCGCGTACACCAGCGCGAAAGAAAGGATTGAGTACGGCCCGGGAATCGGGCCGTCGGTTTCCACGTCCGCCGAGAAGTACGTATCCACTGGCTTCTCCAGCTCGTCCTCGGCGGGTGATGGATCGAGGCCAATCCTATTCTTCAGCATTGCGTTCGCGGCCCTTCAATTAGCGCCACACCTAAGGACTTAGAACCAAGCGGGAGAGCAAGTCAGCTATTGTACTCAGGCCGTGGCGAGGCGTCACCTTACTCGTAGTCACGATTTCAAAAGTGTAGCGTTCACGCGGTCTCTCGCCAGGCCGCGGCCGCTTCGAGACGGCGCGGACCGGGACGCGTCAAGGCCGCCACCAGCTCCTGAAGGCTCTCGAGGTTGTGGATCGGCTTGAATTCGTCGACATGCGGCAGGATCGCCCTCATGCCCAATGATTTGGGCGCGAACCCGTCATAACGCAACAGGGGATTGAGCCAGATAAGCCGCCGGCAGGATTTATGCAGCCGATCCATCTCGACGCCGATGCCGATGCCGGCGTCGCGGTCGAGCCCGTCGGTGATGAGGAGCACGATCGCGCCCTGGCCCAAGACGCGGCGCGACCATTTGCGGTTGAACTCGCCCAATGTCTCGCCGATGCGCGTGCCGCCCGACCAGTCCTCGACCGCTTCCGTAACCTTGTCGAGCGCCACGTCGATGTCCTTGTAGCGCAGGTACCGCGTGATGTTGGTGAGGCGCGTGCCGAACAGGAACGTGTAGACGCGGTCGCGGTCGTTCGTCACCGCGTGCATGAAGTGCAGGAAGAGCCGGCTGTAGCGGCTCATCGAGCCGGAAATATCGCAGATGATGACGAGCGGCGGCGGGCGGCGCTGGCGCGTCTTGCGTTTCAAGGCAATCATCCCGCCCGAGCGAAGCTGGGCGCGGAAGCTTGCGCGCATGTCGGTGCGGTGCCCGCGCGGGTTGGGCTCGAAGCGCCGCGTCGGTAGATCGGCCAGGGGCAGCACCATGCGGCGGATCGCGGCCTTGGCCACAGCGATCTCGGCGCCGGACATCTTCTCGAAATCCATGGTGCGGAGCACTTCGCGCTCGGAGAAGGTCATCGCCGCGTCGAGCTCGACCTCGTCCTCCTGGTCCTTGCCTTGACCCTCGCCCGGCTTTTTCAGCGCCTCGGCAAGGCGGCGGCTCATCTCCTCGCCTTTTTGCTGATCGGGCAGCACCACTTCGGGCAGCATCATCCCGAGCATGCGTTCCAAAAGCTTGGGATTGCGCCAGAAGATGTGGAACGCCTGGTCGAACAGCTCCTGCTGGTCGCGGCGGTTGACGAACACGGCGTGCAGCGTCCAATAGAAATCGTCGCGGCTCTCGAGTCCGACCGCGCGCACCGCCTCGACCGCGGCCAGCACCTTGCCGGGACCGATCGGCAACCCCGCCGCGCGCAGCGTTCGCGCGAAATACATGATGTTCTCCAGGATGCGCCCGCCATCCTCGGGCAGGCGCGGTGCCCGCGTCCCTTCCATCAGGACGAGGCTGCGAGCTCGGCCTTGACCTGGGCGAGCAGCCGCTCGGCTTCGCTGCCGTGGATCTTGGCGATGTCGTCCTGGTATTTCAGCAATACGCCGAGCGTGTCGTTGATCGCATCGGGCGTCAGAGCCAGCACATCGAGCTGCGTCAGTGCGTGCGCCCAGTCGATCGTCTCGGCGACGCCCGGCAGCTTGAACAGGTCCTGGCGCTCGCGCAGCTTTTGCACGAAGGCGACGACTTCGCGCGACAGCGCCGCCGCCGCGCCCGGCGCCTTGATGCGCAGGACGTTCGAGCTCGCGCTCGGCGCTCGGATAATCGATCCAGTAGTAGAAGCAGCGCCGCTTCAGCGCGTCGTGGATTTCGCGCGTGCGGTTCGAGGTGATGACCACGATCGGCGGATGCTCGGCCTTGATCGTGCCGATCTCGGGGATCGTGATCTGGAAGTCGGAGAGCACTTCGAGGAGATAGGCCTCGAACGGCTCATCGGTGCGGTCGAGCTCGTCGATCAGCAGGACCGGGGGACCTTCCATGTTCGGCTCGAGCGCTTGCAACAGGGGGCGCTTGATAAGGAAGCGGTCGGTGAAGATCTCCTCCTCGACCGTGTCGCGCGATTCGGCGCCGGATTCGGCGAGGCGGATCTCGATCATCTGCCGCGGGTAGTTCCACTCGTACACGGCGGACGCGACATCGAGTCCTTCGTAGCATTGCAGGCGAATGAGCCGCCGCCCGAGCGTCTCGGACAAGACCTTGGCGAGCTCGGTCTTGCCGACGCCGGCTTCGCCCTCGAGGAAGAGCGGCCGCCCGAGCGTCAAGGCGAGATAGACCGCGGTCGCGAGGCTGCGGTCGGAGACGTAATTGCCGCGACGCAGGAGTTCGAGCGTGTCGCTGACCGAGGCGGGAAGGGACATGGGCCTCTCTGGGACAAGAAGCGAAGCACCCTATGTAGCGAAAGCGGTAGGTCGCTCCAAGGGGGAGGGAGGGCAAAGAAGAAGGCGCTGCCGCCTTCAGCTACAGCGCCCTCGCTAAGCGTCCAGACGCGTTGGCGTTACACCGGCTGGCCGTTCGCCTTCGCCACGGCACGCCGCCCCATGACGCCGACGAGATGGGCGCGGTATTCGGCGCTCGCATGGATGTCGGCATTGAGCCCGTCTTGCTTCTGCTTCACGTCCTTGATCGCGTCCGCGGTGAAGGATTTCGAAAGCGCCGCTTCCATGTCCTTCTGGCGGAAGGCGCTGGGTGCCGCGCCGGTCACGCCGACCCGCACATTGTTGCCGGTCTTGGCCACGAACACGCCGACGATGGCATAGCGCGAGGCCGGGTTCGGGAACTTCATGTAGGCGGCCTTTTCCGGGATCGGGAAGCTCACCGCCGTGATGATCTCGTCGGGCGCAAGCGCCGTCTCGAACATGCCCTTGAAGAAATCGTCGGCCGAAATCTTGCGCTTGTTGGTGACGATCGTCGCATTGAGCGCAAGCACCGCCGAGGGATAGTCGGCCGCGGGATCGTTGTTGGCGATCGAGCCGCCGCAGGTGCCGCGATGCCGCACCGCCGGGTCGCCGATATGGCCGGCGAGATCGGCGAGCGCCGGAAGCGCGCTCTTCACCTCGCTCGAGTTCGCGACGTCGGCATGGCGCGTCATGGCGCCGACGACGATCGCGTTGCCGTCCTTCTTGATGCCCTTCAGATCGGGAATCTTGCCGAGATCGACAACGTCGCTCGGCTTCGCCAGGCGCTGCTTCAAGGTCGGGATGAGGGTCATCCCGCCCGCCATCAGCTTCGCCTCGGGCTTGCTGGACAGAGCCTTCGCCGCGTCGGCGACGCTCTTGGGCTGCTGATATTGGAAATCGTACATGGTTCGCTCCCCTTGAGTCTCGTGGTCACGCGGCCTTTTGCGCGCGGCGGGAGGCAATCGCCCGCCAAACTTTTTCCGGCGTAGCCGGCATATCGATGTGAGTGACGCCGAGCGGCGCGAGCGCGTCGATGACGGCGTTGATCACCGCGCCCGGCGCGCCAATGGCGCCCGCCTCGCCGCATCCTTTGACGCCCAGCGGATTGTGGGTGCAAAGCGTGCCGTGTGTCGCCACCGTGAAGTACGGCAGATTGTCGGCGCGCGGCATGCAGTAGTCCATGAAGGTGCCGGTCAGAAGCTGGCCGCTCTCGCGGTCGTAGCGGCACTCCTCGAGCAGCGCCTGGCCGATCCCCTGCGCAAGCCCGCCATGGACCTGCCCCTCGACGATCATCGGATTGATGATGCGGCCGAAATCGTCGGCGGCGGCGAAATCGACGATGCGCAGCGCGCCGGTGTCGGCGTCGATCTCGACCTCGCAGACATGGGTTCCGGACGGGAACGTGAAGTTCTTGGGATCGTAATAGGCCGTCTCGTCGAGGCCCGGCTCGAGCTCTTCGAGCGGGTAGTTATGCGGCACATAGGCGGCAAAGGCGATCTCGCCGAACGCCTTGGCGCGGTCGGTGCCCGAGACGGTGTATTTGCCATCCTTGAACTCGATGTCGGCCTCGGACGCCTCCAGCAGGTGCGCCGCGATCTTGCGGCCCTTCGCCACAACCTTGTCGAGCGCCTTGACCAGCGCCGAGCCGCCCACAGGCAGCGAGCGCGAGCCATAGGTCCCCATGCCGAACGGCGTTCTGGCGGTGTCGCCGTGCACCACGTCGATATTCTCGACCGGCATGCCGAGCCGCTCGGCGACCACTTGCGCGAAGGTCGTCTCATGGCCCTGGCCGTGGCTGTGAGCGCCGGTCAGCACGGTGACGCTGCCGGTCGGATTGACCCGCACGGCCGCGAACTCGTAGAGGCCGGCGCGCGCGCCCAAGGCGCCGGCGACCGCCGAGGGTGCGACGCCGCACGCCTCGATATATGTGGCGACGCCAAGCCCGCGCAGCTTGCCCTGCCGCTGCGCCGCGGCGCGACGCTGCTCGAACCCGGGGTAGTCGATCGCCTTCAACGCCATGTCGAGCGTCGTGAAATAGTCGCCGCTGTCATAGGCGAGCGCGACCGGCGTCTGGTAGGGATAAGCGTCGCGCGGGATGAAATTGCGCCGCCGCAGTTCGGTGCGCTCGATCTTGAGCTCGCGCGCCGCCTGATCGACGATCCGCTCGAGCACATAGCTCGCCTCGGGCCGACCCGCGCCGCGATAGGCATCGACCGGCACGGTGTTGGTGAAGACGCCCTTCACCTCGGCATAGATTGCCGGCGTCGTATAAGTGCCGGCGAGCAGCGTCGCATAGAGATATGTCGGCACCGCCGCCGCAAACGTCGAGAGATATCCGCCGAGATTGGCGAGCGTCGAGACCCTGAGCCCCAGGAATTTTCCGTCCTTGTCGAGCGCCAGTTCGGCGTGCGTGACGTGGTCGCGGCCCTGCGCGTCAGACAGAAAACTCTCGCTGCGCTCGGCGACCCATTTGACGGGCCGGCCGAGCTGGCCCGCGGCCCACGTGACCGCCGCCTCCTCGGCATAGTGATAGATCTTCGAGCCGAACCCGCCGCCCACGTCGGGCGCCACGACGCGCAGCTTGTGCTCCGGCACATGCAGCACGAAGGCGCCCATCAGGAGCCGGATCGCGTGCGGGTTCTGGCATGTCGTGTAAAGCGTATATTCGCCGGTGCCGCGCTCGTACTCGCCGATATAGGCGCGCGGCTCCATCGCATTGGGCACGAGCCGGTTGTTGACGAGGTCGACCTTCGTTACATGGCTCGCCTTGGCGAACGCCGCATCGGTGGCGGCCTTGTCGCCGATCTCCCAGTCGTAGCAGAGATTGCCGGCGGCGCTGTCGTGGACGAGCGGCGCGCCCTTCTTCACGGCGTTGTCAACCGCGACCGAGGCGGGTAGCGGGCGGTAATCGACGGTGACGAGATCGGCCGCCTCGGCGGCTTGCTCGCGCGTGTCGGCGATGACGACCGCGACCGGATCGCCGACGTGGCGCACGCGGTCTTGCGCCAGCACGGGGTGCGGCGGCTCGACCATCGGCGTGCCGTCCTTGAACTTGACGCCCCAGCCGCACGGCAGCGTACCAAGCCCCGCGGCCGTGAGATCGGCGGCGGTATAGACGGCGGCGACGCCGGGCGCGCGTTTTGCCGCGGCGGTGTCGATGCCGCGCAGCTCGGCGTGCGCGTGCGGGCTGCGCACGAACACGGCGTAGAGCTGTCCCGGCCGGTTGATGTCGTCGGTATATGTGCCGCGCCCGGTGAGGAAGCGTCGATCTTCCGTTCGGCGCACCGGGGCGCCGATCGGGGCGCTCATTTTCCGCCCCGCGCCATCGCCTCCGCGCCGGCCTTGATCGCCTTCACAATGTTGTGGTAGCCGGTGCAGCGGCAGAGATTGCCCTCGAGCCAGTGCCGGATGTCCTGCTCGGACGGGTTCTTGTTCTTGTGCGCGAAATCGACCGCGCTCATCACCATGCCGGGCGTGCAGAAGCCGCATTGCAGCCCGTGATGCTCGCGGAAGGCTTCCTGCATCGGGTGGAGCTGCCCGTCCTTGGCGAGCCCCTCGATCGTCATGACGTCGGCGCCGTCGACCTGCACCGCCAGCATGGTGCAGCTCTTGGCCGAGTAGCCGTCGATCATGACGACACAGGCGCCGCACTGGCTCGTGTCGCAGCCGACATGCGTGCCGGTAAGGCCCAGATTCTCGCGCAGGAACTGCACGAGGAGCGTGCGGTTCTCGACGTTCGCTGTCTGCTTCTTGCCGTTGACCGTGATAGTGACGGATGGCATCGCTTTGCTCTCCCTGCGATCGCCGGCTCTATCCCCCTTGGGATCGCCGTCGGAATTCGGTTTCCTAAGTTTCGTGCGCTCGGGCGGCGCGGTCAAGCGATCCGCTCAGGCCCCGCCTCAGCCGCCCCGGCCGGCGAAGAAATAAAGCAGGATGGCGGCAACAATCGCAAGCAGCGCCACCCAGATGACGGGCGACATGCGCGCCCGCTGCGGCGCTGCGGGCGCGGCCGGCATGGGTGCCGGCGCGGCGGCGGCCGCCGGCGCGGCGCGATCCACCACCTCGGCGAAGCGCGCGAAAAAATCGCCGGCCATCTTGCGCGCCGTCGCGTCGATGAGGCGCGAGCCGATCTGCGCGAGCTTGCCGCCGACCTGCGCTTCGACCTTGTAGGTAAGGAGCGTGCCGCTGCCGTCGTCGGTCAGGTGAACCGACGCGCCGCCCTTGGCGAAGCCCACCGCGCCGCCGCTTCCCTCGCCGGAGATCTTGTAGCCGTTCGGCGGATCGAGTTCGGACAGCGTGACCTTGCCGGAAAAGCGCGCCTGCACCGGGCCGACCTTGGCGACCACCTTCGCCGCGAGCTCGGTGTCGGAAAGCTTCTGAACTTCCTCGCAGCCCGGGATCGACTGCCTCAGGATCTCGGGATCGTTGAGCGCTTCCCAGACCTTTGCTCGCGGCGCCGCGAGCCGGTACTCGCCGGTCATGTCCATGGCGGCCTTCCTCGATCCTGCCCTTGCGCCGTCAATAGCGCCCGCCTCGCGCAGCGGCAAGCGCGGCGCCTAATTTGCGTGCAGTCGCGGCAACGAACGGGAATACTCGCGCCCTCATGGGGGGCCAATTCTCGCTCGTTTGGGGGGTGCCGTTCGTCGGGCTGGTGCTGACCATCGCCGCCTCGCCCAGTATCGCGCCCGCATTCTGGAGCCGGCACTACGGCAAGGTGGTGCTGCTGTGGGCTCTGGCGTTCGTCGTGCCGGACATTGTTCAGCGCGGCTGGCGCGTCTCGGGCGGCAATCTCGTCGCCACCGCGATCGACGAATACATCCCCTTCGTTCTGCTGCTCGCAACGCTTTACATCATCTCGGGCGGGTTGCGCATCAGCGGCGCGCCGCGCGGTACGCCGGCCGTGAACACGGCGATGCTCGGCCTCGGCACGCTCTTGGCCGGCGCTATCGGCACGCCGGGCGCATCGCTTCTCATGCTGCGGCCCATGATCCGCGCCAATCGCCACCGTCAGCGCACCACCCATGTCTACGTCTTCTACATCCTGCTCGTCGCCAATATCGGCGGCGCTTTCTCGCCGATCGGCAACGCGCCGCTGTTTCTCGGCTATTTGAAGGGTGTGCCGTTCTTCTGGCCGAGCGTGCATATCGCGCTGCCGACGATCACCATCGCAGCGGGACTCCTCGCCAGCTTCTACGCGCTCGAGCATTACCTGCGGCGCGGCGTCCGCGACGAGCATACGCTTGCCGAGATCGAGAAGCTCGGGCTCGAAGGCGGCATCAATCTTTTCCTGCTCGCCGCCGCGGTCGCGGCGATCATGCTGCGGGTGTTCTTTCCAGAGACGGTCGAGTTCACGATCTTTGGCGTGCCATGGAACGTGGTGGACGCGGTTTCCGACCTGATGCTCTTCGCAATCGGCCTGGCGTCCTTTGCGCTCACCAAGCCCGGCGTGCGCCGCGCCAACGATTTCGCCTGGGCGCCGCTCGTCGAGGTGACGATCCTGTTCGCCGCGATCTTCGTCACACTCATTCCGCTCACCGCGATGATGGCGGCGGGCGACGCGGGGCCGATGAAGCCGCTGTTCGAGCGCGCTTTCGTGAACGGGGTCCCCGACAACGCGCTGTTCTATCGCGCGACCGGGATTCTTTCGGCGATCCTCGACAACGCGCCGACTTATCTCGTGTTCTTCGGACTCGCCGGCAACGATGCCGCGCGGCTCGTCGGGCCGCTTGCCAAAACGCTCGCAGCGATTTCGGCCGGGGCCTGCTTCTACGGCGGCCTGACATATCTCGGCAACGCGCCCAACCTCATGGTGCGCGCCGTGGTGGAAAGCCATGGCGTGCGGATGCCGAGCTTTCTGGGTTATATGGTCTGGGCCGCGGTGTGCCTCGTACCGTGGCTGCTGTTCGTCGAGGCGATCTATTTCGATTGAGGCCCATGAAGCTCGCTCGCACGTTTTTCCTGGCCGCTCTCCTCGCTTTCGTCGCGCTCTCTGCGCGCGCGCAGCTGCAGCATTTTGATAGCGCGTCCCTCACCATTGACACCGGAAACGGCCCGCAGCGCTTCGCGATCGAGCTTGCGCTCACGCCGCAGCAGCAGGAGCAGGGCCTCATGTTCCGCCAGACGCTTGCCGCCGATGCCGGCATGCTGTTCGTGTTTCCGCAGACGCAGGCCGCGGTGTTCTGGATGAAGAACACGCTCATCCCGCTCGACATGCTGTTCATCGCCGCCGAC
Source organism: uncultured Alphaproteobacteria bacterium (assembly GCA_963773665.1). Lineage (GTDB taxonomy): Bacteria > Pseudomonadota > Alphaproteobacteria > ATCC43930 > CGMCC-115725 > DATJLY01. The sequence continues at coordinate 416,968 of CAVZBZ010000002.1, forward strand.
GGGCAGGTCGCCGACATTCACGAACGCGCGGTGCCGCTGTCTGAAGCCAACATCGTCTCGAAGGTGCCGGTGAAGGCCGTGCTCGAGCTGAACGGCGGCACCGTCGCCCGGCTCGGCATCAAGCCCGGCGATGTCGTCCACTCTGCTACCTTTGGCAATGCCGGATGAGATGGAGAACCGCCATGCTCGAATTGCGTACCGCTTACCTTTTCACCGTCACCTTGACGGTTGGAACCACCCACAATCTGGGACGCACGCCGCTCGGCGACCGTCGCGTCGGCGTCGTCACCGGCGGCCATTTCGAGGGACCGCGGTTCAAGGGCACGGTGTTGGAGGGCGGGTCCGACTGGATCCTTATCCGGCCCGACGGCGCGATGCAGCTCGATGTGCGCCTCACCCTCAAGACCGGCGACGGCGCCCTCATCGGCATGAGGTATGGCGGCTTCCGTCATGGACCAGGCAACGTGCTCGACCGGCTCAATCGCGGCGAGCAGGTCGATCCGTCGAGCTATTATTTCCGCATCGCGCCATTCTTCGAGACGTCGGCGCAGAAATACGATTGGCTCAACCGCATCGTTGGCGTCGGCACGGGCCAACGCCTGCCGGAAGGGCCGGTCTACGATGTTTACGAGGTGCTGTAGCGCCTACTTCAAGAATTCGTCGGTCGCGAGATTGTCGTAAGAGGTGAGCAGCTCGTCGGGCTTCATGAAGCCCGCTTCGACATTGATCTCGTCGGCCTTGCGCAGCGCGACCGGATCGACGCGCGGCACGGGCGGCATGACCTTGACCAGCGCGTCGAGCGAACGGGCGATCACCGGCGCCTTGATCTTGTCGAAGCGCTTCTCGAGGGCGGCGAGCACGTCTTTGGTGCGCTCGTGCACGGCCTTCGAGGCGAGCACCATGGAGCGGCCCATCTTCTCGCACATCGAGCGGTGCTCGGTGCAAAGCTGCGGCCGCACGATGAGGAGGCTCGAAGCGATCGGCACGAGCGATGCCGGCTCGCCGTTGGGGCCGATCGAGACCGCAACGGCCGAGCCGTCATCCTCGACGACCTGTGCCCAGGGCGGCCCCTGGACGAATCCGTCGATTGCCTTGCGCTCCATCGCGCCGATCATGTCGGGCGCGGCCATAGGTGCGTACTTGATCGCCTCGGGATCGTTGCCACCCGCCTTCACCACGATCTTGAGATAGGCGTGGTCGAGCGCGTTGACCCCATCGATGCCGAGGGTGCGGTCTTTCAGAACCCGCGCGCGTAGGGCCAACGGCGCGGTCGGATCGAAATGCGCCGCATCGGCGATATCCTTGCGTATCACGACGTCCCACACCGGCAGGTTGTTCATCTGCGCCAAGGCCAGCATGCGCTGCCCGTGCGCGGCCGCCCGCGTCAGCGACGACCCCGATGAGAACGAGAACTCGACCGAGCCGGAGACGACGGCGTTGAAGGAGGCGACGCCGGTGATCACGACGCCCTTCACGTCGATCTGCTGGGCGGCGAAAATGCCGAGATCCGTCGCGACGTAATAGGCCAGGAAGTTCATGCCCTCGGCGGGCAACGCGAGCGTCACGTGCTCGACCTCCGCCCGCGCCGGTGCCGGCCCGCCGCAGCACAGCGCCAATGCCAGCAGCCCGGCTCCCCGTGCCGCGAACAGGCTTATCCGCCTTGTCCAAGCCATGATGCTCCCCCTCCGGTTCGGCTTCACCGAGCCATAATAGACCAGGATGGCTACTTTCCGCCTTCGATGCGCCACATCCGCGCCAGGTCGGCAACCCCGTCCTTGCCCGAGATCGTCCCGAGCGTCGCGTTCGCCTTGGTTTCGCTGCCGGCGCCGAGATAGGCGATGCCGAGATGGAGCTTCGCGTCCTCGGGATGGTCGAGCCCGCCTTTCGCGAAGCTCTTTTCGAGCGCCGCAACCGCGTCGTCGTAGCGATGATAGCTCAGATAGGCTTCGCCGAGTTTTTCAAGCGGAAGGCCGGTCTTCGCCGCCTCCGCCTCTATCGCCTGGGCGGCGAGAGCCTTCGCGTCCTCGGCGGACTGGTGCTGCGCCATGTCGAGCAGCCGCTTCTCGCGCTCGGCCGACGGCGGCTTGCCCAGGACGCCCACCGCGAAGCCTTTATCGAGGAACGATTTGGCGTCGCCGGGGAAACCCGCCTCGAGCGCGGTCTCGGCCGCGTCCACATATTGCGCGCTCGTGTCGAACGCGCCCGACGCGACCGCGACCCGGTCGAGATCGAGGCCGAGCCGTGGCGCGAAGGCGGGCCTCTGCTGCACCGCTCGGTAGAGATCGGCCCAATATTCGTGCTTCGGATAAGCTGCGACGAGCGACGCGAGCGCATCGATATAGCCGTCCTCGTTCTTCGCCTTGAACTCGCTGCTGGAGAGCGTCAGGAGCGTGTTCTCCTCTGGCTTCCTGCCGGCGCGCGCATCGGACGCGGCAACGTCGCGCAAGGTCTTGGCGGCATCGGCGAAATCGTTCTCGAGATAATAGGACTGCGCCATGAGCTGGCGGGGTTCGAGCTCGCTGCCGCCGTCCTTGTAATAGCGTTCGGCCGCCTCGACTGTTTTCGGATAGTCCTTGAGGCGGTATTCGATCTCGACGATCGTGAGAAGACGCTTCGCGCTTTCGGCGGGCGGCAGGATACGGGTCGCGAGCACCGCCTCGAGCGCTTTCGCGGCAGCGGCGTAATCGCCGCCGGCGACGGTCGCGGCGGCGCGCGTTTCCTCGATGACATAGGTCTCGTAAGCCGATTTGTCGGGAACCGCGTCCGCCGCCTTGAGCCGTGCCAGCGCGTCGGCGTATTTCTTCTGCCGCACGAGGGCCTGAGCTTCCTGCACCGGTTTCCCTACCTCGGCGCGCGCCGTCGGCTGCTCGTCTGCGGCCAGCGCCGCGCCACAGCCGAGGCAGCAAAACAGTGCCGCGCCGAGCGCCAGCCGTTTCGCGGTTTTCATTCGATGAACCGCTCGGCACCGACGAGGCCGATCCTGACGACGCCGAGCCGCTGCGCCTCGGCAAGCACTTCCGCGACCGCGGCGTATTTGACGAGCCGGTTGGGTGCCAAATGGATTTCCGGTTGCGGATCCTTCGCGGCCGCCGCCCGGAGATATTGTTCGAGCGCGGCGCGGTCAGCAACCGGAATGCCGTTCCACGTCATCGTCCCGTCGAAATCGATGGCGAGATCGACGACCTCCGGCTGAACCTGCATGGGCGGCGGATTGTCGCGCGGCATGTCGAGCTTCACCCCGTGCGTCTGCACCGGAATCGTGATGATCAGCATTATGAGCAGCACCAGCATCACGTCGATGAGCGGCGTCGTGTTGATGTCCACCATCACGTCATCGCCGTCGCGGTTCCTGATCTCGATCGCCATGGCTCAGCCTCCCCCCGCCGCGCCGCGATCGGGCTCGACGATGAACGTCACCTTGGCGATGCCGGCCCGTTGGCAATCGACCACGACACGGCCCACGAATTCGTAGCGCGCGTCCTTGTCGGCGCGGATTTGTACTTCGGGCTGGGGATCGTCGTTGGCGCGGCCTTTGAGACGATCGAGCAGCACCCCATTGTCGGCAAGCCGCGCGTCGTTCCAGAAAAGATCGCCGTCCCGGTTGACCGCGATCGCGATGTTTTCGGGTCGCGTCTTGGTCGGCTGGTTGACCTCGTGCGGCAACGCCACCGGTACCGTATGCGTCACCACCGGGACGGTGATGAGAAAGATGATCAGCAGCACCAGCATGATGTTGACGAGCGGCGTCGTATTGATCGAAGCGACGAGCGTGTCGTCGTCGTCGCCCTCGTGGCTGCCAAGGCTCATCGCCATGTCAGGCGCTCCGCACCGCACGCGGCGTGCCGCGGCCGCTGCCGGTCAAGAGCGCGAGGAGATCGGCGCTAAAATTCCGCACCCGGTCGAGCACCACCTTGTTGCGGCGGATGAGCCAGTTGTATCCGAGCACCGCCGGAACGGCGACGGCGAGGCCCATCGCCGTCATGATGAGCGCCTCGCCCACGGGCCCCGCGACCTTGTCGATGCTGGCCTGGCCGGCGATGCCGATCTCGGTAAGCGCGTGATAAATCCCCCACACGGTGCCGAAAAGCCCAACGAACGGCGCGGTCGATCCGACCGTGGCGAGAAATGCCATGCCGCGCTGCAGCCGGTTCGCCACGGCGTCGGCGGAATGCTGGAGCGAGAGGGTGATCCAGGATTGCGGATCGATCTGGTCGGTCAATCCGCCCTCGCGCTCTTCGGTGGCGCCCAGTCCATGCTCGACGATGGTACGGAAGGCGCTGCGCGCCCCGAGACGCTCGGCACCCTCGCGGATGCTGGGCGCGCGCCAGAACTCGCGCTCGGCGGCGGTCGCTTGTCGCGCCAGCACGAACTGCTCGATGAGCTTGGTGATGATGACGTACCAGCTCCCCATCGACATGACGAGCAGCACGCCGAGCGTGCCGCGAGCGACGAAATCGCCTGCCGCCCAGAGCGCGCCGAGCCCATAGGGATTGGCGACCGTCTCGGTCGTCGCGGCGGCGGGCGGCGGCGCGGGCGTCGCGGGCGCGGGCGCCGTCTCCACACTTGCCGCGGCGGCCGCGGGCGGGGCGGTCGTGTCCGGCGACCCTTGCGCCAGTGCGCCCGGTGTCGAAAGCGCGACCAAGATCGCGAACGCCGCCGCCATGCGCGTCAACAGATTCAGCATATCGCCTGACCTTCTCGCTCTACTGCAATTTCCAGGTGAAACGGAACGTGTACCGCATCGGCTGCGGCTTGCCGTCGACGGCGCCAGGCGCGAAGCGGTAGTTCGACTTGACGCCGTCGAGCGCTGCCTGGTCGAGCCGAGGAAAGCCGCTCGACTGTACGACCTTCGCATCGACGGCGCGGCCGCTCGGATCGACCAGCACCTCGAGGATGACCGTACCTTGTTCGCCGAGCCGGCGCGACACCGGCGGGTACTCGGGCTGCCGGCTCGCCGCCGCATCGACGTGGGGCAGCACTGTCGCCGCTTCGTGCGGCGGCGCGGGTGGGGGCGCGGGCGGCCGCACCGGCGTCACGTTGGTGATCGCCGTGCTCGGCGCCGCGAGCGGCGGCGGGGGCTTCGCGATTTGCACCTCTGGCGGCGGCACGAAGGGCGGTGGCGGCGGCTGGAAATCCGGCGGCGGCGGCGGCAGATCCGGCGGCGGCGGCTTGGTCGCGTCGATGATCTTGGTCGCAATCGGCACGGGCGCCACTTCGACGACGCGGTATGCGAGCCCGGTGACGAGCGCATAGATGAGCGCCGCATGCAGCAGGACGACGAAACCGAGCCCAACGAAGCGGGAAGGGGAGATGTCGCGTGCGGCGGCCGCCATCAGAACTCCTTGCGCACGCCCACGAAGAACGAGCGGCGCGGACCATATTGCGAGGCGAACACGCCGACGCCGGTCGCACTGCGTATGAGGTAGGTTTCGTCGAGTGCGTTGATGACGTCAAAGCGGATCTCGATCGGCCCGCCATAGGGTACGTCGAACTTATGCGAGACGCCGAGATTGAGCTGCTCGTAGGACGGCACCGTGCCCTCGTTGTAGCAGTCGCCCGGATTTGCCGTCCGCAGGCCCGTGCCGGCGATGACGTCGGCGCTGTAGCGCGTGCCGAGCCAAAGATAGGCCAAGCCGGCCGACGCGGTCATGCGCTGGCTGTGGTCGGTATTAACGAGGTGGGTCGCGGCATATTGCAGATCGGAGAGCGGACAGCCGTTTGCGGGTACGCTCATGAAATTGAACTGCGCCGAGGTGATGCCTTCGGCCTTCTGCTCGGCGATCGCGAGGTTGCCGTAATAGGAGAGCGTCCCGTTATCGTACGACGTTGAAAGCTCGACGCCGCGATTGAATCCGACGTGATAGTTGAAGGGCGTCAGGATGACGGGCGCGCCGAACTGGCCTTCGTCGAGGAGGTTGCGCGCATATTTGTAATAGGCATCGAGCCCGACCTTGAGCCCTTGCAGGACTTCCTGCTCGACGCCCGCGTCGAAGTAATCCGCGCGTTCGGCCTTGACGGGAGAGTTCGCGATCGAGGGCGGAGCCCCGGTCGTGCCGGCGAACTGGGCGATACTTCCGGTCGAGACGAGCTCGAAGGGCGGCGGCGTGAAGTACTTGGCGTAGCCCGCATGCACAGTCGTCGTATCCGTCGCCTTCCACACTGCGTTGAGCCGCGGGGAAATTTGGTTCTCCTGCGTGTATTCGTTGACGACGTTGAAGCGGCCGCCGTAATTAAGCGTGACTTGCGGTGTAAGCCTGTACTCGTCCTGGATATAATAGCTGTAGAGCCAGCCGGTCTTGCCGCCATCCTGGACGATGTTGGTCGTCGTCGTCGCGTATCCCCCGGTCGGCGACAATGCGTCGGCCTGGCAGCCTACGGCAGGCGGCGCGCAGTCCGGAACGACGTTCGAATTCGTGTCGAACATCGCCCGCTCGCCGGTGATGAGGACGCCCGATCGCAGAGTATGGTCGGGGTTGAGCTTGTAGCTCCCGTCCGCCTGGATGCTGTTGGCGAGGCTCTGCCGCACCGCCGTCTCGGCGACGCCGTTGAACAGGAGATCGCCGATCGGATCGGGATGGAAGCTCAGGCGGCTGAATTTGCTCACGGCCGAGACCTGGAAATCGAAATCCTGTTCCGAGCGCAGATATGAGGCGAGGGCATAGGAGCTGCCTTCGACTTGATGCTCGGTAAGCAGGCCGGAATCGTAACTCGTGAAGCCGGCATTGCCGTTGATCACGTTGCCCGGCGAGAAAATTCCCGATACCTGGCCGGGATTGTTGGGGATCTGGAACTGGCCCTGGAATGTGCCGCCGATAAAGGTCAGCTTGCTCGCCGAATTGATAATCTTGTCGAGATAAGCGAAGCCGTGCGTCTGCTCCGTATCGTCGTGAATGGCGTTGTAGGACGGCGTCACCGCGTCGATGCCGTGACTCGAGCTGAGATAGTCGCCGGCGACGAAATAGTTATAGCCTCCGGCCGAGCCGCCATATTCGAAGCTCGGCTGCACCGTATCGTAGCTGCCGCCATAAATGCCGACTGATCCGCCCGGCTGGAAGAGGCCGCTTTTGGTCTGGATATCGACGATCCCGGCTGTGCGCAAGCCATACTCCGCCGGCAGCGTACCGGTGATGAGCTGGAGCGAATTGGCGAAGCGCGGGCTGATGCCCTGGCCGAAGAAGCTCACGCCTTCGGGCAGAGTGATGCCGTTGATGCGGTATTGCACGTCGAGATGCTCGTTGCGCACGTGGAGCGCACCGTTCGCGAGATTGTCTTGATCGACCCCCGGCGCACGCAGCAGCACCTGGCTCAAGGGCACGTTCTCGCCGCCGGGCATGTTCTGGATGGCGTCGCTCGAGAAACTATAGGCGGAGGCGCCAATCTGCGGCTCGATGCCGATCTGGGCGGCGCTGAGGCGCTGGGCGATCACGGTGATTTCCTCGGCCGGCTGCTGCGCCTGGGCGAGAAGCGTCACGTTGACGCTGGTGCCGGTGTCGCCCTCGATGGCCACGTTTGCGCTGCCGGTACCGACGCCGGCCTTCTCGGCCACGATCGAGTAGCTCCCGGGCGCCACGTCCTTGAAACTGTAGCTTCCGTCGGCCGCCGTTGTCGTCCGTGCCACCTCTTTGCCATTCGCTTCGAGGCGCAGCGTGACGCCGGCGGCAGCATGCTGCTGCGCGTCGCGCGCGACTCCTTCTACGGTCCCGGCCGGCGGCGCGGCTTGGGCAGAGACGGCAAGGAAGATGAGAAGCACGGCGGCGGCAGCGCCGCAGCGCGATAATCTTCGTGGCTTCGATGGCATGATGGACCCCCGTCCGAAAACCGAAGGGACCGCTCCCCAAGGCAGGAGGCGGTGTTAAGCGACGATCGGTTTCAGACGAGAGGAGGTCCGCGCGAGCGGAAGGGCGGTTGCGACGCCGCTTCGCCGGATTGCGCCACGGCTGGCGCGAAGGCGACGAAGTCGTAGGCGAGCGGCACTGCGAGCAGGATGGGCGGCGGCAGCGCCGAGCTTGCCGTCATCCCCATGGAGACGCAGATCGCGCAGTCGTCGTGCGTGGGCGGAATATGCTGCGGCTTTGCCGGGACGCCTTGCTCGTGCGACGCGGCCTGCGCGGTGTTCAGAAAGAAATCCTCGGGGTGGATATGGTCGAAGGACAATGTGAGCAGGACCGCCACGGCGAAGAGCGCAAGCCGTGCGCCGAGGCGTCGCATTGCGTCACACTGCAACATGCACCGTTCCTAAAGCGGGACTGACGCGGCGCAGCACCGAACGAGGCTCGTCTATCATATTGCCGCGGGACGGTCCAGCATTTCTGCAAGACGCTTGCGTTATCGGCCCCGCGCCCTTAGATTGCCGCAATGGCCCGCAAGGCGCGCGTCTCGGCCGCGGTGCTGAGCCTCATGAAAGAGGGCGAGCGTCACGCCTGGACCCTCGACGAGTTGCATGTCAGCCTCGCCCGGCGAGGCGCTGCGACTGATTTCTCGTCGGTCTTCCGTGCCTCGGAAAAGCTCGCTGCCGCGGGGCTCTTGCGCAAGCTGCTGCTCGAGGACGGTCGGGTCCGGTTCGAGCTGGTAGGCGATCATCACGACCATCTCTATTGCACGCGCTGCCACGACATCGTGCCGATTCCCTGCGTCATCGGGCATGAGGATTTCGCGACGCTCGAACGCAAGACGGGCGCAGCGATACTCGACCACCACCTCATCCTGAGCGGCATCTGCCGCGCCTGCCGCACCGCGGCGGGGAAGGGGACGCGGCTTCCTGCCTCGCGCCCGGCGCCGCCATCTCGGTCGCGCTCCCGATAAGCTTCGCGCGGCGTCGTTCTTGCATTGCGCGAGCACGAGAAACCCCATATACAGCGCATGTTTCCGCACGGTTCGGGGCGTAGCTCAGCCTGGTAGAGCGCAAGCTTTGGGAGCTTGATGCCGGAGGTTCGAATCCTCTCGCCCCGACCAGCCGGACGGCTTCAGGAGGACCCATGTCGAAGGTGCGTATCTACCGTCCGGCGAAGAACGCGATGCAGTCCGGCACGGCGAAAACGCGCCAGTGGGTCCTCGAATACGAGCCGGCGACCCGTCGGGAGCCGGATCCGCTGATGGGCTGGGCGTCGGCCCATGACACGCTCAACGAGGTGCGTCTGCGCTTTCCGACCCTCGACGAGGCGATCGCCTTCGCCAAGAAGCACGGGCTCGACTATGTCGTCAGCGAGCCGCACGACGCGCGCTTCAAGCCGAAGAGCTATGCCGACAATTTCCGCTACGAACGCCCGCGCTGATGCGGCGACCCGGCGCTTCGGCCGGCGCGACTGCGCTTTCCTCGGTTGGCGATGAGGTCGTCGAGGCTTGCCGGATCGATAACGTCGAGCCGGCGGCGGCTCCGGAAAAGTACGATCTTGCGCTCGACCAGCGCGCGAAAGCCGCGGCTCACGGCCTCGGTCGAGAGCCCGATATAACGCGCGATGTCGGTGCGGCTCATGACCAGCCGCACGGCATCGCCGCGGCTGCCGCCGTCTTGCATCATGCGGATGAAGAGCGCCAATCGGCCGAGCGCGTCGTTCCGGCTGAGCAGCGCTACCTGCTGTGCGCGGGCATTGAGTTCGACGCAGGCGAGCTGCAGGAGGCGGCACGCGGCGGCGGCGCTTTGGCGCAGGATCCGCATCAGTGACTCGCGCTGGAAGACGTGGAGGAGCGTCGGGACGACGGCCTCGGCGGTTTCCGCATGAAGGTCCGCCGCGCTAAGGCCGAACACATCGCCCGCGCCGCGAAAGCCGATGACGGTCTTGCCGCCGTCCGGCAACGACAGGACATTGCGGACGCTGCCATGGGCGATCTCGTAGAGCGCCGCTGCCGGCTCGCCCGCGCGGTAGAGCGTCGCGCCTTTGCGCAGGCGGATGACCGATGAGGTCGCGGCGAGTTCGGCGAAGGCGGGATCGGACAGGAGGCTGTTGCGGGCTGCGCCCGCCTCGGCTCGATAGGGCCGTCCCATTTCGTGCGTCATGTGCTTTTCTCCCGGTCCCGGATCGGCGGCACGCAGCCGTCTTGCGCCGCAGCGCCGCAAAGCGGGCCGCCGCGGCCGATTTCCGTCTCGGCGCGGGCGAGAGCGCCGGTCCACTTGGTGAAGGCGTGTTCGTCGCGGCTGAAAACCTCGGTCGTGCCGAACAGGCCGGACGGGGAGGCGGCAATGCCGCTACCCGGGCGTGCGGCGAAGCCGCGGTCCGGGGATGCACAGGTGACGGCACCGGTGCCAATCCCAAGCGCCACTGGGCGGGCGAGCTTCCGCATCGAGGAGCCTCATTCGGTAGCCCCGCTATCTCATTGAGACCGGAGGTTTTGCGTCCCCGAGTCGCCTCGGGTTTGCCGTTTCGTGATGCCGCCCCACCGCGGGGTCGTCATCGCACGTTGCTGTGCACCCTAGATACGGAGCGGCATGGCAAACGGTTCTTTACCAAGACACAGAAATGCCATGCATTTTATGCAAATCTTTGATCGCCCGCGCCAAGGGTGTACCCTCGGACCGGATGACGCAGGAATTACAGGATCTTGTGTCGGCCCGGCTCGGCCCGGAAGAGCACCACGCGCTGCGCCGCGCGCTGCGCCGGTCGGGGCCGGCTGGAAGGCGCGCGATCGGCCTGCTGCGCCGGTTCCTGCTCGCCGAGGTTGTGAACGGCGTCCTCCATTCGCTGTCCTTCGACGAACTCCTTGGCCGTCTCCTCGAGCTTGCCGCCGCGACCCTCGCGGCCGAACGGGGCAGCATCTTTCTGCACGATGTGGAGAGCGACGAGTTGTTCGCCTATGTCGCGCAGGGCGGCGTGCTATCCGAAATTCGCATACCCCGCACGACGGGGATCGCCGGCGCGGTTTTCGCGTCGGGCGAAAGCGCGCTCGTGCACGACGCCTACGCCGATCTGCGTTTCAATCCCGCAGTCGACCAGCGGACCGGGTACCGCACGAAATCAGTCGTATGCGTCCCATTGCGCGACCACGACGGGCAGACGATCGGCGTCTTCGAAGTGCTGAACAAGCGGGACGGGCGTTTCGACCAGGTCGATCTCACCCTGCTCCAGGCGATTGCCGACCAGGCCGCGACCGCGCTCGGCTGGGCGCGCGCCTACGACCTGCAGCGCCGCGAGCGGTCGCGGGATCAGAAGCTGCTCGAGGCCACCGAGGGCATCGTCGTCGAGCTCGATCTCGACCGGCTTTTGGAGCGGATCGTCGCGACCGCGGCGGACTTGCTCGATTGCGAGCGCGCGACGCTGTTCGTACACGACGCGGCATCGGGCGAGCTCTGGTCGCGGGCGGCCGCGGGCGGCCGGGTCGACGAGATCAGGATCGCGAGCGATGCGGGGATCGCGGGTGCCTGCTTCACGCAGCACCGCGTGATCGCCGTCGCCAACGTCAGCGCCGACAGCCGCTTCAGCCCGGCGGTCGATGCCCGCACTGGCTTCGCCACGCGAAACCTGCTCTGCGTGCCGATCGTTGACATGACGGGCGCCGCGACCGGCGTGCTCGAAGTGCTCAACAAGGGCTCCGGCAGGTTCTCCGGCGCCGACGAGCGCCGCCTTCGGCTGTTCGCGTCGCAAGCCGCGATCGCGCTCCAGAACGCGCAGCTTTTCGCCGACGTCCTGTCATTGAAGCACCACACCGAGAGCATCCTGCGCTCGCTCTCCGATGCGGTCATCGCGCTCGACCGCGACTTCGTCATCGTCCGGGTCAACGAGGCGGCAAGAAAGGCGCTGCACATTCCCGACGGAGAAATGCTCACCGGCGCCGCCGACGGGATCTGGGGCGAGGCCAATCCGTGGCTCAAGGAGTCGCTGGCCTACGTGTCCGCCACGGGTGCCGCCGATTACCGCACCGACGTCCGCTTCGTGCTCGCGGACGGGGCGGCGCTCGACGTCAACGCCACGGTCGCGCCGCTCCGCGACCGCGGTGGCGAAATGACCGGGATCACCCTCATCTTCCAGGACATCAGCCGCGAAAAGAAGGTCCGCTCGACGATGACGCGCTACATGGCGAAAGAATTCGCCAACCGCGTGCTCGCGACCGGCGCGGAGCGGGCGTCGAGCTCGACCCATGTCGCGACGGTGCTCTTCTCCGACATTCGCCGCTTTACCACCCTCGCCGAAACCCTGACGCCGCAGGAAGTCGTCGAGATGCTCAACGAATATTTCACCGAGATGACCGAGATCGTCGAAAGCCACGGCGGCGCGATCGACAAATATATCGGCGATGGGGTGATGGCGGTCTTCGGTGCGCCGGTCGAACGCGAAGCGGCCGCCGAAAGCGCGGTTGCGGCGGCGGTCCGAATGATCGTCCGCCTGCGCACGCTCAACCTCCGCCGCGCCAATCGTGGCGCGCGGCCGCTCGCGATCGGGATCGGCCTCGCCAGCGGCGAGATCGTCGCCGGCCCCATCGGATCCGCGACGCGCATGGAATACACCGTGATCGGCGACAGCGTGAACCTGGCATCGCGTCTAGAAGGTGTGAACCGCCATTACGGGACCACCATTCTCGTCGATGCCGCGACCGCCCAGAGGCTCGCGCCGCCGACGCGGCTTCGGCCGATCGATCTCATCCGCGTCAAGGGCAAGGAGAACGCGACCGAAATCTTCGAGGTGCTCGACCACCTCGAGGAAAAGACCGGCGCACGCTTCGACGAGTTCCTGCCATCGTTCGAGGACGGCGTCCGCCGCTATCGCGCACGCGACTGGCCGGGTGCGCTCGGGCGTTTCGCGGCGGCACTGAAGATCATTCCCGATGACGGCCCGTCCTGGGTCTATACGGACCGCTGCCTCTATTACCGCGATCACGACCCGCCCGCGACCTGGGATGGCATTTGGACGCTGGAGACGAAATAGCCGCGATTCAGGCGCTGCGGCGCGAGCTATTGCCGTTGACGATCGCGGCGATGCGTTCGGGCCGCGCGGGCCGGCTGATGAAATATCCTTGCGCCACGTCGGCGCCAAGTTCGGTAAGCAAGGCGAGGCTCTCGGCGGTCTCGACCCCTTCAGCGACCGCGACGAGCCCGAGCCGCTGTGCGATGCCGATGACGGCTTCGACAAGGACCCGGCATTCCTTCTCCCGGTGCATGTTGATGACGAACGACTTGTCGATTTTTATCTCCGAGAACGGCAGCCGCTGCAGTTGCATGAGTGAAGAGTAGCCGGTGCCGAAATCGTCGATGCTGAGGTGCATCCCTTTGAGCCGCAGGCGGCTCAGCACATCCATCACTTGCGCCAGATTGCCCATGGCGGCGGATTCGGTGAGCTCCAACGTCACCGCATCGGCGGCAAGGCCGGCTTCGTTGCAGTGGGCGACGATCATCTCGGGAAGCTCGATATTCTCGAGATTGATGGCCGAGATGTTGAGGGCCAGCTGCATCGGCAGCCCCTGGCGCCGCCACGCAGCGGTCTGGCCCACCGCGGCGCCGACCACCCACTCGGTCAGGTCGTGAATCAGCGCATTCTGTTCGGCGAGCGCGATGAACTGGTCGGGCGGCACGATCCCGCGCGTCGGGTGCTGCCACCTGACGAGCGCCTCGACGCCGAAAATCTCGCCCGATTTGCAATCGAGCTTCGGTTGGTATTCGAGCAGGAGCTCGCCCTTCCTGATCGCGTGCGCAAGGGCGCTGGCAAGGAGCGGCGTCTCGACCTCGCGCAGCCGCTCGAGCCGTTCGCGCAACGTTGCCGCCCGAACCGGCTTTTGCAGCGACCCGGCGATCGCCAGTCCGCGCTCCGCCGCCAATTTCGCCGCGGTCTCGACCACTTTCGGATCGACGCCGCTGGCGATGAGAATCTTCGCGGTGGACTTTGCCTCACCGAGCGCCCGAAGCAGTTCGATCCCGTCCACCTTGGGCATTTGCAAGTCGAGCATGATGACGGAGGGTTTCCATGACCGGACTTTATCCTTGAAGTCGTCGGCATCCTCTGTGACGAGGGTGTCGTAGCCCGCGGTCTCGCTTACGCGACGAACGTAATTGCGAAACCCGGCATCGTCGTCGATCACAAGCAGACGGTCTCGATTCACATCGACTCCTGTCGCGAGCTTGAAGCCCGACCCTTGCGGAGGGGAGAGATCTGCGCATATTCCGCGTGTTCTCTCCAAATGAGTGTGCTATTATACGATTGAAGATATATAATAGATCTACTTATTAATGACCATAGTCAAAAAGGACTGCAACTTTAAGAAGTGTTAAGAATCGGATTGCTGAGAGCAATGTCCCTCAGGACCGCCGATGACCCGATGAGCGATGGTCCGCCGCCGATCCTCGAAGGCCGCGGCGCGGGCGCGTCAACGGCCGCCGGGCGGCGCGCCTTCATTTCGACCGCGCCGGCGCGGCCGGCCGACCGACGCCTGGCGTTCGCCCTGGTCCTCCTTTCGACGCTCGGCTTTCTCGCCGTGATCCCGTTTGCGCGGACTCCGCTGCCGCGGATTCCCGCGTTCATTCCGGCCTATGAGTCCGCGCTCGCGATCAACGACCTGATCAGCGCGGTCCTGCTCTTCGGCCAGTTCGTGCAGCTTCGCCGGCGCCCGCTCCTGGTACTCGCGTCGGGCTATTTATTCGCCGCGCTTCTCATCGTGCCGCACGCGCTGACCTTTCCCGGCGTGTTCTCGGAGACGGGGCTGCTCGGCGCTGGCACGCAGACCACGGGCTGGCTTTACGTGTTCTGGCACGGCGGCTTTGCGCTCGCGGCGATCGGCTACGGCGCGCTCGGCTGGCGCGGCAACGAGATCGGCGCAGCCGCGGGCCGTCCGCTCACGGCGGTCGCGATCGCGATACCCGTGGTCGTCGCGAGCGCCCTCCTGCTCACGCTCGCCGCGACCGCCGGCGAGGGCTACCTGCCGGTTCTCATCCAGGGCACCGACTTCTCGCTGCTCATCACCAAGGGCGTTTCGCCGACGCTGCTTGCGTTGTGCGTCATAGCGTTGCTCCTGCTTTGGCGGCGGCGGACGCCGACGGTGCTCGATTTCTGGGTCATGGTCGTGCTCTGCGCCTGGTTTTGCGACGTGGCGCTCAGCGCCGTCATCGCGTCCGCGCGCTTCGATCTCGGCTGGTATGTCGGGCGCATCTACGGGCTGCTGGCGGCGAGCTTCGTTCTCATCGTGCTTCTGCTCGAAACGAACGGCCTGCACAGCAGGCTGGCCGCGGCGAATGCGGCGCTCGCCGAACATGCGCGCGGTCTCGGCGCGCGTATTCGCGACCGGACCGAAGAACTGGCGGAATCCAACGCGGCCCTGCGGCGCGAGATCGCCGAGCGCAAGCAGGCCGAGGCGCAGCTCGTGCATGCGCAGAAGATGGAGGCGATCGGCAATCTCACCGGCGGCATGGCGCACGACTTCAACAACCTGCTCGGCGTCGTCATCGGCAACCTCGACCTATTGCGCGAGGGCGCGAGGAACAATCCGCAAATCGACCAGCTCGCGCAGGAGGCGCTCGATGCCGCACTCAAGGGCGCCGATCTGACCAAGCGCCTCTTGGCCTTCGCGCGCCGCCAGCCGCTCCAGCCGCGGCTTATCGCTGTCAACAGCCATGTGGCCGGGATCAGCAAGCTGCTCGAGCGCACGCTCGGCGAGCAGATTTCGATCAGGCACATCTTTGCCGACGATCCATGGCCGGTCATGGCCGATCCGGCGCAGCTCGAAGCGAGCCTCACGAATCTCGCGACGAACGCGCGCGATGCGATGCCGAATGGCGGCTGCCTTACGATCCTGACGGCGAACCGGACGCTCGACGAGGATTACGCGGCGCAGCATGCGGAGCTGCGCCCCGGCGATTACGTGATGATCGAGGTGAGCGATACCGGCTCCGGCATGCCACCCGACACTGTCAGCCGCATCTTCGAGCCGTTCTTCACGACGAAGCCGCTCGGCAAGGGAACCGGACTCGGTCTCAGCATGGTGTTCGGCTTCATGAAGCAGTCGGGCGGACACATCAATGTCTATAGCGAGCCGGGCAAGGGCACGACGTTTCGGCTTTACCTGCCGCGCGCCATCACCGCGGCGGAGACCGCCGAGGATCGCACGCCCTCCGCGCCGCCGCGCGGCGGCAGCGAGACGGTGCTTCTGGTCGAGGACAATGCCGGCCTGCGCCGCGTGTCCGTGCAGCAATTGCAAAATTTGGGCTACCGCGTGCTCGAGGCCGACACTGCCCAATCCGCCCTGGCGGTGATTGCGCAGGAGCCCGTGGCGCTTCTGTTCTCGGATGTCGTGATGCCGGGCGGCATCGATGGATTTGCGCTGGCGCAGACCGTGCGGGAGCGCTGGCCGGCAATCAAAATCGTTCTCACGTCGGGCTTCGCCGAGACGACGCTTGGCGGCACGGGCGAGGTTAAACTGTTGACCAAGCCCTATCGCAGGGACGAACTGGCGCGAGCGCTGCGCGAGGCGCTCGACGGGTGATGTTCTTCGCGCTGATTGCGTCGTCCGCGCGATCACGCTAGGAATTGTGCGATTTCGGGCATTTCTTGCGCCTCCGCGCCCTTAGCTCAGCGGATAGAGCAACCGCCTTCTAAGCGGTAGGTCGCTGGTTCGATTCCAGCAGGGCGCGCCATCCGCGGGGGAAGCTGCGTGCGGCTCACCTTGATCCTCGGGGCGGCCTCGACGGCGTTGTTCCTTGCGGGCGCGGTTCCGGCCGGCGCGGCCGTGCTGCGCGTCACCAGCACCGACAACGACGGCCAGGGCAGCTTGCGCGTAGCGTTCGCCAAGGCGCGCGGCGGCGACCGCGTCGTGCTCGCCCTACCGGGCGGAAGCACCGCGACGATCGCGCTTGCCACAGCCTTGCCCCCTGCGGCGTCCGGCCTCGTGCTGGAGCTTCGCGCCGCCGCCCCTGACGTGACGATCACCGGCGGCGCTGTGCCGCTCGCGCCCAACGGCAGCCTCGCGTTCGAGATCGCGCCGGGCCACACGGTGGTGCTCGATGCTCCTGTCACCGGGGCCGATGGCGACCGCGGGCTTGCGATCGTCGGCGGCGGCGTACTGGAGCTGGCTCGGCCCTGCGATTATCGCGGCGGAACAACGGTGACGGAGGCGACGCTCAAGCTCGCGAATGGGGGGAGCCTTCCGCCCAAGGGGCGCCTTACGCTCGCCGCCGGCCGGTTCGAGCTCGGGCCGCAGGATGCCCAGGTCGGCGGGCTCGCCGGAGAGGGCGGCACGGTCGCCCTCGGCAGCCATGCTCTCGCTGTGGATCAGGAAGACGACTCGGAGTTCCAAGGCGCGATCGGCGGCTCCGGCCGGTTCGTCAAGGCCGGGTCCGGACGTTCTCGTGCTCAAGGCTGATATCGGCTGGACCGGCGGGACCATGGTTACGGGCGGTGTGCTCGAGCTGGCGGGGACGGGGCAGGGGGTAGAGATCCATGGCCCGGTCGTATTGCAGGGGGGTGCGCTCGTGACGCCTGGCGTACGGCTCGGCACGCGCCCGGGAACGGGCCCCGCACAATAACCCGAAATAACTTAGGGGCATCGTTAACACTTTCCACGGGCGATTTCGGGCGGTTCTTCTGTATAGGGCGTTGCGGCGACAGCGACCGGCAATCGATTCCGGCCTGTGAAATTCAATTGACTTAAAGCCCCAGCATTGTTCTGCTAGTTAAAATTTCGCAACCCGCGGCGAGAGGGGGCAAGGGTTTGCTCGACCGCGGGGCCCAATGACCGGGTCCGGCGGAGGATGGGAAGCGGTGTCACTAACCGTGCGGTTTTGGGGTGTGCGGGGCAGCATCGCCGTGCCGGGACCCAGTACCGCCCGCTATGGCGGTAACACGTCGTGCATCGAGGTGCGCTGCGACGACAAGCTGTTCATTCTTGATGCGGGGACCGGCATCCGCGCGCTTGGCGGCGCGCTGCTCTCGAGCGGCGCGTCGATCGAGGCGGACATGCTGTTCACCCACACGCACATCGACCATGTCTGCGGCATTCCGTTCTTCGCGCCGTTCTATCTGCCCGGCAACCGCTTTCACATGTGGCTTGGCGGGCTGCAGAAGGGCTGGGGCATCGAGCAGGCGCTGCGCCAGATCATGCAGGCGCCAATGTTTCCCGTGGCGCTCGACATCTTCAAGGCCGAGCTGATCTTCAACGATTTCCACAGCGGCGACGAGATCACGACGCAGTCAGGCTTCACGATCAAGACCGCGCCGCTCAATCATCCGGGCGGTGCGACCGGCTATCGTATCGAGCATCGCGGCCGCTCGCTCGCCTATATCACCGACACCGAGCACAAGCCGCCCGACCGCGACAAAAACATCCTCAATCTCATCCGCGACGTCGATCTCATGATCTACGACTGCACCTATACGGATGAGGAATTTCCGCGCTATGTCGGCTGGGGCCACTCGACCTGGCAGGAAGCGATCCGCGTCGCCGATGCCGCAAATGTGAAGCAGCTCGCCGTGTTCCACCACGATCCGGGCCACGACGACGATTTCATGGACAAGGTGGCGCAAAAGGCGGAACACGCGCGCCCGGGCACGATCATCGCCCGCGAAGGCGTGGTCATCGAGCTTTAGGCTCGCTCAAGCATCCTTGAGCGCCGGCATGACCTCGCGCCGGAACAGCTCGACCGAGCGCAGCGTCTCGGCGAGCGTGAGGTCGCCGAAGGCGAATTGGCCGACGCAATAATTGGCGCCGGTCTCCCGCATCTGTTTTTCGAGGAAATCGCGCACCGTCGCAGGCGATCCGGCGACGCCTTGCCCGACCCGTTGCAGCGTGTCGAAGTCGACGGGACGCGGATGCTGCTGCGCCCGTCCATGGCGCCGGAACAGGAACGTGAAGCTTTCGTGCCAGCGCGGATAGGCCCGCCGCGCGATCGCCAGCGCCTCGTCGTCGCTGTCCGCGAGAACGATGAAGCGGCCGAGACCGATCTTGGGCAAAGGATCGGCCGCGCCGTGGCATTCGCGCCACGCCTCGCGGAACCGGGCGATCGCCTTGGTCGTGGGCTCCGGCGGATCGAGGCAAACGACGTGAAAGCGCGCCCGCGCTGCGCGCTCGGCGCTCTCGGGCGCATGAAGCCCATACCAGATCGGCGGATGCGGCCGTTGCAGCGGCCTGAGCTCCATCGGCACGCCCTTGAAGCGGAAGCGCTCTCCCTCGAAATCGAGCGACGGGCTCGTGAGCCCGGCGCGCACGAGCGCCAGCGCCTCGGCATAGACCGCTTGCGACTCGTCGGGATTTGCCCCGAAATACGACAACTCAACCGGCGAGGAACCGCGGCCGAACCCGATATCGAGCCGTCCGCCGCTCATCTGGTCGAGCATGCAGATCTCTTCGACGAGACGCAGCGGGTGATAAAGCGGCAAGGCAAAGACCATCGGACCGAAACGCAGGCGCTTCGTGCGCTGGGCGATGGCAGCGAGGAAAACGCTGGGGGAGGGCGCCATGCCGAGCGGCGTCGCGTGATGCTCGGCCAGATGATAGGAATAGAAGCCCGCGCGGTCGTAAGCTTCGATGATCCTGAGCCGTGCTTCGTAATACTCGGCAAGCGGCAGGTCGTTGCGGTCGAGATGGTCGAAAACGCCGAATTCCATGCCTGTCCCCGTTCAGCGCGCGATGGTAAGGTGGGACCATCGGCTTGGGCAACGGTCTCGCGCCCCGCGGCGGTTGCCAGCGCCCGCGATTTTCGCTACTTACTTCCGGCCAATCACACCCCGAGTTCGAGCTCATGGCGGTTCCGAAAAAGCGAGTATCGAGATCGCGGCGCAACATGCGCCGCTCGCATCATGCCCTGCCGCGCGCGAGCTATGCCGAATGCTCGAATTGCGGCGAGATGAAGCGGCCGCACCACGTCTGTCCGGCGTGCGGTCATTACGACGGTCGCGAGGTAGTGGCGCGCGCCGCCGAATCGGCCTGAGTCCGCGGCGAGGGGGAAGGACCTCCCTTTGAGCGCCGAGATCACCATCGCGCTCGATGCCATGGGCGGCGACCGCGCCCCCGATGTCGTCCTACGGGGCGCGAGCATCGCGCTGCAGCGGTTTCCGCATGCCCGCTTCCTCCTGTACGGCGTCGAGCGGCGTCTTGTTACAACGCTCGACGAAGCTTCCGCGCCTTGCCGGCCGCGCCACGATCCACCACACCGACGATATCGTCACCGACGACGCGCGTCCCTCGGTTGCGCTCCGCACCGGGCGGCGCTCGTCGATGCGGCTTGCGATCGACGCCGTGGCGTCGGGCGAGGCCGATTGCGTCGTGTCCGCCGGCAACACCGGCGCGCTCATGGCGATGGCGAAGTTCGGCTTGCGCATGCTGCCCGGCATCGACCGGCCGGCGATGGCGTCCTTCTTCCCGACGCAGCGCGGCGAGAGCGTGCTGCTCGACCTTGGCGCCAATGTCGATTGCGATGCCGAGAATCTCGTGCAGTTCGCGCTGATGGGCGATGTCTTCGCGCGTACCGTGCTGGGCCTCCTTCATCCGACGGTGGCGCTTCTCAATGTCGGTTCGGAGGAGGCGAAGGGCAACGACGCCGTGCGCGAGCGCCGCGCTTCGGCTCCGCGCGCCCGGCATACCCATCCGCTTTCAGGGCTTCGTCGAAGGCGACGGCATCGCCGCGGGCGCGGTCGACGTGATCGTCACCGACGGCTTCACCGGCAACATCGCCCTCAAGACCGCCGAAGGCACGGCGCGGCTCTTTACCGATTTTCTGCGCGCCTCGTTCCAAAGCTCGCTTACGGCACGGATCGGCTATCTTCTGGCGCACCGTGCGCTGCGCAAGCTGCGCTCGCGGCTCGATCCGCGGCGCTACAACGGCGCCGTGTTCCTCGGGCTCGACGGCATCTGCGTCAAGAGCCACGGCAGCGCCGATGCACTGGGCTTTGCCAACGCGATCGGCGTCGCCGTCGATATGAAAGTCAACGGCTTCCTCGAGAAAATCCGCGACGGGCTCGCGCAATTGAGCGAAGCCTCGACGGCGCAGGACAAGCCTCAGTCGGCGGCGCTCTGAGATGGCATTTCGCTCGTTCGTACTGGGCTGCGGCGGCTACCTGCCGGAACGGATTGTCAGCAATGCCGAGCTTGCCGAGCGGCTCGACACCTCCGATGAATGGATCGTGCAGCGCACCGGCATCCGGCAGCGCCACGTCGCGGCGCCCGGCGAACTCACCTCCGACCTTGCCGTGCGCGCCGCCGAGCGCGCGCTCGTCGCGGCCGGGCGCGACGCCGCCGAGATCGACCTCGTCGTGGTCGCGACGGCGACGCCCGATCACACATTTCCCGCGACCGCGGCCAAGGTTGCGGCGCGCCTCGGCGTGCGGAGCGGCCATCCGGCCTTTGACGTGCAGGCGGTTTGCACCGGCTTCGTCTACGCGCTCGCCTGCGCCGACAATTTCCTGCGCCTTGGCCAGGCAAAGCGCGCGCTCGTGATCGGCGCCGAGACGTTCTCGCGCATCCTCGACTGGCAGGACCGAGGCACCTGCGTCCTGTTCGGCGACGGCGCCGGCGCAGTCGTGCTCGAGGCGCGGGCAGTCCCACGGCGGTGCGCGGCGAGCGCGGCATCCTTTCCACCCATCTCCACGCCGACGGCAGCGGCTATGAGCTGCTCTATGTCGATGGCGGCCCGTCCAGCACCGGCACATCGGGATTCCTGCGCATGGAGGGGCGGGAGATTTTCCGCCACGCGGTCGTGCGGCTCGCCGAGGTCGTGGACGAGGCGCTCGCCGCCAACGGCCTCGCGCCCAGCTCGCTCGACTGGCTCGTGCCGCACCAGGCGAATCGGCGCATCATCGACGCCATGGCGCGGAAACTCGGCCTCGACGCTGCCCGCGTCGTCGTCACGATCGATCGCCACGCCAATACGTCGGCCGCGTCGGTGCCGCTGGCGCTGGCCGAGGCTGCGGCGGACGGGCGGCTCCGTCCGGGACACCTCGTGCTCCTCGAGGCGATGGGCGGCGGACTCACCTGGGGCGCGGCGCTGGTCCGCTGGTAGAGCCCAGGGGCCGATTCAAGAATTCCCTCCAACGCTCTGTAATTGCAAATTTTCTACTCCCGGATTAGGGTTTGGATAAAACGGGAGGGCGGGGATGGCAGCGCAGACCGTGACGCGCGCTCAGTTGAGCGAGGCGGTGTACCAGGAG
The DNA here is from genome assembly GCA_963773665.1 of uncultured Alphaproteobacteria bacterium. Taxonomy (GTDB): domain Bacteria; phylum Pseudomonadota; class Alphaproteobacteria; order ATCC43930; family CGMCC-115725; genus DATJLY01. The sequence continues at coordinate 439,017 of CAVZBZ010000002.1, forward strand.
GTCGGTTTGTCGCGCAACGAATCGGCCGCGCTGGTCGAGACCGTGCTCGCCGAAATCTCCGACGCCCTCGCGCGCGGCGAGATGGTCAAGATCTCCTCGTTCGGCAGTTTCGCCGTGCGGCGCAAAGGGCGGCGCATCGGCCGCAATCCCAAGACCGGAACCGAAGTGCCGATCAATCCGCGCCGCGTTCTCGTGTTCCGCGCCTCGCATGTGCTCAAGGATCAGATCAACGGCGCGCTCAGCAAGCAGCATCCGCGCCGTAGCGGGACGGCATGAGATTGCCCGACCTGTTCGACGAACCCCGGCCGCAAGGCCCGCGACGGCACGCAAAGTCCGCCGAAGCTTTTCGTACGATCAGCGAGGTAGCCGGCGATCTTGAGGTGCCGCAGCATGTGCTGCGTTTCTGGGAATCGAAGTTCCCGCAGATCAAGCCGCTGAAGCGCGCCGGCGGCCGGCGTTATTACCGCCCGGACGACGTGGCGCTGCTGCGGCGGATTCGCCAGTGCCTCTACGACCAGGGCTACACGATCAAGGGCGTGCAGAAGCTTCTGCGCGAAGGCGCGCTGAAGCAAGACGCGCGGCCCGCGGCGCAGCCGCCGGCGCCGGCGCGCACGGTGAAATCGCCCAACTCTTTGCGCCAGGCGCTGCTCGACATCCGCAAGGAGCTCGTCGCACTGCGCGATACGCTCGGCAAGGAGCGGCGCTGAGTATATTTTTATCGCGTATTGGAGCCAAATCTTAAGCAGCCTTTGTTGCCGCAATGATCCTTTCGTGCCACCGTCGCATGTAACCGCAAGTTGCCCGCAAAGAATTGGCGAGGCAGAGGTGGCACATTACCGGATGTTTCTGCTGGACGGTCGCGGGCACATTCTCGCGCGCGAGGAATACGAAGCGTCGGACGACACCGACGCGATTGCGAAGGCGCGCGCCATCTTCGCCGAGCAATCGCATTACAACGGCTTCGAGGTCTGGCAGTTGAGCCGCGTCGTCCATCGCGAGGAGCGCACGTGAGCGCCCTGCGCGCGCCGGGTTGCTTGACCTGTATCAAGGCGATCCAGTAACTGACGCGTCATCCTCGGCTCGAAAAGGGGGATGTCGATGGTGAAGCACAGGACTACCTGGATCGTACTGGCCGACGGCAGTCGCGCCTTGATCGTGAAGCGGCGGGAGATCGAGCCCGGCTTCGATGTCGTCGCCAACCTTGCATCGTCGGAGGCGCATGTTCCGTCGCATCTCCTCAAATCCGACAATCCCGGCCGCACGCAGGAAAGCCACAATTCCGCGCATCACGCGGTCGAGCCGCGCCACGACCCGCATGCCGAGCAACTGAAGTCCTTCCTCCATAGCGTCGCGCAATACCTGAATGCGCAAAACGCCGCCAATTCGTACGACAAGATCATCTTGTTCGCGCCGGCGCGCGCTCTCGGTCAGCTTCGCGAAATGCTGGATGACGGAACGCGGGCGAAGGTCCAGGTCGAGGCCGCGAAGGACCTGACCAAGATGCCGCTCGATGAGCTGCCGAAACACCTGGCGGCGCTCGACATGCCGGGCGCATAAGGGCGCTAACCTGCCTTATTCACGACGGTAGTGATTTTGGGTTGGCGGATGTAGCGTAATTCGTTGACTGCGCGCATGATTCTGTTGTCGAGACAGGGTCAATCCCGCGATCACGGAGCGCCACACCCGCCATGGACGAAGATAACCTCCTGCCGTTTTCGTTGCCAACGATTTGCCGCAAGAAGGCGGGCGTCGCTTTTGATGGCGGCCTTTTGTCGTCGAATGGCGGCGTTCTTGTGCTGCGCGATGTGGAGCGGCGTCTCGGACTTGCCGCGCGGTTGGGCCGATGCCTGATGGACCGACGCGATCCCGCGCGCACCCACCATGAGCTCATCGAGATGCTGCGACTGCGGATGTTTTTGATCGCGGCAGGCTATGAGGACGCCGACGACTGCGACAGTTTGCGTGCCGACCCCGTGTTCAAGATGGCAGTCGGGCGTCTTCCGGAGAGCGGGAATGCGCTGTGCTCACAACCGACCATGTCGCGGCTGGAGAACGCGCCATCGAAGGTCGAGATCGCGCGGATGATGGCCGCCATGGTCGATCTGTTCTGCGCGAGTTGGGCGTGCCCGCCCGCCGCGGTCACGCTCGACATCGACGATACGCTCGACCGGGTCCATGGGCACCAGCAACTCTCGCTCTTCAATGCGCATTACGACGAGCGCTGCTTCCTGCCGATCCATATTTACGAGGCTGGTTCCGGCAAGCCGGTCGCCGTCATCCTGCGCGAAGGCAAGACGCCGGGCGGCTCCGAAGTCCGTGCCATCATTAGGCACGTGACGCGCCACATCCGTCGGCACTGGCCCAAGACCCGCATCTGCTGGCGCGGCGACAGCCACTATGCCCGCCCCGAGGCCATGGCTTGGTGCGAGGAGAACGGCGTCGATTACGTCTTCGGGCTCGCCGGGAACGATGTGCTCCATGCCAAGGTGAGGGCTATTGCCGACGATCTCTGCGTGCGCCGCGCCGAGGCTGGCGAGGAAAAGCACCGGACCTGGACCGAGTTCCGCTATGCCGCCAAAAGCTGGACCAAGCCGCGCCGCGTCGTGGCCCGTCTCGAAGCCACTCCCCAGGGCTTCGATGCGCGCTATATCGTCACGACGCTCGAGGGCTCTGCCGGGCATCTCTACGAGATGATCTACTGCGCGCGCGGCCAAGCGGAGAACTTCATCAAGCTGCACAAGGCCCAGCTCGCCTCCGACCGGACCTCTTGCCGCAGCCCCCGCGCCAATCAGTTCCGGCTCATTCTCCACACCGCCGCCTACTGGCTGCTGCACACCCTGCGCGCCGCTGCGCCCAAGCGTTCGTGCTGGAAAACGGTCGAGTTCGGGACGTTGCGGCTTCGGTTGATCAAGATAGCCGCCCGCGTGGTCGAGGGCACAGCGCGCATCCGCGTCTGGTTGCCGACGGCTTGTCCGGACGCCGCGATCTTCCGTTTGCTCGCTGGACGTTTTGCCGCTGCGGGGCCATGAAAACCGGGGCGCTGTCGCCCCGCCGAGCCCATCCCCGCAACCTCCAACCACCACACAACCAGAACCGACATCGGCGCCACGAGCGACGCCACAAACCAGCGCGGCTACCGTGCTACGAATCGCCAGCGCCCGTCAAATCGCGCTACCGTGGTGAATAGGTGCGGCTAACTAGAGCGGGATTGTTTTGGCCGGAGTCGATTGGGGATTCCCGAATCGGGGGCGTTTCTGATTCAACATGCTGGCTGGGCGAAGGGGGCCGGCATGAATGGCAAAACCTTATTCGATGGATCTTCGCGAGCGGGTTGTTGCGGCGGTCGAGAACGAGGGGCTGTCGCGGCATGAAGCGGCGTCGCGGTTCGGGGTTGGCGTGAGCACGGCGATCGCCTGGGTGCGGCGCTTCCGGGAGACGGGGAGCGTGGTGCCGGGACAGATGGGCGGGCACAAGCCGAAGGCGATCCGGGACGAGCATGAGGTTTGGCTGCGCGAGCGCATTCGCGAGCGCGATTTCACTTTGCGCGGGCTTGTCCGCGAACTCGCCGGGCGCGGCCTCAAGGCCGATTACACCGCGGTCTGGACGTTCGTTCACGCCGAGGAGTTGAGCTTCAAAAAAAACCGTGCTCGCCAGCGAACAGGATCGCCCCGACGTGGCGAGACGGCGAGCGCAGTGGAAAGCGCGTCAGAGGCGGATTGAACCGGCGCGCCTGGTCTTCATCGATGAGACCTGGACCAAGGACAACATGGCCCCGCTCCGGGGATGGGGACCGCGCGGCCGGCGGCTGCGCGCCAAGGTGCCGCAGGCGCGCTGGAAGACCATGACCTTCCTGGCCGCGCTGCGGCACGATCGTATCGACGCGCCCTGGCTGCTCGATGCCCCGATCAACGGCCAGACCTTCCGGACCTATGTCGAGAAGGTTCTCGTCCCGACCCTGAGACCGGGCGACATCGTCATCATGGACAATCTCGGCAGCCACAAGGGACGCGCCGTCCGTCACGCCATCCGTGCCGTCGGCGCCAAGCTCATCCTCCTGCCGAAATACTCGCCCGACCTCAACCCCATCGAACAGCTCTTCGCCAAGCTCAAACACTTGCTGCGCAAAACCGCCGCGCGAAGCTTCGACGCCGTGACCGAAGCCATCGGACAGCTTCTCGGCAGCTTCACGCCGCAAGAATGCTCAAACTACTTCAGCAACTCCGGATATGGTCCCGCCTAATTCAATCCCGCTCTAGTAGCCGCCGGACACCGGCTCGGTGACCTGCACCGCGATGCCGCTGCGTTTCGCTTCTTCGAGGTGAATCGCATACCAGTTGAGTCGGGAAAGCGCCGTGCCGGCCGCCTTGATCACGAGATCGTCCGCATCGGCCGCGATAAAAGCGCGCGGCTCACCCGTCGTTTCGATCGCTTCCGCATCGGCCTGGTCGGGGTGAATTTCGAGATAGAGCTCGCCGCCGGACCAGCCGAGCTTAACCGGCTGATCCTCGACCGCGACCGGCGTGCCTGGCCCGACCAGCTTGAACAGCGTCTCGATATCCTCGGGATACATACGGATGCATCCGCTGCTGTCGCGACGCCCGATGCTGTAGGGCTTGTTCGAGCCATGGATCGCATAGCCGCGCCAGCCGAGATAGAGGGCATAGTCTCCCATCGGATTGTCTGGGCCCGGCGGGACCGAAGCGGGAAGTTCGGGATCCGCGGCGCGCTCGGATTCGGTGGGAAACCAGGTCGGATGCGTCCGCTTCTGAACGATCTCGGTACGCCCGGCCGGCGTTTCCTTGCCCTCGCCGCCAATGCCGATGGGGAACGATAAAGGCTCGCCCCCCGGCGGAAAGTAATAGAGCCGCAACTCCGGGAGATTGATCACGATGCCTCGGCGCGGGGCGTCGGGAAGCACGTGCTGCGTCGGCAGCGACAGGAGCCGTCCCGCGCCCGGCAGCCACGGATCGACGCCCGGATTTGCCACCCTGATCTCGACATATCCGAGGTCATAGGCACGGGCAATGTCGAGGAGCGTGTCGTTCTCCTGGGTTTGAAACAGGGTCGGAATACCGATGAGATCATTGCGCTCCGCCGCGCGGGACGGCATGGCGGCCAGAAGCAGAAGGACGATCGATAGATGCCGGCCGGATCGAAACATGTGCCAATCTAGACAAAGGATCGCCCCATGCCCTTGACGAGGATCAAGGTGCGGACGTGGGCCGCAGGTAGAAGAGCGCGGATACAGCGCGTTCAGGCGATGCCATGCGATCCCTATCCCGGCGAAGGTTCATCCTCCTGTCCGCCGCTGGCCTTGCCGGCATGCCAGGCGCTCGCGGCGCAACGCCTCTGCCCGGCCCGCGCAAGGCCGACCGCGTTCGCGTTCTGAAGGCGCAGAGGCTCTTGCAGCTCCTGCGCAACGGCGAGATTCTGAAATCCTATCCCATCGCGCTGGGTACTCATCCGCGCGGTCCAAAGCGGCGATACGGCGATGGGCGGACGCCCGAGGGGCTTTACATGATCGATGGACGTACGGCGCGCACGCCGTACCATCGCGCGCTCCATATTTCCTATCCCAGCTTCACCGACACGGCGCGGGCGCGCGCCGCCCATGTGAGTCCCGGCGGCGCGATCTTCGTGCACGGCATGCCGGCAAGTTTCGGCCACCACGATCCCGTCAAATTCTTCGTCGATTGGACCAACGGCTGCATCGCCGTCGGCAACATCGCGATCGAAGAGATCTGGGACGCAGTGGAAGACGGAACGCTGATCGAGCTTCAGCCGTAAATCTCAGCGCGCTCGCGAATTGGGCGAACGAAGGGACAGAATGTAGGCGATGATTGCATCGAGATCGTCTTCGTCGAAAGCCTGCTCCCGCATCGGGTAATGCGGCCGCGTGATCACCTTGCGCAGGAAGGCTGCGTTGCTGCGGCGATCACGCGCGATCTTGGCGAAACTCGGCGCTGCGATGCCGCTCTCGGGGCGCTCCTCGACAACGGGCGGCGGCTTCTTTTGGTCGGAACTCACTTGATGACAGGCCGAGCAGGCGTCTTGCGCTAAAGCTCTGCCCTCTTCTATGCGCCCGCCGGATTCGGCTGCGAGGCTCGTCGCCGAAAGCGCAGCGAGCATTAGGCCAGTCGTCGCCGCAAGATGCCACCGTCCCATTCGCGAAAGTCCCGCCGACCCCGTGTAGGGATCGGCGGGCGGGCATACCGGCATCAGGGCGAAGTCTTGCGCAGCGAGCGCTGGAACATGCGATCGGCCTTCTCGTTGGCGGCGCGCGCGTCGCTCGCCGCCTGAGTGGCCGATTGCGCCGCAGCATTGGCACTCGCCTGCGCAGCCTGCGCTGTATTGAGCGCCTGCTGCGCCAGGTCCTTCGCCTGCTGCGCGGTTTCCTTCGCCTGCTGGGCGTTGTCGCTGGCGGCGGCGATCGTCGCCCGGTCCTGATCGCTCAATGTCGTGCAGGCGCCCAGCATCGCGACCGGAAGGGCGGCGATCAGCAGGATTCGCAGGAGTCTCATGGTTTCGGTCCTTCTCGGTGGATCAGGCCGCCTTGACCTCGATCTTCTTTTGCTGCTTCTGCGCCTCGGCGCTCTTCGGCAGCGTGACGGTCAGGACGCCCTTCGCGAACTCGGCCACGATCTTGTCGCGCTCCACGCCCTCCGGCAGTACGAAGGCACGCTGGAACGAGCCGTAGGCGCGCTCCGACACGTACCAGTTCTTGTTTTTCTCTTCCTTCTCCTGCCGCTTCTCGCCCTTGATCGTGAGGACGTCGCCGGCGACCGACACTTCGACGTTTTTCTCGTCGAGGCCCGGCAGCTCGGCCGCGACCTTGTAGGCCTTCTCGTCCTCGGTCACGTCAACCGCGGGGACATTGACGCTGAAGGTCTCGTCGAACGAAGGCGCGGCCTCGAGGATGCGCCGCATCGACGGCATGCCGAAGTCGGAAAACCGGTCGAACAGGCGATTGAATTCGCCGCGGAAGCTCTGCCACGGATCCGTCGCCGCGCGGGGCGCCAGGGTCTTCTTCACTTCAACGGGTGTGACGGCCATCGCTAATCTCCTTGGAATTCGGGATTGAAGCGATGTCACTCTCTGATGGCCGCGGCCGGATCGCCTTGATGCAGATCAACCGGTCCCCGATGCCTTACTCGTACCGAAGCGCCTCGATCGGATCGAGGTGCGCTGCCTTTCGCGCCGGGTAATAGCCGAAGAAAACCCCGACCGCTGCTGCGAACAGAAAGCCGCCAACGATCGCGGCCGCCGAGATCGGCGCAGGCCAGCCGAACACGTTCGAGATGAGCTCCGCCGACGCAATGCCCATGAAAATGCCGGCGATGCCGCCGCTCACGCTGAGAAAGACGGCTTCGGCGAGGAATTGGAGCAGGACATGAATTCGGCGCGCGCCGATCGCCATGCGCAGACCGATCTCGCGCGTGCGCTCGGTCACTGAAACGAGCAGGATGTTCATGATTCCGATGCCGCCGACGAGCAGCGAGATCGAGGCCACCGCGGCAAGAAGCAAAGCCATGATGCGGCTGCTGCTTTCCGCCGTTTCGACGAACTGGCTCAGATTGCGCACGTCGAAATCCTTGAGCTCGCCCGGCTTGATGCGGTGCCGCCGCATGAGCGTGTCGGAGACCTGCCGGATCGCAAGCTGGACCCCGTCCTGGCTCATCGCCTGCACGAAGATCATGTTGACGTAGCCGGTCAATTCCGGCGTCAGACCGTAGGGATTGGGCGGCGGCAGATAGGGCCAGTTGAGCGGCGTCGCCTGCTGGCTCGGCGCCGCGACGCCAAGGACCTTGCGCTCGCCGGTGGTGAACGGCGTCATCACGAGATCGTCCTGATCCTGCCCGAAGGGCGACTGGCCTTTGGCCGCAAGCAATCCCACGACCTTGAGCGGCACGCTCTTCACCTGGATGAAGGCGCCGACGGGATTCTCGTCCGGGCGGAACAGCTCGCGATAAACCGTCTGTCCGATCACCGCGACGAGACCGGCCGTGAGCTCATCCTCCTGCGTGATGGCGCGGCCCGCCGCAATGCGCCAGTTGGTGATCGGCGGATAGCTCGGACTCACGCCCTGAATATTCGTGGTCCAGTTGCGGTTCTCATACTGCACCTGGGCCTGCTGGCGAATGAGATATCCAACCCGCGCCACCGCCGGATCCTCGCGGCGGATGGCGGCGGTATCCGCGACCGTCAGCGTGCTGGCGCTGCCGAACCCGCCGCGCGCGCCGCCCTGGGTGAGCGCGCCCGGCAGCACCACCACCATGTTCGTGCCGAGGCTCTCGATCTGCTTCCTGACCGCTTCGCTCGCACCGTCGCCCACGGCGACCATGACGATGAGAGCCGCGACGCCGATGAAGACGCCGAGCATGGTGAGCGCCGAGCGCATCTTGTTGCGCCAAATCGCCTGCGCCGCGGCAGCGAGGGTCATGAGCGCGAACGGCAGGAACCCGCCGACGGCGCTACCGGACGGCGCCTCGACCGATGGCAAGCCCGCGGCAGGCCCGCGTTCGGCCGGCGGCGCCGGCACGGCAGGCTTCGTTACGAGTTCGTCGGATACGATCGCGCCGTCCCGCATCGTCACGACCCGGTCGGCATAGGCGGCGATGTCGAACTCGTGCGTGACGAGGACGATCGTAACGCCGTGCTCGCGGTTGAGCGTGACGAGCGTCTCCATGATCTCGTGCGACGTGCGCGTGTCGAGATTGCCGGTGGGCTCGTCGGCGAGCAGGAGGCTCGGCGCGTTGATGAGCGCGCGGGCGATGGCGACACGCTGCTGCTGGCCGCCCGAAAGCTGGCCCGGCGTGTTGCGCTCGCGCTCGCCGAGGCCGACGAACCGAAGCGCCGTCCGCGCCCGCTCGGTCCGCACGGAGCGGCGTAACGGCCCCGAGGTCGCGTAATAGAGCGGCAGGCCCACATTCTCGATGGCGCTGGTGCGCGCGAGCAGGTTGTAGCTCTGGAACACGAAGCCCAGCCGCTCGCTCCGGATGCGGGCAAGCTCAGGCTCGCGCAGGCCCGCCACGTCGACGCTCTCGAGGAAATAATGACCGCTCGTCGAGCGGTCGAGGCAACCCAGAATGTTCATGAGCGTCGACTTGCCGGAGCCCGACGAGCCCATGATGGCGACGAACTCGCCCTTGCGGACGGTGAGATCGATGCCGCGGAGCGCCTCGACCTTGACGTCGCCCAAGATGAAAGTGCGGGTTACGCCTTCGATCTTGATGACCGGCTCGGCGATCCCAGGACTTTCGCGCGGCATGGAGCGCCGCTCAGAGGCGCGGCTGCGGCAAAGCGCCGCCGCCCGCGGAAGCGCTTTGTTCCGCGGTGACTACCGCGTCGCCCGGATGAAGGTCGCCGGTGACGATCTCGGAGAAATTTCCGTCATCGAGGCCCACCGCCACCGGCACCGCAACGGGCGCGCCGTCGCGCAGCACAAAGACGCGCGCCGCGCCGATTGCAGGCGCCCCGGCGCCCAGCCCGCCCGGCACGTAGCGCAGCGCCTGGTCCGGCACGCGCAGCACGTCCGTCCGCTGATCGACGATGATCTGCGTCGAGGCCGTCATGCCCGGCATCAGTGCGAGATCGGGATTGGCGATGCCGACCACGGCGTCATAGGTCACGACGTTCTGGACCGTCTGCGGCGACTGGCGGACCTGGGTCACCGTGCCTGCGAACACTCGTTGCGGATAGGCATCGACGGTGAAAGTGGCCTTGTTGCCCTGCTTGACTCCACCGATATCGCTTTCGCTGATGTTGGTGTCGACCTCCATCTTCTTGAGATCGGTCGCGATGAGGAACAGGGTCGGCGTCTGGAAACTGGCGGCGACGGTCTGGCCCTGTGTCACGTTGCGCGACACGACCGTGCCGTCGACCGGCGAGACGATGTCGGTGTAGCCGAGATTGAGCTTGGCGCCTTCGACCAGCCCCTCGTCGAGCTTCACGGTGCCTTCGTCCTGATGCACGACATAGACCTGGTCTTCGGCCTGCTGGCGCGCGATCGAGTTCTGCGCCGCGAGTTTTTGATACCGCGCGAGATCCGTCTGGTCCTTGGCGAGGATGGCCTGATCGCGCACGAGCTGGCCCGCATACTGGTCGAGCGCCGCCTGGTAGGGCCGTGGATCGATCTTGGCGCAGACCTGGCCGGCTTTGACCTCGGTATTGTAGTCGCACGAGAGCTGCTCGATTACGCCCGACACGTAGCTGCCGACGATGATCGTAAGCTCGGGATTGACCGTGCCCGTTGCCGTGACCGAGCGCGTGACCGGCCCGAGCGTGACCGGAGCGGTCGTAAAGTGGACGGCGGCGGCTTTATGGGAGCCCCACCAGGCCGCGCCGGCGCCAGCGAGCGCCGCAGCAATCGCAAGGCCCAAAAACCAGGCGAAGAGCCGATGGCGCGTCTTGCGCGGAATCTCGGGCGCGTGGGACGGCAAAGCCGGGGCAGGCGGCGCGCTGGCAATGCGTATCCGATCATCCATGGTGCCGGAGCCTGGCTCGGCCGAAGGGCCAAGGCATTGATCCGCATCAAAGGGCAAGCGGTTTCTCGGCCGTCCCGCCATTGCCGCAGGGCGGGGGCCATTTCGCGCAAGTTCCAATTTGCGAGGGCGCTTGCGCTCGCTCCCCGAATCGCTTAGAGGACCGCTGTTTTCCATGGTCGCGGGCAGTAGCGCAGCCTGGTAGCGCATCAGCATGGGGTGCTGAGGGTCGCGAGTTCAAATCTCGCCTGCCCGACCATCGACCGAAATGGCGGGGTGACGGATGGCGACGACCCGGCGGCAATTTATGCGCGACGGCGCCGTGGCGGCCGGTGCAGCGCTGATCGCATCGCCCGCGATCGTCTCGTCCGCACGCGCCGCGGACGCGATCACTGTCATACTCCCGCTTGGCTTCGCGATCGACTTCTTCGACGCGATGAATGCCGCCGCCGGCGGGCATTTCGCCAATTTCGGGCTCGACGCAAAAGTGATCGGCGCCAATTCCGGCGTGCAGACGGTGCAACTCGTCGCTTCGGGCCAGGGCACGTTCGGCCGCGGCGCGCCGGCCGACATCATCCGCGCCGTCGCCGCCAACCAGAATGCGCCCATCGCGATTGCCAGCGTCTTCCAGGGCTGCCCGTTCCGCGTCTTCAGCCTCAAGACGAAGCCCGTCCTAGAACCCAAGGATTTTGCAGGAAAAACCGTTGGCCTTATTACCCTGGCCTCGCCCACGGGCGTCTATCTCGACGTGATGCTGGCGAAGGCGGGGCTGAAGCCGTCGGACGTTCGAGCGGCAGGCCACCGGCGGCACGCCCGGCGCGATCGAGATCCTGAAGCAGGGTCGGGTCGATTGCTTCATCTCGACAAACGGGGTCGAGACCGCACTCGCCCAGATGCACGAGCCGGTCGAGGTCTGGGATCCGGGCAAATACCTGCCGCTGCCGGGCCAGACCTATTACGCCATGCCCGACGTTCTGAAGGCGCGGCGCGATGTGGCGGTGCGCTTCCTCAAGGCGTGCAAGGCGTCGATCGACGAGATGCTGGCCGAGCCGCTCGCCTCGCTCATCACGCGCGCGGCGAAGATGTTCGATATTCCCGGCGCCAACAATCTCGACATGTCGGTGGCGATGGTCGACGACACGATCAAGAATTTGCTGCTCGCCGACGGCCGCGACAAGATTCTCGTGAACATTCCCGAGCGCTGGGACGCGGGAGTGAAGGCGCTCGCAGCGGCGCACATCGTCGATATCAAGGACGCGTCGGTGCTTTATACGAACGAATATGTCGACGCCGCCCTGAAGGCGTGACGCGGGCTAGCGGATTGGTGTCACGTTGCTCGGCAGGTGCCGCTCGCGCTTCGGCGGCGGCATCCGCTTCGGGCGCCCCGCGAGCGTGCGGCCCAGCTCGGTCAGCTTGCAGACGAGCCAGTTGGGCTTCAGCGGATTGTGGAACCAAGGCTCGGCCCAGCCCTGATCGATGCAGGCGCGGATCGTGCGCAGATCGACCTGCCGCCCATCGCCTTCGAACAGGGGGAGCTTGCCGCCCGGCTCGGCGAGGCCGCGTTTGAGCCACGCGCGCTGCGCGGCAGTGGGAAGCTTCCTGACCTCGGGCGCGTCGCTCATCGATCCCCCAACCACCCGAACGAGCGTTATCTTAACGCCTGTCGGCAACGCTCTGCCAGCTTGACGTAACGCATCGCGCGTTCCTACGCAAAGAGCGGGCGGCAAGCGCGCACGCGGAAACCGTGAATTTATAGAACGAAACCCGTTAAGTATTTGAATAAGCCCAGTTCCGGAGGCTCCAATGGCGGTGATGTTCGTCTATGTCACGGCGTCCGGCGCGGATGAGGCGGAGCGGATCGGCCGCGCCGTCGTGGCCGAGCGGCTTGCGGCCTGCGCCAACGTGCTGGCGCCGGTGCGCTCGATCTACTGGTGGCAGGGGGCGCTCGAGGACTCGACCGAGGCGGCGCTCATTCTCAAGACCACGCGCGCGCGGCTGCCCGACCTTATGGCGCGGGTGAAGGCGCTCCATTCCTACGACTGCCCGTGCATCGAGGCGCTCGAGGTGACGGACGGAAACCCCGATTTTCTGGCCTGGGTCGCGCGCGAAACGGGTGGCGGCTAGCCCGAAGCGGCGAGCCCCTGCGCGAGGTCGGCGATCAGATCCTCGACGCTCTCGATCCCGACCGAAAGCCGGACGACGTCGGGCCCGGCGCCGGCGGCGATCTGTTGCGCCTCGCTGAGCTGGCGATGGGTCGTCGAGGCGGGATGGATGATGAGCGAGCGCGTGTCGCCGATATTGGCAAGGTGCGAGAACAGCTCGACACTCTCGACGAGCTTCACGCCCGCGGCGAATCCGCCCTTGAGGCCGAAGGTGAAGACCGCGCCGCCGCCCTTCGGCATGTATTTCTGCTGCAGCGCGCGATAGGGGCTCGAGGCAAGACCGGCATAGGACACCCACGCGACCGCCTCGTGCCGCTCGAGCCACTCGGCAATGCAGAGCGCGTTGGCGCAGTGCCGCTCCATGCGCAAGGGCAGGGTCTCGATGCCGGTGATGGTGAGGAAGGCGTTCATCGGCGCCATGGTCGCGCCCAAATCGCGCAGCCCCACGGCATGGCCGTGCACCGTGAACGCCAGGTCGCCGAACGTCTCGTAAAAACGCAGGCCGTGGTAGGCGGGCTCGGGCTCGGTCAGCGCCTTGAACTTGCCGCTTTGCGCCCAATCGACCGTGCCGCTGTCGATGACGACGCCGCCCATCGCGGTGCCGTGGCCGGAGAGAAACTTCGTGGTCGAATGGACGACGAGATCGGCGCCCCACTCGAACGGCCGGCACAAATACGGGGTCGCCAGCGTGTTGTCGACGATGAGGAGTGCGCCCGCCTCATGCGCCACCTTGGCGACCGCTTCCATGTCGGTGATGACGCCGCCGGGGTTGGCGATGCTTTCGACGAACACCGCTTTCGAGCGCGGCGTCAGCGCGCGCCGGAAATTCTCAGGCTCGTCGGGATCGACGAACGTGACCTCCCAGCCGAATTTCCGGAAGCTCTTGCCGAACTGCGTGATCGAGCCGCCATAGAGCTTGCTCGAAGCGACGAAATGGTCGCCCGGCTCCATGAAGGCGAAGAAGGCCAGGAGCTGCGCCGCGTGGCCCGAGGCCACGGCGATGGCACCCCGTCCGCCTTCGAGGCTCGCCATCCGCTCCTCGAGCACCGAGACGGTCGGATTGGTCAGGCGCGAATAGATGTAGCCGTAGCTCTGCAGGTTGAAGAGCGAGGCGGCGTGCTCGACGTTTTCGAAGACGTAAGCCGTGGTTTGATAGATCGGCGTCGCGCGCGCGCCGGTCGCAGGATCGGGCGAGGCGCCGGCATGGATTGCGAGGGTCTCGAAGCCAGGGCGCTTTGCGCCGGAATCGTCGGCCATTCAGAGCGCCCTGCGCTTGGCGGAAATGATGCCGGTATTGACGCCGCTCCAGCCAAGCTCGCCGCAGAGACGCGAGTATTCGATCTTGGGACAACGGTTCATCACCACCTTGAGCCCGGCCTCCTCGGCGCGCCGCGCCGCTTCGTCGTTGCACACTCCGATCTGCATCCAGATGACTTTCGCGCCCATCCCGATCGCCGCATCGACGATCGGCCCGACCTCTTCCGAACGGCGGAAGATGTCGACCATGTCGACGGGCTCGGTCACTTCGCTGAGATCGCCGCGGCAAAGCTCGCCCAAAATCGTCTCGCCCTTGGCGCGCGGATTGACCGGGATGACGCGAAAGCCCTTCGACTGAAGGTACTTCATGACGAAGTAGGACGGCCGGTTCCAGTGCGGCGACGCACCCACCATCGCGATCGTCCGCACGCTCTTGAGGATCGCGCGCAGGTATGAGTCGCTGTAGGAGTCGTGGTTCATTGCGGGCGCTGCCATGGCGGCGGCCGCTTGTCGATGAAGGCGTCGATCCCTTCCTCCGTCTCGCGCGCCAGCATGTTCGTGGTCATCACCGCGCCGGTATAGGCATAGGCCTCGTCGAGCCCCAGCTCGGCCTGGCGGTAGAACGCCTCCTTGCCGATGGCGACGGCAAGGCCGAGCTTGCCGGCAATGTGGCGCGCGAGGCCATTCACCTCGTCGTCGAGCCTTTCCGGCGGCACGACGCGGTTGACGAGGCCGATCGCGCGCGCATGTTCGGCGGGAACGAGATCGCCGGTGAGCAGCATTTCGAGCGCTGCCTTGCGCCCGACCGCGCGCGACAGCGCCACCATCGGCGTCGAGCAGAACAGACCGACATTGATGCCGTTCACGGCAAAGCGCGCGTCGCTTGCCGCGACGGCGAGGTCGCAGGTCGCGACGAGTTGGCAGCCGGCCGCCGCGGCAATGCCGTGGACGCGGGCAATGACCGGCTTGGGCAGGCGCACAATGCTCGTCATCAGCCGCGAGCACTGCTCGAACAGCGCCTCGTAATTCTCGCGTCCGGGATTGGCGCGCATCTCTTTCAGATCGTGCCCGGCGCAGAATCCCGGCCCGGCGCCGCTTATCACCGCCACCCTGATCGAACCGTCCCGCGCGATCGCATCGATCGCGTCCTGAAGCGCCGCAAGCAGCGCCACGGAAAGGGCATTCCGCTGCTGCGGCCGATTGAGCGTGAGAAAGGCCACGCCGCCGGCATCGTTCCGGAGCAGCACGGGCTCGTTCGCAGCCGCCATCGCCCTTGTCCTTCCGCAGTCCGGCCCCTCCAAAGCACTCTTGGGGAGTCCATTCAACGGGATTCCCCGAACTGTTGGGTAACATTATACCGCAGCGATATAATGGGCGGATTTCGCGGCTTTCCAGCGCTTGACGGCGCAAGATAGCGTGTCATACTGCGGCCCTTCCAAGAGGACCGGCGATGAAGACTTATTCGCTCAAGGCGGGCGAGCTCGACAAGAAGTGGCTGCTGATCGATGCCGACGGGCTGGTGCTCGGGCGGCTTGCCTCGATCGTCGCCCTGCGGCTCCGCGGCAAGCACAAAACCACCTACACGCCGCACATGGATTGCGGCGACCACGTCGTCGTCGTCAATGCCGAGAAGGTGCAGCTCACCGGCAACAAGCGGCGCGACAGCATATTCTATTGGCATACGGGATTTCCCGGCGGGATCAAGGGCCGCTCAAAGGGCGCGATCCTCGAGGGCAAGTACCCGGAGCGCGTGCTGGTGAAGGCGGTCGAGCGGATGCTGCCAAAGGGGCCGCTGGGCCGGCGCATCATGGGCCATCTCAAGGTCTATGCCGGGCCGCAGCACCCGCACGAGGCGCAGCAGCCGCAACGGCTCGATGTCGCCGCGATGAACCGCAAAAACACGAGGGCCTGATCCCATGGCCAACCTGACCCAGTTGAGCGGCCTGCGCGATGCGCTGCAAGGGGCGCAGCAGGCGCGCCAGCCGCAGGCGCCGCAGTCGCAACCGGCCGAGCCGGTGAAGCCGAAGCTCGATCCGCAAGGCCGCGCCTACGCCACCGGCAAGCGCAAGAACGCGGTGGCGCGCGTGTGGATCAAGCCCGGCACCGGGCAGATCACGGTGAACGGCCGCGACAGCCCGATATATTTCGCGCGCCCGGTGCTGCGCATGCTGTTGAACCAGCCGTTCGCCGTGGCGAACCGGCTCGGCCAGTACGATGTCGTGTGTTCGGTCGTGGGCGGCGGGCTTTCGGGCCAAGCCGGCGCGGTCCGCCACGGCATCAGCCGCGCGCTCACCTTCTACGAGCCCGACCTTCGCCCGACGCTCAAGTCGCAGGGTTTTTTGACCCGCGACAGCCGCGTCGTCGAGCGCAAGAAGTATGGCCGCGCCAAGGCGCGACGCAGCTTCCAGTTCTCGAAGCGCTGAGCGCGCGTCCTTCGACTACGCGCGCTTCACACGCTCCGCTCAGGATTAAGCCGCGTAAGGAAATTCCTCATCCTGAGCGAAGCCCGGAGCACAGCGAAGGGCGAAGTCGAAGGACGCTTCATCGGGGCAGAGGGTCGCGATGGCTCCAAAGGTCTTCATCGACGGCGAAGCCGGCACCACGGGCCTGCAGATCCGCGAGCGCCTGGCCGCGCGGCGCGACCTCGCGCTCGTCTCGATCGACAGCGGCCGGCGCAAGGATGCGGCGGCGCGCCGCGACATGCTGAACGGCGCCGACCTCGTGATCCTGTGCCTCCCGGACGAGGCGGCACGCGAGGCGGTGGGCCTGATCGACAGCAACGCGGTCCGCGTCATCGACGCCTCGACCGCCCATCGCATCGAGCCGGGATGGACCTACGGGTTTCCGGAAATGTCGAAGGACCAGAGGGCGGCCATTTTGGGCTCGCGGCGCGTCGCGAACCCCGGCTGCTATCCGACGGGCTTCATCGCGCTGGTGCGGCCGCTCATCGAGGCGGGGCTGCTGCCGCGGGATTGGCCGGTCACGGTCAACGCCGTGTCGGGCTATAGCGGCGGCGGCAAGTCCATGATCGCCGAGTTCGAGAACGAGAAGGCGCCCAACTACACGACCGTGCCGTACCGGATCTATGCCCTTACGCTCGCGCACAAGCACGTGCCGGAAATGCACCGCCACACCGGTCTCGTGCATCGGCCGCTGTTCGCGCCGGCGGTCGGACGCTTTGCGCAAGGCATGATCGTCGAGGTGCCGCTGCAGCTGAAAGCGCTGCCTGCGAAGCCGCGCGTCGCGGACCTGCACGAAGCGCTCGCCGCCGCCTATGCCGGCGAGAAGTTCGTCGAGGTCGCGTCCACCGCGGAGGCGGGGGCGCTCGCGTCGCTCGATCCCGAGCGGCTCAACGGCACCAACCGCATGCGGCTTTACGTGTTCGGCGCCGAGGAAGCGGGACAGGCGCGGCTCGTGGCGCTGCTCGACAATCTCGGCAAAGGCGCCGCGGGCGCCGCAGTGCAGAACCTGAACCTCATGCTCGGATTGCCGGAGACCGCAGGGCTTTCGTAGGCGCGCGACCTCTGGTAGCGTTCCCTCATAACGGCCGGGCCAAACGGAACGCGCGGCCGCAGGGGAGGGAGAAATGCGGAACGCACCACGTCTTGCGGCGATCGCTCTTGCGCTTGGCCTCGTTGCCGGTGTCGCGACGCCGGTCCTTGCTGCCGAATACGTCATGAAATTCGGCATCCCGACGGTGAATGACGCGCAAAACCACTATCTGCTGCTATACAAGGAGGCGCTGGAGAAAGCGTCGAACGGACGGATCGAGGTGCAGGTCTACCCGGCGAGCCAGCTCGGCGCCATCCCGGTCGAGATCCAGGGCGTGCAGCTCGGCTCGATCCAGGCTTTCATGGCGCCCGTGGATTTCTTCACCGGCATCGACCAGCGCTATAGTGTGTTCAGCGCGCCGATGCTGTTCCGCAGCGAAGAGCAAGCCGCCAAGGCCATCCACGACCCGGCCCTCGAGCCGAAAATTCTCGGTATCGCCGAGCCGAAAGGGCTCGTCGGCATGGCGATGCTGAGCGTTGGCGCGTCGCACTATGCGGCGAAGAAACCGATCCTTCGCCTTTCGGACTTCAAGGGCAAGAAGCTGCGCATCAATGGCAGCGAGCTCGAGCGCGCCAAGATGGCGAAGCTCGGCGCGACCGGCATTGCGATGGCGTTGAGCGAGGTGATGCCGGCGCTCGACCAGGGCGTGATCGACGGCACGATCAGCGGCTTCGCCGTGTTCGTGCCGTTCAAAATGAACACGCTCGTGCACGTGGTGACGGTCACCAACGACACGATGCTCATCTCGATCGCCATGGTCAGCAAGCGCTGGCTCGACGGGCTGCCGCCCGATCTCCGAAAGCTCGTCATCGACACCGGGCACGCGCTGGAGCCGGACTCCCAAGCCTATGCGCTCGATGTACTGAAGAAATTGCAGCAGCAATGGATCGAGATGGGGGGCGAGGTTCATCCGCTGCCGGCCGAGGATCTTGCGAAAATGAAGCCGCTGCTCACGCCGGTCGGCGAGGAGGTCACGAAGTCGCAGCCCGCGGTCCACGCTTTCTACGAAGAGGTGCGCTCCGTCGCCGCGAAGAATTGAGCAGAAGCGCGGCCGCCTATTCGGACTTGACCTTGACGTAGGACCCCGGCGCGTCCTCGATCGGCTGGAGCCTGCCGTCGCCGGGCTTGCGCGCCGGCACCATGCCGCCGCCGTGGCGCGCCACCCATTTCTCCCAGGTCGGCCACCATGAGCCGTCGTGGAAGGTCGCGCTCGCGAGCCAGTCATCGGGCTTCTTCGGCAGCTTCGCATTGTCGTAGTGGCCGTACTTGCGCTGGTCCGGCGGATTGACGACGCCGGCGATGTGGCCAGAGGCGGCAAGCACGAACTTGACCGGGCCCTTGTAGAGTTGCGTCGCCGTATATGTCGATTTCCACGGCGCGATGTGGTCCTCGCGGGTCGACAGGATGAAGCTCGGCGTCCTGATCTTGCGCACGTCGATCGGCACGCCGTCGAGCGTGATGCCGCCCGCTTCGACGAGCTTGTTCTCCTGGTACATGGTGCGGAGATAGAAGCTGTGCATGGTCGCCGGCATGCGCGTCGAATCGCTGTTCCAGTAGAGCAGGTCGAACGGGAACGGCTCCTTGCCGAGCAGGTAGTTGTTGACGACGAACGACCAGATCAGGTCGTTGGCGCGCAGCATGTTGAAGGTCGTCGCCATGTCGGAGCCTTCGAGATAGCCGTGCTGGCGCATGCGCTCTTCGAGCGACGCGAGCTGCTCCTCGTCGATGAAGACGGCAAGCTCGCCGGCCTCCTTGAAATCGACCATCGAGGCCAAATATGTCGCGGACGCAAAGCGCTTGTCGCCCTTCGCCGCCATGTAGGCGAGCGTCGCCGCGAGGAGGGTGCCGCCGAGGCAGTAGCCGACCACGTTCGCCTCGCTCTCGCCCGTGGCAAGCTCCATCGCATGAAGCGAGGCGAGCGGGCCTTCGATCATGTAGTCGTCGAAGCGCTTTTGCGCCAAGTGCTCGTCGGGATTGACCCACGAGACGACGAACACGGTATGGCCCTGCGACACGGCCCAGCGCACGAACGAGTTGGTCGGCCGCAAATCGAGGATGTAGTATTTGTTGATCCACGGCGGAATGACGAGGAGCGGCCGCCGCTTCACCTCGGGCGTCGTCGGATCGTACTGGATGAGCTGGTGCAGGTCGTTCTGGAAGATCACCTTGCCCGGCGTCACGGCGATGTTGCGGCCGACCTCGAACGCCTCCATGTCGGTCATCTTGATCATCAGCCGGCCCTTGCCGCGCTCGAGATCCTCGAGCATGTGTTTGAGGCCGTTCACAAGGTTCTCGCCGCCGCTTTCGATCGTGGTGCGCAGCACCTCGGGGTTGGTCAGCACGAAATTCGAAGGCGCCATGGCGTCGACGAATTGCCGCGTGTAGAAATCGACCTTGCGCGCGCTCTTGGGGTCGAGCCCCTCGACGTGCTGCACGATCGACTGCATCCAGCGCGCGGTGAGCAGATAGCTCTGCTTGATGTAGTCGAAGATCGCGTTCTCGCTCCACGCCGAGTCCGCAAAGCGGCGGTCGCCGGGCGCCGGCTGCGCCACGGGTTCGGGCGTGCCGCCGGTGAGGAACCGGTGCGTCGTGGTCTGCCACAGGCGCAGATAGTCCTGCCACAATGAGAGCTGCGCCTGAACCAGGCTCGCCGGATCGCTCATCAGGCGCTGCGTCATCTCGAAGAAGGCGCCGGCGATGTTGAGCGGGTCGATGAGGCCCGTCCCATCCGCCTGGCGCGACAGGAATTCCTGCACGATGCGCTGGCTGCGCTCGGCAAGTTCGGCCATATTGCGCGACCAGGCGACGGGGTCCGGGACCTTGATTTCGCGAGGGTGAGGTTCTTTCATGCTCCCGTCCTGGCGGGTCGAACAAGGGCGGCCGCGCCGCTCGCCATAATATGGTCAAATCCGGCGCGCGGAGTAAGTAGGGCATGATGGTTATTCGACCGCAGTCGATCGTAGGGCCGCGCCGTGCGTTCGCAGTTGCAATCGTAATGCTGCTGGGCGGCTGCTCTTCGGTCCATGACGCGATCAATCCGGTCTCTTGGTACCGCGATATTTCGGGCGCCTCCAAGAACGACACGCTCGACAAGGATCAACGCAACGCACAAAACCTCGAGGCGGGCGGCAAGGAGCCATACCCCAATCTGGGCGATGTACCCGTTGCGCCGGACACCGCAACGAGCACGATCGACCGCGACAAATTGCAAAAGGGCCTGATCGCCGACCGCACCAACGCACGCTACAGCGACGAGCAGTTGCGTGCCGGCGCGCCGGCCCCGACACTTGTTGCGCCGCCGCCGCCAGCCCCTCCGGCTGCGGTCGCCACAGCGCCTCAAGCGCCTTCAGGTGCCGCTCCTGCTGCATCCGCGCCCCCCGCACCCGCAACTCCCGTCGCTTCCGCGACTCCTGCGGCCACTGCCGCGCCGGCGGCTGCCAAGACGCCTCAGTCTCCAGCGCCTGCCGCTCCGCCTCCAACGGAGGCGGCCGCTCCGCCAAAAGAGACGGCTGAGCCGGAACAGCAGACGGCAAGCGCCGAGTCGTCGCTCCAAAGCCCGACGATCCCGAGCGCTCCTGCGGGCGAGGCGCCGCAAGCGCCGCCACCGCCGCCGGCGATGCCGCCAGCGCCGGTCGTCGCCTCGGTCGTCCCGGCGCCGGCCGCGCCGTCAGTGCCACCCGTCGCCGCAACGACGGCCTTTTCGGGCAAGCGGCGCGCCCCGGCATCGTCGTCGATCGGGGTCGCGGCGATCGCCTTTGCCGACGGCTCGGCGGCTCTCACTTCGGAGGAGCGCGACCGGCTGAGCGAGATCGCTGCAATGCAGCATGACCAGGGCGGCGCGTTCCGAGTTGTGGGGCATGCGGCCTCCGCGCGCGGCGAGGAGAGCGCGCAGCAGCGCCTCGAGGGCTTCACGCTCGCGCTGAATCGGGCGAAGGCGGTTGCCCAAATCCTAAGCAGCGAAGGCGTGCCCTCGAAAGAGATCGCGATCGAGGCCGCGCCGAGTCGCGCCGGGGACGCCTCGATCGCCGACATTTATCTCGAGCGCTAAAACAGTCGCACGCGGCTTGGCCGTGGGCTAGGTCCTGTTTACAAAGTAGCGAGACGTAGGCATCTGCGGATGGTAGCGAGATGAAGGGTATCGAGGAAGGAGCGCGCGAGCTTGTCATATCGGGTGGCGATGGCGCGGTTCACCTTGAGATGGCCGATCATTCGCTCGATGCGGTTGCGCTCGCGGTAGATGCGTTGGTTCCAGCGGATTGCGTAGATGCGATGGGACCGCGGCGGGATAACGGCGCGGATGCCGCGTCGGTGGAGCGCAGCGCGGATGGGATCGGTGTCGTAACCCTTGTCGGCGAGCAGATGAGCCGGGCGCGCCGGAGCGCGCGCGGTCACGGTTTCGAAGGCCGTGCAGTCCGCCGCTTCGCCGCCGGTGAGATGAAAGACGAGCGGGATGCCGTGGGCATCACTGAGACAATGAACTTTACAGGTGAACCCGCCCCGCGAGCGGCCAAAAGCCTGTTCGCGAGTCCCCCTTTTGCGCCGGCTGCCGAGACGTGGCCTCGGACCGTCGTCGAGTCGATGCTGTGGCGGGAGTTGTCCGCCATCGCCCGGGCCAGCCTGGAGGCGACCGCCTCCCAGACGCCGGCCTGGCTCCAGCGTCGAAAGCGTTGGTACACGGTGATCCATTTGCCGTACTTCTCGGGAACATCGCGCCACGGCGCGCCCGTGCGCAGGCGCCACAATATGCCGTTCACAATGGTCCGGTTGTCATGCGCAGGCCGGCTATTCCGGCCGCGCTCGGCCGGCAACAGGTCTTTCAGCAGCCACCACTCCGCTTCGCTCAAATCGCCTCGACTTAACGACCCCTCCTCTCCAAGAGGAATCCTTGAATCAGAAGGCGATTCCCGCGTCAATAAGTTTGTAAACAGGACCTAGAACGAAGTCGCCGCTCCGGAGAAGGGACGGGCTCCTCTGACGTGAAGCCGCCACTCAAGATCGCCATTGCCGGACTCGGCACCGTCGGCGCGGGCACGGTGCGCCTGTTACGCCAGAACGCGGCGCTGCTGGAGCGCCGCGCCGGCCGCGCGCTCGTGCTGACGGCGGTCGCGGCACGCGATCCGCGGCGCGACCGCGGCCTCGATCTCGCGGGCGTGCGGTGGGAAAGCGACGCTGCGGCGCTCGCGGCGGCGGGCGATGTCGATGTGGTGATCGAACTCATCGGCGGCGCCGACGGTCCGGCGCGGGCTCTCGTCGCTGCGGCGCTTGCGAACGGCAAGCACGTCGTCACCGCCAACAAGGCGCTTATCGCCCATCACGGCGCGGCGCTCGCGCGGCTCGCGGAAGAGAAAGGGGTGGCCCTTGTCTTCGAGGCTGCCGTCGCGGGCGGCATTCCGATTTTGAAGGCGCTGCGCGAAGGCTTGTCCGCCAACAATGTGCAATCGATCCATGGCATCCTCAACGGCACCTGCAACTACGTGCTGACGACGATGCGCGAAACGGGCCGCGACTTCGCCGACGTGCTCGCCGAGGCGCAGCGCCTGGGCTATGCCGAGTCCGATCCGAGCTTCGACATCGACGGGATCGATTCCGCGCACAAGCTCGCTCTCCTGGCCTCGGTCGCGTTCGGCACCGAGGTCGATTTCGCCTCGGTCCACGTCGAGGGCATCCGCCACGTCTCGGCGCTCGACATCGCCTTTGCCGAGGATCTGGGCTATCGCATCAAGCTCTTGGGCCTCGCGCGTCCGACCGAGCACGGGCTCGAGCAGCGCGTCCACGCCGCGATGGTGCCGCGCGCTGCGCCCGTCGCGCATGTCGACGGCGTGTACAACGCGGTCGTGGTCGAAGGCGATTTCGTCGGCCGCATCATGCTCGAGGGGCGGGGCGCCGGCGCCGAGCCGACAGCCTCGGCGGTGGTCGCCGATCTTCTCGACGTGGCATCCGGCCGCGCGCTCACGAGTTTCGCAGGTCCCCCCTCGCAGCTGCGGCGCCTTCCGGCCGCGCCGATCGAGCGTCATCGCGGCGCCTATTACGTGCGGCTCATGGTGCTCGACCGGCCCGGCGTCATCGCCGACGTGGCTGCGGCGCTGCGCGACGAGCTGGTTTCGATGGAACAGATGATCCAGCGCGGCCGCGC
Organism: uncultured Alphaproteobacteria bacterium; assembly: GCA_963773665.1. GTDB lineage: Bacteria > Pseudomonadota > Alphaproteobacteria > ATCC43930 > CGMCC-115725 > DATJLY01. The sequence continues at coordinate 462,602 of CAVZBZ010000002.1, forward strand.
GCCGGGCGAGGCGGTGCCGGTGGTGCTGACGACGCACGAAACCGAAGAGGCGGCCATGCGCCGGGCGCTCGAGCGAATCGCGCGTCTTGGCACCGTGACAGAACCGCCGCGCATGATCCGGGTGGAGAATTTCTAGGAGACGAGGATGGCCCTACCAGCAGCGATGGACCGCAATCTCGCGCTCGAGGCGGTGCGCGTCACGGAGGCAGCGGCGCTTTCGGCCTCGCGCCTCATGGGGCGAGGCGACGAGAAGGCGGCCGACCAGGCCGCGGTCGATGCGATGCGCCAAGCGCTCAACAGCCTCGCGATCGATGGCACGGTCGTGATCGGCGAGGGCGAGCGCGACGAGGCGCCGATGCTCTATATCGGCGAGAAGGTTGGGAGCGGGCAGGGCCCCCGCATCGACATCGCGCTCGATCCGCTCGAAGGCACGACCATCACGGCGAAGGGCGGCTCCAACGCGCTCTCGGTGATCGCCATGGCGGAGGCTGGCGGATTCTTGAACGCGCCCGATGTCTACATGGACAAGATCGCGATCGGCGGCGGGTTCGACGATGTCGTGGATCTCGACGAGACGCCTAAGAGCAATCTCGTCAATCTCGCCAAGGCGAAGAAGTCCGAGCTGTCCGATCTCGTCGTCTGCATCCTCGACCGGCCGCGCCATTCCGAGCTCATCGCGCGCGTGCGCGAGGCGGGGGCGCGCATCATGCTGATCTCCGACGGTGACGTGTCGGGCGTGATCGCGACCTCGCGCCCCGACAGCGGTGTCGATATGTACATGGGCTCGGGCGGCGCCCCCGAGGGCGTGCTGGCGGCGGCTGCGCTCAACTGCATCGGCGGCTTCATGCAGGGCCGGCTGCTGTTCCGCAACGACGACGAGCGTACGCGCGCGCGGCGCTGCGGCATCGCCGACTTCAACCGCAAGTACTCGCTCTACGATCTCGCGCACGGCGAGGTGATGTTCGCCGCGACCGGCGTCACCAACGGCACGATGCTGCAGGGGGTGCGGCGCTTTGCCGGCGGCGCCGTCACCTACTCGATGGTGATGCGCTCCAAAAGCGGCACGGTGCGCATCATCGAGGCGCATCACAATTTCCATCGCAAGACCGCCTTCGCCGGCATGGACCGCTGAGCATGGCCGGGTTCGAAGGGGCGCATTTCGTCGAGCTCTTCACGAGCCCCTTCATGTCGTATCAGTGGCCGGACAGCGATGCGCTCAACAAGGAGTTGCGCGAAAAAATCCTCGCTTTCGAGCACGCGCACCCGAACAAGACCGAGAGCAAGAGCAATGTCGGCGGCTGGCACTCGGAGGCGGGGCAGCTGCAATTCTGCGGCGAGGCGGGCCAGACGCTGATCCAGCGCATGATCGCCATGGTCAACGAGGGCACGCAGCGCACGCTCGCAGGGCGCGCGGTGGCGCAGTTCGGCTGGACGATCGAGGCCTGGGCCAACGTCAACCGCGCCGGCGATTTCAACCGCATGCATCTCCACGGCATGTCGACCTGGTCCGGCACGTATTATGTCGATGACGGCGACCCGCCGCGGGAGTCGGAATTCGGCACCTCGCTCGAGATCACCGATCCCAACGCGCAGCGCACCGCCAGCTTCTTTCACGGCATCCTGCCGCCCGGCATCTTCATCCGGCCGCAGCCGGGCCTCATGGTGCTGTTTCCGAGCTACGTGCCGCACATGGTGATGCCGCATCGCGGAAAGCGGCCGCGCATCTCGATCGCCTTCAATTTCCGCAAGAATCCGTACCCGTGACCGGCGCGCCGGTACTGGGGGTCGAGCGCTCGCTGTTGGGGCGGCTGTGGCGCGAGCGCGCCGGCGACGAGCGCGCCGGCCTTGCCATTGCGCAGCGCCTCGCATGCCCCGAGCTCGTTGGCCGGCTCCTCGCGCGCCGGGGCGTCGCACCCGAGGCGGCCGAGCGTTTTTTGGAGCCGCGTCTCAAGGACGAGCTGCCCGATCCGTCGGACTTCCTCGACATGGACAAGGCCGTGGCGCGCCTCGTCGAGGCGCTCGAGCGGCGCGAGACGATCGCCGTGTTCGGCGATTACGATGTCGACGGCGCCACCTCGGCGGCGCTGCTCCGGCGCTTTTTCGAGGCCGCGGGCGGTCGCGTCATGGTCTATGTCCCGGACCGGCAGCGCGAGGGCTATGGACCGAACGCGCCGGCGCTGCTCCGCCTCAGGGATGAAGGTGCGAGCGTCGTCGTCACGGTCGATTGCGGCATCACCGCCTTTGCCCCGCTCGAGGCCGCTTCCGAGGCAGGGCTCGATGTGATCGTCGTCGATCATCACGTCGGCGAGCCGGCCTTGCCGAATGCCCGCGCGGTGATCAATCCCAACCGTCTCGACGAGACGAGCCCGCACGGCGCGCTCGCTGCCGTCGGCGTGGCGTTCCTGCTCGCCATCGGCGTCAACCGCGCGCTGCGCCGCATCGGCTGGTACGAGGACAGGGCCGAGCCCGATCTCATGGCGTGGCTCGATCTCGTGGCGCTTGGCACCGTGTGCGACGTGGTGCCGCTCACGGGCTTGAACCGCGCGCTCGTCGCGCAGGGCCTCAAGGTGATGAGGAGGCGCGGCAATCCCGGCATCGCGGCGCTCGCCGACGTGGCGCGCGTGTCGGAGCCGCTTGGGGCCTATCACGCTGGCTTCATCCTGGGGCCGCGCGTCAATGCCGGCGGCCGCGTCGGCGCATCGGATCTGGGCGCGCGGCTCCTTGCCTGCGACGATGCCGTCGAGTCGCGCGCGCTTGCCGAACGTCTCGACGCCTTGAATGCCGAACGCCGCGAGATCGAGGCGCAGGTGCTGACCCAGGCGATGGCTCAGGTCGAGGGCGCGCCCAAGGCCGCGCTGCTCTTCGCGGCGGGCGAAGCCTGGCATCCAGGCGTTGTCGGCATCGTCGCGAGCCGGCTCAAGGACCGCTACAACCGGCCGGCCTGCGTCGTGGCGATGGCGGGCGGCATCGGGCGCGGCTCGGGCCGGTCGGTGCGGGGCCTGCCGCTCGGCCCCGCAATCATTGCCGCGCGCCAGGCGGGGCTCGTGCTGAATGGCGGCGGACACGCGATGGCGGCGGGCTTCACGGTGGCATCCGACCGGCTGCTCGATCTGAAGAATTTTCTCGAGGAGCGCGCGCGCGAAGCATTGGGCGACGCCGAGCCGGTGCCGGAGCTTGCGATCGACGGCGCGCTCACGGCGGCGGCCGCGACCCTCGAGCTCGCGGCGCTCGTCGAGCGCATCGGCCCGTTCGGCACCGGCAATCCCGAGCCGCGCTTTGTCCTGCCGCAGATGCGCGTGCTGCGCGCCGATGTCGTGGGCGGCGCGCATGTGCGCCTCATCCTTGCCGACGGCGCGGGCGCGGGCCGGATCAAGGCGATCGCGTTTCGCGCGGTCGACGGGCCGCTCGCGCCGGCGTTGCTGCAGAGCGGCGGGGCCGCATTCCATGTCGCGGGCCATCTGCGCGCCGACCGCTGGCAGGGGCGCGAGGACGTGCAGCTTTTGCTCGACGATGCCGCGCCGGCAACCTGATTACGCCATCCAGCGCTCTTTCCACGCCTGGAACATGAGGATGGGCCAGAGCGAGGCGTCCCAGTCGCGCGTGCCCGCCAGATGCTCGCGCCAGCGCGCGGCAATCGGCTCGGGATGGAACACGCCATCGCCGGCGATGCGCCGCTCGTCGAGCAGCTCGTCCGCCCACGCCCTGAGCGGCCCGCGCAGCCATTGGCCGATCGGCATGGTGAAGCCGCGCTTCGGCCGCTCGACCAATTCGCGCGGCACATAGCGATAGAGCACCTTGCGCAGGATGCGCTTGCCGACGCCGCCCTCGGCCTTCAATGCGGGCGGCAGCGTCCACGCGAACGCGACGACGCGGTGATCGAGCATCGGCACGCGCGCCTCGAGCGACACCGCCATCGACGCGCGATCGACCTTGGTCAGAATGTCGTCCGGCAGATAGGTCAGCGTGTCGATGTACTGCATGCGCTCGATGAATTCGGGCACCAGGCCGCGGATGCTGGCATCCTCGAGCAGCCCCTTGGGCTCGCTCCCGCCGATCAGCACGCGCTCCGGCTCGAGCCACAGGCTCACCACCTGGCGGTAGAACGCGCTCGCCTCCACCGCCTCGCCGGCGAGCACGTTGGCGAGCTTGTGCATCTTGGCGCCGAACTGCGCCGGGCGCCGCGCCTCGGGAAGGACGGTCGCGAGCGCCGACCACGCCGCGGGCGAGAGCGCGCGCACGCCCGCCGCGGCAAGATCGCGCGCGCGCTGCGGCATCACATCGATCGCGCGCCAGATGCCCTCGCCGCGGAAATAGCGGGTGTAGCCCGCGAAGAGTTCGTCCCCCCCGTCGCCCGAAAGCGCCACCGTGACATGCCGCCGCGTCATTTGGGACACGAGAAATGTCGGGATCTGCGAGCTGTCGGCGAACGGTTCGTCGTACATCGTCGGCAGACGCGGAATGACGTCCTGCGCCTCCTGCGGCGAGACATAAAGCTCGGTGTGGTCGGTGCCGAGATGGCGCGCGACGGCGGCCGCGTGCTGCGCCTCGTCATAGCCGCGCTCGCGGAAGCCGATGGTGAAGCTGCGCACGGGCCTTGTGCTCTGCGCCTGCATCAGGGCGACGACGGTCGAGGAATCGATGCCGCCGGAAAGAAAGGCGCCGAGCGGCACGTCCGCCACCATGCGCCGCCCGACCGCGTCCTTGAGCAGCGCGTCGAGCCGGTCCGCCGCCTCGTCCTCGCTGGCGTCGAGCCGTTCGGCCTGGCCGCGCCGTGCGATCTCGGCAAGCGACCAGTAGGGCTGGATCTCGGGCTCGCCCTCCGCGCGCAGGCTCAGGATCATGCCGGGGCCAAGTTTCTGGACGCCGCGATAGATCGTGCGCGGCGCCGGGATGTAGCCGAAGCGCAGATAAGACGCGATGGCGTCGCGGTCGATCTCCCATCCGCCGGCGAAGCATTGGCGCAGCGCCTTCAGCTCCGAGCCGAACGCGAACCGCCCGTCGCGCAGCGTCCAATAGACCGGCTTGATGCCGAGCCGGTCGCGCACGAGAGAGAGCACCCGCGCGCGCCGGTCCCACAGCGCCATCGCGAACATGCCGATGCATTTCTCGACGGTGGCGCGCACGCCCCATTCCGCTGCGCCCTCGACGATCGCCTCGGTGTCGCAATGGCCGCGGAAGCGCCGTCCGGCGGCTTCGAGCGGCGCCCTCAGCTCGGGCGCGTTATAGACCTCGCCGTTGTAGGAGATGACGAAGCGGCCGCACGACGATTCCATCGGCTGCGCCCCGTTGGGCGAGAGATCGACGATCGACAGCCGCCGGTGGCCGAGGGCGAGGCCCGCCGCCGCGTCCTGCCACAGCGCCCCCGCATCGGGCCCGCGATGGCTCAGACTGTCGTTCATCGCGCCGACGAACGCCGCCAGCGCATCCGCCCCGCCGCGCCGCCGCCTGTCCCATACGCCGGTAATGCCGCACATCCCCGCGCGTCCTAGCACGCAAGGCGCGGCCGGGCGAGGGTTTCCCGCGCTTGATTTGCGGCCGCGCGCCGGTTAGACCGCGCCACGTGTCCCCGTCGTCTAGAGGCCCAGGACACCGCCCTTTCACGGCGGTAACACGGGTTCGAATCCCGTCGGGGACGCCAAGATTTCTGGAACTGGGCAACGGCGACATCTATGTCGGATCGACGAACGATCTGAAGCGGCGAGTCGATTCGCATGAACGCGGCCTCGTTATCTCTACCCGCCCGTACTTGCCCGCGAAGCTCAAATGCTACGTTGGAGTTGAGACCGAGCTGATTGCGCGCAAACTCGAGCGCTACTTCAAATCGGGCTCAGGCAAGGCATTCGCAAAGAAACGCTTTTGGTAGATATCGCACGTTTCAAGATTTCGGCCGGCGGGAAGGTGATTTGCCCCCGACTGGAAATCGAGCTGTAGCCCGCGTCGTGATATGATTCCATCTGACCGTCGTGAGATGGCCAATCCGCTAGATGGAGAGACGCCATGCAGATGCCCATGCCCTCAGGCCAAGTGTTCTCGGTGAAAGTGCTCGGTCGCACGCGTAATTCAAGACCAGCGGGGTTCTTGACGCTTGCCGAAGCGGAAGAGTTCGCGCGCGGGATCGCAGGGGATGGCCACAAGGTTATCGTCTATGACGCCGGGACGCGGCAGATAATAAGACGGTTCGGCGACTGACGAGTCGCCGCGGGAGTCCTTTCATCGCTGTTCCGCAACCGACCTGATAACGGTGCATGTAGGCCGCGCGGGGATGATAAGCGGCAGCGTGCCCGAGGCCGCCACTTGGTGGCGCGAGAATGTGCGTCGTCCCGTCGCGCAGAAGCCGACCTTCCTCTTTCAGGCATCCGTCCGCGAGCCTCCCACCTCGCACTGATGCGAGCGGGTTTTCTTGACGTATGTACGCATTTGTGCTATAAGCGTGCAGCTTGAATCGGGTGGGCCGACGCGGAAACAGAAGCTCCGGCGACGCCAAAAGTAATCGGGAGAGCCGGAATGGCGATTAGGAGACGCGAAAAAATTTGCGTTTCTTCGGCAAAAACATTTCTATATCAAATAGATAGACATAAAACGGGGATATCTTGCGTCCTCCGCCATGCGCATGGATGTGCATTTCGGAAAAATGGCGGGAGCGTCCTTCCCCTATTGCGCCGGTGCGAGCGGGCGGGCCGGGTTGCGCCGGCCGAGGAGGAACAGCATCGAGGCGGCGGCCACGACGCACATCGCGCCCGCGGCGAAGAAGGCCGGGAGATATGTCGCAAGCTCGTCGCGTGCGATGCCGGCCGCGGCCGCCATGACCGCTGCGCCCAACTGATGGCCGGCGAAGATCCAGCCGAACACCACCGGCGCGCGGTCGCGCCCGAACGCCTGCACCGCGATCTTCACGGTCGGCGGCACGGTCGCGATGTAGTCGAGCCCGAAGAAGATGGCGAAGCCGGACAGGCCCCAGAACGAGAAATTGCTGAACGGCAGCCACAGCAGCGACAGCCCGCGCAGCCCGTAATACCACGATAAGAGCCAGCGGCAGTCGAACCGGTCCGACAGCCAGCCCGAGCCGATCGTGCCGACGAAATCGCACATGCCCATCACCGCGAGGAGGCTCGCCGCGGTGACGGCGGTCACGCCGAAATCGTTGCACAGCGGGACCCAATGCGGCCCCATCAGCCCGGCCGAGGACAGGCCGCACACGAAGAAGCTCCCGGTCAGGACCCAGAAGGCAGGCACCGAAATCGCGTCGCGCAGCGCGGCAAAGCTGATCGCGACGGCGTTGCCCTTGATGCCCTTCCCCTGCGGCAGCGGCGCATCCTCGCCATAGGGCGCAAGCCCGAGCTCCGACGGATCGTTGCGCGCGAAGATCCAATAGATGCCGCCGAACGCGGCGATGATGAGCACGGACGGCGCCAGCGCCGCGCGCCAGCCCCAATGTTCGGAAATCCACGCGGCGACCGGCAGGAACAGCAGCTGCCCGCTCGCGATCGCCGACGACAATATCCCGACGACGAGGCCGCGGCGCTTCGTAAACCAGCGCGCGGCGACGGTGGCGTTGACGACGAGCGCGGTCAGCCCCGGCGCCACGCCCATCAGCATGCCGATGCTGAGCCAGAGCTGAAACTTCGAGTTCATGCCGATGGCGAGCAGGAGTCCGACGACGAGCAGGGTGGCCGACGCCGCCATCATCCGGCGCAGGCCGTAACGGACGAGGAGCGCGCCCGCGAACGGCGCGATCGCGCCGAACAGGAAGAGCCTGAGCGCCATCGCCGAGGACACGTCGGCGATGTTCCAGCCGAACTCGCGGGCGATCGGGATGACGAGCACGCCGGGAACGGTCATCGCGGTCGAGGCGGCGAGGCCGTAGCAGAAGGTCAGCGCCACGACGAGCCAGGCATAATGAATGCCCCGCGCCGAAAGCGCCCGCGCGACAGAGACCGCGATCATGTGCTCCCCCGACCCAGTCCGGCCGCGAGTTATAGCAAAATCGCCCTGTCGTTGCGCACGAAAAAATTTCGCTTCAGCGCCAATAGGGCCCCCACGGCGGCGGCGGTCCCCAGAATTCGGGCGGCGGATAGCGGCGGGCAAGGTTCTCGCGCTGGAGGCACGCGGCGAAGTCCGGCGTGCCGGGCTGAAAGCCGTAGCCGGCGCATTGCGCTTCGTCCGCCCGCCGCACATCCTCGGCCGAAACGCAGCCCGCGAGAGAAGCGACGATGAGCAAAACCGGGACGAGGATGCGCATTGGCTGCTCAGGCAATTCAACGACGACTGCGCTATGAAGGCACCATGGCAAGCCGCCTGTCCAGTCTCGCGCGCCTCGCCTTGGCGCTTCTCGGCGCGGCCGCAGCACTTGCCGGCTGCGCCTCGCCCGAGGAGCTGCGCCGGCGCGACGAGGCAGCTTGCGCCAGCTATGGCTTCGCTCCGGGCACGCAAGACTTCGCCGCCTGCCTGCAACGCGAAGCCCTCGCGCGCGGGAATGCCGGCGGCTTCTCGCTCGGCCTCGGCTTCTCCGGCGGGTTCGGGCGCTAGGCGAGCATCGCGTAGGCCGCGAGGATGACGAAGCCGGTCACCGCCAGCGTCGCATGGACGCCGATCAGCCCGCCGGAAATCCTGCCCCTCGCGCGCCGCTGCCGCAGGAGCGCGAGCCCCGCGAGCACGGCAAGGCCGAGCAGCACGGCGGCGATGGCGCCGAACGATGCGGTGCCCGTCGCAGCACCCCGCTGCGGTCCGGCAAGCGCCACGAGCAGAACCGCATATCCGCCGGCCGCGAGCGCCGCATGCGCGCAGGTGGCCGCAAGCGGGGCGGGCGCGCCGCCCGCGCGCAGCGACATCACCGCGGCGGCCGCCCCCATCGCCACCGCCGCCGCAAGAATGATGGTCGCGAGATCGAGCGTCATGGTCCCTCGTCCGCCATCTTACGGCGGCGGACCCGAACTTGTTCAACGAGGCCGCCCGGCGCATAGTCCGGCCGCATGGCGGGCGCGGAATTGATCGAGACCTATCGCGGCGCGGTGGCGGCGTGGGAATGCGACGCGTTCGGCCACATGAACATCGCGCTCTATCCGCAGCGCTTCGAATCTGCCGCGTGCGATCTCATCGAGCGCGCCGGCGCCGGCACCGCTTGGCAGACCGTGGCGCTCGATGTGCGCTACCTCGAGGAGCTGCGCGCCGCGGAAGGCATCGTCATCCGCAGCGGCGTGCTCGAACGGGACGGCAGCAATGTGCGGCTCGCGCACGAGGCGACAACGCCCGCGGGCGAACGCACGACGCTCGCCGAGCACGTGCTGCGCTGCGACGCCGCTTCGCCCGCAGGTGCCACCCTCGGCACGGTCGCCGGATGGGAGCGGTTTGCGCCGGCGGAAATCCCGAAAGGCGAGGGCGCGCTCGTGACCGGGCGCGAACGGGTGCGCGCGGCCGAGTGCGGCGATGGCGTTCTGTCGCTCGCCGGACACACGCATCGCTTCTCCGACGCGAATGTCTTCGTCATGGAAGCGATCGGCATGAGCGCCTCCTACCGGCGCGCGGCCAATCGCGGCTTCGCCACTTTCGAGACGCGGCTTTCGCTCGAGCCGCCGTGCGCGGCTCCAGGCGACGGCCTCGTCATTACCAGCGGCATCATCGCCGTGGGCAGCTCGTCGCTGCGCATGCTGCACCGCATGCGCGCCGCCAGCGACGGACGGCTCGTTGCGCAATTCCATCAGGCCGGCGTCCATTTCGATCTTGCCGCGCGACGCTCGGCGCCGTGGCCGCATGACCTGCGCGCAAAGGCAGAGACGCTCGTTCTTGCCACCCTTTGATCCCTTGCGACGGACCGGCCGCTTCGATTAAGGAAAGGCATGGTTTCGCGCCGCTCCTTCGCTCTTGGGCTTTTCGCATGCGGACTCGCGCGCGCCGCAGCGGCGGCGCCCAGCGAGTTCCGGCAATGGCTCGACGGGGTGCGGCGCGACGCGCTGGCGCAAGGCATCCATGCCGCGACGCTCGACCAGGCATTGGCCGATCTGCAGCCAATTCCGCGGATCATCGAACTCGACCGGCGGCAGCCGGAAACCACGCTCACTTTCGCCGATTACATTGACCGAGTCGTAACGCCGCAGCGGCGCGAGGAGGCGCGAGCACGCTTCCAAGAGAATCGGGATCTCCTCGACGAGATCGGCGCGCGCTATGGCGTCGAGCCGCGCTTCATCGTCGCGCTGTGGGGCATCGAGACCGATTTCGGCCGCACCACGGGCGGGTATCCCGTGATCGCGGCGCTCGCCACGCTCGCCTTCGACGGACGGCGGCCGGACTTCTTCCGGCACGAGCTCATGAACGCGCTGCTGATCGTCGATCGCCAGCACATCGATCCGCATCGCATGCTCGGCTCCTGGGCCGGCGCCATGGGGCAGAGCCAGTTCATGCCGTCGAGCTTCCTTGCCTATGCGGTGAGCTATCGCGGGGACGGCCCGCCCGACATCTGGAACCGCCGCGAGGACGTGTTCGCCTCGATCGCCAACTACCTCGCCCGCGCCGGCTGGCGGCGCAACGAGGCCTGGGGCGAGGAGGTCGCCATGCCGCCAGGTTTTGCCGCTTCACCCGCTGCGGCGGCGGCGCGGCCTTTGTCCGAGTGGGCGTCGCTCGGGCTTGCCCGAGTCGACGGGAATGCCCTTGCGGCGACGGCGGGGCAGGCGGCTCTCCTTTCCCCCGGCGGCCCGAATGGGCCGTTTTTCCTCGCCTACGACAATTTCCGGGTGCTCCTGAAGTGGAACAACTCGAACTATTTCGCGATCGCGGTTGGCTTTCTTGCCGATGCGGTTAACCGCCGGTAGATTTTCGGCGCCTAGGCTTTCGTCTGCCACGGGATGCGCCGAACCGGTCTTGCCTCAAGCCTCGTCTCGCTGCTGTTTGTCGCGGCCTGCCATGGGCCGCCGCAACAGCCGCTCGCATTGCGCCCGCCGCCGGCGGCGGAGCATCCGCTGTACAAGGTCGGCGCTCCGTACCAGATCAACGGCGTCTGGTATTACCCGGCGGAAGATCTGAGCTATGACGAAACCGGCATCGCGTCCTGGTATGGCGAGGATTTTCGCGGCAAATACACCGCGAACGGCGAGGTGTTCGACCTGAACGCGCTCAGCGCCGCGCATCGCACCTTGCCGATGCCGAGCATTGTGCAGGTCACGAACCTCGAGAACGGACGCACGCTCAAGCTCCGCGTCAATGACCGCGGGCCCTATTTGCGTGGCCGGATCATCGACGTGTCGCGCCGCGCGGCGCAGCTCTTGGGGTTCGAGCCGTCCGGCACCGCCAAGGTGCGGGTGAGGATCATCCCGGACGATAGCATCCAGGCGAAGCTTCTGGCGCTCGCCGGGTCGGGAGAGACTGTTGCGCAGTCGGCGCCGCCCCTGCCGCTCGCTCCGGTCGCGGCCCAAGCGCTGGCGACGCCGCTCGGCGTCAGGGTGGCGAAAGGCGACCTGCCCTTGCCGCCGCCGCCGAAGCCACAACCGGCGCCTGCGCTGGCGCCGGCCGGTCCGCCGCCGGCTCTACCCGAGCAGGTCGCACTGCTGCCGTTTCGCCCGACCAGCATTTACGTCCAGGCCGGCGCCTTCTCGAAAGCCGAGAACGCGCAGCGCCTCAAAGCGAAGCTCAGCAACCTGGGCAATGTCCGCGTGACCGACACGAAGCTCAACGGCTCCGATCTCTTCCGCGTGCGAATCGGTCCGATCCCGTCGGTGAACGACGCGGATCAGCTGCTCGACCGTGTGGTGGGCAGCGGCTTTCCCGAGGCGCGGATCGTGGTCGATTGAGCGCCTCAACCACAATTTCGGCGCAATTTCCGCTATGCTTCTGCCGCGCCCCGAGCCCTTTCCCTGCAGAGCGTTTCGCATGAGCCATCCGTTGCTGCCGCGTGCCGCCGCAAGCCTGACGCTGGCGCTTCTCGCCGCGCCCGCCCTTGCCGCGCCGCCGACCATCGACACGAGCGCGCAACACGCCATCGTGGTCGACTACAACACCGGGACCCTGCTGCTCGACAAGGCCGCCGACGATCGTCTCGAGCCGGCCTCGCTGTCCAAGATGATGACGGCTTATGTCGTGTTCGATTACATCAAGAAGGGGCAGGCGACGCTCGAGGATTCGCTGCCGGTAAGCGAGCGCGCGTGGGCCAAGCACAAGACCAACGAATCGAACATGTTCGTGGCATTGGGCTCGCGCGTCAAAATCGAGGACCTGGTCCGCGGCATGATCGTGCAATCGGGCAACGACGCCTGTTACGTTCTGGCCGAGGGGCTGGCGGGCAGCGAGAGCGCCTTCGTCGACCGCATGAACGAGATGGCGAAGCAGCTCGGTCTCGACCACACGCACTTTGCCAATGTCGACGGCTTGCCCGATCCCGAGGAATACACGACCGCACGCGACCTTGCGACGCTTGCGCATCATCTCATCGCCGACTTCCCCGATTACTACCATTACGAATCCGAGAAGGACTTCACCTACAACAACATCAAGCAGGGCAACCGCAACCCGCTTCTGTACAAGGACATCGGCGTCAACGGCATCAAGACCGGCCACACCGAGGAGGCCGGATACGGCGTGGCGATCTCGGGCATTCGCGACGGGCGCCGCATCATCGAAGTGCTCGCCGGCATGAAGAGCATGAAGGAGCGCTCGGGCGAGAGCGAAAAATTGTTCGAATGGGCCTATCGCGAGTTTGCCGATTACCATCTCGTCAAGGCCGGCGACCCGGTCGATGACGCGCCCGTCTGGATGGGCGAAAGCACGAAGGTGCCGGCGACCACGGCGAGCGATGTCTTTGTCACGCTGCCGAAAAAGGCGCGCCACGACCTCAAGGTGACGGCGGTCTATGACGGCCAGGCGAAAGCGCCGGTGCAGAAGGGCGATCCGGTCGGCAAGCTCGTCATCAGCGCGCCTGACATGAACCCGATCGAGGTCCAGCTCGTCGCCGCCGCGCCGGTGGCAAAGCTCGATCCCTTGGGCCGCATGGCCGCGGCCGCGGGATATCTGCTGTGGGGCAAGCGCTGAGCCAGGGACGGTTCATCACCTTCGAAGGCGGCGAGGGCGCCGGCAAGACGACGCAGATCGAGCTTCTGGCGCAAACCCTGCGGCAGCGAAATCTCAACGTTCTGGCGACGCGCGAGCCGGGCGGTTCGCCGGGCGCCGAGGCGATCCGCGAGCTTCTTCTCTCCGGCGCGGTCGAGCGCTGGGACGGCGAGACCGAGGCGCTTCTCATGGTGGCGGCCCGGCGCGACCACTTGGTCGCGACCATCTGGCCCGCGCTTGCCGCCGGCCGGATCGTGCTGTGCGACCGCTTCGCCAATTCGACCGAGGCCTATCAAGGTTTTGGCCGCGGCGTGCCGCGCGAACGGCTGGCCGAGCTGCACCGCCTCGCCGCGGGCGACTTCGCGCCCGACCTCACGTTCGTGCTCGACCTTCCGGCCGAGGAAGGGCTCGCGCGCGCCACGCGGCGGAGTGCCGCGACCCGGTTCGAGCGCATGCCGCTCGACATGCACGAACGCCTGCGCCAAGGCTTCCTCGAGATCGCCCGGCGCGAGCACGGGCGCTGCGTCGTCATCGACGCGCGGCGCGACATCGGCGCGATCCAATCCGACATCGCCGCCGCGCTGCGCGAGCGGCTCAAGATCGCGTGCTGATTTCCGCGGCGAGCCGCTATTCTGCTGCCATGACCGATGATGAGGACGAGGGCGATGAAGGGGCAGCACCGTCGCCATTGCTGCCGCCGCGCGAAAATCCCGACCTGATCGGCCACGAGGCGGCCGAGGAGGCGTTTCTCGCCTGCTGGCGCGCCGGCCGGATGCCGCATGCCTGGCTCATCACCGGCCCGCGTGGCGTCGGCAAGGCGACGCTCGCCTTTCGCTTCGCGCGCTTTCTCCTCGCGCAAAAGGAGCAGGCGGCAGGGCTGTTCGCCGAGGCGTCGCTCTCGCTGTCGCTCAGCCCCGAGCATCGCGTGTTCCATCTCGTGGCATCGGGCGGCCATCCCGATCTTGTCGTCGTCGAGCGCGGTTACGATCCGCGCCGGAAGCGCATGCGCAGCGAGGTCGTGGTCGACGACACGCGGAAAATCTCGACCTTCCTGCGCCTCACTGCATCGGAAGGCGGCTGGCGCGTCGTCATAATCGACGATGCCGACTTGATGAACGCGAATGCCGCCAACGCGGTGCTCAAGATCCTCGAGGAGCCGCCGAAGCGCGCCGTGCTAATGCTGCTCAGCGAGAATCCGGGCCGGCTTCTTCCGACCATCCGCTCGCGCTGCCGCATCCTTGCCTTGAAGCCGCTGGCGCGCGCGCAGGTCGTGGCGGCGCTCGAACGCTATCGTCCCGATCTCGGCGGCGAGGAGCGGGCGCAGCTCGCAAGCCTCGCCGGCGGCAGCATCGGGCGGGCGCTGACGCTTGCCGCGTCGGACGGTCTCACGCATTACCGCATGCTGTCGCAGCTTCTCGCACGCCTGCCCGAGCTCGACGCCGAGGCGGTGAGCGGCTTTGCCGACACTGTGACGCGCAGCGGGGCCGACGCGGCCTATGCGCTCGTCGCGGAGCTTCTGCCCGGCTGGGTCGCGCGCATGGTGGCGCTCGCGGGTGGCGGCGGGGCGGCTGCAGTGCTGCCGGGCGAGGAAGCGGCGATGCGCACGCTCGGCGGCCGGCGCAGCCTTGATCGATGGGTCGAGGTGTGGGAAAACCTGAACCATCTCTTTCACGAGGCCGACAGCGTCAACCTCGACCGCAAGCAGGTCGTGCTGAACGCCTTTTTCGCGCTTGAGGCGGCCGCGCGTCCGGCCGCCGGGGAGAGGCCATGAGCCGCGGCGAGCCCTTCTACCTGACCACGCCGATCTACTACGTCAACGACCAGCCGCATATCGGCCACGCCTATACCACCGTCGCGACCGATGCGCTGGCGCGCTTCATGCGGCTCGACGGGCGCGACGTGTTCTTCCTCACCGGCACCGACGAGCACGGCCAGAAGGTCGATAAATCCGCGCGCGCCGCGGGCGAGGACCCGCAGAAATTCTGCGATCGCGTGTCGCAGAATTTCCGCGACATGGGCACGCTGATGAACATCAGCAACGACGACTACATCCGCACCACCGAGCCGCGCCACATCGAGGCGAGCCAGGCGATCTGGCGCGCGCTCGAGGCTAGGGGCGAGATTTATCTCGGAAAATTCGCCGGCTGGTATTCGGTGCGCGACGAGGCGTTCTACGACGAGAGCGAGCTCGTCGCCGGCAAGGCGCCGACCGGCGCCGAGGTCGAATGGGTCGAGGAGGAGAATTACTTCTTCCGCCTCTCCGCCTGGCAGGACCGGCTCCTCGAACTCTACGAGCGCAATCCCGGCTTCATAGCGCCCCGCGCGCGCCGCAACGAGGTGATGAGCTTCGTCCGCGGCGGGCTCAAGGACCTGTCGATCTCGCGCACGAGTTTTTCCTGGGGCATTCCGGTGCCGGGCAACGAAAAACACGTGATATATGTCTGGCTCGACGCGCTCACCAACTACATCACGGCGGTGGGCTATCCCGACACCGGCAGCGAGCTCTACCGGCGCTATTGGCCGGCCGACCTGCACATGGTCGGCAAGGACATCGTGCGCTTCCATTGCGTCTATTGGCCGGCCTTTCTCATGGCGGCCGACATTGCGCCGCCGAAGCGCGTGTTCGCGCACGGCTGGTGGACGGTCGAGGGACAGAAGATGTCGAAGTCGCTCGGCAATTTCATCACGCCGCACCAGCTCGTCGGGCAATACGGCGTCGATGCGGTGCGGTACTTCATGCTGCGCGAGCTGCCGTTCGGCAGCGACGGCGATTTTTCGCACCGCGCAATGGTGAGCCGCATCAACGGCGATCTCGCCAACGATCTCGGCAATCTGGCGCAGCGCGTGCTGTCGATGGTGCAGAGCTATTGCGGCGGTGCCGTGCCGGAGCCGGGATCGCTTGCCGCGGCGGACGAGGCGCTGCTTGCGGCGGCGCGCGGCCTTCTCGACAGGCTGCGCGCCGAATTCGCCGAGCAGGCCTTCCATCGCGGGCTCGAGCTTGTCTGGCAGGTGGTCGGCGACGCCAACCGCTATGTCGATCAGGCGGCGCCGTGGACGCTCCGCCGCACCGATCAGAAGCGGCTCGCGAGCGTGCTGTGGACGCTCGTCGAGACGCTGCGCCATCTCGCGATATATGTGCAGCCGGTCGTGCCGGCCGCCGCATCGCGCCTGCTCGACCAGCTGGCCGTGGCGCAGGAGCGGCGCAGCTTCGCGGCGCTGGCGGCGCATCCGGTCGCCCCCGGAACCGCGCTGCCGAAGCCCGCAGGAATCTTCCCGCGCTATGTCGAGGTCGAGGCGGTTATTCCAATTGACACACCCGGCGCGTAAAGTGCCGGCCCGGAAGTAGAGGAGGCAGAGGTGAAGATCGAAGATGTGAAGCGCACGGCGTTTGCCATGCCGCTGACGAGCCCGTCCTTTCCGCGCGGGCCGCACCGGTTCGTCGATCGCGAATATCTCATCATCACCTATCGCACCGATCCGGCGGCGATCGAGCGCCTCGTGCCCGAGCCGTTGAAGGCGCCGGAACCGCTGGTGCGGTTCAATTTCATCCGTATGCCGGATTCGAGCGGCTTCGGCGAATACCGCGCGGCCGGGCAGGTGATCCCGGTGACGTTCGAGGGCAAGCCCGGCGCCTATGTCCATGCGCTGTTCCTCGATGCCGAGGCGCCGCTCGCCGGCGGACGCGAAATCTGGGGCTTCCCGGAAAAGCTCGCGGCGATCTCGTTCAAGGTCGAGACCGACACGCTTTTGGGCACGCTCGATTATGGCCGCCTCAGGCTCGCGACCGGCACGATGGGCTACAAGTACCAGGTGCGCGACGCGGCGCAGATGACGCGCGATCTGGCCGAGCCGCAATTCCTCCTGAAGATCATCCCGCATGTCGATTGCAGCCCGCGGATCTGCGAACTGGTGCGGTACAATTTCGAGGACGTGACCGTGAAGGGCGCCTGGACCGGCCCGGCGGCGCTCGACGTCATCGGCCACGCGCTGGCGCCCCTGGACGAGCTGCCGGTGCGGCACGTCGAGTCGGCGGTGCATTTCGTCGCCGACCTGACGCTTGGCCTCGGCTCGATCGTGCACGACTATCTGCGCTGAGCCGCCGCCCGACGCCACGATAAGCCGTTGATCTGCCTGCGAAATGCGTTCATTTTGCCGGCACCGTCATGCCTGCGACACCGCCCCGAATTGGGTTCGTTCGGTAAAAGCGCGGAAATTGGCTTCGTTTGGTAAAATCGGCGCGACGCGCTGTCGCGCAACGGGTCGTACGTATACATATCATTCTTGCGTACATTTGTCAATGGCGCAGGCGGCGGGAAGGAAATTGGGTTCGTTTCGTCGCCGGCGCGCGTTCCGCGCCGGGCGCAAGCCGCTATAAAAGACGCCGATGCTGGTCGACAGCCATTGCCACCTCGATTACGCCGCACCCGAGGAGCGGGGGCACATCATCGCCCGGGCGCGCGCGGCCGGCGTCGGCACGATGCTGACCATCTGCACGCGGCTCGATGAGTTCGCCGCGGTCGAGGCGATCGCCGCGAGCGATCCGGACATCTGGTGCTCGGCCGGAATCCATCCGCACGAGGCGGCGGCCGAGCCCGACGCCGGCACGGCGCAGCTCGTCGCGCTGGCGGCGCATGCGCGCGTCGTCGGGATCGGCGAGACCGGCCTCGACTTCCACTACGACGACAGCCCGCGGCCGCGCCAGGCCGAGCTGTTCCGCGCCCATTGCGCGGCGTCGCGCGAAACCGGATTGCCGCTCATCGTCCATACCCGCGAGGCGGACGCGGAGACGATTCGCATCCTGCACGAAGAACGCCCGCCAAGCGGCGTCATCCACTGTTTCAGCACCGGCCGCGAACTCGCGGAAAAGGCGCTCGAATTTGGCTTCTATATTTCGCTCTCGGGGATCGTGACCTTCCGCCGCGCCGAGGACCTCAGGGCGATCGCGAAGGACGTGCCGCTGGAGCGCCTGCTGATCGAGACCGACGCGCCCTATCTCGCGCCCGAGCCCATGCGCGGCCGGACCAACGAGCCCGCCTTCATCGTCCACACCGCGTCAGCCGTGGCCAAGCTCAAGGGCGTCGATGTCGAGGAGCTTGCGGCGCGCACGGCAGCGAATTTCTTCCGGCTCTTCGCCAAGGCCAAGCCGCCATGCGCGTGATCATGCTCGGCTGCGGCCCGTCCTGGGGCGTGCCCAGGATCGGCAACGAATGGGGCGCGTGCGATCCCGAAAATCCGAAGAACCGGCGCAGCCGCGTGTCGGTCCTGGTGGAGGAGGGCGGGGCGCGCATCCTGATCGATACCTCGCCCGATCTGCGCGCGCAGTTGCTCGCGGCCGACGTGCGCGGGCTCGACGCCGTCATCTTCACGCACGCGCACGCCGACCATCTGCACGGCATCGACGATCTGCGCGCGGTCAACCGGCTGATGCGCCGGCCGCTGCCGATCTATGCCGATGCCGGAACGCTCGCCGAGATCCGCACCCGGTTCGGCTATGTGCTGGGGCCGGCCGAATATGGCGGCAAGGCCGGGTTCTACAAGCCGGTGCTCGAGCCGCACGAGATCGCCGGGCCGTTCCAGGCGGCCGGCGTCGCGGTGACGCCGTTCGCCCAGGACCACGGCTTCTCGACCACGCTCGGGCTCCGGATCGGCCGGTTTGCGTATTCGACCGATGCGATCCGGCTCGACGAGCGGGCCTTCGACGCGCTCGCCGGGACCGAGCTTTGGATCGTCGACTGCATGCGGCGCGAGCCGCACGTGACGCACAGCCACCTGGCCCAGACGCTGGACTGGATCGCGCGCGTAAAACCGCGGCGAGCCATCCTGACGCACATGGACGAGAGCCTCGACTACGACCGGCTGAAGCGCGAGCTGCCGCCCGGCGTCGAGCCCGGCCATGACGGGCTCGCGGTCGATTTATGACGGCAGCTCAAATGCCTGGGCGCCTGCCCTCGGAATCCCGGCGGTATTTCCCATAATATACATTATGCGACATATCAGGTTTACCGAAACCGCATGGCTCGCGCCTGACGCTTCCCGAACAACGATCATGGCTTCGGGAGAAGCGCGTGGAATTTTCGCCCTTTAACGAGCTTTTGAAGCTCCTTCCGCCCGGCGCGATGCGGAGCGCGGCGCGGCACTACCGGATACTCGCGCTCGAGCTCGATACGGCCGCCGACCGGCTCGATGGCGCCGCTCTGCATCGGAAAGAGCGTCACGCGAGGGTCGAGAAGATCAACCGGGCGGCGAGTTGCGCGGCACAATCCATCGTCGCGCACGGGGAAGGCCGCACACAAGCGATTGAGGCGGCGGCGTCAGAGGAAGGGATTGAGCCTGCCGCCGTCGCCGTGGCGCTGCCCTGCGCGTCCAGGACGGCACGCGCAGCGCGGGACGAGGGTGTGCGCCGCCTGGCGCTCGCCAATTGGTCGAACGCGGAGATCGGCGCGAGGATGAAATTGCACCCCGGCAGCGTATCACGGATCATCGGGCGCCTCAGGCGCCGGGGCACCCTAGTCGCGTTGAAGGGCGCGGCCGAGACCGGCACCACCGCCTAGCGGCACCGGCTGAACTTTTGGGAGGGTCGAACCATGATCATGTGCGTAATCACCGCCACGTGGCTTAGCTGCGCGCCCGTGCCCCATCCGGACGATGCGTCGTGGACGCTTCCAAAGATCGTCGATTTTCTGCATTCAAATTCCGCACCCGTTGGCTATTTGCAGCCCGGCAAAGCAGCCGCCGCGGAAGTCGGATGGGTCGTAAAAATCTTAGCTGATCAGGCGCGCGCCGCCATTGGGAAGCGCTAGGCGAAGCGCACGAGCGCGCCGACGAGCTGCCCGCCGCTCATGGTGTAGAGCCGCGCTTTCAACTCGACGCCATCGTTGAGCCAGACGCCGAGAAAGAGCGGCAGGCCAGCTTGCCGTGCAAGACGGCGGCAACCCCAGAGCAGCTCGCGGAAGGCGTGCGCGCCGCCGACATTCACGAACCAACGGTCGATAAGGTAAGTCTCGCCGCTTTCGTCCCATTCGCGCCGCACGAGCCCGGCGCTGCCGAGTATCCTTCCGCCCTCTTCGATCACGATGGCGAGACCGTCTTGCAGCACGCTGCCGGCGATGTCGCGCAGCCGCTCGCGCGTGATCCTTGTCACCGCGTCGCGCTCGTAGGATCGGAACACGAGGTCGAAGGCCTCGCCGTCGATGTCGCTTGCGCGCGCTGAACGGATCACGGCCGGATCACCAGGAACGCCACGAGCAGGAAGGCGCCGACAGCGATGTACGGCACGTAAGGCGACAGCGCGCCGGTCGCGGTGTCGATTGCGCTTTGCGCCGCGCTCGCGCCGGCATCGGTCGCGACCGGCTGGACGATGCCGTTGAGCATGTCCGTCCAGCTCGACGTATCCACGTCAGAGAACCTTTTTCAAAACCACGATGGCAACGATGGCGATGACGCCATAGATCGCATAGCTCTGCCAGCTCGTAGAGCCGCCACTACCCGCGAGCGCGGTATTGGCAACGGCATCGCCCGCGGGCGCATCGCCGTTGAAGAAATTGCTTACGTCCAGCGGCGAGCCCACGAGCGGCCCGAGCGCCGCGCCAACCGGATCAACAAGGCTTTCGTCTGTCGTGTCGCCCATGTCATTACCTCGTGAGGTCTTTCAGCACAATCAGCGCCACGATCGCCAGCCCGGCGTAGACCCACCAGGGCGGCGACAGGGCCGATAGCGCCTGCCCGACCGGCGACGATGAAAGCGTGCCGTCCGGGTTCCACACCGCGCCCGAGCTGTCAACATAGGGCGCGTCGGGCGCGATGGGGATAAGGTTCCCCAGCGCGTCCGCAACGTAGGGCGAGCTTGTGTCGCCCACCTATCGGCGCCGCGCGCGCTTGCGCTTCTTGAAGCGCCCGCCCTTGCCACGCGGCGGCAACCGCTTGCGTGCCATTACGCCGCCGTCGCGGCAGCGCGCGCCTGCAAGGAAGCGAGCTGCGCCTGCTCGTCGGCAGTGAGCGGCGCGGGCGCGGGCGCCAGCACCGCCGCCGTGCCGCCGTTCGCCGCGGCCGTCGCAGCCTGAACGGTCGCCGCCACGCCAGCGGCCTTGGCCGAAAGCGCCGCGAGGTCGTTCGAGACTTTCTGGACCTTCGCCACGCCGCCCTCGCCGTGTGCGATATCGTTGAACATGGTCTCGCCGGAACTCACGATGTCCGTCAGGTGCGGCAGGAGCGCCGCGAAGATGCTCAGGATTGCAGGGAACATTTCAAAACCTCTTCGAGCCGGGTGAAGCGCCGGTGATCCTCGCGCTCGTGATCGCGCTGGCGCTGTGTCAGCGATCCGAGCCTCAGGAAAATCCCGAGCAGGATGGCGAGCTGCGTGCCGCCGATGATGTGATCAATCATCGCCATCAATCTCGAAGCCGTCGCCAGCGCCTTTGAGCGCAGCGAGCAACGCTTCCAAAATCTGAATGAGGAAAGAGCGCAGCCATGTCACGAGGGCGCCCCGTTGACGATGATCTGCCAATACGTGCGCTTGGCCGTGACGCGCGCGACATAGCGCGGATCGGGATTGCCGCGAAGCACGTTGCCGACGCCTTCGTTATAGGCGGCGATCACGGACGCGACGGAGAAGGCGCTGTTGCGCTTCAAATCGGCGGCGATCCAATCGAGCTGCGCGACGCCGATCTTGACGTTGATGCACGGATCGAACAGGCCCGGCCCATCGCCCGCGTAGCCGCGATCGCGCGCAGTCGGAAGGTCGATCTGCATCAGCCCGTAGCTGCCGCCGTTGCGGTCGGGCAGAAAGGCCAGCTCGCTGAAGCTGCTTTCGATCTCGATGACGGCCAGGATCAGCGGCACGTCATGGTCGCGATAGTCGCGAATGACCATCGCTACGATTTCCGCCCTGGTCATGGGGCGGCAACCACGGTCGCGCCAGTGGCGTCAACGCCCGCAGGCATGGCGCCCCCTGGCCCTTGAATGATCGCCGTCACCGTCGCCGCGTTTGCGATGGCGCGCGCGGGCGGCGCCGTCCCGGCCGCGAGCGAAGCGGCTATCGCATCGTCGTTGGTGTCGGCATGAGTGACGGCGATCACGATGGCGCCGTTCGAAAAGCTTTGGACGTTGCGCGCGGTCTCGACGCGGACTGTCATGGGGTCACCCTCAAAGTAGATCGTAAGTCACGTTGACGTTGCCCGCCGTTCCGGCGCTCGCAATCGCATAGAGGCCCTGCCCGGCCGCAAGCAAAATCTCGCGCGGGAGCACGACGAAAGCCCCGTTGTTCCCAGGCAAAAAAACCGGGTTGGAGGTGATCGACGATGGGGCCGACGTGCCGGCGCAAAGAATGCCGATGCCGGAAGTGCCGGAAATGCTTGCCGTGCGAACAACAATGCCGTGCGTGTTGCTCGCCACGGCAACGATGGTGAGGGCCGTTGTCCCGAGCGCGGCATTTTCGTAATTGCTTCCGCCGAGCCCCCCGGCTGCTGTTGAGTGCCGCCGCTGCTGGTCGGGATCGAATTGAGCGCGGGATTGGTGAGAAGCACCGCGGAACCAAGAGGGCCGCCCAACTGGCGGACGCCTTGAGTGCCATCGGAAGACACGATCGCCCCGAAGCCGCCGCCCACTCCGATGATCTCGACCTGCAGTTGCCCGGTCGCGTTGACAACGGCCGTGTTGCCGCCCTCGACAATCGCGACGTTGCCCGCGGCGATCGTCGGAGAGGCCGTGATCTCGACGCCGTTACCGTCCGCGTCATCGCTAACAAGAATGACGACGGTCACGTTCGCCTGCGCGCCCCAGCTCAGCCGGACGAAATCGAATTTGTTATCGACGCGCACGGCCGAGCCGACGCTGAACGGGATCGGATCGCCCGGCGTCTTGCCGAGCTGCACATTGACCGTTGCCAAGGTCGGAGCGCCGCCTTGGATTTCCTGATAGCCGCCCGCGATGCTGACAACGCTGGCGCCGAGATACGCGCCCGCCATCGCAATGCGCGTGCCAATCGCCGGAATGTCTTGCGTGCCAGCGTTCGTGAGGCTGATCAGGTAAAGCTGATAATTCGGGCGATTTCGTACGGTCATGCCCTAAGCCCTCGCGGAAGTTTGATGATGCCCGCGGTGAACGCGAGGCCGGCAACGGCGACAACGACAATGACTATCGTTGTCATGGATGGTCCGGACTGCGCGGCGATCTCGGCCGAGCCGACTTGAGCCGCCGCCTGATATTGCGCGCCGATTACGGTCGCCGCGGCGTTCGACGCCGCCAGCACTTCGATTGCATTGGCAAGGTCCGCAGTGTTGAGCGAAAAGTTTGTCGTGGGGTTGACCGTGACCGTAGTCGAATTGGTCGCGGCCGAGGATGACGACGAATTTGAGGAAGGTCCGCACAATCACTTTCTCCGCCCTTCCGGCATCATGATCAGCAACAGCGCCGCGCCCAGCACGAGCAACATGAGTGTCGGATCGCTCGTCAGAGAGGAAAGCGCACTCGACGTTGCGGGGAGCGCAGCCGAGCCGGGATAGGCGGTGTTGATGCCCGCCAGCCCGGCGCCGGTCGGATATTGCGAGAAGATCGGCGACGCGCTCGCGGTCGGAGTAGTGGAAGCGTCCTGAGTGCCGGAGCTCGTGACACCGCCCGATCCGAAATCGAAGATCGGATTGGAATTGACGGTCAAGCCCTGGTTGGCTTGCGAAGCGTTGTCGGATTGCGCCGAGCCGCCAGTGATTGGGATCACCATTACCGCATCACCATGAAATAGAACGCGACAGCGAGCGCGCCCAAGAGAAGCAAGCCGTCCGAGCCGGTTAGATCGCTAAGAAGCGAGCTGGTGGTTGAGGGCGACGCGACCGCGGCCGAGGCAGGATAAGCCGCATTGATGGTCGCAAGGCCCTGCCCCGCGGGA
Organism: uncultured Alphaproteobacteria bacterium; assembly: GCA_963773665.1. Classification (GTDB taxonomy): domain Bacteria; phylum Pseudomonadota; class Alphaproteobacteria; order ATCC43930; family CGMCC-115725; genus DATJLY01. The sequence goes on from CAVZBZ010000002.1 coordinate 486,510, forward strand.
TAAGGCGACACGAGCACTCCGGGCGGATTGTCGTTGACGACAGAGGGAGCATAGCTGACGGTCGCGGATTGCGTCGCGTTGCTCGAAGAGCTGCCGGACGCGGCGCCGCCAAGCAAGCTGAACGTCATCGCTCAGTGCCTCAGCACGAGCGCGAAAAGCAGCACGCCCGCGCCGATGAAGAACAGCGTCGTCGTCGGGATCGTCGTCCCGCCGATCACGATGCCGGACGAGCCGGACGACGGGATGATCACGTTCGGCTGCGACGCCTGTTGACTAGCAACGTAGCTCGCGCCCGCCGTGCCAATGAGCTGCGACATAAGCGAACCAATGTCGAGACTGGATGACGGGTTGCCATCGGTCCCGACCACGGCGCCGCCGCTATCGAGGCTCGTGGTGTCGATGCTCGTGGGATCGAGCGCGGAAAGGGGATCGGTCGGGTCCATAGGCGCCTCTTGTTAAAAGGGCGGGGGCGCCCCGGCCCTCAGGCTTCCGCGCCCCCGCCCCTCACGCCGCGGTGTCTCAGGCTCCGACCGCGAGCGGCCGGACGCTTTCGCGCTGCACGTACATGACGGTGTTGCCGCTGGTGTAGTTTTCGTTCACCAGAAGCTGCAGGTTCGCATCGAGCGCGCCAGTCGGAATGCCAGTCGAGAGCTTCCCGTCGTAGCGAATGTCGATCGGGAAGAAGCCCGGCGCTTCCGGGTTGATGCCAGTGCCAGCATTGCCGCCGTGATCAATTGGAACTGATCGCGGTAACGCGCCTTGATGAAATTCGCCTGGCTGATCATGAAGTACGTTCCCGCGCTCTTGAGCTTCATATCGCCCTGAAACGTGAAACCGTTGATCAGCCCGGTCTCGTCGCCCGCATGCACGCTCGCAACCGGGGTGTCGAAAAACATGTGAAGCGACGTGAGGTTGATGCCGGTGCGCTGGTCGATATCCTGCGTGAACTGGTTATTCGCGCCAGGGATCGGCACGTTCAGCTCGTCGAGCTGGCGCACGCCGAAGATGATCGGGTTGCCGCGCTTGTCCTTCGCCGGCACTTGCTCCATGTAGGTGCCTTCGACATCGAGCGCGACGTTGCTCAGCGTGACCGTTCCACCCGGCACGCCGAACAGATCGGCAAGGCCGCCGAACGTGACGTAGAGCTGCGCCGCGCGAATGCCGCGAAGGTCGAGGGCGCGATCATTCACCTTGCGACCGCGGGTCAGGTCGAAGCGCAGCGGCAGAGTGATATCGACGTTGGTCGTTTGCGTCGCCGCCATGTTGATCGCGGTTTCCATGCCGCGCGGCAGCGTGCCGTGCCGCTCCGCGATCAGACGCAGCGCATAGAGCCACGGCTGAACGTTCCATACAGTGTCCTGGCCGTTGATCACCAGCTCGATCCGCTTCATGAGCTGGAGCGCCTGGAGCAGCGCACCGAACTGAACGCCGGTCGGCGCGGTCGCGCCGGTCACGATGGTGTAGCGCAGCCGAAGGTCGAGCGAGGTGAGCGGTGCGCCAACATCGAGATTGAGCGGCTGGCGTCCGGCGGTCTGCGCGAAGGAGCCGAGGCGATTGACGAGCTTGAATTGGTTGGTGATCACGGCGCGATCCTCTGTGTTCTCAAGGTTCCGAACCGCGAAGCGTCAGGGCAGGTACGCCTTGACCTTCGAGTAGACGAACAAGCCCACCATCACGAGGGCTGCCGTTGTCAGGATTGCTTTCGCGTTCATGACACCGACACCGTGCCGATGAATTTGTCGTAGGCGTAGATCGCGACGATGACTGCAAGGCTCATCATCAGCGCGCTACGAATGGTGATACCGCCCATGCGGAACCCTCCGGGTTGGAGACGACTTCAACCCGGCCAGTAGAACAGAAATCAGCGAGAATTGTCGAAAATCGCGCTAGCGGGATTTTTGGCCCTTAATCGAACGGCGCGCGCTTCACATTCCACCCGTTAGGGGACCAATCGACCGCCTCGTGAGCTGCATAATCGAGCGCCTTAATCCGTTCGACCAGATCGCGCCCGCCCATGGCGCGATACCATTGCAGGTCGTCCGCCTCGGTGCTGTTGAAGATGCACGCGCGGGATAGGTTCGCTCGAAAATCTGGACGAAGGGAAGCGGGGCGCTGGCTGCAAGCAAACACCCGCACCCGCCGATGTCGTCCGGCCATCCACAGATCGAAGGCGAAAGGCACGGCGCCTTTGAGCGGTCCGCCGATGACGTAGCGTCCGACTTCCTCCCAGATGACGACACACTCGCCCGCGTGCCACGCCGCTTCATTGACCCACTCCCACTGATCGAGGTCGAGGAAGGTGGTGAACGCGACGCGCCAGCGCGGGCCGCGCACCAGCTCCACCAGCTCGCGCCGATCGCGCGTGAAGCGCCACGAGCCGGCAACCCGTTCGCTTTCGTCGGGCATGACGAGAAGCACGCGATCGAACTTGTCCGAATGACGGCGCGCAAGCGTGCTCTTGCCACTGCCGCCGCGTCCGAGATAGAGCCGGTTGTCAGGCTGCGGCAGCGAGGCCATCGGCGGGCGCCTCCGCTACCGCTGCCGCCGACATTTGCGTTGGCGATGCCGTGCGGCGCCGCGCATCGGCAATGATGCGGGGCATGAGGATGGCGACGAAACACCCGCCAAGGTCGAGCACCGCCGCGACCCTCGGGTTCTCGAAATACTTATCCAGGTCCCACGCGACCGCGTTTTTGAGAAGCGCCGCCGTCAACGCCTCGCCCTCTTGTGGCGTCAGGGGATCGAAGCCGATGCGATGCAGCGCGAGGCTCGACAGCATCGCGGCGCCCATGCAGAGACCGGGGAATTGTTCGACGCTCAGCGGCGCCTTAGGCGCAGCGGGCGCCGCACCTTCCGCCGCTGCCGCCTGCTTCATCGCGTTAGCGCGGCCGATCATCTCGGCAAGCGCAGCATCGTCTACACCAGTTTGATGTCCCACAGGCTCGTGCGCTTCGGCTTCGGCGCCGGGCTCGGCGCCGGTTGCTTCGCGCGAAGGTGTGGGGGCAGCGTTGGCGGTAGCGCCGTCAGCGTCGGGCGGAAGGCCGCCACGTCGTCCGCGCTTAGCATTCCTTCGACGGCTGCGCGTTGGTTCTCGTGCCATGTGTGAACATGTCCCAAAAGCAAGAGGGAAGATTTTTCGTCGCGCGGCTGGAACTGGTGTTCGCACGCGAAGCAATAGGCGCCGGGATAGCCGCGCTTGTTGGTTTTGATTTCAAGGCCGCGATCATGGCAAAGCGGACAGCTCGCCGTGCCGATGACGATATGAGATGGCCCAGCCTTCACAAATCAATGTCCGCGTCGCGCGGTTCTTCCAGAATGTGCCCGGTGTGCGCCGGACGCGGCGTGCGGTGAAGCCGCTCAAGCGCCGCGAGACGGGTTTCATGATCACGAATGATCGCCGCCGCAGTCTCGGCGAAATCTTGCGCCGCGAACATGACAGCAAGCGGACCGGCCGACTTCACAACGTCAAGCCGCGTGTTGAGTAGGTCGATTAAAGACATCTATCCCCTCGCCTTCCAAAAACTCGAGCATGCCGCCCCAGCCATCGCGCTCTACCGCTTCGAGCGCCTGCGCGCTCTTTCCGCGATACATCAGCGCGCGATACGCGGCCGACGAAATCGCGCCGACGAGCTCGCCCGCAGGCTCAGCGAGCGCTTCGTCGGGCGCCATGTCGCGCAGCCCCTTCGAGTACGTCACCTGCCGCGCGCCCTTGAACGCCTTAGCAAACTCGCGGAACAGCACCGCCGCCTGCCGATCGCCCTCAGCCGCATCCACTAAAAGCTGAAACGGGGAGCGTCCGCCACGCGCGAGCTTCATGTGACCGCGCGTCAATTCGCTATCGAAATTCCCTTTGACGACGTAATCCGTCACCGCGTCATGGTGCGCCGCGCGCTGCCATGACCACGCTAGCGGCGAGCATTCGCCGTATCCGGCGCGTTCGACAGCGCGCGCCCATCGCTCGAAAAGCCAGATGCCGAACGAAGCCGCGTCCGCTTCGTCGTCGAGAAAAAACGCGGCATGGATATGAGGGTGCCAGCCGTGCTTGCCGTGTGTCACTTCGAGCGCGCGCACCCATCCCGCGCAGCGCGAGCGCGCCGCCGAAAGCATCCACGCCTTGCCGCCGATCACCTTCGACCAACACGATGACACGGCCCGGCGAAGCTCGGCCGCCGTCTGAAAGCGATGATGCGCCAAAGTGAACGCCGCCATGAAGATGACACCCCCGCGCTCGCCGCGAAGGGGTCCGACAAAATCAGGATCACGCCTCGTCGGCTCGATGACACGCCGGCAATGAGCGTCGGCAATTTCGCGCACCTCACGGCGGCGACCTTCGGCGACGTATCCGGCGCACACCGGGCACATCCAGACAGAGCCGCACGTCTGCACGCCGCGATAGGCTGCGCGGCCCTCTTTCATCGTGATGCCGATCACCGGAGACAGCACGCGGCGCCCGCATTTGCATACCGCTTCGTCGGGCATGATCCGCGCCGCTTGGTAGCGGCAGCGGATCGCCCTGGCCCTGCCGGTTTGCCAAGCCGGTGAAAATCTGTTGCCGATCTTGTCAAGGGATTGGGGGGATCGGGGCTTCACGGCTCACGCTCTACGATTAGCCTCAACACACGGAACCCTCTGAGGAACGCTTCGCGGATCACGCGAGGCCTCGCAGCTTCTCGGCCTTCCGCGCGCAGCGCCGGGCAAGGCCGTCGAAATACTTGATCAGCTCGTGTCGGTGCGTCGCGTCCTTGATGCGCTCGCCGTGCCCGTTGTGGAAAAAGATGGCGTCAGCGGTAAAGCGGCGCGCCTCATCTTCGAGACGCGCCGCTTCCGCTAGATCACTCGGCGACGGATTGACCATCGCCATCAAGGACGTCAGGACCGCCAAAGAACGCATCGCCGATGGCGCGATAGTATTCGTCGCGCCGTTTCGGATCGCGCATCGCCCGTTCGACGCGCGCCATGTTCGACGGCTTCGGCATGACGGGCGCCACGTCAACGCCGATCATGCGCGCTGCCGCCAGGAGCTTGGCGATTTCGCGCTGCCGCTTCGCCACCCCTTTGAGCAACGGGTGGAGTGCGGCACGCTTCGCCTTGCGACGGTGCTTGCGCTGTCGCGCCGGTCCCGTCGTCAGCGTCTCGAAGTTGGGGGCGAGCGTCATGCCCGCACCCTCCCCGCGTCAGGCTTGAACGTCGAAGGATCGACGCGCGGTCGGCTCCATGCCACGTCGTAGGCGCCACCGTCGCGCAAAAACGCCGCGAGGTTCATCTGCGACAGCAACGACGGATCGTCGATCGTGATGGAAAGGAATTTCTCGCCCGCGTGGTCGCCACGCTCGATCACCTTTTCCCACGCCGCGCCGATCTCGACGAAATCACCATGACGGCCGCGCGCCTCGATGATGTAGCGCGGCGAATTGCGGTCCTGACTGTCGAAGCGCGGGTTGAGCGAGAGAACCACGTCGGCCTTGAACTCCAACGTGGCGATGACGCCGCGAAAGCCCTTCTCATGAGGCACAAGTTTCCCGTTGTTAGCCATTGCTCCACTCCACCGGGGTTGCCCGGCGCGCTCCGCGCCGGGGCAGGGTCTTGGGCTTCATGGAGGGGGAGCAGATTTGCACCGGCTCCCCTCCCCTCCGCGAAGTCCCGCCGCGTGACCCTGCCAAGAGCCGCGACGGGCGAAGCTCGTCACCGATGCGGGGCCGGGTTCCCGAGGGTTGTCCCGGCCCGCGCGCCCCGGTGAAGGACGCGGCTTAGATGCCGCGCGACAAGCAGACTCACATCGCGAAGGGAACGGCAAACGAAACCGAATACTTATGGCGTGACTTGCGAGCGTCAGGTGAGCGCAAGGGATTACTCGCGCGCCCCGTCCCTAGAGTCAAGCGTCAAGCAAATTCGACAGAGTAAAACCGGAGGGTAAGATCATGGCCGCGAGCGGATCACTAGGAATTGTGGCAGGCGCAGCGCTCGCCTACGATCCATCGTGGAAGTCTTTCGAGACTAGATCGGACCGGGAGGCGCGCCGATGGCCCGCAGCGCGCCAGCAACGCTACAGTAGAACGCACGTCGAACAAATTAACCGGCGAATTCCCCTAGCTATACATTATGCGATATTCGGAGCCGCGGGCCAGATGACCGAACGAACCCAAATCGACCGCCTCCTCGCCATCATGGCGCAGCTCCGGGACCGCGCAGCCGGATGCCCGTGGGACGTGGCGCAGAACTTTGCGACGATCGCGCCTTACACGATCGAGGAAGCCTACGAGGTCGCGGAAGCCGCAGAGACCGGCGACGCCGAGGCGCTGCGCGAGGAGTTGGGCGACCTTCTGCTTCAGGTCGTGTTCCACGCCCGCATGGCCGAGGAAGCCGGAAGCTTCGACTTCGCCGGCGTGGCGCGCGCCATCTCGGACAAGATGGTGAAGCGCCACCCGCATGTGTTCGGCACGGCCTCGGTCGAGAACGCCGCAGCCCAGACGGTCGCCTGGGAGGCCCAGAAAGCCGACGAGCGCCGCGCGAAAGCGGATGCTTCCGGCTGGCCGCCGAGCGCGCTCGACGGGGTCGGATTGGCGCTCCCCGCGCTCACCCGCGCCGTGAAATTGCAGCGCCGCGCGGCGCGCGTCGGGTTCGACTGGCCCGATGCGGCGCCGATTTTCGACAAGATCGCCGAGGAGATCGCCGAGCTGCGCGAGGCCATGGCGGGCGGCTCGCCCGACCGGATCGAGGACGAGCTCGGCGACCTGCTGTTCGCCGTCGTCAACCTCGCGCGCCGGCTCGACACCGATCCCGAACAGGCGCTGCGCCGGTCGTCCCGAAAATTCGAGCGCCGCTTCCGCGCCATCGAGCAAGCCCTTGCCGCGCGCGGCATATCGGGCGCCTCGCTCGCCGAGATGGAGGCCGAGTGGCAGCGCGCGAAGGAGGATGAGAAAGGCGCTACGGCTTCGCCAGAAGGTGAATGAGGCTCGACGTGTCCCAGCGGCCGCCGCCGCGTTCTTGGACGAGCTGATAGAACTGATCGACCAGGGCGGCCACCGGAAGCGCCGCCTTGTTGCGCCGCGCCTCGGCGAGGCAGATGCCAAGATCCTTCCGCATCCAGTTGACGGCGAAGCCGAACTCGAACTTGCCCTCGATCATGGTGGCGGCGCGATTGTCGAGCTGCCACGACTGCGCCGCGCCCTTGCCGATCACCTCCGCCACCTTCTTGCCGTCGAGCCCGGCGCGCTGCGCGAAATTGAGGCCTTCGGATATCCCCTGCACGGTCCCGGCGATGATGATCTGGTTCACCATCTTGGTGAGCTGGCCCCGACCCGGCCGGTCCCATCAGCGTCACGGCGTGGCCGTAGTGACGCATGACCGGCTCGGCCACGCGGAACGACGCCTCTGCGCCGCCGGCCATGATTGTGAGGCGGCCATTGACGGCGCCCGCCTGCCCGCCCGACACGGGCGCGTCCAAAAATCCGAGGCCCCTGCCCTTCGCCTCGCCTTCGAGCTCGCGCGCAAGCTCGGCGGATGCGGTCGTGTGATCGACCAGAACGGCGCCGCGCTTCATGCCGGCAAGCGCGCCTTCGGGCCCGGTCGCAACCGCGCGCACGTCGGCATCGTTGCCGACGCACATGAGCACGATCGCCGCGTCGCGCGCGGCCTCGGCCGGGCTCGATGCTCGGGCGCCGCCATGCTCCGTGACCCAGCTCTCGGCCTTGGCGGCGGTGCGGTTATAGACGGTGACGTCGTGGCCGGCCTTGGCAAGGTGGCCCGCCATCGGAGAACCCATGACGCCAAGCCCCAGAAACGCCAGCTTCATCGCTTACCTCATCCTGCTCAAAACTGTACCGTCGCGGCGAAGCGCTTGCCGCCGCGGTCGAGCGCCAGGCTCACCGTGCTGCCGGGTGCGATCCCCGCCATGATGCGCGCGAGATCGGCGGAGGCGCGCACCGGCTCGGCTCCGATCGCGTGCAGCACGTCGCCGGGCTCGATCCCGGCCGCTGAAGCGGGCGAGGACGGCGCCGTGGCAACCACGATGACGCCTTGCGGCGGATCGGCAAAGGGCGTCGCCGTTGCGGCGATCACCGTGATGCCGAGATGCGGCGCGCCCGCCGCGCGCGGCGTCTCGCTCGCGCCCTGCACGAGGTTGTCGACCGCGGTGAGCTGCTGCGCCAGGAGATTTGGCGCAAGGCTCAGGATGACGGGGTCGCCGTCGTTCGGCGTCACCTTGACGCGGTATCCCTTGAGCACGTGCGCACGCAGCGCCGCATCCGCGACCGGCACCGCCAGCATTTGGCGCGTCACCGTGCAATTCCGGTCGCCGGGGCCGCATTTGGCATCGGCGATCGGCACGACGGGAAGCTGCGCTGCGGTATCGTCCGCGGCGAAGCGATAGCGAATGTTCTCCAGGTCCATGCCCCTGGTCAGCTGCTTCAGCGGGCGCGGCACAAAAATCCACACGACGAGCCGGTGGCCGACCGCGTGCGGCGCTTCCTTGCCGACCATGCTCTGCAATTCCCACTCGTATTTCGGCCCGAGGAGCGAGCCGTCATAGCCGTGCGCGCTGTCGATCGTGACGTGGTCGCTGAACTCGTCGGTGCGCGCCCCTTGCGAAGCGCAGGATGCGAGGAGCGCCGCGAGCGCGCCGGAAAGCAGCCTGTTCATGCCGGGCCGAAGGTATGCGAGCGACCGGCGCGGCGCAACGTATACTGGTGCCACGGCGGGAGGCGCGCATGACGACACCGGTTCATCTCGTCGGCAGCATCGGTCTCGACACGGTCGAGGAAGTGTTCGCGACCTGCGGCAGCCTGCTCGGCCCTTACTTGAAGCGCATGCCGGACGGCGAGCCGGGCGGGCGGCGCCTGTGGATCAGCTGGCAGTTCCCGGTGCTGCGCAATCCAAGGACAGGGGGCCTGCCCTCGGGTGTCATTGCGAGCGAAGCGAAGCAATCCCCAGCCGGAAGGGGATTGCTTCGTCGCTCTCGCTCCTCGCAATGACAATTCCGATGGAAGTACCCGCGGAGAGGGCGGTTACCCGGCGCGGCGGCGAAAGCGGGCGAGATCGGCCTGGCTGAGGCGCACTTCGAGATGCGCCTCGCTCTCGTCGTCGGCACGGCCCACGATTTCGCCGTGGCTGTAGAGCCAGGCGAGCGCCGCGCCGTCCGTGAGCGGCACCGCGAGCCGCACCGCGCGCCGGCCGCCATCGAGCCGCTCGTCGAACAGCGCGACCAGCTCCTCGCACCCCTCGCCCGTCGCGGCCGAGACCGGCACCGTGTCGCGGTTGCGCCGCGCCTGGTTCCTGAGTGCGGCGCGCTGCTCCGGCGACATGAGATCGATCTTGTTGAGCGCCTCGATCAGGCCGCGCTCGACCGTCTCGCCGAGGCCGAGATCGGTCAGCACGGCATGCACGTCGTCGCGCTGCGCCTCGGTGTCGGGATGATGCACGTCGCGCACATGGACGATGAGGTCGGCTTCGGTCACTTCCTCGAGCGTGGCGCGGAATGCGGCGACGAGATGGGTCGGCAGGTCGGAGATGAAGCCCACCGTGTCCGACAATATGGCGCTGCGGCCCGACGGCAGCGCGAGCCGCCGCATGGTCGGGTCGAGCGTCTCGAAGAGCCGGCTCGCCGACGCGACCTCGGCCTGCGTCAGGCGGTTGAAGAGGGTCGATTTCCCGGCATTGGTGTAGCCGACCAGCGCCACCACGGGATAAGGCACGCGCTTCCTTGCGTCGCGGTGGAGCGAGCGCGTGCGGCGCACGGTCTCGAGCTCGCGCTTCAGCATGGCGATGCGGTCGGTGATGAGGCGGCGGTCCATCTCGAGCTGGCTCTCGCCCGGGCCGCCGAGAAAACCGAAGCCGCCGCGCTGCCGCTCCAAATGGGTCCAGGAGCGGACGAGGCGCGAGCGCTGATACGAGAGCGCGGCAAGCTCGACCTGGAGCCTGCCCTCGTGCGTGCGGGCGCGCGCGCCGAAGATCTCGAGGATGAGGCCGGTGCGGTCGATCACCTTGCATTTCCACGCGCGCTCGAGATTGCGCTGCTGCACCGGCGTGACCGTCGCATCGACGATCGCGACCGTGACGCCCAGCTCTTCGATCGACTTGCCGAGCTTCTCGACCGTGCCGCTGCCGAAGAGGGTCGCGGGCCGCGCGCTCTTGAGGTTGACGATCTCGGCCGCGGCGATGTCGAGCGCGATCGCGCGGGCAAGACCGACCGCCTCGGCCAGCCGCGCCTCGGGCGAACGCTCGGCCTCCTTGCGCGCGCCCGACGCGAGACGCAGCACCGGGTGCACCACCAAAGAGCGCCCGACCGGGCCGTTGGCTTCGCGCTGCCGCCCCTCCATCCGATCAGGCTTCGTCGGCGTCTTTCGCTTCGAAGAGCTGGATCGGCGTCGCCGGCATGACGGTCGAGATCGCGTGCTTGTAGACGAGTTGCGAATGCGCGTCGCGCCGCAGCAGCACGCAGAAATTATCGAACCAGGTGATGATGCCTTGGAGCTTGACCCCGTTCACGAGAAACACCGTGACCGGCGTCTTGTTCTTGCGGACGTGGTTCAGGAACACGTCCTGCACATTTTGTGATTTTTCCGACGACATGGGGAGACCCCTTTTTTCAGAGTTCTTGTCGGTCGGAGCCTTTCGCGACAGTCCGCTCGCCGCCGATCCTTCTAACAAAATAGACGAGCAATATCCCATAACCCATTGAAACCGAGTTCATATCTGCACAAGAGAAATCCACACGACTGGCTCAACGGGAGGAGCAAAACCGTCACGCGCTCACCGGAATAGATACCAAAATTGGGACGGAAAGGGAAATCACAAGCCCTTTAGGTGGCGCGCGAACGCGGCGCAGGCGGAAAACTGCAGCGCGGGCGGAAACCGCGCGAAGTCCGCGTCGGCCCGGTCGAGCGGGCCCAGGAGCACGCCGAGGCAGCCGGCATTGGCGGCACATTCCATGTCGAGCGCGGTGTCGCCGATATACCAGGCGCCCGAAGGCGTAAGGCCAGTCCCTTCGAGCGCCATGCGAATCGGCGCCGCATCCGGCTTGTCGGCCGGCGCGTCGCCTGCGCCGACGAGCTGCGCGAAGAAACGGGTCCAGCCGAGATGAGCCGCCTCGCGCCGCAGCACCGGCCCGGTCTTGTTGCTGACGACGGCGAGGTAATGGCCGCGCCCCTGAAGCTCGCCCAGAAGCTCCGCGGCACCCGCGACCGGCGCGATGCGCTCGAGGTGGGTCGCGGTGAAAGTGTCGAGATAGAGCTTGCGCGCTTCCTCCCAGCGGTTGCCGAAGAGCGCCGGAAAGGCGTCGCGCAGGCTGCGGCGGACGCGCGCCTTTGTCTCGTCGAGCGACCAGGGCTCGTGGCCCATCGCCTCGAACGTCACGACGAGCGCGTGATGGATCGCGTCCCAGCTTTCGACGAGCGTGTTGTCCCAATCGAAGATGAGGGCTTTGGGCGCGCTCATCGGTCCTGGCCGCCCGCGGCCGCATAGCGCGCATATGATGCGGCCAGCCGGCGCGTCACCGGCCCCGGCTTGCCGGGGCCTATGGCGGCGCCGTCGATCCGCACCACGGGAATGAGAAAATTGCTGGCGCTCGTCAGAAACGCCTCGGGCGCGGCCTTGGCCTCGGCGAGGCTGAACGGCCGCTCGGCCAAGGGCACACCTTCACGCGCGATGAGGCGCAGCACGCCCTGGCGCGTCACGCCGTTCAGGATCGAATGATCGGCCTGGCGCGTCACCACCTCGCCCGAGGACGTCACGATCCAGGCATTGCTCGACGTGCCCTCCGTTACGTTGCCGTCGCGGTCGAGCTGCCACGCCTCGTAGGCGCCCTTCTGCTTTGCCTCCTCCTTGCCGAGCACGTTCGGCAGGAGCGAAACGGATTTGATGTCGGGCCGCGCCCAGCGTATGTCTGGAATGGCGATGACGCCAACTCCGGTTTCCAAAAGGCGGGGGTCGGCGAGCCCGCGGCGCCGTGCGGTCACGACCAGCGTCGGCCGCGCCGATTTGGGAAAGGCGAAGTCGCGCGGGGCCGAGCCGCGCGAGATCTGGAGATAGACGATGCCCTCGCCCACGCCATTGCGGCGGATCACCTCGCGCAGCACGCATGCGAGCGCCCGGTCGCTCATCGGCGCCGCTATCGCGAGCGCCGCGAGCGAGCGGTGCAGCCGCGCGAGATGAAGCTCGGCATCGACGAACACGCCGTCCTTCACCGCCACGACCTCATAGACCGCATCGGCGAACTGAAAGCCCCGGTCTTCGATATGGACGTGCGCACTCCGGTGCGGGAGATAGCGGCCGTTGACGTAGGCAATGCGGGACACCTTCGCTCCCCTCACGCGTCGAGCTTGGGCTGGCGTTCGCCGTTGCCGTTGAAGAGGCCCAAGGATTTGAGCTTGCGGTGGAGCGCCGAGCGTTCCATGCCGACGAACGCCGCGGTGCGCGAGATGTTGCCGCCGAAGCGCGTGATCTGCGCGAGGAGATATTCGCGCTCGAACATTTCGCGCGCGTCCCTGAGCGGCAGCGCCATGAGCTCGCCGCCGCGGTCCCATTTCACGACCGCAGGGGCGATCGCGCCGATCTCGGCCGGCAGCATGTCGGCGCGGATCATTTCCTTGGCGTCGCCGGGCGTCATGATGAGCGTCCAGTCGATCGACGTTGCGCAGCTGGCGCACGTTGCCGGGCCACTCATAGGCCTGAAGGGCGGCGAGCGCGTCCTCGCCGAGATCGCGCTGCGAAAGGCGCGCGGCTTCGGCGCTTCGCGCCATGAAATGCCGCGCCAGCGCCGGAATGTCCTCGACGCGCTCCTTGAGACGCGGCACGTGGAGGGGCACGACGGCGAGGCGGTAGTAGAGATCCTCGCGGAAGCGCCCGGCGGCGATCTCGCGCGCCAGGTCGCGGTTCGTCGCGGCGATGACGCGCACATCGACCTTCACCCGGCTGCCGCCGACGCGCTCGAAGGTCTGCTCCTGCAGCGCGCGCACGATCTTGCCTTGCGTCTCGAGCGGCATGTCGGCGACCTCGTCGAGGAAGAGGGTGCCGCCGTGCGCCTGCTCGAACGTGCCGACCTTGCGCGGGCTGTCGAGCGGATCGGTGCCGGCCTCGGCGCCGAACAGCTCGAGCTCGAGCCGGTCGGGCCGCATCGTCGCGCAGCTCAGCACCACGAACGGCCCCTTGGCGCGGCGCGAGCGCTGATGGACGAGCCGCGCCGCGACCTCCTTGCCGACGCCCGGCGCGCCGGTGACGAGGACGCGGCTTCCGGTGGGCGCCACGCGGTCGATCTGGGTGCGCAGCTGACTGATGGCGTGCGAGGCGCCGATCAAATCCTCGTCGCCGCCGGCCTTGAGACGCAGCTCCTCGTTCTCCCGCCGCAGGCGCGAGGCCTCGATCGCGCGCTCGACGACGAGGAGCAGCCGGTCGGCCTTGAACGGCTTCTCGATGAAGTCGTAGGCGCCGATCTTGATGGCGGCGACGGCGGTCTCGATGTTGCCGTGGCCGCTGATCATCACGACCGGTAGGCTCGGCAGCTCGCGCCGGATGATCTTCAGGATCTCGAGCCCGTCGAGCTCGCTGCCCTGGAGCCAGATGTCGAGGATGACGAGGGTCGGCTGACGCGAGCGCATCGCCGCCAGCGCCTCGGCGCTCGTCCCTGCCTCGCGCGTCTCGTAGCCCTCGTCGTTGAGGATGCCGGACATCAGCATCCTGATGTCGGCCTCGTCGTCTATGACGAGAATTTCATGCGCCATAGCTGGCCGCTTCCGCCGGCTCGGGCTGCGCGGGAGGCAGCGCCTCGATGTCGTGGAAGACGAGGCTCACGCGCGCGCCGCCGCCGGCCGCGTCCTCGAGCACGAGTTCGCCACGATGGTCTTCCATGATCTTTTTCACGATCGCGAGCCCCAGTCCCGTGCCCTTGGCGCGCGTCGTGACGTAAGGCTCGGTGAGGCGCTCGCGCCCTTCCTGCGGCAGGCCCCGGCCGTTGTCCTCGATCGCCACGACCGCGTCGCGGCCCTCGGCGCGCGCCGCGATGCGGATGCGCCCGGGCGGCGCATCGGGGTCGCGCGACTGGATCGATTCGGCGGCGTTCTTGAGGATGTTGACGAGCGCCTGGCTGACCTGGCGCGAATCGCACGGCACGCGCAGCGGCGCCGCCGGCAGCGCCAGCTCGACGGATATGTCGGGCGTCGTCGTGCGTTGCAGGAAAGCCGTCTGGCGCAGCAATTCGCCGAGATCGACCGGACGGATCACCGGCGCCGGCATGCGCGCGAACGACGAGAACTCGTCCACCATGCGGCCGATGTCGCCGACATGGCGGATGATCGTGTCGGTGCAAATGGCGAAGGTCTCGGGATCGTTGTCGATCTCTTTCAGGTATTTGCGCTTGAGGCGCTCGGCCGAGAGCTGGATCGGGGTCAGCGGGTTCTTGATCTCGTGCGCGATGCGGCGCGCGACATCGGCCCACGCCGCCTTGCGCTGCGCCGACAGCAGCTCGGTCACATCGTCGAACGTGACGACGTAGCCCTTCACCACTTCGCCGTCGCCGCGCTCGGCCGCGATGCGCAGGAGCAGCATCAGGGTCTTGCCGTCGCGGCCGATCTGGAGCTGCGCCTGCGCCAGACGGTCGGGCCGCCGCGCGGCTTCCGCGAGAAGATCGGCGGCCTCGGGCACGATGTCGGCAAAGGGCTCGCCCAAATGCTGGTCGAGATCGGCCGCGAGCAGCACCGAGGCGGACCGGTTCGGCAAATTGATGCGGCCTTCGTGGTCGAGTCCGACGACGCCGGCGGAGACGCCGGATAGCACCGCCTCGGTGAAGCGGCGGCGCTGATCGAGCTGGCGGTTCGCTTCGATGAGCTCGCTCTGCTGCGATTGCAGCTGATGCGTCATGCGGTTGAAGGCGCGCGAGAGGGTGCTGAACTCCTCGTCGTGCGCGCCGACCGGCACGCGCGCCGAAAGGTCGCCGCCGCGTACGCGCTCGGCCGCCGCCACGAGCCAGCTTATCGGCCGCGCCATGCGCGAGGCGAAGCTCAACCCCATCCACACCGCGCCCGTGAGCAGCAGCACGCCGACGCCGAAGAACAGCATCGAGAACGCGATCTGATATTCCGAGCGCTCGCCCTCGAGCTGCTCGTACTGCGCCACGGCCTTCTGTGTGCGCTCGATGCGGCCGAGCACGACCGGATCGACGAAGCGGCCGACATAGAGGAAGGCGTTGTTGAAGCCGGTGAGGCGGATCAGCGCGCGGACGCGGTCGTCGCTGTTGCTGGTGAGGATCGCTACGTCGCCGGCGCGCGCCTGCTGCAATGCCCAGTCGGGCACCGGCTGCAGCTCGAGCGTAAAGCTCAATCCGGTGCGCGCCAGGATGCGGCCCTGGCCGTCGAACACCAATGCCTCGTTCAGCGAGCGCAGCTCGGCTTGCGCCGCGACGATCTGATTGAGGCGCGCGGGATCGATGCTGAGGAAGCCGGCGTCGCGGTCGAGATCGCTCGCCATGCTGGTGACGTCGGCGCGGATCGCCTGCTGGTGCTCGTGCAGATAGGCTTCGGCGACGGCGAGCGATTCCGAAAGCGACGTGCGCACCCGCTCGCTGAACCACGCCTGCACGCCGAAGGTGAACAGCAGGTACGAAAAGACCGCGACGATGATCGTCGGAATGACCGCGAGCAGGCTGAACACCAGGACGAAGCGCACGTGCAGCTGCGAGCCGGCAAGGCCGCGCCGCCGCTCGGTCCAGACCTGCACCAGCCGCCACGCGACGATCGCGAAGAGCGGCAGGACGAGAACGAGGTTCAGCAGGAGGTAGAGCGCGTCGAGATGCGGGCGCGTATCGAACGGCGGCAGGCCCTTCAATGCCGCCCAGGTCGCTGCCGCCGACAGCGCCGCCGCCACGGCGAGCGCGAGCGCGAGCTTCCGGCCGAGACGGATTCGGCTTGCCCAGACAACGAACTCGCCCCTGACGCTCATCGGATTATTTGTGAAATCGATTCGCCCTGCGCCCGCGATTATTTTATGCCGCGCCCGACCTCGATGTCCAATTCGCGAATCTTCTTGCGCAGCGTGTTGCGGTTGAGACCGAGAAGCTGGGCCGCGCGGAGCTGGTTGCCGCGCGTCGCGCCCAGCGTGAGCTGGATGAGCGGACGCTCGATCTCGCGCAGCACGCGGCCGTAAAGCCCGGCCGGCGGCAATCCGCCCTTGTGCGCTGCGAAATACTCGCGCAGATGCCGCTCGGCGGCGCCGGCAAGCCCCTCCCCGTCCGACGGCTCGTCGGCGCGCTCGGGCAGCGCCGGCTCGGCCAGCTCGGCCTCGATCGCGTCGAGTCCGATCACCTCCTGGGAATAGAGCGCGGCAAGGCGCCGCACGAGATTTTCAAGTTCGCGCACGTTGCCGGGCCAGCGATAGGCCCTGAGCCGCTCCATCGCCGGATTGTCGACCGACTTGAGCGGCAGTCCCTCGCTCGCGGCAAGGGTGAAGAAATGCCGCACGAGCGCCGGAATATCCTCGCTGCGCTCCCTGAGCGGCGGCAGCCGGATCGGCACGACGTTGAGGCGATAGAACAGATCCTCGCGGAACAGTCCCTGGCGGATGAGCTGCCGCAGATCGCGGTGCGTCGCGGCAACGATGCGCACGTCGGCGCGCATCGGCGTGCGGCCGCCGACGCTGGTATATTCGCCCTGCTGCAGCACGCGCAGGAGCCGGGTCTGCGCTTCGGGCGGCATGTCGCCGATCTCGTCGAGGAACAGCGTGCCGCCCTGCGCCTGCTCGAAGCGGCCGATGCCGCGCGCAACCGCGCCGGTAAACGAGCCCTTCTCGTGCCCGAACAGCTCGCTCTCGATGAGCTCGCGCGGGATCGCCGCCATGTTGATGGCAACGAACGGACCGCTGCGGCGCTTGCCGTAATCGTGCAGCGCGCGCGCCACCAGTTCCTTGCCGGTGCCGCTCTCGCCCGAGATCATCACGGTGAGATCGGTGCCCATGAGGCGCGCGAGCACGCGATAGATTTCCTGCATCGCCGGCGAGCGCCCGATGAGCGGCAGGCTCTCCTCGTCCTCGCCGTTGGGCGCCGGCGCCGACGGCCCGGCATGGGACGCCGTCAGCGCGCGCTGCACGACGCTGACCAGCTCGCGCAGGTCGAACGGCTTCGGCAGGTATTCGAACGCGCCGCGCTCGGTCGCCTTGACCGCCGTCAGGAGGGTGTTCTGCGCGCTCATCACGATGATGCGCAGCTCTGGCCTGAGCTTCTTGATGCGCGGCACGAGGTCGAGCCCGTTCTCGTCCGGCATGACGACATCGGTGATGACGAGGTCGCCCTCGCCGTCCGACACCCAGCGCCACAATGTCGCGGCGTTGCCGGTGGTGCGCACCTCGTGGCCGAGGCGGCCCAGGGCCTGGCTCAGCACGGTCCTGATCGCGCGGTCGTCGTCGGCGATGAGAATGCTCGAACCGGTCATGGCTCGCCTCCCGCGTGCAGCGCCGTCGGCAGGAACACGCGGAACATGGTGCGGCGCGGCTGGCTTTCGAACTCGATGACCCCGCCGTGATCGCTCACCACCTTGGCGACGAGCGCGAGGCCGAGGCCCGAGCCGTCGCGCTTGGTCGTGACGAAGGGATCGAAGAGATGCCGCTGCAGATCCTCGGGGATGCCTTCGCCGTTGTCGGTGAGCGTGACGACGAGCGGCAGTTGGACGCGGCTCTCGTTGCCGGCGACCGCGAGGCGGATGCCGTGGCGGTAGGCCGTGGCGATCGCGATCTCGCCGCCCTGCTCGGGCACCGCCTCGGCCGCGTTCTTGACGAGATTGAGGAACACCTGGATCAGAAGATCGCGGTTGCCGTCGACCGGCGGCAGCGAGGGATCGTAGTCCTCGATGAAGCGGACGTGGCGCGCAAAGCCCGAGACGGCGAGCTTGCGCACGCGCTCCAGCACCTCGTGGATGTTGACCGGCTCGCGCTCGATCGGGCGCCGGTCCGAGAACACGTCCATGCGATCGACGAGGGCGCAGATGCGGTCGGTCTCGTCGCAGATGAGCCGCGTCAATTCGCGGTCGGCGGTGCTGGCCGTCTCCTCGAGGAGCTGCGCCGCACCCCGGATGCCGGAGAGCGGATTCTTGACCTCGTGCGCGAGCATTGCCGCCATCGCCGTGACCGAGCGCGCGGCGTTGCGGTGCGTGAGCTGGCGGTCGATCTTGTCGGCGATCGAGCGCTCCTGCAGGCTCACGACGACATGCTGCCGGTCCTCGGCAAGGGGCGCCGCCATGGATCGTCACGACACGCGAGCTGAGCTTGCGGCGTATCGAGCGTCACGCCGTATTCCGAGACGCTGTGCCCCGAATGGCGCACCGATTCGATGAGCGCGAAGACCGGGCTGTCGTGCGGCAGGAAATCGCCGAGCGAGCATTGCGTGAGCGTGACGGCGCTCGTTTCGAAGAACTGCTCGGCCGCCGCGTTGACGTAGTCCATGCGGTCGCTCTCGTCGACGACCAGAACGGGCGCGGGCAGCGCGGCGAGGATGGCATAGGGCTCGACCCCGGCGCTCGGCGGCAGGCGTCTGTGGGTGCGGCCGATGGCGCCGGTCATGCGGCTTCCGCCAGGGGCTCGTAGAAGCGCCGGATCAGCGCGTGCACCGCGGCGGGGTCCTCGCAGCGATTGACGGCGGCGCGGAACTCGGCCGAGCCCGGAAGCCCCTTCGAGTACCAGCCGATGTGCTTCCGCGCGATGCGGCTGCCGATCGAGACGCCGTAATGGGCGAGCAACGCGTCATAATGCTCGAGCACGATCGCAAGCTGCACGCCGAGCGGCGGGTCGGGCTGGCGCTCGCCGGTGCGCAGGAAATGGATCACCTGGGCGATGAACCACGGCCGTCCATAGGCGCCGCGGCCGATCATGACGCCGTCGGCACCCGAGCGCGTCAGCGCTTCCTGCGCGTCCTCGATCGTCTCGATATCGCCGTTGGCGATCACCGGGATCGAAACCGCTTCCTTGATCTCGCGAATGAAGTCCCAGTCGGCGTGGCCGTCGTAGAACTGGCAGCGCGTGCGGCCATGCACGGTCACCATGCGGATGCCGCACTCTTCGGCGATGCGCGCAAGGAGCGGCGCGTTGCGGTTGCGCTCGTCCCAGCCCGTGCGCATCTTCAATGTCACCGGCAAATCGACGGCGCGCACCGTCTCGCTGAGGATGCGGGCGGCATGCCTCTCGTCCCGCATCAGCGCCGAGCCGGCATAGCCGTTCACGACCTTCTTCGCCGGGCAGCCGAAATTGATGTCGATGATGGCAGCGCCTCGGTCGGCATTGAGCCGCGCCGCCTCGGCGACGCTCTTCGGCTCGCAGCCGGCGAGCTGCACCGCCATCGGAAATTCTTCGGGATCGTTGGCGGCCATCTGCATCGATTGCCGCGTCTCGCGGATCATCGCCTCGCTGGCGATCATCTCGGACACGACAAGGCCCGCGCCGTGCCGTTTGACGATGCGGCGGAACGGCAGGTCGGTCACCCCCGACATGGGCGCCAGGAAGACGGGAGCTTCGAGCTCGACCGGGCCGATGCGGATGCTCATAAATTATGCAGCACGTAATTATGCCTAGAAATTGGGCATAGCATAGGAATTGCTGCGATGCAACATATTTTCCTTCAGGCCATCAGCACGTCGGTGACGAACTTGACCCCCGGATAGGCCAAGGTCAGCAGCAGATAGGCCAAAAGGGCAAGGCGCGCCACGCGGCGCCCGCGAATGCCCATGGTCCGCCGCGCGATCAGCAATGCACCGATGACGGCGAAGGCGGCGAGCGACAGGACCGTCTTGTGGTCGAACGGCAGCAGGGCGCCGCGCAGAAAATGCTCGGCCGCCATGCCGGTCGCGACGCCAAGGGCGAGGACGATTTCGGCGGCGCCGAGGAGCGCGACTTCGAGCGCCTCGCTCTCGGCCATGGGCGGCAGAAGCCGGGTGAGCGCCGTGGTGTGCTTCCGCTTCAGGGCGCGCTCCTGCAGGAAGACCGCCGCGCCCGCGACCGCGGCAATCGTGAGGAGCCCGTAGGTCACGACCGCGCTGACGATATGCGCATCGAGCCATCCGGCCGGCACTGCAGCCGGCACCGGCTGCTCCGGCGCGTTCTCCCAGAGCGTGCCGATTACGCCCAGGGCCAGCAGCAGCGGCGCCAGCAGCGGCGTCAGCCGCCACGCGCCCGCCGTCGCCGCCGCGAGCGCCAGAAACAGCGCCATGGTGACGGCGATGCTGATCCACAGCGACATGGCGAAGCCGGTGCGCCAGGTGCCGCCGAGCTGCGTCACCACCCACAGCACCGGCCCGGCTAGGCCGAGCACGAGCGCCGCGTAGTACAGCGGATCGCGCGCATCGTTGCGCCGCCAGCGCACCGCCATCGGCGGCACGAGCGCCGCAAGCGCGAAGAGATTGATCGAGAGATTCATCTAAAACGTGCGTCCTTCGACTTCGCCCCGTCGCTCTGCTCCGGGGCTTCGCTCAAGGATGAGGAACTGTCTTAATGCCATCAACAAAATCCCTCATCCTTGAGCGAAGCGCGTGTAAGCGCGCGCAGTCGAAGGACGCAGGGTTGCCCATGCAGCATTTCTTGGCAAGCTGGGCCGCCCTGTTCTAACCTGCCGAAATGACGTCCTGCATTGCCCTTGTCGTCGCGGCCGGGCGCGGTACGCGGCTCGAAGGGCCTTTGCCGAAACAATATCGCCCGCTCGGCGGCAAGCCGCTGCTGCGTCATGCGGTCGAATTGCTGGCGTCGCACCGGCGCGTCGGCGGCGTGCGCGTCGTCATCCACGGCGACGACCGGGCGCTCTATGACGCGGCGGTTGCCGGGCTCGCGGTGCTGCCGCCGGTCGAGGGCGGGCTCGCGCGGCAGGATTCGGTTCGACTCGGACTGGAAAGCCTCGGGGCCCTTGCGCCCGAGAGCGTGCTCATTCACGACGCGGCGCGACCCTTCGCCGACGCCGCCCTCATCGAGCGCGTGGTCGATGCGCTCGCGACGGACGACGGCGCGATCCCTGCGCTCGCGGTCACGGATACGGTGAAGCGGGCGGAACAGGGCCGCATCGCCGCGACGCTCGACCGCACCGGATTGTGGCGCGCGCAGACGCCGCAAGGTTTTCGCTATGCCGCCATCCTTGCCGCGCACCGCGCCGCCAAGGGCAGCGACCTCCCCGACGATGCCGCGGTCGCCGAGCGCGCCGGCATGAGCGTGCGCCTCGTCGCGGGATCGGAGGAGAATTTCAAGGTGACGACTGCGGAAGATCTGAGCCGCGCCGAGCGCACGCTTAGCGGCCGCCAGGCCGACATCCGCACCGGGCAGGGCTTCGATGTGCATCCGTTCGGGCCGGGCGATCACGTTTATCTGTGCGGCGTGCGCGTGCCGCACGGCCAGGCGCTGGTCGGCCATTCCGATGCCGATGTCGGGCTCCATGCGCTCACCGACGCCATCTTGGGGGCGCTCGGCGCGGGCGATATCGGCATGCATTTCCCGCCGAGCGATCCGCGCTGGCGCGGCGCGGCCTCGCATCGGTTCCTGGCGCACGCCTCATCGCTCGTCACGGCGGCCGGGGGCACGATCGCCAATGTCGATGTGACGCTGGTGTGCGAGGCGCCGCGCATCGGCCCCCATCGCGACGCCATGATCGCCCGCATCGCCGAAATTCTCGGCCTCGAGCGCGGCCGCGTCAGCGTCAAGGCGACGACGACGGAACGGTTGGGCTTCACCGGGCGCGGCGAAGGCATGGCGGCCTATGCGACCGCCACTTTGCGCCTGCCGCTCTGAGCCATGGCGGCACGCGGAGCCAACGGTCTGTCCAACACCCATCCGGCGATGCTGGTGGCGACGCTGTGCGGGGTCGGGCTTCTGCCGAAGGCGCCGGGCACGTGGGGGGCGCTTGCATCGCTGCCGTTCGCGTGGCTCGTTGCGCGCGCGGCGGGACCGGCGGGGCTCGTCGCAGCGTCGGCGGTGCTGTTCGCGGCCGGGTGGTGGGCTGCCGCGATCGTCGCGCGGCGGCTCGGCGACGATCCGCAGATCGTGGTCATCGACGAGGCGGCGGGACAATTCCTCACGCTGGCCGCGGCGCCACTCGATTTCTGGCACTTCGCGGCAGGCTTCGCGCTGTTCCGCCTGTTCGACATCGCGAAACCGTGGCCGGTGGGCTGGGCCGACCGGCGCATCCACGGCGGCTTCGGCTGCATGTTCGACGACACGCTCGCCGCGCTTTATGCCGGGGCATTGCTGCTCGCGGGAGGGCTGATCCTTGGACGATGAATTGCGCCGCGCCGCCGAGACCGTGCTCGCGCGCTGCCGCGCCCAGGGACTGAAGCTCGCCACGGCGGAATCCTGCACCGGCGGCCTCATCGCCGGCGCGCTGACCGAGATCGCCGGCTCGTCCGACGTGGTCGAGCGCGGCTTCGTGACATACTCGAACGAAGCCAAGATCGAGATGCTGGGCGTGCCGGCATCGCTCATCGCCGCGCACGGAGCGGTGAGCGGCGAGGTGGCGGCAGCGATGGCGGAGGGCGCCGTTGCCCGCGCGCCCGTGGCACTCACCGTGGCCGTGACCGGGATCGCGGGACCGGGCGGTGCAACGCCGGGGAAACCGGTCGGCCTCGTCTGGTTTGGGCTGGCGCGGCGCGGCGACAAGGTCAGGACCGAGCATCGCGTTTTCGCAGGTGACCGCTCTGCCGTGCGGCGCGCGACGGTATTGCGCGCGCTCGCCCTGTTGCTCGAGGCGGCGGAATGAACCCGATCAGCGGCCCGCCGGCAGCGGCTCGAACGGAACCGCGCCCCCAAGCAGCAGCGGGATGTCAGCGGCCCGAAGCGCCGCCGCCTGATCGCGGAGATATTCCGCCGCCATCGCGAGCTGCGCCTCGCTCGGAGGTGCGGTGCCGAAGAGATTGCGCGCGAGCGCGTCGCGCAGCACCGCGTCGCTGCCCGCCAATCCCGCTTCATAGGCGGCGATGCGGCCATAAAAACCGCGCGCCATCTCCTTGACGTGGCGCCCGACGCCGATATCGGTGGCGCCCATCTCGCGTACGGCGCGGTCGAGATCGGCGAACATCGTGTCGAACAGGTCCTGCGCGAATTCCGCTGTTGCGGCGCGCTCGGATTTGAGCCGGTTGAGCAGCAGGAACGCATGGAGCGCCAAAACCTCGAACCGCCCGTCGAGCGTGTCAGGCACGCCCCATTCGAGAAAAAACCACGGCTCGCGGGCGCGCGCGACAATGGCGCGATAGGCGGCATTGACCGCCCGGCGCCGTCCGCGCCGGCGCGCGAGCAAGCCCAATCCTAGCGCCATTCCCCGCCTGCGGGCTGTCGTGCGATTGACAGACGCGCGCCTTGCGGTGCATGGTCGGCGCCGTCATGAAGTGGACATTGCGCCTCCTGCCGCTCGCAGCCGTCCTCGCGCTTGCTGCCGCCTGCACCAATCCGGCCGACCAGCACGGCAACCTGCCCGAGGCCGACAAGGTCGCGCAGATCAAGCCCGGAAGCACCGACAAGGCGACGGTGACACAGCTTCTCGGCTCGCCCTCCTCGGTCGCGGCGTTCGACGGCGACACCTGGTACTACATCAGCCAGAAGGTGCGGCCGGTGGCGGTGCTCGAGCCCGAGGTACTCGATCAGGAAGTCGTCGCCATCCATTTCGACAAAGACGGGATCGTGCGCGGCATCGACCGGCGCAATCTCGCCGATGCCGAGACGGTGGTGCCGAACCCCAACGCCACGCCCGCGCCGGGACGCGAATTCACGCTGATGGAACAGCTCATCGGCAATTTCGGCAAATTCACCGCCAACAGCGAGAAAAAAACCGGCCAATAGGCGCGGCATCCGGCCTCAGTGTCCGAGGGAGTAGAGGATCGCCAGGAGCAGAATCGCCACGATGTTGGTGATCTTGATCATCGGATTGACCGCCGGTCCCGCCGTGTCCTTGTAGGGGTCGCCGACCGTGTCGCCCGTCACCGCGGCCTTGTGCGCGTCCGAGCCCTTGCCGCCGTGGTGGCCCTCTTCGATATATTTCTTGGCGTTGTCCCATGCGCCGCCGCCCGACGTCATCGAGATCGCGACGAAGATGCCGGTCACGATCGTGCCGAGCAGCATCGCGCCCAGCGCGCTGAATCCCGCGGCGGGGCCGGCGATCGCCCGCACCACGAAATAAAGCACGACCGGCGCCAGCACCGGCAGGAGCGAGGGGACGATCATCTCCCTGATCGCGGCGCGCGTCAGCATGTCGACGGCGAGGCCGTAATCGGGCTTGGCCGTTCCCGCCATGATGCCGGGGATTTCCTTGAACTGACGCCGGACCTCGATCACGACCGAGCCGGCCGCGCGGCCCACCGCCGTCATGCCCATCGCGCCGAAAAGATACGGCAGAAGCCCGCCGATCAAGAGCCCGACCACCACGAACGGGTTCTGCAGCGTGAAATTCACCTGGAGGTCGGGGAAGTAATGGTGCAGGTCCTCGGTATAGGCCGCGAACAGGACGAGCGAGGCGAGCCCCGCGGAGCCGATCGCGTAGCCCTTGGTCACCGCCTTCGTGGTGTTGCCGACCGCGTCGAGCGCGTCCGTGATGCGCCGCACTTCGCGCGGCAGGTCCGCCATCTCGGCGATGCCGCCGGCATTGTCGGTTACGGGGCCATAGGCGTCGAGCGCCACGATCATGCCGGCCAAGGCCAGCATGGTCGTCGCCGCGACGGCGATGCCGAACAGGCCGCACAGCAAAAACGACACGATGATGCCGGCGCAGATGACCAGCACCGGCAGCGCCGTCGACTCCATCGACACGGCGAGGCCCTGGATCACATTGGTGCCGTGGCCGGTGAGCGAGCTGTTGGCGATGCTGCGCACCGGGCGGTATTCGGTCGAGGTGTAATACTCGGTGATCCACACGATGAGGCCGGTGACGACGAGGCCGGTGATGGCGCAGCCGAAAAGCTGCGTCCCCGTCATCGTCCCGCCGCCGACGACCGCTAGCGGCGCGTTGAACCCGAAGAAGACATCGATGACGCCGGCGATCGCCAGCGCCGAAAGCGCGCCCGCGACGATGAGCCCCTTGTAGAGCGCAGCCATGATGTTGCCGCTGGGCCCGAGCCGGACGAAATACGTGCCGATCACCGACGCCACGATGCACACGGCGCCAATGACGAGCGGCAGCATCATCATGGTGTCCCTGAGCGCGCCCTCGAAGAAGATCGCGGACAGCAGCATCGTCGCGACAATGGTAACGGCATAGGTCTCGAACAGATCGGCTGCCATGCCGGCGCAGTCGCCGACATTGTCGCCGACATTGTCGGCGATCACGGCGGGGTTGCGCGGATCGTCCTCGGGTATTCCCGCCTCGACCTTGCCGACGAGATCGGCGCCGACATCGGCGCCCTTGGTGAAGATGCCGCCGCCCAGGCGCGCGAAGATCGAGATGAGCGATGCGCCGAAACTGAGCGAGACGAGCGCCTCGAGGATCGGCCGCGGATTATCGGGCGGCAACGTCGCGCGCAGGAAGAAATAATAGAGCGACACGCCGAGGAGGCCCAAGCCGACGACCAGCATGCCGGTGACCGCGCCCGAGCGGAAGGCGAGCGCAAGCCCCGCAGCAAGCCCGCCCCGCGCCGCCTGCGCCGTGCGCACGTTGGCCCGCACCGAGACGTTCATGCCGATATATCCCGCGGCGCCGGACAGCACCGAGCCGATCAGATAGCCCACGCCCGAGCGCCAGCCGAGCGTGGCGAAGAGAATGACGAAGATCACGACGCCGACGATCGCGATGGTGCGATACTGCCGGTTGAGATAGGCCTGCGCGCCCTCCTGCACCGCTCCGGAGATTTCCTGCATGCGCGCCGTGCCGGCGTCGGCCGCGAGCACCTGACGGCTCGTGACGATGCCATAGACAATGGCGAGGACTCCGGCGGCGACGACCACCCACGCGGCGATGTTCATTGCTCCTGCCTTTAGTTGGAATTCGACCCCGATCGAACAGCGCGCGCAACATAGATGACCCGCGCCATCGAGGCAACCGCACGCCCGGCGCCGCGGATGGCCGGACAGGCCCGGCCAAGCCTCTAGCGCCGCTGCTCGAAGAACTCTTCGATCTCGACCTCTTTCACGTCGATCGGGTCGAGGACGCGGGATGCCGTGTGGCGGAGCAGCTCCTTCAAGGCGACCTCGCCACGCGCGTCGCCGATGCCGCCGCGCTGCTGCACATAGCCGTAGATGTCGCCGAGAAACGCGTCGCCCAGCGCCGGACGCTTCGGCTCCACTTCCTTGGCCTGCGCGCCGTCGGCGATTTCGACGGCGACGGCGATGCTCACCTGGCGCGATACGTCCGTGCTGCCGATGACCGGCACGAACATGGGCGCGAGCTGCACGAAATAGGGCTGGCCCGGCACCGGCATGGTCACGGCCGAGCGGTCGGCGGAAGCTGCCGGTTCGGCCGCGAGAACGAAGAGAGCGAGCGCCGCGCCGGCGCTGCGCTCAAAAATGCTCATAGCCCTTGACCGCGAGGACGATCTCCTGCCCCTCCTTGTCGAAGACGCGCACGCCGCTGCCGGCCTCGACGCGGCCGATCGGTGTCAGCGCCACGCCGGTCTCGCGCGCGAGCGCGGCAAGCGCCGCCGCGGCGCCTGCGGGCGCGGCGAAGAGCAGCTCGTAATCGTCGCCGCCGCCGAGCACCGAGGCGAGCCGCGCGCCGTCGCGCGCGAGCGCCGCGTGCGCCGCCGGGGAAAGCGGCACGCGTCCCGCCTCGACCACGCCCGCGAGCCCGGAGGCATCGCAGAGATGGCCCAGATCGGCCACCAGACCATCGGAAATATCCATCATCGCCGATGCTATCCCGGCGAGCCTTGCTCCGAGGTTAAGCCGCGGCTGGGGCAGGCGGAACCGGTCGACCAGGAAGGCGGCATCGGCGGCGCCGATGCCGAGGTCCTGGCCCTTCGCCGCAAGCACGCCGAGCGCGGCATCGCCGAGCGTTCCTGAGACATAGAGCCGGTCGCCGGCCCGCGCGCCGCTGCGCAGCACCGCGCGTCCCGCCTGCACGAGCCCGATCGCCGCGACCGACAGCGTCGTCGGACCCGGCGTCGCCACGGAATCGCCGCCCAGAAGGAAGATGCCGTAGGTCGTCTGATCGGCCGCGAGCCCCGCCGCAAATTGTTCGAGCCACGCCTCGTCGCAGGACGGCGGCAGCGCGGTCGTGAGCAGGTAGCCGACCGGCGCTGCGCCCTTGGCGGCGAGGTCGGACAAATTGACGCGGAGCAGTTTCTGGGCGACCTGCATCGGCGGATCGCCGGGAAGGAAATGCACGCCCTCGACGATCGCGTCGGTCTTGAGCACATATTGCGTGCCGGGCGGTCCGTCGATCAGCGCGACGTCGTCCTTGAGGCCGAGCCCGCCTGCCGCCGCGAGCGGCGCGAAGAAGCGCGCGATCCGCGCGAACTCATCGAGATGAGGCAGTGCCGTCACGGCGTCCCCCGGCGCATTCCTCCGGCCGGAGGTTGCGCGCGAGCCGGTCGAGCACGCCATTGATGAGGCCCGGCTCCTTGCCCGCGAAAAAGGCGTGGCCGATATCGAGATACTCGCTGATGATGACGGGCACCGGCACATCGATGCGCACCGTGAGCTCATAGGCTCCCGCCCGCAGGATCGCGCGCAATACATTCTCGAGACGCTCGAGCGGCCAGTCCGGCGTCAGCGCCGCGCCGATGCCGCCATCGAGTTCGGCCTGGCGCGCGGTCGCGCCGCGCACGATGTCGGCGAACAGCGCCTCGTCGAACGCGCCGCGACGATCGGGATCGATGCCGTCGCGCAAGAATTCCGGGATCACGGTTTCGACCGGCGTGCCGGCAAGCTCGATCTGGTAGAGCGCCTGGACGGCGGCGAGACGCGCGGCGCTGCGGCGCCGGCCGGCGGGTTGCCGAGGCGCGGTGCCGTCGCTGTCGCTCATGGCGGGATGAGGCCGAGGGTGCGCTTCAACTCGATCATGGCAAGACACGCGCGCGCCGCCTCGCCGCCCTTGTCGCGTTTGCCGACCTGGGCGCGGGCCAGCGCCTGCGCCTCGTTCTCGACCGTGAGAACGCCGAACCCGATCGCGAGCTCGTGGCCAAGCGCAAGATCCTGAAGCCCGCGCGCGCATTCCTGGCAGACATGCTCGTAGTGCGAGGTCTCGCCGCGGATGACGCAGCCCAAGGCGACATAGCCGTCGAAGCGCGGGCCCGTCCCCTTGGCGGATGCCGACGCGGCGAAGCGGATAGCGGCCGGGATCTCGAAGGCGCCGGGCACGACGACGCGCTGATAGGTCGTCTGCGCCGCCTCGAGCGCGGCCAGCGCGCCCTTGGCGAGCTCGTCCGAGACGTGCGCGTAATAGCGCGCCTCGACGACCATGATATGCGGCGGGCGGGCCATGTCAGTCGTTCGTCGGCACGGGACGGTTGCCGACGACGTGCAGGCCATAGCCGTCGAGGCCGACGATGAGCCGCGGCAGGTTGGTCAGCAGGATCATGTCGCGCACGCCGAGATCGATCAGGATCTGCGCGCCGATGCCATAGTCGCGCAATTCGCGCTGCGGCCGGCCGGTCTCGATGAAGCCGCGCACGCGCTCGGACAGCGCGGTCACGGTCGGCTCGCGCAGCATCACGACGACGCCGCGCCCCTCCTCCGCGATCATTTGCATCGAGCGCTGCAGCAGCTGGCCGCGGCCGCTCTTGCTGTTGGCGAGGGCATCGTCGAGCACGTTCACCGCGTGCATGCGCGCGAGCACCGGCTCGGCCGTCGTGACGTCGCCTTTGACGAGCGCGATGTGCTCCGCATAGGCCACCTTGTTGACGTAGATGTGCATGCGCCACTCGCCGCCGAAATCGCTCCAGAACGGCGCTTCCATGAGGCGCTCGACGATCCGGTCGTGACGGCGGCGATAGGCGATGAGATCGGCGATGGTCGCGATCTTGAGGCCGTGGAGCTGCGCAAACGCCACGAGCTCGGGCCGGCGCGCCATGGTGCCGTCGTCGTTCATGATCTCGCAGATCACGCCCGACGGGTTGAGGCCCGCGAGACGCGCGATATCGACCGAGGCCTCGGTGTGGCCGGTGCGCGCCAGCACGCCGCCGTCGCGCGCCATCAGCGGAAAGACGTGGCCGGGCGTGACGATCGCGTCCGGGCCCTTGGTCGGATCGATGGCGATCGCGACGGTGCGCGCGCGGTCGGGCGCCGAGATGCCGGTCGTCACGCCATCCTTCGCCTCGATCGAGACGGTGAAGGCCGTCTGCAGGCGAGATGCGTTGTGCTGCGCCATGAGCGGCAGGCGCAGTTCCTCGCAACGCTGCCGCGTCAAGGCGAGGCAGATGAGGCCGCGGCCGTATTTCGCCATGAAATTGATCGCCTCGGGCGTCGCCATCTGGGCCGGGGTGACGAGATCGCCTTCGTTCTCGCGATCCTCGTCGTCGACCAGGATGAACATGCGTCCGTTGCGCGCCTCCTCGATGATCTCCTCGATCGGAGAGATGACCTCGACGAAGCTCATGTCAGCGTCCTTCCCAAGATGCGTGCGATGTAGCGGGCGATGACGTCGATCTCGAGGTTGACGCGGTCGCCAACCTTGGCGGTGCCGAAGGTCGTCTTCTCCTGCGTGATCGGGATGATATTGACACCGAAGCGCCGGCCGCGCACCTCGTTGACGGTGAGCGAGACGCCGTCGAGCGCCACCGACCCCTTGGTCGCGAGCGCAGTCTCGTAGCCCTGCGGCACCTCGAAGACGAAGCGCAGAGAATCGCCCTCGGGACGGCGCTCGACGATCTCGGCGACAGCATCGACATGGCCCATGACGATGTGCCCGCCCATCTCGTCGCCGCTTTTCAAGGAGCGCTCGAGATTGACGCGCGTGCCGGTGCGCCACTCGCCGAGCGAGGTGCGCGCCACGGTCTCGGCCGAGGCGGAGACGCCGAACCATCCCGGCCCCTTCTCGGTGACGCTGAGGCACACGCCGGCGCAGGCGATCGAGGCGCCGATCACGACCTCGCCGAGGTCGAAGGACGTGGCGATGCGGAAGCGCCGGTCGCCGCCAGGAATGACCTCGCGGACTTGGCCCACGTCGCTGACGATTCCGGTGAACATGGCCGCGTAACCTAGGCCGGCCGTTCAAATGTTTCCAGCACATCCTCGCCGACGATCTCGACCGAGCGGCGCTCGAACCGCGGCGCTGCGGCGAGCGCGGCAACGCCGAACGGCGCCACCGCCGCGCGGCCGTCGCCGCCCAGAACCTTCGGCGCGCGGAACCACACGATGCGATCGACCAGATCGGCGGCGAAGAGCACCGCGGCGAGCCCACCGCCCCCTTCGACGAGGAGGCGCGTAATGCCGCGGTGCCCGAGTTCCTTCATACCGTCCGCGAGGTCGAGCTCGCCCGAATCGACCGCGCCTTGTTTCGATGAGTTCGACGCCGCATTCGGCAAAAGCCTGGCGCCGCGCCGCGTCGGTGCCGGCTCCGACGAGGAACCAGGTTGGCGCCTCGTGCGCTCCGGCGACGACGCGGGCGATGAGCGGCACGCGCAGCCTGCCATCGACGACGACGCGGACCGGACTCCTGCGCTCGAGCCCGCCGATCCGGCAGGTGAGCAGCGGATCGTCGGCCACGACGGTATTGCTGCCGACCATGACGGCGTCGTGCGTCGCGCGCAGCAGGTGCGCGCGGGCGCGCGCCGCTTCGCCGGTGATCCAGCGGCTCTCGCCGGTGGCCGTGGCGATGCGGCCGTCGAGCGTGGTCGCGAGCTTCAGGGTGACGAGCGGCCGGCCGTGCCTCAGGCGCGAGAGGAAGCCGGCATTGACCTCGGCCGCCTCGCGCGCGCAAAGCCCGGTCTCGACCGCGATCCCGGCCGCGCGCAGCCGCGCAACACCCTTGCCGGCGACGCGCGGGTCGGGGTCCTCGATCGGCAGCACGACGCGCGCCACCCCCGCGGCGGCAAGCGCATCGGTGCAGGGCGGCGTCTTGCCCCAATGGCAGCACGGCTCGAGGCTCACATAGGCGGTTGCGCCGCGGGCACGCTCGCCGGCCCGAGCCAAAGCCTCGGCCTCGCCGTGCGGCCGGCCGCCGGGCTGCGTCCAGCCGCGGCCTACGACCTCGCCCGATGCGACGATGACGCAGCCGACGGACGGATTGGGCCACACCGCGCCGAGCCCGCGCTGCGCCAGACGCAGCGCCGTCCGCATGTGCGCGAGATCGCTCTCCCGCGCGTCAATCGCTCTCGACGTTGGCGCCAATGCGGCCGATGAATTCGCCGAAATCCTTGGCCTCGCGGAAATTGCGGTAGACCGATGCAAAGCGGACATAGGCCACCTGATCGAGCGACGCCAGCGATTCCATGACCAGCTCGCCGATCATGTCGCTTGGAATCTCCGTCTCGCCCGAGCTTTCGAGCTGGCGCACGATCGAGTTGATGACGCGCTCGATCCGGTCCGGCTCGACCGGGCGCTTCCTGAGCGCGATGCGCAACGAGCGCGCGAGCTTGTCGCGGTCGAACGGCTCGCGCTGCGCGTTCTTCTTGACGACGGTCAGCTCGCGCAGCTGCACGCGCTCGAACGTCGTGAAGCGCGCGGCGCAGTTGGGACATTGGCGCCGCCGCCGGATCGCGCCGCGATCGTCGGTCGGACGCGAATCCTTGACCTGGGTATCCTCGCAGCCGCAGAACGGACAGCGCATGTGCTCGGCCCTCCCTCCCCGCTCAGGCCCGGCCTACGGATAGATCGGAAAGCGCGCGCACAGCTCGCGCACCTTCGCCCGCACCGAAGCCTCGACCGCTTCATTGCGGTCGCCATTCGTCGCTACGCCGTCGAGTACCTCGGCGATGAGCTCGCCCACGTGGCGGAACTCGGCTTGGCCGAAGCCGCGCGTCGTGGCGGCCGGGCTGCCGAGGCGAACGCCAGAGGTCACGGTCGGCTTTTCCGGATCGAACGGAATGCCGTTCTTGTTGCAGGTGATGCCGGCGCGCTCGAGCGCCACTTCGGCGACGCGGCCGGTAAGCCTCTTGGGCCGCAGATCGACCAGCATGAGATGCGTGTCCGTCCCGCCCGAGACGATGGCGAGGCCGCGCTCGGCCAGCGTCGCGGCAAGCGTCTTGGCATTGTCGACGACGGCGCGGGCATAGAGCTTGAACTCAGGGCGCAGCGCCTCGGTCAGCATCGCCGCCTTGGCCGCGATGACATGCATCAGCGGGCCGCCCTGCAGCCCGGGGAAGACGGCGCTGTTGATCTTCTTGCCGATCTCCGCGTCGTTGGCGAGGATCATGCCGCCGCGCGGGCCGCGCATGGTCTTGTGCGTCGTGGTGGTGACGACGTGGGCGTGCGGCAGGGGGCTTGGATGCGCGCCGCCGGCGACGAGGCCGGCGAAATGCGCCATGTCGACCATGAGATAAGCCCCGACCTCGTCGGCGACGCGGCGGAAGCTGGCGAAGTCGATGATGCGCGGATATGCGGACCCGCCGGCGATGATCAGCTTCGGTTTTTGGGCACGCGCGAGGCGTTCGACTTCGTCCATATCGATGCGCGCGTCCTCGCGCCGGACGCCGTACTGCACGGCATGGAACCACTTGCCCGAGAGGTTGGGCGCGGCGCCATGCGTCAGGTGCCCGCCGGCCGCAAGCGACATGCCAAGAACGGTGTCGCCCGGCTTGAGCAGCGCGAGCATCACCGCCTGGTTGGCCTGCGAGCCCGAATGCGGCTGCACGTTGGCGAAGGCGCAGCCGAAGAGGCGCTTGGCGCGGTCGATCGCGAGCTGCTCGGCCACGTCGACATATTCGCACCCGCCATAGTAGCGCCGGCCGGGATAGCCTTCGGCGTATTTGTTGGTGAGCACCGTCCCCTGCGCCTCGAGCACCGCGCGCGAGGCGAGGTTCTCGGACGCGATCAGCTCGATCTGCTCCTGCTGGCGAGCCAATTCGCGGCCGACCGCGGCGGCGAGCTCTGGATCGGTGTCGGCGAGCGAAGCGGAGAAGAAGCTGTTCGAGCTTAGCGCGGCGGGACGGGCGTTCGACATGAGCTGAACCCTATACTCGGGACAATTTGGCGATGCGGCGGGAATGGCGGCCGCCCTCGAATTCGGTCGAGAAGAAAATCCTGAGGCATTCCTTCGCTGTTTCGGGGCCGATGAGGCGGCCGCCCAGGACGAGGACGTTGGCGTCGTTATGCTGGCGCGCGAGCCGTGCGGTCAAGGCGTCGTGGCACAGCGCGGCGCGCACCGCCCTATGACGGTTCGCCGCGATCGACATGCCGATGCCGCTGCCGCAGACGAGCAGGCCGCTGTCCGCGCGGCCGGCCTCGAGCGCCGCCGCGAGCGCATCGGCGAAGTCGGGATAATCGACCGGCTCGCGGTCGCAGGCGCCGAGGTCGAGGACTGCGAACCCGAGTGCCGAAAGTTCAGGCAGGAGCAGGGTCTTGAGATCGAAGCCGCCATGATCGGCAGCAACAGCGACACAAAGGGGCATTGGCACCCAGAAATCCAGGAGTTGGTGCAATCCTACCAGATTTCGGGGTACCCCGCCAGCGGCCTACCATTGATCGCGGTCAGCGCTGCCGCGCCAAGTGAAAATCCGACCAAGCACGAAGTTGCAGTGCTGCTTTCCTCGGAATGACTGTCGATCTTCAGGATTCATTTACCGGGCGTCCTACATCAATGCGAACGCAGCAGTTTAGATTGACACGATTTTTTCGCGCTGCGATCATCCTTTCGTCACCCGGGGGCTTGCGAACATGGCGGAGCTTGCAACGAACAAGGCGTCGGCGCCGCATGTGCTGCGCATGACGACCACGGTGGTTGCGGCCTATCTGCGCAAGCATCCGCTGCCGAGCACGCAGATCGCCGACATCATCGCCGCGGTCTATCGCTCGCTGAAGACACTGGAGGGCGGCGGCGACGGGCTTGCCACGGCGCAGAAGCCGGCTGTCCCGGTGCGCAAGTCGATCCATGCCGACTATCTCGTCTGCCTCGAGGACGGAAAGAAGCTCAAGATGCTCAAGCGCCATCTGCGCTCGAGCTACAATTTGACGCCCGATCAGTACCGGCAGAAATGGGGCCTGCCGCCGGATTACCCGATGGTGGCGCCGAATTACGCCGATCAGCGCTCGGCCTTCGCCAAGAAGATCGGACTGGGCCGGGCCGGCAACCGCAAAGAGCCGCGCCGCGCCGCCGTGCCGATCAGGAAATAGCGCGCTAGCCGCCGATCTCGTTGTATTTGCCGTCCTTCCAGACATAGACGACGTAGTCCGGGCCGATCACGTCGCCCTTGGCGTTGAAGCCGATCGTGCCGATGACGGTGTCGAAACGGTTGGCGCGCATCGTCTTGGCGAGATCGTCGACCTTGACCGAGTTCGCCTTCTTCGCAGCCTCGGCAAACACTTCGATCGCGGCATAGGTATAGAGCGTATAGCCCTCAGGGTCGTAGCCTTGCGCCTTGAACTCGGCGACGGCGCTTTTGGCCGTCGGCATGTTGCGCGGGTCGGGCGAGAAGGTCATCAGCGTCTTCTGCCCGGTGTCGCCGGTGATCTTCCAATATTCCTCGCTCGCCAGCGCGTCGCCGCCCATGAGCACGGCGTCGAGCCCCTGCTCCTTCGCCTGGCGAATGAGAAGCCCGGCTTCGGTGAAGTATCCGCCGTAGAAGATCGCGGCGACCTTCGCCTCTTTCATCTTGCTGATGAGCGCCGAGAAATCCTTGTCGCCCTGGTTCACGGATTCGTACATCGCCTCGGTCACGCCGGCGGCGTTCAGCGCCTTCTTCGTCTCGTCGGCGAGGCCTTTGCCGTAGGCCGTCTTGTCCTGGACGATGGCGATCGGCTTCCCTTTGAAATGCTCGGCGAGATAAGTGCCGGCAACGCGGCCTTGCGCGTCGTCGCGGCCGCAGGTGCGGAAGATGTTGGTCCAGCCGTTCTTTGCCGCCTGATCGGTCAGAAGCGGATTGGTCGAGGCGGGCGTGATCTGCAGTATGCCGTTCTCGTTATAGACGGACGATGCCGGGATCGATGCGCCCGAGCAGAAATGCCCCGCGACGAACACGACGCCGTCGTTCGCCATCTGGTTCGCGACCGCGACCGCCTGCTTGGGATCGCACGCATCGTCGCCGGTGAGGAGGCGCAGCTTCTTGCCGAGCACGCCGCCCTTGGCGTTGATGTCCTTCACCGCCATTTCGGCGCCGCGCTTCATCTGCTCGCCGAAGGCGGCGTCCTGGCCGGTGATCGGGCCGACGACCGCGATCGGGATGTCCTGCGCCGCCGCGAGGCCCGACCACGCGACCAGCGCCGCCGCTACGACGAGAGACTTGATGCCGCTCATGGCTCACTCCGCTTTGACCTGGGGCAATTCTAGCACGCGGTCCCGGCGCTCGCGCCAGCCGAGCGGACCCGCGCGCTCGTAGAGCCAGGGATATTGCGCGACCATGCGGCGCGCTTGCGTGACGCGATAGCTTGCGCCCGCCGCGATGAGCAGGATCGCCGCTGCCGCGACGTAGCCGCCCGGCGACAAAAGCCCGGCCCCGAACAGCGCGAACAGGAGGAACCGGTCGGCTGCGGCAAGGAGCAGCGCATAAAGCGGGATCTGCCAGAGCGGCCGCCAGTTGCGCGCAAGCGCCTGCCCGGTCATCGCTGCCGCCGCTCCGAACAGTACGACCGTGACGACCAGGAACGCCGTCATGCGCCGCCCTCGAGATAGGCTGCGCGCACCTCGGCATTGGCGAGAAGCTCCGCCCCGCCGCCGGCGAGCACGATCCGGCCCGTCTGCATGACATAGCCGCGATGCGCGAGCCGCAGCGCGTGATGCGCGTTCTGCTCGACGAGAAACACCGTGATTTTCTGCTCGGCGTTGATCTCGCGGATGACGGCGAAAATCTGCTTCACCACCATCGGCGCCAATCCCAGCGACGGCTCGTCGAGCAGCAGGAGGCGCGGCCGGCTCATCAGCGCGCGGCCGATCGCGAGCATCTGCTGCTCGCCGCCGGACAGCGTGCCGCCGCGCTGCGCCTGGCGCTCGCGCAGGATCGGAAAGAGCGCGAAGACGCGCGCCGCGTCTTCGCCGAAATGCCGGTCGCCGGCCACGGTCGCGCCGATCTGGAGATTCTCGAGCACCGTCATGCGCGGAAAGATGCGCCGCCCCTCGGGCGCGTGCGAAATGCCGAGGCGCACGATCTCGTGCGTTGCGGCATGCGGTGATGTCCGTGCCGGCGAAAGTGATGCGGCCCCCGGCCGCGCGTGGGTTGCCGCAGATCGTCATCAGCAGCGTCGATTTGCCGGCACCGTTGGCGCCGATGAGCGCCACGATCTCGCCCTCCTCGACGGCGAGATCGATCCCCTTCAACGCCTCGACGTTGCCATAGAACGCGTGGACGCCCTCGACCCTGAGCATCACGCGGCGTCCTCTTCGCCGAGATAGGCCTTGATCACCGCCGCATCGCGCCGCACCGCGTCGGGCGGCCCGTCGGCGATCTTGCGCCCGTAGTTCAGCACCACGATCCGGTCGGAGACGCCCATGACGAGCCGCATGTCATGCTCGATCAGCAGGATGCCGATTCGCGCCTCGTCGCGGATCGCGCGCAGCAGGCCCATCAGCTCCCCGGTCTCGCGCGGATTGAGCCCGGCCGCCGGCTCGTCGAGGCAGAGGAGCGCCGGCTCCGTGCACATCGCGCGCGCGATCTCGAGGCGGCGCTGGTCGCCGTAGGGCAGGCTCCCGGCCGCATCGTCGGCACGCGCCAGCAGCCCGATCCGTTCGAGCCATGCGCACGACCTGGCGACCGCCTCCGCCTCGGCGCGGCGATAGGCGGGCAGGCCCAGGAGCCCGGCCAGCGAAAACGCACTCGCCCGCATCAGGCGGCCGTGCTGCGCCACGATCAGATTCTCGAGCACGGTCATGCCGGCGAACAGGCGAATGTTCTGAAAGGTGCGCGCGACGCCCGCATCGCGCGCGATGCGGAACCCGTCCATGCGCTCGAGATAATGAGTCCGCCCGTCGCGCGCGAGTTCGAGCCGCCCGACGCTCGGCCGGTAGAAGCCGGTAAGGCAGTTGAAGACCGTGGTCTTGCCGGCGCCGTTGGGGCCGATGATCGCGGTGATCTCGTCCGGCCGCGGCGGCAAACGACACATCGTCAACCGCCAGAAGCCCGCCGAAGCGCATGCTGAGATGCTCGACCGCGAGCAGCATCAGGCCGGCCTTGCCGCGCGCAGGCGGATCGACGGCGCGCGCTGCGCCAGAAGCCCGCGCGGCCGCCACACCATGATCGCGACCATCGCCGCGCCGAACAGCAGCATGCGGAACTCGGCGAAGGCGCGGCCGAATTCAGGCAAGCGTGACGAGCACGATGGCGGCGAGCACGACGCCCAGCTGGCTGCCCATGCCGCCGAGCACGACGATCGCGAGGATGGTGGCGCTTTCCTGGAAGGTGAAGCTTTCCGGGCTGATGAAGCCTTGGCGCGTCGCGAAGAAGGCGCCGGCAAAGCCGCCCAGCATGGCGCCGATCGCAAAGGCCGACAGCTTCACGCTGCGTCGGATCGATGCCGAGCGCGCGGCAGGCGATCTCGTCCTCGCGCAGCGCCTCCCAGGCGCGGCCGATCGGCAGCCGCCGCAGGCGCAGGCGTGAAGGCGTTGGTGACGAGCGCGAGCGCCAGAATGACGAAATAGAGAAAGACGATGCGCTGCTCGGGATTGAACGCGAGCCCGAAGAACTGGCTGAAGGTTTCGCCGCCGCCCGGCGCGCGCGGCAGGAGCGGCAAGTCCCAGGAACGACGGCCGCGGCACGCCGGCGATGCCATTGGGGCCGCCCGTGACGTCGGTCCAGTTGAGGAGCACGATGCGGACGATCTCGCCGAAGCCCAACGTCACGATGGCGAGATAGTCGCCGCGCAGGCGCAGCACCGGGAAGCCGAGCAGCACGCCGAACGATGCCGCCAGCAGGCCCGAGAGCGGCAGCGCCTCCCAGAAGCCGAGCCCGTACCAGCGCGCGATGAGCGCGAAGGAATAGGCCCCTACCGCATAGAAGGCGACGTAGCCGAGATCGAGCAGTCCGGCGAGCCCGACCACGACATTGAGGCCCCAGCCGAGCATGATGTAGATCAGCACCGTCGTCGCGAGATCGACGAGATAGCGCGACGAGAACGGCAGGAACGGCAGTGCAACCGCGAACGCCACGAGCAGCGCGCCGAAGAGGAGCGCGCCGTGACGCCCCGGCCCGGCGAGGCGCGCCGCACTGTTGCTGCGCCCGACACGCGCGACGCGCGGCACGAAGGCGCGCGCCG
This sequence comes from uncultured Alphaproteobacteria bacterium, assembly GCA_963773665.1. Taxonomy (GTDB): domain Bacteria; phylum Pseudomonadota; class Alphaproteobacteria; order ATCC43930; family CGMCC-115725; genus DATJLY01. Next base: position 524,703 of record CAVZBZ010000002.1, read on the forward strand.
CGGCGAAAAGGAGCCGGGCGACGAAGACGCCGGTGCCGCCCAAGGCGACCCAGGCGAAGCGCGTATGGATCGCGACGCCCTCGGCGCCCCGATCGACCGTCTCGAATCCGACCAGCGGAAAGGCCAGGACGAGCGCCACGAAGCCCGCGAGCGCCGCATCCTTGAGCGCCGCGAGCCCGCGTCCGCCCATCACACCTTCTCCACCTCGGGGCGTCCCAGCAGACCGGTCGGGCGGAAGATCAGCACCAGGATAAGCACGCCGAACACCGAGACGTCCTTGTAATCGGACGAGAAATATCCCGACCAGAACGCCTCGATGAGGCCGATCAAAAGCCCGCCCAGCATGGCGCCCGGCAGCGAGCCGATGCCGCCCAGCACGGCGGCGGTGAACGCCTTGACGCCCGCAAGGAAGCCGATGAAGAAGTCGATGACGCCGTAATAGAGCATCACCATCAGCCCGGCGACCGCGGCCAAGCGCCGCGCCGATCACGAAGGTCAGCGAGACGATGCGGTCGACATCGATGCCGAGAAGCGCCGCCATGCGTCATGTCCTGCTCGCAGGCGCGCTGCGCCCGGCCCAAGGGCGTCGCCGCGATGACGAGGCTGAACCCCGCCATGAGCGCCATGGTGAGCACGATGATGATGAGCTGAAGCCAGCTCATCTGCACCACGAACCCGCCCTGCTCCATGATGCGAAATCCGCCATCGATCACCGGCGGCAGCGACTTGACGCGCGCGCCCTGCAAGATCTGCACGTAATTCTGCAGGAAGATCGACATGCCGATCGCCGAGATGAGCGGCGCCAGGCGGAACGAGCCGCGCAGCGGCCGGTAGGCCAGGCGCTCGACCGTCCAGCCATAGACGGCGGTGAAGGCCATCGCGATCAGCAGCACGCAGAACGAGCGCGAGCGGAACCGTACGCCAGCCCGAGCGCGCCCAGCACCAGGAACGCCATGAGCGAGATGAAGGCGCCGATCATGTAGATCTCGCCATGCGCGAAATTGATCATGCCGATGATGCCGTAGACCATCGTGTAGCCGATGGCGATGAGCCCATAGACCGCGCCCAGGGTGACGCCGTTGATCAGCTGCTGCAGGAAATAGGCCATGGGCCGACAAAGTTAAGCGCGGGCCCAAAGCGCCGCAAGGCGCTTCGCTCGCCGCATCGTGATGGCATCGCTTGTGGCCGGGAAGCGGCCGATGCGGTAAGAAATGGCGATGTTTCCGTGGATCGACTATGGCGGCCGCTTCTCGCCGTTGCGCGCGACCGTCTTTGCCGCGCTGTTCCTCCCGGGGATCTACACGGCGGTCCTGTTCTCGCTCGGCCTGCTCGGCCCGCGGCCCGTGACCGAGGCCATTCACAATATCGGTCTTTGGACGATTCGCTGCATCTTCCTCGCGCTGGCCGTGACGCCGGTGCGGCAAATCCTCGACTGGCGGCGCCTCATCGAGGTGCGGCGCATGATCGGGGTCGCGGCCTTTTGCTACATCCTCATTCACTTCCTGCTCTTCAACGCCGACGAGATGTTCAACCTCGCCACGGTCGCTGGCGAGATCGTGGCGCGGATCTACCTGACGATCGGGTTCCTGGCCCTTCTGGGTCTGGCCACGCTCGCCGCGACCTCGACCGACGGCATGGTGCGGCGACTCGGACGGCGCTGGCAGAAGCTGCACACCCTCGTTTACGGCATCGCAATCCTCGCCCTCATTCATTTCTTCATGCAGTCGAAGGCCGACGTGTGGGAGCCGACATGGATGGCCGGGCTCTATGTCTGGCTGATGGCCTGGCGCGTCCTCGACCGCTGGACGGCGCGCGGGCAAACCATGCCGCTGTGGCGGCTTGCGGCGCTCGCCGTCGCCTCAAGCGTGGCGACGGCGCTCGGCGAGGCGGCCTATTGGTGGGTCCTGCACGGCGTGCCGGTGATGCGCATCCTCGACACGAATTTCACCACCGCGCTCGGCCTGCGGCCGGCCTGGATCGTGCTCGGCGTCGGGCTCGCAGCCGTCCTTGCGGCGGCGGCGCGGCGGCTCATCCCCTCCCCTTCGCCCGCACGTACTCGAGCTTCTGCCGCGCGAGGCGCTTGAGCTCGGCCTCGCCCGCGGCGGGATCGCCGACGATGGTCACTTCGAGGCCGCTTTCCGCATCGACCGCGATCACCTTCATGGCGCTTCCGACGCGGACGAACTCGAAGATGATCTCGCGCTCCCCCGGCATCCCGCTAGAATAGCGCTCGCGGCCGATTCGCCGCCAGCCGAGGAGCGACTCAATGACGACTGCCCCCGTCCGCGACCGCGCGAAAGCCGCCGAGAAGGCGGTGTTCGACTGGCGCGACCCGCTGCTCCTCGACGACCTCTTGCGCGAGGAGGAACGCCTCATCCGCGACAGCGCGCGCGCGTTCGCGCAGGAAGAGCTCATGCCACGCATCAAGGCGGCGTTCCGCGAGGAGCGCATCGACCGCGAGCTTATGCCGGAGATGGGACGGCTCGGATTTCTGGGCGCGACGATCGACGGTTACGGCTGTGCCGGCGCGAGCTATGTCTCCTACGGCCTTGTCGCGCGCGAATTGGAGCGCGTCGACAGCGGCTACCGCTCGACCCTTTCGGTGCAGTCCTCGCTCGTGATGCACCCGATCCATGCCTTCGGCACCGAGGAGCAGCGCCAGAAATACCTGCCGCGCCTTGCCACCGGCGAGCTTGTCGGCTGCTTCGGCCTGACCGAGCCCGACCACGGCTCGGACGCCGGCGGCATGAAGAGCCGCGCGCGCAAGGTCGATGGCGGCTTCGTTCTGAACGGCAGCAAGATGTGGATCAGCAATTCGCCCATCGCCGAAATCATGGTGGTGTGGGCGAAGGACGACGAGGGCCAGGTGCGCGGCTTCATCCTCGAGCGCGGCATGAAGGGCCTCTCGACGCCGAAGATCGAGGGCAAGTTCTCGCTGCGCGCCTCGCCCACCGGCGAGATCGCGATGCAGGACGTGTTCGTGCCGGACGCCAACTACCTGCCCGAACGTCAAGGGGCTGCGCGGGCCGTTCTCGTGCCTCGACAATGCGCGCTACGGCATCGCCTGGGGCGCGCTCGGCGCGGCCGAGTTCTGCTGGCAGGCGGCGCGCGACTACACGCTGGCCCGCGACCGCCTTCGGCAAGCCGCTCGCGGCGAACCAGCTCATCCAGAAAAAGCTCGCCGACATGCAGACCGAGATCACGCTCGGCCTCCATGCCTGCCTGCGGCTCGGCCGCCTGAAGGACGAGGGCCGCGCCACGCCCGAGATGGTGTCGCTCCTGAAGCGCAACTCGACCGGCAAGGCGCTCGACATCGCGCGCATGGCGCGCGACATGCACGGCGGCAACGGCATCGTCGACGAGTACCACGTCATCCGCCACGTGCATGAATCTCGAGACGGTCAACACCTACGAGGGCACGCACGACATCCACGCCCTCATCCTCGGCCGCGCCCAGACCGGCATCGCGGCGTTCTAGATCGCCTTTTCCGCGCGGTGCTCGGCGAACGTCCAGAGCGTGTGGAGGAGATAGCTCGCACCAGGGTAGAGCGCGCTGATGAGGAGCGAGATCGCCGCGGCGGAAAGCCCGAGATAGCGGTCGCAGAAAAATGCTATCGCGCTCGACAGCAGCGAGAGCGTCGCCGTGATCGCGACGAAGCGTGTGAAGTAGCGCGTGTGCAGGCCGCTGCGGCGGAAGGTGAAACCGTGGTGGCCGGCGTAGGACACCAGGATCGAGACGGAAAGGCCGGCGAGGTGCCCGGCGAACGGGCTGAAGGGCCCGACCGGCAGTGCCACGAGATTGAAGACCAGGAGGTAGGTCGCCGTCGCCGCGATCCCGACGACGCCATAGCGGACCAAGCGCGTAAGATCGAAGAGGCGCGCCCCAAGGCCCTTGATTTTCATGCCGACCACAAAAACGCCGTCCCTCGAGCCCTGAGCGCCAGGGCCCGATTATAACGGGCCGGGACCGCGCGGGCTTCCCTCGCCCGCAGGGTGGATCAGGCGGCGGGGTTCATCTGCTGAGCGCGGGCGCCGAGCTCGACGGCGTGGATCCAGAAGCGCTCGAGCCGGCGCATCGCTTTGTGCGCGGCGACGAGCTCCTCGGACTGGACGACGCCCTGGCCCAAGGCGGCGACGTGGCGCTCGTGCATCTTGCTGAGCTTCTTGTGCAGGCCGAGGCCCTTCTCGGAGAGCCGCACCCTGACCGAGCGGCGGTCGTGCGGCGAGCGTTCCTGCACGATGTAGCCGTTCTCGAGCATCTTCTTCACGTTGTACGATACGTTCGAGCCGAGATAGCAGCCGCGCAGCGTGAGCTCGCCCACCGTCATCTCGGTCTCGCCGATGTTGTTGAGGATCATCGCCTGCACGTTGTTGATGTCGTGCACGCCCTCCTTGTCGAGTTCGAGCTTGACGACTTCGAGGAACTGCCGATGCAGCCGTTCCACGATCGCGATCACGTCAAGATAGGCGGTCTGCATGGCGATCCTCGGCCAATGAAAAAGCGCCCGAGGGTAGCCGCCGCGCCGTTAAGAACGCGTAAATAGCGCCTCTGCCTCCCCGGCCAGAAACGGGAAGATCGCCGAGAAATCGCGCGTGCCGAGCCCAGCGTTCAGGGCCATCTGGTAGAGCGCGGCCGCCTCCGCGCCGAGCGGGCTCGCGGATCCTGCGGCGCCTGCCGCCTGCTGCGCGAGCTTCAAATCCTTAAGCATCATGGCGACGGTGAAGCCCGGCGCGTAGCCGCGGTTCGACGGCGCCGCCGGCACCGGCCCCGGCGCCGGGCAATAGCTCGTGAGCGCCCAGCACTGGCCCGTCGATTTCGAGGTGATGTCGTAGAGCTTCTGGCGCTCGAGGCCGATGCGGTCGGCGAGCGCGAAGGCCTCGGATACGCCGATCATCGCGACCGCGAGCATGAGGTTGTTGCAGATCTTGGCCGCCTGGCCCGCGCCCGAGGCGCCGGCATGGACGATGGTCTTGCCCATCCCTTGCAGCACCGGCGCGGCGCGGGCGAAGCCCGCTTCGCTGCCGCCCACCATGAAGGTGAGCGTGCCCGCCGCGGCGCCGGCGGTTCCGCCCGAGACCGGCGCATCGAGCATGTCGAAGCCGCGCACCGCCGCCTCCTCGGCGACGAGACGGGCGGTCGCCACGTCGATCGTCGAGCAGTCGATGAGGAGCGCGCCTTTCGCCGCCGCGGCGAGAATGCCATCCGGCCCGAGATAGACCGCGCGCACCTCGGGACCCGCCGGCAGCATGGTGACGATCGTCTCGGCGCCTGTCACCGCGGCGGCGATACTGGCCGCCTCGGAACCGCCCGCGTCCGCGAGCCGCTTTCGCGCGTCGTTCGAAATGTCGTAGCCGACGACAGTATGCCGGGCCTTCAGCAGATTGAGCGCCATCGGTCTGCCCATGTTGCCGAGCCCGACGAATCCGATGCGCATCGAAGCCTCCCTTTCCCGCTTGGTCCGCTGCCGGGCCGGAGGCTAGTGTGTGTCGCCGCTTGGCCGCCCGCAACGATGGAGGGGGAAGATGCGTCTCGGTGGGAGACTGGTTGGCGCCGCATTCCTGGCGCTCTGCGCTCTCGCGCCGCGCGCTGGCGCCGCCGAGAAAGTGATCGCCGGCACGCTCGGCGGGCAGGCGCCGCTCTGGCCCTTCTACATCGCCATCGACAAGGGCTTTCTCGCGGCCGAAGGCATCGACATGGAGGTGAATTTCGCGCAGAACGGCTCCGCCATCCTGCAGCAGCTCACCGCCGGCTCGCTCGACGTCGTCATCAGCGTCGGCCTCACCGAGGCATTGCAGGCGATCGACAAGGGCGCGCCGCTTGCGGTCATCCGCATCATCGGCAAGACCGCGCCCTATGTGCTGATCGCCAAGCCCGCGGTCGCCTCGATCCGCGATCTGCGCGGCAAGACCATCTCGATCGGCAATCCGACCGACATCACTAACATCTATTTCGAGCGCATGATGCTGGCGAACGGATTGAAGGCCGGCGATTACGAGACCATCTCGGCCGGGGTCGCGGCGGCGCGGCTCGCGGCGCTCCAGGCCGGCGTCGCCGACGCGGCGATGGTGCTGCCGCCGCTGAATTTCCACGCCGAGAAATCGGGCTTCCACACCATCGGCCTGAGCTTCGATTATGTGAAGGACATTCCGTTCACGGCGGCGGTGGTGCTGCGCTCGTGGGCCGCGGCGCACCCTGCCCTCGTCCGCGGCATCCTCGCCGCCGCCGACAAGAGCGTGGCATGGTTCGACGACCCCGCCCATCGCGCCGAGGCGGTCGACGTGCTCGTCAAGGTCGGCAAGGCGACGCCGGAGGATGCCGAGGCGAGCTACGACTTCCTGCGCCGGATCGGCTATTTCGAGCCCGGCGACCGGGTCTCGCGCTCGGGTCTCAAAAGCCTGATCGATGCCGAAGTCGCGCGCCACCTGGTCGATCCCGGCCTCACCGTCGAGCGCCTCGTCCTGCCCGGCGTCACCGAAGTGACGGAGTGAGGTGGCGCCGCATTCATGTAAACCTTGGGGAAGTCGTTATAAGCATTTGATATATTGCACTTATACGAATTGGGTTCGTTTCGTATTTTGTGCCGCCCCGCGAAATTGGGTTCGTTTGGTAATTTGGCGTCCGGCGGCCCATCCCTGTCAGGACGGGGCCAAATTGGGTTCGTTCGGTAATTTCGCCTCTACCCAGCATCCACTCGATCCCTCCTACCCGTCGATGGCTGGCACAAGGCCACGGCCATGACGAATAACGGCCGTCATGCGCGGTCTAGTCCCGCGCATCCACGCCTACTCGAACGTCAGCTCGCGCGCGCCGATGGGGGCGAAATAGCCGTCGACCTCGGCATCGCTCACATCGGCCGGCGCGCGGTGCTGCCAGCGGGGGTTGCGGTCCTTGTCGACGAGGGCGGCGCGGATGCCCTCGAAGAAATCGCGGCCCGCCATCGCGTGCTGCGTCAGGCGGTATTCGAGCTGGAGCGCGCTCTCGACATCCATGCCGGCGCCCTCCTTGAGCTGGCGGAACACGATCTTGAGGCTCAAGGGCGAGGCGCGCGCCATCGCGTCGAGCGCTTCGGCGGCCCAGGGTTCGCTCTCGCGCGCGAGCCCATCCATGATCGCCTCGACGCTCGCGCCGGCAAAGCAGCGGTCGATCGCCGGCCTCAGCGCCGGCAGGCTCGCGGGGCCGGGCTCACTGGCATAGCGCCGCAGCACGGATGCGACGGCTTCGTCCGGGTCGGCGCCGTAATCGAGTGCCGCGAGCGCCTGGGTCAGGTCGCCGAGCCGCTCGTGCGGCACGAAGTGGGTCCCGAAGCCGCAATAGAGCGCGTCCGCCGCGCCGATCCGCCGGCCGGTGAGGGCGAGATAAAGCCCGATGCGGCCGGGACAGAGATTGAGGAAGCGGCTCGCGGCCGACGTCGGGAAAAAGCCCGATATGGACCTCGGGCATGGCGAAGAGGGTGCGTCGGATGTAGCGACGCGGAAGCGCCCGTTCACCGCGACCCCCGCACCGCCGCCCATGGCGATGCCGTCCATGAGCGCCACGAACGGCTTTGGAAAGCGATGGATGCGCCGGATGAGCTGGTATTCCTCGCGGAAGAAATCGGCCTTGTAGCCGCCCGTTTCCGCGGCCTCCCCGCGCGCCTCGTAGATCGCCACGACATCGCCCCCGGCGCAGAAGGCGCGCCCGCCGGCGCCGCGGACCAGCACGGCGTGGACATCCTCATCGTCCGCCCACGATGCCAGCGCCGGGTCGAAGCGCCGGTACATCGAAAGCGACAGCGTGTTGAGCGCCTGCGGCCGGTTCAAGGTGACGATGCCGAGCGCGCCCTGGCGCTCGATCAGGATCTCGTCGCTCATGGCGCGTCCAGGAGCCGCCTGGCGATGATGACGCGCATGATCTCGTTGGTGCCTTCGAGGATCTGGTGGACGCGCAGGTCGCGCAGATAGCGCTCCAACGGAAGATCCTTGAGGTAGCCGTAGCCGCCATGAAGCTGGAGCGCCTCGTTGGCGATGTGGAATCCTGCGTCGGTGGCAAAGCGCTTCGCCATCGCGGTGAGCATCGTGGCGGCGGGATCGTCCCGATCGAGCGCGGCTGCTGCGCGATGCACCATGAGCCGCGCCGCTTCGAGCTCGGTCGCCATGTCGGCGAGCCGGAATTGCAGCGCCTGGAACTCGGCGAGCGGCTTGCCGAACTGGCGGCGCTCGAGGAGATACGCCCGCGCCGCCTCGAACGCGGCCCGCGCACCGCCCAAGGAGCACGCCGCGATGTTGATGCGGCCGCCGTCGAGGCCGGCGAGCGCGATCCGAAAACCCTCGCCCTCGGCGCCGATGCGGTTCGCGGCGGGCACGCGGCAATCGGCGAACAGCACCGCGGATGTCGGCTGGCTGTTCCAGCCGAGCTTCCTCTCGTTGCGGCCGAAGGAGAGGCCCGGCGCGCCCCGCTCGACGGCGATGCACGAGATGCCCTTGGCGCCGGGACCGCCGGTCCGCGCCATGACGAGATAGAGATCGCTCGCGCCGCCGCCCGAGATGAAGGATTTTGAGCCGTTCAGCACATAGTCGTCGCCGTGGCGCACGGCTCTGGTCGCGAGCGATGCGGCGTCGGAGCCGGCGCCCGGCTCGGTCAGGCAATAGCTCGCGAAATGCTCCATCGAGAGCAGCTTCGGCAGGAAGCGCCGGCGCTGCGCCGCGTCGCCGAAGCGGTCGATCATCGCCGCCGCCATGTTGTGGATGCTGAGATATGCCGCGGTGGAGACGCAGCCGGCGGCCAGCTCCTCGAACACCAGGGCCGCGTCGAGCCGCGCCAGCCCGCTGCCGCCCGACGCCTCGGCGACATAAATGCCGGCGAAGCCCAGCGCAGCGGCGCGGCGCAGCGTTTCCACCGGGAATATCGCGTCTTCGTCCCAATGCGCGGCATTGGGGAGAAGCTCGGCTTCAGCGAACTGCCGCGCCGTATCGCGGATCGCGCGCTGCTCCTCGGACAGGTCGAAATCCATGGCGCAATGATATGAGCGCGCTCGGCGATGCTGCAACCGCTGGAACTTTGCGCCACGCCGCGCGGTTGGCTTGGCGTCAATCCTTTCTCTCTGGAGGTAGCGGATGAGAAGCGCCCTCATAGTCGGCGTCTCGGTGGTCGCGCTGGGTCTTGGCGGGTGCTCGTGGGTCGAGCGCACGACCGGGATCGGCGGCGGCGAGCCTTCGGCGCGGTCGCAGCCCGCGGCTACGTCAAGCATGTCAGGTTCGAGTCAGGCGCCGCCGCGCGAGCAGGCCCAGTCCGGTTCGACCTCGAGCAAGGGCGCGATGGGCCACCCGGCGCGCATGGCCTCCAACGAAGTGCGCCAGGCGCAGCAGAAGCTCAAGGACGACGGCGACTACACCGGCCAGATCGACGGCCTCGCCGGACCGCAGACCCATCAGGCGGTCATGGCCTACCAGAAGAAGAACAACCTGAAAGTGACCGGCCGCCTCGACCGCCAGACCCGCGAGAAGCTCGGGCTCGGCGGCACCGGCGCCTCCGGGTCGAGCACGCCTTCGGGCAGCAGCATGTCGCCGGCGCCGTCCGGCAACCCGCCGGCGAGCGGAAGCGCGCCCCCGGGCACCGATCAGTCGGCGGGCGCCAAGCACCAGCTCTGATCCCGCTCGCCTGATTTCCAAAAAAGCCCTCTCCCCGCAGCGCGTAGGGAGAGGTCATGCGATTGCGCGCGGACCGGCCCGTTCCTATCATCGGCACCGATGTCGCGCGCCCCCCGTGAGCCGCTCGGCGGCTTTCCCCGCATCCGCATGCGCCGCAACCGGCGCCACGACTGGTCGCGCCGGCTCGTCGCCGAGCACGCGCTCTCGTCGGCCGATTTCATCTGGCCGGTCTTCGTGCATGACGGAAGTGCTGCGCGCGAGGCGATCCCATCGATGCCGGGCGTGGACCGGCTGTCGCTCGCGGCGCTCGTCGATGCGACCGGCGAGGCGAAGTCGCTCGGCATACCGCTCATCGCGCTCTTTCCCGCGACGCCGCCCGGGCGCAAGAGCGAGGACGGCGAGGAAGCGGTCAATCCCGAGAACCTCGTCTGCCGCGCCGTGCGGGCGGTGAAGAAGGCGCACCCCGATCTCGGCGTCATGTGCGACGTGGCGCTCGATCCCTTCACGACGCACGGCCACGACGGCGTCGTGCGCGGCGGCTACGTCGCCAACGACGAGACGGTCGAGCTCCTGTGCCACCAGGCGCTCGTCCAGGCCGAGGCCGGCTGCGACGTGATCGCGCCGTCGGACATGATGGACGGGCGCGTCGGCGCCATTCGCGACGCGCTCGATGCGCATGGCTTCGAGCGCGTCCTCATCCTGTCCTATGCGGCGAAATATGCGTCGGGCTTCTATGGGCCCTTCCGCGACGCGATCGGCTCGAAATCGTCGCTCGGCAAGGCCGACAAGCGCAGCTACCAGATGGATCCGGCCAACGGCGACGAAGCGCTGCGCGAGGTGGCGCTCGATCTCGCCGAGGGCGCCGACATGGTGATGGTGAAGCCCGGCATGCCGTATCTCGACATCGTCCGCCGGGTGAAGGAGCGGTTCCTGGTCCCGACCTATGTCTATCAGGTGAGCGGCGAGTACGCGATGCTGAAGGGCGCGATCGAGCGCCAATGGCTCGATCCGTCGGTGATGATGGAAGCGCTGCTTGGCATGAAGCGCGCGGGCGCCGACGGCATCCTGACCTATGCCGCGGTCGAGGCGGCGAAGACGCTCAAGAGCGGCTGAACACCGCGTCGAGGAACCGCGCGATCGCGAGGTCATGCCACGAGGCGCGCCGGTCGCTGCCATGGAACCCGACATGGCCGCCGCGGTGCGGCAGGATCGCCGCCAGCGAGCGGTTGCGCTTCCAGTCATAGGCGACATAGGGATCGGCCGGAACCCACGGATCGTCGAGCGCGTGGATGACGAGCGTCGGCACCTTGATCCCGTCGAGATATGAGCGCGCGCCGTTCTTGGCGTAATAGTCGTCGGCGCCGGCAAAGCCGTTGCGCGGTGCGCTGAAACTCGCATCGAACTCCCAGATGCTGCGCGCTTCGAGGACGGCGCTGCGCTCGCGCTCGGATAGCTCGGCCTTGGGCGCCAGCGCTTCCGTTCGCATCTCGCGCATGAGATAGGCCTGGTAGGCGAAATTGCGCCAGCGCTGCATGCAGCGCGCGGTCGCGGCCAGATCGATCGGCGCCGAGACCGAGGCGGCGGCGCGGATCGGCTGAGCCGCTCCGCGCTCGCCCAGAAACTTCAGCAGCATGTTGCCGCCGAGCGAGAATCCCACGGCGGCGATGCCGTTCGCGGTAAGCGCCTTCGGCAGCGCGGCGAGCGCCATGTCGAGATCGGCGGTACGCCCGGCATGATATTGGAAGCGCGACAGCACCCGCGACGGACCCGCGCCGCGCAGGTTGAGGCGCAGCACCGGATAGCCGAAGCCGTTGAGCGTGGCCGTGCTGCGCATCATGTAGATGCTGACCTCGTCGCCGGTGAGGCCGTGAAGCAGGATGACGAGCGGCGCGCGCGGTGCGGGCTCGGCCGGAAGACTGAGCGCCGCCGAAAGATGGTCGCCGCTGCCGTCGGCAAGCGGCAGGACGAGCCGCCGGGCGGCATGCATGCCGGGCATCCGGTAGCGCAGCAGGTAATTCCGCACGGTCTGCAGGTCGGCGCCCCACCACGGCAGGCGCGGAGAGAACGGCGCCAGTGCCAGATCGGCGAGCGACGGGAGGCCGACATCGTCCATGGCGCCCTCCCTCACAAGTCGAGAAACGCGCGCACGTGGGCGATCTGATCTTCGGCCATGAGGGCGGGCGCATGCCCCATGCCGGCAAATTCGACCAAGCGCGCGCGCGGGCCGCGCTCGGTCATGGCCCGCGCGTCCGCCGCCCGCAGAATGTCGGAGTCCGCGCCGCGCAGGACGAGGGTCGGCACCCTGATCGCGTCATAGGTCGCCCACAGATCGACGTCTTTCGGCTCGCCCTGCCGCAGCGCCGCGCCGATCAGCGGATCGTAGGCATAGCCCAACGTGCCGTCCGGTTTTAGGCGCGTGCTGATGCGGGCGAGATGGCGCCAGTCCGCGTCGCTCAAGGGGCCGAAGGGAGCAGCGACCCGGCGCAAATCCGCCTCGAGGGAGGATGCGCCGGCAAAGCTCGGATCGGTGCCGACATAGGTCGCAAGGCGGCGCAAGCCGTCGGCCGGGATGAAGGCGCCGATGTCGTTGAGCACGAGGCGCCGGATCGGCGTCCCCGGCAGCGCCGCCAGGAACATGCCGACGATGCCGCCCATCGAGGTGCCGACCCAATCGACCTCGTCCGCGCCCAATCGCGCGAGGAGCGCCGCGCACGCCGAGATGTAGGTCGGATAGGCATAGTCCTCGGCGCGGTCGAGCCATTGGCTGCGGCCGCGGCCCGGCATGTCCGGGCAAAACACGGACGCGCCGGCGGCCAGCGCCGCCGCGAGCCGGTCGAAATCGCGCCCATTCCGGGTAAGGCCATGGACGCAGACGACCGGGCGCCGCTCGGGTCCGGGCCATTCGACATAGGCCATGCGGAAGAAGCCGTGCGGCGAAAGGCAAAGCATTTCGCGCTCGATCATGCGCCGAACATCGCGCAACGCGCAGGCCCGCGCAAGCGATTGCCGATGCACGGCGGCTAGGGTAAGAGCGGCGCGGGAGAAAGAGGCGCATTTCATGCAAAAAGGTCCGCTTTCAGGCGTCGTCGTGGTCGATCTGTCGCGCATTCTCGCGGGGCCCTACTGCACCATGCTGATGGCCGAGCTGGGCGCGCGGGTGATCAAGGTCGAGCCGCCCGTCAAGGGCGACGACGCGCGCGAATACGGGCCGTTCCGCAACGGAAAATCGACCTATTTCGCCTCGGTCAACCGGGGCAAGGAGTCGATCGCGCTCGACCTCAAGGCAGAAAGTGACCGCGCCATTTTCGCGCGGCTCCTCGAAAGGGCCGACGTGCTGGTCGAAAATTTCCGGCCCGGCACCATGGAGAAGCTCGGTTACGGTTGGGAGACTCTGCACCCGAAATACCCGCGCCTCATCTACGCGGCAGCATCGGGCTTCGGCCATACCGGTCCCTACTCGAAGCATCCCGCCTACGACATGGTGGTGCAGGGATTGGGCGGGATCATGAGCATTACGGGATATCCCGGGGAGCCGCCCGCGCGGGTCGGCATGTCGATCGGCGATATCGGCGCCGGGCTCTATACCGCGATCGCGGTGAATGCGGCGCTCTTCCACCGCGAGCAAAGCGGGGAAGGCACCAAGATCGACATCGGCATGCTCGACTGCCAGATCGCGCTCCTCGAAAACGCGGTGATGCGCTACACGGTGCTGGGCGAGGTGCCGGGTCCCTTGGGCGCGCGCCATCCGACGATCACGCCGTTCCAGGCCTTCGCCACCGGCAGCGGCAACATCATCATCGCCGCCGGGAACGACGGGCTTTTCCAGAAACTTTGCGCCGCGCTCGGGCGCAAGGACCTGGCCGAAAGCGCGCTCTACAAGAGCAACGATTTGCGCCTCCAGAACCAGCCGAATCTCCAGGACGAGCTCGAGCGGACGCTCAAGGAAAAGACCGCCGAAGACTGGATCGCGCTGCTCGAGGAGGCGGGCATTCCATGCGGGCCGATCAACGACGTGCCGCACGCGCTCGCCCATCCGCAGGTCAAGGCGCGCAACATGCTCATCACGGTCGAGGACAAGGACGGCCCGCTCAAGCTCGCCGGCAATCCGCTCAAATTCTCGTCGTTCGCCGACCCGCCGACGCGCGACCCCGCTCCCGAGCTCGACGCCAACCGCGCCGCGCTGTTGCGCGAGCTGGGGCTTTAGGACCAAGCTCCGGCACCACCGAAGGGAGGACGCCATGCTCGGCAATCGCCTCGAGCCCACGCTCGATCCGCGCGCGCTCGCGCGCACGCTGTCCAACAAGCTGCTGATCGACGGCGCGATGGTGCCGTCGGTCTCGGGCAGGACATTTCCGGTGGTCGATCCGGCGACGCAGGAGCAGATCGGCGAAGCTGCCGAGGGCAATGCGGCCGATGTCGATGTCGCCGTCAGGGCCGCGGCGCAGGCCCAGAAATCCTGGGCGAAGCTCGCTGCGCGCGAGCGCGGACGCATGGTCTATGAGTGCGGCCGGATTCTGGCCGACCATGTCGAGGAGCTGGCGCGGCTCATCACGCTCGAGACCGGCAAGGCGATCCGTACGGAAAGCCGCGTCGAGGCCGGCGTGTTCGCCGATGTCCTGATCTTCTATGGCGGGCTCGGCTCGGAATTGAAGGGCGAGAGCGTGCCGTTCAAGCCCGGCACCATCACCATCACCCAGCGCGAGCCGGTGGGCGTCGTCGGCGCGATCATTCCATGGAACGTGCCGCTGCTCCTCATGGCGTTGAAGATCGCACCGGCGATGGTCGCGGGAAATACCGTCGTCGTGAAATCGGCCGAGGAGGCGCCGCTCGCCGTGCTGCGCGCGTGCCAGGTGATGAACCAGGTGCTGCCGCCGGGCGTGCTCAATATTCTGTCGGGCGACGGACCCGGCTGCGGCGCGCCGCTCGTCGCGCACAAGGGCGTGCGCAAAGTGACCTTCACCGGCTCGGTCGAGACCGGAAAAATGGTCTATCAGAGTGCCGCCCAGAAACTCATGCCGGTGACGCTCGAGCTGGGCGGCAAGAGCCCGATGATCGTCATGGGCGACGCCGATCTGGAGAAGGCGGTGGACGGCGCGGTCATCGGCATGCGCTTCACGCGCCAGGGCCAGAGCTGCACCGCCGCGAGCCGCATCTTCGTGCAGGAGGGCCTGCACGACGCCTTTGTCGCGCGCTTGAAGGCCAAGGTCGATGCGATGAAGATGGGCGATCCGCTCGACGAGGCGACCGACATCGGCGCGATCATCTCGAAGCAGCAGTTCGAGAAGGTGAAAGACTACATCCGCCTCGGCGAAGGGGCGCCGGGCGCGACGGCGCTGCGCTGCTCGGCCATGCCGAAGGACGCGCGCTTCGCCGAGGGCTATTTCGTGCAGCCCGTCATCTTCACCGGCATTCCCAACAGCCATCGCGTCGCGCGCGAGGAGATTTTCGGACCCGTCACCTGCGTCATCCGGTTCAAGGATTACGAGGACGCGATCGCGCAGGCGAACGACACCGAATACGGGCTCGCCGCGACGATCTGGACGCGCGACCTCAAGACCGCGCTCGACGCGACGCAGCGGCTCGAAGCCGGGCTCGTGCAGGTGAACCAGAACATGGTCGTGCAGGCCAACATGTCCTATGGCGGCATGAAGCAGTCCGGCCTCGGCAGGGAAGCCTCGCTCGAAGCGATGCTCGAACATTTCACGCTGAAGAAGACGATCATCGTCAATCTCAACTAGCGTTGGCCGCGGTGAACGCACCTTCCCCCTCACCCTGCCCTCTCCCCGGTGGGGAGAGGGTTCCTTCATACTCCCTCTCCCCTCTGGGGAGAGGGTTGGGGTGAGGGGGCATGGTGCGGCGTCTCCTGACGAGAATTTTCCTCGCGCTGGTTCTCCTCCTTGCGGTCGGCCTCGGCGCAACGGCGCTGTGGCTCAGGTCGTCGTTGCCGCAGACGGACGGCACGCTCGCGCTCGGCGGGCTCGAAAAATCGGTGCGAATAAGCCGCGACGCGCACGGCATTCCGACGATCCGCGCCGCAAGCGAGCACGACGCCGATTTCGCGCTGGGCTTTCTCCACGCGCAGGAGCGGCTGTTCGCGATGGACATGATGCGGCGCTATGGCGCCGGGCGGCTGTCCGAAGTGCTGGGCGCGCGCACGCTCGGCATCGACCGCACCCTGCGCACGCTCGGGCTTTACCGCGCCGCCGAGGCGCAGTTCGCCGTGCTTTCGCCCGAAGTGCAGGCGGCGCTCACTGCCTATGCCGACGGCGTCAATGCCTTCATCGCGACGCGGCACGGCGCGCTGCCGCCCGAATATTATCTGATCGGCGCGCGGCCTGAGCCGTGGCACCCCGCGGATTCGCTGGTCTGGGGCAAGATCATGGACCTTCAGCTCACCGGCAATTTCCGCGGCGAGCTTTTGCGCGCGCGGGTGCTGACGCGGCTTTCGCCCGAGGAGCTGAACGTGCTCTATCCGCAATATCCCAAGGATGCGCCGGTGGCACTCGGCAGCGAGCGGACGATGCTCGAGGGGCTGCCGTTGGATCGCCTCTATGCCGCGCTGCCGCCCGGCATCGGGCCCGAGCGCGCGTCGAACGAGTGGGTGGTGGACGGCGCGCATTCGCAATCGGGCAAGCCGCTTCTCGCCAACGATCCGCATCTCGATTTTTCGGCGCCCGGCGTCTGGTATCTCGCGCGGATCGAGTTGCCGGGCCTCAGCCTTGCCGGCGTCACGGCGCCGGTCACGCCGTTCCTTCTCGTCGGCCACAGCGACCGCATCGCCTGGGGCTTCTCCACCACGGGCAGCGACGTCGAGGATTTGTTCGTCGAGAAACCCGATCCGTCGGACCCGTCGCGCTATCTGGCACCCGGCGGCTCGCGCCCCTTCGAGGTCCGGCAGGAGCGGATCTTGGTAAAGGGCGGCGAGCCGGTGACGCTTACCGTGCGTGCGACGCGGCACGGGCCGGTGATCTCCGATCTCGCAGGATATGCCGAGGGCGGCGACATGCTGGCGCTCGAGGCGACCTGGCTTGCGGCCGACGACCGGACGCCCGATGCGATCTGGCAGATGGCGCGCGCGCGCGACTGGGACGGGTTTCGCCATGCCCTCGAAAACTGGGCAGCGCCGCAGCAAAACATCGTCTATGCCGATGTCGACGGGAATATCGGCTTTGTCGCGCCGGCGCGCATTCCGATCCGCGCCTCGGGCGACGGCTGGCTGCCGGCGCCGGGCTGGGACGATACGCACGACTGGACCGGCGCCGTTCCGTTCGACGGGCTGCCTGCCGCATCCAACCCTGAGGGCGGACGTTTCGTCACCGCCAACAACAAGATCGTGCCCGACGATTATCCCTATTTCCTGACGCGCGATTGGGAGCTGCCCTATCGCGCCGAGCGCATCGACGCGCTGCTCGACGCCGCGCCGCGCCAATCGCCCGACGCGAGCGCTTCAATCCAGGCGGATGATTTTTCGCTCATGGCGCAAAAGCTGCTGCCGTTGATGCTGGATGCGGTGCCGGGGAGCGATGCGGCCCGCGCCGCGCTTGACCGGTTGAGGCGCTGGGACCGGCGCATGGATCGGCAAAAACCCGAGCCGCTCATCTTCGTCGCGTGGCTGCGCGAGCTCGATCGCGCGCTCTTCGCCGAGCGGCTCGGCCCTTATTTTTCCGCCTATTGGCGGCTCCGGCCCGATGTCCTGCAAAGCATCCTCACCGACCATCGCGACTGGTGCGGCTCCGGCGGCGATTGCGGCCCCGCGCTTGCGCAATCGCTCGACCGCGCGCTTGCCTGGGTCAGCGACCGCTATGGCGCCGACATCGGCGCCTGGCGCTGGGGCGAGGCGCACGAGGCCGCGTTCGCAAGCCCGGTCTGGTCGCACATTCCGCTGCTCGGAAGCTGGTTCGATGCCTCGCTGCCGGCCGACGGCGGCGAGGACACGGTCAATGCCGGCGAAATGGACATATCCTCAGACACCGCGCCTTTTCTCGACCGGCACGGGCCGACGCTGCGCATGATCGTCGATATGGCGGCGCCCGGCCGCGCGCGCTTCATGATCGCGCCCGGCCAGTCCGGCAATCCGCTGTCGCCGCATTGGGGCGATCTCGCCGAGCCGTGGCGCGACGTCCTATCGCTCACGTTCGACGACGACGACAGCGGCGGCGTTCTCGTCCTGGCGCCGCGGTGAGCGCGCGCCGGCTTGCCGTGGCCTTCGCCGATATCGAAGCGGCGGCGGCTTCGATCCGCGGTGCGGTGCTGCGGACGCCGTCCCTTCCCTCGCCCGCGCTTTCCGCCATCGCCGGTACCGAAGTCGTGCTGAAACTCGAGACGCAGCATCCGACCGGCTCGTTCAAGGAGCGCGGCGCGCTCGCCAAACTCCTGAGCCTCGGCGCGCGCGAGCGGCGCGCCGGCGTCATCGCCATGTCGGCCGGCAACCACGCACAGGGCGTGGCCTATCACGCGCGGCGTCTCAAAATTCCGGCGACCATCGTCATGCCGGCCGACACGCCCTTCACCAAGGTCGAGCGCACCGAGCGATATGGCGCGCGCGTCATCCTGGCCGGCGCAGGATTGGCCGAGACGCGGCGCGCCGCCGAGGCGCTCGCGGCGAAGCAGCGATTGACGATGATCCATCCCTACGACGACGCGACGGTCATCGCCGGCCAGGGCACGGTCGGGCTCGAGATGCTGCGCGATGCGCCCGGTCTCGACGCGCTTATCGTTCCGGTGGGCGGCGGCGGGCTCATGTCCGGGATCGCGGTCGCATACCGCGCGCTCGCGCCCAAGACTGCGCTTTTCGGCGTCGAGTGCGAAGGCTACGCGTCGATGCTGCATGCGCTGGGCCGCGGCCCCGCGCCCACGGGCGGTGCTACGCTCGCGGAGGGCATCGCCGTCAAGGAGCCGGGAAAACTCACCCGCCGCATCATCAAGGCGCTCGTCGACGACATCCTGGTCGCGGACGAGAATGCCATCGAGCGCGCCGTGGCGCTGCTGCTCGATGTGCAACATCTTGCCGTCGAGGGCGCAGGCGCGGCACCCCTTGCGGCGCTCGTCGCGAACCGGCGGCGCTTTCGCGGCAAGCGCGTCGGGCTCGTCATATCGGGCGGCAACATCGACGCGCGGCTCCTCGCCTCGATCGTGCAGCGCGATCTTGCGCGCCAGGGGCGCCTGGTGCGGCTCAGGGTCGAGCTCAGCGACGCGCCGGGCGCGCTCGCCCGCGTCGCGCGCATCATCGGCGAGCGCGGCGGCAACATCGTCGAGATCTATCACCAGCGCCTGTTCTTCGACGTGCCGGTGAAGATGGCCGAAGTCGATGTCATGGTCGAGACGCGGAACGCAAAGCACGTCGGCGAGATCGTCGCGGCGCTGACGGCGAGCGGCCTGCCGGCGCGCCTTCTTTCCAGCACCGCGCTTGCGGCGAAGGACTAGGAGGCGCGGCGCTTCCTTGGCTTGCGGCCGGCATAGGCGCGCTCGGCGGGAGGCTTGCGGGATGCTACGCTGCCGCGCGTGCCTGCCGGCTGCTCGCCACCCTCGGCTGCCATGCTCTTGCGCAGCGCGTCCATCAGGTTGACGACATTGCTCGGCCGCGCCTCGGCATGCGGGATCACCGGCTTCTCGCCCTTGATCTTTTGCGCGACGAGCTGGCGCAGCGCTTCCTGATAGCGGTCGCCGGTCAGCTCCGCGGGATCGAAGCGGCCCGATTTTTGCGCGATGATGTGCTTCGCCATCGCCACCATGTCCTTGTCGAGCTTGCCCTTGCCGACGTCCTCGAAATACTCGGCTGCCTCGCGCACCTCCTCGATGGCGCGCAGGGTCAGCATCAGCATGCCCTCGTTGTAGGGCTCGACCAGGACAGGGTGCTCGCGTTGCGTCAGCACAACGCGGCCGATCCCGGCCTTGCCGGTCTCCACCATGGCCTCGCGCAGCACGCGGAACGTCTCGTCCGCCATCTTCCCGTCAGGGCCGAGATAATATGCCGCGTCGAAATAGACCGGCTCGACCTCGTCGCGCTTGACGAAGCGGACGAGATCGATCGTCTTCGAGGACTCGATCTGGATTTCGTCGAGCTCCTGCTGCGGGACGACGACGTATCGTCCCTTCTCGAACTCATAGCCGCGGACGAGCTCGCTGCGCGGGATCTCCTCCTCGGTTTCCGGATCGACGGTGCGCGACTGGATGCGATTATGGGTCTTGGGATTGAGAAGATGGAAGTTCACGCGTTCGCGGGTCGAGGTTGCGGGCGCAAGATGCACCGGACAGGACACGAGCGACAGCTTGAGAAACCCCTTCCAGGAATAGCGGGCCGCCATAATGCAACTCCAGGTCGAGAACCGCCGGCGGGCGGCATCAAGCTTGGCTAACGGGAAGCGGGGGCGGGTCGTGCCGAAGCGCGGCGCTGCGCCGGGAAAGGTGCGGATCGGCGTTTCCGGCTGGCGCTATGCGCGCTGGCGCAAGCGCTTTTATCCCGCCGACCTGCCGCAGACGCAGGAGCTCGCTTACATGTCCCGGCGCATGACCAGCATCGAAATCAACGGCACGTTCTATTCGCTGCAGCGGCCGGAAAACTTTGTCCGCTGGGCGCAAGAGACGCCGGAAGATTTCCGGTTCTCGCTCAAGGCGCCGCGCTTCATCACTCATATCCGGCGCCTCAAGGAGGTCGAGACGCCGCTTGCCAATTTCTTCGCCTCCGGGCTCCTGCGTCTCGAAGCGAAGCTTGGCCCCGTGCTGTGGCAGTTTCCGCCCAATTTCCGCTACGACCGCGAGCGCTTCGCGCGGTTTCTGGCGCTCCTGCCGCATGACGCGGAGGAAGCGGCGGCGCTCGCCCGCCGCCACGACCGGCACGTGTCGGGCCGCGCCTCGACGCAGGTCGAGCGCAACCGCCCGATCCGGCACGCGGTCGAGATCCGGCACGAGAGCCATGCCGTGCCGGACTTCGTCCGGCTGCTGCGCGCCCACCGGGTGGCACTCGTGTGCGCCGACTCGGTCGAATGGCCATGCCTCATGGATGTCACAGCCGATTTCGTCTATTGCCGCCTGCACGGCTCGGAAGAGCTTTATGCAAGCGGCTATGACGACGCGGCGCTCGAGATCTGGGCCGACCGGGTCGCGGCTTGGGCGCGGGGTGGCGAGCCGGCCGACGCCAAGCGCGTCATCGACCGGCCGGCGCCGAAGCGCGCACGGCGCGATGTGTTCGTCTATTTCGACAACGACGCCAAGGTGCGCGCGCCGCACGACGCGGAGGCCCTCATCCGGCGCGTAGCCGGGCGTCTTGCGCCAAGGCGGACGCCAAAGGCGGCGTGACGATCGGTCGCATGACGTGCCCCGCCCTTCAGCCGCAGCGCGCAATTCCTCAAGCGCCGCTCGCGGCAAACGGGAAGAAGGCCCGCCCGTCCAATCGTGAGGGAAGAAGACTCCACCTTTAGCCGTTCTTCACCAGACGCGCGACCCACGCACCTTGATCCCAGGCACAATCTCGCGAGAACGGATCAGATGCGGCATTCGCCGACGGACTCCCGGCCCGCCTCCTTCATCGCGCGCTATGTAAAGCGGCACCGTGCCGCGCATGGCGTCATCCTGCTCGCCATCCTCGGCGCGGTCGCCGGCTCGGTCGGCGAGCGCTATTCCATGAAGTTCATCGTCAACGGCATGGCGGCGTCGAACCCCGCCACGGTCTGGGGCGCGATCGCGCTGTTCTTCGCCTGCGTCGGCGCGGACAATCTTTTGTGGCGCGTCGGCGGGTTCGTCGCGGCGCGCTGTTTCCCGCGCATCTGCGCGGAGTTGAAGCTCGACCTGTTCCGGCACCTGATCGGTCATTCGACGAGATATTTCAACGCTCGCCTCAGCGGCGCGCTGTCGAGCCGCATCACGACCGCCGCGAGCGCGCTTTACACCGTCGGCAACAGCTTCATGTGGAACGTGCTGCCGCCGGCGGCGGCGACCATCGGCGCGCTCGTGGCGCTGGGCTCGGTCGCATGGCAGATGGCGGCCGCCCTCACCCTCATCGCCGCAGCCATCGCGGCCGTCGTCGCCATCGCCGGCGCGCGCGGCCGGGCGCTCCATCACGATTTCGCCGACCGCGCCGCGAGCGTCGCCGGCGAGATCGTGGACATCGTCGCGAACCATACGACGGTACGCCTGTTCGGCGCCGAGCCGCGCGAGACGGCGCGGCTTGCCGAAGCCATGGACAGCGAAGCCGGAGCGCAGCGCCGGGCGCTTTCCTACATCGAGCGGCTGCGCCTCTTTCATGCCGGCGCCGTATGGCTCCTGAGCGGCGCCACGCTCGGCTGGGGCGCGTGGCTGTGGCAGCGCGGATCGATCAGCGCCGGCGACGTCGTCGTGTGCGCCGCCTTCGCGATGGCGCTCCTGCAAACCTCGCGCGATCTTGCCGTGGCGCTCGTCAACATCCTGCACCACTGGAACCGCGTCACCGAGGCGATCGAGACGCTGATGGTGCCGCAGGATTTCGCCGAATCCGAAAACGTCGTGCGGCTGGCCGCCGCCGGCGGGGCCATCTCGCTCGAGGGCGTGCGCTTCCAGCACGGGCCGGGCGAGCCCGTCCTCGACGGCGTCGATCTGCACATCCGCGCCGGCGAGAAGGTCGCGATCGTCGGCCCCTCGGGCGCCGGGAAAAGCACATTGCTCGCGGTGATCCAGCGGCTTTATTGCGTGGATCGCGGCCGGCTGCTGATCGACGGCCAGGACGTGGCGCGGCTCAGCGAAGAGAGCCTGCGCCGCGCCATTGCCGTGGTGCCGCAGGAAGTGTCGCTGTTCAACCGCTCGATCCTCGAGAACATCCGCTACGCACGGCCCGAGGCGAGCGACGCGGAAGTCGTGGCAGCGGCGCGCGCCGCGCGCTGCGAGAATTTCATCGCGGAACTGCCGCAAGGATACGCGACCCGCGCCGGCGAGCGCGGCACCCTCCTCTCCGCAGGGCAGAAGCAGCGCATTGCCATCGCGCGCGCGCTCCTCACCGACGCGCCGATCGTACTGCTCGACGAAGCGACATCGGCGCTCGATGTCGAGACCGAGATCGCGGTGCAGCGCGCGATCGCGGCGCTCGCGCGCGGCCGCACCGTCGTCGCGGTCGCGCACCGGCTCTCGTCGATCGCCGCGTTCGAGCGCGTCGTGTTCCTGGACCGTGGCCGCATCGTCGAGGATGGCGCGCCGTCCGAGCTTTTGCGCCGCGGCGGCGCGTTTGCGCGGCTGTGGCAGATGCAGCAGGACGAGATGCAGCGCGCCAACCGCAGGGCCACGTCGTCGCGAGAATTCGGCGCGCTCGGCCGCGCGGCGGGATAACGCAAGCTACGGAAGGGAGCATTCATGCGGATTGCCCAGGTTGCGCCGCTCGGCGAAAGCGTGCCGCCGGCGAAATATGGCGGCACCGAGCGCATCGTCTCGTACCTCACCGAGGCGCTGGTGCAGCAGGGCCACGACGTGACGCTCTATGCATCGGGCGATTCGAAGACCGCGGCGCGGCTCAAGGCCATGGCGCTGCGCTCGCTGCGCAATCACCTGGGCCACGCCGACATATCCGCCATCTTCGGCGAGGCGATGGCGGAGCTTTACCGCGCGCGCCATGCCTATGACGTCATTCATTTCCATGTCGGCTGGCACGAGTTCCCGGTCTTCGCCGAGTGCAGCACCTCGTGCCTCACGACGCTGCACGGGCCGCTCGACCGTTCCGCCATCCGCGAGCGCATCGCGCCCTATCGCGACTTTCCCCTGGTCTCGATCTCGAATGCGCAGCGCCGGCCGCTGCCCGACCGGAACTGGCTCGCGACGATCTATCACGGCGTCCCGGACCCCGGGATCGAGGTCGGCGCGCCGGGCCGTCATCTCGCGTTCTTGGGGCGCATCTCGCCGGAAAAGCGCCCCGATCTCGCGATCGCCATGGCGCAGCGTGCGCGCCTGCCGCTCAAGATCGCGGCCAAGGTCGATCCCGTGAACCAGGCCTATTTCGAGGACGAGATCAAGCCGCTCCTTGCCCTGCCGGGCGTCGAGTTTCTGGGCGAGCTCGACGAACGGGACAAGCGCTCGCTTCTCGCCGGCGCGCGGGCGCTGCTCTTTCCGATCGACTGGTCCGAGCCGCTCGGCCTCGTGATGATCGAGGCGTTCGCCTGCGGCGTGCCGGTCATAGGATTTCGCCGCGGCGCGGTGCCCGAGATCGTCGAGGACGGCGTCACCGGCTTCGTCGTCGACGATGTCGAGGGCGCGGCCGCCGCATTGGAGCGCGTCGGCACGCTCGACCGCCGCCTCGTGCAGGCGCGGTTTCGCGAGCGCTTCACCGTCCGGCGCATGGTGCGCGACTATGGCGATCTCTATCGCCAGCTTCTCGACGCGCCCTTTGCCGCGCGCGCGGGCCTCGCGTAAGGGAGGCACTTGCATCCGCGCCCGTTTCGCGCGTCAATAGGCCCCATTCCGAGCCAGGGAGCGCACGATGAAGCTATGTTTCTTCGATGATTGGAAATTGGGCGTGGTCAAGGGCGACACGGTCGTCGACGTGTCGGCAGTGGTGAAGAGCATTCCGCACACCAACCCGGGGAATCTCATCAACGGTCTCATCGAGCGCTTCTCGGACTATCGCCATCAGCTCGAGGATGCGGCGGCGAAGGGCCAGGGCGTGCCATTGAGCTCGGTCAAGATCCGCCCGCCTTTGCCGAAGCCCGGCAACATCGACTGCATGGCGGTCAACTACATGGAAGACGGCACGCGCTCCGAGCCCGCGCCGATCAATGGCTTCCACAAGTCGGGCAATTCGGTGATCGGCCAGGACGACACCATGATCCTGCCCGACGTGCCGGCCAGCATCTTCGAAGGCGAAGCCGAGCTTGCGCTCGTCATCAGCAAGAAATGCGCCAACGTGAGCGCCGCCAACGCGATGGATTACGTCTTCGGCTACACCAACTTCATCGACGGCTCGGCGCGCAACCTGCCGCCCGCCGGCAACACCTTCTACCAGATGAAGTCGCGCGAGACGTTTGCGCCGATCGGCCCGTTCCTCGTGACCAAGGACGAGATCAAGGATCCGCAGAAGCTGCAGGTGCGGCTGTGGAACAACGGCAAGCTCATGCAGAACTACAATACCGACGACATGGCGCATAAAATTCCGCGCTGCGTCGAATGGGTGAGCTCGCTGCACACGCTCGAGGCCGGCGACATCATCGCCAGCGGCACCAATCATCGCGGCCTCAATGCCTTCCAGGACGGCGACCAGATCGAGATCGAGTGCGAGGGGATGGGCAAGCTGCGCTTCAAGGTGAAGGACGACCTGAAGCGCACCTGGGGCCGCGACACGCGGCTCGAGCACGCCAACAAGAAGCTCGAAGGCGTGCACACGCCGCAGCTCACCGGCAAATACGCGCCGAAGAAGTAGGCTGACGGTCGGGAGGTTGCTTCGTCGCCTTCGGCTCCTCGCAATGACAGCCGAAACTGTCATTGCGAGCGAAGCGAAGCAATCTCCGCCCCGCCTTACTTCCGCAAATGCGGCATGACCTCGGCGGCGAAGAGGTCGAGGCTGCGGCGCGCCAGCTCGTCGGTCAGCACGCCGAACTGGAACATGCCGATGAGGATGTCGAAGCCGGTCTTCTCGCGCATCCGCTCGATCGCCGCGCGCACCGTCTTGGGGCTGCCGATCACGGCGGTGCCGTTGGCGATCAGCTGATCGGCCGACATGAAGGCGCTGCGCGTCGCCATGTTCTGGCGCATGCGGAAGAAGTTCTTGGTCGATTGCAGCGACGTGTAGCCCGGCGGGATCAGCATCTCCGACGTCATGCGCAGGTAGTTGTTGAAAAGCGTCTCGATGCCGCGCGCCGCTTCCTCCTTGGCGCGCTCGTCGGTCTCGGCGACGTAGATGGGCGCGGCCCAGCCGAGCTGGCCACCCGCGGCCTCGTAGCCGTATTTCCGCGCCTGCTCGCGGTAGGACGTGAGATAGCGCGTCACCAGCTCCTCGCTCGAGAATGTCACGAGGAACGGGTACTTGCGGTCGGGGTGCGAGGCCCACGCCACCGTCTCGCTCGAGCCTTGCGAGGGGATCCAGATCGGCGGATGCGGCTGCTGATAGGGCCGCGGCCACAGATTGACGTAGCGGACGTTGAAATTCTCGCTCTCGAAGCTCCAGGGGCCGGGCTCGGTCCAGGCGCGCACGATGAGGTCGTGCGCCTCGTGGAAGCGCTCGTGCGAGAAATAGGGATTGGTGCCGGAGGAATGGTATTCGGCGCCGATGCCGCGCACGAAGCCGGCGATGATGCGGCCCTTCGAGAGATTGTCGAGCATCGCGTATTCTTCCGCGATGTAGATCGGGTTGTTCACGATCGGCAGCGCCCGGCCCAGGATCGCGATCTTGATCGATTTGGTGCGCTGAATGAGGGCGCTCGCGATGAGATTGGGCGCCGGCATCATGCCGTAGGCGGTCTGGTGATGCTCGTTGACGCCGAGCCCGTCGAATCCGAACTTCTCGCAATAGACGAGAAGGTCGATATGGCGCTCGTATTCCTCGGCGCCCTTGACCGGATCGTAGAGCGCGTTCGGCAGCACGACCCAGGCCGAGCGATGCTTCGCCGCCTCTTC
The DNA here is from genome assembly GCA_963773665.1 of uncultured Alphaproteobacteria bacterium. Lineage (GTDB taxonomy): Bacteria > Pseudomonadota > Alphaproteobacteria > ATCC43930 > CGMCC-115725 > DATJLY01. The sequence continues at coordinate 550,890 of CAVZBZ010000002.1, forward strand.
GAAATCGAGGTGGCGATAGGGCATGAGATGGAAGGAGAGAAGCTTCATCGCGCGGCCTCCTTCAGAAAGGCGCGGACCGCCGGGATGACCTCGTCCGCCTTCTCGACGTGCGGCGCGTGGCCGCATTTCTCGACCATGACGAGGCGGCGCACCTGAGGCAGCCGCTCCATCCAGAGATCGGCATATTGAGAGGGGAAAATCTTGTCCTCCCTGCCCCACACGACGAGCGACGGCACCTTGATGCGGTGCAGCCACTTCTCGAGATCGGGATTGAACCAGCGCGGCTGCCAGCCGAACTTGGTCGCGGTGAAGCGGTTCTTGAGCATGACGTCCATCTGCTCTTCGCTCGGCGGAATGGCGAGCACGCGCTCGGCCATGGCCTGGTCGTACCAGACGTTGCGTACCGTCTCTTGCGGACTCCAGATGAACAGGTCGCCGGCAGGCAGGCCCTTGACGCGAATGCCCGCCGCAGACATCGCCGTGAAGCTCAAAAGCCGCGAGCGGTCGCGCACCGCGAGTTCAGCCGCAAGCCAGCCGCCGAGCGAATGGCCGATCAGATGAAACCGCTCGAGCCGCAATTCCTCGGCGAAATCGAGATAGAACATCGCGAGGTCGCCGACATTGCGGATCCACGGCGGATCGTCCGACGCGCCGAAGCCCGGATGCTCCGGCACCAGCACCTCGAACCCGTCGGCGATCGCATCGAAGAACGGCAGCCATTGCGGCAGGCCGTTGGCGCCGTGCAGGAACAGCACCGGCGGCCCTTCGCCGACGCGGTGCAGCTTGATTGCGACGTCCCGGATGCGGACGTCGGTTGCCCGATGAGCCGGCATTTCCTCGCTCCCTGCTTTATCCGTCACCTTAGCCGCAGGGCCGACGAGGGCCAAGGGTTTGGCGCCGGCGCTGGATTTGCGCATGCGTCTCATTTACGCTCGAACGACAACGCGGCACACGCACCGAGGTTCACATGAGCACGATCACGCTCGACGGCGCATCGGGTCATCTCGCCGAGGCCAAGAAGCCGCGCGGGGGCGTGCTGCTCCTGCCGACGATTTACGGCCTCAACCGCTTCGCGAAGGATTTTTGCGCCTCGCTCGCGGAGCGCGGTCTAACCACGCTCGCCTGGGATCCGTATTCGGGCGAGGCATTGCCGACGAGCCGGGACGAGGCGCTTGCCCGCGCGAGCGAGCTGCGCGACGGGCCTTCGTTCGATGCGATGTCGATCAGCATCGATTTTTTGATGGGCGAGCTCAGGCTCGACAAGGTGGCGACGATCGGCTTCTGCCTCGGCGGGCGTTATTGCCTGCTGCTTGCTGCGCGCGAGACGCGGATCGAGGCGTGCGTCGCGGTCTATCCCTCGATCGAGGCGCCGCGCCGCTCGAACCAGGACGAGGACGCGGTGATCCGCGCCGGCGAGATCCCCTGCCCCGTGCAGCTTCTCATGCCCGGGCACGACACGGTGACGAGCGCCGAGACCTATCTTCCGCCTCAAGACCGCGCTCGAGCGCCGCGCGGCCGACACGGCGGTGCAGATCTATCCGGCGGCGAGCCACGGCTTCATGCACACGCCGAGCGCCGTGAACGATGAGGCGGCGAAACACGCGCGGCCGCTCGTCGCCGCGTTCCTGGAGGCGTATCTGGCTTAAGGCAATGGCCGAGAAGCGCAACAGGCCCGGCTTCGCCACGCGCGGCATTCACGCCGGCCAGGCGCCCGATCCGACGACCGGCGCGATCATGCCGCCGATCTACGCCACCTCGACCTTCGTGCAGTCGAGCCCCGGCGTGCACAAGGGCTTCGAATACGCCCGCACCCATAATCCGACGCGCATGGCCTATGAGCGCTGCATCGTCGATCTCGAAAGCGGCGCGCGCGGCTTTGCCTTCGCCTCGGGGCTCGCGGCCGAGGCGACCGTGCTCGATCTACCTCGAGCGCGGCAGCCATGTTCTCGCGTCCGAGGACCTTTACGGCGGGACCTACCGGCTTTTCACCCGCGTGCGCGCTCATTCCGCCGGGCTCGAGACGAGCCACGCCGATTTCACCGACCGCGCCGCGATCGAGGCGGCGCTCCGGCCGAACACGCGGCTCATCTGGGTCGAGAAGCCCGAGCAATCCGCTGCTGCGGCTCGTCGATCTCGCCATGGTGGCGGAGGTCGGACGCGCGCGCGGCATAGTGACGCTTGCCGACAATACGTTCGCAAGTCCGTGGGTGCAGCGACCGCTCGAGCTCGGCTTCGACCTCGTGCTCCATTCCGCGACGAAATACCTTAATGGCCATTCCGACATGGTGGGCGGCATCGTCGTCGTGGGCCGCGAGGGCGAACTGGCCGACCGGCTCGCCTTCCTGCAGAACGCGGTGGGCGCGGTGCCGGGACCGTTCGACTGTTTTCTGGCGCTCCGCGGTCTGAAGACATTGGCCCTGCGCATGGAGCGGCATTGCGCCAACGCGCTCGCGGTGGCGCGGCACCTTGCGACCCACCCGCGCGTCGAGCGCGTGCATTACCCGGGCCTTTCGAGCCATCCGCAGCACGCCCTCGCCGCGCGCCAGATGCACGGGTATGGCGGCATGGTTACCGCGGCGCTCAAGGGCGGGCTCGGCGAGGCGAAGCGGTTCCTCGAGCGGCTCCGCATCTTCGCGCTGGCCGAGAGCCTGGGCGGGGTCGAGAGCCTGGCCGAGCATCCCGCCCTCATGACGCATGCCTCGCTCCCGCCCGAGCGCCGCGCGGCGCTCGGAATCGGCGACAATCTCGTGCGCCTGTCGGTCGGGATCGAGGACGAGGCGGATCTCATTGCCGATCTCGACGAAGCGCTCGGTTGAGCGCCCGTTAACCATAACATTCAAGGGAAAGTTAACCCGAACCGCGCATCTTCGCTGTCAAAGCAGAACGCGCGGTCTCATGTACGTCCTCATCGGTTCGGGAATCGTCTTGGCGAGCGTCCTTGGCGGCTACCTCGCCAATGGCGGCCATCTCGAAGTGCTGATCCAGCCGTTCGAGGTGCTGATCATCGTCGGCGCCGCAGTGGGCGGCTTCATTACCTCGAACCGCAAGCCGGTGCTTAACGCCACCGCCAAGGCGATCCCGGCCCTGCTCAAGCCCGAGAAATACGACAAGGAAGCCTATCTCGAGCTTCTGAGCATGCTCTATTCGGTGTTCAAGCTCGCCAAGACCAAGGGCGCGCTGGCACTCGAGCAGCATGTCGAGAAGCCCGAGGAGAGCACGCTCTTCCAGCGCTTCCCGCACTTCTACGGCGACCACCACGCCGTCACTTTCGTGTGCGACTACCTGCGTCTCCTCACCCTCGGCACCGACAACCATCACGAGATGGAGACGCTGATGGACGAGGACATCGAGACGAGCGCAGGACGAGCACCACGCCGTCGTCGCTGCGGTGCAATCGACCGCGGACGCGCTCCCCGCGCTCGGCATCGTCGCCGCCGTGCTCGGCGTCATCCACACCATGGGCTCGATCACCGAGCCGCCGGCGGTGCTGGGCCACCTGATCGGCGGCGCGCTCGTCGGCACGTTCATGGGCGTGCTCCTCTCATACGGCTTCGTCGCCCCGATCGGCACGCGCAATCGCCGGGCGGGGTGATGCCGAGGAGCGTTATTTCCTGTGCATCAAGTCCGGCATCCTCGCCTACATGCAGGGCTATGCGCCGTCGGTCGCGGTCGAGTTCGCGCGCAAATCGCTCAACACCGACGTGCGCCCGACCTTCTACGAAGTCGAGGAGGCGGTCGATCATTTGCCGGCGGCGGCCTGAGCCATGGCGAACCGCAACGCGCCGACCGTCATCATCAAGCGCATCAAGTCGAAGGCGCAGCACGCGCATCACGGCGGCGCGTGGAAGGTGGCCTACGCCGATTTCGTCACGGCGATGATGTCGTTCTTCCTGCTGCTGTGGCTTCTGAACGTGACGACCGACGTGCAGAAACGCGGCATCGCCGACTATTTCGAGCCGACCATCAGCTCGAAATCGCAGAGCGGCGCGGGCGGCGTCCTGGGCGGCCTCACGATCGGCAGCCCCGGCAGCCAATCCGAGTCGCTGTCGCAACCGGCGCTGCAGCTCGCGCGCATGGCGCTGCGCCAGCCCGACGAGGGCGACGACGGCAACGAGGGCGGCACCGCCGGCACCGACCCGCAGCAGCAGAACGCCGGCGACCAGCCGGCCAATGCCAAGCTCGACGACAAAGCTCTCGAGCGGCAACTGGCCGAGCGCGAGGAGAAGCGCTTCGAGGCCGCCGCGACAACCTTGCGCGAGGCGATCAAGGACGTGCCCGAGCTGCAAAAGCTCGCCGACAACCTCATCATCGACAACACGCCCGAGGGCCTGCGCATCCAGCTCGTCGATCAGGACGGGCAGCCGATGTTTCCGTTGGGCTCGGCCGAGATGCTCGACCCGGCGAGGAAGCTCATGGCGCTCGTCTCGCAGATCGTGCTGCGCCTGCCGAACAAGGTGGCGATCACCGGCCACACCGATTCGACGCCCTATCCGATGGCCGGCAAATACAGCAACTGGGAGCTGTCGTCCGACCGCGCCAATGCGAGCCGGCGCGAATTCGCGGCGGACGGCGTGCCAGTGGACCGCATCGCGCGCGTCACCGGATTGGCCGACCAGGACCCGCTCGACCCCAAGGACACCGCCGCGCCGCGCAACCGCCGCATCAGCATCGTGCTGCTGCGCGAGGCAAAAGAGCTGCCCCCGGGCGCCACGCCGAAGTGACGCCGCGCGGGCGGCCCCGGATCGGTCAGCCGTGACTATGGGTGTGGGTTGGGCAGGCGGCGAGCGCCAGCGGCATCGCCACGATGAGCGCGAGCGTCCAATACTGCTTCAGTCGCGCGAAGGCCGCGCAAAAGTTCCCGTGCGTTCCCTCTGGCGCGGAGCCGTCCGCCTCGGCAATAATCGGCTCGGCGCACGAGGAGAAGAAATGCCGGAAGGGCATGACAGGCCAACCCGGACGACACCGCCCGAAACCGCGCCGCGGCAGCGGGAGCGGCCGCTCGCCGCGCCGCCGCAGCAATTCTACCGCACTGCTGCGCTCCCCTGCCCCTATCTGACCGATCGCGTCGAGCGCAAGCTCGTGACCGAGCTCGTCGGGCGCGAGGCAGGGTCGTTCTACAATGCGCTGTCGCGCGCCGGATTCCGCCGCAGCCACAATTTGGCCTATCGCCCGGCCTGCGCCGGCTGCCAGGCCTGCCTGCCGGTGCGCATCCCGGTCGGCGAATTCAGGCTGTCGCGCTCGCTGAAGCGCGTCGTCAAGCTGAACTGCGACCTGCACGCGCGGCTGACGGCGGCCTCGGTTTCGATCGAGCAGTATCGCCTGTTCCTGCGCTATCAGCGCATGCGCCACGCCGACAGCGACATGGCGGCGATGACCTATGGCGACTACCGCGCCATGATCGAGGACAGCCCGGTCGCGACGCGGCTCATCGAGCTGCGCGACGCGGCCGGATCGCTCTACGGCGCCTGTCTTCTCGACCTGCTCGATGACGGGCTTTCCGCGGTCTACAGCTTCTACGATCCCGACGACGGCAACCGCAGCCTCGGCAATCTGCTCGTGCTGTCGCTGATCGAGGAGGCGCGCGAGCAGCGCCTGCCCTATGTCTATCTCGGCTACCTCATCGCCGAGAGTCCGAAAATGGCCTACAAGGCGCGCTTCAGCCCGCTCGAAGGATTGGGGCCATCCGGCTGGCGCCGCGACATCGGCTGATCCTCCGCCTTGCCCGAAGATCACTCCGCCTCATCCAAGGGGGCGTTGCCGCCCGGCGCCGCATCGGTCGCGAGCCGCCGCTTCGTCTTGGGCGCGGTCATGGCGATGATGTTCATGATCGCGATCGAGGGCACCATCGTCGCGACTGCGATGCCGACGATCGTCGGCGCCTTGGGCAATTTCGATCTGTTCAGCTGGGTCTTTACCGCATATCTGCTGACCCAGGCCGTCACCATCCCGATCTATGGCAGGCTCGCCGATTTCTACGGCAGGCGTCCCGTCCTGTTCGTCGGCATGGGCGTGTTCCTCACCGCGTCGCTCTTGTGCGGGCTTGCCTGGGGCATGGTGCCGCTCATCGTGTTCCGCGCGCTCCAGGGCGTGGGCGCCGGCGCGCTGATGCCGGTCGGCATGACCATCGTCGCCGATCTCTATCCGCCGGCCGAGCGCGCGCGCGTCCAGGCCTATGTCTCGAGCGTCTGGGTCATCGCCGCGCTGATCGCGCCCTTGATGGGCGCGTTCTTCGTGGCGCACTGGATCTGGGCAACCGTGTTCTGGGTCAACCTGCCCTTGGGCGCCGTCGCGACCGCGATGCTCGTCTGGGCGCTCAAGGAGGTGCACGCGCGCCATGCGCGGCGGATCGATTATGTCGGCTCGGTCCTCATGGTGGTGGGCTCGGGGGCGCTGATGTTCGTGCTGGTGCAGGCAACGAAGCTGAGCCTCGCCACTATCCTCGGCGTCGGTGGCGTTGCGGTCGCGATCCTGGCGGTGCTGCTGGCCTACGAGTTCCGCATCCGCGAGCCGATGCTGCCGCTGGCGCTGTGGCGCGATCCGATCGTGGTCGGCGGCAATCTTGCGAACCTTTGCATCGGCGCGATGCTGATGGGCGTGACCGCGTTCCTGCCGCCTTACGTGCAGGGCGCCATGGGACGAAGCGCGCTCGTGGCGGGCTTCATGCTGACGGCGATGTCGGCAAGCTGGCCCACCGGAAGCGCCATCGCGGGCCAGGTGATGCAGCGCACGTCCTACCGCACCTCGGCCTTTGCGGGCGCGACCCTCGTGCTGGCCGGCAGCGCGCTTCTGGCCACGATCTCGCCCGAGCGCAGCACCGTGTTCGTCGCCGTCGCGGCTTGTCTCACCGGGTTCGGCATGGGGCTCGTCAACAACAGCTTTCTGGTCGCCGTGCAATCGATCGTGGAGCCGTCCGACCGCGGCGTCGCGACCTCGTCGATCGTGTTCATGCGCATGGTCGGGCAGTCGCTCGGCACCGCCGTGTTCGGCGGCATCGTCAACGCGGCGCTGGCCGGGCGGATCGCGGGCGGCGGCGACATCGTCGACCGCATGCTCATCCCGTCGTTCCGCGCGTCTCTGGCGCCGGCCGAGCGCGCGGCGCTCATGCAGGCGCTGGCAGCCTCGCTGCACAACGTCTTCCTGATCGATCTCGTGCTGGCGCTGGCGCTGCTTGGCGTGGCCGCGCTGCTGCCGCGCGGCCTCAGCCCGATCACTCCGCGGCGACTGCCTCGCGCCGGCCGAGGCGGCGGAGACAGCGATCGACCCACAGCTTGTTGAGCTTTTCCTGCACTGCGTTCTGGCCCAAGCGCTCGTGCAATACGCGGAAATCGACGCGGTCCAGCGACTGGTCCTGGTTGAAGCAGGAGAACACCACCGTCTCGGCGCCGGTCGCCGGGTCCTTCTGCACCTGCAGGCACTGGGCGCAGATCTCCTTCATCATGCATTGCATCGGCGAATTGACCGAGGCGATGGCGCGATGGCCGGGCTTGAGATAGGGCGCCAGCACCTCGTGCCGCGCGCGGGCGACCGCGGCCATCATCACGTCCGAGCCGATGACGATGAGGCGGTCGATGTCGCCCAAGGAGATCGGCTGCGCGCCAAGCTGGCCCGCGCCATAGGCCGCCATCGCCGCGACGATGTTGCCGACGAAGCTCTGGTCCTGCGGCCGCGACGGCGCGAAGCCCGGCGCCTCGTCGCAGCACCACACGACGGCATCGGCCGCGGTCTCGATCTCCTCTTCCTTGTAGCGGTCGGCGACGCGCTTGTAGCCGGCGAAGTAGAGAACGCGCGAACCGTTCGCGCGCAGCGTCTGGCCGATCGAGAACAGCACCGCGTTGCCGAGCCCGCCGCCCGCCAGCAGCACGGTCTCGCCGCCCGGCGTCTCGGTCGGCGTGCCGGTCGGGCCCATGAGCACGACTGGCTCGCCCGGCTCGAGCAAGGTGCAGAGATCGGACGAGCCGCCCATCTCGAGCACGATCGTGGACAGAAGCCCCGCCTCGCGATCGACCGAGGCGCCGGTCAGCGCCAGGCCCTCCATCGCCAAGCGTCGTGCCGTCGACGCGCGCGGCGTGCGCCTCGTAATTCTGCAGGCGATAGAACTGCCCCGGATGGAACGCGCGCGCCGCCAAGGGCGCGCGCACCACCACCTCGACGATGTTGGGCGTGAGGCGTTCGACCGCCACGACCGTCCGGCGCGCAGCTCGTCGTTGAGCTGCGCGATCAAATCGGCGGGCGCGGGCGCGCGGCGGCCTAGGCGCGCGAGCATGCGGCTCACCACCGGATAGCCCTGCTTCGCGCCGCCCATCGCCTTCACCACGTTGCCGGTGAAGGACGGGTGCAGATCGCCGAAGAAGCTGATCGCGCGGCCGTCGGGCAGGAGGCTCATCAGCACGCGCACCGCTTCGGGCTTGGCCACGCGTTCGGGCCGCGCCGGATGGCCCTCCTCGTCGTAGCGCCTGGAAATAGCGGCCATCGAGCGCGACATGGACCGGGTCCTCGCGCGCCAGGACCGTGTTGGGCTGCGTCCCCGCCGCGACCAGGATGGTGCGCGCCGGCAAGGTCACGCGCTCCTCGGTCTCGAGCATCTTGCCGGTGGCCGCGATCGATGCGGTGCTTTGCCAGAGTTAGCGCCGCCGCGTGGCCGAAGCGGTCGATCTCGACCGCCTCGGGCGCCAGGCCTTCGGCGAAGCGGATGCCCTCCTCCATCGCCTTGGCCACTTCCTCGTGGTTCAGGGTGTAGCTCGGCGCATCGATAAGGCGGCGGCGATAGGCGATGGTGACGCCGCCCCATCGGTCGAGCAGATCGACGAAGCGCGGCTTTCGGCCGTCGCGCGATGCGGCGTCGCGCTCCGCCCGGAGAGCGCGGGCGTGGGCGATGAACTCGTCCGCGCTCCTCGCGCTCCTCGTCGGTCCAGGACGACGCGCACCGCACTCGTCGCCGCGCTCCTCGGCAAGCCGTCTCGTAGCGCGCCAGGAACTTCTCGACCTGCACCGGGTAATAGGCGAGCGATTCGGTCGCGGTGTCGATCGCGGTGAGGCCGCCGCCGATCACCACAACGGGCAGCCGCACGGTGAGATTGGCGATGCTTTCGCTCTTGGCGGCGCCGGTAAGCTGCAGCGCCATCAGAAAATCGGACGCCTGGCGCACGCCGCGCGCGAGCCCGTTCTTCATCGGCACGATGGTCGGCCGGCCCGGCGCCGGCGCAGAGCGCGATGTGATCGAAGCCCAGCGCGAACGCGCTCTCGACCGTGAGCGTGCCGCCGAAGCGCACGCCGCCATACATCGCGAACTCGGCCGCGGCGCTCGATGATGAGGCGCACGAGCTTCAGGAAATTCTTGTCCCAGCGCACGGTGATGCCGTATTCGGCGACGCCGCCGAAGCCGGCCATGACGCGGTCGTCGAGCCGCTCGTAGAGCTCGCCCACGTCGCGGATGGGCTCGAACGGCACGCGCGCGCCGCGCGATCCTACGCCGGAAATCTCGGGCGGCAGCGGCTCGATCTTGAGCCCGTCGATGGCGGCGACGGTGTGCCCGTCATTCATCAGGTGATGCGCGAGCGTGAAGCCCGCGGGGCCGAGGCCCACGACCAGCACCTTCTTGCCCGACTTCTGCCTTCGGCAGCGGGCGGCGCAGGTCGAGCGGGTTCCAGCGCGTCAGCAGCGCATAGATCTCGAAACCCCAAGGCAGCGACAGCACGTCCTTCAAGGTGCGCGTCTCGACCTGCGGGATGTCGACCGGCTCCTGCTTCTGATAGATGCAGGACTTCATGCAGTCGTTGCAGATGCGGTGGCCGGTCGCGGCCACCATCGGGTTGTCCACCGCGACGATGGCGAGCGCGCCGATGCTGTTGCCCCTCGCCTTCACCAGGTTCATCTCGGAGATTTTCTCTTCGAGCGGGCAGCCGGCGAGCGTCACGCCGAACGGGCTCTTCTGGAACGCGCCGGTCTTGCGGTCTTTGAGGCCGCGCGAGCAGCTGTCCTTGCCCTGGTTGTGGCACCAGATGCAGTAATTCGCCTGGTCGAGCGCGCCGGTGAGATCGGTGCCGGGATCGGTCAGCGCGAAGCCGTCGCGCAGGCGCCGTTCCTCCTCAGGCAGGCGCAGCATGGTGACGCCGTGCTCGACCACCGTCTCCACCGGCACGAGACGATAGGGATCGATTTTTTGCGGCACCTTGAAGAGCACGCCCGCCTTGTGCCGTTTCTGGCCCTCGGGCGAGAGCGTCGCCCAGGCGGCGTAGCGCGCGGCGAGATCGAGCGATGCGGCATTTGCTTCTTCATCGCCGAGACAGCTTTCGACCGCGGCGGCAAAACTTTGCTCAGTCAGCGGCGCGCCGATCAGCATCTTCGAGCGCACGGCCCACCTCGTTGCCGTCGATCGACGCCGCCTGCTCGCGGGCGAAACGCCCTTCACCGCGCGGCGCTGCACGAAGAGGCGCTTCACCGAATAGATCGGCGCAAGCGCGTCGTGCCGCGCCTGCAGCGCGCGGACTTCCGGCCCGATGCCAAAAAGGTCGGCCAGAAAATCCTCGAGATGAGGCGCCAGGTCGACCAGCAGATCCGACTCGTCCTTGGCCGCGAGCGATGCGGGATCGCGCCGCGCCGTGACGAGGCGGTCATGCAGCGCCACATCGCCCGCCGCGAGATGGGCGACGAAGGCCGCGTCGAGCGCACGAGCCCGTCGCGGGCATAAAGCCCCTCGAAGGCGAGGCCGTGTTTCAGGGCGAGGTTGAGGTCGCTCACCGGCGCCTTTCTACATAATAAATAATGTTCTTATTAATAAATAACATTACCATGCCGTTGTTCTTTCGCTAACGCGTCGAAATTGGGTTCGTTTGGTAATTTCGCATGACAACGGCGAATTGGCTTCGTTCGGTAAATTCGCTCCGTTCGGTAGATTGGCTTCGTTCGGCGGCGGCGCAACCCTCTCCGTCCCAGCCTCTTAACGTCATCTGCGTACATGGCGCGGGCGCGCGGCAAGGTCAATAGCCGAGCGCGCAGCCGTCCTTGCGCGGGTCGGAGCCGCCGACTAGGAGGCCGCGCGCGCGGTCGATCCAGATCGCCTGGCTGCCCCCGAACGGGCGCTCGGCATAGGCCACGCGGTGGCCGCGCCGGGCGAGGTTTTGGGCCACGTCTTCCGGGACGGTGCGCTCGAGCCCCAACACGCCGTCGAAGCAAAAACTGCGCGGCGTCTCGATTGCGGCCTGGGGATCGAGCCCGCGGTCGAGCATGAGCGACAGAAGATGGGCGTGGCCCACCGCCTGGTAATTGCCGCCCATCACGCCGAACGGCATCTGCGCGTGGCCGTCCTTCATCAGGAAGCCGGGGATGATGGTGTGGAGCGGGCGTTTTTGCGGCGCGATCGCGTTGGGGTGGCCGGGGATCGTGCGGAACATCGAGCCGCGGCTGTGCAGCATCACGCCCGCTTGCGGCGCGAAGATGCCGCTGCCGAAATCGTGGAAGATCGAGTTGATGAAGGAGATCGCGTTGCCGTCGCGGTCGACGACGCAGAGATAGATCGTGTGCTTGTGCTCCATCTCGTCATAGACCGGAGCGGGCCCGGCGCGGTCGAGCCGGATGCGGGCCCGGTTCTCCGCCGCGTGTGCATCGGAAAGAAGACGCTCGACCGGCACCGGGGCAAAGCTCGGATCGCCGACGAGCGCGTCGCGCGCCGCATAGGCGGCTTTCGTCGCTTCGGCGAGCAGATGGATGCGGTCGGCCTCGCCAAGTTTTCCCTCGCCGAGCTCATAGCCGGCGAGCATGCGCAGCATCATCAGCGCGGCGATGCCCTGGCCGTTGGGCGGGCACTCGAAGACATCGCAGCCGCGATAGGGCGTCGAGATCGGCGTGACGTATTCGCCGCGGTGGCGCGGAAAAATCATCGAGCGAATGGAGCCCGCCCCGCGCGGTGAGCGTCTTCACGATGTCGGCTGCGACCGGGCCTTCGTAGAAGGCTGTTCGGCCCTCGCGCGCGATGCGGCGCAGCGTCGCGGCGAGCGCCGGATTCCTGAGCCGCTCGCCTTCGCGCAGCACGCGGCCTGTGGGCGCGAACACTTTCGTCGCCGCCTCGTCCGCCAGCACTTTCTCCTCGAACGTCGCGAAATCGTAGGCGACGCGCGGCGTGACGACGCAGCCCTCCTCGGCAAGCGCGATGGCTGGCGCGAAAAGTGCGGCGAGATCCTTCGTGCCGTGCTCCTCGACGAGCGTGCACCACGCATCGACCGAGCCGGGCACGGTGACGGCGTGCGGCGATTGCGGTGCGATCGCGCGGATGCCGCGCTCGACGTACCACGACAATTCGGCTTTCTGGGGCGCGCGGCCGGAGCCGTTGAGCGCGACGGGCGCCTGCCCGTTCTTGACGTAAATCGCGAAGCAGTCGCCGCCGAGGCCGGTCATGTGCGGCTCGGCCATGGTCAGCACCGCGGCCGCGGATATCGCCGCATCGACCGCGTTGCCGCCGCTCTTCAGCGTGTCGAGCGCCGCCAGCGTGGCGAGCGGATGCGACGTCGCCGCCATCGCATTCGCGGCGAGCGCCACCGAGCGGCGGGGCTGTTGGAAATCGCGCACCATCGGTCCTTTTCAATCGGCTTGTCGGGGGGCGGAGACCTCCCTACTTTGCGCAAGACACGGAACATATACAAGGCCGCGACCCATGCTGGACGCCTATGTCTATGACGGGCTGAGGACGCCCATCGGCCGCCACGCCGGCGCGTTGGCGCCGGTCAGGCCCGACGATCTTCTGGCCTCCGTCATCAAGGCGGTCATCGAGCGCAATCCGTTCAAGCCGCAAGACTACGAGGACGCGATCGTCGGCTGCACCAACCAGGGCGGCGAGGACGCGCGCAACGTGGCGCGGCACGCGGCGCTGTTGGGCGGATTGCCGATCGAAACCGGCGGCCTCACCGTCAACCGCCTGTGCGGCAGCGGGTTGGCCGCGGTGCTCGACGCCTCGCGCGCCGCAACCTGCGGCCAGGGCGCGCTCTTCATCGCCGGCGGCGTCGAGAGCATGAGCCGCGCGCCGTTCGTGCTGGCGAAATCGGAAAGCGCCTACGGGCGCGAGGCGAAGATTTTCGATTCGACGATCGGCCCGCGCTTTCCCAATCCGAAGATCGCGCAAGCCTTCGGCATGGATACGATGGCCGAGACCGCCGACAACGTCGCGCGCGAGCATGGCATCGGCCGAGAGGCGAGCGACACTTTCGCGCTCGCCTCGCAGCAGAAATACGCGCGCGCCAAGGCGGACGGGTTCTACGACAAGGAACTTCTGCCGGTCGCGGTGCCGGGCGCCAAGAAGGGCGCCAACGCCACCGTCAACGAGGACGAGCATCCGCGCCCCGCGACGACGCTCGAGCGGCTCCTGGAACTGAAGCCGCTCAACAAGGACGGCGTGGTGACGGCGGGGAACGCATCCGGCATCAATGACGGCGCGGCCGCGCTCGTCGTCGGCACCAAGGCTGCGGGCGAGAAGGCGGGCGCGAAACCTCGTGCGCGGATCGTGTCGGCGGCGGTCGCGGGTGTGGCACCGCGGGTCATGGGCTTGGGCCCGGTGCCGGCCTCGCACAAGGCGCTCGAGCGCGCCGGGCTTGCCATGAAGGACATGGACGTGATCGAGCTGAACGAGGCGTTCGCGAGCCAAGTGCTGGGCTGCCTCAAGCTCATGGGCGTCGCGTTCGACGATGCGCGCGTCAATCCCAATGGCGGCGCGATCGCGATCGGCCATCCGCTCGGCGCGTCCGGCGCGCGGCTTGCGCTCACGGCGCTGCGCCAGCTCGAGCGCAGCGGCGGCCGCTACGCCCTCGTCACCATGTGCATCGGCGTCGGCCAGGGCATCGCCTGCGTCATTGAGCGGGTGCACTAGAGCGGCGCATGAGCGCAATCACAGACCTCGCTTCCGCGCTTGGTCTCGTTCCGGACGGGGCGTTTGTCGCCATTCCGGCGGATTATGCTGGCGTGGCGATGGCGGCGGCCCGCGCGCTGGTGCGGCGGGGTGCCAAAAACCTGCGGCTGCTGACGGTGCCGGCGTCGAGCCTATGCGCCGACCTTTTGATCGGTGCGGGTGCCTGCGCCGAGGTCGAGACGTCGGCGATCGGGTTCGGCGAGCTGGGGCCGGCGCCGCGCTTTTCGGCTGCGGTGCGCGAGGGGCGCATCGGGTTGAAGGATGCGACCTGCCCCGCCATCCATGCGGCGCTGCGCGCGGCCGAGATGGGCAATCCCTTCGCCGTGCTGCGCGGCATTCTGGGCTCCGACATCCTGATGGTGCGGCCCGATTGGCGCGTCATCGACAATCCCTTCGCGCCCGGCGATGCGATCGTGGCGCTGCCGGCGCTCAAACCCGATGTCGCGCTCTTCCACGCGCCGCTGGCGGACCGGCACGGCAATGTCTGGGTCGGGCGGCGGCGCGATCTCTTCACGCTGGCGCACGCCGCGAAAATTTCCGTCGCAACGGTCGAGCGCATCGTCGAGGACAATCTCCTGCTCGACGAGGTCCGCGCGGCGGCGACCATTCCTTCGTTCTATATCGGCGCCATTGCCGAGGCGCCGCGCGGCGCGTGGCCGATGCGGCTGGATTATCCCGAGGACACGGCGCATCTGCGCGAATACCTGGCGCTTGCGGCGAGCGAAGACGGCTTCGCGCGCTATCTCGAACGCTATGTCCATGACCGGCGCGCCGCCTGACATCAGGCCCGAGGAGGTGCTGATCGAGACGGTGCGGCGGCTCCTCGCGGGCGCGCGCCACGTCGCCGTCGGCGCCAACTCGCCCATTCCCGCGGCGGCCGCGTTTCTGGAACAGCGGCGCGACCCAGGCATGATCGTGTCGCTGCAGCAGAGTCCGGAGCACAATCTCTTCACCGACGGCGGCAAGGAACTGTTCGACGCGGCCGGCCAGGGACGGATCGACGTGTTCTTCTTCTCGGGCGCCGAGATCGACGGCGCGGGCAACATCAACCTCGTCGCGATCGGCGACTATGCCCATCCCAAGGTGCGCTTTGCCGGCTCCTACGGCTCGGCCTTCCTCTATTTCGCCGTGCCGCGCATCGTCCTTTTCCGCACCGAGCATTCGCGCCGCACGCTCGTCGAGAAAGTCGCGTTCGTGAGCGCGCCGGGCACAAGCCCGCCCGGCGTGTGGCGGCGCGGCGGGCCGGTGGCGCTGGTGACGCCGCTGTGTCTTTTCGCCTTCGACCCCGCGCGCGCGCGCTTTCGCCTCGACAGCATCCACCCCGGCCACACGCTCGACGAGGTGCGCGACAGGACCGGCTTCGCGTTCGATTTCGCCGAGCCCGTGCCCGCGACGAAGCCGCCGGGGCCGGATCTTCTGGAAGACTTGCGCGGGCCGGTTGCGCGGGAGCTCGCGAAGGCATATCCCAAATTCGCGGCCGACATATTCGGCATCACGGCAAAGGTCAGCGCATGAGCGATCGCGACGGAGCATTGGCGGGCCTCACGGTGATCGACCTGTCGCGCGTCTTGGGCGGGCCGTTCTGCACGCAGATCCTGGCCGACCACGGCGCCGAGGTCATCAAGGTCGAGCCGCCGCAGGGCGACGAGACGCGCGGCTGGGGCCCGCCGTTCCGCGACGGCACGGCCTCGTATTTCATCGGCATCAACCGCAACAAGCGCGGCATCGCGCTCGACCTTGCCGCTTCCAAGGGGCGCGAGGTGCTGTTCCGCCTTTTGCAACGCGCCGACGTGATGATCGAGAATTTCAAGACCGGCACGCTCGAGCGCTGGGGCATGGGCTGGGATGTGCTGAAGGAGCGCTTTCCGCGCCTCATCCACTGCCGCATCTCGGGTTTTGGCGCGGACGGACCCTTGGGCGGGCTGCCGGGCTACGACGCCTGCGTCCAGGCGCAATCCGGCATCATGAGCCTCAACGGCGAGAAGGGCGGCGAGGCGCTGCGCGTCGGCCTTCCTGTGATCGATCTCGCGACCGGATTCAACGCGGCGATCGGCATCCTGATGGCGCTCACCGAGCGCGCGCGTTCAGGCCGCGGGCAGTTCATCGAGGCGACGCTTTACGAGAGCGGGCTCATGCTGAGTCATCCCTACGCCACCAACTGGTTCATGACCGGCACCGCGCCGACGCGCATGGGGAACGGCCATCCGAACCTCTACCCCTACGACCAGTTCCGCACGCAGACGAAGCCCATCTATGTCGGCTGCGGCAACAACCGGCAGTTCCAGCGTTTCTGCGCCGAGATCGGACGGCCGGATTTGGCCGGCGACGCGCGCTTCACCGACAATAGCGACCGCGTGGCGAACCGCGCGGCTCTCCGCGCCGCGATCGAGGACATTCTGGCGGCGCAGGACGGCGAGGCGGTGTGCGCGCGGCTTTTGCAGCGCGGCGTGCCGTGCGGCGTGGTCGAGTCCATTCCCGACGTCCTCACCCATCCGCAGACCTTGGCGCGCGGCATGATCGTCGAAGAGGGCGAATACAAGGGCGTCGCCAACGCGATCCGCATGTCGCGCACGCCGGCGCGCATGCGAAAGAAGCCGCCGCGCTTCGGCGAAGCGAACCGCGAGGTCTTGGCCGAGGCGGGATACAGCGGCGCCGAGATCGACGCGCTCCTGGCCGAAGGGATCGTCGTCGAAACCATGCGGAAGCCGCCGGCGGATTAGCGCATTCCGGTGCCAATCTTCGTCGTACGGAAATGAGCGCGATGAATGAGACGGATTCCGCCGACAATCTTTATCGCGCGCTGCTGCGCCATGTCGCTGCGGGCGATCTCGTGCTGCGCTGCGATTTCAAACGGCTCCGGCACATGGATTCGCCGGTCGCGTCCGAGGCGGAAAGCACGCGCTGGGCCTATGCCGCGCTGGCGGCATCGCTTCTCATGCTGTGGCGGTTCGGCTGGGGACCCGCGCTCGTGACACTGGCAGCGGGGGCCGCGCTTTATTACACGGCGGGGTCGGCCCACGTCCGCCGCAACATCCGCCGCCGCATCGACGCGCGCTCGCTTACGAGCCTCGACGACTGGCAGCGCCTGTGGCGCTTCGGCGGCGTCACGCTCGTGCCGAAGAGCGGCGCGCCGTGCGAAGCGCCGCACGGGAACTGGATGGCGCTGGTGCGGGAGCTGCGCCCTTAAAGGGCCGGGGCGACGAGGCGCATAAAATCGTTGGCGAGGGTGAGCTTCGGTTCGGAGAGGGCCTGGAGGGCGGCGAGGTCGAGCCCGTCCACCATCTCGCGCACGACGACGCCGTCCGCCGAAATGTCGATGACGGCGAGGTTGGTGTAGACGCGCTTGACGCAGCGCGGCGCGGTGAGCGGATAGGCGCAGACCTTGCGCAGGCGCGGCGCGCCGTCCTTGGTCGTGTGCTCCATGAGCGCGCGCACTTCGCGCGCACCGACCGCAAGGTCCATGGCGCCGCCGACGCCGGGCGCGAAGAGCGGGTCGTCGGTCGTCCAGTTGGCGAGGTCGCCCGCTTCCGACACCTCGAACGCGCCCATGATCGACAGATCGAGATGGCCGCCGCGGATCATCACGAAGGCGTCGTTGTGATGGAAGAACGATCCGCCCGGCAGCAAGGTCGTGAGGCCCTTGCCGGCATTGATGAGGTCGGGGTCTTCGGCGCCCGGCGCGGGCGCGGGCCCCATGCCCAGAATGCCGTTCTCGCTGTGGACGACGATCTCGCGGCCCGGCGGGAGATAGTCGGAGACCAAGGTCGGCAGGCCGATGCCGAGATTGACGCAGGCGCCGTCGGCAATGTCCTGCGCTGCGCGCCACGCCATCTGGCGGCGGGTGAGAGCGGTCATGTGGGATTCGCCACGGCAACGACGCGGTCGACGAAGATGCCGGGCGTGTGCACCCCTTCGGGGTCGAGCGCGCCAAGCTCCACCACTTCGCGCACCTGCGCCACCGTGAGGCGCGCCGCCGGCGCCATCACCGGATTGAAGTTCCGCGCCGACTTGCGATAGACGAGATTGCCCCAGCGGTCGCCGCGCTCGGCCTTGAGGAGCGCCACGTCGGCCTTGATCGGCGGCTCGAGCACGTGCAGCTTGCCGTCGATGGTGCGGCTCTCCTTGCCCTCGCCGATCCTCGTTCCGGCCGAGACGCGCGTGAAGAAACCGCCGATCCCGGCGCCGCCGGCGCGGATGCGCTCGCTCAGCGTGCCCTGCGGCACCAGTTCGAGCTCGATGCGGCCGGCGCGGTAGAGCGCTTCGAACACATGCGGGTCGGACGTA
Organism: uncultured Alphaproteobacteria bacterium; assembly: GCA_963773665.1. Lineage (GTDB taxonomy): Bacteria > Pseudomonadota > Alphaproteobacteria > ATCC43930 > CGMCC-115725 > DATJLY01. Next base: position 569,065 of record CAVZBZ010000002.1, read on the forward strand.
CGCGGGTACGAGCAGATCACCTTGCGCACCCTGCCCTCGCGGATGAGGAGAGCGATGCCGCGCTCGCCGGTGCCGGCGTTGTTGGCGACGACGGTAAGGTCGCGCGCGCCGTGGCCGACCAGCGCTTCGATCAGCTCGATCGGCTCGCCGACATTGCCGAAGCCGGCGCACAGCACGGTCATGCCGTCCGTAATGCCCGCGACCGCCGCCTCGAGGCTCGGCACGCGCTTGTCGATCATCAGAAGCTGACCCGGTCGCCGCCTTTCAGGTCGAGCATGGTGCGCGCCTCGGCCGGGCTTGCGATCTCGAGCGACAGGTTATCGAGGATGGTGCGGATGCGGCGCACCTGCTCGGCGTTCGATTTCGCGAGCTGGCCCTTGCCGAGGTAAAGCGAATCCTCGAGCCCGACGCGCACGTTGCCGCCCATGATCGCGCCCATGGTGATGAGCGGCATCTGATGACGCCCCGCGGCAAGAATGGACCAGTAGTAGCTGTCGCCGAACAGCTTGTCGGCGATGTGCTTCATGTGCGTGACGTTCTCGGGATCGGCGCCGATGCCGCCCAGGATGCCGAAGATGGTCTGCACGAAGAGCGGCGGCTTCACGAGCTTCCGGTCGAGGAAGTGAGCGAGATTATAGAGATGGCCGACATCGTAGCATTCGAACTCGAAGCGCGTGCCGTGTGCCTCGCCCAATTCCTTCAGGATACCTTCTATATCCTTGAACGTATTCCTGAAAATGAAGTCGCGTGTCATCTCGAGATGATGCCGCTCCCAATCGTGCTTGAACTCCTTGTAGCGGTTCAGCATGGGATAGAGCCCGAAATTCATCGAGCCCATGTTGAGCGAGCACATTTCCGGCGAGGCCCTCAAGGGCGCCGCGAGCCGCTCTTCGAGCGTCATGCCGTGGCCGCCGCCGGTGGTGATGTTCACGACCGCGTCGCACGCCTGCTTGATGCGCGGCAGGAACTGCATGAAGACGGCCGGATCGGGCGTCGGCCGCCCGTCCTTGGGATCGCGCGCGTGGAGATGGAGGATGGCGGCGCCGGCCTCGGCCGCGCCGATCGCCTGCTCCGCCACCTCGTCCGGCGTCAGCGGCAGATGCGGGCTCATGGTCGGCGTGTGGATCGACCCAGTGACCGCACAGGTGATGATGACTTTTCCGGACTTCGCCATGCGTGCCTCCCGTTTGGGAGACTGTACCAGCCCCGCTCACGGCGGCAACTCCCCGGCGTGGCGAGGGTCTATTCGTGCCGGCGGATGAAGTCGCGGACCTTGGGGTAGATCTCGGTGCGCCAGCGGCGGCCGTTGAAGACGCCGTAATGGCCGACCTTCGGCTGCACGTGGCGCTCTTTCTTCGATCGGCGACAGGCCGGTGCAGCAGATCGTGCGCGGCGCCGGTCTGGCCGACGGCGCAGATGTCGTCGTTCTCGCCCTCGATGGTGAGGAGCGCGGTGCGCGCGATCGCGCGCGGCTCGACCGGCACGCCGCGGCTTTCGAAGCCGGCCGAGCGGCAGGGCCTGGTCCTGGAACACGCGCTTGATGGTCTGCAGATAGAAATCCGCCGGCAGGTCCATGACCGACATGAACTCGTCATAGAAGCTGCGCGTCGCCTCGGCGCTTTCGCCGTCGCCGCGGACGAGGTGGTTGAACAGGTCGACATGCGCCGTGATGTGGCGGTCGAGATTCATCGTCATGAACCCGGCAAGCTGCAGGAAGCCGGGATAGACCCGGCGGAACGCGCCGGGATAGCGCGCCGGCACCGTGGCGATGACGGTGCGCTCGAACCAGGCGAGCGAGCGCGAGGTGGCAAGCTGGTTCGGCACGGTCGGGTTGACGCGCGGGTCGATCGGGCCGCCCATCAGGGTCATGGTGCGCGGCTGCGCCGGATCGCCGGCGGCCGCGAGCAGCGCCACGGCGGCGAGCACCGGCACCGAAGGCTGGCACACGGCGACGACGTTCAAATCGGGCCGCGCAGGAAGCGCATGTGATGGATGACGAGATCGATATAGTCGTCGAGATCGAAGCGCCCGTGCAGCATCGGCACGCTGCGCGCATTGACCCAGTCGGTGATATAGACGTCGTGGTCGGCGAGAAGCCGCTCGACCGTGCCGCGCAGCAAGGTCGAGAAATGGCCCGACATCGGCGCCACGAGAAGGATGCGCGGCTGCTCCGGCGCATAGTCCTTCTCGAAATGCAGGAGATTGCAGAACGGATGACGCGCGACGATGCGCTCGCGCACCGCCACCCGCTCGCCCGCGACCTCGACCGCGGCGATGCGGAAATCGGGGCGCTCGTGCCACATGCCGGCGCGCGCCACCATCTCGCAGCCGGCGGCGGCGCTGCGCACCAGTGGATGATGCGCCAGCATCGGCCAGGGCTGGTTCAAAAGGCGCTCGGCCGCGCGCGCCATCAGGCGGATGGGCGCGAAGGCGTCGGAGTGGGCCTGGTAGGCCTCGTAGTAGAACATCGCGATTTCGTCGAATTCCGTGGGGCGGGTTGTACCGCAGGTTAACGCTGAAACCGGCCAGGGTTTCCTCTAGGCCGTCGCGGACTATGTCACCCGTCCCGTTTACATCCTATAAATGGCGGGCACAAGGCAGGTCAGCCCACTATACATAGACTTTTAGCTTGATTTTACAAGATTTTTACGCAGCCAGCCGGGCCGCCGCACCGGTAAAGACGGGCAGGCCGTGCCGGTCGAGGGCGCGGCGCACCGCGTCCTCGGGGATGCCGACGAAGCTGCGATAGAGCAGCTGGGCGACGAAGGTGAAGGCCGGGCCATGGCGGCGATCCTCCGGCACGACCAGGTGGGCGGCCTCGTGCAGAACCAGGAAGCGATAAAGGTGCCCGCGCTCGATCGCGATGCGATGGTTCGCGACATCGGCGAAGCCGCCGATCCGGGGATCGGCGAATCCCGGCACTAGGGCAAGGCGTGGCGGCCGGCGGCCGAGCGCGCCGAAAATCTCGGCCACCATGGCTTTGGCATCGCCATATCCGATGAGCGCGTGTCCCGCGGGATAGTCTGCGAAAAGATCGTCCTCGAAGCGGCAGAGGGCGGCGCGGAAATCGGTCTCGCTATCGCCTTCGGCAACCGCCGAAGCGATCGCCTCGCCCAGGCCGCTTCGCGCCCAGCGGCCGAAAACTGTTGACATAAGATGCTCTTTCGCTCGTCAGGCACTGAACGAGGCCGAGCGTGGCGCGTCATGGTTAAGGAGTGGTTGAGCGGGCGGCTCAGTCCCGCTCAGAACGTGCCGGGATAGGATCCGCCGTCGACGAGCACGTTCTGCGCCACCATGTAGCTCGCCTGCGCGCTGCACAGGAAGGCGCAGATCGCGCCGAACTCCTCGGGCGTGCCGACCCGGCGCGCCGGAATGGAGGCGATGCGGTTGCGCTCGACCTCCTCGACGGTTAGGCCGCGGCCCTTGGCGAAGGCTTCGGCGTTGGATTTGAGCCGCGCCGTGGCGATGGCGCCGGGCAGCATGTTGTTGATGGTGACGTTGTGCTCGGCCACCTTGCGCGCCAATCCTGCGATGAATCCGGTGAGCCCGGCGCGCGCGCCGTTCGACAGGCCGAGCATGTCGATGGGCGCCTTCACCGCGGCCGAGGTGATGTTGACGATGCGCCCGAATTTCCGCGCGATCATGCCGTCCACTGTCGCCCTGATGAGCTCGATCGGCGTCAGCATGTTGCCTTCGAGCGCCTTGATCCAAATGGCGCGGTCCCATTCGCGGAAATCGCCGGGCGGGGGGCCGCCGGCATTGGTGACGAGGATGTCGGGCGACGGCACTGCCGCGAGCGCCGCGGCACGCCCCTCTTGCGTCGTGATGTCGCCCGCCACCGCCGTGACCTTGGCGCCGGTGGCGGCGCGGATTTCCGCCGCGGTCGCCTCGAGCCGGTCGCGGCCGCGCGCGGTGATGACGAGCTCCGCCCCCTCGCCGGCCAACGCCATGGCGCAGCCGCGCCCCAATCCCTGGCTCGCCGCGCATACCAGCGCCGTCTTGCCGCGAATGCCGAAATCCATGTCGCTCCCCTTTTCTATTTGCCGGTCGCGCGCAGCGGCGGCAGAGACTTGATATAGACGGCGATGGCGTGGCGGTCGGCGTCGCTGAGCTTGGCGGTGCCGTCCACGACCTCGGCCATGCCGTGCGCGACCATGTCGTTGTCGGGCATCATGCCGGTGGTCAGGACCTCGACGATATCGTCGACGCTCCATTTGCCGATGCCGGTCGCGACGTCCGGCGTTATGTCGGGCGCTTTTTGACCGTCCGGTCCTTGCGGGTTGCCGGCATAGCCGCGGCCGCGGTCGAGCGCGCCCAGGAAATTGCGCGGCGTGTGGCACTCCTCGCAATGCGCCACGGCCTCGGCGAGATAGCGGCCGCGGTTCCACTCCGCGCTCTGCCCCGCGACCGGCTGCAGCGGGCCCGGCGAGAAGAACAGCTCGCGCCAGAAAAACAGCAGCGGGCGAAAGCCGAACGGGAATTTCACCTCGTGCGGCTTGTTGCGCTGCGCCACCGGCTTCTGCGCCATGAGGTAGGCGTAGAGGTCGGAGATGTCCGCATCGCTCATGCCGGTGAAGGAGGGATAGGGAAAGACGGGAAACAGGAAATCTCCGTCGTCGTCGATGCCGTCGCGCAGCGCGCGGTGAAACTGCGCCTCGGTCCAGTCGCCGATGCCGGTCTCCTTGTCGGGCGTGATATTGCGGCCATAAAACGTGCCGAACGGCGTCGCGAGCGCGCGGCCGCCGGCCAAGGGCGGGCCTTTATGCTGCTTGTCGGTGTGACAGCTCTCGCAGTCGGCCGCTGCCATGACATAGGCGCCGCGTTTGACGGCGTCCTGGTCTTCTGCGCGGGCAGGTGTCACGAGGGCGGTTAGCAACAGCGCCGCCGCCCACGCGAGATTGCGAAGAGATCGGCGGCTTAGCTCGCCGGCAAACGGAACGAATCGTGGCAGCCGTTGCAGTTGGTCCGATAGACGCCCGACGCCTCTTTCGCCGCAGCCTGGGCGTCCCCTGCCTGAACCGTCTCGCGCAGGTGTTTCTCGGCCGGCTCGAGCGCATCGATCAGCGACTTCACCTTGTCCGGGTTGCTCCACAGGTCGGCTTTCGCCTTGGACTTGTCCGGGAAATCGGTTGCGCTCGTGCCGGGCGCGAACTGGTCGGCGATTTTCGTTCGCCTGGCCAGCAGATCGTCCACGGCGGCGAGCGCGGCCTTCTGGTCGGCGGTTCCCTTGGCCCAGGCCTGGATCTTCCCGAAGTCGCCGCCCTGCGCCTTCATGAAGTCCTGGCGCTGCGTCAACAGGGCGAGCTTGTCCTGCGCCACGCCGGCCGCCGCGCCCGTCAGCAGCAGCGCCACGCTCAGCCCCAAGGTGGTCCATTTCGCTCGGTTCCGCATTCCGGTTTTCCTTCCCTGATCGATCCAAGACGGACTCTGCCTCGCGATGATACGTGCGGGCGATCAGCACAACCGTCACGATTGCGTGAGCCTTGTCAGCTCATCGGCACGGCGACGTGCTCGACGAAGCCGGGCCGCGCCTTGACGCGATCGAACCAGGCTTCGAGCCGCTTCATCGGCGGCCGCTCGATCGGCATGCCGAACCAGCGCCGCGCGAAGATCGCGACCGGGATGTCGCCGATCGTGAAATCGGCGCCTGCGAGATAGGGCCAGTTCTGGTGTTCGAGCCAGTCCTCGACGATGCGCCAGACCGGCACCGCGTCCTTCCGCGCCTGTGCGAGTGCCGCTTCATTGCGCTTTTCCGCGGGCGTGCGGACATAGCCCATGAAGAGCGGCGTCACCGCCGGCCCGGCATGGCCCAATTGCCAATCCATCCAGCGCTCGACGAAGCTGCGCCGCGCCGGATCGGTTGGATAAAGCGTCTCGGCGCGGCGCGTGGCGCAGAGATAGCGCACCACCGTGTTCGATTCCCAAATGATGGTGCCGCCGTCATCGACCGTCGGCACGCGGCCGTTCGGATTCATGGCGCGGTACTTCGGGTCGTCGTTGCCGCCAAAGGGGCCGCCGACATCGTAGCGCTCGTATTTCTCGCCAAGCTCGGTGCAGCACCACAGCACCTTCATGACATTGGCCGAGCTCGCCCGCCCCCAGATCTTGAGCACCCTCGCCCTCCCGTTTCGGTGATACTATGCAGGCACGAAAGCGTGATGCAAGGCGCGCCGCGGCGCGCATAGCCAATGCGGCGCCCTGCGTCGTATCATCGGCGCGTTCGGATGACCGATTTGAGGGGAGACAATGATGGACAGTTCGATGACGCGCCGCACCGCCGTAGCCTTGGCGGCCTTCGCGACCTTTGCGTGGGCCGGGCTGGCGCAGGCCGCGCCCGTGCATTTCCAGGTCCCGCTGACCGGCGCCGAGCAGGTGCCGCCGGTCGAGACCTCGGGCAAGGGCGCTGCCGACATCACCTGGGACGCCGCGACGCGGGTCGTCACCTGGGCGGTGACCTATAGCGGCATGTCGGGCACGGCGACGATGGCGCATTTCCACGGACCCGCGGACAAGGGCAAGAACGGCCCGGTTGTCGTCTGGCTCAGCAAGCAGGGGACCCAAGCCACCAGCCCGTTCAGCGGCGAAGCGACCCTCACCCCGGAACAGGCGCAGCAGTTCACGGCGGGCGAGTGGTACGTCAACGTGCACTCGCAGGCCCATCCCGGCGGCGAGATCCGCGGCCAGGTGATGCCGCCGAAGAGCTAAAGCCCCGTCACAGGTATTTCGCGAGTGCGGCTGCGGCGGCGACGCCGCAGCCGAAGAGCCACGCCGCGCGCCACGAGCCGGCGATGCGCGGCCGCGGCGTGGTTTCCGGCAGGCTCTTGCGTCCGGTGATCATCGGCAGCAACAGGCTCTGCCGCAGCGCCACGGCGTAGAACAGAATCGCCAGCACGTGCACGACGATCGCCGCCAGCAGCGCGTCCCACAAGATGCGGTGCAGGTCGGTGACGAGGTTCATGACGCTCTCCGGCGTCATGCTGCTCATCGGGCCGACGGTCGCGACATCGTTGTTGACGAAGATGCCGCTCAGCGTCTCGCCGAGCAGCAGCGCGAACAGGATGAGGATCATCCAGCCGCCGGCCGGGTTGTGGCCGACGCGGGCGCTGATCCGGAGGCGTGCGACGCGGCGGAGATAGCGATACACGGTGCCGGGCGCGGCGACGAACGCGGTAAAGCGCGATGGCTCGCTGCCGAAGAAGCCCCACAGGATGCGAAACAGCACAAGCGCCAGCACCGCGTCGCCGGACAGCACGTGCCAGCGGATCCAGCTCAGGCGATATGTCACATAGGCCACGAGCACAAGGACCGCGACGAGCCAGTGGACAAGGCGCGTCGGCACGTCCCAAACCAGTATCTTGGGGTTCTGCGCCTTGTCCCGTCCCTCGCTCATCGCCGGCGCTTGGCGCTACATCAGTCCCAGTTCGAGCTTCGCCTCTTCGCTCATGCGGTCGCGCGACCAGGGCGGGCTCCAGACGAGCTTGACGCGCGCGTCATTGACGCCTGCGACGGCGGCGACCGCATCCTTCACCTGGCCAGGAAGCGCCTGGGCCACCGGACAGGCGGGCGTGGTGAGCGTCATCTCGACATAAACGGTGCCGTCGCGATTGACGATCAGCTCGTAGATCAGGCCGAGATCGACGAGGTTCACGGGAATTTCCGGATCCTGCACGGTCTTCAGCGCCTCGAGCACGCGCGCCATGAGCTCGGCGTCGGGCTCGCCCGGCTCCGGGCGCTCGACATCGTCGCTGGCCGGCGGCGGCGGCTCGAAATCGAACGGATCGTCCTCGGTATGCATGGCTCTACTCGGTCTTGACGGTGGCGCCGACGGCGCCGCTCTTGAGCGCGGCCTCGAAGGCGTGCCAGGCCAGGGTCGCGCACTTGACGCGCGCGGGATAGCTGCGCACGCCCACCAAGGGCGCGAGCCGGTCGAGATCGTCCTCGAGCTCGCGCGGCACGGTCTCGTCGCCTTCGCCCGTGACCGACGCCCGAAAACTTGCGAAGAGGGCTTCCGCCTCCTCGATCGTCTTGTCCTTCAGAATCTCGGTCATGAGCGAGGCCGACGCGGTCGAGATGGCGCAGCCGCGCCCCTCGAAGCTCACGTCCTTGATGCGATCCCCGTCGAGCGTCACGTACACGGTTACGCGGTCGCCGCACAGCGGGTTGTGGCCGTGCGCGAAATGGCTGGGATGGTCGATCTTGCGAAAATTCCGCGGGTGGCGGCCGTGATCGAGGATGATGTCCTGGTAGAGTTCGCGCGGATCCATGTGAGCCTCTAGCGTACGAACATCGCCTGCGCGCCGGCGATGGCGCGGCACAGCGCGTCGATGTCGCTCTCGTCGTTATAGACGCCGAACGAGGCGCGCGTCGTGGCCGCGAGCCCCAGTTTCTCGAGCAGCGGCTGGGCGCAATGGTGGCCCGCGCGCACCGCGACGCCGTGCTGGTCCAGCACCTGCGCCAGATCGTGCGGATGAACCCCCTCGACCTCGAACGACAGGATGGCGAAGCGGTGCTGACCCGCGCCGACTAGCCGCACGCCCGGCATGCGCGACAGGCGATCGACGCCGTAGCCGGTCAGCTCTGCCTCGTGCGCGGCGATGGCGCCGCGGTTCAGCGCTTCGATGTATTCGAGCGCGCGCGCGAGGCCGATCGCGCCGGAGATGTCGGGCGTGCCGGCCTCGAAGCGCGCGCGGCGGCTCCTGGAAGATCGTCTTCTCGAAGGTGACGTTCAAAATCATGTCGCCGCCGCCCATGAAGGGCGGCATCGCCTCGAGGATTTCGCACCGCGCCCACAGCACGCCGATGCCGGTCGGCCCATAGGTCTTGTGGCCGGAGAAGACATAGAAGTCGCAGCCCAAGGCCTGCACGTCCACCTTCATCCGCGGCGCCGCCTGGCAGCCGTCGATCAGCACCTTGGCGCCGCGCTCGTGCGCGAGCCGGACGATGCCCTCGACCGGCAGCAGCGCGCCCGTCGCATTGGCAAGCTGCGTCACCGCGACGAGACGGGTGCGCGGCCCCAAGAGCCGCTCGAACGCCTCCATGTCAAGCCCGCCGGTCGCATCGATCGGCGCCGCCACGAGCTTGAGGCCGGTGCGCTCGCGGATGAGCTGCCACGGCACGATGTTGGCGTGATGCTCGAGCTCGGTGATGAGAACCTCGTCGCCGGCGCGGAGATTGGCGAGGCCCCAGCTATAGGCGACGAGGTTGATCGCCTCGGTCGCGTTGCGCACGAACACGATCTCGCGCGCGTCGGGCGCGTTGAGGAAACGCCGCACCGTCTCGCGCGACGACTTCGTAGCGCTCGGTCGAGCGCGCGCTCAGGCGATAGACGCCGCGGTGAATGTTGGCGTAGTCGGTGCGATAGAACTCCGACACCTCGTCGATCACCGCGGCCGGTTTTTGGGCGCTCGCCGCGGTGTCGAGAAAGACGAGGCCGGGATTGCGCGCGAAGATGGGGAAATCTTGTTTGATGCGCTTCGGGTCGAAGCGCGGCTTCGCCAATTTCTGCGCCGCCATGCTCATCTCTCCCGCGCAAGCCAGCGTCCGAGATGGACGGCGAGATGGGCCCTGAGCGCGGCGTCGCTCATGCCGTCGAGCGCGTCCGCGGCGAAAGCCTCGATCAGCAGGCGGCGCGCTTCGGTCTCGGGGATGCCGCGGGCGCGGAGATAGAACAGCGCCTCCTCGTCGAGATCGCCGACCGTGGCGCCGTGGCTGCATTTGACGTCGTCGGCCAGGATCTCGAGCTCGGGCTTGGTATCGACGGCGGCGCGACGGCCCAGCAGCAAATTGCGGTTCACCTGCTGCGCGTCGGTTTTCTGGGCGTCCGGCCGGACGGCGATGCGGCCCAGGAACACGCCGTGCGCGCGGTCCTCGACCACGCCCTTGTACAGCTCGCGCGTCGTGCAGTGCGGCGCCGCGTGATCGACGAAGGTCGCGTTCGTCGCCTCCTGCTCGCCGCGCAGGCAATAGGCGCCGTCGAGCCGGCACGAGCCGTCGGACCCGTCGAAGCGCAGCTCGATATCGTGGCGCGAGAGGCGCGCGCCCAAGGTCAAGGCGAAGGTCTCGTAGCGCGCGGCCCGGTCGAGCGAAACGCGGTAGAGGCTCATGTGGAGGGCGTCTTCGCTTTCGTTCTGAAGCCGCGCATGAGCGAGGCTCGATTCCGGGCCGAGCCGGAGCGCGGTCACGACGTTGGTCCAGGCTGGGCCGCTGCCGCAAAAAGTTTCGACGAGGCTCGCACGGCTGCCCTCGCCCAGCGCCACGACGTTGCGCAGGTGAAACGAGGCGGGCGCATCGGCGTGGGCCAGATGCACCACCTCGACCGGGCGGTCGAGCGCCACGCCGGCATCGAGCGCCAGCACGAACCCATCGGCGAAGAAGGCCGCGTTGAGCGAGGCAAAAGGTTTATTCGCCCGCTCGTCCTCGGCGAGCGCGTGCTCGACAAGGAGCGGCCGCTCGGCGAGCGCCACGGAAGTCGCAGCGAGATAGGCACCGTGCGGCAGCGCAGAAAGATCGGCAAGCTCGGGCGCGAAGCGGCCGCCAACGAGCACGATGCGATATGACGGGCCGGCAAAGCGCCACGGCGTAAGATCGCCGCGCAAGGCCGGTCCCTGTCCTTCGCGCGGCGGGAAGGGTGCGAGCTGCAGCGGGCGCAAATCGGTGAAGCGCCAGGCCTCCTCGCGCCGCGAGGGAAAGCCAAGCTCGGCGAAGCGCGCGAGCGAGCGGGCGCGGCCCTGCGCCAGCCAGCCCGGCTCGCGCGAACCGGGTCGCGCGCGAAAAGCCTCGACATAAGGCGCAGTCTCGGACGCAGTCACCATAGTTCCCTTCAGGCCGCAGCCTCACCCAGCAGGGCATAGCCGTGCTGCTCGAGCTCGCGGCGAGGCTCTTGTCGCCGGACATGACGATGCGCCCCTCGCTCAGCACGTGGACGCGATCGGGCTCGACATAGTCGAGGAGCCGCTGGTAATGCGTGATGAGCACGATCGCGCGGTCGGGCGCGCGCAGCTTGTTGATGCCGCCCGCGACGAGCCGCAGCGCGTCGATGTCGAGGCCGCTGTCGGTCTCGTCGAGGAGCGCCAGCTTCGGCTCGAGCATCGCCATCTGGAAAATCTCGTTGCGCTTCTTCTCGCCGCCCGAGAAGCCGACATTGACGGCGCGCTGCAAAAGATCGTCGTCGATCTCCAGAAGCTTCAGCTTCGCGCGCACGGATTTGAGGAACTGGCCGGCGTCGAGCTCACTCTCGCCGCGCGCGCGGCGGCCCGCGTTCATGGCGGCGCGCAGGAAATACATGTTGTTCACGCCGGGAATCTCGACCGGATACTGGAACGCCAGGAAGATGCCGGCGCGCGCCCGCTCGTCGGACGAGAGCGCCAACAGGTCGCGCCCCTCGTAGAGCACGCTGCCCTCGGTCACCTCGTAGCCGGGCTTGCCGGCCAAGACGCCCGCGAGCGTGCTTTTGCCCGAGCCGTTCGGGCCCATGATCGCATGCACCTCGCCGGCCGCGACGGCAAGGTCGATGCCCTTGAGGATTTCGCGCCCCTCAGGCAGCCGCGCGTGCAGATTTCTGATTTCCAGCATCATGTTGTCAGCCAACGCTGCCTTCGAGGCTCACGGCCAGAAGCTTCTGGGCTTCGACCGCGAACTCCATCGGCAGCTCTTTCAGAACTTCCTTGCAGAAGCCATTGATGATCAAGGATAAGGCGTCCTCCCGCGAAAGCCCGCGGCTCTCGCAGTAGAACATCTGGTCCTCGCTGATCTTGGACGTCGTCGCCTCGTGCTCGACGCGCGCCGAAGGATTGCGCACCTCGATATAGGGCACGGTATGGGCGCCGCACTTGTCGCCGATCAGGAGCGAATCGCACTGCGTGTAATTGCGCGCGCCCTCGGCCTTGGGCTGGATGCGGACGAGGCCGCGATAGGTGTTCTGGCCCTTGCCCGCGGAAATGCCCTTCGACAGGATGGTCGAGCGCGTGTTGCGGCCCAGATGGATCATCTTGGTGCCGGTATCGGCCTGCTGGTAATTGTTGGTGATGGCGACCGAGTAGAAGGCGCCCACCGAGTCGTCGCCCTCGAGGATGCAGCTCGGGTATTTCCAGGTGATGGCCGAGCCGGTCTCGACCTGGGTCCAGGAGATTTTCGCGCGCGCGCCGCGGCAGGCGCCGCGCTTGGTCACGAAATTGTAGATGCCGCCCTTGCCTTGGGCGTCGCCCGGATACCAGTTCTGCACGGTCGAATATTTGATCTCGGCGTCCTCGAGCGCGATGAGCTCGACCACGGCGGCGTGGAGCTGGTTCTCGTCGCGCTGGGGCGCGGTGCAGCCCTCGAGATAGCTCACATAGCTGCCCTTGTCGGCGATGATGAGGGTGCGCTCGAACTGGCCCGACTTCGCGGCATTGATGCGGAAATATGTGGACAGCTCCATCGGGCAGCGCAGGCCCGGCGGCACATAGACGAAGGAGCCGTCGCTGAACACCGCGGAATTGAGCGCGGCGAAGAAATTGTCGCCCTGCGGCACGACCGAGCCCAGATATTTCCGCACCAGGTCCGGATGCTCGCGCACCGCCTCGCCGAACGAACAGAAGATCACGCCCATCTCGGCGAGCTTCGCCTTGAAGGTCGTGGCGACCGAGACGCTGTCGAACACCGCATCGACCGCGACGCCGGCAAGGACGGCGCGCTCGTGCAGCGGGATGCCGAGCTTCTCGTAGGTGCGCAAAAGCTCGGGATCGACCTCGTCGAGCGACTTGGGGCCTTCCTTGGGCGCCGAGTAATAGCTCTGCCCCTGGTAGTCGATCGGCGCGATGCGGAGCTTCGCCCAGTCCGGGCTTTCGAGCGTCTGCCAGCGCCGGAACGATTCCAGCCGCCAGTCGAGCAGCCATTGCGGCTCGCGCTTCTTGGCCGAGATGAAATGCACCGTGCCTTCGTTCAGGCCGGGCGGCGCCTGCTCGCTCTCGATGTCGGTGACGAAGCCATATTTGTAGCCTTCGCCGATGGTGCGTTCGATGGCTTGCGCGGAACTCGTCATGGGGACAGCCGATCCGAATTGCTAAGACCGGGCTCGGGGCCATCGGTCATGAAGGTGCGGGCGGGCGGCAGCATTTCGGCGAGGCTCACGGCGGCAAGCGCAGTACCGACGATCTCGTTGACGCGCTGCCAATGCGGCCGGGTCGGACAGAACGACGTGCGCTCGCACGACGGCGCGTGGATCGAGCATTGCGTGACGCCGATCTGGCCGTCGATCGCGGCGACCACGTCGGCCACCGAAATCCGGTTCGCATCGCGCCCCAGGCGATAGCCGCCCTGGGCGCCGCGCGCGCCGGCGACGATGCCGGCATGGGCCAACGCCTTCAGCACCTTCGCGACCGTGGCGCGCGGCAGGCGCGTTTCGGCGGCCAGCGCGCCCGCCGTCATCTGCCGCTCGGGATGGACGGCGAGATGCGAGGCGACGATCACCCCATAGTCGGCGAGCTTGCTCAAAATGATCATGCGGAAGGCCCGAAACGCAAAATGGGACCAATTCAGTACCGTATAAGTCGGCTTTTAACCGCAAGCGTCAAGTCGTGGCAATGATTATTTTTTCTGCCCGCGGCCGCCCTCCGGACCAAAAAGCTCACAGGCACGTTAGCGCGTCCCAACCGTATCTATCACGACGCGAATTCATGGAGGAGAACATGGTCCGTCTCGCTATTCCGTTGTTGGCCGCCGCGCTCGCTCTTTCGGCTTGCGGCACGAGCCCGGGCGACCGCGGCCTGTCCGGCGCCGGGCTCGGCGCTGCCGGCGGCGCAGTGATCGGCGCGCTGGTCGGCGGGCCGGTTCTGGCCGCGGCGGCGATCGGCGCGGGCGCGGGCGCCGCGGCCGGCCTCGTGACATCGCCGAGCCGCGTCGATCTCGGCAAGCCGGTGTGGGACAGGTAGCAGCTAACGCCGATCGAATCCGGCGGCGATCTCGGCGTCGCGTGCAAGCGCGGCGCCGAGATCTATTTCGGCGAAGGCGAGCACGCCCATCTCGGCGTAGGCCTTCTTGACCTCGGGGCCCAAGAGGCCGATGTCGCGGATCGTCGGCACGATGCGGCTGAAGAGGCGCGCGCGGAAACCCTTCATGGTTTCCGAATTGCGGCCGTAGTCGAGGCATTCCCGTTTCGGCAGCCCGACCACCTCCCACAAATCCTCGGCGAGGAAGCGGTCGCGCATCAGATATGACGCCTCGATCACGAACTCCTCGCGCTCGCGCCGCTCGGCCGACGATAGCTCCGGGTAGTAGTCGCGCAGCGCGAGCCGGCCGAACGCGACGTGGCGCGCCTCGTCCTCCATGACGTAAGCGTTGACCGAGGCGGCCAGAGTGTTCTTGGCCTCGTCGCGGAAGAGCTGAAACGCGGCGAGCGCCAGCCCTTCGACCAGCACCTGCATGCCGAGGAAGGTCATGTCCCAGCGGCTGTCGCCGACGACATCCTCGAGCAGCGCCTTCAAGGGCGGCATGATCGGATAGGCCAGATCGAATTTTTCGCGCAGCAGGCGCGAGAACGCCTCGACATGGCGCGCCTCGTCCATCGCCTGCGTCGCGGCATAGAACTTGGCGTCGATGCTCGGCACTTCCTGCACGATCTTGGCGGCGCACACGAGCGCGCCCTGCTCGCCGTGCAGGAATTGCGAGAACTGCCACGCCTGGACGTGCCGGCGCAGATTGGCCCGCTCCTTCCCGGTCAGGCGGTTCCAGATGTCGGAGCCGTAGATCGAGATCGCGCGGTCGTCGAGCCCGATCGGGTTTTCTGGATCGAGATCCTGCGACCAGTCGATGCGCGAGGCGGCATCCCACTGGCGCGCCTTGCCCTTGTCGTAGAGTGCCAGAAGATCGCCGCGCGTCTTGTCGTAGTCCCAGCGCAGGACGGTGCTGCTCTCGCCCGCGACCGTCCACTGCGTCTGCTCGACCGGAAGGACGTAGCGAAACTCGTTTGCCATGGCAAAAACATAAGGGCGGCCAGCGCGTTTCTAAAGTGCCTTTCGCAGCGTGAGGTTAATGCGGCAGCGCCCGGTTGTGGGATGCTCGCCCTCGCTCAACTCGGCGACGCCGTGAAAGACGAGGCGCGCCGGCCCGCCCCACACGACGACATCGCCGCTCTCGAGCGCGATGCGGTGCGGGCGCTCGCTGCGCTTTTGGCCGCCCCAGAGAAAGACCGCGGGCAGTCCGATCGAGACCGAGACGATGGGCTGGGAGAAATCGCGCTCGTTGCGGTCCTGGTGCAGCGTGAGCCGCGCGCCCGGCTCGTAGCGGTTGACGAGGCAGGCGTCCGGAACGAAGCCGGGAAATCCCGCCGCGTCCGCCGCGCGCGCCGCAAGCGCCAGAAATTCGCGCGGCAGCACCGGCCAGGGCGCGCCGGAGAGCGGATCGAGCGCGTCGTAGCGATAGCCCTTGCGGTCGGCGATCCAGCCGGCCGCGCCGCAATTCGTCATCGCCGCCGACATGCGGAAGCCGCCGGGCGTCACCATGTGCCGGAAGGGCGATGCGGCCGCAACGGCGGCGACCGCGGCGGCCAGGTCCGTTTCCGCGCGCGCGGCAAAGCCGCGCAGCAGCACGGCGCCGGGCTCGATCGGTTCGACAACGGGCGCCGGCAGCAGGTCGCGAACGGCGGCGCGGCGTGTGGCTCTCGTCCGGGGCATGACACCCGATCCTGGAGTTCGAATCACCGCGCGTCGTGGAAGATGATGCCGAGCGTGAAGCGCTCGCCCGATCTGATCCGGCTCACGCCGTGGCGCATGGTGACGCGATAGGGGCCGCGCGCGCCCGCGACCGGGCGATGGTTCACGGCGAAGATCACCGCGTCGCCAAGCCCGAGCGGCACCACCTCGGCGCGCGACTGCATGCGCGGGCGCTGCTCGGTCAGCACGAATTCGCCGCCCGCGAAATCGCGCGGATCGGACAGGAGAACCGTCGCCTGGATCGGAAAGACGTGCTCGCCGTAAAGGTCCTGGTGCAGGCAGTTGTAGTCGCCGGCCTCGTAGCGCAGCAGAAGCGGCGTCGGCTTCGCCTGTCCGGCGTCCTGGCAGCGCTCGAGAAATGCGGCGAGCGTCTCGGGATAGCGCACCGTCCCGCGCAATGCCGCGCTCCAGCGGTTGGCGATCGGCGCAAGGTGCGGATAAAGCGCCTCGCGCAGAGTGGCGACGGTCGCGGGCAGCGGGTAGCCGAAATACTTGTACTCGCCCCGTCCAAAGCCGTGCCGCGCCATGACGACGCGGCTGCGGAATGAAGTCTCGTCGGCGTAGAGCGCGGCAAGCGAGGCGCACTCCGCCGGATCGAGCAGCGCCGGGAGCACGGCCGAGCCGCGCCCGTCGAGCGCGGCCGCCGCCTCGGTCCAGTCGAGCGCGGCGGCGCGCCGGGCGAGCGGCGGGGCTGGATCGACGCGCCGGTGCGCGAGGCTCACCGCGCTCCCTCGCGTGCGAGCAACGCGCGCTTGCGCTCGACGCCCCAGCGATAGCCTGCGAGCGAGCCGTCGGTGCGCACGACGCGGTGGCACGGGATCGCGACCGCGACCGGATTGGCGCCGCAGGCGTGCCCGACCGCACGCACCGCAGTGGGCGCGCCGATGCGTTGGGCGATCTCGGTGTATGTCGCGGTGCTGCCGGGCGGGATGTCGCAGAGCGCCCGCCACACGCGCTGCTGGAACGCGGTGCCGCGCAAATCGAGCGGCAGGTCGAGGCCGAGCCGCGGCGCCTCGACGAAGCCCACGACGCGCGCGACCCACGCCTCGAAGTCCTGGTCGCCGCCGACGAGCGCCGCCTTGGGGAAGCGGTCCTCGAGCGCGCGCACCAGCGATGCCGCGTCGTCGTCGAGCATGATCGCGCAGATGCCCTTCTCGGTCGCGGCGACCAGGATCGCGCCCAACGAACACTGCCCCACGGCGAAGCGGATGCGCGCGCCCGCGCCGCCGGCGCGGAAGCGGGTCGGCGTCATGCCGAGCAGCGCGTCGGATGCGGCATAAAAGCGCCCGCTCGAATTGAAGCCGGCACCGTAGATCGCTTCCGTCACCGAGTGCGCGTGCGGCAGCTCCTCGCGCAGCCGCCGCGAGCGCTCGGCGGCGCGGTACTGGCGCGGCGTGAGGCCGGTCGCCTGCTTGAACACGCGATGGAAATGAAATTGCGACAGGCCGGACGATTGGGCGAGCGCGGCGAGGCCCGGCATGTCCTCGGACGAAGCGATGCGGCGGCACGCCTCGGCCACCGCATCGGCATGGCGGTCGCCCGATTCGTTCGGGCGGCAGCGCTTGCATGGCCGGAAGCCGGCGCGCTCGGCGGCGGCGCAGCTCTCGTGGAAGCGCACGTTCTGGCGGAGCGCCCGGCGCGCGGCGCAGGACGGACGGCAATAGACGCCGGTCGTGCGCACGGAAAAGACGAAGGCGCCGTCGGCGCCGCGGTCGCGCCGCAGCACCGCGTCCCAGCGCGCTTCCTCGCTCGCATAGGGTGAAGCGGTCATGGCGTGGGCGGTCGTGGACATATCGCTCTCCTCAAGCATGGTCGTTGCCGGCCTCGACCGCAATATGGCCGAGGCGCTGAGGGCGCACACTCCGGCCCTTGCTGTGGAATTCGGTTTGTCCCTCGCATCGATCAGCAGATGCGGGGAGTCTCGCGCGGGCGCCCTAGGCGCGCACTCCGCTCCTTGCGGCCGAATGCGAACTCGTCAGTGCGCGGCGGCGGACGCGGTCGAGGTTCCGTCGCTCGCGAGCCGTTCCTCGAGGGCGCGGTTGAGGCCCGCGACGGTGCCGCCGTTGCGGCGGATCACGTCGCCGATCTCCTCGCGCTCGACCAGCGCCATGCTGATCCCCTCCATGGCGACATCGACGATGCGATAGCGGGTGCTGTCGCCGCTGACGCGCCAGTCGATCCGGATCGGATGGTTGCCGTTGGCGATCTCGGTCGTGACGATGGCGCTGCCCGCCCCCTGCTCGACGCCCTTCACGGTCATCGAGGCGGCGTTGAACCGGCCGATCTTGCCGGCGAACATGCGCGTCACCCAGCGCTGGAACAGCCCGTCGAACTGCTGCCGATCGGCGTCGTTGGCGGAGGCGAAATAGCTGCCGAGCACATAGTGCGCGACCCGCGTGAGGTCGCAATCCTCGTTGAGGATACGGGCGAACTCGCGCTCGCGGTCGCCCGCGGTAAGGCTCGGATCGCTCATCATCCGCCCGACGCCGGCAACGAGCGCGGTGACGATCGCGGTCGGATCGGACGGCGGCCCGGCAAGGCCGGAAGCAGGCGCGCAAAAACAGAGTCCGGCGAGCACGGCCAGGATCGGGCGAGAGCGCATGGGCAGGACCTTCATTCGAGGGGCTCGGGCGATTCGCCCAGCGGTTGAGCGAGCTTCCCCATCAACGCCAGAGCGCCGGCCTTCGTTGCATACGGTCGCGGCTCTTTGCCGCGTCGCCGCTCGAGTTGGAGCTCGCCCGCCACCCAGGGATGGTCTCACGCCCTCTTGTGGACAGCAAGCACTGCCTTGCCGCATCCTGCCGCGGGAGGTCGGCTCATGGAATTCGAGTTCTCGGCGAAATCGCAGCGCATGCAGGGGCTGATCCGCGCCTTCATCGCCGAACACCTCATGCCGCGCGAGGCGGACAGGAAGCGGCTCGAAGAGGACGGGGTCTTTCCCCTGCCCTTCATCGAGGATCTGAAGGCCAAGGCGCGGGCGCAGGGCCTGTGGAACCTGTTCCTGCCCGGATTGAAGCCGGACGAGCCGGGCACGCAGATGTCGAACCTCGACTACGCGCCCTGCGCCGAGATCATGGGGCGCCTGCCGTGGTCGTCCGAAGTGTTCAACTGCAGCGCGCCCGACACCGGCAACATGGAGCTGCTGCATCTGGCCGCCAATCCCGCGCAAAAGCAGGAGTGGCTGGTGCCGCTGATGGAGGGCCGCATCCGCTCGTCCTTCGCCATGACCGAGCCCGATGTGGCCTCGTCCGACGCCACCAACATCCGCACCTCGATCCGGCGCGACGGCGGCCATCGGGTCATCGACGGGCGCAAATGGTTCATCACCAATGCCGCCGACCCGCGCACCAAAATCTTCATCGTCATGGGCCTGACCAGCCCCGACCGGCCCGAGCCGCACAAGCGCCAGAGCATGGTGCTGGTGCCGCGCGACACGCCCGGAATTTCCATCGTGCGCAACCCCCCGGTCATGCACGAGCGCCATCCGCAGGGCCATTGCGAGGTGCTGTTCGAGAACGTGCGCGTGCCGGCGGACAACATCCTGGGCGAGGAAGGCGGCGGGTTCGCGCTGGCGCAGGCGCGGCTCGGGCCGGGCCGCATCCACCACTGCATGCGCGCTCTCGGAGCGGCCGAGCTGGCGCTCGAGCTCATGGTCGGGCGCGCGCTCGACCGGCGCACCTTCGGCCAGGCCTTGGCCGAGCACGGCACGATCCGCGAATGGATCGCCCTCTCGCGCATCGAGATCGAGCAGGCGCGGCTTCTGGTGCTGAAGGCCGCGTGGCTCATGGACGCGCACGGCAACAAGGCGGCGCGGCGCGAGGTCTCGCTCATCAAGGTGATCGTGCCGCGCATCGAGGTGCAGATTGCCAACCGCGCCATGCAGACGTTCGGCGCCAAGGGCCTGACCCAGGACACGCCGCTCCCCGACATCTGGACGCACGGCCGCTATCTTCAGATCGTCGACGGGCCCGACGAGGTCCATCTCCGCGGCATCGCGCGGGCCGAGATCCGCGACGTCGAGACGCGCCGCGGCAAACGGAACTAGGGTGAAGGAAAGGCAGCCATGTTCAAGCGCATCGATCACGTCGAGCTCGTCACCGATCAGCCCGGCCGGACCGTGCAATTCTACACCGACGTGCTGGGCTTCACGGTGAAGCGCCGCGAGCGCGTGCAACCGCCCGGCGGCGGCATGGCGCTCGATCTCGTCTATCTCGATCTCGGCGGCACGACGGTCGAAATCATCACCTATGACGGCGCCAAGGTCGGTCCCGCGGCGACCGGCATCCACTTCGGCTGGAACCTGATCGCGCTCGAGGTCGAGGACATGACCAAGGCGATCGAGTTCCTCAAGACCAAGGGCGTCGCCGTCACGTGGGGGCCGATGGTGCGCGAGCATACCGCGCGCGCGGAAATCCACGACCCCAACGGCTACAGCATCGAACTGCGCCAGTGGATGTGAGGGCGCACGATTCTACGGCTGTCGCGGGCGGCAGCGCTCCTGGATGAGGCGCACGCGTTCGAGCCGCTCGGCCTCGCGGCGCTGGATGATGTCGAGCGGCGACGGCAATTCCTCCTCGTCCTCGTCCGGGGGTTCCGGAAATTGGCTTCGTTCGGCAGAATCTGGGGCGGGCGCGGCGGCGGGCTCGGGCAATTGGGTTCGTTCGGTCGATTCTTCCTCCGCCAGTCCGCGGCGGCGGCGCGCGCCCTGGCGCTTTTCCAGGAGCTTCATGGCGCGCTCGAGGGCGCGGTCGAGCATCGCCTCGTAGCGCGCCAGCCCCGCCATCTCCTCGGGCCACACGCCGAGCGGCGGCTCGGCAATGCCGGCGTCATGCGCGACGAGGTTGGCCTCGCCCGCGAGCAGGTCGGCCTCGATGCGGCACAGCCGCTCGAGCCGCCACGACACCAGCACGATGCGCCGGACCAGCGCCTCCTCGCATTCGTCCGCCGGCGCCAGCGAACGCTGCATGCCGGCGGCGAAGGCGGCGAATTCGCCCGCATCCTCGCTCGGCAGCAGCACCAGCGTATCGGCCCTGAGGCCGTGGCGCAGCGCGTTGCCGCGCGACGCCTCCTTGCCCTCGGCGGTTGTGGGGCCGGTGCTTCGGAGTGCGTTCCGGCGGTTGGCGGCGAGCTGGGCATCGGTAGGCATGAGGAGCCTCCTTGCAGTCTTTGTACGTAATATATATTGCTACAGCGTACGTATTGCAAGGTGGGTGCGTGCAAATCTGCTAATGTTCTTGTTATGTTCTAATGATAGCGTGCGCCCCCTGATAAGGAGAGAGGGCGGCAGATGGCGCAAAAACCTTTCGACCGGCAGGACTGGGCGGTCGTGCTGCTGGGATGGGCGGTGGCGCTCTGGGTGACGCTCGGCTGAGGCTCAGTTCGGGCTGCGCGCGAGGGCCCGCTGCAGCGCGTTGAACACCTGGCTCGGGCGGAACGGCTTTTCGAGGAAGCCCAGGGCCGGCACCTGGCGCGCGCGCTCCATCACCGCAGGGTCGGCCACGCCCGAGAGGAAGATCGACGGCACGTTGAAGCGGCGCCGTAATTCCCGCACCACCTCGATCCCGTCCATCGGCCCGGCGAGCTTGATGTCCACGAGGGCGAGATCGGGCAGGCTCTCGGCCGCGAGCGTCAGCGCCTCGATCCCGGACGACGCCACGCCGACGATCGCGAAGCCGGATTCCTCGAGCACTTCCTGGATGTAGCTGGCAATGAGCGCCTCGTCCTCGACGATCAGGATCGCGGGCCGCGGCGGATGCCTGTCCAATTCTCCCATATGCCCTTGTTCTCCCGTCGGCAAAACGGTGCGGTTTCTTCAGCCTCTTTGCCGTCTACGCTAACGCAAGAATCTTGCAGGGCGTTCCGCGCGGCCGGGTCTTTTCCGTGTCCAACGCACGCTCTATGGTCGGAACCGAGAGTATTTTATGAAAGTCCTTGTCATCGAGGACGACCGCGAAGCCGCCGCCTATGTCGTGAAGGGGCTTGGCGAAAGCGGCTATGTCGTCGATCACGCCGCCGAGGGACGCGAGGGTCTCTTCATGGCGACCGACGGCAGCTACGACGCGCTGATCGTCGACCGCATGCTGCCGGGGATGGACGGGCTTGCCGTCATCTCGGCGCTGCGCGCGGCCGAGGTGAAGACCCCTGCCCTTATCCTGAGCGCGCTCGGCGCGGTCGACGACCGAGTCAAGGGCCTGCGCGCCGGCGGCGACGATTATCTCGTGAAGCCGTTCGCGTTTGCCGAGCTTTTGGCGCGGCTCGAGGCGATGCTGCGGCGCAGCGGCGCGACGCACACGACGACGAAGCTCAGCGTCGGCGATCTCGAGATGGACCTTCTGGCGCGCCGGGTGCAGCGCGCCGGCCGCGAGATCGAGCTGCTGCCGCGCGAGTTCCGGCTGTTGGAATTCATGATGCGGCGCGCCGGCCAGGTCGTGACGCGCACGATGCTGCTCGAGAATGTGTGGGATTATCATTTCGATCCGCAGACCAACGTCATCGACGTGCATGTGAGCCGCCTGCGCCAGAAGATCGATAAGGGCTTCGAGCGCGCGCTGCTGCACACCGTGCGCGGCGCGGGCTACCGCCTCGCGGCGGAGTGAGCGATGCGGCGCTATCTGCGCACCAATGCCGTGCGGATGGCGGCGCTTTATTTCGCGCTGTTCGCCGCCTCGGTCTCGACGCTTCTGGTGTTCATCTACCTCTCGACCGCGGATTTCGCCGAGCGCCAGACCGAGGCGACGCTCGATGCGGAATCGCGCGGACTGGCCGAGCAGTACCAGGAGCGCGGCCTCGCCGGCCTCATCGAGATCATCGGCGACCGCAGCGTCGCGCACGCGGGCACCGAGCGCACGCTCTATCTCATCACCGACCCGCTGCTGCATCGGCTCGCCGGCAATCTCGACAAATGGCCGAGCGCGACGCCGGTCCGTCCCGGCTGGATCGGCTTCCCGGTCAAGGAGGGGTCCGGTGCCGCCGCCGAGGAGCATCGGGCGCTGGCCTCTGTGTTCGTGCTGCCGGGCGGGTATCGCCTGCTGGTCGGGCGCGATTTGCGCGACGCCGCGGCGTTCCGCGCGCGCATCCTGCACACGCTCGCGTGGGCGGCGCTTTTGACGCTGGGGCTCGGCATCGCCGGCGGCGTGCTCATGACCGGGCACATGCTGCGCCGGATCGAAGCTGTGAACCGCACCAGCGCGCGCATCATCCACGGCGATCTGAGCCAGCGCGTGCCCGTGACGGGAAGCGGCGACGAGTTCGACCAGCTCGCATCGAACCTCAACGCCATGCTCGACCAGATCGAGCGCCTGATGCTGGCGATGCGGCAGGTCACCGACAACATCGCGCACGATCTGCGCACGCCCTTGTCGCGGCTCAGGGCGCGGCTCGAGGTGACGCTGTTGGAAAAACCCGACGCGCTGCGCTATGGCGAGGCGCTGCGCGACACGATCGCCGAGGCCGACCGGCTGCTCGGCACGTTCAATTCGCTGCTCTCGATCGCCGAGGCCGAGGCGGGCTCGCGGCGCGAGGCGTGGGCGGTGGTCGATCTCGCCGAGATCGCGCGCAACGTGGCCGAGCTGTACGAGCCGGTGGCCGACGAAAGCGGCTTGCGGCTCGCGGTCGAGACCGACGGCCGCGTGCCGGTGCGGGGCGACCGCCACCTGCTGTCCCAGGCGATCGCCAACCTCCTGGACAATGCGCTGAAATACACGCCCGCGGGCAGCGTGGCGCTGCGCGCCTTCGCGCGGCCGGACGGCGCCAGGGTCGAAGTGGCGGATACCGGGCCCGGCATCCCGCCCGACCGGCGCGAGGCCGTGTTCGACCGGTTCGTGCGGCTCGAAGGCAGCCGGAGCACGCCCGGCAACGGGCTCGGCCTCAGCCTCGTCCGCGCCGTCGCCAGGCTCCATGGCGGCGCGTGCTGGCTCGAGGACAACGAGCCGGGGCTCAGAGCGGTGATGACGCTGCCGCTGGC
Source organism: uncultured Alphaproteobacteria bacterium (assembly GCA_963773665.1). Classification (GTDB taxonomy): domain Bacteria; phylum Pseudomonadota; class Alphaproteobacteria; order ATCC43930; family CGMCC-115725; genus DATJLY01. The sequence continues at coordinate 592,714 of CAVZBZ010000002.1, forward strand.
GCCCTACGAAGCCGCGCCCCGCCTACCCGACCGAAGCACCGCAACAGCATGATGGCGGCGGCTCGCGGTTGGCGCGCTCGCCAAGGCGGCGGGCGAGCTCGGCGAGACGGCGGCGAAGCTCGGCGCCATCGAGCCCGGCACGGCGCATGACCGGAGCCATGATCTCGTCGCTGAGCAGCTCATCGAGGCTCGGCTCTCCCGCCAAGCGCCACTTTGTCATGCACAACCTCCCATCGAACGCAAGACAAAGAATGGTGGCAGAGAGTGTCTGATTTATGGCAACCGCTGGTTCCTTTCTTGGTCTTTTGACTCGCCTTTTATGAACGCGCGAGCCGCGTAGTCGAAGGACGCACGGCGCCGCTTCCTGCTAACATGAGCCAGGATGCCGCACTTCAGCGCCGCCGAATGGACTGCGATCTGGCTCAGCCTCAAGGTCTCGAGCGTCGCGGTGGCGGCGTCATTGCCGCTCGCGGTGGCGCTCGCGGCGCTGTTCGCGCGGCGCGACTTTCCGCTGAAGACGTTGGCCGAAAGCGTGGTCTATCTGCCGCTCGTGCTGCCGCCGGTGGCGATCGGCTATGGCCTGCTGCTGCTGCTCGGGCGGCACGGGCCGTTGGGCGCGTGGCTCTATGACGCGTTCGGCATCAGCTTCGCGTTCCGCTGGACCGGGGCCGCGGTGGCCTCGGCGGTGATGGGGTTTCCGCTCATGGTGCGCGCCATCCGCCTCTCGCTCGAGGCGATCGACTTCCGGCTCGAACGCGCCGCGCGCACGCTCGGCGCGGGGCGCGTGCGCGTGTTCTGCACCATCACCCTGCCGCTCGCGCTGCCGGGCCTGCTGGCCGGCGCGATGCTGTCGTTCGGGCGCAGCCTCGGCGAGTTCGGCGCCACCATCACCTTCGTCTCGAACATCCCGGGCGAGACGCGGACCTTGCCGCTCGCCATCTACAGCGACACGCAAGTGCCGGGCGGCGACGCGCCGGCGATGCGCTTGGCGCTGGTCTCGGTCGCGCTGTCGCTCGCGGCGCTCATGGCGTCGGAATATCTGAGCCGCCGCGCCTCGCGCCGCGCCAAGGGCGACTAGGCGCGCTTGAGGCATGTGCCGCGGCAGCCTATGGTCCGGCGCGCATTACGAGGGAGCCCGAGTGTCATGGAAGAGCGCGTCGCCTTTCAATCGTCCGGCCTGCGCATGGCGGGCATCGTGCATCTGCCGGACGATGCGAAGCCGGGCGAGCGGCGGCCGGCCTTCCTCGTGCTGCACGGCTTCGGCAGCAACAAGATGAGCAGCAACTGCATCAACCCGTGCCGCATGCTGGCCGAGTGGGGCTATGCCGCGATGCGCTTCGATTTCCGCGGCTGCGGCGAGAGCGAGGGCGAGAAATCGCGCGTCATCTGTCTCGAGCAGGTCGAGGACGTGAAGAACGCGGTGACATATCTCGGCAGCCGCCGCGACATCGACGGCACGCGCGTCGCCGCCGTCGGCTCGAGCTTCGGCGCCGCCGTCGCGGTCTATGCCGGCGGCGTCGACGAGCGCCTTGCCGCCATCATCTCGAGCGGCGGCTGGGGCGACGGCGAGACGAAGTTCCGGCGCCAGCACGCAACGCCCGAAGCGTGGGCGCGCTTTGCCCGCATGATGGCGGATGGCAAGCGCGCCAAGGACGAGGGCCGCACCATCATGGTGCCGCGCTACGACATCGTGCCGATCCCGCCGCACCTGCGCGGCAACCTCGCGTCGAATTCGATCATGGAGTTCCCGTTCGACACGGTCGAGAGCATGTACGAGTTCCGCGCCAACGAGGTGGTGGGCAAGATCGGGCCGCGGCCGCTTCTTCTTCTGCACAGCTCGAACGATTCGGTGACGCCGACCGAGCAGTCGGTGCGGCTTTTCGAACATGCGCGCCAGCCGACCGACCTGCATCTTTTCGCCGAGACCGACCATTTCATGTTCTCGGACGAGAATCCGCGCGTCGTGTCGGTGATCCGCGCCTGGCTCGACAAATATTTTCCGGCGCGCGCCTAGCATGGCGGAAACGGCGCTCGTCGCGGCGGCGGAGCTGCAAAAATTCGCCGCCGGAATCTTTCGCGCTGCCGGCATGTCGGAAGAGCACGCGGCACAGGTGGCGCGCGTCCTGGTGTGGTCGAACCTGCGCGGCAATGACGGGCACGGCGTGCAGCGCATCCCGCGCTATATCGAGATCGTGGACGAGGGCGGACTCAATCCGCAACCCGTCATGACCCTGCGGCTCGATGCGCCGGCCGCCGTGCTGATCGACGCCGACCGCGCCGCCGGGCCGATCGCCATGACATATGCCGCCGACCAGGCGATGGCGAAGGCCGCCGCTTCCGGCATCGGCCTCGCTCTCGTGCGGCGCACGACGCACACCGCCGCCATCGGCTTCTACACGCGGCGCGTCGCCGAGCGCGGCATGGCGGCGATCGCGGCGACGGCGTCCATCCCCAACATGCCCTATCACGGCAGCCGCGTCGCCGCGCTCTCGACGAGCCCGTTGTCGTTCGCGGTGCCGGGCGGCGGCGATCAGCCCATCGTGCTCGACATGGCGACGAGCGTCGTCTCGCTCGGACGGCTGGCACAAATGCGCCGCGCCGGGACCAGGCTCGAGCCCGGCTGGGCGCTCGACCGGGCGGGCAACGCCACCACCGACGCGGCGCAGGCCGAGCTGCCGCTGCCGCTGGGCGGCGCCAAGGGCGCCGGGCTTTCGCTCATGGCGGAATGCATCGCCAGCATCCTCACCGGCAACGCCATCCTCGCGCCGGCGTTGAGCGAAGGCGGCGCGGCGGCGCTGCACCGCCAGAACAGTTTTGTCATCGCCATCGACATCGCGCGCTTCTCCGATGTCGCATCGTTCCGCGCCGGCGTGGCGCGTCTTGCCGATGTGCTGAAGGCGCTGCCGCGTCAGGCGGGCTTCGCCGAGATCCTGATGCCGGGCGAGCGCGGCGACCGCACCTACGCGGCGCGGCTCGCGCGCGGCATCCCGATCCCGCCCGCGATTTGGGCCGACCTCGCCCGCGTCGCCGCGCGCTTTGCCGTGGCGATGCCGGCGCAGCACCCGGCGTAGGAATTGCCGGCAGCATAGGCGCCGGCGCCGCCCGCGAGCGCTCTATAATGGCCAGGCGCGGATGCGCCGTCGTCAGGGGGACGGTGCCGCCGCCGAGTCCAGGAATGTCGGCAGAAGGCGTGAGGGGCTTGCCCCATGATTGCGCGAGCCCTTTAATCGTCGCCCCGGAGGAGCCTATGGCGGTCACAGACGAGGACGAGGCGGCGCGCGCGCAGCATTTTTCCATTCGGCCGCTTTCGCCCGCGATCGGGATCGACGTGCTCGGGATCGACCTGGCACGGCCCTTGGCCGAAGAGGATTTCGCGCGCATCCGCCACGCCTGGGAGGAAAACTGTATCGCGCTTTTTCGCGGGCAGTCTCTCGACGAAATGGCGCAGGTGAGTTTCGCCTCGCGGCTCGGTACGCTCGGCGCGATGGTGAACGACCACGATCCGCTGAAGCACGGGCAGCATCCCGCGATACTCTACGTCTCTAATATCCGGGTCGATGGCAAGCTCACCGGGATCCTGCCGGATGGCGAGATGTTCTTCCATTCCGACACCTGCTACATCGAGCGCCCGGCCATGGCCTCGATGCTCTATGCGATCGAGGTGCCGTCGCGCGGCGGCCATACGCTCTACGCGAACGGGTTCCGCGCCTATGAAACGCTGCCGCAGGAGCTGAAACGGAGGCTTTCGGGCAAACGCGCTCTCAACGTCTATGACTACGAGGGCAATCCCACCCACCGCGCGGCGAGCTTGCCCAAGGACGTGAAGCAATTCGCCCACCCGGTCTTCCGCACCCATTCGCCGACCGGGCGCAAGTCGCTTTACGTCAACCGGCTGATGACCTGGGCCATCCTCGACGTGCCGCAGGCGGAAAGCCGCGAGATCCTCGAATTCCTCTTCGATCACCAGGAGAAGCAGGAATTCGTCTACGAGCACGCGTGGCGGCCGGGCGATGTCATTCTGTGGGACAACCGCTCCTGCCTGCACGCGCGGACGGATTTCGATCCCAACGAGCGCCGGAGGCTGCGTCGCGTCACGGTGCTCGGCGAGACGCCTTACGAGTGAGCCTCAGCCTGCTCGACTCTAGTTAGGGTATCAAAAGCGGTCCACGGACGTTGCTCGGCCGCACCGTCAGGTGATTCTTGACGCCGACCACCCCCGGAACGCCGCGCGCCAGAGTCGCCACCGCCTCCGATTGCGTCTCCGATTGAACCGAGCCCCAGAGATGCGCCGTGTGCTCGATCACGGTCACAGAGAGATCGTCGAAGGGTACCCAGCGTTCCCGTTCCAGCGCGTCTTCGAGACGCTCGCGAATCGTCGAGTCGTCATCGGCGCCCGCCTTGGTCGGAGGCGCAGCGGCCAGCGCGCGCACGAGATCGGCCCGAGCAATGATGCCGATGATACGATCCTCCTGCGTGACTGGCAGGCGCTTCACGCGGTTCCGCTCCATGAGCTCCGCCGCCTCGGCGAGGGAAGCATCGGGGGCGATCGTCACGACGGTGTGCGTCATGACATCCTTGGCCGCGAGCCCGTGCGACTTCATGTAGCGCTCGGCGAGCGTATCGGGCGCGGCGAAGGCGCGGAGCCACCAGGACGAATGGCGCTCCGTTCCGGTCTCCGGCCGGCGCATCAGGTCGCCTTCGCTGATGATTCCGAGGACGTGTCGTTCGGGGTCGATCACCGGAACCGCGCTCAGGCGCCGCTCGGCGAGAAGCTTTGCCACCGTGGCGACCGGCGTATCCGGCGTTACGGAAACGACCTTGCGGGTCATGAGGTCCAAGACATTCATGGTTTCCACCTTCCGCGGCAGACGTGCCGCCGCCCTTGATCCATGTCAACCGACATTCCTCAGATGAACCTTCGCTCCACGAGCCTGGTGACCCATCGCGGACATTTAGACATGGGATTCCAGCTCGGACGCGCGACCGGGGTGATGCGCCATAACGATCGGGCACTATAATCTTGGCCGTTCGCCATCCGGCCAATTGGGGACACGCCGTGGAGCATCACGCCGAGGTGCTGAGAGGAGGGATATGGCACCAGCGGATCCCGGGTTGGCGTGATGTCGCAGCAACGTTGCTCGTGCTGGGCGTCGTCGTCCTCATCGGCGTCGGCGCGCGTCAGATGGTGGCGCCGTTCGTCTCGGCGCACCAACCGGAGATCTCGCTCTCGCCGACGGCACTGCCGCTCTATACCCTGCGCACCGTCATGCGGATGCTGGCGGCGCTCGCCGCCTCGCTGATCTTCACGTTCACCTACGCCACGCTGGCGGCCAAGAGCCGCCGGGCCGAAATGGTGCTGATACCGATCCTCGACGTGCTCCAATCGGTGCCGGTCCTGGGATACCTCTCCTTCACGGTCGTGTTCTTCGTCTCGCTTTTTCCCGACAACGTGCTGGGTCCGGAGCTTGCGGCAATCTTCGCCATCTTCACGAGCCAAGCTTGGAACATGGCGTTCAGTTTCTACCAGGGGCTGCGCACAGTTCCGAACGAGCTCGGCGAGGCAAGCCGCAGCTTCCGGTCCTCGGCCTGGCAACGTTTCTGGCGCCTCGAGGTGCCGTTCGCGATGCCCGGGCTCATCTGGAACATGATGATGTCGATGTCTGGGGGATGGTTCTTCGTCGTCGCTTCCGAGGCGATCTCCGTCGGTGACATTCGGATTTCACTTCCCGGGGTCGGGTCCTACGTCGCACGCGCCATTCAGGAGCGCGATCTCGCCGCGGTTGGCTGGGCGATCATCGCGATGACGATCGCTATCGTCCTTTACGATCAGCTGCTGTTCCGGCCGATGGTGGCGTGGGCCGACAAATTCCGGTACGAGCAAACGGCAGCCCAGAGCCTGCCGAGGAGCTGGGTGCTCGACCTGTTTCGCCGGTCAAGCCTTTTGCGGCTCCTGGGCGAACCGATCGGAACAGGACTGCATCGGGCGGCGCGAGCGCGCATCGTCTTCCCCTCGAGCCTTCATCGCGTGACCTTCTGGTCGCCGCCAAGACGCGTCGTTGACATCATCTGGCTTGGTTTACTCAGTGCCGGCGTCGCGTATGTCGGATGGGAGCTCGTTCGATTTGCCGGCTCCGCGCTTTCGTGGGACGATTTCGCAATCGCCGCCGGCAACGGCGGTCTCACGCTTCTTCGCGTCGCCATCCTGATCGTTGTTGCGTCCGTCATCTGGGTTCCCATCGGTGTTGCGGTGGGGCTGCGGCCGAAGCTCACGGAGAGGGTCCAGCCAATCGCCCAGTTTCTTGCTGCCTTTCCGGCGAACCTGCTCTTCCCGATTGTCGTCTTTCTGATCGTGCGGTTCGGCCTCGCGCCCAAGATCTGGCTCAGCCCGCTGATGATCCTCGGGACGCAATGGTACATCCTCTTCAACGTCATTGCCGGCGCCAGCGCGTTTCCGAGCGATTTACGCGAGGCCGCGGCAAGCTTTCGCGTGCGACGCTGGCGGTGGTGGCGGGAGGCGATGCTTCCCGGAATTTTCCCTTATTACGTGACGGGAGCCATTACGGCCTCCGGCGGCGCGTGGAACGCGAGCATCGTGTCCGAGGCCGTCAGCTGGGGACCAACGAAGCTGAGCGGATCCGGGCTCGGCGCCTACATCGCGCAGATGACCGAGGCTGGCGATTATCCTCGGATCGCCCTTGGAATCGCCATTATGTCCGTGCTCGTCATCGCGATGAACCGGCTGCTCTGGCGGCCGCTTTACGCCTTCGGCGAGCGCCGGACACGGCTCGATTAAGGGGGTGGAGTGGTAACCGAAACGACCCCACGCGTCATAGAGCTCCGCAAGGTTTGCATGGCCTTCGCCAAGCCCTCGGGAGAACCACTCCCTGTGCTTGCGGACATCAACATCTCCGTCACCGAAGGCGAAATCCTCGGTCTCCTCGGTCGCTCCGGGTGCGGCAAGTCGACCCTGCTTCGTATCGCAGGAGGGCTGATCAAGCCGACCGCGGGCGAGGTGTTCTATCGTGGAGCGCCGCTTGCCGGCCCGGCCGAAGGCATCACCGTTGTGTTTCAGACCTTCGCCCTGTACCCGTGGCTCACCGTCCTCGAGAATGTCGAGCTTGGGCTCGACGCGCTGCGGCTCTCGCTTGACGAGGCTCGGCGTCGGGCGATGTCCGCCATCGATCTCATCGGCCTCGACGGCTTCCAATCGGCTTACCCGCGCGAGCTTTCGGGCGGAATGCGCCAGCGGGTCGGCTTCGCGCGGGCGATCGTCAGCGACCCGACGTTGCTGCTCATGGATGAGCCGTTTTCGGCGCTGGATGTGCTCACGGCCGAGACGCTCCGTACCGAATTCCTCGATCTTTGGACGGCGCGTCAGCTGCCCACGAAAGCGGTGCTGCTGGTGACGCACAATATCGAGGAAGCGGTCCTGATGTGCGACCGGATTCTTGTCCTCGCCTCGAATCCCGGGCACATCGCGGCCGAGATTCGAGTCCCCTTGCCGCAGCCGCGCAACCGGCTCGACGCGGCGTTTCACGGCATCGTGGACGAGATCTATTCGATCCTGACCTCGAGAATAACGGAATTGATCGGTGCCCAAAGCCGGATCCATGGGGGCTTGGTGCAGCTTCTGCCGCAGGTCTCGATCAATCGGATCGGCGGCTTCGTTGAGACATTGTTGTCGCCGCCTTACGGAGGGCATGCCGAGCTGGCCACGATCGCCGGACCGCTCGCCCTGGAAATCAACGATCTCTTCCCGATCGCCGAGGCCCTTCACATCCTGGAGTTCGCGGAACTCAAGGACGGGACGATCAAGCTGACCGCTGCCGGCCGCGTCTTCGCGCAGAGCGGGACGGAAGAGCGCAAGCGACTCTTCAGAGTGCATCTGCTCCGCTTCGTGCCGCTCGCCGCCCACATCCGCCAAGTGCTCGACGAGCGCGAGGGCCACGAGGCGCCTCGGGAGCGATTCGAATTTGAGCTTCAGGACCATCTGAATCGCAGCGACGCCGAGAAAACCATGCGGGCAGCCATCGGGTGGGGGCGGTATGCCGAGCTCTTCGCTTACGATGACAAGACGCGCACGTTCAGCATCGACCACTCGGCGCGATAACCGGCGAATGCGCTGAACAGTGCGATTTCGGCGTCGGCCGCGGCTTGCTGCGCGACGTGCGCGGCGGCGGCCGAGGCTCGCCGGCGACAGCGTTGGCGAGCGGCGCCGATCCCTGCAGCACGGGCGACATGGCCGGCTCCGAATCGGCATGATCGCATTCGTGCCCGGCTCACGTTGCGGCGACTATGCAGGAAGACGCCGCGGCGCGGTTCGATGCCGCTTTCAAGGGTGCTATAACAACTGCTGGAAGCGTGAAAGCAATTTCGATAGCAACGCCTTCCCGGGCTGGAACGCCGCGCACAAAATGCCATTGCAAGTCAATAAGTTGGATGGGTGGCCGAGCGGTTGAAGGCACCGGTCTTGAAAACCGGCATCGGGGCAACTCGATCGTGGGTTCGAATCCCACCCCATCCGCCAACTCAGAACAGAACTGCGAACGCCGGGCGTAGCCTTCCCCTTCCCGGGGACGGCATGGCGACAGAGATCACGCTGCGGCACCGATTGGCTTCGCGCGTTCGATCCGCTCGCGCTCGCGGGGACTGTTCATCGCCTCCCACAGATCGCTGCGCCGCTGCACGTTCAGCCAGAAGTCCGGACTGTTGCCAAACACGCGCGCGAGGATGAGCGCGGTCGCCGCGGTCACGGTCCGGCGGTCGTTGCACAGCTCGTTGACATGCTTGCGCTGAACGCCCATTGCCTCGGCCAGCGCGGCCTGGGTCAACCCCATGGGCTGCATGAACTCCTCGACCAGGATCTCGCCGACCGTGGCCGGCTTGCGCTTCGTCGTCAGCATGGTTCGCCTCATCTGTAGCTGTGGTCGTCGAGATAGACACCTTCCGCCTCGCCGCGGCTGCCGTCCCACCGGAAGATCAGCCGCCACTGACTGTTGACGCGGATCGAGTGGAACCCAGCCAGATTGCCGCGCAGCTTCTCGAAGTGATTGCTGGGCGGTATCCGCAAATCCTGATCGCTCGTCGCGTCGTCGATCATCTGGAGCTTACGGAAGAGCCGGCTTTCGAGGTCGGACGGAATGTTCCGCGACCGCGTATCCTCGACGAAGAAGGCGCGCAGCCACTCGTCCCGAACGCTCACGATCATCCGGTGGCTCCGCTTTCGTGTCTATGTACCACTCCTCGGTACAGACTGCAACCGCCGAAGCCTATATCGCGGCGGCTGGCGCTCGGATCATTGATATCGTTGAGCTTTCGCCAGAAGCAACAGAAGGGGGTGTTCTGCGAGAGATGCAAACCCTCAATCACCCCAACCACATACGCGGGCCGGATGGCCAAGCTTTTCCCTTGCTGTCCAAGCCCGGGCCATCCAAGCCATGGCCCTGCTGTTGCCCAAAGTCTACGATAGCGTGGAATGGTCGAAAGTTACGTGTGGGGTCGTGTCCCCGGTGGTGGTGTAGGAGCTGTGGGTAAGTAGCCCGCCGCCGCCTGACTCTTGCGGTCGCTGCGGCAGGCTACTTACCCACAGCTCCTACACCACCACCGGGGACACGACCCAACGCGGCAGTCCTCCCAGCGGTGCGGCACCATTCAGCTAGGTCCTCGCAGCCCAACATATGGGCTTCTCGGGCTGCGGCGTCTGCCACACGGATCCAATCGGCAATACGAAAGGTCTTCTTGCGATCCGGGTTGTATCTGGGCGCGCTAAGCCGTCCGAAGAATCCGGTGTCCAGTGACGCCAGCGCGAGAGCCGGAAAGACCTCCATCAAATAGAGTCCGTCGGCTGCTGCCCGAGCCTGTTCCGGACTCTCCTCGGCTCCCAGCGCCGTCAGAAAACGCCAGACTGGCGAGGCGTCACAGAACATGCTCCGCCTCCCTCGATTGGACGGCTGTACGCCTCCGCCAAGCCAGCTAATGAGGGAGGCGGCCACGCGCTCTACCGGCCGCATGCTGGTCAAATTGGGAACCACGGTCGGCTGGTCCAGCGCGATAAGCGTGGCACCGGTTTCTGGGCGAGCTTTCTGGATAAATTTGAGCGCCTGATCGAAGGACACCAACTGCGGAGCATGGAACCGCGTGGGGCGGCCGTTCTCGATGCCGACTGCGCAGATGGCTCCGGGAGCTCTCGGGTTATCCGTCCAGGCAGAATCAAAGCCGATGTAAGTGTCCATACCAGCTCGCTTCCGTGCCGCTCCTGACCGCGCGGCTATGATTATAGGGCCACAGCGTAGACATAGTGCTCATCATCGTCGGTCGTGGCCCGCCAGGCGACGGTGGCGGGCCATGTCGCCAAGGCGAAAATCGGTGCAAGCCGCGCGGGTTTCATGCGTTAATCGCACCATGCCGATTGGACTTGAAGACGACGCGGCGCCCATCATCGGCCGCTCGGTCCGCAGGATCGAGGATCCGCCGCTCCTCAGGGGCTCGGGGCGTTTTGTCGACGATCTCGTCTTCCCGGACATGCTGCACATGCGCATTGTGCGCTCGCCCGTCGCCTTCGGCAGGCTCATCGCGGTCGATGCATCGCCGACCCATGCGCTCGCGGGAGTCGCGGCGGTCTGGAGCGCCGAGCACGTCCACGATGTGCCGCCCATCGATTTTCGCATGACATCAATCGAAGGCCTCCAGCCATATCGTCAGCCGGTGCTGGCTCGCGGGATGGTGCGCTACGTCGGCGAGCCCGTCGCGGCCGTATTCGCGACCGATCCCTATCGCGCGGAGGATGCTGCATCGCTGGTCCGGCTTGAGATCGAGCCGCTTTCGCCCTGCCTTGACGCCGCCGCGCCGGTCGCCGAATTCGCGCCCGGGCTCAATTCCGAACCGGCCGTGCTGCGCAAGTCCTATGGCGATGTCGATGCGGCGTTCGCCAAGGCGGATCGGGTCATCGAGCTCGAGCTCAGTGTCGGCCGGCACAGTGGCGTCCCGCTCGAGACCCGCGGTGCGCTCGCCGTCGAACGGGACGGCGTGCTGCGGCTCTATGGTGCGGCGAAGGTGCCGCACTACAACCGCGGCGCTATCGCGCACATGCTGGGCCTGCCCGCGGACCGGGTCCACCTGCACGAGGGCCATGTCGGCGGTGGCTTCGGCGTGCGCGGCGAGCTTTATCCCGAGGACGTGCTGGTCTGCGTCGCGACGCGGCGGCTCGGCCGGCCGGTCAAGTGGATCGAGGACCGCCGCGAGAACCTCATTGCCGCCAATCACTCGCGCCAGCAATTCCATCGCGTCCGCGCCGCGGTCGATGCAACCGGAGTGGTCCTCGCGATCGACGACGAGTTCTGGTTCGACCAGGGCGCCTACATCAGGACGCACGGCGCCACCGTCGCCGACCTCACCGGCGCGATGCTGCCCGGACCCTATGCCGTTCCCGCCTACCGATCGGTCGGGCATGTGCGCCTGACCAACAAGACGCCGGCCGGGACCTACCGCTCCCCCGGGCGGTATGAGAGCAGCTTCGTGCGCGAGCGCCTGTTGGACGCGGTGGCGGCATCGCTCGGGCGCGATCCGCTCTCGGTGCGGCGGGTCAATCTGCTGCCCGCGGAGGCGCTGCCGTTCGACCGTGGCTTCGACACGCTCGGGACCCACGTGCGCTTCGATTCGGGCGACTATGCGGGGCTTCTCGACAAGAGCCTCGCGCGGCTCGATTGGCCGCGGCTGCAAGCGGCGGTCGCGGCGCGGCGGCGCAACGGCGAGCGGATCGGGCTCGGGCTCGGCCTCTTCGTCGAGAAGAGCGGGCTTGGGCCGTTCGACGACGTGCGCATCGAGCTCGACCGCGCAGGCGACATCGAGATCGTCACCGGTGCCGCGTCGGTCGGCCAGGGGATCGAGACGGTGATGGCGCAGATATGCGCCGATACGCTCGGTGCCCCGCTCGACGCCATTCGCGTGATCCACGGCCAGACCGACCGGATCGCGCGCGGCATGGGGGCGTTCGCCTCGCGCGTCACGGTGATGACCGGATCGGCGGTGTTCGCGGCGGCGCGGACGCTCCACGGCAAGGTTCTGGCCATCGCCGCGCCGTTGCTCCAGGCCGAGTCCAGTAAGCTCGTGATCCGCGGCGGCAGGGTGTTCGGCCCCGGCGGCGGATCGCTATCGCTCGCCGAGGTGGCGCACGCTGCGGGCGGCGCGCTCACCGCCGAGGCGACGTTTTCGACCGAGCAGATGACCTATCCTTACGGCGTCCATATCGCGCTTGTCCGCATCGATCCCGAGACCTGCGCCATCGCGCTCGAGCGGCTCTTCGTCGGCTACGATGTCGGCCGCGCGATCAATCCCATGCTGCTGGCGGGCCAGATCGCGGGCGGCGCGGCGCAGGGGATCGGCGGCGCGCTCTTCGAGGAATTCCGCTACGACGCCGACGGCCAGCCGATTTCCGCGAGCTTCGCCGATTATCTCCTGCCGTCGAGCGTCGAGGTTCCGGCGATCGAGATCCTGCTCACCGAGGACGCGCCGAGCCCGCTGAACCCGCTCGGCGTCAAGGGCGCGGGCGAGGCCGGCATCAACGCGGTGGGCGCCGCGATTGCCGCCGCGGTGGACGACGCGCTCGGCCGCCCCGGCGCCATCGACCGCCTGCCGATCGGCTGCGAGCGCCTCTACGCCCTGCTGCGGGACGCGCCCTAGATACAGACCATCGACCCGATGGGTTCGTGCGCTTTGCTGCCATAGGGAAGCATCCGGCGCCGCCTATTGCGTCGAAATCCTGCCCGGCCAGGGCACGCGCTTCTCCATCTATGTGCCGACGCTCGCCCCAACTCACGCCGGGAGCGGCGCGCGGTGCGAGCGCAGCATGAGATTCGCCTCGATCTTCTTCAGGAGGCGCAGGAGCGTCGCGATCTCGTCGCGCGCGAGACCGCGCAGGCCTTCGCCGTTGATCTCGTGCGCGAGGGGGAGCATCTCCTCGCGCAGCGCCTTGCCGTGCGCGGTCAGGAACACCTTGATCTTGCGCCGGTCGCTTGGGTCCTTGGCGCGCGTGACCAGCCCGCGCCGCTCCATGGCGCTCAAGGCGGTGAAGGCGGTCGGGTCCATGAGGCCGATGCGGCGGCCGAGCTCGCGCTGCGTCAGCCCGTCCTCCTGCCACAGCAGGCGCAGGAAATACCACATGCCATGCGACACGCCGAACGGCTCGACGCGCTCGCGCAGGCGTGTCTGAAACGCGCGGTTGGTGGCGCGCACCTGATAGCCGACGCTGCGCTCGAACGGCAGGTCGCCGACCGCCTTGCGCCCCGCCCCGCCGCGTCGTGCGGCCCGTGATTTTGGTTTTTTGCCACTGCGTCGCATTCGCCGCTTTCCAGCCCATCCATTTGCGCCGCTGCCGATCTTAGAGCGCGCGGCTGCGACATTCTGCCATCCTGGGAAGAGGCGTCCCGATATGATTAGATATCTAACTAATTAGCTGGCGCGCATCGGGCGCCAGGAGGTTAGGCGCGATGAACAGGGTCCTCGATATCAGCGGCGCGCCCGCGCAGCGCTCGCTCGATCTCTGGCAGCCGACGCTGATTTCCCGGGAGGAGATCGAGGCCGAGATCGAGCGTCTTGCCTCCATCCCCCGCCCGGCCAACGGGCGCCGCGAAGCGATCTTCGCCCATCCGCGCGCAACCGCGCCCGGCTATGGCCTCGCGCCCGGCATCCGCGTCAGCCTGAGCGTGCTCAAGCCCGGCGAGCGCACGGCGCCGATCCGGCACAATTCGACCCAGGTGAATTTCTGCATCCGCGGATCTGGCATCACCGAAATCGCCGGGCGGTCGATCGAGTATGGCCGCTACGACGTTTGGAACACGCCGTCTTTCCAGGTCTACACGCACGCAAACGTCGGGCCCGATCTTCAGGTGCGCCTCACCTATTCGAACGCGCCGCTCCTGGAAATGCTGAACATACACGTGGTGGACGACGCGCCGCCCGAGGGCCTCGTCGCCGTGCGCGACCCCGGCGAAGACGCCAAGCGCGAGGACCCGCGGGGCAAGAGCCCCTACGGCGTCGTTCGGCTCGACAACGGCTCGATGCTGATGCCGTACGAGGTCCTGATCAATCCCGAGCCGGTCAGGTCGCGGCCGTACCATTGGCCGTGGCCGCAGGTGAAGCAGCAGCTCGACCGGCTCGCCGCGCTCGGCCCCGGCTATCTCGGGCGCCGGCTCTACATGATGTACAACCCGATGACCGGCCGAACCAACGGCATCACGCCATCCTTCTTCGCGACCATCACGATCCGCCCGGCGGGCATCGCCGACCGGCCGCACCGGCACGTCTCGGCCGCCATCAACTATTACTTCCAGGGCGCCGGCCACAGCATCGTCGAAGGCAAGCGCTACGAGTGGAAGGCCGGCGACCTCATGCTTTCGGCGCCCGGCTGGGCGACCCATGCGCACGCCGCGCACGACGAACCGGTCTACGAGCTCACGGTTCAGGACCAGCCGCTCAACATCGCGATGGAATCCCTCCTTTGGCAGGAGGATCTCGATCATCCGCCGGCGCTCCTTGGCTCGGAGCGGGGCTTTGGCACCAATCGCCGCCAACTGATCGCGGCGGAGTGAGTGGAAACGGAATGGACACGAACCAAGCGATCGTGCGCGACCTGGCCTCGGAGGAATTCACCACGCCGACGCTTCTCGCCAAGGCGCGCGAGCAGGCGGTCAAGCGGCGCTACGAGGATTTCTGCATCGTCGATGTCGACTCGCATCACTACGAGACCGAGTCGTTCGCGGAGATCCTCGAATATATCGAGGACCCTGTGCTGCGCGAGCAGGCCCGCGTGCAAGGCTACGGCCGCGGCGGCATCGCCTCGGCGAACGGCTCCTACCAGGAGCTGGCGGGCCGGATCACGCGCTATCCGCTGCGCCGGACCGAGAAGACGCCGTCCTCGCCGCATCGCGACATCACATTGACCAAGCGCTGGATGGACGCGTTCGGCGTCGATCTGACCATCCTCTTTCCGACGCCGATGCTGACGCTGGGCGTCACGCCGCGGGTCGAGGTCGAGGTCGCGCTTGCCCGCGCCTACAACCGCTGGCTCGTCGAAAACGTTCTCGCGCGCGAGCCGCGCATCAAGTCGAGCCTCTACCTTCCCTTCAACGCGCCGGACGAGTGCCTGAAGATGGTCGAGGAGTTCGGCGACAAGCCCGGCGTGGTCGGGTTCATGGTGACCTCGCCGCGCTACCGCGGCGTCTGGGACAATTCCTACATGAAGACCTATGCCGCGCTGGAGGAGCGCAACCTGCCGCTGGCGTTCCATGGCGGGTTCCTGTGGGGCGGCGACCGCACGCAGGAGCTTTTGAACCGGTTCATCGCGGTCCACGCCTTGGGCTTCACCTGGTACAACGTCGTCCATCTGACGAACTGGGTCTGCAACGGGCTGCCGGAGCGGTTCCCAAAACTCAAGGTCATCTGGGTCGAGAGCGGGCTCGCGTGGCTCCCGTTCCTCATGCAGCGCCTCGACAACGAATACATGATGCGCAGCTCGGAAGTGCCGCTCGTGAAGCGCAAGCCGAGCGATTACATGCGCGAGATGTACTACACCACCCAGCCCATCGAGATGGTCGACAATCAAAAGGCGCTGCAACTGACCTTCGAGATGATCAAGGCCGAGACGCAGCTGCTTTACGCGTCCGACTATCCGCACTGGGACATGGATCTGCCGAGCACGATCTACGACCTGCCGTTCCTCGACGAGCGGCAGAAGCGCAACATTCTGGGCGACAATGCTCGGCGCGTCTTCAATCTCGAGCCGCATTTCGCCGAGGAGAAGCTCGAACGCCGCGCCGCGCGCCCGGCCAAGAAAGCGTGAGCGGGCGCCATGGAGCAATCCGCGATCTGGCAGAGAATGGCGGAGAAATGGCTCGAGGCGGCCGACGAGGTGGCCGTGCCGGCGCTCAAGCGCTGCTATCTCGAGCGCGCGGCGACGTACGAGCGCATGGCCGCGCGTGACGACACAGCCGGCGGCCGGTCTGCGTCACGCGCACGCGAATAAAAGGAGATACATCCCATGACGAATGGCGAGCTTGCATACCTTCTGCTGGTGATTGCCGCGATGACGGCATTCGCGGTGACTTTGGCCTGGGTTTCGCGCCGCACGCGCGAGAAGCCTGCATCGAGGAGCGGAGCATGGAGTTCGGAATTCAATTCTTCCCAGACGTCTCTCCCGCACAGAAGCTAGCCGTCGACTACTTTGCCGAGGCGCTGAAGCTCGTCGATCTGTGCGACGCGTACGGCTTTACCAACGTCCGCACGGTGGAGCATTATTTTCTCCCCTACGGCGGCTATAGCCCCAATCCCCTGCTCTTCCTCACCGCCGCCGCGTCGCGCACGAAAAAGGCGCGGCTCGCGGCGGGCGCTGTGCTCCCGGCCTTCAACAATCCGCTGAAGATCGCCGGCGAGGCGGCGATGCTCGATGCGATCTCGGGCGGAAGGCTCGAGCTCGGCTTCGCGCGCGCGTTCCTGCCGCATGAATTCGCCCAGTTCGGCGTCAGCCTCGACGACAGCGTGGCCCGGTTCGACGAAGGGCTCGAGCAGGTGCGTCTTCTCCTGGAACAAGAGAACGTCACCAGCATCGGCCGCTTCCACAGCTTCCGCAACGTGACGTCCTTGCCGCGGCCGACGCAGAAGCCGCGGCCGCCGATCTGGATCGCGGCGCTCGGCACGGCGGCGTCGTTCGAGAAGGCGGGGCGGCTCGGCCATTCGATCATGGCCATCCCGCTCGCCGCGACGCGCATGCGCGAGCTTTTGGGACTCTATCGCGACGCCTGGCGCGCGGCCGGGCATCCGGGCAACGGCCGCGTCATGCTCGCCTTCCACATGTTCTGCCACGAGAATCGCGACGAGGCGGTGCGCATCGCGCGCGATCCGCTGACCCGCTATCTCAAGTCCATCGTCGGCGCCGCCTCGCACTGGATCACGGGCACGAGCTCCAAGGATTATCCCGGCTACGACAAGGTCATGGCGCAGCTCGACCGCGAGACCTTCGAGACGCAGCTCGCCTCGGGCGCGGCCTGGATCGGAACGCCGGCCGAGATCATCGAGCAGATCGAGGAGTACCGGCGCCAGAACGGCGGCTTCGAGATCGCGTCGATGCAAGTGAATTTCAACACGCTGTCCTACGACGATGCGGCCGCTTCGATGCGGCTCTTCGGGTCCAAGGTGATCCCGCACTTCGCCAAGGATGGCGTCCGCACGGCGGCGTGACCGCCGCAGAAGGGAGCAATTCCATGGATACGCATCACCATCAGCATGCGCCGGGCGCCCCGGTCGCGCCGGATTTCCTCGCTGCCATGGCGGCAAGCGCCGTGATGCCGCTGTGGGACCGCTACCACAAGCTGCTCGGCGCCGAACCTACCGCGCCCGACCAGCCGTTTCTGTGGCGGTGGGACGAGCTTGCGCCGTTCATCGCGCGCGCCGCCGCCGAAGTGACGATGGACAAGGCCGAGCGCCGCGTCCTCATGCTGGTGAACCCGGATTTCGCCGGCCATGTCGTCACCACCACCAATCTTTTTGCCGGCCTGCAGATCCTCGAGCCCGGCGAATCCGCGCGCCCCCATCGGCACACCGCTTCGGCCTTGCGCCTCGTCATGACGGGCGAAGGCGGGGCCACCATCGTCGATGGCCAATACTGCCCGATGGAGCCCGGCGACCTCATCCTCACGCCGAACTGGGCGTGGCACGAGCACGTCAACAAAGGCAAGACGCGGGTGGTATGGCTCGACGGGCTCGACCTGCCGCTCGCGAGCCATTTGGGCGCCATCTTCGCCGAAGGCGGCGCCGAGTACGATCGCCGCGCCAACACGCAGCCGATCGCCGCAGCCGCGCTTGCCGAGGGCGGATTGACCCCGGCCGTTCCGTTCGGCGACGCGCCGCACTCGCCCATGTTCCGCTATCCGTGGACGCGCGTGCTGGCCGCGCTCGACGCGGCTCCCGACCACGGCGACGGCAGCCGCCGCGTGCATTACACGAATCCGGTCGATGGCGGTCCGGTCATGCCGACGATGGACTGCTATGCCTGGCGGCTCGCGCACAACCGTCCGACCGCGCGATACCGCACCACCGCCAACGCCGTCTGTCTGGCGGTCGAGGGCGAGGGCACAACCTCGATCGGCGGCACGGCGTTCCATTGGAAGAAGCACGACGTCTTCACCGTGCCGCACTGGAACTGGACGTCCCACCGCGCGCTCAGCCAAGCGGCGCATCTCTTCATGTTCACCGACCGCGAGGTGCTGCGCCGCACCGGCCTGCTGCGCGAAGAGACCGCCGAAGCGTGAGGAGCAAAACGCCATGACATCCGTTCAGCCCCAGCTGTCCCAAACCGATCCCGAAGGCAACGGCATCGAGATCTTCACCGACACGCCTTGGTACGTGCCGCAGCCGCACGGCGTGCCGATCGACCTGTCCCGGCCGAAGTGGCGCGCGGAGGTGAGAAACCGCCTCGAGCGCGCGATCTGACGAAAAGGAGAACGAGGATGGCCGCTGGGGCAGTGGTTTCCGGAAGCGGCCACAAAGCGGATCGCTGAGCCGTTCTACATCCCGTCCGCCCGCAACTCCTTCGGCAGTATCGTTCCATTCTCAATGATGCACGCGCCGTCGAGGCGTAACGTGCAATTTCTCAGCGGCATGTCGAGGTGGCACGCGGTATCGTTCTTGCCTCCGAGTTCCAGGTTCGGACCGGTTGAGAACAGCACATTGCCGTAGAACGCGCGACCGTCGCAGCCGGTCGCGATTGTACCGTCGCGAGCGGTGCCCATGTAGTCCCACTGCGCAGTTTCGTCCATACCCCAGCCGATGTGCGAGACCGCATAGGCACGCGGGTCATTGAATCGCTGGACAAAAGTACGCAGCAATTCGCCATCGACGCCGGAGGATTCGATCCGCGTCACCATTCCGCGCGCGATCGTGAGCGAGATCGGCGCGCTGGAATAGCGCATGAATGGGAAGAGAATGTCGCCGGCGTCGATGACAACCGTGCCGTTAACGCCATCGTCGTAAGCGCCGGTATAGACGAAGCCCCCGGCGAAATGGTCCCAACGGCCCGGCGTATCGGTATAGCCGTACTGCGTCATCGCCGGATAAGCGCCGAGCCGATAGGTAACGTCGGTCCCGGCCGAAGAGAAAATTCGCAGCTCTCTTGCGCCGGCGAGCATGCGCTGCGCGGCTTCAACCCGATGACGCAAGCTTTCGCGCGGGAACATCCGGGCCAGTACTTCGAAGGGTTCGCGCACCAACAGCATCCGTGTGCCGCTGTCGGTAATCTCCTTTTGCTCCGCCGACCACAGAAGGCCGACCAGATCGATCACGATGTCGGCCCTCTTCAGCGCCTCGATCGCGGGCTGGTTGCCGCTCAGCGACGTGCGCTTGCTTTTGTCATTCGGCCGCGCTGCGCGCTTCGTTAAATTGAGTTGGAACGACGTGGCGCCGATCTCCGCAGCTGCGGCGAGAAATGCATCGGCGTAGGCGCGCTTGTCATCCCCCTCGGTCAGCACAACGAGCGTCTCCTGGGGTGTAAGCTTGCAGAGATTCAGTTCCGCTCTGAAGAGCCGGACCATGTCCAGATTCAGCGTCATCGCGCCATTTCCTCCCTCTGGCTGTTGCAAATCCTCATCCCCGCCAGCTACTCGACCACCTGATCGGCAAGCGCCAGGACGGTCGGCGGCACTTCCAGGCCGATCTTCTGCGCCGCCTTGAGGTTGATGACGAAGAGATAGCGCGTCGGCTGCTCGAACGGCAGGTCGCCGGGCTTGGCGCCCTTGAAGATGCGGTCGGCGAGTGCCGCGGCGCGCTCGTAGGATTCGTGCGGATCGGCGCCATACGACATGAGGCCGCCCTCGCGCACCAGCGCATCGACCTCGTAGATCGCCGGCAGCCGGTGCGCCTCGGCGTACTCCATGACGCGCTTGCGATTGAGCAGCGTCAGCGCGTCCGAGACCATGAGAATGGCGCCCGGCGGCGCGCTCGTCATGGCGGCAAAAGCCTCGTCGAAATCGTCGGGCTCGCGCACGCCCAGCGCCTGAACCGTGACGCCGAGCGCCTCGGCCGCCTTTTTCGAGGCCTCGTAGCGGAGGCTCATGCCGAGATCGTCCTTGTTCCACAGCATCGCCACGACCTTGAGGCCGGGCACGAGCTGCTTCAAAAGCTGCAGGCGCTTCGTTGACAGCTGCGCGGCGTCGTCGGAAATGCCGGTGATCGTGCCGCCGGGATGCGCCAAGCTTGCGACCAAGCCGTCCGCCACCGGATCGCCGACGCCCGAGGCGGCAACCGTCGGCAGGCCCGCCTTCTTCGCCGCGACCGCGGCCGGATAGCTCACGACAATGAGCACGCCGATCCTGTCCGCCGCCATCTGCTGCGTAATCTGCGGCAGCTGCTCGACATGTCCCCCGGCGCCCTTGGCGGTGAAGGACAGGTTGTCGCCGAGGCGATATCCCCGCGCGGCGAGCGTATCGACGATGACCTTGCCGGGCGGGCTTGCGGCGTCGATCGGCACTCCGGGCGTGAGTGTGCCGAGGCGATACATCTTGGCCGCCGGCTGAGAGGCCGCGCCCAATGGCGCGCCGCCGGCCGCAAGGCCGAGCATCGCAACGAAATCGCGCCGCCGCATGATGCACCTCCGCCATTGATCCGATGGCGTGATCCTACGCCCATCCGCCGTACGCCGCCATGCGCGGAAACCGCGCCGTTCGGGTGCGGTAGCACTCGACCCCGGCGCGGCCGCGGCGCACAATGGGGCCGCGACCAAGGAGGGTTCATGCGGTTTCTTTCATTAAGCGCTGCGCTCGCCGCCGCGCTGATGCTCGCGGCCTGCGCCGACCGGCACGCAGGCGAAGCGGCCTCGCTCGAGGATCAGATCTTCCTTTCGGCGGCGCTGGCGCACACGCAATCGGAGCTCGAGCTGGCGCAACTGGCCGAGCAGAAGGCGGAGACGCCCGCGGTCGTCGCCTTCGCCAAGCGCGTCGCCGAGCACCGCGCGCCGCTCAGCAACCAGCTCGCCGAGCTCGCGCGCGCGTCCGGCACCGTGGCCGATACCCAGCACACGCCCGACCCCGCGCGGTTCCAGGAGCTTTCGGGCGAAGCGTTCGAGCGCGCCTATGTCGCCTCGCAGATCGAGGATCAGCAGAACGCGATGGACGATTTCGCCTTCGCCGCTGCGCGCCCGCGCGATAGCGCGCTGCAACAGCTCGCGGCCGCGGCGCTGCCGCAATTCAAGGACGATCTCGCCGCGGCGCTGAAAGTCGTGTACGACATCCCGTTCGCGCCCGAGGCCGAGCAGGACATGGGCGCGGGGCTGGCCGGACAGCGGCGCTGATCGCCCACGGCGCCGCGACCCGAGCTACCCGCCCGCGACCATCACTTCCTTCACCTTGCCGGCGAGCTGCTTCAGGCTGAAGGGCTTGGCGAGGAAGTGGATGCCGCTCTCGTCGCCGAGGCGTTTCCTGAACGAGTCCTCGGTATAGCCCGAGATGAAGATCACCTTCATGTCGGGATGGATGGCGCGCACCTCCTTGATGAGCGCCGGCCCGTCCATGCGCGGCATCACCACGTCGGTGATGAGGAGGTCGAAAGTCTCGGTCTTGGCGACAATGATCTCGAGCGCGGCCTCGCCGCTCTTGGCCTCGACCACCTTGTAGCCCTTGTTGCGCAGCGCGCGCGCGCTGAAGAGCCGCACCGGATCCTCGTCCTCGACGAGCAGCACCGTGCCGGCGCCGGTGAGATCGCGCGCCGCCTGCGTGCTCGGCGCTTTCGGGGCGCGCGCCGGGCGCCGCCTCCTCGCCACTCAAGCGCGGCAGCAGGATGACGAAGGCGGCGCCCTCGTCCGGCTCGCTTTCGACGAAGACGAAGCCGCCGGTCTGCTTCACGATGCCGTAGACGGTCGAGAGCCCGAGGCCGGTGCCGGAGCCCACTTCCTTGGTCGAGAAGAACGGCTCGAAGATGCGCTCGATATTTTCCTTGGGGATGCCGACGCCGGTGTCGCGCACTTCGATCTGCACGTAATCGCCCGCCGGCATGATCTCGTGGCCGCGGCGCACCGCGCCGGCGAGCGTCACGTTCGCGGTGCGGATGGTGAGCGTGCCGCCGCCCGCCATGGCGTCGCGCGCATTGACCGCGAGATTGATGATGACCTGCTCGAGCTGGCCCTGATCGACCTTGACGAGGCCGAGATCGCGGCTCGTGCACGACTTTTAGCTCGATATTCTCGCCGATGAGGCGGCGCAGCAGATGCGACAGCTCGGCCAGCACGTCGGTGATGTTGAGGACGCGCGGCTGCAGGCTTTGCTGGCGCGAGAACGCCAGGAGCTGGCGCACGAGGTTCGCGGCGCGGTTGGCGTTCTGCTTGATCTGCATGATGTCGGAGAAGGACGGATCGCCCGGCCGGAAGCGCAGCAGCAAAAGATCGCAGAAGCCGATCATCGCGGTCAGCAGATTGTTGAAGTCGTGCGCCACGCCGCCGGCGAGCTGGCCCACCGCCTGCATCTTCTGCGACTGGGCGAATTGCGCCTCGAGGCTCTTCTGATCGGTGGTGTCGATGAAATGCAGGATGAGGCCGGTATCGCCCGCGCCGAGGCGGCTGACGAACACGGCGGCGCTGCGGGCGCGCGCACCGCGCAGCCTGATCTCGACCGGCGACGCGGCCGAGCGCCCTTCGCCGGCGTCGTTGAGGCTTGCGGCGACGAGCGCGCGCTCGGCCGGATCGACGAAGCCGACGAGGTTCTTGCCGACGAGCTCGCCATGCCCGAGCCCGAACAGCTCGCACAGCGCGCCGTTCGCCTCCTCGAGCCTGCCGTCGCGGCCGACGAGCGCGATGCCGACCGGAGCGTTGGCGAAAAAGCCGCGATAGCGCTGGCGCGACAGGCGCAGCTTCCTCTTCGTGCTCGCGCTCGGGCGAGAGGTCGCGCACGATCGAGCGCGTGCGCAAGCCGTCGCCGGCGCGCACCACGCTTTGCGTGATGAGGGCGGGGAAGACGCGGCCCTGGCGGCCCTTGAGGACGACCTCGCCGGTGCGCTCGCTGCCGCCCGTGAAGGGCGCGTGCGGCGCCGCGCCCGCGGGCGGCGGCGCGGCCAGGAATTCGCCGAGCATCGCGCCGCCCTCGACCAGCGCGCCGGGCGTGGCGCCAAGCCATTCCGCCAGCGCCTCGTTGACGAAGAGGAAACGGCCCGCGGCATCGACCGAGTAGAAGCCCACCGGCGCGCTGTCGAGGAAATCCGCGAGCTTCCTCTGCTCGTCGCGGATCACCTGCTCCATCTCGTGGCGCGCGGTGACGTCCTCGAAGCTCCACAGCATGAAGCCGGGCCGGCCGGCCAGCCGATGCGCCAGGACGCCGAACCAGGTTTGCCCGGCGCCGCCCTCGGCAAGCGCGATGCGGCCGCTGGTCGAGCCGCGCTCGCGCGCGTCGAGCGCGAGGCGCGCGAAATCCTCGGCCGACGGGTCGCCCGGCGCGATGGCGCGCGCGATCGCCTCGAGCGGCCGCGACGGGCTGCCGAAAAAGCGGCGAAAGGCGGCGTTGGCATAGGCCGCGGCGCCGTCCGGCCCGACGATGAGGTGGGCCTGGGGCGAGGCCTCGAGCGCCTGGCTCAAGAGCGCGAGGCGGCCGACGAAGCTCGTGTGCACGAGGCGCGCGACGACGGCGGCGCTGCCGCAAGCGAGGGCAAGCCCGACGAGCAGCAGCGCCGCCGGCTCCGCCGCCTGGCCCTGGAGCATTTCGGTGAAGAGAAGCGTGCCGAGCGTCAGAGCCGCAAGCGCGAGAAAGAGGGCGGCCGCGCTCAGGCCCTGGACCCATCCGGGGAGCGCTGCCGCGGAGCGCGGCGCGGTGTCCGCCGCGCCGATCGCTGGCGCGGGCGCGGGCGCCGCCAGTCCACGTTCCCCTGCAACAGGCATGTCCATTCCTCGAATTTATCACATCGCCGGCGCGGGCGGCCGGATTTTGCCCTTGAGCCGGAACACGTAGCCGATGATTTCCGCCACTGCCTTGTAATGTTCGGGCGGAATTTCGCGGTCGATCTCGACACCCGCGTGGAGCGCGCGCGCGAGCGGCGGGATTTTCAACGATCGGTACGCCGTTCTCCTCGGCGACTTCGCGAATCCTGAGAGCGATGAGGTCGGTGCCCTTGGCGACGACGGTGGGCGCGCCCGACTCGCCGAGCTCGTACTTCAATGCCACGGCATAGTGCGTCGGGTTGGTGATTACCACCGAGGCGCCCGGCACCGCGGCCATCATGCGCTTGCGCGCCCGGTCCGTGCGGATCTGCCTGAGCCGTGCCCGCACCAGCGGATCGCCTTCGGCCTGTTTCTGCTCTTCCTTGATTTCGCGCCGCGTCATGCGCAGGCCGCGAATGAAGTGCAGGCGCTGGTATATATAGTCGGCGCCGGCCAGCGCGGTCAGAACCGCGAGGATGCCGGCGAGGAGGCGCAGGACGAGGCGGCCGATCTCGGCCACCGTGTCCTCCGGCGTAAGCGCCGCCATGTGCGACACGCGGTCGATCTCGCCGCGCAGCATCATCACCGCGACGGCGCCGACCACGGCGACCTTGGCGACGCTCTTGCCGAGCTCGACGAAGCCGCGCAGGGAAAAGAGACGCTTCACCCCGGCCAGCGGCGAGAGATGGCTCACATCGAAACCGATGCGCTCGGTGGCGAAGACGAAGCCCGTCTGCACCACGCTGCCGGCGACGGCGGCAAGCATCAGGATGACGAACGGCACGACCAGGGCTCCTGCGACGCCCATGAGCGCCGCGCCGACCGACTCCCACATCACGCCGTCCGCGGCGATGAAGCGCTGCGGATCGGTGAAGGCGGCAAGCCCGCGGGCGAGCCGCTCCATCGTCGCCGGCAGGACGAACACCAAAAGCAAGCCAATGGCCGCCAGCATGAACCAGGTGTTGATCTCGCGCGACTGGGCGACGCGGCCCTCATCGCGCGCGCGCTGCATCCTTCGTTGCGACGGGTCTTCGGTTTTTTGCCCGTCATCCAGGTCCTGCGCCATGCCTCACCCCCCGGCGAGAAAGCCCAATTGCTGCGCGAACGCGTCGAGGAACCAGCGCATGCCTGAGACGAGCACGACGGAGAACAGCACGAGCCCGCCCAAAATCTGCAGCGGCTGCGCGATGAACAGCACCTGAAGCTGCGGCACGAGGCGCGCGATGACGCCCAAGGCCACGAAGAACACCAGGCCTATGATGATGAACGGCGCCGCCATCTCGAAGGCAAGCCGGAACGAGCCCGCGGCAAAGCGCACCACCGTGCCCGCGAAATCGCCCAAGGGCGGCAGCGCGCCCGGCCGGAACAGCCCGTAGCTGTCGACCGCGGCGCGCAGCATGAGATGGTCGAGGTCGGTGAGGAAAATAAGAACGACGCCGAGCATGCCATAGAGCGCCGCCGGCAGCGGGCTCCCATTCTGGTCGGCCAATGGGTTGAACATCGTCGCGGCCGACAGGCCCATTTGCAGCGACACCATCATGCCCGCGGTCTCGAGCGCAGAAACCATCATGCGGGCGAGCGTGCCGATGAAGATGCCGACCGTGATCTCGCCGAGCACCATGATGGCGAGCCGGGCCGGGCTTCCCGGCAGCGCCGGCAGGATGGGCGCGAGGACGGGCGTCAGAAGCCCCGCCATGACGAGCGCCAGGAGCAGGCGATAGCGCTGCGGCACATAGACCTCGCCGAAGCCCGGCAGCAGCATCATCGCCGACCCCAGCCGGCAGAAGATCAAAAGCGCGGCGAACAGGTTGGCGGGCAGAATCTGGTCGAGCGGCATGGTCCCCCCCATGCGCCGCTATCCCGAGATGATCCGGCTCATGAGGCCTTCGGTGAAGCTCGTCAGCGTCGCCAGCATGAACGGCAGAAACAGCATGAGCGACAGCAGGATCACGAGCATCTTCGGCACGAAGGTGAGCGTCATCTCCTGGATCTGCGTCAGCGCCTGGAGCAGCGCTATGGCAAGGCCGACGGCGAGCGCCAGCAGCATCGCCGGCGCGCCGAGCTTGATCGCGACGATGATCGTCTCGCGGCCGATTTCGAGGGCGTCGTTGGCATTCATCAGATCGGCATCCGCATGATGTCCTGGTAGGCGGCGATCACGCGGTCGCGGATCGCGACCACGGTCTGCACCGCGACCTCGGCGTTGTTGACGGCGGACGTGACTGCGGTGAGATCGGCGCTTCCCGTCGCTGCCTGGAGCGAGGCCTGCTCGCCTTTCGCGATCGTATCGACGACGTTCCCCGCGGCATGGCGCAGCATGTCGCCGAAACTTCCCTCGGTTCCGGGTTGCGTCGCCTGCCCCGCGGCGGCGCGGCCGGCGTTCTGATAGGCGTGGACGGCGTCAGCGAAATTGACCGGCGGCATGTCGTTCCTCCCGGCGCTCAGCCGTGCAGCAGATCGATGGTGCGGCTCACCATCGCCTTGACGGCGTCGATGACGTTGAGGTTCGCGTCGTAGCCGCGCTGCGCCTCGCGCATGTCCATGAGCTCGGTGATGGGATCGACGTTGGGCGTCTGCACATAGCCGTCGGCGTCGGCGGCGGGATGGCCCGGCTCGTAGCGCTTGCCGAAGGAGCCGCCCGCCGGCACCGTGGCGCCGACCTTGACCTTGTCCGCGCCGATCGCCTTGTCGAACACGTCGGAGAAGGTCACGAGCTGGCGGCGATAGGGATCGCTCGCCGGGCTTGGCCGCCGTCGAATCCGCATTGGCGAGGTTCTCGGCGATCACCTTGAGCCGCGCGCTCTCGGCGGTCATGCCGGAATAGGCGATGTCGAGCGGCGTGTTGAAATCCATTCAGTGTCTCCCTGGCCCAGGCGCTAGTGGCCGAGCACGGTCTTCACGAGATTGATGTTCGCGCGATAGACCGTCGAGACCAGCGCGAAGTCGTTGGCGGTCTGCGACACTTTCAGCATTTCCTGCTCGAGCGAGACGTGCGAGCCGGAGTGCGAATCGTCGTGCTCAAGGTCCTTCACCTCGAGGTCGGCGAGATCGCGCTTCACCGCGATGTGGCCGGGATCGGTCGTGACGAGCGCCACATGCGAGGTCGATTGGCTGAGGATCTTGCGGAAGTCGGGCTGGCGCAGATCCTTGGCGGCATAGCCCGGCGTATCGGCGTTGGCGACGTTCTCGGCGAGCACGGCCTGGCGGTCGGTAAGCCACGTCATGCGCTTGGTCAGCGCCTCGAACAGCGGAATTTGCGAGAGGTCCATCGCGGCGGATGATCGCCGGATTTGCGTTAAAAACCGGTAAAACCCCAGGTCGCGCGCATTGCCGGTGCGCGAAACCGAAAATTAAGGATACGCGCGCGACACTCCGCCTGCTCGCAAGGATAGAAAGTCCGCGCTTGGCCCAACGCTCCCCATCCGACCGGCCGCCTCTTGCCGTGGCGCTCCGCTACGAGCCCGAGACGCGCGACGCGCCGCGCATCGTGGCCACGGGGCGCGGCCCCATCGCCGAGCGCATCCTCGAGCTTGCCAAGGAGCACGGCATCGCGGTCCGCGAAAACGCCGATCTCGCCGAGATGCTGGACGCGATCGGCGTCGGCGAGCGCATTCCCGCCGCGGCCTTCGCGGTCGTGGCCGAGATTCTTTTCTACGTGCTGAAAGCGAACGGGCGGCTGCCGGCGCCGCGGGAGATAGGGACATGATGCAGGCCCAACGCATTGCGCAGATTTCCCAAAGCCTCGAGCGCGCCCGCGCGGCCGTGGCCGACGGCGCCAAGCTCGATCTCGACGGATTGTGCGCCGCGGTCGAGGCGGCGATCGCCGACGCGGCAACGGCGCCGCTGGGCGAGCGCGGCGCGCTTACCGCTGCGCTCGCCGCTCTCATGCAGACGCTCGACCGGCTCGCCGCCGACCTCGGCCGCCAGCAGCACGCCGAGACGCAGTTGCGCGCGGCCGCCGCCTACGGCGCCAATTCCGGCCGCGGCGAGAGCGAGATTTGACCGCATGATTCAAAGCTACGCCTGGTATTTTTCGGCCCTCCTCCTCGTCATCGGGCTCATCCTGGCGCTTGCGTGGATCGCGCGGCGCCTGGGCTTCATGGGCCGGCTCGCGGCGACCGGCGGCAAGCGCCGGCTCGCCGTCGTCGAGGTCCTGCCGCTCGACGCCAAACGCCGCCTCGTGCTGCTGCGCCGCGACGGCGCCGAGCATCTCATCCTGATCGGCCTCACCGGCGATGTCGTGATCGAAAGCGGCATCGCCGAGCGCGCCAGCGGGTTTCCGGGCGCGTTGCAGGAGGCGGCACGATGAGGCGGCTCGGTGTCCTGGCGCTTGGCCTCGCTGTCCTCATGTTCGCCGAGCCGGCGCTCGCGCAGACGGTGACGCTCGATCTCGGCGAAGGCGGCTCGTCGACCGGCAGGCTCGTTCAGCTTCTGGTGCTGCTGACGGTGCTGAGCCTCGCGCCGGCGATCCTCGTCACCGTCACCTCGTTCACGCGCATCATCGTCGTGCTGTCGTTCTTGCGCAACGCGCTCGGCACGCAGCAGACGCCGCCGAACATCGTGCTCATGAGCCTCGCGCTGTTCCTGACCGGCTTCGTCATGGAGCCGACGCTCGAGGCCTCGTACCAGAACGGCATCGCGCCGCTCATGGAGAACAAGATCACCGACGAGCAGGCGTTCGACCGGAGCGTCGCACCGCTCCACGATTTCATGGTCGAGCACGTGCGCAGCCAGGACCTGCAGCTGTTCAGCGGCATGGCGAAGCTCGAGCCGGTCGCCTCGCCCAAGGACATTCCGCTGCGCATCATCGTGCCGGCATTCATGGTGAGCGAGCTGCGCCGCGCCTTCGAGATCGGGTTCCTGCTGTTCCTGCCGTTCCTCGTCATCGACATCGTCGTCGCCTCGATCCTCATGTCGATGGGCATGATGATGCTGCCGCCGGTGACAATCTCGCTGCCGTTCAAGCTCATCTTCTTCGTGCTGGTGGACGGCTGGTATCTCGTCGCCGGCAGCCTCGTGCAAAGCTTCGGCTCGGGATAGGCACGGGCGCGCGGCTGCATTAGTCTTGCGGGCATGCGCCGCACCGGTCTCCCTGCCCTCCTCGTCGTGCTTTTGACGCTTGCGCCCGCGCTCCACGCGCAGGAGCCGCCGCAGCGGCGCGAGCAGGCGGCGCCCCCCGCACCGCACCGCACCCTTCTTCCCGCCGACAGCGTGACCCAGCACGAGATCACGGTGGGCGGCCGAAAACTCGCCTACAGCGCCACCGCCGGGACGCTCGACCTGAAGGACGGACAGGGCGAGATCACGGCGGAAATTTTTTATGTCTCGTTCACGCTCGCCAATGGCGGCGACGCGGAACACAGGCCGGTGACGTATCTCTTCAACGGCGGCCCGGGCGCGGCCTCGGCCTATCTCGACATCGGCGCGATCGGGCCGCGCGCGCTCAGATTCTCGGGCGACGGATTGCCCGCGGCGGTGAGCGGGAAGGTCGCGGACAATCCCGACACGTGGCTCCCGTTCACCGATCTCGTGTTCATCGATCCGGTCGGCACCGGCTATAGCCGCGCCACCGATCCGGACAAGGCGGCCAAGCAATTCTGGGGCGTGCCGCAGGATCTCGACACGCTGGGCGACATCATCCGGCTCCATCTCGCCAAGACCGGGCGGCTCACCTCGCCGGTCTATCTCGCGGGCGAGAGCTATGGCGGCTTCCGCGCCGCGCGGCTTGCCGAGGCGCTCGCGACCGAGCACGGCGTCGAGCCCGCCGGTATCGTCATGGTATCGCCGGCGCTCGAATTCGGGCTCATGCTGGGCGGGCCGCTTGGTCCGCTGCCGTGGGCGCTGCGGCTGCCGTCCTACGCGGCGGTGCAGCTCGGCGACAAGGCGCTCGACAAGGGCGCGCTCGACGACGCCGAGCATTTCGCCCTCAACGACTATCTCGTGGCGCTCGCGGGCCCGCTCGACGGCGACGCGGCAAAGCCGGTCTATGACAAGCTCGCCCAGCTCACCGGTCTCGATGAAGCGGCCATCGCGGGCTGGCGCGGGCGGATTCCGGTCGATGCCTATCTCAACGAGCGGCGCCGCCGCGACGGGCGCGTCCTCAGCCAGTACGACGCCACCGTGAGCGAGGTCGATCCCAATCCCTGGAACCGCGACGCGCACGACGACCCGGTGCTCGATGCCACGATCGCGCCCTTCACCAGCGCCTTCATCGCCTATGCGCGCGACGAGCTCGGCTTCAAGACCGATCAGCCGTTCGAGCTTCTGAACCGCGAGGTGAGCCGCCACTGGGACTGGGGCGGCGGGCGCTTCGCGCTGCGCAACGTCGGCGCGAGCGATCAGTTGCGGCGCGCGCTGGCGCTTGAGCCGCGGCTCAAGGTGATGATCGCGCACGGCGTCACCGACCTCGAGACGCCCTACATGGTGAGCCGCTATATCAAGGACCACATGCCCGAGGCGCTCGGATCGCGCATCGCGGTGAAGCTCTATGCCGGCGGCCACATGCTCTATCTGCGCCCGCAATCGCGCGAGCGCCTGCACGCCGACGCCGCGCAGTTCTACGGCACGCCAGCCGACTGAGCGCTAGAGCGGGATTGAATTAGGCGGGACCATATCCGGAGTTGCTGAAGTAGTTTGAGCATTCTTGCGGCGTGAAGCTGCCGAGAAGCTGTCCGATGGCTTCGGTCACGGCGTCGAAGCTTCGCGCGGCGGTTTTGCGCAGCAAGTGTTTGAGCTTGGCGAAGAGCTGTTCGATGGGGTTGAGGTCGGGCGAGTATTTCGGCAGGAGGATGAGCTTGGCGCCGACGGCACGGATGGCGTGACGGACGGCGCGTCCCTTGTGGCTGCCGAGATTGTCCATGATGACGATGTCGCCCGGTCTCAGGGTCGGGACGAGAACCTTCTCGACATAGGTCCGGAAGGTCTGGCCGTTGATCGGGGCATCGAGCAGCCAGGGCGCGTCGATACGATCGTGCCGCAGCGCGGCCAGGAAGGTCATGGTCTTCCAGCGCGCCTGCGGCACCTTGGCGCGCAGCCGCCGGCCGCGCGGTCCCCATCCCCGGAGCGGGGCCATGTTGTCCTTGGTCCAGGTCTCATCGATGAAGACCAGGCGCGCCGGTTCAATCCGCCTCTGACGCGCTTTCCACTGCGCTCGCCGTCTCGCCACGTCGGGGCGATCCTGTTCGCTGGCGAGCACGGTTTTTTTTGAAGCTCAACTCCTCGGCGTGAACGAACGTCCAGACCGCGGTGTAATCGGCCTTGAGGCCGCGCCCGGCGAGTTCGCGGACAAGCCCGCGCAAAGTGAAATCGCGCTCGCGAATGCGCTCGCGCAGCCAAACCTCATGCTCGTCCCGGATCGCCTTCGGCTTGTGCCCGCCCATCTGTCCCGGCACCACGCTCCCCGTCTCCCGGAAGCGCCGCACCCAGGCGATCGCCGTGCTCACGCCAACCCCGAACCGCGACGCCGCTTCATGCCGCGACAGCCCCTCGTTCTCGACCGCCGCAACAACCCGCTCGCGAAGATCCATCGAATAAGGTTTTGCCATTCATGCCGGCCCCCTTCGCCCAGCCAGCATGTTGAATCAGAAACGCCCCCGATTTCGGGAATCCCCAATCGACTCCCGCTAAAACAATCCCGCTCTAGTTCACCGCGCCGGATTTGGGGCCGGCAGCCACGTCCTTGTAGGCGGCCATGAAGCTCTTGAGCTCGCCGATCTGCGCCACCTGCGAGGCGAGCGCGAGCGGATCGGCAGCACCCTTCTCCGCACCGCTGGCACCGGTGCCGGCCATGACCGCGAAGGCGCCGGCATAGGGCGAGGCCGCAAGCGCAGGACCGAACGACGCACGCAGTTTTGCGAGCGCCGCCCGGTCGTCATCGAGCGTCAGCGCCGCGGCAAGGCTCACGACGATGCGCGCGGTCTCGGGATCGATCTTGCCGTCGGCGGGCGGCTGGCCCGCGAGGCGCGCGAGCACGCGGCCCGCATTGAGCCAGTCGTGCGCGCGCCAATAGATGTCGGCGCGCAGCCGGTCGGCATCGCGGCTCTGGTCGCCGCCGATGAGCGAAAGCGCCTCGGGCGAGCGGCCCAGCTCCATCAGCACGCGGGCGCGAAGCTGCTGGCGCTGGCGCGCGAGATCGGCCGGAACGTCGTGGCCCACATCGAGCTC
The DNA here is from genome assembly GCA_963773665.1 of uncultured Alphaproteobacteria bacterium. Lineage (GTDB taxonomy): Bacteria > Pseudomonadota > Alphaproteobacteria > ATCC43930 > CGMCC-115725 > DATJLY01. The sequence goes on from CAVZBZ010000002.1 coordinate 624,815, forward strand.
GAGCGCCTTCAGCGCCGCGTCCGGCTCGTGGTTCATGAGATGGAGCACGGCAAGCTGGGTGGCGCCGCGCGCCTTGTCGGCGCCGGCAAGCCGGGTCTTCACCTGCTCGTCGAGCAGCCCTGCGGCGCGGTCGAGCAGATCGACGGCGACGAGCCGGTCGATGAGCTTCTTCACGATCTGGTCGTGCCGCTCGCCCATCGGCTCGAGATCGTGGAACTGGTCGTAGAGTGCCAGCGCCTTCAGCGGCGGCAGGTCGCCGCCATGCTCGCCGAGGAAGAGCGCGGCGAACGCGTCGCTCGTCTCCTTGGCGACATCCTTGCCCGCCGGCTCGTCGGGAAAATTCGCGACCGCCGTGTGCAGCGCCTCGAGCCCGTCGCCCTCGCGGCCCTCGGCAAGCTCCAGCTCGCCGAGCTTGCGCAGCAGGCGAAACTCGAACCGGTCGCCGCGCCAGGCAAAGCGCAGGGCATCGAGCGCCTCGATCGTTTCGCTGCGGCTTTTCTGGCCCGCGTCGAAGAGCGCGAGCGCCCTGGCATAGAGCGCGCGCGCGCGCGACGGCGGATCCTTCAGCGCGACCGCCTTGTCCCAGCTTTGCAGCGCGTCGTCGAGCCGGCCCGAAAGCTGCTGGAACCTGCCTTCGAGGTACAGCGCCATGGCCTGATCGCGGCCGCCCGGCCGGTCCTTCAGCACGAGTTCGATAAGCGGGCCCGCGAGCGCCGTGCGCCCGGTATCGAGCATCGTCTCCGCCGCCTCGAGCGCGAAGCGCTCGCGCAGCACCTTGGGATAAGTGGGAAGGAGGCTGACGCTGGCGAGAAAGCCCGTGGCCGCCGCCTCTTCGTCGCCCTCATGGTTCGCGAGCGATGCGCGCCACAGCGCGGTCTCGCTCTGCCCGTCGAGGTTCGGCTGCTGCAGCCCGTCGGCCGCGCATTTGAGATCGCCGGCGAGGAGGCAGGCCGCCCCTTGCAGCGCCTGCACCGGCGGCTGGCTCAGCGCCGCCGGCTCGTCGTGGCCGATCGCATCGAGCACGGCGAGCGTCTCGGCGGCGAACTGGTTGGCGAAATAGAACTGGGCGAGCGCCAGGCGCGGTGCGGTGCGTTGGCCGGCGGGGGCGACGGCGATCGCCCGCTCGAGCAGGCCGCGCCGCTCGTCATAGTCGAGCTTGCCCGTGCCGCGCCAGGCGGCGAAATCGAAGATGCGCGCCGCGTCTGTCGGGCGATGGCCCATGAGCCGGTCGCGGTCGCTCGAGAGTTCGAGTCCGCCCGGCCGCGTCAGTTCGAGCGTGTCGGCCTCGGCATGGAAGGCGAGATCGGGGATGGTGGGATGCACCAATATCCCCTCGACGCTCGGCAGCACGGTGAAATCGACGAAGTCCTGCGCCGCGCCGACGCCGCGCCCGAGATCGCCGACCGGCACCGCGACGAGATCGCCGAGAGCGGGATCGGCGATGTGAACGGGCGCGCCGGCGCCGGCGACGTGCAGCACGATCTTCGCGGGCGCGCTCTCGGGATGGGGCTCGAACGCGATCGGCGCATCGACCGACGCCGCCTGCGGCCGGAAATCGACGACCCAGGCAGGCCCGATGCGGCGTACGGAAGGCTGCAGCGCCTCGTGCGTCACGACGCGCACGACAGTCGCATCCTTGGCGGCGATTTGCGTGAGCTCGGCGAACACAAGCTGCCCCTTGGCGAGCGGCTCGGCGAGATCGAGCGCGGTCGGCGTGCCGAACACGATGAAGGTTGCGGCGTCGCGCCGGAACACCGCGGCGGAGGTCGCGGCCGTCCAGTCGAAGCGCAGGCCCATACCGCCATCGGCGGCGGCGAGATGGACCGCGACGCTCGCCGGAGGCGGTGCGGGCGCGGGCGGATCGGTCTCGGCGGCAGGCGCATCCGCGACAGGCGAAGGCGCCGCGGCCGCCGCCGCCGGCTGTGACGGCGCGGCGGCCGGCGCGATCGCGTTGAGGTTTTCGGCAAGCGCAGCGGGCGGCAGCGCGGGCCGCGCCTTTGCCGGCGTGCGCGTGCGCGTGCGCGCCAATTTCTTCTCGGACGGCGGCGGCGGCACAGGACGCGCCGCCGGGGTAAGGTCGATCACCACGGTCCGGTCGTGCACCGTGAAGGCGCTGGCGTCGAGCGGGCGCTTCAGGCGCGCGACCAGCGTCTTGCCACGATCCTCGAGCTTGGCCGAGACGACATAGGCGGGCAGATCGCGCGCCAGCGTTTCGGTATGCGCGCGAAACGCCCGCGCGAAATGGACGATGAGCGAAAGCTTGGCGACCCGCGCCTCGTATTCGACGGGTGCGGGAAAGTCGAGCGCGATGCGGCCATAGCCGTCATGCTCGGCGGCGCGAACGGCGACCTCGTCGCTGGCGCGCGCCGCCAGCGGCAGCAGCGCCAAGGCGGCAAAGAGTGCGGCGGCAAGGCTCCGCCTGTCCCCCCGCCGCATCGTCACTCCTGCGGCGCAGGCGCGGCAGCAGGCGCCTGGGCCTGCTGCGGCGGCGGCGCGGCACTGGCGTTCTTCGCGTCGGTCAGCGCGATCGTCACCGCCTTGGCCTTCGCCGGGTCCATCGCGGCGAGGATTGGCGCCGCCTTCAGCTCGCGCATCAGCGACATCATGGTGAGCACGACCGGCACGTCGAGCTGATCGAACACGCGGGCGGCGTCCTGCGGCTTCATCTGCTCGTACATGTGCGCGAGGCTCTGAACGCGCGCCTGATCGTCGGCGCTCTGCTGCTTGACCGCGCCCTCGATGCTCGATTGCAGCGTCTGGAGCTTGGCGATCTTCTCGTCGATGCGCTTTTCCGCAGCCTGCATCAGAACTTCGCGCTCGCTGAGCTCCGCGGCGCGCTTGTCGAGCTCGAGGCGGCGCTGCGAAAGCTGCTGCAACTCGTCGATTTCCTGGGGCGACATCTGCAGCGGATCCTGCCGCGCCTTGTCGGCCGTCTTGTCGGGAGCGGCGGCGGCCTGCGGCGCGGGCGCCGGCGGCGTCGCGGCGGGAGCCTGGGGCGCGGGCTGCGGAGTTGGCGCGCTCTGGGTGCTCTGGGCGCGCGCGGCGACGATCACGGCGCTGCCGCTCGACCACAGATCGACGAGCTTCACCGCCAGCAGCGCGGAGGCCGCGAGGATGACGCTCGGCAGGAGGCGCGGACGGAAATTCATGTGCTAGCGGCCGGCGAGCGCCCGCAGCAGCTCGCGCTCGGCGCGCGACGGCGCGATGGCGCGCGGCGTCTCGCCCTCCGGCGCAACAGCGCGCGGCGGGGTCTCGAGCTTGGGCTCGCGCTTGCGCTCGGCCGGCTCGGCGCGGACATCGTCGCGCCGCGCGCGGATCGTGCCTTCGAGCCGGTCGGCGATGAGCGAGCCGCGCTCCAGCATGTAGGTCAGGTCGTCGCGCAGCTTCTGCCCTTCCACGATCGTCTTCTCGAGCCGGCGGCCGGAATCCTCGGATGCCTCCTTGAGGGCGGCGATGCCGGATTCGGCGCGCTGGGCCGCCACCGTGAGGCCGTTGACGAGCGCCTCGAGCTTCGCGCGGTCGCCGCGCAGCACGCCCAAGCGCTGGTTGAGCATGACCGCGTAGCTGATGGTGACGACGAGCAGTACCGCGACGACCGCATCGCCGAAGAGGCTCAGCATCATGTGGAGGATCCCTTCTCGATTTTCTCGTGCACCTGGATCGCGATGTTGCCTGCCTTGCGGCCCATCTTGCCGACGAACATCTGCAAATCGCCGCACACGAGGCGCACGTCCGATTCGACCGTGGCATTCAAGGGAATGCGCGTGCCGATGCCCCATTGCAGGACCTGGCGCAGCGGCATCTCCACCGAATCGAGGATCGCCTGGATCGGCACCGTGGTGTGCCACAGCTCGCCCGCGAGATGGGCTTCCCAGATCGAATCGCGGCCGAATTTCTCGCCGAGGAAGCCTTGCAGCAGGATCTCGCGCACCGGCTCGAGCGTCGCATAAGGCAACAACACTTCGAGGCGGCCGCCGCGATCCTCCATGTCGACGCGCAGCCGCGCCAGCACGGCGGCATTGGCCGGCCGCCCGATCGTGGCGAAGCGCGGATTGGTCTCGAGCCGGTCGAAGCGGAACGTCACCGGGCTCAGCGGATCGAACGCGCCGGAAAGATCGGACAGGACGACGGCGACGAGGCGCTCGACGAGGTTGCGCTCGATCGTGGTGTAGGGACGGCCCTCGATGCGCATCGCGGCCGTGCCGCGCCGTCCGCCCAGAAGCACGTCGACGATCGAATAGATGAGCGCGCTGTCGATGGTGAGGAGGCCGTAATTGTCCCATTGCTCGGCCTTGAACACGCTCAGCATCGCCGGCAGCGGGATCGAGTTGAGATAGTCGCCGAAGCGGATCGAGGTGATGTTGTCGATCGAGACCTCGACATTGTCCGAGGTGAAATTGCGCAGCGAGGTGGACATCATGCGCACGAGGCGGTCGAACACCACCTCGAGCATCGGCAGGCGCTCGTAGGAGACGAGCGCGGAATTGATGATCGCGCGAATGCCCGAGGCTTCGTGCGCCTGGTTCTCGTCGCCGTCGAAGCCCAGAAGGCTGTCGATCTCGCTCTGGTCGAGAATGCCGCCGGCACCGGCCGGCGCCGCGCCGTCGTCGGACTTGGCGCCCCAGTCGGCGGCGATCTTGGACCCCGCTTCCTCGGCGGCGGCTTCTGGCGGTGTGTCTTCTGCCATTGTCCTATCGCGCGTCCTTCACTGAACCAGCATTTCCTTGAAGAGCACGTCGTCGACCTTCACCGGCGAGACCGCGTTGATGCGGGCGAGCAGCTCCTCGCGCAGGCGATAGAGGCCGCCCGAGCCGCGCAGATCCTCGACCCGGAGCTCGCGCAGGAAGATCTGGCAATTGTCGATGATGCGCGGCAGCACGGCCTGGAGCCGCGCCTGATCCTCGGGCTTTTCGATTTGCAGGCTGACGGTGAGCTTCAGGAAATTGCTCTTCTTGCCGGCCGAATTGAGATTGACGAGAAAATCCGGGAGGTCGAAGAACACCAACGGCTTCGGCGCCTCGGGCGCGGGCTCGCTCTTGTGTCCCAGAATCCGGTCGACCGTGCCGTTGTAATAGAGATATCCCCCCGCGCCGAGCAGAAGGACAAGAAGGACCGGGCCGGCGATCAGCAGCGTCTTGCGGTCGAGCTTCAGCGGAATCTTGAGCTTGAACTTGACGCGCGGGCCGCCTTCGGCCGGCGCGCTGACGGGTGCTTCCGCGATGGTCTCTTCGGCCATGGCCCTATGCCGCTCCACCGGCCGCGAATGGCTGCGGCCAATGCCGGCGAGAATAGGTGGATCATCGTTAACAAGCGGTTGAGACGAGGGCCCCGCGAACGCGCGCAGTTGGCGAGCGCAGCGGCAGAAAATGCTGGGCAATCTCTGCCTTAACCGGGGGGCGTGAGCCGGCGCCCAGGGGCGAAAGCGCCGTGGGTGCGATGGCCATGGATTTGGCATGGAGCGTGCATCGCCCGGCCGCGAGATTTCGTCACCGCAACAGGTTCGCCCATGGACAGCCCTTCTTCCGTCGCCCTTTCCGGCCAGGTCGCTCGCGAGCGGCAGATGGACGTGCTCGCCAACAACATCGCCAATCTTTCGACCGTGGGATTCAAGGGACAGTCGATGCTGTTCGCCGAGCTTCTGAGCAACGCGAACGGCGCCCGCACCGCCTATGTCCAGGATGCCGGCACGGTGCGCGACTGGAGCCAGGGGCCGCTCACCCGGACCGGCAACTCGCTCGACGTGGCGCTCCAGGGCACGGGATTTCTCGAGGTCGAGACCGCGGCCGGCACGCGCTACACGCGCGACGGGCGCTTGAAGCTCGACGCGCAGGGCCAGCTCGTGACGCTCGACGGCGAACCGGTTCTCGGCGAAGGCGACCGGCCGATCATCGTGCCGCCGGGCAGCGCCGGCATCACCATCGGCCAGGACGGCACGATCACGACCAACACCGGAACCGTGGGCAAGCTCGCCGTCGTCTCGTTCGACGAGCTTCAGGGGCTCGAGGCCGAGACCGACGGGCTCTACACGACCGACGAGACGCCGGCGCAGGCGACCGACACCAGGGTCATGCAGGGCATGATCGAGGAATCGAACGTGAAGCCGGTGATCGAGATGACGCGGCTGATGCAGGCCTCGCGCGCCGTCGCCCGCGCCAAGACTTTCCAGGACAACGAAGCCGACCGCCACAAATCGGCGATCGACCGGCTCGCCAAAGTCGTCTGACGGGGAATTGACTCATGCGCTCTCTCAACATCGCCGCGACGGGCATGCTGGCGCAGCAGCTCAATGTCGAGGTCATCTCCAACAACATCGCCAACCTCAACACCACCGCCTTCAAGCGCCAGCGCGCCGAGTTCCAGGACCTGCTGTACCAGACCGAGCGGCGCGTGGGCGCCACCTCGTCCGACACCGGCACGATCGTGCCGGTGGGCGTGCAGATCGGCTCCGGCGTCAAGGCGGCGGCGGTCTATCGCATGTCGGATCAGGGCAATCTCACCAACACGAACAACCCGCTCGACATGGCGATCCAGGGCCACGGCTATTTCCAGATCGAGATGCCGGACGGCACCACCGCATATACGCGCGACGGCTCGCTGCAACTGAGCCCGACCGGCGAGATCGTCACCGCCGATGGCTATGTCGTGCAGCCGGGCATTACGCTGCCGACCAGCACCACCGCGGTCACGGTCAATGCCAATGGCCAGGTGCTGGCAACGATCGCCGGCCAGCAGACGCCGCAGACGGTAGGCCAGCTTCAGCTCGGCGACGTTTCCGAACGAGGCCGGGCTGCAGGCCCTGGGCGGCAACTATCTGCAGGAGACGCCCGCCTCGGGCTCGCCCGTCGTCGGCAATCCCGGCGCGAACTCGTTCGGCACGATCCAGCAGGGCTATCTCGAAACCTCGAACGTCAACATCGTCACCGAGATCACCAATCTCATCACCGCGCAGCGCGCCTATGAAATGAACTCCAAGGTGATCCAGACCTCGGACGACATGGAATCGACGCTGTCGCAGATCCGCTGAGCCATGATCCGCATTCTCGCCTTCGTCTTCGCTGCACTTCTCGCAACAGCGCCCGCGGCGCTGGCGCAAAGCCTGCGGCCCGCCGTCACGATCGACGCCGCATTGGTCCGCCTCGGCGACATTTTCGCCGATGCCGGCAGCCGCGCCGCCGATCCGCTGGTGGCGGCACCCCCGCCCGGCATGCGCATCACCTATGGCGCCGACTGGCTTAGCGCGGCCGCGCGCGAGCACGGGCTCGGCTGGCAGCCCAGCTCGCCTTACGACCAGGTCACGATCGAGCGCGCGAGCCGCGTCATCGGCAGCGACGCGGTGATGCAGCAGATGCTGCATGAGATCGCCGCGCGCGAGCCGGTCGAAGATGCCGAGCTTCAGCTCGACAATCCCGGCCTCAGCCTCGTCATCCCGGCCAACGCGCCCGACACGATCGCGATCGACGGGCTGAGCGTCGATCGCCGCACGGGCCGCGTGACCGCCTTCGTCTCGGCGCCCGCCGGCGATCCGGCGGCGCAGCGCCGCCGCGTCACCGGCCGGCTCGTCTATCGCGTTTCGCTGCCGGTGCTGAACCATGCCGTCGGACCCGGCGCGGTCATTTCGGCGAGCGACCTCGACACCATCAAGGTTCCGCGCGAACGGGTCGGCGCCGACATGGCGACCGACGCGCAGCAGCTTGTCGGCAAGAGCCCGCGCCGGCCGCTCGAGGCGGGAATTCCAGTGCATCTCGGCGACCTTGCGCTGCCGCTCCTGGTGCACAGGGGCGAGCTCGTCACGATCCTGCTCGAAACCGCGTCGCTTCAGCTCACGGCGCAAGGGAAGGCGCTCGAGGATGGCGCGAACGGCGCGCTCGTGCGCGTCGCCAACACGAAAACGAGCCGCGTCATCGACGCGACGGTGACGGCGCCGGGAACCGTGGCGGTGAGCCTGCCGGGCGCGCCCGCGCCGAACCAAACCGCGCTGCGCTAGGGAGGGATCATGCTCGAGCGAAGCAACCGGCCGACGCGCCTTCTCGCCGCACTCGCCCTCGTCACGGCCTTGGACGGCTGCAGCGCGTTCACGCACCTGACGCAGATCGGCGAGTCCCCGCCCCTCACCACGATCCAGAATCCCAAGGCGCAACCGGGCTATCAGCCGGTCTCGATGCCGATGCCGCAGCCGATCGTCGCCGAGCGCCGGCCCAACTCGCTGTGGAAGGCGGGCAGCCGCGCCTTCTTCAAGGACCAGCGCGCGAGCCAGGTCGGCGACATCCTCACCATCGACATCAGCTTCGACGACAAGGCGCAGTTCAACAACGAGACGCAGACGCAGCGCACCACCGCCGAGGCCGATGGCGTCACCAACCTGTTCGGGCTCGAGCAGCAGATTCCGAAATTCCTGCCGCACGCCGCCAATCCGTCGAGCCTCGTCAACATCAACGGCTCGACCAACAACGACGGCAAGGCGGCGATCACGCGCGAGGAACAAGTCACCCTCGAAGTGGCGGCGATCGTCATGCAGGTGCTGCCGAACGGCAATCTCGTCGTGCAGGGGCGCCAGGAGATCCGCGTCAACAACGAAATCCGCGAACTGCAGATCACCGGCATCCTGCGCCAGCAGGACATCACCGCGGTCAACACGACGACGCTCGACAAGCTCGCCGAAGCGCGCGTCTCCTATGGCGGCCGCGGCACGCTCACCAACGATCAGCAGCCGCGCTACGGCGAGCAGTTGCTGGACATCGTCTCGCCGTTCTAGGGTCCGATCCGTTCGGACGGGACCCTGGTGCGTCCTTCGACTTCGCGGGCTGTCGCCCGCTCCGCGGAGCGCGTAGTCGAAGGACGCACGGTGATTCGAACTATTCTTCGCGCTGCGTGCGCTCGAGGCGCTCGTGGCGCTCTTGCGCCTCGAGGCAGAGCGTCGCGATCGGCCGCGCTTCGAGGCGGCGGATGCCGATCGGCTGATCGGTTTCCTCGCAGAACCCGTAGCTGCCGTCCTCGATGCGCGTCAGCGCTGCGTCGATCTTGGCGATGAGCTTGCGCTCGCGGTCGCGGGTCCTAAGCTCGATGCCGCGGTCGGTCTCGAGCGAGGCGCGGTCGGTGAAGTCGGGCTCGGCCAGGCTTTCGTGCTTCAGGTGGTGCAGCGTCTCGGACGATTCCGCGAGGAGGTCGCTGCGCCATTGCAGCAGCCTTTGCCGGAAATATTCGCGCTGCAGGGGGTTCATGAATTCTTCATCGTCCGAAGGACGATAACCGGCCGGAAGCTTCGGGCGCATCCACTACTCCCACGAACCACGGCGGCGAGTATATGAATCGCTGCGATCGTCCGCAAGCGGACGCGCGCGCTAAACCGCGCTGTCGAGCTTCGCCAGCTCGACTGCGGCACGCACCTCGATCTCGCCCAAAATTTCCTGGAGCCGCGCGTCGTCGATGAGCGGCGTCGTCTCGGCGGCGAGCCGCGCCAGCGTTTCGAGCTGCGCGCGCGGCAGCGATCCCGCGAGCAGCGCATGACGCAATCCGTCGAGCGCATCGAGCAGTTTTTCGCCGCGCGCGAACGCGCGCTTGCGCCCGCCCTGGCCATCGACGATCTCCTGGAGCGACAGCAGCCCTTCGACCGGCGGCAGCGCGCTCGGACCCTTGAGCGATGCGGCGCCGCCGGATTCCCCGGCAAGCGCCGAGGGGAACGAGCGATCGCCGACGCTCGCCTTCTCGTCCCTGCGCTGCGTCGCGGGCCGCAGCGGCGGGGTCCATTCGATCCTCATGGCCGAGAAGATCGGGGTACCAGGGTTAAGGCAGACTTAAAAGCGGCGGCAAATCTTGCCCGATGGGCGGAAGCGATTGCCGGCCGGCGTGCGGGAAAAACTCGAAAAAACCACGCTTTTACGAGGCTTTTCCCGTGGCACGGGAATGGCATGGGAAAGGCAAAAGCGAGCTTTCCCGACCGATGATGCGCAGCATTTTCCGCTTTCTCTCGATCGCCGTTCTTGGCGCCCTCCTTTCGCTTTCGGCTGCGGCGCCCGCCGCGGCCATGTCGCGCATCAAGGACATCGTCGATTTCGAGGGCATCCGCGACAACATGCTGGTGGGATATGGCCTCGTCGTGGGGCTCAACGGCACCGGCGACACGCTCAACCAGGCGATCTTCACGCGCGAGAGCCTCATCGGCATGCTCGAGCGCCTCGGCGTCAATGCGCGCGACAATGCGCTGCGCACCAACAACGTCGCCGCCGTCATGGTCACGGCGACGTTGCCGCCGTTTGCCCGCCAAGGCGGCCGCATCGACGTTACCGTCTCCACGCTCGGCAATGCGAAGAGCCTCTTGGGCGGCACGCTGCTCGTGACGCCGCTCCTCGGCGCCGACGGCGAGGTCTATGCCGTGGCGCAGGGCACCGTCGCCACCGGCGGCGTCGCCGCCAAGGGCCAGGGCGCGTCGGTCACCAAGGGAGTGCCCACCGCCGGCCGGGTCGCGAGCGGCGCCATCGTCGAGCGCGAGATCGGCTTCGAGCTGGCGAAGCTCCACAGCATGAACCTCATGCTGCGCAATCCCGACCTCACCACCGCGACGCGCGTCGCCGACGTCATTAACGCGCATCTCGGGCGCCACGCGGCGGAGGCGATCGATCCCTCGACCGTCGCGCTCAATTTCGACGGCAAGTCCAAGGACAATGTGATCGATCTTCTGACCGGCATCGAGCAGCTCGATGTCGAGCCCGACGAGGTCGCGCGCGTCGTCATCGACGAGGCCAACGGCATCATCGTCATGGGCGAAAGCGTGCGCATCAGCACCGTCGCCGTGGCGCAGGGCAACCTCACCGTGCGCATCACCGAGACGCCGCAAGTCTCCCAGCCCTCGCCGTTCTCGGCCGCGGGCACCACTGCGCCGACGGTCGGCGTCAACGGCGAGCCGCAGGCGCCCGGCCGCGCCGGCGTGCAGTTCGCGCCCTCCGGCGGCGCGCAGACGGTCGTCGTGCCGCGCACCAACGTGCAGGTCGACGAGCAGCAGGATCGCCGCATGGCGGTGCTGCCGGCGGGCGTGAGCCTGCAGGAGCTGGTCGACGGGCTCAACGCGCTCGGCGTCGGCCCGCGCGACATGATCAGCATCCTCCAGGCAATCAAGGCCGCGGGCGCGCTCCAGGCCGACATCGAGCTGATGTGATGGATCAGGCCCCTGCCCTTTCCTCCGCGGCCGCCGCGACGATCGGCGCAACCGGCGCATCCGCGCCCGGCGCCACGGCCAATGGGGCGGCGGCGCAGAAGGCGGCGCAGGATTTCGAATCGTTCTTCCTGTCGCAGACCTTCGAGACGATGTTTTCCGGCATCGGTAGCGACACGCTCTTCGGCGGGGGCAACGGAGAATCGATCTATCGCTCCCTCCTCATCCAGGAATACAGCAAGATCGCGGCGAAGAGCGGCGGCGTCGGCATCGCCGATGCGGTGCAGCGCGAGATCCTTCGCACCCAAGAGGTGAAATGATGGCCGCTGCAGCTGCCGCCGCTCCCGCGCCGGACGCCACGGAGCTTCTTTCCGTCGCCGGCGATCTCGCGGGCCTGCTCGAACGCGAGACCGGACTCGTGCATGCCTTGAAGATTTCCGAGATCGCGCCGCTTCAGGGCGACAAGACGCGGCTCGTCCAGCTTCTGCGCAAATTCCTGAAGCAGTTCGAGAACGGCGCGAAGCTGCCGCCCGCGGCGCAGCAGAAATGGCTTGTCCTGGGCCAGCGCCTGGTCGCCGCCGCGACCGAGAACGAGCGCGCGCTCCGCATTGGGCGGACGGCGACCGAGCGGCTCATCGCCGCCGTCGTTGCCGCGGTGAAGGAAAGCCGCCGGCCGCACGCAACCTATTCGCCGCGCAAAGGCGCCACCCGCGATCTCTCCGTCGCCGGCGTGGCGCTCGACCGCCGTCTCTGAGCCCGCGCGCCATGAGCCTCAACATCGCCCTTCAATACGCGCTCTCCGGCCTCAACGCGACGCAGTCGCAGCTTCAGGTCCTGGCCGGCAACATCGCCAACGCGCAGACGCCCGGCTATTCGGAAGAGACGCTGCCGCAAACCTCCGACGCCGCGACCAACGGCGGCGCCGGCGTCGTCACCGGCGAAATCCAGCGCATCACCGACCAGAGCCTGCAAGGGACGCTGCTCGGCCAGACCACGATCTCGGGCGCGGCCGGCGCGCTCAACACCTATCAGCAGCAGGTTCAGAACTCTCATCGGCCAGGTCGGCAGCGGCAACACGATCGGCGACGTGGTGAACGAATTCGCGAGCGCGATGCAGACGGTCGCCACCACGCCGCAGGACCCGACCGCGCAGGCCAACGCCGTCAATGCCGGTCAGCAGCTCGCAAGCCGGCTCAATGGCCTCTCGAGCGGGATCCAGAGCCTGCGCCAAGGCGCCGACACGCAGATCGCAACCGACGTCGGCATCGTCAACACGGACTTGAGCAACATCGGGCAGCTCAATGCGCAGATCAGCAAGCTCCAGGCGCTGGGCCAGCCGACCGCGACGCTCGAGGACCAGCGCGACCAGGCAGCTGGCGCAGATCGCGCAATATATCGGCGTGCAGAGCTACACCCGCTCGGACGGCACGATGGTGGTGCTGAGCTCGACCGGCAAGACGCTGGTCGACGCCGCAAATGCGCGGCAGTTCACCTACACCCAGAGCGGCACCGTCACCGCGGCGACCGCGCTTTCGCCGCTGACGCTCGACGGACTGGACGTGACGTCCAGCCACGACGACGGGCGAGATCGGTGCGCTCTTGCAAGTGCGCGACACGACGCTCCCGAACCTCACCGCGCAGCTCAACCAGGTGACGAACAATCTCTTCGACAGCACGAGCGACGCCAGCCTCCAGACAACCAACAGCGGCCTCGGCGCCACCAGTGATACGAACCATTTCTTCGCCGCGGTCGATACCACCAACGGCGTGGACAATGCGTCGACGATCCAGGTGAACCCCGACCTCGTCGCCAATCCCGGGCTGCTCGACACCGGCGCCGCCGGTCAGGACCCGAGCATCACCGCGACGCTGTCGGGAAATCTGGCGAGCGCCACCGCGTTCGCCGCCGCCGGCGGCATTCCCGCGACGACCACGACGATCGCCAATTACGTGGCTCAGATGATCGGCGCGACCGCCGCCGCCGGCTCGAGCGCGACCTCGAACGCCACGGACCAGTCCTCGCTCCTGTCGCAGATGCAGAGCCAATATTCCTCGGCCACGGGCGTCAATCTCGACACCGAGCTCAGCCAGCTCGTCGTCTATCAGAACGCCTACAGCGCGTCCGCGCGCGTGATCTCGACCATCCAGTCGATGTTTCAGGCGCTGATGAGCGCGTAGGAGCCGCCATGTCCGTCAGCAGCATCGCGCAAATGCAGCAGGTCATCCAGAACCTGTCGCAGCTCGAGACGCAGGGCAACACGCTCGAGCAGCAGATCTCGACCGGCCTCAAGAGCCAAACCTATTCCGGCATCGCGCCGCAGGCGGCGCAGCTCGTCGATCTCAGCGCGGCGCAGTCGCAGCAGCAGGGCTATATCGACACGATCAACACCGTGAACACGCGGCTCGGCACCATGAGCCTCGCCACCTCGACCATGGCGAGCCTGGTGCAGCAGTTCGCGAGCGAGCTGCAAACCAATGCCTACAACACCAACGGAACGCCGATCCAGACGCAGGCGCAGGCGCTCCTCGCGCAGGTCGGCGACTATCTCAACACCGCCGACGGCGAGGGGTATGTCTTCTCCGGCGCCAACAGCGCGACAGCCCCGTTCGATGCCAGCGCGCTGCCCAATCCCGGCGATCTCGTCACGCCCGTGAACGGAGCGCCGCCGGCCGGGTATTACCAGGGCGACAATACTGTTTCCTCGGCCAAGGTCGACAACAACCTGACGGTGCAGTACGGCGTCACCGCCAACAACACGGCCTTCGAGCAGGTCGTGCGCGTCCTCAACTTCCTCGCCAATTCGCCGCCGCTCGACCAGAACAATGCGACCGACGCAGCGAACGTCAACACCGCCGAGCAGATGCTGAGCACGGCCGGCAGCCAGATCGAGCAGATCACGGCCAATATCGGCATGAACCAGTCGGAGCTCAACAACCAGCTCCAGATGCATCAGCAGAGCCTCACGCTCGCCCAAACGAACATCGGCGATATCGAGAACGCCGATCCGTCCACCGTCATCACCCAGCTCGACACGCTGCAGACGCAGCTCACGGCGTCCTACCAGACGGTCAACCTGCTGCAGAACCTCTCGCTCGCGAATTACCTGAAATAGAGAACAGCGTCCGAATATCATGGCAAAAACCACGTCCCTCCTCGCCCGCGACGCGGTCGCGCTGTTGCGCCCGGCCCCGGCCGCCAAGAGCCGGCCCGCGCCAAAGCCGCGGCTCCACGATTTCGCCGCCGGATCGGAGGACACATATCGCCAGTTCGACGACAAATCCGTGCTCGTCACGGGCGGCACGGGTTCGTTCGGGCGGCGCTTCATCGATACGCTGCTGACCCGCAGCAGCGCGCGGCGCGTCATCGTGTTCTCGCGCGACGAATACAAGCAGTACGAGATGCAGCAGCTTCTCGCGCCCGAATCCTCCGCGCGCATGCGCTTCTTCATCGGCGACGTGCGCGATGCCGAACGGCTCGAGCTCGCGACGCGCGAGGTCGATTTCATCGTCCATGCCGCAGCCCTGAAGCAGGTTCCGGCCGCCGAATACAACCCGTTCGAATGCATCCGCACCAACGTGTCGGGCGCGGAGAACGTGGTACGCGCCGCGCTGCGCAATGGCGTCCGGCGCGTCATCGCGCTCTCGACCGACAAGGCGGCCAATCCGATCAATCTCTACGGCGCCTCGAAGCTCGCCTCCGACAAGATATTCATCGCCGCCAACAATCTTGTCGGGCAAGAGCGACACGCGCTTTGCCGTGGTGCGCTACGGCAATGTCGTGGGCTCGCGCGGCAGCGTCATTCCGCTCTACCGCAAGCTCGTCGCCGCCGGCGCGGAATACCTGCCGGTCACGGACGAGCGCATGACGCGGTTCTGGATCACGCTGCAGCAGGGCGTCGATTTCGTTGCGACCTCGCTCGCGCTGATGAAGGGCGGCGAGATTTTCGTGCCGAAGATCCCGAGCATGCGGATCGTCGATCTGGCGCGCTGTCTCGGGCCGGGTCTGCCGGTCAAGGTCGTCGGCATCCGCCCGGGCGAGAAGCTGCACGAAGTCATGGTGACGGAAGACGATTCGCGCCAAACGCTCGAGCTCGACGACCGGTTCGTGATCGAGCCGTCCTTTGCGTGGTGGCGGCGCGAATCCTATGTCTCGAGCGGCGCCGTTCCGGTGGCGCAGGGCTTTCGCTTCGCCTCCGACACCAACAGCGATTGGCTCGACGCCGAGCGGCTCGACGCGCTCCTCGCCGTCGCCTGAGCCTTACGCCGCGGCAAGGAGGCGCAGATTGGCAGAGACCGTCCGATCCGTCAGCCGCGCCTCGTCGATCCGCGCGCGGTTGATGGCGGCAAGCTCCGGCCGCGCCGCGAGCGCTGCCAGTACATCCTGCGTCGTGGCGGCCGCAAAGGGCTTTTTGAGCGTATCCGAGAGGGCGCAAAAGAACGCGTAATCCTCGGCATGATCGAGGGTCCAGCGACAGCGCTCCAATCCTTCGCCGGGACCATCGACATTGACGCGGCGGAGCGCGGCGTTGCGCCGGAGCCACGGCGTCACGTGCTCGCGCTCATAGGGATGCACGGCCTCGAACGCAGCGCGGGCCAAATGGTCGGCCCAGAACGCCTCGCAATCGAGCCCGTGCGGCCACAGCGGCGGCATGTTGTTGCAGACATAGTCGACGCCCGTGTCGCCGAGCGCCGCGAGCACGGCGCCGCACAGCAGCGGATCGACGAGCGGACAATCGCTCGTCACGCGCATGACGACATTGGCGCCGACACAGCGCGCCGCCTGGTCATAGCGGTCGAGGACATCATGCTCGGACCCGCGGAAGACGACCGCGCCGGAGGCGCGCGCGGCCTCGGCCACGGGATCGCTTGCCCGATCGTCCGGAATGGCGCAGACGACGATATCGGCGCCCGGGATGCGCTGGCAGCGCTCGAGCACGGACGCGAGCGCCGGCCGCCCGCCGAGCGGCAGCAGCACCTTGCCCGGCAGGCGGGTCGAGCCGAAGCGCGCCTGTACGATGACGGCCGTGGTCACGCCGCACGCTCCCGCGCGAGACGCACGGCGCGAAAATCGCGCTCGAGGATGCCGTAGAACAGCGAATCGTGCCACGCGCCTTCGGCCCAATGGGTTTCGCGGTGGCGTCCGTCGAGCGTGAAGCCAATGCCCGGCAGGAAACCCTGCTTCGCCCGATCGAAGCCGTAGATCTCGCACCAGACGCGATGGAGGCCCAACTCGTCGAACGCGTAGCGCAGCAGCGCGTCGCCCGCATCAGGCGCATAGAGATCGTCGATATAGGCGTCGTCATGGCCGATATAGATCGAGAAATCGGCGCTGCGGTTGACCCAGTCGATGTAGCAAAGGCCGCACGCGCCGAGGAGATGCCCCGAGCCGCGCTCGACGATCGCGAACATGTGCGTGTTCGGGTCGGCCAGGACACGCTCCTCGTACCAGCGCCCCTGCTGCGTCTCGTTCAGTTCGCGAAACTCGCGGAAATTGCGGCGGAAGTCCGGCCGGTTCCGCCATGCGAGCAGCGTGGCGAGGTCCGCGCGCTCGATGGCGCGAAGGCCGATGCGGGTCCCTTCGATCATGCGGCGGCGGCGCTCGGCGCTTCGAGATCGTCCGGGCGCAGCTCCGCGCCCTTCTCGCGTGCGTGACGCAGGCGCTTGCCGACGACGGCTTCGATGTCCGACGGCGCGAACGATCCGCTGGGCGCGGGGCGAAGCGCCACGAGATCGTCCGGCCCGATCGCGGATCCTGCCGCCATGTCGCGCGCGAGCCTGAGGCAGCGCCGCTGCACGACCGCCGCATCGCGCTCGTTTTCCTCGATCCGCTTGATGCCATCGCCGAGCGCGGCCTCGAGCTCGCGCGCGCGCAGCACCATCTCGCGCCAGGTTTCGGGCGTCATCGAAAACCCGTGGTCGGGACCGGCACGAGTGCAATCGTCGGTAAAGTGCTTTTCGACGACACGCGCGCCCAGCGCAATCGCGCCGAGCACGGTCGCATGGCCCGGCGTGTGATCGGACAGCCCAAGCGGCAGGCCCGGCCAATGCACCGCATAGCTCTGCAGCACCCTGAGATTGACGAAGCGAAGGTTCTCGAGCGAGCCGGTATAGTTGGTGTTGCATTGCAGGAGGCAGAGCTGCGGATTGTGCTTCAGCACGGCCGCCACCGCGCGCTCGACCTCGGCGAGACCGGACGCGCCGGTCGCGAGCAGAACGGGCTTGCCCTTCGAGGCAATGTGCTCGATCGAGGCGAGCCAGGTGATGTCGCCCGAGCCGATCTTGAAGGCCGGCAGCAGATCGGCCACGGCATCGGTCGCCTCGCGATCGTACGGCGTCGTCATCCAGTCGATGCCGGCTGCGCGCGCCGTCTCCACCAGCGGCAGGTCCCAGTCGCGGTTGAGACTGTATTGGCGATAGACCTCGAACACCGACTTCTGCCACGCCGCCTGGTGCGCGATCTGCCCGCCGAGGCGGCGGAAGCCCAGATCGCTCACGATCTTCTCGGCCAGGAAATGCTGGAACTTCACGGCGTCGGCGCCGGCATCCTTCGCGCGCCAGATCAGATCCTTGGCGCGCGCGAGATCGCCGTCGTGGTTGGCGGCGATGTCGGCAATGAAATAGCTCGGGCGATCGAGCGCGACCTCGCGGCCGCCGATCATGAGGCGAGGGGAATAGCGCATTGCTGTTTCCAGTGCGAAACGAGGTTGCGGCACACGAGTCCGGTATCGGGCAGGGCGTAGCCGAGAAGCCGCTCGGCCTTCGCGCTGTCGAGGCCGAGGCTTTCCGCGCGCGGCGAGGCAAGGCCGAGGACGCTCGCGGGCTCGTCCCAGTCGAGCCGGATGCCAAGCGCGCGGGCAAGCTCGTGGACGAAGTCGCGCTTGCTCGCAACCGTGCGCGCGCCGACATTGACGAGCCCCTGCGCGCGCCGTTCGACGAGATCGAACATCGCGGCGGCGAGGCTTGGCGCGTCGATGGTCGAGGTGAAGAAATCCCCGAACAGTCGAAGCGGCGCGCGGCGTTGGAGCGCATCGAGCGCCCATTCGGCGAAGGTCGGATCGCCGGTGCGGCCGCGCAGGCCCGTCACGTTGGTGCGCAGCACGAGGGCGCGAGGCGCCACGAGAGCAAATCCCTCGGCGATGTATTTGCCGCGGGCATACTCGTTCAGCAGCGTCACCGGCGCGCCCTCGCCGTGGCGCGCAGCGCCGTCGCCGGTGAAGAAATGATCGGTCGAGATGTGAACGAACGGGATGCCGGCGGCGCGGCACTGCTCGCCCATGACGGCGACGGCGGCGGCATTGACGCGATAGGCCAGGCCCGGGTCGCGCTCGCACGAAGCGACGGATGCGATGGCCGCCGCGTTGACGACGAGGTCCGGCCGAACCTGATGCATGAGCGCGCCGACGGCGTCGCCATCGGCAAGATCGACCGCCCGGTCGGGACCGTGGCGCGAGACGCCGACCAGCGCATGGCCGCGGCGCCGTGCCTCGGCCGCGATCGCCTGGCCGAGCATGCCGGTTGCCCCGAACAGCAGAATCGCCATGAAACGCGGCCTTCGCATGCCCCTCGAACCCGGCTTCACTCTAGGGGTCCCATGGTTACGAAGCGGTGAACGGGGCCGAGCCGTTAAGCCGGCGTCAACACGCGGCGGCGACAATGAGCGCCGGCCTGGAGCGAACCTTGACCATCGCGGCGACCACTGCGGCCTCGACTTTACTCAGCACCGGAACGACGACCGTGCTCTCCGTGCTGGCGCAAGCTTCCGCGAACGCGACGCAGACCGCGAACACGCAAGAGCTGTCGGAGATCGAAGCGCAGATCAACAAACGTCTCACCGACCAGATCGCGGCGCTTCAGCCGACGCCCGACGCCGCCGTCAGCAACGCGCTGGCGCAGCAGATCGCCGGCCTCGACGCGCAGCGCACGGCGATCTCGGGCTACGGCTCGCAGTGGGGCGGCAATTCCTACATCCTGTCCGACCTCTCGACCCAGCTTGCGAAGCTCCAGACCTATGCCGCGAACGGCGACGGGGCGAACTTCGACGCGGCCCTCAGCGCCGCCACGACCGATGTCGCCGACCTTACGCCGGTCGCCGCGCCGGCGCCGTTCCGGCCAGACCAGATCGCGCCCTTGCAATCGAACGGGCTCGGGATCGGCAGCAGCGCGTCCTACGATCTCAGCACGCAAGCCGGACAGACCGCCGCCGCAGCCGCCGTCAACGCCGCGCAAAGCACGGTCGGACAGATCTTCTCGATTGTCACCGGGAATCAGCTCCTCGCCAGCAGCATCTCGTCATCTCTGACGGTGCAGATCGACAGCCTCACGAGCGTGCAGCAGCAGGCGCAAAGCACCAACCAGACCGAGATGCAAACCCAGGTCAACCAGCTGACGCAGCAGGCGCAGAACCAAATCCACCTCATCGAGCTCGCGCTCGGCAACACGCAGACCATCGCGAGCATGATCGCCGCCGCGGAAAATCCGCCGCAGCCGGTGACTTCGGTGTTCCAGGCGCTTCAGAATGCCGCGGGTGCTACGCCGTCATCCTATGGGGCGAGCCAAGCGGCGCCGGCGATCCTGTCGCTGCTCGCCTGAGCCGGCGCTATTCCGCGGCTTGCGTCTGCGCGACGACGCAGCACAAAGTCTCGAACAAAGTCCGCGCGCGCCCGTCCATGCGATCGACCGCGGCCTCGAATTCGCGGATATAGCGATCGTAAAGCCGCCGGCGCGCGGCCTTATCCGAAATCCGAAAGCCGTAGAACATGGCGATCCGCGGCAGCGCCTGCAGCGTGCCGCTTACGATCGTCTCGGTGCGGGCATATTTGTCCGAGAATTCCGCGGGGAGCTTGTTGATCGCCTCGTAGACGGCAGCGAAATCGGCATCGCGCGCCGCAAGATCGCTCGCGAGCCGGCGCAGGCGCAGGAACAGCAGCGCGCATTTCTCCTGAAGCGCGCCCAAATCCGCATCGCGCAGAATTTCGCCGGGCGCGAAATGCTTGAGGCCGCGCTTCAGCGTCGCCATGAACTCGCCGAAATCGACCGGCGGGCCGGCCACGTCGAATGATTCCGGCACGCACGGGCGCGCGCCGGGAATGAGGGCCCCGTCGCTGCAATTGACGGCATTTACGCGATGCTGGCCGATCGCGCCCGCCAGCATGAGGCGGCAGGCGTCATAGACCCAGTCGGTCCGGATCAGGCCGCCGAAATTGCCTTCGAGCTCGATCGGGTGATCGCGCGCGCGGTCCTTGTCCTGCCACATGCCGAGATCGCGATAGATCGTGCCGTCGGCGTGCGCCTTGCCGCCGGCACGCGCGCCGCAATCGGTGCCGAACAGCGCCACATCGGCAAACCCCATGTGGAGCGCCGCGGCAAGGCCGAGATTGACGCAAGTCGGCGCGCAGCCCGGCAGGATGAAATAGCCGCGGCCAAATATTTCAGTCGAACTGACAGCGTCGCGGAAGAAGAAGATCGAGTGGCCGAAGAACGGCGGAACGCGCGGATCGACCGTCGCCGAGGCGATGAGGGTGAGGCGCCGCAAATCGCCATACTGCGCGGTCTCGCCAATGACGTCCGAGAGCTCGGGGATGTTTTCGAGCTCGCAGTGGAAATCGGGCACGAGGCCGTTTCGCAGCAGCGGGCGCAGCGCCGTGCCGCACGAAAACAGCACCACGCGATCGCGAATGCGGTGCAGGGTCTCGAACGATTCGTCGAGCGAGGGGCCGGCGCCGACGATCACCGCCGTCTCGGGGCGGCGCAGGCGCGGCCTTCCTTCGAGCAGATGGAACGAGCGGGTGGCGAAATTCGTCACCGCGTTCTCCATCATGCGCAGCTCGTCCTCGAAGAAACCGCGATTGACGAAGGCGAACTCGATCGCCTCGTGGAGGCGCTTCCTCGCCTCGGCGAAGGCCCAGAACGGGTAATGGGTGAAGACCCAGCTGCCATCGGCAAAGGCGATGCCATGCTTTGTCATGGCGCGCGCCACGGTCGCGGCCATGGCGCCCGGGTCGATCTCGGTGACGATGTGGATGGTGCCGCCGCGCTCCTCGAAGAGCCGCACGAGATCCGGCCAATCGACGGACTCGAACGAATGTTCGAAGAACCCCGCTATGGGCTCGACGAGGATAAGCCAGCGCGCCTGCGAGCGCCGCGCCAGCGTCTCGAGGTGATGGCCGAGCCCGAGTCCGAACACGATGAGGAAACACGGATTGCCGCTCGGATAGATCGAAACACGCTCGTTTCCGTCGGCCACGAGCTGATCGCGCAGCGCATTGGCGAGGTCGATGCACAGGGGGCTCAGGAGGCCGCTATTGTCCACCTGGTTCATGTAGAGGCGCAGCGGCTTTTCCATGTAGGAAGCGACCTGGGCATCGGCAAAGCCGCGCGCATCGCCGCCATACATCCCGCGCCCGTCGGCCGCGATATCGACCGCCTCGCCGTCCTTCGTGACGAGCGCAAACTGCTCGGCGCCGCCCTGGCCGAGCCGCACCGCAACATCGGGGAAGCGTTCGGCGAAGAAGGCGCGCCGCGCCGCGGCCTCGGCTTCGCTCAGGGGCATGGCGCCTGCCGCAGCGCGCGCACGGCATGCTCTTCGATCGCGGCCGCGAAGCATGCGGCATCGCACATGGATTGCGGCACGGCGAAGGGCGAACGCTCCCGCGCGAGCGTCAGCGCGCGCCGCACATAGCCGCCTTCATTCGCTCCGATCGCGCCCGCGCCGATGGCTGCGAGGAAGGGGCCATAAGGCTCCGCCGCGCAGGTGCCGGCGAATGCGACGACCGGCACGGAGCAGGCCACGGCCTCGGCCGCCATGCGCGGCGAGGCGCCGCGGCGCGGGGCGAGCGCCACATCGACGAGCGGGTAGAATTCCTCGAATCTTGTCGCCGCGACGAGATCGACGCGGGCGGCGATTTCGCGGCCGAAGCGCGCGACGAGCCGGTCGACCGTCCCTGCCCCGCCATCGTGCGCGCGCAGCAGAAGCCGCGCATCGGGCATCGCGTGAAGGATCGAGGTCCAGCACGACACCGTGCTGTCGTCGAGCTGCGCCAGGCTTGCATCGCTGCCGAATTGCAAGGACGCGCGCGCGCTTTGCGGCAGAAGCCGCTCCGCGGCCGGGATCGGATACCCGCCGGCGATGCCCCACTCGCCTTGGCGCTGGCCCTGGGGGCCGGCGACGATGCGCGAATCATAGATGGGAGCGCCGAGCGCAGCGGGGTTGCCGAGCCAGGAGACGCGCAGCGCCGTCGTCGTGCGCGCGAGCGCCATGAGCGTCGAAGGCGACGCAAATCCCGCGGCGTCGATCGCGACATGGACGCCGTCGTGACGGAAATAGCGGGCGATCGTCGCGGGATCGAGCCGGCCTATATCCTGCCACACGCCGAATGCGCCGCAGAGCGCCGCATTCTCGATCCAGCTTTGCGCGCCATGCGCATAGGCGAGCGTTTTCGCGCCATGCAGCGCATGCGCGCGGGCGACGGCGGCGATCGCGGCGGCATCGCGGCCATCGCGCAGCGCCGGAACGATATAAGCGATGACGAGCGGCCCATCCGGAACGGACCACGCATGCGGCTTCGCCGATGCGGCATGCCGGCGCGCCCATTGGGCGCCGCGCGCGGCAAGACGGGAGCCGTCGTCGAGCCATATTCCGTCGGCGATGCGCATGGCGGCAATGCCCGGATCGTCGGGTGCCAGAGTTGCGGCGATTTCGTGCCAGCGGCAGGCGGCAGCCGCGTCACCGGCTGAAGCGAGACTTTGCGCGTAGAGTGCGGCGAGCGGCGCGCTGTCCTGCGCCTCCCGCTCGACACGGCGAAGCTCGGCCACCGCATCGCACGGCCGGCCGGCGCGGTGCAGGAGTGCCGCATGGAACGCGCGGCCCTCGGCATCGTCGTCGTTGAGCGCGACATGCTGGCGCGCGCTTTCGAGCGCATCGGCAAGCTTTCCCGCCGCCAGCTCGGCTTGCGCTTTCGCCAGGAGCGGACTTTCCCTGATCGCGAGGAAGGCGCGATCGAAGGACGGAAAATCCTTCGGCACGAGCGTCGCAAGCTCGTCCGCGCTGCCGAGCGCGGTCGCGAGCTTGCCGAAATACACGCTCTCGACGAGATCGCCGCTTTGCGCATAGAGCGAGGCGAGGGTTTCGGCGACGGCGCCCGCCATCGGCGCCGCCTCGTGGCACGCGCGCGCAAGCTCGAGGGCCCAGTCGAGCCGGCCCATCTTCCATGCCGTAAGGGCGAGGACGAAGCGCGCGGCGACCGGCGGCTCGGCCGCGGAAACGAGCGGGGACAGAAGAGCGAGCGCCTGCTCCGCATCGCCCGCGGCAAGGCGGTCCGAAGCGGCGACGACCGCGGACCCGATCGCGATCCCGCCATCCCTCTCGCCCAAGGGCGCCATGAGCTGCGTCAGATCGTCTCGGCGAGCGCGGCCGGCGCCGCGGGCGCGGGCGCGGGCGTCGTGCGCTGCCCGTCGAGCAGGCCTTCGCTGATCTGCCGGTTGATGTTCACGAGCACATCGATCTTCGCCGGGTCGCCGTCGATGAGGAGAGCGGCGGTGTGGCGGTCGATGAAGTTCGCGAGCCCAAGAAGATTGCTGCGCGTCTCGGCCGGCATCTGGCAATCCGGATCGAGCAGACCCGCCTGAAAGATCGTCCAGAGCCGCCAGTTCTTGCGCAGCGCCGTGCGCCGATCGCCGAGCGGCGCATCCTTCGAGCGATGCAGCTCGCGCGCCATTTCGATGAGCGCCCAGGCTTCCGTTCGCGCGGGATTACCCGACTCCGGCATCCTCTGATACTGCTTGGCCGCAAGGTTCATTGAGGATCTCCTGCTCTCGGGCGATGAGCTGTTTTGCGGATTTGAGCGCGCGGTACCAGTCGCGCGCCTCGACCAGTTCGATGATCTGCTGCGCGAGCGCCGTGGCGCTCGGCGCGGCGGCGGCAAACTCTGTGATAAACTTATAAATTATGGGTAAAAGCACCGATTCCTTGCCCGGGAAAAGGTATTCGCATTGGATCGCGAAATAGATGCGGCGCGCCGGCGTCGAGGCCTGCTCCTCGGTCAGGATGTCCTTCTCGCGAAGGAGGGCCGCATTGTTGTGGACGAGCAATTTTGCGGCCTGGCCCGAATTTTCCACGACGACGCCGTTGACGATCAGGCGTTCCTTGGGCCGGAGATTGATGGTGAGCGGCATTCTACTGCTCTCCCGTCTTGGGTGCGGCTTTAACTACGACGCCGGGGTTAGCATGGGCTTAACGCGGGTAACGGGCGGCCGCGAGGCCGCCCGCCATACCCGTACCAATCAGTGGAACAGACGCAACACCGCCTGCTCGGACTGCGTGGCGATCGACAGAGACTGAATGGCGAGCTGTTGCCTCGTCTGCAAGGTGACGAGGTTGGTGCTCTCCTGGTTCACGTCGGCGACCGTCAGCTTGCTCGAGCCGCCCTGGAGCGTGGTGATGTACTGCTCCGTGAACGACAACCGGGTCTGCAGGAACGACACGTTCGAGCCGAGGGTCTGCGCCGCCGCCTGGAACTTGGAGATCGAGTTGCCGAGGGCGGTGTAGACGCTGTCGAACTTCGAGGTGAGGCTGCTGACCGCGGAGAAGCCCTTCGACCCCGTGAACTTGGTGACCAGTTTGGTCGCCAACACGCCCGCGGAGATCGACTTGCTGACCAGCAGGTTCTGACCCTTGACCGAAAGGGTCGAGGCCGAGCTTTGGCTGAACTGCAGCTTCAGGACCGACCCCGTGGAATTGATGAGGTTGAGGCCCTGGTAGCTCGTGTCGTTAAGGAGCTGATTGAGCTGCTGGGCGAGAGTGGTGAACTGCGTCGCCGCTGCCGCCCGCTCCGCCGCGGTCTCGGTCTTTGCCGATTGCGCGATACCTTGCATCTGCTGCAGGATCGAGATCGCGCTGGTGATGCCCTGGCTCGCCGTAGTGACCGAGGACACGCCCTGGTCGATGGCATCCTTGCGGGTCGAGAGATCGTTCGCGCGATCGGTGAGCGACTGACTCTCGAAGTACTTCACCGCGTCGTCGATCGCGCTCGATACCTTGAGGCCGGTGGCGAGGGCGTTCTGCGTGGTGCCGAGCTGGGTGTTGATGTTCTGCAACGCGAGCAGGTTTTGCTGGGTCGCATTACCGAGAACGATATTACTCATGACTGTGGCTTCCTTCTAGGGATGACGAATGGGCCGCTTCGCGGTCCAAGACCTGAGGAAGCAAGCGCCGTGCCGGGTGAAAGCGGCCAGCCCCTTCGACGAAAACCCGCGCAAATACGGCAAAATTTTCTCATAGCGCCGGACGCGGAATGTCCTCGCGGCAGGAATTGCCCGGCGCAACTTGCCGTGCCCGGCAAAGCTTGCCGCCCCAGCCGCGCATCGGGTCCGGGCGTTGCGGCAAAGATTGCCCGCGCCAGCCCGGCACGGATTGCCGCCGCGGTTTCCCGCATGCCGACGCGATCGTTGCATGTTCAATGACTTAGCGCCGTGCATCGCGGTGGCACACCGCTTGCTGAGTGGGCCGCGACATGACCCCACGACCCGTCGCCACGGCTCCCAAGGACATCGCGCCGCAGCGCCCGCCCGCGGCAGCGCCCGCGGTCAACTCGATCGACTTCTCGCGGCTGCTCGACGGCGGATTCATTCCCTTGCGCCAAGCCGGCAACAGCAACTCGGCGCCGCAAGCGCCGGCGCCGCAAGCCGACCAGGTGAAAAAGAAGAACGCCGACGCAAATCCCGATCCATCGACCGCGAACCTCGCGGCCGCCTCTCCTGTTCCGGTTCAGCAACCGCCGGCGAGTACGGCGGGCTCGACCCAGGCGGCAACGCAAACGCTCGCCGCATCAACGATCGCGCCGGCAGCTTCCCTGCCCAATGCAACGCTGCCGCTCGTTCCGCCGGCGGCTGCGCCGACAGCGCCGGCCAGCGGCAGTTCCGACACGAGCGCCACCGCGAGCCAGGGCGCGCAGACCGCGCCCGGCGCGGCCGAGCTCGAGGCGCGGATCGTCGCCGGCGCGCCGACCTATCTGTCGCAGCCGAACGCGATGCTCGCCGGACTGTGGCATCACGCCGGCGCGGCGCAGCCGAACGGCGCGGCGCAGAACAGCGATACGTCCTCCGGCAACACGACAGACTGCGGACCCCGCCGCCCCCGCCGCCGCGTCCCCCGACGCGCCCGCCGTGCCGCCGAAACTGTCGGCCCTGCCGAATACCGCGGATCAAGGCGCGCACGGCACGAGCGGCGGCGACGCGAGCCTGAATGCCGCCGACGGCATTCCCGGGCAGGCGATCGCCACGCCCGTCACCTCCGATCCGACGGCGGCCGCAGTCCCGGCGCCGAGCGTCGGCGGCCATCAGACCCTCGCCGCTGCAGCGCCGACGCTTTCGACCGGCGCCGCGCCGACGGCGCTGCCGACGCCCATGCACGTCCTTCCCGCGGCCGAACAGGTTGCTCTCAGCCTGCGCCAGGCGGCGCAGAGCGGCACGGACCGCATCGAGATCCAGCTCAAGCCCGCGAGCCTCGGCGCCATTGCCGTGAAGCTCGACGTGACGCACGACGGGCACATCACCGCGGTCATATCGGCCGACCGCTCCGACACGCTCAATCTCCTGCAAGCAGGATTCGTCGGGGCTGCAGCAGGCGCTGCGCGACGCCGGGCTCAAGGCCGACAACGGCAGCCTCAGCTTCAACCTGCGCGGCGGCGATCCGCAATCCTATTCGCAGAACCCGGCGCCGAGCGCTGCGTCCCTGCGCTATGGCGACGCGGCATCCGCGCCGTCTTCGAGCCAGCCGGCCACGCAACCTTATCTCCGCCGCCACGACGGCACACTCGACATCGAGGTCTAGGCACCATGACCGTCACCAGCACGCAAAGCGCTGCCGCCGCTCTTCCCGCGATCAGCACCAGCCCGGCCGCATCGAGCGGCAGCACCAGCACCGGCAACGCCGTTCTGAGCTTCACCCAGAACTTCAACACCTTCCTAACCCTGCTGACGACGCAGCTCAAGAACCAGGACCCGCTGTCGCCGATGGATACCAATACCTTCACGCAGCAACTGGTGTCGTTCAGCGAGGTCGAGCAGCAGATCAACACGAACAACAATCTCCAGTCGCTCATCCAGCTTCAGACCGCGGGCGAGACGATCTCGGCCCTGCCGCTGGTGGGCCAGCAGATCGAATACAACAGCGCGACCGCGCCCCTGCAGAACGGAACGGCGAACTATTCCTACACGCTCCCCAGTGCTTCAACGCAAACCGCGCTCGTCGTCACCGATTCGAACGGCAACGTCATCTACAACACGGCGGGCGCGACGACCGCCGGCCAGCACAGTTTCACCTGGAACGGCACCAACAATGCCGGCCAGCAGATGCCGGACGGCGGCGCCTACACGCTCGAAGTCGTCGCGACCGGCGCCAACAACAGCCAGATCCAGGCGACGGTGCAATCGGCCGGCACGGTCAGCTCGGTCGCCGTGAACAACGGCACCGCCACCTTCGATGTCGGCGGCATATCCGTGCCGATGAGCGAGCTCGTCACCGTCAATTCGAACACTTCGACCGGCAACTAAGCCCTTTCGATCAGGAGATACTCCCATGAGCATTGAAGGCGCACTCTATGCCGCCGTCTCGGGCCTCAACGCCAACAGCAACGCACTCGGCATCGTGTCCGATAACATCGCCAACTCGAACACCGTCGGATACAAGGACACGACCACCGACTTCTCGACGCTCGTCACGCAAAGCGGCAGCGCGAACGTCTATTCGCCGGGCGGCGTCACGACCATGCCGCTCTACAACGTGGCGCAGCAGGGCGCGATCCAGGGCGCGAGCTCGCCGACCGATCTTGCGATCTCGGGCGGCGGATTCTTCGTCGTCAACAGCAACGCGGCGGGCGTCGCCGGAAATGGCACGACCTCGTTCACCCGCGCCGGCAATTTCACGGTCGACGCCAACGGCAACCTGGTGAATGCCGCGGGTCTCTTTCTCCAGGGACAAACCCTCAGCGCGGCGCAAAGCACGGCCATCGCCGCGGGCCAGCCGGCGACCCTCAGCGGCACGACCCTGAGCGGGCTCGACACCATCAACGTCAACGGCATCAGCGAGACGGCGACCCCAACCGGCACCGTGACGCTCGCCGCCAACCTGCCGGCGAACGCCGCCAACCCCGAAACGATGACGGTGCCGATCTTCGATTCCGAAGGCGTCGAGCACGACTTGACCTTGACGCTCACGCCGTCCGGCACGGTCAACAAGTGGAACGTTACGGCCGCGCTCTCGAATGCCGGAACCAGCACCGCCATGATCGGCGCCGGCGACGGCGTCATCCAGTTCAACTCGGACGGCACGCTCAATGCCGCCGGGACGACCTTCAACGCCGCCAACGCGGTTAAGATCGCCTGGGATCCGAGCGTGAGCGGCGGCACCTCGCCGCAGACCGTCAGCTTCAATCTCGGCAGCGACGGCTCGACCAACGGCCTGAGCCAGCTCGGATCGTCCTTCACGGTCTCGAACATCAGCCAGGACGGCGTGCAGTTCGGCAATTTCTCGAGCGTCAGCGTCGATAACAATGGCCTCGTCACTGCTCATTTCTCGAACGGCCTCACGCGCGCCATCGCGATCGTGCCGGTCGCCACGTTCGAGGATCCCAACGGGCTCGATCCCGCCTCGGGCAACACCTATCTCACGAGCAGCCAATCGGGACTGCCGCTCCTCGAGCAGGCCGGCACCGGCGCGGCCGGCCAGATCGAGCCGTCCTCGCTCGAGAACTCGACCGTCGATATCGCGACCGAGTTCAGCCAGCTCATCATCGCGCAGAATGCCTATTCCGCGAATTCCAAGGTGATCACCTCGGCCGATCAGATGACGCAGGCACTCTTGAGCATCCAGACCTCGTAATCGCTCGAATTTTCGACAATTTCTCCGGAAACCTTCGCGCGCGCCGCTTAGCCGTTTTTTAAACCGGCGCGCGTAGAAGGGTGACACCATGAGCGAAGCCGAGACGCAAAAGTGAGTCAGCGAAGCCAGCCATCCCTCAGTGCAGACGGCACCGATTGGCTCCTCGAAGTCGGCAGCGTCGCGAGCGTCGAGAACCTGCCGCCGACCGACACGAAGCGCTGGGTCATCAGGCGCAAGGCCGAGGTCGTCGCCGCCGTGCGCGCCGGCATCATCAGCCTCGAAGATGCCTGCAAGCGCTATACGCTCTCGGTCGAGGAATTCCTGTCCTGGCAGCGTCTCGTCGACAGCCACGGGCTTCCCGGCCTGCGCGTCACGCGGCTTCAGGACTATCGCGGGGCCAATCGCGCGCGGATCGCCTGAGCCCGCGGCAAGAACTGCCGCCCACGCGGCAAAATCTGCCGGCTGATTAACCGGACCTTCACTCAACCGCCAATACCGTGCGCGGAGACGCGGTCTCCGCAACCAAAGGCGGTTAACGGTGAACGGCCTGGTTCAAACTCTTCGCAACCTCGGCGTCGTGCGGCTGGCCGTGCTCGCGGTGGTCGCCGCGGCAAGCATCGGCTTCTTCGGCTTCGTCAGCTCGCGCATCGCGACGCCGGGCTACGGCCTCCTGTTCGGCGATCTCGACGCCAAGGACAGCGGCGAGATCGTGCAGAAGCTCGAAGCGATGAACGTGCCCTATCAGCTGAAGGGCGACGGCTCGCAGATCGTGGTTCCGGTCGACCAGGTGACGCGCGTCAGGATGCTGATTGCCGACGACGGGCTGCCGCATGGCGGCTCGGTCGGCTACGAGATCTTCGACAAGAGCGACGCCTTCGGAACCTCGAGCTTCGTCGAGAACATCAACCAGGTGCGGGCGCTCGAAGGCGAGCTTTCGCGCACCATCTCGTCGCTCGACGTGATCCAGTCGGCACGCGTCCATCTCGTGCTGCCGCGGCGCGAGCTGTTCACGCGCGAACGGCAGGTGCCGAGCGCCTCGATCGTCGTGAAGCTGCGCGGCGCGGGCCGGCTCGCGACCATGCAGGTGGCCTCGATCCAGCATCTCGTCGCATCGGCCGTCCCCGATCTCACGCCTGCGCGCGTCTCGGTCATCGATACCGAAGGGAACCTCTTGGCGCGCGGCGACGGCGGCGGCGCCGACGGTGCGCTCTCCGGCACGTCGGCCGAGGAGATGCGCGTCAATTACGAGAACCGCCTGTCGCGCAAGCTCGAGGAGCTGATCGATCGCTCGGTCGGGCCCGGCAAGGCGCGCGTCGATGTCCATGTCGACATGGATTTCGATCGCGTCACGACCAATTCCGAGAGCTACGACCCGAATGGCCAGGTCGTGCGCTCGACCCAGACGGTCACCGAGTCGAACGACAGCAGCGACGGCGGCGCCGCGGCGCAGCCGGTCTCGGTCGCCAACAACCTGCCCAACAACCAGCCCGCGCCCTCTGCGCCCGCGAGTTCCGGCCGCGCGCGCGGCTCGCGCAGCGAGGAGACCGTCAATTACGAGATCACCAAGACGGTGCAGAACCAGGTGCGCGAGGCAGGCCAGATCAAGCGGCAATCCGTCGCGGTCGTGGTCGACGGCACCTATGCCGCCGCGCCGGACGGAACCAAGAAATACGAGCCGCGCTCGGCCGACGAGATGAAGCAGCTCACCGCGCTCGTGCGCTCGGCCATCGGCTACGACGAGAAGCGCGGCGATTCCGTCGAGGTCGTCAACATGCGCTTTGCCCCGGTCGACGAGCCCGAGGCGGCCGCGCCGCAGACCATCATGGGGTTCGAGCGCGCCGATCTCATGCACATGGGCGAAACGCTGATTTTGGCGGTGGTCGCGGTCCTGGTGATCCTGCTCGTGGTCCGGCCGCTCGTGAATCGCCTGCTCGACGGCGCCGTCGGCGGCGGCGGCATGGGCGAGGCGCCGCGGCTCCTCGGCCGGTCCGGCGGCACGGCCGCCCTCCCCGCACCCGGCGCCGCGGGCGGCAGCGCGGTGGCGCTCGCCCAGCAGCGCGGCGCCCAGCACGCCGCCGAGCAGGACGCGATGATCGACATCGGCCAGGTCGATGGACGCGTCGCGGCCTCGAGCCTGCGCAAGGTGAGCGAGATCGTGGACAAGCACCCCGAAGAGGCGCTCGCGATCGTGCGCAGCTGGATGTACCAGGACAATCGGTAAGAGGGCCGGGCGATGATGCGCGTTCGCGACGACTACCGCATGCTCTCCGGCGCCGAGAAGGCGGCCATTTTTCTGCTCGCCGTGGGCGAAGACCAGATGAGCAAGCTCTTCACCCTCATGGACGATGAGGAGATCAAGGAAATCTCCCAGACCATGGCCAATCTCGGCTCGGTCGCCTCGACCATCATCGAGCGGCTCGTCGTCGAATTCGCCGAGCAGATTTCCGCGACCGGCTCGCTCGTCGGCACCTACGAAAGCACCGAGCGGCTCCTCGTCAAAGTGTTGGGTTCCGAGCGCGTCAACAGCCTCATGGAAGAGATCCGCGGCCCGGCCGGCCGCACCATGTGGGACAAGCTCGGCAACGTGAACGAATCCGTGCTGGCGAATTATCTCAAGAACGAATACCCGCAGACCGTCGCGGTCGTGCTCTCGAAGATCAAGCCGGACCACGCCGGACGGGTCCTGACGCAGCTTCCCGAAAGCTTCGCCATGGAAGTCGTCATGCGCATGCTGCGCATGGACGCCGTGCAGAAGGAAGTGCTCGACGACGTCGAGCGCACGCTGCGCAACGAATTCTTCTCGAGCCTCGCCCGCACCAACCGGCGCGACTCCCACGAACTCATCGCCGAGATCTTCAACAGTTTCGACCGCAACACCGAGACGCGCTTCATCAACGCGCTCGAGGAGCGCAATCGCGACTCCGCCGACAAGATCAAGGCCCTCATGTTCACCTTCGATGATTTGAGCAAGCTCGACGGCACGGCGATCCAGGCACTGCTGCGCACCGCCGAGAAGGAGCGCATCCCGGTCGCCCTCAAGGGAGCATCCGAGACGCTGCGCGACCTGTTCTTCTCGCACATGTCGGAACGCGCCGGAAAGCTGTTGCGCGAGGAGATCTCGGCGATGGGCCCGATCCGCCTCAAGGATGTCGAGGAATCGCAGGCTTATCTCGTGTCGGTCGCGAAAGACCTCGCCGCGCGCGGAGAAATCGTCATCTCCGACGGCAGCGGCGAAGACGAGCTCGTGTACTGAGGCGGCGCCATGGGAAAGCCGCAGCGATTTTTGTTCGACGTTTCGTTCGACCAGCCCGATCCGCCGGAGCCGGTGGGCCCGGCCGCGGCGCCCGAGCCGCGCTTCACGCCTGCCGAACTCGCCGCGGCGCGCGCAGAAGGGATGGCCGGGGGCCGCAGCGCCGCGCTTGCCGAGGCGGCGCAAAGCACCGAGGCGCGGGTCGCGGACGCAATCGAGCGTCTGACGCGCGCGTTGAAGCGCCTCCTCGACGAGCGCGCCCGCGTCGAAGGCGAGATCGAGCGAAACGCGATCGCGCTGATCCGCACCGTCCTGCAAAGGGCGGTGCCTGCGCTATCGGCCAGGGATCCGATGGCGGAGCTCGAGGCCTTCGTCGCGCGCACGCTCGGCGAAGCATTCGATGAGCCGCGCATCGTTCTTCGCGTCAGCGACGCGCTGTTCGAGCCGGTGAAGAGCCGCCTTCCCGTTTTGTCCCAGGCGGCAGGCTATTCAGGAAAGCTCGTACTGCTCGCCGATCAGGCGCTTGCGGCCGGGGATGGCCGGATCGAATGGGCCGACGGCGGCGCCGAGCGCGACATGGGCCAGCTTCTCGCCGAATTGGACAACATTCTCGCACGCCCTTCCCTTCCCGCTCTTGCACCGAGCGCACCCGAGGAGATTCCTCATGACTGACACCAACCTTCAGCTCGATGAGCTCGACACCGACACCGCACCCCCGGCCGAGACGAAGCCGCAAAACGCCAAGGAGCTCGAGGCGGTCTACGACATCCCGGTGCAAATCTCCGCGGTGCTGGGACGCGCGACGATGCAGGTGAGCCAGCTTCTGAAGCTCGGCCGCGGCGCCGTCGTCGAGCTCGACCGCCGCGTCGGCGAGGCGATCGACATCTACGTCAACGATCGACTGGTGGCGCGCGGCGAGGTGGTCGTCGTCGACGAGCGGCTCGGCGTCACCATGACGGAAATCGTCAAGGCCGACCGGACCTGAACGAAATCGAAAAAGGCTCACTCCCATGCGTCTTCTCATCGTCGGCCCGCTCGAGGGCTATATCACCGCCGCCGGCAAGATCGCATTGGCGCGCGGTGCAAGCGTGGCGCACGTCGACGGCGTCGAGCAGGCGCTTACCGCGCTCCGTTCGGGCCAGGGCGCCGACCTCCTGCTGATGGACGTGAAGCTCGATATCGGCGCCATGGTCGCAGAGCCTGCGCCAGGAGCGGTTCGCCGTTCCGGTCGTCGCCTGCGGCGTCGGCGCCGATGCGAGCGCCGCCGTGCGCGCGATCAAGGCCGGGGCCAAGGAATATCTGCCGCTGCCGCCCGACGCCGAGATGATCGCGGCGGTGCTGCAGGCGGTCGCGCAGGAAAGCCACGCCCTCCTCTATCGCGACGCCGCGATGGAAAGCCTGGTGAAGCTCGCCGAGCAGATCGCGCCGTCGGACGCAACCGTGCTCATCACCGGCGAAAGCGGCACCGGCAAGGAGGTTCTGGCGCGCCTCATCCACCGCAAGAGCCGGCGCGCGCGAGCAGAATTTCGTCTCGGTCAATTGTGCCGCCATTCCCGACAATC
The DNA here is from genome assembly GCA_963773665.1 of uncultured Alphaproteobacteria bacterium. Lineage (GTDB taxonomy): Bacteria > Pseudomonadota > Alphaproteobacteria > ATCC43930 > CGMCC-115725 > DATJLY01. The sequence continues at coordinate 658,648 of CAVZBZ010000002.1, forward strand.
TGCTCGAGAGCGAGCTGTTCGGCCACGAAAAAGGCGCCTTCACCGGCGCCGTCGCCCGCCGCATCGGCAAGTTCGAAGAGGCGACCGGCGGCACGCTGCTCCTCGACGAGGTAAGCGAGATGCACCCGCGGCTCCAGGCCAAGCTGCTGCGCGCGGTGCAGGAGCGCGAGATCGACCGGGTCGGCGGGACCCAGCCGATCAAGGTCGACATCCGCCTCATCGCGACCTCGAACCGCGACCTCGAGGAGGCGGTGCGCAAGGGCGAGTTCCGCGAGGACCTCTATTTCCGGCTGAACGTCATGACGCTCAGGATCCCGGCGCTGCGTGAGCGGATACGCGACATCGAGATACTGGCCGAGCATTTCATCGGCAAATATACCGATTCGAATGGGCTGCCGGCGCGCCGGCTTTCGGCGTCGACACGCGATCTGCTGAACCGGCATCCGTGGCGCGGCAACGTGCGCGAGCTCGAGAATACGATGCATCGCGCCGTGCTCCTTGCCAGCGGCGAGGAGATCGGGCCCGAGGCGATCATGCTCGCGCCGCTGCGCCGTGCGGACGGGGAAGACGCGCCCTCCGGCGCCGCCGGCGCGGGCGGGCTCGTCGGCCGCACCGTCGCGGAAGTGGAGCGCGATCTCATCCTCGGCACCCTGTCGCACTGTCTCGGCAACCGCACGCATGCCGCCAACATCCTCGGCATCTCGATCCGCACGCTGCGCAACAAGCTGCAACAGTATCGCCAGGAAGGGCTGAACGTGCCGCTGCCGGGCGAGCCGGAACGGATTTCGGCCTGAGCCGGGGCATTCGAGCCATTCCCATGGCGGAGATTGCGGCATTCACCGGCGTGCCGGGGGCGTTCCTCGAACGGCTTCTCGCGACGCTGAAACGCGGCGAGATCGCGCTCGCGCTTGCGGTCGTGTCGATCCTTGCCGTGCTCATCCTGCCGATGCCGACCTGGCTCCTCGATCTGAGCCTGGCATTCTCGATCACGTTCTCGGTGCTCATTCTGATGGTGGCGCTCTTCATCGAGCGGCCGCTCGACTTCTCGTCGTTTCCGACCGTCCTGCTGATGGCGACAATGCTGCGGTTGGCGCTCAACCTCGCCTCGACGCGGCTCATCCTCGGACACGGGCACGAAGGCACCGCCGCCGCCGGCCACGTCATCCAGGCGTTCGGCAATTTCGTGATGAACGGAAATTTCATCATCGGCGTGATCGTGTTCACGATCCTCGTCCTGGTGAATTTCGTCGTCATCACCAAGGGCTCGGGCCGTATCGCCGAGGTCGCGGCGCGCTTCAGCCTCGACAGCATGCCGGGCAAACAGATGGCGATCGACGCCGACCTGTCCGCAGGATTGATCGACGAAGGCAAGGCGCGCCAGCGCCGGAAGGATCTCGAGGACGAAAGCAATTTCTACGGCGCCATGGACGGCGCCTCGAAGTTCGTGCGCGGCGATGCGGTCGCCGGCCTCATCATCACGCTCATCAACATCGTCGCCGGCATCGTGATCGGCGTCGTGCAGAAGAATCTGACCTTCGGCAACGCGACTCAGACCTATACGCTGCTGACCGTCGGCGACGGGCTCGTGACGCAAATCCCGGCCCTCATCGTTTCGACCGCGGCCGGCATGCTGGTGTCGAAGGCCGGCACGAGCGGCTCGGCCGACAAGGCTTTCTTCGGCCAGCTTGGCGCATATCCCGCGGCGCTCGGCGTGGCATCGTCGCTGATGCTGACGTTGTCGCTCGTTCCGGGCGTCCCGATGGTGCCCTTCATGGCGCTCTCGGCCCTGACCGGCACCGCGGCCTGGAAGCTCGCGGAAAGGAAGGAGAGGCAAAAGGAAGAGGCAGTCGAAGCGGCCAAGGTGGCGGCCCAGCCGCCGAAGGACGAGCCGATCCGCAATGCGCTCCAGATCGACCAGATCAGGCTCGAGCTCGGCTATGGGCTTTTGAGCCTCATCAACGGCGACCATGGCTCGCGGCTAACCGACCAGGTGCGCGCGCTGCGCCGGCAGTTGGCATCCGAGATGGGATTCATCATGCCGTCGGTGCGAATCCAGGACAATCTGCAGCTTCCAGCCAACGCCTATCTCATCCGCATCAAGGAGATCGAAGTCGGGCGCGGCGAGCTGCGCCCGAGCATGCTGTTGGTGATGGATCCGCGCGGCGATCCGATCGCGCTGCCCGGCGAAGCCACGACCGAGCCCACCTTCGGCTTGCCGGCGCAATGGGTGCAGGAGACTCAGCGCGAGGAGGCGACCTTCCGCGGCTACACCGTGGTCGAGCCGCAGACGGTCATCACCACGCACCTCACCGAGGTGATCAAGGACAACATGGCCGAGCTCTTGTCCTATGCCGAGACCCAAAAACTCATCGACGAGCTCGACAAGGGACACCAGAAACTCGTCGGCGACATGGTGCCGACGCAGATTTCGATGGGCGGCATCCAGCGCGTACTGCAGAACCTTCTGGCCGAGCGCGTCTCGATCCGCGACCTGCCGACGGTGCTCGAGGGCATTTCGGAAGCGTGCGGCTACAGCCGCAACGTCTCGATCATCACCGAGCATGTGCGCGCGCGGCTTGCCCGCCAGATCAGCGACGCCAACACGGCCGAAGGCGGCTTCATCCCGATCGTCAGCCTGTCGCCGCAGTGGGAGCAGTCCTTCGCCGAGGCCTTGAGCGGCCAGGGCGAGGAGCGCCACCTCAGCATGGCGCCGAGCCGGCTCCAGGAATTCATCGGCGCGGTGCGCCTGGCGTTCGAGCGCCTGGCCGCGAAGGGCGACACGCCGGTGCTGCTGACGAGCCCCGGCGTCCGGCCCTATGTCCGCTCGATCATCGAGCGCTTCCGGCCCAGCACGATCGTCGTCTCGCAGAACGAGATTCACCCCAAGGCGCGTCTCAAGACGCTCGGCCAGATCTGAGGCTTGATCCGCCATGCGCCTGCGCAGCTTCTCCGGCCGGACCATGAACGAGGCGATGAGCCTCGTGCGCCAGCACCTGGGCAGCGAAGCCATCATCGTCTCGACGCAGGAAGACGACCAGGGGCTGATGCGCGTCACCGCCGCGCTCGATGCCGAGCTTGCGCCGCGCGCGGCGCCCACCGGTTCGGGCGCCATCGACGCGATCGGAACGGCGCTCGACGGGCACGGGCTCTCGCCCGACCTCACGGAAAAGATCGTCGCGGCGGCACTCCCCTATGACGAGGAGGAACCGCTCGTCGCGCTTTCGAGCGCGCTCGCAACGCTCTTTCCGTTCCGGCCGGTCGTGGCCGAGGACGGGCGGCGGAGCTTCTTCCTCGCGGGGCCGCCCGGCAGCGGCAAGACCGTCACCGCGGCAAAGCTCGCCGCGCGCGCCGTGTTCGGCGGCGAAGCGCGTGCGCCTCGTCACGGCCGACGCCGCGCGCGCCGGCGCGGTCGATCAGCTCGCCGCCTTCGCCAGGATTCTGAACGTGCCGATGGAGAGCGCCGAGGACGCGGCACAGCTTGCCGCCGCGGTAGCCTCGGCGCAGCCAGCGGAGCTCGTCATCATCGACGGGCCGGGCATCAATCCCTATTCCGCTTTGGAGCGGAGCGAGTTGCAAAGCACTCGCCGCTGCTGCCAAGGCCGAGGCGCTGCTCGTCCTGCCGGCGGGGGGCGACGCGGTCGATACGCTCGAAATGGCGCGCATCTTCGCCGCCGACGGCTGCGCGCGGCTCGTCGTGACGCGCCTCGACCTGTCGCGGCGCCTTGGCAGCGTCGTCGCCGTGGTCGACGAACTGCGCCTTCCCTTGGCCGAGGCCGGCGTGTCGCCCGCGATCGCCGACGGCCTCAGTTCCTTCAATCCCGTCCTGCTCGCCCGCCTGCTGCTTTCGGCGGAGGTGCGGTCGAGACGGCCGGTTTCTCAAAGACGAGGTGAGTCATGACGAGCGCGACGGCGACTGAGGCCCTCGCCCCTCTTTCGGCCAAGGCGCCGGAGAAGCGCAATATCATCGCCGTCGCATCCGGCAAGGGCGGCGTCGGCAAGACCTGGTTTTCGATCACGCTGGCGCACGCGCTTGCCAACAGCGGGCGCAAAGCGCTGCTGTTCGACGGCGATCTCGGGCTTGCCAATGTCGACGTCCAGCTCGGCTGCACGCCGCGCCGCGATCTCGCAAGCGTGATCGCCGGCGAATCCACCCTCGCGCAGGCGGCGACACCGCATTTGGGCGGGTTCGACATCATTGCCGGACGATCCGGTTCCGGCGGCCTCGCCAATCTGCCGGCGAGCCGGCTGCTGGAACTGCGCTCCGAGCTCGGCCGGTTCGCGCAGGGCTATGACTGGGTGGTGCTCGATCTCGGCGCCGGCATCGAGCGCACCGTCCGCATGCTCACGACCCAGGCGCGCGTCTGTCTCGTCGTCACCACCGACGAGCCCACCTCGATCACCGACGCCTATGCCTACATCAAGGTCACGGCGCTCGAGCGCCTGGCGGGCGGCATCCAGATCGTCGTCAACATGGTGACGAATTCGCGCGACGGCGAGCGCACCTACAGCACGCTGCTGCGCGCCTGCCGCGAATTCCTGAAGCTCGAGCCGCCGCTCGCCGGCATCATCCGCCGCGACGACCAGGTGAAGGAGAGCAATCCGGCGCCAGGTCCCGCTCCTGACGCGCTCGCCCACGTGCGATGCGGCGGAAGATGTCGGGCAGATCGCACGCCGCCTCGTGACTGAGCTTGGCACGCGATGACCGATCCGCTGACCATCGCGGCGAAGCCCGCTTCCGGCGCAGCGGTCGTGACGTTCGAGCGCTCCGCCGCTTTCGGCCGAGGCGCTTGCGAACGTGGCGCCCGCGGCGGCGGCGGCCGCGGAGACGGCGCCGGTCTCGCTCGAAATCGGCACGACGATCTGGGCCACCCTGATTGCGGCGGGCCCGGGGAGCGATGCGCCCTCGGTCGGATCACGGTTCGAGCTTCGCCTCGGCGCGGCGGCGCTTGCCGCCGGCGAAGCGAGCCTCGCCGGCACGATCGCGCTGGGTGCTGCCGGCGACACGATCATCGAATCCGCGATGGGCGCGCTGGCGCTCGACCGCAGGCTCGCGCTCGCGCCGGGCACCACCATCGCATTTCAGCTTTCCGGCGCGAGCGAGCCGAGCCACGCCGAGCTGCCGCCGTCCCAGGCGAACGGCTGGCCGGCGCTCGACCAGGTTCTGGCAACGCTCGACAAGTCGGCGCCGGCTCTCGCGCAGCAGCTTCGCGCGTTGCTTGCGCCAGCGACCGCCCCTGCGCTTGCCGCGACGCTGCTGTTCATGGCCGGCGCGCTTTATTCGGGCAAATGGCCGGGCGAACCGGTGGCACGCGCGCTTGGCGCCGCGGGACAGGATCGCCTCAAGGCAAGGCTCGACGACGATCTCGGCGGACTGCGTCGGCTCGGCAACGATGGCACGACAGGCGAATGGCGCGTCCTCACCCTGCCGCTGCTGGTGGGCGCTTCGGTGGAGCCGCTGCGCCTTTATCTGCGCCGCCGGAACGAAGCGGCCGCGCGCGATCCGGCCGGGCAGCGCTTCGTCATCGAGGCCGAGCTGTCACGGCTCGGCGCGCTGCAGCTCGACGGGCTCGTCCGCGGCAACCGGCTCGATCTCGTGCTGCGCAGTCATTCGCCGCTGCCGCAGGCTTTGCGCGACGAGGCAGGCGCCCTTTTCCGCCGCGCGAGCGCCGCGGCGGGATATTACGGCGATATCGTGTTCGCGACGGCTTCGTCGTTCGCCGTCGATCCGCTGACCGAGCTGCGCGGGCACGTCGCCGTGCAGATCTGAAGCCGGCTCAGGCCGAGCGGCTGCGGCGGCGGTAGGTTTCGATGCCGATCTCGTCGAGCGTGCGCTGCTGCAGGCGCGCCGTGCGTTTGCGCTGATGCGCCGCGCGCGTGGCGGCGGCGATTTCGTAACGCTTCACCTCGCGATAGGTTTCGGACAGCGCGTCGCGCGCAAGCACGACCTGCTGCTCGACCGAGGCAAGCGACTGCACGATTTTCCGCCGCCGCTCGACGAGGTGCGAGGCATAGGCGCCATAGCCCGATGCCGCCTCGGTCGAGGATGACGCGATGGCCTGTTCGCTCGCCTGCTCGGCGACGAGGCGCGTCTCTTCGTTGCGCAGCTTGTCGGCCAGCGTTTCGAGCTCGGCAAGCTGCCGGCGGCGCTCGTCGAGTTGCCAGCGATGAAGGCGAATGAGGCTGTCGAGCGCGGTCATGCCGCTTCTCCGAGAATGTTGGCAAGCGCCGCGTATCCCGCGGCGAGATCGGCGCGCTCTTCCTTCTCCTGCGCGAGGAATCGTTCGAGCGCGGGATAGCGGCGGATGGCATCGTCGACGCGCGCGTCGCTGCCGCTGCGATAGGCGCCGAGGCGGATGAGCTCGGCCATGCCCTCGTAGGTCGCGATCGCGGTGCGCGCGGCGCCGACGAGGCGGTTCTCATCGGGGCTGTTGCATTGCGGCATGGCGCGCGAGATCGAGCGCAGCACGTCGATCGAGGGATAACGGCCGCGCTCGGCGATGGCGCGCTCCAGCACGATATGGCCGTCGAGGATGGCGCGGCAGGCATCGGAAATCGGTTCCGTCTGGTCGTCGCCTTCGACGAGGACGCTGAAGAGTCCGGTGATGCTGCCTTTTCCGGTGCCAGTGCCGGCACGTTCGAGGAGCTTCGGCAATTCGGCGAATACCGTGGGCGTGAAGCCTTTGGTCGTCGGCGGCTCGCCCGCGCTCAAGCCGATCTCGCGCTGCGCCGTGGCAAAGCGCGTGATGCTGTCGATGAGGCACAGCACGTCGCATTCCTGGTCGCGCAGGAATTCGGCGACGGCGAGCGTCAGATAGGCCGCCTGGCGCCGCATGAGCGGCGGATTCATCGGACGTGGCGACGACGACGACGCTCCGCGCGAGACCTTCGGGGCCGAGATCGTCCTCGAAAAATTCCTGCACCTCGCGGCCGCGCTCGCCGACGAGGCCGATCACGACCGCGTCCGCCGCGGTGTAGCGGGCGATCATCGACAGAAGCACCGATTTGCCGACGCCCGAGCCTGCGAAGATGCCCATGCGCTGGCCGCGGCAGCAGGTGACAAAGGTGTTGAGGGCGCGCACGCCCAGATCGATCTTGCCCTGCACACGCTTCCTTTCGTGCGCGGGCGGCGGGCGATTGCGGAACGGATAGGCCGTGTCGCCCTGCGGCAGCGGTCCCTTGCCGTCGATCGGCTCGGCAAAGGCGTTGATGACGCGGCCGAGCCAGGCCTTGTGCGGAAAGATCGCGCCGGGCCCCCGCACGAGCTCGACCTTGCAGCCGAGACCGATCCCCTCGATTGCGCCGAACGGCATGAGCAGCGCCTGGCCGTCGCGGAAGCCAACCACTTCGCACATGACGCGACGGCGCTGCGCCAGAATTTCGACCCGACCGCCGACCGCCACGTCGCGCGCGATGCCGCCCGCCTGGAGCAGCATGCCGAGCACGCCGGTGACGCGGCCATAGCGCCGGCTCGGCTCGAGCCGGGCTGCTTCGTCGATAACCTTAGAGAGAATCAAAGGGCGCCCCTTCAACCGCCGCGGCGCCGCTGCGGGCGCCACGCGGCATCATCGCCCTGGGCGCTTAACTGCCGGTTAAATCATGGAAAATGGCTCCGCACCGCGGCGCAACATTGATCCGTCCGCGGCAAAAATCCGGCACCAAAAGAGGAGTTCATCGTAAAAAATTGTACCCACGCGTTTCCGATTAACCCAGCTTTAACTTCACTTGGTAAGAATGCTTAAAGCGATTATCGTCACGGATCTCACGTCGGAGGCGGGGTATGCGAGTTCTACTTGTCGAAGATGATTCCGCGACGGCGACCAGCATCGAGATGATGCTGCGGGCCGAGGGCTTCATCTGCGATACCACCGATCTGGGCGAAGATGGGCTCGAGATCGGCAAGCTGTACGATTACGACATCATCATTCTCGATCTGATGCTGCCCGACATCGACGGTTACGAGGTGCTGCGCCGTCTGCGCGCGGCGCGCGTGCGCACGCCGATCCTCATCCTCTCCGGCCTGGGCGAGCTCGACCACAAGATCAAGGGTCTGGGCTTCGGGGCCGACGATTTCCTGACCAAGCCGTTCGACCGCCGCGAGCTGATCGCCCGCATCCAGGCGATCGTCCGCCGCGCCAAGGGCCACTCCGAATCGGTCATCCGCACCGGCAAGCTCACCGTCAATCTCGACAGCCGCACGGTCGAGGTCGAGGGTGCGCCGCTCCACCTCACGGGCAAGGAGTACGGCATCCTCGAGCTCCTGAGCCTGCGCAAGGGCACGACGCTGACGAAGGAGATGTTTTTGAACCATCTCTACGGCGGCATGGACGAGCCCGAGCTCAAGATCATCGACGTGTTCGTCTGCAAGCTGCGCAAGAAGCTGTCGCAGGCGGCGCAGGGCGACAATTACATCGAGACGGTGTGGGGCCGGGGCTACGTCCTGCGCGATCCGCCGGCCGACAGCGAGACCGCGCCGCGCAAGGTGGCGAAAGCCTGAACCGCCTCTTATTTCACCTCACGACAGAGCAAACGGCGGCCTTCGGGCCGCCGTTTCACGTTGCGCGGGCCGCTTGCGCGAGCGCTGGCGCCGCGAGCTGGTAGAGGCCGCGCTGCTGCGGTACCGGCTCGAACTTGTTGGAAACGCCGAGCGTCGTTTCCGCGCCGCCGAGCGCCAAGAACCCGTCCGGCCGCAACTGCCGCGACAGGCGATCGAGCAGCGCCGATTTCGTCGGCCCGTCGAAATAGAGCAGCACGTTGCGGCACAGGACCACGTCAAACCGGCCGAGCGCCGAGAGGTCGTCGAGCAGGTTCGCCACCCGGAATTCCACCATGCGGCGGATCTCGGGCTTGAGCTGCCAGCGATCGGCCTCGGGCTCCATATGCCGGACGAGGTACTTGAGCGGCAGGCCGCGCTGCACTTCGAACTGCGAGTAGTTTCCGGCCTTGGCGCGTTCGATCATCTCGCCCGAGATGTCGGTCGCGACGAGCGAAACGTGCCAGCCGGCGAGCCGGGCGCGCTCTTCGTCGAGGATCATGGCGAGCGAATAGGGTTCCTGGCCGGCGGCGCAGGCGGCGCTCCAGATGCGCAGCGTCCGGCTTGCGGCGCGCGCCTTGATGAAGGTCGGCAGCACGATCGCGCGAAACTGCTCGAATGGCTTCATGTCCCGGAAGAACGAGGACTCGTTCGTCGTCATCGCCTCGACGATCTCACGCACCAGCGCCTTGTCCGCTTGTTTTTGCAGCGCGCGGGCGAGGTCCGCGACCGAGGCAAAGCCATGCCGGTGCGCCACGCCAACGAGACGGGATTCGATCAGGTAGGCTTTGTCTTCCGTCATGACGAGGCCGGACCCGTCCTTCAGGAGGCGCGCGAAGAGGCCGAAATCCGCCGCGTTCATGGCGCGCCCCGTCCGCCGAGAGCGGCGAGGAACGGGCCGATCTCGTCGACCGGCAGAAGCGCGCTCGCAAGACCCGCCGATGCGACCGCGCCGGGCATTCCCCAGACGATGCTGGTCGCCTGGTTCTGCGCCACGACCGCGCCGCCGGCGGCAACGACGGCGCGCGCGCCGGCGAGCCCGTCATGGCCCATGCCGGTGAGAATGATCGCGAGGAGCCCGCTGCCGTAGATTTCGGCGAGGCTGCTCAGCATCGGATCGACCGAAGGGCGGCAATAATTCTCCGCCGGACCCTTGGACAGCCGGATCACCGGCCCCTGATCGCCGCGTTCGATCCGCATGTGATGCTCGCCCGGGGCCACGTAAATGCGGCCGCCGGCGACCGCTTCGCCGTCCACGCCCTCCGCGGCGGCAAGGCCGCTCGCGCGCGCCAGGTGATCGGCGAAGATGGCGGTGAAGGTCGCAGGCATGTGCTGCGTGACGAAGATCGGCTGGCGCAGTCCCTGCTTCAACGCGGCCACGATGCGATAGAGCGCAACGGGGCCGCCGGTCGATGACCCGATGGCGATCGCCTGCGGCGGCTCGGTCGGCAAGGGCCGAAGCGTCAGCGACGCGGCTCCCGCCGCGGCGCGCAGCGCCGGGGCGGCGGCGCGGGCACGGTGCGCCTCGACCAGCGCCTTCACCTTGGCGATGAGCTCGCGGCGGAACGCGTCGCCGGCGGAGAGCGCGGCCGAAGTCGGCTTCGTCACGTAATCCGCGGCGCCGGCGGCAAGCGCCTTCAGGGTCACGAGCGCGCCGCTCCGCGTCAGCGACGAGACGATGATGACCTTGAGATTGGGCCGCGCCCGCAACATCAGCGGCAGCGCGGCAAGCCCGTCCATCACCGGCATCGCCACGTCGAGCAGAACAAGCTCGAAGTCGTAGCGCTCGAGCGCATCGAGCGCGATCCGACCGTTACCGGCCGACGCGACGACGGCAATGTCGCCCTCGGCCTCGAGCGCCCGCGTCAGCAAGCCGCGGATGACGGCGCTGTCGTCCACCACCATCACGCGATAGGGGGCCGAGGCAGCGTTCGATCCGGGATTGGCGTTGCGCGCGGCGGATGCGACGGTCAAAGCAACCCAACCTGCGCGAATTTGGTTTCGAGAATGTCAACGTCGAACGGCTTCATCACATATTCGTTGGCGCCCGCCTCGATCGCCTCCTGGATGTGCGCGATGTCGCTGTGCGTGGTGCAGAACACTACGATCGGCGCGTCGCCGCCAGGCGTGCGGCGGAGCTGGCGCAGGAAATCGATGCCGTTCATCACCGGCATGTTCCAATCGAGCAGGACCGCGTCCGGCATCCGTCGCAAGCACGCCTCGAGCGCAAGCCTGCCGTCGGGCGCTTCCTCGATCGCGAAGTTCAGCTCCTCGAGGATGCGCCGCGCGACCTTGCGCACGACCCGCGAATCATCGACGACGAGACAGGTCTTCATGCCGCCGCCTTGGCGCCGAGATCGACCGCCTTCGCCACGTCGAGAATGACGAGCAGGCAATCGTCGAGACGGCAGATGCCGGCCGAAACCTGCCGCCAGACCGGATCGAGGACCGATGTGCCGTGCTCGATCGCGTCATCCGGGGGCCGCAGCACGTCGCCGACGCGGTCGACGAGAAAGCTGTAAAGCTCGCCCTCGAATTCGACGATGACGCACATGGCGCGCGCACCTTCGGGCGCGGGCGGAAGTCCGAGCCGCTTGCGCAGGTCGATCGCCACGACGATCCGGCCGCGCAGATTGAGCGCGCCCGCCACTTCCGCGGGCGCCAGCGGAATGGGCGTCATGGGCGGCGGCGCCAGCACGTCGCGCACCTCGCCGACCGGGATGCCGAAGGTCTGGCCGGCCAGCATGATCGAGACCAGCTCTTTCATGCGGCGTCCCGGCGTGCGAGCGCGCGGCCGAGCGTGTCGAGCAGCGCCCTGCTGTCGAGCTTTGCCACGGCGTTCGCAAACCGCCCGTCGCGTTCAGCGGCGTCGGCGAGCGCGACGAGCGGCTTGCCGCGCCAGCCGCCGCTCTCGAGCGAATGGGCAAAAGCGTCGATGCCGGGCGTATCCTCGTCGGCGAGAATGGCATCGACGGCCTCGCCTTTGGCGCAGAGCGCGCGCGCCTCTTCGACCGATTCGACGAATGCCACGTCATATCCCGCCGCGCGCAGGACCGGGATCAGCAAAGTGCGGAAGATTGGGCTGCCCTCGATGAGCAGGATGTGCCGCCGCACCGGGCTCTTGCGGCTTGATCCCTGGCCGCACGCCGCCTTGAGATAGAAGCCGGCGTCGATGATGTCGGTTGCCTTGCCCGCGACGATCGCGCTCGCGACGAGCCCCGCCTGGCTGGCCGGACGTTCGATCGCGACCGCCTCTTCGACGATGTCCTCGATCTCGTCCACGACCAGGCCCATGACGCCGTCGCCGTGCGCAAGCACGATGAGCGGCCTGCGGCCCGTCGCACCCGGCAGCGCGTCGGACGAGAGAGCGACCAGCGGCATGAGGCGCCCGCGGTACTGCACGACCGGATTTCCGTCGGCGAACTCGACATCGGCGAGATCGATTTCCTCGAGCCGCCCGACGACGCCGAGCGGAACCGCCTTGAGGCCCCCCGAGCCGGCGCGGAACAGCAGCAGACTCAGCTTCGCGCCGCTTTCCTTGGGCGCAGCCGCGGGGGGCGCAGCGGTCGCGGACACGCCGATCCCGCCCTTGGCGGCGGCGATACCCGCCGGATCGAGGATGAAGACGACGCGGCCGTCGCCCAGGATCGTGTTGCCGGCGAAAATGGGAATGCCGCGCAGGATCGGACCGACCGGCTTTACCACGATCTCTTCCGCATCGGCGATGGCGTCCACCATGATGCCGAAGGTGCGGCCCGAGGCCTCGGTGACGACGATGAGCGGCTCGTGCGCACCCTCGTCGCGCGCCCTGCCCAACAGCTCGGCGAGCGACACGAGCGGCAGCAGCCGGTCGCGCAGGCGCAGAACCGGCGCGCGGTTGAGCCACTCCACCTTGTGCTCGGCGCCGGGGCCCGCCTGCACCAGTTCGAGCACCGACATCTGCGGCAGGGCAAAGCGCTCGCCGCCGCTTTCGACGATCAGCGCCGAGACGATCGCGAGCGTGAGCGGCAGCACGATCTTGAAAGCGGTGCCGCGCCCCTCGCCGCTCTCGATCTCGATCGTGCCGCCGAGCCGTTCGAGATTGGCGCGCACCACGTCGAGACCGACGCCGCGGCCCGAAATCGCCGTCACTTTCTCCGCCGTCGAGAAGCCGGGCCGAAACACGAAATCGCAAATCTCGCGGTCCGACAGCACGCCGAGATCGGCTTCGCTGGCAAGGCCGCTGCCGATGGCGCGCGCCTTGATGCGGTCGAGCGCGAAGCCGCGGCCGTCATCGGACACTTCGATCACGACATGGCCGCCCTCGTGGAACGCATTGACCGAGATGCGGCCGGAAGCTGACTTGCCGAGCCGCGCGCGTTCCGCCGCCGGCTCGATGCCGTGATCGGCCGCGTTCCGCACCATGTGGGTGATCGGGTCGCGAATGAGCTCCAAAACCTGGCGGTCGAGCTCGGTCTCAGAGCCGCGCATCTCGAGCTCGATCGTCTTGCCCAGCTCGCGCGCGATCTCGCGCACCAGACGCGGCAGCTTCGACCAGACATTGCCGATGGGCTGCATGCGGGTGCGCATCACGGTTTCCTGCAGCTCGGTCGTGACCTGCGACAGGCGCTGCAAGGGGGCGGCGAAGGCGCCGCGCATCTCGCTGCGCAGCACCTGGAGAAGCTGATTGCGGGTCAGCACCAGCTCGCTTGCCGTCGTCATCAGCTGATCGAGCAGGGTCACGTTGACGCGAATGGTCTCGCTGACGGCCGCGCGGTCGCGCGCGGGCGCGGCCACCGGCGGCTCGGGCTCCTCTGCCGCGGCAACCGGCGCAGTCTTGCCAAGGGCCTCGAGCCCGGCGATGAGTTCGCGGTCATTGCCGCGCGGCTCGGCGCCGCTTTCGGCGAGCGCGGAGAGCATCTCCTTGATCCGGTCGATCGCCAGAAAGATTGCGCCCACCGCCTCGGGTCCGGCCTCGAGCTCGCCGTCGCGGAGCCGGGAGAGAACATTCTCCGCCGCATGGGCAAGCCGCTCGAGGCGCGGCAGATCGAAGAACCCGCACGTCCCCTTGATCGTGTGGAACACGCGGAAGATGCTCTGCAACGCCGCCGGATCGGCGCTTTTCTCGAGTTGCACGAGATCGCTGTCGAGCGCCGCCAGAACTCTCGATCGTCTCGGCCAGGAATTCCCTCAGGAGATCGTCCATGCTGTCCCGCGAGCGGCGCCTATTCCGCGCGCTCCAGCATCGGCGGGAAAGTCCAAAAAAACGTTTAAAAACCCGTCAAACCGCGGCCGCCGCGGCGGTCAGGACCGCCCTCCCCGGCGCCGCCACGGCAATGGCAAGCTGGGCGCCGATCTGCTGCGCCAGCCGATTGGTATAAAAAGCATGAACATTGCGCGGGGTGAGCGCATCGGCCGTGGTGGCGGCCGCGAGCGCCGCGCGCTGGTCCTCGGGGAGATTGAGGCTGTCGCCTTCCGCGGTGACCTCCACCCCCGGCGCGGCGCCGGCCAAGGCCCGCACGGTGACGGCGCCGCCGCGCGGCAAGGCATCGGCCGCGAACAGCACCAGGCAGCAGGCGAGCCGCTGCCACGGCAGCGGCAGCGCGCTCACCGCCGCATCCCACTCGCAGCGCACCTTGCCGCCGTCGAGGAGCGCCAAAGCGCATTCGCGCGCGTCGATCGCGGTGGCGCCCGAGGCGCCGGTGCCGGCCGTGCCATAGGCGAAGCGGTAGAATTGCAGGCGCTGACCGGCCTTCTTCGCGCTTTGGCCGATGAGGGCCATCGCTTCCTTGACGAATTCGGGGTCGTCCTCGTCCAAAAGCTCGATGCCGTTGTTGATCGCGCCGACCGGGCTGATGAGGTCGTGGCAGAGCCGCCCGCACAAAAGCTCGAGGACGCGAAAATCGACCGCGACGCCCATCGTCTCTATCCCCTCGCCGGTGCCACGAGCCGCTCGGCCGCGGCCAGATCTTCGGGCGCGTTGGCATTGAAGAACGGATCGACCGGCTCGCTCGGAAACTCGACGCGGCTGAGCCGGTAGCGTGCGGTCCAGAGATCGACCTTGCGCACGCCCTCCTCGGTCATGGCGCGGCGCAGATCGTGGCGGAGATCGACCGGCCAGAGGCCGAAGACGGGATGGTCGCGCCCGCCCGACGCGGCGCAGGCCAGCTCGGCATCGGCGCCTATCGCCGCGGCAAGCCGCGCCACCAGGTCGCGCGGCAGAAACGGCGCATCGGTCGCAAAGCTCGCGACGTGGCTCGCGCCTACGACGTTTTCGGCGGCCCAGTCGAGCCCGGCCAGCACGCCGGCGAGCGGCCCGGCAAATCCCGGCACGCCGTCGGCCACGACCGGCAGGCCCCACTGCGCGAGGCGCGCGGGATCGCCGTTGGCGTTGAGGCAAAGCGCTGCCACCTGCGGGCGGGCGCGCTCGATCACCCAGTCGAGGATCGGACGCCCGGCCACCAGGCGCAGGCCCTTGTCGCCGCCGCCCATGCGCCGCGCGAGGCCGCCGGCAAGCACCACGCCGGCGATCTTCACGCCTCGTCCTCGGCGAGGCTTGCCTTGCGCTGCACCCGGTCGCTTTCCTCGGCCGCGCCGCGGTCGTCGTCGAACACGATGCGGTCTTCGCCCGAGAGCGCGATGAAGCGCCTGCCCTTGGCGCGGCCGATGAGCGTGAGCCCCGCCTTTCGCGCAAGCTCGACGCCCCACGCGGTGAAGCCCGAGCGCGAGATCAGGATCGGGATGCGCATCTGCACGCACTTGATGACCATTTCCGAGGTGAGCCGGCCGGTGGTGTAGAAGATCTTGCCCTCGGGCCCGATGCGCTCGAGATGCATGTATCCGGCGATCTTGTCGATCGCATTGTGCCGGCCGACATCTTCCATATAGACGAGCGGCCGGTCCTCCTCGCACAGGACGCAGCCGTGGATCGCGCCCGCGGCGAGATAGAGGCTTGGGCTTGTGTTGATCTTGCGCGCAAGCGCGTAAAGCCACGAGGTCCGCAGCACCGCATCGCGCGGGAGATCGATCTCGTCGAACTTCTCCATCAGGTCGCCGAAGACGGTGCCCTGCGCGCAGCCCGAGGTGAGCGTCTTCTTGCGCAGCTTGCGCTCGAAATCGGTGCGCCGCCCGGTGCGCACGACGACGGTCGCAAGGTCGTCGTCGTAATCGATGCCGGCAATCGTGTCGTCGCCGCGCAGCATGTTCTGATTGAGGAGATAGCCCACCGCCAGGTAATCGGGATGATCGCCGACCGTCATCATGGTCACGATCTCCTGGCCGTTGAGGAAGAGCGTGAGCGGCCGCTCGACCACGACCGATGTGCGCACCGCGCGGCCCTCGTGATCGAGCCCGTCGACCGTTCGGGTGAGCCGCGGATCGTCCGGGTCCGGGCGGACGGTGAATTCCCTCATGGCGGCGATATTGCTGCCGCGGCCGGGCCTTAGCAAGCGCGAGCCGGCTTCATGGTGCCGTGATTTTAAGATGAATTTTACCCAATCTTCGTAGCTTTGCGCATGGTCCCCGTTTCGGTCGTCCGGATGGCAATGCGTCCCAGCAACCTTTCCCTTCGCGCCAAGATCTGCATCGCGCCGGCCATTCTCGTGGCGACGCTGCTCGGTCTCGCGTTCTATGCGCTGCAGCTCCTGGAGACGAGCGCCGGGCGGCTCGAGCAGCTGTCCGACGCGGCGTTCGATCGCGCCGCGCGCGTCGCCGAACTCGACCGCGCAGTCACCGGGGTTCAGACCGGCCTCTACCGGCTCACCTCGCTCGCCGAGAGCGGCGAAGGCGGCTTCGGCGCCAAGGCGGTCGGCGCCGAGCTTGGCATCAAGCTGAGCCGCCTGCCCCCGCTCCTCGCTGCGATATCCTCCGGCAACGACGACCCGCAAGAGGTGCCGCTGGTTCAGACCCTGGCGAAGACGCTCACCGACTATGGCGCCTCGGTGCGCCAGGTGATCGACACCGCTGCCAATCCGGAACAGGCGATGACGTTCGTCAACGCCGTGCAGACCGTCTACCAGGATTACGAGAACCAGTCGGAACAGCTCACCGCGGTGGTGAAGGGCCGGAAGTCGAACTCTGTTCGATATGCTGCAAAGCGAGACCCGCTCGGCGCGCCAGGTCTTCATCTGGTTCACGCTGGCGGCGACGATGGCGTCGCTGCTGGCGACGTTCGTAATCGGCCACATGATTGCGCGGCCGGTGCGGCGGCTCACGGAAACGATGCGGCGGCTCGCCGAGGGCGACCTTTCGGTCGAGACCGTGCCGGTCGGCGGCGGCGACGAGATCGGCGCCATGGCCGACGCGCTTGCCGTCTTCAAGGAGACCGCGGTCGCGGCGCAGCAGCTGGCCGCCGAGCGCGAGGCCGCGCGCCGCGCCCAGGTGGAGCGCGCCGACCGTCTCGCCGAGCTTGCCATCCGCTTCGACCGCGAGGTCAGCGGCGTGCTCGACACCGTTGCCAGCGCCGCATCGCAACTGCAGGAGACCGCGACCGGCATGGCTTCGACCGCGGAGCAGACGAGCCGCCAGTCGGCCGCCGCCACCAGCGCCTCGGAGCACGCCGCCAACAACGTCAATACCGTCGCGAGCGCAACCGAGGAGCTTGCCGCTTCGGTCAGCGAGATCGGCCGCCAGGTGACGCTCTCGACGCACGTCGCCGACAAGGCGGTCGCCGAGGCCGAGCGCACCAACCGCACCGTGAAGGGCCTCGCCGACGCATCGCAGAAGATCGGCCAGGTGGTCGAGCTGATCAGCTCGATCGCCGGCCAGACCAACCTTCTGGCGCTCAACGCCACGATCGAGGCGGCGCGGGCCGGCGAGGCCGGCAAGGGCTTCGCCGTGGTCGCCAGCGAGGTGAAATCGCTCGCGACGCAAACCGCCAAGGCGACCGAGGAGATCGCCGGCCAGGTCACCGGCATGCAGCGCGCGACCGACGACGCGGTCGCGGCGATCGGCCATATCGGCAGCACCATCCACGAGGTCAGCCAGATCGCCGCGGCGATCGTCACCGCGGTCGAACAGCAGAACGCCGCGACGTCCGAGATCGCCCGCAACGTGCAGCAGGCCTCGATCGGCACCATGGAGGTGTCGAGCAACATCGCCGGCGTGAGCGAGGCCGCGACCCGCACCGGCAGCGCCGCCAACGAGGTGCTGCAGGCGGCGACGCGGCTCTCGACCCAGGCCGACGCGCTGCGCCGCTCGATCGACCAGTTCCTGACCGAGGTCAGGGCCGCCTGAAGTTCTTATAACCTATTGATTCTAAAACAAATCCTCATCCTGAGCGGAGCTCCGAAGGGGCGCAGTCGAAGGACGCGCCATCGGCAAAATTGGGTTCGTTCTGCAGAATCGCTGCAGAACGGCCCGTGCTTCCTTCGACTGCGCGTGCTGCGCACGCTTCGCTCAGAATGAGGGGCTGAAGCGACGGCAGCGCGGCCAGCCGGAATTGGGTTCGTTCGGTAAAATCCATAAGCTGCGCCCGAATTGGGTTCGTTCGGCAAAAGCCACGCCGCCCGCATCCCGCCGAGGCGAGTGTATTGCAATTACGTACAGTTGTCAAGATCCGAGGCGGAGCGGCCGGGCCTAGGCCAGGGAAAAGCGCGTGGCCGGGCGGGCGGGAGGGTCCCGGACCGGCTCGGCGGCGCTGCTGCAATGCGCGGCCTTGCGCTCGCACTCCTCGGCATAGAGGAGCAGGAGCGATTTTTGACCCCCGTTCCTGGTTTCGTTGGCCGATCGGCGGGCGTGCGCGGCCCGCGCGTGCCAGAGTTGCGGCTGGTCCATGGTGGGCGTCCCTCATCCGCCGGGCACCGGGCTCGAGCCGGGGCCGCGATTAATACGTCCGGCCGGGACACGCCGGATCATCGGGGGAGACATTTCCGCCGGGCGCATTATGTTAAGGGGCGATGATCGATCCGTTCGGCCGTCATATCAGCTATCTCCGGGTTTCGGTGACCGACCGCTGCGACTTCCGCTGCGTCTATTGCATGTCGGAGGACATGGCGTTCCTGCCGAAGGCCGAGGTGCTGACGCTCGAGGAGCTCGACCGCGTGTGCAGCGCGTTCGTGCGCCTGGGCGTGCGCAAGCTCCGCCTGACCGGCGGCGAGCCGCTGGTCCGGCGCGGCATCATGACGCTGTTCCGCTCGCTCGGGCGCCATCTCGGGACGGGCGCGCTCGACGAGCTGACGGTCACGACGAACGGCAGCCAGCTCGCGCGCTATGCCGAGGAACTGCGCGCGGCCGGCGTGCGCCGCATCAATGTCTCGCTCGACACGCTCGATGCCGCGAAATTCGCCGCCGTCACGCGCTGGGGCAAGCTTGACCAGGTGCTGGCCGGGATCGGTGCGGCGCAGCGCGCCGGGCTTGCGATCAAGATCAACACGGTCGCGCTCAAGGGCGTGAACGAGGACGAATTCGACCGGCTCGTCGCGTGGAGCGGCGAGGAAGGGCTCGACCTCGTCTTCATCGAGGTGATGCCGCTGGGCGAGATCGGCGCGAGCGCGCGGCTCGACCAGTATCTGCCGCTGTCGCTCGTGCGCGCCCGGCTGCAGCGGCGCTGGACGCTCGACGAGACCGATTACCGCACCGGCGGCCCCGCGCGCTATTTCACCGTGCGCGAGACCGGGCGCAAGCTCGGCTTCATCACGCCCCTCACCCACAATTTCTGCGAAAGCTGCAACCGCGTGCGGCTCACCTGCACCGGCACGCTTTATATGTGCCTCGGCCAGGAGGACGCGGCCGACCTGCGCACGCCGCTTCGGCTCTCGCAAAGCGATGCGCCGCTCGACGCGGCGATCCACGAGGCGATCTCGCGCAAGCCCAAGGGCCATGATTTCGTGATCGACCGCCGCCATCTCCGCCCCGCGGTCAGGCGGCATATGAGCGTGACCGGCGGGTGAGCGCGAAAGCCGAAACCGCGCCGTACAAAGCGGCGCTCGCCGGCGGTTTCGCCTTCCTTGCGAGCGACGCGCCGCAGGCGCAGTCGGCGCTCGCCGAGCTGAGCCGGCGCTATGGCAGCGCTTCGCCCGAAGAGGCGGATGTCATCGTGCCGCTGGGCGGCGACGGCTTCATGCTCGAGACGCTGCACCGCTACCGCGATCGCGGCGTGCCGTTCTACGGCATGCATCGCGGCAGCGTCGGCTTTCTCATGAACGGATATTCGCCCGATGCGCTGCCGCAGCGCATCGCCGCCGCCGTTTCCGTGCGCATCCACCCGCTCGCCATGGTCGCGCGCGACCGCGCCGGCACCGAGCACCGCGCGCTCGCCATCAACGAGGTGTCGCTGCTGCGCCAGCGCCGCCAGGCCGCGAAGCTGCGCATCATCGTCGACGACATCGTGCGGCTCGAGGAGTTGCTGGCGGACGGCGCGCTGGTCGCGACGCCGGTCGGCTCGACCGCGTACAATCTCTCGGTGCATGGCCCGATCGTGCCGCTCGGCGCCGATCTTCTGGCGCTGACGCCCATCAGCGCGTTCCGCCCGCGCCGCTGGCGCGGCGCGCTGTTGCCGCACAGCGCGAAAGTGCGAATTCGAGGTGCTCGAAGCGGACAAGCGCCCGGTGAGCGCGGTTGCCGACTATACCGAGGTGCGCGACGTGATCTCGGTGATCGTGCGCGAGACCCGCGACATGGGGCTGACGCTCATGTTCGATCCCGAGCACAATCTCGAAGAGCGCGTGTTCAAGGAGCAGTTCCTGACCTGAGAGGCCGGTTTTGGCGCGAGCGATCTCCAGCATCGAGATGATTCGACAGCTCGTCGCCTTCGACACCACGAGCCGCGAGTCGAACCTGGCGCTCATCGACTTCGTCCGCTACGTATCTCGACGATCATCGCATCAAGAGCGACCTCGTATTCGACGCCGCCCGGCGCAAGGCCAATCTCTATGCGACGGTCGGACCGGACGACCGGGGCGGGATCCTGCTTTCCGGCCACAGCGACGTCGTGCCGGTCGACGGCCAGAAATGGCAGAGCGAGCCGTTCGCCGTGGCCGAGCGCGACGGCAGGCTCTATGGCCGCGGCACCGCGGACATGAAGAGCTTCATCGCCGCGATGCTGGCGATGGTGCCGGAATTCATCGCCGCGAACGCGCCCGTGCCGATCCATCTTGCCCTCACATATGACGAGGAGGTGGGCTGCATCGGCGTACGCGGCCTCATCGCGCGGCTCGGGAACCTGCCGGTGAAGCCGCGGCTCTGCATCATCGGCGAGCCGACGCTGATGCAGCCGGTGGTGGCGCACAAGGGGAAGCGCAGCCTGCGCTGCCGCGTCGCGGGGCAGGAAAGCCACTCGGCGCTCACGCATCTCGGCGTCAACGCGGTCGAGATCGCGGCCGATATGGTCGCGCAAATCCGCCGCATCGCGCGGCAGAAGCGCGACCGGGGTCCGTTCGATGCGGGCTTCACGCCGCCCTACACCACGGTCCATACCGGCACGATCGCCGGCGGCACCGCGCTCAACATCGTGCCGCGCGAATGCCGCTTCGATTTCGAGATCCGCCACCTGCCGGGCGACGATGCCGACGCGGTGACGGCCGAGCTGCGAGCGCACGCGGCGAGCCTTTTGCCGGAGATGCAGGGCATAAGCCCCGCCGCCGGCATCGCGTTCGAGGAATGGAACGCCATCCCCGCGCTGTCGACGCCGGTGGACAGCGAGGTCGTTTCCTTGGCGCGCGCGCTCACCGGCGCCAATTCGGTCGGCAAGGTGAGCTTCGGCACCGAGGGCGGACTCTACCAGCAGGCCGGCATCCCGACCGTGATCTGCGGCCCCGGCTCGATCGAGCAGGCGCACCGGCCGGACGAATGGATCGCGCTCGATCAGGTGGGCCAGTGCGAAGCGTTCATGCGCCGCCTCGTCGCCCGCATCAAGGCGCCGGCGCTGGCCTGATGCCGGCCTATCGCATCGAGCTGGCGCCGCCCGACATCGCGCGCTACCGCGCCGGCAATCGCGGGATCGACTATGTCACGACGCTCGACAGCGGCGCGCCCGGGCCGCACGTACTCGTCAACGCGCTGACGCACGGCAACGAGATCTGCGGCGCGATCGCGCTCGATCATCTGTTCCAGAGCGGCCTCGCGCCGGCGCGCGGGCGGATCACGCTGGTCTTCGCCAATGTCGCAGCCTATCGCGCGTTCGACCGCGCCAACCCGGGCGCGTCGCGCTATGTCGACGAGGATTTCAACCGGCTCTGGGACAAGGCCACGCTCGAGGGCGCACGGCGCAGCGCCGAGCTCGATCGCGCGCGGCGGCTGCGCCCGATTTATGAAAGCGCCGACCGCCTCCTCGACCTCCACTCGATGCAGTACGCGACGGCACCGCTCATGCTGATCGGGCTCGCGGCGAAGACCGAGGAGCTCGCGCGCCAGGTGGGAGTGCCGGCGCTCATGGTGCGCGACAAGGGCCACGCGGCCGGGCCCCGCCTCAGGGACTATGCTGCCTTTGCCGCGCCCGATGCGCCGCAGGTGGCGCTCCTCGCCGAATGCGGCCAGCATTGGGAGAAAAGTGCCGCCGAAGTCGCGATCGAGACGAGCTGGCGCTTCCTGGCCGCGACCGGCGTGCTCGCACCGCACCGGGCGGCCGAGATCCTGGCGCGGCCGGTGCCGCCGCAGCTTCTCGTTGCCGTGACCGACACGGTGACGATCGCGTCCGACGATTTCCGCTTCACCGCCGATTACCGCGGCCTCGAAGTGATCCCCAAGGCCGGATCGGTCATCGCGCGCGACGGCGGAGTCGAAATCCGCACGCCCTATGACGAGTGCGTCCTCATCATGCCGTCGCGCCGCCTCGGCCGCGGCCAGACGGCCGTTCGCCTCGGCCGGTTCGACGGCTGAGACTCAGGGCGCCTCGGCGCGGTCGGCGTCGAGGCGGGTGCGGAGCTTTTCGACGGACGTGAAGAACGAGGTTTCGTTCGCGACCGGCGCCAGCCGCAAGGACGGCGGCAGCAATGTGCGGACATACGCATCGCCGGCGCGAAAGCGAATCTCGCTCTGCATCAGGCTCTGCACCGCGATGGCGCCGCCGAGCAGCACGGCCACGGCGCAGGCCGCGACGAGCGTTCGCGCCGGGTTGATCTCGCGCAGATGGGCGACGCTCGTCACCGCGAGCACGCAAAAATATCCGACGTACGTGTCGTTCGCGAGCGCGTTCCAGGACAGGCCGAACGCGCCCACCTCGCTCGCGATGCCGATCGCCTCGAGACCGAGCGCGCCGGCGAGCGCGATCGTGAGATTGCGCTCGAACAGGCTGTGCCCGGCGAAGATGCGCGCCGCCAACGCCCAGAGCGCCGACCAGACGACGAGGAGAACCGTGCCGCCGAGCAGCGGCAGGACGTAGGTCGCGGCCTTGGGCTCGCCATAGTCGCCGAGCCATACCGTCGCGCCGCCGATCGCGAGCACGAGCACTGCGAGCGCGCCGAGCGCGGCATAGGCGTGGCTCTGGCGCCCGAACACGCGCTCGGGACTTACCGCGTGATCGGCGCGGCGCACGCGGATGAAGCTGTGGCCGATGCGGAAAACCCCGTCGTCCCCGAGTGCCAACCGCTCGAGCCGCTGGCTGCCATGCGCCGCGAAAAGACCGTTGGCGCTGCCGAGGTCCTCGACGAGCAGTCTTCCTTCCCCGTCGCGCACGATGTGCGCATGCTCGGGCGCGACATAAGGGTCGTCGAGGATCACGTCGTTGGTATAGGACCGGCCGATGCGCACGCCGCGCCCGGTGCAGCGGTGGCGCGAGACGACGCCGCGGTGGCGCGACAGCACTTCGACCCAGATCACTTCGTCCATTGCAGCGCTTCGATGAATTTTTTGCCGAGCGAGATCGCGCTTTCGTAGAGCACGCCCTGCATGGCGATGTTGGAGACGAGCGCCTCGCTGCCGCTGTCCTGCGTCACCGCCGTGAGCGTCACGTCGTAAAGGCCGGGAAACGCCCGATACGCGCGCGCGCACCACACCGTGCGCAAGGTCGGGCGCGTGCCGGAGGGCGAGGTCGCGACGAAATTCTCCTCGCAGCGCTGCTGCGTCTGCCATTTGCGCGACCAGCCGTTGCCGAAGCCGGGATGAATCTGCTGCGACAGGAAGGCCGCGAACTGGAACTGGTTGAGCGTGTCGCTCTTCACATAGACATGCGTGAGGCGCACGAGGCCGGTATTGAGGTCGCCCGCGATGAAAAGCTGCGTGTCGCTGTTGCACAGGCTCGCATTGACGGTGGCGCGCGGCTTCGGCACGTCGTCGGCATTGGTGCGGCCCCAGCACGAGAACCACGGCGCCGAGCTTTCCGGCGCCTCGTAGCGGCCGAACGCGACCGAGCGGAAGCCCATGCCCTCGAGCGAGGAATAAAGCCCGGCCTGCCAGTCGCGGAACTGCCGGCCGATCTCGGCGGTGAAATCGGCGGGCGGCGCGGCGCCGCTCTCCTCGGCGCGGTCGATGAGCGCAACGGCAAAGCGCGCCGGCACGAGGAAGCTCACGAGCTCGCCGCCCAATTCGTGCGCGACGTTGATGCCGGCGACAGTCCCGTCGGCCAGCACGGCCGGGCCGCCGCTCATCCCGGGGTTGAGCGCGCCCGAGAAATGAATGCGCTGGTTGTAGGTGCGATCGACCGGGCCGTTATAGGTGCCGTCGACGATGGTGAAGCCCAGATCGAGCGGATTGCCCATCGAATAGAGATGCTCGCCCTTCGCCAAATCGCCTT
The DNA here is from genome assembly GCA_963773665.1 of uncultured Alphaproteobacteria bacterium. Taxonomy (GTDB): domain Bacteria; phylum Pseudomonadota; class Alphaproteobacteria; order ATCC43930; family CGMCC-115725; genus DATJLY01. The sequence goes on from CAVZBZ010000002.1 coordinate 682,824, forward strand.
TGACGGCGCGGCCGGAAAAGGTGAAATAGGGCGTGTTGGCGCGGTCAAGCCGCACGACCGCCAAATCGTTCGCGACATCGAGCGCCAGGAGATCGAGCTTGCCGCGGCTGCCGTCCGCCATCAGGTATTCGAGCCGGTAGGTCTTGGGCTCGAGCGCGTACTGCGAGACGACGTGATAATTCGTGATCGCGAGCCCGTCGCCGCTCACGAGAAAGCCCGAGCCGATCACGAACTGGCGCCCGGCCGCCTCGACGATGGTGCGGATCTGCAAGAGCCGCGGCCGCGCCGCGGCATAAACCGATTCCGCATTTGCCGCATCGCCGCCCGGCTCGGGCAGCGCAGCGGCCGGGTCGTGCGCGGCGGCAAGCGCCAAAACACCGAGCGCGAACGCGGCTCTCAGGACGACGGACTGCGCAATCGATTTGCTCAAGGAGTTAACGAACCGCCTTCAATACTATCGCGCGATTCTAGACCCTGAAGGGGGCGTATGAAATCCCCTCTTTGCATCAGCCGCGCGGCTTCTCGCGCGTCGCGGCCTTGAGGTGGACGAGCAGCGGATAGATCGCGGCGAGGAAGGCCAAGGCCACGCCCCACGCGCCCTCGCGATAGCCGCGCCGCGCGACGTAGGATTTCCACGCGCGGCTGAACACGCGGCGCAGCGAGGAGCCAAGGGACGGCACCCGCCCCGCCTCGATCGCGTCGAGCGCCGCCAGATCGGTGTAACGATTGACGCGCGCGACCATGTCCGAGAAATCGCGATAGACGTAATGGTCCATCGGCTGCGTCAGGCGGCGGCGCGGGCCTGAGAGATCGATCGGCGGATGGACGCGCCCCCTGCCCCAGCGCTTGGCGCCGGCATGGAACAGCGACGGCTTCGCCGTGACGCCGTTATAGGCGCCCCAGCCATAACGGACGAGGCGGTTGCCGATGCGATTGGCCATCGGCACGAGAAAATAGCCGTCGCTCGCACCGGCGATGGCAACGCGAATTTCGGCGGCGAGCGCCTCGGGCACCCGCTCGTCGCAATCGACCTCGAGAATCCACTCGCCGCTGCACGCGTCGATGCCGGCGTTGCGGCGCTCGCCCTCGACCTCCCAGGCGCCTTCGACGATACGGGCGCCATGGTCCGCCGCGATTGCCGCCGAGCGGTCGGTCGAGCGGTCGAGCACCACCACGATCTCGTCGGCAAAGCGCACCGACTCGAGGCACGCGCCGAGCCGAGCCTCTTCGTTGCGCGCGACGACCAGCGCCGAAAGGCGAGGGCTGCGCCCGCGCAATTCGTCCGTCTGCAAGACCATGTCCGTCGGCTTCGGCAAAATTCGATCTTCCGGCCGCACCGGCGCAGCAATTCCTTTTAGGCAGCAAGCAGTTTTTATCAATTCCGTTCGAATCATGCGCGGCAAATCGTGGCGGGATTGCCAGCCCCGTATATTGTTCTTAGAGTGTTTTGCAACGCGCCTCGCAGGAGCCGAGCATGGAGCTTTCGGCGGTCACGCTCGAGGACAAATACACAGTCGCATCCGGGCGGATCTATCTTTCGGGCATTCAGGCGCTGGTCCGGCTGCCATTGGTGCAGCGCAACAGAGACCGCGCGGCGGGTCTCCTGACCGGCGGATTCATTTCGGGCTATCGCGGCTCGCCCTTGGGCGGCTACGACACGGCGCTGTGGCAGGCAAAGCGCCACCTCGCCGCGCACGACATCCATTTCCAGCCCGGCCTCAACGAGGATCTGGCCGCGACCTCGGTCTGGGGCAGCCAGCAGGTTCCGCTTTTTCCCGGCGCGCGCGTCGCGGGCGTGTTCGGCATCTGGTACGGCAAGGGTCCCGGCGTCAACCGCTCGATGGACCCGATGAAGCATGCCAACATGGCGGGGAGTTCGCGCCTCGGCGGCGTGCTCTGCCTCGCGGGCGACGATCACGGCTGCCAATCCTCCACGACCGCGCATCAGAGCGAGCAGAATTTCCTGGCGGCGATGATGCCGGTGCTCAATCCGGCGACGGTGCAGGAATATCTCGATTTCGGCCTCTGGGGCTTCGCGCTGTCGCGCTATTCGGGCTGCTGGCTGGGCTTCATCGCGGTGTCCGAGACGGTCGAAAGCTCGGCCTCGGTCGCGGTCGATCCCGGCCGCGTCGCGATCGTCGAGCCCACGGATTTCGAGATGCCGCCGGGCGGCCTCAACATCCGCTGGCCCGATCTTCCGCTGGAACAAGAGCGGCGGCTGCACGGCCCGAAGATGGACGCTGTGGCCGCGTTCGCGCGCGCCAATCCGATCGACCGGTTGACGCTCGACCCGCCGCACGCGCGGCTCGGCATCGTGGCGACCGGCAAGGCTTGGCTCGACGTGCGCCAGGCGCTCGCGGAACTCGGCATCGACGACCGCGCGGCTTCGCAGCTCGGCATCCGGCTCTACAAGGTCGGGATGTCGTGGCCGCTCGAAACCGCGGGCGCGCGACGCTTTGCCGAAGGGCTCGAGGACGTGCTCGTGGTCGAGGAAAAGCGCGGCTTCATCGAGGATCAGCTCGTCCGCATCCTCTACCACCTCCCGGCCGACCGGCGGCCGTCCGTCGCCGGCAAGACCGACGAGGCGGGCGCGCCGCTGTTGCCGAGCGCAGGCGAGCTTGGTCCGACCTTGGTTGCGCACGCGATCGTGCAGCGCCTCGGGCGCTTGGGCGCCGAGACTGCCTCGATGCGCCAGCGCCTCGCGCGCCTTGAATCGTTCGAGCGCCTCGTCAACGTGCCGCTCGCGAAGACGCAGCGTACGCCCTATTTCTGCTCGGGGTGTCCGCACAACACTTCGACCCGCGTGCCGGACGGCAGCCGCGCGCTCGCCGGCATCGGCTGTCATTTCATGGCGCAGTGGGTGCCGCAGCGGAACACCGCGACCTTCTCGCACATGGGCGGCGAGGGCGCCGCGTGGATCGGCCAGGCGCCATTCAGCGCCGACCGCCACGTCTTCCAGAATCTGGGCGACGGCACCTATCAGCACAGCGGGCTTTTGGCGATCCGCGCCGCCGCCGCGTCCGGCGTCAACATCACCTATAAGATTCTTTATAACGACGCGGTGGCGATGACCGGCGGACAGCCGGTCGAGGGCCATCCCTCGGTCGGCGAGATCACGCATGAAGTGCTGGCGTCGGGCGCGAAGAAGGTCGTCGTGGTCAGCGACGAGCCGCATAAATACGGCGCCGACGCGGGCTTCGCCCCCGGCACCGAGGTGCGCCACCGCGACGAGCTCGATCGCACCCAGCGCGAGCTGCGCCTGGTGCCGGGTCTTAGCGTGCTCGTCTACGACCAGACCTGCGCCGCGGAAAAGCGCCGCCGCCGCAAGCGCGGCCTCTATCCCGATCCGCCGAAGCGCGTCTTCATCAACGACGCCGTGTGCGAGGGCTGCGGCGATTGCTCGGAACAGTCGAACTGCGTCTCGGTCAAGCCGCTCGAAACCGAGTTCGGCCGCAAGCGCACGATCGACCAGTCGAGCTGCAACAAGGATTTCTCCTGCATCAAAGGTTTCTGCCCGAGCTTCGTCACCGTGCATGGCGGCCAGCCGCGCCGCATGGAGCGCCAGTTCGCGGACGCGGAGCATGACCCGCTGGCGCATCTGCCGCCGCCGCCCGAGCCGCGCGCGCTGGCCGAGCCGTTCGGCATGCTCGTCACCGGCATCGGCGGCACCGGCGTCATCACCGTGGGCGCGCTCGTCGGCATGGCGGCGCATCTCGAGGGCAAGGGCTGCACGGTGCTCGACTTCACCGGGCTCGCGCAAAAAAACGGCGCGGTGATGAGCCATGTGCGCATCGCCGCAGCGCCCGAGGAGCTTTACAGCGTGCGCATCGCGCCGGGCGGCGCCGATCTCGTGCTCGGCTGCGACCTCGTTGTCGCCGCGTCGCCCAGCGCCTTGAGCCGGATCGAGCATGGCGTGACGCGCGTCATCGCCAACAGCGATTTGCAGCCGACCGCCGCCTTCGTCCTCAACGGCGACGTCGATTTCGAGGCGCACACCATGGAGCGCGCGCTCGCCGCAGCGGCGGGCGGGGCCAATCTCGAACTCGTGGACGCGACCGGAATTGCGACCTCGCTCATGGGCGATTCGATCGCGACCAACCTGTTCATGCTCGGCTATGCCTTCCAGAAAGGGCTTCTGCCGCTCGGGCTTGCCGCCATCGAGCGCGCGATCGAACTGAACGGCGTCGCGGTCGAGGCGAACAGGCACACCTTCAACTGGGGGCGCCTTGCCGCGCACGATCACGCCAAGCTCGAGCGGTTCCTGCATCCGGCGCATCCGGCGCAGGCGCTGCCGGCGCAAGGGCTCGCCGCCATCGTCGAGCGCCGCGGGACCTTCCTCGCCGAATACCAGGACGAGGCCTATGCGCGGCGCTACCGCGATTTCGTGGCGCGCGTGGCCGAGGCGGAGAAGACGCGCGTCCGGGGCCATGGCGAACTGGCCGAGGCGGTCGCGCGCGGGCTCTTCAAGCTGATGGCCTACAAGGACGAGTACGAGGTGGCGCGGCTCTACACCGACGGCGCGTTCCTGCAAAAACTCACTCGCGAATTCGACGGCAAGATGCGCCTCGAATTCCACCTGGCGCCGCCGCTTCTCGCAAAGCGCGACCCGATGACCGGGCACCTGCTGAAGCGGTCGTACGGGCCGTGGATGCTGCGCGCCTTCGCGCTGCTGAAGCGGTTCAAGTTTTTGCGCGGCACGGCGCTCGATCCGTTCGGCCGCACGGCGGAGCGGCGCATGGAGCGCCAGCTCATCGCCGATTACGAGCGCACGCTCGGCGAGCTTCTCTCGAGCCTCGCGCCCGAGAACCACGCGCTCGCGGTCGAGATCGCAGCGTTGCCTGAGCGCATCCGCGGCTTCGGCCACGTCAAGGAGCGCGCCATCGCCGAGGCCAAGGCGCGCGAGACGGCGCTGCTGGCCGCATTCCGCGCCCCCGTCCCGACCGCGACGGCGGCGGAATAGCGGACAACTCCCGGCCTAAAGCTCTACCGCACCGGTCGCGCGCAGCGGGAACCGGCGCGGACACGCTTTCGTTGGCGTCATGAGCCAAGGCGAGAAGGGTGCGACCATGCCTGCCACTGCCCGGACCCTGCTGTTCCTCCTCCCGGCGATCGGTGCGTTATCCGGCTGCGGCATGCTCGGACACCGCACCGCCGCGGTGGCGCCGCCCGCGCCGCCCGCGGCGACGATCAACGGCGCCATGATCGCGCCGACACAAGCGGCGCCGGCGCCGGTCTATTCCGGCAGCAGCGCGGCACCTTCCGTGGCGCAGGGCGCCGGCTTGCGGCTTTCGGCGAGCGAGGCGCTTGCCCTGCTTGCCAACAATACCGCCGTCGGCCTCACCGACGCGGGCGTTCCGTACCTGGTTTACTTCGGCAACGACGGCGCCGCGCATTTCCGCGAGGACACGCTCGCCGACACCGGGACGTGGCGCGTCCTGCCCGACGGCGAGGTGTGCTCGGAGCTGCCGAGCATCTCGCGCGGCGCCGAGACGTGCTATGCGCTCGCGCGCTATGGCGACGTGATCCTCTATCAGCGCCCCGACGGGCTCGCGCTCGGCAGCATCCGGGTGGTCGCCGGCAATCCGCAAAATCTTTAATATTGGCGGGGCTTCTCGCTGACCTCGCGCGCGGCTAGACTCGCGCGCTTGAATTGCTGTCCGGGTCATGCCATGCGCCCCTTGAAGCCCACCCTCTCGCTCGCATTTCTCGCCCTCGTCGGTCTCGGTCTTCCGGCGAGCCTCGCCGCGTCCGACAGCCCGGACCAGGTCAATCGCGGCCTGTTCGACGAGGTCTTCGATCAGGTCCGCAAGAACTATGTCGAGCCGGTCACCGAGAAGCAGCTTACCGAAGGCGCGATCAAGGGCATGCTCGCCTCGCTCGATCCGCATTCGAGCTATCTCGACGCCAAGGAATACCGCGAGATGATGGTGACGACGCGCGGCGAGTTCGGCGGGCTCGGGATGCAGGTGACGATGGAGAACGGCGCGGTGAAGGTCATCTCGCCGATCGACGACACGCCGGCCGCGCAGGCCGGGATCAAGCCCGGCGACCTCATCCTGGCGATCGACAGCGCCCCGGTCAGCGACATGACCCTGTCCGAAGCGGTCGAAAAACTACGCGGCGCGGTCGGGACGCCGGTCAAGCTGACGCTCCGGCGCGAGGGGCGCGACCCGTTCGAGCTGTCGCTGACCCGCGCCGACATCAAGGTCGCGCCGGTGAAGTCGCATATCGAGGACAACAACGTCGCCTATATCCGCATCACCTCGTTCTCCGAGCGCGCGTCGAACTCGGTCGAGCAGGCGATGAAGACGCTGCGCCAGCAGGCGAACGGCAAGCTCGCCGGCGTCGTGCTCGACCTGCGCAACAATCCGGGCGGGCTGCTCGACCAGGCGGTGGCGGTGTCGAACGACTTCCTCGACAGCGGCGAGATCGTGTCGATGAAGGGGCGCCAGCCGCAGGACAACCGCAGCTTCAGCGCCCAGCCCGACCATGACCTCGCGCGCGGCCTGCCGGTGGTGGTGCTGATCAATGGCGGCTCGGCGTCCGCCTCGGAGATCGTCGCGGGCGCGCTGCACGACGATCACCGCGCCATCCTGCTCGGCACGCGCTCGTTCGGAAAGGGCTCGGTGCAGACGGTTCTGCCGGTGAAGCAGAGCGGCGGCGCCGTGCGCCTGACGACGGCGCTCTACTACACGCCGTCAGGCCGCTCGATCCAAGGCGAGGGCATCGCCCCCGACGTCGTCGTCCCGCCCGCCAAGATCGAAAAGGTCGCGACCGGCAAACAGCTGCACGAGGCCGACCTGCGCGGCGCGCTCAAGAACGACCAGGCGCTCGCGGCACCCGCGGCGGCCGTTACGCCGGCCAATCCCGCGCCCAACGTGCCGCCGGGAACGACGCCGGTGCCGAAGCCCGAGGCAAACGCGCTCGACAGCGAGACGCTCGGCACCGACCAGGACTATCAGTTCGTCCGGGCCGTCAACCTGCTGCACGGCGTGAGCCTGTTCCGGAGCCTCGCGGCGCAATAGGCCGCGATCAGAGCTGGGCGATGACCGCCCGCGCGGCGTTGGTGATTGTGACATCGCTGGCGCTGGCGCTGATCGCCTCGGCGTACCACTGATCGACCGCCTGCGACAGAAGCAGGCTGCCGCGCTTCCTGAGATCGGCGCCGACGATCGCCTCGAGCGAGCGCAGCCGGGCGAACAGCTTGCGCGTCGCGGCCTTGCGCCGCTCCTCCGCCTGTTGCGCGCTGGCGAGGCGGGCGGCCGAGTCCGGCTGGCCCGGCGCCTTGGCGCTTGCCGCAGGCCGCGGCGGGGCGACGGCGGCGGGCCGCGGCGGGGCGGAGGCGGCGGGCCGCGGCGGGGTCATCGTGACGGGAGCAGGCGCCTTCGCGGCGGGCGGCGGCATGGCTGGCTTCGCGGCCGGGGCTGCGGGCCGCACCATGGCTGCGGCCTTCGCGGGCTCGACCTTCTTCAAAGGCTGAATAATCGGCTTCTTCGCAACGGTCTTGCTGGACGGGGAAGGCTTCTTCACCGGCGCGAGCTTCTTGGTCGCGGCGATCGCCTTAGCCGCCGACTTGCCCGACGATTTTGAGCGCCGCTTCTTGTCGGCTGCCCGGTCGCGAGATCTCATCGTTCCCTCCGGTGGGCGTCCCGCCCGCGCGCTCAAAGTGGAACCGGCCCCCGGATTGAGCAAGCGAAAATCGCGCAGTCAGCGGAAATCGCCCACACTTTTCCGGGCCCGCCCGTCCCGGCCGCAACCTGGCCGGCGCGGACGAAGCTACTGTATCTGATTAATGTCATAGCTCAATCTTCTGTTAAAGAATACAAATTTTCCGCTTCTGAGAGTCCGGATGAAGTCGGCGGTGGGGCCGCCTCCGCGGGCGGACGCACCCTGCCCGGCTGCCGCCAACGCGAATCGGGGCCCGGTCCGCGACCTTGAAGCGGCTCGGCTTGGCGTGCCAGAATCGCCGAACTGCCGCCCAAGACCAGGAGGAGCCATGCCCACGATCAAGGTCGCCGACATCGCGTGGGGCCGGCTGTGCTCGCCCGATCTCGATGTCGCCGAGGAGTTCCTGACCGATTTCGGCATGGTCCGGGCCGCCCGGACATCCACGGCGCTGTACATGCGCGGCACCGACCCCTGCGACCATCTCCACGTCACCGAGCTTGGCAAGCCGCGTTTTGTCGGATTCGCCTATTACGCCCAGAGCGAGGACGACCTCGCGAAGGTGGCGAAGCTTCCGGGCGCGTCCGGCGTCGAGCATCCGGACGAGCCGGGCGGCGGCAAGCGCGTGCGCCTCAAGGACCCAGACGGCTGGCAGATCGAGGTGGTGTGGGGGCTCGATCCGGTGGCCGCCCTCCCCTTGCGCGAGATCCCGTTCAACATGGCATCCCAACGCGTCGCCCGGGCGGGCGCGCTGATGCGGCCAAAGCGCGCCGTGCCGGCGCAGGTCATGCGCATGGGCCACAGCGTCATCATGACGCGCGACATAAGCCGCTCGCTCGCCTGGTACCGCGACACGGTCGGCCTGGTGAAGTCGGACGAGGTCTATCGCGACAAGCCCGAGCAGCTCGTCGGCTCGTTCAACCGCTGCGACCGCGGCGAGGCGTTCGTCGACCACCACGTGTTCTTCTGCATTGGCGGCGACAAGAGCGGCCTCAACCATTTCTCCTACGAGGTGCGCGACGTCAACGACGTGATGATGGGCCACGATTTCCTGAAAACCAAAGGCTACAAGCACATGTGGGGGATCGGGCGGCACCATTTGGGCAGCCAGATCTACGACTACTGGTGCGATCCGTGGGGGCGCGTGCACGAGCACTGGACCGACAGCGACCGCATCAACATGCACCACCAGCCGACCCTGGTGAAAGGCGGCGAGGGCACCAAGGGCCCGTGGGGCGAGCCCGCTCCGCGCGAATTCCAGGAGCACGCGACGCCGTAGCGCCTCAATCGCCGGGCGCGGTCCACTCCTCGGCGCTGGCGCCGGCGAGCGCGCGCACGCGCTCCTCGTCGCTGCCGAACTCGGCGGCCGAGCCGTGGAAGACGACGCGCCCGTCGTCGAGCACATAGGCGCGGTCGGCGATCTCGACCGCGGCGCGCACGTTCTGCTCGACGAGCAGCACCGAGATGCCCTCGCCGCGCGCCGCCGCCACGACCCGAAATACTTCCTGCACGATGAGCGGCGCCAGGCCCTGCGACGGCTCGTCGAGCAGCAGGAGCTTGGGGTTGAGCAGGAGCGCGCGCGAGATCGACAGCATCTCCTGCTCGCCGCCCGAGAGCTGGCGTCCCTTGTTGGACTTGCGCTGCGCCAGGCGTGGGAAGAGCTCGTAGATGCGGGCGATGGTCCACGGTCCCGGCCGCTCCGCCGGCACTTTGAGGTTCTCCTCGACCGTCAGGTTCGGGAAGATGCGGCGGCCCTCGGGCACGTAGCCGACGCCGAGCATGGCGATGCGATAGGGCTGCCAGTCCGTGGTGGCGCGGCCGAAGATGCGCACTGCGCCCTCGCGCGCGGGCGTGAGACCCATGAGGCTCCTGAGCGTCGTGGTCTTGCCGGCGCCGTTGCGGCCCAGCAGGGTCACGATCTCGCCCTCGCGCACTTCGAGATCGATGCCGTGCAGGATGTGGCTCTTGCCGTAGAAGGTGTGCAGCCCCTCGGCCAGGAGAACGGCGTCGCTCATGCCGCCTTCCCGAGATAGGCCGCCTGCACCGCCTCGTTCCGGGCGATCTCGGGCGGCGTGCCTTCGGCGAGCACGGCCCCTTCGGCCAGCACCATGATGCGGTCGGCGAGATGGAACACGACGCGCATGTCGTGCTCGATCAGCACGATGGTGAGGTTCTGTTCGCGGTGCAGTTTGCGGATGAGCTGCGTGATGTCATAGGTCTCCTGGTCGCCCATGCCGGCGGTCGGCTCGTCGAGCAGCAGGAGGCGCGGCTTCAAGGCAAGCGCCAACATGATCTCGGTCGCGCGCTGGTCGCCGTGCGCCAGCTCGCCCACGAGCCGGTCGGCCCGGTCGGCGAGGCCGCTCATCTCGAGGAGTTCCGCGACGCGCGCGCGGACCTCGCCGTCGGCCTCGCGCGAGAGCCACGCCTTGAGGCGGTAGCCCGAGGCGACCTCGACCGCGATGCGCAGATTCTCGCGTGTCGAAAGCTCGGGAAAGACCTCGGTGATCTGAAACGTGCGGGCGATGCCGCGCCACACGCGCCGCGCCGGCAGGAGCCGCGTGATGTCCTGGCCGTCGAACACGATGCGGCCGGAGGACGGCGAGAGAAAGCCGCTGATGATGTTGAAGAAGGTGGTCTTGCCGGCGCCGTTGGGGCCGATCACGGCGCGCAGCTCGCCCTGCTCGACCGTCATCGAAACATTGTCGACGGCGACGAGATCGCCGAACCGCCGCGACACGTTCTCGACCTGAAGGAGGCTCATTGCGCGCTCCTCCGACGGATCATGCCAAGGACGCCGCGCGGGAAGAACAGCACGATCAGCACGAAGAACAAGCCGATGAACGACTCCCAGTTCTCGGTGCGGCTCGAGATGTAGTCCTGGAGCATGATGAAAATCGTGGCGCCGATGAGCGGCCCCCAGAAGCTGCGCATGCCGCCCAGGACGGCCATGATGACGAAAGTGCCCGACATGTCCCAGCGCAGCGCGCGCGGATCGACGAAATCGTTCAAAAGCGCGTAGAGCGCACCGGCGGTGCTGGCGAAGAAGCACGAGATGACCCACGACATCCAGATGTGCTGGTCGACCGGAATGCCGAGGAAACGCGCGCGGCGCTCGTTCTCGCGGATCGCCAGAAGCGTGCGGCCGAACGGCGAGCGCAGCAGGAACGCCATCACGCCGACCGAGACGGCGAACACTGCGAGCGACAAATAATAGAAGGCGTCGGCGCTGTGCAGGATGTCGAGCGTGGCGAAGCCGAAATCAAGCGGCACGCGATTCCAGGCGCTGAGGCCGTCGTCGCCGCCGGTGACGGAGCTCCACTGGAACGCGATGAAATAGAATACCTGGCCGAAGGCGATCGTGCACATCGCGAAATAGACGCCGCGGAGCCGCGTGATCATCGGGCCGATAACCGCGGCCGCGACGGTGCCGACGACGATGCCGACCAGCATGCCGACGGGCGTGCTGGGATAAAGGTACTTGATCGTCATCGCCGTGCCATAGGCGCCGAGGCCGAAATAGGCGGCATGACCGAACGATAGAACGCCGGTGAAGCCGAGCAGAAAATTGAGCGCCATCACCGCCAAGGCGATGACGACTATTCGGCTGCCGAGCTGGATATAGCCGCCGACCATCGGCAGCCAGAACGGCGCGGTCAGCAGCAACAGCCAGACGAGCGCGTCGGCCGAACGCTTGTCGAGCCGGTTCATCAGAACCGCCCCTCCTCGCCGAGGAGGCCGTGCGGCCGCACGATCAGCACCGCCGCCATCATCACATATATCACCGCTTCGCTCGCAGACGGAAAGAACACGGTCGTGACGCCAGAGGCGACGCCGATCAGCAGGCCGCCGGCAAGCGTGCCCGGCAGGCTGCCGAGGCCGCCGACGATGATGGCGATAAAGCTCGGCATGATGAGCGAATCGCCGATCGTCGGCTGCAAGCCCAGTTGGCCGACGGCGAGCACGCCGGCAAGGCCGGCCATGTAGATGCCCAGGCCAAAGTTGAGATTGCGCAGCACGCGCACGTTGACGCCGAGCGCCGATACGGTCTCGAGATCGAGGGTGCCGGCGCGAATGCGCAGCCCGAGACGGGTATAGTTCAGGATTAGAAAAAGGGCCATCACGGCGAGCGCGACGAGTGCCACCATGAACACGCGATAACCAGTGAGAAAGAAGAATTCGCTGCTGAGCGGCGAGGCGAGCCAGCCCGGAATTTGATAGGGCAGGCTTTGCGCGCCCCAGATGTAGCGCGTGCCGTCTTCGAGCATGAAGGCGAGGCCAAAGGTCAGCAGCAGGCCGTACAGCGGATCGCGGCCATAGAGCCGGCGGATCAGCACGCGCTCGATGAGGAGCCCGATCGCCGCCGTCAGGATGGGCGACAGCAGCAGCGCGCCCCAGAATCCGACAAAGGGAATGAGCGTGTAAGCGAGATAGCCGCCGACCGCCAGGAAGCCGCCGTGCGCGAAATTGATCACGCCCGACAGGTTGAGGATGAGCGACAGGCCAAGCGCCATCAGCGCGTAGAACGCGCCGATGATGAGCCCGTTGAAAATGTTGAACAGAAGCAGTGTTGTCATGCGGCGATCATGGCCACGAAATTGCTGTTCGGGCTGCCCTCACAAAAAGGCCCGCCGGCTGATGGGCGGCCCCAGTCGCCGATGACGGACGACGTCAGGAAAATCCCTGCGAACCGGGCGAGGCACTGCAATCACCTGCGGCGCCTCGCCCCGTTTTTGCTCAGGACGGCCACACCATCTTGCAGCCCGTCTCCTCGACCGGGAGCGCCGCATCGACGCCCTTCACGAGCTGCGTCACCGCAAACAGATCCTCCGGATCGCCGCCCGCCGGAGCCTTCTGCGAATGACCGACAAAGAGCGTCGGCATCAGCTGGTTGTCGCCCTTGCGGTAGAACGGATTGTTCGGCATCAGCGCCACCTCGGGCGGCAGGACCATGCCCTGCATCGCCTTGGCGAGCTTGAGCGGCTCGAGCGACTTCGCCTCGTCGGCGGCGAGCTTGCAGCTCCAGGTCGAGGCAAAGCCGAACCAGGTGCGCGCCGTCGGCACATGACCGCCGCTGCGCTTGCGGATGTCGGCGACGAACTCGTCGACGTGCGGCACCCCGGGCTGCTTGAAGTACCATTCGAACACCCAATCGCCGATCAGCGCTTCGGGCGGCAGGCCGATCAAGACCTCGAGCTCCTGCTGCGCGCCGGCGATGTGGAATTTCTTGTCGAGCCCGAACTGCACGGCCTGCTTCAGGCAATTGATCATATCGTCGCCGGCGAGCAGAAGCACAATCGCATCCGGGTTCGTGGACTGCGCCTTGATCAGGTTGGCGGAGAAGTCGGTGGTGCCGAGCGGCGTCAGATCGGCGCCGAGCTTGGTGCCGCCGGCCTGCTGCAAGGAGGCTTCGAAGCCCGCTTGCAGGCCGTGGCCGAAGGCGTAGTCCGGAGTGATGAAGTACCACTTCTTGCCGTAGGATTTCAGCAACAGCGCGGATACCGAGTTGGTCTCCATGCGCGTCGTGTTGCAGACGCGGAATACGTTCCAGTGGCATTGCGTGCCGGTGACGGTATCGATGTGGCCGCCCGGGTCGATGAGCAGCACGCCCTTCTCGAAAGCGACGTTCGCGATCGCCTGCGCCAGCGCCGAGTTGATGTTGCCGACGAGGAAGTTGACCTTGTCGCGATCGATCAGCTTGTTGGCTTTCTGCACCGCCACCGCGGCGTCGCCGCTCGTCGAATCCTCAACCAGCAGTTCGGCCTGACGGCCGAGGATGCCGCCCTTGGCATTGATCTGGTCGAGCGCGAGTTGGCAGCCGATCAGTTCGTTCTTGCCGAGCGCGGCGTACACTCCGGTCAGCGGATTGTCGAGGCCGATTTTGACGTTGTCGGCGGCACGCGCGGACCACACGAAGGGCGACGCGACTTGCGCCACGCCGGCGGCGGCGGCGGCCTTGAGGATGGTGCGGCGGCGGATGGTGGACGACGTGGGCCGGTTCATCGTTTCGCTCCCCTGTTGCTTTGATCAACGATCTTGTCGGGAATTGCAGACGCACCTGCGGTTTGTCAGCAGCCCGCATCCTGACGTTGTGGTTTCGTGATACAAAACTTTCTATGCCGTCTCAAGGGCTTCCGGGCAATGTCATACGAAATAATATTGCGTCTCGTTGGATATTTTTAAAACGATTGGCTTCGTTTGGGGAATTGTATCGTTGACAAACACGCTTTGAACGGCTGACCCACGCGGTATGATGGTGCGGCCCCTTACCCTTGGCACAGGTTCCGAAAGATGACCCCCTTTGAGGAAGCCATATACCCGGCACAGCTCGCGTGGAGCGCCATAATCCAAGCCCGAGTGCGGGCGGGGGATCCCACCGTCACCATGAAGGAGCGGCTGTCGGTTCTCTTGGAATTGGTGGGACCGCCTCCGCGGCCGGCAAAGCACGAAGGCTGATCCGATCAAGGTGCGGGCATCTGCGGACGAACGCAGGCCGCGCCCGTTTTTGCATCTGGACTTGGGGCGCATAGCAGCATCGCGCCGGACCACTGGTCGAGACGCCAAACGAGCGGATCGGCGGTTCTGACTGGCACCATAATAAATCTGTGAGACATCGCGTAGCCGACCGCCATCAAGGTCGCTGACAACACGATTGCTACGGACAACGCCTTCACGAGGTGCCTACCAACTCACTTCTTCTCGTCATGGCTGTCGGGCTTGGGTTTCGCCTTCGCAATCTGCTTCATCGCCTCGTCAAACGCGGCCTCGTCCTCGCTGCACTCGGCGTTCCGGGCGGCTTCGATGAAGCGCTTGCTTTGCGCGGTCCTTGGAGGCTTTGGCTTCGACATGAGTGGGCAGCTCCACCTTCCGAAAATCATCGCGCTTTATTGCCATCGGCACCCACCAGCAATCGCGCGGCTTACTTTGACCGATCTGCGCTTGGATGCTTGGCCACCAATATACGAGATGAGCAACCTTGAAGGCCAAATCTGACGATGCCCAGCGACGGTCACAGAAGAAGCAGATAAGATCGTTTTCCTTGAAGGCTATAACTTGGTGCGGCTTCTTCGCGATGTTCTTGTCGGCGGACAGAACGATTTGGCCACCGAACCTTTTGAATGCCACGGCCCAAAATTCGTCCGGCGAATTTCCGGCGGCAAACTGAGGCACATAGACGAACTCAAATCCTTGGTCGCCAAAACCAGTTTGAAGCAACCGAACCAGTCGCGGCGGGATGCTTACATCGACGGCGACCCTCGTTCGTTTCACGCAGCGCGCGCCTCGCCTCGCTTGCTAAGGTGCTGTTCGAAACGGATGGCCTCGATTATCTCCGCTGTCGGTATTTCAAACCAATGGCTGACTGGTTCCGCATTTTCGCCTTCGGCTAACCACGCGTCGTAAATCGTTGCTGTTGGAATTCGGCTTGGACCAACAGGCTGACCGTAGGCGATCTTGGGGTCAATGATGATCCTAGGGAATTGCTTCGGAACCGGCTTCCATTCGTCGGCAAGATGCGTCGTGGCATCGAAGCGCACGCCCGGCAAGAGGCTTTGCTTGATGGCCTCGTAAATCACGTAGTTCTTTGTAAGCAGGCTTCGCAACCGTGGATCTGCGGCCTTATCGGCGCTGTCCTTCAGCACTTCCTCCACGAACACATCGGCTTTGTCGGCGACTAAAATGACCCTATCCATCGCGAAGGGATGCGTCGTCTTGAACTCATCTTTGAGCCGCGCGGCGGCTATCCGCAGGCTTCGCGCTTTGACACCATGCACGCGAAAATGCTCAACGAATCGAATTTCCATCAAGTCGTGGAAACTCAGTTCTTCGGTGTCCCCAATCGGCTTGTAGTCACGGTTTAGCAACGGCCCGATCTGTCGGGACGGATAGCCGCGAAGCCAGCCATATATGCGGTTGGTGCTACCGACTTGAATTAGGCGCGCGGCCTCATGGACGGTGTAAAAGCCCCGAGCAAGAGGATTAATCTCGCGCGCCATCACGAGTCCCGATAGGTGAGCCGCTTGCCTACGATCCCCCGAAGCGCCCGAGCCGCCCGCTCACCATCTTCGACGTTGAGTGCCATGCGCTCATTATAGCGGAAATCGAACTCCGCCAAGTAGCGCTTTAGGTGCTGCTGGCTGACGTGGTGATAGGTTCCGGTGACGCCGCGCTTCAACGTGGCGAAATACGACTCGATGGTGTTGGTGTGGACATCGCCGCGCACGTACTCGCCGATGGAGTGATTGACGGCCTCGGTCTTATAGCCTTTGACCGAATAGCGCGTCGTATGGTTTTCGTCCGAATAGACGACCGTCTCGCCGTGCAACTGAGCCTGCACGATTTCCCGGAGCGTGGCGCCGTTGACTTCGGCGACGTGGAAAGAGCGCACCTTGCCCTCACGCTCGACCAGGGAGAACACAGGCTCCTTGCCCTTCCCGCCGCGCCCCTCGTGCTTGCGCTTGGAGGCGTGCTTATTGCGCTCTTTTCCGCCCACGTAGCTCTCATCAATTTCCGCCGTCTCGCCTTCGCCGCCGAGCATGGGAAGCGTGCCGTCGCGCATCGCCTCGCGGAGCCGCATCGTCATAAACCATGCCGTCTTGTAGGTGACGCCAAGAACGCGGTGGATTTCGTGGGTGCTCATGCCCTTCTTGGAGGCGCAGAGAAGATGCGTGGCTTGGAACCACAGGTGCAGCTTGACGTGGCTGGACTCGAATACCGTCCTGACCGTCACCGTGAACTGGCGCTTGCAAGGGCCGCAGCGATAGAGGCCGATCCGGCCGCCCTTAACGGAAGTGATGCGATCCAGGCCGCCGCACTTCGGGCAGACGGGTCCGTGCGGCCAAAGCAGGCTTTCCAGCTTTGCGTACGCGGCGGTCTCATCGTGGAAGAACGGGGCGGAAAGTGCGGACGTGGCCATGAACTATCTCCTTGACGTTTAAGGTAAACTCATGGACCGTGTTTGTCAAAGATATAATTCCCTTCGTTTGGTAATTCCAGGCCTTTCGATCTTTCGCCGCCGGTTTTCCCGCACCCGAAAATTGGCTTCGTTTGGTAATTTCGGGCGGCCGCGAAGTGCCCGCTCTTTACCGCCTAATACCGGAATTATCACCTTGACAAATAGGATACCATAGGTAGAATGGCAGGAGAAAAGGATGTTCCGCCATGACATTAGACCTTTCCGACCCAACCTTCACCGACGAACGCAAAGCGCGTGAGTATTTCGAGGCGATCCGCTGGCCGCAAGGTCCGATCTGCCCGCATTGTGGAAACGCGGACGCCAAGCGCATCTACAAGATCGCCGCGAATGTGGCGCACGGCGTCCGCGAGGGGCTTCATTCCTGCCAAGACTGTCTTGGTCAGTTCACGGTTATGACCGGCTCCGTCATGGAAAGCAGCCACCTTCCCTTAACCAAGTGGGCCATCGCGTTTCGACTTATGAGCGGTGCCAAGAAAGGCATCTCGGCGCACCAGCTCCACCGCACGCTCGGCGTCAGCTACAAGACAGCATGGTTCCTTTGTATGCGCGTCCGCGAAGCGATGCGCGATGCGAACCTCCCTCCGCTCGGCGGCAATGGCAAGATCGTGGAAGCGGACGAAACCTATGTCGGCGGCAAGCCGCGCAAGGGGACCGATGGCCGCGCCACACGCAAGTATCGCAAGACGCCGGTTGCCGTGCTGGTGGAACGCGACGGTCGCGCCCGCGCAGTCCCGATGGAGGAACCGTTTCTCGGCACGCTAAAGCGCAACATTGCCGCGAATGTGGAGCACGGAACCGAAATCCACACCGACGAACACCGAGGCTATCTCGGCGTGGAGAAGATCACTGGCGCGCCGCATCTTTCTGTCAACCACACACAAGGCGAATACGCGCGCGAGGATATTCACGTCAACACGGCGGAAAGCTGGAACGCGCTGTTGAAGCGTTCAATCGTCGGCTCGTTCCACCATGTGTCGCGCGAGCATCTTGCCCGCTATTGCGACGAGGTTTCGTTCCGCTGGGATCGACGCGAAATCGACGATACCGAGCGCACGGCGCAAGCCATTAAGGGCGGCGAAGGCAAGCGCCTCACTTATCGGCGGACTCGTCTCTCCGAACGCGAAGGCCCGTGAGTTAGCGCGCCTCCGCCGCATCATTTCGATCTTGGAGAACCTTTAGCGGCCTTCGCCCGCGCCATTGATTTGGCGCGCGGCGTTGTGCCCTCAAATTGCTTGCGCGGCTTGTGTGGCAACGCGAACGCGCGGCGGACCAATTCATCCATGCGCCGCGCGGCTTCCTCGGGGCTGTAGTGATCCTCGTTCTTCGATCCCTTCATGGGCGAATCTTAGTCCTCATTTGCCTGCTGAGCTATCTGGCTTTTCGGCAGCCGCAAGAGCCGCTTTGCGCTCTTGGATGCATTTGTCTCGACGATCATTCGCTGCTGAGATAGCGGCACCATCGGCGGAGTAAGCTACGGCAATACCTACAAGACCAAACATCATCCCGGTATTATACGATGCTGGCATGGGGTTCTCGTTGAAACACTGCTGAGTAATCTGGAAACCTTCTCCACAGCCACTTAAAGCCAACGCCAACAGAATAAGTGCGGTTGCCACAGGGGTCTTTCGCATTATCAGTTTCCCCCTATTTTAGAAATAGTCGTGGCGCGTGTCCGTTTTTCGATTGGGCGGATTATTGCCGCGGCCCCATCCAAGAAGTCGGCAATCTTCTGAGCATTAGCTTCTGTGACGCTGTTGCGGTTGCAACTCTGCCAAATTGGTGTTTCCGTGTTAGTTATGAGCTTGTCTAAATCATCGAAAGACAGGTTCACATATTTCATTGTTATAAGGCGATCCACTTGGTCCTCATCGTCGTCAGCTACCGTCAAGAGCATGTGAACTGAAAGCAATTTCCCTTGGACCAGAGACATGCGGGTCCATAGGTTTTGAAGGTCGTGTCCCCGGTGGTGGTGTAGGAGCTGTGGGTAAGTAGCCTGCCGCAGCGACCGCAAGAGTCAGGCGGCGGCGGGCTACTTATCCACGGCGGTGGCCACCGCGGTGTTCTTCGGTAGGGTTGGGTTGCGACACGCAACTCTGACCTGGAGACCACCACGATGACCGACGACAAGATCGCGCTTCGCGAGCTGCTGGAAAAGGGCTCTGACGCGACGTTCCTTCGCGAGATGATCGGCTTTGCCGCGACCCGTCTGATGGAGTTGGAGAGCGAGAGCCTGTGCGGCGCCGGGCACGGCGAGCGCAGCGATGCCCGGCGCAACCATCGCAATGGCTATCGCGACCGCGACTGGGAGACCCGCGCCGGCACGGTCGAGCTGCGCATTCCGAAGCTGCGCCGGGGCAGCTACTTTCCGGGCTTCCTGGAGCCGCGCCGCACCGCCGAGAAGGCGCTCACGGCGGTCATTCAGGAGGCCTACGTCCAGGGGATATCGACCCGCTCGGTGGACGAGCTGGTGAAGGCCATGGGCATGGAGGGCGTCAGCAAGAGCCAGGTCTCGCGGCTCTGCGGCGAGATCGACGAGCGCGTCAAAGCCTTCCTGTCGCGGCCGATCGAGGGCGAGTGGCCGTATCTCTGGCTCGATGCGACCTACGTCAAAGCGCGCCGCGACCACCACATCGTCTCGGTCGCGGTCATCGTCGCGGTGGCCGTGAACACCGACGGGCGCCGCGAGGTGCTCGGCATGACCGTCGGTGACAGCGAAGCCGAGCCGTTCTGGATCGGGTTCCTGCGCGGCCTGCGCCAGCGCGGCCTGCGCGGCGTCAAGCTCGTCGTCTCCGACGCGCATGACGGGCTCAAGGCCGCGATCACCAAGATCCTCAACGCGACATGGCAACGCTGCCGCTTCCACTTCATGCGCAACGCCATGGCGCATGCGGGCAAGACGCAGCGCCGCATCGTCGCCGCGTGGATCGGCACGGCGTTCGCCGAGACCGACCCCGAAGCGGCGCGAGCCCAGTGGCGCAAGGTCGCCGACCAGGCCCGGCCGCGAGTGCCCAAGCTGGCGGCCCTGATGGACGACGCAGAGGCCGACGTGCTCGCCTACATGGGCTTCCCGGCGCCGCACCGCGCCCAGCTCTGTAGCACCAACCCGCTGGAGCGGCTCAACAAGGAGATCAAGCGCCGCAGCGATGTCGTCGGAATCTTCCCCAACGAAGCCGCCGTCATCCGCCTCGTCGGCGCACTGCTGCTCGAGCAGAACGACGAATGGGCCACCACGCGACGCTACATGAGTTTGGAGACGCTCGGTGCCGTGAGCGATACTGCCCTCGTCAGCTTGCCAGCCCTGGCAACCTGACGGCGGTCCAACCCGCCGGCGAGCACTGCTCTTACACCACGCCCTGGGGCACGATCGTTTTGAAGACAGAAGAATTCTGTCCAGAACATCCCTTGATTATCTGGCGAGAGACCGAAACCAGCGGAGTTTATGAGATTCTGCTCAGTGGCAGATGCGTCTCCCATGAGAGAGACTGACGTATTCCATAATGCCAAAAGGTTTGCACTGTCGTCCGCACGCGCAGGACCAATGAACAGCGGGAGAAGGCATGCAAGAATAAGCACTCGCATAAAATTCTCCCCGTTCTGCCCGGCTGGAGCCGGGCGGGTGATTGCGCGCGAACAGGGTCCAACACGCCCCACGTATTCCCCAGCGCGGGGAGCTACCCCGCGCCGTACGAAAGGTGTTTTATTCCGTGGGCCGCCCGACAAAGCGGGAGACCCTGTTCGCGCGCAAAAGCGCGGTCCCTGTCGGCAATCACTCCGTCAAGGACGATGCGAGACTACACCCGAATCTGGACTATTGGCGAGTCAGTTGGGTGGGGCCGGATTCGCACCTGGCCCCACCCGTCGCTATCCTAGAGGTTGCAACACCGAACTAGGAGCGAATGTCATGGCTGGCGCAAGAGAGACACTGTTCCAAGAGCATTTCCCAACATTCACGGATGAACAAGCGGCGACGTTTTACGGAACAAACGGATCGTGCCCCAGGGCGTGGTGTAAGAGCAGTGCTCGCCGGCGGGTTGGACCGCCGTCAGGTTGCCAGGGCTGGCAAGCTGACGAGGGCAGTATCGCTCACGGCACCGAGCGTCTCCAGACTCATGTAGCGTCGCGTGGTGGCCCATTCGTCGTTCTGCTCGAGCAGCAGTGCGCCGACGAGGCGGATGACGGCGGCTTCGTTGGGGAAGATTCCGACGACATCGCTGCGGCGCTTGATCTCCTTGTTGAGCCGCTCCAGCGGGTTGGTGCTACAGAGCTGGGCGCGGTGCGGCGCCGGGAAGCCCATGTAGGCGAGCACGTCGGCCTCTGCGTCGTCCATCAGGGCCGCCAGCTTGGGCACTCGCGGCCGGGCCTGGTCGGCGACCTTGCGCCACTGGGCTCGCGCCGCTTCGGGGTCGGTCTCGGCGAACGCCGTGCCGATCCACGCGGCGACGATGCGGCGCTGCGTCTTGCCCGCATGCGCCATGGCGTTGCGCATGAAGTGGAAGCGGCAGCGTTGCCATGTCGCGTTGAGGATCTTGGTGATCGCGGCCTTGAGCCCGTCATGCGCGTCGGAGACGACGAGCTTGACGCCGCGCAGGCCGCGCTGGCGCAGGCCGCGCAGGAACCCGATCCAGAACGGCTCGGCTTCGCTGTCACCGACGGTCATGCCGAGCACCTCGCGGCGCCCGTCGGTGTTCACGGCCACCGCGACGATGACCGCGACCGAGACGATGTGGTGGTCGCGGCGCGCTTTGACGTAGGTCGCATCGAGCCAGAGATACGGCCACTCGCCCTCGATCGGCCGCGACAGGAAGGCTTTGACGCGCTCGTCGATCTCGCCGCAGAGCCGCGAGACCTGGCTCTTGCTGACGCCCTCCATGCCCATGGCCTTCACCAGCTCGTCCACCGAGCGGGTCGATATCCCCTGGACGTAGGCCTCCTGAATGACCGCCGTGAGCGCCTTCTCGGCGGTGCGGCGCGGCTCCAGGAAGCCCGGAAAGTAGCTGCCCCGGCGCAGCTTCGGAATGCGCAGCTCGACCGTGCCGGCGCGGGTCTCCCAGTCGCGGTCGCGATAGCCATTGCGATGGTTGCGCCGGGCATCGCTGCGCTCGCCGTGCCCGGCGCCGCACAGGCTCTCGCTCTCCAACTCCATCAGACGGGTCGCGGCAAAGCCGATCATCTCGCGAAGGAACGTCGCGTCAGAGCCCTTTTCCAGCAGCTCGCGAAGCGCGATCTTGTCGTCGGTCATCGTGGTGGTCTCCAGGTCAGAGTTGCGTGTCGCAACCCAACCCTACCGAAGAACACCGCGGTGGCCACCGCCGTGGATAAGTAGCCCGCCGCCGCCTGACTCTTGCGGTCGCTGCGGCAGGCTACTTACCCACAGCTCCTACACCACCACCGGGGACACGACCAACAAACGGCGGCGAGGTAGTAAGCTTTTGCGGACGGCCCGGAGCCCCGGATGTTTTCGTTGCTGCTTTTGCGACGCAGACGAGAAAACTGGGGCCAGTTGCCCTAAATCCCGTAGTGGCGCGGGTTTTGTATCGCGAACTCGGCGCGTACTTGAACGCGCGCGGGCTTCTTTAACGACGGCCTCGAATAGTGGCATTGGCATCGCGCGAAATTTCTCAATCTCGCGCTTAAACCATGCATCAAAGCGAGCCGACATGTGCGACGATTTCCTAGACACTTAGGGAACGCTATGGCACGCGGACCAGCCGACAGGTACGGCAAAACGCCGAAACCAGCTTCGCAAACGGAAGAGGGCAAGCAGCGTGAGCAGGCGTATTTCGCCGCGCTTGGCCGGTTCGTTCACATGTTCGCGAAAGTCGAATTCGCGATGACGCTGGCCTTGTGGCATTACGCAAAGACGCCGAATCCCATCGCTCGCGCCGTGTTCTCCGGTGTGCGCGTAAAAGAGGCGGCTGGATTTATCGGACGTTTGGCAGACGTGACTGGCATAAGCGCAGAGGCCCGCGCCGAATTGAAATACCTTTTCGACCACTTGGGCGATATTACCAGCGCACGGAATGACCTTCTGCACTATGGCGCGGTTTCTGTTGCGGAAGGCACCCCATCCGTGACTAACGCGCTTAAGGCATTGGACGAAACGAGGATCACAAGTTTCCCGGTATCGCCCGAAAACCTCGCCGACATGACAGCCGATCTCGTCAAGATCATCATGCATTTGCATTCGTCCCACTCGGGACGCGCGCCCTTGCGCGGCGCGGTGGCGCTCGAAATCTTGCGCGCTCCATGGCGGTATAGACATCGGCAGCAGCCCGTAAAACTGCATACGAAGGCGGCCAGATTTCCCCAGCTTCGCAAGCGCGCTCCAAAACGCGCTCCCCAGCCTCAATCATCTGGCGAGTGATTGCCGGAGCCTTGGGCTCGCGCGCGCGCATGTGCGTATTCTAGTGCCGCTGTACGCAGACTTTGCCATTTGGCTTGTCCTGGCTGCCTCGCTCTAAGGAACTGGAATCACGCCATAAATCGAGGCACACTACTTATAGATGCCTATTTGTGAAAGTGATAATTCCGCCTAATACGTACGGGATAGGGCGCGGCAGCGCGGCGGTCAACCTTGCATGTCGATCCTGCGCGGCATGACCGACCGCAGCTAGGCCGCGACCTTCCACGCGGCATAGCCGCAGCCGACATAGACCTCCGGCACCGGGTCGTACGCCACCAGCTCGAAGCCGCGGCTGCCGGCGGCGGCGTGCGCGATCACCCAGTTGCGCACCTCGTGCGCGCCGTTGCCGGTGACCGGGAGCGTGCGCTCGAGATAATCGGCGAGCGGGCCGTCATGCCCCGCCGTGAAAAGGCGCAGGCATTCGTGGTCGAAGCGCTCGTCGATGGCGCCCATGGTCGGCTCGCCGATCGAGTGGCTGAGGCCCCCCGTCGCGAGGATGGCGACGCGCAGACGCTGCGGATACGACTCGATCGCGCGCCGCAACAGGCGCCCCCAGGTGAGGCAGCGCCGGATGGTGATCATCGGCGGCTCGAGATCGTTGACGATGATCGGCACGATCGGCGGCAGGCGCTTCAGGCCCATGCGCAGGAGCGGAATGCAAAACCCGTGATCGAGCTTCAGATGATGCGACACCGACGGCTCGAAATCCTCCTTGAGCGCGGTCTCGAGGAGATGCCTGCCGAGGCCGGGGTGGCCCGGTATCTGCTGCCACGGAAAATCCTTGAGGAACGGCTCGGGCGGGCCGTCATGCATCTCGCCGACGCCGATGCAGAGCGACGGCAGATTGTCGAGGAAGAAATTGGCCCAGTGATCGGGCGAAATCTCGATGAGGATGTCGGGATTGGCGGCCTCGAAGCGCGCGCCCAGCGCCGAGAACCGCTCCTCGAACTGCGTGCGCCGCGCCGCCGGCATCTTGTCCCAGTCGCGCGCGATGAGCGGCCCGTGGCTTGCCGCGAACACTCCGACGAGACTTGCCATGGCGCGCTCCACAGGATGACGGGGCTGCATTATAGAAGCGCCGCGCATCTTTTCGTAAGATGGCCGCATGAAAATCGTGTGCATCGGCGGCGGGCCGGCGGGGCTCTATTTCGCCATTCTGATGAAGAAGGCGGACCCGTCAAACAGCGTCACGGTCTATGAGCGCAACCGTGCCGGCGACACGTTCGGTTGGGGCGTCGTGTTCTCGGACCAGACGCTCGAGAACATGCGCGACGGCGACGAGGCGACGCAGAAGCGCATCATCGACAAATTCGCGCATTGGGACGACATCGAGATCCACTTCAAGGGCAACGTCGTCACCTCGCACGGCCACGGCTTCTGCGGCATCGAGCGGCGCCAGCTTCTGGCGATATTGCAGGAGCGCGCGCAGGAGTTGGGCGTCGAGCTCGCGTTCGAGCAGGAGGTCGCCGACATCGCGCAATTCGCCGATGCCGATCTCATCGTCGCATCGGACGGCATCAACAGCCGCATCCGCGCGGCTTACGCCGAGCATTTCCAGCCCGAGATCGACTGGCGCCGCAACAAATTCGTGTGGCTCGGCACGCATCGCGTGTTCGAGGCCTTCACCTTCGTGTTCGTCGCGACCGAATGGGGCTGGTTCCAGGCGCACGCCTATCGCTTCAACGCCGATACCTCGACCTTCATCGTCGAGACGCGCGAGGAAAGCTGGCGCGCCGCGGGCCTCGACCGCGCCGATCGGGCGGCAACCCTCGATTTCTGCCGGCGGCTCTTCGCGCCGTGGCTCGATGGCAAGGGCCTGATGGCGCAGACGCGGCCCGGCGGCGGCTCCGACTGGGTGACGTTCCCGCGCGTCGCCAACAAGAACTGGGTGCGCGGAAATCTCGTGCTGATGGGCGACGCGGCGCATTCGGCGCATTTCTCCATCGGCTCGGGCACGAAGCTCGCGCTCGAGGATGCGATCGCGCTCGCACGCGCCATCGCGCGGCACGAAACGCTTGCCCAGGCGCTCCCGGCCTACGAGACCGAGCGGCGGGTCGAGGTGCTGCGTCTGCAGTCGGCGGCGCGCAATTCGACCGAATGGTTCGAGAACGTCGCGCGCTATGCCCGCTTTCCGCCGCGCCAGTTCGCCTATTCGCTGCTGACGCGGAGCCAGCGCGTCAGCCACGAGAATCTGCGCCAGCGCGACAAATCCTATCTCGAGCGCGTCGAGCGCTGGCTCGGCGAGCGCACCACGGGCAAGACGGCGGAGCACCCGGTGCCGCCGATGTTCCTGCCGTTCCGCCTCAAAGGTATGACGCTCGAGAACCGCATCGTGTGCTCGCCGATGGCGATGTACAGCGCCAAGGAAGGAGTGCCGAACGATTTCCATCTCGTCCATCTCGGCGCGCGCGCCTTGGGCGGCGCGGGACTGGTGTTCACCGAGATGAGCTGCGTTCTTCCCGAGGGCCGCATCTCGCCCGGCTGCTGCGGCCTGTGGAACGATGCGCAGGAAGCGGCCTATGCCCGCATCGTCCGCTTCGTCCACGAGCGCACGCGGGCCAAGATCGCGCTGCAGCTTGGCCACAGCGGCCCCAAGGGCGCGACAAAAGTCGGATGGGAGGGCTATGACGCGCCGCTCGATGCGGGGGACGCGTGGCCCATCCTCGGCCCCTCGCCGGTGCCGTGGAGCCCGCAGAACCAGGTGCCGCAGGAAGCCTCGCGCGCCGACATGGACAAGGTGCGCGACGCCTTTGCCGAAGCGGCGCGGCGCGGCGCCCGCGCCGGTTTCGACATGATCGAGCTTCATGCCGCGCACGGCTATCTCCTGTCGTCCTTCATCACGCCGCTGACCAACAAGCGTGACGACGAGTATGGCGGCAGCCTCGACAACCGCCTGCGCTTTCCGCTCGAAGTGTTCCGCGCGATGCGCACCGCCTGGCCCGAGGACCGGCCCATGTCGGTGCGCATCTCGGCCACCGACTGGGTCGATGGCGGCATCACGCCCACTGACGCCGTTGCGATCGCACGCGCCTTCAAGGCGGCGGGCGCCGATCTCATCGACGTGTCGTCGGGCCTCACCTCGCAGAAGGCGCGGCCCATTTACGGGCGCATGTTCCAGACGCCGTTCTCGGACCGCATCCGCAACGAGGTCGGAATATCCACCATGGCGGTCGGCAACATCTTCGAGCCGGACCACGTCAATTCGATCATCGCCGGCGGGCGCGCCGATCTGTGCGCGTTGGCGCGGCCGCACCTCGCCGATCCCAGTTTCGCGCTCCACGCCGCCGTGGCACTCGGCTACGACGCGCCGTGGCCGCAGCAATATCTCGACGGCAAGAAGCAACTGGAACGCCGCAAGGGCCAGGAAGCGGCCGACATGGCGATCGTCATATGACGCTCACTCGGCATACTCGTGCGGCCGCGTTTCCGGCAGGAAAAGCCCGGCGGCGAGCGCGGCAAGCGCCGCAGCGACGGTGATCGTGGCGAAGCCGGTGGCGTGGCCCGCGAATTCGACGATGTAACCGGTCGCGACGGTGCTGAGCGAGGCGGCGAGGCCGGCCAACAGGCCGATGATGCCGAGGGCCAAGTTGAAGCGCCCGGTGCCGGCGGTGAGGTCGGCAACGATGATGGTCGTCAACACCGTGATGGCGGAGCCGCTTACGCCGTCGAGGAGCTGGACGGCGACGAGCGCGGGGGCACTGGCGGTCACCGAGAACAGCACGCCGCGCACGGCCTCGAGCGCGAGCCCGGCGAGGAAAAGCGGCTTCCGGCCCCACCGTTCGGAGAGCCGGCCGACGAGCGGCGCAAGCACCGCCACGACGACATTCGGCGCCACGACCATTCCCGCCATGTAGAGCACGGCCGAGCTGTCCTTCACCGCCGCCACGTTCTCGCTCGCGAGCGGCAGCATCGAGGCATCGGCGAAGCGGAAGATGACGGCGCATGCGGTGAAGGCGATGAGGTCGGGATTCTTGCAGATGCGGCGGATGCGCTCGCTGTCGCGCGGGCGCGCACGATCGGCAGCATTACGGGCGCGGGCATAGTCGATGTCGTCGCTGTTGATGAAGCGCAGGGCGATGAGCACCGGGATCGTGAGCGCGGCGGCCGCGAGGAAGATCGCGCTTGGGTCCAGATATCGTCCGGCGATCCCCATCGCCGCGGCGGTGAGGGCGACGCCCGCCGCCTGGAAACTGTTGTTGCGGCCGATCCGGCCCGAGAGGCCGCGCCGGCCGACGAGCCCGAGACTGATCGCGGCGATGGCCGGCCCGATCAGCCCGGCCGAGCCGCCGTTCAAGGTCTCTGCCACCAGCACCGGAATGAAACTCGGGAAGAAGGCGAGAATGATCGCGGCGGCGGCGATCATGGCGGCGCCACAGGCGACGAGGAGCCGCTTCCCAGCGCTCGCGTCGGCGAGCGCGCCGCCCGGGATCTGGCTCAGCACGCCAGCGATCCCGCCGACGGCGAGGGCGAGGCCGATCCCGGAATCCGACCAGCCGAGCAGGGCGAGATAGAAGGCGACGAACGAGCCGAAGCCGGACTGGACATCGGCCATGAAGAAATTGACCCAGTCGAGCCCGATCCGGCTCGCGCGCGACGAGGTTGCAGTTCTCCTTGTCACGCTCCACTAACGCTAGCGGGGCCCGGCCGGGTTCTTTAGGGTGGAGCGAAAGCGGAGCGGATTCGCCATGATCTCCCTCATCCATCCCGAAGGCTGGCCCCCGGCCAAGGGCTTTGCCCACGCCGTCGCGGCCGAAGGGCGCGTCGTCTATGTCGCGGGGCAATGGGGCAGCACCATCGACGGCAATTTCCCCGCCGGGCTTCCGGCACAGGCGAAGCAGGCGCTGCAAAACATCGCGGACGTGCTCGAGGCGGCGGGCGCCAGGCCCGAGCATGTCGTGCGCCTCACCTGGTACATGACCGATCTTGCCGACTACAGCGCCAGGCTCGGCGAGATTGGCGCGGCCTATCGCGCCGTCATGGGCCGGCATTTCCCGGCGATGACCGCGGTCGAAGTAAGGCGCCTCGTCGATCCCCGCGCGCTTGTCGAGATCGAGGCGACGGCGGTCCTGCCCCGCTAGAGAGTGTCGAAGGCGATCCCGGCCAGAATCTTGTCCACCCGGTCGTCATCGGGCGAAAGCGGCAGGAAGCAGGCTTCGAACTTGCGGTAGGACCTGTCCTTGTGCCAATGGGCGAAACCGGCGCGAAAGCGCGGCGCCCGGTTCGCCACGATGCTGTTGAGAATTTCGCTCATCTGCGCCGCCGCCGCGGGCGGCATGTAGGTGCCGGCGAGTTCCCCGGTCGTGTTCACGCCGTAGAAATCGACGATCGCGCCGCCGACGAGCCGGATGCGATAGAGCTTTCCCGGCTCCAACACCTCGTAGAGCATGACGTTGACCACGAGACGGCCCAATTCGGCCGGGTCGATGTCGGTTCGGTTCGGCATGCGGCGCGTGCCGCGCTTTTCGTCCCAGTAGCGATGGATTTGCACGACGATCGGATCGGTTGGAGCTGCGATATCGTGCGCGCCGCGCATCGCATCGTCCGGCTGTTTTGGCGGCGGGCGCATGCGTGTCACGATGCAGTAATTCGCGCGCGCGGGCAAGACGAAGCTCGCGCCGGACGCGGCCAATGAAACTAATCCAGCAAATCCTTGGTCGTGAAGATCGGCACGAGGGTCAGGCCCTCGCGCGCCAAATTCTCGCTGGCGCCTTCGAGACGGTCAACGATGGTGATGATTTTTCGCACCGTGCCGCCCTGGGCGCGTACGGCGTTCACGGCCTGCATCACCGAGCCACCCTTGGTCGTCACGTCCTCCATCAGAATGACGGGCGCGTTGGGCCGGTAGTTGCCGTCGATCTTCTGGTCGGTGCCGTGGCCCTTCTTCTCTTTGCGCACGACGAAGCCGCGAATGGGGTGCGAGGGCCAGCTCTTGGCCGCGACCGCAACCACGATCGGCACCGCGCCCAGCTCGAGCCCGCCGATCCCCTCGAGGCCGGGCTCGTCCGCGATCATGGCGAACACGATCTCGGCCAGAAGTGCGGCGCCCTCGGGATCGAACATGGTCGGCTTCAGGTCGAGGTAGTAGTTGCTCTCGCCACCCGAGGCGAGCTTGAAGGTCCCCATCAAGAGCGACTTCGCCTTGATGATCTCGAGAAGCCGCCGCTTCGCCTCAGCCAGATTCGCCATGGGTGCCCGCGCTCCGATCCGCTAATATATAGCCGATCGAGAGGGCGCATATGGAACGGTCCTTCACCAAGGAAGTGGCGCTGCTGCGCAAAGGCGCCGGCGATGTGTTCGAGGGCGAAGGCATCCTCGCCATCACCAAGGGCCTGCTCCAGGCCGGCGTGAGCTATATCACGGGCTATCAGGGCGCGCCGGTGTCGCATTTGATGGACGTGCTGAGCGACGCGAAGCCGCTTCTGGACGAACTCGGCGTCCATTTCGCGCCGGCCGCCAACGAGGCCGGCGCCGCCTCGATGCTCGCCGCCTCGATCAACTATCCGATGCGCGGCGCGGCCGTGTGGAAATCGACGGTCGGAACCAACGTCGCCTCGGACGCGCTCTCGAACCTCGCCTCGGCGGGCGTCAAGGGCGGCGCCGTCATCATCGTCGGCGAGGATTACGGCGAGGGCGCCTCCATCATCCAGGAGCGCACGCACGCCTTCGCCATGAAATCGTCGATGTGGCTCATGGACCCGCGGCCCGACCACACGCGCTTCGTCGATCTCATCGCCGAGGCGTATGACCTCTCCGAAGCCTCGCGCGCGCCGGTCATCATGGAGTTCCGCATCCGCGCCTGCCACGTGCACGGGCGCTTTGCGACCAAGGACAATGTCGCGCCCGCGGTCGGCAAGAACCACAAGCTCGCCGAGCCCGATTTCGATGCCGGACGCATCTGCCTGCCGCCCGCCACATACGCGCAGGAGAAGGACAAGATCGCGAACCGCTTTCCCGCCGCGATCGACTTCATCCGGCGGCGGAAACTCAACGAGCTGTTCCCCGGGACAATCGGCGAGATCGGCATCGTCTGCCAGGGCGGCATCTACAACACGGTGCTGCGTGCATTGGCCGAGCTGGGCCTTGCCGATGCGTTCGGCGAAAGCCAGGTGCCGATCCTCTGCCTCAACGTGACCTATCCGCTCGTGCCCGACGAGATCACTGCATTCTGCGCGGGGAAACGCGCGGTGCTGATGGTCGAGGAAGGCCATCCCGACTATCTCGAGCAGGCGCTGAACGCACTCCTGCGCAAGGCGGACCTCAACACAACCGTGGTCGGCAAATCGGTGCTGCCGATGGCAGGCGAATACACCGCCGAAGTGATGCTGCAGGGCGTCGGCCGCTTCCTCGAAGGCGCGGTGCCCAAAGGCGTCGATCTCGCCGCCATAGGCCAGCGCCTCGCCCAGCTCGAAGCGTGGAAGCGGCAGGCCCAGAAACTCATCGGCGCGCCGGTGCCCAAGCGCCCGCCCGGATTCTGCACCGGCTGTCCCGAGCGGCCGGTCTTTTCCGCGATCAAGCTGGTCGAGCGCGACGTGGGCAAGATCCATGTCGCGGCCGATATCGGCTGCCACACTTTCTCGACCTTGCCGCCGTTCAACATCGGCAATTCGGTGCTGGGCTATGGGCTCGGCCTGTCGAGCGCGGCGGGTGTCGCGCCGGCGTTCGAGAAACGCGTCATCAGCATCATGGGCGATGGCGGGTTCTGGCATAACGGGCTCAGCACCGGCGTCAGCGGCGCCGCCTTCAGCGGCCAGGACGGCGTGCTCGTCATCATGAACAACGGCTACAGCTCGGCCACGGGGCAGCAATATCTCCCGTCCACCACGGCAGGCGGGCAGCGCACCGCCACTGCCACGATCGAGCACGCGCTCGCCAACATGGGCATCTCGTGGGTGCGCTCGATCAGGAGCTACAGCGTCGGCCTGATGGCGCGGCGCCTCAAGGAAGCGCTTGCGTCGCCCGTGCGCGGGCTCAAGGTGATCGTGGCGAATGGCGAATGCCAGCTCGCGCGCCAGCGCCGCATCCGCCCGCTGCTGCGCAAGGCGGTGCAGGCGGGCGAGCGCGTCGTGCGCACGCGCTTCGGCGTCGACGAGGCGACCTGCACGGGCGACCATTCCTGCATCCGGCTTTCGGGCTGCCCGTCACTGACGGTGAAGCCCAATCCCGATCCGCTGCGCCTCGACCCGGTGGCGCACGTCAACAACGACTGCGTCGGCTGCGGCGTCTGCGGCGAGGTGGCGGACGCGGCGGTGCTGTGCCCGTCCTTCTACCGCGCCGACATCGTGCAGAACCCGCGCCCGTGGGACCGCTGGCTCGCAGCGCTGCGCAGCGCGGTGATCGCGCGGCTGCAAGCGCGCGCGGCGCCCGCGGCGGCGGCGGCGGCGGCCGAATGAGTGCGCGGCCGGTCACGGTGCTGATCGCCGCCCTGGGCGGCGAAGGCGGCGGCGTGCTGACCGACTGGATCGTCGCATCCGCGATGCAGGCGAACCTGCCGGTGCAGGCGACGTCGATCCCGGGCGTGGCACAGCGCACCGGCGCCACGACATACTATGTCGAGATTTTTCCGGAGACCTACGCGGCGCTCGGCGGCCGGCGGCCGCTCTTCGGGCTTTATCCGAGCCCCGGCGGGATCGATGTGATGCTCGCGTCCGAGGTGATCGAGGCGGGCCGTGCGCTCGAAGGGGGATATGTCACGCCCGACCGCACCACGCTCGCCGCCGCGACGCACCGCATCTATGCCGTGGCGGAAAAACAGGCGATGGCGGACGGCCGTTTCGACACGAGCCGCATCCTCGAGGCCGCGCGGACGCTGGCGCGCCGCCCGATCCTGTTCGACCTGACGCAGGATCGGGCGGCGCGCGAGCTTTCGCTGAACGCGGTGCTGCTCGGCATCGCCGCCGCGTCCGGCACCCTGCCGCTCGCGCGGCAGAACTTCGAGGATGCCATCCGCGAGGGCGGCATCGCGGTCGAGGCCAATCTCGCCGCCTTCGCCAAGGGGTTCGAGCTTGGCGAAAGGGGCGTGCCGCCGGAACTTCAGCCGCGCGACGACCGCGCCCCGCGCCCGCTCGCCGGCGGCGCGGACGCGCTCATCGGCACGGTGCGGCGCGATTTTCCCGCATCCGCGGTGGCGATCGTCGAGGAGGGATTGCGCCGCACGTCCGACTACCAGGACACGGACTATGCGCGGCTTTATTACGAGCGCGTGCGGCGCATCGCGGCGCTTGACCGCGACGGCGCGCTGACCGCCGAGGTCGCGCGCCATCTCGCGCTGTGGATGAGCTACGAGGACGTGAT
The DNA here is from genome assembly GCA_963773665.1 of uncultured Alphaproteobacteria bacterium. Classification (GTDB taxonomy): domain Bacteria; phylum Pseudomonadota; class Alphaproteobacteria; order ATCC43930; family CGMCC-115725; genus DATJLY01. The sequence goes on from CAVZBZ010000002.1 coordinate 715,154, forward strand.
CCGCGTCGCCGACCTCAAGACGCGGCCCGAGCGCTTCGCCAAGGTGCTGAGCGAGATCCGCGCGCGGCCCGGCGAACCCGTGCGCATCACCGAGTTCCTGAAGCCCGGCATCGACGAGATGAGCGCGGTGCTGCCGGCGCGGCTTGGCCGTGCGCTCGAAGCCTGGGCCGAACGCAGAGGCTTGCGCGACCGGCTGCACGTGCCGATGCGCCTCCAAAGCACGAGCATCTGCGGGTTCGCGCGATTGTGGGCGCTGGCGAAAATGCGTCGCTTCCGGCGCGCGAGCCACCGCTTCGTCGAGGAGAACCGCGCGATCGAGGAATGGCTCGACGCGATCGCGCGCGCAGCACCCCTGGCGCCCGAGCTGGCGCAGGAGATCGCGCTCTGCGCACGGCTCCTCAAAGGCTATGGCGACACCTATCGCCACGGCCGCGCCAATTACCGCCGCATTCTTGCCGACGCCGTGGCGCCGGCGCTGGCCCATCCCGAGCGCGCCGCGGCGGCGCGCATCCGGGCGCTGCGCGAGGCGGCGCTCGCCGATCCCGACGGCAACGCCCTCGACCGCGCCTTCGCCGCTTCCCTTCCGCCCGAGGCGAAAGCGGCGGAGTAAGCGCGTCCTTCGACCACGCCCCTTCGCGGCTTCGCCCAGGATGAGGACTTTTCATTTTTCCCGTTGACTCCGCTGCCCGCCATATTTAACCTTTCTGTTAAATAACATGCCCGACCTCGACCACACCTTCGCGGCCCTTGCCGATCCGACGCGGCGCGCAATTCTGGCGCGCCTGGCCGACGGCGAGGCGACGGTGACGGAGCTGGCGCATCCGTTCGACATCTCGCTGCCGGCGATCTCGCGTCATCTCAAGGTGCTCGAGCGCGCGTCATTGATCGAGCGGCGGCGCGAAGGCCAGACGCGGCGCTGCCGCCTGACGCCGCGCCCGCTCGACGACGCGGCGCGATGGATCGCCTTCTACCGCGAATTCTGGACCGCGAGCCTCGACCGGCTCGCAGCGCATCTCGACACCGCGAAAGGAGCGAGTCATGGCAAGTCTCGACGACCGAAGCGCAGCGGGCGATAGCACCGCGCTCGCCATCACGCGCACGCTCGATGCGCCGCGCGAGGCCGTGTTCGCGGCGTGGACCGACCCGAAGCAGCTGTCGCGCTGGATGGGGCCCGGCACGATCCACGCCGAAGTGACTGCGCTCGATGCGCGCGTCGGCGGCGCCTATCGCCTGGTCTTTCACGGCACGCCAAACCCCAGCGGCATGAACGTCGTGCGCGGCGTTTATCGCGAGATCGTGCCGCCGTCGCGCCTCGTGTTCACCTGGGCATGGGAAGAGGACATGGCGACGCACAAGCTCGGCCACGAGAGCATCGTCACCGTGACGCTGCGCGCCGTCGGATCGCGCACCGAGCTCACGCTCCGGCACGAAAAACTCGAATCCAAGGAGTCCCGCGACAGCCACGCGCATGGCTGGGACGGCTGCTTCGACAAGCTGGCGCAGTATTTCCAACCCGGGAGGGCATGATGGCCGACCTCATTCTTTACGGCATTCCGCAAAGCACCTACGTGCGCAGCGCGCGCATGGCCTTGATCGAGAAAGGCGTGCCCTACACGCTCGAACCGGTGCCGCCGCAAGGCGACGCCATCAAGAAGCTGCATCCCTGGGGCAAGGTGCCGGCGATGCGGCATGGCGACTTCACGCTCTACGAGACGAGCGCGATCATGCGCTATGTCGATGACGCATTCGACGGCCCGCGCCTCAGCCCCGCCGATCCCAAGGGCCGCGCGCGCATGGAACAGTGGATCAGCGCCATCAACTGCTATTTCGATCCGGCGATGGTGCGGCGCATCGTCGTGCAATATGTCTTCCCCAGCGGCCCCGACGGCAAGCCCGACCGCGCCATCATCGACAAGGCCGCGGAGGACGCGAAGAAGCAGATCGCGCTGCTCGACGACGCGGTCGCCGAAGGCCCGTACCTCCTCGGCGCCAACATCTCGCTCGCCGACTTGCTGCTGTGTCCGATCCTGTTCTATTTCTTCCGCACGCCCGAGGGCGAGGCGATGCTGGCGACGACGAAAAACATCAAGCGCTCCGGCGAGGCGATCCGCGCGCGCAAGAGCTTCATCGACACGATGCCGCCGCCCCCGCCGCCGCGCGGATGACGGGCAGCATCGAGAGCGTCGTCAACTGGCTCGTCCTCGGCGCGCCTGGCGCCGCGCGCGCCGAGGACATTCTCGAGCAATTGTGCAGCCGGATCGAGGCGTGCGGCGTGCCCCTGTGGCGCGTCTCGGTGTTCGTGCGCACGCTTCATCCGAACATCATGGGACGGCGCTTCACCTGGCAGCCCGGGAAACCGGTCGAGACGGGCGAGGCGCCGTTCGCGATCATGCAGGCGGAGGAATTTCTCGCAAGCCCCGTCGCGCGCGTCTTTGCGACCGGCGAGACGCTGCGCCGGCGGATTTGCGTGCCCGATTGCCCGATGGATTTCGCCGTCCTGCGCGATTTCGCGGCGGACGGCGTCACCGACTACATCGCGGCGCCGCTCAGCTTCACCAATGGCGAGACCCACGCCGTCACCTGGACGACGCGCGCGGCCGGCGGCTTCACGGACGCCGGCGTGGCGGCGCTCGCCCGCGTCGAGCCGCCGCTCGCGCGGCTTGCCGAAATCTATGCGCTCCGCCGCACGGCGCGAAACCTGCTCGACACCTATGTCGGCGCCCATGCCGGCGAGCGCATCCTGCGCGGTCAGATCCGGCGCGGCGACACCGAGACGATCCACGCGGCGATCTGGCTTTCCGACATGCGCGGCTTCACCGCGCTCGCCGACCGGCTCGATCCCGCGAGCCTGACCCATCTCCTCAACCGTTTCTTCGAGGCGCAGGTGCCGGCGATCGCGCGGATGGGCGGCGAGGTGCTGAAATTCATCGGCGATGGCCTCCTCGCGATCTTTCCGGTGGCCGACGGCGACGCGGACGGAGCCGCCGCGTGCGGCGCGGCGCTCGAGGCCGCGCGGGCCGCGCGCGAGGAAATCGCCGCGCTCGAATCCTCGCACGCGATCGCGGGCGTGGAGCGCGTGCGCTTCGGCCTGGCCCTTCATATCGGCGAGCTGCTCTACGGCAATATCGGCGGGCCGGACCGGCTCGATTTCACCTGCATCGGGCCCGCGGTCAATCTCGCCGCGCGGATCGAAAAGCTCGCGGGCGAGCTTGGCCGCACGCTCCTCGCCTCGGCCGATTTCGCCGCGCGCTGCCCTGCCCTCGTCCCGGTCGGCCGCTTCGCGATCCGCGGCCTCGAGGCGCCGCAGCGCGTCTTCGGCCTCGTCGAAGAGGCGCAAGCGGCCGAGCGCTAGGCGCCGCGCGCAGCCCCGATCGCGCGCCAGACGCGCTCGGGCGTGGCGGGCGTCTCGATGTCGGCGACGCCGAACGGGCGCAGCGCGTCGATGATGGCGTTGACGATTGCGGCGGGCGCCGCGACCGTGCCGGTCTCGCCGACGCCCTTGATGCCGATCGGGTTGGTCGTCGCGGGGATCTCCTCGAACGAGACGGAAAAATTCGGCAGATCGCCGGCGCGCGGCATCGCGTAGTCCATGAAACTGCCGGAGAGGAGCTGGCCGCTTGCGCGGTCGTACGCCACCTCCTCGCACAGCGCCTGGCCGATGCCCTGCGCCAGCGCGCCGTGCACCTGGCCCGCGCAGATCATCGGGTTGACGACGCGGCCGAGCTCGTCCACCACCGCATAGCGGTCGAGCGCGACGCGGCCCGTCTCGGGATCGATCTCGATTTCGGCGACGTGGCAGCCATTCGGATAGTTGGGCGGGTCCGCCGCCCACGAGCCGCTCGCCTCGAGACCGAGGAATTGCGGCGGCAATCCGGCCGGGCGATAGGCTGCGCGCGCCACCTCGGCAAGCGGCATGGCGCGATCGGTGCCGGCGATGGCGAAGACGCCGTCCCGGAAATGCACATCCTCGGGCGCGGCCTCCATCAGGAAAGCGGCGAGTTTTCGGGCCTTCTCGACGATGGCGTCGGCAGCGAGCTTCAGGGCCGAGCCGCCGACGAGCGAGCTGCGCGCGGCATATGTGCCGCGGCCGAACGGCACCGCGTCGGTATCGCCCTGGATGAAGCGGATCGTCTCGAACGGCAGGCCGAGCCAGTCCGCCACCATCTGCGCATAGGTCGTGGCGTGGCCCTGGCCGTGCGAATGCGTACCGGCGAGGATGGTGACGCCGCCGCTCGGATCGAAGCGCAACTCCATCCGGTCATTGGTGACGCCGCCGCGCTCGATATAGCAGGCGAGGCCGCGCCCGCGCATCATGCCGAGCGCCTGCGAATTCCGGCGACGCGCCGAGAATCCCGGCCAGTCGGCGAGCGCCAGGCATTTCTCCAGAACGCGCGGAAAATCGCCGCTGTCATACACCGAGCCCGTGACGGTGCGATGCGGCATCGCGCCGGGCGCGATGAGATTGCGGCGGCGGAGCTCAACGGGATCGATCCCGATCAGCGCGGCGGCGCGATCGAGCAGGCGCTCGAGCACATAGTTCGCCTCGGGCCGGCCGGCGCCGCGATAGACCCCGACCGGCGCCGCGTGGGTGAAGACCGCCTTCGATTCGAGAAAAAGGGCGGGCATGCGATAGACGCTCGGCATCATGCGCGCTGCGGTCATCACCGGCGAGGCCGCGGCCGATTGCAGATAGGCCCCAAGCGCATGCAGCATGATCGCCCTGAGCGCGAGAATATTGCCGTCGCGGTCGAGCGCCAACGCGGCATACGCCACGTGATCGCGGCCGTGATTGTCGGTCGCCAGGCTTTCGCTGCGCGTCGCCACCCATTTGACCGGCCGGCCGACGCGGCGCGACGCCCACAGCACGAGCGCATCCTCGGGATAGGCGTTGGCCTTCATGCCGAACCCGCCGCCGACATCGGGCGAGATCACGCGCAGCCTGGTTTCCTCGATGCCGAACACCATGCGGGCCAGCATGGTGCGCACGCCGTGCGGGTTCTGCGACGTGGTGTGGAGCGTATAGGCCGCGTCCGCCGCGCGATGCTCGCCCACTGCCGCGCGCGTCTCGAGCGGGTTGGGCGCGAGGCGCTGGCTCTTGAGGCGCAGTTCCACGACATGCGCCGCCTTCGCGAATGCCGCCTCGGTCGCGGCGCGGTCTCCGGTCGGCATCGCAAAGCAGAGATTGCCGGGGCAATCCGGCCATACGAGCGGCGCGCCCGGCGCTGCCGCGTCCTCGAGATCGGCGACGGCGGCAAGAGGCTCGTAGTCGATAAGGATCAGTTCCGCCGCATCGCGCGCCGCATCCGGCGTCTCGGCGACGACGAAGGCGACGCGCTCGCCGACGAAGCGCACGTGCCCGGCCGCGAGCGGCATCCAGCGCGTCGCATGGGATTTGGGCCCGCCCGCGTGTTCCGGGAGCGTGAAGGCGGCAAGCCCGCCCAGCCGATCGGCCACGGCATCGGCGCCGGTGAGCACGGCGAGCACGCCGGGCGCATTCCGCGCCTCCGCCGCGTCGATTGAAGCGATGCGCGCGTGCGCGTGCGGCGACAGCACGAGCACGCCATGCGCCATGCGCGGCAGCGCGATATCCGCGACATAGCGTCCCTCGCCCATGAGGAACCGCGCGTCCTCGACGCGCCGCACGCTCTCGCCGATGCCGTGTTGCGCCATCACGTCATCCCTTCGCCTCGATCCCCCAGGAGACCACTCGCGGATGACGGGGACAAGCGCGAAGCGTTGGCACGAGGCGCAGCGTCTGTTAGCGTTGCCACCATGCACCTGCGCACCTGCGCCGTTCTCCTCGCCGCCCTTGCCGCGACGCACACGGCCGGCGCCGAGACCATCACCGTCTCGTGCGCACGCTCGACCGCGTCGGCGCCGGTCTTCATCGCCGCGGGCAAGGGGTTCTTCGCAGCAGAAGGGCTCGAGGTGAAGTTCGCCTATTTCCCGGCGGCGCTGCCGGTCGCGATCGCGGTCGTCTCGCGCGATGCCGATATCGGCATCACCGGCCTCAGCGCCGGATTCTACAACCTCGCCGGCAAGAACGAACTGAAGCTCATCGCCGGCGGCGGCAAGGAAGTGCCGGGCGCGCATCTGACGCCCTATGTCGCTTCGAACCGTGCCTTCGCGGACGGGCTGACCGCGCCCAAGCTGCTTGCCGGCAGGACGGTCGGCATCACCACCTTCGGCGGGCCGTTCTATTACGACCTCATCACACTTGCGGCGAAATACCGGTTTCCGCCGGATTCGATGAAGCTCGTGCCGCTGCAATCGTTCGGCAACATCGTTTCCTCGCTGAAAGGCGGGACGATCGATGCGGCGCTCCTGACCTCGGTCGCGGCGGCGCCCCTTGCGGCGCACGGCGATGCGCACATCATCGGCTACGTCGGCGACGAGACGCCGTGGCAGCTTTCCGCGCTCTTCACCTCGTCCGCCGCCGCGGCCGGCCGGCGCGATATGGTCGAGCGTTTCCTCAAAGCCTATCGCCGCGCGACGGCCGCCTATGACGACGCGTTCCAGCGCAAGAGCAATCCGGGCGAGGCCGCCGCGCTCGTCGCGATCGTCGCGCAATTCACGCAAACCTCGGACGAGGAGATCCGCGACGGGCTTGGCTTCATCGAACGCGACGGGCGGCTCGACGCGGACAATATCGCGGTGCAGATCGCGACCTGGAAATCCCTGAACATGGTCGATGCCGGCGTCGATGCCGGCGCCATCATCGATGCGAGCTACGCGCCGCGATAACGGAGGAAGCATGAAGGCGAATTACATCGAAGCTTACGGCGGCGCCGGCGTGGTGCGGTTCGGCGAGCTGCCGGCGCCTGTGGCGGGACCGGACGACGTGCTCGTCGCGGTCAAGGCGGCAAGCGTCAATCCGATCGACTGGAAGATGCGCGAGGGCTATCTCAAAGCCAATCTCGCGCTCAAATTCCCCTACGTGCTGGGCCGCGATTTCTCCGGCATCGTGACCGGAAAGGGCGCCAACGTGCGCGATTTCGCGGTCGGCGACGAGGTTTACGGCGTGGTGGACGGCATGCGCGGCGGAGGGCATGGCGAGATCGTCGCGACGAGTCAGGAGCTTGTCGCCAAAAAGCCGCGCAGCATAGATCACATAGCGGCGGCATCCCTGCCGCTGGCCGCGGCGACGGCGATGATCGCGCTCGACGACACCGGCAAGCTCAAGAGCGGCGAGCGCGTGCTGATCCATGGCGGCGCGGGCGCCGTGGGCGCCATCGGCGTGCAGTTCGCGAAGGCGCTGGGTGCCTGGGTCGCGGCGACGGCGGGAAGCGCCAATCTCGGCCGCGTGCGGGAATTGGGCGCCGATCTCGCGATCGATTACGGCGCCGAGGATTTTTCAACGCGCGTCGCGGACCTCGATCTCGTGTTCGACACGGTGGGCGGCGAGGTGCATCGGCGCTCGCAAGCGGTGCTGCGGCCGGGCGGGCGGCTCGTCTATATCTCGGCGGCGCCATTGCCGCCGGGCGAGCCGCGCGCGGGCATCACCGTCACCCGCGCCGACATTCGCGGCAAGCGCCCGCTGTTCGAGCGGCTTGCCGCGCTCGTTGACCAGGGCAAGATCAAGCCCCCGGTCGCGCGCGTGCTGCAGCTGTCGCAGGCGGGCGAGGCCTACGAGATGAGCCGGACCGGAGTCCGCGGCAAGATCGTGCTCGCGGTCTAGGTCCTGTTTACAAAGTAGCGAGACGTAGGCATCTGCGGATGGTAGCGAGATGAAGGGTATCGAGGAAGGAGCGCGCGAGCTTGTCATATCGGGTGGCGATGGCGCGGTTCACCTTGAGATGGCCGATCATTCGCTCGATGCGGTTGCGCTCGCGGTAGATGCGTTGGTTCCAGCGGATTGCGTAGATGCGATGGGACCGCGGCGGGATAACGGCGCGGATGCCGCGTCGGTGGAGCGCAGCGCGGATGGGATCGGTGTCGTAACCCTTGTCGGCGAGCAGATGAGCCGGGCGCGCCGGAGCGCGCGCGGTCACGGTTTCGAAGGCCGTGCAGTCCGCCGCTTCGCCGCCGGTGAGATGAAAGACGAGCGGGATGCCGTGGGCATCACTGAGACAATGAACTTTACAGGTGAACCCGCCCCGCGAGCGGCCAAAAGCCTGTTCGCGAGTCCCCCTTTTGCGCCGGCTGCCGAGACGTGGCCTCGGACCGTCGTCGAGTCGATGCTGTGGCGGGAGTTGTCCGCCATCGCCCGGGCCAGCCTGGAGGCGACCGCCTCCCAGACGCCGGCCTGGCTCCAGCGTCGAAAGCGTTGGTACACGGTGATCCATTTGCCGTACTTCTCGGGAACATCGCGCCACGGCGCGCCCGTGCGCAGGCGCCACAATATGCCGTTCACAATGGTCCGGTTGTCATGCGCAGGCCGGCTATTCCGGCCGCGCTCGGCCGGCAACAGGTCTTTCAGCAGCCGCCACTCCGCTTCGCTCAAATCGCCTCGACTCAACGACCCCTCCTCTCCAAGAGGAATCCTTGAATCAGAAGGCGATTCCCGCGTCAATAAGTTTGTAAACAGGACCTAGCGGAACTTCGCGCGCGCGGCGGCGTTATCCCGCGCCATGATGCTGCGCGTCGTGATTCTTACTCTGGCCGTTATGGCGGTTGCTGCGCCGGCCATGGCCGATTGCCGCGCCGACATTGCGACGCTCCAGGCGCGCATCGATGCCATGAGCCGCAAATCGCCCAATCTCGGGCCCGCCAAAAAGGAACTGGCGAAGGCCGTGGATCAGCAGCAGGACGAGGTCGCGTGCGACAACCAAGTGGCGCGCGCCTGGCGCGCCCTGCGCAAGCCAATCCCCGTGGCGAACGACGGCCACGCGCGGGATTAGGCGCTAAGGTCGGATTCAGTCAGATCGAATCATCGCGCGAACGGATCAGATTCTAATAGCCGAGGTCCCGGTCGACGAGCTGTGCCGGCTTCTCGCCGCGCTCGAGGCGGAGCACGTGCTCGGCGATGCGCGGGACGATGTCGGCCGGGTCGTGCCGGCGCGAGACGTGCGGCATCACCGTGATGCGCGGATGGGCCCAGAGCGGGCTCTCCTTGGGGAGCGGCTCCTCGCGGAACACATCGAGCGTCGCCGCGGACAGGTGCCCCTCGTCGAGGGCCGCTACGAGATCCCCCTCCACCACATGCTGGCCGCGCGCGAGATTGACGATCGCGCCGCCCTTCGGCATCGAAGCGAAGGCGCTGCGGTCGAGGATGTTCTCGGTCTCGCGCGTCAGGGGCAGGAGGCAGACGACGATCTCGCTGCGGCCGAGAAATTCCGCGAGCTCGCCGCGTCCGCAATAGACCGAAACGCCGTCGATCGCCCGCTTCGTGCGCGCCCAGCCGGAGACCTTGAAGCCATGGTCGCGCAGGCACTTGGCGACGCCGAGACCGATCGGGCCCAAGCCCATCACGCCGACCGAGCGTTCGCCCGCGCGCAGCACGCGCAGCCGACGCCATTCGCGGCGCTGCTGCGCCAGCGCATAGTCCGGCAGCCCGCGGTGGTGGCGCAGCACGTGCATGAGCGCGTTCTCGTCCATCATGCGGTCGCCCGACGGATCGCCGGTGCGCACGATCGGCACCGACCTGGGCAGCGTCGGATCGGCGAGCAAGCCTTCCTGCCCGGCGAAGAGCGAACAGATGAGGCGCAGGTTCGGCAGGCTCGCCAAAAACCCGCGCGGCACGCGCGCCACGGCCGCGACATCGATCGCGGCGGGATCGCCCACATCCGGGAAATACCGGATCTCGCGGCCCGGCAGCGCGGCGGCCAAGAGCGAACGCCAGTCGCTTTCGGGGCCGGAGATGGGTGCCAGAAGTATCGCCATGGATCAGAAGCCGAAGAGGCGCGCGGGATTGTCGACCAGGATCGCCTTGCGCGATGCCGGATCGGGCGGGAAGTCGATCATCATGTTCATCAGGTCTCCGTCATTCACCATCTGGCCTGCCTGGTAGGTATAGGCGTGCGGCCAGTCGGTGCCCCAGATGGTGCGGTCGGGCGCCTTGGCGATGATGGCGCGCGCGAGCTTGACGATGTCGGCGAACTCGGCGCCGGCATGGAGGAAGCGGTCGGCCGTGGCAAGCTTCATCCACACGTGCTTCTCGCCCAGGAGATCGAGCACCACGCGAAAAGCCGGCTGATCGACGCCCTTCTTGGGATCGACCAGGCCGAAATGATCGATCACGACCGGCATGTCGAGCTTGCGCAGCACCTCCGCTTCCTTGACCAGAATATCGGGCTCGATGTGGAAGCACGCGCACCACGGCAAATCGCGGATGCGCGAGACGATGCGCAGCATCTCGTCGCGGTCGTAATGACCTTCGAGCGTCGGGCGCGCGTTGAAGCGGATGCCGCGCACGCCCTGGCCGTTGAGCGTCTTGTTGTCGGATGCCGAGGATTCCGGATTGGCCCGCACCATGCCGCGGAGCCGCCCTTCGGCCTTGGCGAGCGCGTCGTGCATCACGCGGTTGTCGAAGCCGTGCACGGCCGGCATGACCATGACGCCGCGCTCGACGCCGATCGCCTTCGCCATCGACAGCCAATGCTCGATGGGCGCGGCCGGCGGCGTGTAGAGGCGGCTCGCGACGAAGGGAAAAACCTCGGGCGGGCCCATCACGTGGAAATGCGTGTCGGTCGTGCCGGGCGGCGGCGTGAATTTCGGCTTCTTGGGATTGGGATCGGGCGGGAACGGCACGCGCAGGTTCGATGGCATCAATTTACTCCTAGTACGATTTCGGCAATCCCAGCACGCGCTCGGCGATGTGGCAGAGGATGAGCTGCGGCGTCACCGGCGCAAGCCGCGTGATCATCGCCTCGCGCAGGAAACGCTCGACATGATATTCCTTGGCATAGCCATAGCCGCCCATCGTCACCATCGCCGTCTCGCAGGATTTGATCGCGGCTTCGGACGCCAGAAATTTCGCGGCATTCGCCTCGGCGCCGCAGGAAAGCCCTTGATCGTAGCGCCAAGCGGCGTTGGCGGCCATGAGCGATGCCGCCTCGAGCGCGATCCAACGCTCGGCCAGCGGATGCTGCACGCCCTGGTTCTGGCCGATGGGCCGGCCGAACACGATGCGCTCCTTCGCATATTGGGCGGCGCGGGCAAGCGCGGCATGGCCGATCCCGACCGCCTCGGCGGCTACGAGGATGCGCTCGGGATTGAGGCCGTGCAGCAGGATCTCGAACCCCTGCCCTTCGTCGCCGATGCGGTCGTCTTCCGGCACTTCGAGCCCGTCGATGAACATGCTGTTCGAATCGACGGCCTTGCGCCCCATCTTGTCGATCTCGCGCACATCGACGAAGCGGCGGTCGAGCGCGGTGTAGAACAGCGAAAGCCCGTCGGTGCCTTTCCTGCCCGCATCGCGCGGGCTCGTGCGCGCGAGGATCAGCATCGTGTCGGCGACCTGCGCGGTCGAGGTCCAGACCTTGGCGCCCTTCAGCACATAGCGCCCGTCCTTCTTCTCCGCGCGGGTCTCGATCGCGCCGGTGTCGAGCCCGGCATTGGGCTCGGTGACGGCGAAGCACGCCTTGACTTTGCCCGCCGCGAGCGGCGGCAGCATGCGGCGCTTCTGCGCATCCGTGCCGAAGCGCACGACCGGGTTGAGCCCGAAAATATTCATGTGGACCGAGGACGCGCCCGCCATGGCGGCGCCCGACTGCGCGATCGCGCGCATCATCACCGCCGCCTCGGCAATGCCGAGGCCGGAGCCGCCATGCTCTTCCGGGATGCAGATGCCGAGCCAGCCGCCCGAGGCGATCGCCGCGTGAAACTCGTGCGGAAAGACGCCGTCGCGGTCGCGGCCCAGCCAATAGGCGTCGTCGAAGCGGGCGCAGATGCGCCCGACCGCGTCCTCGACTTCCCTCTGCGTCGTTGACAGCGCGAATTCCATGCTAGAATCCCGCCGTCAGTGAACCCGATGGAGTTTCGCGATGCAACAGCACGCTTCGGCTCAGCCAAAGGTCTTTCTGAATTACACGCAGGCGGAGCTCGACGCGGCCTATGACCAGGCGGCCTATGCGCCCAATCGCGACCAGCTCGGCGCGCGGCGCGTCGCCGGCAGCGAGACGGCGCGCCAGCGCCTCGGGGCACCCGAACGCTACGCCTATGGGACAAGCGCGATCGAGGGGCTCGACGTGTTTCGCGCGGCGAAACCCAACGCGCCGATCTTCATCTTCGTCCACGGCGGCGCGTGGCGGAACGGCACCGCCAAGGACCATTGCTATGCCGCCGAATGCTTCGTGCGCGCGGGCGTGACGTTCGTGGTGCTGGATTTCGCGCTGGTGCAGGATTCCGGCGGCAGCCTGTTCCCGATGGCGGAGCAGGTGCGGCGCGGCATCGCGTGGGTCGCGAAGAACGCCGCGCGCATCGGCGGCGATCCGGCGCGCATCCATGTCGGCGGCCATTCGTCGGGCTCGCACCTCGCGAGTTGCGCGCTCATCGCGCATTGGCGCAATTTCGGCGCGCCCGACAATTTCATCAAGGGCGCGGTGCTGTGCAGCGGCATGTACGATCTCGCCCCCGTGCGGCTCTCGGCGCGAAGCAACTACGTCGCCTTCACCGACGAGATGGTGGAGGAGCTTTCCGCCATCCGCCACCTCGACCGGATTGCCACGCCCGTTATCGTCGCCCACGGCACGCTCGAGACCCCGGAATTCCAGCGCCAGGCGCGCGATTTCGCGGCGGCGCTCAAGGCCGCCGGCAAGAAGGTCGAGCTGATCGTCGGCCAGCATTACAATCACTTCGAGATCGGCGAGACCTACGCCAATCCCTTCGGCCTCCTGGGCCGCGCGGCCCTCGAACAAATCGGCGCGAAGCTCATACCGGCTTGAAGCTTCGGTCCAAGGCCACGTCGATGAGGAGCGGCGCGCCGCTGGCGAGGCCCTTCTTCAAGAGGTCGATCGCGTCCGCGACCGTGTCGGCGCGCTCGGCCGCGACGCCCAAGGAGCGCGCGAGGCCGATATAGTCGATTTCCGGCTCGACCAAATCCATCGCGACGAAGCGGTCGGTTTGCGCCGCGAATCCCCGCATCGCGTTCACGCGCTGCTTCAGGATGCGGTAGGAGCGGTTGTTGAAGATGATCCACACCACGCCGATCTTGTAGCGCGCCGCGGTCCACAGGGCCTGGCACGTGTACATGGCGCTGCCGTCGCCGATGAGACCGACGACCGGCCGGTCGGGCAGCGCGAGCTTGGCACCGATCGTGGCCGGCAGGCCCCAGCCAATGCCGCCCCCGCGCAAGGCGAAAAGGCTCTGCGCGTCGTCCGCCGTGATGAGATTGCGCAGGCCGTTGCTCGAGGAGATCGTCTCCTCGATCACGACGGCATTCTTGGGCAGGGTCTCGCCGATGGCGCCCAAAAGCGCCAGCGGATCGACCGGGCGCTTGCCGGCAAGATCGCGCGCCTTCGCACGAAGCGCCTCGCGCGCTGCGAGATTGGCGCGCTTCGCGATCTCGAATTTTTCGCGCGCGCGCGCCTTGCCGCGCTCGCCCATCGCCTCGGATAGCGCGGCCGTGAGATCGGGCAAGGTACCCTTGGGATCGCCCAAAATCGCGACCTCGGCCGGGTAATTTTTCCCGAGCTCCCACGGATCGACATCGATGTGGATGACCGGAAAACCCGGCGGCAGCGCCTCCTGGTCGGACGGCAGCGACAGCGAGAAGAGATCGGCGCCGACCGAGAGCAGCAGATCGTGCTCGGCGAGGACTTTTCGCGTCGAGGGCGCGACCCGCGCGATGTTGCCGCGAAACAGCGGGTGCGACGAGGGGAACGACGCCGTGCTGGGGATGAGCTCGGCATAGACCGGCGCGCCCAACAACTCGGCGAGCGCCACGAGTTCCGGCAGCGCGCGGCTCTGCGCCACGATGTCGCCCGCCATGATGAGCGGCCGCTCGGCCTTGGCGAGAAGTGCCGCCGCTTGCTTCACCGCAGCATGGTCGCCGCGCATGTGGGGAGCGACGCGCGTCGGCGCCATCAGGTCGATCTCGCCTTCGTCCTTCAGCACGTCGGCCGGAAGCGACAGGAAGACGGGACCGGTCGGCGGTGCCATCGCGGTCTTGGCGGCGCGGTGCACCGTGCGCGGCAGATCGCTGAGACGCCGCACCTCGGCCGACCACTTGACGAGCGGCTTGGCGATGGTCGGCAGGTCGGCCCACAGGATGGGTTCGGTGAGGTTGAATCCCTGGTCGTGCTGGCCCGCGGTGACGATGAGCGGCGCGCCCGCTTTCTGCGCGTCGTACAGCATGCCCATGGCGTTGCCGAGGCCGGGCGTCACGTGCAGGCTCACCGCGGCGAGCTTGCCCGAGGCCTGGGCATAGCCGTCGGCCATCGCCATGACCGCCGCCTCCTGGAGCGCCAGCACATAGCGCAGCTCGTCCTCGACGGCGAGCGCGTCCATCAGCGGCAGCTCGGTCGTGCCGGGGTTGCCGAAGATGAACTCGACCCCCTCCTGCTTCAAAAGCTCGAGGAAGGCGCGTTTTCCGGAGAGGTGCGGCATTCTGGGCCTCCTTAGAAGACCGGCGGAACGAGGAAAGCGGCAGGCTCGCGCGCGGCGCCGAGGAGCGCGGGCGCGGCGAGCACGATGGGCGCACCCTCGATTTCGAGAGCGGCCTGGACCGAAACGAGCATGCCGGGGACCAACACGCGCGGGCAACCGATGCGCGATCCGGCAAGCGGCTCGAGCGGCTGCGCAACGCGGCAGCCTTCGACGAGCCACGACGCCATGCCGGCGAACCCCTTCGTGTCCGGCAGCGATGCTGCGGCTGCGGCAAAGCGCTCGGCGGCATTTTGGGCGAGGCCCGCGCCGGCATCGTCACGGAACACGGTGCGCGCAAGCCGCACCCAGGAACCCTTGTAGGCGACGGTGGCGCGGATCGCGAAGCTCGGGCCGAGCGCCACAGCGCCCTCGATCCGCACCAGGCGCCGGTCGCGCGCGAGATCGGGTGCGGCGGCGACATAGCATTCCTCGGCGCCCAATGCGCGCGCGTGGTCCTCGACCGCGGCGATCGCTTCGTTGGCATTGGCGTGCCGCGCCGATGCGCGCGCGAGCGCGGCGTGCGCGATCGACGCCGCTTTTCCGGCAAGCGCGATTTCGGCCGGATCGGCGGCGGCGCGGAGCGCGGCGAACAGCTCGGTCGCGTCCGCGAGCGTGGCGCCCGCCGCGCGCATGTCGGCGGCGATGCCGGCCGGGAAATTGTCGAGATCGGCGACGCCGACCGTCCCGCCGCCCGATGCTGCAATTGCTTTGGCAGCCTCGGCGCCGAAGCGCGGCGTGCTCGTCACGCGTTCGACGCGGCTCGTCGCTTCGATCCAGGTCGCGACGCGCTTCGACAGCGCGACCACGAGATAGGGATATCCTTCCCGCGGCAGCACCATCACGCCTTCCGACCAATAGGGGATGAAGCCGCAGAGATACGAGGCGGCGGCAGGCCGCGTGTTGTTGCTGTAGAGGAGCAGCGCGCCGAGCCCGGCCTTTTTCATCGCTTCCTGCGCGCGCGCGACCCGCGCGGCGAGCGCGGCTTCGGGCAGTTCCGCCTTCGACCAGGCAATGAGCCCGCGGCGCATCAGGCGCCCGTCTCGAACAACTCGCGCTTGGTGCGCGTCAGCACCTCGGCGCCCGTCTCCGTCACCAGCACGGAATCGCCCAGCACCATGTAGCCGACCTCGGGATGATAGGTGTTGGGATGAACGACGATCGCCATGCCCGGCACGAGCTTCGTGTCCACGTCCTCGAGGATGTGCGGCTTCGAATCGGCGAAGAGGCCGAGCCCGTGGCCGCGCACGCGGGTGTACCGGTCTGTGACGTAGTCGCCGAAACCGTATTTGCGGAACACGTCGTTCTCGGCGCGCGCCACGTCGGCGGCGGTGGCGCCGGGCCGCACGGCGGCGATGCCCGCCTCGAGCGCCGCGAGATAGAGCGCGTGCGCGCGGCGCTGCGCGTCCGTTGCGCGGCCGACGACGAGGGTACGGCAGATCTGCGCGTAATAGCCCTCGATCGCGGGCGTCAACTCGGTTGTGACGAGATCGCCCGCGGCCACGACGCGGTCGGAAGGCGGCGTCATGCCGAGCACGTCGCGCCCGCCCGAGCCCAGAATCATGAAATTGTCGGGACAGCCTTTCCGGCGCAAATACGCCTCGACCGCTCCGGTGAGCTCGTATTGCCGCGCGCCTGCGCGCGCCGCGTCGCGGAACACGACATAGGCATCGTCGGCGAGCCATGCCGCGCGGCGCAAGGCATCGTGCTCGGCCGCCACTTTGTGCATGAGGAGACGGTCGAACACCGAAGTCGCATCCTCGAGTGCGAATCCCCGCGCGGGATCGGCCAGAAAGCTCGGCAGGAAGCGGCGCGGCGCCGCGGCGATGCGGCGGTTGCCGAGCCGGCCGAGATATGCCGCCACCTCGGGCGCGATGTCGGGCGCGAGGTGGAGTGCCAGGCCCGCCGTCTCGCCTTCGGCGCGCTCGAGCTCGGTCGCGCTGTCGAGGAACAGCTCGACCCCGCCATCGGATGTGACGACGGCGATGCCGTTTCCCTCGAGGATGCCGAAATCCGACGCATAGCGCAGGTAATCGCCCTGCCAGGCATTGCCGTAGACGACGAGCGCGTCGATGCGCGCTTCCGCCATCGCCTCGGCAACGCGCCGGCGCCGTTCCTCGCGCAACATTCCCGCACCTCCGGCCTGCCCCCGCGCGTCATACGATGGAAGGGGTGGGCTGGGCAAGGCACGGGCGCTCGGGTATCATCCAGCCAGAGAAGCGGGCGCGTGCGAACACGCCCCTGGGAGAGGAAGCCATGGCAGTCATCAAGGTATGGGATATCGCCTACGGGCGCCTGCGGTCGCCCGATCTCGACAAGCAGGAAGAGTTTCTGAGCGACTTCGGCATGGTGCGCGCGGCGCGCACGGCCAACGCGCTCTACATGCGCGGCACCGATCCGTTCCATCACCTCCACGTCACCGAGAAGGGCGATGCCGGGTTCCTCGGCATGGCCTGGCACGCGAAGAGCGAGGACGATTTGAAGGCGCTCGCCAAGGCGCCGGGGGCCTCCGGCATCGAGCATGTGGACGAACCCGGCGGCGGCATGCGCGTCCGCCTCAAGGAGCCGAACGGCTACACGATCGAGGTCGTCTATGGCATGGATTCGGTCCTGCCGATCCAGGCTTCGCGCCAGGCGGTCAATTCGGGTCCGATCCCGCTCAACCGGCGCGGCGAGCTGATGCGCATCCGCAAGGGACCGTCCTCGGTGAAGCGCATCGCGCACGGCGTCATGGGCACGCCGCGCAACATGGAGACGGTGAAGTGGTTCCGCGAGATGCTCGGCCTCGTCTGCTCGGACGACGTCTATGCCGGGCCCAAGGAGAACGTCATTGGCTCGTTCAACCGCTGCGACAACGGCGACGAGTATGTCGATCACCACGTCTTCTTCTGCATGAAGCACGAGAAGACCGGCCTCAACCATTTCTCGTTCGAGGTGCAGGACATCGACGACGTGTTCATGGGCCACGAATATCTCGTCGGCAAGAAGAAGTACGACCACATGTGGGGCATCGGCCGCCACCTGCTCGGCAGCCAGGTGTATGACTACTGGGCCGATCCCTATGGCCGCGTGCACGAGCACTGGGCCGACAGCGACCGGCTCAACATCCATAACGGCTCGAACCTCATCCCGGTCGAGCAGGGCTTCACCTCGCAATGGGGCGAAGGGCCGCCGGATAAATTCATCCATCACCTGAGCCCCTGAGGGGCCTAACGGAAGCCCTCTCGCCCATGCGGCGAGAGGGCTTTTCTTTCATGAGGGAGACGACATGGCCGACATCCTATCGAAGCGCGACGGCGCGGTGCTGGAGATCACGCTGAACCGCCCCGAGCAGGGCAACGGTGCGACCGACGAGATGGCGGTCGAAGTCACGCGGCTCATCGAGGAGGCGGGCAGCGGCACGCAGCTCATCGTCCTGCGCGGCGCAGGCAACGATTTCTGCATCGGCCGCGCGACCATGGGCCAGGCGCCGCAGGGCCCGGTCGAGGCGCTCGACCGCAAGCGCGCGTTCGACGTGATCTTCAAGACCTATGGCGCGATCCGCAATTCGCCGGTGCCGGTCGTGGGCGTCGTCCAGGGGCGCGCCTTGGGCTTCGGCTGTGCCGTGGCGGCGGTGTGCGACATCACGCTGGCCTCCGACAAGGCGACGTTCCAGGTGCCGGAGATGGCGCACAATATCCTGCCGACCATGGTGATGTCGTCCTTCATCGACCGCGTGCCGCTGAAGGCGTTCACCTATCTCGTCTATTCGACGGCCGTGATCGGCGCCGAGCGGGCCCTGAGCTTCGGCATCGTGAGCGACGTTGTGCCGGCCGCCGGGCTCGAGGACGCGGTGCAAAAACTCAAGGCTGCTATCCTGAAGGCGCCGCCGCCGGCCATTCGCGGCGTCAAGGAATACGCCAAGACCGCCTTCGCCATGTCGACCGACGGCGCGGTCGATTACGCGCGCAACATCCACGCAGTGATCAACTCGTCGTCGGAGATGCGGCGGAAGGGGTAATCAGCGGCCCGGGACGGTGAGCTTCGAGGCCTTGTCGAGGGCGCGGTCGACTTCCTCGATGGTGAGGAGCGCCGTCGTCTTGGTGTGCACGAGGCCGCTCGATCCCAGCGCCATGGCGAGCGCGCTGACGCTGACGATGTCGGGCAGATCGGCGATGCCGACGACGTCATGCTCGCCGAGGCTGTAATAGAAATTCTCGAGCTTGCCGCCGAGGCTTTCGACCGCCTTCTGCACCACGGTGCGCCGGCCGGTGCCCTTGTCGCGCTGCAGGACCTTGAAGCCGTCGGCGCTCAGCGACACCTGGACGAGGTATTTCGCCATCTCGATCCTCCCCCCTCTCTCTGCTCAATACATGACGGCGCGGAGCGGCGGCTTCGCATCGCCAGCCTGCGGGAAGGCGGACAGCTCGGCATCGGGCTTCGCGCCCCACATGCACACCGCGTATTGGTCGAACGGGAACTGGCGCGGGCGGTAGGCCGCTTCGTCCTCGGGGCGGATGTGCTTCACGCCGACCGAATACTCATAGACCATGCCGTCGGGCCCGCGGAAATAGAGCATGACCGCCGTCGAAAGCGGATGGCGGCCGGGCCCCAGCAGGATTTTGACGCCCTTCTCTTTCAGGAAGTACCAGGACCGCATCACGTCGTCGATATCCTCGACCTGGTGATTGATGTGCTGCACGCCGGTGCGCTGCGCCGGGAAGAGCGCCAGTGAATGATGCGCCGTCGCGATGCGCAGAAGCGGCGCGTCGCCGATCCAGTCGCTGACGCGCGCGTTGCAGATGCGCGTCCAGAACGCCTCGTCGCGCGCCGGGTCCTTGGTGTAGAGGCCGATATGGCTGAACCCGGTGATGCCGGCGTCGCGCGCCGGGAAATAGCGCACGCCCGAATGATAGGGCCGCGCCACGACCTCGATCTTGTTGCCGGTGGGATCGGAGAACGCGACGAAGGCGCGGACGCGGCGCTTGTCGCATTCCTCCCGGGTGCCGAGATGAACGGGCCGGCCCGCTTCTTCGAGCTCGGCTGCGACCTTGTCGAGATCGTCGGGGTCGATGAGGTCGAAGCCGATCGTCTGGTCGCCCGGATCGCCCTCGAAATAGACCAGCGTGTGGTCGCGCGTGTCGCCGCGGACCGCAACCTTGTCGCTGCGGAAATAGGCCGATTTGCCCTCGCGCGCGACGAGCTGAAGTCCGACGATGTCGGTTGCGAAGCGGATCGCGCCGTCGAGATCGGGCGTGCCGATGCGGAGGTACCGGATGTCCTGGAGATCGATCATGGCGCCCGTGTCCTCACGAGATGGCGGTAGGCCGAGCCTGCGGCCTGACGCCTTCCTTGTCAACGCGAGGACGGTCCCGCCTCAGGCCGCGGATTGCCGCCGCTGACCCCGCACCCTGCCCTGCTCTTGCTCGGATTTGAGCGACGCGATCGCCTCGCCGATCTGTGCGAGCATACGCTTCAGCTCCTGCAACTGCCGGTTGCCGAGGCTCGCCGTCACTGCCTCTTCATAACTGGCGGCGGCGGCGATCAGCTTTTGCGCGAGCGCACGGCCCTGGTCGGTCGCGCGGATGCGCACGGCGCGCGCGTCCTTGCCCGAGCGGCGGCGCGAGACAAGCCGGCGCGACTGCATCGTGCCGATGAGCCGCGACAGGGTCGAGACCTCCATGTCGGTGAGGTCCGCCAGTTCGCCGAGGCGGACGTCCTCCTGGCGGCTCAATGCCGCGAGCACGCGGTACATCGACAGCGTGACGCCGAACCGCGCGAGATCGCGCTCGCCGAACAGCTCGGCCATCCGGATCCCGGTGCGATTAAGGAGGAAAGGAAGATTGCTTCTGAAATCAAACATTGCCAGCCCATCTTTTTAGTTGTCTCTTGCCAACTTTACGCCGGAAATTTCCGGCTGTGTAGCGGAAAATCAGTGCCGCGCGGAAGCAACGAGCGCGCGCGCGGCGGCAACGATCGCATCGGCATCGAGGCGATAAGCGCGATAAAGATCAGGAATATCGCCCGACTGGCCGAACGACTGGACGCCGAGCGGCGCGATCGGGTGGCCGAGCACGCTGCCGAGCCAGGACAGCGCGAGTGGATGCCCGTCGAGCACGGTGACGAGCGCCGCGTCCCGCGCAAGTTCGCCGAGCAGCCGTCCGACATGCGAGCGCGCGCCCGCCGCGAGCCAGTCGCGATGGAGCCGGTCGGGCGAGGTCACGACCATGAGGCCGGCGCTCGAAGTATATTCGCCGATGCGCGCCAAAGCCGCGATCGCCTCGGGCACGACGGCGCCCATGGCGACGACCGCGATCGTGCCGCCCGGCGCCGGGCGCTTCAGCCAATAGGCGCCGGCGGTCACGTCGGCGGCAAGCGCGTCGTCCATCTCGCGGCGCGGCTGCTCGACCGAGCGGGTCGAAAGCCGCAGATAGACCGCGCCGCCGTCCGGCCGCTGCATGTGCTCGAAACCCCAGCGCATCACCGCGTCGAGTTCGTCGACGAAGGCCGGCTCGAACAGGGTCAGGCCCGGCTGGCCGATGCCGACGAGCGGTTCCGCGACCGATTGGTGCGCGCCGCCCTCGGGCGCCAAGGTGATGCCCGACGGCGTCGCCACCAGCATGAAGCGCGCATCCTGGTAGCAGGCGTAGTTGAGCGCATCGAGCCCGCGCGCGATGAACGGATCGTAGAGCGTGCCGACCGGCAGAAGGCGCGCGCCGAATTGCCGCTCGGCCAGCCCCAATGCGGCCAGCAGCAGGAAAAGATTGTTCTCGGCGATGCCGAGCTCGATATGCCGTCCGTCCGGCGCGAGCGTCCATTTCTGCGCCGACGGCAGGCGCTGCTCGCGGAACAGGTCGGCATGTGCGGTGCGGGCGAACACGGCGACTTGGTTGACCCAGCCGCCGAGATTGGTCGAGACGGTCACGTCGGGCGAGGTCGTGACCACGCGCGAGGCGAAATCGCCGCCGGAGCGCGCGATCTCGATCATGATGCGGCCGAAGCCTTCCTGCGTCGAAAGCGAAGCCGTGCGCGGCAGGCCGAGTTTCGGCATCGGCAAAGGCGGCGCGAGGCGCAGGCGCGGCGGCGTGCGCTTCGCGATCGGCACGGAAGATAGAAACGCCTCGAGCTCCGCCTCTGGGATGTCGACCCCGGCGAACCGGTCCCATTCCTTGCCGTCGGGAATTTTCTCGGCGGCCTTGTAGCTTACCATCTGCGCCGGGTTCATCAATCCCGCGTGATTGTCCTTGTGGCCGGCGAGCGGCAGGCCCATCCCCTTGATCGTGTAGGCGACGAAGCAGTGCGGCACGTCGTCGCGCGCTTCATCGAACGCCTCGACGATCGACGCCATGTCGTGCCCGGCGAGATTCGTCATGAGAGCGTGAAGCGCCGCGTCATCGTGCGATTGGAGCAACAGGGCAATGCCCGGATCCGACGCGAGATCGGCCGCAAGGCGCTTGCGCCACGAAACTCCGCCCTGAAAAGCGAGCGCCGAATAGAGATCGTTCGGACACTCGTCGATCCAGCGCCGCAGAGAAGCGCCGCCCGGTCCCGCCAGCGCCGCCTCGAGGCGCTTGCCGTATTTGAGCGTCACGACCTTCCAGCCGACCGTGGCGAAGAATTCCTGGATCTTCTGGAACAAATGATCGTTGACGACGCCGTCGAGGCTCTGGCGGTTGTAGTCGATGATCCACCACAGATTCCGCACGTCGTGCTTCCAGCCCTCGAGCAGCGCCTCGAACACGTTGCCCTCGTCGAGCTCGGCATCGCCCATGAGCGCGATCATCCGGCCGGGCCGAGCGCCCTCCGGCATGAGGCCGTGGAGCCGCACATAGTCCTGGACCAGGGAAGCGAACAACGTGTGCCCGACGCCGAGCCCGACCGATCCGGTGGAGAAATCGACCGGAGTCTTGTCCTTGGTGCGCGAGGGATAGGCCTGCGCGCCGCCGAGCGCCCGGAAATGCTCGAGCGCCTCGCGGCTCTGCCGGCCGAGCAGATACTGGACCGCGTGGAAGATGGGTGCCGCGTGCGGCTTCACCGCGAGCCGGTCCTCGGGCCGAAGCGCGTGGAAATAGAGCGCGGTCATCACAGTTGCCGCCGAGGCGCAGCTCGCCTGATGGCCGCCGACCTTGAGCCCGTCGCGATTCTCGCGCACGTGGTTCGCGTGGTGGATCGTCCAGGTCGCGAGCCACAGCACCTTGCGCTCGAGCGCGCGCAGCATCGCCAGATGCGACGTCTGTGCGGAGGCGGGCTGGGATCGGGCCTTGGCGAGCGCCATGGCGCGCTTATAGCTAATCCGCCGAGGGCGTGGCGAGTTGATTGCGCGGCGGCGCACGATGGCCGCTCAATTCCGCGCCGGCATCGGGGCCAAGGCGGCGGAAAAAAAAGATCGAAACGAGCGCGAAAAGCCCGACCACGACGAAGACCGCGCGCACGTCGCGGGCGCCCAGCGATGAAGCTCCGACGCCGCGGGTGGCGAGCATCAGTTGCATCAGCACCGCGCCGAGCGCCACGCCGGCGCCGCTGCACAATTGTTGCACCATCTGCGCGAAGCTTGTGGCGTCGGACAATTCGCGCGGCGGTATCTCGGCGTATTGCAGCGTGCTGAGCGCGTTGTATTGCAGCGAGCGCATGAAGCCGAACGCCAGGAACGCGGCGAAGATGACTGCATGCGGAGTATCTGCGTTGAAGGCGGCGGTGCCGCCGATCGCGGCAGCGCTCATGACGCCGTTCCACACCACCACGTTGCGGAAGCCGAAGCGGCGCAGCGCCGCCGGCGCCACGGCGTTCATGGCGATGTTGCCGAGCGCATCCGCGAAGATGAGGATGCCCGAGACGAACGCCGTCATGCCGAGCCCGACCTGAAGGAAGACCGGCAGCAGGAACGGCACCGACCCGGCGCTGACGCGAAAGAACATCCCGCCCCACATCGCGAGCGCGAAGGTCGGAAAGCGGAACAGCGAGATATTGAGGAGCGGGGTCGGATGGCGCCGCGCATGGATGACGGCAAGCGCGCCCATCGCCAGCCCCACGCCGAACAGCGCCCCGAACCCCAAGGCCTCGCCCAGCGAGCCGTGCGCCGCGAGATCGAGGCTGTAGAGGATCGAGGCGAGCGACAGGCCGCTCAGCACGAAGCCCAGCCAGTCGAGCGGCCGCGCCACGGACTCGCGGTAATTCTCGATGAGATACGTGACCAGCACCATGCCCAGGATGCCGATCGGCACATTGAGGAAGAACACCCAGCGCCACGAGAAATAGGTCGTGATGAAGCCGCCGACCGGCGGCCCCACCACCGGGCCGACGAAGGCCGGCACGACGAGCCAGGCCATGGCGCGCACATATTGCGAGCGGTCGACGCTGCGGAACAGCACGAGGCGGCCGACCGGCACCATCATCGCGCCGCCGATGCCCTGGATGACGCGCGCACCGACCAGCTCGGAAAGATTGTTGCTGAGGCCGCAGAACACCGAGGCAACGGTGAAGACGCCGATCGCCGCACGGAACACCGTGCGCGCGCCATAACGGTCGGCGGCCCAGCCCGACAGCGGAATGAAGATCGCGAGGCTGAGCATGTAGGCGGTGACGCCGAGCGAGAGCCGCACCGGATCGGAGCCGAAGGATTGCGCCATCGCCGGCAGCGCCGTCGTGATGACGGTGCCGGTGAACGTCTCCATGAAGAAGGCGCAGGCGACGACGAGCGCGACGATCATCTGGCTTGAGGAACCACCCCCTCACCCTGCCCTCTCCCCCACTGAGTGGGGGCGAGGGGGGAGGTTTCGGGCCTCAGATATCGACGCCGGGGCGCTTGAAATTGCGGTCGTGGTGGCCCTTGCCCGTCATGTCGCCGTGCTCGAACAGCCAGCGGTAGCCGCCTTCGGGGTTGGTGAGGATTTCCCAGCAATTGTCGTCGGCATCCCAGAAATAGAAGCTGTAGGTGCCGTGCTGCAGGAACGGCTTGCTGATCTTGGTGAGCTTCCACTTCTCGGCCTGCTCGGTGACGATGCGGTGTGCCTCGTCGACCTCCTCCTTGGTGCGGACGTCGATCCCGTTGTGATTGAGGTGGTTCATCACGCCCACGTTCTTGCTCTTGACCACGGCATAGCAGTGGTCGCCGCCGAGGCGGATGAGCAGCGAGATCGCGCTCGTCTGCACCACCTCGAAGCCCAGGAATTCCTCGTAGAATTTGCGCGAGAATTCGAGGTCGCGGCTGTCGAGCGTGCCGTGCGACAGGAATTTGAGCTTGAGCGCGGGCTCGACCTTGGCGGCCGGCTTCTCGTCGGTGAGCGACATGGGCGTTCTCCCAGTGATCCTCTCGTGACATTCTACCGCCCGCCCGGGCGACGGCAACAGCCTCGCCCGCGCCGCCCGGGCGCTGGTATGATCGCGGCACAATGGACGGAACGACGCTGCTTTTCCTGCCGCAACTCGGGCCGCTCTATGCGGCTGCCGCGCCCGTGGCCGAGACGCTCATTCGCGTCGTCGTCGCGTTCGCGCTCGTGCCGCATGGCTTACGCTTCGCGTTCGGCTTGTTCCCGAATTCGGGGAGCCGCGCCTTGAGCCTCGCCGCGCTTCGTACGATGCTCAATGCGCACGGCTACCGGCCCGGCTGGTTCTGGGCGGCGGCGATCGCCACGCTCGAGCTGCTCGGCGGCCCGCTGCTCGGTCTCGGGCTCTTCACCCGGCCGCTCGCGCTCGCCGCGTTCCTGTTCCTCGTCATGGCGGCATTCGAGCATTGGCGCTTCGATGGGTATTTCTGGAACACGCTCGGGCTCGAATACCCGATGGTGTGGTCGGCCGGCATGCTGTTCTTCGTCGTGCACGGCGGCGGCCCCTATTCCCTTGACTCCTGGCTCCTGGGACACGAGTTCTAAAGCTGGAATATCGCGCCGGCCGTCATCGTTGTCGGCACGGGAGCGCGCGAAAGGATGTGGATCATGACGAACCGCTCGGACCGGCTGCGGGTCGCCCTCGCCGGCGCGGCGTTCGCGGCGCTCGCCGCGGTGACGCTTGTTCCGTTTCCGGCCGCAGCCCGCGTGCATTCCTTCGTCGGCTTCGGATTCAATTTCGGCGTTCCGGTTTATCCGCCGCCGCCGCCGATCGTGTACGCGCCGCCGCCGGCTTATTACGTTCCGCCGCCGCCGCTCGTCTATTCTCCGCCGCCGGCTTATGCACCGCCTGCGGCCAACGCGCCCGCCGCCGGGCAATATTGCCGCGAATACCAAAGCACGACGGTGATCAACGGCGCGCCGCAGCCGATGTATGGCACGGCCTGTCTCCAGCCGGACGGTTCCTGGCGCATCGTCAATTGAGCGTGCGTGCCATTCGTCGATTGCGCTTGAGCGGAAGCGTCCGATCGGAATAGGGTGCGTCGTGCCGCACGTCGCGGCGTTCTTGCCCCATCGATTCAAAAATGACTACAGCATCGCCGATCTCCATCGGCCAGCGTTTCCGGGATGTGCAGCAGCGCAGCTTCGGCCGTCCCGGGCTCGAATGGGTCGTTCGCGACATTCTTACCGGCACGGACGGGCTCGCTTATGCCCGCCTCGTCTCGGCCGGCGATCCGACCAAGCTGAAGAGCCTGTCCTTCGCCGTGCTGGCCGACCGCCACAGGTTCGAGCGCGTCGACCGCTGATCCAGGGTTTTGCATTTTCGCGCCGGATGTCCGATCATGGTCCTTGAGCTTTCGAGCGGAGGACGAAGATGGCGCCCGACACGATCAATCCCGCGGTAGAGCAGAAATTCAGCGTCGGCGACATCGAGCTGCCGCGGCCGTTCCGGGTGCGGCGTCTCGGCCATTTCGGCGTCGATATCCAGGATCCCGAGCAGGGCCGCCGGTTCTATGAGCGGCTCTTGGGATTCCGCGTTTCCGACGAGCTCGACATGGGCGGCCGCATTCCGGCCGAGCTCAAGGGCAAGATCGGCCCGACCGTCGGATATTTCAGCCGCCACGGCACGGACCATCATTCCTTCGTCTGGTTCCCGCGCCGCGCGCGCCAGGCGATGCTGCCGGAAGCGAAGGAGTTCCCCGAGGTCACGACCAACCAGATCACCTGGCAGGTGGGCGCGCTGCGCGAAGTGGTCCAGGGCCTCGACTTCATGAAGAAGCGCGACGTGCGCATCCGCCGCTCGGGCCGCGACACGCCGGGCTCCAACTGGCACTTCTATCCGTTCGACCCCGAGGGCCACACCAACGAGCTCTATTACGGCATCGAGCAGATCGGCTGGGACGGCTGCAGCAAGCCGGCAGCGCTGCACAAGATCACCTACCACCAGGCGCCCGAATTGCCGCATCGCTCGGAATATGCCGAGGTCGCGCGCGAGCTCGATGGCAGCACCGATCCGCGGGCCGGCTGGCGCGCCAAGGAATGGCTCGAGGAAAAATACGATGTCGGCGGCGTCCTGCTCGGGCGGCCGTTCAAGGTCGTGCGCATCGGCCCGGTGCGGCTCTTCGTCAAGGATGTGGAGCGCGTCACGGCGTGGTACCGCGACACGCTTGGCCTCAGCGTGACCGAGGAGATCACGTGGAAGGGCCACCGCTGCGTCTTCCTGCGCTGCAACACCGAGCATCACACCATGGCGCTCTATCCGATTGCGCTGCGCGCCGAACTGGGCCTGCGTCCGGATTCGA
This sequence comes from uncultured Alphaproteobacteria bacterium, assembly GCA_963773665.1. Classification (GTDB taxonomy): domain Bacteria; phylum Pseudomonadota; class Alphaproteobacteria; order ATCC43930; family CGMCC-115725; genus DATJLY01. Next base: position 742,281 of record CAVZBZ010000002.1, read on the forward strand.
CGCTGATGGCGTTCGGGCTCCAGGTCGGCGACTACAAGCAGCTCAAGGACGCGGTGACGTTCCTGAAAGGCGAAGGCGTCACGGTCAAACATCTGCCGCCCGAGCTGTTCCCCGGCATCGACTATTCGGCCTTCGCGCTCGACCCGGACGGTCACGCGATCCAGCTCTATTACTACATGGAGCAGGTCGGCTGGGACGGGAAGCCGCGCCCGGCATCGCTCCGGCCCAAGGTCGATAACGACCATTGGCCCGACAAGGTGACGGCGCAACCCGACACGTTCCTCGGCGAGGCGTTCCTCGGGCCGCTGGGATAAGCACGAAGCGGCGCGCCGGCTTAACGGCGCGGCAGGGAGCTCGAGATGGTCGCAACCGCCGTAGTGCCGAACGGCATCGGGCAGGCCGTGCAGCGCAAGGAGGATCTGCGCTTCCTCACCGGCCAGGGCAGCTATGGCGACGATCTCCGCCTGCCCGGCCTGCTGCACGCGGTGCTGGTGCGCTCGCCCCATGCGCACGCGCGGATCGTCGCGATCGACAAGCGCGCCGCCGAGAAGGCGCCAGGCGTGCGCGCGGTGCTGACCGGCGCCGACTACATCGCCGACGGGCTCAATCCCATCCCGCACAATCCCGGCGTCGTCGGCCCGCCCGACGTGGTCGTGCGCGTGCGCGGGCCCGCGCCGATCGCCACCGCCGATTACCCCATGCCCGCCGACAAGGCGCGCTTCGTCGGCGAGTCGGTTGCCATGGTGGTCGCCGACAGCATCGAGCAGGCGAAGGACGCGGCCGAGCTCGTCGATGTGACATGGCAGGAGCTGCCGGCGGTTACGCGCGCGGTCGATGCCTTGAAACCCGGCGCACCGCTGCTGTGGGACAATGTCGCCCGGCAATTGCTGCGTCGAGATCGAGGTCGGCGACGAGGCGGCCACGGACGCCGCCTTCAAGCGCGCGGCGCACGTAGTGCGGCTCGACACCTGGATCAACCGCGTCACCGGCGTGCCGATGGAGACGCGCACCTCGACCGGCGTCTTTGACGAAGCGACGGGCGAATACACGCTTTATGCCGGCACCGGCAGCGGCGTCGCGGTGGAGCGCATGCAGCTCGCCGCGATCCTCGGCGTGCCGCCCGCAAACGTGCGCTGCCTGTGCAAGGACATGGGCGGCAATTTCGGCACGCGCAATTTCTTCTTCCCGGAATATGCACTGCTGCCCTGGGCGGCAAAGCGCGTCGGCCGGCCGGTCAAATGGACGTGCGAGCGGCGCGAGGCCTTTTTGTCCGACTATCAGGGCCGCGATCTCACCGTCACGGCCGAGCTGGCGCTCGACAAGGACGGCAATTTCCTCGGCCTGCGCGGCTCCAACATCAGCAATATCGGCGCCCATGCCGCGGCGTTCGTGTCGCTGCGCAAGGGCATCGGCCTGATGTCGAGCGTCTATCGCATTCCGGTGGGCTATTTCCGCGGGCGCGCGGTCGTCACCAACACGGTCTCGACCACGCCCTATCGCAGCGCCGGCCGGCCCGAGGCGATTTTCGTCATGGAGCGGCTCGTCGATCTTGCCGCGCGGCAATGCGGCATCGACCCGGTCGAGCTGCGCCGCCGCAACATGGTGCCGCCCGAGGCGCAGCCTTACGCCAATCCCTTGGGCCTCACTTACGACAACGGCCGCTATCGCGAGGCGATGGAAACGGCGCTCAGGCTTGCCGACTATGACGGATTCGCCGCGCGCAAGGCGGACTCGCGCCGGCGCGGCAAGCTGCGCGGCCTGGGCGTCTCGAACTATATCGAGATCACCAGCGGCAACCCGCGCGAGCGCACCGAGATCACCGTGCTGCCCGAGGGCAAGGTCGAGTTGGTGATGGGCACCATGAACAGCGGCCAGGGCCACGAGACGAGCTTCGCCCAGCTCGTGACCGACTGGCTCGGCGTGCCGTTCGAGAGCATCTTCTATGTCGCGCACGACACAAACCGGATCGTGGGCGGCGGCGGCTCGCATTCCGGCCGCTCGATGAAGATGGCAACGATCGTCGTCGGCAATGCTACGGACGAGATCGTCGCCAAGGGCCGCAAGATCGCGGCGCACCTGCTCGAGGCCGGCGAGGTCGATATCGAGTTCGAGCGCGGCCGCTTCCGCATCAAGGGCACCGACCGCGAGCTAGGCATCTTCGAGGTCGCGGCCGCCGCTGTCGCGCGCAAGGATCTGCCGCCCGAAATGCAGGGCCCGCTCGGCGCCGTCTCGGACGAGACCATTCCGCTCGCGAGCTACCCGTACGGCACGCAAATCTGCGAGGTCGAGGTCGATCCCGACACTGGCGCGGTCGATCTCGTGCGGCTTGCCGCGGTCGACGATGTGGGGCGCGCGGTCAATCCGCTCATCCTGCACGGCCAGACGCATGGCGGCATCGCCCAGGGCGTGGGCCAGGCGCTGTGGGAGAATTCGTATTACGACGCCGCGAGCGGCCAGCTCCTGGCCGCGACCTTCATGGACTACGCGATGCCGCGCGCCGATATCCTTCCGTCCTTCGCGACCGAGCTGAGCGAGGTGCCGGCGCCGTCGAACCGGCTCGGCGTCCGCTCCGGAGGCGAAGGCGGAACGACGCCGGCGCTCGCCGTCGCGGTCAATGCCGTCGTCGACGCGCTGGCCGAGCTGGGCGTGCGCCATATCGACATGCCGACGACGCCGGAGCGCGTGTGGCGTGCGATCCACGCGGCGCGCAGGACGGCGGCCGAATAGCGACTATTGCACGAAACTGTCGTCGGACGACGCATCGCTGCCGCGCGAGCGTGCTGCGTATCCTACTTTTTTACCTTCGTTTTGCTACTATTAACCGGTTTCCTTCCGCGGCAGACGCCATCAGTTCATGAGTGAGCCCGCTCCGCGAGCGGCCGATCCCACCGAGGCCGCCCCGGCAACGCCCGCCGACGAAGTGCGCCGCCTGTTCGCGCAGGCGAACGAGCGCCAGCGTGCGGGCGACCGCGCCGGCGCGCTGGCGCTTTACTGCGACCTCGTCGAGCGCTTCCCGGCGCTCGCCGACGTCTACAACAACGCCGCCGTGCTGCTCAAAGGCGAGCGGCGCATCGCCGCGGCGATCGCCTGCCTGAAGCGCGCCGTCGCCTACATGCCGCAATCGGCCGTGCTCCACTCCAACCTCGGCAACATGCTGTGGATGGCGCTCGAATTCGACGCGGCGATGGCGGCGTTTCGCACCGCGCTCTCGCTCGATGCGTCGCGGCCTGAGACCTACCACAATCTCGGCCTCCTTTATTTCAGCCTCGGCGATTACGGCGCGGCGGTCGAGTGCTATGACCGCGCGCTGGCGCTCGCGCCGGCCAACCGCACCATGGCGTGGGATCGCTCGCTGGCACTCCTCGCCAGCGGCGATTACGAGCGCGGCTTTGCCGTCTACGACGTTCGCTTCGATCTCGAGGATCCCTCCCTCGGCTTCGACCAGAAGCTGCGCTCCGTGCGCAGTACCCCGCTGCCGCTTTGGCACGGCGAGGATGTCACAGGCCGGACCCTCTATGTCTATTCCGAGCAGGGGCTCGGCGACACGTTGCAGTTCGCGCGGCTGCTGCCGATGGCGGCGGCGCGGGGCGCGCGCATCGTGTTCGACTGCCCCCCGGAACTGCTGCGGCTGTTCGCGAATTTCCCCGGGATCGCCGAGCTGCGCCCGGCGGGTGCGCCGCTTCCCGCAGCCGATTTCCACGCGCCGCTCATGAGCCTTGCGCACCGGCTCGGCATCACGCTCGCCAATCTGCCGGCGCAGGTACCCTATATCGCCGCGCCCACCACCGGGCCCGTTCTGCCGCGCCCGACCGGCACGCGGCTCGCAGTCGGCCTCGTGTGGGCGGGGCGCCCCCGCCACACCAACGACCACAACCGCTCGCTCTGCCTCGAGGATATGCTGGGCCTTTGCGATCTGCCCGGCGTGCAGTTCTACAGCCTCCAGAAAGGCCCGCGCGCCGAGGACATCGCCACGATCGGTGCGCGGCCGCTGGTGCGCGATCTCGCGCCCGCGATCGGGGACTTCGCAGACACCGCGCGGCTCGTCATGCAGCTCGACCTCGTGGTCACGGTGGACACGGCGGTGGCGCACCTTGCGGGCGCGCTCGGCCGGCCGGCCTTCGTGCTCGTTCCGTTCACGCCGGACTGGCGCTGGATGGCAAAGCGCGAGGACACGCCGTGGTATCCCACGCTCAGGCTTTATCGCCAGGCCGCACCGCGCGACTGGAAGACCGTCATCGCCCGCGTGCGCGACACGATCGCCCGCACGATCGGCGTGTCATGACGACGGCGCGGGATGACAGCGCGCCTTCGCGCGAACCCCACGAGAGGTGAGCATGATGCATCGGTCTCTTTTACCCGCCGCGTGCGCGACCCTTTTCCTTCTCGCCGCATCCTTGCCCGCCCGCGCCGACGACCCGGTCGTCGCCAATGTCGGCTCGCAACCGGTGAAAGCGTCGGAGATCAAGGATTTCCTCGATGCGCTCAATCCGCAGCAGCGCGAACAGGCGGCGAAGGACCCGAAGGTGATGGAGCAGGTCGTGCGCTCGGCGATCGGGCGCCGGCTCGTGCTCGAACAGGCGGCGAAGCAGTCGTGGGACAAGAAGCCCGAGATCGCCGCGCAAATCGCCCGCGCGCGCGACGAGGTCGTGTACGCGACATATCTGCGCTCGGTCGCGCTCCCCGCCAATTATCCGAGCGACGAGGAGGTGCGCGCCGCCTTTGACGCCAACCGCGCCCGCCTGCACCAGTATCATCTCGCGCAGATTTTCCTCGCCGAGGCGCCGGGATCGCCCAAGGAGACAATAGAAGCGGTCGAGACCAAAGCGCGCGATCTCGCCAAGAAGGCCAAGGCCAAGGGCGCCGATTTCGAAGCACTCGCCAAGGCCAATTCCGACGAGGCGGCAAGCGCGCAAAAAGGCGGCGATCTCGGCTGGTTTCCGGAAAATCAGCTCCTGCCCGAAGTGCTCGGCGCCGTCACGGCCTTGCCCGAGAAGGGCGTCAGCGAGCCGATCCACGTCGCCGGCGGCTGGCACATCATGATGCTGCTCGGCACGAAGCCGGCGGAATATGCCCAGGTGCACGACCAGATCGCCAACCTGCTGCGCGAGTCGAAGGTCACGCAGGGAGGCCAAGCCTATCTCCAAAAACTTCTCGACGACAGCCACGTCACGGTTAACGAGACCGCGGCGGCCAGCCTGTTCGACACCAAGAAATAGCCGGCCGCCGCAACCGGTCAGTTAAGCAGTTGTTAGCGGCGGGTGTGCTTCACTCGCCGCTGTTCGCGGTGGTGCGCGTCCGCATGGAAGCCACCCCACGAAAGGGCAAACCCGGGGCAACCCGGGGACGCAAAGCCTCCGGCGCCGGGCCGCAACCCGGGGTAGCGGGGCCGCCGAATGGGGTTCCGATTTGCGACAAGCCTTCGCCGCCTTCTTCCTCGCCCTCCTCGCCTATCTTGCCGCTGCGCCCGCCGAGGCCGCGGGACTTTTCGGCACGCGCGAGGTGTTTTCCGCGAACCTCGTTGCCTTCACCAAATGGGACGGCGTGGTGGCGCGGACGGAGCAGGACCTCGAAGCGCCCGCGGCGCAGGCCGGCGCCGCCGCGGATCGCTGGCGCGCGTTCATCGCCGAGCTCAGGACGCTGCCGCTGCGCGAGCGCGTCGAGCGCGCGAACGCGGTGCTGAACCGCGTGCGCTATGTCGCGGCCGCGGCCAACTGGCACGATGCCGATCATTGGGAGACGCCGTTCGAGTTCCTGGCGCGCGGCGGCCAATGCCAGGATTACGCGATCGCCAAGTTCATGGCGCTCGAAGAATTGGGCGTGCCGGAAGAAGCGCTGCGCTTTGCCGTGGTGCACGACACCTTCCTCGGCGCCGACCACGCCGTCGCCATCGTCTATGTCGAAAGCGAGGCGCTGGTGCTCGACAATCTGGCGGCGGACGTCCGGCCCGACAACGCGATCGACCGCTACGTCCCCTATTACTCGATCAACCGGCTCGGCTGGTGGTACCACGTGCCCGAGCGGTCCGCGCCGACGCAGGTCGCGCGCCTCGGCGCCGCAGCGCTCACGCGCTGAGCCGCGCTTGCCCGGCGCGCGGTCCCGCGGTACAGCTTTGGCGTGAGCGCGCCGCAGCGAACGACCGCCTTCCACCTGAGCTATGACGCCGAGGAGGACCGCATCCTGCTCGCCGTCGATGTCGATTCCGACCAGCGCTATGCGATGGCGCTGACCCGGCGGATCGCAAAGCTCGTGCTGGCGGCGCTCGCCGATCTCTCCGTGAAGCGAAGCGGGCGCGCGGCCAGGGCCGATCCGCAACATCGCGACACGGTGCTCAATTTCGAGCACACACGGGCGGTCGCCGAGGGCCTCGCCTCGGGGGCGACGAAGACGCGCCAGCCAAAAAAGCCGCTCGTCCAGCCGCCGCGGCTCGTGCACGAGGTGAAGCTCTCGCCCAAGGGTGACGGCGGCGTCCTCATGGCGTGCGACGACCGGCAGCGGGTGCTGACGCTCGACCTCCCGCCGGCGCGCATCCATCGCCTCATGGCCGGCGTGCTCGATCTCGCGACGGGCGCGGGCTGGGACCTGCCGCTCATCGCCGCCTGGCTCGACCGCGCCGGCGCTGGCGACACCGGCGGCGCGGCAAGGGTGGTGCATTAAGCGACCGTCGAGACCGTCCCGAGACTCTCGATGAGGGTCGCGCGTCGGAGATAGTCGCGGGCGCGGACGGGGTCGTCGGCGACGCGCCGCAGCGCATCGAGATTGCGCACCCGCACCGCCGGGTCCTTTTCTTCGAGCTCGCGCTTGTTGCGGATCGTCTGCTCCTGCACGAAGTCGTGCTGGGCGCGGTGGCGCTGGCGCGTATAGAGGTCGAGCACGCCGTCGTCCGCGAGGCCGTGCCACACATCGGCGAGCTTCGGCGCGAGAGAGATCGCGTCGTGGATACCGCCGTTCATGCCGAGCCCGCCGATCGGATTGTTGACGTGCGCGGCATCGCCGGCGAGGCATATGCGGCCCTTGCGGAACGTCTCGGCGACGCGCTGACTCACGCTGTAGATGCTGCGATATGCCACCTCGAAATCGCGGAAGCCCGGGAAGAATTTATGAAGCCGCGCCTCGCACCCATCGGGCGAGAGCGCCGCTTCGTCCGATTCGCCGACGCGGCACGGAAAGACGCAACGCCAGATGCCGGGCGGTCCGTCGCCCTGCACCTTGAAGAGATTGCACCACTCGTCGGGGTCGGAGAAATAGTTGCGGAAGACGTAGTCGCGCCCGGCGCCCTGGAAGTCGAACGTGGTGCCGATCTTGATGAATTTCTCCGGAAACGTGAATCCCTCGAACGCGATCTCGGAGGCGCGGCGCACGGAACTGTGCCCGCCGTCGCAGCCGATGAGATACGAGGCCTCGATCGTCTCGACGCCGTCCGGCGTCTCGACCGAGACGGCAACCAAGCTGCCGTTCTGCTCGTGCCCGACATGGCGTGCGCGGAAGCGCACGGTGAATCCCGGCGCGCCCGCCATCAGCTTCAGGATCGTATCGACGAGCTTGAACTGCTCGTGCTGGAGGACGAAGGGATAGGGCGTATCGTCCTTCAGGAGACCGCAATCGAATTCCGCCACGCGTGCGCCGGAAATGCGGTCGAAGAAGCGGAACGAGGTCGAGACGAGGCCGCGCTCGAATATCCTGGCTTCGAGGCCGAGCGCGGCCAGCATCTCGATCGTCGGCGGCTGGGTCGAGGCGGCGCGCTGATCCTTGACCGGCGCCGGCTCCGCCTCGAGCACGATGACCGGCACCTCGCGGCGGTGGAGCGCCAGCGCCGCGACCATGCCGACCGGCCCCCCGCCGACGATGACGACGGGTTTTGTTTCGCGCGTTGCCATGATGCGTTGCTAGGACGCGCGCGACCAGCGGCCGCGGCCGAAGAAGCGGTTGACGTCCTCAGGCTTCGCCTGCTCGCGCACCGAGGGAATGGTCTCCACCTTGGCGAGCGCGCGCTTCACTGCGGGCCGTTCGGCGATCGCGTTGTACCAGCGCGCGCAGTTCTTGTGGTCGTCCCACTTCACGCCCTGGAAATCGTGCTGGCGCGTCCACGGGAAAGTCGCGATGTCGGCGATCGTGTAATCGGCCCCGCCGAGATATGCGGACTGACCGAGCCGCTGTTCCAGCACGTCGTAGAGGCGCCGTACCTCGGTCTGATAGCGCGCCAGCGAATAGTCGTTGCCCGCCGGCGCGAAGCGCTTGAAATGCACCAGTTGGCCGAACATGGGGCCGACGCCCGTCATCTGGATCATGAGCCACTGGATCACGTCGTAACGGGCGGCCATGTCCTTCGGCATGAACTTGCCGGACTTCTCGGCGAGATACATGAGGATCGCGCCCGATTCGAAGCAGGTATAGGGCTTGCCGCCCGGCCCGTCGTGATCGACGATCACCGGGATCTTGGCGTTCGGATTGAGCTTCAGGAACTCGGGCTTGAACTGGTCGCCCTTCCACACGTCGACAAAGATCGGCCGGTATTCGAGCCCGGTCTCCTCGAGCATGATGAAGATCTTCTGCACGTTGGGGCTCGTGAGCGCGTAGAAGTCGATCATCCGCATCTCCCTTTTTTCGCGGGCTCGCACCGCAAGCCCATCCAAGCCCAGCGCCGCGCGCCTGTCCAGGCGTACGTCGAGGGCCTATTCCGCGACCGGGACGGTGAAGCGGAAGATGGCGCCGCCGTCGGGGTTGGGCTCGTACCAGAGGCGTCCGCCATGAGCCTCGATGATGGCGCGGCAGATCGAGAGACCCACCCCCATCCCCTGCGCCTTAGTGGTGACGAAAGGCTGGAACAGGCGCTCGAGCACCTCCTCGGCGATGCCCGGCCCGGTGTCGATCACGCCGACCTCGACCAGCCTGTCCATGGGCGGCTGCGTCTGTATCAGGATCTCGCGGCGCGGACTGCGGTCCATCGCATCGACGGCGTTGCGCAGCAGATTGACCAGAACCTGCTGGATCTGGACCTTGTCAACATAGACGCGCGGCAGCGCGCGCGCCGTACGGTATTCCACCCGGATGTCGCGTTCCTTGGCGCCAATGAGGGCAAGGCCGCTTGCCTCCTCGATCAGCACGAGGATGTCCTCGGACCGCCGTTCGGGGTCGGCCTTGCGCACGAATTCGCGCAAGCGGCGGATAATCTCGCCGGCGCGGGTCACTTGCGCTACGGCGCTCTCCATCGCGCCCTTTGCGCGCTGGACCGAGGCGTCGTCGCCGCGATCGATGAGGCGCCGCGCTGCCTGGAGATAGTTGGCGACGGCGGTCAGCGGCTGGTTCAGCTCGTGCGCGAGGCCCGAGGCCATCTGTCCCATCTCGGTGAGGCGCGAAATGTGCGAGAGCTGCGCCTGCAGCTCCTGGATGCGGCGCTCGGCCGACTGCCGCTCGCTGAGGTCGCGCACGAAGCCGGTGAAAAGCCTGTGGCCGTTGCGGTTTGCCTCGCCAACCGACAACTCCATGGGGAAAATGCTGCCGTCCTTGCGCCGGCCGGCGACGACGCGGCCGATGCCGATGATGCGGCGCTCGCCGGTCTCGCGATAGTGCTTGAGATAGCCGTCATGGTTCTCGCTATGCGGCGACGGCATCAGCAGCTTGACGTTCTGGCCGCAGACCTCGTCCGAGCTGTAGCCGAAGAGGCGTTCGGCCGCAGCGCTGAACAGCTGCACGATGCCGCGCTCGTCGATCACGATCATCGCATCGGGCACGGTTTCGAGAATGGAGCGGAGATGCGCCTCGCGCTCCTGGATCTCGGCGCGCGCGAGCGCCCCCGCAGTGAGGTCGCGCGACATTTTCGAGACGCCGACGATCCGGCCCGCGTTGTCGCGGATCGGCGAGACATTGAGCTGGACCAATATGAGCGAACCGTCCTTGCGCCGCCGCTCGGCCTCGATATGGTCGATCCGATCGCCCGCCTTGACGCGCGCGAAGAGGCTCAGCACCTCACCCTCGCGGCCCGGCGGCGCGAGGATCGAGATCGGCTTGCCGACGGCCTCGGCGGCGCTGAACCCGAACATGCGCTCGGCCGCCGGATTCCAGCTGGTGATGGTGCCGTCGAGCGCTTCGGTGATGATCGCGAGATCGGCCAATTCAACGATAGCCGTGTAATGGCTTGCGCGTGCCGCCGCCGCTGCGGCATCTCGCGCATTCGGATCGAAGTCTGAACCTGACGTCATCGGACGACGCGGACGTGATACATGAACCGCCATTTTAGGGGACCCATGATCCAAATCAAAGCCCACGGGCCGCAACGGGCAGACGCTCGTCGCGATCGGGGTTCGCCAGTGATGATCTTTCTTGTCGAGGACGACGATGCGGCGCGCGACGCCATCCGGCTGCTGCTCGAAATCGAGAATCTGCCGGTCCGGGATTTCGCGACCTGCGACATTTTGCGCAAGGCCGCCAATCCGCATGCGGCCGGCTGCCTCATCCTTGACGTGCAGATGCCGGGGACGAGCGGGCTCGCGCTGCTCGAACAGCTCGCCGCCGACGGAAACGCGCCGCCGGTCATCCTGATGAGCGGACATCTGACCCGTGACATGCTCGCGCGCGCGAAGGCAGCGGGCGCGTTCGCCGTGCTCGATAAACCATTCAATAGCGACGAGTTCCTCGCGATCGTCACCGCGGCGCTCGCCGCCCGCGCCGCGCGCGCTTGATCTGGATCAAGGCGCAGTGCTGCCGCCGCTTCTAGGGTTGAGCTAGACAGCGATGGAGCGGCTCATGTCGGCAGGCGGACCTGCATATCTCGCGATGGTGATCGTCGCGGCGGTGGCCTTCATGGGCACGCTCGGCTGGCTTTCGCAGCACGACAGCTAAGCGCTAATGCGCGTGACGACCGGCGTGCGATTGCCGAACGGCTTCTACGGCGCAATGGCTGCGACGGCGGGGCTTTTGGCGCTGGTAGCACTGCTGCTCGGCATTGCCGAAGGCTATCTCGCGGTGGCGATGATCGCCGCGGTGATCGTCGTGCTCGGCTTGTTCCGTTTTCTCCTGCGCAGCAGCCGCGCCTTCGCCTTCGCGCTCGCCAACCTGATCGGGACATACGCCTGCGTGTTCCTGTTCTTCGTCGAGAGCAATTTCGAGGAGGTGGGCGCGGGCGCGCTTTCGGCCGGATTCCTGATGCCGCTCGCGTCGTTTCTCGCGGGCTCGCTGTGGCGGCGGCGCGACATCGAGCGCGTGATCCTGTCCGGCCATTTCAGCGACGAACGGCGCTTCGCGCGCGTGCTCCTGTGGCTGGTGCCGGTGTTCGGGATCGGCACCGTCACTTTCCTCGTGCCGCACGGTCCCGGCGCCCAGGAAGCGCAGCTTCTGGCGCTTTTCGGCGCGATGGCGCTCATTTCGGCCGTGGTATTCGCGGTGAGCCACGATGTCGCGGTGTTCCTCCTCGACACGGGCCTGCTATTCGAGGAGTTCTTCGGGCGCATCGCGAGGCTCGTCATTCCGGCGTTCGCCTTCCTCACCTTCTATTCACTGCTCGTGATCCTGTTCGCCTCGGTCTATACGATCGGCGATTCGCTGGGGGCGCCCAATTTCCGCGTTGCCGGCTCGTTGCGGGCGCTCACTTTCCCTGAAAGTCTTTATTTCTCGCTGACGACGCTCAGCACGGTCGGCTATGGCGACATCTCGCCCGCAAGCAACCTCGCGCGCTTCATCACCGCGATCGAGATCGTATGCGGCGTGCTGCTGCTGCTGTTCGGCTTCAACGAGATATTCAGCTTCGCGCAGGAACGCCGCCGCCGCCGCCACCCAGAAGCGTGATCAAAGGCCGAGATAGGCCCGCCTGATCTCGGGAAGGGCCGCGAGCCGCGCGGGTGGGCCTTCGGTGAAGACGCGGCCCTCGGCGATGGCATAGGCGTGATCGCTCACGGCAAAGGCCAGGTGCACGTTCTGCTCCACCAGCAGAATGGTGAGGCCGTCCTCCTTGAGCGCCTTCAGGGTGCCGAAGAGCTGCTGCACCACGACCGGGGCGAGGCCGAGCGAAAGCTCGTCGATGATGAGGATCAGCGGATCCGACATGAGGCCGCGGCCGATCGCCAGCATCTGCTGCTCGCCGCCCGAAAGCGTGCCCGCCTTCTGGCGGCGGCGCTCGCCGAGGCGCGGGAACAGCGTCAGGACCTGGTCGAGGCGCTTTGCGTATGTCCTCGCGGCGCGCTTGGAATAGGCGCCCAGCTCGAGATTTTCATCGACCGTCATGGCGCTGAAAAGCTGCCGCCCCTCGGGCACAAGGACGAGGCCGCGCGCCGCCTTGGCGTGGGCGGGAAGGCGCGTCACGTCCTCGCCGGCGAAGACGACACGCCCGCCCCAGGGCGCGATGCTGCCGACCATGGCCTTCAGCGTCGTCGTCTTGCCGGCGCCGTTCGCGCCGACGATGGTGGTGAGCCGGCCGGCCGCGGCCTTCAACGACACGTCCCACAGCACCTGCACCTCGCCGTAGCCGGCGGCGAGCGAGGAGACTTCGAGGAGCGCGCTCTCCATCACGCCTCTCCGCGGAATTCCTTGGCGAGCTCGGGATCGCCGAGATAGGCCTCGATGACGAGCGGATTGTTCGCGACTTCGGCGGGCGCGCCCTCGGCGAGTTTTTGGCCCGAATTGAGCACGACGACGCGGTCCGAGAGGCTCATGATCGCCTGCATCAGGTGCTCGATCATCAGGATGGCGATGCCGCGCTCGCGGATGCGGCGGATGACGCCGATCATGTGCTCGACCTCGGTCCGGTTGAGCCCGGCCAGAACCTCGTCGAGCAGCAGAAGCGTCGCCTGGGCGGCGAGCGCGCGTGCGAGCTCGAGCCGCTTCTTGCCGGCGATGTTGAGATGCGCGGCAGAAAGGTCGAGCCGGTCTTCGAGCCCGACGAACACCGCGGCCTCGCGCGCTGCCTCGCCTGCCCGCGCGCGCGACAGGTTCTCGCGCCCGAAGCAGGCGCCGACGGTGCAGTTCTCGAGCACGGTCATCTGCTCCAGCGGCTGCACGATCTGGTGCGCGCGGGCGAGCCCGTGCTTGGCTATGCGGTAGGGCGGCTCGCCGGTGATGTCGACGCCGCGGAACCGGATGCGGCCCCGATCCGGCGGATAGACGCCGTTGATGAGATTGAAGAGCGTCGACTTGCCGGCGCCGTTCGGGCCGATGAGGCCCAAAATCTCGCTCTCGTTGACGGCGAAGGTCAAGCTCTCGATGGCCTTGAGGCCGCCGAAATTCTTGCTCACGCCGTCGAGCTCGAGCAGCGCGGTCATTCGAGGATGCGCCTCACGCTGGGCCAGCGCGCATAGAGCCAGCCCATGAGCCCGCCCGGCAGGAACAGTACGATGACAAGGAGCAGCGCGCCCGCGGCGACCAGCTGGAAATTCGAGAACGTGTCCGAGGTCAGGAGCCAGCCGCGCAGCTCCTCGTAGAAGAAAGCGCCGATCGCCGGGCCCGCGATCGTGCCCTGGCCGCCCAGCATGACGATGGCGATCGCCTCGGTCGAGAAGGTGAGATCGAACGCATCGGTCGGCTGAATGAATGCGCCCTTGAAGAAATAGAGCCCGCCCGCCATCGCCGGCAAAAACGCCGTCGCGCTGTAGGCGAGCGCCTTGTAGAGCGGCGCCGGCACGCCCAGGACCGACGCCGCGTCCTCATTCTGGCCGATCGCAAGGAGGCCGAGGCCGAATTTCGAGACCTTGATGCCCCAGCTCAGATAGAGCGACAGGCCCATGATGGCGACCAGCAGGAAATAGATCGTCCACAGCGCCTGCATCGGCCCGCCCAACGGCTTGAACAGCTCGGTCGAGAGATACATGCCCGACGAGCCGCCCCACGGCTTGAAATTGGTGACGAAGGCCTGCACGCCCTCGTTCACGCCGATCGTCGCCAAGGCGAAATAGGCGCCGCGCAAACGCAGGATGCCGAGGCCGAAGAGGAGCGCCAAGCCACTTACGACCACGCCGGCGGCGGGCGCCGCGGCGGCCAGGGGCCAGTGCGGCACGGCCATGAGATAGACGCAGACGTAGCCGCCGAGGCCGAAGAACACGATGCTGCCGAAATTGATGTAGCCGGCAAAGCCGATCATGACGTTGAGATTGCTGGCGAGGATCACGTAGATCGTCGCGAGCACCAGGCTTTCGCGCAGCTCCACGTCATTGCCGATCCAGGGCGCCAGCGCGAACACGGCGACGGCGAGCGCGATGACCCAGAAGAACGGGCGGCGCAGCAAGTTCTCCCGCTTAGCGCCGCGGCGTGTCGAGACGATCTCGGTCACGAGCGCCGCAAGGCGAAGATACCGTTGGGACAGGCGATCAGAACGACGACGAACAGGCCGAACTCGATGACGAGCGTCCAGCTTACCGGCATGAACGGCGTCACCAGCCCCTCGACCAGCCCCAGCGCGATGCCGCCGACGAGCGCGCCGGTCGGATTGCCGAGCCCGCCCAGCACGATGACGACGAAGCTCTTGAGCTGATAAGCGTCGCCCGAGAGAAGCGTGAACGGGAAGAGCGTCGCGATCAGCATGCCGGAGACACCGGCGAGCGAGGCGCCAAGCGCAAAGGCGAGCGACAGGACCCACGTCGTCGGAATGCCGACGAGCTCGGCCGCGGCGCGATTGCCGGCGACGGCGCGGATCGCCTTGCCGAGCCGCGTACGGTAGAGGAAGAAGTAAAGGCAGAGGGCGAGCGCCGCCGTGAGCGCCGCGGCGAGGAGATGGGTCCCCGGAAACGTGTAGCGCCCGAGGCTGAAGCCCGGGAGGCTTACCGGCACGTTGAACAGGACCGAGCCCCACACCGCCGTGCCGAGCCCGATCAGCACGAGATTGACCGAGAAGGTCGACAACAGGCTCATCAGCGGCGGCCGGCCGATCATGCGATGGACGGCGATCCAGTAGAGCGCGAGCCCGGCCAAAAAGCCGACGACGAAAATGACCGGCAGGGTCGCATAAGGCGGAATGCCGAGGCCGCTCGTCAGGAGATAGAGCCCGAACATCCCGGCGACGATCATCGAGCCGTGCATCAAATTGACCACGTCCATGACGCCCCAGATGAGCGTCAGGCCCATGGCGGCGAGCCCATAGACCGAGCCGACCAGAACGCCGTCAATGATCGAGGCGATGATACCGGACATGGGCATATGAACCGTGCGTGCTTCGACTACGCGCTTTGCGCTCCGCTCAGCATGAGGAACTTTCTTGCAGCCCTCAAGAAATCCACCTCATCCTGAGCGAAGCGCGCGAGAGCGCGCATAGTCGAAGGACGCTTGCTGCCGAAGCCGCCCACCCGCTCAATGCGACGGGATGGGATAGAGCAGCTCGGCGCTTGCCGCCGCCTTCGGCCACACCACTTCGCGCGAGAGCTTGCCGTCCTTCATCACCCATTGGGCAAGCACCATCTCGTGCGCGAGCTGCAGGCCGTGATGCTGCGCGTCGGTCGCGAACTTGACGTGACCGAAGAACGTGGTCACGTCAAACTTGTTGAGCGCCGCCGCCACCTTCTCGGGATCGACCGAGCCGGCCTGCTCGATCGCGTGCTGCAGCACCATGCCGGCGGTGTAGCCCGAGGCCGAGTGGTAATCCGCCTCGATGTTGAACTTGTCCTTGAAGGTCTTGGCGAACTGCTCCGCGGTCGGGCCGAACTGCGGCGTGAACTTCACCGAGAGCTCCCATTGCGAGCCGGTCGTCACGCCCAGCGCCGGGGCCCCGAGGGTTGCGAATTTCTCGTCGCCGGGCGCCACCAGGATCGACACCCACTTGAGGTTCGCCTTCTGGTCATAGAGCTGGCGCGCCAGCGTGGCACCGTCGGGATAATGGCCGCCGCCCATGAACGCGTCCGCGCCGGACGAGATGATCTTGTTGATGACGGGACCGAAATCGGTGGTGCTCGGCGCGTAGGACTCGTCCATCGCGATGTCGAACCCGGCCTCTTTCGACTGGCCTTCCGCCGCCTGGACCACGGCTTTCGAGAACGGGTCGTCGGAATAGACGAACGCCACCTTCGCGTGCGGGTTCTTGGAGTGAAGCGCATCGACCGCGCCCTTCAAGTACCCGTCCGCCGGCGTGATCGCCTGGAACAGATACTTGTTGCCGAGCTCGTAGGTCTTGGGCTCGGCGCCGCCGGTGATGATCATCAGCTTGCCGTACTGCTCGCTGATCACGGCGGCGGTCGCGACCAGGCCCGATGAGTAGGGCCCGAACAAGAACTGCGCCTTGTCCTGGACGATGAGGCGCGTGTAGAGCTGCTGCACGCGGCTCCCCTGCGACTGGTCGTCGTAGGTGACGAATTTCACCGTGTAGCTCTTGCCGCCGGCCTTGATGCCGCCCGCGGCGTTCACCTGTTCGCGCCACAAATCGGCGCCGCGCTGCTGCGCCAGCAAATCGACGTTCAAGGACCCGGTCTGCGACAGGGTCATGCCAACGGTGATGGTATCCTCGGCGAAAGCAGCGGGCGCGGCTGCAAGAATCGCCGCCGCCACGGCAAGTCCAAGTTTCCTCATGCGTCTCCTCCAGGCCGCGGGGATCTGCGTCGGTTTTTAAGCCCGGCGTCCCCTGTCGGGTGGGATCATAGCAGCAACCCTACCATCGGCTATAGGTGATTTAGATCAAGGCCGAAGGACGCTGCGAGGGCGTTATCATGGTGGCGAACGAGGGGACGGGCGGCGGCGATGCAACGCGAGACGGCTTTCCACATCTGGTACGTGATCGCAGCCGTGATCGGCGTGCTGCTGCTGCAGTACGCCTTCTCGACGGCCGAGCGCGTCGAGCCCATTCCCTACAGCGAGTTCCAGCAATATCTCGATCAGGGCAAGATCGCCGAGGTCACGGTCTCCGACCATTATCTCGAGGGCAAATTCAAGAAGCCGCTCGATAACGGAAAGACGGAATTCGTCACTGACCGGGTCGATCCGGGTTTCGCCGTCGAGCTGGCCAAGCACAACGTCGTCGTGCGGGGCACGCAGGAAAGCACCTTCCTGCGCGATCTCCTGTCGTGGATCGTACCGGCGTTGTTCTTCGTCGCGATCTGGGTGTTCGTCATGCGCCGCATGGCCGCAGGCGGCGGCCTCGGCGGCGGGCTCATGGCGGTCGGCCGGAGCAAGGCCAAAGTCTATGTCGAGACCGACACCAAGGTGACGTTCGACGATGTCGCCGGGGTCGACGAAGCCAAGGACGAACTCAAGGAAATCGTCGATTTCCTCAAGAACCCCAAGGAACACGGCCGGCTTGGCGCGCGTATTCCCAAGGGGGTTCTGCTGGTCGGCCCGCCCGGCACCGGCAAGACGCTGCTTGCGCGGGCGGTTGCCGGCGAGGCCGGGGTGCCGTTTTTCTCGATCAGCGGCTCGGAATTCGTCGAGATGTTCGTCGGCGTCGGTGCCGCCCGGGTACGCGACCTGTTCGAGCAGGCGCGGCAGAAGGCGCCCGCCATCATCTTCATCGACGAGCTCGATGCACTGGGCCGCGCGCGCGGCGCCTTCCCGGGGCTCGGCGGCCACGACGAGAAGGAGCAGACGCTCAATCAGCTCCTGTCCGAGCTCGACGGGTTCGACCCGACCAGCGGCCTCGTGCTGCTCGCGGCGACGAACCGGCCGGAAATTCTCGACCCGGCGCTCCTGCGCGCCGGACGCTTCGACCGGCAGGTGCTGGTCGACCGGCCCGACCGCAAGGGCCGCGCCCAGATCGTCAGCCTCTATCTGAAGCGCATACGGCTTGCGAGCGACGTGTCGTCGGACGCGGTCGCGGCCTTGACGCCCGGCTTCACCGGCGCCGATCTCGCCAACCTCGTCAACGAGGCGGCGCTCGTCGCCACCCGCCGCAACGCCGCCGAGGTGACGATGGACGACTTCACTGCCGCGGTCGAGCGCATCGTCGCCGGACTCGAGAAGAAGAACCGCCTTCTCAATCCGCACGAGCGCGAAACCGTGGCCTATCACGAGATGGGCCATGCGCTCGTAGCCTTGTCGCTTCCCGGGACCGACACCGTCCACAAGGTGTCGATCATTCCGCGCGGCATCGGCGCGCTTGGCTATACCATCCAGCGCCCGATCGAGGACCGCTACCTCATGACTCGCGCGGAGCTCGAGAACAAACTGGCGGTGCTGCTCGGCGGACGCGCGGCCGAGCGTTTGGTGTTCCGCGAAGTGTCGACGGGCGCCGCCGACGATCTCGCCAAGGCGAGCGATATCGCGCGCTCGATGGTCATGCAGTACGGCATGGAGGACACGCTCGGCCAGGTCGTGTACGAGCCGCAGCGCACTTCCTTCCTCGACAGCCCTGCCCTCCCGCCGCACGAGCGCGCCTTCAGCGAAGAGACCGCGCGCAAGATCGACGCCGCCGTGAGCCGGATCATCACGGCGGCGTTCGAGCAGGCGACCTCGATCCTGACGCGGCGGCGGGCCGCGCTCGAACGCGGCGCCAAGGCGCTTTTGGAGCGCGAGACGCTGAACGAGCCCGAGATCAAGGAGATCGCCACGGCGGCCGCGCCGCTCCCGCTCTTCCCGGCGCTCGAGGACAAGGCGACCGCCTGATGGCCGAGCTTTCCGTGCGCCCGTCGCGACTCAGGTTCTGGCGGGTCCTGGGCCCGGGCCTCATCACCGGCGCCTCCGACGACGATCCGAGCGGCATCGCCACATATTCGCAGGTCGGCGCGCAGTTCGGCTATGCGCTCGGCTGGACCATGCTGTTCAGCTACCCGCTCATGGCGGCGATCCAGGAGATCAGCGCGCGCATCGGCCGCGTCACCGGTTTAGGTATCGCCGGAAACATCCGGCGCCATTACTCGGTGCGGCTGCTCAGGGCGATCGTGGCACTGCTCGTGGTCGCCAATGTGATCAATCTCGGTGCCGATCTGGGAGCGATGGCGGACGCGCTGCGCCTTCTCGTCGGCGGGCCCGGCGAGGTCTATGTCGTGGCCTTCGCCGTCCTCTGTGCCGCGCTCGAGATTTTCCTGAGCTATCGGCGCTATGTCGCGATCCTCAAATGGTCGACCGCGGCACTCCTCGCCTATGTTGCGACCGTGATGGTGGTCGGCGTGTCATGGCACGATGTCGTGATCGGAACGTTGCTGCCGCGCTTTGCGATCGACCGCGACCACATCGTCTCGATCGCCGCCGTGCTCGGCACCACGATCAGCCCCTATCTCTTCTTCTGGCAGGCGTCCGAGGAGGCCGAGGACGAGCGCGTTGCGCTCGGCGCCGAGCCGCTCATCGACAAGCCGCAGCAGGCGCCGAAGGAGATCGCCCGCATTGAAGTCGACACCTACGCCGGGATGGCCTACTCGAACCTCATCGGCCTTTTCATCATCATCACCACCGCCGCCACCCTCAACCACAACGGCATCACCGACATCGCCTCGTCCGCCCAGGCGGCCGAGGCGCTGCGGCCGATCGCCGGTCCCTTCGCCTTCGCCGTGTTCGCGGCGGGCATCATCGGCACCGGCCTCCTCGCGGTTCCCGTGCTCGCGGGAAGCGCGGCTTATGCCGTCGGCGAGGCGCTTGAATGGCCGGTCGGGCTTGGCCGGCGGCCGCGCGAGGCCAAGGCCTTTTACGCGACGATCGCGCTTGCCACGATTCTCGGCATCCTGATCAATTTCGTCTCGATCGATCCGATCAAGGCGCTGTTCTGGACCGCAGTCATCAATTGCGTGGTTGCGGTGCCGCTCATGGTGGTAATGATGGTGATGACGATGGACGCGCGCATCATGGGGCGGTTCACGCTGCCGCGGGCGCTGTGGGCGGTCGGATGGCTCGCCACGACCGTCATGGCGGCGACGGTGTTGACGATGTTCTGGACCCTCGTCTTCTGACGGGCGGCTGGCGATGTACCGCGATATCCTGGTGCATGTCGATGCGAGCGAGGCGGGTGCCGGGCGGCTCGCGCTGGCGCTGGCGCTGGCGTCGCGTTTCGGCGCGCGGCTCAGCGGCCTGCACGTCGTGCCGCGCCCCGATCTCCGGCCGCTCTACAAGCCGAGCGTCGCCGAGCAGGTCGCACACGAGGTGACGAAGGCCGCCGGCGAGGCAGCGCGGAAGGCGGAGGCGCTGTTCCGCGAGCGCACGGGCGGTGCCGAGGTCGAGACCGGCTATCGCACGGAAGAGGGCGACATCGCCGAACGACTGTGCCGGGCGAGCGCGCTTGCCGATCTCGTTGTCATCGGCCAGTCCGACACCGAGAACCCGCCGGACACCGCGCTGTTCAGCCTTGCCGAGAAGGTGCTTCTCGAGTGCAGCGCGCCGGTGCTGGTCGTGCCGGCGAAATTCTGGGCGCGCGAGATCGCCGATACGGTTCTCGTCGCCTGGGACGGCAGCGCCGAAGCCTCGCGCGCGGCGCGGGACGCGCTGCCGTTCCTCGGCGATGCCCAGCGCGTCGAGATCGTCGCGGTCGAGCCCGACAGCGAGCACGCATCGGGCGAGCCGGCCGATCCGGCTGCAATGGCCGCCCACCTCGCGCGCCACGGCGTCGCGACTGGCGCTGCGACCCTCGCCCCCGGCGACCGCGAGGTCAGCGCGGTGCTCCTTGCCCGCGCGCATGAAATCGGTGCCGACCTCATGGTCCTCGGCGCCTGGGGCCACGCGCGGCTGAGGGAATTGCTGCTCGGAGGCACCACACGGGGCGTGCTCGAGACGGCCGACATTCCGGTCCTGCTGTCACGGTGAATTGACGCATATCAAGGCGGCGCGCGGCCCAGGCGGCAGTCTCGTCCCATGCCGTATGCCAGCAACGACGACCTTCCCCCCGCGATCCGGAAACGTCTTCCCGAGCATGCCCAGGACATCTTTCGCGCCGCCTTCAACCACGCCTGGGAGAGCTATGGCGCGCGCGAGCCATGGCGGCGCGAGGAGATTGCGCACCGCGTCGCCTGGGCGGCGGTGAAGCGGCGCTACCGCAAGGCGGACGGCGAATGGGTGCCGGCGTTTCCCGGTGACGACTGAAGGAGCGCACGGATGGACGCGCAGCCGATGGGTAAAGGGACCGTCGCACGCCATGATCGCTATGCCGCGGCGGTCGGCCGGGAACCGCTGCTCGGCGCCGAAGAGGAGCGCGCGCTCGCGTTCGGCTGGATCGAGCGGCGCGACCGCGCGTCGCTCGACCGGCTCGTCACGAGCCACCTGCGGCTCGTCCACAAGATGGCGCGGGCCTTCCGCGGGTATGCGCTCGCGCTGCCCGATCTCGTCTCGGCCGGTACGATCGGCCTCGTCAAGGCGGCGCATCGCTTCGATCCCGAGCGCGGCGCCCGCTTTGCGACCTATGCCGCGTTCTGGATCCGCGCTGAAATGAAGCGCTTCGTGATCGACAACTGGTCGCTCGTTCGCATCTCGACAAGGTCCGCGAACCGGCGCCTTTTCTTCAATCTGCGGCGGCTCAAATCCGAGCTCGGGATTTACGAGGACGGCGCGCTTGCGCCGGCGGCGGCAAGCAGGATCGCGCGCCATTTGGGCGTCACGGAGCGGCTGGTCGCCGAGATGAACGAGCGCATGGCAGGCAGCGACCTGTCGCTCAATGCGTCGATCGACGATTCCGACGGCGAATGGCAGGACAGGCTCGCAGGCGAGGCGGACACGCCCGAGTCGATTTTCGCCGAAAAGGAAGAGCGCCAAAAACGCGGCGCGGCACTGCGCTCGGCGCTTGAGCGCCTCAATGAGCGCGAGCGCGCGATCGTCGCCGAGCGCTGCCTCAAGGGCGAGCGCGCGACGCTCGAAACGCTCGCCTCGCGCTTCGGTGTGTCGCGCGAGCGCGTGCGCCAGATCGAGGCGCGCGGGCTCGCCAAACTGCGCGCCGATCTGGCCGCGGCATAGGGCGATGCCGGCTCCGGCCTTGATTTGCCTCAAGGCGCGGGGCACGGTGAAAAGCGAAGTTGGCCTCGAAACATGGAGGAGTGACCATGGCCCTGAAACGGATCTTTGCGGCCGCGAGCGGCGGCACGGCGAGCGACGGCGCCGTCGAAACCGCCTGCCGCATCGCCGAGCGGCTCGGCGCACATGTCGAAGCATTCCATGTCAAGGTCGATCCGACGCAGCTCATCGCGCTCGCAGCCGACGGCTACAACATGCCGATTTCCGGCGACTGGATCGACAAGCTGATTGCCGACACCGACAAGCTGGCCGATTCGGCGAAGGCCGCCTTTGCGGCGACGGCAAAGCGCCATGGGCTCGCCATGAACGCGACACCGCAAAACCCCGCCTCGGCCTCGTGGCGCGTCGAGACCGGCTATGCGCCGGTCCTGGTTGCGCGCCGCGCGCGGTTCTTTGACCTTGCCGTGCTCGGCCGCTCCGAGCGCGTGGTCGAGCGGCCGCACACCGACACGATCGAGGAGACGCTGGTGCGGTCGGGCCGGCCGGTGCTGCTCGCGCCCGCCAAGGCCCCGGACGCGATTGGCAAGCGGATCGTCGTCGGCTGGAATGGATCGGCCGAGGCGGTGCATGTCCTCGCTTCGACGCTTCCGCTGCTCGAGAAGGCGCAGGCCGTGGTCGTGGTGACGGTCGGCCAGGAGCCCGAGGAGGACCCCGCCTCGCTGCTCGATTATCTCTTGGCGCATGGCGTCACCGCGACGCACCGCCAGGTGCTGCCGGTAAAGGGCGTGGGTCCTGGCGAGCAGGTGCTGGCCGAGGCGCGCGACGCGGGCGCCGATCTTCTGGTCATGGGCGCCTATGGCCACCGCCCCTGGCGCGAGCTGCTGTTCGGCGGCGCGACGCGGCAGGTGATCGGCACGAGCCTCCTCCCAGTTCTGCTCGCTCACTAGGAGAAGCCAGGATGCCCGAAAATTCGTCGGAGACTTCGGCGGCGGAGGCCGCCGCGCTCGAGCAGGCGCTCGAGGAGGCGCCGCGCGGCGCGCTGGCGCTCGCCGGCATCGCGGTGGCGCTCCTCATTGCCGCCTGGTTCGCGGTCTATCTCTTCGTCTTCCTGCCGCGCGGCGGAGCGAGCTGAGCCATGGCCGCCGACGAACGCGCCATTGTGCGTAACGAGCTGCGCTGGACCGGCGTCGCATTCGCCGCCGTGGGCCTCGTGTTCGGCGCGATCCTTTTTGCGACGCTCGCGCTCGACCGCCTGCCGCCCGGCCATGTCGAGACGGTCGATCCGACGACGCTGCACCTCAAGGGCGAATTCGCGGAGGGAAATCTCGGCACCACCGTCGCCCCCGGCGGCGCGGTGACGGCGCGCATCGTCGCGACGCAATTCGAGTTCGTGCCGCAATGCGTCGCCGTGCCGCAAGGCAGGCCGGTCACGCTCCGCTTCGCCACGCCCGACGTCATTCACGGCATCATCGTCGAGGGCACGAACGTCAACACCATGATCGTGCCGGGCTATGTCAGCGAGGTCAGGACCGTGTTCGCCGCGGCCGGCGACCATCTCATGCCGTGCCACGAGTTCTGCGGCCTCGGCCACGGCGAGATGCTGGCGCGCATCCGGGTCCTGCCGGCGTCGCAATTCCAACCCGACGGCAATGGAAAGGTGACCTGTGGTCTCCGCTAGACGGCTCGTCCTCGCGCATCTGTGGACCGCGTTCACGGTGTTCGCTTTGGCGACCGTGCTCGGCGCCTGGCAGATGTGGGCGCGCAGCCCCATCCCCGCGCCGCTTTCGACGCCGGAGAACTACTACATCTCGGTGACGGCGCACGGCACCGCCATGGCCTATGTGCTCACGACATTCTTCATCATGGGCTTCGGCTATTACGTCGCCGAGACCGCGCTCGAGCGACGCGTCCCGGGAATCCGCTGGGCGTGGGCCGCATTCGCGCTGGCGATCGCCGGCACGGCGATGGCGGTCGTCACCATCCTCTCGGGCAATGCCACGGTCTTCTACACGTTCTATCCGCCGCTCACGGCGAGCGTCTTCTTCTATCTCGGCCTCGTGCTGGTGGTGGTCGGCTCATGGATCTGGTGCGTCCAGATGATCGTCGCCATGTCGCTGTGGAAGCGCCGCTTCCCCGGCGAGCCCGTGCCGCTCGCCATGTACGCGACGGTCGCGAACGCGGTGATGTGGCTCTGGACCACGGTCGGCGTCGCCGTGGAACTGCTCGTCTATGTCATTCCGGCGGCGCTCGGATGGCGGGAATCGCTCGATGTCGGGCTGATGCGGACGCTGTTCGCGTGGACGCTGCATCCGATCGTCTATTTCTGGCTCTTCCCAGCCTATATCGCCTTCTACACCATGGTGCCGCGCGCCGCCGGCGGCCGGCTCTACAGCGACACGATGGGGCGCCTCAGCTTCGTCCTCTTTCTCGTCTACAGCCTGCCGGTCGGTCTCCATCACCTGTTCATGGATCCCGAGCACGGCACCGGATTCAAGTTCGTCCAGATGATGCTGACCGCGCTCGTGGTCGTGCCGACGCTTCTTACCGTGTTCACCATTCCTGCCTCGTTCGAGATCGGCGGACGGATGCGCGGCGGCAAAGGGCTTTTCGGCTGGATCGGCGCGCTGCCGTGGCGGGAGCCGATGGTTCTGGCGACCGGCCTCGCCTTCGTGCTGCTGTGGTTCGGCGGCTTCGGCGGGCTCATCAACATGAGCTATTCGATGAACGCCATGATCCATAACACCTCGTGGGTCACGGCGCATTTCCATCTGATTTTCGGCGGCACGGTGGTGATCATGTATTTCGCGATCGCCTATGAGATCTGGCCGCATTTGACCGGGCGCAGCGCGCGCGACCATCGCCGCGAGCGCATTCAGCTTTGGCTGTGGGCGGTGGGCATGATGATCATGACCATCCCGTGGCATTGGCTCGGTCTCGAGGGCCAATGGCGCCGCGTGCCGCATTTCGATTACGCCGATCCGGCGATCGCGCCGTGGGCGGCGTGGGTTGACGCCTCGCTCGTCGGCGGGCTTATCTGCCTCGCCAGCGCGTTTCTCTTCATCGCCAACCTCGCCCGCCTGCACGGCTCCACTGAGACCACGCCCGGCCCGGTGCCGCCGCAGCGCTACGCGCTTGCGGCGCATCCGGTCCGTCACGTGCCCGAGGCGCTCAACGGGTTCGCCCTGTGGAACGTCGTGGTGCTCGTGCTGATGCTCATGGCCTATGGCTACCCGATCGCACAGTCCTTCATTTTCCCGGCGCCGCAGGCAAACGTGCACCGCATGAGCGGGACGGGCTGAGCCATGCAAAAGCTCGATCGCGCTTGGAACATCTGGGTGGCCGCCATCCTCGCCGGCCTCTTCGTCATGAGTTTCGCCTTGGCGTTCGTCGTCGTGCCGGTCGTGCACGGTCGATACGCCGGCCTCGACGCGTTCACCGCGATCTGCCGCGCCATCGGCATCAATATCGGAGCGCCGGCGCCTCCGGCGCCGGCCGCCCTCGCGCCCACCACGGTCGCCTGGACCGCGCCGCAATTCGCGGCGCTCGACAAGGCGGACAAATCGGCTGGCGCAGAGATTGCGCAAGCAACCTGCATCGCCTGCCACGCCGCCGACGGCTCGTCGCCCGACCCGGCCATCCCGCACATGGCGGGGCAGTTCGCGTTCGCGGTTTTCAAGGAGCTGCAAGACTTCAAGAGCGGCGCGCGCGCCAGCGACATCATGGCGCCGCTCGCCAAATCGCTCGACGACAAACAGATGGCGGACGTCGCGGCCTACTATGCCGGGCTCGCACGGCGCGATCTCGACGCCGCGCATCCGAGCTTCGCCGGGCCCGAGATCGAGATTCTCGCCCTGCGCGGCGATCCGGCCCGCGCGCTGCCGCCATGCGCCGCCTGCCACGCCGCATCATCCGGTGGGCCGATCGAGACGCCAAACCTTACCGGCCAGTCGCCCGAATATGTCGCGGCGCAGCTCCAGGCGTTTGCCAATGGCGGGCGGCACAACGACATTTTCGAGCGAATGCGGACCATTGCGGCCAAGCTCACGCCACACGAGATGACGCTGCTCGGCGATTACTACACCACGCCGCACTGATATTTTCGGGAACCTTTTCGAATTTTGCGGGTTTCAGCCTCGAAATTCCATTTTTCGAGGTCGCCAATGGCAACGGAATTCGACAAGGGATTTGCGGCAGGGTGGCTGGCGGCGAGCCGCGGCCTCGCCGAGGCGCTGAACCGCACGCCTGCGACGCTGGCCATGGCCGGCAGCAAGCCCAGCGCCGAAATGCCGCGCCGCCGCGGCCGGCCGCCGAAAGCGCTTTCCTTGACGCAGCCGCAGCCGGTGAAGCGCGGCCGTGGCCGGCCCCGCAAAACGGGCTGATCGCCGGCAAAATCCGCAGCCATCGCGTCATGGCCGGGCTTGTCCCGGCCGCCGTTTGCCGCGCGATCGGCGCTGTGCTCGCGGGCGCGCAGCCTCGCCGCGCATTGCAAGCGCAAGCTGGCGAGCGCTTGATCCATCTCAAGGCCTCGCGGCCCGCGCCGTCGCAAAAAGGGCGAGAGGAGAAATGCGATGAAGCAGCTTGCGGCAACCGTTTTCGCGCTCATGCTCGGCGCCGGCG
The DNA here is from genome assembly GCA_963773665.1 of uncultured Alphaproteobacteria bacterium. Lineage (GTDB taxonomy): Bacteria > Pseudomonadota > Alphaproteobacteria > ATCC43930 > CGMCC-115725 > DATJLY01. Next base: position 768,657 of record CAVZBZ010000002.1, read on the forward strand.
CGGCCTATGCGGGCGATGCCGGGGTGGGCGGCCAGTTGGCGCAACGCTGGTGCACGCAATGCCACGCCATCGGCAATCTCGGCCATGGTCAGGATGCAGCGCCGCCGCTGCCGCCGCCGCCCGAGCATCGCAGCAGTGACTGGCTGCATGCCTGGCTCACGAACCCGCATCCGCCGATGCCGAACCTCTCGCTCACGCGCCAGGAGATCGACGACCTCACGGCGTATCTGCAAAGCCTGAAATAGGTCTATCGCGAGACCCGCACGCCGGTCGCATTGCGTGGACCGCACTCGCCCTTCACGACCAGGTCCGCCGTGTCGCCCTTGAGCTTCCCGGTAGCGGTGAAGCCCTGCCAGTCCGCGTTCACCGTGCCGTCGGGCGTTACATGGCCGGTGAGGACCGGTGCGTCCGAAGCATCGCTGTTCGCGACGGTATTGGCGGTCGGATTGCGCTCGAGCCGGGCGGAGACCCGATCGTCCTTCACTTGAATCACGAGCCGCAGCGCCGGGCAGGTCGGGTTCGTGGTTTTTTGCTCGATCGCGGCCGGAATATCGACCACCCACGTACCGTCATACCGTCCCTTTTCCTGGGCAGCGACCGGCAGGGCGGCCGCCGCGACCGAAAGGAACGCAAGCGCGGCCGATAAAATTCGATTTCGCGCCATCGTGCCCCCCTAATGCACCACGAAGCTTGGCGCCGCGACGAAGCGGTCGTCAACCTAAAGGGCGCCTCGGTTTCAGTGCGACAGCAGGATCGGCACCGTCATGTGCTGCAGGAGCGTGCGGGTGGCGCCGCCCAAGATGAACTCGCGCTGGCGCGAGTGGCCATAGCCGCCCATCACGATCAGGTCGGACCCGAAATCGGCGGCGCGCGACAGGATCGTGTTGCCGATATCGATGTCGTGGCTCACCGTCATGGAGGCTTCGGCCTTGACGCCATGACGCGCGAGATGAAGCGCGATGTCGGCGCCCGGAATCGGCGGCCCGCCGGCGAAAGCGTCCGGAGGATTGACCGAGAAGACAATAACCTTCTCCGCCTTGGCGAGGATCGGCAGCGCGTCGTTGACGGCGCGCGCCGCCTCGCGCGTCGCATTCCACGCGACGAGCACGCAGCGTCCGACCTGCTCGAAGCGGCCCGCATACGGCACGACCAGCACCGGACGCCCGGCGCCGAGCACCACCAATTCCACGAGATGCGATGCGAAGTGAACGGGGTGGTCGGGATCGGTCTGTCCGATCGCTATAAGGTCGGCATGGCGCGCATGAAGCACGGCCGTATGTGCGATGTCGCCTTCCACGACGCGCCATTCGGCGGAAAGCGCTTCGCCCTCGGCCGCGGCGCGGAACTCGGCCTCGGCCTTTCCAGCCGCCTTTTGCGCGTTCCGCCGCGCGTCGGCCTCGATGAGCTCGAGCGCCCTGATCTCGGCCACGCCGCCCGTGTACGGCATGCCGCCGACAAAAGCCGAGATCGGCTGCGTGAGATAGGCGCCGGTGATATGGGCGCCGGACGCGGCCGCCAGCGCCACCGCCGGCTTCACGGCCGCCATCGGGCGCGGCTCGGTGCAGATGACCAGGATATCCTTGAAACTCATCTCACACCTCCCTTTCGGCAAACTATGCGGCCGCGGCCATCCTCGTCTGCTTGCGGCTCCGGCCAAGCAGCTTCAACTGCTCGTCGCGCTCCGCCTCGAGGGCGGCAAGAAGGCTCTGGCAGCGGCCCCTGGCGGCGCCGGCATCGCGCAGGATTGCGGCAATGGCGCTTTCCACCCGGCGAAGCTCGCGGTCGTCGCGCACGATCAGCTCTCGCATCATTCCCTCCGTTTTGTTCGTACGCAACACTTACGAGGAAAACGCCCGGGGGAACATCCGGAGGAGTACCTAAGGGAATCTACGTACCGCCAAAGAGTGGGCCCGATATGTGCGATCCACGGCTCGCCGGAGGCTCTCATTCAGCAAGCTCGGATTGCGTGCCGTGGCCTGCCGGCAGCGCCGCGGCAAGTGCGAGCGCGAGGACGGCGAAGGCGAGCGTCACCAGGAAGACATGGCCGAGCGCGGCGGCAACCGTGCGGCTCAGGGCGTCCAGTTCGGACGCGGAGGCGCTGAGGCGCAGCGCCGGCTGCATCAGCCGGTTGACGTCGTCGCGCGCGACCCCGCCGGACAGGCCGAGATTGAGCGTGCCGCCGAGGATCGCCGTGCCGAGCGTCTGGCCCGCCATGCGCATGAAGATGATCGCCAACGTCGCCATGCCGCGCTCCGAGCGATCGACGCTGCCCTGGGCCGCGACGAGATAGATCGTGTTGCAGAAACCCATGCCGAGGCCGATCAGGCTGCCGCCGGCGGCGGCCCATGCCGGTCCGCGCTCGGGCGAAAGAGTGACGAAGAACAGCGCTCCCGCGACGAAGCAGAGCCCGCCCCAGAACGAGATCTCGCGATAGGAGCGCCGCGCCGCCGCCCAGCCCGACAGCGCGCCGGTGAACGTCCAGGCAATCGACTGCGAAGTGAGCGCGAAGCCCGCGACCAGCGGCGAGCGGCCCATGAGGCCCTGCACGTAGATCGGCACGAATACGGGCGTCGTCATCATCACCGCGCCGATCGCGAGCGCGCCGACATTCGCTGCTGCGGTGACGCGATTGCCCCAAACTCCGAGCGGCAGGACCGGATTGGCGACGCGCCGCTCGACGAGAACGAGCAGGATCAGCGCCGACACGGCGCCCGCGAGCAGGCTCATGATGACCGCCAGCGAAAGATGCTCGGCCTGGATGAGCGCCAGCATGAGCGAGCCGAAGCCCGCGACGAGCAGCAGCGAACCGAGCCAATCGATGCTGTGGCGCGCGGCGTGCGGCTCCTCGCGGTAAAAAATCGCGAGCGCCGCGAGCGCAAAGATACCCACCGGCAGATTGACCCAGAAGACCGAGGGCCAGCCGAGAAACGACGTGAGAAAGGCGCCGAGCACCGGGCCGCCAACCGCGGCCACGCCCCAGATGATGTTGAGATAGCCCTGGATGCGCGCCCGATCGGCCGGCGGATAGATGTCACCGACGATCGTATAGGCGACCGCCGTGAGCGCGCCGGCCCCCAAGCCCTGGAGCGTGCGGAAGCCGATCAGCTGCGGCATGGTGCGGGCGAGGCTGCACAGGATCGTGCCGACGAGGAACGCGCCGGCCGCGCTCATGAGGACCCACTTGCGGCCATAAAGATCGGCGAGCCGGCCGTAGATCGGCGTCGTCACCGCCTGGGTCAGCAGATAGACGGCGAACACCCAGCTCGAACAGCTCGAACCGGCCGAGCGCGGCGACGATGGTCGGCATCGCCGTGGCGACGATGGTCAATTCGACCGCCGCCATGAACATGAAAGCCGCACAGGCATAAAGAACCCAGGTGCGGTGCGCGTGGCGTTCGGCTGACAAGGGTTGCCTCGGAGTGCGGGTGCGGCGAATCGTGCCGGCGCGGCGTTGGAACCTCATGAACCTGCCACGTGATCGCCCCTTGAGGAAGGGCCGTGTTACGCCCTCGAGAAAGCGATGGAGCGCGCATTGACATCGGTTCCGCCGCATCGTCTCCTTCATGCGCGACAGAAACGGGGATGCGCATGGCCGTGCCGAGCGAAACGACCGTCGAATGCGACGGCTGCCGCCTCCTTTTGCGCCGCGCGGGAACCGGTGCGCCCCTGCTTTTCCTGCACGGCGCAGTAGGCTTCCCCGGATGGCTGCCGTTCTTCGACAGGCTGTCGAACGATTTCGAGGTGCTGGCGCCCGACCATCCGAGCTTCGGCCGCTCAAGCACGCCGGAATGGCTCGACGAGGTGGGCGATCTTGCTTATTTCTATCTCGATCTCATCGACCGCCTGAAGCTCGACGGCGTCCATGTAGTCGGCCATTCGTTGGGCGGATGGATCGCGCTCGAAATGGCGGTGCGCTCGCCGGCGCGATTGCGGACCCTCACGCTGCTCAATTCGGCCGGCATCCGCATCAAGGGCAAGCCCATCGCCGACATTCTCGTCATGGACCGCGCCGAGCTGACGCGGCTCGCGATCGCCGACCCGAAGCTTGTCGAGGCGCAGCTCGCCATGCCGCTCACGCCGGAGATGGAGCAGCAGCTTGCGCAGAACCGCGTCTCGGCCGCGCGGCTTGCGTGGCAGCCGCGCTTCTTCAATCCCAATCTCCAGAAATGGCTGCACCGCGTCCGCGTGCCGACCTGCATCGTCTGGGGCGACCGCGACGGGATCGTGCCGCCGGATTATGCGGCGGCATTCGCCGCGCTCATTCCCGGCGCGCGCGTGGTGATGGTCGAAGGCACGGCGCATTCGCCGCATGTCGAGAAGCCGGACGCGGTGCTCGGCGCGATCGCGGAGCTGACGGCGGGGGCGTGACGCGTTTCAGGCGTCGGCCTTCTCGCGCACGAACCCGGCATAGTGCCGATCGTCGAGCGTGTGCAACTCCGGCAAAACTTCGCGCGCGAACAGCCGGATGTTGCGCTCCGTCAGCTCGGCCGAAAGGGTGCCGAACTGAAGAAGTGCCGTGAAGCTGCCGAAGCCCAATTGGCGATGGCACTCGCGGATGCGCCGCAGCACGGTTTGCGGGCTGCCGAAGATGCAGACGCCTTGAGCGTCCAAATTCTCCGCGGTGCGCGCCGCGCCCATGATCGAGCTCTTGCCGGCCATGACGCGCTTCATCGAGTTCGACCGAGGTATAGCCCGGCGGGAAGAACATGCCGGGCGGCATGCGCAGCGCCTTGTTGAACAGGAATTCGATGGGGCCGCGCGCCTCCGCCATCGCCTGCTCGTCGGTCGCGGCGACATAGACGGGCGCCGCCCAGGCGAGCTGCTGGCTCGACGCGTCGTAGCCATAGCGCTCGCGCGCGACGGCGCGATATTCGTTCAGATAGCGAACCGCCGCGCTCCACGGATTGAAGTTCTGCATATAGACGTATTTATGCTCGGGATGCGCCGCCCATTCGATCGTTTCGGACGAGCCCTGCGACGGGCACCAGATCGGCGGATGCGGCTGCTGATAGGGGCGCGGCCAGACATTGACGTATTCGTAGTGATAATGCTTGCCCTCGAAGGCAAACGGACCCGGCCGCGTCCAGGCCTGAACCACGAGATCGTGCGCCTCGGCATAGCGCTCGTGCGAGCGCGCAGGGTTGACGCCGAAATTCGAATATTCGGCGCCGATGCCGCGGACGAAACCGCTGATGAGGCGCCCGCCCGTGATCGTATCGATCATCGCGTGCTCTTCGGCGAGCGTGAGCGGATGGTCGCGCAGACAGAACGCGCTGCCCATGATGGCGATCTTCGCGCGCTTCGTGCGCCGGGCGAGGCACGAGGCGGTGACGACCGGCGACGGCATCAGGCAATAGGGCGTCTGGTGATGCTCGTTCACCATGACGCCGTCGTAGCCGAGCTCGTCGCACAGCTCGAGCTCGTCGAGGTAGCGGTTGTAGAGCGCGTGTCCCTTGGCGGGGTCGTATTCGCTGTTCGGCAACGTCACCCAATAGCTCTTGTTGCCATCCACCACGCTCTCCGGCAGGCCCTGATAGGGCATGAGATGGAACATCATGACCTTCATGGCGCACCCTTTCGCGTTTCAGCTTTTCAGTGGCGGATAGTCCCGCGAATAGACCGGCTGTGCGAGATACTTCGTCTCGTCGTAAGTCCAGAACTGACTCACGTTCTCATAGGTCTTGATCGTGGTGTTGACGAGCTTGCCGTTCTTCTTGTCGATCCGGCGGATATAGATGTTGCCGACCACATTGCCGAGATGGTCGAAATGAATGGGCCCGCGCGCCGTCTCGGCGAACTTCAGCGCGCGCATCGCCTTCACCAGCGCCTCCTTGTCGTCGGTCTTGCCGCCTGTCGCCTTGAGACCCTCCTCGATGATCTGGCCGTTGGTGTAAAGCGTAAGCGCGGTGAAACCGGGAGCCGTGTTGTATTCCTTCTCGAAGGCCGCGACGAAGCGGCGATTGGCCTCGTACGGGAGATCGAGCGAATAGGGACACGCCGTGATGAGACCGATCGCCTCATCGCCAAAGCGCGACAGGATCGCATCATCGGCCGTGCCTTCGCCGCCCAGCACCGGCAGCTTCATTCCGGCATCTTTATATTGCTTTATGAACTTGATCGGATTCGAGCCGGTGATACCGGTCGCGACGCCATCGACGCCCGTGATCTGGGCGATGAAGGGCGTGTAGTCGCCGGTGACGAGCGGCGGCCACAATTTCATCGCGACGCTCCCGCCCTCGTCCTCGAAGACCTGCTGAAACCCGCCTATGTTCTCGTAGCCGAAGGCGAAATCCTCGGACAGTGTGGCGACGCGGTTGAGCTTCAGTTCCTTCCGCGCGAAGTCGCCAAGCGGATGCATCGCCTGCGATGAAGTCGCCGACGAGCGCAGGAAATAGGGATTAGGGCGTCGCTGAGTCACGTCGTCGGCGCCGGCGAGCGCGAGCGTCGGAATCTTGTGCTCCCGGACGTAATCGGTGATAGCGAGCATCTCGAAGGCGGCGAAGGGGCCGCAGAGGATATCGACCTTGTCGCGCTCGACAAGCTCCTGCGCCTTGTTCTTCGCTCCTGCGGGATTGCCGCCCGTATCGGCAACCGTGAGCTCGACCTTGCGCCCCGCGAGCGTGTAGTTGCGCTGCTTCAGGTACAGGGTGAGGCCCTGCTGCATCTGGAGGCCGCCTTCGGCAAGCGGGCCGGTCCCGATCATGAGGAGCCCAAGACGCAAGGGCTCGCTTTGCGCGAACGCGACACGCGGCACGAACGATGCCGCGGCGGAACCGATCAAGAATTTGCGGCGACCCAGTTTTGCGGCCATTTCGTCCTCCCGGATGCGCGCCGTCTGCGCGGCGCGTCGTGTACCAGCATTTCATGCCAGGGCCCGGCTCGCAAGGGCTCGTCCATGCGTTGCCGCGCGGGAACGGATCGGGTTTAATCCGGCCATGAGCGAAACCCAGCCGCCGCAGGTCAAGACCGTCGCCGAATTCGCGGCCGCGCCCGCCGAATATCAGGAGGCGGTGCGCAAGATCGTGCGCAGCCATGCCGTGAACGAGCTTTACGGCGCGCGCGTCTTCGACGAGCCCGCCATCGCGCTGGCGCCGACGCCTTATGCCAAATGGCTCAGCTGCCGCATCGCGATGGAGGAATACGGGCACCATGTGCGCTTCCGACAGCTCGGCGAGGAAATCGGCATTCCGGCCGAAGAGATGACGCCCGAGGGGCATCGGCCGCTGTCGATCTTCGATTTTCGCCTGAACTCATGGGAAGAATTCTGCGTCACCAAGTTCATCGGCGATCTGGCGGAAATCCTGCAGGTCGAGGATCTGCTGGCCGCGACGTTCCTGCCGCTGCGCAATCTCGCGCGCGTCATCATGCCGGAGGAGATTTTTCATTCCTCGTTCGGCGCCGACTTCTGCAAGGAGCTGTGCGGGACCGAAGCGGGCAAGGAGGCGGTCCAGGCGGCGATCGACCGGTTCTTTCCCTTCATTCCCGCCTTTTTCGGCCGCGCCGGCTCGCGCAACAACGAGATGTTCCGCCGCTGGGGCATCAAGCAGCGCAGGAACGAGGAGATGCGCGCCGATTACATCGCTCGCGCGGGGGAGCAGGTCGGCAAGCTGGGCTTGCATCTCCCGAAGCTTGCTTCCTAGGAGCGGCATGGAGCTCGATCGGCTTCTCTTTCCGCCACCCTCGCGGCAATTCGTGCGCGAGGTGCAGAGCGCGCGGAAAAGGATCGCGTTCGAGCGCGCGCGGCGCTCACCCTATTACCGCGGCCGGCTCGACCGCATCGATGCGGGGCGGCTCGATGAAATGGAGGAATGGGGCCGCATTCCCGTCCTGACGAAGGACGAGCTGCGGCTCATTTCGGCCGAGGAATTCGCCGGCCGCTTCGCGATAGCGCCGGAGGGCGGCGTCATCGACTATTGGCGCTCGGGCGGCAGCACCGGCAAGCCGCTTTTCTATGGCCGCTCGGCCGAGGATCTGCGGGCCTCGTTCGAAGGCTATCGCCGCATATTGCTTGCCGCAGGCTGCCGCCCCGGCGATATCGTGCATGTGTCGTTTCCGATCGGCATCCACCCGCTCGGCCGCCTGATCGCCCGCACCGTCGAGAGCATGGGCGCGGCCGCCATTTGCGCGGGGTCCGGCAACAACACCCCATCCGAGCTTCAGCTCGAGCTGATCCGCACCATGAGACCGACTCTATGGATGGGAATGCCGAGCTATGGCCTGCAACTCGCTGCCGTGGCCGAGCGGCAGGGCTTCGATCTGGCATCTTCCGGGGTCCGCCACCTCGTCTGCGCCGCCGAACTCCTGACCGAGGCGAAACGCCGGAAGCTCGAAGCGCTCTGGGGCGCCGAAGTTTACGACCATTTCGGCTGCGCCGAAGGCGGTCCGCTCGGAACCGAGGGGGAAGCGCATGACGGCTTCCACCTGTTCGACGATCTCTTCTTCTTCGAGGTGGCGGACGAACGCAGCTTCGCCCCGCTTGGCCCCGGCGAAACCGGCGTTCTGCTGATGACGCCGCTTTACTCCAACACGGTGACGCCGTTCCTGCGCTGGAACATGGGCGATCTCGGAACGCTTGCGCCTGCCGGCGCGGGCGAGGGCGATCTCTCGCTCTTTCCCGTCTTCCGCCATGCCGGGCGCACCACCGGGTTTTTCAAGGTGCGCGGCGTCAACATCAATCACGCGGACTTCGAGGAATTCATGCACCGCCGCGCCGCCATCCTCGATTTCCGGGTCGCGGCGGCGGCAAGCGAAACGCTCGACGAGCTCAGGGTCGAGGTCGAGCTGCGCCGGGATTGCGACCGCGACGCGGAGGTTGCGGCGCTTGCCAATGCCATCCGCGCCACGTTCGAGGTCTCGCCGACGATCGCGCTCGTCGAGGACGGGACGCTTGCCCGCGCCTTTGCCGAAGATCTGAAGGCGAAACGCTTCGTCGATAGGCGCTAGGCTCACCCGTAGCGCGAGAAGCGCTTGCCCTCCTTGACGACGAATTCGACGACCGCCGGCTCGCGCGATTGCGTCACTTCGATCGCCTGCTTCAAGCTCGAAGCGATCGCCTGCGGCTCGACGACGCGACGCGACCATGCGCCAAGCGCCTTCGCCACATCGGCGTAATTGCCGCCCAGATCGAGCGTGTTGTGCCGCTCGATGCCGATCGGCATGGAATCGCGCTCGCCCGCCATGATGCCATTGTTGAACACGATGGTGAGGATGCCGATGCGGTTCCTGACCGCCGTCTCGATATCCATCCCGACCATGCCGATCGACGCATCGCCCATGACGTTGATGCAGAGCTTTTCCGGATTGGCGAGCTTCGCGCCCATGATGAGGCCCAGCCCGTGCCCCAGCTGCGTCGACTTGCCCCAGCCGAGATATCCGCGCGGCACGAGCGTTTCCCAGAACGGCACGAGCTGCTCGCGCGGGCCGCCGGAATCGTGCGTGATGATCGTGTTCTCGCGCTCCACCACCTGCATGAGGTCGTGGATCACGCGGTACTGGTTGATCGGGGTCTCGGACGAGGTGAGCTCTCCCTGCCACTCTTTGAGCCATTCCTCCTTGACCGCGCGCACTTCCTTGGCCGTGCCGTTGGCGCGCTTGCGGTTGCCGATTTCAGCGATGAGCGCCTCGAGCACGAGCTTCGCGTCGCCGACGCAGGCGGCCTCGGCCGGAAATTCCTTGCCGATATCGGCGGGATCGTTGGTGAGGTGCACGATCTTCTTGCCGTTCGGCACCTTGGGCCCCCACGGCGTGCGCGTGAGGCTCGAGCCCACCGCAACGACGCGATCGGCCTTGCCGAGGAAGTGGTTGACCATCTTGGGCGCCGACACCACCGCGGCGCCGAGCGCGAGCGGATGGTTCTCGGGAAAGGCGCTCTTGCCGGTGTTGGTCGTAAGCACCGGCGCATCGAGCAGCTCGGCGAGCTTCACGAGCTCCTTGGTCGCGCTTGCGTAAAGCACGCCCTGGCCCGCATGGATGACCGGCGCCGACGATTTCAGCAGCACTTCAGCGACCGACTTTATGTCCGCGGGATCCGGCCCCTCGCGATAGCGCCGCTGCGGCGCGTAGTCGAAGGCGCCCGCCTCGGCCTCCACCATGTCTCCCGGGACCTCGATCAGAACCGGGCCCGGCTTGCCGTTCCGCATGAGATGGAAGGCGCGCCGCATGAGCTCAAAGATGCGCGGACCTTGATTGACGCTCGCCGCCCACTTGGTGACGGTGCGGAAGCTCTCGACGGCGTTGAAGGTCGGCGGCGTATAGGCGCGGTTGAGATTGGCCCCGCCCGGCAGCAGCAGCACCGGCACGTTGTCGCCATAGACCTGAGCCGCGCCGGTAAAGGAGTTTTCGATGCCGGGGCCGCCCTGCATCGAAAAGATGCCGGTCTTCGCGCCGTCGGTCGAGCGGCTGATCCCGTCGGCAATGCCGACGCCGACACGCTCCTGCCGGCAGATCACGGGTTCGAGTCCCGCGGCGATGCACGGATCGATCAGGAGTTGCCGGGGATAGCACACGAGATACTGCACCCCTTCGGCCACGAGCACGCGCGCGATCGCTTCGGCGACTTTCATGCCAATCCCCTTATCTCCGGTACAGCGAAGATAAGGGCCGTCCGCAATCTACGTCCAGGTTCTTGATGCGGCGCTGTTCAACCGGCAGAGGAAATCCGAGGGACAAGTTCGCCTGGCCGAAAACTTTTGCGTGGGGCCGACCGTTCATCGCTCGATGGCAGCGCGCACGCGGATCTGGCCCGGCCTCCCCTACCCTCTCGGCGCGACGTGGGACGGGGTCGGCGTGAATTTCGCGCTGTTCTCCGAGAACGCGGACGCAGTCGAGCTTTGCCTGTTCGACGCGAGCGGGCAGCACGAGACCGGGCGCATCCGCTTGCCCGAATACACCGACCAGGTCTGGCACGGCTATCTGCCGGACGCGCGGCCCAATCTCCTCTACGGGTATCGCGTCTACGGGCCCTACCGGCCGCACGAGGGGCACCGCTTCAATCCCAACAAGCTCCTGCTCGATCCCTATGCCAAGGCGCTCCAGGGCGCGATCCGGTGGAGCGATTCGCATTTCGGCTACCGCATCGGCACGCGGCGCGAGCGCGAGGATTTGACGTTCGACCGCCGCGACAGCGCCCGCTTCATGCCCAAATGCCGCGTCGTCGATACCGCCTTCACCTGGGGCGACGACCGCCGCCCGAACGTGCCGTGGGAGGAAACCATCGTCCTCGAGGCGCACGTGCGCGGCATGACGGTGCGGCATCCCGGCGTCGATGCCGAGCGGCGCGGCACTTTCGCGGGCCTCGTCTCGCCGGCCGTGATCGACTACCTCGTCGCACTTGGCATCACGTCGATCGAACTGATGCCGGTCCAAGCCTTCATCGACGACCGCTGGCTCGTGCAGCGCGGCCTCAGGAACTATTGGGGATACAACACGATCGGTTTCTTCGCGCCCGACCCGCGCTATCTCTCGGACGCGCTCGTCACCGATTTCAAGGTGGCGGTAAAGCGCCTACACTATGCCGGCATCGAGGTGCTGCTCAACGTCGTCTACAACCACACCGGCGAGGGCAATCACCTGGGGCCGACGCTGTCGCTGCGCGGCATCGACAATGCGTCGTATTACCGGCTCGAGAGCGACAAGCGCTTCTACTTCGACACGACCGCCACCGGCAACGCGCTCAACCTCGACCATCCGCGCGTCATGCAGCTGGTGATGGACAGCCTGCGCTATTGGGCGAGCGAGATGCACGTGGACGGTTTCCGCTTCGATCTCGCGCCGACCATCGCGCGCGCCGGCGGCGCCTTTCGGCACGATAGCCTGTTCCTCGGCGCGGTGCGGCAGGATCCGGTCCTGTCGCGCCGAAAACTCATTGCCGAGCCGTGGGACATCGGCGCCGACGGGTATCAGCTCGGCAATTTTCCGCCCGGCTGGGCGGAATGGAACGGCCAGTATCGCGACACGGTCCGGCGCTTCTGGAAAGGCGATACCGGCGTCACGGCCGAAATGGCCTCGCGGCTGGCCGGATCGTCGGACATTTTCGGCCGCCACGGCCGCCGTCCCTGGGCGAGCGTGAATTTTGTCACGTGTCACGACGGATTCACGCTGCAGGACCTGGTCAGCTACAACGAAAAGCACAACCAGGCGAACGGCGAAGACAACCACGACGGCGCCGACGCCAATTTCAGCTGGAACTGGGGCGTCGAGGGTCCGACCGAGGATCCCGAGATCGGCGCGCTGCGGCTTCGGCAGAAGCGCAATTTCCTCGCGACGCTGTTCCTGTCCTTGGGCGTGCCGATGCTGCTGATGGGCGACGAGATCGGCCACACCCAGGGCGGCAACAACAATGCCTATTGCCAGGACAATCCGATCTCCTGGATCGAATGGGCGGCAATCCGCCGCGAGGACGAGACGCTCGGCGCGTTCGTGCGCTATCTGATCCAGCTGCGCCGCCGACATCGCGTGTTCTCGCGGCCGCGCTTTTTCCGCGGCGAGGCGGTCTCGCCCGCCGGCCTCAAGGACATCACGTGGCTCGCGCCGGACGGGCGCGAGGCCACTGCGACGGATTGGAGCAATCCATTCGCGCTCTGCCTCGGCTATGTGCTGGGAGGTGCTGCCGGCGAATTCTATACGGCCGGCGGGCAGCGCGACGTCGATGCGAGCTTTCTTATCATGCTCAACGCCTATCACGGCGATATCGATTTCCGCATTCCGCCGCTACCCGCTGCGATGGAATGGGTGCCGCTGCTCGACACCTCGTTGCCGACTGGAATCGCTGAAATCGGAAGGCGCTTTTTCCCCGATGAAGTGTTTTCGCTCAAGGGCCGGTCGTTCGTACTGTTCGTCAACCGCGCGCCCGAGAAACCGGCGCCGGCGCCCTCGGGAGTGATCGAGGCGGAAGAGCCGCCGCACTTGCCGCCGTTCGTCGCGCGAGAAATGGAAGAGGCTTCGGAGCACGAAGATGCGCCGCCGACGTAAGCTGCGCTTCGGCGCGGAACTCGTGCCCCTGGGGGTGCGATTCCGGCTGTGGGCGCCCAAGGCGGCGAGCAAGCGGGATCGCGCCGGATGCGCCGCGGTGCGCCTGCCCAATTATTGAACAGGCGGGACTGGCGCTGCGCACAAGCTGGGCGGCAGCGGCTTCTCGCGTGTCGATTGTGCCTATAGACTTCCCTGCACCAGCCAGGAGGGGCGATCCGATGATCGGGAAGAATATGTTGGGCCGGGTGTGGGGTCTTGCGCTGGCGCTGGCGCTCGGCGCGGCGCCTTGGATGGGGCTCGCCGGAAGTGCCGCGGCGGCCGACGCCACGACCTATACGATGAAGCTCGGCTCGCTCACCGTAAACGACGAAGTCTCTGAATTCCTGAAAACCTTCGCAGCCGGAATCGAGCGCAAATCGGGCGGGCGGCTGAAGGGCGAGATGTTCCCCTCGGGCCAGCTTGGCAGTGCCGCGCGCGAGATCGAGGGCACCCAGTTCGGCTCGATCCAGGCGATCGCGTTCCCGCCCGATTTCTTTGCCGGGATCGACGAGCGCTTCGAGGTCGCAAGCGCGCCCGGAACCTTCGCCAGTCCCGACCAGGTGAACCGCGTCCTGTGGGATCCGGCGTTTCGCCTGGCCTTTCTCGCGCTCGGTTCGAACAAGGGCCTGCTCGGGCTCGCCGTGTTCCTCAATGCGCCGGTCACGATCCTGACGCGCAACCCGGTGCGGCGCCTGGCCGATTTCAAGGGCCTCAAGATCCGCATCCTGGCGTCCGACTTCCAGATCGAGCAGATCAAGCGGCTCGACGCGACGCCGGTCGCCATGTCGCTGGGCGACGTCATGCCGGCGCTGCAGCAAGGCGCCATCGACGGCGCGCTGGCCTCCGTCCCGGCCTTCACGCCGCTCCATTTCTACGAGGCGGCGAAATACATGACCGAGACGAGCCAGTACTACGTCCTCATCGTCGCCGAGCTGAGCAAGAAATGGTTCGACGCGCTGCCGCCCGACCTGCAGAAGATCGTGCTCGAAGAGGGCGACAGTGCGGCGCACGCGATCGATGTGTGGCGCCAGCACGATCTGGCGGATCAGCGCAAGACCTGGACCGATCATGGCGGCGAGCTGATCCAGCTTCCGCCCGCCGACGAGGCCGAGCTGATGAAGCGCATGTCCACGATCGCCGACGATGTCGGCGCCAAGCGCCCGGCGATCAAGGAGATGTACGACCAGCTCAGCGCCGCCGTGAAGCGGAACCCCTGAGCTACTGCAGGCGCCGCCCGAACTGCCAGACGGCCGCGGAGAGCGTGAAGGCGGCGATGAGGGCCATGGGCCAAAGATTGTGCGCCACCTCGGCCGCCGGCATGGCCTTGAGGAACACGCCCCGCGCGATCACGGTGAAGTAGCGCATCGGATCGACCAGCGTAAGCGGGATCAGCCAGTCCGGCATGTTCTCGACCGGCGTGACGAAGCCTGAAAGCAGAATGGCCGGCGCGAAAAAGGTGAAGGCGCCGAGGATCGCCTGCTGCTGCGTCGAGACGAGCGAGGAAATGAACAGGCCGACGCCGATCACGGCCACCAGATAGACCGCCATTCCGGCGTAGAGCAGCGCAACGCTGCCGAGAAACGGCACGCCCAAGACAAAGACGGCGATCAGCAGGATGGCGCTCGCCTCGCCGATACCGATGAGGAAGGCGGGAACCGCCTTGCCGATCAGAATCTCGACCGGCCGCAGCGGCGACACCAGAAGCTGCTCGAACGTGCCGAGCTCGCGTTCGCGCGCGACCGAGAGCGCCGTCACCACCATGCCGAGCAGCATCGTGAGCGCGCCGATGAGCGCCGGCACCGTGCCCCAGCGGCTCGTGAGATTGGGATTGAACCACGCCCGCGACACGAGAACCGTTTTGGGCTTCGGACCGCCTGCCGCGGCGAGCAGGTCCTGGTTGTATTGCGCGATGATCCGTTCGGCATAGCCCTCGACGATCTGCGCCGCGTTGGAGCGGCGGCCGTCGAGCAGAAGCTGGACCGAGGAGGCGCGGTGCGCGGCCAGATCGCGCGAGAAATCCTCGCCGATCTCGAGCACCAGGATGTCGTCCCCGGAATCGATCGCCCGGCGCGCCGCGGGCTCGCCCGCAACGGGCCGCACCTCGGCGAAATAGGACGAGCTCGCAAAACGCGCGATGAGATCCCTCGATTGAACCCCCAGGTCGCGGTTCAGCACGCCCATCCGCACGGACGTGACTTCCTGCGTCATCGCAAAGGCGAAGACGACGAGCTGCACGATCGGCGGCACGACGAGGATCGCGCGGCTGCGCGGATCGCGCCAGATCGCGAGCAGCTCCTTGACGATCAGGAAAAGAATGCGCCGCATCATGGTCAATCGAGCCTCAGCCGAGTGACGCGGCTCACCGCCACAAGCAGCAGGGTCGCGATCGCCACCATGGCGAGGCCGTTCGGCACGAGCACCGCCCCTACGTCGCCGACGAGGAACAGGGTTTGCAGGCTCGGCACGAAATACCGCGCCGGCATCGCATAGGTCAGGATGCGAACCGGCAGCGGCATCGACGCGATCTCGAACAGGAATCCCGACAGCATGATCGCCGGCAGGAATCCCGCGATGAGGGCCGCCTGGCTTGCCACGAACTGATTGCGCGCGACCGTCGATATGAGCAGCCCCAACGCCAGCATGCACATGAGGAACGCCGCCGAAATGCCGGCCAGCGCCCAGAGCGAGCCGCGGAACGGAACGCCGAAAACGAGCACCGTGGCCGCCACGCTCAAGCCCATCGCCGCCATGCCGAGGAGGAAATAGGGAGCGAGCTTGCCGACGAGCAGCTCGAGCGTGCCGATCGGCGTCGACATCAGCGCCTCCATCGTGCCGCGCTCCCATTCCCGCGCCACGACGAGCGCGGTCAGCAACAGGCCGATGAGCGTCATGTTGACGGCGACGAGGCCCGGCAGCAGGAACTGCGCGCTCTCGTGCGCCGGGTTGTACCAGAAACGCGGAACCGCCGAGACAAGCGGCGCCGGCGCGCCGGCGCGTTCGAGCTGCTCCTGCGCGAGCCAGGTGGTCCACAGCCCCATCACATAATTCTGCACGAGACCTGCGGTGTTGGGATCGCTGCCATCGACCAGAACCTGGATCGGCGACGTCTCGCCGCGGGCCGCCCGCGCGGAAAATGCCGCCGGAAGCGCGATCAGTCCCTTGATGCGGCCGGCGACGAGATCCGCTTCGCAAGAGCGCCGGTCGCGCACCTCGCGCATCGCGAAAAAATTCGAATTGACGAACGAGGCGGCAAAGCTCGTCGCCTCGGGCGTCGGATTCTCGACGGCGACGCAGACCGCCACGTTCTTGAGATCGAGCGACACGCCGAAGCCGAACAGAAACAACAGCAGAAGCGGCAGGATTCCGGCGATCAGGATGGCGCTCGGATCGCGCAGGATCTGCAACATCTCCTTGCGCACGAGAGCGAGCACCCGGCGCACCGGGCTTGCCGCGCCGGTGGCGCGCGCTTCAGGCCGCTTCATCCCGCGCATCCTGCTCGACCAGCGCGATGAAGGCGTCCTCGAGGGTCGGCTGCGGCCGCGCCGCGCTTCTGACGCTCGCCTTGAGCGCGTCGGGCGAACCCGCGGCGATGACCCGCCCGCGATAGACGAGCGCGATGCGGTCGCAATATTCCGCCTCGTCGAGGAAATGGGTCGTCACCATGACGGTGACGCCGCGCTCGACCATCGCGTTGATGTCGTACCAGAAGCGGCGGCGCGTCAGCGGATCGACGCCCGAGGTGGGCTCGTCGAGGAACAGCACGGCCGGCTTGTGCATGACGGCGCAGGCGAGAGCAAGCCGCTGCTTGAAGCCGAGCGGCAGCTCTCCAGCCTGCGCGTCGATATGGGGATCGAGGGCGAAGCGCTGCCGCGCCGCGGCCAGCGCCGCCTGCCGCCGTTCGCCCGCAAGCCCATAGACGCCGGAAAAGAATTCGAGATTTTGCCGCACGCTGAGATCGCCGTAGAGCGAGAATTTCTGCGCCATGTAACCGATCCGGCGCCGCGCCGCCGACCCGGCGCGGTAAAGGTCGAGCCCTTCGACGAACGCCGCGCCCGATGTCGGCCGCATCAATCCGCACATCATCTTGAAGGTCGTGGACTTTCCTGCCCCGTTCGGGCCAAGCAGCCCGAACACCTCGCCGCGCCGGATCGAGAAGCCGATGTCCTCAACGGCTGTGAAGCTGCCGAATCGCTTGGTGAGACCGCGCGCCTCGATCACGGGCCCTTCCGCCGGATGAACGGGCGCGGCCGCCGTGTCGCCCTGCTCCTCGACGCGGACGCCGCCCAGCAGGCGACATAGGCATCCTCGAAGCGCGGCGGGACGGGGTGCGGCTCGGCCGCCGCCGGCGCAAGCCCAAGCGCCGCCTTGGAGGGCATCGACGCGCCCTCGGCGACGAGGAAGCGCACGGCATGTCCCTGGACGACGCCGTCCGCGATATGCGGCAGGCGCAGGATGCGCGACAGCGCCGCGCGCCCGCCTTCGGCACCGGCATCGGCGAGAAATGCGCGCCCGGCAACCCGTTCGGTCAGCCGGCCAGGCGGCCCGGCGTGAAGCAGGCGACCCTCATGCAGCAAGAGCACGTCGGCGCAGCGCTCCGCCTCGTCGAGGTAGGACGTGCTCCAAACGACGGCGATGCCGCGCTCGGCGAGTTCCTCCACCATGCGCCACAGCTCGCGCCGCGAAATCGGATCGACGCCCACGCTCGGCTCGTCGAGCAGCAGCACAAGCGGCGGATGAACGAGGGCGCAGGCAAGCCCGAGCTTCTGCTTCATGCCGCCGGAAAGCCGGCCGGCGAGACGGGTCTGAAACCGTTCGAGATCGGTGAAGGCAAGGAGGCGGGCAAAGCTTGCCCGGCGCTCGGCGCCGACGACGCCGCGCAAATCGGCATAAAGCTCGAGATTTTCGCGCACGGTAAGGTCCTCGTAGAGGCCGAAGCGCTGCGGCATGTAGGCGGCGAGCGCGTGGATCGCGGCGGCCTCGGCCGGGGCCTCGAGGCCGCAGACGGCGATCCGTCCCGCATCGGGCACCAGGAGCCCGCAGACGAGACGCAGCAGCGTCGATTTTCCGGCGCCATCGGGACCGACGAGGCCGGTGATGCGGCCGGGCGCGATGGCGGCGGTGACGTTGTCGATCGCCGTGACCGCGCCGAAGCGCTTGCTGACGCCATCGATGGTGATAAGGGGCGTCATTGCGAAGCTTTGGCCGCTTCGTCGAAGGTGACCGTGACCGGCATTCCCTGCCGCAGGCCCTCGTCCGCATCGCCGACGATCACGCGAAGGCGATAGACCAACGCGGTGCGCAGCTCGCGCGTCTCGACCGATTTCGGCGTGAATTCCGCGATCGGCGAAATGAATCCCACGGTGCCGTGATAGACTTTTCCCCCGGTATCCGTCGTCACGTTGGCTTTCATGCCGGGATGGACGCGACCGAGATCCGGCTCGCCGACATAGGCGCGCACCCAGACCGGCGTGTCGAGCGTCAGAGTGAACACCGTCTCGCCGCTGCCGACGATGGCGCCGGGCTCATGCACCCGCGTGGTGATGATGCCGGCCGAGGGTGCCACGAGGTTCGCATCGCCAAGATCGCGTTCGGCGACGGATTCATTCGCACGCTCGAGCGCGACTTGCGCATGGGCGGCGGCAATGTCCTCCTCGCGCGGGCCGATCTCGGCAAGGCGCAAGGCCTGCTGCGCGTAGGCAAGCTGCGCCTGCGCCTGGTGCGCGCTCGCCAGCGCCGAATCGTAATTCTGCTGCGACGCGACCGAAGCCTTGAGAAGGGTCGCCTGGCGATCGAGCGTGATGCGGTCGATCTCGACGGCGCTCTCGGCGAGTGCCACATTGGCGCGCGCCTGGGCGATCTCCTCGGGCCGCGAGCCGTGCTCGAGCTTTTCCAGATTGGCTTGCTGCGCCGCCTCGCGCGCGCGAACGATGCGCAGAGAGTCGTCGAAATAGCGCTTGTCGAGGGTCGCGATCGCCTGCCCCGGCGTGACGCGGTCGCCTTCGTCGACCGCCATCGTCGCGATCCGGCCGGCGACCTTGAAGGCAAGGTCCACCTGGCGCACGTCGACATTGCCGTAGAGGACGAGGGCGCCGCCGCCGGCCTGCTGCCGGGGAAGATAGACGTAGGTGTAGGCCGCCCATCCGCCGGCCAGGATCGCCAAGAGCGCGATCGCGATGACGATGCGCCTCGTCATTTCGCCTCCTTTCGCACCGTGAGCCCGTCGAGCAGGATGGAAGCGTGCGTTCGGCACAGCGCCGCCACGTCGAGCGGCTTCTCGTCGTACTGCTCGAAACTGTGGCGCCAGAGAAGGGCCAGCAGCAGCGGCGCGATGACGGTGAAGAATGCGGCGTCGGCATCGATGCGCCGGAACTCGCGGCGCGCCATGCCGCGGCGCAGGATGGCGAGCACCACGCTCCGCGCGCGCTCGATCACCTCGCGGAAGTAGAACTGGGCGAGGTCGGGGAAATTGCCGGCCTCGGCGACCATCAGCTTCGGCAGCGCGGACAGATGCGGCGCCGCCACGAGCTCGGGCCAGGCCGCGATGAACTGCTCGAGCTGGCGGGCCGGCGGATCGTTCGCGCGGATCATTTCCTCGAAGGCGGAAATCCGCGGCACCAGCGCCTGGCGAACGACCTCCTTGAAGAGCGCCTCCTTGTTCGAGAAATAGAGATAGAGCGTGCCCTTGGTGACGCCGGCGCGCGCCGCGATATCGTCGAGCGAGGTCGCAGCGAACCCTGACTCGGCAAAGCATTCGAGCGCCGCGTTGGCGATTTCGGCCGGTCGCGCTTCCTTGCGCCGGCGCCATCGCGCGGCCGTTTTCTCCGGCTGAGGCATGGGCAATCCCGCCGCCGCATTAAATGACTAACTAGATAGTTAGTTATAAGGCGGCCGCCGTCAAGGGCCAAGCGGCGGGTTGCCGCGAGCGGCCGGCGGGACGCGGCGGCTACTGCCCGCCCTGCCGCACGTGATAGCTGAGCGCGCCGGGGTCGGTCAGATCGGGCACGGTCCAGCCGTCGAGATCGTATTCGGCCATGCAGGATTCGGCGAAGCCCTTGAACGCGGCGGCATTGCCCGACGCCTCCGCGCCGAAGAGACAGTAGCGCCGGATCTCCTCGGTCGAGCCGCCATAGTTGATTTCGTAGAGCTCGTGCCGGCCGCCGAACTCGGTTCCGAGCGTGTCCCACAGAAGCTTCAGGAGCTTCACGCGCGCCTCGGCGGTGTAGCCGTTCGAGCCGCGCAGATAGCGGTCGAGATAAGGCCTGATCTCCTCGTTCTTGAAGTCGCGCGCATGCGAATTGAGAAAGATGAGGCCCGAGGCGACGGTCTGCTCGATGATGTATTTGACCTTCGTGTAGGCCATCGTGGCGATGATGGCGTAGGCGTTGCCCGGCTCCATGCGCGGCAGGACGTAATCGCCGATCCATGGCTGCGGGTCGCGCACCATGGCGTCCGACAGCGCCCAGAACAGATTGCGCCAGGCGATGACCTCGCCGATGTTCGCCTGGACGCCGCGATAATTCTTGGTGCCCGCCGCCTCCGTCGCCTTGAGCAGCAGGCCCGAGATGAAGTCGAGCTTGACGGCGAGCCGCGTGCAGCCGTGCACGACGAAGCGCGGCAGGAACCCGGTCTGCGGGAAAAAATTGTTCGCGCGCTCAATGTCGCGATAGACGAAAACGTTCTCCCAGGGCACCAAAACCTTGTCCATGATGAAGACGGCATCATTCTCGTCGAGCCGGCTCGACAGCGGATGGTCGAACGGGCTGCCCATGACGGTCGAAGTCATCTCATAGGAGGTCCGGCAGATGAACTTCACGCCGGGCGCATTGGTCGGGATCATGAACACCACGGCGAAGGCCGGGTCCTGCACCGGGATGAGCCCGTGATGCGCGACGAATGTGTAGTTCGTCAGGACCGAGCCGGTCGCCACGACCTTGGCGCCCGAGACGATGATGCCCTGGTCGGTTTCGCCCTCGACATGGCAGCACACATCGCCCGCCTCGTTGGGCGGGCGGTCGCGGTCGATGGGCGGATGGATGATGGCGTGGTTGATGAAGGGCACGCGCTCCTGGCTGAACCGGTACCAGCGCCGCGCATTCTCCTCGTAGGGATGATAGAAGGCGGCGTTGGCGCCGAGCGTCGCCAAGAACGCGGCCTTGTAGTCGGGCGAGCGGCCGAGCCAGCCATAGGTGATGCGCGACCATTCCGCGATCGCGTTGCGCCCGGCGAGCAGATCCTGCAGCGTCTTCGGCGCCTTGAAGAAGGCGTGAGTCGAGCCGCCGTTGCCGGTATCGGTCGGCAGCAGCAGCTTGTCCTTGCGCGCGGGATCGTGCAGAGCGTCGTAGAGGCGCGCGACCATGCGGGCGGTGTTGCGAAAGGCCGGGTGGTCCGTGACCTTCGCCACGCGCTCGCCATAGATATAGACTTCGCGCCCGTCGTCGAGCGAGGCGAGATACTCGGCGCCGGTCATCGGCGTCGCGTTCGGAACATTGCCGATGGTCTCGGCGCGCGCCGCGAATGCCTTCTTATCGGTCGCTTGCGTGCCCGTCATGGTCCCCTCCCTAGTCGCCCGCCGGAATAGCGTCGAGATCGCGCGCGGCGCCGCGGATGTCGAAGCCGCCCGACTGGCGCCGCCACAGCCGCGCATAGGTGCCGCCGCGCAGGAGAAGCTCGGCGTGGGAGCCGGTTTCGACGATCCGCCCCGAATTCATCACCACCAGCCGGTCCATGCGCGAGATCGTGGAAAGCCGGTGCGCGATGGCGACGACGGTGCGCCCCTTCATCAGATCGTCGAGCTGTTCCTGGATCGCCGCCTCGACTTCCGAATCGAGCGCCGAGGTCGCCTCGTCCAGGATCAGGATCGGCGCGTTCTTGAGGATCACGCGGGCAAGCGCGATGCGCTGGCGCTGGCCGCCCGACAATTTGACGCCGCGCTCGCCGACATGCGCCTCCATGCCACGCCTTCCCTGCCAATCCTCGAGCCCTTCGATGAACTCGAGCGCATGCGCGCGCCGGGCCGCCTCGAATACCTTGTCCTCGCTCGCGTCCGGCCGGCCATAGCGGATATTGTCGCGGATGGAGCGGTGCAGCAGCGAGGTGTCCTGCGTCACCATGGCGATGCGGCTGCGCAGGCTTTCCTGGGTGACGCGGGCGATGTCCTGGCCGTCGATCAGGATGCGCCCGCCCTCGAGCTCGTAGAAACGCAGCAGCAGATTGACCAGCGTCGATTTGCCGGCGCCGGACGGTCCGACGAGGCCAACCCGCTCGCCCGGCGCGATGGCAAGTTCGATCCCGTATAGCACGCCCCGCGCCGTGCCATAGCCGAACCGCACCGCCTCGAACCGCACGGCCCCGCGCTCGACCCGCAGCGAGGAGGCATCCTCGCGATCCTGCATCTGGCGCGGCACGGCGATCGAGCGCATGCCGTCCTGCACGACGCCGACATTCTCGAAGATCGAGGTGACGTTCTGCGCCACCCAGCCGGCGATATTGGAAATCTGCCAGGCGAGCGGCAGCGCGGTCGCAAGCGCGCCGACGCCGATCCGGCCGTGCGCCCACAGCCACACTCCGATCGTCCCCGTCCCGACCAGCAGCGCCGCATTGAAGACGGAGAGCGTGATGCCGAAGAGCGTGATGATGCGCAATTGCTGGCGGAACGCGTCGGTGTGTTCGTCGACCGAGGCGCGCACGAACGCGTCCTCGTCGCGCGGCCGGGCGAACAGCTTCACCGTCAGGATGTTGGTATAGCTGTCGACGATCCGGCCCGTGAGGTTGGAGCGCGCCTCCGACATGCGCCGCGACCGCACGCGCACGCGCGGCACGAAGTAGCGCAGGGTAACGGCGTAGCCCGCAAACCACAGCACGACGGGAATGGCGAGCCGGACATCACTCGAGCCCAGAAGCACGATCGCGGTGCTGCCGTAGATCAGGATGTACCAGACCGCGTTGGTGCCGGCGACCACGCTTTCGCGCAAGGACGGCCCGGTCTGCATGACGCGATTGGCGATCCGCCCGGCGAAGTCGTTTTGAAAGAAGGTCCAGCTTTGGCGCACCACGTGCCAGTGACTTTGCCAGCGCACGAGATTGGTGAAGCCGGGATTGATCGCGATGTTGGTGACGAGCTGCTGCAGCGCGTTCGCCGCCGGCCGCGCGATCAGCAGGACGAACGCCATGCCGGCAAGCTGCGGCCACGCTTCTTGCAGCAAGCCGCCGGGCGGATGGTTCGAGACGAGTGCGATGAGCCGGCCGATGAAGACCGGCACAGTCGTGTCTAGCAGCGCGACGATCGATCCGGCGATGAACAGTGCGACGACGAGATGGCGCACCTGGCGCACGTAATGCCAATAGAACGCCGCGAGCCCTGCGGGCGGCGGCGCGTCGGGCGGCAGCGAAGTGGGCTCGAGCAGGTTCTCGAACAGACGGAAGAAGGACATCGACAACTCTCTTGCCGCCCTTTATGGACGATTGCGCCGCCTCGCGCCATCGGAAGCGCCGTATGGCCTTGCCGCCGCCTTTGTCACATACTCCTGCCCGCCGAACGCACGAGGGAGGAAGCGATGGCGCGCATACCGAACAGCGTGGCGGACATCCTCAAATCCAAGACCACGCGCGGCCTCCCGCGCCCGGTCGATTACGGCACGGCCGATGTCGCGAGTCACATCCAGGGCAACGACACTTTCCACCGGGTGTTCGCGATCCGGCCGGGCGAGCATGTCGTCATGCTGACCGATCCGCTCATCGACCCGCGCGTGGTGCAGGCGGTTTACGGGCTCGCGCGGGCGCGGGGCGCCACCTTCGCCTCCTATATGGGCCCATCGACCCGGCTGATGGCGGTCCCGGACGAGGCGCGCGCGCTCATTGAGCGCGCCGATTTCGTGGTCTCGAGCTGGTTCGCCTCGGTGATCGACCCGTTCTGCATCGGATTGCGGCGCGACAAGGGCCAGCGCTGGATCAAGATCACCTTCTTCCGCAACCTCGACCTGCTGCAGACGCCACAAGCGCGGTTCCCGCTCGACGTGCTGGGCGAGATCATCCGCGCTTCCTCGCGCGCATATCCCGACAGCGGCGCGTTCGATCTGCGCTTCACGGATTCGCGCGGCACCGACGTCGTCGTGAATTTCACCGAGGCGATGCGCAAGATCATGAAGGCGGACAACCGCTGGCGCGGCCACAACGTCGCCGACGAGGACGGCTGCTACATCCATTTCCTGCCGACGCATGGGCCCAATCTCTACGAGGTAAAGATGGTCGGCGGCATCCACACCAATCCGTACATGCCGGTGAACGGCATCCTTTATCCGCAATGGGCCGTGGGTTTCGAGCGCCCGTTCGAGGAAAAGATCGGCGTCGAGTTCAAGGACGGACGGGTGGCAGCCATCCACGGCAACAGCGAGGAGGCGCATATCCTGCGCTTCATCGTCGGCGGCGACCTCGACGAGCTGGGCTGCGGCCACAACCCCAAGGCGCCGCGCTTCGACATCTATCCGGCCGGCCCCAATTCGCCGGGGGCGCTGCATTTCGGCGTGAACGCGCTGGCGCCGTCCGAATATCTGCAGCGCGTGATGCCGAACTGGGAGGAGCCGCACGTTCACATGGACCTGGTGACCTTCGACACGACGGTCACGGCCGGCAACCGGACGGTGATCGACGAGGGATTCTTGCAGGCGCTGCGCGATCCCGCCGTGGTCGAGGCGGCGCGGCGCTATGGCGATCCCGCCGATCTGCTCGAGAACTATCCGGTCTAAGCGCGGCGTCCGGTACCGTCGGCCAAAATCTCGACGCCGTAGTCGTTGAGTGCGCTTGCGCGCGAGACATAGCCTCGGCGCACGTCGCGCACGACATCGGCGAGCGCCCTGTCGCGCGGGCGCCCGTATCCGCCGCCGCCGCCGGTCTCCACTAGCACGATGTCACCGGCGCGCAATTCCAGATCGTCCGTCTTGTTGGCGTCGAGCGGGGCGCTTTCGCCGGCGCGGATGACGCTGACGCTTCCAGTGGCGCCCGCCATGCCGCCGCACACGCCCCACGGCGCGCACAGCGTGCGATCGAGGTTGGTGCGCAGGATGCAGGGGCGCAAAATGCGATATCGCTTGACGAAGCCGAGCCCGCCGCGAAATTGCCCCGCCCCGCCCGAATCCCGGCGCAGCGACAGGCCCTCGTAGCGATAAGGATACATCGTCTCCTGCAGCTCCATCGGGATAATGCGCGTGTCGCCGTGCGCCATGGTGCGGAACGGCCCGGCGCCGTCGCGCGCGGCCGACGCGCCCCAGCCGCCGTGACCGGAATCGTGGCACTGAAAGAATGTCCCATCGGCCCGCCGGCCGGCGAATCCCACCGATGAATATGTCCCGAAATGGGCGCCGGTCACGCGCGCCGGAAGGGCCCTCTCCAGCGCCCGGATGAAGGTATCGACGATCGTGGGAAAGGGCGCGCCGTACATGCCCATGGGCGCCGTCGGCCGCGCGCTCACGATCTTGCCCTCGGGCAGGATCAGCTTGAGCGGCCGGAACGTGCCTTCGTTGGCGGGCTCGCCGGCCGCGATGAGGTACATGAAGGCGATGCGCGCCGTGGTCACGCCGCCGCCGTGGTAGCCCGAGTTGATGCAGCCCGCGACCTCGGGCGAGATGTCGGAGTAATCGACCGTCATCTCGTCGCCCGCGACGATCACCCGCACCTTGATCGGCACTTGCGTATCGCCCGCGCCGTCATTGTCGAGAAACGATTCCGCCTCGTAGGTGCCGTCCGGGATCGCGCGGATGCGCGCGCGAATGGCCGCCTCGCACTGGTCGAGAATGGTGCCGACCGCGGACCCGAAAATTTCGATGCCGAATTTGTCGGCAAGCGTCCGGGTCAGGTCGCGGCCCAGGAAACAGCCGCCGAGCTGGGCCTCGATATCGCCCATCAGCTCCTGCGGGAAGCGCGTGTTGTCCTCAATGATGCGATAGATCTCGTCGATTTTTTCGCCCTTCGACCAGATCTTGATGGTGCGGTACTGGATGCCCTCCATGAAGATGTCGGTCGAGGAGAACGAGGACGATCCGACCGCCGCGCCGCCGATATCGATCCAGTGCATGTTGATGGCGAAGAAGCCGATCAGGCTCCCCCTTCCCGGCCCGGCATAGATCGGCGTGTACATCACCGTGTTGTTGAGATGCTGGCCTTGGATGGAGGGCGCGTTGCACACGATCACGTCGCCCTCGAAGAGCCGCTCGGGCCCATAAATCCTGAGCCCGTCGCGCACGGCGCTGCCGACCGCATCGGCCACGAAGATCGGCATGCCGCCCATGCACTGCGCGATAAGGCGTCCCTCGGCGTCGGTCATCCCGACGGCATAGTCCTTGTATTCGTAGATGTAAGGGCTGAACGCCGTGCGCGTGATGTTGGCGTCGATCTGATCGGCGATCGACACGATGCCGTGACGGATGACCTCGACCGTGACGGGATCGAGCGCGGCCGACCGGGCCTCGGCGCGAAGCGGTGTGTCTGCCATCAGGAGCGGCAGTATATCCGGATCTCGCCGAGCGGGCCGATCTCGAATCGGTCGCCCGGCCAGACCACCGTGGTCGAACCGTATTCCTCGATGATCGCGGGGCCCGGCGCGGAAAAGCCCGGAGCGAGCGCGAACCGGTCATAGACGCGCGTCTCGACCCTGCCGGCGGCGCGGCCGAAATAAACCGGGCGCGCGCCGCGCTCGCCCGCGCCGCCGCGGCGCGCCCGCACCAGCCGCTCGAGATCGGGCCGGTGGAGGCGCGAGGATGCCGAGAGATGCAGCGCCTGAACCTCGACGCCGGCGCGCGCGTCGGCATGGCCGTAACGGCGCCGGTAGTCGCGGTCGAACGCCGCGCGGATGGCGGCGACATCGGCGAGGCCGGTGATCGGCACCTTGATGTTGTGGCGCTGGCCGCGATAGCGCATCTCGGCCGCGCGCTCGAACACGATCGCGTCGAGGCCGATCTCGCGCTTAATGGCGTCCTGCTGTTCACGCTCGAGCTCGGCGAAGGCGCCGTTCATGGCGGCGATGGTCGGCGGATCGAGTGCGCCAACGAAAGTCCGCGAAATGTCGAGCCGCGCATCCGCCATCAGCATGCCCGAAGCGGAGAAATTCCCCGGCTCGGGCGGAATGACGACCATCGGGATCGCGAGCTCGCGCGCCAAGGCCGCCGCATGAAGCGGCCCGCCGCCGCCATAGCTGAACAGGACGAAGTCGCGCGGATCGCGGCCATGCTCCACGGTCTGGCGCCGGATCGCGCCGGCCATGACGACAGCCGCAATGGCGACGATGCCGTCGGCAAGCTCGACCGCGGCATGTTCGCCTTCATAGCCGAGCGGCCCGGCGATGCGCGCGAGGATCGCGTGGCGCGCGGCCTCGGTGTCGAGCTTCATCTCGCCGCCCAGAAACCGGTCGGGCGCGAGCCGTCCCAGCACGAGGTTCGCATCCGTCACCGTCGGCTCGGTGCCGCCCAGCCCATAGCACACCGGGCCCGGCGTCGATCCGGCCGAGCGCGGGCCGACATGAAGCCGCCTCTGTTCATCGAGCCAGGCGATCGAGCCGCCGCCCGAGCCGACCTCGACGATGTCGATCACCGGCGACTTGATCGGGAAGCCGCGCACATAGCCTCCGGCATAGTACATCTGATCGACCGAAAACCGCCCGTCCTCGACCAGCGAGCATTTGGCCGTCGTGCCGCCCATGTCGAACGAGATGACGTTGGCGAAGCCCAAGGCCTCGGCGTAAGACGCCGTTCCGATGCAGCCGCCGATCGGCCCCGATTCGACGAGCGCGATCGGCTGGCGGCAGCGCGCGCTCGACCGACAGCACGCCGCCGTTCGAGCCCATCATGAAGAGCGGTGCCGTCGAAAGCCCTCCCCGCGCAGTCGCCGGTCGAGCGCCGCGATATAGCCCGACACTTGCGGGCCCGACGATAGGCGTTGGCGGCGACCGTGGCGGTGCGCTCGTATTCGTACCACTCGCGGCAAATGTCGGTGCCATGCGTGACATAGGCGTCCGGCACAGCCCGGCGCAGGATTTCGACGGCGCGCTCCTCGTGCTGCGGATTGGCGTAGGCATTCATGAAGGAGACCGCCACCGCCTCGATGCCGTCGCCAACGAGCGTCGAACCGAGCGCGGCAAGGGCCGCCTCGTCGAGCGGCTCGATCACGCTGCCGTCGGCGCCGATGCGCTCGCCAACCTCATAGCGCAGTTCGCGCGGGATCAGCGGCTCGTCGCGGCGATAGTACAGATCGAACGGATCGGGCCGGTTGCCGCGCGCGATCTCGAGCACGTCGCCGAAGCCCTTGGTCGCAATCAATGCCGCCTTGGCGCCGCGCCGCTCGATGAGCGCATTGATGACGAGCGTGGTGCCGTGATTCACCAGCGATGCGCCGCGCGGCTCGATGCCGGCCTTGCGCAGGCATTCCATGATGCCGTCGACGAAATCGCCGTAGGTCGTCGGGCATTTGGCATAACGCACGTCGCCGCTCTCGCGATCGTATGCGACAAGGTCGGTGAAGGTGCCGCCGATATCGACCGCGACGACGAAAGCCATGGCGCGTCACTAGAGGGCGATCGGCCGCGCCTGTCAACAATGCACGGGGCATGCTAGGTTCGCTGCGCGCGATCCACCGGGAGGAAGAAGTGGGTTTGACATTTCGCACATTGGCGATCGTCGCGGCGCTGGCGATGATGGCAGCGGTCCTGCCGCTTTCGGCGATGGCCGCCGATCAACCGTCCGATCTCAAGGCGGTGATCGACGGCGCCAAGAAGGAAGGAGCGCTCACGCTCTCTTACGCCGAGAACATCATGGGCGGGACGCAGGGCTCGCAGGTCGGACAAGCCGGCATCAAGAAGATGTTCGGCGTCGACCTCAATGTCAGCTTCACGCCCGGCCCGTCCTTTGCGCCGATGGCAACCAAGATCTACACCGAAATGCAGGCCGGCCAGAAAGCCTCGACCAACGTCTATTACGGCACCGCGGTGCAGATCTATCCCTTTATCGAGCGCGGCCTCTACCGCAAGATCGATTGGCAGAAGTTTTATCCCGAGCGCATCACGCCGCAGATCGTCGAGTCGGACGGACGCGCCTTGCGCATCGCCACGGCGCTTCAGGGCGTGCTCTACAACAAGCGCGCGGCGCCCGAGTTCGGCAAGGTCGTGACGATGGCCGATTTGCTGAAGCCCGAATACAAGGGCAAGCTGTTCACCACGCCCTACCTCGCCGGGTTCGATGTGCTCGTCGCCGACGGCGTCTGGGGCTATGCCAAGACCGCCGATTACATCGGCAAGCTGTCGGCGCAGATCGGCGGGCTCGCGCCGTGCGCCGCGACCGACCGCATCGCCGCCGGCGAAATTCCGGCGCTCGCCATCGACTGCGCCGGCGCGGAACAGAATTTGCCGCGCTACCGCGACGTCCTTGCCCACGTCATCATCCATGACGCCGCCGCGCGCCGCTATAACTATCTCTGCATTCCCGAGAATGCCGCCCACCCCAACGCGGCGATCCTGTTCGCGCTTTATTCGTCCTCGCCCGAGGGACAGAGATTGATACCCTACGACCTCTTCGGCGTCGATCTCGACGACTACGCCGAGACGCAAACCCACGCGCGCATCACGGCGCTCGAAAGCCAAGGGGTGAAGTTCGAAGACGTGACGATCGCCTGGTGGGGATCGCACAAGGGCATCGACGACAATCTCAAGAAACTGATTGCGACGATCCAGCGCAAGTGAGCGGCGAGCATCGTTCGACGGGAGCCGGCCGCGAATGGCTTCCCGCGGTGCTGGTCGGAGCGGCCACGGTCGCGAGCCTCGCGGTCGCGGTTCTCCTTGGCGTCATTCTGTGGCTGAGCTTTGCCAAGGGCTCGCCGGGCGATCCGACGCTCGCCTATACCTTCGCCCACTACCGCGACATCTTTCTCGATCCCTTCACCTACCGGGTGCTCGGCAACACGATCGCGTTCTCGGCGATAACGCTCGCGGTCTCGCTCGTCCTCGCGCTGCCGATGGCGTGGCTCGTCGAGCGCACCGACTTTCCCGGAAAGCGCGTGGTGTTCACGCTGCTGACCGTGGCACTGCTGATCCCAGGATTTTCCGTGGCGCTCGGCTGGCTCTTTTTGCTCAGCCCGCGCATCGGGCTCATCAATCTCGCGCTCCAATCCGTGTTCGGCCTGGCATCCGCTCCGTTCGACATCTCGACGCTCCTCGGCATGGGAATGGTCGAGGGGCTGAGCCTGACGCCGGTCACCTTCATCATGACGGCGGTCGTCATCCGCTCGATCGACCCCGCGCTCGAGGCGGCCGCGAGCATCGGCGGCGCCAATCTGTGGCAGACGCTGCGCCGGGTGACCATGCCGCTTGCGTGGCCCGGGATTCTCGCCGCCAGCATTTATGTCTTCACGATCGGCTTCGCCGCCTTCGACGTGCCGGCGATCCTCGGCCTGACGAGCCGGATCTTCACCTTTTCGACCTACGTCTATCTCGAAGTGAACCCGAGCGACGGACTGCCCGAATACGGCAGCGTCGCGGCACTGAGCGTCTTCATGGTGGCGCTCGCCGTCCTGTTCAGCTGGTGGTACGCAAGCGTGCAGGCGCGCGCGCCGCGCTATTCGGTGGTGACGGGCAAGGCCTATCGCCCGCGGCTCGTGGCGCTCGGACGGTACCGCTGGCCGGCCATCGCATTCGTCGCGGCCTATTTCGTCGTCAGCGAACTCCTGCCGGTGCTGACATTGGCGTGGTCGGCGGGGCTGCCTTATCTGCGGCCGCCGGGCGCGGAAGCCTTCGCCAGCCTGTCCCTGAACAATTTCCGCAACCTGCCGCACGACCTGGTGTGGAACGGACTGCGCAATTCGCTGGCGCTGATGACGATCGTGCCGACGATCACCGTCGCCTTGAGCCTGTGCGTGTCGTGGGTGGTGCTGCGCTCGCGCTTGCGGTTCCGGGCGATCTTCGACTTCTTCGCCTTCCTGCCGCACACCGTGCCGACCATCGTGTTCAGCGTCGCCGCATGGCTTCTCGCGCTGTTCGTTCTGGGCAAGATCGTGCCGATCTACGGCACGATCTGGATCCTCGTCCTGGTCTATGTCGTGGCGATGCTGAGTTACGGCTCGCGCATGACCAATGGCGCCCTCATTCAGCTCCATCGCGAGCTCGAGGAATTGGCGCGGATGAGCGGCGCCAGCCTCGGCGGCGTGATGCGTTCGGTGCTGATCCCGCTGCTCGCGCCGGCGATGCTGTATGCCTGGATCTGGATCGCGCTCCTGTCGTATCGCGAGCTGACGCTGCCGGTCGTGCTCTCGACCGCCGACAACGCGCCGCTGTCGGTGGTCGTGTGGAGCCTCGTTCTCAGCTCGTCCTTCGGCCGGGCCTCGGCGGTCGCGGTTTCCATGCTGGTGCTGATGGTGCCGGTCCTCGCGCTCTACTGGACGGCCGCGCGGCGCACCGGCATCGCGCCGCCGAGCGTCCATCGGTAAAATCCCGTCCTGCAAGCGTCGAGGCCGGACCCATGACCGACATGACCATCAAATCCATCAAATCGACGATCCTGAGCGTGCCATGGCCCGACAGCCCATGGCTCAAGGGTCACGCGTTCGGAGACGCGCGCAACATCCTGGTGCTGGAGGTCGAGACTGCCGGCGGCATCGTCGGCATGGGATATCTCCATGTGTTCCGGCCGATCCTGCGCACGATCAGCGCGTGCCTCGAGGAAATCATCATCCCGCGCGTCCTCGGCAAGGACGCCACCGCAATCGAAGCGATCTGGCACGATCTGTGGCGCACGACCGTCACCTACGGCCGCGGCGGCATCGCGACCATGGCGCAATCGGCGCTCGACGTGGCGCTTTGGGATGCGGTCGGCAAGGGCGCCGGTCTGCCGCTGCATCGTCTCTGGGGCCATTACCGCACGGAGCTTCCGGCCTACGGCAGCGGCTGCTTCCGCGGCAGCGGCGGCGACGGCATGATCGCCAAGGCGCTGCACTACAAGGAGCGCGGGTACAAGGCGATCAAGATGCAGGTGGCGCACACGCCCGATCTGCGCACCGATCTCGACAACGTTCGGCGGATGCGCGAGGCGCTGGGGCCGGACATCGACATCATGATCGACGTCAACATGGGATGGACCGCGGACATCGCAATCCAGATGGGCCGCAAGTTCCAGGATTACGACGTATACTGGCTCGAGGAGCCCGTGGCGCCCGACGATTTCAGCGGCTACCGGCGGATCGCCGCGGCGCTCGATCTCAGGATCGTCGGCGGCGAGACGCATTTCACGCGCTTCGATTTGAAGCCGTTCTTCGAGACCCCGGTGCTGCCGATCCTGCAACCCGATCCCATGCGCGGCGGCTTCACCGACTTGCGCAAGATCGCCGCCATCGCCGATACCTGGGGCATGACCATCGCGCCGCATCTTTTCCCCGAATTGAATACCCATCTGCTTGCGTCCATTCCGAACGGGCTGTGGATCGAGGACATGGGTTTGAGCGAGGACCTATGGGTCGAGCCGGTCCCGGTCGTGAACGGAATGATTACGGCGCCCGAACGGCCGGGCCACGGACTGAGGTTCAAGCCGGAAATTCTGCGCGACTGCGCCGTCGCGTAGAGGAGGAAACGCGATGACAGGCGAATTGCTCGATCGGCTGTCGCGGCTCGATAGCTGCGCAGTATCGGATGCGATGGACCGGCTCGGCCTTGCGGGTGCGGTTTCCGGGCTCGAGCCGCGATCGGTCAAGCGGCGGATTGCCGGCCGGGTGCGGACCGTCCGCCTCGGTCCCGCGATGGGGAAGACGGCATCCCGGCATTTGTGCACGACGGCGGTCGAGGCCGCCGACGCGGGCGACGTGATCGTGGTCGAGCAGCGCACCGGCATCGAGGCCGCGGGCTGGGGCGGCATCCTGTCGATCGCGGCGCAGGCGAAGGGCATCGCCGGCGTCATCGTCGATGGCCCGGCGCGCGACATCGATGAAGCGGCGGAGATGGGATTTCCCGTCTATGCAAGGTCGGTCACGGCGCGCACCGCACGCGGCCGGATCATCGAGGTCGCGACCGGCGAGCCGGTCGAGATCGGCGGCATCGCCGTCGCCGCCGGCGATTATGCGCTGGCCGACCGAAGCTGCGTCGTGTTCGTGACGGCGGCCGATATCGAGCGCGTCATCGGCGAGGCCGAGCGCATCGCCGCGCGCGAAGCCGCGATGGCCAAGGCCGCGCGCGAAGGACAGCCGATCGGCACGGTGATGGGCGCGGACTACGAGCGCCTATTGGGACCTCGCTAACGGCGGCTACTGCCAATACATGAAGGCCATCGCGTTTCCGGTCCCCGCTTCGGAGCGATAGCACGGCACGTAGTCGATGAAGTTCTGCGCGAGCCGGGTCTCGGCCATGACCGCCGCGAGCGGGATCCAGTTCTTGATCTCCGACGTGCCTTCCTGCAGAAGGTCATGCGGAAGCGAAGTCAGTTTCGCCTTGTCGCCGCTTTTCACGGCTGCGATCACCTCGCGGTCAAAAGGCTCGTTGATCGCGAAGTGGCTGAGCCCGCCCGAGCCGAACACCGCGACGCGGAGATCGCTGTCCCAGGACGCGATCGCCTTGGCCACGATCTCGCCGAACCGGAAGCACCGCTTCGCGGAAGGCTGGTTCGGCGGATAGAAGGTGTTGGTGAAGAGCGGCAGGTTGGGAACGACCTTGCCCTTCATGATGCGCTCGTAGATGAAGCCGAAGGCGTGCGGGATGTCGGCCGAACCGCGCGGCCCGGTGGGCAGCTTGTTCGAGATGGACACGTCGAACTCCTCCGCCATCAGCGTGCGGATGACCAGTTGACCGAGTTCCGGCAGTCCCGGATAAACGACGCGCTGCTTGGGTTTGTGGCCATCGAGCGATACCGCGATGCCGGGCTCCATCTTGGCCTTGCGCTCGTCCGAGACGGGGCCGTTCTCGATCGTCTCGCCGGCATAGACGAAGAAGGAAGGCATGAGGCTGTTCCCGAAGATCTCCATCTGATCGTTGCCGAAGATGACGGCGACATCGGGCTTCGCTTCGGCCCAGATGTGCGCGAGCCGCTCGATCGCGGCTTGGCATGCCTCGTACCGCCGCCGCCGCTCCTCGGGCGTGATTTGCGCGGCGATATTTTCCCCGCGCCGCGCCTCGCGAAGCTCCTCGTAGCTGTAGGCGCGGCCCTGGTAGGGATGCAGTTGGCTGCGGTCCCACTCGGCCCGCAAATGCCACATGTCGGGCGGCGTCGAAAGCAGCGGGCCGTGCGAGGTGCCTATGCCGAGGACGATCTTGGCCATCGTTTCTCCTTTACCGATCGAACAGCTTGTCGAGCTTGTAGACCTTGCGGGCATTGCCCTCGAAAATGAGCTTCTTGTCGGCATCGCCGAGCCAGGCGAAGTCGTGGATCCAGTGCGCGGTGTCGTCCATCGACCGGTTCGTCCGGGGGTCGAGCGCAGAGCCGGTGCCGGGACATTCGGTGGCGAACATCAGGCGGTCGACGCCCACGACCTTGATCAACAGCTCGAGCGCTTCGGGCGTGTAGAGCGCGGTGTCGAACCACAGGTTCCGCAGCTTTTCCGAGAACCGCTTCGCGCCGCCGCGCAGCGACATGGATTCCCAGCGGCCGATCTGATATGGCACCGCGCCGCCGCCATGCGGAATGACGAAGCGCAAGGTCGGGAAATCCTCGAACACCTTCGAATTGACGAGGTTGACGACCGACAAGGTCTCCTCGTTGATGAAATGCGTCGAATAGCTGACCCGCTCGGCCTTCGAGCCGGTGCCGTGATGCATCGCCGGCACGTCGAGCTCAACGAGCTTTTCGTAGAGCGGATACCAGTAGCGGTCGCCCATGCCGGGCGCGGCGCCGTCGCCGCCGTTCTCGTAAGGGTCGGAATTCACCAGGCAGCCGACGAACCCCAACTGCTTGACGCAGCGCTCGAGCTCCGGGAGCGCCACGGCGATCGGCTCGCCCGCGATCTGCGGCAGCATGCAGACGCCGCCGAACCGTTTGGGATAGAGCTGGCAATGACGGTGGATGACGTTGTGCGCCTCCTCGTGAAACCACTGCACGATCCGCGCCGGCTTCTCGCTGTGCATCATCTGGAACGGGCGCGGCGAGATCAGCTGGAAATCGGTGCCGTGCTTGTCGAGGAGCGGCAGGTGCGCGCCGAGCCCTTCGGACCCGCCGGTGCCGTTCAGGACCGCTTTCAGCTGCTCGTCGGAAAATTTGAGCTGCCCGCGCCCGTGCGTGCCGCGCGAGGCGAGCAGGGTCGCCTTGTAGGCGTAGAGCTGCGCCGGCGCGCTCACATGGCCATGGATGTCGATGATCATCGATTCCTCCCGTTATTCGGTGCTATTCCGCCGCCTCGGGCGCGCCCGAGGCGCGGACATCGGCAAGCTGGCGGTGATAAACGTCGGGCCATGCGCGCGCTTGCGCGGCAAGGAAGAAGCCGCCGCGCGCGCGGCCATAGGCGTCGGCCGCGGCGGCGCCCGGCGGCAGCGTGCCTCGTTCCGCGAGCGCCTTGGCGGCGTCGAGGAGACGCCGCCGCGTCATCGCGACCATGCGGTCGCTCGCCGCGAGATGCTCGAACGAATGGTCGGTGATCGGGCCCATGCTCTCGGTGACCGCCTGGTCCTGCTGGTGGATGCCGTCGATGCCGCTGAAGGACCGGGTGCGCTGGGCGGTGCGGTCGATGAGATAGTCGTTGTCGCGGCTCTGCGCGCAGCGGAAGCGCCCGAACCAATCGGTCGTGTTGGGCGCCAACTGGCCGATCTGGGTGACGGAGCCCGGTCCGGATTTCGGGCCGATCATGACGAACATCATGTGCGTGTCGTCGAGCGGGACCCACGCGCGCGCAATGCGGTAGTGCTCGAACGCGATGAAGGGCGCCAAGGTCCAGCACGGGAAAAGGAAATGCGCGATGCGCCAATAGGTCCTGCCGTTCTCGGCCGGCCGATAGGCGCCGTAGACCGTGCCAAGCTCGGTCTCGTCAACCTTGTATTCCGGGTCACGATGGACCGCGCCCCAGCGCGTCGGATCGGTCGGCGCGAAGTCCTCGCCGGCCAGCGAGCCGTAATGCAGGAAATTGAGATGGGACGTATCGATGTCGCCCTCGAGCCCCTGCAGCCAGTTGCACTCGCGCAGCGCGAAGCTGATCGAAACCTCGTCTTCCGGAATGTGCGTGGCCGCGATATCGGGCAGCGGCGGCGCCGTTTCGGCGGCACCCATATAGACATAGACGATGCCGTTGCGCTCGGCCGCGCGGTAGGCCTTGGCGCGCACCTTCTCCTTGAACTGCTGGTGCGGCGGCAGGTTCGGCTGATCGAGGCAATTCCCCGCAACGTCGAACTTCCAGCCGTGATAGATGCAGCGGATGCCATCCTCCTCGTTGCGGCCGAAAAAGAGCGACGCGCAGCGGTGCGGGCAGCGTTGATCCATCACGCCGACCCGGCCGGAGGAGTCGCGGAATGCGATGAGCCTCTCGCCCAGCAGCATCAGGCGCACCGGGTCGCCATCGGCCTTGAGCTCGGAGGATTTGAGCGCCGGCAGCCAATAGTGGCGCATCACCGCGCCCATCGGCGTACCGGGACCGACGCGGGTCAGGAGCTCGGACTCTTGCACGGATGTCATGGCGCATCTCCCGGGATGAGTTCACAGGCGCCGGTGCGGCGCACGTTGTCGCAAACCTTGTTGAGAAGACGGCGCAGCTCGGCCTCATCGCGATCGGAAAATCCGTCCAGCAGGACGGGGCGCACGGCTCGGCGGATTTCCGGCAGCATGCGCTGCATCAGGCGCCTTCCTTTGGGCGTCAGGCTTACGAGCGTGCAACGGCGATCGGCGCCGCGCGCGATCGTCACCCAGCCGGCCTGCACCATGGTCTGGAGCGCGCTCACCGTGTTGGGCTGCATCACGCCCACGCGCTCGGTGAGCTCGCGCTGCGAGATGCCGTCATATTCCCACAACACGCGAAGATAGTACCAGACGCTCCACGGCACGCGATGCTTTGCCAACTGGGCCTTGAAGCTCGCGCGCAGCCCGAAGAGCGCAATCCGCATCAAGAGCCCGATGCTCTCCGAGGCCGGATAATCGCCCGCACCGGTTCTGGCGGGCGCAGCGCCCGCCAGCCGCCGCGGGCTTGCCGGGCGCGGACGATCGTCCGTGAGCACCATCGTCGCGGCTCCCGGGCGGCTAGGCACGTTCCAGGCTGCGCGTCGCGAGGAAGCCCAGCGTGTAGTCCGCGTCGGCCTGCTTTTGCGCCATCATGGACGACTTCTGCGGGAAATCGACGATTTGCCTCGCGGGGTCGCGGATGATGCAAAGCGGGTCCCTGCCCTGCTCGATCGCCGCCAAGGACTCGCGCATCATCTGGCGCATCTGGATGATGCCGCCGTCGGACACGCCCAAATGCTCGTTCGGCCGGTCGGCGACGACGCCCTGCTGCTCGACCGCCATGCGATCCTGGTCGTTGACGTTGATGCCCCACCAATCGCTTGCGAGCGGCGCATACTCGCCGAGCTTCACCTCGCGCTTCGAGGTGTGGAACGAGCGCTTGGCGCTCGGATAGAAGCGGATGAAATAGAGCAGCGTCGAGGCGTCGTCCGCCGGCACGCGGTAGATCATCGAGCGCACCAGCTCGCCGCTCGGATCGACCGGCGGCAGGGAGAACCGGTTCACGGTCGGGAATCCGTAGCAGGACACGTGCGTATCGTCGATGCCCTCGACGAGCATCACGTTGTTGGCGCCGAAATCCGTGCGGTCCCAGTGATAGCTGACCTTCCTCCCCCCGTAAGCCGGAAAGGTGTAGCCGTGCAGCCACGCCAGATGGCTGATATCGACGATGTTCTCGACGTGATTGAACCAGTTGGCGTTGACGTTCTGCACCTGCACTTCCTTGACGCCGTCCGTCATGCGCAGCACGTCGAAGAGCGGCAGCAGCGGGGCCGGCTCGGGGCCCATATAGCCGAACACGATGCCGCCGAACTCCTGGACCTGGTAGCTCTTCAGGCGGATCTTCTCCTTGAACGAGCTGCCCTCGGGCTCGGCGGGCTGCTCGAGGCATTGGCCGGTCTTGTCATAGAGCCAGCCATGGTAGGGGCAGCGGATGCAGTCGCCTTCGACGCGGCCATAATCGAGCGCGAGGCTGCGATGGGCGCAGCGCAGCTGCATCAGCGCCGGCGCGCCCGTGTCCCCGCGATAGAGCACGAGCTCCTCGCCGAGCACCTTCACGCGCTGCGGCTTCTTGGTCACGAACTCGGAGCACCCGACGGGATGCCAATAGCGGCGCAGCAGCCCGCCCATGGGCGTGCCCGGACCGATCTTCGTGAAGCGTTCGTTCTCTTCGTGGCTCAGCATGGGCGTCCTCCAAGCGTTCGTCGGCTTCTTCGGCCTTCCCGATTCCCTATCATACATAAATATTTATGTAAACCGGGTCGGCGCACCGCATGGGCGGCACCGCACGGCCGTTGCGCGGCCTCGGCGCCCACGCGATGATCCGCGCATGATGAAGCTCGGCCTCTTCATCGCCGGCAGCGGGCATCACATCGCCGCCTGGCGCGATCCCAACACCGACGCCGAGGCGGTGCTGAACCTCCGGCATTATGTCGAGATGGCGCGGCTCGCGGAGCGCGCCTGCTTCGACCTGCTCTTCACCGCTGACACGAACGCGACCTTCGGACCCGACGACATCGAGGTGTGGAGCCGCACCACCGGCGCGCTTCGCCTCGAGCCGCTGACGCTCCTCTCGGCCCTGGCGGTGACGACGGATCGCATCGGACTCGTCTCGACGGCAACGACCACATATCTCGAGCCCTACCACGTGGCGCGGCTCTTTGCCTCGTTGGACCAGATCAGCCACGGGCGCGCGGGATGGAATCTCGTCACCTCGCAGGCCGCCGCCGAGGCACTGAACTTCAACCGTGCCGCCCACGTGCCGCATGCAGAGCGCTACCATCGGGCCGCGGAGTTCGCCGAGGTCGTGCTCGGGCTGTGGGACAGCTGGGAGGCGGACGCGATCGTCGCCGACAAGGCGAGCGGGCTCTATTTCCATCCACAGAAGCTCCACTTCCTCGATCACGCGGGCGAGCATTTCGCGGTGCGCGGGCCGCTCACCATCAAGCGCTCGCCGCAGGGGCGGCCGGTGATCGTGCATGCCGGACAATCCGAGCCCGGACGCGAGCTTGCCGCCGCGTTCGCCGAAGTGGTCTTCACGGTGCAGCAGGACCTCGAGGAAGCGCGCGGCTTCTATGCCGACATGAAAGCGCGCGCGCGATCGCACGGGCGCTCACCCGACCATATGAAGATCATGCCCGGCGTGATGACCGTCGTGGGCGGCACGCGGCGCGAGGCGGAGGCGAAATACGAGCGGCTTCAGGCGCTCATCCATCCGGTGCTCGGGATCAAGACCTTATCCGAAATCGTCGGCGTGGACCTCTCGCCCTATCCGCTCGACGGACCGTTGCCCGAACTGGCGCAGACCAACACCGAGCAGCGCGGCCGCCAAAAAGTCGTCCTCGACATGGCGCGCCGCGAAAACCTCACGATCCGCGAGCTCTACAAGCGCGTGTCCGGGGCGCGCGCTCACCGTACGATTTGCGGGACCGCGGCGGACATCGCCGATTCGCTCGAAGAGTGGTGCCGCAAGGGCGCGGCCGATGGCTTCAACATCATGCCGCTCACATTCCCCGAAGGATTCGAGGGTTTCGTGGGCTCGGTCATTCCCGAGCTGCAGCGCCGCGGCCTCTTCCGGCGCGCCTACGAGGGCCGCACGCTCCGGGAGAATCTGGGGCTGCCGGTCCCGGCGAGCCGGTGGGCGAAGCCGGAGTAGATCGTCCGGGACCCGGCCGGGTACGCAGGCCGCATGTCCGCTGATCTTTTGTGCGGAAAGACGTATGATGGGCGGCATAGGGGCGTCCCGCGGAAGGAACTTGGATCATGGCGAACGGCAGGGCGACGATCAGTCATGTCGTCATCAACTGCTTCGATTTCGGGAAGATGGTGGAGTACTACACGAAGACGCTGGGCTTCTATCTCTCCGATATCGGCACGGTCGGCGACATCGAACTCTGCTTCCTGACATTCGATCCCGAGGCCGAACATCATCAGCTCGCGCTGACGGGCGGACGAAAGGGGGAACCGGGCACCGGCGCGCTCAATCACGTCTGCTTTCGCCTTGCGACCTACAAGGAGCTGCAGGGGCGCCACAAGATGCTGAACGATATTGGCGCAAGCGGCATGCGGACCGTGACTCACGGCTCCTGGCTCTCGCTCTATTCTCTCGACCCCGAAGGCAACCAGATCGAATTCCGTTACGACTTGCCG
Source organism: uncultured Alphaproteobacteria bacterium (assembly GCA_963773665.1). Taxonomy (GTDB): domain Bacteria; phylum Pseudomonadota; class Alphaproteobacteria; order ATCC43930; family CGMCC-115725; genus DATJLY01. The sequence continues at coordinate 808,955 of CAVZBZ010000002.1, forward strand.
TGGTATGTCGGCCAGCCCTTCGCCAGGCCCGTTGACCTGAACCTCACCGAGGAAGAGATCGGGCGCGCCACCATCGAGCAGAACAAGGACAATCCGCGCTTCCAGCCCATATCGGAGTGGCGCGCCAAGGCCGCCGCGAAACTGCCGGTCGCGGAAGGCGCGGCATGACGACAGCGCGCGAGAACGAGCTTCTGACCCGGGTCGGCCCGGGCACGCCGATGGGCGCGCTGATGCGCGAGTATTGGATACCGGTGGCCCGCTCGGACGAGGTCGTGGCCGACGGCGACCCGTTGCGGCTGATGGCGCTCGGCGAGCGGCTGATCGCATTCCGCGACACGTCCGGCCGGGTCGGCATCATGGACCATCGCTGCCCGCACCGCTGCGCGTCGCTGTTCTTCGGGCGCAACGAGCACAACGGCATACGCTGCATCTATCACGGCTGGAAGTACGACGTGGACGGCAACTGCGTCGACATGCCGAACCTGCCGCCGCACCAGGACTTCAAGGCCAAGATCAAAGCCAAGGCCTACCGGGCGGCGGAACGCTATGGCGTGGTCTGGCTCTACATGGGCGAGCGCGCCGAGGCGCCGCCCTTCCCCGACTTCGAGCTCAACGATCTCGAACCCGACCAGATCGGCGTCCGCATCATCCAGCAGGAATACAACTGGCTGCAAGGCCTGGAGAACGACCTCGACACGTCGCATTTCGGCTTTCTGCATCTCGGCAGCATCGACCCGGCAACGATCGTGCCGGGCGAAACGCTTTATTACCTCGCCGCCGACCGCGCGCCGCAGTTCCAGATCGAGGATACGCCGCTCGGGCTGATGTACGGCGCCTACCGTCCGGCGGACGCCGCCAACACGCACTGGCGGCTCGCGCATTTCATCACGCCGTTCTGGGTGATTCCGCCGGCCGGCATGCTCGCCGATCAGGTCATGATGAAGGGCTACATCCCGATGGATGACACCCACACGCTCGTCATCACGATCCAGCGCGGCAACGCCCAACGGAAGCCGCTGCGGTACCGGCTCGCCTCGGGCGCGCCAATTCCGGGACTGGGCCAGCCGATGCCGAGCGACGACCAGTACCGCCCCAACACAACCGACTGGTTCGGGCGCTGGCGCCTCCTCAACGAAGCCGCCAACGATTACCTGATCGACCGCGAGGCGCAGCGCCACGGCGGCGTCTTCAGCGGCATCCACGGCCTCGCCGTACAGGACACGGCAATCGCCGGCACGATGGGGCCGATCATGGACCGCACGTTCGAGAACCTCGCGCCGAGCGATGTCATGATCGCGCGCATGCGGCGCCAAGCTCATCCGCCTGATCGAGGCTCTCGCACAGGACAAGTCAGCGAAGCTGCCCGGCGTCGACGACCCGGGCGTCTATCGCGGTCACCGCGCGGGCAATTTCGTGGCCCCCGCCGGCAAGCCGTTCCGGGAGGCCTACGAGGAGCAAATGCGCCGGCACGCCAACGCGGCGCCGCGCTGGGCGGCGGAGTAGCGCGAAGCCGGCCTTACGCCTGGCGGCGCCACCAGTCGAGGCAGTCCGCGAGCCGCTCCTCCTGCGTCAGCTCAGGACTGAAGCCGGCCTCGCGGCGCAGGCGGCCGACATCGGCGACGAGCGCTGGCGGCTCGTCCGCTCGGTCCGGCAGCGCGCCGAGCCGGATCAGTTCGGGACGGCCGGCAAGGCGACCCAGCAGGCGCGCGAGATCGGCCACCGATGTCGCGATGCCCGACGCGACATTGACCGCGCCCGTGACCGTCTCGTCCGCCGCCAGGGCCGCAAGCGCGGCCGCGACATCGCGGGTGTCGAGGAAGTCGCGGATCTGGCGCCCGGAGGTGCAGCGCGCCTCCTCGCCGGCGAGGAGCGCACGGCAGATCGACGGAACGAGACGACGCTCGTCCTCGCCGGGGCCGAACAGGAGGAAAAGCCGGGCCCAGGCGAGGCTCAGGCCAGTCTCGGCGGCAACATCCATGGACCGGCGCAGCAGCGCATATTTCGCCTGCCCGTAAGCGGTGCTCGGCCGGCACGGATCGTCCTCGCGCCAGGGCCGGCCCGGGTCGAGCGCCCAGTCGTATTCGGCACAGCTTCCCGTCACGACGGCGCGCCGCCCGCCCTCGGCCGCGAATGTCGCGAGGAAATCGGCGCTGGCCTCGAGCCAAAGCTCGTTCTCGGCCGCGCTCCAGAACCGGCCGTGCTCCACATACCAGGCGAGATGGACGAGATGCGTCGGCCGCATCTCGCGCAACAGCGCGCGCCTTGCCGCGCGATCGAGCAGGTCCGCCCGATGATCCACAACGCCGGCAGCAGCACCGTCCCGAAATTGCCGCGCCACGCGATGCACCTCGAATCCGTGCGCAAGCAGCGGCCCGGCCGCATGGCGTCCGATGAAGCCGGTGGCGCCGGTCAGCAGCACCACGCGGCGCGCGGGCTCAGCGCTGGAAGTCGGGATAGGTTCGGTCACGATCGGACATCACGACGGGCTCGATCGGCCACACGATGCCGAAGGCCGGGTCGTCCCAGCGGACGCCGCGCGCCAGTTCGGTGTCGAAATCGGCGTCCATCGCATAATCGACCACGCTGTCGTCCTCGAGCGTGACGAAGCCATGCGCGCAAAGCGGCGGCACCAGGAACGCTTCGGACCGATCCGAGCGAAGCTCGGCGCCGAACCAGCGGCAAAACGTCGGCGAGTTTGCCCGGAGATCGACGATCACGTCGAAGATGCGGCCGCGCGCCGGGCGGACGAGCTTCCCCTCGAGCTTGGGCGCCGCCTGCCAGTGGAGACCCCGCAGCGTTCCGCGCACGCGGTTGAAGGACAGGCTGGACTGGCGAATGGAGCCGAACCGCACGCCGGCGCGCGCGAATTCGTCGATGCAATAGGTCCTGGCGAAAAATCCGCGCGCATCCGCATGCGGTTCGATCTCGATGCGCCACAGTCCTGCGATCGGTGTCGCCTCGAACTTCACGGCGCGCCGACCTCGCGGATCTCCGGCACCGGCGTCACGAAACGCCCGCCCCAGGCGCGGATGTGAGCCATCTGCCGAACGATCTCGTCGGTCAAATTCCACGGCAGGATCATGAGCCACTCGGGCCGCGTCTCGGCCACGCGCTCGGGCGCGAAGATCGGCAGATGGCTCCCGGGCAGATAGAGCCCGCACTTGTGCGGGCTGCGATCGACGACATAGGCGATGTCGCCCCGCGTGACGCCGCACGCATTGAGGAGCGTATTGCCCTTCGCCGCCGCGCCATAGGCGACGATCGTTTCGTCCGCTTTCTTTGCCGTTGCAAGGAAATGCCGGACCGAGGCGATGGTCGCAGCGACGCGCGGCGCGAAGCCATCGTAATAGGCGTTGGTATCGACGCCGGCGGCCTCTTCGAGCGCTCGCACACGATGGAGGCCGTCCTCCAGGGGGCGTGATGCCGTGGCATCGGTCCGCTGGGCATAGATGCGCAGCGAGCCGCCATGCGTCGGCAGCCGGTTGACGTCGAACAGGCTGAGCCCGTGCGCCGCGAAGATGCGTTCGACCGCAAGCAGCGAGAGATATGAGAAATGCTCGTGATAGATCGTGTCGAATTGTCTCTCGCCGATGAGCCGCACGAGATGGGGGAACTCGATGGTGAGGACCGCGTCCGGCTTCATGAGCGCGCGCAGGCCTGCGACGAAATCGTTGATGTCCGGCACATGGGCGAGCACGTTCGCGCCGCAGACGAGATCGGCGGCGCCGTGCTCGGCCGCGATGCGCGCGCCGGTGTCGCGGCCGAGGAACAGGCTCAGCGTCGGCACGCCGGCCTGGCGCGCAACCTCGGCCACGTTCGCCGCCGGCTCGATGCCGAGGCACGGAATGCCCCATTCGACGAAATTCTTAAGGAGATAGCCGTCGTTGCTCGCGACCTCGATGACGCGGCTTGTGGAGCCGAGGGCGAAGCGCGTCCGCACAAGCGCGGCATAGTCACGCGCATGACGCAGCCAGGCGTCCGAATAGGAGGAAAAATAGGCATAGTCGCCGAAGATGGCGCCGGGCGGCACGGACTCGTCGGCTTGAACCAGCCGGCACCGGTCGCAGACGCGCACACGCAGCGGATAGCGCGGCTCCGGCCGGGCGAGGTCGGCCTCGGTGAGAAAGCTGTTGGCGAGCGGCATCGCGCCGAGATCGACCAGCATACGGTGGAGCGGTGCCGCGCAGAAGCGGCAGGCGGGAACCGCACCCGTCATCGCCGGCCGCCGGCGCCAGCCACATCGGGCGCCAGCGCCTCGAAGTCCGCGATCTGACGCAGCGAGACCGCCCGCATGTCCGCGCCATCGGCGTGCGCCCCGTGCCAGCGGGCGATCCAGCCGAGCGCCGTCGCCGCGTCGAGCCGGCGGCGCCAGCCGAGATACCGCTCGGCCAGGTCCACATCGAGCGCGAGCCGGGTCTTCTCCGGCAGCGCGCGGCCTTCGGCCCTGACCCAGCCGTGCGACCAGCCGAAAGCCTGTTGCAGCCGCAGGACCATTTGCTCGATGGTCAGCGGCACCTCTTCCGGCGGCGGACCGAAATTGATCGCGGACGGCGCCGCGCGGCCATTACGTAATATGCGTTCGGCATAGGAGAGATAGCCCGCGACGACATCGAGCACGAACTGCCACGGCCGGGTGGACTGGGGATAGCGCAGCACGACCGGCTGTCCCGCCCTGCCGGCGCGGATCACGTCGGGCACGATCCGATCCTGCGCCCAATCTCCGCCCCCGATGACGTTGCCGGCGCGCGCCACGCCGACCGCCGGGCCGGTCTCGCGCCAATAGCTGTCGCGCCAAGCCCGCGCGACCTGCTCGGCCGCGGCCTTCGAAGCGCTATAGGGATCGTCGCCCGCGAGCGCATCCTCCTCGCGAAAGCGCCGTCCGCTGTCGCGGTTGTCGTAGACCTTGTCGCTCGTGACGACGAGGATCGCCTTGGCCGTGCCGGTCGATTGAGCCGCGTCGAGGACGTGCGCCGTGCCCATGACGTTGGTTGCGAATGTCTCGACCGGCTCGCGGAACGAGCGGCGCACGATCGCCTGTGCCGCCATGTGGATGACGATCTCCGGCGCGGCGGCAGCGAGCACGTCGCGCACGAAGGCGCGCTCGCGGATGTCCCCGAAATGGGAAACCAAGCTGGGCCAGGCGCCGAGCGCGGCAAAGAGGCTTTCGCCCGGCTCCGGCGGCAATGCCAGACCGTGCACCATGGCGCCGGCGCGCTCGAGCCACAGCGCCGTCCATGCGCCCTTGAACCCCGTATGACCGGTCAGCAGGACCCTTCGCCCGCGCCAGAACCCGGCATCCGGCGTCACGTCCAGACCCGCCACGGCGCATTGCCCGAATTCCACGCCGCTTCGAGCTGATCGCGCTCGCGCACCGTGTCCATCGGCTGCCAGAAGCCGTCATGCCGAAAGACGCGGAGCTGATCGTCGCGGGCGAGGCTTTCAAGCGGTTCGCGCTCCCAGACGGTGCGATCGCCGGCAACCCGATCGAGCACCGCCGGCGACAGCACGAAGAATCCGCCATTGATGTAGCCGTGCTCGACATTGGGCTTTTCTTCGAACACGACCGCACGGTCGCCTTCGAGCGACACCACGCCAAACCGTCCGGGCGGGCGCACGACCGTCATGGTGGCGAGCCGCCCGTGCGCGCGGTGAAACGCGACGAGCCGCGCGATGTCGACATTCCCGACGCCATCGCCATAGGTGAGACAGAACGGCTCCGCCGGATCGAGATGCGACGCGATGCGGCGGACGCGGCCGCCGGTCTCGGTGCCGTCCCCGGTCTCGATCAGGCTCACGCGCCAGTTCTCGGCCCCGTTCGCGCGCGCATGATAATCGATCCGGCGGTCGCGCAGACCGATCGTGACATCGCTCTCGTGGAGCAAGTAGTTGGCGAAATATTCCTTGATGACATAGCCCTTGTAGCCCAGGCAGACGATGAAGTCGTCGAACCCGTGCGCCGAATAGATCTTCATGATGTGCCACAGGATCGGCCGGCCGCCGATCTCGACCATCGGCTTCGGACGGAGCGCGCTTTCCTCGGAAATCCGCGTTCCGCGCCCCCCGGCTAGGATGACGACCTTCATGTGCTGGATCCTCCGCCGGCGTGGCGCCGGCATCGCAAATCCCGACGCTGCGTTCTACCGCTAAGCGGTCGTTCCGTCACGAAGCATCCGATGCGCTGTGGCCGCAGTCTCAGCCTCGGTTGAGCGTCCGCACGATGGTGTTCTGGAAGCCGCGCACCCAGGCCGCCGCGTCGCCGAGCGGCGAGAGGCGCAGCTGCTGGCGCAGCGTGTGGCGCAGTTCCGCTCGCCGTGCCTTGTCGCTTGCCAGGTCGGTTGCGATCTCGACGTATTCCTCGAGCGAGAACGCGCACAGATCGCCGAGACCTGCATTGGTGAGATTGCTGTAGCTCAAACGCTCGAAGAACGCCTCGCCGACCAGCGTGACCGTAGGCACGCCCATCCACAGCGTTTCGCAGGTGGTCGTCCCGCCCGTATGCGGCGCGGTGTCGAGCGCAATGTCGATCCGATTGTAGTGCGGCAGGTGCCTGCCGCGCACCGCCTCGAACAGGATCCGATCCCCTTCGATTCCGTGCTTGGCGAATTCTGCCAGGACATTGCGGCAGAAGCTCGGGGCGCCCGCCTCCGGACGGACGAACAGGAAGCGCGAGTTCTCGACACGCTGCATCACCTCGGCCCAGAGCTTGAAGAGGGCTCGGGTGTATTTGTAGGGATTGTTCATCGTGCCGAACGTCACGAATCCGGAGCGATCCTCCGGAATGCCGGCTTCGATCGGCTCGTCGCGAAACCCGAGCCGGCCGAGCACGACCCAGCTTTCCGGAAGCTCGAACGGCTTTTCGATGAGCAGTTCGCGATCGTCGGGCTTCAGATACGGATCGACCAGGATGTGATCGATGGCCTCGATCCCCGCCGAATGGGGATAGCCGAGCCAACTGACCTGGACCGGCGCGGCATGATAGGCCATGACCTCGAGGCGGTTGTAGCGTGTGGAGCCGCCGAGCTCGAACAGGATGTCGAGCTCGTCGTCTGCGATCTGTTGTGCGATCTCCTGGTCCTGCGCCTGCAGCATCGAGCGAAATTGCTTCACCCGCTGGGTGATGAGGGATTGCACCCGGTCGGGCGGCGCCGGATAGAACGAGTAGCAATAAAACTCGAACCGGTCGCGATTGTAATTCTCGAAGATGGGCAGCGCGAAATAGGCAACCGGGTGATCGCGCAAATCCGACGACATCATGCCGACGCGGATCTTGTCGCGCGTAGCGGTCCGGGTCGGTGGCCGTTTGATCGGCGTTCGCGCCGCCTGTTCCGTGACCCTGCGACCCCATTCGCGATGCCAGCTAACCAGTTCCAGCCTGTCTTCGTGCGTGATGACCCGGCCGAGCTGATTGTGCAGCGAGCCGACATTCATCCGCTCCACCCAGTAGCGCATCAGGGCGGTACGGTCGGGAAAACGTTCGAGCGCTTCGTAATCGACCGTGCGCAGAAAGATGCTCAGGAGATTGGCGGCATGCGGCATGAGGTCGCGTTCGACTGCCATCAGCCGATGCGCGATCCGAGCTGCCTCGTCGATATGCAGTCCCTCGTTGCCGTACCGGCTGTCGATCAGGCTCTTGCACAGCGAGCTGAGGCATCGCGGATCGTCCGGATGCAGCTCGAGCGCGTGGCGGAGAAACTCGTTCGCCTCCTCATAACGGCGCAGCGAGTACCCGAGCAGATGGCCGAGACGGAGCAACGTTTCCAGATCGTCGGGAGCCAGCGCCAGCACTTCCCGATGCACGGCCTCGGCCTCGGCGTATCGGCTGCGACGCTGCAGGAACACCGCCTTGTTTCGCCGGTGCTCGAGATTGTCCGGTTCGAGGCCGATCGCGGCATCCAGTTGCGCGATGATCTCCGCATCGCCCGATCCCCGATGCTGAAGGGCGGCAGCGCGGCTGGTGTAGATCCTCAGGTTCTTGGGATCGAGCGCCTGGGCCTGATCGAAGGACGCGATCGCCTCATCGGTCCGCCCGACCGCGAGCAGGGCCTGGCCCAGCACGCGGAGCGCTTCGGCTTCGCGCGGCGCCAGCCTGACGGCGTGCTGCAGCGGGGCAACGGCCGCCTCGGGCTTGCCGATCCCGAGCAGGGTGTTGCCGAGATTGTACCAAGGCGAGTGATTGTTGGGATCGAGTTCGGTCCCGCGACGAAACGTCTCGAGCGCCTCGTCGATCCGTCCCCGGCGCTTCTGGATCACGCCCAGCATGTTGATGAGATTCCCATTTCCGGGAATTCGGCCGATCAGCGTCCGGGTCTCGTCCTCGGCAGCCTCGACTTCGCCGGCGGCCAGCAAGGCCAACGCGAGCCGCTCGCGAACAACGTCGCGTTCGGGGTCCATCTCCAACAACCTGCGAAGGCAGTCGGCGGCGAACCGGTGTTCGCCAAGGCTTGTCGAGACGCGGGCCGCACCCTCGAGCGCGGCCGGAAGACGAGGGGACTGTTGCAGGACGTAAATATAAAGTCCGCGTGCGTCGCCAAAGCGCTTCTGACGTTCCAGGGCAATCGCCTGACGCAATGCTTGCCCGCTTCTAGCACTATTGCCGCCGCGCTCGACAGATTTACGTTTGGCCATACAAAGTTTCTGTTTGAAAGGTCCGGCAATTCGATCGTTCGCGCCGAATAATAGGCCTTTTATCACACCGGCTGTCGAGCGAGAAGTCCGTCGCGGGATCGCCGGTGGGCAAGATTTAATTTACCAAGCGCGATCGATTCAGAAGTCACGACCGTTCCCTCCGCCGATGCCGAACAGAATGCTCGATATCGGCGGCGGGAAGACGGGTCGGATATTCACCAGCAAACGCTAATGGAAGATGTAGTCGCCCGCATGGGGATGCGCGTTGTTCGCAAGTGTGATCGTCTCGATCGGATTGATGCCGTCGCTGATCTGCCATTGATCGGTCGCGCCGAGTTCGGTGAACGTGGCCGTGGCGTTGTTAAACCCATAGAGGTCGATGACATCGGTGCCACTGACAAAATCCGTTATCACGTCCCCATCCGCCTTGCCCTGGTGGAACTGGAAGTGGTCCGCACCGTCGCCGCCGGTGAGCGTATCGGCCCCTGCGCCACTGTGCAGCGTGTCGTCGCCAGCGCCGCCGATCAGGCTGTTACCACCGGATCCTGCCAAGATCGAGTCGTTGCCCGCTCCGCCTTCCAAGGTCTCGTTGGCGCCAGCGCCGCCGAGCAATGACGATCCGCCGGATCCGGCCTGCACGAAACTGCCAGCGCCCGAGATCGAGAGGCTGTCGTTGCCCGCTCCGCCATACAGCGAGTCGCCTGCCCCGCCACCCGAGAGGGTCGCATTGCCGGAGCCCGCGAGCAGGAGGTCGTTCGGGCCCGAAGCGTGGATCGAGTCCGCCCCAACACCCAGACTGCCGTCCAACGTGTCTCCGGTTCCGCTGCCCGATAGCGTAGAGACGCCCACGCCCGCGGTGATGAGGTCATCGAGCCCGCTCACGGAGAGGGAGTCGTGACCCGCTCCGCCATCCAGCGTATCGCCTGTCCCGCCGCCCGAGAGGGTTGCATTGCCGGAGCCCGCGAGCAGCAGATTGTCGGTGCCCGTGGCCGTGGCGTGGATCGAGTCCGCCCCGCCGAGGCTGCCATCCAACGTGTCCCCGGTTCCGCTGCTAACCAGCGTGTCGTTACCGCCGCCGCCCGTGACCAGGGCGTCGAGACCGGTCGTGGTCAGCGAGTCGCTGCCCGCTCCGCTCGTCAGCGTGTCGCCGGTTCCATTATCCAGGAGGGTGGCACCGCCGGAGCCCGCGAGCAGCAGATCGTCCGTGGCCGTGGCCGTGGCGTGGATCGAGTCCGCCCCGCCCAGACTGCCATCCAACGTGTCGCCGGTTCCGCTGCCAAGCAGAGAGTCGTGACCGCCGCCGCCCGTCGCGAGGTCGTCGAGCCCGCTCGCAGACAGCGAGTCGCTGCCGGCTCCGCTATGCAGCGTGTCACCGGTTCCGCTACCCACGAGGGTGGCACCGCCGGAGCCTGCAATTAGCGAATCGTCCGTACCCGAGGCAGAGATCGAGTCCGCCCCACCCAGGCTGCCATCCAACACTTCCCCGGTTCCGAAGCCCATCAGCGTTGAGCTACCCGTGCCGGCGGTGATGGTGTCATCGAGCCCGCTCACGGACAGCGAGGCGTGGCCTGTTCCCCCAACCAGCGATTCGTCTGGCCCACCGCCGAAGAGGGTCGCATTGCCGGAGCCCGCGAGCAGCAAATCGTTTGCACCCATGCCGTGGATCGAGTCCGCCCCACCCAGGCTGCCATCCAACGTATCGAAGGAACCGGTACCCAACAGGGTATCGTTACCGCCGCCGCCCTTTGCCAGGTCACCGGACCCGCTCACAGACAGCGAGTCGCTGCCCGCTCCGCTCTGGAGCGTGTCACCAGTTCCGCTACCCACAAGGGTGGCGCCGCCGGAACCGGAGAGCAGCAGATCGTTCGCCCCACTGCCGCGGATTGAGTCTGCACCACCGAGGCTACCATCGAGGGTCTCGCTTGCGCCGCTGGCGACCAAGGTATCGTTGCCACTGCCGCCGATAAGACTGCTGAAGTTCCCGGGCGCCGAAAGGCTGTCATTGCCTGCGCCGCCATCGAGTGTGTCGGGGCCGCTGCCGGCGATCAACGTATCGTTACCGGCCTCGCCCGAGAGACTGTCGGTACCCGCGCCACCGTAGAGCGAGTCGTTACCGTTCCCGCCATCCAGCGAGTCGTTCCCGGCGCCGCCCGTCAGCGTGTCGTTACCGTCTGCGCCGAACAGCACGCCGCCACCATTCGTGAGCGTCATCAGGTTGTCGCTGGCGTTACCGACGCCCGTTCCGCCGGCAACTACGACCTTGAGCTCGAAGATGTTTGGCGAAAGCGCGTAATTGCTGGCGTAGCTGTTGACCGTGTCGCTGCCGGTACCCGCAGCGACCTGGATCACATCGAGTTGGCTGTCGACAAGGAACAGGTCGTTCCCCTGACCGCCGACCATGGATGCGGCACCTTGACGACCGTCGATTGTGTCCAAGCCGGCACCGCCGAACATCATGTCGGCTCCGCCGCCGCCGATGAGACAATCATTGCCGGCGCCCGCGGTGAGCGTATCGGCGCCCGTGTTGCCGACCAGCGTGTCATTGCCGGAGCCGGCTTGCAGTGCCGCGCCGCCGGTGGTGGCGACGGTCATCTTATCGGGGTCGGAATTGCCGATGCCGATCCCGCCGGCGAGCGCGACGGACAACGTATCGACGTTGACCGGCAGCGTGTAAATGGGCGCGGTGCTGTAGATGAGCGAGCTGCCGCCTGGAGACTGCAGCACGACGTCGTTGCTGTTGTCGACACTGAACGAGTCGTTGCCGCCGCCGCCGATCATCGTATCGAAGCCCGCCCCGCCGGACAGACTGTCGTTCCCAGAGGCGCCGACGAGCGAATCGTTGCCACCCAGGCCAGTGAGTTTGTTGTTGCCGCCTATTGCAACAAGCGTGTCGTTGCCCGGTGTGCCGGTCAGCGTGACGGACGGTAGGGTTGCCACTTTGTCGATGCCGGCAACACCCAGGCTCATGAGCTGATCGCTGAACTGGATCGCCGCGACGTGTACCAGGTAGACCGAGCCGTCAGGAGAGCCGGCCCTGGTGTCGGTCGCGGTGAAGTTGCCGAGCGCGTCCTGCGTGACGGTGTAATCGCTGCGAGCGCTGGTTTCGACCAGCAGGCCCTGTCCGGCGGAGCCGTTGAAGGTGTCGTTGCCGCCGAGCCCCAGGAAGGTATCCGATACCGCAGTGCCAACTACGGAGTCGTTGCCCGTTGTCCCAAGCGTAACGAGCACATTGGCGAACTGAAGATCCTCGATGTTCTTCAGCAGCTCGGTGCCATCGGGCGAGCCGGCGCGCAGGTCAACGACGGTGAGGCCCGACGCACCCTGCGAAAGGCTGTAATTGTCGATGCCGCCTGTTGCGAGAGGCCCGGTGAAGACAACGACGTCGGTTCCGCCAGCGCCATCCAGCGTATCGCTTCCGCCGCCGCCGATCAGCGTGTCGTTGCCGGCGCCGCCCGTGATCATGTTGTCGAGCGTGTTGCCGGTCCCGGCGAAGCCGCCGGCACCGTTGAACGTCAGATTGGCGATATTCGCCGGGAGCGTGTAGGCGTTCAGGCTGGTCAGAACGAGCTCGTCGCTACCTGCCGTTTCGATCACAACGTCGCCAGCGTTGGCGACGACGAAGGTGTCGTTGCCGCCGCCGCCGACCATCGTGTCGTTGCCATCGCCGCCATCGAGACAGTCGGCCCCGGCGCCGCCCACGAGCGAGTCGTTGCCGTCGTCGCCGAGCAGTACGTCGCCGGCATCGTTGCCGACGAGCGTGTCGTTGCCGCCATAGCCTTCGAGCGTGTCGGGTCCGATCGCCGGCGGGATGAGATGCCCCGCGATGACCGAACCGGTGATCGCGTTGATCGAATCGTCCGCCGTCGAGCCATTGTAGGAGTAGCCGACCGTGGCGGGCGACAGCAGCAAATTCGTGCCGTCGCCGAAATGAAGCTCCTGCACATTGACCAGGATGTCGGTGTGCCCGAGGTCGGCCCCGACATCGTTGAAATTGTCGACGACGAGATAGAGGTCGTTCCCGTCGCTGTCGGTGCCGTCATAGGTGACGGTATAGTGATCACGCGGCCCGGCATAGAGAGCGAGGTTGTTGCCGCCACCGCCATCGAGCGAGTTGTCGCCGTCGCCGCCGGTCAGTGTGTCGTCGCCTGCGCCGCCCAGAAGCGTGTCGTTGCCGGAGAGCCCGGTCAGGACGTCGCCTGTGGGGCCGCCCGGCGTCGACGCCGATCCGGCTGTGCCGTCCAACGTGCCGTCGCCGACCAGCGTGTCATAACCCGTGCCGCCGATCAGGTCGCCGTCGCCGGAGATGCTGTCATTCCCGTCGCCGCCGTTAAGCGCGCTGACGCTCACGAGCACATCGGTGAAGACCAGCGAGTCGATCACCGGGTTGAAGTCCGTGATCTGGGCGGCGGCATCGCCGGGCTGCCAGGCCAAGTAATAGGTTGCGCCGTGCTGCGGATCGTCGGTGCCGTGGGCGGTGTAGAGCTGGAAGCCGGTGCTGCCGGACACGCCCAGGAACGCGTCGGATCCGCCATCGCCCACGAACGTGTCGCTGCCCGTGCTGTCGAAGAACGTATCGTTGCCGGTGGTGCCGAGCAGAACCTGACCGCCCGAAATCCCCGTGATGAACAGGCCCGGACCGACCGGCTCGTGCGTCGGCAGGGTATTGATCGACGTGCCCGGCGTGACATTGGCCAGACTCACGATCGTCGTCCAATCCGCAGCGCCGCCCGGATTGTCGTTGAGCTGGACGAGCGTGCCGCCATGCCCATCGGTGACGTAGCGGATGAGGCTTGCCGGGCTGAGCGATGTGCCGACGATCGTGTCGTTGCCAGAGCCGCCGATCAGGTTGCCGGAGCCGGAGATGGAGTCGTTGCCATCCCCGCCGATCAGCAGATCGTCAAGGCCGGTCCCGACCAGAGTGTCGTTGCCGGTCCCGCCATCGAGCGTGCCGGTGCCTTGCAGGACGTCGTTGCCGGCATCGCCCTCGAGCGAGCTCAGTCCGAACTGGCCGGTTCCGCCATAGAGACTGTCGTTACCGTCGCCGCCGATCAGCGTGTTGGAGGCATCGGTCGCGACGATCGTATCGTTGCCGGCACCGCCCTCGAGCAGATTCTGGTCGTGGCCGCCATCGATCGAGTTATTGCCGCTGCCGCCGATGATGGTGTCGTTGCCGTAGTCGCCATCGAGCGTGCTGCCGCCGTTGCCGCCCAGGATAAGGTCGTCGCCGTCGCCGCCGCTGACGAAATTGTTCCCGGTATTCGCGGTCAGATCGACCACATCGTTCCCGGCACCGGCGCGGATGAAATTGTCGCCCGCGCCCTCGGCGGTGATGGTGTCGTCGCCCAACTCGCCATTGACATAGCTATTGCCGGTTCCGGCATCGATGCTGTCGCTGCCGTCGCTGCCGATGAGGATGTTGTCGCCTGTGGGCGCACCCAGGATCGTGGCCGGCCCGGCGGCGCCCAGATCGTCGATGACGACGCCAACGGGGATGGCGCCGCCACCGGTGAGTGCGACCTGGCCATCCGCGAAGCCCAGCGCTTCGACGTTCGACAGCGAGTCGAAGCCATCGGCGCCAAAGGTCGGATCGACCGGCGTGTCGATGCCGCTGTGGTCCATCACCCAAAGGTCGCCGGTCGTCGGGTCAAGGGCCACCGAGTAGCCGTCGCGCACGCCGGTATAAGCGGCCGTATCGTTGCCGGCGCCGCCATCGATCGAGTCGCTGCCGGGGCTGCCGACCAGGTAGTCGTTGCCCTCGTCGCCCGAGAGCGTGCCCGAGCCGACGATATAGTCGTTGCCGCCGCCGCCCGAAAGCGAGTTGGCGCCCTGCAGATCGCTGATCGTATCGTTGCCGTCGAGACCCAGAATGGTGTCATTGCCGGCATCGCCGGTCATCAGATCGTTACGCGCACCGCCGATCAGGCAATCGTTGCCGCTGCCGCCATCGAGCGTGCTGCCGGCAGGGTCCGTCCCGTTGCCGTCGGACGCATAGGCATCCGTCGCCGCGTTCGGATCGCCGCTCTGGAGCAGCCCGTATTCGATGCCGGCGATGACGGTGTCATTGCCGTCGCCGCCGCTCAGCGAATCGGTACCGGCATCGCCGGTGACGAAGTCGGCTCCGCCGCCGCCATAGATCGTATCGTTGCCGTCGCCGCCATCGAGCGTGTCGTCTCCGTTACCGCCGAAGATCAGGTCGTTGTCCGCGCCGCCGGACACCGAATTATCGCCATCGGTCGTGCTGCCGCCGACCGTCGCGGCATAGATCGTATCGTTGCCGGCGCCACCCGAGATCACATTGTCGCCGGTGTCGCCGATGATCGAATCGCTGCCGGCGCCGCCGTCGATCGAATCCGAGCCGTCGAGACCGTCGATCGTGTCGCTGCCGAAGCCGCCCAGGATCGTGTCGTCGCCCGAACCCGGATAAGGCAGGCCGGCCGGATGGTGGTTGATGTCGGTGATGACGTCGTTGGTCACGCTGGCGCTGTCGTCGATCTTCACGCCAGGGTTCTCCGCCGCGACGTAGAAGCCGTCGGAGAACTGCAGTTCCTGGACATTGAGCAGCTTGTCGGTGCCGTCCGGCGAGCCGTTGCGGTTGTCGGTGACAAAGACCGGCGCATCGGTCACGAAATTGCCGGCGGCAATGTAATCCGCGGTAACGACGTGACCGTTCTGCGTCACCGTGTAATCGGCGCGCAACCCGTCATATTCCGCGACATCGAACCCGCCGCCCGTCGTCCCGCCGCCGATGATGGTGTCGTTGCCGGCACCGCCGGTGAACACATCGTTGCCCGAGCCGCCGATCAGCAGATCGTTGCCGTCGCCGCCATCGAGCGTGTTGTTGCCGTCGGCAAGCGGGCTCGCTCCCTGGCTGCCGCCGATCAGCGTGTCGTCGCCGCCGAAGCCGGCGAGAGAGTTGTTGCCGGCGCCGCCGATCAGCTGCTCGTTGCCCGAGTAGGGCGAGCCGTCCGCGGTGTACATCAGCCCGAGCAGCGTATCGTTGCCGGGACCGCCCCACGCCGTGTCGCTCGTGGTGTTGATGAGGTCGTTGCCGCCGATCACGCTCGAAAGGTCGGTGCTGTTGCCGTAGAGCGTGCCGTTGCCGTAGAGCGTGTTGCTGCCGTCGCCGCCGATCAGCGAGGAATTGAAGTTGTTGTCGCCGCTCGACAGATAGTCGTTCCCGGCATTGCCGAGCAGCGTCCCGCCGCCGGACAGCGCGTCATCGCCGGCGCCGCCGATGAACAGGTTGTGGCCGGACCCACCGAAATAGCCGGCTGCGCTAACCGTATCACCGCCGTCGCCGGCGAGGACCGTGCTGTTGCCGAGGCCGACATTTACGCGGTTCTGACCGCTGCCGAGGATAACGACGTTATTGCCGTTGCCGAGCGTGATCTGATCGTCGCCATTCCCTGTGACGACCAGATTGGCGCCGTCACCGCCAAAGACGGTGTTGTTGCCGGTGCCGTCCGCGTCCGGATGGTAGCCGAAGAGCGGATTGTAGCTGATCCCGCCGGCCGTATCGTCGGTGTAGACCGTGTCGTTTCCGACTCCGAAATTGATGACGTCGTTGCCGGCGCCGCCGACGAGCGAATTGTTGCCGTCGCCGGCGAGAATCACGTCATTGCCGTCGCCGGCATCGATCGTGTCGTTCCCGGTATAGCCGTCCGGATTGAAGTTGCCCGTGCCGCCGACGATGATGTCGTTGCCGACGCCGCCCAACAGCAAATCATCGCCGTCGCTGCCGACGATGATGTTGTCGTTCGCCGTCCCGACCAGCGTCTCCGCTGCCAGCTGACCGGCAACGCCAGCGATACTGAACCCGATCAGATCGCCGGTATTGCCCAGCGCAACTGGATTGAAGGAGGCGAGGTCCGTGAACTGGAACGTCTCGACATTGACAACGGTATCGAGACCCTGGGACGAACCGGGTTGGAGCGTGCCTGCGACATAGGCGGCGAGATTATTCGCCGCGTTGCTGGCAAACAGGCTTTCATCGATGACGTAGAAGTCGCCGCCGAACTGATCGTAAACGATCGAGCTGTAGGCCCGCGTCGAATCCCAGATCGCCAGATCGTTGCCGTCGCCGCCATCGATGGAATCGTTGCCCGTGCCACCGTGCAACGTGTCGTTACCGTCGCCGCCCAACAGCGTGTCGTTGCCGGACACGCCGCCATCCAGCGAATCATCGCCGGCGCCACCGGACAGCAGCTCGTTTCCGGAGATGATGATCCCGCTATAGGGATCGGTCATGTTGCCGATGAGCGTGTCGTCTCCGGCGCCGCCAAAGGCGGTCGAATTCCTCGTATTGATGAGGTCGTTCCCGCCGCTCGGATCGTTCGGATCGGTGCTGTCGCCATAGAGCGTGCCCGTTCCGTAAAGCGTGTCGTTGCCGTCGCCGCCGATCAGCTGCCCGCTCGAGAAGAAGCTGCCGACATAGTCCTGGCCGGTGCCGCCGTCGAGCGTGCCCGTGCCGGAGATGGTATCGTTGCCGTCGCCGCCTTCGATCAAGTCAATGCCGCCCAGCGCGCCGGAGAGAACGTCGTCGCCCGCATCACCCCGAAGCGTATCGGCAAGACCGGTGCCGTAGAGGGTGTCGTTCCCGTCACCGCCATCGAGGAGACCCGTGCCCTCGATGAAGTCGTTGCCGGAATCGCCGTACAGCTGGTTGTTGCCGCTGACGTCGGT
Organism: uncultured Alphaproteobacteria bacterium; assembly: GCA_963773665.1. Classification (GTDB taxonomy): domain Bacteria; phylum Pseudomonadota; class Alphaproteobacteria; order ATCC43930; family CGMCC-115725; genus DATJLY01. The sequence continues at coordinate 826,262 of CAVZBZ010000002.1, forward strand.
GATGACATCGTTGCCGCCACCGCCATGGATCGTGTCGTCGCCGTCACCGCCGTCGATGGTGTCGTTGCCGCCCGCGGTGTTGCTGTAATCGGTGCCGTCGCCATAGACGACATCCGCGCCCGCGCCGCCATAGATGCGGTCGTCGCCGGGGCCGCCGATCAACGTGTCGTTGCCGTCGCCGCCATCGATCACGTCGTTGCCGGCGCCGCCATCGATCGAGTCATTGCCGGCATCGCCCGACAGAATGTCGTTGCCGTCATTGCCGATGATCGTGTCGGGACCGAAATCGCCGGACAGAATATCGTCGAAATTCGTGCCGACGAGATACAGCCCGATATTCGGGTTGCCGGCCGGCAAGCTATACGCCTGATCGGCAAACTGCAGCGTTTCGACGCCGATCAGCAGATCGGTGCCGTCGGGCGAGCCCGGCCGCAGATCCTGAACCGTAAAGCTGCCATCCGCCGGGTTGAAGGTGATCGAATAGTTGACAAGGTCGCCGGAATAGATCGCAACGTCGTTCCCCGAGCCGCCATAGATCACGTCGTTGCCGCCGCCGCCCTCGAGCGTATCGTCGCCCGAGCTGCCGAGAAGCGTGTCGGCGCCGCTGCCGCCGACCAGCGAATCATCGCCGTCGCCGCCGCTCAGGACGACGCCCGGGCCGTTGCCGGCATACATCGTATCATTGCCGTCGTCGCCGAAGCCGACGCCCGAGAGCACCGTTATGATGTCGTTGCCGATGCCGCCATCGAGCGTGCCGGAACCCTGAATAACATCGTTGCCGTCGCCGCCGGACAGCGAGCCGCTGCCGAAGAGCGTATCGTTGCCCGGACCGCCGTCGAGGCTGCCCGAACCATTGAGGCTGTTATTGCCGCCGCCGCCCTCAAGCGTCGCGTCCGCCGACTGGGAGTACAGCGTGTCGTTGCCGGCGCCGCCTTCGAGGAGATCGGCACCGGTACCGGTGGACACGGAGATGTTGTCGAGACCGCCCAGAACCGTGTCGTTGCCGTTGCCAGCCACGACGGTGGCCTCGCCATCGACGGCCGAGATCGAGTCATTGCCGCTACCGAGCGTGAACAGGTCGGACCCGCCCCCGCCGAGGAATGTGTTGTCGCCGCCGCCGGCCGTGACGGTGTCGTTACCGCTGCCCAACTGGACGAGATTGTCGCCGTCGCCGAGATAGATCTGGTTGTCGCCGTTGCCGGTCGTGACCGTGTCGTTCCCGGCCCCCGTCGTGCTGTCGCCCGTGCCGCTCCAATAGACGCTGTTGCCGTCACCGAGTTCGACGAAATCGTTGCCGCCGCCGCCATCGACACGGTCGTTGCCTTGGCCGGCAACGATCGTATCGGCACCCGAGCCGCCGGTGATTGAATCGTCGAAGCCGGTTCCTACCAGCGAGTCGCCGGCATTGTCCGGAGCATCGATGACGCGGCCGGTGTTCTGCGGCGAAATCTGGAAGTCGATCTCCGGGAAGCGGACGATCTGGATATTGGTGAGGAGGTCGATCCCCGCGCCGCCGCGATTGTCGGCCACGATGTAATAGTCTTGGCCACCGATCTGCTCGTAGACGACCGAGTAATCGGCACGCGTTTCGGTCGAACCATACGAATAGTCGGCTACGTTGCTGCCGAGTCCGCCGTCGAGCGTATCGTTGCCGGCACCGCCATAGAGCGTGTCGGCGCCGGAACCACCGGACAGTAAATCATTCGCGCTGCCGCCGAACAGGCAATCGTCCCCGGAGCCGCCATCGAGCGTGCTCGTGAAGAACGGGTCGGCATAGAGAATGTCGTTGCCTGCGCCGCCATCGAGGACAACCGAGCCGTACAACACGCCGACCCAGCCATAGAGCGAGTCGTTGCCGGCTCCGCCATAGGCCGTGTCGCCAAACGTCGAGATGAAGTCATTGCCGCCGCTGGTATCGTTCGGATCCGTGCTGTCGCCATAGATCACGCCAACGTCGTAAGCCGAGATCGTATCGTTGCCGTAGCCGCCGATCAGCGTCGAGCCCGCCCCGCCGGCATCGTCTAGGATGTCGTTGCCGGCGCCGCCGACCAGAAGGTCAGCGCCTGAACCGGCGATGAGCGTGTTGTTGCCCGCCTGCGGATCGGTCGAATTGTAGGTCGGGGTCGTGTCGTCGCCGTAGAGAGTACCGTCGCCGCTCAGCAAATTGTTGCCGGTGCCGCCGATCAGGATGCCGCTGCCGCCAGTGTTGGTCAGCGTGTCGTCGCCGGCGCCGCCATCGAGCGTATTGATGCCCTGGCCGCCATCGAGCGAATCGTTGCCGGCGTCGCCAGTCAGCGAATCATTGCCGGTGCCGCCATAGAGCGTGTCGTCGCCGATGCCGCCATCGAGCGTGTCGTTGCCGAAGCTGCCATAGAGGACGTCATTGCCGCCGTCGCCGGTGATCGTATCGTCGCCCGGGCCGCCATCGATGATGTCGTTGCCGGCTTCGCCGTGGATCGTGTCATTGCCGCTGGTATCGAGCACCAGCGACGGGCTGTTGATGGTCTGGCCCGGGTTCGTGTCCTGGGCCTGCCAGCCGTTCGCCGCGCTGATGTTGTTATCGATGCCGTAGGTGTCGTCGTAGAAAATGCCCGGATGATTCGGGACGAGATAGTATTCCTGATCCTGGAAGACCAGGAGTTCGATGTTCGCGACGGTCGTGGTGCCGTCCGGACCGCCGCCGCCTTGATCGACGACGGTATAGCTGCCGTCCAAATTGGGTGTGACCGCGTAATCGGCCAAAGTGCCGCTGTAGAACACGACGTTGTAGCCGGTTCCGCCATCGATGCTGTCGGCACCGCCCGACCCGGCCGTTCCCGAGAAGGAATCGTCGCCCGCTCCGCCGGACATCGTCGCCGGGCCGCCCGACCCGACCAGACTGTCGTCGCCGGCATCGCCATAGAGCGAGCCCGAGCCGGTGATCGTGTCGTCGCCGGCGCCGCCGTGGAGCAGACCCGATCCGCTGATGACGTCGTTGCCGCCGACCGGGTCATTCGGATCGGTCGAATCGCCGTAGAGCGTGCCCGTCCCGCTGATCGAGTCGTTGCCGTACCCGCCGACCAGCAGCCCGGTGCCTTCGAGCGTGTTGCTGCCGTAGGACGCCGCCGCCCCGAGGCCCAGGTCCGGCGCGTAACCGACCGTAGAACTGTCGCCGTAGAGTGTGCCGTTGCCCTCGATCAGATTGTAGCCCGAGCCGCCGATCAGCAGGTTATTGCCCTGGTAATCGTAGATCGTGTCGTTGCCGTCGCTGCCCAGGACCGTGTCGTCGCCGCCTTGGCCCTGCAGGCTGTCATCGCCGCTGCCGCCGTCGATGGAATCGTTGCCCCAGCCGCCATAGATACTGTCCGCAGCACCCAGCCCCTCGATCGTGTCGTTGCTGCCCGTGCCGTAGAGCACGTCATCGCCGGCGGTGCCGTTGATGAGCAACCCCGCGCCCGTTGGTGACCAGCCGTTGAAGTTATCGAGCGTGAAGAGGCCGGGGTTGAGGCTGTCGAACTGGACGATCGTCGTGTAGTTGGTGCCCGAGCCGTCAACGGAGACTTCGAGCAGCGAATTGCTCGAATTGCTCGGATCGCTGATGAGCTCCAGGTAAGGCGCTGCGTTGCCCCCCTGAATGACAAACGGGTTGCTGCCCCCGACATAACCCTGGAGATAGCCGAACACCTCGTCGATGACGACGTTATCGCCGCCAGGCCCGGTCGAGAAATCGGTGATTTCCGCCGTGGCGCCCGAGGCGGTATGCCAGTCGAGCTGGTACGTGTCCGCATGGGTGGCCGCATTGGCGCCGCCATTGCCGCCGCCGCCTGTGAAGGTGTCCTGGCCGGCATAGGCGACGTTCTGGAACAGGTCGTGGCCGCCGCCGCCCTGGAAGACGTTGTTGCCCTGGTAGTCGTTGAACGTGTCGTTGCCAGCGCCGCCGAGCATCGTGTCGTTGCCGGCGTCACCGGAGAAGTAATTATTGCCGCCGGAGATCAGCGTGTCGCCGGCGGTCAAGTAGTCGTTGCCGTTCCCGCCATAGAGATCGTTGTTGCCCGGACCGCCATCGAGCGAGTCATTGCCATCGCCGCCCTGGAGCGTGTCGTTGCCGCGCCCGCCGATCAGCGTGTCGTTGCCGAGATCGCCCAGCAGGTTGTCGTCGCCGTTGGTCCCGGTGACGGAGTCATTGCCGTACCCGGCATAGACCGTCACGCCGCTGCTGCCCTGGCCGGTCAACGTGTCGTCGTTGACCGTGCCGTTGATCGTGCCGCTCGCGGCGACGTTGATGCCCTGGTCGCTGAACGGGTTGTAGTCGAGGTTGAAGTTCTGATAGGTGAAGTCCGAGGTCGAATGGCCGTCGAACTTCAAGATCGTCTGCCAGCCCGCGCCATCCGGATTGGCCTGCAACAGGACGATGTTGGCGCCGCCCGGAACAAGCTGCAGATAGCCGTTCGTGAACGGATTCTCGCCGGTCTGATAGCCCTCCAGCTGGTACAGCAGGTTGGTGAGGTTAACTACGTCGCCGTTGGCGCCGGTCGCGAAATTCGTGATCTCGGCGATGGCGCCCGAGTGCGAATACCAGTTGATGCTGTAGGTATCCTGGTGTACGGCGCCGCTGTCGCCGAGGGTGTCGGCGCCGGCATAGGCGACGTTCTGGAACAGATTGTTGCCGCCCCCGCCATCGACCGAATTATTGCCCCGGTAGTCGGCGAACGTATCGTTCCCGGCACCGCCGATGAGCGTATCGTTGCCGGCACCGCCGTCGAAATAGTTGTTGCCGCCGGCCGCCGTCAGGCTGTCGTTGCCGCTGCCGCCTACATAGGTGCTGTTGCCGCTGCCGCCCTGGACGACGCTGCCACCGTTGCCGGCTGCGATGTAATCGTTGCCATTGCCAGTAACGATCAAATCGCTGCCGTTTCCGCCGTAGATATCGTTGCCGCCATTGCCGACGATAACCGTGTCGTTGCCGCCTTGAGCGTAGATTTGACTGTTGCCGTCACCCTCGGTGATGGAATCGTTGCCGTAACCGCTATACACCGTGTCGTTGCCGTCATTGCCGATCAGCGTGTCGGCGCTGGCCGAACCCTGAATGACGTCGCTCTGCCCCGCCGGATCGACGTAATAGATGCCGACATTATCCGGCGCGTAGGTCGGCGTGAAATTGGCGTAAATGAAGTCGGCCGGGACGTGGAAGTCGAACTGGACGACATTCGTCCAGTTCGTACCGGAAGCATCGACCGATACCTGCAGATAGGTCGGATCGCCGGCGGTCTGGTCCCAGTAGAGCCGCAGATAACCGGCGGTGAACGGATTCTCCCCGGTCTGATAACCGGACAATTGGCCGAGCAGTTCCGTCAGATCGACGACATCTCCGCCGACACCGCCCTGGAAATCGGCGATTTCGGCAATCGCCCCCGATCCCTGATACCAGTTGAGCTGGTAGGTATCCTGGTGCGTGTCGCCGGTGTCCGCGAATGTGTCGGCGCCGCCATAGGCGACATTCTGGAACAGGTTGTTGCCGCCGCCGCCGTCGAACGAGTTGTTGCCCTGATAATCGTCGAAGGTATCGTTGCCGGAGCCGCCGATCAGCGTGTCGTTGCCGGCACCGCCAAGGAGCAGATTGTTCGGGTCGGTGGCGACGAGGCTGTCATCGCCGCCCTCGCCGACCAGCGTGTCATTGCCGCCGCCGCCAATCAGCGTGTCGTTGCCGGCCTGGCCGTCGAGATAGTCGTTGCCGGTGCCGCCCGTGATCGAATCGCCGCCCGCGCCGCCATAGACCGTATCGCCGTCGTCATTGGCGGTAATCGTATCGTCGTCGAAAGTGCCGGCAACAGTATCGGTCCCTGACGGCAGCGTGACGTTTTCGCCGGCGCCCGTCGGCGAATAGCCGCCGAAATTATAGCTGCTCGTGAAGTCGGACGGCGCATGTCCGTCGAGGATAAGCACGGTGGCCCAGGTCGCGCCCGAGCCGTCCGTCGAAACCTGCAAGTCGGTCGCGGACGGATTCCCGGAATCGGCGACCAGACGCAAATAGCCCTCGACGAACGGATCCGACCCGCCTGGCAGACCGGAGAGCACGTGAGTGACCAGATAGGATACGTCGATCACGTCGCCGCCGGCCCCGACCGTAAAGTCGGTTATCTCGGCCGCGGTCGAGCCGGAGGTCCATTCGAGTTGGTAGGTGTCGCTATGCGCGACCGGCGGGCCGGATGACGCGCCCCCCGTGAAGATGTCGGTGCCGGTTCCGGACGAGACATGCTCGAACACGTCGTTGCCGCCGTTGCCGACGAAGACGTTGTTGCCCTGATTGTCGTTGAACGTATCGTTCCCGGCGGAGCCGATCAGCGTGTCGTTGCCGGCATCGCCCTCGAGCGAGGAATTGCCGACACTGCCCGATGCGTCGATCGAATCGTTGCCGTCGCCGCCGATGAGCGTGTCGTTGCCGCCGCCTGCGCCGGCGATCAGCGTATCGTCGCCGGCATCGCCGGTCAGGCAATCGTCGCCGGAACCGCTCGCGCCTTCGAGGCAATCGTTGCCGGTGCCGCCGTCGAGCGTGTCGTTGCCGGCGCCGCCGTCGATCGTGTCGTTGCCGGTGCCGCCATAGATCGAATCATTGCCGGTGTCGCCAATGAGGGAATCGTCGCCGGCCCCGCCATTGATCGTGTCGTTACCCGGACCGCCGTCGATGGTGTCGTTGAAGGACGTACCGGAGATCGAATCGTCGCCGGTCGTCGCGCCGGTGCCGACGCCGATATTGACGCCGACCTGGCCTTCATTCGGATTGAAGGCCGGGAAGAAATTGTCCTGCAGGACCGTGGTCGGATCGGTGTTGTCGAGCACCAGGAGCGTGCGCCAGCCATAGGTCGCGCCGGCGCCGTCCGGATCCATCTGCAGCAACGTGTTGCCGCTGCCGTCATCCACGACGCGCAGCAGCCCGTCGGAGAACGGATTGTCGATGCCGTTGTAGGAACCGAATGTCTGCAGGTCCGACAGCAGCGTGCTCAGATTGATAACGTCGCCGCCCGCCCCGGTCTGGAAGTTGGTGACCGTATCGGGATCGTTGTTCCAGGCGTAAATGCAGCCGGCGCCGGTGCTGTAGAACGGATTGAGGGAATAGGTGTCGGTGCCCGCGCCACCCGTCAGCACGTCGCCGCCGCCGGAATAGAAGGCGACGTCGTTGAAGACGTTGTTGCCGTCTCCGCCGTCGATCGTGTCGTGCCCGTAAAGGGCGTCGATCGTGTCGTTGCCGCTGCCGGCCGTTACCGTGTCGTATTGATACGTGGCGATCGAATCGTTGCCGGAGCCGCCGCCGACGATGGTGTCGTAGGAGTTGTCAACGTAAATGGAATCGTTGCCGCCGCCGCCCACGATCGAATCGTTGTAGTGGCCGATAATCGTGTCGTTGCCGCTGCCGCCCAGGAGCGTGTTGTAGCCATTGTCGGCGTTGAGCGAGTCGCCCGCTGTGGCGGCGCTGCCGTCGAGGCTGTCGTAGCTGCCGTGATCGAGCAGCGTGTCGGCGCCGCCGGCGCTGCCGATGAGCGTGTCTTGCCCCGACCCGCCGTCGATAAAGTTGCCGCCGCCGCTGCCGCTCGCCACAAGCAAATCGTTGCCGTCGCCATAGAGTGAATCGCCGCCGGCGCCACTTGAAACGATCGTGTCGTTGCCGCCATCGCCATAGAGTTGGCTGTGGCCCGAGCCGCCGCTGCCGTCGATCGAATCGTCGCCGAAGCCGCCATGGACCGTGTCGCTGCCGCTGCCGGTGACGATCGTGTCGTTGCCTGCGCCGGCATCGATCGAATCGTTGCCGCCACCGCCAACCAGCGAGTCATCGCCGGCACCGCTGACGAACGTGTCGCTGCCGCCGGAGACTTCGATCGTGTCGTTGTAGGGCGTGCCCGAAAACAGCTCGCCAGACGCCGCGGTGACGATGTCCACCGGTCCCGTGAAGGGCGACACCTGGCCCGCCGCGTTCGACGAAATTATCGACGGTCAGATCGCTCGGGTTGAGCCCGTCGAGCACGAGAATGGTGTAAAAGTCGGTGCCGCTGGCATCCGGGTCGTACTGCAGCAGCGTATTGCCGCTGCCGTCCGAGACGAGCTTCAGAAGCCCGTCGAAGAACGGATTGGAGGTGCCGTCGTAGTAGCCGTAGACCTGGATGTTGGCGAGCAGCGTCGTGAGATCGATGACGTTGCCGCCTGGACCGTACTGGAAGTCGGTGATCGTATCGGGAGCGGAGGTATTCCAGGCCTCGATGCAGTTGGCGCCGGTGCTGTAGAACGGATTGAGGGAATAGGTGTCCGTGCCGGCACCGCCCGTCAGCACATTGTCGCCGCCGGAATAGAACGCGACGTCATTGAAGAGATCGTTGCCGGCGCCGCCGACGAGCGTGTTGTGCCCGTAAAGCGCATCGATCGTGTCGTTACCGCCGCCCGCCTGAACCAGCTCGTAATCATAAGTTGTGATTGAATCGCCGCCGGCGCCGCCGACGACCGTGTCGTAGGCGTTGCTGAGCGAGACGGTATCGTTGCCGTCGCCGGTATTGATCGAATCGGTGTAATAGCCGGCGATCGTGTCGTTGCCGCTGCCGCCCAGCACCGTGTCGTAGCTATCGCCGGCGTTCAGCGAGTTCCCGGCGGTGGCCGCGCTCGCATCGAGCAGGTCGTAATTATCTTGGGCCACCAGCGTATCGCCGCCGGCCGCGCTGCCGATGAGCGTATCGGCACCTGCGCCGCCCTCGAGCAGATTGCCGCCGGCGCTGCCGGTGGCGTCGAGCAGATCGTTGCCGGCTCCGCCGCTAAGCGTGTCCGCGCCAGCGCTGCTCGCGAGCAGATGATCGTTGCCGGAATCGCCCTCGAGGGAATCATGCCCCGCGCCGCCGACGAGGCAGTCGTTGCCCGCGCCGCCGATTTCGGTCGCCGGCCCCCCGCCGCCGATGAGCGTGTCGTCGCCGGCGCGTCCGTAAAGCAGATCGTTCCCGGGTCCGCTCGAGGTCAGGCAGTCGTTGCCGGCGCCGCCATCGATCGTGTCGTTGCCGCCGAGCCCGTCGATCGTATCGGAGCCCGGCGAGCCGAGCAGGGAATCGTCGCCCGCCGTGGGCGTCCCCTCCGCCGGGCCCGTCGGATCGATGCCGAGGAAATTATCCGCGGTGAGCGTCGTCGGATCGACGCCGTCGAGGTGCAGGATCGTGCGCCAGTTGCCGTCGATGTTGTAGGCGAGTTGCAGCAGCGTGCCGCCGCTGCCGTCGGAGACGATTTGCAGCAAGCCATCGCGGAAGGGGTTGTCTCCGCTGCCGAAGGTGCTGGTATCGGAAACGTAGTATTGCAGGTTGGCGATCAGCGTCGATAGATCGATGACATCGCCGCTTGCGCCCGCCTGGAAGTCGGTGATCGAATCGGGGTTGCCATTAATCGCTTCGATGCAGCCGGCGCAGCCCGACTCCAACGAATTGAGGACATAGGTGTTCTGACCGCCGCCGCCGGACAGGACATCGCCGCCGTAATTGCTGTAAAACGAGACGTTGTCGAAAACATCGTTACCGCTGCCGCCGACAACGGTGCTTCCGCCGTCTTGCACGTCGATCGTGTCGTTTCCCGCGCCGACGGAGACGGTGTCGAAATAACCAGCGCCGATGAAATCGTTTCCGTCCCCGGCTTGGATCGTGCCGTAGGAACCGCTGTAGTCGTCGAGCGTATCGTCGCCGGTGCCGCCGATGAGCGTGTTGGAGCCGCTTCCGCCGTCGAGCGAATCGCCGCCACCTCCGGCGACGAGGCTGTCATTGCCGGCGTCGCCGGTCAGCGTGTCCGAAGCGGTGAGGCTCGCGAGCAGCGTGTCATTGCCGTTGCCGCCGTCGAGCACATCGCCGCCGGTCGATAGAGTCGCATCGAGCGAATCGTTGCCGTCGCCGCCGGACATGGTGTCGGCCGATGCTCCGGCGCCCGCAATCAGCGTATCGTCGCCGGCGTCGCCTTCGAGGGAATCGGAACCCGGGCCGCTTGCGCCTTCGAGGCAATCGTTGCCGGTGCCGCCGATCAGCGTGTCGTTGCCGGCGCCGCCGTCGAGCGTATCGTTGCCGTCGCCGCCATAGATGAGGTCGTTGCCGTCGCCGCCCGTCACCGTGTCATTGCCGCCGCCGGCAATGATCGTGTCGTTGCCGGCGCCGCCGTCGATCGTATCGTCGGACGTTGATCCGCCGATGAGGTCCGGGCCCGATGTGCCGACGATGTTCTGCGGCGTCGTCGGATTGGGAGCGATGTTGCTGCCGTCGAAGAGGAAATTGTCGGACGTGAAACTGTCCGGGCTGACCCCGTTCAGCTCCAGGATCGTCTGCCAGTTGTATGACGAGCCGAGGCCGTCAATATCCATCTGCAGGAGCGTGCCGCCATTGCCGTCATCGACGATCTGAAGCAGACCGTCGGTGAATGGATTGTCGGTGCCGTTGTACGATCCGAACGTTTGCAGGTCCGACAGCAGCGTGCTCAGATTGATAACGTCGCCGCCCGCTCCGGCCTGGAAGTCGGTGACGGTATCGGGATCGCTGTTCAAGGCGTAGATGCAGCCGGCGCTGGTGCTGTAGAACGGATTGACGGAATAGGTGTCGCTGCCCCCGCCGCCCGTCAGCGTGTCGCCGCCTCCGGAATAGTACGAAACGTCGTTGAACACGTCGCCGAACGCGCTGCCGACCGCCGCAACGATGCCGGAGAGTTGGTCTTGCCCGCCGCCGCCGTCGGTCGCACTTCCGGTCGTAAGATCGATCGTGACGCCGGCCGGATCGTCGGCGTAGCTGACGGTGTCGCTGCCGCCGCCGCCCACGATCGTGTCGTTGCCGGGACCGCCGATCAGCAGGTCGTTGCCGAGGCCGCCATCGATGGAATCGTCGCCGGCGCCGCCGTCGATCGTGTCGTTGTTGATGGTGCCGAAAATGATGTCGTCGCCCGACGTACCGACAACCGATTCGCCGGTTCCGTCCGGCGGATAGCCCTGCACGAAATTGTCGGCGGTGAGCTGCGATGGGTCAACCCCGTCCAGCACCAGGATCGTCTGCTCGCCATAGCCGTTGTAGAGGCTCATCTGGAGCAGCGTGTTGCCGCTGCCGTCACTGACGAGCTGGAGGTGGCCGTCGAGGAATGGATTGTCGGTCCCGGTGAAATAGCCGCTCTCGTCGTAGAGCCCTTCCATATTCGAGAGCAGCGTCGCCAGGTCGATCTGGTCGCCACCCGGTCCGGCGTGGAAGTTGGTGATCGTGTCGGGGTTGTTGTTCTGGTTCCACTCTTCGCAGCACGTCGTTTGAAGCGGGTTGAGGACGTAGGTATTCTGCCCCGCGCCGCCGGTCAGCGTGTCCCCGCCGCCGCCATAGTACGACACGTCGTTGAAGACGTCGTTTCCGCCGCTGCCGACCGCCGCAACGATGCCCGAGAGCTGGTCATGGCCGCCGCCGCCGTCGGTCGCGCTTCCGGTCGCAAGATCGATCGTGACGTTGCCCGGATCGTCAGCGTAGCTGACGGTGTCGCTGCCGCCGCCGCCCACGATCGTGTCGTTGCCGGGACCGCCGATCAGCAGATCGTTGCCGGGGCCGCCGCCGATCGAATCGTCGCCGGCGCCGCCGTCGATCGTGTCGTTGGGGGTAGAAGCGTAAAGCGTGTCGGGGCCCGCCGTTCCCGAAATCGATTCGGCGCTTCCGTCAGGGAAGTACGGTGAGTATCCCTGCACGAAATTGTCGGCGGTGATCTGCGATGGATCGATCCCGTCAAGCACCAGGATCGTTTGCTCGGGATTGCCGTCGAAGAGGCTCATCTGGAGCAGCGTGTTGCCGCTGCCGTCACTGACGAGCTGGAGGTGGCCGTCGGCAAACGGATTGTCGGCCCCGGTGAAATAGCCGCTCTCGTCGTAGAGCCCTTCCATATTGGAGAGCACCGACGCCAAGTCGATCTTGTCGCCGCCCGGTCCGGCGTGGAAGTTCGTGACCGTGTCGGGGTTGTTGTTCTGGTTCCACTCTTCGCAGCACGTCGTGTTGAGCGGGTTGAGGACGTAAGTATTCTGCCCGGCGCCGCCCGTCAGCGTGTCCCCGCCGGAACCGTAGTACGACACGTCGTTGAACGTGTCGTTGGCGGTGCTGGCCGAGCCATCCACCGACATACCGCCGCCTGCCAGATCGACCGTAAACCCGCCGGTGCCGGCGGTGACCGTATCCCCAATTCCGCCGTAAACGGAATCGCTGCCCGCCCCGAGAGTGATCGAATCGCTGCTGCCGCCGAGGACGCTGTCGTTGCCGTCCCCGACCGTAATTGAGTTGCCGCTGCCGGCGGAATCGTCGATCGTGTCATTGCCCGCGCCAGCGATGAACGTGTTGGCTCCGGGTCCGCCGACGAACAGGTCGCCGGTGGCAGAAAGGTGCCCGTCGAGCACGTCGTTGCCATAGCCGCCGACCAGCGTGTCGCCACCCGCGGCGCTTGCGATCAGCGTATCGTCGCCTGCGCCACCGTCGAGAGAATCGCCGCCCGCGGCGCCGCTCGCGTCGAGCAGATCGGCGCCGCCGTTGCCGATGAGCGTGTTCGCCTGATCGCCGCCGGTCAGCGTGTCGCTGCCGTCGCCGCCGGCGAGCGAGTTATCCTGTCCGTCGAGGCCGGTAAGGTCGCTGCCGACATCGCCGGTGGGGGAAACATTGCTGCCATTGAGCAGGAAATTGTCGGACGTAAGATCGCCTGGGTTCACCCCGCTCAAAGTCAGGACGGTGACAAAGTCGTTTCCGGAACCACTCGCGTCGGCCAGAAGCAGCGTGCCGCCGGATCCGTCCGAGACCAGACGCAGATAATCGTTGCCGAACGGATTGCCGTCGAAATAATTGCCGGAGTTCTCATCCTGGACGGCTTGCCAGAACGAAGACAGGTCGATGACGTCGCCGCCGGGTCCGGCTTGAAAATTGGCGATCGTGTCGGGATTCGACGAACTTCCGAAGCTGCCGCAATAATCGGCGATCCCGCCAAGGCTGTAGGTATCGGTAAAGGCGCTGCCGGTCAGCGTATCGGCGGCAAAATTGTTCCAATAGGAAACATCGAGGAAGGAGTCGCCTCCGGAGCTGGCGCTGCCGTCCACCGACATTCCGCCGCCGCCCGTGAGATCGGCCGTGAGGGCGCCCGCGCCGCCGATTACCGTGTCGCCATAGCCGCCAACGACGCTGTCGCTGCCGGCCCCGAGCGCGATCGAGTTGTATTGACCCCCATAGGAATCGTCGATCGTGTCGTTGCCGTCGCCGCCGGCGATCGTGTCGCCGCTTCCGCCATAGACGTAGTCGTTGCCGTCGCCGAACGTGATCGAGTTGTATTGACCCCCATAGGAATCGTCGATCGTGGCGTTGCCGTTGCCGCCGACGATCGTGTCGCCGCTTCCGCCATAGACGTAGTCGTTGCCGTCGCCGAACGTGATAGAGCCGTTCTGGCCACCGGAGTCGTCGATCGTGTCGTCGCCGAATCCGCCGACGATCGTATTCGCGCCGGCATCGCCCTCGAGATAATTCCCGGCCGCACCGGCGCTCCCGTCGATCAAATCGTTGCCATCGCCGCCCACGAGCGTGTCGCCGCCATTGGCGTCGCCGATCAGCGTGTCGTCGTTGGCTGAGCCGAGCACCTCCTGAATATTGGCGAGCGTGTCCTGGCTGCCCCAGCCGTCGGTCGCCGTGCCGGCCGAGAGGTTGACGAAGACGGCGCCCGGATCGGCGCTGTAGTCGGCCTCGTTGCCGCCGCCGCCGCCGTCGAGCGAGTCGTTGCCGGACCCGTCCGCGAGCGTGTCATTGCCCGCCCCGCCCACAAGCGTGTCGCCGCCATCGCCCGCGATGATAACGCTGTCGGAGTTCGAGCCGTACACGACCTGTATGTTGGCGAGCGTATCGTGATCGCCGAAGCCGTCGGTCGCCGCGCCGGTGGCGAGATCCACGGTCACGCCGTTGGGATCGGCGCTGTAATCGACCGCATTGGTGCCGCCGGCGCCGTCGAGCGAATCGTTGCCCGGACCGCCGTTCAGCGTGTCATTGCCGTCGCCGCCGACGAGCGTGTCGTTCTCGATGGTGCCGGAGAGCGAATTGTCCTGACCGTCCGGTCCGGTGACGTCGATCCCCTGTCCATCCGGAACGAAGCCCTGGACGAAATTGTCGGTCGTGAATTGCGATGGATCGACGCCATCCATCACCAGGATGGAATGCCAGCCGTCACTGAGCTGCAATTGCAGCTCTGTGTCGCCCTGGCCGTCGGAGACGAGCTGGAGCCAGTTGTCCGAGAACGGATCGGTGACGCCGTTCCAGCCATAGGTCTGCAGATTCGCCAGAAGGTTGGTGAGATCGATCTGGTCGCCGCCGGGCCCGGCCTGGAAATCGGTGATCGTATCGGGATTGGTGTTCAGCGATTCCGCACAGCCGTTGCCGGTCAACTGCAACGGATTGAGCGAATAGACGTTGGAGCCCCCGCCGCCCGTCAGCGAATTGCCGCCGCCATTGTAATAGGACACGTCGTTGAACACGTCGCCGAACGCGCTGCCGACCGCCGCAACGATGCCTGAGAGCTGGTCTTGCCCGCCGCCGCCGTCGGTCGCGCTTCCGGTCGCAAGATCGATCGTGACGCCGGCCGGATCGTCGGCGTAGCTGACGGTGTCGCTGCCGCCGCCGCCCACGATCGTGTCGTTGCCGGCGCCGCCGATCAGCAGATCGTCGCCAGGGCTGCCGGTGATGGAATCGTCGCCGCCGCCGCCGTCGATCGTGTCGTTGGGGCTGGCGGCATAGAGCGTATCGTCGCCCGGCGTTCCCACAATCGATTCGCCGCTTCCGCCAGGAAAGTACGGCGAGTATCCCTGTACGAAATTGTCGGCGGTGAACTGCGATGGATCGACCCCGTCCAGGATCAGGATCGTGTGCCAGTTATCGCCGTTGTAGAGGCTGGCTTGAAGATAGGTGTCGCCGTTGCCGTCGGAGGCGAGTTGCAGGTGGCCGTCGGTGAACGGATTGCTGACCCCGTCGTAATACCCGCCCTCGCCCGTGAGGGCCGCCATGTTGGAGAGCAGTGCGGACAGGTCGATCTGATCGCCGCCGGACCCGGCATGAAAGCCCGCGATCGTGTCGGGGTTGGTGTTCTCGGTCCAGCTGTCGCAGGCGGTCGTGTCGAGCGCATTGAGGACGAAGGTATTCCCCGTGCTGTCAACGGTCAGGTGGCTGCCGCCGGCGCCCCAGTACGACACATCGTCGAAGACGTCGCTTCCGCCGCCGCCGACGACGACGTTGTCGCTGCCGGTGGCATCGAACGTATCGTTGCCGGCGCCGCCGACGAGGGTGTTGGAACCGCTGCCGCCATCGAGCGAATCACCGCCGGTCGCAGTGGCGGCGCTAATCGAATCGGCGCCCGCGCCGCCGACGAGCGTCTCGCCGCCAGCGGCGCTGCCGGCGAGCGTGTCGGCGTAGGGCGTGCCGAGCACGACCTGGATATTGGCGAGCGTATCCTGGCTGCCCCAGCCGTCGGTCGCAGTGTCATTGAGCAGATCGACGCTGACCGCCGCTGGATCGGCGCTGTAATCGGCGGTGTTGGTTCCGCCACCGCCATCCATGGAATCGTTGCCAAGACTACTGACGAGGGTGTCGTCGCCGCTTCCACCCACAAGAGTGTCGTTAAATACCGTCCCTGTGAGACGATCACCTGCCACGGTTCGTCCTCCCTAACCCCGTCGGACCGCGCGCGTCTCGCCTTTTGCGGCAAGACTCCCCCGACTATCTCAACTTTTGTACGTTATTACGTCGAATTCCAACAGTTCAAGAAAAATTTAGTTAGCTTTGACCAAGCAAAATGAAATTCTATGCCCCGAGGCAAATGCTAATGACGCTAGCGGAATGCTAGACCAGGGAAAACTCGATGTGGAAAATGGTTAATTTTCAGAATTACTGGGTCGTTCTGGCAGCATACTTTGATATTTACGGCAAATTTAAAAACAATGATGGCGCGACTCGCTGATTTGATTCGAATAACATTTTTTTAATACGACCATGAAACTAAAATTCGCGAGCCATCCAAGCCTTCGCCGTCTGCCATTCTTGCGTTCCGACCGGGATTCGTCTGCCATCGCCGCGCGCTCCAATGGCGCAAGTTTCCGCGCGCCCGGTTGCGCTATGATGACGCGGTGCTTTCCATCGTCTCGCCCGACGGTTCACCGATCGCCGTCCGACGCAAGGGGGAAGGGCGGCCGTTGCTGCTCGTCCACGGCAGCAATTCGGACGGCAGCCGCTGGTCCCCGCTCCTGCCGTTTCTGCCGCCCGGCCGCGCCATCTTCATGATGGACCGGCGCGGCCACGGGACTAGCGGCGACGGCCGCGACTATGCGCTCGAGCGCGAAGAAGAGGACATCGCCGCCGTCATCGGTGCGATCGGCACCGGGCCCGTCGATGTTGTGGCGCTGTCGTATGGCGCGATCTGCGCCTTGGGCGCGGTGCGGCGCGCGGGCGGCGTCCGCCGTCTCGTGCTCTACGAGCCACCCTTCCCGACGCGCCCCGATGCCTACTGCCCGGGGGAATTCCGCGACCGCGTGCGGCGGCTGCTCGCGGCCGGCGACCACGAGGCCGTCATGACGGCCTTCGCGATCGAGGTGCTGGGCATGCCGCAGGAGAAGGTGGCAGCGAGCCGATCCCTTCCCTTCTGGGCGGACCTCGTCGGCCATGCGCCGATCCTCGTGCGCGAGATCGAAGCGCTGCATCGTTTTCGCCTCGATCCCGCCGACTTCAAGGATTGGACTGTGCCGACCCTCTTGCTCCTGGGCGGAACGAGCCCGCCGCAATACCGAGACTCGGTCGAGGCGCTCCATGACGCGCTGCCCGGCAGCCGCATCGACGTGCTCGACGGCCTAGCGCACGATGCAATGTCGGCCGACCCGGCGCGGTTCGCCGCCAGCGTGGTCGCCTTCCTCGATGCGCCGCCCGCTCACGCGGGCTGAAGCGCAACGAGCGTTCGCCGCTTCAGAACTCGCGTCTCCGTTTCCACGCCGGCCGCCCGCACCATGTTGTCGGAGCGCGTTGTCAGCGACGCCGCCGACCACATCAAATCCTGCTCGGCGTGGGAGAAGAAGTTGAACCAAGTCTTCGCATCGTCGGGCGCTTCGCCGGTGACGCCCGGCAGCGCCATGGTGCGCGCCAGCGCATAGCGGCCGAGCAGCTGGCGCTCGAACAAGGCGCGTGTCGCCGCGGCCTGCGCCGGGCGCTTCAGGATGCGCTCGGCCGCCCATGCGCTCAGGCGGCCGCTATAGATCGCCAGGACCACGCCCAGCGAGAAGATCGGATCGACGAATCCTGCGGCATCGCCCAGCACGAAGTAGCCGGGTCCCGCCACACGTGAGGACAGGTACGAGAAGTCCTTGATCATGCGCACGCCAGGCTCGAGCTGCGCCTCGTCGAGCAATGTGGCGAGATGCGGCGTGCGGCGGCATACCGCGAGAAAATACTCTTCGAGCGAACCATATGTCGCGGCCTCGACGCGATAGTCCTCGACCGGCACGACGATGCCGACGCTGGTGTTGTGGCGCAGCGGGATGTGCCACGACCAGCCCCAGCCGCCGAGCCGCGTGACGAAGGTCATCGGCGGATGCGACGCAATCGCCTCGAACGGCCGGATGAGCCCACCCGGACTTACGAAGCGCGAGCCTCGGAAATAGCCCCACAGCGACACGAAGCGGAAATCCGGGTCGAGCTGCCGGCAATCGAACTGCCGCGCAAGGAGCGATGCCTGGCCGCTGGCGTCGAGCAGCAAGCGGCAGGCGATGGTGCCTCGCGCGCCGCCTGCGGTCTCGATCAGCGCGACCTCCGCCGCGGCGTCGCCGGCAAAGGTCGCGGATACGGCCCTGACGCCTTCGATGACGCGGGCGCCCGCCGCGCGGCTGTTGTCGAGCAGGACACGGTCGAACGGCCCGCGTTCGACATGGAGGCCCGGCCGTGTGTAAGCGAAATCCTTGAACGCGATCTCGTTGATCTCGTCGCCCCAGACGACGACGCCTCCGGCCTTCTTGACGAACCCTTCGCGCTCGATCGCGGGGGTCACGCCCAGCAGATCGAAATATTTCCACACCGACGGCAGCAGGCTTTCGCCGACGGTCTCGCGCGGATGATGCTGGCGATCGACCAGCACCACGTCATAGCCCGCGCGTGCGAGCAAGGTAGCAGCGGTCGAACCGGCCGGGCCGCCACCGACGATGACGATATCGGCCGATTGCGGGAGGGATTGGCGAAGGTCGGTCATGGTTCTAGTCCTAAAGCCGCGCCCGGCGCGCCACGCAGCCGGTCGATCATGGCCTCGATCGATCGGGCGGAGCGGAACCGCTCAGGCACGAAATCATCGAGCGGCAATGCTACGGCGAACCGCTCTTCGAGAAAGCTCACCAGATTCAGGATCTGAAGGGAATCGAGCATTCCTTCGCCGATCAGGTCGGTATCCTCCATGATCGACGCGGCTTGCTCGCCGGCGCTATCCCTCAACCAATCGACGATGATGTCCAATGTCGCCTGCATTACGGCATCCCTAGGCTCGCGCCGATGTCCGGAGATATGACGCGAGCGCCGCGTGATCGCATTTCCCGTTTGGCGTACGCGGCAGTTCGGACAGCACCTCTATATGGTCGGGCACATAGGCCGGCGCCAGCCGCGCCGCGACGAATTGGCGGATCCCGGCGTGCGAGGCCTCGCCTCTCGCGACAACGAAGGCGACGAGCCGCCCGCCCATGCGATCGTCCGGCAGCGCCAGCGCCGCCGCCTCGCGGATGTCGGGATGATCGGCCAGCACCGCCTCGAGCGCGAGCAGTTCGACGCGGTGGCCGCGCAATTTCACCTGACGGTCGCGGCGGCCGACAAACTCGAACACGCCATCCGGCCGGCGCCTGCCCTCGTCGCCCGTGCGATAGCTGTCCGGCCGCCTGCCAAGGCGCGCAGCGCGCGTCATCTCCGGACGCCGCCAGTAGCCGCGCATGACCGCGGGTCCCTCGACACAGATCTCTCCGCATTCACCATCGGGCAATACGTCGCCGGCAGGGCTTCGGATCGTCACGGCGAGATGCTCGCAGGCGCGCCCGATCGGCACCGCCTCGCCTTCCTCCGGAACGGCGGCGAGCGGATGATACGTGCAGACGTTGGTTTCCGTCGGGCCATAGAGATTGACGTAGCGCGGTCCGGGAACGTCCGTCATGAGCCGGCGCAGCGATGGCACCGGAAACACTTCGCCCGCGAAAAGTACGAGCCGCAGCGACCGAAGCCCGACCAGCGCCTTGCGCTCTTCGAGCCGAACGAGCGCCGTCGGCACCGAATACCAGACGGTGATCCCCGCCGCCTCGATGAAGGCGCGAACCGCGCCGGGAAACCGCACCGCGGTCTCGTCGAGCAGATGCACCGTGCCGTGCCGGGCGAGCGTCGCGAACAGGTCGAAGATCGAGAGGTCGAAAGAGAACGGGGCATGGCTCGCGACCTCATCCTCGGGGCCGAGTTCAAACGTGCGCGCGGCCCAGTTGACGAAGGCTGCCACATTGGCGTGCGTGAGCATTATCCCCTTGGGCTCGCCGGTCGTGCCCGAGGTGTAGAAGAGCACCGCAAGATCGTCCTCATCCTCGTCCGTTAAGGCACGCCCTCCGGCGCTGCGCCCTGCTTCCACAAGCGGCGCTCGCCAATCCGCGCCATCCATGGCCGCAACCATCATGCCGCCGGGCATGCGCGGCGACGCCAACGAAGCGGCGGCGATTTCCGCGTCGCACACGAGCAGGTGCGGGGCAAGATCGCCGAGCGTGGCCTCAAAGGCCGCCCACGGCAATTGCGGATTGAGCGGGGCATAGGCCGCGCCGGCGGCGAGCGTCGCGAGGATCGTCGTGACGGCTCCGATCGACTTCGGCAGATGGATCGCCACGCGGTCGCCCGGACGAACGCCGAGGCGGCGGAGTTGCTCGGTGCGCGCCGCGACGGCGCTGCGCAACTCGGCATAGGAGATTTCCTGCGCGCCGGCACGAAGCGCAATCTGCCGGTCGCACGCAACATCGCGCAGAGGTGCCAGGAGCGATCGAAGATCGGGGCCGGTCATCGCTCCCTCGAGTGCCCGGCGTGCGTGGCGCGGGCAATGATGTCGAGCTGGATCTCCGGTGTGCCCGAAGCGAACAGGCCGCCCAGCACGTCGCTCAGCGCCTGTGCGGCGTCGAACGGCTCGCCGCGCCAGCCGGCGCCGGCAAGGAGCCGCGCCGCGTCCTCGGCATTCTCGACGAGCGCCTCGCCCAGCGCGAACTTCGCGGTCGCCGCCTGGACGAGATCCTCGACACCGCGATCGATCTCCGCGGCTGCGCGCAGCGCGAGGAGACGCGCGCCGTCGAGCCGCACCCGCATGCGCGCGAGACGATGAGCGATGGCCTGATGGCGCAGTAGCGAACCGCCGCCATCCTGCCGCCGACCCAAAGCATCGACGATCATCACGAGATCGCGTGCGGCGGCTCCGGCAAAACCGGCAAGCAGGCCGGTGCGTTCCCACACCATGGCCTTCGAAAAGATGCGCAAGCCGGCACCGGGCCGGCCGAGCACGTCATCCTCGGCAACGAAGCAATCCTCGAGCCGGATCGTCCCCATGCCCGCACCCTTCAGGCCGGCGGTCGGGCCGATGGCAGCGATCGTCAATCCGACGCTCGCGCGCGGCACAAGAAACGCCGTGAGCCCAAGGGCGCCGCGGTCCGGAAACTGCCGCGCGAGCACGATCACGACGTTGGCAAAGGGTGCATTGGTGATCAGCGTCTTGGCGCCGGTCAGACGATAACCGCCGGGCGCGGTTTCCGCCCGCGTCGCCATGGCTTCCAACGAGGAGCCGCCGGCCGGCTCGGTCACGGCAAGCGCGCCGATCATGGCGCCGGTTCTGAGCGCTGTCCCGAGGCGCGCGACCTGCGTCTCGTTTGCATAAGCGGCAATCGGTATCGCGCAGCCGAACAGGTGAGCTCCGGCGGCGAAGAGAAGGCCGCGGTCGGCGCCGCCTCGGCCCAGCGCTTCGAACACGCCCCACGCGCCCAACGCACCGAGCGCCCGCCCGCCCCACGCTGGCGGAAGCGACGTGCCGAAAAGGTCGAAATCACCGAGCAACGCCCAGGCGTCGCGATCGAACGCCGCCGCCCGTCCGCGCGGCGCAAGCCGTTCCTCGGCGAAGTGCCGCGCGGCTTCGATCCGCGCTTCAATCTCGCGGGGCCATGCGAAATCCATCTGCCGCGGCCTCAGCCTGCGCCGACGGGGCTCAGCCCTTCGCCGCGGGCGGATGGAGCCCCATCGATTTCAGCTTCGCCCGGTTAACTTTTCCGGTCGCGGTCTTCGGCATCTCCTTGAGATAGTAGACCGTGTCCGGGAATTTCTCGGCGGGGATGCGTTCGCGGCAATAGGCTCCGAGCGCCGCCTTGTCGGGCACGCCCCTGGGCACGACGAAGCCCACGACGCGCTCGCCTTTTTCCGGTGCGGTGCCGACGATCACGGCCGCCTCGGCAACCGAGGGATGCGAGGACAGAACCTGTTCGATTTCCGGCGCAAGGATCTCGACGCCGCGGCGCACGATCATGTCCGACGCTCGACCCTTGAGGCAGATATAGCCTTTGCTGTCGATCGTGCCGAGATCGCCGGGGTAATACCAGCCGTCGATGAAGCCCTCCGCGGCATGCGGGTCGTTGCGCTTCGGACCGAGGAAGCTCGCCGAGACGCCCGGTCCGCGACAGCGCATATGGCCGATGTGGCCCGGCGCCGCTGGCTTGCGATCGTCGCCGACAATCTCGACCTCGAGGCCGGGCGCGACGCGGCCGACGGTGTCGTCGCGTTTCAGGATATCGCCCGGCAAGAGCGCGGAAATGAAGCCGACGGCGGCGCTGCCATAAACCTCGTGCAGGTTGGCGGTCAGATGCTTGACGGCCGCGTGCTTCTCCTCCGGGAAGAGCGGCGAGGCTCCGATGAAGAGCGCCCGCATCTTCGGAAACAGCACGCCCTTCGCGGGCGCGCGCTGGAGGAAATCGCGGCACACCGGCGGCGTAATGAGGCATGTGGCGTCGTCCCAGGCGGCAATGCGCTCGACCAGCCGATCGCGGTCCGGATCCTCCGGCAGCATGATAAGCGGCCCGCCGATGAAGAGCTGATTGGCGAGGAAGAAGAAGAAGGCGGAAAAGCCGAGGCCGCCGGCGACGATCAGATTGCTGGGTTTCGCGGAATCGAGAATCTTCGGAAACAGCGCGACGGCGCTTTCGTACCGCGCGAGCCACTGGCGATGCGTCGTCACGATGCCTTTGGGAATGCCCGTGCTGCCCGACGTCACGCTCAGGTACCAGACCTTGTCGGGGTCGCCGACATGCCGATGGTCGAGCTTCTTCTTGCCGAGCGATTGGCGCCAATCGGGACCCACCTCATGCGCCGGCACGCCCTTCAAGGCTTGCGCATCCGGCCCGACGAACACGCGCGAGAGCCCGAACATCTTGACCGGATCGGCCGGGCTCGGCGGACGACGCGGCGGCATGTCCAGAACGACGGCGCCGGCCCGCATCAGCCCGAAGGACAAGATCACGTGATCGGCGTTGTTCGACTGCGCGACGGCGACGACATCGCCGGGCTTCACGCCGAGGTCGTGGACCCACGCCGCCGCGCGTCCGATATGCGCAGCGAGTTCGGCATAGGTAAGACGCGTCTCGCCTTCGACCATCGCCAGCGACTTCGGCCGCTTGCTCGCCCAGTGGAACACCGGGTCGGACATGTTCTTCCAAGTCAGAGCCATGCAAATCTCCCTTCGGTCGCGGACGCACCGCCCGCGACCGCGATCACGGTAAAGACGTTAATCGACATTTCCCAGATGGGCCCCAGCGCAATTCGAGAATATCGCAGAAAAAGACCTGAGAAAAGCCGGGGAATAGCGCGATCTCCTCTTAACCAACTTGAATAAGGACAAGATCGCGCGTCCGCGCGCTTCACAATGTCGCCGCACCGCCATGCGAGGTCGGCGGTGCGCCGGAGACCGGCCAATCGAATTCATCGAGCCGCCGGCCGCGGGTTTCCGCGCCATAGCGGCCGATCATCGCCGCCGACAGGATCACGGGAAGGGCCAGCACGACAGCCGCCGTCGAGAGCCCGGGAACGAGCGCGGCCATGGTGACGAGCTGCGCGGCGATGCCGCCGAGCTTGCTGCTGCCGGCGACGAGCCCGGTTGCGCGCCCGCGGATCCGCATCGGATAGCTCTCGGCGCTATAGGGGAGCAGCACGGCGATAATGCCGTTGCTGCCGATCATCAAGAGCGTGATCAGCGGCACCGGACTGCTGCCGACGACGCGCACGCCAGTGCCGACGAGCGTAAGGCCGAACAGCCCGATCGCGGTGAGGATCGAAAGCAGGATCAAGGTCTTCTTGGTGCTCCACTGCGCATAGAGCCACGCCGTCACGGCCGCCGTCGGCAGCGCCAGAAGCGAGGATTGCGCGAGCAGCGCGTCGGAGCTCGCAACGCTAAACCCGTGGGCGCGGAGATCCGCGGGAAGCCAGAGCAAAAGCCCGAAATTGACGAGACCCCATGCGAGCGCCGCCAAGTTCAGGCTTGCGGTCGTCACCCCGAACAACGCCTCACCCGGCGAACCCGCGCGCGGCGCGGCGGCGGCGGCATAGCCGGCAAGCGGCGGCGCGTGAAGCGGCGCTCCGAACCGGGCCATGATCGCCCGCGCCTCGGCGCTGCGCCCGCGCAGCAGCAGGAACTTCGGGGATTCCGGCATGAACTGATTGAGCACGATCAGGAGCAGGCCGGTCGGCAGGCCGAGGAACCACATTATGCGCCAACCGAAATGAGGCTCCAGCAGCGCCGCGCAACCGCTCGCGGCGAGATAGCCGCCGACGAGGCCGAGACCGCCCAGCAGCACCAGGAACCATCCGCGATGGCGGGCCGGCACGGTTTCGGCCAGCAGCGTATAGGTGATCGGCAGCATTCCGCCCGCCGACACGCCCATGAGGAAGCACATAACGATGTTCCAGGTGAAGGACGGCATCGCGCCACAGATCGACGTGCCAATGAACATCACCGCCGCCAGCAGGATGGCGGCGCGCCGTCCCATGAGATCGGCGATGAAACCCCACAGCAGCGAGCCGATGGTCGTGCCGGTAAGCGCGAAGAACGGGAGCAGCGCCACGACCGGCCGCGCGAGACCGTATTCCTGCGCCATTCCCGGCACCACGAAACCGAGCGAGGCCGGCTTCATCGTGTCGATCACGAGCGCCAGCGTCAGGGTCAGCATGAGGCGCCAATGCGCAGCCGTGAGCCGGCCTTCGGCGCCGGGCGCGGACGCGGCTTCCGCCAGCAGAATCCGCCCGCCATCGCGCGCCGGTCCGGGAGGCAGCAGACCATATCCGGCTGCGAGCGTGCCCACGACGATCAAACCCATGCCAAACAGCATCGGCGCATCCATCGCCATGCCCGCGAGGCGAAAGTTCATCGCCGCCGCGTTCCAGAACGTCGGAAGATGGAGGCAGACGCCGGCGGTGACGGCGATCGCGCCGAACCAGAATGAGGCCAGTCTGATCGGCTCCTGCCGGGAACTGGATTGTCGGGTCACGGTGTCACCTCGAAGCTGGTGCGGGTTGGGGCATCAAGTCACGGATGCGGGAGACCATGTAATCCGGTCCCTGCCCCTCGGTCGGCGCAAACAGCGTCGCATAGCGTCCGTTGTTGTCAACGAGATAAACGAAGGCGCTGTGCTCCATGAAGTAATCGTCGTCGCCGTCGCTGTTGGCCGCCCGGCGGTAATAGACATGGTACGACTTGGCCGCGGCCTCGATCGCCGCGGCTGAGCCCGAGAGGCCGACGATGCGCGGGTCGAACGCAGCCGCATATTTCGCAATCACCTCCGGCGTGTCGCGCGCGGGGTCGATGGTCACGAAAAGCGGCTGCAGCTCGGCTGCGAGAGGCCCGAGCTTTTCCAGCATTTCCGCAATGTCCGACAAGGTGGTGGGACAAATCTCCGGGCAATGGGTATAGCCGAAATAAAGCAGCATCCAGCGGCCGCGAAAGGTCTCGTCCGTGACCGTCCTTCCGTCGCCGCCAACGAGCGCGAAGGGGCCGCCGATTGGCGTCGAGGATTGGGCGTCCGCGGTCTCCCAGGGCGGCGCGGCCACCGCCATGATGGCGCCGACCCCGAAGAGAACGAGCGTCGCGAGACTGCTTAGAAGAATTCGCCGTGTCGGCGACAGCGGCGCTGTCTTCCGAAACATGGTCATGCTCTGATGCCTCGAACTGTTGAGACAATATGTGAGGTAGTGCGCGGCGCCGGGATGATCGGGCTGCGCGCCGAACGCGATCAGGAGAAGCTCCGCCGCCCTCGTCTGCCGGGCAAAGTCCTCGGCCGAGCCCGAGGTCGCGGCCATGTTCAGGGCGAGCGCGTAGAAGATCGTGGCCTCGCGATCCTGCGGCTCGTCGCGCGCGAGCGCTGCCATCGCGTCGGCATACGCGATCGCACGGCTGTGCCAGTCCGCCGGCCCTTGGGGCATGAGGAGACGGCCGGCAGCGGAGATATAAAGCCGCTCGCGCGGGCTCGCCACGGGCGCGGCAGCGGCAGCGCCGATCGCCTCGCCAGCAAGGCGCATGTCTTGCGCGGAGGGCGGCGTATTCGGGTAGCGCAACCGGCTCATGGCTACGCCCCAATACGCCATCGCGCAGCCCGGCTCGTCGGCGGCAATCCCGGCATATTCCCGCTCCGCGTCGTACGGCGCGAGCGAATGCAGCAGCGCCGTCGCGCGATCGAAGCGCTGCTGGCTCGCCGGGCTGCACGAGATCGCGAAATGCACGGTCCCCAGCGGCTCGACTTGCGGTCCGTCGAAGCCGACGATAGCGAGGGCCGCGATGAGCGCCAGGGCTGCCAGGGTGAACGCAGCGAGGAACGAAGCTGCGCCCGGCGGCAAGACAGACGCCCGGAATGCGGCCGAGCCCGCGGTTCGACCGAATATCACGTTGGCTTCGAAGTTGGCCAATAAGATCACCCGAGCGCGCAAGACTTATCTCGACAATCGTTAGTTAATCTAAATTACCGAAGCACTTGAAATTGCCGAGCCGATGATCTGCTTTTTTTCTTGCGCTGGCAACCGCTGGAAACCGGTCATGCGTATGGCGTTTTGCCGCGCAGCACAGAAACTGTGACAAAGCGATGCCTGCGCTTGGTATAGAAGATCGAATTGGTAAAATATCAACACTGAGACATTTACCATTTCGCTTTAATCTCGGCTATCGCGGCCGCGTATCGAACGATATTGTGGACGCCGTCAGCGAGTTCCCGGCAGGATGAGTTAATGCGCGTTCCGACATCGATCGGTCAGTGGCTAGGTTGACCATCGAGCGCTGTTCCCGGCAGCGGCGCCGGCCCGGAGACCGACCTGCAAACAGCTTTGCGCGCCTGTCGCAGCACCGGGCTGTTCCTGTTCGCCTTCAGCTTCTGCATCAATCTCCTGATGCTGGCCTCGCCGCTCTACATGATGCAGCTCTACGACCGCGTGGTCTCGAGCCGCAGCTTGGACACGTTGTTCGTCCTGACGCTGATTTTTGCCTTCGCAATCGTCACCGTGTCCGTGCTCGACGGGCTGCGCGCGCAAGTGTTGAGCCGGCTCGGTGTCTGGCTCGACGATCGGCTGGGCCCGCCAGCGATCCGCGCCGGGCTGCGCGCCGCCTTGATGGGGGGGCCGGTCCGCGCCGGGGAAGCGATGCGCGATCTCGCGACGCTGCGCAGCTTTCTCGGCGGGCCGACGGTCGCGCCGCTCATCGATGCGCCGTGGGCGCCGCTGTTCCTGACGATGCTGTTCATTCTTCATCCTGCGCTCGGCATCATCGGCC
This sequence comes from uncultured Alphaproteobacteria bacterium, assembly GCA_963773665.1. GTDB lineage: Bacteria > Pseudomonadota > Alphaproteobacteria > ATCC43930 > CGMCC-115725 > DATJLY01. Next base: position 853,073 of record CAVZBZ010000002.1, read on the forward strand.
TCGTTGCCACCCTCATCCTGTTCGGCTTCGCGGTCTTGAACGAACTCGTCACCAAGACCCCGCTGCAGAATGCCAATGTCGCGACGGGCCGTGGCATGCGGGCGCTCGACGCCGCCTTCCGCAATGCCGAAGTGATCGAGGCGATGGGCATGCTCGATGCCATCGTCGATATGTGGCGCGTGCAATCGGGCGCCGGCAAGCGCGCGCAGCGCGTGGCGAACCAGCGCGCAGCGATGGTCCAGAGCAGCACGCGGTTCGTGCGTCTTTTCGTGCAGTCCGCGGTCATGGGCGCCGGCGCCTGGCTGGTCATCGACGGCCTGGCGACCCCCAGCGTCATGTTCGCCTCGAGCTTCCTCATCGCCCGCACGCTCGCCCCGGTCGACAATGCGATCGGCACCTGGAAGGCGTTCATCGCGGCGCGCATGTCCTACCACCGGCTGCACATGCTCCTCGACAAGGCCGCGCCGCCTTCCAAGGGCATGGAGATGCCACGCCCGGACGGCTTCCTCACGGCAGAGCGCGTCGTCTTTGCCCCGCCCGGTGTTCCGGAGCCGATATTGCGCGGCGTCTCCTTCGCCTTGCAGCCCGCCGAGGTGATGGGCCTGATCGGGCCGACAGCCTCCGGCAAGACGACACTGGCGCGGCTCATCGTCGGGGCCTGGATGCCGAGCTCGGGCCATGTTCGGCTCGACGGCGCCGACATTGCGATCTGGCTGGCGTCGAGCGGGGCGACGCATATCGGCTATCTGCCTCAGGATGTCGAACTCTTTGCCGGGTCGGTGCGGGACAATATCGCGCGGCTTGCCGACGCCCCGGCCGAGGCGGTCATCGCCGCGGCCAAGCTCGCGGGCCTGCACGAGATCATCATGCGGCTCCCCGGCGGCTATGACACCGATATCGGCGAGGGCGGGATGAAGCTGTCCGGCGGCCTGCGCCAACGCATCGCGCTCGCGCGGGCCGTTTTCGGCGAACCGCGCCTCGTCGTTCTCGACGAGCCGAACTCAAGCCTCGATACCGAGGGCGAGGCGGCGCTGGTCGAAGCGGTGGCGCAGTTGAAGTCGCGCGGCGCCACCGTGGTGGTGATCGCGCACCGCCCGAGCATCCTGCAGCACGCCGACAAGCTGCTGGTCCTGCGCAACGGCATGGTCGAGCATTTCGGCTCGCGCGCCGAGGTCATCGCCAAGCTCAACGCCGCCGCCGTCATCGGTCCGTCGCGTACAGCCATCGGCGGCGACCAACAGAGGCAACCGGCATGACCGACGAGGCAGCCGCCCCACCGCGCGCGATCGTACCCGATCAGACGCCGCCCCCCGGATTCTTCGCTAGGATCTGGGCTCCCCCCAGCGACGACGGCGAGGTTCCGGATTCGCCGGTGGCGACGATGCGCAGCGTGCTGATCGCCGGCGTGCTCATCATGGGCATCTTCGTCGGCGGCCTTATCGTGTGGTCGATCTTCGCGCCTTTGGAGAGCGCGGCCGTGGCGCAAGGCGTGGTGGAGGTCGAATCCTCGCATCGGACCGTGCAGCATCTCGAAGACGGCATCGTCAGCGAGATCCTGGTCAAGGACGGCGACCAGGTCGTCGAGGGGCAGCCTCTCGTGCGCCTCGACCCGACGAAGGCACGCACCACCTATAAAGCCGTGCAAGGCGAGCTGTGGGATTTCGAGGCGCGCGAGGCCCGGCTCATCGCCGAGCGGGATGGACGCACGACGATCACCTATTCCGACGACCTTCTCGCCCGCTCCGGGCAGGATGCGCAGGTTGCGCAGGTTCTCGCCGGCCAGACCAAGATTTTCGAGACGCGGCGCGATCTGATGAGCTCCAAGATCGCGCTCATCCGCCAGCGCATCGTCGAGACCAACGAAGAAATCGTCGGGCTGCGCGCCCAGGGTGATGCCGCCGCGCAGAAGCTGGTGCTGATCGACGAAGAGCTGCGGGACCAGAAGGAGCTGCAGGCGAAAGGCCTCACCCTCAAGCCGCGCGTCCTCCAACTCGGGCGCGACCAGGCCGACATCGCGGGAACGCGCGGACAGGTGATCGCGCAGATCGCGCGCGCGCAGCAGACCATCTCCGAGGCCGAGCTCAGCATCATCGAGCAGCAGAACGACGCGGCCAACGAAGTCTCGCAGCAACTGCGGGACACCGAGGAGAAGAGCCACGAGCTGCAGCAGCAGCTGCAAGCCGCGGCCGATGTCCTCGCCCGCATCGAGGTGCGAGCGCCCGTAGCCGGAACCGTGACCGGCCTCAAGTTGCACACCCCCGGCGGCGTCGTCAGCTCGGGCGAGCCGCTGCTCGACATCGTGCCGAACGAGGACAAGCTCGTCATCACGGCGAAGGTGCGACCGGAGGACATGGACCTCGTCCGCGTCGGGCTGCCGGCGCTCGTCAGGCTGCTGCCGTACAAGCAGCGCCGTACCCCGCCGCTCGAAGGTACGGTGAGCTATGTCTCAGCCGACCGTACGGTCGAGAAGGAACCCAATCAGCCGCCCTATTTCGCGGCCACGATCGAGGTCGACAAGGCATACTTGAACAGCCTGGCCGACGTTCACCTCGTGCCGGGCATGCCGGCGGAAGTGATGATCCGGACCGGCAAGACCACCGTCGCCCTTTACGCGCTGTCGCCGATCCTCGACAGTTTCCATCGTGCCTTCATCGAGAAATAGCCAGAAGGCAGCGGCGCCCTGCGGCGTGACCGGCTAATCGACTTTGACTTGGATCTCTTTGACATGGGTGGCGTGGTCGGCAGCGACTTCGTAGGTCACTTCGCCTCGATAGGTTCCGGGACTGAAGCCCCCGTTCGGGCGGCGGCGGCCGACCGAGCGGAAGATCACGGCTTGGTGACGATTGATCGTCTCCGCATGTTCGACGAAGAGCCGGCCATCGGGTGCAAGGATGCGGAGAGTGATGCGGTCGCCCGGCTCGGTGGCAAAGGTCTCGCACCAGAACGTGATGGCCGCAGCGTCGCGCGGAACGATGACGTTCCGGTAGGCGCCGTTGCGCGCGGCCGGCCATGACGCGTCTTGCGCGGCGAAGCCAATATTGAAAACCTCGCCGGTTCGATACGCGAGGGCCTGCCCGACATCGGCAGCCCAGAGCGGTTCGATGCCCGCCGCGCAGGCTGCACCGGGCACCAGGCCGACAAACGGATCGACGGCGACGTTGTCATGGCGGACCGTGAGATGGAGATGCGGAAATTCCGATTCTCCCGACATGCCGACGAGCCCGAGCACGCTCCCGCGCTCGACCCGCTGGCCGCGATGCACGCGCACCGAGCCCTGGCGCATGTGGCAGTATTGCGTCGCCCAGCCGTCGCCATGTTCGATCAGGACCCCATTGCCGCATTCGCGGCCGTTGACCGCGCTCGTGCCGGTCTCGCGGACGCTACGGTCGGCCATGCCGTCGCGCGTGCCGACGACAAGGCCGGGAGCGGCGGCAAGAACCTCGACTCCCTCCTCCATCCGGCCGCGGTCGCTGATCGCCAGATCCGTCCCGTCATGTCCGTGGTAGGTGACATCGCCGCAGCGATAGTCGCGTGGGGTCCCGCCGGGATCGTGATCGACGTAGTTGGCGATCCAGCAATCCTCGCCCGGCGTGCAACGCAAGGGGAGGCCAAGCTTCGGTGCCTCGGCCCACGCGCGAGCGGCGGCGACGAGAAAAAGGCCGAGGACGACAGCCGAGACGCGGGACATGCCTATTCGGCCTCGGCGGAGGGCAAGGACGCATCCTGCCGTGCCGCGCTCTTTTCGCGTGAGGCATCGACGATGAACTGGACGTTGGCCTCTCGCTGCTTGGCGGCCTCATCGTCGTAAAGGAATGGCAGGAACGCGAAGCGCCGCCCCTTGGTCACCAGCGTCGCTTCGTGCAGCAGAGAGCAGCTGAACACGACCGCCCCGCCCGTTGGCGCCCGATAGGTCTGCGGACCGAACTCAGGAAAACGGAGATCGCCGCCCTCGTACTCCTCGGCATTGAGGTTGATCGTGACGGCGAACTTCCGGTGCGCGGTTCCCAGCGTGGTGTTGTCCCGGTGCGGGCGAAAGAACCCGCCGTCCCGCGCCTCGTAGCACGCGACGATGAACCGCTCGATCCGCTTAGGCCAGAATTGGAACGCCTTGCGTATCTCCGGGACAAGGCGCCGGGAAATGCGTGCCCGTGCCCCTGCGCAGATGGTCTCGTCCTCGATGACGTAATCCGACCGCCGCTTGAAGGAGTGGTCGAGGAGGCCGACGGTCTTGCCCTCGATCTGCCGCATGAAGCCGGATTCCTCGCCGCCATGCGCCTCATAGAGGCGAATGAGCCGACGGCAAAATCCGGGCTCGAAGATGCGCGGCATGATGAGAACCGGCGCGGTGACGACCGTCCCGGCGTGCAGCGGAACGGGCGGCAAAACCGCGACGAGCCGCAGCACCGATTCCGAATCCGCGATCGGCGCGGTCGCGAGGATGCGGAGCGTCGGATCGAGCAACACCCAGAGCGGGCGATAGGCCGCCGACGCCAATTCCGCCTCATCGCCAAGCGCGCCGTAAAGCCGACTTATGCTGCCGTCGAAATCCAGGAAGCACCGGAGTCCCGGCATCGTCTCCTGCATGCGCGTGGCGTCCTCGGCGCCGATGGCGACGCCGAAGAACACGACCTTATCGTCATCGAACAGGTTCCGGTGCGCCGCAACGTCGCGCAATGCCGCGGCGGCCACCGGCTCGGCCGTCGAGCCGAAGAAGCCAAGGAGGATGTACCGGCCAGCGACGCTATCGAATATAAAGCGCGGGTTCGTGAGGGATTTCGCGGTGAACAGCGGTGCCGGATCGCCCGGAAGTAGCGCTCCTGCCATTCATGGTCACCCGTGCATTCGCGGCCGTAATGATTGAGCACAGGATAAATCATTGCCGCCCTCGAAGTCCAACCGCTCCCGCATAAGTCCTCACGCGAACCCGAATCGGGTAAGTTGCTCGAGGCCATTTCCAGCGTCGGCGGGACATGCGATCCTGGCGCCGGCAGCGATGGATCGGAGAGGCGGGCGATGACGGCGATGGCGGATCATGCGCCCTTTCGGGCCGACCATGTCGGCAGCCTGCTTCGGCCCCCCGAACTCAAGGAGGCGCGCGAAAAGTTTGCGCGCGGCGAACTCCCGCGTACGGCGCTTGCCGAGATCGAAGACCGGCTCATTCGCGCCGCCGTCGCGCGGCAAGAAGCAGTGGGACTCCAATCGGTCACCGACGGCGATTTTCGCCGTCAATCCTGGTCGTCGGACTTCCTCACCGCGATTGGCGGCGTAGTCCAGGGCGGGACGGCGGGCGCGCGTCCGCAGCAGCTCGACGTGCCGGCCGGTGCCATCGTCCGCGACTGGCAGCCGCCCACGCCCAAAATCGTGAGCCGGTTGCACTGGCCCGAGGGCGGCATCCAGCGCCGCGACTTCGCCTTCCTCAAGAGCATTACGCAGAAGACGCCGAAGGTGACGCTGCCGTCGCCGAGCATGCTGCATTTCCGCGGCGGCCGCGGCGGCGTCAGCGAGGCTGCATATCCCGACATGGAAGAATTCTTCGCGGATCTGATTGCGGTCTACCGTGCCGAGATCATGGATCTGGCCGCGGCCGGATGCCGCTATGTCCAGTTCGACGATACCAACCTCGCCTATCTCTGCGATGAGCGCCTGCGCGCGCGGGTGCGGAGCATCGGCGAGGACCCGGACAAGCTGCCGCACCTCTATGCTCGCTTCATCAACGGTGCGATCGCCGGCCGGCCGCCGGACATGAAGATCGCGGTTCATCTCTGCCGCGGCAATTCGCTGAGCCGCGGCCACGCCGAGGGCGGCTACGAGCCGGTGGCGGAGGCGATTTTCAATGCGCTCGAAGTTGACGGCCTCTTCCTCGAATATGACGACGCGCGCTCGGGCGATTTCGCGCCGCTGCGCTTCGTGCCCAAGGGACATTTGCGCATCGTCCTGGGCCTCGTCACCTCGAAATTCGGCGCGCTCGAGAGTAGGGAATTGTTGAAGCGTCGCCTCGACGAAGCGACGAAATATCTAGCGTTGGAGCAGATCTGCGTGAGCCCGCAATGCGGATTCGCCAGCCACACCGGCGGCAACCTGCTGAGCGAGGAAGAGCAATACGCCAAGCTTCGCCTCGTCGTCGAGCTCGCGGACGAAGTGTGGCCCGCAGCGGCGTGAGCGATCGCCACCTCAAGGTTCAATCTTAACCATCTGCCCATTTGTTCCGGCCAAAATTACCCACCGCAGGCCCGTCCTAAGGCTGATCAACTCGGCTTTCGTTCGCGATTGCAATCCTTCGAATTGAGTGAGCCGGTGATTAACGGATTGTATATCGAGCATCCGCGCTTCGAACCCAGGACGTTCAAAGCATATCTCATTGCCGGCTTGATCGTGGCGGTCGCGACGGTGCTGCGACTGATGCTAACCCAATGGGTCGCGGGCATGCCGTTCGTGACCTTCTTTCCAGCGGTTATCGTCGCGACGTTTCTTTGCGGATCGGCGGCCGGATTCCTGGCTGCGGTCTTGTCAGCCCTGGCGGCGTGGCTCCTCATCCTCCCGTCGGAAGTCTCCTACCTTTCGATTTACCAGACGGCTCTCTTCGGCATCGGTACCGTCACCGTCGTGGCTGTGGTCGGAGTAATGAGGGCCGCCGGCGCAGATGTGCGTCGCTTGAATGAGACCCTGCGCGTCAGCGAGGGTCAATTCCGCGGTCTCCTCGAATCGGCGCCAGATGCGATGGTCATCGTCGATAAGCAGCAACGTATCGCCTTGATCAACGCCGAGACCGAGAACCTTTTCGGATATCCACGTGCAGAAATTCTGGGCAATCCGTTCGAGATGCTGCTGTCGGAGCGAAACCGAGAAAAATACCGAACGCAGGTCGCGGCGTTTACGGACGGCTCGAGGGCAACAAACTTGGGCCCGGCGATGGGACTTCGCGGGGTACGCAAGGACGGCAAAGAGTTTCCGTTTGAAGTCAGCCTCGGCCTCCTCAAGACCGAGGCCGGCACTCTGGTTTCCAACGCCATTCGTGACGTCACCGCGCGGACGCAAATCGAGGCCGGCCTCGCAGAGGCAAGCAAAGCCAAGACGGACTTTCTCGCCCGTATGAGCCATGAACTGCGAACACCGCTCAATGCCATTATCGGATTTTCCGAAATGATCCGCGACGCGATCATCGGTCCGCTGGATGCGCGGTACAGGGAGTATGGCGGCGACATAAACGGAGCCGGTCGGCACCTGCAGAATATCATCAACGACATTCTCGATATTTCCAAACTCGACAGCGGTCGTTTGGAGCTGCGGGATGAGATCGTGTCGATCGGCGAGACCGTTGATGCGTGCCGCCGCATCGTCGCGGCGATGGCCGAAGCTGCGGGTGTCTCGCTGTCGATCAATGTTCCCAGCTCTCTGCCGCTCATTCGCTCCGACCAGCTTCGCTTCCGGCAGATCCTGCTCAACCTCATGTCGAACGGAGTCAAATTCACGCCGGCCGGCGGCCAGGTGCGCGTGTCAGCCTCGATTGAGGCGGATGGCGCAGTCATTGCAGTGGAAGATACCGGTATCGGGATGAAAGCAGAGGACATACCGATTGCCTTAGAGCCGTTTCGCCAAATCGATGGAGCGCTAAGTCGCCGCTTCGACGGAACAGGTCTTGGCTTGCCACTGGCCAAAGCGCTCGTGGAACTGCACGGCGGCTGTTTGAATATTGAGAGCGCGCCGGGCGCAGGGACAGTGGTGCGCATTCGATTGCCGTTACAGCGCGTCAGGAATGCTGCAGCTTGAGCAGGACTGAGCGACGCGCTTTCCGCTAACCCGCCAGACTGCTATCGTACACGCGTCTTCCTGCTCATCAGGTCGGCTTGGCTGTCCGGCGCAATCGCCGCATCGTTCCAAGGTGTCCGTACTCATCCCGGGAATGTCGAATAAAAAGGAAGCAACATGAGAAGACTCGCTGGTACCAGCCTTGGCGCCTTCGCGATTGCGGCACTCCTGAATGCCTGCGCCATGCAGGCGCCCCCGCCCGACTATGGCGCGCTGCTCGCGGCGCCCGATCGGACCGATGCCGACAGGAAGAATGACGACCGGCGCCAAGCCGCGAAGCTCCTCGCCTTCACCGGGGTGCGGCCGGGCTGGAAGGTTCTCGATATGGCGGCGGATGCCGGCTACAGCACCGAATTGATGGCGCGCGCCGTGGCCGCCGGCGGCACGGTCTATGGGCAGAACCCGTCTGACGCGATGCCGCGCGTCATGGATGCGTTCCTCGCGCGCATGCAGCGCCCGGCGATGAAGGACGTGGTCGACGACAGGCGCAAGTTCGACGATCCGGTGCCGCCGAACGTCACCGATCTCGACCTCGTCACCTTCTTCTTCGGGTATCACGACACGACCTATATGCAGGTCGATCGCGCCAAGATGGACAAGGCAATGTTCGATGCCTTGAAGCCGGGCGGCTATCTCGTCATCGCCGATTACGCGGCGCTTCCCGGAGCGCCGGTCACGACCGGCAAGACCTTCCATCGGCTCGACGAAAACATCGAGAAGAGCGAGGTCGAGGCGGCCGGGTTCAAGCTCGTGGACGAGGGCAATTTCCTGCGCAATCCGAACGACACGCATGACTTCATCATCTTCAATGCGAAGATCCCGATCGACATCTTCGTCATCAAGTTCCAGAAGCCGAACTGAAAATTGTCAAGCCGGGCCGCGAATGGGACCGGCCTGAGTGGGAAAACCCCAGGTAGGTTTGTCCATTGGGCGCGTTTCGCGCCGGCGCTTTCTTATGAGTTCATGCGCCTTTTTCGGTCGATTGAATTCGCACCGCGCGGCGCACGATAATCCCGGCCTCTCTCCGCGCCAGGTATCCTCCCTCCATGCCGCCCGAACTCGTCTTTTGGCTCGCGCTTGCGACGAAGCTCGTGATCACCGCTTCGTTCGTCGTCGCCGCGAGCTGGACCGCAGAGCGCACCGGACCGCTCGTCGGCGCGATGGTGGCGACGCTGCCGATTGCGGCTGCGCCAGCTTACGTCTTCATAGCGCTCGACCATGACGCTTCGTTCATCTCGGCAAGCGCGCTCGCGAGCCTCGACAGCACGGCGGCGACTGCCCTCTTCTGCACGCTCTACAGCGTGCTGGCGCAATCGCGGGGACTCGTGCCGAGCCTGTCGCTGTCGCTGGGCGCGTGGATCGTCTTCGTCGCGGTGCTGCGGCCGTTGCATCTGGGTCTGCCCGCCGTTCTCGCCGTCTTTCTGTGCGTCTTCGCCGTCTGCTGGCCGGTCGCAGCACGCTTGCGGAACGCGCCGATCGTGCCGCCGATCCGGCGCTGGTACGACGTGCCGCTGCGCGCGAGCCTGGTCGCGGTGCTGGTCGCTTCGGTCGTGGGACTGAGCACGAAACTGGGGCCCACGATGACCGGGCTGCTCGCTATCTTCCCGGTGGTCCTGGTGAGCCTCGCCGTCATCTTCCATCGCCGCGTCGGCGGGCGCGGCAGCGCGGCCATCACTGCGAACGCAATCCCGGGACTTGCCGGCTATGGCGTGGCGCTGACGGCGCTGCACCTCCTCGCCGTGCCCGCCGGCACCGTGGCGGCGCTTACGGCCGCGCTCGCGATTGCTCTTCTGTGGAACCTGTCGGTGCTGCTGATCGCGCGGTCCGCTTCTCAGCGCGCCAGCGCCGCGCGGCCCAGATAGCGCGCGGCGGAGCCGAGCTGCTCCTCGATGCGGATGAGCTGGTTGTACTTGGCGAGCCGGTCGGAGCGGGCGAGCGAGCCGGTCTTGATCTGGCCGCAATTGGTCGCGACGGCGAGATCGGCGATGGTCGAATCCTCGGTCTCGCCCGAGCGGTGCGACATGACGGCGCGGTATCCGGCGCGCTGCGCGATCTCGACTGCCTCGAGCGTCTCGGTGAGCGTGCCGATCTGGTTCACCTTGATGAGGACGGCGTTGGCGATGCCCTTCGCGATGCCGTCGCGGATGCGCGCAGGGTTGGTGACGAAATTGTCGTCGCCGACGAGCTGCAGCTTTGCGCCCAAGGCGCGCGTCAGCGCGATCCAGCCGGCCTCGTCGTCCTCGGCCATGCCGTCTTCGAGCGAGACGATCGGATAACGCTTCGCCAAGTCCTCGTAGAACCGCACCATGCCGGCGGCGTCGAGCGTCTTGCCCTCGCCCGCGAGCACATAGCGCCCGTCCTTGAAGAACTCGCTCGCCGCCGGATCGAGCGCAAGCGCCACCTGCTCGCCCGGAGTGTAGCCCGCCGCCTCGATCGCGCCGACGACGAAGCCCAAGGCCGCGTCGGCCGAGGCGAGGTTCGGCGCGAAGCCGCCTTCGTCGCCGACATTGGTGTTGTAGCCGGCATCGTGCAGGCGCTTTTTCAGCGTCTGGAACACTTCGGCGCCCATTCGCACCGCCTCGGCCAAGGACGCAGCACCCACCGGCACGATCATGAATTCCTGGAGGTCGATCGGATTGTCGGCATGGACGCCGCCATTGACGATGTTCATCATCGGCACCGGCAGCGTGCAGGCATTCGTGCCGCCGACATAGCGGTAGAGCGGCAGCCCCAGGTCCGCCGCCGCGGCGCGCGCCGCCGCAAGGCTCACGCCCAGGATGGCGTTGGCGCCGAGGCGCGCCTTGTTGGGCGTGCCGTCGAGCGCGATGAGGGCGCGGTCGAGCGCCACCTGCGCCGCAGCGTCGAAGCCGGACAGCGCGTCGAAGATTTCGCCGTTCACCGCGTCCACGGCGCGCTTCACGCCCTTGCCCTGGTATCGCGCCTTGTCGCCGTCGCGCAATTCCACCGCCTCGTGCGTGCCGGTCGAGGCGCCGGACGGCACGGCGGCGCGGCCGATGATGCCGCTTTCCAGCGTCACATCGACCTCGACCGTGGGATTGCCGCGGCTGTCCAGAATCTCGCGCGCGTGGATGTCGGCGATCTCGGTCATGATTGGCCTTCACTCGGCGATTGGCCGCGCCTTCGCGATCTTGTCGAAGGCGAGGAGCGTTTCGAGAAGCGCCGGCATGTCCTTGAGCTTCACCATGTTGGGCCCGTCCGACGGCGCGCGATCCGGGTCCTGATGCGTTTCCATGAACACGGCGGCGACGCCGACCGCGACCGCGGCGCGCGCCAGCACCGGCACGAAGGCGCGCTCGCCGCCGCTGCGGTCGCCCTGGCCGCCCGGCTGCTGCACCGAGTGGGTGGCGTCGAACACCACGGGGTAGCCTGTCGCGCGCAGAACGGGGATCGCGCGCATGTCGGAGACGAGCGTGTTGTAGCCGAAGCTCGCGCCGCGCTCGCACAGGAGGATGCGCTCGTTGCCGGACCGCGCGACTTTTTCCGCGACGTTCTTCATGTCCCAGGGCGCCAGAAACTGCCCCTTCTTGATGTTGATGGCGCGCCCGGTCTTGGCCGCGGCGACCAGAAGATCGGTCTGGCGGCAGAGGAAGGCCGGAATCTGCAGCACATCGACCGCCTCGGCCACGGGCGCGCACTGCTCCGGCAGGTGCACGTCGGTCAGCACCGGGCAACCGCAGCGCTCGCGCACCTCGGCGAGGATCGGCAGGCCGTCCTCGAGCCCGAGCCCGCGCGCCCCTTCGAGCGCGGTGCGGTTCGCCTTGTCGAACGAGGTCTTGTAGATGAGCCCGATGCCGAGCCGCGCCGTCAGTTCGACCAGCGCATGGCTCATCTCGAGCGCATGCTGCCGGCTCTCGAGCGCGCACGGCCCCGCGATCAGCACAAGCGGCCGGTCGTTGCCGAGCGCGAGCTTGCCGATGGCGACGGTACGATTTTGCATTCGATTTCCTAATGCTGCGAGCGCGAGCGGCGGCGGAATTCTTCGAGCTCGCCCAGCATGTGCTCGCCCATGCGGCGGATCTGGTCGCGATCGAGGCGCGTCAGCTCGCGCTTCAGCGAGTCGGCAAGCGCCTGAATCTCCTCGACGACGCGCTCGATCGGCACCTCCTCGCGGCGCAGCGACAGCTCCGATTCGATGTCGTTGGCGATGCGCTGCAACTCCCAGTTCCGCACGTCGCCGCACCATGTGCGATAGGTCTCGACCCAGCGCTGCTTGAGCTCGGACGAATCGGCCGCCGCAAGCGCGCGGCCGCGCCGCAGGTAATCCTCGGTCCGGTCAACCGATTGGCTGCGCGAGAACGAGCGAATCTCGGCGTTGAGTTTCGGGTCGTCGCTCAAAAACGCCTCCCTAGACGAGCCGCGACTGTTCGACCGCCGCCCGGATGAACGACGTGAACAGCGGGTGCGGCTCGAACGGCCGCGACTTCAGCTCCGGATGATACTGAACGCCGATGAACCAGCGATGATCCGGAATCTCGACGATCTCGGGCAGGATGCCGTCGGGCGACATGCCGGAAAAGCGCAGGCCCGTGCGCTCGAGCCGCTCCTTGTATTCGATGTTCACCTCGTAGCGGTGGCGGTGGCGTTCGCTGATGCGCGTCGTGCCATAGATCTCGGCGACCCGGCTCCCTTCGGCGAGCACCGCCTCGTAGGCGCCCAAGCGCATCGTGCCACCCATGTCGCCGTTAGCACGGCGCCGCTCCATCGTGTTGCCGCGCATCCATTCGGTCATGAGGCCCACGACCGGATCGGCGCACGGGCCGAACTCGGTTGAGCCGGCGCCGTTCAATCCGGCGAGATGGCGCGCCGCCTCGATCACCGCCATCTGCATGCCGAAGCAGATGCCGAAATAGGGCACGCTCTTCTCGCGCGCAAAGCGCGCCGCCTCCATCTTGCCTTCGGCGCCGCGCTCGCCGAAGCCGCCCGGCACCAGAATGCCGTGCACGCCCTCGAGCCGCTGCACCGCGTCCTTCTGCTCGAAGATCTCGCTGTCGAGCCAGTCGAGGGCGACATGGACGTTGTTGGCGATGCCGCCATGCGCCAGCGCCTCGGCCAAGGACTTGTAGCTGTCGAGCAGATGCGTGTACTTGCCGACGATGGCGATCGAGACCGTGCCCTCGGGCTTGCGGATGCGCGTCACGATGTCGCGCCAGCGCGAAAGATCGGGCTCCTCCGCCTCGAGTCCGAAATGGCGGCACACCTCGCGATCGAAGCCCTCGGCGTGATAGGCGTTGGGCACGTCGTAGATGGTATCGACGTCGAGCGCCTGGATCACCCGCGACTCGCGCAGGTTGCAAAAGAGCGCGATCTTCTTCCGCGCGCCTTCCGGGATCGGCCGGTCGCAGCGGCAGAGCAGGATGTCGGGCTGAATCCCGACGCTCAGCAGCTCCTTCACCGAATGCTGCGTCGGCTTGGTCTTGAGCTCGTGCGCCGAGGGGATGAACGGCACGAGGCAGAGATGGACATAAAGCGCGCGCTCGCGCCCGACCTCGTTGCCGAACTGGCGGATCGCCTCGAGGAAGGGCAGGCTCTCGATGTCGCCGACCGTGCCGCCGATCTCCACCAGCACGAAATCCTCGTCGTCGAGATCGGCCGCGATGAATTCCTTGATCGTGTCGGTGACGTGCGGGATCACCTGCACCGTGGCGCCGAGATACTCGCCGCGCCGCTCGCGGCCGATCACGGTCGAATAGATGCGCCCCGTGGTGACGCTGTCGGCGCGACGCGCCGAGACGCCGGTGAAGCGCTCGTAATGGCCAAGGTCCAGATCGGTCTCGGCGCCGTCGTCGGTGACATAGACCTCGCCGTGCTGATAGGGGCTCATCGTGCCCGGATCGACGTTGATGTAGGGGTCGAACTTCCTGAGCCGCACGCGGAAGCCGCGCGCCTGCAAGAGCGCCGCGAGCGACGCCGCCGCCAGACCTTTTCCGAGGGAAGAGACCACGCCGCCGGTAATGAAGATGAACCGCGTCATGGACCTCCACTCTAGGCTGCAGGGCGCCGCAACGGAAGGACGATCGGCGACTCGGGGGCTATTTCGCGAGCGGCGCGGACGGCGCCGCAGGAGCGGCAGGCGCCGGCGCCGGCAACGCGGGCGCCCCTTGCGGCGCAGCGGGCGCCGGCTGATCGACCAGCGAATGCGGCGCGCGCTGGTTTGCGGCCAGGACGGCGAGCGTGATCGATGTCGCGAAGAAGCACGTCGCCAGCACCGCGGTGGCGCGGGTCAGGAGGTTGGCGGTCGAGCGCCCGGTCATGAAGCCCGACATACCGCCGCCGCCCATGCCGAGCGCGCCGCCCTCGCTCTTCTGCAAAAGGACGACGCCGACGAGCGCGATGGCAATCATGAGATGGACGACGAGAACGACGGTGATCATAAGCGGCGCTTCTTAGCGGCTCGGGCGCGCGATTTCTAGCCGCAAGCGCGCGCGATCGCCCAGAAATCGTCAGGCTGGAGGCTCGCGCCGCCAACGAGCGCGCCATCGACATTCCTGGCCGCCATCAGCGCCTTTGCGTTGTCCGGCTTGACCGAGCCGCCATAGAGGATGCGCACATCATCGGCCGCGGCGACCTTCCGGGCGAGCGCCGCGCGGATATGGGCGTGCACTTCCTCGACCTGGGCTACGGTCGGCGTGCGCCCGGTGCCGATCGCCCAGACCGGCTCGTAGGCGATCGCAAGCTCGGCGGGCGGAATCCCTTCGGGTAGCGAGTGCGCGAGCTGGCGCCCGACAATCTCCAGCGTGCGGCCGCCGTCGCGCTCGGCCAGGCTCTCGCCGATGCACAGGACGAGCGCGAGCCCCGCGCGCCGCGCCGCCGCGCATTTTGCGCGGACAGCCTCGTCGCTTTCGCCGTGCTCGGCGCGGCGCTCGGAATGGCCGAGGATGACGAAGCGGCAGCCGGCATCCTTCAGCATCGGCGCGCTCACATCGCCGGTATGCGCGCCCTTGTCGGCGGCATGGCAATCCTGCCCGCCGAGCGCGATGCCGCTGCCGACCAGCGCCTCGGCCGCCGCCGCGAGCGCGGTCGCCGGCGGACAGACCAGAAGGTCGCACGAAGGCGGCTCCGCCCTGGCCCGCGCAACGAGCGCCGCGACCAGCGCAACCGCGTCGCGCTGCAGCCCATTCATCTTCCAATTGCCGGCGCAGAGCTTTCGCATGGCCCGTATCCTAGCATGATGCTATCCAAGTGCGGATCGGACAGGAGGGCGGCGATGGCGACATTGGTGATCGGTGCGGGGCTGGTGGGCTCGCAGGTGGCGCGGCTCCTCGTCGAGCAGGGCGCGACGCCCGTCCTCATGGACAGCGCGCCACAGCGCGAGGCCTTGGCCGAGATCGTATCGCTCGACCGCGTCCGCCTCGTCGAAGGCGACGTGCTGCGCCCGTTCGCGCTCACCCAGGCGATCCGCGAGCACGACATCACCGAGATCGTCCACACCGCCGCCAACCCGCTCCTGACGCAAGGCGCGCAGCGCGATCCCTTCGCCGCGATCCAGCTCAACATCATGGGCACGGTGAACGTGCTCGAGGCGGCGCGCGTGCACAAGCTGCGGCGCGTCGTGGTGTCGAGCTCGAACGTGTTGTCGCACTATGTCGCGGGCGGCGAGGGCAAGGGCGATCTCGGCAAGGAGGAGGCGTTCCCGCGCCCCGTCACCTTCTATGCCACGACCAAGCAGGCGATCGAGAACCTGGGCCTCAACTATGCGCGCTGGTGCGGCGTCGATTTCGCCGCCGTGCGCTATGGCGCGGTCGCGGGGCCGTGGAGCGGGCGCGGCGGCGGCGGCCCCAGCAACGCCTTTCGCGACGCCGTGCTGAAGGCGCTCGCGGGAGCCGAGGCCGTGGTTCCCTCGGGCGCGATGGAATGGGTCTATTCGAAGGACGCCGGGCGCGGCACCGTCCTCGCCTTGCAGGCGCCGGCGCTCAAAAGCCGCATCTTCAACGTCACCATGGGCGAGGTGACGACGCCCGACGCCTTTGCAGCGGCGCTGCGGGCCGCCGTGCCGGGCGCGCGCGTCAAGATCGCCGATCCGCCGGGCGCCGGCGT
Source organism: uncultured Alphaproteobacteria bacterium (assembly GCA_963773665.1). Lineage (GTDB taxonomy): Bacteria > Pseudomonadota > Alphaproteobacteria > ATCC43930 > CGMCC-115725 > DATJLY01. The sequence goes on from CAVZBZ010000002.1 coordinate 868,934, forward strand.
CTCGCTCATGGACATGCGCCACACGAGCGACCTTGCGCTCGCTAAGGACGCGATCGGCTATGCGCCGCAATACGGCATCGAGGCGGCGGTGCGCGACATGGTGGCGTGGTACCGCTCGAACGAGCGCGGCCGCGCGGGCGCTTGAGTTTTGCCCGTTGCTGGCGCGGGGTGCGGCTCCTATCATCGCGCGCCTTTCGGCGAGATTTCGCAGATGCTGCAAGCCATCCGTTCCAGAGCCACGGGATTCGTCGTCAAGATCCTGTTCGGCCTGCTCATCGTCACGTTCGGCCTGTGGGGCATTGGCGACATTTTCCGCACCGCCGGGCCCGATACGTCGGTGGCGCGCGTCGGCTCGCGCTCCATCACCATCGACGAGGCGACGCAGGCGGTGCAGGCCGACATCGAGCGGCTGCGCGGCCTCTTCGGCGGCTCGCTCGACGCGCAGCAGGCAAAGCAGTTGGGCGTCGTCGATCAGGCGGTGCAGCGCCTCGTGAGCCAGGATTTGGTCGAGCTCGAGATCGACCGCATGGGGCTTGCGATCGGCGACGAGGCGGTGCGCAACGCCATCCTCGCCGATCCCGCCTTCCGCAGCCAGTCGGGCGCGTTCGACCGCAACCTCTACAACCAGCTTCTGCTCGCCAACCACATGACCGAGCCGCAGTTCGAAGCGCTGGAGCGCGAGAACCTGCTGAAGGCGCAGCTGACATCCGCGCTTGTCGCCGGCGTCAGCGCGCCGAAATCGCTGGTCGATGCGCTCTACCGCTCGCGCGCCGAGCGCCGCGTCGCCGCAATCGTCACTTTGCCGCCCGCCGCCGCGGGCGCCATGCCGCCGCCGACCGAGGCGCAGATCGACGAGTTCTATCGCGCCCATCCCGACCGCTTCCAATCGCCCGAACGGCGCAGCTTCAAGGTGGCGATGCTGCGGCTGCAGGACGTGGCAGCCGGGATCGAGGTGAGCGACGATCAGCTGAAGGCCGCCTACGACCAGCGCCAGGAGGAATTCCACACGCCCGAAGAGCGCCAGGTGGCGCAGATGCTGCTGCCCGACGAGGCGTCCGCCAAGACCGCCGAGATGCAGCTCGCCTCGGGCAAGGATTTCGCCGCCGTCGCCAAGGACGTGGCGAAAATGGACGATCCCAAAGGGCTCGATCTCGGCTGGGTGAAGCGCACCGACCTGCCGCCCGAGCTTGCCGACGCGGCGTTCGCGGCGAAGGAAGGCGCCGTGACATCTCCGGTCAAGAGCAGCTTCGGCTGGCACATCCTGCGCGTCGCCGGCATCAAGCCGGGCGAGACCAAGACCTTCGATCAGGCGAAGGAGCAGCTGAAGCAGGAGGTCGCGCGCGACAAGGCCAGCGACCGCATGGCCGACATCGCCAACAATGTCGACGATGCGCTGGCCGGCGGCGCGAGCATCGACGACGCGGCGCAGAAATTCGCGCTCAAGCTCGCGACCGCCGACGATGTCGATGTCGGGGGCAAGGACGCTTCGGGCAAGGCGGCCGATCTCGGCGACGCGCAGCAGGCAATTCTCAAGACCGCGTTCGCAACCGACCAGGGCCAGACGAGCTCCCTCGCCGAGATGGGCGACGACGGCTATTTCGTGGTCCAGGTGCAGAACGTCATGGCGGCAGCGACCCAGCCGCTCGCCGCGGTGCATGACCAGGCCGCGAAGCTGTGGCAGGACGACGCGCGTGCACAGGCGCTGCAGAAAACGGCCGACGCGATCGCGGCCGAGGTGAACGGCGGCAAGAGCCTGAAGGACGTGGCCGCCGCGCGGAAGCTCGCGGTGACGATGTCGGCGCCCTTGCAGCGCACCGGCGGCGACGAGACGGTGCCGCCGGCGCTCGTCGCCAAACTGTTCGACGCCAAGCAGGGCGAAGCCGTCACGGAACCCGCCGAGAGCGGCATCGTCGTGGCGCAGCTCGACAAGATCGAGCCGGCCGATCCCGCGAAGGACGAAAGCGCGGTGAAGCAGCTCGCGCAGCAGCTCGGCGCGAACCTGCAAGGCGACACCGTCGCCGAATACGATCAGGCGCTGCGCCGCACTTTCCCGGTCACGATCGACCAGGACCGGCTCGACCAGCTGGTGCAATAGCCGTGCGCGCGATGCGGCTCCCACCCCCCACCTTGTCCCTCCCCCTCAAGGGGGGAGGGAACGCGCAAAAATCCCGCTCCCCCTTGAAGGGGGAGGGTTGGGCTGAGGGCGATCGGCGCACGCCACAGCGCATCTTCTAGCCGCATGCAGGTTCAGCCTTCCTACGACGAGTTTCAGCGCCGCTATGCGCTCAGCACGCCGGTGCTGGCGTGGACGACGCTCGTCGCCGATCTCGAAACCCCGGTCTCGGCGATGCTGAAGCTCGCCGACGGGCGGCCGATGAGTTTCCTGCTCGAATCCGTGGAGGGCGGCGAAAAGATCGGGCGCTATTCCGTGATCGGCATCAAGCCGGACCTGGTGTGGCGCTGCTTCGGCGACCGCGCCGAGATCAACCGGCGCGCGCGCACCGATCCCGACGCGTTCGAGCCGGCGGGCACGGGCGCGCTCGCCTCGCTGCGCACGCTCATCGCCCAATCCCGCGTCGAGACGCCGGCGCCGCTGCCGCCGATGGCGTCGGGCCTGTTCGGCTACATGGGCTACGGCATGGTCGGGCTGATAGAGCGCATCCCCGACACCAAGCCCGACACGCTCGGCATTCCCGACGGCCTCTTCCTGCGCCCGACGGTGGTCGCGATCTTTGACAACATCGCCGACACCATCACCATCGTGACGCCGGTCTGGCCCGGCGCCGAGATACCGCCGCGTGCCGCTTACGACCACGCGCTGGAACGGCTCGCCGACGCGGTCGCCGACTTCGAGCGCAACCTGCCGCACCGGCGCGAAACGCCCGAGGCGACGCAGGAACCGCCCGCGCCATCCGCCAACATGACACGCGAGCAATGCATGCGCATGGTCGAGACGGCGAAGGACTATGTCCGCGCCGGCGAGATCTTTCAGGTCGTGCCGTCGATGCGCTTTGCCGTGCCGTTTCGCCTCCCGCCGTTCGCGCTCTACCGCGCGCTGCGCCGGCTCAATCCGTCGCCGTTCCTGTTCTTCCTCGATTTCGGCGCCTTCGCGGCGGTGGGCTCGAGCCCCGAGATCCTGGTGCGCCTGCGCGACGGCACGGTCAGCATCCGCCCGCTCGCCGGCACGCGCCGCCGCGGCGCCAATTTCGAGGAGGATCAGCGCCTCGCCGCGGAGCTGCTCGCCGATCCCAAGGAGCGCGCCGAGCATCTGATGCTCTTGGACCTCGCGCGCAACGACGTCGGCCGCGTAGCATCCATCGGCAGCGTGCGCGTCACCGAGCAGATGGTGATCGAGCGCTACAGCCACGTCATGCATATCTGCTCGCATGTCGAAGGCAGGCTCGACCCGCGCCACGACGCGATGGACGCGCTCGCGGCCGGATTTCCCGCCGGCACGCTTTCGGGCGCGCCGAAAGTGCGCGCGATGGAGATCATCGACGAGCTCGAGCCCGAGCGGCGCAACCTCTATGGCGGCGCAGTGGGATATTTCGCCGGCGACGGCAGCCTGGACACCTGCATCGCGCTCAGGACCGCGATCGTGAAGGACGGGCGCATGATCGTGCAGGCGGGCTGCGGCGTCGTCTCGGACAGCGACCCGGCCTCCGAGCACCAGGAAATTCTCGACAAGGCCCGGGCCTTGTTCCGCGCCGCCGAGGAAGCCGTGAAGTTCGCGCGGGGGTAGCCGGCGGCGATTTTGCCCGGCAGCGTCAAGCTGTTATAGTCGCGTGATGTTTCTTCTGATCGATAACTACGACAGCTTTACCTACAACCTGCTGCATTACCTGGGCGAGCTGGGCGCCGAGGTGGCGGTGAGGCGGAACGACGCGCTCACCGCCGCCGATGCGCTGGCGCTCAGGCCGCAGGGCATCGTGCTGTCGCCGGGGCCGAGCACGCCCGACCGCGCCGGCATCTGCGAGGAGCTGGTGCGGCGCGCGGGGAATGTGCCCCTCCTCGGCGTCTGCCTCGGCCACCAGGCGATCGGCGAGGCGTGCGGCGGCCGCATCGTGCGCGCGCCGGTGCCGATGCACGGCAAGCTGTCGGCGATCCGGCACGACGGCACCGGCGTGTTCGAGGGCTTGCCGAACCCGTTCCATGCCACGCGCTACCACTCGCTCGTCGTCGAGCGCGCGAGCCTGCCGCCCGAGCTGCGCATGACCGCGTGGACCGAGGACGGGCTCGTCATGGGCCTCGTCCATCGCGAGCGCCCGCTCCACGGCGTGCAGTTCCATCCCGAGAGCATCGCGTCCGAAAGCGGCCACGCGCTCCTCAAGAATTTTCTGGCGCTCGCCGCGGCCGAGAGCGTCGCCGCATGACCGACATCACCCAGTTCCGCGCGCTTCTGGCGCGCGTTGCGGCGGGCGAACGGCTCGACGAGGAGGAATCCGCAGCGGCGTTCGACGCCATGATGTCGGGGAATGCGACGCCGTCGCAGATGGGCGGCTTCCTGATGGCGCTGCGCGTGCGCGGCGAGACCGTCGCCGAGATCACCGGCGCCGCGCGCACCATGCGGGCGAAGGCGCTCACCATCGAGGCGCCGCCGGGCGCCATCGACACGGTCGGCACCGGCGGCGACAATTCCGGCTCGTTCAACATCTCGACCGCGGCGGCGCTCGTCGTCGCCGGTTGCGGCGTGCCGGTGGCCAAGCACGGCAACCGCAATTTCTCGTCGAAATCGGGCTCGGCCGACATCTTGATGGCATTGGGCGTCAATATCGAGGCGGACATGAGCCTCGTGAAGCGCGCCATCTGGGAGGCCAACATCGGCTTCCTCATGGCGCCGCGCCACCATAGCGCCACGCGCCACGTGGCGCCCACCCGCATCGAGCTTGGCACGCGCACCATCTTCAACCTGCTCGGCCCGGTCTCGAACCCGGCGCTGGTGAAGCGCCAGCTCGTCGGCGTGTTCTCGCCCGACTGGGTGAAGCCCATCGCCGAGGTGCTGCAAAAACTCGGCAGCGACCGCGCCTGGGTCGTGCACGGCGAAGGCATGGACGAGATCACCACCACGGGCACGACGCAGGTGGCGGCGCTCGAGAACGGCCGCGTCACCAGTTTTGCCGTGACGCCCGAGGATGCCGGATTGCCACGCGCCCGGCTCGAGGACCTGAAGGGCGGCGAGCCGGCCGAGAATGCGGCGCGGCTTGTGGCGCTGCTCGAAGGCGAGACGGGGGCGCTGCGCGACGTGGTGCTGCTCAACGCCGCCGCCGCCCTCATCGTCGCGGGGAAGGCGCCGAACCTGAGAGCCGGGGTCGAGCAGGCGGCGGGCGCGATCCGCGGCGGCGGCGCGCGGCAGGCGCTGGCCAAGCTCGTCGCCATCACCAACGAGCCGGCGCCGCAATGAGCGACGCGCTCAGCGCCATCTGCGCCACGACCCGCGAATTTTTGGTGCGCGCCAAGCACTCGCGCCCGCTTGCCGAGATCGAGAAGGAAGCCGCCGCAGCCCCGCCGCCGCGCGGCTTCTGCGCGGCGCTCGAACGCCAGCTTCGCGCCGGCCGCACTGCCCTCATCGCCGAGATCAAGAAAGCCTCGCCCAGCGCCGGCCTCATCCGGGCCGATTTCGACCCACCTGCGCTTGCCCGGGCCTACCAGAAGGGCGGCGCCGCGTGCCTTTCCGTGCTGACCGAAGAAGCCCATTTCCAGGGCTCGCTCCGCCATCTCGAAGCGGTCCACGCTGCGGTCGATTTACCGTTGTTACGCAAGGACTTCATGCTCGATCCTTACCAGGTGCCCGAGGCACGCGCGGCGGGCGCCGATTGCATCCTCCTGATCCTGGCGGCGCTGTCGGACGATGAGGCGGCGGAGCTGGAACGGGCGGCAGGCGCCTGGCACCTCGACGTGCTGGCCGAGGTTCACAATGCCGACGAGCTGCAGCGCGCGCTCCGGCTCAAGACCCGGCTCATCGGCATCAACAACCGCAATCTCAAGAGCTTGAAGACCGATCTTGCGACCACCGAAAAGCTTGCCGCCGCGGTCCCGGCCGACCGGATCGTGGTGAGCGAGAGCGGCCTTTCCACGCCGGCCGATCTCGCCCGCATGGCGCGCGCCGGCGTGCGGTGCTTTTTGATCGGCGAGGCGCTGATGCGGCACGGCGATGTCGCGGCGGCAACGCGCGCACTCCTCGCGCCGGAGCATGCCCACCCATGAGCAAGCTCACTCACCTCGACGATGCCGGCCGCGCCCGGATGGTGGACGTAGGCGGCAAAGACGAGACCGAGCGCGTCGCGGTCGCCTCGGGCGTCGTGCGGATGGACAAGAAGACGCTCGACCTCATCCTCTCCGGCACCGCGCCCAAGGGCGACGTGCTCGCCGCCGCGCGGATCGCCGGCATCATGGCGGCAAAGCGCACGCCCGATCTCATTCCGCTGTGCCATCCGCTGGCGCTCAGCTCGGTCGAAGTGGCGCTGTCGTGCGACCGCGAGCATTCGGCCATCGAGATCACCGCGACGTGCCGCATAACGGGCCGCACCGGCGTTGAAATGGAAGCGCTGACAGCGGTTTCGGTGGCGGCGCTCACGATCTACGACATGTGCAAATCGGCCGATCGCGGCATGACCATCGGCGAGATCAAGCTGATCCATAAATCTGGTGGCAAGTCAGGAATTTACGAGGCGAAACGATGATTTCGGTCGAGGAAGCGCGCGACCGCCTCCTGACGCCGCTGAAGCCGCTCGGCGCGGAGCATGTGTCGCTCGCCGCTGCGGCCGGCCGGGTGCTCGCCGAGGATGTCGTCGCGCGCCGCACTCAGCCGCCGTTCGCCGTCTCGGCCATGGACGGCTATGCCGTGCGCGCCGCCGACGTGGCGCGCGTTCCAGCGGAAATGAGAATCGTCGGATCGGTGCCGGCAGGGCAGCGCCACGAAGGCATTGTCGGCGCGGGCGAGGCGGTGCGCATCTTCACCGGCGCGCCCGTCCCGGACGGCGCCGACGCGATCGTGATCCAGGAGGATACCGAGCGGCGCGGCGATGTCGTGCTGGTCAAGGAGGGCGCGCCCAAAGGCCGGTATATTCGTCCGGCCGGCTTGGATTTCCGCGAGGGCGCGGTCGGGCTCAAGGCCGGACGCCGCTTGACCGCGCGCGACGTGGGGCTGGCCGCGGCGATGAACCGGCCGTGGCTCCTCGTCCACCGTCGGCCGCGCGTCGCCATCCTGCCGACCGGCGACGAGGTGGTGATGCCGGGCGACCCCATTGGCCCCAACCAGATCGTGAGCTCGAACGCGCTTGCGCTCGGGGCTCTCGTCGAAGGCGTGGGCGGGATTCCGGTGCAGCTTCCGATCGCGCCCGACGACAGCGCTTCGCTCCAGCGCATCGCCGATGGGGCCTCGGGCGCGGATCTGCTCGTCACCACCGGCGGCGCCTCGGTCGGCGAGCATGACCTGGTGCGCGACGCGCTTGGGCAGACCGGCCTCATGCTCGATTTCTGGACGGTGGCGATGCGCCCGGGCAAGCCGCTCATGGTCGGCCGCTATGGCACGACCCTGATGATCGGGCTGCCCGGCAATCCGGTCTCGACGCTCGTCTGCGGCCTGCTGTTCGTCCGGCCGGCGATCGAGCGGCTGCTCGGCCTCGTCGAGCCGGCCGAGCCTGCGCCAAAGGCGCGGCTCAAGGTCAGGCTCCAGGGCAACGACCGGCGGCAGGATTATCTCCGCGCGAGGCTCGGCCGCGCCGCCGACGGCACGCTCGAGGCCGAGCCCTTCGCCGTCCAGGACAGCTCGGTGATGTCGCTCCTGGCCGCCGCTGATTGTCTTGTCGTGCGCAAGCCGCACGCGCCCGCTGCCGAGCCCGGCGAATGGGTCGAGATCATCCCGCTCGCCGGCGCCGGAGGCATCTGAACGCAAGGGAGCGCTTGACCCGTCGCCGGAACTAAACTAGAACATGACCCCGGTTTCCGGTTTGTTCCGAATGGGGGCGCCATGTTGACGCGCAAACAATTCGAACTCCTGATGTTCATCAACAAGCGCCTCACCGAGACCGGCGTGTCTCCGTCGTTCGAGGAAATGAAAGAGGCGCTGTCGCTCAAGTCGAAATCGGGCATCCACCGCCTCATCACCGGCCTCGAGGAGAGGGGCTTCATCCGCCGCCTCGCGCACCGCGCCCGCGCCCTCGAAGTGGTGCGCCTGCCGGAGGAGACGGCGGTCCCTGCCCGCCCCCGCGCGGCAGCATCCGACCGCAGCCGGTTCTCGCCCACCGTCATCCAGGGCGACTTCAAATCGGCGCTGCCGGGCGCGGTCCTGGGCGGCGGCGAAGCGGTGCAGGTGCCGCTCTACGGCCGCATCGCCGCCGGCACGCCGATCGAGGCGCTGCGCGACCATTCCAACCTCATCAACGTGCCCGCCGCGATGCTCGGCAATGGCGAGTACTATGCGCTTGAGGTCGCCGGCGACAGCATGGTCAACGCCGGCATCGTCAACGGCGACACCGTCCTCGTCCAGCGCTGCGATACGGCCGAGAACGGCACCATCGTCGTGGCGCTCGTCAACAACAACGAAGTGACGCTGAAGCGCCTGCGCCGGCGCGGCGATTCGATCGCGCTCGAGCCCGCCAACAAATCCTACGAGACCCGCATCTTCGGCCCCGACCGCGTGCACGTGCAGGGCAAGCTCGTCGGATTGATGCGGCGGTACTGAGCGTAAGTCACCGAGTTGGGGGGAAGCCTATGGCCGACGGTTCGCTTCTGCCGATGCCGAGCCAAACCCTGTCGAAACGCGATCGCGACGGTATCCAATCGGGACGATACGAAATCAGGCTGGCCGACGCGTTTGAATGGATGGCGCAGCGCCCTGACAACTCGGTCCACGCGATCGTCACCGATCCGCCATACGGCCTTAAGGAATACTCCGAACTCGAGAAGGCGAAGCTCCGGCGCGGACGCGGCGGCGTGTGGCGCATTCCTCCGTCCTTCGACGGCTGCAAGCGCAGCCCGGTGCCGCGCTTCACCGTGTTGGACGACAGCGAACGGTCAGAGCTGCGTGCATTTTTTGCGCGCTTCGCCGAAATGGCCTCACGCGTTCTGGTGCCCGGTGGGCACGTCTTCATCGCAACCAATCCCCTGCTTTCACACCTCGTCTATGTGCCGCTGCTCGATGCCGGATTCGAAAAACGCGGCGAGATCATCAGACTCGTTCAAACCCTCCGCGGCGGCGACCGTCCCAAGAACGCGCATACCGAATTCCATGACGTGAGCGTGATGCCGCGTTCCGCGTGGGAGCCTTGGGGGCTGTTCAGAAAGCCTTGTGAAGGGAGGGTCCAAGACAACCTGCGCAAATGGTGGACCGGCGGCCTTCGCCGCATTTCCACCAGCGAGCCGTTCCTGGACGTAATCCGTTCTACGCCGACGCGGCGTGAGGAACGTGCGCTTGCGCCGCACCCATCGCTCAAGCCGCAGTCCTTCATGCGTCAAGTCGTGCGCGCTGCACTACCGCTCGGAAAGGGAGTCATCCTCGACCCGTTCATGGGAGCGGGCTCGACGATCGCTGCCGCCTTCGCTATTGGGTACAAGAGCATCGGAATCGAGCGGGACCAGTCGTATTTCGACGTGGCGGAGCGCGCCATTCCGGCACTTGCCAGAGTCACACCGGGCGGCGCATCCTCGGCCAACGGCTCGGCCGGGGGAAACGGTGCCGCTTCCAAAAGACCTAAGCTCAATTCATATTGAGAGAGCGGTTGAGTACGTCGAGCAGCAAACGGCCGATCTGGTCGATCTCTACTTTGAGCAGGCAAATGTCTTTAGTGCCATCGTAGAGATCATGGGGATCAAGGCGCTCGATGCGGTAAGCCCTTACAAGAAGCACAAGCACCCCGACATTGCCCAACAACGCTTCCCGGATCTCTCGCTCGGGGGCAGGCTCAATCCACCGCCGCAGCTCGCCCTCGAATCGAAGGGCAGCACGCGGGCGTGGGCGATCCAGTCGCATTACGACCATCCCGGCTGGTACGTTGTCTGGCGCTATCTGGTTGATCCGACCATGACCATGAAGCGCGACAAACCGGTCGTCATCTGGCGTGTGGATGTGGTGTTCCAGAACAAGGACGACTGGAAATATGAAAAGAGCAGTGCCGGCGCTGCCGGCGGCGGCAGAACGCACACATTCGGGGTCAAGCTGCCGGCGACGAAGCTGAGACATGCCGCAGCCTACACGCTCAGCGGAATCGCATTGAAGAACGGGAGGCCGATTCTCGCTTCCACGCTGCCGGGCGCCTAAGCGACGCAATTTCGCACAAGGACAGTGGCTGCTTTAACGGCTCGCCATGTGGTCATGGTGTGCCCTTCCCCTCGCGCGGGACCCAGGGCCGGTTGCCCTGCCAATCGCGCACGGTCTCGATCCGGACGCGGTCGGCGTCGAGCCAGATCGCCGCCCCGCCCTTCCGCCATGTATCGATGCGGTCGATGATTCGCGCGCCGCGGCAGGACCGGTGCGCCGCGACCGGGCTCACGACAAGGTCGGCGCCGCGGCACGCCTCGGCCAGCACGCCGCCGTCGCGCACCAGCGCCACCGTCCGCTCCTGCGCGCGATAAAGGCATGCCTCGGCATCGCAGCGGAGCGCGCCGTCGGCGGCGCTGCCCGAGGCGGGCCACGCCGCGCCCATCGCGCCGCCGTACCGGCGAACCGCTTCGCCGAGCGCCCGCGCGCCCGCTTCGGACGACGGCAGATAATCGCCGGCCGCGCCGCGCACCGCGGCGAGCCGCGCATCGGATGCCACGAGAAGATCGGGCGGCCGCACCAGCGCCAGCGCGAGATAGCCTGCCGCCATCGGCGCGAGGCCAAGCCAGCGCAGCCGTCCGAGCCAGATGCAAAGCCACAGCCCGCCGAAGCTGGCGAGCAGAAGCGACGACGCCGGCATGCTCGGCACGTTCATCACTGCGCCGGGCCACGCGGTCACGGTGCGCGCGACGGCGGCGATGGCGGCAATGCCGCCGGCCATCGGATGAAGCGCCAATGCCTCGAGATGGAGCGGCATCAAAAACACCGACAGGATCGCCCACGGCATCACCCAGAACCCGGTGATCGGCACCGCGACCGCGTTGGCCAGCACCGAATAGAGCGCGAAGCGATTGAAGTGGTAGATCGTGAACGGCATGGTCGCGATCGTGGTGACGACGGTCGTGAGCGCAATGCCGAAGAAATAGAGCGCGCACCGCCGCATGGCGCCCGCGTGCGTGTGCCACTCCGCGAGCTTCGGGCGCAGCGCCTCGTAGCACGCGATGAGCGCGGCGACGGCAGCGAACGACATCTGAAAACTCGGACCGGTGGCGCTCTCGGGCGTCATCAGCATGATCGCCGCCGCGGCAAGCGCCACCGCGCGCGCCGAAATACTCACGCGATCGACCAGCACGGCGAGGAGCATGAGCCCGATCATCGCAAACGCGCGGCGCGACGACACGGTGGCGCCCGACAGCAGCATGTAGCCGAACGTGACCGCGAGCGAAGCGGCAGCCGCGTATTTCTTGGTCGGGTGATAAAGCGCCAGCCGCGGCACCAATGCCATGAGCGCGCGCAGCGCAAAGAACGCGATGCCCGCCACCATGCCCATGTGCAAGGCTAGCTATAAAATAAGTTAAATCAATGACTTAGGCTGGGGCAAAAATAAATTATCCCCTGATATTATCCCCAAATATAGGCTTGCGCCTAGATTGAACACGGGTTATGATGGTTGTATAAATGTCACACACTCGAACAGGGTATAGGTCGCCCATGAAAATCACCAATGCCGTAGGGCTGGAAGGCCGCGAACTGGATTTCGTTTTCCTGATCTGCTGCGGCTATGCCCCTACCTCGGCGGCCAAGGGCTCGGGCTGGGCGGTCGGCTCGGCCTCGCGGCTCCTGGGGAAGCCGGAAATTCTCGCCGCGATCCTGAGCATGGGCCGCAACGCGGATAAGTGCATCGCAACCCTGCGCTCGCGCCGCGCGAAGGTCGCGGCGGACTATGAGGCGCCGGGGCTGCAAGTCGCTCGCCCGCGCGAGCCGGTGGAAACCTACTAAATGGCTCCTCCGATCAAAGGGCTCTCCGCGCTGCAGCTAAAATTCGTGGCTGCGATCCTAGAGGGCAAAAGCCAACGGGCTGCGGCTGTCGCTGCCGGCTGCTCGCCGGAAGGCAACGGCGCCAGCGTCACCGCGAGCCGGTGGATGAAGCTCCCGCACGTGCTCAAGGCAATCGAGAGTGCGCAGCTTGCCGTCCTTCGCCGGGCAAAGATCGATGCTGGATACGTGCTGGACAGGTCAGTCGCTCTCGTTGAGCGCTGTATGCAAGAGGTCAAGCCGGCGCTCCATCCGAAGACGCGCAAGCAAATGCACGATGAAGACGGAAACGCGCTCTACACATTCAACGCTGCGGGTGCCATCGCCGCCCTGCGCTTGGTCGGCGACAACGTAAAAGTTCAGGCGTTCGAGGAAAATATCCGTCTCACGGCCGGGGAAAGCTTGGTCGAGCGCTTGCGCGCCGGCCGCAATCGGGCGCGGCCCATGATCGAACTCAACCCGGTTCCACGTGATCCCACTACGGACGATGAAGGAACTTCCGATGAATGACATTTCAGAGCTTCGCGCCTTGAAAGCGCGCCTCGCCGCCCTCGAAGCTGGCCAGCGCCCCAGTGAGCCTAGCTGGGAAGAAGTTGAGCGCATGACCCGGATGGGTCCGGCGCGCGACGGTCGGGGCAATGTCATCAAGCCTGACGATGAAGCGGCCTATATCGCTCGCGGCAAGGCGCAACGTGACGCTGCCATCGCGGAGCGCGCGGCCTATGATGCCAAGTGCCGCGCCGGGCTCCCCTCCGGTCTATGGCGTGATCCCAATTCGAACATCGTTCGCCGGGCTGACGGAACCGCCGCATCGCGCGAAGAAATCGAAGGCGGCGTTCCGCGACAAACTCTAGACCGCCGCGTGGTCGAAGAAATGCAGCGCCGCGAGAACCATGACCGTCTCGAAGCTGAGGGCCTTCTGCCCGGTGGCGGCTCCCTCGGTTCGCCGTATAGCGATGGCGCATCCGAACGCCGCCGCAACGAGAAGGAATAGTCATGGCCGTAGTCCCCACGTCCGGCCCAAGCGGGGGCAATATCGTCCAGGCGATGCCGCTTCCCGATCCGCAAGCGCCCAATCGGCCGGGCATCGTGCCGATCTCTGCTTTCGGCGGTCCTGAAGCGTCGGCGACTTCCAAGGCCGCATCCGATCTTATGGCCGTGTCGGATCAAGTCGCGAACGTCGCCATCAGCCAAGCGCAACAGGATGGCCGCACGAAGAGAACACTAGCCGACGCGGCGATGCAAACGGGCGCCAATACCATCCTCGATGGCGACCCGAACGATCCGAACGACGTGGGATTTAACGGGCTCCAAGGGCAGGCGAAGATAGACGCTGCGCCGGGAGTGATTTCTAGGCTACAGGCAAATCGTACCGCTGCGCTCAGCATGGTCTCGTCATTGCCGCAGCCGGAACAGGACTTTTACGCGGCGCGCTCTGCGACAACGGTTTCCGACCAGCTTGGCAGGGTCACGCAAGCGGTGGCGCAGGCGAAAGGCCAAGTCTCAATAGCGGCTTCTAATGGGCGCATGTTCGCGACAACGCAGGCGGCGGGGCTGAACTACAGCGATCCGCAAGCGGTTCAGGACGCCTTTGTGGCCGCGACCCAAGAAAGTGCCAACATTTCTAAAATTCAAGGGCTGCCGCCCGACGCTGCCGCCGAGCAGCTTCAAATCACACAAGGGCATATCGCGCAGACCATCGTCAATTCCGCGCTGTCCGACGATCCTTCCGGCAATTCTGCGGCGCAAGTGGTCAAGCAATTCCCAACGCTGCCGGCCGACGTGACCGCGAGCATTGATAACGCGATCTACAACGCCCAGCAGAAGGCGCAAGTCGCCGGTCGTGCGACGTTGACGGCGCAGCTAAACGACAATCTGGCGAGCATTGCCCGCACTGGCGCCCCGATCCACTTCGGAATTTCGCCAGCGCATATCACGAGCGTTCTCGGCCCGGATGAAGGCGCGCGGGTAAATCAGCAAGTTGCTGATGCAACCGGCCTCTATCGGGCGCAGCAAAGCGTCGCCTTGACTAATCCGACTGAAGACGCGGCAGCTATCGCCAAGCTGCAACCGGGGCCGGGCACTTCATCGGTGCCGGGCCTCTACGCGTCACAAGCGCAAGACGCGGACACGTTGCAGAAGGCCGTCACCGCCAAGCGGAACGCCATCGGCAAGGATGCTGCGGGCTACGTGGCGCAAGTCAATCCGGCTGTCGCCTCCCTGGTGCAAGCGGCGCAGAACGACCCGAGCCAGTGGGATAGCGTCGCCGCCGAAATGGATCGTAATTACGACAAGCTCGGTGTCCCTCCACAGAACAGGCCGGTCATGCCGGCTGCCACGGCGCAAAGGTTCGTAGCCAGCGTCACGGGTCAAACCGATCCGGCGCAAGCGGTCAACAACCTGCAAGGGCTGCTCTCGGCCATTCCTGACAATTCGACGCGCGGCCGGGTCATGGGCGATCTTGTCCACGCGGGGCTGCCGCCGGCTTTCGAAGCAATGTCAGCCATGCCGTCCCTGGCGGATCAAACCGCGATGGCCAGCACCATCGGCCAGGGCAAGGTTCTCCGCGACGGTCTGGCGCCGGGCGATGCGAAGGCAATCGACAACGCGATTGCGTTGAACGATGGCTTAGGCAATCTCAAATCAAGCTTCGCCTTCTCGCCGGGCGGGGCCTCGAAGGGTGACGCTCTCGCGGAAGCGGTCAAGCCGCTCGCGTATCAGTACCGGGCACAGGGTCTCTCGCCTAGCGCTGCGGCTGCAAAGGCCGCGCAAGCGGTAACGGGTCAATTCCAGTTTTGGGACAACGGCGGGCAGGTCGCTCGCGTTCCGGCGGGCACTCTCGGCGCGGTCGAGCAACACGCGGACGCGGCAGTGGCCGGTCTCACGCAATCGCAGCTAGCGCCGCTCGCCATTCCTGCCGGCTCTAACCTCACGCCCGCGCAAGGTCTGGCCATTACGCTGCAAAATGCCCAGCGCGGTTTTTGGATCACGAACGAGGGCGGGACGGGTCTGGTGCGGATCGGGAGCAACGGCAATCCGGTGAAGCTTGCCGGCGGTGGTCGCTTTGAAATGCCCTTCTCCTCGGTCGGTGCGCCGCTGCCACTCGATACGCTGCCGCCGGGCTCTGGTCCTTCTTCGGCGGACGCCTATGTCCCGGTGAGCCAGTAAATGGCCGACAATTTCCTGCCGCTCACGGCGCCGCCGATTTACTCCGATCCAGCGGTTGAAGCGGCTGGCGTCAATGCCGTCCCGTCGAGCCTCGGGGACGTGTTCTCCGGTGCTCTCGAAACCAATCCGACTACGGAATTGGCCAACGCCAGCACTCGCGATATGGCGATCTCGGGCTATGGCATTGAGGGCGCTCCCGTCGCGTCTGCGGCCATGCTGCCCGGCGCTGAGCCGTCTGTCGATGCGGCGACGCTCAATGACAAGTACAGCATACCGGCGCGCGCGAACGGGTCGGGCGGCCTGAGCTTCACTAACCCGTTGCCGGATAGCGTCGCGTCCAGCATGTACGATGACAAGCGCGCGGAGTTGATGCGCGAAAGTGTGGGCGCTCGTCGGCCGGCTGGCTTGCTCAATTCTGCCGCCGGCCTCGGCACTCAATTCGCTGCCGGCGCGCTCGATCCTCTCAACCTTGCCGCCAGCTTTATCCCTGTCGTGGGCGAGGCGCGTTATGCGTCCTGGCTCGCGGACGCTGGCTCGGCCATAGCGCGCACTGGCATACGTGCTGGCGTCGGCGCTGCGCAAGGCGCGGTCGGTACGGCCCCGATTGCGGCCTTGCAATATGGCCTTTCCCGCGAAGAAGGCGGGGATATGACGGCCTCGGATGCGCTGCTGAATATCGCTTTCGGGTCGGTGCTCGGCGGCGGCCTCCATGCATCGCTAGGGGCTCTCGGCGACGCCATAAGCCCCTTCAAGAGCAACCCTGCACGGATGGCCTCGGGTGTCGATACCGCTGCCAGCGCCCTTGCGGATGCGCCTCTGTCAACGCGAGAGGCTGCACTACGAAGCTCCATCGCCCAATTAGTTTCCGGGCAGCCGGTAGAAGTCGAACCATTCTTTGCCGGGAATGAGCTTGGCGGTTACAGGCGCACGCTTGCTGATCTCGATAACGAAGACGCGGCCATGATGGCTGAGCCCGCACAAAATCCGGCTCTCCAAAATGATCTCGAAACGATACGCGGAAACAAAGCGCAGCCGCAGCCTGCGCAGTCGTTCATGTCTGCGATCCGCGCCCAAGGGCCGATCAAAGATGAACAAGGCGAGCTTGCATCGCTAGGGATCACCTCGCGGAGCAACCCCGGCTTGGTCTCGGCGAGGGGCAAGCCGCTAGATGACGTGACGCGCGATCTTTGGGAACAGGGTTGGTTCCCGGAAGCTGGCACTGAGCGGCCAATGATTTCGGATTTGCTGAGTGCAATATACAACGATCAACACGGTTCGCCTCGTATTCATCCCGACGATATGGCGGCGGTAACTGAGCGCGAGCTGCTTGGGTCGCTCGATGAGCAATTGCACGGGCAAGGCATAGACCTGCGCGGCATGTCTAACGGCGACGTGGAACGGGCGATGAATGGCCAGCCGGTAGATCGCGGCCCGGTATCGCTCGCGGACCATGACGCGCAAGACGCGGCCTATGCGGCGATCACCGGGGATCGGTTTACCCAAGCGGCGAAACTGGCCAGCGGTGAACGCCATTGCCTGAGGAGAAGGTCGCGACGGCACAAGCTGACGCGGTAGCGAAGGCGGCGCCGGCATTCGAGGCGCCCGATCCTCGCGACGTTGCGGCCGTTCGTGCGAGCCTTGCCGATAGCGGGCGCTTCATGCTGCCGGATGAAGCTCGCGAGCTTCCGGCGATTGACGCCGATCATGCGCGCGCGACGGCTCGGGCCAACGGTTTTCAACAAGCGGCGTCGTGCCTAGCACGTGGAGGAATGTAGATGGCTTACGTTGCTTGCCTAACCGAAATTCGGAAGGCCACTGGGCTCGATAATTTGAGCGATGACGAGGCGGAAGGATTTCTTAAATCGGTCCTATCCACGGCGGAGAGGATCAGGCAAGAGCGTTCGCTGTCGTCGGATGAAGCTCTGTCGGCCGCTGCTAAGGAGTTGGCAGATAACGAGCGCATTGTCGCGGAGCGTCAGCGGTTCAACGCGCTTCAGGATTTGCAGAAACGCATCAATCGTCGCGGTCGCATCACCTCCGAAGGTCCAGCCGGCATAGTCGATGGCATCAGGGCCGAGCTTCACGGAACGAATACGCCTCGGGAGGGGACTGCGTGGCG
The DNA here is from genome assembly GCA_963773665.1 of uncultured Alphaproteobacteria bacterium. Classification (GTDB taxonomy): domain Bacteria; phylum Pseudomonadota; class Alphaproteobacteria; order ATCC43930; family CGMCC-115725; genus DATJLY01. Next base: position 886,294 of record CAVZBZ010000002.1, read on the forward strand.
CTACGGCGTGCAACAGGAATGGCACGCGAACGCTAAGGACTGGGTGGCGCGCGGCGTCACGGCTGAGCTTGATCGGGCCGGGCTCTACAAAGCTGCGCAGGGTGGCAAGCTGGACGATGACGTTGCGGCGGAAATGTGGGAATTGTCGAACAAGGAAAGCGGCAAGCCCGGTATCTCGGGCAATGCTCAAGCGAAAACCATCGCGGCCATTTACAACAGGTACATGGATGTTGCGCGCAAGTCGCTTAACGATGCTGGCGCGTGGGTCGGTTCGGCGGCGAATTACGTGGCTCACACGGCTCACGATATGGACGCGATCCGCCGCGCTGGCAAGGAGAAGTGGCTGACCGATACGGCGCCGCTGCTCGATCCAAAAACCTTCGATGGCGTGGCCGATCCTGCGGAGTTCCTGTCGAATGTGTACGAAGCGCTTTCGAGCGGGGTACATCTTTCCATCGACGGTCAGACTGGCTTTAAAGGGCCGGCGTTTTCCGGGCCTGGATCGCTCGCGGGGAAGCTGTCGGAAAGCCGGGTGCTTCAATGGCGCGACAGTTCCTCGTGGCGCCAATATCAAAAAAGCTACGGCGAGCCGAACCTGACGGCGGCTGTGCTCACGTCGCTTGAGCGGTCTGCGCGTGCTGCGGCGCTTCTCAAACGCTACGGGACTAATCCAGAAGTCGAGTTCGCAAATGACATGCGGTGGGCGAGGGAGACTTATAGGGGCGCCGATCCGATCTCGAAGGGCTGGGAAACTGGGCTCGACAACCGCTTCGGCGAGTTGACGGGCAAAAACAACATGGCCGTGATGCGCGGGCTCGCGAGCTTCACGCGCTATCACCGGCTGCTCGACGCAACTTCGCTCTTGGGCAATGTTCTGTTTACCCATCTGTCCGTGGGCATGACGCGTGCGGCTGAGCTTTGGCACCACGGAATTAACCCGCTTGAGGCATACGGCAACTTCGTGTCGAGCGCGATCCGTGGCGCCGGCCGCAGTGACGAAAGCCGGGCCATGATGCAGTCACTTGGCGCTGGCGCTGACGGTGCGACGGAAAAGCTGCTCAACCGCTTCGATCTCGATGAAGGTTTGCCCGGCGTGGCCTCAACTCTCACTGGCGCTTTCATGCGGGCAACCGGGCTTCGATATTTGTACGACGCGGAACGGGGTGGGATGGAGTGGATGCTCTCGCATAACCTCGGCCGCTCTCTCGATACCGGGTTCGGCGATCTGCACCCTGGCTTGCAGAAGATGCTCGGCGGCTATGGTCTCGGCGCGCGCGAGTGGGATTTGATCCGCGCCGCGAGTGCGCGCACATCGGTCAATGGCCGCGTCTTCCTGACGGCCCGCGATGCCCTGAACATTTCCGATGAGGCGGCGACGGGCTACCTCGGCGACAAGGCCACTCCTCACTCGATCGAAGCGCTGCGGAATAACCTCGCGAGGCAGCTTGATGGGTATTTCACGGATAGCGCGGAGCGGGGCATGATCCAGCCCGGCGTCGAAACTCGCGCGATCATGCTGCGCGGTACGAAGCCGGGGACGCCGCAGGGTGAAATTCTTCGCTACCTAAGTCAATTTCACGTATGGCCAGCGGAGCTAATTCGAGGCGGTCTCGGGCGCGAAATTTACACCTCCGCGAACTGGGAGGGCGCAGCGGTAGGCGTCACTCACATGGCCGTCGCCGGTATGGCCTTCGGATACCTTCGCATGGTCGCCGCCGATCTCACGGCCGGGAAGACGCCACGCGATCCGCGCGATCCTAAAACATGGGTTGCCGCACTGGCACAGGGTGGCGGCCTTGGATTACTAGGCGATCTCGCGTTCGGACAGGTGCTCGAAGATCGCTTCGGCAATTCTCCGCTCGTGTCCGTGCTCGGTCCTGGCGCTGCCGATGTCGAGACCTTGATGAAGGCTGCCGCGAAAGCTAAGGCGGGCGGCAATCCGACAAACGATCTCCTGACGGCGCTGGTGCATCATATCCCGTTCGCGAACCTGTTTTATACGAAGCTCGCGGTCGATTACGGGCTCATATGGCGTATGAACGAAATGATGCGCCCTGGCTGGTCTCGGAGGTATCAGGCGAAGGTCGAGCATGACAGCGGGCAAAAGTTCTGGCTGCCGCCGGCCTCGGTTCGCTGACATGGACGCGGAGGGACGCAATGGACACGGTTTTCGGCACGGTTTTGGCACTAGCCGTGGGGCTGCCCCTCTTGCTGGTGTATTGGATCATGCAGGCGGGTTGGGCGGTCATGGTGTGGCTATTCGACCACTGGGAGGACATGATCGCTCTGGCGGGATTTGCTATTCTATTTTCAAGATTTAATGTGATTGGCAATTTGCTCTCGGCGCTTGGCATCAAGCTCGATGCAATCTCTACGCTAAGCCACAGGCTCAACGTTATCGAATCCGAAGTCTCTCGGATTGACCAAAGAACTGCTAAGCTTCCCATGATAGACGCGAGGCTCCTGATACTCATCAACATGCTTGAAGCAATCCAAAGCGAAGTACGTAAGATCGCTTTGGCGCCTCGGCCGCGGTCCTGATTAGGAATGAGCTGGGGTTTTCAGCGCGCCGCTTTCAACTATCTAATCATGTGGCGATTGCAGGAAGCCATCAACCCCGGCTTTCAACAGCGGGACGAGCAACGTGGGCAAAGCAAGTTCGGCAGTTCTGGTTGCGGGCCGCCTGCCGCTGTCGGTCGGTGATCCTTGCCGAACAAGCCGAGATAATCGAGGACGCGGATAAATGCCGAAAGTTATGGCGCATGAAAATCGACCGCCGCTAATTCTTCTTCCGCTTCTCGAACCCCGCTAACCAGTCGCGGGCGAGCTTCTGTGCCTCGGCAATTTGGGCGGCGGTCATGCGCTTGGCAACGAGGTCGCGGGAGAGTGCCGCGAGCATGAACACAGGCTCCTGCGCCGCTGAGAGATTGTACCACATATAGGCTTGAACGTAGTCTGGCGGCACGCCTTGGCCTTCATTGTACATGACGCCGAGGTTGAACTGCGCTGATGCGTCGCCTTGCTCGGCGGCCTTGCGATACCAATTCATTGCCTCCGCATAGTCCTGAGCGACGCCTTGCCCCTTGCCATACATGGAGCCGAGCCAGAGTTGGCCGTTGGCATTACCCTGCTCTGAGGCCCTGCGATACCACTTCATCGCCTCGGTGTAATCCTGCGGCACGCCGTGGCCCTCGTAGTACATGGCACCGAGCCAAGTCTGGCCTCCGGCATCGCCTTGGCCCGCGGCCTTGCGAAACCACTTCACCGCTTCGGCGTAGTTCTGAGCGACGCCTTGCCCCATGTCATACATGATGCCGAGGTTGAGCTGAGCAAAGGCATCACCGTGCTCTGCGGCCCATCGCCACGCCTTCACCGGCACGGCGTAGCTCTGCTCAGCACGCGTGGGACCGTCCTGCGCCATTGCCGGGGCGGCAAGCGTCAGAAGCAACAGTGCGGCGAGGATGCGTTTCATGCCCGCATTGAATATCGACCGGGTGGCAGCGTCAATGAAGGCGCGGCCCACCGCCGGCTGGGATGCGATGATCCCCAGCCGGCGAGGTATCAAGGCTCAATCCGTAAAAATCCCGTTGTCTGAGCCCGTCCAGCTTACGATGCCGGTGGCGGGCGCCGCGAACACGGTCAAGCCCCAGCCGCCACCGGCGCCAAGGTCTTGCGTGACGTTGCCGCCGGCCGTGCTGTAAACAAGAAAACCTGGGACGAGAACATCCACGTGAATATTGTTGACGGCCGCGAACGTGTCGCCAACGTGTCTTTGTGTCAGGGCCATGATGGCCTCCTATGTGCGAGGGGTGTGGTAGCTGAACTGCTCGGGGTGCAGGCGCATGATGCGTCTCGCTAGCCGCTCGTACTCGGCGACGGGTGCGAGTGCGCGCTTTTCTAGTTGTCGTCGCAGGATGGGCGGTGCATCGTCGCGGAGTTCGGAAAGTGCTCGGCGGGCCTTGTTGGCTATGCCGTAGGCGACGGCGATCATACGTTCCTCGTTCGTGATAGTCATTTTACAGTCCCATTCTTCATCCCCTGAAGTTTCGGAAAAGGCTTAGCTCGCGTCGGCCCGCCGGCCTCGGTTAATGCATTGTCGCACCCATGTCCGCGATGAGCCGGGGATCAATGCCGCGAGCGCGTAATGTGGCAAACAGGCGCGCTTCTCGGGTGTCTTCGGCCTCCCTTGCGGCCTGGATCAGGTGCTCCTCGCGGAGCAGCCGCGCTTGCCATTCCTCCTCGGTCTCGCCGGCACGGCGCCATAGGGCTCCGGCCAGGAAGTCCCAGTGTGGGAACTGGGCTAGGGCGCGGTCGATGCTGGCGGCCACGGCAAGGTCTGCTGCGGCTAGATCGGCGGCCATGATCGCCTGGGTTTCGGCGTTCCATGAATTGAACGCTGCTTGAGATTTTGCGGATAGGGTCATGTGTCATTTCTCCTTAGCGTTTGGTGGTTGCACTAGGACGCGGTTCTTGCTGCTGGCCGGGGGCGACGAGATGCCGCGTGCGGTGGGGTTGCGGAAGTAGATCACGCGGGCGCTGGTATCTCGCTCGGCGACACACGGCCCGAGGATGTGCGCCGTCGATATGGAGTTCTTCAACCGCTCGTCGTAGGCGTGCAATGCCTTCGCGAACGCGGGCGGGTCGGTATTGAACAAGTCGCCGGTCACGTCGCGCAAGGCGATACTCGCGATATCGCGCCGCTTAATCGTCGGGGCCGTCATCGTGCAAAGGTAGCGATACGCTGCTTGGTCGAGCCCGTTGTTTACGAAAATGGCGCGTTCCTTGGCCTTGGCTGGCGCGCTGTCGTCGTCGTCGTCGGGCTCGGTCGGGCCTTCACCGGCGAGGGTGAGGGATAGCGAGGTGATCGGCTTGCCCTTCTTGTCCTGGCCTAGCGTGATCTTGCCGGCGGAGAACTTGAGCGCGAAGCCGTCTTCGCCGTCCTTCATCTTGGTGCAGGTCGCGATGGTGTTGCCGGCCTTGATTGAGAACATGAACACCGTGGAAGCGTCATTTTCTGACGTACCTGCGCCGCGCGCGCCTTTGGTCACGTCCTTGCCGGCGTGATGGACGGCTAGATGCGCGGCGCCGTCGCATATGGCCTCGCTGCCATCTATCCAGCGGCGCATGTTGCTCGGGCTGTTCTCATCCTCGGCCATCGCGCGCGAGAGAGTGTCGGTAACCATCAGCGCCATAGGACCGTGTTTTGTGAAGCTGCGGACAATCTTTTGAGCTTCCTGATTACCGGCTGCCGTGTCGAATTTTGGCACCCCGATATGCAGCGCAAAGTCGCGGGCAAAGTCAGCGCGATTGAGGTTACGGGATCTGAACCACGCCTTGACGCGAAACTTGTTGCCGCCGCCGCCCTCACCAGCGAGATACAGCACGCGGCCTCTCTTCACGTCATGGCCGTGATATGGCGTGCCGGTCGCGATGCACAGTGCCATGTCGAGCGCGACGAAGCTCTTGCGGGTTGACCGTGGGCCATAGAACAGGTTGTAGTCACCCGCGACAAGAAGCCCGTCGATCAGGTACTCCGGGTCACGCATGTCGTCGAGTTGGTCGAGATAGTAGAGCCTGTCCGGTTCATCCTCGGCGGTATCACCACGTGATGCCGGCGCGATCAGTTCTCCGTTCTCGGCCGCGAGCCGTAGCTTGGCGTTGCGTGCTTCACGGAAGATCACGGAATGGTCTTGAGGGATGATGGCAACGCATTTGTTGCCGACATGCTCGGCGCTGCGGTAGCCGCTGCCCGCGTGATCCTCAAGCTTGTCGCCATCCCATGGCGGATTGCAGCGCGGGTTCCATACATCGGCCATGAGTTGCACGGTTGTTTCTTCGTGCAGCGCGTAGGAGCTTCCCATTGCGCCGGTCGCGGTGAGGGTATCGTTGCCGTCTACGCCATCAGTGCCGGTGCGGGCCTCGGTCTCAAGCCAACGTCGGAACGCGGCGATATTCTCGGGCATGTCCCAAGCGTGGTAGGGCGGGAGCGCCTTTTTGACTGCGCCGCGAACCTTGCCCTTGCGCGCTGCCTTAGCGGCGTCGAGCAACCATTGCGGCGCATCGGCGATCTTCTCAGGGCCATGCTTGTAGGTGTATTCGCCCTTGCTGGTGCGTGAACCGGGGCCTGCGATCCAATAGGCGCCATCATTGCCCCGGATATCTATGCCGGGCGCGATCTTGCCATTGCTTGAGGGGATGGTCTCGGCCACCCGGAATATGAGGTGCTGCGAGCCGTTGCCGCGCGGGGATGAAACGGTCGCGGTGATTGGCACCTTTTGGCCGTGCTCGGCTGCAAGCTTGGCCAACGCGACGACGCCATTCTTCGCGCCGTCAACGTCACAATCGACCACCATGAAGCCGGGGCCGACGTAATGAGCATAACCGGTGGCTTTGGGGTTGGCGCAGAGGCGTTCGATCTCCGCCGGATCATTGGTCGCGGTCGCTACGCCACCTTTGGCTAGCGGGTGCTTCTCGTTGCCATCAAGCGAGCCGAACGCGTGGACACTGCCACCGAAAGCGGCGACGTGGTGCTTGGCGTAGTCGGCGAGTGCGCGCGGGGAAGTGCTAGCAGAGGGCTTGCCCATGGTGTGCTTCCTCCCCTGAGAGGCGTGCAGGCGTAGATGGCCCGGCGCTGTAGGTTTCCTTGCTGAAGGGAAAGCGCCGGGCGTTATCTAGGGGAAGACCAAATGAACCATGGGAACCACCAGCCTTCGGGCTGGCGCGATCAAGCATTGCTGCCTGATTAGGTGTGACCGCAGTACGGTCTAATTGCATCCCGTTAGTCATTGGCTTTCCCGCCAAGTCAGCAATGCTTGGCCTGGGGACCAATGTAGGCGCTTGCACTGGGTGTGTCAACCGGAAAAGCACAGATGTTGCAAATATGCCCAGTAATGTATTGCGATGCGGTTACCAAATACTTAGAAATAGGCCATTTCATTGGGCTGTTTGAATGATATGGCAGCCTTGTTGTCCTTGTTTTGCAGACCGCTATCGTCTGCAAACGGGTCTGCACGCGTGCAGGTCTGCAATCCGTCTGCAAAATAGCTGTAGAGATTGTGGATTATCAATAGCTTACCGTTTGCAGGTCTGCAATCCATCTGTAACTTTGCAGATTGCAGACTGATCCCCCCTCTCTATAGAGGGGGTCATCTGCACTGGCTGTCTGGAGGAAAGGGGATAAGCCGCGTCTTGAGCGTCAAGATCAGCCGGTGAAACCATAATGTGAAATGGCCCAGCGTGTGAGGGTATGGCATTGGCTGCGCTGGCGATTGATTGGTCCGTATAACACTAGTATTGGCGTAGATTATCCTCGGTTTCCATAGTGATCTACATTTCGTTGGTGTTAATCTCAATGGCTCGCGTCGCCTCAAGAACCTGACGAGCGAAGCTAGAGCCGCGCCAGCACGCGCGAGACTGCCGTTGCTCGCCATCAATCGAGCGCCGCCGCGTCGATCCGCACTTGCGCCAGTTCGGACGCGGGCTCGTAGCGCAACAGGCGCGCTACCTGCGCAGCGCTAAAGGGTCTCCCGTTGCTTGTGACATGGCCTTGGATTGCAAGCGCGCCGGCAATCGTGCGTAGCGGTGCCCCGCGAAGCGCTTGCGCTGCTGCGACGATCTCCGGTCGCGTGCGGTCATAGCCTTTTAGATTCCCCTCGCACCGGCCGGTTGCGGCTCGTTTGCGCTCGCGAGCGCCCTTCAGTTTCGCGACAAGCGCGGCCTTCTCGAATTGCGCCACGGCGCCGAGTATCTGGCGAATGAGCGTTGCGGTTGGCGTGTCGGCGGTGAAGGCGTCGGGATCATCAGCGGCAATGAGCGCGAAGCCCTGACGCTTCAGCATTGCATGGCCGGTCTCTTGCACGATTAGGTCGCGGCTGAAGCGGCTAGCGTTCTCGACAATGATGGTCCGCACGCCAGCCTCGGCGCACCATTGGAGAAGCGCAGCGAAGCCCGCCCGTGCGTCAATGTGATCGGCGCCACTCACGGCTGCGTCGTAAAACTCGCGCTCCACGGCGAAGCCCTGAGCCTCGGCATAGGCATTGATGGCCAAGCGCTGCCGCTCGGCACTGTCGCCGCCGACATTGGTTGCGCTTGACGTTCTCATGTACGCAACGGCTCGGGTCATGGCGTGTTCTCCATTCTCAAGAATGAGGAACATACGCCCTTCGCGACTGCCATTCAAGCGCAATCGCTGCGACCCTCCCTCGCTGCGCCGTCGCCGCGACCGATCACGATGAACGGGGCCGGGGTTGTTTTGCGAAACGCAGGCTCGCGCAAAACGCGGTTCGGGGGCGTACGCCCGGTCGAAAATTTCGCCTACCGCCTAAGTCCCCGGCCCCCTCCCGAGCAAATCCAAAAATTGAAAAGGGCTCCCACGATTTCCGAAGGCTCCTATCGCGTGGTACCAAGGGCAAAAAAAGCCCGCCGCGATCCTGGGGGAAAGACCGCGACGGGCTAAGGCGCGTAGGTGCGCCTATGGGATGGCCTGGGGGAAGGCGCCTATTTCTCCGGGTGCTCTCGCTCGATTGCGTCGAGCATTATTTTGCGCTCTTCGTCGGTCATGTCGATGCGGCGAGTAACCTCTAGCTTGCTGGCCCTGTCGGCGGTTTTCCAAATGGCCATAAATTCTTCTACCCACTTTGGGTCGAAGGTTTGGCCGACTTCTTCGGTCTCGGGCAAGAGGGTCGAGATTTCGAGCCTAACGGATTGCAAAAACTTCGCGCGTCCGGCTGGGTTGGCATCCCGAAGCGGATTGAATTGCTGCGCTTTGAGTGGATATCTCGCCATCGGTGTACATGTCAGTTCCCTTTCTTCGCTGCGTCGAGGTTGTCTTGGTGAAGCTGCTGCAACGCGTCGAGAATATCTAGCTGCGCCGCTAGTGCCGGCTGAGTGCGTCGCATATCACTTCGCAGCTTAGCCATAAATACCCTTTGGGCGATGTCTTGCTGTAGGGCCTTCTGTCGCGCCTGCGCCTGCTCTGGCGTCTCGGGACATTTGTAGTTGTTCCCTGCGACGGGGATGCAGTCGGGAAGCGGGCCATCGGTGGTGAACCCGGCAGCCAACGCCGCGCCAGTGAACAAGAGCATGGCCAACGCGATGAGTGGCAGGGCCTTCCCAAGATGCGACACAAGCGCGATGAGAATTACCGGCATGATCGCGAGGCCGAAGACTAGTAGGACGGTGCTCGCAACGGCTCGCGCTATGGCGTCGGCGGTAAAGCCATAGCCCGCGACCATGTAGAGCACGGCGCCCCATGTCGAAACTGAAGCGCCGCCTATGAGCAAGATGCAGGAGCGCATTGGCCAGCAATTAACGGCGGCGATGATCGGCTTGGGCATGGTGATCTTCTCCCCTGACTGCTACCATGATAGTGGTCAACCGTATGGTGAGCAACCGCATTGTGGCCAAGGGCAGATTGAGGGCTTCAGGGCGGCGGCGGCGAGCGGCTATCCTTCCGGCGGTGAAGCTGATCGGACCCATTGCGCCGCGCGATACTGGCCTACCTCAAGGGCCGGGCGGTGACGCTGCCGGATGAAACGTCATCGGTGGTGACGCTCGCCGGCTTGAAGTATGCAGTGCTTCGCGTGAAGGGTGAGCCGCTGGCCATCTATCGCGTGCGGCCCAATGGAATGCTCAAGCGCCTAAAGCGGCCGCCGGCTGGTCTGTCTTAGGCGCCGCGAGCCTTACTCGGGGTAAGTCACCTTCGCTAGCGCCTCGGCCTTGACGGCGAGGGTTGAGGTCGAGCTTGCGTAATGGTGCGCCATGCCCTTGTTTTCCCATCCTAGGATTTCATTCACAATAAACTCGGGCACGGGCGCGGTAGGGTGCTTGAGCATTTGCAGCGCGACCGTCTTGCGGATCGAATGGAATACCTTGTCGGGTCCGAAGCCCTGCGCCTTCTTAAGCTCGCCGAACCGGCTGCCTATGGTTCTGCCGCGATCACCTTCCTCGTTGACCTTCAACCCTGCCAGGACGTAGCCCTTCTTACGGCCATCAATCAACCGCGCCATCGTCTGCGCGAGCGCGCTATGGATCGGCACTTCGCGCAAGCCGGCCTTGCTCTTGGCCCCTAGCAATTCATTTGCCTCTCTCACGGTGAAGCTGTTTTCGCCTACGTGCTCCACCTTCAAGCTCGCCAATTCCTCAAGCCTGCACCCTGTGTACATTCCGAGCCGTATCAGGTCGGCAAGATCGTCGTCTCCCTTGGCAGTGGCCGCCTTCAGCAAGCGCACGATTTCGGCAGGCTCGAACGGCTGGCGTTCCTGCTTCGCGCCCTTGTCCTTCTTCGGCACAATGAGCTTCCTTAATGGATCGTTCCCGTCCGCCACGGCCTCAACGCTGGTGAGGTATGTCCAGTAGCGCCGCACGACCGATAGGGCGCGGTTGATGGTCGCTACGGTCTTCTTCTGCGCTTCCGCGTCGATCCATAGTTGCAGCGCCTTGGGCGTTACGGCGTCGATGGTCGGGAACGCGGCAGCGAAGTCGCGGATGGCGATACGATCCATGCGGATGCTTTTCGCTCCTTGCCGCCCGGCCTTGGTGTCAAGGTACTTCTCAAGGTGCGCGTTGGTCTTGGCTGGCGCGACGGTCAAGCCGGTGGCCTCGGCATAGAACGCTTGCGCCTCGGGGCTCGCGCTCGGCGGCCTTCCGGTCTCGTTCGTCTCGTAGCCTATGGCGTCGGCGCGGTCGCTGATCTGCTCCATGACGGCCTCTCGCATCGTCCGGGGCTCGTTCGGATTGAAGCGATGCCCGGCGCTCCGGGGTATGGCCGCATCGTCTGCCGTGCGGAGTGCCTTGGCCCAGTAGGCGGCATCATCCGTTTTGCTGGTATTGCCGCGAGCCGCGTCTATGAGCGGCTGCCATCGCGCCACCCATTCGGCCGCTCGCCGCTTGGCAACGTCGTAGTCCCTGGTGTCGAGCGCGACGCGGAAGCGCTTACGCGGCTTACCCTGGCTCGTTTTCAGTGCCGATTGTACGTCGCGGGGGACGTTCAGCCGCGCATGATATGAGTGGCCGCGAAGCTCTAGATGGTCGAGGGCATATCTTTTCATACCCAAGTATATGCCCTCGATTGTTCCCCACGTCAATGGCGGAATACCGCCAAATATGGGGGAAAACGGCTAATGTGGCACCATGCCCATGTGGAGCCCCGCGATCACCAGGATATGCGCGAGGCCGGCATTGCGGAACGCGTCGGCGTCGGCCGGCGCAATCGCGTGCGTGTCGCCGGCGATGAGCGCGGCGGCAATGGCGCCGCGCTCGTCCGGGAGCGCGCTGCGGATACGCGCCGTCACGTGCGCGCGCAGCGCCTGAAGCGCCACGCGCCACGACGCGGCGCCTTCGCCCTCGGGCGATGCTACCCAGTGCGGCGATCCCAGCGCGTAGCCGACCGCGCCCAGACGGTCGAACCAGGCACGGCGCTCGAAATCGAAGGCGCCGGGCGTGGCGGGCGCCGGCGGCGGCATCAGCACCGCCTTGAGCCGGAGCCATGCGCCCGGAATCGCCGCATCGTCGCCGTGGCGAAGCCGCACCCGGATGCGCGCCGGCGTCGAACTTGGATCGAGCCGGTCGATCGTAAGCCGCCCGATCACGAGGCGCGCGCCTTCCGGCAAGGGATCGACCGCCTCGAGCCTGCCCTCGATCGTGACCGGACCGAGCCGCGCTCGCAGCACCGGCGCCGCGGCGAGGCCCGACTGCATCTGCGCCGCCGCGAATCCGAGCGCCAGCGCCAGCGATGCGGCCGCCGCGAACAGCCCGCGCCCGCGCCGCCAAGCCCGTGCGGCGAGCGTCGCGGCAAGCGCCGAACTTGCGGGCCCAAGCCACGCGGGAGGTTCTACCGGCAGCCAGAAATAAAGGCCGATCCCGGCGCCTAAAAACACCGGCAGCCACAGCGGCCAGCGCTCGCGCTGCGCGGCCATGGCCTCTGCCACCCAGCGCACGGCCGCGGCTCCGCCCGCGCCCGAAGCAGGCGGCACGCCCTCTGCGACATCCGGCTCGGCCGATGCCATCGCGGAAGTATAGAGCGCCACCCGCTTTGCCGTCATGCGCGGGCTTGTCCCGCGCATCCGCGTGTTCGGCAAAGCGTGGATCGCCGGAAGAAAGCCCGGCCATGACGCAAGCTGGAATCTGCGCTACATCGCGCGCCATGAGCGTCGTCGTGCGGTTCGCGCCCTCCCCCACCGGGTTTCTGCATATCGGCGGCGCGCGCACCGCGCTGTTCAACTGGCTCTACGCGCGCCATTTGGGCGGCACGTTCCGCTTGCGCATCGAGGACACCGACCGCGCGCGCTCGACGCAAGATGCTGTCGACGCGATCATCGACGGGCTCTCATGGCTCGAGCTCGACTGGGACGGCGAGGTCGTGTTCCAATCGGCGCGATTGGCGCGCCATGCCGAGGCAGTCGCGGCGCTCGTTGCCGCGGGCCATGCCTATCGCTGCTATTGCAGCGCGGCCGAGCTCGAAGCGATGCGCGAGCGGGCGCGCGCCGAGGGCCGCACCGCGCTCTATGACGGGCACTGCCGCGAACTCGATGCGAAGGACGCGCCCAAAGGCCGCGCACCGGCCATCCGCCTCAAGGCGCCGCGCGACGGCGAGACCGTCATCGCCGACCACGTGCAGGGCACCGTCACGGTCGCGAACCAGCAGCTCGACGACCTCATCATCCTGCGCGCCGACGGCACGCCCACCTACAATCTTTCCGTCGTGGTGGACGACCATGACATGGCGATCACCCATGTCATCCGCGGCGACGACCATTTCACCAACGCCTTCCGCCAGACGCAGATCTATCGCGCGCTCGGCTGGGACACGCCGGAATTCGCGCACGTGCCGCTCATCCACGGGCCGGACGGGGCGAAGCTGTCGAAGCGCCACGGCGCCTTGGGCGTCGATGCCTATCGCGAGATGGGCTACCTGCCGGAAGCGCTCAGGAACTATCTGCTGCGGCTCGGCTGGAGCCACGGCGACGACGAGATCATTTCGACCGCGGACGCGGTCCGCTGGTTCGATCTCGACGCGATCGGGCGTTCGCCGGCGCGGTTCGATTTTTTAAAGCTCGCGAGCGTCAACGGCCATTACATCCGCGCCGCATCGGACGGACGGCTCGTGGACCTGGTGGCGCCCATCCTGGAGCGGCGGCTCGGCCGCGCGCTCGCGGACGAGGCGCGCCAGCGCCTCCTCCTTGCCATGCCGGGCCTGAAACCGCGCGCGAAGACGCTGCAGGATCTCGCCGACCGCGCGCAATTCTATGTCGCACCCCGGCCCATCCCGCTCGACGACAAGGCCCGGGCTCTCCTCGACGAAGCCGCCCGGGCGCGGCTCAAGGCGCTTGCCCCCCTGCTCGCCGCGGCGCCGTGGCAGGGGAAGGATCTCGAGGAAGTTGTGCGCCGCTTTGCCGAGGGCGCGGGCGCAAAACTCGGCGACGTGGCCCAGCCCTTGCGGGCGGCGCTCGCCGGATCGACCGCGTCGCCCGGCATTTTCGAGGTCATGGAAGCCCTTGGCCGGGCCGAAACCCTGGCCCGGATCGCCGACGCGGCGGGAGGCTAGCGGACCATTTTACAATTCCGCGTCGCCGACATATCTTGCTTCTATTGCAGCGCAACATCGCCCCGGGGGATGCGGACCGATGGCCACCAAGAGCGACGCGAAGCCCACAGCCAAGTCGAACGAGCCGCGCGAGACGGTGACGCTCACCGACAATGCCACCGGCCAGACGACCGAGCTCCCGCTCCTTTCGGGCACGATCGGCCCCAAGGTGATGGACATCCGAAAACTCTACAACGACCTCGGCGTGTTCACCTTCGATCCCGGCTACACCGCCACGGGAAGCTGCGAATCGAAGATCACCTATATCGACGGCGACGAGGGCGTGCTGCTCTATCGGGGATATCCGATCGAGGAGCTGGCCGAGCACAGCGACTTCATGGAGGTGGCGTATCTCCTGCTGTTCGGCGAGCTGCCGACCGCGGCCGAGAAGACCAAATTCTCGCGCGACATCACGCTCCACACCATGGTGCACGAGCAGATCGCGGCCTTCTTTCGCGGCTTCCGGCGCGATGCGCACCCGATGGCGGTGCTGTGCGGCGTGGTCGGCGCGCTCTCGGCCTTCTATCACGATTCGACCGACATCTCCGACCCGCATCAGCGCATGGTCGCGTCGTACCGGCTCATCGCCAAGATGCCGACGATCGCCGCCATGGCGTTCAAATACTCGATCGGCCAGCCGTTCATGTATCCGAAGAACGACCTCAGCTACGCCGAGAATTTCCTGCACATGACCTACGCCGTGCCGTGCGAGCCCTACCAGGTGAACCCGGTTCTGGCGCGCGCCATGGACCGCATCTTCATTCTGCACATGGACCACGAGCAGAACGCCTCGACCTCGACGGTGCGGCTCGCCGGCTCCTCGGGCGCCAATCCGTTCGCCTGCATCGCCGCCGGCATCGCCTCGCTGTGGGGCCCGGCGCATGGCGGCGCCAACGAGGCGGTGCTGAAGATGCTGAACCAGATCGGCAGCAAGGACCGCGTCCCCGAGTTCGTCAAACGCGCGCAGCGATCCCAAGGACATCGTTCATGCTCATGGGCTTCGGCCACCGCGTGTACAAGAATTACGACCCACGCGCGGCGGTGCTGCGGCGCTCGTGCCACGAGGTGCTGGACGAGCTCGGCGTGCGCGACGAGCCGCTCCTCGATCTCGCCATGGAGCTCGAGCGCATCGCGCTGCAGGACGATTATTTCATCGAGCGCAAGCTCTACCCGAACGTCGATTTCTATTCGGGCATCATCCTGAAGGCGATGGGCTTCCCGACCTCGATGTTCACCGTGCTGTTCGCGATCGCCCGCACGGTCGGGTGGGTCGCGCAATGGAACGAGATGATCGAGGACCCCAAGATCGGCCGGCCGCGCCAGCTTTACACCGGCGCCGCCCGCCGCCCCTACGTCGCGATCGAAAAGCGGGGGTGATTACGCCCGCTGGATGAGCTCGATCTTGTAGCCGTCCGGGTCCTCGACGAAGGCGATGTGCGTCGTGCCGAATTTCAAGGGGCCGGGCGGGCGCGGAATCTTGACGCCCTCTTTCTTGAGGCTCTCGCACGTGCCGTAGAGATCCGGCACGCCGACGGCGAGGTGGCCGAACGCGGCGCCGAGGGTATAGGGCTCCTTCTGATCCCAGTTGTATGTCAACTCCAGCACCGTGCCGGCGGCTTCGTCGTCGTAGCCGACGAAGGCGAGCGTATAGCGGCCCTCCGGCAATTCGCGCTTGCGCAACAGCTTCATGCCCATGAGGCGCGTGTAGAAGTCGATCGATTTTTCGAGATCGAACACGCGCAGCATGGTGTGGAGAAATCGGAAGTTTGATTGCGTCGCCATCGTCACTCCTTTCGCGGCACGTGGGCCGCGATCACGGCAAGCACGTCGTCCGCCGCCCTGAGGCTCGGCGAGACCGACCCGTATCCGAGCGCATGGAGCGCCGCTTCGCAAGATGCCGCCTGGGCTGCGCGGGCATCGGGGTCGTCGATGAGCCGCGTCAGCGCGGCGCCAAGTTTCTCCGGCGTGCACTCGTCCTGCAGCAGTTCCGGCACCGCCGGCCGGTCGAGCACGAGATTGACGAGGTTCGCGTATTTCACTTTGACGACGTGCCGCACCAGCGCATGCGTGAGGGCGCTTATGCGGTAGGCGACGACGGTCGGGATTTTGGCCATGGCAAGCTCGAGCGCCACCGTCCCCGATGCCGCAAGCGCCGCGTCGCCGGCCGCGAACGCATCGTATTTCTCGGCGCCGCCGGGGAGCACGATGACCGGCACGCGAAACGCCCTGATCCCTTCGCGCACCTCGGCAGCCACATTCTCGGTCGTTGGCAGCGCCACGACCAGCGCCGGATAATGCGCCGCCATTAACTCGACCGTTCGCGCAAAGATCGGCAGGAGGCGGCTCACCTCGCCGGCCCGGCTGCCGGGCAGGAGGACGAGCAGCTTCGTCTCCGGTGCGATGTGATGGCGGCGGCGAAACCCAGGTCCGCCGCCGCGGTCGGCGCCGCTTTCCACGACGGGGTGGCCGACGCAATGGCACGTGAGGCCGACCGCCTCGAAATAGGGCGGCTCGAACGGCAGGAGCGCCATCAGGTGATCGTACCAGCGCACCATGCGCCGCGCGCGGCCGGCACGCCACGCCCACACCATGGGCGCGACGTAATGGATGAGCGGCAAGTGCGCGCCGCGCCGGCGCAAACCATGCGCCACGCGCCAGGTGAAGCCCGAACTGTCGATCGTCACCACCGCGTCGGGATTCTTGGCAAGGACATCGGCCACGGTCTCGCGCACGTGGCGAAAAATCCTGGCCGCGCGCGGAATGACTTCGGCCACGCCCATGATCGCGAGATCGCCGATCGGCACGCGGCTCGCGAGGCCTTCGGCCGCCATCGCCGCGCCGCCGATCCCGGCAAAGCGCACGCGGCCGCCCGTGCGCTCCTTGAGCGCCGCCATGAGGCGGCCGCCCAAGAAATCGCCCGAAGGCTCGCCGGCGATGATGTAGATGAGCGGCCCTTCGCTCACGGCACGCGAATGCCGGCGACGAAGAGGCCGCGCTCGTCCGCGCAGGCTGCGATCGCGGCGCGGTCGAACAGCAACGTCGAGCCGGCCTCGACCGCGATCCCCGCAAGGCCTGCGTCCGCCGCCATCTCGACCGTGCGCCGGCCGATCGACGGCAGGTCGGCGCGCCGGTCCTGGCCCGGCTTCGCGATCTTGACCAGCACGCCGCCCTTGCCTTCGCGCATCAGCGCGCCACAGCGGGCGATGAGCGCATCGGTGCCTTCGCTCGCCTCGACGCCCAGCACGATGCCCTGCTGCACCACGACGGCCTGGCCGATATCGAGCCGCCCCAGCTCGCGCGCCGCCTCGATGCCGCGCGCGATGTCGGATTGGTCCTCGGGCGCCGGCGCGCGCGCGCCGATGGCGCCTTCGGGCGCCAGCGTATGTCCGATGAGACTTTCGACGCTGACGACACGGAATCCCTCGCTCTCGAACTCGGCGATCACCGCGCGCAGCAGCCCGTCATCGCCGAGCGCGCGGAGGCCGACGCGGGCATAGAATTTGGCCGCGCGCCAGTCGGGGCGGAGCGAGGCGAGCGTCGGCCGCTGCACCGCGCCGGCCAGCACCACTTCCTCGACCCCGGCCTCGCGCAGCAGGCGAAACCCCTCGCCCGCCGCACCGAGCCGCACCCACGCGTGCGGCGCGCCGGCGACGACGGCGTGATCGGCGATGCCTTCGAGCGCCAGCACGAAGAGCGGACGGGACAGCGCGCGGGCGGCTTCGATGACGCGCAGCGGCAGCTCGCCGCCGCCGGCGACGACGCCGAGCCTAGCCGCCATTGGGCTTCGGCTGGGTGAGGCCGCGCGGGGAATCGACGGCGATGAAATCCAGAACCTCGCGCACGGTGCGCACGTCGGGAAAGCGCTTCGCCACCTCGGCCACGCGCTCGGCGAAGGTGCCCGCGTTGTCGCCCAGGAAAAGCATCTGATAGGCGGTGCGCGCCGCCTGGATCTCGTCGCGCGAAAAACCGTGGCGCTGCATGCCGATGATGTTGAGGCCCTGGAGCCGCGCCCGGTCGCCCAGGACGGAGCCGAACGGGATGACGTCGCGCTCGACGCCGGTGACGCCGCCGACCATGGCGTGCCGCCCGATGCGGACGAACTGATGCACCGCCGAGAGGCCGCCGAACACGGCGCCGTCGCCGATCGCGACGTGGCCCGCGAGCGTCGCGTTGTTCGCCATGATGACGTTGTCGCCGAGCTGGCAATCGTGCGCGACATGGACGCCGACCATGAACAGGCAGCCGTCGCCGATGCGCGTGACCATGCCGCCGCCCTCGGTGCCGGGATTCATGGTGACGTGCTCGCGGATCACGTTGCGGCGGCCGATGACGAGCTGCGACGCCTCGCCGCGATATTTCAAATCCTGCGGCTGGTGCCCGATCGAGGCGAACGGGAATATGCGCGTGCCGTCGCCGATCGCGGTGCGCCCGGCGACGACGACGTGCGACAGAAGCTCGACGCCGTCGCCCAGCTCGACATGCTGCCCGACATGGCAGAACGGTCCGATCTTGGCCGTGTCGGCGACGCGCGCGCCCGGCTCGACGACGGCCGAGGGATGGATTTCGGGCATCAGGGGAAACTCAACTATCCATGATCATCGCGGCGAAGGTCGCCTCCGCCATGAGCTTGCCGTCAACGAGTGCCTCGCCTTCGAATTTCCACACGTTGCCGCGGCTGTGTTTTTTCACGACGCGGACGGCGAGCTGGTCGCCCGGCACAACCGGGCGGCGGAAGCGGGCGCTGTCGACGCTCATGAAATAGACGAGCTTGCCTTCGGCTTCGGGTCCGAGCGTGTGCACCACCAGCACGGCCGCTGTCTGCGCCATCGCCTCGATGATGAGCACGCCCGGCATGACCGGGCGCTGCGGGAAATGGCCCTGGAAGAAGAATTCGTTGATCGAGACGTTCTTGATCCCGGTCGCGGCCGCGCCGCGCGCTATGTCCACGACGCGATCGATCATGAGGAAGGGATAGCGGTGCGGGATCAACTGCATGATGCGCAGGATGTCGATCTCGCTCGTGATCTCTTGCGTGCTCGTCGCTTCCATCCTAGTCGCCTTTTTTGGCTGCCAGGCGTCGCAGCAACAGCGCCTGGCGATGGTGCTCGCGAATGGGAACGGCAGGCGAGCCCATCACGGTCTCGTTGGGCGCCACGTCGCGCATGACGCCGCTCTGCCCCGCGATGCGCGCGCCGCTGCCGATCGTCAGGTGCCCGGTGATGCCGACCTGCCCGCCGACCATGACGGAATCGCCAAGCCGGGTGCTTCCGGAAATGCCCATCTGGGCCACCAGCACGCAACCGCGCCCGATCTGCACGTTGTGCCCGATTTGCACGAGATTATCAATCATGGTGCCGGCGCCGATCACGGTGTCGGGCCCGGCGCCGCGGTCGACCGTGGTGTTGGCGCCGACCTCGACATCGTCGCCGACGATGACCCGGCCGAGCTGCGGCACCTTGATGGGACGCGCGCCTTCGGGCGCGAAGCCGAACCCGTCCTGGCCGATGCGCACCCCCGGATAGATCCGCACCCGGCTGCCGACGAGGCAATGGCTGAGGCTCGCATTGGCGCCGACCCGCACCTCGTCGCCGAGCACGACGCCCGGCCCGATCACCGCGTTGGCGCCGATGAGGCAGGCGCGGCCCAATTCCGCGCGCGCGCCGATGACGGCGTTGGGCTCGACGGCGCAGCCCTCGCCGATGCGCGCGCTCGGATCGACGACCGCGCTTGGCGCGATGCCGGGCACGGGCAGCGGCTCGGGATAGAAGGCCTGCGCCGCCACGGCATAGGCGCGGTAGGGCGCGGGCGTCACGAGCAGCGTCAGGCCCGGCGGCGCCTCGCCCGCGCGATCGGGATGCACGAACGCCGCGCCCGCCCGCGTGCGGCGCAGCGCATCGACATATTTGGCGTTGTCGAGAAAGGTCAGATGTTCGGGCCCGGCGCTGTCGAGCGGCGCCACGTCCTTGAGGAGGAGCGCGCCGTCGCCGGCGCCGGCGATCTTCGCGCCGGTCCGCGCTCCAAGCTCGGCGACGGTGAAGGGTCCCGCAACATTGAAGAAGCGCGGATCGGCCATTACTTCGACGACTGGCTGGGCTTCGCCTTCGCCTGCGGCGCTGCATCGCCGGGCGCCGGCCGATTGACGGCCATGGTCGGGACCTTCTCGTCGAGCCGCCGCGTCACCTCGGCGGTGACGTCGAGGCCGTCGTCCATGTAAAGAAGCGCCGCCTTCGCCACCACCATGTTCGCCTTGCGCTCCTTGGCGACGTCGGCGACGATCTGCAGGGCGGCGCCTTCGACCTTGGTCATCGCGTCGCTGTAGCTCTGCTGCATTTCCTGCCGCTTCACCTGGACCTCGCGGTCGAGCGCGGCATAGCGCTGCTGATAATCCTGCGAGCGTGCGCTGAACACCTCGGGCGCCAGCACCGTGCGCTGCCGCTCGAGCTCGTCGCGCAGGACCTTGAGATCGTTCTCCTTGAGCGAGACCTCCTTGCTGTAGGAGTCCATCTCCTTCTGGACCTGGGCCTGGATGTCCTTCGCGGCCTTCAACTCGCGCATGATCTGCGTCATGTCGACGACGACCACGGCGGGCTGCGGCAAGCCCTGCTGCGCCCGCGCCGGGGCCGGCGCCGCGACGACGAGCGCGATCAGCGTCGAAGCGCAGGCAAGCGCCGCCCAATACCGCATCTAGAACCTCGTGCCGAAACTCACGTGGAACAGCTCCGACCGGTCATAGCTCTTGCGAATAACGGGAAATCCCAGATCCACTTTGATCGGTCCGAGCGGCGATTTCCACGAAATTCCGGTTCCCGCCGAGACCCGGACCGTATGGGAGTCGAGAACGGTGGGACCGGTCGGGTGGACCGCGAAGAGGGAGCCGAAATCGCTGAACACGCGACCCGTGATGCCAAGCTCCTGCGGCAATCCCAGCGGATACGACATCGCGAACGAGCCCGTGTAGAAAGTCTCGCCGCCGAGCGCGTCGCTCGTTACGGCGTCGCGCGGGCCGATGCCGCCGGTCTGAAAGCCGCGCAGATTGTCGCCGCCGACGAAGAAGCGGTCCTCGATGCGCACGTCCTGGTTAAGGCCGCGGATGTCTCCTCCCTGGCCGTTGAACGAGAGGACGTATTCGGGGGTGATCGGATAGAACACGCCGCCGGTGAGGCCGACCCGGACGAACGCCACGTCGCCGCCGAGTCCCGCGGCGTCGCTGCTGACCGAGTAGAAATAGCCGGACGTCGGGTCCTGGCGGTTGTCGCGCATGTCGAAGAGAATGGTCTGGCCCACGTCCGACGTATTGCGCGTGCCCGCCTGCTGGGCGATGAACGGCGACGTGGTCGAGGAGATGTTGTAGATGCGGTCCTGCCTGAGCGTGTAGGTCAGCGTCTGGCGCAGCGGCTCGGTGATCTGGTAGCCCGCGCGCAGCGTGGTGCCCACGGTGAACTGGCTGAATCCGGCAAAGCTGGTATTGTCGCGGTTGTCGGCGAAGACATCGAATCCGGCCGCGATCCTGCGATCGAGGAAATAAGGCTCGGTGAAGCTCAGATCGATCTGCTCGTCGCGCAACGCCACCACCGTGTCGAGCCGCAGATCCTGGCCGCGGCCCAGGAGATTGCGCTCGTGAATGCCGATATCGGCGAGCGGTCCGTCGGTCGTGGAGAAGCCGATGCCGACCGAGAACTCGCCGGTGGATTTCTCCTGCACTTCCGCGTTGATGACCGTCTTGTCGGGCGCGCTGCCCGGCACGTTGGTGATGTTCACCTTCGAGAAGAAGTCGAGATTCTTGATCTCCTGCTCGGAGCGGTGCAGCTTCGAGGCGTTGAACGCATCGCCCTCGACCAGCCGGAACTCGCGCCGGATCACGTCGTCGCGCGTGCGCAGGTTGCCGCTGATGTCGATGCGCTCGACATAGACGCGCGGTCCCTCCTTGATGGTGTACTTGACGTCGATCGTCCGCTTGTCAACATCGCGCCGCACCTGCGGCTGAATGTCGACGAAGGCATACCCTAAATTGCCGAGCGTGTCGGTGAGCGCCGTGATCGACGCCTCGATCGCGTCGGCGTTGTACCAGTCGCCCTCTTGCGTCTTGAGCTGCGGCTTCAGGGTCGCGGGGTCGATCGCCGGCAGCTCGTTGCTGATGTCGATCGCTCCGAAGTGATAGCGCTCGCCTTCATCGATGGTGAAGGTGATGATGAAGCCGTCGCGCGCCGGGGCGAGCTCGGCCACGGCCGAGACCAGGCGGAAATCGGCATACCCCTCGGACAGATAGAACTTGCGCAGCAGGTCGCGGTCATAGGTCAGCCGGTCGGGATCGTAAACGTCGTCCGAGCTCAGGAAGCGGTACCAGCGCAACTCCTTGGTCTGAATCACCTCGCGCAGGCGGCCCGCGTCGAATTGGTGGTTGCCGACGAAATTGATGCCCGCGATCCCGGTGAGCGGGCCCTCGTCGATCTCGAACACGAGATCGACGCGGTTCTGCTCGAGCGGAATGACCTTGGGATCGACGGTGGCGGCAAAGTGGCTGTTGCGCCGGTACAGGTCGAGAACGCGCTTCACGTCGCTCTGCACCTTCTCGCGCGTATAGACGGCGCGCGGGCGCAGCTGGATCTCGTCGGTCAGGCTCTTGTCCGAGAGGCGATGGTTGCCCTCGAACGCGATGCGGTTGATGACCGGATTCTCGACGACGCGGACGATCAGCGCATCACCCTCGCGCCGCAAGGTCACGTCGGTGAAGAGCCCGGTCGCGAACAGCGCCTTCAGCGACTGGTCGACGCGGTCGGAATCGAATTTGTCGCCCGGCTGCACGAGGAGATAGGAGCGCACCGTCTCGGGCTCGACGCGCTGCGTGCCCTCGATGCGGATTTCCTCGATGGTTCCGCCCGACGGGACCTGCGCCTGGGCCGAGCCGAACAGCAGATGGAAGGACAGCAAGGCGAGCGCCAGAGCCAAGCTGGCCGCCACCCGGGCAAAAATGCGCAAAACTCTCCCCCCGGACACACGAAAGACGCCGCGGCCGACGCGAAGCGTCAGGTGATGAGACCCTTGATGAACTCCACGATCCGCAAGTGAACCAGGTCGTTCCAGGTCGCGAAAACCATGAGCGTCAGCACCAGCGCAAGCCCCACACGGAAGCCGTATTCCTGCGCGCGGTGGCCGAGCGGCCGGCCGCGGATCGCCTCGGCCGCGTAAAACAGCAGGTGCCCACCGTCAAGCACCGGGATCGGGAACAGATTGATGAGACCGAGATTGACCGAAAGCACCGCCATGAACCACAACAGCGCGACGACGCCGCCCTGCCACACCTCGCCCGACATCTGCGCGATCCGCACCGGACCGCCGAGCTCGTCGGTGTTGCGCACGCCGATCACGATCTGCCAGACCGCCTCGAGCGTTCCCGAGACGAGGCCCGAGGTTTCCTTGGTCGCCTGCCACACGGCGGTCGCGGGATCGCGCCGGACGTAATTGACGCCGCTGCGCTCGATGCCGAGCAGCCCGAGCTTGTGCTCGTTGCCGAAGCGGTCGGTGAGCATCGTCACGCGCGGCGTCACGGCGATCGTGACGTCCGCGCCGTCGCGATGCAGCACCATCGTCATGGCCGTGCCGGTATTGAGCCGCACCAGGCGCTGCACGTCCTCGAAGCGGGCGATGGTCTCGCCGTCGATCCTGGCGATGACGTCGCCGGCCTTGATCCCGGCGGCCTCGGCTGCGCTGCCCGGCTGGACGCGCCCGACATCGGCCGGCGTGAAGGGCTGGCCCACGGTCGCGAACAGCACCGACAGCACCACGAGCGCGAAGACGAAATTCGCAATGGGCCCCGCGGCCACGACCGCGGTGCGCTGCGTGAGCCGCTTGTGATGGAACGAGACCTCGCGCTCGGCCGCCGTCATCGCCGGAAGTCCCTCGCCCGGCATCGACATCGGATCGGCGTCGCCGAACATCTTCACGTAGCCGCCCAGCGGAATAGCGCTGCACTTCCAGCGCGTGCCGGCGCGGTCGTACCAGCCGAACAGCTCCGGCCCGAAGCCGATCGAGAACACCTCGATCCGCACGCCGTTCATGCGCGCGACGAGGTAATGCCCCAGCTCGTGCACGAACACCAGGACCGTGAGGACGACGAGGAAGGGAACGATGTAGCCGAGGCCGTCAGTCAAAAAACCCATGGACAAGGATCCGCCGGAAAGACCGCCGCGACAATAGCAGGAAACCGCCGGCCGCACCGTGAAAAATAGTTGATCCGGGCAGCGCTTAGAACCCGCGCCAGAGGAGCGGCCCGGCCCCGGTCGAGAACGCGACGAGCCACGCCAGCGCGCTCGCGCCGAGCATGCCGTCGAGCCGGTCGAGGAGCCCGCCATGGCCGGGAATGAGATGGCCCGAATCCTTGACGCCGAACCGGCGCTTGGCCGCCGATTCCGCAAGGTCGCCCAGTTGTGCGGCGACGCTCAAGGCGATGCTTGCCGGAACGAGCGCGGGAGCCCCGCCGGAAAGGCGCACATAGGCCCAGCCCACGAGTGCCGCGGCGGCGAGGCCGCCGGCCAGGCCGGCCCAGGTCTTGTTCGGCGAGAGGCTGGGCGCAAGGCGCGGGCCGCCGAGCAACCGGCCGGCGAGAAATGCCCCCGTGTCGGTCGCCCACACGGTGAGGAAAAGCCACAAAAGGCCAAGCCGCCCAACCTCGCCGGCAAGCCACAGGACGGCAAGGCAGGGCAGCGCGATGGCGGCTCCGCCGAGCGCGGCCCACGCCGCCGGCGCCGGACGCGCCACGAGCCAGGTCAGCCCCGCGCCGGCGCCGACGATAAGGATCGCCGCCAGCGCCGCGCCCATCGCGAGCGCGATGCAGGCGAGCGCGCTCGACAGCACGATGAACGCTGCCGCATCCCGCCGGCACCGTGTGAGCGTCGCCCATTCCCAGGCCATCGCCGCCGCGGCCGCGGTCACGAGCGCGGCGAACAGGTATCCGTCCATCCAGATCGCGGCCAGCGCCGCCGGCACGAGCACTGCCGCCGAGGCCACGCGCAGCGGAACGTCGCGCCGCTCAGCGCGAGCCAACGGAGGCGCCGTAGCGGCGTTCGCGGCCGTGAAAGTCGCGCAGCGCGTCCTCGAGATCGGCCTTGTCGAAATCGGGCCACAGCGTGGTGGTGAAGACGAGCTCGGCATAGGCGCTTTGCCACAGCAGGAAATTGCTGATGCGCTGCTCGCCGCTGGTGCGGATGAGGAGGTCGGGATCGGGAATGCCGTCGGTCAGAAGGAACCGGCCGAAACATTCCTCGTCGATCCGCTCGCTCGAAAGACGCCCGGCCTTGACCTCCTCGGCGATGCGCCGCGCCGCGAGCGCGATCTCGGCGCGCCCGCCATAGGACAGTGCGACCGACAGATCGATCCGGCCGTTGTCGCGGGTCAGGCCTTCGGCGTTGTCGATGAGCGTCACGATATCGGGCGCAAGCCGCGCGCGGTCGCCGATCACGCGGAAGCGCACGCCCTTGCGGTGCAGCTCGGCGATCTCGCCGCGCAGATAGTGGCGCAGCAGACCCATCAGGTCATGGATCTCCGTGGGCGGCCGCTTCCAGTTCTCCGACGAGAAGCCGAAGAGTGTGAGATAGCGGATGCCGAGCTCGGCGGCCGCGTTCACGGTGCGCCGCACGGCTTCCGCGCCGCGGCGGTGCCCCGCGATGCGCGGCAGGCCGCGCGATTTCGCCCAGCGTCCGTTTCCGTCCATGATGATGGCGACGTGCCGCGGCGGCGGCGACGATTCGGGGCCGTTGTGCATGATCGAACTCAAACCTGAAGGATCTCCTTGTCCTTCTGCGCGAGCATGTCGTCGATGTGCCTGATGACGTTGTCGGTGAGCGTCTGGATGTCGTGCTGCAGCTTGCGGTGATGATCCTGGCTGATGGTCCCGTCCTTTTCCTTCTTTTTCAAGCCGTCGAGTCCGTCGCGCCGCACGTTGCGCACCGAGACGCGCGCGGCTTCGGCATATTTCGCGGCGACGCGCGTCAACTCGCGCCGGCGCTCCTCGTTGAGGTCGGGAATCGGCACGCGGATGGTCTGGCCCTCGGTCTGCGGGTTGAGGCCCAATCCCGCCTCGCGGATCGCCTTGTCGGCGGCCTTGGTCACGCCGCGGTCCCAGACCTGCACGATGATGAGGCGCGGCTCGGGCACGCTGATCGTGCCGACCTGGGTCAGCGGCATCGCATTACCGTAGGCCTCGACCATGACAGGATCGAGAAGACTGGCCGAAGCGCGCCCCGTGCGCAGTCCGGCGAACTCCTTGCGCAGCACTTCGACCGCGCCGTCCATGCGGCGCTTCAGCTCCGCAACGACCGGGTCCTCGCTCATGACGTCCTCTCTTCGGTGATCAAAGTGTATCGACCGCGACCCATGACGACATCGGCGAACCCGCCGTGCTCGTGGATCGAGAAGACCAGAATGGGAATGCGGTTCTCGCGCGCCAGCGAGATCGCCGACGCGTCCATCACCTTGAGGTCGCGCGACAGCACCTCGAGATAGTTGAGCCGGTCGTACCGGACGGCGCTCTGGTCGCGGTTGGGATCGGCGCTGTAGACGCCATCGACCTTGGTCGCCTTCAGGAGCGCGCTGCATTCCGTCTCGGAGGCGCGCAAGGCCGCTGCGGTGTCGGTCGAGAAGAACGGATTGCCGGTCCCGGCGGCGAAGATGACGACCCGGCCCTTCTCCATGTGGCGGATGGCGCGCCGGCGGATATAGGGCTCGCACACCGACTGCATGCTGATCGCCGATTGCACGCGCGTCGGCACGTCGTGCCGCTCGAGCGCGCTTTGCAGCGCCAGCGCGTTGATCACGGTCGCCAGCATGCCCATGTAGTCGGCGGTGGCGCGCTCCATGCCGCCCGAGGCGCCGGCGACGCCGCGAAAGATGTTGCCGCCGCCGATCACGATGGCGATCTCGACCCCCATCGCGTGGACCGTCTGGATTTCCCCGGCAAGGCGCCCGACGATCTTGGGGTCGAGCCCATAAGTCTGGTCGCCCATCAGCGCCTCGCCCGAGAGCTTCAGGAGGACGCGGCGGTATTTCGCGGGACTGTCGCCTGACATGGCCGGATCATATAACAAACCGGACGCGGCGGGCCAACCGCGTGTAGGCCCTCTCCGCCCGCAGGCGGGGGAGCGGAAAAATCAGTGCTTGAGCTGCGCCGCGACCTCGGCGGCGAAATCGGTGGTGCCGCGCTCGATGCCCTCGCCGAGCGCGAAGCGCACGAAGCCCGCGACCCTGATCGGCGCGCCCGCCTCTTTGGCGGCGGCCTCGATCACCCTGGCGACGCGGCTTTCGCCGTCCACCACGAAGATCTGCTCGAGCAGCACGGTCTCCTCGTAATACTTGCGGAGCCGCCCCTCGACCATCTTGTCGATGATCTGGTCGGCTTTGCCGGAGGATCGCGCCTGCTCGCGCAGCACGCCGCGCTCGCGCTCGAGGGCTTCGGGATCGACCGAGGCGATGTCGAGAAATTGCGGATTGGCGGCGGCGACGTGCATCGCCAGCTGCTTGCCGAGCGTCGCCACCCGCTCGGCGGCGCCCTCCGATTCGAGCGCCACCAGAACGCCGATCCGGCCGAGATTGACGGCGACCGCATTGTGCACATATGAGGCGACCACGCCGTTCTTCATGGCGAAGCGCTTGGCGCGGCGGATCGCCATGTTCTCGCCGATCGTGGCGATCATGTGGGTGAGCTCGTCGCCGACGCTGCGCCCGCTCGCCATCGTCAGCGCCTTCAGGGATTCGACGTCGTCGCTCTTGTCGCGCGCGAGTTCGGCCATGGCGCGCACGAACGACTGGAACGTGTCGTTGCGCGCGACGAAATCGGTCTCGGCGTTCACTTCGACGACAGCGCCCACCGTGCCGGCGACGGCGACGCCAACGAGCCCCTCGGCCGCCACCCGCCCCGCCTTCTTGGCGGCCGCCGCCAGGCCCTTCTTGCGCAGCCAGTCGACCGCGCCTTCGACGTCGCCCGCGGTCTCGCTCAGCGCGCGCTTGCAATCCATCATGCCGGCGCCGGTCTTCTCGCGCAGCTCCTTGACGAGCGAAGCCGTGATCTCGGCCATCGTGCTCTCCTTATAAGACGCTCAGGCGGTGGGGCGGCCCTCGGCGGCCGCTTCCTCGGGCGCCGGCATGGTCTCCCGCGGCGGCTCCGCGCGCGCGCCGATATCGGCGCCGGAGGCCGCCAGCTCGGCCTGCAGACCCTCGAGCACCGCGCCCGAGACGAGTTCGCAGTAAAGATGGATGGCGCGCATCGCATCGTCGTTGCCGGGGATCGGGTAATCGATCCCGTCCGGCGAGGAATTGCTGTCGAGCACGGCCACGACCGGAATCTTGAGCTTGTTCGCCTCCTGGACCGCGATCGCCTCCTTGTTCGTGTCGATGACGAAGAGGATGTCGGGCAGGCCGCCCATCTCCTTGATGCCGCCGAGCGCGCGCTCGAGCTTGTCGCGGTCGCGCGTCAGTCCCAGGACCTCGCGCTTGGTCAGACCCGGGGCGGGCTGGTTGACGTTCTCGTCGATATCGCGCAGGCGCTTGATCGACAGCGAGATGGTCTTGAAATTGGTCAGCATCCCGCCGAGCCAGCGGTGATTGACGAAATACTGGCCGCAGCGCTTGGCCGCGTCGGCGACCGGCTCCTGCGCCTGGCGCTTGGTGCCGACGAACAGCACGCGCCCGCCGCCCGCCGCCACGTCGCGCACCGCCTCGAGCGCGCGATGGAGGAGCGGCACGGTCTGCTCCAGGTCGATGATGTGGATGCCGTTGCGGACGCCGAAGATGAACGGCTTCATCTCGGGGTTCCAGCGGCGCGTGTGATGGCCGAAATGGACGCCGGCTTCCAAGAGCTGGCGCATGGTAAAGCTGGGCATTGCCACGGACGTGGTTCCTTTCTCCGGTTATGCCGCCGCGGGGGTCATCGAATGATCGACACCGGAGCGACCTTCGCCTCGAAGGCCGCATCCCCGCGTGAGGGTTAGCCGCCTAGATAGGAAAACCGCGCCGCTTTTGCAAGGCTGAGACGTTAGGGCGGCACGAGCGGTTTCACCCCCTGGATCGTGGGCGGGATGTCGGTGACGAACCGGCCTGGCATCGCCTCGCACCGGCCCGGACGCCGGGCAACGCACACGCCGCCGAAACAGGCGCGCGTCACGAAGCCCGCGACCGGCGGCAGCGCGCCTTCATAGATCAGCATGTTGAATCCGGGCGCCATGCGCGCGATCGCCGCCTCGTTCTCCGGGGCGTAGATCGGTCCCGGCTGATGCAGATAGGAATATCCGCCCGCCCGCGCCCAGGTGACGCCGTAGAAGCCATAGAGCGCCACGCCGCACACGCCGGGCGATGACGCGACATCGAGCGAGGCGCGCAGCGCATCCTCGTCCTGGCGCCACAATTCGAGATAGCCCTGCGACGAGGCCTCGCCCAACGCGAAGACGAGCCAGAACAAAGCGGCAGCGAGGCCCGAGACATGCAGAGCGTGTTCGGGAATATGGCCGCCCGCGCGCAACTGCCGCTCGGTCCAGGTTGCCGCGCGCGCAAGTCCGAGTGCTGCGAGCAGCGCCGCCGGCAGGATCGCCGGATAGATCAGGCGGAACTCCTTGTGCGGCAGCAGCGCGTACTGGACGAAGGTCAGCAGCGCCGCCGCGCCGAGCATCGGCAGCCGATAGGAGCCGAGCGCGGCGAGGAACAGGATCACCGCGACGCCGCCGCTCCAGCAGAACAGCAGCAGCGCGGGATAGACGGACCATTCGGCCGCGCCGTACCAGGCATTGACGCCATAAAGGATGTTGTATTCGAAATTGTACCAGATCGACGCGAAGGGAAAGCCCCAGGTCGCCCAGTCGAGCGCGCCGGCGAGAAGCGTCACCGCGAGCGCGCCCAAGGCGAGCGGCACGAAGCGCGCCCGCAGCGCGCCCCAACTCGTCCACAGCACGATGAGCGCGAGCGCCGGCGCAAGGTGGAAGCGCACCGCGAAGACGAGCCCGAACAGAAGCCCCGCCGCGACGAGGCGCCGCCGCGATTGCGGCCGGTATCCGGGCTCGGCGAGATAAGTGGCCAGCACCAGGATGTGCGCGGCGATTTCCTCCTGCCCCGCGCGCGGGCCGAAATAGATCGCATCGACCGACAGCGCCATGGCCCAGGCGGCGATGAACGCGCCCGCCATGCCGTAGAAGCGCCGCCCCCACAGAAACGCGACGACGACGCACGATGTGGAGAGCAGCGACAGCACGCCGAAGATCGCCGGCAGATAAAAGGCCGGGCCGTCGCCAACGAGCCGCGCGAGCCACATCACGCCGGCGAGCGCGCCGGGTAGGAGCCACGAGCGCGCGCCGTACTGGAACTCCCACGGCACCACGCCGGTGCCGTAAACGAGCCGATGCGCCTCCTCGACCGACTGAAACAGCTCGTCGGGCTGATGCAGATTGGGCACGAGCAGGATCGGCAGAAGCCGCAGCACGAAGGCCGCAAGGCAAATCGCGCCGAGACTGAGCAGCGGTCCCGCCTTGCCGGTGCGCTCCGTCGCCCTCACGGCCGCGCGGCGGCAACGTCGGCTTGTGTCACCCCATCTCTATAGGCATTGCCGAAGTTCGTGCGCACGTAGTTCACCACCGCCGCCACTTGCGCGTCGTTCAGCATCGCGCCGAAGCCCGGCATGGCTTTATGCCCTTCGAGCACGATCAGCACCGGATAGCCCGCAGCGGCGAGATTGGCGTCCCTGGCCAGCGCCGGATATGCCCCCGCCCCTTTCGCTCCTTGGCCGCGCGCCATGTGGCAGCCCTGGCAGATGTCGCGATAAAGCGCCGCGCCGTCGGTCGCAGCGAAATGCGCGGGGTTCGCGAAGGTTGCGTCGTTCTGCTGCGCCGACGCTTGCGTCGCGGCAAAGAGCGCGGCCGCCATCAGCGCCGGCAAAGCGCGGGGCGTCATCCGGCGACGACGCGACGGTGGAGGCGCTGGACGGCGTCGAGCGCGGAGAGGACGGCACCTTCCTGCCAGGCCGGAAGATTAGACGCATGCTCGCCGGCAAGCACGATCCGGCCGTCGAGCGCGCAGAGGTCGCGGTAATGTGCTTTGCGCGCCGCCTCGCTCCAATTGGCGAAGCAGCCGAGCGTCGCCGGATTGCGCTGCCACGCGACCGCGA
Source organism: uncultured Alphaproteobacteria bacterium (assembly GCA_963773665.1). Taxonomy (GTDB): domain Bacteria; phylum Pseudomonadota; class Alphaproteobacteria; order ATCC43930; family CGMCC-115725; genus DATJLY01. The sequence continues at coordinate 917,013 of CAVZBZ010000002.1, forward strand.
CCCCGCTCGCGAATTCCTGCTTGTATTGCGGATGGATTTGCGCGCCCCATTCGAGCGCCTTTGCGATGCGCTCCTCGGGCGGCAACGATCCGAACTCGAACGCAAAGGCATTGAAGATGGCATAAGTGCCGAGCAGCACGGCCGGGCCCTTCCCGCCATAGCCGGCGCAGGGATAGCCGATGTTGCGGATCGGCAGGTCGGTCGTGGTGATGCCGCCGTAGATCGCCTCGTCCTCCTCCCAGAAGCGGCGCTTCATCTCGAGCCCGATCTTGACCGCGGGCACATAGGGAACGGCGGCGATCGCCGCCGCCATCGGCGCGCTCACCTCGAGCTCGATCTGGCCGAGGATGGAAAGCGGGATGGCGGCGATGCACCAGTCGGCGTCCAGGCGCGTCATCTTGCCGCTGCGCGTGTCCTCGTAGGCGACGGTGACGCCGCGCTCGCTCTGGCGGATCGCCGTCACCCGCGCGTCATAGCGGATGAGATGGCCGACCTCGCGCGCGAACGCGTTGGCGATCATGTCCATGCCGCCCACCGGCTGGAACATCGTGGTTTGGAATTCGTACTGCGAGCCCGCGACCAGCGCCTGCCACGCCTTGGCATTGAGAATGTCGTCGAGCTTCATCGGCTCGGAGAATTCGGGCTCGGCCGAAAGCCCGCCGCCCGGCTCCTTGTCGTAACCGCGGCGCTCGCTCGAAGCGAGGCCGCGCGTGTAGGCGTAATCCTTGTCGAGCGCGCCCCAGGATTTGAGCGCGTCCCGCAGCATCGCCTTCTCGTCGGATCCCACTTCGCCATCAAGCCTGCCCTGGTCCGCCGCCTTGGCCAGAAGCTCGGCGACGCCGCCGCGAAAATCCGCGTCGATCGCGCGATAGCGCTGCGGCTTGCCGCCGAACGCGTCCTTGGCATGGATATAGGCGTTGTAGTTCACCTGCACGAACGGCTCGAGCGCCACGTTGAGCCGGTTGCAGTAATCCATGAGCGCGTAATGATGGTACGGGATGCGCCACGGGCCAGGATTGAAATAGAGCCCCTTCGCAAATGTGCAGTGCTGCGCGAAGCCGCCGAGCTCGACATAGCGGTCGCCGCCGCGGATCGACCAGCAGCGTCCGCCGGCGCGGGCCGAATATTCGAGGATCTGCACCTTGTAGCCGGCCTTGCTGAGCTCGAGCGCCGCGACCATGCCGGCAAGCCCTGCGCCGACGATCGCGACCGATGCGCCCTTCACGTCGCCGTCGAGCGCCGGCGGCCCGCGATAGGGCGAGCCCTCGGCATGGCCGAGGCTGGTCATCGCCTGATACATGACCGCGCTGCCCGAAGCGGTGCCGATGAGCGCCAGAAGCTCGCGCCGCGTCACGGCTTTTGCAGCGTGAAGGTCAGCACGCCTTGGGCTTCGCTCGCGTCGATGAGGCGGCAGCCGGTGGTCTTGCAGAAATGCTCGAAATCCTTGGCGGCGCCCGGATCGGTCGCGAGCACGCGCAGGATGCCGCCCGGCGGAATGTCCTTGAGCGCCTTGCGCGCCTTCAGGACCGGCAGCGGACACTTCATGCCCTTGGTGTCGACGACGACCGGTTCGGCCATGGCTCAGCCGAAGCGGTTGGTGTGCGGGAAGCCGCGCGGTGCCACGCGGCCGGCGCCGGCGCGGGCGCCCTGCCAGTTGGAAAGGTCGCTCTCGAGCCGCGTGCGCTCGCCCTGCTTCCAGCTCAATCCATCGGCAAGGGTGATGACCTTGGCGTCGCCGAGGCCGCCGTCATGGAAGCGCTGCAGGATGACGCCGCGGCCGCGCGTCATCTCCGGCACTTCGCCGAGCGGGAAGATCAGGAGCTTGTGGTTCTCGCCCACGGTCGCGACCGTGTCGCCGTCCACCGGCACGCAGACGCGCGCTTGCGAGCCCTCGCCCGGAACCATCGCCTGCTTGCCGCTGCGCGTCTGCGCCAGCACCTCGTCGGCCGGCACGACGAAGCCGCGCCCGTCGCTCGCCGCGAGCAGCAGCTTCTGGCCCGGCACATAGCGCAGCATCGTCACCACGTCGTGCTCGTTGTCGAGATCGAGCATGAGGCGCAGCGGCTCGCCGTGGCCGCGCCCGCCCGGCAGCTTGTCCACGCCCAGCGTGTAGAAGCGCCCGTCGGTGGCGAACACCAGGACGCGCTCGGTCGTGTCGGCCGTCACGACGAAGCGCGGCCCGTCGCCCTCTTTGTATTTGAGCTCGCCGAGCGCGACGTTGTGGCCGCGGATCGCGCGGATCCAGCCCTTGGCCGAACAGACGATCGTGACCGGCTCGCGCTCCACCAGCGCCTCGACCGGCACCTGAATTTCGGCCGGCGGCTTGACGATCACGGTGCGGCGCTTGCCGAGGGCCGAATGCGCGTACTCCTTGCGCAGCTCGGCGATCTCGGCGCCGACGGCCTTCCACTGCCGCTTCTCGTCGGCGAGCAGCGCGTCCAACTCCTTGTGCTCGGCCGAGAGCGCGGCCAGCTCCTTCTTGATCGCGATCTCCTCGAGCCGGCGCAGCGCGCGAAGCCGCATGTTGAGGATCGCCTCGACCTGCACCTCCGATAGCTTCCAGCGCTTCATCATGCGCGCCTTCGGGTCGTCCTCCTCGCGGATGATGCGGATCACCTCGTCGAGATTGAGATAGACGACGATCTGGCCTTTCAGGATCTCGGTGCGGCGCGCGATCTCCTCGACGCGGAAGCGCGCGCGGCGCAGCAAGACCTCGCGGCGATGGTCGAGAAACGCCTGCAGCGCGTCTTTCAACGACATGACGCGCGGCACGCTCTGCGCGTCGAGCACGTTCATGTTGAGGGAAATGCGCGCCTCGAGCTCGGTCGCCCGGAACAGCAACTCCATCAGCACGTCCGGCGCCACGTTGCGCGTCTTCGGCTCGAGCACGAGCCGCACATTCTCGGCCAATTCATCGCGCACGTCGGCCAGAAGCGGCAGCTTCTTTTCCTCCAGCAGCTGCGCGATGCGCTCGACCAGGCGCGATTTCGGCACCTGGTACGGAATCTCGCTGACCACGACCTGCCACAGCCCGTTCTTGAGCGGCTCGCGCTCCCAGCGCGCGCGCACGCGAAAGCTGCCGCGCCCGGTCTCGTAGGCCTGCGCGATCAATTCCGCGCTCTCGACCAGCACGCCGCCCGTCGGAAAATCCGGGCCCGGCACCAGCTCCACGATCTCCGCCGCGCTCGCCTTCGGCTTGCGCACGAGATGCGCCAACGCGTCGCACAGCTCGACGATATTGTGCGGCGGCACGCTCGTCGCCATGCCGACGGCGATGCCGGTGGCGCCGTTCGCAAGGAGATTAGGGAAGGCAGCCGGCAGCACCACCGGCTCGTGGTTCTCGCCGTCATAGGTTGCGCGGAAAGCGACGGCGTTCTCGTCGATCCCCTGCATCAGCGCTTCGGCGACCGCGGTGAGGCGGCTCTCGGTGTAGCGCATCGCCGCGGCGTTATCGCCGTCGATGTTGCCGAAATTGCCCTGGCCGTCCACCAGCGGATAGCGCTGCGCGAAATCCTGCGCCAGCCGGACGAGCGCCTCGTACACGGCGATCTCGCCGTGCGGATGGAACTTGCCGATGACGTCGCCGACGACCCGCGCGCATTTCTTGTAGCCCGACGCGGGATCGAGCTTGAGTTCGCGCATCGCGTAGAGGATGCGGCGATGCACCGGCTTCAAACCATCGCGCACGTCCGGCAGCGAGCGCGAGATGATGGTCGAGAGGGCGTAGGAGAGATAGCGTTCGCCGAGCGCATCGGCGAACGGCACGTCGCGGGTTTCGGCGAGGGCGGTCTTGCTCATGGCGCTCGATATAGTAATTCCTTCCGGCTTACCACGACCCGGCCGTCCTGCGTGAGAAGCACGACATTCACCGTCGCCTCGAGGTCGGGCGAGCCCGAGTAATAGGCCGCCACAGCGCCGCTCCCGACCTTCGCCGCGCGGTTCCAATGGCCCAAAGCCAGGTAATCCGCGCGAGTCGCGGCGATCTCCTCGTCGCTGATGAGCCACGACGGGTGGAGCGACGTCGCCGGGTCGGGCTTCGGCTCGTAATGGCCGTGCGCCATCGCGATGTGCCAGCGGCTGCGGCGCGGGCGCGGCGATTCGAGCGGCGCCATGTTGCCGTAGTCGCGGTGCGCGCGGCCCCACACTTCGAGGTCGAAATCGGGGAAATGCACGCAATCCTCGTGCGTGATGCCGAGGATCGCCACGTTGGCGATGCGTGCAAGGCCGCCGCGGTGGAATGCCGATTCCGGGATCGCGGGATCGTGGTTGCCGGGCAGGATCACGACCGGCATTTTGGCCCCTTCGAGAACCGCCGCCGTACGCGCGAGAAGATCGAGCGGCAGGCGGTTGTGCTCGAACGTGTCGCCGGCGAGCAGCAGCAGGTCGGCCGCCTCGTGCCGCGCGGCCGCGACGACCGCGGCAAGCGCCGCCGTGCCGTCCCCGGCGAGCGTATCGACGTGAACGTCAGAGCTGTGGATGACGACGAGATCCTTCATGCCGGCGCGAGGATAAGAGATCCGGCGCTGGCTGCGAACCCACGATTTTTACAAAGCTGTCATTGCGAGCGAAGCGAAGCAAGCCCCCCGGCGAGATTGCTTCGTCGCCTTCGGCTTCTCGCAATGACAAATGCGAGGGCTCGCGCGCCGGAATCATGGCGATGACGGGCCCCCGAAGTTGCGATAGTCTCTCGGAAATAGTTTCACTCGGGAAACGCCATGACGGATCAATACGAAAGCCTGACGCGCACCGGCCCCGGCACGCCGATGGGCCGCTTCATGCGGCAATACTGGATTCCGGCCGCGCTTTCCTCCGAACTCGTGGCCGACGGCCCGCCCGTCCGCCTCATGCTGCTCGGCGAAAAGCTGGTGGCGTTTCGCGACAGCGCCGGGCGGATCGGCGTGCTCGACCACCGCTGTCCGCATCGCTGCGCCTCCCTCTTCTACGGGCGCAACGAGCAGAACGGCCTGCGCTGCGTCTATCACGGCTGGAAATACAACGTCGATGGCCATTGTCTCGAGATGGCCAACGTGCCGCCGCACCAGGACTTCAAGGACAAGGTGCGCGCCAAGGCCTATCTCGCCGCCGAGAAGAACGGCCTCGTCTGGGTCTATATGGGCGAGCGCGAGCGCGCGCCGCAGTTGCCGCCGTTCGAATCCGCGCTCCTGCCGCAGCATCAGATCGAGTACCGCTTCGTGCAGCGCCGCTGCAACTGGCTCCAGGCGATCGAGGGCGATCTCGACACCTCGCATCTGGGCTTCCTGCATTTCGGCACGGCGCGGCCGAGCACCGATCTCGATAGCGAAAGCCGCAACCTCGTCATCAACCGCGCGCCCGAATACAAGGTCGCCGACGCGCCGTTCGGCATGAGCTATGGCGCCCATCGCCCGGCCGAGGGCGGCGGCACGTACTGGCGCACGGCGCACATGCTGTTCCCGTTCTGGGTCATGCCGCCGATCGCCAAGATCGAGGCCAACGTCATGGTGCGCGGCTGGATTCCGTTGGACGACGAGCACTGCATGTTCGTCGGCATCGCCTACAACAATTATCTCGCCGAGAACCGCGGCCGCTGGCCGCTGCCGGGCGCGTCATTGATCGACCGGCTCCATCCCAACAGCACCGACTGGCTCGGCCGCTATCGCATGGTCGAGGCCGAGGAGAACGAATATTTCATCGACCGCGACGTGCAGCGCGACAAGAGCTTTACCGGCGTCGAGGGCATCCACGTCCAGGACCAGATGATCACCGAGAGCATGGGGCCGAACGTCGATCGCGCGCTCGAGACCTTGGCGCCCTCCGACATCGCCGTGGTGCGCGGGCGGCGCGTCCTGATGCGCGCGCTCCAGGCGTTCGAAGCCGGGAAAGGCGCGCCCGGCGCCCAAGAACCCGATCTCTATGCCGGCGTGCGCGGCGGCTACTACACGACGCAGGAGACCGGCGACTGGCTCGGCATCCTGAAGGCCCGGGTGGCAGCCGCGCCGCCCCATTTCTCGGCCGCGGCGGCACAGTAAGGAGATTTGCGATGGCGCTCATCGAGCGGCCCTTGGGCTACACCCTCGACGGCCACAAGTTCGACGGCATTCTCGTCTATGACGACAGCGTCAAGACGAAGCGCCCGGCCGTACTCATGGAGCCCGACTGGGACGGCGCCGGGGCGAAGGCGGTCGGCCAGGCGAAGATCGTCGCGGGCCAGGATTATGTCGTCTATGTCGCCGACATGTTCGGCGACGGCTACAAGCCCGGAAACTTCGATCAGAAGATGGCCGCCTCGAAATTCGTCCATGACGACATCGCCCGCTCGCGTGCGCGCGGCAACAAGGCGATGGACGTATTCCTGGCCGAGGGCCAGAAGCAGGGCCTGATCGACCCGGCGCGGACGGCCGGCATCGGCTACTGCTTCGGCGCCGGGTGCCTGTTCGACCTGGCGCGCGAAGGGCGGTCGTTCCGGGCGCTCACCGCCTTTCACATCACCTACCCCGGCACGGTCGATCCGGCCGGCGCGGCCAAGATGAAGAGCGCGGTGCTGGTGATCCACGGCGCCGAGGACCCGGTGACGCCGCGCGCCGCGATCCACGCGCTCGAGACCGAATTGGACGCCGCCAAGGTCAAATGGCAGACGGTGATGTTCAGCGGCGCGGTCCACTCCTTCTGCGACCCCGAGGCGAAGGCCGGCCCGACCGTGTACGATCCGGTGCTGGCCGCCCGCTCCTACGCCCTGATGCGGAATTTCTTCGCCGAATATCTCTGACCTTGATCCGCTTCCGCCGGCCGCCTATCTGCGTCCTTCGACTTCGCCCCCAGGGCTGCTCTCCTGAGCGGAGTGCGCGCAGTCGAAGGACGCGTTTTACCGAACGAACCCAATTCCGGCACCGCCGAGGCCGGGTGCGAAATTATCGAACGAACCCAATTTCCCGCACAAGGCTCTTCGCGAAATTACCGAACGAACCCAATTTCTTCGTGCATCAAACGAAAATATCGCCTTAAGTAGCTGATTTTACGAAATTTATGTCCCACGCACCCGGTCGATCAGAGCGAGCGGGTCGGGCGGCGGGGCGGAGCCGCGCCAGGCGACATGACCGTCCGGACGCACCAGCACGAGCGGCGTCTCGTAAAGCTCCGCCACCTTCGGGTCGGCAATCGCCACGGTCTTGAACGGCACGCCGCGCCGCGCGGCCGCGGCCTCGATGGCGGCGCCGTCGGGCGCGCCCTCGCCGAGCCGTAGCAGAACGAACCCGGTGCCGTAGAGGTCGAGCGTCGTACGCCCCGGTCCGAGCCAGGCGTGCGGCGCCCTCGCGCCGGGCCGTGTGGTCGGACGGAAGGGCGCGCGGTAATCGACCGGCGGCAGGCCGCTCTCGGCCGCCACGACCGGCAAGTCCTCGTAGCAAAAGCCGATCCTGAGGGCGAGGCTGCCGGACATGCGGTTGTTGGGCGCGATCCCCTCGATCGAGGCGCGCGCCAGGCCCCGCGCGCGCTCGCCCGCAGCGTCCGGCGCCGCGAGGTCCGCGCCCCCCGGCACGTCGATCGTCTCGTAGAACAGCTCGGAGCAGAACGAGGTGTTGCGCAGCGCCACCGGCCGGCGCTCGATCCCGTAGGAGTCGAGCAGCCCCTCCCCGCCCCAGCCGTCATGGACGGCGGCGAGCTTCCAGCCGAGATCGACCGCGTCGGCCAGCCCCGTGTTCATGCCGAGCCCGCCGGTCGGCGAGTTCTGGTGTGCGCTGTCGCCGGCCAGGAAGACGCGGCCCCGGCGGAATTCCTCGGCCACGAACTCGAGCCGGTCCCAGCGCAGCACCGAGTAGATCTCGTGCGCGAACGGCGCGCCCACTGCGCGGCGCACGCACTCGCCCGGATCGAAGCTGTCGTCGAGGCCGGTGAGCATGGTGAGGCGCCACAGCTCGTGCCCGTCGATCGCGATCATCTCGGACCAGCAGCCGGTCGCATCGACGAAGCGGTACATGCGGCCCCAGCCCTTGTCGTGCATCCGCCCCAGCTCTTCCGAGCGGATATAGACCGTGACGCTGCGGTCGAGCCGCCCGGCGCCGCCCATGCCGACGCCGAGCCGCTCGCGCACGAGGCTTTGCGCCCCGTCGCAGCCGACGAGCCAGCGCGCGGCGATACGGCTGCGCTCGCCGGTGCGCGCATTGGCCACCGTGGCGATGACGCGGCCGCCCTCGTGCTCGAACCCTTCGAGCCGGGTCAGGTAGCGCAGCTCGACCTTCGGGATGGTGCGGGCGAAGTCGCGCAGGATCGGATCGAAATAGAGCTGCGGGCAATGCCGGTCGCGCACCGGCGAGTGCGGATGGTTGGGCTCGGCGTCGTAAGAGGGAATGCGATGGCGGCCCAGCTCATAGCCGGCCATCGTCGTCACGTAGATCAGGTCCAACGGCAGATGATGCGGCCAGCCGGCCTCGATCACGCGCTCGGCGATGCCCCAACGGCGGCAGAACTCCATGCTGCGGATGTGGACGTTCGACATTTTCGGCACCGAGATGGTGCCGTCGCGCTGCTCGACCAGGATGACGCTGACGCCGCGCAGGCCGAGCTCGATGGCGAGGCCCAGTCCGACCGGTCCGCCGCCGCAGATGAGCACGGCTGCGTCAACTTGGCCCGGTTGCAGAACTGGCGAAGCAGCACTGGTTAACGGCCGATAATCGCTAGACAAGGGAAGCACCAGTTCTTGTTTCTGAATCAAATGGTCGGGTCGTATAATAGGCTGGCCGGAACATTAATAAACGAGAACGACGTTGCAGACGCGTCCGGGAACGGGTGGCACCTTGTGCCGGCCCCTGCGGCTTGCGCCGCGGGCGCTCGCGGCCGCGATCCTGTGCGCCGCGGCCTTTGGCGCGCACGCGGAAGAAGGTGCTGCGCTCGGCAACGACCTCGCCGGCGAGGCCTGCCGCTTCGCGGCCCCGGTCGAGCACGCGGGCAGCGCCGACCCGATCCTGTGCGGCAGCAAGAACGACGCCGCCGGCACGCTGTGGTCGGCGCCGGCAGCATCTGCGCTGCCCGAGGATGCCGACGCACGGCGCGCGGTGATCGTCGCGGCCGCGCGCTCGGTCGCGGCGCCGCTGGCCGCGCATGCGACGATGCGCTGCGATGACGGCGACAGGCTCACCAGCACCGGCGACGCGCTGCTCTTCGCCTGTGTCGAGGAGACCACGGGCTGGCCCAGGATCGTGCTCGTCAACGCTGCGCAGGACGTCGTCTACGCGGACGACGGGCTTCCGGCGATGCTGCCGGTCCTGCAGGCCGCGATTGCCGCCGCGGCGGGACGGACGTTCTCGGCGGAAGAGACCGAGGCCGCGTTCCGCCTCGTCGAGCAAAAATTCCCGGGCGAGCTTGCCCGCGCCGGCGGCGCCGATGCCGCGAGCTACAAGGCGCTCATCGAGCTTGGCCGGCTCGACGGCGCGGCCAACGATTACGCCGGCGCTGAGACCGCCTACCGGCGCGCGCTCGAGATCGAGACGCGCATCTTCGGCCAGAACGGCATCGCCGCCGGCGAGACTTTGATGGAGCTGGCGCTCCAGGTCAGCAACCAGGAACGCTTCGACGAGGCGGCCGGTCTCTTCCGCCGCGCCGAGACGATCGTCGATGCCGCGCCCGATGTCGCGGCGCGGGCGCGGCTTGCGTCATATCGCGCGCTCGACGCGGCGAACCAGCGCCACTTCGCCGATGCGCTCAAGTTCGCGCACGCCGCAACCCAGATGCGGCGCGCCGAACTGGGCGGATCGAGCGGCCCGGCCGCGAGCGACGACACGACGCCGGCCGCCAGCCGCGGCGAGCTTGCGCATAGCTTGCGCATCGAGGCGGAGATGGCGCTGCGTCTCGGCGACCTGCCGACGGCGCTTGCCGCCGCAACGGAAGTGCTCGAGATCATCGAGCAGGAACCGGGCCTGCCGCTGTGGTGGCGGCCGGATGCCGTGATGATGATGGCCGAGATCGATGCGCGCCGCGAACGCGTGGTCTCGGCCGAGCGCCAGTTCCGCGCCGCCATCGCCATGGAGCAGAAGCTTTTCGGCAACACCGCGCCCACCGCGCTCAGCATGCTGCGGCTCGGACAGTTCTACGCCGATCAGCAGGTCTATGGCGCGTCCGTCGAGGCCTATGAACCGGCCATCGCCATTCTCGCGAGCGACCCGGTGACGCGCGCCGCGATCGTGCCGGACCAGATCCTGCCCTATCTCGAAGCCGCGGCGCAGCTTGCCGCAACTCACCCCGACGAGCGCGCGTCGCTCTACGCCAAGGCGTTCCGCGCGAGCCAGCTGGTCGGTTCCGACGTCGCCGGCCGCACCATCGCGCGCGCCGCCGCCAGGCTTGCCGCCGACAGCTCCGGCCTCAAGGATCTGCTCGCCGCGGCGCAGGAGGCGCAACGCCAGCGCAACACGCTGCGCATCGAGCTTGCCGCCGAGACCGCGAAGCCCGACGAGCGGCGCAGCGCCGTGCGTGAGCGCGGGCTTGCCGAAAATCTCGCCAAATCGTCCGACCGCGCCGACCAGGCGGCGCGCGAGATATCGGCCCGGTTCCCGGCCTACGCCCAGTTCGCCGACCCGGGACCCGCGACCCTCGACGCCTTGCAGCACAGTCTCGGCCCCGGCGAAGCGTTCCTCACCTACGTGGTCGGAACCAAGTCGAGCTTCGCGATCCTCGCGACCGCGGAGACGATCACGCTGCGCCGGATCGATGTGACGGCCGCGTCGCTTGCCGGCGACGTCGCCGAATTGCGCCGCGCCTTCGTGCCGCGGCTCGGCGCGGTCGGCGATTTCGACTTGGTCGCATCGCACGAGCTTTATCGCCGGCTCATGGCGCCGCTCGAGCCGGGGCTCGATGGCATTGCGCATCTCGTGGTGGCGCCGTCGGGCGCGCTGGCGAGCCTGCCCTTCGCGCTGCTCGTGACGGCGGCGCCACCCGACACCGCGCGCCACGACTACCGCGCCGCCCAGTGGCTGGTGCGGCGCGTGGCCGTGAGCGAGGTCCCCTCGGCGCGGGGATTCCTCGAGCTGCGCCAAAGCGCGGCGCAGCGCACGCCGGCGCCGAAGCCGCTTCTCGCCATCGCCGATCCCGCCTTTACCGGGCCCGCAACCGAGAGCGACGGCTCCGCCTCGAAAGCGCTGGCCGCGCTCACTGGCCGCTGCCGCGAGAACGGGCCGATGCCGGCCGACGTGCTCCGCGCGCTGCCGCCGCTGCACGAGACCGCGAACGAGGTCCGTGCCGTCGATCGGATATTGGGTCCGGGCGGCGATCTCCTGCTCGGGGGCGAGGCGACCGAAGCTGCGTTCCGGGCGCGCCCGCTCGATCAGTACCGGGTGCTCTATTTCGCGACGCACGGGCTTCTGCCGGGCGAGCTGCATTGCCAGGCGGAACCGGGGCTGGTGCTGTCGCCGCCGCTGCAAACGGCGCGCTCGACCGCGGAGGATGGCGTCCTCGAAGCGAGCGAGATCGCCGGGCTGAAGCTCAACGCCGATCTCATCGTGCTGTCGGCGTGCAACACGGCGGCGAGCGGCGGCCGGTTCGGCGGCGAGGCGCTCGACGGGCTCGCCGAAGCCTTCTTCAATGCCGGCGCGCGCACGGTGCTCGCAAGCCACTGGGAAGTGCCCTCGCTCGAGACCGCACGGCTGATGACGGGCCTGTTCGAGACCGTTGCGCGCGACCCGCATGCCGGGCTCGCCGGAGCGCTGCGGCAGGCGCAGCTCGCACTCATTTCCGACCCGGCGACGGCGCATCCTTATTTTTGGGCGGCATTCAGTATAATCGGCGACGGGGCGGCGCCTGACCGAACGGCTTCGACGCGGCCCGGCGAAGAACCTTCAAGGGGACGGACGTGAGCCGGGCATTGCTTGCGCTTGCGGCACTCATCGCGATGCTGGCATGGCCCGGCGATGCCGCCCGTGCCGACGACATGGTCGTGGTTGCCGCGCGCGGCATCGCGCTTGCCCCCGGAACCCGCCTCGATCCGGCGAAACCCCTCGTCCTCCAGCAGGGACAGCACGTGACAATCATCGCCTTGAACGGCGTCACGCTGAAGCTCGACGGACCTTATGACAAGGCGCCGGCGCTCGCGAGCGGCGGCAGCGATCTGACCCAGGCGCTGAGCGCGCTCGTGACGCAGAGCGCTGCGCGCACGACCGAGGCCGGAGTGACGCGCGCCGGAACCGCGGTCGCGCGCCTGCCCGACCCCTGGCTCCTCGACGTGAGCCGCAGCGGCAATGTCTGCCTCCTCGACGGCGCGATGCCGGTGTTCTGGCGCCCCGCAAGCGGCGCGGCCGCGCACCTCACGGTGATGCCGGCCGACCGCAGCTGGAAGGGCGAGGCGAACTGGCCGCCGGGCCGCGAACGCCTTGCCGCCCCGTCCGATCTGCCGGTCCACGGCGATGCCGTCTATTTCATGGCGATCGACGACGGCGAGGAAGCGGCGGTCACGGTCAATCTCATTCCGCGCACCCTCGCCAGCGCGGCAATGCAGGCGGCGTGGCTCGCGCATCAGGGCTGCGAGGCCCAGGCCGAAGCCTTGCTGCGTCAGGTGAAATGACTGCGGAGGCGATCGCCGCACCGAAGCCCAAGGTAAGATCGCCGTGGCTCGTCAAGGCGCTCGTGCCGCTGACCGTTGCGATCGCCGCCGCCGTCGCCGCGACGCTCGCCGTCCATTACGTCGCCTTCCTCACCTATGCCGACCGCTTCCTCGGCGATTGGGAGATCGCGGCGCTCACCGCGCCCGAGCCGCAAAGCTCCGACATCGTCGTCGTGGCGATCACCGAGGACACGCTGCGGCAGTTCCCCTACCGCTCGCCGATCGACCGGCAGTTCCTGAGCGACCTTCTGACGATGCTCGCGGCGCGGGGACCGCGCGCCATCGGGCTCGACATCCTGTTCGACCAGCCGACCGAATCTTCCAAGGACACGGCGCTCGACGCGACGCTGAAGCGCATCGAGGTGCCGCTGGTGGTGAGCTACACCGACGATTCCCGTCTCGTCAACGACGAGCAGAAGAAATTCCTCGACGGGTTCGTGCCGGCGCGCGAGCGCGGCCTCGCCACGCTCGCGACCGACCAGTTCGACACCGTGCGCTGGATCTATCCCGGCCATGCCGAGCCCGACGGCTCCTATCTCGCGAGCTTCCCGCGCGCGCTCGCGGCGCTTGTCGGCGTGAAGACTCCGGCGCAGCTTGCCGACATCGCCTGGCATGGCCGCCCTTCGCGCGACGTGCCGGCGTTCCGCGAATATTCGGCCGAACTGGTCCCGGCGCTGCCGCCCGAATGGTTCAAGGACAAGATCGTGCTCATCGGCACGGACATCACCCTGGCCGACCGGCACCGCACGCCGTTCGCGACCGTGTACGAGGGCGACCAGGGCGTCCTTCCCGGCATCGTCGTTCAGGCGCACGCGCTGGCGCAGCTCATCGAGGGACGGCGACCGCCGCGCATCGGCGAGTGGCAAAGCTTCGTGCTCGTGCTCGGCTGCGCGCTGGTCGGCGCGGCCCTTCCCGCGTTCGGCGGCGCGATGACCTTCCGCTTCGGCGCGGGCGGGCTCTTTCTCGTCGCCTACTGGATCGGCGGCGGCGCCCTCTTCCGCTACCAAGGCGTGATGATCGGTTTGATCGCGCCGACGCTCTCGCTCGCGGCGGCGCATTGGGTCATGGAAGCGCTTTCCGGGCACGAGGCGCGCAAGCAGCGCGAGTTCATCACCGGCGCCTTCTCGCGCTACGTCTCGCCCAAGGTGGTGCAGTCCCTCATCCGCGACCCGAGCAAGATGTCGCTCGAAGGCGAGCGGCGGGTCATGACCTTTCTCTTCACCGACCTCGCCAATTTCACCACGCTTTCGGAATCGCTCGAGCCGCACGACCTGGCGCGGCTCCTGAACGAGTATTTCAACGGCATGACCGATACCGTCCTGAAATACGACGGTACGATCTGCAAGTTCGAGGGCGATGCGGTCTTCGTCATCTTCAACGCGCCGATGGACCAGCCCGACCATGCCGAGCGCGCGGTGCGGTGCGCCCTCGAGATGGACCGCTTCGCCGAAGCCTTCCGCATCGCGCGGAACGCCGAAGACGTGCCGTTCGGCCGGACGCGCATCGGCATCCACACCGGGCCGGCGGTCGTCGGCAATTTCGGATCGTGGGCTCGCTTCGACTACAGCGCGTTGGGCGATTCGGTGAATATCGGCGCGCGCCTCGAGGGCGTGAACAAGCAGTTCGGCACCCGCATCTGCATCAGCGAGGCGACCGCTTCATTGACCTCCGGCATCAATTTCCGCTCGCTCGGCGCGGTCGTCGTCAAGGGCAAGACCAGGGGGATCGGCGTGCTCGAACCGCTGCACGACGACGATCCGCGCGGGCCCTTCCTCGAACGCTGGGCCGCGGCGTTCCAAAAACTCGAGGAGAAATCGCCCGACGCCCTTCCGCTCCTGAAGGAGCTGCAGCGCGAAGACCCCGACGACCGCACGGTCGCGCTCCACATCGAGCGGCTCACGCGCGGCGAAGAGGGCGCGGAGCTCGTCCTTACAGAGAAATAGCTCACGCCCCTTCGAGCACCGGCAGGATCAGCGCCGAGGGATGCTCGGACGAATGCAAAATCGTGTCGGCGCCGATCTTGTTCGGGTTGTAATAGTGCGTCCACAGCACGTCGGTGACGACGGAATCGCCGTTGACGAGCTCGAGCCGGACGCGGCTGCCGCGCTTGAAGCGGTGCGCCATCGGCTCGACGCTGATGTCGAAACGGTAGACCTTGCCGGGCTCGATCGGCTCCGGGTTGGTGTGAGTGTGATAGGGCTCCATCTCGGTGCTCCTGGCCGGATCGAGCGCGCGGTGCGATGCCCGGAGCCACCCCTTCGTGATCCAGAACGCCATGGGGTTCAGGTCCTTGGCGCGATCTTCCGGCGCTTGCGGCAGCTGCTCCGACAGCTTGACGAAGAAGTCGGTGTCGGTGCGCGTCGATGAAACGTAAAGGGTGAGCTTGATCGGCCCGGCGATCTCGAGGTCCTCGGCCAAGGGCGGCGTCGTGAAGGTGAGAACGCGCCGCGCCGGATCCGGTTGGTTGTTCGGCCCCATGCCGATGACGCCCATCATCCAGCCGGGGTTGGGATAGGAATACGAGGTCGAAGCCGCGCCCGCGGATTTCTCGCGCGTGAGGTTGCCGTCGTTCAAGGACGTGACGCTGCCGCTCTTCGCGCCCGAGAGGTGCCACGTCGTGTAGCGCACGCCGGGCGGCGGCCACGAGACGGCGCTGCGATAGCTATCCGCCCCACGCACGAACCATTCGACATTGGGCCGCCGCTCCCAATCGGTCTCGACGCCCTTCAGGTAGCGGTCGTAGAACGGCAGCAGCAGTTTCTCGTGCATCTCGGGACTGTTGAATTCGCGGTTCGCGGCGAAGGCGTTGACGGGGCCGTTGACGCGCAGCTTCTTCACGCCGCTGGCGCGACGGTATCCCTCGATGTTGCCGCGCGTGTGCAGATCGACCTTGCCCCAGATCGCGACCGAATAAAGCGGCACCTCGATCTCGTGGAGCCGTTCTGCGGCCGCGCGCTCGCGCCAGAAATCGTCATATGTCGGATGCTGCTGGACCAGGTAGTTGAGATCGCACTCCTGCTCGCGCGGCTCCGCGCCGTTCGCCGGATGGCGGTTGATGATGCGGTTCTGGTTCCACCAGTAGGAGCCGAAGAAATCGCCCAATATGCCGCCCTGATAGACCGAGGCGCGGTAGGGATCGTTCATGCCGTCGAACGCGGCGATGCAGGCGAGCGACGGCGGCTTCTGGATCGCCATCCACCATTGCGACATGCAGAAATAGGACTGGCCGATGCCGCCGACCTTGCCGTTCGACCAAGGCTGGTGGCCGAGCCATTCGATGACGTCGTAGAGGTCCTTCTGCTCGTTGCTGTCGAGCAGGCGGAACGTGCCGCCCGACTTGCCGCTGCCGCGTATGTCCATGTTGGCGTAGACGTAGCCGCGCTTGGTGTAGAACTCGATGGGCCCGGTCTCGCGCCACAGGAACTGCGGCGTGGCGGGCAACGTGTTGTTGTCGTAGCGGTAGGGCGAAGGCGCGAACAGCACCGGGAACCGCCCCTCGCCCTCCGGCATATAGAGCGCCACCGCGATCTCGACCCCGTCATGGACGCGGATCTTCACTTCGCGCATGGGCTTTCCGCCGTCGGCCATTCCGTTCCTCCCTCGATACGCGGGCGCCGAGTGTATCTTGCCGCGCGGCAGCCGCAATGACATGCTCGCGCCATGGCGAGCTTTCGCGAGCACAAGATCCCGAGCCAGGATAGCCGGCCCTACATCTTCACCTTCGCGCCGGCGACGCATCTTTGGGTATGCGAAAGCGGGGCGCACAAGATCGGGCGGCTGTCGCTCGCCGAGGGACGCTTTGCCGAGTTCGCGGTTCCGACCCGCGAGGCGCGCCCGATCGGCATCACCGAAGGCGCCGACGGAAATTTGTGGTTCACCGAGAATGGCGGCGGGAAGATCGGCCGCATCGCGCGCGACGGCGCCATCGCGGAATTCGATCTGCCCACGCCGAATGCCGGGCCGGACGGCATCGGGCTCGGCCCCGACGGCAATGTCTGGTTCGCCGAGCGCGACGCGGGACAGGTGGCGCGCATCACGCCGCAAGGCCGCGTGACGGAATTTGGCGGATTTCCCGACGGCGCGCATCCGCTGGCGCCGGTCGTCGTGGGCGAGGAGATCTGGTGGAGCGATCCGCCGGGAAGCCGCATCTTCCGCACGGATGCCCGCGGCCGCATCCTGGGCATGACGGCGATGCGGCCGGGCGGCGGCCCGCGCGCGATGGCGCTGCTCTCCGACGGCAACATCTGGTTCGTGCTGGCCGAGAGCCACGCCATCGGCCGCATCGACCGGCGCGGCGGCAACGTCTCGGAATTTCCGCTGCCGCGCCCGCATTCGAGCCCGCGCAGCCTGTGCGAAGCGAATGGCGCGCTGTGGTTCACCGATGCCGGCGCGAACCTCATCGGGCGCATGAGCTTCGATGGCGACCTTCTCGACGAATACCCGGTGCCGACGCCGGACGCGGGCCTCCGCGCCATGAAGCGCCACCCGGACGGGCGCATCTTCTTCTCCGAGTTCGACGCCGGCACGATCGGGGAGCTGGCGATCGGTTAAGCGCTCAGCGCGTCACGCTGAGCGACGGCCGCGCGTTGAGGGATTCGGGATCGAATCCTGCGGCGCGCTTGAAGGAGAGCGAAATCGCTTCGAGCTCGGCGCGCGGGATCACGTCCTCGATCGCGGCAAACCCTTCGGGCGCGCGCTCCTCGGCCATCTGCATCACGATCTCGGGACCGTAGCGGCGGTTGCGCAGGATGACCTCGTTCATCTGCGGCCGTCGCGCGGCATCGTAGGACGCCAGCGCCGCCACCGGATCGCGCTCGCTCGCAAGGGCGTGCGCGAGGACGCGGGCATCGACGATTGCCTGGCTGCCGGCCTGCGATCCGACCGGCCGCATCGCGTGGGCGGCATCGCCCAGAAGCGTCACGCGGCCGAAGCTCCAGCGCTCGAGCGGGTCGTGATCGGTCTCGGGATATTCGTAGATGTCCTGGGTCGCCGCGATGAGGTCGGCAAGCCCGAGCCATGGAAAATTCCAGTCGCGGAAGCGCGCGAAGAAGCGTTCCTTCGGCACCTTCCGGTCCCAGCTCTCGCGCTCGGGCAATCCGCCCTCGTTGCCGAGATGGACGAGCCAGTTGACGAGCGAGCGGCCCCGCGACGCGGATGTCCGGCTCATCGGATATATGACCGCGCGCTGCCGATAGTGGCCGATCATCGCCTGGGTGCGGCCGTCGAGGAACGGCTCCGCTTCGATCGCGCCGCGCCACTGCAGCGCGCCGCTCGCCACCGGCTTCGCCTCGTTCGGATGGAGCAGGCAGCGCACCGTCGAGTGGATGCCGTCGGCGCCGATCAGCACGTCGGCGCGGAGCGAGCCGCGCGGCTCGCCGCTGGCGCGGTCGATGAAATGCGCCGTGACGCCGCCCTCCGTCTCCTCGAATGAGACCAGGTGATGCCCGGTGCGGATGTTCTCAGGCCCGATCCGCGCGCGCGCCGCCTCGATGAGGACGAACAGCAGCTCGCCGCGATGGATCGAGTATTGCGGCCAGCGGTAGCCCGCCTCGATGCCGCGCGGCTCGGCCCAAATCGCCTGGCCGTGCTTGTTGTAGTAGGCCAAATTCGAGGTCTCGATCGCGGTCGCGGCAAGCGCGTCCCCAAGCCCCAGCTCGATCAGCTCGCGCACAGCGTTGGGCTGGAGATTGATGCCGAGGCCGAGCGCCTCGATGTGCGCCACGCTTTCGCACACGCACGCCTCGATGCCCGCAGCATCGAGGCTCAAGGCCGCCGCGAGCCCGCCGATGCCGCCGCCGATGACGAGCGCCTTCATGGCACCCGATTGAGCACGGATGACGCGGCCTTGACAAGGCTTGTGCGCACTTGGTGTCCTATTCGGCGGGAGGATTTTCGCATGCCGACGAACCAGCCGCCGTTCCGCGCCGACCATGTCGGAAGCTTTTTGCGCCCGCCCGCGATCAAGGAAGCGCGCACGCGGCGCGCCGAAGGCAAGATCGGCGCGGCCGAGCTTGCCGCCGTCGAGGACAAGGAGATCGCACGCATCATCGCCAAGCAGGAGGAGATCGGCCTCAAGGCGGTGACCGACGGCGAATTCCGCCGCGCCGCGTGGCAGTGGGATTTTTTGGGCGGCCTCGAGGGCGTGCAGGCGATCGTGGCGCAGGCCGGCATCGCCTTCCAGGGCGCGACCACGGCACCGACAGTCATCAAGACGACCGGAAAACTCGGATTCGGCAAGCATCCGATGCTCGACCATTTCGCCTTCGTGAAAGCCCATACAAGCGTCACGCCGAAGATGTGCATTCCGTCGCCCACCCACATCGCCGGCGTCACGCGCGACTGGCGCGGCGTGGTGGATCGCTCGGTCTATCCGGAGCTCGAGCCGCTCTTCGCCGATCTCGCGGCGGCATATCGCACGGCACTCCGCGCCTTCGCCGACGCGGGCTGCACCTATCTCCAGATCGACGACTGCAATTTCGCCTTCCTGTGCGATCCGAAGGTGCAGGAGACTCTCAGGGCGCGCGGCGACGATCCGCAGGCGATGCTGCGCGCGTTCGCCCGGCTCGTCGCCGATTCGCTGGTTGGGCGGCCCAGGGGCATGACCGTCACGATGCATAGCTGCCGCGGCAATTTCCGCTCGACCTGGCTCACCGAGGGAAGCTGGGAGGCGGTCGCCGACACGCTCTTCAACACCGTGCCGGTCGACGGCTTCTTCCTCGAATACGAGAGCGCGCGCGCCGGCGGTTTCGAGCCGCTCCGCTTCATGCCGAAGGGACGCTCCGTCGTGCTCGGCCTCATCAGCAGCAAGCTCGCCGCGCTCGAGCCGAAGGACGTCATCAAGCGCCGGATCGACGAGGCGACGCGCTATGTCGATGGCGACCGGCTCCACCTCTCGCCGCAATGCGGCTTCGCCTCGACGCAGGAGGGCAACGAGCTCACGGAGGACCAGCAGTGGCGCAAGCTCGCCCACGTCGTCGAGATCGCCCGCGAGGTGTGGGGCGGGTGAGCGCGCTCACGGAATGATCGGCAGCAGCAAATAGGGCTCGCTTCCAGGGCCGAAGTGGAGCGTGTTGCGGCCGGCGAAAATCGCGGGCGGACGGTCCTTCGGGTGGTTGTGGCGGAACGGCCCGACGGTCGCGTGCGGCTTGAACTCGATGCCGCCGATCCGGGTCGCGGGATCGTCCGGCTCGCAGTCGCGGCCCTGTACGGTGAGGCCGAGCCGGTAGCCCCGCGGTACGACGATGCAGGTGGGCCATAGCTCGATGTCGAGCGCGACAGGCGCGCCTTGCGTCAAGGGCTGCACCTCGTCATGCGTATGGTGCGGCTTTTCCGGCCGGCTCAAGGCGGGATCGAGTTTCCGGTGCGAGGCGCGGAGCCAGCCATAGGCCAAGGCGGCGTGCGGGTCGCTCGCGCCCTGCATCACCACCTCATTTCCGTCGGGCGCGAAGAGACGCAGCATGAGGAAGAGATCGGCATCGTTCGTGCTCGACGAGACGAAAAGCCTCGCAGCAAGCGGACCGGTGATTTCCGTCTCGGCCGAAAACGGCTCGGTCACGAACATGAGGCCGTTTCCCATCGCCTCGTAGTCGAGCCGCGCCGCCGCGCGCGGCGCCTCGCGCGAAAGCAGGCGC
Organism: uncultured Alphaproteobacteria bacterium; assembly: GCA_963773665.1. Classification (GTDB taxonomy): domain Bacteria; phylum Pseudomonadota; class Alphaproteobacteria; order ATCC43930; family CGMCC-115725; genus DATJLY01. The sequence continues at coordinate 937,203 of CAVZBZ010000002.1, forward strand.
GAGGACGGATCGAGCCAGAATTTCGTCCAGCGCGTGCGCGCGAGCGGCCATTCCTCCTCGTGCCGCTCGACGAAGCGGTCGAGATGGCGGATCTGGAGGCGCACCGGCGGCTCGTTGGCCCAGCCGGTTTCGCCCTTGAGGAAATATCCGAAGAAGCGCTTTTGCAATCCGACGCCGTAATCCGTGTAGAAATGCGCCCAGTGCGTGTCGCCATGCACCTCGAGCCATTTCTGCTGCGAGGCGGCGCGCGAATATCCGTCGAGATTGCCGCGCAGATGCAGCCCGTGCCCGCCCCAGTTGCCGGCGGACAGCAGTGGCACCGTCACCATCGTCATGTCCGGCGTGCGTTCGCGGTGGACGCGATCGTCGAGCGGATGGTCCAAAATCCATTGCGCCATGTCGGCGCGGTTTTTCGCGAGTTCGTCCTCCGACAGCGTCTCGGGCCCGGCGACCAGCCCGCCGTCCCGGCGACTGCGCGAGCCCCGTTCGCCGACGCCGTGCTGCACGTTCATGATCTGCCGCGGAAAGAGGCTCAGCATGAAGTCGCTGACCATGCCGCCGTGATGCGTGATGTCGCGGTAGCAGTCGTAGGCGCCCTCCCAGACGCAGATCGCCGACAGATGCGGCGGCTGCAGCGCCGCCACGTACCATTGCGTGCGCGCGTAATAGGAGATGCCGTCGAGGCCGACTTTGCCGCTGCACCAGGGCTGGCGCGCGGCCCATTCGATGCAGGTGTAGTAGTCGCGGATTTCGCGCGGCGACCAGGGATTGAGGATGCCAGGCGAGCGGCCGGAGCCGCGGCAATCGATCCGCACGATGGCATAGCCCTCGGGGACCCACTTCTCGGGATCGACCACCTCCCAGTTCTGGTACTTGTTGCTCGAGCCGGCGACGGCGTCGGGATGCTCCGCCGCCATGCGCTCCCAGGCATGCGCATGCTTTTCCTGGAAGGCGAGGCCCTTGCCGTAGGCGCCGTGATTCATGATGACCGGATAGCGGCCTTCGGCAATTGGGCGGAACACGTCGCAGCGCAGCACGATGCCGTCATCCATCGGGATCGGCATGTCCCAAGTGATGCGCATGCCGTCGCGGATCTCGGTCTTTTCCTCGATCATGCTCCCCTCCCCGATCGCGACAATTCTATCCCGCCCAAACGCCGTGGGCTATGGATGGGGGCCATGAGCGAGTCCGAGCGAGCGAGCGACACAAGGCCGGCTGTCTGCATCGTCACGGGCGGCGGCCGCGGCATCGGCGCGGCGGTTGCCCGGCTCGCGGGCCGGCGCGGCTATGCCGTGTGCGTCAACTATCGGCAGGACGAGGCGGCGGCGCGCGCCGTGGCGGCCTCGATCGAACAAGGCGGCGCCCGCGCCATCGCCGTCCGCGCCGACGTGAGCCGCGAGGACGAGGTGGCGGCTCTCTTCAAGGAGACGGACGGCGCGCTCGGCCGAGTGACGGCGCTTATCAACAACGCAGGCACGCCGGGAGCGCGCAGCGCCCTTGTTGACATCGAGACCGATGCGCTGCGCCGCGTGCTCGACGTGAATCTGCTCGGCGCGCTCCTGTGCACGCGCGCGGCCGTGGCGCGGATGGCGCGATCCCGCGGCGGCAGCGGCGGCGGCATCGTGACGGTGTCGTCCGTCGCGACGCGAACGGGGGGGCATCTTCTGTCGCCCTATGTCGCGGCGAAGGCCGGCACGGAGGCCATGACGCGATCGCTTGGCGTCGAGCTCGCGGCGGACGGCATTCGCATCAATGCGGTAAGTCCGGGCTTCATCGCCACAGCGCAGCTCAACATGGAAAATGCGGCCTGGAAGGCCGCGACCGAAGCCCGGATTCCGGCGGGCCGGATCGGCACGCCCGACGAGGTCGCCGAGGCGGTGCTGTGGCTTCTGTCGGATGAAGCGTCCTACGTGACCGGCGCGATCCTGCCCGTGACCGGCGGATATTGAGCGCGCGCCCCTCCTCAGCCTGCGGCCGCGCGATACCCCTCTCCCGCTTTCTCCGCGACATCGCCGCGCAGCAGCTCGATCGTATCGCGGATGCCGCGCTGCAAGTCACCTCTAAACGTGAAGCCGCGCTCGCAGAACCGTTGGCTGCTCACTTCATAAGAGAGCTGGTTCATGATCGGCGAGCTGACCATGGTGATCGTTGCGCCCGGCACGAATTCGCGGATGGCATCGACAATGTTTCGGGGCGTGGCGTTGAGAGTCACGATGTTGTAGATGCGGCCGTCGAACAGGTCGTTCTGCAATATGAACGCGATGGCGCGGGCCGCGTCGGTGAGATCGAGATAGGGGCGCTTCTGGTCGTAAGCCGTGCGCCAGATCGTCACCGGCTGTCCAAAGGCGGCCTGCCAGCAGAACTTGTTCACCGCCGTATGGAAGCGCATGCCGATCGATACCCCGAAGATGGTGCCGAACCGGCATATCACGTAGCGCAATCCCCGCGTTGCCCCGAGCTCCGCGAGGAACGCCTCTTCCGCGAGCTTCACCCGGGCATAGGGGCTTTGCGGCTTCAGGTCTCCGGCCGGACATTCCTCATCGACAAGTCCATCCTGCACACCGTAAACGCTCGTTGACGACGGCAGAAGGACCGGCACGCCGAGACGCGCGCACGCGCTCGCAACGCATCGCGTGGAGCCGAGATTGTTGCGTTCGACCGAGTTGGCCTTGCCGAAGCTGCTCGCCGCATCCGTGATCGCCGCCAAATGAATGACGGCGCTCGCCCCCACGATGATGGGGTCGAGATCGAGATCGGTGACGTCACCCTCGATGAAGCGAACGCGTGTTCCGGCGGGGATTGAAAAGAGAGATGAGTACCGCTGCGTCATCATGCTGTCGATGAGCACGAGCTCGCAATCCGCCCGCGGCGGCAGATCGCGAATTAGATGGGAACCGATATGGCCCAATGCGCCGGTTATGACGACTTTCATCACTGTGTGCGGAATCCAGCAGTCGCGAGGGACCGCCCGAGATAGCATAGAAGAGGCCCCTTTGCCACTCTTGCAGGCGGCGCCGGCTTGACAATCCGCGGCTTAAATGCAATTGGGACATCGCGATGATGACGGTTGAGCGCGGCTCCCTCGAAGGCGCATTGATCTTCAGCCCGATTATGCACCGCGATGCGCGCGGCTTCTTTCAGGAGACGTTCGTGCTTGGCGCGTATCGCGAGGCGGGAATCGCCGAGCGCTTCGTCCAGGACAATCGCTCCTTTTCGGGGGGCCGCGTGCTGCGCGGTCTGCACTATCAAGTCCGCCGCCCCCAGGGGCATCTCGTCTATGTAACCGAGGGCAAGATCTTCGATGTCGGACTCGACCTGCGCCTCGGGTCGCGGAGCTTCGGGCAATCGATGCATGTATGGCTGTCGGGCGATGAGGGACGGCAGATCTACTGGCCGCCTGGCGTCGCGCACGGCTATTGCGTCGTGAGCGATGGCGCAGCCCTCCAGTACAAATGCACGGACTATTACGAAGCGGGCGACGAGGCCGGCGTGCTGTGGAACGATCCCGACCTCGCCATCGCGTGGCCGTTGCAGGACGGTTTGGTTTCTCCCCGCGACGCCGCCTTCCCTCGGCTCAGGGATGTCGCGCGCGACCGGCTTCCGAACGTCGGTTGAGCAATGAACCTGCCGGCGTCAGGGCCTCGCCCTGTCGCCCGGCAGCACGGCATACTCTTTCACGCGGCGCCAGGAAGGCGTGGTGAATATCTTGAGAAGGGGAATGCGCTTCGGCGAAAGGAAGGCGCGCCCGGCCGACACGGTCCGGAACAGGTACTCGATGCGCCAAGCCAGTCCGGCGGGCAGCCGCCGCACGAACCGCTTCTTGCTGAGCTGCCGCGACAGGTCGTAATTGAGCATCGAGGCGTAATAGCCGCTGAAGAGCGTCAGCAGGCTCGTCCGCACTGTTTCCGTGTTGTCTCCGCCTGCGAGAAAATCGAGGAGGCGGCGAAAGTAATCCGGAGCCATGTGCGACGTGATCGCCAACGGGCGTGCGCCCAAGGTGAGCGCCGCGCCTGCGTATTCCCGCATGTGGTAGGGCACCGGTTCGCGCCGCAATTTGCCGCACCGCGCGATATGGGCCGTGAGCGTCAGGTCGAGGAACCCTACGCCGACGCTGAGGTTCTCGCTGAAATCCTGGCTCGCGAGGAAATCGAAGGCCGCGCGAAGGACGTTGGTCCGAACGACCCCGTAGTTGGCTGCGCTCGCCGCTGCGGCGCGCTCCGTCCACGACTCCATGGCCGCCTGGTGGTGGTAGGGCAGCGGCCATACGACCAGACGGCGGCGAAACGGCTGGAACAGATAGGTATAGCCAGCGCAGAACGAATAATCCGGATGTGCGTCGAGAAATTCGACGCTTCGCTCGATCCCCTCGGGCAGCAGGAAATCATCGTCGTCGCATTGCGCGACATAGGGCGTGGTGACCGCAGCCAGTGCCGCCTGCACCTTGGCAAAATAGACATCCAGACCTCCGACACGGTGCAAGTATCGTACGTTCGGCCGCGTGCGAAGCTCGGATTGCCACTCCCGCTCGGAGCTGTCGGCGATGATGACCGGATAGGGAGTTTTCAGAAACCAGTTGAGAGAACGCTCGAGATAGCGGGGACGGTCGTGCGATATGAGGACGATCGTGCACTCCGGACTCGCGTCCGTCGCCCCGACCATCATCTGCCGGAGGACCGTCCCAGGAGACGGTGAATGCCGTCGCTCATCTTGTCGAGATCGGAGTCCGTCAGATTGAGCGCACAAGGCAGGTTGATGCCGCGCCCGGACACGTCGTAGGCGACCGGATGATCGCGGCGGCCCGACGTTCTCGCGGTTGGGATAGGCCGGAAGGAAGCTCAGGGGATAGAAGAACGGCCGGACCGGCAGGTCGAGTTTCGGAAATTCCTCGAGCGCCTTGTCGCGCGTCATGCCATGCGATTTTCCGAAGATGAGCGCGGTGTTCCACGCGCTGTTCACCACGTTCGAGGGCTCGGGATTGAAAGCGAGGTCCGGGATGTCGGCCAAGCGCTCGCGATAGCCCTTCCAGATCCATCGCTTCTTGCCGACGAGCTCGTCGAGCCGCTGAAACTGCGCATAACCGAGCGCGGCCTGAAGATTGAAGGGCATGTATTTGAAGGTGATTTCCGTATTGAAATACGTTCCGGGCGCGCGGCCGTGGTCGCGCAAGAACTTGCAGCGCTCGAACAAGGCGTCATCGTCGATGAGCAGCATGCCGCCTTCGCCGGTCGTCAGCGTCTTCGTGCGATGGAAGCTGAATGCGGATGCGATGCCGAATTTGCCGGCCCGCGTGCCGCGATATGTGGAACCCAGCGCTTCGGCCGAATCCTCGATGGCGAAAATGCCGCGACGGCCGCACAATTCGAGGATCCCGTCCCAATCTGGCATGTTGCCATAGAGATCGACGACGATCACCGCCTTGGTCCGCGGCGTAATCGCGCGCTCGATGGTCTCGGGCGTGAGGCACCACGATACGGGATCGATATCGGCCAGCACGGTCTCGGCGCGCTGGTAGGTGATGCAGGCCGTCGATCCCACCCAAGTGCACTCGGGCGCGATGACCTCGTCTTCAGGCCCGATGTCGAGGCCGGCCAGGAGAAGATGGAGAGCCGTCGTGCAATTCGGCGTCATCAGCGCGTGACGGCGGTCGTGATAGCGCGCGAACTCGGCCTCGAAGAGCTCGACGTAATGATAGGCCTGCTTGCCGTACCAGCCGTTGCGCAAGGCATCGAGCACGATCTTCTCCTCGTGCTCTGTGATCCAGGGGCCGGCCATGTATATTTCGGACATCGGCGTCTCCGCTTCAGTTGGCCTTGCGCCAGATGCAGGCCTTGACCGGTCCGAATTCGCCGATCTCCTGCGGCAGGTCTTTCGCCAAAAGATTTATCTGCGAGTCATAGCGAAGCGGCTCGCCGGACCTTTCCGCCAGCTTGGCATAAACGACGCGACTCAGGAAATGATAGGTGCTGCTGATATGCACCACCCTCTCGACGAAGTACGAGGGGCTCGACCAGCTCTTCACCTGGTGGAGATCGAGGAACAGATTGTGCCAGGGCGCCTCGATCGGCTGCAGCCCGAGACGCCGGCGCAGGAGATTGGTCTCCTCGCCGCCCTCGTTGAAGCATTCGATCATCACGTACGTCCCGCCCGGATCGAGAATTTCGGCGACCGAATGCACGGCGTCGCGCTGCGCCGAAACGCTCGTCAGGTTGATGAGACAGCGTTGCGAGTAGACCAGCGGAAAAGATCCCCACAGATTCGGAACCGGGGGAACGGAGGCCTGATGAACGGCAATCTCTGCATCGAGCGATGCGGCTGCGATGCTCGACCGCGCCGTCGCGACCATCTTGTCCGAGAAATCGAATCCGACGCCCGAGCAGCTTTTCTCCTTGGCCAACCGGATGAGCGTGTCGCCGTTGCCGCAGCCAATGTCGAGAACGCGTGAACCCCGCGGAACGAAATTCTCGAGGAAGCGCTCTTCGATCTCGGTCAAAACGAAGTCGTTCGTCCCGGCGAGATGGCCGAGCGACGCGCGCTCGTTCCAGAATTGAAGAATATTGTCGGACTGAGTCATGACGTGTTGGAGCCTGGTGTTTGCCTCAGTCCCCGATGCACAGGCAATAGCCCCCGGGACAATAGGTCATGAGGAGCTTGCGATCGGTGTTCCCGTGGATTTCGAACCTGTCGGTCTCCGCGAGGTAGGCCTTGAGCGCCGTGCCTGGATTGTTGCCAGGCCCCCATGGGCGCTGACGATGCGTCTGCGCCGGAATGTCTTCGACGACCGTATCCGACACCACGAGGAACTGCCCCTTCGTTACCAACGGGGCATAGGTGCGCAATTCCTGCAGCACGTGGTCGTGGGTATGGTTCGAATCGAGCACCACCATGACCGACCGGCCCGGCTCGACATGGCGCTTCACCTGAGCGACGAGGGCGGGATCGATCGACGATCCCTTGTAGAGATGAATGCGGTTCGAGAATGGGTAGCTCATGATCTGCGCGCTGACATGATCCATGAGATTGAGATCGATGCCGATCACGCTGCCCTTTCCGGCAAGCTGCATGAGGGACGCGTAGAGGATCACCGAGCCGCCCCATGCGATGCCGGTCTCGATGATGATGTCGGGCTTCGTTTCCCAGATGATTTCCTGGATCGCGACGATGTCCTGAGGCAGCTGGATGACCGGCAGCCCGAGCCAGGTCCATTGATATCCGTAATTGTATTTGTCGGACTTGGTGACGATCTCGAGGGCAAGCTTGTTGAGCTCAACGTTGTTCGACTGGGCCACCGCGTCTCGTCGCTTCGCCTCTTCGAACTCGTCACGGACGAACATATGCCCCTCTTTCGGTCATGCGCTGCCGCTCCGTGTCAAAAGGTCGCCGCGGAAGTGGCGGAACTCGGCGCAGTCGCGCATCAGCCGGTCATAGCTCGCCGCCATGACCAAAATACCCCGGCGCATGAACATTACCTTGTCGAACCGCGCGAGATGGTCGAGGTCGTGGGTCATCACGAGTACGGTCACGGGCAGACGCGGCGAAGTGAGAAGCTCAAATATCCTGCGCGCCGTGGGCGGGTCAAGAGCGTTCGCCGGTTCGTCCAGGACGAGAAGTTCGGGCTTCGAATAAAGCGCGCGGGAGATGCCGAGCCGCTGGCGCTCGCCGCCGGAGAAATTGACGCCGGCCTCGCCGACCACCGCGTCGAGACCGTTCTTGCGCCCGTCGATCGCCGCTTCGATTTCCGACATCATCGCGACTTCGCGACAGCGGGCGGCGTCGATCGCGTCATCCTTGACGCCGAAGGCGATGTTCCGGGCAATCGAATCGTTGAGCAGCAAGGGCGCTTGCGGCACGTAACCCACCACGCCCGCCTTCCAGGTGAGCGGTCCGCTCAGCGGATTGGCGCCGATCAGGATTTCGCCATCTTCGGGCGCGAGAAGGCCGAGAACCAGATCGGCCAGTGTGCTCTTGCCGGCCCCCGAATCGCCGACCACGGCGACCCTGTCGCCGCGCGAGATTTCGAAGGAGAGGCGTGCAACGGCCGGCTCATCCCGACCGGGATAGCGGTAGGACACGTTGCGAAATTCGATCCGCTGCGGCATGCGGTCGAGCGCGAGGCAGGGGTCGGGCCGTCCGGACGGGGCGGCAATCATTCGCGTCACGCGGTCCGCCGTCGGCTGGTTGTACTGGAGCATGGCAACGCTGGCATAGACTTGCTGCAGCATCGGCAACAGCCGAAAGCCCGCATATCCGAATGTCGCAAGGAACGGCAGGTCGGACCTCACGTCCTCGCCCATGAGCGAACGATAGATCGGCAACGCGAAAATGGCGCAGACCGCCATCAGCTCGAGCGCGTATTTCGACAGAATCGGCAGAATACGGGCGACGGCTTCGGCGCGATTCAACTCCCTAAGCGCATTCGCCATCCGTCTGACGAAATAGCCGCAATCGCCGAGAAGCAGAATTTCCCTTGCCGCCGAATACATGTCCGTTGCGGCGACGGTCGCCTGGCTGCTGTAGTCCACCCACCGTTTGCCCGAACTGGCGATGTGCGCGGCGCTGTAGCGATAGATCAGCGCATAGACCACGGCGGCCGTGATGAAGAACAGGCCGCTCAGCACCGGCGTCACCCAGAGCAGGAGACCCAAAATCAGGATCGCCTGCACGATCCGGACCATCATGTTGCATAACTGAAGAACCCCGCCGGCCGCCAGACGACCGACTTCAATGCACGTTTGGTGCGCGAGATCGGCGGGAGGATTGACCATGAAAAACGAGAACGGACGACGGAAATGAGCGTGCGCAAGGCGATCGGAGAGGCTTACCGCCACAGCGGCCACGTAGTTGTTCGTCCACCAGGTCAGCGACAGCGACGCGGCAGTGCTGAGAATGAAAAGAGAGATGGTGACAAAGGCCATGATGTGGACGGGGGGAAGGTGCGAAAGACCGAGCACGTGGAGCAGCGTGCGAACGGTGCCGCTGCTCTCGAACCTCGACGGATCGACCATGATGGCGACCAACGGCATGACCGACGCCACGCCGAACATTTCGAGCAGGCCGACGAGGACGGACAGGCCCGCGATGCCAAAGAACCGCAGCCGGCAATCCGGGGGGATCGATCGATAGACGGAGCGAATCGAAGCCCACATTCAGAATGTCGCCCTTCGTGACAAACTCTGTCGTCGCCCGCATTGACAGGCGGCACAGTATCTTAGCACACCGGCGCCGATGCGTCTGGCTGGCAAGGCCAGAGCGATGCGACTGGTTTGCTGATGGGTCAATTTCAAACCCAGGCTATCCCGATCCGCGTTGAAAGCCTCCCCAGGAGTGCCATACTCCGCGCGTGCCAACGAGGCGCCTCGAGCGCCCACACGAAGACCGGCCGCCATGATCGGTATGAAAGAACGAGAAATACGAAGGCTAGCTTCGGCGTTGGCTCCGCCGATGCTGCTGGCAATCTATTCCCAGTGGCGCAACGGTGGGACCCTCCGGCATCTCGGCAAGACCTTCACCGGCGTATTCGCAACGTTCGATGATGTAAGGCACAGCTTTCGAGAGCCCGTGCAATACCATTCGCCGCAGTCCGAATCGACAGAAATCGCGCGGTTGGAAGCCACAAAGGTGGCATTTCTGAAATCCCACCGCGGCGAATCTCCCGCAGCGAATGACCGGCACAGGCTACTCGCATTGCTGGCGTCGGGGTCGAATGAAACAGCGCCCCATATCCTGGACATAGGGGGCGGAACCGGGAGCGCGCTTCCGTACCTGACGTATAGCTGCCTCGGTAAATCGCCGCGCCTTACCGTATGCGAGTTGGCACCGATCGTTCAGGCGGCGAACCGGGTTTTCAATGATGTGCCGTCAATACGATTCGTGACTAGCATCGAAGACGCCAGTGGCCCCGTGGAAATCGCATTTTTCGGTTCGAGCCTGCAGTATTTCGAGGATTATCGAGCGGCCGTGAAACAGGCCGCCGCGCTCAAGCCGCGCGTGATCGCGGTTGCCGACAGCGCTTTGACGGATGCCCCGACTTTCGTCACCGCCCAAATCAATATGCCGCGCCGAATAATCCCGAACAGGGTCATCAATCGAGCTGAACTGACCGATTACCTGAGCGGATTGGGGTTCCGCGCAATCTACCGGATTGATTCGATGGCGGCGGCGCACTTTCGCGATTTCCCTGCGCCGCAAAACTCGAGCGCCATATCGACTCTGATCTTCACCAGTCGCTAGGACGCAAACCAACCACTACCGACCGTTTGCGTCCCTCGCGCCGCGCCGGTAAAATCCGGCCGCCCGTTCCCGCCCGGCCTCATGGTCGGGGCGCGGCCCTCTTCGGGTCTTCCACATCGCGCCACGCCGCCGGCGAGCGTTTTACGAAAGGTTTTCGGTCGTAGCGATGTCATCCTCCAAGGCTTTTGCGCCGGGCGCGCTTGTCAACGCGACGATGCCTCGGGCGCTCATCAACATCTTCCATCGCTTCGCCGTCAGCGGAGTGATCGCGAGCTTTCCCAAGACCGGCAATACCTGGTTTGGACTGATGCTGCGCCATCTCATCGTCGATGCTTACGGCCTTCCTCCCGAGAGGATACGAAAGCTCTTCGTGAGCGACCATCGCCCGAGCGAGTTTCTAAGCCTCCCGTTCGGCATACCTCTCATCTATCACAACCACTTCATTCCGTACGTGGATGGGGTAGAGCCGCATCTTGGCGACATGTTCCGGTTCATCGCGCCGTTTCGCAGTTCTCCGATGCTCGTTCTATTCCGCAACCCGAAGGATGTGATGGTTTCGGCCTACATGGAGCATGTGTCCCGCGATGGCGGGCCGGGCTTTCGCGGCACGATCGCAGAGTTCGCCAATGACGACGCGCTCGGCGTGAAGAAATTCGTCCGATACTACAATGCGCTCGCTTCGTTCCGGCGCGCCGGAGACGGGCCGACGCTGATCCTGAGGTATGAGGATTTGTGGTCCGAGACCGCCGAATGGCTGAGACGGGGAGCGGAGTTTCTGGGGGTAAGGCGCATCAGCGACGAAGGGATAAGGCGCGCCATCTTCGCATGCAGTTTCGAAAACATGCGCCGCATGGAAGATGTCGCCTCGCCTCAGACCGCGCTCGTGCCGGGCCTCTTCAATCGGCAGTTTGAAGACATCAATTCACGCCGCGTGCGCGCCGGCGGAAGCAGTTGGCGAAAGCACCTGAGCGCCGACACCGCGGCCTTCATCGACGACTATGTCGAGCGCCACCTCGACCGGTTTTTCCCAAAGACGCCTGCGGCCATCGGTACCTGACCCTTCATCGCGCGCGAATTCGGTCAAGCAGGAAGACCGCGAATCCGACCGGCAAGCAGACGAGAACGACGAGTTTGGCGAAGGGGCTCTCGATGCGCGAGAACAGCCCCCGCTTCTTGCCGGCATGCAGAGAGAAGCGGGCGTAATGGACCGCCGAGCGGACGAATTCCCAAGGGGATTGGCGGAACGTAATGATTTCGTTCAAAACCATGCCGTGCCAGAACGCATGCCCCTGCGCGTGCGTTGCGGCCGATTTTGGCGACATGACCCGCGGGCCGGCGTGCTGGTGGTAGATTCGCACCGGCTCGTTGATGCACCGCCGCAAATATCCGCGCTCGATGCGAAACCACAGAACGCCTTCCGGCATGTATTCGACGCCGTCGAGATCGGGAAACCGTCCCATCCGCAGCAACTCGGCACGCGTGAAGCCGCATTTTTCGCCGTCGATCCGCAATCGGTATTTGAGATCGGAAAAGCTGATATCGAGGGGCGAGGTTGGAAAGGCATCACCGACGACACCGCCCCGGTCGTCAACCGCGAGACCATCGACACCGGAGAAACGCTCCCGCTGATCGCTCGGTATGGACCGCCACGCGCGGTCGAGCTTCTCCAATGCGTCGGGGAGCAATGCATCGTCGGAGTCGAGCGCGACGAAGCGCTCGCCCCGGATAAGCTCCACGCCGCGATTGTAAGCGGCCATTTTGCCGCGATGCGGCTGGTAGTCGTAGATGATCGAGAACGGCGCCGTCTCGCCCCAGCTTTCCACCAGGCGCTTCGTGTCGTCGGTCGAGCCGTCATCGACGATGACCCATTCGAAATCCCGCACGCTTTGCCCGCAGAGGCTTTCATACGCGCGCGGAAGCGTATGCGCCCGGTTGAACGTCGGGGTAAAGACGGAATAGAGCGGCATGGATCGAGAAAAGCCATCTAGCGCAAAAAACGAGCATCCGCAAGGCGAGCCGCGCTGGACAAGGCTTTCGGCACGATGCTATCACTCCGCGCGCTATCGCAAGTCACGCTTGCGACGAAGCGGATTGTCGCGCAAAAGGGCGGGATGGGGACGTCGCAAAAGGCGGGTGCCGAAACGCGTTTCGCGTTCGGCGCGAACTGGCATCACTTCGTCGATGCGGCTTTCACCGATGAGCGCGTGGCGATCGCGCAACGGCATTTGCTTGACTTCCTCGGCCTTTCCACCTTGGCAGGGCGGCGGATGGTAGATGTCGGTTGCGGCTCGGGCATCCATTCGCTGGCCGCCATTCGCGCAGGGGTTGCGGAACTCCTCAGCTTCGACTTCGACCACCTGTCGGTCGAAGCGACTCGGCGCTTGCGCGCACGCGAGGGCGATCCCGCACATTGGCATGTGGCACACGGATCGATCCTCGACGGGGCTTATATCGCGGCACTGAGTCCGTTCGATTTGGTCTATTCCTGGGGTGTGTTGCATCACACCGGCGATTTGTGGAAAGGATTCCGGAATGCGGCGGCGCTGGTCGCGCCAGGCGGCAGCTTCTACGTGGCGCTGTACGCCACCGAAGCCGCCCATCCGTCGCCCGAATTTTGGCTGTCAGTCAAGCGCCGCTATAATGAAGGCGGTGCCATCACACGCCATGCCATCGAATCTTGGTTCGTCGCTCGCAGCATCGCAGGCCTCATAAAACGCGGCCGCAATCCTATTTCGTTCATCGCCCGCTACAAACGCTCCCGCGGCATGTCGTATTTGACCGACGTACGGGACTGGGTCGGCGGGTGGCCGATGGAATATTCGAGCGTGCCGCAGGTGGAAGCGGAGGCGCGAGTGGCTGGGCTGAGGGTGGTTAAGACGAAACTTGGGGAGGCGAACACCGAGTACCTGCTGGTTCGATAGCCCACAGCGTTCAAGTTTGAGCGAGCCGAGCACCAGAACCGATGTCCATGACAAGTGTCGCGCCGAGAAGGCCCCTCTTCGTCCATGCCTCGCCGCGTGGTGGCAGCACTTACATGTTCAATGTCCTGCGCCGCCTGCCGCAGCTCGTCTGTTTCAACGAACCGTTCAATGACCAATTCGGCCTGGAGCTGACCAAGAGCAGCATCGCCCATCACAAGGAACCGTGGGACACGAATCATGAGTTCCTCGATCGACCGGCCCATTACGAGTACATCGCGGCCTGGGACCATGTCATGCCGCGCTACCAGCACGGCGCGGGCGTGCGAGGATTCTTGCCGGTCGGAGGCGTGCTGTCGGACGAGCAGCGCGCCTACCTCGCTTCATTCATCGACTACGCCGCGTCGATCGGCAAGCGCCTCGCTCTATGCGAAGTCCAATCCCTCGGCCGTGTCGGTGCGATCCGCGATGCGTTCGATGGCTATCATGTCGCACAGTTCCGTGACCCGTTGAGCCAATGGGGCGCGATCTTCCGGCAGGTCGAAGGCTACCAGGCCTGGTCGCTCCTGGCCTTGTGTCTCCTCCAGATCAGCCAGAACCGCGATCAGCCGCTTTATCGCCTCATTCCGGACGCCGACATCTTGCCCTCTTTGCTTTGGCCGGCCTCGGACCGCTGGGAGCGGTGGGGGACGATCGTCGAGCACGTGAAGCTCATAAAGTCCGAAGATCCGGCTGCGCTCGCGCGGGCCTTCCGCTGGCATGTGCTCGCGTGGATGCTCAACAATACGGCGGCCGTTGCCTATGCCGATCTATCGCTCGATATCGACGCGCTGCACGACGATCCGCAATACCTGCGCGGCATTACGAGCACGCTCGGCGCAGAAATCGGCACCGTGCCGGATTTCAGCGATGTTCAAAAGTTCTCGCGTTTTTACAGCTATGAGGGCTTCAACGTCGCCCAAACCTGCCGCTCGCTCATGCTCGACTATGAGGCGGCACTCGCTGACGGGAAGCTGGAGGCTGCGATCGGCGCGCTCGCCAGCAGGCCGCCCTTGCGACCGGTCGTCGATGCGGCACACCTCATTGTCGAAAAACTCGATCGGTCGCTCCGCGAATTTGCCGCGGCGTCCGATCGCCGGCACGTCAGTAACGAAGCCTGGGCGAAGCTTGTCCGGAGCAGCCGGCTGCGTTGGGAGAGTCGCCATTTCCGGCACTTCGCCCGCCAACTCGACGGGTTCGCAGTGCCGCTAGCCAGCGCTGCGCGCCGTGCGGGACTCTGGCGCTGACGCCTCCCGGGTCTTGTCTTCGGCGATGAGATCGGGCGCCCGGTTCCGCAAGAAATCCACGAAATCGTTCCCCGTGAGGACCTCGTTAACGTCGGCGAGTTCACGCGCGAATGTTTCAAGATAGGGCGGAGAGGCGCCATCGCGCCGCAATGAAGCAAGGAGCGCGCGTCGCTCGCCGGCGACCAGATGCCGGATACGCATGAGCAACGACGTGAGCTCGGGCGCCTCCCGATACAAATGGAGCTTGAGCCGCAAGGAGAGCGTTTTCGATCCATAGACCCGCATCAGAAACGGCCGGAACAGCTCGTCGGCGGTAAGAGCGCGAAGCCGCGCGGCCGTTCGCGCGCAATCGATGCCGTCGGCATCCGCAATGATTCCCGAGATGCGTTCGATCATTGCGTCGAGATCTTTGGTAAAGCGACTGTGCACGAGATGGTGCACCCAGTCCCTCGCAAAGGCCGAGCGAAGCGATGTCGAATGCTGGCGGAGATACGAGACGACCGATGGATCGGAGCGCGCTTTCCCCAGAGTGAGCGTCCGCAAGGCGCAGAACCGCTCATGAAGCTGAAGATCGCCGAAATCGAGCGCGAGCGCATCCTTCAGCACGGCGTCCAAAGCCCGCAAACGGAAGACGCCATAGAAGCTCCAGCTCTCGCGATAGCCTGTGAAGACGCGCTCGGCGACCGAGTCCGACGACAGGTCGCTGGACCGGTCGTGAGGGGAATAGCGATAGGACAGACGAACGAGCGACCCTGTCAGAGGTGCCGGCACGTTCCGGCGCGGCCCCAATTCAAAACCGGCCATACCGCCCGCGCAGCACATATAGTCCGCGCGCGCATCGAGGAAATCGATGCACCGTTTCACGCCCTCCGGCAGCACGAAATCGTCGTTGTCTGCCAGCATGACGTAGGGAGTACGCACGCGGCCGATCGCATCCGCCATCTTGCGGTAGTAGTCCGTAAAGCGGGCATCGTCGGGGTACCGGACATATTCGATGTCGGCATTTGGAAAGGTCGTGGGATCTTCGAGCAAGCGCGCGATCGTGGGCTCAACCTCGCCATCGGCGACCAGAATGCGGAAGGGCATGCGGCTGCGATTCACGTGCCAGAGAAATCGCAGCGTGTGAAGGTGGCGGCCTTTCAGCGGAAGAAGGACGGTCAGCTGGGGGTCCGGGCCCGATGTCTCGCCAGCCCGCTGGCGATCCTTCACCGCTCGACTCCGACCCGCGGCACGTACGTGATCCACCTGCCGCCCGCGGCAACGAAACCCAACTCCTTGGCGCGAATCTCCGCCGCGTGATTCCAGGCGAAGAGCAGCGCGTAATCGGGATAGCGCCGAAGAAATTCATCGTACGGCCGCACCGGGATGTGGGCCCCAGGAGAGAGCTTGCCCTGCTTGATCGGCGTCGTGTCGGAGATGAATTCGATGTGCCGAGGCGTTATTCCGCAATAGTTCGTGACGGTCGTGCTCTTCGAGGTTGCGCCATATCCGACAACGCGCTTGCCGCTCGCGCTCAGTCCGTCGAGCAGTCCGATCAGCTTCTCGCGCGACTCCTCGCACCTTGCCCTGAAGCGTAAGAACGCCTCGGGCCTGTTAAGTCCTTGGGCCCGCTCCTCGGCAATGAGCTGCCCCACCCTTTTCGTCGGGCTGCGGCTTCCGTGTGGCGCGAAGATGTAACGCATCGAGCCGCCGTGCGTTTCCTGCGGAACGGCATCGACGAGGTCCAGGCCATGGCGACCGAACGCCTCGGCGACCGCCAGCGCCGAGAAGATGAACACATGCTCGTCGTAGATCTGGTCATAGGCGGTCTTGGCCACCATGTCGCCGAGATAGGGGTCCTCGAAAATCAGCAGCCCGTCAGGCCGCAACAACCGCCGTATCCCTTCGGCCACCGACGCAAGCGCGGGGATGTGACACATGACGTTCGCCGCGAGCACCGCATCGGCCGGGCCGTGCTCGGCGGCGATCGCGGCGCCGAGCTCGGCGTCGAAGAACGCACACATTGTTTCAACGCCCGCCTGCCGGGCCACCGCAGCAACATTCGCGGACGGCTCGATGCCAAGGTGGCGGATTCCACGGGCCTTGAAATGTCGCAACATGATGCCGTCGTTGCTGCCGAGTTCGACAACGAACGGGTCGCGGCGGGCAGGCGAAATCCGCTCGATCACACTCGCCGCAAACTCTGCGAAATGCGCCTGCATGTGCCGCGAGGTGCTCGAGTAAAACGCGTAGGCGTCATGAAACATCCGCTCCGGCTCGGGCTGTTCCGTGAGCTGGAACATGCCGCACCTCTCGCACAGCGCCGGTGCGAGATCGAAGAAATATTCATCCTTGAGCAGGTCGGGAGAAAGAAATCCGTTGGCGATCGGCATCCTTCCGAAGCTCATGAAAGGGTGCAGCACGGCGCCGCAAATGCGGCACGCGCTCCGGGAAGAGCTTGGCGCAAGTCCGGTCATCCATGCTCCAGAATGCGCCTGAGATACGGACCGTAATCGTTCTTGGCCAGCAAATCGGCGAGCCGCAAAAGCGCGGCCTCATCGATGAAGCCCATCCGATAGGCCACTTCCTCCGGGCACCCGATTTTCAGCCCCTGTCGCTGCTCGATCGTGTGGATGAACTCCCCGGCCTGCAGCAGCGAACTGTGCGTGCCCGCATCGAGCCAGGCAAATCCGCGCCCGAGCGGCTCGACCGAAAGCTTGCCCCGATCCAAATAGACCCGGTTGACGTCGGTTATCTCGAGTTCGCCGCGGGCCGAGCGCTCGAGATGGCGGGCAATTTCGACGACTTCGCGATCGTAGATATAGAGGCCCGTTACCGCCCAGTGCGAGCGCGGATGCGGCGGCTTCTCGACGAGGCCCGTCGGCCGCCCCGCAGCATCGAATTCGACGACCCCGTAGCGTTCGGGATCGGGAACCCAGTAGGCAAAGACGGTCGCTCCTTCGGTCCGCGCGGAGGCACGCTCCACGATCTCGCTCAGTCCCGCGCCATAAAATATGTTGTCTCCGAGAATCAGCGTGCATCCGTCGTTGCCGATGAAGTCGGCGCCGATCACGAGCGCTTCGGCAATGCCGCCGGGGGACGGTTGGGCGGCATATTCGATTGCGACGCCCCATTGGCTTCCGTCGCCGAGAAGCTGCTTGAACCGGGCTACGTCATCGGGCGAGGTGATGACCAGGATCTCCCGGATGCCCGCGAGCATCAAGGTGGTCAGCGGATAATAGACCATCGGCTTGTCGTAGACCGGCAACAACTGTTTCGAGGTGACCAAAGTCACCGGCCAAAGCCGCGTCCCGCTTCCGCCGGCCAGCACAATTCCTTTTTTGAAGCCGCGCATCGATGAATCGCTACGGGTAAAACAATGAGGCAATCTCGTCCGCGACGCCTGGAGCTCGGTCGCGGCAGGAAGATCAACGCCGATCCACCTGCCCGCGGCATTCCCGCGGGTTTCTAGCGCACGCGTCGAAGTCCCGTCAACGCCGCCTGGCGGCGTCCATGAGTGCCGACTCGGTTGCGGCCACCATGCGTTGAACAGAATAAAGACCGGCAATGCGCGCCTCGGGACGCTCGCTCGGAGTGCGCTCGAGGGCCGCAACGGCCGCTTCGGCCAATCCATCGGAATCACCCGGCGCAACGAGCCGCGACTCGTCGCCGATAATGGCAGCGGCATCTCCGACGCGCGTCGCAACCGCAGGGACGCCGCACGCCATGGCTTCGGCGACCACATTGGGAAACCCCTCGCTCGAGGACGAGAGCACCAGCAAGTCGATCGCAGGATAAAATCGCGCGATATCCGACCGCGCGGGCAATAGTCGGAAGCGGGAGCCGATGCCGAGCGCCGCCGCCTCTGCCTGGAGCGCGGCCGCAGCCGCCGGTTTTCCGGGTCCTATGATCGCGAACATGAGATCGCCGCGGCGGCGGGCCATCGCCGTTGCAGCACGCAGAAAGGTCGGATAATCCTTCAGCGGATCGAGTCGTCCGACGGCCGCGACGAGCTTCGTATCCGGGGATAGTTGCAGGGTCCTGCGTTCGGCGACGCGAGCCTCCGCGTCGGGATGAAATCGGCTGATATCGACCCCGTTCGCCACCGTCACGATCCGCTCGCCGGGGCAGCCGCGCTTGATCATCGTGGCGCGGCCCCGCTCGGAATTGGCGATGACAAGCGCCGCGCGCCGGCAAAACCAGCCTTCGAGCCATCGCACAATATCGAACAGCCAGTCATACGTTCCGGACCCGAACCCGGACGCACGCACGCCGAATACGATCGGCACTGCCATGCCGAGAAGCAGCAGCGCCGCCGATACGTTGGCCTCGGGCAGAAAGCTGTAGACCACATCGGGCGCGAAGTCCCGGACGGCGCGTCGCATTCGCACGGCGAAGCCGAGCGTGTCCCATCGCCCTTTCTTCATGAGATCGCGAATCGGGACGCCTGCCTGGCGCAGTTCCCGCTCGAACGCGCCGCCACCGTAGAAAACGGCAACGGCGACCTCGTGTCCGCGGTCCTTCAGTCCTCGTGCGAGCAATGCAAGCTGCGCTTCGGTGCCACCGACTTCCAACGAGCGGATCAGAAAAACGACGCGCATGAGGTGCATTAACCCTTGAGCGAAATGCCGGTCAACTTCTTTGCCTGGAACGGCCTCGCTTGTACCGCTCGATTGCCGCGCGCTCGCAGCGGCAGACGTGCCGTGCTAGGACGGGGCATGTGCGGCGTTGCGGGCATCTGGGATCGGCAGCGGATGGCAGCGCCCGAAGCGCTGGCCGCGCTGACCGGCACGATGATCGAGGCGCTTGCCCATCGCGGACCGGATGCGGCGGCGCTGTGGCGGGACGACTCGGCGGGATTCTTCCTCGGGCACCGGCGGCTGTCGATCGTCGATCTCTCGCCCAACGGGGCGCAGCCGATGGTCTCGTCGTGCGGCCGTTTCGTCATCTCCTACAATGGCGAAATCTACAACGCAGCAGAGCTGCGCGCGCCACTCGAAGCTGCAGGGCGCCGCTTTCGCGGCCATTGCGACACCGAGGCAATCGTCGAGGGTGCTGCCGAGTGGGGCGTTGCGGCCACGGTCGAGCGGCTTATCGGCATGTTCGCGATGGCGCTCTGGGACCGACGGGACCGCGTGCTCTACCTCGTCCGAGACCGACTCGGGATCAAGCCCCTCTACTGGGCCGAGCGCGACGGTCAGATCGTGTTTGGCTCGGAACTCAAGGCGCTGCGCGCCGATCGAAGCTGGACACCGGCGCTTGACCGTGACGCCCTCGCGTCGTACCTGCGCTTCGGCTATATACCAGCGCCGCTTACGATCTATCGTGACGTGCGCAAGCTCGAGCCCGGCACCATTCTCGCCGTGCGCGAGACCGGCATGCCCACGATTGTGCGCTATTGGTCGCTCGCCGACATCGCGCGCAAAGGCCGCAGCGCGCCGATCGAGGCAAACGAGGACGAGGCGGCCGAAGAGCTCGACGCATTGTTGCGCGACGCGGTCGGCCGCCGCATGGTCGCGGACGTGCCATTGGGGGCCTTTCTCTCGGGCGGAATCGATTCCTCGGTGGTGGTCGCGCTGATGCAGGCGCAGAGTTCGCGGCCCGTGCGCAGCTTCACGATCGGCTTTCACGAGCCTGGCTTCGACGAGGCGCAGCATGCCGCGGCCATAGCCCGCCATCTCGGTACCGATCACACCGAGCTCTACGTCTTGCCCGAACATGCGCGCGAGGTGATCCCGCGTCTTCCGACGATCTATGACGAGCCTTTCGCCGACAGTTCGCAGATTCCCACGTTTCTCGTCTCCGAGATGACCCGCCGCCATGTCACCGTCGCGCTATCGGGCGACGGCGGGGACGAACTGTTCGCAGGCTACGCCCGTTACTTCGAAAGCGATGCGCGCTGGCGCACGATCAATGCCATGCCGCACCGCGCGCGTCAGCTCGCCGGATCGGCCCTGCGCGCTGTTCCGCCACGGTGTTGGGACGCGCTTGCGCGCTTGGTTCCGGCCAGTCATCGGCCCAACCATTTCAGCGACAAGCTGGGTAAGCTTTCATACGCGCTCGCGGCCGAAGGCGGCGAGTTCAGTGCGTTTTATCTCCAAGTGATGAGCCTGTGGAGCGATCCGGCGCGGGTCGTGAAGCACGCCATCGAGCCCAAGGGCCTCCTCGACGATCCGCGCGCGCGCGAGTTCGGGCCCGACGTGATCGCGTGGATGCAGTACGTCGATACGCTCGCCTACCTTCCTGACGATATTCTCACCAAGGTCGACCGCGCGTCGATGGCGGTCTCGCTCGAGGCGCGCGTGCCGATCCTCGATCATCGAGTTGTCGCCTTCAGCTGGCGCCTGCCGCGCGGGATGAAGGCGCAGGGCAGCTCGGGCAAACGCCTGTTGCGGCGCGTCCTCGAACGCTACGTGCCGAAAGACTTGGTGGAGCGGCCGAAGATGGGATTCGGCGTACCTATCGGCGCCTGGCTCCGCGGACCGCTGCGCGGCTGGGCCGACACGCTCCTCGACGAACGCCGGATTGCGGCAGACGGCATATTCGATGCCGCACCCATTGTTTCGCGCTGGCGCCAGCATCTCGCCGGTACGCACAATTGGGACGCATCGCTCTGGACCATCCTCATGTTCCAGGCGTGGAAGGAGCGCTGGATGCCGTGACTGCGCTTCGCCGCCGACCCGTAAGGGTCAGCGCAACTCTTCTGTTTTCTCTCGCTAAATTCCGACCTAGAGTTTTCGAGTTGCTGGACGTGCGCGCCGCGAGGGGCATCGGCATATGGAAGTGGTGAAGCGTCAATACCTGGCGCCCGTCGTAACCGGGATCGCCTTGGTATTTGCTTTCAGCCGTATGGGCGACCATTCGTTTCTGTCTGCCGCCTCGAGTGTATCGGCCTTTACGGTGCTCGCGGTTTTGGCGGCAATGGTCTCGGGCCATTTGCTCGCCTCCCTGAGACTCAAGCTGATCGCCGGCGACTTGAGCACCAACCTGTCGTTCCGCGATTCGGTCGCGGCGTTGGCGTACGGACAATTGGCAGGGTCGTTCTTCTTCCAGGTGATAGGCCAAACGATCGCCCGCAGCGCCGTTCTCTCCCCATCCGGGGTCTCGCTTCCAACCGTCATAGTCATGACGGGATATGAGCGTATTGTCGCAGCAGGCGTTTCCTTCGTGCTGGCGATCGCCGGCGCTCTCTTTCTGTTCGGTAGAATAGTGACCGACTTCGCGGCCGGCGGCGCGGCGCTTGCGAAGATCCTCGTCGGGATCGCAGTCGTGACATGTGCCGGCGCCTACATGGCGTGGGGCGGACATGCGCAGCGCCTAGTGTCGTCAGCCAATTCATGGGAGATCATCAAGCGTGTTGGACGCGCGGCGGCTCTGAGCCTGGCGATTCAGCTATTCACAATGACTGCCTACATCGCCGCGACGGTAAGTCTCACTCATGTCGCCATACCGGTGACAACCATTGCCGCGGCCGCCACGTTGGTCATGCTCGCGGCGAGTATACCGATCAGCCTTGCCGGATGGGGGTTGCGGGAGGTCAGCGCCGTTTACGCCCTCGGATACATTGGCGTTCCGAACGGTGTGTCGCTCGTGACCGCGATCCTCGTTGGCATCACCTCGCTTCTCGTGAACGGTGGACTGGCGCTCACCGTCTCGTACCTACCTTCGAGGATGCGCGCTCCTCCCGGTTCAGCCGCGGCTTTGTCGCAAACCGCCCAATGCGCAAGCTTCCTGAGCTGGTTTCTTCCGCTGTTCGCCGCATCGGCAGTTTTCTTTCAGATTTACGTGCCCGTGGGGGTCGACCGCCTCAACGTCAATCTCGCGGACAGCGTCACTCTCTTCGCCGGCGCGGTGTTCGTTCTTCGCAGGGGCTGTCTTTCGAACTGGCGCATGCCGCATCTGGGACTTTTCGCTGCCCTGATGACGGTCGCCATAACCTTGGCGTTCGTCCATGGCCTCTTCGTGGCGGGATGGACGAGTTGGGGTTTCACGAATCGCTTTTTTGGCTGGCTTGTCGTTCTGTCTTATGTGGCGACCGGCGCCCTGCTCGTGAGCGAGGCGGGGCAGGATGGCCTGATCGTTCTGCTAAGGACGTTCGTAGTCTCGGGGCTGGCGATCGCCGGCCTGGAGATGTTCCTTGTGACGGTTCAAAGCGCCGGCATACCCGTGTCACCCGATATTTTGGCCGTGCGCATCGAGGGATTTGCCCAAAACCCCAATGCGTTCGCATTTCAACTCTTGCTTGTCATATCGGCGATAATGGCCCTTCGACAAGGCTTTCGCGGCGCCGTCTTTGCACTGGCTCTAGCGTTCCTCGGCTTGATATGGACAGGCTCGCGCGCCGGATTAGGCACGTGCGCAATTCTGTGCACCGCAGCCGTGGCCCTTCAATGCATTTCCGTGCGCCAGTTGATGTCTTCGTTGCTGCTGACATTGATGTTGGCCGGATTTATCGTCGCCGTTTCTTACGCCTTGAGCGGGCACGAACCACGTCTTTTGGCGAACGTCGCGGTTAGCGATTCGGTATCGGATACCGAGCGCTGGCGAAGCCTGACGCTCGCTTGGCAGATGTTTAAGGAACATCCCCTGTTCGGCGCTGGACTTGGCGTCTTCATCGCCGAGTTTCGCCGTGCCGACGGCATCGGCCTTGTCATTCATTCAACGCCCATGTGGCTGCTTGCGGAGGTGGGCCTGGCGGGGTTCGCGATCTTCGCTGCGCCTTATTTCTTCGTTCTGGCCTCGGAACTCAAATCCTACCGCGACGAGAACAGCGATGTCTCGCGGCGGCTGGCCGTGCTGTCTCTGATCGTCTTCGGCGTCATGTGCCAGGCGCATGAGTTGCTCTATCAGCGTACGTTGTGGCTCGTGCTTGGGGCCGCATTGGCGTGCAAGCCGGTCCTAGTCCGATCCCGCGCGTCCGCCGTAGCGGATGACCACCGCCGCACCATGACCGCGATTCCAAATCCCGTCACGGCCGAGCCAGGCCCTTAGGAATGCACGGGAGAATCGCCGGCATTCAGGTTCTGCGAGCCATCGCGGCGACGCTTGTCGCGGTCGGTCATTTCTGCCTGACGACGTGGAACTATGGCGGCGGCCAATATCCGGGCTGGCTCTTCGCTCTTGCGAATTTCGGGCAAGCCGGCGTCAACCTTTTCTTCTGCATCAGCGGGTTCGTGCTGCTCGGCGTCACTCAGTCGAGTCGCGATCACTTCCGCCTACCGGATTTCCTGGTTCGCCGCGTCATCCGAATAGTCCCGCTCTACTGGGTGGCGACGTCCATGATTGTCTGCATGGCGCTCGCATCGGCCGCAGCAAAACATGGCCTGAATGCGGCTCTTGCCGCGCCGCTGTTCGCGCCGGAGTTCCTGTTGAAAAGCTACCTGTTTTGGCCTGTGACCAATCCGAGCGACGGTTCGATCATGCCGTTCTTGGAGCAAGGATGGACGCTGAGTTACGAGTTCTATTTCTATCTTCTGCTTGGCTTGATCGCCTGGCGCATTCGTTCGGCGGCAATGGGTTTGCTGTTGCTGTCCGCGCTCATGGCAGCGGCCTGCATCCTGGCCGGCCATTACGCCGGCACCGGTGCCGTTGGCCAATTCCTGCAAAATCGGGTCGTGATCGAGTTCCTGATGGGCGCGGGCGTCTATGTCGTCACTCGGCGCAACGTCACGAGAGGCGGCCTTCCGATCATGCTCCTCGGGTTCATACTTCTTATTTTCGGTCGCGATCTTTTGCCTATGACGGCCAGTCGTGAAGTTTATTGGGGCATTCCGTCGGCGCTCATTCTCTATGGCATCGTCGCGTCCGAATGGCGTCTGCGGTACAGCGCTTCGCTGGTGCTGCTGGGCGATGCCTCTTATTCCCTCTACCTGACGCACGGCTTCGTGACCTATGCGTATGGCGCGTTGCTGCGGCGCGGACTTCTTGGCCCGCCGCCGGCGGGCTACCTCGCCATCGTGCTGGGAACTGCCATAAGCATCATGCTCGCCATTCTCTGCTATCGGCTTGTCGAAGCGCCGCTGCAAAAGAGGCTGCTCGATGCTTATCGCTCGCCCTCGAGACGGAACGTCACGGCGGCCGACCACACAACCGCCTCGATTGCCGCGGGAGTGACAAAGGGCGACGCGCGGCTCGATGTACCGGTGGGCGACTGATCCGGCCTTGCGTTAGTCGCCGCCCGCGGCAGACCGCCTTCTCTTCGCGAATAGGCCGCGGCGCTCTTTCCGGGGAGGTGCCTCCGCCGCCCGCGCCGTCGCACGATGTCGCACGTCAACGAGCGCCGTACCGGTCCCCGCCGCATGGCGGCCGAACACGACGATATAGTTGTAAGGTGCGGAGAGCGGCTCCTCATAGAGCAGCACGGCATTGGGAAGCAGGGTCAGAAGCGCCTCGGCCGTAAGACACGGCCGGCCCTGCCATTCGTCCGCGAACAGGCCCGAATTCATGGTGAGATATCCCGCGCCGGCGCGGAGCAGCACGCGCTCGAGGTAATCCTCCTGGAGCGCGCGTCCCAGTTCTGAAAACGCGTAGTTGCTGAGCACGAGTCCGCAGCGCCAGTCGGGCCCGATTTCGACCTTTGACAGAAAACGGAACTGCGGCTTCAGAACGAAATGCTCGAGATATTGCCGCGCGAGAAACAGCACCGGCATCAGATCGATGCATGTATAGGTCTTGAGCCCGGTCCCCGCGCGCGCCGCGTAATCCGCGACGATCCGCGCCTGGCCGCCATGCCCGACGCCGATCTCGGCGATCTCATCGATCGTTGCAAATTGCGGGAAGAGTGCGACGAGATCGCACAACACCTTGCAATAGCGCAGAGTCGTCGGCGCGAGCCGCACCTCGCCATAGGGATGCGTCACTGGCCCGCCGACCGTGTCGGCGGTCTCCGAACTCGAGATAAATGCGCCGCACGGTCTCGTTTCGGATGACGTCGAGATAGGCCTTGCCCGTCTCGGGCCACAAAGTCTCAACCACGGCGGCATAGCGCGGATCGCGACGGAACGTGGCAAAGACCTTGGGATTCGTTACCGCTTGCCAGATGAAGGAGACATAATCGTCGCCGTCACGGTGCCCCCATTGGCTGAGCATCACGCACCCGTCTCTCCCGTAGGCGGCGCAGCGTAATCGAGCGGTCATCGCGAGTCCACGCGTTCCGGCGCTCGGCGCGCGAGCCTCGTCGGACGCACGGCATGGCTTCAGCGAATGAAATCGCGGCGCTTGCGGGCGAGCTGCGAATAGCGGTCGGGCTCGTACATAACGATGTGCGTGCCGCTCGATTCGATCTCGAACGGCACCATGAGGAAATTCTGCAGCACATCGAGCACGCGCTGGCGTTCCTGCGGCCGGACGCACAGCAGCACGAAGCCGCCGCCGCCCGCGCCCAAGAGCTTGCCGCCGACCGCGCCCGCGCGCCGCGCGACTTCATAGAGCTCGTCCACGACCGGCGTCGAGATCGCCGGCGACAGGCTGCGCTTCAGCAGCCAGTTCTCGTGCAGAAGCCCGCCGAAATCGGCGATGTCGCGGCCGTTGACGAGAATGTCGGCCGCTTCGTACACCAATGACTGCATGCGGTGCAGCGAAGCGGTCTGCGCCGGGATGGCGGCGATTTGCTGCTTTGCGACATCGGACGCGGTGCGCGAAATGCCGGTATAGACCAGCAGCAGATGCTCCTCGAGCGCGCGCTTGCGCACGGCGGATATCGGCAAGGGACGGACCTCGAACTTGCCGCTGCGGTCGATCTCGACGAGATTGAGGCCGCCGAAGGCGGTGGTGATCTGGTCCTGCACGCCGACATCGTCGTGCAGCAGATCCTGTTCGAGGTGGATCGCCTCGGCCGCGAGCTGCTGCTTCGAGACCAGCACCCCTTTGAGCGCATAGAGCGCATGCAGGATGCCGACGGCGAAGGCCGAGCTCGAGCCGAGACCGGCGCGCGCCGGCAGGTCGCCGTCGTGATGGATCTCGAGCCCTTCCTCGACGCCCAGGTGACGGATCGCCTCGCGCACGGCGGGATGCGCAATCTCGTCCGTCTCGCGCACCAGCTCGATGCGCGACCACACGATCCGGTGCTTGTGCTCGAAGAACGGCGGGTAGAAGCGGCAGCTCAGGTGACAATAGCGATCGATCGACGCGGCAAGCACGGCGCCGCCATGCTCGCGAAACCACACCGGATAATCGGTGCCGCCGCCGAAGAACGAAATGCGGAACGGAGTCGATGTTATGATCATGCGTCCGCCCGTATCGTGCGGCCTGTACTTCCTGTCAAGCGCCGCGCCGCAGCATGGCGCGCGGGTCGAGCCCCATCGCGAAACTCGTAATTCCCGCGAGGACCAGGACCGACAGCAGCTGCAGGGCATGGGCGATGATGGCGAAGGCGAGCGCCGGCTCGACCGGGACTCCGAAGGCCTGGAGCGCGAAGACGGTCGCGGCGTGGAAAACCCCGAACCCGCCCGGCGCGAGCGGCACGATGAAGCTCAGCCCCACCGCTCCGACGGCGAAGCTCGCGGCGGCGACCGATACGCCCGCGATCAATGCCCGGATGCCGAGCCAGTAGGACAACACGGTCGAGCCCCAAAGCGCCGCCGAGATGAGCACGATGACGATCGTGAACCGCGCCGTTCGGAACGTCGCGAGCCCGGAGAGAAGGTCCTGCGCCACCGCATGCCAGCGCGCGCCCCGCTCGAATCGCGCGAGGCGACGGGCAAGCAAGGTGAGTAAGGGCGCGCGCAGCCGTACCATGAGCGCAAGCGCCGCCAATCCCAAAACGAGCCCGGCGATCAGCGCCAGCGCCAAACCGTGGGCCCACGGCGCCGCCGCGGGCAGGAACACGAGCGCGCCCAAAAACACGACGGCGACTGCGGCCGTGTCGCAGACCCGGTTGACGAGGATGATCGACAGCGCCTGCGGTACGCTCACGCCGAGCCGCTGCCGGAACAAAAGCGCCATGACCACGTCGCCGCCGCGCATCGGCACGATGCTGTTCACCGCCATGCCGATGGCGTGCGCGGCCCAGATCGTCCGGTATTCCCCCGCGACCGGGCGCGAGACGGCGCGCAACAGCAGCAGCATGCGCAATGGCCGCAGGAACAGCATCGCCGACCACGCGGCCAGCATGGCGGCGACATAGAACGGCTGCGCCGCGGCGAATTCCCGCGCGAGCCGGGGCCAGTCGATCGCGCGGGCCGCGAGGGTGAGAAGCGCCACAAAAGCAAGGAGGAGCGGCAGCCGCAAAGACCAGGGAAGACGCATCAGCGCTCGCCGCCTTGCGCGGCTATGGGCGTCAAAGGCGCAGGCCCAAAAATTTCCTGAGATAGAGCCGCACGATCATCAGCAGAACGCACAAGCCGTTATAGACGATCGACCGCTTGGTCACGCCGCCGATCCGCTTCGGCTCTTCGCCCGGTATCTCGACTGCCCTCAAGTTATTGAGCGCGCAGATGCCGGTGACGAGCGGCTCGAGCACCGGCCCTTTCAGATAATGCGCGAAATCCTCGTCGAGCAGGATGCGCCGGCTGTAGCCGCGGTACATGGTCAGCGAATCGGTGATCGGGAATTTCGCCAGCGGGCGCATCAGGCGCGTGAACAGCCAGTTGCCGAAGGCCGAGACCAGGTGATCGTCGTGCGAGCGCGCATGATCGAGATAGCGCGAGACCACCACGAGGTCATGGCCCTGACCGAGCTTCGCCACGATCTCGGGCAGAAGGTCGGCCGGGCAGTTGCCATCCGGGCTGAACTCGATCACGCAATCGCACCTGAGCGCGCGGGCGATGTCGTAGACGGCGAACTGCAGGCCAGGCCGGATCTGACTCACCACCGTCAGCCCTTCGGCGATCGCGTGTTCGACGGTGCCGTCAACCGACCCGCCATCGACGATCACGATCTCGTCAACCACCGTGCGGTCGATCGCAGGAAGCGTCGCCTTGAGCCCTTGCAACTCGTTCAAGGTCGGCATCAGGAGCGTGATCTTGGGCGCGCCCGCGGCCCTTGGCGCGCGCTGGCGCAGGGTCCCCTGCTCCTCCTCTGCGGTCCAATCCACGACGATGGCGCGGGCGTGCGACGGCAACGGAAAATCCCCCTGCTGACAGGGCCTTACTGGCATGTTCCGGGTCGCCAAACAAGCGGAAAATCCCGGTCAGAACTTGCCAAATCCCCGTGGAGAGAATAGAAGCGCCTGGTGCATGGCTTTGCGAGGACCACGGGGCCGTGGCCGGCCCTGACGTGACGGGCAAGAACAATTCCGCGCCGCGCGGCGAAGGGTCTTTGTTCGAGGTCGGCCTCGTCCAGATCAACAACAGTTTTTCGGGACAGAACTACCTGCCCTATTCGGCCGCGCTGCTCGAGGCCTATGCGCGCCGGAAGGCGGCCGATCCCGGCCGCTACCGCTTCCGACTGCCGATCTACAAGCGCGTCCGGATCGGCGATGCCGTCGAGCAGCTCCTGGGCTGTGCAATCGTCGGTTTCAGCACCTATGTCTGGAACGGCCAGATCTCGCTCGAGATCGCGCGCCGGCTGAAAGCGCGACAGCCGGATGTGCTCATCGTGTTCGGCGGCCCGCATGTACCCGACCAGCCCGAGCCGTTCCTGCGCGCCCATCCCTTCATCGACGTGGCGGTCCACAACGAGGGCGAGGAGACATTCCTGCGCATCCTCGAAACCTTTCCGTCGCGGCAGTGGAACGGGATCCCGGGCGTGAGCTTCATCGGCGCCGATGGCGCGTTCGTGCGCAATGCCAACGCGCCGCGCTTTCGCGACCTGGACGAGGTGCCCTCGCCCTTCCTCGACGGCAGCTTCGACCCGATCATGCGCGCCAATCCCGACGAGACGTGGATTGGCCTCTGGGAAACCAATCGCGGCTGTCCCTTTCAATGCACGTTCTGCGATTGGGGCTCCGCCACCGCCGCCAAGGTGACGAAGTTCGGCCTCGACCGGCTCTACGCGGAGGTCAACTGGTTCGCCAGCCGCAAGATAGAATACGTATTCTGCTGCGACGCGAATTTCGGCATCCAGAAGCGCGACGTCGAGATCGCGGAATACGTCGCCAAGGTCAAGGCGGCGACGGGCTATCCGGCGGCGCTCTCGGTGCAGAACACGAAGAACGCGACCGAGCGCGCGTACCTTACGCAAAAAATCCTGTCGGACGCCGGCCTCAACAAAGGGGTCGCGCTGTCGATGCAAAGCGTCGATGCCAATGCGCTCGCCGCGATCAAGCGGGACAACATATCGCTCGAGACCTACATGGAGCTGCAGCGCCGCTTCACGCGCGACGGCGTCGAGACCTACAGCGACCTGATCCTGGGCCTGCCGGGCGAGACCTACGACTCGTTCGCCGACGGCGTCCAGCTCCTGATCGAGACCGGGCAGCACAATCGCATCCAGTTCAACAATCTTTCGATCCTGCCCAATGCCGAGATGGGCGATCCCGCCTATCAGAAGAAGTTCGGCATGGTCATCGTCGAATCGAAGATCATCAACATTCACGGCGAGCGGGTCGAGCTCGAGGACGAAGTGCCCGAGCTGCAGCAACTCGTCATCGCCACTCATGCCATGCCGGCGGCGGATTGGCGGCGCACGCGGGCGTTCTGCTGGATCACCGCGCTCCTGCATTTCGACAAGCTGTTCCAGATTCCGCTCATTGTCGCGCACGAGCTGTCGGGATCGACATACCGCGACATGCTCGAGGCGTTCCTCGATGTTGACGAGGCGGAGTTTCCGCTGCTGGGCGCGATCCGCGATTTCTTCCTCGCCGAGGCGCGCGCGATCCAGGAGGGTGCACCGGAATACGTCTTCTCCGAGCAGTATCTCGGCATCTACTGGCCGGCCGACGAGTACATGTTCATCAAGCTCACCGCCGAGAAGCAGTTCGACGAGTTCTATCGCCAGGCCGGCCGGCTTCTCAAGCGCGCGATCGGTGCAGTGGGCGGCACTCCCCTCGCCCGCGTGCTCGACGATGCCTTGCGTCTCAATCAGGCGCTCGTCAAGCAGCCCTACGTGCGCGGCGACGCCGTGATCGAGATCGGCTGCGATCTCATGGCCTTCTATGACGGCATTCGCCGCAGCGAGAAGCGGGATCTGCGCCTGGAGCCGTGCCGCCTCCATATCGACCGGACCAGCCAGAGATGGGACGATTTCCAGACCTGGTGCCGCGAGGTCGTATGGTGGGGCAACAAGAAGGGGGCATATCTTTATCACAACCGCACCGTCGAGGCGCAGCTCGCGGGACATTTCTGAGCGCGCCGCCATGAAATACCGGGCGCTCGGCAGGACCGGCCTCACCGTTTCCGAAATCGGGTTCGGCGCGTGGGGGATCGGCGGCAGGACGCCGGGCGAAACCTCATACGGCGAGACCGACGACCGGGCGTCCCGCGCGGCGCTCGAGCGCGCGCTCGCGCTCGGCATGAATTTCTTCGACACCGCGGGCGCCTATGGCGACGGGCGCAGCGAACGGCTGATCGGCGAGGCGCTGGCCGGCGCCCGCGAGCGCGTGGTGATCGCGACGAAGGCCGGCATCGAGCGGTTTGGCGACGCGCCGGATTTCGCGCCTGACCGGATTCGCCGCGCGCTCGAAGCGAGCCTCGGCCGGCTCAAGACCGGTCATGTCGATCTGTTGCAACTGCACGATCCGCCGCCCGACCTGTTTCGAACCTCGCCGGAAACCTATGCGGCGCTGGAGGAACTGCGGCGCGAAGGGCTCATCCGCACCTTCGGCGTCTCGGCGAAATCGCCGGCGGACGCGCTCGCACTGCTGCAACGCCACGCCATTCCGGTGATCCAGGTCAATCTCAACATGCTCGACGTGCGCGCGGTCGAGATCGGGCTTCTCGGCATGGCCGCGGAGAAAGGGATCGGGGTCATCGCGCGCACGCCGCTCTGCTTCGGCTTCCTTGCCGGTGCGGCCGACGATCGCGAGTTCCCGCCGGGCGACCATCGCCGGCGCTGGCCGCCGCAGCAGCTCGAACGGTGGCGCGACGGCGCGCGCAGGGCGCACGCGGCCGCCGCATCGCCGGGCGCGTCCCGAAGCCAGACGGCATTGCGATTCTGCCTCTCCTTCCCGGCGGTTTCGACGGTGATTCCCGGCATCCTGACCGAATCGGAGGCGAGCGAGAACGCCCATGCGAGCGAGCTTGGCGCGTTGCCGCCCGACCTGCGCGACCGCATCGTCGCCTTGAACCCGCAGAATTCTTTCGTTAGACCCTGAGCATGCAAAGGGTCCTCGTATGCGGCGCGACCGGCTTCATCGGCCGGAATCTGGTCGAGCTTCTGGCCCGGCGCGCCGATCTCGAGATCCACGGCACATGGTTTTCGCAAGCGCCCTCGGAATTGCCGGGCGTGCGCTGGCACGAGGCCGACCTGCGGCGCAGCGATCACGTCGCGCGGCTGATGCCGGGCTTCGACATCGTCGTTCAGGCCGCGGCGACGACATCGGGGGCGCGCGACATCGTCGAGCGTCCCCACATTCACACGACCGACAACAGCGTGATGAACGCGCTTCTCCTGCGCGCTGCATACGAGGCGAAGGTCGGGCATTTCATCTTCTTCAGCTGCTCGGTCATGTATCCGTCGAGCGCGCGCCCGCTCAAGGAGGAGGACTGGGACGCGAACCGGCCAATGGAACCGCGCTACGAGGCGAGCGGCTGGACCAAGATCCATGTCGAGAAGATGTGCGAATTCTACGCCCGCCTCGGCGTGACGCGGCATACCGTCATTCGCCATTCCAACATCTATGGCCCGCACGACAAGTTCGATCTCGAGAAGAGCCATGTCTTCGGCGCCACCGTCACCAAGGCCATGACCGCCACGGATGCGATTACCGTCTGGGGCACGGGCGAGGAACGGCGCGACCTTCTCTATGTCGGCGATCTCGTCGAATTCGTCGAACGCGCCATCGACCGGCAAAGCGCATCCTTCGCGCTTTACAATGTCGGCAGCGGGCGGGCGGTCAGCGTCAACGAGCTTGCCGCATCCATCATTGCGGCCACTGGCCGGCGCCTCGCGATCCGGCACGATCTCGCCAAGCCGACCATTCCGACCTCGCTCGCGCTCGATTGCGGCAAGGCCGAACGCGAGCTTGGCTGGCGGCCGCGCACCGAATTGACGGACGGAATCAAGCTCACGCTCGACTGGTGGCGCGCCAACCCGCCCGCGTCCGATCGAGCGGCCGAACCGGCGCCCGCGCCGCCCGCGCCCGAGAGCCTTTATCGCGCGCTCTATCGCATCCGCCGCGTCGAAGAAAAGATCATCGAGCTTTATCCGACCGACAAGATCAAAAGCCCGGTGCATCTTTCGATCGGCCAGGAATCCGTGTCCGTCGGCGTTTGCGCAGCGTTGCAAAGGAGCGACATCGCGTTCGGGTCCTATCGCGGCCATGCGCTTTATCTCGCCAAGGGCGGCGACTTGAAACGCATGATGGCCGAGCTTTATGGCAAGGCGGACGGGTGCGCACGCGGCAAGGCGGGTTCGATGCATCTGATCGATGTCGCGGCCGGCATGATGGGCACATCGGCGATCGTCGCCACCACGATTCCGCAAGCGGCAGGATATGCCTTCGCCCTCAAGACGCAGAAGAGCGGCGCGGCGGTAGCATGCTTTTTCGGCGAAGGCGCCATGGATGAAGGCGTTTGTTATGAAAGCATGAACTTCGCCGCGCTGCGCCGTCTGCCCATTCTGTTCGTGTGCGAGAACAACACTTACGCGATCTACTCGCACATCCGCGAGCGCATGCCGGATCCCGATCCGTGCGCGCGCGCCGCCTCGTTCCGCATTCCCGCCGAGCGGATCGAGCATGGCGACATCCAGCGGATATTCGAGGCGGCGCAAAGGGCGCTTGCCGCAATCCGGTCCGGCGACGGGCCGCGCTTCATCGAATGCATGACCTATCGCTGGCGCGATCATGTCGGGCCGGACGAGGATCGGCGCTTGCGCTACCGGCCCGATGCGGAGCTCGACCAATGGATCGCGCGCGATGAGCTGCCGCGCATCGGCGCGATGCTGCCGCCCGCCGTGAAACGCGAGATCGAAGGAAGCGTCGAGGCGGAAATATCCGACGCCATCGACTTCGCCGAAGCGGCCGAGTATCCCGCCGACGAGGAGCTTTACGCCCATGTCTTCCGGCCGTAAGCCGGCGCGCAGCCTCACCTATGCCGCGGCGCTTTACGAGGCGACGCGGCAGGAGATGGAGCGCGACCCCTCGGTCTTCGTGTTCGGACTCGGCGTCGACGATCCGAAGGGCATGTACGGCACCACGCTCGGTCTCCACGAGACATTCGGCGCCGACCGGAACTTCGACACGCCTTTGTCCGAGGACGCCATGACCGGCGTCGCGATCGGCGCGGCGCTGGCCGGCATGCGGCCCATCCACGTGCATCAGCGCATGGATTTTTTGCTGCTCTGCATGAACCAGCTGATCAACATCGCCGCCAAGAGCTCCTACATGTTCGCCGGCTCGGTCGCGGTGCCGATCGTGGTGCGGGCCATCATCGGCCGGAGCTGGGGGCAAGGCGCGCAGCACAGCCAGGCGCTGCATTCGTTCTTCATGCATGTTCCCGGGCTCAAGGTCGTGGCGCCGTCGACGCCGCACGACGCCAAAGGCTGCCTTGCCGCGTCGATCCGCGACAACAATCCGGTGATCTTCATGGAGCACCGGATGCTTTATCAGAATTCCGGCATTGTGCCCGAGGAGCCGTTCACCGTGCCGTTCGGCCAGGCGCGGACCCTGACGAAGGGCGACGACGTCACCATCGTCGCGATCAGCCACATGGTGGTGGAGGCGCTCCGCGCCAAGCACCTGCTCGACGAGGTCGGCATTGCGGCCGAAGTGATCGATCCCGTGTCGCTTGCGCCCCTCGACATGGCGACGATCTCCGCCTCGGTCGCGCGGACGGGCCGCGTTCTGGTGGTGGACAATGGCTGGACCATGTGCGGCGCGAGCGGCGAGATCCTGGCACAGCTCATGGAGCTACTGCCGGCCCGCCGCGAATTCCGGGCGGCGCGCATGGGCTACGCGCCGACGCCGTGCCCGACCACGAAGCCGCTCGAAAGCCTGTTCTACCCGACGGCGACGACGATCGCCGAGCGCGCCTATGCGCTGGTGAAGGGCGGCCGCGACTGGCGCCCGGAAGGACCCGAGGCGAAGGAGATCGCCGAGTTCAGAGGACCGTTCTGAGCATGACGCAAGAGCAGCTTTTGCAGCAGGTTCGGGACGCCGTCGCTTCCTATTGCGACGCGTGCCACGACTTCGCCTTCGATCCGGGAAAGCCCGTCGTGCGCCTGCATGAGCCGACCTTCGGCGCCGACGAAATCAATGCCGCGCTCGAATGCCTGCTGACGACGCACGTGACCATGGGCGCCAAGGTCCGCCGGTTCGAGCGCGAGTTCGCCAGCAAATACGGCTGGTCGAACGGCGTCATGGTGAATTCGGGCTCGTCGGCCAATCTGCTCGCCGTCGCCGCGGCTTCCAATCCGGAGACCGCGGACGGGCTTCGTCCGGGCGACGAGGTGATCGTGCCGGCGCTGTCATGGTCCACGACCGTGTGGCCGCTCATCCAGTGCGGACTCGTGCCCGTCATCGTCGATATCGACTCGGCCACTCTCAACATCGACCCGGGCGAGATCGAGCGCGCGATCGGACCCAGAACGCGCGGTCTGATGATCGTGCCGGTCTACGGCAACCCGTGCGACATGGGCGCGATCATGGCGATCTGCCGCAGGCACGGGCTGATGCTCATCGAGGATTGCTGCGAGGCCTTGGGCGCGCGCTATGACGGCAAGCCGGTCGGATCGTTCGGGCGCGTCGGCACCTTCAGCTTCTATTATTCGCATCACATCACGACGCTCGAAGGCGGCATCTGCGTCACGAACGATTTCGAGTTCGCCGAGACCATGCGCATCCTGCGCGCCCATGGTTGGATTCGCGAGGTCGAGGACAAGGCGCGATGGATCGCGCGCTATCCCGGCATCCATCCCCGGTTCCTGTTCGTCAATGTGGGATATAATCTGCGCGCCACGGAGCTCCAGGGCGCGATGGGATCGGTCCAGCTACCGAAGCTCGAAAACTTCATCGCCCGGCGCCGCGAGAACGCGCTGTGGTATCGGCGCGCGCTTGGCCAGTTCGGCGAGCCGTTCGCGTTCCAGGAGGAAACGCCGAAGGGCGAGCATTCCTGGTTCGGCTTTCCCATCACCGTGCGCGAGACGGCGCCGTTCGACGTGAACGAGATCATGGCGGCGCTCGAGGCCGCGCACATCGAGACGCGCCCCATCATCTGCGGCAACATCGCGCGCCAGCCCGGCCTGAAACTCTATCCCCATCGCGTGCACGGCGACCTGAAGCATGCGAGCCGTGTCATGGATCGAAGCTTCTCGTTCGGCATTCACCAGGCAGTGGACAGAAGCGCGCGCGAATACGTAACGGAGGAGATCCGCCGCTTCCTTCAGGGCCGCGGCGCCCTATGACGACGGCGCTCATCACCGGCATCACCGGGATGGTCGGCTCGCATCTGGCCGAGTACCTGATCGCCAACACGGATTGGGACGTTTATGGGCTCTGCCGCTGGCGCAGCCCGCTCGACAACATCGCCTCGCTCGTTCCGCGCATCAACCGCGGCGAGCGCTGCTTTCTCGTCTATGGCGATCTCAGGGACACGCTGTCGATCCAGGACGCGGTGCGCAAGGCGAACCCCGATTACGTGTTCCATCTCGCCGCGCAAAGCTTTCCGCGCACCAGCTTCGAGGCGCCGCTCGACACGTTCGACACCAACATCCAGGGCACGGCCCGCGTCCTCGACGCGCTCCGCCAATGGAAGCGCGAAGCGGTCGTCCATGTCTGCGCCTCGTCCGAGGTCTTTGGCCGAGTACCGCGGGAAAAACTGCCGATCGACGAGGAATGCAGTTTCCATCCCGCTTCGCCCTACGCGATCTCGAAGGTCGGCACCGATCTCATCGGCCGCTTCTATGCCGAAGCCTATGGCATGATGGTGATGACGACCCGCATGTTCACGCATACCGGGCCGCGGCGCGGCGACGTGTTCGCCGAATCCACATTCGCCAAGCAGATCGCGCTTATCGAGGCGGGCCTGCTGCCGCCGGTCGTGCGGGTCGGCAACCTCGAGTCGCTGCGCACCGTCGCGGACGTGCGCGACGCGGTGCGCGCCTATCACATGCTCGTGACCGTGAACCCGGTCGCGGGTGCGTATTACAATATCGGCGGCACGCACCAGACAAGCGTGCGGCAGATACTCGAACTCGCTGCTGGCCTTGTCGCCGAAGAAAGGCGACATCCGCATCGAAATCGATCAAGCGCGGCTGCGGCCGATCGATGCCGATCTGCAAGTTCCCGATACCGGCAAATTCGAGCGCCATACCGGGTGGAAGCCGGAAATCCCCTACGAGCGCACGATCGGCGATCTCCTCGAATATTGGCGCATGCGCGTCAGAAGCGAGGGCGACCGGTTTCTTGCACGCTGATGCAGGCTGTCGTTCTTGGCGGAGGCAAGGGCGAGCGCCTCGGCGCAGCGGCGCACGGCCACGCAAAGCCGCTGCTCGATGCCGGCGGCAAGCCGTTCATTCGGTATCTGATCGACAATCTGCGCCGCTTCGGCTTCGACGAGATCGTCATCCTGGCCGGCCCCTTTGCCGACGCGTATCGCGCGGCCGCGCTCGGCATCGAGCCCATGATCGTGCCCGAAGCGCCGCCGGCCGGAACCGGCGGCGCCCTCGTTCACGCCGCGCCGCACCTGCGCCCACACTTTCTGTTGCTCAACGGCGATTCATATTTCGACTTCAACTGGCTCGACCTCGCGGCCCGCCCGCTGCGCGGACGATATCTCGCGCGCCTCGCCTTACGCCGCGTCGAAGACGTGGCGCGCTTTGGCGCCGTCACGATGTCGGGAGACCGGATCGAGGAATTTGCCGAGAAGGGCGCTTCCGGCGCGGGCCTGATCAATGCCGGGGCTTACTGGATGAAGCGCGCCATCCTCGACGAGATGGGACCGCCTCCGTGCTCGCTCGAGCGCGAGGTGCTGCCGCTTCTCGCCGCACGCGGCCTCCTTGCGGGCGCCGTCTATGACGGCCGCTTCATCGATATCGGCGTGCCGGAGGATTTATCGCGCGCGGGCCGCGCGATGCCGCACTGGGAGCGGCGGCCGGCCGCGTTTCTCGACCGCGACGGCGTCATCAACCGCGACAGCGGTTACGTGCACCGCAAGGAGGAGTTCGTCTGGCGCGACGGCGCGCAGCAGGCGATCAAGCGGCTCAACGATTCAGGCTTCTTCGTGTTCGTGGTCACGAACCAAGCCGGGATCGCGCGGGGATATTACGGTCCGGCCGATGTCCGGCGCCTGCATCGCTGGATCAATCGCGAGCTGCGCCGCGAGGGCGCGCATATCGACGGTTTCTATTTCTGTCCGCATCACCCGACGGAAGGAGTTGGGCAATACCGGCGTCTGTGCGATTGCCGGAAGCCCGCGCCCGGCCTGCTGCTTCAGGCGATGCGGCAATGGCCGGTCGAGCGCGAGCGCAGCTTCTTGATCGGCGACAAGGACATCGACATGGCAGCCGCGGCCGCGGCAGGAGTTGAAGGCGCCCTGATACGCGAGGAGGACCCCTTGGAGTCGTTCGTCGCGGCATTGCTCGATCTGCGCGCCGCCCCGGCTAGCGCCCTTCGATGATCGTCTCGAAAAGCTGTTCGTAGCGGCGGACCACCGCCTCGAGCGAATAGTGCGCACGGATGCGCTCGCGCGCGAGTGCGCCGAGCCGGGCGAGCCCGTCCGGGCCGCGCGCCAGAAGCGACAGGACGGAAGACGCAAGCGCGGCGGGGTCCTGCGGCGGCACCACGTCTCCGGTCTCGCCGATGATCTCCCTGACATCGCCCACGTCGCTGGCGACGCACGGCACCGCGCACGCCATCGCTTCTCCGACCGCGTTGGGAAACCCCTCGCCGACCGACGCGAGCACCATGACGTCGAGGCCGGGCAGAAGCCGGGCCACGTCGCCGCGCTCGCCGAGCGCAGTCGCTGAGCCGGCGAGCGCGGGGGGCATCGCAAGCTTTTCCGTGCCGGCGCCGATCAGCACGAAGCGCGTGCCGGGCCGCCGTTCGGCGATCGTCGCCGCGGCGGCGAGAAACGTGGCGTGGTCTTTCATGCCGTTGACACGCGCGACCATGCCGATCACCGTGTCGGCGTCGCGGACGCCCATCTCGCGGCGCGCTTCGAGGCGGCGCGTCGCGCCCGGCCGAAACGTCTCGAGATCGAAGCCGTTGGCGATCACCTCCCAGCGGGCGGGACGATAGCCGAGCGCGGCGTGAAGACTTTTCCCGGCTTTGCTGTTGGTGACGATGACGGCGGGGCGGCGCGACAGCCACGCGAGGACGCGCCGCAGGATTTTCAGGCGCCGGCGCTTCAGCTCCCCTTCGATCGAGCTGAGCCGGAGGTTCCATGCCACCGGCACGGAGCCGACCGCGAGCGTCGCCAAAAGGTCCGCGTGATAGAGCCAGCTATCGATGAGAACCGGCCGCTCGCGCCGCACGAGCGCTTTGAGGCGAAGATAACCCGGCAGCGACGGCACGCCGCGGCGCATACCGAGCTCCACGACCGGAATGCCGCCGGCGCGCAGCTCGGCCGCGACCGGACCGTCCGACACGAGCGACACGACGACCGATTCGAACCGGCGCGGATCGAGACGCGTGACGAGGCGCACGAGCATCGTCTGCGCTCCGCCGCGATCGAGACTGGTGATGAGATGCAGGATCTTGCGGGGCGGCGGCGCCGCGAGCGCGGGCAGGATGCCGGTCTCGCGGTTCTTCGGTTCCTCGCGCCGGCCAAGGGACAAAGGAGCTTCCCGTCCTGATTGCGACATTGACTGCGTACCATGTTCGCCGCGCGAACGTGAAGGGTTACGGCCGTGAACACGATATGTTCTGGGCATGAACATGGCGGGTCAGCGCTGGCGCACGGCCACGTATTCGTCGCAATGGGAGCCGAACAGGCCGCCGGCCACCGCCTTGTGCTCGATGACGCGCTCGAGCGCGAATCCGCGGCCCCGGAGAAATGCTTCGACCGAAGCCGGGTCGGTCGATTCGTAGGGGTAGCCGCCGAGCCAGTCGTGCGCGTCATGGTGCCAGTCCATGCCGCGGGCCGAGCGGTACTGGGCCGCGTAGCGCCCGGGGCTGCGCCCGGTCGCGAGCAGCCCTGCCGTGAACGCCGTCTTGTAGAGTGCCCGCACCGCACGCTGCGACGCGGGCCCGGCGCCTGCGTAGAACCGTTTCTCGACGCGCCAGAAGCCGCAGAGCGGCGTGCGCCGGTAGAGTGCGACCGCGAGGCGGCCGCCGCGCGCCGTCATATCCGCCGCGCGCGCCATCGCGGCCCAGAGATCGCCGGTGTGATGCAGCACGCCCCAGCTATAGACGATGTCGTAGGCGCCGAGCCGGTCGGCTGCCAGATCGAAGACGCTTCCTTGCCGCACGCTCCACGCGCCACGGGGCGCGAATTTTGTGAGAAGCGCCTCAGCCGCCGCGACCGATTGCGCGTCGAAGTCGATCGCATCGACCGAGCGCGCGCCGAGACGGCAGGCCGCGAGCGCAGAGAGGCCCGAGCCGCAGCCGATATCGAGAAAGTTTTTGCCGCAGATCGCCTCGCGCGGCAGAAGGCGCAAGAGCCCCTGCTCCGCCGCCACGATCCTGTCGTGATCGACGGTCGCGATGAAGGATTGCCAGTTCTCGCCGAAGCGAAACCGCGCCGCCGCGCGCATCATCCCGCACATGAGCCGGGGGGTATATCGCCCGAACAGGGTAAACGGAAGGATCGCCGCCGTTGACCGGAACCGGGGGCGACCATAGAATCCGGGGAGCCAGGAGATCCGCCTATGCGCATCATCGATTCCCATTTCCACTGGTGGCCGCGTTCGGTGTTCGACGCGCTGCACAAGCGCAAGGTCTATCCCCGCGCCGAGCCCAAGGCGAATGGCGGCTATGCCTATATGCGCGACGCGAGCGGCGAGGTGCCGTTCCTCGGCGGCTGGGCCGAGTGGTACGACCTCGACAAGCAGCTCGAATACATGGACGCGCTCGGCCATCAGATCGACGTGGTGTGCTCGATCGGGCCGTTCTCGATCGCCTTCTCGGAGTTTTCGAAGGAGGAAGGGCGCGACCTCGCCACGATGTGGAACGAGGAGATGGCGGGGGCGCAGCGCAAGCATCCGGGCCGCGTCTGGGCTTCCGCCGCGGTGCCGCTCGTCGATACGCAGACCGCGATCGACGTGGTCGAGCACGCGGTGAACAAGCTCGGCCTCATGGGCGTCAATTTGCCGGGCAGCATCGGCCCCGATCCGCGCATCGACGCCAAGCGCCTCGAGCCGTTCTACGACTGCGTGGAAAAGCTCGGCGTGCCGCTGTTCCTGCATCCGACCGACGCCGTGTTCGCCGACATGCTGAGCGACGATTACGGCGGCGCGCTTTATCTGAGCCTCGGCCGCGTCATCGAGGTGAGCGTCGCGGCGATGCGGTTGGTCTATTCCGGCGTGATGGAGCGCCATCCGAACCTGAAGCTCGTGATGTCGCACACCGGCGGCGCGCTGCCCTACCAGGCGGGCCGGATGGACAAGAACGGCAAGGCGGCGAAGCTGCCGCAACCGCCGTCCGCCTACATCAAGCGCATGTTCACCGACACGGTCTCGCCGCACAGCGCCGGCATGAAGTTCGCGATCGAGTTCTACGGCGTCGATCACGTCATGTACGGCAGCGACTATCCGTGCTGGGAACCGGCGGCGGCGCTCAAATATTTCGCCGAGATCGGGCTGTCGCAGGCCGACCAGGCGAAGATCCTGCACGGCAATGCGCGCC
Source organism: uncultured Alphaproteobacteria bacterium (assembly GCA_963773665.1). GTDB lineage: Bacteria > Pseudomonadota > Alphaproteobacteria > ATCC43930 > CGMCC-115725 > DATJLY01. The sequence continues at coordinate 978,434 of CAVZBZ010000002.1, forward strand.
GCATCCTGAACCTCAAGGACCCGGCTTCTGCGCTCGCCGCCGAGTAAGCGCAAGCGCAAAGGCTTGACGCAGGTCAAGGCGGCACGCAAGCGGCCGCTGCAGTCTCCTCGCACGAGCAAGGAGACCGCGATGAAAGCCGCCGACATCATGAAGCACCGGGTCGTCACGATCAGGACCGACGCGACCGTGGCCGAGGCCGCCCAGCTCATGCTCGACCACGCGGTGAGCGGGCTGCCCGTGACCGACGAAAAGGGCGCGCTCGTGGGCATGGTGACCGAGGGCGACCTGCTGCGCCGCGCCGAGACCGGGACCGAGCGGCACCGCCCGCGCTGGCTCGAATTCCTGCTGGGGCCGGGCAAGCTTGCCGGCGAATATGTCCACTCGCACGGCCGCCGCATCGACGAGGTGATGACGCGGAACGTCGTCACTATCGCGCCTTCGACCCCGCTCGAGACCGTGGTCGGGCTCATGGAGAAGCACCGGGTGAAGCGCTTGCCCGTGGTCGAAAAGGGCAAGCTCGTCGGCATCCTCAGCCGCGCCAATCTGCTTCCCGTGCTGGCCCGCCTGGCGCCCTTGGCGCAGCGCGCGAAGCCGAGCGACACCGAGATAAGGCGCCGCATCCTCGACGAGTTCGACCGCCATCCCTGGGCGCTCAAGGGCGCGCTCGACGCGGTCGTGGTTAACGGCGTCGTCGAGCTGCGCGGCGTCATCGGCGACGAGCGCCAGCGCGAGGCGCTCAAGGTCTCCGCCGAAAACGTGCCCGGCGTGAAGGGGGTCGTCGATCACCTGGTGTGGATCGAGCCGGTCTCCGGCATGGCGATCGAGCCGCCCGAAACCACCGCGGTGCACTGAGGCCGTTTCCTGTCATTGCGGGCGCACCCCCCACCCCGCCCTCCCCCTCGAGGGGGGGAGGGGATTCATTGCATCGGCAATTAAATTTCGCGCAAAACCCCCTCCCCCATCGAGGGGGAGGGTTGGGGTGGGGGGTTACGGCGGCGCGGTCGCGTTTTGCGCGTCTTGAGGGCGCTGTGGCGGGGCCGCAAATTGGGTTCGTTCCGCGAATTTGCGATTTGCGCGGCGCTGCTGTCGCGTCAGCGGCATGGCGGCTTCGAGCGCAGGCGCTTCCGCCTCGCGGCGGCGGGCCTGGAGGCGCTCGAGCGCGATGGTGGCGCGGTGGAGGGCGCGCTCGATCGCGGCTTCGTAGAGCGGGATTGAATTAGGCGGGACCATATCCGGAGTTCCTGAAGTAGTTTGAGCATTCTTGCGGCGTGAAGCTGCCGAGAAGCTGTCCGATGGCTTCGGTCACGGCGTCGAAGCTTCGCGCGGCGGTTTTGCGCAGCAAGTGTTTGAGCTTGGCGAAGAGCTGTTCGATGGGGTTGAGGTCGGGCGAGTATTTCGGCAGGAGGATGAGCTTGGCGCCGACGGCACGGATGGCGTGACGGACGGCGCGTCCCTTGTGGCTGCCGAGATTGTCCATGATGACGATGTCGCCCGGTCTCAGGGTCGGGACGAGAACCTTCTCGACATAGGTCCGGAAGGTCTGGCCGTTGATCGGGGCATCGAGCAGCCAGGGCGCGTCGATACGATCGTGCCGCAGCGCGGCCAGGAAGGTCATGGTCTTCCAGCGCGCCTGCGGCACCTTGGCGCGCAGCCGCCGGCCGCGCGGTCCCCATCCCCGGAGCGGGGCCATGTTGTCCTTGGTCCAGGTCTCATCGATGAAGACCAGGCGCGCCGGTTCAATCCGCCTCTGACGCGCTTTCCACTGCGCTCGCCGTCTCGCCACGTCGGGGCGATCCTGTTCGCTGGCGAGCACGGTTTTTTTTGAAGCTCAACTCCTCGGCGTGAACGAACATCCAGACCGCGGTGTAATCGGCCTTGAGGCCGCGCCCGGCGAGTTCGCGGACAAGCCCGCGCAAAGTGAAATCGCGCTCGCGAATGCGCTCGCGCAGCCAAACCTCATGCTCGTCCCGGATCGCCTTCGGCTTGTGCCCGCCCATCTGTCCCGGCACCACGCTCCCCGTCTCCCGGAAGCGCCGCACCCAGGCGATCGCCGTGCTCACGCCAACCCCGAACCGCGACGCCGCTTCATGCCGCGACAGCCCCTCGTTCTCGACCGCCGCAACAACCCGCTCGCGAAGATCCATCGAATAAGGTTTTGCCATTCATGCCGGCCCCCTTCGCCCAGCCAGCATGTTGAATCAGAAACGCCCCCGATTCGGGAATCCCCAATCAACTCCGGCCAAAACAATCCCGCTCTAGCTGTGGAGCCTCAACAGGTTGTCCCCGGATAGACCGAGGCGGCTGATGGGTGGTTTTGCTGCCAAGCTACCATGTGGTCGATGCCAGTTATAGCGATGCAGCCATCGCGGCAGCTCGACGGTTCGCTGGTCTGAGTGGGTGTAGGCACGGGCGTAAGCCCACTCCCTGAGCGCTGTTTGGATGAAGCGCTCGGCCTTTCCATTAGTCTGCGGCGTATAGGCCCTGGTGCGAATGTGCTTGAGGCCGAGCCTTCGGCAGGCGTCGCGGAAAGCGAAGGATCTATAGCAGGACCCGTTGTCGGTCATGACGCGATCGACCGTAACGCCGAGTTCGGCATAGTAGGCGACAGCGGCGTCCAAGAAGGCCACGGCGCTGCCCTTGCGCTCATCGGACATAACCCGGGCAAAGGCGACCCGCGATGCGTCGTCGATGCAGACGTGGACGAACTCCCAGCCGACGCCGCGATGGCTGCTCTGACCGGTCCGATCGCCGGTGATGCGATGGCCGACCTGGTTGAAACGCCCGAGCTTCTTGATGTCGATATGGATGAGCTCGCCGGGCCGGTCGCGCTCGTATCGCCGGACAGGCTCGGCAGGCTCCAAGGCCTTCAGCCGGTTGAGGCCCAGGCGGCGAAGCACCCGGGACACGGTCGCTTCCGACACGCCGCATTCCGTCGCGATCTGCGCACCAGTCCAGCGTTCGCGGCGCAGCGCCTCGATCCCAACCACGACGACCGCGGGCGTTGGGCGACGCACGCGATGCGGCCGTGAGGAGCGATCGCGCAGGCCCGCTGCACCTTCGGCGTGGAAACGGCGCACCCACCTCCGCACCGTCTTCTCACACACGCCCATCGCTTCCGCGACGAGCCGCGGCGCCTCGCCCTCGACAACGCGCCCTACCATGACCCCTCGACCTGCCGGTGTCAGCCGGGCATTCTTGTGAACGTCCATTCGGTCCCCCCCCAGGAAAAAGATGCGTTAGCAACATCAGTTTCCTCGGTCGGGACCGAGTGGACAACCTATTGAGAGTTCACATCTAGCGCGACAGCGCCGTCATGCGCTGCTCGGGCCAGGCCGGGGTATCCGGTTTTTGCGGCTCGCGCTCGGCCCGCGGCGGCGCGTCGCCGGGCGAGGTGACCGCTTCCTCGATCTGCGCGTTCGTGAGGTTGCGCACCACGTCGTAGGCGATGGAGGCGAGGGTCGGCGGCGGCTCCCACGGTTTCCGGTCTTTGGGCGGCTCGGGCGGGTTTTCCTGCAATTCCGCCAGCACGTGCTCGCGCATTTCCTCGCGTGCGTGCTCGTGCGCGTTGCGGATCGCTTCCTCGTTGATCGCCGCCGCCTCGGTCCGCCACACCCGGCGCAGGCGCCAGTTGCCGAGCACGATGCGGTCGGCGAGCACGTCCTCCGCCTCGCCTTCGGGCGCGAGAGCCTGCCGCATCGCCTCGTTGAAGCGGCGGAAATCCTCGGGGTCCTCGTCCACGAGCAAAATATGCTCGGCGGCGAGGCCGTGGCGCAGCGCGTTGCGGCGCGACTGCTCCTTGCCCTCGGGCGTGCGCGGGCCGGTGCTGTTCTCGGCGTTGCGGCGGTTGGCCGCGATCTGTGCGTCCGATGCCATCTGCAACTCCTGGCTTGATGTACGCATAATAAAGCACACAATGCGTGCATTTGCAAGCAGGATGGACGCAGTTTGCGTCTATTTCACGGCGGCGGCGGCCTCGTGGACCAGGGTGGCGTCGATCACCTTGGAGAAATCGAGCGGGTGGTCGTAGGTGAGGCGGCCATTCTTGCGGTGGATGTCCTCCTCGGCGCGCAGCTTGGTCTCGAATTTCGCGATATCGAGATCGGGATCGACGAGATAGGGCGTGCTCTGCTCGACCGCCTCGGGCTTCAGTTTGGTTTCCGTGGCGATCATCGCGGCAATCGCGGGGTTCTTGCTGTAGTCGCCTTGCGCGTCGCGCGCGCCGCGCACGAGGGCGCGCAGGAAGGCCAGCGCCACCTTCGGGCGGTCGTGCATGAAGTGGAGACCGTAGAACACGAAGGTGGTGGGGATGCCCTCGCCGATGCCGGCCTCCGGCTGGTTCAGCGCCGCGTCGCCCGCGAGCTTTACCGTCGTCGCCAGCGGCTCGGGCAGAAAGCCCGCGTCGATGGCGCCGTTCTTGAAGGCGACGAGCTGTTCGGCGAAGCCCAGCGGCGTCAGGTCCACGTCCTTCGTCGTCATGCCGTATTTCGCGAGCATCATCGTCAGGAAGACTTCGGTGATGTCGCCCGGCGCGTTGATTGCGACCTTGCGGCCGCGATAATCCTTGGCGCTCTTGATCGTGCCGTCGTTCCACAGCGATGTGCGCACGAGCGGCTGCGTCGCCATCACCGGGCCCTGGATGCCGAGCGCCGCGACGATGCGCAGATCGAAGCCGCGATTGGCGGCATTGAAGAAGCCGGCGGTCGCGGCGCCCATGCTCAAATCGAGCCGCCCGGTGGCGAGCGGCGCCACCGTGTCGAGCGCGCTCCTGATCTCGCCCGCGTCGATCTTGAGGCCTTCCTGCGTGAAATAGCCCTTGCCGAGCGCGATGTAATAGGGCGCCTGCGCGGTGCTTCTGACGAGCTGGACGGTGACGGTTTCTTCCGCGTGCGCGGACGGCGCAAGGAACAGCAAGAGCGCCAGCGCAGCCGCCCAATTCCTCGACATGATTTTCTCCCCATTCGTTAGTTGGAGGAAATTGTCACATCAAAGGCGCGGCGGCAACAGGCTCACAGCTCCTTGCCGATCGCGCGGTCGAGCGACCACGGGCCGCCGCCGCGCAATGACACGGCGAAGATGACGAGGCCCCACAGCAGCGGATATTCCCAGCCGCCGTGCGGCGCCGAGAAGGCGAAGCCGTTCGGGAAATGGGCGACGAAGGTGATGAAGATGAACTCGATGGCGATCATCGGCCCGACGATGCGCGTCAACAGCCCGAGCATGAGGCAGACGGCGCCGACCGTCTCGTTGAAGAACACGACATAGGCGCCGAGGAGCGCCGGCTCGATGCCGCGCCGGGCGAGGCCCGCGGCAAAGGCGCCGACGCCGGGACCCATGAGCTTGTTGATGCCGTGCACCAGAAGCATGCCGCCCACGGTGAGGCGAATGACGAGCCACGACAGATCGCGCGTCCACGCATAGAACGGCGCGAGCGCAGGAATCAGCAGTTGCGGCTCGCCCGCCGGGCTCTCTTGCCGTGTCACGATGCGTCCATAGTGCCGCGCCTGCATCTTTCAGTTCCCACACAAATTCGTGAACGCCTGGACCGGGAGCGACAGCATCCAGGTCAGGGTGCAGACGAGCACGGCAAGCGGCCTGCGCGCCATGCCGCGCGCGACCGACTGGGCAAGCTCCTGAGCCGCCTGATCGACCGCGCGGTCGAAACCTTCATCGAGCGGGTGCATATCGCCGTTGGGCATCCTTCGTCTCCCATCGTCAACGATGTGCCTCCTCGCGTCCCCTCGCGGCGCAGCGTTCTGTTTTTCTTGGCCTGCGCCATATCCTTGAACGTAGGGCGCCCGGCCGCGCCTCGATCCCCCCGGAGCCTGCATGGGTGCCATGCCTGCGGCGAAATGACCGTGGCGGATTACAATTGTCATCGCGAGCGCAGCGAAGCAATCTCGCGGTCGAGACGGGGAGGCGCCAGATGATCATCGACATCCACACGCACGTGCATACGCCCGAGGACGCGGCGCGGCCGTTCTGGCGCGGGCGCTGTCCCATGACGATCGAGAACGTGCTCGACGCGCAACAGCGCGCCGGGATCGACGCCACCGTGGTGAGCAACCCGCTGCACGATCTGAAGCACATGGACGCGGTCGAACAGCTCGCCGCGTGCGAGGCCCAGAACCGCTATGTCGCGGAGCTGCAGGACAAATACGATTCGATCTACGGCTTCGCCACCACCGTGCCCTATGGCGGCGACAAGTTCATGCGCGAGTTCGAGCGCGCGGTGAAGCAGGACGGATTGAAGGGCGCGTGGATCATCTCGAGCCTCAAGGGCCAGTATCCCGACGACGACGAGGCGCTTCCCTTCTTTCAGCTCGCGACCGAGCTCGACGTGCCGGTGGTGATCCATCCGCCGTCCGTGGGCTTCGGCGAGGAGCGGCTCAACATCTACCGCCTCGCCTCGAGCGTGGGGCGGCCGATGGATCTGGCGCTCGCTCTGTCGCGGCTCATCGTCAAGGGCATCTTCGAGCGCTTTCCCGATCTGAAGCTCGTCGGCTCGCATCTGGGCGGCGGCATCTGCGAGATGATCGGGCGGATGGATTACGCCTACAGCCTCGGCGACGAGGCGTTCTTCCTCGGCAGCTACGAGCCGATGCTGATCAAGAAGAAGCCGAGCGAGTATCTGAAGATGATGTATCTCGAATCGACCTGCTATCACCCGCCCGCGGCGCGCTGCGCGGTCGAGACGGTGGGGCCTGAGCATTTCCTGTTCGGCACCGATGCGCCGCCGCTGAAATCCTTGAAGCAGGAGGGCGTGGCGCTCATCCGCAAACTCGGGCTTTCGCCCGCGGACGAGCAAAAGGTCTATTCCGGCAACGCCAAGCGGATCCTCAAGATCTGAATTTTTCCAGCGCCGCGGCGAAGCGCGCGCGCGCGGGCGGCAGCGCCTTGCCCTCGGGCGCGAAGACGCGGGCGCCGAGGAAGAATCCGGTGAGCGCCAGTCCGTCGAGCACATCCTCGGCCGTGGGCGGCGCCGCCTGCGCGCCCGCGCGCAAAAACGGCGGCAGGCGCAGCAATCGCTCGCGATAGGGCGCGCCCGCCTCCTCGGAAACGGCGCGGCCGGAATTGGGCGAGACATAGACGAGGTTTTGCGTGACGCCGGTCGCGGCGCAGCGCGCGAGGTCGAGGCCGAAACCCAGATCGGCGAGCAGAGCGACCTCCCAGCGCACATATTCCGGCATCCAGCCGCGATCGGCCTCGAGCGCGTCGTAAAGCGCGACGAGCCGCTCGAACGATGTGCGATGCGGCTCGCGCTCGGGCAGTGCTGCATCGGCAAGCGCGGCCGCCGCGGCGAGGCCGGCAAGCCGCACCGGTTCCGCCATGAGCGCAGCGGCATAGCCGTGCGCGAGCTCGCCAGTCATCGTGCCAAGGTGTTCGCTGAGCCGCGCCGACCAGGTGACGAGAACGCGGTTGCCGATCTGCCAGACGACGCGCGCCTTCGGGCGCTGGCCGCCGCGCACGAGCCCGGCATGGCGGCCGCGCTCACGCGTCAAGAGATGGACGAGCAGCGCGCTTTCGCCGTGGCGGCGCACGGAAAGCACCAGGGCCTCGTCGTTCCAGCGCATGCTAGCGCAGTATCTGCGCCACGCGCCGCCAGCGCCAGGATGCGAGGCGCCACCACGGCACCGAATCCTCGGTCGAATAGGTCAGGAACGAGGCCGCGGCCCACAGCGTCTCCGCCGGCACGAAGCCCATGGCGGGATCGCGGCTGTCGAGCGAATCGTCGCGGTTGTCGCCCATCATGAAATAATGCCCGGGCGGCACCGTGAAAACGGCGGTGTTCTCGAACGGCGCGTCGTCGTGGGCGACGATGATCGGATGGCGAACGCCGTTCGGCAGCGTCTCGATGAAGCGGCCGCCCGCGACGCGCTCGCGCATGACGGAAGCGCCGTCGATCGCGAGCACGCCGCGCGTCACCTGCACGCGCTCGCCGGGCAATCCCACGAGGCGCTTGATGAGATATGTCGAAGGGTCCTGCGGCAGCGTGAACACGGCGAGGTCGCCGCGCTCGGGCGCGAACACGCGGTAATAGAAGCGGACGGCCAGCAGCCGGTCGCCGAGCAGCAAGGTCGGCACCATCGATTGCGACGGCACGACGAAGGACTGCCACGAGGCGGCCGCGGCAAGCCCGGGCACCGCCGGCACGGCGGCAAGCGCGACATAGAGCAGCCAGCGGCGTACCGGCGGCAAGCGCTCAGCCCCGCGCCGCACCGCGCGCGCCGCGTCGATCGCCGCCGAAACCGGCAGCGCGAGTCCGGCGGCGACGACGGCGATCACGAGCGGCGGCAGGACCGCGCTGCGCCACACCGCCCAGAGATAGGGCGAGAGATGGTAGGCGAGGCTCCACGCGAGCGCCGCCGCCGCCCACGAGAGCGCGCGCTGCGGCGCGCCGGCATAGGCCTGCCCCAATCCGGGAAAGAGCAGCGACAGCACAAACGCCAAGCTGCGCCAGCGCGGTGCGTCCTTCGACTGCGCGTCCTTCGCCAAGCTCAGTACGCTCCGCTCACTTCTCGAACTCGAGGCGGATGGCGTCGTAGCGCTCGCGGTCGTCGGACCAATTTTCGGTGACGCGGACGTGCAGGAAAAGATGGACGCGGCGCTCCAGAAGCGCCTCGAGCTCGCGCCGCGCGGCTTCGCCGATGCGCTTCACCTGCGCGCCGCCCTTGCCCAGCACGATGGGCTTGTGCGCTTCGCGCGCGACGTGGATCGTGGCGGTGATTTTCACGCTGCCGTCTTTTTTCTCCTCCCACGTCTCGGTCTCGACCGTGATGGCGTAGGGCAGCTCCTCGTGCAGCTGCACGAAAACCTGCTCGCGCACCAGCTCGGCGGCGAGAAGGCGCAGCGGCACGTCCGAGATCTGGTCCTCGGGAAAAAGCCACGGCCCTTCCGGCACGAGCTTCGCCAGATGTTCGGCGAGATCCTCGACGCCGTCGCCCGTGAGGCTCGATATCATGAAGATGGCGTCGAACGCGCCGCGCCGGTTCAGCGCGTCGGCCAGCGGCAGCAGCCGCTCGCGCGGCACGCGGTCGATCTTGTTGAGCGCCAAGACGGCGCGGCGGCGCGTTGCGCCAAGCCCGTCGATGATGCGCTCGCTGTCGGGATCCAAGCCGCGCGCCGCATCGACCAGCACGACGACCGCATCGGCGTCCGCGGCGCCGGCCCAGGCGGCCTTGACCATGGCGCGCTCGAGCCGGCGCTTGGGCGCGAAGATGCCCGGCGTGTCGATGAAGATGAGCTGCGCCGCGCCGCGCACGACGATGCCGAGCACCCTCGCGCGCGTGGTCTGCACCTTGGGGCTGACGATCGACACCTTGCTGCCGACGAGGCGGTTCAGAAGCGTCGATTTGCCGGCGTTGGGAGCGCCCAGAATGGCGACCGTGCCGCAGCGCCGCCGCGCGCTCATGGAGCGGCGTCGAGCGCCGCGAGCGCCGCTGCGGCGGCCGCGGTCTCGGCGGCGCGCTTCGAGCGGCCGGTCGCCGTCGCCGGCGGCAGCCCCTCGACCCGCACCGTCACGGTGAAGATGCGGCGATGGGCCGGGCCTTCGCCCGGCACGGTGCGATAGGCCGGCAGCGGCAGGCCGCGCTTCTGCGCCCATTCCTGCAACGCGGTTTTCGGATCGCGCGGCGGCGCGCCCGAGGCCGCAAGCCGCGCCTCCCACCAGCGCTCGACGAAGCGCGCGGCGACGGCGAGCCCGCCGTCGAGATAGAGCGCGGCGATCACCGCCTCGCACGCATCGGCCAGCACGCGCGAGTTCTCGCGCACGCCTGCCGCATCCTCGCTCGGCGAGACGATGAGGTGGCGTCCGAGCCCGACCGCGCGCGCCACCTCGTCCACCGCCTCGCGGCGCACGAGATCGGCATGGCGCCGCGTCAGCTCGCCCTCGGTTTCGTTGGGAAAGCGCCGCCACAGCAGATCGGCGACGACGAGCCCCAGCACCCGGTCGCCCAGGAATTCGAGCCGCTCGTAATGGCGGCGCTTGCCGCCGCGGCGTCCCATGTTGCTCGGATGGGTCAGCGCCTCGACCAGCAAATCCTGTTGCGCGAACTCGTGACCGAGGATTTGGACGAGGCTCAGCGGCGCGGGCGAGGAGTCGTTCATGTCAGCGGATCGCCGAGAAGAGCCGGCCATAGCGCACCGTGAACGGCCATTTCCACGGCTCCCACAGCGCGGCATAGCCGTCGGTCGAAAAGAAGATGAACTCGGCGCGGCCGACGAGATTCGCGGACGGGACATAGCCCACGCCGCTGCGCGGATCGCGGCTGTCGGCGGAATCGTCGCGGTTGTCGCCCATCATGAAATAATGGCCGGGCGGGACGGTGAAGAGCGGCGTGTTGTCGAACTGCGGCACGTTGCAGTTCTTGATCATGACGTGCTCTTTGCCGCCGGGCAGGCTCTCCTGATATTGCGCATAATTGCCCGAGCCGCAGCCGGCCTCGCCGGGACGGAACGGCTCCTCGTAATAGAAATCCGCGCTGCGCTGCCGCTTCACCTGCTCGTCGTTGATGTAGAGAAGCCCGTCCTTCATCTGCACCTTGTCGCCGGGCAGGCCGATGATGCGCTTGATGAAGTCGGTCGAGGGATCGCAGCTGCGCTGCCGGAAATCCGCCTCCTCGGGCGGCAGGCGCGAGAAATCGCACGGCAGCTTGAACACCACGACGTCGCCGCGCGCGGGCGCGCGGAAGAAGATGCGGCCGGGCCCCGGAATGACCGGAATCCCGAACGGGAACGACCAGCGGCTGTAGCCGTACGAGAATTTCTCGACGAACAGATAGTCGCCGATCAGCAAGGTCGGAACCATCGAGGCGGACGGGATGCTGAACGGCTCGAACAGGAAGGTGCGGATGACGAGCGCAATGAGAATCGCATAGACGAGCGTCTTCACCGTCTCGGCGATGCCGCCCGTCGTCCTGCTAGCCGTCCGAGCCATGAGGAATGTCCGCTAAGATATTGATTTTACGCGATTTCGGGAAAGGTCGGGCTGGCGCGTCGCGGGCGATCAAAGCGAAGCGGAGGCCCTCAAGTCAAGCGCGGCAGGTTGCCGCCGGCGTTCGACGATTCGCTCTTTCGTCATGGCCGGGTGCCTAGTCCGCCGCCTCGGCCGAGATGATGACGAAGGCGTGCGCCAAGGGCGGCTCGTCGGTGAGCGTCAGTTCGATCCGCGCGCGCATGCCGGCGGGCGTCAGGCGATCGAGCCGGGCGAGCGCGCCGCCGGTCAGGATCATGCCGGGCTTGCCGCTGGGAAGATTGACCACGCCCAGATCGCGGAAGAACACGCCGTGGCGGAAGCCGGTGCCGAGCGCCTTGGCGCACGCCTCCTTGGCGGCAAAGCGCTTGGCATAGCTCGCGGCACGGCCCGCCCGGCGCTCGGAGCGGGCGCGCTCGAGTTCGGTGAAGACGCGGTCGAGAAAGCGCGCGCCGTGCCGCTCGAGAGTGCGCTCGATGCGGCGGATGTCGATGAGATCGCTGCCGATGCCGAGAATCATCCCCGCGCCTCGTCCATGAGATCGCGCATGCGCCGGATGGCGCCGTCGAGCCCGCAAAAAATCGCCTCGCCGACGAGGAAATGCCCGATATTGAGCTCGACGATAGTGGCGATCGCCGCCACCGGCCCGACCGTGTCGAAGCCAAGCCCGTGCCCCGCGTGGCATTCGAGGCCGCGCTCCTCGGCAAATTCTGCGGCCGTGACGAGACGGCGCAATTCGCGCTCGCGCACAGCGCCCGCCGCTTCGCAATAGGCCCCGGTATGCAGCTCGACGACAGGCGCGCCAAGCCGCACCGCCGCGTCGAGCTGGCGCTCGTCGGGATCGATGAACAGCGAGACGCGGATGCCGGCCGCGCCAAGCTCCTGGACGAAGCGGGCGAGGTGCGCAGCGCCGCCGGCGGCGTCGAGCCCGCCTTCGGTCGTCACCTCGGTGCGCTTTTCCGGGACGAGGCAGGCGGCGTGCGGGCGGTGGCGCACTGCGATCGCCAGCATCTCGCCGGTCGCCGCCATTTCGAGATTGAGCGGCAGCGCGATCTCGGCCCTGAGCCGCGCGATGTCGTCATCGGAGATATGGCGGCGGTCCTCGCGCAGATGCGCGGTGATGCCGTCGGCGCCGGCGGCGGCCGCGACCTGCGCCGCGCGCACCGGATCCGGATGCCGCCCGCCGCGCGCGTTGCGGATGGTGGCGACGTGATCGATGTTGACGCCGAGGCGAAGCGGCCGGGTCATGCGAAGGAACCGAAGGCGCGTCCTTCGACTGCGCGTGCTGCGCACGCTCCGTTCAGGATGAGGGAAAAAGAAAAGTCCTCATCCTGAGCGAAGCCCCGCAGGGGCGAAGTCGAAGGACGCACGGCCATCCTCACCTAGCCGCGCGCCCGCTCGACGGAGTTGATGAGGGGGGTGGCGCGGAGCGCGGCGATGATGGTGGTGAGGTGGCGCACGTCCTGCACCTCGATATCGACCAGGATCTCGAAGAAATCCTGCGAGCGGTTGGTGATCTTGAGGTTGGTGATGTTGCCGGAATTCTTGCCGATCACCGTGGTCAGGCTGCCGAGCGAGCCGGGCTCGTTGCCGATCGTCACGTGAATGCGCCCGACATGGCCGCTCGGCTCGTTGCCCTCGGGCGCATTCCAGGCGACGTCGAGCCAGCGCTCGGGCATTTCGGCGAAGCTCTCGAGCGTGTCGCAGTCGATCGTGTGGATGGTGACGCCCTTGCCGGTGGTGACGATGCCGACGATGCGGTCGCCCGGCAGCGGATGGCAGCAGCCGGCGTAATGCACCGCCATGCCGGGAATGAGGCCGCGGATCGGCACCGCGTTGTCGGACGCCTTGCGCGCCCTGGGCGGCACGAGCGGCACGACCTTGCCGCGCGCATCGGCCTTGGGCGGGAAGACGGCGTGCACGATCTCGCGGCCGGTATGGTTCCCGGCGCCGACCGCGGCGCACAGATCCTCGGCCGTGTCGCAGTTGAACTGGCGCAGCACGTCGTCCACTGCCTTTTCGGTGTATTCGTGCCCTTCCTGGCGAAACGCTTTCTGCAGGATGGCCTTGCCGAGATCGAGATATTGCTGGCGCTGCTGCGTCCTGACGAAGCGGCGGATGCGCGCGCGCGCCTTGCCGGAGACGACGAAGCGCTCCCAGGTCGGCGACGGCGTCTGCGCCTTCGAGGTCACGATCTCGACCTGGTCGCCGTTGGCAAGCTGCGTCCTCAAGGGCACGAGGCGGCCGTTGATCTTGGCGCCGACGCAGGTGTCGCCGATCTGCGAATGGACGGCATAGGCGAAATCCACGGGCGTGGCGCTGCGCGGCAGCTCGATCAGGTCGCCCTTGGGCGTGAAGCAGAAGACGCGGTCGCGATACATCTCGAGCTTGGTGTGCTCGAGAAATTCCTGCGGGTCGGGCGCGTGCTCGAGAATGTCCAGGAGCTCGCGCAGCCAGCGGTACTGGCGGCCCTCGGTGCTGGGCGCGCCCTGCTTATAGACCCAGTGCGCAGCGATGCCGAGCTCGGCCACTTCGTGCATCTCGCGCGTGCGGATCTGCACCTCGATGCGCTGGCGCTCGGGGCCGATCACGCCGGTGTGGAGCGAGCGGTAATTGTTGGGCTTCGGCGTCGAGATATAGTCCTTGAAGCGGCCGGGGACGACCGGGTAGCGCCCGTGCAGCACGCCCAGCGCGTGGTAGCACTGCTCGACCCCCTCGACGACGACGCGGAACGCCATGATGTCGGCCAGTTGCTCGAAGCCGACATTCTTCCTCTGCATCTTGCGCCAGATCGAATAGGCCGACTTCTCGCGGCCCGAAAGCTCGGCCTCGATGCCGCTTTCGTGCAAGGTCTTGCCCAGCTCGGCCATGATGCGGCGCGGCAGGTCCGCGCCTTTCTCCCTGAGGAAGGCGAGCCGCGCGATGATGCTCTCGCGCGCGTCGGGATAAAGCTCGGCGAAGGACAGATCCTCGAGCTCGTCCTGGATCTCGTGCATGCCCATGCGCTCGGCCAGGGGCGCGTAGATCTCCATCGTCTCGCGCGCGATGCGGCGGCGCTTTTCTGGATCGGCGACGAAGCGCAATGTCCGCATGTTGTGCAGCCGGTCGGCGAGCTTCACCAGCAGGACGCGGATGTCCTCCGACATGGCGAGCACGAGTTTCCTGAAATTCTCGGCCTGGCGCGTCTGGTCGGATTGCAGCTCGAGGCGCGACAGCTTGGTCACGCCATCGACGAGGCGGGCGATGTCGGCGCCGAACACGCGCTCGATATCCTCGAGCGTCGCGACCGTGTCCTCGACCGTGTCGTGCAGCAGCCCGGTGATGATCGACGAGCCGTCGAGCTTCATCCCGGCGAGGATGCCCGCCACCTCGACCGGATGCGAGAAATAGGGGTCGCCGGAGAGGCGCATCTGGCTGCCGTGCGCCTTCATCGAGAACACGTAGGCGCGGTTCAGCGCATCCTCGTCGGCCGACGGGTCATAGGATTTGACCCGCTCGACCAGCTCGAACTGGCGCATGATCCTTGGCAGCGTCCCGGCGCTGATGGCGGGGACGGGTGCGGCCTGGGCGATGGGCGCCTCGACCGCCGACATCGCTCACTGCTCGGGGGCTTCGAGATCGCCGTCGATCTCGGGTTCGGCCGCCTCCTCCTCGAGGTCCGGCAGCGGCTCGTCGAGCGCCTCGGGATTGTCCTCGGCGAGCAGCACGTCCTCCTGCAGCTCTTCCTCGACGGCGGGCTCCTCCTCGCCCTCGACCTCCTCGCCGTCGATCTCGACGGCGGGGCCGAGCTCGACCGGCCACGCGCCCTGCGCGCCGATCTCGATCTCCTGGTCCTCCTCGGGCTCGTCGATCTCGACATGCTTCTGCATGCTCTTGATGAGGCTCGCCTGGAGGTTGTCGATCCCCACCGATTCGACGGCGATCTCCCGGAGCGCCACGACCGGGTTCTTGTCGTTGTCGCGGTCGAGCGTCGGCTGCGCGCCCGACGCCATCTCGCGCGCGCGCTGCGCCGCAATGAGCACGAGCTCGAACCGGTTCGGGATCTTGACGACACAATCTTCGACGGTGACGCGCGCCATTCGGGAACTCCACGGCGGAAATCTTTGAGTCGTTCAATATATGGTCGTCAGAGTCCTGACGCAACAGGGGTTTCCGGGCCGTTAACATTTCCCCGCGAACCGCCCCGGGCGGGTCGACGAGGTGGTAGAGTGATCGGGCATGACGCAGCGGAGGGGGAGCCACGCCATGGATGAAGGTGCGGCGGCGAAGTCGGCGGCGCGGAGGGAGGACGAGATCGCCTATTACGGCGTCCATCACCTCGCGCTCAACACCGACGACATGAAGAAGACGATCGATTTCTACGTCGGCGTGCTTGGCATGCGGCTGGTCCACGCGATGCGCGTGCCGCCCGGCCTCGGCACCGGGCCGGGCAATCGCGGCAACCCGCCGTTCGAGGAAATCCGCCACTATTTCTTCGATATGGGGCGCGACGGGATGCTCGCCTTCTTCGAGATCCCAAAAGGGGCGAAGCCCAAGGGCGACCGCGACGCGATCGCGATGATGCAGCACGTCTCGTTCGCGGTGGCGCCGGAAAGCCAGCGCCGCATCAGGGCGCGGCTCGAACGGGCCGGCCTCGCCTATGACGGGCCGCTCGAGGTGCTGCCCGGCGTGCATTCCATCTATTGCATCGATCCCAACGGCATCAGGCTCGAGTTCAGCGCCCAGCCGGGCGACGGCGAGGGCGAGCCGAGCATCGTTTCCGGCCAGCGCCAGACGAGGGACGTGGCCGCGCGCGAGGTCGCAACCTTGTGCCGCGACCCGGCCTGGCTCGAAGCCGCGCTCTCGGGCCTTGCCGAGTGACCCTGACCAGGCCGACCACGTCCTCGCCCGCGCGCGCCAGTATTTCAGTTAGAGTCGGATTCAGTTCGAACGGACTCGGCATCAGGCATCCAGCACCTGGCGCACCTTGACGCCGAGGTCCTGGTAGGTGAAGGGCTTGCGGATGAGCTCGACGCCGGGCACGAGGCGGCCTTTCTCCAACAGCGACGCCTCGGCATAGCCCGAGGTGAAGAGCACGCGCAGCCCCTCGCTGCGGCGCAGCGCCTCCTCGGCGAGCTGACACCCGTTCATGCGGCCGGGCAGGCCGATGTCGCTGAACAGCAGGCGGACGTCGCGGTGCCGGTCGAGGAGGCGCAGCGCCTCGTGCCCGCGCGCGGCCTCGACGACGCTATAGCCCAATTCGCGCAGGCTTCCGGTGGTGAAGCGGCGCACGTCGTCGTCATCCTCGACCACGAGAATCTTCTCGCGCCCCGCCGCGGGCGGGCGCGGGTGCGGCGCGGGCTCGGCTTGCGCCGTCGCGGCGGCGTGATGGTGCGGCAGATAGAGCGTCACGGTGGTGCCGCGGCGCGGCGCGCTGACGACGGCGATGTGGCCGCCCGACTGCTCCATGAAGCCATAGACCTGCGGCAATCCCAGGCCCGATCCCTTGCCGATGTCCTTCGTGGTGAAGAACGGCTCGAACGCGCGCATCAGAATGGCGTCCGACATGCCGGTGCCGGTATCGGTCACGGCGATCGCGACGTAATCGCCCGCCGGCACGTCCTCGCGCACGGCACGCAGCGGGCGCTCGAGCCGGAGGTTCGCCACGTCGATCGTGAGGCGGCCGCCGTCCGGCATGGCGTCGCGCGCATTGAGCGCGAGATTGAGCAGCGCGTTCTCGAGCTGGTTGGGATCGACGAGCGCGATGCTTATGTCGTTGCCGACGAGCAGGTCGATGACGACGCCTTCGCCGAGCGTGCGGCGCAGCAGCGTCACCGTGGCCTGGACGAGGCCGGCGAGGTCGGTCGCGCGCGGCTGCAAGGTCTGCTGGCGCGAGAATGCCAAGAGCTGGCGCGTCAGCAACGCGGCGCGGTTCGCGGCGCGCAGCGCGGCGTTCGCCGGCGCGTCGAGATCGCCCTCCGCCGCCGCCAAGGTCCTGAGGCGCCGCAGCAACATCTCGAGGTTGCCGACCACCACGGTCAGCAGGTTGTTGAAATCGTGCGCCACGCCGCCCGTCAGCTGGCCCAGCGCCTCGAGCTTTTGCGCCTGGCGGAGCTGCGCCTCGATCGCGGATTTTTCCGTCAGGTCGCGGATGAAGCCGTTGAACAGGAAGCCGTCGCGGCGGCCGAGCGCGGTGATCGCCAGCTCGATCCGGATCTTCTGCCCGTCCTTGCGCACAGCGTCCATCTCGAGCCGGCGCCCGATCACCGGCCCCTCGCCGGTGCTGAGGAAGCGCTCGAGCCCAGCCCTGTGTTCGGAGCGCAACTCGGGCGGGATGACGAGGTCGGCGAGATCCCCGTTCAGCGCCTCGGCGCGCGACCAGCCGAAGATCGCCCGCGCCTGGGCGTTCCATTCGCGGATGCGGCCCATGTCGTCGATCTGAACGAAGCCGTCGAGCGCCATGTCGATGATGTCGCGCACCATGTGCTCGCTCTCGACGAGCTTTTCCTGCGCCTTCATCCACTCGGTGATGTCGCGCGTGATCTTGGCGAAGCCGGTGAGGCGGCCGGCATCGTCGCGGATCGCGTCGATCACCGCGTTCGCGAAAAAGCGCGTGCCGTCCTTGCGCACGCGCCAGCCTTGCGCCTCGTAGCGGCCGTGCGCCGCAGCCTCGCGCAGCGCGCGCTGCGGCATGCCCGCGGCGCGGTCGGCCTCGCCATAGAAACGCGAGAAATGCTGGCCGACGATCTCCTCGGCGCGATAGCCCTTGATGCGCTCGGCGCCGGCGTTCCAGGTGACGATGGCGCCGGACGGGTCGAGCATGTAGATGGCGTAATCGACGACGCTGCGCACGAGCGCCGACAACTGCTGGTCGGCCTCGTTCACCGCACTCTTCAACTTAGGATTTTCTGCTACGTCAGCCATTCTTTTCTGTCCGCCCCCTAGAGAACGCGCGCGGAGGCTTGGCGGCACCCTAAGGAAATCCGCGGCCGGCCGCACTTGCTCCGAAGTACATGGGGATGCGCGCCTTTTGGGGCGTGCGGACAACTCTAGCGCGCCTTGGGCGCGATCAATCCCTCCTTCTCCATCAGCGGATAGATGCCGCCGCCGCGCATCAGGCCGAGCAGCCGCTCGGGGATCGCCAGTGGCTCGAGAGTGGCGCCGGTGCGCAGGTTCGTGACCCGCCACGCCTCGAGGTCGAGCGCGGCGCGGTCGCCCTCGGCGAAGGCCTCGGCGCAGCCCGGACATTCGAGCGCCAGGAGGCCGTAATTGACGCTGTTGCGGAAAAACAGGCCGTTGATCGATTCCGCCATCAGGAATGCTACGCCGCAATTGCGCAGCGAGCGCGAGGCCGGCCGGTTCGAGCCCATGCCGAAATTGCGGCCCGCGACGATCGCGTCGCCTTGCTTCATCTCGTCGACCCAGCCCGGGCGGTTCGCGCCGAACACCGCGCGCGCCTGATCGGCCTCGGATTTCGCCATGACCGAGGCGGGCAGCATCAGGTCGGTGTTGATGTCGTCGCCGAATTTCCATAGGCGCGCTTCGATCATGCGAGGTCTCCGGCGAAGAAGTTCGCGGCCGAGACGATCTCGCCGGCGAGCGCCGAGGCTGCAACGGTCGCGGGCGAGGCCATGAAGATGCGGGCCGAGGGATCGCCCATGCGGCCCTTGAAATTGCGCGTGCTGGCGGTGACGCACACCTCGCCCGCGCCCAGGACGCCCATGTGGCCGCCGAAGCAGGCGCCGCACGTGGCCGCCGTCACGACCGCGCCGGCATCGACCAGCGTCTCGACATAGCCCGCCTTGAGCGCGGCGCGGTAGATCGCCTGCGAGCCCGGCGTGACGATGAGTCGCACGCCCTTGGCCACGCGGCGGCCCTTCACCACCTTGGCCGCCACCGCGAAATCGTCGAGCGTGCCGTTGGCGCACGAGCCGATGAAGGCCTGGTCGATTTTCTGGCCCGCAACCTGTGCGACCGGCACCGAATTCTCGATGACGGAATCGGGCAGCGCGACGAGCGGCTCGATCGTGTCGAGGGCAAGCGCGCGCCGCTCCTTGTAGCGCGCGTCGGGGTCGGGCCAGGCGGCCTCGAACGGCGCCGGATTGCGCTCGCGCACATAGTCCAGCATCGCGTCGTCGGGCTCGAAGATCACGAACTCGGCCGACAGCTCCGTCCCCATGATGGCGAGCGTGCGGCGCGCGTTGATGCTGAGCGAGGCAACGCCCGGCCCGCCATATTCGACATTCTGATTGACGTGCGCGCCGTGGCGCCCGGCGATGTGGAGGAACAGATCCTTGGCCGACACGCCCGGCGGCAGCTTGCCCGAAAGCTCGTAGCGGATCGTCTCGCCGACGCGGAACCAGGTGCGGCCGGTGGTGACGGCGAAGAGCGTCTCCGGCAGGCCGACGCCGCGCGCCGCGCAGTTGAAGGCGCCGCCGCCGCAGGTGTGGCTGTCGGGATTGACCAGCACCGTGCCGGGCAGCGCATAGGCATTGTCGGCGACGACGACATGGCTGATCCCCTGGTCGTAGCCGATGTCGTGGAAGCGCTTGATGCCGAAGCGGCGCACGAACTCGCGCGCGCGCCGGTGCGCAGCCGCGGTCTGCGGATCGTTCGCCGGCGCCAGATGGTCGAGCACCACGACGACCTTGTCGGGATCGTCGATCTTCAGCACCTCGCGCCAGCTCTCGGGCAAAAAATTCATGTCGAGGAAAACGGCGGTGCCGACCGTCACCACGGCGATGTCGCCGGGCGATACCGTTGCGAGGCCGCCCGCCTTCGCCAGGATTTTCTCCGCCATCGTCATGCCCATGGGTGCGTCCTCCCGTCGGCATCCTACTTCGTCATGGCCGGGCTTGTCCCACGGCCATCCACGAGTACCTGTGCGACGACAACACGTGGATGCGCGGGACAAGCCCGCGCATGACGATCGTGGTAAGAATGGCCGGAGGTAATAGGAGTGAGAAGAATGGGGTTTCGTGGACTTTTCCTGCTCGCGGCACTGGCGGCGCTGCCGGGCGCGGCGCGGGCCGAGCATGTCAAGATCGGCATGCAGAAAGTCCCGAGCCCGGTCTATATCGCGATCGCCAAGGGCTATTTCGCGGCCGAGGGGATCGAGCCGGAAGTGATAAATTTCGAGGCCGGGCAGCCGGTCGCGGTGGCGGCTGCGTCGGGCGACATCGATTTCGGCATCGCCGGGCTCACCGGCGGACTCTATGCGCTGGCCGAGCAGGGCGAGCTGACCATCATCGGCGGCCAGACGCGCGAGGCGCCGGGGTTTCGGGCCAACACCGTGGTTGCCTCGAACCGCGCCTGGGAGGCTGGGCTCAGATCGTTCAAGGATCTCGGCGGCCATTCCGTCGCGGTGACGCAGATCGGCTCATCCTTCCACTACGACCTTGCGCTCCTGGCAGCGAAATACGGCTTCGACCTCGCGAGCCTGCGCATCATGCCGCTGCAGACCAATCCCAATTCCGTGGCGGCGGTGAGCGGCGGATCGGCGGACGCGGCGGTGAGCCTCATCTCCTATCTCCAGCCGGCGATCGCGAAGGGCGACGTGAAGCTTTTGGGCTTCATCGGCGACGAGACGCCGTGGCAGCTCGTCGGCTGCTTCACCGCAACCAAGACCGCGAACGAGCGCGGCGATCTGGTGCGGCGCTGGCTTAGCGCCTTCCGCAAGGGCACGCGCGACTATCACGACGCCTTCACCGGCGCGGACGGACGCCGCCACGACGGACCGGCGGCGCCGGAAACCATCGCCCTCCTGGCGAAATACACCGGCCAGACACCAGAGCAGGTGTCGGGCTCGATCGGCTATATCGATGCGCAAGCGCGCATCGACGTGGCCGACGTCGCGCGCCAGGTCGCCTGGTACAAGGACCAGAAGATGGTGAAGGGCGATCTGCCCGGCGACCGGCTGGTCGATATGCGCTACGCGCTGCCGCTCACGCCTTGAGTTTTTGCGCGAGGAACTCGAGCGTGCGCTGCCAGGCGAGCTTGGCCGCTGCCTCGTTGTAGCGCGCCGCGTTGGTGTCGTCGAAGAAGGCGTGGTTGGCGCCCTCGTACGTATAGGCCTGATAGCTCACGTGGGCTTTCTTCAGCGCCTCTTCGAAGGCGGGCCGCGTTGCGTTCACGCGGTCGTCGAGGCCGGCGTAGTTGAGGAGAAGCGCCGCCTTGATGTTCGGCACCTGGTCGAGCGGCGGCGCGATGCCGTAGAATGCGACCGCGGCGGCAAGATCGGGCGCCAGTGTCGCGAGACGATTGATGCCGCCGCCGCCCCAGCAGAACCCCACGGCGCCGATCTTGCCCGCGACGTCGGCGCGCGACTCGAGATAGAGGACCGCCTTGGCCGCGTCGGCGGCGGCCAGTTCGGGCTTCACCTGCGCAAACTCCTTCATCGCCTCGTCCTCGTCGGCGGGCGTGCCGCCCAAGGGCGACATGAAATCGGGCGCGAGCGCCACATAGTTTTGGAGCGCCAGGCGCCGCGCAATATCCTCGATATGCGGATTGAGGCCGCGGTTCTGGTGAATGACGACGATCGCGGGAAGTTTCTCCGCGCCCTTGGGCCGTGCGAGATAGGCTTTGACCGGTCCGCTCGCGCCGGGATAGCTGAGCCGTTCGGTGACAAGCCGCGGATCGTCGGCGCTCACCACTGCGGCCAGCGCATAGTTCGAGCGCAGCAGCGCCATCATCGAGGTCGCGAGCGCGCCGGAACCGACGAGCGCGCTCAGCCGCTCGAGAAAGTGCCGCCGGTCGAGATGGCGATGCGTGAAATCGTCGTAGAGCGCGATGACTCTCTGGTCGATCTGGTCGCGGACGGACCGGGACATGGATTCTCCTGCCAATAACCGAAAACGCTCATAGCGGGTGCGCGTCGGCGTCGGGCAGTAAATCTTTCGCGAGCGATGAAGCGGTGCGGCCGAGGCGCGGATGGCGCCAGAGCGGCGCCAGCTCGGCGAGCGGACGCAGCACGAAGGCGCGCTGGTGCAGGCGAGGATGCGGCAGGATCGGCCCGTCCGCGCCGTCATTCACACGGTCGTCATAGGCGAGGAGGTCGAGATCGAGCGCGCGCGCTTCGTTCCTCGCGCCGCGCACGCGGCCGAAGCGCGCCTCGATCCGGTGCAGGAGCGCCAGGAGCGACGCCGGGTCGAGCGCGGTCTCGACGATCGCGACGCCGTTGACGTATTCCGGCTGACCCGACGGCGGCACCGGCGCCGAGCGGTACCAGCGCGAGCGCCGGCGGACGTGCACGCCCTCCCCTTCGAGCGCGGCAAGCGCCGCCTCGAGCGTCGCCATCGGCGCGCCGGCTTCGCTCGGCAGATTGGCGCCCAGCGCGATGAGGATCACGGCGCGCCGCCCGCGCTTGACGCGGCGCAATGCTTCGCGCCAAATGCGCGGATATAGTCAAAGCGATTGGGGGCCTCGTTAATCATGTTTTACACAGAAGAGCGCATCGCATTGTTCATCGACGGCGCCAATCTTTACTCGGCCGCGCGCGCGCTGCAATTCGACATCGACTACAAGCGGCTTTTGGAGCTGTTCGGCACGAAGGGACGGCTCATCCGCGCCTTCTACTACACGGCGCTGCTCGAGGACCAGGATTACTCGCCGATCCGCCCGCTGGTCGATTGGCTCGACTATAACGGCTTTACCATGGTGACGAAGCCGGCGAAGGAATTCACCGACGGCTTCGGCCGGCGCAAGATCAAGGGCAACATGGATATCGAGCTCGCCATCGACGTGATGGAGATGGCGCCGCATCTGGATCATATCGTGCTGTTCTCGGGCGACGGCGATTTCCGCCGGCTGGTCGAGGCGGTGCAGAGGAAGGGCGTGCGCGTCTCGGTGGTCTCGACGACGCGCTCGGCGCCGCCGATGATCGCCGACGAGCTGCGCCGCCAGGCCGATACCTTCATCGAGCTGCAGGACCTGGCGCCGCAGATCATGCGCGTCCATCACCGCGAGAGCCAAGCGCTGGCGACGTGAGCGATGCGCCCGAGGAGCCGAGCCGGGACTGCGCGCTGTGCCCGCGGCTGCAAAAATTCCGCGCGGCGCAGCGGGCGCAGCATCCGCTTTGGCACAACGCGCCGGTGCCGTCCTTCGGGCCGCTCGACGCGCGGCTTCTGATCGTCGGATTGGCGCCGGGCCTCAAAGGCGCCAATCGCACCGGCCGGCCCTTCACCGGCGACTATGCCGGCGATCTGCTTTATGCGACGCTGTTGAAATTCGGGCATGCGCGCGGCGTCTACGAGGCGCGCGGCGACGACAGCCTCGCGCTGGTCCAGTGCCGCATCACCAATGCCGTGCGCTGCGTCCCCCCTGACAACAAGCCCGAGCCCGCCGAGATCGGCACCTGCCGCGCGTTCCTTGCGGCGGAGATCGCTGCCATGAAAAATCTGCGCGCGGTGCTGGCGCTGGGCGCCATCGCGCATCGCTCGGTGCTGGCGGCGCTCGGCGAGCGGCGCGCGGCTTACCCCTTCGCGCACGGCGCGCTGCACCGCCTCAAAGGCGGGCTCATCCTCGCCGACAGCTATCACTGCTCGCGCTACAACACCAATACCGGGAGGCTGACGCCGCAAATGTTCGAGGACGTTTTCGCCGCGCTTGGCCGGGCGGTGGCCGCGTGATAGGGAAACGGGCAACGGGGGGAGAGAAACATGAGCGAGGGCAAGTTCAGCGCGGCCGAGATGCAGGTCTTCGCCAAGGTGTCGCACCGGTTCCTGTGGTTCATTCTCCTGCTCTTCATGGTGAATTTCGTCGACCGCACGAACGTGGGCTTCGCCGCGCTCACCATGAACAAGGACATCGGCATCTCGGCCTCGACATTCGCGCTGTCGCTCACCTGGTTCGCGATCGCGTATTTCCTGTGCGAGATTCCGAGCAACCTCATACTCGAGCGCGTCGGCGCGCGCATCTGGCTCGCGCGCATCGCCGTGACGTGGGGGCTCGCGTCGTGTGCCTGCATGTTCATCGCCGGCGCCAAAAGCCTCATCGCCTTGCGCGTCCTCGTGGGCATCGCCGAGGCCGGGTTCGCGCCCGGCGCGGTGCTCTACATGACCTACTGGTTCCCGCAATTCTACCGCGCCCGCGCGCACACCAATTTCATGCTGGCGCAGCCCATCGCGATCGCGTTCGGCTCGACGGTCTCGGGCCTCATCATCGGACTCAACGGCTATCTTGGCCTCGCCGGCTGGCGCTGGCTCTTTCTGATCGAGGGGCTGCCGTCCGTCATCCTCGGCGTCATTGCGTTCTTCTACCTCACCGACAAGCCGAAGGACGCCAAGTGGCTCAGCGACAGCGAAAAGGCGACGCTGATCGCGTCCCTGAAGCGCGACGAGGAGGAGCGGGCGCGCCGCGCGCCGCAGGGCGCGTTCCGCTCCGTCACGCGCGAGATCCTGACCCGCGACTTCCTCCTCATCTGCTTTGCCTACGGCTGCGTCATCGGCAATGCCAGCGCGCTCGGCACGTGGCTGCCGCAGATCCTGCACGGCATCAACAAGCCCGGCACGCCCTATTGGGTGATCGGGCTTCTGAGCGCCATCCCCTCGCTCTGCGCCATCGTCACCATGCCGCTGTGGACGCGCCACGCCGACCGCAGGCGCGAGCGGTTCTGGCACTGCGTGCTGCCGATGTTCCTGGGCTTCGTCGGCTGGTGCATCGCCGCGGGCATGAGCAATCCGGCGCTGCAGCTTGCCGGACTGGTGCTCGCCAACATGTGCACGATCGCGGCGTGGCCGGTGTTCTTCACGCTGCCCTCGCTCGTCCTGCCGCCCAAGGCGCATGCCGCCGGCATCGCCTTCCTCAACGTCGTCGGCATCGCCGGCACGGCGGTGACGCCGCTCATCATGGGCATTATGAAGGACGCGACCGGCACCTTCACCGCCTCGATGATCTCGATGGGCGTCGTGTTCCTCGTAGGCGCCGCCGCGATGTTCCTGGTGCCGCGCCGCCTCATCGCCGACCGCGAGGGCGAGGCGGCCGTGGCAGCGGCCGCGCAGTAAGAACCCGGCCCGTCGTCACCGCTTGCGCGGGAGCGACGGGAAACGGTCAGCCCCTCTCCCGCATCAATCGGGCGCGGTCGCGTTGCCAGTCGCGGGCTTTTTCGACCTCGCGCCGGTCTTCCTTGCGGCGGTGCTTGGCGAGGCCGAGCTCCAGCTTCGCGCGGCCGCGCTGGTTGAAATAAACGCCGAGCGGGATGAGCGTCACGCCCTCGCGCTTCACCGCGCCGAGAAGCTTGTTGATCTCGCGCCGGCGCAGCAGAAGCTTGCGCGGGCGGTTCGGGTCGTGATTGAAGCGCGCCGAGGGATAAGCGGGAAAATGCGCGTTCAGCAGGAAGAACTCGCCGCCGCGCTCGGCGGCATAGGCCTCGTTGATGCTGGCGAGGCCCTGGCGCAGCACCTTGACCTCGGTGCCGACGAGCTGGATGCCGGCCTCGATCGTGTCCTCGATCGCGTAGTCGTGCCGGGCGCGGCGGTTCTGCGCGACGTAACGCTCGGTCCCGCGGAGCGCCATCGCCCCGTCAGTTGAGGACGCCGGCGGCGCGCATGGCGCTGCGCACCTGGTCCTGCGCCGCAGCGCTCGCGGCGACCAGCGGCAGGCGCACCTCTTGCGTCGATTTGTCGAGGAGGAAGGCCGCGTATTTGACCGGCGCCGGGCTCGTCTCGCAGAAGAGCGCATCGTTGAGCGGCGCCAGGCGCTCGTTGATCGCCATGGCGCGCGCGGTATCGCCCTTGGCCCACGCCTCGTGCATGTCGGCGCAGGCGCGGGGTGCGACGTTCGCCGTGACCGAGATGCAGCCGTGGCCGCCCTGCGCGAGGAAGGCCAGGACCGTGATGTCCTCGCCCGACAGCATGGCGAAATCGGGGCCGCACGCGGCCCGCGTCCGCAACGGGCGCGCGAGGTCGTTGGTCGCGTCCTTGACGCCGACGATGTGCGGCAGCTTCGCCAGCCGCGCCATGGTGGCGACGCTCATGTCGATGACGCAGCGCGCCGGGATGTTGTAGATGAGGATCGGCAGGTCGGTCGCGTCGTTCAAGCGCCTTGTAGTGCTGGTAGAGCCCTTCCTGCGTCGGCTTGTTGTAATAGGGCGTCACGACGAGCGCCGCGTCGGCGCCGGCCTGCTTGGCGTGGCGGGTGAAGTCGATCGCCTCGTCGGTCGAATTGGAGCCGGTGCCGGCGATGACCGGGACCCGCCCCTTCGCCACCTCGACGCACAGCTCGACGACGCGCTTGTGCTCTTCATGGCTCAAGGTCGGCGACTCGCCGGTCGTGCCGCACGGCACGACGGCGTGCGTTCCTTCCTTGATCTGCCAGTCGACGAAGCTCTGAAAGCGCTTCTCGTCCACGGCGCCGTTCTTGAACGGCGTGATGAGCGCGACCAGCGAGCCCTTGAACATGGCGCGTCCTCCGGCGGATGGGCCGATCGAGCGACCTTAACGGCTGGTGAACGCCGCGGCAACCGTGCTAACTCCGGCGCGCACGCGCCAGCGCGTTCTTGTCTCGTTAGGATTCGCGCGAGTAAGATGGTAAATTATTCGCCCGCCGATGACGCCGGCGCGTGGGAGTGGATATTTGCCGAACCAACTGCTTCGCGCCGTCGTCGGACCGCTCGCGCTTCTCCTCTTTGCGATGCAGTCCGCACCCGCGGCGGAGCTTTCCGACAGCGCGGCGCGCTTCTATCGCGCCGCCTTGAGCGCGGCGCAGGACGGCGATCTCGCGGCCGCCCCCCGCACCGCGGCTGAGACGCACGATGGGAGCCTCGCGCTCGCGATCGAGTGGGTGGGCTTGATGCACGGCGGCGGCGGCTTCGCCGAGATTGCCTCGTTCCTCGACGCGCATCCCGATTGGCCCGGCCAGAAGCAGCTGCAGCAGCGCGCCGAAGAGGCGGCGGGCGGCGTGCCCGACGCGACGCTGCTGGCCTGGTTCGCGGCCCATCCGCCGATCACCGGGACCGGCAAGCTCAAGGAGGCCGAGCTGTGGTTCGGCCACGGCAGGCGCGACGATGCCTTGGCGCTCGTCCGCGACGTCTGGGTCAACGCCGATTTCAACAAGCTCGACGAGCGCTCGTTCCTGCAACGCTATCGCGGCATGCTGCGCCAGGCCGACCACGTGGCGCGGCTCGACCGGCTCGTCTGGGGCGGATACCGCGCCGAGGCGCGGCGCATCTATCCGCTGGTGCCGCCCGAATATCGCGCGCTCGCCGAGGCGCGGCTTGCGCTCGGCGCCGAGGAGGCGGGCGCCGAGCGGCTCATCTCGCGCGTGCCGGCCGATTTGCAGCGCGATCCCGGCCTGCTCTACGAGCGCGTGCGCTGGCGCCGCCGCAAGGAGCACTACGCCGACGCGATCGCGCTGCTGGACGGGGCGCCCAAAGACATGGGGCATCCCGAGGCGTGGGCGGTCGAGCGCGAGGTGCTGGCGCGCTACGCGCTCGCCGACGGCAACAGCCGCGTGGCCTATCGCATCGCCGCCGCGCACGGGCTCGACACCGGCGCGCATTTCGCCGAGCTCGAATTCCTGGCCGGCTGGATCGCGCTGAAATTCGCGCACCAGCCGGACACGGCCTACGACCATTTCGTCCGTCTCTACGAGACGGTGAAGCTGCCGATCAGCCGCGCGCGCGGCGCCTTCTGGTCGGCCGAGGGCGCGGATGCGATGGGCTATCGCCAGCTCGCCAACGCCTGGTACGCGACCGCGGCCGATTTCATCACGACATATTACGGCCAGCTTGCCGCGGCGCATCTCGGCGCGCCGGGGGCATCGCGCATCGTCGAGCCGCAGCCCACCCCCGCCGACACCGCTTCCTTCTACCGCCGCGACCTCGTCAAGGCGACGCGCGCCTTCGCGCAGATCGGCGCCGACGAATATGTGCGGACATTCGTGCACGATCTGAGCGACCGCGCCGAGACGCCGGTCGATCACGCGCTCGTCGCCAGGCTCGCGAGCGAGATCGGCCGGCCCGACCTCGCGATCGCGGCGGCAAAGCGCGCGAGCTATGCCGGGGTGACGCTTCTGGCCGAAGGGTATCCGCTCGAGGAGGTGCCACCCGGCGGCTCGGTCGAGCGGCCGCTCATCCTCGCCATGACGCGGCAGGAAAGCGCGTTCGACCGCGCCGCGGTGAGCACCGCCGGCGCGCGCGGGCTGATGCAGCTCATGCCGGCGACGGCGAGCCATGTCGCGAAGGCGCTCGGCATGCCGTTCTCGCAAAGCCGCCTGACCGGCGACGTGCGCTACAATCTGACGCTCGGGCGGGCCTATCTCGGCGACATGCTCGGCAGTTTCGCGGGCTCATATGTGCTCGCGGTCGCCGCCTACAATGCCGGGCCGGCGCGGGTGCAGGAGTGGATCGCCAATTTCGGCGACCCGCGCAAGAAGAACGTCGATGTCATCGACTGGATCGAATCGATCCCCGTCGCCGAGACGCGCAACTACGTGCAGCGCGTCCTCGAGAACCTTCAGGTCTACCGCTTCCGCCTCGGCGACCGCCGTCTCGCCTTCTCGCTGGCGAGCGATCTGCGGCGGTAGAGCCCGGCCTAGCGCCGCCTCAGGCTCAGGATGTAGCTGACGACGTTCCGCGTCTCTTCCGGCGTGAGAATGAGGTTCGGCATCGTCGGGTGGGGCGTTTGCAAGAACGCGCTGAGCGAGGCGGCGGTCGTGCTATTGAGATTCGCGATCGCGCGAAAATCGGGCGCGGTGGCGAAGCGGCGCGGCGAGACTTGGCGCGGCGCCACCACGTGGCAAGGCGTACAAACCTCAAGCGCGAACCTTCGCCCCGCGCCCGGGCTGCCTTCGCCGTCGGTGCCCTGCGCCCATGCCGCGCTGGCCGCCGTCGCCGCGATCGCGAAAACGAGTCCTGCCCTCAGCAGCCGCATGGCCCGCTCCAATCACGCCGCGATGGCAAACGAACGTGGACACGAATCGTCGCTGCGGTGACATTATAGCATCCCGCTAGGAGCGAGGTTCTGCAATGGCCGAATACCGCGACCGGCGCGTCACGGCGCGCGATGGGCTCGAACTCTTCGTGCGCGACTGGGGCGATGCGCGGGCGCGGCGCGTGCCGCTTTTGTGCCTGCCGGGGCTGACGCGCAACGGCGCGGATTTCGCGCGGGTCGCACGGCGTCTCTCGGGCGAGCGGCGCGTCATTTGCCCGGACTATCGCGGCTGCGGCCGCTCGGGCTACGACCGCCACTGGCGCAACTATGCGCCGCGCACATATCTCGACGACATCGCGCAGGCGATGGCCGCGTGCGGGGTCGAGCGCGCGGTCGTGCTCGGCACCTCGCTCGGCGGCATTCTGGCGGCGGGGCTCGCGGTGGCGAAGCCGCTCGCGGTCGCGGGCGTCATCCTCAACGATGTCGGGCCGGAGATCGAAAGCGGCGGGCTCGCGCACATCCTGCGCTACATCGAGCGCGACCGGCCGCAGCCCGATTGGCCGACCGCGGCCTCGTTCCTCGAGCGGACATTGCCGCAGCTCTCGCTTGCGGGCGAGGCGGACTGGCTCGAATTCGCGCGCGGCACATATCGCGAGGGCGCGGACGGCGCGCTCCATTTCGACTGGGACATCCGGATCGCGCGGGCGCTCGCCAAGGGCGCGGACAGCGTGCCCGATCTCTGGCCGCTGTTCGGCGCGCTGCAGCGCATTCCGGCGCTTGCCTTGCGCGGCGAGCGGTCGGACATTCTGTCGGAAGCGTGCTTCGAGCGGATGGGGCGGGAAAAACCCGATCTCGTGCGCGTCACCGTGCCCGGCGTCGGGCACGCCCCGTCGCTCGACGAGCCTGCAGCGAGGAACGCACTCGATGACTTTCTCCGCGGATTCTGAGCCGGGCCTGCCCAAGCCATCCGACATCGCAGCGGCGGCGGCGCGGCTGTCGGGCCTTGCGAGCGCCACGCCGCTGCTCAATTCGGCGGCACTCGACCGGCGCACCGGCGCGCGCATCCTGGTCAAGGCGGAATGCCTGCAGCGCACCGGCTCGTTCAAGTTCCGCGGCGCCTATAACGCGCTCTCGCAGCTCGACGAGGATGCGCGCGGGCGCGGCGTCGTGGCATATTCCTCGGGCAATCACGCGCAGGGCGTGGCCTGCGCCGCGCAGATTCTCGGTATGCGCGCGGTCATCGTCATGCCTGGCGACGCGCCGCAGATCAAGGTCGCGAACACGCGCTCCTATGGCGCGGAGATCGTGTTCTACGACCGCGAGCGCGACGAGCGCGAGGCGATCGCCCGGCGCATCGCAGCCGAGCGCGGCGCCGCGCTGCTGCCGCCGTTCGACGACGCGCGCGTCATCGCCGGGCAAGGCACGGTCGGGCTCGAGCTTGCGGCGCAGGCGGCGGGGTTGGGCATGCGGCTCGATGCGGTAGTGGCGCCGTGCAGCGGCGGCGGCCTCGTCGGCGGCATCGCGCTCGCGCTCTCGGAAAAAAGCGCCGGAACCAGGGTCTATGCGGCCGAGCCCGAAGGGTTCGACGATCTGCGCCGCTCGCTCGAAGCGGGACGGCGCGTCGGCAACGAGACGGGGCGGCACTCCATTTGCGACGCGCTGCTCGCCAGCATGACCGGCCGGCTCACCTTCGCGCTGGTGCAGCGGCATCTCGCCGGAAGCCTCGTCGTGAGCGATGCGGAGGTCGAGCGCGCGATGGCCGTGGCATTCGACGATCTGAAGCTCGTCGCCGAGCCGAGCGGCGCGGCCGCGCTCGCCGCGGTGCTGGCGCGAAAACTCGACGTGGCGGGCCGCACCGTCGCCGTGGTGCTGTCCGGCGGCAACGTCGATCGCGAAGCTTTCGTGGCGGCGCTAAGCCGCGCCTGAGGCTACTTCGCTGCGCTGATCTGGACGACGCTCTTGCCCACCTCGAGGAATTTCGCGGGATCGAGCGGGTTGCCATCCACCAGCACCTCGTAATGGACGTGCGGGCCGGTGCTGCGCCCGGTGCTGCCGAGCTCGCCAACGGGCTGATGCAGCGCCACCCTCTGCCCGGGCGCGACGAGGATGCGGTGCAGATGCGCATAGCGCGTGACGATGCCGTGCGCGTGCGTGATCTCGACGACGCGGCCGTAATCGTCCTTGACGCCGGTGAAGCTCACGACGCCGGGCGCGGTCGCCAGCACCGGCGAGCGATAGGGCGCCGCGAGATCGAGGCCGGAATGAAACGACTCGCGGTGATTGATCGGATCGATGCGCGGGCCGAAGCCGCTTTCCAGCTGGTAGTGCGCCAACGGCGCCGCAAGCGGCAATGACTTGGCGAGCGCCTGCAATTCCTGCTGGCGCTCCTTGTCCGCTTGCGCCTGGCGGCGCGGATCGAACGCGACAAAGGGACCGCCCTGCCCCGCAGGTGGCGCGAGCCGGCCGACATAGCGCTCGATGTCGATGCCGGTCGAGGCGATGAGCCGCTCGAGCTCGCCGGCATAGCCGGTTCCGCCCGCTTGCGCGGTGGTGTCCTGCTGGTCGAGCTGGGTGCGGAGCCGGTCGCGCTCGGTCGCGATCTGGCGCAGCTCCTGCTCGCGCATCGCGAGCGAATCCTTAAGCTGGCTCGTGCGCGAGGTGGAGGTCTGGGAATCCGCCTGAAGCTGTTGCAGCTTGTTGGCAAGCCCGGTGCGCGCAAGCTCGGCCTGGCGCAGCTCGCCGCGGCTTTCGGAGAGCTGCTTTTGCAGCTGCGCGAGGTTGCCGCTCTTGCCGGCGAGCGCCTGCTCGGCGCCATTGAGGCGCTGCTCGAGTTGGAGCCGCGTCTTGTCGAGCACAGCGACGCGCGCCTCGGCCGCTTCGATCGAATTGCGCAGCGTCTCGTTGTCGGCGTTGGCGCCGTCGAGCTGCGCCTTCATGTCCTCGAACTGCTGCGTCATCTGGCCGTACTGGTCGTCGGCCTGCGCCAGGGACTGGCGCAAATTCGCAACCGCGGCGGCGCGCGCCGAGGCGGCTTCCGCCGCGGCCTCTTTCTCATGGATCGCCTTGTGCAGGTGGTGATAGGCGCCGGCGAGACCGCCGACACCGCCCACGAGCGCAACGGCCACGGCCAGCGCCCCTGCCTGCAGCCATCCCGGAAGCAGCAGGTATCGCACTTTCTCTCCGCTGCGCAGCAGAAACTGCCGCTCAGGGAAAAGGCGCCTCGAGAGCGCCGCGCACAGTTGGATCATATCCCCCCGCGTCGTTGACAATCCCCCACCGGGCGGCCGTTGCAGCCACTCCGGCGTCGTCACGGCATCCGGTCCCCCCTCGGGGACTGCGGCGAAGCGGCTCGGCTCTCCCGACCGGTTCCGGCGCTCGCGGCGTTATGACGCGCCGCCCGGGAACTGCCGGTTGAAGAGCACCGACAGCCATTCGCCGCCAAAACCCTAATGGCGTTAAGCTTTGATGGCAAGCGCTTTCGCAACTGCGAAATCCCCCGTCCCCTGCAACTAATGCCCGGATCGGAAAAGCGAATCGGCTTCGTGCGCGGGGTGAGTGCCGGCGCGGCAAGGACGACCACAAAAAGACACGGGTCTCACCCACCCGATTACGCCCGCCGCGAGTGTGCGATGCCGGCCGGCCGATCCCATGCCGCGGCGCAAAAAAATGGGCCGCGACAAGCGCGGCCCAAGTTCAGGGAGGAAACGCCGAACCGGCGTTCACGCGGGTATATTGGCGGGATCGGGCGCGGCTGCAAACCGCAGCAGCACATGGCCGCATTGCAGCAAATGCAGGTGCGGCCCGGGGATGGCAGAATGGCGGCAATGGCCGAATCGACGATCACCCCGGTCCCGCTCGATGCGCTTGGCGACGAGGCCGAGGGTGTCTGGCTCTGCCCCGCGGCGTTTCTCGCCGGCGGTACTGCCGCGCGCGCGATAGAGGGCGGGTTCGCGCTGCCGCTTGCCGGCGGCCCGCGCGGCTTTTCGGCGGTCGAGCTTTTGGCGCGGCGCGACGATGCCGTCCTTTCCGCATTGGCGCCGCTCCCCCGGCTGCGCAGTTGGGCCGCGGCGCGCGGGGCCGTGCTCGAGCAGCACATCGAGGCGCGGCTTGCATCGTTGAGCGCGCCGCGCCCGGACTGGGCCGGGCTATCGCTCGCGCGGCCGCTCGTCATGGGCATCGTCAACGTCACGCCCGACAGTTTTTCCGATGGCGGCCGGTTTCTGGGCGCCGAGGAAGCGGCGGCGCACGGGCGCGCGCTTCTGGAAGCGGGCGCCGACATCGTCGATATCGGCGGCGAGTCGACCCGGCCCGGCGCCACGCAAGTCCCGGCCGAGGAGGAAATGCGCCGCATCGAGCCGGTGCTGCGCGCGCTCGCCGCGAGCGGCGCGGCCCTATCGGTCGATACGCGCCACGCCGCCGTGATGGCGATGGCGCTGGCCGCGGGCGCGCGCATCGTCAACGACGTGAGCGCGCTTGCCGGAGACAAGGCAAGCATCGGTATCATCGCGCGTGCCGGCGCGAGCGTCGTCCTCATGCACATGCAGGGCGAGCCCGCGACGATGCAGCGCGATCCGCGCTACGGCTTCGCGCCGCTCGAAATTCTGGAATTCTTGGCGGCGCGGGTCGCGGCGTGCGAGGCAGCGGGCATTCCGCGCGCGCGCGTGGCGATCGATCCGGGCATCGGCTTCGGCAAGACGCAAGCCCACAATCTCCAGATCCTCGGCCGGCTCGCGCTGTTCCAGTCGCTCGGCACCGGGGTGATGGTGGGAGTGTCGCGAAAATCGCTGGTCGGGCGGCTCGCCGGCGCTCCGGCGGAGGCGCGGCTTCCGGGCTCGCTCGCCGGCGCGCTCGACGCGGTGAGGAAGGGCGCGCAGATCGTCCGCGTCCACGACGTGGCCGAGACGCGCCAGGCGCTGCTGTTGCAGGGCGCGATCGAGGGCGGCGGCTAGTTCCGCTTCAGCCCTGGCTGCGCTCGACGGTGACGCCGACGCTTTCGGCCTCGGGATAGATGTCGAGCTTTTCGACGGTGACCCGCGCCATCCGCACGCGGCGGTCGGAGAGACAGAGCGTCGCGACGCGGCCGGCCAAGGTCTCGACCAGGTTGAAGTGTTTCGCATCGGCGATGCGCTTTATGCCGGCGACGATGGTCTCGTAGTCGAGCGCTTCCGCGAAATCGTCGCGCCGCGGCAGCGGCAGCGCGACCTCGAGCTCGGCATTGATGCGCACGCGCGTGCGCTGCCGCTTTTCGTGCGCGTGGATGCCGATGCTGACCGCGAGCACGAGGTCGCGGACGAAGACGCGGTAGAGTGGCGGTGGCCCCTCGTCGTTCACGCCGGCTTATCGCAGGCGACGGTGCCCATCTCGGCCGGGACCGAGACTTCCAAAATCTCGAAATCGTCGGACGTGCGGATCTCCTGATGCGGCAGGCCGCCGGGGATCATCACCGAATCGCCCGCCTCGAGCCGCACCACGCCCTCGCCGGCGAATTCGAGATCGACCCAGCCGCGCAGCATATAGACGAACTGCATCTCGCAAGTGTGGTAGTGCCAGCCCGTCTCGCGGTCCATCGCCGAGATCGCGGTCGTCACCTGCGCCCGCATCTGTCCCGAGGTGCCGTCGGTGACGGCGAGATCGCGGTACTTGAAGAAGGCGCGGCGTCCGGGGACGTAGCGCGCGTCGCCCTTGCGCGCGATCGCGAGCTTCATGCCCTGCGCGGGTTTCGTGAGAGTGGTGGTTTGAGCCATGCCGCACCTCCGGGAATCAGGATGAACGGATTGAAGCACGCCCCTTGGGCCAGGGCAATCGGCGCCGCTTCCGGGCCTTGCGCGGGAGCGCCGGGGGCGACACATTGCCGTACGGGTTCGCCCCAAGGAGCGCCATGAGCGGCCGCTACGTCGTCGAGGATCGCCAAAACCTCACTTTCAGCGTCAACCGCGAAGCGCTGGTCTCGCCCGCCATTCTCGAGGAGGAGCGGCGGCGCGTCTTCGAGCGCTGCTGGATCTATGTCGGGCACGGCTCGGAAGTGGCGGAGCCGGGCGCGTTCCGGACCCGCAACGTCGCGGGGCGCCCGGTCATCTTCTGCCGCGACGCGGCGGGCCAGGTGCGGTGCCTGATCAATTCGTGCCGCCATCGCGGCGCCATCGTGTGCAGCGAGCGCGAGGGCAAGCAGCGCTCTTTCACCTGCCCCTATCACGGCTGGAGCTATGACGGGACGGGCGCGCTCGTCAGCGTGCCGGGCGACGACGCCTATGGCCCGGCCTTCGACAAGGCCGCGTTCGGCCTTGCCGCGCCGCCGCGGCTCGAAGCCTACCGCGATTTCTGGTTCCTCAATTTCGACCGCGCGGCCCCGCCGCTCGAGCACTATCTCGCGGGCGCCAAGGAATATATCGACCTCGTCACCGAGCAGTCGCCGTCGGGCCGGCTCGTCGTCATTGCCGGCGTGCAGGAATACGACATCCGCGCCAACTGGAAGCTGCTGGTCGAGAACAGCGTCGACGACTATCACCTGCCGACGACACATTCGACCTGGCTCAACTACATGCGCTCGGCCGGCGTCGTGACGCGGCCCAAGGAGCCGGGCTTGCTGCTGCCGACGCGCGGCGCGGGCAAGGACCTCGGCAACGGCCACCTCACGACCGACAATCCCAATTTCCGCGGCCGGCCGGTGGCGGCGTGGATCTCGATCTATGGCGAGGATGCGAAATCCGACATCGCCGCCATTCGCGAGGAGCTTGTGGCACGTCTTGGCCCCGCGCGCGCGGCGCGCATCGCCGACACCAACCGGAACCTCGTCGTCTTTCCCAATCTCGTCGTCAATGACGGCTCGTCGGTGACGGTGCGCACGTTCTTTCCGACCTCGCCCGACCGCATGCACGTCACCGCCTGGGCGCTGGGGCCGGCGGAGGAGACGCAAGCGCAGCGCGCGCGAAGGCTTGATGCGTTCTTGACCTTCTATGGGCCGGGCGGGTTCGCCACGCCCGACGACGTGGCGGCGCTCGAACTGGTGCAGCAGGGATATGCCGCGTGGCAGGAAGTGAAATGGTCCGACCTCTCGCGCGGCATGAAGAAGGACTCATCCGACCAGCTCAACACCGATGAGGGGCACCTGCGCGTCTTCTGGCGGCGCTGGGGCGAGCTGATGGAGGGCGCGCGATGAGCGGCCCCCTGCCCTCGCGCGCCGAGGTCGAGGATTTGTTCTATCGCGAGGCGGCGCTTCTCGACGAGTGGCGGCTCGACGAGTGGCTGGCGCTCCTGACCGAAGACGCAAGCTATTACGTGCCGCCCAACGACAAGCCGGACGCCGATCACCGCACCACGCTCTTCACCATCGCCGACAACACCGCGCGCTTGAAGGAACGCGTGCGCCGCATCAAGGACCGCAACTGCCACGCCGAGTATCCGCATTCGCGCACGCGGCGGATGATCGGCAACGTGCGCGTCATGGACGCACCCGGCGGCGAGTGGGACGCACGCGCCAATTTCATCGTCCATCGCTTCCGCCGCGGCGAGGATGTGCGCGTCTTCGTCGGCGAATACCGCTACCGCTTGCGGCGCGAGGGGGCCGATCTCAAAATCGCCGAGCGTCGCGCCATTCTCGACGCCGAGGAGCTCGGCTCGTTGGGCGCGGTGAGCTTCATCCTGTGAGCGATGCCTACCTCTACGCGGTGCGCTGCAATTTCGCCGATCCGGCGCAGGAGGCGGCGTGGAACGCGTGGTATGGCGGCGCGAAACTGGACGAGATGCTGGCGCTCCCGCATTTCCTGTCGGTGCAGCGCTACGAGGCCGTGGCGCTCGACCGGCGGCGGAAATACCTGGCGCTGTGGCGCATCGATTCGCCTGCGGCATTCGAGACCAAGGAATACCGCGCGCAATGGGGCTTTCGCGAGTGGACGAACCTCATCACCGATTGGAGCCGCGACCTTTATAAGGGCGCGCCCGAGCTCGACGCGGCGGTCGATGTGACGGACGGCGAGGCGCTTTATCTCGCGTCGTTCGAGGGCACGGCCGATAAGGACGCCGTCGCGCGGATCGCGCGCCAGCGCCCGTCGCTCCTGTGGCTCGAAGCGATCGGGCTCGACCGCCATGCCCCGGTCGTGGGCGTGGCCAAGCGCGGCGCCAGTTGGCGGCCGGAGCCGCTCGAGGGATCGGCGCCGGGGTTTTCGGAAACGCTGTTCCGGCCGCTCGGGCCCCGGCTTGGGGCGAAACCGCGTACCTGAAATCGGATTCCCATCGGGCGTGTGGGCAGCTAGCATGGGCAAATAAGGCGCGAAGGAGAAACACATGCGGTTCGGTCTCTTCGGCGGGGCACGATCGCGCGGCGGCGGGCCGCAGGGCGACAGCACCGGCTACAGGGACTACATCGCCTATGTGCTCGAAGCCGAGAAATTGGGCTTCGGCAGCGTCTTCATCGTCGAGCATCATTTCACCGGCTTCGGCCAGGTTTCCGCCTCGCTCAACATCCTGAGCTACATCGCGGCGATGACCGATCGCATCCGGCTCGGCACCGCAGTGGTGGTGCTGCCGTGGCACAATCCGGTGCTGGTCGCGGAACAGGCGGCGACGCTCGATCTGCTGTCGAACGGAAGGCTCGATTTCGGCGTCGGCAAGGGCTATCGCGATTACGAGTTCGCCGGATTCTGCGTGCCGCCGGATGAGGCGACCGAGCGGTTCGACGAGGCGATGGACGTGATCCGCAAGGCGTGGAGCGCCAACGGGCGGTTCTCGCATCATGGCAAGCGCTGGCATTTCGAGAACGTCGTCGTCGAGCCCGCGCCGGTGCAGCAGCCGCATCCGCCGTTCTGGCTCGGCGCCGGCAGCGAGGAATCGATCCGCCGCGCCGCGCGCGAGGGCTATAATCTGCTGATCGACCAGATCGGCTCGAGCGACCTGACGATCGCGCGGGTCGCAGCGTTCCGCGAGGAGTGCCGGAAAATCGGCCGCGCCTATGCGCCCGAGATGGTGGGCGCGACGCGCGGCCTGCAGATCGTCCGCACCGAAGCGGAGCGCGAGAAGGCGCTCGAGGTGCGCTACAACGTCTTGAAGAACATCGGCGGGCTCGCACGCGGCCCCGGCGCTGCGCGCTATTCGAACCTGCAGGACGTGTCGGGGCCGCCCATCGAATTCGACGACGCGCCGCTCCTCGGCACGCCCAAGGAGATCGTCGCGCGTTTGAAGAAGCTCGAGGCGGGCGGCGTCGAGCATGTGCTGCTGGTCGACCCGCGCCCGTCGCTCGAATCGCTGCGCATCTTCGCCCGCGAGATCATGCCCGAATTCGCCGGCGCGAAGGCGACGGCGTAAATATGTCGCCGTCGTCCCCGCGAAAGCGGGGACCCAGGAGAAGCGACGTGCGGTGGTCCTGGGCCCCCGCTTTCGCGGGGGTGACGGGAATAACTACTCCGCGGCGGCGAGCGCGGCGGGGCGGCCTTCGACCGTGGTGCGGCGCAGATCGCGGCGGTATTTCACGTCGTCGTAGAGCGTGCCGCGGTGCATGGTGCAGCGGTTGTCCCAGATGACGAGATCGTGCGGCCGCCATTTGTGGCGATAGACGAAGCGCGCCTGCGTTGCCAACGCGGTGAGCTCGCCAAGGAGCGCGCGGCCCTCCTCGACCGGCCAGCCGACGATGTGCGAGGCGTGCGATGCCAGCACGAGCGACTTGCGCTTCGAGCCCGGATGAAGGCGCACGAGCGGCTGCGGCACCGGCGGCATGGTCGCGACCTCGTCGGGCCGGAAATCGGTGCCGCCGGCGAGCGCGCGCGAATACCAGACCGAATGCTCGGCGCTGAGCCCCTCGATGCGCCGCTTCATCGCCTCGTCGAGCGCGTCATAGGCGGCGCGCATGTCGGCGAACTCGGTGTCGCCGCCCTCGGGCGGGATGGTGCGCGCCGAAAGGATCGAATATGTGGTGTCGGCGGCGATGAAGGAGCGGTCGGTGTGCCACAGCCGGTCGCCTTCGCGCCACTGCCGGCGCCGGTCGCTCATGCCGAGCACGTCGGATTTTTCGTCGAGATTGGAGATGTCGTAAAGCTCGGCCCGGAGCCGCGCGCTCTGCCCCACCTTGCGCCCGTGATTGAGCGCGTAGGAAAGGCTGCCGAGCTGGCGGCTGAAAGCGATCTGCTGCTCGTCGTCGATGTCCTGGCCGGGCAGCACGAGCACGGCATAGCGGTCCATCGCCGAAACGATTTCGGCGATCCCGGCCGCCGGCACGGGGCGGCGGAGATCGACGCCCAAAAATTCGGCGGCGAACACGGGGTGGAGCGGCCGGACGGCGATCGACATGCGAATTCCTCCGCGCCTCAGTCTAGCGCACGAAGTCGTTGGTGTAGAGCCCGTCCATCGATTTCACGGTGTCCTCGGGCTTGACCACGCCGGCCGCGACGCTGAACTTCTCCGAATTTTGCAGCGCGGCGGGATCGATACGCGGAACCGCGGCGGTCGCGCCGCGCAGCGTGTCGAAGGCCGGCTGAAGCACGCTGTCGGCGGTTTGCGGAAAGCGCTTCTTCAGAAGCGCCAGCGCGTCCTGCGGATGCTCGCGGATGTAGCTGTCGGCGGCGGCGAGGCCGGCGACCATCGCGCTACAGACGGGCGCGTGGTCGCGGCAAAGATCGGGCCGCGTCATCACGATGCCGTAGGCGAAGGGAATGAGCTCCGGCACGTCGCCGCGCGGGCTCGACGCGATCAGCACCGCGCTCCCCGACGCGACCGCTGCCGTGGTCCATGGCAATGACGCGCTGAACCCGTCGATCGAATGGCTCTCGAGCGCCGCCGGCATGTTGGGCGCGACGAGCGGCGCCACCTTCATGTCCTTTTCCGGATCGAGGCCCGCCTTGATGGCGACGAGCTGCAGGAAGGCGTGGATGTTGGTGTAGATGCCGTCCACCGCCATCGAGCGGCCCTTCAGGAGCTTTGCGCGCTCAGGCAACGGCGCTGCGGGATTGAAGCCGCCTGCGTCCGCCAGGTCCTTGCGCAGCACGATCTCCATCATCGGCCGGTCGAGCAGGTTGGCGACGGCGAGCATGCGCTGGCCGCGGCTTGCCGCGCGCAGGAACGTGCTGGCGGTGGTGATGGTGAAATCGACCGAGCCCGCGATCACCGCATTGGGGCTGCCGACGCCGGCGATCACCACGGTCTTGACCTCGAGCCCCTGCTTTGCCCAGAGGCCCAAATCCTGCGCGATATAGGCCGACGAGAAGGTGAGGCTCGTGGTCGGCAGCGCAAGGCTCGATTGCAGCGTCTCGGCGCGGGCCGGTATCGAAGCGGCGAGGAGCAGTGCCCCAAGGGCAAGCCGGCGCATCATCGCGCTTCCGCCATCGCCCTGTCGGTCCAGGCGATGATCTGCGCCGCGATCTCGTGGCTGTTCTTTTCCATCATCATGACGTGACTGTTGCCTCCGATGCCGTGGTCGGCGAGCTTGAGCCAGGTCGGATGGATGCCCGCCTGCTCCAGGTACTTCACCGTGCAGTGGTCGTAGGGCGCGTGATACGACGCTTCGGACGTCACCACCAGCACCGGAATTTCGCGCAGGTTTGGGAGCTGGCGCGCGGGCGCGGCCTGCTCGAAGCAGCGCACGAGCCCCGCCCCGTCGGCCTTGTCCTGCTGGACGAAGCGCAGCTCGGCCGCGTCCTTCGCCGCCGGCGCATAGGTGAGCGGCACGTCGGTGATGCCCCAGCCGAGCGCCACGCCGCCGTCCTTGAACCAGTCTGGCGCGCCGGTGAACTGCACGGCATGGAACGGCGGCCCGTTCGGCTCGATCGCGAGGATCGCCTTGACGCGCTCGGGGCGTTGGTCGGCGACCGGCCAGACGAAGGCGCCGGCCTGCGAATGCACGAGAAGGATCGCCGGGCCGATCTTGTCGATGAGTGCCACGAGCGCCGCGGTGTTGAGCTCCTGCTGGCGGTGAAAGCTCTTGATCGACGGGATCTGCGAGGAGACGAGCTGCTGCACCGCCGGATCGTCGTGCGTGCCGCTGCCGGGCCATTGCGTGTGCAGATGCGCCTGCGGCCAGGCGTTGAATTTCTCTTGCGCGACATAGCGCAGCTGGTTGTTCGCCATGTCGGTCGGCTCGACCGGCCCGTAGATCTCGGGGTAATAGGGCGAGCGCCCCTTGCCGACCTGGTCCACGACATAGACTTCATAGCCCGCGCGCGCGAAGCGCTGCGCCCAGCCCTCGCGCCCGTCGGGCGTGCCGGTGTAGTTCGTGCCGGACATGGTGCCGCCATGCACCATCACGACCGGCCAGGGATGGCGCTTCTTCGCCGGGATCATGTATTCGGCATAGATCTGCCCGACAGTGTAGTGCTTGCCGCCGATCGTCTCGACATGGCCGCCGGCATAGAGCCAGCCGGTCTTCTCGAGCACCAGCGGCCCTTCGGCCTTGTCAGAGGTGTCTGTCATTGCGAGCGCAGCGAAGCAATCTTCCGGGGATTGCTTCGTCGCTTCGCTCCTCGCAATGACGCCGCGCGGAAAACGCGCCTACTGCGCGGCGGTGCGCATCGCCTTGCGGGCGAGCTTGGCGTCCGACAGTTTCGGCTCGAGATTGAAGAGCCGCAGCGCGTTGCCGCCGAGGATGTTGCGCTTCTGCTGTTCGTTGAGGAACGGCAGGTCGTAGATCGTGCTCGGCAGGTCCATGTCCCAGTGCGGATAGTCCGAGGAATAGAGGAGCTGCGTGTCGGCCTTCAGAAGCTCGAAGGTGAGCTCGAGCGCCTTGCGGTTGTCCACCATCTCCATCGGCTGCGTCGTGTAGTACATGTCGCGCATGTAGTCCGACGGCTTCTTCTTCAGGAGCGGCACCTCGGAGCTGCGCATCATGTATTCGTTGTCGAGGCGCTGCATCAGGAACGGCAGCCACGCGAGCCCGCTCTCGATCCACAGGACCTTGAGATTGGGATAGCGCTCGGGCATCGCGTTCACGATCCAGTTGGTGAGGTGAACGACGTTGTACCAGGTGAAGCCAAGCGCATGGACGGCGATGAAGCGGTTGCACAGCTCCATCGTCCGGTCGCCGCCCCACATGAAGCCGGAGTGGAAGCCGAGCGGCAGCTTGCGCTCCTGCAGCATGCTGTAGGTGCGGGCATAGCAGTTGTCCCACACGCCCTTGTAGCGCGGCGCCGTGACGCAGAATCCGACGACGCCCGGCTTGTCGCCGAGCTCTTCGATCATACGCTCGCATTCCTCGGGCGCATTGAACGGCAGATAGAGGCTAGCCTTGATGCGCGGCTCGGCCGATGTGACGTTTTCGACGAGCCAGCGGTTGTACGCCCGCGCCAGCGCCACTTCGACCTCCACGCGCGGGGTCAGGCCCAAGGACAGCATCGGCGTCGGGAAGAGGCAGGTCTGATCGACGCCGAACGCGTCCATCCAGCGCCTGGTCAGCGTGATGTCGCGCTGGGTCCCGCCGGGCGTCTTCTCCTTGTGGCGGCCCTTGTAGCGCGTCACGCGCCCGGCCATCTCCTGGTACGAGCCGCGCGGCGAGGTGATGCCGCCCTCGCGGATGCCCTGGATCTTCGCCTGGTGGCGCATCACCGGATCCTCGATATATTCGAGGATCTGCTGGAACGACTCGGTCTCGTAATGGTGCGAGTCGACGTCGACGATGCAGAAATCCTCGTATTTGCGCTTGGCCGACTGCTCGGCCGCGTGCGCGAGCAGGGTCGGCGTGTCGAATTCCTCGAGCGAGTGGTCGCGGAAACTCACCGTATCCATGCGTTGGCTCCTCTAGGAGGGGACTTCGGAATCGGAATCGACGTGGCGCTTGCGCTTGCCGAGACTCGTCCAGGACTGCCACAGGCCCAATTCGAAGACGAGCGAATTGACCGCCTCGAGCATCGCCGTGCAGCCGATCATCACGTCGGTGACGGTGACGCCCATGTTGCGGGCAAAGGGCGATGGCGGGTCGCCTTCCTGGGCCTTGGCGCCATAGGCGCGAATTCCAGCGGCGAGGACCGAGCCCAACGCCTCGTCGGGGATGTCGGCCAGCCGATTCTCGTCGACCGCCTCGGCCATGAGGCCGGCGAGCTCGCTCGCCAGCTCCGACATGCGCGTGCGCTTGTCGGATTCAGATTGCGACATACACCTCTCCGTTGCGCTCGACGACGTTGAATTTCTGCAACCGCACGCGCGGATTGCAAACATGCGTGCCGTCGGCCAAATGATACTCATAGCCGTGCCACGGGCAGACGATGTGCATGTCCGCCTCGTCGAATTTCTGGCCGAGATACATGCCGTCCTTGCCGATCACGTCCACCACCTGCGGCATGCGCACGCCTTCGCAGGCGGGTCCGCCCTGGTGCGGGCAATGATTGCGATAGGCGTAATACTTGCCGGCATAGCGGATGACGCCGACCTCGACCTCGCCCGAGCGCACGATCCGTACGCTGCCATCGGCGATTTCGCCCTCCCGGCACACCAAGACTTCGGCCATTTTTCTCCCGATCCTTTCACGACTGGCTTACGGGCGCCCCTCTTGCGCCGCCGCGAGGGTAAGACCCGCCTCCGTGGCCCGTCAATTGGCTTGTCCGGCATGTGCGTTATCTGAAACGGGCGCTTGACCCCCGGCGAGCCGTGCCTGATCCTCGCCGGGACGCGAAGGGGCAGGACATGGTCGACGTTTTCGTGTGCAAATCGGGCGAATTGAAGGACGGCGAGGTGCGCATCGTCGCCGCCAACGAGACCGAGGTCGGGGTCTATCGCCGGGACGGAAAATACTATGCTTACCGCAACCAATGCGCACACCAGGGCGGGCCCGCCTGCGAGGGCGTGATGCTGCCCAAGGTGGAGGACGTGCTGGCGCCCGAC
Source organism: uncultured Alphaproteobacteria bacterium (assembly GCA_963773665.1). Lineage (GTDB taxonomy): Bacteria > Pseudomonadota > Alphaproteobacteria > ATCC43930 > CGMCC-115725 > DATJLY01. Next base: position 1,022,039 of record CAVZBZ010000002.1, read on the forward strand.
CGCACCCATATGGGCCAGCGGTTCGACGAAGCCGAGATGCACATCGTCTGCCCCTGGCACGGCTGGGAATACAAGCTCGAGAGCGGCGAGTGCGCGACCGATCGCCGCATCCGGCTGCAACGCTTTCCCGTCAAGGAACGGGACGGCGCGATCTACATCGCCCTCTGAGAAGGGATAAGGGACATGGATACGCTCGACATCAAATACCGCGAACCCGCGGCCGAGGAATTCGACAGCCGCACGCTCCTGAAGAACGCCGAGCGCCAGGCGCGGCAGCGGCATTACGAGGACACGCTCATCATCGACGTGGACGCGCACCACTACGAGAACGAATCGTTCGACCAGATCGTGCCGTTCATCGAGGACCCGATCATCCGCCACACGGCGAGCGCCAAGAAGGGCATGAGCGCCGGGCGGCCGACCTTGATGAACTCGCAGGTGGGGTTCCAGGACGTGGGCGGCCGCGTCACGCGCTACACGCTGCGCCGGACCGAGAAGGTCCCGCCAAGCCCACACCGCGACGTGACGCTGACCAAGCGCTGGATGGACGCGATCGGCATCGACATGATCTGCCTCTTTCCGACGCCGATGCTCAATCTCGGCCTCCATCCCAGCGTCGAGATCGAGGTGGCGATCGCGCGGGCCTACAACACCTGGCTGTGCGAGACCATTCTCGCCAGCGAGCCCCGGCTTTGCTCGATGCTCTATCTGCCGTTCAACGATCCCGAAGCCACCTACAAAATGGTCAAGGATTTCGGGCACCGCAAAGGCGTCGTCGGATTCATGGTGACGTCGGCGCGCTACAAGCCCGTGTACGACAACGCCTATATGAAGACCTATGCGCTGATGGAGGAGATGAATCTGCCGCTGTCGTTCCATGCGGCCTATAGCTGGGACGACCGGCTCGTCGGCAATTCCAACCGCTTCATCACGGTGCACGCGCTGGGCTTCACCGTGTTCAACATGGTGAACCTCGCCAACTGGATCGTGAACGGCCTGCCGGAGCGGTTCCCGAAGCTCAAGGTGATGTGGATCGAAAGCGGGCTCGCCTGGCTCCCCTTCATGATGCAGCGCTTCGACAACGAATACATGATGCGCAGCTCGGAATGCCCGGCGCTCAAGATGAAGCCCAGCGACTACATGCGGCAGATGTATTTCAGCTCGCAGCCGATGGAGATGGTCGGCAACCGCACCGCGCTCGAAGAGACGTTCAAGATGATGAGCGCCGAGACGCAGCTCTGCTACGCGTCCGACTATCCGCACTGGGACATGGATCTGCCGAGCACGATCTACGACCTGCCGTTCCTCGGCGAACAGGCAAAGCGCAACATCCTCGGCGAGAACGCGCGCAAGCTCTTCAACCTCGATCCGGTGTGGTCGGAGTGGAAGATCGCGGCGCGCGCGGCGAAGCAGGCGGCGGCGCAGTAGGCGCCCCGCCTATTCTCTCAGCGCCGGGAACGAGCCGCCCGGCGCCAGGAGACGCCCATCAATCCGGCGAGCATCGAGCCGAAGAGCCATGCGCTCGGCGGCTCGGGAACCGCCGGCGGCGGATCGACAGCGGAGAAGCTCACGGCCACCCCCGATCCCTGGTCCGCCCAATCCCAATAATTGCTGCCGTCGAAGAACAGGTTGTAGTCGTTGCCGGCGGTGCCGAACAGAAGGCCGTCGTCGTCGAAAAAGGCCGCGGCCGGCGAGGCAGCGCCCTGGGGATAGAAATCGTTGTCGTAAATGAAATAGCCGTCCGCTGAATATTCTGCGGCGCCCACCCCGCCGATAAGCCCGGTGATGGGCAGTCCGTTGACCTGGCCGTCAACGGAAAGAATATCGTAGGCCTCGGGCAACGGCGCAGCGGGATCGGGTGTGTTGGAGGTGATCAGCGTGCCGCTGCCGGAGATGTCGTCGCCGGTGAAGGAAAACGTGAAATAGAGCACGCCCGCACGCACCGGGCCCGCCACGGCGACCAAGGCCAATATGGCCAGCGCCAGCGCCGACCTCGCAAGTGCCTGCTTCGGCATGACTTCAATCCCTGGTTGGGCGGGGCAGTCGCTAAAGCCCGCCTTAACTGCCACGTACTACGGGGCAGCTCCCAACTGGGATCAGTCGATAGTGACTTGCATCACATCGCTAAATTGTCGCAGCCACGGGGCAACGTCCGTCAGTCGCCGGCCGCGGCGGCGCTGTCGAGCGCGGCGCGCTGGCCCAATCCCGTGCCCTTGAAGCGCACGACATAGAGCCGCGCCAGCCAGAAGCAGATGACGGCGCCGAGCACGAACGGGATCGCCGCGATGAGGAAGAGCTGCTGGATCGGCAGATGGTGCGCGATCAGCACGCCGCCCAGCACCGGGCCGATGATCGCGCCGACCCTGCCCATGCCCAACGCCCAGCCCGTCCCGTTCGAGCGGAACGAGGTCGGATAGATCGACGCCGCGGTGGCGTTGATGCCACCCTGGAGGCCCAGGACGCACACGCCGGCGAAGAACTCGACCGTCAGCAGAAGCGGCCGCGAGATCGGCCCGACATAGCCGATGAGCGCCACGGCCGGGATTGCCAAGGTGAACATGATGGCAATTGGCCACAGGCCCTTGCGGTCGATCGGCACGCACAGCGCCCACGAGCCGAACGTGGCGCCGATCTGGAACACGGTCTGTGCGATCGCCGCCTGCGACATCGGCAGGTGCGCTGCGCTCAGGAGGAACGGCGTCCAGCTCGACGAGGAAGAAATAGCCCATCAGATTGAAGATGAAGAGGAGCCACAGGAGCGGCGTGATGAGCGCCAACCCGTCGGCGAAGAGGTGCTTCGGCGACAGGCCGCGGTACTGCTTCTCGTCGGCGATGGTGAAAGTCGTGTCGGCGCCGAACGAAAGATCGGGCCGCATGCGCTTCAATAGCCGCAGCAGGTCGTCGCGGCGCGAGGGCGTGATGGTGAGGTACTTGATCAATTCCGGCAATCCGAGCCAGCAGATGAGCGCCACGACGAGCGGCCCCACGCCGCCGATCATGAACAGAATCTGCCAGCCGTGCGTCGGCACGAGGAGCGCCGCCACCGGACCCGGTAATCCTCCGCCGAAGCCCACGCCGACGAAGCTCACGATGATGAGCGTGGCGCGGAAATTGCGCGGCGCGAATTCGCCGACGAGCGCGATGATGTTCGGCATGAAGCCGCCGATGCCGATGCCGGCGAGGAGCCGCAGCAGCGCGATCTGCCCGATCGAATTCGTCAGCACGGTGAGCCAGGTGAAGATGCCGAAGCTGACGAGCGAGAGGTTGATCGCGTGCTTCCGGCCGATGCGGTCGCCGAGCGCACCCAAGGCCGGGGCGCCGATCAGCATGCCCAAGAGGCTCGCGCTCAAGGCCGGCCCGAGCGACGCCTGATCGGTGATGTGCCAATCCCTGACCAGCGACGGAATGGCAAAGCCCAAAGCAGCGATGTCATAGCCGTCGATCATGACGATGAAGAAGGCGAAGACCACGAGGCCGATGTGAAAGCGGCTGACGCCGCGCTCGTCGATGAGCCGCGTCACGTCGACGGTGCGAACCTGTGCCATCCTATCCTCCCGCGCGGCGCCGTCTTGCGCGGCGCATTTTTCGTTGTCCATGACAAACCAATTCGCCGCCCGCGTCAATCGCAAGCTGGGGTTGGATCGCCCGGCCGAGAGACTATGTTAGTGAGGATGGCCGACGATCAGAACATCGAATTCACCAACCAGCCCCTCCACGTCGTGTTCGAGCAGCAGGTGCGCGAGATGCTCGACCGCGCCGATCTGACCGAAGAGCAGAAGCAGGAGATCATGGTGGCGCTGCAATGCCCGTGCTGCGGCTCGGGCGGATTGTCGCTCTCGGTCAAGCTGAAGGATTGAAACCCGTGCGTCCTGAGCGAAGTCCCGAAGGGGCGAAGTCGAAGGACGCAGCGTTTTACCTTGCCCCATCCGCCGTGCGCAGCGCCGCACGTTTTTTCGCGGTGGCGTCCTCGTCGATATCGAACGTCGCGGGATCGAGGACGACGCCGTACAGTTCGTAAGCGGCGGCCGCCGAGACGTAGCCCTGCTTCACGTCGCTCTGCACCGCGGCCGCGTCGCGCTGCCACGCCGCGCCGTAGCCGCCGCCGCCGCCCGAGCGCAGGCGGTAGGCGTCGCCCGGCTTTGAGCGGCGCGATCAGCACCTTGGCGTTCGGGAAATCCTCCTTCCAGCGCCCGTCGATGCGCAGCCCGACGGAATTGCCGGTGGCCTCCTGGCCGCCGTCGAGGCCCCAGGGCTTGCAGTGCGCGCGCTCGATCTGGCTGCCGAAGGTGATGGGCGAGCGCGCCCGCGTCACGCGCTCGAGCCCCAGGCCGCCGCGATATTTGCCGGCGCCGCCCGAATCCGGGATGAGCGCGTAGCGCTCGACGACGACCGGGAATTTGGTCTCGACCTGCTCGTTCGGGCTGTTGTGCGTGTCGCCGTCATTGATGCAGACGACGCCCGAGACGCCGTCCTCGTGGCGCTTGGCGCCCCAGCCGCCGCCCAACGGTCCGAAATTGCCGATGAAGAATTCCCTGCCCGCGCGGATTGATGCCGTAGAAGCCCGCGGCCAGAAGATCGGCGTGGTGGCCGGCGATGACGCGGTCGGGGATCGCCGGCTCCAGCGCCTTGAACACGGTATCGACGATCGTCATCGGGAAGGTCATCCACCAGCGCATCGGCGCGGGGCGGACGGCGCTGACGATGCGGCCAGGCGGCACGATCGCGTGCAGGCTGCGGAACGAGCCGTCATTGATCGGATAGTCGGTCGGCGACGCGATGCATTTGTAGGCCACCTGCGAGCAGGCATAGCCCGTGGTGATGCCGGAATTGTAGAAGCCCCGCACCTGCTGCGAGACCTCCGACAGATCGACCGTCATCTCGTCGCCCTTGACGATCACCTTGACCTTGATCGGGATCGGCTTGCCGACATCGACGCCGTCATCGTCCATGTAGGATTCGGCCTCGTAGGTGCCGTCCGGGATGGTGCGCGTGCGGGCGCGGGCCGAGACCTCGCAATGGTCCATGATCGAGGCGATGGCGGCCAGCACCTCCTCGCGGCCATAGCGGTCGAGCAGTTGCAGGAAACGCCGCTCGCCGGTCTTGACCGCCGTCACCTGGGCGCGCAGATCGCCCATCGCGCGGTTCGGGATGCGCACGTTCATGCGGATGATGTCGACGATGTCCTGATTGATCTTGCCGGCCTTGTAGAGCTTCATGAACGGCATCTGCAGGCCCTCGGAATAGATGTCCGTGGTCATGCCGCCCAATGTGCCGCCGATGTCGATCCAGTGCGCCATGCAGCAGGCGAAGCCGGCGAGCGTGCCCTTGTGGAAGATCGGCAGGGTCGAGCGTCACGTGATAGAGGTGGCTGCCGGTCGTATAGGCGTCGTTGGTGATGAGGATGTCGCCCGGGTGGATGTCGGCGCCGAAATGCTTCAATTCCGCCTTGATCGTCTCGGCCATGCCGCGGATGAACATCGGCAGCCCGATGCCGATCGAGATCGTCTCGCCCGATGCGGTGAAGAGGCCGGTGGTGAAGTCAAGCGCCTCGTAGATGATCATGTTGTAGGCGGTGCGCATGAGGTTGGTCTTCATTTCCTCGGTCACGGCGATGACGCCGTTGCGCACGATCTCGGTGACGACCGGATCGGCCTTGCGGGTCTTGACCTCGGCCGCTTCGAGGGTCGCCATCACTTTCTCCCCGCAACCGTAATGACGAGATTGCCCCACTCGTCCACCACAAGCTTGTCGCCGGGATTGACGACTGTCGTCGAGGCATGCTCCTCGACGAGCGCCGGGCCGCCGATGCGGTTGCCCGCCATGCAGGCCGGCGCGCGCATAGGTCGGGGTCTCGAGGAAGCCGCCATCCTCGCCGAAATAGACCGGACGCTTGCCGGTGAAGGCGCTTTTCTTCGGCGCCCGGCCGCCCTTCTCGATCCGCTCCTGCGGCGGTTTCTGCATGACGCCGGTGACGGTCGTGCGCAGGCTCACGATCTCGGCGCGCTCCTCGGGCGCGCAGGTGCCGTAGCGGAATTCGTGCTGCGCGTCGAAATGGCGCTTGATCGCCTCGCGGTCCTTTTTCTCGAACACCTCCAACGGCAGATCGACGGTGACGGCGTGCTCCTGGCCGACATAGCGCATGTCGGCGGCGCGCTTCACCGTGACCTCCTCGGGCCGGATGGAGGTGGCGGCAATGCTGCGCCGCCCGTCATCCTCGAGCGCGCCGTAGACGCGTTCCAGATCGGCGAAGTCGGCGTCGTCGAGCCGCGTGAACCAGGTGCGCACGAAATCGTAGCGCAGGTCGGAGAACAGCATGCCGATGGCCGAGAACACGCCCGGCGCCGGCGGGACGATGACGCGGCGCATGCCGAGCTCGCGCGCCACCGCCACGGCATGAAGCGGCCCCGCGCCGCCATAGGCCACGAGCGCGAAATCGCCGACATCGAGGCCGCGCTCGGTGGTGACGCCCTTCACCGCATAGGACATCGCGGTGGAGGCAACGCGCAGGATGCCGTCGGCGGCCGCGGTCACGTCCATGCCGAGCGGACCCGCGACGTGCGCCTTGAGCGCGCGTTCGGCCGCCGCGGTGTCGAGCCGCATCTCGCCGCCGAGGAAACGCTCGGCCGCACAGGCGCCCGAGCACCAGGTTCGCGTCGGTCACGGTCGGCAAACTGCCGCCGAGCCCGTAGCAGGCAGGGCCCGGCTGCGCGCCTGCGCTTTGCGGGCCGACGCGCAGCATCTCGTCCTCGACGCGCGCGATCGAGCCGCCGCCGGTGCCGACCTCGAATATGTCCATCATCGCGATCTGGATCGGCAGCGCCTTCTCGTAGCCGCCGAGGAGTGCGGCGCCCGTCGTCAGCGGCTCGCCCTTGTAGATCACGCCGGCCTTCGCCGTGGTGCCGCCCATGTCGAAGGCGATGGCGCTTTCGAGCCCCAAATTGTGGCACAGCATGCGCGTGCCGATGACGCCAGCGGCCGGCCCCGATTCGAGCATGCGGATGCAGTATTTCTGCGCCTGCTCCGCCTCGTAGAGCCCGCCCGTCGATTGCACCACCAGGAACGAGCCGCGGAACCCCGCCTTGCGTAGCTGCCGGTCGATGCCGCCGATATAGGACCTGACCTTGGGGCCGATATAGGCGTTCGCCACCACGGTCGAGCAGCGCTCGAACTCGCGATATTCCTGCGACAGCTCGTGCGAGGCCGAGACGAACATGTCGGGATGCTGCGCCTCCAGCAGCGCCTTGGCGCGCGCCTCGTGCTCGGGGTTGCGATAGCAATGGAGGAACAGGATGCCGACCGCCTCGACGCCGAGGCCCGCGAGTTTGCGGCCGAGCGCCGCGATCTCCGCTTCGTCGAGCGGGCGCTCGACCTCGCCGTCGGCCAGCACGCGCTCCTTCACCTCGAAGCGCAGCGCGCGCTCCACCAGCGGCACATGCTTCTGGAAGAAGAGATTGTAGGAATCCGGCCGGTTGATGCGGCCGATCTCGTAGATGTCGCGAAACCCCTCGGTGATGAGCAGCGCGGTCTTGGCGCCGGTGCGCTCCAGGATCGTGTTGATGGCGATGGTCGAGCCGTGCAGGAACAATCCGACCGAGCCGTATTCGATGCCCGTCTTGGCGACGCCGGCATCGATGCCGAGCGCGAGATTGTCGGGCGTCGAGAGCGCCTTGCCGAAGGTGAGGCGTCCGGTGGTTTCGTCGAAGACCGCGATGTCGGTGAAGGTTCCGCCAATATCGGCGGCGAGCCTCAGGCCCGATTTTTCGTCAAACGGCACGTGCGATAATCCCCTGCAGAATGGCCGGGCTCATTATCGCGGGCGCGCGGCGAATTCAAGCGCGCGGCGCGCGCCTCAGCGCCGCATGGCGAGGAGGTGCTCGACCGGGAAATGGAGGCGCACGGTTTCGCCGCGGGCGAGCGTCGCCGAGGGATGGAGCTGAAGCCGTATGCGCTCGGGACCAACGGCGACGAGGCAATCGAGGAGATTGCCGACATAGACCACGGTCTCGACCGTGCCGGAAAATCCTTCCTCGGCGATGGCGACGTTCTCGGGCCGCACCGCGACCGTGACCTCGTCGCCCGCGCGCGTGTCCTCATCGACGCGGCACGAGAGCGGGCCGATCGCGGTTTCGATCGTGGCGAGCCCGCCGCTGACGGCGAGGACGCGCCCATTGAGGAAATTGGTGCGGCCGATGAAATCGGCGACGAAGGCGCCGTTGGGCCGCGCGTAGATTTCGGCCGGGGCGCCTTCCTGCACGATGACGCCGTCATGCATCACCGCCATCACGTCCGACATGGTGAGCGCCTCGATCTGCTCGTGCGTCACGAAGAGCGTGGTCACGCCCAAACGCTCCACCACCTGGCGGATCTCGAACCGCATCTCCTCGCGCAGCTTGGCATCGAGGTTCGAGAGCGGCTCGTCGAGCAGCAGCACGCGCGGCTCGCCGACCAGTGCCCGCGCCAAGGCCAGACGCTGCTGCTGCCCGCCCGAGAGATAGGGCGCCGGCCGGTCCTCGAGCCCGTCGAGATGGACGAGGAGCAGCGCCTTTCCCACGCGCTCGCGGATTTCCGCGCGGGCGATGCGCGGCCGCTTGTGGCGCAGCGGAAAGGCCACGTTCTCGAACACCGTCATGTGCGGCCAGATGGCGTAGGACTGGAACACCATGCCGATGTTGCGCTGGTGCGGCGGAACCCAGATGCCGCGCGCAGCCGAGAACACCACTTCGCCGCCGATCGCGATCTCGCCCTCGTCGGGATGCTCGAGGCCCGCGACGCAGCGCAGGATCGAGGTCTTGCCGCAGCCCGAGGGGCCGAGCAGCGTGTAGAACGCGCCGCGCTCGATCTCGAGCGAGACGCCGCGCACCGCCGGGTGCTCGCCCTGCGCGGTGCGATAGGTCATCGAGAGATTGCGGATCGAGATCATGGGTTCCCCGGGCCGCTTATAGCACCGATCGGTCCGCCGCCGCTTGCCGCTTTGCGCCGCCATAGGCATTATCGATGGGAAACGCCGAAAGGAAATCGTGCGTCCTTCGACTTCGCGCGCTGCCGCGCGCGAAGTCGAAGGACGCACGGCAACGCTGCGCCTGGGGGACGAAGATGCAAACTACGCTGCCGCTCGACGAGCAGACCGTCATCGCGAGGCTGGAACGACTGCCGTTCTCGCGCTGGCACGTCACCGTCACGGCCATTCTCGGCGTCGCGATCTTCTTCAATTCCTTCGATTCCCTCGCGCTCGCCTATGTCCTGCCGGTGATCGTTCCGGCCTGGCACATTCCGCCCGGGAGCATCGGCGGCCTCATCAGCATCGCCAATCTCGGCCAGGCCGTGGGCGCGTTCTTCTTCGGCTTCGCCGCCGAGCGGATGGGGCGCATCCCGGCGGCGCGGCTTGCGATCGGGATCTACGCCATCATGAGCTTCGCCTGCGCCATGACGCACAGCTACGACCAGCTGTTCTGGTGCCGCTTCGTCGAAGGCATCGGATTGGGCGGCGAGATCCCGGTCGCCTCGACATACATCAGCGAGATCCTGCGCGCCGAGCGGCGCGGCGGATCGTTCCTGTCCTATCAGCTGATATTTCCGGTGGGCCTCCTGGGCGCGGGCGTGGCGGGCGCCTTCGTCGTGCCGCGCTTCGGCTGGCAATGGATGTTCATCATCGGCGCGGTGCCGGCGGTGGTGGCGTTGGGATTGCAGCGCTTGTGCCCGGAATCGCCGCGCTGGCTCGCCTCCAAGGGGCGGCTGAGGGAAGCCGACACGGTCCTCAACGGGATCGAGCGCATCGTCTCGCAGGGCGGCGCGCGGCCGTTGCCGCCGGTGACACAGATCACGGCGCGGCCGGCGGCCAGCACGACGCGATGGCAGGAGCTGTTCCAGGGCCGGTATCGCGCGCGCACCTTCCTCGCGTGGGTGCTCTGGGCCTCGGCCTACATCATTGCCTACGGGACGCAGGGTTGGATTCCGACGCTCTACCGGGAAGTTTATCACCTGCCGCTGCAGCAAGCGCTCAACTACGCGGTGGCTGCGCCGGCGGGGAGCGTCCTCGGCTCGCTCATCTGCGCGCTCTTGATCGACCGTACCGGGCGAAGGGTGTGGTTCATCGGCGCGTTCTTCCTGGTTGCGGCCTCGCTCATCGAGCTGGCGACCGTCGGCGCCCACACCGCGATCGGAATGCTGCTTGGCTATGGCTTCGCCTCGATGTGGCTCGGCTCGATCAACATGTCGATCTTCCTCTACACCGCCGAGATCTATCCGACGCGCATGCGCGCCTTGGGCGTGAGCTGGGCGAGTTTTTGGCTGCGCGCGGCGGCGACGGTCGGGCCACTCATCGTCGGCTTCGGCCTGCCGCGCTTCGGCATCGGCGGCGTCTTCGGCATCTTCGCGGTGTTCGGCGTCATCGGCTGCATCGCCGCCTTCTTCATGGTGGAGACGAGCCGGCGGCTGCTGGAGGAAGTCTCGCCGTGAGCGGGCGCGCGATCGGACTCGGCATCATCGGCACCGGCTGGTGCGGCGGCATCAGGGCCGAGGCGGCATCGCAGAATCCGCTGGTCGAGCGGCTCTATCTGGCCGAAGTGCGCAAGGACCGCCTCGCCGAACTCGCGGCGCGCACGCACCCGGCGAAAGCGACCGACGATTGGCGCGAGTTTTTGGGCATTGCCGGGCTCGACGCGGTCTGCATTTCCGCCACGCCCGAGACGACGCATTACCCGATGGCGCGCGAGTGCCTCCTTGCCGGCAAGCACGTGCTTCTGGAAAAGCCGATCGCGATGACGCTCGAGGAGGCCGATGAGCTCGTCGGCATTGCGCGCGAGCGAAAACTCAAATTCACGATCGGATATTCGCAGCGCTTCAACCCGAAGCAGGCCTACATCAAGCAATGCGTCGCGGACGGCACGCTCGGCGAGCCGGTGAGCGCGATGGCGAGCCGGCATCTGTCGCGCAGCCTCGGCGACAAGATCAACACGCGGACGCGCCTTTCGCCCGCGGCGATGGAGGCGACGCACGATCTCGACTGGCTTTTCTGGTGCATGGCGCCGGCCAAGCCCGTGCGCGTTTATTGCCAGTCGGTCTCGAAGGTCAACCGCGCGCGCAACCTGACGCCCGATTGCTGCTGGATCATTGTGACGATGGATACCGGCGCGGTGCTGAGCGTCGGCGCGGGATGGGTGCTGCCGCCGGCATATCCCAACTACTCGACGACGCAGATCGAGTTCGTCGGCACCGAGGGCGCGCTCCTGATCGACGACAGCCACAAGGACGTGGCGCTGCTGACGATGCGGAACGGGCTCGTCCATCCGATGTCAACCATGCCGGGCGAGAATGTGGGTCACGTCTATGCCGGCCCGATGGCGCGCGAGACCGACCATTTCGCAGCCTGCGTCGCGCACGACCGCCCGGTGCTCGTGACGCCCGAGGAGGCGCGCCAGGTGATGGAGGTCTATATCGCCGCCGATCTCTCGGCCGAGCGCAACGAGCCGGTGAGCCTGCCGCTCCGTCCCGGCGACAACCGCATCAGCGCGCAAACGTGAGAAGCCGCAACTCCGCCGCGCCGACCGAAATCTGCGGATCGGACGGCGCGTCAACGTGCATGTCGAACTCGTTGCCCGAGACGCAGGCGCGCGTCTTGGCCATGACGTCGCCCCACGCGACGCCGCGCACGAGATTGTCGAGGACGCACTGGTCGAACACGGTGTAGCGCAGGTTCGCGTTGCAGCCGAACGACGGCCGGTCCGGCCGCGCCGCGGTCAGGATGACGCGGTTCGGCGCCTCGAGCGGCAGCGAATCCGCGTAGATGCCGGAGAAGCAGCCCGACGCGATCACCACGGTCGGCCGTGTGCCGCAGGTTTGGTCGAGCACTTGCGCGAGCGCGGTTGGACTGAGCACCAGTCGCTCGCGCCGGAGGATGAGGCCGTGGCCCGCCATGCCGTGCGAAGTCATGTAAAAGAAGCAGCCGTCGTCCGGGCCCGGCGCGAGGTGGGCGAAGGCATCCCGGATGTTGGCGCGGACGGCGGCGTCGGCGCCATAGCTCGACGCCTTGAGGATGGTGATGTTGTCGGGCGCGACGCCGAACCCTTCGAGTTTCTGGGCCATGGCGTCGACCGCGTTGTCGAAGGCGGGCTCCTGGTTGTCGCCGGCGATGAGGATCGCCTTCCAGCCGACCGGCTGGCTCGGATCGGACGCGGGCGGCGGATCGTCCGCGCGCGCCAGTGCCGGCTCCCGCGCTCCGCCGCACGCAGCCACGAGCAGCATCAGACCGGCCGCCAAAAACCCGGGTCGCGAGAGCCCCATGGAAAGTCCCTCTCTCTCTGGCAATGATGCCAGATCGGACGCGCCCTTTGCCACGGGCTTTCGAGCGCCAATTCGCCGCAGGGAGGCCTCGCGCATGTTCCTGTTCGCGCCGCCGACGCGCATCAAGACCGAAGTGCATTTCCGCCTGCCCGACCGGTTCCGCAAGAAGGAGCGCACGGAATGGTCCGATCCCAACCGGCTCGGCCAGGAGGTCGATTGCTTCCTCGAAGGGCCGAGCTTCGACCGCGAAGGATATCTCTACTTCGTCGATATCCCGTTCGGCCGCATCTTCCGCCTGTCGCCGCAGGGCGAGTGCGCGCTCGTCGCGCAGTACGACGGCTGGCCCAACGGCCTCAAGATCCACAAGGACGGGCGCATTTTTGTCGCCGACTACAAGCGCGGCCTCGTCCTGGTCGAGCCCAAGTCGGGCACGGCCGAGCCGATCCTCGCCAGCCGCAACAGCGAAGGCTTCAAGGGCCTCAACGATCTCGTCTTCGGCAATGACGGCGCGTGCTATTTCACCGATCAGGGCCAGACCGGGATGCACGATCCCTCGGGCCGGGTCTATCGGCTCGGTCCCGATGGACGGCTCGATCTCCTGATGAGCACGATCCCGAGCCCCAACGGCATCGTGCTCAACATGGCCGAGAACCGCCTCTTCGTCGCGGTGACGCGGCAGAACGCGGTGTGGCGCGCGCCGCTGATGCGCGACGGATCGGTGGCGAAGGTCGGAACCTTCCTGCAGCTTTCGGGCGGCCAGGCCGGGCCCGACGGGCTCGCGCTCGACCGCGAGGACGGACTCTATGTCTGCCATCTCGGCATCGGCGTGTGGCGCTTCGATGCGAACGGCATCCCGACGCACCTGATCGAGGCGTGCGTCGGCCACCACATGACCAACCTCGCCTTCGGCGGCGAGGGCAACCGCCAGCTCTTCATCACCGAATCCGACACCGGCTCCATCCTGCGCTGCGAGGCGCCGGTGCCGGGCAAACCCATGTACTCGCACGCGACGTAATGTCCCTGCTGTGGATTTGCATTTCAGTGCGTGGCCGGGCGACAATCGGCGCAAATTCAAGATCGCGCCGGCGAACCGGCGCGTTATGTCGAGAGGGAACCCATGGAGTTTTTCCGTAACCGCTGGTGGGTGGTGTTCGCGTCGGTGTGCGGCCTCCTGGTCGGATCGGGCGCGATCAACGTCTTCGCGTTCGGCGTCTTCCTGAAGCCGGTGACGCAAGATCTTCATGTCGGGCGCGAATTCTTTTCCTCGGGCCTCATCCTGAACTCGACGCTCTCCGCGCTCAGCACACTGCCCCTGGGCTGGATGCTCGACCGCTGGGGCGTGCGCCGGGTGATGGTGGTCGGATTGATCTTCTATTCCCTCGGGGTCGCAGCCTATTCCTTCATGACCGCGGCGCCGCTCATGATGTATCTTGCCTTCGGCCTTGCCGGCCTGTTCGGCTGCATCGGCTCGCCGGTGCCGTACGGCGCCGCCATAACGATGTGGTTCGACCGCCAGCGCGGGCTTGCGATCGGCATCGCCATGGCGGGCGTCGGGCTCGGCGTGGCGGTCGTGCCGCAGATCGCGGCGTTCTATATCGGCCATTTCGGCTGGCGCACCGCCTATCTCGTGCTGGCGGCCACGGTGTTCGCCATCGCTTGGCTCCCGGTCGCGCTGTTCGTGCGCGAGCCGACGCACAAGGACGCGGCCAAGCACGTCAACATCGCGCCGCAGGACGCCGAACTCCCCGGCATGACGCCGCGTCAGGCCTTCCTCGGATCGTGGCGGTTCTGGAGCCTCACCATCGCGTTCTTCATCGCCATCATGGCGATCAACGGCACGCTTACGCATATCGTGGCGCTGCTCACCGACCGCGGCATCCCGCTCGGGGTCGCGACCGGCGCGCTCTCGGCGGCGGGGCTCGCGCTCATTGCGGGTCGGATCGTCTCGGGCTGGTGCATCGACCGGTTCTTTGCGCCCTATGTCGCGATCTGCTTTTTCATCGTGCCGATGATCGGCATCGCGCTTTTGGCGAGCGGCGCGGGCGGCGCGGTGCCGCTCATGGGCGCGATCCTGTGCGGCATCGGCGTCGGCGCCGAGGTCGACATCATGGCGTTCATGGTGAGCCGCTATTTCGGCCTCAGATCCTATGGCACGATCTATGCGGTGATGTTCGCGGTGTTCGCATTCGCCCAGGGATTCGGCGCGTCGATTGCGGGCTGGTCGTACGATCACTACCACTCGTACGGGCCGGCCTTCATGATCTTCGAAGGGTTCCTGATCGCGACCTGCATCATGATCGCGCCGCTCGGGCCCTATCCCTATCCGGCGCGCGGGCGGTCGGCGCGCGGCGGAGCGGCGCAGAAGGCGGCGGCGTGAGTTTGCCCGCACCTAGGCGTTGGAGAGGATGCGCGGCTGCTCCTTGGCGATGAGCGCCTCGAGCATGCGCCACGCCTGAACGCCGCCCCAGTCGCCGTGCACGTTGACGGTGGGCGCGAGCGGATCGAGTTCGATCGAGCGCTGTTGCGCTTCGAGGATGTCCTTGTCCTCGGCAAAGGCCGTCGCCACGACGCCGTGGAAGAACAACGTCATGTCGGCGTTGTCGGTGTCGAAATTGCGCACGTGGCCCCAGAAATAATGGCAGCTCCGCTCGGTCTCGGGGGTGATCGCGTTGGTGATGATGGCGCGCATGGTGCGGCCGCCGCGCTCGGCGAAATTCACGTCGATGGTGATTGCCGAGGCCGGCGTGTAGCGGATGATCTTGGTCATGTCGGCGCGCTCGGCCATGCCGAGCCGGCGCAAATGCGGCGGCGCCGGAATGTCCTTGGCCGCGCGCACGACCCTGACATAGCGGTCGCCGCGGTCGAATTCGAGCGTCGCGGCGCTGTCGTCGCTGCCGATCGTGCCGGCATGGACGAAGGCCACGTGCGAGAGGTCGATCAAATTCTCGACCAGGAGGAAATAATCCGCCGCCACCGGCAGGCGCTCGCAAACCGCGGTCCAGCCGGGCGCGCCGATCTCGCCGAAATCGGGAATGAGCGCGGGATCGGCCTCTCTCTTCTCGCCCATCCAGATCCAGAGATAACGATGCCGCTCAATGAGCGGATAGCTCTTCACGCCGACATTCTTGAACGGCACCCGCTCGTAGCCGGGGACCGCGACCAAAGCGCCGTCGGCCGCGAAGACGAAGCCGTGATAGGCGCAGTGCAGCCGGTCGCCCACGAGCTTGCCCTTGTGCAGCGGCAGGCGGCGATGGCAGCACCGGTCCTCGAGCGCGACCGCCGTGCCGTCCTCCATGCGGTACAGCACCACGGGCTCGCGCAGGATGACGCGGCCCAAGGGCGCGCGCCCGACCTCGCCCGCCTCGGCCGCGGCATACCAGCAATTCCTGAGGAACATCGCCCGATCCTCCCTGCCGCGATTTCTAGCAGCGCGCGCGCCGCCCCGTCCACTTCGCGCCCGCTTCTGTCCCGCCTCGCCAATGGACCTTGACTACTGACCTTGTGGAAATTCGGTCCGCGCTTCGCGCGAACTCTTTGCGTTTGCTCAGCAGCCGGGGCCGCTCAGGTGCCATCCCCGGATGATACCGGCGGTGTCGCTATTGTAGTCGAGGCTGCACGGAATTGACCGCTGCTCGTAGTCGGTCCCGCTGAACGTCAGCGTGCGCGGCGGAGATCGCGGCGTGACATCGACGCCGACATAGACGCCGGAAGGGTCGGGCATCAGCGCGTAGGTCGAGGGGCCGTCGTCGCCCGGAACCGTGACGGAGCGCTGGGTTGGGACAGGGACCGTGATGGTGCTCCAGCCGGTATAGCGGACAATTACGCTGCCGTCGCGGAGTGGGACGACCTGACTGGGCGGCCTCTCCTTAATGAGCTCCGCGGCCGAATGTCCTACCCAGTGATCGAAATTGGCATACATCTGTGAAGCTTGCGCAGCGGCCGCGTCCTGCGCCTGTTGCCGTGCCGTTTGAATCCTCGCGCGGTCGGCGGCGCTCTGGCACGCCGAGGCCAGCATCGCAGCGGAGACCACGGCGACGAGCTTGGCTTTTTTCACCTGCCGGCCCCTCCCCCAGGCCGCGCCGATTATGCCGCGTGGCAATCTGAGCGCCTATGCTCCTGGCGGCGGCTCCCGGTCTCTGAGAGACCGCAGCAGCCCGGCCGCGGCGCTACGGCATTTGTTGTCATCGGGAAACTGCTCGAGCGCCAGCGTTGCAGCATCGAGGATGTTCGCCGAACTGGCCGGCGACACGATCCGCAATCCGCGCAGATGCCCAAGCGTCGAGACACTAAGTGCGAAGGCCGCCATCGCCAACGCCGCCGCTTGGTCATCCATCGTCGCCCCCTCCCGTTTTCGGGTGAGGGTATCCACGACGGGCGTCGCCGTCGAATCCTGCATCACGATCCTCCGAGAAGCTTCGGCCGGCCCGTCGCCATGCTATGATTCGCCATGGCCAATGCCGGTCCGAGCTTCGACGATGCGTTCCGCGCGCGGCTCGGCGAGCTGTTCCTGTGGCGCCGCGACGTGCGGCGGTTCGAGACGCGCGCGCTGCCGCCGGGAACGGTCGAGCGGCTGGCCGAAGCCGCATGCTGCGCGCCCTCGGTCGGGCTGAGCCAGCCGTGGCGCTTCGTCATCGTCAACGATCCGGGCCGGCGCAAGGACATCGCCGAGGTGTTCCGCGCCTGCAACGAAGAGGCGCTGGCATCCTATGACGGCGGCACGGCCGAGAACTATGCGCGGTTGAAGCTCGCCGGGCTCGCGGAGGCGCCCTCGCACCTCGCCGTGTTCGCCGACCGCGGCACCGAAGTGGGCCACGGGCTCGGGCGGCGGACCATGCCGGAAATGGCGGAATACTCCGCCGTCACCGCGGTGCACACGCTATGGCTCCTGGCGCGGGCCGAAGGCATCGGCATGGGCTGGGTTTCGATCCTCGATCCCGAGCGCGTCGCCGCCATCCTGGACGTGCCGCGCGCGTGGCGCTTCATCGGCTATTTCTGCCTCGGTTTCCCGCAGGACGACGGGCTCGTGCCCGAGCTCGAGCGCGAACGCTGGGAACAGCGGCGGCCGAGCCGCGATTTCCTCTTGCGCCGCTGAACGCCGTAGGTACGAATTCGGCCACGGGAGGACCGGGATGGCGCACACCATGACGCTCGACAAGGACGTGGCCGTGCCGATGCGCGACGGCGCGCGGCTCAGCGCCAACGTGTTCCGGCCGGCCGAGCCCGGGAAATATCCGGTCCTCATGACGTTCGGGCCCTATGGCAAGGACGTGCATATCAGCCAGTTCCAGCCGCCGGCGTGGGAGGTGCTGACCAAGCGCTATCCGCAGATCCTGGAACATTCGTCGTGCAAGCATCTGGTGTTCGAGACGCCCGATCCGGAGGTTTGGGTCCCGCACGGCTATGTCGTGCTGAAGGTCGATTCGCGCGGCGCCGGCAAGTCGCCGGGCAAGCTCGACATCAACGCGCCGGCCGAGTTCCGCGACTTCTACGACGCGATCTCGTGGGCCGGCGTGCAGCCCTGGTCCTCCGGCAAGATCGGGCTTCTCGGCATTTCCTATTACGCCGCCGGCCAATGGGCGATCGCGGCGCAGCGCCCGCCTTATCTCGCAGCGCTCCTGCCGTGGCAGGGGACCTACGACTTCTTCCGCGACCGCACGCGCAGCGACGGCATCTTTTCGAGCGGCTTCGTCGCGCGCTGGTGGGCGCGGAGCGTGCTGCGGAACCAGCACGGCAACGAAGAGAGCCCGTTCGTCAACATCGTCACCGGCGAGCGCAACACCGGGCCGGCGAGCCTCAGCGCCGCCGAGCTCAAGGCGAACCGCGAGGATTACATCGAGAACGTGCTGGCGCACCCGACGCTCGACGATTGGTACAAGGCGCGCATTCCCGATCTCTCGCGGATCGAGCTGCCGACGCTCGCGGTCGCGAACTGGGGCGGGCTCGCGCTCCATCTGCGCGGCACGATCGCCGGATGGCTCGGCATATCCTCGCGCGAGAAATGGCTCAAGGTGCAGTCCGGGCCCTATTTCATCACCTTCCTCATGCCCGAGACGGTGGCGATGCAGCGCCGCTTCTTCGACCGCTACCTGAAGGGCATCGAGAATGGCTGGGAGAACGAGCCGAAAGTCGAGGTCGAGGTGCGCTCGGCCGACGACAAGGTGAAGCGCAAGATCGCGGCGAAGGACTGGCCGCTGCCGCAGACGCACTGGACGAAGTTCTTTCTCGACGCCGGCGCGAAGACGCTTGGCCTCGCGGCGCCCTCTGCCGCGGCGAGCGTGGGATATGCGGCCTTGAGCGAAGGCGTGACGTTTACGACCGCGCCGCTCGAGCGAGAGATGGAGATCGCGGGGCCGGTGAAGCTTCGCCTCCAGGTCTCGTCGAGCACCGATGACATGGACATCTTCGCCACGCTGCGCGCCTTCGATCCTGCCGGCAAGGAGGTCGTGTTCTTCAGCTCTACCGCGCCCAAGTCGCCGGTGTCGCAGGGCTGGCTGCGCGTCTCGCAGCGCAAGCTCGATCCGGCGCGCTCGACCGAGTGGCGCCCCTATCACACGCATGACGAGATGCAAAAACTCAAGCCCGGCGAGGTCTATGCTGTCGATGTGGAAATTTGGCCGGCGAGCCTCGCGCTGCCCAAGGGCTATCGTCTTGGGCTGACGGTGCAAGGCCAGGATTTCGACCGTCCCGGCGAGCCGCGCGAGAACACCGGCTGGTTCACGCATGACGACCCGCGCGACCGCCCGCCCGCGAGCTTTGCCGGCACCAATACGATCCACGCCGGCGGCAAGCACAACTCGTATCTGCTGCTGCCCGTGATTCCCGCTTAGAGGAGAGCGAAATGACCGATCTCTACGACCGCACGCAGCCCGAGGAGCGGCGCAACGAGCCCGAGCCGGTGGTGTGGGAGCGGTGGCAGAAGAAGCGCACCTTCGTGCGCGCGCTCGAAGGGACATACAGCGACGTGTACAAGCAGCTCCTGGAACAGAAGCGCGTCTATTCCTCGCGCGATTTCCCGTGGAAGGGCGGCCCGCAGCTCTACGGCAAGCAGATCATCAATCCGCAGAACGCCGCCGTCGCGCAGTCGATCGAGACGCACATCGAGTGCTATGCGCCGGGCGCCTATGGCCAGAAGCACGGCCATATGAACAGCGCCGTGTTCTATGTGCTGAAGGGCAAGGGCCACGACATCCATGACGGCCGCCGCATCGACTGGAAGGCGGGCGACGCCATGATCGTCGAGAACGGCTGCGTCCATCAGCATTTCAACGACGACCCGGACAACGAGGCGGTGCTGCTCGTCATGAAGGCGAAGCCGCTCTTCCTGTTCATGCACCTGCTGTTCCAGAAGATCGTGTCCTACCCGCCCAACACGCCGCCCGAGGGACACGAGGACTTCAAACCCCCCATCGATTGGTGAGCGCCATGAAAGTTCCGGAAGAACGCGATTTCGCCCACATCGGCAAAGGCACCTGCGATTTCCGCAAGGACCAGATCGCCGAAATCGGCGAAGTTCAGAACACGCTACGACGAGCTGAAGAACATCGTCTTCGCCGAGGACATGCCGTTCGAGCAGTCACCCGACGGGCTCTTGAAGCACCTGATGCACGAGCGGTTCGACACCAAGGAATGCTGCATCGAGGCTTACATGCAGTTCGTGCCGGGCGGCGGCCGCTCGGGCAAGCACCGGCACATGTGGGAGGAAGTGATCTTCGTCGCGGAAGGGCGCGGCTACGATCTGCACTGGGATCTGAAGTTCGACTGCCTCGACGCCTTCGCCTGGGACTGGGAGCCGGAGCCAAAAACCTGCGAATGGCAGCGCGGCGACTTCATCTACGTGCCGCCCTTCACCATCCACCAGCACTTCAATCTCGACCCATCGGCCGAGGCGCGGCTCGTCGTCATCTCGAACCGCATCGTCCGCGCCATGGGCTTCGACTGGCTCGACCAGCTCGAGAACGCGCCGGGGTTTTGACCCCCCACCCTACCCCTCCCCCTCAAGGGGGGAGGGTTGGGGTCGCTAGACGTAGAGCGGTTCCTTGCCGCGGTCCAAGGCGTCGCCGCCCGTGGCGATGCCGTCCAAATATTGCTCCCACACCATCAGGTTTATGCGGCAGGCGTGCACGACCTGGTCGGCGATGCCGAGCCGGTCGGCCTCGCGCGCGACCGTCTGCCAGCCGAGATTGGAATGGACGATGTCGGCCTCCTCGTGCAGCTCGAAGAAATCGAGCTTGTCGTTGGGCAGGCCGAACAGCTTGCCCCAGCGCTGGCGCTCCAAGCCGAACCAGCCGTGTTTCTTGAGAACGCCCTCGCCGTAGCCCGGGATATTGCCGCGCTCGGCGCAGGTATTGGCGATGAGGCCCTCGAGCCAATGCCGGTTCGACATCAGAGCCTCCCAGGCGAGCCAGCAAAGCTGCGTCGAGACGAGGAGGCGCGCGCCCTGAATCTTCTTGCGCGCGAGCCCGATGCGCACGCCCAGATCCTCGAGGATGGCCCAGTGCGGCCGCCCGCCGCCATGCTCGTGATCGGCGATGATCTCCTCGCTGCACGCGCCGATGATGCGGAGCTTCGTTTCCCAGTCGGGGCAGTTGGTGGCGACGCGCAGCTTCAGCACCGAGTTGCGCTGGCGCGTGTTCTGGCGGTGCTGGAACACGAACATGGCGGCGCGCCCGCGCGTCATCGGCTCCTTGAAGAAGCGCACGCGGCGCACATACTCGTCCACCACGCGGTCGAGCCGCGCCACCACGTCGCTTCCGCCCCGCGCCTTCTGAACCGCGGGTTTCTTCACCGTTGCCTGTCGCGCCATGAACGCCTCCCGTTCTCGCGGCGAAACCTATCGGCTTGCGTCCGGCGGGGCAATCGCCTCATAACCCCACCGCACCGGGAGGACGCCATGGACGAGCCGAGGAACGACAACCCCATCCGCATCGGCGAGTTCGCCAAGCCCCATGCCGATCTGCGCGAATGGATCGCGCGCGTCGAATCGATCGGCGAGCTGAAGCGCGTCTCGGGCTGCGACTGGAACCTCGAGATGGGCGCGGTCGCCGAGATGATCTACCAGGCGAGCCCCGACAACCCGCCGGCGATCCTGTTCGACAAGATCAAGGATTATCCGCCCGAATACACGGTGCTCTCCGGCATGACCAACTCGCCGCGGCGGCTCGCGCTGACCCTGGGATTGCCGATGCCGAAACATCCCTTGGACGTGGTGCGGGCATATCGCGACCGGATGAAGCGGTTCGATCTCATCCCCAACGTGTTCGTCAATGGCGGGCCGGTGCTCGACAACGTCGATCGCGACGACGAGGTCGATCTCGGGAAATTCCCGGTGCCGTTCCTGCACGAGCTCGACGGCGGCCGCTATATCGGCACCGGCGACCTCGTGGTGATGCGCGATCCCGAGACGGACTGGATCAATGTCGGGACCTATCGCGTGATGATCCACGACCGCAACACGGTCGGCCTGTGGATGTCGCCGGGCAAGCACGGCCGCCAGATTCGCGAGAAATATTTTCGCGAGGGCAAGCCCTGCCCGGTCGTCATATGCTGCGGCCAGGACCCGCTGCTGTTCCTGTCGTCCGGCAACGAGGTGTCGTTCGGCGTGTCGGAATTCGCCCATGCCGGCGGCCATCGCGGCGTGCCGTTCGACACGCTCAGGAGCGAGCTCCATGGCCTGCCGATGCCGGCGGCGGCCGAGATCGTGCTCGAGGGCGAGATCTTGCCCGATCAGCTCAAAGGCGAAGGGCCGTTCGGCGAGTGGACCGGCTATTACGCAAGCTCGGTGCGCGAGGATCCGGTGGTGAAAATCCGCCGCGTCTATTACCGCACCAACCCGATCCTGACGATGGCGCGGCCCGGCCGCCCGCCGTCGGACTATTCGCTCAGCAAATGCGTCATCAAGTCGGCCATGATCTGGGACCAGGTCGAGAAGGCGGGCCTGTCGGGCGTTACCGGCGTGTGGTGCCACGAGGCCGGCGGCGGGCGCCTCTTCAATATCATTTCGGTGAAGCAGGCCTATGCCGGCCATGCCAAGCAGGCCGGGCTTCTGGCGGCGGGCGCGCATGCCGGCAATTATCTCGGCCGCTTCGTCGTCGTCGTGGACGAGGACATCGATCCGACCAACAGCTTCGACGTGATCTGGGCGATCGCGACGCGCTGCGACCCGGTGGAGGACATCGACATGATCCGTCGTGCCTGGTCCGGCGCGCTCGATCCGAGGAAGCGCAAGGGCGAGGTGCACAACACGCGCGCCATCGTCGATGCCTGCCGCCCCTACGAATGGATCAAGGACTTTCCGCCCGTCGCCGAATCGAGCCCGGAACTCCGCGCCAAGACGCGCGAGAAATGGGGCCATCTGCTGAAGGACGGCAAGTGACCTAACCCCGTTCGCTTTGCCGGGGTCGCAAGGCCTCGCCCTAGTTCTGCGCCCGGCTTTCTTTTTCGGTCGTGGGCGGGTGGCTCAGGATGAAGTCGACCGGGGAGCCGTCCTCTTCGGTGCGGAAGGCGACGGCGACGCCGCGGTCGTCGAGCCAGACCGCCTGGCGCTTGGTCCCGACCACGTCGTAGCGGTGCAGGCGGAACTCCTTGCCGTCGAGATTCACGGATTCGAGCTTGCCGCCGCTGACATTGACGCGCTCGACATGGCCCGACGTCGTTGACATCAGCATGTCGGTGTCGAGCACTTGCGCGGCCCAGGGATTGGAGGGATGGACCTGGGGCGGCGCTTCGATCGTGCCCGACGGGGTCGTCACCATGAAGGCGTCGCCCTTCGCCTCGCCATGCACCTCGATCCGGTTGCCGTTCGTGACCGTCACGCTGTCGAAGCCGACGAGGCGGTCGCCGTGCCAATGCTCGGTGCGCGTGCCCTCTTCCCGGTACATGACGACGCCCAGAATTTTCACCGCGACGCGCAGCTCGGAATGGACCTCGGCGCCGTCGCCCAGATCCTTCACGACATTCACATAAGTGCCGATGTCGCCATAGCGCGGATGCTCGATGTGATATTCGTACGTCGTCTGCGACGAAGCCTGCGACGCGGGGGCGAGCATCGTCAGCCCGGCGAGAAGCGCCGGCACCTGCCACTTGGTCACGTGAAGCTTCCCCATCTGGGCAGCGATCCTAACCTAACGGTGCGGGCGTGAACAATAATCCCTTGCGGTCCCGCGGACCGGCGACGGCCCTTTATTTTTCCACCGCCTGGGGTCAGAACTAGCGGTCGAGGAGAAAGACATGGGCGAATTCGAGACGCGCACGCCGCGCGCGCCGGTGTTCGGACGCCGCGCGATGGTCGTTTCGGGCCATTCCGCGGCGACGCTCGCCGGCATTTCCGCACTGAAGCGCGGCGGCACGCTGGTGGACGCCATGGTCGCGGCATCGGCGGCGCTCGCCGTCGTGCTGACGCACGCCACCTCGATCGGCGGCGACTGCTTCATCCTCTATCACGACGCGGCATCGGGGCGAACGGTGGGCCTCAACGCCTCGGGCATCGCGCCCGCCGCCGCAACCCCGGAGGCGTTCGGCGACGGCATGAAAGTGCGCGGGCCGCAGGCGCCCGTCGTGCCGGGACTGGTGCGCGCCTGGGAGGCGATGCATCGCCGCTACGGCAGGCTCCCTTGGCGCGAGCTGTTCGAGGATGCGCTCGACCTCGCCGAGAACGGCCACCCCGTGAGCCGCGTGCTCGCCCATCGCATTGCCGACGACCGCGCGCTCCTCGCATCCGATCCCGGCTGCGCCGCGCTTTATCTGCCGGGGGGACGCGCCGTTTCGGTGGGCGATCTGTTCCGCCAGCCGGCGCTCGCGCGCACGCTGCGCGCCGTCGCCGACGAGGGGCCGGACAGCTTCTATCGCGGCGAGACCGCGCGCCGCATCGGAGCCTGTTTCGCGGCAAACGGCGGACTCATGCGCGAAGCCGATCTCGCCGCGCTCGAGCCCCTGTGGGTCGAGCCCGCGGCAACATCCTATCGCGGCCATCGCGTCATGGTGATGCCGCCCAATTCCTATGGCGTGCTGCTGCTTATGCAGCTCGAAGGATTGGCGGCGGTGCCGGGGGACGCGCTCGCCGCCGATCCGGTGCGGCGCACAGGTTTCCAGATGAGCGCGATGAAGGCCGCGTTCGAGCACGGAAGGCCGCTCATCGCCGATCCGCGCGCCATTCCTGACGCGGTCGCGCAGGCGCTCGATCCTGCGCTGGCGGCGCGCATGCGCGCAGCCGTGCTCGCGACCGCGCCGGCGACGCGCGTGCCCGAGCGCGGCGGCACGTCGTGCCTCATGCTCGCCGACGAGGGCGGCAATGCCGTCTGCGTCGTGCAGAGCGTCTTCAGCGTGTTCGGCAGCGCCTTCCTCGAGCCCGCGACCGGCATCCTCTTCAACAACCGCATGCAGGGTTTCACCCATCGCGCGAATTTCCCCAACAGCGTCGGCCCGCACAAGCGCCCGGCCCATACGCTCTGCCCGGTCATGGTCCAGCGCGACGGCAGGCCGCGCTACGTGCTGGCGAGCCCGGGCGGGGCGAGCCAGACCCTCACCAACGTGCAGGTCCTCTCGCATCTCATCGACGGCGGGCGCGACGTCGCGGCCGCGGTCGAGGCGCCGCGCTGGTGCACCGCGCAGGACGGCGTGCTGCTCATCGACAGCGAATTCCCGGAGGGGGTGCTGCCGGCGCTGGCAGCGATGGGGCACGAGGTCAGCCGCTCGCCCGACCCTTATTTCTACGGCTCGGCCAAGGCGATCGAGTTTTTGGCCTCGGGCGCGCTCGCCGGCGCCGGCGATCACCGCCGCGAGGCGTTCGCGCTGGGCTACTGAATCGCCGCGGCCTGGCGCAGGCTTTCGATGAGCGAGGTGCGGAGCAGATAGGCGCGCGCGCGCGCCGGATCCGCGGCGGTGCGGCGCAGCTCGTCCTGGTTGCGCCAGCGCACCGCGGGATCGCGCTCCTCGAGCAGGCGGCGGTTGCGGATCGTCTCGGCCTGCGTGTGCGCGAGGGCCACATGGCGGCGCTGGCGCTCGTAGCGGTCGAGCAATTCGATCTCAGCCTCGCCGCGCAGGATGAGGACGAGTTTTTCCGCGAGATTGAAGGCGTCGTGCACGCCGCTGTTCATGCCCATGGCGCCGATCGGGCTGTTCACATGCGCGGCGTCGCCGGCGAGGATGGCGCGGCCCAGGCGGAAGCGCGATGCCACGCGCTGATGCACCGCGTAGAGGTTGGTGCCGACGATCTCGAACTCGCGCCCGGTGTCGAGAAAGCGCCGGAGCCGCGCCTGGAGCGCGTCCGGCCGCACGAGCGCGTCGGGATCGTCCTCGGGCGAAGTCGGGAAATGCACGCGCCAGCGCTCGGGCGGGCCCTTCCAGTGAAACAGGTTCGACCACTCCTCGGGGTCCGAGATGTAGTTGCGGTGCGCGTAGCCGTGGCGCGAAAAATCGTAGGCGACCTCGATGTTGAGCGTGCGGTCGGGATAGGTGAAGCCCTCGAACTCGATCCCGAGCTCCTTGCGCACGATGCTGCGCGCGCCCTCGGCGCTGACGATGAACGAGCCTTCGAGGCGAAGCGGCCGGCCCTCGGCATCGAGACACTCGGCCACGACGCCGTTCTCGTCCTGCGAAAAGCCGCAGAAGCGCGTATCGAGCCTTAGATCGACGAGGGGATGGGAGCGGGCGAGCTGCATCGCCTCCTCCACCACCTTGATGCGCTCGCATTGCAGGACGTAGGGGAATCGCGTGTCGCCCTTCAAGACAGCGTGGTCGAAGGCGGCGATCAGGCCCTCGCGCCGGTCCCAGTAATGGAACACGGGCGCCACGATGCCGCGCGGCTCGAGCCGCTCGTACAGGCCGATGCGGTCGTAGAGCTCGAGCGTTGCCGGATGGTTCGTGCCGGCGCGCGGCACCTGCTCGAGGAAATTGCCTGAACCCAGCTCCTCGACGAGGGCGACGGCGATCCCCTCCTTGGCAAGCGCGAGCGCGAGGCAGAGCCCGACCGGCCCTGCGCCGATGACGATGACGGGGGCGCGCTCGGCCACGTCAGACCTTCGGCACGACCTCCTTGACCGCGCCGACCCAGCCGGTGTGGGTGAGGTCGAACACGTTGCCGAGCGGGTCGCGGTACTTGCACTCGTAGAACGAATTGGGCGAGTCCGGCCGGCCGGCGAGATATGTGGCACCCGCGGCTTCGGCCTTGCGCTCCGCCTCCGCGAGATCGTCCACCCACATGCCGAAATGATAGATGCCGGGCCGTTCGCCCTCCTCGACCTTCAAGAGCGCCACGTTCACCGTGCCGTCCGAGACATAGACCCCGCGCCGCGCCGTGCCGGCGCGCTTCATGTCGAAGGCCTGCTCGAAGAATTGCGCCGCCTGCTCGGGATCGGACACGAGGATGGCGATGTGACGAAGCTTGGCCATGGGTGTGTTCCTGTCGAATGACGCCGCTAAGATTAAGGCGTCACGACAAGCGGCGCCACAGCGCCGTTCCCTCGACGGCGTGCCAGGCGGCAAGGGATGCTGCGCCGAGAATGAGCTCGCGGGCGCGCTTCAGGAGCGAGAGCGCGAGGCCGAATTCCGGCGGAATGCCGAGCGCGGCGCCGAGCACCGCGTAGCTGCCTTCCTGCACGCCGGCCGCGGCCGGCACGAAGAAGGCGGCGGTGCGGATCGCGAAGATCAGGCTCTCGAGCACGAGAAGCGTCGCCAGGCTGACCGGTATCCCCATCATGGCGAAGCCGATCGCCGCCTCGCCGATGCCGACGAGCCACGCAAGCGTGTGCATCGAGAGGGCGCGCAGCAGCGCACGCCGGTCGGCGTAGATGGCGCGGATGCGGTCCTCGACGGAAGGATTCCGCGCCGCGCCCAGAAGAAGCTGCGCGAGGCGCTGCAACAGGCGGACGATGCCGCAGCGCTGCGCCAGGATGAAAAGCCCGGCGACCAGTCCGAGCGCGGCCGCGCCGACCGCGGTCCACCGGATGAGCGGATCGCCCGGCCGCGTCATGACGAGCACGGCGAGGCCAAGGAGCGTGAAGGCGATCTGCGCGCACATCTCCAGGGTGAGATCGACGACGGTCGTCGCCATCGCGATGCTCGTCTCGACGCCATGCTTCGCCATGGCGCGGATGCCGAGCAGCTCGCCCGCCGCCGGCACCACGCCGAGAATGTCGCTGCCAGCGTCGCGCAGCGCGCGGAACCACGTGAACTCGACCGGCCCCGGCCGCGGCGCCGGAGCGATCGTCCGCCACCCGAGCGCGCACAGCATGAGCGGCAGGAGATGGTAGAGCGACATGAGCGCGAGCCCGCCCCACCCCGCCATGTGCAGCGCATGGCCGACCGCGGCCATGCCCTTCCACGTGATGAAGAGCACCCCCGAAAGCGCGCCCGCAAGCGCGCACAAGGCGAGCCCGAGCCTCATGCGGATGCCGCGGCGAGCGCCGCGAACGAGGTCGCCTCGATGCCGAGGCGGGCGAGCGCGGCACGGACCCCGGGATCGGTGAGCGCGTCGAGCTCTTGCTTCCCGTCATAATCCGCGGGCCACGCGCCGCTGCCGTCGAAGCGCTGCGTCGCGGCGTGGACATAAAGTTCCGAGACGCCGTCCGGCAGGTGCGCGAGATAGCCCTCGACGCGGCGCGCGCTCATGGCGCCGCTGTCGCTCAAGCCCAGGAGCCAGTCGTTGGAGCATATGCCCGCTGCGTCGAAGACGCGCTTCATGTGCCGCGCGCGGCGCGCCTGCACGAGCCAGGCGAAAATCCTCGTGCCCAGCCGGTCGCCGGTCGCGCGCCACGCCAGAAGCGGCGGCTCGCGCGGCACCCGGATCGCGGCGATGCCGTATTCCGGCGCGAGCCGCAGCAGCGCGTCGCGTATGACCGGATGCATGTGGAAATGATGATGCGCATCGACATGGTCGAGCTTCAGGCCGGTGCGCCGGAACGCTTCGAGCTGGGCGCGGATTTCCGCCTCGACCTGGCGGCGCGCCGCGGGGCGGCAGAAGATCGCGATGCCGGTGCGGATGACGTCGTCGCCGAACCGGCCGTCGCTTGCGACGAGATCGGGAATGCGCTCGGGCGGAAGGCACGGCTTGCCGTCCACCAGCACGAGATGCAGTCCCACGGCGAGGCGCGGCAGACGGCGCGCGCGCGCGATCGCGTCGTCCGCGGCGTCGCCCGTCACCATGAGGCTTGCGGCCGAAAGGATGCCGCCCAGATGGCCCTGCTCGACCGCTTCGTTGACCGGCACGGCAAGCCCGAAATCGTCCGCGGTCACGATCAGGCGCTTCATCCCTTACGAACCGCGCTCCTGGGCCGCCGCCGTCGGCGCCAGCAGAGTGCCGCCGCGGCCGATCGCGAACCGGCGATGGCGCCAGCGGACATTGCTGCTGGCGAAACTCAGCGCCCAGATAGCGAAGACGAGACATTCGCGCAACGGCAGGAGCCATGGCTGCGCGCGGCCGGAAATGGCGAAGCGGCGCCGCGCGAGGTAATGCAGCACCGTGCGCAGACTGAGATGGACGCCGATGATGGCCCAGCCGCCAGAGGCCGGATAGGGCAGCAGCAGCGCCAGCAGCACCGGCAGCGGATGCATCACGGCGGAAAGGAAATGCTCGCCCGGCTTTACCGTTCGCACGGTGCGCGACCAGCGCAGCTCGTGCTCGACCAGCGAGGAAAAATTCTCGGCGACGACGGTATCCACCAGTTCGCCCGACAGCACGACCCGAAAACCCGCGCGCGCGACGAGGCGGCCGAGCAGGAAATCGTCGGCGAGCCGGAAGGAGAGCTTGCCGAGCCCGCCGATCGCCTCGAGCGCATCGCGCCGCACCGCCGTCACCGGCCCGAAGCAGTACGCGACGTCGCGCATCCCGGCATCGACCACGGCCGAGGGCAGGAACCAGTCGTTGATGAAAAGCGCGCCGAGCATCGAGGAGAGACCGCCGACCGGCGCGCCGCGATAGAGGCATGTCACGGCGCCGACCGAGCGGCGCGCGAGCGGCGCCACGACCTTGGCGATGCAGTCGCGGCCGGCGATCGTGTCGCTGTCGGACACGATGATGATGTCGTGCCGCGCCGCGCGCTCCATGTTGACGAGGTTGCTGACCTTGCGATTGGTGCCGTGCTGGCTGCCGTCGATCACGAGTTCGATGTCGCGGCCGGGCCGTTCGGCGATGAGCCGCCGCGCCACCGCGACCGCCGGATCGTCGGGATCGGCGACGCCGAGCACGAGCTGAAGGTCCGGATAGTCCTGGTCGCAGAACGAGCCGAGGCAGGCGTAAAGTTCGACCTCGGCGCCGCACAGGGGCTTCAGCACGCTCACGCCCGGGCGCCACTTGCCGGCGGATTTCGGGCCGCCCTTCCAGCGCGCCACGCGCCAGATCGCGAGCATGAGATAGGCCCACGCGGCAGCGGCGAGCGCGCCGCCCAGCAGGACCGCGACCGGAAATGGTGCCACCGTTGCTCCGAACCACGCGACAGAATTGCGCTCGGAGAGCGTTCGGCCTCAGCGCGGGAAGCACCGCCGTTGTTCGGATTGCGATTGCCGCTTATGCCAAACGGGCTGGAATTCCCCCGAGAACGTCCAACGCGCTCCTCACAGTTTCTTTACTTGTTGGCGCAATTTCTAACGCCTTCGTACTTTCGGGTCAATCGAAACCATCGTCACGCGTTCACGCCGGCGCGCGGCATCGCCTCCTCGGCGAAAGCCCGCATCGAGCGCCGCACCAGCGCCTCCGGCATCAGCCCGAAATCCATGAGGAGAGCGATATGGTCAATTCCCATGCGCGCCAGAGCCGCGACCTTGCGCGCCACGGTCTCGGCCGAGCCGAAGAGGGCAAGCCCGCTCGCCAGCACCTCGTCATAGGTCTGGCGCCGCGCGTAAAGGCGGCTCGCGACGTAGCGGTCGAAGGGTTCTGCGGCATTGCGCCGCGCCGCCTCGTCGCTTTCGGCGACGTGGCAATGAAACGTGTAGATCGCATCGTCCTCGCCCGCTTCGTGGCCGCCTTCGATTTGCCCGCGGCGATAGGCCTGCTGCAGCTCGCCGACCTCGGCAAAGGTCGCGGCGGTCGCATAGGGAATGGCCATCAGCCGGTTGCCCTGGCGCCCGATATGGTATGACGCCTCGCGCGCCAATGCCGCGACGTAAATGGGCGGCGTCGGACGCTGGACCGGCCGCACGTTGAGCGCGACCCCCTCGATCCAGTGAAAGGCGCCGCGATGCGTGACGCGCTCGCCCGCGAGGAGACGGCGCACCAGCATCAGCGTCTCGTCGAAGCGTGCGCGCTTTTCCTCAGCCGCCACGCCGAAGCCCGCGAATTCGTGCTTCAGATAGCCCGAGCCCACGCCGAGCACGAGCCGCCCTTGCGACAGCACGTCAACCATCGCGTAGCTTTCGGCAACCATCAGCGGATTGTGGAACGAAAGCGTCGCGATCGCGGGGCCGAGCCGCACGCGTCCGGTCCTTTGCGCGAGCGCTGCCAGCATCACCGCGGGATTCGGCACGACGCCGTATTCGTGGAAATGATGCTCGGCGACGAACACCGTGTCGTAGCCGAGAGATTCGGCCGCCTCGCTCGCGCCGAGGAGCTGCGCGTAATAATCCGGCACCGAACGCGTTTCGGCCGGATAATGGTCCATCACCGAGAAGAACGAATAGCGCATCTTTTTCTCGCCTCGGCCGAGAGCCTAACACTAAAGATTGAGTTGTCACGCGCGCCCGCGGCGCGCATGCTTGCGTCTTGACCCCTGTCGGGAGCACGGGGAAATGAGAAAAGAACGATGGTCGAAGGCGGGCATCGAACCGACCTTGTGGGAAGTTCTGGCGGATCCGATCGTTCTCAGCCTGATGAGGGCTGACCGCGTGCGGCGCAAAGACGTGCTGGTCGCCGTCGCGGGCACGCCCGATCGCCTCGAGCTGACGGCGGAAAAGCTGCGTCTCTCGGCCTAGCGCAAAAACTCAGGACGGCGCGCGTTCGGCATCGCGGATGGCGCGCCACAGAATCTCGGGCGTTGCCGGCATCGCCACGTGGCGGATGCCGAGGACGGAGAGCGCGTCGACGAGCGCGTTCGACACGGCCGGCAAGGCGCCGACGCAGCCCGCCTCGCCCGCGCCCTTGACGCCCAGGGGATTGGTCTTGGTCGGCACCGGATTGCTCTCGAGCCGGATCGCGCACAAATCGTCCGCGCGCGGCATCGCGTAATCCATAAACGAGCCGCTCAAGAGCTGCCCCTCCTTGTCGAAGCGGATGTCCTCGAGCAGCGCCTGGCCCACGCCCTGGACGATGCCGCCGCAGATCTGGCCTTCGAGCAGAAGCGGATTCATCACCGTGCCGACATCGTCCACCACGGTATAGCGCAGGATGTCGACCTTGCCGGTCTCGCGGTCGATCTCGAGCTCGCAGACATGCGTGCCGTTCGGGAAATTGTCGATGGGCGCGCTGTAGACCGCGCTCTCGACGAGGCCCAGCTCCATCCCTTGCGGAAGATTGCGCGGCTCCAGGGAAGCGCGCGCGACCTCGGCGAGGGTGAGGGTGCGGTTCGATTTCGCCGACGCGAACACGCCCTCGGCGAAGGCCACGTCCTCGGCCGCGACCTGCATCATCTTGGCGGCGATGCGGCGCGCCTTGTCGATGATCTTGTCGGTCGCGAGCAGGAAAGCCGAGCCGCCGATCGTGGCCGAGCGCGAGCCGCCGGTCCCTTCGCCGAACGCGACCTTGTCGGTGTCGCCCTGGACATAGCGCACGTCCTTGGGATCGATGCCGAGCCGGTCGCACACCAGTTGCTTGTAGATCGTCTCGTGCCCCTGCCCCTGCGTGATCGAGCCGGACAAGAGCGTCACGCCGCCGCCGCGGTCGAAGCGTATCTCGGCGCCCTCGAAGCCCGGGGCGGCGGCGCGCTCGATGCTGTTCGAGACGCCGAGGCCGCGCAGCTTGCCGCGCCTTTGCGCCTCCTCGCGCCGCGCCGCGAAGCCGGCGCGGTCGGCGAAGCCCAGCGCCATGATCCATGCCGCGCCGGAATTCGCCGCAATCGAAGGTGAAGGTGAGGCCGGTCTTGAACGGCATCGCCTCGGGCGGGATGAGATTGCGGCGGCGCAATTCGACCGGATCGACGCCGAGCTCGGAAGCGGCGAGATCGACCATGCGCTCGATCACGTAGGCGTATTCGGGCCTGCCGTTGCCGCGATATGCGCGCATCGGGTTGGTGTTGGTGAAGACGCCGGTCACGTCGGCATGGATCGCGGGCGTGCGATAGACGCCGGCGAGCGTGCCCAGATTGCCGACGAACACGTTGCCGCCGGTCTGGAGATAGGCGCCGAGATTGGCGATGACCTTGACGCGGAATCCGAGGAACGTGCCGTCGCGGTCGAGCGCCAGCTCGGCCGTCGTGAAATTGTCGCGCGCCTGCGCGTCGCCGAGGAACGCCTCGGAGCGCGTGCTGATCCATTTGACCGGACGCCCGACCGCCTTCGCGCCAAGCAGCACGAGCGCCACCTCGTTATAGACCGCGGACTTCATGCCGAAGCTGCCGCCGATGTCGCCGGCGACGACGCGGACGCGGCTTTCCGCGACCTTCAGCACCGAATGGGCCAGCTCGGCGCGGAAATTATGGGTGCGCTGCAAGGTCGTGTAGATGGTGTAGCGATCCTCGATGGCGTCGTATTCGCCGATCGAGCCGCGCGGCTCCATGGTGGCGCCGGTGACGCGGTTGATGACGAGATCGGCGCGCACCACGCGATGGGCGCCGGCGAAGGCGGCATCGGTCTTGGCCTTGTCGCCTTCGAGATGGACGAAGCAGATATTGTCCGGGCAATCGTCCCACACGCGCGGCGCGCCCGGTGCGACCGCGTCCTTGCCGGAAACCACGGCCGCCAGCGGCTCGTAATCGACTTGGATCAGCTCGGCCGCGTCGGCCGCCTGGGCATAGGTCTCGGCCACGACGAAGGCGACGTAATCGCCGACCCAGCGCACGCGGTCCTTGACCAGCGCCGGAAAGCGCGGGCGATAGAGCGGCGAGC
Organism: uncultured Alphaproteobacteria bacterium; assembly: GCA_963773665.1. Classification (GTDB taxonomy): domain Bacteria; phylum Pseudomonadota; class Alphaproteobacteria; order ATCC43930; family CGMCC-115725; genus DATJLY01. Next base: position 1,055,282 of record CAVZBZ010000002.1, read on the forward strand.
CGTCGCGCCGCTTCGGCCCGGTCGGCACCGGCAGATCGCCCCAGCCCGACGCCTCCCAATCGGCGCCGGTGAGGATGGCGAGCACGCCCGGCGCGTCCTTGGCCCGCGCGGTGTCGATCTTGCGGATGCGCGCATGGGCGTGGCCGGCGCGCAGCACATAGCCATAAGCCATGCGCGGCAGCACCATGTCGTCGACATAGCGGCCGCCGCCGCGCAGGAGCCGCGGATCCTCGAAGCGCGGCACGCCTTGGCCAAGCGCGAACTGTCCCATCAGATTTTCTCCGCGACGATGATCTGCTCGACGATGCTGCCCTCGGCCGAGCATTTCTGCATGTTGCGCGCGCGCACCGCGTAGTCTCCGCGGCCGCCCATCGCGACATCGTTCCGCATGAGCGGCGGCTCGCCGCGCGCGGCGCGCGCCGCCATCTCGTTGCGGAACGCGAGGATGGCCGGCGTCTCGTCGATCACCTCGACGATGCGCAGGCCGGCGCCCTCCAGGCTGGCACGCATTTCCGCCGGGGCGACGAGGAAGCTCGACTGCGGATCGTTGGCCCACGGCATCGGGAAGATCGGCGATCCGGCCGGGCCGAGCTCCACCTCGGCGCAGACGAAGCGCCCGCCGCGCACCAGGACGCGCGCCATTTCGGCGGCGAGCTTCGGCTTGTCTTGGATGTTCATGGTGACGTTGTGGCACCAGACGCGATCGAAGCTGGCGTCCGCGAACGGAAGCGCGAGCGCGCTGCCCTGATGAAATTCGATCCGCCCGCCGAGGCCGCACCGCTCGGTGAGGGCGCGCGCCACCTCGACGAACTCGGGCGTGAGGTCGAGGCCTGTGAGGGTACAGCCGCACATCTTCGTCAGATAGCGCGACGCACCGCCGATCCCGCAGCCGAGATCGAGAACGCGCAGGCCGGGGCGAAGGGCCGCGTGCTTCACGAGTTCGGTCGTGGCGAGAATGCCGCGGCCGTGCAGCTGGTCGAGCGAGTGAAGATCCTCGACGGCGAGGTTTTGCGGGTCCTTACCCGCCTCCCTGAGCGCCGCTTCGATGCGCTGCAAGAGCCCGCCGCGGCCGTAATGGCCCTGGACGATCGCCTCGGTCCCGGTCATGCCTCGCCCTCTCGTTTGGCGCAAATCCTAGAAGCTGCCGCGCGCCCCGCCAACCATGATAGGATCGGAGCCGCTTCGCGGGGGTCGGCACGTGAAGAAATGGCTGATCGGCCTTGCCGCCGCGCTCATACTGGCGGGCGGCGGCTTCTACTGGGCGCTCGCGGTCTATCCGACGCGGCTCTTCCGCGCCGCCGTGGACGCGTCGATCGCGGCGCTGCCGGCCGGATATTCCGCATCGTATGGCAGCGCGAGCTACGCGCTCTTCGCGGCGACCGGCACGATCGCGGGGCTCACCCTGCACGGCGCCGAGCCCGAGAATTTCGCGCTCGCGATCGATCGGCTCACGCTCGTTCACCCCGCGACCGATCTCGGCGCCTCGTGGGCGCGCGCGGCGGCCGATCCGGCGAAGCTCGCGCCCGACCTCGCGCTGCCCGTCGCCGACGGCATCGCGGCCAAGGGCATCTCCTATCACGACGCGGCCAACCGGCTGACCCTGGCGTCGGCGCAGATATCGCGGCTGCGCCTCTATCCCTGGGCGCTGCTGCACCCGGGCGTGCCGTCGCTGGCCGAGGCGCGCGCCTCGCTCATGGAGCGCACGCACGTGCCGGTGCCCGGCGATTTCCTGCCGCTGCTGCGCGCCGAGGCGCGCTGGAGCCTGGGCTTCGGCTATGACGGCTACGAATCCTCCGGGCTCGACGCGCACGGCGCCATGGCGGCGGCGCCCAACATGCCGGCCGCCGAAATCTCCTATTCGATCCAGAAGATGACATCCGGGCGCTACGATCGCGGCAGCGCCGCGAGCACCGGGATCGAGGGCTTGACGATGCGCTCCGACCTGTTCGGCAGCCTCGGCATCGCGCATGCCGCGATCGAGGGGCTCGAGATGCAGAAGCCGCTGACCGCGCTGCTCGAGGGCCAGGATCTGGCGCGGGAGCTGCTCGACGGTCTGTCGCTCAAGAGCATGACCTATGGGCCGATGTCGGTGCAGGCCGAGGTCGGATCGCCGAGCGTGCTCGGCACGTTCTCGCTCGCCAACGTGGCGTTCGAGCACGGCTTGCTGGTGTCCGCCGATCTCGCCTTCGACGGCGTCCGCGTCAGCCGCGAGCAGTCTGCCCAACCTCAACGCGGTCGACGCGTTCGACAAGCTCGGCCTCGACACCATGACCTTCAACCTCGATCTCGACTATCGCTGGGACCTGTCGCGGCACGACATCACGGTCGAGAAAGCCGCCATCGAGGTGCTGGAGCTGGGCTCGCTGTCGCTGTCGTTCGAAGTGGCGGATGCCGGCTCGCCGGCCGATTTGCCGGCGAAGGCGCGGCTCGTCCACGCGGTGCTGCGCTACGAGGACGCATCGCTCGCAACCCGCGCGCTCAAGATCGCCGCCGCGGAAAAGGGCACCGACCCCGACGATTTGCGCCAGCAGCTCATCGCCACGACGCAACAGATGGGCCATGCCGCGGGCGCCACGCAAGCGACCGCGGCGACCGCGCGCGCGGTCGGCGATTTCCTGAACGCGCCGCACTCGCTGGCGATCGAGCTTGCGCCGAAGGAGCCGGTGCCGCTGATGGCGCTGCTCGCGGCCGGCAGCATCCCGCCCGAGCGGCTCGTGCCGGCGCTCGGCCTCTCGATCGCGGCCAACCGCTAGAGTTCCTCTCCGCATTCAGCGGCGACCAGGCGATCGCTGTCGTTGCGAGGAGCCGAAGGCTGCGAAGCGATCTCGTGGCGATTGCTTCGCTCCGCGCGCAATGACCGCGGGGGATCGCCCGCTTCATGCTGTTCCGGCCGCCGGCGCAAGGGAGGGCGCGCGGTGTCGAGCCGGTGTGACCGGCGCCGCGCTGCCGCTCGATCCGGGCTCAGCGCCGATCAGGCGCCGCGCTGCCGAGCCGTTTCTCCATGTGCAGCACCCGTGCGCCTTCCTCGATCCCTTCGCCGACCGCGCTGAAGCCCTCGCGCCGCCAGAACGACACGCCAAGCGGGTTTGCCGCGGCAACGAAAAGCCGCACGACGGAAGCGTTCGTGTGGCGCGCGCAGAACGAAGCCAGCAGTTTGCCGCCGATCCCCTGCCGCTGATGGCTCGGACGAACGTAAAGACGCGACACCACAAGCACGGCCGGCTCGCGCACAGTGGCGAAACCGTGCGCGACCACGAGGGCGCGATCGAGCGCGACCAGGAACGACGAATGCCGTTCCCGAAGCTGGCGCTCCAGCAGCGGCTTCGCGTGCCAGCGCGCGCTGACTTCGGCCACGGCTTCGCGGCCGAGAATGGGGTCGTAAACCTGGTGCCACGTTTCGCGCAGAAGCGACTGCACCGCATCGAGGTCGGCGGCGCCCGCCGTGCGGATGACAAGCGCGGGTTGGTTCATGTGCGGAGCTCACCACATCAGCCATCGATCAATGCGGCCCGTGCCAGCCGATGACGGCCGTCGTCAGGACGAAGCGCAATCGCTTCATGGTTTCTTTCAGTCAGCGATGTCCGCCACCGCCACCGCGTCCACCGCCACCGCGTCCACCGCCACCAGCGGAACGCGATCCTGACGGAATAGACGGCATCGAGCGGGATGCGGGCGCGGCTCGGTACGCATGTGCCGCCGGCCGACCGCCAGCAGGAGCTGGACGATGCTCACCCTCGCGATACGGCGCCACTTCGTAGCCAGGGCCCCAGCCACCGTACTCGACACCGTAGGGTTGATAGTAATCTAGCCCGTAGCCACCGTCGTATCCGTATCCGCCGCCCGGTACAATACAGCCGGACGACAGGACCGCGACGAGCCCGATCACCAAGGCGGTCCCCGCCCAGCGCCAGAGTGAGGAATTCACTTGGGCACCTCTTTAGTCTCGCTTTCCGGCCATTCAAGCAGGCCGAAGGGCGCCCCCAGAGGGTCGGCGACCACCGCGACCTTGCCGCCATGGCGATCAACCCACGGCTCGACGAGCACGCGACCACCGAGCGCCGCGACCTTTGCCGTCATCTTGACCGCATCTTCGACGCGTACGTAATTGAGCCAGTAAGGATGGGGATCGGGCGTATTCGCAGGCAGCGTATTCACGCTCGCGCGAGCATAGTTGTGGGACGCGAGCAGGAGATGTCGCGCGCCCCCGCTAGCGGGCAACTCGAAGACTTCGTAGTCGAACAGCGTCTGGTAGAAAGCGGCATCGGTGTCCGGATCGCTCGTGATCAGCGAGCTCCAAATCCATTCTCCGGGTGCGGCCAGGAAATCGGGCGGATCGCCGCTACTGGAGGCGAGGACTGCGAAAACGGCCCCCTGCGGATCGGCGAAGACTGCTTCGCGGCCGCGGTCGGCGAAGCTGTGCGGTTCGAACAGGACCTTCGCGCCATGTTGTAACGCAATCTTTTCTGCTGCGTCGGCATCGCTCACGGCGAAAAAGCTTAGCCACGCTGGCTGCCGGCGCTCGCCCGCCGGTAGAGCCCTGTGAACCAGTCCTGCGACCGGACGACCGTCGAGAGATGCCTCCGCGTACTGTGTCGCACCGGCCTGAATATCGCGAAATGTCCAGCCGAACAGTCCCGCATAGAACCGCGTGCTGGCGGCGAGGTCCGGGGTCACCAACTCAAGAAAGATTACCTTGCCGACGTGATGCTCTTGGCTGGCGGGCTCGACAAGCGCTGGCAGTTGGAGCGTTGCGGCCATGACTGGCGCAGCACTCGCGATGCCGAGAAGGGCTGCGAGTAACCAGTACCTGAAAAAATGTCGCGCTCGATCGGGCTGCCTCCTTAGCGCAGTGATCTGATTCGGTGTGATCGAGTCAATTAGGTTCGATCTGCGTTGCAGAAGCATCGTGGTCCCCACGTTGTCGTCCTTACTAAACCAGGATAAACGCAGGTAGGGAAGCCCACGGTCCTACTGAGCGAGACGCTTATCGTCGCGCATTTCGAGCGCCGCCGCTTGTGCTGGTTCCGGCGGGCGCCGGGACGGGCGCATGACAGCGGTCTAGATCCCGCCGCCGTTCCTCGCCGAACAGCCGCTCGAGCAGGTTGGTGGTTCGGATCGCCCGGCGATGCCCCAGGGGAAAAAAGCGGATGCGATTCCCGTGAGCCGGCTTTGTCCTCGCCCATGAGCCACGATTAGCCGGCGACACAATGAGCGAAGGTCGCGTGCACGGCTCCAACTCCGTGATCTCGAAGACGAATGAATGGCTTATCGGCTTGCGCGTTCTCCTGCCCTTGTTTGCTGTCCGTGGCATCGTGTCATCAGGTTAATCCGGCAGCAATGATGCGCCAGCGGACGCCACGAGGCCGGCGAGCGTCGTGCTCAAAGCCGACTCCAACGCGCTGGAACGTAGCGAGTGCGCCAAGCGTCACATTGTAGCGTCCAGTCCGGTGAGATTTGCGCCTGCGCCAGCACGGCGCGATTCTGCTCAAGAGCTTCCTGTTGCTGGCGCCGCTCGGTCAGGTCTCGGGTCAATTCGGCACCCGAGGCGGACCCGCACAAGCACGAGCCGCGGTGCAACATGCCGATGAACCGAAACATCAGCAGCTTTATGCCTCATAAGTAGCCCAATTCGTAAACCCCCACCCCTTTAGGTTGGTTGCGCGGCGGTGTCTCTGATCGTACTCAAAACTTCTGTTTGGAACATTGGGGCGAGTAGATACGTTGGCGTCTGCGTGGAATGGCAAGTGAAGAAGGTGACTCGCCCTTTCAACGGGAAGCGCATCCTTATCGTCGAGGATGACACACACGTGCGGACGGTCATGCAGCACGTTCTCTTGTCAGCGGGATATACGGTTGACGCCGTCGGGACCGCGGCGGCTGCGCTCGATAAGCTCGACAGACATGCCTATGATCTCCTCGTGACCGACGACCGCCTCCCCGATGGTCGCGGCGTTCATGTCGCGGATGTCGCGCGCGAGAAAGGCATGGATGCCGTCGTCGTCACCGGCTATATGCTGCATTCGGCAAAGGCCGATCTCGAGCGACACGAGCACCTCATGAAGCCCGTGCGCGCCGACGAGCTGGTCGAGGTCGTAGACCGGCATTTGCCGAAGATCGGCTAGACGGCAGGTCACAAGCCGGTACACCAAACTGCGCGCGCGTTGGTCCAACGTGCCGCTCGACCGCTCGCATCAATTCCGCCGGCCGAACCAGCTTTGCCAGCACCTCGTGCCGTGCCTGTTCTTGCTCGGGGATGTTCGAGGCGAAGCCGCTGACGATGATCGCTCGCACTCCCTTCGCCACCGCCTTACGCCGCGGTGATCTGGTCGCTCAGTTCGCGACCGACGACGGTGGCGATCACGGCGGCGAGCTTGTCGATGCGATAGGGCTTGTCGAGCCGCGCCATGTCCGGGACGGCGCCGCTCGGCGCGTCGGCATAGCCGGTGGCGAGGATGATCGGCAGGCCCGGGCGCAGGTCGCGCGCGAGCCTGGCGAGCTCGGTGCCGGACATGCCGGGCATGGAGTGGTCAGTGATGATGAGGTCGATCGGCGCGTCCGAGCGGATCACGTCGAGCGCCAACGCCGCCGAGGACGCCATCACGACGCGGTGGCCGAGCTCGTGCAGCATCGCGCTCGTGCCCGACGCCACCATCAGATCGTCGTCGACGAACAGCACGGCATAGGAGCGGCTCGGAGCGGGCGCCGAGGTGGACAGTGCCGGCCGCGGCCGCTCCGCCTCGTCCGGTCCCGCCACCGGCAGCCACAGCTCGACCTTCGTGCCAGCGCCGGTCTGGCTGTGCAGCCGGATCGCGCCGCCCGATTGCGCGGCCAGCCCATAGACCATCGAGAGCCCGAGCCCGGTGCCCTTGCCCGCGCCCTTCGTGGTGAAGAACGGCTCGGCCGCGCGCTTCAGCGTGGCCTCGTCCATGCCGCAGCCGTCGTCCACGACCGAGACGCAGACATAGTCGCCCGACACGAGACCCTGCATCTGGCCGGCGGCGACCGCGCGCGCGGCGATCGTAAGTGCGCCGCCATCGTCCATCGCGTCGCGCGCGTTCAAGGCAAGGTTCAGGAGCGCGAGCTCGAGCTGGTTCGGATCGACGCGCACGAGCGACAGCGGCTCGCGGAAATCCGTCTCGATCTTGATCGTCGGGCCCAAAGAGCTGCGCAGCATCTCGACCATCGAGCCAACGAGGTGCGGCACGCTCACCGCCTCGGGCCGCAGATCCTGGCGCCGCGCGAAGGCGAGCATGCGCTTCGCCAATGTTGCGCCGCGCTCGGCCGCCTGGACGGCGGAGCTGACGAGGGCGCGGCCCTTCACGCCCTCGGGCAGGATGCGCGCCAGGAGATCGAGATTGCCGATGATCGCCATCAGCACATTGTTGAAGTCGTGCGCGAGGCCGCCCGTGAGCTGGCCCAGGCTTTCGAGCTTCTGCATCTCGTGCACCTGGGAAAGCGCCTGCTCGCGCTCGGCCGTGCGCTCCTCGACGCGGCGCTCGAGCTCGGCGTTGGTTTCGGCCAGTTCGGCCGTGCGCGCGTCGACGCGGCGCTCCAGCTCGGCGTTCAAGCGCTCCAACTGCCGCGTCTTGCGGAACAGCTCGGAAAACACACGCACCTTGGCGCGCAGCACTTCCGGGACCACCGGCACCTGCACGTAATCGACCGCGCCGTGCTTGTAGCCCTTGATGCGGTCGATGTCGGTCGAAGCGACCGCCGAGACGAAGATGATGGCGGTCGTCTCGAAGCGCGGATGCAAGCGGATCATCTGTGCCAGCTCGAAGCCGTCGAGATCGGGCATGATGACGTCGATCAGCACGACCGCGATCTCGTGCCGCAGCAGGTGCTGGAACGCCTCCTGCGCCGAGGACGCGGTGAGAAGAGTTCTCGCCAAGCTCGCGCAGGATCACCTCATAGCTCATGAGCTTCGCGGGCTGGTCGTCGACCAGCAGGATGTTGACGGGGTCGGCGTTGGTCATCGGCGCCCTTCCTCAGCGATGGAGCCACATGCGGAGCGCCGACAGGAGCTGCTCGGTGTTGACCGGCTTGGCGAGATAGTCGCTGGCGCCGGCCTCGAGGCATTTCTCGCGGTCGCCTTTCATGGCCTTCGCCGTCAAGGCGATGATCGGCAGGCGGCGATGGTCGGCGTTGGTGCGGATGACGCCCATCGTCCGGTAGCCGTCCATCTGCGGCATCATGATGTCCATGAGGACGATCGCCACCTCGGGCCGCTCATCGAGCGTCTCGATCGCCTCGCCGCCGGTCATCGCCGTAAGCACAGTCATGCCGCGCCGCTCGAGCACGCTCGAGAGCGCGAAGATGTTGCGCGCGTCGTCGTCGACGAGCAGCACGGTGCGGCCAACGAGGTCGTCGTCCGAGCTGTGCAGCCGCTCCAGCATGCGCTGCTTCTCGGCCGGAAGCTCCTCGACGACGCGGTGCAGGAAGAGCGCCGTCTCGTCGAGGAGACGCTCGGGCGATTCGACCCCCTTCACCACGACGCTCCTCGCCATGGTGTGGAGCTGCGCGTCCTCCTCGAGCGAGAGCTGCCGTCCGGTGAAGACGACGACCGGGAGATCGCACAGCGTCGCGTCGCGGCTTATCTCCTCGAGCAGGTCGAAGCCTGACATGTCGGGGAGGCGCAGGTCGAGCACGACGCAGTCGATCGTCTCGCCGCGGATCGAGGCGAGCGCTTCGGCGCCCGTCTCGACCGCGAGGATGTCAATGTCGTCGTGGCCCAGGAGCTGCGCGATGCCGAGCCTTTCGGCCGCGTTGTCCTCGACGACGAGGAGGCGTTTGCGGCGCGGCTGGGTGTAGTCCTTGATGCGGGTGATGGCGAGCTCGAGCCCTTCCTTGCTGGTGGGCTTGGTCATGAACGAGAAGGCGCCGCGCTGGAGCCCGTGCTGGCGGTCCTCGTCCATCGTCACGATCTGCACCGGGATGTGTCGCGTCTTCGGGTTCTGCTTCAGCTGGCTCAGTACGGTCCAGCCGAGCATGTCGGGCAGGAACACGTCGAGCGACACGGCCGCCGGCTGATATTCCTGCGCCAGCGCCAAGGCGTCGGCGCCGCGCATCGCGACCAGCACCTTGAAGCCCTGGTCGTGCGCCAGGTCGGCGGTGACGCGGGCATAGTGCGGATCGTCCTCGACGATGAGCAGGATCTCGTCGCCCGCCTCGATGCGGTCGCGGTCGTCGGGCACGTGCTCGCTCGCCGACTCGGGCAGGCGCATGGGCGGCTGCGCGATGAGCGCCGGCGGCGCGGCGACCGCGCCGGTGATCTTCTGCGGACCCGCGGGTCCGGTGTACTTCGCCGGGAGATAGAGCGTGAAGGTCGAGCCCACGCCCGGCGTCGAGCGGAGCTGGATCTCGCCGCCCAGAAGCGTCGACAGCTCGCGGCTGATGGCGAGGCCCAATCCCGTGCCGCCGTACTTGCGGCTGGTCGAGGCGTCGGCCTGCTGGAACGCCTCGAAGATGAGCTTCTGCTTCTCCCCCGGGATGCCGATGCCGCTGTCGGCGACCTCGAACGAAATGACCGACGGCGCGTCGCGCAGCACCGGATGATCGGGTGCCCAGCCGGTCGTCGCCTGCGCGACGGTGAGACGGACGCCGCCCTTCTCAGTGAACTTGAAGGCGTTCGACAGCAGGTTCTTCAGGATCTGCTGCAGGCGCTTCGAGTCGGTAATCATGCTGCGGTCGAGCTTCGGATCGATCACAACGTCGAAGGCGAGGGCGCGGTCCTCGGCCTCGTGCCGGAACGGCCGCAGCACAACGTCCTGGAGCTGGCTGAAATAGACCTCCTCGGCATCGACAGAGACCGTGCCCGATTCGATCTTCGACAGATCGAGAATGTCGGAGATGAGATTCAGAAGGTCGGTGCCGGCGCCGTGAATGGTGCGCGCGAAATCGACCTGCTTGGCCGTCAGGTTCGCCTCCGGGTTCTCGGCGAGCTGCTGGCCCAGAATCAGGATCGAGTTGAGCGGCGTCCGCAGCTCGTGGCTCATGTTGGCGAGGAACTCGGACTTGTACTTCGAGGTGAGCGCGAGCTCGTTGGCCTTTTCCTCGAGCGCGGCGCGCGCCTGCTCGATCTCCTGGTTCTTGCGTTCGACCTCGACGTTGCGCTCGGCGAGCTGCTGCGCCTTCTGCTCGAGCTGCTCGTTCGTCTCCTGCAATTCGCGCTGGCGCGTCTGGAGCTCGGCGGCAAGCTGCTGCGACTGCTTCAGCAGCGCCTCGGTCTGCATCGTCGCTTCGATCGAGTTCAAGACGATGCCGATCGAGGCGGTGAGCTGCTCGAGGAAGGTCACCTGCTGCTCGGTGAAGGAGCCGAGCGAGGCGAGCTCGAACACCGCCTTCACCTGGCCCTCGAACTGCACCGGTAGCACGATCACGGCCTTGGGCATCGCGTGGAACAGGCCCGAGGCGATCGGCACCACCGTGTCCGGCATCTCGGAAAGCAGCATGCGGCGCGAGTCGGCGGCGCATTGGCCGATCAGGCCCTCGCCGATCTCCATGCGCTCGCGGTGGCCGTCGTCCGGCTGGTCGGCGTATGTCGAGAGCAGCTTCAAATGCGGCTTCGCTTCGGTCTCGACGAGATAGATGACGCCGTTCTGCGCATTGACGAGCGGCGCCAGCTCGGTCAGCAGCATGCGGCCGACCGTGGTGAGATCGCGCTGGCCTTGCAGCATGTTGGTGAGGCGGGCGAGATTGGTCTTGAGCCAATCCTGCTCGGTGTTGCGCTCGGTCGTGAGGCGCAGATTGTCGATCATCGTGTTGATGTTGTCTTTCAATTCGGCGACCTCGCCGCGCGCCGCGACCTGGATCGAGCGCGTCAAGTCGCCCTTGGTCACGGCGGTCGCCACCTCGGCGATGGCGCGCACCTGGGTCGTGAGGTTGGCCGCGAGCAGGTTGACGTTGTCGGTCAGATCCTTCCACGTGCCGGCGGCGCCGGGCACGTTGGCCTGGCCGCCCAAGCGGCCTTCGACGCCGACCTCGCGCGCGACCGTCGTCACCTGGTCGGCGAATGTGGCGAGCGTCGAGGTCATGTTGTTGATGGTCTCGGCCAGGGCCGCGACCTCGCCCTTCGACTGCACGGTCAAGCGCTGCTTCAGATCGCCGTTCGCGACCGCGGTCACGACCTTGACGATGCCGCGCACCTGTTCGGTGAGGTTCAACGCCATGACGTTGACGGTGTCGGTCAAATCCTTCCACGTGCCGGCGACGCCGGGGACGACGGCCTGGCCGCCGAGTTTTCCCTCCGTGCCGACTTCGCGCGCCACGCGGGTGACTTCCGAGGCGAACGCATTGAGCTGATCCACCATAGTGTTGATGGTGTTCTTGAGCTCCAGGATTTCGCCCTTCACGTCGACCGTGATCTTGCGCGACAAGTCGCCGAGCGCCACGGCCGTGGTCACCTCGGCGATGTTGCGTACCTGGCCGGTCAGGTTCGAGGCCATGAAGTTGACGCTATCCGTCAAGTCCTTCCACGTGCCGGCGACGCCGGGCACGTTGGCCTGGCCGCCCAGGCGCCCGTCGGTGCCGACCTCGCGCGCGACGCGCGTCACTTCCGAGGCGAACGAGCGCAGCTGCTCGACCATCGTGTTGATGGTCTCTTTCAACTGCAGGATTTCGCCGCGCACGTCGACGGTGATCTTCTTCGACAAGTCGCCGCCGGCAATGGCGGTCGAGACTTCGGCGATGTTGCGCACCTGCGCCGTCAGGTTCGATGCCATGAAATTGACGTTGTCGGTCAGGTCTTTCCACGTGCCGGCGACGCCCGGCACCACGGCCTGGCCGCCGAGCTTGCCCTCGGTACCGACCTCGCGTGCGACGCGCGTCACTTCGGAGGCGAAGGCGTTCAACTGATCGACCATCGTGTTGATGGTGTTTTTCAGCTCCAGGATTTCGCCCTTCACGTCGACCGTGATCTTGCGCGACAAGTCGCCGCGCGCCACGGCCGTCGTCACCTCGGCGATGTTGCGCACCTGGCCGGTCAGGTTCGACGCCATGAAGTTGACGGAGTCAGTGAGGTCCTTCCACGTTCCGGCGACGCCCGGCACATTGGCCTGGCCGCCTAACCGCCCGTCCGTGCCGACCTCGCGCGCGACGCGCGTCACCTCGCCGGCGAAGCGGTTGAGCTGATCGACCATGGTGTTGAGCGTTTCCTTTAATTGCAGCATCTCGCCGCGCACGTCGACGGTGATCTTGCGAGACAAGTCGCCGTTGGCGATGGCGGTTGCGACCTCGGCGATGTTGCGCACTTGGTCGGTCAGATTGCCGGCCATCGAGTTGACGCTGTCGGTGAGGTCCTTCCACGTGCCGGCGACGCCCGGCACCACGGCCTGGCCGCCCAGGCGCCCTTCGGTGCCGACTTCGCGCGCGACGCGCGTCACCTCGCCGGCAAAGGCGTTCAACTGATCGACCATCGTGTTGATGGTCTCTTTGAGCTGCAGGATTTCGCCCGAGACGTTGACGGTGATCTTCTTCGACAAATCGCCTTGCGCCACGGCGGTCGCGACCTCGGCGATGTTGCGCACCTGACCCGTCAGGTTCGACGCCATGGAATTGACGGAGTCGGTCAAGTCCTTCCACGTGCCGGCGACGCCGCGCACCTGCGCCTGGCCGCCGAGCTTGCCCTCGGTGCCGACTTCGCGCGCGACGCGCGTCACTTCCGAGGCAAACGCGTTCAACTGATCCACCATCGTGTTGATGGTGTCCTTCAGTTGCAAAATCTCGCCTGAGACGTTGACGGTGACCTTCTTCGACAGGTCGCCGCTTGCGATCGCGGTCGAGACCTCGGCGATGTTGCGCACCTGCGCCGTGAGGTTGGACGCCATCGAATTGACGCTGTCCGTCAGGTCTTTCCACGTGCCGGCGACGCCCTGCACGTTGGCTTGGCCGCCCAGGCGCCCGTCGGTGCCGACCTCGCGCGCGACGCGCGTCACTTCGCCGGCGAACGCGTTCAACTGATCCACCATCGTGTTGATGGTCTCTTTCAGTTGCAGGATTTCGCCAGACACGGTGACGGTGATCTTGCGCGACAGGTCGCCGCGGGCGATGGCGGTCGCGACCTCGGCGATGTTGCGCACTTGCGCCGTGAGGTTGCCGGCCATCGAGTTGACGCTGTCGGTCAAATCCTTCCACGTGCCGGCGACGCCCGGCACGTTGGCCTGGCCGCCCAAGCGCCCTTCGGTGCCGACCTCGCGCGCGACGCGCGTCACTTCCGACGCGAAGCCGTTCAACTGATCCACCATCGTGTTGATGGTGTCCTTCAATTCCAAAATTTCGCCGCGCACGTCGACGGTGATCTTGCGCGAGAGATCTCCGCGCGCCACCGCCGTCGTCACCTGCGCGATGTTGCGCACCTGGTCGGTCAGGTTGCCGCACATGGCGTTGACCGAGTTTGTCAGATCCTTCCACGTGCCGGCAACGCCGGGGACGATCGCCTGGCCGCCGAGCTTGCCTTCGGTGCCGACCTCGCGCGCGACGCGCGTCACTTCCGAGGCGAACGAGCGCAGCTGATCGACCATCGTGTTGATGGCTTCCTTCAACTGCAGGATTTCGCCGCGCACGTCGACGGTTATCTTCTTCGACAGGTCGCCGTTCGCGACCGCGATCGTCACCTCGGCGATGTTGCGCACCTGCGCTGTCAGGTTTGAGGCCATCGAGTTGACGGATTCGGTCAGGTCCTTCCACACGCCGGTGACTTCGCGCACCTGCGCCTGGCCGCCGAGCTTGCCGTCCGAGCCCACCTCGCGCGCGACGCGCGTCACTTCCGAGGTGAAGACCGAAAGCTGCTTGATCATCGTGTTGACGATGTTGGCAAGGCGCAGGAACTCGCCCTTCAACGGCCTGCCATCGACCTCGGTCGGCACCATCTCCATGAGATCGCCGCGCGCCACGGCGGCGATCGCGCGTGTCACGGCCCAGGTCGGCCACAGCAGATCCTCTATGAGCGTATTGACCGAGTTCTCCATGTCGGCCCAGGCGCCCGTCGAATTTCCCATGCGCACGCGCCGGCGCGTCTTGCCTTCGCGGCCGACCACTTCGCCGACACCCTCGAGCTCCTTCGCCATGCGCTCGTTGGCAGCGACGATCTCGTTGAACGTGTCGGCGATCTTGCCGGCGATGCCGACCTGGTCGCGCGGCAGGCGCACCGAGAAATCACCGGTGCGCATCGCCTGAAGTGCGTTGAGAATGTCCTGAAGCGTCTCGCCGTCGTCGTGCCGCTGATGGCCGTTGCCCAGCTTGCCGCGGCCGTTGCGATTTTGCGATCGCCCGTGCGTCGCAGGCGACGGACCGGGGGAGGTTGTTTTGCCTGGGATGCCGGGGACGTTCGCGCGCAAAGATTCCTTGTCCCGATCACTATTGGGCATCGCCGTTCTCCACCCGCGCAAAGAAGATTTATGTAATCTATCGTCTCGTCGCGATGGCGGGAAGCGTCGCATAGCGCTCTACACTTTTTTAGGATCGGGCCTAACCCTTTCGTATCGGGTTTGCGGTAAAATCGATGAGAAGCACGAGGACATCTACCTGAAGGGCTACATCGACGGCCGCGAGGCGCGCGTCGGGATCGGCGCATGGATTGCGTTCTACAACGGCCGCCGCCCGCATCAGGCAATCGGACGCCGATGGCGGTGTGGCGTGAAGGCGTCACCGGCGTGCTCGACGACACGACCGTGGACATGACGCTGCGCTTGGACAACGCTCGCGCGTTGCCCACATGCCCACAGCCGCCACAGCAGCAACAGGTCAATATGGCTTGAGGCATTCGGGAGATCGGAACAGCCGAGATTCCAACTAAGAAACCGGCGCAAGCGGTCCTCTAGAGAGGGTCCACTTCAGTGTTGTTGTATCTCTCAGCGAAGCCGGCTGCGCACAGCGTGCTCTAATTCGTCCGCCCGGATGGGCTTGAGCAAGTAGTCGTGGCGCTCAAGTTCCTTGTGAAGCTGGGCCGCATAGCCGGTGACGATCACTGTGCGAAGGCCGTATTCCTTTGCCTCTTCCGCAAGTTCGACTCCGTTACCGTCACCAAGCAGCGCATCAGCGACGAACAGGTCGTAACGTAACACGGCAAACATGCACCTAGCCTCTGCGGCAGTGGCAACTGCATCGACCACGAAACCTGCGCTAAGCAGCACGTGTTCCAGCAGCAGCCTTACTTGGTGATCGTCTTCGACGAGAAGTATGCGTATTGCTCGCACCATCCCGTCTTGATCCTTCAGAAGCCGCAAGCCACGCGTGGACGCTTGCACAGCCTTACGCCTACCGCTAGTCATCCGAAGGGGTTAGCCACGTTTGTTTCATCGCGAATTTCCGTGCCGGGATGGCGCGCGCGAACGGGTCCTGGTTCCCCCCATATCCGCCGGCAATATTTTGCGCCGCCCGGTCGCGCTTCTCTTTGTCGAGAAACGGCCAGCGATTGCGTTACGGGGTAGAGCGCGCCTCGTCGACCGTGTTGCGCTTCGGCTTTGAGTTGGGCTTGAGCGTGTTGATGGCCGCCGCGTCGAGCGTGCTCTTGATGTGAGCGGCGTAGAGCCTTCCTACGATTGCGCGCGATGGTGCCCGCGGCCGGACTCGAACCGGCACTCAGGTTTCCCCGAAACGGATTTTAAGTCCGTTGCGTCTACCCGTTCCGCCACGCGGGCACGGGCCGATCCTACTCCTCGACCGGGGTGCCGCCCAACTCGCGGATGAGGCCGGCGATGGCGTCCTTGCATTCATCGAGCCGCGCGGGCTCGCGGCCGCGCACGACCAGCGCCACGCCGAACGTGCCGCGCCGCGTGAAGGGATATGACCCGATGTCGAGGTCGGCGTAACGCTGCTGGATCTCGCCGAGGCCCTTGGCCAGCAGCCCCTCGGGGATGGCGCAGACGAGCGTGCGCGACAGCACCGGCGGGCCGCCGCGCAGGCTTCCCTTGATGCCGTCGAACATCGCCTGCATCACGCTCGGGATGCCCGCCATGACGAAGACGTTGCCGATGCGGAATCCGGGCGCGCGCGAGATCGGGTTGGGGATGAGCTCGGCGCCCTCGGGCGTCATCGCCATGCGCATTCGCGCCTCGTTGAGCTCGCCGGGCTTGTAGTAGGACAGGAACGCCTTGTGCGCGTCGGGATGGACGGTCAGCGGCAGGCCGAAGGCGGTCGCCACGCATTCCGAGGTGATGTCGTCGTGCGTAGGCCCGATGCCGCCCGTGGTGAAGAGATAATCGAATTTCTGGCGCAGCTCGTTGACGGTGGCGACGATCACGGCGGCCACGTCGGGAATGACGCGCGCCTCGCGCAGCACCACGCCGTGCGCGCCGAGCCCCTTGGCGAGATAGTTCAGGTTCGCGTCCTGCGTCCGCCCCGACAGGATCTCGTTGCCAATGATGAGCACGGCGGCGGTAACGGTTTGCGGCTCATGTGCGGCGGTCATGCGGCCTCCCGGTCCTTCCTTAATCGCAAAGCGCGCCCCTTTCAATCGCCGAGGCGCGTTGTACTATGCGGCCGCGATGCGCATCTCTAGGGCCGTGGCAAGGGAGCCGATGGTATGAACGACCAGCTGGCCGTTCCGCCGGGGGAAAGCCTCGCGGAGCGGCCGATCAAGCTGCACGGGCCCGACGAATTCGCGGCGATGCGCAAGGCCGGGCGCCTCGCGGCCGAGACGCTCGACTTCATCACGCCTTACGTCAAGCCCGGCGCCACCACCGACGAGCTCGACCGCCTGTGCCACGGCTTCACGGTCGATAACGGCGCGGTGCCGGCGCCGCTCAACTACCGGGGATTTCCGCGCTCCATCTGCACCTCGGTGAACCATGTCGTGTGCCACGGCATTCCCGGCGAGCGCAAGCTCATCGAGGGCGACATCGTCAATATCGACGTGACGCCGATCGTCGATGGCTGGCACGGCGATTCGAGCCGCATGTATCTCGTCGGCGAGCGCATATCGCTGAAGGCCAAGCGCCTCGTCGACGTGACCTACGAGGCGATGATGCTGGGGATCGCCGCGGTGCGGCCCGGCGCGCATCTGGGCGACATCGGCCACGCCATCCAGAGCTTCGTCGAGGCGCAGCGCTTCTCGGTGGTGCGCGATTTCTGCGGCCACGGCGTCGGCCGCATCTTCCACGACGCGCCGTCGGTGCTGCATTTCGGCCGGCCCGGCGAGGGGCCGATGATGCGCCCGGGCATGATCTTCACGATCGAGCCGATGATCAATGCCGGCCGCCACGAGGTGAAGATCCTGAGCGACGGCTGGACCGCCGTGACCAAGGACCGGTCGCTGTCGGCGCAGTTCGAGCACACGGTGGGGGTGACGTCCGAGGGCTGCGAGATTTTCACGCTCTCGCCCAAGGGATGGGACCGCCCGCCTTATCCCGTCTGACGCGATGCCGGACGCGAAGCCGGGCTATGTCGGCCACCGCCAGCGGCTGCGCGAGCGGCTGCTGGCCGGCGGCACCGAGGCGATCGCCGATTACGAGCTTCTCGAATTCCTGCTGTTCACGGCCAACGCGCGCCAGGACATGAAGCCGGTCGCGAAGGACCTGCTGCGGCGGTTCGGCGGCTTCGCCGGCGTGCTCGGCGCCGACCGCGAGGCGCTGCTCGCCGTGCCGAAGGTCGGACCGGCCGTCGCGGCGCAGATCCTGGCCTTTCGCGAAGCGGGCGCGCGGCTCGCCCGTAGCGCCGTCGCCAGGCGCGAAGTCATTTCCTCGTGGCAGCAGCTCCTGGACTACTGCATGGCGCAAGCCGGGTCGGCCGAGACGGAGCAGTTCCGCCTCCTCTTCCTCGACCGCAAGAACGCGCTCATCGCCGACGAGAAGCAGCAGCGCGGCACGGTCGATCACGTGCCGGTCTATCCGCGCGAGGTGGTAAAGCGCGCGCTCGAACTGGGCGCCTCGGCCGTGATCATGGTGCACAACCATCCGTCGGGCGACACCACGCCGTCCAAGGGCGATATCGACATGACGCGCGATGTCGCCAAGGCCTTGGGCGCCGTCGGCGTCGCCGTGCACGATCACGTCATCATCGGTCGCGGCCGGCATTCGAGCTTCAAGAGCCTCGGCCTCCTTTAGGTTGAGTGCCGATGGGCGCGCGCGCCCGCGGCGCGAGACCCGAATGAATTTAAGGGCCTGCCGGTTGTTTATCCGGCGTGGCCTTGATGCTTCCCCGCACCCTGCCGCCCGCCGCGGACGGCGCCGAATCCCTGCTCGAAGCGACGCTCGCGCGGCTGCCCGACGAATGGACCCTGCTGCCGCGCCGCCGGATCGGCGGCGAAGGCGGACCGCAGGTGGGCGCGGTCCTGATCCATCCCGAGATCGGCGCGGCGCTCATCGACCTCGATGAGGCGCGGGTCGAGGCGGCCACGGAAGCGCTCGAGCGGCTCGTCGCGCGCGAGCGCATCGCGCGCGACGGCGAGGCGCTGCCGATCGTCGGATTGGCGCTCGAAGCGAGCGCGATCGCCGAGGTCGGCGAGCGGCTTGCCGCATCGTTCGAGAGCGCCCCGCGCTGCGCCATGCGCGATCGGCGCTGGCCGCACCGGCTCATCGACATCCTGCTGTCGGCCGAGGACGCGGCGATGGCGCCGCTCCGCCCGCCCGAGCCCGAGCCCGAGCCCGAGCCCGAAGCACCGCCGCCCGCACGCTTCCTCAGGATCGAGCCGGAGGACGCGCCGATCCTGCACGATGACAGCGGCGACGGTCCCGCCCCGGTCCGGCCGCGGCGCGCGCCGGCATGGGTGGCGCTGGGCCTCGGCGGCCTGATCCTCGCGGGCGGCGCGGCCGCCGCGTATCTCATTTCCGGCGAGGGCGCAGACCCGCCGCCGCCTGTCGCCGCGATCGAGCCGCCGCCGCCCGCGCCGCACGCCGCGCCGAGCGAGGCCGCGCCGGTTCCCGCGCCGCCGAGCGCCGCCGCCAAGGACATGGCCGAAGCGACGAAGCCGCCCGAGAAGCTGCCGGCGCCGGTGGCGGTGCTGCCGCCGCCCAAGCCCGAGCCGGTTCCGATGCCGGAGGTTGCCGCCACGCCGCCGCCGCCCGCCGCCCCCGCTCCCGAGCCGCCGCCGGAGGTTGCGCCACAAAAAGCGGCCGCCGCGCCGCCGCCGCCGGAAGCGCCTGTCACGAAAGCGGCCGCTTCGAGCCCGGCGGCGCCGAAGAAGGAGCCCGCGAAAACGGAGGCGAAGCCGCGCAAGCCCGAGAAGAAAGAGGTCGCCGCGCTCACCCCGAAGAAGGCCAAGGCCGAGCCGCCGGCGCGTCCGGCCGCTGCGGCGCCGCCAGCGGTGGCGGCGCTGCCGCCCGCCTCAGGCGGGCCGCCGATCGACGCCTCGGACCTGCCGGCCTTCGAGGGGACCGATGCCCCGCCGCAGGACCAGTCGGCTTCCGCCGCTCCGGCCGGGACGCCGGTGCTGCCGTCCTCGCCCTATCTCGGCGCGCCGGCGCCGGGCGCCCCGGTGATGCTGCTGCCGCAAGCGGCCGCGCCCGCCGCGATGCCGGGCGCGCGCGGCGGCCCCGCGATCGGCGGGCTGGTCGGAAGCGGTTTGCGGTAATTACATACCGCTAAAATTGGGTTCGTTCGGTAATTCGGGCCGCCCGCGGCGGAAGCCGCCGCGAAAATTGGCTTCGTTCGGTAATTCCGCTGCCGGGCTCCCGCTTCGCGGCAGCGCCGGCTTGAACGCAACTACCATACAGATGCACTATGGCGTCGCGCCGGCGCCGGTGCAAGCGCCGACTCGTCCGGGCGGTTGCGTGGGCCGCGGGGCTGGGCTAAGCGCCGGGGCATGATCCCGCGCTACAGCCGGCCCGAGATGAGCGCGATCTGGGAGCCGGAGACCCGCTTCCGCATCTGGCTCGAGATCGAGACGCTGGCCGCCGAGGCGCTCGAGGAGGCGGGCGTGATCCCGCAGGGCGTCGCCGCGGCCGTACGCGAGCGCGGCGCCTTCGACGTGGCGCGCATCGACGAGATCGAGCGCGAGACCAGGCACGACGTGGTCGCGTTCCTCACCAACCTCGCCGAGCATGTCGGGCCCGAGGCGCGCTTCGTGCACCAGGGCCTCACCTCGAGCGACGTGCTCGACACCTGCCTCGCCGTGCAGCTGATGCGCGCAAGCGACATCCTGGTCGCCGATCTCGACGCGCTCCTCGCGGTGCTGAAGCGCCGCGCGCTGGAGCACAAGAGCACGATCACCATCGGCCGCAGCCACGGCATCCATGCCGAGCCCACCACCTTCGGCCTGAAGCTCGCGAGCTTTTACGCCGAGTTCGCGCGCGCCCGCGTGCGGCTGCTGCGCGCGCGCGACGAGATCGCGACCTGCGCCATTTCCGGCGCGGTCGGCACGTTCGCCGACGTGCCGCCCTCGGTCGAGGCGCATGTCGCGCGGAAGCTCGGCCTTTCGGTCGAGCCGGTCTCGACGCAGGTGATCCCGCGCGACCGGCACGCCTATTACTTCGCGACGCTTGCCGTGATCGCCAGCTCGATCGAGCGGCTCGCGACCGAGATCCGCCATTTGCAGCGCACCGAGGTTCGCGAGGCGGAGGAGTTTTTCGCGCCGGGCCAGAAAGGCTCGTCCGCCATGCCGCACAAGCGCAATCCGGTGCTGGCCGAGAACCTGACCGGCCTCGCGCGCCTCGTGCGGGCGGCCGCGGTGCCGGCGCTCGAGGACGTGGCGCTGTGGCACGAACGCGACATCTCGCATAGCTCGGTCGAGCGCGTCATCGCGCCCGATGCGACGGTGGCGCTCGATTTCGCGCTGGCGCGGCTCGCCGGATTGATCGACCGGCTCGTGGTCTATCCCGAGGCGATGCGGGAGAACCTCGCGCGCCTCCGCGGCCTGCACAATTCGCAGCGCGTGCTCCTGGCGCTGACCCAGGCCGGCATGAGCCGCGAGGACGCCTATCGCGCGGTGCAGAAGAACGCGATGGAGTCATGGCGGACCGGCCAGCCGTTCCTCGATCTCCTGGCCGCCGATGCCGAGGTCACGCGCCACCTGCCGCGCGAAAAGCTCGAACAACATTTCGACGACGCCTATCACCTGAAGCACGTCGACACCATCTTCGCGCGCGTGTTCGGGGCGTAGGGTGCGTGAAACCCTCTCCGCCCGCTTGCGGGGGGAGAGGGAAACGAGGCGGACATGAGCCACCAACTCCTTGTGACCGCGGCAGCGGCGATTTTCTGGGCGCATGCCGTCGTGATCGCGTTCAACGTCGCGGGCCTCGTCGTGATTCCGCTGGGCGCTTGGCGGGCGTGGCGGTTCGTGCGCAGTTTCCGGTTGCGCGCGCTCCATCTCGCAGCACTCGGCGCCGTCGCGCTCCAGGCGGTGCTGGGGCAGGCGTGCTTTCTCACGATCTGGCAGAGCGATTTGCTCGCGCGCGCCGGCGAGCCCGCTTCCTACCAGCCGCTGATCGAGCGCTGGGTCGAGCGCATCGTGTTCTGGCCGCTGCCGATCTGGGCGTTCGCCGCGCTCTATTGCGGCGTCGCCCTTTATACGCTGCTGCTGTGGCGGCTCGTGCCGCCGCGCAGGCCGTTCCGAACCTAGCTGGCGTCTCGTTCTATTTCGCCGAGGCGGTCTCCTCCTTGGCGTAGCGCTTGGCCGCCCGCTCGACGAAGCTCAGATCGGCATATTTCCGGACGTCGAACGTGTGATCGAGGAAGCCGAACTTCACCTGCGTGTCGATGTTCCGCTGCAACGCGTCGAGATCGGGCTTGGCGTTCGGATCGCGGTACTCGTCCTTCTTCGTCAGGTAATAGGGCGTGAACATCGCTTCGGGCTGCTTCGCCACCCCGGCCACGAACTTGATCGCGGCCTCGCGATTGGCGGGCGTCTGCATCCAATGGATGCCGCGCACCAGATCGTCGAAGAAATCGTCGAGCGCCGCGCGGTTCTTTTCGAGGAAGCCCGTGCGCGCGACCATCACGATCATCTGCGACGTGCCCATGCCATCGCGCATGGTGAAGAGCGTGTGCGCGCCCTTTTGCACATCGGACGCGAAATTGAAGGGCTCGACCATCGACACGACATCGGCCTTGCCCTGGAGCAGCATCGCGCCGATCGTCGGAAAATTCGCCTCGACGATCGAATAGTCGTGCGGGAACATGAGCCCGTGCTTGGCGAGGACGGCGCGCGCGCCGATATCGACCGCGGCGCCGATCACGTTGACGCCCAAGACCTTGCCCTTCAGGTCCTCAATCTTCTTTATGCCGTTGTCGTTCCGCACCATGTACTCGACCGAGTCATAGCCGGGATGGCCGTCCTGAAACCCGTCGGCGACGACGCGCATGTCGTCGAGATGAGCGTTCTCGATGGCGAGCCCGAGGCTCGAATAGGCGAGCGAGGCGATGTCGAGTTGGCCTGCGGCCAATCCGGTGATCTCCGGCGACGTGCCCTGGAAGCGCAGGGGCTCGACCGTGTAGCTCTTGCCATAATGTTTCAGGATGTCGGGCTTCTCGAAGACGAGCGGCGCCATGTCGCCTGAAATGACGACCCAACCGATGCTTATCTTGAGCGGCTCGGCGGCGCGGGCCGAGAATTGCGGCGCGAACGCCGCCGCCATGAGGGCGGCCGCGGCCGCCGACAGACTGTGCCTGACGCGCATCGTTTCCTCCCATGTGAGCGGCATTCGCCGTTCTTTAGCTTATCGCAACCATTGTGCCACTTTCGCGGCTTCGGGGCAAACGAAGCTTGCATATGGCCGGCCTTGTCCCGGCCATCCACGGTTGTGGTCGCTGCTGTGGCGGCTCGTTCCGCCACGACTGCGCGCGCGCCGTTGATCCACATCAAGGACCGGGCGCCGGACGGGACGATGATAAAAACGTTATCTTTCCGGAGGTCGTCCATGGCCGTCAGAATGCTCTCCGCCGACCCGATCCGCGCGCACGCGAAACGTCTCGCCGCGTTCGCCGTCGCACTGGTCTTCGCCATCGCGGCGCTGCCTGCGCTCGCCCAGCAGCCGCCGGCGCCGCCGAATGTTCCGGACGCGCCGTACGGCTACGGTCACATGATGTGGGGCGGGCCGTGGGGCGGGCCGGGATTGGGCTGGCATCCCTTCATGATCGTCGGCCCGATCTTCGCGCTGCTCGCCATCATCGGCATCATGGCCATCTTCGTATGGCTGGTGCGTTGGGCGACCCGCGGCTATCCGTTTCATGGTCACGGCTTCCACCATCTCCATGGTGGCTGTCCCTGGTGCGGCGGTCCCGGCCCCGGCCGCGCCGCCCTCGACATTCTCGAGGAACGCTTCGCCAGAGGCGAGATCGACAAGGCCGAGTTCGAGGAGAAGCGCAAGCTCCTCGGCCGCTAGCGACGAACCAGGTCTGAGCGGCGGATACCGCCCCCACCGCGCTTTGGGCCCGACGGCAAGGTCAGTCTCCTCGTCACGTGAAATGCGCGACCGGTTCGGAATCGCACCGCCGCTGACGAGAGCAAACCGTGCAAAAACACGACCGGATATCCGGCGTCACGCTTCCGATGGTTGGAATCGGCGTCGGGCGCCGCACGTTCAGGCATTGAAATGGACATCAAACGATGCTAGTTTTTGTGCTACACATAGGAATTTAAAGATGCGTACGACTCTTGCGCTCGATGACGAGCTTGTGGCCAAGGCTCAGGCCTTCACTGGCCTAAAGGAGAAGTCCAGCCTAGTCCGGGAAGCGCTCAAAGCCCTCATCGAGCGTGAAAGCGCGCGACGACTGGCACGTCTGGGCGGCAGCGAACCTGCTCTGAAGGCACCGCAGCGGCGACGGCCGAAGTCTGCGTGATCCTGGTCGATACGTCCGTCTGGGTTGACCATCTGCGCGCGGGCGACAAGGCGCTCGCCGACTTGCTCGATGCCGGAATGGTGCTGACGCACCCCTTCGTTATCGGCGAACTCGCTTTGGGCAATCTGCGTCAGCGCGAACTGGTGCTGAACGCCCTGTCGGACCTACCCTGCGCCCACATTGCCACAGATGCGGAAGCCCTGCGCTTCATCGGTCGCCACGTATTGTTCGGGCGCGGCGTCGGGTATGTCGATGTCCATTTGCTCGCCGGGGCGCGGCTGACCGCAGGAGCGGAACTGTGGACGAACGACAAGCGACTGCGCGGCATCGCCGCTCACTTGGGTTTGGCGTTCATGCCGCGGCCGCATCGCGGATCATAGGGCTATGGCGTAGACATAGTGCTCATCATCGTCGGTCGTGGCCCGCCGGACCGTTCCGCTCCGCATCCCTCCGTCTTGAGCGGCCGCGCCAGTCGCCCGATGGCAACGCCCGCCCGGTCCGGGTTATGGTCGTTCGGACACAAGGAATCGGGGAGGCAGGGATGAGGCACTCTGGCGCCGCGCGGCGCGGGTTGGCGCTGGCCGTTATCGCGGGTTTCGCGCTCGCCGCGGGACCCGTTTGCGCCGAGGCGATCAAGATCGGCATCGGCCCCGTCACTGCATCCGGAGCGATCTTCATCGCCCAGGACAAAGGCTATTTCGCCGCCGAGAACATCGAGGCCGAGGCGATCAGCTTCGATGCCGCGCAATCGGTCGCTCAAGGCGTGGTCGCGGGCGATCTCGATTTCGGCGCCACCGCGGCGACCGCGGCCGCCTATAACCTCGCGGCGAAAGGCGGCCTCAGGATCATCGGCGGCCAGGGGCGCGAGGTGCCGACCTTCCACAACGCCGCCATTCTGGCCTCCAATCGCGCCTGGGATGCGGGCCTCAAATCGCTCAAGGACATGGGCAACCATACGATCGGCATCGTCCAGGTCGGCGGCCCGATCCACTACGAGGTCGTGCTCGCGGCGGAGAAATACGGGATCGACGTGAAATCGATGCGCCTCGTTGCGCTGCAGGGCCTGTCGGTTCTGGCCTCGGCGCTGGCCGGCGGCACGGTCGATGCCGGGGTCGAGGTGAGCACCATCGCCTTGAAGCTCAGGGACGAGGGCAAGGCGCATCTTCTCGCCTGGGTCGGCGACGAGACGCCGTGGCAGAACACGCTGCTGCTCGCCGCGACCAAGACCGCGAACGACCGGCAGAAGACCGAGGCGTTCCTGCGCGCCTACAAGAAGGGCGCGCGCGACTATTACGATGCCTTCACCGGCCTCGACGGGAAGCGCAAGGACGGCCCCACGGCGGCGGCGACGCTGGCGATCATCGCCAAGCACCTGAACCAGCCGGCCGCGCAATTGGCGCAGGGCATCTCCTACGACGATCCCGACGCGCGGCTCGACGTGCAGGACGTTTTGCGTCAGATCGCGTGGTTCAAGTCGCAGGGCATGCTGCCGGCCGATGCCGACGGCAGGTCGATGATCGACACGCGCTATGTCGTGCCGCTCGTCACGCAATAAGGCGGGGAGGTTCGCATGCTCACCGAGGCCGAGAACGAACTTCTGACGCGGGTCGGCCCAGGCACGAAGATGGGCGAGATGCTGCGCGAGTTCTGGACGCCGGCGCTGCGCTCGGCGGCACTCGAGGCCGACGGCGCGCCGCGCCGGGTGCGGCTTCTGGGGCAGAACTTCGTGGCCTTCCGCGCGACCGACGGACGGGTCGGAGTCCTGAACGAGGCGTGCCCGCACCGCTGCGCCTCGCTCATGCTCGCGCGCAACGAGGAGAACGGGCTGCGCTGCATCTTCCACGGCTGGAAGATCGACGTCTCGGGCAAGGTCGTCGATTGCCCGTCCGAGCCGCCCGAGCGGCGCGCCGAATTCGCCGCCCGCGTTCCTGTTGTGCATTATCCCGTGCGCGAGGCGGGCGGGTTGGTCTGGGTCTATCTCGGCCGGCGCAATACGCCGCCGCGGTTTTTCGATTTCGAGTTCCACGCGCCGCCGGCCGATTCGGTCGTGCGCTGCGCCGTCATTCACGGCAACTGGCTCCAGGGCTTCGAGGGGCAGCTCGATAGCGCCCATCTCGGCATGCTGCACAAAAGCTCGATCGGGCCGGGCCAGGCGCGGCGCGGCGACAACGCTCTGTCGCGCTTCTCGCGCGCCAACACGAGCCCGCGCTTCGAATTCTTGGAGACCCCCTACGGCTTCCGCGAGGCGGCGCTGCGCGAGCTCGACGACGGCACCGTCTATGCGCGCATCCGCGAGGTCGTGTTCCCGTACTATTCCTTCATTCCAGGCGAGCATGGCGAGCCGCGCCTCGTCGTCGTGGTGGTGCCGATCGACGACGAGTGGAGCGCGCACTGGTATTACTACATGAATCCGTTCGGCCCCGTGCCCGACGCCTATCGGCAGCAGATGCTGTGGGGCACGGGCGGCGATTCCGACGATTACGCCGCCGACCGCGGCAGCGCCGCCAACGTCTGGCACCAGGACCGGAGCGCGATGAAGGCGGGGCACTGGAGCGGCCTCATGCGCAATTTCACGTACGAGGATTTCATCATCGAGGAATCGATGGGGCCGATCGCCGACCGCACGCGCGAATATCTCGGCACCAGCGATGCCGTGATCGTGCGCGCGCGGCGCATGCTGTTCGAGGCGCTGCGCCAGCACGAGGGCGGCAAGCTGCCGTTCGGGCTCGACGGCGCCGCCGACTATCGCCGCATCCGCGCGCTCGCCATCCGCTTCCCGCACGGCACCAACTGGCTCGAGATCGATCCGTTCGATCCGCCGGGCTTCGCCGCGAAATCCTAGTTGCCCTCGAGCGGCCAGCCGTCGGTGTTGGCCATCCACGAGCCCGGCACGAGCGGCCAGTCGATCTCGGAAAGGGGCGGATCGACCGGTGCCGTCTCCGGCGCATCCGGCACCACGGGGAGCAGCAGGTGCGAGGGATGGGCAGCGTCGTGATGCACCGCGTTCTCGACCGGCCACGGCAGAAGCTGCACGTCGAGCTGGCGCAGCGGGTTGCTGTACTGGATGTCCTCGCTCGCGATCTGGAGCTGGAGCCGGTGGCCTTCCTTCAGCGTGTGGAAGATGGGCCTGAGCTCGATCTGGAATTCGTAGATTCGTCCGGGCTCGAGCAGGTCCTGGCGCTCGAACGGGTGGAACGGCTGTCCGGGCTTGGAGCGCGCCGGATCGAGCGCGCGGAATGACGCCTTCAGCATGCCGCGGCTCAACTGCCGCGCAACTCCCTTCGGATCGATGTCCACGAGCTTTACGAACCACGCCGTATCCACCTCGCTCGACGCGGCGTAGAGCGTCAGGCTGAGCGGACCCCAGAGACGCAAGGCGCGCTCGAAGGGCGGCGTCTCGTAGGCGAGCGCCGGCTTTCCGGCGATGAGCTGAGCGTAAGCGTCGGGCATGCGGTAGCGGTCGGGCGGCTCGTCTCCGGGCATGTCGCGGCTCAAGGATTTGCCGCTGAGATACATCCTCGTCCATTGGGTGCGGGCGAGCGGGTACTCGCGCTCATGGCGCCAGGCGCGCGTGCCGGAATCGAAGATCGCAACCGGCGGCTCGTCCATGATGCCGGTGTCGATGCCTTTCAGCCAATGGTCGAACCAGCGCAGCATGACGCGGTTCAAGGCTCGGTCGGTGAGATAGCGGACATGCGACCAGAATCCCGTGGGCGGCACGACCATGAGCTTCTTCGGCGCGCCGATCCGGGTCCAGCCGTCGAGCTGGCCGCGGAAATGCATGGCGCCGCCCTGCGGGCAGATGCTCAGGACCGGAACCTCGATCCGGTCGAGATACGTTGCCGGCGAGCGCTCGCGATACCACGCGCCGTCATAGGGGTGCGTCGCGATCTCGTAGAGCAGGTCCATCGGCGGCAGCTTGCCTTCGACCGGCCCCGGCCAGGCATGCATGTTGGTGCGGTAGTTGGTCCAGTTGTTCATGAACTCGGCGTTGTAGAGACCGCCCTGGTAGCAGGCGTCGCGATAGAAATCGGTGGCGGCGTCCTGCTGGCAGATGCAGCGCAGATGCGGCGGCTGCGCCGATGCCGCCGCATACTGGCTCCAGCTCCAGTAGGAATCGCCGATCATGCCGACATTGCCGGTGCACCAGGGCTGTGCCGCGATCCATTCGATGAGGTCGTAGCCGTCGCTGCGCTCGTGCTCGTCGAACCAGCGCCATTGGCCCTGCGACAAACCCGCGCCGCGCCCTTGGGCTATGACGTGGACATAGCCCTTGGGCACGTAGAACGAGGTGGCACCCGATTCGATCGCGTGGCTCCACTGCGGCGGCTTGCGCTGAATGTCCTTGGCATAGGGCGAGAGCGAGAGCAGCGCGGGATAGCGCCCCGCCTTCTCCGGGCGATAGACATCGACGGCAAGAAGCACGCCGTCGCGCATGGCGACATAGACGCTTTCGTCGAGCACGGCGCCTTTCGGCGGCTCGGGCGAGCGCACCAGCGCCCGCGGATAGGTGAACTCGACCCGGGGTTTTTCGCTCATGCCAGCGAACTCGCATGCACCTTGCCGGCCGCATCGACGAACCAGCGCTCGGACGCGAACTTCTTGCCCTCGAACCGCGCCACCATCCAGTCGGCGACGAGGCTCGGGAAATAGGGGCCGAGATTGGCCGAGGGAATCCCGCCGACGCCGTGCGCCGCACCGCCATAGACGACGAGCCGCCGCGGCCCCGTTAGCGTGCCGAAGAGCCGCTCGGTGTGCGGGAGCGGGCTGTAGGGATCGAATTCGCCGGCGATGCAGAGATAGGGATTGCGGATTTTCTCGGCGTGGCCTTCCCAGGTCAGCGTCTTCGCGAATTCGTCGAACCGGTCCTCGTCGGTGAAGCCCGCCATGTACATGAAGCGGCGCTTATATGTGGGCGAGGCTTCCTCGAAGATCGAGCGGCAGCCGGGCTCGAGGCAGGTCGAATAGACGGCGCAGGCGCGGAAGCGCGGCTCGTTGGCGAATGCCACCGTCGAGAACAGCGTGCCGAAGCTCGAGCCCACGATGCCGACCC
The DNA here is from genome assembly GCA_963773665.1 of uncultured Alphaproteobacteria bacterium. Taxonomy (GTDB): domain Bacteria; phylum Pseudomonadota; class Alphaproteobacteria; order ATCC43930; family CGMCC-115725; genus DATJLY01. Next base: position 1,084,044 of record CAVZBZ010000002.1, read on the forward strand.
GGTCGGGATCGATCTCGGGCCGCGCCGCGAGCCAGTCGTAAACCGCCGTGCCGGTCTCGGCCCAGGCCGGCATCGACACGGGAATTCCGAGCACCGGGCATTCGGTCTGGCCCGGACCTTCGAGCGTCAGCACCGCGACATTGCGCACGAGCCAGCGGTCGCCATAGAGCGGCACGAACCGCTCCTTATATCCGTCCATGCCGGGGATCGACACGACGACGGGAATGCGCCCGCGCTCGTATCCCGGCGGCAGGTGCAGCCAGCCCGGCAGCGCCTTGCCTTTGAGCGAGGGCAGCGGGATCCACGCGGCTTCGACCTTGTGCTCGGCAAGGCCTGCGTATTTCAGGAAACACTCGCGTTTGCGCGAATTGTAGAAAAGGTTGGTCGCATTGTTCTCGTGGATCGGCCACTGCGCCGAGCACCAGTAGTTGGCGGCCATGAAGTAATTCTCGCGCGCCTGGATCGGCTCGCCCGCAGCCTCGTGCGCCGCGGCGCGCCCCTCGCGGCGCCGCGCGGCGGCCTCGAACGCGGGCGCGATGTCGGCATATTTCTGAACCCGCGCACGGATCTGCGCGATGTCGGCGCCCGCTTCGGGGCCGAGCGCCGCCAAGAGGCCGCCAAGGCGCGGCTGGTCCCATTCCATGCCGTTCGCCTTGATGATGTTGTCGACGAGCCAGCGCTGCATCTCCCAGCGCCGCATGCGCGGTCCGTTGTCCGGCTCGGCCGGGCGGATGTCGTCTGCCATGATCGCCTCCCTTTCTCGCATGAGGCTATACTGCATCGCGAGGGCAGGGGAAGAAGGGCGCCATGATAAAGCCGTGGATCTTCGAGCTGTTTGGGGCGCCGGGCGGACGCGGCGGCGCGCCGGTCGAGCCGCGCGTCACGGCGGAGCATTTCGCCTGGCACCTCGATCTGTGGCGCCGCGCCGAAGGCTGGGGTTTCGAGGGCATCTTCTTCAGCGAGCATCATTTCGGATTGGGCTACAGCCCGTCGCCCAATCTGCTCATCGCGACCTTGGCGAAGCTCACCAAGACGATGCGGCTCGGCGTCATGGGCGTGGTGCTGCCGTACTATCAGCCGTGGCGCGTGGTCGAGGAGATCGGCATGCTCGACCATCTGACCGGCGGGCGGCTCGAGATCGGCACGGCGAGCGGCATCCCGCAGGAGATGGAGCGCGTCGGCCTGTCCATCGAGGAAGCGAACGCGAGGAACGCCGAGGCGCAGGAGATTCTCGACAAGGCGCTCCTGAACCCCGTCATCTCGCATCACGGCAAATTCTGGAATTTCGACGATCTGCATATCGAGCCGCGGCCCTTGCAGCAGCCCGCGCCGCCGAAATGGACGACGGTGGTCAGCATCGAATCCGCGCGCAAGGCGGCACGGCGCGGCTCGAAGCTGTGCACCGGCTTCCATCCGATCGAGCGCATCGGCGAGATTTTCGACGCCTATCGCGACGAGGCGGCGCGCGTCGGGTGGAAGGTGGGGCCCGATCACCTTGCGATCCGCCGCAACATCACGCTCGCCCGCGACCAGGGCGAGGCGGAGGAGAGCGCGCGCACCGCCTTGCGGCTTTATCGCCAGGCGCTGACGCACGATCCGCGCTACACGGACTCGCCCGTGCCCGACGCGCCCGGCCCGACGCACGGCTTCTCGGTCGGCGAGGACGAGTTCATCGCCGGCACCGGCGAGCGCGTCGCGGAACAGATCATCGCGCAATGCCGCCGCGTCGGCGCCGGCCACTTCCTCAGCACGGTCGATCGCTCGGCGCCGCCGGAAAAGCGCATGGCGACCTTCGAGCTTTACGCGCGCCATGTGATTCCGGTGCTGCGGCAGGCCGGGGTCTGAGCCATGCCGACCGTCGCCGCGGACGATCTCAAACGCATCGGCCAAGAGCTTCTGCTTGCCGCCGGCGCCTTGCCGGACGAGGCGGAAATTGTCGCGCGCCGCTGCGCCGCCGCCAATCTCGCCGGGCATGACTCGCACGGCATCCTGCAGATCCCCGGCTATATCGAGCGCATGAAGCGCGGCGAGATCGTGCCCGGCGCGCCCTTCGCCATCGTGCGGGAATCGCCAACCACGACCGTCGTCAACGGCAATTGGGGCTTTGGCTATGTCGTGACCGAGCGCGCGATGCGGCTCACCATCGCCAAGGCCGCGACGGCCAACGTCGCAGCCTGCACCGTGTTCCGGCAAAGCCATATCGGGCGGCTCGCGGTCTATCCGCTGATGGCGGCCGAGGCCGGCATGATCGGACTGCTGACCGCCGATTCCGGCCGCTCGCCGAAAGCCGTGGCGCCGTTCGGCGGGCGCGAGGCGCGGCTCGGCACCAATCCCATCGCGATCGCCGTGCCGTCCGATCTCGACGCACCCCTCTATCTCGACATGGCGACGTCGGCGGTGGCGCTCAGCAAGGTGACGCTGGCGGCAGCACGCGGGCAGGCGATTCCACCGGGCTGGATCATCGACCGCGACGGCCGCACGACGACCGATCCGACGCAGCTCCGAAAAGGCGGCGCGCTGCTGCCGCTGGGCGGGGGCGAGGGCTACAAGGGCAGCGGGCTCGGCGCCATGGTCGAGATATTGTGCGGGCTTCTGACCGGGTTGGGCTTCGGCATCGAGCCGACGGGGCGGCACAATGACGGCTGCTTCCTCGCCGTCTTCAAGGTCGAGGCATTCCGGCCGCTGGCCGAGTTCAAGGCCGAGGTCGCCGAATTCGCGCGCTATCTCAAGGATACGCCGCCGGCCGAGGGCAGCGCCGGCGTCTACTATCCGGGCGAGATCGAGCACGCGCGCGAAGCGGAGCGCAGCCGCACCGGCATCGAGATCGACGACAGCACCTGGGCGCAGCTGCGCCGCCTGGCCCAGTCCTATGGGTTCGCGTCCCGGCTCGGCTTGGCGTGAGAGCGGCGATGGCGCGGCAGATGATCCTCGTCGGATTCCTGCAGGCGCAGAACTGCACCAACTTGCCGGCCTCGTGGCGCCATCCCGAATCGCGCACCGATTTCTGCGCGCCCGGCTATTACCAGGAGATCGGCCGCGTGCTCGAGCGCGGCAAGTTCCATCTGGCCTTCTTCGACGATCGCCTGGCGATGCCGGACCGCTACGGCGCCGATCACGCGCCCGCGGTCGAGCACGGCATCCGCTGCGTCAAGATGGACCCGATCCCGGTGCTGATGGCGATGGCCGCGGCGACCACGCGGCTCGGCCTCGGCTCGACCTACTCGACCACATATTACGAGCCGTTCCACGTGGCGCGGCTCTTCGCCACCATCGACATGATGACGAACGGTCGCGCGGCGTGGAACGTCGTCACCTCCTTGAACGACGGCGAGGCCATGAACATGGGGCGCGGCGCGGTGATGGAGCACGATCTGCGCTACGACCGCGCCGACGAGTTCATGGCAGTGGTGCTCGGCCACTGGGATTCGTGGGACGACGGCGCGCTCGCATTGGACAAGACAAGCGGCCGCTTCGCCGATCCCGCGAAAGTGCGCCGCCTCGATCACACGGGCGAATATTTCCGCTCGCGCGGCCCCTTCACCGTGCCGCGCACGCCGCAAGGCCACCCGGTCATCATCCAGGCGGGAGCGAGCGGCCGCGGCCGGCGCTTCGCCGGGCGCTGGGGCGAGGTGATCTTCGCCTCGTCCACCAGCCTCGAGCACGGCAAGGAATCCTACGCGGCGCTCAAAAGCGAAGCGGCGCGCGCCGGCCGCGATCCGGAGGCGATGTCGATCTGTCTTTCGCTCACCACCGTCGCGGCCGAGACCAAGGCGGCGGCGGAGGACAAGATGGCGTTCCTCGAGACGCTCCCGCTCGAGATCGACGCGCTCGCGCTTCTGTCCGAGGGGCTGAATTTCGACTTCGCCGAAAAAGGCATGGACGAGCCGCTGTCGGACGCGGAGCTCGCGGGCTTTTCCGGCCTTCTTTCGATCCGCGACGGGGTGGTGCGCGCGAGCGGCAAGAAGAACCCGACGGTGCGCGACTTCATCCGCTTCAACAACCGCGGCCGGGTCGCGGGGGCGATCGTCGGCGGGCCGAAGGAGGTCGCCGACCGGCTCGAAGAATATTTCGCGGCGCGCGCCTGCGACGGGTTCGTGGTGGGCGCGACGCACGTGCCGGGCGCTTATGAGGATTTCGTGCGCTTCGTCGTGCCGGAACTGCAGCGCCGCGGCCTTTTTCACATGGACTACGAAGGCGCGACCTTGCGCGACACTTTGGGCCTGCCGCGCCCCGCCATCGGCGCGTGGCAGCGATGAGCTATTGCGCGACGATCTTGCGCGCGGCTTCGACCGTGTCGGCGGGCGCACCGTAGATGCCGGCTATGACCTTCGCCGCCTCCGCGCCCGACTTCGGCGAGACCGGAAGCCGGAGTTTCTTGGCCTCGGCGAGAAAATCCTTGTCCTTCACCGCTTCATCGAACGCCTTGCGCAGGATTGCGATGCGATCCTTCGGCACGGCGCGCGAGGCGATGAAGGGGCGCCCGACTTCGCTGTCGGCAAGAAGCAGGCGGACGATCTTTCGCGCCGCGTCGTTGGGCGCCATCTCGACGGTGTAGGGCACGCTCGCCGGCATGTCGGGCGGCGGCACGGCGCCCGAGCGCGACACGAGATGGAATTTGGGGCTCTTGGTCCAATCCTCGGGAATGCTGCTCCACGCGCCGCAATCGCCGTCGAGCTCGCCGCGCTCGATCGCGACGCGGATTTCGGCGCTGCCGGGATAGCCCGCGACCTGGTCGATGTTGACGCCGAAAATGTTCTTCAGGATCTTGGTGTTGAGGTCTTCCGACGTGCCGACGCCGGCGAGGCCGAAATAATAATGGCCGGCCGCTTTCATATCGGCGATGGTTTTCGGCCCCTTGTCGCGCCAGATGTAGCACGCGGTGAGATCGTCGCTGATGCTGCCGATCCAGGCGTAGTTGCGAAAGTCGATCTTGGTCTTGTCCGGCTGCAGCAGCGAATCGCCGATGCGCCCGAAATTGAAGGTGTCGATCACGGTGCCGTCCTTCGCCATATCGGCATCGAGACGCACGATCGCGGTGAGGCTGCCGGCGCCCGGCATATTGACGACGACGACATCGGGATTGCCGGGGATGTAGCGGCCGATATGGCGGGCCAGAAGGCGCGCATTGATGTCGAAGCCGCCGCCCGCCGAGAACCCGACCAGGACGGTGAGCGTCTTGCCCTTGTAGAAATCTTCCGCTCGCGCGGGCGCCACGATCGCCGCCGTCCCGAGACAGAGAAGCGCAATGCGCAGCCAGAACCTCATTTCGTCCTCCCCCGAGACGGCGCGCTAGAGCCCGCGCCGCAATTCTTTCGCAGCTTCGACCATCGCCCCGATCTTGGCGCGCGCGAGCTCGCGGCCGATCGTCATGAGGCCGCAATCGGGCGTGAGCAGCACGCGCCTCGGATCGATCGCGACGCGGTCGAGCAGGGCCGCGACGCGGCGCTTCACCGCATCGACGCTGGGCGCCGGCGCAGCGCCGGGATCGACGCAGCCATAGAGGATGAGCCGGTCGCGGCACGGCGCCAGCACCGCCGGATCGAAATCGCTTCGTCCGAATTCGACCGAGACGCCGCCGATCCTTGTCTCCATGAGCGCGTCGAGCAGCCTTGGATATGCGATGTGATGCTGGAGACCGAGGCCGCCCGGATAGCCGTAGCAGAGATGGACCACGGTCGGCACGGTAATGCCGTCGAGGCAGCGGTCGAGCGCGCGGGCGCCGAAGGCCAATACCTTGTCGTGGTAGCGCGTCATCGCCGGCTCGTCGATTTGCAGCATGTCGCAGCCGGCTGCTTGAAGATCGCGCAGCTCGGCGTTGAGCGCCGCGGCCGCGTCCATGACGAGCGCCGCTTCGTCGCCATAGAACTGATCGACGGTGCTGTCCGCGATGGTGAGCGGCCCCGCCACCGCGAGCTTCACCGGCCGGCTCGTATGCGCCTTGGCGAAATGCACGTCGGCGACGCACGCAGGATCGCGCCGGCGCAACGGGCCGACGACGCGCGGCAGCATCTGCGGGTAATTTTCCCGGCCGCGAAACGAGGTCTTGGTCGCGGTATTGACCAGGTCGATGCCGTCCCAGGTGAGCATGGCGTGATAGACGAACCGTTCGCGGCGCTGCTCGCCGTCGGTCAGGATGTCGAGGCCAAGCTCCTCCTGCTCGCGGAGGCTGACGATGGTCGCGTCGTCCTTTGCCTCCTCGAGCGCGGCGCCGGAAAGGCGAAAGCGCGCGTGGCCGCGGTTCGTCTCGGCCAGCCACGAGGGCCGCGGGAAGCTGCCGATGCTGGTCGTGGCAAGCGGTCCAAGCGCCAGCGCCATGTCACGCGCCGGCGGAAATGTCATAGGGGATTTGCGTCGGCCCGAAGCGCTCGTTCACCGTTTTCGCCGCGGCATCGTAGGCGTGCTGCAGCACCGTGCCCTCGCCGAGACGCTGGCTGCGCAGGATGATGGCGACCGAGCGCGCGGGGCCGCCCTGCTCGGCATGGATCGCGAACGGCGGCACGAGATCGACCTTGCCGCGCGTGCCCCGCGTGACCGAGGCGAGGCGCAGCTCGGCAAAGCCCGGGCGGCTGCCGTCGTCGAGCCGGTCGTAGCGCTCGAGGCTCTCGCTGCCGTCGAGGAGCGCGTAGAGCACCCAGGCATGGGCGTGATCGTGCACGCCGCCGATCCGGCCCGGCTCGCGCACCACGGCGTTCACCACGAAGCCGTGCTCGTCATCGACATGCAGCAGCAGATTTTTCCGTCCCTCGGTCGAGGGCCAGCGCGCCGAGGCGGCCGTGAGCTCGGGATCGAGGACGAGGCGCTGCAAAAGCGGCTTCGCCAATTCCATGCGGCGACCCATGTCGGGCTCGCGCGACCACAGCGCGCGCAAATCCGCGATGAAGCGCTCGAACGCGGCAATCATTCCGCGATCGGCCCGCCCGCGACGGTGCAGCGGCGCAGCAGGCGGTTTTCCTCGGGCGGGAACCAGGTGCGCGCGTGGATCGTGCAGCGATTGTCCCACATCACCACGTCGCCGAGGCGCCAGACATGCTCGAAGATGAAGTCAGGATTCTCGCCGAGCGCATAAAGCTGCTCGAGGATGGCGCCGCTTTCGGCCGCGCTCACGCCTTCGATCCGCGCGGTCATCAGCCGGTCGGCGAACAGCGTTTTGCGGCCGGTGTCGGGGTGGGTGGTGAAGACCGGGTGGAAATAATGGAGCGACTGGGAAAGGTCGGCCGGCACATCGACCTTGGACGTGCGCTTGTATTCGTGGATGTGGAGCGCCTTGCGACCCGCGAGCTTCGCCTTCAGGTCCGGCGGCACGGCGTCATAAGCCTTGTACATGTTGGCAAAGCGCGTGTTGCCGCCGGTCGAGGGCAGCGCGACCGCGTAGAGGAACGTGTATTTGTAAGGCCGCGCCGAATAGCCTGAATCGATGTGGAACCACATCTCGCCGTCGCCGAAGGCGCCGACCGGCTTGCCGTCGATTTTCATGTTGGAGACGAGCATGACGCGGTTGTCGTCCTGCAGCACGCCCTCGGCGCGCGAGCGCAGCTCTTCGGGCGCCTGCGCCGTCTTGCGCTCGCCCAATTCGCCGAAGCGCGCGGCAAAGCGAAGCTGCTGCTCCTGCGTGATCGTCTGATCGCGGAACACCAGGACGAGGTGCTTGGCCCAGGCGTCCTTGATCGCGGATATCGTCGCGTCGGACAAATCCTCGGCGAGATCGACTCCCTCGATCATGGCGCCGCAGGCCGGCGAAAGCGGCGTGACCTTGACGGCTAGTGCTGTTTCCATGGCGCGCCCGTTCGGTTCCGGGCGAATGATATGTGATCGAGCATGAGGCCGGAAGTCCCTCTCCGCCCCCGAGGGGCGGAGAGCGAGCGATCGCATTGTCCCCCCGCCGCGGCCGGCATAGCATCCGCGCCATGGATGCCACGGTTCTGGACGCGGCCTGGCACGCGCTCCTCATCATCATGGTTCCGCACCGGCTGCTCTTTCTCTTCGCCGGCGTGTGCATGGGGCTGGGGCTTGGCATATTGCCGGGGATCGGCGGCGTCGCGGGGACGGCGCTGCTGCTGCCGTTCACCTACAGCCTCGACCCGCCGACCGCCTTCGCGCTGCTTCTGGGGCTCGGCGCCTCGACCACGACGGCGGACCCGATCACCGCGATCCTGTTCGGCGTGCCGGGACATGCCGCCTCGGCGGCGACGACGCTCGACGGCTATCCGCTGACGCAGCAGGGTTTTGCCGGCCGCGCGCTCGGCGCCTCCTACATGGCGGCGCTCATAGGCGGCCTTTTCGGTGCGGCGCTGTTGGGCATCAGCCTGCCGGTGCTGCGGCCCATAATGCTGCGGATCGGCTCGCCCGAGCTTTTGGCGCTTGCCGTCTTCGGCATGTCGATGGTGGCGGTGCTGTCGGGCAACGCGCCGCTCCGCGGCCTCACGGGCGCGTGCTTCGGCGTCATGCTGTCGATGATCGGCACCGATCCGCAGACCGGCACGCCGCGCTGGACGCTCGACAGTCTTTATCTTTACGACGGGCTGCCGCTGGTGCCGCTGACGCTCGGCATTTTCGCGCTGCCGGAATTGTGCGATCTCGCCATCGCGCGCAGGCCGGTCGTTACGGGAAAAGCCCGGCTCGACACCAAGACCGGCATGCTGATGGGCGTCAATGACTGCTTCCGGAACTGGTTCCTGATCCTGCGCTGCGCGTGGCTGGGCGCGGCGGCCGGCGCCATTCCCGGCATCGGCGCCTCGGTCATCGACTGGCTCTCCTACGGCCACGCGCTCAAGACCGAGAAGGGCGCGCGCGAAACCTTCGGCAAGGGCGACATCCGGGGCGTCATCGCCGCCGAGAGCGCCACCAACGCGCGCGAAGGCGGCGCGCTCGTCCCGACCGTGGCTTTCGGCGTCCCGGCGAGCGCCGGCATGGCGATCCTGCTGGGCGCGTTTCTGATGCATGGCCTCGTGCCCGGCCCGGAAATGCTGGGCAAGCATCTCGACGTGACCTACGCGATGGTGTGGAGCATCGCGATCGCCAACATCCTGGGCTCGGGCCTGTGCTTCCTGTTCAGCGGGCAGCTCGCTCGGCTCGCGACGCTCCGGCACACGCTCATCCTGCCCGTCGTGCTGAGCCTCATCTATATCGGCGCGTTCGAGGGCACGCGGCAATGGGGCGATCTCTACTCGCTCCTGTTCTTCGGGCTTTTTGGCTGGGGCATGAAGCATCTGCGCTGGCCGCGCCCGCCGCTCGTCCTGGGCTTCATCCTCGGCAAGGTGCTGGAGCGCTATCTCTTCATCTCGATCCAACGCTACGGCACGCACTGGATGCTGCGGCCGGCCGTCATCGTGTTGTTCGCGCTGACGCTCGCAAGCCTGTTGCGCCCCGTCGTCAGCGACCTGCGCAAGTACGGCTGGACCGCGACGCTGACGGGCCTCGCACGCCCGAAGCTCACGCCGCGCGCGCTGTTCCCGGCGGCGCTCGTGCTGCTGTTCGCGGCCATGCTGGCCGAGACGGCATCGTGGGAGACGCAAGCCAAGATCGTGCCGGTCATCGTCGGCGGCCTGGCATTGGCGTTCGGCCTGCTGGCGGCCTGCTCCGAGCTGTTCCAGCGCGGCGAGGCGGCGCAAGCGGCGAAGGGCGGGGCGATCCACATGGACATCGCGTCCCACGTCGCGCATCTGCCGACCGCGCAAAAATTCGCCCGCGGCGGGATGTTCTTCGGCTGGATCGCCGCATTCCTCGCCTCGATGGCGACGCTCGGCCTCATCCCGACCGTGCCGATCTTCATCGTTTCCTATATGCGGCTCGAGGGGCGCGAGCGCTGGTCGGTGACGGTGCCGATGGCGGCGGCGATGACCTTGTTCATCTACGGCCTGTTCGACCGGCTGCTCGCGATCCCATGGCCGCCGAGCCTCATCGGCACGCTCCTGCCGGCCCTGAAGGCGATCCCGAGCGTGTGACCGGACGTGCTATGCTGGCGGCAAAGAGCCAGGGGAGGACGCGATGCCCGTATTCGACATGGATTCGCATTTGCGCGAGGAATATTTCCTCGACGAAGTCTATAAGCTCGAGGGCGCGTTCGCCGCGGAGACGCCGGTGCGTCTCAACAACGACGTGAACGTGCGCGCAAAATTCCGGCACAATTTCCATCCCTGGCCGCGCGAAGCGAGCGAGCATTTCGACCACAACGTCGTCTATGACGTGTCCGCCAACTGGAACGGCGGCGACATCGCGCGCCGCCAGGTCGGCGGCTACGACATGAAGCGCCGCCTTGCCGACAACGATGCCGAGGGGATCGACTACCAGTTCCTGTTCCCGACCCAGCTCAGCATCCCGACCTATACCGAGGGCGCGCTGGGGACGGCGCTGTGCCGCGCCTTTAACGACTGGGCGAAGCGGCTCGTGCAGGGGCACGAGGAGCGGCTCTGGCCCGTGGGCATCGTGCCATGGGGCCATCCCGAGGGCATGGTCGGCGAATTGAAGCGCTGCGTCGAGGTGCTTGGCTACAAGACGATCCACTGCACGCCCTATACGCACCGCCACACCATCGACAGCGAAGTGTTCTATCCGTTCTATGCGGAAGCCGAGAAGCTCGGCGTGCCGCTGATGCTGCATCCGGCGAGTTTCGGCGAACTCATCAACCGCTTCGACAATTTCTTTGCGATGCACGTGCTGGGCCGCCCGTTCAACTGCACGGCCGGCCTCATCGCGCTCGTGACCGGCGGCATCTTCGAGCGCTTCCCGGGCTTGCGCGTCGCCTTCTTCGAATGCAGCGCCGAGTGGATCCTCTACTGGATGCACCGCATGGACGACGACTACAAGCGCATGGTGCACGGCTTCGCGCCCAAGGTGACGCGGATGCCGTCCGAATACTGCAAGCGCAACTGCTATGTGACATGCGAGGCGGACGAGCGGCTGCTGGCGCATGCGCTGGCGGAGTTCAGCGAGGACCGCGTGCTCATGGCGTCGGACTATCCGCATTTCGATTCGGAATATCCCGGCACGGTGCACGAGCTGAAGGGGCGCACCGACATCAGCGCCAAGCAGAAGGACAAGATCCTCTACGGCAACGCGCGCGAATTCTTGCGGATATAGAAAGGTGCGTCCTTCGACTTCGCGTCCGTCGCCAGGCTCAGGACGCTTCGCTCAGGATGAGGGAGGTCTGTCGATGATACGCAAAAATTTCCTCATCCTGAGCGGAGCCCCGAAGGGGCGCAGTCGAAGGACGCACGGATTGGCCGCGATAGTGTTCTTAGGCCTCGCCGCGCTTCTCCCGGCAGCCGCCAAAGCCGACGACAGCGTCGCATCGTTCTACAAGGGCAAGGACGTACAGCTCATCGTCGGCTATTCGCCGGGCGGGCTTTACGACATAACCGCGCGCCTTCTGGCGCGCCATCTGGGCGATCAGATTCCGGGCAAGCCCACCATCGTCGTCGAGAACAGTCCCGGCGCCGGCAGCATCACCGCGATCCTCCATCTCTACACCACCGCGCCGCACGACGGCTCGGTCATCGGCATGGTGGCGCGCTCCTATCCGATCGACCCGCTGTTCAATCCAGCCTCGCGCAAATACGACCCGCTGCGCTTGAACCCGATCGGCGCCACCAGCAGCGAGGTCTCGGTCGCGGTGACGTGGTACACGACGCCGATCAAGACTTTTGCCGACCTGCTCGAGACCAAGGCCACGTTCGGCGCGACCGGCCTTTTGGACGACACCGGGCGGTTCGCGCTTCTGGCGAAGAACCTGACGGGTGCCAAGATCGCGCTCGTGCTGGGCTATCCCGGCGGCAACAACGTCACCAACGCCATGGAGAAGGGCGAGGTCGACGGCCGCTTCGGCTGGTCCTGGGGCAGCATCAAGAGCCGGGCGCGGCCGTGGCTCGACGGGCACAAGATCAACATCGTCCTGCAGCAGGGCCTCAAGAAGGCGCCGGACCTGCCGGACACGCCGATCATCCTCGACTATGCCAAGACCGAGCAGGACCGCCAGGCGCTCGACCTCATCTTCGCGCCGCAGAGCTTCGCCTGGCCGTTCATCGCGCCGCCCGACGTGCCGGCCGACCGGCTCCAGGCGCTGCGGCGCGCGTTCGACGCCACCATGAAGGACGCGGATTTCCTTGCCGAGGCGCAGAAACTCAACATCGAGATCGATCCCATGACCGGCGAGGAGATGGCAGCGCTCATCAAGCGCATCCTGGCCTATCCGCCGGAGACGGTCGCGCGCGCCGACGCGCTCACCAAGGAGGCGCGCTGATGGAAGAGCACGATCGCGAGGGCCAGAACCGCGCCGGATTCCAGTCCGACGTGATCGCCGATCTCATCCGGCGCTTCGGCTTTCCCTATATCGCGCTCAATCCCGGGGCGTCATATCGGGGCTTGCACGATTCGCTGGTCAATCACAACGGCAACGAGCCGCCGATGCTGCTGTGCCAGCACGAGAAGATCGCGGTGCAGATCGCGCACGGCTATGCCAAGGCGACCGGGCGGCCGATGGTGGCGATCGCGCACGATGTCGTGGGCCTGCTGCACGCGACGATGGGCATCTATTACGCCTATATCGACCGCGTGCCGATCTTCGTCATCGGCGCCACCGGGCCGATGAACGAAGGCAAGCGCCGCCCCTTCATCGACTGGATCCACACCGCCAACGTCCAGGGCGAGGCGGTGCGCAATTTCGTCAAATGGGACTATCAGCCGGCCAGCATCGAGGGCGTGCCCGACAGCTTCGCGCGGGCATATTCCATCATGATGAGCGAGCCGCAGGGCCCGATCTACATGTGCTACGACGCCTGGCTGCAGGAGGCGCCGCTCGAGGCTTCGGTGCCGATGCCTTCGGGCCCCGTGGTGCCGACGCCGATCGCGGCCGATCCCACCGCGCTCGAGGACTGCGCCCAGCGGCTGCTCGCTGCGCGCTTTCCCGTGCTGATGCCGGAATATGTCGGGCGCGCGGAGAACGGCTTTGCCGACATGGTCGAGCTTGCCGAGACGGTGGGCGCCGCCGTCCACGACGTGAACGGGCGGCTCAATTTCCCCAATCGCCATCCGCTCGATCTGAGCTTCGAGCCGGCCGCGATCCGCGAGGCCGACCTCATTCTCGGCCTCGACCTGCGCGACTGGGAGAAGCCGACGCACGCGCGCGTGCGGGGCGCCGAGCGCGAGAAGAAGCCGCTCTTTGCGCCCACGTGCGAGTGGATCGAGCTGGGCTTCGGCGATATCGGCGTCAGCAAATGGTCGATGGATTACCAGCGCATCCCCGAATGCAGCCTGCGCATCCTTGCCGACACCGCGCTCGCCATCCCGGATTTGACGCGCATCTGCCGCGAGCGGATCGCGCACGACGGCGCGCTCGGGGAGCGCATCGCCGAGCGCGCACGACACGTCGAGGCAATGCACGAGGCGATGCGCGCGCGCTTCGAGGAGGATGCGCGGCGCAACTGGGACGCCACACCGATGACGCCGGCGCGGCTTGCGCACGAGGTGTGGCAGGCGATCCGGCACGAGGACTGGGTTCTCACCGCCGGCACGCTCCAGGACTGGGCGCGCAAACTCTGGGATTTCGACCGGCCCTATCGCCATCCCGGCCGCTATCTCGGCACCGGCACGCAGATCGGCATGTCGCTGGGCGTGGCGCTCGCGCACAAGGACAAGGGGCGGCTCGTCGTCGATCTGCAGCCCGACGGCGATCTCCTGTTCGATACCGGCGCGCTCTGGACCGCGGCGCGCTATCGCATCCCGATGCTGGTGGTGATGTACAACAACCGCGCCTATCTGAACGACTGGGAGCACCAGATCCACGTCGCCGAGCATCGCGGCACGCCCATTGAGCGCGCCCATGTCGGCCAGGACATCGTCGATCCGCCGCCCGATTTCGCGACGATCGCCCGCGGCATGGGCTGGTGGTCCGAAGGCCCGGTCGAGCGCCCAGCCGATGTCCAAGCCGCGCTTGCCCGCGCCATCGCCGAGGTCAAGGCGGGCCGGCCTGCGCTCGTCGACACCATCGTCGGGCGCGGACGCTAAGCGGCAATGCGCATCCGCTACCTGTTGAGCGCCGCGCTCGTTCTGGCGAGCGCTGCCGCGGCGGCCGATCCGGTGGCGGATTTCTATGCCGGCAAGCAGGTGACGCTGATCGTGGCGACGCCGCCCGGCGGGCCGTACGACACCAACGCGCGGCTTCTGGCGCGGCATCTGGCGGAGCATATTCCGGGGCATCCCTCGATCGTGGTCGAGAACATGCCGGGCGCGACCGGCATGCTTGCCGCCAACTACCTCGCCAACCGCGCGCCGCAGGACGGAACGGTGATCGCGAATTTGCACAATTCTCTGCCGCTCGCCAAGGCACTGGGGCGGCTCACCGTCGATGTCGATCCGGCCGCGCTCAACTGGATCGGCAACATGACGCGCGAGACCGGCAACGTCGTCGTCTCCGCGCGCGCGGCGGCCAAGACCATCGACGATGCCAAGCGCGTCGAAACGGTGATGGGGGCGCCGAGCCCCCTGGCCGCGGGCGCGCTCTATCCCCGCCTCATGAATCACGTGCTCGGCACCAAATTCCGCGTGGTGCTGGGCTATGACGGGTTCGCCGCGGCGCAGAACGCCATGGAACGCGGCGAGGTGGACGGCATCGCCGGCGACACCTGGTACACCGAGGGGCTCGAATATCAGTGGTGGAAATCCGGCTCGATCCGCATCCTGCTGCAGATCGGCAACAAGGCCGACGATCTGGCGGGGGTGCCGCTCCTGACCGACCTCGCCGCGAACGACGACGACCGGAAGTTGCTCGATCTGTTCTCCTCGCCCTATGTCGTGGGGAAGCCGACCGCCGCCGGGCCGAAAGTGCCGGCCGAGCGCGTCGCGGCGCTGCGCGCGGCCTATGCGGCGACCATGGCGGACAGCGATTTCCGCGCCGACGCGCAAAAGCTCGGCATCGCGATCGCGCCCGTGTCGGGCGAGGAGCTGGGCGCGCTGGTGCGGCGGCTTGCCGCACTGCCGGACCCGCTCGTACAGCGCGCGCGGGCGGCGATCGAGCCTTGACACTCTTGCCGTCCGTCGCCGGGCGGGCCTAGGATATGCAAATGATTTCGCGCGCAGACAACGAACGTCTCGTCCGGGTGAGCCGCGGCACGCCCGCGGGCGAACTCTTCCGCCGCTATTGGCAGCCGGCCTGCCTTTCGAGCGAGCTTCCCGAGAAGGACGGCGCGCCGGTGCGCGTGCGCCTGCTCGGCGAGGATTTGGTCGCGTTCCGCGATACCGGCGGGCAGATCGGGCTGGTCGCGGCCTTTTGCCCGCACCGCCGGGCGCCCTTGTTCTTCGGGCGGAACGAGGAGCACGGGCTGCGCTGCGTCTATCACGGCTGGAAATTCGATGTCGCCGGCGCGTGCGTCGACCTGCCGTCGGAGCCCGCGGCAAGCCCGATGAAGGCCGAGGCGAGGGTCGCGGCATATCCCACGTTCGAGAAGGCGGGGATCGTGTGGGCCTATCTCGGGCCCAAGGAGGACATGCCGGGGCCGCCCGATTACGAATGGATGCGCGCGCCCGACACGCACCGCTACGTCTCGAAGACCTATGAGGCGTGCAATTATCTCCAGGCGCTCGAAGGCGGGCTCGACACGGCGCACTCCTCATACCTGCACAACATGAAGCTCGGCGACACCTCGCAGCTGCGCCAGCGCGACCGCGCGCCGCGGCTCGACGTGGTGCGGACCGACTATGGCTATTACTACGTCTCGACGCGCAAGGCGGGCGAGGACGGGCACTATGTCCGGCTCTATCATTACGTGCTGCCGTACCAGCAGATGCGCGGCGGCTTGCGCGGCATCGGGCGCGGCAACGACGTGCCGAAGCTCGACGGGCACCTCTGGGTCCCGATCGATGACGAGCAGACCAACGTCTACAACTGGGGCTACAGCGCCGATCCCGCCGTCTCGATCAGCGCGGAGATGAGCGAGGCGTTCGAGCACAGCTCGGGCCGCGGCAAGGACGACCTCATCCCCGGCACGTTCAAGCTGAAGCGCAACCTGTCGAACGACTACCTGATCGACCGGCGCGTGCAGAAGACGCAGACCTTCACCGGCATCGACGGCATCAACACGCAGGATTTCGCGCTCCAGGAAGGGATGGGGCCGATCGTCGACCGCAGCGAGGAATATCTGGGCTCGACCGACCGCGCGATCGTCACGCTGAGGAACGTGCTGCTCGAGGCGATGATTGCGGTGGAAAAGGGCGAGCCCGCGCCCGGCACCGATCCCGCGACCCATCGCGGCGTCCGGCCCTATGACGGCGTCGTGCCGCCCGGCAGCACCTGGCGCGAGGCTTTCGCCGAGGGCCTCGTCTGCAAGTGGTAGGCTTCTAGAGCGGGATTGTTTTGGCCGGAGTTGATTGGGGATTCCCGAAATCGGGGGCGTTTCTGATTCAACATGCTGGCTGGGCGAAGGGGGCCGGCATGAATGGCAAAACCTTATTCGATGGATCTTCGCGAGCGGGTTGTTGCGGCGGTCGAGAACGAGGGGCTGTCGCGGCATGAAGCGGCGTCGCGGTTCGGGGTTGGCGTGAGCACGGCGATCGCCTGGGTGCGGCGCTTCCGGGAGACGGGGAGCGTGGTGCCGGGACAGATGGGCGGGCACAAGCCGAAGGCGATCCGGGACGAGCATGAGGTTTGGCTGCGCGAGCGCATTCGCGAGCGCGATTTCACTTTGCGCGGGCTTGTCCGCGAACTCGCCGGGCGCGGCCTCAAGGCCGATTACACCGCGGTCTGGACGTTCGTTCACGCCGAGGAGTTGAGCTTCAAAAAAAACCGTGCTCGCCAGCGAACAGGATCGCCCCGACGTGGCGAGACGGCGAGCGCAGTGGAAAGCGCGTCAGAGGCGGATTGAACCGGCGCGCCTGGTCTTCATCGATGAGACCTGGACCAAGGACAACATGGCCCCGCTCCGGGGATGGGGACCGCGCGGCCGGCGGCTGCGCGCCAAGGTGCCGCAGGCGCGCTGGAAGACCATGACCTTCCTGGCCGCGCTGCGGCACGATCGTATCGACGCGCCCTGGCTGCTCGATGCCCCGATCAACGGCCAGACCTTCCGGACCTATGTCGAGAAGGTTCTCGTCCCGACCCTGAGACCGGGCGACATCGTCATCATGGACAATCTCGGCAGCCACAAGGGACGCGCCGTCCGTCACGCCATCCGTGCCGTCGGCGCCAAGCTCATCCTCCTGCCGAAATACTCGCCCGACCTCAACCCCATCGAACAGCTCTTCGCCAAGCTCAAACACTTGCTGCGCAAAACCGCCGCGCGAAGCTTCGACGCCGTGACCGAAGCCATCGGACAGCTTCTCGGCAGCTTCACGCCGCAAGAATGCTCAAACTACTTCAGCAACTCCGGATATGGTCCCGCCTAATTCAATCCCGCTCTAGGCCCGCGCCGCGGCGCGGACCATGGCTGCTCCCTTCTCGGCGATCATGAAGGTCGGCGCGTTCGTATTGGTCGAGGTCACGGCCGGCATGATCGAGGCGTCGATCACGCGCAGGCGCTCGAGCCCGCGCACGCGCAGCTGATCGTCGACCACCGCCATCGCGTCGGTGCCCATCTTGCAGGTGCAGGTCGCGTGATAGACGGTCGAGCCGTTGCGGCGCGCGTAATCCACGAGCTCGTCGTCGCTCCGCACGTCGCGGCCCGGCAAGATCTCGGCACCCAGATGTTGCGCGATCGCGGGCGCGGCAAAGAGGCGGCGCAGGAAATTGAGCCCGCCGGCGACGGCGCGGCAATCGGTCGGGTGGCTCAGATAGCGCGGATTGATCGCCGGCGCCTCGGCCGGATTCTTCGATTTCGCCAGGACATAGCCGCGCGAGAGCGGCCGCATCTGCCACATGCCGCCGGTGACGCCGGGCTCGGTCTCGAACGCGCCGAGCTGCGCCTCCTGAAAACTGCCGGGCGCGAACGAGCACTGCACGTCGGGCGTGCCCAACTCCTCCAGCACCTTGACCGAGGCCGCGACGAGCGAGGCGCTGTAGGTCAGCATGCCGTCGCCCTTGACGAGATAGCGCAGCACTTCGCCGGCAAGCGGCAGGCCGCGCGAGCGCTCGTTGACGGTGGGCAGGCCGGTCACGCGGTGCGTCATGCGCACGATGTAATGGTCCTGCAGATTCTGGCCGACGCCGGGGAGCGCGTGGCGCACCGGCACGCCGATCCGCGCCAGATGCTCGGGATCGCCGACGCCCGAGAGCTGCAGGATGTGCGGCGTGCCGACCGCGCCCGCCGCGAGAATGACCTCGCGGTCGGCATCGACGCGCTCGACTCTCCCGCCCTTCTCGTATTCGAGCCCGGTGGCGCGGGTCCCGTCGAACAACACGCCGCGGACCAGCGCATGCAGCACGACGGTGAGATTGGGCCGCTTCATCGCCGGGCGCAGATATGCGCGCGCGGCAGACGCGCGCCTCCTCCCGCCGCGCGTCTGCTGGCAATAGCCGATGCCGCCATGCGGCAGGCTGTTCACGTCGGTGCGGAACGGCAATCCTACCTCCTGCCCCGCCGCGACCACGGCGCGGCAAAGGGGCGGCATGTCGGCCATGTACGAGGTCGCGAGCGGCCCGCCCTTGCCGCGCCACTCGTTCGCCTCGCCCTCCCAGTTCTCGGTCTGCTTGAAGTAGGGCAGGATGTCGTCCCACGACCAGCCGCGATTGCCGAGCTGCGCCCAATGGTCATAGTCCTCGGGCTGGCCGCGCACATAGATGAGGCCGTTGATCGAGCTCGAGCCGCCGAGCCCGCGCCCGCGCGGATAGAGGATGGCGCGGCCGGCGGTGCCGGGATCGGGCTCGGCGCGAAAGCGCCAGCTCGCGGTCGGATGGTCGAGGAGCCGCGTGAAGCCGGCCGGGATGTGGATCAGCGGGTTCCAGTCGCGCCCGCCGGCCTCGATCAGCAGCACCTTGATGCCCGGATCCTCGGTGAGCCGGTTGGCGAGGACGCAGCCGGCCGTGCCGGCGCCGACGATGACGTAATCGACCCTCATGGCATCCCTCCCCGGCCCCGCCCAGCGCGAAGCCAATTATTAAGTTGTTGTTTCGGCAAGCGGCTGATACCAATTGCCTGACAGCCGACAAGCCGGGGAAGAAGTCCCCTTCTAGAGTTTGGTGGGAGACTTATCGCGGGCGCGAACCTTACGACGAGCGCCAGCTTCTCCTGCCTTTTTTCGAGAAGGAGTCGAAGTAGAGCGGTGCTGCGGTGGGGTGTTCGCCATGCGGCGGATCACCTCGTCGCGGCGACGGGCAGTTTCCTCTGGCGTGAAATCGTTGTCCGTCAAGACGGTGCCTACATGGCGGCGAAGAGTCACGCGACCGCTGGCGTCTTGGTACCATCCCGCTTAATGCCGCGCTCGAGAGTCTGGACGAAACGGATGTCGTTTATGATTTCGGCTTGTTTGTCTTCGTCTGATCTACTCTGCTCAAGCTGCTTCATCATCCACGCTTCAAATCCTTCAAGAGCTGCGAGTGTGATTGAAGCGATCTCTGGCGGCAATTCCTGCTCTGGAGCACGAGCTACCCAGGCGAGCAACCGGTCGCGAGCTGAGGAGTTATTCAGGCCACGCGCGGCCTCAGCGACGAAGCGTTGAGCCTTTGGAGAGAGCTTCATGGCGTGTCCAGCAGCGGGGACGCTAAGGAACGATAATAAACTTTCCGTTTAGGGACGCAAGAACGGCCTCAAAACGGGAACGTGGCATATCGTGTTCCGGTTCCCAAATCCAATGGTCGTCTTCCCCGTCTTCGGCCCGCTTAACCAAGTGGAGTATGGTGTCGTCATAGGTGCTGTTGGCGGCCAGTTCCCACCAAATCCCATTTAGGTTCGGATTCGGGGATTCAAACGTCGAAACGCCGCCGGAGCAGCCCGCGACGTAATCCATGCCGTTCTTCGTGTATATGATTACGTCAACGGCGCGAACTTTCTCCATCTGCGGGCCTGATTTCTTTCCCGCACGAAAGAGAGCGAGGGGCGTTCTTCCCATGACCACCTTCAGTTCCGTACAAAGGGCGCACGGATTCGTTAAGCCAAATCAAGGCTTTCCTCGTTGCAATCTGTTGCACGAAGTGCTACATAGGGTGGACGGGAGCGGCTTTCGCCGCCCCGCCGGTTAGCTCCTCTCCAACAAGAGGAGGCGGCTTGGGTGGGGGAAGACCCGCCCCAGCCGCAGACGGTACCGAAGCACCGTCGTAACCTCCTTACCGGGGACTAATCCTCCCCCAGTTGAGGCCGGTTGGCACCGGAAGTTCAGCCGATCCCCTGATCGGCTCTCTGTAGGCGGGATGCCAGTCCCGCCATCGCTCGAAGCGTCGCCGATTAGCCGTCGGTCGGCGCTTCATTCTTTTGTCAGTCCTCGCAGCATTCTTGCGGGCCAATGCCCGGAATATCGTTGTCATCGACAACGACAATCGTCCCGCCCGCGCCGTCCGCAACGAGATAGTGACCGTACCCGATGCGTCGCAGATATTTGCGCCGCGTTAAATACCCCAAAGCGTTGTGAATCGCTTTTCCCGTCGCCGTTACGCCCTCCGCGGCAACTCGCGCTTTGACCTCGGCGACGGTGAATTGTTTGTCCCGCGGTATCAGTCGCGCGATTGTACCCAGTACCTCGCCCGCCCGCGGCGTTGGGATTGAGGCGGCGGATAGCTCCCGCAGCGCCCATTCCCGTTGTTCGGGCGATAGCGTGTCTAGAAGCGAGCGCATCGCATCGACGATTTTGTGCGCCCGCGGATCGGCGGGCATATCAGGACGATGGCGATCTGGAAATGGGGCAATAGGCATAGCCCCAGAGTATGCTCTGAGCGCATAGTCAGCGTCTAGGGCAAATGCGCGAACCGGCGAGCCAAAGCGCCGGTTGGTATGTCGGCGTTTGATGATCCTATGCGGTGATTTCGAGTCGAGGCAACCTAAATTTGGGGGCGCGGCATTCGCGCGCACCAATCTAGCGACCCTAGCCTCGTTCAGTAAAAGTGATAAATCCCTTCATTCGGTAACAGCGGGGCCCGCGCCACCCCGCCCCGTGCGTTCGGCTTTTGCGTACACATGGGATATGTAGCTCCGGCGACGGCGGACTTCAATCGGCAACGATCCGGGCGTAACCTCACGGTCGCCGAATGGCCAAGAAGAAACTGCCCGACATGCGGCAGTTTCGCCGGTATGTGCGGGATCCCGACAATCTGTCAGCAGGGAGAGGCTCATGCCGACATTCATGTGTTTCCTCAATTGGACCGACCAGGGGGCGCGGACCCTCAAGGATGCCCCGAAGCGGGCCGAGGCGATGAAGAGCCTGGTCGAGAAGAACGGCGGCAAGCTCGTCAGCGCCTATATCACGACCGGGCAACACAACGTCGTGTTCGTGGCCGACATGCCGAACGGCGAGGCGATGACCAAGGTCGCCATTACCGCTTCCTCGCAGGGCAATGTCAGAACGACGACGGCGCGCGCCTTCACGGCCGCGGAATTCAACAAGCTCGTCGGCGAAGCGCTTTAATCCGACGCCGGGGCGGCGCGCGCGTGCCGCCCCGCCTTTACCCGCGCAGCTTGCCGCCGGTCGCTTTCTCGATTGCCGCGACGAGGCGCTTCGAAAAACCTTCGAGCGCCGCGTCGGTCAAGGTCGCGTCCTCGGGCTGGAGGACGATGGTGACGGCGAGCGACTTCCAGCCGGGATCGACGCCGGCGCCGGTATAGACGTCGAAGAGCCGCACGTCAGCGATGAGCTTCTTGTCAACGCCGCGCGCGGCGCGCAACAGCGTCTCGGCCGGCAGATCGGCCGGCACCAGGAAGGCGAAGTCGCGCTCGACCGGCTGGAACGGCGAGAGCTTCAGCAGCGGCCGCGCGCGCCCGCGCGTGCGCGGCAGGGGCACGTCGTCGAGGAAAATTTCGAAGCCCACGGAAGCGCCTTTGAGCTCGTAATGCGCGCCAATCGCCGGATGTATCTCGCCGAACGCGGCCAAAAGCTTGGGGCCGAGCCGCAAGGTGCCGCCGCGGCCGGGGTGATACCACGCCGGCGGCTCGGCTCCCGCCTGAAGCAAGTCCGCGGCGATGCCGCACGCGGCCAGAACGGCAACGGCATCGGCCTTGGCCAAGAACGCATCGACGGCGCGGCCCGGATCGTCCCAGCGTTTGGCGCCGGTGGCACCCGCGCGCACGCCCGTCGCCATCTGCACCTGTCCTTGCGGCGTGTCGTCGCGGTATTGCGCGCCGACCTCGAAGAGCGCGCAGTCGGCAAAGCCGCGATCGGCGTTGCGCCGCGCGGCGGCGAGAAGATTGGGCAGAAGCGACGGCCGCATCTGGTCGAGCTCGGCGCTGATCGGATTGGCGAGCCGCAGCGCTTCGCCGCCGCCGCCGAACAGCTTCGCCTCGGACGACGACAGGAACGCGAAGGTCGCGGCTTCCACGAGGCCGCGCGAAGCAAGCGTGCGGCGCACGAATTCGGCGCGGCGCTCCCCCGCATCGAGCGCGGGCTTCGGCAGCGGCGTCTCGCGCGCGAGCGGCACCACCGGAATGTGCTCGTAACCTTGGATGCGCAGCACTTCCTCGACGAGATCGGCCTCGCCCTCGATGTCGGGGCGCCACGATGGCGGCACGACCGCCCAATGCTCTCCGTCCGCGATGGCGCAGCCGAGCGCTTCCAGAATGGCGCGCACGCGCGCGGGCTCCAGATCGAGCCCGCCGAGCGTCTGGACGCGCGAAGGCGAAAAGCGCAGTTCGCGCCGCCATTTCGGCACCGCGCCCGATTGCGCGATCTCGCTCGCCTCGCCGCCGCACAACGCGAGGACGAGCCGGGTCGCGATCTCGAGGCCGGGGCGCACGAATTCGGGATCGACGCCGCGCTCGAAGCGATAGCGCGCGTCGGTCTGGAGATTGAGCGCGCGGCCGGTGGCGGCGGTGCGGACGGGATCGAACAGCGCCGCCTCGAGATAGACCGAATGCGTGCCCTCGGTGCAGCCGGTCTTTTCGCCGCCGATCACGCCGCCCAAGCTCAACGGCCCGGAATTGTCGGCGATCACCGCCATGCCCGCGTCGAGCGCATAGCTCTTGCCGTTGAGCGCCGCCATCTCCTCGCCCGGCCGCGCGCCGCGCACCGCGAGGTCGCCGTCAATCTTCTCGGCATCGAACGCGTGCAGCGGGCGGCCAAGGTCGTAGGTGATGAAATTGGTGATGTCAACGAGAGCGGAGATCGGCCGCAAGCCGATCGCCTCGAGCCTTTGGGCGAGCCAGGCGGGGCTCGGCCCGTTGCGCACGCCGCGCACGAGGCGGCCGAGGAACAGCGGACACGCCTTCTCGTCAGGCCCTGCGAGATGAACCGCGATCGGACAGGGAAACGCGCCGCGCAGCGGTTCGGTGGCGAGTCCGTGGCCGGCGCCCTTTCCCATGTACCAGCGCTCGACGAGCGGCTTGAGCCGGCCCAACCCGGCGGCGGCGAGATCGCGGGCGATGCCGCGCACGCCGAGACAGTCGCCGCGATTGGCCGTCACCTTGATGTCGATGACCGGATCGTCCAAGCCCATCGCCTCGGCGAAGGATCGGCCCACTTCGAGACCCTCCGGCAGTTCGACGATGCCCTCGCGGTCCTCGGAAAGCCCGAGCTCCCAGCCCGAGCACAGCATGCCGTTCGAGGCGACGCCGCGAATATTGGATGACTTCAGCGCCTGGCCGCTCCTCGGGATGACGACGCCGGGCGGCGCGAAGACGCCGAGCATGCCTGCGTGCGCGTTGGGCGCGCCGCACACGACCTGCACCTCGCCGGCGCCGGCATCGACGACGCAGACCCGCAATTTGTCGGCGTTGGGATGCGGCTCGGCTTTTGTCACGCGGGCGACGCGGAAGGCCGCCAGATGCTGTGCCGGGTTCTCGATGCCCTCGACCTCGAAGCCGCGCATCGCCAGAAGCGCCGCGATCTCGTCGAGCGCGCTCGCCGTGTCGAGATGCGTCTTGAGCCAGGCGAACGTCGTCTTCATCGCGCCGGGCCCATGACGAGCGACGGCCGATCGAGGGCCAGGAACCCGTAATGCCGGAGCCAGCGCAGATCGCTCTCGTAGAACGTGCGCAGATCGGGAATGCCGTATTTCAGCATGGCGATGCGCTCGATCCCCATGCCGAAGGCGAAGCCCTGGTACACCTCCGGATCGATGCCGCAATTGGCCAGCACCTTGGGATGCACCATGCCGCAGCCCAATATCTCGAGCCAATCGGCGCCGGCGCCGATCTTCAAGCCGCCGCCTTCGCGCGAGCAGCCGATATCGACCTCGGCCGAGGGCTCGGTGAACGGGAAGTAGCTCGGCCGGAAGCGCACCGGCAGCTCGCCGATGTCGAAGAAGGCGCGGCAGAATTCGATGAGGCAGCCTTTCAGATGCCCCATATGGGCCGAGCGGTCGACCACGAGCCCTTCGACCTGGTGGAACATCGGCGAATGGGTGGCATCGTGGTCGCAGCGAAAAGTGCGGCCGGGCGCCAGGATGCGCAGCGGCGGCTTCGTCTTCTGCAGGGCGCGGATCTGCACCGGCGAGGTGTGCGTGCGCAGCACTTTTCGCGGAGCGTGCGGATCGCTTCCCACAAGATAGAAGGTGTCGTGCTCCTGCCGCGCCGGATGCTCGGGCGGGATGTTGAGCGCGGTGAAATTGTGGAAATCGTCCTCGATGTGCGGGCCCTCGGCGACCGTGAACCCCATCTCGCCGAAAATCCCCACCACCTCGTCGATCGTCTGGCCGATCGGATGGATGCGGCCGTCGGGGTCGCCCTTGACCGGCAGGGTCACGTCGATGCGCTCGGTCCTGAGACGCGCGGCCAAGGCCTCGCCCTCGAGGCGCTTGGCGGCCTCGCCGATCGCCGCCTCGATCTCGCCCTTCAAGCGGTTCAAGGCGGCGCCGCGCTCGCGCCGCTCGTCCGCGGGGAGGCTGCCGATCTCCTTCATCAAGTCGGTGACGGCGCCCTTGCGGCCCAAGGCCGCGACGCGCACGTCCTCGAGCGCCTCGCGGCTTGCCGCGCGCGCGACGCCCTGCAGAATCTCGTCGCGGATGTGCTCGATCTCAGCCATGCGCGCCATCCTTCCCCGTCGCCCGCGCGAAAGCGAGGGTCCAGGGCCACCGCACATCGCCCGCCCTGGGTCCCCGCCTGCGCGGGGACGACGAAGAAAGAGTGTCGCGGTTCAAGCCTTGAGCGCGGCCTGCGCCTCGGCGATGACCGCGCGGAACGCCTCGGGCTCGCGCGCGGCGAGGTCGGCCAGAACCTTGCGGTCGAGCTCGATGCCGGCGCGCTTCATGCCGTTCATGAACTGCGAATAAGTGAGGCCCGCCTCGCGCGCGCCGGCGTTGATGCGCTGGATCCACAGCGCGCGGAAGGTCCGCTTCTTGGCGCGGCGGTCGCGATAGGCATATTGCAGGCCCTTCTCGACCCGCTCGATCGCGATCCGGAAACTCGATTTGGAGCGGCCGCGATAGCCCTTGGCGAGTTCCAGGACCTTCTTGTGCCGGGCGTGCCCGGTGACGCCCCGTTTGACGCGCGCCATGTCAGCCCCTCATGTACGGCATGTAGGTGTGCACGAGCTTGGCGTCGCCCTTCTGCAAGGTGACGGTGCCCTTGGCATTGCGCTTCGCGCGCTTCGATTTGTTGGTCAGGAGGTGGCGCTTGTGGGCGTTCGCCGCCTTCACCAGGCCGGACGCGGTGCGCCCGAAGCGCTTCTTGGCGCCGCTCTTGGTCTTGAGCTTGGGCATTCCCATCCTCTCGCAGGAGATTGTCGGCGGGAAGGCATGCCCTCTGGGCCCCGGCCGCCGTGAAGGCGCGGTTTATAGCGGGTTCCGGACCCCGCTGGCAAGGTTCAGGCGACGGGCGCCCGCTCGAGCCGCGCGCGGTCCAAGAGCTCGCGCTCGGGCACGCCGGCGCGGAGCCGCTGCAGCATCGCGTCGGGATCGAACTCGACGCCGCGCGCATTGCGGGCGAAATCGGGCCCGCGCATGTATTCCTTGCATTGCGCCAGCTCGGCGAAATTCTCGACTTCGAGCTCGACGCCGTTGCCGTCGGGATCGTGGTAGTAGATCGAGGTCGTGGGCCCGTGATTGACGCACCAGTGCGGCGCGATGCCCAGCGCCTTCAGGCGCTCATAGGTCCCGAGGAGGTCGCCGAGCTTCTCGAACGAAAAGGCGACATGGTTGAGGCCGACGTGGCGGTCGGTGCGCTCCTCGAGCGGCCCGTAATTCAGGAAGGCGATGCGATGGTGCTCCTCGTCGTAGGTCAGGAACGAGAGATTCTTGTTCTCGTGCACGACCTCGCCGCCGAGCACGGCGAGATACCAGTCGCGCATCGCCGCGATCCGGTTGGTCTGCAACACGTAGTGCGACATTTTTGCGGGCGAGGTCATTTCTGCCTCCTCAGACGACGAGCGCGCCGTGCTGGCTTTGCCCGTCGGTGAAGCCCCACGACTTCATCCACTCGTAGGTGCGCTGGAACAGCACCGGCTCGTAGATGTCGACGTGCTTGTAGCGCACGAAGGCGCGCAGCAGCTCGCTCGGCTTCAAGGCGCCCTTCGCGTGCGCCGCGACGTGATGGGCATAGCGGTAGAAATCGGCATTGATGCGATCGACCGCCTCGTTCTCGGCGTCGTAATAGGCCGTGCGCTGCTCCTCGGTGAGGTGCGGCGCGATCACTTCGCCGCCGCGATAGAACTCGGCCGCGATGATGTGCGCGCCGTCCTTCAAGGCCAGGCTGATGAACGGCTCCATCACCGTGACGGCGCGGTATTGCCCGTCCTTCAGGCCCTTCCAGCGAAGCTGCGGCAGGCCGCCCTTGGCGATCGTCACGTGGTCGCGGCCAAGCGCGCCTTCGAGCATCTGCAAGGTGGTGTAGTGCGAGCCGGTCAGCTCCTGCACCGCGATCGGCACGTCGGCGAGATCCCGCGGCACCTGGAGCGCCTCGTCGAACGTCACGATCGCCTGCGCCGCAACGGCCGCACGCAAGGCTGCGAGCTTGCCGCCGCGCGTGCCGCGCTCGAGCCGGTCGATCGACGCCCACTCGCACACGTTGTAACTGTCGGCCGAGCCGCACTCGAACATCCCTTCCTTAAGGCGCTCCAGAAACTTGGTCTCGGCGGTGTCGCGCTCGCGGTCCTCGTAGGAGGCCGACATCGAGACATCGAGCCCGGCCTTCTTGAACAGCCCCTCCTCGATCCCGACCAGCACGGGCAGGTCGAATATCGGGTTGTTGGGGGCGATCCTGACGACGACGTTGGCCATGGCATTTCTCCTCTGGCGATCATCTTGGCACGGGCGCGGTCCGTGTCAAAGGGCGGGTTAGCTCGGCGCAAGATTGCTTCGTCGCTGCGCTCCTCGCAATGACAGCCGTTCTCGCTGTCATTGCGAGCGCAGCGAAGCAATCTCCGGACGGTGCGCTTATTTCGCGGTATTACCTAGCACTCGCCACAGGAAACCGGAAGGCTCGCCGCCTAGATAGGGCGGATGGAAGATCGCGTCTTTTTGGTTTTCGGCTTAGGCTCCCCGCCATTACGGGAAGCACGACATGAACGGTCGGCCGGTGGAATTTGTCGTTTCGACTCCGCGCTTGCGGATGGCGGACGACGGGAAGTGGGTAGAAATTCGCCTCCAGTCGCCATCCACAACCGGAGGATTGCTTCTCCGAATGCGGCCCCGGGTGATGGGCCGGCTTTACACTCTCCTACATCAAGAACGAGCGTCCGTAGCCGCCGCAGTTCGGAGGGTGAAAGCCAAATAAACTGGTCTGGCTCGTGCTGCGCTTGGCAGCGCGGGCAGTCGCAAATCTTATCCCAACGGAGAGCGCGGCGCCTCGGCTGCGGCATTCTTTCACGTTCTAGACGAGCGGCTATCTCGCTCGGCGTAGGGGTGAGCGTTCATCGTGCGATTTCCATTTCGGCAAGCGTGAGCGTCGCGCGCTCTTTCGTGTCGGTGTCCATGCCCGCATCCTACACGCCGGCGCCGCTGAGTCGCTAGATGGGCGAACCTCATGTCATTTCCGCGCTGCGGGCGAAGCGAGCCGAGATTGCCCGGCGCGTCCATGCGGTCGAGGATCATCTGAAGCGACTCAGGGCCAGCCTCGCGCACATAGATTCGATCCTGCCGCTATTCGAGACGGACGACGACCCGGACATTCTGGTGCGGCCTCTCCATAAGCGGTCACGGTACTTCGCCTCGGGCGAGGTTCTGAAACGATGCCGTGACGCCCTGCGGACGGCGGACGCGCCGCTGTCGTCGCTTGAGATTGCCGACATTCTCATGGCCGCGAAACGGCTGCCAAAGGACGATCCGCAGCTCCGCCGCTACATCGCGGACAGCGTTCTGCCAGTCATGCGGCGGCTGGTGAAGCGCGGAATTGCCAGAAAGACCGGCGAGGGGTCGTCTACGCGGTGGGAGGTGGTGCGGGCGGATCCGGGGTGACCGCACTATCGGGTGTGGCTATCGTCGGCGGCCAAGGGCAAAGGGAGGGGCAATGGCCAGCGATCTGCTTTCCGTAACGTGTGGGAAGTGTGGCGTCACGATCAATATCATGCCCGTTCCGAGACCGCCTGGGGCTGGGTGGGGATGGGCAACGAACGAGCAGCCAGCCGTTAATGCGGCGTGCAAGAATCCGTTTCCGATTGGCTGTCCAGACCTCAACGACGCAGTGGGGAAGCGCCTAGAGGCGCGATAGGCTCCTCGTACGAAATTTTTTTAATCTCCCACCAGCCATCCGCGGCGCGCTCCAAGAACGTCCACTGCGACGTTTCTGTGAGGTGGGGCGGCGGCGGCACAACATGGAAGTCGCGGGCGAGCCGCACCGTCGGAGTGGAAACAGCGGGGGAAGATATGGCCGAAACACCAGAATCCATCGCACGCGAAGCTCGCAGATCGCTCGCCTTCCCGCTTGTGCTTGTCGCAATCGGCGGGGCGATTTTGGGTTGGGGTGCGGAGCACTTCGCGCCCTGGATCGAGCATGGTGCCAAGCTAGTCGGGGTTGTCATCGGCGCATTAGGGGTAGGCGGCCTCGGCGCGGAGTTGGCGGTTGGCGAGCACCGCCGCGCGCTCACCAAGGAATCCACTACCACACTGCCGCGCTGAGTCGGTAGCCCCCCTCACTCCGCCGCCTCTGGCGGCCTCTTCCGGCCCCTTTGCCAGTACCCGCAGAAATCCACGCTGGGCTTAGCCTTCATCGCAAGCCCTGACACGGCGCGGACTTGCTCGCCGTTCGATACGCGCCGGTTGTCCTCGCGCCATGATGCCTCTTGCGCGTAGCGAATGAGATACGGGCCAGCGATATGGTGGTGGTGCCCAATCTCGGCGCGGCGCATCCGCGAGAAGAAGGACTTGGCCTCGTTCGTGCAAGCCTGGCCGTCGCTGTAGGCTTCTTGATGGTTGATGCGGAACATCTCGAAGCGGGAATGTAGATCGTTCCACGAGCCGGCTTCGTCGGCGTAGAGGGTCGTGCCGCGATTGACGCGCGAGCGAATGAAATTCAGCGCCTCGGCCTCGGTGCGGAACACGGCGGGAAGCGATTTGCCGTGCCGCTCGCGAACGATAACGACAACCTGGCGCTTGCCGCTCTGGTTCTTCGCGAAGCGCCGATCGCGGCGGTTCTGGCGGAAATTCGCGGGCTTCACATAACCGCCGAAATAGCCGCCGTCCACCTCGGCCTCTTGCCCTTCGCCGCCAACAGTCCGGCCCTTCATTTCCTGCGCCATCGCTTCGCGGATTTTGTGGGCGAGAACGAAGGCCGTCATGTGATGGGTGCCTAGGTCGCGGCTCAGGGCGAGCATCGACTTACCCTTCACCTCATTGCAGAAGATCGCGACGGCGGCGAGGTATGTCCGATGCGGCAGTTTATGGAACGCGAACAGCGTCCCCGAGGTAATCGAGAACTCGGCCCGGCATTCCTTCTGCGCGCAGCGCCAGCGAGGCGAACCATGCGGGCGGCGGCAATCGTAAACCTTCGTGCTGCCGCAGCTCGGGCAAACCGGCTCGCCGTTCGTCTCGGGCCAGCGGACCTTCCGAAACTCCGCTTCCGCCTCAGTTTCCGTCATGCGGAACACCTGACCGAGGCTCAGAGTCTTGGCGCGGCTGGATAAGAGAAAGTGCTGCGGCATATCTCAAGCGCGATATTTCTATCGCGTAAGATATGATATGCCGCTCGCGTTGACAAGAGAAATATATCGTTTAAGATAGGAATTATGAGTCCGCTGGCCAAGGCCAAAGGCTGGGAAGATCGCGCGCGCCTCTATCTCAAGGCCGAGATCAAGCGCGCCGATATCACCTATGAGGAATTGGCCGAACGGCTCAAGAGCCACGGCATCAACGAGAACGCCGCGTCGATCGCCAACAAGCTCGCGCGCGGCACTTTTTCCGCGACCTTCATGCTCGCGTGCATGGCGGCGCTGGAACTGGAAGGCATGCGGCTGGAGGATTTGTAACCGCCGCTTTGGCTAATTCTTCTTTGGTATCAGCCCCTCGCGCCGCACTCGCGGTTGCCCGTTATCTACGGTGACGGTCACTGAGAGGTTGTCTCGGTATTCTTCGCGACGCCGAAACGCCAAGATGAGTTGAAATTCGGCAATCATCGGGTCGGGCGTCATAGGCACGCTGTCGCGTTCCGGCAACCATTTGAAATGGGTGTCGGCGTAAATCAAAATGTCTCTTCCTTTGAGCTGTACCATTTGATCCGTGAGGACCGCGCGTATTTCGTCCGCTTCCCGGGCTGGGGGGCGTTTCCTCGGCTGGGCCTTGTCGCTCATGACACAGCGCAGCGTTGTGCACAAAGTTTCGACAATGGCACGCGTCGCGTCATCGAGACCGGCCGTAGAGTGAACCACGATTACCTCTTGATCTAGCGCCCGATCAAAGAGTTCTGCCGCCGTGGTTATCTGGGGCATTGCGATTTCGCTCATGCGCGGTTCAATTACGGGCGCGTCGAGGGCGCCCCATTCGTATTTCTGTATCGGCGCTGGCGGCTTCGCCGCGAGACCCACTGTGACGTGATCGACGCGCCGAGCGAGACGGGGCCGCACGGCAAGGTCGTAAAACAATGCGAGCGCCGAAATGGCGGCCACACCCGCGCCGCCCCAGAAGAGGCCGCGCCAGAGGGCGATGGGCGCTTCAGGGTATGCGAGCGGAAGAGCCATGGCTGCTATTGTGCCCCCTATGCCTACAGCGACGCCCGCCAGCGCGACACGATCTTCCGTCCGCATGGCGCGATATTACCCAACTGCCAGCGGGAGTTGTGTGCGGGATGATCGAGATGTTGGAGGCCGCCACGAGATATCTCGTGGCGGGTGCTAGGTAATACCGTTATTTCGGCGACAGCACCATGGTCATCTGGCGGCCCTCCATGCGCGGGTGCTGCTCGATCTTGGCGAGCTTGTCGAGGTCGTCGCGCACGCGCATCAGCACGTTCATGCCGATCTCCTGGTGCGCCAGCTCGCGGCCGCGAAAGCGCATGGTCACCTTGACCTTGTCGCCCTCCTCGATGAATTTCAGCATGCTGCGCATCTTGACGTCGTAGTCGTGGTCGTCGATGCCGGGGCGCAGCTTGATCTCCTTGACCTCGATGATCTTTTGCTTCTTGCGCGCCTCGTTCTTTTTCTTCTGCTCCTCGTATTTGAACTTGCCGAAATCGAGGATTTTTACGACCGGTGGATCGGCCGCGGCGGCCACTTCGACGAGATCGAGCCCGGCTTCGGTCGCTCGCGTGAGGGCATCGTTCCGGTTGACGACCCCCACCATCTCTCCGCGCTCGTCGATGAGCCGCACCTTGAGCGCGTTGATTTCCTGGTTGACGCGCGGCCCCTCCCGGGTCGGCGACGCCGGCTGAATGGTTCTGGCGATCTGGCACCTCCTTGCCTGTTAACGCTAACGCCCCGCCTTACCCGGCAGGGATCGCAGCCTCCGATTTCAATTTAGCGATGGCCTCTGCGAGCGCAACGGTTTCTTGCGCGCCGCCGCCCAAGGGGCGCAGCGCCACCGTCCGCGTCTCGGCCTCGCGCCGCCCGACGACGACCAGCACGGGTATCTTCGCGAGTGAGTGCTCGCGCACCTTGTAATTGATCTTTTCGTTCGTGAGATCGGCCTCGGCGCGCAAGCCCGCTTCGGCCAGCGCTTCCAGCACCTCGCCGGCATAGGCGTCGGCGTCCGAGGTGATGGTGAGCACTTTCGCCTGCACCGGCGCGAGCCAGGGCGGAAAGCGCCCGGCATGATGCTCGATCAGGATGGCGATGAAGCGCTCGAACGAGCCCAGGATCGCGCGGTGCAGCATGACCGGGCGGTGGCGCTGTCCGTCCTCGCCGATATATGTGGCGTCGAGCCGCTCGGGCAGCACGAAATCGACCTGGAGCGTGCCGCACTGCCAGTCGCGGCCCAAGGCATCGCGCAGCACGAATTCGAGCTTCGGGCCATAGAACGCGCCCTCGCCCGGATTGAGCGTGTACTCGAGGCCGGCAGCATCGCAGGCCGCTTTGAGCGCCGCCTCGGCGCGGTCCCACACATCGTCGCTGCCGGCGCGCACGGCCGGCCGGTCGGAGAATTTGACCGTCACCTCGGTGAAGCCGAAATCGCGATAGACGCTGCGCAGCAGGTCGCAGAAGGCGATGCTTTCGCCGGTGATCTGATCCTCGGTGCAGAAAATATGCGCGTCGTCCTGGGTGAAGGCCCGGACGCGCATGATGCCGTGCAGCGCGCCCGACGGCTCGTTCCGGTGGCAGGCGCCGAACTCGGCCATCCTGAGCGGCAGCTCGCGATAAGAGTGAAGCTGCTGCCGGAAGATCATGACGTGGCACGGACAGCTCATCGGCTTCACGGCAAGCACGCGCCCGCCGTCCTCGTCGGCCACGGTGAACATGTGCTGGCGGAATTTCTCCCAGTGGCCCGACGCCTCCCACAGCGAGCGATCCACCAGCTGCGGCGTGTGCACCTCGACATATCCCGCGCGCTCGAGGCGGCGGCGGATGTAGGTCTCGATGGTGCGGTAGAGCGTCCAGCCCTTGGGGTGCCAGAACACGCTGCCGGCGGCTTCCTCCTGCAAGTGGAAAAGGCCCAGCTCGCGGCCGAGGCGGCGGTGGTCGCGCTTTTCCGCCTCCTCGATCTGGAAGAGATATTGCTTCAGGTCCTTCTCGCTCGCCCACGCCGTGCCGTAAACGCGTTGCAGCTGCGCGTTCTTCGCATCGCCGCGCCAATAGGCGCCCGCCACCTTGGTGAGCCGGAAGGCGTGGCCGAGTTTTCCCGTGCTCGGCAGATGCGGCCCGGCGCAGAGATCGACGAAGCCGCCCTGGCGATAGAGGCTGATCGCCTCGTCCTTGGGGATTTCGTGGATCCACTCGGCCTTGTATTTCTCGCCGAGCGCGGCAAAGAAATCGACCGCCGCGTCGCGCTCCCATTCCTCGCGCGCGATGGGCTCGTCGCGCTCGACGATCTCGTGCATGCGCGCCTCGATCTTGCCGAGGTCCTCGGGCGTGAACGGCGTGTCGCGTGCGAAATCGTAATAGAAGCCCGTCTCGGTCGCCGGGCCGAACGTGACTTGCGTTTCGGGATAAAGCTCCTTCACCGCCTCGGCCATGACGTGCGCGGCGTCGTGGCGGATGATATCGAGCGCTTCCGGCTGGTCGCGCGTCAGGATGGCGATCTTGGCGTCACGATCTATGGCGGCGCTCAAGTCCTTGACCGCGCCGTCGATCTTGATCGCAACCGCGGCCTTGGCGAGCCCGGGCCCGATCGCCCGCGCGATCGCCGTACCGGTGACGCCGCGGTCGAAGGTGCGCGCGGAACCGTCGGGCAGCGTGACCCTGATTTGCGGATCGCTCATCTCTGGGCGATTTACCCGAA
Source organism: uncultured Alphaproteobacteria bacterium (assembly GCA_963773665.1). Taxonomy (GTDB): domain Bacteria; phylum Pseudomonadota; class Alphaproteobacteria; order ATCC43930; family CGMCC-115725; genus DATJLY01. Next base: position 1,117,837 of record CAVZBZ010000002.1, read on the forward strand.
GGACAGCGTCGCGGCAACCTCCTCCACGCCGAGCGCCGCAAGATCGGCACGGCGCAGGATGGTGACGCGAGGCCCGCGCGGCGCGGTCAGCTCCGGATCGGACGCGGCGGAATAGAGCACCGTCGCCGCGGCGCCGCCCGCCACGACGAGATGCATGGGGCCGGTATCGTTGCCGACCGCATGAAGCGCCTGCGCGCCGAGCGCCACGATGTCGCCGAAGCTCGTGCGGCCGGTCAGATCGATCGTATCCGGCGCCGCCCCCCGAATTTCCGCGCCGAGCGCCGCCTCGGCCGCGCCGCCGAGCACCACGGGCGCGATCCCGCGCGCCGCGATCCATCGCGCGAGCGCCGCGTAGCTCGCGCCGGGCCAGCGCTTGGCCGGCCGGTGCTGCGCCCCGCCGGGAACCAGCAGGACGAAGCGCTGCGGCAGCGCGAAACGCGCGATGTCGGTCGCGGCCCAGGCGAGCGCGGGCGGCGGCACGAAGCCGATGCCGGCCTTGCGCAGCTGCTCCCGCTGGCGCTCGATCGTGTGCATGAAATCGCGCTCGGGGTTGCTGTGCGGGTGCGACGATCCGCGCGCGATCCCCGACCATTCGGGGGCATGGGGGCGCATGAGCTGGAAATAAAGGCTCGAGCGGTCCGAGGTCTGCAAATCGTAGACCCGCTCGAACCCCTCGCGGCGCAGCCGCTTCCTCAGCCGCCATAGCGCCAATGGATGAAAGAGCGACGGCCGCTCGTCGATCCAGACGCGGTCGAAATAGGGGGCGGCTTGCGCAAGCGGCGCGAATTGCGCCGACGTAAGAAGCGTGATCTCGGCACCCCCATGATGCGCACGGATCGCCGCGGCCGGCCCCATCGCCTGCACGAAATCGCCGAGCGCGCCAAGTTTGATGACGAGGACGCGCCTCACGCCGCCACGGGCCCGAGGGCGCGCGCGCCGATGCCGAGCAGCTCCTCGTAGATCGCGATGGTCTGCCCGGTCATGCGCTCGACGGTGAAATTCGCGCGGACATGCGCCTCCGCGCGCCGGGCGAGCTCGAAGCGCGCCTCGGGCTCGAGGTCGAGCGCTTCTGCGATCGCAGCTGCGAGCGCGCCCGGATCGCCCGGCGGCACGAGCCATCCGGTCTCGCCCGGCCGCACCGTCTCGAGCGCGCCGCCATGCGCCGTCGCGATCACCGGCCGTCCCATCGCCTGCGCCTCGACGATGACGCGGCCGAAGCCCTCGGGATCGGTCGAGGCCGAGACCACGACATCGGCCAGCATGTAGGCCGCCGCCATGTCGCGGCACTCATCGACGAAACCCACGGCGCTGGGCGACGGATCGCGCCGCAGCCGCGCTTCGAGCGCGGCGCGATAGCGCTCGCCGCCGCCGCCGACGATGAGGCAGCGCAGCTCGCGCCGGCCGAGCCGGCGCAGCGCCTCGATCAGCACCTCGTGCCCCTTCCAGCGCGTCATGCGCCCCGGCAGCATCACCACCGGATGCCCGTCGGGCAGGCCCCACTGGCGCGCCAGATCGATCATGCGGTCGGGCTTGATGCGCTCGGGATCGAAGCGCTCGGTGTCGATGCCGCGCGGCACCACGCGAATGCGCTCAGGCTCGATGCCATAGGTCTCGATCGCATGACGCGCGACGAATTCCGAGATGGCGATCACGCGCTCGCCCGCCGCCATCACGGAATTGTAGCGCCGCTTGAGGCTCGTCCTTGCGCCATAGGCATTGTGGAACGTCGTGACGAAGCGCGCGCCGGTTCGCGCGGAAGCGGCGCGCGCGCTCCACGCCGGGGCGCGGCTGCGCGCGTGCACGATGTCGATGCCGTGCTCGCGGATCGCGGCGGCCAGACGCGCGACGTTGGCGCGCATGACGATCGGGTTCTTCGACGCGAGCGGAAGCTCGATGTGGCGCGCACCGGCGCGATCGACCTCGCGCGCCATCGGTCCGCCCGACGAGGCGATGAACGAGCCCCAGCCGCGCGCGGCCAGCGCCGCGGCGAGATCGACCGCGCCGCGCTCGACCCCGCCGGTGACGAGCGCCGGCAGCACCTGCAGCACCGCGGGCGGGCGGCGTTCCGCCTCGGCCGAAGCGGTGTTAGTCTCGGCGTCGTTCATGGTGCGGAGAAGGAGAGCGCAATGAGACTCGATCAGGAAGCGCCCTCCATCTTATCACGCGAGCGCGGCGCCACAATCGCCTACCGGCGGAGCGCCGGGAAACCGCCGGGCGTCGTCTTCCTCGGCGGCTTCATGTCGGACATGAGCGGCACCAAGGCGACGACGCTCCATGAATTCTGCAGGACGCGCGGCCAGGCTTTTCTCCGCTTCGACTATTTCGGCCACGGCGCGTCGTCCGGCGATTTCGCGGACGCCACGGTCGGGCGCTGGAAGGATGACATGCTCGCCGTGCTCGACGAGCTGACGGAGGGGCCGCAGGTGCTTGTCGGATCGAGCATCGGCGGCTGGATCATGCTGTTGGCGGCGCTGGCGCGGCCGAAACGCGTCGCGGCACTCGTCGGCATCGCATCCGCGCCGGACGCGACCGAAGCGCTGATGTGGCCGCGCCTGCCCGATCATGTGCGCGACGCAATCATGCGCGACGGCGCGGCGCGCGTCCCATCTTCCTATGCGAGCGAGGGCTATCTCATCACGCGCGTCCTCATCGAGGACGGGCGGCGCCATCTGCTGCCGGCAGAAGGCGTGCCGATCGTATGCCCGGTCCGGCTCCTGCACGGCATCGAGGACGCGGACGTGCCGTGGCGCACGAGCCTCGACCTCGCGCTCAAGATCGCTTCCCCCGACGTGCAGGTGATCCTGGTGAAGGATGGCGACCACCGGTTGTCGCGCGTGCAGGATCTGGCGCTGCTGCTGCGCACAATCGAGCCGCTGCTGGCCACAAGTCAGAACGTCACGACGTAGGCGACGTAGCTCGTGAATTCGTTGGTCTGCGACGCGTGCGAAAGGCCGCGCCCGACCGACGCCTGCGAACGGGCGGCACGGAAAACGGCGCTATGCGAAAAAGGTGCACAGCTTCAGGCCGAAAAAGCGCCGCGGTCCGCCTACGGAACCCCCATTCGCGCCGGCGGGTTGATCTGGTTGCCGACGAATTGGGCGGGGACCCATGCCGCAGAGCAAGATTCGTGCGACCGTATTTGGGGCGGCTTGCCTCGTCTTGGCGTGGGGTGACGGGTGCCAGGATTCGGACGGCGGCTGGACCCTGATGCCGTCGCCGCGGCGCTAGGAATTTGCCATGACGCCCACCCAATGCGACCGTGCGGCGCTCGAAACGGCGCTGCTCGACCTCGACGGCGCCTGGACCGTGCTTGCGGATGTCCGGCTCGGCACCGCGTCCGGCGCCGCGGTGGCCGATTACCTCCTGCTTCATCCACGGCGCGGGATTGCGCTTGTCAACATGGCGGCGGCGCACCGCGACCCGGTGCCGGCGGTTCGGGCATTTTTGCAAGGCGAGGCGTTCCAGCGCTTCTTTCCGGGCGATCTGCCGATCGTCCATGTCGCGCTCGCGCCCGACGCCGCGCCCGCGCTGACGCGCCGGCTCGACGACGCTTTCGCAAGCCATTCCGCGGCGCTCACGATCGCGGATGGCGCATGGCCGGACGCCGTCGCGGCGCTGGTGAGCGCGCAGCAGGCGCGCGCGGCAAGCGAGGCGCCGAATCCCGGCGACCTTGCCCCGCATATGCCGCGCTGGCAGACGGTGGCCGCGTTCGCGAGCCTCGCCGCGTTCGCTTTCTTGTGGCTATCGCTCCCGACCGAAACGCGCCGCGCGCCGCCCGCGGTCGAGGTCGCGATCGCGCCGCCGGCGCCGGTTGCTCCGCCGCCCATAGCTGCCGAAGCGCCGCCGCCGGCCGAAACCGTGACAGCGCAGGCGCCGCCCGAGCCCAAGGCACGGCAGGTGCAATCGGTCGCCGATCTCGTGCACCGCAACTGCCGCGCCTACAGCTCGCGCGTGAGCGTGCTCGGCGCGCCGGCCGAGGTGCGAGGATTCGCCTGTCAGGCGCGCGACGGAAGCTGGGAGATCATGACCGAGGCGCCGGCGGCGGCGCGGTGAGGATGGCGGCAAGCCCCTCGCGATATGTGGGATAGAGGAGCGTCACGCCGAGCTCGTCCTTGATGCGGCGGTTGGAGACGCGCTTGTTGTCGCCGTAGAAGCTGCGCGCCAGCGCCGAGAGCGGCGCCTCGGCCAGCGGCACCGCGCGCGGCACGGCGCGGCCGAGGAGCCGGCACGCGCACGCTACGACATCGGCCTGCGCCGCGGGCTCGTCGTCGGCAACATTGTAGATCGCGCCCGGAAGCGGCTTCGCCATCGAGGCGCGCAGCACCGCGGCGAGGTCGGCGACATGAATGCGCGAGAACACGTGGCCGGGGAGATCGATGCGCACGGCGCGGCCCGCGCGCACGGCATCGAGCGGGCTGCGGCCCGGCCCGTAAATGCCGGCCAGCCGGAAGATGTGGAGCGGCAGGCCGCATTGGCGCGCGAGCTCCTGCCAGCCCGCCTCGGCGGCAAGGCGGCGGCGGGCGCGTTCGTTCCCGGGCGCAGGCGGCGTGCCCTCATCGACAAGTGCGCCGCCGCGGTCGCCATAGACGCCGGTGGTCGAGAGATATCCTGCCCAGCGCAGCTCGGGCAGCGCGGCAAGGCCGGCGCCGTGCCAGCGAAGCACCGGATCGCCCGCTTCGCCGGGCGGCACGGAGATAAGCACATGCGTCGATCCTGCGAGCGCCGCAGGGTCCAACGGCTGGTCGCCGCGGAAGAGGTGCATGTCGTAGCCCAAGGCGGCGAGCAGAGCGCAGTCCGCCTCCTCGCGTGCGGTGCCGGCGACGCGCCAGCCGCGGGCGGCAAGCGTTGCCGCGAGCGCCTGCGCGCTGTAGCCGAGCCCGAAGCAGAAGAGCCTGCTCATTCGGCGAGCGTGCCCGCCTCGGCCGGCTCGAGCGCGCGCTCGATCTGGCCGAGGCGAAGCCGCGCCCACGCCCACGAGAAGATGCAAGCAACCGCGCCCACGATGACCGGCAGGTGAAAGCCGTAGCGCGTCGCAATCCACCCGCCGATCAGCGCGCCGAGCGCGGGCCCGGCGCGGAACACCATGCCGTAGAACGCCATGACGCTGCCGCGCAGCAGCGGATCGACCGCGGTCTGCACCAGCGTCTGCGCGCTGATGCCGCTGGTCGTCATGGCGAAGCCGGAGAAGAACACCGCGACCAGCGCCAAGCCATAGGAATGGACGAGGCCGAACGCCAGAACGCACAGCGACATGACGAGCGTGTGGTTGATCGCGAGCGCGGTCAGGCCGGCGACGCGGCTGCGGCGGATCATGTTGAGCCCGCCGACGATCGCGCCCAGCCCCATCGTCGCGGTGAGCCAGGCGAGCCCTTGCGCGCCGCGATGGAACACCACGTCGGCAAAGCCCGGGAAGAGCTCGTTGTAGCCGCGGATGCCGACCGTCGTGACGGCGAACAGCACCATCATCTGGCCGATGCCGGGATGGCGCACGGCGTAGATGTAACCCTCGAGCGACTGGCGCAGGAAATGGCGCTGCGGCGCAAGCCGCTCGGGCGGCACGTGGACGTGCGCCAACGCCACGCTGAAGGCGATGTAGGTGAGCGCGTTCAGCACGAAGGCAAGCGCGATGCTGCCCTCGGCGATGACGATGCCGGCGATCGCCGGGCCGATGAAGCGCGCGATGTTGAACATGAGGGAATTGATCGCGACCGCCGACGGCAGGGTCGCGCTATCGACCAGGTCCGGAATGAGCGCGAGCCGTGCGGGCTGGTTGAAGGCATTGAAGCAGCCCAGCCCGAAGATCAGCAGGAACAGCTCTTCGATCGTGATGACGCTGGAAAAGCTTAAGATCGCCAGCGTCCACGCCTGGACGATCGCGACGATTTGTGTCAGCCGGATGACGCGGATGCGGTCGAAGCGGTCCGCTACCGCACCTGCGAACGGACTGATCACGACATTGGGAATGAGATCGGCGGCGGCGACGAGACCGAGCCAAGTGCCGGAATGCGTTAGCTGCCAGGCAAGCCAGCCCTGCGCCACGCGCTGGATCCAGTAACCGTTCTGTGAAATGAAATTGCCGGTGGCGAAGAGGCGGTAGTTGCGAATGCGAAATGCCCGCACGACATTGTGAAAGCCCGCCTGCGACCCCGGATTCGCCAAGTTTTGCTTGCCCCTTCGACGACTTCCCATCAAAGCCGCCGGCGCGTCGGTGTACAAGGCGCGTGACGGCCGCTATAACCGGCGCGCTTCGCCGATGGGGATGAAATGCCCGGGCGGGCTCGTATTGTAAAGCTTGGACGGATGGTGTCACTATGATGCCAGCCCGGACCGGCGCGGGGCAGAGACGGAACTTCAATGAAGCGGGTTTGGTGGGCAGTCGCCTTTGCGGTTCTGGCCGGGGCCGGCGGCGTCGCTTATCAGTCATGGATCGCGCCGGCGCGCTCGCAGACCGCGCCGCCGCAGGGGCAGCGCCAGGGCGCCGGCGTGCCGGTCGTCGTCGCCACGGCCCAGCGCCGCGCGATGCCGGTCAGGATCGACACGATCGGCACGGTGCAGACGATCGCCATGGTCTCGATCAAATCGCGCATCGACGGCTATATCGACAGCGTGCTCATCCACGACGGCCAGTACGTCACGGCCGGCAACGTCATGTTCCGGCTCGACGGGCGCGCGGCGCAGGCGCAGGTCATGCAGTTCGACGCGCAGCTCGCGCGCGACAAGGCGCAGCTCGAGAACGCCAAGCGCAACGTCGCGCGCGACGCGCCGCTCGTCGGCAAGGATTTCATGTCGCATCAGCAGTACGACACCGACCAGACCACGGCGCAGGCGTTCGAAGCGTCGGTCGCGGCCGACCAGGCGGCGCTTGAGAACGCGAAGGTCCTGCTCAGCTACGACACGATCGCGGCGCCCATTGACGGGCGCGTCGGCACGATCGCGATCAAGGCCGGCAACAGCATCAAGGCGAACGACCTGCCGCTCGCCACCATCAACCAGGTGAAGCCGATCTATGTCGGCTTCAACCTGCCGCAGCGGGAACTGCCGGCGCTGCGCGAGGCGATGGCGAACGCCAAGGTCGCGGTGAGCGCCCGCCCGCCGGGCGATACGGCCGCGCCGGCCATCGGCGCGGTCGCGTTCTTCGACAACGCCGTCAACATCACCTCGGGCACGATCGCGGTGCGCGCGACATTCGCCAATGACGACCAGCGCCTGTGGCCCGGCCAGTTCGTCAATGTCTCGGTGACGACGCGGATCGAGCCGAACGCCGTCATCGTTCCGCCGGCCGCGGTGCAGGTCGGCCAGGACGGCAACTACGTCTTCGTCATCAAGCCCGACAACACCGCGGAGGTGCGCGCCATAACGGTGAGCCGCACGGTCAACGGCAAGAGCGTCGTCGCGAGCGGCCTCTCGGGCGGCGAGCAGGTGGTGGTGGACGGGCAGATGCGATTGAGCAACGGCACGCGCGTCGATATCCGCTCCGCCGAGACGCCCAAGACGGCCGAGCCGTCATGACCCTTCCGGAGCTGTGCATCCGTCGTCCGGTGATGACGACGCTCCTGATGCTCGCCTTCGTCGTGTTCGGAATGTTCAGCTATCGGCTTCTGCCGGTGGCGGCCATCCCGCGCGTCGATTTCCCGACGATCGTCGTCTCGGCGCAACTGCCGGGCGCCAGCCCCGAGACCATGGCCTCTTCGGTCGCGACGCCGCTCGAAAAGCAGTTCTCGACGATCGCCGGCCTCAGCTCGATGATCTCGACCAGCGGCCAGGGCATCACCAGCATCACGATGCAGTTCGACCTCGACCGCAACATCGACGGTGCTGCGCTCGACGTGCAGGCGGCGATGACCTCGGCGGCAAAGCGCCTGCCGGTGCAGATGACGACGCCGCCGTCGTTCCTCAAGGTCAATCCCGCCGACTTCCCGGTCCTGTTCATCAATCTCCAGTCGGACACGGTGCCGCTTTCGACCGTCGATGAATATGCCGAGACGATGATCGCGCAGCGCATCTCGACGATCAGCGGCATCGCCCAGGTCCTGGTGTTCGGACAGCAGAAATTCGCGGTCCGCGTCCAGGCGAACCCCGAGGCGCTCGCGGCCAAGAACCTGACGCTCGACGACATCGGCACCGCGGTCGCGGCGGCCAATTCCGCGACGCCCGTCGGCACGCTCCAGGGCCCGCAAAAATCCTTCACGATGCAGGCGAACGGCCAGCTCGAGCACGCCGCCGACTACCGGCCGCTGATCGTGGCATACCGCAACGGCGCGCCGGTGCGGCTCCAGGACGTGGCGAAAGTGGTCGACAGCGTCGAGAACGACCAGGTCGCGAGCTGGCTCAACGGCAAGCCCGCGATCCTGCTCGCGGTGCAGCGCCAGCCCGACGCCAACACGGTCGAGGTGGTGGACGCGGTCAAGGCGCTCGTGCCGATCTTCGAGGTGCAGCTGCCGGCCTCGATCCAGATGCACGTCATGCTCGACCGCTCGGTGTCGATCCGGAATTCGGTCGCCGAAGTGCAGTTCACGCTGCTGCTGACGGCGTGCCTCGTCGTGCTCGTCATTTTCGTCTTCCTGCGCAACGTCACCGCCACCCTCATTCCGGCGCTGGCGCTGCCGGTGTCGGTGATCGGCACGTTCGCCGGGATGGAATTGCTCGGCTACACGATCGACAACCTGTCGCTCATGGCGCTGACGCTGTCGGTCGGGTTCGTCGTCAACGACGCCATCGTCATGCTCGAGAACATCATGCGCCATATCGAGCGGGGCGAGCGCGTGATGGACGCGGCCTTCCGCGGCGCGCGCGAGATCGCCTTCACCATCCTGTCGATCACGCTCTCGCTCGTCGCCGTGTTCATTCCCGTGCTGTTCATGGGCGGCGTCGTCGGCCGCGTCTTCCGCGAGTTCGCCGTCACGATCAGCATGACGATCCTGATCTCGGGCTTCGTCTCGCTCACCTTGACGCCGATGCTGTGCTCGCGGCTTTTGAAGCCGCATCGCGAAGGCGCGCACCACAACGTCTTCTATCGCGCGGCCGAGGGCGGCTTCAACGTGCTGTTCAACGGCTATCGCGCCGGGCTCTCGTTCGTCATGCGGTGGCGGCGCTCGACCCTGTTCGTCACGATCCTTTCGATCGTGGCGTCGGGCTATCTCTTCGCGGTAGTGCCGAAGGGCTTCTTCCCGAGCGAGGACACCGGGCAGATTGTGGGCTTCACCGAGGCGGCGCAGGACGTATCGGTCAACGCCATGGCGCAGCACCAGCTCGAGGTCGTGAAAGTGCTCAAGTCCGACCCGAACGTCGCCAACGTCAACGCCGCGATCGGCGCCGTGGGGTCGAGCCCCTCGCTCAACACCGGCCGGCTCTTCATCCAGCTGAAGCCGCGCGAGGATCGCGCGCTCTCGGCCGACCAGGTGATCCAGGAGCTCAGGCCCAAGCTCGCCCGCATTCCCGGCATCGCGACCTATATGCAGAGCCTGCAGAACATCAATCTCGGCGGCCGGCTCGCCAAGAGCGCTTACCAGTACACGCTCCAGGACAGCGACACGACCGAGCTCTACCGCTATGCCCAGATCATGCAGGAGAAGATCGGGCAGCTCCCGGGCGTGCTCAACGTCAATTCCGACCTGCAGCTCCACAACCGCCTCGCCATCGTCAACATCGACCGCGACAAGGCGGCGCAGCTCGGCATCACGATGGAGCAGATCAAGTCAACCTTCTACAACGCCTTCGGCGCGCGCGAGATATCGACCATCTACGAACCGTCGAACAGCTATTACGTCATCCTCGAGATCGAGAAGAGCGACCAGACCGAGCCGGGCGATCTTTCCAAGATCTATCTGCGCGGCGCGGGCGGCCAGGCGGTGCCCCTGGGCGCGGTCGCGCGCATCGATTCGGGCGTGGGCCCGGTCACGGTGAACCACCAGGGCCAGCTTCCCTCGGTGACGATCGCCTTCAATCTGCAGCCCGGCACCTCGCTCGGCACGGCGGTGAACGAGATCGCGCGCCTCGAGCACGACGTGGCCCTGCCGATCACCGTGTCGTCGAGCTATCAGGGCAACGCGCAGATCTTCCAGCAGGCGCTCCAGGGCCAGGGGCTGCTGCTGACGGCGGCGGTGCTCGTCATCTACATGGTGCTCGGCATCCTGTACGAGAGCTTCATCCATCCGATCACGATCCTGTCGGGCCTGCCGGCGGCGGCCTTGGGCGCGCTCGTGACGCTGCTCCTGTTCCACAAGGACATGAGCGTCATCGCCATCATCGGCATCGTCATGCTGATCGGCATCGTCAAGAAGAACGCCATCATGATGATCGACTTCGCGCTCGAGCGGCAGCGCGGCGGCATGCCGGCCGAGGAGGCGATCGTCGAGGCGTGCCTGTTGCGCTTCCGCCCGATCATGATGACGACGATGGCGGCGATCATGGGCGGACTGCCGATCGCGGTCGCGATCGGCACCGGGTCCGAGCTGCGCCAGCCCCTGGGCCTCGTCGTCGTGGGCGGCCTCGTCGTGTCGCAGTCGCTCACGCTGTTCATCACGCCGGTGATCTATCTCTACATGGAGCGCGCGCGCACCTCCGTCGGCCGCCTGCTGCGGAGCTCGAGCGCGGACGCCGTCGAAGGCCGGCGCGTCGCGAGCGAAGCAGGCGAATAGGCCTTGCGGCTCGCCGTCGCCGCCGCGCTCTCATTCCTCTCCCTCGCCGCCGCGCGCGCGGCCGATCTGCCGCCTCCGCCGAGCGCCGAGGACGGCGCGCACTATCAGCGCTGCCTCGATGACGCACGCAGCGCGCCGCAAAAAGGGCTCGACGAGGCGCGCGACTGGAACAACGCCGGCGGCGGCTTTCCGGCCGGCCACTGCGCCGCGGTCGCGTTGTTCGCGCTGCACCGCTATGCCGAAGCGGCGCAATCGTTCGAGGCGCTCGCCGGGGCGATGATGGACCGCAAGCGCGAGCTGCGCGCCGGCGCCATGGAGCAGGCGGGGCAGTCCTGGCTTCTCGCCGGCGAGGCGCGGAAGGCGCAGGCCGCGTTCGACGCAGCGCTTCATTTCACGCCGCAGGATCCGGACCTTTACATCGACCGCGCGCGCGCCGACGCCGACGCCAAGGATTTTCAGGCATCCGTCGCCGATCTCGACGTGGCGCTCGGTCTTGCGCCGGGGCGCACAGAGGCGCTCGTCTACCGCGCCTCGGCCTACCGCCAGCTCGGCGATCTCGTCCGCGCGCGGGTCGATGTCGAGCAGGCGCTGAAGGCGGTGCCGGACAACGTCGCCGGGTATCTCGAGCGCGGCAACATCCGCCGGCTCGACGGCGATCCCGACGGTGCGCGCGCCGACTGGCAGCGCGTCGAGAAACTCGCCCCCAACTCGCCCGCCGCAGCATCCGCCAAGGAAAACCTCGCCCGCCTCGCGCCGGAGAAGTAGCGCAATTAGAAATCCAGATCGGCGTAGTGCTTGGGCGGGGGCGTGCCGGGGAGGCGGTCGGAGAGGAGTGGGCGGAACGAGGGGCGCGACTTGATGCGCGCGTACCAGTCCTTCGCCGGCTCGTGCTCGTCCCACGGCACGTCGCCGAGATAGTCGAGCGTCGAGAGATGCGCCGCGGCGCTGATGTCGGCGACCGAGAAATGATCGCCGGCGAGCCAGCGCCGCCGCTCGGCGAGATAAGTGATGTATTCGAGATGCGTCACGAGATTGGCCTTGGCGGCGCGCAGCGCGGTCGAATCGGGCTGCCCCACGGCAAGCAGACGCTTCATCACGCGCTCGCCGAGAATGGGCTCGGTCACCTCGCGGTTCATCTTGCCGTCGAACCAGCCGACGAGGCGGCGCGTCTCGGCGCGGTCCAGGGGATTGAGGCCGAGCAGGAGTTTTTCACGGTAGGTTTCGTCGAGGAACTCGGTGATGGCGGCGGCGTCGGCCAGCACGGTGCCGTCGGGCTCGATCAGCACCGGCACCTCGCCCGCCGGATTGAGCGCCAGAAATTCCGCGCGGCGTTCCCACCATTTCTCGACTTTCAACGTGCAGTCGAGGCCCTTCTCCTGAAGGACGATGCGCAACTTGCGCGAAAGTGGCGATAGCCAGAAATGATAAAGAATGCGCATGACCGCCCCGATCATATCAAAGCCGCAGGCCCACCCTGAAGCCCCGTCGCAATCGGCGGAACCGCGGCGATGACGCGGCCGTTGCCGGATCGGAAGCGAAAATGGCATTCGATCGCGGCAATGAAGCCCGGACCCTCGGGCGGCGCTCGCTCCTCGGCGCGCTTGGCGCTGCGGCTTCGTTGGCGGCACTGACGGGCTGGGCGCGGCCCGCGCGCGGCGAGCGCAGCATCCGGCTCCTCTGCCCCGAGACGGGCGAACGGTTCGCGGGCGTCTATTGGTCGAACGGGCTTTACGTTCCGGACGCGTTCCAGCGCATCGACTGGCTGATGCGCGATTTCCATTGCAACTGCGTCGCGGCGATCGATCCGCGGCTCGTCGAACTGCTGCACCGCATCGCCGCGGGACTGGAAGCGCGGCAGCCGATCAGCGTCTATTCGGGCTTCCGCACGCGCGAGACGAACACCGCGCTGAAGCACGAAGGCATGCCGGCGGCGTCCAACAGCGAGCACCTCGTCGCGCGCGCCGCCGACATCGCCATCGACGGCGTGAGCGTCCTCCACCTGCACCGCTTGGCCGTTCATCTGCGCCAAGGCGGCGTCGGCGCCTATGACCGCTATATCCATGTCGACACCGGCCCGGTGCGCGACTGGTCCTATCACCGCCATCCGCATCATCGCCGCGCGTGAACCGCGCCCGGGGGCGCGGCATACTCGGGCGATGGCGGAGCCTCGGGACATTCTCGATTTCTGGTTCGGCGCGCCCGGCACCGCGGAGTGCGAGGGACCGCGCGAGCTCTGGTTCAAGCCGGATGTCGGCTTCGACGCGGCCTGCCGCCAGCGCTTCGCCGAGCTTCTGGCGCAGGCGGGCGCGGGCGCGCTCGACGCATGGTGCGAAACGCCGGACGGCGCGCTCGCCCTCGTGCTCCTGCTCGACCAGATGCCGCGCAACATCCATCGCGGCGGGCCGCTTGCCTTCGCCAGCGACGGGACGGCGCGCCGGGCGGCGCGCACTGCCGTCGCCCGCGGCTTCGACCGCGATCTTCCGCCGATCCGCCGCCAGTTCCTTTATCTGCCGTTCGAGCACAGCGAGTCGCTCGCCGACCAGGACGAGGCGCTTCGGCTCTTCGTGAGCCTGCCGGACGGCGAATTCCGCGAGCACGCGCTCGGCTTCGCGCGCCGCCACCACGCCGTCATTGCGCGCTTCGGCCGCTTCCCGCACCGCAACGCCATGCTCGGCCGCCGCTCGACCGCGGAAGAGGAAGAATTTCTGGCGAGCCCCGCGGCGCCCTTCTGATCAGGCGGGCCGCGCGCGCAAGCTTCGGCCGCCGCGGCGGAAGCGGTCGAGATATGTCGGCAGGATGAGCTCGAGCGCCGTCGGCGCCACGCCGAGATCGGCGAGCCCCGGCAGGTTTCCGGCCGGCACGCTGTCGTGGTGCAGGAGCCGCACCTGGTCGCGCGTCAAAGGCGGCTTCGGCAGGAATTCGAGGAACCACGCCTCGAACCCGGCAAGCCCGAACGGAATGCTGACGAGCGCGCACTTGCGCCCGGTCTCGCGCAGCGTCAGCTCCATCAGCTCCCTGAAGCTGTAGGGCTTGGGCCCGGCGAGCTCGAAGGTTTTTCCCTGCGCGTCCTCGCGCGTCAAGGCTGCGACCGTCGCCGCGCCGATGTCGCCGGCAAAGACCGGCTGGAACCGCGTCCTGCCGCCGCCGATCAAGGGCAGCGCCGGGGCACAGCGCGCATAGGCTGCGAAGCGGTTGAAGAAATCGTCCTCCGGCCCGAACACCAATGACGGGCGGAACACGATCGCCGCAGGAAACGCCGCGCGCAGCTCGGCCTCGCCCTCGGCCTTGCTGCGCGCGTAGGCGGACGGCGACTGCGCGTCGGCGGCAAGCGCCGAGACATGCAGGATTTGCCTTGCGCCGGCGCGCTGCGCCGCGGCTGCGACGCGCACCGGCAGGCGCGCATGGAGATCGCCGAAACGCTGCCGGCCGCGCTCGTAGAGGATGCCGACCGCGTTCACCACGATCTCGGCGCCGGCCACGACGGCGTCGAGCGCGCGGTCGTCGAGCACGTCGGCGTCGATCGCCGCCACCTGTCCGACATCGCCCATCGGGCGCAGGTACCCGGCGCTCGTCGCATGCCGGCTCACCGCGGCTATGACCGCGCCAGCCTCTGCCAGGTGCTTCACCATGTAGCGCCCCAAAAAGCCCGAGGCGCCCAGAACCGTGACCCGCCGGTTGCGCATGAGGCGATTCTAGGCGGCGGGCGGCGCCTCTGCTAGCCTCGCGCAAGGGTAGCGCGAAGGAGCTTCGCCATGCTGCGTCCCGAGGAAAACGAGCGCCTGGTGCGGGTTGGGCCCGGCACGCCCGCGGGCGAGCTGTTCCGCCGCTATTGGCAGCCCGCGGCGCTCAGCCGCGAGCTGCCCGAGCGCGACGGCGCGCCGGTGCGGGTGCGGCTTCTCGGCGAGGACCTGGTCGCGTTCCGCGACAGCGCGGGCCGGGTCGGCCTCATCGACGCCTATTGCCGCCACCGCCGCGCGCCCTTGTTCTTCGGCCGCAACGAGGAGTGCGGGCTGCGCTGCGTCTATCACGGCTGGAAGTTCGACGCGGACGGCAAATGCGTCGACATGCCGAGCGAGCCCGCCGATTCGCCCTTGAAGGAAGGGGCCGCGATCAAGGCCTATCCGACGGTCGAGCGCGGCGGCATCGTGTGGGCCTATCTCGGGCCTCCCGCACAGCGGCCGCCCGAGCCCGACTACGAATGGACGCGCGCGCCCGAGACGCATCGCTGCGTGTCGAAGTCGCTGCAGGCGAGCAACTACCTCCAGGGGCTCGAGGGCGGGCTCGACACGGCACACGTCTCGTTCCTGCACAACAACCGCCTCGGCGACCGCACCAACTACTTCGTGCGCGACGGCGCGCCCAGGATCGAGGTGTACGAGACCCCCTACGGCTACAACTACGTCTCGCACCGCAAGTTCGACGGCGAGAAGAATTTCGTGCGGCTCTACCAGTACATCATGCCGTTCCAGCAGATGCGGCCGAACATCGTGTTCAGCAACGTCGCGAACAACACCAAGGTGCCGCGCTACGACGGGCATATCTGGGCGCCGGTCGATGACGAGACGACGTACGTCTACAACTGGATGTGCGGCTCGGATGAGACTTGCGCGCTCGATCCCGACTATGTCGAGACGATCGAGGCGGGCTATGGCCGCGGCCACGAGGACTACATTCCCGGCACGTTCCGGCTCAAAGCCAATCTCGGCAACGATTATTTCATCGACCGCGCGGCGCAGAAGACAGCGACCTTCACCGGCATCCGCGGCATCAACACGCAGGACATGGCGCTGCAGGAGGGGATGGGCGCGATGGTCGACCGCGGCAAGGAATATCTCGGCACGTCCGACCGCGCCATCGTTGTCATGCGCAGGCTGCTCTTGGAGGCAACGCACGCGGTCGAGCGCGGCGAGGCGCCGCGCGGCAGCGACGCGGCGCACTATCGCTGCGTGCGGCCCTACGACGCCGTGCTGCCGGCTGCGTCCGACTGGCGCGCATACTTCGCCGACACCGCCCGCGCGCGCTGGTGAGAGACATGGAAGATTTCGTCCCGACCCACCGCATCACGCACGAGGCCTGCCGCAAGATGCTCGAGGCGGGCGTCGCCAAGGCGGACGCGCTCGGCTGCAAGGTGAGCCTCGCCGTGGTGGATGCGGGCGGCACGCTCATCGCCTTTTTGCGCATGGACGGCGCGCGCTTCTTCTCGGGCCGCGCCACGATCAAGAAGGCGATCACGTCCGCCTCGCAGCGCCTGCCGTCGGGCTATTTCCCGAAGGAAGGCGAGGTCAGCATGCAGATCCGCATGGACGGCGACTTCACCAACATCGCCGGCGGATTCCCGATCGCGGTCGCGGGCGAGGTCGTGGGCGCGGTCGCCGCCGGCGGCGCCAAGGTCGAGCAGGACGTCGAGGTGGCGAAAGCCGCGCTCGCGGCGCTCGGCCTTCCCTAGACGCGCCTTCGCGCGCCGACCTGTTCCGCGAGCTGCACCAGCACTTCGTAGGGCTGCGCGCCGACGACGCCGTAGCCGCCGGAGACGAAGGTCGGAACGCCGGTGACGCCCAGCTCGTGCGAGCGCGCCCAATCGGCATCGACCGCGTCCTTGAAACGCCGCTCGGCCAGGACGGCGCGCGCCTCTTCGACCGGAAGCCCGACCGCCGCAACGATCTCGAGCAGCACGGCCGCATCGCCGATGTTGCGCGCATCGACGAAATAGGCGCGGTAGAGCGCGTCGTGGATCGCGCTGCCGGGATGTTGCGCCTCGGCCCACGATCCCAGCTCCTGCGCCAAGCGGCTGTTGTAGGTGTGAGTGCGCCGCCCGTAGGGCAGGCCCTCCTGGTCCATGAGCTGCTTCATGCGCAGATACATCGCCTCGGGGTCGAGATTGCGCCCGGCATAGAGCGCCGCCATCGATTGCCCCTCGGCCGGCGTTTCGGGATGCAGCGGGAAATGCACGAGCCGCACCCGGATGTCGAACTCCCGCTTCAGCCTTTCAGTACGCACGGTACTGAGATAGCACCAGGGTCAAACGTAATCGGAGAAGATCTCCACTACCACCGGCTCGGCCATCGGCGCCTCCTCGATGGATGCAAGTGTAGCCCGCGCCATTGACGCAGCGCCACCCCGTCCGCTAATCAGCGCGCCGGGCCCTGGTGGCGGAATTGGTAGACGCGCTAGATTCAGGTTCTAGTGGTCGAAAGGCCGTGGAAGTTCGAGTCTTCTCCAGGGCACCATTCCCTGCCGCTCATTTCCCGGGAGAGCGAGGTTGACCGTCACCCTTCATCACGGCGACCTGCCCGACGGATTGAAGCTCGGGCCCGTCGTCGCGATCGACACCGAGACCATGGGCCTCAATCCCCTGCGCGACCGGCTTTGCCTCATGCAGCTCTCGGGCGGCGACGGCAATGCGCATCTCGTGCAATTTGCCGCGGGTGCCTACGAGGCGCCCAACGTCAAGGCGCTCCTCGCCAACGCCAACGTGCTGAAGCTGTTCCATTTCGGCCGCTTCGACATCGCCGTGCTGCGCCAGCATCTGGGCATTCTCTCGGCGCCCGTGTATTGCACCAAGATCGCCTCCAAGATCGCCCGCACCTTCACCGACCGGCACGGGCTCAAGGACCTGTGCAAGGAGCTGCTGAACGTCGATCTTTCGAAGCACCAGCAGACCTCGGACTGGGGCGCCGCCGACCTGACGCAGGACCAGTTGGCCTATGCCGCGTCCGACGTGCTTTACCTCCACGCGCTGCGCCAGCGGCTCGATGCCATGCTGGCGCGCGAGGGACGGCTCGAGCTGGCGCTTGCCTGCTTCGCCTTCCTGCCGATTCGCGCCCAGCTCGACCTCACCGGCTTCGCCGAGGTGGAGATCTTCGAACATTAAGTTCCGGTCCCGTTCCGTTTGACCCGGAAGGGATGGATCGCCATAGTCTGCCCGTAGAACGGGCAGTTTCGCGCCCGTGGGGGATATGCGTAAGAACGGACCAGTTTTGCGTCGTTTGAACGAGGCCAAGGACATCGCCGTCGCCCGGCGCGTGCTCGAGACCGAGATTTCCGGTTTGAAGGCGCTTGCGTCGGGGCTCGACGAGGCATTCACGCGGGCCGTCGATACGCTGGCGACGGTCGCGGGCCGCGTTATCGTCACCGGCATGGGCAAAAGCGGCCATGTCGCGCGCAAGATCGCCGCGACCCTCGCCTCGACCGGGACACCGGCGCAGTTCGTCCATCCCGCCGAGGCAAGCCACGGCGATCTCGGCAATATCGGCCGCAAGGACGGGATCCTCGCGCTCTCGAACTCGGGCGAGACAGCGGAACTCAGCGACGTGCTGGCGCACAGCCGGCGCTTTCGCATCCCGCTCGTGGCGATGACGCGGAACGAGGGCAGCGGGCTCGCCGAAGCGGCCGACGTGATGCTGCGCCTGCCGGCGACGGAAGAGGCGTGCCCGATGGGGCTCGCGCCCACCACATCGACGACCATGATGATGGCCTTGGGCGATGCGCTGGCGCTGGCGCTCTTGGAGCGCCGCGGCTTCTCCGAAAGCGATTTTCAGCGCCTCCACCCCGGCGGACAGCTGGGCCGCCTGCTGCTGCGCGTCGCCGACATCATGCATGCCGGCGAGGCGGTGCCGCTCGTCGCGCGCGGCACCGAAATGGCCGAGGCGATCCTGGTCATGACGCAGAAGAGTTTCGGCTGCGTCGGCATCCTCGACGGCGACGGCCGGCTCGACGGCATCGTCACCGACGGCGATCTGCGCCGCCACATGGGCGACACGCTGCTGCGCGCCAAGGTCGAGGACGTGATGAGCCGCAGGCCCAAGACGATCCGCGCCACGGCGCTTGCCGCCGAGGCGGTGGGCCAGATGAACGCGCAGGCGATCACCAGCCTGTTTGTGCTCGACGCCGCGCGCAGGCCCGTCGGCATCCTGCACATTCACGACTGCCTGCGGGCAGGTGTGGCGTGAGGGCGCGCGCCGACACGTTTGCGCCGCGGCCCGCGCGCCCGCGCGTGGCGCAGGCGGCGCGCCGCTACAGCCGCTTCGTCCATCTGACCAAACGCGCCCTGCCGGCGCTGGCGCTGGGGCTTCTGCTGCTGGTGGCGGCGTGGCCGCGGGTCGAGGGCGTGTTCGAGACCGTGCGCATGCGCCTGCCGCGCATCGACCTGTCGGAGGCGCGCGACCTGCACATGGTGAAGGCGCGCTACACCGGCATCGACCGGCAGAACCGGCCGTTCGTCATCACCGCCGACATCGCGCGCCAGAAGCCGCATCTCGACGACCTCATCACGCTCGAGCGCCCGAAGGGCGACCTCACCACCCAGAGCGGCAACTGGATCGAGCTGTCGGGCGACACCGGCTTCTATCAGCCGCAGCCGCAGCTTCTCGACCTGTTCGGCAACGTCTCGCTGTTCCAGGACAAGGGCAACGAGTTCCACTCGACGAGCGCGCATCTCGACATGAACGCCGGCACCGCCGAGAGCGACGACCCGGTCACCGGCCAGGGCCCATTCGGCAACGTGACGGCGCAAGGCTTCCGCATCCTCGATCGCGGCGACACCATCCTCTTCACCGGCCACGCGCGGCTCGACATGGTTCCGCACGAAGGGCCGGCGCGGTGAAGCGCTGGGCGCTCGCGCCCGTACTGGCCGCGACTTTTGCCGGCGCCGTCCACGCCCAGTTGCCCGGCCTTGCCGAACACGACAACGGCAAGCCGATTTCGATCGAGGCCGAGAACGGCATCGAGTGGCAGCAGGACAACCATGTCTATATCGCCCGCGGCCATGCCAGTGCGACGCGCGGCGACGACACCGTGACGGCCGATACGCTCTCGGCTTTCTACCGCCCCGTGGCGGGCGCGCAGCCGCCGCCGGCGGCCGCGAAGAGCGGCGATCCGCTCGGCGGCGGCTCGACCGAGATCTACCGGCTCGACGCCGACGGCCATGTCGTGTTCAAGACGCCCGCCGACACCATGTTCGGCGATCACGGCGTCTACGACGTTGACAAGAGCGTCCTCGTCGTCACCGGCAAGGCGCTCAAGATCGTGACGCCGACCGACCTCATCACCGCGCGCGACAGTCTCGAATGGTACGACGCCAAGCAGACTGGGCGTGGCGCGCGGCGACGCGGTCGCGACCCGCGGCGACCGCATCGTCCGGGGCGATGTCCTGACCGCGCGGGTGGTGAAGCAAAAAGACGGCGCCTCGCACATCAGCCGGGTCGACGCGCACGGCAACGTCATCGTGACGTCGCCCGGACAGATCGCGCGCGGCGACGCCGGGGTCTATGATCTCGACACCGGGATCGTCACCCTCACCGGCCGGGTCCGCCTCACGCGCGGCGACAACGAGCTCAAGGGGCGCTATGCGGTGGTCGATCTGAACACCAATGTGAGCCGGCTCCTCGCGGCGCCGCCCGGCGCGCGGCTCGCCGCCGGTTCCGGCCGGGTCGAGGGGCTGATCGTGCCGCGGCGCAAGCCGGAGACGCCGTGATGGCCGCACGTCCCTCCAAGCGCAGGCAGCAGCACCGGCCCGAGCCGGCGGCCGCGCCGCCCGTGCCGCGCCCCGAGGCGCCTCAGCCGCGGCTCGTCGCCGACAATGCCGGCCTCATCGGCTTGAATCTCGGCAAGAGCTTTCGCCGCCGCCCGGTGCTGCGCAACGTCAACATCGCTTTGCAGCGCGGCGAGGCGGTCGGGCTTCTGGGGCCCAACGGCGCCGGCAAGACCACCTGCTTCTATCTCATCACCGGCCTCATCAAGCCCGATTTCGGCACCGTCACGCTCGACGGCGAGGACATCACCGACCTGCCGATGTACCGCCGCGCGCGGCTCGGCATCGGCTATCTGCCGCAGGAGGCCTCGATCTTCCGCGGCCTCACGGTCGAGCAGAATCTGCGCGCCGTGCTCGAAGTGGCGGAGAAGGAACCGGAGGTGCGCGAGACGACGATCGATTCGCTCCTCGCCGAGTTCTCGATCAGCCACCTGCGCCGCGCGCCGGCCTTGGCGCTTTCGGGCGGCGAGCGGCGGCGGGTCGAGATCGCGCGCGCGCTCGCAACCCGGCCCAATTTCATCCTGCTCGACGAGCCGCTCGCCAGCATCGACCCCATTGCCGTCGCCGACATCCGCGATCTCGTGGCGCACCTCAAGGACCGCGGCATCGGCGTGCTGCTGACCGACCACAACGTACGCGAGGCGCTGCAGATCGTCGACCGCGCCTATATCCTGCACGAGGGCAGCGTGCTCATGGAGGGCGCGCCGGACGAAATCGTCAACGACGCCGACGTGCGCCGCGTCTATCTCGGCGAGCGCTTCAGCCGCTAAAGCGGCAATTTACCAACTGTTAAGCGTGGACTGGTACGAAGTTTGCATGACGCGTGCGCTTCGTCCTAAAGTGCCATCATGGCGCTGACACAAAGGCTCGATCTCCGCCAGACCCAGGCGTTGGTGATGACGCCGCAATTGCAGCAGGCGATCAAGCTGCTGCAATTATCGAATCTCGAACTTTCGGCCTATGTCGAGGGCGAGCTTGCGGAAAATCCGCTGCTCGAGCGCGACGACCGGCCCGCGGAAGCGGCGCCCGAGCCGGCCCCGGCCGAGGCTGAGCCCGAGGAAAGCGAAATCTGGCACGAGGAGGCCGGGAGCGAGGGCGAGGGCAAGCTCGATCTCGCCGGCGACCCCGAGGCGTGGCGCTCGCGCACGGCATCGTCGCAAGGGGGCGACCTGCCCGGGCTCGACCAGACGCTGGTGCGCCCCGAGACGCTGCGCGATCACCTGCTGGCGCAGCTTTCGGTCGAGCTGCACGAGCCCGCCGACCGCCTCATCGGCGCACATCTGATCGAGCTCGTCGACGATTCGGGCTATCTGACGGGCGAGCTCGAGGGAGTGGCGCAGATCTTGGGCTGCAGCCTCGAGCGGATCGAAGAGACGCTGAAGCATCTGCAGCACTTCGACCCGCCCGGCGTGTTCGCGCGCAATCTCGGCGAATGCCTGGCGCTCCAGCTCATCGAGCGCAACCGCTTCGACCCGGCGATGCAGCTTCTCGTCGAGAATCTGCCGCTTCTCGCAAGCCGCGACGTGCCGCAGCTTCTGCGCATCTGCGGCGTCGACGCCGAAGATTTGTCGCTGATGATCGCCGAGCTGAAGGCGCTCGACCCGAAGCCCGGCCTCGTTTTCGACCAGGCCGAGGCGCAGCCTCTCGTGCCGGACATTTTTCTCCAGCCGCACCCGGGCGGCGGCTGGGCGGTCGAGCTCAATTCCGACACGCTGCCGCGCGTCCTCGTCAACAACCGCTACTACGCCGAGGTGCGCCGCGGCGCGCGCGTCAAGGAAGAGCGCGATTACCTTGCCGAGCGCTATCAGTCGGCGAACTGGCTCGTCAAGGCGCTGCACCAGCGCGCGACCACCATCCTCAAGGTGGCGCGCGAGATCGTGCGCCAGCAGGACGGGTTCCTGCGCCACGGCATCCAGCATCTGAGGCCGCTCGTGCTGCGCGACATCGCGCAGGAGATCAGCATGCACGAGAGCACGGTGAGCCGCGTCACCTCGAACAAATACATGATGACGCCGCGCGGCATCTTCGAGCTCAAATATTTCTTCACCTCGGCGATCGCCGCTTCGGCCGCCAATGGCGCCTCGTTCTCGGCCGAGGCGGTGCGCTTCCGCATCAAGGCGCTCATTGACGGCGAGTCGGACGACGTGCTGTCGGACGACCGTATCGTCGCGATTCTCGGCGGCGACGGGATCGACATCGCGCGCCGCACGGTCGCGAAATACCGCGAGGCGATGCACATTCCCTCCTCGGTCCAGCGCCGCCGCGAGCGCGCGATGCGAGCCAGCCTGACTTGAACTCGGGGCCATACGGTGCATATCGTCAGCGCTGCGCGTGAAGCTGCCGTTCGGGAGTTAATTCCGAGGGCGGCGGAGAAGTCGAGCCCATGCAAGTTTCGGTCACGGGCAAGCATTTCGACGTGGGCCAATCGCTTCGCAGCCACGTCGTCGCAACCACCTCGGTGATCGTCGAACGCTATTTCGAGAAGGCAACCGAAGCACACGTGGTCTTCAGCCGCGAGCGTCATTTCGTCAAGGCGGAAATCTCGGTCCACGCGACCCGCGGCCTCTCGGTGCAGGGCGGCGGCGAGGCGGAAGACCCCTATGTCGCTTTGGACGGCGCGGCCGAGCGCATCGACAAGCGCCTCAGGCGCCACAAGCGCCGCCTGCGCAACCACCGCGGCCGCGCGAAAGAGGGCGCGGCCGCGGAAGCGGGCGCCGAGGACGCCACGTCCTACGTGCTGTCGCCCGAAGAGCAGGACGAATCCTCGAGCGGCGCCGGCGAGCCGCTCGTCATCGCCGAGATGCGCACGCGCCTGCCGACGCTCTCCGTCAGCGAGGCGGTGATGCGGCTCGACCTGGCCGATCTGCCGGCCCTTCTCTTCCGCAACGGCGCGCACGGCAACGTCAATCTCGTCTACCGCCGGAGCGACGGCAATATCGGCTGGATCGATCCCGATCTCGCCGCCAAGGAACCGCACGCAACGAAGACGCAATGATCGACATCGCCGAACTCATAACGCCGGACCGCGTCGTGGCAAGCCTCAACGTCGCGACCAAGAAGCAGCTCCTGCAAGAGCTCGCGAAACGCGCGGCGCCGCTCACGGGACTGCACGAAAAAACCATCTTCGATGCGCTTCTGGAGCGCGAACGGCTTGGCAGCACCGGCATCGGCGGCGGCACCGCCGTGCCGCACGGGCGCTTTGCCGATCTGCAGCGCATCTTCGGCCTCTTCGCGCGCCTCGAAAAGCCCATCCCGTTCGAGGCGGTCGACGACCGGCCGGTCGATCTCGTGTTCCTGCTGCTGACGCCGGACGCCGCCGGCGCCGATCACCTGAAGGCGCTGGCGCGCGTGTCGCGCCTCCTGCGCGACCGCGCCATGTGCGCGAAGCTCCGCGGCACCGATCGCGCCGACGCGCTCTACGCGCTCCTCACCGACCGGACCGCAAGCCACGCGGCCTGACGGGCGCTCAGCCCTCGATCGTCTTGCCGTTGCCGGGGCGCCCGCGCCCGATCGTGACCTTGCGCACTTCCGTGTCGGGCGAGCGCCGCGCCAGGTCGATGTTGAGCAATCCGTTCTCGAGCCAGGCGCAGGATACCTCGATGCCGTCGGCCAGCATGAACGAGCGCTGGAACTGGCGCGCGGCGATGCCGCGGTGGAGATATACCTTGTCCTTTTCCTCGGCCTGCCGGCCGCGCACGACGAGCTGGTTGCCCTCGAGCTGAATGGCAAGATCGTCCATCGTGAAGCCCGCGACCGCGAGCGTGATGCGGAGCGCGCTGTCGCCAAGCTGCTCGACATTGTAGGGCGGATAGCCTTCGGCGGTGCCCTTGCTCACCTGGTCGAGCGCGCGCTCGAGCTGGTCGAAGCCCAGGAGAAGCGGCGAACTGAAGAGCGACAGACGTGGCATCGGACCTCCTCACGTGCGAGCGAGGCGGTGGCAGCGGGCCCCGAACGGGCACCCGGCACACCGCAGGCGATCCCATGGCATCGCCTGCCGCTAATCTGGGATTGCGCGAAGGCGCGATCAAGGGCGTAGAACCGGTGCGTCCTTCGACTTCGCGCGCGAGGCGCGCGAAGTCGAAGGACGCAAGGGCGGCACTGCCGCATTTCATCGAGCGCCCGCGCGTGATACGTTGCTAACCGCCATGAGCATTCGCGCCAAGGCCTATATCGCCGGCATTTACGAGCATCCAACGCGCGAGGCGAAGGACAAGTCCGCGGCCGAGCTTCATGCCGAGTCCGCGAAGGGCGCGCTCGATGATTCGGGGCTCGGGCTGGGCGACATCGACGGCTATTTCTATGCCGGCGACGGGCCGGGCGCGCTGTCGCTCGCGAACTACATGGGGCTGAAGCTCCGCCATCTCGACACGACCGATTGCGGCGGCTCGTCCTACATCCTCCATGTCGGCCACGCGGCCGAGGCGATCGCGGCGGGAAAGTGCCGTGTCGCGCTCATCACGCTTGCGGGCCGGCCGCGCAGCGACGCGAATTTCGGCGCGACCATGCGCGCGCAGAACGTGGCCTCCCCTGAATACCCGTTCGAGCATCCCTTTGCCCCCGCCACCGCCAACATGTATGCGATGGCGGCGATGCGGCACATGCACGAATTCGGCACCACCTCGGAGCAGCTCGCCTGGGTCAAAGTCGCGGCATCCCACCACGCGCAGTGGAACCCGAACGCGATGCTGAAGGAGGTGGTGAGCGTCGCCGACGTGCTCGCCTCGCCGGTCATCGCCTCGCCGCTCCACCGGCTCGACTGCTGCGTCATCACCGACGGCGGCGGCGCCATCGTCGTCGCGGCGCCCGAGGTTGCGCGTGCGCTCAAGCGGCCGCGGGTGCGGATTCTCGGCGCGGCCGAGGCGCCAAAACATCAGATGGGCGGACGCATCGATTTGACCTTCAGCGCGGCGCGCTGGTCAGGACCGGCTGCCTTCGCCGAGGCGGGGGTAACGCCCGCCGACATCAAATACGCCTCGATCTACGACAGCTTCACGATCACCGTGGTGATGCAGCTCGAGGATCTGGGATTTTGCGACAAGGGCGCGGGCGGGCGCTTCGTCGCCGACGGCAACCTGATCGCCGGACAGGGCCGCCTGCCGTTCAACACCGACGGCGGCGGCCTCTGCAACAACCATCCCTCGAACCGCGGCGGCCTGACCAAGGTGATCGAGGCCGTGCGCCAGCTGCGCGGCGAGGCACATCCGAACGTACAGGTGCCGAATTGCGATCTTGCGGTCGCGAGCGGCATCGGCGGCTCGCTCGCCACGCGGCACACGAGCGCCACCGTCATTCTCGAGCGCGAGTAAGCCATGGCCGAGCGAACCATTCCGGCGCCCAAACCCGATCCCGAGACGAAGCCGTTCTGGGATGGAGCATCCGCGGGCCGCCTCATGCTGAAGCGCTGTCGCGCATGCGGCGGGGCGCATTACTATCCGCGCGCGCTCTGCCCCTTCTGCCTCGGCGAGACCGAGTGGATCGAAGCGCGCGGGACGGGCGTCCTCTATTCCTTCAGCGTGATGCAGCGCGCGCCGGTGCCCTACGCCATCGCTTATGTGACGCTCGACGAGGGCGTGACGATGATGACGAACATCGTCGATTGCGATTTCGCTGCGCTGGCGATCGGCCAGCGCGTCACGCTCGTGATGAAGCCGAGCGAGGGCGGCCCGCCCTTGCCGATGTTCACGCCGGCCCGGGAACCGCGGTAGGCCGCAAAATCAAAGCCGCCGCCCCTGCGCAAAGGGGCGGCGCGCCATGATCCTGCACCGAGTAAGAAGGAGGCGCCTCTTAGAGCGCGCTGGCGACGCTGTTGAAGGTCGAGGTCAGGCTGCTGCCGACGGACGTTACCGCGGTGATGATGGCGACCGAGATGAGCGCCGCGATCAAGCCGTATTCGATCGCCGTCGCGCCGTTCTCGTCCCTCAGCAAGCTCCGAATGAATCGAGACATGAAGTGCTCCATGGGTTGGTCGGACCGCGCAAACAAATAGCGCCGACCAAATGAAGCGGGTCCTAACGATTGTTAGCTTTTGAGTATTCGGTATTTGCGCGAAATCCGAACGGCCGGACGGTCACTCGCCGCGAAACCGCGGCTTGCGCTTTTCCTGGAATGCGGCCACGCCTTCCTTGAAATCGGCCGAGGTCCTGAGGCGGCCGTAAGCCTGGCCCTCGAGTTCGATCGCGCTCTTCAAGGGCATGTTCTGGCCCTCGTTCAGCACGCGCTTCAGCGTCTTCTGCGCCAGCGGCGAGAAGCCGCCGAGCTCTGCAACGAGTTCCCCGATCGCGGCGTCGAGCGCATCGTCGGCGACGCAGGCGGTGATGAAGCCCCAGTTCAGCGCCTCGGGCGCGGCGATGCGGCGGCCCAGCATCGCGATCTCCTTGGTGCGCGCGATGCCGATCATGTTGAGGAGCCGCGCCGACCCGCCCGAGCCCGGAATCATGCCGAGCCGCATTTCCGGCAGCGCGAACTCCGCGGTCGAAGACGCGACGCGGAAGTC
Source organism: uncultured Alphaproteobacteria bacterium (assembly GCA_963773665.1). Lineage (GTDB taxonomy): Bacteria > Pseudomonadota > Alphaproteobacteria > ATCC43930 > CGMCC-115725 > DATJLY01. The sequence continues at coordinate 1,144,496 of CAVZBZ010000002.1, forward strand.
GCAGGCGAGCGCCAGCTCGAATCCGACGCCGAAGCAATAGCCGCGGATGGCGGCGATCACCGGCTTGCCGCAGCGCTCGGGCGCCGCGACGTTGTCGGCGAGATGCGACACGGTTTCGGGCGACGCCTCCAGAAACCCGGCGATGTTGCCGCCGCTCGAAAAATTCCTGCCCTCGCCGCGCAGCACGATGACGCGCACGCGCGGCTCCCGGTCGAGCGCGGCAAAGGCAGCGGCGAGCTGCGTGCGCTCGATCATCGAGACGACGTTCAAGGGCGGGCGGTCGAGCACGATGTCGGCGCGCGCCTGCGCTTCGTCCCACAGGATGCGGAACCCGTCCGGCGCGGCCGGCGGATCGGATTGTGCGAAGACATAGGGGATCATGGGCCGGGCTCCCGCTCGCGCTCGAACGCGCCGGCGACGAGGACGCGGCGCAAAATCTTTCCGACCGGCGATTTCGGAATCTCGGCGACGAAGACGTACGCGCGGGGACGTTTGAAATCCGCGAGCGACGACGCGCGGCAATGCGCGTCGAGCTCCTTTTCGCCAACCGGGCCGCGGCGCCTGACGAAAGCCGTGACCTTCTGGCCGAGCCGCTCGTCGGCAAGTCCCGCGACTGCGACCTCGGCGACGCCGGCATGGAGCGACAGCACGCTTTCGATCTCGCCGGGCGACACGTTCTCGCCGCCGGTGACGATCATGTCGTCGACGCGGCCGGTGACGAAGAGATCGCCGTCGCGGTCGAAATAGCCGGTGTCGCCGGTGAAGTACCAGCCGTGCCGGAGCGCGCGCGCATCGGCGTCGGGCCGGCGCCAATAGCTCTCGAACGCCTCGTCGCTCGCAAGCTCGCAGATGATCTGTCCCTCCTCGCCCGGCGCGCAGCGCTGCTCGGGCATAGCGGCGTCGAGCTTCACCACGCGCAACCGCTCGTTGATGCCGGCCTTTCCCGCCGAGCCGGGCTTTTGCGCGGCGTTCTGCTCGATCGAAAAAGTATAGATCTCGGACGAGCCGTAATGGTTGACGAAGAGGTCAGGCCTGAAGCCCTCGGCGACGCGGCGCAGCAGGCCATCCGGCATGGCGGCGCCGGCGAAGCCCAATTTGCGGCAGCGCGAGAGATCGGCGCGCGCGAATCCGTGTGCGGCCAGGAGATCGTGATAGAGCGTCGGCACGAGATAGAGGGTCGTCACGCGCTCGCGCTCGATGAGGCGCAAGGCTTCGGCGGCATCGAAGCGGCGCTCGGCGATAAAGCAGCCGTCAATGAGCGCCATGGCGAGCAGCGAGCGCACGCCCATGGTGTGATAAAGCGGCATGACGCCCAGCGTCCGCTCGCCGCGCGCGTAAAGGTTCTGCGCGACATGCGCCAGCGCGGCGGCGCGCTCGGCGCGGTGGCGGCGCGGCACGCCCTTGGGCCGCCCGGTCGTGCCCGAGGTGTAGAGCATCAGCGAGAAATCCTCGGGTCCCGCTTCGGGGGCGGGATCGGCCGCATCGGCCAAAAGCTCGTCGAACGCGGCCGTGCCGGACGAGCCTCCGACGCCGATCCGCGCCAAGCGCCGCGACGCGGGCGCGCCTGCCACGGCGTCGGCCGACACCGGCTCGAACACCACGGCCTTCGCCTCGGAATCGCTGAGGCAGAAATCGACCTCGTCGGCCTTGGCCCGCCAGTTGATCGGCGTCGCGACGATGCCGGCGAACTGGCAGGCCCAGTGCAGCGTCGCCATCTCGATCCGGTTCTGCAGGACGATGACGAGCCGGTCGCCGCGGCCAAGGCCGAGCCGTGCGAGACCGCGCGCGAGCGCCCCTATCTCGGCAGCCCATTCCGAATAGCTGAGCCGGCGCGCGCCATCGACGATCGCCTCGGCGCCGGGGTTGCGCTCGGCGCTTGCCAAAAATGTCCGGCCGAGATCGAGCAAGAGACGCCTAGCCTATGACGGCGATGCCCTGGATCTCGATCAACAGCTCGGGCCGGGCAAGCGCGGTCACGGTGATGAGCGCGCTTGCCGCGAAATCGTCGCCGAAAATCTCGCGCCTTATTTCGGTAAGACGCGTGCCGAGCCGCGCGTCGGTGATGAACACGGTCATCGTGACCATGTCCTTGAGGCCGCCGCCCGCTTCCTCGAGCGTCTTGCCGAGACGGCGAAAGATCTCGCGCGACTGGCCCTCGAAATCGCCGGCGAGCGAACGGCCGGACGCATCCTCGCCCGCGGTCTGCCCGGCGAGCCAGACGATGCGGCCGCCCTCGGTGATGACGGCCGGCGAATAGGCCCTGGTCTGGGCCTGGTCCCGCTTGACGAAACTGCGCTTGTGCGAGGGCGCCATGATCTCCTCCCGAACGAAAAGAGCCGGAAGCATGTCGCGTTCGGGCCGGGTTTGTCCATGGGCGGAGGCGGATCAGCCGTCGCGGGGCGGAGGCGGATCAGCCCTCGCGGCGCGCCGGATGGTAGGGCGGAAGCGAGACGAGATGCGCGGCAAGACGCTGCCACGGCTTCACCTCGTAGAGCGCCTCGGCGTCATAGCCCCGCGCCTCGGCCTCGAGGTTGTAGCAGATGCGATGCAGCACCAGGAGCCGCTCCTCGCAATCGGCGCGGATCAGGAGCCGGCGCTTTTCCCAGAGCCGCAGCAGATCGGAATCGACCGACTTCGCCGCGGCGATGGCGCCGGCGAGCGCGGCATAGCGGCGGTAGAGCGCGTCGGCGCTGCGCCCGCGCTCGGCGAAGCCGAAGGCAAGCTCTGATGCCGCGGCGATCGCGACCGCGGTGACGAGGCCCTCGCCCGCCGCGATCAACCCACCATAGAGCGCGGCCGCCGCGGCGCTCGAGCCCAACGCCGCGATCACCATGGCGAGGCGGTGCAGCGCATCGAACCAGGCGCGGCGCTTGGCGTGGTAGCGCATGCCGACATGCACCGCGAAATCGAGCGCCACGAGCGGCTCGAGCACATCGCGTGCGGCACCCTTGCCGTCGGGCTCGGGGTCAGGCGCGTGCGGCGCGGCGAGGCCGCCTTCAGCGAGTGCCACGCCGTTGCCCGGCGCGTGATCGGGCCCGCGCATCGCCAATCCACCCGCTTCCATGCCCAACCTCCCGGCGCATCCCGAACGGATAACGCCGCGCGCCACGCGAGCGCCCGCGGCCACAAAGATGTCACGGGCCGCGCGTGAGCTGTCAGTGCGAGCGAAGCGAAGCAATGACAGTGGGTCTTGGGCGAACGGCGGGCGTGACGGTCGCACCTCAGGCGCGGACGGACGTCCATTCCGCCGGCCGCCGGTCGAGCGCGGCGCGGTCCCATTTGCCCAAATCGGCTGCGGCGTCGTAGGTCGATTGCAGGAAGTCGAGCACATCGCTCTCGGGCGACGATGCGCTGCGGACCGCCTCGTAAGGCAGGATGAATTCCCGCGCCTCTGTGCTGTAGAGCGCAGCTTCGGGACGCACCGCACGATCCGCATAGCCCGGCGGCTCGGGATAGGCATAGGCATAGAAAGCCGGTTCCGCGACCGCTGCGCCGCCCGGCCAGAAGCCGCAAGAGCTGCACTCGTGCGAGTAGGCTTCGACCATGACGTAATCGGGAGTGTTGGGCGCGCCGCCGGGATGGCGCGGCGCCGGCCGCCCGGAAAAGCGCGTCATCGCCAGATCGAAGCTGCCCCAGAAGAAATGCACGGGGCTCGCCTTGCCGAGGAAGCGGCCGCGAAACCGTTTCAGCAGGCTCTCCGCCTGCACGAGGATCCGCCAGAACCGGCCGACGGCGTCCGCGTCATAGGATCTGTGCTCGCGATCCTCGGCGAAGGGAATGGATGTGACGACCTCGACCGGCCGCGGCACGAGCGCGACCTCGATCCCGAGCGCGCGCAGCGCCGCCCGGTAGTCCGCGTAGAAATCGGCGACCGAACGCGGCGCCAACGGAATCGCACGCACGCCGCCGCCGCTCGTTTCGATGACGAGCCTGTGCTCGATAAAATCGAAGTTTACCGCGAACGTGCCGTGCGCCGCCGGCATCGCCCCGGTCGTGAGGCCGCGCGGCGTGACGTAAAGCGGCACTTGCCACCAGTGGTTCTCCATCGGCGCAAGGGCAAGCCGCGTCTTGCCGACGATCTGCATCCACATGTGCAGCGTCGCATAGGTGTCGCGCCATTGTTCGAGCGGCAGGCTCGGCCAGGCTTCCGCATCCGCCATGCCATCCTCGCAAAAAGCACGAGGGCCCGACCGCCGCCGGTCAGGCCCTCGCTTGATTGGTGGAGCCACGGGGAGTCGAACCCCGGACCTCTACAATGCCATTGTAGCGCTCTCCCAACTGAGCTATGACCCCAGAGCGCGCCGCCCCCGCCCGGGGGGCGGCGCTTTTATTTTAGCGCGCGGCCCGCCGCTTGCGAAGCCTCAGCGCTCCTCCTCGTCCTCGACGTTCTCGATCACCTCGGCCATGTCGTCCTCGTCCTCGCCGAGCTCGGACGCGTCCTCGATCACTTCTTCTTCCTCTTCTTCCTCCTCGCCCTCGGCCGGCGCGCCCTCGGTCTCCTCCTCCTCGGCCTCGGGAGTCTCGGTTTCGATCTCGGTCTCGATCTCCTCTTCGGCGACGGGCTCGGCGACTTCCTCGACCGGGGCCGGGACGCGGGTGCGCCGCGTCTTCAGCAGCGCCTCGGGATCGAACGCGCTGCCGCACTTCGGACAGACGATCGGGTCGTGATTGAGATCGTAATAGCGCGTGCCGCAATTCGGGCACGTCCGCTTCGTTCCCCAGTCCGTCTTGACCATGTCCGCCTCCCCGGCGCAGGCAGTCGGCCGTTTGCCACGAAGCACCGGCCCTGTCAAAAGCTAAATCGGCGTGGGGTGCAGCTTTTGCCAGTCCCCCATGCGTGCTAGAGATGGGCGCTCCCATGTCCCATGCCGGGTCTATGCCGCTCGTCTCGAACACCGCGCGCCCGCTCGCCGGGCGCTGCCGCGTGCCGGGCGACAAGTCGATCTCGCACCGCGCCCTCATCCTGGGCGCGCTCGCGGTCGGGCGGACGCGCGTCACCGGTTTGCTCGAGGGCGACGACGTGCTGCGCACGGCGCAGGCGCTCTGCGCCCTTGGCGCAGGGATCGAGCGCGGCGAGGACGGCGTCTGGACCGTCAAGGGCGTCGGCGTCGGCGGATTGTCCGAGCCCGACGACATGCTCGATCTCGGCAATTCGGGCACCGGCGCGCGGCTCCTGATGGGGGCCGTGGCAAGCCACCCCTTCACCAGCTTCTTCACCGGCGACGCGAGCCTGCGCCGGCGGCCGATGGGCCGGGTCGCCAAGCCCTTGGGCGAGATCGGCGCCCGCTTCATCGCGCGCGACGGCGGCCGACTGCCGCTTGCCGTCATCGGCGCCGAGAGCCCGCTGCCGGTCACCTATCGCCTTCCCGTCCCGTCCGCCCAGGTCAAGTCCGCGGTGCTGCTCGCCGGGCTCAACGCGCCGGGCGAGACGGTGGTCGAGGAGCCGCTGGCGACGCGCGATCACAGCGAGCGGCTGTTGCGCCACTTCGGCGCGAGCGTGCTGGTCGAACCGCTGAACGACGGCGGCAGGCGCATCCGCCTCGAAGGGCAGCCCGAGCTTTTGGGCGCCGATCTCGTCGTGCCCGGCGATCCCTCGGCCGCTGCCTTCCTCGCGGTCGCGGCGCTCATCGTGCCGGGGTCCGAGATCGTCATCGAGGGGGTCGGCTTGAACCCGCTGCGCGCCGGCCTCTACACGACCTTGCGCGAGATGGGCGCCGACATCGCCTATGAGAACGAGCGCGTCGAAGGCGGCGAGCCGGTCGCCGATCTCCTCGTGCGCGCGAGCCGCTTGAAGGGGGTAGCCGTGCCGGCCGAGCGTGCGCCCTCGATGATCGACGAATATCCGATCCTCGCCGTGGCAGCCGCCTTCGCGCAAGGGCAGACGGTGATGCACGGGCTCGCCGAGCTGCGCGTCAAGGAAAGCGATCGCCTCGCCGCCATTGCACAGGGGCTGGCGTCGTGCGGCGCATCGGTGACGGTCGCGGGCGACACGCTTGCGGTCGCGGGAAAGGGGCAGCCCGCCGGCGGCGGCCAGATCGCGACCCGGCTCGACCATCGCATCGCCATGGCCTTTCTCGTCCTCGGCATGGCGGCCGAGAAACCGGTGCGGATCGACGACGGCACCACCATCGCCACGAGTTTTCCCGGCTTCGCAGCACTGCTGAACGGGCTGGGGGCCGCGATTGCCGAGGATGGAGCTTGATCATCGCCGTCGACGGGCCGGCCGCGGCGGGCAAGGGCACGCTCGCGCGGCGCCTCGCGCAGCATTTCGGCCTGGCATATCTCGACACCGGATCGCTCTACCGCGCCGCAGCCTTGAAGGCGCTGGCGCGCGGGAGCCCTAGCGATCCCAAGGTGGCGGAAGCGGCCGCGCGCGACGTGCGGATCGAGGACGTGACCGACCCGCGGCTCCGCGACGAGGATGTCGGGGAGGCGGCGTCGGTCGTGGCGGCGATCCCGGCGGTGCGGGCGGCGCTCCTCGAGCTCCAGCGCGACTTCGCCCATCGCCCGCCGGGGGGAGCAAAGGGCGCGGTGCTCGATGGCCGCGACATCGGCACGGTGGTGTGCCCCGAGGCCGACGCCAAGCTGTTCGTCACCGCGTCCCTCGAGGCGCGGGCGGCGCGCCGATCGAGGGAGTTGCAGGGCAGCGACTCGGGGTCTATATACGGCCGCGTCCTGCAGGACATGAAATCACGCGACGCGCGCGACAGCGGGCGCGCGGCGGCGCCCCTGCAACGGGCCGCCGACGCACTCGCCCTCGATACCACCGCGCTCGACGCCGATGCCGCCTTCACGGCGGCCGTCGACTTCATCGCGCGGAAGCTGGGCAGCCGATAGGGCCGCCCAGCGCCGCCTGCCGGACACGAGGGTCTCCGCCGCCGCGCCCTTCTCCTGCGGCGGCCGTTCGCCTGCCGCACGTCCCCGGCGGCGCGACGCTCACGAGGGGACGCGTGGAGTCTTGATGGCCGTCGCAACCCAAACCGCCCCCACCGCCGGCAAGGAAAGCTTTGCCGCGCTGCTCGATGAGTCGCTCGGCGCCGCCGCCGGGCTCGAAGGCACCGTGATCAAGGGCACGGTGATCGCGATCGAGAACGACATGGTGCTGATCGATGTCGGGCTCAAATCCGAGGGGCGCGTGCCCTTGAAGGAATTCTCGCCGGCCGGCAAGGCCACCGAGATCAAGGCCGGCGACGTGGTCGAGGTCTATCTCGAGCGCATGGAGGACAAGAACGGCGAGGCGCAGATCTCGCGCGAGAAGGCGCGGCGCGAGGAAGCCTGGGCGCAGCTCGAGAAGAATTTCCAGGGCAACGAGCGCGTCACCGGCACGATCTTCGGCCGGGTCAAGGGCGGCTTCACCGTCGATCTGAATGGCGCCGTGGCCTTCCTGCCTGGCAGCCAGGTCGATATCCGCCCGGTCCGCGACATCACGCCGCTTCTGGGCTCGCCGCAGCCGTTCCAGATCCTCAAGATGGACCGCTCGCGCGGCAACATCGTCGTCTCGCGCCGCGCCGTGCTCGAGGAAAGCCGCGCCGAGGCGCGCTCGGAGCTGGTCGCCTCCCTGAAGGAAGGGCAGATCCTCTCGGGCGTGGTCAAGAACATCACCGATTACGGCGCGTTCGTCGATCTCGGCGGGGTCGATGGGCTGCTGCACGTCACCGACATCGCCTGGCGGCGCATCAACCATCCGTCCGAGGCGCTCCATATCGGCCAGACCGTGAAGGTCCAGGTGATCCGCTTCAATCCCGAGACGCAGCGCATCTCGCTCGGCATGAAGCAGCTCGAGGCCGATCCGTGGGAGGGCGTCGAACTCAAATATCCGGCGGCCGCGCGCTTCAAGGGGCGCGTCACCAACATCACCGACTATGGCGCGTTCGTCGAGCTCGAGCCCGGCGTCGAGGGCCTCGTGCATGTTTCCGAGATGAGCTGGACCAAGAAGAACGTCCATCCCGGCAAGATCGTCTCGACCAGCCAAGAGGTCGAGGTCATGGTGCTCGACGTCGATCCGACGAAGCGCCGCATCAGCTTGGGCCTCAAGCAGACGATGCAGAATCCGTGGGAGGCGTTCGCCGAGAAATGCCCGGTCGGCAGCGATGTCGAGGGCGAGGTGCGCAACATCACCGAGTTCGGCCTGTTCATCGGGCTCCCCGGCGACATCGACGGGATGGTGCATCTCTCCGACATCGACTGGCAGCAGGCGGGCGAGCAGGCGATCCAGAAATACAAGAAGGGCGACCAGGTGCGCGTGCGCGTCCTCGACATCGACGTCGAAAAGGAGCGCATCAGCCTCGGCATCAAGCAGCTCGAATCCGACCCGCTCGAATCGAGCCTCGCCGCCGTCAAGAAGGGAGACGTCGTGACTTGTACCGTGTCGGCGATCACCGAAGGCGGCGTCGAAGTGACGCTGTCGAGCGGGCTGCCGGGCTTCATCCGCAAGACCGAGCTGTCGCGCGACCGCGCCGAGCAGCGCCCCGACCGCTTCGCCGTCGGCGAGAAGGTCGACGCCAAGATCACGCAGCTCGACCGCGCGACACGGCGCGCCTCGCTCTCGATCAAGGCGCGCGAGCTCGACGAGGAGAAGCGCGCGATGGCCGAGTTCGGCTCGTCCGATTCGGGCGCCAGCCTCGGCGACATACTGGGCGCCGCGATCCGCGCCCGGAGCGACAAGCCGGAACGGCCCGAGAAGGAAGAAAAATAGTCGCTGTTGCAAGCTGTTGACGCGCCTTCCGGGGTTTGGCAGGCTCCGTCCGCCGAAGCCCGGAAGAGGCGTCGCATGACCAAGTCCGAGCTTATCCAGCGCCTGGCCGATCGTAATCCGCATCTTTACCAGCGCGACGTCGAGCGCATCGTCAGCACGATCTTCGACGAAATCACGGCGGCGCTGTCGCGCGGCGACAGGGTTGAATTGCGCGGCTTCGGCGCCTTCTCGGTGAAACGCCGCGAGGCGCGCCAGGGCCGCAACCCGCGCACCGGCGACACCGTGAGCGTCGGCGAAAAGCACATCCCCTTCTTCAAGACCGGCAAGCAGCTCCGCGAGCGGCTCAACGAAGAAGCGTGAGTTTTCGGAGGTGCAGTGAGGCCCGTTCACTGGATCGTCACGGCGCCGGCGGCGCTCGCCGCCGCGCTCTTTGCGGTATCGAACCGCGAGCATGTCGCGGTGGCGCTGTGGCCGCTGCCGGGCGAGCTCGACGCGCCGCTCTACCTCGTCGTGCTGCTGGCGCTGGCGGTGGGGTTCCTGTTCGGCGAGTTGGTCGCATGGATAACAGCCGGGCGCACGCGGCGCCTGGCGCGCGAGCGCATGCGGCGTATCGTCGCCCTGGAGCGCGAGCTTGCCGCGACCCAGGCGAACCTCGCCGCGCCGCCGCAAGCACAACGGCCGTCGTCCGCCAATCTCGTGCGCGCCGACGACCGGCGCTAGAGCGAAGATCGTTCCGGTTCGGCATTTGACGGCAAAACCGTGCCCCGCTATGCCGCCGCGATGCGTGTCTTCGGCCCGAGCGAGGTTGTTGCGGCGCTCGAGTTCCCGCCGCTCGTCGAAGCGTTGCGGCAGACGTTCCGCAGCAAGGACGTGTCCGCGCCGGCGCGCCACCGCCACACGATCGCCGTCCCGGGCGGCCCCGACGGCACGCTCCTCGTCATGCCGGCGTGGCAGACGGGCGGGAGCCTCGGCGTGAAGCTCCTCACCGTCTTTCCCGGCAACGCCGCCGCCGATGCCGCGACATCGATGGGCCAGTATCTGCTGTTCGACGCCAAGAGCGGCGCGCCCTTGGCGCTCTTCGACGGGCCGTCGCTCACCAACCGCCGCACTGCGGCCGCCTCGGCGCTCGCCGCGAGCTATCTCGCGCGGCCCGACAGCGAGCGCCTCCTCATGGTCGGCGCCGGCGCGCTTGCCTATCATCTCGTCAACGCGCTGGCGAGCGTCAGGCCCATTCGCAACGTGCTGGTGTGGAGCCGCAATCAGGACCGCGCGGCGCGGCTTGCCCAGCGCCTCACGCGGCGCACGCTCAAAGTGGCTGCGACCGACGATCTGCAGCGCGCCGCCAACGGCGCCCACATCATCTGCTGTGCAACACCATCGCGCGAGCCGCTCATCAGGGGCCATTGGCTGCCCTTGGGCGTCCATGTCGATCTCGTCGGCGGCTTCACGCCCGAGATGCGCGAGGCCGACGACGACACCATCCGCCGCGCGCGCGTTTTCGTCGATTCGCGCGAGCACGCGCTCGCCGAGGCGGGCGACATCGTTCAGCCGATCGCCTCGGGCGCGCTTTCGGCCGACGACGTCGCCGGCGATCTCTTCGAACTGACGCGCGGCGAGCGCGCCGGACGCCGCTACAACGACCAGATCACGCTGTTCAAGTCGGTCGGCGTGGCGCTCGAGGATCTGGCGGCGGCGAAACTCGCGCTCGACACGGCGGTCAACGGATGAGCGCCCGCAATCCCATCCTCGTCGCGATCGACACGCCCGATCCCAAGGAGGCGCGCGCGCTCGTCGCCGCAGTGGCGGGCGTGGCGGGCGGCATCAAGCTCGGCCTCGAATTCTTCGCCGCGAACGGACCGGCGGCGGTCAAGCAGGTTTCGTTCGGCGAGCCTCTCTTCCTCGACCTGAAGCTGCACGACATTCCGAACACGGTGGCGGGCGCGGTGCGGGCGGTGGCACCGCTCGAGCCGCTGCTGCTGACGGTGCATGCGGCGGGGGGGCCTGCGATGATGCGCGCCGCGGCGGATGCTGCGACGGCCGCCGCAGCGGGACGGCGGCGCACGAAGCTTTTGGGCGTCACCGTGCTGACCAGCCTCGACGAGGGCGATCTCGCGCGTTTGGGCCAAAGCGGCCCGGTCGCGGACCAGGCGCTGCGCCTGGCGCTCTTGGCGCGCGACAGCGGATTGGACGGCGTCGTCTGTTCGCCGCACGAGGTCGCGGCCTTGCGCGCGGCGTGCGGGGAAAATTTCCTGCTGGTCGTGCCGGGGATTCGTCCCGCCGGTTCGAGCGCCGGCGACCAGAAGCGCGTGATGACGCCGCGTGAGGCGCTCGATGCTGGCGCCGACTATCTCGTCATCGGCCGGCCGATCACCGCAGCGCCCGACCCCGCCGCCGCGGCGCGCGCGATATCCACGGAGCTCGGATGAGCGTCGAGGTGAAAATCTGCGGCCTCAGCGAGCATGATTCGGTCGCCGCCGCCCTTGCGGGCGGAGCGCGCTTCGTCGGATTCGTGTTCTATCCGCCGAGCCCGCGGCATCTTTCGATCGAGCGCGCAGCGGAGCTTGCGCGGAGCGTGCCGGCGGGGATCGTGCGCGTCGGCGTCGTGGTCGACCCGACCGACGAGTTCCTCGCCCGCCTCCTCGACAAGGCGCCGCTCGACATGCTCCAGCTGCACGGCAAGGAGACGCCCGAGCGCGTCCAAGCGATCAAGGACCGCTTCCGCGTGCGCGCCATGAAGGCGATCCCGGTCGCGGGCGAGACCGATCCCGACGCAGCCAAGCCCTATCTCGGCGTCGCCGATTGGCTCATGTTCGACGCCAAGCCGCCCAAGGAAAAGAGCGACGCCATGCCGGGCGGAAACGCCCTGGCGTTCGACTGGCGCATCCTGAGGGCGCTGCGCTGGCCGCTCCCATGGATGCTTTCCGGCGGGCTCGACCCCGACAATCTCGCGGAAGCCGCGACCGTCTCGGGTGCCACGGCGCTCGATGTCTCGTCCGGCGTCGAGTCCGCGCCGGGCGTCAAGGATCCGGCGAAAATCCGCCTGTTCCTCGCCCGCGCGAAGGCGCTTTAGCGGCCTGTCAATTTCAGCGGCGGATGCGCTAAAACGCCGCCATGGCATCGCCCAACACTTTTCGCCGCGGGCCGGACGAGCGCGGCATGTTCGGCATTTTCGGCGGCCGCTTCGTCGCTGAGACGCTGATGCCGCTCGTGCTCGCGGTCGAGAAGGCATACGACGAGGCACGCCGCGACCCCGAGTTCGCGCGCGAGATGGGACGCTATCTCGAGCATTATGTCGGCCGGCCGAGCCCGCTCTATTTCGCCGAGCGCATGACGCGGCAGTGCGGCGGCGCGAAGATTTATCTGAAGCGCGAGGATTTGAACCACACCGGCGCGCACAAGGTGAACAACACGGTGGGCCAGATCCTGCTGGCGCGCCGCATGGGCAAGCGCCGCATCATCGCCGAGACCGGCGCCGGCATGCACGGCGTCGCCACGGCCACCGTGTGCGCCCTCTTCGACCTGCCGTGCGTCGTCTACATGGGTGCGACCGACATCGAGCGCCAGAAACCCAACGTCTTCCGCATGAAGATGCTCGGCGCCGAGGTGCGCCCCGTCCATTCCGGCACAGCGACCTTGAAGGATGCGATGAACGAGGCGCTGCGCGACTGGGTCGCCAATGTCGAGGACACCTACTACCTCATCGGCACGGTGGCGGGCCCGCACCCCTATCCGGCGATGGTGCGCGATTTCCAGTGCGTCATCGGCGAAGAGGTGCGCGCGCAGATGCAGAAGCAGGAGGGGCGGTTGCCCGACTCGCTGGTCGCCTGCATCGGCGGCGGCTCGAACGCGATGGGATTGTTCCATCCCTTCCTCGACGATGCCGGCGTCGCCATGATCGGCGCCGAGGCCGCGGGGCTCGGCATTGCGACGGGCAAGCACGCGGCGTCCTTGAATGGCGGCGCGCCCGGCGTGCTGCACGGCAACAGGACATATCTCCTCCAGACCGAGGACGGGCAGATCGTCGATGCGCACTCGATCTCGGCCGGGCTCGATTATCCCGGCGTCGGGCCGGAGCACGCATGGCTGCACGATCTGAAGCGGGTCGAATATGTCGCCATCACCGATGACGAGGCGCTCGACGCGTTCGAGCGCCTGACGCGGCTCGAAGGCATCATTCCCGCGCTCGAATCGGCGCATGCCGTGGCCGCCGCCATGGCGCGCGCGCCGACGCTGCCGCGCGACCATCTCATGGTCATCAACCTTTCGGGCCGCGGCGACAAGGACCTGGAAACGGTGGCGCGCGCCAGGGGGACAGCGGTGTGAGCGGGACGCGCATCGCCAGGCGCTTTGCCGAACTTGCGCACGAGGGCCGCGCCGGGCTCGTCACGTATCTCGCCTGCGGCGATCCCGATGCCGAGACGTTCGCACGGCTTCTCGCCGGGCTCCCGGCCGCCGGCGCCGATCTCATCGAAGTCGGCATGCCGTTCTCCGACCCGATGGCGGACGGGCCGGCGATCCAGGCCGCGAGCCTGCGCGCGCTCAAGGCCGGGATGACGCTCAAGAAGACGCTTGCGATCGTGCGCGCCTTCCGCGCGCAGGACGGCGCGACGCCGGTCGTGCTGATGGGCTATTACAACCCGATCTATCGCTATGGCGTGCCGCGTTTCCTCGCTGATGCCAAGGCCGCCGGCGTCGACGGGCTCATCGTCGTCGATCTGCCGCCCGAGCATGACGACGAGCTGTGCCTTCCCGCGCTCGCAAGCGGGCTCGACTTCATACGCCTCGCCACGCCCACGACCGACGACGCGCGTCTCCCCACGGTGCTGAAGCACACGGCGGGCTTCATCTACTATGTGTCGATCGCCGGCATCACCGGCACGAAATCGGCGGCGATCGGCAATGTCGCGGCGGCGGTCGCACGGATCAAACGGCATTCGGATCTCCCCGTGGCCGTGGGCTTCGGCATCAAGACCCCGGCGCAGGCGGCGGACGTGGCGCGCGTCGCCGATGCGGCGGTGGTGGGATCGGCGCTGGTCGAGACATTGGCGGGCGCGCTAGGCCAAGGGGACCCGGTCGCGCGCGTCTTGGGCCAGGTGCGGAGCTTGAGCGACGGCGTGCGCGGGGCAAGGGCGCGCGCATGAACTGGCTCACCAATTTCGTGCTGCCGAAAATCCGCGCCGTCGTCGCCAAGCGCGAGGTGCCGGACAATCTCTGGCACAAATGCCCCGGCTGCGGCCAGATGCTGTTCCACCGCGAGCTCGAGGCGTCGCTCCACGTGTGCAGCAGTTGCGGCCATCATTTGCGCCTGCCGCCCTTGCCGCGCCTCGCCCTCCTGTTCGACGGCGGCGCGTTCGTTGACGTGGCGTTGCCGAAGGCGGTGCAGGACCCGCTCAAATTCCGCGACCGCAAGCGCTATTCCGAGCGGCTCAAGGAGGCGCAGACGAAAGCCCGCGGGCGCGATGCGGCGGTCGTGGCCGAAGGAAAGATCGGCGGCATCGCGGCCGTCGCCGCCGTGTTCGACTTCGAGTTTCTGGGCGGCTCGATGGGCATAGCAGTCGGCGAGGCGATCGTCACGGCGGCGCGCCGCGCGGTCGAACGCGACGCCGCGCTCGTCATCGTGCCGAGCTCGGGCGGCGCGCGCATGCAGGAGGGGATTCTCTCGCTCATGCAGATGCCGCGCACGACGCTCGCGGTCGAGATGGTGAAGGAGCGCGGGCTGCCCTACATCGTCATCCTGGCCGACCCGACGACGGGCGGCGTCTCGGCCTCGTTCGCCATGCTTGGCGACGTGACCTTGGCCGAGCCGGGCGCAGTCGTGGGATTTGCCGGCGCGCGCGTCATCGAGGAGACGATCCGGGAAAAACTGCCGGAGGGGTTCCAGCGCGCCGAATATCTCCTCGAGCACGGCATGGTCGATCTCGTCGTGCACGCGGAAGGACCTGGCGGCGACGCTCGCGCGCATCCTCGGCCTCCTCACGCGGCGCGAGGCGGCGGCGGAGACGTGAAGAGCGATCTCGTTCTCGAGCGGCTCAAATCGCTGCATGTGCGGCTGATCGATCTCTCGCTCGACCGCGTGCTGCGCCTCCTGCATGCGCTCGGCGACCCGCACGAGCAGTTGCCGCCGGTCGATGCACGTCGCCGGCACCAACGGCAAGGGCTCGACGCTCGCCTTCCTGCGGGCCTTTCTCGAGGCGGCCGGATACCGCGTCCATGTCTATACCTCGCCGCACCTCGTCCGCTTCAACGAGCGCATCCGGGTCGCCGGGACCCTCATCGGCGAGGACGCGCTGCTCTCGCTCCTCGAGGAATGCGAGCGCGTCAACGCCGGCGCGCCCGTGACATTCTTCGAGATCACGACGGCCCTCGCCTTCCTCGCGTTCGCGCGCACGCCGGCCGACATAGCACTCCTTGAGACCGGATTGGGCGGCCGGTTCGATGCGACCAACGTCATCGCCAGCCCCGCGGTGACGGCGATCACGCCCGTCTCGCTCGACCACCAGCATTTTCTCGGCGACACGATCGCCAAGATCGCGTTCGAGAAGGCCGGCATTTTGAAGCCGCGCGTACCCGCCGTGCTCGTCGCGGCAAATTCCCGCCGCCGAAACGGTGATCGAGGCGCGCGCAAAAAAAATCGGCGCGCCGCTCATGCGCCACGGCCGGGAATGGTCGGCAACGCAGACGGAAAGCGGCTTCCTCTATCGCGGCACGCGCGAGGTTTCGCTGCCGCCGCCCGGCCTCTTGGGGCCGCACCAGTACGAGAATGCCGGAACGGCGCTCGCCTGCCTCGACCGGCTCGGCGGGATCGACGTGCCGGACGAAGCGCTCGCGCGCGGCATGCGCGATGTGGAATGGCCGGCGCGATTGCAGCGTCTCGCGCGCGGGCCGCTCGCTGCGCTCACGCCGAAGGGCGCGGAGCTTTGGCTCGACGGCGCGCACAATCCGGCCGGGGGCGCTGCACTCGCGCGGGTCGCTGAAGCGTGGCGCGACCGGCCCTTGAGCCTCGTTTTCGGGATGCTGGCGACGCACGATCCCGCGGGCTTTCTCGAATCGCTCGCGCCTTTCGTCCAGCGTCTCGCCGCCGTCGAAATCCCGGGCGAGCCCAACGCGCGCTCCGCCGGCGAGCTCGCCGCAGCGGCGCAGCGCCTCGGTATCGACGCTTGCCCGGCGCGCGACCTCGCCGCCGCCGTCGCTTCGGTGGCCGCGCCCGGCGCACGGACGCTCATTTGCGGCTCGCTCTACCTCGCGGGCCGGGTGCTGGCGGAGAACGGTTAGCTCAGAGGACCGATTCGACCCACTCGGCGAGCTTGCTCTTCGGCATGGCGCCGATCTTGGTGGCGGCGACCTGGCCGTTCTTGAACACCATGAGCGTCGGGATGCCGTGCACGTTGTATTTCATCGGCGTCTGCGGGTTCTCGTCGATGTTGAGCTTCGCCACCGTGACGCGGCCGGCGAGGCTCGTGGCGATGTCTTCGAGGAACGGCGCGATCATCTTGCAGGGACCGCACCACTCGGCCCAGAAATCCACCAGCACCGGGCCCGGCGCCTTCAGGACGTCGGTCTCGAAGGATTGATCGGTGATCTTAGTGCTCATGGATGTCTCCTGAAGGGCGAGACGGGAATTTAGGAACCTCACCGCCGAGCGTCAATGGAGCCGCGCGGCGCTCACCTCCATGAGCTTCGGCCCGTCGGTCCACAGAAGCGCGCAGCGAATTTTGCGGCCGGGATAGACGGCCGCCACCGCGGCGCGGTAGGCGCGAAGCTGCTCGATATAGAGCGGCGGAATCTCCGCCTCGCTCGCCGGCACCGGGCGCAAGGTCTTGTAATCGACGATCAGCACCTCGCCTTCGCGCACGACGAGCCGGTCGATCCGGCCCGCCACCGCGCGCCCGCCGACGAGCGCCGTCACCGGCACCTCGGAGAGCGCGTCGGGCGCGAACAGCGGCGCGAACTCCGGGTGATCGAGGACGGCGAGCGTCTCGGCAAGAAGCGCCCGCTGCTCGGCTTCGGGGAGGCCGTGCACCGGCCGGGCAAGAAAGCGGCGCGCGGCATTCTCGCGCGAAGCGCTCTCGACGAGCGGCAGGGTCTGCAGCAGCCGGTGCAGCAGAATGCCGCGCCGGAACGAGGCGCCGCGATCGGCGCCCGAGCGGCGAGCGCGGCGCAGGCTCGACCCCCTCAGGCCGCGACGGCGCCAGGGGCCGCGGCGGAATGGGCTCGGGCTCGGGCAATTTCGCAGCCCAATCGGGCAGCGTCACGATCTGCGGCATGGGCGCCTTCGCGCCGTCGTCCTTCGGCTCGGCCTGTTGCGGATTGACGAGGCGCACGCCGGTGCCGGACCAGCCGTCGGCGATCGGCGCCGCGAACGGGAAACGCTCGACGCCGTCCATGGTTTCGAGGCCGGCTGCGACGAGCGCATGCCAATTGCCGGGCGGCGGGACTTTGCTCGTCTGCCAGCCGCAGACATAGAGCCGGTCCTCGGCGCGCGTCATCGCAACGTAGAGGAGACGGCGATATTCCTCGGCGCCAAGACGCTGCGCCGCCTGCTGCGCCGCATCGAGCGCCGGCGCCGCGCAATCGTCACCGGCCGCCCACAGCGGCAGCCCGTCCCCGGTCCACAGCACGCGAGGCATCTGGGTCGGCACTTGCAGCGTGTCGGGCAGGAAGACGATCGGCGCCTGCAAGCCCTTGGCGCCGTGCACCGTCAGGATGCGCACCTCGTCGCGCCCGCGCTGGTCGAGATCGCGCTTCACTTCGATGTCGCCCGCCGCGAGCCATTGCAGAAAGCCCTGGAGCGAGGGTCCGTGCCGCCGCTCATAGGCGAGCGCTGCCGCCAGCAGCTCGTCGAGCGGATCGGCGGCGTCGGGACCGAGCCGCGCCATGAATTTTCGCCTGCCGCCGCGCGCGCCCAGAATTTCGGCGATGAGCTCGTAAGGCGGCGCGAAATCGGCGCGGCCCAAAAGATCGCCGAGGAGCGCGTGGGCGCTCGCGAAAACCTCGTTCTCGGCCGCGCGCCGGCGCAGCGCCGTCCAAAGTGCCGCCCCGTCGCCGCGATCGTGCGCGAGCGCGAACAGGCGATCCTCGTCGAACCCGCCGAGCGGACCCTTGAGCACGGTGGCGAGAGTGAGATCGTCCTCAGGCAGCAGCAGGAAGCTGCAGCAGCGCCATCATGTCCTCGACCGCGAGCTGCTCGACGAGGCGCATGCGGTCGGCGCCCGCGACCGCGATCGCCCAGGTCCTTGAGCGCGCGCACCAGCGCCGGCGACGAAGCGCGTGCGGCGGCGCACCAGCACCATCACGTCGCCGGCGGCGATCCTGCGGTCGCGCGCGGCAAGCGCTCGCCGCGCTCGATCCAGCCGTTGATGGTGGATGGCGATCGCCTGGGCCAGGCGCAGCTCGGCCACGCGCGCGCGATGCTGCTCGACGGGCGGCTCCCACGGCGCGCTGCGGCGGCGGCTCGAGCGGCTCGACCGGCGGCCACAGCTCGACGAATCCTGCCGCGCCCGCGCGATGCGCGCGGTGCCGGATCGGCTCGTCGAGCGACACGCCGGCCCGGACCTCCGGGCGCGCGAACACGGCATCGACCGCGGCGAGCACAGCCTCGGTCGAGCGGAACGACACGTCGAGCGGCACGCGCTCGAATTGTTCCCGCGCGTCGCGCGCGCGCGCGGCGAAATGATCGCGCATCCGCTCGAATGAGGCGGGGTCGGCGCGCTGAAAGCTGAAGATCGACTGCTTGGCGTCGCCGACGGCGAAGACGGTGCGCTTCATCTCGCGCGCCGATCCGGCCGACGAAGAATTCGTCGGCGAGCTTCTGCGACCACCTCCCACTGCTCGGGATTGGTATCCTGCGCCTCGTCGATCAGGATATGGTCGAGGCCGCCATCGAGCTTGAACAGGACCCAGGGCGGCACGCCCGGCCCGCACAGAAGATCGCGCGCCTTCAGGACCAGATCGTCGTAATCGAGCAGCGCGCGCGCTTCCTTGTAGCGGCGATAGCGCGCGAGCATGCGGTCGCCGAGCGCGGCCAAGCGCATGCGTCGCCGCGAGCAGCGCGGCCGCGGCGCGGCGCTCGAGAACGGCGCCAATCCGATCGGCTTCCGCCGCGAGCGCGGCGAGCACGTCCGGTGCGGCTTCGGCAATGGCCTTGGTTGCGAGGCTTTTGCGGGGCTGGCCTTTTTGGGTGAAAAACACGGCCACGTACTCATCGAAGCGCTGGGCACGGTCCCCGGCCGCGAGCCACGCCGCGATCTTGGCGCCAGCCCTTCGATCGGTGACGGCCTTGCTGTCTTGAAGCGCCTCGGCCGCCGCGCGCAATGAGCGCGCGTCGAACGCGCCATCCGCGCACGCAGCGGCGACGATGCCGTCCGGCGTCTCGCCCGGTGCGACGTCAAGGCGGCGGCCGAGCGCCGCGCGAAACGCGGCAAGCCCGTGCTCGAGCGCGCGGTGCAGCCGTGCGCGCTCATCGACCAGCGTCTTCATCAGCTCGTCGAACGCCGCCTCGCCGGCGACGGCCGTCACCTCGGCGAGCGCAACGGCAAGATCGCTGTCGGCGCCGAGCCGCGCCTCGACCAGCATCCGGTCGCGCGCGTCGAGCAGCGCCTCGGCGGCGTTGCGCTCGTCCATCACCTCGAAATGCGGCGCGATCCCGGCCTCGATCGGAAAGCGCCGCAGCAGCGATTGGCAGAAGGCGTGGATCGTCTCGATCTTCATGCCGCCCGGCGCATCGAGCACGCGGGCGAAGAGGGTCCGCGCGCGAGAAAGCAGCGGTTCGTCGGGCGCTCGCTGCACCAGGCTTTGCAGGTCTTGCGCGAGCCTGCCGTCCGGCAGCGTCGGCCCAGTCGCTTGAGGCGCTCATGCAGGCGGTTCGCCATCTCGGCCGCGGCGGCGCGGGTGAAGGTGAGGCACAGGATGCGCGTCGGATCGCTGCCGCCGAGCAGCAGGCTCAGCACGCGGTCGGTCAGGACCTTGGTCTTGCCGGTTCCGGCCGAGGCCGCGACCCAAACCGAGGCGTCGCATGATCCTGCGCGGCGCTGCGCCTCGTCGGCAAGAGACGCGCTCATTCCCCGCCTCCGCCCGCGGACCATTCCTTGACCCGCGCGAGATGCGTGTAGTCGCTGTAGCGCGGCGCTCGTTCGGGGCGCGGCTGCGAGCGATAGGGGGTGCGCTCGTCGTCGAACCGGGCGATGAGGCGCGCCAATCCGTCGAGCGCCTCGGCGACGCGCTCGCGCAAATCGGCCGACGGGCGTGATCTTTGCCGGCGGGATCGCGGCCGGTGAGCTGCCAGAACGCGAGCTCCTTCACCTCGGCCGGCGGCACGCGCTCGAACCCGCCCGCTTCGGCGATCGCCGCCTCGAGCGGAAGCTGCGGCGCAAAGCCCTGCTCGATATCCAAGCCCCGCGGCAGCGTGCCAGTCTTGAAGTCGATGATGGCGAGCCCGCCATCCTTGAGCCGGTCGATCCGGTCGGCGCGGGCGGTGAGCTCGAACGGCGCGAGTGCCGCGGGCAGGACGAGACGCCCGCGGCATTCGGCGGCGCTTGCGGCGATGCGCGAGCGGCGCGCGCGCTCCTCGGTCACGAACCATTCGGCGATGCGCAGGAAACGCGGCCACCAGAAGGCGCGCACGAACGGACGATCGAGCGCGGCGGCGAACGCCTCGTGTCCGAACGCGACGAGGCGCTCCTGCGCATCGCCCGGCAGCGCGCCCGGAAAGGCGCGGAGGAAGCGGTCGAGCGCATCGTGGATGATAGGTCCCGCGATCGGCCGCGCCGGGATCGGCGTCGAGCGGATCGAGCGCCCGGAGCTTCAGGACATGGCGCGCATAGATCGCATAGGGATCGCGCATCCAGGTCTCGATCTCGGTGACCGAAAGGCGGCGCGGCCGGACGCGCACCGGCGGACACGGCGCGGGCTCGGGCACGGGGATGCGAGCGGCCCGGTCGATCCGCCCGGCCCAGCCGTGCGCCGCGTAGGAGGATTTGAGAATTTGATCGAGCGCGCCTTGGGACAGCACCGCATCGAGCCGCAACAGCCAGCGCGACGGCACGGTCGGCGTGCCCTCGACCGCGCGCCGCGCGCGTCAGCAAGACCTCGCGCGCGCCCAGCGGCTTGCGCGAAATCGTGCGCGGCGACGCCGATGCGGCGCTCGGGCGGCGGCAGGCCAAAACTCCGCCGCATCGGCCGCGACAGCCACGGGTCGGATTGCGCCTCGCGCGGCCAGGTCCCTTCGTTGAGCCCGCCGAGCACGAGCCGATCGGCATGCTGAAGCCGCGCTTCGAGCAGGCCCCAGATGAAGAGCCGCGGATGGCCATAAGGCGGCCGCACCACCGGCCCGGTGAGCAACGATTCGAACAGCGCCGGATAATCGCGCCCGTCGAGCGGCTCGAAGGATGCGGCGGCAGCGATGAGCTCGCTCGCGAGCTGCGCCGCTGCCTCGCCCGCGGGCTCGCGCCAGAGCCGGTCCGCGCCGGAGTCGCGGTCGCTGCGGGCGAGCGCCTCGGCCGCCGCGACATGCGCCGCGACCAGCGCAGAAAGTCCCGCGTCCTTAGCCGCGAGCGCCTCGACGAGCGGCGCGAGCGCCGCCTCGAGCGCGGCCACGAACGAGAACAGCGCGCGCTCCGCCCCGTGCTCGCCGAGCGCCGCGCGCAGCCCGGAAAAGCCCGGGGCCGGCCGCGGCCCGCGCAGCGCCGCCGTCTCGAGACGCCGCGCCAGCGCGCGGCAGTCCTCGGGCGCAAGCCCGCAGGCGGCGAGCGGATGCTTCAGGAGTGCGAGCAGCGGCACCGGCGCCAAATCCTCGGCCACGGCGTCGAGCAGCAGGCGCAGGAACACGCCGGGCGGAGTGTGATGCAGCGGCACGCCTGCCGAATCGTCGATCTCGATCTCCCAGCGCCGCAGTTCCGCTGCGACGCGGCGCGCGAGGTCGCGGTCGGGCGTGACGAGCGCCGCGGTCTTGCCCGGAGTGTCCAGCCGCCTCGCGCAGCAGGAGCGCGATGACGAGCGCCTCCTCCTGCGCGCCGGCGCAGTCGATGCGGTGCAAATCCGGCAAGCACTGACCGAGAGAACGGCGGCAGCTCGCGCCAGCGATCGACTCGAATCGGCCGGACGCATTGCCTCGAACACGAGTTTCGTCCGCTCCGGCGGCGCGCCCGATGGCAGTGACGCGGGCCAGGCGCGAATTTCCGCGGGATCGATTTCGAGCCGGCGCAGGAGATGCGCCATCAGATGCTGCGGGTGCGCCGGATCGGCCGCGATCTCGTCCCACGTCCTCGGCGCCGCAATTTTGGGCGAGGCCCGGCAACACCACGCTGCCCAGCGGCAGCGCCGCAACCGCGGCGACCAGTTCGACGACGGCCGGCACGCCGCCGGTGATGCCCGCCGCGATCACCGGATGCGGCGGCGGCTGGCGGCGCCAGCGCGCAACCTGCGCCGCGAGCACGCGGTTGCGGCGCTCGGCCGGATCGAGACAGCCGATCTCGGCCAGCGCATCGGGCCAGTGGCGGCGCAGGATCTCGAGGAACAGGATGACCTTTTGCCAGTGTTCCGCATGCTCGCCTGGGACGAGCGTTTCGAGCTCGGCGAGCTTGCCGCCCGCGACCTGCACCTCGTCGAGAAACCGGGCGAGCGAAGCGGCGAGCGGCGCCGCCTGTCCCGGCGTCAGCGGCCCCGCGCCCTCGATCCGCCCCCAGCGCAGCACGAGCCGCGTCAGCATCAGGCGGCGGCGCAGCTCCGGCACGGCGGGCGCCGTGTCGATGTCGCCGTCATCGCCCTCGTCGCCGAGGAGCGCAAGCTCGTCCGCATCGAGATCGCCGACCGGCATGAGCCGCGGCAGCAGCAGCGCCTGCCCTTCGCTCGCGCGCAGGAACGCCTCGCCCAACGCGCGCACCGCGCGCCGGGTCGGCAGCAGGATGGTGTGGCGCGCGAGAGCGGCCGGATCGCCGCCGCTTTCGTCGAGAAGCCCTTTGGCGAGCGCGTCGAGGAACGGCTGATCGGGCGGGATATTGTAAACCCGCGCCATTCGCTCAGCGCTCGATCCGCCGCGTGTCGAGCCGCGCCTCGGTCGCGGCGAGGCCCGCTTTAGTGCCGACATGGAACCATTCGCCGTCATGGACGAGCGCCTTGATGCGGCCCGTCTCGATCGCCCGGTCCCACAGCGAGATTGAGCGAGAACGCGCCTTGCGGCGCGCCGTCGAACAGGCGCCGATGCAGGATCTGGATGCCGGCGAAGAGATAGGGCGCGATCTCGCGCTCGGCGCCGGCGGCGGAGATTGCCGGCGGGATCGAGCATGAAATCGCCTTGTCCCTCGTAGCCGACCGCAGTCGCGGTGCGCTGAAGCAGCAGGAGCGCGTCGCGCTTTTCCGGATCGAAGGCGCGTGCGAGGCGCGCCAGCGCCGCAGTCCTGCCGTCGAGCCAGATCACGTCGCTGTTGACGACGAAGAACACCTCGTCGAGCAGCGGCAGCGCTTTTTGGACGCCGCCGCCGGTGTCGAGCAAGGTTTCCTCGACCGAAAACCGGGTCTCGATGTCGCGGCGGGCGCCAAGATGGCGCTCGATCATCTCGGCCTTGTAGTGAAGATTGACGACGGCGCGGCGCACGCCCGACGCGGCCAAACGGTCGAGCACATGATCGACGAGCGCCCGGCCGCATACCGGCACAAGCGGCTTCGGAAGCTCATCGGTAAGCGGCCGCATCCGAGGCCCAGGCCCGCGGCGAGCACCATCGCGCTTTGCGGCGTCGCTCTCATGCCGCGGTCCGGCAGGCGGGGATGCGCCGCGCCTCGGGCGGGATGTGGATGTCGAGCCAGCGCGCCATCGGCGCAAGATCGGGATGGCGCAGATCCTGCTCTAGAAGCCGCCACACGCGCGGAATGTGGGCCAGGTAGTTTGGCTTGCCGTCGCGCACGCAGAGCCGCGTGAAGATGCCGATGATCTTGGCGTTGCGCTGCGCGCCCAGGAGCGCGTAGGAGCGCTCGAACGCGGCGCGATCGACCGACGGGAACGCCGCGAGAAAGCGCGCGCGCATCGCCTCGGCAAGGGCGAGCGGCACGTCGCGCCGCGCATCCTCGAGCAGCGAGACGAGGTCGTAGCTCATCGGCCCCAGCACGGCGTCCTGGAAATCGAGGAGGCCGCACGCGGCGATGTCGTCGCGGTCCGAAAGCCGCATCAGATTGTCGACGTGATAGTCGCGCAGCACCAGCGTCTGCGGCACCCCGCGCGCGAGCGGCAGCAGGCTCCGCCACAGTTCGAGATATTCGGCGCGGAGCGACGCATCCGCCGGATGGCCCGCGATTGCCGGCAGATACCAGTCGACCAGAAGCGAGGCCTCGGCAAGGAGGCGCGCATCGTCGTAAGGCGGGAGAGCAGCGGCACGGTCGGGCGCGAACCGGCGGTTGAGCGCGATGAGGCAATCGACGGCGAGCGTGTATAGCGCCTCCTCGTCGGATCCTGCGGCGAGGAGGCGCGTGAACGTGTCGTCGCCGAAATCCTCGATCACCAGCATCCCCTGCTCCGCGTCCTCGGCGAGGATGCGGGGCGCGCTCAGCCCCAATGCCCCGAGGAGGCGCGCCACGGCGCAGATAGGGCCGCACATCCTCCTTGGGCGGGGCTGCGTCCATCAGCATCGCGCATACCCCGCCGCGCTCGAGCCGGACATAGCGGCGGAACGACGCATCGCCCGCAAGCGGCGCACGCGTGGCATCGCCCCACCCGGCGCGCGCCAGGAACGAAGCGATCGCGCCGTCGCGCTCAGACACCGAGCGCCCCGATGCGCCCGGCCCAGCCGGGCGATGGCTTAAGCGTCGCGGTTCGCGCGCTCGCTTCCGCAGCAAAGGCAAAAGCGATGCCGAGCCGTTCGCGCGGCAGAAGGTCGCCCATGCGCTCCGGCCATTCGATAAGGCTGATGCCGTCGGCGAAAGCATCCTCGATGCCGAGTTCCCAAACCTCCTCGGGCCGCTCCAGGCGGAAAAGATCGAAATGCCAGACGAGGGGCGGTGCTGTGCCGTAGATCTCGACCAGGGTGAAGGTCGGGCTCGGCACGTCCTCGCTCGTGTTGAATCGGGCGCGGATGAAAGAGCGCGCAAAACTGGTCTTGCCGCTGCCCAGGGGACCGCTGAGCGCGATCACGTCGCCCCTTCGCGCGAGCCTTGCCACGCGCGCGGCGAATGTGGCCGTCGCGCTTTCGTCGGGAAGCTCGATCGCGAGCGCCGAGGATACTCTCACGCCGAGGTTTCTAGGACGGAGCACGGCGCTTCCGCAACGAGGATCGCTCGTTGCCTCGGGCGCCGCGAGCCGCCATCTTGGCGCCATGGCGGAGCGCACCGAACGCACGGACGTGGCGATCATCGGCGCCGGGCCCGTGGGGCTTTTCGCGGTGTTCGAGTGCGGCATGCTCGGCATGCGCTGCGCCGTCTTCGACGTGCTCGACCGGCCCGGCGGGCAATGCGCCGCGCTCTATCCGGAAAAGCCCATTTACGACATTCCGGGCCATCCCGAGATTGCCGCCGCCGATCTCATCGACCGGTTGGCCGAGCAGGCGGCGCCCTTTGCGCCGCGCTATCACCTCGGTGCGGCGGTGGAGCGGCTCGAGCAGTTGCCGGGCGGCGGATTTCGCGTCGCCACTCGCCATATCGCGGTCGAATCGCGTGCCGTCATCATTGCCGCCGGCGTCGGCGCCTTCGGCCCGAACCGGCCGCCGCTGGAGAATATCGAGGAATTCGAGGGGACGAGCGTCTTCTATCTCGTGACGCGGCGCGAGGAGTTGCGCGGCAAGCGCGTCGTCATTGCGGGCGGCGGCGATTCGGCGGTCGATTGGGCGCTCGCCCTTGCCGGCGTGGCGGCGCAAGTCATGGTGGTGCACCGCCGCGCCAAATTCCGCGCCGCACCCGAATCGGCACGCCGGCTCGAGGCGCTCGCAAGCGAAGGCCGCATCGAGCTCGTCATCCCCTTTCAGCTGCACGCGATCGAGGGCGCGCGCGGACAATTGTCCGCGGTGGTCGCGGCCGACCTCGACGGCACAACGCGACGGCTCGAGGCGGACGTGCTGCTGCCGTTCTTCGGCCTGTCGCAAAATCTCGGACCGATCGCGGAGTGGGGCCTGGCGCTCGACCGGCATCACATCGCGGTCGAGCCGGCGACCTCGATGACGTCGGCGCGCGGCATTTTCGCGGTGGGCGACATCGCGACCTATCCGGGCAAGCTCAAGCTCATTCTGTCCGGATTTGCCGAGGCCGCACTCGCCGCGCACGCGATCCATCCGCTGCTCCACCCGGGCGAGGCGCTGCACTTCGAATACTCGACCACGAAGGGCGTGCCGGGACGCGGGTGAAGGTGCGCCGTTTCGCTCATTCCCCCGCCGAGCGCAGTGCCTGGGCCTCGACGCGGTCGTTGAGCCAGCAGATGACGGTGGTGCCGATGCCGGGGCGCGAGCGCAGCTCGACCTCGCCGCCGTGCAGCTCGATGAAGCTCTTGACGAGCGAGAGACCCAGGCCCGGCCCCGACTGGCGCGCGTTCGGATTGCCGCGCTCGAATTTCTCGAAGATGCGCGCCTGGTCCTCGCGCGGCACGCCGACGCCGGTGTCTGCGACGACGAGCGCGACGCGGTCGCCCTCGCGATAGGCCGCCAGAGTCACGGTGCCGCCCGACGGCGTGAATTTGAGCGCGTTCGAGACGAGGTTGAAGAGGGCCTGCTTCAACCGCCGCTCGTCGGCCAGGATCGTGCCGATCCCGGTCGGGCAATCGAACTGGAGCTTCAGGCCCTGGTTGCGCGCGCGCTCGCGCGTGAAGGTCAGCACGCTCGACATGAGCGCGTGGATATCGACCTCGTGCGTCTCGAGCTGCATATATCCGGCCTCGATCGTGGCGAGATCGAGAATGTCGTTGATGAGCGACAGGAGCCGGTTCGAGCTGTCGAGAATGCCGCGGCTGTAGTCGAGCTGACGCGCGTTCAATTCGCCGAAATACTGGTTCGTCAGGATCTCGGCGAAGCCGATGATGGCGTTCAAGGGCGTGCGCAGCTCGTAGGAGACGTTGGCGATGAACTCGCTCTTGAGGCGGCCAGCGGTCTCGAGCGCCTCGTTGCGCTCGCGCAGCGCCTCTTCGACGCGGGTCGAATCGGTGACGTCGAGGTACGACAGGAAGATGTTGCCGTCCGGGAGCGGCACGGTGACCGCCTGCAGCACCGATCCGTCGCGGCGCTCGAGCCTTGTGTTCGCTTCGTCGTGCGCGGTGATGCGGGCGATGATGCGCCGCTTCAGATCGGCCCAGTCGCTGCCGTCGTCCCAGAAGCGGCGCGTCTTCTCGATCACGTCGGCGATGTGCGGCTCGCCGGCGAGATCCTCGGCCTCGAGCCGCCACATCTGCGCATAGGCCGGGTTCCACAGCTTGAGCCTGCCGTCGCTGCCGAAGACGGCGATCGCCTCGTAGAGATTGTCGAGCGTCTCGCGCTGGACCTCGATAAGCGTGTTGTAGGAGCGCTCGAGCGCCAGGCGATCGGTTACGTCCTCGTAGGCGAAGATGAGGCCGCCGAAAGGATGCGGGCTCACGACGAGGCGCAAGGTGCGCTCGTCGGGCAGATGGAGAAGCTCCTCCTGCGGGACGAGAAGCGAGGTGAACATCGCGCGCTGCTGCTTCTTGAACGAGCGGAAATCGGCGTGCTCCGGCAATCGCCGCCGCTCGCGCAGGCGTTCGAGAACCTCGTCGAGAGTCGGCTCGGTCGCGAGCCAGTCCTCTTCGAGATTCCACAGGCGGGCGAACGCGGTATTGAAAAATGTCAATCGCGTGTCGGCGCTGTAGATCGCGATCGCGACGGCGATGTTTTCGAGCACCTCGGCGTGCGCCGCGATATGGCGCGCGAGCTCGGCCTCCTTGTTCTCGAGGTCGGTCAGGTCGCGGGCGAAACCCACGATGTCGCCGTCGGGTCCGAGCGGCGTCTCGCGGATTTCGACGAGACGGCGCGAACCGGCGATGACGATGTGGTAGGAGCCGGCCGCCAACGCGCCGGTCTGCCGCGCCTTCGCCGCAAGCTCGCGGCCGCCCTGCGGCACGACGCCGGCGCCCAGTTCGCGGCCCTCGGCCAGCGCCACCGCCACCGTCGCGTCGACCGCCTCGGCATAGGCGCGGTTGCAGTCCATGAGCGCGAGATCGGAGCGGCGACGGCGCCACATCGGCCTCGGCACCTGGTCGAGAAACTGCCGCAGGCGGTCGCGCTCGCCCTCGGCCGCGGCCTGCGGAGTTGCATCGGCAACGGAAACGAGGGCGGACAGGGCCCCGTCCCCGCCCCGGATGCGGACGCCCTCGACGGCGACGGCGCTGCCGTCCGCGGCGAGTCGGGCCGCGAGGGAGAAACCGGCGCCATCCTGCCGGAGCCGCGCGAGCGCCATCTCGAGCGCGCGCCGGGAGGGCTGATCGACTCTTGCGAGGAGATCGTCGATGCCGTCGCCGGAGGGCACGAAGTCGAGCGGTCCGGCAGTGAGGCGGCGTCCGCCATCGCCGTGGAGACGGTAGAGCGCCAGGGGCACGGCAGCGAAGACCGCCTCGCTCTCGGCGATTTGCGCACCCAAGCGGCGCTTTTCCGCTTCGAGCGCGCCGATTCGGCGAGTCTGACGGAGGTAGGCGAGCGCGATCACGGCCGCCGCCGCGGCCAATATCGCCACGACCACGGCGCCGGCGAGCGCACCCGGCAAGACCGCGTCGGCGGCATAGGCCGACGATGGGGCGATCGCCATCGCCCCGGCCACGCCGAGCCATGTCCACCGATGCACGCTCTGCCCCTCCGGCAATCCCCACCCGCGGAAGAGCGGATTATGACCGCCGCACGCGGGCGGCGCAGGCAAAAAATGCGCCGACGCTCTTCAACCGCCGGTTCAGGCGAGCGCGTTGTAGTCGTCGAGGAGGGCGGCGATGCGGCCGTCGTCGAGCTGATCCATGATGGCGCGCGCGCGGTGCCCGGCGGAGGCGAGGTCGAGGCGGCGTATCCGCTCCTTGACGCGCGGGATGTTGGATGGCGCCATCGACAGGTCGCGGATGCCGAGGCCGAGGAGAAGCGCGGTGAAGCGCGGATCCCCCGCCATCTCGCCGCACAGGCTCACGCCCTTCCGCGCCCGGAGCGCCGCCTCGACCGAGAACTGGATGAGGCGCAGCACCGCCGGGTGGAGCGGGTTGTAGAGATGCGCAACCTGCTCGTCGCCGCGGTCGATCGCGAGCGTGTACTGGATCAGATCGTTGGTGCCGATCGAAAAGAAATCGGCGACGCCGGCGAGCGCGTCGGCGGCAAGGGCCGCGCCCGGTATCTCGATCATGACGCCCAGGGGCGGCAGCGGATCGGGCACGCGCACGCCGCGGCGGCGCAGCCGCCGCGCCGTCTGCACCATCGCCTCGCGCACGCGGTGGACCTCGCCGACGCTCGAGATCATCGGCAGCAGAATCCGCACCGGCCCCAACGTGGCCGCGCGCAGCATCGCCGCGAGCTGCGCGTCGAGCAGACGGCGCTCCTTGAGCGAGAGGCGAATGGCGCGAAGCCCCAGCGCCGGATTGTTGCCCTCGCTCACCATCACCGTGTTGAGGGGTGCCGCGAGCTTGTCGCCGCCGATGTCGAGCGTGCGAATCGTGACCGGCTTTCCGTCCATGCCGCGCACGAGATCGGCA
Source organism: uncultured Alphaproteobacteria bacterium (assembly GCA_963773665.1). Classification (GTDB taxonomy): domain Bacteria; phylum Pseudomonadota; class Alphaproteobacteria; order ATCC43930; family CGMCC-115725; genus DATJLY01. Next base: position 1,173,823 of record CAVZBZ010000002.1, read on the forward strand.
TAGGCCTTGTACTGCTCGTCCTCGTCGGGCAGGTCCTCGCGGTTCATGTAGAGGAACTCGGTGCGGACGAGGCCCAGTCCCTGCGCGCCCGCGGCCAATGCCTGATCGAGCTCGCGCGGCAGCTCGAGATTGGCCTGGAGCGTGATCTCGACGCTGTCGCGGGTCACGGCCGGAAGGCGGCGCAGGCGCTGCAGGCGGCGCTGCTCGCGCTCGAGCGCGTCGCGCTGCAGGGTGTAGCGCTCGATCGTGGCGCGCGCGGGATTGAGGATGACGAGTCCCGCGCCGCCGTCGATCAGAACCGGAGCGCCCGGCTCGACGCCGGCCAGAAGCTCGGCGACGCCGAGCACGGCGGGCAGGTTCAAGGCGCGCGCCATGATCGCGGTGTGGCTTTCGGCGCCGCCCAGGACGGTCGCGAACCCCGCGATGCGGCGCGGATCGAGCAGTGCCGTGTCGGCAGGCGTCAGCTCCTCCGCCAGGATGACCGTGCCCTCGGGCAGCGATTGGAACGTGGCATAGGGCGTCTTGGTGAGGTTGCGCAGCAGGCGAGATCCTACGACCCGCACATCCTCGACCCGGCCGGCGAGATAGGCGTCGCCCATCGCGGCGAAGCCTTCGCCGATCTCGCCAATCTCGGACTGGACCGCGCGCTCGGCATTGATGCGGTCTTCCTCGATGCGCCGCTCGACGCCGCGCACGAGGCGCGAATTGAACAGCATGGCGAGATGGGCATCGAGCAGATAGCCCATCTCCTCGGCCGCGGCGCCATGCACCGCCGCCGACTTAACCTTGAGCTTCTTAAGCTGCTTCAGCGAAAGCTGCACCGCGCCGTGAAAGCGCGCGAGCTCGGCCTCGAGCCCGCCCGCTTCGATGCGGTATTCGGGCACAACGATGTGGGTATCCTCGCTGACGAAGGCGGGGCCGATGGCGATCCCCGGCGAGATCGCCAGTCCCTGCAGCACCCGTTCTTCCTTTGCCGTTGCCCCCTCACTCCTCATCGAAGCCACCCGAGATGAGCGCCGCGAGCGCCACCACCGCGCGCTCGGCGTCGGGGCCCGTGGCATGCAGCTCTATCTCGGTGCCGGGGCCGGCGGCAAGCATCATCAGGCCCATGATCGAACGGCCCGAAACCGTGGTGCCGTTCTTCGCGACCGTAACCTCGGCGGAAAACTCGAAGGCGAGCTTGACGAAGCGCGCGGCGGCGCGCGCGTGCAGGCCGCGGCGGTTGCAGATCGTGACCTTTCGTTGGGCGCTCGCGTTCCCCGGGACGGGCGGCTCGTCCATCAACGCACGTCGGCGAGGAGCTGCGACGCGACGTTGATGTATTTGCGTCCTGCCTCCTGCGCGCCGCGCACGGCATTCGCCAGCGTCTCGGTCTGGCGCAGGCTTGCGAGCTTGATCAGCATCGGCAGGTTGATGCCGGCGATGACCTCGATCTTGGCCTTGTCCATGATCGAGATCGCGAGATTGGACGGCGTGCCGCCGAACATGTCGGTGAGCAGCACGACGCCGTTGCCGTCGTCGACCTCGCCGACCGAGCGCAGGATGTCCTGGCGGCGCTTTTCCATGTCGTCGTCGGGGCCGATGCAGACGGCGACGATGTTGCGCTGGGGGCCCACGACGTGCTCGAGCGCCGCGATGAATTCCGCAGCGAGCCGGCCATGGGTGACGAGAACCATTCCGATCATGCGATGTCCTTCACAGGCTGGGCCGGCGTCCGGGCGAGACCCGCAGCGGTTTCCGAAGCGCGGTCGATGTCGCGATGCGCGAGCTCGACGTGCCGGCCCTTGCGTCTGAGCCAGGCCGCGAGCCGCTCGGCCGAGAAGACCGAGCGATGGCGGCCGCCGGTGCAGCCGATGGCAATGGTGAGATAGCTCCGCCCCTCGCGCTCATAGCATGGGAGCACGTCCTCGACCCAGCTGCACAGCCGGTCGAAGAGGCGATGGAAATTGGCATCTTGCTCGATATAGGCGCCGACATCCGGGTCGCGCCCGTCGCGCGGACGCAGCTCGTCGACGTAATGCGGATTGCGCAGGAAGCGGACGTCGAACACGAGATCGGCGTCGCGCGGCAGGCCGTGGCGATAGGCGAACGAGGTGACGAAGATGGCGATGCCGGGCTCGGCGTCGAGCGCGAAATGGCCGTGCAGCACGCGCCGCAGGTCCGACGGCGTGATCGCCGAGCTGTCGATGATGAGATCGGCGCGGCCGCGCAGCGGCCAGATGCGCTGACGCTCGAGCCGGATGCCGTCCGCGACGGGGCGCTCGAGCGCCAGCGGATGGCGGCGGCGCGTCTCGGTATAGCGCCGCTCGAGCAGCTCGTCGGCACAGTCGAGAAAGATCACCTTGAGATCGACCTGGTCATCGGCAAGCCGGTCGAGCGCCTCGGCGAGAGCGGGCGCGGCGAAGTCGCGCGTGCGCACATCGACGCCGACCGCAAGCGGCGAACGCGCCGCCTGCGCACCGACGAGACTCGGCAGGAGCGACAGCGGCAGATTGTCCACCGCCTCATAGCCCATGTCCTCGAGCGCCTTCAGCGCCGTCGAACGCCCCGCCCCCGACATGCCGGTCACGACCAGCACGCGGTGCCGGCTGGGGCGACACTCTGCACTCATGGCAGGGCGAGCGCTCCCGCCAGCGGCGGCGTGACGAGCGCTTTCATGGCAAGCCGCAGCTTCGCCGGCGCCGATGCCGCGTGAGGATCGAGTGCGATGACCGGAACGGAGATGCCATCGATCGTGCGAAAGCGCGGCTCCGGCAGCCGCTCGATCGCCAACTCCTCGGCAAGCTCGACGATGAGGCGCAGGGGCGCGCGCGCGCGATGCGGCACGCGCACGATGCCGAGCCCGCGCACCTCGATGAGGCCGGCGAGCGCCGCCGGCGCGCTCATCGCCAAGTCGGTTCCGCTGCGCTGCACTTCTGTCTGGTCGTCGGCCACGAGGCGGGCGCCTTCGTCGATGAGACGCAAAGCCAGATCGGACTTCCCACTGCCCGACGGCCCCTGCAACAGGACGCCTGCGTCCCCGATTGCAATCGAAGTGCCATAAAGGCAGGTCATAGGGCGCTTTAGGTGCGCCGCCCCAAGGTTAATGTCAATGGTCTCGCGGTGCACCGAACGGTTGTGGATAATTCTGCTCAACCCATAGTTGATCGAGCCGCATCCAGCCCCACGGCTAGACTGGCGCCGCATGTTCATATTGCTATGCAGCGGAGACCGCGGTCTCACGCCATCGGCAAGCTCACGATGAAGCGGGCGCCCAAAATCGTGCCGTCGGCAGCGCTGCGATTTTCCGCCGTGATCGTGCCGCGATGCGCCTCGACGATCTGCTTGGAGATCGACAATCCCAATCCCGAATGCGTGCCGAATTTCTCGCCGGCCGGGCGCTCGCTGTAGAAGCGCTCGAAGATCGCTTCGAGCTTGCCCTCGGGCAGACCTGGCCCTTCGTCCTCGACCACGACCTCGATACGGTCGCCGCGCCGCGCGGCGGCGATGCGGATGATGCCGCCCGGCGGGCTGAACGAGGCGGCGTTGGCGATGAGATTGCGGAACACCTGAACAAGCCGGCTGTCGATGCCGAGCACGGCCAGCTCGGCGCTGCGGCCGCCGGTCGCGGGCAGCGACAGGACAAGCTGCGGCGCGCCCTCGGGCGCGGTCTCGCGGTGCACTTCGACGAGGGTTTCGAGCACGCGCTCGATCGCGACCGGCTCGGTCTCGCCGCGCGACAATTCGGCATCCAGCCGCGAGGCGTCCGAGATATCGGTGATGAGCCGGTCGAGCCGTTCCACGTCCTCTTGCACCAGCGCCATGAGCTTGCGCTGCTTTACAGGATCCTCGACCCGCGCCGCGGTTTCGACCGCACTCTTGAGCGAGGTGAGCGGGATTCTTGATCTCGTGCGCGACATCGGCGGCGAAGCGCTCGATCGCGTCCATGCGCTGCCACAGCGCTGCCGTCATGTCGCGCTGAGCGCCGCGGAGAGATCGCCGATCTCGTCGCGCCGCTTGGTCAGATCCGGTATCGCCACGTGGCGTCCGGGCAGGCGGCGCACGCGCTCGGCCGCGGCGGCAAGCCGCCGCACCGGCTGCACGATCGTGCCGGCGAGATAGATCGAAAGCAGCACCGTCACGCCGAGCGCAATGACGAAGACCTTCAGGATCTCGAAGCGCACGGCGCGCACCGCCTGCTCGATCTCGCCGCTGCCCTTCGACAGCAGCACGGTGCCAAGCACCTGCTTGTAGCGCTGCACCGGGACGGCGACGGTGAGAAGCAGGCCGCCGCTTTGCCTGTCCTCGCGCACCGCGGTGACAATGTCGCCGGCGAGCGCGCGCCCGACCTCGGGATAGTCGCCAGCGCTTTCCTCCGGGCGCTCGCGATAGGGCCGGTAGCTCGAATGCCACGGCAGCGTGCTGCTCAAAAAACGCGAGGCGGCGGCGTCGATGCGGTCGAGCAATCCGACCGAGCCCGGCGCCGGCAGCTCCTGCACCTGCACCGCGCCGCCCGGACCGCGCATCACCCTGGTATCGCCGACGAGCGCGCCCTGATTGTCGAACAGCCGCGCCCGCGTGTGGGTCGGCTCGACGAGACGCCGCATCATGTCGCGGCCGAGTTCGGGCACGAGCGCCTCGCCCTCGCCCGCGACGTCGATGACCGCGCCCTCGCCCAAGGCGGCCGCGAAGATCTGGCCCTGGGTCTTCAGCGATTCGAGCTCGGCCGAGACGAGGCTCTGCTGATATTCGCCGAGATAGAGAAGGCCGAGCCCCAAAAGCGCGATCGCCAGCACGTTGACGGCGAGAATGCGGCGCGTGAGCGGCGAAAGGCGACGTCTGCGCCGCCGCCGTGCCGCCGCGGGCGCTTCGGCCGGTTGCGCCGCTGGCGTTCGAACGGTCTCCGGCTCAGCGGTCGCGGTAGCGATACCCGACGCCATAGAGTGTCTCGATCTGAGCGAACTCGGTATCGACGGCCTTGAATTTCTTTCGCAGGCGCTTGATGTGGCTGTCGATGGTGCGGTCGTCGACATAGATGTGCTCGCCATAGGCGCCATCCATCAGCTGATCGCGGCTCTTCACGTGGCCGGGCCGCAGGGCGAGCGATTTCAGGATGAGGAACTCGGTCACGGTGAGATCGACGTTCTCGCCCTTCCAGGCGCACTGGTGCCGGCTCGGATCGAGCATGAGCTCGCCGCGCTGGATCACCGGCTCGGCCTCGCCCGTGCCGTTGTCGCGCATCAGCTCGCCGCGGCGCAGGAGCGCGCGAATGCGCTCGACCAAAAGCCGCTGCGAGAACGGCTTCTTGATGTAGTCGTCGGCGCCCATCCTGAGGCCCAGGACCTCGTCCACCTCGTCGTCCTTCGAGGTGAGGAAGATCACCGGCATGGCGCTGTCCTTGCGCAGCTGGCTCAAGCAGCTCCATGCCGTCCATGCGCGGCATCTTGATGTCGAGGATGGCGAGATCGGCCGGATGCTGGGCGAGACCCTTCAGCGCCTCGGCGCCGTCGCTGTAGCAGCGCACAGCGAAGCCTTCCGCCTCGAGCGCCATCGAGACCGACGCGAGGATGTTTCGATCGTCGTCGACGAGAGCAATCGTGTTGACCAAAGCTCACCTCATACCGCGCGCGCGCCGGTTGCGCAGTCTTGCCGCGCACTATGGCGCTTTCGCGGCGCGAATATGGCCGCGCCGGGCGGCACCCCATTATATAGGCAGGCGCGGCGGCTCGTGCCTAGAAGCGGCCGCGATTGCGGAACGGGGCGGCGAGGCGTTAAGGGTGGGCGATGGCGCAGGAGGATAGCGAAAGCCCGGGCCGGACCGCGCGCCGCCTGATGCGGGCCTCCGACCGCGCAAGCCTCGCGACGCTGCTCGACGGCGGCGGACGGGGCTGGCCCTATGCCTCGCTCGTGCTGGTTGCGCTCGACACCGACGCGTCGCCCCTCCTGTTGATCTCCGATCTTGCCGAGCACACCAAGAACCTCACGCGCGATCCGCACGCGTCGCTCCTGTTCGACGCCACGGCCGGGCTTGCCGAACCGCTGACCGGGGGGCGCGTGACCGTGCTCGGCGAGTTGGCGCGCGTCGCCGGGGTAGGACGCGCCCGGCTGCTCGCGCGCTACCTGGCGCGCCATCCGTCGGCGAGCCTCTATGCCGGCTTCGCCGACTTCGCCCTGTGGCGGCTCAGGCCCGAGCGCGCCCACCTCGTGGCAGGCTTCGGCCGCATCCATTGGATCGAGGCCGGGGCGCTGCTGCCGCCCCCGCACGCGGCCGCGGCGCTGGCCGAGGCGGAGCCCGGCATTTTGCAGCACATGAACCGCGACCATGGGGCGACCATCGATCTCTATGCCGAACGGCTCCTCGGCCTTTCGGGTCACGGCTGGCGGCTCACCGGGGTCGATCCGGACGGGGCCGACCTGCGACTTGACGCCGCAGCGGCCCGCCTCGAATTTGCTGCACCTGCTTCCGACGCCGAGGCGGTTCGGCGCGAATTCGTACGGTTCGCCCAGGTGGCGCGAGGGGATGCACCGCACGCGTAAAGGTTAATCCCAATGCCGCGCCGCACTATCGGAATTTGAGGACGTTATTGCTCGGGCGCCGCTGGCGTTCGTACAATAGCACCGGGGAAAACGCCTTGACGCCTCGCTGCACCGGTTCCGGCCGCAAGCAGCGGACGAGATTTAGAACCGAACCGACCCATTGCAGGACGCGATGGGGAAAGGCGCTGCATTCCCCGGCCGGATCAGTCGCGCGGGCCCGTTTGGCCTGCACGCGGAGGTGAGAGGAATGGACATGAGCGTCACGGCTCGCACGCGCAACCGAAAACTCCTCGCCTGGGTCGAGGAGGTTGCGCGCAAGTGCAAGCCCGACCGGGTGCATTGGTGCGACGGCTCCAAGGAGGAGTACGACCGGCTCTGCGCCGAGATGGTGGCGCAGGGCACGCTCATTCCGCTCAATCCCGCAAAACGCCCCAATTCCTTCCTCGCGCGCTCGGATGCGAGCGACGTGGCGCGGGTCGAGGATCGGACATTCATCTGCTCCGCCCGCGAGGAGGACGCGGGGCCGACCAACAACTGGATGGCGCCGAAGCAGATGCACGGCACGCTCGACCGCCTGTTCGAGGGCGCGATGCGCGGGCGCACGATGTATGTGATCCCGTTCAGCATGGGACCCTTGGGTTCGCCCATCTCGCATATCGGCGTGCAGCTCACCGATTCGCCCTATGTCGTGGCCTCCATGCGCATCATGACGCGCATGGGACAGGCGGTGCTCGATCATCTCGGCGACGGCGATTACGTTCCGTGCCTTCACTCGGTCGGGGCGCCCTTGCAGGAGGGCGACAGGGACGTCTCTTGGCCCTGCAACGCAAAGCACAAATACATCGTCCAATTCCCCGAGGACCATGCCATCGTCTCGTTCGGCTCGGGCTATGGCGGCAACGCGCTGCTTGGCAAGAAATGCTTTTCGCTGCGCATCGCCTCGATCCTCGGGCGCGAGCAGGGCTGGCTCGCCGAGCACATGCTGATCCTCGGCGTCGAGAGCCCGAAGGGCGAGAAGACTTACGTCGCGGCGGCCTTTCCGTCGGCGTGCGGCAAGACCAATCTGGCGATGCTGGTGCCGCCCGAGGGTTTCGCCGGCTGGAAGGTGCGTACGATCGGCGACGACATCGCCTGGATCAAGCCGCAGCCCGACGGCACGCTGCGCGCGATCAATCCCGAGGCCGGATTCTTCGGCGTCGCGCCCGGCACGAGCCGCGAAATCGAACCCGAACGCGATGAACATGCTCGGGCACGACGTGATCTTCACCAACTGCGCCTTGACCGACGACGGCGACATCTGGTGGGAGGGCATGACCGATACGCCGCCCGCGCACCTGATCGACTGGAAGGGGCAGGACTGGACGCCGGGCTGCGGCCGGCCGGCGGCGCATCCCAATGCGCGCTTCACGGTGGACGCGGCGCAATGCCCGAGCATCGATCCGGCGTGGGAGGATCCGGCGGGCGTGCCGATCTCGGCCTTCATCTTCGGCGGGCGGCTCTCGCGTATCTTCCCGCTCGTCTTCGAGTCGTTCGACTGGCGCCACGGCGTCTATCTCGCCGCAACCATGGGCTCCGAGGCGACCGCGGCGGCCGACAACCAGGCGGCGATCCGGCGCGATCCTTTCGCCATGCTGCCGTTCTGCGGCTACAACATGGCCGATCACTGGAACCACTGGCTCGCGATCGAGAAGCAGGTGAAGCGCCTGCCGAGGATCTTCCGCGTCAACTGGTTCAGGAAGGACGAGAACGGCAAGTTCGCGTGGCCCGGCTTCGGCGAGAACATGCGCGTGCTGCAATGGATCGTCGAGCGCATCCAGGGCCACGCGCCCAAGCCCGTTGAAAGCTCGTTCGGCCTCATGCCGCATTACCAGGACCTGAACTGGCAGGGCCTGCCCTATTCCGAGGAGAAATTCGCCAAGCTCATGGCGATCGACCCGGAGGAGGCGCGGCTCGAAGCGGAGGACCAGGAGGAGCTGTTCGACAAGTTCGGCAGCCGCCTGCCGCCCGAGCTCGAACAGCAGCGCCAGAACCTGCTGCGGCGCATCGGCTCGACCGTGCGGGGCCAGGCGGCGCAATAGCCGACCTATCGCTCCGGCTTCCAGCCGCTCTGGGCGAGCTCGGCCTCGACCTCGCGCAGGGGGCCGTAGTCGTACACGCGCTCGACCGGCGGGATGCTCGAGGGCGGCAGATTGAGGATCGCGGCGCGCACCGCGAAATCCTTGCGAATGAGGTCGTCGGGCGCGGTGCCGTCCGCGGTGAGCGTCGGGATGAGATCGTCCCAATCGGCGGCGAGCGCGGCACGGTCATTGCGCGGATCGGCCTTCATCAGGATTGCCACCGTCTCGTCCTTGAAGGCGCGCATGTATTGGACGCCGCGCACCATGGCGCGCAGGAAGCGCTTCACCAGCGCCGGGTCGCTACGAATGAGGCGCTCCGACGCGGCGACGCCGGTGTAGGGCATGCGGATCACCTTCTCGAGATCGACGACAAGGTGCGCCTTGGCGAAGGCGGGCGTTGCCTTCAGGGGCAGGACATCGCCCGTCGCGAGGATCACGGCGGGAAGCGCGCCCGAGGCGAGCGCCGCCTGGCGCGGGCTCGTGCCGGGCCCGAGCGCGGTGTAACCGACGAAATCCTGCGGCAGGTTCGCTTCGCGCAGCACCATGCGCATCGCCAGCTCGAACGTGTCGCCGCGGCTGATGATGCCGACCTGCTTGCCCTTGAGATCGGCGAGCGTGCGGATGTCCGGCGCGGTCGTCCACAGCTGATAGGGCGGCCGGTCGGCCATGGTGTAGATCACGCGCAGCTCCGCGCCGCGCATCGAGGCGCCGACCGAAACCGCCGCCGACATGCTGAACGAAACCGAGCCCGAGATGAGCGCGGGAATGGCGACCCCTCCGCCCGCATCGACGATCTCGAGCTCGAGCCCCTGGGCCGCGAAATAGCCCTTGTCGATGGCGATGAAATAGGGCGCGGCCGTAGCCGTCCGCGCCGTGATCGTCATCTTGATTTTCTGGGTCTCGGCCGAAGCGGCGCCGGCCGCCGCGCCGAGAAGCGCGAGTGCCAGCGCGAGCTCGCGGACCGCCACGGCGGCTCTACCCCCACACCTCGCGCGCCACCTCGACGACGAGGCGGAGCTTGGCGATCTCGTCCTGGAGCGTGATCTTGTTGCCCTCGACCGTGCTGGAGAAGCCGCATTGCGGCGACAGCGCGAGCTGGTCCAAGGGCGCGTGCTTCGCCGCTTCCTCGATGCGGCGCTTCAGTTCATCCTTCGTCTCGAGTTCCGGCAGCTTCGTCGTGACCAGGCCCAGGACGACGGTCTTGCCCTTGGGCAGAAAGCGCAGCGGCCGGAAATCGCCCGAGCGCGGATCGTCGTATTCGAGGAAATAGGCATCGACGCCGACCTCGTTGAAGAGCACGTCGGCCACCGGCTCGTAGCCGCCTTCGGCGACCCACGCGCTCTGGAAATTGCCGCGGCAGAGATGCATCGAGACGACCATGTCCTTGGGCTTGGTCTTGATCGAATCGTTGATGAGCTTCGCATAGGTGTGCGGCAATGTGGCCGGATCCTCGCCGATGTTCTTCACCTGCTCCCGAAGCTTCGGATCGCACAAATAGGCGAAGTTCACCTCGTCGATCTGGAGATAGCGGCAGCCGGCCGCGCCCAGATCCTTCACCTCCTCGCTGAAGACGCGGGCGAGATCGGCGTAGAACTCGCCCATGTCGGGATAGGCTTTCTGGTCGATGGCACCCCTCCCGCCGCGGAAATGCATGTTGCTGGGCGACGGGATGGTCTGCTTCGCCGTCTTCTTCGTCGCTGCCTTCACGAACTTGAAATGATCGACGAAGATGCCGTGCGTGCGCGCGAGCCTGCCGTCGATGCGGATGCCGGGCGGCGCGAACTCAATGTCGCCCTCGTGCGTGTGGAAGCGCGCTTTTATGCGCGGCGGCGTCACTGTGACGTTCTCAAACTGCTCGAGGAAATCGAGGTGCCAAAAAGTGCGGCGGAACTCGCCATCGGTAATGGCGTCGAGCCCCACATCCTCCTGCAATTTCACGACCTCGCGGATCGCGTCGTCCTCGACGCGCGTCAGATCGGCGGCCGTGATCTCGTTGCGCTTTCTCTTTTCGCGCGCATCCAGGAGCCGCTGCGGGCGCAGCAGGCTGCCGACATGATCGGCGCGAAAGGGGGGCGTCGTACGTTGCGCCATGGCGCATCCTCCTCGTTCGGATTTTCGCGCATCGTGGCAAGCGCGCGCAGCCGTGGCAAGGGGCCCCGATCCCTGGCAGGCGCGGGCGCAAGGCGCTATATGAGAAGCGGGAGAGACGAAGATATGGACGCCAATTACATCCCCTTCCACCCCAATCCATCGAAGCCCCGGTTTGCGCCGCCCGCGGGCGCGGTCGATGCGCATTGCCACGTGTTCGGGCCCGAGGCCAAGTTCCCCTATGCGTCCGAGCGGAAATACACGCCGTGCGACGCGCCCAAGGAGAAACTGTTCGCGCTCCGCGATTTTCTTGGCTTCGAGCGGAACGTGATCGTGCAGGCCACTTGCCACGGCAGCGACAACCGCGCGCTCGTCGATGCGTTGGAAAATTCCGGCGGCAAGGCGCGCGGCGTGGCGGTCGTCAGCATGAAGGTCGGCGATGCGGAGCTTCAGGCGCTCGACCGCGCCGGCGTGCGCGGCATCCGCTTCAATTTCCTGCCGCGGCTCGTCGATGCGACGCCCAAGGACGCGTTCCTCGGCCTGGCCGCGCGCGTGAAGCCGTTGGGCTGGCACACGGTCGTCTATTTCGAGATGCCGATGCTCGAAGCCATGACGCCGTTCCTCGAGGCGCTGCCAACCGCGATCGTGCTCGACCATATGTCGGTGCCGGACGCGAAGAAGGGCGCCGCTGACGCGGATTTCCGGCGCTATCTCGAGCTCGTCGCCAAGCACCCGAAAATCTGGGTCAAAGTGACGTGTCCGGAGCGCATTTCGGCCAAGGGCCCGCCCTATGACGACGTGATGCCGTTCGCCCGCGCGCTGGTCGAGCGCATCCCGGACCGCGTGCTGTGGGGCACCGATTGGCCCCATCCCAACATGACGACGCACATGCCGGACGACGGCGCGCTCGTCGACATGATCCCGAAATTCGCGCCCGATGCGGCGCAGCGCAAGGCGCTGCTCGTGGACAACCCGATGCGGCTCTATTGGGCGAAGTGAGGCAGGATGGAAGCGAAAGAGCCCGAATACGAGGACATTCCCGGCACCACCGTGTTCGACGCGAAGCGCTCGCGCCAGGGCTATCACCTCAACATGTTCTGCATGTCGCTGATGAAGGCGGAAAATCGCGAAGCCTTCAAGCGCGACGAAAAGGCCTATCTCGACGCAATTCCCGATGACCGACGGAGCAGAAGAAGACGGTGCTGGAGCGCGACTGGAACGGCATGCTGCAGCTGGGCGGCAACATCTATTACACCTCGAAGCTCGCGGCGACCGATGGGCTTACCTTCCAGAATATCGCCGCGATCATGACCGGCTCGACCCAGGAGCAGTACGCCAAGATGATGCTCGATGGCGGCCGGAACCCCGCCGGCAACCGCAGCAAGAGGGATGCGAAACGTGGCTAGGATCGTGGGCGGCGTCAGCACCTCGCACGTGCCGGCGATCGGCGCGGCGATCGATCGCGGCCGGATGGAGGATCCCTACTGGCAGCCGCTGTTCAAGGGCTACGAGCGCTCGAAGGCGTGGCTAACAGAGGCGAAACCCGACGTCATCATCCTCGTCTATAACGACCACGCCTCGGCCTTCTCGCTCGAGGTGATCCCGACCTTCGCGCTCGGCTGCGCCGAGGAATTCCCGATCGCCGACGAGGGCTGGGGTCCGCGCCCCGTGCCGGTGGTGAAGGGCCATCCCGATCTTGCCTGGCACATCGCGCAGTCCGTCATCCTCGACGAGTTCGACCTCACCATCGTCAACAAGATGGCGGTCGATCACGGGCTCACCGTGCCGCTGTCGCTCTTGTGCGGGCAGCCCAAGGAATGGCCGTGCCCGGTCATTCCGCTTTGCGTCAACGTGATCCAATATCCGCCGCCGACCGGCCACCGCTGCTACATGCTGGGAAAGGCAATCCGCCGCGCCGTCGATTCGTTCGAGCAGGATCTGCGCGTCGTCATCTTCGGCACGGGCGGCATGTCGCACCAGCTCCAGGGCCCGCGCGCAGGATTGATCAACAAGGAGTTCGACGCGCGCTTCCTCGACAAGCTCTCGAAGGACCCCGAGGCCTTGACCCGGATCGGCCATGTCGAATATGTGCGCGAGGCGGGCTCGGAGGGGATCGAGCTCGTGATGTGGCTCATCATGCGCGGCGCGCTCGACGCCGACGCCAAGGAAATCTACCGCTTCTATCACGTGCCGGCGTCGAACACCGCGGTCGGCCACATGATCCTCGAGAACCGATGAAGGACAAGACATGAAGATCGCTCTCGCAGGCCAAGGCGCCTTCGGCACGCGCCACATGGAGGCGGTGCAGAATATTCCCGGCATCGAGGTCGTGAGCCTGACCGGCGGGCGGCGCGAAACGACCGAGGCCTTCGCCAAGAAATGGAAGATTCCGCACTGGACGAACGACATCCGCGAAAGCGTGAAGCAGCCGGGCGTCGAAGCCGTCATCATCACCAGCCCGACGCAGATCCACGCCGAGCAGGGCGAGATCTGCATGCGCGCGGGCAAGCACGTGCTGATCGAGATCCCGATGGCCGACACGCTCGCCGACAGCGAGAAGCTGCTGCGCATCGCCAAGGAAACCGGCGTCAGTGCCATGGCGGGCCACGTGCGCCGCTTCAACCCGAGCCACCAGTACGTGCACAAGAAGATCAAGGCGGGCGAGCTCAAGATCCAGCAGATGGACGTGCAGACCTATTTCTTCCGCCGCACCAACATGAACGCGGCCGGCCAGCCGCGCAGCTGGACCGACCATCTGCTGTGGCACCACGCCTGCCACACGGTCGATCTTTTTCAGTACCAGACCGGGGAGCTTCCGACGATCGCGCATGCGATCGAGGGGCCGCATCATCCCGAGCTGAAGATCGCGATGGACATGGGGATTCTGCTGAAGGCGAAGTCGGGCGCGATTTTGACGCTCAGCCTGAGCTTCAACAACAAGGGGCCGATCGGCAGCTTCTTCCGCTATATCTGCGACAACGGGACATATCTCGCCTATTACGACGATTTGTCGGACGGCGACAACAACAAGATCGACCTCACGAAAGTCGACGTATCGATGAACGGCATCGAGCTCGAGGACCGCGAGTTCTTCGCCGCCATCAAGGAAAAACGCGAGCCCAATTCCTCGCTCGCCCAATGCGTCCCCGCGATGGCCACGCTCGACCGCCTCGAGCGCGAGATGAAGGCGGCGAAGTAGCCTAGTCGATCACCGCGACCGCGTTGATCTCGACGAGGCAGCGCGGGTCGGTGGCGAGGCGCACGACCTGAACGGTGGTGGTGGCGGGCTTCGCTTCGCCGAAGAACTCGGCCCAGACGCGGTTCAGCGCATCCTGGTCGGTGAGATCGGTGACGAAGCGGTCGGCCGTCACGATGTCGGCGAAAGTGGCGCCCACCGCATCGAGCCCGCGCTTCAGGTTCAAAAGCGCGGCGCGCGCCTGGCCCTCCATGTCGCGCGGCATCGCGTCGAATTCTTCCGGCCGGTGCGGATGGTGGTGATAAACGGGCGCCGCGTTGACGCCGGCAAGATAGACGGTGGCGCCGCCCCTCACCTTGATCGCCGGCGCATACGGCATCCACATTTTCGGCGCATCAGGCCAGTGCACGTGCTCGATGGATTTCGGCATCGCTCAAACCTCCGGCAAGCCCAACTGGGTCACGGCGCGGTACCATTGCTCGTCGCGCTCAATAATCTTGGGGTCGACACTGGTGGGCAGCACGGCGCGCAAGGCCGCGACGCTGGTGAGCCACGGGAAGCCCTGCTGCGCCTTCGCAAGTTCCGCCCGCCCCGGGCCGAGCTTGCCCTGGACCCCATAGATGCCGGCGAGCAACATCGGCACGGTCGCGAGCTGCGGATTGCTGGCGCGCGCTCGGAGAAGCCACGACACGGCCTTTTCGTCTTCGCCCAGGTACCAGTGCGCGAGCCCGATGTCGAACTCCCAATTGCCGAGTTGCGGATCGCGTGGCGAAAGCCGCATCGCCTGCTCGTTGAGGCGGATCGTTTCCGCGGGCCGGCCAAGTATGGTTTCGAGGTCGCCGAGCGAGCCGTAGGCGGGCGCGAAATTGCGGTCGAGCGCAATTGCTTTCTCGAATGCGGCGGCCGCCTCCTCGTACCGTTTCGGGCGCCGCAGCAGCAGGCCTTGCACCCAGTGGACTTGTGCGCGCTCAGGCGCGAGCACCGCTGCCCGCGCGACCAGCTCGCTCCCCTTCGCCAGATCGTCCTCCGGGGTCAGGCTAAAGCCCGAGTTGATACTTCGGGCATAGACATAGACGAGGCCGATCACAGCGTCGGCCGCGTTGGGCTCGAGCGCGAGCGCCCGCTCAAAATGACTGCGCGCCTCGCCGAGGCTCTCGCGCGAGGGCGGACGGTGGAGCACGGCCCAGCCGCGCATCGTGAGATCGACGGCGTCGGGATTCGTCGGCCGCTCTTTCAAGGAGCGGCGGCTTTCGGCGTCGATGAGTTGCGATCCGACGGCGCCGGCGATGCGCCCGGTAATCTCGTCCTGTATCTCCATGAGGTCGGCGCGGTCACAGTCGAAGCGCTCGGCGAAGAGATGGGCGCCGGTTTCGGCGTCGATCAGCTGCACGTTGGCACGGACGCGGTTGGCAGCGCGCCGCACGCTGCCTTCGAGCACGTAGCGCACGCCGAGCTCCTTCCCAACGTCGCGTGCGTTGACCGGCTTGCCCTTGTAGGTGAAAGCGGTATTGCGGGCGATGACGAAGCTCTCGGGAATGCGCGACAGGTCGGTGGTGATGTCCTCGGTAATCCCGTCGGCGAAATAATCCTCGTCGGAATTGCCGGACAGGCTGGCAAACGGCAGCACGACGATCGAGAGGCGCGGCGCGCGCTTTCCTTGCGGCTGCGGCGATGAGTCGGGGTTCGCCGCGCCGAACGCGACGCGATATGCCCGGACCGGCCGCGCGATGTTCTTGAGACTCTGCTCGCCCATATCCTCGAAGGCGAGATCGAGCTTGTCCCGCACCTGTTCCATGGCGGCGCGCGAGATACAAATGCCGCCCGGCTCGGCGATCCCCTCGAGCCGCGCCGCAACATTGACGCCGTCGCCCAGCAGATCGTCGCCGTCGACCACCACGTCGCCGAGATTGATGCCGACGCGGAATTCCATGCGGCTTTCGCGTGGCAGGCCCTCGTTCCGCTGACGCATGCCGCGCTCGACTTCGACGGCGCAGCGCACGGCATCCACCACGCTCGCGAATTCGACCAGGATGCCATCGCCGGTCGTCTTGACGATCCTGCCGCGATTTCGCGCGATCGCAGGGTCGATCAGCTCGCTGCGAAGCGCCTTCAGACGCGCGATCGTGCCTTCCTCGTCGGCGCCGACGAGGCGGCTATAGCCCGCGACGTCCGCCGCGAGGATCGCCGCGATCTTGCGGATGGCGTGGCTTTCCAACGCCGCCTCCCCCGAAGCGGCCAGTCTAGCACGGGAGCGGCCTTACGCCCTTACTTCCTGGCGCTGGAAGACGACGTAGGCGATGACGAAGAGGATGATCGTGCCGGCGACGAGCCCGGTCACCTCCGGCCAGACGAGGAGGAGGCTCTGCGCCAAGGGGAGCGGCGTCCCCATCACCGCGCCCTGGAGCTGCGACATGAACACCAATCCCAGCGCGCGCGTCGTCGGATGGAGGATGCCAAGCACGGATTCGCCGAAGAGGGTGCTGGGCGACAGGCGCGAGAGCGCTTGCTGCAGCATGAGCTGGTCGGGATTGGGCTGGCCGAAAACCATCTGGAGCACGGTCGGCGGATAGACCTCGGTGCTGATGAACTGCACCACCTGCGGCCACAGCACGCTGACGATAAGCCAGATGCCGAGCGCGGTCAGGGCCGAGGTGGCGGCCGAGCGGAACACGACCGAGCACAGCATGGCGACGGCGAGCCACACGCCGCCATAGGCGATCGCGACGACGAGGAACGCGAGGCCGCGCAGCACCTCCTCGCCCGACGGCGGCACGCCCAGGGTCAGAAGCCCGAGCCCCATGATGAGGAGCCAGAGCGTGAAAAGCGCCACCGCGATCGCCGCAAGCCCGGAGAGGAATTTGCCGAGGAGGAGCGCGTCGCGATAAATCGGCTGCGCCAGAATGCGCGACAGCGTGCGGCGGTTGAACTCGCCGTTGACGCTGTCGAACGCCAAGGCGATCGCGATGAGCGGCACGAGGAAATCCAGCACCAGCACGAAGGACGGCAGCGGATCGCGCGCCTCGGTGAACAGGCGCAGGAACAGGAACGGGTCCTGCCCGGTCGTCGTCTTCAGGTCCTGGATCGCGGTATAGACGGCGCCGGCGCCGGTCAGGATCACCAGCCATTCGAGCACGTGTACGCGCGCGCCGCCCAGGTGATCGGCGAATTCCTTGAGGAAGACGGTGCCCGTGCCGGTGAAGGCCGAGCCGCTACGCCGTACCATGGGCGCGCCCCTCGAAATAAAGGCGATAGACCGTGTCGAGGCTCGGCTCCAAATCGCCGAGGCGCAGCAGCGCCGCGCCCGACGACACGACGGCGCGCGCCAGCTCGGCGCGGATGTCGCGCTCCGCGAGCACGCGGAAGCCGCGGCCCTCGCGCGTCACCTTCTGCGCCCCCGGAACCGCGGCGAGCACGCCCTCGATCTCGCCCCGGGCTTCGACCTCGTAGATGTAGCCGCCGCCCAGGACGCGCTGCGCCAGCTCCGGCACGGTGCCCTCGAGCACGATGTGGCCCTCGTTGAAGAGCGCGACCCGGTCGCACACCGCCTGGACGCGGTCGAGGAGGTGCGAGGAGATCAGAACGGCGGTCCCGTCGTGCTTCATGCCGCGGATCATGTCCAGGAGCTCGAACGTCGCCTCGGGGTCGAGGCCCGACGTGGGCTCGTCGAGGATCGCGACCTCGGCGCCCTTCATCAGCACCTCGGCCAGCCCCAGACGCTGGCGCATGCCGCGCGAGTATGTGCCGACGCGGTGATCGGCGACGGCACCGAGGCCGACGCGTACGAGCGCCTCGGCAATGCGCCGGTCTGCCTCCGCCCGCGAGAAACCGGCAAGCCGCGCGGTATATCCCAGATTCTGCCGCGCGGTCAGATTGTCGTAGAAGCCGACGCTGTCCGGCAGGTAACCGACGCGGCGCTTCACTTCGAGCGGATCGCGCATCGGATCGAAGCCGCCGATGTCGATCGTGCCTTCCGTCACCTCGGTGAGCCCCAAAAGCATCAGGATCGTCGTCGTCTTGCCGGCGCCGTTGGGGCCCAGCAGGCCGAAAATCTCGCCGCGCCGGATCGCGAGATCGATGCCGTCCACGGCGGCGACGGCGCCGTAGCGCTTTTTGAGGCCCGAGGCGCTGACGACAATGTCGTTCATCGCCGCCCGAAGCGCGCCACCGCGCCCACCAGCACGAGGAAGGCGATGGCGATGATGCCGATGCCGACCACCCCCCACATGCTCGAAGTCGCGACCGTGATGCGGAAGTCCGCCGAGGAAGAGTCGCCGGTGCCGTTGGCGCGGAAGGTCGTCATGTAGTCGCCGGCGATCGCCTTCGCGGACGGCGTCAGCAGCGCCTGCACGTCCTGCTTCTGATTGGGCGCGAGCGTCTCGATCTTGTCGGGCTGGAAGGTGACCTTCCAGTCGGACGGCGGCGAGGCGGAGAGCGACACGTCGTTGGCCGGCGCGCTGCCGGTGTTCTGCACGGTGAGCTTGATCGGCGTCGCGGAGCCCGCCTCGGCCTGCGCGTTGAGGCGGTCGTCCTCGCCCGAGAGCTTGAGCTTCGGCTGGCCGGTGATGACCATCTGCATCTTTGTGTCGGCCGACGCTCCTTCGGACGAGGCCTGGACCGCGACCGGATAGTCGCCGGCGGTGACATTGGCGGGCGGCGTCGACCTTGACCTTGAGGTCCTTGTCCTTGCCCGCCTCGATCGGGATCGAGCTCAGCTCCTGCGTGCCGTACGCTTCCATGAACGAGGTCTGGAACCCTTGCGGCGCCTGCGCCACGAGCTTCACAAGGAGGTCCTTGTCGCTCTGGTTCGTGACGGTGAACTGATATTCGAAGCTCGTTGTCGGCGTGCCGTTGAGCGAGGGCAGCTTCGCCTTGATGCTGAGCTGCGCCGGCAGATCCTCGCCGGTCGTGATGTCGATCGGCAGGTCGGCGGACATGCCGCCTCCCTTGGCGTGGACGACGAGGTGCTGCGTCCCCGCGGGGGCGCTCCCCGGAACATCGACGCGCAGATTGACGGCGACGTTCTCGTTGGTCGCCGGCATCGCCGCGGTGACGGGCGTGCTGCCGCCCAACAGCACGGCGTTCCAGCCCTTGGGCGCGCCATCGACGCTCAAGGATACCCGCTCGGGCGGCAGATCGTAGTTCTGCAGCTTCATCTTTATGGTGGTGGTCTCGCCGACGCGGGCCGCGACCGAGGGATAGTCGGTCGTGAGGAAAAGCCCCTTTATGTGCGGCGGTGCAGCTGCCGGCTGATCGGCGGCGCGCACGACGGGCGCCGCGAGAAGCGCGAACAATATGGCGAACCAGAATGCGCGATGCATCGTGGCGAATCTCCCTTTTGCTTCCGTGGGCCGTTGGGCGCGTTCTAATGCGGCCGCAATTCCTGGCCCGAATTCGGCGGGGCGGCACCTTAGCGCAGGGTCTGCGCCCCGCAACAGTTAAAAACCTGTAAGGCTAGAGTGGGAACTCGGGCGCGAGGCCGAGCGCCACCCGCCCGTAGATGCCGCCGTTCAGATCCCAGCTCACGCCGATATGGCCGTTCGCGGCATGAACGTCGCGCAGTGCGCGCTGCAGCGGGTGCGCCTCGTGGATGGCGCTGCCGCCCGTCCCGGCGAACACGATGTCGACGGCGCGCGCCGCAAGCTGCGCCGCATAGGCGCCGTCGCGGCGCCAGCGCGCCCGGTCGATGAGCGGCGGGGCAAGGCCCTTTTCGGCCAGCGCCATCGCCTCGTCGCAGTCCTTGAGCGCGACCGTCATCGCCGCATCGACGAGCGTCGCCGCCTCGGCGAGCCGCATCTGCAAGGTCGCCAGCTCGGCGAGCGCCTTCCCGGAATAGGTTGCGGCGCGCGCCCGCACGGCATCGGCGAAATCGCGCACCGCCCCCTCGGCGATGCCGAGCGGCGTTCCGGCATTGACGAAGGAGAAGATCGAATACCACGCCAGGCGGTAGAGCGGACCCGGATTGACCGTACTGCCGGGATGCGGGCCGCCATTCCCGACCGCGACCGGAACGGCGCGGTGCGACGGGACGAACGCGTCGGCGACGGTCACGTCCTTGCTGCCGGTAGCGGCAAGGCCCATCGCCTGCCACGTGTCGAGCACGCGATAATCGGCCAGCGGCACGAGAAAGAGGTGCGGCTCGGGCGGAGCGCCGTCGCCGGGCGCGACGCGCCCGCCGAGCATGACCCAGGTCACCGGATCGATGCCGCTCGAGAACGGCCAGCGGCCCTTGATGCGCCAGCCGCCCTCGACCTTGCGCACCTCGCCCTCGGCCATCACCAGGCCCGAGCCGATGAGCGCTTCGGGATATGCCCCCCAGATATCGTCCTGCGCCGCGGGCGGCCAGTAGCCCAGCATCCAGTTGTGGCTGACGAGGTTGTTGTAGACCCACGAGGTCGAGGCGCAGCCGCTGGCCAGGATCGCGCCGAGCTCGATATAGCCGCGCGCCGGAATCTCGCCGCCGCCATAGCGCGCCGGGCGAAAGGCCGTCCACAGGCCTGCGGCGCGAAGATCGGCGATGGTCTCGTCGGGAATGCGCCGCAGCGCCTCGGCGCGCTGCGCGCGTTCGCGCAACACCGGCACGAGCGCCCGCGCGCGCGCCACCATTTCCTCGTAGCCGGGCGCCGCCATGCCTCCCTATCGCTTGCCGGGGAAGCGGCTGTCAACCCGGCGCCGTTAACGTCTTCTTTACCATGACGGCCTTTTCATGGGCGCAGCACCTTTCCGCGACCCGCAGCACTTTTCATTCGATCCATCGCCTGGAGATCAGAATGATGAGTAACTGGCTGCTGGCTATCGCCTGGGGCTCCGCGCTCGCGAGCCTCTATCTCATCGCCGACATGGTCATGACCGATTTGGCCTGCCGCAGGGCCGAGCGGATCGCGGATCGCCGGCAAAAGTTCAGGCGGCGCTGAGCACCACCTCGATCTTTCGCTGCAGCGTCGCGACGGTGAACGGCTTGACGATGTAATGGTTGACGCCCGCTTCCTTCGCGACGAGCACGTCCTTCGCCTCGTTGGCGGCGGTGATCATGATGAACGGCAGCGCACTCAGTGCCGCGTCGGCGCGCACCTCGCGCAGCAGGTCGAGCCCCGACATCGGCATCATGTTCCAGTCGGAGATGACGAGATCGAAGCTTTTCTCGTGCAGCTTCTTGAGCGCGCTCGCGCCGTCTTCGGCTTCCTCGATGTTCTGGAAGCCGATCTGGCCGAGAAGATTGCGCATGATCCGCCGCATCGTGCTGTAATCGTCGACCACCAGCACGCTTCGTACGTCCTGCCGCACGCAGCGTCTCCCAACTTTGTCAAGGCTGCGGGAGCCTATCAGGCGCCCCTTGCGCGGACGTTAACGCGCGATTTACCGGCCCTTCACCAAGGCACGGGCCAGGACAGCATGACGAGGAGCTGCTCGGTGCCGGGATTGGTTTTGGTGAGGCCGGCATTCGAGATGTGGTCGAAGGCGAGGCCGAGTCGGGCGCCGCCATCGAAGCGGTAGGCGAGCTCCACCCCCGTCTTGAATTCGACGGGCGAGCCCAGATTCTTGCCGTTGCCGCGGCCGTACCAGCCGACCGCCGCGTTCGGCATCAGCACATAATGATCGAAGAAGATGAAATCGGCGCGGAGACCGCCATAGGCATAGACCGAATGCCGGCTCGTGCCGAACGCGCCCACCATCGGCTTGATGAAATAATAGCCTTCCGCGAAGCGATACTCGCCGCGCAATTCGCCGGCTGGCTGCTTGTGATCGAAGTCTATGTCGCCGGCGCCGAGCGCGATCAGCGACGGATCACTGGCGGCGTCGGCGCGCGCGAGCGGCGGGGCAAGCGGCACGCCCGCGGCAAGCAGAGCGGCGGCAAGGTACTTCGCGCGGACCATACAGCTTCCCCCTCAAGCGCCCCCTTTTGCGTGCATCTTGGGCGCGGCCGGTGAATCTGGCAAGCACCCTTCCGAATCGGGCTCAGAACTTCTTCTTGAAGCGCTCGGTCGCGGCGACGAGCTGGCTGCGAATGCCGGACTCCATCGCCGAATGACCGGCATCCGGCACGACGATGTATTCGGCCTCGGGCCAGGCGCGCGCCAGCTCGTCGGCGGTCACGATCGGACAGACCATGTCGTAGCGGCCCTGCACGATCGCGCCCGGCAGATGGCGGACGCGGCCGATGCGGGCGACGAGATCGGCGTCGGGGCCGATCACCTCCACCCGGAAATAATGCGCCTCGATCCGCGCCAGGCCCAAGGCCATGCGATCCTCGCCGAAGGCCGCGACCGTGTCGGGACTCGGCAGCAGGGTCGAGCACGCGCCTTCGTAGGTGCTCCACGCGCGCGCCGCCGGCATGTGCACGGCCGGATCGGGATCGACGAGGCGGCGGTAATAGGCCGCGAGCAGATCGCCGCGCTCGCCCTCCGGCACGAAGCCGGAAAAGGCGCGCCAGGCCTCGGGAAAGACCGTGCGGATGCCGTAGAGGAACCAGTCGATCTCGGCCTTGCGGCAGAGAAAGATGCCGCGCAGCACGAGCCCGCGGCAGGATTGCGGATGCGCCTCGGCATAGGCCAAGGCGAGCGTCGAGCCCCACGAGCCGCCGAACACCGCCCAGCGGTCGATGCCGAGATGGCGGCGCAAGGTCTCGAGATCGGCGATGAGATGCGCGGTCGTGTTGTCCTTGAGCGAGCCCAAGGGCTGCGAACGGCCGGCGCCGCGCTGGTCGCAGATCACGATGCGGTAATGCGAGGGATCGAAGAAACGGCGATGCGTCGGCGTAGCACCGGCGCCGGGGCCGCCATGCAGGAATAGGATCGGCACGCCCTGCGGATTGCCGCATTGCTCCCAGTACATCGTGTGATGGGAATCGAGCGGCAGCATGCCGGTCGTGTAGGGCTCGAGCGGAGGATAGAGGTCCTGACGGTACATGCGCGCAGTCTAAAGAACCGGCCGCGCGGGCAACAAGCGGCACGTTCTTTGCCCGGCCATCGGTGTCGGCTATGGTACCGGGATAAGAGAGGACGGGGAGGTTCGCATGAAGAAACCGCTCGACCGGCGCAGCTTCGGCGCAGCTGTTGCCGCCACGGCCGTGTTCGCGGCAACACCGCTGCGCCACGTCCGCGCGCAGGGCGCCACGATCAAGATCGGACGCCTCACGCCGACTTCCGGCTTCGAAGCCGGCATCGGCCAGCACATGGCTCAGGCCATCAAGG
The DNA here is from genome assembly GCA_963773665.1 of uncultured Alphaproteobacteria bacterium. Taxonomy (GTDB): domain Bacteria; phylum Pseudomonadota; class Alphaproteobacteria; order ATCC43930; family CGMCC-115725; genus DATJLY01. Next base: position 1,196,928 of record CAVZBZ010000002.1, read on the forward strand.
TCGGCACGCCGATCCTCAAGGACATGGGCTATCGCTTCGAAGTGGTCGAGGCCGACACCGAATCGAAGCCCGAGGTCGCGCGCACCCAGGCCGAGAAGCTGATCCGCGAAGGCTGCCACATGCTGGTCGGCGCGTTCGATTCGGCGCAGACCTTCGCCATTGCGCAAGTCGCCGAGCAGAACGGCATCCCGCACGTCATCGACATCGGCGCCGACCCGGCGATCACCGAGCAGAGCTTCAAGTACGTGTTCCGCAATTTCCCGACCGCGGTGATGCTGGGCGGCCAGGGGCTTGCGCTGTTCGGCGAGCTGTTCAAGGCGACCGGCAAGACGCCCAAGACCGCGGTCCTGCTGCACCTCAACGACACGTTCGGCGAGGCGATGGTGAAAGGCATCCACGGCTACAACGACAAGGTCGGGCTGCCGTTCAAGATCGTCGACGAGATCGCCTATTCGCCGACCACGAACGACCTCTCGGCCGAAGTGGCGAAGGCGAAGGCGGCCAATGCCGACCTGCAGATGGTGGTGACGCGGCTCAACGACGCCATCCTGCTCGTGCGCGAGATGGTGAAGCAGAAATACGATTCGATGGGCATCATGAGCCCGGGCAGCCCCGGCATGTACCAGTCCCAGTTCTTCAAGGCGCTCGGCAAATACGCCAACTACTGCATCACCAACATCCCGTGGCTCGACCCCAAGCAGGCGCTCGCGCGCGAATTCGAAGCGGCCTACAAGAAGGCCTATCCGGACGATTTCGCGATCCTCGATGACGGCTTCAGCGTCGAAGGGCTGCTCGTCTGCCTCGATGCCTTCAAGCGCGCCGGTTCGACCGATCCCAAGGCGCTGGTCGAGGCATTGAAGGCGACCAACATCGCGAGCCGCATCATGATCGGCGGCGCCATCACGTTCGACGCCAAGGGCCAGAACACGCACCTGCCTTCGGCGGTGATCCAGAACATCGACGGCAAGCCGCAGGTGGTCCTGCCCGAGGCCAACGCCGCGACGAAGCCGGTCTTCCCGATGCCGAGCTGGTCGCAGCGCACCTAGCGCCAGCGGCGGTCACCCTCGCCTCATGCCGGCAGCGGTCAATTTCGTCGTCGCCGGCCTCCTGACGGGCGCGGTCTACGGGCTGATGGCGCTCGGCCTGTCCGTCATCTTCGGCGTGATGCGCGTCGTCAATTTCGCGCACGGCGAAATGACGGTGCTGAGCATGTACGGCACGCTCATCGCCTATGAGGCGCTTGGCCTCGACCCGCTCGCGGCAGCGCCCGTGATCGCCGCCCTCATGTTCCTGTTCGGATTCGCGCTGCAGCGCGGCCTCATCAACCGCTTCATCGGGCGGCCCGATCACGAGCAGTTCCTGCTCATGCTTGGCGTCGCGATCCTGCTGACCAGCTCGATGCTGATGGCGTTCGGGCCGGACGCGCGCAACATCCAGCCGTCCTACGCCTTCGATTCCTACGAGATCGGCACGCTTATCGTCGACAAGGTGCGGGTCTTCGCGGCCTCGGGCGCGGTTGCCGGCATGGCGGCGCTGTGGGCCTTCTTTCGCTTCGCGCGCACCGGCAAGGCGATCCGCGCCTGCGCCGACAATCCGGTGGGCGCGGCGGTGGTCGGGCTCGACGTGGCGCGGCTTTACGCGGTTGCGTTCGGGGTCGGCGCGGCCTGCGTCGGCGCGGCAGGCACGCTCATGCTCCTCCTCGTCAACGTGCAGCCCTATCTCGGCAGCGACTACACGCTCTTGTCCTTCATCATCGTCATCATCGGCGGATTGGGCAGCATGCCGGGCGCGCTTTTGGGCGGGCTCTTGGTCGGCGTCTCCGAAGGGCTTTCGGCCTTCTACGTGGCGCCGTCGCTCAAGAGCCTGTTCAGCTACGGCCTGTTGATCCTCGTGCTGCTGATCCGGCCGCAGGGGCTCATGGGACGAAGGGCATGACCGGGCGGCAGGCGCTCGCGCTCGCGCTCTTGGGCGCGCTCCTCGTCGCAGCGCCGCTTTTCGTCGGCGATTACGTGCTCTCGGTCCTCGTGGTGTTCCTGCTCGCGGCATATCTCGGGCAATGCTGGAACATCATGATGGGCTTCGCCGGGCAGCTCTCGCTCGGCCATGCGCTTTATTACGGCATCGGCGCCTATGCCGGTGCGGCGCTCTTCGCGCACTTCGCGACGCTGCCCTGGCTCGGCGTGTTGGCCGGCGTGGCGATCGCGGCGCTGGCCGCGGCGGCGATTGCGGCCCTTTCGTTCCGCTTTGCCGTCACGGGTGTCTATTTCGCCCTTCTCACCATCGCGTTCGACGAGTTCACGCGCATCCTGTTCGATCATTTCGACTGGGTCGGCGGATCGGCCGGCCTGTTTCTGCGCGTGGCGCGGATCAACGAGAACGACGTTCTCCATCTGCGCGGCTCGCCTGCCATGTTCTATTACGTGCTGCTCGCGCTTTCGGCGGGCGCGCTGTGGCTTAGCCGCTGGCTGCTGCGCCGCCGCATCGGCTTCTACTGGCTTGCGATCCGCGAGGACGAGCCGGCGGCGGCGGCGCTCGGCATCGACACGTTCCGGCTGAAGCTCGCGGCGGTGACCCTGTCGGGCGCGCTCACGGCGCTCGCGGGCGGCGTCATGGCGTTCTACGACAACAACCTCTATCCCGACGCAATGTTCGCTACGTCGCGCTCGGTCGAGATCATCACCGGCCCGATCATCGGCGGACTCGGCACGCTGTTCGGGCCGATCCTCGGCGCCTTTCTGCTGACGACGATGGGCGAGGCGATGACCGATTTCGGCGCCGCGTTCGGCGTCCCGGGCCTGAAGCAGTGGCTTTACGGCGCCGCGCTCGTCGCCATCGTGATGATGCAGCCGGCCGGCGTCTGGCCGTGGCTGCGCGACCGGCTCGGGCTCGGCGCGACCAAGCGATGAGCGCGCTCCTGGAGCTCGACGATTTGAGCAAGCGGTTCCGCGGCCTTCTCGCCGTCGACGGCGTGAGCTTCGCCGTACCGCAGGGCGCTATCGTCGGCCTCATCGGCCCCAACGGCGCCGGCAAGACCACGATCTTCAATCTCATCGCCGGGGTATATCGGCCGGACCGCGGCCGCGTGCTGCTCGACGGGCGCGACATCACCGGCCTGCCGCCGCACGTGCTGTGCCGTGCCGGGATCGCCCGCACTTTTCAGAACGCGCGCCCGTTCGGCGCGCTCAGCGTGCTCGAGAACACCATGGTCGGCGCATTCCGCACGAGCGCCAGCACCGGCGCGGCCGAAGCGCGGGCGCGCGCGGTGCTCGCCCGCCTCGGCCTTGCCGACAAGGAAGCCGCCCCGGCGCACGGCCTGACGCTGCCCGAGCGCAAGCGCCTCGAAGTGGCGCGCGCGCTTGCGACCGAGCCGAAGCTGCTCCTGCTCGACGAATCCATGGCGGGGCTCAGGCCGGTCGAGGTCGATGCGATGGTCGGAACGCTCGCCGCTCTCGCGCGCGAGAGCGGGCTCACCATCCTTCTCACCGAGCATGTGATGCGGGCGGTGATGGCGCTGTCGCACCACATCGTCGTGGTGCATCACGGCCAGAAGATCTGCGAAGGCGCGCCCGAGCATGTCGCGGCGGATGCGCGCGTCATCGAGTGCTATCTCGGCCGGAGCGCGCACTGATGCTCGAAGTGGCGAACCTGTCGCTCTTCTATGGCGACGCCCAGGCGCTCGACGACGTGTCGATCGCGGTCGCCGAGGGCGAGATCGTCGCCATCGTCGGCTCGAACGGCGCGGGCAAGACCTCGCTCATCCGCGCGATCTTCGGCATGGCGCGGGCGAGAAGCGGCTCGATCCGCTTCCGCAGCGCCGAGATTTCGCGCGCGGCGCCCCACCGCATCTGCGACATGGGATTGGGCCAGGTTGCCGAGGGACGACAGATCTTCCCCAACATGACGGTGCTCGAGAATCTCGAAATGGGGGCCATGGTGCGGCACGCGCGGGCGCAGAAAAGCGCGAGCCTCGAGCGCATGTTCGCGACCTTTCCGGTGCTGGCCGAGCGGCGGCGGCAGCTTGCCGGGACCTTGTCCGGCGGCGAGCAGCAGATGCTGGCGATCGCGCGCTGCCTCATGGGAAGCCCGCGCCTCGTCATGTTCGACGAGCCGTCCTTGGGCTTGGCGCCAGTCGTGGTCGAGGACGTGTTCGCCACCATCCGCCGCCTCAATGTCGAGGAGCGGCTCACCGTTCTCCTCGTCGAGCAGAACGTGGCGCAGTCGCTCTCGCTCGCACATCGCGGCTACGTACTGGAGAACGGCCGCATCGTGATGAGCGGCAGCGGCGGCGCGCTTCTGGCCGACGATCGCGTGCGCCGCGCCTATATCGGGCTGTGAGCTATAATCGGCGGGACAGGAGACAGACCATGCCCGAGGGAGAGCGGCGCCTGCCGCGCTTCGCGCCGGCCGAGGTGGTGAGCGAGAACCTTGCGAACGGCGGGATGATCCTGCGCTCGCCGCAGCCCTTGGGCGCGTGCGCCCGCGCCGTCGGCGACAAGCTCGCCCACTGGGCCGCGTGGATGCCGCATCGCGTGTTTCTGGCCGAGCGCGAGGGCGAGGGCTGGCGGCGCGTCACCTATCACGAGGCGCACGAGGCGGCGCGCGCGATCGGCCAGGCGCTCCTCAACCGCCGCCTCGGGCCCGAGCAGCCGGTGATGATCCTGTCCGACAACGGCATCGATCACGCGCTCCTCGCGCTTGGCGCGATCTATGTCGGCGTGCCGGTGGCGCCCGTTTCGGTCGCCTATTCGCTGGTCTCGCGCGATTTCGCGAAGCTGCGCTCGGTCGCCGAGCAGCTGACGCCCGGCCTCATCTACGCCGACGACGGCGCGCGCTATGCGGCGGCGATCGACGCCATCAAGAGCGCGGGCGCCGCGGTTGCCGTGTCGCGCAATTCGCCGCCCGGTATGGACGCGACCTCGATCGGCGTCATGCGCGCCACGCGGCCGCGCCAGGCGCTCGAGGACGCCTTTCACCGCGTTGGGCCCAATACGGTTGCAAAAATCCTGTTCACCTCGGGCTCGACCGGCGATCCCAAGGGCGTCGTCAACACGCAGCGCATGATCTGCTCGAACCAAACGGCCTATCTCCAGGCCTGGCCGTTCCTGGCCGACCGGCCGCCCGTGGTCATGGACTGGCTGCCGTGGAGCCACACGTTCGGCGGCAACAGCACATTCAACATGATCCTGTTCAACGGCGGCACGCTGTGGATCGACGACGGCAAGCCGTCGCCTGCGCTCATTGAGCGCACTGTCGCCAACATGCGCGCGGTGTCGCCAACCCTCTATTTCAACGTGCCGCGCGGCTATGGGCTCGTGCTCGATCATCTCGAGCGCGACCATGATCTGGCGCGCATTTTCTTCGCCGAGCTCGATCTCCTCTGCTATGCCGGCGCGGCCTTGCCGCAAAGCCTGTGGGAACGCTTCGAGGCGTTGGCGGTCGCGCATACCGGGCGGAAGCCGCCCTTCGTTTCCGCTTGGGGCACGACCGAGACGGCGCCCTGCTCGACCATCGTGCATTACGCGATCGAGCGCGCCGGCAATGTCGGCCTGCCGGTCGCCGGCACCGAGATCAAGCTCGTACCCGAAGGCGACAAGCTCGAGCTGCGCGTGCGCGGCCCCAACGTCACGCCGGGCTATTGGCGCAGGCCCGACCTCACGGCCGCTGCGTTCGATGAGGACGGGTTCTATCGCCCGGGCGACGCGGCAAGGCTCGAAGATGCCGCCGATCCGTCGCGCGGCTTGGTCTTCGACGGCCGTATCGGCGAGAATTTCAAGCTGTTGTCCGGCACCTGGGTGACGGTGGGCGCGCTGCGCGTCGCCGTCATCGCCGCGGCGGCGCCCGTGATCGAGGATGCTGTGGTCGCCGGGCATGACCGCGACGCAATCGGCCTTCTCGTCTTTCCGAGCCTCGCCGGCTGCCGCTCGCTCTGCCCCGAGCTTGGGCCCGACGCGCCGCTTGCGGCGCTCGTCGCCCAGCCCAAGGTCCGCGCGGCGCTCGAGGCCGGGCTCGCGCGGCACAACGAGACCGCCGGCGGCTCCTCGCACCGCGTGGCACGGGCGCTCTTCCTCGCCGAGCCACCGTCGATCGACAAGGGCGAGATCACCGACAAGGGATACATCAACCAGCGCGCCGTGCTGAAGGAGCGCGCGGCGCGCGCCGCCGAGCTTTACGCCGACCCGCCGGGATCGGACGTGATCGCCGTCTAGATGTGAACTCTCAATAGGTTGTCCACTCGGTCCCGACCGAGGAAACTGATGTTGCTAACGCATCTTTTTCCTGGGGGGGGACCGAATGGACGTTCACAAGAATGCCCGGCTGACACCGGCAGGTCGAGGGGTCATGGTAGGGCGCGTTGTCGAGGGCGAGGCGCCGCGGCTCGTCGCGGAAGCGATGGGCGTGTGTGAGAAGACGGTGCGGAGGTGGGTGCGCCGTTTCCACGCCGAAGGTGCAGCGGGCCTGCGCGATCGCTCCTCACGGCCGCATCGCGTGCGTCGCCCAACGCCCGCGGTCGTCGTGGTTGGGATCGAGGCGCTGCGCCGCGAACGCTGGACTGGTGCGCAGATCGCGACGGAATGCGGCGTGTCGGAAGCGACCGTGTCCCGGGTGCTTCGCCGCCTGGGCCTCAACCGGCTGAAGGCCTTGGAGCCTGCCGAGCCTGTCCGGCGATACGAGCGCGACCGGCCCGGCGAGCTCATCCATATCGACATCAAGAAGCTCGGGCGTTTCAACCAGGTCGGCCATCGCATCACCGGCGATCGGACCGGTCAGAGCAGCCATCGCGGCGTCGGCTGGGAGTTCGTCCACGTCTGCATCGACGACGCATCGCGGGTCGCCTTTGCCCGGGTTATGTCCGATGAGCGCAAGGGCAGCGCCGTGGCCTTCTTGGACGCCGCTGTCGCCTACTATGCCGAACTCGGCGTTACGGTCGATCGCGTCATGACCGACAACGGGTCCTGCTATAGATCCTTCGCTTTCCGCGACGCCTGCCGAAGGCTCGGCCTCAAGCACATTCGCACCAGGGCCTATACGCCGCAGACTAATGGAAAGGCCGAGCGCTTCATCCAAACAGCGCTCAGGGAGTGGGCTTACGCCCGTGCCTACACCCACTCAGACCAGCGAACCGTCGAGCTGCCGCGATGGCTGCATCGCTATAACTGGCATCGACCACATGGTAGCTTGGCAGCAAAACCACCCATCAGCCGCCTCGGTCTATCCGGGGACAACCTGTTGAGGCTCCACACCTAGAGCGGGATTGTTTTGGCCGGAGTTGATTGGGGATTCCCGAATCGGGGGCGTTTCTGATTCAACATGCTGGCTGGGCGAAGGGGGCCGGCATGAATGGCAAAACCTTATTCGATGGATCTTCGCGAGCGGGTTGTTGCGGCGGTCGAGAACGAGGGGCTGTCGCGGCATGAAGCGGCGTCGCGGTTCGGGGTTGGCGTGAGCACGGCGATCGCCTGGGTGCGGCGCTTCCGGGAGACGGGGAGCGTGGTGCCGGGACAGATGGGCGGGCACAAGCCGAAGGCGATCCGGGACGAGCATGAGGTTTGGCTGCGCGAGCGCATTCGCGAGCGCGATTTCACTTTGCGCGGGCTTGTCCGCGAACTCGCCGGGCGCGGCCTCAAGTCATCATGGACAATCTCGGCAGCCACAAGGGACGCGCCGTCCGTCACGCCATCCGTGCCGTCGGCGCCAAGCTCATCCTCCTGCCGAAATACTCGCCCGACCTCAACCCCATCGAACAGCTCTTCGCCAAGCTCAAACACTTGCTGCGCAAAACCGCCGCGCGAAGCTTCGACGCCGTGACCGAAGCCATCGGACAGCTTCTCGGCAGCTTCACGCCGCAAGAATGCTCAAACTACTTCAGCAACTCCGGATATGGTCCCGCCTAATTCAATCCCGCTCTAGATGTGGAGCCTCAACAGGTTGTCCCCGGATAGACCGAGGCGGCTGATGGGTGGTTTTGCTGCCAAGCTACCATGTGGTCGATGCCAGTTATAGCGATGCAGCCATCGCGGCAGCTCGACGGTTCGCTGGTCTGAGTGGGTGTAGGCACGGGCGTAAGCCCACTCCCTGAGCGCTGTTTGGATGAAGCGCTCGGCCTTTCCATTAGTCTGCGGCGTATAGGCCCTGGTGCGAATGTGCTTGAGGCCGAGCCTTCGGCAGGCGTCGCGGAAAGCGAAGGATCTATAGCAGGACCCGTTGTCGGTCATGACGCGATCGACCGTAACGCCGAGTTCGGCATAGTAGGCGACAGCGGCGTCCAAGAAGGCCACGGCGCTGCCCTTGCGCTCATCGGACATAACCCGGGCAAAGGCGACCCGCGATGCGTCGTCGATGCAGACGTGGACGAACTCCCAGCCGACGCCGCGATGGCTGCTCTGACCGGTCCGATCGCCGGTGATGCGATGGCCGACCTGGTTGAAACGCCCGAGCTTCTTGATGTCGATATGGATGAGCTCGCCGGGCCGGTCGCGCTCGTATCGCCGGACAGGCTCGGCAGGCTCCAAGGCCTTCAGCCGGTTGAGGCCCAGGCGGCGAAGCACCCGGGACACGGTCGCTTCCGACACGCCGCATTCCGTCGCGATCTGCGCACCAGTCCAGCGTTCGCGGCGCAGCGCCTCGATCCCAACCACGACGACCGCGGGCGTTGGGCGACGCACGCGATGCGGCCGTGAGGAGCGATCGCGCAGGCCCGCTGCACCTTCGGCGTGGAAACGGCGCACCCACCTCCGCACCGTCTTCTCACACACGCCCATCGCTTCCGCGACGAGCCGCGGCGCCTCGCCCTCGACAACGCGCCCTACCATGACCCCTCGACCTGCCGGTGTCAGCCGGGCATTCTTGTGAACGTCCATTCGGTCCCCCCCCCAGGAAAAAGATGCGTTAGCAACATCAGTTTCCTCGGTCGGGACCGAGTGGACAACCTATTGAGAGTTCACATCTAGAGGCCCAGGCGCCCGCCCCAGCGCCTGTGACGATCCACCCAAATGCGTCGGACATCTACCGCAGGAAGGTCGCCGATTTGCACGCCGCGCTGTCGGCTGACGATACTCGTGCTTCTACCGCCGAGGCGCTCCGTGGCTTGATCGAAGAGATCCGTGTCACGCCAGACAAAGCGGGCAACGCGATCGAACTCGTTGGCGAACTCGCCGAACTGCTGCGCCTTGGCGGCAGCAAAAACGCCGCTTTCCTGAGGGAAGCGGCGCGTTCGACAAAATTGGTTGCGGGGGCACGCAACCAATTTTATAGACTCTTTGCGGCTTTAGGGCTTAGTCCGTTGCAAAGACAAGCCTTTCGAGCGTTCCGCGAATTGGGCAACATTGGGACAAATAGCTGAGGATCGCCCGTTTTTGCCTATCCTTACCCGCTGTGCTCGCTCACTATGCGGCGCACCTCCTGAACGCTGTTCTGCGCCATCGACCACGGGTCCGCGATGGCGCAAGGACGGCCCGCTGCTTTCACTTGCCTGAAGGCTTGAGGTCCTTTGCCGTGTGAAACGGCAAGATGTCGCCATCTCGCTGCGGGTCGCTCAATAAGTCGAGCGCCCTGATAACCGCCGGATCACCGAACAGCCCCGCATCGGTGGCGAGGGAGCCGACGACCTGATATGCCTCGGCGCATCGGTTGCTTAGTTTTTCCAGCATCGATGCGATCCGTATCAGATCGTCTTTGTCGAGCGTGAAGCGGCCCGCCTCTGCGCGTCTGCGCAAATCCGCGACCAAGTGTTCGACGGTGAGTGTTTTCATCTGGTATGTCCTCCGGCGCACAATGAGGGCGAATGTCGCCGCTATTATAGTTTCATGTTGGAATCTCCGCATTTTTAGCGGAGATTCCAACATGAAACTCAGACCTGTCGCCACTTCCCGAAGGTTCCCTGAAACAAAAAGCGGCGCGGCTGACCAACGAGTCAGCCGCGCCGTGGTGGTGTAACGGTCAATCAATCCTCGTCGGACACTTCGTCAACCGACTCCGGCTCGTCCTCCGTCTCGGCGGGCGCGTCCGCATCGACTGGCGGGAAACAGCATCGCCTCGGGAAGCCACTCGCGCGCCTTCTGTCTGCGCCGGGGTCGGCGTTGCCGTGGCATGTGCGCTCTGGAAGTGCCGGATCAGGCAATTCACAAGATCGGCCTTCTTGTAGGAGGACACCTGACCCGCCCCTTCGGCATAGCCGCAGTCGGCGGCGATGGCGACAAGCTGGTCGCGGGTGCGCCGCTCAAGGAAGCTGCGGTCGGGACGCCAGTGGTTGCGCATGTCAACGCCAAGGTCACGCGCCACGCGATTGAACAGGCTGTCCCTTGCATCGAGCCTCTGACAATCGCTCTGACCGAAGGTCAAGGCAATCAGCAACGTCTCAAGCTGCTCAAGGTCGTGATCGCTCAAACCCCTGCACGGCCTCGTACATGGTGAGGTCGTCGGCATCCGGCGACCGAAGCTGTCTCCACGCTGGCTCATCCTTCCTCGATGGCAAAGCCAAGCTTGGCTGCGAACTGCCGGGCCTGTCCTTCAAGGACGGCATAGGCGCTCTGCGCTTCGCTCTCCTTCGCCAAACTCGGGATCGCCTCATGCGGTTTGAACTTCATCAGGCGTTCCACCACGGAAACCTCCCTGACCTTGCGCGGGCTGGCGAGAAGCATTTCCTGCACGGCGGCGGTCTTGTGGTGCGCGATGTGGGCGCACAACGCCGATGAATACGCGGCCTTGCGCTTCGGTGGCGCTGCCGGGTGGTCCATCGTCTCCGCTGCGGTCTGCTTGTCGATGCTGCGCTTGGCCAGACCTTCCCTGATCTCGACCCGGCCCGAGGGCGAGAGATTGATAAGGACTCCGCCCTTCTGACGCTTCGATGCCTTGCGGTACTGCCAGTCGGGAATGTGGTAGGACGTCGGTCACTTCGACCCACGCGGCGCTGGCTTCGTGATGCTTCACAAGCTGCGCCACCGCCTCCTTTTGCAGGGCAAGAAACTGCTCCGCATCGTCAAAATACGAAGTCTCGTCCTCGGCAAAAAGGTCGGTGGTGATGGTCCCGGTATAGTTCTCCGCCGGGAAGATCGCCAAGGCCACGGTCGGGCGGTCGTCGATCATCGTCGCCTTGATATCCTCGGCGCTGCATCGTAACCGCGCTCGATCTTCTCAAGAATGCCCCGCTGAACTTCGTCGCTGCCCAAGCGTCAGGGCCTCGGCTTGCGACAGGGTGATTTCTCCCTTCGCCAGCGCTGCCTTTGCTTCCCTGCACAGACTGTTGAGCGCCAGACGCCGCTTGATCGTGGTGGCGCTCAACCCCGTCTGCGCGACCACATCGTCCAGCGTGACGCCCTTGTGAACCAGCTTCGTCAATGCCGCCGCTTCTTCCAGCGGCGTCATGTTCTGCCGTTGCAGGTTCTCGACCGTGGCAATGCGCAGCGTCTGGTCCTTCGACAGGTCGTCGCGGACCTCCACCGCGACCGTGAAATCCTCCGGCAGTTCGCCGCGATCCTCCAACAGCCTGAGCGCCCGGAGTCGCCGCGACCCGCTGACGATCTGGTAGTGCTGGCTCTTCTTGCCTTTGCCCTTCACCGGGCTGACGACAAGGTTGTGCAACAGGCCATCGGTCCTGATGCTGGCCGCCAGCCCCTCGATGGTCTTGCGGTCGATCTTCCGGCGCGGGTTGCCGCGGCTCGGCTCCAGTGCCGACAACGAAACGGATTGCATGGTCATGGTTTTCTCCTTCTTTTGATCAGCGCGGGCCGCGACCTTCGCGGCCCTTCAACCCTTCGCTTCCTTCCTTGGAAAGACGGGTGCGCATGCACCCGTTGGCCCTCGCCGAGAGCGGGCGGGTGTGGGTCGGCGTGCGTTCGCGGCCGGCCGGGTTGCGGACGGGGCGGGCGTTTGGGGCCTGCGCCGGACGCGGCCCTGCCGGTCCAACAGAAGGCGCGCCGAAGGGAGGGAGGGCGGCGTCCTCCCTGAGCCCTGCTTACAAACGGAAGAACCGGTGAGCCGCCAGGCTCACGCCATCATGATCTTGCGCAAGGGATCGTTACCCGAAAGGGCCGAGACCGGAGAGGCTCGGGGCGTGAGCCTAGAGCCCGGTCAGGCCCGAACCATCGGGCGGGGCCGGATGCGCCCGTTATTCCCTTGAAAAACAGCGGGATAATGCCACATCAAAGCGGCCAATAAACCGGCCATTTAAGCGGCCAGTTTTGTAAGTTGAACTTACATAGTCATTTGATATACAATGAATTATGAGCAAGAAGCAAGCGGACAAAGAACCGGCCAAAAAAGCGGTCCAAGACCGGGGTGAATCCATCGGCCTGATGGAGCCCCTGGTCATCGGCGACGGCTCGCGCCAGCGCGCCGCCCTGACCGATCTCGCCTTGGAGCTGGCGCAAAAGAGCGCCGGGTTCCGGCGCTCCCTGCCCGAAAGCCTGCTGGCCTCGCTCGCCGATCTCGTGCGCGTCGATGAACTGCTACTACAGCAACCTGATCGAAGGCCACAACACGCACCCGATCGATATCGAGCGCGCCCTCAAGGGCGACTACAGCAAGGATACGAAGAAGCGCGACCTCCAGTTAGAGGCCAAAGCGCACATCACGGTCCAGCAATGGATCGACAGCGGCGGCCTCAAAGGCCGCGCCGTCACTGCGGACTCCATCCGCGAAATCCATCGCCGCTTCTGCGAACTGCTGCCGGACGATCTGCTGTGGATCGAAGACCCGGCGACGAAAGAGAAGATCAAGGTGATCCCCGGCGAACTCCGCGACCGCGATGTCGCGGTCGGCAAGCACGTCCCGGTCAGCCCGCCGGCGGTGCCGCGCTTTCTCAAACGCTTCGAAGAGGTCTACAGCAAGCTCGGCAAGACCGAGACGATCCTCGCGGCGGCGGCGGCGCATCACCGTCTCGCCTGGATTCACCCGTTCCTCGACGGCAACGGCCGCGTCGCGCGGCTGATGTCGCACGCGACACTGCTGGAAGCGCTCGATACCGGCGCCGTCTGGTCGATCGCCCGCGGCCTCGCCCGCAGTGTCGATGCCTATAAAGGCCACCTTGCCGCCTGCGACCTGACGCGGCGCAACGATCTCGACGGCAGGGGCCATCTGAGCGAAGAGACGCTGACGGAATTCACAAGCTTCTTCCTCACCACCTGCATCGATCAGGTCACCTTCATGGAAGGCCTGATGCAGCCCGATCAGCTGCGCGCGCGCATCCTGCTGTGGGCGGAAGAGCAAATGCGCCTCAACAAGCTGCCGCCCAAATCCGGCGCCATCCTCGAAGCCGTGCTCTACCGCGGCGAACTCCCGCGCGCCGACACGCCCGCCATCGTCGACTCCAGCGAGCGCAGCGCCCGCCGCGTCGTCTCCGCCCTGATCGACCATGGCGTGCTCACATCCGAGAGCACGCGCGCGCCCTTACGCCTCGCCTTCCCCGCCACCCTCGCCTCGCGCTGGATGCCGGGATTGTTTCCGGAAAGGACCTGACAAATGACAATCGAACAAATCACCCCCTTGGAACTTCGCCCTGAAATCCACAATCTATCGGTTTTGAAGCAGATCATTGAAAGCCGTAGCCGCTCGTTAGAGGTAGTGCGTGAAGCTTTATCGAACATGTGCGCTCCGGAAGTGGGAGCGCAAAATGTCTACGTGAAGTGTTTTGCACACCCAGACCATGGCGTGTCGTTTCTGTTTGAGGACGATGGCTGCGGCATGACACGCACTGGTAATGCAGAACATCCAGGCCGGCTGGATCGGTTCCTCAACGTGGGCTTTAGCGGGGCGGCAGGATTTCAAGGCCGATCGGTATTCATGGAAGGGCCTAGGATCGAAGCTAATGCTCAACTGTCGCCGTCTTGAACTCGAAACGTGGGCGGGTAGCCCCTCAGACCGAGTTTATAACGTGCAGGTCGTCGCTCCAGCCGAGAAACTTTTGAAGGCTCAGCCGGAATGGCCAAAGTTTTACGTGACGGAGCGTGATCCGGAATCGGGAGATCGCAAGGGCACTCGTATTAGCGTGCTGGGTTATGAGGGGGGTGAACGAGATTACTTATTCGAAGACCTGCGCCAGTATATGTACTGGAACACTATCGTTGGAATGACGCATAAGCTTGAGACATTTCCAGGGGCCTATATACTTTACACACTAGCGACTCAATCTAGTCTGTGCGCCTGATGCGCGCCCATGAGGACAAAGGAAGAGACCAAACGCATTTTGGCCGAGGGGCGCGCAGCCGTCCGGGTCAGCGCCGAAGAGCGTCCGCGCTTTGCGGGCTCGCGCGTTGACTGCGACAGATTACTTTACGCTGTAGGGCGAGTGATCGCTGCTGAGTTTGAGTGCCTCGATCATATCCGCAAGTTGGTCCTCGTCGAGAACACCGCCAGTCAACGCCGCGCCCTCTTTGATTACTTCTTCTATTTTCCCGGCGGCCCCACACTCCAAGCAGGCGATAGAGTTGCGGGTTCTGTGTGCGCAATCGAGAAGACCGATTGCGGTACATGAACGAGCGTCGGGGCTTCGGCGCAGAACCCGCAAGTGTGGCCGAGGACGAGAAAGTTGAGAACGCTCATGGGGAACTCCCTAGGGAGGGTGAGATTACGAAGGCGATGGCGGCGGCGGGCGCGCGGGAATGTGGGTAAGCGACTCTTCTGCGTGCGCCCAGCCAGCGATAGCGACCCCAACGAGAGCCGCCGCTTTTGGGAACTCTCGCAGGTCTGTCCTCACCGCCCCTCTGGGTCTTTTCGCCATCGTTCGCTCCCGATGGACTAGCGACTCAGTCCGCATTTCGTGTAAGAGGCGTTGGCGATGACTCTCATTGAGAAGCTACACATCAAACGTTTGCCCGCACGTCTCGCATGTGGCGGCATCTATTGGAACAGGTCTCAGCGCCCCCCGCGCACCGCGTTCGACCCAGCAACTGGGGCATACGTATTTACCGCCGAGGGAGACTTGATAATTCGCAAAGCGATGCGGCGCGCGGCGCGCCGCATCGCGCTCCGCCTTCTTCTCCGTTATCCGCGCCTCCAATTCGAGTATTTCGCGCTGAAGATCAGATACGCGCGCTTGCGCCTGCTCCGCTATCTGTTGGGCTATCTCGCGAAGCCGCGATTCTATCGACATGACCCCCCCTAACTGTCTCGCTTGTGTAGTCCCTTTATCCACACCCCCGCAGCGGCGGTGCCGATACTCAGCCAGATCGTCGGCGCTTCTGCGTGGGGGCCGAGGAAGATCATCGCAGGCCAGATGAGAATTAAGAATATGCAGAAGGCTACCCCTGCCGTGAGAACCACGTACGCTATGAGGGGGTTGTAAAGTGGCGCGTCGATCTTCACTGAGTCGTTCTCCCTCAGCTTTGGGTGCGATATTTTTCCGCCATCGCCATAGCCACAAACTTATGTCGGCCTTGGCGATCGACACTGGTATCGTTGCGCGCGCACCATTCAGGGAATGTGTCCGGGTCGATATATACACGCTCGGTCATGTGTCCCTCAGCCTGCGTGGCCTTTTCCATTTCTTCGGCGTGCTTCAGCCACTCTTTCCAAGTGGCGGGCATTTTGTCGGCGTCTGTGAAGATAAGCAAAAGAGCCTGATAATCTTCCTCCCTAAACCATGCGAGACCAACAACTCGGGGTTGGTATCCTGCGATTTTAGCCATGACCTCGCTCCTAAGGTTCTTGGCAACCCCTAGGATAGCATTGCCGGCGTTCAGGGCGAATCCGATCCAGTTGTGCGAGGCTACGGGTATGGCTCCTAGATCGAAGCGCCCGACCACCACCCCCGAGCAAGAGGGAATCGAAATGCGGCCCGACGCATGGCCGCGCTTCGTGCGGGCGCTAAAGACGATCGCCCGGCACACGCCGAAAGATCGGATCCAGAAGAAGGCCAAGCGCGCGCGTTAGGGGCGCGTTCGCCCGCGCCTCGGGACTCGTATCCAGTAAAAGGTTTTGGGGCGGTAGCTGCCGTCCGGGCAGAATCTTCGCCTCAACCCAGACAATCTGCCATGTGAGGCTCGCGCGCCTAGGCTTGCGAGTTGCCTTCGTTGCGGTCAGTCCGCCGATAGGTGAGTCGCTTACCCGGCGCGCCTTTCAGCGCCTTCGCCATGCGTTCTGCGTCGTCCACCCCGAGGCCCTCGCGTTCGTTGTAGCGGAAGTCGAATTCTGCGAGGTAGCGGTGCAAATGCTGCGCGCTGACATGGTGATAGACGCCATAAACGCCGCGCTTGAGGATGCTGAAATAGCCCTCGACGGTGTTGGTATGCCAGAAGTGGCCGCGCACGTATTCCTCGGCTGAGTGGTTCACGGAACCGTGTCCGGCAAAATCCTTGTCCAGCGGCCAATAGACCGGCGCTTCGTCGGTCATTAGGTAGGACGCCTTATCAACCTCTTTCGTGATCGTGTCGCGCAGGGTCGCGCCCGTCACATTGGCGATATGGCGCGAGCGCACCTTTCCGTCGCGCTCCACCAGCGACAGAACAACCTCTTTGGGCGGGACGTGGTTCTTACGGTTCTTGGCCTTTCCGCCCATGTAGGTTTCGTCGATTTCCACGACCTTGTTTTGACCGCCCATAGGAGGGAGCACGGTGCCGTCCCTCATCGCCTCTCTAATGCGATGGCACATGAACCAGGCTGTTTTGTAGGTGACGCCCAGCATGCGCTCGATCTGTTTTGCGCTGACGCCCTTCTTGCTCGAAACCATCATGTGGAAGGCAAACAGCCACTTGTTGAGCGGCAGGTGCGAACCCTCAAAGATGGTGCCGACCGTTACCGTGAATTGATCGAAACAGGCCGCGCACTTGTAGAGTCCGTCGCGGTGCGCTTCGCCGTTAAGTTCGGTCGCGTTGTCGATCTCGCCGCAATGCGGGCACGTCGGGCCATCGGGCCAAAGCAACCCCTCAAGCCACTCGCGGGCCTTCGTGGCGTCCTGAAATACGGGATTGTCGCAAATGTTCATGGCCGTTCTCCGACGATGCGGCCATTCTACCTATAGCGGTACGGTTTGTAAAGTATATATTTGCCCATTTCCACATGTCTTTCTAAAAGTGGGTGCGTGTCAGGAGGAAATGGACGCCGGATATCGATGGATTCTTAAGCCATCATCAAATGATGAAGCTTGGAAAACAGTCATAGTCGAACCGCCCATTACGGTTACCGAGGTCGCTCGATCCGGGGAAACCGTCGCGGTGACACTGAAAGGCGGATTCACATTAAACACGGCAGACGCCTGTGGGCCCGGCATAAGCCTAAGCAAGTTTCGATATAATACCGGTCTTCGTCTCTCGGTGCTCGGCATTCCTTTTTTCCGGTTGGAATTTGGAAGATTAAAGGGAGACAAATTCCAGCAATACCAAGATTTGTGCTCGTTTGTCGTCGAATGTGACGCGCTAAGCACGCGACTAAACATGGATCGCAGCGGATACAACGAAGATGACGCTATTGCTGCGGCGTTCGAAAAAGCGACCAAGAAAGCGTTCGACCTTTTTAGCCAGACGGATCAGTACAAGAACTTCATGGAGAAGAAGCGTCGAGAGGATGAAAAGACAAAAGGAAAATTTTTGAATGAACGAAAAACGGCGCTGAATTCCCCTTCGCAAGAATATGTGTGCGTAGACAGGCCCGGCGGTGAAACCGTGTTACACCGAAAGCCAGAGAATGAGGCAGATACATTAGCGCTGTTCTGGAAGCTGGAGGCCCTTGGACGCACCCCCTTCGTCCAGTTCGTATCGCTCGAACACACTTCCCAGAGCGGGATCGATGTAATTGCCACTTTTCAGGAGAGTGAAGACAGTCAGCTCAGGATAATGGAAGCGGTAGAATTTGAATACCGATTCGAAAATTACTTAGCTCATGGGCACAATCCGAAACAGACCTCGCTGATTATTTGCTGGGAGATTCGTGATAACAGCAAGCTTCACAAAATTTGCGATTATCATTACCGAGCTGAAGTCAACATGCAGATACTGCCGGTTTTCGAAATATCAAAATTTCCGGGTGTCCGGATTAAGAAACGAAGTGAAATAGATTGGTAGATGCGAACAACCCTTTTTGCTCCTTGGGAGCAGGCGCGAGGCGCATCAAAAAAGTAGAACTGTTATTTCTTCATATCGAGGAGCGTCGTGGAAGCCAGAACGGACAACTCCCATATGGTTGAGCACTCGATCTCCCCGTCGCGCTCAAACCAATGTGTAGCGCCGGGTATCAGGTCAAAAGAGATGGGATACGCCGCCAATGGGTTGTGAAAGACTTCCAGCTCCTGACACCACGCTTCCCCGCCGGGCCACAGCGCCGCGTATTCGTCGCTCAACACATCAAGCTTAAACGGTATCGACGCCAGCGCACCAGGCGTTCGATCGAACAGAACGCCGTCGCGCACCATCGTAAGCCCCGGCGGACGCCAACCCGCAAGGAGTCCCATGCGATTGAACTTTGAAAAGGTCGCCGCATTGCTGAAAATCACCGCAGACAGGTGTGCCATCGACGGATCGCGAAACAATCCGGCCGGGATTTTCTGGTTACCTGCCAGCGCACTGACGCGATTTGACACCGCTCGTCTGCCGCCCGGGCCTTCGATAATCTGCGGGTGAACGCCATACAGGTAACAGGGAAGAGCTTCGCGGCTCCATACCATCGAACTCGGCGCTTGAAAATCCGCAAGGGCCAAGGCAAATGAATGGCCCCGCACATGGGGTGCCTTTTCGTACTCACGTTGCAATTTGCTGCGCAGCGTTTTGGCGAAGCGCACGGCAGGTGCCCCCAGCAAGCGCTCGGAGCGATCTTCGGGCGCATGAGCGGGAGCCGCGAATCCCTGGGTACGCCCATCCTTGGGATTGGCAGTGACAGCTTCGACCCAACAAGCGTGACCATCGCGCTCGATGAAGAAATCGGGTGAAGGATGGTTCTGCGAGACGCTCATTCCCTGCTCGCGAAAGCACGCCAAGAGGTATAGCTCCCAGAGTCGGGAATCGAAGTTCCCGGTTTGGAAATCTGGGACGAAATTGTCATCCGGCTTCGGCATGGCGAGATACACTTCGCCGAGCGTCATCAGCGCCGGAAAATGCGTCCACGTCCCGGTCAACAGCTTGAAGTGATCACCCGCAGCCTTCTTCCCGGCAGTAAACAGCGCCGGTCTGCGTTTCTCGCCGGGCGGCAGGGGTTCGGGCGGGTCTTCCGGCCGCATGGCTCCTGCAACGGCCGCCGCCGCCTCGTCCGGCGACGCGTGGTCGCCGCTCTCTTGAGTGATGACAAAACGATGATCAACCCTTCTGCGCAGCACGATGGTGCGAAAAGACCGTCCGGTGGGATCGACCAGGACTGCACCAACGGCACCGGCGCGCGGCGACTTCCATGCCGCTTGAAAAGCGTCATGGCCAAAGTTAGGGCCGTGAGTCAACGACAAGGTATAAATGCTGAATTCGCGTTCACTGATCGGCTGGATTGTCAGCATTCGCGCTTGTCATCCCCGTTACGCAGCAGATTTTTGCCAATCCAAAAGGGAGACAACATTTACCGATTTCCCGAGAGTGCGCTCCGCAATATCCACCAGATGCCAGTGGTGCGTAAAAAACAGAATCTGAGTCTTGTGAGCCAACTGACCCAGCACCTCAAACCCTGCCGTCGCGCGAGCATCATCGAAATTGATGAATAGGTCATCGGCGACGAAGGGAAGAGCGTCCGCTCGACCAAGATAATCTTCGACCGAAGCCACGCGCAGGGCCAGATAGAGTTGATCGGCTGTACCGGTGCTCATGCCGCCAACGCGGACCAGCTCGCCGCCGGGCCGAAGTCCTGCCAATTGGGCATTGTCGTTCTCATCGAATTCGACCCGGAGATCGGTGAAAGAGCCCCCCGTGAGCGTGGCGAAGGCTTCCCCGGCACGCTTGAGCAGAGGCGCTTGTTTTTCGCGCCGATAGCGTTCTACGGCCCATTGAAGCATGGTAGCGGCGGAACGAACTCGCACGTATTGTTCGGCCACCTCCCGAAGTTCTGCGAGCGCTGCTTGTCTGGCCGCGGCGGCATCTGCTGCACGGTCGTCTCCGCCGATGGTATCAAGTGCGCTTCTCGTCTGGGTTCGGTGTTCCGCAGCCTCGGTAATCCGCCCGCGCAAATCCTTCAGATTCTGTTCCAGCGTCTGCTCACGGGCGCTTACCTGATCGATTTCGACCGCTTCACATTCCTGAGACAACTCAGCTAGCGGCAATCCGTCACCTTCCTTGGCGAGCGCGTCCAAAACCCGCAGACGTTCGTTCCCAAGTTCCCGAAACTTGTCGGAGTTATAGATTGCGGTCTTGAGTTGATCGATGTCCTTGGCCTCGGCGGCTTCCTGAAGGTGTTGAATTGTCTCACGAGCCTCGCGCCCGGACGCGCTGCATTCCTCGATTTTCTTTTGCAGCGCCAAAATTGCCGCGTCCTTGGTCTTCTGCTGCTCGCGGACTCGTTTTGCGGCTTCAAGCCGGCGTTCCAGCTCAAGGACAGCGTCCTCGGGGCTGAGTTTCGCAAGATCACTTGCGACAACGTCCACGATAGCGGCAACATCCTGTGCAAAAACATCGACATCTCTTTCGATCTTCTCGATGCGCTCATGCCGCAGTTCGTGGATTTTGACCGCGATCTCGCGCATTTGATCGATGGCGTCAAGCTGGGTTGTGGCGGCCTCCGGCTGCGTATCGGCAGCAAGTCCAAGGAGTTCAATGGCGGCAGCCCAGTCCGTCTGCCAGCCGCGCCACGCCGCGTCTGCCGTTTCTAGTGCGGCGGCCTTGCGGACAGCATCGGCTTTCATTTTGCGAAGCCGTTCCTCCGCTTGCCGCCGGTTGGCAGCGTCCTTTTCGTGCTGGCTTTGAACAGCGCTCGCAGCCTCCATGACGACGCGTAATGGCTGGCCGTCGAGAGCACCGGTTTTACCGGTAACTGCTTCCAATTCCGCGAGAATGCGAGCCGTGGTATTCGCCTCATCTTCTCGCAAAGCCTCCAGTTGACGGTCGGCCACCTCCCGCCGCCCGATGGCCTCAAGTATTTCATTCCGGGAGGTAAACCACTCAAGCATCAAGTCCGGCGCAAGCGGTTCGAACGAAGCACCTGCCCACATTCCTTTCCAAGCGGACTCCAAGGTGCGGTTTTCTTCGGCAAGTGCACCTTCCTCTTCACGCAAACCTTCGAGCAATTCCTGCTGCCCGGCAATCTGACGGACGGTCAAGGTGATCTGAGCGGCCGCCTGCGCATTATCGAAACGACGATCCGCCAAAGCGTCCGCAGCCGTGACGGCGGTTTCATAGGTGTTGGTCAGATCGGCCTCTGTGCCACTAAACGCACGGATGTCCTTCTCAGGAACCGGAACGCCTTCGACAAAGCGCTTCCGGATTAGCGACCAGCCGGAATCACGCAAGTCGCGCGCGTCAACAACGTCCTTTGGGGCGATCGCATCCTCGTCGTGGGCAAGCCGCTCGTGAGCCTTTTGATGTCTTGCCAGCTCCTGCTCTGCGGTTCGGATACGTTCTCGACAAGTCTGCATCCGCTGGTCGGCGTTGCGCCGGTCGTCACGATGATCTTGTATTGCGTCGCGCGTGGGCACCGGCGTCGAGGCCAACGCCTGCTCGTCGCCTATCCGCGGCTTGAGGGTCTTAAGGCGGCGGTCGATACCGGCTTTTGCCTCCCGGCTTTCGGTTTCGGCGGATTTTATCCGTGAGGCAATATCGCCGCTCTCGCGGATAGCTTTGACCACGGCTGCCAGTTTCGAAACATCGACGGGTGTGCCTATGCCGTCGATCTCTTGCTGTACGTCAGCGATCTGACCTGCCAGTTCGTCAACGGCGGCCCTTGCATTGCTGACTCCGGACGCTCGCTCTCCACGGGAACTGATGAGCGTGCGAAGGACGGTAATCTTCGTACGCGGCGGAATCCGCTTGACCAACGTTTCTACGTCGTCAGCTTTCCATTCCAGTTCCCCGGCGAGCCGCCGCAGATTGTCCTCCGCGCTTGCCAGTTCGGCGAGGCGATTAGGCAAATCTATCTTTTCCTTCTGCACTTCGATGCGGCGTTTATGGAACTCCTGTATGTCGTCCTCGCGGATCAGAAGCTCCTCGTTGCAGACCAGCGCTTTACGCTGCTCCTGCTCAGTTTCGAGTTGCTCATCAAGAGTCTCGAAGCGTGTCGTCGCACCCAACTGTTCACGTTCCGCCGCATCAAGTGTCGATGCGGCGTCCTCGGGAAGCGGTATGACTTCACCCAGCGCTTTGATCTCATCATCGAGTGCCGTGATCTTGCGGATATCCCGGTAAACACGGCGGATGCGGCTCAGCTTGCGTTGCTCGCGCGAGATTTCCTCGTTCTGCTTTTCAAGGCCGTTGTAGGCTTCCTGCGCATCGTCAAAAGCACGTTTCACTTCCTGCCACTTGGTTGCCGTGACGGTGTGCTCGCGAAGCGCCTTCTCGGCAGCGTCTAGGCGGTCCTGCGCTTGGTAATATTTCCTGTGCGCTGCCTTCCGTGAGGCCCATAGGCCGTCCGCTTCAGCGACGAGGGCTTTGAGCCGGTCGCGCAGCCCTGAGAGTCCGGCGCCAGCGGAGAACAGCATCTGGCCGACTTCATCTTTCGCGTCGAGTATTTCTCGGCCGCCTTGGCGAAGGCGCTCATGATCGAGGCTGAACATGCGTGCAAAGAAAGCCCGATCGGCCCCGGCTAGAAACGGGGCCAGTGCGCCAGCGCCTCCCGTGACGGGCACGTCATTCGGGGTCTGTAGTGTATCCTTGGTTCCCTTGCGGCGCCGAATCTCCAAAGTCTTCCCGCCGTTCTCTAGGACAGCGCCAACTCTCATGGTTCCGTAATCGTGCAGGAAGTTGTAGCGCGAGTTGCCGGGTATCCCGAAAAGCAAGTCCTCGATGGCGGACAGCGCCGTCGATTTTCCGGCCTCATTCGGCCCGAACACGATATGGATGTCGGAATCTCTCGCCGGTAGCACGAGCTGCGTATCGGTGAACAGGCCATATCGTATAAGATCGAGTCGCTGAATTCGCATGGCTCAATCCTCCTGCGACGTTAGGCGGGCGTTGAGGTAGCCCCGGACGTGCGTGATGAGAGCGGGATAGTCGGCCTGAACCGCCGCCTTCAGGGCGGCATCTTCAATCTCGTCGCGTATATCGGGTGGCAGCTTGCGGGCCAGTTCACCGACATCCGCTTCCAGTTGATCGAGTAATTCGGGATCAGCGGCTGCCCCTCCCAGCATGCGATGAAGTTCCCCCAACGCATCCTCGCGTCCAGCAAGCAACGCCTGATCGAGCCGGGGTTCTGTCGCGATGACAACGCGCTCGATCCATGCCACGGCGTCACCGAACCCAAGTGCGGCGGCCTGCGCTTCGGCGAGAAGATTTTCGGTTGATACCAGAAGATGGTCATGGATATCGGTACGGCCGGTCAGCTCGATGCGGCACGCGAGCAATCGGCCATCAGCGCCTTCGTCGATCGCTTCCTCGACGGCTTTCCGCAAGCGCTCCAATGCCTCAGCATTGCGGTCACAGCCATCGACGCTGACTTTGAGATGTGCCCAGCGGACGACATCGGTGTACAGCGGAGCAAATTCGACGATCTCACGATCCTCGACAGAGACGAGGCACGCGCCCTTGGGACCTGTCTCGCGGATATGCCGTCCCTGTAGGTTTCCGGGGAAAACCACATGGGGGTTCTGATGGAGAACAACCCCGTGATGAACATGACCGAGCGCCCAATAATCGTAGCCCTTGGTGACAAGGTCATCGAGTTTGCATGGTGCGTAGTTCGCATGGCCGTCCATGCCGCCCATGCCGGTGTGCAGAACGCCGATGTTGAAGACGCCGTTGACCGGCTCTGGATACGTGGCGGCGAGGTTGTCGGTGACATCGCGTTGTCGGAAGCTCTGGCCATGAAGCGCAACACCCAACTCCTTAAGAGTGAACGTCTCAGGCTTGCGCGCGGAAAAAACATTGACGCCCTCGGGCATGCTCAAGCGGCGGGTGATCTGGCTTTCTGCATCGTGGTTACCGTAGAGGACGAAGGCCGGAATGTTCGCTTTCGCGAGGCGGCCCATTTGGCGAGCGAAGAATAGCCCAGTCTGATAATCCCGCCAGTCGCCGTCATATAGATCGCCCGCGATCACAACGAAATCGACCTTTTGGTCAATCGCCTCGCTCATAAGGTTGTCGAATGCTTGGCGTGTCGCCGTGCGAATGCACTCGACCGCAGGTCCGTCATAGCCGGCAAGCCCCTTCAAGGGACTGTCGAGGTGTATGTCCGCGGTATGTATGAAGGTAAAGGATGTCATAGTGTGGCGCCTCCATTTGTACGATTACTCGCCATCGCGACCACAGGCGGGCGCTACGTCGTCCGTCGGACAAAGATGGTCCAGCCATCTATGATGGCGCTCGTCAGTTGACGTTAGCGTTTGTACCCTATCATCCAGCGTAATATCTAAGCAATCTACGGCCCGTTGTGCGGTAATTATAGAAAATAAAGAAAGCCGATAATGACAACATGTGATCCAAAATGACCATCACTATTTGTACTCTTATAAATATAACGTCGGCAGAGTAGATCACTTATTCGAGTACAAATCGCTCTATTCTGTGTCTTTTGGTGCAATAAAGCCTAATGGCGCGATGACATCTATGGATACCTTAAGAATGCTATGGAACAACTGGAATAGCTTCAGTCGTATCAAGAATTTGCCAACCTTGGTCGTGAGCCGCGATAAGAAGATTTTCAGATGCGTTTTCCTTGCGAAGCGCGAAGGCGAGAAGTTCCCTCGGGCGTGTCGCCGCGACGAAAATGTTGGTTGCGGCCGCGAGCTGTGCGACATTTCCAGTAAAATCACGTTCTTCAAGCCCGAGTGCATGAGGGAAGACGGTGCTAACATCCATTGCGCGCTTGTTCAGTGCCTTCCCCCGCCAAACTTCGGTTTCGAGTATCAGAACGGAATCGACGGTCTTGCCTTTTACGGCATGGATCGATCCCAATTGGACGGGTATTCCATCGTGATCGAAGACCGTCCGAGAAAACTGGCGAGGCTGTCCTGCTCGGTCCGCCCCTTCTTGAACAAATTCCAAGAAACTAGCGGCGGCGGGTGTTAGGGGCTGGTTTATACCCAACATGGCGTTGATGTCGCGACAGAATTGGTCCCATCCGGCAGCATCCCAAGCGGCGTTGCCAAAGAGAATCTGATCCCGCAATAGTCGTCGTAGTCGTATAGGCAGATGGGGGTCACGTGAAGCAAGGACAGTCCAGAGGTTTCTTTTGTCAATAGGGAGGCCGGTGATGTCCCGAACAGCTTGATGGCGCAGAAGGCCAGCCAACCCTGCCGCATAAAGATCAACGATTTCTGCCAACGACGCATAACCTTCGTTCATAATCGCAGTCTGGCGCAACGGCGTACAAAGAGAATCCGGCCGACTGGCTCGGCCCTTGGCGCTTCGATAGTCGGGACAGTAATCCATAAGGGTTTTTGGCCATTCACCCGTCATGTCGCGGGCCGGATTGTGGCGGGAGGCTACGGCCCACACTTCATGATCGGGTCTAAGATTCTGGCCCCAGTGAGCGCGCACTTCGCCAGCGTAAGCCGGAAGAACCTTTGCGATCGAATTCCGGTCAAACAAAATGAGACTGCGGCGGCACGGAGTCCCGGCTATGCCCTCAATTTGCTGGGCCGCCCGCACAGTTAATCGACTGGCAAAGGCAGCGATTTCTGTGCCGAAGCGTCTAGTTTCGTTGAGAGGTATGACGCCTTCGCCCGCCCGCCAATAATCCTCGGGTGTGAGGTCCTCATCCTCGTAAAGCGTCTGGTTCTGATCGCCCAGTTTCTGGTATACAACTCCCTCACTAAAAAGACGATCTAATAAAGCGAGCTGCGCCCCATTCGTATCTTGTGCCTCATCAAGGAGAACAAGGGGAAAGCGTTTACGAATACAATCGATTAGCGTGGGACATTTCTCCATGGCTTGATAAGCGATGGCGATCATATCTGCGAACCGATAGAACCCGTCATTCACTATCTCGGCTTTAAGCTCTTCAAGCTCAATGCCAGAGTTCGTATGCGATCCGGGCTGCCTGTTCCCCTTGTTTCTGATTGCGAGACGGGCCGGTTTGACCTCAAGGCCGCAAACAAAATTATTCTCTAGTTCCATGGCTGAAACCCACGTTCCAACGGAATGTGCGTTGCCACCATGATTTCCTCGGGAAAAATTTAAAAGAGTGCGTTTTGATCGCCACCTTGAACCCGCGACGGCCGCAAACACCTCATCGTCAATCCGCTGAATCGACCAGCCCAATCCACGAAGATACGGCAGTGCAATAAAGCGATCGATGAAGGCCGTCACTGTGCCGATGAAATGTGGATACGTTAGAAAGGCTGAGGCTGCCGGGTGCGTGAAGAGCTTCTTCTCAACCTCTTCACGAGCGGCGTTCGTGTGAGATATGACGCAGACACCCTGAGAGCGCGCAGTCCAGCATCGTGAAAGCAGAGCGAGCTTCGCAACAAGCAAGGTTGTTTTGCCGTTACCGGGCGCGGCTTGCACATCACAGGATTCATTTGCCGACAGAAAAGCTCGCTGACTAGCGCCGGTAAATGTGCATCCGCCGATCTCCTTGCAAAGCTCGTCCAGTAGCTCGGGAGTCAGTGGCGGGATATCGATCACTGTGCTGGCGCCTCAGCGGCAGGTGCCTGTTCCTCGGGTACATGGACTTCCTCGGAAATGGTCACGTGCTCGATCGCGTTGACGATGTAGGCTGGCAGCTTGACCTTGAAGGCAGCCGGCGTGTCGGGCAAGGCGTCTATTAAGGCCGCAAGTTGTTCGGCAACCATAGCCTTGGAAACCTGCTTCTTATAGAGCGCTTCGAAAATAAGAACGGCAATATCATCGTCGTTTTTGGTGCCGTCCGCCTGCCACGCGGTCACCTCGGCTTGTGCCTCTGCAGCAACTTGAGCATCGGTTCTGTCACGTCTCCCCTTGGCGATTTGAATGGCCTGATGAACGAGCGCAGCACAGCGGGGTTTTCGCGCCAAATCAAACTCAAGTGTCCATTGTTCCGAGGGAAAAGTCTTCACTGCACCGCCGTTATGCGTTGCGAGGGCTTGCATGTGAGCGGTGATTTTTGCTTCCTGCCACTCGCCTTGAGTTCTCGCGGTCGCCAACTAAGGCTTTTGCCGCGTCCGGTGGTATGTCACGGTCCGGCAGGAGTGCTACCGGGACTGGCATCTGCGTACCGTCGGCACGTTGTAAAATCCGGCTGTAACGAAACAAACCACGATGGCCGACATTGATAATGGATACACCGTACTTCCCGAACGGCTTCCCAATTTTTCTCGCTATGGAGGGAAGCAAGATATTTTCGGCGTCGCCCTCGACGATCATGAGACCACGGGCAAAAAACAGATTGGCCTTTGTCGCGTCCAAGAAGCGGCGCAAGAAAGCGTAATCATCATGTTTCAGTTTCGTATGGGACTTTCCTAGCGGAAACGCTTTGTGTCCGATGATCATCACCATCGAATCAAGGTCAGCGCTTGCTGCGAGTTGCGGGCTGTGTGTGCTTAGGAGAATTTGAACCTGTTGACGATTCTGACCCTCTGGAACCGGCGCGGCGCGCGCCTCAAGCACCTGCATAAAGAGTGTTTGATGTTGTGGATGCAAGTGCGCTTCGGGCTCTTCGATCAGTAGATAAGGAACCTGATCGGAGTGGGACTGAAGGAGAAGCAGCTCAGCTGCCATGAAGAGGAGATTGTTGTAGCCGAGTCCGCGGGCCAGCCGCTCTGTCTGACCTGGCGGAGGATTCAGAAATAGTTCAAGGCGTTCGAGAAGCTGGTCGAAAGAACCCTTCGCACCGATGCCCAGTGTGGCATTTAGCGGATCACCAGCAAAAGACAAGTCATCAAGGTATGTCGTATTTACGTCGCGTTGCACACCCCGCACTGTCGGGTTAGCTTCGACTGCGATGTCGGCCTGTTTCATCGTATCCCTAAGTGTCGGAACGCCTCCCGGCACCGCCGGATCAGCCTCCTTGGCCACGGTGGGCAGTGCGCCAAGAATACGGGAAAGCCGCGACCTACGGCCCGATCGCAGCTCGCGTTCGGCATCTCGCAACGGTCTGAGATACGTGCTTTTTATATATTCGCGAAGGTCGCCCTCAAGCGGAGGTCCGTCGCCGTTCTTACAAGCCCGGTATAACGGGATTACGGCGTCACCCCCGCCGGGGAGTTTTCGAAGAGTAGCTCGCAGGCAGACATAGAGCCGAAATCTTTCCTGCCTCATTGCTGCACCATTCGAGAAAACGAGCCTCCTCATCGGCTGTTAGATCGTCGAAGGTGCAACGGATTAGAAGCTCTGTGACTCGCTCACCATTCTGTTTGACGTGAAAGTCACTTGGTTCGAGCCGAAGAAAATCGTCACCGCGCGTCCATAGCACAAATCGCGGGGCGTCGATGACAGCCGTCTTTCCTGAATCGTTCGGTCCGACAAGGATGTTTAGCCCTCGGCGCAATTTCAGTATCAGGGGGTCCCCCGGTCCGAAGCACCGGAATCCAGCGGCGTGAATTTCTGAAACGTACATAGGCAGCCTTCTCTTTCTCTTGAGAAGTTCCGTGAGCTGCCGAATTGTCAGAATCTCGAAGTCCGGAATCCGGCTTCGGAATCCCCAAACGCGAATTTACAAGAAATTCGTGACGAAGCGGAGAGAAAACTTGTGGTTGTGTTTCGGATTTACCGCCCGCGATCAAAATCCCGATCCCTGCGCCGTCGTGGTGCCGGATCATCGTCGGAAGGTCCATTGTTATCAGTATCGCGGTCATAGCCCTTGGTTCGGGCCGGACGCTCAACTTCCGGCGACCGGTCCTTCGTACGCCGCCGCCGCTGAATTGTAATCTCCGCTTCCGGTGCCGGGTCGCGCGCCGACCCACCTGACAATTCACCTTCGGCCTCACCGGACCCGGCCGCTCGCTCGAACTCGGCCATGAGATCGATCGGCTTCTTCGCCGCCTTATTGAACACGTCCATGCGCGGTTCGGGGGACGGTTCGCGGCTGGTCCGGTCCCGTTCTTTGACCCGGCGTTCCTTGACCAGCGCCATTTCCAGCGACCGCAGTTCCCGCTTTTCGACCAGTTCCAACACTTGAATACGGCGCTGCACGGTAAGCGTTTCCAGTTCCTGCCGGCGTGTCAGCACCTCGACCTCGTTCTTCTGCCGGTCAGCCAGTTCGCGTTTTTGCGCGAGCAAGGCGTCGTGCCGTGTCTTGTCGCGGTATCGGTAAATCTTCTTCGTCACAAGTTCGACGCCAGTGATGCGGCCTAGGAATGCTGCCAGCCCCTTCGGCTTATGCGCGGCTCGGTCGAGCCGGATGCGATGGCTTTCCTGCAAATAGCCTTGCCGAAGCGCTGCCCGCACCTCCTTCTGCCGGGTCGCGAGTTCATGTCCGGCCTGTCGCTGCCGGACAGCCAGCGCGTTGCTTTCTTGTTCCAGCGGCGTGCGGCGGACCTGCTGCTTGCGCTCCAAGGCCTCGCGCCTTTCCGTCTGATGGGCTTCCTGCGCCGCCCATTGCTCGTTGGTCCGGAACAGCTCCTTCGCGGCGCGATGGGCGGCGGCGAGCGCCCGCGCCTCATCAACGGACGGCAGGGAGTCTTCGGGAAGTCCCTGCCGAGGAATTCACGCACCTGCTTGATACGGACTTTTTTGTCGTCGATCAGTTTGGGCAGGCCGTTCATGTTGCCGTAGAGATCGACAAGGACGTAATCGCGGTCGCCCGTGGCGAGGATATAGCCCATGTCCTCCAACGACCGGACGAAGGCGCGCGGCGTGTCGCGCTTGTGCCATGCTGCCGTGACTTGCGCCCTGTGCTGTTCCTTGGAGAGGCCACCGTTTTCCTCCTGCTTTTTCTCATAATATGAGAGCTGCCGGTCCTTCTTCGCGCGCTCTTGCCCCTTGTCCCGGTAGTAGCCGTCCGGCAACTTGAGCCCGTGGTCGCGGGCAAACTCGCGCGTCACCATCATCAGCTTTTCGTGGTCGAAAGCGATGTGCCGGGCCTTGCCGCGCTCGGCGTCGATCCGCGACCAGACGACATGGCAGTGCTCGCGCGGGATTCCGTTCTTGTCTTTCTTTATATGGAAGACGATCGCGCGCGGCTGGCCGGACAGAGCGAGGCGGCTCTCGGTCCGCTCGATATAGTCGAGATACTGGTCCTTGGTGAGCCGCCCCTGTCGCTGGTCCGGGTTGATCGAAAGGCTGTAGAGATAGTTTGTGCAGCGCGTCAGCGTGTGTGCCTGCGCCTCCCATTCGGCGAACGCGCCGTGCAGGTCGCGGGCGATGGCGCCGCGAACCTGCGCCACCTCCATCCGTTCATTGTCCTGCGTATTCTGGAGGTGGGTGGCGAGGTCCTGCCCAAGGGCGCGCTGGCTGCCGAACGGGATCACGGCGCGCGCTCCATCATCTTCATGAGCGCGGCCCGGATGACGGCCAGCTCGTCGCACGCCGTCTGAAGGGCATCGGTGGCGCGGCCATCGTCGCCGGTAGCGCGGGCAGCGCCGTCCAGAGCGTCGCGGATCGCCGCGGAGCGGGCGAGCAACTGCGCGAGCAGTTGTTTTTCGACGGGCGGACGGCGTGTGCCACGGGGCGTAGCGAGGCCGAAAAGCGCTTTGGAGATATAGGCATTGACGGGAAGACCGGACGCTTCGACGCGACGATAGAACTCGTCCCGCAGCTTTGCCGGCGGGCGGTAGGAGACAGGGGCGTCGCGTTTCTCGTCGGTCTTGTCCGTCATCTCCAAAAGCTAGGCGCGCCAGTCGTCCGTCTGCCTCGCGCCATCCTCGCGCGAACCTCGCGGGCTCCGGGGCCGCGCCTGCCCCGGTCGATGGGTTCCCAAGGGAGAGCCGAAGTCTCCCTTGCGGTCGAAGCCGGTGTCGAAACACCGGTCGTGGTTCAGGACGCGAAAGTCCTGACTGTGGGTCACAAGGGGCGCGGAAAGCCCTTTGTTCGATGGGGATGGGGGAGAGCGGAAGTCTCCCCGAACGCACGGCCTGTCCGTGCGTAACGCGCCACGCCGAAGCCCTCGGCGACGGCGGGCGCTCGGCCGGCATGGGCTCGATGCCCATGAGCGATAGCGGCCGGCTGACCCAACCCCTTAGCAAGCACGTCGTGCAAGACGGGCGCGCTTAGGGGTTGCGCAGGGGGGTCCACTGGGGGATGGGAAATCCCCCGGCAAGGTGAGCGCGGTAATACCGCGCACACCTTGTACCAATCACTGTCGGATCAGTGCGCCCATACTCAGATTATAAGCCGGGAGTTCTTAATTTCAGGTGTGCACCACAGTCTTGAGCCAAGTATTTGTGATGTGCACTGCAATATCTATATCGCGAGGATTGTACGAGGAAAAGCTAAATCTGCTTCGCTGATCATCCGCTGATGACGACTGCCGAGACCATCGGGATGAACTCCTTGTAATGCACATCCCAACGGCGGTCGCTGAAACGGAGACCACCGATGTCCAACACAAACATCCAACCCGTCAAACCTACCCGTGAAACTTACGATCCATTGCAGCAGGCTTACGAGAATTCTGAATCGCGCTCTCTTCGAGGCCGCGCTTCCGAATTGTCTCATCTCGCTTCAACGCCACAAGCAGAGCTACGGGTATTTTTGCAGCGATCGTTTCGGACGTGCCGACGGCACGCTTACCGATGAGATCGCCCTTAATCCTTCTCACTTCCGGGACAGGTCCCAAGAGGACATTCTCTCCACCCTTGCCCACGAAATGGTCCATCTGTGGCAGCATCATTTCGGCAAGGCGGGCCGGGGTCGCTATCACAACATGGAATGGGCCGGGAAGATGAAATCAATCGGCCTTCAGCCAACTTCCACCGGCAAGGAAGGCGGAGCCGAGACCGGCGATGCCATGGATCACATGATCGTGCCGGACGGTCCATTCGACCGGACGGTCCGCAAACTCCTCGCGCGCGGCTTGGTCATTTCGTGGATCGAGCAACCGGCTCGGACAGCCGCGTCAGGCGAGGATGCCGGTGACGATGAAGAGAGCAAAAAAAAGAGCGGCAAGCGCGTCCGGTATGTCTGCCCACACGGCGACATGAAGGCTTGGGCAAAGCACGGTGCGAAGCTCGTCTGCGGCGAGCACATGGAGCCGATGGATGTCCATCAACCGACTCCCCGTGGCTATCGCGGTATAACGCCGACCTCTGAAGACCCGGCGTCAGAAGAAGAAGCATAAAAAGGCGGCGCGGGCTTATGAAGCCCGCGCCTTGTCGCATGTGAAGGAAGCCGTGAGGCGGGAGTTATTCCCCCGCCTCTTCGTTTGCGGCCTGGCCATCGTCGATGGGCGTGGCCTCTTCCTTGTCCTCCAGCTCGTAGAGCGTCAGGGCGCTGACCAACTGCGTGCCAGACAGCTTCACATAGAGCGAGCCGTCGTCGTTCCGCCAAGCAACCCCGATGCGTTCGTAGGTGGCCTTCTTGCCGTAGCCGTGGCGCACCTTGGCGACATGGGTCGGTAGTTTGGCCTTGCCGTTGCTGCGGGCGTTCGTGGTTTCGGTCGATTGGTTCGTGTTAGTCATGGGTCTTCTCCTTTGTTGAACGGGCTGGCCTTTCCAGCCTTACCCGCCGGACAGCAGGCCGCCGGGGACGTGTCCGCCAACACGGGAGGCCCCTCTTTAGGGCCGAATGGAGCGGGCCGGCGAAGGACACGCCGCAGAGCATCCCCGCCGGTCTGATAAACGGCTTTTGGGGTACAAGGCTGAAAGAAGAACAGCCCCGTTCCGGACAAAGGAAAACAGAAGCCCTGACGGGCGAACCGACCGAACCGCCGCCCGCGCCTGCCAACGGCGCGGACAGGACAAACCCGACTACAACAGGCGACAGGCGAAACGGCGCCGGCCACGGCCGCCGCCAGCATCGGCGGTGCCCCGGCGGAATGACTCTTTACGGTCCGCTGTGAAGCCTCCTGCGCGCGAGGTTGGTGCGAGGATTGTGCACATGCGCCAGACGGACAATGACCGCGACCTGCCAAACGATGGCGGCAAACGGAGACGCGGTTATGACCTCCTTCCTCGAAGACTTCACACGCGACATTCCACGCGGGCTCAGCTCGCGCTACCTTAAGCAGCAGACGGCGCCGCAAGCGCGCTGGCAGACGCCGGAGGTCATATTCGAGCGGAAGGCGCTCGAATATGACCCGCGCAATCCGGGCGGGAAAATTTTCATCGGCGCGCTCGGCAACAAGCTTGTCGGGATCGAGGATAACCGGCACGTCCTGACCGTCGCCGGTTCGCGGGCGGGCAAGTCCGTCACGCTCATCAATAACCTGCTCTTTTATCGCGGTAGCGTGCTCGCGACGGACCCCAAGGCCGAACTTGCCAACATCACCGCCGCCCGGCGCGCCGCGCTGGGGCAGAAGGTGCATGTGCTTGATCCCTTCGGAAACGCCGCTCCCGGCATCGCGCACTTGCGCAACGCTTATAACCCGCTCGCGGTTCTGAAATCCGGCAGCCCGACCATCATCGAAGATGCCGGGCTGATCGCGGACGCCCTTGTCGTGCGCAGCGGGCAGGAAAAGGACCCGCATTGGGATGAAAGCGCCAAGAACTTCATCGAGGGCGTGATCCTGCACGTCGCGACAGAACCGCGCTACGCGGGACGGCGCAATCTTCTCACCGTCCGCGATTTGATCCGCACGGCGCTCGCGCAAGAACCTGCCGCGCTCGTCGGCGAAGACGAAGAGCCGCTGCATGTCCTCGAAAAGGAGATGCTGCAAAGCGCGGCGCGGTTTGCGAAGGACACCGCGACCGAAGACCTTGGCGGCGCGCTAGAAGGCGCGGCGCGGGACTTTTACGAAAAGGGCAGCAACGAGCGCGCGGGCGTGCTTTCGACCGTGCGCCGTCATACGAAGTTCCTTGACTACACGGCCATGCGCCGCGTGCTGGCCGGGCACGACTTCGATCTGGCTGACCTGAAGCGCGACCGCGCGGGGGTCAGCGTCTATCTCTGCCTCCCTGCCAGCCGCATGGGGCTGTGCAATCGTTGGCTCCGTATCTTCATCAACCAGCTTCTCGACGCGATGGAACGGGAGAAGACCGCACCGGCGGCACCGGTGCTGGTCTGCCTCGACGAATTCCCCGTCCTCGGTCACATGCGCCAGCTTGAGGACGCTGCGGGGCAGATTGCCTCCTTCAACGTCAAGCTCTGGGTCGTTCTGCAGGACTGGGGACAGGGCAAGGCGCTCTACAAGGAGCGCTGGGAAACCTTCGCCGGCAACGCCGGTATCCTCCAGTTTTTCGGCAACAACGATTTGGAGACACTCGAATACGTCTCGCGCCGTCTCGGCAAGACGCGGGTGGAAGTCGCCCGGCAAAACGAGGTTGGGCCAGAGCAGGCGCAATCGGGATTATCGGGCCGCAGCGCCAGCATGGAGTTGCATGACTTGCTGACGCCCGACGAAGTAAGCCGACACTTCGGGCGCAGCGACCGGCTCAAGCGGCAGCTCGTGATCTGGGCGGGTTTCGATCCGATGCTCCTGCAACGGGTGGAGTATTTCGACGCGAGCGGTCCGCACAGCGCCATATTCAGGGAGGCGTTTGCGGACGGCGCGTGAGCTTAATTCCGCTCGCCGCCGCCTGCTTCCGCTCCTTCACGCGCAGCAACCGCGCTGCTGCCGGATCGCGCCCAAACAGATAGGCCATTTCGGACGCCAGCCGCCCGCGCTTGTCCCGCAACAGGAAATTGCAGAGTCCGCACAACAATAGAACGCGCAGCGCGTTGCGCGCTCGCGTGGCGGCAGTGACATGCAAGGCGGTCTCTTCCGTCTCGCGATCCTGATAATTGACGGGAAAGCCTTCTTCGATGAATGCGCCCACCATGCGCGCATTGCCACGCTCCGCCGCTTTCAGGAATTCACGGCCAATGCTGGTCATCGCCTTGCTGCCACGAAGCTGCGGAAGCAGCTCGTCGCCAATGTATTCGCCGGCCTCTACCTTCTGCGCGCGCTGCTCCGCGACTGCCTGCCAGTGTTTCTTCCGCTCCTGCGCCGTATCTCCGGGATTCGGCTGCCACGCGTGGTCACGCCGTTGCTCGATCCGCGCGCGAAGCTCCGTGAGACTGAGCGCCAGGCCTTCCACGGTAGCTGTCTGTTTTCCTACAGAGACGGTCGGCATCGGCTAGGTGATCCTCTGAAACAGCGCGATCCCGTTGCCGACCCTTTCGACGATCGCCGGCATCTTTTTGGGCTCCAGCGGTTCGCCGTCTTCGGATTCCATCGGATAGTCGTGGCGCAACAGAGCGAGCCCTTTCACCGGGCTTTGGGACGCATGCGAGAGGTCGGATGCCACAGTCAGAAAATAGCAGTTACGCCCGTTGCGCTCGTTCTTGAGGAACAGCAGCAGATTATCCTCGGGCGTGAGGATGCCCCACCCGCCATAAATGATCCGGCTGTGGCGCGCCTCGGTGCGTTGTTTCGGAGTCCAATCCTCGAACTGCGGTCCGGCCAGCAGGTCGTAGGAATCCTCCATCATGGCAAGCTGGATCAGTCCGGCCTCTGACGCACGCTGCAAGGTAATTTCGCGCACGACAAAGTCTTCGTGAGCGCCTTCGGACGGTTCGAACCACGCGCTTCGGTAAGTGCCTTCCAGAGTGGCAGGCGGCAGAACGCGCGCGGTGTCGAAAGCCTGGTCGAGATATTCGAGCAGGCGCAACGCGGCGTGCCACGACGGCACGTGCTCGCGCAGCTCCGCCTCGGTCATCAGCGCGCTGTCCTCGTCCGTAGCGAATTTGACGATGGCGTCGATCCACGCATCCTGCGGCACGGGAAATCTGCGTCCGCCGTCCGGCGTCTTGATCCCTTCCACGAACTGCCGAAGGCGCTCTTGGGGAATCGAAACGCCCGTCGATTCCTCGATCGCCGCGCTCACGTCCTTCCAGTTGAAGTAATCGCCCTCAATGCCGCGCTCGTAGTCGTGATAGGCGCCGAGCGCATCGCGCAGCCGGTTGAGTTGCCAGTCCGATAACCGCATCGCGCCCGTGTCCTCATCTCCATGCCGCCAAGCCCGCCGCCCCCGCGAGGTTGGCGCGAGGAATCTTCCCTTTCCCTCAGTCTACAAAATCCACGTCTGAAACGACAGACAAACAGAGAAAGGAAGATCCAATGCGTACTCCCGATGAAGCCCGGCGTACCGCTATCCGGCAGGTAAGCCATAACCAGCGGCCTTCGCCCGTCCATAACATGGCCGACCAGATCGCAAAGACCTACGCGGCAGCCGCCGCTCAGGCTGCAAGGCGAGCTCAGGCCGCCGCCGCTGATGCCGCAAGGCGGAAGAAGTAAGCCCACACATCCGGCCCGGCCCCTGAAAGGGCCGGGCCAACTTTCTCCGAAAGGAATATCCATCATGAACCAGAAAGTTCGTTCCCCCTTCGCCGGAAAGCCCGCGACGTGGCAGGTCACTGACCGCAACGGATTGCCGGCTTTCCACGTCGAGCCGCGCGTCCTGACGCCGTTCCGCGCCATGGCGGTCAGCTCCCTCAGCAATCTCGGCACGCTGGCGGGCATTGGCTACGGTCTTTTGACGGTCGCCGGTGCGGACAATCCCGATGGCGGGATGCTCGTCGCCGCCATCGCCGTTCCGGTTATCGGCGGCGTGATGCTCCGTCAGATGCTGGACTCTCTCCTCAGAAAGCGGGTCAGGATAATGCTGACGCTGGAGAAATTCAGCGTACGGACGCTCTTCGGCTGGAAGCACTACGACCGCCAACTGCCACACCGGTTCGCGCTCGTCCCCCACGACAGCACGCAGGCCGAACGGGATGAGGAGGAGTTTCGGATGCAGCAGGCGCAAATCACGCGCAAGCCGATCCGCAAACAGCGCTGGTACGCCAACTCGTTCCACGTCTCCTTCGACTATCTCGGCCAGCGCAACGACATCATGACGGTGTACGGCCAGAAGGAAGCTGTCGCCATCGCTACACGGCTCAAGGCCTGCGATGACGTGCTCGATGCGCTCGCCCGCCGGGGACAGGGTACGCCCCTTACCCCCACCGACGAATGGGGCGATCAGCCGGGTGCGATCCCCGAAACGGTGTAAGGCGCGGGAGATCGCCCAATGCCCCGCGAGCCGGATCGTAATCTGCGGCAGGAAGCCGAACGGCGGGTGGAACAGCGTTTCGCGCAACAGCGTGAAGCGCTGTTCGCCACGCAGAAGGAGCAGCGGGAGCGCGACATGCGCGCCCAGCAGCAAGCGGTCGAGCGTGTTGCCCAAGAGCAGGCGCGCCTTGCGGAGCAAAAGCGCCAGACGTTGGAGGCGCACGAGCGCAAATGGGACCAGATGCGCGACCGTATCGCGTACAAGCCCGCGCCGACGCCGTCTTTCGGGAGTTCTCCGCCGCGCGATATCGACCGCGAATATAAGGAGATGCGTCGCCAGTGGCTCGACCAGCGCGAAACCATCGAACAGCAATTTAACGAGCGGATCGAAACGTGCCAGACGGCGCAAGACGATTTGCGTTTCGCCTTCGATGCCGCCAATGAGATTCAGGCGCAGAAGAATCGCGCCGATTACGAGACACTGACCCAGACTCAGGACCGAACGCGCACCAGCGCAATCCAGCGAGAGGAGTCACGGCTGGAGCAATCGGTGACACAGGAATTCCAGCGGCACAGCCGCGATGCCGGACGGGAGCGCGGATTATAGAGGGCGCGTTGCTCACTTGAATTTAGGTGGAGCGCCGCGTCACGGCACGTGACGCGGCGCGACCCGATTGCGGCCGGTTATTTGTTGTCGTCAGGTTTCCCGTGAACGCGCACCGGCGGCTCAGTCAAGGCGGCAAGCCGCTCTCGCACGAGCGCGTTAAATTGCGCTTCGGAAATCACATACTGGTAATCGACAAGGCCGCGTTCCGGGTCGATGCCAAGCGACTACATGAATAGGTTTTTCTCATCCACGACAAGTTTGCCGTTTTTCGGGTCCCAGATTTCGCATTGGACGGCCCGCTTGTCTTCAAACAACACACGCGCCGGACAGCCACCCCAATCGAAATATCGGTAACTCATCATCCAGCCTCCTTCGGCGTCCATCTAGCCTTCCCTCGCATGGTCCAGCAAGGTCGGCTCGCGGTAGCGCCCGGCTACCGTGCGCTCGGCGGCGGGGCGGCTATCCTCTTTGAGGGCGAACAAGGCCGGTTGTTCCGGCCTTGCCGCTTTCCACGCCTCAAGCTGCTGGCGGCGTAAGTCCACGATATCCCGCCAGCGGTAGGCCCGGCCATCGATAATGATTTTGTCGGGGCGGCTCATTCTGCCGCCTCCTGCTGTAGGCCGGGTTGCAGCCCGTTCAGGTAGTCGGCGGCGCGCTGCGCGTGAGCGGCAGCGGTGAAGATCGCCCGCTTATCGTCTTTCAGAACCTTGACCCATGAGGCGATATAGGACGCATGATCGGCGCGGACTTCCGGCGTCAGGTCGAGATCGGCGGACAGGAAGGCGGAACCAAGCTCCGCGACAAGCTCCTCCATCGCGTAACCTTCATCGCCCCAGCGCTTGCGCCCGAAATCGCGCTCAAGGCGTTTCGGATGGCGAGTCCAGTGAGTCATTTCATGGCAAAGCGTCCCGTAATACGATTTCAGCGTCCTGAAAGCTCTCGAACGGCGGCATCTGCACGCGATCTTGCGCCATCGTGTAGAAAGCCTGATTGCCGCCGTGCTGGATGTTCGCACCTGTGGCGGCAAAAAATGATTCGGCCCGGTCGATCCGTGGCAGGGTATCAAGCCGGGGCTCGGCCTTCGCGTAATATTGAGCGGGCAAGCCTTCCACCTGCTCCACATTGAAAACCGTGTAGCCCTTCATGAAGGGGATATCGCGTTCGCTTTCCTCGCCGCTATCACCATCAATTTCGGTGCGAGTGACGGTCGAGGCGTAAACGACAAGACTTCCTTTCTCGCCCTTCTTCACATGGGCGTCCAATTCGAGCGCCTGTTTGAAGGTCAGCCAGATCGGCGCGGAGAATCCCTTGGTCATGGCTTCGGACCAAAGCATCAGGACGTTAATTCCCCGGTACGGAATGCTGTTGAATCGCAGGGGCCGTGTGATGCGCCCAGCCGCATGTTCGGCATTCCACGGCTTGAACCAAGGGCGGACTCCCTTCTCAAGTTCGGTGACAATCTGTCCAGTGATCCTCTCATAAACATCGGCCTTCATTTTCCTTCCTCCTAGTTGCGGGTTGCGCATGCAACCGACTAGGCCCGCGCCAATGAGCGGGGGTTCGGCGGTCAAGGCCGCCGTGGGGAGAGGGGGATCACCCGTCTTGGCAGCGACCATCGGGAGCGAAAGACGGGGAAACGCCCCGCGGCGCCCGCAGGGCTTGGCCTTGACAGCCAGGGGGCCGCAGGCCCCAAAGCGAAACGGAAGGAAGTCAGCCGCAGGCTGGCCGAGTCATCTTGCGCGAGGGATCGCTACCGGATGGCCGAGACGCCGGGACGGCGGTTCGGGAAGCGCCGCCTACGCGGCGCGCGTAGAGCCCGGTGCGGCGTCAGTCGGACGCGCCATCGTCGTGAAAACTCTATAATCAGCGAGCTGCGTACTGGTAAGGGCGATCACGAAGCCATGGACATACGCGAAGCAAAGACGGTTTCAAGCATAGCTTTTACATAGCTGTCCTTGTCCTCTTCTTGGAAAAGGATGTGTCTCGCGAGCATGGCCGGCTTATCCATGCCCCAGAATAATTTCATCGTATGCGACGGGGTATTCGACACAATAAAGGATTCCAAATGCACGGTCGGGTCGCCAAGGCGTTCCTCGATCTCTTTGATCGTCGTGTGGAATTGAATTTTTGGATCGGTCGGACCGATGTTTCGGATACCCTTCGGGTCTACGAAAATTACGTGCTGCTCGCTACCGATGAACAACCACACAATAAAATCGGGATGAAAATTACCGGCCTCGAAGAAACCCACCCCACGGCCTTTGCTGAGGTTACGAAGCAGATAGAGCTCCTTATCCTCGAAGAAACTGACGCTACTATCGTGAAAAGCCTTCAGGTCCTCTACGAATTGCCGTTCGCCCTTATTGAGCGCTACGGGGCTGATCTCGACGATCTTCTGATCCAGATAAAGCAGCGGTTCATACAGGTGCCGGCCAAACCAGATCGCCTTCAAGCCGTGGAACTCCCACGGCTTCAGGTCTCCTTTTTCGATTAGCGCCTTGAGCTCTTCGAGTTTGGCGACGATCTCCTCCTGCGATTGCTCGATCAGGATGCGGTAGTAGCCTTTGCCAGTTTCATCTTTCACTCCCAGGAAGTTCGGATCGTCCACAGTCAATTCCTGGTATTCCAGATGCGGCAGCTCCCATTCCCGTTTGCGGAAGGTGTAGTAGCGCT
This sequence comes from uncultured Alphaproteobacteria bacterium, assembly GCA_963773665.1. GTDB lineage: Bacteria > Pseudomonadota > Alphaproteobacteria > ATCC43930 > CGMCC-115725 > DATJLY01. Next base: position 1,237,237 of record CAVZBZ010000002.1, read on the forward strand.
CAGTGTACTTCTTCAGAAGCGAAAGCGCGATTTCCTGCCACAGCCGCACTTTCTCGAAGGAGTCGAAGGCCAGCTTCCTCGGCGGGGATTAGAAGTTGATACCAGCTCTGATCGGCGAGTAGCGGTTCTATGCTGTCACGCGTCAGATTTAGGTTGTGCCAGCCTCGCTCGGCCTTGAAGCGCTCCAGCTCGAAGTAAAGCCGGTCGATGTCAAGGAAAGCTACGTGCCACGCGCTGAGATGAGTCTGATTGGGCGCGGCTTCGGCATCGCCGCCTAAAACGCCACCGGACTTCATCGCCTGAATCTTCGGATACCAGTTGAGCACGACCTGATTCTTCTGCAGATACTCGGTGGCTTTGTCCTTTACAGGGTCTGGCTTGGCAAGCGTTGGGATCGGCCCCAGCTTCCGAAAAGCGTCGCCGAACTCCGTGCTAACGCCGTTGATCATCTTCTTTAGTCGGATGGTCTTGAGCTTCTGCGTGCCAAGATTCTTGATGACAGGAAGCAGGAACTCGATGCGGTCATCATTGACTGGTAAACCTTCCTCTTCGAGGAAGTCGCGGAACTGCGCCATGTAGTCGGCGCGGATGCCAAAGATGGAAAGCGTTTCCAGCAGGCCGATGTGCTTCGGCCGTGTTACGTCTTCCGGAAGTTGGGCTTTGCCGCTCCGCTTGAGGCTCAGGTCGTAGCCCTTGAGGCGAACGCCGCGACCGAAGAGCTGGATGATTTGCGAGCCCTCAGTCTGGCCCACATTCATCAGGCCCATGGTGCTCACGCGCCAGCTACTCCAGCCCTCGGTGAACTTCTTCGAACCGATCAGAAGGTTTACTGTCGAATGCGGCAAGTTGATTTCGTGAAACAGCGAGCCTGTAAACTCGCGCTCTCCAGTGGGTAGCCCGTTCTTTTCGCATAACTTTACCAGCTTGGCATCGTCGCCAACGTTGATAACGCCAAAAGGATCGTTGTCGCCTACGCGGAGCGCTATCTCGCCGGTTGCGCCCTTCAGGTTTTCGACGTACAGCGCTCCGCCGCCTGCCGCATTGAAGAGCGTGATGAGCGTTTCCTCGAAAACCTGCGCAGCCGAAAGGTTTGCGGTATTCAGGTACGTAAAACGACCGGCGAACAGGTTCTTACCATCGGAGCTGACAAGCCCCTGATTCAGCACCCGCTCGATGCGCTGGATACTAGCCGCCCGATCCGAAACATAGCGGGCAAGAAAACGTAAGATTTCAATGATGTCGGAAGCGTCGCGCGTCGCTAGCGTCTTGGTGACGCTGCCGCCCACGAAAATCCATAGCGGCTTGTCAATGTTGAAAGGCCGAAATTGCGTCTCGGCCTCGCGGTACAACCGCTGCTGTTGGAAAAACGCCAACAGGCAGGCGACAAGATAGAGTTCCAAGTGGTTGGCTTGCGTCTCCTCGTCAAGATTGAGAATCTGGTAGTCCTTACCGAATCCGTCTCCGTAGAAATAGCGGTATGAGTAATCGAAAAGGATATTCTTTGCGTAGAGATCAGTGAGCACCCTGTTGCCTTTGACCGCCTGGCCGAAAGTAGCGGAGTACTCAAAGGAGAACCCTTTCTCGCAAAGCGCATTGCGAAATCGCATCCACGCTCCTTCCTCGCCGCTCGATGCCCCTCGGTGCCCTTCATCAACAAGCACAAGATTATTACCCTCGAAAGCGTCGATCGCGATCGTCTTGTCGCCCATTTCCACTGCTAACTTGTGGATGTCGAGAATTTCGACCTGCTGTCCAGCAAACAGCCCGCGACCGTCTTTGTTGAAAAGCTCAGCCGAGATGCCAGCCAAATCAAACTCGCGAAGGTGCTGCTGACTTAGGCCCTCGTTGGGCGTAAGCAGGATGATACGGTTAAGCTCACGCTGCCTGCCGTGCTTCTGCAAATAATGTTGGTACTGAAGAATGTTGGCATGCATGACAAGTGTCTTGCCGCTGCCAGTGGCACTCCAGTAGGCGAGCTTATTGAGTTGCGGCCAAGCTTCGGCGGCCTCGTCAAAGGGCGTGACTAGAGCGGGATTGAATTAGGCGGGACCATATCCGGAGTTGCTGAAGTAGTTTGAGCATTCTTGCGGCGTGAAGCTGCCGAGAAGCTGTCCGATGGCTTCGGTCACGGCGTCGAAGCTTCGCGCGGCGGTTTTGCGCAGCAAGTGTTTGAGCTTGGCGAAGAGCTGTTCGATGGGGTTGAGGTCGGGCGAGTATTTCGGCAGGAGGATGAGCTTGGCGCCGACGGCACGGATGGCGTGACGGACGGCGCGTCCCTTGTGGCTGCCGAGATTGTCCATGATGACGATGTCGCCCGGTCTCAGGGTCGGGACGAGAACCTTCTCGACATAGGTCCGGAAGGTCTGGCCGTTGATCGGGGCATCGAGCAGCCAGGGCGCGTCGATACGATCGTGCCGCAGCGCGGCCAGGAAGGTCATGGTCTTCCAGCGCGCCTGCGGCACCTTGGCGCGCAGCCGCCGGCCGCGCGGTCCCCATCCCCGGAGCGGGGCCATGTTGTCCTTGGTCCAGGTCTCATCGATGAAGACCAGGCGCGCCGGTTCAATCCGCCTCTGACGCGCTTTCCACTGCGCTCGCCGTCTCGCCACGTCGGGGCGATCCTGTTCGCTGGCGAGCACGGTTTTTTTTGAAGCTCAACTCCTCGGCGTGAACGAACGTCCAGACCGCGGTGTAATCGGCCTTGAGGCCGCGCCCGGCGAGTTCGCGGACAAGCCCGCGCAAAGTGAAATCGCGCTCGCGAATGCGCTCGCGCAGCCAAACCTCATGCTCGTCCCGGATCGCCTTCGGCTTGTGCCCGCCCATCTGTCCCGGCACCACGCTCCCCGTCTCCCGGAAGCGCCGCACCCAGGCGATCGCCGTGCTCACGCCAACCCCGAACCGCGACGCCGCTTCATGCCGCGACAGCCCCTCGTTCTCGACCGCCGCAACAACCCGCTCGCGAAGATCCATCGAATAAGGTTTTGCCATTCATGCCGGCCCCCTTCGCCCAGCCAGCATGTTGAATCAGAAACGCCCCCGATTTGGGAATCCCCAATCGACTCCGGCCAAAACAATCCCGCTCTAGGTCTGCCTCTGGCTTGTCTAAATTGGTCGCCGCCACCTGCGCATTTAAGACCTTGAGCAATCCCTGCGGATCGCGGAAATAGCGGTCAAGATAAATCTCTGTGAAGAGCAGCGTCAGGTACTGAAAGTATTTCCACGCGATCGGCTCTTCACCACGCGTGATACGCCGCTCGTTCAGCCGAAGCGTATGTTTGACGATATTCTGATCGTATTCGAGTAGGAGATCAGTCGGTAGTTGCGTGAGATTGAAAAGCTGCGCAGTGAGCGCATGGTGAAAGTGATGTACGTTGTTCTCGTCGAGACCTTCTAGCTTCTCTTGACGCAGGTGCTCCGCCAGATGCTCAAAGCGTTTCACGTTGAAGAGCGACAATAGCCACTGATTAAGCACAAGCTTATATGCAAATGGCACCTGCGGTCTGTTGTTAGCGCGGCGACGCTGCGCAGCAGGTGTGGGTCCGGCGGGATTGCGGGGCCGACCACGCGGCATCACAAGCCCTCCGTGTCGAACATGAGGCGGTGGAAGTCTTCCTCGATCAACCGCACCTTCCAGGTGTCATCCGGCACTTTCAGGTTTTCGAGATTGTTACCGCCGTTTACGTAGATGAGCTGGAACTCATAATCCTTGGTGGAGTAACCCTGCCGCGTAAACCACTCGTCGAGTACCAGGTTGTCCTTCTCGGGATCGCCAGTAAGCTTCCGCCAGATGATGAGGGTACGTCGCCCGTCGGGCGTAGTCCCCGTGACGGTGCGGAACCACCATGGCCCCTCGGCGTCGGGCTTAAGCCGACCTTTTATTCTCAGTCTCTTTTCGCCGTCGCGCTCAAACGCGACATCAAAGCTGACGGGCGTGGTGATGTGTACGACAGTGAGGCCGATCAGCCAGTTGAAGGTCTCAAGCAAATCAACGTTGGTCTCGCGGCTTTCATCCGAGCTTGGTCGCTTGACCTTAAGTTTGTAAGCTGTGGGGTCTTGGAACGATGGGACGTTTAGTAGTGATTGGCTGCCACGTGTTTCTACGTCGAGCATATATCGCAATAGAAACTGCTCCCTGAACCCATCTGTGCCCTGAGCACTGACGGCATCGAGCAGGGTTTGCTGGGTCGGGGTCCTACGCGTTTCCAGATTGTTTAATGCGTCTTCATACGACTCCAAGCGGATGATTTTTATGATCCGTGGGCTGCGTTCAGTCTCTTCCATCGTCGGTAGCCGGTTGGGCTTGCCGTCTTTCCACTCGGGGCAGAACGTGGCTTTCTTGATGCGCGGCAGCAGTACAGAATCAAAATAATCGCCTGTCTCGATAAGAATGAACTTTCGCGAACCTCCATCCTCCCGATTGAGATTAATAACTGCGTGACCAGTGGTGCCGGAGCCGGCGAAAAAGTCGAGTACAACTGAGTCAACTTTAACATTGGCAGCTCTCAAACAGTTGACTACGAGCTTGAGCGCCTTCGGAAACGAGAAGTCGGCAATCCGTCCGAACATACGCGTCAAGAGATTGGTGCCATATTCCGTTGCGGAATACTCCTTGTCATCCCACCACGTGATCGGCAGCATCCCCTCTTCGTTCATTCGAGATTTCATGTAAATGCCAGTTTTTCCCGATTGATCGGGACGCGCACAAAAATGCTTAATCTCCTTGCTAAAAGACTCTGATCCCCACTTCCATCGCAATTGTTGTCCTGTTTCGTTAACAGGCCACACAATTTCCTCCCCGGGGCGGGGTTCTTCCTGCATCTCCCAGGAGGAAGTGGCCGCAATCCACTGAAGCTGCGGCAGTCGCACTTCTCCGTTCCGCGCGAATATTGGGAAGAACATGCGTGGACGCGCTTCGCGGGTAGCTTCTCTGCCACCATGCTTTCTAAAATTGACCAATTCAAAACGCCCGATGTCATCCCGTTCGGAATAGCGTGCTAGCTGACGTTCATTTCTTGGCACGCGTCCGACCGCCGCTTGCTCAGTTGCTGCGACAAAAATGGCGTACTCATGCGCCTCCGCGAACCCTTTCGGCGTCGAGCGCCCCGCCGGATTGCTTCGAACCGCCAACACACCCAAGATCGCGGCGGGACCGAGCGTTGCGTCAACAAGGCATTTCAGCCTTGCGAACTCCGTGTCATCAATTGCTATACACGTGACGGCGCTTGAACGAAGCAATGGTTGCGCAGCAACAAGGCGGTTTTCAATAAGTGAAAGCCACGATGAGTCTTTGTAATCGTTTTTGTACGCAATCGCTGAGGCATCGGTGTTATACGGTGGGTCTATATAGATGACGTCACACTTAGAATTGTAACGGCGGTTTAGCACCTTCAGTCCATGGAAATTCTCGCTATGAACCAACAGCCCATCCGTCTTCTCGTGCAATTCTCCCAATTCCTCTAATAGCCGGGCAGTGAAATCAGGCGGGAAGTTTCGCGTATCCACCACCAACGTCTGGTGCGCTTTTAAAAATTTCATGGTTAGCGGGACGCTATACCCTGGCTCTGCAAAATCAGGCTTGATCTCGTCGATCGCAAATGAGCGCACCCATTCCTTGAGCTGCGTCTCATTTGCTGCGATTTCCGGGTAGAAATGCTCGGGGATGCAGAACAGCGTGATGCAGTAGCTGGTTTCAACAACAAATTTACTTCTTCAGCCAGAGCTTCTTCTGGAAATCTTCAAGCTGGGCAAGGAAGTCGATGATCTTGCTGGCGATCCGGCGAAAAACCTTAATCTTAGATAGGTACTGCTCGACGCGCGGCGCGGTGTCGTTCTCCACGTCATCAAGATGCATGACCTCGTTCTTGATGTAGAAGTCCAGCTCACGGCGTAAGAAATGCTCCAAGGTCTTTATGGATGAAGTAGTCGAAGGTGTTGCGGGCGGTGTAGCGGCGCAAGTGTGCTGCTAGCTGGGTGTGGTCCGCTTTGTCGCCATTTGCGTTTATATGCGACTTGGCGAGCTCTGCGATCCACGGTGCGAGGCGGGTGTCGGCCACAGCCAGCACTCGCTTGCTCTGCGAGCGCGAGTAGGTCCTTTTGTGTAGGGGGCTTGCGTCTTGCCCGCGCGCACGTCATCGGGCCAGTCGGCGAGTGTTGCAGGCCGATATTCAAATCGGATAACTAGCTCGCCGCCTTCTTCAGCGATGAAATCGCGACCGGAGTCGCCGGCGGCGGCAAGGAGAAACACGCGGTCTTTGCCTTCGGCCGCCTTGACGTTGCCGTGCTCCTCCTCGGCGGCATCGGCCAGCCGAAAGTAGTGCACGCGCATCGGCTTTTTGTCGTCGTTTGGCCGCAGGCGGAAGGCGTAGTCGCGCAGGTACTCGCTGGTCTTGATGTAGTATTGGTCGTGGTTGGCCCAGTGGAGCTTGACCTCCTCTCCCTCGTAAGGGATGGCGTAAACGCCAGGTTTGTAGACACGCTTGGCGAGGAAGTCCCCTCGGAGTAGTAGCGGCGAAAGAAACTGAACAGGTGATCGTAGACCTCGCTCTCCAAGCGCGCCGACATCCACGGCGTCGTTTGCGATCCTGGTTCGCAAGTCCTTCACCTTCGGCAGACGTCTCGGGATCAGCGCCCAGCGAGCTCGACGCCTGCTCGATCGCCTGTCGCAAGTTCCTTCTCCAGCTCAGCCTTATCGGCTGTCTTATAGAGGCCAAACGCCTGCTTTACCTGCGGCAGCAGATCCTTGTCGAGGAACTGCGTCACCTCGGCGCTCTTCGCGTGCATGATGCGGTAGAGGCCGAAGTCCAGGTCGGGCTGGTCGAGCTGGAACAATTCCTTCAGCAGGGTCTTCAGCTTCTCGAATTTCTGACTCATTCAGTGTCTTGTTCCTGTCGTTACCTTGCTTTGGCGTCATTCCACCGCCCACTGGATTGTAAACAGTGTTCCGATTCGGTTTGTTGCGCCAGCCGCTTTTCCAAGCGATCTATCAGAGCGTCGCGCTTTTCCATGATCTCGTCCTCGGCGTTGAATATCTCCTGCCGCTGCCGGCGCTGCTGTCGCTCCAGCTTCTGAATCTTCTCCTGAATCTCGTGCTGCTCTTCGAGCGTGACAGCCTGACGCGCCTGACGGCGCAGCACCTTGATTTGCTCTTTGGTATCCTGTAGCGCCTTTTCGGCCGATAGCACCATGTCGTCGGCCCACTTTTCCAGCTTCTCCCGCGCTTGGTTGAAGTGCGCGCTGTTTTGCTCAAGCGAGCGGCTGACAGTGGCCTTGGCGTGACGCTCGGCTTCCGCTGTTAGGCGCATGCCTCGCAGCCTCGGGAAGGTAGCCACTGCCATCCACCCGGCCCGAACAGCCGAAGAGCTTATCCATCGTTTCCTGGTCGAGCGAGGCGCCGTTGCTCGTCGAAGCCAGAGAAGAGCAGATACTCCTCGCGTTCGTAGGAATCGATTATCAGCCGTGTGAGGACGAGGAAACCGCTCTTTCCGCGCAGCGCCTCGATCACGTGCAAACGCGTGGGGTGGTTCGTCACGTCGAAGACCACTCGTGCCGGCGGCGTGGCCACGCCCTTGCCCTCAGTCAACGACATACTCGACCCAGCGGATGAGAAAGGCGATAGAGAAAACGGCTGCGCTCTTCCCCGCCGTCTTCCTCAGCCCGTGGGTGCGATTTCGAAATCAGGTGATAGCGGCCTACCGCGATGTCCTCGCTCGGCGGGCGATCCAGATCGAAGGCGAGCGCGTCGTCATCGAAGCGGGCGACGGTCATCGAGCATGAAACGCGTCAGCGACCAGAAGCGTTGGCCAACGCGGTCAAGCTGGGCCTTGGCATCAGCGAGCTGAAGCCGCAGACGCTGATGAACGTCCTCGTCGAAGTGCTCGAACAGCTTGCGACGCGTGTCATCCATTCGCGTGCGGATTTGCTCATCCATTTCTTCTTGCAATTGGCGGAACGCGGCCTCGATCTCCTCGGGCGTGCGGCACTCCTGGTAAATGGCGAGGATGCGCTTCTCGAAGTCCACGCCGGAATCGATGGTACCAAGCACCTCATCGGAGGCGCCGAAAACTCCGTTGAAGAGGCTGAACTTTTCGCCAAGCAGCTCGAGCACGCGCCGATCGGCTTCGTTGCGTTCGTTTAGAAAGTTGATGACGACAACGTCGTGCTTCTGCCCGTACCGGTGGCAGCGGCCAATGCGCTGTTCGATTCGCTGCGGATTCCAGGGCAGGTCGTAGTTGATGACCAGCGAGCAGAACTGAAGGTTGATGCCTTCCGCCGCCGCTTCGGTGGCGAGCAGGATCGTTGCCTCATCGCGGAAATGCTCGATCAGCGCGGTGCGCACGTCCACGGCTCGCGAGCCTGAAGCACGACCGGTGTCACGGTTCTTCTCCACCCATCGCTCGTAGATTGCAGTCGCTTCCGGCCCGCCATTGGTGCCGTTGAAGAGCACCACCTGTCCCCTGTAGCCGTGGGATTCGAGGAAAGCCTTCAGGTACTCCTGGGTGCGGCGTGATTCGGTGAAAATGAAGTGCCTTGCGCGCGGCGCCCGTCTTCGCCATTTGCTCGAAACCGATATCCAGCGCCTTGAGCAGCGTCTGCGTCTTCGTGTCGATGCCGATGCCGCGCGCCCAGGCGGCGAGCCGTTGGAGGATATCGATTTCCTCCTGCAGCTTTTTCCGATCGATCGCAATGGGTACTGTGGACGGTTCGACCTCCTCATCTTCTGCGAGAATCTCGTCGAGCAGGTCATCTTCGATCTCTTCCGCTTCGATCAGTTGTTCGGCGAATTCGGTATCGCTCTGCGTCTGTTCCTCGCGCAGCGCTTCCAGGCGTGCCCGGAGCGTGTCGAGCGTCGCGGCAATCGCCTGCGAGGACGAGGCCAGCAGCTTGCGCAGAATAAGCGCAGTCAGATGCCGCTGACGTTGCGGAAGCGCGTAGCTGTCGGGCCGCTGCAGGAAATGCCGACACCGCCTCATAGAGAGCGTGCTCGTCGTCGGTCGGTGTGAACGGTCGCGTGATGGCCCGCCGCTCGGTATAGCGGATGTATTCGGTGACTTGATTGCGCAGCGTGCGCTTGCAAAACGTCTGAGAGGCGCTGGCGAAGGTCGGTGATGCTGCTGCCCGTCGCTCGCGTACTGGGCTCGGAAGGCATTGATGTCTCCGAACAGATGCTCGTCGATCAGGGTGGAGAGACCGTATAGCTCCAGGAGCGAGTTTTGCAGCGGCGTGGCGGTGAGTAGGAGCTTCCGGCAATCCTCGGTGGCCCAGCGGATGCCTTGGCCAACCTTGTTGCTAGGCCGGTAGGCGTTACGCAGCTTGTGCGCCTCGTCGATGACAACCAGGTCCCACGCGATGGCTTTGAGATCGTCGCGCAGAGCGTTCGCGAAATTGAATGACATGATAAGAACGGCCTTCTCGCCCAATGGTGCGCCGCCCAAGTCGTTGCTCATCGCGGTATGCCTTGGCATCCAGCACGCGAAGTTGGCAGGTTGAACTTCTCTTCCAGCTCCAGCGCCCATTGCTTGCGTAGCGAAGCAGGGCAGATCACCAGCAATCGCCGCTTGCGTTCCGCCCAGAACTGGCAGAGCACGATACCCGCCTCGATTGTCTTTCCGAGGCCGACCTCGTCGGCCAGGATCACGCCCTTGGAGAGCGGGGATTCTAGCGCAAATAGCGCCGCTTCAATCTGGTGCGGATTGAGGTCGACCGCCGCGTCAAAGAGAGACATGGAAAGCCGATCGATGCCGGTTGCGGCCCTGCGGGTCAGGTCGTGCGCGAAATATTTGGCATGGTAAGGCGACAGCGTTATGGGAAGCGCAGTCTGGATTTGGACGCCTTGAGATTTCACGACGCGGGCTGTGTCGTGATTTTTACGTTCTTGAGAGCCAGCCTGGGTCATGTTGATGACCCCCTTTCGCTGCAATTGTTTTCAGTCATTGCGAATTGTCCCTCGACCGTTTTCCCCGACTTGACGGAGCATGCTTCGGCGCCGCCGCAGGTTCGCGAGCAGCCACATACTCGCGCATAAAAGAGCGAAGCACTTGAGCGGCCGGCCGATCTTCCGTCCTGCACACTTCCAGAAACTGGTCCCGGAGCGAGCGTTCTACGCGAATGCGTAACCCAGAGTCCTTCGTTGCCATGCCGAGAGTGTAGCCAATGGATACACAACCGCATACCGAAAATTTCCGGACCGTGAGACGGGCTCCTGAGAGACACAGGAAGCGAATTGCACCATGACCTTGGAAACCGTCCTCGCCACAAACTCGCCACAAGCCCAAAACGACTCGAACGAACTTTCAAGGATTTCTGCGGGTTTCAGCGGAGCCGATTTCTATGCGAAAAACGGCCCCGGAGAACCGTTTCTTTCCATAGTCTTCGGTCAAGTGATTGATCCGATGATGGTCGGGGCGACAGGATTCGAACCTGCGACCTCTTGCTCCCGAAACAACAAAATATCTTGATAAAGCAAATGGTTGCGATTCACTCGCCACAGATTTGCCACAAGTTCACTGCTGCATCGATGCGATCAGGCCACGGGTCTGGTCTGGCTTCACTTCCGCCCGCTCGATCAGATGACCATAAACATTGAGCGTTGTGCTCACGTCTTCGTGCCCCATGAGGTATTGAACGCGCTTGAGGCTGACGCGCTGCTCAATGAGCATGGAAGCATAGAAGTGGCGCAGGTCGTAGGGCCTGTATTTAGGCCGCACGACGGTCTCTCCGCCTTCCTCAGTCTCCTCGACAAGGCCGGCCTCAATGCAGGCGACATAGAAGCCGCGTTTTCGCCAATTTTGCGGGGCCAGCCATCGGCCGTTCTCCGTCGGAAACACGAGGTCGTATTTGTTGGGCACGGCATGGTGCTTCGCATAGTGATGAACCATATCGAGGGTACTGGCACTGAGATCGATAAAGCGGCGTCCGGCAGGCGTCTTCGTAACCGATATTTCTCCGAGACGCTCCAACGCCTGGTCAACCTGAACGCCCTTGTCGGTCAGATTCTTCCGGGGCAGGACGACATACTCTTGTGGTCGCATTCCTGTATCGACGGCGAGATAGAGCATGGGCCGGTAGCGGCGCCATGAGCGCTGTATCTGGGGATTCTTGGAATTCGCCAAACGATCCGCTGTGGCGAGCAGTGCATGAATGTCGCTCTCGGTCGGTATCGTCACGGGCTCGTCGTAACGCGAGCTGGTCTGAACCGTGATGCCGGAAGCGAAATCATGCGCGAGGATTCCGCGCGTCATCAACTCCCGCACCATTGACCGAAGCGATAAGAGCGCCTTTTGCGCCACGACCCGGCTGTGATTCAGCAACAGCCACGACCGAAACTCGACAATGTCGGGAGCGGTGAGTTCATGTAGCGGCTTCGTCCACTCGTACGCGCGGATGACGCTGGCACGGTATTCATAATTCTGGACGGTCCCTGCGGTGACCGGATCGCGCCCGTTCCGACCTTCCTTCGCACAAACATCAAGCCATTTTTGGAGCCCCTGATCGACCGTGCGGATTTCG
>CAVZBZ010000003.1:0-552245 GCA_963773665.1 uncultured Alphaproteobacteria bacterium
GCCATAGCACCGCAATGTTGCGGTCTCCACCGCATAGCCTCACGGCCCAATTGGGTTTGTTTCGTAATTCCGCCTTTCTCGCTGCATCGACGTTGCCCGCCAAATTGGGTTCGTTCGGTGATTTCGTGCCTTACCCGGACGCACACCGCGGCCCTGCGCGAATTGGGTTCGTTTGGTAATTTCCGCATTTCCCGCCGCACAGGTCTCGCTGCCAAATTGGGTTCGTTCCGCAGATTCACGCCAGCCCGCGATCGCTGTCGTTGCGAGGAGCCAAGGCGACGAAGCAACCTTCCCGGGGATTGCTTCGCTGTGCTCGCAATGACAGTAAGGAGCGCGCAACTCATAGCACGGCGCGAGGCGAATGTCACCGCTAAAAGCGTACACTACCCGACCGGCACCCAGAGCACGTCTTCGATCCGCTCGGCGCCCGCCGCCAGCATGACGAGGCGGTCGAAGCCCAGCGCGATGCCGGCGCTTTCCGGCATGTGCGATAGCGCGGCCAGAAAATCTTCGTCGATCGGATAGGCGTCGCCATGAAGGGCGCGGCGTTTTGTCTGGTCGGCCAAGAAGCGGCGGCGCTGCTCGTGCGCGTCGGTGAGCTCGCCAAAACCGTTGGCGAGCTCGAGGCCGCACACGTAAAGCTCGAAGCGCTCGGCGAGCCGCGCATCGCCCGGTTTCGGGCGCGCCAGCGCCGCCATCGCGATCGGGTAATCGTACAGGATGGTCGGCGCGCCGATGCCGAGATTGGGTTCGATCTTGTCGAGGAAGATGCGGAAGAACAGATCCTCCCACGTATCGCCCGCGTGCGGCGCGATCGCGACGGGCCGCGCCGCGCCGGCCAGAAGCGCGAGGCTCGGGCTTTCGGGATCGGGGCAGGTCGCGAGCACATCGATGCCGCAGAATTTCTGAAACGCGTCCGCGACCGAAAGATACTGCCACGGCGCGGCCGGGTCGGCGGATTTGCCGCACCAGGAAAATTTCTCCTTGCCGAGCGCGGCGAGGACAAATTTCAACAGCGCCTCGCAATCCGCCATGAGGTCGCGATAGCCGGCGCCTGCCCGATACCATTCGAGCATGGTGAATTCCGGATGGTGCAGATCGCCGCGCTCGCCGTTCCGGAAGCAGTGCGCGAGCTGATAGATGCGCTCCATCCCCGCCGCCAGAAGCTTCTTCATCGCGAATTCGGGCGAAGTGTGGAGGTAGATCGCGCGCGGCGCCTCGCCCGGCTCGACGAGCCGCGTCTCGAACGCATGGAGGTGCGGCTCGAGGCCGGGGCTGCGCTGCAAGGCAGGCGTATCCACCTCGCAGAAACCCCGATCGGCGAAAAAGACCCGGATCGCGGCAAGCGCATCCGCGCGCAGGGCGAGGTTGGCTCTTTTGCGCGCGAAATCCGCGCGCCGCCACCAGCCGTTTTCGTCGTTCGCCGTCATCGCGCGCGACAGCCTATCGACAAGGGGTTGGCGGATCGAGTCCGATCGGCTAGGAACCGGCATCGTTCAAGGCTTTTGCGACATGAAGATCAACGCCATCGACATCAAGCCCGGCAATGTGCTCGAGCATCAGGGCAAGCTCTGGCTCGTGGTGAAGCGCGAGCTCATTCAGCCCGGCAAGGGCGGCGCCTTCGCGCAGATCGAAATGCGCGATTTGCGCTCGGGCAACAAGACCAACGAGCGCTTCCGCACCCAGGAAACGGTGGAGCGAGTCCGCCTCGACGAGAAGGAGATGCAGTTCCTCTATTTCGAGGGCGATCAGGCGACCTTCATGGACACCGAGACGTTCGAGCAGGTCACGGTCCTCAAGCGAGCTGATCGGCGAGCCCGCCGATTTCCTCGTCGAAGGGATGATGTGCACGATCCAGCTCTATGAAGGCGAGCCGATGTCGGTGACGATCCCGCAGAGCGTGACGATGGCGGTCGTGGAGGCCGATCCGGTGGTGAAGGGCCAGACCGCGTCGTCCTCCTACAAGCCCGGCAAGCTCGAGAACGGCCGCCGCGTCATGCTTCCGCCGCACATCGGGGCCGGCACGCGGATCGTCGTCAACACCGCCGACGGCAGCTATGTCGAACGCGCCAAGGACTAGCGCGATGGCGGTCCGCTCCGCGCTCATCCATGTCATGGCGGCGGCCGCGCTCAAGGCGGCGCGCGCGCTCATCCGCGATTTCGGCGAGGTCGATCAGCTTCAGGTCTCGGTGAAGGGGCCGGGCGATTTCGTCACGAACGCCGATCTGAAGGCCGAGCGCATTTTGAAGGCCGAGTTGCAGCGGGCGCGGCCGGGCTATGGTTTCCTGCTGGAGGAGGGCGGCGAGACGGCCGGCGACGGGCGCCATCGCTGGATCGTCGATCCGCTTGGACGGCACCACCAATTTCCTGCACGGGCTGCCGTTCTTCGCGATCTCGATCGGGCTCGAGCGCGACGGCGAGCTCGTCGCCGGCGTGATCTACGAGCCGATCCGCGACGAGATGTTCTGGACCGAGAAGGGCGTGGGCGCCTACGTCAACGAGCGCCGCCTGCGCGTCTCGGGCCGGCGCCGGCTCGCCGACGCGGTGATCGGCACCGGCATGCCGTTCGCCGCGCGGGTCGATCCGCAGGTCTATCTCGCGACGCTCGCGCCGATCATGGCGGCGACGAGCGGCATCAGGCGCTATGGCGTCGCCTCGCTCGATCTCGCCTATGTGGCGGCAGGACGGCTCGACGGGTTCTGGGAGTTCGGACTGAAGCCGTGGGACATCGCGGCCGGTCTCCTGATGGTGCGCGAGGCAGGCGGCTATGCGACCGATTTCGCCGGCGGTCACGGGCTGCCCCCTTCGGGCGATGTGCTCGCCGCCAACGACCATCTCCACCCGCTGCTGATGAAGATGCTGTCGGAGGCGTTGCGCAGCGCGCGCGTCCCCGTGTCTTAATTCGACCACGATTGCGCGCCACGCTTGCAATGATGGGAGCGCGGTTCACCCCCACCCCAACCCTCCCCCTTCAAGGAGGAGGGGGAATGTTATTCGCGCTCGCGGTGGCGCTTTGCCTTGCCGCGCCCGCCGTGGCGCAAGCGCCGGGCGGCGTTGCCGTCGATTACGGGGCGCTCGACACTGGCGGCCCGGCCGCGCCGGGGGATGCGGCGCCGGTCACGCTGAAGCCGCCGCTCGCGCCCGTATTGCTCACGCCGCCGCCGAAGCGCGAAATCGCGGTGCTGCCGCCGCCGCCGCGGCCGCCGGCCAAGGCCGCGACGCCGATGCCGCCGGCGCCGAAGGAGGCCGCGCCGCAACCGCAGCAGGCCGCCGCCCCCGCGGTCGTGGCGGGGCAGGCGGCAATGGTGCGGTTCGCCAAGGCCGAGACCGAGCTTCAGGCGGACGGCCGCGCGACGCTCGACCGGATCGCGCAAGTGCTGGCCGCCAATGCCAAGCTGCGGCTCGAGCTGGTGGCCCATGCGAGCGGCGATCCGGACGATCCGGTCGCGGCGCGCCGCGTGGCGCTGCAGCGGGCGGTGCAGATGCGCGCATATCTGATCGAACGCGGCGTCCAAAGCGTTCGTATGGACGTGCGCGCGCTGGGCGACCGGGATGCCGGCGAGGGTCCGCTGGACCGCGTCGATGTCGTGCTGGTCAAGCGCTGAGGAGGGGGCGATGGAGAAGGAACGGTGACCCGTCCCACCGCATATCTCGTCCGCATGGCGGCCTTCGTCATCGCCGTCGGCGCGCTCGCCGTGCTCTTCGCCCAGGCGCTCGTGCCGTATTTCATGGGCAATCCCTGGGTCAACGGCATCATCGTCGCCGTCCTCGCGATCGGCATCCTCTATATCTTCCACCAGGTGTGGCTGCTCAATCACGAGGTCGCGTGGTTCGACAAATTCCGCCGCAGCCACGGCAACCTCACGACCGAGGACATGCCGCGCCTGTTGTCGCCGATGGCGACGATGCTGGGCGCGGGCCGCGGCGGACGCGTGAGCTTGAGCCCGGTGTCGCTGCGCACGCTCCTCGACGGCATCGGCGCGCGGCTCGACGAGACGCGCGAGACATCGCGCTACATGATCGGGCTTCTGGTCTTTCTCGGGCTGCTCGGCACGTTCTACGGCTTGCTCGAGACGGTGCAATCCGTGAAAGGCGTCCTGGGCGGCCTCACTCTCGGCGGCAGCGACGTGGCGGCGGCGTTCGCCGATCTGAAGGAGCGGCTCGCGTCGCCCTTGGGCGGCATGAGCACGGCGTTCAGCGCGTCGCTCTTCGGGCTCGCCGGCTCGCTCGTGCTGGGCTTCCTCGATCTTCAGGCGGGGCTCGCGCAGAACCGCTTTTACAACGAGCTGGAAGAACAGCTTTCGGGCTACACGCGGCTCACCGGCGGGGGCCCGTCGCTCGAGCATGGCGAGACCTCGGTTCCGGCCTATATCCAGGCATTGCTCGAGCAGACCGCCGACAGCATCGACACGCTCCAGCGCACGCTGTCGCGCGGCGAGGAAAGCCGCGCCTCCGCCAACGCGCCGCTCCTGGCCCTGGCCGAGCGGCTCGGCACCTTGACCGACCAGATGCGCGCCGAGCAGAGCCTGCTTTTGCGCATGGCGGAACAGCAGCTCGAATTGCGCCCGGTGCTGCAAAAACTCGCCGATGCGGTCGCAGCCAATTCGTCGGGCGACGAGATGCGTTCGCACCTGCGCGCGATCGAGACCTATCTCGCGCGCATCGGCGACGATCTCTCGCAAGGGCGCGGCGAGGTGCTGAAGGAGATGCGCAGCGAGATCCGCCTCCTCGCCCGCACCATCGCCGCCATCGCCGAAGAGCCGCAGCGGTCCTAGGCGATGGCCTATTCCTCGCGCCGCTCCGAGCGGCACAGCATCAACATCTGGCCGGGCTTCGTCGATGCGCTGTCGCAGCTCGTCATGGTCATCATCTTCGTCCTGCTGTTCTTCACGGCGGGACAGTTCTTCCTGACCGATGCGCTGTCGGGGCGCGACGCGGCGCTCAAAAAGCTGACCGACCAGATCAACCAGCTCACCGACATCCTGTCGCTCGAGCGGCAGCAGAACGCCGATCTCCAGGTCAAGCTGACGCAGCTCACGGCGGCGCTCGGCCAGTCGAACGCGGCGCGCGACGCGCTGCAAAGCCAGGTGCAGCAGCTTTCCGCCAAGCTGCAGCAGAACGACAGCGACCTCGCCGCATCGCGCGCGCGCGAGCAGGATCTCGCCTCCCGGCTTTCGGTCGAGCAGCAGCGCAGCCAGGCGGCCGAGAACGAATCCGAAGCGCGCGGGCATGAGCTCGCCCAGGCGCAGACCACGGTCGGCGATCTCTCGGCGCAGCTCGAGAACCTCAAGGCCGAGCTCGCGCGGATCGCCGACGCGCTCGACGCCGCCGAGGCCAAGAACAAGGAGCAGCAGGTCCAGCTCGCCGACCTCGGCCAACGCCTCAACCAGGCGCTCGCGAGCAAGGTCGAGGAGCTGGCGCGCTATCGCTCGGAATTCTTCGGGCGGCTGCGCCAGGTGCTGGGCGACCGGCCCGACATCCGCGTCGTCGGCGACCGCTTCGTGTTCCAGTCCGAGGTGCTGTTCGCGCCGGGGAGCGCCGCCTTGAGCCCAGCGGCGCAGCAGCGGCTTCAGCCGGTGGCGGCAGCGCTCGAGGAACTTGCGCCGAAAATCCCGAACGATCTGCCGTGGGTGCTGCAGGTTGCGGGCCATACCGACCGGCAGCCGATCGCCACCGCGCAATTCCCGTCGAACTGGGAGCTGTCGACCGCGCGCGCGCTTTCGGTGGTGCGGTATTTCGTCTCGGCCGGCATCGCGCCCGACCGGCTTTCGGCGGCGGGGTTCGGCGAATACGAGCCGATCGACCCCGCCGACACGCCCGAGGCGTACCGCAAGAACCGCCGCATCGAGCTGAAGCTGACCGAGCGGTGAACGCGCAAAAGCCGCAGGCCGTGCCCGAGGCTTTCGACGCGCCGTGAACGGAGCGTGCTAGCGGCGGCCCTTCTTGCGGCCGCCCTTGCGCTTGGCCGTGCGCTTTGCGGCCTTGCCGGTGACCTTGCGCCCGGCGGCCTTGCGGGTGGCCTTGCGCCCGGCGGCCTTGCGCCCGGCGGCCTTGCGGGTGGCGGCCTTGCGGCCCGCCTTCTTCTTTTTCGCAGCGCCCTTCTTGCGCGCCGCCTTGACGGGTGCCTTTTTCGCCGCCTTCTTCGCCTTGGCCTTGCGGCGCTTCGGCGCCTTCTTGGCCGGCGCGGGCGCCGGTGACGGCAGCGGCGGAATCAGCGGCGCCGGCTCGCCCGTTGGCGGAAAATTATTGTCGGATTCGTTCGACATTTTGGCCTCACCCCCTGTGCCTTGCGAACCGCCCGCGATCCTATGTTACCGTTTATGGAAAGTCGAACGGAATTACGGAACCTCGGCGCGGTTGCGCGCGCCGCGCCGCGCGGCTATAAGCGCCGGCACGAAGGAGCGGGCGATGAAGGACGGCATCCATCCCGATTATCACGAGATCACCGTCGTCATGACGGACGGGACGAGCTACACGACGCGCTCGACCTACGGCAAGGCGGGCGACACGCTAAGGCTCGATATCGATTCGAAGTCGCATCCCGCCTGGACCGGCGGACAGCAGCGCCTCGTCGACAGCGGCGGTCAGCTCGCCCGCTTCAACAAGCGCTTCCAGGGCTTCAAGATCAAGTAAGTCCGCGCCGCGCGAGCGCGTCGAGCCGCGCCACCCGTCCATAAAGCAGCCGCGAGCGGCCCAGGAGATCGCTGAGCCGCGGCGGCAGGCCGTTCTGCTCCTGCTCCGCCCCGGCGATGCAGATGTCGAATTCGTCGAGCGGCTCGGCAAGCGCTTCCTCGACCGACATCTCGCCGCTCTGCACCGCGCGCTGCGCCAAGAGCCAAGCCATGATCCGAGTGAGCCGGGCAGTGAGCCGCATCGTTTCGGCGCACATCGCAAGGCGCGCGACCGGCGCGAGGTTTTGGCCCTCGTCGGACTCGACGCGCTCAAGATAGTCGCGCGCCTCGACGACGAGGCCCAAGGCCTCGCCATAGGTCTTGCCGAAGAACGCAGTCCCGCCCGCGATCACGCCCATCGCGCCATTCCCCGCTCGCGCCGGTTTCCTACCATCGTTCGCGCGAGGATGCGAGTCCGCCCGCCAATCGGCCAACCCCTTGAACGGGCGGCCGGTGCGCCTATTTGAAGATGGTCCGGGGACGCCCAGCGCGGGTCTTTCGGACGCCACACGAGCCCGGCCTTTCCGGCGGGCGTGACGGCCCATATTGCTCAAAGGAGAATGTGGTCATGGACGGATTCGATTTCTCTCCCCTGTTCCGCTCGACGATCGGTTTCGATCGCCTGATGCGCCTCGCCGATACGGCGACGCGGGTCGATAGCGGCACCTCCTATCCCCCCTACAACATCGAAGTCACCGGCGAGAACGCCTATCGCCTGAGCATGGCGGTGGCGGGCTTTGCGTCCGGCGACCTCGACATTACGGTCAAGGAGAACGAGCTTCTCATCTCCGGCCGGTCGAAGAAGGACGAGCGCGCGCAGTTCCTCCATCATGGCCTGGCGCGGCGCGCCTTCGAGCGGCGCTTCGAGCTCGCCGACCATATCAAGGTGACGGGCGCATCGCTCGAGAACGGGCTCCTGCATGTCGAGCTCGTGCGCGAGGTTCCGGAGGCGATGAAGCCGCGCAAGATCGAGATCGCGGTCGGCCAATCCGGGCCAGCGACGATCGAGCAGAAGGCGGCCTAACAGCCCGACACTTTCGGCAATGCGAACGGCGGCGCGACCTGCGCCGCCGTTTTGCGTTGTGCCAAACGAGCGGAGCCGCCCCTGAGGGACGGCTCCCAGAAATGTGCAATGTTCTAAGGTGCTCGCTCTTACTCTTGCTGCCGTCGGGACAGAGCCCCGGGCGGCGCCGGGAACTATGGCGGGGCGTGGTTAAGGGAACCTTCAACCGCGCCGCCCCCATGCGACGATCCGTTCGCGCGGGCGGCAAGGGGTTAAGCTGGACTTCGCCCTCGCCGACGAGGTGATCGAATGAGGCGAACTACCGCTTGAACACCGATTCCGCGCCGCCGCGGTGCTTCTGCTTCAAGGCGATCTCGCCCTTGGCGCGCTGAATCTCGGCTTCGAGCTCGCCGACATAGGCCTCGAGCTCGGCGATCCCCAGGGGCGCCAGGTCGCGCTTCGGCTTGGGCTGACGGAGGGGAACGAGATCCTCTTCGTCCATCTGTCTCTCCTCGCGGCGGGCGTTGCCAGCATGGCGCGATCCGGCTAGACGTGCAACGCGCCCATCACATCGAGGATCGCCGCGATGAGCCTGCCCGCAAGCATGAGCGCGATCGAGATCGCCGAGCCCGGCGGACCCGAAGTGCTGCGGCGGACGGACCGGCCGCTGCCGCTGCCGGGCGCGGGCGAGGTGCTGATCGCGGTCGAGGCGGCGGGCGTCAACCGGCCCGACGTGCTGCAGCGCAAGGGCGAGTATCCGCCGCCGCCGGGCGCAAGCGATCTGCCGGGGCTCGAGGTCGCGGGCCGCGTTGCCGCCATCGGGCTCGGCGTCAGCCGCTTCAAGCCGGGCGACGCCGTGTGCGCGCTCGTCGCGGGCGGCGGCTATGCCGAGCGTTGCGTCGCCCCCGAGGCGCAATGCCTGCCGGTGCCGAAAGGCTTTTCGATGGCCGAGGCGGCGGCGCTGCCGGAGACCTTCTTCACCGTGTGGCACAATCTGTTCGAGCGCGGGCGGCTTGGCGCGGGCGAAAGCGTGCTGATCCATGGCGGCACGAGCGGCATCGGCACGACGGCGATCCAGCTCGCCAAGGCGTTCGGTGCTGCGCCGATCTTCGCCACCGCCGGCAGCCGCGACAAATGCCACGCCTGCGAGCGGCTCGGCGCCACGCGCGCGATCGACTACAAGCGCGAGGATTTCGTCAAGCTGGTGAAGGAGGCGACCGGCGGGCGCGGCGTCGATGTCGTGCTCGACATGGTCGGCGGCGACTATATCCAGCGCAATTTCTCCGCGCTCGCGCCGGACGGAAGGCTCGTCTTCATCGCCTTTCTCGGCGGCGCCACGGCGAGCGTCAATTTCGTGCCCATCATGCTGAAGCGGCTTACCGTCACCGGCTCGACCTTGCGCGCGCGCCGGGTCGAGGAGAAGGGCGCCATCGCCGCTTCATTGCTGCGCGAAGTCTGGCCGCTGCTCGACGCGGGCATGGTGAAGCCGGTGATCGACCGGACATTTCCGCTCGCCGAGGCGGGCGACGCGCACCGGCTGATGGAGAGCTCGGCCCATATCGGCAAGATCGTGCTCACGGTTTGACCGACGCCGGATGGCCGCCTATATAAGCTTCATTCAGGACATGGCCGGCGGCCCCGTCCGGCGCCCCGAAAGGGCGCGCGGCCGAAAAGGGGCGCGCCGGGATTGCAGGAGACCGCCATGGCACAGCCCTTGATGCCGAAAGCGACCGCCGTGTGGCTCGTCGAGAACACGTCGCTCTCGTTCGACCAGATCGGCGAATTCTGCGGCCTCCATCCGCTCGAGGTGCAGGCGATCGCCGACGGCGAGGTGGCGTTGCAGATGCAGGGGCTCGACCCCGTCGCGAACGGCCAGCTCACGCTCGAGGAGATCGAGCGCTGCCAGGCCGACCCGACCGCGCGCCTGCAGCTTGCGAAGGAGGCGGTACCGGTGTCGCTCGTGAAGCACCGCGGGCCGCGCTACACGCCCATCGCCAAGCGCCAGGACAAGCCCAATGCGATCGCGTGGATCGTCAAGAACCATCCCGAGCTGAGCGACGGGCAGATCTCGAAGCTCGTCGGCACGACCAAGCCGACGATCCGCGCGGTGCGCGACCGCACGCACTGGAATACGCAGAACATCAAGCCGCAGCACCCGGTGTCCCTGGGCCTGTGCACGCTCGATGAGCTCGAGGCCGCGGTCACGCGCGCCAACCGCGGCAAGAAGGTCGAGGTCGAGGCGCCGACCGTCGAGGAAGAAGAGGGCGCGCAGGCGGAGTAATGACTAACGCGGCCGAGATCGTCGCTTCGGGCCGCGCGGAGCGGCGCTGGCGCGGTGCCGAGAAGGGGCCCGTGCGCGTCGGCAGCGAGGCGCACAAGCGGCTCTTCTGCCGCATGCTGCTCGACACGCACGATCCCTATAAGCCCGCGGTGATCGACTGGCCGAAGCTCGGCGAGGACGAGCGCAAGCGCCTTGTCGGATTGCCGATCTGGGACATCGCGGTGCAGACCGAGGGCAAGGCGAAGATCCGCGTCAACACCTATGCCGAGCGCATATCCGATCCGCTGCTCGTCAACGCGGTGCGGCTCAACGGCTTCGAGGAGGGCCGGCACAAGGACGTGCTGTCCAACATGGTCGCCGCCTATGGCATAGCGCTTCAGCCGGAGCCGCCCTACCGGAAGCCGCGCGATGCCGAATGGGCCTTCATGGTGACCGGCTACAGCGAGTGCATCGACAGCTTCTTCGCCTTCGGCCTGTTCGAGCTGGCGAAGCGTTCTGGCTTCTTTCCGCCCGATCTCGTCAACACGTTCGAGCCGGTGATGCAGGAGGAATGCCGCCACATCCTGTTCTTCGTCAACTGGGCCGCGTGGCACAGGAAGAACCTGCCGTGGTGGAAGAAGCCCATCTTCGACGCGCGTCGCCTCGGCGTTTTCGCGAAGCTGGTGCAGGAGCGGCTCGAGACCGCGAAGGACGTGGGCGGCGGCGACAATTTCGCCATGACCGGGCACGAATCGATGGGCATCGACGTCGATGTCGCGGGCCTCATGGATGTGTGCCTTGCCGAGAACGACCGCCGCATGGCGGGCTATGACGAGCGCCTGCTGCGCCCCAGGATCGTGCCGCGCCTCGTCCGCTTCGTCCGGCGCTTCGTGCGGCGGAAGGCGGCAGTGGCGGCGGCGTGAGGCGCGCGGCCGCGAGCCGCTTGCACGACGGCCTGACTAGTCATATATCTAGTCAGCTGGAGGCGGATTTCCATGAAACATTGGGCGGTCCAGGACGCCAAGGCGCGGTTCAGCGAGCTTGTCGACACCTGCCTCAAGGATGGGCCGCAGGTCGTCACGCGCCGTGGCAGCGAGACGGCCGTGCTCCTCTCGTTCGACGAATGGAAGCGGCTGACGTCGAGGCCCTCGCCCAATCTGAAAGACTGGCTTCTGGCCGAGCAGCCGCGATTTGAGATGCCCAGGACGCGGCGAAAGGTTCGCCATCGGCCTCCGGTGACGTTCGAGTGACAGTGTGTATCTGCTCGACACGAACATCGTCTCGGAATTGCGGCGCCCACGACCGCATGGCGGCGTACTCGCATTCATCCGCGACACGCCCGTGGAACAATTGCAGCTGTGCGCCGTGACGTTCGGCGAATTGCAGACGGGGGTCGAGCTCATCCGCGCGCGCGATCCCGGGAAGGCGAATGACATCGAAGCGTGGATCGATCGATTGCCTTCGAGCTTTGATGTGCTGCCGGTCGATCTGGCAGCGTACCGGGCCTATGCGCGATTGATGCACGCGCATCCTGGCGCGGAGGCAGAGGATGCAATGATCGCCGCGACCGCCTCGGTGCGCGGCCTCACGGTGGTCACGCGCAACGTCCGCGACTTCCGCCGCTTCGGCGTTCCGCTGCTCAATCCGTTCGAGACCCGCCGCTGACGCCAGTCACGGCTTCGCCGCGACGAATCCCGCGGCGGTCAGCGTCTCGGCGATCTCGGCCAAGGCCGCGGGATCGTCGATCGTCGCGGGCATGCGGTAATCCTCGCCGTCGGCGATGTGGCGCATGGTGGCGCGCAGGATCTTGCCCGAGCGCGTCTTCGGCAGGCGCTGGACCACGACCGCGGCCTTGAAGCTCGCGACCGGCCCGATCCGCGCGCGCACCAGCGCCACCGTCTCGGCCGAAATCCGCTCGGGCGGCGTATTGACGCCGGCCTTCAGCACCAGGAAGCCCAACGGCACCTGGCCTTTCAGCGCGTCAGCGACGCCGATCACGGCGCATTCGGCGACGTCGGGGTGGGACGCCAGCACTTCCTCGATGGCGCCCGTCGAAAGCCGGTGGCCGGCGACGTTGATGATGTCGTCGGTCCGCGTCATGACGAAGACATAGCCGTCCTCGTCGATGAAGCCGGCATCGGCGGTGTGGTAGTAGCCGGGGAAATCGGCAAGATATGCCTGCACGAAGCGCTCGTCGGCGTTCCACAGAGTGGGCGACGAGCCCGGCGGCAGCGGCAGCTTGACGCACAGCGCGCCGATCTCGCCGCGCTTCATCTCGTGCCCCTCGGGATCGAGCACGCGCAGATCGTAGCCCGGCACGGGCTTGGTCGAGGAGCCGAGCTTCACCGGGAGATGCTCGAGCCCCATGCAATTGGCCGTGATCGCCCAGCCGGTCTCGGTCTGCCACCAATGGTCGATCACCGGACGCTGCAGATGCTGCTGCGCCCATTCGACGGTCGGCGGATCGGCGCGCTCGCCGGCGAGGAAGAGCGTACGGAATTTCGCAAGGTCGTATTTGCCGATGAACTTGCCGTTCGGATCCTCGCGCTTGATCGCGCGGAAGGCGGTGGGCGCGGTGAACATGGCATTGATGCCGTGCTCGGAGATCATGCGCCAATAGACGCCGGCATCGGGCGTGCCCACGGGCTTGCCTTCGAACAGAAGGCTGGTGCAGCCGGCGAGCAGCGGCCCATAGACGATGTAGGAATGGCCCACGACCCAGCCGACATCGGACGCGGCGAAGAACGCATCGCCCGGCTGCATGCCATAGACGTTCGCCATCGACCAGTGGAGCGCCACGGCGTGCCCGCCATTGTCGCGCACGATGCCCTTGGGCTGTCCGGTCGTGCCCGAGGTGTAGAGGATGTAGAGCGGATCGGTCGCCTCGACCGCAACGCACGGTGCAGGCTGCGCTGCCGCAACCGCTTCGCGCCAGTCGCGGTCGCGCCCCCTGACGAGCGGCGCCTCGAGCATCGGGCGCTGCAGGATGAAGCAGGTCTCGGGCTTATGGTGCGCAAGCTCG
Organism: uncultured Alphaproteobacteria bacterium; assembly: GCA_963773665.1. GTDB lineage: Bacteria > Pseudomonadota > Alphaproteobacteria > ATCC43930 > CGMCC-115725 > DATJLY01. Next base: position 12,957 of record CAVZBZ010000003.1, read on the forward strand.
ATCGCGAGATCGAGCAGCGGCTTGTACGGCACGAGACGGCCGGGCTCGACGCCGCACGAGGCGGCGAGCACGAGCTTCGGCTGCGCGTCGTCGATGCGCGCGGCCAACTCGGGCGCGGCGAAGCCGCCGAACACGACCGAGTGAATGGCGCCCAGGCGCGCGCAGGCGAGCATCGCCATCGCCGCTTCCGGCACCATCGGCATGTAGATGAGGACGCGGTCGCCTTTCCCGACCCCGGCCGCGGCGAGCGCGCCGGCAAGGCGCGCGACCTCGTCGCGCAATGCGCGGTAGGTGAAGCGCGCTTTCGTATTGGTGACGGGGCTGTCGTAGATGAGCGCCACTTGCTCGGCGCGGCCGCGCTCGACATGGCGGTCCAACGCATTCCAGCAGGTGTTCATCCGGCCGCCGCGGAACCAGCGGTAAAATGGCGGGTTCGCGCCGTCGAGCACCCGGTCCCAGCGCTTCTCCCAATCGATCGCCTCGGCCGCGTCGCCCCAAAATCCCTCGGGATCGGCGAGCGAGCGGCGATAGGCTTCCTCGTAGCGTCCGGTCATGGGGCTAGTATTGTCATTGCGAGCGAAGCGACGCAATCTTCGTCAATAAAGGTCGGGAGGAGACATGAACGACGGGGCGCAGGCGAACCCCTATGCGGCCGGGCTCGATCGCAATGCGGCGAATTTCGTGCCGCTGACGCCGTTGGGTTTTCTCGCGCGGAGCGCCGCGGTATTTCCCGGGCGGCTCGCCGTCGTGCACGGCAACAGGCGCTACAGCTGGGATGAAACCCATCGCCGCTGCCGGCGCCTTGCGAGCGCGCTCAAAGGGCGCGGCATCGGCAAGAACGACACCGTCGCCGTGATGGGCGCCAATACGCCCGAGCTGTTCGAGGCGCATTTCGGCGTGCCGATGGCGGGCGCGGTGCTGAACGCGCTCAACATCCGGCTCGACGCCGAGGCGATCGCCTTCATCCTGCAGCACAGCGAGGCGAAGGTTCTGATCACCGACCGCGAATTCTCGGGCGTGATCGAGCCTGCGCTCGCGAAGCTGCCGCTCCGGCCGCTCGTCGTCGATATCGACGATGCGCTCGCAGAGGGCGGCAAACGTCTAGGCGAGCTCGATTACGAGCGGCTCCTTGCCGAGGGCGATCCCGACGCGCCGTGGCAGGGACCGGCCGACGAATGGGACGCGATCTCGCTCAACTACACGTCCGGCACGACCGGCAACCCGAAGGGCGTCGTCTATCACCATCGCGGCGCTTATCTGAACGCGCTCGGCAACGCAATCGTCTGGAGCATGCCGCGCCACCCGGTCTATCTCTGGACCCTGCCGATGTTCCACTGCAACGGCTGGTGCTTTCCGTGGACGGTGACGGCGCTTGCCGGCACGCATGTGTGCCTGCGCCGCGTCGATGCGGCGTCCGTGTTCGCGGCGATAGCGGAGCACGGCGTCACGCATCTGTGCGGCGCGCCGGTGGTGATGAACATGCTGCTCAACGCGCCGCCCAATGTCCCGCGCGAGATCGGCCGGCGCGTCGCGCTCATGACGGCGGCGTCGGCGCCGCCCGCCGCGGTGATCGAGGGCATGGAAAAGCTCGGCTTCGACATCACGCATGTTTACGGCCTGACCGAAGTCTACGGCCCCGCGGTGGTGTGCGACTGGCACGAGGAGTGGGACGCGCGGCCCGTGGCCGAGCGCGCGGCGCTGAAGGCGCGGCAGGGCGTGCGCTACCCGGTGCTCGATGGCCTCATGGTGGCCGATCCGGCGACGCTTCAGCCGGTCGCGCCGGACGGCGCTTCGATGGGCGAGGTCTTCATGCGCGGCAACATCGTGATGAAGGGCTATCTGAAGAACGAAAAGGCGACGAACGAGTCCTTTGCCGGCGGCTGGTTCCACACCGGCGATCTCGGCGTCATGCACGAGGACGGCTATATCGAGATCAAGGACCGCTCGAAGGACATCATCATCTCGGGCGGCGAGAACATCTCGACGATCGAGGTCGAGGGCGTCCTGTACCGCCATCCCGCCGTGCTCGAGGCCGCGGTGGTGGCGCGGCCCGACCCGCACTGGGGCGAAAGCCCGTGCGCTTTCGTCACGCTGAAGCCCGGCGCCGCCGCCACTTCGGACGAGATCATCGCCTTCTGCCGCGCGCAGATGGCGCACTTCAAGGCGCCGAGAACCGTCCTGTTCGGCCCGTTGCCCAAAACCTCGACCGGCAAGGTGCAGAAATACGTGCTGCGCGACAAGGCGAAGGCGATCGGGTGAAGGCGCTCGGACCTACTGCGTGGTCGCTTCGAGGAGGGCGATTTCGTCTTTTATTCGGAGCTTTTGTCGCTTGAGATCGCTGATGACGTCGACATTGGGAAGCGGACGGCTGATTTCATGGTCGATCTGTTCCTCGAGGCCACGATGGCGGCCCCTCAGAGCCTCGATCCGATCGCTGAGCGACATGGCTCCTCCTCTCGACAGGACTCCGACGGACCATGCTAACGCCGTTTGGAGGCAGCGGCCAAGTGGGATATGCTCGGCTCCCTCTCGCCACTACGGTCAACAATAAAAGATGGCGCCGCGATGAGTGAAACTCAACGTCTGGTTGTAGGAATCAGCGGCGCGTCGGGCGTCATTTACGGCATCCGCCTGCTCGAGATGCTCCGCGCCATGCCGGTCGAGACCCACCTGGTGATGAGCCGGGCGGCCGAGGTCACAGTGGCGCACGAGACCACCCTCAAAGTGGCGCAGGTCCAGGCGCTGGCCCATGTCGTGCACCCGATGGCCGACATCGCCGCCTCGATTTCTTCGGGTTCTTTCAAGACCATGGGCATGATCATCGCGCCCTGCTCGATCCGCAGCATGTCGGAGATCGCCTCGGGCGTGACCTCCTCGCTGCTGACCCGGGCCGCCGACGTGACCCTGAAGGAACGCCGCAAGCTGGTCCTCATGGTCCGGGAGACGCCCCTGCATCTCGGGCACTTGCGCACCATGGCGCTGCTCGCCGAGATGGGCGCGGTGATCGCCCCGCCGGTGCCGGCCTTTTATGCCAGGCCAGAGACGCTCGAGGACATGATCGACCACACGATCGGCCGGGCGCTCGACCAGTTCGGCCTCGAAACCGGCAAGCTCAAGCGCTGGGGCGAGGAGCCCGAGGCACCCCGCCGTCTGCGCCGCAACGAGCCGGGCTAGGGCTGCGCCGCCGCGTCGAGCGCGGCCATCACGGGGGCGGCTGCCGCCGCGGCGTCGGGACCGAGATAAAGCGCGAGATTGGCCCGCGCCGCGGCCGCGCGCACCGCCGGCGGGACGGCCGGGCCGGGGAAGGGCGCAAGGGGGGCGAGGCGCTCCATGGCAATGCGCTCGGCGTCGAGTTCGAGTTGCTTCATCCGGGAATACAGCGCCTCGGCGCCTGCGATGCCTTTGAGCGCGTGCCGGGTGCGGCGCAGCGGCTCGACCACCTGACTGCGCCACGGCCGGGCGGCGGCCTCGGCGGTGGCGAGCGCGCCAGCATCGAGCCGGCCGCGGCCGGAAATCCCGACCCAGCAGGCGTAGAGGGCGATCAGCACGTCCTTGCCGTGGCGGTCCTGCACTTCGAGGCAGGCGGGCGCCACGCCCGGCCGCGCGTAGAAGCCCAGCGCAAAGCGCCAGAATTCGTCGAACGACTCAGCCATCGCCAAGACTGATGCCGAGGCCGCGGGCGGTGCGGACGAGGGTCCCGTCGGGATCGACCTCCTGCGGCCGCTGGATCGCCTCGGCCAAGGGCACGTCGACGACGCGGCGGTTCTGCCATGCCACCATGCGGTCGAAGCGCTGGGCGGCGATGAGATCGACCGCGTGGACGCCGAATGCCGACGCAATCATGCGGTCGTCCCAGGTCGGCGGGCTGCCGCGCTGGACGTGGCCGAGGATGGTGACGCGGGTCTCGGCTCCGGTCATGTCGGCGATCGCCTCGCCCAGGATATAGCCGATGCCGCCATAGGTCGCGCCGCCCCCCGTATGCCGGCGCTGCACCGGCCGGCCGGTCAGATCCTTGACCGCCTCGGCGACGATGACGAGCGCGAAATTGCGGCCCTGCCGGCGCACCTTCTCGATATGCGCCGCGACCCCCTGCATCGTATAGGGAATTTCCGGGATGAGGATGATGTCGGCGCCGCCCGCGATGCCGGCGGCGAGCGCGATATGGCCGGCGTCGCGCCCCATCACCTCGAGGATCATCACGCGGTCGTGGCTCGCCGCGGTCGGCTGCAGCCGGTCGAGCGCCTCGGCCGCGACCGACACGGCCGTGTCGTAGCCGATCGAGAACTCGGTCGCGCCGACATCGTTGTCGATCGTCTTGGGGATGCCGACCAGCTTCAGGCCGCCCTGCTGCGCAAGGCGCCGCAGGATCGCGAAGCTGCCGTCGCCGCCGACGCCGACGATCGCTTCGAGGCCGAGCGACCGCGCGCCCTCGATCACCTCGGCCGAGCGGTCCTTGAGGCTGCCGTCCGGCATCGGAAAGGCGAACGGGTCGCCCTTGTTCGTCGTGCCGAGGATCGTGCCGCCGAGCCGCAGGATGTTGACGTTCATGACGCTGAGGTCGAGCTCCTCGTATTCGACCGGGCGGCGCATGAGGCCCATCGTGCCCTGCCGGATGCCATAGACGCGCCAGCCATAGCCCAGCACCGCGCGCGCGACCACGGCGCGGATCGCGGCGTTGAGCCCGGCGCAGTCGCCGCCGCTCGTCAGGATGCCGATGATCTTCGACTCTTTTTGCGCCATCTCGCGCCCTCCATCGTCCGCGGCCCGTCCGATCCGTCTGCGAACGCCGGCAAGCGCAAGCGCTCACCATCGGCCGCGGGGTTTGCTATACTGGCGCCAATCTCCTGAGATTGGCTCTCGTCTTCCGATGGACCTCGACGTCGAAGCCTTGAAGGCCACGGTCGCCGCGCTCAAGAGCGAGCATCGCGACCTCGACGAGGCGATTGCCCACCTGTCGGGCACTGTGCCGGTCAACCGCCTGCATTTGCAACGCCTGAAGAAGCGCAAGCTCGCCTTGAAGGACCTGATCCTCAAGCTCGAGGCGAAGCTGCTCCCCGACATCATCGCGTGACGGGCGAGCCTTGTCAGGGGGCGCTCTTCACCTGGTTCTTCTTCGATTCGTACATGGCGCGGTCGGCGGCGTCGATGACATTGCCCGCATTGTCGCCCTGCGAAAACGTATAGACGCCGTAGGCAACGCTGACGTTGAGCGCCGTGCCCTGGAAGTCGATCGTGCGCGCCGCGATGAGCGCGGCAAGCTCGCCGGCCTTGCGCCACGCATGCGCCTGGTCGGTCTGCACCAGAAGGACGCCCATCTCGTCGCCGCCCAGGCGCCCGACCACGTCGGTCGCGCGGATGTTCTCGATCAGCACCTGCGCCACCGCGACGAGCACGGCGTCGCCCGCGGCGTGCCCGTGCCGGTCGTTGATGCTTTTGAGGCCGTTCACATCGAAATAGACGATGCTCGACGGCGCGCCGTAGCGCTGCGCATAGGCCATCATCCGCGACAGCTCGCGCACGAAGGCGCGGCGGTTGACGACCGGCATCAACGGATCTTCGTCGACCAGCTTTTCGAGATGGTTGATGCGGTTCCTGGCGTCCTCGAGCTGGCGGCGCAGCTGATCGACCTCGGCCATCAAGGCGGCGAACGCGCGGCGCACGTTGGCGGTGAGCTCGGCCTCGGGAATGCCGGCGACATCGACCACGTCCTGCGCCGCCCCCGCCGCGACGGCGGCGGACGCAGCGGGCGCCGCTTCCTTCTTCGCGGCCGAGCGGATCGATGCTGCGCCCTCGATCGACTTGCGGTCGCGAATTTCCATGTGCGCCAATCGTTGCCAGAAAGCGCGCGGATTATGCCCGAAATGGAGAGCCGGTCAAAGGAATCGCCCCCCGAGTCGGGTCAAAAATATTTCTTGAGGTTGGCGCGGATGCGGGCGAGCGGGGCGATGGTGCGGTCCGGCCAGGCGAAGCCGCCGGTGATCGTCTCGCACACCCCGACATAGACGTTGGCGGCGGCAAGGATGACCTCGCGCGGGATCTCCGGCACGGGCTCGCGATAGGGATCGCAGCGCGCCGCCACCCAGTTGCGCACCACGTCCTTGTCGAAGCTCTCGGGCCGCTCGCCGTTGCGGAAGCGCTCATCGTAGGTCGCGAGATACCAGTAGCGCGAGCTGTCGGGCGTGTGGATCTCGTCGGCGAGCACGACGCTTCCGTCGCGATCGAGGCCGAACTCGTATTTCGTGTCGACGAGGATGAGGCCGCGTTTTTGCGCGATCTCGCGTCCGCGCGCGAAGAGCGCAAGCGCGTAGCGCGTCACCGCGTCCCAGCGCTCCTTCGGCAACAGGCCGCGCGCGACGATGTCCGCAGGCGCAAGCGGCTCGTCATGGGCGCCCTCCTCGCCCTTGGTCGTAGGCGTAATGATCGTCTGCGGCAGCTTCTGGTTTTCCTTCATGCCGTCGGGCAGCCGGATGCCGTACATCTCGCGCCGCCCGGTCTTGTACATCGACCACACCGAGGTCGAGGTCGTGCCGGCGAGATAGTCGCGCACGACGATTTCGACCGGCAGCATGTCGAGACGGCGGCCCACGACGACGTTCGGATCGGGATATTCGATGACGTAGTTGGGGCAGACGTCGGATGTCGCGTCGAACCAGAAGCGCGCGATCTGCGTCAGCACCTGGCCCTTCAAGGGGATGGCGGTCAGCACGCGGTCGAAGGCGGAGAGCCGGTCGCTGGCAATGAGGATGCGCCGCCCGTCCGGCAGGTCGTAATTGTCGCGCACCTTGCCGGCATAATGGTTCGGCAGCTCGGGAATGGTGGCGTCCCACAACGCGGAATCGAGATAGGATGCGATAAGCGTCGAATCGGGCAAGGCTGCCTCGCGTTCCGGAAAGGCGCGTCAGTGCATGATTTCCCGGCCGATTGCAAGCGGCTTTGCGCGGCCCTAATTTCGCACGAGGCGCGAAAGGAGAGTTCGGGCAATGGCGTCGAATCCGGTGGTCGGCATCCTCATGGGAAGCGCGTCCGACTGGGAGACGATGCGGCATACGGCGCAGACGCTCGAGCGGCTCGGCATCGCTTACGAGCGCCGCGTCGCCTCGGCGCACCGCACGCCCGACCGCGTCATCGCCTATGCGCGGAGCGCGCGCGAGCGCGGCCTCAAGGTCATCATCGCCGCAGCCGGACTTGCCGCCGGACTTCCCGGCATGATCGCGGCGCTGACGCCGCTGCCGGTGCTGGGCGTGCCGCTGGCCGGCGGGCTCATGGGCGGCATCGACAGCCTTCTGTCCATGTCGCAGATGCCGGGCGGCGTGCCGGTCGGCACGCTGGCGATCGGCCGCGCCGGCGCGGTCAATGCGGCGGTGCTCGCCGCCTCGATCCTGGCGCTCAGCGATCCGCAGATCGCCGCAGCGCTCGACGCCTTCCGCAAGGCGCAGACGGAAGCCGTGCCGGAAGACCCGGAGGCGAAGGGTTAGAAGCGCGGCTTTGCTGCGCGGAAGAGGCGGAGCGGATTGGGAAGCCGGCCGGCCGCGCGCTCGAATCCTGCGCGCAGACGCGGCAAGGCCATGGCGTCGTTGAGACGGCGCTGCAAAAAAGCCTCGGTCGCGGCGGCGCCCTCCGAGCGGTCGTCGAGCCAGTAGAGCACCGTCGCGGCATAGATGCCGGCGAGCATGCCGCGCTTGGTGTAGAAGCTGAAATCGGTCGAAGCGTCGCCGGCGGCGTACCAGGTCGCATCGACCGTGTCGTAGAGCAGCTTGAGGCCGAGCGGCGCATAGGACGGAAGGCTCAGGAGCGAGAGCCCGCGCCGCACCGCCTCGCGATAGGGCGCCAAAAGGCGAAGCCGCGTGCGCACGGCTTCGGCGATGCGCTCGCCGAGTTTCCGGTCGCCGACCGGGCGCGCCGCCACCGTCTCGAGCATCAGCCGGTCGGCCCAATGCGAGAACCACGCGAGCGCGTCGCGCACGCCGTGGGGGAACAGGCGGCGCAGCTCCTCGTCGTCCATGCCGATGCGCCGCGCCGCGCCGCGCATCGCCGCCACGGTCCAGCCGTCGAACGGCACGTCCGGCAGCAGCGAGGCGATGAGCGCGTCCCGTCTCGCGGTTTCGTCCATGAGCGGGCTCCTTAGGGTTTCGCAAGGTCGATCGGGAAGCGCGCGGCTTCCTCGGTGAAGACCAGAAGGCTCAGATCGGTCATGCGCTGCGGATAGAGGATGCCGTCGAGATGGTCGCATTCGTGCTGCACCACGCGCGCATGGAAACCCTCGGCGATGCGCTCGACCGGCGTGCCGTCCTCGCTGATACCGTGGTAGCGGATGCGCTTAAACCGCAGCACCGCGCCGCGCAAGCCCGGCACCGAGAGACAGCCCTCCCAGCCCAGCTCCTTCTCGTCGCTCAACGGCTCGATCACGGGATTGACGAGCGTCGCGAGATCCTGCGGCTGGTCGAAGGCCGCGCCGGTGACGCGCTCCTCGGGCACGCGGAAGATGACGATCCGCAGCGGCACGTGGACCTGCGGCGCGGCCAAGCCGGCGCCGCCGATGTCGGCGAGCGTCTCGACCATGTCGGCGACGAGGCGCCGCACCTCGGGCGCCCGCGGATCGGGCACCGGATCGGCCGCGCGGCGCAGCACCGGATGCCCCATCCGGGCGATCTTGAGAATGGCCATGGCGGATATATACGTCTTGCCGCCGCCTTCACAAACCGCAGCGTTTATGGTATTCGAAAAGACGGCTGCGCCACTTTTCGCGGCCGTTTTGCTTCGGGTGGAAGGAAAGGAGCCCCCGTGCAAGTTCTCGTTCGCGACAACAATGTCGACCAGGCGCTGCGCGCCCTGAAGAAGAAGATGCAGCGCGAAGGCGTCTTCCGCGAGATGAAACTCCGCCGCACCTACGAGAAGCCGTCCGAGCGCCGCGCCCGCGAGAAGGCGGAGGCCGTACGCCGCTTCCGCAAGCTGCTGCGCAAGCGCTTGGAGCGCGAAGGCTACTAGCCGTTGCGCAGCATTCGCGACCGAGCCGTCCCGGTCCGCCCGCGGCGGCGTTGATTTTTCCGCGATGGCAATAGCAAGCGCCGGCCTCCTGGTCTTCCGCCGCCGCAGCGGCGAAATCGAAGTCTTCCTCGTTCATCCCGGCGGCCCGTTCTGGGCGAAGAAGGACGAAGGCGCCTGGAGCATCCCCAAGGGCGAGATCGCGCCCGGCGAAGATGCGCTGGCATGCGCCAAGCGCGAGTTCCGCGAGGAGACGGGGCAGGGGATCGACGGCGATTTTCTGGCGCTCGGCGACATCCGCCAGGCCGGCGGCAAGATCGTGACGGCGTGGGCCGTCGCCGGCGATGTCGATGCCGAGCGCATCGTCAGCAACAGTTTCGAGCTCGAATGGCCGCCCCGCTCCGGCCGGAAGCGCAGCTTCCCCGAGGTGGACCGCGCCCAATGGTTTCCGCTCGACGAGGCCAAGCGGCGCATCAACAAGGGGCAGGCGGAGTTGCTGGAGCGGCTCGCCGCGCTGGCATGAGCCTCACGCCAGCGACTTGACGATCTCCTCGGTCATCTTCTTGGCGTCGCCGAACAGCATCATCGTGTTGTCACGGTAGAACAGCTCGTTCTCGACGCCGGCATAGCCCGACGCCATCGAGCGCTTGACGAACAGCACGGTCTTCGCCTTCTCGACGTCGAGCACCGGCATGCCGTAGATCGGCGATTTTGGATCGGTCTTGGCAGCGGGGTTGGTCACGTCGTTGGCGCCGATGACGTAGGCGACATCGGTCGTCGCGAAGTCGCGGTTGATCTCGTCGAGCTCGAGCACCTCGTCGTAGGGCACGTTCGCCTCGGCCAGGAGCACGTTCATGTGGCCGGGCATGCGGCCCGCGACCGGGTGGATGGCATAGCGCACGTGGACGCCCTCGTGCTTCAGCACGTCGGCCATCTCGCGCAGCGCGTGCTGCGCCTGCGCCACCGCCATGCCGTAGCCCGGCACGATGATGACCGAGCTTGCGTTCTTGAGGATGAAGGCCGCGTCCTCGGCGCTGCCCGCCTTGACCGAGCCCTTCTCGCTGGTGCTCGCCGCGATCGCCCCGCCCTCGGTGCCGAAGCCGCCGAGGATGACGTTGAAGATCGAGCGGTTCATGCCCTTGCACATGATGTAGCTGAGGATCGCGCCCGAGGATCCGACGAGCGCGCCGGTGACGATGAGCGCGCTGTTGGCGAGCGTGAAGCCGATGCCGCACGCGGCCCAGCCGGAATACGAATTCAGCATCGAGATCACGACCGGCATGTCGGCGCCGCCGATCGGCACGATGAGGAGCAGGCCCAAGGCCAGCGACAGCGCGACGATGATCCAGAACCCCGTGGCCGACTGCGCCGCCACGAACCACACGACCGCCAGCACCAGCACGATGCCGATGAGCGCGTTCAGGGGATGCTGGCCCGGGAAGACGAGCGGCTTGCCGGTGACGAGGCCCTGGAGCTTGGCGAACGCGACGATCGAGCCGGTGAAGGTGATGGCGCCGATGGCGGTGCCAAGCGACATCTCGACGAGGCTGGCGCGCTCGATCGCGCCGGCTATGCCGATGTGATAGTCGGCCGGCGCATAGAACGCCGCCGCCGCGACGCACACCGCGGCGAGGCCCACGAGGCTGTGGAAGGCGGCGACGAGCTGCGGCAGCGCCGTCATCTGGATGGTGCGCGCGATGTAGGCGCCGATCGCGCCGCCGATCACGATGCCGGCGAGGATGGTGCCGTAGCTCACGACGCCGGGCGACGCGAGCGTCGTGCCGACCGCGATCACCATGCCGGATATGCCGTAGACATTGCCGGCGCGCGCCGTCACGGGCGAGCTCAGGCCCCGGAGCGCGAGGATGAAGCAGACGGAGGCGACGAGGTAGAGAAGTGCTGCGAGATCGGGTGTCACGGGATCCGTCGCTCCTTAGGATTTCTTCTTGAACATCTGCAGCATGCGCTGAGTGACGATGAAGCCGCCGAAGATGTTGATCGACGCGAGCACCACGGCGATGAAGCCCATCACCTTGGAGAAGCTCAAGCCCGCCGGCCCCGCGGCAATGAGCGCGCCGACGATGATGACGCTCGAGATCGCGTTGGTGACGCTCATCAGCGGCGAATGGAGCGCCGGCGTGACGCGCCAGACGACGTGGTAGCCCACGAACACGGCGAGCACGAAGACGGTGAAATAGAAGACGAAAGGATCGGGGACGCCGGCGGCGATCTCGGCCGCGTTCTGCATTCTAGTCTCCTGCCGCGCGCGCGGGCTCTGAGGCGAATTGCGGATGGACGATGGCGCCGTCCCGCGTGAGAAGCGTCGCCTTCACGATCTCGTCGGACGGATCGATCTTCAGATTCTTTTCCTTGTCGACGATGAGCGCGAGGAACGCCACGAGGTTCCGCGCGTAGAGCTGGCTCGCATCGACCGGGATGTGCGAGGGCACGTTGATGGGCCCCAGGATCGTGACGCCGCCCGGCGTCACCACGTTCTCGCCGGCGACGCTGCCTTCGACATTGCCGCCCTGCTCGACCGCAAGGTCGGCTATGACCGAGCCCGGCCGCATCTGCGCCACCATGTCGCGCGTGATGAGGATGGGCGCGCGCCGTCCGGGGACGAGCGCCGTGGTCAGGACGATGTCGATCTTCTTCAGCGCCTCGCCGATATGCTCGCGCTGGCGGCGGGCGAAATCCTCGCCCATCTCCTTGGCATAGCCGCCGGCCGTCTCCATCTGGCGCATCGCCTCGAGATCGACGACCAGGAACGATGCGCCGAGGCTCTCGACCTGCTCCTTCGCGGCAAGCCGCACGTCGGTCGCCGAGACGATGGCCCCGAGGCGCCGCGCCGTCGCGATCGCCTGAAGCCCCGCGACACCGGTGCCCATGACGAGGACGCGCGCCGGCGGGATCGTGCCGGCGGCGGTCATCATCATCGGCAGCGCGCGTCCGAACGCGGTCGCCGCCTCGAGCACGATGCGATAGCCCGCGAGATTGGCCTGCGAGGACAAGACGTCCATCGACTGCGCGCGGGTGATGCGCGGCACGAGCTCCATGGCGAAGGCGGATATTCCGGCGCCGGCATAGCCAGCGATATCCTCGCCGTGTTGCAGCGGCGCCAGCATGCCGACAAGTACGGCGCCGCGCTTCATCGCGCGGAGCTCGTCGGGCAGCGGCCGCTGCACCTTAAGTACGATGTCGCCGGCGCCGAGCGCCTCGGCGGCGCTTGGCACGATCTGCGCGCCCGCGGCCTTGTACGCGTCGTCGGTGAAGGACGCGCCGTCGCCGGCGCCGCTTTCCACGATCGGCTCGAGCCCCATGCCGACGAGCCGCTTCACCGTATCGGGCGACGCCGCGACACGGCGCTCGTGCGCACGGCGCTCCTTCGGGACGCTGATCTTCATTCGGGCGAATATCCTTCGTGCGTGGTCCGCAGGCGCGCGAAACTGGCCGCGGCGCGTCGAGAAATAGCCAACCGGCTGCGCTTTGTGAAGGTTAAAGCGACACGCTTGCGTGTCGTCCCCGCGCAAGTGGGGACCCAGGGCAAGCGACGCGCGCGGGCCCTGGGCTCCCGCTTTCGCGGGAGCGACGAAGGGGGCTAATGGACGAGCGCCTGCGCGCGGACGAGGGCGTCGATGCAGTCGCGCTCGCGCCCGGCCTTGGCGTCGTTCTCGGCCTTGTCGAGCAGCAGCGTGAATTCGCGGCGCTGCGCTTCGTCGCCGATTGTGCTAAGGCGTTGGCGCGCGGCCTGGACCTCGCCGGCGCAGTCGGCCCGGGCGGCGGTCGCGCCGGACGCCGCCATTAACGAAACCGCGAGGGCGAGTGCCGCTCTTCTCATCCGTTAACCCCATGTTAAGCGCGCTGGGACGGCCAGCCCGAGCTCCCGAGCGCCAGGGAATAAAGCCAATCGCCACCCGTTGTCACCTTGTCTGGTCAGGTCGAGCCGTCCCGGGGAGCCCGGTTTTGGCGCGATGAGTGCGTCCTTTAGCGACCAGCTCATCGCCGTCCTCCCGAGGCTGAGGCGGTTCGCGCGCGGGCTTGCGGGCACCGCCGCCGAGGCCGACGACCTGGTTCAGGCGGCGTGCGAGAGGGCGCTGGCGCGCGCGCACCAGTTTCAGGAGGGGACACGGTTCGACAGCTGGATGTTTCGCATCGTGCAGACGATCTGGATCGATCAGATCCGCGCGCGCGACGTGCGGCGGGAAGGGGCCGAGGATGAAGGACTGCAGATCGGGACCGATGAATCGGTCCGGCGCGCCGAGGCGCGGATCGCCTTGACGGAGGTCCGCACCGTGCTGCGCCAGCTTCCTCCCGATCAGCGGACGGCGCTCCTTCTCGTGACGGTGGATGGGTTGAGTTATAAGGAGGCGGCGGAGGTCGTCGATGTTCCGGTGGGGACGATCATGAGCCGGCTGGCACGCGCCCGCGTCGCGTTGGCGGAAAAGCTTGAGGCGGGAGGCGCTCTCCAGAGGAGCGTGGATGATGCAGAGGCCGAGTGACGAGAAGCTGATCGCTTATCTCGACGGCGAGCTCCCCGAGAGCGAGCGCGCCGAGATAGCGTCCGCGCTCGAGCACGATGCGGAGCTGCGCTTCGCGGCGCAGCGGCTCGGCGAGAGCGCGGCGCTCCTGCGCGCGGCGCTCGACGAGGTGCTGCGCGAGCCGCTGCCGGCGCGCCTCATCGCCGCCGCGCGCGGCGAGACCACCAGGGTTGTGAGCATCGCGCTCCGCGTCAAGCGCGCCATGGTCGAGCAGCGGCGCTGGTGGATCGGCGTGCCGGTCGCGGCCTCGCTCATGGGCCTGATGATCGGCGGCGGATTGGGATATTTCGCCGGCGACGAGCAGGGCACGACCGCGGCCGAGCAGGCGCAGGCCGACCTCGCGGCGCGCAGTTGGCTCGACAACATCGCCGGATATCACAAGCTCTTCGTCAATGCCGGCGCTGGCGACACCGGCCTCGCCGACGTTCCGGCCAACGCTGACGATGCGCGCAAGGGGTCGCAAAAGCTGCCCGCCGATTTCCGCATGCCGAACCTCAAGCCGTGGGGCCTCGTGTTCCAGGGCGCGCGCTTCCTCATCGTCGAGGGCCGCCCGGCGACGCAGCTCTTCTACACGACGGACAACAAGGCACTGGGGCCGATCACGCTCGTCGTGGGATCCTCGTCGAAGCCCGATCTCGCGCCGACCTTCGATCATCGCGAGGATCTGAACGTGCTCTACTGGCGCCACCACGGCCACGCCTACGCGCTCGTCGGCACGGCCGACATCGGCTATCTCTGGAACATCGCCAACGACATCGCCTGGCAGCTCGACGCGATCTAACCTCCCAAATGCCGGGACGCGAAGGCAAGCGGCAAGAGCTCGCCGAGCGTGACGCGGCGCGCGGTCCCTGCCGTTGTCGCAAGGTCGATGGCCGTATCCGGCCCGGCGAATTCGGCGATGCGCTGGCGGCAGCCGCCGCACGGCGGCGCGGGCTCCGCGCCCTCGCTCACCACCGCCATCGCCACGATTCGGCGCGCGCCCGACGCCACCATCGCGGCGATCGCCGCGGCCTCGGCGCAAAGCCCTTCCGGATATGAGACGTTCTCGACATTGGCGCCGACATGGATGTGGCCGTCCTCGGCGCGGAGCGCGGCGCCGATCTTGAGGCGCGAGTAGGGCGCATAGGCGTTCTCGCGCACGCTCATCGCCGCCGCGATCAGGGCCTCGTCGGGCATCGGCACCCTCCTTGGGTCTCAAGGCATGCGCCGCTATGATGCGCCCTACGCGGGGCCGTGTCATGAATATGAAAGCCGCAACCTCGAGCAGGCCGCGATGAGGCAAGCGTCGCCCGCCGTCGAACTGGCGCCGCGCGCGGCCGATGCGGCCAAGGCGGCTGCGTCCACGCGCGACCTGCGGCTCGATTTCTTTCGCGGCCTGTCGCTGTTCTTCATCTTCATCGATCACATCCCCGAGAACCTGCTCTCCTATTTCACGCTCCATTCGATCGCGTTCTGCGACGCAGCCGAGGTGTTCATCTTCATCTCGGGCTATACCGCGGCGCTCGTCTATGGCGCGAGCCTCAGGCGCAGCGGCCCGCTGCTTGCGATCGCGCAGATCTATCGCCGCGTGTGGCAGCTCTATGTCGCGCACGTCTTCCTGTTCGTCATCTTCATCGCCGAGGTGTCGTACACGCTGATCGCGGTGCAAAGTCCCATGTATGCCGAGGAGCTTGGCGTCGGCGATTTCCTCAAGGAGCCGCACATCGCGGTCATCCGCGCGCTGATGCTGCAATTCCAGCCGCCGTTCCTCGACATCCTGCCGCTCTACATCGTGCTGCTCGGGACGTTTCCGCTGGTGCTGCTCGCGCTCGAGGCAAGCCCGGTGCTGACATGCCTCGCCTCGGCGGTGCTCTATGCGCTGACGCTGAAGCGCGGCTTTGCGCTCCACACCTATCCCGCGCACCAGGCGTGGTTCTTCAATCCGCTCGCCTGGCAGTTCCTGTTCGTGATCGGCGCAACCTGCGGCCACGCCCGCGCGCGCGGCATCGTGCCGCTGCCGATCCCGCGCTGGGTCACGCTGGGCGCGGTCGCGCTGACCGCGTTCGTGGCGGTCGTCAGCCTGACGTGGATGGCGCACTGGTGGTACGATCCCTTTCCGCCGCTCTTCCTGCGGCTGTGGAACGAGACGCTCGACAAGACCAACCTGGCGCCATTGCGGCTCCTGAGCTTTCTCTCGCTCGCAGGCGCTACGCTGTATTTCGTCAAGCGCGACAGCATCTTTCTCGCAGGACGCGCGGCGCGACCGGTGATCATCTGCGGCCAGAATTCCCTCTACATCTTCTGCCTCGGCATCGTGCTTTCGGTGCTCGGCCACTTCGTGCTGGCCGAAAGCAACTCGCGCTTCGCCATGCAGATCGCGGTGAACGCCGTCGGCATCGCGCTGATGATCGGCACGGCCGCGGTCCTGCAATGGTTCAAGACCGCGTCGCGCCGGCCTCCCGCCGCGCCCGGCCGCGCGGTCCCTTCGGAGTAAAGCATGATCCGCGCCTCGCACCTTCTGCTCGGGCTCTCGCTCGCGTGCGGCCTCGCGGCGGGGGCGGCGCGCGCCGCCGATCAGCCCGTCGCCCCCAACTGCGCGCTGCCGCACGAGATCGTCGAAGACGATCCGAAGCTCGCGCTCACCGCCGAGCGGCTGCGCGCCAAGCAGCCGATCACGATCGTCGCGATCGGCGGCGCCTCGACCGCGGGGACCGCCGCCGGCGACGGCGGCGAACGGGGCTATCCGCACGAGCTCGAAGAGGCGCTGCGCCGCCGCCACCCCGGCGTCGCGATCACCGTCGTCAACGAGGGCGTGCCGCGCCAGACGACCGAGGAGATGATCCAGCGCTTCGACAAGGACGTGGTGTCGGCCCGCCCGACCCTCGTCATCTGGGAGACGGGCACGGTCGATGCCGTGCGGAGCAACGATGTCGATGCTTTTGCCGCTGCGGTGCAAGATGGAATTGCTGCGCTGCGGCAACACAATTTTGACATCATGCTCGTAGATATGCAGTACAACCCGAGCACCGGATCCGTGATCGACTTCGAGCCGTATCTGGAAGCGCTGCAACATACGGCGGATCTTTCGGACGTCTATCTCTTCAAGCGGTTCGAGGCGATGAAGTACTGGAGCGAGAACGGCGTGTTCAATTTCGTCGATGTGCCGAAGGATGCGCGCGTTCGCCTCGCGCGCGACGTTTACCGCTGTCTCGGCGAGGCCATGGCGGAAGCGATCGATTATGCGGCGGAGTGACGCGAGACAAGGGCGCGGCGCCTTTGTCGCGGTGCTGCTCATCGCCTTCGCGGCGGCGGCCGCGGTCGTGCTTGCGCCGGCCGGGCGCAGGGCAAGCGCCGCGGGCGACCGGTGCGGCGCACCCGACGACATGGTGACGCTCGACCACCCGCTGCCGCACGTGGCGGCGCGGATCGCCGCCGGCGGCACGCTCACGGTCGTGGCGCTCGGCTCGTCCTCGACGTTCGGGACCGGCGCGACAGGGCCCCAGCACAGCTATCCGACGCGGCTCCGGGCGTTCCTCGCGGCGCGCTTTCCCGGCGTTGGCGTGCGTGTCGTCAATCGCGGCGTCGGCGGCGAGGAAGCGCCGGCGATGGCGGCGCGCATCGACCGCGACGTGCTCGCCGAAGCGCCCGACCTCGTCATCTGGCAGGTCGGCACCAACGGCGTGCTGAGGGACGACGACCCGGCCGCGATCGGCGCGGCGGTCAGCGACGGCATCCGGCGGATCAGGGAAGCGGGCGCCGACGTGATGATCATGAACCTGCAATACGCGCCGGCCATGCTGCAGCATCCGCGCTACCGCGACATGCTGCACGTGCTCGACGCGGTGGCCTATGCCGACGACGTATCGGTCTTTCCGCGCTTTGCCATGATGCGCCATTGGGCCGATGAAGGGCTCATGCCGCTTGGCCTCATGCTCGCGCGCGACCGGCTGCACATGACGGACGCGAGCTACGACTGCCTGGCGCGGCAGGTGGCAAGCAGCATCGAGGCGGCCGCGTCGCTGCCGGACACGCCCGAGCAGGTCGCGGCCAAGCTCTGAGCGCTACTGTCCGAGACGGCCGAACGCGCCGAACGTGGTACGCGAGAGCAGCATCAGCATGAAGATACGCTCGTCGTCGGGCTTTGCCGCCGCGAAAAGGTGCGGCGGCGGAACGTTGGCGGCGGGATCGATGCGCGGCGGCAGGCTCGATCCTTCCTGCGGCATCGCGAGCGCGGCGGTGCCGCCGGGCGCCCCTTGCTCGCCTTCGGCCCGGGCCGCACCCGACAGCGCCATCGCCAGAAGGAGCGGCAGCAGCGGCGTTGCGATCGGGGCGCGCGGCGTCATTGCCGTACTAACGCTCCTCAGAACAGACGTTCCGGCACTTCGATCACATCGTCCGGCTCAATCGGCGTCGCGCCCAGCGCCTTGGCCTTCTCGCCGTGGCGCTGCACGATCACGTAGGTCTGGTTGGCGCGATAGGTGAAGCCGCCCGCCGTGGCGATGGCGTTCAGCACCTTCATGCCGCTGGCATAGGGATATTCGCCGGGCTTCGCGACCTCGCCGTAGATGTAGAACGGCCGGTATTTCGCGATCGCGACATTGACCTTGGGATTGCGGATATAGCCCTGGGCCAGCTTCGCCGAGATCTCCCTCTCGAGCTGGACCCGCGTCAGGCCCGCGGCCTTCACGTCGCCGATCAGCGGAATCGAAACGGTGCCGCTGTCGGTGACGGGGTAATCGCCGGTCAGGTCCTCGGCGCCGACCACCTTGATGTTGAGCTGGTCGCCGGGGCCGAGCGTGTAGCCCGACAGCTCCACCGTGTTCGCGCCGAGCGTCGGCAGGTTGCCGCCGCTCGAGCACGCGGCAATCGGCAGCGCCAAGGCCAACGCCGCAAGCGCCATGCGGAGAGGGAATCGCATGTGGACAGCTCCTGTTCCGCGTCCGCCGAGGCGAACGGACGGGAACGCGAAGCGTTCCGGCGCACCCCTTCGTGATCCCCTTCCGGTTGAGGCCCCGTCAGGGCTTGAGCACGGCGCGGCCGACGATGCGCCCGGCCTTGAGCTCGCGCAGCGCCGCCTCGGCCTCGGCCAAGGGCCGCTCGTGGAGCGGCACGGCGCCGACCGCGCCCTCCTCCACCAGCGCCATGAGCGCGCGGAACTCGGCGAGCGAGCCCACGAACGAGCCCTGGATCGTAAGCGCCCGGATCGGCAGCATCGGCAGCGACAGCGTGATGTCGCCGCCGAACAGCCCGACGATCACGTACTTGCCGCCGCGCGTCACGGCATCGGTGCCGAGCCGCGCCGAGGCGCTCGAGCCGACGAAGTCGATGGCCGCGGCCAACGGCGCCTTCGCCGCACTCATCGCCTGCTTCACCGCGTCGGGGGCAGCGGCGTCGATCGTGGCGAGCGCGCCCGCCGCCGTCGCCGCCGCGCGTTTTGCCGGATCGATGTCGGCCACTACCGCGCCGTGCGCGCCGAGCGCCTTCATGAGCCCGAGGCACATGAGGCCGAGCCCGCCGGCGCCGATCACCAGGATGGGCTCCTTGCGATAGACCGCAGGGCCGACCTTGCCCAGGGCCGAGAAGGTGGTGAGGCCCGAGCACGCAAAGGGCGCGGCCTGCGCCGGGCTGAGCCGCCCCAGCGGCAGCAGGTAGCGGGCATGCGGCGCCAGCACGTAATCGGCGAAGCCGCCCGGGCGCTGGATGCCGAGCGAGCGCGGGCGGTTGCACAGATGCTCGTCGCCGCGCTGGCAGACGGCGCACTGGCCGCAGCCGATCCAGGGATAGATCACGCGCCGGTCGCCGGCCTTGACCCCTTCCGCCTCGGGTCCGATCGCCGCCACCTCGCCGGCGATCTCATGGCCCAAGGTGATCGGCGGCACGAGGCCGCGCTCCCTGAGCGCGAGGCGCTTGCCGCCGCCCATGTCGTAAAAGCCGTCCCAGATGTGCAGGTCGCTGTGGCAGACGCCGGTCGCCAGCACCTTGAGCAGCACCTCGGTTCCCTGCGGCTCGGGGTTCGGGCGGTCCTGCACCGCGAGCGGCTCGCCGAACTCGACTATGTCGTAGCTGCGCATCTTTGGCCTCCCTTGGCGCAAGTATAGACGGCCGGTTCGCGGGCTCCAGGTTTCTATGTAAGATACTGATTTAACATAATCTTTTGCCAAACAGGTGGATTTGGGTTCGTTTCGCAATTTCGCTCCGGACCGGCGTCCGCGCCGGCGGGATTGGGTTCGTTTGGCAAATTCGCGATTGCCACCGTCGCAGCGCTCCCGGCGGCGGCGCCGAAATTGGGTTCGTTCGGCAAACCCGCCGCGGCTTGGCGCTGGCGCGCCGAGATTGGGTTCGTTTGCGGAATTTGCGCTCCGCCTTCTTCACCGTTGAACGTATTACGCGTACATACCGCTTCGCCGGAGCGCCGTCAAGATCGCGGCGCGGTTTGCGCTTGCTCCTGCGGTAGAAGGCATGGTCTTCATTTAGACGGAAAAGCATCTTGCCGCGGGAATGACGCCCCAAGAGTTCTACGCCCAATGGCATGGCTCGACCCGTAGCGAACGGTCGGCGGCGCACGAGCATTTCCTCGGCCTGTGCGAACTCCTCGAGGTGCCGAAGCCGGCCGAAGCCGATCCGCGCGGCGCGGACTACACGTTCGAGAAGCTGACGAAGCGGCTGGGGCGCGGGCGCGGCTATGCCGACGTGTGGAAGAAGCATTGCTTCGCCTGGGAATACAAGGGGCCGCGCAAGAACCTCGTCGAGGCGTACGCGCAGCTCAAGCAATATGCCGACGATCTCGAAAACCCGCCGCTGCTGATCGTTTCGGACACGCAGGAAATCCGCATCCATACCAACTGGACCAACACGGTCGCCGAGGAGCATGTCGTCAAGCTCGCCGACCTGAACGACCCGGATATGCGGCGGATGCTCAAAGCGTGCTTCGAGCATCCCGAGCGGCTGAAGCCGACCGGCACGCCCGAAACCCTGACCGCGCGCGCCGCCGCGAAATTCGGCGAGATCGCCCAAGGTCTGCGCCGGAATCACGACCCCCAGCGCGTCGCCCATTTCGTCAACAAGCTCGTCTTCTGCCTGTTCGCCGAGGACATCGATCTCCTGCCCGACCGTATCTTCGCCGACATCATCGCCGAAGCGATCGCGCAGCATCGCCTCGAACGGCTTCGTATCGATAGAGATCGTGTCTGGACTTGAGATTTTGAGCGTCGCAGAATTCGATCTTGGGGGAGGGACGAGTCTTTCAACGTCGAGAGGGGAGCTGGTAATGCTCCGCCGAGCTGACCGCATTGCCCGCGACTGATGGCACCGTTCCTGCCGGTCTCTCGAGTGCCGAGGCGCGCCGCCGGCTTGCCGAATTCGGCCCGAACGCGACGCCCGATCCCGCCGTCCATCCGGTTCGCCTTGTGCTGGGCAAGTTCGTGGCGCCGGTTCCCTGCCTGCTCGAGGCGGCGATCGTGCTGCAGCTTTTCCTCGGGGAATACATCGAGGCGAGCGTCATTGCGGTGCTGCTCATTTTCAACGCCGTGCTGGGCCTCCTGCACGAGGGCCGCGCTCAGGCGACCGTCGCGGCGCTCAAATCCCGGCTCGCGCTGTGGGCGAGCGTGCGGCGCGACGGCGCGTGGACCAACATTCCCGCCGCCGAGCTCGTTGCCGGCGACGTGGTCAAGCTTTCGCTTGGCAGTGTCGTCGCTGCGGACGTGCGCCTTTTGGCCGGCAACGTCCTGCTCGATCAATCGACGATCACCGGCAAGTCGCTGCCGATCGAGGCGGGAGCGGGCGTCGAGACCTATGCCGGCGCGCTGATCAGGCGCGGCGAAGCCGTCGCCGAGGTTGTTGCGACGGGCATCAGGACGAAGTTCGGGAAGACGGCGGAACTGGTGCGCACCGCCCATGTCGTGAGCGCGCAACAGAAGGCGATCTTCCGGGTTGTGCGCAATCTCGCCGCGGTGAACGGCATCGTCGTCGCGGTGCTCATCGCCTATGCCTGTTTCATTTCCCTGCCGATCCCGCAGTTCATCCCGCTGATCCTGGTCGCCGTGCTGGCGACGGTTCCGGTCGCATTGCCGGCGACGTTTACGCTTGCGACCGCGCTCGGCGCACAGGCGCTGGCCAAGCAAGGCGTGCTGCCGACCCGCCTTTCAGCGGTTGACGAGGCGGCGTCGATGGACGTGCTGTGCGCGGACAAGACCGGAACGCTGACGCGCAACGAGCTCGCGGTGACTGCCGTCCGCACCCTATCCGGCTTTGACGAGGCGCAGGTGCTGGGATTCGCGGCGCTGGCGAGCTCCGATGGCGGCCAGGATCCGGTCGACCATGCGGTGCGCGCCGCCGCCCGGCGCGACGCCCCCGATCTGCCGAAATTGCTGAAGTTCATGCCGTTCGATCCGGCGACGAAAATGTCGGAGGCGGCGGTCGTCGATGCGAGCGGCGCCAGCCTCCGCGTGGTGAAGGGCGCATTCGCGACGGTCGCGGCACTGTGCGAGCCCTCGCCGGCCGCGGCGGAGGCGGAGAACGCGCTCGAGCTGCAGGGCTTCCGGGTGCTCGCCGTCGCGATCGGGACATCCGCGGCGATCCGGCTTGCCGGCTTCCTCGCGCTCAGCGATCTGCCGCGTGCCGACGCGGCGCCGTGCATCGCGGAGCTGCGCCGGCTCGGCGTCGATGTCGTCATCATCACCGGCGATGCGCCGGCGACGGCTGGCGTGATCGCCCGGGACGTTGGCGTATCGGGCGCGATCCACCCGCCCGGTCCGATCCGCGACAACGTCCGGGCCGACGAGTTCGCGGTGTTCGCGGGTGCGTTTCCGGAAGACAAGTTCCGTCTGGTCAAGGCGTTCCAGCGCGCGGGCCACACGGTCGGCATGTGCGGCGACGGCGCCAACGACGCGCCGGCGCTGCGCCAGGCCCAGATCGGCATCGCCGTGTCGACCGCAACCAACGTCGCGAAATCAGCGGCGGGGATCGTCCTCACCGAACCGGGACTTGCCGGAATCGTCGCCTCCGTGCGCGAAGGCCGGGTGACGTTCCAACGCATCCTGACCTATACGCTGCGCTCGCTCGTGAACAAGGTCCGGCAGGTCCTTTTTCTCACGATCGGCCTGATCATGACCGGACACGCGATCCTGACGCCCATGCTGATGGTGCTGTCGATGATCACGGGCGATTTCCTCGCCATGTCCTCCACGACCGACAACGTGGAGCCTTCTCCCCTGCCGAACGCGTGGCGGATCGGCAGCCTGACGGTTGCGGGCGCGATCCTGGGACTGTGCGATCTCGCCTTCTGCGCCGGCGTGCTGGCGATCGGAAAGTATCGGTTTGGGCTTTCCATCGAAGCCTTGCAAACGCTGACGCTGGTCACGCTGGTGTTCAACGGCCAGGCGGTCTTCTACGTGGTGCGCGAGCGCCGGCGACTCTGGTCGTCCCGCCCGAGCCTCATCGTCGTCCTGTCGTCCGTTGCGGATGTCCTGATCATTCCGACATTGGCCATTCGCGGGGTGCTCATGGCACCGTTGCCGGCTTCGATCGTCGCGGGGAGCTTCGTCACCGCGATCGTGCTGGCCTTTGTGCTCGATGTCGTGAAGGCGGCGGTCTTCGGTCGGCTTGAGATGGTGTAGTCTCAACAATATCCCGGAAATTATGGGCCCGTTCAGGCGCCGCACGTCCGAGTTGGGTCCACAAGGCGGAATTTGGCTGGGCTTGGCATCGGCCCGGCTTCATGCCGCGTGTGAGCCCGTAACCTAGAGCGGCGCGCCGCCGGCCTTGCTCACGGGCTCCCAGGTGTCGGCCTTTGGGCTCCAGCGCGTCACCACGCCGTCGCTGATGTCGAGGCCGCGCTGCGGCACCTTGACGAAGTCATAGATGCCGTCAACGCCCGGCAGGTCCTTCTGCCCGGCGATGAAATCGCGCACCTGCTCGGCCGTGGCGCCGGGCCCGAACTTGCGCAGCGCCGCGATCGTCGTCATCGCCGCGTCCCACGCCAGGTCGTTGGACTGGTCGGGCCTGATGCCGGCCTTGGCGAAGGCGCCGAAATAAACCTTGTGCGCGGCGGCCACGCCGGGCGGCAGCCGGCTCTGGTCCTTCTCCACCCAACGCGGCGCTGCGATCAGCAGCTCCTTCGGCAGGAACGAGGCGTACTGCTTCATCTGCGCGTAGGTCATGTTGCCCGCGGTCGTGACCACCGGCACGTCGAGCCCGGCCTGCACGATGCCCTGGAAGATCGTCCCGATCGGCGTGCCGGTGCTCCAGGCGATGAAGGCCTGGGGATTGGCCGCCTTGACGGTCTCGAGCTGCGCCGCGACGCTCACGTCGGTAATGCCGAAATGCACGGTGGCGACGACCTGCATATCCTTGTTCTCGGGCAGCGCGAGCGCGGCCTTGACGCCGTTCTCGGCGTCCTGCCCGGTGGCGTCGCTGCTGAACATGAGGGCGAGCCGCGTCCACCCCTTGAGCCGGAGATAGCGCACCGAGGCGGCGATCAGGTCGAGCGTCGAGATGCTGGCGCTGAAGACATAGCCCTTCTCGGGATGGATGCCGGGCGAGAAGCAGTATTCGACCGGCCCGTTCGCCATCAGGGGCGCCATGGCGCGGCAGCTCGCGACCAGCGACGAGCCCAGGATCACCGCCGGCTTCTTGGCGATGAGGCCGTTCGTCAGCTGCACCGAGATCTGCGGATTCGACTGGTCGTCGTGGAACACGAGTTCGAGTTTTTCGTCCTTGATGCCGCCGGTGTCGTTGATCACCTTCTCGACCAGCTCGAGCGACTGCTGTTCGCCCTTGCCGAGAAAGGCCGCACCGCCCGTCAGCGGCAACATCACGTCGATGACGTAAGGGCCCGCGGCCCGCGCCGGCAGCGCCGCCGCGAGAAGAAGTGCGAGCGCGCCCGGAATGGGCAGTGTCTTCCTCATTTCCGTCCTCCCCGTCGGATTTGTTTTGTTACCAATGAAACTATTACGGGCGCGCCCCCCTTGGCAAGCGCGGCGATGACGGGGCGATGCCGGCGGATTACACTCGGGCGGCAACAGGGAGAAGCGTCATGGCAGGCAGCATCGGGCGCGAGACGGCGGAAAAAGTGGTCGCGATCCGCGAGAAGTGGCACACCAAGAACCATCCGTTCTTTCTCGACTTCGCCGCCGGGAAATTCGGGCTTGGGCCGGTCGCGGCGATGATGGTGCAGCATTACCAGCACGTGCGCCGCGTGCTGCCGGTGCAAGGCATCGCCTACTATCGCGCCAACGAGGGCGAGGCGAGGCGCTTCATCCTCGAGAACCTCGCCGAGGAAGAGGGCATCATGGCCGGGCCCGGCGAAGGCAGGGTTGCGCACGATCACATGGAGATGATCTTTCGCTTCTGCCGCGCAGCAGGACTCGCCGACGACGAGATCAAGCGCACGCGGCAGCTTACGACATGGCGCGCGCGCTCGTACTTCTACATCACCACCGTGCGCGACGAGACGTTCGGCGTGGTGGTCGCGATGCAATCGACGCAGGAAGGACAGCAGCCCGCCTTGAACGGCGAGCGCATGCTGCCCGCCTTCAAGAAATATCACGGCTTCGAGCTCGACCATCCGACGATCGAGTTCTTCGCCGAGCATTACATCGCCGACGCCGACCATTCGAGCCGGCAGATCGACCTCGTGGCGAAGCTCGTCAACAACGAGGCGACGGCAAAGCGCGCGCTCGAAGTGGCCGAGACGGCGGTCCGGACGCGCTGGGACTGCATCACCGAGATCTACCGGCGCGAAGTGCTGCACCAAGCCGATCCGCTGCCGCCCGGCGAGGCGGCGTGAAGCCAATTCACATCGCCCGCGCGCTCGTCCTTCTCGCAGCGCTTGCGCTGTCGATCGGCGCCGCCAAAGCCCAGGATTTCTATCGCGGGCGGACGGTCAATCTTTATGTGGGCTTCGGCGTCGGCGGCACCTATGACCTGTACGGCCGCGCCGTGGCGGCGCATTTGGGCAAGCACATCCCCGGCAATCCGACGGTCGTGGCGGTCAACATGCCGGGCGCGGGCGGAATTGCAGCGGCCAATTACATGTATCGCGTGGCGCCGAAGGACGGCACGGCGATCGCCATTACCGCGCAGAGCGTCGCGACCGACCAGCTGTTCGGCGTCGAGGGCATCCAGTACGACGTGCGCCGGTTCATCTGGATCGGCCGGATCACGCCGGTCGAGACGATCTTCTTCACCTGGCATAGCTCGCCCACCAGGAATTTCGCCGACGCGCAGCATCGCGAGACGACGATCGGATCGAGCGGGTCGGGCGACACGGTCGATCCGCCGCGCGCGCTCAACGCCTATGCGGGCGCGCATTTCAAGATGGTGCTGGGCTATCGCGGCTCGAACGATGTGGCGCTTGCGGTCGAGCGCGGCGAGGTCGATGGCGGCTACGCGCTGTGGTCGGACTTAAAATTCCGCAATGCCGAGTGGCTCGAAAAGAAACTCGTCAACCTTCTGTTCTTCATGGCGGACCGGCATCCGCGGCTGGCGCCCGACGTGCCGCTCGGCACCGAGCTTGCGCCGACCGCGGAAGGGAAGGCCATCCTCGGCCTCTTCACTGCGCCCAACGTGATCGGCCGCTCGATCCTCACGACGCCCGACGTTCCCGCCGACCGCGTCGCGGTGCTGCGCCAGGCTTTCGCCGCGACGCTCGACGATCCCGATTTCCGCGCCGACGCGCAGAAAATCGGCCTTGTCCCCGAATTGATGAGCGGCGACGAGTTGGGCGAGCGCGTGCGCACGCTGATGGCGACGCCCGCCGATCTCGTGCAGAAGGCGCAGGCGATCCGAAGGCAGTAGTGAACCAAACCCGTCGTCCCCGCGAAAGCGGGGAGACGAGAGGCTTATTGGCGCCTTAAGCCTTCGCCTCGTAGAGCAGTGCCAGCGCATCGCCATAGACGTCGCGGATGGCGTGGCGCTTGATCTTGAGGGTCGGCGTCATGAGGCCGTTCTGGATGCTGAACGGCTCGCGCGCGACGACGAAGCGGCGGATGCGCTCGGCCATGGGGAGCGCGGCATTGACGCGGTCGACCGCGGCGCCTATCGCCTTGTGCAGCGCCGCGTCGAGCGCCATGCCGTCAGTGGCGCCGCGCCGCTCGCGCGTGAAGTGATCGACGAATTCCTGGCGCGGCACGACCACGGCGACGAGATAGGGGCGGCGGTCGCCGAACACCATCGCCTGGCCGATCTCGGGCTGCAGCACGAGCTCGCCCTCGACGCGCGCCGGCGAGATCATGTCGCCGCCCGAATTCTTGATGAAGTCGCGCTTCCTGTCGGTGATGACGATATAGCCGTCCTTGTCGCGCCGGCCGATGTCGCCGGTGTGGAGCCAGCCGTCCTCGATCGTGCGCCTGGTCGCCTCGGGATCGTTCCAGTAGCCCTTCATCACCGCTTCGCCGCGCACCAGGATCTCGCCGTCCTCGGCGATCTTGATCTCGACGCCATCCAAGGGCGGTCCGACCGTGTCGATCTTGATGCGGTTGGGCGGATTGGCGCTCACCACCGGCGAGGCTTCGGTCTGGCCATAGCCCTGGAGGAGCGGCACGCCCAAGGCCAGGAAGAACATGCCGATCTCGGGATTGAGCGGGGCGCCGCCCGAGACGAGCGCCTTCAAGCGGCCGCCGAACCGCCCCATCACCTTCTTGCGCACCAGCCGGTCGAGCAGCGTGTCGAGCACACGCTCGCCGAGCGTGAGGCTGCGCGAATCCTCGATGCGCTTGCGGCCGATGCGCAGCGCGGCGAAGAACAGCTTCGCCTTCAATCCGCCCTCGCGCTCCATCTGGCGCAGGATGCGCTGGTGCATCGTCTCGTAGAGCCGCGGCACGGCGGTCATGATGGTCGGGCGCACCTCGAGCATGTTGGAGGCGAGCGTCTCGACCTTCTCGGCGAAATAGATCTGCGCGCCGAGCGCGATCGGAAAGAACATGCCGCCGGTGTGCTCGTAAGAGTGCGACAGCGGCAGGAACGACAGGAAAACCTCGTCGCCGAGCCCGATCGTCTCGAGGAGCCGCACCGCGCCGTGGCAGTTGGCGAGGATGTTGCCATGCGTCGTCATCACGGCCTTGGGCAATCCGCCGGTGCCGGAGGTGTGGATGAGGCAGGCGACGTCGCTGCGATGGATCTCGCGCGCCCAGCCCTCGACCTCTTCGACCGGGCCCGCGCCCTGCGCCATGACCTCGTGCCAGAGATGCAGCTCGGCGCGCGACAGCTGTCCCGGCTCGGGATGCTCGATCGCAATCACGCCCTCGACGGACGAGACCTGCTCGATCGCCGGCAGCAGCCGCTGCGCCAGCGCGGCGGTCGAGACGATGACGTAGCGCGCGCCGCTGTTCGACAGGACGTGGCGATGGTCGTCCGACGTATTCGTGGTGTAGGCCGGCACGGTGACGCCGCCCGCGGCCAGGATGGCGAGATCGGCGATCACCCATTCCGGCCGATTCTCGGCAACGAGCGCCACGCGGTCGCCGCGCTCGAGGCCGAGCTTGCGCAGGCCCCGCGCCAGCGCCGCGACCTGGCGCCGCGTTTCGGTCCAACTGGTCGCGCGCCAGGTCTCGCCCTCCTTGACCCACAGGAAGGGGCGCTCACCTTGCCGTTTCGCCTGCTCGAAAAACAGGACGACGAGATTGGGACAGGTTCTGCAGTCCAAAGGCGTTTCCTCACGCATCGGAATACAGGGCGCGCGGCTTGGCGTCAATTTCCCGTTGCCTGTATGCTGGGATTAACCAAGGACGGGGCGAGGGGCGCGATGGCGGATGGGACGGCGAAGCGGCGGCGGGCGCTCGGCAAACTGCCGCAGTGGAATCTGTCCGACCTCTATCCCGGCCGCGACAGCCTGGAGCTCACGCGCGACCTCGACGCGGGCGAGGCCGAGGCGAAAGCCTTTCGCGCGCAGTACGAGGGCAAGCTTGCGGCGCTTTCCGGGGCGGAGCTCGGCACGGCCATCGCCCAATATGAGACGCTCCAGGAGCGCTTGGGCCGGGTCATGAGCTACGCCGGGCTCGTGCACTCCGGCGACATGAGCGATCCCGAGATCGGCCGCTTCTATCAGACGACGCACGAGCGCGTGAACGCGATCGAGACCGAGCTTTTGTTCTTCACGCTCGAACTCAATCGCATCGACGACCAGGTTCTGGACGAAAAACTCGCCGCGCCCGAGCTTGGGCACTACGCGCCGTGGCTCCGGGACGTGCGCGCGTTCCGGCCGCACCAGCTTGCCGACGAGCTCGAGCGCATCCTGCACGAGAAATCGGTCGCCGGGCGCGCCGCCTGGGTCCGGCTGTTCGACGAGACCGAAGCGGCGCTGCGTTTTCGGGTGGGCGGCAAGAAGCTCACCAGCGCCGAGGCCTTGAACCTGTTCTCCGACCCAAAACCCGCGCTGCGCAAGGCGGCGGCGAAGGAGGTGGGCTCGGTCCTCGGCCAGAACGCGCGGCTGTTCTCGCTCGTCACCAACACGCTCGCCAAGGACAAGGAGATCGAGGACCGCTGGCGCGGTTTTGCGCGCCCGATCTCGTCGCGCAACCTCGCCAATTTCGTCGAGGACGCGGTCGTGGACGCGCTGGTATCCGCCGTGCGCGATGCCTATCCGCGCCTGTCGCACCGCTATTACCGGCTGAAAGCGCGATGGTTCGGGGTCGAAATTTTGCCCTATTGGGACCGCAACGCGCCGCTGCCCGACGAGGAGGACGTTACGATTCCGTGGCCGGAAGCGCAGCGCCTCGTGCTCGACGCCTATGGCGCCTTCTCGCCCGACATGGCGGCGATCGGCCGGCGCTTTTTCGAGCATCCGTGGATCGACGCGCCGGTGCGGGCCGGCAAGGCTTCGGGCGCCTTCGCGCATCCGACGGTGCCGAGCGCGCATCCCTATATCCTCCTCAACTATCTCGGCCGCGCGCGCGACGTGATGACGCTTGCGCACGAGTTGGGGCACGGCGTGCACCAGGTGCTGGCAGGACCGCAGGGCGCGCTCATGGCCGACACGCCGCTGACCCTGGCCGAGACCGCCTCGGTCTTCGGCGAGATGCTGACCTTCCGCGCCATGCTCGCGCGCGAGACCGAGGGGAAGCGCAGGAAGGCGATGCTGGCGCAAAAAGTCGAGGACATGATCAACACGGTCGTGCGCCAGATCGCCTTCGTGACGTTCGAGACCCGCGTCCATGACGAGCGCCGCGCCGGCGAGCTTACGCCCGAGCGGATCTCCGCCGTCTGGCTCGAGGTGCAGCGCGAAAGCCTCGGGCCCGCGATCGGCTTCGAGGACGAATACCGCTGGTACTGGA
The DNA here is from genome assembly GCA_963773665.1 of uncultured Alphaproteobacteria bacterium. GTDB lineage: Bacteria > Pseudomonadota > Alphaproteobacteria > ATCC43930 > CGMCC-115725 > DATJLY01. Next base: position 42,724 of record CAVZBZ010000003.1, read on the forward strand.
CCTACATCCCGCACTTCATCCATACGCCGTTCTATGTCTATGCCTATGCCTTCGGCGACTGTCTCGTGAACTCGCTCTACGCCGTCTATCAGGGCGCGCACCAGGGTTTCGCGGAGAAATATCTCGACATGCTGCGCGCCGGCGGCAGCAAGCGGCACAAGGAGCTGTTGGCGCCGTTCGGGCTCGACGCGTCCGACCCTGCATTCTGGAAGAAGGGCCTTGCGGTGATCGAGGGCTTCATCGCCGAGCTCGAAGCGATGGGCTGATCCCTTGGCCGAAGAGGACAACATCGCGGGGCGCATGCGGCGCTATGTCCGCGTCTCGACCGCGATGGGCGGGCTCGCGGCCAGACTCGCGGGCGAGCGCTATCTCGGCATGAGCGTGGACCGCCCGCGCGATGCGGCCGATTTGAAGGCGGCCTTGGGCGGCATCAAGGGGCCGCTCATGAAGGTGGCGCAGCTCCTCGCCACCATCCCCAATGCGCTGCCGCAGGAATACGCCGACGAGCTGGTGAGCCTGCAAGCGAACGCGCCGCCGATGGGCTGGAACTTCGTCAAGCGCCGCATGGCGGGCGAGCTTGGGCCCGAGTGGGAGCGGAAATACCGCAGCTTCGAGCACGAGGCGGCGCGCGCCGCATCGCTCGGCCAGGTGCATCGCGCGGTCGGACGGGACGGGCGGCTCCTCGCGTGCAAGCTGCAATATCCCGACATGGCGTCCGCGGTCGAGGCGGACCTGGGGCAGCTCAAACTCGTTCTGTCGCTCTACGAGCGCTACGACCGCGCCGTCGCCACCGACGAGATCCATGCCGAGGTCGCCGACCGCCTGCGCGAGGAGCTCGACTACGCGCGCGAACTCGCGCACCTGCGGCTCTATCGCATCATGCTGAAGGACGAGCCGTCGGTCGCGGTGCCGGAGCCGGTGCCGGAGCTTTCGACGAAGCGCCTCCTCACCATGACGTGGCTCGAGGGAAGGCCGTTTCTCGAGGCGGCGAAGGCGCCCCTGGCCGAGCGCAACACGATCGCGCGCAACATGTTCCGCGCCTGGTACGTGCCGCTTTACTGCTACGGCGTCATCCACGGCGACCCGCATCTCGGCAACTACACGGTGCGGCCCGATCTCGGCATCAACCTTTTGGATTTCGGCTGCATCCGCGTTTTCGAGCCGGCCTTCGTCAAGGGCGTGATCGATCTCTACCGCGCGCTCGACACGGACGACGAGGCGCTCGCGGTGCAGGCCTACGAAAGTTGGGGCTTCAAGAAGCTCTCGCGCGAGGTGATCGACGTGCTGAACCGCTGGGCGCGCTATGTCTATGCGCCGCTCCTGGAAGACCGCAAGCGCCGCATCCAGGAGATCGCGACGAGCACGACCGGGCGCGAGATCGCCGAGCACGTGCACCGCGAGTTGCGCCGTTTGGGCGGCGTGCAGCCGCCGCGCGAATTCGTGTTCATGGACCGCGCCGCGGTGGGGCTCGGCTCGGTCTTCATGCATCTGAAGGCCGAGGTCAACTGGCACCGCCTGTTCCACGAGCTGATCGACGATTTCGACGCAGAGCGCCTGGGCGAGCGCCAAGCCAGCGCGCTCGCCGCGGCCAAGGTGCCGGGCGTGGCCGCTCCCCGCGCGAAGCGGCGGCGGGGCGGGAGCTAAACGCCCGCGGGGAGGGCGGTGAGCTTGTCGCCGCGCTCGGTCAGGAGACGGTCGAAATAGGCGATCGTCTTCTTGAGGCCGGTCTCGAGCGGCACATGCGGCTCCCAGGAGAGAAGATTGCGGGCGCGCGAAATGTCGGGGCAGCGCTGCACCGGATCGTCCACGGGCAGCGGGCAATGCTCGATCTTCGAGCGGGATCCGATGAGACCGATGATCGTCCGCGCGAGCTCGCCGACGGTGGTCTCGACCGGATTGCCGAGATTGATGGGGCCAGTGACCTCATCGGGCGCGGCCATGAGGCGCACGAAACCTTCGATCAGATCGTCGACATAGCAGAAGGCGCGCGTCTGCTGCCCGTCGCCGTAGATCGTGATCGGCTCGCCCTTCAAGGCCTGGACGATGAAGTTCGACACGACCCTGCCGTCGTTCGGGTGCATGCGCGGCCCGTAGGTGTTGAAGATGCGGGCGACGCGGATGCGCAGCTTGTGCTGGCGGAAATAGTCGAAGAACAGCGTCTCGGCGCAGCGCTTGCCCTCGTCGTAGCAGGCGCGCGGGCCGATCGGATTGACGTTGCCGCGGTACTCCTCGCGCTGCGGGTGGACCGACGGGTCGCCATAAACCTCGGAGGTCGAGGCCTGAAAGATTTTTGCATGAAGGCGCTTTGCCAGTCCCAGCATGTTGATCGCGCCCGACACGCTGGTCTTGGTCGTCTGCACGGGATCGTGCTGGTAGTGAATGGGCGAGGCGGGGCAGGCGAGGTTGTAGATCTCGTCGACCTCGACATAGAGCGGGAAGCAGATGTCGTGCCGCAGCGCCTCGAACTGCGGGCAGCTCAGAAGATGCGCGACATTGTCCTTGCGCCCGGTGAAGTAATTGTCGACGCACAGCACGTCCAGGCCCTGGGCGACGAGCCGTTCGCACAGGTGCGAGCCCAAAAATCCGGCGCCGCCGGTGACGAGGATGCGCTTTCTCGTGGAACTCATGTCATCCCTACCCTCTGCCGGATGCAAGCTGCGGCGCGCGTTGCGGCGCAGCCGAATCGCGGCCGATGCTGAAATAGCAGAATCCCGCCTCGGCCATGTCGGCCGGCTTGTAGATGTTGCGCAGGTCGACGATCGTCGGCGTCTTGAGGAGCGTCCTGACGCGCGCGAGGTCGAGCGCGCGGAACTCGTTCCATTCCGTGATGATGACGAGCGCGTGCGCGCCCGCCATCGCTTCGTAGGCGCTCGCGCAGAAGGCGACGCCGTGGAGGAGTTTTCGCGCCTCGTTCATGCCTTCGGGATCGAAGGCGCGCACGGTGGCGCCCGCGGCGACGAGCGCCGGCAGGATGGCGAGGCTCGGGCTGTCGCGCATGTCGTCGGTGTTCGGCTTGAAGGTGAGGCCGAGGCAGGCGACGGTCTTGTCCTTGACGCTGCCGCCAAGCGCGGCGACGACGCGCTCTGCCATGCGGTCCTTGCGCCGGTCGTTGCCCGAGACCACCGTCTCGACGATGCGCAAGGGCGCGCCCGCCTCCTGCGCCGTGCGCACCAGCGCCAGGCAATCCTTGGGGAAGCACGAGCCGCCAAAGCCCGGCCCGGCGTGCAGGAACTTCCGGCCGATGCGGCCGTCCAATCCGATGCCGCGCGCCACGTCCTGCACGTCGGCGCCGACCTTCTCGCACAAATCGGCGACCTCGTTGATGAAGGCGATCTTCGTCGCCAGGAAACTGTTGGCGGCGTACTTGATGAGTTCGGCGGTCTCGAGCGAGGTGAACAGGATCGGCGTCTCGATCAGGTAGAGCGGCCGGTACAGCTCGCGCATGGCGGCGCGCGCCCGCTCGCTTTCGGCGCCGATGACGACGCGGTCGGGCCGCATGAAATCCTGGATCGCCGAGCCTTCGCGCAGGAATTCGGGGTTGGACGCCACGTCGAACTGCGCGTCCGGGCGCCTCTTGCGCACGATCTCCGCTACTTTCCGGCCGGTGCCGACCGGCACGGTCGATTTCGTGACGACGACGGTGTAGCCCGAAAGCGAAGCGGCGATCTCCTCGGCGGCGGCGAACACATAGCTGAGGTCGGCATGGCCGTCGCCGCGCCGCGACGGCGTGCCGACGGCGATGAAGACGGCGTCGGCATCCTTCACCGCGGCGGCAAGGTCGGTGGTGAATTTGAGCCGTCCGGCGGCCTCGTTGGTGGCCACCAACTGGTCGAGTCCCGGCTCGTAGATCGGCATCTCGCCTTTTGCGAGGCGGGCGATCTTGGCGGCGTCGTTGTCGACGCAGGTGACGTCCACCCCGAACTCGGAGAAGCAGGCGCCCGAAACGAGCCCGACATAACCGGTGCCGATCACCGCAATGCGCATGAATTCTCTCCGTCAGCGAGACAAAACGGCGGCGCGCGCCGAATATTCCGCCACGCCTCTATGACGGCCAGTTAACGAATGCGGTTACGCCGCAAATCTTCGGGAGGCGCACGGGCCGGCAGGACGAGGCAACCCTAGTCTGGGATCGCCGCGAGGGTCAAGCGCGGCCCGGGCAAAACTTGCCTCGCCTGCGGCTTCGTCGTAGAGGGAAGCGGGCGGCCCCTTCAGCCGTTATTCCGCCGTCCATCGGATCGCCATGACGACACCCATTCTCGTTACCGGGGGGGCCGGCTATATCGGCAGCCACGCCGCCAAGGCGCTGGCCCGCGCCGGATACGAGCCCGTCACCTACGACAATCTCGGCCGCGGCCACCGGGCGGCCGTGCGCTGGGGGCCGCTCGTCGAGGGCGATTTGGCCGACCGCGCGCTCCTCGTCGATGCCCTGCGCCGCCACAAGGTCGCGGCAGTGATGCATTTCGCAGCCTTTGCCTATGTCGGCGAATCGGTGAGCGAGCCCGAGCTTTATTTCCGCAACAACGTCGCGAACAGCCTCACGCTGCTCGAGGCGATGGGCGAGGCGGGCGTGCGGCATATGGTCTTTTCCTCGACCTGCGCGACCTATGGCCTGCCGGACAAGATGCCGATCGCCGAGGACGCGCCGCAGCGCCCGGTCAACCCCTACGGCGAATCGAAGCTCATGATCGAGCGCATGCTGCACTGGCTCGGCCCCGCGCGCGGGTTGACGCATGCGGCGCTGCGCTACTTCAACGCGGCGGGCGCCGATCCCGAGGGCGAGATCGGCGAGGACCACGATCCCGAGACCCACCTCATCCCGCTCGTGCTGTTGACGGCGCAGGGACGCCGCGCCGCCATCGACATCTACGGCACCGATTACCCGACGCAAGACGGCAGCGCCATCCGCGACTACATCCACGTCCAGGATCTGGCCGACGCCCATGTGCTGGCGCTCGCCCATCTCCTGAAGGGCGGCGGCAGCCTCGCGCTCAATCTCGGCACGGGCGAAGGACACTCGGTGCGCGCTGTGATCGATGCCGCCGAGCGCGTCACCGGCCGCACCATCGCGCGGCGCGAGACGGCGCGCCGTCCCGGCGACCCGCCGACGCTCGTGGCCGACGCGCGCAAGGCGAAGGCAACGCTCGGCTGGACGCCCAGGCTTTCGGGACTGGACGACATCATCGCCAGCGCCTGGGCCTGGCTGAGACGGCATTAAGCCCGGAGACGAAGGAGTTCGTTGAGTATGGTGCCTGCCGATATCGCAACCGCGGCGCAGGACGCGCCGGCAGCGCTCGAAGCTGCGCCGGTGCAGGTGCGCGGAAAATTTTTCTTCGTCGGCGAGCAAAAATTCTTCGTCAGGGGCGTGACCTACGGGCCGTTCGGCCCGGGTCCGCACGGCGCCCAGTTCCCCGCGCGCGAGACCGTGAAGCGCGATTTCGCAATGATGCGCGAACTGGGCGCCAACACGCTCCGCATCTTCACCGTGCCGCCGCTCTGGCTCCTCGACGAGGCGGCGGCGGCGGGCTTGCGCGTTCTCGTCGGCATTCCCTGGGCGCAGCACGTCACGTTCCTCGACGACAGCGCGGTCCAGCGCGAGATCATGCGCACCGTCGTCGACGCGGTCCGCGGGCTCGATCGGCACCGCGCGATCCTGGCCTATCTCATCGGCAACGAGATCCCGCCCGACATGGTGCGCTGGCACGGCGCCGAGCGCGTGCGCGCCTTCCTGAAGCGGCTCTTCGGCATGGTGAAGGAGGCCGATCCCGATCGGCTCGTCTCCTATGCCAATTTCCCCTCGACCGAATATCTTACGGTCGATTTCACGGATTTCCTGTGCTTCAACGTCTATCTCCACCAGGAGGCGGCGTTCCGGCGCTATCTCTCGCGCCTTCACAATCTCGCGGTCGACCGGCCGCTCGTCCTTACCGAGTTCGGCATCGATTCGATGCGCGAGGGCGAGGCCGAGCAGGCGCGCATCCTGTCGTGGCAGATCCGCACGGCGTTCGAGATGGGCGCGGCCGGGACCTTCGTCTTCGCCTGGACCGACGAGTGGTTCACCGGCGGCCACGCGGTCGAGGACTGGGCCTTCGGCGTCGTCGATCGCGCGCGCCGCCCGAAGCCGGCGTTTGCCGCGGTGCAGGAGCGCTACGACGGGCCGATCCCGCCGCGCCTGCCGCGCACGCCGCGCGTCTCGGTCGTGGTGTGCGCCTACAACGCCGAGCGCACGATGGAGCCGTGCCTCGCCTCGCTCGAGCATTTGAACTACCCGGACTACGAGGTGATCGTCGTCAATGACGGGTCGAAGGACAGGACGCTCGAGATCTCCGAGAAATTCGGCTACTGCCGCATCGTCAGCCAGCCGAACAAGGGGCTTTCGGTCGCGCGCAATGTCGGCGCCGAGGCGGCCACCGGCGAGATCGTGGCCTATACCGACAGCGACTGCGTCGCCGATCCCGACTGGCTGACATATCTCGTCGCCAAGATGGAGACGTCCGATCTCGTCGCCTGCGGCGGCCCGAATTTTCCGCCGCCCGAGGACAGCCTCGTGCCGGCGGCGGTCGCGGTTTCGCCGGGCGGGCCGACCCATGTCCTGCTGAGCGACGACGTGGCCGAGCACATCGCCGGCTGCAACATGGCGTTTAGGCGCTCCGTGCTGTTGCGGTTGGGCGGGTTCGATCCGGTCTATCGCGCCGCGGGCGACGATGTCGACATCTGCTGGCGGCTCCAGGACGCGGGCTACACGATCGGCTTCAGCCCGGCGGCCATCGTCTGGCATTTCCGCCGCAACACGGTCGCGGCCTATATCGGCCAGCAGCGCGGCTACGGCAAGGCCGAGGCGCTCGTCTATTCGAAGCATCCGTTCCGCTTCAACCTGTTCGGCCAGGCGAAGTGGCTCGGCCGCATCTATGGCGATCTCTCGACCTCGCTGCTGCTGTCGCGCCGGCCGCTGATCTATTCGGGCGTGTTCGGCCGCGGCTTGTTCCAGACGCTCTACGAGCCGTCGTCCTCGCTCGCGGCGTTCCTGCCGCTGACCTTCGAATGGAACGTGGTCGCGATCGTTCTGGCGCTCGTCGCCATTATCGCCGGCGGCTGGGCCTGGCTCATGGCGGCGCCGCTTCTCATCACCTGGGTCATCTGCATCAACGGCGCCTTGCGGGCGCCCATCGACAAGCGCTTTCGCGGCGTCAAGGCGCGCGCATTGGTGGCGCTCCTCATTTATCTCGGGCCGATCCTGCGCGGCTTCGAGCGCATCAAGTGGCGCATCAAGGAGACGCGCGCGCCGGAAAGCACCACGGCGCTCGAGCCGCCCATCCAGAAGGCGCGCATCTCGTGGAAGGAGCGCGCGTTCTATCTCTCCTATTGGAGCGATGCGGGCGACGACAAGGAGGCGCTTCTGGGCGGCCTCATGCGCTTTCTCGTGCCGCAAAAATACTTCGTGGTGGTGGACCAGGGCTGGGACGAGTGGGATCTGAAGATCGCGCGGGGCCTGTGGAGCCGCGCCCTCGTTCTCGTCTGCACCGAGAATCACGGCGGTGCGAAGCGGCTGCTGCGCGTGCGCTGCGCCATGCGGCTGTCGCGGTTCGCGGCTTTCGTGCTGCGCGCCTATGCGCTCGTCGCGGCGGTGGCGCTCATCCTCCATTCGCCGGGGCTCGGCATCGTCGTCGGGCTTTTGGGCCTTGCGCACGGCGTCAGCATTTCGTTGCGCACCATCGAGTTCGGCGGCCTCATGCACCGCATCATCGAGACGGTGGCGCAGCGCGCGGAACTCTCGCCACTCGAACCTTCGCGTTCCGCCTCGGCGCGCGCGCGCGAGGCGAAGGCCGCCTGACGCGGCGATGCCCTATCTCGCGAAAAGCTGCTGCCTTATCTGTGGCCCTATCGCGGGCGCTTTTCCTGGGCGCTGCTGCAGGTGCGCGCTCGTCGAGCGCGGCGCGTTCGCCGATCTCTACAACACCCAGTTCGCCGAAACCGTGAAGGCAAACCCCGGCTGAAGCTCAATCCCCCTTGCCGGAAACCGCGGCGACGGGATGCACGCCGCCCGGGCTCGCGCGGTCCGTTGCCGATCCGGCGATGACCGGTCCGCCTTTCGACGTATGGATCACCTCGATGCCGGCGACGCCGAGCATGGCGGCGATGACCAGCGCCGCCGCGACCGCGCCGGTGCGGCGCCGTCGCTTGATGCGCGCCATGTGCTGTTCGACGATGCGGCGCAGGCGCTCCTCGCCGGCGCGCGGAAGCTCGGCTGCGATCGCGTCCGCAAGCGCGCGCAGCAGCGCGTTCTGGCGGCAATAGGCCTCGATCCGCGTCGCGTCCCGGGGGTTGGCGTCGAGATGAGCCTCGATGGCGTCGTCCCGCGCGTGCGGCAGGCGCCCATCGACATAAAGCTGCAGTTCCTCTTCCGTCACCGGACGCCACATCGCACGCGCCTCCCCCTTTTTCTGTTTCTCTATGCCCGCGCAGAACGCAGAGCGCGCCCCGATGCTCCATGCTCGCCAGCGCGGTGGGGTCGACGCGCCGCTCTTCAACCGCCGAGCGCCGCCAGCTCCGCCGTCCCGTCCCATATGAGGCGGAGCGCGACCAGCGTGACGGCCGCGAGCCCGATCCAGCTTATCCAACGGTAACGCTCCATCAGCCTGGCCAAAAACCCGGCTGCCGCGCCCATCAATGCGACCGAGAGGACGAGGCCCGCGGCGAGCACGGCGAAATGGTCGCGCGCCGCGCCCGCGACCGCGAGCACGTTGTCGAGCGACATGGAGATGTCGGCCGCCAGCACTTGGAGGAGCGCCGCGCCAAAGCTTTTGCCGCGCGCCGCGTGCGGGGCCGCCTCCCGAGAGCGCTCAAGCCGCAGCTCTCGGTAGAGCTTCCAGGCGACGAACAGCAGCAGGATGCCGCCGGCGAGGGTCAGGCCGATGATGGCGAGAAGCCGCATCGCCACCGTCGCGAGCGCGATGCGGAAGAGCGTCGCCGCGGCCGTGCCGGCAAGGATGACGCGCCTGCGCTCGCGCGCCGGCAGCGCCGCCGCGGCCATCGCCACCGCGATCGCATTGTCGCCGGCAAGCGCCACGTCGATGACGACGACCGAGGCAAAGGCGGAGAGCGCGCCGGGATCGAACATGGTGGTGCGCGTAGCACGAACCGCGAAATCCCGGTAGTAGACGAGGCGTGACCCCGTCCTTCCGCCTTGCGCTGTTCTATGCCGGGTATTTTCTCGCGGTCGGCGTGCAATTGCCGTTCTGGCCGGTATGGCTTGCCGGGCGCGGCCTCGGCGCGGCCGAGATCGGCGCTCTCCTCGCGCTCAGCCAGTGGGTGAAGGTCGCGGCCAATCCAATGCTCGGCGTCATGGCCGACCGGGCACGCGATCGGCGCCGCTTCATGGTGCTGCTCGGCGCCGTTGCCGCGGCGGGATATGCGTTCTGCGTGCCGGCGCGGAGCTTTGCTGCGATCCTCGCGCCGAGCCTTCTCGCGGCCGCCGCCTCGGCGGCGCTGCTGCCCCTGGCCGATGCGACGACGCTCGCGCTGGGCGCGGGCGGCGGGGTCGATTACGGCCGCGTGCGGCTTTGGGGAACGGTCGCCTTCATCGCCGCGACGCTCGCCGGAGGACGCATGCTCACGGGGCGGTCGAGCGAGTGGGTGCTCGGGCTGATGATCGCCGTCGCCATCTTCATCGCGCTCACCTGCGCGCTGCTGCCGCGCGGCGTGGGCGCGGCAGAGGCCGGTCCCCGCGCACCCTGGCGCGCGCTTCTCACGGGGCGGAACGCAGTCTTCATCGCGGCGGCGATGCTCGTGCAGTCGAGCCATGCCGTCTATTACGCCTTCGGTACGCTCTACTGGCAGCGTCTCGGGCATTCCGACATGACGATCGCGGCGCTTTGGGCGGAAGGCGCGGTCGCGGAGGTGGCGCTGTTCTACGCGGGCGCGCGCCTCATGCGGCGCGCAGGGCCCGGCGCGCTCATGGCGGCGGGCGGCTTCGGCGCGCTCGCCCGCTGGACCGTTACGTCATTCGTCACGTCCGCGCCGGCGCTCGCGCTCGTGCAGCCGTTGCACGCGCTCTCCTTTGCCGCAACGCACCTGGGCGCGATGCATTATCTCGCGCGCCGGGTGCCGCGGGGCGCGGCCGGAACGGCGCAATCGCTATACAACGCGATCGTCGGCGGCGCGGGGTTCGGGCTTGCCTCGCTCGCGGCGGGGGCGCTTTACGGGCGCTACGGCGGGGAGGCCTATCTTGCGATGGCTGCGATGGCGGGGCTGGGCGGGCTTTTGGCCCTCGTCATCGCGCGCGCGGATTGAGCCCTGCTATTTGCACACGCGATATGATTTTTCGTGCTCGATCGCGAGTTCCGCCGCGTAATTGCGGAACTCGGTGCCATCGAACTTCGTAGCCTGCGACAGGAACGTGGCGGAACGGGCGCAGATCACCGGCCGCTGTTCGGCGCCGCTGCGCATGGAAAGCTCGTTGGCGATCTGCGTCAGGAATTTGTCGAGGCTCGCCTCGGGGCTGCGCGCGCCGTCGCGGCGGAAATAGTCGATGAGCTGGTGCTGGTATTGCACCAGGGTGTCGCGATTGCGCACGGTAAAGTCGCGATAGTACGTGACGTTGCACGTATCGCTCAGCACCATCAACTCGGTCTGGTAGCGGATCGCCTGATCGGCCTCGATGTCCGCCGGCTTGTAGCAGGGCGCCGCATGAGCGGGAAGGGCGGTGGAGAGCGCGACGACCAGCGCCGCCGTCGCGGCGAAAGCTTTGCGTGCTGCGAAGTGCGTCATGATGGACCCCCTAAAGTCGCGACACCGCGGTTTCGGCCTCGGCGACGCGACGCCTGCGATTGCGGCGCAGGCGATGCGCGACATGTCCCCCGACCAGAAGGACGACGAAGACGCCCAGCAAGACGAGGCTCATCTGATGCATGACGTGGCCGAGCATGCGCTCCAGCGCGTGGCCGCACAAAAAGCCGATGCCGACGAACGCGCACGCCCAGATGAACGCGGCGAGGAAATTGAACGCAAGGAAGCGGCGCCAGCTGATGCCGCTGATGCCGAGCGCGAAGGACGAGAAATTGCGCACGCCATAGATGAAGCGGAAGCTCAGGATGAAGCCGACATCGTAGCGCTTCAGCCAGGCGAGCGCGCGGTCGACGCGTTTGCGCCAGTCGGGCCGCCGCGCCATCAGGCGCAGGCCGAAATGACGGCCGATCCAGAAATAGCATTGGTCGCCGGCAAAGCTTCCAAGCCATGCCGCGACAATAAGAATGGGCGCGCTCAAAACTCCCTGCGCGGCCGCGAAGCCGGCGAGGAGAACGAAAGTCTCTCCCTCGAAGAACGTCCAGACCAGAGTAACGAGGTAGGACCACGCGCCGTGTTCGAGGATGAAACGTTCTACGTCCATCTACTCGTTTCGCCTCCCTCGATCGCAATCCTAATCCGGACGGGCGATAGGGTCGAGGGAAGAATGCCGCGCTAGCCCGCGCTGTCGATGCGGTCGAAGTATCGTTTAATCTCGGTGAAGATGAGTGCAGCGCACACAACGAAGAGCGCAAGCCCGATGCCGTAGAGCGCGCCGCCGACCGAGGCCGCGAGCGCAGCGCCGGCAAGCCCCAGTACGCCCAGCACGGCGATCGTGACGGCAAGCGTATCCGGCCCCGCCACCGAGATCGGCAGCAGGAATCCCACCTCCGCACCGTCGAGCTGGCGCTTTGCCCGCAGCGCGACCACCACTACCGCAATTGCGAAGGTGAGCATGCCCGAGAGATACGTGGCCCGGTCGGGGGCGCCGCTTGCGGTGAACAGGCCGAGCACCGCGGCAAATGCAAGAAAGACATAGCCGAGCCAAGGGCCGACGAGGCGCCACACCTCGCGCGCCGGCACCGGCGGCGCGGTCGGTGGTTGCTCATTTTGCGATGCAGCAGGAGTGTGTGCGTGTTTCACACCGCATGAGATAAAGCATCGCCGCATGTTCCGGCAAGAGTCTTGCCCCGATGCGGCCGAGGTCGGATATTGTGCGGCATGAGCAGCCTCCCCCTCGCCCGCTTCAAGGTCGTCGATCTGACACGCGTGCGCGCCGGTCCGACCTGCGTGCGCCAGCTCGCCGATTGGGGCGCCGACGTGATCAAGGTCGAGGCAGTGGGCGGCGACGGCGGCCTCGGCGGCGAGCGGCACGGGCCGGATTTCCAGAATTTGCACCGCAACAAACGCAGCATCACCCTCAATCTAAAGACGCCGGAGGGGCTCGAGATCCTGAAGGCGCTGGTGCGGAACGCCGACGTTCTCGTCGAGAACTACCGGCCCGACGTCAAATTCCGCCTCGGCATCGACTACGAGAGCCTGAAGCCGGTCAACAAGCGCCTCGTCTATGCCAGCATCTCGGGATTCGGCCAGACCGGCCCCTATCGCGAGCGGCCCGGCGTCGATCAGATCGCGCAGGGCATGGGCGGGCTCATGTCGGTGACCGGGCTGCCGGGGCAGGGGCCGGTCCGGGTCGGCATCCCGATCGCCGACCTCACCGCCGGCATTTTCTGCGCCATGGGCATTCTCGTGGCATTGCTCGAGCGCGAGCAATCGGGCGAGGGGCAGTGGGTCGAAAGCTCGCTCCTCTCGGCCGAGATCGCCATGCTCGATTTCCAGGCGGCGCGCTGGCTCATGGCCAAGGAGGTGCCGGGCCAGGCCGGCAACAACCATCCGACCAACATCCCCTCGGGCGTGTTCCGCACCAAGGACGGGCACATCAACATCGCCTCGGCCGGGCAGGAGATGTTCCAGCGTTTTTGCACCGCGGCCGGGCTCAAGAGCCTGCTCGACGATGCGCAATTCAACACCGCCAAAGCGCGGAGCAAGAATCGCGACAAGCTCAACGCGATCATGGAGGAAGTGACGGCGACCAAGAGCTCGGCCGAGTGGATCGACATCCTGAACCAAGCCGGCGTGCCGTGCGGCCCGATCTACCGCATCGACGAGACCTTCGCCGATCCGCAGGTGAAGCACCTGGGCATAGCGCAAGGCGTGGACCACCCGACGCTCGGGCGCATCGACCTCGTCGGCCAGGCGGTGACCTTGAGCCGCACGCCGTCGCAGCTCAGGACCGCGACGCCCGAGCGCGGCGAGCACACCGACGCGGTGCTGCGCGACCTCGGCTACGATGACGCGGCGATCGCGCGCCTGCGCCAGGCGGGCGTCGTCTGAGGAGAAGAAAATGATTTCCCCGACCGAGCGCATGATCGCCGAAGTGGACGGACCGATCGGCTGGCTCACCTTCAACAACCCGTCGCGCCGCAACGCCGTCTCGCTCGACATGTGGCAGGCGATCCCGGAAATCCTCGATGCGTTCGAGCGCGATCCGGCGGTGCGCGTCATCGTTCTGACGGGCGCGGGCGACAAGGCCTTCGTCTCGGGCGCCGACATTTCCGAGTTCGAGCAGAACCGCTCCTCGCCCGAGGCGGTGGCGCGCTATGACGAGATCGGTGCGCGCGCCCAGTCGCGCATCAGCAATGCGGCGAAGCCGACGATCGCCATGATCCGCGGCTTCTGCATGGGCGGCGGCGTGGGCGTCGCGCTGTCGTGCGACCTGCGCATCGCGTCGCAGAGCGCGCAGTTCGGCATTCCGGCGGCAAAGCTCGGCATCGGCTATCGCGTCGATGGCCTGACCAAGCTGCTGGCGCTCGTCGGCCCCGCCTTCGCCAAGGAGATTTTCTATACCGCGCGCCGCTTCACGGCGGTCGAAGCGCACGGCATGGGGCTCGTCAACCGCGTGCTGCCGGATGGGGAGATCGAGGGTTTCGTGCGCTCCTATTGCGGCATGATCGCCGAGAACGCGCCGTTAAGCCTCGCCGCCACGAAAGGGATCGTCACCGAACTCGCGAAGCTTTCCTCCGAGGTCGACCGCGCGCGCTGCGAGGATCTGGTGCGGCGCTGCTTCGAGAGCGAGGACTATGTCGAGGGCCGCCGCGCCTTCATGGAAAAGCGCAAGCCGCAGTTCCGGGGGCGGTAAGGCGCGAATAGTGTCGAGGGCCGGGACAAGCCCGGCCATGATGCCTCAAAGAATGTTCCGGTGACGCGCTACTTCCCGGCGGGCGGGGGCGGCAGGCTGTTGAAGATTTCGGCCGGCAGCACGGTCATGACGAAGACGGTGACCTTGTCCTTCGGGCCGAACGGTCCTTCGACCGCGTGCTTCACCGGCTTCAGGCTCTGCAGATAGGCTGCGATCGCGGTGGCGTCCGCCTTCGTCAGCTTGCCGTAGGCCTCGTACGGCATGATCGGCGCGAGCTGGCGCCCGTCGGGCCGCTTGCCGGTGGTGAAGGCGGTGATGATCTGCGCCCGCGTCCAGCCGCCGAGGCCGGTCTCCTTGTCGGGCGTCAGGTTGCGGCCGACGAAGACGCCGAGGCCCGGAATGAAGAAGCCGACATCCGAGCCGCCGAGATAGCGCGCCATATCGGGATGGCCGAGAAAATTGCCGGGCGTGTGACAATCGGTGCAGCCGCCCATGTTCACGAGGTATTTGCCCCGCGCGATTTGCGCGTCGGAAGCAGCGGCCGTGTGCGCCACGGCAAGAAGCGCCGCAGCGATACCGGCGGCAGCGAGGCGAAGACCGTTCATTGGATATCCCCCTCCAAGCGGACCGGCGTGCAAGATGCCTCATTTCGCAAGCGGATGCCAGAGCGCAAACGGGCGGCTGACGGGTGCGTGACGCGGCGCTAATCTCCGTTCTCCGATGGCGCTGCCGGAGCGATCTCCATGCCCGATGCCTCCCGCGACCTCGCCCCGCCGCAGCCGGTTCGTCTCGACGACTACAGGCCGCCCGATTTCCTGATCGACACCGTCGCACTCGCCTTCGAGCTGGGCGAGGAGAGCACGATCGTGAAAGCGCGGCTCGAGATGCGCCGCAATCCCGCCGCGCCCGATCAGAAGGCGCCGCTCAGGCTCGATGGCGAGGAGCTCGAGCTTCGCGCGCTGGCACTCGACGGCGAGAGCCTTGGGCCCAACCGCTATCGCGTCGAGCCCGGCGCGCTCGTCCTGCCGGACGTGCCCCAGAAATTCGCGCTCGACATCGAGACGCGGATCCGGCCGCAGGACAACACGCAGCTTTCGGGCCTCTACAAGTCGGGCGGGAATTTCTGTACGCAGTGCGAGCCCGAGGGGTTCCGCCGCATCACCTATTTCATCGACCGGCCCGACGTGATGGCGCGCTTCGAGACGACGATCACAGCCGCGCGCGCGCGCTACCCGGTGCTGCTGTCCAATGGGAATCCGGTGGCGGTGGGCGAGGAAGCGGACGGGCTCCATTGGGCCAAATGGGTCGATCCGCATCCGAAGCCGTCATATCTCTTTGCGCTCGTCGCGGGCGATCTCGTCGCGCTCAAGGACAGTTTCGTGACGCGCTCGGGCAAGACCGTTCCGCTCGGCATCTGGGTCAGGCGCGGCGACGAAGACAAGTGCGGCCACGCCATGCAGTCGCTGAAGACGGCGATGAAGTGGGACGAGGAGCGCTTCGGCCTCGAATACGATCTCGACGTCTTCAACATCGTCGCCGTCAGCGACTTCAACATGGGCGCGATGGAGAACAAGGGCCTCAACATCTTCAACACGAAATACGTGCTGGCGAAGCCCGAGACGGCGACCGACACCGATTACCAGGGCATCGAATCGGTGATCGCGCACGAGTATTTCCATAACTGGACGGGCGACCGCGTCACCTGCCGCGACTGGTTCCAGCTTTCGCTGAAGGAAGGGCTCACGGTCTATCGCGACCAGGAATTCTCGGCCGACCAAGGGAGCCGCGCGGTGCGCCGCATCGGCGACGTGCGGCGTCTGCGCGCCGCGCAATTCCCCGAGGATGCCGGGCCGCTGGCGCACCCGGTGCAGCCCAAATCCTATCTGCGTATCGACAATTTCTATACCGCGACGATCTACAACAAGGGCGCCGAAATCGTGCGCATGATCGAGACGATCGTCGGGCGCGACGGCTTCCGCAAGGGCATGGACCTCTATTTCAAGCGCCACGACAATCGCGCGGTGACGATCGAGGATTTCGTAGCCGCAATGCAGGATGCGAACGGGATCGATCTCAGGCACTTCCGGCGCTGGTATCACCAGGCCGGCACGCCCGAGATCATGGTGACCGACCGCTACGATCCGGCGCGGCGCAGCTACGAGCTCACGCTCCGCCAGGAGACGCCGCCGACGCCGGGCCAGCCGCAGAAGGAGCCGCTCGTCGTGCCGGTGGCGGCGGGATTCATCGGGCCCGACGGCGGCGAGCTTGCGGCGAAGGGCGATGGCGAAGGCGCCGCGTCCGCCGGATCCCGCGTCCTCCTTCTCACCGAAGCGGAGCACACATTCCGCTTCACCGAGGTCGCGGCGCCGCCCGTTCCCTCGCTCTTCCGCCGCTTCTCGGCGCCGGTGCGGCTCAGGGGCCTCGGCATCGAGCGGCTCAAGTTCCTGGCGCTGCACGACAGCGATCCGTTCAGCCGCTGGGAATCCTCGCAGCAGGTCGCGACCTGCATCCTGCTCGACATGGTGGCGGCGATCGGCCGCGGCGGCAGCCCGGGCGTCGATCCCGAGCTTATCGTGGGTCCGCGCGCGACGCTTGCCGAGGCTCAGCGCGATCCGGCCTTCACCGCCGAGCTTCTGACCTTGCCGAGCGAATCCTATCTCGCCGACCAGGTCGAGCGGGTCGATGTCGATGCGATTCACGCCGCGCGCGAGGCGGCACGCGTCGCGATCGCCCGCGGTCTCGCCGCGGAGTTTGCGGCACTCCATGACAGCCTCGCCGATCGCGGCCCCTACCGCAGCGACGGGCTCTCGATCGGAAGGCGCAGGCTGCGCAACGCGGCGTTGTCCTATCTTGCGGTCGAGGGCGGCGAGAACGGCATCGCGCGTGCCAAGGCGCAGTTCGACGGCGGCGGCAATATGACCGACGTGCTGGCCGCTCTCGCCGTGCTCGCCGATCTCGAGCATCCGGCGCGGATGGAGGCGCTCGACCGGTTCTATGCGCGCTGGGCGGGCGACGATCTCGTCATCGACAAATGGTTCGCGCTCCAGGCCATGTCGCGCCTGCCGAGCACGCTCGCGCGCGTGCGCGAATTGGCGCGCCATCCGGCCTTCGACCTCAAAGTGCCGAACCGCGTGCGCGCGCTCGTCTCGGCCTTCGCCGAGGGCAATCAGGTGCGCTTCCACGACCGCAGCGGCGCGGGCTACGATTTCCTCGCCGACGAGGTGATGGCGCTCGATCCGATGAACCCGCTGATGGCGGCGCGGCTGTTGCAGCCCCTGGGCCATTGGCGGCGCCACGATACGATGCGCCAGGGCCTGATGCGGGCGGCACTCGAACGCGTGCTGGCGCTCCCCGGCCTCAGCAAGAATACTTACGAGATCGCCACGAAGAGCCTGGCCGAACCGGCCTGACACCAAGCGCAAAGGGAGACCCGAAATGAAGCTCTACATGCATCCCGCTTCCACCACGAGCCGTCCGGTCATGCATTTCATCGCCGACGAGAAGCTTCCGGTCGAGCAGCAGGTGGTCGACATCTTCAAGGGCGAGCACATGGGCGATGCCTATGCGCGGCTCAATCCAAGCAAGCTCATCCCGCTCCTCGAGGATGGCGACTTCCGCCTCTCCGAGAGCGCCACCATCCTGCGCTATCTCGCGGAGAAGAGCGGCTCCAAGGCCTATCCCAAGGATCTCCGCGCCCGCGCCCGCGTGGACGAGGCGCTCGACTGGTTCAATTCGAATTTCTACCGCGACTGGGGCTACGGTTACGTCTATCCGCAAGTCTTTCCGAACCTGAAGCGGCCCGATCCCGCGGTGCAGGCGGCGGTGGTCGCGTGGGGCGGCGAGAAGGCGAAGGCGTGGCTCAAGGTTCTGGACGGGCACTGGCTTGGCGGCGGCAAGGCGTGGCTCACCGGCCCCGATCGCTCGATCGCCGATTATTTCGGCTTCGCGCTCGTCACCGCGGGCGAACTCGTGCATTGCGACCTGGCGCCCTATCGCAACGTGACGCGCTGGATTGCGGCGATGAAGGCGGGGCCGAGCTACGGCGAGGTCTATAAATTCTTCAACGGGTTCTGCGAATCGACCAAGGCGCAGCAGTTCGCCGCGCTTTAGATCGGATAGCAGGACTGCGAGCTCAGCGTCACCGACGTCGGAAACGGCGCCGCGTTGAGGATCGGCAAGGTGCCGATGCTGAGGAACGTGAAGGTATAGGTGGCGACCACCTTGTTGCCGCAGGCCGGCGTCGTGACCGTGAAGACCGGACAGGTCGAGCCGGTGGGACAGGAGGGCGACCCGATCGGAAGCGGCGTCGCCTGCTGCGCGGCGTAGGTTGCGGTCGTGGTGGTCGAGCTGCAGGTGACGGCGTTGACCGAGGCGCAGCGCGCCGCCTGCTCGGCCGCGTAATCGAGGATGCCCTGCACCCAGATCGCGCGGCCGAACTCGAAGATGCCGAAGAACATTGCGATGAGGAACGGCACGAGCAGCGCGAATTCGACCGCCATCCCGCCGCGCGCGTCGCGGCGGAGGTGGAGGAGCAATCGTCCCGTCCCGGCAAGGCTCTTCCGCATGGAGCGAGCCTAGCCTCGGACGGGTAACGAAACGCTAAACCGAAAGCCGATCGCGCGCGAATTGCGCGGCAATTGATTGAATTGCGCGCCGTCTTATCCGAGCTGGTTCACCGCGCGCAGAATCTTGCCATCGATGAAGGCGCGGATGTCCTCGGCCGCCTGGCCGTAAGCGCGCTCGTAGCCCTCGGCGGTGCAGTATCCCAGATGCGGCGTCACGATCACGTTGTCGAGCGCCAGCACCGGATGGTTCTTGGGCAGGGGCTCGATATCGTAGACGTCGAGCGCAGCACCGGCGATGCGGCGCGCCTTGAGGCTTGCGAGAAGCGCCGCCTCGTCGACGATCGGCCCGCGCGACGTGTTGACGAGAAAGGCCGTCTGCTTCATGCGCTGAAGCTCGGCCGATCCCACGAGGCCGCGCGTGCGCGGGCTCAGCACGAGGTGGATCGAGATCACGTCGCTTGCGGCGAAGAGCGCGTCCTTTTCGACCCGGCGCGCGCCGTGCTCGGCGGCCTTGGCATCGGTCAGGTTCTGGCTCCAGGCGATGACGTTCATGCCGAACGCGTTGCCGTACTTGGCGACGAGGCTGCCGAGCCGGCCGAGCCCGAGGATGCCGAGCGTCTTGCCGTTGAGGCCGAGGCCCAGTTCCGGCGTCTGCCAGTGGCCCTGATGCAGGGCGATGTGCTCGGCCGGGATCTTGCGGAAGAGGCCGATGATGAGGCCCCAGGCGAGCTCGGCGGTGGGATAGCCCAGCATCTCGGTGCCGCACACCTGGATGCGCCGCTCGGTTGCGGCATCGACGTCGATCGCCGCGTTGCGCATCCCCGCGGTGACGATGAGGCGCAGATTGGGCAGCCGCTCGATCAGGCTGCGGCGAAAGGCTGTTCGCTCGCGCATCAGCACGACGCACTCGAAAGTATGAAGCCGGCGCGCAAGCGCGGCCTCGTCCGGGATGTGTGCGGGAAACGCCTCGATCGCGGCATCGGGATGAAGGCTCCGCCAATCCGCCGACCGCAAGGCCGCTCCCTGGTAATCGTCGAGGATCGCCACGCGCATCATCGCCGCCCTCACCTTCTCTTGGAGGAGGAAGGCGCGATTTAACCGGAGCTTCCGGATCAATTCAATGGCGCCGGCTGCGCACCTTCGGGGGTAAGGCGTTTCCAAGGGGCTGGCGCCGGAGCATCGCGCCCGCGGCGGCGTTTACGAAACCGCTCGGGATCGCCGGGGAGAGTGATGCGGACGACGCAACAGCTGCAACAAGAGATCGTGCGCTTGAACCGCCTCATCGCGCGCATCGAAGCGAAACCGCAGCGCGAATGGCCGATCTGGGCCTCAACCTTGCACGAGCTGCGCGAGGAGCGCGAGATCGTCGCCCTCGTCATGCTCAATCGCAGCGTCGAGGCGAGCAAGAAGATCGTGAGCTTCCGCCGCTGGCGCGACGGTCCGTGGGCGCCCCATCCCGAAGCTCAGGCCGCGGGCGGACGGCGGTAAGGCTCGCGCACCATCCAGCGCGTCAGCAGCGCCGCGGGCGCCACCCACGCGACCCCGGCCACACTATAGACGGTGAAATCGAGCGCCGCATTGTCCGGAAGATTCGCCACCAGCGCCATCACCGCGCCGGCGTAAAGCGCCAGCCCGAGAATAAGTACGAGCGTGCCGATCAGGATGCGGAGCCGCATGGCGGCGGACCTTGCTTCGTGGCCGGCGACGCCGCAAGGACCTTCGGTCCCGCCCCATTGACTCCGCGCGAAGGCCCCGCATTCTGGCGGGCGTGGGCGGAGCGCTCGAGGGCATCTTGGTGGTTTCGATCGAGCAGGCGGTGGCGGCGCCGTTGTGCAGCTGCCGGCTCGCCGACGCCGGCGCGCGCGTCATCAAGGTCGAGCGGCCGGAGGGCGATTTCGCGCGGCTCTACGACCGCGCGGCCAAGGGCGAAAGCGCCTATTTCGTGTGGCTCAACCGCGGCAAGCAGTCGGCCGTCATCGACTTGAAGCTCGAGGAAGACCGCGCGCTGCTCGGCCGCATGATCGCGCGGGCCGACGTGTTCCTGCAGAATCTGGCGCCCGGCGCGGCCGCGCGCGCGGGCTTCGATCCGGCTTCGCTGCGCCAGAAACATCCGCGGCTCATCGCCTGTTCGATCACCGGCTATGGCGAGAGCGGGCCGTACCGCGACATGAAGGCCTATGATTTTCTGATCCAGGCCGAGACCGGCCTAGCCTCGATCACGGGTCCGCCCGAGGCGCCGGCGCGGGTCGGCGTCTCGGTCTCGGACGTGGCCGCCGGGCTCAATGCGCACGCGGCGATCCTGCAGGCGCTTTACGCGCGCGAGCGCACCGGCGAGGGCGCGCTCATCCATATCTCGATGTTCGATGCGACCGCGGAATGGATGAGCGTGCCTTATATGAACCAGATCTATCTCGGCCGAGGCCCGGCGCGGATGGGCCTCATGCATCCCTCGATCGCGCCCTACGGCGCCTATGCTTGCGGCGACGGCAAGGCGATCGTGATCGGCATCCAGAACGAGCGCGAATGGGTCCGCTTCTGCGCCGAATTCTTGCGTGCGCCCGAGCTTGCCGCCGATCCGCGCTTCAGCTCGATGGAGCGGCGCGTCGCGCACCGCGCGGAGCTGGAGCCCATCGTAGCATCCGCCTTCGCCAAGGAGACGCGGGACGCGCTCGGCAAGCGGCTCAAGGCGGCCGAGATCGCGTTCGGCAATCTCAACTCGGTTGCGGATTTCTCGCGCCATCCGCATCTGCGGCTCGGCGAGACGGCGACGCCGTCGGGCCCGGTGAGCCTGCCTTATCCGCCGGCGCTTCCGACCGGCGCGCGGCTCGGCGCGGTGCCGGCGCTCGGCGAGCACAGCGCCTTGATCCGCCGCGAATTCGCTTAGCTGAGGGTCGGCTGCCTACACTCCCTCGACGATCCGCATGTCGCGCTCGGCCGCGTTGCCGAGAGCCTTCAGGGCAGCCTGGTAGCCAGGGCTGTCATGCGCGGCGATCGCCTGTTGCACGCTGTCGAACTCGATGACCACGATGCGCTGGCTCAATCCCGCCTCGTATGTCTTGGCCGGGTTGCCGCGCGCCAGAAAGCGCCCGCCGCCGGCCTGGATCGCAGGCCCGGCGAGCTTGGCGTATTCGGCAAGCGCGTCGGGATTCTTGATCGAGCGATAGCACGCAATCCAATAGCCCTTGGCCATGTTTCCTCCGTTTCCCGCGCCGGCTGGCGAGGTAGGGAAACTATCGGCGAAGCGCGGGCGCCGCAAGCAAGGGCTTCGCGCCGCTAAGCCTCGCGCGCGAGGACGGCGGCGAGGCCCAGAAAAGCCGGGATGGCGCAGGTCACGACATAGGTCGGGATCGCCGCGAGGTAGTCGCGGAAGCGCCCCTTGTCCTCGAACCGCGCGCGAAAGCGGCTTTCGACGAAAGTTGACCCAAGGCGCGGCACGATGCCGCCCGCGATGAAGACGCCGCCGCGCGCGCCGAGCGTCAGCGCGAGGTCGCTCGCGACCGTGCCCAGCATGGCGCAGAACATGTCGATGGTGGCGCGGGCGAGCGGGTCGGTCGCGCCGATATGGCGGTCGGCGATCTGCGCCGCGGTGAAGGGATGGGCGGGCGTCCCTTCGATCTCGGCGAGCGTCTGGTAGAGATTGACGAGGCCCGGCCCCGACAGCACGCGCTCGGCCGAGACATGGTCGAAGCGGCGGCGCATGCGCGCCAGCACTTCGCTTTCGCGCTCGTCGGCGGCCGGGAGGGTCGCGTGTCCGCCTTCGCCCGAGAGCGCGATCCAGCCGGAGGGGGCCGGCACGAGTCCGCTCATGCCGAGTCCGGTGCCGGGGCCGATCACCGCGATCGGCGTGCCGGCAACCTCGCTGCCGCCGGCGACCTGGATGCGCTCGGCCGGATCGAGATGGGGCATGGCGAGCGCGTTGGCGGTGAAGTCGTTGATGACGAGGAGCCGCTCGAGGCCAAGCCGCGCCCGGAGCGCCGCGATCGAGAACGACCACGGATGGTTCGTCAGCGCGACCGTGTCGCCCGTGACCGGCGAGGCGATCGAAAGCGCCGCGACAAGCGGCCGCACGCCCTCGGCCGCGAGATAGGCCTCGATCGCGTCGGCGATGGTTGGATAGTCGTCGCACGCGAAGACCCTGAGGCGGGTCGCCCGCATGCGCTCGGCGAGGAGCGCGAACCGCGCATTCGTCCCGCCGATATCGCCGACGAGCCGCAGTTCCGAACTCATGCCCGGAAGCTAGCGGCCTCGGCAAGCGCATGCACAAAATTCTCGCGCCAGGCGGCGATGTCGTTGCGGCGGAGCACGTTCATCATCGACGACCAGCGCTCGCGCCGTTCCTCGAGCGGCATGGCGTAGGCTTCGTGCATCGCCTCGGACACCGCGTCAACGTCATAGGGATTGACCTGGAGTGCTGCGTCGAGCTCGCGCGCGGCGCCGGCGAAGCTCGACAGCACGAGCACGCCCGGATCGTCCGGATCCTGCGCCGCCACGTATTCCTTGGCGACGAGGTTCATGCCGTCCCGGATCGGCGTCACGAGGCCGATATCGGCGGCGCGCAGGAAGCCCATGAGCGTGCGGCGATTGAAGCTCTTGTTGAGGTAGCGCAGCGGCGTCCAGTCGAATTCGGCGAAGCGGCCGTTGATATGTCCGGCCTTTTCCTCGAGCGTGCGCCGGATCTGCATGTATTCCGGCACGTCGGAGCGGGTCGGCGGCGCGATCTGCATGAAGGTGATGCGCCCGCGGGTCGCCGGAAACTGCTCGAACAGCCGCTCGAACGCGACGAAGCGGGTGAGCAGCCCCTTGGAATAGTCGAGCCGGTCGACGCCAAGCATGAGCTTGCGCTCGCGCAGGCTCTCGTGCAGGCGCTGGCGGTAGCGGCTGCCGACCGATTGCGCCGCGGTCGCCGCGACATTCTCGACGTCGATGCCGATCGGGAACGAGGCCGCGCGCGTGTCCCGCCCGAAGGCGCGCAGCCGCCCGCCGCCCATGAGGCGCGCGCCCGGCTCGCGCGCGAAATACGAGAGGAAGCCGTCGAGATCCGGCTCGGTCTGGAAGCCCACGAGATCGAAGGCGCAGAGCGCCGCCATCAGCGCCTTGTGCGCGGGCAGGGTGCGGAAGAGGGCGCCGGGCGGGAAGGGCGTATGGAGAAAGAAGCCCGTGGGCTGCGTCACGCCGAGCTGGCGCAACTCGTGGCCCAAGGTCATCAGATGATAGTCATGCACCCAGACGAGATCGTTGGGCTGAAGCAGCGGCGCCAGCTGGTGCGCGAAGAGACGGTTGACGCGCAGATATCCGGCGAAATCCTCGCGCCGGTAATCGATCAGGTCGGGCCGAAAATGCAGGAGCGGCCACAGCACGCGGTTGGCGAAGCCGGCATAGTATTCCTCGTAATCCTGACGCTTCAGGTGAAGCTTCGCATAGGTCACCGCGCCCGAGCGCTGCAGCGTCGGCTGCGCCTCGGTCTCCTCGTCGATCTCGCCGCTCCAGCCGAACCAGATGCCGCCATGCGCCTTCAAGGCGGCTTCGATGCCGACCGCGAGGCCGCCGCTCATCTGCGTGCCCGGCGCGCCGCCCGCCATGCGGTTCGACACGACGACGAGCCGGCGTGCCGGCCCCGGCGTCGCAACCGGACGAAGGGCGGGCGCCGCGCGCTGTCGCGCGGCCAAGGGCGGTGTCGAGCTCGCAGGATTCATTCGGGACCTGGAAAGCAGCCTCGCGGTGTAGGCTGAACGCCCTCAGGTGGAACCCGTTCCCGCCCTCGAGCACGGGCACGGCCGCGCCCCGCCCGGCCGCGAAATAATCTTTCGAGAATGCACTGCACAATTATGGTGCATTGCACAATCAGGGCTGAAATATGTTCGCGATATGACTGATTTGCCGCACCCATTAAAATTATTGCAGATGCGATTTTGCACTTGCGTTGTGCGGTGCAGCGGGGCATATTCTGCGTTGCGGCATGGCCGTTGCCCGATGGCCTGCCGTACGTCTTCTAGGCGTTTCCTCCCTAAACTTGGGCCGTGCGCAAGCACGGCCCATTTTTCTTTTCGGGCGCTTGCCCTGTGCCGGACGCGGTCGGCCGGCCGTTCTGAACGCGCCTCATCCCCGCCGGGTTCACGGCGGCGTTGCGGCGCCTTCGCCCAGTTCGCGCTGCATCAGGACGCTGTCGATCCAGCGCCCGAACTTGAAGCCGGTCGCGGGCAAAAGCCCGACGCGGCGAAAACCGAGCCGGTCGTGGAGCGCGATCGAGGAGGCATTGGCGCTGTCGCCGATCACCGCCACCATCTGGCGGTATCCGAGAGCGGTGGCGCGCGTGACGAGTGCGCCGAGGAGCGCGCGGCCGATGCCGCGGCGCTGCGCCTCGGGCGTGAGATAGATCGAGTCCTCGAGCGTATAGCGGTAGGCCGTGCGCAGGCGATAGGGCGCGACATAGGCATATCCCAGGATCGCGCCGTCCGCATCGCGTGCGACGAGCCACGGCAGGCCGCGCGCCCGCACGTCGGCGAAGCGGCGGCGCATCTCGTCCTCGCCGGGCGGCTCGTCCTCGAAGGAGGCGAGTCCGGTCAGCACGTGATGGTCGTAGATGCGGGCGATCGCGGCGATGTCCTCGGAGGCCGCCTCGCGCACGGCGAAGCCGGGCCCGTCGTTCACGACGGCCTCAGCGGCGCCGGATCGATCGCGACGAGCGCAGCCACCACCTCGCGCATGTCGCCGGCAAGCTGCGCGAAGAACGGCTTCCGGTCGAAACGCAGCTCGTCCATATAGAGGCCGCGCGACAGCTCGATCTGGAGCGCGTGGCCGCCTGCGTGCGGCTTGCCGTAATGCGCGGTGGTGAAGCCGCCGGCATAGGGCGTGTTGCGCGCGACCTGATAGCCCTTGGCGCGCAGCAGCTGATGGGCGGTCTCGGTAATCGCGGCGTGGCACGACGTGCCGTGGCAATCGCCCAGCACGATGTCGGCGCGGCTCTTCGGCAGGCCGCGCTCGCCTTGCGCGATCGAGGACGGCATCGAATGGCAATCGACCAGGACGTAGAAACCGAAATGCTCGCGCGTCGCGGTGACGAGCTGCTTCAGCGCGCGGTGATAGGGACGGTAAAGACGCTCGACCCGCTCCTCCGCCTCGGCGAAGCGCAGCTTGCGCGCGTAGATCTCCTCGCCCGTGGCGACGACGCGGGCGATCGTGCCGAGCCCGACCCGCACGCGCGGCGAGCGGCTGTTGACATAGGCCGGAAGCTGATCCTCGAACATGACCGGATCGAGCTCGAACGGCTCGCGGTTGGGATCGAGATATGCCCTCGGGAAGCACGCCTTGAGGAGCGGCGCCGCGACCCCCGGGCCGGGGTGGAAAATCTCGTCGACGAACGCATCCTCCGAGCGCCGCAAGGTCAGGGGATCGAGGCGCGAGGCCGCCAGAAACTCCTCGGGATAGCGCGCGCCGCTATGGGGGGACGCGAGCACCAGCGGCACGTCCTGCGGCCGGTGCGCGGTGATTTCTATGGGCGGCTCGACTGCCGCGCTGGGTTCGAAACGCCCTTCCATGGCCAGCGAGATTAGGGGCAAGGGGCTTCCCCTGTCATCCCCTCGATAACGCTTCGTTCAGCCCTCGGGCCTAGACTGTCCTGCCCGGCCTTACCAGAGCGAGCGATGGCGCGAATTCTGCTTGCCGAAGACGATGACAGCGTGCGGCTCTTCCTCGCCCGCGCGCTGCGCCGTGCCGGGCACGAGGTGAGCGACATGCCGGACGGGCGGACGGCGCTCGCCTGGATCAGCGAGCATCCGTGCGACCTGCTGCTCGCCGACGTGGTGATGCCGGGCATCGACGGCATCGAGCTGGCGCGCCGCGCGGCCGACATGTGGCCGCATCTGCGCATCATCTTCATCACCGGTTTTGCCGCCGTGGCGCTGCGCGCCGCCGAGACCCTGCCGCGCGCGGCGACCGTGCTGGCGAAGCCGTTCCATCTGCGCAAACTCGTGTCCGAGATCGATCGTTTCCTCGCCGCCTGACTTGCGGCAGGCGCGGGGTTGCGGTAGATCGGCCATAAGGGGCGCTTAGCTCAGCGGGAGAGCACTTCCTTGACATGGAAGGGGTCGGAGGTTCAATCCCTCCAGCGCCCACCATCTAAATCAATGACTTAGAAGCACAGTGCGGGCCGCCCGTGTACCACGGGGTAGCAAGGGGGGTAGCATTCGACGTGGTGATGGTCTAGGCCCAACTCATCAGGCGTCGCAATGTCCGCCTTCGTCGGCGCAAGCACCTCGGCGAGCGCCTCCGTAATCGCCGCCTCGCCAGCGTCCCGCACCTCGCGCCATTCTGCCACGCGGCGCCGATCAAGCCCGAGATCATCAAGCGTCACCACTTCGTCCGAACCCCGGACAATGTCCGTGCGTCGCCCCTGCGCGCTCGGCTTCTTGTCCAGCTCGTCCACCATCCGCATCTCGGCGCGAACGATCATCCGAAGGCAATCGGCGACTACCGGCGACATCGACGCCCTACCTCCCTTCCAGGCTGTATTGCCTAGCAAAGATCGACCGGGGGTGGGGGGTGAATCCGTCGGAGCCTCATGCCGGGTTCATTTTTGCCGGGAGCAGTGTGCAGTGCATTTGCCTAGGCGCCCCGTTAAAATTACAGAAAACAACTCATGGGAGTCCCGGTGCCAGCAGCCGGGAATTTTGTTAGATGCGCCTAAGTCGTCGTTGCCTTGCTCATGCTTTGTGCTAGGTCGTAGACCAACTACTCGCGCGGCCTCATGCCGACAAGCATCGCCTGGATGGCGGGGAGCTGGCGGGAACTCGAAGTCGGGAGGCACGGAACGGTGCATAGCCCGGGCTAGGGCGCTAGAAGACGCGCAGGAGCCTTATAGGCCGAGATCGGCGTCCGATACCCGATTATCGTGAAAGCGGCTGCGAAGCTCATGGGCATCGAAAGGGGGTCCCCAAACCTCACGCCGCGCCGCGGCATCATCCGCGCGCCAGAATTGCCGCAAGGCGGAGTCATCGGTGTAGTGTGGCCAGAGCTCCCTTCGCTGAAGGAAGTGGGCGATACATCGCCGCGCCAATTCCTCTATGAAGGCACTCTCGCGCAGCAGAATGAGACGGCGCTCGCGTTCGTCGGACGGCCAATCGTCAAAGCTCACTTGGTGAAGGTGCTCGACCTGACTTCTTATTTCGTAAAGCCTGCGCATCATGCCGTGGTGCCGTCCGCCGATGAAAAGTTCCGTCCTCGACTGAAATTGGCTCGTGGTCTTCGCGATGTCGGGCAGGATGAATCCCTCGATGCAGCGGCAGAATTGATGAAAGCGCTCAACATGATCAGGGTTTTGTAGAGCACGCTGAAAGATTCCGTATACCCGGCCAATTCTCTTGAAGCCTCCAATCGCTTCGAGTTCGGCGATCGCAGATACGAGGCCCGCTGCGGTTCGGAGAATCGTCGGGCTGACTTCGTCCGCATAAGTACCTGGGATGGAGAGCGGCGCCGGCGGTTCCATGAGTTGACGTAATGCAGGACCGCTGTCTCGATGCGCGCCGGTAAGCAAAAAGACTGTGTCGAAGACACGGACTGTGGCCGACAGGAGCAACGCTTGGTACAGCCGAAGGACTTGAGCCTTCAGCCTTTCATTCTCGTCATCGAGGACCGCGACCTGTGCTGAGGGCTTGGCGGCGATAAGAAACAGATTGGCGCCCCGCATTGCCCGTTCTCTCACGCTACCGACCCACTGACGCCAATTGTCATCGAGGCTGAACGGTAATTGATCGGCGGCCCAAAGGCCCGGCGCCAGAGAGAGCGGTTGCGATTGCGGTGAGCAAATCGTTCGAAATGCGAGGGCCGCAAACTTCTCGCCCGGTCTGATGATCGCAGCGTAGGGCATCTGATGCCTTATCGTCCCGCCAGCACGTAGCGGCAGGCTCGACCTTTCGACCACGCGATCACAGTGATGCCGCCGAACATCGTTCCGTCTCCCGGTAGAGCCTGCGGCGCTCGCGATAATCCATCACCTTTGCCCTTCGCTTCGAGAGCTGCATGCGCGATCGGCCATCCGCATCTCAGCGCAAGATTAGCAAAAGCGCGCGTGCTAGTCGGTGCCCGAAAACTGCGGCTCGCCTCCCCCTCGGCATCGTGGCATAGTCCGCATCTGGACAGGCAATACGCCGTTGCGCGCGATGTCAAACATTGGCGGGACAAAGTGATTGTCTCGAACCGGAAGTATCTATTCGGCGCCGGCTACGTCGGTGTCGTCCACAACCAGACATTCAACTGCGTCGTCACCACCGCGCTGGAAGGTGTCGCGAAGGGTTTTTCGGCGGTCATTCAAACGTTCGAGGGTAGATGGGGCGCGCATAGGAATCTTCGCTTGGTCGCAAAGGCGATGTTCCAGCCGAGTCTATCCAAAGCGCAATGCCGCGCGGTTCACGATGCAATCCTGGCTCATCTCGACGACCTCGGGAGCTGCGGCACGACATTAGGCGAGGCCATTGATCGAGCGTTCGCCCAAGCGACCGAGAGGAATCTCATCGTCGATTACGTGAGCGACCTCACCTTGGCGAAAAGGGCAGAAAGCGATCCGTCGGCAGCATCGAACTCGGAAACCTCTGCCGAGGCGGAGCTGCGTACGGCTGCGGGGGTTCTCGGGCTCACGGCGCAAGAGGAAAGAGGAGCGCAAGAGCTTCGCGAGGTCACGCTCAAGGCATGGGTGACATTTTTGAAGACCGCTGCAGGATCCATGGGATACGCATGGCCTGTTGATATAGACGCGATATCGAAGCTGGCGCGCGAGACCACCGATCCCGCCGCGAGGTGGGTAAAGATGTCACAAGTCACAATTCTGTGGGAAATGACGCGGGTCGCCGAAGGCCGAAAGTTGCAACAAAGCGTGGCAGAGACCGCCCGCAAATTCGCTGTCGCAATGATCAGGACACTGTGCGGAACACTCGATGATCTTCCTTCAAATTTTGCTGATGCGGTGACCGACGCTTACGTTGGCTGTTTCGTCGCGCACCACGACTTTGCCTTTGGCACGGAATGGCTCAGTACTCTTAGCCTAGCGAACAAGCGCGGCGAAGACCGTGAAGCGTTCGATGGCGTTCTCGCATCGATGAGAGCCGAGGTTGATCGGATTTGGTTGGCGTCAGCGCTGGTCCGATCGTATCGGGACACGCGCCTAACTGCTGAGCTGCAGCGGGCAGCGGACTTCACCGTTCTTCCGCGAATGCAGGGAATGCTTCTTGGCGACCATGCTCCCCACGCTGGGTCGTACCAGACTGATAAAAGCGAGCCAATGGTGGCAACCGCCGCCTGTCGCCGAACCATCTCCGATGCCGTCCGCGCCAGCGCCTGCGCCATCCTCGCTGGCCAATCCGTCCGCACCACCGCTCCTAAGTTCCTCGCCAATGCCCGGCGGTTTCCTCGCGGGTGATAAGGCGAGCGACCAAGCGAGATTGATGCTTCGCCGCATGGCTCTGAACCCCGATGCCGACGAGGTCTATCAATTCAATTGCCGCGGCTGCAACGGCAGCACGACCACAGTTCGCCTCATTCGCCGCGTCGAGCAGGTGATATGCGTCTCGTACATGCGGCACGGGTTCGAACCGGAGAGGCTGGATGCCAAGCCCTTGCCTGCGAGCGACTGGCACCGACTGAAGGCGAAGCTCGACCAAACAGATTTTTGGCATCTTGCTGAGCATGAGTTCGCATGCGGGCCTCGATGGCGAGGATTGGGAGGTGGAAGGGCGCTGGCGTCGGATCGGCCCGCTTTTCGAAGACGAATATCGTTGCATCAAGCGATGGACACCGCATAAGGGGCCATTCTTTGACTTGGGATGCCTGTTCGTCGAGCTTGCCGGTGTGGAGATGCCGAATGACGTTCCATAGCACCGGGACTTGCCCCTGAGTTGGCTGGGCGTTGGACGGGCAAAATTCGAGCTTATGAAATGCCGTCGCATGCGGCTGCGGACTCCCGGTTTCACCGACAGATCGCCACAACCGAAAATTGCCGCCCCTGCTGCGGATCTTGTGATCAATGGCAACGTAGTTGCGCAATATTCGTATCTTTGGGCGAGCGCCGAATATATTGGATACTCCCTCGTGTGCTCCCTCACGTGTGCAATGTCGAAACACCGGGATCCTGGCTCACACCTCAAGCGGGGTCACTTTTCGGCAGGATCTGGTCGAGGAGCTCGCCGAGCGCGTTACCGAGTGCAAAGGGCTCGCCTTCTTCACCCGGCAGTAGCAGGCCACTTTCACGGAGTCTCGCGACCTCGTACCGACGCAGCTCGATGACAGCCCGCAAGAGCCCTTCGCGCTTCCGACGGCGGTAGTCGCGTGAGCGCGCGGTCGAGGTCGGACGACGCGGCGACGGGAGCGCGGATTGAGGCTCGTCGGTCATTCGTAGTCTGCCAGAGGCGGTGTGAGCCCCATCGCAACTAACGCGGCCGTCGCTGTAGCCCGCCAGCGCCTGCCGTAGCGGAATAGGCAATCGAACGTGCCGAAGTGAACCGCAGTACCATCGCCGAGACGTAGCACCTCGCCTTCGCCAAGGGGTAGACCGCAACCAGTGCAGAGTCCCGCTTCGACCGGTTCCCCATGCAGTCGGTGCCACCGGCATTGCATCTCTCCCCACGCTAAGTCAGCCGCTTCGGCGGTGGGATGGAACGCCCGCCAATACGCCCGCGCCTCGGCATGTCGAGCGCGCCATTCAGCCGGCAGCTTCGGCTCCGCGAGCGCTACCAGAAGAGCGGGCTTCACGGCGCGCACCTTCTCCACCAGCTCGGGCAGGAGTGCCGTTGGAGCGAGCACCTTGAGGCGATCTGGCGCGATCAGCTTGATGTCGCCGCCGCGCCGTCGGACTTCGGTGAGAATTTCCAGCGCGGCACTCATAGATCCGCCTCGGCCAGCTCACGAGTAGGGCTTTGAACCGTCACAGCGGCACAATGCCCGTCGCTATTCGGCTTGTTGCCAGTTCCCGAAACGTCACAAGGTCTGCTCGCCGCCCCGTTGTGACGTTCTGAGAATCGCGAGAAGTCCTTGTCTTCCACGGGTTGTGACGGTGTGACGGTTTCAGCCGGGGGATTGACGGGGAGATAACGGGTGAAGGCATCGTCGAATCTCGTTCGGTAGTAGCCCTTGGCGGTGCCGCCCTCGCTAAGGCGGATGGTTTGTGAGACGATCCCGAACCGGCTCAAGGCTC
The DNA here is from genome assembly GCA_963773665.1 of uncultured Alphaproteobacteria bacterium. Lineage (GTDB taxonomy): Bacteria > Pseudomonadota > Alphaproteobacteria > ATCC43930 > CGMCC-115725 > DATJLY01. The sequence continues at coordinate 74,444 of CAVZBZ010000003.1, forward strand.
GCGCGAGTTGCGCGTTGGTGATCGGGCGGCCGTTGCGGTACTCGGGCCAAGGACGATGCTCAAGTTCCACAAGGCGAGCGGCCAGCGCCTCCGAGGAAATCCGGTCGAGTTCGGGATCGCCTTCGAAGACTTGTCGGATGTCGGCAAGCAGCATGACCGCGCGGTTCTGATCCTCGCCGGTGCCCGTCAACGTGGTTGCCGCCTGCCGCGCCCTGGTCGGCCAGTCGCCACCCGCTGCATCCGCGACCGCGAGCAAGGGCGCCCAATTATCGGCCATTCGATTTGCGATGCCCGCCGGCATCGTGGGATCGGATTCCGATAGTACCACGGCATGGTCGCTCGCCCAGCGGGCCGCTTTCCGCGCAAGTCGTTCGAGCGTGGGGACCCCAGCCCGGATCGGTGTGACCACTTCATCGGGACGCTTGCGGCGCAACGCCGCGACGATCGAACGATCCTCGATCGTGTCCGGGAGTTGCCCGATCGCGGCTAGTGCAGCGGCGGCGAACACGTCGAAGGCTCGCGGCTCGTATTCTTCGCCGACGCACCGGAGCACGGTGCCGCCGCGCTTGTGCCCGGCATTTAGGACCATACGCACGTCTTCGTTGTCGCGCACCCACAGGTCGGCCTCGTCGAGCAACAGAACCGGCCGCATTGCGGAGATGACGCGGAACAACGCTGCGGCGGACGCGCTCGAAGCCTCAAGCGGGCGCGGTACGAAGAGCGCGATCGTGTCGAGCAAAGTTGATTTGCCGGCGCCCTTTGTCGGCGCACTCAGGAACAGCCTCGGGAATATGTCGAAGCTCTCGAAGGCATGCACCGCGACGCACCAAAGCGCAACGGCGGCCAGTGGCGCATCGTCGATGACAACGTGCCGCCGGATCGCCGCGGCGGTTTCGTCGAGCAGGTCGGCGCCGTCCACCGGCTGCGGCCATGACTCCGGTTCGGGCAAATCAAGGGACCGGCCTTGCGCGGCATCCTCATAGGGCGGCGCGTTCTTCGCGCGCTCGGCCTCGACCAGTATATCGAGGACAGCAACGCGGCATTTCAGCCTCTCGGCGGCGTGCTCACGTTCGCGCTCGTAGGCGAGCATCGGCATCTCAGCGAGACGCTTGATCTCAGCGCCTTCGTCGAGCGCGGTGCTGTTGGTAAGCGCTTCGCGAAAGCGCGCTTCCTCAAGAGAAATCCACGCCGGCGATTCTTCTGCCAGGGTCGCGCTCATGGCGTGCGCCCCTCGATTAGATCGAGGAGGATTCCCGCCGCCGAGCGCAGTTTGCTACCCGCCCGTGCGAAGTGCCGCTGAACAACCGCCGCATCTTCACGGTCGAGGAACACGGCCAAAACAGCGTGTCGCCCCACCAGCGCCTCTCGGGCGCGAAAGGCAAAAAGGGCGATACCTCCCGCTGGCACCACAACGGCCTCCACGTCTGGCCGGCCGGCAAGATCACCGAGCGCGACCGGCGACGACGAGCTCGGTGTCAGCGCGATCACTTGGGCTTCGCGGTCGTGGCTCATTGCCCGGCCTCGCACGTGCTGCGGAGCGGCGCCGGGTCGGCTGAAACGGCCGTGCGGGTTCTCAACCACTCGGTTATTTCACTCAAACGCCAGCCTCGCGCGCCGGGCGATAGCGCCAAGGACTTTGGGAACCGGCCCTGACGGCTGAGGCGCCACCGTGTTGAACGAGATAGCTGGGTCAGCCGCGCGACCTCGCGCTCGCGCACGATCCGGTCGGCTTCGATGCTCAATTTTATGTCCGTCATCTCATCACCTACTGGCTGGCGACGAGCGCGGCGCGAGGCGCGCGACAAAAACGCGGCCCGGCGCCGGCTGCTGCCGGCCCGAGGCGTTCTAATCGCTACTCGCGAGATCGAAACGCGGGGAAAACAATTGGACGCGTCTCGCGCCCATTGAAACTACACACTACACCGCAGGCCAGGCGAGCGCAATCCCCACCGACCGCGCTGAGTTGGGCCATGCTCACGCGCCGCGCATCATCGGTACTAGACCGATGAGATTTCCTGGTGCTCCTGCCGATCTTATTTCAGGCTCGCGCCAACTCTATCACGTTGTCGGCTTCGATCTTGCCCGCGATGATGTCGCTGAGCCGCTTGCTCCAAAGGTTGAGCGCTCGGCGTTTTTCGCCCAGGCCCGTATGCTGGTCATAGACGCGGCCGGTGACGCTGCGGTCGATGTGTCCGAGAACCAAACCCACGTCGGCCAGAGGTATGCCAAGCTCGCGCATCCCGGTTGCGCACGTCCTCCGCAGATCGTGCGGCGTGAAGCGCGGCATACCGGCCAGTAGCGGCGGCTTGCGATTGGCCGCAACCTTGCGACGACGGCTCCGGTTGCGGTCCCGCGGCATAAACAGGTCGTGGCACGCATGGTCGATCGAACGGCCCTGGTAGGGCTTCCCTGTGCGCCCTGAGGGGAAAATCCAACCGGCTTCGTCTTGCTGTCCGGCCGCCTCGGCGGCCGGTGCTGCGTCGTCTTCGGGATTCCTCGGTTCGTAAGGCTTCGCCTCGGCTAGCACCGCGAGCGCAAGCGGCGAAAGCGGGATGATCCGCTCTTTGCCGTTCTTTGAGCGTGCCGCCGGCAGAGTCCAGGTGCGCGCCTTCGTGTCGATCTCGCGCTTGTGGAGCCCACCAACCTCGGCGCGGCGAGCGCCGGTTGCAAGGAGGAAGCGGAGAATCTGGCGCAAATTGGTTTCCATGCCCGACGCGTCGAGCGCCCTCCAGAATGTCTCGATCTCGGCTGCCGATAGCGCGCGCGCCCGCGGCGTCTCCTTATGTGGCGCCTTGACGCCGAAGCACGGAGATAATTCGATCACGCCGCGCTCGACCGCGAAATTGAGCATCCGGCGCACGACGGCGAGCACCTTGTTGGCCGTGACCGGCGAGCCGCGATCCACGATCCGGTCGAGCAGCGTCACGATATCCTTGCGCCGAAGTTCCTTCACCTGCTTGCCGCGCCAACGCGGGCGCACCTCGCGGTCGAGAAAGCGCTTGTCCTGGTCGAAGCTCCGCTTCCGCGGCTTGGCGTAGCGTTCCACGTAGTCGTCGCAGAGCTGATCCATGGTCTCGGCCTCGCGCTCGGCCTTGCGCTCCGCGACGGCGGCCGTGCCGGGGTCCTGCCCCAGTTCAAGCATCTTGTGCGCCCTGCCCGCCGCGATGCGCGCGTCCGCAAGCGTCGTCTTCGGATAGGCGCCGAGCGTCAAGCGACGGGGAGCGCCATCGAAGTGATAGACGAGAACGAAGCTTTTTGTGCCGCCCTGGCCGACTCTCACTCCGAAACCGCGGCCGTCATCGTCCCATACCTCATAACGGTAGGCCTTCGGTTTCAGACTGGCGATGCGGGAGTTGGTGAGCCGTGTCACGTGCTGCTACCCTATTGCTACATTGCTACCCCGACGGCTTTCGGGGTAGCATTCTGCCCGAAACACGATGAAACCGCAAGCGATGGGCTGCGCCAATGATAGAAGTTACGTCGATTTCTCAGGCTCTATTTACGGCTCTTCTGAGGGCAGGGCGGTTGCGGAGCGTTTCAGATTGTCGTGTGCGCCCTTCCTTGACATGGAAGGGGTCGGAGGTTCAATCCCTCCAGCGCCCACCAAAATCAGACGATAACAAAGTCTTAGATCAAAACGCTCGAAGCGCGGCAAGCGGCGCGGATTTATGGACGCGGTTTGGTGCGACCGGCGGGGCCGCTCGCCGCGCAGCGGCGTGACCCGTGGCGCGACGACGCCGGCCGCGGCAGCGATGGCGGTCGGCCTCGGTCGGATGCGCCGGTGGCGGCGCTCGGGCGCGGCGGCTTCGAGCCGGTGGCACTCAAGCTCCACGGCATGCAGCGCGCCAGCTCGCCCGCGATCAGATGAGACCCTGCCGCCGTGCGCATTCCTCGGTGACGGCGACGACCGTGCCGCCGCGCAGCACGAGCGTCACGCCACCGTCGACGTTTCGCGGTTTCGCCACGCCGCGGATCATGGTTCGAGCGATGCGGAGCTTGCTGCCGTCTGTTCGGTCGAGGACCATTCTCGTCCTCTCTGGGCTGCTGCAATGCGCATTACCATCTCGTTCACGCGCGCGGCTTGCAACTCGGCGGAACGGAGAAATCGGACGAAGGGCGCGCCGAGCAGTCGGAACGGAAGGGCGCGGTGCTATGATGGTTCCCGATGCAGGTTGGGACGCTCATTCTCAATTCGCTCGTCGTCGCGCTCTGCGTCGCCTTTTTCGTCCTGCCGTGGGCAGTCGTAATCATGAGTTCGGAAGCTCGGCAGGAAGCGCGCCTTCGCCGCCATGGCGACGCCACATGCCGTACCGAGCACGTCGCCGGAAAAGAATACTTCGTCTACACGCGGCCTTTCCCTGTCGTCCGCGAGAAGCGAACGGGCCGGGTCGGGATCGCGCAGCAACGCGGTTTTGCGAACGATCCGCTGTCGAACAATCGCGGATTTGCCGTAGCCCCCGAATGGATTCGCATTCAGTTTTTCCGCAAGACGGACGGCCAGCCGGGTCGCGCCGAGTGGCGGCGCTTCGACAAATTCGAGATCGTTGGAAAGGCCGATGTGGATTTTCTGTCGCATCGCGTGAGCCTGTTTCGGACGGATCGGCTCGTGCGATACCACGTCAACCTCGCGGAACTCGGCGGATCGAATCGTCGCGCGCACCCGCCGTCTCGCTGAACCTCGAGCGATGAATTGAAGCGAAAACTCGCGGCTAATCTGGCAGGGAAATGCCGGCGGGTGCAATCCCCGGCACGCGAGCGGGCGGGCGACTGGAGAGGTATCGTGGCTGCAAAGGAGATGCGGAGCTGCCGCCTATGACGCGCGCCACCCTTGCGGTGACATTCGATCTCGAGCCGCGCCTTCGCGCCGTCGTCGTGGACGCCGTCGGCGATGCGGCGGAAATCGTGTGGCTCGCCCCGCTCGCGCCGGCAACGCGGGCGGCGGCGCTCGGCCGCGCCGGCGCCATTGTCGCGCGCCACACCAACGAGCTTCTGCCGGGCGAACTGCCGCTCATCGCCCATGCGCAACTCTTGCAGATGATGACGGCGGGGGTCGATTACATTCCGCTGCGCGATGTGCCGCCGGGTCTTCCCGTGGCGAGCAATCGCGGCGCCTTCGCCGAGCCGATGGCCGAACATGCGGTGGCGCTGACGCTCGCGGCGGCCAAGCGCCTGCTTGTCGAGCATCGCAATCTTGCGCAAGGACAATTCAACCAGTTCACGCCGAACCGCATGCTCGCGGGCGGCATCGCCGGCATCTTCGGCCTCGGCGGCATCGGCGGCGCGGTGGCGCGACGATTTCGCGCGCTCGGCATGCGCATTCACGCGCTGAACCGCCGCGGCGCCACGGACGAGGCGGTCGACTGGATCGGGCCGCCGGAACAACTCGACGCGCTCCTCGCCGCTTCGGACGTCCTCGTCATCGCCGCGCCGCTCACCCGCGCGACGCACGGCGTCATCGATGCGGCGGCACTCGCCCGCATGAAGGACGACGCGATCCTCGTCAATCTCGCGCGCGGCGAGATCGTCGACGAGCGGGCTCTCTATGAGCATCTCAGGGCGCATCCGCGCTTCACGGCGTGCATCGATGCGTGGTGGATCGAGCCCATTCGCCACGGCGCCTTCCGGCTCGACCACCCGTTCCTGGACCTGCCGAACGTGATCGGCTCGCCGCACAATTCGGCCGTGGTGCCGGGGACCTACGAGAGCGGCCTCAGGCTTGCGGTCGCGAATTGCCTGCGCGCGCTCCGCGGCGAGACGCCGGAGCGGCTTGTGCCCGAGGACGAGCGCATTCTTTAGCCGCGCAGCCGAATGGCGATGTCAACCACGCCTCGTCGTCGCCGAGCCGGTCCTTGAGCGCGAGCCCGATGCGATGCACCTCGCCGATCTCGGCGCCGCCCCAGGGCGCGGAATTGAGCGCCAGCAGCATGCCGTGCGATCAGCGGTAGTCGCATCGATGCCGGTACGGCTTGGCCGTTGCGGCGCGAGGGCCTAAGATGCGGGAAATTCAGCCGATCGCGACGGTCGCAATGCCAGAAGAATTTTACCGCATCAAACGGCTCCCGCCCTACGTCTTCGCCGAGGTCAACGCCTTGAAGGCGCGCGCGCGGGCGCAAGGGCGCGACGTGATCGATCTCGGCATGGGCAACCCGGATGGGCCGACGCCCGATCACATCGTCAAGAAGCTGATCGAGACGGTGCAGAATCCGCGCACGCACGGCTATTCCGTCTCGCGCGGCATCGCCGGGCTGCGCCGCGCCCAGGCGGCCTATTACCAGCGCCGGTTCGGCGTGACGCTCGATCCCGACCGCGAGGTGATCGTGACCTTGGGCTCGAAGGAGGGGCTCGCGAACCTGGCGCAAGCGATCACGGCGCCGGGCGACATCGTGCTCGTGCCCAATCCCAGCTATCCGATCCACGCCTTCGGCTTCATCATCGCCGGCGCCTCGGTGCGGCATGTGCCGGTCGGGCCCGGCATCGACTTCATGCGCGAGCTCGAAAAGGCGGTGACGCATTCGGTGCCGCCGCCGGTGGCGCTCCTCCTCAACTTCCCCGCCAATCCGACGGCGCAGGTGGTCGATCTCGATTTCTACGAGGAGGTCGTGGCCTTCTGCCGCCCGCGCGGCATCTATGTGCTGTCGGACATCGCCTATGCCGAGATCTATTTCGACGGCAATCCGCCGCCGTCGATCCTCCAGGTCGAGGGCGCGCGCGACATCGCGGTCGAGTTCACGTCGCTCAGCAAGACCTATTCGATGGCGGGCTGGCGGATCGGCTTCGCGGTCGGCAACGAGCGCCTCATCGCGGCGCTGTCGCGCGTCAAATCCTATCTCGATTACGGCGCCTTCACGCCGATCCAGGTCGCGGCGACCGCGGCGCTCAACGGTCCGCAGGAGTGCATCGACGAAATCCGCGCGCGCTACAAGGCGCGGCGCGACGTGCTGGTCGAGGGCCTGCACCAGGCCGGCTGGGACATTCCAAGCCCCGCGGCCACGATGTTCGCCTGGGCGCCGCTGCCGGAGGAGTATCGCGCGATCGGCAGCCTCGCCTTCTCGAAGCTGCTTTTGGAGCACGCCAATGTCGCCGTCTCGCCCGGCGGCGGCTTCGGCGAATATGGCGAGGGCTATGTCCGCATCGCGCTCGTCGAGAACCGGCAGCGCTTGCGGCAGGCCGTCCGCAACATCAAGCAATTCCTGAGCCGCCGCAACGACATCGGCGCGCGACGGAAGATAGCGGCGGTTTCCGGAGAATAGCTCGGGCGGCTGAGCTGCGGTTGACAGGCCCGGGCTGCTTCCCTATGGTCCCGCGCCTGCCGAGAGTGTCAGCCATGAAGATCGCGAATTCACTCAAGTCGCTCAAGAAGCGCGACAAAAACTGCCGCATCGTGCGGCGCAAGGGACGCGTCTACGTCATCAACAAGGTGAACCCGCGCTACAAGGCGCGCCAGGGCTGAGCCGGGCGCGCCTGCTCGCCATCACGAACCGCGCCCCTGGGCGCGGTTTTTTGTTACAATCAGGCCCCGCGAGGACCCGCCATGCGCATGCCGCAGCCTGATGCCGCCGTGATCGCCCGCCGCGCCGAGATCGCCCATGACCTGCGCGCGATCCTGCCGGCCGAAGCCGTCATCATCTCCGAGGACGAGCGCCGCGTCTATGAGACGGACGCCTTCACGGCCTATCGCCAGAGCCCGCTCGTCGTCGTGCTGCCGGCGACGACCGAGGATGTCGCGCGCGTGCTGCGCTATTGCCACGAGCGCCGCATCAAGGTCGTGCCGCGCGGCGGCGGCACGTCGCTCTCGGGCGGCGCCCTGCCGCTGTCGGACGGCGTGCTCATGACCATGGGCAAGTTCAACCGCATCCTCGACGTCGATTTCGAGAACCGCTGCGCCGTCGTGCAGCCGGGCGTGACCAATCTCGCCATCTCGGCCGCGGTCGATCATGCCGGGTTCTATTACGCGCCCGATCCGTCGAGCCAGATCGCCTGCACGATCGGCGGCAATGTCGCCGAGAATTCGGGCGGCGTGCATTGCCTCAAATACGGCGTCACCACCAACAACGTGCTGGGCGTCGAACTGGTGATGATGGACGGGACCGTGGTGCGCCTGGGCGGCAAGCATCTCGATGCCGAAGGCTACGATCTCCTCGGCATCACCGTTGGGTCGGAGGGGCTTCTGGGCGTCGTCACCGAGGTGACGGTGCGGATCCTGAAGAAGCCGACCGCCGCGCGCGCCGTGCTCGTCGGATTTCCGACGAACGAGAGCGCAGGATCGTGCGTCGCTTCGATCATCGGCGCCGGCATCATCCCGGCCGGCATGGAGATGATGGACCGGCCCGCGATCCACGCGGCCGAGGATTTCGTGCACGCGGGCTACCCGCTCGATGTGGACGCGCTGCTCATCGTCGAGCTCGACGGGCCGCCGGCCGAGGTCGATTACCTCATCGGCCGCGTGCATGCGATCGCGCTCGAATGCGGCGCGGTCTCGTGCCGCTCCAGCGAGAGCGAGGAAGAGCGGCTGCGCTTCTGGGCCGGCCGCAAGGCCGCTTTTCCCGCCGCGGGCCGGCTTTCGCCCGATTACTATTGCGTCGACGGCACCATTCCGCGCCGCCAGCTCGCCGAGGTGCTGCACCGTATGGGCGAGTTTTCGGCCGAGTTCGGGCTGCGCGTCATCAACGTGTTTCACGCCGGCGACGGCAATCTCCATCCGCTCATCCTTTATGACGCGAACCGGCCGGACGAGCTCGAGCGCGCCGAGGCATTGGGCGCGGCGATCCTGCGCCTGTGCGTCTCGGTCGGCGGCGTGCTGACGGGCGAGCACGGCGTCGGCGTCGAGAAACGCGATCTCATGGACACGATGTTCAGCAAGATCGACCTCGATCAGCAGCAGCGCCTCAAATGCGCGTTCGACCCGGAGGGGCTGCTCAATCCCGGAAAAGTGTTCCCGCAGTTGCATCGCTGCGCCGAGCTGGGGCGGCTCCACGTGCATCATGGCCGGGTGCCGTTCCCCGATCTGCCGCGCCTTTGAGATAAGCGTGACGAATTTCCGGCCCAAGGACGAGCACGAGCTCGAAGCGATCGTCGCTGAGGCGGTCGCGCGCGAAGAGCCGCTCGAGCTCATGGCCGGCGGCAGCAAGCGCGGATTGGGCCGGCCGCTGCAGCTTCCGCACACGCTCGACCTTTCCGCCTTTGCCGGCATCCGCCTTTACGAGCCCGAGGAGCTGGTGCTGACCGCAGGCGCCGCGACGCCGATGGAGGAGATCGAGGCCGCACTTGCCGGGGAGCGCCAGATGCTCGCCTTCGAGCCGGGCGATTGGCGGAAGCTTTTGGGCAGCGAAGCGGCGCGCCCGACGCTCGGCGGCGCGATCGCCGCCAATCTTTCCGGCCCGCGCCGCATCCGGCAGGGGGCGGCGCGCGACCACTTCCTCGGCTTTCATGCCGTCTCCGGGCGCGGCGAGGCGTTCAAGGCGGGTGGCCGCGTCGTCAAGAACGTGACGGGCTATGACCTGCCGAAGCTCATGGCGGGATCCTACGGCACGCTGGCCGCGCTCACCGAGGTGACCTTGAAGGTGCTGCCGCTGCCCGAGGCGACGCGGACGCTCGTGCTCCTTGGCCTCGACGACGAAGCCGCGCGCCGCGCCATGAGCGCCGCGCTCAAAAGCTCGCACGAGGTGAGCGGTGCTGCGCATCTGCCGGGCACCGTTTCGCCCGCAGGGCCGCGCACGCTGCTGCGGCTCGAAGGGCCCGAGCCGTCGGTGGTCTCGCGCGCCGAAGCGCTGCGCCGGGAGCTTGCGGAATTCGGCGCAATCGAGCTTGTGGGCGACGAGGCGTCGCGCGCGCTGTGGCGCAGCGTGCGCAACGCAATGCCGGTCGCGCGATCGGGCGCGGCGGTGTGGCGCGTCTCTGTCGCGCCGACCGACGGTCCTGCCGTCGCAAGCCGTGTCGCGCGCGCGCACGAGACGCGCCATTTCTTCGACTGGGGCGGCGGCCTCGTGTGGCTTGCCGTGACGGGCGCCGAGGATGGCGGCGCAGCATCGATCCGCGGCGCGCTTTCCGGCGGCCACGCCACGCTCGTCCGCGCGCCCGATGCGCTGCGCGCCGCGGTGCCCCCGTTCGAGCCGCAGCCGCCCGCGCTTGCCGCGCTTTCGGCGCGCGTCAAGGCGCAATTCGATCCGCGCCGCATCCTCAATCGCGGCCGTATGTACCGCGACGTTTAAGCTCGCCATGCAAACCAGCTTCACCATCGCCCAGCTCGCCGATCCGAAGCTCGAGGATGCAAATGACATCCTGCGCGCGTGCGTCCATTGCGGCTTCTGCAACGCGACCTGCCCGACCTTCGCGCTTTTGGGCGACGAGCTCGACGGGCCGCGCGGCAGGATATATCTCATCAAGGACATGCTCGAGCGCGGACGATCCGCTTCGGCGCATGTGGCGCTGCATATCGACCGCTGTCTTTCGTGCCTCGCCTGCATGACGACGTGCCCGTCGGGCGTCAATTACATGCACCTGGTCGATCTGGCGCGGCAGCGGATCGAGCAGACCTTCCGGCGGCCCTTCGCCGACCGGGCGCTGCGTGCCGCGATCGCGCTCGTCATGCCGCGGCCGCTCTTGTTTCGCGCGGCAGCCGTGGCGGGAAGCGCGCTCGCGCCCTTGCTGCGCGCGCTGCCGGGAAGGATTGGCGCGATGGCTCGGCTTTTGCCCGCGCGCGTTCCGGCGCCCGGCACGGTCGAACGGCCGCAAATCTTCGCCGCCGCGGGCACGCAGAGGAAACGGGTGGCGCTCCTTACCGGCTGCGTCCAGAGCGTGCTGGCGCCGCACATCAACGCGGCGACCGTGCGGCTCCTCACGCGGCACGGCTGCGCCGTGGTGGTGGCGAAAGGCGCCGCGTGCTGCGGCGGGCTCGTCCATCACTTGGGGCGCGACGCGCTCTCGTTCGCGCGCGCCAACATCGACGCGTGGTCGGCGGAGCTCGAACGCAACGGGCTCGACGCCATCATCGTCAACACGTCCGGCTGCGGCGTCACGGTGAAGGATTACGGCCACATGCTGCGCGAGGATCCGCGCTATGCGGCAAAGGCGGCGCGCATTTCGGCGCTCGCCAAGGATTTATGCGAGTTCGTGGCCGGGCTCGGCCTCAAGGCGCCGGTGGCCGTGACCGGACAGCGCGTCGCCTATCACGCCGCCTGTTCGCTGCAGCACGGCCAGCGCATCCGCGAGGAGCCAAAGCGCCTGCTCGCCGCCGCGGGTTTTGCCGTGCTCGATGTGCCCGAGGGGCATCTCTGCTGCGGCTCGGCCGGGACCTACAACATGCTCCAGCCCGAGCTTGCGGGCCGCCTCCGCGCGCGAAAGCTCGCCAACATCGCGCAAACCGAACCCGAGCTCGTCGCCACCGGCAATCTCGGCTGTATCGTGCAGCTCGAAGGGGGCGCGGGCGTGCCGGTCGTGCACACCGCCGAACTGCTCGACTGGGCGACCGGGGGCCCGCGTCCGGCGGCGCTCGGTTAGCCGCGCTGGCGCGCGAAGCGCGGCAGCAGCAGCGAGACGAGCAGCACGGCGCAGCCGACGAGCGTGGGCGCGAGCCAGCCCGAGGCGCCGGTCCATGCCCTGCCGCCGGCGACGCCGAAATCGACATAGGCGAAGGTCATCGGCAGCTGCCCGAGAAGCGAGCCGAGCGCGTAACTTCCGAGCGAAAGCCGCGTCAGCCCGAGCGCGTAATTGGCGAGGCTGTGCGGTAGTATCGGAATGAGCCGGAGCGCCGTCACCGCGCGCCATCCGCCCGCTTCGGCGCGCTGCAGGATCGGCCCGATGCGCGGCATGGTTTCGGGCTCGATCAGGCCGGCATTGAGATAGCGCGCGACCAGGAATCCTACGACCGCGCCGAGCACGCTTCCGGTCGTGGCCCAGACGAGGCCCCAGCCCAGGCCGAACACGAGCCCCGCCGCGATTGCCAGGACCGCCCGCGGCAGGAACAGCAGGCTTGCGGCTACGTGAAGCGCAAGAAAGAGGAGCGGCGCCGCCGGCGCTGCTGCAATTGCACGCGACAGCGCCAGAGGATCGAATACCGTGCGGTTCGCGACGACATAGGCCGTCCCCGCGGTCAGCAGCACGAGCGCGAGTACGCGGCCGAGTAGCCGGAGACGATGGGTACGCGGATTGCTCACGGCACGCACGAGCGCATGCGCTGTGGCGCGCTCGCCTCTTCGGCGGCGGGCTCGTCGGCAACGATCTCGGGCCGGCTGCCGCGCCGCTGCAGCCACATCACGCCGGCCAAATCGACGATGCTGACCCACAGCCGGTCGAACACGCCGTAATTCGAGCGCCCGCTGTGGCGCGGCCGGTGGTTCACCGGCACCGACACGACGCGCCCGCCGCCGCGCAGCACGAGCGCCGGCAGGAAGCGGTGATAGTGATCGAAGAACGGCAGATCGAGGAACGCCTCGCGCCGCAGCACCTTGAGGCCGCAACCCGTATCGGCGGTAGCATCGCCCAGCAGCCGCGCGCGGATTGCGTTGGCGATGCGCGAGGCGAGGCGCTTTGCCGCGGTGTCGCGCCGCTTCAAGCGCATGCCCGCGACGAGCAGCGGCGGGTCGCGGGGCGCCGCACGCGCCATCTCGAGAAGCTGCGGGATGTCGGCCGGATCGTTCTGGCCGTCGCCGTCGAGCGTGGCAATAAACTGTCCGCGCGCGGCCTTTATGCCGGTCCGGATCGCGGCGCTCTGGCCGCAGCTCTTGGCGTGCCGCAGGAGGCGCAGCCGCGGCAGCGACCGGGCGAGTGCGCGCACCGCCGCCGCGGTGCCGTCGCTGCTGCCGTCATCGACGTAAAGGATTTCGTAATCGCAGCGCCCGTCGAGCGCAGCCCTGATCTCGCCGACGAGCGGCGCGATATTGGGCGCCTCGTTGCGCACCGGGATGACCACCGATAGCTCCATCGGGCGGGGTGGTAGCACAAATCGCCGCCCGGACGAAGCGAACCCGGCTCCGGCGCTTTCGTTAATGGGGATGGAACCGGCGCCACGCTACCTAACACGCTCCATGACGGCGTTTTCGGCTCTCATCGCGGCCTCCCGATTCGGCTATGCCGCACGCCAGGGCGAGTTCGCGGCATTGGCGCAGGATCCGCGCGGCGCGGTGCTGAAACAGCTCGCCGGTCCGCCGCCGACGCTCGCGGGCGATCTGCCCTCCGGCACCGAAATGACGGCGCTCATTATCGAAGCGCGGCGCGACAAGCGCGCGCCCGAGGATCGCAAGGACTTCAACGAGCGCATCAACTCGGTCTATTTCGCCGAGATCGAGGCACGGCTGGGCGCCGCCGCTGCGAGCGAGCGGCCCTATGTCGAGCGGCTCGTGCAGTTCTGGAGCAACCACTTCACGGTGTCGGCGCGCCGCCCCTTCATCCGCGGCCTTGCCGGTGCGTTCGAACGCGAGGCGATCCGGCCGCACGTGCTCGGCCGCTTCAGCGACATGCTGCTTGCGGTCGAGAGCCATCCGGCGATGCTGCTCTATCTCGACAACGCGCAGTCGATCGGTCCCGATTCGATGGCCGGCGAGCGCACCGGCCGCGGCCTCAACGAGAATCTCGGACGCGAAATCCTCGAGTTGCACACGCTCGGTGTCGATGGCGGCTATACGCAAGACGATGTCGAGGCGCTGGCGCGCATCCTGACCGGCTGGTCGATCGCGGGACCGAAGGAGCCGGCGACGGGGACGTTCCGCTTTCGCCCGTTCGCGCACGAGCCGGGTGCCAAGACTCTGCTCGACAAGCGCTATGCCGAGGGCGGTCAGCAGGAGGGCGTCGCGGCGCTCTCCGATCTCGCCGTCCATCCGGCGACGGCGCGCCACGTCGCGCGAAAACTCGCCTGCCACTTCATCGCCGACGATCCGCCACACGACGCGGTCGAGCGCATCGCGCGCAGCTTCCTCGACGGCGGCGGCGATCTGCGGCGCGTCGCGGAGGCCGTCGTGCGCGACGATGCGGCCTGGCGCGGGCCCTTTGCCAAGGTGCGCTCGCCAACCGACCTTGCGATCGCCGCGTGCCGCGTGACGGGCGTTGCGCCGCCGGGAAAGCTGTGGGCGGCGAGCCTGCGCGTGCTCGACCAGCTTCCCTTCTATGCGCCGCAGCCTTCCGGCTGGCCCGACGATGCGGCGTCGTGGATTTCGCCCGAGGCGGTGTTGCGGCGGGCGCAATGGTGCGAGGCGTTCGCCGACCGCGTGCCGGATGCGCCCGATCCGATGACGCTCGCCGAAGCGAGCCTTGGCGAGGCCGCTCCCGCCGAAACGCTCGACGCCATCCGCCGCGCGCCCTCGCGCCGCGACGGGCTGGCGCTGCTTCTTGCGAGCGCGGAGTTCCAAAGACGATGACCATCGCCCGCCGCGAATTTTTGGCCGGCGCCGCCGGGTTTGCTCTTACCGCGGGACTCCATCGCGCGGCCTTTGCCGCGGCGCCGACCGACCGGCGCTTCATCGTCGTGCTGTTGCGCGGCGCAATGGATGGGCTTGCGGCGGCGCCGCCTTATGGCGATCCGAACTATGCCGAAAAGCGTGGCGCGCTTGCCTTGAAGCGGCCGGGCGAAGCGGGCGGCGTCATCGCGCTCGATGGGAATTTCGGCCTTCATCCGGCGCTCGCCCCGCTCGAGCCTTATTACCGGTCGGGCGACCTCATGCTCGTGCCGGCGAGCGGCAACGGCTATCGTACGCGCTCGCATTTCGACGCGCAGGACCTGATGGAGAGCGGGCTCGCCGCCAAGGGCCGCGCGAGCGACGGCTGGCTCAACCGCGCGCTCGCGCAAATGAAAGGCGGCGACGGACGCACCGGTCTCGCGGTCGGCGGCGCCGTGCCGCTCATCCTGCGCGGCGAGGTCGCGGTCGCGTCGTGGGAGCCGGAAAAACTGCCGCAGGCATCGTCCGACTTCATCGAGTCGCTGCGCACGCTCTATCGCCACGACGCGCTCCTGGGACCGGCGCTCGAACGCGGACTTGCGGCACAAGGCTTCTCCGACGAAGTGCTGGGATCGGGCGCCGCCATGGACGTGAAGGGCGGCTATGGCCCCAATGGCTTCGCGCCGCTCGCCGAGGTCGCGGGCAGGCTGCTTGCCGCCGAGGACGGACCGCGCGTCGCGGCGCTCGACATGCTCGGCTGGGACACGCATGTGAACCAGGGAGCCGAGAGCGGGCGGCTTGCGCAGAACCTCGCCGGGCTTGCCGCGGGGCTCGACGCGATGGCGAAGGCGCTCGGGCCGCACTGGCGGCGTACCGTCGTCGTCGCCGTCACCGAGTTCGGCCGCACCGTCGCACCCAACGGCGACAACGGCACCGATCACGGCACGGCTTCGGTCATGCTGGTGATGGGCGGCGCGGCCAAGGGCGGGCGCGTTCACGGCGACTGGCCGGGCCTCTCGCGCCTCGAGGACGACCGCGACCTGCGCGTCGCGACCAACTCGCGCAGCGTGATGAAAGGCATCCTGCGCGACCATCTGGGCATCGACGCGGCCGCGCTCGGCTCAGACGTCTTTCCCGACACCGCTTCGCTTCCCGTCCTGTCCGGACTCGTCCGCGCCTAACGCGGGCGTGCTATCCTTGGCCCCATGCGGAGAATTGTCCTCATCGTTGCTACGGCGCTTGCCGGCTGCGCCACGTCGGGCCCGCCGCTCGTCGAAATGACCGATATCGACCCGGTGGTCTATCAGCGCGATCTCGATCATTGCGAAGCGGTCGGCAACGGCAGCGACGCGGCGGGACCGCTCGTCGCCGGCGCGCTCATGGGCGCCTCGATCGGCGGTGGACTGGGCGCGATATTCGGTGGCGCAGGAGCGCTGTCGTCGCCAGCCTATTCCGTGGCCGAGGCCTATGGCACGGGGACGGGCGCCGTCGCGGGCGCGGCGGGGAACGCCGCGGCGAATGCACCTTCGTCCCAGAAATCCGATCCGCAGGAGCGCCAGACCGTCGCGCAATGCCTCGCGGCAAAGGGCTACAAGGTGCTTCCCTAGCGCCCCTCGACCCAGGCGATGCGCAGCACGTTGGTGGCGCCGGGCGTGCCGAACGGGACGCCGGCGGTGATGACGATGCGGTCGCCGCTCTCGGCGAATCCTTCCTTGTTGGCCACGAGCGTCGCGCGCTGCACCATGTCGTTGAAATTGTGCACGTCGCGGGTATGGACGCAGTGCAGGCCCCAGACGATCGCAAGGCGCCGCGCGGTTTCGATCTTGGAGGTGAGCGCCAGCACCGGCACCTGCGGCCGCTCGCGTGCGGCGCGCACTGCGGTCGCGCCCGAGGTCGTGTAGGAGACGATCGCGGCGGCGCCCACCGTCTCCGCCACGTCGCGCGCGGCATGCGAGATCGCATCGGACGGGGTGTGCTCGGGCGTGCCGGCGCCCGCCTTGAGCCCGGCGAAATAGAGCGGGTCGGCCTGCACGCGGCGGATGATACGGTCCATCATCGTCACCGCCTCGACCGGATACGAGCCGGCGGCGGTCTCGGCCGAGAGCATCACCGCATCGGCGCCCTCATAGACCGCGGTCGCCACGTCCGAGGCCTCCGCGCGGGTCGGCACCGGCGCGCGCACCATCGATTCGAGCATCTGCGTCGCGACCACCACCGGCTTTCCCAAGAGCCGGCAGGCGTGAATGATCTGGCGCTGCACCGGCGGCACGTCCTCGGGCGGCATCTCGACGCCGAGATCGCCGCGCGCCACCATCGCCGAATCGGCGAGTTCGAGAATCTCATGGAGCCGCCGGATCGCGGCCGGCTTCTCGAGCTTGACGAGAATGCCGGCGCGGCCGGCGATGAGCTTGCGCGCCTCGGCCACGTCGTCGGGCCGCTGCACGAACGAGAGCGCGATCCAATCGGCGCCGAGTTCGAGCGCGAAGGCGAGATCGGCGCGGTCCTTGGGCGTAAGCGCCGAGAGCGGCAGCACCGCGTTCGGCACGTTGACGCCCTTGCGGTCGGACAGGTCGCCGCCGGTCATGACCACCGTCTCGGCGAAATCCTTGCCGCACGATTCGACCTTGAGGCGGATATTGCCGTCATCGAGCAGAAGCTCGACGCCGGGCTCGATCGCGGCGAAGATCTCGGGATGCGGCAGCGGTGCGCGGCGCGCATCGCCCGGCGATTTCCCGAGATCGAGGCGGAAGCGCTTGCCCGTCTCGAGCTTCACCTTGCCGTCCGCGAAGGTGCCGACGCGAAGCTTCGGGCCCTGCATGTCGGCCATCACGCCGATGGGACGCCCCTGCTTCTTCTCGATGGCGCGGATCGCGTCATATCGGGCGCGATGCTCCTCGGGCTTGCCGTGGCTGAAATTGAGGCGGAACACGTCGACGCCGGCACGGAACAGCGTGTCGATCATCTCGGGCGAAGACGACGCGGGGCCGAGGGTCGCGACGATCTTGGCGCTCCTTTGCCGTCTCATCGGTCCTTCATTCCTTCGCTCTTGGCGACGAGTATGGCGCGAAAGTCGTTAACATTGGTCAAGGTCGGGCCGGTCACCACGAGATCGCCCAAGCCATTGAACGCGCCCCACGCGTCGTTGTCGGCGAGATGCGCCTTGAGGTCGAGCCCGAGCGATCTTGCACGCGCGAGCGTATCGGGGCCGCACGCAGCACCCGCATTGTCCTCGGTGCCGTCGATCCCGTCGGTGTCGCAGGCGATGGCGTGGACCCCGGCCAGCCCGTCGAGCGCGAGCGCCAGCGACAGAATGAACTCGGTGTTGGGTCCGCCGCGTCCTGGGCCTCGCACCGTCACGGTGGTCTCTCCGCCCGACAGCAGCACCGCCGGGAGTGCGATGGCGCGGTCGCCGGCGACGAGACGTCCGGCCGCGGCCTGGCGCGCGATCCCGGCCATGACTTTGGCAGCCTCGCGCGCCTCGCCCTCGATCCGGTCGCCGAGCACGACCGGCGTCAATCCTGACGCGCGCGCCGCGTCGGCCGCCTTGTCGAGCGCCTGCTGCGGCGTCGCGACCAGCACATAGCGGCAGCGCGCGAACAGCGGATCGCCGGGCTTCGGCGTCTCGTCATCGGCAGCGGCGAGGCGGCGCGTCACGGCGGGTGGCGGCGCGATACCGTAATGCGCAAGGATCGCGCGCGCCTCGGCGAAGGTCGAGGGATCGGGCACGGTCGGGCCCGAGCCGATCACGGCCGGATCGTCGCCCGCCACGTCGGAGATCGCGAGCGTCACCACGGGCGCGGGTGCCGCGGCCGCAGCCAGCCTGCCGCCCTTGATCGCCGAGAGATGTTTGCGCACGCAATTGATCTCGCCGATGGAGGCACCCGAGCGCAGCAGCGCCTGCGTCACGGCGCGCTTGTCTTCGAGCGTGACGCCAGCGGCCGGCAGCGCAAGCAGCGCCGACGCGCCGCCCGAGACGAGGCAAAGGACGAGGTCGTCGGGCCGGAGCCCCTGCACGCTCGCGAGGATGCGCGCGGCTGCCTGTTCGCCGGCCCGATCGGGCACCGGGTGGCTTGCCTCGACGACCTCGATGCGGCGGCATGGGCTCCCATGGCCATAGCGCGTGACGACGATGCCCTCGAGCGCGCCCGGCCAATGGTCTTCGACCGCGCGCGCCATCGCGGCGGCGGCCTTGCCGGCGCCGACGACGACAGTGCGGCCCTTGGGCGGGGGCGGCAGGTGCGGCGGCACGCAGCGCGCCGGGATCGCCGCCTCGAGCGCCGCATCGAGGAGGCGACGCAGCACGGTCTCGTGTGGGTCGCGCGTGCGATTCATTTTCCGACAGGATAGGATGGCAGCGTAGCACGAGACAACGGGGGCCCCTGCGCGGCGACCTTCTGCCATGTCGCTTTCCGACCTTCTCGCCGGCGAACCGCCGCCGCTGCAGCACTGGCGCCACGACGGCGCGGCCAACGTGCTCCTCACCTGCGACCACGCGTCGAACCTTGTGCCGCGCGCGCTTGCGGGGCTCGGGCTCGCCGAGCCCGAGCTTCGGCGTCACATCGCCTGGGACATCGGCGCGGCCAACGTGACGCGGCGTTTGGCCGCCCGGCTCGACGCGCCGGCGATCCTCGCGGGCTATTCGCGCCTCGTCATCGACTGCAACCGCGATCCGGCCGACACGAGCTCGATCCCCGAGACGAGCGACGGCGTCGCCGATACCGGGCAATCGCGGCCTTTCCGCGTCCGCGCGCGCGCGCGCGGTATGCCGCAATCTTCGCGCCCTACCACGCTGCGATCGAGGAATGGATCGAGGCGCGGCTCGGGCGCGGCGTCGCTGCCGGCGCTCGTTTCGATCCACAGCTTCACGCCGGTCATGGGCGGCACGGCGCGGCCGTGGCATGTCGGGATCCTGTGGGACAGCGATCCGCGCATCCCGCTTCCGCTGCTGGCGGCGCTGCGCTCCGATCCGGCGCTCGTGGTGGGCGACAACGAGCCCTATTCCGCGCGCAAGCCGCAGGGCTACACGGTGCGCCACCACGCGGTCTCGCACGGCCTGCCGCATGTCGCGATCGAGCTGCGCCAGGACCTGATCGAAGACGATGCCGGCGCCGCGCGCTGGGCGGAGATTCTCGCCGCGGCGCTTGCCCCCATCCTCGCGCGGGCCGACCTCTATCGCACGGGGGGCTAGACCGAGCATGGGTGCGATCCCAATATCTAGAGCGAAGCGATATCCGGAGTGGAGCGATGGACGACAAGACCCGCACCGAACTCGAGGCCGCGTCCTTCCGGCGCCTCGTCGAGCATCTGCGCGAGCGCACCGACGTGCAGAATCTCGACCTCATGAATCTCGCCGGATTCTGCCGCAACTGTCTCTCGCGCTGGTATCGCGAGGCGGCCGAGGCGCGCGGCATGAAGCTTCCCGATCCCGAGGCGCGCAAGATCGTCTACGGCATGCCGTACGAGGAGTGGAAGGCGAAGTACCAGAAGGAAGGGCCGAAGCAGCCGGTAGCATCGCACAAGCACTAGGTCCCGCGCCTTGCGCGGCGCGTGCGGCTCGTCTAGGGTCCTAACCGCCCATGCGAGCACGCGATAAAAATGCTGCGGACGCCGGCGGCGTCGCCGGAGATCGCCTCAAATCGTTCGTCGAGCGCATCGAGCGGCTCGAGGAAGAAAAGCGGGCGCTCGCCGAGGACATCAAGGAAGTCTATTCCGAGGCGAAGGGCGTGGGCTTCGACGTGAAGACCATCCGCCAGCTCGTCCGCCTGAGAAAGATGGACGAGGACGACCGCGACGAGCAGGAGGCGCTGCTCGAACTCTACATGCGCGCTCTCGGCATGAAGCCCGAGCGCAGCGGCCGCCGCGCCGCGGGCTAAAGCCGCGTGGCGCGGATCGAGGCGCTCAGCGGCGACATCACGCGGCTCGAGGTCGATGCGATCGTCAATGCCGCGAACGAGACGCTTCTGGGCGGCGGCGGGGTCGATGGCGCGATCCATCGCGCGGCCGGGCCCGAGCTTCTCGCCGAATGCCGCACGATCGGCGGCTGCCCCACGGGCGAGGCCCGCATCACCAAAGGATATCGCCTGCAGGCGCGCCACGTGATCCATACGGTCGGGCCCGTGTGGCGCGGCGGCGGCGATGACGAGGAGCGGCTCCTGGCCGGCTGCTATCGCGCAAGCCTCGCGCTCGCGGCGGGGCATGGACTGCGCTCGGTGGCATTTCCGGCGATCTCGACCGGCGTCTATGGTTTCCCGAAGCCGCGCGCGGCCGGCATCGCGGTCGCCGAGACGAGGGGATTTCTCGCCGCCGACCGCACGATCGAGCGCGTGCTGTTCGTCTGCTTCGATGCCGAAACGCTGGCGCTTTACGAACGCGCGCTCGGTCGCGGCTGATTTTCAGTCGAGGCGCTTCTTGTCCAGATCCTTCGCCGCCTTGTCCTGTTCGAGGCGGGTCTTGGTGCGCTCGGCCTTGGTGCGGCCGCTGCGCGCGCGGTTTTCCTCGGCGCGCCGCGCTCTCTCCGCGCGCTCGCGCTCCTTGCGAAAGCGGTTGAGGTTGATCGGCTCGGCCATCGCGGACTCCTTTCCTGCGATGCTAGGACGCGTCGGCGGTCGAGGGAAGCTCGCCGCTGCGGTAGCAGTCGCGCACGAAGAGCCGGAGCGCGCTCGAAAGATTGCCGGCGCGGCTCGCGTCGATCGAGGCGACGAGCGCGTTCAGGGACAAGCCCCTCGTACGGGCGACCGCGGTGAGGTCGCGCCAGAACGGCTCCTCGAGCGAAAGGCTGGTGCGGTGCCCGGCGATTACCACCGAGCGCTTCTTCGGACCCTCGCTCACGCGCCGCCGATCATCGCTTCTGGGCGCACCCAGCGGTCGAAATCCGCGGCCGAGACATAGCCCAGCGCGAGCGCCGCCTCGCGCAGCGTGGTGCCGTCGTGGTGCGCCTTCTTCGCGATCTCGGCGGCCTTGTCGTAGCCGATCTGCGGCGAGAGCGCCGTCACCAGCATGAGCGAGCGTTCGAGCAAATCCGCGATCCGCCCGCGGTCGGCCTCGATGCCGACGACGCAGCGTTCGGCGAAGCTCACCGCCGCGTCGGCGATGAGGCCGCAGGGATTGCAGCACGTTGGCGATGATGACCGGCTTCATCACGTTGAGCTCGAAATGGCCCTGGCTTCCGGCGATCGGTGACGGTGACGTGGTTGCCCATGACCTGCGCGGCCACCATCGTGACCGCCTCGGCCTGGGTCGGGTTGACCTTGCCCGGCATGATCGAGGAGCCGGGCTCGTTCTCCGGCAGGTGCAGCTCGCCGATGCCGCAGCGCGGGCCCGAGCCCATGAGGCGGATGTCGTTGGCGATCTTCGTCAACGAGACGGCGATCACGTTGAGCGCGCCCGAGAGCTCGACGAGCGCGTCATGCGCGGCCAACGCCTCGAACTTGTCCGGCGCCGAGACGAACGAAAACCCGGTCAAGCCGTCGAGCTCGACGATGAAGCGATCGGCGAAGCCCTTGGGCGCGTTGAGGCCGGTGCCGACCGCGGTGCCGCCTTGGGCCAGCGGATAGAGCCGCGGCAGGCACGCCTCGATCCGCGCCATCCCAAGCTCGATCTGGCGGCGATAGGCGCCGAACTCGGCGCCGAGCGGCAACGGCGTCGCGTCCTGGAGATGGGTGCGGCCGATCTTGACGATGCCGGCGAATTCGCGCGCCTTGGCGTCGAGCGCAGCGGCGAGTTGCTGCGAGCGCCGGGCAGAAGGCGCCCGTGGATCTCGCGCACGGCCGCGATATGCATCGCGGTCGGGAAGCTGTCGTTCGAGGACTGGCCGAGATTGACGTGATCGTTCGGATGGACTGGGCGCTGCGCGCCGCGCGTGCCGCCGAGCGCCTCGTTGGCGAGGTTCGCAATCACCTCGTTCATGTTCATGTTGGTCTGCGTGCCCGATCCGGTCTGCCAGACGACGAGCGGAAACTCGTCGTCGTGCCGGCCGTCGATCACCTGTTGCGCCGCCGCCGCGATCGCGTCGCCGAGCCGGCGGTCGAGCGCGCCCAGCGCCATGTTGGCGAGCGCAGCGGCCTTCTTCTGGAGCGCGAGCGCGCGGATGAGGGGAAGCGGCATGCGCTCGCCGCCGATGCGGAAATTCTCGAGCGAGCGCTGCGTCTGCGCTCCCCAATAGCGCTCGGCCGGGACCGCGACCGTGCCCATGCTGTCGCGCTCGATTCGGGTGTCTGCCATCGCCTGTCTCCTCGACCGGGACGGGCCTAGATATGGGATCGAAGCCCGGCGGACGAGAGGCTAGGGACGGCGGTCGGGCGCACCCGGACGGCGCATGGCAAGCTCGGCGAAGCGCTGGCGCTGGTCGGGCGAGAGCGTGGCGAGGAACGTCATCACGTTGGCCGTCATCTTGCGCTGAAAGAGGCGGCGATTTTCGAGCGCCGAGTCGGTCAGCCGAGCGATCTCTGTCTCGTCGGGCTGGGGCTTCGCCATTTCCGTCCACATCTGGCGAAAGAGGGGCGCGTTGGTCTCGATCAGGCTGCGCCGCATCTGGCGCGCGTTGCTCGCGAACTGCCGGAGCGCCGCCTGTTGATCCGGCGTAAGGTCGAGCGTGCGGGCGGCGGCGACGAGGCGCTCGGCCGGCGCTTCGCGCGGCGGCGCCATCATCGACCAGAACAGGCCGCCCAGCACGAATACGTTGAGGGTGAGCGAGAGCGCCAGAGCGATCCAGAGCGCCCACCCGCGCCGCGCGCCGCGGCCGGAAATCTCGGCGGCCACGGTCACGTCGCCGGTTCTTCGTCTTCGGCGAAGAGCCCGGTGAACGGGTCGAGCAGCTCGTGCGCCGTGCTCTCGGCAGCGGCCGGCTGCCGCATCAAATTCGCGTAGGTACTGTTGCCGAGCTCGAAGCCGAACATGCTGGTGGCGAGAAGGCTTGCGGCAATGGCGCCCCAGGCGGCCGCTTCGCGCCAGCTCCGGCGGCGTACGACGAGCGTTACCGGGAACGGCACGATCTCGGCGGCCGGCGCTGCGACGAGCGATGCGGCGCGAGCAATGTGCCGCTCGGGCACGGCGGTAGGAACCGGAAGTTCGGCCATGCGCGCGGCGACGATGTCCTCGAGCGCCTCGGGATGCTCGGCGAGCCAAGCTTCGACCGCCTCGGCGGCGGTCTCGTCGAGCCGCCCTTCGGCATAGGCCGCAAGCGACACGGCATCGACCGGCGGCGCACCTCGCGACGTCGCGCGCCATCGGCGCCAGTATTCGACCTCTTCCGTCCGATCCCCCGGACCCATCATGACCCACTCCTCACATGCGCTTTTAGGCAAGCTGCCACAATTTCATCCCCGCCGCTCCAATTTGGCGCGACCTTCCTCCGCCGCTTCGGCGGCGGCGCCGGGAGCGAAGTGGGTGCGCAGCTTCAGCATCGCCTTGTGATGGGTGCTGCGCACCGTCTGAGGGTCGACGCCGAGCGAAGCGGCGATCTCGGCGACCTCCATGTCCCGGTCGTAAAGCATTGTCAGAACGAGCTTCTGGCGCGGCGATAGCAGCGCCTCGGGGAGCTTCAGGGGCTCGAAATGGCGGTCTTCTACCGCAAGTTGCGCTTCCGGCACGGCATCGATCGGCGTCGTTGCCGGATGGCGCCGGCGCAGGACGTCGCGCGCCGCGCTGCGGGCGACGATGGTCAGCCACGTGGTCAGCCCGGCCCGCGCCGGGTCGTAGGTCTTGAGCAGGCGGAAATCGTCCTTGCAGAGGCGCACGAAGACCTCCTGCATCAGGTCCTCGACATCGGCGCCCTCGCGCGCGACGGCGCGAACCCCGGCGAGGATGAGGCCGGCATAGCGGCGCACGAACGCGTCCCAGGCGGGCTTTTCCCCGCGCGTCAGGGCTGCGAGATCGATGGCGCCGGCCACGCCCGCTCCTAGGCGCGCCGCCGGCGCGGGCGCGGGGCGGTGCGCCGCAGTGCCGCCGCGAAGGCCGCTGCGGCCCACGCGGCAAGCCGGTCGGATTCGTCGAGGATCTCGGCCGGGACTTGGTGATAGCCGAGCGCCACCTGGCGCTCCCCGCGCGCGTAGCGGAACGGCGCCATCCCGGCCGCGACGAAATCCGCCACATTCGCCTGGTCGGTGCGGAAATAGAGTGTGTCGTCATGGACGAGCGCGAACATGATGCCGTCCCGGAACAGCCCTTCGCCGCTGAACATGCGCCGCGCCGCAACCCCGCCCCAGGGCTGGAGCTGATCGCGCACGTAATCGACGAACGCCCGCGAGACCGCCATCGCTTGCCTCATACGAGCTTGGCGAAGAAGTCGTTTCCCTTGTCGTCGATAACGACGAAAGCCGGGAAATCTTCCACCTCGATGCGCCAGATCGCCTCCATGCCGAGCTCGGGATAGGCCAGGACCTCGACGTGGCGGATGCAGTCCTGGGCGAGCCGCGCCGCGGGTCCGCCGATCGAGCCGAGATAGAACCCGCCATGCTTCTGGCAGGCCGCGCGCACCTCGGCGCCGCGATTGCCCTTGGCGAGCGTGACATGGCTGCCGCCTGCCGCCATGAACTGGTCGACGTAGGAATCCATGCGCCCCGCCGTGGTCGGCCCGAACGAGCCCGAGGCATAGCCCGACGGTGTCTTGGCGGGGCCGGCGTAATAGATCGGATGGTCGCGGAAATAGTGCGGCAGACCGCGCCCGGCATCGAGCTCGGCCTTGAGCTTTGCGTGCGCGATGTCGCGCGCGACGATGAGCGGGCCGGTGAGCGAAAGCCGCGTCTTCACCGGATGCTGCGACAAGGTCCGGCGAATCTCGTCCATCGGCCGGGTGAGATCGACGCGCACGACCGCGCCGGCCAATCGCTTTTCGTCGATCTCCGGCAGGTATTGCGCGGGATTGCTTTCGAGCTGTTCCAAAAACACGCCGCCGCGGTCGATCCGGCCGAGGATCTGCCGGTCGGCGGCGCATGAGACGCCGATGCCAATGGGCAGGCTCGCGCCGTGCCGCGGCAGGCGGATGACGCGCACGTCGTGGCAGAAATACTTGCCGCCGAACTGCGCGCCGATCCCCGTCTGGCGCGACAATTCCAGCACCTGGGATTCGAGCCCGCGGTCGCGGAACGCCTGGCCGTATTTGTTGCCGGCTTCGGGCAGCGCATCGAGATAGCGGCAGCTTGCGAGCTTGACCGTCTTCAGATTGAGCTCGGCCGAGGTGCCGCCGATGACGATCGCGAGGTGATAGGGCGGGCATGCGGCGGTGCCGAGCGTGCGGATGCGCTCGTCGAGGAATTTCAAAAGCGCCTTGGGATTGAGCGTCGCGGGCGTTGCCTGGAAGAGGAACGATTTGTTGGCCGAGCCGCCGCCCTTGGCGATGAACAGGAAATGGTATTCGTCGCCGTCATCGGCGAAGAGATCGATCTGCGCCGGCAGATTGTCGCCGGTATTGACCTCGTCGAACATCGACATCGGCGCGAGCTGGCTGTAGCGCAGATTCGTATCGAGATAGGTGCGCCTTATGCCGGCTGCGAGCGCACCGGCGTCGCCGCCGCCGGTCCACACGCGCTGTCCCTTCTTGCCCATCACGATCGCCGTGCCGGTGTCCTGGCACATCGGCAGAACCTTGCCAGCGGCGATGTTGGCGTTCTTCAGCATGTCGAAGGCGACGAAACGGTCGTTATCCGACGCCTCGGGGTCATCGAGGATGGCGCGAAGCTGGCCCAGGTGGCCGGGGCGCAGAAGATGCTGGCAATCGACCATCGCCTGCTGCGCCAGAAGCGTGAGCGCCGGAAGCTCGACCTTCAAGACCGCGTCGCCGTCGAAACTCGCTGCCGTCACGTGATCGCCGGTGAGCTTGCGGTAGGGCGTGTCGTCGTCGCCCAACGGGAAAAGCTCGTGAAAGACGAAGTCGCTCATCTCGCTCGCATCCGGAAAAGCCTCGGGTCGGCTGGCGATTGTCCTGTATATGGAGCGAAAGAACAGGGGAAAATTGCGCCGCCTATTTCTTGCGGAAGGCGTCGAGCGTCACGACCTGCGCTTCCTTTGCGGGTTTCGCCGGCGCCGTCTCTTCGGACTCGGCGGGCGTGTCCGGCTCGGCTGCCTCATCGACCGGCGTCGCCTGGAACTGAAGGCCGAACTTCACCGCCGGATCGGCAAAGGCGGTGATCGCCTCGAACGGGATGGTGAGCCGCTCGGGCTTGTTATTGAAGCTCAGGGTGACGGAGAAGCGATCCTCCTTGACCTCGAGATCCCAGAACTGGTGCTCGATCACCACGGTCATCTCATCCGGGTACTGGGTGCGGAGGTGGTCGGGAACCGCGACCCCCGGAAATGCGGTGCGCAGCGTGATGTAGAAATGGTGGGCGCCCGGAAGGCCGCTCGCCGCGGTGCGGGCCAGAACCTCGCGCACCACGCCGCGCAGCGCGGCCTCTACCATCTTGTCGTATCGGATGAGGTCCCTCACGCGCTCGCTCGATCTCCCAAGGCGAAGTGGGGGAGCTTCTGTTGCCCGGTGCTCCCCCGAACCGCGAAACACTCAAAGCTTCATTCCCGTGAGGGAATTAGGCCGCGAGAGCCTCTTGTGCGAAGTTATCGTTCGCATCTACGTGTTGGCCCGATAACGGCGGTACCATGCCGGGCGACGACCACACCTTTACTACGCGCGTCGATCCTGATTCGCCCCCATAAGGGTTGGTGGAGGCGCCGGGTACTGCCCCCGGGTCCGCAACGCATATTCCATGCGCCGTTTATCGCCATAGCCGGTTTCCCAGCCCTATTAATATAGGTCATCGCACGATTTCGACAAGCAGAACCCGGGCGCTCGGCAAAGGCGATTCGGAGAGGCGCTTGGAGGATGTGCCCGGCCGCTTGTAGAGTCCGGCCATGCCCCTGAAGCCCGAGCAGCAAGCGGAGATCGCCCGGCTCCGCGCCGAGACGCAGCCCACGCGCCGCGCCACCGTGCCGGCGCTCGAAGAGATCCTCTACGAGGCGATCCCGGTGCTCGACCACGGCTTCGTCCGCGTCATCGACTACATGGGCGACGACGCGGCGGTGGTTCAGGCGGCGCGCGTCTCCTACGGCAAGGGAACGAAGCGCGTGAGCGAGGATCGCGGCCTCATCAACTACCTGATGCGGCACCGCCACACGACGCCGTTTGAGATGTGCGAGATCAAGTACCACGTCAAGCTGCCGATCTTCGTGGCGCGGCAATGGATCCGCCACCGCACCGCCAACGTCAATGAATACTCGGCGCGCTACTCGATCCTCGACAACGAGTTCTACGTGCCGGAGCCGGCGCAGCTCGCGGCGCAGTCGCGGAGCAACCGGCAGGGCAGGGGCGACGTTCTCGAAGGCGCCGAAGCCGCACGCGTGCTCCATCTCCTGCGCGAGGATGCGGAAGGCGCATATCGCGGCTATGTCGAGATGCTCAACGAGGGCGAGGACGGCAACCCGGTCGATCCCGCGCGCCAGGGCCTCGCGCGGGAACTCGCGCGGATGAATCTCACTCTGAATTTTTATACGCAGTGGTACTGGAAGACCGATCTCTACAACCTCATGCATTTCCTGAGCCTGCGCGCCGATGCCCATGCGCAGTACGAGATCCGCGTCTATGCCGAGGCGATGATCGGGACGCTCGAGCGGTGGGTGCCGATGACGGCCGAGGCTTTCCGGCAGCATCGGCTCGGCGGCGCGCACCTGTCGGCGGGCGCGCTCGCGGCGGTGCAACGGCTCCTCGGCGGCGAGAATGTCACGCAGGAGACGAGCGGCCTCGGCAAGCGCGAATGGACCGAGCTCATGGCGACACTGGGCCGGCGGGGAGGAGCGCCATGAAAGTCGGAATCTTCGATCATCTCGACCGCAAGGAAATGGCGCTCACGGAGTTCTACGAAGAGCGCATCCGCCTCGTCGAAGCGGCCGACGCGCTCGGCATCGACAGCTATCACCTGGCCGAGCATCACTGGAACCCGGTCGGCATGGCGCCCTTGCCCGGCGTGTTCCTGGGCGCGGTCGCGGCTCGCACGAAGCGCATTCGCCTGGGCCCGCTCGCCTATGCGCTCGCCTTTCACAATCCGCTGATCCTCGCCGAGGAGGTAGCGATGCTCGATCAGCTCTCGGGCGGGCGCTTCGAATTGGGCGTCGGGCGCGGCATCTCGCCGTGGGAGCTGTCGATGTTCGGCGTGACGCCCAACGAGACGCGCGACATCTTCCGCGAAGCGATGGAGGTGATGATAAAATACTTCACCGCCGACACGGTGACGCATCGCGGCGAGCGCTGGAAATTCTTCGATGTCCCGGTCGAGATAAAGCCGCTGCAAAAGCCGTTTCCGCCGCTTTGGTACGGCTCATCGACCGGGGCGACGCGCGACTACATCGCTTCGCTCGGCTCGGCGATGAATGCGGGCTGGGCGCCGTCGGCGCGCGTCCGCCAGGCGGCCGACGCCTACCGCGCGGCCTGGGAGCGCACCAAGGACGCGCCTTTGCGCTCCGGGCGCCCGGCCGAGCCGACCATCGGCTCGGTGCGCATGGTGGTGCTCGCCGACACCGACGCCGAGGCGGAAGCGCTCGCCATGCCGGCCTACGAGCGCTGGTATCAAAGCCTCGAGAAACTCGCGCACAGTTTCGGCTTCGCCGCGCTCTTCGTGCCGCCCAACTACGAGGTGGCGCGCCGCCGCATCGGCAGCGTCATCGCCGGAACGCCCGACACCGTGCGCACCGAGTTAATGCGCCACATCGAGGAAGGCGGCGTTACATATCCGCTGCTGCAATTGGCCTTCGGCAATCTCGCGCCGGCGCACGAGATGCGCAGCCTCAAGCTCTTCGCCAGCGAGGTCCTGCCGCACATCAGGAAGCTGTAGCCGCTACTTCGCGAACTCGTTCGTGAAGATCTTCGCGTAGGACGAAAGCTTGTCCTCGGGCTTCATGAAGCCGGCCTCGATATTGAGCCGGTCGGCGGTCTCGAGTCCTTGGGCATCGAGCGCCGCCGATTCGGGAGTTGCGTCGAGCGTGTGCTTGAAGGCTTCGGCGAGCACAGCCGGATCGGTGACGTTGACCCGCTTGCCGAGGATCGCCATCGCTTCCTGCGGGTGTTCGTGCATGAAGGTGAGGGCTTTCGCCGTCGCCCGCCCCATCTTGACGCAGAGCGAGCGGTGCTTCTCGCAGGTGCTCGGCCGAGTCAGGACGACGTTCGCGGCGACGTGCGTGAGCCAGTCGGGATCCTTGTTGCCGTCGGCGATGATGACGCCGGATCCCTCGCGCACCGCCTGCTCCACGATCGGCGGCCCGCCTGAGAACCCATCGACGGCGCCGTGCTCGAGCGACGCCGAGCTGATCCGCCGGCATCATGGCCGTGACGACATAGTCCGTCGTGGGGTCGAGCCCGCCCGCCCGACCGATGTCGTTCAGATAGGCGTGCGGGATCGCCTGGATGCTGCCGCCCACCGCGAAGCGCAGCCCCTTCATCAGCTTGGCGCGCTCGGCGAGCGGCGCGTTCGGGTCGAAATGCCGCTCGTCCGCGAGCTTCTTGCTGAGCACGATCCAGAACCCGGTGTGGTCGTAGGTCAGGGCGATGCCGAGCACCGGCTGGCCGCGCGCCGTCGCGCGCGTCAAGGTCACGCCCGAGGCATAGGCGAAGTCCATCGATCCGGCGATCACCGCGTTGGTAGCGCCGATGCCGGCGATGACCTGCTCCTTGACGTCCAAGTCTTCGCTTTTGTAGATGCCCGCGTCCTGGGCGATATATTCGGTCGAAAAGATCAAGGCGACGGCGGGCATGGCCATCGTCGTGTGCTCGACGTCGGCCCGTGCCGGCGCGCCGAGCGCAAGCGCAAGCGCGCCGGCGGCTACGGTGGTTCGAAGCGCAGTCATTGTTTCTCCTCCCTGACGATCGGCAGAATCACGTGCGATGGCCGGCGCGAATCGTGGTGGATCGTGTCGATCCCGACCTTGTCCGGCGTGTAAGGATGGGCGAAGACGTTCTCGGTCACCGAGGAATCGCCGTTCGCGAGCTCGAGCCGGATGCGGTTCCCGGCCTTGAAGCGATAGGCCGTCGGCATCACCGCGATCCTGAAGCGATAGACGCGGCCCGGCCGCAGGGGCTCGGGTTTTTGGAACGAATAATAGGGCGCGTGCGGGCGCGACAGCTTCGCGTCGATGGCGCGCATCGAGGCGCGCAGCCACCCTTTGGTGACGATGCGCGATGGCGGCTGGAGGTTCCGCGCGCGGTCCTCGGGCGGCTGATCCATCTGCTCCGACAGCTTGACGAAGAAATCGGTATCGCTGCGGCTCGAGGCGGCGTGGAGCACGAGCTCGATCGGACCCGCGAGCTCGACATCGCGCTCGAGCGGCGCCGTCGTGAAAGTGAGGACGCGGCGTACCGGGTCCGGGCGCCCATCCGGCCCGAACCCGACGACGCCCATGCGCCAGCCGGCATCGGGATAGTGAAATTCGGTTGCGCCGCCGTCCGCGCCCGGCTTTTCGCGCGAAAGGCCGCCGTCATTGAGCGAGGCGACGCTCCCGGTCCGGTCGCCCGCGAGATAGAACGGCGTCGCATCGACATGCCGCGGCGGCCAGGTCCGAGCGCCATCGAAGCGCTCGGCGCCGGTGACGAAATAGCGCACGTCCGGCTCGTCGAGATACGAGGTTCTCCGCCCCTTGAGGTAGCAGTCGTAGAACGGCAGCAGATATTTCTCGTGAAACGCCACGCTCGAATAATCGGCGACCGCGGCGTAAAGGTTCGACGAACCGAACACCAGGAGCTTCTTCGGGCCGCCGGCGCGCTGGAACCCGACGATGTTGCCGTTCAAATGCAGATCGACCTTGCTCCACACGCCGATCGAGAACACCGGCACCCTGATCTTTTCGAGTTTTTCCGCGGCGGCGCGCTCCTTCCACCACGCGTCGTAGGTCGGGTGGCGCTTTACCGCGGCCGGATAATCGTACTCGACGAAGCGCTTCTTCCCGGACGTGGGATAGGCGTTGACGTTGCGCACCTGGTCCCACCAAATCGTCGGATAGGAGCCCGGGATGCCGCCCTGGTAGGCCGAATCGCGATAAGTATCGACATGCCCGTCGAACGGCGCGACGCAGGCGAGGTGCGGCGGATTCTCCGTCGCCATGAACCATTGCGAGCGCGCGAAATAGGATTGTCCGATGCCGCCCACTTTGCCGTTCGACCAGCGCTGCCGCGCGATCCACTCGATCGCCTCGTAGAGATCGCGCTGCTCGCGCCGGCATTGGTAGCGGTATTCGCCGCCCGAGCGCCCGGTGCCGCGCACGTCCATGTGCACATAGGCATAGCCCCGATCGAGATACCACGCGATCGGCCCGGTCTCGCGCCACAGGAAAAGCGGGATCGCCGGCGCCATGTCGTTGTCGAAGCGATAGGGCGAGGCGGCAAGGAGCGCCGGAAAGGGGCCGCCCGTCTTCGGCACGAACAGCGCGGCCGCGATCCTGACCCCGTCGCTCATCGGAATCGAAAGGATGCGCGAGGGCGCGACGGGCGCCTCGCCAGGATGACTCATCGCGCCTAGGACCCGCCGAGCCGCTTTGCCGCTTCCTCGACCGGGCGGAGATCGACGTATTTGGGTGCCACCGTCAGCGTCTGATGGATGATGCCGAACTTGGTCTCGACGTCGAGCGCGTGCTGCGTCGCGGCGACGTCGGGCTTGCCGTCGGGCGCATGGTAGGAATCGTCCGCCGTATAGGTGAAGTCGAGCGTCTCGGGCTTCAGCTTGGTCACGTCCGCCACGATCCCCACCGTCTCCTTGTGGTGCGCCGGATCGACGAGCCACTGCACGGCGCGGATATGATCCTCGAGGAAATCGACGAGCGCCGCCCGGTGCGCGGCGATTTGATCGGCGCGCATCGCCCACAGCACGGCCTGGATGCGACCTTCGCCCTGGGCCGCGGTGAACAGCACGCGGTATTTCCCCTGCGTCACCAGGTAATGGTATTGCGGCACGAGGATGATCATGTCCACCTTGCCGTCGTCGAGCATCGCCGGCATGTTCGCGAAATTGACCTCGATGGAGGTGAAGTCGCGGTCGTTGATGCCGTGCTGACGCAAGTTGATGCGCATCGCCGAATCGCCGAACGAGCCGATCGCGTTGGTGGCGAGGTTCCTGCCCTTGAGGTCCTCGATCGTCTTGATCGGGCTGTCGGCCTTGACCGCGTAGGTGATGCTCGAATAGCCGGGCACGCCGTCCTGGAACACGTCGGCGATCATGCGCACGTCGAGATGCGCGTTGTCGACCGCGAGCGCCAGCGCCTCGGGCCCGAATGCCGCGATCTCGAGCTCGTCGATGGCGAGCGCCTGGATCTGCGGCGTGGTGCCCTGGAAGCGCACGCCCTGCGCGACATAGCTTTGCCCGAAATGGTGGAACAGTTCGGGATGGCGCTTCTGCAGCTCGTCGATGATCGGCTGCATATGCCCGGGCGTCGTCACCCAGCCGACGCGAATCTTCCATGGCTCGGCCGAAGCCGGCGTTGCCGCCGCCGCAAGAACGAGCGCTGCGCCCGCCATCAGAGCAACGATGCGCATGATCCTCCCCTGTCCTTGGTCTCGTTGCCGCCATAATGCCCGAAATCGGCGGCGCAACAAGAGACTCCGATGGGGACTACTGCACCACGATGCGCGGCGCGGCGTGCGGGCCGCCGGCGGCGCCGGCCCCGACCTTCGCCCAGATGCGCTCGGCGATGGCGCGATAGACCTTGGCGTGCGGGCTCGTGGGATCGGCGGCGACGATCGGATGGCCGCTGTCGGAAGTCTCGCGGATTGCGATGTCGAGCGGCAGCTCGCCGAGAAAGTCGCAGCCCAACGCCTCGGCCTCGCGCCGGGCGCCGCCGTGGCTGAAGATGTCGGTGCGCCCGCCGCAATGGGGGCAGAGGAAATAGCTCATGTTCTCGATGATGCCGAGCACCGGCACGTCCACCTTGCGGAACATGTTGAGGCCCTTCCTCGCGTCGAGCAGCGCTATGTCCTGCGGCGTCGAGACGATGACGGCGCCGGCGAGCGGAACCTGCTGCGCCATGGTGAGCTGCGCGTCGCCGGTGCCGGGCGGCATGTCCACCACCATGACGTCGAGCTCGCCCCAATCGACATCGCGCAGCATCTGCTGCAGCGCGCTCATCACCATCGGCCCGCGCCAGATCATCGGCGTGTCCTCGGGCACGAGAAAACCCATCGACATGCATTTGACGCCGTAG
Organism: uncultured Alphaproteobacteria bacterium; assembly: GCA_963773665.1. Classification (GTDB taxonomy): domain Bacteria; phylum Pseudomonadota; class Alphaproteobacteria; order ATCC43930; family CGMCC-115725; genus DATJLY01. The sequence continues at coordinate 107,971 of CAVZBZ010000003.1, forward strand.
TTGCTCATCGGCTCGAGCCGCTTGGCGTCGATCATGCGCGGCCGGCCGGAGATGCCGAGCATGCGCGGCATCGAGGGCCCGTAGATGTCGGCGTCGAGCACGCCGACCTTCTGGCCATTCGCCTGCAAGGCGAGAGCGAGATTGGCGGCGGTGGTCGATTTGCCGACGCCGCCCTTGCCGGAAGCGACGGCGATGATGGCGTGAACGCCGGGGACGAGCGGTTTCTTCGCATCCTGCTGGTGCGGCGCGTGTGCAGGCGCGGCAGGGCTGCCTTGCCGGCCTCTCTGCGCCTCGGCGGTGAGCACGGCCGAGACCGAGAGCACGCCGGCAACCGCCTCGACCGCGCGCTCGGCCTCCTTGCGCAGCGGTTCGAGCTTCGGCGCGCGGGCGCGATCCACCTCGATGGCGAAGGCGACGTGGCCCTCGCGCACCTGCACGCCCGCGACCATGCCGAGCGCGACGATGTCCTCGCCACGCTCCGGATCCTTGACGCGGCGCAGCGCGGCGAGGACTTCGTTCTCGGTGACGCCCATGTCCTGCCCCTTCGACTTCTGCTGACATATAAGAAGAAGTCGGGCATTCTGCAAAGCAGAGCGGCGCATCGCCGCTCGGAAAGGAACCACATGTCGTGGAATCAGGGCGGCGGCCCATGGGGCGGCGGCGGGCAGAGCCCATGGGGACGCGGACCGCAGCCTCCCAATATCGAGGAGATGCTGCGCCGGAGCCAGGATCGCCTGCGCCGGCTCCTGCCAGGCGGCTGGGGGCGGGGCCGCGGCATCCTCCTGGTGGTCCTCGCGGTCGCCATCATTCTGGTCGTGGCCTCGAGCATCTACACGGTCGCGCCCGACGAGCAGGGCATCGTGCTGCGCTTCGGCGCCTACGACCGCACGACCACGCCCGGCCTCGGCCTCAAGCTGCCGTTCGTCGAGGACGTGCTGCTGCCCAAGGTGACGCGGGTCAACCGCGTCGAGGTCGGATTCCGCGCCGCCAGCCCCCAGGGCCGCGGCAACGAGCTTCCGGAAGAGTCGCTGATGCTGACCGGCGACGAGAACATCATCGATATCAATTTCATCGTGCTGTGGGTGATCAACGACGCCAAGGCCTATCTCTTCAACGTCCGCAATCCCGACGGCACGGTGAAGTCCGCCGCCGAAAGCGCGATGCGCGAAGTGATCGGCCACAGCGAGATCGCCAGCGCCCTGACCGGCGGCCGCCCAAAGATCGAGCGCGAGACGCAGGCGCTCCTTCAGGAGATTCTCGATTCCTACCACTCTGGCATCGCAATCACCAACGTGCAGCTCCAGAAAGTCGATCCCCCCGATCAGGTGCTCGACGCGTTCCGCGACGTGCAAAGCGCCAAGATCGACCAGCAGCGCCTCATCAACGAGGCCGAATCCTATCGCAACAATGTTGTGCCGGTGGCGCACGGCGACGGCGCCCGCATCGTTCAGGAGGCCGAAGCCTACCGCCAGCAGGTCGTGCTCAACGCGCAAGGCGACGCGGCGCGCTTCCTGTCGGTGCTCCAGTCCTACAAGGCGGCCGAAGACATCACCTCGCGCCGGCTCTACATCGAGACGATGCAAACCGTGTTGCAGAACACGAACAAGATCATCCTCGACAAGGGCTCGGCAGGCTCGGGCGTTCTCCCCTACCTGCCGCTGCCTCAGCTGCAGCCGATGGCGGCGCCCCCGGTACAGCCCCAGGCGCCGCAAATTCCACCGAACCCCCAGAACAATCCATCGCGGGGGAGCGGACGATGAGCTCGCGCATGATCGCCGCGGCGAGCGCCGCAATCGTCGTAGTCCTCATCGTCGCCTGGAGCAGCGTTTTCGTCGTGTCGCAGATCGAAGAGGCGCTGGTGCTGCAATTCGGCAAGCCGATCCGCGTCGTCAACGATGCCGGCCTCCATTTCAAATTGCCGTGGCAGGACGTGGTCGAATACGACCGCCGCATCCTCGATTTCGAGCCCCCCGCCGAGGAGGTGATCGCCGCCGACCAGAAGCGGCTGGTGGTCGATACCTATGTCCGGTTCCGCATCGTCAACCCGCTGCAATTCTATCAGAGCGTTGGCACCGAGCTGGTGGCACGCCAACGGGTCGGGTCGATCATGACCGGCGCGCTCCGCCGCATCATTGGCGGCATCGAGCTGCAGGACGTGATCTCCCAGCGCCGCGCCGAGATCATGCAGCAGGTGCGCGACGAGGTGAACACGCAATCGACGGGGTTCGGGCTCGACGTGGTCGATGTGCGCATCAAGCGCGCCGACCTGCCGGAGCAGAACAGCGAGGCGATCTTCGCGCGCATGAAGTCCGAGCGGCAGCGCGAGGCGGCCGGCTACCGCGCCGAGGGCGCGCGCCAGGCGCAGCAGATCCGCGCCGACGCCGACCGGCAACGCATCGAGATCATCGCCAACTCGCAGAAGCAGTCGCAGATCCTGCGCGGCCAGGGCGATGGCGACGCGATCCGCATCACGGCCGAGGCCTATGGCAAGGACGAGGCGTTCTTCTCCTATTACCGCTCGCTCGAGGCCTATCGCGCGGCGCTTACCGGCCAGAACACGACATTCGTGCTGTCGCCGGACAGCCCGTTCTTCAAATATCTCCAGAACGGGCCGGAGCAGGAGGCTCCGGCCCGCGCCGCCGTTTCGGGCAAATGAGGCGTCACCGGCAACCGATGCCGCTTTCGTGCGCGCGCAATCTCTCGTAAGATTGCGCATCCCCAGCCCGTCCAGGGAGTGACGTTCGTTGTCTTCCGCCATCGCCCGCCGGCCATACCGCCGGCCTCTACCGCCTGTGCGGCGGGGTCTGCGCGGGGCGCTGGCGCAGGCCGCGGCGGGGGTGCTGCTTCTCGTCCTGCTCGTCCCGGCGTGGGCCAAGCCCGCGCCCGACAGTTTCGCCGATCTTGCGGCGAAACTGCTGCCGGCCGTCGTCAACATCTCGACGACGCAGACGATCAAGGCCGACAAGGACCATCCGACCGGGCCGGACATGCCGCAATTCCCGCCGGGCTCGCCGTTCGAGGAATTCTTCAAGGATTTCCTCAACCGCAACCACGGCGGCGAGGGCACGCCCCAGGCGCTGCCGCGGCATGCGACCTCGCTCGGATCGGGCTTCATCATCGATCCCTCGGGCCTCGTCGTCACCAACAACCACGTCATCGCCGACGCCGACGAGATCACCGTCACCATGCAGGACGACACCAATTTCAAGGCCGAAGTCGTGGGCCGCGACACCAAGATCGACGTGGCGCTCTTGCGCATCAAGTCGGCGAAGCCGCTGCCCTCGGTCAAGTTCGGCGACAGCGATCAGACGCGAATCGGCGACTGGGTGCTGGCGATCGGCAATCCGTTCGGCCTCGGCGGCACCGTCACGGCCGGCATCCTTTCGGCCCGGGCGCGCGAAATCAACGCCGGGCCCTACGACGATTTCCTCCAGACCGATGCCGCCATCAACCGCGGCAATTCCGGCGGCCCGATGTTCAACATGTCGGGCGAAGTGATCGGCATCAACACCGCGATCTATTCGCCCTCGGGCGGTTCCATTGGCATCGGCTTTGCGCTGCCCTCGAACCTGGCGCATCCCGTGCTCGACCAGATCCGGGACTTCGGCCATCCGCGCCGCGGCTGGCTCGGCGTCAACATCCAGAGCGTGACGGACGAGATCGCCGAGAGTCTCGGCCTCGACAAGCCCAAGGGCGCGCTCATCGCGAGCGTCAAGGACGGCGGCCCGGCGCAGGTCGCCGGCATCCAGCCGGGCGACGTGGTGCTCGACTTCGACGGCAAGGACGTCACCGACATGCGCCACCTGCCGCGCCTCGTGGCCGAGACGCCGATCGACAAGCCGGTCAAGGTCACGGTGTGGCGCAAGCGCAAGGAAGTGAGCCTCGACGTCAAGGTCGGCGAACTGAAGGAGGACGAGCAGCAGGCGGCCCTTCCCGCGAAGGAGCAGAAGCCCGATACCGCGACAGGCGGGGTCCAGGTGCTGGGCCTCTCGCTCTCGAACCTCACGCCCGACCTGCGCGAGCGCTATGCCCTGGCCGAGGACGCGGTTGGCGTCGTCGTCACCGACGTCGCCGCCAAGAGCCAGGCGGCGGACAAGGGCGTGCGCGCCGGCGACGTGATCGTCGAAGTGGCGCAAGAGGACGTGAAGAACGCGGGCCAGATCAACGATCTCGTCGATCAGGCGAAGAAGCAGGGGCGGAAATCGGTGCTGCTCCTGGTCGACCGCCAGGGCGATCTCCGCTTCGTCGCCTTGAAGCTCGACCAGAGCTAGGCTTCTACGATCTCCGCCGCGCGGTAGCCCTGCGCGTAGAGAAGCGCGGTAAGATCGGCGTGGTCGATGCGCCAGCGCGCCGCGGCCCGGACCGCGGGCCTGCCGCGAAAAGCCACGCCCAATCCCGCCGCCTTCAGCATCGGCAAATCGTTGGCGCCGTCGCCGACTGCGAGCGTGGCGGCAAGCGCGATCCCCATTTCTGCCGCCAGACTCTCGAGCGTCGCAAGCTTTGCCTCGCGCCCGAGAACGGGCGGCACGAGGCGGCCGGTGAGCTGCCCGTCCTTCACCTCGAGCGCGTTTGCGACGTCGAGATCGAAGCCGAGCGCGTCGCGAATGGGGCCCGAGAACACGCGAAAGCCGCCGGAGACGAGCGCGCATCTGGCGCCCTCGGCGCGCATGGTGCGGACGAGCGCCCTCGCCCCCGGCATGATCCGGATCCGCGCCGCCGCTTCGCCGAGGACGCGTTCGGGAAGGCCGCGCAGCAAAGCGACGCGCTCGTCGAGCGCCGCCAGAAAATCAATCTCGCCGTTCATGGCGCGCCGCGTGATCGCGGCGACGTGCTCCTTGAGGCCGACGAAATCGGCCAGCTCCTCGAGCATCTCATTCTCGATGATGGTCGATTCGAGATCGGCGACGAGGAGTTTTTTGCGCCGTCCTTCGCTCGGCTGCGCCACGAGGTCGATGGCGCGATCGCCAAGTGCCGCGCGCGCGGCAAGCTCGGCCGCTTCGGGCGCCAAGCCGTCGAACGGCAAATCGATGGCGCCGGGCGCAAGCGGATCGGGATCGCCGACGCGGCCGCCGAGCCGCGTGAGCGCCGCCGCCGCGAGGCTTGCGTCTGACGGCGCGGCGGCGATCAGCGTCAGAACGAATTCCACCATGCGGCCTTATCCGCCGCTCCCCGGCCAAAGGCAAGGCGGGGTGCTAAAACGAGGCGCATGTCGGAATTCTTGATCGTTGCGGGTCCTACCGCCAGCGGCAAGTCGGCGCTCGCCCTGGCGCTCGCCGAGGAGTTTCGCGGCGTCGTGATCAACGCCGACAGCATGCAGGTCTATCGCGACCTGAACGTGCTGACCGCGCGCCCCGGCCCCGACGCGGAGGCGCGCGCGCCGCATCTTCTCTATGGCGTGATCGATGCCGCCGAACCCTGCTCGGCCGGGCGCTGGCGCGGCATGGCGCTCGCCGAGATCGCCGCCGCGCGTGCCGGGGGCCGGCTGCCGATCCTGGCGGGCGGTACGGGGCTCTATCTCCATGCCTTGATCCACGGCCTCGCTTCCGTGCCGGCGGTGCCGCAAGAGGCGCGCGAGGCGGCGCGCGCGCTCCACGCCGCTTTGGGCGGCGAGGAGTTTCGTGCACGGCTGGCGGAGCGCGATCCCGCCGCGGCGGCGCGCTTGCCCGCGGGCGACACGCAGCGCCTCATCCGCGCCTACGAGGTCGTGAGCGCGACGGGGCGGCCGCTTGCGGAGTGGCAGCGGATCGACGCGCCGCTGCCCTTGCCCGCGCCGGCCGCAATCATCCTGCTGCCGCCGCGCGACGTGCTCTATGCCGCCTGTGACGCGCGCCTGCTCGCGATGCTCGAGCGCGGCGTCATCGACGAGGTGGCGGCGCTGCGGGCGCGCGGGCTTTCGCCCAACCTTCCGGCCATGAAGGCTGTGGGCGTGCGCGAGCTTGCGCTCTACCTCGATGGGAAGGTAAGCCGCGAAGACGCCATTGCTGCAGCGCAGCAAGCGACGCGCCGCTATGCCAAGCGGCAATATACCTGGCTCCGGCACCGCATGGCCGGGCTGCGTCCGCTCACCATCGCGGCGCAATTTTCGGAAAGTTTACTTCCCGGAATATTTTCATTTATTCGTCAGTCACTCTTGACCGCCAAGATTTAGCTTACTAGGTTGCGCTTTCGCGCGAGGAGCGGCGGTCATGTCCCTGAACCAAATGACGGGAGCCGAAATGGTCATCAAAGCCCTGCTGGATCAGGGTGTTGATGTCATTTTCGGCTATCCCGGCGGGGCCGTTCTGCCGATTTATGACGCCCTCTTCAAGCAGAACCGGCTGCGCCACATCCTGGTGCGGCACGAGCAGGGCGCCGTCCATGCCGCCGAAGGCTATGCCCGCACCACCGGCAAGGTCGGCGCCGTTCTGGTGACGAGCGGGCCGGGCGCCACGAACGCGGTCACGGGCCTCACCGACGCGCTTATGGATTCGGTGCCGCTCGTCTGCCTCACCGGCCAGGTGCCGACCCACCTCATCGGCAACGACGCCTTCCAGGAAGCCGACACCACCGGCATCACCCGGCCCTGCACCAAGCACAATTATCTCGTGAAAGACGTGAACGACCTCGCGCGCGTGATGCACGAGGCGTTCTATGTCGCGCGCACCGGACGGCCGGGGCCGGTCGTGGTCGATCTGCCGAAGGACATACTGTTCGCGACCGGGACCTATGTGCCGCCCGAGTCCGCGGGCGCGCACAAGACCTATCGGCCGCAGACCATGCCCGATCCCGCACGCATCGAAGAGGCGGCCGAGCTCATCGTCAATGCCGAGCGGCCGCTCTTCTACGGCGGCGGCGGCATCGTCAATTCCGGCCCGCACGCCTGCGAGCTGTTCGCCGAGCTCGTCAAGAAATCCGGATTTCCCTGCACCCTCACCCTCATGGGTCTCGGGGCGTTTCCCGGCTCGGACAAGCAATATCTCGGCCTCGTCGGCATGCACGGCACCTTCGAGGCGAACAATGCGATGCACGACTGCGATGTGATGATCTGCGTCGGCGCCAGGTTCGACGACCGCGTGACCGGGCGGCTCAACGCCTTCTCGCCGGGCTCGAAGAAGATCCACATCGACATCGATCCGTCCTCGATGAACAAGAACGTGCGCGTCGATGTGCCGGTTCTCGGCGATACGGCAAAGGTGCTCGAGGCGCTTCACGACGCGCTCAAGCGGCGCAACTTCAAGCCCTCGCGCGAGCGCATCGCGAAATGGTGGAAGGCGATCGAGGGCTGGCGCGCGCGCAACTGCCTCGCCTATCGCAAGTCCGAGGGGGTCATCAAGCCGCAATACGCGATCGAGCGGCTCTATGCGCTTACCCGCGGCAAGGACCCCTACATCACCACCGAGGTGGGCCAGCACCAGATGTGGGCGGCGCAGCTCTTCCGCTTCGAGACGCCGTTCCATTGGATGACCTCGGGCGGGCTCGGCACGATGGGCTATGGGCTGCCGGCGGCGATGGGCGTGCAGATCGCGCGGCCCGACGCGCTCGTCATCGACATCGCCGGCGAGGCGTCGATCCTGATGAACATCCAGGAGATGTCCACGATCTGCCAGTACCGCCTGCCGGTCAAAGCCTTCATCCTGAACAACCAGTACATGGGCATGGTGCGGCAGTGGCAGGAACTGCTGCATGGCGGGCGCTACAGCGAAAGCTACACCGCCTCTCTCCCCGATTTCGTCAAGCTCGCCGAGGCGTTCGGCGCGGTCGGATTGCGCGCCCAGAAACCCGACGATGTCGACCGCATCATCAAGGAGATGCTGGCGGTCGACCGGCCGGTCCTGGTCGACGTGGTGGTCGACCAGATGGAGAACTGCTTCCCGATGATTCCATCGGGCGCCGCGCATAACGAGATGCTGTTGGGCCCCGAGGACCGGAAGGAACAGGGAACGGTCTCGGAAGAAGGCATGGTCCTGGTCTAGGGCAGGGGCCGTGAGCGAGATCGAGAAGCACACGATCGCCGTGCTCGTCGACAACGAGCCGGGCGTCTTGGCGCGCGTCATCGGCCTGTTCTCGGGGCGCGGCTACAACATCGAAAGCCTCACCGTCGCCGAGACCGACCGCGCCAACAATCTCTCGCGCATCACCGTCGTCACCTCGGGCACGCCCATGATCATCGAGCAGATCAAGGCGCAGCTCTCGCGCCTCGTGCCGATCCATGCCGTGCGCGACCTCACCGACGAGGGCCCTTATGTCGAGCGCGAGCTCGCGCTCATCAAGGTGGCGGGCACCGGCGACAAGCGCATCGAATCGCTGCGCCTTGCCGATATCTTTCGCGCCCGCGTCGTCGATTCGACGACCGAGAGCTTCGTCTTCGAAATGACCGGCTCGACCGAGAAGCTCGATGCCTTCGTCGCGCTGATGGAGCCATTGGGGCTGGTCGACGTGTCCCGCACCGGCGTCGTCGCCATCGCCCGCGGCGCCAAAAGGATCTGAGGAGGAAAAGGATGCGCGTTTATTACGATCGCGACGCCGATGTGAATCTCATCAAGGGAAAGAAGGTGCTGGTCGTGGGCTATGGCAGCCAGGGCCATGCGCACGCGATGAATTTGCGCGACAGCGGCGTCAAGGACGTGCGCGTGGCACTCCGGCCCGGCTCGGCCTCGGCGAAGAAGGCCGAGGCCGCGAAGTTCCAGGTGGTGGCGCCGGCGGACGGCGCCAAATGGGCCGACGTGGTCATGGTCCTCACGCCCGACGAGCTTCAGGCAGCGCTCTATCGCGACGATCTGCGCCCCAACATGCGGCCCGATACGGCCCTGGCTTTCGCGCACGGCTTCAACATCCACTTCAAATTGGTCGAGCCGCGGCCCGACATGGATGTGTTCATGATCGCGCCCAAGGGTCCGGGCCACACCGTGCGCTCGGAATATGTGCGCGGCGCGGGCGTGCCGTGTCTTCTCGCGGTCGAGCAGAACCCGTCGCAGAACGCGGTCGAGCTGGCGCTGTCCTATGGCTGCGCCTTGGGCGCGGGCCGCGCCGGCATCATCGAGACGACCTTCAAGGAGGAATGCGAGACCGACCTGTTCGGCGAGCAGTGCGTCCTGTGCGGCGGCCTCTCGGCGCTCATCATGGCGGGATACGAGACGCTCGTCGATGCGGGCTACGCGCCGGAGATGGCGTATTTCGAATGCCTGCACGAGGTGAAGCTGATCGTCGATCTGATCTACGAGGGCGGCATCGCCAACATGCGCTATTCGGTGTCGAACACCGCCGAATACGGCGACTACACGCGCGGCCCCCGCATCATCGACGACCGCGTCAAGGCCGAGATGAAGCGCGTCCTCGACGAAATCCAGCAGGGCCGCTTTGCCCGCGACTGGGTGCTCGAGAACGCGGCCGGCCAGGCGAGCTTCAAGGCGATGCGGCGGCGCGCCGCCGAGCACGACATCGAAAAGGTCGGCGAGAAGCTCCGCGCCATGATGCCCTGGATTGCCCAGAACCGCCTCGTTGACAAGACGCGGAACTAGCGCGCGCATCTGCCGTTGCCGAGGGTGCGGGATGCTAGCGGTGATGGCTCATCCGCGCTATGTTGGAGCGGTTATAGCTCACGCCCTGAGGCACCATGTTCGACCGCCGTCCCAATTTCTTCCGCGCCGATGACGAGCGTGGCGCCGCGCGCCAGGTTGACGCCAAGGTCAAATGGTTCAACGCGTCGAAGGGTTTCGGCTTCGTGGCGCTCGACGACGGCACGCCCGACGCCTTCCTGCCGATGGCGATCCTGCGCCGCGCCGGCTACGACGATGCGCGCGAAGGCGCCTCGATCCGGTGCGAGATCGGCGCCGGCGCCAAGGGGCCGCTCGTGGTGGGCGTGCTCTCTATCGACAATAGCACAGCTTCGGCTCAGCCCGCGCCGCGCGCGAGCAGCCGCGCCGGCGGCTTCGGCGCGAAGCCCGCGCATACGCTCGAAGGCGCGGTCAAATGGTTCGAATCCTCCCGCGGCTTCGGCTTCATCGCGCCCGATGGCGGCGGCAAGGACATTTTCGTCCATGTCACGGCGCTCAACCGCAGCGGCGTCGAAGCGCTGGAGCCTGGCCAACGCGTGCGTGTCGATGTGATCGACGGCCGCAAGGGGCTCGAGGCCGATCGCGTCGCCTTGATCTGAGCGATGGTCGTTGGGGGACGGCCGGCGCGGCCCGCCGCGGTTTGCGGCGTGCCGTGCGAAGGGGAAACGCCGAGGGGGCACGGGATGGAACTCGAGCAGACACTCAAGACTTACCGCTTGTTCGCCGGGCCCTACGATCTCGTCTTCGGACCGGTGTTTCGCCCAGGGCGCAAGGACGCGGTGCGCATCGCCAACGATTCGCCGGGCCAGCGCATCCTCGAGGTCGGCGTCGGAACCGGCCTGTCGCTGCCGTTCTTCCGCGCCGACGCCGAGGTCACCGGCATCGACGTCTCGGCCGAGATGCTGGCGAAGGCGCACCAGCGCGTCGCCCGGCAAGGGCTGAAGCAGGTGAAGGCGATCCTCGAGATGGACGCCGAGAAGCTCAGTTTCGCCGACAACAGTTTCGACGCCGTGCTGGCGCTCTACGTTGCCTCGGTCGTGCCGGATCCGGCGCGCTTTGCGGCGGAGATGCGGCGCGTGTGCCGGCCGGGCGGCACGATCGTCGTCGTCAATCATTTCATGAGCGACGGTTTCGTCATGCGGCATGTCGAGCAATGGCTGGCACCGCTGGCCGGCAAGATCGGCTTCCACGCCGATTTCTCGCTCGACAAGTTCCTCGCCGCCGGCAAGCTCGCCGTCCGCGAGGTTCGCCCGAGCAACCTGTTCGGCTATTGGAAGCTGCTGCGCTGCGTCAACGACAAGGCGGCCTAAAGCAGCTCGAGGTCGAATCCCGTCACCGTCGCGCCGCCGCGGATCGCGGGCAGGAGGGCGGGGGCAAGCGGCAGGAAATGCTCGGCGAAGAAGCGCGCCGTCGCGATCTTGGCGCGCAGGAACTGCGGATCGCCGTCGCGCGATTCGATCCGCCGCATCGCGGCGATGGCGCCGCGTGCCATCAGCCAGCCGCCGCTGACGATGCCCATGAGCCGCAGGTAGGGGACCGACCCGGCCAAGGCCCGCGCGGCGTCCTGCGCGTGCATTTCGATAAGCGCAGCGGTCGCCTCGGCAAGTGCGTCGATGCCGGCGGCGAGCGGCGCGCCGAGCGAAGTGGGATCTGCGCTTGCCGCCGCAAGCTCCGCCACGGTCGCGCGCATGTCGGCGATGAGTTCGCGCGCGGCCTCGCCTTGGTCGCGCATGAGCTTGCGGCCGACGAGGTCGTTCGCCTGGATGCCGTTGGTGCCCTCGTAGATGAGGGCGATGCGCGCATCGCGGAAATGCTGCGCGGCGCCGGTCTCCTCGATGAAGCCCATGCCGCCATGCACCTGGATGTTGGTCGAGGCGGCTTCGAGCCCGACGTCCGTGCTCCACGCCTTCACCACCGGGATGAGAAGATCGAGGCGGCGCTGCGCCCGGGATCGGGCCGCTTCGTCAGGGCATTGCCGCGCGCGGTCGGTCTCGCCCGCGGCGTAATAGGCAAGGGCGCGCACCGCCTCGCTCGACGCCCGCAGCGACAGCAGCATGCGCCGCACATCGGCGTGAAGGAGGATCGGCGGGGCGCCGTCGCCCGATGCCCCCGCCGGCCGGCCCTGCACGCGCGTCCGCGCAAAAGCGCGCGCCTGCTGGTAGGCCCTTTCGGCGATCGCGACGCCCTGGAGGCCGACATCGAGACGCGCGCGGTTCATCATGGCGAACATCGCGTGCAAGCCGCGATTGGGTTCGCCGACGAGCCAGCCGATGGCGCCTTCCGCATCGCCATAGGCCATGACGCAGGTCGGGCTCGCGTGAATGCCGAGCTTGTGCTCGAGGCTGACGCAGCGCAGGTCGTTGCGTGCGCCTAGGCTGCCATCGGGCTCGACCAGAAATTTCGGCACCAGGAAGAGCGAGATGCCCTGGCTGCCGGGCGGCGCGTCGGGGAGGCGCGCGAGCACGAGATGGACGATGTTGGGCGTCCAGTCGTGCTCGCCATAGGTGATGAAGATTTTCTGGCCCTTGATGCGGAAGCGGTCGCCGTCGGGCACGGCGCGCGTGCGCAGCGCGCCCAGGTCCGAGCCCGCCTGCGGCTCGGTCAGGCCCATGGCGCAGGTCCATTCGCCGCTCGCAAGTTGCGGCAGATAGAGCCGCTTCTGCTCCTCATTGCCGTAGATTTCGAGGAGTGCTGCGCCGCTGATCGTGAGCGTCGGGCACAGCGCGAAGCTCATATTGGCGCTCTGCCACATCTCGGCGACGGCGGTCGCAAGCGCGTGCGGCAAGCCTTGCCCGCCAAGCTCGGGCGCGAACGTGACGGCGTTCCAGCCGCCGGACACGAACTGCGCGTAAGCGTCGGCGAAGCCCTTTGGCGTGCGCACCACGCCGTTCTCGAGGACGCATCCCTCGACGTCGCCGCTGCGGTTCAAGGGCGCCAGCACCTCGCCCGCGAGTTTTTGCGCGCCCTCGAGCACGGCATCGACGAGGTCGGATGGAACCCCCTCGAGGCCCGCGATCTCGTCGAGCGCGAAGCGCATCTCGGCAAGGGGGGCGGCGTAATCGCTCATGGGGCGATGACCTTGCCCGGATTCATGATGCCGTGCGGGTCGAGCGCGTGCTTGATCCGGCGCATGAGATCGAGCGCGGGTTCGGGCTTGTAGCGCGGCAGCTCGTCGCGCTTCAGCCGCCCGATGCCGTGCTCGGCGCTGATCGAGCCCGCGAACCCGGCGGCGATGTCGTGCACGATGCGATTGAGCGCGCCCGTCTCGGCCAGGAACGCGGCCGGCGCGGACGAGACCGGCTGCGCCAGGTTGAAGTGGATATTGCCGTCGCCGACATGGCCGAAGGCGATCGTGCGAATGCCGGGATAGCGCGATGCGACTTCCCCCGAGGCCTTGAGGATGAACTCGGCGACCTTGCTCACCGGCACCGAGATGTCGTGCTTCACGCCGGCGCCGATATGTTTCTGCGCTTCGACCATCGCCTCGCGGATGCGCCACAGCGCCTTCGCCTGCGCCTGGCTCTCGGCGATGGTGCCGTCCTCGATCAGGCTCCCCTCGAGCGAGCTGGCCAGAAGATCGTCGAGCGCCTGGCGCAACCCGCGCCCTTCCTGGCTCGACGACAGCTCCATCAGCACGTACCACGCGTGAGGACGCGCCAGCGGATCGTTGACGCCGGGAATGTGCGCCATCGCGATGTCGAGACCGATCCTGGGAATGAGCTCGAACGCCGTCAGCTGATCGCCGGTCGCGGCGCGCGCATTGGCGAAAAGGGTCATCGCGTCCGCGACGCGCGCGAGGCCCAAAAACGCGGTCTCGATCTCGCGCGGGCGCGGGAAAAGTTTCAGTGTCGCCGCGGTAATGATGCCGAGCGTGCCCTCGCTGCCGATGAAGAGCTGCTTCAAATCGTAACCGGTATTGTCCTTGCGCAAGGCCCGCAATCCGTCCCACACCGTGCCGTCCGGCAGAACCACTTCGAGGCCGAGCGTGAGGTCCCTCATGTTGCCATAGCGCAGCACGGCGATGCCGCCGGCATTGGTAGAAAGATTGCCGCCGATCTGGCACGTGCCTTCGGCGCCAAGGCTCAAGGGAAAGAGCCGGTCGGCCTCCGATGCTGCGCGCTGTACCGCGGCGAGGATCGCGCCCGCCTCGACCGTGATCGTGAAATTCGCCGCATCGAGCGCGCGCACCCGGTTCATGCGCGCAAGGCTCAGCACGATGCCGCGTCCGTCTTCGTCCGGCACGGCGCCGCCGCACAGCCCGGTATTGCCGCCTTGCGGATAGATCGGAAGCCCCGCTTCGGCGCAGAGCCGCACGACGGACGCGACCTCGTCGGTCGAGCGCGGACGGACGACGAGCCGTGCCGCGCCGCGATAGAGCCCGCGCTCCTCGCGCAAATAGGGCGCCATGTCGGCGGGATCGGCAATGAATCCCCCCGGCCCGACCGCGTCCTTGATGCGGTCGAGCGTGTCGTCGATGCGGCTTGGGGCGCTTGCGGTCACAAGGTTCCTCTAACCCGCGCCGCGTTCGCCCGCAAGCGCCTGGCGCGGCGCGGCGGCGCGGCGCAGCCGGTCGTTGATGGCAAGGCCGAGCCCGTCTTCGGGAATCGGCATCACCGCGATCGCGCGATAGTCGCCGCGGTCGAGCGCGCGCAGCGCGGCGAAGAGATTGGCCGCGGCCTCGACGACGTCGCCCGTCTCGCTCAGCGACAGGACGCGCGCGGCGCCGTGCGGCACGTTGGGGCCGAAGGCGAGCAGCGCCTCGTCAGGTGCTGCGCTGAGCGCGCCGAGCCGGAGCGGCAGCGACGGCGCGTAATGACTGGCCAGCATCCCCGGCGAGCGCAGCGCGCCCAACGAATCGCGCCCGCGGACGACGGGCCCGATCAGCGCCTCGATCGCTTCGAGCGCGAGACCGCCGGGGCGCAGCAAGCGCGCCTCCTTGCCGCAAAGGTCGAGCACCGTCGATTCGACGCCGATCCGGCACGGCCCGCCGTCGAGAATGGCGGCGATGCGGCCGCCGAGCTCGGACACGACATGATCCGCCGTGGTCGGGCTGACCCGGCCCGAGCGGTTGGCGCTCGGCGCGGCAAGGGGCCTCCCGGCGGCGCGGATGAACTCCAGCGCCAGCCTATGCGCCGGCACGCGCAGCGCCAACGTCTCGAGCCCGGCGCTCGCGAGAAGCGAGACCGCACATGGCGCGCGCCGCGGCAGCACGAGACTCAGCGGCCCGGGCCAAAAGCGCGCGGCAAGATTCGTGGCGCGGCCATCGAAATCGGCCAGCGCCTCGGCCTCGGCCGCGTCCGCGACATGCACGATCAGCGGATTGATGCGCGGGCGGTCCTTCGCGGCGAAGATGGCGGCGACGGCGCGATCGTTGGTCGCGTCGCCGCCAAGCCCGTAAACGGTCTCGGTCGGAAATGCCACGAGCTCGCCGCGCCGTATGAGCCGCGCGGCCTCGTTGACATCCGAAGGCTGAAGGCGAATTGTCACGCACGGCAAGCTAGCGCCTCGGCGGCGCGCTGCACAATTATCGGTCACCGCGCGAATTCGCGCGGAGCGCTGCGCCGCATGCGTTATAATGCGCAAGGCGAATTCGAGTGGCGCTGTCGCGCGTCAGGGGGCGGGATCATGCCTGGCAAAATCATCACCATCGCACAGCAGAAGGGCGGCGCCGGCAAGACGACGCTCGCGGCGCACCTGGCGCTCGCCTGGATGGCGTCGGGGCACAGAGTTGCCGTGGTCGATATCGACCCGCAGGCGAGTCTCTCGTCCTGGTTCCGCCTGCGGCGCGAACGACGCCGGAGCGCTGCGCCTGACATCGAAGTCACGGCCATCACCGGCTGGCGCGTCGCGGCGGAAGTCGAGCGGCAGGCCCGCAACCATGATGTTGTGCTGGTCGACAGTCCGCCCCACGCCGCGACCGAGGCGCGAATCGCCGTGCGCGCCGCGAGCCTCGTGCTTGTGCCGGTACAGCCCTCGCCGATGGATCTGTGGGCGACGCGGGCGACGCTCGAGCTGGCGCGGACCGAGCGGGTGCCGGCGCTCCTCGTGCTGAATCGCGTGCCGCCGCGCGCCAATCTCACCGAGGCGATGCTGGCCGAATTCCTGGCGCTCGGCGTGCCGATCGCGCAAACCCAGATCGGCAACCGCGTGGCGCTCGCCGCCACGCTCGCCGAGGGACGCGGCATCCTCGAAGGCGCGCCCGGCAACCGCGGCGCCGAGGAGATCGCGGCGCTGGCCGAGGAAATTCTCGGATTCGCCGGGGCGGCGCTGCGCGTCGCCTGATCGCTGCTCAGCCGCCCTTGCGGGTTTCCGCGATCAGCTTGCGCAGCGTGTCCATGTCGGGGACGCCGGGCAGGAGATAATTGCCGATGATGAAAGCGGGCGTGCCGTCGATCTCGAGCGACTGGGCAAGCTCGTAGTTCGACTTGATGATGCGGTCGATGTCCGGCGCGTCGATGGCGCCGTCGAGCGCCTTCACGTCGATGCCCGAGGTGGCGGCGGTGCGCCGCACCACCTCCTCGTCGATCGTGCCTTTGACAGCCATCATGGCGCGGTGGAATTCGTCGTATTTCCCCTGCGCGCGCGCGGCCAGCGCCACGTGCGCGGCATAGACCGAGGCCGGCCCGAGGATCGGAAACTCCTTGTACACGAGGCGGATCCCGCGATCCTCCTTGAGCAGCGCCTCGAGCGAGGGCTCGACCTCCTTGCAATAGGGGCAGCGGTAGTCGAAGAACTCTACGATCGTGACATCGCCCTTGGGATTGCCGCCGACCGGCGAGGACGGATCGGCGACGAGCTTGTCGTGTCCGGCGGCAAGCGCCATGCGCACTTTCTCGGCCGCCTGCGCCTCGCTCTTCGCCTGCGCCGATTTGAGGGCGTCGATGACGATCTCGGGATGCTCGGCGAGGGTGTTGCGGATGAGCTGCTCGACCGCGTCCTTCTGCTCGGGCGTGAGCGGGTCGGCCGATGCGGGAAGTGCTGCGGCACAAAACGCCAGCAAGACAGCGAAGATGATCCGCAACCGCATGAAACCTCCGGACGCCGTCATTCGTCGCGCGTGCGCGAGCGCCGTGCGTCGTCGGCGATGTCCTGGGCGCGCTGGCGCTGCGCACCCGGCGGCAGCAGCTTCATGGCGCGCGCCGCCTGCTGGCGGGCGGTGGTCCAGTCGCCGTCCGCCATGCTCTGCTCGGCGAGCGAGAGCGACATCATGCCCATGTTGCCGCTGCGCCCGTAAGCGATGGCGAGAAGCCGCCACAGCTCGGAATTGTCGCTTTCGAAGGGCGAGGCCTCGTTGAGCAGCGTCATCGCCTTCGGCACGAGCGCGGCATCCTCGGTCTCGAGCTCGACCTGCGCCGCCTCGATCTTGAGGAGCGCGCTGTCGGGCGCGAGGGCGACGGCCTGCTGGTAGGGCGCCACCGAATCCTTGACGCGCCCGTTCTCGAACAGCATCTGGCCCTTCAGCTCCTCGAAATAGGGATTGTGCGGCTCCGACGCGATGAGTCCGTCTATGAGCGCCAGCGCCTGCTTCAGCTCGGGCACGCGATAGTAGGCGATGGCGCGCGCATAGCGCGCCGGTATGGATTGATCGTCGGCCTTGTAGCGCGCCAGCACCTGCGACGGCGCGTTGAGGAAGGCGTCGAGCTTCGCCTTCATGATCTTGTGCAGCTCGATCCATTCCGGTGGGTCCTTGGCACCGGACCATGGCGAGCTCGCGACGTGGTCGCGCACGTAATTGATGCGGTCTTGCGTCAGAGGATGGTCGCGCAGATAAGGATCCTCGCGCTGGCCCGACAGCAATTCGTCCTGCTGGAGCATCTCGAAGAACTGCAGAAGGCCGCGCGCCGACTGATGCGAGCGGTCGAGGAAGGTGAGAGCGGCGTGGTCGGCCGAGGCCTCCTGGCCGATCGAGAAGTGCATGAAGGTTTGCTCGCCGACGTTTGCGCCGCCGAGCACGCCTGCGGTGGCGGCATCGGGATTGTGCCCAGCCACCCCGGCCGCGACGCCCGCCGCCATGGCGATGATGCTGGCGATCGTCGCATTGCGCATCGCCCGCTCGCTGCGCGCCAGATGGCCGCCGGCGATGTGGCCGGTCTCGTGCGCCATGATGCCGATGATCTGGTTCGGCGTCTCGCTGCGCAGGAGGGTGCCGGTATTGAGGAACAGGTTTTGGCCGCCGGCGACGAAGGAATTGATCTCCGGATCGCTGACGATGTAGATATGCACGGCCTGCGGGTCGAGGCTTGCCGCGCGCAGAATGGGCGTCCACCAGGTGCGGATGATCGATTCGATCTCGGCGTCGCGAATAAGCGAAGGCTGACCGTTCGGAGACGCATCCTGCGCTGCGGAAACCTGCACGAAGCCGCAGCGCGCCGCCAGCACGATCACGATAGAGAGAGCCGTGACAAAGGTGCGCAAACGCACGCTAAATCGCTCCTTGCCTCGCCGCAGCTTCGGGCATTGGGCCATGGCGCGTCAACCGCGCTTTCTGTCACGGGCGCGCGTCCGGCGATGGCGCTGAAGCTCGCGCGGCGCGCCGCGATTGCGCCCTTCATCGTCATGGACGTGCTGCGCGCCGCGAACGAGCGCGCCGCATCCGGCGCCGACGTGCTGCACCTCGAAATCGGCCAGCCTGCGACGCCGGCGCCCGGCCCCGTGCTCGCGGCGGCGCGGCGCGCGCTCGACGAGGACGCATTGGGCTATACCGAGACGCTCGGGCTTCCGGCGCTGCGCGCGGCGATCGCGCGCCATTATTTCGACACATACGGCATCGGCGTCGATCCCGCGCGCATCGTCGTCACCACCGGCTCCTCGGCGGCCTTCATCCTGGCGTTTCTCGCCGCCTTCGAGCCGGGCGAGCGCGTCGCATTGGCGGCGCCGGGCTATCCCGCCTACCGCAACATCCTGACGGCGCTCGACCTCGTGCCGGTGGAGCTCACGACCGGGCCCGAGGAGCGCTTCCAGCCGACGGTCGAGCTGCTGCGGCGCGAGCGCAATCTCGCCGGGCTCATCGTCGCGAGCCCAGCCAATCCGACCGGCACGATGATCGACGCGGCCGAGCTCGCGGCGCTCGCCCGCTACTGCGCCGAGGCCGGCATCCGCCTCGTCTCGGACGAGATCTATCACGGCATCTGCTATGGCCCGCGCGCGGCGACTGCGCTCGGCGCAAGCGACAGCGCGATCGTCGTCAACAGCTTCTCGAAATATTTCTCGATGACCGGCTGGCGCCTCGGCTGGATGGCGGTGCCGCCCGACATGGTGCGCGCGATCGAGTGCCTGGCGCAGAATCTTTTCATTGCCCCGCCGTCGCTGTCGCAGCACGCGGCGCTCGCGGCATTTTCCTGCCATGACGAGCTGCGGTCCTATGTCGCGCGCTATGCCGCGAACCGCGCGCTCCTGCTTGAGGAATTGCCGAAGGCCGGATTCGATCGCATGGCGCCCGCCGAAGGCGCGTTCTATCTCTATGCCGACATCGCGCACCTGACGAACGACAGCAGCGAATTCTGCCGCCGCATGCTGCGCGAGATCGGCGTGGCATTGACGCCCGGCATCGATTTCGACCCCGCGCGCGGGCATCAGACGCTGCGCCTCTGCTTCGCCGGCGACAGCGCGACCATCGCAGAGGCGGCGCGCCGCCTCAAGGCCTGGCGGCGATAGCGCTACCGCCGCCACCAGCCGCGGCGCGGATTGGGCGGCGGGCCGGTTACCTCGTGCGGCGGCGGGCCGTTGTAGGCGGCCGGGCGCTGCGGCTCCTCCGCGCCCTCGGCCTCGGGCGATGTGTCGCCGTCGGCGACCGGCACGCTGCCCGGATCGAGCCCGGTGGCGGGCGGCACCGGCGGCGCGGCGAAGGCTTCGACGGCTTCGCCTGCGGCCTCCTCATGCTGCCGCTCGGGCGGAACCAGCTCGATCGTCTCGGTCTCGGGCCGCTCGTGCGCATGCGGCTCGAACGGCTCCGTTTGCTCGTATTCGCGCTCGGGCCTCGCCTCGGCTGCGGCGCCTTCGCCCGGGTGCTGCCCGTCGCGCCGGCGGCGCCGTCCGCCGCGCCGGCCGCGCCGGCGGCGGCGGCGCTCGGCCTCGGACACATCGCCCGGCCGCGCCTCGCGCGGCGGCGCGGTCGGTCCTTCCTCCTGCGCCTCGGCGACACCCGCTTCTTCGTGGTCGGGCGCAGTCTCGGCCGGCATCGGGCGCGGCTCCGCCGGCCGCGCCCCTTCGCCATCCCGGCGCCCGTCGTGGCGTCCACGGCGGTGGCGGCGGCGACCGCGCGCCTCGCGCCCTTCGCGCCCCTCCTGCGCCTCTCGCGTCTCGCGCGACTCGGCTTCGGCGATGAGCTCGGTCGGCAGCGCGCGCGGCCGCGCCGGCGGCGGCGCTGCCGCCTCTTCCTCCTCGGCGACGATGTCCTCGTCCTCCTCGGGCTCGGGCGGCGGCGGCGCGGCGGACGGCAGCGCCGCCAGCTCGGCCGGCGTCAGCGCGCGCACGCGCTCGAGGCGGAACGCGGGCGGCACCAGCGTCTCGTCGGTGCCGAAGCTCACGTGAATGCCGAAGCGCGCCTCGCTCTGCTGCAAAGCCGCGCGCTTCTGGTTGAGGACATAGAGCGCGACCTTCGGCGGCACGGTGACGGCGATCTCGGCCGAGCGCCGCCGCATGCCCTCCTCCTCGATCGCGCGCAGGACGTGGAGCGCGGTCAATTCGATCGAGCGGATATGGCCCGTGCCGTTGCAGTAGGGGCACGGCATGGTCGAAGCCTCGACCAGCGACGGCCGGAGGCGCTGGCGCGACAGTTCCAAGAGCCCGAACGGGCTGATGCGGCCCAGCTGGATGCGCGCCCGGTCGTGCCGCATCGCCTCCTTGAGCTTGCGCTCGACCGTCGCGCGGTTGCGATGCTCCTCCATGTCGATGAAGTCGATGACGATGAGCCCGGCGAGGTCGCGCAGGCGCAATTGCCGCGCGATCTCCTCGGCGGCTTCGACATTGGTCTTGAGCGCCGTCTCCTCGATGTTGCGCTCGCGCGTCGAGCGGCCCGAGTTCACGTCGATCGCGACGAGCGCCTCGGTCGGGTTGATGACGATGTAGCCGCCGGACGGGAGCTGCACGACCGGCGAATGGATCGCGTCGATCTGCTGCTCGATCTGGTAGCGGTGCAGCAGCGGCACGCTCGGGTCGCGATAGAGCTTCACGCGCTTGGCGTGGCTCGGCATCAGCATCTTCATGAAGGCCTTGGCGGTCTTGTAGCCTTCCTCGCCGTCGATCACGACCTCGTCGATGTCGCGCGCGTAGAGATCCCGGATCGAGCGCTTGATGAGGTTGCCCTCCTCGTAGATCAGCGCCGGCGCCGTCGATTTGAGCGTGAGGTCCCGGATCTCGTCCCAGAGGCGCAGCAGATATTCGAAGTCGCGCTTGATCTCGGCCTTGGAGCGCTCGCTGCCGGCGGTGCGGACGATGACGCCCATGCCCTCGGGCAGATCGAGATCGCTCATCATCTCCTTGAGGCGGCGCCGGTCGATGGCGCTCGTGATCTTGCGCGACACGCCGCCGCCGCGCGGCGTGTTCGGCATGAGCACGCAGTACCGCCCGGCGAGCGAGAGATATGTGGTGAGCGCCGCGCCCTTGTTGCCGCGCTCCTCCTTCACGACCTGCACCAGCATGATCTGGCGGCGCTTGATGACTTCCTGGATCTTGTAGTGGCGATAGGGGCGGGCGCGGGGACGCGCAGTCTCTTCGAGCTCGTCGCCGCCGACCGTCTCGATCAACTCGGCATGGTGCTCGGCCGCCTCGCTCAAGCGCTCGTCGCGCACCGCCTCGGCGGCCGCCGCGACCGCGGACGCTTCGTCGGGGGCTGCCTCATCGCCCGGCTCGGGCCCGGAGAACTCGCCTGGCGGCTCGGCCGCCGCACCGGCCTCGGATGCCTGCTCATCGAGCCGGTCATCGGCGTCTGCGCCGCCAAGCGCGTCGCGCGGATCGGGCGTGCCGGGATCGAAGGCGGCATCCTCTTCCTCGGGCAGCAGCGGCACCGCCTCGCGCAGCGTGTCGGCGGGTGCCGAAAGCGCCGCGTGGGTTGCGCCCTCCGGCTCGCCGAACTCGTCATCGTCGTCGTTTTCCGGCGACTCGCCCAGTCCCTCGGGCTCGGAGTCGTGCGGCTCAGGTTCGTATTCAGCCACCCCGTCGCGACGGCTTTCGCGCGCCTCCTCGCGGGCGTTGGCGGCCTGCTCGGCGGCGCGCTCGGCGTCGAGCGCCGCCTGGCGGTCGGCGACCGGAATCCGGTAATAGTCCGGATGAATTTCGCTGAAGGCGAGGAACCCGTGCCGATTGCCGCCATATTCGACGAAGGCGGCCTGCAGCGACGGCTCGACGCGCGTTACCTTGGCAAGATAGATGTTGCCCTTGATCTGTTTCTTGGTTGAAGTCTCGAAATCGAACTCTTCGAGCTTGCTACCATTGAGGACGACGACCCGGGTTTCTTCCGGATGGGCCGCGTCGATCAGCATGCGCTTGACCATCGACTCTAGCTCCGAGGGGCGCGCGCGCATCGTCGCGATAGCAGGACGGCGGCGCTGGCCCGATTTCTCTGAAGCCGGCGGCGCCTCGGGATTGTCCGACGGACGGCATGGAACGGATCGCCATGGCGGATCTCTTCGAGGCTGCCGCGCCCTGCTGCTTGGCGGGGCGGGCTTCGGGGTTCATCCATACCGCGGGGGTGACGCCAGGGCGGGGGGAAGGTAGGGCGGCGCCGCAAGGCTGCACCGAACCTTCGGCGCAAAAGGGCGGGAACGCCCGTTCGGAAATCCCGCCGTGGCGCCGCCGTCGCCGGCGCTTTCGCCGGTGCGGCGATCCACGGTCTATCGCACTCATACCATACAAGTGCCGGGCGCCCGCGACAATCGCCTGTTCCGGGGGGCGCGCCATTTGCCAACCGCGCCTTGAAGGCGCCATAAAGCGGCAACACCCTTACGGTAACTCCAGGTCCAGAGGCGGGACCGCACGGAACGCCGCGAGCTTCGCACGAAGCCCATGAAATTTCTGAAGTTTCTGCTCTTTCTCGGATTTCTCGCCGGGGTCGCGGCGGCGGCGGTCGCGGGCCTCGCGGTGTGGTATTTCGGGCGCGACCTGCCGGATTACCAGCAGCTCGCCCAGTACCAGCCGCCGATCGTGTCGCGGGTCCATGCCGGGGACGGGCGGCTGCTGGCCGAATATGCCACCGAGAAGCGCATCTTCGTGCCGGTCAGCGCGATGCCGCCGCTCGTGATCCACGCCTTCCTCGCCGCCGAGGATCGCTATTTCTACAGCCATCCCGGCATCGATCCGCTGTCGATGCTGCGCGCGGCGATCACCGACATCTCGCGCATCGGCACGAACCGCCGGCCCGAGGGCGCCTCGACCATCACGCAGCAGGTGGCGAAGAATTTCCTCCTGACCAACGAGGTCTCGCTCGAGCGCAAGATCAAGGAGGCGCTCATCGCCATCAAGATGGAGCGCGTCCTCAGCAAGGACCGCATCCTCGAGCTCTATCTCAACGAGATCTATCTCGGCGGCGGCGCCTATGGCGTGGCGGCGGCGGCGCTCAACGACTTCAACAAGCCGCTCGACCAGCTCGACGTCGGCGAGGCGGCGTATCTCGCGGCGCTGCCGAAGGCGCCCAACAACTACAATCCCGAGCGTAATCCCGACGCCGCGCGCGCGCGGCGGGACTGGGTCATCGACCGCATGGTCGAGGCAGGATTCATCACGCCGCAGCAAGGCGAGGCCGCCAAGGCCGAGCCCATTCAATTGCGCCGGCGCGATCCGACCGAGATCATCGATGCGCCCTACTTCACCGAGGAGGTGCGGCGCGAATTGTTGCAGCGCTATGGCGACAGGGCGCTGTACGAGGGCGGGCTTTCGGTGCGCACGAGCCTCGATCCTTCGCTCGAAGCGATCGCGCAGCAGTCGCTGCGCGACGCCCTCGTCGCCTACGACCGGCGGCACGGCTATCGCGGCCCGGTGCAGCACAGCGCCGCGCCGGGCGACTGGAAGAAAGGCTTGGCGTCGGTGCCGCTGCCGCCGGGTGCCTCGGATGTCGGCTGGAAGCTTGCCGTCGTGCTGGCCGTGCCGGCCGGGGCGGCGGAGATCGGCCTCGCCGACGGCAGCAGCGGCGTCATCCCGCTCGATGAGCTGCGCTGGGCACGCCGGGTGCTGCCGGACGGCGGCATGGGTCCCGTGCCGGCCGATCCGGCGGCGGCGCTTGCACCGGGCGACGTGGTGCTGGTCGAAAAACTTCCGGCGCCCCCCGGCACGAAAAATGCTCCGCAATATGGGCTGCGCCAAATTCCTGAAGTGTCGGGCGGCATCGTCGCGCTCGACCCGCACACGGGCCGCGTTCTCGCCGAGGCCGGCGGCTTCAGCTTCGCCATCAGCCAGTTCGACCGCGTGACCCAAGCGCGCCGGCAGACCGGATCGGCGATCAAGCCGTTCGTCTATCTCGCCGCGGTCGATCACGGCTTCACGCCCTCGACCCTGGTGCTCGACGGGCCGCTCGTGGTGGATCAGGGGCCGGGGCTGCCGAAATGGAATCCGACCAACTACGAGCACAAATTCTATGGCCCGGTGCCGCTGCGCGTCGGGCTCGAGGAATCGCTGAACCTCGTCACCGCGCGCGTCGGGCTCGCCGTCGGCGTCGACACGGTCGGCCAATATTTCAAGCGCTTCGGCATCACCGACAACGTGCCGCAGGAAGATTCGATGCTGATCGGCGCCGAGGACACGACGCTGCTCCGCCTCACCGCCGCCTATGCCATGCTCGACAATGGCGGCAAGCGACTCGCGCCGACCTTCATCGACCGCGTCCAGGACCGCAACGGCAAGACCATCTACCGCGCCGACGATCGGCCGTGCGACGGCTGCAGCGCGCCCGATTACGACGGCGGGCCGCCGCCCGAGCTGCCCGACACGCGCGAGCAAATCGCCGATCCGAAGAGCGCCTACCAGGTCGTGTCGATGATGGAAGGGGTGGTGCAGCGCGGCACCGGCCGCTCGATCGCACCGCTCGGCCGCCCGCTCGCGGGCAAGACCGGAACCACGAACGAGTCGAACGACACCTGGTTCATCGGATTCTCGCCCGATCTCGTGTGCGGCGTATTCGTGGGCTTCGACCAGCCTCGCAGCCTTGGCAAGCGCGAGACCGGGGCGACCGTCGCCGCGCCCGCCTTCAAGGAGTTCATGGGCGCGGCCTTGAAGGACAAGCCGGCGATCCCGTTCCGCATTCCGCCGGGCCTCGACATCGTGCGGGTCAACGCCACGACCGGGCAGCTCGCCCGCGGCGGCGACCGCAGCGCGATCTACGAGCCGTTCAAGCCCGGCACCGAGCCGAAGGCCGAAGATGCCGGCGTCGTGCTCAACGGCAGCAGCGACGCCCTTCCTGCGGCCGCCGGCGCCGTTCCGGCCGCGGCCTCGGCGCCGGCGCCCGAAGAGGGCGACATGCCGCAATCCGCGTCTCCCGCCGGCGGCACGGGCGGCCTATATTGAGCACCAAAGGTTTGGGAGTTCCGCATGCGCGCCGAGATCGAGGCGGTCGCGAACGAGATCAGACGCTCGTTGGCGCTGCTGAGGAGGCATCTTTGACTGGGACGCGGCAACACGGCGCCTGGCCGAGCTCAATGCGCTCGTCGAGGACCCGAAGCTGTGGGATGATTCGCGGCGCGCGCAGGGGCTGATGCGCGAGCGCACGCGGCTCGACCGCGGCGTCAACGGCTATCTCGCCATCGAGAAGGATTTCACCGACACGCTGGCGCTCGCCGAGATGGCCGATGCCGAGGGCGACCAGGCGATGCTCGACGACGCGCAGCGGACGCTGGCGCGGCTCAGGGACGACGTGAAGACGCGCGAGCTCGAGAGCCTGCTCTCCGGCGAGGCCGACGGCAACGACGCCTTCCTCGAAGTCCATGCCGGGCAAGGCGGCACCGAGGCGCAGGACTGGGCCGAGATGCTCCTGCGCATGTACACGCGCTGGGCCGATCAGCACGGCTTCAAGATCGAATGGCTCGAGGAAAGCCCGGGCGAGGGCGCCGGCATCAAGTCGGCGACCGTGCGCATCAATGGCGAGAACGCCTATGGCTGGCTCAAGACCGAGAGCGGCGTCCACCGTTTGGTGCGCATCTCGCCGTTCGACGCCAACGCGCGCCGGCACACGAGCTTCGCCTCGGTCTGGGTCTATCCGGTGATCGACGAGAAGATCGAGGTCGAGGTGCAGGAGAAATACCTGCGCACGGATACCTACCGCTCGTCCGGCGCGGGCGGCCAGCATGTCAACAAGACCGACAGCGCGGTGCGCTTCACCTACACGCCCCCGGGATCGGAGCCGATCGTGGTCGCCTGCCAGAACGAGCGCTCGCAGCACCAGAACCGGGCGAAGGCGATGCACATGCTGAAGGCGCGCCTCTACGAGATCGAGCTGCAGAAACGCGAGGCCGCGGTCGATGCCATGAACGCGACCAAGACCGAGATCGGCTGGGGCCACCAGATCCGCTCCTATGTGCTGCAGCCCTATCAGCTCGTGAAGGACCTGCGCACCGGCGTCGAGACCGGCAATCCGAGCGCCGTCTTGGACGGCGACCTCGACCGCTTCCTCGAAGCCTCGCTCGCCGCCCGCCTCGAGGGCGCCGACGCCGCGGTGAGGGAAGAGCGCGCGGAATAGGTGGGCTGCTATGCCACCGCGTGCCGGAACAGCACGGGCGCAGGCGCGCCGAGGCGGGCGAGGTCGATCGGGCGGCCGTCCTTGATGACGTGCGCGAGGTGGCGGCCGGCGGCGAGCACGGCGATGTCGGCCACCGGATCGCGCGTCAGCACGATCGCGTCGGCGAGCTTGCCGGCCGAAAGTTCGCCGACCTGGCCGTCGAGGCCCACGGCGAACGCGTTGCCCTTGGTCGCGGCGGAGATCGCTTCGAGGGCAGAGAAGCCGCCATACTTCACCAGTATTTCCGCTTCCTTCGCGTGCAGCTCGCCGAACGGCATGAATGTGTTGTTGCCGCTGTCGGTGCCGAGCAGCAGCTTGATGCCAAGCTCCTTCGAGCGCTGCATCAGGCTCACGATGTTGTCGAAGTGGCGCTTCATGCGGTTGACGTCGAGCTGCACCTGCTCGGCGCCGACGCGGGTTCCCTCCTCGATGACGCGCCACAAGAACGTCGCGGTCGGCAGGATCGGGATGCCGGCCTTCGCTACGGCATCGAGATCGGCCTCGGTCGCGAGATCGGCGTGGACGATCCAATCGACCCCGGCCTCGGCCGCGGCGCGCGTCGAGCCGGCGCCGCGCGAGTGGATCGCGACGCGGAGTTTCCGGCGATGCGCCTCGGCCGCGACGGCGGCGATCTCCTCCTTGGCCAGCATCTGCGTCGTGCCCGAGCGGCTGTCGGCCATTTTGATGAAATTGACGCCGTGCTTGTCCTGGCGGCGCACCTCCGCGACCATCTCGGCGGCGCTGTTGCACAAGGTCCCGATCGAATGGTCGGGCGTGCCGACCCAGGACGGCTCGTCGTCCTCGATGCAGCCATAGCTCACGATCATGCGCCCGGCGCAATGGATGCGCGGGCCCTCGATGACGCCAAGGTTGATGGCGTCGCGCACGCCCACGTCGATGAAATAGGTCCCGCCCGGCACGGCGATGCTGGTGACGCCGGCGCGCAGCGCCGCCTGCGCGCCGCGCGCGGCCTTCAGGGTGTTGAGCTCGGGCCTGAGATTGCCGCGCCCGCGCCCCTCGCCCGGCAGATTGGGATAGCCGTACGAGAGGTGCACGTGCGCATCGATGAGGCCGGGCATGATCCACTGACCCGCCGCGTCGATCACCTCGACGCCGTCCTCCTCGAGGCGCAGGCCCGGCGGCAGCGGCCCCACGCTCTTGATCCGGTTGCCCTCGATCACGATGGCGTCGTTCTTCACGGGCGCCGCGCCCGAGCCGTCGATCAGGGTGCCGTTGCGGATCACCAGGGTCATGGGACCTCTCCCTAAGCCATTGATGTTATTATATGCTGCACTGCACGAATTGGGTTCGTTCGGTAAAATCGCGTGTATCGCGGCAAATTGGCTTCGTTCGGTAAATTCGCTCGAGAGGGGTGCCGCTGCCTATCGTACGTATTATACGTATATGGCGGGAGCCGTCGCGTCAAGCCTGGTAAAACGCGGGCTCGAGGCCTGCCTGGCTTCGGGCGGGCTCGTTGAAGGGCGGCTTGAGGGCGCCGCGAAAATTCTCGCGCACGAGCGCGCGGTAGGTTGCGGCGGGCTCGAGGCCGCTTCGCGCGCACAGGAAGCGGAACCAGCGCACGCCCGATGCGACGTGGCCGATCTCGTCGTCCAGAATGGTTTGCAGCACGGCGGCGCTCGCAGGATCGCCGAAGCGGCGCAGGCGCTCGATCATCGCGGGCGTCACGTCGAGGCCGCGCGCCTCGAGCACCAACGGCACCACCGCGAGCCGCGCGAGCAGATCGTGCGAGGTCGCGGCCGCCGCCTCCCACAAGCCGTCATGCGCCGGAAGGTCGCCGTAGGCGGCGCCGAATTCGCCGAGCCGCGCGGCGAGGAGCGAGAAATGCTTCGCCTCCTCGGCCGCGACCTCGACCCAGTCGAATGCAAAGTCGCGCGGCATGTCCGCGCCGAAGCGCGCGATGAGGTCCCAGGCAAGATCGATCGCGTTCAACTCGATGTGCGCGACCGCGTGGAGGAGCGCCACCCGGCCCGCAAGCGAGGCGCCGGCGCGGCGCCGCGCCATGTCGCGCGGGGCTTTGAGGATCGGCCGCTCCGGCCGTGCCGGGCGCTCGGGCGGCAGTTCGTCGGCGCCGAGCTCGATGCACCCTTCGCGCCATTCCGCGGCAAAGCGCCGGGTCAGCGCCACCTTGTCGCCGGGCGCGTGCGCGCGCAGAACGGCGCACGCGGCAGCGCCAAGCGTCGTCATAGTTCCTTCAGCGCCTTCATCACTTCGTCCACGTGGCCCGGCACCTTGACCTTGTGCCAGACGTTGCGGATCTTGCCCTTCTCGTCGATCAGGAACGTGGCGCGCTCGATCCCCATGTATTTCCGGCCATACATGCTCTTCTCGACCCAGACGCCATAGGCTTCCGTCACCTTGCCCTCGGTGTCGGCGGCAAGGGTGAAGGGCAGCTCGTACTTCTTCTTGAACTTGTCGTGCGCGGCGGCGCTGTCGCGCGAGACGCCGATCACCACGGCATCGGCCTTCCTGAAATTCGGGAAGATGTCGCGAAAGCCGCATGCCTCGGCGGTGCAGCCCGAGGTGTCGTCCTTGGGATAGAAATAGAGGACGACGCGCTTGCCCTTGAGCTTCGCGAGGCTGACCGTGCCGCCGCCGTCGGTCGGCAGCGTGAAATCGGGCGCCTTGGCGCCGGGCTCGAGGCTCATGGTGCGTGCTCCTTCTGCGCTATGCGCTGTCGCGCCGATGCTGCGGGCTCCGCGACGATCCGCTCGTACCAGGCAAGCGAAGCGGACGCCGCCGCCTCGATCTTGGCCGCAAGCGCGGAAAAATCAAATCCGCCGTCCTTTCCCAAGATCGCGCCCAATGCGGGCGCCACGCGCTCCTCGTCGAACGGTTCGTCCACCGTGAGCTTCATCAGGCTTTGCAGGTCGCGCCACAGCTCGAGGCTTTCGATGAGCGTCGCTGCTGCGTCCTCCTGCAGCGCCCCGGCGCGGCCGAGCGCCGCCAGCGCCGCGCGCGTGTTCTGGCGCAGCACGTCGGGGTGCTGAGCCGCCTCGCGCAGCATGAGGTACTGCGCGATGAACTCGATATCGACCATGCCGCCCCTGCGGTGCTTCAGGTCGAGCGGGCCCTCCGCCTTGTGGCTCTCGGCGATGCGGCGGCGCATGTCGTCGACATCGACGACAAGCCGGTCGGGATCGCGCCGCCGCACCAGTATGTCGCGCATGATGGTGGCGATCGCCAACGCAAGAGGCGCGGAGCCGGCGACGGCACGGGCGCGCGTCAGCGACATGTGTTCCCAGGTCCAGGCGAGCTCGTCGTTGTAGCGGCGGAACGCGGCGAGGCTGGTCGCGAGCGGCCCCTGCGTCCCCGACGGCCGCAGCCGCATGTCGACCGGGTAGAGATTGCCTTCGGATGTCAACGCGGTCAGCGCGTTGATGTAGCGCTGCGCGAGCCGCGCGTAATAGGAAGCGGCGGCGAGCGGATGCGGCGCGCCCGCGGATTCGACGCCGAGCGGTGCGTCGTAGATGAGGATGAGGTCGAGATCGGACGTGACCGTCATCTCGCGGCTGCCGAGCTTGCCGAGCCCCACGACCGCAAGCGCGCCGCCCTCGATGCGGCCGTGGCTCTTGGCGAACTCCTGCTCGACGCGCGGGAGAAGGACGGCGAGCGCCGCCTCGGCGATGTCGGCGAAGGCGGCACCCGCCGCCTCGCCGTCGAGCCGGCGGCGCAGGAGCTGCAAGCCCACCTGGAATTTCCGCTCGGCGGTCCAGCGCCGCGCGCGGTCGAGCACATCCTCGTAATGCGCGGCGCGGTCGAGCACTTGGCCGAGGTCGCGCACCAGGTCCTGGCGCGGCGGCAGCTCGTCGAAGAAGCGCGCGGCGAGCACGCCGTCCAAAAGGCTCGGCCGGCGCGCGATCTCGTCGGCAAGGCGCGGCCCCGCCGCCATGATCTCGGCCATCAGCGCGATAAGCGGCGGATTGTTGGTGAAGAGCGAGAAGAGCTGCACCCCCGCCGGGAGCCGTCCGAGAAACTGGTCGAAGCGCACGAGCGCGCCGTCGGGATATGCTGCCTTGCCGAACGCCTCGAGCACCGCCGGCACCAGCTCGGTCAGCAATTCGCGGGCGCGCTGGCTGCGCGTCGCGCGATAGCGGCCGTGATGCCAGCCGCGCACGATGGCGGAGACCTGCGCCGGATCGGCGAAGCCCAGCCGGCTCAGGGTCTCGAGCGTGTCGGGATCGTCCTCGATGCCGGTGAAGACGAGATTGCCCGCGGGCGTGGCCAGGGTCGGCGCCTCCTCGAAGAGGTGCGCATAGTGGCGCTCGACCAAGCCCAGGACGCGCGTCAGCTCCACGGAAAATTGCGCGGCGTCGCCATAGCCGAGGAACAAAGCGATCCGCCGCAGGCCGTCGGCGTCGGTTGGCAGCGAGTGCGTCTGCTCGTCGTTCACCATCTGCAGGCGATGCTCGGCCCGGCGCAGGAAGCGGTAGCACGCCTCGAGCTCCGACGCGGCCTCAGGCGCAATGCGGCCGGCGCGGGCCAGGGCTTCGAGCGCGTCGCAGGTCGCCGGCAGGCGCAGCTCCGGCATACGCCCGCCCCAGATAAGCTGCTGCGTCTGGGCGAAGAACTCGATCTCGCGGATGCCGCCGCGGCCGAGCTTGACGTTGTGGCCTGCGACCTTGATGCCGCGTCCGCCGCGATGCGCGTCGATCTGCCGCTTGATCGAGTGGATGTCCTGGATCGCCGCGAAATCGAGATGCTTGCGCCACAGGAACGGCGTCAGCTCGGCAAGGAATCTCTGCCCCGCCTCGCGGTCGCCGGCGACGGCGCGCGCCTTGATGAGGGCGGCGCGCTCCCAGTTCTGGCCTGCGCTTTCATAATACGCGAGCGCCGCCTCGAGCGAGACCGCCGGCGGGGTCGAGGCGGGGTCCGGCCTGAGGCGCAGGTCGGTGCGGAACACATATCCCTCGGCCGTGCGCTCGCCCATGACGCGCTGAAGATCGTGCGCGAGGCGGGTGAAGAAGCGCTGCACGCCGCGCTTGCCGCGATAGCGCGCGCGCTCGGCGTCATAAAGCAGGATGAGATCGACGTCGCTCGAATAGTTGAGCTCAAAGGCGCCGAGCTTGCCGAGGCCGAGCACGACGAAGCCGTTCCCCTGCGCCGGATCGCCCGGCTCCGCAAGCTCGATCTCGCCCGCGTCTGCGGCGGCGCGGAGCAAGTGCTGCACCGAAATATCGAGCGTCAGTTCGGCAAAGTGGCTGAGAGTGCGCGTCACCGTCTCGACCGGCCAGAGCGATGCGATGTCGGCGATGGCGACGAGGAGTGCGACGCGGCGCTTGGCATGGCGCAGCGCCGCCATGAGGCCGGGCTCGTCGAGCGCAAAGGCGCTGGGCCTATCGAGCGCGCCCCCGACAGCCGCATAGGTCTGGTCGAACCCGTCGGCGAGCAGGCGCTGCAAAAATTGCGGCTCGGCGAGACAACAGTGCGTCAGGAACGGGCTGTTGCCGAAGAGCGCGGCGAGGAGCCGGCGCCCGGCTTCGTCCTCGGCCAGCCCGCGCATGAAAGCGCCGAGCGTCGCGGAGGATTCGTCCGCTTCCTCCTGCCAGCGCGCGAACCCAACCTCGGCCGCACCCGCATCCGCCGGCGCCGGCAGCGCGCCGAGAGAGTGCAGGAGGTCCGTCACCCCCGCGCCATTACGCCACTCGCACGAGCGCGTGGCGCTTGCGGCCGGCGGACAGCTTTATGACGCCGCCCTGGATGTCGGCGGGAGTGACGCGGCGCGCCTCGTCGGTCACGGCCTCGTCGTTGATGCGGGCGCCGCCGCCGCGCACGAGGCGCCGCGCCTCGCCGAGGCTCGCGGCCAAGCCTGCGCGGTGGAACAACTGGATCGCCGACGCGCCCGCCTCGAGCTCGGCGCGCGGCACTTCGAGCACGGGCAAGTCCTCGCCGATGCCGCCCTCGGCGAAGACGCGCCGCGCCGTCTCGGCAGCGGCCGCGGCGGCATCGCGCCCGTGGCACAGCGCGGTCGCCTCGGTCGCGAGCACGATCTTCGCGTCGTTGATGGCGCTGCCCTCGTGCCGTTCGAGCCGGTGGATTTCGTCGAGCGGCAGCTCGGTGAAAAGGCGCAGGAAGCGGCCCACGTCGGCGTCCTCGGTGTTGCGCCAGAACTGCCAATAGTCGTAAGGCGCGAGCCGCTCCTCGTTGAGCCAGACGGCGCCTTGCAAGGTCTTGCCCATCTTGGCGCCGGACGAGGTCGTGACGAGCGGCGAGGTGATGCCGAATAGCTCGAACCCGCCGACGCGGCGGCCGAGCTCCACGCCCATGACGATGTTGCCCCATTGGTCCGAGCCGCCCATCTGCACAATGCAGCTCCGGCGCCGCGCCAGCTCGACGAAATCGTAGGCCTGCAGCACCATGTAGTTGAACTCGAGGAAGCTGAGCGGCTGCTCGCGCTCAAGGCGCAAACGCACGCTGTCCTGGCCCAGCATGCGGTTCACCGAGAAATGGCGGCCATAGTCGCGCAGGAACGGGATCAGCTCGAGCCGGTCGAGCCATTGCGCGTTGTTGACCATCGCCGCGTCGGCCGGCCCGTCGCCGAACACGAGGAAGCGGTCGAACACGCGGCGGATGCCAGCCATGTTGGCGGAAATCTCGTCATCGCTCAGAAGCCGGCGCGTCTCGTCCTTGCCCGAGGGGTCGCCGACCTTGGTCGTGCCGCCGCCCATCAGCACGATCGGCCGGTTGCCGGTCTTCTGCCACAGCCGCAGCAGCATGATCTGCAGAAGACTGCCGACATGGAGGCTGTCGGCGGTACAATCGAAGCCGATATAGGCCGTCACCGGCCCCGCGCCGAGGCGCTGGTCGAGCCCGTCGCGGTCGGTGATCTGGTGCACGAAGCCGCGCTCTTCGGCGGCGGCGAGGAAGGATGCGGTGGCCATTTCCGAGGGGCGGATTAGCGCATGAATGCGGCGCGCGTCTACCGCGTCATCGGCCTGATGAGCGGCACCTCGCTCGACGGGATCGATGCCGCCTTCCTTGCGACCGACGGGCGCGGCCGGATCGAGCCGGGGCCGTTCCTCACGCTGCCCTACGCGCCTGAATTTCGCGCGCAGCTCCGCGGCGTCTTGGGCGGCGCGGGCGATGTCGCGGCGGTCGAGCGCGATCTCACCCATCTTCACGCCGCGGCGGTGCAGGCCCTGCGCGACCGGCATGCGCTGGGCGAAGTGGACCTCGTCGGATTTCACGGCCACACCATCCTGCACCGGCCGCAGGAAGGCCGCACCTGGCAGATCGGCGACGGCGCGCTTCTGGCCTCGCTCACGGGCATCGACGTCGTCAACGATTTTCGCAGCAACGACGTTGCCGCGGGCGGCGAGGGGGCGCCGCTCGTGCCGCTCTATCACCAGGCACTCGCCGGCCGGCTCGCCCGGCCGGTTGCGGTGCTCAATATCGGCGGGGTCGCGAACGTCACCTGGATCGGCCAAGGCGAGGATGACATCCTCGCCTTCGACACGGGGCCCGGGAACGCGCTCATCGACGATTGGATGCTGCTTCATACCGGCTCGCCGCTCGACCGGGACGGCGCCTTGGCGCGCCGGGGCCGCGTCAGCGAGCCGCACCTCGCGCGTTTCCTCGCGCATCCGTATTTCGCGCGCCGCCCGCCGAAATCGCTCGACCGCGACGACTTCGCCGGATCGAGCCCCGGCGATCTCTCGCCCGAGGACGGCGCGGCGACGCTCACCGCCATGACCGCAGCAGCGGCGGCGGCGGCCGCGCGGTACTTCCGGGAGCCTGCCGGGCTTTGGCTCGTGACCGGGGGCGGCAGGCTTAACGGAACGCTAATGGACATGCTGCGCCGTCAGCTCGGCGCGCCGGTCGAGACCATCGATGCCGCGCTCTCCTGCGACGGCGACGCGCTCGAGGCGCAGGCGTTTGCCTATCTTGCCGTTCGTGCGCTCGAGGATTTGCCGCTGAGTCTCCCGTCCACGACCGGCGCGCGCCACCCGGTCCGGGGCGGCCGGCTGCACCGCGCGCGTTAACAATTCCTTACGCGGCGCGGCCCTACGATCTCACGGCAAGGATCGTAGGAGGCGCGAAATTGGCGCCAGTCGAAGCCGAAGCACACGGGGCGAGCCCGTCGGTTCGCCTCGGCGAGCGATACGAGATCCTGCCGGGCGCGCCGCTCGGCGAGTTCGCTTCGCCGGGGACGGAAGCCTATCGCGCGATCGACCGCGCGCGGCCCGGCGCTGCGCTCTACGCGCTCGTGACCGAGCCTTGCGTGCCGCCGCGCACGACGCTTCTCGAACCGATCGCCGCACTTCAGATCGACACGCTCGTGCGGCCGCTTGCCTGGGGGGCGGTCGATTGGCCGCCGCGCGGCCGGCGCCTGTTCGTCATTCTGTTCGAGCAGCCCGGCGCCCGCCTCATCGCCGATCCGGCGGCGCCGTTTCCGCATCTGTCCGACGACGACATCCTCGAAAATGTGCTGCCTTCGGTGCTGGCGGCGCTCAAGGCCCTGTTCGACATCGGCGCAACCCATCGCGCGGTGCGGCCGGCGAACCTGTTCCGCGCCGACGACGGGCGGATCGTGCTCGGCGAGTGCGTGAGCGGTCCGCCGGCGGCGGCGCAGCCGATCGCGTTCGAGCCGATCGAGAGCGGCCTCGCCCATCCGATGGGGCGTGGCGCGGGCGTGCCGGCCGACGATCTCTACGCGCTCGGCATGACGCTTGCCGTGCTGCTGCTCGGGCGCGACCCGGTGGCGGGCGTGCCCGCCGACAACCTTCTCGCCGCGAAGATCGCGTGCGGCTCGATTGTCGCGCTGCTCGCCGGCGTTGCCCTGCCCACCCGCATGCTGGAGCCGGTCCGCGGCCTCCTCGCGGATGACGGGCGCGAGCGCTGGACCTTGCAGGACCTCGGCGCCTGGATACAGAACCGCCGCGTGCCGCTCCGGCAAATGCCGCCGCAGAAGCGCGCCGCGCGCCCGTTCGAATTCGAGGGCGAGGCCCACGTGACCGCGCGGCCGCTTGCGCGGGCGTTCGCGCGCAACCCGGCGGCCGCGATCAAGCCGATCCGCTCCGGCGACCTCGAGGCGTGGCTCACGCGCAGCCTCGGCGAGACGGAGGCGGCTACATACGTCGCGCGCGCCGTCGAGGCGAGCGAACCGGGCAACGCGGCAAGCGAGGCGCACCTCGTCGCACGCATCGCGATGGCGCTCGATCCCGCGGCGCCGGTGCGCCACGCCGATCTCGCCGCCGCGCTCGACGGCTTCGGCCCGGCGCTCGCCGCGACGTTTCGCGCCGGTTCCGCTGCGACCGCGATTTCCGACGCCATCATGGCGCGGCTGCCGCAATTCTGGATCAGCGTTCAGGGCGCGCTCCGGCCCGACCAGGTGCCGCTGCTCAAATCGTTCGACCGCATGCGGCTCCTGCTCGAGGACCGCCGGTTCGGCTTCGGCCTCGCGCGCGTGCTCTACGAACTCAATCCCGGCCAGCACTGCCTTTCGCCGGCGATCGAGCGCGAGCATGTCATGGACGGTGCGGCGATCCTGCCGGCGCTCGAGCGCGCCGCTTCGGAGGGGCGCCTCAGCGATCCGCCGATCGACCGGCACCTCGCCGCTTTCATCGCCGCGCGCTGCCGGCTCGCCGGCACCGAGTGGCTCGACGATCTGGCGAACGCCAAGCCGGAGGCGAGGGTGCTGGGCACGCTCAGGATCCTGGCCTATCTCGAAGGGCTCGGCGGCCGCAAGGCCGCGCCGGCGCTTGCCGCGCGGATCGAGCGCGAGCTGCCGCCGGCGATCGAGCGCTTCCGCCGCCGGACGCGCCGGGCGGCGCTGCGGGCGACGCTCGCCCGGCTCGCCGCGGGCGGCGATCTCGGCGCGATGCTCGCCGCCGTCGCCGATCCGGCCGAGCTGCAGCGCGACGAGGCCGAATTCCGCGCGGCGCGGAGCGAGCAGGCGGCGGTTCTCGCCGAGCTGGCGGCGCTCGCCGGCGGCGGCGAGATGCGCCGGGAACGGGCGGCGGAGCTGGGCGGCACGCTTTCCTTCGCGCTCGCTTCGGCGCTCGCCGCGGCGGCGGCGCTCGGCGCGCTCGTGATCGCGAGCTGACGATGGCGCGCAGGATCGCCAACGCGCGCGGCGCGGCAGGACGCGGAGGCGGCGGGTCAGCGCCGATCGTGCTTGCCACCGTGCTGGCGATCGCGGCTCTGCCGCTCTGTGTCGTGCTCGCGGCGGGGATGCTGCCGGCCGGCGTCGCGGCGCTGATCGACAGGGCCCCGCGCCGCGATCTCACCCGCACCGTGGCGGCGGCCAACCTCGCCGGCGTGGTGCCGCCGGCGATCGCGCTGCTGCACCTCGAATTCAGCTTCGCCGGCGCGTTCACCATCCTGCGCGAGCCGCAGAACTGGCTCGTCATGTATGGCGCGGCGGCGATCGGCTGGGGCCTCCATGCCGCCATGCCGGCGCTCGCCGCGATCGTGCTCGAGTTCCGCGCGCGCCAGGCGGAGCAGCGCCTCGAGGCGCGGGCGGCCGAGATCGCGGCCGAGTGGGGCGAGGGCGAGGCTCAGCCGCCGAGATAATTGCCGCCGTTGATGTGGATCACCTGACCGGTGATGAAGCGCGCCTCGGGGCCGCAGAGATGCCGCACCATGGCTGCGACCTCGGCCGGCGGCGCAAGCCGCCCCAGCGGCAGCACACGGCCCTCGCGGTGCGCAGCGCCTCCGGCGCTCGAGCTGTCGCGCGTCGTGTCGATGAGGCCGGGGGCGACGCAATTCACCGTGATCCGGTCCGGCGCGAGATCGAGCGCAAGGGCCCGCGTCAGGCCCTCGAGCCCGGCCTTCGCCGCGATCACGTGCGGGCGCATCCGGGCGCCGCTGCTCGCCGTCATGCCGCCCATGTTGACGATCGTGCCGCAGGGGCTCGCACGGAGATGCGGCAACGACGCCTTGATGCACAGGAACGGCCCGTCGAGCATGACGGCGATCGCCTCGCGCCAGCGCGCGAGATCGAGCTCGTCGATCGCCACCTCGCGCCGCACGGCGGCGTTGTTGACGAGGATGTCGAGGGCGCCGAAGCGTTCGACCGTCTCGGCGACGATGCGCGCCACGTCGCGCTCCACCGTGATGTCGCCCAGGGCGACATGGGCCGCACCGCCCGTTTCCAGGATCGCCGCCGCCACGGCGTCGGCCTCGGCGCGCGAGGCGCGCGTGTTGATCGCAACCGCCGCACCCGCCGCGGCCAGGGCTTCGGCGATCGCCCGCCCGATATTGCGCGACGCGCCGGTGACGAGGGCCGTGCGGCCCTTCAGTTCCATGGCGAGCGTCAGCCGGTCACGAGCTTGCGTTCGAGCGCGGCGGACTTGATCGCGCGCTGCAGCTTGTCGAAGGCGCGCACCTCGATCTGGCGCACGCGCTCGCGCGAGATGCCGTAGCGTTGCGACAGGTCCTCGAGCGTGGTCGGCTGGTCGCTGAGGCGCCGCGCCACCAGGATGTCGCGCTCGCGCTCGTTCAAATGCGTCATCGCGTCGCGCAGCAGGTCGCGCCGCACGCCCAGCTCCTGGCGCTCGGAGAGCCTCGTCTCCTGGTCGTCGGTCTCGTCCACGAGCCAGTCCTGCCATTCGCCTTCGCCGTCGGCGCGGAGCGGCGCGTTGAGCGAGTGGTCGGCCGCCGCGAGCCGCCGGTTCATGCTGACCACGTCGGCCTCCGGCACCTCGAGCTCTTCGGCGATCTTCTTCACGTTCTCGGGCGAGAGATCGCCCTCCTCGATCGCCTGGAGCTGACCCTTGAGCCGGCGCAGGTTGAAGAAGAGTTTTTTCTGCGCCGCGGTCGTGCCCATCTTCACGAGCGACCAGGAGTGCAGGATGTATTCCTGGATCGACGCGCGGATCCACCACATCGCATAGGTCGCAAGGCGAAAGCCGCGGTCGGGGTCGAACCGCTTCACCGCCTGCATCATGCCGACATTGCCCTCGGAGATGAGCTCGGCCAAGGGCAGGCCGTAGCCGCGATAGCCCATCGCGATCTTGGCGACGAGGCGCAGATGGCTGGTGACGAGCCGGTGCGCCGCCTCGGGATCGTCGTGCTCGCGCCAGCGCTTGGCGAGCATGTATTCCTCGCCCGGGTCGAGCATCGGGAACTTGCGGATTTCCTGGAGATAGCGCGCAAGACCGCCTTCGCGGGCGATCGTCGGCAGCGCTGGGGTCATGGCCATGGCAAGCAAATGCTATCGCAGCGGCCTTTCCCTGTCCAATTGGAGGCCCTCCAGAAGTTCTTTCAATGCCGCTAAATCCGCGGGCAGGCGGCTCTCGAAACGCAGCATCTCGCCGGTCGCCGGGTGGGCGAAGCCAAGGAGTGCCGCATGCAGCGCCTGGCGCGGGAAGGCGGCCAGCGCAGCGCGCGCCGGCTCCGGCACTGAAGCGAGGCGCCG
This sequence comes from uncultured Alphaproteobacteria bacterium, assembly GCA_963773665.1. Classification (GTDB taxonomy): domain Bacteria; phylum Pseudomonadota; class Alphaproteobacteria; order ATCC43930; family CGMCC-115725; genus DATJLY01. The sequence goes on from CAVZBZ010000003.1 coordinate 146,582, forward strand.
CGCGCTCCGCGTGCCGCCATAGGCGGCATCGCCGATGATCGGATGGCCCTGCGCAGCAAGGTGGACGCGGATCTGGTGCGTGCGCCCGGTGGCCAGGCGGCATTCGATCTCGGCAGCGATGCCGCCGCCGAACACCTTCACCACGCGATAACGCGTCACCGCGTTTTTGCCGCCGCGCGCCACCACCGCCATCTTCTTGCGGTCGCGCGAGCTCCGTCCGATCGCAGCATCGATCTCGCCCGAGGCGGGCTGTGGCACGCCCCAGACGAAGGCGCGATAGGCCCGCTCGATGCGCCGCGCGGCGAAGTCGGCGGCGAGCCGCGCGTGCGCGAGCTCGGTCTTTGCCGCCACCATGAGGCCGCTCGTATCCTTGTCGAGGCGGTGGACGATGCCGGGCCGCCGGACGCCGCCGATGCCGGCGAGGCTTGCGCCGCAATGGGCGATGAGCGCGTTGACGAGGGTGCGGTCGGGATTGCCGGGCGCAGGATGGACGACGAGCCCGGCCGGTTTGTCGATGACGATGACGTGCGCGTCCTCGTAGCGGATGTCGAGCGCCATCGCCTGCGGCTGCGGCCGGTCGTCCGCGGGAGGCGGCACGCGCACCGAGTAAAGCTGACCCGGTTTGACCCTGAGCGAAGGGTCGCATATCGTCGCGCCGCCGAGGCTCACGTGCCCCTCTTCGACGAGGCGCTTGAGCCGGGTGCGCGAGAGCCCGACCAAACGCGCCGCAAGAAGCCGGTCGAGGCGCTCTCCGGCCTCGCTCTGCTCGACCGTCACGGTGTGGGTGGCCGGTTCGGTTGTCATATCCGCCAAGGTGGACCGACACATGCGGGCGCTCAAGGTCCTGGTCGTCGTGATGGGTGTGGCCTTCGTCGCCGGCGCGGTGGCGCTGGTGGCGGCGGTGGTGACGCGGGTCGAGCGCGGTGGTGCCACCGCCACCGCAGCCGAGAACGCGCAGCCATTGCACGCCGCGCTTCCCGCGGGGAGCCATGTCGTCGACACCGAGCTTCAGGGCGACCGTCTCGTCGTCCACGTCGTGCTCGAGGGCGGCGGCGAGGCGCTCTACCTCTTCAATGCCCGCACCGGCGGCGCCGTCGCGGTGATCGAGGCGCCGGCAAAACGCTAAGGGACATTAAGCGCGCATTAATTTCCGCCGTCGCGCGGGCCGCAGCGACACGGTTGCGAAAAAAAATACCGTCGGCGATGTTTTTTCCTTGAATCGTACGACGATGCGCGTATGTATCGCCCTCGCGACGCAATTCGCACGTGCCTATGGCCCATCGTGGTTATGCAACGACGTAGCGCGTCCTTTTTGGAAGATCCGGTCATCGTGGACCGGTCCCGAGAGGGAGGTCGATATGGTTGCTATCCGACGCAGGGCCGCAGCGCCCTGTCCTGACGCCACGCCCCGGCACCTCAGGGATGCACGCGGCACAGGCGGCCGGGTGTCCACCGATCCGAGCAGTCTGAATTGACGGTGTGCCGGCGTCCGTGCCGAATGTGCATGGGCGTCTCTTAGCGAATACGTCCCAACATCTTTCGTAATGGAGAAGCCAGTGGTGGCTCGCTCTCTCGCCACCGCCCGCGTCGCTGCCCCGTCCGGCAAGAAGTCGTCGGACTACGTGGTGCTGCGCCCGCGCCGGCGGACGGCCCAGGCGGTCACAAGGCCCGCCGACCTCAACCAGAAGATCGCCCGCTTTCTCGCCACCGAGAAGCCGGCGACGCCGTGTCTCGTCGTCGATCTCGACGTCGTCGCCGAGGCCTACAAGGAGCTCGTGCGCTACCTGCCGCTCGCCCGCGTGTTCTATGCGGTGAAGGCGAATCCGGCGCCGGAGATCCTCGCCCGCCTCGCCAATCTCGGCGCCGCCTTCGACGTGGCGAGCCCGAGCGAGATCCAGCTGTGCCTCGAGCAGGGCGTCGGCGGCGATCGCATCTCCTTCGGCAACACCATAAAGAAGGAGCGCGACATCGCCTTCGCCTATGAGAAGGGCGTGCGGCTCTTTGCCTTCGATAGCCAGGCGGAGCTCGAAAAGCTCGGCCGGGCAGCACCCGGCGCGCGCGTCTTCTGCCGCGTGCTGGTCGAATGCGACGGCGCCGAATGGCCGCTCTCGCGCAAGTTCGGCTGCGATCCCGAGATGGCGGTGACGCTGCTCCGTCAGGCGCGCGACCTGGGGCTCGAGCCCTATGGCGTGTCGTTTCATGTCGGCTCGCAGCAGACCGACCTGACGCAATGGGACGGCGCCGTGGCGCGCACCTACGAGGTGTTCATGGCGGCGGCGCAGGCCGACATCGCGCTCAAGATGGTCAATATCGGCGGCGGCTTCCCGGCGCGCTACCGCACCGAGGTGCAGCCGGTCGAGCGCTATGCCGCCGCGGTCATGGCCGCGATCACCCGGCATTTCGGCAACGACCTGCCCGAGATCGTGGTCGAGCCCGGCCGTTCGCTCGTCGGCGACGCCGGCATCATCCAGAGCGAGGTGGTGCTGATCGCCCAGAAATCCTTCGCCGACGACCGGCGCTGGGTCTATCTCGATATCGGCAAGTTCAACGGCCTGGCCGAGACCGCGGACGAGAGCATCAAGTACCGCATCCGCACGCCCGCCGACGGCGGTGCGACGGCGCCGGCGGTGATCGCGGGCCCGACCTGCGACAGCGCCGACATTCTCTACGAGAAGGCCGATTACCGCCTGCCCGTCGACCTCAAGGTCGGCGACAAGGTCGAGATTCTGGCGGCCGGCGCGTATACCTCGAGCTATGCCTCGGTCGGGTTCAACGGCTTCCCGCCGATCCGGACCTACTGCATCTGAGCCTCACCCTCCCGCGCTCCGGCGCGGGAGGGCATTGAGCGCGATCTCGCCCAGAAGCTTCTGCTCGATCGCCGTGGCGAAGGACTGAAAATCTTCGACCTTGAGGAGGAAGCTGTGCTCGCCGCCGACCACGTACTGGTCGTAGTACTGGTCGAGCCACGGTTCGGTCTTGAGGATGGCGAGGCCGTTGATGGCGATGCCCTCGGCCACCAGCGTGTCCCGCACCGCGTCGGGCGGCGGCCCGATATTGGCCATGCCGTCGCCCGACACGTCAATGATGCGGCGGTCGGCCTTGTCCGGCAGGCTCTCGAACGATGCGGCCGATGCGAGAAGCGCGTCGCCGATCGCGGTGAGGCCGGCCGAGCTGCGCTTCGAGGCGCGCACCTGCGCGGCAAAGGCGGCGGCGCTTTTGGCGTCGCTGATCCGCGTCCAGGGCGCGGTCACGACCTGTTTGTCGCGGTCCGACCATTCGAGCACCATCGCCTCGATCGCGCCGTGCGGGCCGCCGCGGATCGCATCGACCACCGCGCCGTTCTCGAAGGCGCGCGCGATACCCTCGTGCTGAAGCTGGTATTCCTCGGCATCGATGCTCTCGGAGACATCGACGGCGAGAACGAGCGCGACATCGACCGGCTCGGCCCGTGCCGCGCCGCAGGTAAGCGCCGCCAGCGCCGCGGCGATGAGCGAGGCGCTGGCGCTGCGTCTCACGAGGGCGCGCGCGGCAGCGACGGAGCGAGCCCCGCGGCCGGGCTGGGCGCGGCAGGAGCGGGTGCCGCGGGTCCGGCGAGCCGGTCGCGCGCGGCGGCGTCCGCGCCCGAGGGAAGCGGCGCGTCCGGCGCCCCGATCCAGGCCAGTACGTCGGCCACGACGCGCGGGCCTTCGAGGTCGCGCAGCAAAAGGTGATAGCCCGCCGGATAGAAGGCCACGCGCTGGCGCGATGCTGCGCCCGGCGGAAGATCCGCGACGAACCGCTCGACCGCGCGGCGCGGCACGATCTGGTCCTGCTCGCCATAGAGGATCAGCGCCCGATCGGAAAAGCGCGGCGCCTCGGCGAGCGCCGCGCCCATGAGATCGACGAGACCATTGAGCGTATCCGACCGCGTGTCCTTGATGACGAGCGGATCGGATCCCAGCGCGCGCAGCATCGGGATATTGTCGGAGGCGCGGATCGGCACCGGGATCAGGTTCGCCGACCAGCGCACGTTCGGCATGAAGTCGGCGAGCCACAGGCCGGCGCGCTCGAACGGATTCATGGTGCTGCGGCCCCACACCGCCGGGGCGAGGAGGACGATGCCGTCGGGCGCGAACGGCCCATGGCTGGCGCGGTTCGCGGCGAGGACGGCGACGGCCGCGCCCATGCTTTCGCCGACGAGATAGAGCGGCACGCCGGGATGGCGCTCGCGCAGCACGTGCATTGCGCCCAGCGCATCATCGACCATGCGCCGCGATCCCGCCCAGCGGCCCGGCAGCGGCGCAGCGCCAAACCCGCGCTGATCGTAGGCGTAGGTCGCGATGCCTTGTGCCGCGAAGGCCGGTCCCACGTCGGCGAACGCATTCGAATAGTCGTTGAAGCCGTGCAGCGCGAGCACGACCGCGCTGGGCTTTCCCTGCGGCAGCCAGCGCCGCATCGGCAGGCGGGTGCCGTCGCGCGCGACGAACTGCTCGTCCGCAAGCGCGGGGCCGCTCTGCCGCGGCGCGCGCATGCCGCCAAGATCGGCCGCAGCCGCAAGGCGCGTGCCGGAGGAAGAGGCGGAAATCGGATCGGGCGCGCTCGACATGCAGGCTGAGACGAGGAGCAGAAACAGGAGGGAAACTAAGCGCATCGCGGGCCCCGGCGAAAGCCCGAGCGTGCGTGCGCCGTGGTTAATGCATGGTAAAGGCACCCGCGCCCTTGCGGAATTGCCGATGCAATCCGCATAATCGGCGTGTCGTGAGGGCGCCGCCCGCGTCAGACGGGAATGAGGGGATTGGAAATGCCAAAGCTGGAAGTCGCGCTCGCCGCCGCACTCGGCGCGCTGTTGTCGCTGCCGGTCGCACTCGCAACAGCCGCGGAATCTCGCGAGCCTCCGGCCTGCTCCGCGATCGCGTTTCGCCCGCTTCCCTCGGGGCTCAGCGACGGCGTGCAGAACGCCGGCCTCTACCACTCGCGCTTTGGCCGCATGGAGGTGAAGGCGAACGTCAAGGACGGACAGCCGCAAGGCTATTTCGTCGAGATCAACGGCAAGCCGCCGGAAAAGGTGGCGGCGCAGGATTTGCCCAAGGATGTCGCGTCCTGCGCCAAGCTGAAGCGCATGAGCGCGCCAGGCAAGGCCGAGGAGCCCTGCACTGGCGACCGCATCACCGTGCTGACGAGCCACAGCGGCGACAAGCGCTATTATCTGCTGTACGGCCACGAAGGGCGCGGCGCCGAGGCCTGGCATTTTTGCAGCGCGGGCGCCGCGTAGCGCGGGACTACTGCGGCAGCCGTGCCTCGGCCGGGCGCGCGGGCGCGGCAAAAAGCGCGGCTGCATAGCGCGCGGGATCGGCGAGGAGGCGCTCGGCCGCGCCGCGGTCGATGCCGCCCGGCGCGCGCGCCGGCGGACAGAGCGAGCGCAGGCGGATCCATCCGGCCTCGTCGAGCCGCTCGCGCGGCACGTTCAGTCTATCCTCCGCCACATCGGGTTCCGTGGTGCAGACTGTCGGCACCACGCCGTGCCGGTCGAGCCCGTAGCCCTTGGGCGTGAAAAGCTCGGCCCAGGTCACGGTGAGCTCGCCGCCATTCGCGGTGCGCAGCACGGTTTGAACCGTGCCCTTGCCGAAGGACGCGGTGCCGGCGACGACGCCGCGGCCCGCATCCTGGAGCGCCGCCGCGACGATCTCGGACGAGGAGGCCGAGCCGCCGTCGATCAGCACGACGAGCGGCGCTTTCTCCGGCTCGCCATCGTTCGGCGCCGCAAAACTCTGATGGCTTTCCGGCACGCGCCCGACGGTTGACGACACCGGCACGCCATCGAGGAAGATGCCGGCGAGATCGACGGCCTGGTCGAGCAGCCCGCCGGGATTGCCGCGCAAATCGAGTACGACGCCGCGGAACGCCGGTCCCAGCTGTTGGTGCGCCTGGCGCAGCAGCCGCGCGGCCGAACGTGCCGTGCGCTGGTTGAAGCCCTGGACGCGGAGCCAGGCGATGCCGTCGCGCAGTTCGAGCGTCGCGGTCTGGCGAAAGATGATCTCGCGCCGCATGACGACGGTGCGGCGGGAGTCCGCGCCGGTGCGCGCGATCTCGAGCGCGACGGTGCTGTCCTTGGGGCCGCGCATCCGGTGTTGCACATCGTCCTGCGACAGCGCGGCGAGCGCCGAACCGTCGATCGCGACGATACGGTCGGCGACTTGGAGGCCGGCCTCGGCGGCGGGCGTCTCGGGCAGCACCGAGGCGACGCGGACCTCGCCGCCGTCGAAATCGATCGTCAGGCCGACCCCGACGAAGCCGTCGCGCTCGGCGCGATGGTCGCGCGCCACCTCGGGCCGCACATAGCGCGAGAACGGGTCGAGCGTGCGCAGCGCCGCATCGATCAGGCGTTCGTCGGCGATCTCGGGCGCGACATCGGCGAAGAGCGGCGAGCGCTCCCGCGCCGCGGACAGCATGCGCGCGGTGAGGTTGCCCCAGGCCAGCGCATCGTCGGACGGCGGTGCGGCACGGCGCGCGACTTCAGCGCCGTCGCGCAGCACGACGGCGCCATTCTCTTCGCTGACCGAGAATGCGGGATCGATCCGGTGGAGCCCGCCGAGCGCCGCAAGCGACAGATGCTCGGCATCCGTCGCGGCGATGTGATAGCGCGCGACATCGGCATAGACTTCGCCGTAGAGCTGTCCGTCCTGTGCCGCCGGCACATCCGCCGTGCCGCAGGCGGCAAGCGCAAGAAGAAGCGCCGCGCCATAGCCGCGCCGAACTCCGTTGGACGCAAGCAAGGAATCCCCCGACCCGTCTCTTCGCTTATTCTGCGCACTTCGCCGGGCGCCGGGCAACCTTCATCGGGAACCCTTGCGCCCGCGGTGCGGCGCACGGCCTTGCTGGCGCGGGCGCTCGTCCTCGTCGAGCGCGAAGAGGAGCGAGGCGGTGACGGTGTTCGCCTCGGCAAGCCGCACCGTGACCGGATCGCCGAGCGTGAAGGTGCGGCGCGTGCGGCGGCCGACGAGGCGGTGATGCGCCTCGTCGTGCACGTAGAAATCGCCGGGCAGGCTGCGCATCGGCACGAGCCCGTCGGCGCCGCTCTCGCGCAACGTCACGAACAGTCCTGCGCGCGTCACGCCGCCGATGCGCCCGTGGAAGACCGCGCCGACGCGGTCGGCCAGAAAGGCCGCGAGATAGCGGTCCGACGTGCTGCGCTCGGCGGCGGCGGCGCGGCGCTCGGTCATGGAGATGTGCTCGCCGGTCGCGGCGAACTCCTCGAGCGCGACCGGCGGCAGGGCGCCGGCGCCGAATTTTTCCCCGGCGACGAGCGCGCGATGGACCAGCAGGTCCGAATAGCGCCGGATCGGCGAGGTGAAATGCGCATAGCGCCGGAGCGCGAGGCCGAAATGGCCGAGATTGCGCGGGCTATAGACCGCCTGCGCCTGCGTGCGCAGCACGAGCTGATGGACCAGCGTCTCGTAGGGCGTGCCCGCCGCCTTCTTCAGGATGTCGTTGAAATGATGCGGCCGCACCGCCTGGCCCTTGGCGAGCTTCAGGCCGGGAATTCCGATGCTGTCGAGAAATTCGCGCAGCGCCGCGAGCTTCGCCGGGTCGGGCACGTCGTGGACGCGATACATGCAGAGCTGGCGCAGCCGCTCCAGCGTCTCGGCCGCGGCGACGTTGGCGGCGATCATCAGCTCCTCGATGAGGCGGTGGCTGTCGAGGCGCTGGCGCGTCTCGACGCGCGCGACGCGGCCGCCGGGATCGAGCAGGATCTGCCGCTCCGGCAGGTCGAGCTCGAGCGTGCCGCGCCGGCGCCGCGCCGTCTCGAGCGCGTGGAACACGCCATAGAGCGGGCGCAGCACGGGTGCGACGAGATCGCGCGTCTGGCCGCTTGGCTCGCCGTCGATCGCGGCCTGCGCCTCCTCGTAAGTGAGGCGCGCTGCGGAGCGCATCAGGCCGCGCACGAAGCGATGCCGCTTCAGGTTGCCGTGCGCGTCGATCCAGAGATGCGCGGCGATGCAGGCGCGCTCGACGTCGGGCTTGAGCGAGCACAGCTCGTTCGACAAAGCCTCGGGCAGCATCGGCACGACCCGGTCGGGGAAATAGACCGAGTTGCCGCGCTCGCGCGCCGCGTGGTCGAGCGCGTCTTCGGGGCGCACGTACCACGACACGTCGGCGATGGCGACGAGCGCGTGCCAGGCGCCGTGCTCGCCGGGATCGGGCTCGGCCCAGACCGCATCGTCGAAATCGCGCGCGTCGGCGCCGTCGATGGTGACGAGCGGAACGGCGCGCAGGTCCTCGCGGCTGGCGAGCGTCACCGGCCGCGCCTTCGCGGCGAGATCGAGCGCGGCTTGCGGAAACTCGGTCGGGATGCCGTGCGTGTGGATCGCGATCAGGCTGAAGGCGCGCGGATTGGCGCTGTCGCCGACGCGCTCGACGATCTTCGCTTCGGGCAGGCCGAAGCGGTGCTGCGCCAGAATCTCGGCGAGCACGATCTCGCCGTCGCCCGCGCCCAAATCGTCGCTGCGCGCGACGCTGAATTCGTTGCGCATCTTGCGGTCGGTCGGCTCGATGCGGCCGCCCTCGCGATCACGGCGATAGACGCCGAGGACGCGGTCGCGCTTTTCCTCGGTGATGGCGCGCACGATGCGCGCTTCCCAGCCGTCGGCGCCTTGGCGATAGCGCACGACCGCGCGCTCGCCCACGGCAAGGGCCGGCGCGCCCGGCTCGGCGAAGACGGGAATGTCGGGCGCCTCGAGCCCTTTGGGCCAGGAGAGCGGCCGGCCGCGCATCTCGCCGTCGAGGTCGATATCGGTGATGGCGAGGACGCCGATCTCGGGAAGGCGCGGCGGCGCGCCTGCCGCTCGCTTCGGAGCGCGGTGTGCCGTGCGCCTAGTTCGACGGGCTCGCGGGCCCTTTGCTTGCGCTTGGGCGCTTGCGCCTTGGCACGACCCCGCGTTCCTTTCCCGCCCTTCTTCTTCGCCGCCTGCGCGGCGAGGAGGGCGACCGCCTCGTCAAGCGTCAGTTCTTCGGGATCGATGTCGCTGGGCACGGTGGCGTTGACGCCGCCGTGGCTGACATAAGGCCCATAGCGGCCTTTATAGAGATTGATCGGCGCCTGGTCTTCCGGATGCGCTCCGACGACGCGCAGCGGGCTGCGCCCGCCGCGGCCGGTCTTGGGCTCGGCCAGGAGGCTCACCGCGCGATTGAGGCCGATCGTCAGCACGTCGTCGCCGGCGCCGATCGATTTGAAGGTCTTGCCGTGCCGCACATAGGGGCCGAAGCGGCCGAGCCCGGCGACGATCGGCTCGCCGTCCTCGGGATGATGGCCGATCTCGCGCGGCAGCGCCAAGAGCTTCAATGCCGATTTCGAGCGTGACGTCGGCGGGCGCCATGCCTTTCGGCAACGATGCGCGCTTCGGCTTCTCGCCGTTCTCGCCTTCGCCGAGCTGGACGTAGTTGCCATAAGGGCCCTTCTTGAGCGCCACCTTCTCGCCGCTCGCGGGATCGGCGCCCAGCTCGCGCGGGCCTGTGTCGCCGCCGTTGGCGCCGTCGCGCTCGAGGCCAAAGGCGCGCGTGTAGCGGCACTCGGGATAGTTGGAGCAGGCGATGAAGGCGCCGAACTTGCCGAGCTTCAGGCCGAGCCGCCCCGCCTGGCAGGCGGGGCAGAGGCGCGGGTCGCGGCCGCTGCCGTCGTCGGGGAAGAAATGGCGGCCCAGCACCTCGTCGAGCGCGTCGATCACCTGGGTGATCTTGAGGTCCTTGGTCGCATCGACCGCGGCCGAGAAATCGCGCCAGAAATCCGCGAGCACTTTTTGCCACTCGATGCGGCCGCCGGAGATGTCGTCGAGCTTGTTCTCGAGATCGGCGGTGAAGCCGTATTCGACATAGCGGTCGAAGAACGAGGTCAGGAACGCCGTGACGACGCGGCCGCGGTCCTCCGGGATGAATCGCTTCTTCTCGAGCCGCACGTAGTTCCGATCCTGCAGCACTTGCAGGATCGAGGCGTAGGTCGAAGGCCGGCCGATGCCGAGCTCTTCGAGTTTTTTGACGAGGCTCGCCTCGGTGTAGCGCGGCGGCGGCTGGGTGAAATGCTGCAAGGGTTCGACCTCGCCGCGCGCGAGGTTCTGGCGCTCTTCGAGCAGCGGCAGGCGGCTGCCATCCTCGGCATCCGTCGGATCGTCCTCGTCCTCGTGATAAAGCGCGAGGAAGCCGTCGAAGGCGACGGTCGATCCGGTCGCGCGCAAGGTCACGCTCTTGTCGGCGGGCTCGATATCGACCGCGACCTGGTCGATGAGCGCGTTCGCCATCTGGCTCGCCAGCGCGCGCTTCCACACGAGGTCGTAAAGCGCGCGTTGCTCGGCATCGAGATTGCGTGCGACCTGCGGCGGGCGGCGGAACAGGTCGGTCGGCCGGATCGCCTCGTGCGCTTCCTGCGCGTTCTTCGCCTGGGTGCGGTAGATCGCGCGGCTCGTCCGGCACGTAGCGGCGCCCGTGATCCTGCTCGATCAGACGTCGCGCCGCGGCGATCGCCTCGTTCGACAGCGTGACGCCGTCGGTGCGCATGTAGGTGATGAGGCCGACCGTTTCGCCGCCGATATCGACGCCCTCGTAAAGCCGCTGCGCGATGCGCATGGTGCGGCTCGCGCCGAGGCCGAGCTTGCGCGACGCTTCCTGCTGCAAGGTCGAGGTGGTGAAGGGCGGCGGCGGATTGCGCCGCACCTGCTTCTTCTCGACCGAGGAAACGGTGTAGTCCGTGCCGCGTAAAATCCGGTCGGCGGCGGCGCGCGCGTCGGCTTCGGTCTTGAGATCGAATTTCTCGAGCCGCTTGCCGTCGAGATGCGTCAGCCGCGCGCGTGAAGCGCTCGCCCGTTGGCGTCGCGAACTCGGCCTCGACGGTCCAGTATTCCTGCGCCCGGAACGCCTCGATCTCGTTCTCGCGCTCGCACACGAGGCGGAGCGCCACCGACTGCACGCGGCCCGCCGAGCGGCTGCCGGGAAGCTTGCGCCACAGCACCGGCGACAAGCGTGAAGCCGACGAGATAATCGAGCGCGCGCCGCGCGAGATAGGCCTCGACCAGCTCGCGGTCGAGCTCGCGCGGATGGCGGAACGCCTCGAGCACCGCCTGCTTCGTCACCTCGTTGAAGACGACGCGCTTCACGTCGACGCCTTTCAGGGCCTTGCGCTGGCGCAGGACCTCCTCGACGTGCCACGAGATCGCCTCGCCCTCGCGGTCCGGGTCGGTCGCGAGGAAGAGGTGGTCGGCGCCCTTGACCGCAGCCGCGATGTCCTTGAGGCGCTTGTCGGCCTTGGCGTCGACCTGCCACGACATCGCGAAATCGTCATCGGGCCGCACCGAGCCGTCCTTGGGCGGCAGGTCGCGCACATGGCCATAGCTCGCGAGCACGGTATAGCCGGGGCCCAGATATTTGTTGATTGTCTTCGCCTTGGCGGGCGATTCGACGACGACGACGTTGTTCATGAAGGGTCTGGCATTGTGGAAACCGGCAACAAATGGCAACGAGGCAGCCTCATAGCAAGGCGACCTGGTTCCCGGGCTGGCGTTCGATCCGGCCGGCAAGCTCGAGTTCGAGCAGCGCGGTCACGACGAGGGCAGGGGACAGGTGGCACTGCCGGACCAGTTCGTCAACCTCAATGGGAGATGGTGAAAGAAGTGCTAACACGCTGTCGCGCGCCCGATCGAGCTGGGATTCGTCCGGCGGAGCGGATGCGGCCGCCGCGAACAGCGCGCGGCGCCGCTCGGACAGCGGGACCTCGAGCAGCGGCGCCAGCTCCTCGATGATGTCGGACGCGCTCTCTACGAGCCGCGCGCCCTTGCGGATCAGGTCGTTGGTGCCGCGGCAGCGCGGGTCGAGCGGCGAGCCCGGCACCGCGAACACCTCGCGCCCCTGGTCCAAGGCCAAGCGCGCAGTGATGAGCGAGCCCGAGCCCACCGCCGCCTCGACCACGAGCACGCCCAGCGATATCCCCGAGATGATGCGGTTGCGGCGCGGAAAATGCCGCGCCTGCGGCACCGTGCCGACCGGCATCTCGGCGACCAGCACGCCGCGCTCGGCGATCGCCTCGTGCAGCTCGCGGTTCTCTTCCGGATAGACGACATCGATGCCGCCCGCGAGCACGGCGATCGTTCCGCTCGGCAGCGAGCCTTCGTGCGCCGCGCCGTCGATGCCGCGCGCGAGCCCCGAGACGATGACGAGTTTTTGGCCGCCGAGCTGGAGCGCGATGTCGCGCGCGAAACGCCGCCCGTTGGCCGATGCGTTGCGCGCGCCGACGATCGCCACCGCGCGCCGCGTCAGGAGGTCGCCGTGGCCGCGCACCGAAAGAAGCGGCGGCGCATCCTCGACGGAGGCCAGTGCCGGCGGATAGAGCGGCTCGCCCCAGGCGACGAACTGGGCGCCGGTCTTCGCCAGTGCCTCGGTCTCGCGCTCGACCGCGGCTTTGGTCGCGATCGCGAGGGGGCGCTGCCGTCCGCCGCGGCGCGCGATCTCGGGCAGCGCATCGAGCGCCGCCGCGGCCGAGCCGAAGCGCGCGAGCAGCTGGTAGAACGTGATCGGCCCGACATTCTCGCTGCGGATAAGGCGCAGCCAATCGAATCGCTCGGACGGGCTCAAGGGACGTGCTGCGCCGTTCATAGGGGCCGAACCATGCGAAACCGCGGGGGTTCACGTCAATGGCCTCGTCGCAAGCCGATCCGGCTCTCCTCGCCGCGGATGAGGCGGAGCGCATTGTCGCGGTGGCGCATCAGCACGAGAAGCCCGATGGCGAGCGCAACCGCGCTCACGCCGCCGGCGCCGGTCACGAGCCAGGCATAGACCGGGGCGAGCGCCGCCGCGAGGATCGCTGCGAGCGAGGAATAGCGCGTCACTGCTGCGACCAGGAGCCACGTGGCGCCGCACGCAAGCCCGACCGGCCAGGCGAGCGCCAAAAGCGCGCCCGCGGACGTGGCGACCCCCTTGCCGCCGTTGAAGCCGAGCCAGGGCGGGAACATGTGGCCGATCACGGCGGCGAGCGCCGCGACGGCGGCAAGCTCCGCGCCCCAGGCGCGCGCCAGAAGCACCGCCGCCGCGCCCTTGCCGCAATCGAGCAGCAAGGTCAGCGCGGCCAGCCCCCTGTTGCCGGTGCGCAGCACGTTGGTCGCGCCGATATTGCCCGAGCCGATGCGGCGAATGTCGCCCAACCCCGCGAGCCGGGTGAGGATGAGCCCGAACGGGATGGAGCCCAGGAGATAAGCGAGCGCCGCGCAAAGCGCGTATCCGCCCGGCCCGGCAGAAAGCGACATGGAACTCTTCGCGTCAACCTTTTATCACTATATGGCGGCGGAGGGGCCGGATGAAGCGCGACGTCTGCACCATCAACGACCTGACGAACGACGAGATCGAGGAGATCTTCGACCTCGCCGACCGCTTCCTCGACGAGATGGGGCGGCGCGAGCGCGCGCACCAGATCCGCGGCCGGCGGAGCGACGCGGCCGGCCAGATCATGACGAGCCTCTTCTACGAGCCCTCGACGCGCACGCGCTTTTCCTTCGAGGCGGCGATGGTGCGCCTGGGCGGCAGCGTCCTCGGCACGGTCGATCCGGTGACGTCCTCGGCCGCCAAGGGCGAGAGCCTCGCCGACACGGTGCGCGTCATGGAGAACTATGCCGACCTCATCGTCATGCGCCACCCGTACGAGGGCGCCGCGCGCGCCGCCGCGGAGTATGTGGACATCCCGGTCATCAACGGCGGCGACGGCGGCCACGAGCACCCGACGCAGACGCTGTGCGACCTTTACACGCTTCGGCGCGAAAACCGTACGCTCAAGGACCTGAATGTGCTGCTGGTCGGCGATCTGAAGAACGGGCGCACGGTGCATTCGCTGGTCTATGGCCTCGCGCGCTTCGGCGCGAACATCATCCCGATGCCGGCCAAGGGGTTCGAGCTGCCGGACCATGTCGGGCGGCGACTCCAGGAGGAATATCACCATCATCCTTATCCCAAGGAGGCGGTGTTCGGCAGCGAGGAGGATCTGCCGCCGATCGACGTCGTCTATGTGGCGCCTGGGAGCGAACTCAATCTCAGCGCGCAGGGTCAGGCGGCCGCGAGCGAGGAGGAGGGCGAGACGGATCGGCGCTCGAAGCGCGCGCTCAAATTCGACGTGTGCTACGTCACGCGGCTCCAGGGCGAGCGGCTCGCGCCGGGCCACAAACTCGGCGCCGATTATCCCGTGATCGACGCCAAGTTCCTGCGCGGGCGGCGCTATCGCGACACGCGCGTGCTCCATCCGCTGCCGCGCGTCAACGAGCTGGGCTACGACCTCGACACCGATCCGCGTGGCGTTTATTTCAAGCAGGCCGCCTATGGCGTGCCGGTGCGCATGGCCTTGATCGCGAAGGTGCTTGGGCTTTCGCCCTTCGCGGCGCGCGAAACGCCGCCGCAGCGCAAGATCTATGGCCACGCCGAGGGGATGCGCTGCCCCAACCCGCGCTGCATCACGCAGCACCCGAGCGAGAAGGCGCATCTCGCGCCGAAATTCTGGTTCATCCGCTCGACCCGGGCCCTGGCGCGCTGCGTCTATTGCGAGACCGACACCGAGATCGCCCGCTATGTCGATCTCGCAACGCGGGCTGTCTCGGCCGATTTCGACCGCCTGCCCGAGCTTGCGCCCGGCGACGTGCTGCTCTTCTCGACATCTGAGGACGCACGCAAGGCGGGCTACGGCGGCGGGTGACGGCGGCTATTCCGCAGCGTCAAAGTCGCGGCGCGCGTCTTCGGGATGGGTCTTGTACCAAAGAGAATCAGCGCTGAATTCGACCGCGTCCGGCCACGCCAGAGCATAGCCCTCATCGGCGACGCACATCCGCTCGACGAAATATCCGGCATCGCCCATCGCGGCGCACACACCGCGCCCCACCAGATCGGTGAAGCTCACCGAGGATTCGCTGCCGTCGTCCCAGACAATATCGACGAAATAGTCGGGACGCGCTTTCGCCGAGACCATACGGTGCAGCATTTTCAGTCCGCGATCTTCTGCAGGGGTTCGAGCCGTTGGGCGCGCCGCCAATTGGTCAAAAGCTCTGATTGGTGCGCCCGCGCCCAACGCAAATCGTATTGATCTCGGCAGGTCTCATACGGCCGCTCACCTCGAGGACGGACAGATCGCGAATTGCGACCTTGGCGCGAAAGTTTGCCCCGCGTATGTGAAAATGAGCCGGCTCATGGTCAGCATAATAGATGAGAATGGCCATTCCGGCGACTGTCGCCAAGGTCGGCATCGCTATACCTGTCCCCGCCCGATCCGGTCGAGCAATCCCTGCAAGATGTAGGCGGCGGCGACCTTGTCGATGAGTTCGGCGCGGCGCTTCCTGGTGAGGTCGGCGGCGATCATCTCGCGCTCGACGGCGGCGGTCGAGAGACGCTCGTCCCAGAATGCCAGCGGCAGGTCGCGCAGCGCGAGCAGGTTGCGCGCGAACTGGCGCACGCCTTGCGTCCGCGAACTGTCGCGCCCGTCGAGCGCGAGCGGCAGTCCCACGACGACGCCGCCGGCGCGGTGCTTGTCGAGCTCGGCGAAAATGCGCTGCGCGTCGTCGCGAAAGCGCGTGCGGCGGATCGTGTCGAGCGGCGTCGCCACCAGCAGCGTCGTGTCGGACAGCGCCATGCCGATGGTCTTGGTGCCGACATCGAGGCCCAGGAGGCGCGCGCGCGGCGCAAGCGCGGCTTTGAGGTCGCTAGGGTTGCAGACCGGCATGACGGATGCTAGGGGACGCGCATGGCGCTGGACAAGGCCACGGTGGCGCGAATCGCCGCGCTCGCGCGCATCAAGGTGCCGGACGGCGAGCAGGAACATCTTGCGCACGAGCTGTCCAACATTCTCGACTGGATCGCGCTGCTGAACGAGGTGCCGACCGACGGCGTCGAGCCGATGGCGAGCGTCGCCGAGCCGCACCTGCCGATGCGCGACGATGTCGTCACCGACGGCAATATCCGCGAGCGCATCCTCAAGAACGCGCCGCAGACGCAGAAGGGATTCTTCGTCGTGCCGAAGGTGCTGGAGTGACGGCACTTACCGCCCTCACCATCGCCGCCGCGCGCGATGGGTTGCGGCGCAAGGAATTCTCCGCCCGCGAGCTTGCCGAGGCGCATATCGCCGCCGTGGCGGCGGCGCGACCGCTCAACGCCTATCTCGTCGAGACGCCGGAGCGCGCGCTTGCGATGGCGGCGGAATCCGACCGCCGCCTCGCCCGCGGCGAAGGCTTGCCCCTCGATGGAGTGCCGATCGCGGTCAAGGACCTGTTCTGCACCGAGGACGTGCCGACGACCGCCGGCTCGCGCATTCTCGAAGGGTTTCGGCCGCCCTACGAATCGACCGTCACCGCCAATCTGTGGCACGCCGGCGCGGCGATGCTCGGCAAGGTCAACATGGACGAATTCGCCATGGGCTCGGCCAACGTCACGAGCGCCTATGGCAATGTCGAGAATCCGTGGCGGCGGCGGCACGACAACCGGCCGCTCGTGCCGGGGGGATCTTCGGGCGGCTCGGCCGCCGCCGTGGCGGCGCGCGCGGCGCTCGCCGCCACCGGCACCGACACCGGCGGCTCGATCCGCCAGCCCGCGAGCTTTTGCGGCATCGTGGGATTGAAGCCCACTTACGGGCGCTGCTCGCGCTGGGGCATCGTCGCGTTCGCATCCTCGCTCGACCAGGCCGGTCCGATGACGCGCACGGTGCGCGACGCGGCCATCATGCTCGGCGCGATGGCGGGGCACGATCCGAAGGATTCGACTTCGGCGCCGATGCCAGTGCCGGATTTCGAGGCGGCGCTCGGGAAGGGCGTGCGCGGCCTGCGCATCGGCATCCCGCGCGAATATCGCCTCGACGGCATGCCTGCCGAGATCGAGGCGCTGTGGCAGGAGGGCAGTCGCTGGCTCGAAGCGGCCGGGGCAAGCGTCGTCGAGATCGGCCTGCCGCTCACGAAATACGCGCTGCCGGCCTATTACATCATCGCGCCGGCCGAGGCGTCCTCGAACCTCGCGCGCTATGACGGCGTGCGCTACGGCCTGCGCGTCCCGGGCGAAACCCTCGAGGCGATGTACGAGGAGACGCGCGGCCAAGGTTTCGGCGCCGAGGTGCGCCGCCGCATCCTCATCGGCACCTACGTGCTCTCGGCCGGCTATTACGACGCGTACTATCTGAAGGCGCAAAAGGTGCGCACGCTGATCGCGCGCGATTTCGCACAAGCCTTCGAGCGGTGCGATGCGATCCTGACGCCGACCGCGCCGTCGTCCGCCTTCGCCATCGGCGAGAAGATGGACGATCCGGTGGCGATGTATCTGAACGACGTGTTCACCGTTCCGTCGAGCCTCGCGGGCCTCCCCGCAATCTCCGTGCCGGCGGGATTGAGCGCCGACGGATTGCCGCTCGGGCTCCAGGTGATCGGCCGCACCTTCGATGAGGAGAATGTCCTGAGCGTCGCAGCCGCGCTCGAGGCAGCCGCTGGCTTTTCGGCGGAGCCTGCCTTCATCGCCGGGGGGCGCGCATGAGCCTCATCGAGGGCCGCACCGGCGCGTGGGAGGTCGTGATCGGCCTCGAGGTCCATGCCCAGGTGATCGCCAAGGCGAAGCTCTTTTCCGGCGCCGCCGCGGCTTTCGGCGCCGAGCCCAACACGCAGGTTTCGACCGTCGATGCGGCGTTTCCGGGCATGCTGCCGGTCCTCAACCGGCGGTGCGTCGAGCAGGCGGTGCGGACCGGATTGGGGCTCGATGCCCAAATCAATCTCGTCTCGGTGTTCGCGCGGAAGAACTATTTTTATCCCGATCTGCCGGCCGGGTATCAGATCTCGCAATACGACCGGCCGATCGTAGGCCGAGGCCGCCTCACGCTCGATCTGGCGGACGGCACGACGCGCGAGATCGGCATCACGCGCCTCCATCTCGAGCAGGACGCGGGGAAAAGCCTGCACGACCAGCATCCGAACGCGACCTTCGTCGATCTGAACCGCGCCGGCGTGGCCCTCATGGAAATCGTGTCCGAGCCCGACCTAAGAAGCGCGGAGGAGGCGGGGGCATATCTGCGCAAGCTGCGCGCCATCCTGCGCTATCTCGGCACGTGCGACGGCAACATGGAGGAGGGGAGCCTGCGCTGCGACGCCAACGTCTCGGTGCGTCGTCCGGGTGCCGCCCTCGGCACGCGCTGCGAGATCAAGAACGTCAATTCGGTCCGGTTCGCGATGCAGGCGATCGAGTACGAGGCGCGCCGCCAGGTCGAGCTCCTGGAAGATGGCGGCACGGTCGAACAGCAGACGCGGCTCTTCGATTCCGCGCGCGGCATCACCCGGCCGATGCGCAGCAAGGAAGAGGCGCACGATTACCGCTATTTCCCCGACCCCGATCTCCTGCCGCTCGTTCTCGACGAGAGCTGGGTCAAGGAAATCGGCGCGAGCCTGCCCGAGCTTCCGGACGCGAAGAAGGCGCGCTTCATCGCCGACTATCGCCTGAGCGCCGCAGAGGCCGATCTGCTCGTCGCCGAGAAGGCGCATGCGGACTATTTCGAGGATGTTGCGCGCGGGCGCGACGGCAAGCTCGCGGCCAACTGGGTGACGGGCGACCTGTTCGGCGTCCTCAACAAGCGCGGCGTCGGCATCGAGGACGCGCCGGTCGGCGCCGCCTCGCTGGGCGAGCTTTTGGATCTCATCGCGGATGGCACGATCTCGGGCCGGCTTGCCAAGGACGTGTTCGCTGCGATGGTTGCGACCGGCAAGGACGCCAGGGCGATCGTCGAGGAGCAGGGCCTGCGCCAAGTCACCGACCTGGGCGCGATCGACGTCGCGATCGATGCCGTGCTCGCGCGCGAGGGGGCCAAGATCGCCGAATACCGCGCCGGCAAGGACAAGCTGTTCGGCTTCTTCGTCGGACAGGTGATGAAGGCGACGCAGGGCAAGGCCAATCCGGCGCTGGTCAACGAGCGGCTGCGCGCGCGCCTCGGTTGAGGAATTGCGCTTGCCGCGCATCGTGATATCGTACGCAGCAGGGGAATCCGACCAAGGCGCTGCCCGTGCGACAACTCGAGGGGATCGGCGAGAATATTGGCGGCGACAAGCAATCCGCGGCGGCGGCGCGGGGTCTTCCCGTCGGCGTGCGGCTCCTCGTGATTCTCGGCACGGGCCTCCTTGGCTGGGCCGTGCCGCTCGGCATCCTCTACCTGCTGTGGTGACCAGCCCCCGTACTTTGGGGTAGCGATTTCCCGTCGGTGTGATTGTTTTGTCACGAGTCGTGACGATTAGGGGGCAGGTGATGGCGTTAGCTTGTCAGTATTTCTCGCCTTTGATATCAACTGGTTAGTTTTGGCCTAGGAACTTGGCGCGAAGGGAATACCGCCATGCGGCGCAGTCTGCTGGTCGCTTTGTGCAGCGCCTCGCTCGGCCTGATGCCGAGTCTCGGCCGGGCGCAGGTCATCGAACCCCTGGTGCCCGTGCCGCCCTTGCCTTCGGCGCCGCAGGCGCCGCCGCAGCCGGGCGAGCCGGCGGTCGTCGGGAAGACGGTGACCGATCGCCCGCGGCCCGAGATCGACCCGCTCGGCATTCGCTTCGGCCAATTCTTCTTGTTCCCGCGCGCCGAGATCGACGAGGGCTACAACGACAATCTGTTCGCCACGTCGGGGGGCAAGATCGGCGCCTGGCTGACGCAGCTCATGCCGAGCTTCGATCTCGTCTCGAACCTCACGCAGAACGCGATCGAGGTCAGCGGCGGCGCGGCACTCGGCCGATATTCGAGCCACACCAGCGAAAATTACGACGATGCGTTCGGCGCCGTGAACGGCCGCATCGACATGACGGCGCTCACGCATTTCCTCGCCGGCGTTCGCATCGACCGCCTGCATGAGCCGCGCACGGCGCCCGATGCGCCGGGCAATGCCGCGACGCCCGTACGCTACACGACCGCGACCGGCAATATCGGCGTCGAGCAGACCGGCACGCGCATCGGCTACCAGGTCGATGGGATCGTGACGCGCTCGGACTATGAAGCGCCGCCCGCCGTGGGCGGCGGCTCCGTCTTCCAGAGCGACCGCAACGTCACCGGGTTCGAAGGGGTGGTCAAGGGCACCTACGAGTTCTATCCGGACTACCAGGCCTATGTGCGCGGCTCCGGCAACTCGCAGCAATACGATCACGCCGCCGGCAACGGCATTCCGATCCGCGATTCGGATGGCTACCGGATGGATGTCGGCCTGCGGCTCGACCTCACCGGCGTGACCTATGCCGAGGTTTATGCCGGCTGGCTCGAACAGGACTATCGGGCGAGCCAGTTCAGCACCATCAGGGGCATCGATTACGGTGCGAGCGTCGTGTGGAATTTCACCACGCTCGACACCCTGAAGCTCAACTCGACGCGTACCGTCAACAACAGCAATGCCGAGATCGGGCCGGCCGGTCCCGGCACGGCCCTCTCGCCCGGCTACCTCTCGAGCACCGAGGGGCTGAGCCTCGATCACGAGCTGCTGCGCAATGTGCTGCTCAACGCCAATGCGAGCTATGAGACGGACGATTGGAAGAACATCGACCGCACCGACAATGTGCTCGGCTTCGGGCTCGGCGGCAAATACCTGCTGAACCGCAATCTCTATCTCGGCGTCACCTGGAACTACTACAAGCGCGATTCGTCGGGCGCTTTCGCTACCACAGGGTACTCGCAGAACATCTTCCTGTTGCGCCTGAGCACTCAGATCTGAGCGCCTAGCTTCGTCCGTACGTGTCCTCGAAGCGGACGATGTCGTCCTCGCCGAGATAGCTGCCCGACTGCACCTCGATGAGGTGCAGCGGAATCTTGCCCGGATTCTCGAGGCGGTGCGCCGTGCCGAGCGGGATATAGGTCGACTGGTCCTCGTAAAGCAGGATTTCCTCGTTGCCGCGCACCACCTTGGCGGTGCCATGCACGACGACCCAGTGCTCGGCGCGATGGTGATGCATCTGCAGCGATAGTTTTCCGCCCGGCTTCACCATGATGTGCTTCACCTGGACGCGCTCGCCATTGTGGATCGAGCGGTATGTCCCCCACGGGCGGTGGACGAGCGGATGCGCGGTAAGCTCGGGCCGGCCCTCGCGCTCGAGCCGCGCGATGAGGGTCTTGAGATCGGCCGCGCGGCTGCGGTGCGCGACGAGCGTCGCGTCGCCGGTCGCGACGACGATCAGGTCCTCGATTCCGAACGCGGCGACGAGGCCCGCTTCCGAGCGGATATAGGAGTTGCGCGTGTCCTCGGCGACGACGTCGCCGTGAAGCACGTTGCCGGCGGCGTCCTTGGCCCCGATCTGCCACAGCGCATCCCAGGTCCCGACATCGCTCCAGCCCATCTCGACCGGCACGACCGCCGCGTGGCGCGTGTGCTCCATCACCGCGTAGTCGAGCGAGATGTTTTCGGCCGCGGCGAATGACTCACGGTCAAGCCGCAGAAAATCGAGATCCGTCTTCGCCCGCTCGAGCGCCTTGCGGCAGGCGGCGAGCGTCGCCGGATGGAGTCGCTCCATTTCCGTGACGAGAAGCTGGGCGGGAATGAGGAAGATGCCGCTGTTCCAGTAATGGTCGCCCGACGCGATATAGGCCTCGGCGCGCGCGCGGTCGGGTTTTTCGACGAACGCCGCGACCTCGAAGCTGCCGGGCGCGCCGGCAATCGCGCCGCCGCGCCGGATATAGCCGTAGCCCGTTTCCGGCCGCTCAGGATCGATGCCGAAGGTGACGAGCCGCCCCTGGCGCGCCGCTTCCGCCGCACGGCCGATCGCGGCGCGGAACGCGGCCACGTCGGCGATCGCGTGGTCCGAAGGCATGACGAGCAGCAACGGATCCTGCTCGCCCTTGAGCAGCAGCAGCGCGGCGATCGCGACCGCGGGCGCGGTATTGCGGCCCACCGGCTCGAGCACGATGGCGCGCGGCGCGATCGAGACCAAGCGGAGCTGCTCGGCGACCATGAAGCGGTGCTCGTCGTTCGCGATGACGAGGGGGGCTGCGAAGATGCTTTCGTCGGTGACGCGAAGCGCCGCCTCCTGGAGCAGGCAGCGCTCCGACACGAGCGGCAGGAGCTGCTTCGGGTGAAGCGCCCGCGACATCGGCCAAAGCCTGGTCCCCGAGCCGCCGGACAGGATCACGGGGTGGACCCGCGTCGTCATGCCATCCATGGCCACGTTCCGTTAGACGCCAAACTGCGCGCCCCGCGATCTTAGCGCAAAGTGGTAAAGCGCGATAATCGGGCCAGGCCGGGGTTGTCCCGGCGCACGCCGGACGCGGCCGCCGAGCCGCGTCTTCGTGAAGATCATGCGGTGACGAGCGACGGCCTCTGCGCGCGGCGGCGGAACTCGCGGTCGATCTCGCCGGTCGAGACCATGTGCTGCAGCTGCTTCAGCCGCGTGTAGGCCCGGAAGCGAAAAGTCCCGGCGCTCATGCCGATGCAGGAGAACACGTCGTGCAGATGCTGCGCGCCGTCCGCCGCGGCGAAGCGGCAGCGGAATTCGGGCAGGTGCGCGCGGATCTTGGCAAAGGCGACGCGGTACGAGCGGTTGTCGGCCGATGGCGGCCCGAAGCTCAGCCGCGATCCGGCAAAGCGGGAAGCTACGATCTCGGCGATCTGGCGCACGGTATAGTTCTGCGCGTCGTCGCCGACATTGAAGATCTGGCCGTGCACCGCCTCGCGCGGCGCTTCGAGCGCCAAGGCGATCGCCTGGCAGATATCCTCGACATGGACGAGCGGGCGCCATGGCGTGCCGTCGCTCAAGACCTTGACCTCGCCGCTCGTCCAGGCATGGCCGCAGAGATCGTTGAGGACGATGTCGAAGCGCATGCGCGGGCTCGGCCCATAGGCGGTGGCATTGCGCAGGAAGACCGGCGTGAAGCCGTCGCCGGCGAGGCCAAGCACGTCGCGCTCGACCAGCACCTTGCAGTCGGCATAGGCGGTCTGCGGGTTGGGCGGGGATTCCTCGGTGCGGAATCCGCCGTCGGCGGCCGCGCCATAGACACTGCACGAGGAGGTATAGACGAAACGGCGCACGCCCGCCGCCCTGGCGTTCGTCGCGAGCTCGACCGAACCGCGGTGATTGATGGCGTAGGTAAGCCGCGGATCGTGCTGCGCCAGGGGATCGTTCGAAAGCTCGGCCAGATGTACGACAGCGTCGAAGCCTGCGAGATCGGGGGAGGATATGTCGCGAATGTCCTTGGCGATGGTGGCCGGCCGCCGCCGCCCGTCTTCATAGAGCCAGCCGTCGCGATAGAACCCGGCATCGAGGCCTACCACCCGATGGCCGCGCTCCAGGAGCAGCGGCGTCAGCATCGCGCCGATATACCCCTCGGCGCCGGTCACCAGGATGCGCATCCTCATCTCCCTCGCGCGGGCCGGATTTCCGCGCCGGGCGAACGTCCTGGGGAGAGCTTTGTTCCCGCTCCGCCCCTTCCTCGGGGCCGGCCCGTGCGCTAGGAGGCCGGCGGCACATCAGCAAAGGGACTGGCGATGATCGATCTCTATGCCTGGGGTACGCCCAACGGCCGCAAGCCGATGATCATGCTGGAGGAGACGGGGCTCCCCTACGAGCTGCACAAGATCAATATCGGCAAGGGCGAACAGTTCACGCCCGACTTCGTCGCCATCAATCCCAATGCCAAGATCCCGGCCATGATCGACCGCGAGGGCCCGGGCGGGAAACCGATCCGCGTGTTCGAATCGGGCGCGATGCTGATCTATCTCGCCGAGAAGACGGGAAGATTCATGTCATCGGAGCCGCGCGCGCGGTTCGCCGTGCTCGAATGGCTGATGTTCCAGATGGGCGGCGTCGGCCCGATGTTCGGCCAGGCGCATCATTTCCTGCGCCAGGCGCCCGAGCCTATTCCCTATGCGCAGGAGCGCTACGTCAAGGAAGTGCGGCGGCTCTATGGCGTGATGGACAGGCGGCTCGGCGAGGCGCCCTATCTCGCCGGCGAATATTCGATCGCCGACATGGCGACATATCCTTGGGTCGCGCGCTACGAATGGCACAAGGTGGCACTCGCGGAATTCCCGAACGTCGAGCGCTGGTTCAAGGCGATCGCGGCGCGGCCCGCGGCGGCGCGCGCGATGGCGGTGAGCTTCTAGGGGCTGACGTCGACACGCGGCCGGGCAACGCGCCGGCGCTCGTTCGCGAGCATCGCCTGCGGCCCCTGGTCGAGGGCGCGCAACTCGGCCTTGCAGCGTTCGAGGATCTGCATGTCGCGCGCATCCTCGCGATCCGAAATGTCCATGTAGCTGAGCTTGATCTCGACGAGATCGAGCAGCATCTCGATGGAACGCCTGGACAGCCCCATGTCCTTCTCCCGCTCTCCGCAAGGGCGATGATCGGGCGATCTTTGTTAAGATGAGGTAAACCGCCGGCCCGCTTCCGCCCGCGTTGACAGGCCCCAGAGCCGCTCGCTAGATAGGCCGGGCATACGCCGTGTTGTCACCGCTCTAGGTGGAGGGGTGGCCGAGTGGCTGAAGGCGGCGGTTTGCTAAACCGTTATAGGGATAACACCCTATCGCAGGTTCGAATCCTGTCCCCTCCGCCACCTTACTAAGCACTTGATTTTGCTGGTTTATCTGGGACGAAATTAGGTCAATTGTCCCTACGTTTAGACCCTACAATTCATGCTTGGATTGTGCCATCCTAAGGGCATGTTCAATCCCCTTGGGAGTATGTGTCATGGGCGTCGTTAAACTCGGAAACACCGTCATCAAGTGGCCGCCGCCGGGGTGCTCTAGTAGCCAAGACGTGGCGCGACGGCTGAAGATCACTGACAACGAAATGCGCGCCCGCCGTGCTCGCACCAAGCCCGGCGAGGATCGCGGGCCGCCGTGGATCACGGCGCCGGACGGCTGGCGCATCGCTTATGTTGACGCTGAGGTTGACCGCTACGTCGAGGCCATGGCGCAAAAGCTCGAAGCCAAAGCGGCGGCACTCCGGGCGCCGAAAAATGCGAAACGCGATGCAGCCGAAGCTCGCGCCGCATCCTCGCATGGAGTTGTCCGGGCCGAAGCGACCGGCTCACCCGTCGAGGAACGCGCGCAAGCTCTGCGGGCGCGCAATGCAGCCGGAGCCGAGCCGAAGGACGAAGCGGCCGAACTCGCGGAGCTTGGCGACGGAACTCAAGCCCAAGACGTAAGAGTCCGCGCCGTGTCTGTCACAACACATGATCCGCCGCGCCAGCGTCGGCCGCATCGTCGCCGCGATCCGATAGAGCAAGCGGCGCGCGATGCTTATGCGCATGGGATTCGCCTTGTGTATCTCGCGCTCGAAGACGAGCAGGCCATAGGCTTTTTCGGTACCCCACCTAAAGACGGTCGCGACCTGCCATGCGTCCGGCTGGCAAAAGCGGTCCTAGCTTGGGTCGGAAAGTCGGACTCGATGAAAACGGGCGGATGTTTCGCCGGAATGAAGCGGCTCGCCCGTGAGGCCGGTATGCCGCGCAGCACGGCATGGCGCCATTGGCGTTTGATCCGCGACAACTCGCAATGCTTCGTCGAGACCACGGGCCGGGCAAGGTTCCGCGCCACTACGATCCGCTATCCGGCACTCGACGGGATTCCGTTGCATCCGCGAGCACCGGGATTCGATGCGGCCAAGCTCGCCGCCGCGATCAGCGCCCATGCTGCCACGTCAGCCCCGGAGACGAACTCCGGAGAGGATGATGGTGCGCGGACCTACTGCATGACGGTTGCCGGGCTGGCATTCGAGGAACTGCCGGGATGGCGCGACGCCAGCACTGACCGTCAGGAGCATTTCGCTTTCCTACTCACGGAAGCACGCGACGGCTGGACCGATGGCGATGGTCCGCACTCACCGGCCGAAGGGATGGACCGGGCCGAGGTTCTGCGCATTTGGGAAGACACCGGGACGATTGACGGCTAGGAGCGCTGACTTCCGGCCGTGTCCTAGAAGGGCGCTACGTGTCTCAATATCCTTGCCAGTCCTATCAGGGGCGCTACGTGTCTCACTATCAGGGGCGCTACGTGTCTCACTGTGGGACTCCCCTACGTGTCTCATGGTGGGACTCGATTCTACCGGGAGCGACAAGCGACCGGGTGAGAACCTAAGCTCGCAAACGCTCGCGCTGACGCGCTCGCTTGCTCGCTCAAGATCCGAGAGTTCGAGATTCTGAAGGATGGAATAGAAGCCGGATCGGGGAGCGAATGGACTGGCGGAATGCAAGGTATCAATTTCAGTGCCGGTAGGCCGGTAAAGCCGGCAATCACCAGCTTGTCGCCAAGTCGTTTTCCTTCGTGGTCCTATGACTCCCCGATTGACGGATTTGGGTTATTGTACTCAAGACGAGCATAAGCCGGCCTCGCCGCAAGGCTTCAACCCCGGCCTTGCGCAGCGCTGGGGGCGTCCAACGGCGGCGCACGTCCGCACGGCCCATGCGCGAGAACATTTTCCGACGCAACGATTAACCTTAACGACCTCCGGCGCCGCCAGAGGCGATCTATAAAATTTTCGACGATTGCAGCGCGATCTTCACGGCTCGCGAACCATGCGGAGCCGCGTCGAGACGAGCACCGGGCAGCAAAAAGCCGGCGCGCACATTGGCGGCCGGCTCTTGAAGCTCGCGATGGTGCTGACGTGCTACGCGGCGCCGCGCTCAATCCGCTCCACCACGCGAGCGACACTCGACGGATGCCACGATCCGCCGCGAGGAATTCTTCACGCCGCGCGCATTGAGCGCGTCTGCCAGCGCTTGCAACGTCTCGCACCCGGCCTTGCGGCATGCTCGCACTGTCGCCGCCAGCGTCGCCGCCCTTGCGTCGGCAAGCTCGCTGCATCGCTCGGCACCTTGGCGCGATGCTTCCGCTTGATCGTCGCGATTTGGATTTGCGAAGCCGAGCTTGACGCCGCGCGCCTTGAGGCTGGCGAGCGCTCGCCGTGTCCGCTCCCTGATCATGGTCCGCTCTTTCTCTCCTAGTGCGGCGTATAGATGCAAAACAAACGGGTCTACATCGAGTCCAAGATCGGCGCAGTAGAACGGGACTCGCTTCGCCATCAGCCCCGAAATGAAATGCACGTCACGGCTCAAGCGATCTAATTTTGCGACGAAGATCGGGCAGCGCAACCGCTTCGCATGCGCCAGCGCCTTCGCCAGCATAGGACGGTCGCTATCCGCACCGGATTGCACGTCGCTGTAGGTCGCGACCATGGCAAAATCATTCCCCGAGGCGAAGGCGGCGAGCGTGGCAGCTTGCGCGTCCAATCCTAATCCGCTCTTGCCTTGCTCGCGTGTCGAAACTCGCGTGTAGAAGATCGCCGGCTTGCTCATTTCCCAATCCCGAATGACCGTTGCGCTTTGATAAAGCCGACGTTGCACGCGCGGGGGAATGCTTGCAAGCGCAATCAACGTAAAGATTGCCTTATCGTCGAGCAATCGAATCAAATGCAATCTAGTTCTTCATCGTTCATTCACCGTGATCTCGCGCATTCGTCTCGATCACTGCGCGCTTTCGATCAGCCTTTGCCTCGAATGCCCCGTAAACCACTTCCTTAACCACCCCGGCGCCGATGACCCCCCGGCTCTAGAGTGCGCCGCAAGTAAGCCCCTCAATCTTTGACAGACGCGGAAAGACAAACGCGGAAATAGAATTGAGAATGTCGAGTCCAGGTGCTCTAAAAACCGGGTTTGACTCGAAATGCGGCCGGTATTATTATGCCTTCACTATGACCAAAGCCCGCGCAAAGCCCGCCGCTCCCGGCGAAGTCCGCCAGTACAGCCGCGTCAGCCCGGCCGAATGGGACCTGATCTTTAAGCACGTCGCCGTCGCCGGCAGTCTCGCCGCCGCAACGCGTACCGTGCTCGGCCCGGAGCGCAATCAATCCGTTGTTCACTATGCGCTACGCCGCGACGTTCTCTTGCAGAAGCGGCTCGCGAATGCCGAGGCGGATTTCCGGCAAGTGCTGCTAGGCGAACTGATACGACGCGGAGTGCATGGAGTTGACGAGGCGATCTACCACAAGGGCGATGTAGTCGGCTTCCGCAAGGTCTATTCGGACCAAGCCTTGCTCGCCGCATGCCGCCACTACATCGAACTTCTTGGCTGGACAAGCGGAGTGCGTCGGACATTCGAGTTCATGGTGCCGGCGAGGAAAGCGACATTGTTTTTTCGCTGACGTACGGCTTGGCGGAAAAGATGCCGGCCAATCTCCGTGCTTCGCTGATTCCAGTGCTGCAATGGTGCCGCGAGCAACGTCTACAGATCATCCCCGGTGCTGGCGAGCTTGATGATCGCAGCGAGACTATTGATGCAGCGGAGCCGTTGCAAATCGAAGCCCAGCCCGAGGAAGACTTGCTGCCGGCCGAAGATGATCCTTACAGCCTCTCGGCTGCGCAGCTTAACGGGGATTGGGCATGACCGACGCGCCGGACGATCCGAACGAGCTTTTGAAAATCTTCAATCGCGGGGCTGACGCCGCTACGGCTGCGGCGGCCGGTATCAGCGATGGACTCGAACGTCTCACCGGATTTCAGGCGGCGATCTTCGTCGGCATGCCGCCGTGTCCGGTAGGGACTTACATGCCGACATGGCGCCGCGATCTTGAAAAGCGGAAGGCGACGAAGCCCGATAGAAGCGAGGCCGGATGCCTGCTTTGGGAAAAAGAGGCCGGCGAATTGCTCGCTGCGCAGGAAGCGGCGGCGAAGGCACGCGGCGAGCGTCCTGAGCCTGTCGCAATAGAGCCGAGAGTTGAAGCCGTCAGCCGCTTTACGATGCGCGTGATCGACTTAACGCCATCGCCGGATCGCGGCGTCCATTTGGAGCCGATGAAGTGGACTCCTCCCGGTGCTCGCATTGTGAAGTGCTAGGCCATGTCCGCGAGCACTGTTGAAGCGTTAGATCGCGCGGCGGACTGATGGCTTCAAGGCGAGCATTTCGCCGATGATGCAGCACCGCCGGATTCCGAAGAGGAACGTTGCCGGCAAGTTTGGGCCGCCGTGCTACAGCAGGCATTCCTCGATGCTCAAGGAATTGGCGCTCTTGATGCGGGGGTTAGCGCTCAAGGTGATGCGCGGCGATTTTTGTTGAGCGATGTTCAACCATGGCGCGGTGATCGTGAAGCCGTTTGCGACCTCGCCGGCCTCGATCCTGATTATGTTCGCGACCGTGCCGAGAGAATCTTGCGGCCGATGATCGAAAAGGAACGGCAGGAACAACGTGCCGCAGACTTGAAAGCCCGCCATGCTGCCAGGATGGCCGCATACTGGATTCTGGAAAAAGCGCGGTCAATTAAGAGCCTCGCCGGAACGCTGCGCCTTCATCGCGCAACAAAAGCGGGCAAGGCTCGCCGCCATCGCGGCAGGACCGGAAGCCGTCGCGGCCTTTGAAGCCGAGCGGCGGGAACGGAAGCGCCAAAATCAGAACCAACGCCAACGCCGATATGGCGAGCGGAAGCGCTTGCAGGCCGCCACAGCGTTGCCGACAGGGCAGCAAGCGGGACAATTGAGCGGCAACAGACCGCCCCAGCCGGACCCCTCTAGAATTGAAGCTCCGCGCGTCTCTGAGGCCGCTTGATCGGGGCAATTCCGGTCATGGTCGTGATCTGGTCTAGGCCAAGATATGCCCGGTTTTGCTGCATTGGACAGCATGCCGGCGATTGTGGTAATATCTTTTAGTCGAGTTTCCGACGTGTCCGCCGAGTGGAGTGAGTTCCAACGGCGGTCAATCCTTCCGCGACGTGATACGGGGTGAGCCTGTGCGCCGCTTGATCTAACGATCAAGGAATGCGCACGGGTGACTCGTCATGGGTTCTGGCACTGGGCCGGGACTTTGCGGTTGAGCGGAGACTTACAATGGTAGCGGAAAATCTAATCGAGCGCGGCCTTGCGGCCCGCCAAAATCGCGCCGGCATGTTTGACCGTGCGCGCGGTATCGTAACGACGCCAGCATCAATCCAGACCATTCGCGAGACGTTCGACGTTGCAGCGGAGCGCCATGCTTCGGCAATGCGGTCGATCACGAAGGCGATTGCGGAATGGGATGATGCGGCGGCCAAGCGGATCAAGGCATACCGTCTGCAAGCTGACGGTCGCACGGTACGGCCGGAATCCGAACGGCGCCGCTTCGCTGGCGAAGTGAAGGCAAATCGCGCCAGCTTCATCCGCCAGCTTTTCCATTCGAGCAAAGCCGAGCTTGATGCAGCCCGCCGCGAAATGCTCACGGTTGAGTTAGCGGTCAAACGGTCCCGCGAGCTTTTCTCGCCGTTGCGTATCGCGTCGAGTTTCGAGCTTGGCGGCGAGCGTCGCTCCCGCTTGCTTGCCGAGCTTCACGGCATGCCGCCCGCTGCGCTCAAAGGCGTCGCGATCCGTGCGGCGGCCGATGGTGATCGCGAACTCGCCGGAGTGCTGATTACGATCAATGACAAGCTGGACTTAAAGCTGCGGTCCTTTTCGTCCGCCGAACTCGCCGAGTCGAGTCTTCGGCGAAATGTCCGGCCGTGCGCTGGCGCATACCTCGCACGTCATGCAGACGGCGGAAGCCGCGATCAATTTGGAGCGTGCCGTCGAATCCGGTCGCACCGAATTCAGTCGCTCGCATCGAACAAGCCTTGAACTCGCGGGACAACCCCGAGCCGACAACCTGAGGCGATGGAAACCCCCAGCAACCTCACATTGAAGGACTCTCACCATGGCACGCATCAATCCCGTTCGCACCGTCGCCAGCCGTGGCGTCGGAACGTCAAGCCCCGCATCATCGGGTGACGCAATGACGGCCGCTCCGCGTCCCGCCCGTCCGGCACCGTCAAATCGCGGTGCTGCACCGACTCATTTCGGTTTCGGCTTGAATCGGTCAATGGTCGCTGACGTGACTCAGGCCGATCAATTCCCCAGCAAGACCGATGAAACGCGGAAGGTCCGCGGCGGCTTGAACGGGACCGAAGATTTGACCGTCTCCGGCATGACGCGGCCCATTCATACCGAGGGCGAGCTTGCCCGCGCCGCCGCTTCATTGCGCCGGCCGCCGGACGATAACAGCGGATACTTTGACAGTCATGCGGCAAGCGTCGAGACGCAAGCCGGCATGGATACGGCACGCGAGCAAGGTGGAAGCGGGACCGATCCGAATGGTTCCGGCTCCGCTCGCCCGCCGGCTCCGGTGAAGTGATCGCGGCACGCTGTAGAAAGTCGCGGCCATGGAAGACTCGGAACTCGACGCGTTGCCAGACTCGCTCCGCGCCTTTGTCTGCAAAATCGGCGCGGAGAAGAAAGTGCCATTCGATGCTGTGCTAGGCGCGATCTATGACGGTTGCTCGAAACATCAAATCGAGGCTTTCGATAGCGACCGCTTTGCCTACTTCGTGCGGGGCAACCCGCAGGCCGGTGCTGACAAGCCTACGGCACATAGGCGCGGTCATAGGGGCGGCAGGCGATGAGCGAGCTTAGAGAATGGTGCGGGACAGCATCGCCACTCGGCCGCATGCAAGCACAAGCGGCGAGGCTAGATGTTTGCCTTGAGGCTGTAGAGCGTGCCGTGCGTTGTGGCGTCTCGCTCGACAATCTCGCCAAGATGGATCGGGCAACGCTGCAAGCCGTGATCGCCGGACAACGTGGCCGCGTCAGTCTCGATGATCGCCACGAAATCAGAAACCGCGATCATACGAAAGAACACTGGAACATCCGGCGGAAGTGAGTATCACGATGAACAACGAACAAAACAGACAATTCAGCGCCATCCTCGGCAAGGTGCAACGCGAGCTTGGCAGCGAAATTGCAAAGCAATTACGGGCAAAGCTACGCCCCGCGATTCAGGATGCACCGCCGGATATTGCCGAAGTGATTCGCCATGTCGCACATGAAGTAATCGACGCGGTGCCCATATCGGCGTTGCCGAGCCTTCCGGTGCTGATTTCTTTCCTGGCAGGAGTCCAGCATGGTTGAGCTTCGCGATCTTCGCATAGTGCCGCGCCAACGCGTAGAGGAAGCCGTACAGGCTCAAGTCTGTGCCGTGCTGCGCACTGCCCTTGAGCGAGCGGAACGCGGTGACACGGCGGCCGTTGCCTTGTGGGAACTTCCAATCTCAGGGCGCTGGGCAACCGTTCAATCGACGCCGCTAGACGAAATGCTCGCACTGGCGCAGCTATCCGTGACCAAGGAATTGATGATGCGGGAGTTTGTCAGCCGCATCCGATGATCGCCGCAGTGAAGGGCCTCGGCTCCGCTTCATTGATGGTTGACGCGCACGGCCCGGCGGGACGCTCACCCCTCGCCGGGCCGTTGCTGCCTTTGGGGTTTCGTTAGGTTTTTGCGGCGCACGATACCGGCATGGGACGGCCGAGAATCGATGCCGACGATGCCGCACGGCAACGCGCGCACTACTGGCGACGAAAGCGGAAAGGATCTCCGTTTCGAGCCGGTCACGGCTTCGACCGGCGCCGAACTTAATCAGCGCTGGCATTCGGTGCTGCCATCAATCCCGGTGTTCCATATCGAGATTGCCTATGCGGCGATCTACCAGGGCATGCCGCTCGCCGTCGCCTTATGGGGCCGTCCCGTTGCTCGCATGCTCGCCGATAAAGGATGGCTAGAATTGCGCAGATTTGCGATTGCTGACTCCGCACCGGAGAACACCGCAAGCCGAATGCTGGCATGGATGCGACGGCAGATCGGCAGGGAGCGGCCTGACGTGTCGCGCCTTATCAGCTACCAGGACACCGAACACCACTCCGGGACGATCTACCGCGCGGCGGGATGGCGTCCCGTCGAGATGGCGAATAGTCCCGTGAACTGGGGCGGCGCCGCACAACGGAAGCCGGCGACGCGTGATCGTGCCGCACCGATCCTGACAGCGGCAAAGGTCCGTTGGGAAATCGACACGCGAAAAGAAACGGCGCTATAGTGCCGTCATCGCGTGGACGGGGAATTGAGCGATGAGCACTGCAACCATAGGCAAATTGGTGCGGCTGCCGTTGAAAACGGTATTCGACCATGAGGAATACGACTTCACGCCCTGGCTACAAGAGAACATCGACGTTTTGAATGCAGCGCTCGATCTAAAGTTGGTCAACGTGGAAAGGGAACGGGCGGCAGGTTCCTTTAGCGTTGATCTAGTCGCGGAAGACGAAGGCGGGGGCACCGTCATCATTGAGAACCAAATGGAGCGGAGCAATCACGATCACCTTGGGAAGCTCATTACCTACTTGACTGCGATGGGCGCCAAGGCCGCGATCTGGATTGTTTCGGACCCGCGACCTGAACACGTCGCTGCGCTGGCGTGGTTGAATGAATCTGGCAGCGCCCGCTTCTACATGGTGAAGGTGGAGGCAGTAAAAATCGGTGAGTCTCCCGCTGCGCCTTTATTCACGCTGATTTTGGGGCCGTCCGATGAAGCCGTAGACGTTGGCACAGCGAAGAAGGAAATCGCCGAACGCTATGGACTTCGGAAGCGCTGGTGGAGTCAGCTAATTGAGCGTTCGGCTAAGGTGTCAAAGCTGCACGCTCACCTAACGCCCGGTGAATGGTCGCGGATTGGGACGAGTTCCGGTTTTCGCGGGCTGTATCTAAACTATGTCGTGTTGCAAACCGAGTGCGGGCTTGAACTCTACATAGATCGCGGCAAGGACTACACGGCCGAAAACAAGAGCATCTTCGACCAGTTGAATGCGCACAAAGAAGCGATTGAGAAGGAGTTCGGCGCTTCGTTGGTTTGGGACAAATTGGAAAATGGGCGAGCGAGCGGAATCCGATACACGTTGCACGATGGAGGTTATCGCTCCCCGGAAGACCAATGGGCGCAAATTCAGGAACGGCAAGTTGACGCAATGATCCGATTCGAAAAGGCTTTGCGGCCGTATCTGAAACAGCTAAGCCTCGCGTGATCTAGCGCGCAACGCTCCGGTGAAGGCGCCGACACGGAAGCGGTGAAAGGTATCAGCACCATGAGCACCGTCACGGTCTACAGATTTAAGCAATGGAGCCAGCAGACGGGCGACTACGTAGTCTCGCGCCGTATGGCCACCCGCTCCGCAATCGAGCGCATTCCGTCGCTTGTCCTAATCGAAGGCACAGAGGCGGAAATTGATGGCGCTAATTTGGACTCCAACGGAATGACCGTGCGCGATTTTTATCCTGTCGAAGAATTTGATGTCGATCTTCGTGAGCGTACGGTTCTTCATAGACCGTCGGGCATAACGTTTTCGTTCTACGAATACCACAACGAGGATGACTGGGAAAAGTCCGATAGCGTGATTTACCGCGAACGCCCCGACTGGCAAGGGGACCGAATGTTGCTCGCCGCTGCCGCTAAGCGTGCGGCCCTTGCCAAAGACATGAGAGCGCAGAAGCCGCTGAGCCGATAATTCTCGAAGTCGGGGGGATGGTCAGCAATGAATGTGCCCATTTGCCTTTATGTGGCGGGCGTCATTGGGACGTGGGTGATCGCCATCGCCGCAATTTGGGGCGAGGGCATCCGGGCGAAGCTTTTTCGACCTGATCTACGATTGAAATTGGTAAGCAGCGTCGGCAAGCTCGAAACCCAATTAGTACGCATCGAGGTAATGCGTAACGACAGGCTCTTCATCGAACCGAAAGAGATTTTCGTGCGCAATTATCGACTGCGTGTGACAAACGGCACTCGCTTCCCAAAAGCGGAAGAGGTTTATGTGCTAGTGACACGCTTTGATAAGCGTGGCCCGGATGAGCGGCCCCAGCCATATTTTACCGATGAAGCGTTTCCGGTGATTTGGAGACATCGACAGCAGGATCAGTCATCGCGGACGGTTGGAATTGCTACCGTTGCCGATGTCGATTTTATGACAGTGCGCGAGGACGATCTTTCGTTGACGCTGAACATGGAGCCGAATGCTTGGGCCTCGCAAAGAGAACAGCATCTTTGGGTTACCGTCGTAGCGCGAGGTCTTAACGGCGAAAGCGCTCCGCTACGGCTAAAAATCGACTGGAACGGACAATGGCATGCAGGTGATACTGAGATGGGGCAACATCTCAAAATCAAGGTCGCGTAAGCGTGGCAATGGCCGGATAGTTTTGGTTGGCGTCCTAGTCGGGCTTCAATTCATTTGGGTATGCAAGTTTCTCGATTGCGTCGCGCTTCGTCGCGAGCGAGACGTTGCCGGCATACAAGCCGTAACTCATGGTCGCGATTTCATGGCCTAGTAGATCGGCCGCCGTCGCTTCCGGCACGCTGGCATCTTTGAGCATGGTCGCGACGGTTTTGCGAATGGAATGGAACACGTGATCCGCGCCGAATTTCAGCGGCTCGCCGGCTTTGAGATAGCCGAATTTTTTGCCGATGGCATTCGAGCGATCACCGTACTTGTTTGCCGTCAAGTCCGCCAGCACGAAGCCGCTAGGACGATCAGCGATCAAGCGCTTGAGCACGGGCAGCAACGCGGAGTGAATTGGAACCTCGCGGATTGCTGCATCGGTTTTGCCGGCATTGACGGCGAAGTGCGGAACTTCGGCCGCGAGCTTCACCGACTTAACCGTCATGCTGCAAAGCTCTTCGATCCGGGCGCCGCTATACCGGGCAAGCTCTAGCAGGTCCGCAAGCTCAAGGTCGCCGCGCTTCCGTGCTTCCGTGAGAAGCCTCACCACTTCGGCCGGCGAGAATGCCTTGCGGCGATCCTCGCGCTTCACCCGCCCACCGGACTTCGCTACGTCCAATCCGGTGAACGGCTCCAAATCGGCCGGTGCAATCTCGACACTCTGCAAATGCTTCCAGTAACCGCGAAGCGCGGAGAGAATGCGTTGCACCGTCTTAGGTGCCAGCCCTTCATCGGCGACGAGTTCCGCTGGTCCAACGCTTCACGCTCGCCTTGTCTATGCTGGCAACGGTGCGGAACTTCGTGGCGAAGCGCTTTACATCGGCCGCTTGCATGTCCTTCGTCTTTTGAGTTGTCGTCTCTCCGGCCTGCCACTCGTCTAGCAGCTTGTCGAAACGCTCGCCGATGAAGCGCTGCGCCGTGGCGATGGTGGTTAGGTGCGCTTCATGCGTTATCGGATCGGCGCCAACGGGCAAGCCGGTTTCCTCGTCCACTTCAATGACGCGGATCGTCGCGATTTCTTCCGGTGACAGGATGCGGCGATAGAACTCTAAATCCGTCTCGACGGCCGAGCCGCGAGCCTTCTCAATCTGCCGGCGCCAGCGTGCTATGATCGGGGCGGCACGCTTCTCCGCAACGGCGGGTGAGTCAGTGCGCAGTGTCATGGTGAGCCGCTTTTTGCCGAGCTTTCTTTGCACGTCCACCGGCACGGCGAGCACCGCGTACAGCTTGCGGCGGCGCTTCTCAATGTGCGGCTTTTCGCGTTGCTCGTAAGGTGCTGCCATCGGAGTCGGTCCCGTGTTCCGCCCCTACGTATAGTCCCTACGGGATATCAAGGAAAGGCAATAAATACGGCATTTTCTGCATTAGGTTATCGCCGGGCGTAGGGTCCTGTCCCCTCCGCCAACCCTCATTCGCCGTTAATAAGCCCCTTGCATGGGGCATTTACTGGTGCACCCTGCTACCTGCATGCGCGCGCTGATGCAGAGCATGGAATAAGGATAACTGTTCTCATTGTGGCACCTCCTAGAACAACCGAGCGCGCAGCGCGCGGCCTGCCCTCAGGACGACGCAGCCGGCGCGCGGATGCCGTCGCCGATGAGGACGAACGGCGCCCAGGCGAACGGGTGCGTGAAGAAGGCGAAGCTCGGCCCCGGCTTGCTGCCGAGCGCGACGATCATATAGAGCTTGGCGCGGCGCAGGTCGGCGGCGGAATCGCGCGGCCCGCCCCAGGGCGAGAGCGTGAGCGCGGTCAGCACCGGTCCCGCCGTGTCCTCGAGCTCCCAGTGCGTGACCATGAGGCCGCGCGCGCCGGCGAAGAAGAACGCCTTGGCGAGGCCCGAGAGGCTGTCGCCGGTGCCGGCGGCGCCGGGCCCCGCGGTGTTGCAGGCGGAGAGCAGCACGAGATCCGCGTCGAGCTTCATCGACAGCACCTCGGAAAGCCCGAGGAACGCCGATGAGGCGTCGGGGGCATTCGGATCGGCCGAGAGCGCGATGAGCGGCTCGGACCGGCAGCGCAGCTCGCTCGGCAGCAGCGCATGGGTCGCGAGATGGACGATGCGGAATTTCGTCAAATCCATGCCGGTGAGGCGCGCCTTGGTGAAGTCGGCGCCCAGCACCATGTCGTCCTGCGGCACGTGAAACACGAGCCTTCCCACCGCGTCGATCTCCTTGCGCGTTCCCGGCAGCGGCGCAAGGTCGACGAGGCTCAGGAAATCGCGGGTACAGCGCGACGGCGGATAGCTCGCGCCGATCTGCGCGCGCGTCGCCGGCTTGAAGTCGCCGAAGCCGATATAGGGATTGGGCGCGGTAGAAGGCTTGGTATTGACGCGCAGCACCACCAGCGTCTGCGGCGCCGGCATGTAGCTGATGGCCAGGCGCTTGATGAGAAACGGCACGTTCTTGTAGTTGCCGTCGGTGACGGGCGGCGCCTCGTCCGTCACCAGCACCTCGAGCGGCAGCGAGGTGAGCGCGCCGCTCGGCACGACGACGAGCCGGTCGAGCGTGTCGAGCCGCTTTTGCACGGGACCCAGCAGCTTCTCGTAGAGCCGGTGCGCCGCGGCCACGTCGAACACCGGAAGGGTCGCCTCGCCGTTTTCCTCGGACGGCACGATCGTCGCGCGCAGGTCGGCGATCGCCTTGGCGAGTTCGCTCGCCGATAGGCCGATGCGATATTCCTCGATCCGGTGTGCCTCGACGAGAATTGCGAACGTGGTCGCGCCGCCGACGACGAAGCTCACGAGCCCCTCGTGCGCGGCGAGCACGTGCTGCACGTCGGCCACCGACGCTTCCTTCGAAACGAGCTGCGCATAATCGGGCGAGGCCGACTGCGCCGCCGAATCCGCGGCCGCGCGGGTCGCCTGCGTGGCGGCGATTTCGGCGTCGATCTTGGCGAGCTTGGCGCGGTCCACCTGCGCCGCCGGAAGACGCGTTTCCTGATCGCGCTCAGCGTAGAGCTGCTGCAGCTTGAGGTCGGCGTCCTGCATCTGGCGCAACAGGTCGCGCGCCGCGACGTCGCCGGCGGCGAGCCGCGCAAAGGCCTGCGCCACGACCTGCCCGGTGACGTTGCCCTGGATGAGCTGCGAGGCCTGGAACATCTCGGCGGCGAACGTCTCGCGCTCGGCGCTCGCTGCGGCGGCGGCCTCGTCGATCGCCTGGAGATAGTCGCCGACGAGCGCCTCGGGCAATCCCAGATGCGCCGTGCGCGCTATCGCCGCGCCCTTGCGGAAAAGCGCCAATGCGTCGTTGCGGTTGCCGCCGGCGAGCGCCGAGCGGCCGGCCAGAAACAGCGTCACCGCGACCGGGCGCTCGTTTTCGCCGTAGTGTCCGAACAGAGTGGCCGCGTCGTTGAGCTTCGATACGGCTTCCTTGACCTCGCCCTCCTGCGCGTCGCCGAGCGCCGCCAGCCGCACCGCGCGCGGCTCGAGCCCGGGCGGGCGCAGGCCGCTGATGCGCAACAGGGTATCGACGGAATGGTTCAGCGATTTCACCCGCGCGTAATCGCCGTTGCGATAGGCGATCAGCGCTCCGAGCGTCCAGCTTGCCGCCAGCCCGGCCACCGCGTTCTGGCCGTCCGGCCCCAGCATCAGGGAATCGACATAGCTGGTGCTGCGCGTCTCGGCGAAGCCGCGCGCCGCATCGACCAGGGACGGCGGCACGAGGTCGAGATATTCGCGTTCGGCAACCTGGTTGCTTGCCTCGGCCTCGGCCAGATTGGAGCGGTTCGTCTCATGCTCGGCGATGTAGAAGTCGTAACGCGCCTTCTCGAGTTCGTCGCCGGACTCCGTCACCAGTTGGTTCGCGCGCGCAAAAAGCTGATCGGCCTCGATGAAGCGGCGCTGATTGCTGATCTGCAAGGCGAGATTCATGATCGGCGTGGCAAGGCCGGGATCGCTCGGTCCCAGAATCCGCTCCTGAATCGCGACCGCGCTGCGGAAGGCCTGCTCGGCCGCGGCATAGTTGCTGCCGTCATTGGCGGCGTTGCCGAGCCGCATCAGGGTGAAATAGG
Source organism: uncultured Alphaproteobacteria bacterium (assembly GCA_963773665.1). GTDB lineage: Bacteria > Pseudomonadota > Alphaproteobacteria > ATCC43930 > CGMCC-115725 > DATJLY01. Next base: position 185,564 of record CAVZBZ010000003.1, read on the forward strand.
AGTCGAGATCGCCGCTGCCGAACGGGTGCGAAGAGATCGCCGAGGAAATCTCCGCCATCTTCGAGGACGCATCGGCGGACGGCGCGGCCTGGCCCGAGAGCGTCGCGAGCACGGTCTCGAGCGCGGGCAGCGCGGACGGCACGCCGTCGACGAAATAGGTCTTGCCGGATACGTCCGCGACCATGGCAAGGTGCGGCCAGTCTCCGCTTTTGCGTGCGCAGCGCATGAGCTCGGCCGGCGCATCGGACAGCACCTTCGCCGCGCTCGGCACGTCGCAGACGACGCGTTCGTCGAGCGCCACGCGCCACGGGCTCGACACGGCGAGGCGCTGGAGCGCATCGGCGCCGACCGGCACCGAAGCCTGGAAGATGCGGCCGGTCGGCTGCTGCCAGGTGCCGCAGAAGACGTTGTAGGCCGCCGCGAACGCGCTGCCGAGCGGGTCCGTGCTCGGCTCGAAGCGGCATGGCTCGCCCATCTGATTTGTGCCGGCGCGCTGCGCTGCGCTCGCCGAATCTCCTTGCTGCGTTGCATTGACCTTGGCGCTGGGCGGCAGTTCGCCGCACGCGACGAGCGCCAAGGCCACGATCGAAAGGGCGAGCGCGAGGCGCGCGATGCGGTCAGAGATCATCTTCGTTGCCGGTATCGAGGCGGTCGATGTCGAGCGGGTCGAGCGGCGCCGGCAGCGTCAGGAAATCGACGTCGTTGAGCGACGGCGGGAAGACCGGCACGAGGATCGGCTGTGCGACGCACGACGGGCTGCCGATCGCGCAGGCGTTGAAGCGATCGGCATTGTCGGGTCCCTGGGCGCGGACGCCGAGGATCGCCGCGAACTGGCTCGTTACCCCGGCGATCGAGCCGAACAGGTCGATCGTGTCGGCGAACCCGGTTACGCCCAGCTCCGCCACCATGACGGTGCCGGTCACGTTGGAGTTGTCGACGGAAATGAGGAGCGCCGAGCCAGCAGCATTGAGGTCGCCGAACGTGATGACCGGGCTCCCTGCCGTGCCGGATCCGAGCGGCAGAGCGTTCACGTCGCTCGAACTGGTTATCGTTATCGCGTCGAGGGCGGTGGCGGTGAGGCCGGTTGCGTCGATTAGCACCGCGGGCGCACCGGTGATCGTGAAGCTGCCGGTCTCGTCGAAGCCCGCGGAGCCGAGTGCCACGTGACCGCTGGCGCTATAGGTGATGCCGCCGGGAACCGACATTGTGCCGGTCGTGGCGATCGCGATCGCGCCGCTCGGCACCGTGGCGTTGCCGACGAGCGCGAGGTTGCCGGTGTCCTGCAGCACGAAGTCGCCGGCGCCGGTGAGCGTGACTTGGCCCAGGTTCGAGATCGCGTTGCTCATCGGCAGGCTCACGGCGCCCCCGGCCGAGACCGAGAGCAGGTCGGTGCTGATCGTGCCGTTCGTCTGCGAGATCGGTCCCGAGGCGGCGAGCGTGAGCGCGCCCGTCGAGGCGCTGAGCGTTAGCGGATCGGCGAGCACGATCGCCCCGCCGGTCGAAGTTCCGCCCGCGTTGGCGAGCGTGACGTTTCCGCCGCCCGCCGACGAGACGCCGGCGATGAGCGGCGTCACGAAGAAGGCCGGCGTCGAGACTTGGCCGACCGTGACCGTGGCGCCGGATGCCGCGGGGCTCGAATCGCTCAGGAACACGCCGTCCGCGAGCGTGCTGGCCGCGACCGTCATGGCGCCTGCATCGGCGGTCGCGATCGGCGCCGCATTCGTGCCAATGCCGCCCTGCGCGACGAGCGACAGGTTCGTGCCGTCGAGCCGGATGGTCCCGCCGCCTGCCGCAATCGTCGAGCCCGACCCGTCGGCTTCGAGAAAGGCGTTGCCGCCCGCGTCGCCCGACAGGTTGATGTCGTTCGCCAGCACGATCGAGCCGCCGGTTGCCGTGCCGCCGAGGTTCTGCACTGCGACATCGCCCGCGGCAGCGACCGTCACGCCGGTCACCGGCGTCGTCGCGAAGAAGGCGGGCGGCGTCAGCGCGCCCACGATTACTGCCGCGCCCGCCGCCGCCGGGCTCGACGCGCTCAGGTACCAGCCGCCGGTCCCGGTCGCGCCCGCGACGGTCAGCGCCGATCCGTCCACGACCCGGAGCGGCGCGCTTGCGGTGCCGACGCCGGCGCTTGCCGCCAGCGACAGTCCGCCGCCGGCGAGATCGATCGCGCCGCCCGATGCCGCGATCTTCGCGCCCGCGCCGTCCGCCTCGAGATAGACGCTCCCCGTCGCCGCGGCGAGATCGATCGCGCTTGCGAGATTCAAGGATCCGGTCAGGTTCTGCAGCGCGACATCGCCGCTCGCCGTGCTCGCGAGGCCCTGAAGGCCGGAAATGCCATTGGCGAAGAATGCCGGCGTCGCCGCCGCATGGCCCACGGTCACGCCCGCCGCGTCCGACACCGACAGGAAGATGCCGCCCGCCGTCGTTTGCGCCGCAAGCGTCAGCGCCGCGGCGTCCGAGACCAGGATGCCGCTCGCGCTCGTGCCGATCCCGCCGGTCGCGAAAAGCGACAGTCCGCCGCCCGCGAGATCGATCGTGCCGCCCGCACCGGCGATCGTCGAATCCGTTCCGGTCGCCTCGATAAACACGTTTCCGCCCGCGCTCGCGCCGCTCGCCAGCACGATCGATCCGCCGGCGGCCGTGCCGCCGGTGTTCTGCAAGCCGATGTCGCCGCTGGTGACCGTGACGCCCGTGACCGGCGTCGAGGCGAAGAAGCCGGGCGGCGTCAGCGCGCCGACCGTTACTGTTGTGCCCGCCGCGGCCGGGCTCGATGCGCTCACATACCAGCCGCCCGTCGCGGTCGCGCCGGCAAGCGTCAGCGCGGCGCCGTCCGACACGCGGACCGGCGCGGTCGCGGTGCCGACGCCTGCATTCGCGACGAGCGACAGCCCGCCGCCGGCAAGAGCGATCGTGCCACCCGATGTCGCAATCTTCGCGCCCGACCGGTCGGCCTCGAGAAAGATGCTGCCGGCGCCGTCGATATCGTTCGCCAGCACGATCGAGCCGCCGCTCGCCGTGCCGCCCGCGTTGCGCAGCGCGATGTCGCCGCTCGATGCGTCCGTCACGCCGGTCACCGGCGTCGCCCCGAGGAAGGCGGGCGGCGTCAGTGCGCCGATCGTTACCGCCGCGCCCGCCGCGGCCGGGCTCGAAGCGCTCACATACCAGCCGCCGGTCGCGGTCGCACCCGCGAGCGTCAGCGCCGATCCATCCACGACCTCGATCGGCGCGCCCGCCGCTCCGACGCCGGCATTCGCGACCAGCGACAGGCCGCCGCCCACAAGATTGATCGCGCCGCCCGACGCCACGATCTGCGAGCCCGATCCATCGGCCTCGAGGAACACGCGTCCGGTCGCGCCGATGGTGTCCGTCAGCACGATCGATCCGCCGCTCGCCGTGCCGCCCGCGTTCTGGAGCGCGATATCGCCGCCCGAGGCGGCAGTCACGCCGGTCACCGGCGTCGTCGCGAAGAAGGCGGGTGGCGTCAGTGCGCCGACCGTCACTGCGGCGCCCGCGGCGGCCGGGCTCGATGTGCTCACGTACCAGCCGCTTGCTCCGCCAGCGCCGGCGAGCGTCAGCGCAGCGCCGTCCACCACGCGGATCGGCGCGCTTGCCGTTCCCACGCCCGAGCTTGCCACGAGCGAAATTCCGCCGCCCGCGAGCGCGATTTCCCCGCCGCTCGCGGCGATGGTCGCGCCGCTCCCCGTCGCCTCAAGGAAGAGGTTCCCGGCAGCGTCGATGGTGTCCGTCAGCACGATCGAGCCGCCGCTCGCCGTGCCGCCGGCGTTCTGCACCGCGACATCGCCCGCGGTCGCGACCGTCACGCCGGTCACCGGCGCCGTCGCGAAGAAAGCGGGCGGCGACACCGTGCCGACGGTTACCGCGGCGCCCGCTGCCGCCGCGCTCGACGCGCTCACGTACCAGCCGCCGGTCGCGGTCGCGCCGGCGAGCGTCAGCGCCGATCCGTCCACGACCCGGACCGGCGCGCTCGCCGTTCCGACGCCGGCGTTCGCGACAAGCGACAGATTGCCGCCCGAAAGCTTGATGGCGCCGCCCGAGGCCGCGATCTGCGCACCCGTCCCATCGGCTTCGGCAAACACACTCCCGCTCGCATCGCCGGAAAGGTCGATGTTGTTCGCGAACGCGATCGAGCCGCCGGTCGCCGTGCCGCCGGCATTTTCGATCGCGACATTGCCGCTCGCAGCGACCGTCACGCCGGTCACGGGCGTTGTCGCGAAGAAGGCGGGCGGCGCCACCGCGCCGATCGTCACCGCGGCGCCCGCCGCCGCCGGGCTCGACGCGCTCACGTACCAGCCGCCCGTTGCGGTCGCGCCGCCGAGCGTCAACGCCGCTCCATCCACCACTTCGATCGGCGTGCTCGCCGTGCCGACGCCGGCATTGGCGACGAGCGACAGGCTTGTCCCCGCCAGCGCGATCGTGCCGCCGCTCGTCGTGATCGTAGCGCCCGTTCCGTCTGCCTCGAGGAACACGCTGCCGGCCGCGTCGATGCCATTCGCGAGCACGATCGCGCCGCCGGTCGCCGTGCCGCCCGCGTTCTGTACTGCGATGTCGCCGCTCGCAGCGACCGTCACGCCAGTCACCGGCGTCGATGCGAAGAAGGCGGGCGGCGTCAGCGCGCCCACGGTTACTGCCGCGCCCGCCGCCGCCGGGCTCGACGCGCTCACGTACCAGCCGCCGGTCGCGGTCATGCCGGCGACGGTCAGCGCCGACCCGTCAGCAACCCGGACCGGCGCGCTCGCCGTGCCGACGCCGGCGTTCGCGACGAGCGACAGGACGCCGCCCGCGAGATCGATCGCGCCGCCCGAGGCCGCGATCTTCGCACCCGCTCCGTCGGCCTCGAGATAGACGCTTCCCGTGGCGCTGTTCACGGGCTTCGAGAGGACGAGCGAACCGGTCGTATTATCGATCGCCACGTCGCCGCTCGCGATCCCGCCGGTGGCTGCAACTCCGCCGCTCGCGATCGACTGGAAGCCGGCCGGCGGCGCTGCCTGCGCGCCGAGCGTCATGCCTGCCGCGTCGGTCGCCGCGACAAAAATGCCGCCCGTCGCGGTCGTCGCCGACAAGGTCAGAAGCCCGCCCGCGTCGTGCAGCGGAATGAACTGGGCCGCGCCGCTGCCGCCGATCCCGGCAGTGGCGACGAGCGACACGCTGCCCGCGGCGCCAAGCGTCAGATTGCCTCCTGCATATGTGATCGTGGAACCGCTGCCGTCCGCCTCGAGGAACAGGTTGCCGGCCGTCGATTGCAGCGTGCTGTCGATCGCGATCGAGCCCGCGCCTGCCTTGAGGGCGAGGTTCCCGCCGCTCGCAATGGTTCCGGTCTCGGTGATAGTGCCGGCCGACGCGACGATCGTAAGGCTGCCGCCCACCGTGGCGGCCGCCAGACTCGTGCCGCCCGCGTCATCGTTCGTGAGGCTCGCATTGCCTGACGCGCCTTCCGTGTCGAGCGTCACGGCACCCGTGAGCGCATTCGTCGCGGCGGTCAACGCGATCGTCGCGTTCGACCCTTCGGTGGCGATGACCGTTGCGCCGCCAACGGTGAGAGCGTGCGTCTGGGTGATGTTGCCGGTCTTGGCGTCGAGATTGAGGCCGAGCGCCACGTCGATGCCGGAAAGAGACGCGGCGACGGGGCTTGCTCCCGCGATCACGGTCGCCGGGATCGACAGCGTCAGGCTCCCTACCGAGAACCCGCCGGCATTGGTGAACGCGAAGCTGCCCGCGGTCACGTGTGCCGCCAGCACGCCAACGCTGTTTGCGGCGGCGTCGAGCGCCGTATCGTTCTTCGCCACGACGATCAGGCCGCCCGCGCCTGAGCCCGCGACGACGGCTCCGGTCGTCTCCGTGACCGCGCCCGCAGCGGCGCTCAACAGCACGTTCGTGCCCGTAACGTTTGCCGCCAGCGTGAGGTCGCCGGCCGGCGCCACCAGCCCGACGTCGCTGCCCGCGCTGATGCCGTTATGGGCGGATGCGCCGAGCCCCGGCGGGCTCACCGACGCCGCACCGGCCGTGAATCCCCCCGCATTGGTGAAGGCGAAGCCGCCCGTGCTCACGTCCGCGCCGAGCACCCCGACGCTGTTCGCCGCCGCATCGAGCGCCGAGTTGGTCTTCGCCAGGACGATCAGGTCGCCCGCTCCGGAATTGGCGGCGACATGCCCGGTGGTCTCGTTGACCGCGCCCGCGGCTGCGCTCAACAGCACGTTGGCGCCGGAAACATTCTCCGCGAGCGTGATGCTTCCGGCCGTGGCCACGAGCCCGGCATCGCCGCTCGCGGTCACGTTGTGCTGGGTCGTGGCGCCCAGCGTCGGCGGGCTGACCGTCGCGGCGCTGACCGCGAACCCGCCGGCGTTGGTGAAGGCGAAGCCGCCCGCGCTCACGTCCGCCGCCAAAACGCCGACGCTGTTCGCCGCCGCGTTGAGCGCCGAGCCGTTCTTCGCCACCACGATCAGGTCGCCCGCGCCCGAGCCAGCGATCGCCGCGCCCGCCGTCTCCGTGACCGCGCCGGAAGCGGCGCTCAAATACACGTTCGCGCCGGATACGGTCCCGCCGAGCGTGAGGCTCCCGGTCGTCGCCACCAGGCCGACATCGCCCGTCGCCGCGACCGCGAACGTCGCGCCGAGCGCGGGCGGGCTCACGGTCACCCCGGTCTGATAGGACGAGGCGCCGGTGTAGGAAAAGCCGCCGCTCGTGATCGCCGCGCCGATCGCCGCGAACGAGCCCGACAAGGTCTCGTTGCCGGTCATCGCCACGGCAAGCCCGTTCGCCGTGATCGCGCCCGCGCCGCTCACCGCCGCCGTCTCCGATTCGAGCAGCAGGTTGTGCGTTCCGGCATCGACCCCGTCGGTGAGCGTCAGGCTGCCGCTGGTCACGACCAGCGCCGCGTCGCCGCTGCCCGAGCCGTCGCCGACGCCGCCATTGTTGCTCGCGTCGCTGATCCCCGGCGCCGCGACCGCGACCGATCCCACCGTCAGCGCCGTGCCGTCCTCGAACGCGAGCCCGCCGCCATAGCGCGCCGCCAGCGTCCCGACATGGTTCGCATTCGCCAGATCGGCGTCGGCGCCGGCGCGCAGCAGCAGCCCGCCGGCGGTCACGGCGCCGGCGCCGCTCTCGCTCACCGCGCCCGCCGCATCGAGCAGCAGATCGAAGCCGCCGACAGTCACCGCCCGGGCCAGGCCGAGGTCGCCCGTGACGGCGATCAACGCGGTGTCGCCGCTTGCGCTCACGCCGTTCTGCGTCTTGGCGCCGATGCCCGGCGGGCTCACCGCGGCGGCATCGACCGAGAAGCCCGCCGCATTGCTGAAGGCGAAGCCGCCGGCGCTCACGTCCGCCGCCAGAACGCCGACGCTGTTGGCGGCCGCGTTGAGCGCCGTATCGTTCTTCGCCACCACGATCAGGTCGCCGGCGCCGGCGCCCGCGCTCACGGCGCCCGCCGTCTGCGTGACCGCACCCGAAGCGGCGCTCAGATACAGGTTGGCGCCCGACACACTCTTCGCCAGCGTGAGGTCGCCGGCCGCCGCCACGAGCCCGACATCGCCGCCCGCCGTCACGCCGCTCTGCGCCGTCGCGCCGATGCCCGGCGGACTGACCGATGCCGCGCCGGCCGCGAAGCCGCCGGCATTGGTGAAGGCGAAGCCGCCCGTGCTCACATCCGCCGCCAAAACGCCGACGCTGTTCGTGCCGGTGTCGAGTGCCGTGTCGTTCTGCGCCACCACGATCAAATCGCCCGCGCTCACGGCGCCCGCCGTCTCCGTGACCGCGCCCGAAGCGGCGCTCAGATAGACGTTGGCGCCGGTAACGTTCTTCGCCAGCGTGAGGTCGCCGGCCGCCGCCACGAGCCCGACATCGCCGCTCGCGGTCACGCCGTTCTGCGCCGTCGCGCCGATCCCCGGCGGGCTCACCAACGCCGCACCGGCCGCGAACCCGCCCGCATTGGTGAAGGCGAAGCTGCCCGCGGTCACGTCCGCCGAAAGGACGCCGACGCTGTTGGCGGCCGCGTCGAGCGCCGTATCGTTCTTCGCCGCGACGATCAGGCCGCCCGCGCCTGAGCCCGCGACGACGGCTCCGGTCGTCTCCGTGACCGCGCCCGCAGCGGCGCTCAACAGCACGTTCGTGCCCGTAACGTTTGCCGCCAGCGTGAGGTCGCCGGCCGGCGCCACCAGCCCAACGTCGCTGCCCGCGCTGATGCCGTTATGGGCGGATGCGCCGAGCCCCGGCGGGCTCACCGACGCCGCACCGGCCGTGAATCCCCCCGCATTGGTGAAGGCGAAGCCGCCCGTGCTCACGTCCGCGCCGAGCACCCCGACGCTGTTCGCCGCCGCATCGAGCGCCGAGTTGGTCTTCGCCAGGACGATCAGGTCGCCCGCTCCGGAATTGGCGGCGACATGCCCGGTGGTCTCGTTGACCGCGCCCGCGGCTGCGCTCAACAGCACGTTGGCGCTGGAAACATTCTCCGCGAGCGTGATGCTTCCGGCCGTGGCCACGAGCCCGGCATCGCCGCTCGCGGTCACGTTGTGCTGGGTCGTGGCGCCCAGCGTCGGCGGGCTGACCGTCGCGGCGCTGACCGCGAACCCGCCGGCGTTGGTGAAGGCGAAGCCGCCCGCGCTCACGTCCGCCGCCAAAACGCCGACGCTGTTCGTGCCGGTGTCGAGCGCCGAGCCGTTCTTCGCCACCACGATCAGATCGCCCGCGCCCGAGCCAGCGATCGCCGCGCCCGTCGTCTCCGTGACCGCGCCCGAAGCGGCGCTCAAATACACGTTCGCGCCGGATACGCTCCCGCCGAGCGCGAGGCTCCCGGTCGTCGCCACCAGGCCGACATCGCCCGTCGCCGCGACCGCGAACGTTGCGCCGAGCGCGGGCGGGCTCACGGTCACGCCGGTCTGATAGGACGAAGTGCCGGTGTAGGAAAAGCCGCCGCTCGTGATCGACGCGCCGATCGCCGCGAACGAGCCCGACAAGGTCTCGTTGCCGGTCATCGCCACGGCAAGCCCGTTCGCCGTGATCGCGCCCGCGCCGCTCACCGCCGCCGTCTCCAATTCGAGCAGCAGGTTGTGCGTTCCGGCATCGACGGCGTCGGTGAGCGTCAGGCTGCCGCTGGTCACGACCAGCGCCGCGTCGCCGCTGCCCGAGCCGTCGCCGACGCCGCTATTGTTGCTCGCGTCGCTGATCCCCGGCGCCGCGACCGCGACCGATCCCACCGTCAGCGCCGTGCCGTCCTCGAACGCGAGCCCGCCGCCATAGCGCGCCGCCAGCGTCCCGACATGGTTCGCATTCGCCAGATCGGCGTCGGCGCCGGCGCGCAGCAGCAGCCCGCCGGCGGTCACGGCGCCGGCGCCGCTCTCGCTCACCGCGCCCGCCGCATCGAGCAGCAGATCGAAGCCGCCGACAGTCACCGCCCGGGCCAGGCCGAGGTCGCCCGTGACGGCGATCAACGCGGTGTCGCCGCTTGCGCTCACGCCGTTCTGCGTCTTGGCGCCGATGCCCGGCGGGCTCACCGCGGCGGCATCGACCGAGAAGCCCGCCGCATTGCTGAAGGCGAAGCCGCCGGCGCTCACGTCCGCCGCCAGAACGCCGACGCTGTTGGCGGCCGCGTCGAGCGCCGTATCGTTCTTCGCCACCACGATCAGGTCGCCGGCGCCGGCGCCCGCGCTCACGGCGCCCGCCGTCTGCGTGACCGCGCCCGAAGCGGCGCTCAGATACAGGTTGGCGCCCGACACACTCTTCGCCAGCGTGAGGTCGCCGGCCGCCGCCACGAGCCCGACATCGCCGCCCGCCGTCACGCCGTTCTGCGCCGTCGCGCCGATCCCCGGCGGACTGACCGATGCCGCGCCGGCCGCGAAGCCGCCGGCATTGGTGAAGGCGAAGCCGCCCGTGCTCACATCCGCCGCCAAAACGCCGACGCTGTTCGTGCCGGTGTCGAGTGCCGTGTCGTTCTGCGCCACCACGATCAAATCGCCCGCGCTCACGGCGCCCGCCGTCTCCGTGACCGCGCCCGAAGCGGCGCTCAGATAGACGTTGGCGCCGGTAACGTTCTTCGCCAGCGTGAGGTCGCCGGCCGCCGCCACGAGCCCGACATCGCCGCTCGCGGTCACGCCGTTCTGCGCCGTCGCGCCGATCCCCGGCGGGCTCACCAACGCCGCACCGGCCGCGAACCCGCCCGCATTGGTGAAGGCGAAGCCGCCCGCGGTCACGTCCGCCGCAAGGACGCCGACGCTGTTGGCGGCGGCGTCGAGCGCCGTATCGTTCTTCGCCGCGACGATCAGGCCGCCCGCGCCCGAGCCCGCGACGACGGCTCCGGTCGTCTCCGTGACGGCGCCCGCAGCGGCGCTCAACAGCACGTTCGCGCCCGTAATGTTCGCCGCCAGCGTGAGGTCGCCGGCCGGCGCCACGAGCCCGAACGTCGCCACTCGCCGTCACGTCGCCATCGATCGAGATCGCGGTCGAAGCGGCGGTGCCGCCGGCCTCGAGCGCAAGACCCGCGGACTCCATTACCGCCGTCTCGACGGTTATGGTGCCGCCGGCAGCCGCGCTTTCGAGCGTGAGCGGGGCTGCGAACGACAAGGTTCCGCTCGCGCCGTTATTTATGTCGAGGGCGCCGGTGCCGTCGGCGCGGCCGATGGTGAGACCGGTGAAGCCCGCGCCGATGCCGCCGCCGCTGCCGAGATTGCCGAGGCTCGCCGTACTGAGCGCAAAGGTGCCGGTGGCGCTGTCGCCGAGCGCGATGGTCGATCCGGCGGTGCTGGGTGCGACGGTCAAGGCGCCGCCGCCCTCGACCGTGGCGTTGACCGCAATCGTCGCCGCGCTCAGCGCGATGTCGCCGGCGCCGCTGTTGCCGATCGCGCCGTTCAAGGTAAGGAGCCCGGTTCCGGCCGCACCCGAATCTGCGGTGAGGGTGATCCCGCCGGTGGTGGTCGCGCCCACCGTGTCGGCGGCGGACGCGCCGAGCGTCACGTTGCGCTGCGCCGTCACGGTGATGCCGCCGCTGCCGGCATCGAGCGTGCCGCCCGCCGCGCCGGAGATGTCGCCGTTCGTCGCCGTCAGCGACAGCGAAGCCGTGCCGCTCGTCGCGACCGCAGCGTCGAACGAGATCGCGGTCGCGCCCGCCTTGTTCGCGGCGAGCGACATCGAGTTCGTATCGGACAGCGCCGTCTCGACGTTTATGGTGCCGCCGGCAGCCGCGCTTTCGAGCGTGAGCGGGGCTGCGAACGACAAGGTTCCGCTCGCGCCGTTATTTATGTCGAGGGCGCCGGTGCCGTCGGCGCGGCCGATGGTGAGACCGGTGAAGCCCGCGCCGATGCCGCCGCCGCTGCCGAGATTGCCGAGGCTCGCCGCATTCAGCGCAAAGGTGCCGGTGGCGCTGTCGCCGAGCGCGATGGTCGATCCGGCGGTGCTGGGTGCGACGGTCAAGGTGCCGCCGCCCTCGACCGTGGCGTTGACTGCGATCGTTGCCACGCTCAGCGCGATGTCGCCGGCGCCGCTGTTGCCGATCGCGCCGTTCAGGGTAAGGAGCCCGGTTCCGGCCGCGCCCGAATCCGCGGTAAGCATGATCCCGCCGGTGGTGGTCGCGCCCACGCTTGCTTCGAGGTCGAGATCGCTCGAGGCGCCGAGCGAAATGGATCCGCCGCTGCTATCGACCGGTTGATCGATCGTGACGCTGCCGGCCGCGTTGGCGAGCGAGATGTTGGCCGCGCCGAACAGGCCGCTGACCGCGCTGAACGTCACCGGAGCGATCGACAAATCCTGAGTCGCGATGACGAGCGCGTTGGCGCCGGTGCCGCCGCTCGAACTCATTGATCGTCGTGCCGTTGTCGTCGGTCGGCGTGGTGGTCGTCGGCGTCGTTCCGGCAGTAAAGCTGACGCCCGACGGCGCGCCGACGACGACGCTTCCGCTCGAGCTGTTCGCGAGGAAGATCCCGCCGGTGGTCGTGGTCGCCGCCACCGTGCCGAGCCCGGCCGTCGCGATCGGCGCAAGCTGCGTGCCGATACCGCTCCCCGCGGAGAGCGTTACCGCGCCGCCATCCATCTTGATGACGTTGCCCGTGGCCTCGGCGATCGCACCGCCCGCCGAAAGGAACAGATTGCCCGCCGTGTCCGAATTGGTGGCAAAATTGACGTTGGCGTTAAGCGAGATGTTGTTACCGGCATCGAGACCCAGGGAGACACCCGCCTGCGGGGTAAGGTCGGCATTCACCGTGATGTTGCCACTTGCCGCGACGACCACATTCGAGGTTGCGTCATTGATTGTCGTCGCCAAGCCAGTCGTCACAGGACCAATGACGAGGTCTGTGCTGGGATCGAGCAGCCACGTTCCGGTCGCGCCCGCCAGCGCCCGCGTATCGACCGTCCCCGCGACGGCGAGCGAGCGGCCGGATGTTTCCACATAGCCGCCGTTGCCGCCCGCGGCGCCGCCGCGCGCGCTGATCGAGCCGTCGAACACGGTCGTCCCGTCCGACCACACCGCCACCTTGCCGCCGTCGCCGGTCGTGACGGCGTCGGCGGAAATGGCGGCGCCCGCGGCCACGGTCGTGCTCGCGGCGTTGGCGAGCGGCCCCGCGCCTCGAAAATCGCCGCCGATCGCCACGGTGCCGCCGCCGGACGCGCCCGAGGCGTCGATCGTGGCGTCGGGACCGATCGCGACGCTCGTTCCCGTCACCTCGACGGTGCCGCCGGTCTCGCCAGGCTTTTGGCCCGAGACATCGACCGTGCCGCTGACCTGCGCCGCGCCGCCTTCGATGTCGACGGTGCCGGTCTTCTTTCCCACCGTGCGTGCCGCGAGCGTGCCGCCGCCGGTGACGACGTCGGTGACGATCGTGTCGACCGCGTCGGCCGTGAGCAGGATCGTGCCGCCGTCGGCGGAGATGCGGCCGGAATTGCTGACGAGCGCCGTGGTCGGCTTGCCATCGATCGTGGCGGGCGCTTGCGCGACCTTGCTGCCGACAGCGAAATTGATGAGCCCGTCGCCGTAGAAATCGACAGTGAAAGTCTCGGCGCCGCCGAGCACGACCTTGCCGAGCTTCGCCTCGATCACGCCGGAATTCGCCACTCCGGGCGCCACCAGCGCCGCGAGGCCGTGGTCCTTCACGGAAATGCGCCCGTCATTCACCACGGTCGCGTTGGGGTTCGCGGGCGGAATGTCGAAGATGAGCCGCCCGGCCATGAAATTTGCATTGCTGATGTCGGACGGCGTCGCCACCAGCGAGTTCACGTCGACGACGCTGCCGTTCAGAAACAGGATGCCGGCGCCGTTGACGATCGCGACGTTGCCGTTGGCGATGAGACGGCCGGCGATCAGCGAGGGATCGCCGCCGGTCACGCGGTTCAGCACGAAGGAGCTGGAATTCGGCTGCAAGAATTGCGTCGTCTCGCCGGCGCCGATGCTGAAGTTCTGCCAGTCGATGATGGCGCGATCGGATTGCTGGTGGACCGCGACGGTGCCAGGGGAGGGCTCGGCGATCGCGGCGCTGCCGGCGACCACGGTACCGCCTGTGGGGTTGGCGAGAGCCGGCCCCGCCGCCAGCGCGGCGAGCCACGCGGCCGCGGCGAAGCAAGCGCGCCGTCTGCGCCGGCACGCGCCAATGGCTGGAAGCCGCGTCGCGGCACCCAAATCCTTCGCCCCCACCTCGGTCGCCAGCCGCTAAGTTATTGTTCTCACGTCATAAATGCACGGACAGCCGGAAATAGGCTGCATGCTCCAGTTCGCGCGAGCCCGTGGCGCTGTTGGGCCGGCGGGTAAATCTTTCAACGCCTTCGACCTGCGCGCTCAACCAGGAGGTTAGATTGGCACGAATGCCGGCGCCGGTCGACTGGATGTGGGTGGTCACGTCCGCCGGCGTGTTGCTCCAGATCTGGGCGATGTCGAAGAAAGCGTAGTACTGCAGCCCGAAATGATAGGCGTGGCCGAAGAGCTGCCCGTCGAGCGTCTGGTTGAGCTGCGGCTCGATGGTGCCGGCTGCGGCCTTGTCGCCGCTCACCTCGCCGGAATAGAAGCCGCGGCCATATTGCTCGCCGCCGAGCTGTAATTTCTCGGTCGGCGGCAGGATCGCCGGCGTCCATTGCCCCGTGAACGCCGTCTTGAGCGCGACCGAATAGGTGCTCCACACGAACAGGTTCTGCACGCGAACCAACTCGCCCGTAAGTTTGTAGAAGTCGTTGCGCTCGAGCGGCCGCGGCGTGTACGGGTCGGTATTTTTCGAGCCGACGAGCTGCGGCAGGCCGCGATGGACGGTGACATCGACCGTGTCGGCCGCGCTGCGGCCGGATCCCAGGAGATCGTCCTGGACCGTGAGCGACTCGCCGACGCGCAGGACGCGCAGCCTGATCTTGCTCAGCGGATTGAGCAGGCCATCGTTCCCCAACAGCGCGATCTGCGATTGGCTGAAGTCCAAGGCGGCCTTCAGCGATAGCGACAGGCTGCGGCTCAGCAGGAGCGGGTATTCGAACGATCCGCCGGCGAGGAGAAGGTTGCTGTGATAGCCGGTGTTGGCGAGGATGTTGCCGGGAGTGGAGGTGCCGTAGCCGCCATAGATGCGGAATTTCAGTCCTTGCGATCCGATGAAGGTCTCGTACGACAGCTGCCCGAACACCTGCTCGGCGTCGAACGGCGTGTCGTAGACATAGATCTGCGTGCGCTCGCCGAGGCTGGTGAAGGAATTGGCGCTGACGCCGACCAGCATCTCGTTCGGGCCCGCCGTGCGCGGCCCGCGATTGTCGTCGGTGACGAGCAAGTCGACGCTCTTCTTCTGGATCTGCGCGACCAGCTCGACCGCGCCGGGCTCGTCGCGCGCCGGGCGCAGGATGGTGCGGATGGTGATGCCGGGAATTTCCTTCGCCAAAAGCACATAGCGTTCGACGTCGCCGAACCGGGTCGGCCTGCTATCGGTCAGATGGCGCAGGTAGTCGTACACCAGCACCCCGACCGGACCGACCTCGCCGTCGATCTTGACGTCGCTGATATAGCCTTCGATGACCCGGACGCGCAGCAGGTCGCCGGACGGACCGGGCTCGAGCGTGTCGCGCACGACGGTGAGAAAGTATCCGTCGTCGCGATACTTGGTCTGGAGCGCGCGGACCGCGTCGGCGATTTGGCTGCGCGGGACGGTGGCGCCGTCGATGCCGGCGAAGAGCGCGGCAAGCTTGGCGGCGGGATAGACGGTCGCACCGTCGATCGCGACGCCGGTGACGTGAATTGGCGGACCGCCCTCCTCGGGCGCCGCTTCGGGCGGCGCCGCTTCGGGCGGTGCGACCTCGGGCTGCTGCGGCGGCGCCATCCGCTGGATCGGCGAGGACGGCGGGGCGATGGCCCCGGCAGGGACCTGCGCAAGCGCCAGCCCGTGCCACGCAGCGAGGAGCGCGAGCGGCGCGCCGCTCAACGCAACGCGGGCGAGGGCGATGACCCGCCGCGCGCCGCCGGGTCGCCGCTTCATGCAGGACGGGACCTAGCTCGGCCAGCCGCCGGACGTAACGCGGATGCGGCGCGTGTCACTGTGCGTACTTCGCGACATGCACGCGGCGGTCGCCGCCGCTCTGCGGATTTGCCGGGCCGTCGGCCGCGTCCGCACCGCTGGCGGCGATTTCGATGCGCGCCGGATCGACGCCGAACTCCTTGACGATGTAGTCGCGCACCGTATCGGCCCGCTTCTCCGATTCCCCACGAGTCGCCTCGGGCGTGCCGCCGGCGTCGGGACCGGACGCGATGACGAATCGCCCGGCTTCACTGGGTGCTGCGGCAAAATCGGCGCGGTGCGCGAGGATCAGCTCTTTCGCCCGGGCCGAGAGCTGGGTGGCGTGCGCGCCGAATTCGATATCGAATTCGGCGACCGGCGTGGCTTGCGCCTTGCTCGGCCGGAGCGTGATCGAATGGAGCCGAACGCCGCGAAAATTGAGGACATCCGGGCCATCGGGCGGCATCAGCTTGCCGACGAGCGCATCTTGGCTCTGGGCGTCGTCGGCGCAGGCGGCGCCCGGCGCGCCGGCACAGATCGCGAGCACGGGGAGGGACCACCAGGGCAATCGCGTGCGCATCCCGATCCTCGCCTTTCGCCCCGCCACGAGGAGCGCATGTGGGCGACGCGACGGCCGCGCAGGACAAGCCCGCGCGAGTCGTGCGCGACCGTCATGCTCTAACGCCCCGCGGATTCGGTCAACCCCCGATTGAACGAGGCGCTAACGCCTTGAAATTCCCGGCTGGACAACGGATGTTCCCATCCGTCACGTTGCTTCATCCGACACAGGGGTAGGACCCCATGAGCCTTCCTTCCGACAAAACCGCGCCCTTTGCCGCGCCGGTCGTCAACCGTCTCTCGGTCCGCGTCGTGGTCGATTCGCATTACGAGCGCTTCCTGCCGAAGGCGACGCACCCGTCCGTCGCGATCGAGCATGTCGGATCCATTCCCGGCCGGCCGATGGCGACGCTCGCGGGCGAGTGGGGCCTCTCGCTCCATCTCGAATCCGAGAATGCCGCCGGCAAGGCACAATATCTTCTCGATTTCGGCTACACGCCCGAGATCGTCAACCGCAATCTCGGGCTGCTCGACATCGATCCGGCGCGGCTCCACGGCCTCATCTTGAGCCATGGCCACCGCGACCATTACGGCGGGCTCGCCGGGTTCGTGACGCAGCATCGCCACCACATGCGCGGCGACCTTGCGCTCTATGTCGGCGCCGAGAACGTGTTCCGCGAGAAATGGATCCGCGAGCCGGGCAGCGAGGGGGTCGTGTCGTGGGGCGCGGTCGATGCCATGCTGCTCCGCGCCGAGAAGGTTTCGGCCGTGTGCTGCGGCACGCCGCATGCGCTCGAAGGCGCCTTCACCTCGGGCTATATCGAGCGGAGCTCGTTCGAGGAGGTGACCGGCGGGACAATGGTCGAGCCGGCGGACCATTTCACGCCGGCGGAGCGACAGGGCCAGCTCGTCAAGGACCTCCATCCCGAGGAGCACGCCACCTGCTACATCGTCAAGGGCCGCGGGCTCGTCGTGATCTCGTCGTGCGGCCATGCCGGCATCGTCAATTCAGTTCGCACGGCAATGGCGGTCGCCAAAGTCGACCGGCTCCATGCCGTGATCGGCGGCTTCCACCTCACAACGTCGAGGCCCGACTATATCGAGCACACGATCGACGAGCTCGAGGCGCTCCGGCCCGACGTGGTCGTGCCGATGCATTGCACCGGCGCCGGATTCATCGCCGCGATGCACCGGCGCATGCCCGACCGGATCGTCGCGTCGAACGTCGGCAGCCGCTTCACCTTCGGAGTGTGAGGTAAGGGGTGAAGATCGTCATACCGGACGATTATCAGGACATCGCCGACAAGCTCGCCTGCTTCTCGCTCATCCGCCATCACGAGGTGGCGCGCTACACCGATGCCGCGCGCGGCGGCGCACTCGTCGAACGGCTCGGCGACGCCGACGTGGTCGTGGCGATCCGCGAGCGGGTGCCGTTCTCGCGCGCGCTGCTCGAGCGCCTGCCGAAGCTCCGCCTCATAGCATTGCTCGGGCGCGGCGCCAGGACGATCGACTTCGCCGCCTGTACCGAGCTCGGCATTCAAGTCGCGACCGGCAAGAGCAACTCGCGGCAATCCCCGGCCGAGCACGCGGTGGCGCTGATCCTGGCCTCGCGCCGCAACATCGCGCGCGAGGCGGAAGGCATGAAGCGCGGCGCTCTTCCCGCCACGGTGGCGCACCGCGTCGGCGGTTCGACGCTTGGCATTTTCGGTCTTGGCGCGATCGGCGAATGCGTGGCCGAGGCGGGGCGGGGCCTCGGCATGGCGATCCTGGTCTGGGGCCGCGACGGCTCGCTCGCACGGGCGCGCGCGCAGGGCTATGCGGCGGCGGCGAGCAAGGAGGAATTGTTCGAGCGCTCGGACGTGCTGTCGCTCCATGTGCGGCTCGGGCCCGAGACGCGCTTCATGGTCGGGCCGGCGGACCTCGCCCGGATGAAGCCGACCGCGCTCCTCGTCAACACGGCGCGCGCCGAGCTGATAGCCCCGGGGGCGCTGCTCGCAGCGCTGCGGCAAGGCCGCCCGGGCTTTGCCGCGGTCGATGTGTACGAGGACGAGCCGGTGGCGATCGACCATCCGTTCCTCGCCATGCCCAACGTCCTCTGCACGCCGCACAGCGCCTGGGCCGAGTGGGACAATTTCGAGCTCTATTTCCGCGAAGCCTACGAGCAGATCGCGGCGTTCGAACGGGGCCTGCCGCTCCGTCTCGCCAATCCCGCCGTGAAGCCGCGCGCCGTGTCTGGCGCGGCGCCGGCGACTGCGCGACAATGACGGCGATGGCCGAGACCGTGGCATTTCCGTTGCGCAATTCCCTCGAGATCGTGCCGCTCGGCAGCACGCTCGGCGCGGAGATTCGCGGCGTCGATTTCACGCAGGCCGTCGATCGCGCGACGGGACAGGCGATCCACGACGCCCTGATGCGGCACAAGGTCGTCTTCTTTCGCGGCGCGGCGATGACGCCGGCGCAGCACGTCGCCTTCGGGCGCCTCTTCGGCGAGCTCACCGTGCATCCCTTCGTGCCGCACCTCGACGAGCATCCCGAGGTGGTGGTGCTCGACAATCACAAGGACAATCCCGTCTTTTCGACCGACGTGTGGCATTCCGACGAGACGTTCCGGCTGGTGCCGCCGATGGGCTCGATCCTGCGCTGCATCCGCCGTCCGCCGCGCGGCGGCGATACGCTCTGGGCCGACATGGGCGCCGCCTACGAGGGCCTCTCCGACAAGATGCAGCACTTCCTTTCGGGCCTCGAGGCGGTGCACGATTTCCAGAATTTCCGGCACAAGTTCGATCACTTGCCGCCGCGCGAGAAGCACGCGAAGCTCGCGGAGATGGAAGAGGAGCTGCCCAATCCCGTTCGGCCGGTGGTCCGCACGCATCCGGTGACGGGCCAGAAGATTCTCTTCGTCAACGAGCAGTTCACGATCGCGGTGAAGGGCATGCGCGAGGACGAGAGCCGCGCGCTTCTGGCCTTCCTGTTCGAGCAGCCGCGCATCCCGGAATACCAGTTCCGCTTCCGCTGGGAGGTTGACGACATGGTGTTCTGGGACAACCGCCCGACGCAGCACTACGCGTCGAACGACTATTATCCCGAGCGGCGCACCATGCACCGCGTCACCATCAGGGCCGATAAGCCGGCGTGACGGCAATGCGCGCACCGGCGATTGCCATCATCGGCTCGGGCTTCGGCGGCATCGGCATGGCGATCCGCCTGAAGCAGGCGGGGATCCACTCCTTCACGATCTACAGCAAATCCCCGGACGTGGGCGGCGTCTGGTACGAGAACACCTATCCGGGCGCCGCGTGCGACGTGGCCTCGAGCCTTTATTCCTACTCGTTCGAGCCGCACTACGACTGGTCGCGCACGCACGGCACGCAGCCGGAGATCGCGGCATATCTGCGCCATTGCGTCGCAAAATACGGCATCGGCCCCCACATCCGGTTCGAAACGGAGATCGCAACCGCGGCCTATGACGAGGAAGCGGCGCTCTGGCGTCTCGGCGCCTCCGACGGGCGGCGGTTCGAGGCGAATGTCCTTGTCTCCGCCTGCGGCCTCTTCAACCAGCCGGCTTTTCCCGAGATCCCCGGCCTCGACCAGTTCGCCGGCCGGCAGTTCCATTCAGCGCGCTGGGATCACTCGTGCGATCTGGCGGGCAAGCGCGTCGCCGTCATCGGCACCGGATGCAGCACGGCGCAATACGTGCCCGAGATCGTCGGCAAGGTCAGTGCGCTCGTCATGTTCATGCGCACGCCGCAATACGTCATGCCGAAGATCGAACGCGCCTTCGACGAAGCCGAGCGCGCAAAATATCGCCGGTTTCCCATTCTGCGCACACTCGAGCGGGTCAAGACCTATGTCTCGTTCGAGCGGCGATTTGCCGTGTTCGTCGACGAGGGCGCACGCAAACAGGCCGAGGAGACCGCGCTCAAATTTTTGGCGTCGCAGGTGAGCGATCCCGACAAGCGCCAGAAACTCACGCCGACCTACCGCTTCGGCTGCAAGCGCACGATCCAGTCGAACGATTACCTTCGCGCGCTCGACCGGCCCAACGTCGAAATCGTGCGCGCGCCGATCGCGCGGGCGGTGCCGGAGGGGCTGATCGACGAGGAGGGACGGCGCCACGAGGTCGATGTCCTCATTTTCGGCACGGGCTTCAAGCCGACGGACTACCTGGCCTCGCTCCGCGTGACAGGATTGGGCGGGCGCACGCTCAAGGACGCGTGGCGCAATGGCGCCGAGGCCTATCTCGGCATGACGGTGAGCGGCTTTCCCAATTTCTTCATGCTGTACGGACCCAACACCAATACCGCGACCTCGATCGTGGTCATGCTCGAAGGGCAGATCGGCTACATCGTGAAATGCGTGCGCCGCCTCGCCCGGACGGGCGCGCGCAGCATGACCGTTCGCCCCGAGGTTCAGGCGCGTTTCAATGGCGATTTGCAGAAGACGCTTGCGACGACGACATGGGGGAGCGGCTGCCGCAGCTATTTCGTGAACGCGGCCGGCCGCGTGGTGACGCAATGGCCGAAGCCCTCGCGGGTCTATCGCTGGCTCACGCGCAAGCCCCGCGCGAGCGACTTCGCCTTCACGAGGTGAGCGCGGCTCAATCGCTGGCGTGGATCACGTCGCGGACGAGCGGATAGATCTGCTGCGACCAGCGCCGGCCGCTGAAGACGCCGTAATGCCCGGCGCCGGGCTGCACGTAGTGGCGCTTTCTAAAGCGCGCGATGCCGCCGCACAGTTCCTGCGCTGCGAGCGTCTGGCCCACGGCGCAGATGTCGTCGCGGTCGCCCTCGATGGTGAGGAGCTGCGTGCGCCGGATCGCGCGCGGATCGACCTTGCGGTCATGCCAGCGCAGCTCGCCGCGCGCGAGATCGTGCTCCTTGAAGACGCGCTGCAGGGTCTCGAGATAGAACTCGCCGGGCAGGTCCATCACCGCGAAATATTCCTCGTAGAATTTGAGGATCGTCTGCGCCTTCTCGGGCTCGCCCTTCATCGTGTAGTTGTAGACGTCCTGGAACGATTTGATGTGCCGCTCGACATTCATCGACATGAAGGCGACGAGCTGCACGAAGCCGGGATATACGCGGCGCAGCGCGCCGGCATAGCCCTGCGGCACGACGCCGACGACATGGCGCTCGAACCACGCCATCGAATGCCCGGTCGCGAATTCGTTGACGCGGGTCGGATTGACGCGCGTATCGACCGGCCCCGCCATCAAGGTCATGCTGCGCGGCGCGGCGGGATTTCCGTCCTCCGCCATGACCGCCGCCGCCGCGAGCGCGGCAACGCAGGGCTGGCACACGGCAAGCAGGTGCGCGCCTTCGCCTATCGCCTCGAGAAAGCGGATGATGTGCTCGATGAACGCGTCGAAGCCGAACGCGCCGTGGCGCGGCGCCACGTCGCGCGCATTGTGCCAGTCGGTGACGTAGACGTCGTGGTCGGCCAGCATGGTGCGCACGGTGTCGCGCAGGAGCGTCGCGAAATGGCCCGACATCGGCGCCACCAGCAGCACGCGCGGCTGCGGCGTGTCGATCTCCTTGCGGAATTGAAGAAGGGTGCAGAACGGCGTCCGGACGACCGCTTCCTCGTGCACCGCCACATCCCGGTTGCCGACGCGCACCGTCGCGATCTCGAAGTCGGGCCGCTTGTGGCTGAGCTCGGCGCGCGCCAGCAACTGGCAGGCGGCGGCCAGCGCGCGCGACCAGGGCAGCTCGAACCCGCCCGGCATCGGCTGCGAGAACACGCCGAGCGCCGCCTCCGCCAGGACGCGCATCGGCAGCAACCCGTCGGCCTGCACTTGGTAGGCCTGATAGAGCATGAGGCGCACGCCTTCCTCATTGACCGGAGGGGCTCCATGCAATTTGCGCACCAGCGCGGCCGGGCGATTGGCACGCCCCTTGCGACCGGGCCATCGGGAGAAACCGAAAGAAGGCGCTTCCCGCCATGGAAGAGGCTGTCCTGACCATCAGCAGCAAGAACTATTCCTCGTGGTCGCTGCGGGGGTGGCTCCTTGCCAAATTCTCGGGCCTGCCGTTCCGCGAGGATGTCGTCCCGCCAGACGATCCCGATGCGCGGGCCGAGCTTCTGCTGCTGTCGCCGTCGATTCTCGTGCCGTGCCTCGTCCATGACGGCATGAAGGTGTGGGACACGCTTGCCATCGCGGAATATCTCGCGGAAGTGCGGCCCGCGGCCGGCTTGCTGCCCGCCGACCGGGCGCAGCGCGCCTATTGCCGCGCGATCTGCGGCGAAATGCATTCGGGCTTTTCGGCCTTGCGCGCGGCCCTGCCGATGAACCTCAAGGGCCATTTCCCGCGCTTCAAGGTGTGGTCGCGCGCGCAGGCCGATATCGAGCGCATCGTCGCGATCTGGGGCGACTGCCTCGGCAAATATGGCGGACCCTATCTCTTCGGCAAAAGGTGCATGGCGGACGCCATGTATGCGCCGGTCGTGACCCGCTTCCTGACCTATGACGTGACGCTCGACCGGACCTCGCACTCCTACTGCGACACGATCATGGCGATGCCGGAAATGTGCGAATGGCTGGACGCGGCCAAGCACGAGCCGGAGGATATCGAGGAGCTCGAGGTCGAGTTCTGATGCCCAGGAAATATCCAGCCTCCTGCCCAAGTGCTGGGCATGTGCCTCTGGCCGTGCGCCGTGGCGCGGCGGCCGCGCGGTGAATCGCCGGGTTTTCGCGGCTTTTCACGGACCAAGCGGCATGGCGCGGTTTTCGCATGTCTTGGCCGAGAGCCGATGGGGAAGGAGCGACGACATGGCCGACGGCTTGATGATCGACGACACGAAGACCGCATTCTCTCATGTCGGGGAAGGCGACACGCCGTGGCGCGACGGGGGCTTGCGCGATTTCTTCCAATATCGCGACCTCGGCATCGCCGGCGCCACCGGCGGCCAGGTCATCGCCCAGCTCGTGCGCGCCAAGCAGGCGCCGGAAGAAGGCACCGGCTGGCACCGGCACGAGGTCAAGTTCCACATCGTCATCATGCTGAAGGGCTGGGCGCGCTTCATGTACGAGGACAAGGACACGCTGGTGAAGGAAGGCGACTGCGTCCATCAGCGGCCGGGCATCGTGCATTATCTCTACGACTACTCGCCCGACATGGAATATCTCGAGATCGCCGCACCCGCGGACTTCACGACCATCGAGATGCCGGCCGCTGCGCCCGTGCCGAAGCCTGCGCCGTGGAAGTGACGCTGCGCCGAGCCGTTATCGCCGCGAACGCGGGCAGCAGTCCCGGGTGCCATAAATTGCGCTAAGCTTCCGGGATGCTGGAGCACCTCTCGCTCGCGGAAGCATCGTCCGTCGCCGAGGTGGCGGCGCGCGTCGGCCGGGACGAGCGGGCGATGGTCGAATATCTCGGCATCGGCAAGCGCCGGCGCGGCCTGCCGCCCGGCCCGACGAAAAATCTCGTTATCGCCAGCGACCCGCGCGCGTTCGAAAGCGTCGAGCGCGCCGAGCTCGAAGCGCGGCTGCAAAGTCTTTCGCCCGACGCGCGGCGCGAGCTCATCGCGCTGGTCTGGCTCGGGCGCGGCGTCGGGCTCGATTTCGCAGCTTCGATGCGCCGCGCGCGGCGCATTCCCGAAGCATCCCAGGTAGGATATCTGTTGGGCGTGCCGCTCGAGCGGCGCATCCCGGCGGCGCTGCAAAAACTCGGGCTCAAGACATGAGGAGGAAGCGATGATCGGCCTGATCGGGCTCGGCAAGATGGGAATGGCGATGGCACAGCGCTTGAAGGAGCGCGGCGAGGACGTCATCGCCTGGGACCGCGACGGCGCGCGCGTGAAGCGCGCCGCCGACGCGGGCGCGAAGCCCGCCGACGGGCCGCGCGCGGTCGCCGCCGCATCCGATGTCGTGCTCTCGATCATCACCGAGGATGGCGGCGCGCGCGGGCTTTGGGAAGGGAAGGGCGGCTTCCTCGAGGGCGACATCAAGGGCAAGCTCTTCATCGAGATGAGCACGCTGCAGCCGATGACGGTGCGCGCGCTTGCGGCGCATGCGGCATCGCGCGGCGCGGGCTTCATCGACAGCCCGCTGCTCGGCTCGATCCCGACCGTGCGCGAGGGCAAGCTCGTGGCGCTCGTGGGCGGCGCGGACGCCGATGTCGCGCGCGCCAAGGGCGTGCTCCAGCACCTCACGGCGCGCATCGAGCATATCGGCCCGGTGGGATCGGGCGCCGCCATGAAGCTCGTCGTCAACAACATGATGGGCTCGTACCTTCAGATCCTCGCCGAAAGCCTGGCGATGGGCGCAACGCAGGGGCTTGCGCTGCCGCGCATGATCGAGGTGATCGGCAATTCGATCACCGCGACGCCGTGGTTCCAGGCGAAGAAGAAAGTGCTCCTGGGCGGCGAGGACGACATCACGCTCGACATCCGCTCGCTCCGGAAGGACATCCTGTCGATGGTCGCCACGGCGGCGCTCTACGGCGTGCCGGCGCCTGCGGCGGCGGCCGCGGCAGCGAGCCTCTCGGCCGCGGTCGAGGCCGGCGAAGGCGGCAACGACATCGCCGCGCTCGTGCCCTTCCTCCGCCGGGCGCTGCCGCAGGTGTGGTAGGCAGCGGCGGCGCCGCGGAGTAAGCTCCGGCCGTTCGTCCTCGCCACGCAGGAGACCGGACGATGAGCATTGCAGCATCCGACCGGCGCGACACGCACGCGCTTCCGTTCCGTTATGCGCGCTTCGCGGCGCCCTTGGGCGCCGAGATCATCGACCTCGATCTGTCGCGGCCCCTGGACGACGCGACCTTCGCCGCGGTGCGGCGCTGCTTCCTCGAAAGCGAGGGCGTGCTCGTGCTGCGCGACCAGCGCATCACGCCGGAGCAGCACATCGAGTTCAGCCGGCGCTTCGGTCCGCTCGCGATCCACGTGATGCGCCAGTTCCTGCTGCCGAGCCATCCCGAGATCCTGCTCGTCTCGAACGTGATGGAGAACGGCAAGCCGGTCGGGCTCGGCGACGCCGGTCGGTACTGGCATTCGGACCTGTCCTACATGCCCGAGCCGAGCCTCGGCTCGCTTCTGCACGCGCAGGAGATTCCGCCCGAAGGCGGCGACACTTCGTTCGTCAACATGTATGCCGCCTACGAGGCGCTGCCGTCCGAGGTGAAGCGCCGGATCGAGGGCAAGCGCGCCATCCACTCCTATCGCAAGACCTACGACAAGATCGCGGGCTCGACGTTTCGGCCGGCGCTTTCGGCGGAACAGCAGGCGGAAGTGCAGGAGGTGGCGCATCCGGTGGCGCGCACGCATCCGGACACCGGGCGCAAGGCGCTCTTCGTCAGCGAAGGCTTCACCACCCGCATCCTCGACATGCCCGAGGAGGAAAGCGGCGAGCTGCTGCAATTCCTCTTCGCACACTCGGCCGACGGGCGCTTCAGCTATCGCCACCGCTGGCAGGAGCACGACATCGTGTTCTGGGACAACCGCTGCGTCATCCATTTCGCGCACGGCTGCCCGCCCGAGCTGCGCCGCCACATGCACCGCACGACGGTGAAGGGCGACGTGCCGCGCTGATCAGCCGCCGCGCGTCATCCTTGCCATCGAAATCCGCGCCGGTTTGCAGCACGCGCAGAACTGAAACGAAGAAAGGCGCAGCCGGATCTCAAGCCTCCGGGTCGCCCGAAAGTGTCACATTTCGCCCCAGACGTCACGTGCGATACGTACGAGATGCGCGAGCTTGCGTTCCTCGTCGTCCGCCGTCATGCGGTCGGTCTGGAAGCTCGAGGCGAAGCCGCATTGCGGCGAAAGACAGAGCTGGCCGAGATCGAGATATCGCGCCGCCTCGCCGATCCGGCGCTTCACCCCATCGGCGTCCTCGAGCTCGCGCAATTTGGTGCTGACGATGCCGAGCACGACCTTCTTGCCCTTGGGCACGCTTGCGAGCGGCGCGAACCCGCCGGCGCGCTCGGTATCGTATTCGAGGAAGAAGCCATCGACGTCGAGCGCGCCGAAGAGACGCCGCGCTACCGGGTCATAGCCGCCGCTCGCCTGGCCGTGCCCGGCATTGCCGCGGCAGAGATGGACGCAAACGGTCATCGACGGGGGCCTGCCGCGCACGGCGTCGTTGATGGCGGCGATATAGTCCTCGACGAGCGCGTCCGGATCCTCGCCGCGCGCGCGCACGATCGCCTGATTCCTGGGATCGCACAGCACCGCGACAGGCACCTCGTCGATCTGCAAGTAGGTGCAGCCCTTTGCCGCCAGGTCGGCGATCTCCTGGCGGTAGATGGCGTTCACGTCGGCAAAGAATTCGCGCCGGTCGCGATAGGGCGAGCCGGCGAAGCCCCGGTCGCCGGCGAAGAAATGATTGGCCGACGGCGAGGGCAAGGTCGCCTTGGAGGTGTATTTCGTCAGCGGCTTCAGGAATGCGAAATCGTCCGCAGTCAGGCTCTCGCGCCGGCGCAATTTTTCGACCACGGTCGGGATCGGCATGCCGCGCCGCTCTTCGCCGGAATATTCGGTGAAGATGAACGAGCTTGGGATGCGCTCGCGGCTCCAGCCGTCGACGCGCTCGAAGAACCGGTCGCGCCAATTGTTGCGGCGCATCTCGCCGTCGGTGACGGCGCGAAGTCCGACGCGCTCCTGCATCGCGACCGCGGCGCGGATCGCCTCGTCCTCGATCGAGCGCAGCTCCGCCGGCGGCAATTTCCCCGCCGCCGCAGCCTCATGCGCCGCGATGAGTTTTTGCGGACGCAGCAGGCTCCCGACGTGATCGGCGCGGAACGGCGGTTTCGTCTCGGCCATGGTCTCCTCCCGATTTATGCGACGGCGCGGGCCTCGCGCCGCCTTTCCTCGAGCGCCTCGTCGCGCACCAGGTTGGCGACGATCGCGAGCAGCGTGCGGCGCGTAGCCGCGATGTCGCGCGCATCGATGCCGCGCACCGAGACCTCGTTGACCTCTGCGGCAAGCGGCACGAGCTTCGCCTTGAGCGCCTTGCCGGCGGGCGTGAGCGCGACGAACATGTTCTTGCGATTATCGCCCCGCTTGCTGCGGCTGACATAGCCCAAGCGCTCGAGCGCCGTCACCGCGGCGTAGGTCGTGGGCTCCATCATCCCGGCGCGTACGCTCAGTTCGCGCTGGGTGAGCCCATCCTCCTCCCACAGGATGCGCAGGAACACCCAATGGCCGAACGATACGCGGTGCGCGGCAAGACGGCGCTGCAGACTCTTTCACGAGTCCCCTCGCCGCGTCCTTGACGAGATGCGCGAGCCGGTCGTTCGGCACCGCCTCGAGCCAATGGCGCAGCACCGCCTGCGATTCCGCGTCGCGCTTTTTCATGGGGCGCCCTGGCGGGCGAGGGGAATTTCGCGGTCCTCCGCCGCCGATTGCAGGATGGCGCGGCAGATTTCGAGCGTCGCCATGCCCCATTCGCCGGAATGTTTTGGCACGCGGTTCTCGACCGCGGCCGCATAAAGTTCGTCGATCACCTCGCGGCGCGGCACGTTTGGCGGCGGCAGCGGCTCGAGCCGGCGCTCGTCGTCGCCATAGATCATGACGCCCTCGGGTCCCGGCCGCAGGTCGGCCCGCTCGCAGCTCGCGATGACAAGGCCGAAATGGGGGTGAAGCCGCTCGCCGGTCCCGCCCGCGGCGCCCAGCGTGCCGAAACCCTGCTGCGCCCGGAGCGCCGTTTCGTCGGCCACGCCGCGGAGCTGCCGTCGCGCCTCGCCATAGCGCTCGGGATTTTTGCGCAGGCCGCTTTCGGCGATCCAGCCGCAGAATTCGTCGGAATCGAAATGGCCGTAGCCGCTGTAGGTGAGGCTCGCGGCCACGCCGCCGGCGAACGCGAGAAACGCGGTGTAGGCCCCTTCGGTCGGGCGCGCCGGATCCCAGCGCCCGGTCATGGCGCGCACCGAGAGCGCGGGGACACCGGCGAGGAATCGCGCGACGTCGATCTGGTGCGCCGCCTGATTGAAGACGGCGCCGCCGCCTTGCGCGGTGTCGAGCTCCTCAGGTCGGCGCGGGCGGTAGAGGAAATCGGTGAAGTCGAGCGCGGTGATCATGCGAAGGCTTCCGTATCGCCCGCTTTCGATGAGGCGGCGCGCGAGCGCCACGGGCGCGTCGAAACTGTGGCTGTGACCGACGACGAGATGCACGCCGCCTACGCGCGCCGCATCGATCATCGCGCGGCATTCCTCGAGCGAAAGCGCCATCGGCTTCTCGACGAGAATGTGCTTTCCGCCGCGCGCCGCCGCGATGGCGTTGGGCGCGTGGAACTGGTGCGGCGTCGCGATGTAGATGGCGTCCACCCCGGGATCGCGCGCAAGCGCCTCGACATCGTCGTAGGTGCGAGCGGAGAAATCGGCGGCGAAGCGCGCGAGATTGTCTGGCCGCGCGTCGGCAGCGGCGACCAGCCGGACGCGCGGATCGGCCAGAAACGTCGGCAGCATCAGCGTGAAGCCGCGCCCCAATCCGGCGACGCCGAGACGCAGCAGCTTCGTCATCGCTCGGCCGCCCGATTGGAATCCAGTGCGTCCTTCGACTGCGCCCCTTCGCGGGGCGAAGGGGCTTCGCTCAGCGACTGTGTTGCGCGTCAAGCGGTTTGCCATGGCTTACGGTCTCTCAGGATTGCATTCAAGATGGTGAGGAGCTTGCGCATGCAGGCGACCATGACGACCATCTTCGGCTTGCCTTTGGCGAGCAGCCTCTGGCGGAAGGCGCGGATGGTGGGGTTATGACGGACCGCCGACATGGTGGCGACAAAGAGGGCGGCGCGGACGTCCGGCCGGCCGCCGCCGATGAAGGACTTGCCGTGCCAACGACCCGACTGGCGGGTGAAGGGCGCGACGCCGACCAGGCTGGCGATCTTGCGGCGATCGAGCGTGCCAAGCTCGGGCAGTTCGGCGATAAGCGTGCGGGCGGTAATGTCGCCGACGCTTGGCACCGAGGCGAGGAGATTCTCCGTCTCGCGCCAGGCCGGCGAGCCGCGCACGGTGGTGCCGATGTCCTGGTCGAGCGCCGCGAGCTCCTTCTCGAGCACGCGGATCACCCGCTCGCAGCTCCGCTTGAGCCGCTTCGGCAGGCGCGCCGCGCGCTGGCGCTCGGCCACCATCATGACGATGATCTGCCGCCGGCGCGTGACCAAATCGGCCAGCGCCTGCGTGTCCTCGTCCGGGAGCGGCCGCGGCTCCGGATGCGTCGCCTCGGCGAACCGGGCGATCACCTCGGCATCGATCGCGTCGGTCTTCGCCCGCCGGCCGAGCGCCTGCGCGTAGTGACGCACCTGCGCCGGGTTGACCACCGCCAGCGGCAGGCCGGCACCGCCAACCGCCGCGGCAACCGTCATCTCGAAGCCGCCGGTCGCCTCGACCGCGACCAGAAGCGGCTGAAGCGACCGCAGCCGATCGACCAAAGCCGCCAGTCCTTCGCCGTCGCGCGCGACGGCGAAGGTCTCCCCCGTTGGCCGCACATGCACGTCCAACCGGTCCTTCGATACATCGATGCCAACATACTTCGCGTCCATCGAAGCCCTGCCTTGCTTAACCGGGCTCGCGCTGCGGCCCACACGACTGTCCGGGTTCAATGGATCGGCAATGGGAGAGCCAGGCTGAGCGACGGGCTTCCTGGCCCCAGGATGAGCCGGTCTCCCCACTGCCACCGCACCCACCACTCTAGCCGATGCGGCCGATTCCGACTTACAAGGATGAGGACCTTTCTTGATGCCATCACAAAACCACCTCATCCTGAGCGAAGCGTGCGGCGCACGCGCAGTCGAAGGACGCAGGATCGAGATGCCGCATCCTCGTGGTTTCCCTCGACAACGGGCCCGGCGCCAGCATATACTTAGAGACCTAAGGATTTCGCGTCAACGCGAAACGGAGGGTTTCATGCTGAGCGCCGAGGAAAACGATCTCCTCTGCCGCGTCGAGGGCGATTGGCCGATGGGCCGCATCATGCGCCGGCACTGGCTCCCGGCGTGCATGTCCGAGGAAGTGGCGGAGCGCGACGGCGCGCCAGTGCGGTTCCGGCTCCTGGGCGAGGACCTTGTGGTGTTCCGCGACAGCAGCGGCCGCCTCGGCGCGCTCGACGAGCATTGCCCGCACCGCCGCGCGTCCTTGGCGTTCGGGCGCAACGAGGAATGCGGCCTGCGCTGCCTCTATCACGGCTGGAAGATCGACGTCGACGGCAACATCCTCGAAATGGCCTCGGAGCCCGAGGGCAGCCGGCTCAACAGCACCTTGAAACACAAATCCTATCCGGTGCGCGAGGGCGGCGGATTCGTGTGGGTGTATATGGGTCCCCGGGAAACCATGCGCGACTTCGAGCCGCCCGCCTGGGCGCCGACCGCGGCGACGCGCATCAGCATCGTCAAGATGCACGCCGCCTGCAACTGGGCGCAGGTGCTCGAAGGCTCGATCGATTCCGCGCACAGCTCGAGCCTCCATTCCTCGAACATGCCGGCGATGGGCATCGACGGCGCCAAGGCGACCGAAACCGTCTGGCCCCGGCCCTCGACCGACAAATCGCCGCGCATCCAGGTGCAGCAGACCGATTGGGGCTTTCGCTACGCCGCGATCAGAAAACCGATTCTCAATCCCGACACGCACGACTACGTCCGCACCACGCTCTTCATCGCGCCCTTCACCGTGCTGATCCCGCCCAACGACCAGTACAAGCTGGCGCAGATGCTGGTGCCGATCGACGACGCCAACACCATGTTCTACTGGGTCGCGTGGCACGAGGCGAAGGGCAAGGGCATCGACCAGGAGTCCTGGCGCAAATTCTGCGCGGCCGAGGTCGGCGTCGATCTCGACCAGAATTACCGCAAGGTCCGCAACCTCGAGAACCGCTTCCTGCAGGATCGCGATGCCATGAAGCGCGGCGATTTCACCGGCATCGCCGGCATCCCGGCGCAGGACATGGCGATGTGGGAATCGATGGGTCCGATCGTCGACCGCACCAAGGATTATCTGGGCGCGAGCGATCTCGCCGTGGCGCAGTTCCGCCGCCAGATGGTGGCGGCGGCAAAGCGCGTGCGAGATGGCGGACCGGCGATCGGGGCGACCGAGCCGCGCATGCCGCAGGTGAAGCTCGCCTCGTTCGAGGGTATGGTTGCGAAGAAGACCGACTGGCGCACGCTCGCCGTGCCGGCGGAGGAAATGGACCTGGCCGCCGCGCATAAGGCGCCCGCGGCCTGAGGAGGACGCCGATGCTGAACGCCGAGGAAAGCGCGTTCCTGACGCGCGTCGGGCCCGGCACGCCGACGGGCGATTTCATGCGGCAATACTGGATTCCGGCCGCCAAATCCTCGGAGCTCGTGACTGATGGGCCGCCGGTGCGGCTCGTGCTTTTGGGCGAGAAGCTCATCGCGTTCCGCGACACAAGCGGCCGCGTCGGCATCATGGATCACCGCTGCCCGCATCGCTGCGCCTCGCTCTATTACGGGCGCAACGAGGGCGGCGGCTTGCGCTGCGTCTATCACGGCTGGAAATACGATGTCGCGGGCAACTGCCTCGATCAGCCGAACCTGCCGCCGCACCAGGAGTTTCGGGACAAGGTGCACGCGCACGCCTATCCCGCGAGGGAGCGGAACGGCATCGTGTGGACCTATATGGGACCGAGGAAGGAGCCGCCGCCGCTGCCCGCGATCGAGGCTTCGCTCGTCCCCGATGCGCACATCACCTTCGCCCAGCGCGAATGCAGCTGGCTCCAGGCGATCGACGGCGAGATCGACACCTCGCATTTCGGCTTCCTGCACATGGGGCACATGGAGGCGAAGAACCTCGCGCCGGACGATCCGTACTACTACACGGTGCTGAACCGTCACCCGGAATATCACTACGCGGAAACGCCGTGGGGCACGATGTACGCCGCATATCGCGACGCCGACGCGAACCACGTCCATTACCGCTGCGCGCAGTATCTCTTCCCGTTCTGGACCGAGATCCCGCAGGGCGATTTCGTGCATCACGTCAATGCGCGCGCCTGGGTTCCGATGGACGACACGCACACCATGTTCATCATGCTCGCCGGGATCCGCTTCGAGGAGCCGGAGCTGCTGCCCAACACGACCGGCTGGTACGGCCGCTTCCGCCTCAAGGCGAACCGCGCCAACGACCACCTGATCGACCGCGCCTCGCAGAAAAACCTGACGCAGTACACCGGCATCTCGTCCGTCTTCGGGCAGGATCAGGCGATCACCGAAAGCATGGGCGAGATCGTCGATCACACCTTGGAAAATCTGGCGCCCTCCGACCTGATGGTGGCGCAGACCCGCCGCCGCATCCTGCGCGCCGTGCGCACGTTTGCCGAGACGGGTGCGGCGCCGCCCGGCGTTGACGATCCGATGGTCTATCTCGGCGCGCGCAGCGGCCAATACATCGCGCCCCGCGGCGTGGAGTGGAAGGAGACCTACAACGATCTCCTCGCGCGCGCCCAGCGCGTGCCGGTGCCGGCGGAATAAGGGACTGTCATCCCTCCGTCTCGAACCGGTCGAGGAGCTGCCAGATGCGCTCGACATGCGGCGCCTTGTCGTAGCCGAGATAGACCCCTTGCGCCGAGCGCACCGGGTCGCCGGCGAAATAGCGCTCGTAGAGTTGCTGGCGGCCGGAAAAGCTCGACATCGCCGCGTCGTGCGCGAGGCGGAAGAGTTTTATGCGGTTTCTCGCGTCGGCGCCCGCGGCCTGGGCGTAAGCCTCGACATCCGCCCCAACCGGCCCCGAAAGCTCGGCGAAGGACGGCACCATGACGAGCCCGCCCGCGCCGATGATCTGGACGATCTCGCACGCGCGCCGGTACATCTGCGGAAAAAGGAACCGGATCGCGGTCAGAGGTCCGCCCGCCGGCACCATGATGCCGTGCGCAAGCTTCGCCGCCTCCGCCTCGGACGCGAGAAGGCACGAGCGCAGCACCTCGACATCGTTGATGAGCTCGGTCAACAGCCCCTGGATGTGCAGGAACTCGTCCACCTTGGTCGTGCGCGCCAGCGTGAAGGCCAAGCCCATCATGAATTCCGCCTTGGCGAGATCGCGGGTGGCGGTTTGCTGCCCGATGACGTTGCGCGCGCCGGTCGTGACGTAAATCGTGTTGTGCACCTCTATGTCGCGGTAGCAGATGACGCGCTCCCACGGCACCAGCACGTCGTCGAACACGACCATGCAGTCGCTCTCATCGAAGCGCGACGACAGCGGATGGTCGAGGGATGAGCCGGACTCGTGCATCACGCTCGGCCGGCAGATGAAGCGCAGTCCTTCGGTCGCGACCGGAAGGGCGAAGCCCAAGGCGAATGGCTTCGCCTCCTCGGTCTGCGGCAGCGGAAATGACGGCGCCGAGAAGACCAGAATCTCGTCGGAGAGCGCGCCCAATGTCGCGAGCATGCGCGCGCCGCGGATGACGATGCCCTTGTCGGTGTCCTTGACCGCCTTCGCCGCCAGATCCTTCGCCTGCGCCGCGACGTTTTTGGTGCGGTCCACCTGCGGGTTGGTGAGGCTGTGCGTCAGGACGAGGTCGCCCTCGCGCACATGCTCATAATATGCCCGCATGTTCCTTGCATATTCGCCGAAAAATTCCGCGCCCGAGGCGAACGAGCTCAGCAGCACGTTCATGAAATCCGGCGCGCGGCCGAGCATGCCGAGGGTCTCGTCGTGCCAGAGCTTTATCATGCCGCGCCGCGCGGCAAGGTCCTCGCGCGCCGTCGGCGCGACGAAGGACATACCGACGCGCGCGCCGCTCGAAGGCGAGCGATAGGTCATGCGGTCGATGAGCTCGGCGCGGTTCTGCATGTCGTAGAGACCGGCCAGCGTGCGCGCAGCACCGGCAAAGCGCCGGTCGCGCGTCACGTCCTTGATGCGCTCGCCGTCGATATAGACCTGGCGCCCGTCGCGCAACCCTTCCAGAACTTCGCTGCCCGTTCTTATGCCCATGGTACCCCTTACGCCCGATCGACGAGGCCGCGGGCGGTCCATTCCTTGTCCTTGGCGAGGCCCAACAGCTCGCGGCCGCAATCGCCGAGCATGTTGGATGAGACGATGCGGTGCTGCGTCGCGCCGAACATGTCGCGGAAGCAGCGCTGCAGGATGCCGGAGCGGAGCGCCACGCCGCCGCCCGCGCGATGCGCGAATGTCGCGATCTCCATCACCGCCATCGTGAGGTGGTTGAGCGCAAGCCGCATCAGCGTGAACTGCCGCGCGGATATGGGCTCGTCGCGCGCGAGCGTCTGCTCGACATCGCCCCACACCTCGTAGCAAAAGGCACGGCCCGCGCGGAACTTGCCCTCGGAAGCGGCGAAATTTTCCTGGAAGCTCGCCGAGCCGCCGAATTCGGCGAGCGGGCTCGGCCGCCCCGCAGGCGCGTGGACCAGCGCCAGCAGCTCGTCGAGGATGCGCCGCCCGAGCCCCAGCGTGAAGCCGGTGTGGCCCAAGGGCGACATCCCGACGATGCCGATGCGGTAGAGGCTGCCGCCCTGGCGCGCCTCGAGCGTGTTGGGCGAGTGCGTGAATTCCTCGGGCACGAAGACGTCGTCGAGCCCGTAATCGATGCTGCCCGTGCCGTTCAAACCGAGCACGTCCCAGTTGCCGAGGAACTTCGCGTGCTTCGTCGGCACGATGAAGGTGAGCGCGCCCTTCGGCGTGCCGTTCTCGATCGCGATGCCGCCGGTGTGGAGATATTCGGTGTGCAGGACGCCGCTGCCATAGCTCCAGCGGCCGGTGAGGCGGAATCCCTTGCCGTCGCGGATCGCGCGGCCCTTGGGCGCGCCTTCGCCGGCGATGATCGGGATGTGTTTGCCGAAGACCGCCTTCGCGCCCTCGGGCGGCAGATATCCGGCGGCCGATCCGGTGCCGACATTGCATGCCATCAGCACCCAGCCGGTCGAGCCGTCGGCCTCGCTCACCGCCTCGATGACGGCGAGCGCCTCGACGGGACCTGCCTCGAACCCGCCAAAACATTTCGGCACCAGGAGGCCGAAAAACCCCGCGTCCTTCAGCGCCGCGACGGTGGTGTCGCTCAAGCGCCCGTCGCGCTCGTGCTTTGTCGCCTCGGCGCGAAAGATGCGGGCGAGCGAACGCGCCTTGGCGACGAGGGGAGATGTGGGTTTTTCCTGCATGGCGGGATTATCGCAGGATATGCCGCCACTGGAAACTTGCCAGGCGCGCGCGCTTTTGCGCAGACTGCGCGCCATGAGCACGCAAGATTTCCGCCCGTACCTTCCGTCGCCCGCGCAATCGAAGATCGCCGGCCCCACGGCGCGCGCGCATGCGCAGGCGCGCCGCGGCAGCCCGCGCGGCCAGGCGATGGCGGCGGCATGGAAGCAAAAACTCGCCGAGCCGTTCCGCGGCATCACCACGGACGGCAGCGCCGTCCCCGGAATTTTCTCGCTCGGCGCCAACGGCGCGCCGGCCGAAGCGATGGCGGCCGCGGCAAGATCGCTTCTCGCGCGCCTCTCGCCCGAAGAGCGCGCGAAATCGTGCTTCCCGATCGGCTCCGAGCATTGGCGCAGCTGGCAGAACACCGAGCTTTACGTCGAGGATTACGGACTCCGCCTCGAGGAAGTGCCCGACGCGCTGAAAGAGGCGGTGCTCGACGTGCTGCGCCAGAGCCTCTCGGCCAAGGGATTTCAGATGTCGCGCGACGTGATGCGGCTCAACCGCTTCCTGGGCGATCTCGTCGGCGGGCCGCATATCCTCGGCGAATGGAGCTACATATTTTGCCTGTTCGGCGATCCCGGTCCGGTCGAGCCGTGGGGCTGGCAGTTCTTCGGCCATCACCTGAGCCTCAACTGCTTCGTCATCGGCAACCAGATGGCGCTTGCGCCCGTGTTCTGGGGGGCCGAGCCCGCTTACGCCGATGAGGGCCCCTTCAAAGGCACCCGGCTGTTCGAGGATGAGGAACGGCACGGCCTTGCCCTCATGCGCGCGCTCACGCCCTATCAGCAGCGCCAGGCGACCGTCGCGCATTCGATGGTGGGCGGCGACCTGCCGCCCGGAAGGCGCCATTTCGCCGACAATCTGCATCTGGGCGGCGCCTACCAGGACAATCGCATCATTCCTTACGAAGGCATCCGCGCGCGTGATTTCACCGCCGACCAGCGCCGCCGCCTTTTGCAGCTCGTCGGCTGCTACATCGCGCCGCTACCCGAGGGGCCGGAAAAGGCGCGCATGGACGAGATCGAGCGTCATCTCGCCGACACGCGCTTCTGCTGGATCGGCGGCTTCGACGAGGACAGCCCGTTCTACTATCGTATCCAGAGCCCGGTCGTGATGATCGAGTTCGACCACCACGGCGGCGTGTTCCTGACCAACGCGGCGCCTGCGAAATTCCACGTCCACACCATCGTGCGCACGCCCAATGGCAACGATTACGGCATGGATTTGCTGCGCCTCCACTACGAAAACGCCCCGCATCATCGCTAAAGGAACGAGACATGTCCGAGAAGAAGAACGAACGGTATCAGCGCATCGCGGTCGAGGAGGGCTTCACCATCCCCGAGATCGCCAAGCTGCGCCTTTCGGAGCAGCCGCCGGGCCCGCCCTCGGCGATGCGGCGCCAGGTGTTTCAGAACCTGCTCGATCTTGGGCCAGGCCGCATCAAGGCGATGGACGAGGACGGCATCGCGATGCAGGTCTGCGTCGTTGCCGGCGCCGTCATCCAGGACATCGACCCGGTGCAGGGCAACGAGCTCGCCGGATTGGCGAACGACCGGCTCGCCGAGGCGGCGCAGAAATATCCCGACCGCATCACCGGCCTTGCGGCCTACGCGCCGCGCGATCCCGAGCGCGCCGCCCGCGAGCTCGAACGCGCCGTCAAAAAGCTCGGCCTCAAGGGCGGCATCGTCAATTCGCACGCCAACGGCGAATATTACGACGATCCGAAATTCTGGACCATCTTCGAGGCGGTCGAAGCGATGGGCGTACCCATCTACATCCATCCGCGCGATCCCTCGCCGCAGATGATCGGCCCGTTCGATGTCACGGGCTTCAAGATCGGCTGGTCCTGGGCGGCCGAGGTGGGGACGCACATCATCCGCCTCATCGGCGCCGGACTGTTCGACCGCTTCCCGCGCTTGAAGCTCGTCATCGGCCACATGGGCGAGGGGCTGCCCTTCCATCTCGACCGCATCGACAACCGCTATTTCTGGGAGCACGAAATGGCGGGGACGGCGCCCAAGCTCAAGCGCAAGCCGAGCGACTATTTCCGCGACAACGTGGTGGTCACGACGAGCGGCATGAATTTCGCGGCACCCCTCAAGATGACGATCGCGCAGATCGGCATCGACAATGTGCTGTTCGCCGCCGACTGGCCGTTCGAGGATGCGCGCGCCTCGGTCGATGCGATCGACGCGCTCGATCTGCCCGACGCCGACATGCAAAAACTCTATCACCTCAATTCAAAGCGCGTCTTCGCGCTCTAGGAGGTTCCGATGGCGACGCTTCCCCCGGACATCGATCCGCACTCGCGCTTCCGCCTGGCGCTGCCGAAGCGCGAGGATCTCGATGCGGATGCGCGGGCGGAATACGACCAGCTCGCCAATCCGAAGGGACCGACCATCCGCGGCCTGCACGGCCCGGCGGGCATCAGGCTGTGGAGCCCGAAATTCGCGCTCATGACGCAGCCGGCGAACCGGTATGTGCGCTTCGAGGCGGGCTTCACGCCGCATCAGCGCGAAGTCGCGATCCTCGTCACCGCGCGGCTTTGCGACAGCCGCTTCGAATGGGCGGCGCACGAGCCCGAGGCGCGCAAGGAAGGCGTGCCGCAAGACGTGATCGACGCGATCAAGCACCGCCGCCCCACCGCCGGCCTCGATCCCGACGACGCGACCATCATCGAGTTCGGCCGCGAGGTTTTCGGCGCGCGCAAGGTTTCGTCGGCGACATTTGCCCGCGCGCTCAAACTGTTCGGGCCGAAGAAGCTCGTCGATCTCGTGTCGCTGATGGGCAACTACGCCGCGACCGCCGCGCTCCTCTGCGCCTTCGACATGCAGCTCGACGACGGCGAGACGAATTTGCTGCCGGTGCCGTGAGGTTTACGCCCCAAAAGCCTCTTTGAAGAAATCCTGCATCGCCAGCCACGAGCGCTTGTCGGCTTTCTCGTTGTAGGCGAACGGCAGCGAGGCCGGCAGGTCCCTCGGCAGGTTGTAGTTGGTGAAAGTATGCTTCGCCCCGCCATACGCCACGAACTGCCAGTCGGCGCCCGCTTCCTCCATCTCTTTCTCGAACGCGGCCACTTCCGCCGGCGGCACGACCGGATCGACCGCGCCGTGCAGCGCCAGCACCTTGGCCGTGATCTTCTTCGCGGGCGCGGGCGTGATGAACTGGCCGTGGAAGCTCACGACGCAACTGACCGGCATCTGCTCGCGCGCGACGTCGAGTGCCACGAGCCCGCCGAAGCAATAGCCGATCGCCGCGACCTTGCCGGTATCGACGCGCGGATGCTTCAGGAGCTGGTCGAGTCCGGCCCTGGCGCGCGTGCGGGTGAGAGTGCGGTCCTTGTAGAACGGCTCGGAGATCTTGGCGCAGTCCTCCATCTCCGTGGCGCGCACGCCCTTGCCGAAGATATCGCAGCCGAAGGCGACGTAGCCCAGCTCGGCCAACATGCGCGAGCGTTGCTTGACATAGTCGCCGAGCCCGCCCCACTCGTGCACGACGAGCACGCCGGGGCGCTTGCCAGCCTTGGCGTCGTCATAGGCGAAGTAGCCCTCGCACGCCGTCGAACCTTCCTTGTATTCGATCGCGTCGGTCTTGATCATGGGGCGTCCCTCCCGGTCTTTCCTATTGCGCGGCCGCGGCGCGGGCGGCGCGCCGCGCGAGTTTCTCCTCGGACCACACCGGCTCGATATTGAAGAGCTTTTGCGCGTTGCGGCCGAGGATGTCGAGCTTTGCGTCCTCGCTCAGGAACGGCTGGTCGAAGATCGTGCTCGGCAAATCCATGTCCCAATGCGGATAGTCCGAGGCATAGAGAAGCTGCGTCGGGGCCTTGATCATATTGAAGGTCGCCTCGAGCATCTCGCGGTTCTCGACCATCTCCATCGGCTGCGAGGTGAAGAACATCTCGCGGATATATTCGCTGGGCTTGCGTTTGAGGCCCGGCGCCTCCGACGTGCGCATCATGAACTCGTTGTCGAGCCGCTGCATCAGGAACGGCAGCCACGCGAGCCCGCTCTCGATCCACACCAGCTTCAGCTTGGGGAACCGCTCGGGCAGTGCGTTGATAACCCAATTCGCCATGTGCGCCATGTTGAAGAAGGTGAAGCCCAGCGAATGGACGACGATGAAGCGGTTGAAGGTGGCGAACGTCTGCTCGTGCCAGGTGAAGCTGCCGTGGAAGCCCAAGGGCAGTCCGCGCTCCTGCAGCATCGAGTAGAGCGGCATGTAGTCGTTCTCGTAGCAGCCGCGCCGGTGCGGCGCCGTCACCATGAAGCCGATGATGCCCTTCCGGTCGCCCAATTCCTCGACCATCTTGATCGAGGCTTTCGGATCGTTGAACGGCAGATAGAGCATCGATTTGATGCGCGGCTCGTGCGCCAGCACCGTGTCGCAGAGCCAGCGGCCATAGGCCATGGCGAGCTCGTTCTCGACCTCGCGCCGCGGCACCGCGCCCAAGGTCAGCATCGGCGTCGGGAACAGGCAGATCATGTCGATGCCCATCGCGTCCATCCAGCGCTTGGTCAGCGCGATGTCGCGGTGGACGCCGGCGGGCGCCTTTTCGCTCGCGCGGCCGGTGAGGCGCGCGATGCGCCCGCCCATGTTCTGGTAGGTCCCGTCCGGCGACATCACGCCGTTGCGGCCCCAGCCCTGATAGCGGATCTCGTTGCGCAGGATCGGATTGGCGACGTATTCGAGGATTTCGTCGTATGAGTCGCTTTCGTAGTGATGCGCGTCGACATCCATGATGAAGACGTCTTCGTATTTGCGGCGGATCGCCTGCTGCCGCGCATTGGTCAGGACCTTGCTCTGGCTGTATTCCGAATCCGCAGCAGGATCCCGGATGATCGTCGCGTCCATATCTTCCTCCTAAGCGGGCCCGAGGCCCCCATTCCCCTGCCTGATTTATAGACGATCCGGGGCGTCGGGGCCAAGGCGCTGGTCAAGGTCTCACGCCGCTGGGCCGCCCGTGGTAAAAGCACGCGGCACAAGAAACGGGACGGGCCGATGACAAGCACTTCCTCTCCCATCGCCTGGCATCTCTCCGCCGATGTGGTGGTGGTGGGCTCGGGCGCCTGCGGCATGCCGGCGGCGATCGTGGCGCGCGAGGCGGGCGCGCGCGTCGTCGTCGTCGAGGCCGAGAACCACGTCGGCGGCCACGCCATGGTGAGCGGCGGCAACGTGCCATTGGGCGGCGGCACCAGCGTGCAGAAGAAATACGGCATCCCCGACACGCCCGACCTGCAGTTCCGCGACCTCACCGACTGGTCGGTGGTGGGCGCCAACGGCTTTCCCGACTACCGCTACAACGACCGCGAGATCGTGCGCGCCTTCTCGGATAACAGCGTCGCGACTTTCGAGTGGCTCGTATCGCACGGCGTCGTCTTCGTCGACAAGGCGCCGGACGAGCGCGGCGGCAACTCGGTCGGCAACTCGGTGCCGCGCGAGATGCATTGCGCGGCGATGGACTGGCCCTTGGCGCAAACCGGGAAGCCGGTGGCGCCCGACCAGCGCGCCACATATTCGACCGGAAACGGCCTGATGCGCCCCTTGGAAGTCGCGGCGAAGAAAGCCGGCGTCGAGCTCTTGCTCGAGCACCGCATGGTGGCGATCCACCGCGAGCGGCCGCGCGGCGGCCGCGTTCTCGGCATCGCCGTCGAAGCGAAGGGCGAGCGGCTCAATATCCGCGCGAAAAAGGCGGTCGTGATCGCGACCGGAGGATCGACCGGGAATCTCGAATTCCGCCGCATGTTCGACCCGCGCCTCACCGAGGAGTATTGCGGCCTTGCCGGCATGCCGTGGTCCGACCAGGACGCGAGCGGCGAGCTTGCCGGAATGGGCGTTGGCGCCGCGCTCTGGGGCCTGACCAACCAATCGAGCGAGGTCGGCCTCACCCTCACCAAGGCCGGGATGATCGGCTGCCAGTACGGCTACCGCAATCTGCAATGGATGCCCGACAGCCAGGTCTTCCACCGTGCCCGCGCGTCAGGATTGCGCGTCCAGAACTGGCAGGACCTGATCCTCGTCAACATGCTGGGCAAGCGTTTCTACGACGAGACCGGCGAGCAGTTCTTCGGCAACAACTACAATTCGATCGACCCGTACCAGCATGGCAGTTTTCGCAACGCGAGCGACATAAAATACAAGCCCGCGAACTTCATCAATGCGGCGATGGCCGGAATCGACGACGGCCATAATGGCGGCGGGCCGATCTGGGCGATTTTCGACGCCGATGCGGTGGCGCGAGAAAAATGGGACCCGAAACAGCCCAACGTCGATACCGACCGGGGCTTCTTTTTCGAGGCGCCCACGCTTGCCGAACTCGCGCGCAAGATCGTGATGAAATTTCAGCGCGTCAAAATGCCGCCCGAAAACCTCGAGGCGACCGTCGCGCGCTACAACTCCTTCGTCGATGCCGGCAACGACCCCGATTTCGACAAGCCCGCGCCGCAGTTCAAGATCGCGAAGCCGCCCTTCTATGCCGCGTGGGCGACGCCGGTCGTGCACGACACGCGCGCCGGCTTGCGCATCAACGCGCGCTGCCAGGTGATGGACATGGGCGGCGGCGTCATTCCCGGCCTCTATTGCGGCGGCGAATCCGCCGGCGGCTTCAGCCAGCACGGCCTCGCCCGCGCGACCTGCCAGGGCTACATCGCCGGCAAGAACGCCGCGGCGGAGCCGCAGAGCGAGAGGTGAGCCCGGCGCACAGCGCACGGCCGGCGGCGCCCGCGCTCGAACCCGCGCTCGATTGGCTTCCCGCTTCGATCCGACAGGGCAGCGCGACGCGCGCCCTTGCCGCGGGCGAGGTGCTGTTCCGGCAAGGCGAGACCGCGGCGGCGATCTTCGCCGTGACCGAAGGGCGCCTGCGCCTCGTCCGCCACACCGTCGATCACCGCAAGGTGTTCCTTCACACCGCCGGCCCCGGCAGTCTGTTCGCCGAAGCCGCCCTGTTTTCGCCGGTCTACCACTGCGATGCGGTGGCCGATGTGCGGTCGAAGGTGCGCGTCTTCCGCAAGCGGCAGGTGCTCGCGGCGATCCGCGCCGAGCCAAAGCTCGCGGAGCAATTCCTGGCGGTCCTCGCGCGCGAGGTCCAGACGCTTCGCGCGCGGCTCGAGCAGCGCAACATCCGGTCGGCGCGCGAACGGGTGCTGCACCACTTTGCCTTGGCGGCTGGTTCGGATGGCCGGACCGTGCGTCTCGCCGGATCGCTGATGGATCTCGCGGTCGAGATCGGCATTACGCACGAGGCGCTCTACCGCACGCTCGCGGCATTGCAGAAAGAGGGCGCGCTGACGCGGACGAAGGACGGATTTGTCCTGCGAGAATCCGGGGCTCTATGATCGAGATCATATCCCGCGCTGCGCACACCCTGTAGCCTGCGCACGTTTCCCCTATTCTCACAGGTCAATAGCCATGAACAGGTTTCGCCGCCGGTTCGGCATCGCGGCCCTTGCCGCCACCGCGTCGCTCGTCATTCTCGTGCCCGCGCTGCGCGCAGAATCGAACGAGGATTTCAATTCCCACATGCACGCCATGCAGGACCGTACCGGCATGGCGGGCAAAGCCGTTCCCACCATGGCCGGACAGGACGCCTTCGGAACCGTGCAGGAGATCGTGCACATCCTCGAAGCCGACCCCGCGACAGATTGGTCCAAGGTCAATCTCGAAGCCTTGCGTCAGCATCTCATCGACATGAATGAGGTGACGCTCGACGCTGCCGCCGCCGCCAAGCCGGTCGAGGGCGGCATCGAGATCGCCGTCACCGGCACCGGCCGGACGGTCGGCGCGATCCAGCGCATGGTTCCCGCGCACGCAAGCGAGATCGACGAGACGCACCTCAACCATTGGACCGCCAAGACCGAACCCTTGGACGACGGCGTTCTCCTCACGGTCACGTCGGGCGACGCCAACGAGGTGGCGCACATCCGCGGACTCGGCTTCATCGGCATCATGGTGAGCGGCAGCCACCACCAGCCGCATCATCTGGCGATGGCGCGCGGCGAAATGGTGCACTGAGCCGCGCCGCCGCGTCGCGTCACCCCGGCACGCGGCCTTTGACGGCGTTGGCCAGCGCGCCATAGGCGATGCGGCCCGCCGCGTCGCGCGGCAGGCTTTCGCGCAAGTGCGCCTTCACCCGGTCCTGCATCTCCGGCGAGAGCGAGTTAAGCGCCTTTCCCGCGGGTCCCGAGGGCTGGGCATGCGAATGCCAATAATCGCCGAAATCGGCGAAGCGCAGCTCGATGGAGATGGTTCGCGTCTCGACATCCGAGAGTCCGGCCCGTTCCCACAGGCTGCGAAACGTCTCGATCCGCGACACGCCGGCGCTCGCCGCCGCTGACGGCGGGACGCCCACGGCGCGTAGCGCCAGGTTCATCGGCTGCGTCGGCCCGCCGCCGGTCGCGGCATCCCACATATAGGTTGCGACGCAGCCCCCGGGCCGCACCACGCGCGCCATTTCGGCGACCGCCTTCATCGGATCGGGCACCCAGCTGATGACGAGCGCCATCGCCGCGACATCGAAGCTCCGGTCGGCGAACGGCAGCCCCTGTGCATCTCCGACGCGAAACTCGGCGCCCTTCGCCGCGGTCCTCGTGCGCGCGAAAGTGAGCTGCGCCTCCGACGGATCAATGCCCACGATTTCGGCCGGAGCGCAGCGGGCGACGACCGCTTCGGTGAAGGCGCCGTTGCCGCACCCCACGTCGACCCAGCGCAATCCTCGCGCCGGCGCGAGCCAGTCGAGGAACTGGTCGCCCACGCGCCGGCTCCAGCGTCCCATGATCCGCTCGTAGGCTTCGCCGTCGGTGAAGAACCCGGTCGCTTCGCTCATCCCTGCTCCTCTCGTCGCCGCGCACAAGGCTGAGCCATGGATGCCGCCTCCGTCCAAACTCGTGAAACCTTGACCGGCCCGCGCGGGTGCGCCATATGCGCTATGTACGCAGCTAGGGTACAAGCCGGCCGCGGGAGATTTTGCCGAGCGAAGCCAATTCGCGAATTACCGAACGAACCCAATTTGGCCGCGCCCGCGCGCCGCACGATTTTACCGAACGAAACCAATTTTCGCTGCCCGCGCGAATGACGAAACGAAGCCAATCGGCCGCAAAATCACCGAACGAACCCAATTTTCATTTGCAAATTCAATGACTTAATTTTTTGAGGAAGGCCCGCCGCGCGGCTCCTAGTATAAGGCGAGCGGGTCAGGGGAGGGCACCATGGCGACAGCAGAAGCGACATACGATGTCGGCGGCATCCGGCTCGCGCGGCCGTTCCGCGTGCTGCGGCTCGGGCATTTCGGCTTCAATGTCGAGGACCAGGAAAAGGCGCTGCGCTTCTACAGCGACCTTCTGGGCCT
This sequence comes from uncultured Alphaproteobacteria bacterium, assembly GCA_963773665.1. Classification (GTDB taxonomy): domain Bacteria; phylum Pseudomonadota; class Alphaproteobacteria; order ATCC43930; family CGMCC-115725; genus DATJLY01. The sequence continues at coordinate 230,002 of CAVZBZ010000003.1, forward strand.
GCCGATGACCGACACGGTCGATTTCGGCCAGCAGTTCAAGGTCGCGAGCCCCGAGGGCAAGGACCCGAACGGCTATTTCCTGCGCGTCGGCGCGGATCATCACTCGGTCGTGCTGTTCCCGCGCTGGGCCTTTGCCGCCGCCAACGCGCCGAAGGCGCCCGGCACGGAATGGATCAGCCACATGGCATGGCAGGTCGCGACCTTGCGCGAGGTGACCGAGGGGCGGCGCTGGCTTTCCGAGCAACAGGTGCGCATCGCGCGGCCGGGCGGGCGCGACGGGCGCGGCGCCAACTGGAACTTCACCGTGACCGACGCCGACGCGATCTCGAACGAGATCTATTACGGCATGGATCAGATCGGCTGGGACGGCGTGTCGAAGCCGGTGCCGATCTGCCCCAACGGCGATCCGCTGCCGCCCATCGATGGCGCGGCCGACCCCGATTTCCCGATGGCGCGGGGCGCCATCGAGGGCGGGCTCGATCTGCGCCAGGGTTTGCACCAGCGCCCGTTCGGCGAGCCGCGTTACAACGTCGCAGGCGTGCGGCTCGCGCGCCCGTTCCGCATCGTGCGCAACGGCCCGATCCGGCTTTTTGCGCACGATCTCGACGCGGCCGCGCGTTTTTATGCCGAGGTGATGGGGCTCGCGCTCACCGAGAAGATTACGTGGCAGGGCCACCGCGCGCTCTTCTTCCGCTGCAACACCGAGCATCACACGATCGCGCTCTATCCGATGGCGCTGCGCCAAACGCTCGGCCTCAGGCCCGATTCGCTGTGCATGGCCTACGGCATGCAGGTCGGCTCCTATCGCCAGTTGAAGGACGCGGTCGCGTTCCTCGGCGAGCAGGGCGTCACGATCAAATACCTGCCGCCCGAGCTCTTCCCCGGCCTCGACTATTCGGCCTTCGCTTTCGATCCCGAGGGCCACGCGATCCAGCTCTACTATTATATGGAGCAGATCGGCTGGGACGGCCGCCCGCGCCCCGCCGCATCGCGGCGCAAGATCGACAACGGCCACTGGCCCGAGGCGCTGCCGCCGCTCTCCGACACCTATTGCGGCCCGGTCTTTCAGGGCCCGCTCGGGTAGCGCACAGTCACTTGCACGGCCGGATGGCGCCTAGCGAGAGGCAGCTTCCCGGCGGCGGCAGCGGGCCCGTGGCCACGGTCGGCGCGAATGCGGGCAACCCTTTTATGAAGGTGTCCGCCCCGACCGGCGGCGCATTGCCGCCGAAGGTCTGACTCTCGCGCCGCCGGTTCTCCTCGGCGGCGAGACGAGCGTCGAGCTCTGCCACATCGTGCTGGTACTGGCTTTCAGTCACGTCGCCGGCGTCGAGATTGGCGGCGCCGAGGCGCCTCGCCTGGATCGAGATATAGATCAGATCCATGAACGGATAGGCTGCCTCGTCATAGGCCGCCAGCACCGGGCGCACGGCGCAATCGACCGCGGCGACATGGCTCCTCAACTGGCCGATGCCGCGCAGCTCTTCGCACTGCGCATAGGTTGCCTTGGCCTTGGCGGCGGCCTCCTCATTGCGGCCTTGCGCCGCAAAGCATCCAGCCAGCGCCAACGTCATGACGATAACGGCAATCGTCCGCATAATCCAAAACCTCGCCTCAGAACGAATTGTCGCGATAGAGCGCGCCGCCATCGACATTCACCACTTCGCCGCAAATCCAGCTCGCGCGATCGGACGCGAGGAACAGGACAACGTCGGCGATCTCCTCGGGCGTGGCCGCGCGGCCAAGCGGCCGGTCGCGCGACAGCACTTCCTGCCAGCGCGCGGCATCGCCAAGAATTTTGGCGGCGCGCGCCTGGTGGATCGCACGCCAGCGCTCGGTGTCGACCGCGCCGGGATTGACGCCGACGACGCGGATGCCGTCGTCGATGCTGCGCCCGCCCAAGGACCGGGTGAAGCCATTGAGCGCGATGTTGGCGGCGTTGCCGCAGACATAGCGCCATTGCGGCCGCTCGGCGCCGGTGCCGATGACGTTGACGATGACCTTGCGCTCCTTGCCGCGCATCTTCGCATAGACGGCGCGCGTGAGGTTGATGTAGCCGAACACTTTCAGATCCCACGCGGCGCGCCAGCGCGCCTCGTCGATCTCCATGATGTCGCCGGTCGGAATGGCGCCCGCGTTGTTGACGAGGATGTCGCACTCGCCGTGCGCTTCGGCGAGCGCCTCGGGCGCGCCGCTGAGCGACAGGTCGGTGGCATGTCCCGCGATCCGCCCGGGCGCCTCGCGCGCGAGTTTTTGCACCGCCGCCTCGAGCCGTCCCATGTCGCGCGCGGCGATGGTGACGCTGCACCCTTCCGCCAAAAACCCGCGCGCCACGGCAATGCCGATGCCCTGCGAGCCGCCCGTCACCAGCACGCGGCGCCCCGTCAAGCCCAGCTCCATCCTGCTCCTCCCATCTGCCGCCGGCGGCTTGTAGAGCATTTTTCCGCCGCCTAACATCGCGGCAATGACATCGAACGCCGATCTCATCGTCAGCATGCTCAAGGCCGGCGGGATTTCGCTCGGATTCGGCATTCCGAGCGGCAATGTCCTGCCGCTGATGGAGGCGATGCGCGCGGGCGGCATGCGTTTCGTGCTGACGGCGCACGAGGGCTCGGCCGCGTTCGCGGCGGACGTGACCGGGCGCATGACCGGCCGCCCCGGTCTCTGCATCGCGACGCATGGGCCGGGCGCGACCAACCTCACGACCGGCGTCGGCTGCGCCTTTTTGGACCGCTCGCCGCTTCTCGCCATCACCTGCAACGTGCCGGTGGCGCAGTTCGGGCGGCGCGTCCAGATGCATATCGACCATCACGCGCTCTTCAGACCGATCGTGAAGGCAACCCTGCCGCTGCGCACGGGGAGCGTAGCCGCGACCGTCGCCGAGGCCATTCGTCTGGCACTCTCGGAGCCGCAAGGCCCGGTTCATCTCGATCTGCCCGAGGACGTGGCGCTCGCACCCGCCGCCGAAATGCCCTGCGCCATTTCCGCGCCGGCGCCGTCCGCTGCGGCAAGCGAGGATGATTTGCGCAGGGCGGCAGCGATCATCGCCAAGGCAAAGCGGCCCATCGCCGTCATCGGCGCCGGCGCGACGCACCTTGCGGATGCCGGCGCGCTCCGCCGCTTCATCGAACGCCACGGCATGCCGTTCGCCACGACCGCGATGGCGAAAGGGATGATCGACGAGGATCACCCGTTGTCCTTGGGCTGTATCGAGCGCGCGTGCCGCCAGGTGCAGCGCGCGATGCTGAAGCGCGCCGATCTCATCGTGGGACTGGGCTACGACACCGCCGAGGTCGAATACGAGGCGTGGATCGGCAACGTGCCGCTTCTCCATGTCGCGAGCGAGCCGGCCGACACTGACGGCTCGGTCAGGATCGCGGGCCAGGCGGTGGGACACCTCGCGCGCTCGCTCGCCGCGCTTGGCGAGGGCGAAATCCCAAACGACTGGCGCGCGGACGAGATCGCTTCGCACCGGGCCGCGTTTCAGGGCGCGCTTCGCCCCTCCACCAACCGCTTCGCGCCGCATCAGGCGATCAACGTCGTGCGCCGCGTCCTGCCGCGGGACGGCATCCTGGCCTTCGACGTGGGCGCGCACACGCACCAGATCGCGGGGCAATGGGACACGCACGCGCCCAAGACCTTTCTCGTCACGAACAACTGGTCGTCGATGGGTTTCGGCCTGCCCGCCGCGATCGCGGCAAAACTCGCGCGGCCCGATCTGCAAGTCGTTGCGATCATCGGCGATGGCTGCTTCCAGATGACGTGCGGGGAGGTCGCGACGGCCCGGCGCCTTGGGATTTCGCTGCCGATCGTCGTGCTCGACGACAATTGGCTCGCCCTCATCAAGGTGAAGCAGGAGCGCCGCGCCTACCCCTATTTCGGCACCGCTCTCGACCCGGCCGCGCCGCCGGCGCATTATTTCGGCGTACCCGCGGTTGCCGCCGAAACGCCGGCCGCGCTCGAGGACGCGCTCCGCCGCGCGTTCCGCGCCGACGGCCCGACGGTGATCGAGGCGATCGTGGACGCCGCGCATTATTCCGAGACGGTCTATGACTGAGGAGGCAAGATGAACACCGATCGCATCCTGAAGAAGATGGACGAGGTGGTCAACGCGCATGTCGGACGGGTGCTGTTCTTCACCGAGGACATGACGATGGGCCGCGCCCGCATGTTCGTGAAGCAGCACCGGCTCAACACGCGCCAGCGCAACTCGGTGCTGAAGCTCCGGGTCGCGACCAACTGCCCCGACTGGGACACGCGCATGAACATCTTGAAGGCGTGCACCCAGGAGGTCATCGCCGACAACGAGTTCGCCGGCGGCAAGCCGCACTGGCAGGTGATCGAGGAGATGGGCGTGGCGATCGGCGTTCCGCTCGACGAGATCCGCGCGGAGAAGCCCATTGCCTCGACCGAAATCGCGTGGGCCGCGTGGGACGGGCTCATGACCGGCAAGCACTGGCTCGAGGGCATCGTCGCCAACACCTGCGCCGAGCGCGTCAATGTGCCGGGCTACGGCAAGGGCGCGCAGCGCGAGCATGGCTGGTCGTGGGTGCAGCGGCGGCGCTGGGCCGAGCTGTTCGGCCTCAAGGACGAGCAGCTCCAGTTCTGGTCGGTGCACGAGGAAGCCGATGTCGAGCACTCGAACCTCGGCTGGGGGGCGGTCGCGCGCTTTGCCGAGCAGTACCGCATGGAGGACGCCGTCGTTCACGCCTGCGAGATCAATCTCCAAGTGTGGCAGCTTTACATGAACGGCATCGCCGCAGCGGGCGACCGTGCCTACGTCCGCGCCTAGGCGCGGACGCGCGGCAGGATGCGCGCCGCGTTCTCGTAATGGATCGCGCGCAGCTCGCCGGCGCTGAAGCCGCACTGCGCCAGCCCTTCGAGATGCTGCGCAGCGGTGGCGTAGGGGTAGTCCGTGCCGAACAGGACCTGGGTGATCTTGACGAGCTTCATGAGCGACGCGGTCGCGCCCGGATTGGCCGCCTGCGCGAGGTCGTAATAAAAGCGCTGCAGCTCGTGCAGGAGGCCGTTCGGCATGCGCCCGGCGAATTGCGGCGCGCGCGCCAATCCGACGAACCGGCCGATCAGGAACGGCATCGTGCCGCCCGCGTGCGAGAACAGAAAGCGGATGTCGGGACAGCGCGCCGCGGTGCCGCTGAAGACGAGGCTCGCGATCGTGCGGGTCGTATCGGTGCCGTACTCGATGATCGCTTCCGAGATCTCGGGCAGAAGCGGCGCGCAGCAATCGGGCCGCCGCGGATGGGTATAGACCACGGCCTTGCGGCGGTTGAGCTCCGCGAACACCGGGGCGAAGGCGGGGTCTCCGAGATGCCGCTCGCCATAGCTCGTGAAGAGCCCGATCCCGTCAGCCTTGAGCGTATCGAGCGCGTATTCGATCTCCTTGAGCGAGCCTTCGACATCGGGCAGCGGCACGGCCGCGAACATGCCGTAGCGCCCGGGATGATCGGCCACGACCTTGGCGAAATGCTCGTTCACCTCGCGCGCGATCTTGCGCGCTTCGCCCGGTTCGCCGAACCACACGCCGGGCGTCGTCAGCGACACGATCGCGCGGCCGACGCCGCCGCGGTCCATGTCCTCGAGCGACTTCTCGGGGCTCGCCGTGCGCATGATGTGCTCGACATAGGCCGGCATGCCGGTCTTGCGCTTGACGAGTTCGAGATAGGCCGACGAGCAGAGATGGTGGTGCGTGTCGATGATCTGGTCCATGGATGGACATTAGCATGTACCAGCCATAAAGTGCGCGCGACAGACATCGGGAGGGTCGCATGGCCACGCCGAAGATTCGCCATCTCGCCTTGTTCGCACGGGATCCGAAGAAGGTCGCCGATTTCTATATGAGCGTCTTCGACATGGAGCTGAAGCACGCCGGCCGCAACGCATTTTTCCTCAGCGACGGCTATCTCATGCTGGCGATCCTGCCGCACCGGCTCGAAGGCGAGGCGGCGGTCGGCCTCAACCATTTCGGCTTCAACATCGAAGACCGCGCCGAGATCGTGAAGAAGCTCGAGCAATGGGGCGTCGAGACGCCGAAGGCGCGGCCCGGCGACCGTCCCTATGCCGAGTTCCGCGCCGTCGATCCCGAGGGCAACTGGTTCGACATCTCCGAAGAGGGGCTGAAGGACGACGCCGCCATCGCCAAGCGCAAGCGCGAGCTCGAGACCGCCGGCGGCGACGACTGAGCCCGCTCAGTCCTTGTTCTTCCGCTCGAATTGCGTGAAGCCGGGGCGGTAGGTCTTCTCGTCGAGGAATTGCCGCATGCCCTTGTCGCGGCCGCTCTCGCGGTCGTTGAAGCGCAGCGCGTCGCTCTTGGCGTTGAGGTAGTCCACCGCCTGCGCCTCGCTCATGGTGCGGACGGCGCGGATCGCCTCCTTGGTGTAGCGCATGGCGGCGGGGCTCTTCTCCTGGAGCTTCTTCGCGAGCGCGACCGTCGTCTTCTTGAGCTCGGCGCGCGGCACCGAGAAATTGACGAAGCCCATCGCCTGCGCCTTCTTGCCGTCGAAATTGTCGCCGGTCATGGCGTAATAGAGCCCGTCGCGGAAATTCAAGGTCTGGGCGACGTTCCACGACACGATGCCGCCCGGCAAAATTCCCCAATTCACCTCGGACAGGCCGAACACCGCCTCGTCGGCCGCGATCGCGAAATCGCAGGCGCAGGCCTGCGTGAACGCGCCGCCAAAGCAGAAGCCGTTGATCATGGCGATGGTCGGCTTCGGAAATGCCGAAAGCTTCTGCCAGCGCCAGGCGTGCGACGCCTGCCGCGCCTTGCGCATCGCGCCGGGGTTCTTTTCGCCCTCGCGGAAGAACAGGCGAATGTCCTGGCCCGCGCACCACGCATCGCCCGCGCCGGTGAGAACGAGGACATCGGTCTCGGCATCGTCGGCAAGCTCGTCCAGGACCGCATCCATGTCGCGATGGAGCTGCGGGCTCATGGCGTTGCGCTTTTCGGGCCGGTTCAGGATAACGAAGGCGATGCGGTCCTCCTTCTCGACGAGGATCGTCTCGTATTTGCTGTCGGCGGGCATTGAGTTCTCCCTGATCGAACGTCGCTATTTCAGCATTGCAGGATTCCGTGGCAAATTCATCCCTCATGGAACCCGGCCTCGAGAACTCGCTGCGGCTCGTGAGCGCGCTCACGGCGCCCCGGAACGTCGTCATCGTCGGCGCAAGCGATCGTCCCGGAAGCTGGGCCGAGCGCGTGTGGCGCAACCTCAAGCGCTGCGGCTATGAGGGCGCCGTCTATCCGGTCAATCCCGGCCGCGCCGAGATCTGGGGCGGCCGGTGCTATGCGGATTTCCGCGACTTGCCGGAGCCGCCGGACCATCTCGTCGTACTCATTCCGGCGGCGGGCGTCGAAGCGGCGCTTCGCACCGGCGCTGCGGCGGGGGCGCGCAGCGCAACGATATTCTCCGCGGGCTTTGGCGAGGCGCACGACGCGGACGGGCAGGCGCGCCGCCGCGCCCTTGCCGCGGTCATCGCGGAAACCGGGCTCGCCGTCTCCGGTCCCAACTGCATGGGAAACATCTGCGCCAGGAGCCGGCTCGCGACGCTCACCGAGATCCGCCACGCCAGCCTCGCGCCGGGGCCGGTTGCGATGGTCGGACAAAGCGGCGGGGTGATGATCTTCACGCAGTGGGTGCTCGAGGAGCGCGGGCACGGCATCGGCTACGTCATCACCAGCGGCAACGAGATCGGTCTCACCCTTGCCGACTACATTGCCTTCTTCGCCGCCGAGCCCGAGGTAAAGATCATTCTTTGCTATGTCGAAGCGATTGCCGATCTCGCCCGGTTCAAGGCCGCCTGCCGCGCGGCGTACGAAGCGGGGAAGCCCGTGATCGTGCACAAGCTCGGCCAATCGGCGGCCGGCCGAGAGGCGGCCATGGCGCATACCGGGTCGCTCGCCGGAAGCGCCGAGGCGTTCGATGCCGTGGCCGACGATCTCGGCGTCATCCGCGCGCGATCGCTCGATGACGCGGTCGAGCTCGTCGAGTTTCTGTCGCGCACGCTTGCGCCCGCGGGCCGGCGATTGGGCGCGATCACGCTCTCCGGCGCCTATCGCGGGCTGCTGCTCGATGCGGCCGCGGCGAACAACCTGGTCTTTCCGACGCTCGCGCCCGAGACCGACGCGCGGCTTCGAAAGCTGCTGTCGGTCGGATCGTTGGTTTCGAATCCGCTCGATGGCGGCTATGGCGTACTCGCGAGCCGAGAGACATATCTCCACTGCGTCGAGGCGCTCGACCGCGACCCCAATATCGACATGCTGCTGCTGCAGGAGGAGTTGCCGCGCGCGCCTGGTGCCGATCGCACCGAATCCTATCTGCGTGGCGTCGAACACTATGTCGCGGCGCGCGCCCAGAAACCGATCGCCTTCGTCTCGGTCCTGAGCCACGGCCATACCGAATACAGCCGCGCGCTTCGCGCCGAGCTGCCGCACCTGTCGTTCCTCAATGAATCCGGCAAGGCGCTCCGCGCGATCGACCAGGCTGTGCGCCGCGGCGAGCGCGTGCGAAGCGGCGCCTCCGTGACGCCGCATTCGCCGCCCGATGCGGCATCCTTGGCGGCGTTGCGCGGGAAGGCGCGCGATGTGCCGGTGACGCTCGGCGAGGCGGAATCGAAGGCGCTGCTGCGTCTTTATGGCCTTGCCGCGCCGCGCGAGTCGCTCGCGATCTCAAGAGCGCAAGCGATGCGAGAAGCGGCGGCGCTGGGATTTCCCGTCGTGCTCAAGGCGATCTCGGAGGCGATCCCGCACAAATCGGAGGTCGGCGGTGTCATCCTCGGCCTCAGGAGCGAGGATGAGGTTTCCGAGGGCTGGCACCGCATCCAGTTGAATCTGCGCGAGCATGGCATCGGCGCGATCGAAGGCATGCTCGTCGCGCAGCAGATCGAGGGCGGCGTCGAATTGGCGCTCGGCCTTCACCGCGATCCCGAGATGGGGCCGGTGGTGATGGCGGGAAGCGGCGGCCTCTTGCTCGAGGTGATGAAGGACGTGGCGTTTGCCGCGCCGCCCATCGACATGGCGAAGGCGCGAGACCTGCTGTCCCGCACGCGCGCCGCGCGACTTCTCGAGGGATTTCGCGGCGCGCCGCGCTGCGACTTCGACGCTACCGTCGCTGCCCTCGTGGCGCTTGGCCGGATCGCCGCCGATCTTGGCGACGTGGTCCAGTCGATCGACATCAATCCGTTCGTGGCGCTTCCGGACGGGAAGGGCGGGCTGGTGCTCGACGCGCTGGTGGTGCTGTGCCGCGCCTCAGCGGGCAACTAGGTCGCGAACCGCCGAAGTGAGCGTCCCTTCGGGGCTCGCGAGCTCTTCCAAAAGGCTGAAATGATCGTGGCCCTCGAGCACGATCAGGCGCGCGTCGAGCCGTGCCGCGGCAAGCGCTTCGTGATACTCGGCCGAATGCCGGCGCAGCTCCGGCAGCTCGTTGCCGCCGACAGCGATCGTGACCGGCGGCGCCGCGGCGGGAATGTGCCGGAGCGGGCTGTTGCGCAGCGCCGCGTCCCCATCCATGCCGAGCTTGTCGTTGAGATAGCTGAGCCTGATCGGCTCGAGATCGAAGAGGCCGCTGATCGGCAACACGCCCATGACGCCCGGCGCGTCCATCGTCATCGCGGCCAAGTGCCCGCCCGCCGAATGTCCGGCGACGACGAAGCTCGGGGCCAACTCGGCGTGCAGCCAGGCGAGCGCGCGCCTCACTTCGGCGACGATGCCGTCGATCCCGATCGCGGGGGCGAGCGTGTATTCCGGGAGTGCCACATTGATGCCGTGCGCGAGCGGCCCGGCGGCGACGCAGCCGTAATTCTCCTTGTCCGAGAATTGCCAGTAGCCGCCATGAATGAAGACGAGCGTCGGCGCGCCGGGCCGGCCGCATGGATAGAAGTCGAGGCGATGGCGCGGACCGTCGCCATAACGGAGATCGCGGCGCGCGCCGACTTTCCCGGCGAGGGCGGCGGTGCGCGCCGTCCAGTCGGCGATGATGCTTTCGCGCCGTTCGAGCCCCGTGGCAGCGCCGATATTGTAGGCCGCATCGAGCGCCGCCTTGTCCATGCCGCGATAGAGCATTGGCCCACTCCACCATCTTGCCGCCACGCAGGCAAGCAGCCACGCGATTGCCGTCGGTCTTCCGGGAAGCGTATGCTTGCCGCAAAAGGGAGACCGTCCATGGCGCACATGGTGGATATTCACACGCACTGCACCATCCCGACCCGGGACGATCCCTTCGGGGTTGCCGAGCTGATGCGCGGTCAAGTCGTCGGCGGGAACATGGTCAGCAACTTTCGCGGCCTGCCCGCGGTGGGCTATCGCGAGATGCTCGATTTCGACTTGCAGCAGGAGGTGAGCGCCAAGGCCGGCATCACGCGCCGCCTGATGTCGAGCCCGTTCATGGCGGAGTCGGTGACGCCCTACACCAGCAAGCCGGCGCTCAACGTCGTCAAATACGGCAATGACGAGGTGGCGCGGATCGTGGCGAAGGCGCCGCACAACACCTGGGGCATGGGCACGGTCAATCCGCTCGACAAAGGGCAGATCGCCGAAGCCGAGCGCTGCCTCGGGCCGCTTGGATTCAAGGGGCTTCTCATCTGCTCGAGCTGGCACGGCAAGTTCATCGATACCGAGGAATCCTATCCGTTCTGGGAATTCGCCGAGGCGCGGCAGGTGCCGATCTTCATCCATCCGGTGCGCGTGCCGATCGGGCACGACCAGCAGATGGACCAGTACAAGCTCGACGAGCTCGTGGGCCGCCCGTTCGATACGGCGATGGCCTTGGCGCGCATGATCCTCTCCGGCCTGTTCGACCGCTTCCCGCGCCTCAAGATCGTCGTCGCGCACATGGGCGGCGGTCTGCTGCCGGTGATGGGCCGGCTCGATTTCGGCTGGCGGCTCGGCTGCGACGGCATGCCCGAGGCGGCCAAGATCAGATGCCAGCGCCTGCCCAGCTCCTATCTCAAGGAACATCTGGCGGTCAACACGATGGGCATCTGGGCGCCGCATGTGCGCGAGGCGGTCGAGGTGTTCGGTCCCGACCGCGTCATGCTCGGCACCGATTACGGGCCGGTGCCGATCGATCCCTCGGAGCATGTCAACATCGTCAAGAATCTCGCGATCTCCGACGCCGACAAGGAGAAGATTTTGTGGCGGAATGCCGACCGGTTCTTCGGCTTGGCGCTCGCCTGACGGAACAACGACGAAGGAGCCTCGATCTGCGACGGGTCGGGCCGCACAGCTTCACCGAGATCTATTTCGCCGCCGATCGACGCCGTGCGCTGGCGCGAGATGATGGAGGAGAAGGCGGCGCGCTAAGCGGACGCGACGGGGCGGCGCAATCCCGCCTGCTCGAGCCGCGGCGCGATTGCGGCGCGCCAGAGGCGCATGCCTTCGACATACTGCACCCAGTTCAACAGCACGCCGTCGATGCCGATGTCCGACACCGCGATCAGGCTGTCAACGATGTGGTCCGGCGTGCCGACCAGCGGGAAGCCGCCCCAGCCGGCCTTGATGTTGAATTTCCGCTGCTCGAGCTGCTGCGGCAAAAGCTGCTGGCGCTGCACGCGTTGAATCGAGAGGAGCGTCTCGACGGCCTCGTCGTCGCCCTGCTCTACGACATAGTGGCGGAGATAATCGTCGGCGTCCTTCTGGGTGTCGCGCTGCACGACATAGGCGTTGCACCAGATCTGCAGCTCGCGCCCGTATTCCTCGCGCGCGAGGCGCCGATAGGACGCGATATGCGCGCGCGTCCGTTCGAGATCTTCGCTGTCAATGGTGATGAACGCCATGTCGGCATATTTCGCGGCGAAATGCTGGCCCTTGCCGCTTGATCCCGCATTCATCAGCGGCGGAAAGGGTTTCTGGACCGGCTTCGGCATCGAGAAACCCTTGCGCACGCGCAGAAACTTGCCCTCGTAGTCGAATTCCTCCTCGCGCGTCCACAGAAGCTTCATGATCTCGATCCACTCGGCGGCATAGTCGTAGCGCGTGTCGTGCTCCATGATCGGCGCGCCGAACATTTCGAGCTCGGGCGCAAACCACCCGCAGACGATGTTGAGGGCGAAGCGTCCGCCGCTCACGTGATCGACCGTGGTCGCCTGCTTCGCGGCCATGATCGGATGGACCGTCGGGACGTGCGAGGTGGTGAAGACGGCCGTGCGCTCGGTCGCCTGGGCGATGCCGGCGGCCCAGGTATAGGTCTCGAAATTCGTGCCGTTGAAGTTCGACTTGCCGCCGAACCCCTTCCAGCGCGCGACCGGGACGAGCGCCTCGAGTCCGAGCGCGTCGGCCTCGCGCGCCGCTGCGAGCGTATTGGGCCACGTCGTTTGGAACGCTTCTTCAACGAGCGTGATGGCGCAGCCGTTGCTTACATTGGTGCCGAACGTGCCGAGCTTCAGCCGGTTGTCGTTGAAGAGCGGGTTGGTCGCGCGGCGCGGGTCTTGCGTCATGGGCGTCAATGGCCGCCGGCATGCTGGAAGAAGCGCCGCACCTCGCGATGGGAAATGCGCCAGCCTTCCGGCGTGCGGACGAACTTGTCATGCCATTCGCCGAGGCTGAAGGGCGGCTCGAGCGGCAGCGGCAGCTTCGGCTGCGCCGTGCCCGGGTCGTTGTGGAAGGCAAGGTAATAGGTCACGCCCTCGGCCGCGGTGTCGTCCTTCACCGTGATCAGGATGTTCGAGGTCAGGTGGCGGATCACCTGGGTCGGCGAGCCGCGGAACGATTGCAGCATCTCGGCGCGGCCCGTGTAGGGCTTGCCGCCGCGGATCCAGGTGCCGTCCGGTGTGAAGCACGCCACGGCCTTTTCCCGTTCGCCATGGTCGCTCAGCTGGCAAAGCTCCACCACGAGATCGCGGCACTGCTGCTCGATGAGGCGTCGTTCGCTGTCATTCATCTGTTCCTCCATATCAGGCGATGTGCGTCGTCAAAACGCCGATCCGCTCGATCTCGCATTCGACCAAATCGCCGCGTTTGAGCCACCAGGGTTTTTCATCGGCCTTGCGTCCCGCGGCGACCCCGCCGGGCGTGCCGGTTCCCAGTATGTCGCCGGGCTCGAGGCCGATGCGCGACCAGTGCGCGATCTGCTCGTCGATCTTGAACATCATCAGCGCCGCGCTCGAATCCTGGCGCGTCTCGCCGTTGACGCGCGTGCGCAAGGCCAGCTTTTGCGGATCGCCGATCTCGTCCGGCGTGCAGAGGACCGGGCCCAAGGGTGCGAAGCCCGCGAAATTCTTGCCGAGGAGGCCGATCCCGCCGCCCTCGCGATTCTCGCCGCGATACATGTCGCGGTCGGTGATGTCGTTGAAGATGGTGTAGCCGAAGACGTAAGAGAGCGCTTCGTCGCGGCGGACATTGACGGCCGGCCGGCCGATCACGGCGGCGATCTCGACCTCGTAGTCCATGTGCTTCGTCTCTTTCGGGAAGCGCACGGTCTCGCCCGGCCCGACGATGGTCGAGGCGAACTGGACATGCGCGATCGGAAGCTGGGGGCCCGCCGGCGCCGCGCGCTGCTGCATCTCCTGCTGATGCGCGAAATAGTTCTTGCCGGCCGCAATGAATTTGTGCGGACGCGGCACCGGCGCGAGGATGTGCACGCGCGCCGGGTCGAACAGGATGGTCTCGCCGCCGGGACCCTGCGGCGCATCGCCATTGCGGAGCGCGTGCTCGGCGAAATCGAGTGCCGCCCGGGCGGCTTCGAGCGCCACTCGTCCCGTCGCAATGAAGTCGCGCGCATCGGGCGGCGTCAGAGCGTGCGCCAGCACGATGGCTCGATCTGGCGGCATCTCGCGCGCGAGCCGCGCCGCCGAGGCGCCTTCGAGATCGAGGATGCGGCCATCATTCACCAGCGCGCCGAACCGTTCGACCCCGTCTGCCGCGAACGTGACGAACTTCATGCGCTTACCCTCGCGCGCAGCACGCCCAGTTGCGGATGGACCACCTCGATCCGGTCGCCGGCTGCGATCGGAATCGGCGAATCCACCTCGTTGCCGGGCCGCGGCCGGCAGATCGCCGCGCCAAGCGCCACCATGTCGCCGGGCGCCAGCACAACGCGCGACCACGCGCGAACCGCGGCTTCGATCCCGTGGGCGAAATCTGCCGGCGTGAAGCGCTGTCGCACCGCGCCGTTGACCGTGAGCGTCACCTCCGCCGCGGGATCGAGCTCTGCGATGCCCGCAATCCAGATTGCAGGCCCGAGCGGCGAGAGGGCCGGGCAGTTCTTGGCGAAGAGGCTGTTGTTGGTGCGCGCCTCGGCCTCGAACATGTCGCGCTGCGTCACCTCGGCCATGAGCGTGAAGCCGACGATCGCGCGCGCCGCATCCTTCTGCGACAGCCGGTTCGCCGGCCTTCCCACCACGGCGACGAGCGCCGCCTCGACGTCATAGCGCGCGCCGGCTTCGGTCAGGCGGATCGCGGCATCGGGATCGGCGAGCGAAGTCGCGAATTTCGAGAAGCCCACGACCATCTTCGCCGGACGCTGGTCGTTCGAGCGGGCAAGCGCGACCGATCCCTCGGTCAGCAGGATCTTGCCGTCCGGCTCGAGCGGCTTCAGCAGGCGCGGGGCGGCGATGCCGTTCGCCACGCCGTCGAGCGCGCGCTCGAGCCGCTGGCGTCCGGCGGCGTTAAGGGCGGCGAGCGCCGCGAGCGCCTGCGTCAGGTCGCGCGTCCCCGGCAGCAGCGGCGCGCATTCGTGCCAATTTCCGTTCGCGCCGCACGCAATGACCTGCGGCGCCGCGAGGAAGGGCGAGGGGAATTGTGCGAGCGCCAATCTCACGGAACCATGCCATTTCCTGTCCGAAGCGGAGACCCTATCATACCGGGCAGGATTGAGAAGCTGGAGGGGACCATGGCGCGCGTCACAGTGCCGGCGGAAATGTCGGCGGAACAGAAGGCCGTCGCAGAGCGGGTGAAGAAGTCGATCGGCCGGCCGCAGATCGGCGGGCCGTATTCGGCCTGGATCCAGCGGCCGGAATTGTGCTCGCGCATCCTCGAGCTGTCCGATTATTTCCGCGACGAAGCGACCATTCCGCCGAAGCTCAGGATGCTCGGCGTGCTGCTCGCGGTCCGGCATTGGGGCGCGGACTATCCGTGGAGCGCCCAGGCGCCGCGTGCGCTCGAGGCAGGGCTCTCGCAAGCGACCGTCGCCGCGATCGGCGAAGGCAAGATGCCGTCCTTCGCCGATCTCGACGAGGAGGCGGCCTACCAGGTCGCGAGCGAACTGCTGGAGCGGCGAACGCTGTCCGACGCCACGTACCGGCGCGCGCTCGACCGGCTCGGCCAGGGCGTGCTCGTCGAGCTTGTGGCGGCGGTCGGGCACTTCACGATCGTGTCGCTCACCGCGATCGCGTTCGACATCCAGCCGGCGCAGCCGCCCTCGCCGCCGCTCAAGAAGCTTTAGCGGCGCTTCGCGCGGGCGGCGCAATCCTCTATGATCCGCGCAGGCGAGGAGGACGGATAATGGGCACGATCGCGGTGGTGGTGAAGGAGGCGCGGCAGCTCACGCCGTCCATTCGCGAGCTGGTGCTGGAATCCGCCGACGGTGCGCCGCTGCCGCCGTGGGAGCCCGGCGCGCACATCGAGGTCGATGTGGCGCTTGCCGGACGCGCGATCGAGCCGCGCGCCTATTCGCTCATCGGCGGGACCGAGACCGAGGACGATCCGCCGAACCGCTATCGCATCGCCATCGAGCGCCAGCCCGAGGGCAGGGGCGGCTCGCGCTATCTCCACGACGAGGTCGCGGTGGGCGCCGCGCTGTCGATCGCAGCACCCCGCAACGAGTTTCAGCTTCATCTGCACGAAGCGGACCGCGTGCTCGTCGCCGGCGGCATCGGCGTCGCGCCGATCTATGCCATGACGCGCGTGCTCGTGCGGCGCGGCATTCCGTTCCAGCTCCATTACGCCGGACCCGATCCCGCCGAAATGGCGTACCGCGACGAGCTTGCCCGCATCGCGGGCGATCGCGTGCATTTCCATTTCGACGGCGGCAACGTCGATCTCGACGCCGTCTTTGCGGAACTGGGTTACCCCGCGGAAGTCTATATCTGCGGCCAGCGGCCGCTGGTGAAGGCGCTCGCCGCCTCGGCGCTCGACAACGGCCTGTCGCGCATGCAGATCCTGCAGCAGAGCTTCGACCCACCGCCGCCGCCGGTGCCGAGCACCAATATCGGCTTCGAGGTCGAGCTGCGGCAATCGGGCATCACCGCCTTCGTGCCGCCGGACGCGAGCATCCTCGAGACCCTGCTCAGCGAAGGCTATCACGCGCAGTTCTATTGCGGCCGCGGCGAATGCGGGTTCTGCCCGCTACCGGTGCTCGAGACCGACGGCGCGATCGAGCATCGCGACCACTATCTCCAGCCGGACGAGCGGGGCGAACAGCTCTGCATCTGCGTCTCGCGCCTCAAGAGCGGCACGAAGCTCGTGCTCGACGCCTGAGCCGCGCTCAGGCGTAGTGCGGGAAAAGGGCGAGCGCGTTTTCCCGGTCGATGGCGGTGCGCTGCGCGGCCGGAAGGAAGCCCGGCGCCTCGTGCTCGGCGAGCGCGGCGTCCACGACGCGGGCATTGGCGAAGGGCCAGTCGCTGCCGAACAGGATGCGGTCGGGCGCCGCCACCGTGGCGAGCGAGCCCATGGTCTGCGGGCCGGGCGAGAGCGCGGTGTCGTACCAGTAGCGCCGCAAGCCCGCCAAGACTTTTTCGCGCGGCCATTGCGGCAGCCTCGGATCGACCATCGGCGAAACCGACAGCCGCCAGGAGAAATAGGGAACGAGCCCGCCGGCATGCGCCAGGATGAAGCGGATGCGCGGGAACCGCTCGAGCGCGCCCGAGAAGAGCAGGTTCACGGCGGCCCGCGTCGTGTCGAACAGGAATTCCATCATGAAGCCGGGCCACGGCAGGTCGATCGACCGGCTCGACGGATTGTATGTGGGATGAATGAACACGACGGCGTCGCGGGCATCGAGCGCCTCGAGCACGGGATCGAAGCGCGGGTCGCCCAGAAATTTCGTACCGTAGCTGGCGAAGAGGCACACGCCGGCAAAGCCCAGCGCATCGTAGGCGTGCGCGATCTCGGCAAGCGCCGCATCCGTCTCATGCATCGGCACCAGCGCGAACGCACCGAAGCGGCGCGGCCAGCGCGCCGAAAGCTCGGCCGCGTACTCGTTGCACCGGCGCGCGAGCGTGCGCGCGTCGTCAG
Organism: uncultured Alphaproteobacteria bacterium; assembly: GCA_963773665.1. GTDB lineage: Bacteria > Pseudomonadota > Alphaproteobacteria > ATCC43930 > CGMCC-115725 > DATJLY01. The sequence continues at coordinate 247,184 of CAVZBZ010000003.1, forward strand.
GCGAGGCGAATTGCACGCCCGGCTGGGAGACCGAGGTGAGCGCGATCTCGATGCCGCTTCGGTCCATGATCGCGAGCGCGAGGTCGGACGACCATTCGGGATAGCGCCCGAGCGCCGGCCCGGAGCCCGCGGCGTAGGCGGCATCGCGGTAGAACGGCGGGATGATGTGGAAATGAACGTCGATGCGCCGGGCCGGCGCGGAATCGGTCACGGCTTCCGCTGCGCCGCGATTGCGGCGCGCATGTCGCGCACGGTCTCGCCGCCCGCGAGCGTCAGAAAACGCGCATCGCTCATCAGCGTCACGAAATCGAAGCCCATCTCGACCATACGCTTGGCGTAAGCCGCGCTGCCGGTATGGATGCCGGCCTTGACGCGGTGCCGCCGGCATGCGCCGAGGATCTCGCCGAGCGCGCGGAGAACCACGTCCTCGTTGCGGTCGAGCCCATGCGGCAGGCCGAGCGACACCGACAGGTCCGACGGGCCGACATAGACCGCGTCGAGATCGGGCGTCGAGACGATGGCGTCGAGCGCCGCGAGGGCCTCGCGCGTCTCGATCATCGCCAGGGCCGCGATCGTGTCGTTTGCCTTGACGGTGTAATCGGAGCCGCCATAGAGCGAAGCGCGAACGGGGCCGGAGCTGCGATAGCCCTTCGGCGCATAACGGCAGGCGCCGACGAAGGACTGGCATTCGGCGCGGCTGTTGATCATGGGGCAGATGACGCCATAGGCGCCGGCGTCGAGCGCCTTCATGATCTCGGCGGGATCATTCCACGGCACGCGTACGAGCGGCGTCACGGATGTGGTGGAAATGCCCTGCAGCATCGCCACCATGTCGGAGTAGCCGATGAGACCGTGCTGGGCATCGATCACCAGCGAGTCCCAGCCGAGATGGGCCATCAGCTCGGCCGAGAAGCCGCTCGGTATGGCGCACCAGCCGTTGAGCACCGTGCCGCCGGCCGCCCAGATCTGCTTGACCCGATTTTCGCGCATGGCTCAGACGGAAAACTGCCAAAGGCCCACACTGCGCCGCCCTCTGGACAAACGCACGGGCCTATGCCGTGAACCTGAAGCTGTGAAGGTGAGCGCCCCTTTGGCACGAGCGGCGAAGATGCCGCTCGTGCCGCGATCGGGGGCTCTCAAATCATTTTACCTTGACGATCGTGCCGGTGCGGGGTCCGCACTCGCCGGCCCAGCTCGCCGAGCCGGCACTGCCGTTCAGCTTGCCGGTGACGTGGAAATTCTGCCAACTGACGGAGGCCGATCCGTCGGCTCCAACCGCACCGCTGAGGGGCGACGAATTGGACGCCTTGCCCGACACGACGGCGCCATCCGCCGTGCGGTGCAGATCGCCCACCACTTTGCCATCGGCAACGGTGAAGGGAATACGGATCGCCGGGCAGGTATATTGGCCTTCGGACCCGATCGCGCCGCCAGCCGGCGGTGCATCGAGGACCCAATTGCCGTCGTACGGGCCGGCCGCATACGCCGGCACCACATAGGCCATGGCAACAACTGCGGCGATGCTAGTCAGAAGCGGCAAGACTTCGCGCCATCGGTGAAATCTCCCTTATTGTGCTCAGTCCGCTGGAGGCGTGGTTTGGAAGACTTCGGAAAGAACCCCCCAATCGCATCGGTCCCCCAAACGCGAGAATTGCACTGAAAGAGGCCGATGTCAATAATGCGTAAATCTTTATTGCCGGCCTTGCAACCATTGATATCGTTGCGGAATCCGGCTCTTCGGCGCACGCTGAGAGGCTCCGCCGAAACGGCCCGTCGGGCAGCCGTGCTTGAGCGGTGAAAGCGCGCTGTGATATCGTTAACGTGCGACTCGGGATGAGACTAGGGAAACGGGGGCACGCGAAAATGGCGGTCGGGCTCTGAACGCATGTCGCGTGAAACGGTCGAGACTCAATGGGTCGCGCTTATCTCGAAAGTCGCGCCGTTTTCCTATTTGGCGGAAGAACAACTCGCCGAAATCGCTGACAGTTTTACTTGGTTCACGGCGCTCGGCGGCAAGACTCTGATCCGGCAGGGCGATCCCTCCGACGAGCTGTTCATCATCGTGAGCGGCGGGCTCGGCGTCTACGTCGAGAGCGACGCCGGGGGCGAGCGCTTCGTCGGGCGAATCGGCGCGGGCGAAACCGTCGGCGAGATGGGCCTCATCAGCGGCGAGCCGCGCTCGGCGACCGTGCGCTGCCTCAGGGACGCCGAGGTGCTGGCGATCGCCAAGAAGGAATGGGACGCCTTCGCCGAACGGCATCCGGCCGCGCTCCTCGCCATCACGCAGACCCTGATCAGCCAACTCCGCGCGGCGCAAAGCGACCGGCAGCCGAAGTCGTTCGAGCGTTCGCTCTCGATCATCCCGAGCGATCCGGAGCTCGACGTCGATTCGTTCGCGAAGAAGCTCGTCGCCAATCTCGCGAAATACCATTCGGTCGTGTGCGTCACGCGCCAGATCGCGATGGGCCGGTCGCTCGACTGGTTCCGCGAGCTGGAGGCGGGGCACAATCTCGTCGTCTACGTCGCCGAGCCGGGCCCCACGCCGTGGACGCAATTGTGCCTGCGGCAGGCCGATTCGCTGCTCCTGGTGGCGCGCGGCGGCCAATCGCCGCAACCGTTCGAGGCGCTCCGCTTCGACAGCACGCCCGAGACGATCCGGCCGGTCGATCTTGCGCTCGTCTGGGAGAAGGACGCCGCGATCAAGGGCACCGCGGGCTGGCTCGCGCTGCACGAAGTCAAGATGCACCACCACATCCGCAGCGACGCCGACATCGAGCGCCTGGCGCGGATGATGACCGGCCGTGCGATCGGGCTCGTTCTGGCCGGCGGCGGCGCGCGCGGCGTCGCGCATTACGGCATCATCTGGGCGCTCCGCGAGCATGGCGTTCCGATCGACATCGTCGGCGGCACGAGCATCGGCTCGATCGTCGCGGGCATGGTGGCCGGCGAGTGGACGCGCGAGAAGATGCTGCAGTGCTACGAGGACACCTTCAGCGGCCGCAGCCCGCTCACCGATTTCACCATTCCCACCGTGGCACTCCTTTCCGGGCGGCGCATCGGGCAATGGCTCGAGAAATGGTTCGGCGGACTGGACATCGAGGACCTGCCGCTGGGGTTCTTCTGTCTCTCGGCCAACCTGACGAAGGGCGGTCCGGCGATTCACGACCACGGCAGGCTTGCGACCTGGATCCGCGCCTCGATCTCGATTCCCGGGATATTTCCGCCGCTCATCGACAATGGCGAGATCTATGTCGACGGCGGCATCATCAACAACATGCCGGTCAACGTGATGCGCCAGATCGGCCGCGGGCCCATCATCGCTGTCAACATCCATTCCGACACGCCCTTCACCGCGAGCAAGGAACCGAAGTCGCGCGTCTTCGGCTGGCGCTCGGCGCCGCAAGGCCCTTCGATCTTCCAGGTGCTGTGGCGGGTCGCGACCATCAACGCGGCGGCGACCTACGGCTCGGCGCGGTTCAAGCCGGACGTGCTGCTGAAGCCAACTCTCGGCGCGATCGGCCTCCTCGACTGGCGCGGTCTCGGCAAGACCATGGAAGACTCCTACCAGTATGCGATCGCGCATATGGACGAGATCAAGAGTGCGCTCGACGCCACGCAGCCGACGCGAAACTGGTAGGGGGCGATGCAAGCGGTCGCGCTCGTGTCGATTCTGTGCCGCGATCGGATCGGCCTCGTCGCTGCCATCGCCGACCATATGTTCACGCAGGGCATCAACCTGCGCGACACGACCTTCGCCGTGCTCGGCAAGGGCGCCGAGTTCACCGCGATCTGCGAATTGCCGGCCGGACTTGCGCCGGAAAATCTCGAGCAGGGCCTGCAAAATCTCGCCGAGCTCGACCGCGCCGAGGTGCGCGTCGTGGCCTATCCGTTCGACCCGGTGCCGGGCCCGACCGGCCGGATCACCCATCGGGTCGAGGTCGAGGGCGGCGACCAGCTCGGCCTCATCGCGCGGCTTGCCGAAATCTTTGCGCAGTCCGGTGCCAACATCGTCAGGCTCGATGCGCAGAAGCTGCCCGAGACCGAAGGCGGCCGCTATGTCACGCGATTTCTCGTATGGCTGCCGCCGGCGCGCGCCGCCTATTGCCTCGCTGCCGTCGCCAACACGGCCGGCAGCATGGGGCTCGTCAGCCGCGCGGAAAGTCTCGCAGGCGGGTCGCCATGACGGACGAGGCCCATGCCGCATCCGCCGATTCGGTCGAGGCGCTGGCGCGCCTCATCGCGGTAGCGCGCCGGGCCGTTGTTTTCACCGGCGCCGGAATCAGCACCGAGTCCGGCATTCCCGATTTCCGCAGTCCGGGCGGGCTTTGGACCAAGCAGGTGCCGATCGACTATGACAGCTTTCTCGCCTCGGAAACGGTGCGGTGCGAAGCGTGGCGCCGCCAATTCGAGAGTGACGCGCTCTTTCGCCGCGCCCAGCCGAACCGCGGCCACCGCGCGGTGGCCGAGCTCGTGCGGCGCGGCAAGGTCGAGACAATCATCACGCAGAACATCGACGGCCTGCACCAGGCGGCCGGCATCGCTCCGGCGCAGGTCGTCGAGCTGCATGGCAATACCACCTACGCGCACTGCCTCGATTGCGCCGAACGCTACGAGATCGCGGACCTGCGGGCGCAATTCGAGGCGGACGGCATGGCACCCCGCTGCGGCCGGTGCGGCGGGCTCGTCAAGACGGCGACCATCTCGTTCGGCCAGGCCATGCCGGCCGAGGCGATGCTGCGCGCTGAAGCCGCGACGCGGGCCGCCGACCTGTTCATCGCGATCGGATCCTCGCTCGTCGTCTATCCGGCGGCATCCTTTCCGGAAACGGCAAAGCGCATGGGCGCGGCGCTGGCGATCGTGAACCGCGATCCGACCCATCTCGATCCCCTTGCCGACGCCGTCGTGCGCCTGCCGATCGGGGAGGCGCTGGGCCACGCGGTGGGGGTCGATTGAGGCCGCCGCAGCAATGCGGCGAAACCGCGCCCAAGCGAGGAACGCTATTGTCTAAGCTGCCGATCTGGTATTGCATGACGACAAGCGGCGCGCAAAGCTGCGGGGGCGCCGCGGGGAAATTCGCGGGGGGTAAGTGGCCGTAGATTTTTCGATCGCGATCGTCGGGTCGGGTCCCGCCGGCTTGAGCGCGGCTGCGCGCGCCGCCAAGAACGGGCGAACGCACATCCTGCTCGAGCGGACCGGTCACACCAACGACACGATTTTCAAGTATCAGAAGCACAAGCACGTGATGGCGACGCCCGAGTTCCTGCCCCTGCGCAGCGAACTGGGCTTCACGGAAAGCGCGCGCGAGGAGGTGATCGACGCCTGGACGAAGGGTGTCGAAGGCGCCAAGGCCAACATTCGCCTCAACGCCGAAGTCACCTCGATCAAGGGCGAGCGCGGCAATTTCGCGATCGGCCTTGCCGGCGGCGAGACGCTCACCGCCGAGCATGTCGTGCTGTCGATCGGGGTCCAGGGCAATCTGCGCAAGCTTGGCATTCCCGGCGCGGAGCAGCCGTTCGTTCAGTACCAGCTCGACGATCCCGACGAATATCACGGCGAGGAGATCATCGTCATCGGCACCGGCGACGCCGGGATCGAGAACGCGCTCGCGCTCGCCGCCAACAACAACGTCACGATCATCAATCGCGTCGCCGACTACCCGTACGCGAAGCCGGCCAATGCCGCCCTGATCCAGGCCGCGATCAACAAGGGGAACATCACCGCCTTCATCAATTCCGAGCCCAAGGCGGTCGAGCCGGGGGCGCTCGTGATCGACACCCAGGACGGCGAAGCGCGCGTCAAGTGCAACCGCATCATCGCTCGCATCGGCGCGCTGCCGCCGCGCAAGTTCGTCGAGTTCCTGCGGCATCAAGTTCCCGAGCGACAGCCCGACGGCCTATCCGCACGTCTCCGACACGTACGAGTCCGAGATTCCGGGCCTCTATATCATCGGCGCGCTCGCGGGCTATCCGCTCATCAAGCACTGCCTCAACCAGGGCTACGAGGTGGTGGAGTACATCCTCGGCAACAACATTCCGCCGGCCGACGAGCCGCTGCTCCAGGACAAGCTGAACCAGGCGCGCGTCGCCATGTCGGTGACCGAGCTGGTGACGGCGATCCGCGAGCGGCTGCCGCTCTACCGCTCGCTCACCTCGCTGCAGATCCGCGAGTTCCTGCTGCATTCCGATCTTCATTCGAAGCTGCCGGGCGAGGTGGTGTTCAAGCGGAACGATTACACGAATTCGCTCTTTTCGGTGCTCGACGGCGAGGTCGGCGTCCAGATCAACCCGGAAAATCCCGCCGAGATGGTGAAGCTCGGGCGCGGCCAATTCTTCGGCGAGATGGGCCTCATCTCGGGGCGCCGCCGCACCGCGACCACGGTCGCGACCGAGCCCGCGCTGCTCCTCGAAGTGGACCGCAACACGATGGTGAAGCTGGTCCGCTCGGTGCCCGAGATCAAACAGGTGATCGACCGCGACGCGGTCATCCGGCAGATCAAGACCTATCTCGCACCCGGCATCGACGAGCAGCACATGCACGAGGTGCTCGCCAGCGCCAAGGTGGTCGAGTTCAAGCCGAACGACACGCTGATCGAAGAGGGCGGCGAGGACGATCAGGTCTATATCATCCGCAAGGGCTCGGTGACGGTCTCGCGCAAGATCGGCACCAAGGACATCGTGCTGAGCTATCTCCCGGCCGGCAATTACGTCGGCGAGATGGCGATGCTGACCAAGTCGAAGCGCTCGGCCACGGTGCGCGCCGCCGTCGCCTGCGAGGCGATCCGAATCGACAGCGCCGCCTTCCGCGCGCTCCTCGATCATGCGCCCGAGCTGCGCCGGCAGGTCGAGGACCGGCTCGAGCACCGCATGATGGAGCAGCACCGGATGGAGCTCGGCGTGCCGCAGGGCGGCCTCATCGAGTTCCTGATCCGGCAGGGGCTCGGCGAGGCGACCGACGTGCTGCTGATCGACGAATCGCTGTGCGTGCGCTGCGATAATTGCGAGAAGGCCTGCGCCGAGACGCATCACGGCGTGAGCCGACTGAACCGCGAGGCAGGGCCGACCTTCAATACGACCCACGTGCCCACCTCGTGCCGCCACTGCGAGCATCCGCATTGCATGAAGGACTGTCCGGCGGACGCGATCCACCGCGCGCCCAACGGCGAGGTCTTCATCGACGACAAATGCATCGGCTGCGGCAACTGCGAGCGCAACTGTCCCTACGGCGTCATCCAGATGGCGGCCGTGCCGGCGGAAAAGCCGAGCCTCCTCTCCTGGCTCCTGTTCGGCCGCGGCGCGGGGCCCGGCGAGGACAAGTCGCCCGACGCACTCGCCAGGCGCACCGGCGGCAAGCACGCGGTCAAGTGCGACATGTGCAAGGGCATCGAGGGCGGGCCGTCCTGCGTCAGGGCTTGTCCCACCGGCGCCGCGATCCGCGTCAATCCGGAGCAGTTCATCGGCGTCATCCGGGGAGGCGCGTGATGCGGGCGCATGCGCGGGCGGCCGAGGAAGCGGTCGCACGTCCGGCGCACGAGGAGGACCGGCACACGCCGTTTCTCCAGTACCGGCGCTTTCTTTTCCTCAAGATCGCGGCCGGGGTCGTGGTCCTGTCGATCGTGCTCTATCTCGCCGACGTGCCGCTCGGCGAGCGTTACGGCGGCACCTGGGCGGGCTACACGCTCGGCACCGCGGGCGCGCTCCTCATCCTGTGGCTGCTCTGGTTCGGCTATCGCAAGCGCTCCTACGCGGCGAGCCAGGGCAAGCTCGAAGGATGGCTGTCGGCGCATGTCTATCTCGGTCTCGCGCTCCTCGTCGTCGCGACGCTCCATACCGGGTTCCATTTCGGCTGGAACATCCACACCGCGGCCTATGCGCTGATGTGCCTCGTCATTGCGAGCGGCGCCTTCGGCATCTACTGCTACGTCCATTATCCGCGCCTGATGACGGATAATCGCGGCGGCATCTCGATGCCGCAGATGCTGGCGCGCATCGCGGTCCTCAACGAGAACCTGCGCATGAGCGCGATGACGGTCGACGACGCGACGGCACACCTCGTCCGCGATGCGACCGAGCGCACCGAGATCGGCGGCTCGGCCTGGCAGCAGATCACCGGAGAATATCCCGGCTGCACCACGATGCGGGCGCTTTCCGGCGTCGACGAGATCGCCGCGCGTTGCCCGCCCGAACAACAGGACGCCTATCGCCAGGTCCGCGTGCTGCTCGACGAGAAGGCCCAGCTTCTCGGGCGCGCGCGGCGCGACCTCAGCTACAAGGCGATCATGGACGTCTGGCTCTATTTTCATGTGCCGCTGTCCTTCGGGCTGCTGGCGGCGCTTCTCGCCCATGTCGTTTCGGTTTTTTTCCTCTATTGAGGGCGTGTGCCACCACCGAGCCTCCCCGTGAGCATGTTGTGAACGAGCCGAACATTTCCGCCGAGGTCCGGGCCGATGCAGGTTGAGGTAACCTTCCTCACTCGCCGCGGTCCCGACGCGATCATGCGCCGGTCGCAGACCGTGAGCGGCGAAGCGATCCGGTTCGGACGCGGCACGGACAACGAGATTCAGCTCTCGGACATCCGCGTCGGATTGCATGCCGCCGTGTTGAGCGAGCGCGAGGGCGGCCTTTCCATCGAGCGCGCGGCGGACGAGTTCTTGCGCTTCAACGGCTCGAGCGCGGCGAGCGCCACCGTTCGCCCCAACGACAAGATCAGCGTCGGCCCCTATGAGATCGTGATGGCCGAGCCGCCGCAGGGTTTCGACGCGGCGCTTACCATCGAGCTGGTGCAGCCGCTGGGCGACGCGCTCGAACGGCTCATGTCGCAAAGCCGGATCGGCCTCGATCAAGCCGGCTGGAGCCGGCGCCGCTGGTCGTGGCTCCTGTTCGCGCTCTTCGCGATCGTGGGATTGGCGCTGCCGATCGCCGTCTATCCGTTCGGCAATGTCATCACGTCAAGCAAACAGGTGCCCAGCACCAGCTTCGTTACCTACATCAACCTGTCCTGGAACGCCGGCGACATCTCGAACCCGCATCGCTTCTTCGCGCAGGATTGCGGCACCTGCCATCGCGCCGCTTTCTCGAGCGTGCCCGATGCCGCGTGCGTATCCTGCCATGCCAATATCGGCAATCACCTCGAGGCCGGCGCCGAACTCGGACGCACGCGCCACGACCTCGAGGGCACGCGCTGCGCCGAGTGCCACGAGGAACACCGCGGCGTCCACGCGCTCGTCATCAGGGCCGAGGCGCTGTGCGTCGACTGTCATGCCAACCTCACCGATACGGCCCCCAAGGCCGGCATCGAGAATGTGAGCAGCTTTCCCGCCGGCCATCCGCAGTTCCGCGCGACCGTCGTCGCCGACGCCGCTGTGCCGCGCTTCGCGCGCGTGCCGCTCGACGCGAAGGCGCCGCCGCAGGATCGCTCCAATCTCGTCTTCTCGCATGCGGCGCACCTGATCGAGACCGGGTTCCTGACGCCGCAGGGGCACAAGGTCATGGTGTGTGCCGATTGCCACGTGCCGGAGCCGAGCGGGCAGGGGTTCCAGCCGATCACGTTCGAGGGTCAGTGCCATTCCTGCCACGACCTCAAGTTCGACGCCGATCTGCCGTGGCGCGAGGTGCCGCATGGCGACGCCGCCGGCGTCACCGCCGCCGTCCAGGATTTCTACGCGCGCATGGCGCTTGAAGGCGGCGTGCAGGATCCGGACGCACCCGCCTTCGTGCGGCGGCCCGTCGGAACGCCCGAGACCCCGACCGAGACCGAGCGCCGCGATGCGCTGAGTTGGGCGCAAGCGCGCGCGAAGGACGCCATGGGCATCATCTTCGACCCGAAGCGCGGCTGCAGCTATTGCCACGTCACCGGGCAGAGCGGCGGCAATTTCACGGTGGCGCCGGTGGTGCTGCTGACCCGTCTTCTGCCCGAAGCGCGGTTCGACCACGCCAAGCATCAGGCGCTTGACTGCGGCGACTGCCATGATTCGCGCCATTCCGAGAAGAGTGCCAACGTCCTCGTGCCCGGCATCGAAGAGTGCGTTTCCTGCCACGGCTCCGAGCGCGCCACCCTCAAGGCCCAGTCCACCTGCACCTCGTGCCACATCTTTCATCGTCCGGAGTTCGGCAAGATGAAGACTGCGAACGCCGCCCAATGATGCGTCGTGCGCGAGACGGGGGTCCCATGAGCGAGAATTTCCCGCGAAGGCTCGTGTCGACGCCGTGGTTCAAGGCCGCGATGGCGGTGCTGTCGGTGCTGTGCATGGCGCCCGGCGATTGCGGCGGCGGCGGCGGCGGGGGCGGATCGCCGGGCGACAATTACGTGGTGCCTGACCAGACGACGCAGAATCTCACCGCGGTGCAGGTGGGCGCGATCATCAATCAGGCCGCCAACGAAGCGGTGCTGCGCGGGGCGCCGGCGATCGTCGCGGTCGTCGACCGCGTCGGCAACGTGCTCGGCGTCGCGCGGGTCGATGTCACGGGCGTGGCATTTCCCGACGCCGGCGTCACCGCGACCTGCGCGGCGGCCCCGTGCGCGACCATCACCTCGCCGGACACGACCACGGGCGGGCTCGAGAAAATCCACGTGCCGACCGCCGCGGCGGCGATCTCGAAGGCGATCACCGGGGCCTATCTCTCATCCGGCGGCAATGCCTTCTCGACGCGCACGGCGAACCAGATCATCCAGGAGAACTTTCCGGTCGGCATCAATTTCATGCCCGGCGGCCCGCTGTTCGGCGTGCAGTTCAGCCAGCTCGTGTGCTCGGATCTGAGCACCATATCGGGAACGGCGGCGGTCGATGGCGGCGTCACCAACGGGCCGCACCGCTCGCCGCTCGGGCTGTCCGCCGACCCGGGCGGCATGCCGCTCTACATGAATGGCGTGCTCGTCGGCGGCATCGGCGTGATGAGCACCGCGTCCTACTCCATCAACACCACCCGCACGCTTGCCGACAGCACCGATGAAGCGATCGCGCTTGCCGGGCAGATCGGCTTCGCGCCGCCCCCAGTGATCGAGGCGAGCAACATCTCGATCGGCGGGACGTTCCTCAATTATGTCGGCGCGACCATCGTCGCGTCTGTGCCGAGCGTCTTCGGCGGCGGCGGCGTCATAACGCCGACCGTGGTGCCCGGGTTCTTCAGGTTCAATGGCGGAGGCGCCAATCCACCCTTCTATGACGGGGTGAAACTCGGCACGCCCGCTTCCGGGATCGTGCCCGACAGCACTGTCGGGGCGCCGTCATATCCGGGAAGCAACACCTATGTGCTGGTCGATGCCGCGAATGTGCCGCGTTATCCGCCGACCGTGGCCGGCGCGGCCTTGCCGAGCGGGGACGGGGCGCAGATCACGGCGGCCGAGGCGCAGGTGCTGGTCGCGAACGCGCTCGCCGTCGCGAACCAGGCGCGCGCCGGTATCCGCATCCCGACCAACTCCGCGGCGCAGGTGACGGTCGCCGTGGTCGATCTCGACGGCAACATCCTGGCGATCGGCCGGTCTCCGGATGCCCCGGTCTTCGGCACCGACGTGGCGCTGCAGAAGGCGCGCTCGGCGGTGTTCTTCTCGCGCAGCGCCGGCGACCCCAAGAACGCCTTCACCGAAATAAGCGCGCTGCCCGGCGCCGCCGCGAGCAGCCCGTCGAACGGCTTCGCCTATTACATGAATGCCCAGGCCGTAACCGTCGACACTCCGCCGCTGTTCAATCGCAGCATCGCCTTCTCCGAACTCGCGATCGGCGCGCTGGCGCGGCCCTACATGCCCGATGGCGACGAAGGACACGGCAACGGGCCGCTGAGCCTGCCATTCCTCGCGCCCGGGACGGCGGGCCAGTGGAGCCCGTTCTCGGACGGGCTTCAGATCGACCTCGTCAAGCCGGATCTCGCGACGTTCCTGACCGCGGGCGCGGTACCTGCCTCGGGTTGCGGCACCAATGTCGGGCTGCCGCTCAATGTCTCGACCGAGCGCGGCAGCGTGGGCACGGCGGTCGGCCCCGGTGCCGTCAAGGTGACGCAGATCGCCAACGGGCTGCAGATCTTCTCCGGCGGCTTCCCGATCTATCGCGGCAACAACGAGATCGTCGGCGCGATCGGCATCTCGGGCGACGGCATCCTGCAGGATGCGCTCATCGCCTATATCGGGGTGCAAGGCGATCTGGCGAACATCGCCGTCGCGCCGGTCGGGACCACGCTTGTCGGGGCGGAGACCCTGTTCAACGCGCCCGCCGCCTTCCGTCCCGATTCCGGTCTCTCCGACACGACGCCGGGCATCGCAGGGGTCGTGTCCATTCCCAATCCGGGCGGCGGAACCTTCACGCCGCGCTACGTCCAATGCCCGCAATCGCCTTACATCACGTCGCGCGTGGCATCGACATGCGGGTCGTGACGGCACTGGCGGCAGACGCGCTGCTGCCTCGACGCCGCCGGAGCGCGGCGGCGCTGGTGCTGGCGCTTGCCGCGTGTCTTGGCACCCAGCTCGCCGCGCGCGCCGACGATCCGGCCGACGAGCAGCAAGCGCAGAACGAGGGCCGCATTCCGGGCCAGGCTCCCGCGCCGGTGCCGCCGCCCGAGCTCGGCAATCCCACCGCCGTGCCGCCGCCGCAGCCGACGACGAGCGACATGTTCATCCCCGTCCCCGACCGCTGGCGCATCCTTGACGCGCTGGGGCGGCGCGAGAACATGTTCGACCCGTACAACACCAACAGCCTGAAGGGCGACAAGCCGATCTTCGGCCCGGACTGGTTCTTCAGCCTCGGCCTCATCGACGACATCCTGTACGAGCCGGCGCGCGTTCCGACGCCGGTGTCGTTCCAGCAAGCCGCGCAGCAGGGCGAGAACAGCGTGTTCGGCCGCTATGGCCGCACGCTGGTGACCAATACGACGCTCATCAATCTCGATCTCTTCAAGGGCGACACCGCCTATAAGCCGCCCGAGATCGAGTTCCGCGTCACCCCCGCCTTCAATTTCAATCACACGGATGTGGAGGAGCACGGCGTCGTCAATGCCGATCCGTCGTACGGCCTGACGCGCGACGATTCCTTCCCGGCGCTCCAGGAGGCGTTCGCCGACTACCACATCCGCAACGTGTCGGAGCGCTACGATTTCAATTCGATCCGCGTCGGCATCCAGCCGTTCTCGACCGACTTCCGCGGGTTCCTGTTCCAGGACAACCAGCTCGGCGTTCGCCTCTTCGGCAATCGCGACAACAACCGCTGGCAATACAACCTGGCCTATTTCCGCCGCCTCGAGAAGGACACCAACAGCGGCCTCAACGACATCGAGAAGCAGCTCCGCAAGGACGATGTGTTCGTCGCCAATCTCTATCGCCAGGACATGCCGACGCAGGGGTTCACGTCGCAGGTGACCTATATCCGCAACGCCAACCACGAAGGCGGCGAGGTCTATTACGACAACAACAATTTCCTCGTCCGGCCGCTGCCGATCGGCAACTTCGCCGGGTACAACTACGATGTGAACTACCTGGGCTACAACGGCGACGGGCATTTCGGCCGCCTGAACCTGACGGTCTCGACCTACTGGCAGTTCGGCCACCAGGACAACAACCCGTTCAGCCCGTCGCCGTTCAAGTCGCCGCAATATATCGACGGCTACTTCTTCGCGGCCGAGCCGTCGGTCGATTTCGACTGGGTCCGCGTGCGCGGGTCGCTCTTGTACCAGAGCGGCGACGGCAACCCGCAGGGCGGCCGCGCCACCGGCTTCGACGCGATCTTCGAGAACCCGCAATTCGCCGGCGCGGATTCGAGCTACTGGATCCGGCAGGGCATTCCCTTGATCGGCGGCGGCGGGCTCGGATTGTCGCAGCCGAACGGCGTCCTGGCCGATCTGCGCTCGTCGAAGAACGAGGGGCAGTCGAACTTCACCAATCCCGGCCTCATGCTTGGCGGCGTCGGCGCCGATTTCGACATCCTGCCCGAGCTGCGCATTTCCGGGAACGCCAACTACCTGCGCTTCGTCAACACGGCGACGCTCGAGCTGCTGCGCCACCAGGCGAACATCTCCGACGAGATCGGCTGGGACCTGTCGGTCGCGGTCACGTACCGCCCGCTCAATTCGCAGAACGTCGTGCTGCGCGCCTCGGCCGCGACGCTCGTGCCGCGCGCGGGATTGAACGCGCTCTATCAGACCGGCAACGTCTCGCCGTTCTCCGGCGGGAACTTCCTTTATTCTGCTCTTTTCAACGTCATCCTGACATATTGAGACATGGCAGCCCGGGCGATCATGGCGGCGGTTCTGGCGGTCGGGCTTCTCGCCTCGGGAATTGGCCGCGCCGCCGAGGAGGAGAGTCCGCAGGACATCGACTATGCGGCATCTCCGCCGGCGCCGGCGATGCAGACCCCCGCCGCGGCGGAGGCGAAGACCGCCGGCTGCATGAGCTGCCACACCGAGACCGATTCGCGCACGATGCACACGAGCGCCGGCGTCAATCTCGGCTGCACCGATTGCCACGGCGGCGATGCCGGCGTGATGCGCTCCAATGTCGTGGCGCAGGGGAGCGATCAATATCGCAGCCTCGAGGAACGGGCGCATGTCCAGCCGCGCTATCCCGAGACATGGCGCTGGCCGTCCTCCGCCAAGCCCGAGGAAAGCTACACGCTCCTCAATCGCGAGGCGCCGGAATTCATCCGCTTCGAGAATCCGAGCGACTATCGCGTCGCGCGCGAGGCGTGCGGCGCGTGCCATCTCGGCATCATCCAGGCGGCCGAGCGCTCGCTGATGGCGACGGCGGCGCATTTCTGGGGCGCGGCGTCCTACAACAACGGCATCGTCCCGTTCAAGCATTCGATCCTCGGCGAGGCCTATACGCCCGACGGCAAGCCCGCGAGCCTTATGGCGCCCGTGAAGCCGACGCCGGAGATGACGCACGACCATGGCATCATCGCGCAGATCTTTCCGCTGCCGGCGTGGGAGGTCTATCCTCCCGCCGACATCTTCCGGGTGTTCGAGCGCGGCGGCCGCAACATCAACAGCACCTTCGCCGAGGTCGGATTGCCGGATTCGAACGGCGAGCTGCAGCGCATCGAGGAGCCGGGCCGGCCCGATCTCCATCAATCGAACCGCGGTCCCGGCACGGGCCTGCGCGTGTCGATCCCGGTCCTCAACATCACCAAGACCCGCCTCAACGACCCGTTCACCTGGTTCATGGGCACGAACGACAACCCGGGCGACTACCGCAATTCCGGCTGCGCGTCATGCCACGTCGTCTATGCCAACAACCGCAACGTCGAGGCCTCGGGGCCTTATGCCAAGTACGGCAATCGCGGCATGAGCGAGTCGGTCGATCCGACCATCCCGCACAACGAGTCGGCGCATCCGCTGCGCCACGTGATGACGAACGCCATCCCGACCGCGCAATGCATGATCTGCCACATGCACCAGCCGAACCTGTTCATGAACACGTGGCTCGGCTACACCATGTGGGACTATGAGACGGGCGCGCCGCAGATGTGGCCCAAGGACGAGAAGCACCCCTCGATCGCCGAGCAGCGCAAGATCCTCGACCGCAATCCCGAGGGCGCCGCCATACGCGGCAACTGGGCGAGCTATGACTTCACCGCCGACGACAGCGAGCTCAATCCGCAGATCAAGGACACGCAGTTCGCCGACTATCACGGCCACGGCTGGAACTTCCGCGCGATCTTCAAGCGCGACCGCAAGGGCAACCTGCTCGACGACCGCAACAACATCATTGCGAGCGACGACCCGGAGAAATTCGAGAAGGCAGTCCATCTCGAATCGGTCCACATCGAATACGGCATGCATTGCGTCGACTGCCACTTCGCGCAGGACGCGCACGGCAGCGGCCACATCTACGACGAGGTCCAGGCGGCGATCGAGATCGCCTGCGCCGACTGCCACGGCACGGCGACCAAATATCCCGATCTCCATGCGAGCGGCCCGGCGGCGGGTCCGGCTCCCTATAACGACCTGTCGCTCCTGCGCACGGCCGACGGGCGCGCGCGCTTCGAATGGCGCGACGGCCATCTCTTTCAGCGCTCGGCGCTCTATCCCAACCTCGAATGGGAGGTGAAGCTCGTCAAGGACACGGTCGATCCGTCGAAGCCCGAATACAATCCGCGCGCTGCGCGGGCGAAGCTCATGTCGCTGGGCACCTCGATGAAATGGGGACCGGGGGTCCCCGAATCCGAGCTCGCCCATTCCAACGACAAGATGGCGTGCTTCACCTGCCACCTGTCCTGGACCACGAGCTGCGCCGGCTGCCACCTGCCGATCGAGGCCAACTGGAAGACCGAGCGGCATCATTACGAGGGCGGCGAGACGCGCAACTTCGCCACCTACAATCCCCAGGTCGCGCGCGACGACATGTTCCAGCTCGGCATCGCCGGCACGATCAAGGGCAACATCATCGCCCCCATCGCCTCGCGCTCGGCGCTGGTCTTGAGCTCGACCAACGTCAACCGCTCGCACATCTACGTGCAGCAGGCGCCGGTATCGTCCTCGGGCTATTCGAGCCAGGCCTTCTCGGCGCACTATCCGCACACCGAGCGCAAGACCGAGACCAAGACCTGCACCGATTGCCACATCTCGGATCGGAACGACAACAACGCGATCATGGCGCAGCTCCTGCTCTACGGCACGAACTTCGTCAATTTCGTGGGCCTCAACGCCTGGGTCGGCGAGGAGCGCCGGATCGAAGCGGTGCGCGTCACGCACTGGGACGAGCCGCAGGCCGTGATCGGCAGCTATCTGGAGAAATATGCCTATCCCGACGACTACAAGGCGCACGAGGCGGCCGGCCGCGAGCTGAAGGAGGCTTACGGCCATTCCTCGAACGAGGCGCGCTGCCTGCAATTGCGCGGCGAATATCTCTATGTCGCCGAGGGCAGCGACGGGATGCGCGTCTATGACGTGGCGTCGATCGCCAACAAGGACATCTCCGAGCGCATTATCACCGCGCCGTTCTCGCCCTTGGGCCACGACACGCACATCGCCTCGAAGGACGCGACCTGCGTCGTGCTGCCGACGAACCAGCCGATCAATCCCGAGCGCAACGCCGGCATGCAGCAGCCGATCCTGCCCGCGACCGATTTCGCCAAGACCATGCTCGAGGACAATGAAGAGCAGCCGATGCATCCGCTCTACAAATACGCCTACATCACGGATGCGAAGGAAGGCCTCATCCTGACCAACGTCAACACGCTCCAGGACGGCGAGCCGCGCAACAATTTCCTGAAGCGCGCTCTCACCTGGAACGAGGGCGGCATCCTCGCCGGCGCGCGCCATCTGGCGATCGCCGGGACCCATTTCTACGTGAGCTGCGACAAGGGCGTCGTCGAGCTCGACATGGACGACCCGCTCCATCCCAGGGTGATGGCGGTCATCCCGATCGCGGGCGCCGAGGCGACCTATGTGCAGTTCCGCTATCTCTTCGTCGTGGGCTTGGCCGGGTTCGATGTCGTCGACATCACCGATCCGATGCAGCCCGAAATCGTCGCGGGCGCGCACATGGCATTGGCTCACGCCACCCGCGTCACCGTCACCCGCACCTATGCCTATGTCGCCGACGGGCCGGACGGCATCGCCATCATCGATGTCGAGCGGCCCGAGCAGCCGAAGCTCTACCTGCAATACACCGCGGACGGGAAGCTTACGGACGTCGAGGACGTGGCGATCGGTGCGACCAACGCCTCGCTCTTCGCCTATGTCGCCGACGGCAAGGCCGGGCTCAAGGTGATCCAGCTCCTTGCGCCCGACACCCAGCCCGACTTCTACGGCTTCTCGCCCGATCCGAAGCCCGAGCTGATCGCGTGGTACAAGACGGCGTCGCCCGCGCTCGCCTTGTCGCGCGGGCTCGAGCGCGACCGCGGCGTCGACGAGACCGGCCACCAGATCGCCGTCTTCGGCCGCATCGGCTCGCGCCCGTTCAATGCGGCCGAGATGCGGAAATTCTATATCGGCCCCGACGGCAAGCTCTTCACGGTGAGCGACAAGGTCAAGATGGAGGACTTCGTCCCGCCCTCCCGCAGCGCCTCCGGCCGAGCCGCGGAATTGGCGTCCCCAAAAAACTAAGTTATTGATTTGCCTTATAAAAAATTGGCTTCGTTCGGTAGAATCGCATTCCGCGCGTAGGCCGCCGCGCGCACCCCGGCGGCAAAATTGGGTTCGTTCGGTAATTTCGCCGTTCGCCGCATACGCCCGACAGGGCCCGCCCCTTGACCGCTTATTACGTACGACCGCCTATGTGACGCGCCGGTGAGCTTGCGTCAAGCCTATCGCGCCGGCGCCGGCGCCTTGAGGGCGAGGGACGCGTCGGCGCCGGCGGGCGAGGCGAGCAGCACGCGATCGCTCTCGATCTTGCGCACGGTCCAGCCCTCCACAGCGCCGCCCTCGGCGAGTTCGAGCGCGGGGCCGCCCGCGATCGGGGCCAGCAACGCATGGCGCGCGGCGCCTGCGATCACGATGCCCAAAAGCCGGTAGCGCGTCTCGATCGCCGAGGCGGCGCGGGCGGCGTCGGGCCGCCGCGTCGGCGCGAATAGCGGCCGCGCCGCGATCGCCGCGAAATCCGCGAACGGCGGCAGCGCCGGCACGCGCGGCAGGGCTTCGCCTTGCGCCGGCGCCGGGACGGATGCCGGCGCGAAGCGGCCGGGCAGCCAGGGCATGAGCGTGAGCGCCGCCAGCGCCAGAGTGGCGGCGACGAGCGGCAGCGGCGCGCTGCGCGCGCTCACGACTGCGCCCCCGCCCGGAAAGCCGAAACGTCGAATTCGAAATCGAGCGGGCCCGAATTCGCGCCCTGCGGCGCTGCGCGCGCGGCAATGTGCAGATTGTCGGGATAGAGGAGCGGGCGCGACGCTGCGACCGCATAGAGGAGCCGCGCGATCCCGGATGCGTCGCCGCGCGCGCGCAGGCGAAGTGCGACGCGCGCCGCGCCCGCAAGCGTGTCGGCGGGCATCACCTGCATCCCCTCGATCTCGACATCGGCGGCAAGCGCCGCGTGCTTCAGCGTCTCCTGCAGAAGGGCTGCGGCTTCCGCGTCGGAGATCGCCGGAAGGAGGATCGACGCTGCTTCGTCCGGCCGCGAATCCTTCGCCGCGACGAGCGCGCGGTCGCGCGCGAGCGTCTCCGCCGCCGCCGCCAGCGCTTGCGCATCGTTTTCGCGGAAGTCCCGGTAAAGCGCGATGGGCCCGAGCCACAGCGCCGCAAGCAGCGCCAGAAGGATCGCCACGGCCGCGGCGCGCGACAGCGAAAATTGCTCCGGCAGAAGTCACGGCTTGCCGTCCGCGATCATCGCGCCGAGCGTGAAATGCTCGAGCCCGGTCGCCGGATCGCGCGCGATCGGCGCGCGGAACGCGACGTTGGCGAAGGCGCCGCTTTTCTCGAGCTGGAGCGCCACCACCGCCGCGGACGGCGAGAGGCCGTCGATCGTGACCTCGCGGCCCGATATGCCGAGCGATTGCAGCCACGCGCCGTCCGGCACAGCGGTGGTGAGCCGGTCGAGCACCGCGACGAGCGGCGGGCGCGCCGCGGCAAGCCGCAATGGCGCTGCAAGCTGCGCCTGGGTGCTGCGGCGCGCGTCGCGCGCGGCGCGGGCGGATTGGGCTGCGGGCGTGATCGCCGCGATCTCGCGCGCCAATGACGCGAGCCTGATGCGGTCGCGCACGATGGGCGAGACGAGCGCCGCGATCGCAAGCGCGCAAAGCGCCGCCACGAGCGCGCGATAGGTTGCGCCGCGCGGCGCCGCTTCTTCCTCGTCGAGGACCATGGGCCCGCCCGCGCTGCCCTGGACGGCGATGCGCGATGCCGCGATCCCGGAAGCTGCGAGCGCGGCGCGGATCTCGGCCACGGTCTCGCGCGCCACCGCCACGATCTCGATCTCGATCCGGTCCGAGGCGGGATCGCGCTTCGGAAGGATGCGATGCGCGAAATGGGCGCGCTCGGCCGGGAACGGGAAATGGCGCGCGATCTCGAAGCGCAGGAGGCGCATGAGGTCGCCGCGCGCAAGCGCCGGAAGATCGACGCGCCGCGCCAGCACGCGCTCGGGCGGAAGCTCGACGATGGCGCTGCGCCCGCGCCGCCCCGGTGCCACGAGACGGCGGAGCGCGCCGTCCGCATCCTCGCCGGCGCAATCGACCTGGCCCAAAACCGCGCCGCGCCCGCGCACGATCCAATAGCGCTCGCCCGCCTCGATCGTGACATGGTCGCCGCGCCCCCACGGCACGAGCCGCGCTGCGTCGCGGGCCAACGACGAAAGCTCGCCGAGCCACCACTGCAGCGCATTTCTCGCCCAGGAGACCAGATGCTTCGGCTCGTGATCGGCGGCGGCGGTCATCGGCGCAAGGTGCGGTCGGTTGCGTGAAGGGAACACTACCACGATCCGACCGCTTTCGCCGGGGTGACGATCAGGGTTGCCTCACAGATGCCACCGCCGGCGTGCGGAAGGCGACGATGTCGTAGGGGTGATTGGGCGCTCCGGTAAGGCGCACGACGAGATCGGCGCGCGCGCGGGCACCTTCCGGCGTCGTTGCGACGGCGCTGACGGTGAAGTCGCTGAGCGCGCTCACCGCGAGATATGCGGCATCGGGCAGGCTCTCGAAGCCGCTCATCTCGGGCGCCATTTCCATGAGGCTCGCGCGCGAGGCAAGCCAGCCATCGACGATCGATGCCGTGGCGCCCGGCAGCGCCATGAGCGCCAAACGCGGCGCCACCGCCGGATCGATGGCGCTCGCGCCGGAAAGGACGGTGAGGCAGCACGAAATCGCGGCATAGAGCCTGTCGCCGAAGCCCGGCAGCTGCGCCGCCTCTTCCGGCGCCGCGAAGAGGGCGGTGCGCTCGGGCGCGGCGGACGGCGGCTCGGGGCAGGAGGGCGCCGGCGTGCCGCGATGCGCGACGATGCGGCAGGCGAGGAGGTATGCCGCTTCCTGCTTCTCGCCCGCGGCGGCCAGAAGCCCGGAGAGAAGCGCGAACGGCGCCACGTTGAGATCGATCTTCCCGGCCTCGTCCGTAATCGCGATCGAAACGCGGATGCGCCCGTCCTGCCACAGCTCGGGCGTGCCGTCGAAGACGGTCCGGCCGGCCGCGCGGCGCGCCAGGAGTCGCGCGAGGCCAAGCTCGGCGCCGCCTTCGGCGGCGTAGCGCGCCCGGGCGGCAGCCAACTCGTTGCGCACGATCGCGCTCTCGGCGCGCATCGTGAATCCCGCCGCCACGGCAAGCGCGAACACGATCGCCATGGCCCACAGCGCAAGGATCGCAACCGCGCCGCGCTGATCTCGAAGCCGCGTCATGGCCGCGCCGCCCAGAGCCGCACGACGAGCGGCGGCCGGTCGAGCCCATCGCCGAGATCGAGCGCGATGCGCACGAGATGCGGCAGATCGGGCGTGCCGGTCCATGCGTCCTGCCATTCGCTGCCGAAATATGCCAAGCGCAAGCTGGCGCGCGGGGCGAGCACGACGCGCTTTACCTCGCCGCCGTCCACCGGGCGGCGCAGCAGCACGAGCGCGCGCCCGTCGAGGCGAAGCTCGTCGCGATAAAGCCCGGCGCCGCCAGCCTCGGCGAGCGTGAGCCAGCTCACCCGGCCGCTGTCGCCCGCGAGCGCCGGCACGTTCGGCAACGACGGCGCCTCGATCGATGCGGCGAGCGAGCGGCGCAACAGCGTCTCGAGATTGCGCCGCGTTTCGAGCCGCTGCGAGGAGATCGAGACTCGGTCGAGCCCCATCGCGGCAAAGCGCGTGGCGCTTACCGCAAGCAACGACACGATGGCGGCGAGCGCGAGTGCGATCAGCAGCTCGACGAGGGTGAACCCGGCGCGCGCGTTTCTCATGGCGGCGGCGGCGGCGCTGCGAGGCGCAGGGTCGAAAGCACGAGGCGGCGCTCGCTGAAACCCTCGCGCCAGGAAATGCGCGCCTCGAGGCGATAGAGGCGAAGATTTTCGGGCGTCTCATCGGCGTCGCCGAAGGACGCGACGGCAAGCCGCCAGGCAAAGCGGCCGGCGCGTCCCGCGCGTGCGCCAGGCACGAGCGGCGCGGCGAATCCCGCCTCGGCCAGCGTGTCCTCGGCGAGAGCGAGCGCATGGTCGGCATCGTCCGCCGCCTCGTGTCCCAGGCCGAAATTGCCGAAGAGCGCCGCCGTGGCGCCAAGCGCTAAGCCCACCACGGCAAGCGCGAACAGCACTTCGATCAGCGAGAAGCCGCTGCTACTGGACGAAGGACGCACGGCCGGTCAGAGCCTCGACGTCGAGCTCTGCCGTGCGGCCGCCGCCGCGCAGCACGATGCGGCCGCCCGACGAGCCGCCCGAGGGGAAGAACGCGATGCCGCCGCCGCGCACGTCGATGCGCACGCCGGCGGCGGATGGAAGCACGTGGCGCGCGCCATCGACGCGATAGGAGCCGACGCCGCCGCCGACCATGATTTCGCGGTCCTGGGATATGGCGGCCGAGCGCGCAGTGGCGAGCGCCGCGCGCAGCTCCTCGGCCACGGCGCCGAGCGTGGACCCCGGCGCGCGACCGACAAGCCGCGGAAACGCCAGCGCCGCGACGAGGCCCATGATTGCGAGCACGATCAGAAGCTCGACCAGCGTGAAGCCCGCGCGCGGCTCACGACGCAATGTCGTACACATCGAGCACCGTGCCGAAGAGGGCGAGCGCGATCAGCCCGACGATGAGGCCGAGCACGACGAGGCTGACGGGCGCCACCAGCGCGATCCATTCCGTCGCCGTCGCCTCGATCTCCTTGCGCAGCATGTCGCTGGCTTTCAAAAGCATCGGCGCGAGATCGCCGGTCTCCTCGCCGACCCGCACCAGCTCGAGCGCGAGCGCCGGCACCGCGCCCGCCGCCTCGAGCGACGCGGTCAGGCGCTCGCCGCGCTCGACCGCGCGCAGAGATGCGCCAAGCCCTGCGGCGAGCGCGGCGTTCCCCGCGGCATCGCGCGCGGCGGCAAGCGCCGCCGGCAAGGCCACGCCCGCCTCGAGCATGGTGCCGAGAAGCAGCGCCGCGCGCTCGGTCTCGACCTTGGCGATGAGCGCGCCCACCAGCGGCAGCGCGAGGAGCCGGCGCGATGCGGCAACGCGGAACGCGGGATCGCGGCGGCGCGCGATGAACCAGGCGGCGCCGAGCAGCACGAGCGCGAGCGCCGGCAGGCTGCCGTCCTGGAACAGCGCCGACGCGGCGAGGAGGAACCGCATCGCCAGCGGGGGCGCCGCGCGGAAACCTTCGATGAGCGCGGAAAAACGCGGCACGACGAAGCCCAGGAGGAACGAGATCGACAGGCACGCGACGACCAGCACGCTCGCCGGATAGATGAGCGCGTTGGCGAGCGACTGGCCGATCGCGCGATTGCGCTCGACCAGCGCCGCCAACCGCTCGAACGCGGCGCCGAGATCGCCGCGCGCCTCGCCGGCGGCGACGATCGCCGCGTAATGATGCGGAACGGCGGAATGCTCGGCGAGCGCGCGCGACAGGCTTTCGCCGCGCTCGACCGATGCGTGGAGCGCCGCCGCAAGCCGCGCGCGCCGTCCGGCCGCGCGGTCGGATGCGACGAGCGAAAGCGCGCGGTCGAGCGCCACGCCGGCGCCCAGCAGCGCCGCCATCTGCCGCGTGAACAGCATGAGCTCGCGCGAGGAAAGCCTGGCGATGCCGCGCGCGCGGGCTGCGGCGCGGGGGCTCGCGGAGGACGGCGCGATCTCGATCGGATAGGAGCCTTGGTCCTGGATGTGGCTTGCGGCCGCGCGCTCGTCGGCCGCCAGAAGCTCGCCCTCGATCTCGCCGCCGGATTGGCGCAGCGCGCGATAGCGGAAGCGCGGCATCTAGGCCGCTCCCGTCACGCGCAGCACTTCCTCCAGCGATGTCGTTCCGGCCAGCGCCTTGCGCAACCCGTCGGTCCTGAGATCGACCATGCCGGACGCGCGCGCCTCGCGCGCCAAGGCCTGCGCGTCGGCGCGCGCGAGGATGAGCGGGTAAATCCGCTCGTCGATCGGCAAAAACTCGGCGATCGCGGTGCGGCCGCGATATCCGGTGAAGCCGCACGCCTCGCAGCCGGCGGCGCGGTACAGCGCGGCAGCCCCTTGCGCCAGCGCCGCAAGCCCCGAGCGCTCGACGAGGTCGGGCGGCGGATCGTAGGGCGCGCGGCAGGCGCGGCAGAGCGTGCGCACCAAACGCTGCGCCACGACGCCCTTCAGCACCGAGGCGAGGAGATAATCCTCGAGCCCCATGTCGAGGAGCCGCACGACCGTGCTGACCGCGTCGTTGGTGTGCACGGTCGAGAGCAGCAGGTGGCCGGTGAGGCTCGCCTGCGCCGCGATGCGCGCGGTCTCGAGGTCGCGGATCTCGCCCACCAGCAGCACGTCCGGGTCCTGGCGCAGCAGCGCGCGCAGCAGGTTCGCGAAGCTGAGGCCGATCGCCGGGCGCACCGGGATCTGGTTGATGCCGGGAAGCTGGTACTCGACCGGGTCCTCGACCGTCAGGATCTTGCGCTCGCGCTTGTTGAGGAGCTGGAGCGCGGCATAGAGGGTCGAGGTCTTGCCGCTGCCGGTCGGCCCGGTCACGAGCAGCATCCCGCTCGGAAGTGTTACGAGGCGCTCGAGCGCGTGGCGCAGCTCCGCCGAGAAACCCAGCTCGGCCAGGTCCAGGGGCGCGCGCTCGCGGTCCAAGAGCCGCATCACCACGCTCTCGCCGTGCAGCGTCGGCACGATCGAGACGCGCAGATCGATCTCGCGTCCCTCGACCGCCATGCGGAAGCGCCCGTCCTGCGGCAGGCGGCGCTCGGCGATGTTGAGCCCGGCGGTGATCTTGATGCGGCTGACGATGCGGTCGTGCAGGCCCGCGGGCGGCGGCTCGACGTCGCGCAACAGCCCGTCCACGCGCAGGCGCAGCACGATGCGGTCGGGATCGGCCTCGATGTGGATGTCGGACGCGCGCGAGGATGCGGCGGATGCCACGAGCCGGTTGACGTAGCGGATGACCGGCTCCTCGCTCGCGAGGTCGGAGAGGCGCTTCACGTCGTCGGCCGCGGCCGGCGCGGGCGCGGCGCTGTGCTTCTCGGAAGCGGCATCCGGCCCGTACAGCCGGTCGAGCGCCGCGGCAAGCTCGCCCGGCACTGCGGCGCGTATCATCACCGGCCGCCCGGCGGCAAGCCGCACCGCCTTGATCGTGTAGTCGTCGGTCGGGTCGGCCATCGCCAGGACGATCCCTTGCGGTGCGTCCTGAAGCGGCAGCGCCCGCGCGCGGGCGAGGAAGTCGGGCTTGAGGCTCAGCGTCACCGGCGCCTGCGGATAATCGCGCGGGACGGCAAGGGGAATGCCCAAAAACTCGGCCAGATGCTCGGCCATCTCGCGCTCGCCCACCATGCCGAGCCGGGTGATGATGAGCGCCTCGCTTTCGCCGCGCTCGCGCTTCAAGGCGCGCACGCGCTCGCAATGGACCGCGTCGAGCCGGCCGCGCGATTTCAGGAAGTCGACGAGGTCCATCACCCGGCCGGGCGGGCGCCCCTCAGAGGAATTTCGCGTGGATGTCAACGGTCAATTCGCTGCCGACCTTGGCGAAATGCTCGGTCAGCCATTCCTCGCCGCGCACGCGCCCCGCGTCGCGCAGATGGGTGAGGAAGTCCCAGTCCGCGTTGAGCTTGCTCGCGACGCCCAGGCCGGTCATCAGGCTGTCGTCGGAGATGCCGTGGATGAAGACGTGCTTGCCTTCGTCGAGATGGCCGCTTTCGATGAGGCGGGTGACGAAGCTGATCGCCCGCATCTCGCGCATGAGCGAGCTGTTGAAGCTGATCTCGTTGATGCGGTTCAGGATTTCGGTCGCGGTCTTGGGAATATCGTTGCGCGCGAGCGGATTGATGTGGACGATGACGATGTCCGCGGCCTTGCAGCTGTAGATCAGCGGGTAGAGCGCGGGGTTGCCCATGTAGCCGCCGTCCCAGTACGCCTCGCCGTTGATCTCGACCGCCTGGAACATGAAGGGGAGGCAGGCCGACGCGAGCACCGACTCGACCGAGAGCTCGCCCTGCTCGAAGATCTTGACCTTGCCGCTCCTGACGTTGGTGGCGGAAAGAAACAGCTTCACCGGGCAGTCTGGCTTGTTCAGCGCCTCGAAATCGACCGACTGCTGCACCACCTCGCGCAGCGGGTTGTAGTTCATCGGGTTGAATTCATAGGGCGACATCAGCCGCGTCATGATGTCGAAGAACTGGAACGCGGGCGAATAGCGCAGGCTGTGGTCCTTCATGATGCGGTCGAGGAAGCTCGGCTGCAAAGGGCTCGTCATCGCCGCATGGCTGATGCGGCGCCAATAGCTCGTGAGCGCCTTGCGCGCGCCTTCGCGGCCGCCGACGGTGAGGCCGTAGGCGAACACGGCGGCGTTCATCGCTCCGGCGCTTGTCGCGCTGATGCCCTCGTAGGCGAGGCCCGGCTCCTCCAGCAGCCGGTCGAGCACGCCCCAGGTGAAGGCGCCGTGCGCGCCTCCGCCCTGGAGCGCGAGGTTCACCGTCTTCACCGCAGGCGCGCGCGCTGCTTCGCGCGCCGCCTTGGGAGACCGCGCCGTCTTGGCGACGGCATCTTCCGCTGCGATATCGTTCATGGCGCGTCCCCCTTTGCCCGGCCGCTTAGTGCGCGACCCAGCCGCCATCGACCGGCAGTGCCGTGCCGGTGATCGAGGCAGCGCCGTCGCTGCACAAGAACACGGCGAGCGCGCCCATCTCCTCGACGGTGGCGAAGCGCTTGTTCGGCTGCTGCGCCAGGAGCACGTCGTGGATGACTTGCTCGCGCGTCATGTTGTGGGCCTTCGCCTGGCCGTCGAGCTGGGATTCGACGAGCGGCGTCCAGACATAGCCGGGGCAGATCGCATTGCAGGTGATGCCGAGCTCGGCGACTTCGAGCGCCGTCACCTTGGTGAATCCCACCACGCCGTGCTTGGCCGCGACATAGGCCGACTTGAACGGCGAGGCGACAAGCCCGTGCGCCGAGGCGACATTGATGATGCGGCCCCATTTGCGCGCCTTCATGCCGGGGAGTGCCGCGCGCGTCGAATGGAACGCCGACGACAGGTTGATCGCCAGGATCGCGTCCCATTTCGCGACCGGGAACTCTTCGATCGGCGCCACGTACTGGATGCCGGCGTTGTTAATGAGGATGTCGAGCTTGCCGAACGTCTTGATGGCGTTCTGCACCATGGCGGCGATCGCGTCGGGCTTGCTCATGTCGGCGCCGTCATAGACGGTCTTGACCTTGTGCTCGTCAGCGAGCTCGCCGCGGATCTTTTCGATTTCCTTGGCGTCGCCGAAGCCGTTCAGCATGATGTCGGCGCCGGCCGCGGCGAGCGCCTGGGCGATGCCGAGCCCGATGCCGCTCGTGGAGCCGGTGACGATCGCGGATTTGCCGGCGAGCGACCGCACGCCCGCGGTTGCCGTCGAAGTGGTGGTGGTAGCCATCTCTGGAGCCCCCGAATGAGGTTGACGATCGATGGGCGATCCCGCTGGGAACGCCATGCGCGCGGCCTGGGCATGAAGCGAATGCGCCGGCAGCGGCGCCTATTTCCTGGCATCTTATGGGCATGGGACATATCCCGGCAATGACAAAAACTCGTAACGTTAATGCCATGCCCGCTCCGGCGCGGGCGGCATGAGCGGGGCGGATTGGCTCCGGCTACTCTTTCTGTCGCTGGCGGCGCTGGCGATCGGCAGCTTCGCCGGCACGCTGGTCCTTCGCCTCCCGGCGGGCGAGGGGATCGCCGGGCGCTCGCAGTGCCGCTCCTGCGGCGCCGTGCTCGGGGCCCGCGAGCTCGTGCCTATCGCGAGCTGGCTTGCCCAGCGCGGGCGCTGCCGCAGGTGCGGCGCGCGGCTCCCTTGGTTCTATCCGGCGATCGAGCTTGCGGCGCTCGCGCTCGCGCTCTGGGCATGGAGTGCCGCCGACGGGTGGCTCTTGTGGGCGAGCTGCGGGCTTGCCTGGACGCTCCTGGTGCTCGCGGCCATCGATTTCGAGCACCAAATCCTGCCCGATGCGCTGACCTTGCCGCTCGTCGTCGCGGGCCTTGCGGTGGCGTGGTTCGCGGCGCCGCAGACGGCGCTCGACAATCTTGCCGGCGCGGCCGTGGGATTCGTTCTGTTTGCCGCCGTCGCCGCGGCCTATCGGCGCATCCGCGGGCGCGAGGGGCTGGGCGGCGGCGATGCGAAGCTGCTGGCCGCGCTGGGCGCGTGGGTCGGCTTGAGCGGCCTGCCGAGCGTCGTGCTGATTGCGTCGTTGGCGGCGCTCGTGGGCGCGCTCGCCGCGCGCTCGTTCCGGCTCAAGGGCGCGCTGCACGAGCGCGTGCCGTTCGGCCCGGCGCTCGCGCTCGCGGGGTGGATCGTGTGGCTCTACGGCCCGCTTACGTTCTGAGCGCTCAGCGCAGCGCCAGCGTCTTCTGGAAATCCTTGAGCGCGGCCACGAAGGCGTCGGGGCGGTAGGTCTCGTTCTTGGCGAGCGACTCGTAGAGGCCGTTGAGCGCGTCGTTCATCGCCTTGGCCTGCGCCTCGCTGGCACCGCCCGCTTGCCGCATCGCGCTCGCGATCGAGGCGAGCGCCATGGTGGCCTGCTCGGCGCCCGGATAGTCGGCGGCGTCGCGGGCGAGCCCGGCGCCGATCACGCCGTCGGCGAGCGCGCGCATGTCGTCCGGCCCGAATTCGTGACGCGCGACGACGGGCACGAGCTGGCTCGCGATCTGCCGCAGCGCGCGCGCCTCGCGCTCGACCGCGGCCCAGCTCTCGGTGCTGGCGCGGTGCAGCGCGAGGAGATGGTCGGCGAGCGGCTTTGCCTGTTCCGGCGCCACGCGCTCGGCGATGACATGCAGCATGATCGCGTTCGCGTCGTTCAACGGCGGCAGGCCGGGCGGAAGCTGCGCCGCGGGCCGCTGCTGCCAGCGCAGCTCGTCCATGCCGTGATGGCAGGCGGTGCAGTCGAACAGCACGAGCTCGGGGAAGAGGCCTTTGGGCGCGTGCTTCGGATCGAGCACCACAGCCATGAATTTCTCGAGCGCGACGGCCTGTCCCACCGCCCAGACGCGCACGTCGTTCACCGGCCCCTTGCGCTCGATGTAAGTCTTGTCGATGACGAAATGCGCGGGCTCGGCCGCGGTGTAGGTGTCGAGCTCGAAGCCCATGCGCGGGTGGCCCGCGCCCATGATGAGGTGCGTGACGAAGCGCTTGTCGTCGCCCATGTGGCACGACAGGCATTTTTCCGCGCGCGCCACCGGCTGGTCGGTCGGATAAAGGCCGGCGGCGACGTTCTCGGCGTGGCTCGCGCCCGAGATGTGCACGCCGAGCCAGGTCTTGGCGCCGCCGTGGCATGCCTCGCAGCCGACGCCGTCCGAGATCTGGAACTGCGGCCCGCGATGGTCGGGCGCGACGTTGTCGGCGTGGCAGTCGAGGCAGATCGCGGCGGTGCGCGCGTCGCCCAGGCCGAGATTGCGGGCGATGCGCTCGCCGCGCTCTTCGCCGAGCACGGCATACGCCTTGGCGTGCTTGTCCTTGCGCGACCAGGTTATGTATTCGTTCTGCGTCACCGACGAGCCCTTCAAGGGCTGCACCGCGCCGTGGCAGGTGCTGCCGGCGCAGCTCGCCACGCCGAGATGGACCGCATCGGCCGTCGCAGGCCCCTGCGCTGCAGCCGACGCCATAACCCCCCAGCACAGCACCATGCCGGCAAGAGCCCGCAGCAGCATCGTTGTCATTGCCCCCCGCAGGACGATCGCTTGACCCGCGACAAGGCTAAACGTGCCGGTCCCTTCTTGCAACCTCACCGCACTCCAAGGCACAGGATAGTTTCCTCGTGCGATCATTTCGGTTATCCTCGCCGCTCGTTGGCGGCCGGACTCAAGGTCGAAAAACGGGGGAATGAGGACTTTGCAGCGGGGGGCACGGGCCGGGGCCGGCGGGTTCCGGTCGATGGAAATGTCGCGCGGCCGGGGCGCCGCGCTCGCGCGCATGGGCTTTTTGTGCGGCGCGTCGATTGCCGCGCTGTGCGCGGCCGGGTCGGCCCCGGCGCAGGTATCGCCGACGCCGTTTCCGGGCCAGCCCGAGCCCGGGCGCAACGTCCCGCCGCCGTCGCCCGCGCCTTCGCCGCAGTTCGAGTTCAGCATCCCGGCGCCGCAGCGCGGCCCGGTGCCGCGCGCCGTCGACGAGATCGAGTTCGACGTCATGGACATCCAAGTCCACGGCGCGACGATCTTCCCGCCCGAGGATTTCAAGCCGCTCTATGCCTCGCTCATCGGCACCAAGGCGCATCTCTCGGACGTCATCGGCGTCGCCGACAAGATCGAGGCCCTGTACCGCGCCCACGGCTATGTCCTGACGCGCGCCTACGTGCCGCCGCAGACCGTGTCGAGCGGCGTGTTCCAGATCAACGTGGTCGAAGGCTACGTTAAGGCGGCGGCGGTGAGCGGCGGCGACGACGCGTCGCGCGACCGCGTCGAGGCCTATGTCCAGCCGGTGACGCAGGAGCGGCCGGCGACGCTCGCGACCATGGAGCGCGGCCTGCTTCTGTCGAACGATCTGCCCGGCACCTCGGCCGCGGGCTTGCTGCGCCCGTCGCCGACCGAGCCCGGCGCTTCCGATCTCCTGGTCACGCTGCAGCAGCAGCCGTGGGAAGCGACCGGCTATACCGACAATCGCGGCGCCGCGATCACCGGGCCCTGGACCTTGGGCGTGCAGGGCATCGCCAACACGCTCCATTACGTGCCGGGCCAGGTCATGCTCGACCTGTCGGGTACGCCCGACTTCCAGCAGCGCCGGCTGCTCCAGGGCCATTATGTCCGCCCGGTCGGGCTGCGCGGCGCGCTCTTCACCGTGCAGGGCGTGGTCGCGCACGGCTCGCCGGCGGCGCAGGGCGGCGCGCTCGTCAGCGACAGCTATGCCCTGGGCATGCGGCTCAGCTATCCGATCAAGGTCACGCGGCCGACCCGGATCACGATCGAAGGCGGCCTGACCGCCCAGTCGGCGACCGTCCAGGCGGCGGGACAGGCCGCCGCCGTCGCCGGCGCGTTCTCGTCGCCGACCTACAACGACGATCACTGGCGCGAGATCGACGCCGCCCTCACGGTGGAGCAGCGCGGCCTCATTTTTGATTCAACGACCGGCGCCACCTTCGGCGTGACGCAGGGCATCCCGATGTTCGGCGCCAAGAGCACGGCGCCCTTCGCGTCGGGGTTGCCGGGACCGCCGGCCTATCCCGGCGCGGCAGCCGGCGGCTCGGTCGGATTTACCAAATATACCCTCGTCGTGCAGCACGACCAGCCGATCAAGGGACCGTGGAGCGCCAATTTCCACGGCCTCGGCCAGTGGACGAGCGAGCGCCTCGTCATCGGCGAGCAGACCAGCTTCGGCGGCTCCGGCATCGGCCGCGGCTACGACCCCGCCTCGCTTGCCGCCGACGCCGGCGTCGGTCTCGCGAGCGAGGTCCGCTATGACATGCATTTGCCCGAGTATTATCTCGATACCGCGCAGTTCTATTATTTCTTCGACGCCGCTAGGATCATGCCGCGGCACAGCGACGAGCCCCTTCCGGGGTTCGGGCTCACGCCGCGCCATTCGCTGCTCTCGACCGGCTTCGGGGTGCGTGTAGCATTGCTGCAAAGGGTCACGAGTGGTATAGAATTCGCCCAACAGTTGAGAGGCGTGCCCAATAACGACGCTGGAAAAACCGGAGCGCGAATTCTCTTCAATGCGGCGGTGCGGTTCTAGGTTTTTTTGACGGCTGGGCCAATGGCTCCGAGTGCGGTGAATGTTCGGTGTGGTGCCGCGGCGGATCGGTGCGCGGCGGCGACCTTGTCGCATCCGCAAACCGCCGGACACGGCAGGGAGACGAGACACATGAGTATGGGTTATTTGCGCGGGGCGCTGGTCGCGCTTGCCGTCGTCGCGGTATCGCACGCCGCCGCTGCGCAACAGGCGGCGGCGCCCGCCGCCGCATCCGCGCCCGCCGCCGCGCCCGCGCCGAAGGCCGCCGCCACCTCCGGGACCGCGGTCGGCGCCGATCTCGATGGCGTGCCGTGCCGCTGGGAGGCGCGCACCGATTTTCCCGCCGAGCGCGGCGCGCCTTTGCCGGCCAACATCTTTTGCGGCGACGCCAAGCGGCCGACCGGCACGGTCTCGGCGCTGCTCGTTCCGCCGTCGCTGCCGACCGATCCGGCGGCGCGCCACCAGGCGATCGAGCGCGCGATCGCGGACACCGCCGTCGGGCGCGACGACGAGACCCGCATGTCCTGCTCCGCTTCCGTCTGGGAACAGACCCAGGGCGGTATCGACATGATGCTGCAGCCGTGCGCCCTCAACGACAGCGAATGGCCGCAGGTGATCGTGGTGGCGCAGATCGGGCAATTGCTGCTGCGCGGCGAGGGGCTGCCGACGGCGCTGCCGGCGATCGAGGTCGCGATGGCGCGGCTTGCCGGCAAGGACGGGAGCGAAGCCGCCGCCTTCGCCGCGGCGAGCGCACCGCACGACCGGCTGGTGAAGCTCGCCGGCGAGCGCTGGCTCAGGGCGACCGCCGCCGACTACGACAATTACGGCGAACTCACCGAGACCGCGCGCATCGAGGCGAGCCGCAAGAACTTCTCCGGTGCCGAGGGCCATTACCGCCGCGCGCTCGAGATTCTCGACAATGTGTTCGGCGATCAGTCGCCGGGCGTCGGCCTCCTCCTCATGGAGGTCGCTCTCCAGATCAGCAACCAGGAACGGTTCGATGAGGCAGCGGCCTTGTTCCGCCGCGCCGATCCGATCATCCAGGCGAACGGCACCGCCGCCGACCGCGCGCGGCTCCTGCTCTATCAGGCGTTCGACGCGGCCAACCGCGGCCGCTTCGACGAGGCGCTCGAATTCGCCGAGAATTCCGCCGGCACATGGCGCGGCATCATCAACGAGGGCGGCTTCAACGCCAGCGAGCTCAACGCCGACCTGTCGCAGTCGCCCGAACGCGGCGAACTGGCCTTCAGCCTCGACCTCGCCGCCGAGATGGCGCTCCGCACCGGCAACCTCGCCGCCGCCGACGCCGATGCGTCCGAGGCGGCGCAGATCATCACCGAGATGACGACGCTGCCGCCGTGGTGGCGCGCCGAGGTGCTGACCACGATCGGCGAGATCCGCGCCGCGCAGGGCCGGCCTGACGACGCCGACAACGCCTTCCGCGCCGCGCTCATCCTGCAGCAGCGCCTGTTCGGCAACACCGCGCCGACCGCGGTGACCTATCTCGTCTTCGCCCGCGTGTTCGCCGAGGAGCGGCTCTACGAGGAGTCGATCCGCTCGTTCAGCCTCGCGCTCGACATCCTGCGCGAGGACGAGGTCGCGCGCTCGGAGGTGGTGGTCGATCAGATCACGCCGTTCGTGGTCGCGGCGAACGCGGTCGCGCAGAAGGATCCAAGCCAGCGCGCCAAGCTCGACTCCGAGCTGTTCGAGGCGAGCCAGCTGATCGGCAAGAGTCTCGTGGACGACACGGTCAACCGCGTCGCGGCGCGGCTTGCCGAGGCGGCGCCGGCGATCGCCGGGCTGGTCAACGATCTCGAGCAGGCGCGCCGCGCGCGCGATTCGGCGCGCCTCGCGCTCGCGCAGGAAGTGTCGCTGCCGGACGATCAGCGCGGCAGCGACCGCGAGAACGCGATGATCGCGCAGATCAACGCCGCCGCGGCCAAGTCGGACGCGCTCGAGAAGCGCATCACGGCGGAATTTCCCGATTATTCGAAATTCGCCAATCCCGGCCCGGCCCAGCTCTCGGAAGTGCAGGACCAGCTGCGCCCCGACGAGGCGCTCGTCCTGTTCGAGGCCGGGCGCGAGCGCAGCTTCGTCATCCTGGTGCGCAAGGACAGCATGATGGCGCGGCCGCTCGCGCTCGACGCCGGCGCGATGGGCGACAGCGTCGCCACTCTGCGCAAGGCCTTCGTCGTGCGCGAGCGCCAGGTTGAGGCGTTCGACCTCGGCCGGTCCTATACGCTCTATCGCGGCCTGTTCGGCGCGATCGAGTCGGGGCTGCAAGGGGTGAACCACCTCATCGTCGTGCCGACCGGCCCGCTCGCGAGCCTGCCGCTCGGCCTCCTGGTGACCAAGAGTCCGAGCGCCGCGCCGCGCGACTATGCCCGCGCGGAATGGCTCTTGCGCCGCACCGCGATCAGCGAAGTGCCGTCGGCGCGCGCCTTCATCGGGCTGCGCGAACTCGGCAATTCGACGCCGGCGACGCGCCCGCTGCTCGCCGTCGCCAACCCGAATTTCTCAGGCGGCGCGCCCAAGGCGGGCCAGGTCTCGGGCCTCGAGGCGCTCGAGAACCAGTGCCGCGACGAGGGACCGGTGCCGCCGCAGCTGCTGCGCGCACTGCAGCCGCTGCCCGACACCGCCGACGAGGTGCGCAAGGTCGCGGCGATCCTCCATGCCGACAGCGGCTCGCTGCTGATGGGCAACGACGCGACCGAGCCGCGTTTCCGCGCCATGCTGGTCGCCGATTACCGCGTGCTCTACTTCGCGACGCACGGCCTTCTGCCGACGGCGCTGCGCTGCCAGTCGGAGCCGGCCCTCGTGCTGTCGCCGCCGGCGCTGCCCGCCGCGACCCGCGACGCGGACGGCGTCCTCGACGCGAGCGAGGTGGCGCAGCTCCGCCTCAATGCCGATCTCGTCGTGCTGTCGGCTTGCAACACCGCCACCGCGGGCGGGCAGTTCGGCGGCGAATCGCTGTCGGGCCTCGCCGGCGCGTTCTTCCATGCCGGCGCGCGCACCATCCTCGCCAGCAACTGGGAGGTTCCCTCGGCGCAGACGGTGCAGCTCATGACCGGCCTGTTCGAGCGGCTCGGCCCAAATCTCAACGGCGGGATTGCCGAGGCGCTGCGCCAGTCGCAGCTCGCTCTGACAACGAAACCCGAGACGGCCCATCCGTTTTTCTGGGCCGCGTTTACCTTGATCGGCGACGGCGGTGTGGTCCAACCGCGCCGCAATGCCGTATCGTCGAACACGCTTCCTGTAGCCAGCGCAGCGCCTTCATCGGAGAAGCCGCAATGATTCGCTCATTCGCACTTTCCCTCGCTCTTCTCGCCGGATTTGCCGGCGCCGCCGCCGCGTCGGAGCTGGTCGTCGTCTCGACGCACGGCCTGCGCCTCACGCCCGGCCAGACCGTCGACGGCAGCAAGTCGATCACCCTCGAGGACGGGCAGCAGGTCACGTTCCTCGCCGCAAGCGGCCAGGTGGTCGAGATCAGCGGTCCGTTCAACGGCGCCCCGGACGGCCAGGTCAAGGGCGGCAGCGGCGATGCCGCCTCGGCGGTCACTGCCCTCCTCACCGAGCGCCAGGCCCGCACCAGCGAGGTCGGGGTGGTGCGCGGCGAGAACGACGTGAAGCTGCCCGATCCCTGGGTCGTGGACGTGACGCATCCCGGCACGAGCTGCGTCATCGCCGGCAACGCCGTGGTGCTGTGGCGCAGCCAGGATTTGAGCGCGACGCAGGTGTCGCTTGCGCCGGCCGACCGCAGCTGGTCGGTCTCGGGCAGCTGGCCGGCCTCGGCCGACCGCCTCGCCATGCCGCAGACCCTGCCGCTCAAGGACCGCACCAGCTATGTCATCAATATCGGCGGCAAGATGGCGCCGGTGACGGTGCGGGTGATCCCGCCCGCGGTGAGCAGCGACGTGATGCGCGCGAGCTGGATGGCCGAGGTCGGCTGCGACAACCAGGCGAACGCGCTCCTGGCGATGCTGAAAAAATAGCGCCCCGGACGGGGACCTCAGGTGAAGCTGCGGGCAATCTTCAAGGCGTCGCTGGTGCCGGCGGCGATCGCTGTGCTGTCGGCGGGGGCCTCGATCATCCTGACGCACCAGGTCGCGTTCCTGACCCAGGCCGAGCGCTTCGTCGGCGATCTCCGGATCGCGACCCTGCTGCCGCCCGAGCCGCAGGATTCGAACATCGTCATCGCCGCAATCAACGAGGACACGCTCCAGCTCTTCCCCTATCGCTCGCCGGTCGACCGCGCCTTTCTCGCCAACCTGCTGAAGGCGCTCGATGCGAAGCAGCCGCGCGCCATCGCCATGGACGTGCTGCTCGACCAGGCGACCGAGCCGGACAAGGACGCGGCGCTCAAGACCGAGATCCGCGCGATCAAGACCCCGCTCGTCATCAGCTATACCAGCAATCGCGAACTCGTTGACGACAAGCAGCTCGCCTACGTCAATGATTTCGTGCCGCCGCAGAACCGCGTCGCGGCCGAGATCCCGACCGACGCGTTCGGCGTGGTGCGCTGGATCCTGCCCAAGATCGAGGAGCGCGACGGCAGCACGATGCTCGATTTCGCGCGCGGCCTCCTCGCCAAGGTCGGCATCGAGACGCCCGACGCGCAGCCGGACATGGTCTGGCACGGCAGGCCTAATCCCGAGACGCCGCCGTTCAAGGAGTTTCCCGCCCATCTCGTGCCGGTGATCCCGGCCGCGTGGATCAAGGACAAGATCGTGCTGATCGGCGAGGTGGTGAGCCTGACCGACCGGCACCGCACGCCGTTCTCGTCGGTCTATGGCGGCAACGAGGGCGCGCTCGCCGGCATCGAGATTCACGCCAACGCTGTGGCCCAGCTGCTCGAAGGCACGCCGCCGCGGAATCTCGGCGCATGGGCCGAGATCTCGCTGGTGCTGGTCATGGCGCTGTTCGGCTCGGCCTTGGGTGCCTTGCAGATTCCGCTCCTGGCGCGGGTCGCGGCGGGGTTCCTGTCGTTCGCGGTCCTGTGGGCCGGCGGCTTCGCGCTCTTCCGCCTCGAGGGCATCTCGATCGTGCTGATCAGCCCGTCGATCGCCGGCGGTCTGTCGCAATGGGGCACCGACATGGTGACCGGGCGGCAGATGCGGCGGCAGCGCGAATTCATCCAGTCCGCCTTCGGCAAGTTCGTGGCGCCCGGCGTGGTCGAGCGTCTCGTCGCGCACCCCGAGAAACTCGGGCTCGAGGGCGAGGCGCGCGACATGACGTTCCTGTTCACCGACATCGCGGGCTTCACGACGCTTTCGGAAAAGCTCGCGCAGAAGGAACAGGAAGACGGCAAGCACCGGCTCGCGCCGCTCCTCAACGATTATCTCGACCGCGTCTGCGCCGAAATCCTGAAGCTCGAAGGCACGATCGACAAGTTCATCGGCGACGCGGTGATGGTCATCTTCAACGCGCCCGCCGACCAGCCCGACCATGCCGAGCGCGCGGTCAAATGCGCGCTCGCGATCAAGCGCTGCACCGAGGCCATGCGGTCCGAACTCAATCCGGCGTTCGCGCGGGACTATCCGGACGAAGAGATCGGGCTCGGCGTGACGCGCGTCGGCGTCCACACCGGGCCGGCGGTCGTCGGCAATTTCGGCTCGCACGACAAAATGCAATACACGGCGCTCGGCGATACCGTGAACACGGCGTCGCGGCTCGAAGGCGTGAACAAGTATTTCGGCACGCATATCTGCGTCAGCGAGACGACGCGCTCGTTCATCTCGGACATCCCGTTCCGCCCGATCCACGTCATCGTGCCCAAGGGGCGCGAGGAGGCGCTCGGCATCTATGAGCCGCTCGACGAGGAGCGCGCCCATTCGCCCTACATCATGCGCTATCTCGAAGCCTACGAGCTTGCCGAGCATCGCGACCCGCGCGCCGCAAAACTGTTCGAGGAGCTGCGGAAAGAGGCGCCCGAGGAGGACCAGCTGCTGCTCGAGATCCATGTCGAGCGGCTGCGGCTTACCGACGAAGAAGCCGCCTACGGCCCCATGGTCATGCACGACAAGTAGGACGGCAGCGCTCGCGCCGCCGCTGCGCGCGGCGCGGAAAACTCAGCGCAGGTAGTCGTGCACGACCTCGCCGAGGCCGAGGGTCAGGTCGGCGACGAAATGCACCGCCGAGACCACCTCGAGCACCGGCAGCTCGGCCAAGGGCGCCAGCGCGTGATGCGCGAGGTCGATCGCCGCCGGTCCGGTCCATGCGCCCTTGACCGTCACGTCCTCGAGGTAATAGCGCACGAGCTCGAGAATGCGCGGGGTGCAATCGACGTTCGGCACGATCTTGAGAAGAAAGCCCGGCTCGACCATGGCGCGCGCGATGGCTGCCGCGTCGAGCGCCTTGTATTTGTAGCCCATCGTGCCGGTGGCGATGCGGATGCGGCCGTAATCGAGCGTGCCGACGAGCGTATCGGTCTCGACCTTGAACGAGACGTTGGCGAGCTTTTTCGGGAAGCCCCAGATTTCGCGGCCGCCGGCGATCGGCGCCTCGTCGTCCAGGAACATCGAATGGACATAGCCGCCGGGCTTGCCCTGGAACGTGACCGGCACGACCTGGCCCGATTCCGTGTAGTCGCCGAAGCCCGAGCTGTCGGGCATGCGGATGAATTCGTATTTGACGTGCGGCGCCGCGATCTTGAGCGGCTCGGGAATGACGCGCTCGAGCGCCTCGGGATCGGTGCGATAGGTGACGATGAGGTATTCGCGGTCGATGAAGCGATAGGGACCCGGCGGATAGGCGGGGCTCGTCAGCGGCATGGCGAACGCGGTGCGCTTCACATCCTCGATCTTCACTGCCCCCTCCTCAAAGTAAGGACGCGCCCGCCCGCCAATCTCCCGCCAATCTATTGAGGTTCGGCGCGAAAGGAAAGCGCTCAACGCTGTGCGACCAGCGAATTGCCGGGCTCGATATTGCCGTCCAAGAGCGCGAAGCGGCCGGGCCCGGCAGTATTGCCGGCGATGCGCGGGCCCCAGACATGCGTCTCGACGCAGATCTCGGGCCCGGCGAAATCGGGAAACGAAAGGCACAGAGTGTCGCCCGAGATGCTCCAGCGCCCGTCGGCCGGCGCGGTATAGGCGTCGTGCCCGCCGTCCCAGCGCCGCATCAGCGCGCTGCCGTCCGGCCGCAGATAGGCCTGGAACATGACGCGGTCGAGCGCCTCGCCGGTGCTGCCCTCGTGCGGCAGGAACAGCACCGCGCTCACCGTGTTGCCGGGGAGCCGCGCGGTAAGGGGGGATGCATCCTGCGCCAGCGCCGCGGGCGCGATGGCAAGGGCGGCGAGAGCGGCCAGCAACGTGCGTGTCATCATTGTCCTCCGCCCATTGCGGCGCGTGCGCCATCATAGGCCGCGCGCGCGTCGGCGCGCGACGGATCGGCGGCGCTGGCGCGGCGGTAGGCATCCAAGGATTTCTGCTTGTCGCCAAGCACGCCATAGGCGCGGCCGAGGCGGAGCCAGCCGTCGACATCCTGCGGCTCCTGCTCGAGCCGCGCGGCAAGCCGCTGCCACCATGCCTTGTATCATCTGCGCGCGGTCCTCGGTCGGACATGTTCTGCGCCGCCGCGACATCGGCGGCGGACGGCCCCGGCGCCGCGGCCGCCATCGCCGGCGCCGATGGCGCAGGCGCACCCGCAACCTTGCCGCGCCGCGCCGCGAGCGCATCGGGCGCCATCCCCATCTGCTGCGCGAGGCGGGAAATGTTGCTGCGCAATCCCTCGAGCCACGGCGCGTCGGGCGGCGAATCCTTTTCGAGCGCGAGCCAGCGGTCGAGCGCCTCCTCCGTATTGCCGTCCTGCGCCGCGGCAAGCCCCATGAAGAAGCGCGCACGGGGATCGGATGGATCGGCGGCGAGTGCCGCGGCAAAGGCCTGGCGCGCGTCGGGGCCGACCGTGCCCTGCGCGGCCGTGACAAGGTCCTCGCCGCGCGCCGACTGCGCCTCGGCATCGCCCGCCTTGGCGCCGAGCGCGGCCGCGCGGCGCGCCGCGTCCGCCGCCTTGTCGGGCTGGCCGAGCTGTGCGTAGGAGCGCGCGAGCAGGCGCCAGCCCTCCTGGTCGTCGGGCGCTTGCGCGAGCTTCGCTTCGAGCTGCGTCACCGCGGTTTCGAGATCGTGCGGCGCGTCGCGCCGCGCCTCGGCGAGCGCTGCGTCCTTGGCGCCGGCCGAGGGGCGTACGCTCGCAGCGATGCGGCTGCCGTTCATTGCGATCGTCACGGCGATCGCGGCAAAGGGGAGAATGAGGAGCATGGCGAGCGCCGCGCGCGAATGCAGGAGGCGCCCGATGCGGCTTGCGCCGATGCGCGCCAGAACGGGCTCGACCGCGAGATACCAGGCGAGCGCCAATCCCGCGCCGGACAGAACGGCGAAGAACGTCAGAATCAGCATGGGCAAACGGTCGCTCAGGCGCGCGTCTTCCTTTACCTGTGCACGAAGAAGGCGGCGGAATTCGCCACGCCGCCCGCCGTTGACTTTCTTTCCTGCGCGGGTGCATCGTACGCACAAGAACTGCTTGTGTCCAGCAAGCGCGGGGGGTTTCGAGATCGTTCGCACATTTCCGCTCGTCGCCGTTCTGGCGCTCGCGCTCTCCTCCT
Organism: uncultured Alphaproteobacteria bacterium; assembly: GCA_963773665.1. Taxonomy (GTDB): domain Bacteria; phylum Pseudomonadota; class Alphaproteobacteria; order ATCC43930; family CGMCC-115725; genus DATJLY01. Next base: position 287,427 of record CAVZBZ010000003.1, read on the forward strand.
GTGCGACGCAGAATCGCGCCGTGCCGCCGCCTTCGTCCGCGCCGACGGCGATCCTGCAATCGCTTCCGCCTTCGACAGAGGCACGTGCCGAGCGCGCGCTCACGGTGCTGCCGCAGGACGAGAAGGGCGCTGCGATGGAGCCCGTCATCGTGCGGAACCCGGCCGCGGCACCGGCGCAAGCCCCGGGCGAAGCGCCGTCTGCCGGCGCCGGCGCGGGCGCGGGCGACATCACGCTCAATTTCTCCGGTGCCGACATTCGCGACGTTCTGGCGACGGTGCTCGGCCAGACCTTGAAGCTCAATTACGTGGTCGATCCCGAAGTGACGGGCCCGGTGACGTTCAACGTGAGCCGGCCGCTGCGGCGCGACGAGGTCCTGCCGGTGCTCGAGGCGGTGCTCGAAAGCCGCGGCTTCGCGCTCGTCGAGACGGACGGCATCGTCCGCGTCATGGCGCGCTCGCCCGACGGCAAGATCCGCGCGCCGCTGGCGCTCAACCGCGGCGCAATCGGCGAGCGTATCGAGGTCTTCCCGTTGCGCTATGTCGCGGTGTCCGACATGGCATCGGTGCTCGCCAAGATATTGCCGCCTGGCGTCACCATGGTGCCGGACGAGCGGCACAAGCTGCTGCTGATCGCCGGCACGAGCGACGAGCTGCGCCTCGTCGCCGACACGATCCGCGTCTTCGACATCGACCAGCTCGAGCGGAACCTCGGTCGCCTTGCTGCCGCTCAAGTCGGCCGACGCCGCGAACGTGGTGGTCGAGCTGCAGAACATCTTCGACGCGAACCGCAAGGAGGCCGAGCTCAACGCGGTGCGCTTTCTCGCGATCGACCGGCTCAACGCCGTCATGGTCCTGACGCGCCAGCCGCACCTGCTCGACGAGGCGCGCGCCTGGGTCGAGCGGCTCGACCGCACCCGCAACATGAACGAGCAGCGCGTCTATGTGTACTACCTGCAATACGGCAAGGCAGGGCAGGTGGCGCAGACGCTGCAAGGCGCATTGAGCGGCATCGATGTCGAGGTGAAGGGCGCAGAGACCGCAGCCGCCGACGGGCTCGGCGCGGGGGCCGCGCCCGCCTCGCCCGAGGTGCCGCCGACCGCGCCGGGCTTTCCCGCGCCGCCGCCGCTCCTGGGGAGCCCGGCGCCGGCCGCCGCCGCGCCGCCGCCGCCGCCGCCGGGCGGACAGAACCGGCCGAGCGTGCGCATCGAGGCGGACGATGCGCACAACGCGCTCCTCATCTCGGCTTCGCCGCAAGCGATTACGCGCTCATCCGCGACGTGCTCGCAGGGCATCGACACGCCGCCGATGCAGGTACTGATCCAGGTGACGGTGGCCGAGGTCACGCTCAACGACAATCTGCAATACGGCGTCGAGTTCTTCCTCAACTCGCGCGGCCAGGCCTCGGGCAACGTCTCGGCGCTCCTCACCGCCGGCGCTGCCACCAATGGGATCACGCCGACCGTGCCGGGCTTCTCGCTCGCCTTCACCGCCGCCGGTCTGCAGCCGCGCGCGGTGCTCAATGCGCTGTCCGGCCTGACGCAGACCAAGATCATCTCGACGCCGCAGCTCATGGTGCTCGACAACCAGACGGCGCGGCTCCAGGTCGGCGACGTGGTGCCGATCATCACCCAGTCGGCCGCGAGCACGCTCACCGCGAGCCCGCTGGTGCTGAGCAACGTGCAATACAAGGAGACGGGCGTCGTGCTCGAGGTGACGCCGCGCGTCAATGCGAGCGGCTATCGTCACGCTCGACATCAGCCAGTCGGTGAGCAGCGTCGTTCCGACCACGACCTCGACCATCAATTCGCCGACCTTCAGCCAGCGCCGCCTGACCAGCACGATCAGCGTGCGGAACGGCAATTCGATCCTCCTGGGCGGCCTCATCCAGGATCAGGACAACCGTGACGCCTCGGGCATCCCGCTGCTGCACGAGATCCCGGTCCTGGGCGCGCTCTTCGGCAACCGCAACGACGCCACCGCGCGCACCGAGCTCATCATGTTCATGACGCCGATCGTCATCAGCACCGACGACCAGACCGCCGACGTCACGGCGCGCGTCGAGCGCGAGTTCGAGGCGGCGCTCGACCGCTCGAACCTCGCCGCACCCCGCCCGGCGCCGCGCTAGAAACCTTTTGACCCACAGGGCAGGGGGGCGCATTGTTGCAACCAAGGGAACAATCGGGAGGCTGCCATGGCCAACCCCAATATGGGCGCCGAATGGCTTGCGGACTTCACCAAGGCAATGGGCGACATGCGTACGCCCATGGTCGACGTTGAGACCCTGGTCTCGATGCAGCGCAAAAACCTCGAGGCGCTGACCGAGGTCAATCAGGTCGCAATGGAGGGCGCGCAGGCGGTTATGCGCTACCAGATGGAAATGACGCGCCGCACAATGGAAGAGTTTTCGTCGATGTTTTCGACGCTCTTCCAGCCGAACGGGTCGATGGAGGAGCGCCTGGCGAAACAGGCGGAATTCTCGAAGACCGCGCTCGAAAGCGGCATGACGAACGCGCGCGAGCTGGGCGACCTTTTGACCAAGGCCAATACCGAGACGCTCAACGTGCTGTCCCGCCGCATCTCCGAGACGCTCGAAGAGCTGCGCGACATCGGCAAGAAAAAGTAGCAGCTTTTATTGTCGTCCCCGCGAATGCGGGGACCCAGGGGCAAGTGACGCGACCGTGCCCTGGACCTTCGCTTTCGCGGGGGCGACGGCAAAACGGTCCGGCTGCCGGCCGGCGATCTCGTTGATGAGCTTGTGCACGATCGCGTCGGCGAAGGCGTCGAAATTCTGCGCCACGACGAGGAAGGCGCCGGGGCCGCCGATCACGTTGTCGCGGTACCAATCGTCGAGATCGGGCTCGACCGAGAGGATCGGCAGGCCGTTGATGACGACGCCCGCCTTCACCGCCTCGTCGCGCGCGTCGGCGGCCGGCCGGCCGCGATTGTTCGAGCCGTCGCCCGAGACGTCGATCACCCGCCGGTCGCCGCGAAATTGGCTGCGCGGCAGCATCGTCATCGCATAGTCGATCGCGCCCGACAGCGACGTGCCGCCGCCGAACAGCTGGCGCGGCACCGCGGCAATCTTGTCGGCGAGCGCGTTCGCGGACGCCGCGTCATGGACAAGCGTCCAGTCCACCACCACGACGTGGAGCGTCGGCCCGGTCCATTGCACCATCGCGACCGCGATCGCCCCGTGCGCGCCCGCCGCGATCGCCTCGATGACGCGCCTGTCGCGAAAGGCGGCTTCATAGCCCTGGCGCTGCAGCTCGAACCGCGCCTGGTTGACGCTGCCCGAGGCATCGACCGCGAGCACCAGTTGCAGATCGACCGCGGTGTCGGCCGCGGCACGACCGGCGAGCGCGAGCCAGCAAGCGAGCGCCCAGGCGACAAGGCGCAGCACGCTTACCGCGCCCTTTGCCGATATGGCCCCCACGTCGCGCATGCCCGGCCTCCTACTGCATCGCTATCTCGGCATTCCGAGTTCGCGATAGGCCCGCGCCGCGCCGTCATGGAAGCGCGCCTCGCCGGTGCTCGTGGCGAGATCGGCGAACAGCTCGGATAATCCCGCGAAGAGCGGATTGAGGCGCGCGAGCTCGGCCGCGTTCGTTGCAATGGCGCGGGCGCAGGCGGCGACAATCGCCTCATCCGCGCCCGCGCTCGTCACCAAAAGATTGAGCACGCCCGGCTGCGCCGTGTCGGCGTCAAGGCCGCGCAGCGCGCCGCGCGGCATGATGGCGCGGCGGTAAAACGGAACCGAAGCGAGCACGCGGGCGAGCGATGCGTGATCCCACGGCAGCACGTGCACGTCGCAGCGCCGGGCAAGATCGGTCATGACGCGGTTCGGGATCGGGCATTGCAGCTGCGCGTCGGCCGCGCCCGTCTCGACCGCGGCCGCGCCCGCCGCGAAATCGAGATAGAGCGGCGTCACCGTCAGGCCGAGAAGGTCGAGGATCGTGCGCGCATGCTGGGCCATGCCGCTCTTCTCCGGCCCGAACACGACGCGCTTGCCCGCGAGATCGCGGACGCCCCGGTATTGCCGGTCGGTGCGCGCGATGAAGAACAGCGGCCCGGAATTCATCGGCGCCACGAGGCGCAGATCGAGCGGGCGCGCGAACGGCTTCTCGCCCTTGAGCGCGCGCGGGACCCAGTTCGCCGCCATGAACCCGAACGTCGCTTCGCCCGACGCTATCGCCTCGGCGGTCCCGATGCTGGCGCCGGGGGACGCCAATAATTCGACCGGCGCGAGGAGCGGGTCGCGCTCGAGCACGGATTTGAGCGCCAGCCCTTGCGTCCAGAACGTGCCGCCCGCCTCGGCGGTGGCGATCCGCGTCGCCATCGCTCAGGGCACTTCCATCGCCATCACGCCGCCATCGACGAAAATGTTGGCGCCGAGCACGAACGACGAATCCTCGGAGACGAGAAACAGCACGGCGCGCGCCGTCTCGATCGGCTGGCCGGGGCGCTTCACGAGGTTGGTGATGGGCCGCGCCGGATCGAACTCGTCCCGGCCCACCGGCGAGCCGGTCTTGTTCGGCGAGATCGAATTGACCCGGATGCCGTAGGGCGCAAGCTGCACCGCCATGGCGCGCGTCAGGTTCGCGACGCCGCCCTTGGCCGCGGAATAAGCGACGGCGCGGCCGCGGCCGCGATGGCCCGAGGTCGAGCCGATATTGACGATGCGCCCGCCCGGGCCTTGCGCCACCATCCGCGCCGCCACGTGCTTGGCCATGAGGAACTGGCTTTTCAGCGTCACCGCAATGACGCGGTCCCATTCCTCCTCGGTGATGTCGAGGATGGTCTTGTTGTCCGAGATGGCGACGTTGTTGACGAGGATGTCGATGCGGCCGAAGCGGCGCACGACCTCGGCCACCGCTTCCGCCACCTCGCTGCCCTTGGAGACGTCGGCGGCAAGTGCGATCGCCTCGTGGCCCGTGTCGCGCAGCTCGGAGGCGACATTTTCGCCGCGCGCGCGGTCGAGATCGACGATGGCGACCCGCGCGCCCTCCGCCGCCAGCACCTTGGCGACGGCCTCGCCGATATTGCGGCCGCCGCCCGTCACGATCGCGACCTGACCTTCGAGCTTCATGGTGCGGCCCTCATTCCTCTGCGAGCGGGCGGCAGTATCGACGTTTGCGCCCGATGCCGCAACCGGGCCACTCATGCGCCGGGCGGGGGTTCGCGCGGCGGCGCGCGCGGCTATAATCGCGCCGCAAGGGGACAGGGACATGGCCGAAGCAGAGACGCGCCGCTTCAGCGTTGCGGACGGACGGCGCTTCATCGCAAGCGCGCTCGGCACTTGCGGCCTGCCCGGCGAGGACGCGGACGCCGTAGCAGGGATGATGCTGTTCGCCGATCTGCGCGGCATCGACAGCCACGGCATCATCCGGCTTGCCACATATGTCGCGCGCATCCGCGCCGGCGGCATCAATCCGCGCCCGAACATGCGCCTTGCGCGCGAGACGCTTTCGACCGCGCTGGTCGATGGCGACAACGGCATGGGCCATCTGGTCATGCGCTTTGCCGCCGAGCGCGCGATGGAAAAGGCCGCCAAGACCGGCATCGCGTGGGTCGGCACGCGCATGAGCAACCATGCCGGCGCCGGCGCGTGCTATGCGACGATGCCGCTCGCGCGCGACATGATCGGCTTCTATCTCGCCGTCGCCAACAACAACCACATGGCGCCCTGGGGCGGGATCGAGCCGCTCGTCGGCACCAACCCGGTGGCGGTCGCGATCCCCACGGATGAGGAGCCGCCGATCGTGCTCGACATCGCCACGACAGCGATCTCGGCCGGCAAGATCCGCCTCGCGATCGACCGCGGCGAAAAGCTCGCCGAAGGGCAGGTGATGGACCATGACGGCAATCCCGTCACCGATCCCAATAAGGCCGCCGATGGGCTGCTGCTGCCGATCGGCGGCTATAAAGGCTTTGGCCTCTCGCTCGTCTTCAGCATCATGGGCTCGGCCTTGAACGGCATGGGGACGGGGCGCGATACGGTCAGCATCGACGATGTGAGCGCCGCCGGCAACACCGGCCAGACCATCATGGCGCTCGATGTGGCGGCGTTCGGCGACGTCGCCGATTTCAAGCGCCGCATCGACAAGGTGGCGCGCGACATCCGCACCTCGAAGCCGATGCCGGGCGTTGCGGAGGTGCGCTATCCCGGCCTCAATGGCCATCGCACCGCGCTCGAGCGGGAAAAATCCGGCATCCCGATCGCGGCGCATCTGGCGCGGAATCTCGACAAGCTTGCCGCATCGCTCGGCATCGCGCCGCTGGAGGTCGGGCGATGAACGGAGATTCGAGCCGCAACATCCGCTTTCTCGCGCGCTCGGATCAGGGCGGCCGGCCGGACGGGGTGCAGTTCATGCTGCACCGGTCGGGCTTCGGCTTCATCGGCCAGACCTATGCCGAGGGCGTCAGCGTGCTCGATCTGCGCGATCCCAAGAACCCCAAGCCGGCCGCGTTCATTCCCATGCCGGCCAACACGCGCGCGAGCCACATCCAGCTGCACGAGGATGTGCTGCTCGTCGTCAACGGGCCCAATCCGGCGAAGTCGCTCGTCTCGGCCGACTATTTCACCAAGCCCCTGGCCGACACGCAGCGCCGCGATCTCGAATTCGCGGCCGGGCTGCGCGTCTATGATGTGTCGCGGCCCGAGAGCCCGCGCGAGATCGGATTCATGCCGGTCAATGGGCTCGGCATCCATCGCATGTGGTATGTCGGCGGGCGCTATCTCTATTGCTCGGCGCATTTCGAGGGGTTCGTCGACCACATCCTCGCGATCGTCGACATGCGCGAGCCGATGCGGCCCGAAATCGTCGGGCGCTGGTGGCACCCCGGCATGTGGCGCGCCGGCGGCGAGACGCCCACCTGGAAGGGGCGCTACGCGCTGCATCACGCGCTCGTCGCCGGCACGCTCGCCTATGGTGCTTGGCGCGACGGCGGCCTCACCGTCCATGACGTGAGCGATCCGGCGCGCCCCCGCCTTCTCGTCCATCGCAACTGGTCGCCGCCCTTCGGCGGCGGCACGCATTCGCCGCTGCCGCTGCCGGGGCGCAATCTTCTGGTCGTCGCCGACGAGGCGACCGCCGACAACTGCGCCGACGGCCGCAAATGCGTCTGGCTGTTCGACGTGCGCGAGCCGGCGAACCCCGTCAGCATCGCCACGATGCCGCAGCCGGCGGAGGCCGACTACTGCGCCAAGGGCGGCAAATTCGGGCCGCACAATCTGCACGAGAACCGGCCCGGCACCTTGCAGAGCGACAAGCTCGTCTTCGCCACCTGGTACAACGCGGGCGTGCGCGTCTTCGACATCGCCGATCCTTTTGCCCCGCGCGAAGTCGGACACTATGTCCCGCCCGCGCCCGAGCGCATGCTGCCGGAACAAGCCAAGCGCCCGCGCGTGATCCAGTCGTGCGACGTGCTGGTCGATGCGCGCGGCATCATGTACGTGACCGACACGAACGCCGGGCTTACCATTCTCGAATTCGACGGGGCGAGGTGAACGATGGATGCGAAGGCGCCGGCTTCAGTGGAGAACCGCAACCGCGGCGGGACCGGGGCCGAGGGGCTGCCGCCCGCCCATAAGCGCTATCCGACCATCGCCGATCTCCGGAAGCGCGCGCGGAGCCGCGTGCCGCGCTTCGCCTTCGACTTCGTCGATGGCGGCTGCGGCGAGAACGAGGTGCGCGACGGCAACCGCGTCGCGTTCGACGCGGTGAAGCTCGTGCCGCGCTATGGCCTCGGCCGCGAGGCGATCTCGACCGAAATCGAACTGTTCGGGCGGCGCTATGCCGCGCCCATCGGCATTTCGCCCATGGGCATGGGCGGGCTCTTGTGGCCCAAGGCCGAGCGCCACCTAGCGACCGGCGCGCAGGCGATGAACGTGCCCTATATCCTCTCGACTCCGGCGAGCGCGTCGATCGAGGAAATATCGAAGATCGCGCCCGGCGTGTTCTGGTTCCAGCTCTACGGCGCGCCGCGCAACGACAACGCCATCACCTTCGACCTCGTGCGCCGGGCGGATGCGGCAGGCGCGCACGTGCTCGTCGTCACCATCGACACGCCGGTGCGCGCCAAGCGCCCGCAGGACTGGCGCAACAATCTCGCCGTGCCGTTCAAGCCCAATCTCAGCACCATTCTCGATGTCGCGAGATCGCCCTTGTGGCTTGCCGAGGTGCTGAAGAACGGCACGCCGTGTCCGGAGAATTTCCGCGCCTATGCCGGGCCCGGCGCGTCGAACGCCGAGGTGTCGGCATGCTCGTCGCGCGAGATTCGCGGCGGCTTCGCCTGGGAGACGGTGGAGCGGGTGCGCGAACTCTGGCCGCGCGCGCTCGTGGTGAAGGGCATCATCCATCCCGACGACGCGATGCGCGCGCTGTCGCTCGGCGCCGACGGCATCGTCGTCTCGAACCATGGCGGCCGTACGCTCGATGCAGCGCCCCCGTCCATCGACATGCTGCCGGCGATGGTGGAGCGCGTGGGCGCGCGCATGACCGTGCTCCTGGACAGCGGCATCCGCACCGGGCTCGACGCGGTGCGCGCGCTGGCGCTGGGCGCCAAATGCGTCTTCACCGGGCGCTCGTTCCTGTTCGGCGTAGCGGCCCTTGGCGCGCCGGGCGGGCAGCACGTCGTCGAGTTCTTCGCCGACGAGATCCGCATGGCGATGGGCCAGGTCGGCGCCCGCACCGTGGCGGCCTTGCCGCAGGTCACGGTGCTGCACCCCAATGCCCTGAAACTGCCGTTTTCGGGCGCGAACATCTGACCGCGATGGCAGCTTTTTCCGAAGACCGGGGCAGCAAGGTCCCGGAAGTCACACTCGTCTTCTGGATCGTCAAGATCGCGGCGACGACGCTCGGCGAGACCGGCGGCGACACCGTCACGATGACGATGAAGCTCGGCTACCTGACGGGGACCGCGATCTTTCTGTCGGCGCTCGCGGTGCTCGTCCTCTGGCAGATCGCGGCCAAGAAATTCCACCCCGTCCTCTATTGGGCGACGATCATCGCCTCGACCACGGCGGGGACGACGATGGCCGATTTCGCCGACCGCTCGCTCGGCATCGGCTACACCGGCGGCTCCTCGCTTCTGTTCGTCTGCCTCATGGCGGTGCTGGGTGCGTGGTACTGGTCGCTCGGCTCGATCTCGGTCGAGACGGTCCGCCGGCCCAAGGTCGAGGCGTTCTACTGGGCGGCCATCACCTTCTCGCAGACCCTGGGCACCGCGCTCGGCGACTGGATGGCCGATAGCTCGGGCTTGGGATACGAGGGCGGCGCTGTGGTCTTCGCCGCCGGATTGGCGCTCGTCGCCGGAGCCTATTTCTGGACCAACGCGTCGCGGGTCCTGCTGTTCTGGGCGGCCTTCATCCTGACGCGGCCGTTGGGCGCCACGGTCGGCGATTTCCTCGACAAGCCGCTCCGCGACGGCGGGCTCGCGCTGAGCCGCCCCATTGCCACGGCCGCGATCGCCGCCTTCATCGTCCTCTGCCTCCTCGTCCTGCCGCAACGCGCGGGCGGCCATCCGGGCGAGGCCAAGGTGCAGACGTGTCGATAGGCTGGTGCAGGCCCTTTCCGAGGCCGCTCGTTAACCTATTTGTCTATGCTACTGCGATGAAGACGGAGATGTGCTGCCTGAAGACATCGACTCGCCTGATCCAATTTTCTCACTGGCCAGCTTCGCTAGATTTTTGAGAACAGAAATCATGATGTCCAACTGACCTTCGCCAATTGTAACGTCGAGCTGACCATGAGCCGCAGCGTTTCCCATCAGTATTGTGCTACGCAACGCGTCGGCCTCCTCTGGCGTGATCCAACCTTCCGATGCCAGAGTCTCAATGACGCTCCGCAATTGCTGCGGTCTTTCCATGTTTGTTGCCAACAGGACGCGCGCGAGGGCTTCGAGCGTTGACCGCATTAGCAGGAGTGCTGTCAAGTATCGCCCATTCCTTCGAAGTTCCTCCACCTCATCAAGTGTACGCTGGATGGCCGTAAGCGGTACAGCCTGTATGTTCGGTTGAGTGGTACGGGGAGGCGAGTAATAGAATCGTACCTCCCACCCTGGGTGCTCGGAAATCACTTTACGGAGTTGTTCAAATTGCTCTCGCGCTTCCGCGGACGACCGTTTCACTTCGATTATGATTTTTTTGTCTCCTTTAACGGCAAGCGCATCAGGGCGATAGCCCTGCAAAAATGAAGGCAAAGTTCGCTGTGAGGGCTCCACGTAAACGGTGAAGCCCTGGCTTTCATAATACTGAAGAGCGCTGTCAAGTAGCGCGGCTTCCGGGGCTTCTGCGAGATTAGCCATCATTCCATCCCATCGAATGGGTCGTCGGATATCCGGACGTAGAGAACCGGTTCAGATCGGGAAAGCGCGTCAGCAAGCGTAGGGGTAGGGGATGCAAATTCGAAGATCCTTCCAGGCTCGAACTTCTGAACGATCAAGCGCTGAACCTGCCTGTCATCTCTATAAATGTGTTTGCTCATAGCATTCAGAATCGGCTGAACGATGTTATCGATGTCACCCTGCATTTCCGTTGCTGGAAAGTAATATAGCGTTACTGCCAGCGCACGCTCTGTCAAGAAGTGGCCTTCGGGCAGGAAAGGCCGAGATGCATCGACAATGCGTGTTTTCCACTGATCGATCGATTCCCTGCGCTTGGCTTGGCGCGAGACCGCCGTGCCCTCGACAATGAACTCCAACGGGAATGCAATCTCGACGCTCACTTCGCCCGCCTCACACATTGACGGGGGCAAGCGGCGCGCGGCCGCGGATCATGTCGGCGGCTTTTTCGGCGATCATGATGACCGGCGCGTTGATGTTGCCGCCGACGAGGTCGGGCATGACCGAGGCATCGACCACGCGCAGCCGGTCGATGCCGCGCACCTTGAGCTCGGGATCGACCACCGCGCTCTCGTCGTTCGCATCCCCCATCTTGCAGGTGCCGAGCGGGTGGAACACGGTCGCCGCGGTTTTCCGCACATGCGCGTCGAGCTCTGCGTCCGAGGCCGTGCCGAGCGGCGCCGTCTCGCGCGAGATGAAGCGCTCGAGCGGCTTTTGCGCGAACAATTCGCGCGCAAGGCGAATGCCGGCGCGAAGCGCCTTGCGATCGTTCTCGGCCGCGTAGAAATTGAGCTCGATCCGCATCGGCGCGCGCGGATCGGCAGAGGCAAGACCGAGCCTGCCGCGGCTCTCAGGCCGGAGCAGCACGGGGCGCACGCCGAACCCGTCCTCGTAGGGCGCGCGGAACGGCGCCATATGCGGACCCGCGGTCGCGGGCGCCAGGCGGAACAGAAGCTGGATGTCCGGGATCTTGGCCTCGGGCGCGCATTTCAGATACGCCATCACCGTGTTGGGCACGCTCGCGAACATGCCCTTGCCGAAAAAATGCGCCTGCATGAGGCCGATGGCCGTGCGGTCGTAGCGCAGCGCCCGGTGCAGCGGCCCCGGCTCCGCGCGCAGGAAATCGACGTCGGCCGTGATGTGATCCTGAAGGTTCTTGCCGACGCCCGGCAGCGGCGCTTGCACGGCGATGCCGTGGCGGCGCAATTCCTCGGGATCGCCGATGCCGGACAGCATCAGAAGCTGCGGCGAATTGATCGAGCCGCCGGCGAGGATCACCTCGCGCGCGGCGTGCGCCACCTTGCTTTCGCCGCGCTGCTCGTATGCGATGCCGGCGGCGCGCCCGTTCTCGACGACGATCCTGGTCGCGTGCGCGTTCACCTCGACCTTAAGGTTGGGGCGCATCAGCGCCGGGCGGAGATATGCCACCGCGGCGCTGCACCGCCTTCCGTTGCGGATGGTCGATTGCGTGCGGCAGAATCCTTCCTGACGCGCGCCGTTATAGTCCGGCGTCGAAGGATGGCCTGCCGCAACGCCCGCCTCCAAAAACGCATCGGCGAGCGGATCGGCAAGGTATGGCATCGAGGTCGTAAGCGGCCCGTCGCCGCCGCGATAGGAGTCGGGCCCGCCTTGCCAATTCTCCTGCCGCCGGAAATAGGGCAGCACGTGCGCATAGGACCAGTGCGGCAGGCCCATCCCGGCCCAGCGCTCATAATCGCCGCGATGGCCGCGCACATACGCCATGGCGTTGATCGAGGACGAGCCGCCGATGACCTTGCCGCGATAGATCGGAATGCGCTGTCCGGCGAGCGTCGCCTCGGGCTCGGTCGAATAGTTCCAGTCGTGGCGGCGCTCGATCGCGTTGCGGCCCCACAGGATCGGGATCGAGATCAGAGGATCGCTGTCCCATCCGCCCGCCTCGAGCAGCAGGACGCGCGCGTTCGGGTCCTCGGTGAGCCGGTTCGCGAGCGTGCACCCGGCCGAGCCCGCGCCGACGATCACGTAGTCGTAGGTCCTGTCCTCCGCCATCCCGCGCCCCCGAAATTCCGCCCGTTAAGCTGTCATTGCGAGCGCAGCGACGCAATCCCCTGGCGATTGCTTCGTCGCCTTCGGCTCCTCGCAATGACGGCGAAGGGGGAGGGGGCGAACCGCGCGTTACGTCTCCGACGCGCGCACGAAGCACATGATGCCGCGCGCGGGCGTCCAGCACACGACCGCGCGCCCCGTGGGATTGTCGGTGCGCTGCAGCACCTTGTCATCCGGCACGACGAGCCATTGGCCGTCGATCAGCGCCTCGTAGCTGTCGCCGTCGGTGCGGTAATCGGTGGTGCGGCAGTCCGCGAGCGAACAGCACGAGACCCCGCTGCCGGGCTGGCGCAGGCTCTGGAACCACGGGGCAAGCGTGTAATCGGCGTCCTTGGGCGGCTCGGCGATGGCGCCCGCGGCGAGCAGCAGGCCCGCGGCACTGAAAAGGAATTGCATCATAGCTCAGACCTCGACCCCATTGCCGCGAGAACGCTTTCCCTGGCCTCTTGGTGCCAGCGGAAATCGGTCGGCACGTCGCGCCGCGACGATGCGGCGCATTTTGTTGCGGTGGCGTCTCTTGCTACAAACTCTTGGGCTGGAAGCGCCGAGACTTGGCTCGCCGCTTCGCCGCGCCCATATTTTGAATTAAAGTTTTGCGGCCATGACCTTATCCGAGTGGACAGTGCAGGCGGCGCGCGAGGTGCTCGACGGGCGGCGCCCGGGTTGGCGCGGCTACGCGGCGTTTGCCGGTCCGGCCGTCGTGGCCTCGATCGCCTATGTCGACCCGGGCAATTTCGCGACCAACATCCAGGCCGGCGCGCGCTACGGCTACGAACTGCTCTGGGTCGTGCTCCTCGCCAATCTCATCGCCATGCTGTTCCAGGCGCTTTCCGCCAAGCTCGGCATCGTCACCGGCCGCAATCTCGCCGAGCTGTGCCGCGAGCGGTTCTCGCGGCGCGTTTCGCTCGCCATGTGGGTCGTGAGCGAGATCGCCGCGATGGCGACCGACCTCGCCGAGTTTTTGGGCGGCGCGATCGGCCTCTCGCTGCTCTTCGGCCTGCCGCTGCTCGCAGGGATGGCGATCACGGCGGTCATCGTCTACGGCATCCTCATGTTCGACCGCTACGGCTTCCGGCCGGTCGAGCTCATCATCGGCGGCCTCGTTGCGACCATCGCGCTCTGCTACCTCGTCGAGCTGTTCATCGTGCCGATCGATTGGGGCTCGGCCGCGCTGCATTCGGTGGTGCCGGCGATCCCGGACAGGGACGCGCTGCTGCTCGCGGTCGGCATCATCGGCGCGACCGTCATGCCGCACGCGGTCTATCTTCATTCCGGGCTCACCCAGGCGCGCATTCCGCCGCGCAACGACACCGAGAAGCGGCGCATCGTGCGCATCTCGAACCACGAGGTGATCGTCGCGCTGGCGATCGCCGGGCTCGTCAACATGGCCATGGTCGTGATGGCGTCGGGCGCCTTCCATGCGGGCTTGAGCGACGTGGCCGAGATCGAGACCGCGTATCACACGCTGACGCCGCTCTTGGGCGCCGCGGCGGCGACCGTGTTCCTCATCTCGCTGCTCGCCTCGGGCGTCTCCAGCTCGACGGTCGGCACGCTCGCTGGCCAGATGATCATGCAGGGCTTCGTCGGCTTCACCATCCCGGTCTGGGTCCGGCGGGTCGTGACGATGGTGCCGGCCTTCATCGTCGTGGCAATGGGCGCCGACGCGACGAGCGCGCTCGTCATGAGCCAGGTGGTGCTGAGCCTCGCCCTGCCGCTGCCGATGGTGGCGCTTCTCCTGTTCACGCGGCGGGCCGACATCATGGGCTCCTTCGCCAACAGCAGGCTCACCCACGGCGCGGCGGTGATCGGCACGGTCGCGGTGCTGGCGCTCAACCTGTTCCTGATCCTCGCGGAGCTCGGTTGAGCGTGGAACGCGGCGGACGCAGGGTCGGTTTGTAGGACGCATGCTCTTCAGGGCGCTCGCCACCGATTATGACGGCACGCTCGCGGCCGATGGCGTCGTGAGCGAAAGCGCCATCGCGGCGCTCGAAAAGGTGCGCCGTTCCGGCCGAAAGCTCATCCTCGTCACCGGCCGCGAACTGGGCGATCTCGGCACGGTGTTCGCGCGCTTCGATCTGTTCGACCGGATCGTCGCCGAGAACGGCGCGCTCGTCCACCGCCCGGCGACCGGCGAGACCGAGACCTTGGCGGCACCGCCGCCTGCTGCGTTCGTGGCCGCGCTCGAGCAGCGCGGCGTGACGCCGCTCGCGATCGGGCGCGTCATCGTCGCCACGCGCGAGCCCTACGCCCACGACGTGCTCGAGGCGATTCGCGCGCTCGGCCTCGAATTGCAGATCATCTTCAACAAGGGCGCGGTGATGGTGCTGCCGCCGGGCGTCAACAAGGCGAGCGGGCTTGCGGCGGCGCTCAGGGAGCTCGCGCTCGACCCGCGCCACGTCGTCGCGGTCGGCGATGCCGAGAACGATCATGCCTTTCTCGGCGCGTGCGGCCGCGGCGTCGCGGTCGCGAACGCGCTGCCGATGCTCAAGGCGGCAGCCGACTGGGTGACTTCAGGCGCGCGCTGCGAGGGCGTGGTCGAGCTTGCCGAGCGGCTCGTCCGATCCGATCTCGCCGGCCTCTAGCCGCTCCGCCCGGATCAGCCCTTGGCGCGCGCGTTGAGCTGGTTGGTGAGCGCCGAGACCTGGCCGCCGTTGCGCTCGATGATCGAGCCGAATTCGTCGCGATAGGTCAGCGCCTGGCTCACCCCTTCGAGGCTCGCATCCTCGATCTTGAAGCCGTCGCCGCTCTTGACGACCGACCAGTCGACCTTGATCGGCGGCTGGCCCGAGGTGCGCAGGATTTGGGTCGTCACCAGGATGGTGCCGTTGCCCTCGTCCTGTGTCCCCATCACCTTGAAGCTTTCGCCGTTGTAGCTCGAGAAGCGCGACCAATAGACCTGGAGCATGTAGGTCTCGAACGCGTCGCCGAATTTCTTCTTTTCGTCGTCGTTCGCCGACCGCCAATAGCGGCCGAGGACGAAGCGGGTGATCTTGGGAATGTCGAACGACTGCTCGCCAAGCTGGCGGAACTGCTGCTTGCGCTCGGCCTCGGGCGTCACCTTGTCGTTGATGATCTTCAGCACGCGGGTGCCGAGGTCGTTCATGAAGCTCGCCGGGTCGGACGCGGCAGCCCAGTCCGGTGTGCTGCCCCACAGCAGGACGAGCAGCGCGAAGGCGAGGCCTGAAAGAATCCGTCGTGCGTGCATCGGCTCCTCAATGCTCGAGAACCAAAAGCGCCTAGACCAATAACAAAGAGTCGCGCGGTTTTCCACCGGCCCGGCCTCGCCCGGCGATTGCGCGGGATCGCGCCGCCGCAGCCGGCGCGCGAGCCCGCTCGAGCGAGGCGCTGGCGCGCTCCGCCCGATCCGCGTACCATCGCGCACCAACAGCGGAGGTGCGAGACATGCGCAGTCGCCCGACACTCACATCCGACGACGCCCAGAAAATGATGGCCGCGTGCAAGGCCGAGGCGCAAAAGAACAAGTGGAACGTCTCGATCGCGATCGTCGATGACGGCGGCAATCTCCTGATGTTCGAACGGCTCGACGGCGCGCCCGGCATCACGGCGCAGGTGGCGCTCGGCAAGGCGCACGCCTCGATCGCGCTGCGCCGTCCGTCGAAATTCCTCGAGGACCGTGTCAAGGAGCGGCCGGCCTTCGTCAAGTTCCCGGCCGGGATTCCGATCCAGGGCGCCGTGCCGGTGATGTACCAGGGCGAATGCGTCGGCGCCATCGGCGTCTCGGGCGTGCAGTCGCACGAGGACGAGCAGGTCGCGACCGCAGGCGCATCCTCGATCGGCTGATCTTCGTCATCCCCACGGGCCGCGCTGGCGCCGGTGCGGCGCCAGCCGGAACGCTTGCGTGCGCGCCGGGTGGAACAGCCGCACGCCCGCCGGGCGCAGCACCGTCACCAGCACAAGCCCGGAGAGGAAGCCCCCGACATGCGCCCACACGGCGACGCCGGGCTCGCCGTGCGAGCCGACCGCGCCCAGCACCTGCAGCAGGAACCACAGGCCCAACAGGATCACCGCCGGCACCGCGACGAGGCGCACGAAAATGAAGATCCACACCAGCACCACGACATTGCCGCGCGGGTGCAGCACGAGATAGGCGCCGAGCACGCCGGCGATGGCGCCGCTCGCGCCGATCATCGGCACCGTCGAATCGGGATCGATCACCGCCTGCGTCATCGCCGCCACGAATCCTGCGATGAAATAGAGCGCGAGGAACCGCACGACGCCCAGCGGCGTCTCGACGCCGCGCCCGAACAGCCACAGATAAAGCATGTTGCCGAGAATGTGCGCCCAGCCGCCATGCAGGAACATGCTGGTGAAGATCGTGACCCACGGCGCCACGAGCCGCAGGTGCGTCGGCAGGGCGGCGTGGCCGAACAGCACCGCCGGAATCATGCCATAGGCGAACGCGGCCTGGTCGCCGCCGTCCGGCAGGTTCAGCTCCCACAGGAACACGACGCCGCACAGGGCGATGAGGCCGTACGTGCCGACCTCCCTGCCGCTATGCGGCGCATCGTCGTAGAGCGGAAGTGTCAGGAACATGCGCCGGTGCGTTCCCTCCGGGCAGGCGGACCGCTAGCATAACAGGTGGAACCGCAGTTGCGGTCCGGAGGGAGAGTCGATGAAGCTCATGTCTTTCGAGGCGGCGGGGGTGCGGTCGTTCGGCGTGGCGAAGGACGGCGGCGTCATCGATCTGGGCCGGCGAATGGGCGGCACTCTGCGCGACCTGATCGCCGGCGGAATATCCCGCGCGGAACAAGCGGCGAAAGGCGCCGCTGCCGATTTCCGCCTCGACCAGGTCCGCTTCCTGCCGCCGATACCGGATCCTGAAAAGATCGTCTGCGTCGGCGTCAACTATGCCGACCGCAACACCGAGTACGAGAATCTCGAGCGCCCGAAATATCCGAACATTTTCCTGCGCACGCCGGGATCGTTCGTGGGGCACGGCGAGAAAATCCTGCGCCCGCCCGAATCGAATCAGCTCGACTACGAGGGCGAGTGCGCGATCGTCGTCGGATTGCCTGGCCGGCGCATTCCGAAGGAGCGCGCGCTCGCGCACATCGCCGGCCTCACCTGCATGAACGAGGGCACGCTGCGCGACTGGACGCGGCATGGCACCTTCAACGTGACGCAGGGCAAGAATTTCGACAAAAGCGGCGCGCTCGGCCCCTGGATGGTGACGGCGGACGAATTCCCGAGCTTCGCCGATCTCCGCGTCATGACGCGCGTCAACGGCGAGCTGCGCCAGAACGACACGACGGCGCATCTCGTCTTTTCGTTCGCCGAGCTCATCGCCTATATCTCGACCTGGACCGCGCTCGTGCCGGGCGACGTGATCGCGACGGGGACGCCCATCGGCGCCGGCGCGCGCTTCAAGCCGCCGCGCTGGCTCGTGCCCGGCGACCGCGTCGAGGTCGAGGTCACGGGCGTCGGCACGCTCGCCAACCCCATCGCCGACGAAGCCGTTGCTTGATAAGGCGCCGTTGCGGGCCTTAGATAAGCCGCATGAAGGACCATAACCCCGGCCTTACGCCCGATCCCCGCGACAAGGGGCACGAGGCCGGGATCGAGCATCCGGGCGGCGTCGAGAACATCGCCTGGCAGACGCGCGCGGCGCCGCCCACGGACGCCGAGAACGCGCTCGCCGACGCGCTGCAGGCGATCTTCGCCGAGGAGATCTACGACCTGCCCGGCATCGTCGCGCGTCTCACCGGAAGCGTGCCGCCGCCCGAAGGATCGCAGCACTGGACCACGGCGCTGCTCGCCGCCGAGCTGCGCCGGCTCGGTCGCTGAGCGATGGCCCCACGCCTCGAATTCCGCCGCGTCACCAAGCGCTTTGCCCAGCCGCGCACCGACGATGTGATCGTCGCCGTGAGCGAGGTGAGCTTTGCGGTGGCCGATGGCGAGGTCGTGTCGCTGATCGGGCCCTCGGGTTGCGGCAAGAGCACGCTTCTGTCGATGGGCTCGGGCCTCGAGCCCACGAGCGAGGGCGAGGTGTTCGTCGACGGCGAGCGTGTGCAAAAACCCAATCCGCACGTCGCCTTCATGCTGCAAAAGGACCTGCTGCTGCCGTGGCGCACGATCCGCGAGAATGTCGAGTTCGGCCTCGAGATTCAGGGCGTGCCGGCGGCAAAGCGGCGGCCGCGTTCGGCTTCGCTGCTCGAGGCCTGCCACATCGCCGATTTCGCCGGCCATTATCCCTACCAGCTCTCGGGCGGCATGCGCCAGCGCGCGGCCTTGGCGCGCACGCTCGCGGTCGATCCGACCGTGCTCTTGCTCGACGAGCCGTTCTCGGCGGTCGATGCGCAAACCAAGATGGTGCTGCAGCAGGATTTGGCGCGCACCATCAAGGACGCGGGCAAGACCGCGCTCTTCATCACCCACGATCTGGTCGAGGCGGTGGCGCTGTCCGACCGCGTCCTGGTGATGAGCGCGCGGCCCGGCCGCATCATCGAGGAGATCGCGATCGAGCTGCCGGACCGCGACGACTGCATGCGGCGGCGCGAGCATCCGGGCATGGGAAGCTACGTGCCGAAGCTCATGTCGCTCCT
Source organism: uncultured Alphaproteobacteria bacterium (assembly GCA_963773665.1). Taxonomy (GTDB): domain Bacteria; phylum Pseudomonadota; class Alphaproteobacteria; order ATCC43930; family CGMCC-115725; genus DATJLY01. The sequence goes on from CAVZBZ010000003.1 coordinate 306,416, forward strand.
CAACCTGCGCACCGCTTCGGTGTAGATTGGGGCTCTATCTTGCGTCCTTCGGCTTCGCTTCGCTTCGCTCGCGCAGTCGAAGGACGCAGGATGCCGGTACAGCGGAGTTGGAGGGGAGAATGTTAAAACTGCGGTTCACGTGCGCGATCGCCGCGTTGCTCGTTGCCGGCTCGGCCCAGGCGGCCGAGAAGGTCACGTATCTGTTGCCGGCGCCGGCGTTCCTGCCGGCGTTCGGGCCGTGGATGCTGGCAAAGCAGCGCGGATATTTCGCGGCCGAAGGGCTCGACGTCGAGTTCCAGGCGGCGCAGGGCGGCGCCGATGCGGCCAAACAGGTCGGCGCCGGCAATGCGGTGATCGGCGGCGCGATCGGCGACACGCCGATCATCGTGCGCGCCAACGGCGTGCCGGTGAAGGCGGTGGCGCTTCTGGGCGGCGGCGGGCTCATGCAGCTCGTGCTGCACGAGGATTCACCGCTGAAGGGGCCGCAGGATCTGAAGGGCAAGACGGTCACGGTGCTGGCCTATCAGGACACCACATATTACGCGCTGCTCGGCATGCTGGCGAAGGTCGGGCTCAGCAAGAACGACGTCAACATCCAGGCGGCCGGCGCCACCAACGTGTGGAAGCTGTTCGTCGCGGGCCAGGCCGACGCGATGGCGTCGGTGCCCGACTGGGAGGTCGATGCGACCGAGGCCGGCGCCAAGATCCGCGTCATCCAGGCCGACCAGTATTTCCAAAGCATGGCGCAGGCGGTGGTGGCGTCGGACGACACGATCAAGGCGAAGCCCGACCTCATCAAGAAACTCGTCGCTGCGACGATCCACGGCGTCAAGGACATCATGACCGATCCCGAAGGTGCGGCGCGCGACTATGTGAAGGCCGTGCCGCAGCGCCAGGGCCAGGAGCGGCAGATGGCGCGCGTCTTCCAGCTCTATGACCAGTATGTCTATCCCGGCCAGAAGAAGCTCGGCGCGATGGACGAGGCGCGGCTCGCGGCGCTGCAGGACTTTTATCTGAAGCAGGGCATCATCGAGAAGGCGACGCCGGTGAAGGAGCTTTACACCAACCAGTTCGTCGAGTGATGGCGGTCGAGGCGACAGAGCGCCGCCGCACGCCCGCGCGCCGCCCCGCGCGCCGGCTCGCAGCATCCCTCGCGCGCCCCGAGACCGCCGGCACCGCCGCCGTGTTCCTCCTGTTCCTCGCGGCCTGGCAATGGGGGCCGGGCGCGCTCGGCATCCCGTCCTACATCGTGCCGACAGCGCAGCAATGCTGGGTCGAGTTCCTGCGCATGCTTACGCGCGACCGGCTCATGTTTCACGTCGGCGTCACCGCGCTCGAGGTGGCGGCGGGGTTCGGGCTTGGCGCGCTGCTCGGCATGGTGAGCGGCTATGCGCTCGGCATGTCGGCGACGGCGGAGGTGGTGCTGTCGCCCTATATCCTCGCCCTCCAGATCGCGCCCAAAGTGGCGTTCGCGCCGCTTTTCGTCATGTGGTTCGGCTTCACGGTCTATCCGAAGATTCTGGTGGCGGTGCTGATCGTGTTCTTCCCGATCATGGTGAACGTGCTGAGCGCGATCCGCCATATCGACCGCGACCTCATCAATCTCGCGCGCTCCTTCACGGCGAGCCGGTTTCAGGTGTTCTGGAAGATCGAGTTTCACGCGGCGATGCCGCCGCTGTTCGCGGGCCTGCGCATCGGCTCGACCCTGGCGGTGATCGGCGTCGTGGTGGGCGAGCTCGTGGGCGGCAACATGGGATTGGGCTATCTTCTCACATATGGCGAAGGGGCGGCCGACACGCCGATGGTGTTCGTCACGATCATTCTCCTGACCTTCATCGGCATCGCCGCATATCTTCTCGTCACCTGGCTCGAGCGCCGCGTGCTGCACTACATTCCGGCGCGATGGACCGGCGCCGAGGGACTATGAGCGGAGGGACCATGGCGGATCCCGATAACGGCGCTGTCGAGCGCCTCGTCGCGCGCGGCGTGCGCAATTTCTGGTATCCGGTCGCGCCGAGCTGGATGGTGCATGGCGCGCCCGTGGGCGTGACGCGGCTGTCCGAGCGCCTCGTTCTGTGGCGCGACAAGGAGGGCTCGCCGCACGCGCTCGAGGACCGCTGTCCCCATCGCGGCGCGCGCCTTTCGCTCGGCTGGAACGTCGGCGACCGCGTCGCCTGCTGGTATCACGGCATCGAGATCGGCGGCGACGGCACGGTGCTGCGCGTCCCGGCGCAAACCTCCTGTCCGCTCGAAGGACAGCGCGCGGTCAAATCCTATCCGGTGCTGGAGCGGCAAGGCGCGATTTTCGCCTGGTTCGGCGACGCGCTCCACGCCGAGCCGGCAGCGCTCGACTTTCCCGAGGAGCTGGCATCGCCCGAATGGAGCAGCTTCCTGTGCACCGCGCATTGGAAATGCAACTACCGCTCCGCGCTCGACAACGTGATGGACCCGATGCACGGCGCCTATCTGCATGCGCGCTCGCATTCGATGGCGATGGGCGACAAGACCGCGGCGATGCGCATCGTGCCGACCGAGACCGGGTTCATGTTCGAGAAGGTGGGCCAGCGCGACGTCAATTTCGACTGGGTCGAATGGGGCGAGACCGGCGCGCCGTGGATGCGGCTTTCGATCCCCTATCGCAAGGACGCGGGGCCGGGCGGCACCTTCTACATCGTCGGATTCGTCACGCCAGTGGATGAGAACAACTGCCGCGTGTTCTTCTGGCGCTGCCGCAAGGTCGCGGGCTGGCAGCGCGACGCCTGGCGCTTCCTCTACAAGAACCGCCTCGAGGGCCTGCACTGGGAAGTGCTGGAGCAGGACCGCGGCGTGCTCGAGGCGATGGCAGGGGACGCGCGCGAGCACGAATTCCTCTATCAGCACGACACCGGCCTGTCGCGCGTCCGCCGGCGCTTGCATCAGCTCGCATCCGACCAGGTGGCGGCGCTCGCGCGCGCCAATTCCGTGGCGGCCGAATGATCGGCCTGAAGGACAAGCGCGTGCTCGTCACCGGTGCCGCGCGGGGCCTCGGCCGCGCCTTTGCCGAGGCCGTGTCCGAAGCCGGCGCGCGCGTCGTGCTCGCCGACATTCTCGAGCCCGAGGGGCGCGAGGCGGCGGCGGAACTCCGGGCGGATTTCGTGCTGCTCGATCTCGCCGATCCGCACTCGGTCGCGCGCGGCGTCGAAGAGGCGGCGGCATCGCTCGGCGGGCTCGACGGGCTCGTCAACAACGCCGCCATCGCCACCGGGATCGGCGGCAAGAGTTTCGAGGAGATCGACCTCGCGACCTGGGACCGCGTCATGGACGTGAACGTGCGCGGCACTTGGCTCGTCACGCGCGCGGCGGCGCCCTTTCTGCGCCGCTCGGGCGCGGGGCGCGTCGTCAATATCGCCTCCGACACCGCGCTCTGGGGCGCGCCGCGCCTCCTTCATTACGTCGCGAGCAAGGGCGCAATCATCGCCATGACGCGCGCGCTCGCCCGCGAGCTCGGCGCCGACGGCGTCGCCGTCAACGCGGTGGCGCCCGGCCTCACCATCGTCGAGGCGACCGACTACGTGCCGGAAGAGCGCCACCGTCTTTACGTCGAGAACCGCGCCATGCAGCGCCGGCAGATGCCGGAGGACGTGGTCGGCGCGGTCCTGTTCCTGTTGTCCGACGAGTCCGCTTTCGTCACCGGGCAGCTTCTGCCTGTGAATGGCGGCTTCGTGATGAATTGAAGGAGACCCACATGCCGGGCAAGCCCAACAGTCTCGCAGCGACCTTGCAAAGCCGCATCGCGCGCTACGACACGCGCAGCTACGACTGGGACGCGCTCAAGTTCCAGGCGGATTACGACGAGAAATACCGCCGCGCGCAGCTGCGCTATATCGGCACCGGCGGCACCGGCGTCGCGCACGACGACAACGCCGTGCCGGCCGAGCATTTCACCTTCTCGACCATGCTGCTGCCGGCGGGTTGCGAAGGGCCGCTTCACATCCATACCGATGTCGAGGAAGTGTTCTTCATGATCCGCGGCAGGATCCGGCTGTTCTTCGAGAAGGACGGCGAGACCTGGGAGACGGAATTGGGCGAGCGCGATCTCTGCTCGGTGCCGGCGGGGGTATATCGCGGCTTGAAGAACGAGGGCGAGGAGGACGCGCTCATGTGCGTCATGCTCGGCGCCTCGAAGCCCACGACGCCGACATATCCGCCGGATCATCCCCTCTCGAAGCTGAAGCGGGCCTGAGCGCGGCGATGGAAATGGACCTTCTCGGCTACGAGACGGGCTCGCCGCCGCCGCAGCGCGTCACCGTGGGCGGGCGCGTCATGGCGTATCGCGAATCGGGCTACGACAACGAGCGCGTCATCGTGCTGCTGCATGGCGTGAGCTCGCTTGCGGCGTCGTGGGGGCCGCAATTCGTGTCATTGCCGTCGCGCGGCATCCGCGTCATCGCGTGGGATGCGCCGGGCTATGGCGGCTCCGATCCGCTGCCCGACGAAGCGCCGTCGCCGGAGGATTATGCCGAGGCGCTGCGCGGCTTCGTCGATGCGCTGGGCCTCAAGCGGTTTTATCTCCTCGGCCATTCCTTCGGCGCGCTGCCGGCGGCTTCGTTCTGCCGCATCACCGGCAAGGATCGCGTCCAGAAACTCATCCTCGCGTCGCCCACGCCCGGCTATGCCAGCGCCGCGCCCGAGCTGCGGCAGGAGCGCGTCGAGGGCCGGCTCAAGAACATGGCGGCGCTCGGCCCGGCGGGGCTTGCGGAAAAGCGCGCGCCCGAGGTGCTGTCGGCGCAGGCGCCGCGGCGCGCCCTCATGCTGGTGCAGGCGGTGATGCGCGAGATGCGGCCCGAAGGTTATGCCCAGGCGGTACGCATGCTCGGGCGCGGCGACATTTTCGCCGAGGCGCGCGGCATCACCGTGCCGACGCTCGTCCTGTGCGGCAGCGCCGACACCGTCACGCCCGAGAAGCAGTGCCGCAGCATCGCGGCTTCGATCCAAGGCGCGCGCTACGAGACCATCGCCGGCCCGGGCCATTCCTGCTACATCGAGGCGCCGGGCCCGTTCGACGACGCGGTGCTGCGCTTTCTCGACGCGCCATGAGCGGCGAAACTGCGGCCACTGTCGGCGATCTCGTCGCTGCCTTCCTGGAACATGCCGGCGTGCGCCTCGCGTTCGGCGTCGTCAGCGTCCACAACATCCCGATCCTCGATGCGATGCACCGGCGCGGCCGCATCCGTTTCGTGCCGGCGCGCGGCGAGGCGGGGGCCACCAACATGGCGGACGCCTCCGCTCGCATCTCGGGCGGGCTTGGCGTCGTTGTCACGAGCACCGGCACCGGCGCCGGCAACGCCGCGGGCGCGCTGGTCGAGGCGGCGACCGCCGGCACGCCGCTCCTCCATTTCACCGGCCAGGTGGACAAGCCGTTCCTCGATCGCGGCTTCGGCTTTCTGCACGAGGCGCCGGCGCAGCTCGACATGCTGCGCGCCGTGTCGAAGGCGGCGTTCCGTCTCGATGATCCCGGTGCGGCGCTTGGCGTGCTGCACGAGGCCGCATCGCTTGCGCTCGCGGCGCCGCAAGGGCCGGTCAGCATCGAGATCCCGATCGACGTGCAGAATGCGTCCGTGGCACTGCCGCAGCGCTTTGCGGCGCTCGTTCCCGCAGCAATGGCGCCCGATGCGGCAGCGCTCGACCGGTTGGCCGCGCGCATGGTGCGGGCGCGCCGCCCGGTGCTGTGGCTCGGCGGCGGCGCGCGCGAGGCAGCGGACGCGGCGGCGCGGCTTGCGGCGATGGGCATCGCAATCGTCACCAGCGCCGCCGGCCGCGGCATTCTGGCGGAAGACCACGCTCTCAGCCTCGGCGCGTTCGGAGCGTCTCCCCCGGTCGAGCAGCTTTACGACAGCGTCGATTTCATGCTGGTCGCGGGCTCGCACCTGCGCAGCAACGAGACGCGCACATACAATCTCCGCCTGCCATTGGCGCGCGGCCGGATCGATGTCGATCCGGCGGCCGCGGGGCGGGGATATCCGTGCGAGATTTTTGTGCCGGGCGACGCGCGCTTCGCGCTCGAAGGGCTGGCGGATCGGCTTGCGGGGCGTCTCTCGCCCGATCCGGCCTTCGCCAACGACGTGGCCGCGGCGCGGCGCGCGGCGGAAGAAGGCTTGCGCCGCAGCATCGCTCCATATGCGCCGATGCTCGAGGCGATCGAGCGGTTGATGCCGAAGGACGCGCTCTGGGTGCGCGACATCACGCTCTCGAACAGCATTTGGGGCAACCGCGCGCCGGCGCTGCGCACGCCGCGCTCGGCCGTGCACGCGATGGGCGGCGGCATCGGCCAGGGCCTTGCCATGGCGGTGGGCGCGGCGCTCGCAGGCGGCGGGCGCAAGACCGTGGCGCTCGTCGGCGACGGCGGGTTGGTGCTCAATCTCGGCGAGCTTGCGAGCGCGGCGGAATCGTGCGCCGACATCGCGCTCGTGCTGATGAACGACGGCGGCTACGGCGTCATCCGCAACATCCAGGACAACATGTACGGCGGAAGGCAATGCTATGCCGACCTGATGACGCCGGATTTCGCGCTCGTTGCCGAGAGCCTCGGCATTCCGCACCGGCGCCTTGGCAATCTTGCCGAATTCGCGCCGGCCTTTGCCGGCGCAATGCAGCATCGGGGGCTGTCGATCGTCGAGCTGGACATGCGCGCGATCGGTCCCTTCGTGCAAAAGCACGGCAGCTTTCCGCCGCCGCCCGCCGCCGGGATCGGGCGCTGATCGACCGATAAAAGAGCAGAGGGGAGTGCACATGAGGACGAGAATTTTGCTTGCCGCGGCGCTGGCGCTGGCGTCGGGTGCGGCGCGCGCGGACGAGACGCTGGGCGTCAATGTCTTTGCCGGCTCGTCGAACGTCGCGGTCTGGGCCGGGCAGCATCAGGGCTTCTTCCACGCCGCCGGGATCGAGATCGCGCTGTCGCACCCGAAAGGCTCGGTCGATCAGTTCAAGGGCCTGGTCGAGGGCCGCTACCAGGTGATCATCACCGCGCCCGACAATGTCGTGGCCTATCGCGACGGGCACGGCGAGGCCGATCTCGGCGGCCCGCTCGATCTCGTGGCGATCTTCGGCGGCGACAGCGGCTTCCTCACGCTGGTGGCGGCGCCCGGCACCAAGTCGGTAGCAAGCCTCAAGGGCAAGACCATGGCGGTCGATGCCCTCACCACCGGCTTCAGCTTCGCCTTGCAAGAGCTCCTGGCGCGCGGCGGCGTCGCCAAGGACGCCGTGAGCTATGTCACGGCCGGCAGCAGCGGCGCGCGCCTGAAGGCGCTGCTCGACGGCAAGGCGCAAGGCGCGCTGCTCTCCATGCCCTTCGACCTCGCGGCCGAGGACAAGGGTTACGTCGCGCTCGAGACCGTCGCCGGGCGGCTCGGCCATTACGAAGGCACGGTCGGCGCCGTGCGGCAAAGCTGGGCGAAGGATCATGCGGCGACGCTCGTCGCCTTCATCAAGGCCTATCGCCAATCGGTGCGCTGGTTCGTGGCGCCGGCGCACAAGGGCGAGGCCATCGCCATCTTGCACCAGGAGATGCAAGATGTCGCCGAGGCGCAGCTGCCGCGCATCTATGGGCTGCTGACGAACCGGCGCGAGGGGCTGTCGCGCGACCTCTCGATCGATCGGGCCGGCGCCAAGGCCGTGCTCGACCTGCGCCAGCGTTACGCCGCGCCTGCGGCGCGCCCGGCGCATCCGCTCAAGGACTACATCGATACGAGCTATCTGCAGCAATCGCGGAAGTGATGCGGCGCCAAGCCGAATGAGGGCAGTCTCGCCCGCGCGCATCGTCCTTGTGCTGTGCGTGGTTGTGGTGGCGTGGCTCGTCTTCGTGCCGCTCGCGGCGCTGTTCTATGTCGGCTTCACCGAAAGCACGTCGTTCGGCGCCGGCGGATTCACGCTCGGCAATTTTGCCGAAGCCTATCGCGGCCGGCATATCCTGCGGCTGTTCGCGAATTCGCTCGTCTTCGCGCTGGGCTCGAGCGCGCTGAGCTTCGCCCTCGGCGCGCTTGGCGCCTTTGTCGTCGAGCGTACGGACGCGAAGCTGCGCCCCCTGCTTCATGCGCTGGCGCTCCTTGCCTTCGCCGTGCCGGGGCTGTTGCTGGCGATGGCGTGGACGCTGGTGCTGAGCCCCAATATCGGCTGGCTCAACGCGCTCTTCGGGCGCGCGGTCTTCAACGTCTATTCGATGGCGGGCATGGTCTTCGTGCTGGCGAGCCACAATTTCCCCTTGGCCTATCTCCTCATGGGCCCGGCGTTGCGCGCGCTCGACCGGCGCATGGAGGAGGCGGCGTTCGTCGCTGGTGCCGGCGCCTTTCCGGCGGCATTCCGCGTGAGCCTGCCGCTGTTGCGCCCGGCGGTGCTCTCGACGCTTCTGCTGCTCTTCATCCGCGGCATCGAATCGTTCGAGGTGCCGGTCATCATCGGCCTTCCGGCGCATATCAACGTCTTCACCACCGAGATCCAGGATGCGACGAGCACGGTCCCGCCCGAGCCCGGCATCGCCGCGGTGCTGAGCCTCGCGCTCCTCGCGCTGTCGCTTGCTGGCATATACTTCTATCGCCGCGCGACGTTGGGTGCCGAGGCCTTCGCCACCGTCACCGGCAAGGGCTATCGCGCCGCGCCTGCGCGGTTGGGATCCTGGCGCTGGCCGGTCGGAATAGGCGTGGCGCTGATCTATGCGGCTGCCGTCCTCCTGCCGGTGGCGACCCTTCTGTGGCAGTCGCTGTTCCGCAACGTGACGCCGCCGTCCGTCGGCGGAATATCCGCGGCGTCCCTCGTCAACTACCGCTACATCGCGACATATCCGGTGTTCGCCGAGGCGGCGGGCAACAGCTTCGTCCTCGGCGTCATGGCGGCGAGCATCGTCGTGCTTTTGACCTTCGTCATGGCCTGGATCGCCCGGCGCAGCGCGCCGCGGACGGCGCTCGCGCTCGATGCATTGGCGTTCGCGCCGATCGCGGTGCCGAGCGTGATCGTCGGCGCCGCCATTCTGTTCGCCTATCTCGTGCTGCCTATTCCGATCTACGACACGCTGTGGATCCTGCTCGTGGCATACGTGACCTTGCACCTGCCCTACGGCATGCGCTTTGCCGCGAGCGGCTTGGCGCAAATCCACCGCGAGCTCGAGGAGGCGGCCGAGACGAGCGGCGCCGGCACGCTCGAAATGTTCCGCCGCGTGCTGCTGCCGCTTCTGGCGCCGGTGCTGGTCGCGGCGTGGCTCTATGTCTTCATGCTGACGGTGCGCGAGCTGGCGGCATCGGTCTTTCTCGTCGGCCCCGCGACCGGCGTCCTCGCGACCTTGAGCCTGACCTTGTGGGACGACGGCGGCAGCATCGGCGCGATCGCGGCGCTCGGCAGCCTCGAGATCGCGGCGCTCGCCGTCATCGCCTGGCTCATGCGGCGGTTCGAGAGGGCGGTGCGGGCCGGCTAGCGGACTGCCACCAAACTGTAACACGCGCGATTTTTCACGGAACGCTTGAGACAGATCAAGCGGACTTCGCTGCCTCGCTCGCTAGGATGGAGCATTCATGAAAATCGAGGCCGCGCGTGATGAAAGCCCGCATTGTCAACCTCCTTGGCGAGAGCGCGCTCGCGTTGCCGTCTGTGCTGAACGAGGCGGTCGCCGCCAACGAGCGCGCGAAGTATGTGCTCTCGCTCCTGCAGATGGCGGCAAGTCATGCGGATAATCCCGACGCGGCCGGGCCATCGCTGCGCGCGGAGCGCGAGGCATGCGGCCTCGCCGATCCGAGCCTCGATCGCGTCGCCGCGGAAACCGAGGGCGACGGCAAGGGCAATTACGCGATACCGCAGGCGCGGCGGCTACGCGAGATCCTGACGGCGGCCTTGCGCGGCATGATCGCGCCGCTCGCGCTTGCGGCGCGCGCCTCGGACGGCGAGGCGGCGCTTTACGAATCGTACCGCCGGCGGCTCGAAGGTCTGCTCGCGACGCTCGCCCCATTGGACGAGGAGCTCGCGACCGCCGATCTGATCGCCACGCTGACCTCGGGCCGCCCGCGCGCGGGCGACGGCGTCCATCTCCTCGTGATGGATCTTCACAAGGAGCTCAACCGCCTCATCGCGACGTTCGCCGAAGAAGCGATCGACGGCGCGCATGCCTACGGCCTTGCCGCCGAAGACAAGCCCCTCGTCGCAGCCTTCATGGCGGGGTTGCGGCGTACAGCACCGCTCAAGTTCGACCATCCCGGGCTCGCGACGACGGCAGTGCGCGCGGGCGAGCGGCTCGTCATCCAGAACGACATCGGCGAGACCGAGGCGCATGTCATCGTCATCGCCATTGCCGGCCGCACGGTGTCGCTCACCTATAGCGACATCCATACCCAGCGCCTGCGCTTCTTCAAGACCATGCTCGAAGGCAGCGGCGTCGCCTGGGAGGAAATGCATTCGCGCCAGGCGACGGGGCTCGGCAAGGACGATCTCTTCTACACGGCGTCCGGGAAATTTGTGGCACCGGTCGAGACCGCGCTCCGCGCTTTCCTCGAGCGCGTGGGATCGCGCATCGTGTTCCTGATCGACTGGAACCGGGCGCGCAGGCGCCTCGGCCTGCTGGTGCCGAATGCGCTCGCGGTCGAACTGCTCGAATGGGCGGCCGAGCGCGAATTCGGCCACCGCGCATTCCTTCAGCTCGGCGGCGAGCGTCTCGTCTACGATGCGCTCGAGCGCGCAGTGCGCACGCCACTGCGCTATGGCGAGCCGCTGCACGAGATGATCGGGGCCGAGGCGGCGCGCGATTTCCTGCGCTTCGTGCTCGAGGCGGCATCCACCGGCCTCGGCGAGGGCCGCTCGGAAATGCTGATCGGCGACCGGATCAGGGTCGAGCTGTTCAATCACTTCCGCACCGCCGAGCAGCGGCTCCTGGCCGACGCCGCGCGCCATGCCGATATCGTCATACGGATCGCGAGCGGCCTCGAGACGGCGCTGCGGCATGGTCCGGCATGCGACGGCGCGCCGCGCCGGCGCAACGCCGCAGAGGCCAAAGCACTCGAAACCGAGGCCGACGAGATCGTGAAGGCGACACGTTCGACCGTGCGGCGCATCGCCGGCACGGAGATTTTCGGTCGGACGCTGCAAATCGCCGACGATGCCGCCGACGCGCTCGAGGATGCGTCGTTTCTCGCCGGGCTGCTCGCCGATGCGGCGGAGGGAAGCGAGCTGCCGCCGCCGCTCATCGAGCTGGCCGGCCTCGTGCGGGAGGGCAGCGACGCCTACCGCCGCTTCCTCGAGCTTGCGCCCGACATGCATCGCGGCGCGGCGCGCGAAGCGATCGAGAAATTTCTCGGCACGATCGAGGAGCTGGTGTCGATCGAGCATCGTACCGACGCGAAGGAGCGCGAGGTCACGAGCATGCTTCTCGTCTCGGCGGCGGATTGGCGCCGGTTTCACGTCCTGAGCGGCATCGCGCGCCATCTCGAGCGCACGCTCGACGCGCTCCTCCATGCGAGCCTCATGCTGCGCGACCACGTGCTCGGCGACATCATGTTCGCCTAGGAGGATTGCGCGCGGCGTTCGGAAGCGACCTCGAGCGCGATCGCGAAGAGCGCGGCGGCGGCAAGGAAGAGCGGCGCGCGCATCAGGCGCTCGGCGAGCATCGCCAGCGCCGCGCCCGCGCCATAGGCGATCCAGGCAAGCGCATCGAGCCGCGCCGCGCCGCCCTGCGCGCCGCCGCGTTCGGGAACGAAATTCGCCACGATATGGTCGGCGAGCCGGATGATGGTCGCGGTCACCACCACGGTCTGCATGCCCGCCGCGCCGAAGCGCGTGACCGCGGCGCCCTGGAGCCCCATCGCGACCGCCACGAGCGCGAGCGCCGGCAGCGGCTGCAGGGTCGCGAGCGCAGCGGCGAGCAGCAGCGCCGCCGCGGCAAGAAGCGCCGCCGTCGGCTGCCCGGTCGTGCGCCGCAGCACCGCGGCGGCCACCGCGCCCGCCAAAAAAGCCGCAAGGGTCGCGGCATAGAGCGCGACGCGCGCGCCATTGCCTTGGCCCGCGGCGATCGCGAGAAGGACGGTGTTGCCGGTCATGTTGGCGGCGAAGACGCCGCCCAACGTCGTATAGCCGATCGCATCGACATAGCCCGCGACGAGGCAGAGGCCGCCGGCCCGCGCCAGGATGCGCGGCGAAACCCCGTCGCTCATGTCGCCTGTTCGTCCTCGCCGAGATATGCCCGGCGCACGTCGGCATTGTCGCGGATCTCTCCGGGCGCGCCGGTCGCGATCGCGCGGCCATAGACCAGCACGGTGATGCGGTCGGCAAGCGCGAAGACCGCATCCATGTCGTGCTCGATGAGGAGAATGGTCAGGCTGCCCTTCAATCCTGCGAGAAAGCGCACCATGCGCGCCGAATCCTCGGGCCCCATGCCGGCGGTCGGCTCGTCGAGTAGAAGAAGCCGCGGGCGCGTGGCAAGCGCCATGGCGATCTCGAGCGCGCGCTTCTCGCCGTGCGCGAGGTGCGCCGCCTGGACATCGGCGCGCTCGGCCAGACCCACCTGATCGAGGATCGCCAGCGCCGGCTCGCGCAAGGCCGGGTCGCGGCGCGCGGCGCGCAAAAAGCGGAAGCTCGAGCCCGCATGCGCCTGGACCGAGAGCGCCACGTTGTCGAGCGCGGTGAACTCCTGAAAAATGCTGGTGATCTGGAACGAGCGCGCGAGGCCCATGAGCGAGCGGCGATATGCGGGGAGCGCGGTGATGTCCGCGCCGCAAAAACGGATCGTGCCGCCGTCGGGCCGAAGCTCGCCCGAAAGCTGCGCCACGAGCGTCGTCTTGCCGGCGCCGTTCGGGCCGATCACGGCATGGACCTCGCCGGCCGTCACGGCAAGGCTCAGCGAATCGGTCGCGATGAGGCCGCCGAAGCGCTTGTGCAAGGATTCGGTCGCGAGGAGCGGCTCAGCCACGGGCGGCGCGCCCCTCGCGCGTCAGGAAACCCGCGACGCCGCGCTTTGCGAACAGCACGACGAGGATGAGGAGCGGCCCCAGGATGACGAGCCAATGCTCGGTCAGCGCCGACAGCTCGTGCTCGAGCATGATATAGATGGCGGCGCCCATCACCGCGCCGACGAGCGTGCCGATGCCGCCCAGGATCACCATGATGATGATCTCGCCCGAGCGCGACCACTGCATGATCGCGGGCGAGACGAAAAGCAGCTGGTTCGCCAAAAGCGCGCCCGCGACGCCGCACATCGCGGCCGAGATCACGAACGAGGCAAGCCGGTAGCGGAACACCGGGAAGCCCACCGCCGTCATGCGCCGCGCGTTCGACTTGGATCCCCGCAGCACCATGCCGAAGCGCAATTCGACGAGCAGCATCGCGCCCCAGAAGAAAAGCGCCAGCACGCCCAGCACGAAATAATAAAGGACGGTCGGATCGGCGAGGTCGATGGGGCCGAAATCGCTGTGGCTGCCGATGCTCATCCCGTCGTCGCCGCCATAGACGTTGAGGCTGATGAAGAGGAAATAGAGCATCTGCGCGAAGGCCAGGGTTATCATCACGAACGACACGCCGCTGGTGCGCAGCGAGATGGCGCCGATGAAGAGCGCGGCCAGCGCCGAGACGCCGATCGCCGTGCCGAACTGAACGATGCCGCTCGTGATGCCGTAATGGTCGAGGATGCCGACCGAATAGCTTCCGAGGCCGAGATAGGCGGCATGGCCGAAGCTCACCATTCCGCCATATCCCAAGATGAGGTCGAGGCTCAATGCCGCGATGCCGAACACCATGACGCGCGTGAAAAGATCGAGATAGAACGGCTGGTCCATGGCGTGCGCGACGAGCGGCACGAGAAGGAGCGCCGCGAAACCCAGTACGATCGCGCTTTTCCTGCCGTCGAGCCGCATCGCTAGCGCCCCCGCGGCGGGAACAGGCCTTGCGGCCGGAAATAGAGGACGCCCGCCATCAGGATGTAGATCGCCATCGAGGCGAGCGCCGGCCCGGCATTGTCGGCCGCCGTCTTCGCCATGAATGTCGCAAGGAGCGGGCGCAAGAAGACGCGGCCCAACGTATCGACGAGGCCAATCAGCAGCGCCGCGACGAAGGCGCCGCGAATGGAGCCGATGCCGCCGATGACGATGACGACGATGGCGAGGATGAGGACGCCGTCGCCCATCCCTGCCGTCACGGAAAAGACCGGCCCCGCCAGAAGCCCCGACAGCGCCGCCAGCATGGCGCCCAATCCGAACAGCAGCGTGAACAGCAATGCGATGTCGATGCCGAGCGCGCCGACCATGGTCCGGTTCGAGGCGCCCGCGCGGATCAGCATGCCGAGCCGCGTCCGCATCACCAGCAGATACAGCAGCACCGCCACCGCCAATCCTATGACGATGATCGCCAGGCGATAGAGCGGATAGGTCATGCCGGGGAAGATCGTGACGCGGCCCGCGAGAAAACTCGGCACCGCGGCATAGAGCGCCGTGTCGCCCCACACGATGCGCACCATCTCGTTGAAGAACAGGATGAGGCCGAACGTCGCCAGAACCTGGTCGAGATGGTCGCGCGCGTAGAGTTGGCGGAAGACGATCACCTCGATGGCGATGCCGATCGCCAGCGATCCGCCGAGCGACGCCAAGACCGCAAGCACATAGGAGCCGGTGTGCAGGAACGTGAAGGCGCAGAGATAGGCCCCGATCATATAGACCGAGCCGTGCGCGAAATTGATGAGGTTCATGATGCCGAACACGAGCGTGAGCCCGGCCGCCATCAGGAACAGCATGACCCCGAACTGCAGTCCGTTGAGGATCTGTTCGAGGACGAGAAGCGGCGTCATTTCATGGCGCGAGCGGCGGCATCTTGCATTGCCCGGCATAGGCGTCGGGATAGTCCGCGGCGATCGTCTCGGTCACGTCGTTGACGAGCGCGCCGCCCTTGTCGCGCTTCACCTCGAGGAGATAGAGGTTCTGGATCGGAAACTGGTTGGTGTTGAAGCGGAATTTGCCGCGCACCGAGGCGAATTTCGCGGCCTGAAGCGCGGCGCGGAACTCGGCCGTGCGCTCGACATGGCCATCGACCGCGCGGATGGCCTCGTCGATGAGCCGCGCGCCGTCATAGGCGAACACCGAGAACACCGATGGCCGGCGATGGTACTTCGCGACGAAATGCTCAACGAACGTGCGGTTCGTCGGGTTGTCGAGATTGGCGCCCCAAAATCCGGAAGATTTGAGGCCGATCGCGGCATCGCCCATGCCCGGCAGCGTCTCCTCGTCGATCACGGTCGCGACGCCGTAGAGCGGGATGTGGTCCTTCAATCCCGCCTCGGCATATTGCTTGACGAAATTGATGGACGCGTTGCCCGACTGCTCGAAATAGAAGACCGCGGCGGGATTGGCCGCGCGCACCTCGGCAAGCTCGGCGGCATAGTCGAGCTGGCCCAGGGGCGTATAGGTCTCGCCGATGATCTGCCCTTTGTAGGAGCGCTTGATGCCGGTCGTGATGTCGCGGCCGGCGGCATAGTTGGCGGCGATGAGATAGAGGCTTTTGGTGGCTTTGGCGTTCAGATAATTGCCCATCGCCTCGGACGCGGTGTCGGTCTCGTCGGAGGCGGCGAAAAAATAGGGGCTGCATTCGGACCCGGCGAGCTGCGAGGGTCCGGCCTGGACGCTGACGATGAACACTTTGCGCGGCAGCACTGTATGCGCCACGGCGAGCATGATGTTGGACGGCACGATGCCGGTGACGATCCGGACCTTGTCCTCGTCCATCATCTTGCGCGCGAGCTGCACGCCGACATCGGGCTTGCCCTGGTCGTCGTTGACGACGAGATCGATGCGGGAGCCGGCGCCCGCATCCTCGATGCCGAGCCGGAACCCGTCCAGAAGCTCCGGCCCCGCTGCCAGCGACGGGTTCGACAAGGACGAGATGAACCCGATCTTCACCTTGTCGGCCGCACGCGACGGCAACGGCACAAGCGCCAATGCCGCCATCAGCAATAGGGTGGATTTTTCCACTTTACCCCTCCCTCAAGGCGCCACGCCGCGCCTTCCGACGATGAGATTCAACAGCGCCTGACGCTTTTCGACCTTGACGGCGTGGATCGCGCGCTCGAGCGCCTTGGGCAGATCCTGCGGCCGCTCGACGCATTCGCCATAGCCGCCATAGATCTCCATCATGTGCTCGTAGCGCGCCGTGGGGCCTAGGGGCCCGACCGGCATCTCGTTGCTGCGCGCGGCGTGCCCGTCGGGAAAGACGCGCAGCGCCGAGCCCTCGACCTCCTCCCACATGCCGTTGTTGAAGACGATGAACAGGACCGGGAGATTCATCGCCCGCGCGACCTGGTGGCCGGCCGTGGGATTGCCGAACATGTAGGCGCCGTCGCCCAAGGTCGCGATGACGAGCCGGTCTGGCGCCGCAAGCTTGGCGCCCAGCGCCGCGCCCACGCCCCAGCCGAGCCCGCCCGCGGTCGGCGTGCCAAGATACGTGCGCGGCTCCGTGAACGCGGCATGGCGCAGGATGAGCGAATACTCGTTGACCAGGATCGCATCGTCGTCCTTGGCATTCGAGATGCAGTGCGCGGCCCAGACGGGAGAGATCGGCGCGACGCCCTTCGCGCTCTGCAGCTCGTCCTGCACGCGCTTCTTGAGATGCTCGCGCGCGGCGGCCGCCCGCGCGCGCCGCTCCTTGAGCCGCGCCTCGGACGTTCGCCCTTCGAGTGCCGCGCCAAGCTGCGGCAGCACGACGTGCGCCGGGCCCGTCACCGCCACATCGCACGGAAAGCTCCGGATCGGGATGCGCGAGAACAGCGGATCGACGCCGATATGGACGATCTTGCATCCCTCCGGCGGATCGCCATGCACGGTCGGGATCCACGGCGTGTCGGTATCGATCACCAGGATCGCGTCGGCGTCCTTGATGAACGGGCCGGGGTCGAAGCCCACCAGCATCGGATGATCGGAGGGCGTCGAGTTGGCGATCGAGCGGTACTCGACGATCGGCATGGCGAAGCGCGTTGCGAATTCGGCGAGCGAAGCGGCATTGGCGGGAAGCCGCGCCACCTCGCGCGCGAGAATGACGGGCCGGCGCGAATTCGCAAGCGCTTCGGCGGCGCGCGCGATCTGATCCGGCGTCGGGCCCGGAACCGTGCCGTAGGCGCGGCGCGGCGGCGAGGTGAAGGTGATCCCCGACATCTTCTGGCTCATCACCTCGCGCGGCAGCGAGAGATAAACGGGCCCGCACGGCTCGCTCGTCGCGATCTCGATGGCGCGGTCGATCACCGCCTCGAGCTGCTCGCCGTTCCTCAGCTCATAGTCCCATTTGCACAGCTCGCGCACCATGCCGGCCTGGTCGAACATCTCCTGGCCCCAATGGATGCCGGTGTCGCGCGAGCCCACGAAGCCGCGCTCGGTGATCGGATTGCGGCCGGCGGTGAAGATCATCGGCACGCGGTCGCGCGCCGCGTCGGCCAGCGCGTTGATGCCGTTCGCCGTGCCGACATTGACGTGGAACATCACCATCTGCGGCCGGCCGGTCATGAGGTAATAGCCGTGCGCCATCGAGGCGGCGACGTTCTCGTGCGGCACCGTCACGACCTTGACCTGCGGGCGGGCGCCCTTGGCGCGGATCGCGGCGAGCGCCTCGTTCATTGGCGCGAAATCGGTGCCGCCGTTGGCGAAGAGATACTCGATGCCGCGGTCGGCCAGCAGCGTCAGATAGGCTTCCGCCACCGTTTCGACTGCGATGGTCTTCGTTCCCACGCGCTTCTCCACATTGATTTGGCGGCGCAGGATAGTGGCTGCACCCGCCCGCGCCAAGCTTGGCTCAGTCCTCGACGACGACGGCGCGCACGGGCGATGCCTCGACGCCGGTCATGTTGAGCGGCAGCGCCAGAAGGGTCACGCGCGCTTGCGTGATGCGGTCGAGGTTGGTGAGATAGGGCATGGTGACGACGCCGTTCTCGCCGAAGGTGCGCGAGGTATAGAACACCACGTTCGAATCGGGCGCATCGGCGCCGTGATAGAAATCGAACCCGACCAGCACCACGCCCTTGTCGATGCACCATTTGACCGCGTCGCGCGTCAGATAGGGCGCGCGCTTGGCCCAGTCGGGCGCGAAATAGTCGTTGTTGAGATCGGTGCGCAGCAGCAGCCGGTCGCCCTTCTCGAGCGTGCGGCCGACCGCCGCCTCGAGATCTTCGGCCGTGACGGCGCCGCCCGGCACGCGGTGCCGCAGATCGGCCACCACCGCGTCGCCGGCAAAGAGTTCGAGCGGCAGCTCCTGGAGCTGCTTGCCGCCTTTCACCATGTGCTCCGGCGCATCGACGTGGCTTCCGGCATGGAGGCGCATATGCACGCCGCGCACGATCTGGCCCGCGCCGCCCGGCGCGTCGTGCTCTTTCAAGGTCTCGACCGCGAACTGCATGTCCTTGGCGAAGCCTTTGGGCGTGTGCATGCGGTAGTTCCGGGCGTCAAGCGTCAGGCTGATGTCGATGATCTTGCCGAAGCGCAGCGTCATGGCGTCCTCCCTCGGGGTGCATCCTACACGAGTTGACGCGCGCTGTGCTTTGCCGGAACGTGGCGCCGGCGAGCGGGGGACCCATGGCGCAGGCGAACGAAGCGGTGAGCATGACGGCGGCCGAAGCGGTCGTGCGCACGCTCGAACTCAACGGCATCGACACCGTGTTCGCATTGCCGGGCGTGCAGAACGATTACCTGTTCGATGCCCTCCACGGCGCGCAAGCCGCAATCCGCACGCTCCAGACGCGGCACGAGCAGGGCGCGGCCTACATGGCTTTGGGCGCGGCGATGGCGACAGGGAAGCCCGCGGCTTACGCCGTGGTGCCCGGTCCCGGCATCCTCAACACCACGGCCGCGCTCTCGACCGCCTATGCCTGCAACGCGCCGGTGCTGGCGCTCACGGGGCAGATCCCGTCCACCATGATCGGCCGCGGCCTCGGCATGCTGCACGAGATCCCGGATCAGCTCGGAACATTACGTGGGCTGACCAAGTTCGCCGCGCGCATCCGTTCGCCGCAGGAAGCGCCCGGCCTCGTGGACGAGGCGTTCCGCCAGCTCCTGTCCGGCCGCCCGCGCCCGGTTGCGCTCGAATGTCCGCTCGACATCTGGCCGAAGCGCGGCCGCGTGGCGCTGCCGGCGCAGGCTGCCGTGCGCGTGCGCGATCCGATCGACAGCGACGCGGTCGAAGCGGCGGCGAAGCTCCTGGCCGAAGCGGAGCGGCCGCTCATCGTCGTGGGCGGCGGCGCGCAGGGCGCGGGCGCAGCGCTTGCCGAAATCGCCGAGGCATTGCAGGCGCCGGTCGTGGCGCACAAGATGGGATTGGGCGCGCTCGACGCGCGGCACAAGCTCAGCGTCAATTGCTGGCTCGGCATCCGGCTCTGGGCCGAGGCGGATGTCGTGCTCGCCATCGGCACGCGGCTTCAGCCTCAGCTCATGCAATGGGGCACGGACGCCAAGCTCAAGGTGATCCGCATCGATGCCGATCCCGAGGAGATCGACCGCATCGCGCGGCCCGCGGTCGCGATCGTGGGCGACGCCGCCGACGCGCTTGCCGCTCTCGTCCCCGCACTTGCCCGCGTCAACCGCCGCCGCCCCTCGCGCATGGACGAAATATCCCAACGCAAAGAAGCCGCCGCCAAGGAGGTTGCGCAGGAATTCGCGCCGCAAGTCGCGTGGCTCAACGCCATCCGCGCCGAATTGCCCGAGGACGGCATCTTCGTCGATGAGCTGACGCAGATCGGCTATGTCTCGCGCTTTGCCTTCCCGGTCTATCGCCCGCGCAGCTTCATCTCGTCCGCATATCAGGGCACGCTCGGCTGGGGCGTGGCGACAGCGATCGGCGCCAAGGCGGCGTGTCCCGGCCGGCCGCTCGTCGCCATCTCGGGCGACGGCGGCTTCATGTTCAACGTGCAGGAGCTGGCGTCGGCCGTGCAGCACCGCGTGCCCGTCGTCATCGTGCTGATGAACGACGGCGCCTATGGCAATGTGCGGCGGATACAGGTCGAGGCGTTCGGCAACCGCGTCATCGCATCGGACCTCAAGAACCCGGATTTTGTGAAGCTCGCCGACGCGTTTGGATTGATGGGCTTGCGCGCGACGACGCCCGAAGGCTTGCGCGCGGCGCTCAAGAAAGCCCTGGCCGCGGGCGAGCCGGCGCTTATCGAGGTGCCGGTAGGCCAAATGCCGAGCCCGTGGAATTTTTTGCGCTTCCAGCACCGCGTGCGCGGCGGCTGAGGCAGCCTCAGTTGATGCGCACCACCGCCGAGCCGGTGAGCGTCATCGAGGTTGGAATGTTGAGGCCCGGAACCGAGAACGCGATAAGCGGCGTGAAGGTATAGGACGTGTTGATCGTGACGAAGGTGCCGGGCGTGGTGCCGTCGCTGCATGCGCTGGCGGCGCAGGGCGGCGCCGGCGCGCTCACATCTCCGGGCTGGATGGAGAGCGCGTTCGAGGTGATGCAATAGCAGGCTTCGACCGGGGACGGCGACAGCGAGACGTTGGTGCCGAGGCTCGTCGCGTTTTGCACCGCCGTGGTGATCGAGCTCGAGCTGTAGCCGTGCTCGAGCGCGTATTGCGCGCCGGCCGCGGCGGCGTTCTGCACCCGCATCTTGGCATAGGCGCCCATGCCGAGATCGGCCATCGGCAGCAATATGCCGACCAGAAACGGCGCGACGAGCGCAAGCTCCACCGCCGCCGCGCCCGAGCGGTCGCCGAGCCAGCGCCGGGCGAATTCAGTCGTGCGTCGGATTTTTTTCATGGCGGCCGAGCATAGGCCCGAAATTCTTGCCGCATCGTGGAGATCGCCGGCAATCTGCATAAAATTCGCCGCAAGTGCCGTGCTTGACAGCACTGGAGCGCTATCGGATTGTCCGCCGCGACAAGAAAAAGAGGATCGAGGATGCTGCCTGGGGTCGTGCCGTTCCCGCCGGAATTCGCGGCGCGCTACCGCGCCAAGGGCTATTGGCAGGACAAATCGCTCGCCCAGGAATTCGCGTCCGTGTTCCACTCTTTCGCCGAGCGGATCGCCCTCGTCGATGGCGAGCGCGTCTATAGCTACCGCGATGTCGACAGGCTCAGCGACAATCTTGCGCTCAATCTTCTGGAGCTTGGCTTCAAGCCGTTGGACCGCGTCGTGCCGTGCCTGCCGAACGTGGCCGAGTTCGTGATCCTCTATTTCGCGCTGCAAAAAATCGGCGGCATCCCGATCGCGGCGCTCGCGACGCACCGCTTCAACGAGATTTCGCAATTCGTGCAGATTGCCGAGGCCGTCGCCTGCGTCTATCCCGAGCGGCAAAGCGATTTCGAATTCTCGCCGATGATCGCCCGGATCGCGCAGGAATCGCCGTTCATGCGGCACCGCATCGTGCTGGGTGCGCCGCGCGCGGGCGAGCTGTCGCTGACCGACCTCATCGAGCGGCCGGCCAGGCTGCCGCGCGCAGACCTTGCGAAGATCAGGCTCGATCCGACCGATCCGTGCATCTTCCAGCTTTCGGGCGGCACCACCGGCGTGCCGAAACTCATCCCCAGAACGCACAACGACTATGCCTATAATTCCAAGACCGCCGCCAAAGTGTGCGAGGTGACGGGGGATTCGGTGCTGCTTTTGGCGCTCCCCATCGCACACAACCTGCCGCTCGCGTGCCCCGGCATCCAGGGCTTCTTCTTCAACGGCGGCAAGGTCGTCTTAAGCCGCACGACCCGGCCCGAGGAAATGTTCCCGCTCGTCGCAAAGCACCGCGTCACGCACATCAAGGTCGTGCCGGCGCTTTTGATCCGCCTCATCAGCAGCCCGGCCTGCACGCAGCACGACACGTCGTCCGTCCGCTTCATTCAGAGCGGCGGGCAGCGGCTGCAGCCGGAAGTGCGCATCCGCACGAAGGAACTGATCCCCTCGACCTTCGTCCAGGAAAATTTCGGCATGTCCGAAGGCATGCTGTTCTTCGTGCGGAGCACCGATCCGGAGGACGTGCGGCTCGAGACCGTGGGGCGTCCCATCTCGCCCGACGACGAGGTGCGGCTCCTGGACGAGGACGATCGCGAGGTGGCGTTCGGCGAGGTCGGCGAGCTGTGCGCGCGCGGCCCCTATACGCTCAGGGGCTATTACGGCGCGGCCGAGCACAACAAGCGCGCCTTCACCTCGGACGGGTTCTACCGCTCGGGCGATCTGATGCGCCAGCACCAGTCCGGCAACTACATGGTCGAGGGCCGCAAGAAGGACCTCATCAATCGCGGCGGCGAAAAGATCAGCGCCGAGGAGATCGAGAACCTCATCCTGCAGCATCCCGCGGTGCAGAACGTCGCCTGCGTCGCCATGCCCGACCCCGCGCTCGGCGAGCGCATGTGCGCCTGCGTCATCCTCGCCGCGGGCCAAGCGCTTGCGCTCGACGAGCTGGTGGCATTCCTCGGCGACCAAGGAGATCGCGCGCTTCAAGCTGCCCGAACGGCTCGAGCTCATGACCGAGTTCCCGCTTTCCACATTCGGCAAGGTTTCGAAGAAATCGCTCGTCGAGATGGTGACGAAGAAGCTCGAGGCCGAGCACGCGCGGAAGGCGGGCTGAACCATGCGCATCATCGATCTGCACTGCTATCCCAACACCGAACCCTGGATCAAATGCCAGGGCCCTTACGTCGAGGCGCTGGCGAAATACTGGAACCGCCAGTGGAGCTGGAAGCAGGAAGACGAGGTCGTCGCGGAATTCGCCAAGGCCGGGGTCGAGGCGGTGCTGGTGGCGCTCGACCTCGAGACGACGGTCGGCACGCCGCCCTGCTCGAACGACTACGTCAAAGGCGATGCAGCAGCGCCACCCGGACCGCATCATCCATTGCTGGGGCGCGGTCGATCCGTTCAAGGGCGAGGTTGCGCGCAACGACGCGCGGCACGCGATCCGCGATCTCGGCATGCTGGGCTTCCACTTCCATCCCATCATGGGCCATTTCGCGGTGAACGACCGGCAGTTCTATCCGCTGTTCGAAGTCATCAACGAGCTGAAGGCGCCGGTGATGATCGATGTCGGCACGACCGGCATGGGCGCCGGCATGCCGGGCGGGCTGGGCGCGCGCATCCGCCATGCGCATCCCGCGGCGCTCGACGATCTCGCCGCCGATTTCCCCGATCTCACCATCATCGCCGCCCATCCCGGCTGGCCGTGGGTTGACGAGATGACCGCAGTCGCGCTGCACAAGGGCAATGTCTATCTGGGAGATGTCGGGCTGGGCGCCCAAATATTTCCCGCCGCAGCTCAAGACCGACATCCGCGCCCGGCTTCAGGACAAGGTCATGTTCGGCAGCGACTATCCGAGCATCCCCTACGACCGGCTGCTCAAGGAATGGGGCGAGCTTGGCTATGCCGACGCGGTGATGGAAAAAATCTTCCACGGCAACGCCGAGCGGATCCTGGGGTTGTGACCAGCCTGCTCATCATGCTGGCGATGCCGGACGAGGTGATCGCGCGCTATCGCGAGCCGCTTGAAGCGCACTTTCCCGGGATCGAGGTGAACGCGGTCAATCACCGCGACAAGATCGATCCTTATATCGCGCGCACCGACATTCTTTTGACATTCGGCGCGATGATGACGGACGAGGTGTTTCGCAAGGCGCAGAATCTCAAATGGGTGCAGGTGTTGGGCACCGGCGTCGATCGCGTCGCGGATTCCGCCGCGCTGCGCGACGCGGCGATCATCACCAACATCCGCGGCATCCACGGCGCGCCGGTGGCCGAGGCGGCGATCGCCTCGATGCTGGCCCTGGCGCGCCAGATCCCGCGCTCGGTGCGCGCCCAGGACCGCGGCGAATGGGAGCGCTTCGCGACGCGCCTCATCGACGGCAAGACCGCGACCATCTTCGGCCTCGGCATCATCGCCGAGGCTTTGGCGCCGCGCTTGAAGGCGCTCGGCCTGCGCGTCGTCGGCGTCTCGTCGGCGCCGCGCGCGGTTGCGGGCTTCGACGCCGTGCTGCCGCGCGAGCGCCTTGCCGAGGCGCTCGGCGGCGCGCAGCATTTCATCCTGCTGACGCCGCATACGAAATCGACGCACCGCATCGTCGGCGAGGATGCCTTCCGCGCGATGAAGCGGGGCGGCTATTTCGTCAATTTGGGCCGCGGCGAGACGGTGGACGAGGAAGCGCTGGTCCGCGCGCTCGAGGACGGCCATCTCGCCGGCGCGGCACTCGATGTGTTCAGCGTCGAGCCGCTGCCCAAGGGGCACAAGATCTGGGCGATGAAGAACGTCATCGTCACGCCGCATCTGGGCGGCTTCTACGACGAGTATCCCGACCAATGCCTGCCCGTGGTCGAGGAGAATCTGCGCCGTTTCCTTGCCGGCGAGCCGCAGCATATGATCAATGTCGTCAACCGCGCGAAGGCGACGCAATGAGCGACACGGGCGAGCGTCTCAATCATCCGATCTCGACAAGTGAGCTCGAGCGGCGCTGGAGCGCGGTCCGCCGCGCCATGGAAGAGCGTCGCATCGACGCGCTGGTGATGCAGGCGAACAACGATTTCATGGGCGGGTACGTGAAGTATTTCACCGATCTGCCCGCAACCAACGGCTATGCCTATACCGTCGTCTTTCCGCGCGATGACGGCATGACCGTGGTGGGGCAGGGGCCGTTCGGCATGGACCGCGCGCTGCCGCCCGAAGGCGACGGCGTGCGGCGCGGCGTCAAGCGCATGCTGGCGGTGCCGGCCTATTCCGCGGCACCCTATACCCGGACATACGACGCCGAGCTTGCCGAGAAGGGGCTCGAGCGGTTTTCCGGTGCGACCATCGGCCTCGTCGGCACGGCCTCCCTGCCACACGCCTTCGTCGAGCATCTGAAGCGCGGGCGGCTCTCGAACGCAACCTTCGTCGAGGCGTCCGACCTCGTCGACGAGATCAAGGCGGTCAAGAGCGCCGAAGAGATCGACCGCATGCGCCGCACCGCTGAGATGCAGGACAAATGCATGGAAGCGGCCTTTGCCGCGGCGGCGCCCGGCAAGAAGGACATCGAGGTCGCCGCCGTCGCGGAACAAGTGGGTCACTCCTTCGGCAGCGAGCAGGGCCTGTTCATGGCGGCCTCGGGCCCCGTCGGCACCGCGGCGGTGATGGCGAACCGCCATCTCCAGGGCCGCACCATGCGCGCCGGCGACCAGTTCACGCTGCTCGTGGAAAGCAACGGGCCGGGCGGGTTCTATACCGAGCTTGGCCGCACCTGCGTCCTGGGCAAGGCGTCGCAGGAGATGAAGGACGAATTCGCCTTCGTGCTCGAGGCACGGAAATTCGCGCTGTCCCTGATGCGGCCGGGCGCGCGCGGCAAGGACATCTGGGAAGAGTTCAACGAATTCATGCGCGCCAACAAGCGGCCCGAGGAGAAGCGGCTTTACAGCCACGGCCAGGGCTACGACATGGTCGAGCGCCCGCTCGTCCGCTTCGACGAGACGATGCCAGTGGGCGCCAACATGGTGTTCTCGTGTCACCCGACCTACGTCACCGAGCGGACCTATAGCTGGGCCTGCGACGATTTCGTGGTCGGCGACAAGGGCGTGGTCGAGCGCCTGCACAAATTCCCGGAAAAGATCGTCGAGCTCGGGTGAGGCAGATGAGCGAAGGAACGCGCCACCGCATCGACATCCATCACCATTTCCTGCCGCAGCGCTACATGGCGGAGGAGCACGAGCGCATCGCCCTTTCCGTCTCGCACAATCTCTCGGGCGTGGCGCTCCTCAAATGGACGCCGGAGCGCGCGCTCGAAGCGATGGACAAGAACGGCATCGAGAAGGCGATCGGCTCGATCTCGACGCCGGGCCCCTGGTTCGGCGACGTGGCGGCCGCAAGGCGCCTCTCGCGCGAATGGAACGAGACGGCGGCGAGCGCGGTCGCCGACCATCCCGGCCGCTTCGGCTTTTTCGCCGCAGTGGCGCCGCCCGATCCCGACGGCGCGCTCAAGGAAATCGAATACGCGCTCGACACCTTGAAGGCGACCGGCATCGGCCTTCTTTCGAACTACGAGGGCAAGGCCTTGGGCGATCCCGCCTTCGCGCCCGTCTTCGCCGAATTGAACCGGCGCAAATGCGTCGTCTATGTCCACCCCACCATGCATCCCTGCTGCACCGGCCTCATTCCGGGCCTCATCCCGCAGGCGATCGAGTTTCCGCTCGACACGACGCGCACCATCACGAGCCTGGCCGTTTCCGGCACGCTCGCGCGCTGCCCGGACATCCGATTGGTCTTCTCGCACGGCGGCGGCACGTTGCCGTTCCTCGCCGGCCGCATCGACGAGGTGGCCGGGCGCAACACGGAGATCGCTGCGCGCAATCCGCGCGGCCTGATGGCCGAGCTGAAGCGGCTCTATTGCGACACGGCGAGCGCCACGAGCGTGCCGCAACTGAACGCCATGCTCGCCTTCTACGACGCCTCGCACATCCTGTTCGGCAGCGATTATCCCTTCATCCGGCCGGAGGAAGGGGTGGAGGGGCTCGAGCATTATCCGCTGACGGCGGCGATGCGCGCCGACATCGACCGCAACAACGCGCTGGCGCTGCTGCCGCAGCTCGCGAAATAAGGGAGGCTCCCGTGGCCGACACTCCGCGCCGCATCGACGTTCATCACCATATCCTGCCGCCCACATACAAGGTGCGGGCGCGCGAGCGGCTCATCGCCAATACCGGCATGCCGGACATGTCGTTCCTGTTCGACTGGACGCCCGAGCGCGCGCTCGCGGCGATGGACGAGCACGGCGTCGCGACCGCATTGGGCTCCATTTCGACGCCCGGCATCTGGTTCGGCAACGACGCCGACGGCCGCACGCTCGCGCGCGAGTGCAACGAGTTCATGGCGCAGATGAAGCGCGACCATCCGGGCCGCTTCGGCTTCTTCACGGCGATCCCGCTGCCCGACCGCGACGGCGCCTTGGCCGAGATCGAGCACGGCTACAAGCTCGGCGCCGACGGCGTCGGCATCCTCACCAGCTATTTCGACCGCTGGCCGGGCGATCCCGCGTTCGATCCGGTGTTCGCCGAATTGAACCGGCGGAAGTCGGTCGTGTTCGTGCATCCGACCGTCCCGACCTGCTGCGTCGGCCTCATCCCGGGCGTCCATGCCGCGCTTGCCGAGTTCACGTTCGACACGACGCGCGCGATCTTGAGCTTTCTCGTCAACGGCACGTTCGCGCGCCATCCCGACGTGCGCTTCATCTTCTGCCACGGCGGCGGCACGATCGTGCCGATCGCGCATCGCATCTCGGGCCTCGAGCGCAATCCCAAGCTCAAGGCGGGACTGCCGAACGGCGTGCTGCACGAGCTGCGGCGGCTCTTCTACGACACGGCGAGCGCCGTCAATCCGCCCAACATGGCGGGGCTCAGGACCCTCGTGGGGCTCTCGCAGATTCTGTTCGGCAGCGACAATCCGTGGGTCCCGATCGGCACGACCGCAAACGCGCTCGATAAATTCGGCTTCACCGCCGAGGAGGCCGCTGCGATCAACCGCGAGAACGCGCTCCGCCTCTTCCCGCACTATCGCTAGCGCTAGCGCATCTGCTGGAGCACGCGGCGGTCGAGCTGCCCGCTACATAGCGCCGCGATGGAATCAATCCGATCCCATCGCGGCGTTCGTCATCGGCTTGCTAAAGGGCCTTTGTCCAGCGCTGCTGTCAGGAGCCGGACTCGGCCAGCGACACCTCGACTCGTCGATTCTTCGCGCGACCATCTGCGGTGTCGTTCGGTGCGACCGGCTGTTCCTCGCCGAGCCCCTTCGCCGTGACAAGGTCCGCCTTCACGCCTTGCGAAATCAGATACTCCATCACGGTTTCGGCACGCTTTTGCGAAAGCATCTCGTTCGAGGTGATGCCCTCCTTCCGCAGCGCCGGACCGACCTTGGCATTGTCGGTAAATCCATTCACGACGATCTTCTGCGCCTGATACGGCGCCAATTGCGGCGCGAGCTGGGCGATGATTTTCTGCCCTGCGGCGGACATCTGCCAGGAGCCGGACGGGAACAGCAAGTCGCTGTTGACGGTGTACTTGATCGCTCCCTGCAGTCGGCCGATGTGCTCCTCGTCAGTGGCCATTTGCTTTTTGATGGCGGCAATTTCGTTGTTGTTGGCGGAATTTTGCGCTGCCATAACCTCCGTCTGCTTCTGGAGCTGAGTGAACTGGCCCTCCAGGTAATCGTATCTGCTTTGCGGCACGCAGGCGGAGACGAGGAGGACGGATCCCACGAAGGGGATCAGCAGGACGCTGCGTTTCGGTCGGAATGTCATCATTTGGCGATCTCCCGGTTGAACAGCGGAGAAAGCTGACCCGCCTCCAGTTTGAAGAAGTTTTGGAGAGAGCTAGCGCCTGCTGTCACGGACACGTTGGAACGCCGGCGCCGCTGCCGTCTTGATCCATGTCAAGGAACGCAGCCGATGTGACGCAATACCGCCTCAATCGCTTCGCGTCGTGACGCCGCCGAGCGCGCGCTCGACCCGCGCGGGTGTGCCCGACGGCCTCAGATCCCAAGCCGCTTCAACTGCGCCTCGGGATAGCGCGTGCCGGCCGCGGCGCCCGCCGGGAAGGCGCGGTCGAGTGCGGCAAGCGTCTCGGGCGCAAGCGAAAGGTCGCACGATTTCGCATTCTCCTCGAGCCAACGGCGCTGCTTCGTCCCCGGCAGCGGCACGACGAACGGCCGCCGGCTCAGAATCCACGCGAGCGCCAGCTGCGCTTGTGTGCAGCGTTCCTTCTGCGCCAGCTCCTTGAGCGTCGGCAGAAGGCGCTCGTTGCGCGACATGTTGTCCTTGAAGAAGCGCGGATGCTCGCGCCGCCGGTCCTTCTCGCCGAGCGTCGCGTCGCTGACCGTGCCGGTGAGAAAGCCGCGGCCCAAGGGCGCATAGGCGACATAGCCCACGCCGAGCGCGGCGCAGGCGTCCAGCAGCCCGCCTTCGGCGTCGCGCGTCCACAGCGAATACTCGGTCTGGAGCGCCGCCATCGGATGCGTCTTGTGCGCGCGCTTCAAGGTCTCGACCGAGCATTCGGAAATGCCCAGGTGGCGGATCTTGCCTTCCTGCTTGAGCCGCGCCATCGCGCCCACCGTGTCCTCGATCGGCACGCTCGGATCGACGCGGTGGATGTAGTAGAGATCGATGCACTCGACATCGAGCCGCTTCAGGCTCGCGGCGCAGGCGCTTTTGACATAATCGGGCGTGCCGCACACGCTGCCGCCGCCGTCGGGCGTGCGGATCTGCCCGAATTTCGTGGCGAGCACGATCTTGTCGCGCCGGCCTTTTATCGCGCGGCCCAACAGCTCCTCGTTCTTGCCGTTGGCATAGGCATCGGAGCTGTCGACGAGGTCGATGCCGAGCTCGACCGCGCGATGCACCGTGGCGATCGCCTCGGGCTCGCTGGGCTCGCCATAGATCGGCGTCATGCTCATGCAGCCGAGGCCGATGGCCGACACTTCGAGCCCGCCGAGTTTGCGCCGCTTCATCCGCTCCTCCCTGTGATCGGGTGCAGCCTAGAAGCGGCGCAGGCAGCGATCAATCGCGCGGCTCGGCGGCGTGCGCCGCGACCAGCGATTCGAACATCTCGATGAGACGGGCGGCCGGCCCCTTCGGCCCGACGCACTGGAGGCTGACCTGGGCGCCCTCGCTGAGCAGGAACAAGTGATCGGCAAGCAGCTCGGGATCGCGCAAGCCCGCCTTGCGGCACAGCTCGATGCACTTTGTGCGATAGAGGCTCTTGCGCTCCTCGACGACGCGCCGGGCCGGATGATTGGGGTCCGGCAGTTCGATCGCGGTATTGACGAAGACGCAACCGCGCGAGCTTACGCCGAGCTTGTACTCGGCGACGAAGCGCAGCCAGGCGAGCAACTGTCCCTTGGGATCGCCGGCATGGGCGCGCTCGCTCTCGACCCAGGCCCGGTCGATCGCCTTGCCGACTTCGCGCAGACATTCGGCGATGAGTTCGTCCTTCGATTTGAAGTGGCGGTAGAGCGTCATCTTGTTGGTATCGGCCGCCTCGGCGATCGCATCGACGCCGACCGAATGGATGCCGTGGCGATAGAACAGGTCGCGCGCGGCCTTGAGGATGCGGTCGCGGGGCGGGAGCGGCGGAAGGGGCGGCGGTTCGAGAATATCTGTGCCCGTCAGCGAATCTACGGTCAACGTTTCCCTTGACATGTTAGTTACCGGTCGGTATCTTCTTGGGTGTTACCGTTCAGTATCATAATGTATGGTGCTTGTCACGCTAATTCCAGCCCCGGTGATCAGGAGACCCCGATGAACCAGTCCAATCCCTTCGGCTTTGCCGAAGCCCTCGACCAGGCGGCGGAACGGCTCGCCAATTCGGTCATGGAGGGACTATCCCCAGCCGTTTCCGAGGCCCTCGGCGATCCCATCGTGCGGGCGCTCATGACCGCCGACCGGATCGACCGCACCAGCCTCGAGGGGCTGCTGCGTACAGCGGCGGCGAAGCTCGCCGCCCGGGACTCTTCCGCCGGCGAATGCCGCCGGCCGCGCTTTTGCGGGGAGGGGCGGGCTTGACGGGCGGCGCCGGCCGCCCCACCTTGCACGTCTTGAGCGTATGCGTTCTTCGACCTGACCGGGCCGGCGCGCTCCGCGTTTGCGGCAGATTCTACGAAACGAACCCAATTTGGCCGAGGTGGGAGGTGTCTCGTGGCCGGACATTGAATTTACCGAACGAACCCAATTCGCCAGCTTGCTTAAGGTAAGTCCGCTTATTATAGTCATGCTTATGAGAGCGAACTTCGATCCGGAGCGCAGCTTCGGCTATGTGCTGTTCGAGACGGCGCGGCTTCTGAGCAAGCGTTTCGATCAGCTCGCCCGCACCCTCGGCCTCACCCGCGCGCAATGCCAGGTGCTGTCGCGGCTGGCGCTGCACGAGGGCATCAACCAGGCGGGCCTCGCCGATCTTCTCGAACTCGAGCCCATCTCGCTCGCCCGCTGCCTCGACCGCATGGAGCAGGCGGGCTGGATCGAGCGCCGCCTCGATCCGACCGACCGCCGCGCCCGGCTCCTCTATATGACCGAGAAGGCGAGGCCGCTCTTCGACCGCATCCTGCAACTCGCCTACGAAGTCCGCATGGAGGCGCTCGTCGGCCTCGCCGAGGACGAGCGCGACCGGCTTCTCGACATGCTGCACCATGTGCGCGGCAATCTGATCGACCGCGCAGCCGCGCCCGCGCCCGCGCCCGAACCCGCGCCGGTGGTCGCGGCGGAGGCCAAGTGATGGTGAGCGCTTCCGACGTCCTCAATCAAAGCCTGCGCCGCGGGTGGCTGCGCATCGTGCTGATGCTGTCGGTGCCGGTGCTGCTCGTCGCCATCGCGGCCTACTGGTATCTCGCCGCGGGCCGCTATGCCGAGACCGACGATGCCTTCGCCCAAGCCGACGTGGTCTCGGTCAGCGCCGATGTCGGCGGCCGCGTCGTCGCGGTCGCGGTAACCGACAACCAGCCGGTCAAGGCCGGCCAATTGCTGATCCAGCTCGACGACCGCAACTACAAGATCGCGCTCGACCATGCCCAGGCGCAGCTCGCGGCGGTGAAGCTGCAGATCGACGGGCTGCGCGCGACCTACCGGCAGAAGCTTACCGATTTGAAGCAGACGCAGGACACCCAAGCCTATCAGCAGCGCGAGTTCGACCGGCAGCAGAATTTGCTCGCCGAGCATGTCGCCTCGCAGTCGGCGTTCGACGCCGCGCGTCACGCGCTCGACATGGCACGCCAAGGCGTCGCCTCGACCGAGCAGCAGATCGCCAACACGCTCGCGGCCTTGGGCGGCAATCCCGACATCCGCACCGAGGACCATCCGCTGGTGCAGCAGGCGCAGGCCCAGGTCGATCAGGCGCGGCTCGATCTCTCGCACACCGTGGTGAATGCGCCGATGGACGGCATCGTCGCCAACGTCGACAAGCTGCCGATCGGCCAATATCTCAACGCGGCGACGCCGGCCTTCTCGCTCGTGTCGAACAAGACCTGGATCGAGGCCGACTACAAGGAAACCGACCTCACTCATATGAAGCCCGGGCAGAAGGCCGATATCGACATCGATTCCTATCCCGGCCACACTTTTACCGGCACGGTCGAGAGCATCGGCGCCGGCACCGGCTCGGAGTTCTCGGTGCTGCCGGCGCAGAACTCGAGCGGCAACTGGGTGAAGGTGGTGCAGCGCATCCCGGTGCGGCTCGTCATCGACAATCCCGATCCCGACCGCCCGCTGCGCGCCGGCATGAGCGCCTATGTCACGGTCGATACGCAATACCGCCAGCCGCTCCTCGCCGACCTCGACCAGTTCTTCCGGCGCATGGGGTTCTGATCCATGATCGCGGCATCCGCGCGAGATGCGGGCGCCGGCGGCAGCCGTACGCTCGTCACCTGCTGCGTCATGCTGGCGACGATCATGCAGGCGCTCGACACCTCGATCGCCAACGTCGCGCTGCCGCACATGCAGGGCAGCCTGCAGGCGACGCAGGATCAGATTGCCTGGGTGCTCACCTCCTATATCGTCGCCGCGGCGGTGGCGACGCCCTTGACCGGGTGGCTTGCCGAACGCTTGGGCCGGAAGCGGCTCTTCCTCGTCGCGGTGGTGGGATTCACCTTCGCATCGCTGCTGTGCGGCGTCGCCGAGACGCTGGCGCAGATGGTGTTCTATCGGCTGTTGCAGGGCGTGTTCGGCGCGGCGCTCATTCCTTTGTCGCAGGCGACCTTGCTCGACGTCTATCCGCGCGAGCGGCACGGCGCGGCGATGGCGATCTGGGGCGCCGGTATCGTCGTGGCGCCGATTCTCGGCCCGACGCTCGGCGGCTGGCTCACCGAGACGTATAGCTGGCGCTGGGTCTTCTTCATCAATCTGCCGGTCGGCGTGCTCACTGTCGCGGGCATCGGCCTCTTCGTCGCCGAGACCGCCACCGACCGCAAGCGGCCGTTCGACTTCTTCGGCTTCGCCATGCTGAGCCTCTTCATCGGCGCGCTGCAGATGTTGCTCGACCGCGGCGAGACCAACGACTGGTTCGGCGCGACCGAGACCTGGATCGAGCTGGGCCTCGCCATCACCGGCATTTGGGTCTTCCTCGTCCATTCCGCCACGGCCGAGCATCCGTTCGTCAGCCTGGCGCTGTTCAAGGACCGCAATTTCATCGCCGGCTCGGTCCTGATGTTCCTCATCGGCATCCTGCTTTACGGCACGCTCGCGCTGCTGCCGACCATGTTGCAGCAGCTCATGGACTATCCGGTCGTCACGACCGGCCTCGTGCTCGGTCCGCGCGGGCTCGGCACGCTTGTCGCGATGGGCGTCGTCGGCCGCCTCACCGGCCGCGTCGATGCGCGCCTCATCCTTGCGGTGGGATTCTCCGTCACCGCCTATTCGCTCTGGCGCATGACCGGCTACTCGCTCGGCATGGACATGTGGCCGGTGATCACCATCACCGTTATGCAGGGCTTCGGATTGGGGCTCGTGTGGGTGCCGTTGAGCGCCGCGTCCTTCTTCACGCTGCCGGCGCATCTGCGCACCGAGGGCTCGGCCTTCAGCTCGCTGGTGCGCAACATCGGCGGCAGCATCGGCATCGCGGTCGGCGAGAACGTGCTGGTGCGCAACATCCAGATCAACCACGCCTCGATCGCGGCGTTCGCCAATCCCTACAACCCGATGATGCAGCTGCCGAGCGTCCATCGCATGTGGAACATGGACACGACCGCGGGCCTCGCCGCGTTCAACGCCGAGATCACGCGCCAGGCGGCGATGATCGCCTATATCGACGTGTTCAAGCTGCTGATGATCCTGACGATCGCCCTCATTCCGCTGCTGCTCCTGCTGCGCGACACGCGCGGCGGCGACAAGCGCGGGCCCGCGCCGGCGCTCGACTAGCCCTCGCTCAGCGCTTCGCGGAACTGGCGCGGATCGAAGTCGGCCGCGCCCTCTTCGCCCTGGCGGGTGACGCGTAGATCGAGCCGCGCCGCGGCAAGGAGCGCGTCCTCGGTGAGCGTGCCGCCGTTCTCGGGCTCCTCGAGCGCGCGCTGTGCCAGCGACGGGCTCGCGGCGAGAAGCCGGTAGAGCGCGGTCACCCGCATGTAGAGCGTGATCGTCGTGGCGACGCTGGTGCCGAGATTCTCGGCGAAGAGGTCGAGCACCGCCGAGGTGTCGATCTCCTGTCCCTCCCCGTCTTCGTCCTCGTCCTCGTTTTCGTCCTCGTCGTCCCGCGGCGTCTCGGCGGCGAGGCCGTTCAGATATTCGCCGAACAGGAAGATCGCCGAAGCGAGCAGGTCGGGCTCGACCGCCGGCACGTGCGGCGGCATGGCGAAGGGCAGCACATGCGTCATCGGCAAGAATCTGGCGGCGCGCCCCCCGGGATGCAACCCCTGCCGCCGGTCAGGCGTGCGCGCCCCGCGCGAGCGCCGGCGCGGCCAGGATCGGGATCGACGCCGCCTCTGCGACGGGCCGTGCGGCCAGCGGCTGCACCGCGCGGCTCGATGCGATTTCGCGCTGCAGATGCTCGGCCAGGCGCAGCGCCAGCGCGACGATCGTGAGCGTCGGCGGCGCGGCCCCGCCCGTCGGAAAGACCGAGCTTCCCGCGACGAACAGGTTCGCCGTGCCGTGCACCCTGAGTTCGGCATCGACCACGCCGCGCTTCGGATCCGTGTCGGCGCGCGTGGTACCGATCTGGTGCCAGCCGCCCTCGAGGTTCGCGGGCCACCCTTCGCGCTTGCCGGGGCCGAGCGGCGCGAGCCGGCCGAGGCCAAGCCGCCGCAGCTCGCCGTCGAGAATCTCTTCCGCGCGCACCACCGTGCGCCAGTCGATCGGCAGCGTGCGCCACTCGAGTTTCACCCGGTTGCGGCCGAAAGCGTCGCGCGCGTGGTCGAGCGTCACGCGGCTCAAGGGGTTCGGCGCCTGTTCCGGCTTGCTCTCGACGAGGAACCCGCGCATGAGGCGGCCGGGCTGGAAATATTGCAGCAGCGCCGCGATCGCGACCCGGTCGAACTGGCGGATCATGTCGAGCGCCTCGCGCGGCGTGAGACCCCTGCGGCCATAAGGCGGGAAGCGGACGAAGGGATCGGAGCTCCGCCCCGCGTCGAGCGACAGCACCAGCTTGCGGAAGGCGAGCCAGCCGGCGGAATCGTGACCGAGATAGCAGGGGTGGATGTTGGCGCTGTAATTGAGCAGCCGTTCCTTCTCTTGCAGCGCGGCGGGCAGCGACAGGCGGCCGACGAGACCGTCATTGCGGAATGTGAGGCCATAAAGCGCGCTTTCCATCGGGCGGCTTGTGGCGACGAGCGCGCGCTTTGTATGCGGATGCTCCATGAAGAAGCGCCCGACGAGGCCGTGTCGATTGCCGATCCCATCGGCCGCCACATCGTTCGAAAGGAGCAGGAGGCGCGCATTCTCGAGCCCGCCCGCGGCCAGCACGAACAGCCGCGCCGCGAACTCGAACCGCGTTCCCGTGAGGCACCCCGCCCTGACGCGCAGCACGGTGCGGGCGTCGTGGCTCGTCTCGAGCCCGAGCGCATTGGCGTTGAGATAGCAGCGGATGGTGCGGGCCTGGCGCAGCTTTTCCCGATAGACCTGGCCGAAGCGGGTCGGCGGGCTGAAGCGGTAGATCGTCGTTTCGAGCTTCTGCGGGTCGAACGGCAGGAGGCGCGCGCGGCGATGGCCGATCTCGCGCGCAGCCGCTTCCGGGTCGTAGCCGTCGCCGGCGATCTGGCACAGCCCATGCGCACGGCGGTAATAAGGCCGCAGCACCGCAGCCGGAAACGGCCAGCCGCTATATTCCACCCACGGCCGCTCTGCGAAATCGATCGGGTCGAGCGGGCGGCACCATCCGCCCCACGCGTTGGTATTGCCTCCGAAATAGCGGATCTGACAGACGTTCAGATCGAAATAGGGTAATCCGACGTTGGCGCCGCCATAAAGAGCCTGCGCGTCCCACGAGAAATCGAGCCCGCCGCTTTCGAGCAGCGCGACATCGAGCGGCCTGCCCGCGAGCTCCTGGGCAAGCGTTATCCCGGCGGCGCCGCCGCCGATGATGCAGATGTCGGACTGGACGATCGAGCCGGACGGCACTTCTCGCGCGTCGATGAACATACGGGCACGGCTCGTGCAGCTTTCTGGTTCCGCAAAAACGCGAAGGCCACGAAATCGTTCCGCTACCTGACGGCGTCCCAGGCCCGGCCGGCCGGAACTTTCAGTGTGCATCGCCGTTGTTCTGCGGCCCCGCGCGCTGAGCGAGCTTGGCGAAAATCGGCGAGCAAAAGCGGCACTGCGCGCCGGCCGGCGCGGCCGGGCGTTTTTCCTGCGACAGCGGCAAGGACGAGCAAGATGGCTTTACCGACCCCGGCCCACAACACGAGCGTGCCGCGTCGGACGCCGGACCCGACGGCAAGCTTCCTCGGCAGCACGCTCGACAGCATCGACCTGCGCAATTTTTGGCGCGCTGTGTGGCGCTGGCGCGGAGTGGTGATGTGGACGACGCTGCTCCTCACCGGTGCGGCGATTTTCGTCATCCGCATGCTCACGCCCGAGTACACCGCCTCGGCGCAGGTGCTCGTCGGCATCCAGCAGGTCAAGGTCGGCGATATTCAGAATCTCATCTCGGATATCAGAGGGGGCGGCGACATCAGCGGTCCGATCGCCACCGAAATCGGCGTCATCCGCTCGCGCAAGATCGCCGAGCGCACGATAACGAAGCTCAACCTCGAGAACGATCCCGAATTCAACGCGGCGCTGCGCCCGCCGACCCTCTTCCAAAGCATCATGAGCGGGCAGCACATCATTCCGCAATCCTGGCTCGGATCCTTCGGCGTCGGCAACAAGAGCGCCGAAGCGGAGGGCGACGGCCAGGAGATGACCAAGATCGTCGATGCGTTCGAGGAAAAGCTGCGCGTCAGCAATGACGGGCGCTCGCGCATCATCGTCATTTCATTCCAGTCGAAGAGCGCGGATACCGCGGCGCAGGTCGCGAACACGCTTGCCGACAACTACATCGTCGCGGGGCTCGACGCCAAGTTCGAGGCGACGAAGCGCGCCAACGTGTGGCTCGCGGACCGCCTCAACAGCCTGCGCCAGGAAGTGCAGGTATCCGAGGACGCGGTCGAGAAGTTCCGCAACGATAACGGCCTGCTGCGGGCGCAGAACCCGACCGTTCCCGGGACCCAGGGCATGACGCTTGCCATGCAGCAGATGTCGCAGATTTCGGCCGATGCGATCACCGCGCATACCAAGTTCCTCGAGGCGCAGTCGCGCCTTGCCGAGCTGCAGCGTTCCGGCGTGACCACGGGCGGCTCCACGGCCGTGAACGCGATCCAGAACGAGAGCATTCTCGAGGTGCTGCAATCGCCCACGATTCAGAACCTGCGCGCCCAGGAGGCGGATGCGGAGCGCCGCGCCGCCGATCTCGAAGGGCAATTCGGCGACAAGCATCCCAAGGTCATCAGCGTGCGCGCCGAGATCGCGGAGATCCGGGCGAAGATCCAGACCGAAGTGAACCGGGTGATCGACGCGCTGCGCAACGAGGCGCAAACGCAGCAGGCGCGCGAGCAGAGCCTCAACAGCCTCCTCGCGAAGATGAAGACGGATGCCGCGCGCAACAACATCGCCGAGGTGCAGCTCCACGATCTCGAGCGGCAGGCCGACGCGGACCGCACGCTCTATCAGAATTTCCTGAATCAGTTCAAGCAGACCGAGAGCCAGGACAGCTTCCAGCAGGCGGATGCGGAAGTGCTGTCGCGGGCGGCGGTCCCGCTTTTGCCGAGCTTCCCGCAGACGACCGTGCTGGCGCTGCTGTGCGCGGTGACGAGCTTCATGCTCGGCGTCATCCTGGCGCTGCTCTTCCAGTATCTCGATGTCGGCGTGCGCAGCATGGAGCAGTTGAAGAACCTGCTGCACGTCCATGCCTTGGGCATGGTGCCGGCGCCGCAGGGCCTGGGGCGCGGCAAGCTCGCGCGCGAGGTGATCGACCGGCCGATGTCGAGCTACTCCGAGGCGATCCGCACGATTCACACGAACCTGATGCTGTCCGACGTCGATCGCAGACCGAGGGTTGTGCTCGTCACCTCGTCGCTGCCGGGCGAGGGCAAATCGACCCTCTCGGTATCGCTGGCCGAGATCGCCGCGCGATACGGCGAGAAGGTGGTGGTCGTCGATGCCGATTTGCGCCGCCCGACGATCCATCGCCTGGCGAGCGCCGTCGCGAAGCCGGGGCTCGTGGACTGGCTCTTGGACCGCGTGCCGTTCGACGAGATCCTGCAGCGCCACGCCTTGAGCGGCGTCGACGTGATCGCCGCCGGCGAGCTTCCGACCGTGCCGCCCAATCTCCTGTCGTCGGAGCGCTTCAAGCAGCTCCTGCGCGGCCTCGGCGAGCAGTACGACCTCGTCGTGATCGATTCCGCGCCCGTGCTCGCGCTGCCCGATACGCGGGTGCTGTCGATGCTGGCCGACAAGACGGTGTTCGTGGTGCGCTGGGCCTCGACCTCGCGCCGCGTGGCCGCCGCGGCCTTGCAGCATCTCGAAGAGAGCGGCGGCTTCGTCGCCGGCGCGGTGCTGACCGCGGTCGACATGAAGGCGCATGCCAAGGACGGGTTCTATGATTCCGTCCTCTATTCCGGACAGCTCAAGGAATATTATCGGTGAGCGAGCCGGACCGGTCCGAACCGAGGGGCGAGGAGCCGCTCGTAAGCATCCTCATCCCCACGTTCGACCGGCCGCGCTATCTCCGCGAGACCTTGGCGACCGCGGTGGCGCAGACCTGGCGCAACCTCGAGATCGTCGTTCACGACAATGCAAGCCCGGCCGACCCGGCCCCGATCGTCGCAGGCTTCGCCGATCCGCGCATCGCGCTTTATCGCAACCGCGAGAATCTGGGCGTCACGCGCAATCTCGTTGCGGGGCTTCAGCGCTGCCACGGCAAGTATGTCGCGATCCTCGGCGACGACGACCTTTGGCATCCGGAATATCTCGCCACGCTCGTGGCGCCGCTCGAAGACGACGATGCGCTCGTCCTTGCCTTCTGCGATCACGGCATCATCGACGGCGAGGGGCGGCCGGACGACGTGACGGCGGACAAGGTCACGCGGCGCTTTGGCCGGCATCGCTTGCGCCAAGGGGTCTATCGACCTTTCGACCGGATCGCTCTCGTGTACCGGTCGATCTGCATCGTCTCGGCCGCCGTCCTGCGCCGTGCCGACATCGATTGGCGGGCGCTGCCGGGCGATTTGCGGTTCGGCGGCGATCTCTATATCGCCTACCTTGCCGCGCGCACTGGGAAGGCGTGCTACTTCGTGCCGCAGCGGCTCGCTTCCTATCGCTATCATCGCGGCTCTTTGTCCTCGAGCCTAAGGGGCACGGACCAGAAGTTGCGGAACGCACACGACGCGATGTTCTACTGGGGCGAGCTGCTGCACGATCGCGCGCTGACCCGCGACAAGCCTTATTTCGAAATGAAGCTCGCCTTCAATGCTTTGCGTGCCGTGGCGGTGCTGTTGCGACGCGGCGACTGGCGCCGCGCGGCGGCGCAGCTGCGGCGCTCTTGGGGCGACGGCATCCTGCGCCCGAGGGTCTTCCTGTTTCATCTGATCTACGCGCTGCGGCTCCATCGCGCGCGTGCGTGAGCCTTTGCTTGCGTCGGATGGAACTGCAGGAGACGCAACCTGACAACGGCACAAGGTACGGTTAACGATACCTTAAGTTTGCACGGCCAGCTTCAGACGCGAGCGAATTGGTGCGCCCAGAGTTCTCGGTGCGCGGTTCTCTATCTGGTCGTGAAAGGACTTTTCGTTATGACGAGTGTCGAACATTCGGATTGGCTTCTCGGCCACGCGCCTTATCACACCCTCACGCCCGACATTCATAGTACGGCCCCTGCGGTCCATACGGATCAGCCGGCCCATGTCGAGCAAATCGATTCCGTTGCGTCGGTTCTGAAGACGCTGTGGCTCACCGAGCCGCCCACGCTCCATGTCGCCGCGAGCGCGCTCACCGTGAATGCGGGCGGATCGATCGCGCTGCCGGTCAGCGTCTCGCAGCCGAGCGTGCATGGCACGACCACGGTGACGATCGGCGGGCTTACCAGCTACGAGCAGCTGACCGACCAGCTCGATCACAAAGTGTTCACAGCGAGCTCGAGCTCGGGCGGCTCGGTCACGCTCACCGCCGCCGAGGTGAATAGCGGCCTCACCCTGATCTCGAATTACACCGGGTCCGATCATCCGGTGAACACGCTCACCGTCACGGCGAGCGAGACCGTCGCCCAGCACACGCTGACCTCGGCGGCGCAGAGCATCGTGGTGACGGATCCGGTGGCGACCACGAGCGCCGCCAGCACCGCCGGCAATCCGCTGACGCTGCAAGTGTCGGGCGATCTCTATAACGGCGATCCGCAGATCGCGGTGTTCGTGGACGGCACGCAGGTCGGCAGCGCCGCCTACAACGTCACGGCGGATCATTCGCTGGGCCAGACGCAGACCATCATGATCGCCGGCAATTTCGACCCATTGGTCGCGCACCAGGTGCAGGTGAAGTTCACCAACGACGCCTGGGACGGCACCTCGACCGCCGACGGGCACGACCGCAACGTCTATGTCGAACTCGATCATGCTGAACGGCGCGACGGTCGACGGCAGCCAGGGCACGAACGGCGCGACCAACGGCGCGGTCACGGCCTCGAACCCGAATACGGCCATGATGGACATCAACGGCACGCTCGCCCTCAACGTAGCTGCGGACCCGCCGCCGCCGCCGCCGCCTGCGGCGGCGAGCGGCAATCCGCTGACGCTGCAAGTGTCGGGCGACCTCTATAACGGCGATCCGCAGATCGAGGTGTTCGTGGACGGCACGCAGGTCGGCAGCGCCGCCTACAACGTCACGGCGGACCATTCGCTGGGCCAGACGCAGACCATCACGATCGCCGGCAATTTCGATCCGACCGTCGCGCACCAGGTGCAGGTGAAGTTCACCAACGATGCGTGGGACGGCACCTCGACCGCCGACGGGCACGACCGCAACGTCTATGTCAACTCGATCATGCTGAACGGCGCGACGGTTGACGGCAGCCAGGGCACGAACGGCGCGACCAACGGCGCGGTCACGGCCTCGAACCCGCACACGGCCGTGATGGACATCAACGGCACGCTCACCCTCAACGTGGCCGCCGATCCGCCGGCAACCACGAGTGGCAGCGGCACCACGAGCGGCAGTACGAGCGGCAGCGGCAGTACGAGCGGCAGCGGCAGTACGAGCGGCAGCGGCAGCAGCAGTGGCACTCCCTCTGCGGCCGGCAATCCGCTGACGCTGCAAGTGTCGGGCGACCTCTATAACGGCGATCCGCAGATCGCGGTGTTCGTGGACGGCACGCAGGTCGGCAGCGCCGCTTACAACGTCACGGCCGACCATTCGCTGGGCCAGACGCAGACCATCACGATCGCCGGTAATTTCGACCCATTGGTCGCGCACCAGGTGCAGGTACAGTTCACCAACGATGCCTGGGACGGCACCTCGACCGCCGACGGGCACGACCGCAACGTCTATGTCGACTCGATCATGCTGAACGGCGCGACGGTCGACGGCAGCCAGGGCACGAACGGCGCGACCAACGGCGCGGTCACGGCCTCGAACCCGCACACGGCCGTGATGGACATCAACGGCACGCTCACCCTCAACGTGGCCGCCGATCCGCCGGCAACCACGAGTGGCAGCGGCACTACGAGCGCCAGTACGAGCGGCAGCGGCAGCAGTGCCGGAACGGGCACGCTCCTGGCTGGAACGGGCGCAGGGTCGGCGCCGTCAGGGGCGGGTTACTATGTCTCGCCGACCGGCAGCGACAGCAACCCCGGCACGCTCGCTGCGCCGTTCGCCACGCTGGCGCGCGCGCAGCAGGCCATGGAGAGCAGCTCGGTCAAGGCCACATATGTCGAGGGCGGCACGTACAATCTCAGCAGCACGCTGACGCTGACCGCCGCCGACAATGGCGAGACGTGGCAATACTATCCGCCCAGCGGGGTCGATTCGGCCGTGCTCGACGGCGGCTCCACTGCCGCAGGCAACGGGCTCTACGACCTGATCGTCATTTCCGGGGGATCGCACATCACGATCAACGGCCTGAAGCTGCAGAATTTCCAGGCCAGCGGCGTCCACATCGAGGGCGGCCCGACTTTCGGCGTCGCCGCCGCCACGGGCGACACGATCATAAACTCGGACATCGGCCACAACACGCTCACTCAGTGGAACGCTGCCGCCGTCTTCAGCGAAGGGGCGGCTCCCGACACGACGGTCGAGAACAACTATATCCACGACCTGGGCAGCATGGGGATCGACCTCAATACCTATTTCTCGGCCAACGACAGCATCGACGGCAGCGTCATCGCCAACAACGTCGTCGTGAACACCGTGCAGCGCATGAGCGACTCCGGAGCGATCTATATCGGCATGCACGCCGGCTCCGTCAGCCACGTCACCATCGCGAACAACTACATCAACGGCTTCAGCGGCGCCGGCACGGGCGGAGGCAATGGCATATACCTCGACGACCATGCCTCAAACGTCACGGTCACCGGGAATATCATCGGGCCTCCGGGTGGCGCCGGGCTGCAAGGCCAGTA
Organism: uncultured Alphaproteobacteria bacterium; assembly: GCA_963773665.1. GTDB lineage: Bacteria > Pseudomonadota > Alphaproteobacteria > ATCC43930 > CGMCC-115725 > DATJLY01. Next base: position 348,922 of record CAVZBZ010000003.1, read on the forward strand.
TGACGGCAACGCCGCCATCAACGTGGACGGCGGGCATGACGTCATCACCAACAACATCATCGATCTGGGCTCGACCGGCCAGGAGTGGACCGTGCTGAGTTGGTATGACACCTCTAACCCGTCGCAGATCGATCACTCGGGCGATCAGTTCACGAACAACATCGTGATTTCCAAATTCTCTGGAAGCCAGCACACGGCCTTCTCGGGCGTGACCGGGGATAGCTTCTACCAAAATACTACGGCCTCGGACTGGACGATCCAAAACAACGTCTATTACAACTATGCGGGCGGGCAGGTGGTTACGGCTGGGAACATGGCGGGCGACAGCAAGCCGACCACCGAAAATCCGCAGCTCAGCGGCTGGTACTACCAGATCGCCGGCACCAGCCCCATCTTCAGTTCGGCGATCGGTTTCAAGCCGATCGTCGGCGGCTGGGGCCCGGCGGGCTTCGTCATCCCGCAGACCGGGATCGCTCCGTCCGATCTCTAGAACGGCGCGATCGACCAGAGCCGCCCGCCCGTGCTTGTACGGGCGGGCGGTTTTTTTGCACGAACGCAGTTGCGGCAGCGGTCACGCGCGCGCGCTGCAATCCGTTCAGCAAGATCCAATAGACGCCCGTTGCCGCCACGACGGCGAACGCGAACCCGAGCCCGATCATACCGATCCAGCCGTGCGGCCCGATCAAGCGAAAGAGCAGATAGGCGCAAGCCGTGCTGCTGGCGAAGGCAAGAAGGGTGGTTCCGAGGTTTCGCAAGAGACCGCTGCCGGGCTTGCGCTCGATCACCCGATCCGCCAGGAGAGAGAGATACACGGCCACGCCGGCGATTTCGCCGACGCCAACTCCCGCCGCGACGCCGCGCACCCCGAACCATGGGGCAAGCAGAGCGGCCAGGCCCATCGCGACGCCCGTCGAGGCGAAAAGCGCCTTGTTCAAGGGACGGGGATAGCCGCCATACCACAGAAGCGTATACGCGACCTGCGCCGGCGCGCAGATTGCCGTTTCTCCGACCAGGATCAGCGTCAAATATGGGTCGTACCGTATGTGGCCCCGGGTCCATAGCGTCATCACCAGCGGGGCCACCACCACGGTGATGCCGCTCAGCCCTCCCACGATCGTGGCCAGCGCCAAGCTCGCGCTCGCGTAAACCCGCGAGAGGGCGTTGCGGTCGCCGCGTGCCAGCATTCCTGCAAGCTCCACGCCGGCCGGGTGAGCGAACTGATAGGGCAGCTGCCGCGCGACGCCGGCGATTGTCCGCGTCGCCGTGAAGAGCGCGATCGCGCCCTGCGGAGCCCCTGCGTTTGCAAGGATGAGGGTGGGCCCGTTCACCATGATCGTCGTCGTCACCGGAGAAACGAGATAACCGCACGCATCCCGCACCCGCGGCCACAGCTGGTCGAACGATGACCACGCCGGTCGCCATCTCATATCGGGATACCGCAGGCGGAGGTTGACGATCTCGGCGGCCAGCATCGCCAGCGTCACGACACAGTTGCCTGCCGCCGCCCCGAGCGGCCCTTGGCCGAACGACGCGGGCAGGGCCACGCCTGCGGTCTGTAGAACCACCAGGATGCTCGACACGTGGTAGCTTCGGCTCAAGTCCCCGCGCGCCCGATAGACAGCAAGTCCAAGGGCGATCAATATCGACAACGCCTGCGCCAAAGCGAGCAGCACGGCGATCGTGGCGAGTTCCGCGCCGTCGAGCTGGCGGGAAGGAATGAGCGATGTCCAGGCCGGCTCGGCCCAGAACAGCGCGAGCAAGCATGCCAGCGCCGCCGACATTGCGGCGAGCAGTCCGAGGGCAAGAGCCCATTCCCGCGAGAAGCGATCGCGCTCCTCTTTCGACCATGCGTCGATGAGTTTTACGGTCGTAAACTGAACGAGGCCAAGGTCTCCGAGTGCGAGAAATGCCGTGACCGAGTTGATCAGAAGCCAGTCTTCGTAAACCGCCGTGCCCCAGGCGCCGAGACAGATCGGCACAAGGAGAAACAGCTGCACGATCCGGGCCAGCTGGTTCACGCCCTGCGCGCCCGCGGTCCACACGATGCGGCCGGTTATTCCGCCGATCGACGCTTGCGCTCTACCGAACACCACCGCTCCGAGAGGCAGAGAATTGCTGCCGCGCCGCCGCTCGCACGGGCAATCCCGCAGCACTGGATGACCCGGCCTTTTTCTCTAACGGATAGGGCTGTCCCTTGTCCGAGTTGCGCAGCAAAACGGTTGCGCGCGCCGGAGAGTTCCCAACGTGCTCCGTTCGCACCGGCAGACGCTTCGAGGCTTGCACGGCGCGGAACTTTCCGTTGAACCGGGAGTTAAATGCGCCGGGCAGACCCGCACATTTTTGCAAATGATTCGCGGGTGGCGTCGATGGGCGCGTCAATCGTATTCGGCGGCAGCGGCTTCATCGGAACGCACCTCGTGCGCAAGCTTGTCGCCGCGGGCGCGGAGCAGGTGATATCGGTCGATCTCCGGGAGCCCAGAAACGTCGTTCCCGGCGTCGATTACCGCCGCGCGGACGTGCGCGATCTCGGCGGTTTCAGTGCGCGCGACGATGTCTCGACCATCTATAACCTTGCGGCCGTGCACACGACGCCGGGCCACCCGGACCACGAATATTACGAGACCAACGTTCTGGGCGCGGTGGAAGTCACGAAATTCGCGCGAAGGATGAATGTGGGCGAGATCGTGTTCACGAGCTCGATCTCGGTCTATGGGCCGGGCGAGGAAACCAAGTCGGAAACATCGCCGCTGACGCCGGCCTCGCCCTATGGCTGGTCCAAGATGCTGGCTGAGCGCGTCCATCAGGCCTGGCTCGACGAAACGCCTGAGCGCCGCCTCGTGATCGCGCGTCCGGCGGCCATCTTCGGTCCCGGCGAGGGCGGCAATTTCACGCGCATGGCGACGCTGCTGAAGGCCGGCATGTTCGTCTTTCCCGGGCGACGCGACATCGTGAAGGCGTGCTTCTACGTCGATGACCTCATCGACGCGATCATGTTCGCCAGAACCGCGCCCGATCGCTTCGTGCTGTTCAATGCGTGTTACCCCGACCGCTACACGCTCGATCAGATCGTCGAGGCGTTTCGCGCCAAATATTTTCCCAAGGCGAAGACGTTCAAGCTTCCGCTGGGCGTCGTCATTGCCGCGGCCCGGGTGCTGCAATCGATGTCGGCAATGGGCCTCGGCATCCACCCCGAGCGCGTCATGAAGCTCGTGCGCGCGACCGACATCGCGCCGCGCTGGCTCGAAAATCGCAACGTCCTGAGCCGGGGAAGGATCGCGTCGGCGCTCGAGCGCTGGGCAGAGCGGTCGAGCGGCAAGTTTACGTGACGGGGCGGGCGTGGCGGCCGTGACGCGATGCCGGGAAGGGCCGGGCTGCCGCCGCGCCGAGAATGAGCTCCTCGTAGGATTTCAAAATCGTAGCGCGGTCCATGTGGGTGCTCACGAACGTGCGCCCGCGCCGGCCCATCTCGCACATCTGCTGCCGGTCGGAAAGGAGCCTGTCGACCGCCTCGAACAGGGCTTCGTCATCGTTCGGATAAACGCAGAGTCCCGCCCCCGACGTGCGCGCGAGATGATCGAGCGGGCTGCCCGCTTCGGCGACGCACACGAACGGCCGGCCGGCCGCCATGATGGTGAAGAGTTTCGAGGGGAGCGCATAGCGCGCGACGTTCATCGCCTGCGGGACCAGGTGCAGATCGATCGACTGCAATGATTCGCAAACAAGCTCGGGCGGGACGAGCGGCAGAAACTCGGTATTCGTCACACCCATGCCGCCGATCGATGCCTCGATCCTGCGCCGCTCCGACCCGTCGCCGCGCAGGACGACCCGGACCTCGGGCCGGCGCTCGTTCAGCATCCCAATGAGCGGCAGGATCTGATCGAGGTTCTGCTTCTTCCCGAAATTGCCGCTATAGCCGACGACCGGCGGCGCGCTCGGCGATGGATCCTTTTCCGGCAGGCTGCCCGACCAGATGGGAAGAACCGTGATCGGTTTCGGGTAGCCGATCTCGCGCAGCTCGGCCGCCATGCCCTCGGTAAGCACGATCATCCTGGCGGCGCGGCTGAAGGCCGCGCGCTCGACGATGCGCATCGCCCGCAGCAGAATTCCTCGCTTGGCGATCCCCAGCGCCGCGGCCAGCCCGCTCTCGATATCGTGCACGACCCCGATGACCGGCGCGCCGGTGCGCCACGCAAGCAATGCCGCGCCAAAGAGCGACAGGCAGCTCGGCACATAGGCGACGATGACATCCGTATCGCCAAGCCCGCGCCCGGTGCCGTAGCGCAGCACGCCGCCGAGGAATGCAAGATCGCTCGCCAGCCGCTCGCGGAATCCGCCGCCGTCGCGGCCGCGCGTTTTGATCCGGACGATCTCGGCGCCGTTGTAAGTCTCCCTGTCCCTGGCGCCGCTTTCCCACGCGGCGAATTGACCGGCGTTCGGGTAATGCGGACGGAAGGCGATGACGCGAAGCTCGTGCCCCTTCTCGGCAAGCCAGGTGCAGAGATCGGTGCAGTAGGGCGCCGACCCGATGTTTTCCGGCCAGAAATAGGGCGAGATATAGGCGATCTTCATCAGCGCAACGGTTGCGGCGGGTGCGCCCGCTTCAACGATGCGACGCGAAGATCGTTCCTCTGCCGGAATGGCCTGGCGGATCAGGCGCTCGCCCGGCCGGCGCAAATCGCGTCGGCAAGGCGAAGGCCGAGCGCGATCGCAGTGAACGTCGGATTCGCAAATCCCGTGGTCGGATAGACGGCGGCGCCGCTAACGTAGAGGTTGCGCGTCCCGAACAGCTTGAGATCGCGATCGACGACGCCGTCCGCCGGTGTCGCGGCCATGCGCGCCGTCCCCATGTGGTGATAGGCGTCGTCGAGTTTTTGCACGAACGCCGGGTCGCGCGAGGCGAGCGCCGGATCGATCCGGACGCTGGCGAGGCCGTGCCGTTCGAGATATGCCGCGACGAGCTCGGCGAATGCGGCCATGGTCTCGATTTCGCGGCCGTCGATGCGCCAATCCAGCTCGACGATCGGCATGCCCAGCCGGTCGCGTCTCTCGCCGAGCCGAACCGCGCTTTCGCGCAGCGGAAACTGCTCGCAGGTCAGGCGAAGCCGAATGCCCTGGTCGGCGGGATTGTACATCCGGTGACTGCGCACATACCGGACCGCCATCGGCAGCGCGATGCGCAGCATGGACATGAAGGACTGCCGGTCTGGCACCAGCTGCCTCTGAAAGCGGCCGCGAAAGAGCGAGCGGAGCAACAGCTTCGCGTTGAAGAGATGCTCTTCGAGACTGGAGTTGAACAGAAAATGCGCCGCGATGCCGAGCAGCTTCCGGTCTTCCTGCGTGCGCGCGGAGGGCTTCAGCTTCGGCGCGTATTTGATGCCGTCGAGATAGGCATTGTCGAACAAATTGTGAAAGCGCCTCTTGTCGAGCGGCGTCACCTGTCCGGCAAAGCAATCGACGTGATCGGCGAAACCTTTGCCGAGCCATTCATTACGGGCCCATGGCGCCTCGCTGCCGTCGGCGAGCGGCAGCTTCAGGAGCCGCGCAATCTCAACGGTGCCGTTCGCGAGAATGACGCGCGCAGCGGCAAAGCGGCGCACGCCGCCGCCGGCACAGCGGACGTAAACGCCGGCAACGCGCTCGCGGGCCTCGTCGAGATCGAGCGCAACCGCCGGCGCGTTGAGATGGACGCGCAGGTTCGCGCTTGCGGCGATCTCGCTTTCGAACAGCGCCGCGAAGTTCGGCTCGGGCGCCCACGCGCTGAAAAAAGCCTCGAGTTCGCCGCAGGAATCCGGCGGCACGATGTCGAGCCGCTGCCACACCATCTCGTCCGCGAGATGCTGGCCCATCCCGAGCAGCGCGTAGCCGCGTTCGTAGTAGGGGTCGAGGTCGTGCCGCGCGATCGGCCACGCAACGTCCGCCACCCAAGGCCGGCGCTGCAATACGATCGGCTCGAACCGAAGGAGTTGGCCGCCCCAGAAATTGGTCGTGCCGCCAAGCGCGCGGAAACGGCCGAGATGGAGGCCGGGAAGCTCGCGATCGCAGCATTGCGCGGTGCGAAAATATTCCTGTGATGCCGCCTCGACGCGCGGCCCGCCCGCCTCGATGAGGATGACCTGACGGCCCGCGCGCGCCAGCTCGACCGCCATCGCAAGGCCGACCGCGCCCGATCCCACGATGAGCGTCTCGGCGCGTTGCGGGGCTTCATCGGATAATTGGCGCAGATCGATCAGCATCGAAATGTTCCCGGACCCTCGGCGACGATGCGGATCACCCTCGCGCGGCGGCCGCGAGTTCCAACTGCGGATGCTTCGGCATCAGGCTCGCCGGTATGTCTCTTGCCACGACCCTTGCGAACGCGGCTCCTGCGCCGAGGCGCGACCCGTCGAGCAGAAGCTGCGCATTGCGGCGGATGTGATCGGGGTTGCGCGACGAGAACAGCGTTATGCCCGCGTGATTGGCAGCTCGCGCCGCCGCCAGCATCAGATCGGCAAGCACCGATGCGTTGGCGATATCGGCGCCCAGTTCGCCCGACCAGCTCCGCGCGATCTCGGGATTGCTGCCTAGCCACTCGCGCAGGCGAGCAAAATTTTGCGACAGGCCGCGATGCGTGATGACGAAGCTTCCGGGAAAGGCCGGCTTGGCGCCGCTCAACACCGACCACTCGCACTGGATGACCGGGCAGAATCGGCGATCGGCGCGGTGGATCTCGGCCGCGGCGGCGGCTTCGCTTCCGACACCGAATGTGCGGATCTTGCCGTGCGTCACGCTGCGCTCGAGCTCGGCGAGGAGCTCGTCGCTCAGGTCGGACGCGACCGCCTCGTGCAAGAGAAGGATGTCGATATGGTCCGAGCGCAAGGCCGCGAGGCTTGCGTCGATCGACGCCCGCAACTCGTCGCGCGAGAAGCGGGCGCGGCTCACCAGGCCTCCCGCGACGCGGACCAATCGGCGCTTGACGCTCGGCACGAGGGCGACGATCGGGACGGCGATGCGGCGCGCCGCCGCCATGAGTGTCTCATTCTGCGGCGGCCGAAGGCCGAACTTGGTCGCGATCGTGACCCGGTCTCGCTTGGCGCGCAGCGCCTCTCCCAGGACGCGTTCCGCCTGGCCCAATCCATAGGACGGCGCGGTATCGAAATGCCGGATTCCGCTCTCGAAAGCCGTCTCCACAAGGGCTACGGAGTCCCTGAAACCGAGCCGCCCCATAAGTTGCGAGCAGCCATATCCCAAATGCGTGGAGGAAGTGCCGAGGCCGGGGACAGGAAGCTGCATTGCGACCGCGCTGTTCGGACCGTCCAGAACGCGCATCCGGCACGGTTCGTTCCAGAGCCTAAGTGACCGCGTCCGGTGACCCGATTGCCGGTCCGGCAGCGTCGTCCCATGCGACGGGCTTGACGGCGAGCTTGGCCGCCTTGCGCAGCGACTGATCGGCGAGCGCGACCGAGCAGCACATCAGGAAGAACAGGCTGTAGGGATTGCCGCCATTGATCGCCCGCCGGTCGAAGAAGCCGATGACGATATAGGTCACGAGCACGAGGATGACGAAGCGGCGGGTTCTCGTATCCTCGATGCCCCACGACGCAACGAGCGACCGGAGGAGCAGCACGAGATAGACGACGAGGCCGAACAAACCCGTATCCGCCAGCATCGCCAGATAGGCGTTGTGAGCCGGCATCCCGCCCTCGAGAAACAGTTCGTGCTGCCGGAAGCCCACGCCGAAGAACGGATGCCTCATCCAAAGCTCGACCGTCGCCGCCCAGATGTCCGCCCGGCCCGTGAAGCCCGAGTTGATGCCCCGGCTGGCGCTGTTGAGCAGGAGCACGTCGGCCCCGATATAGTGAATCGCGTCGAGGATGTAGGGGTCGAGGACGAGCGCGGCCGTGACCGGAACGACGCACGATCCCGCGAGGATCATGACGAGCCGCGGCGTATTGATCTCACGCAGGTAAAGCACGGAAGCGACAAGGAGCGCGATCGCAAGGGCGAGCATGTGCTCGCGCGAGGAGGCCTGAAGCATCGTCACCACGCCCGCCATGAAGGTGGCGACGGCAATCGGGCCCGGCTTTCTCGCAAACGCCGCGATGCAGACATTGAGGCTCACCAGGCCCCAGACATTGGGCTGAAGATCGTTCGCCACGAGCCGGCCCCACAGCATCGTGCCGGTCAGATCGACATAGACGAGAAAGGCCGCGGCCGGGACGCAGAACATGCCGGCGATCGACCGCAGCAGCCTGCGCTCGGGGCAGCTCGCGACGAGCGTCGCGATCGCCACGATAAAGACCACGTTGAGCGTGTAGACGATCGGGACCCACGCAGCCGGGATCGCGAGATTGTCGTCGGGCCGCGGCGCCATTTGCGGATCCATCGCGTTTACGACATAGCTGACGACGATCACCAGGATCAGGGCGAGCCATATCCGCGCCGGCGCGACGAGGCCGCGCCAGTCGATCCCGAGCAGGAGAATTTGGCAGAGAACGGGTATGACGGCGCCCAGCAGGGTGAGCTGCAGGGCGGTATCGCTTTGCCCGTGGGTGAGATAGTAGACGCCCAACATGGCCATGAGCCACAGGACATAGGCGACAACGACCGTTTGGAAGCGCATTGCCAGGGTCGCCTTCGTTATTGGCTCGAGCCGGGCGCCTGCCGCTTGCGGCACCGGCCCGGCCTCTAACTCCTGGTCCGGGCAGGAAGTTCCCGCGCTCCTGCCGGCCCGCGTGACCCGGCCGCACCGGCCGCCTCGGGGCACAGGATGGAACGAAGCCCCGCCCCCCGCGTTTTGCCGTCGCGGAGGCCCCGTCAACGTGAGCAAGCAGGCGAACCTGGCTGTTGGGACGCATAGCGCTAGCCTGCCTCGGACCGCCGCCGCGGAAGCGGCCGGCGTGCCTGCGCATCGCAAGGTGCTCGTGCTCGGGCTCTTCCCGCCGCCGATCGACGGCCAGCGCATCGTCACCCAGCGCATGTTTCAGGAGATCGCGCAGACGACCACCGCGCTTCGGCGCGAGCTCGACCGGTTTCCGCGCCTGGGCGTCCTTTCGAAACCGATCTCGGCGGTGGCCGCGGCGTTTCTGATGGCCCCGGCCCGGCTTGCCGGCTTCTCGGCGATCTATCTCGCCCCGCACAGCGGCATCGGCCTTTTGTATTCATCCTTCCTGGCCGCCTCGAGCCGGCTCTTCGGCTACATGCTGTATGTGCATTACCATTCGTACCGCAACATGCGGAAGCGATCGGTGCTCATGGCGTTGTTCCTCATGCTGTGCGGGCCGCGCGCGGTGCACATCGTGCTGGCGCCGCCGATGAAATGGGGACTGCGCCGCTTCTACAAGGGCGTGAAGCGGATCGAGGTGCTGTCCAATTCCGTCTTCATCCCGCCGGTCGAGCGCGCCCGCACGTTCGAGGGGCGCCGCATCCGCATCGGCCATCTCAGCAACCTGTCGCGCGAGAAGGGCATCGAGCACGTGCTCGAGTGTCTGCGCCGGCTCCGCGCACAGTCGGTCGAGGTCGAGTTCGTCATCGCGGGGCCGGCGACGGACGACGAGACCGAGCGCCTCATCGCGCGCGCAGCATCCGAATTCGGCGACTATCTGCGCTATCTCGGGCCGTTGCGGCAAACGGAGGTGCAGCGGTTCTACGATTCGATCGATGTCTTCCTGTTTCCGACGATGTACGAGCACGAGGCCGAGCCGCTCGTCGTCATCGATGCCGTGTCGGTCGGCGTCCCCGTGGTGGCGACCGACCTCGGCTGCATCGGCTACCTGCTGCAATCGACCGGCGGCCGCGTGTTCGCGTCCGAGCAGTTCGTCGATCGCGCGGTCGAGCAGATCGCAGCCTGGGCGGCCGACCGCGATGCCCTTGCGCGAACGTCCGAGCGCGCGCAGCGCCGGTTCCGGGAGCTGCACCGGGCGGCGCAGGAGAATCTCAGCGGGATCCTCGGACGCATCCTTCAGACCGAGTAGCGGCGCGGCAGTCCGAAAAGCGTCATGCGCGCGCGGACGCACTGCGGCTGAATCGCCGCCTCCTTGGCGGGTCCGTCGTTTCGCGATAGGTTCCGCGCCATGAACCCGCCCCGCGAAAGCCCCCGAGACGCGCCGCCCGTCGATTTCCTGGCGCGCGCGCGGAATTTGCGCCCGCTCGTCGAAGGCGCGGCCGGCGAGATCGAGCGGACGCGCCGGCTGCCGCCGAACCTCGTCGCGGCGATGAAGGAGGCCGATTTCTTCCGCATGCTGCTGCCGCGCGAGTTGGGCGGCGCGCGAGCTCGATCCCCCGACCTTCGTTCGGGTCATCGAGACCATCGCCGGAATGGACGCGAGCACGGCCTGGATCCTCGGCCAGACCTCGGTCACAGCCATGATCGCTGCGCGCCTGCCGCTCGATGCCGCGCGCGAGATGTGGCGCGATCCGCATACGATCCTCGCCTGGGGGCCAAGCAACGACTCCCGCGCCGTCGCGTGCGAGGGCGGCTACCGCATCACCGGCAGCTTCGCCTTTGCCAGCGGCTGCTGGTACGCGACGTGGCTCGGCGGCGATTGCGCCGTCGTGGAGCCTGACGGCACGCCGCGCCGCGGCGCCGACGGCAGGCCGGCGACGCGCCGCGTGCTGTTCCCGGCGGCGCAGGCAAAGATGCTGGATATCTGGCAGGTCGTGGGTCTCAAGGGCACCGGAAGCGACGGCTACACGGTCACCGACCTGTTCGTGCCGCAGGATTTCACCGTGACGCGCATCGACGATCCCACCGATCGGCGCCTGATGACGCCGCTTTACGCGCTGTCGGCCTACAACATGTTCGCCTCCGGCTTCGCCGCCCTCGCCCTCGGCGTCGCGCGCAGCCTGCTCGATTCGTTCATTGCGCTCGCCAAGGAGAAGACGCCGCGCGGATTTCGCACTTCGCTGCGCGACGACGGCCCGACCCAGCTCGAGCTGGGTCATGCCGAGGCGCGGCTCCGCGCCGCGCGCGCCTTATCTCTTGGGCGCGGTCGCCGATGCCTGGCACGAGGCGCTCCGCGACAACGGCCTCTCGCTCGACACCCGGATGTCGATCCGGCTTGCCTCGACCTACGCCATCCGCGAGGCGAAGGACGTGGCCGACACCGCTTACGACGCGGCGGGCACGACCGCGATCTTCACGTCGGGTCCGTTCGAGCGGCGCTTTCGCGACATCCACACCGTGGCGCAGCAGCTTCAGGGGCGGAAATCGCATTTCCGCACGGTCGGGCAATATCTCCTTGGCCTCGACACGGATCTGGGCTGGATCTGACGCAACGTCCGGGTTCGCGATGCGGTTGACAATTTGCGCGTGCGCCGCAAATCTGCGTGCTCGCCCCAACGCACAAGAAGATCAGGGCTGAGGAGGAATGACGGATCGTATTGTCTTTCGCGACGTGCGGCACATTTACCGGCCGCCGCGACGTCGTCCGGTGCTGGCGCTCGACAACGTGACCCTTTCGGTCAAGGACCGCGAGTTCATGGCGCTTCTCGGTCCCTCGGGCTGCGGCAAGAGCACGCTGCTCTATCTGCTCGGCGGCTTCCTGCCGGTCGAGGCGGGCGCGATCCTGGTCGACGGCAAGCCGATCGGCGGGCCGGGTCCCGATCGCGGCGTCGTGTTCCAGAACTTCGCCCTCTTTCCGTGGAAGACGGTGCGGCAGAACATCCTCTACGGGCTCGAAAAGCTCGGCATCGCCAAGGCCGAGCGCGAGCGGCGCGCCAAGGATCTCGTCGAGCTCGTGCATCTCACCGGGTTCGAGGACAGCTTTCCCTCGCAGCTCTCGGGCGGCATGAAGCAGCGCGTCGCGATCGCCCGCACGCTCGCGGTCGATCCCGAGATCCTGCTGATGGACGAGCCGTTCGGCGCGCTCGACGCGCAGACCCGCGGCCTCATGCACGAAGAACTGCTCGCCATCATGCGGCGCGCGCCCAAGACCGTGGTGTTCGTGACGCACGACGTGCGCGAGGCGGTCTATCTCGCCGACCGCGTCGCGGTGATGACGGCGCGGCCCGGCCGCATCAAGGAGATCGTCGAGATCGAGCGCCCCGAAGGGGCCGGCCCCGACATCGTCAACACGCCCGCCTTCGCCGAGAAGGTCGACCATTTGTGGAAAGTGGTGCGCGACGAGGCGATCCTGGCGCAATCGATTCGCGAATAGAGAGGAGAAGCGCATGGCAGAGGCTTCCGGCGTGAGGGAAGTCGCGTGGCTCGACTGTGCCGGCGGCGGCCAGATCGTGGTCGACGGCAGCTTTGCCTATATCGGCCACATCGACGCGCCCAACGGCACGACGATCGTCGATGTCGAAGACCCGAAACATCCCAAGATCGTCGCCGAGATCGCGATCCCGCACGGCCTCCATTCGCACAAGGTGAGGGCATCGAACGGCGTGATGGTGGTCAACCGCGAGCATCACGGCCGCCCGCCCGAAGGCGAGAAGCCGGGCCGCGGCGGGCTCATCATCTACGATATCTCGAACCCGCGCGAAGCCGCGCCAGATCCGGCATTGGGAATGCGACGGCAACGGCGTGCACCGCTTCACCTTCGACGGACGCTATGCCTACATCTCGCCGCAGATCGAGGGCTATGTCGGCAACATCGTCATGATCCTCGACCTGAAGGACCCGGCGAAGCCCGAGGAGGTCGGGCGCTGGTGGATGCCGGGCCAGTGGAAGGCCGGCGGCGAGGTGCCGAGCTGGAAGGGCGGCGGCGCATCGCTGCCATCATCCGATCCGCCGCGGCGACCGGCTCTACACGAGCTACTGGCATGGCGGCATCGTCATTCTCGACATCGCCGACATGGCGCGCCCGAAGATGGTCTCCTCGATCGACTGGAGCCCGCCTTTCCCGTGGCCCACTCATTCCGCCGTGCCGGTCGAGCCGACCTTGCACGGCCGGCGCTACATGCTCGTCGCCGACGAGGATGTGCTGCCGATGGACGAGGAGATGGCGCCGGAAATGTCGGCCTTCATCTGGATGGTGGACATCACCGACGAGACCCGCCCCGTGCCGGTGGGCTCGTTCCAGGTGGCGGGCATCGAGGGCAAGCGCAATCCGCAAATGACCGGCTGCCATCAGCCGGTCGAGACGATCGCGGGAACCGAAGTGCCGTGCGCCTGGTTCGCGCAGGGGTTGCGCGTCCTCGACATCGCCAATCCGCATTCGATCCGCGAGGTCGCGCATTACGTGCCGGACACGCAGAGCGGCAAGCGCGTGTGCAGCAACGACGTCTATGTCGACAAGCGCGGCCTCATCTATCTCGTCGACCGCTGGCGCGGCCTGTCGATCCTCGAGCGCGGGTAAGCCTACCTGTCGCGCTTCGCGGCGTCCGAGACGAGCTCATAGGCGGCGGCGAGGTCGGCGCTTTGCTTCGAGACGTCTGTCGCCACGCTGCCGACGGTCTGCATCATGCTCGCCTCTTCGTCCTTCGGCAGGTCGATCAGTTCGCCGCCCTTCGCGACCCACTGCTTGCGCGCGTTCGTGAGGTCCCCGACGGCGTAGTCGTAGATCCCCTTCGCCTCTTCGTCCGCGGCCCGGTCGATGACCTGCTGCAGGTCCGGCGGAAGCGATGCGCGCCACTTCGCGCTGTACTCGGCGATAATGAAGATATAGGGCTGGCCGGTCGTCGTGATGTACTTCGCCGCGTCCTGGTACGACATGCTGGTGAACACCACCATGCCGGAGATCGCGCCATCGATCGTGCCCTGCTGGATCGCCGGCAGCACGTCGCCGAGGCTCATCGCGACCGGCGTCGCGCCGAGCCGCTCGAATGCCTTGATCTGAAATTCGGAGGCGAGGACGCGGATCTTCTTGCCCTTGAGGTCGTCGAGGTGGCGGACGGGCGTGCGCGAGATGAGATACGAGGGCAGCGCGACGAACAGTCCGGCGCCGTGCAGGCCCTTGTTGGCGCCGAGCCCGAGCATGAGCTTCAGAACCTCGGGGTCCTCGGTGAGCTTGCGCCCGTTCGGCATCGATTCGACGAGACCCGGCGCCGCCAGCAGCTGGAACCGGTCGTCGATGCCGGCCATGAATTCGGGCGGAACGATCTCGCACTGGATCGAGCCGAACTGGGTCCCCTCGATCTGGCGCGGAATCGAGCCGAGCTGGCTTGCGGGATAGACCTCGGTCTTGATGCGGCCGCCGGAATCCTTCTCGACCCGCGCCGCGAGCCGGTTGGCGAATTCATGCACCGTCTCGTGAATGGTCGGGAGAGAAATCTTCATCACGTATTGCTCTTCGGCCTTGGCCTGTCCCGCGGCCGCGACGGCCGCCAGCGCCAACCCGGAAACGACGACTGCCTTGAACGGGCGGTATGTCATGTCGGTCCCCCTCTATTTGTCGCGCTTGGCCGCGTCGGCCACGATCTTGTAGGCCGCGGCGAGCTCGGGATTCTTCTTCGAGACATCCTCGGCGACGGAGCCCAGCGTTTCCATCAACGCCGACTGCTCGTCGGCCGGAAGCTCGATCCGCTCGCCGCCCTTCGCGACCCAAACCTGTTGCGACTCGGCCCAAGCCTTCATGGCGAACGGATAGATCGCCTTCGACTCCTCGGCGGCCGCGTGATCGACCACCTTCTGCAAATCCGCCGGCAGCGTGGCGCGCCATTTCTGGCTGATCTCGGTGATGATGAAGATGTAGGGCTGGCCCGTCTCGGTGACGTATTTCGCCGCGTCCTGGTATTGCATGTTGGTGAAGACCGGCATCCCGGCGACGGCGCCGTCGATGGCGCCCTGCTGGATCGCCGGCAGCACGTCGGCAAGCGTCATCGCCACCGGCGTCGCGCCGAGCCGGTCGAACGCGACCGATTGGAAGTCCGAGGCGAAAATGCGGATCTTCTTGCCCTTGAAGTCGGCAAGGTGGCGGAGCGGGGTGCGGGCGATGATCGCGGACGGCAGCACCGGGAACAATCCTGCGCCGTGCAGCCCCTTGGCGGCGCCGAGCCCGAGCATGAGCTTCAGCACTGCGGGGTCGGCCGCGACGCGTTGCGCCTGCGGCATGGACTCGACGAGCCCCGGCGCCGCCATGAGCTGGAACCGGTCGTCGATACCGACCATGAATTCCGGCGGGACGAGGATGCATTGGATCGAACCGAACTGCACGCCTTCGATCTGGCGCGGGATGGAGCCGAGCTGGCTTGCCGGGTAGACCTCGGCCTTGATGCGTCCGCCCGAATCCTTCTCGACGCGCGCGGCAAGGTTCTTGGCGTATTGGTGCGGCGCGTCGTTGATGGTCGGCAGCGTGATCTTCATCACGAAGGATTTGTCGTCGGCGCGTGCCGCCGTGGCGGCGGAGAGCGCGATCGCAAACACACATGCGGCAATTGCCGTGGCCGCGCAGTCACCGAATTTTTCGATGCGCATGTTTTAGCTCCCTGAAGCTTCGCCGGTCTTTGCCGGCGATTGATCCGTCTTGCTGACGGTTTCAACGGAGATGGTAATCGATTTTTGCGCGCGGGCGCAACGACTTCACAGCGGAATGGCGAGGAGGGTATCGACGCGGCGGCTGTCGCAGACCACGAGCTTTTCCGCGAACAGCGGCTCCGGCCCCTCGATCAGGATGCGGTCGAGATAGCGCCCGGCGCTGAACAGCGTCATGGCGCCTTCCCGCGTCGTGCGGATCACCTGGTAATTCGTCTGCGCCTCGACGGTCGCGTCCTCGCGGTGCCGCACGAGGGTGGGCGACAGGATGTGGCGATAGCGCTGCGCCTCGTAGATGTTGGCCTCGCGCAGCGACTGCACCCGGTCGAGCAGCATGCCGCGCGAATTGGCGAAGAAGATGCCGACGGGAAGCTTCTTCTCGTAATTCTCGCGCGTGATGATCTGGTAGCGGCAGGCCTCGGTGAAGAAATTCGGCCATTCCTCGAGCCGGTCGTCGTCGATCGCCGCGGCATAGCGCGCCTCGAGCCGCTCGATCGCGAATTGCAGCGCCGCGCCGGTCATAGCCCCATATGCTCGCGATACACTTTCCAGAAGCCGCGCAGCGGCGATTCCGTGGCGCGCGTGTCCTGCGAACGCCAGTCGCGCCCGCCCATCTCGAGGATTTCGCGATCCGCGCCCGACCCGATTATGCCGCGGCGCACGAAGCTGCCGACCGCACCGTCCTCCATCGAGATATAGCCGCCGGGGCCGACGAGGTTCGCCTGCTTGACGCGCTGCAATGTCATCGCGTCGTCGTCGTCGGCGAAGCCGAAATAGGTCCACACCAGCTCGGTCTCGTCCTTGCCGCGCGGCACGACCTGGCGCGTGCAGAGACAGTTCTGGATCTGCTGCAGCACGAAGCAAGGGAATACCGACAGGATCTGCAGCGAGATGCCGTCGCCGAACTCGTCGGTGCCCTCGATCATCGACGGATCGGCAAGGCGGAAACCCTCGTGCTTGGCGCGTATCTCGGCGGCGTCGTAATCGGCGCTCGGGCGGTCGGTCGCCATCTTGGAATAGCTCACGTGATGGCCGCCGCTCTCGTCGATCAGGATGCCGCCCTCGGCCGAAAGCCGGTTCAGGCGGAAGGTCGTGAAGAACAGATGCAGCAGGCTCGCGTGATAGGGATCGCGCACGTTGCAGATATACATCTTCCAGTTGTTGGGCAGGATCTGGCTGTTGTATCCCAGCACCTTCGCCGGCTTCCGCATGACGCGGGCGATGCGCTGCCCGATCGCCGGGCCGAGATAGGTTTCGAGCGGCGGCGCATCCGCGGCAAAGGTGCCGAAGAGGAGGCCGGCAAACCTCTCGACGCGCACGGTGCGCCGCTTCCACGCCTCGCGCCGGAAATCCTCGGGCATGCCGCCCTTGCCGGATATGCCGCGCTGGAACGGCACGGCGGTGAGGTTGCCTTTGAGGTCGTAGGTCCAGCCGTGATAGACGCAAGAGATGCGCGCGCCGTTGCCGCCTTCCTTGTGGCAGATGAGCGCGCCGCGATGGGCGCAGCGATTCTCGAAGCCGCCGAGGCTGCCGTCCATGTCGCGCGCCACCACGACCGGCACGTCGCCGACGAAGGTCGCGCGGTAGTCGCCGGGATTGGCGATCTCGCAGTCGAGGCACAGGTAATTCCAGGTGGCGCCCATGAAGACGCGTTGACGCTCGGCCTCGTAGATGTCGGCGCTCTTGTAGACATCGTAGGGAACGCGGGAAAAGCCGGGCTCCGGCCAGACGGCGGTGTGATCGTCCATGGGGACCTCTCACCCGAGAGCCTAGAGCGGATTGCAATCGAGTGGAACATCCCGACAGGATAGGAGAAGCGCTCCAGGACGTGTGCTCACGAGCGGCGGCCCCACGTCCGCACACGACCCGAAGCGGGCACGCGATTTCGAAGGCGGAACGTCAGATATGTGCCATCTGCAGACGTCTCGCCGAACTTCAACACCGTGCGGATGGAGAGCAAATGCTCAGCCTCGATGGCCTTGCGGGGCAGTTCGCCTGCCCTGCCTTGATGGCAAAGCGGAAAGGGCGCACTATTCCGCTTGGAAAGCCAGTCATCTGGGGATGTCGAGTTGACTGTAATGACCCTGCCGGGCCGACAATCTTTGCCAAACGACCGATCGCCCGGCAGACCGAGCGCGAGGCGCCCGAACGGTGGCGCCTGGTTTATGGCGATCGGCCTCGTGGGTCTTCTCCTCTTGCTGTCGATTGCCTGGAGGGTTAGCGGCGACACCAGACGTGACCCGTCTGCCGAGCCTGTGGCCGAACCCTCTTTCCTCGGCACGCAGGAGATACGAGCGAGCAATCTCACGCGCTTCACCAAATGGCTCGACGTTCTCGATCGCTGGAGGCGCGAACAGAGCGAGGCCACCGCTATCTGCGATGATGACAGCGAAGGCGCCTGCGTGCCGAAAGACTGGGCTCGGCTCGTGCAGGAGCTGAAAGGCGCCGGACTGAGGACCAGCGTGCAGCGCGTGAACGAGGCCATCAACCGCTATCCATTCGTCGCGTCCACCCAGAATTGGGGCAAGCAATATTGGGAAACACCGTTCGAGTTCGTTCGCCACGGCGGTCAGTGCCAGGATTACGCGATCGCAAAATTCATGCTTTTGCGCGAGCTTGGCGTTGCCAACGAAAAACTGCGCTTCGTCATCGTCCAGGACCTTCGGGATGGCGACATGCATGCCGTTTCCGTCGCTTACGTCGATGACGACGTGATGTTGATGGATAATCTCCTCGCGCAGGCCGAATCGACCACGCGTGTCACCTGGTATATGCCCTATTATTCCATCAACGAGACGAATTGGTGGCGGCATTTACCGGCCGAGGAGCAGATCTCGCGCGCCGGCGACATCGCCCGAGGCCGGATCGCGGTCTCCGATGCGCCAGGATTTGTGTCCGAGGATGAGTTCAACGCGATCAATTCGTGCGCCCGCAGGTAACGCCAGAACGCCGGCAAAGGGCGACGCGTAAACAAACTTACGGCCGCGAGGGCGGCGTGGCCCGCTAGCGCGTCTTTTCCGCTGCCACTGGCTCGGGGACGCTGTCGCGCAATGTTACGAGCTCCACCGCCGCCGCGTTGGTGGCGAGAAACGTGTGCCTCGTCGCGCTGACGATGTGCTGCTGCTCCACGGCCTCCCTTCCTCGGCCATGATACGGGAAGATTGTAGCATGGGAGCCGTGGCGTTGCGCCTAGCCGCCAATGTCCGGTCAGGGTCATCAACACCCTTGGCGCCGCGCGCGCGACAGGTCCGCTTTACCCCTGACTTCGGAAGCTTACGCGCCCAACCGACACGGTAGAAACGTGCCATTACCGGAAGTCGTAGCTTCTTTCAGCCACTGCGAAAAGGATCGGCGACGGGCCGTTTCCCGTTCGCAATAGCAGCACATCCATGACGGAGATCATCACCTAATCGCCGGGGTCGAAGGCCTGGGCACCGCGTGCTTCACCGGCGGCAGGCTTTGCAGATAGGCGGCAATTGCATTGGCGTCCGCCTTGGTGAACTCAAAAACATGCTTCCACGGCATGAGCTGCGAGAGCATACGCCCATCCGGCCGCCTGCCGGTGGTAAGGACCGTGACGATCTGCGCCCGCGTCCACGACCCGAGACCCGTCTCCACGTCGGGCGTCAGGTTAGGGGCGATGACATCCGAGCCAGGAACGGGAAAGACAACCTCGCCAGAAACGGGAAAGCCGCGATCTCCGCCGCCGAGAAAGCGCTCCAGGTCGGGACTGCCGTCCGGCCTGCCGGGCGTGTGGCAATCCGAGCAGCCTATCGCGGCAACGAGATACATGCCGCGCGTGACCTGCGTATCGGCGGCGCCGGCGGGCGGCACGGGCATGGTGACGCTGACTAGCACAAACAAGGCGCCGCAAAATCTGTGCATAATGATCTACCCCTCTTTGGAGTTCCACGTCAGGGAACTTCGTTCATCTAGCGCGATTCGGCGATATTCTCCGACCGCGCGCATGAAATCTTCACGCGAACAAAACGGCGTCGGCCACAACGTCAATGATAGCTTTCTCCCGTTCTCGATACCAGATCGCCGGCGCGGCCGTTCTTCCGGTTTGGGTCACGGACAGACATAGCCTTGCGGCCATGCATTGAGTCGGCTTCTCACGCAGTAGCGGATTTCGGTCGCGTGTTTCGCGCCAGCGCTTTTCTACGAGTGCACGGCCCAGCCCAGGATCGTGCCCGGCGCGATGCCGGCCTCGCTGCCTGCGATCTTCTTGCCGTCGTCGATGCGGCAGCGCAGCACCTCGAGAAACCCGCCCTGCGCGTGCACCGAAAAACTTGCGGCGCCTGCTGCCGTCACCTGGCCGGGCCTCATGCCGCGCACCTCGCCAAACGTGCGGGCGATGCGTTTTCGCGCGTCGAAGATTTGCAGCCGCCGTCCCTGCCACTGCGTCCACGCGCCGGGCGCCGGGTTGCAGCCGCGCACCAGGTCATAGACGCGGTCGATATGCTTCGCCCAGTCGATCCGCGCTTCCGCCTCGTGCACCCAGCCCTCGTACGTGGCATCGCCCTCGTCCTGCCGCCATTCGCGCGCCGTGCCGGCGAGCACGGCTTCCGCCGCCTCGACCAGCGCCGCCACTCCCAGCGGAAATATCCTGTCGAAATAGACCGTGCCGAGCGTGTCGTCCGGGCCGATCGCGACCTCCTTCTGCAGGATCACCGGCCCCTCGTCGAGCCCGTCCGACGGCCGGAAGATCGAGAGCCCCGTCTTCGTGCGGCCTTCGATGATCGCCCAGTTGATCGCCGAGGGCCCGCGATGAAGCGGCAGCAGCGAGGGGTGGAACTGGATCGTGCCATGCGCCGGAAGGGTGCAGAACGATTGCGGCACGAACTGCGTGACATAGGCCATGACGGCGATATCGGCCGCCATCCGGCGCAGCGCCCCCTGCGCCTCGTCGCTCGCATAGGAGCGGAAGGAGTTTACGGGAATGCCGGCCGATGCCGCCGCCTCCTGCAGCGGGTCGGGTCGCGCGCCGGGCTCGGCCGGCGGCACGAACACGCCAGCGACCTCGTGGCCCTGCGCGAGAAACGCCTCGAGCACCGCCTTGCCGAACGCCTGCTGTCCGATGATGGCGAGGCGCATCGCCGCCCTCCTAGACGAGATCGGCCAGCATGCCGAACACCGGATGGCCGGCACCCGCCTCGAGCAGCGGCAGCGCCAGCACCTTCGTGCCGTGCGCGAAGCGGGCGATGCTTGCGGCGTTCTCGGCGAGCGGCACCGGGCTTTCGCCGTTTGCGCTCAGCACCACCGCGGCGACCGGAATTTGGCGGTGCTTCAGCGCCGCGAGCGCGGTCAGCGTGTGGCTGATCGTGCCGAGATAGTTGCCGGCGACGACAAGCGCCGGAAGCCGCAAATCGGCGATCCAGTCGAGCACCGTGCGCTCGCCGTCGAGCGGCACCATGACGCCGCCGATGCCCTCGACCAGCAGCAATTCGGCCGCCGCAAGCTCGGCGCGGCAGAATGCCACCAGCGCGTCGTAATCGAGCGCCCGCCCCTCGCGCCGCGCGGCAAGCTCGGGCGCGACCGGCGCGCGATAGCGGAACGGCGCGATCCGCGCGATCTCGTCCGGCGTGCCCGGAAGGTCGAGCGCAGCCAACAGCCGCGCCGGGTCGCTCGCCGGCGCGCTCCATTCCTCGAACCCGCTCGCGACCGGCTTCAGCGCCGCCACGGCGCGGCCGCGCCGCCGCAATTCGCGGATGAGGCCGACGGCGACGAAGGTCTTGCCGATGTCGGTGCCGGTGCCCGTGAGAAAAAGTCCGCTCATGCCGCCATCCTCGTCACATGCTCGCGCACCAGGGCGGCAAGGCGCGCCACCGCGTCGTCGGGATGCGAGGCGGTAAACGCGATCCTGAGCCGCGCCGTGCCGGGCGGAACGGTGGGCGGCCGGATCGCCACGACCAGGAAGCCTTCGGCCTCGAGCATCGCCTGCGCCGCAACCGCGTCCGCTTCGTCGCCGAGCAGCACCGGCACGATCGCGCTTTGCGCTTCCGGCAGGCCCGCGGCGCGCGTGAAGGCGCGCGCCTTCGCCAAGGGTTTTGCCGCACGGCCGGGCTCGCGCGCGATGATGTCGAGCGCGGATATCGCGGCCGCGACCGCGGCCGGCGGCAGGCCGGTCGAATAGATGAGCGGGCGCGCCCGGCTCGCCATGAGATCGACCACCGCACGCGAGGCGCAGAGATATCCGCCATAGCTCGCCGCTGCCTTCGACAGCGTCCCCATCTGCAGCGGCACGCGGGCGCGCGCCTCGGCGACCGAGCCGCGCCCATCTCCGAGCGTGCCGAACCCGTGCGCGTCGTCCACCAGCAGCCACGCGTCGTAGCGTTCGGCGACTTCCGCAAGCTCGGCGAGCGGCGCGCGGTCGCCGTCCATCGAGAACACGCCTTCGGTGGCGACGAGCGCGTGCCGGTATTTGCCGCGCCGCTCCGCGAGCAGGTCCGCGAGGTGGCCCGCATCGTTGTGGCGGAACGCAGAGACGGCTCCGCGCGAAAGCTGCGCGCCGGCCCAAAGGCAGGCATGCGACAGCGCGTCGAGCAGAACGATGTCGTCCTCGCCCGCAAGCGCCGGAACGATGGCGGCATTGGCGAGATAGCCCGAACCGAACACGCACGCAGCATTGCTGCCCTTGAAGCGCGCGAGCCGCTCCTCGAGCGCCCCGTAGAGCGGATGGTTGCCGGTGACGAGGCGCGAGGCGCCGGCGCCCGTGCCCCAGCGCTCGACCGCGGCCACCGCTGCCGCCTTCACCTCGGGATGCTGCGTCAGGTTGAGGTAGTCGTTGCACGAAAAGGACAGGAGCCTGCGCCCGCCGCGCTCGACATAGAGCCCGTCGTCGCGCGAAGTGGCGACGAGCCGGCGGCGGCGGTTCATGGCCGCCGCGTCGTCGAGCTTTGCCGTGGCGAATTGGTCGAGCGAGAGCAAAGCGGCCTTTCACTTCGTGGCGGCATGGATGTAGCCTCAAGGCGCAAGCCAAGGCAAGGAGCGTGCATGGGCGAGTGGCTCGACGAAATCCGGCACGACTGGACGCGTGCGGAACTCGGCGCGCTCTTCGATCTCGCCTTCTCCGAGCTCGTGTTCCGCGCGCAGGCGGTCCATCGCCGCCACTTCGATCCGGCGCGCGTCCAGCTCGCGACATTGCTTTCGATCAAGACCGGCGGCTGCCCCGAGGATTGCGCCTATTGCCCGCAAAGCGCGCAGTACGAGACCGGCGTCGACGCGGCGAAGCTGATGGACGTGGCCGCGGTCGTGTCCGAGGCGCGGCGCGCGCGCGAGGCGGGATCCACGCGCTTCTGCATGGGCGCCGCGTGGCGCGAGCCCAAGGACCGCGATCTCGACCCCGTCTGCGCCATGGTCGAGGGCGTGAAGCGCCTGGGGCTCGAGACCTGCGCCACGCTCGGCATGCTGACGCACGCGCAGGCGCTGCGTCTCAAGAGCGCCGGGCTCGATTTCTACAACCACAATCTCGACACTTCGCCCGAATTCTACGGCAGCATCATCACGACGCGGATCTATCGCGACCGCCTCGAAACGCTTGGCGAACGTGCGCGCGGCCGGGATCGCCCTGTGCTGCGGCGGCATCGTCGGCATGGGCGAGAGCCGCGCCGACCGCGATCGGATTGATCCACGCGCTCGCCACATTGCCCGAGCATCCCGAAAGCGTGCCGATCAATCTTCTGGTGCGCGTCAAGGGCACGCCGCTTGGCCGAGGCGGAGCCGCTCGATGCGCTCGAGTTCGTGCGCACGATCGCCGTTGCGCGCATCGCCATGCCGCGCTCGGTCGTGCGGCTCTCGGCCGGGCGCGAGGCGATGAGCGACGAGACGCAGGCGCTGTGCTTCCTCGCCGGCGCCAATTCGATCTTCTGCGGCCCCCGGCTCCTCACCACACCCAACCCGGCGCGCGACCGCGACGGCGCGCTTCTGGCGCGCCTCGGCCTCGCGCCGCTCGAATGACCGGCTGGGACAAGGACGCGCTGCAATCTCTGTGGCTCCCGTACGAGCGCATGAAGAGTGCCGCGCCGCTCGCCGTCGCGCGCACCGAGGGCGCCAGGATCGAGCTTGCCGACGGGCGCGTCCTGATCGACGGCATCGCGTCGTGGTGGACCGCCTGCCACGGCTACAACCATCCGCACATCCGCCACCAAGTGGCGCGCCAGCTCAAGGCGATGCCGCACGTGATGCTGGGCGGGCTGGTGCACGAGCAGGCGGCCACCCTTGCGCGCCGGCTTGCGGCGTTGCTGCCCGGCGATCTCGAGCGCGTGTTCTTTTCCGATTCCGGCTCGGTCGCGGTCGAGGTCGCGCTCAAGATGGCGGTGCAGTACTGGCGCAACCGCGGCATTGCGGGCCGGAGCCGCTTCGTTGCGTTCCGCGGCGGCTATCACGGCGATACGACGGGCGCCATGGCGGTGTCGGACCCGGAGGAGGGGATGCACCGCCTGTTCGCAGGGCTGCTGCCGCGCCATGACATAATCGACCTGCCGCGCGACGACGACAGCGCCGCGCACCTCGAGCGGCACCTCGCGCGCCACGCCGGCGAGCTTGCCGGCATCATCGTCGAGCCGCTGGTGCAGGGCGCGGGCGGGATGCTGTTCCATGGCGCGGACGTGCTGCGGCGCCTGCGCGCGCTTGCCGACCGGTTCGATCTGCTCCTGATCTTCGACGAGATTTTCACCGGCTTCGGCCGCACCGGCGCGATGTTCGCGTGCGCGGAGGCGGGGGTCGTGCCCGACATCGTCACGCTGTCGAAGGCGCTCACCGGCGGCACGCTGCCGCTTGCCGCCACGATCGCGCGCCGAAGGGTGTTCGACGAATTCCGGTCGGACGACCCGGACAAATCGCTGATGCACGGGCCGACCTTCATGGCGAACGCGCTCGCCTGCGCCGCCGCCAACGCCTCGCTCGATCTTTTTGCGCGCGAGCCGCGCCTCGCCCAGGTTGCAGCGATCGAAGCGGCACTCGCGCGCGATCTGGCGCCCTGCCGCGAAATCCCCGGCGTCGCCGGCGTGCGCGTCAAGGGCGCCATCGGCGTCGTCGAATTGTTGCGCGCGCCCGATGCCGACGCGCTGCGCCGGCGCTTCGTCGCCGAAGGCGTGTGGCTGCGCCCGTTCGGCCGCATCGTCTATCTGACCCCGGCCTTCACCGTCGCCGAGGACGAGCTGGCTCAGCTCACCGGCGCGATCACGCGCGTCCTTGCGAACTTGTTCCCAAAGTGAGAACAGGATAGAATGGCGCAATCAGCCGATGCGGATTATCGCGGTCAGCACTTTGCGCGAATTCTGGTCTCGTGCCGGATGCGCTGATGCGGAGCAGCCATTGCGGGCTTGGGTACACCTCGTGCGGGCAGTGGAGTGGTCGAAACCGACCAACGTCAAGGCGATGTTCAGGAGTGCCGATGTTCTGGCAGGCGGTCGTGTTGTCTTCAACATCGGTGGAAACAAATATCGCCTTGTTGCCGCCGTGCATTACCGTGGCAAGCGAATTTATGTGAGATTCATCGGGACCCACAGGGAATACGATGCCATCGACGCGAAAACAATTTGAGATTCGGCCCGTCCGCACGAAGGGCGACCATCGCGCGGCGCTCGGGGAAGTCGAACGTCTGTGGAATGCACGGCCGGGCACCCCCGAGGGCGATCTGGTCGATGTGCTGACGACCCTCATCGAGGACTACGAGGCGCGTCACCATCCCATTCCGGCGCCCGATCCGATTGCAGCCATCGAATTCATGATGGAGCAGAAAGGCCTGTCGCGGCGTGACCTCGAGCCGGTGATCGGCAGCCGCGGGCGCGTTTCGGAAGTCCTGATGCGCAAGCGTCCGCTGACCCTTCCCATGGTACGCGGTCTCAGCTCGCTGCTCGACATTCCCGCAGAGATCCTCGTGCGGCCTTATCGGACCCGCATCGCCGCATAACCGGATTTATGCGTTGGCGCCGGCGATGGCGGCTTGCACGGCTGCCGTCACCTGCGCGGTGGTGGCGCTGCCGCCGAGGTCGCGCGTGTGCAGCGCCGGATCGGCCGTGGTGCGCTCGATCGCGGCCATGAGAAGGCGCGCGGCGGCGCCTTCGCCCAGATGATCGAGCATCATCGCGGCGCTCCAGAACGTCGCGATCGGGTTGGCGATGCCCTGGCCCATGATGTCGAAGGCCGAGCCGTGGATCGGCTCGAACATCGAGGGAAAGCGCCGCTCGGGATCGAGATTGGCGGTGGGCGCGATGCCAAGGGAGCCGGCAAGCGCCGCCGCGAGGTCGCTCAATATGTCGGCGTGCAGGTTGGTTGCGACCACGGTGTCGATCGTCTGCGGCTTCAGCACCATGCGCGTCGTCATGGCGTCGACCAGCTCGCGGTCCCACGCCACGTCGGGGAATTCGCGCGCGGTCTCCGCGGCGATCTCGTCCCACAAGACCATGCCGTGGCGCTGCGCGTTCGATTTCGTCACCACGGTCAGCTTGCGCCGCGGCCGCGTGCGGGCGAGCGCGAAGGCAAAGCGCATGATCCGGCCGACGCCGGCGCGGGTGAAGATCGCCGTCTCGGTCGCGACCTCTTCCGGCAGGCCGCGATGCGAGCGCCCGCCATGCCCGGCATATTCGCCCTCGCTGTTCTCGCGCACGACGATCCAGTCGATGCCGCCGGGCGCCACGCCCCTGAGCGGCGACTCGATCCCCGGCAGGAGCCGCGCCGGGCGCACGTTGGCGTACTGGTCGAGGCCCTGGCAGATCGCGAGCCGCAGGCCCCACAGCGTCAGGTGGTCGGGCAGGTCCGGGTCGCCGACCGCGCCGAAGAAGATCGCGTCGAACCGTTTGAGCCGCTCGACCCCGTCCTCGGGCATCATGCGGCCGTGGGCGCGGTAATAGTCGGAGCCCCAGGGCAGGGTCTCGACGGATAATTCGAAGCCGGCGCGCGCGGCGAGGGTTTCGAGCACCCTGATCCCGGCCGGGATCACTTCCTTGCCGATGCCGTCGCCCGGGATCGCGGCGATCCGGTAGGCGGGCAACGGATCAGCGCCGCTCGTTGCGGCGGCGCTGCGGGCGCGCCTGCTCGCGCCTTGTGACGAGCGGGCTCGCCTGATGGTGCAGCATGCGCCAGCGGCCGCTTTCCTTGACGAAATAATTGGTGGCGACGAGGCTGCCCGTCGGCAGCTCCTCCTCGCAGATGACCATGGCGAACTCGCCATAGACGAAGGCCTGGTCGTCGTGGCAGGCGACCCGCGTCGGCTGCGGGCTGGTGAGGATGTTGCGCCAGCTCCGCATCACCGCCTCGCGGCCCGTAAGCGGCGGCCAGCCGGGATGGATGCACAAAACCTGTGCATTGCGCGCCCAGAGCGCGTTCATCGCCGGGTAATCGCTCGCCGTGAACGCGCGGTAGAATTCGAGATTGGCGGCGAGGACGAGATCGGTCTCGGTCATGATCCCTTTCTGTCGCACGCCGCGCCGCAAAACGCCAGCCCCGCGTCGGGATGACGCGCCGCGATCACCTGACCATGATTACGGTCGCGCCGGACTTGACCCGCGCCCACGCCCGATCCGCAGTCGCCGCCGGCACTCCGAGCGCGAGCGCCGCGGCAAGACAGGCGCGGTCGCCGAGCGACAGTCCTGCGCGGCGTGTCTCGGCCCTCATCCTGGCCGTGGCGCGCGCCTGCGCGGCATCGAACGGCACGACGCGAAGATCGAGGGCGGACGCGGCCTCGTCGGCGGCATTCGGGCTGAGCCCCGCATCGCAGAGCTTGGACAGGATTTCGGCCAGGTTCACGGCGCTGATCCATGCGCCGACGAGACGCGTCGGGTCGAAGTCGCGAAACGGCTCTCCGGTCATCAGGGCGATGACCGCCGAGGCATCGGCGACGATGTCACTCACGCGCCGCTTCTTTGCGCCGCTCTCGCAGCAATTCGGCAACGAGGTCGCGCCGGCCGGACCGTTTCCGGGCGACGATCGCCTGCGCCTTTCGGATCGCCTGCGCCTTCGTCCTGAGGCGCAGCTCGCCCGGACCGGCCACCTCGATCACGATTTCGTCTCCGGGTTCGATGCCCGCGGCGTCGCGGCACGCAGCCGGGATGACGACGCGCCCCTGCATGTTCAATTTCGCCTTCATGGGCCGGCTTTCTCGATTGTCACGTTTCGGGATTGTGACACGAACCTTGGACCCTGTCCAATCGGCCCGGCTGCTCCGCCCTCCTCTCGCTCCGGCGGGAAGGCGCCGCATGCGATCCCCTCAATCGAGCGCCACGAAGATGCAGTGGCGCAGCTTGCCGTCGAGCGCCTTCGAAAGATGGCCCTTGCCGCGCGTGTCCTCGACCAGGATGACCTCGCCGGCGCCGATCTTGCGCGCCTCGCCGTCGCTCGCCGTGATCTCGACGCCGGCGTCGAGATTGATGATGTATTGCCGGCGCGGCGCGTTGTGCCAGTCGAGATCGTAGTCGGGCTGGACCTGGCGGAAGATGATGCCGCTCGCCGGCTGCCGCTTCGAAAGCCGGCCGCCGTGCGTTTGCTCGGCCCATTCGACCTCAACGTCGCGCCAGTGCGAGTCGCCCTTCGCATCGGCATAGAGATTGTGGATGCGCATCGCCCCCTCCCGGTTTGGCGGCATCCTATGACGGGTTTCCGCCGGCCGCCATGCTACACTCGCCGGCCGGGAGGAACGCATGGCCTTGGTGTTGCGGCTCTTCGCCGAGCGGCTTGCCGCCGGAGACGCGCTCGAGCTGGGGCAGGGCGCGGTGCGCGCGGTCTATGTCCGCGACGGCAGCGCCACGATCGCGTCCGGCGGGTGCGTTGCCGCGCTTGCAGCCAACTGCGCCTGGCAGGGCGCCGGCGCCGTGTCGCTCAAGAGCGGCGCGGCGGGCGCGCAGCTTCTGCGCTTCGAGCTTGCGATGGCGGCGGATCGGGGCGCGCCGCTCATCGTCTCGCCGCCGCTCGCGCTCGATGCGCGCGGCCAATATCTCCTGCGCTGCGACCGCGTCGAATTTCCGCCGGGCGGCGTTGCCTATCGTCACACGCATCAGGGACCGGGCCTGCGCTGCCTCGTCGCAGGATCGATCCGCATCGAGACGGGCGGCGCGAGCCACGCCTACCATCCCGGCGAGGCGTGGTTCGAGAACGGCGCCGACCCGGTGTTCGCCGCGGGCTCGGAGCGCGAGACAACCGCCTTCATCCGCGTCATGGTGCTGCCGCGCGCGCTCGCAGGCCTAAGCTCGATCCGCTATGTCGAGGATGCCGACAAGGACAAGCCGCGCCTGCAGCGCTATCAGATCTACATCGACCACCCGATCGAGCTTCCCGGGAGCCAGCCATGAGCGAGGGCAAGCGCCGCACCGGCGCGCAGATCCTGATCGACCAGCTCAAGATCCACGGCGCCGACACGGTGTTCTGCGTGCCGGGCGAGAGCTATCTCGCGGCGCTCGATGCGATGTACGACGCCAACGCCATCCGCCTCGTCACCTGCCGCCAGGAGGGCGGCGCCACGATGATGGCCGAGGCCTATGGCAAGCTCACCGGCCGGCCCGGCGTGTGCTTCGTCACGCGCGGCCCCGGCGCCAGCAACGCCAGCGCCGGCCTGCACATCGCGCGCCAGGATTCGACGCCGCTCATCCTGTTCGTGGGCCAGGTGCCGCGCGCCGCCAAGGGCCGCGAGGCGTTCCAGGAGCTCGACTACCGCGCCGTCTTCGGCACGATCGCGAAATGGGTCGACGAGATCGACGATCCGGCGCGCGTGCCCGAGCTCGTCAGCCGCGCCTTCCACGTCGCCTCGAGCGGGCGGCCCGGCCCGGTCGTGCTGGCGCTGCCCGAGGACATGCTCGAGGAGATGGCGGCGGCATCGGACGCCAATCCCTACACGCGCATCGAGCCGCATCCGGGGCCGGACCAGATGCGCGCATTGCGCGACGCGCTCGCGGCCGCCAAGCGCCCGGTCATGCTGCTGGGCGGCAGCCAGTGGGACAAGGACGCGTCGGCCGCGATCGGCGCCTTCGCGGCGGCGAACGGCCTTCCGGTCGCCTGCGCCTTCCGCCGCCAGGACCGGCTCGACAACGACCATCCGTGCTATGCCGGCGACGTGGGGCTGGGCGTCAATCCCAAGCTCGGCGCGCGGCTCAAATCGGCCGATCTCCTGATCGCCGTGGGCGCGCGGCTCGGCGAGGCGACGAGCGGCGGCTACACGCTCCTCGACATTCCGGTGCCGAAGCAGCGCCTCGTCCACGTCCATGCCGATGCGGCGGAGCTGGGCCGCGTCTACGAGCCCTATCTCGCGATCAACGCCACGCCGCGCAGTTTTGCGCACGCGCTCGGCGCGCTCGCGCCGGTCACGGATCCTCCGTGGGCCGGGACGGCGAAAGCCGCACACGAGGATTATCTCGCGTGGCAGGAGCCGGTGCGCTCGCCGGGCGAGCTGCAGATGAGCGAGATCGTGCGCTTTCTCGCCGAGCGCCTGCCGCGCGACGCCATCGTGTGCAACGGCGCCGGCAATTTCTCCACCTGGGTGCATCGCTTCTACCGCTATCGCGGGCTCGGCACGCAGCTCGCGCCGACCAGCGGCTCGATGGGCTACGGCTTTCCGGCGGCGGTGGCGGCGAAGATCCTTCATCCCGGCCGCGCGGTCGTGTGCTTTGCCGGCGACGGCGATTTCCTGATGACGGGGCAGGAGCTGGCGACCGCCGTGCAGCACGGCGCGGCCCTCATCGTCCTCATCGTGAACAACGGCATGTACGGCACCATCCGCATGCACCAGGAGCGGCATTTCCCCGGCCGCGTCATCGCGACCGACCTGGTCAATCCGGAATTCGCGGCGCTCGCCCGCGCCTATGGCGCCTTCGGCGAGACGGTGACGAAGACCGCCGACTTTCCCGCCGCCTTCGCGCGCGCGCAGGCGTCCGGGCGGGCGGCGGTCCTCGAGCTGAAGCTCGATCCCGAGGCGCTCACCATCACGCAAACGACGAGCGACATCCGCGCGGCCGCGATGAAGGCGAAGGCGTGAGGCCGTCGAAAGGCTCGATGCCACGCCTCCCGTGTTACCGTGCCCCACGACTTGGCCGAGGGAGGAAGGCCGTGGCGCAGCATCGCATCGTCAGAACGACGCGACGCACGATCCTCACCGGGATCGCGGCGACGCTGGTGCCGGGACCCTGGGCCGCGCAGGCGCAGCAGCGCGACGCGATGCGCCGCCTCGGCGTGCTCATGGGCTCTGTCGCCACCGACGCCCAAGGGCAGAAAAACGCCGCTGCCTTGGTGCTGGGGCTCGGCGCGCTCGGCTGGAAAGAGGGCGGCAATCTGCGCATCGATTGGCGCTGGGCCGGCGGCGACCGCACGCTTTACGAGCGCGACGCGGCGGAACTGGCCGCACTCGACCCCGACGTGCTCTTGGCCCCGAGCTCCCCGGCGGTCGAAGCGCTGCGGCGGCAAACCAGCACGACCCCGATCGTGTTTACAGACATCGCCGATCCGGTTGGCCTCGGCTTTGTCGCAAGCGTGGCGCGACCCGGCGGTAACATCACCGGCTTCAGTGCTTACGACCCGCCGATGGCGGGAAAATGGCTCCAGATGCTGACGCAAACCACGCCGCCCGTCGCGCACGTCGCGGTCCTCTACAATCCTGGGACCACGCCCTATGCCGGCGTGATGTTGCAGGCCATCGAGGCAGCGGCCCCGTCTCTGGCAGTGACGGTGCGGGCCGCGCCGGTTCACGACGAAGCCGAGATCGTGGCGGCGATGGCGGCGCTCGCGCGCGAAGCACGCGGCGGGTTGCTGGTTCTCCCGGAAGCGTTCACCGTTGTGCATCGCGCTGCCATCGTGGCCCTCGCTGCCCGATACCGGTTGCCCGCGGTCTATCCCTTCGGCTTCTTTGCCGCGGCCGGCGGACTGATGTCCTACGGCCTCGACCAATCGGACTTGCTCCGGCGCGCCGCCACCTATGTCGACCGTATCTTCAAGGGCGCCAAGCCAGGCGACCTGCCGGTGCAGGCACCGATCAAGTTCGAGACGGTGTTCAACCTGAAGACCGCGAAGGCGCTCGGCGTCACCATCGCGCCATCGCTTCTCGCCACCGCCGACGAGGTGATCGAATAGGCGGCGGGAATGTCGCGTATCGGCACGACCCAGACTCACCCTGCCCTCGGGCTTAAGTCCGCAAAGCGCCGCAAAGCGGATATGGGTCAAGCCGCCTTAGCCTCGATTTATGAGGACACGCTCTCGATCAGCCCCGCCGCCGCAAATAGATGCGCGCCGCGATGACGGCGATGACGAGGGCCGCCAGCGTGAACAGCACATATTCGATGCCGGCCAGATGCGAGATGAAGGCGAAGACGCGCCGGCCGAGCCAGTAGGAAAGAAGCCCCCACCACGCCACCCACAGCGCCGCGCCGATGGCGTTGAACAGGAGGAACCGGCCCCAGCTCATCTCGAGCGTTCCGGCGGCGATGCCGGAAAGCTGGCGCAGCAGCACGACGAAGCGCGCGCCGACGATCACGGCATCGCCATAGCGCGCGAAGAACGCTTCCACCTCGGCGAGTTTTTCCCGGGTGATGCCGATCCGGCTGCCGTAATGCACGATCAGCCAATGGCCGCCATAGCGCCCGATCGCGTAGCCCACGATGTTGCCGATCGTGGCGGCGGCCCAGGCGAGCACGAGCAGGAGCTTGATGTCGAGCGTCCCTTGCGATGCCAGCACGGCGGCGCCGATCAGCATCGTCTCGCCCGGCAGCGGCAGCCCGAAATGCTCGAGCACAAGCCCGGTCGCGACGGCCGCGATGCCGTATTCGTGGACGAAGTGCTCGATGCCGCCGTGCAGGTCCATGGCGCTCTTTGCCCGACCGTCGCGGCGCCGTCCAGCCCCTCGGCAGCGGCGCGCTTTTGCCACACCCGCGCCTCATTGCGCCGCGGCTCGCAAGTTCCCATGGTAGAAGAATGAGCGACGTTGCGATCGTCGGCGGCGGCATCGCCGGGCTTGCCCTCGCCCTCAACCTGAAGCGGCGCGGCATCGCCGCCCGCGTCTATGAGGCCGCGCCCGAGATCAAAGAGCTGGGCGTCGGCATCACGCTCCTGCCGCATGCCATGCGCGAGCTGACGACGCTCGGCCTCGAAAGCGACATTCGCGCGGCCGCGCTCGAAACGCGCGAGAGCTGTTTTTTCAACCGCCACGGCCAGCTCATCTACAAGGAGCCGCGCGGCCGCTTCGGCGGCAACCCTTATCCCGAGATGAGCATTCATCGCGGCCGCCTCCATCTCGTGCTCTATCGCGCGGCGCTCCTGGAGCTGGGCGACGACCGCGTCCTCACCGGCCGCACTTGCGTCGCGGTCGAGCAGGCGGACGGCCACGTCGTGCTTCATCTGAAGGAGACATCGACCGGCGCGACGCTTCCGCCCGTCACCGCCGCAGTCGCGGTCGCGTGCGACGGCGTCAATTCGGCGGTGCGCCGAAAATTCTATCCGGACGAGCAACTGGCGTTCGCCGGCATCAATACCTGGCGCGGCATCACGCGGAGGAAGCCCATTCTCACCGGGCGCAGCTACATGCGCATCGGCTCCATTCGCACCGGCAAGCTCGTCGTCTATCCGATCATCGACGACGTCGACGGCGCGGGCAACCAGCTCATCAA
This sequence comes from uncultured Alphaproteobacteria bacterium, assembly GCA_963773665.1. GTDB lineage: Bacteria > Pseudomonadota > Alphaproteobacteria > ATCC43930 > CGMCC-115725 > DATJLY01. Next base: position 381,895 of record CAVZBZ010000003.1, read on the forward strand.
CTGGATGGCCGAGATCGAGACGAAGACGGCCGAGCGCAACGATTGGAACAAGCCCGGCCGGCTCGAGGATTTCCTGCCCTATTACCGGGACTGGAAATTCGACTGGCTCGACGTGCCGGAGATGATGGCGCAGGCCGATCTCGTGCTCGAATATCCGATGGTCGACAAGGACCCGGTCGCGCGCTGGACGTTCGGCCGCGTCACCTTCGCCGGCGACGCGGCGCATCCGATGTATCCGCGCGGCTCGACCGGTGCGGCCCAGGCGCTCGTCGATGTGCGCACGCTCGCCGATTGCCTGGCGCGCGAAGCCGATGCCGCGGCGGCGCTCAAGGCTTACGAATCTTTGCGGCTCGGCCCCACGAGCCTCGTCGTGCGCACCAACCGCGAGCACCCGCCCGACTTCATCTGCATCAAGGTGGACGAGCTGACCGGCGGCAAGCCGTTCACCGACCTCGACGCGCTCATCAGCCAGGACGAGCTGCGCGCCATGTCCGAGGCGTACAAGCGCATCGCCGGCTATTCGGCCGCGGATTTGGAATAGAGCGGCCGGACCCCGAAAAGGGGCCCCTTGACTCCCGGCCCAAATAAGAACAAAAAGAGAACTAGTGGAGGCTCGGGATGTCCGACTTCAACAAAGCGGACCTCGGCGCATTGCGGCAGAAGCTCGCGCTCATCGAGCGCGGCGGGCGGGGGGAGACCCCCGCGCTGCCGTTCGGCGTCGCGGCGATCGACCGGCTGCTGCCCGGCGGCGGGCTCGCGCGGGGCGCGCTGCACGAGGTGCTGGGCCATGGCGCCGCTGCCGAAGAGGCGGCCGAGGGAGCGGGGTTTCTGGCCGGGATTCTCGCCCGGCTCGAGCCGTCGCGCCCGGTGCTGTGGTGCCTGCGGCGCGGCGATCTCCACGCGCCGGGCCTCGCGCGCCACGGGCTCGCGCCGGAACGGCTCATCCTCGCCTCTGTGCAGAACGAAGCCAATTTGCTCTTTGCCTTTGAGGAAGGCCTCAAATGCCGCGACCTTGCCGCCGTGGTCGGCGAGCTCGACGCCGTGCCGCTCGCCGCGAGCCGCCGCTTGCAGCTTGCCGCCGAATCGTCCGGCATCGCCGCCTTCGCCTTGCGCCGGCCGCGCCGGGCGCTCGCCGTCGGCGACGAGGCGCAGCCGACCGCCGCGGTGACGCGCTGGCGCATCGCACCCGCGCCGTCGCGCGCCGATGCCGCGCCGGGTCTCGGCCGAAGGTTGTGGCTTGCCGAGCTGCTGCGCTGCCGCGGCGGGGTGCCGGGGCGATGGCTTGTGGAGGCGTGCGATGAGACGGGTCATGTCCATCTGGCTCCGGCGCTGGCCGATCGACCGGCGGCGGAAGGGCGGCGCGCCTTCGGCTAGGCGGCCCTTCGCGCTCGCCGCCTCGGTCGGCAACCAGCGCCTGGTCACCGCCGTCGATTCCGCAGCAGAAATAGAGGGGATCGCGCCCGGCATGGCGCTGGCCGACGCCCGCGCCATCCATCCCGAGCTTGCCGTCGCCGAGGCCGATCCGGCGGGCGACGCCGCCGCGCTCGGGCGCATCGCGCTGTGGTGCGGGCGCTGGAGCCCATGGACGGCGCCCGCGCCGCCCGACGGGGTGGCACTCGACGTGACCGGCTGCGCCCATTTGCAGGGCGGCGAGGAAGGGCTTCTGGCGGAAGCGGTCGAGCGGCTCGGCCGCCTCGGCATCGCCGCCTCCGCCGCCATCGCCGATTCTGCCGGCGCCGCCTGGGCTCTCGCGCGCTTTGGCGGCGCGCGCACCGGTTTGGTGCCGCCGGGCGGCGCGCGCGCGGCGCTCGCAGCGCTCCCCGTGGCGTCGCTCAGGCTCGAGCCCGAGACGGTCGCGGCGCTGACGCGGCTTGGCCTCCGCCATGTCGGCGATCTCTATCCCATGCCGCGCCCGGCGCTGGTGCTGCGCTTCGGCGAGGCCTTGGCGCTCCGCCTCGACCAGGCGCTGGGCGCGCGCGCGGAGCCGCTCTCGCCTGTGCCGCCGCCGCCGCTGCTCTGGACGCGCCGGCGCTTTGCCGAGCCGATCGCCACGCCTGACGACATTCGCGCCGCGACCTCGCTGCTGCTCGACACGCTGTGCCGCCGGCTTGCCGAGGAAGGCGCCGGCGCGCGGCGTCTCGCGCTCACGCTCTACCGCGTCGATGGCGGCGCGTCCGTCGTCGAGATCGGCACGGCGCGGGCCTCGCGCGAGCCGCGCCATCTTTTGCGCCTGTTCGACGAGCGGCTCGGCGCGATCGATCCCGGTCTCGGCGTCGAGGACATGATGCTCGCCGCGACGCTGGCCGAGCCACAAGGCGCGGTGCAGCTGTCGCTCGACCGTAGCGCCAAGGAGGGCGATGCCCTTCCGGCGCTGATCGACCGTCTTGCGGCGCGGCTCGGGGCCCATGCGGTGCGCCGGCCGCTCCTCGTCGAAAGCCATTGGCCCGAGCGCGCGGTGCGCCTCGTCCCGCCACTCGATCCCGCTGAGAACGCATCCCATCCGAAACGCCCGCGCCCGGTGCGCTTCCTGCCGGAGCCGGAGCCGGTCGAGGCGGTGGCGCCGGTGCCCGACGATCCGCCGCTCCTGTTCCGCTGGCGCAAAATCATGCATCGCGTGCGCCGCGCCGAGGGGCCCGAGCGGATCGCCGGCGAATGGTGGCGCGGCACGAGCGAGCTGCGCGATTACTACCGCGTCGAGGACGAGGAGGGCCGCCGCTTCTGGCTCTATCGCGCGGGGCTTTATCGCGCCGACCGGCCGGCGCGCTGGTATCTGCACGGGGTGTTCGCGTGAGCCACTACGCCGAGCTCGAGGTCATGAGCAATTTCTCCTTCCTGCGCGGCGCCTCCCACCCCGAGGAGCTGGTCGAGGAAGCGAAGGCATTGGGCCTCGGCGCCGTCGCCATCGCCGACCGCAACTCGCTGGCCGGCGCGGTGCGCGCCTTCCGCGCCGCGCGCGAGCTCGGCATGCGCCTTGTCGTCGGCTGCCGCCTCGTGCTCGAGGACGGCGCGAGCCTCCTGTGCTTTCCCACCGACCGCGCCGCCTATGGCAGGCTGTGCCGCCTCCTGACGCTCGGCAAGCGCCGCGCCGGGAAGGGCGCGTGCCGCCTCGCGTACGACGATGTTTTGGCGCACGGCGAGGGCCAGATTTTCGTGGCCTTGCCGCCCGACGACGCGGACGCCGTCTTCGAGCAATGGCTCCGCCGCCTCGCCGCGGATTTTCCGGGCGCCGCCTATCTTGCCGCGCGCCACCTCTATCGCGGCGACGATCTTGCGCGCATCGATCGCCTCGCACGGCTCGCCGAGCACGCGGGAGTGCCGCTCGTCGCGACCAACGACGTGCTCTATCACCGGCCGGAGCGGCGCAAGCTGCAGGACGTCGTCACCTGCATCCGCGAGGGCTGCACGCTGGCGCAGGCGGGTTTTCGCCTGGCCTGCAATGCCGAGCGGCACCTGAAGCCGCCCGAGGAGATGGCGCGGCTCTTCCGCTCCTGTCCCGAGGCGGTGGCGCGCACCATGGAGATCGTCGCGCGCTGCCGCTTCAGCCTCGACGAGCTGCGCTACGAATATCCCGACGAGGCGCAGGACGGGCTTTCGCCGCACCAGCGGCTCGTGCGCCTCACATGGGAGGGCGCGGCCGAGCGCTATCCCGAAGGCGTTCCCGAAAAAGTGCGCCAGCAGCTCGCGCACGAGCTCGAACTCGTGCACAAACTCAGCTACGCGCCTTATTTCCTCACCGTCCACGACATCGTGCGCGAGGCGCGGAAGCGCGGCATCCTGTGCCAGGGGCGCGGCTCGGCGGCCAATTCCGCGGTGTGCTATTGCCTCGGCATCACCTCGGTCGATCCCGCGCGCCTCGATCTCCTGTTCGAGCGCTTCATCAGCGCCGAGCGCAACGAGCCGCCCGACATCGACGTCGATTTCGAGCACGAGCGGCGCGAGGAGGTGATCCAGTACATCTACGGGAAATATGGCCGCGACCGCGCCGCGCTTGCCGCCACCGTGATCTGCTACCGCTCGAAAAGCGCGATCCGCGAGGTCGGCAAGGTGCTGGGCCTGTCGGAGGACGTGACGGCCGCGCTCGCCGGCACGGTGTGGGGCTGGGGCACGGACGGCATCGCCGAGCGCCACGTGCGCGAGATGGGCATGGATCCGGCCGAGCCGACCTTGCGCACGGCGCTCGATCTCGCGCACGAGCTTCTGGGCTTCCCGCGCCATCTGTCGCAGCACGTCGGCGGCTTCGTCATCACGCGCGGGCCCTTGGAAGAAGTGGTGCCGATCGAGAACGCGGCGATGGCGGACCGCACCGTCATCGAATGGGACAAGGACGATCTCGACGAGCTCGGCATGCTCAAGATCGACGTGCTGGCGCTCGGCATGCTGACCTGCATCCGCCGCGCCTTCGACCTGATCGCCCGCCACAAGGACGAGCATTGGACGCTCGCCACCGTGCCGGCCGAGCTGCCCGAGGTGTACGACATGCTGTGCCACGCCGATTCAGTGGGCGTGTTCCAGGTCGAGAGCCGGGCGCAGATGACCATGCTGCCGCGCTTGAAGCCGCGCCGCTTCTACGATCTCGTCATCGAGGTGGCGATCGTGCGGCCGGGCCCCATTCAGGGCGACATGGTCCACCCCTATCTCCGCCGCCGCTCGGGCGAGGAGAAGGTAAGCTTCCCCTCGGCCGCGCTCGCAGAAGTGCTCGGCAAGACCTTGGGCGTGCCGCTCTTCCAGGAGCAGGCGATGCGCATCGCCATCGTCGCCGCGGGATTCTCGCCGGCCGAGGCCGATCGGCTGCGCCGCGCCATGGCCACGTTCCGCCACAGCGGCGAGATCCACCGTTTCCGCCGGCTCTTCATCGACGGCATGGTGCAGAACGGCTACGAACCGGGCTTCGCCGAGCGCTGCTTTCAGCAGATCGAGGGTTTCGGCGAATACGGCTTTCCGGAATCGCATGCCGCGAGCTTCGCGCTTCTCGTCTATGTCTCGGCGTGGCTCAAACGCTTCCATCCGGAAGCGTTCGCGGCCGCGCTCCTCAACAGCCAGCCGATGGGATTTTACGCCCCGGCGCAGATCGTGCGCGACGCGCAGGAGCACGGCGTCGAAATCCGCCCCGTCGATGTGAATTGCAGCGATTGGGACTGCACGATCGAGGCGGGCGCTCTCCGCCTCGGCCTGCGCCAGGTGAAGGGTTTCGCCGAGGCCGATGCGGCGCGCCTCGTCGCGGCGCGCCAGAAACCCTACCGCACGCCCGGCGACATCGTGCGGCGCACCGGCCTCAGGCGCGGCGCGCTCGAGCGGCTGGCCGCGGCGGATGCGTTCCGCTCGTTGGGTCTCGACCGGCGCCAGGCGCTCTGGGCGGTGCAGGGATTGGACGACGATGCGCTGCCGCTGTTCGCGCAGCTCGAGGACGACGGCGCGCCCGAGGCGTCATTGCCGGCGATGGGATTGGGCGAGCATGTCGCGGCCGACTATGTGACGGTGGGATTGTCGCTGAAGCGCCATCCGATGGCGCTGCTGCGCCAGACCTTCGACCGCGCGCGCATCGCGCCCGCCGCGCGGCTCAAAGAGCTGCCCAACAGCCGCCGCGTGAAGGTCGCGGGCCTCGTCCTCGTGCGCCAGCGCCCGTCGAGCGCCTCCGGCGTCATCTTCATGACGCTCGAGGACGAAAGCGGCGTCGCCAATCTCGTGGTCTGGCCAACAGTGTTCGAGCGTTTTCGCCGCGCCGTCATGGCCGGCCGTCTCGTCGAATGCGAGGGGAGATTGCAGCGCGAGGGCGAGGTGATCCACGTCATCGCCGAGCGCCTTGCCGACCGCTCGGAGCTTTTGGGCCGCCTCGCGCACGGCGCCGAGATTCCCGTCGCGAGCCGCAATTTCCACTGAGTCACCGCACGCCAAGCGAAGCGGCGAGTTTTTTGTAGAGCGGCTTGGGATGCGCCGCCTTTGGCGGCATCAGGCCCCGCTCGCGGGCGGCCTCTGCCAGTTTTTCGAGCACCCCGTGCCGCGCCGCTTCCGGAATCTTCGCCTTCCGCCCGCGATATGTCCCGAGCATCGCCTCGATCGCGAGCGGCAGGCGCCGCGCATCGACGCTGCCGTCGGCGTGGCGATAGGGCAGCTTCCACGTCGCAGGGCTCGCCGGATCGCCGACATAGGCGAAGGACGACGCGGGCAGATGGTATTTCGCATCGCGCGGCGCATCGGCCGCCGCTTGCGGCGCAAGCCACGCGACGAGAACGAGCGCCGCGCTCAGCGCTTGGCGAGATCGGCGAGCCATGCGAGCACGGCATCGCTGCCGGCGTCAGGCGTCGTCAGGTGATTGGCCGCGACCGCAACGAAGCGGTTCAGCGGATTGGCGGGTGCCAAGCGGAAGAATTGGTTTTCCGCGTCGCGCTGCGTCGGATCCTGGTTGCCGGCGATCCACAGGAGCGGCGCTTGCAGCTTTGCCACGCTATCGGCGATCACGGCGCCGGTCGCGGGATCGAAAAAGCTCAGATAGATGCGCGGCGTCGTGTTGACCGCCATGGGATAGGAGCCCTGCGCACCGGTATTCACATCGACGAAACTATCGCTGACATCGCCCTTGCCCGACGCCACGAACTGCCGCGCCCGCGCGACCGCCTCGGCGATTGCGGGGCGGCTCATCTTGGCGCGCGCGTCGTCGGCGGGCCCGATGCCGATGACACCGAGCAATCCGGCGTGCGCTGCGCCATAGGCGATGGCGGCGTTGCCGCCGAGGCTCAATCCCCCGACCACGATGGCGGTGGCGCCGTCTTTCCTGAGCGCGGCGATCGCCGCGTCGATCTCGGCAAGGCAATCCTCGCGGGTCTTGTCGAAGCCGCGCCGGCGCGACCAGCACATTTCCGGCGCCGCGACCAGATATCCCGCGCCTTTCAGCGCCGCCACGAGCCCCGCGCCGTTCCCCGGCGCGCCGTTCCCGCTGACGCCCATCGGCAGGCCGAGCTTCCCGTGCAGCAGGACGACGCCGATTTTCTGATCCGCCCGCGCCCCCGCGGCGGCGATCGTCAGCACGAGCGCCAGGCCAACGCTCCACAGCGCCCGCGCCGCACCTCGATTCCAGCTTGCGCTCCTCATGGCGACATCATAGCAAACCGCATGGCTCCGCCTGCCGGAAATCCCTGGGTCCTCACCAAGCCCGCGCCGCCGTCCGATCCGCTGCGCCACAGGGTGCGCGCGGCCTATCGCGAGGACGAAACTGAGGCCGTTGCGCGCATCCTCGAGGCGGCGGCGATCCCGTCCTCGCTCAAGGGCCGGATCGAGAGTGCGGCGCGCAAGCTCGTGGCCGAGGCGCGAAAACGCCGCCATGGCGCGGGCGGCATCGACGTGTTCCTGTCGGAGTACCGGCTGTCCTCGCAGGAGGGGATCGCGCTCCTCTGCCTCGCCGAGGCGCTGCTGCGCATCCCCGACAGCGCGACGATCGACCGCCTCATCCGCGACAAGCTCGCGCCGGCCGATTGGGCGCGGCACCTGGGCCATTCGCAATCGCTTTTCGTCAACGCCTCGACCTGGGCGCTGATGCTGACCGGCCGGCTCGTGCAGGAGCCGCACGAGCACGATTGGGGCGCGGTGCTGCACCGCCTCGTCACGCGCTCGGGCGAGCCGATGGTGCGCCAGGCCGTCACCGCCTCGATCCGCATTCTCGCGCGCCAGTTCGTGATGGGCCGCACCATCGATGAAGCGCTCGCGCGCGCGCGTCCCGCGGAGCGCAAGTTCTATCGCCATTCTTACGACATGCTGGGCGAGGCTGCGCGCACCGCCGCCGACGCCGAGCGCTATCTCGCGCGCTATCGCGAGGCGATCGCCGCGATCGGCGCGCGGGTCACGGGCGACGACGTGCGCGCGGCGCCCGGCCTTTCGGTCAAGCTTTCGGCGCTCCATCCGCGCTTCGAGGAAAATCAGCGCGCGCGCGTGCTGGCCGAGCTTGCGCCGCGGCTTCTGTCGCTTGCCGAGGCGGCGGCGTCGGCCGGGATCGGGCTCACCATCGATGCCGAGGAGGCGGAACGGCTCGACCTCTCGCTCGATCTCGTGGCTGCGCTCGCGGCGGCCCCGCAGCTTGCCGGCTGGGAGGGCTTGGGGCTTGCGGTGCAGGCCTATCAGAAACGCGCGCTGCCGCTGCTCGACTGGCTCGCCGATCTCGCGCGTCAGCAAAAGCGCCGGCTCATGGTGCGGCTCGTCAAGGGCGCCTACTGGGACAGCGAAGTGAAGCGCAGCCAGGAGCGCGGCCTTGCGGGCTATCCGGTCTACACGCGAAAGCTCGCGACCGATGTTTCCTATCTCGCCTGCGTCAAGCGCCTCTTCGCCGAGCCGGAATCCTTCTTCCCGCAATTCGCGACGCACAACGCGCATTCCGTGGCAGCGGTGCGCGCGCTCGCGGGCAAGAAAAGCGATTTCGAGTTCCAGCGCCTGCACGGCATGGGCGAGACGCTCTACGACCAGATCGTCGCGCCCGATCTGCCGTGCCGCGTCTATGCGCCGGTCGGCGGGCACGAGGATCTTCTGGCCTATCTGGTGCGTCGGCTCTTGGAGAACGGTGCCAACACGTCGTTCGTCAATCGCCTCGTCGACGAGCGCGCGCCGGTCGAGGACATCGTCGCCGATCCGTTGGAGCGCCTCGCCGCGCTCAAAGTTAAGCCGCATCCGCGCATTCCGCTTCCCGTTTCGCTGTACGAGCCCGAGCGCAAGAATTCGCGCGGCCTCGATCTCTCGGATCCCGAGGCGGTCGCATCGCTCGGCACGGCACTCGCGACCGCGGAATCCGAGAACTGGAGTGCCATGCCGATCGTCAACGGCAAGGCGCAACCGGGTGCCGCGCGCGCCGCGCACAATCCGGCCGACCGCGCGCACATCGTCGGCACTGTCGTCGAAGCTGACGAGGCGGCGGCTGACGCAGCGCTCGCCGCCGCCGCGAAAGCGGCGCCGCTGTGGGACGCGACGCCGGCCGAGGAGCGCGCCCGCATCCTCGACCGCGCGGCAGATCTCATCGAGGAGCGCTTGCCGCGCTTCATGGCGCTCATCGTGCGCGAAGGCGGGCGCATTCTGCCCGACGCTCTCTCCGAGACGCGCGAGGCGATCGACCATTGCCGCTACTACGCCGCCCGCATCCGCGCCGAATTCGCGGCTCCGATGGCGCTGGCGGGCCCGACTGGCGAGCGCAATTCACTGGCGCTGCGGGGGCGCGGCGTCTTTCTCTGCATCTCGCCGTGGAATTTTCCGCTGGCGATTTTCTGCGGCCAGGTCGCGGCGGCACTTGCCGCCGGCAATGCCGTGATCGCCAAGCCCGCCGAGGCGACGCCGCTCGTCGCGGCCGCCTGCGTGCGCCTGCTGCACGAGGCCGGCGTGCCGCCGGGCGCGCTTCATCTTCTGCCGGGCGACGGACCGAAGCTTGGCGCGCGCCTTCTTCCCGACCGGCGCGTCAGCGGCGTGGCCTTCACCGGCTCGACCGAGACGGCGGGCCTCATCGCCCGCACGCTCGCGGCGCGCGGCGGGCCGCTCGTGCCGTTCATCGCCGAGACCGGCGGGCAGAACGCGCTCATCGCCGATTCGAGCGCGCTGCCGGAACAGCTCGTGCAGGACGTGCTCGTCTCGGCCTTCGACAGCGCCGGACAGCGCTGCTCGTCGCTGCGCACCCTCTTCGTTCAGGACGCGATCGCCGACCGCGTGATCGCCATGCTCGAAGGCGCAATGCGCGAGCTTGCGATCGGCGACCCGGCGCTCATCGCGACCGACATTGGCCCGCTGATCGACGACGACGCGAAGCGCCCGCTCGTCGAACATGCCGCGCGGATGGCGCGCGCGGGCCGCCTCATCTCCCAGCTCGACCTGCCGCCCGGCACCGAGCGCGGCAGCTTCTTCGCGCCGCGCGCCTTCGAGATACCGTCCCTCGCGCTGCTCGAGCGCGAGGTGTTCGGCCCGATCCTCCACGTCATCCGCTGGAGCGGCGACCGGCTCGATGAAGTGCTGGATGCGATCAACGCGACCGGCTTTGGCCTCACCTTCGGCATCCACAGCCGCATCGACGAGACGGTGCGCTATGTCCATGAGCGCCTGCGCGCCGGCAACAGCTACGTCAACCGCACCATGATCGGCGCCGTGGTGGGCGTGCAGCCGTTCGGCGGCGAGGGTCTGTCCGGTACCGGCCCCAAGACCGGCGGGCCGTACTATCTCCACCGCTTCGCGACCGAGCGCACGCTGTCGATCGACACCACGGCTTCGGGCGGCAACGCCAGCCTTCTCTCGCTCGCCGACGACGAGGACTGACGCTATAATTCGGCCATGCCGCGCGACATTGTGCCGTCCGTCTGTCCGCACGATTGCCCGAGCGTCTGCGCGCTCGAGGTCGAGCGGCTCGACGGGCGCACGATCGGCCGCGTCCGCGGCGCCGAGCACGGCTACACCGCGGGCGTCGTCTGCGCCAAGGTCGCGCGCTATGCCGAGCGCCAGCACCATCCCGACCGGCTGGCGACGCCGCTGCGGCGCGTCGGCGCCAAGGGCGAGCGGCGCTTTCAGCCCCTCTCGTGGGACGACGCGCTCGACGAAGTGGCCGAAGCTTTCACCCGCGCCGCAGCGCGCTTCGGCGCCGAGACGGTGTGGCCGTTCTTCTATGCCGGCACCATGGGGCTCGTGCAGCGCGACGGGATCGAGCGTCTGCGCCACGCGATGCGCTATTCGCGCCAGCATTCGACCTATTGCAACACGCTGGCCGATGCCGGCTGGCGCGCCGGCGCCGGCGTGAAGCGCGGTGCAGACGCGCGCGAGATCCCGCACTCCGACCTCGTCGTCATGTGGGGTGGCAATCCGGTCGCAACGCAAGTCAATCTGATGAGCTGGATCGCCCGCGCCCGGAAGGAGCGGCAGGCGCCCTTCGTCGTGATCGATCCCTATCGCACGCCCACGGCCGAAGTGGCCGACATCCACCTGATGCCGCGCCCCGGCACCGACGGCGCGCTCGCCTGCGCCGCGATGCACGTCCTCTTCAAGGAAGGGTTCGCCGACCGGGCCTATCTCGCGAAATATACGGATGGCGCTGCTGCGCTCGAGGCGCATCTAAGAAGCCGCGATCCGGCGTGGGCGGCGGCGATCACCGGCATTCCGGCCGAAGAGATCGTTTCCTTCGCGCGGCTTTACGGCCGCACCAAGCGGAGCTTCCTGCGCCTCGGCTATGGTTTTTCCCGGAGCCGCAACGGCGCGGCGCAGCTTTTCGCCGCAAGTTGCCTCCCCGCCGTCACCGGCGCCTGGCAGCACGAGGGCGGCGGCGCGCTCTACGCACAAACCGGCCTGTTCCACGTGCTCGACCGCACGCTCATCGAGGGCCTCGACGTGCGCGACCGCAGCGTGCGCATCTTCGACCAGTCGCGCATCGGGCCGATCCTCACGGGCGACCGGCGCGATCTCGGCGACGGCCCGCCGGTCACGGCGATGCTGGTCCAAAACACCAATCCCATGGTGGTTGCGCCCGAGACGGCGAAGGTGCGGGCCGGCATGGCGCGCGACGATTTCTTCCTGTGCGTGCACGAGCAGTTCCTGACCGAGACCGCCGCCATGGCCGACATCGTGCTGCCGGCGACGACCTTCCTCGAGCACGACGACATCTATATCGCGGGCGGCCACACGCACCTGCAGATCGCGCGCAAGGTGGTCGAGCCTTATGCCGAGGCGCGATCCAATCATTTCGTCATCTGCGCGCTCGCCAAGCGCCTGGGCGCCTGCCATCCCGGCTTCGAGATGACGGAGTGGGAGATCATCGAGCAATCGCTCGCTCGATCCGGCCTGCCCGATGCCGCCACGATTTGCCAGAAGGGCGGCCACGACATGGCTCTGCCGTTCGCCGACGCGCATTTCCTCAACGGCTTCGGCCATGCCGACCGGCGCTTCCATTTCCGCGCCGACTGGTCAGAGATCGGGCCGGAGTACCGGGCGCTCCCTGCGCTTCCCGACCATGTCGCGGTGATCGACGCCGTCTCGCCCGAGCATCCGTTCCGCATGATCGCGCCGCCGGCGCGCTCGTTCCTCAACAGCACGTTCAACAACACGCCGTCGGGCGTGGCGCGCGAAGGGCGGCCCAGCGTGCGCGTCCATCCCGACGATCTGCGGCACTTGGCATTGGCCGACGGCGCGCGCGTGCGGCTCGGCAACAGAAGCGGCAGCGTCGTGCTCCATGCCCAGTCATTCGCCGGATTGCAGCGCGGCGTTCTCGTCGTCGAGGGCGTCTGGCCCAACGCCGCCTTCGCCGAGGGCACCGGCATCAACACGCTGACGAGCGCCGAGCCCGGCTTCCCGAACGGCGGCGCCTGCTATCACGACACCGCGGTCTGGATCCGCCCGGCGTAACCGAGCCGGGGTGGAGACGCGCCGCCGGCATCGCCATATACTCTTTGCAATGGACGACAAGCCCGATCCGAAGCAGGTGCCGGCCGAGACCAAGAATGCCGAGGTCGAGGCGTTTTTGCGCCAGGTGGCGGCGATGCCGACGGCGCGGCCGGCGACGGGGCGCGGGCGATTGGTCTTCGCGCTCGACGCGACCGCGAGCCGCGAGCCGACCTGGGACCGCGCCTGCAAGCTTCAGGGCGAGATGTTCGAGGCGACCTCGGCGCTCGGCGGGCTCGAGGTGCAGCTCGTGTTTTACCGCGGCTTCGACGAGTGCAAGGCGAGCCGGTGGCTCACCACTGGGCCAGAACTCCACCGCGCCATGCGGGCGGTATTCTGCGTCGGCGGGCAGACGCAGATCGGGCGCATCCTCGCCCATGCGGCCAAGGCGGCGCGGGCCGGGCAGGTGAGCGCCCTGGTGTTCGTCGGCGACGCCATGGAGGAACCGCTCGACGAGCTGATCGGCCTCGCCGGCGAACTGGCGCTCCTCAACGTCCCGGCATTCATCTTCCACGAGGGCGGCGACCCGATCGCGGCGCGCGCCTTCAAGCAGATCGCCCGCATCACGCGCGGCGCCTATTGCCCGTTCAATTCGGCGAGCGCCGAGCAGCTGCGCGCGCTGCTGGGCGCGGTCGCGGCATATGCGGCGGGCGGACGGCGCGCGCTCGCCGACTATGGCAAGCGCGCCGGCGGTGCTGCGCTGTTGCTGACGCGACAGCTCGGCGGCACCTAGGGACCCAGGCGGAGGACGGCCTTGCCCTTCCTGATCGGCGGCATCCTCGTTCTTCTCGCGCTGCTTGTCGCAGGCCACGTCTTCGTCAATGCCGATCCGAAAAAGCTCGGGCAGTTCTTCCGCTGGTTCCTGCTGAGCCTCGCGGCACTCGGCGCCGGCGCGGTCGTCGTTCTGCTCATTGCGAGCGAGCGGATCGGGCCGGCGCTGGCGCTGGTCGGATTCCTCGCGCCCGTCCTGATGCGGGGCAGGCGGGTCTGGCGGCGCTGGCAATCCGCGTCCGGACCGTCACCCGGCTCGGCCTCCGAGATCGAGACCGATTTTCTCCGCATGCAGCTCGATCACGACACCGGCGCGATGCGCGGCACGGTGCGGCGTGGCGGCTTTGCCGGGCGCCGGCTCGACGAGCTCACCGAGGTCGAACTCGTCGCCCTCTGGCGCGAGTGCCGCATCGCCGACGAGGCCTCGGCGCGCCTCATGGAGAGCTATCTCGACCGGCTCGATCCGAATTGGCGCCAAGCGGCGGGACAGGCCGGGACAGGCCCGCGCGCCACGTCGGACGCGATGACGCGGGAAGAGGCTTACGCGATTCTCGGGCTCGAGTCCGGCGCCGATACGGCAGCAATAAAAAAGGCGCATCGCGATCTGATGATGAAGCTGCATCCCGACCAGGGCGGCTCCACATATCTCGCCGCCAAAATCAACCGCGCCAAGGAGGTGCTGCTCGGCTGAGTGCTAAGGCGCGATTATGAAAGATTAAGCCATTTGGTATATTTATCGTGCGCGCGACGACGGACCGCCGCCGTCACGCGGGCTTTCGGGGGAACAAATCGGGGGTCAACCCGTTATCCGCTCGGTGTATTTGCGGTCGCGAAGGAAGCTCCATGACGCAGATTAGGAAGGCCGTGTTTCCAGTTGGGGGGTTGGGCACGCGGTTCCTCCCCGCGACCAAAGCGATGCCCAAGGAGATGCTGCCGGTCGTCGACAAGCCCCTTATTCAGTACGCGGTCGAAGAGGCGCAGGCTGCGGGCATCGAGGAGTTCATCTTCGTCACCGGCCGCTCGAAGAGCGCGATCGAGGATCATTTCGATCATTCCTATGAGCTCGAAGAGACCCTGAAGGGTCGGAGCAAGCACGCACAGTTCGAGGCGGTCACATCCTGGCTGCCGCAGCCCGGCCAGATCGCCTACACACGGCAGCAGGAGCCGCTGGGGTTGGGCCACGCCGTTTTGTGCGCGCGCAATCTCATTGGCGACGAACCGTTCGCGGTGCTGCTGGCCGACGACCTCATCCTTGCCGAGAAGCCCTGCCTCAAGCAGATGGTGGACGCGCACAAGCAGTTGCGCGGCAATTACGTGGCGGTGATGGATGTCCCGCGCGAGCATACGAACCGCTATGGCATTCTCGACATCGACGAGGATGACGGCCGTCTCGTCAAGGTGAAGGGCGTCGTCGAAAAGCCCGAACCCGCCAAGGCGCCCTCGACGCTCAGCATCATCGGCCGCTACATCCTCGAGCCCGAGGTGTTCGAGCACCTGACGCGCACCGCGCGCGGCGCCGGCGGCGAGATCCAGCTGACCGACGCGCTGGCGCAGATGATCGGCAGCAATCGGCGGCCGTTCATGGGGCTGCGCTTCGATGGCAAGCGCTTCGATTGCGGCGACAAGGTCGGGTGGCTCCAGGCGAACATCGCCTTCGCGCTGGCGCGGCCCGACATGACGCGCGAAGTGCGCCGCATCCTGTCCGATTATTGCTGACTCCCGGAGCGTAAAAGATGGCTCACGGCGCCGGCTCGGGCCACCGGTTCGATCCAAGCATTCTGCGCGAGTACGACATTCGCGGCGTCGTCGGCGAGACGCTCAGCGCCGCCGATGCGCACGCGATCGGGCGAAGCTTTGCCGCGGTGCTGGCGGAAGCGGGCGGCCGGCGCGCCGCAGTCGGATATGACGGGCGCTTGAGCTCGCCCGAGCTCGAGGCGGCGCTGGTCGGCGGCCTCACGGCGGGCGGGATCGACGTGACGCGCGTCGGCCTCGGGCCCACGCCGATGCTCTATTTCGCCGTCAACACGCTCGCCGTCGATGGCGGGATCATGGTGACGGGCTCGCACAATCCGCCGAACTACAATGGCTTCAAGCTGATGCTCGGCCGAAAATCGTTCTTCGGCGCCGACATCGCGCGGCTCGGGCAGATCGCCGCCGCGGGAAGCTTCCCCGAGGGCAGCGGCACGGTCAGCGAGCGCACGGTGTTCGAGCCCTATGTCCAGCGGCTTGTCGCCGATTATCGCGGCGGCCGGGATCTCCGCGTCGCGTGGGACGCCGGGAACGGCGCCACGGGCGACGCGCTGAAGCGCCTCACCGAGCTTCTGCCAGGCCATCACATAAGGCTCAACGACACGATCGACGGACGCTTTCCGGCGCACCACCCCGATCCGACCGAGCCCAAGAACCTGGTGCAGCTGCAGGAGACGGTGGCGCGCGAGAAATGCGACCTCGGCATCGCCTTCGACGGCGATGGCGACCGCATCGGCGTCGTCGACGGCAAGGGCCGCATTCTCTGGGGCGACCAGCTCATGGTGCTGCTCGCGCGTGAAGTGATCGCCGAGCGGCCCGGCGCCACCATCATCGCCGACGTCAAGGCGAGCCAGGTGCTGTTCGACGAGATCGCGCGCATGGGCGGAACGCCTCTGATGTGGCGCACCGGCCATTCGCTCATCAAGAGCAAGATGGCCGAGCTCGACGCGCCGCTCGCCGGCGAGATGAGCGGCCACATTTTCTACGGCGACCGCTATTACGGCTATGACGACGCGCTCTATGCCGCCGTGCGGCTTTTGGGCATCGTCGCGCGGAGCGGCGAGAGCGTGGCGCAAATGCGCGACCGCCTGCCCGCGGTGGTGAACACGCCCGAGCTGCGCTTTCCCTGTTCGGAAGCACGCAAGTTCGCCGTCATCGACGAGGTGCGCGCGCGGTTGCAACGCGCCGGGGCCGAGATGACCGACATCGATGGCGTCCGCGTCAAGACCGCCGACGGCTGGTGGCTCTTGCGCGCGTCCAACACGCAGGACGTGCTGGTGGCGCGCGCCGAGGCCAAGGACGAAGCCGGCCTCGCGCGGCTCAAGGATCTGCTCTCGTCGGAACTCCGCGCCAGCGGCATGACGCCGCCGGAATTCTAGTCTAAGGCCCTAGTTCGCCGCCATTTGCGTTGCGCTGGGAGCGATCACGGCGCAGTTCTTGTGCTTCATGTGCAGCTCGCGGCACGCCAGTTCGGCCTCGTGATGGCTGAAATGGACGATGCGCGCGCGGAATACTTTTCCCTTGTCGGCGTGCGCCGGCGCCACGACCTCGACGCCCCGGCCCTTGGCGGCGGGAAGCCGTTGCAGCGCCTGCTCTCCGGCATGCTCGGCGGCATCGTGCTGCGCGAAGGCGCCGACCTGGATGCTCCAGCCGTCGATTGCCTTGGCATGGCGGGTGTGGCGCTGCGCATGGGCCTCGGTTCCGGTCGCGGCCTCGGCCTTGCCGACCGGCGAGAAGGCGGCCATGGCGCGCTTCGCCAAGCTGTCCTGCGGCTCGGCCGGCGCCGCGTCGTCGGCGACCTCGGTAGCGCTGCCGGCGCGGGCGAACGCGCCGTCGAGCAGCGAGGCCATTTCGAGATCGCGCGAATGGGCCAATTCGCCGCCCATCACCACGGCGAACAGGCGATGACCGTCACGCACCGCCGAGGCGGCGAGGTTGAAACCCGATGCGCGGATATAGCCGGTCTTGATCCCGTCCATGCCGGGAAAGCTGTGCATCAGGTGGTTGTGGTTCGCGTAGCTGACCCCGTTGTAGCTGAACTCCTCGGTCGCGAACCACGGATACTCTTTCGGAAAATCGCGATAGAGGGCGAGCGCGAGCGTGGCGAGGTCGCGCGCCGTCGTCACGTTGTCCGGGTTGGGCAGCCCCGAGGCGTTGGCGAAATTGGTATGGTTCATGCCGAGCGCGCGCGCCTGCTCGGTCATGCGCTGGGCAAAGGAGGGCTCGCTGCCGGCGATGTTCTCGCCGATCACCACGGCGGCGTCGTTGGCGGAATGGGTGATGACCGCAAAGATCAGGTCATGCAGCTGCACGGCGTCGCCCGGCTTCAGATCGAGCTTCGAGGGCGCCTGCGCCGCGGCATGGGCAGAGACCGTGAAACGCTGCTGCATGGTGAGCTTGCCGCTTTCCAGCCCTTTGAAGGTCAGGTACAGCGTCATCATCTTGGTGAGCGACGCCGGGTAGTTCGTGGTGTCCGGCGCGTGCTGCGCCAGCACATGGCCGGAATCCGCGTCGATCACGATCGAGGAATAGCCCGCCTCGGCCGGCCCGGCGTGGCAAGCCCAGGCCAATGCCGCGGCGGCGGCCAGGGTGCGAACGACGAAGCGGCGAAAACCCAGATCACTCATGAAGGTTCCGTTCGATTGTCTCACGCCCTTTGAGGACCAGGCAATTCAATCCTCAAGAGATTAAATAAACGCTGGAATCCCTGTCCAGTTTTTCGTGATCGTTGCGCGCTGCTCCGATTTGGCCCAAAGCGCGAACAGGCGCCGCTGCGGCCGGCGCGCCTCGATATTGCATTGCAACATCCAGCTTGAAACCAAGCGGCGATTCGCATATATGTGATGTTGCGTTGCAACATCCGGCGCCCTCGACGAGGATATGCCATGGCTGTGAAATCGAAGAAACATTCCCTTCCCGTGGAGCTCGCGTCGCTCGTCTCCGCCCCGGCGGCCGCGGCGAAGCCGGCTTTTCCGCCGATGAGCCTCGAATCGCTCGCCGATCTTGGGCGCGAGAACCTTGCGGCGGTGACCAAGGCCAATCTCGCGCTGTCCGAAGGGATTCAGGCGATGAGCCAGGAAATCTTCGGATTTGCCCAGCTTTCGTTCGCCAGCGCCGCCAAGACCGCCTCGGCGCTACTCTCGGCCAAGACCCTCGACGAGGTCGTCGAGCTCAGCGGCGCCCATGCGCGGTCGAGCTTCGAGACGCTCGCCGAGCGCTCGGCCAGGCTCGGCGAGATGGGGGTGAACATCGCCAGCGAAGCGCTCGCCCCGTTCGTGGCGCGCGGCGTTCCGGCCTGATTGGTAGGTTTGCCACAAAAGTTACACTTTCGATTGCCTCGCCCTGTCGTATTTCTTACCCTTTCGAGTAGGACCATCCGCGCGGCAGGGGGCATGGCGGACTACCGGTTCTATCGCTTGTCCGCGGGCCGCATAATGAACGCCGAAGTCCGCGATTGCGCCGACGACGAGGAGGCGCAGCGCACAGCGCGCGGCATCCTCGATACGGCGACGGCGTTTTGCGATGCGGTCGAGATCTGGCAGCTCGCGCGCCTCGTCGGCACGATGCGGCGGTCCGACCCGCCACCTCCGGCCTAGGCGCGTGCGCATCCCGGTTCGCCCGGCGTTAGTGATGCGCTGCGACAATGGCGCAGGACACCGGCCCCAGGGGGCAGACGCAAAAGCTCTTCCCCCCGGCCGCATCGTGCCAATATGATGCAATTGGTTGGACCCGGTTGAGCCTGATCGTGCTGCAATGAGCGACGTAGAAAAGCGCAACGGCAGCGAGGGACCGGCCACGGGGGTGATCGTCAAGGCGAAGCCCAAGACGAAGAAGCCCTCGATGTACAAGGTCCTGATGCTGAACGACGACTACACGCCGATGGAGTTCGTCGTCCACATCCTCGAGCGCTTCTTCAACAAGACGCGCGAGGAGGCGACGCGAATTATGTTGCATGTCCATCGCCGTGGGGTGGGCGTGTGCGGGGTCTTCACCTACGAGGTCGCCGAGACCAAGGTAACCCAGGTGATGGATTTCGCCCGCCAGCACCAGCACCCGTTACAATGTACCTTGGAGAAAGACTGACGACGGAATAGCCCTGTTGGAGTAGGAATAGGCGTGCATGCTCTCGCGCAACCTTGAAAAAACCCTCCACCGCGCCCTCGCTTACGCCAATGAGCGCCGGCACGAATATGCGACGCTCGAGCACCTGCTGCTGGCGCTCACCGAGGATCAGGATGCGTGCGCGGTCTTGCGCGCCTGCACCGTCGATCTCGAGAAGCTCCGGCGCGAGCTGATCGCCTATGTCGACAACGAGCTCGGCAATCTCGTCTCTGCCCATGCCGAGGATTCGAAGCCGACCGCGAGCTTTCAGCGCGTCCTCCAGCGCGCCGCCATTCACGTCCAGTCCTCGGGCCGCGAGGAAGTGACCGGCGCCAACGTGATCGTCGCCATGTTCGCCGAGCGCGAGAGCCACGCCGTCTATTTCCTGCAGGAGCAGGACATGACGCGGTTCGACGCGGTCAACTACATCTCGCACGGCATCGCCAAGGCGCCCGGCCGCTCCGAGCAGCGCCGCGTGCACGGCGCCGAGGAGGAGGAACGCACCGAGAAGCAGCAGAAGCGCGGCCACGACGCGCTCGACGCCTATTGCGTCAACCTCAACAAAAAGGCGCGGAGCGGCAAGATCGATCCTCTGATCGGCCGCGAGCAGGAGGTCGACCGCACCATCCAGATCCTGTGCCGCCGCTCCAAGAACAATCCGCTCTATGTCGGCGATCCGGGCGTCGGCAAGACGGCGATCGCCGAGGGCCTGGCGCGCCGCATCGTCCAGCGCCAGGTGCCGGACGTGCTGCAGAACGCCACGATCTACGCGCTCGACATGGGCGCGCTCCTGGCCGGCACGCGCTATCGCGGCGATTTCGAGGAGCGTTTGAAGGCGGTGATCGCCGAGCTCGAGGCGATGAACGGCGCGATCCTGTTCATCGACGAGATCCACACCGTGATCGGAGCCGGCGCCACCAGCGGCGGCGCGATGGACGCCTCGAACCTTTTGAAGCCGGCGCTCGCCAGCGGCAACATCCGCTGCATCGGCTCGACGACATACAAGGAATACCGCAACTATTTCGAGAAGGACCGCGCGCTCGTCCGCCGCTTCCAGAAGATCGACATCAACGAGCCGTCGGTCGAGGACGCGGTGAAGATCCTGCGCGGCCTGAAGCCCTATTACGAGCGCCACCACAAGGTGCGCTACACCGGCGAAGCAATTCGCGCCGCGGTCGAGCTGTCGAACCGCTACATCGGCGACCGCAAGCTTCCCGACAAGGCGATCGACGTGATCGACGAGGTGGGCGCGGCCCAGATGCTTCTGCCCGAGAACCGCCGGCGCAAGACGATCACCGCGCGCGAGGTCGAGGCGATCGTCGCGACGATCGCGCGCATCCCGCCGAAGAGCGTCTCGACCGACGACAAGGAGGTTCTGCGGAACCTCGATCGCGACCTGAAGACGATGGTGTTCGGCCAGGACAAGGCGATCGACGCGCTGACCGCGGCGATCAAGCTTGCCCGCGCCGGATTGCGCGAGCAGGAGAAGCCGATCGGCTCCTACCTCTTCTCGGGCCCCACCGGCGTCGGCAAGACCGAGGTCGCGCGCCAGCTCGCCCGCACGCTCGGGATCGAATTGACGCGCTTCGACATGTCGGAATACATGGAGCGGCACACCGTCTCGCGCCTCATCGGCGCGCCGCCGGGCTACGTGGGCTTCGACCAGGGTGGGCTCCTGACCGACGCGGTCAACCAGCATCCGCACTGCGTGCTGCTCCTGGACGAGATCGAAAAGGCGCATCCCGATCTCTTCAACATCCTGTTGCAGATCATGGATTACGGGAAGCTCACCGACCACAACGGCAAGTCGGTGGATTTCCGCAACGTCATTCTGATCATGACGACGAACGCGGGCGCGGCCGACATGGCGAAGCCCGCGATCGGCTTCGGCAGCGACGTGCGCGTCGGCGAGGACGAGGACGCGATCAACCGCATGTTCACGCCGGAGTTCCGCAACCGGCTCGACGCCATCATCTCGTTCGCGGCGCTCGCGCCCGAGACGATCGGCCGCGTCGTCGACAAGTTCATCCTCCAGCTCGAGGAGCAGCTCGCCGACCGCAACGTCACGATCGAGCTCGACGAAGGCGCGCGGCAATGGCTCGCCGAGAAGGGCTACGACAAGCTGTTCGGCGCGCGGCCCTTGGCTCGCATCATCCAGGAGCACATCAAGAAGCCGCTGGCCGAGGAGCTTCTGTTCGGCAAGCTGCAGAAGGGCGGCACCGCGCAGGTGAAGCGCGACGGCGACAAGCTGACCTTCACCTTCATCGAATCCCCCGGGCCGCGCTTGCCGGCGCCCAAGGAACCGGAATACGTCGAATAAGCAAGAAGGCCGCGCAAGCGGCCTTCTTCAGTTTCAGGCGGGATCGCGCAACAGCCGCATCATCGTCTTGGGATCGCGGTCGATCGCGGTCAGCAAAGCGAGCGCCGGCCCGTCCGGCGCGCGCCGCCCTTGCTCCCAGTTCCTCAGCGTGTGCGTGCTGATGCGAAACGCGCGCGCGAACCGCTCCTGCGACAGCCGCGTCTTGCGGCGGACGGCGGCCACATCCACCGGAAGCACGACGCGCCATTTGCTGAACTCTTCGCCTTCCGTCGAGGAATCGTCCTCGGCGGCATAGCGCGCGATGTCCGCTTCCGTAGTTGCTGCGAGGCGCTTGCGGTTGAACCCGGGGCTTCATTCGCCGAATTTGCTCAGCCGTATAGCGCACGATAGCCATCACGTTCCTTCCGGTTTGCCGGTCGCGCCGAGATGATTCGGCGCACGCTGCCGCGCCATGTGCAAACGACCAGCAGAATATTCCCATCTACGATGCCGATCGCGCGCGTCCGTTGCTCGCCATAGTCGCGGCGGTCGTCCTCGCGCTCGATGATCGGTCCGTCGAAAATTCGTACGGCGTAAGCGAAATCGAAGCCGCGCATCCTGCGCGTCCGATCGCTCTTCGCCTCGTCCCAGTCGAACTCGTCCATCGATATAGGTCATTGGCTTAGGTAAGTCAATGGACGATGGCTACGGTCACTCCGCCGTCTCGCACTTGAAGGGCGAGAGCGCTTCCTCGAGCGCTTCCATCTCGTGTTCGACGGCGTGGCGCTCGCGCACGAGAAAATCCTCGATGGCGCGCTGGAAGGCGGGGTCGCGGATCCAGTGCGCGCTGTAGGTCGCCGAGGGCAGATATCCGCGCTGGATCTTGTGCTGCCCCTGGGCGCCCGCCTCGACGCGCTTCAGGCCGCGGGCGATCGCGAAGTCGATGGCGCGGTAATAGCACGCCTCGAAATGCAGGAACGGGAAGTCGCCGGTGCAGCCCCAGTTGCGGCCATAGAGCGTGTCGCTGCCGATGAGGTTCAGGGCGCCGGCGACATAGCGGCTGCCGTGCCGCGCCATCACCAGTGCCACGCGGTCGGCCATGCGCGCGCCGAGAAGATCGAAGAACTCGCGCGTCAGATAGGCCGAGCCCCATTTCCGGTCCGAGGTGGACATATAGAAGCGGAAGAACGCATCCCAATGCCGCTTCTCGATGGCGCTCCCGGTCAGCGTTTCGATCTCGATGCCGTCCGCCATCGCGTCGCGCCGCTCGCGCCTGATCTGCTTGCGCTTGCGCGACGTGAGCGCCTCCAGAAAATCGTCGAAGTCGCGGTAGCCCTGATTCTCCCAATGGAACTGGCGGCCGATGCGCTGCAAAAACCCGGCCTTGCCGAGACGCTCCCATTCGTTCTCGGTCGGGAACGTCACGTGCAGCGACGACACTTTTCGCCGCCGCGCCACCTCGACGAGCGCCGCGACGAGCAGATCGGCCGCGTCCGCGGGCGCTTCGGGATGAAGCAGGAGGCGCGGCCCCGTCACCGGCGTGAACGGCACGCACGCCTGGAGTTTTGGGTAATAGCGCCCGCCGGCGCGCTCCAAGGCCGCGGCCCAGCCATGGTCGAACACATATTCGCCGTAGGAATGGCTCTTGAGATAGAGCGGCACGGCGCCAAGGATTCGGGCCTCCGCGTCCTCGAGCAAGAGATGCTGCGGCAGCCACCCGGTCCCGCCCGTGGCCGAGCCGGACAATTCGAGCGCCTCGAGGAAGGCATGGGAGAGGAACGGGTTGTCGGGTCCGGCGCAGGCGTCCCACGAATCCGGCGGTACGTCCGCGAGCTTTTCGACCATGCGCACGCTCAAGCGCTCGCCGCCGTCGGCCATGCCCCTTGCCTCTCGCGAATAACTGTGCCGCGGCAAATCATAGCCGCTGAGGGCGCCGCCGCGAAAGCGCCGCATTCGCCCTTTATGGGAGGGGCGATGCGGTATTTCCTCGCGGTCCTGGCGCTTGTGTTTCTTGGCGCGGCACCCGCCGCCCGCGCGGCGCTTCTGGGCGACGCCGCGGTGCCCTACCGCGCCGAGCGCACGGTCACGATCGACGGGCGGAGCTATTCCGGACCGGTCATGTCGGCGCCCGGCCATCAGCGGCACGACCAGGACCTGTTCGGCATGCGCGAGGTGTTCCTGCTCGACACCGCTGCCGCCAAAGGATTTCTCGTGCTGCCCTCGGTCAAGACCTATCTCGAATTCCCGTTCCCGCCGCTCATGGCCGAGCTCGATGCCGAGGACCTTCTGAACGACCCGGTCGGACACGAGAACGTGGCAGGGCTCGGCGCCACGAAATACCGCGTCGATCACAAGGCGGCCGACGGCAGCCGCGCCAAGGGTTTCTTGTGGCTCGCCCGCGGCGGCATCCTGGTCAAGCTCAACGTCGCGGTGACGCGCGCCCATGGCGGCAAGCCGATGCGGGTGGCGATGGAGCTTTCGGACGTCGTGACCGGACCGGTCGATCCCGCGGTTTTCGCCCTGCCCCAGGGCCTCGTCCGCCTCCCGGCCGACGCGCTGGGCCCGCTCCTCGGCGGCAAGCCGCCGTCCTGATGCACAAAAAAAGACCGGCCTTCGCATGGAAGGCCGGCCAGTCAACTGCGCGTGGTCCCTCGCCGGCAAGCGAGGGTACCCGGTTCTAGGCACCCCTTTCCGCGCGCATCCCCGCCCGAGACAAAAAAAAGGGGGTGCGACCGAAGTCGCACCCCTAAAAACTGCCCCAACAGCGCGGCGCCAGCCGGGAGGCTTTAGCTGGGGCCGCGCCGCGATCAGCTGCAGCCGCTAGTGCTGCCGCATGTATCGCATTTGAGGCAGGTTCCGTTCCGCACCAGGGTGAAATTGCCGCAGTCGCCGCAATTGTCGCCCTCGTATCCCTTGGCCCGCGCCGTGCGGATCTGCTCGATCCGGGCCGCCATCACGACCGTGCGCCCGTCGGGCTCGGCGATGGCGGCGACCGCAAGCCCCTGCGCCACGTCCACCGCGGCGGCAGTCGCAAGGCTTGCAGTCGCGCCGTTCGCCCCACCTTGCAGCACGGTCAATCGGCTGCGGACATATCCGGTGGACGCCATGCGCTGCACCATCGCGGCCACGTCGGCGCGGGCGCTGCCGCCGTCGGGAAGCGTCGAATTCGACGCTGCCCTTGCCGACGGTGTCCGGCAGAACGTCGCCCGGCTGGACATGGGCCAGATCGTTGCGCCCGAGATAGGAGATCGCGAGTTCGCGGAAGAGGTAGTCGAGCAGGGAGGTCGCCATCTTGATCGCATCATTGCCCTCGACGATGCCGGCGGGCTCGAACCGCGTGAAGGTGAAGGCTTCGACGAACTCCTCGAGCGGCACGCCGTATTGCAGCCCGATCGAGATCGCGATCGCGAAATTGTTCATGAGCGAGCGGAAGGCGGCGCCTTCCTTGTGCATGTCGATGAACACTTCGCCGATGGTGCCGTCCTCGTATTCGCCGGTGCGGAGATAAACCTTGTGGCCGCCGACGAGCGCCTTCTGGGTATAGCCCTTGCGCCGCTGCGGCAGGCGCTTGCGCTCGCTCCGCTGCAGCACGCGCTCGATGATGCGCTCGACGATGCGTTCGGCGATGAGCGGCACGCGCGCCGCGGGCGTGCGCTCGACCAGCGTCTCGGCTTCGTCCTCCTCGTCGTCGAAGAGGGCCGATTGCAGCGGCTGCGACAGTTTCGAGCCGTCGCGGTAGAGCGCGTTCGCCTTGAGCGCCAGGCGCCAGGACAGCATGTAGGCGGACTTGCAGTCCTCGACCGAGGCGGAGCTCTGCATGTTGATGGTCTTCGAGATCGCGCCCGAGATGAAGGGCTGCGACGCCGCCAGCATGCGGATGTGGCTTTCGACCGAGAGGCAGCGCTTGCCGTTCCGGCCGCACGGGTTGGCGCAGTCGAACACCGGGAAATGCTCGGGCTTCAGATGCGGCGCGCCTTCGAGCGTCATGGCGCCGCAGCAATAGGTGTTGGCGGCCTCGATGTCGGCCTTCGTGAAGCCCAAAGCCTGCAGCATGTCGAAGGTGGCATCGGCCATCTGCTCGGCAGTGAAGCCGAAGGCGCTGCGGCAGAATTCCTCGCCGAGCGTCCACTTGTTGAAGGCGAATTTGATGTCGAAGGCGGACGTGAGTGCCTGTTCCAGCACCTCGATTGCGCCGTCGGTAAAGCCCTTGGCCTTGAGCTGGCGGTGATTGACCGAGGGTGCATCCTTCAACGTGCCGTGCCCGACGGCGTATTGCGTGATCGCCTCGATCTCGCGCGCGCCATAGCCGAGCGTCCGCAACGCTTCGGGCACGCCGCGGTTGATGATGCGGAAATATCCGCCGCCGGCGAGCTTCTTGAATTTGACGAGCGCGAAGTCGGGCTCGACGCCGGTCGTGTCGCAATCCATGACGAGGCCGGTCGTGCCGGTGGGCGCGATCACGGTCGCCTGCGCGTTGCGGTAGCCGTGCTGCTCGCCGAGCGCGAGCGCCTTGTCCCAGGCGCGCTTGGCCGCCTCGACCAGCGCTGGGTCGGGGCAGTTGGCGGCGTCGAGCGGCACCGGCACGACCGATAGCTGCTCGTATCCCCCGCTCTCGCCATATGCCGCGCGGCGATGGTTGCGGATGACGCGCAGCATCGGCTCGCGGTTCGGCGCAAATCCTGCGAAAGCGCCAAGCTCGCCCGCCATCTCGGCCGAGGTGGCATAGCTGACGCCCGTGAGGATCGCGGTCAGGGCGCCGCAGAGTGCGCGTCCCTGATCGCTGTCATAGGGCAGGCCGCACGCCATCAAGAGCCCGCCGATATTGGCGTAGCCCAGGCCCAACGTGCGGTACTCGTACGACAGCCGCGCGATCTCGCGCGACGGAAACTGCGCCATCAGCACCGAAATCTCGAGCGTGACGGTCCAGAGCCGGATGGCGTGCTCGTAGGAGGGAATGTCGTAGGTCCCGTCCTCGCGCCGGAAGGCCAGGAGATTGAGCGAGGCGAGATTGCACGCCGTGTCGTCCAGGAACATGTATTCCGAGCACGGATTTGACGCGTTGATGCGGCCGCTCGCGGGGCAGGTGTGCCACTCGTTGATGGTGGTGTCGAACTGGAGGCCCGGATCGGCCGAGGCCCAGGCGGCGTAGCAGATCTTGTCCCACAGCTCGCGCGCCTTCAGCGTCTTGGCGACCTTGCCGTCGGTGCGCCGCGTCAGGCGCCACTCGCCGTCCTCGCGCACGCGCTCCAGGAAATCGTTCGAGACGCGCACGGAATTGTTCGAGTTCTGGCCCGAGACGGTGAGATAGGCCTCGCTGTCCCAATCGGTGTCGTATGTCTTGAATTCGATCGATGTGTGGCCTTGCTCCGCGAACTGGATGACGCGCTGGACGTAATTCTCGGGGATCATGGCGCGCCGCGCCGCGCGGATCTCGCGCTTCAATGCCGCGTTGCGCGCCGGATCGAACCGGCCGGCGCCGAGCGCCTCGGCGGCGGCGCCGTGGCATGCCGCCATGATGAGGTTCAGGTGCTTCTCGGCGAGCTTCGAGCCGGCGACGAGCGCCGCCACCTTCTGCTCCTCGACCACCTTCCATTCGACGTAAGTCTCGATGTCGGGATGATCGACGTCGACCGTCACCATCTTGGCCGCGCGCCGCGTCGTGCCGCCCGATTTGATCGCGCCCGCCGCGCGGTCGCCGATCTTCAGGAAGCTCATCAGGCCCGACGAGCGCCCGCCGCCCGAAAGCCGCTCGCCCTCGCCGCGCACTTTCGAGAAATTCGAGCCGCTGCCCGAGCCGTATTTGAAGATGCGCGCCTCGCGCACCCACAGATCCATGATCCCGCCCTGGTTGACGAGATCGTCGCTGACCGACTGGATGAAGCAGGCGTGCGGCTGGGGATGCTCGTAGGCGCTTTCCGACACGCGCAGCTCGCCGCTCCTGTAGTCGACGAAGTAGTGCCCCTGCGCCGGCCCGTCGATGCCGTAGGCCCAGTGCAGCCCGGTGTTGAACCATTGCGGCGAGTTGGGCACGCCCATCTGCTTCGCCAGCATGAAGCAGGTCTCGTCGTAATAGGCGCGGGCGTCGGCTTCGCTGTCGAAATAGCCGCCCTTCCAGCCCCAATAGGTCCAAGTGCCGGCGAGCCGGTGGAACACTTCCTTGGCGCTCGTCTCCGCGCCCGAGCGGGCCGACGCCGGCTGATGCGCAAGCGCCTCCTCGTCCGGCACGCGCCGCCACAGCCATTCCGGCACGTCCTGTTCCGGCAGCGCCTTCAGCTTCGCCGGCACGCCCGCCTTGCGGAAATATTTTTGCGCGAGGATGTCGCACGCGACCTGGCTCCAGAACGCCGGCACTTCGATGTCGGGCTGGTGGAACACGCGCGAGCCGTCGGGATTGCGGATCTCGCTCGTCGCCTTGCGGAACGCGATGGCGTGATAGGGCTCCTTACCCGCGACCGTGAACCGACGCTCGATCCGCATTGCGCTCCCCCAAGAACCAGAGCGCTTCCCCAACAGCTAGGGGCTCACCGCGCGCCAGGACACAAAGTCTTGTCCCAAACGTAATACACCGTCAAGGATTTTGTGTCATTCTTTGGGGGTGGCCCAAGATATGGGGCCAAGCGATCGGGCGGTGCGCCGCCTCAGCCGCCGAAACACAGGATTAGCCGTCTGGGTCGAGCACGTAGAAATCCTTCGTGCCCCAGGGCGTCGCCGCCAACGGCTTGATGATGGTGGCGCCGTTTGCGACACACTCGGCATGGAAGGCGTCGATGCCGGCGACGCCGGCATAAAGGTCGAGATGCTCGTTCTCGCGGCGGTGGCGTCGCTCGGCGGAATTCTTCGCGGCGCATTTCAGATGCAGTTCGCAGCCGTCGCGCGATCCGATGGCAAAGAACCCACCCCAGGGCTCACCGAATGTGAAACCGAGAAGGCCGCGTCGGTCATTCTTGCGCTGCCGCCGACAGCCGGTAGAGCACGCGCCCGCACGCGTGGCAGCTGAGCTCGGGCGGCAATGCTATGTGTTCCTTCGGCGGCTCGGGCTTCGGCTCCTCGAACCCTTCGAGATCGGGAAAGATGACGCAGCACGAACAGACCGCGCCGGTGCTGCCGGCATCGTACAGCCGCAGCATCTCCTCGCTCCATGGCGCGTCGCAGAATACGCAGCGGGGCCCGGTGTCTTCCGTCATGCGGATGCGATGTTAGCAGCGCGGCGGATTGGCGCGATAGGCGACAGATGACCGGCGCTTGCGCGCCCACTATATTGCGCGGCGCGGCAGCTTGAGACCGCTCTGAGGAGGGCAGGATGAAAATCTGTTGGTTCAACGACAATCGCCTCGGGCTCGTGAAGGGCGACCGCGTCCACGACGTGACCAAGGCGCTCGAGAAGCTGCCGAAGCTCACATATCCCTATCCCAAGGGCGATCCGCTCATCGCCAATCTCGAGCGCATGAAGCCCGAGATCCTCGCGGCCGCCGAGGGCGCGCCCTCGGTCGCGGTGAAGGACGCGAAATTCCTGTCGCCGGTCCAGGCCCCGACCAAGATCATCGGCACGCCGACCAACTACATGGATCACCGGCAGGAGGCAGCGGCGCAGCGCGACGTGTTCAGTGGCGGCGTGGCGAACCGCTATAGCGGCAGCATCGAGGAGCAGGGCCTGTTCCTCAAAGCGAACAGCGCGCTCGTCGGCACCGGCGAGGGCGTGCGGCTGCGCTTTGCCGACCGCCGCACCGATCACGAGATGGAACTGGGCGTCATCATCGGCAAGAAGGCGTCGAACATCGGCAAGGACCAGGCGCTTTCGATCGTCGCGGGCTATGCCATCGCGCTCGACATGGTGGTGCGCGGCTCGCAGGACCGCAGCTTCCGCAAGTCGATCGACACCTATGCGGTGCTCGGGCCCTGGATGGTCACGTCGGACGAGATCCCCGATCCGCAGAACCTCGATTTCTCGCTCGCCGTCAACGGCGACGTGAAGCAGAAATCCAACACCAACATGATGATCATGGACCTCGTCACGCAGATCTCGTGGGCGTCCACATATTACACGCTGTGGCCGGGCGACATCGTCATGAGCGGCACCTGCGCCGGCGTCTCCCAGGTGAAGCCCGGCGACGTCATGCATTGCGAGTTCGAGAAGATCGGCTCGGCCGACGTCCGCGTCGTCGCCTTCGACTGACATGACGATCGGCACACGGATCATGACGTGGCTGCGCGGCGAGTTGGTCGGCACCGACACGTTCGGCAACCGCTACTTCCGCGACAAGCGGCATCTGGTGCTGTCGTCCGGCGGCGGGCGGCCAAGCCGGGAGAAGCGCTGGGTTCTCTATGCCGGCGAGGCCGACGGCTCGCGCGTGCCGCCGGAATGGCACGGCTGGCTCCATCACACGGTGGACGAGGTGCCGAAGGAGGGGGCCAAGCCGCACTATCCCTGGCAGAAGCCGCACCAGCCCAACCTGTCCGGCACGCCGAAGGCCTATCGCCCGCCCGGCTCGCTTCTCCATGGCGGCCCGCGCGAGCGCACGACCTCCGACTACGAGCCGTGGCGTCCGGACGAGGAGGCCGCACCGTGAGCCGTAACGCCGTCGAGACCGTGATGGGCGCGGTCGTCCTCATCGTCGCCGCCCTCTTCCTGTTCTTCGCCTACACGACGAGCCAGGTGAGCGCCGTGTCGGGCTATGACCTCACCGCCCGGTTCAGCCGCGTCGAGGGGCTGCGCGACGGCGGCGACGTGCGCATCAGCGGCATCAAGGTCGGCTCGATCATCTCGCAGACGCTCGATCCGAAGTCCTTCGTCGCCGTGGTCAAGATGAGCATAGATCCGTCGATCAAGCTGCCGGTGGACACGGTCGCGACCATCACGTCGGCCGGGCTGTTTGGCGACAAGTATCTCTCGCTCGAGCCGGGCAACGAGGACGACACGATCAAGCCCGGCGGCGAGATCGATCATACGCAGTCGCCGATGAGCCTCGAATCCCTGATCGGCCAGTACATCTTCAGCCAGCAGCCGCAGAAGAAGGACGAAGGCGGCGGGGCACCGCCGCAAAGCGCGCCGCCGCCGCCCGCCGACAATGGCACGCTCCCGCCCGCGAAGTGACGCTGCCCAGCGCTGGGACCCCGAGCGCTACCGCCGCAACGCCTCGTTCGTAGCGGCCGGCGGCGAGCCGGTGCTCGATCTGCTGGCGCCGCAACCGGGCGAGCGCATCCTCGATCTCGGCTGCGGCGAGGGCGCGCTCACCATCCAGATTGCCGAGCACGCGCACGTCATCGGCATCGACGCCAGCGCCGAGCAGGTCGCGTCCGCCCGCGCCCGCGGCCTCGACGCGCGCGCGATGGACGCGGCCGACCTCCCCTTCGCCGCGGAATTCGACGCCGTCTTCAGCAACGCGGCGCTGCACTGGATGAAGGACCTGGACGCCGTCGTGGCATGCGTCCGCCGCGCCCTCAAGCCGGGCGGGCGGTTCGTCGCCGAGATGGGCGGCGAGGGCAATGTCGCGACCGTTCGGACGGCGCTCCACCAGGCGCTCGCGCGGCGCGGGATCGACGCCGATGCGATCGATCCGTGGCGCTTCCTTTCGGCCGCCGAAGGAAGCGCGCTGCTCGAGCGCCACGGCTTCGCCGTCCGCTTCATAAAGCTCTTCGCGCGTCCGACGCCGCTGCCGGGACCGCTCGCGGACTGGCTCGACACTTTCGCCGAGAGCTTCCTCAACCGTCTCCCGGAAAGCGCGCGCGACCCTGTAAAAGCCGAAATCGAGGAATATGTTAAGGACCGGCTTTGCGACGGCGATGGACGCTGGACGGTCGATTACGTCAGGCTCCGCTTCGCGGCGCAGCTTTCGTCCGGGACGTGATCCGATGGCCAAGAAGCTCGACCTGCCGACCTGGCGCACGCCCGCGGGCGAGCCGCTCTCGTGTCTCGAAAAGATCAAGGTTCTGAACGAGAACCTCGAGGAAATTCGCGCGCTCGCACAAGAGGCGCTCGAGGACGCGGTGCTCATGGGCGCCGACGAGCGGCAGTTCAGACTAGTTCTGCAATCAATCGCAGAATTTATTGAAAATCCATACAAAAAATCGTCACCATGAAGCGATTTCTCAAGCGTCACAGCCGCGCCTGTCCCGGCCATCCATGGGTTTCTTTGTATCGCGGCAACGCGTGGATGTCCGGGACAAGCCCGGGCATGGCGGTAGCCGGGGCCGGCATGGTGGCGCTGCTCGCGGCCGCGCTGCCGGCGCGCGCGGATACGGTGGCGGTGCTGCAGGGGCTCGACAAGATCACGGCGCGGGTCTCGACCTTCGATGCGCCGGTCAACCGAAGCGTGCGCTTCGGCTCGCTCGTCATCACCGTGCGCGCCTGCGTCAAGCGCCCGCCCGAGGAGCCGCCCGAGACGGCGGCCTTCCTGCAGATCGACGAGGTGCGCTCGGGCGGCGCCTCGTTCGAAATCGAAGCGCGTGTTCAGCGGCTGGATGTTCGCCTCGAGCCCGGCGATCTCGGCGATGGAGGACCCGATCTACAACGTCGGCGTGCTCGACTGCAAAAGCGACACGACCGACGCCCCGTCGAGCGGCTCGCGCGAGAAATAGCCGCGGGCTCCGAGCGCCCGGTCGAGGCGGCGGCGATAGACCGCGCGCGAGATCTCGACCCCGCCGAACTGGACCAGGTGGTTCGTCATGAACTGCGTGTCCAGGAGCTCGAACCCGCCGAGCCTGAGCCGCGCCACGAGATGGGCGAGCGCCACCTTGCTCGCGTCCGTCATGCGGCTGAACATGCTTTCGCCGAAGAAGGCCGCGCCCAGCGTCACGCCATAGAGGCCGCCCACGAGCTTCTCCTCGTGCAGCACCTCGATGCTGTGCGCATAGCCCATGCGGTGGAGCGAGCCGTAGAGCCGCACGATCTCGCTGTTGATCCAGGTCTTGGGCCGCTCCGGCCGAGCCTCGGCGCAGGCCTCCACGACGGCGACGAAGCTCTTGTCGCAGCGCACCTCGAAAGGCCCGTTGCGCACCGTCCGCTTCAGGCGCCGCGGCAGGTGGAAGCGGTCGAGCGACATAACCCCGCGGCGCTCGGGATCGACCCAAAACACCTGCGTGTCCTCGGCCGAATCCGCCATCGGGAAGATGCCGGCCGCATAGGCGCGCAGCAGGATGGCAGGCGTGAGCGCGGTCATGGCCCGACGAACCGCTCGAGCCAGCCGATATCGTAGGCGCCGTCGATGAAGTCGGGCGCCGCGATGACGCGCTGCAAAAGCGGGATGGTGGTGTCGATGCCGTCGATCACGAATTCCTCGAGCGCGCGCCGCATGCGCATCAGGCACTCGTTGCGCTGCGTGCCATGCACGATCAGCTTGGCGACCAGGCTGTCGTAGTGCGGCGGCACGGTGTAGCCCTGGTAGAGCGCGCTGTCGACGCGGATGCCGAGCCCGCCCGGCGCATGGTAGCGCGTCACGGTACCGGGTGAGGGGACAAAGCTCTGCGGATGCTCGGCATTGACGCGGCACTCGATGGCGTGGCCCGACAGCGCGACATTCTCCTGCTTCCAGCCGAGCGGGCTGCCCGCGGCGATGCGGATCTGCTCGCGCACGATGTCGATCCCGCTCACCATCTCCGATACCGGATGCTCGACCTGGAGCCGCGCGTTCGTCTCGATGAAGAAGAAGGCGCCGTCGGCGAACAGGAATTCGAGCGTCCCAGCACTCCTGTAGCCGAGCTTCGCCATGGCGGATGCGGCGCCCTCGCAGAGCCGCCGGCGCTCCTCGGGATTGAGCGCGGGCGACGGCGTCTCCTCGATGAGTTTTTGGTGCTTCCTCTGGATCGAGCAGTCGCGCTCGCCCAGATGGATGACGTTGCCCGCGCCGTCGCCCAGCACCTGCACCTCGATATGGCGCGGCCGCTCGAGAAACCGTTCGAGATAGACCGAGCCGTCGCCGAAATAGGATTTTGCCTCGGACGAGGCGAGCGTCAGCAGAGGCCCGAGCTCCGCTTCCTCGCGCACAAGCCGCATGCCGCGCCCGCCGCCGCCCGCCGCGGCCTTGATGAGCAGCGGGTAGCCGATGCGCCGCGCCTCCGCCTCGGCCGCGGCGAGATCGGCAAGCGCGGGCGAGCCCGGCACGACCGCGAGCCCCAGCGCTTCGGCCGCCTGGCGCGCCGCCACCTTGTCGCCCATGAGGCGCAGATGCTCGGGCGAAGGCCCGATGAAGGCGAGCCCGTGCTCCTCGACCATCGCCGCGAAGTCGGCATTCTCGGAAAGGAATCCGACGCCGGGATGGATCGCGTCGGCGCCGGTGATCGCCGCCGCCGACAGGATCGCCGGAATGTTGAGATAGCTCGCGCGCGCCGGCGGCGGGCCGATGCACACGCTCTCGTCGGCAAGCCGCACATGCATGGCGTTGGCGTCCGCGGTCGAGTGCACGGCGACGGTGCGGATGCCCATCTCGCGGCAGGCGCGATGGATGCGCAGCGCGATCTCGCCGCGATTGGCGATCAGGACCTTTTCGAACATCGCGTCAGTCGAGCACCAGAAGCACCTGGCCGTATTCGACCGGTGCGCCGTCCGTCACGAGGACGCGGCCGACGCGGCCGGCGCGCGGCGCGTGAATCTGATTCATCACTTTCATCGCTTCGACGAGAAGCAGGACCTGGCCCTCGCGGACATTGTCGCCGACCGCGACGAAGGGCGTAGCACCCGGCTGCGGCGCGAGATAGGCCGTCCCCACCATCGGCGATTTCACGGCGCCTTGGAGCTCCGCCTCGGCGGGCTCGCGCGGCGCCGGCGTCGCCACGGGCGCAACCGGCGCTGGCGTCACCGGCGCTCCGCCGCGCGCCACCCGGATGCGCAGCTCGCCGACCGCGTATTCGATCTCGCTGAGCCCCGTCTCGTCGAGCAGCGCCGCCAGCGCGCGGACGAGATCGCCATCGATCTTTGGCTCGCTCTTCGCCATCACCGGGATCGCGCGTCAGCCGCGCGCGGATTCGACGAGCACGCGCGCCATCGCCTCGAGCGCGAGCACATAGCCGTGGCTGCCGAAGCCCGCGATCACTCCGGTCGCGGCCTGGCTGACATAGGAGCGGTGCCGGAACGGCTCGCGCCGGTGGATATTGGAAATATGCACCTCGATCACCGGCAGGTCGGCCGCGCGCAGCGCGTCGAGGATCGCGACCGAGGTGTGGGTGTAGCCGCCGGGATTGATGATGATGCCGTGCGCGTTCTCGCGCGCCTCCTGGATCCAGTCGACAAGCTGGCCCTCGTGATTGGACTGGCGGAATTCGATCGCGAGGCCGAGCGCCGCCGCGCGCTCGAGACAGGCCTCCTCGATGTCGGCCAAGGTTTCCGAGCCGTAGATCTGCGGCTCGCGCACGCCGAGCAGGTTGAGGTTGGGACCGTTCAGAATGAGGATGGTGGCGCCGTTCAAATCATCGCTCCCGCGCCGCTGCGTGGCCGGAAGACTTATAGCACGGGCGCGCCGAAGCGGAAAACGCGCGCTCAGTCCTCGATGCCGGACCCTGCGCCTGCGATCCGGGTTTCGAGCTTGGAGATGGCCGCCTCGAACGCCGCGCGCTCGTCGGCATCGAGCGCTTGGAGCAATTCGCGCTCGACCGCAAGCGCGCGCGGCACGATCTGGCGATAGACGTTATGGCCGCTCGCGGTGAGGTCGAGAATGGCGCGGCGGCGGTCCAAAGGATCGGTCCGCCGCGTGATGTAGTTGAGTTCCAGGAGCCGCGTCACCGCCCGGCTCACGCGCACCTTGTCCATCGCCGTGCGCTCGACCACGCTGTTGGCGGTCATGGCGCCGAACCGGCCGAGCACCGCGAGCGTGCGCCATTCCGGCGCCGAAACATTGAAGCGGCGGGCATAGACGCCCGCCACCGCCCTGGTCATGCGGTTGGCGAGAACCGACAGCCGGAAGGGCACGAATCGTTCGAGGACGAACATGCCCTCCGTCGCGAGCGTGCCCCTGGGAATCGACTTCATTAACGACAAAATGTGCCCCTTAAGTGTTACCGTCAAGGGGATTCAACGGGTGAGAAAAGGGGGCGCCATGAAGCTCTATAGTTTCCATCGCTCGTCGGCGGCGTTCCGCGTGCGCATCGCGCTCAATCTCAAGGGCCTCGCCTACGAGCAGCAGGGGGTTCACCTGCGCAAGAACGAGCAGCGGCGCGAGGATTATCTTGCGCGCAACCCGCAAGGCCTCGTGCCGACGCTCGAGGACGGCGCCGAGGTGCTGACGCAATCGCTCGCCATCATCGAGTATCTCGACGAGACGCATCCCGCGCCGCCGCTTTTGCCGAAGGATGCCTCCGGCCGCGCGCGCGTGCGCTCCTTGGCGCAGACGATCGCCTGCGACATCCATCCGATCGACAATCTCCGCGTGCTGCGCTACCTCGCAAACCCCTTGGGCCATGACGACAAGGCGGTCGAGGCCTGGTTCAATCACTGGATCGCGTTGGGATTCGGGGGGATCGAGCGCGTGCTGGCGGGCGACGGCAAGGCGGGCGCGTACTGCCACGGCGACGCGCCGACGCTTGCCGACCTCTGCCTCGTGCCGCAGGTGTTCAACGCGCAGCGCTATCCGAGCTTCGATTTCAAGCCCTATCCGGCGATCATGCGCATCTTCGCCGCCTGCATGAAGCTCGACGCATTCGAGCGCGCGCGGCCGGAGAAGCAGCCCGACGCCGAATAGCCCGCTCAGGCGAGCCGGGAAAAGCGCAGCCGCAGGGCGTTCGAGATCACCGAGACCGAACTCAGGCTCATCGCCGCCGCGGCGATCATCGGGCTCAGCAGCAGTCCGAACTCCGGATAGAGCACGCCCGCGGCGATCGGGATGCCGAGCGCGTTGTAGACGAAGGCCAATACCAGATTCTGCCGGATGTTGCGCATGGTGGCGCGGCTCAGGGCGCGCGCCCGCGCGAGGCCGGCGAGATCGCCTTTGAGCAGCGTGATCCCGGCGCTCGCGATCGCGACATCGGTGCCGGTGCCCATCGCCACGCCGACATCGGCCGCGGCCAAGGCAGGCG
Organism: uncultured Alphaproteobacteria bacterium; assembly: GCA_963773665.1. Lineage (GTDB taxonomy): Bacteria > Pseudomonadota > Alphaproteobacteria > ATCC43930 > CGMCC-115725 > DATJLY01. The sequence goes on from CAVZBZ010000003.1 coordinate 418,190, forward strand.
CGTCGTTGACGCCGTCCCCCGCCATCGCCACGACCCGGCCCTCGTCCTTGAGGCGGCGCACGACAAGCTGCTTCGCCTCGGGCAGCACCTCGGCCTCGACCTCGCCGATCCCGAGTTTTTGCGCCACCGCCTCGGCCGTCGCGCGCGTGTCGCCGGTCAGCATGACGATGCGCACGCCGTCCGCGCGCAGCGCTTCGAGCGCGGCCGCGGTGGTCGCCTTGATCGGGTCCGCGACCGCGACGATGCCGGCTAACCTCCCTTCCGCGGCGACATACACCACCGTCGCCCCCTCGTGCCGCAGCGTCTCGGCGCGCGCCTCAATTGCGAATGATCCGGCGCCGATCTCGCGAAGAAGCGTCGCATTGCCAACCGCGACGCGACGGCCCTCGACAAGGCCCGTGACGCCCATGCCGGTACGCGACGTGAACTCGGTGGCCGGGTTAAGCGCCACGCCGCCCGCTTTCGCGGCGGCGACGATCGCGGCCGCGACCGGATGCTCGCTTGCCGCTTCGAGGCTCGCGGCGAGCGACAGGAGCAGCGCCTCGTCGAAGCCTGGCATAGTCACAACCGCAGTGACGCGCGGCTTGCCCTCGGTCAGCGTCCCGGTCTTGTCGACGACGAGCGTATCGACCTTTTCGAGCCGCTCGAGCGCCTCGGCATTCTTGATGAGGACGCCCGCCTTGGCGCCCCGTCCGACGCCGACCATGATCGACATCGGCGTGGCCAGCCCCAAGGCGCACGGGCAGGCGATGATGAGCACCGAAACCGCCGCGACGAGCGCATAGCCGAGCGCCGGCGGCGGGCCCCACGCCGCCCACGCGGCGAATGCCAGGACCGCGACGATGACGACCGCCGGCACGAACCACGCAGCGACCGCGTCGGCGAGACGCTGGATCGGCGCGCGGCTCCGCTGCGCGTCGGCCACCATGCGCACGATGCGCGCGAGCATGGTGTCGGAGCCCACCTTCTCGGCGCGCATGACGAGCGCGCCGGTGCCGTTGATGGTGCCGCCGATCACCTTGGCGCCCGGCGCTTTCTCGGCCGGCATCGCTTCGCCCGTCACCAGCGCCTCGTCAACCGCGCTCTTGCCTTCGAGCACGACGCCGTCCACGGGAATGCTTTCGCCCGGCCGCACGCGGAGCCGCTCGCCGGCAAGGATGTGCGCGATCGGCACCTCGTCCTCGCGCCCGTCGGCGGCGATGCGCCGCGCCGTCTTCGGCGCCAGATCCATGAGCGCGCGGATCGCGCCCCCGGTGCGCTCGCGCGCGCGCAATTCCAGCACCTGTCCCAACAGCACGAGCACGACGATCACGGCTGCCGAATTCGTAATAAACGTCGCCGCTGCCCCCCGGAAAGAGTCCCGGCGCCAAGGTTGCCGCGACGCTCTCGCCATAGGCGATCGCGACGCCGAGCCCGATCAGGCTGAACATGTTGAGCGCGCAGTTTTTCACCGATGCCGCGGCGCGCGCGAAGAACGGCCACCCCGCCCACAGCACGATCGGCGAAGCGAGCGCCAGCTCGACCCAGTGCGCGACGCCAGGTGAAAAGAGACCGCCCATCTCGATCGCGACGAGCGGGACGGCGAGCGCGGCGCTCGCCCAAAAACGCCGCGTTATGTCCCTGAGCTCGGGGTTTTCTGCCGGAGCAGCGGCGTCCATCGGTTCGAGCGCCATGCCGCAGATCGGGCAGGGGCCCGGCTTTTCCGCCCGCACCTCGGGATGCATGGGGCAGGTCCAGAGCGTGCCTTCGGGTGCTGGCGCGGGCGGCGGGGGCGGGGCGAGATAGCGCGCCGGATCGGCCGCGAATTTCTCGCGGCAGCGCGCGCCGCAGAAGAAATACTCCGTGCCCTCGTGCGTCAGGCAATTCTTCGCCGCAGCCCGATCGACGCTCATGCCGCACACCGGATCGCGGGCCTTGTGCGTCTCATAACTCATGGAAGTCATATTGCGGTCGGAGACCGCAAAAGCAAACGGGCCGCACCAGGGCGCGGCCCGCGGTCGAAGCGGCGCGGAGCGTCAGCGGCCCAGCACGCCCATGATGTCGCCTTCCTTCATGATCATCAGCTCCTGGCCGTCGATCTTGACCTCGGTGCCCGACCATTTGCCGAACAGCACGCGGTCGCCGACCTTGACGTCGAGCGCATGGAGCTTGCCGTCGTCGCCCCTCGTGCCGGGCCCGACCGCGACGATCTCGCCCTCCTGCGGCTTTTCCTTGGCCGTGTCGGGAATGATGATGCCGCCTTTGGTCTTTTCCTCCTCGGCCACGCGCTTAACCGCGACGCGGTCGTGCAAGGGACGGAATTTCATCGCTTTTCTCCTGCCAAGGATGCGGGGAATGGTGGGCGCGGTAAGGATTGAACTTACGACCCCCGCGGTGTGAACACGGTGCTCTCCCACTGAGCTACGCGCCCGCGGGTCGGGGATTTAGGCCGCAAGGCGGCCCAGTGTCAAGCCGCCGCAGGGTCCGAAAAGGATCGCTCATCCTGTGGAAATCGTTCATACTTGCCGCCATGACCAATTCGCGCTTGGCCGTCCTCGTGCTCGCCGCCGGCAAGGGCACGCGGATGCGCTCGAGCCGCCCCAAAGTGCTGCACGCGATCGCCAGCCGGCCGATGATCGAGCACGTGCTGGCCGCGGCGGCGTCGCTTGCGCCATCGCGCACCGTGGTCGTGCTCGCGCCCGGCATGGACGAGGTCGCAGCCGCGGTGGCGCCCGCCGAGACCGTGATCCAGCGCGAGCAGCGCGGCACCGCGCATGCGGTGCTCGCCACGAAGAAAGCGCTCGAAGGATTCGCCGGCGACGTGCTCGTGCTCTATGGCGACGCGCCGCTCGTGACGACGGCGACGCTTCAGGCGCTCCTCGCCGAGCGCCGCCGCGCGCCCAAGGCCGCCGTCGCAGTGCTCGGCATGCGGCTCGCGGATCCGGCGCATTACGGCCGGCTCGTCACCGCGCCTGACGGCACGCTCGCCGCGATCGTCGAGGCCGCGGACGCCTCGCCCGCCGAGCGCGCGATCGACCTGTGCAATTCCGGCGTCATGGCGCTCGACGGCAAGGAGCTGTTCGCGCTTCTGGACGGCATCGGCGCCAACAACGCGAAGGGCGAGCATTATCTTACGGACATCGTCGCGGCGGCGCGTGCGAAAAACCTCGTCTGCCGCGCCATCGAGGGTCCGGCGGACGAGCTCTTGGGCGTCAACAGCCGCGCCGATCTCGCCGCCGCCGAAGCGCTGATGCAGCGGCGCCTGCGCGCGCGCGCGATGGAGCAAGGCGTCACGTTCGTGGCGCCCGAGACGGTGTTCCTCGCGGCCGACACGAAGATCGGCCGCGACAGCGTCGTCGGCCCCTTCGTCGTGTTCGGGCCTGGTGTCACGGTCGGCGAGAGCGTGCAGATCCCGGCCTTCTGCCACATGGTCGAAGCGCGCGTCGGCGACCGCGCCAGCATCGGCCCGTTCGCGCGCCTGCGGCCTGGTGCCGAGCTCGGCCCCGAGGTCCATCTCGGCAATTTCGTCGAGGTCAAGAATTCGCGCCTCGGCCGCGGCGCCAAGGCAAACCATTTGGCCTATATCGGCGACGCCACTATCGGCGCGGGCTCCAACATCGGCGCCGGCGCCATCACCTGCAATTACGACGGCATCGAGAAATTCCGCACCGAGATCGGCGAAAGCGTGTTCGTCGGCACCAACGTCTCGCTCGTGGCGCCGGTCGCGGTCGGCGACGGCGCCTTCATCGCTGCCGGCAGCGTCATCACCGGCGACGTGCCGGCCGACGCCATGGCGATCGCGCGCGGCCAGCAGGTGACGAAGCCGGGCCGCGCCAAGGAATGGCGCGAGCAGCGCCGCAAGACCAAGGACCGCGGCAGAAACTGAGATGTGCGGCATCGTCGGCATCGTCGGGCGCGAGGACGTGGCGCCGCTTCTCATAGACGGCCTGCGGCGGCTCGAATATCGCGGATATGATTCGGCCGGAATCGCGACCTTGGTCGACGGAGCGATCGAGCGCCGCCGCGCCGAGGGCAAGCTCGTCAATCTCGAGCTACGGCTCGAGCGCGAGCCGGTGACGGGCCGGATCGGCATCGGCCACACGCGCTGGGCGACGCACGGCGTGCCGAGCGAGCGCAACGCCCATCCGATCGCGACGGCCCGCGTCGCCGTCGTGCATAACGGCATCATCGAGAATTTCCAGGCGTTGAAATCCTCGCTCGAGGGCGCGGGCTACCGCTTCGAGACGCAGACCGATACCGAGGCGGTGGCGATGCTGGTGACGCGCCATCTCGACGCAGGCCTAAGCCCGCGCGAGGCGGTGGCGAAGTCCCTGAAGCAGCTCGAAGGCGCCTTCGCGCTCGTGATGCTGTTCGCGGGCGAGCCCGATCTCCTCATTTGCGCGCGGCGCGGCAGCCCGCTCGCGGTGGGATTCGGCGACGGCGAGATGTATGTCGGCTCCGACGCGCTCGCGTTGGCGCCCCTGACGCGCCGCATCGTCTATCTCGAGGAGGGCGACTGGGCCGAGGTGACGGGCAAGCACGCCACGATCCGCAATGCCGACGACGTAGTGGTCGAGCGCCCCATCCGCGAGACCGCGCTCTCGGGCGCGCTCATCGGCAAGGGCAATCATCGCCACTACATGAAGAAGGAGATTTTCGAGCAGCCGACGGTGATCGGCGACACGCTGCTCACGCATTTCAATCCGGCGACGCGCAGCGTGCATCTGCCGCATCTGCCGTTCGATCTCGCCGCGGTGAACCGGGTCACGCTCATCGCCTGCGGCACCTCATATCACGCGGGCCTGGTCGCGAAATACTGGCTCGAGCGCATCGCGCGGGTGTCGTGCGAGGTCAACATCGCGTCGGAGTTCCGCTACCGCGCCGCCGACATGCCGGCGGGCGAGCTGGCCGTGTTCATCTCGCAATCGGGCGAGACCGCCGACACGCTGGCGGCGCTGCGCTATGCCAAGGCGCAAGGCTCGCGCATCGTCGCCGTCGTCAATCAGCCGGAAAGCTCGATCGCGCGCGAGGCGGACGCCGTGCTTGCGACCAACGCCGGGCCTGAGATCGGCGTCGCCTCGACCAAGGCTTTTACGACGCAGCTGGTCGTGCTGGCCTGCCTCACGATCGCGCTGGCGCGCGCCAAGGGCCGGATCGACGCCGCGCGCGAGGCCGCGCTTTCGACCGCGCTAACCGAGGTGCCGGCGCGGGCGAGCGAGGTGCTGAACCATGACGAGCGCATCCTTTCGATCGCCCAGGATTTCGCCGAGACGCGCGACGTGCTTTATCTCGGCCGCGGCACGTCCTATCCGCTGGCGCTCGAAGGGGCATTGAAGCTCAAGGAAATCTCCTACATCCATGCCGAGGGCTATGCCGCCGGCGAGATGAAGCATGGGCCGATCGCGCTCATCGACGACCGCGTCCCGGTCGTCGTGCTGGCGCCGTCGGACGAGCTTTTCGACAAGACGCTGTCGAACGTGCAGGAGGTGCTGGCGCGCGGCGGCCGCGTCCTCATGATCTCCGACCGCGAAGGTCTCGCGCGGCTCGAAGGCCAGGTGACGTGGTCGATCGAGGTGCCGCGCTGCGAAAGTTTCGTAGCGCCCTTGCTCTACGCCATCCCGGTGCAGCTTTTGGCCTACCATATCGCCGTCATCAAGGGCACCAACGTCGATCAGCCGCGCAATCTCGCGAAAAGCGTGACGGTGGAGTGACGCGGGCCTAATCCTCGCGCTTTGGCGGGAGGCGCGAGCGGAGCGGCAGTTCCTTGAGGAAGAGCGTGAGGACGAACGCCGCGCCGCAAATGCCGGCGCCGGCGAGATAGAGATAGCGGAAGGAATGGGTGAAGGCGGCGACGATCGCCTGCCGCGTCGCCTCGGGGAGCGCCGCGATCATCGCCGGGCCGCCATGCAGGAGGCCGCTCCCGCTCACCCCGCCGATGTCGTTGCCGCTCAATCCCGCGAGCAGGATCGCGCCCAGAAGCGCCACGCCGAAGGCGCCGCCCATCGAGCGGAAGAACGACCAGAGCGAGGTGGCCGTGCCCATGTCGCGCGGCTCGACCGAGTTCTGCACCGCGATGGTGATCGCGGGGCCCATCGGCCCCAGGCCCGCGCCGAGCACGGCCATCGCCGTGCCGTAGACGAGCCCCGGCGTGCCGCGGCCGACGCCGACGAAAACCAGGAAGGCAAGCGTCGCGGCAGCGAAACCCACGGCCGGAAAGATCCGGTAGCGCCCGATGCGGCGGACGAGCCGGCCGGTCGCGGTGGCGCCCGCGGTCATGCCGAGCATCATCGGCAGGATGAGGAGCCCCGAATTGCTCGCCGATACGCCGATCACGACCTGCAGGAAAAGCGGCAGGAAGATGACGCCGCCGACCGACGCGGCACCGCCCAAAAACGCGATCGAATTGCCGAGCGCGAAGACATTGCCGCGAAAGAGCCGCGGCGGCAGAAGCGGATCGCGCGCGCGCTGTTCCTGCAGGAGAAGCAGACCGAGGAACACCGCCGCCGCCGCCACGAGCCCCAAGATCGTCGGCGAAGACCACGCCAGTTCCGTCCCCGCCCAGGTCGTGACGAGAAGGGCTGCGACCACCGCCGGCACCATCAGCGCGATGCCGGCATAGTCGATATGCGCGGCACCCCGCCCGCGCGGCAGGCGCTTCAGCTCCCGGCCGCAGATGAGGAGCGCCGCAACCGCGACCGGCAGGTTGATCCAGAACACCCAGCGCCAGCTCGCGACATCGACCAGGAATCCGCCGAGCATCGGACCGCCGATCGCGGCGATGGACCACACCGCGGTAAAATAGGCCTGGTAGCGGCCGCGCTCGCGCGGCGGCACGATGTCGGCGATGATGGTCATGGCGAGCGACACCAGGCCGCCGCCGCCGAGCCCTTGAAGCGCACGCCCCGCGATCAGCATCCCCATCGACTGCGCGATCCCGCACACGATCGAGCCGGCAAGGAATGTCGCGATCGCCGTGCGGAACAGGGCGCTGCGCCCATAGAGGTCGCTGAGCTTGCCATAGACCGGCGTCGAGGCGGTCGAGGTGAGGAGATAGGCCGAGACCACCCACGACAAATGCTGCGCGCCGTGCAGCTCGCCCACCATCGCCGGCAAGGAGGTCGCGACGATCGTCTGGTCGAGCGCGCCGAGAAACAGGCCCAGCACCGTGCCGCTCAGCATGCGCATTATGTCGCGATGCGAGAATTGCGGGCGCGGCGGCGGCGGCGCTGGCGGCGCTGGCGGCGCTTCGGCTTCGGCCCGCGCGGGGGCGAGGGGATCGGTTTCGCTCATCTTCCGCCGGCATTAGACTGCGCCGCGGCAACGGCCCGCAACAGCGGCAAGGCCGGGGAGGAGCGATGGCAGACATGCGCTGGGTCGGGACCTGGGCGACCAGCCCGGTATTGACCGAGGGACTTTCCTTCAGCAACCAGAGCGTGCGCATGATCGCGCGAACGAGCCTCGGCGGAAATCGCCTGCGCGTGCGGCTCTCGAACGCCTATGGCCAGAGGAAGCTCGCGGTGGGCGCCGCCTCGATCGGCCTCCGCGACAAGGACGCGCGCATCGTCCCTGGCAGCGGCCGCAAGCTCACTTTTGGCGGCAAGGACGGCACGACCGTCGCCGCGGGCGCGCTCGCGTTGAGCGATCCCATCGAGCTCGAGGTGCCGCTGCTCGCCGATCTCGCTGTCAGCCTCTATCTCCCCGGCCAGGTGGCGGAGACTTTCCAGATCACCGGCCACGGCAACGCGCATCAGACGAACTATGTCTCGCCGCCCGGCAACCACACCGCCGCGGAGGATATGTGGATCGCCTCTACGACCGAGAACTGGTATTTCCTCACCGGCATCGACGTGCTGGCACCCGCTGCGGCGGGCGGCATCATCGCGTTCGGCAATTCGCTGACCGACGGCAATCTCTCCTCGCTCGATACGAACTCGCGCTGGCCCGATCGCCTCGCACGCCGCCTTGCGGCGCGGCGCGGCGGAAGGCCGCTCGGCGTCATGAATCACGGCATCGGCGGCAACCGCATCCTGCACGACACGCGCGGCGACAGCGGGCTGCGCCGCCTCGACCGCGACGCGCTGGCGCAGCCGGGTGCCTCGCATGTCATCGTCTTCCTCGGCACCAACGATCTCCGCAACCGCTGGGCCAGGCCCGAGGAAGAGGTCACGGCGGACGACATGATCGCCGGCTTGCAGCAGCTTGCCGCGCGCGCCAATGCCGCTGGCCTCAAAATTTACGGCTGCACGCTCCTTCCCTTCGAGAACGAGACTTTTCTGCCCGGCGCCTGGAATCCGACGCGCGAGCGGCACCGCATCGCCGTCAATTCATGGATCCGCGAGGGAAGCGCGTTCGACCATGTCATCGATTTCGAGCAGACGCTGCGCGACCCCGCGCACCCGACCAGCATGAAGGTCGAGTACGATTGCGGCGACCACCTGCATCCAAGCGATTTCGGCTACAAGACGCTGGGCGACAGCATCGACCTCGCTCTGTTCGACTGAGGCTTGGGAGGCGCTTATGTATGTCAAGAATTGCTGGTACGTGGCGGCGTGGCCGAGCGAGGTGAAGGAGGCGCCGTTCGCGCGCACCATCTGCGGCGTCCCGGTCGTGTTCTACCGCACCGGCACAGGATCGGTCGCGGCGCTCGAGGACCGCTGCTGCCACCGCAACCTGCCGCTGTCGATGGGCACGATCGAAGGCGACGGACTGCGCTGCGGCTATCACGGCCTCAAATACGACGCGACCGGCGCGTGCATCGAGATACCGGGCCAAAAACAAATCCCGCCGGGCGCGCATGTTGCTTCGTACCCGGTTGTCGAGCGCTGGGGCATGCTGTGGATCTGGATGGGCGCGCGCGCACGCGTCAACGAGGGACTGCTGCCGCATTGGGACGGGCTCGTCGATCCGCGCCTCGTCCGCTCCAACGGCAACGATGAGAAGCCGCTGCCGATGCGCTGCAACTGGCAGCTCAACAACGACAACCTGCTCGATCTGTCGCACGTCTTCCATGTCCACAAATCGACGCTCGGCGCGCCGGGCATGGAACTGCTGCCGATCAGGACCGCGCGCTCGCAGGGGGGCGTGCGCATGTCGCGCTGGATTCCGAACACGCTGCCGGTCCCGATCTTCGCACAGTATCTGGGATTGAAGGAAGGCGCGCTGGTCGATCGCTGGCAGGGCACCGATGCCGAGCTTCCGACCCATTGCCTCATCCACGCCGGCTTCGCGCCCACGGGCGCGCTCGAGCCCGAGGACGAGGCCGGCCGCGACAAATACATCCGCTTCCACGCCTTCATCACCGCGACGCCCGAGACCGAATCGTCGAGCTTCATGTTCTATGTCCAGGCGCGCAATTTCGCGCGCGACAACCGCGAACTCACGCGCCGCGTCGTCGAGGATTTCCGCCGCGTCTTCCACGAGGACATCGCCGTGATGGAAGGCCAGCAGCGCGTCAACGAGCAGTACCCCGACGCGCCCACCATCAACGTCACTGTCAACGCCCCGCCGCTCGCCATGCGCCGCCTCCTGGCCGAGCGCATGGCGGCCGAAGCGTGATGCGGCCACAACAATGTGCGTCCTTCGACTTCGCGTGCTGCGCACGCTGCGCTCAGCGACTGTGTTGCGCGTCAAGCGGTTTGCCATGGCTTACGGTCTCTCAGGATTGCATTCAAGATGGTGAGGAGCTTGCGCATGCAGGCGACCATGACGACCATCTTCGGCTTGCCTTTGGCGAGCAGCCTCTGGCGGAAGGCGCGGATGGTGGGGTTATGACGGACCGCCGACATGGTGGCGACAAAGAGGGCGGCGCGGACGTCCGGCCGGCCGCCGCCGATGAAGGACTTGCCGTGCCAACGACCCGACTGGCGGGTGAAGGGCGCGACGCCGACCAGGCTGGCGATCTTGCGGCGATCGAGCGTGCCAAGCTCGGGCAGTTCGGCGATAAGCGTGCGGGCGGTAATGTCGCCGACGCTTGGCACCGAGGCGAGGAGATTCTCCGTCTCGCGCCAGGCCGGCGAGCCGCGCACGGTGGTGCCGATGTCCTGGTCGAGCGCCGCGAGCTCCTTCTCGAGCACGCGGATCACCCGCTCGCAGCTCCGCTTGAGCCGCTTCGGCAGGCGCGCCGCGCGCTGGCGCTCGGCCACCATCATGACGATGATCTGCCGCCGGCGCGTGACCAAATCGGCCAGCGCCTGCGTGTCCTCGTCCGGGAGCGGCCGCGGCTCCGGATGCGTCGCCTCGGCGAACCGGGCGATCACCTCGGCATCGATCGCGTCGGTCTTCGCCCGCCGGCCGAGCGCCTGCGCGTAGTGACGCACCTGCGCCGGGTTGACCACCGCCAGCGGCAGGCCGGCACCGCCAACCGCCGCGGCAACCGTCATCTCGAAGCCGCCGGTCGCCTCGACCGCGACCAGAAGCGGCTGAAGCGACCGCAGCCGATCGACCAAAGCCGCCAGTCCTTCGCCGTCGCGCGCGACGGCGAAGGTCTCCCCCGTTGGCCGCACATGCACGTCCAACCGGTCCTTCGATACATCGATGCCAACATACTTCGCGTCCATCGAAGCCCTGCCTTGCTTAACCGGGCTCGCGCTGCGGCCCACACGACTGTCCGGGTTCAATGGATCGGCAATGGGAGAGCCAGGCTGAGCGACGGGCTTCCTGGCCCCAGGATGAGCCGGTCTCCCCACTGCCACCGCACCCACCACTCTAGCCGATGCGGCCGCTTCCGACTTACAAGGATGAGGAAGTATGTACAACGTCTCTCATCCTTGAGCGGAGCGCGGAGCGCGTAGTCGAAGGACGCACCGTGCCATGACCCAGTGCGACATCCTGATCCGCGGCGGCGCGGTGATCGATGGGACGGGCGCCGAATCCTTTCGCGCCGATGTTGCCATCGCGGGCGACCGCATTGCCGCCATCGGCCCCGCGGCGGCGCGCGCCGATGCGGCGCGCACGATCGACGCCGAAAACCTGGTCGTCGCACCGGGATTCATCGACATCAAAACCCATTCCGACTTCACGCTGCCGCTCAATCCGCGCGCCGAGAGTAAGATCCGCCAGGGCGTCACGACCGAGGTGATCGGCCATTGCGGCTTCTCGGTGGCGCCGGCGCTTCCCGGCAAGGCCGAAATGCTGCGCGATTACCTCTCGCCGAGCGCGCCGTGGCTGCAATTTCGCGAGACGAGCTTTTCCGATTATCTCGATGGCTTTCCCGCGACCTCGACCAATGTGTGCCCGCTCGTCGGCCACAACACGCTGCGCCTCATGGTGATGGGGATGGCGCCGCGCGCGGCGAGCGGCAACGAGATCGCGGCGATGGCCGCGCTTCTCGAAGCGGCGCTTGTCGCCGGCGCGCGCGGGCTTTCGACCGGGCTCTTCACGCCGCCCGGCTGCTTTGCCGAGCCCGACGAGATTTTGGCGCTGGCGCATGTCTTGAAGCGGCACGGGGGCGGCTATTTCTCGCACCTGCGCGACGAAGCGGGCCACGTGTTCGAGGCGCTCGACGAGGCGATCCATGTCGGCGCGGAAACCGGCGTCCATGTCCAGGTCGTGCACGTCAAGCTTTCGGGCGTCGATAATTGGGGGCGGGCGGAAAAATTCATCGCCGCGATCGAGGCCGCGCGCGAGCGCGGCGTCAGCATCGATTGCGACCAGTATCCCTATACGGCGGCGAGCAATCCCTTGAAGAATTTGCTGCCGCCGTGGGTCCAGTCGGACCGGATCGAGGACATGGCCGCGCGCCTTGCCGCGCCCGAAAACCGCGCCCGCATCCGCAGCGAGATCGGTGCCACCGGCCTCAACAATTTTGGGCGCATTCCGGGCTGGGATGCGATCCGCGTCTCGGTGAGCCCGCATCAGCCGCATTTCGCCGGCCGCACCATCGCCGAGATCGCACGCGACACCGGCGCCGATCCGATCGACTGCGTGTGCGATTACCTGATCGCCGACCGCTGCGCCACGCGCGTGCTCGTGACCTCGATCGGCGAGGAGGATGTGCGGACCCTCATCCGCTCGCCCTCGGTCTGCGTCGGCTCCGACGGCAACTGCGTCGCGCCCTATGGCGTCACCAGCCAGGGCAAGCCCCATCCGCGTTTCTACGGCACGTTCCCGCGCATCCTCGGCCATTACGTGCGCGAGCTGGGCCTCATCCCGCTGCCGCTCGCGATCCGCAAGATGACCGGCGCACCGGCCGCAGCCTTGGGGCTCGACCGGCGCGGTCTGCTGCGCGAGGGCTGGTATGCTGACGTGACGATCTTCGATCCGCAGAAATTCGCCGAGCGCGCGACCTATGCCGATCCGCACCAATACCCGGCCGGCGGGTCCACCACCGTCATCGTCAACGGCGCCGTCACGGTCGCGCGGGCGGAGCATACGGGCGCGCTCGGCGGGCGCCTCCTGCGCCGCGGCACTTGACGAAGGCGGCAAACGGCCCTACATCTTGTACGTCTAAGGCGTACGAGCGCGAGATGCGCGATTTCACCGAACGAACCCAATTCGGGGGTTAGGGATGGCCAGGTTCGATTTCGATCTTTTCACGCTCGGCGCCGGCTCGGGCGGGGTGGCCGGCTCGCGCCGCGCCGGCTCGCATGGCGCCAAGGTCGCGATCTGCGAGGACAGCCGCGTCGGCGGCACCTGCGTCATGCGCGGCTGCGTGCCGAAGAAGCTCCTGGTCTATGGCGTGCAGTTCGCCAACTCGTTCGCCGACGCCGCGGGCTTCGGCTGGCACGTGGTACCCCCGGTGCACGACTGGGGCGCGCTCATCGAGGCGAAGAACCGCGAGCTCGACCGGCTCGAGGGCATCTATCACAAGCTTCTCGCCGACAGCGGCGTGAAGCTCGTCGAAGGGCGCGGCCGCATCGTCGATCCGCACACGGTCGAGGTCGACGGCAAGCGCTACACCGCGCAGCACATCATGGTCTCGACCGGCGCGCACCCGGTGATGCCGGCGATCCCGGGGATCGAGCACGCGATCAGCTCGAACGAGGCGCTCGAGCTCCAGCGCCTGCCGCGCCGCGCGCTCATCGTCGGCGGCGGCTACATCGCCGTCGAGTTCGCCGGCATCTTCGGCACCGCAGGATCCGAGGTGACGATGGTCGCGCGCGGCGAGGAGCTGCTGCGCGGCTTCGACGACGACGTGCGCGTGACCTTGGCGCAGGAGCTGCGCGCACGCGGCCTCACGATCCGCACCCGCACCAAGATCGCGCGCATCGAGAAGCGCGGGCACTCCTTCGTCGCCCATACCGCCGGCGGCGACGAGATTTCAGCCAACGTCATCCTCTATGCGACTGGCCGAAAACCCAACACGCGCGGCCTCGGCCTCGAGGAGATCGGCATCGCATGCAACGAGATGGGCGCGGTGCCGGTCGATGAATGGCAGAGGACCGCCATCCCGCATATCTACGCCGTCGGCGACGTGACCGACCGGCTCAACCTCACGCCCGTTGCGATCGCCGAGGGCCGCGCCATCGCCGAGACGCTCTACAACAACAATCCGATCAAGGTCGATCACACCAACGTCGCGACCGCCGTGTTCAGCCAGCCGCCCGTGGGCTGCGTCGGCCTCACCGAGCGCCAGGCGCGCCAGAAACATCGCATCAACGTCTATCGCACGCGCTTCCGGCCGATGAAGCACACGATCTCGGGCCGCGAGGAGCGCACCATGATGAAGCTCATCGTCGATCGCGACAGCGACCGTGTGCTCGGCTGCCACATGGTCGGCGCCGACGCGCCCGAGATCACGCAGGGCCTCGCCATTGCGCTCAAGTGCGGCGCGACCAAAAAACAGTTCGATCAGACCATCGGCATCCACCCGACCGCGGCCGAGGAATTCGTCACCATGCGCGACAAGGTGCCGGACACGGTCGCAGCGGAGTGACCCGAAAGGGTTGGGCGTCCACTCTTGCAACTTGTCGTGCTGCGGCATAAATAAAGCCATCGAACTTCGTGGGTTCGGCCTGCTCTCCTCGCCTCTCGCGGGCCCGGACCTGCTCTCCGAAATTCCACGAGAAAGTTTGACGCGTTCGCGCAATCCCGCGCGAGCGCACTACCCATGTCTAGGAACTATCAATGTCGACAGGAACCGTAAAGTGGTTCAATGCCCAAAAGGGCTACGGATTCATCCAGCCGGAAGACGGCTCGAAAGACGTGTTCGTCCATATCTCTGCCGTCGAGCGCTCGGGGATGGGCAATCTCCGCGAAGGCCAGAAGGTCAGCTTCAACGTCGAGCGCGACAATCGCAGCGGCAAGGTCGCGGCCTGTAATCTGCACGCCGTCTAACCGATGGCGCGCGAGGGGCGGCCGCGGTCGCCCCTCAGTTCGTGAAGCGCCAGCTCCCGTCGGGCTGGCGGCAGGCCGTGCCATAGGCCTGCTGCGGCTTGCCGCCGATCGTCACCGTGGTCTGCACCTCGCGGCAGGCGGGCTCCGCCGGCAGTGCCGCCGCGACCGGGGGAATGACGTTGCCGCCGGCGTCGTAGAGGTTCGGATCGTAGCTCCCCGACAGTCCCTGGGCGCACGCGGCGAGCAGAATCAACGGCAACAGCGCAACGCTTCGCATCCCGCTCCTCACTGGCCCAGGGGAATGCCCGTGAGCTTGCTCACCGGCGCCCAATCCTTTTCGTTCGCGTCCCAGCGTACGACGATCGTATTGTCGAGGTCGAGGCCGCGCTGCGGCACCTTCGTGAAATCGTAGACGCCGTCCATCCCGTCATAGCCCTTCAGGTGCTCGAGGTAATCGTGCAGCTGCGCCGCATCGGCGCCGGGCGGCAGCTTGTTGAGCGCGGCGATGACGAGGCGCGGCGTGTCCCAGCCGATGTCCGAGCTGGCATCGGGGTGGAGCCCGGCCGCCTTCATCACCGTGAAGAACTTGCGCTGCTCCTCGAGCACCGGCGCCGGCAGGTCGGTCGCGGCGCTGGCGTGCGCGGCCCAGGCCGAGACACCGAAATAGAGCTGCTTCGGCAGGAAGGCCGCGTATTCCGTCATCTGGCCATAGGTCATGTTGCTGCCGGACGCGGCGGTCGGCAGGTCGATACCGGCCTGGATCAGCGCGCGGAACACGGTGGCGCCCGCGGCCGCCGTCGCCCAGCTCGCGATCACGTCGGGCTTCGCCGCCGCGATCCGCGCGATCTGCGCCGTGATGCTGACGTCGGAGGGAGTGAAATACTGATCCTCGACGAGCTGCATGTCCTTGAACTGCGGCTCCTTGACGAGCGCGTTGATGGCCTTGTCCGCGTCCTGGCCCGAGGCGTCGGTCGTGGTGACGAGCGCGATCCGCTTCCAGCCCTTGGCCTGGAAGAAGCGTAAGAGCGCACTCTGCTGGTCGCGCGACGCGACCTGCGAGGTGAACTCGTAGCCGCCGTCCTTGGGCCGCACGCTCGGCGAGAAGCAGTAATGCACCGGCCCATTCTGCATGAGCGGCGTCATCGCGTTGCAGATGCCCGAGATGGTCGAGCCGAACACCACCGGAGGATGGTTGGCGATGATCTCGGTGGTGAGCTGCACCGCCGTCTGCGGACTGGTCTGGTCGTCGTGAAATACGAAGCGGATCGGCTTGCCGTGAAGCCCGCCTTCGCGATTGATGACTTTTTCGGTCTGCTCGATGTTCTGCTTCTGCGTCGCGCCCAAAAACGCGCCGCCGCCCGTGAGCGGCACCATGACGTCGAACGAGGTGGGATCGTCGGCGGCGTTGGCCGCGCCGCCGGACATGAGCGCCACGGCCAAAGCGCAACAAGCAATTCGGGCGATATGTGCGGTCACTTGGTTCCTCCCCTTATGCGGCGCGCGAGCACACCACATCGCGGCCGCGCCTTCAACCGTCGATCGCGAGCCCGTCGAGAAGCTGCGGCACACTCGGCTCGCGCTCGATGCGCCACAGTTGTTCGAGCGCGCCCGCCGCGCGCTCGTTCCCGAGCGCCGGCTCGGCGAGCGTCCTGAATTTCGCGGAAATCTCGCCATCGTCCATCTTGTTTTGCGCATGGCCGCGCGGATTGACGATCTCGATCGCCGTGCTTTCGCCCGAAGCGCGCTGCACCGCGAGGCGCAGGATGACGCGGCCGGGATAGACCGCGTCGATCGCATCGTCCTTCGCCACCGCGATCTTCGCCATGAGCGGGCGCAGTGTCGGGTCGAGATAGGCTCCCTCGTCGAACGACCGTACCGTGATCCCGCCATCGACCAGCGCGCGCGCGAAGATATAGGCCATGCTGTGATCGGCGGTCTCGCGGGTTTTCGGGTCCCACTTCGCGGGCTCGCTGCCGATCTCGTGCCAGATCGGCGTCGCGGTCGCGATGTCGATTTTGGCGATCTCGGCGACCTTCATGGTCTTGCGCAGCTCGAGTGCGGCCCACACCGCGGCCTGCGCGCCGTTCTCGACCGGCCAGTATTTGAGGCCGATGGCGCCGGTCAGGAATTCGCCGAAGGGCTTCAACGCGAACGGGCCGCCCATGTGCTCGAATACGCCGTGGCGCCCGGTGAAGGCGGCTTCGGGCGCGGTCATGCCTTCGCCGGCGAGGAGTGCGGCGAACATCGCGTTCTTGCAGGCGTACGCCGTGGCGGCGCCCTTCCACATCGAAAGCTCGCCCGACCGCGTGACGCGCGGCGGCACGTTCCCGACCGCCGTGATGGCGACCGCGTGCGCGATCTGCGCCGCCGGCAGGCGCAGGACATGGCCTGCGCCTGCCGCGGCGGCGATGCCGATGGCGAAGCCCTGGTCCCAGCCGCGCTCGCGCAGCCTGGCCGCTGCGATGAGCCGCGCCGCCGTCTCGTAGGCGACGATCATGCCGGATAAAAGCCGCTTCCCGTCGCATTGCGTCATGTCCGCCGCCGCCAGCACCGCGCCCAGCGCGTCGCTCGGATGGCCGCCATGCACGGTGTCGTTGAAGTCGAGATAGCGGATCATGGAGGTCATGACGAACGACGCCGCCTCGACCGCGACCGCCGTGCGGCTCCCAAGGCTGCGGGCGGCGCGCGCCGGAGGGGCGGGCGTCGCGGCGATGCGGCGGCCCATCGCGGCGGCGGCGCAATCGTGGCCGCCGAGGCCGCAGGCGATGCTGTCCACGAGGTGGCGCTTGGCCGCGTGGATCGTCTCGGACGGCGCCTTTCGCAACTCGAAGCCCGCCGCATGATCCGCGATTGCGGCGATGATCTCGTCCATGGCGTCACCTCCCGCCACGGATCATATCCGACTTGGCTTGTTTTCCCCGGTGGAATTGCCGACAATCGCGCCCGCGGGGGGTGGCCCGATGGATATCAGCGAACAGCGCGACGCCGGCGTCATCGTCCTGCGCCCGACGGGCCGCATCGACAACGATACCAGCCTCGCCTTTCAGGACCGGCTGCTCAAGGTCATCGCCGAGGGAACGACGCTGGTCGATTTCACCAGCGTCGAATTCATCTCGAGCGCCGGCCTCGCGGCACTGATGACGGCGGCAAAGCAGGCGAAGACCGCCAACGCCCGCATCGCCTGCGCCGGCCTCAATTCGGTGGTGCAGGAAATTTTCGCGATCAGCCGCTTCGCGCGCGTCATTCCGGTTTACGCAACCGCGGCCGAAGGCGTCGCCGCGCTCAAGATCTGAGGCGCAGCGCATATGCTCATCCGATTCTGGGGAACTCGCGGCTCGCTGCCGGCGCCGATCGGGCGCAATGCCGTGCGCGACAAGGTGCGCGCCGCACTTCTGGCCGCGAATGGGCGCAAATTCGACGGGCCCGAGAGCGTCAACCGCTTCCTCGACCAGGAGTTGCCGTTCGCCGCGGGCGCCACATATGGCGGCAATTCGAGCTGCGTCGAGATCGCCGGTACGGGCGACGATTACGTGGTGTGCGACCTCGGCAGCGGCGCGCGCGAATTGGGATTGCGCATCCTCCACGACAAGGGGCCGCAGAAGAAATCCCGCTTCAACATCTTCCTGTCCCATGTCCACTGGGACCACATCATGGGGTTCCCGTTCTTTCCGCCGGCCTACATCCCCGGCAACGTGATCCGCATCCATGGCTGCCACAAGACGATGCGCGAGGCGTTGGAGCGGCAGCAGTCCGATCCGTGCTTCCCGGTGCATTTCAACCATCTCGCCGCGACCATCGAGTTCGTCGAGCTCGAGCCCGGCCGGAGCTATGACATCGCCGGCATGAAGGTGCGGCCGATCCTGCAGAATCATGCGGGCGATTCCTACGGCTACCGCTTCGAGCATGGCGGCAAGTCGGTCGTCTATTCGACCGATTGCGAGCACAAGTTCCAGGTGCTCGACGAGACCTATCCATTCGTCCCCTTCTTCCGCGACGCCGATCTTCTGATCTTCGATGCGATGTATTCGCTCGCCGATTCGATCTCGGTGAAGGAGGATTGGGGCCACTCGAGCAACATGGTCGCGGTCGAGCTGGCGCAGATGGCCGGCGTCAAGCATCTCGTCATGTATCATCACGAGCCGATCTTCGATGACCGCACGATCGACACCATCCTCGCCGAGACGCGGCGCTATGAGGAGTTGAGCCGCAGGGGCGAGAAACTGACGATCAGCTCCGCTTACGACGGGCTCGAGATTGTCGTCTGAGCCGGCGCCGAAGGATCGCCCGCGCTCGGAAGGGCTGCGCGCGCTCGCAACCCGGCCGGGTCTGTTTCAGGCGCTGGCGCTTTTCGTCATCCTTCTCCTTTTGCCCGATATTTTTCCGCCGCAGTTCGAGGAGATTGCGCTCCGGACCTTCGATCTCGAGCAGCGCATCGCGCCGCGGCACGAGGAGAATCTCCCCGTGCTCATCGTCGCGATCGACGAGGCCTCGCTCGCGCCGCCCAACGGGCAATGGCCGTGGCCGCGCGCGCTCGTCGCGCGCCTCGTGCGCAAGATCGCTTCGGGTCATCCGCTCGCGCTCGGCGTCGACATCATCTTCCCCGAGCCCGACCGCCTCTCGCCGCAGAACCTGCTGGCGGAATTGCACGGGCTGCCCGACGCCGCGCGGAACGCGCTCGCGGCGCTGCCCGACAACGACGCGGAGCTTGGCGCGGCCTTCACGGCGGCGCCGACCGTCCTCGGCATGGCGCCGTCGTTCGAGGAGCCGGCCGGCGGCGGGCCGCCCGTGACGGCCGCACCCATTCGCGCGCTCGGCGGCGATCCGCGGCCCTTCCTGCAATCCTTTCCCGGCGCGGTGCGCTCGCTGCCCGTCATCACCGCCGGCGAGACCGGCACTGCGGCGCTCGTCGGCAATCCCGACCGCGACGGCATCGTGCGGCGCGTTCCGCTCGTCGTCTCGGTCGGCGGCACTCTCGTCCCGGGCCTGACGCTCGAGACCCTGCGCGTCGCTTCGGGCGCACGCGTCATCGGCGTCGTCACTTCGTCCAAGGGAGTGGACGGCGTCCGCGTCGCGAATACGCTGCTGCCGACCGACGGAAACGGCAGGGCATATCCCTATTTCGCGCCGCCGCAATCGCCGGTGACGATCTCGGCGGGCGACGTGCTCGGCAATTCATTCGACGTGCGCGCGTTTGCCGGTCAGATCGTGCTGCTCGGCATCACGGGCGTGGGTCTCGTCGATATCAAGCAGACGCCCTTGGGCCTCATGCAGGGCATCGAGGTCCATGCCCAGCTCATCGAATCGGTGCTCACGGACCAGATCCTGCGCCGTCCGCTGAGGATGCGCGCGATCGAGCGCGGCATGATCGCGGCCGCGGCGCTCGTCGTCATCCTGTTCTTTCCCTATCGCCGGCCGCGCATCGCCGCTTCGCTCATCGTGGTGCTTGTCGCCCTCTGTCTCGGCGGCGCCTTCGCCGCGTTTCGCCTCGGGCATTACCTGGTCGACGGGACATACCCCTCGGTCGTCGCCGTGCTCGCCTTCACGGTGATGCTGTCGGCCAATCTGCGCACGGCCGAAACGGACCGGCGGCGCCTTGCCGCCGACCTCGAGCGCGAGCGCGAGGCCAAGGCGCGCGTCGAGGGCGAACTCAATGCCGCGCGTTCGATCCAGTTGGGATTGCTGCCGCGGCCGCTGCCGCGCGTCCCCGAGACGAGCGCGGTCGATGTCCATCAGTTGCTCGAGACCGCCCGCACGGTGGGCGGCGATCTCTACGATTTCATCATGCTCGACGCGCGCCGCCTCTACTTCGCGATCGCCGATGTCTCGGGCAAAGGGGTCGATGCCGCGCTCTTCATGGCGATGACCAAGATGGCGTTGAGCGGCGCCACGCTGCAGCACGGCGACGCGCTCGACCGCGTGTTCGGCGATGCCAACAGCCAGATCTCGGAGGCGAGCGACCATATCCGTGCCGAGGGCGGCCGGCCGATGTTCGTCACCGTCTTCGCCGCGGTGCTCGAGCTCGATACCGGCATCATCTCATACGCGAGCGGCGGGCACGATTCGCCTTATCTGCTGCGCGCCGGGGTGACGCCGGCGCGGCTCCTCACGGAAGGCGGGCCGCCGCTCGGCACGATCGACGAGTTCCCGTTCCCGGTCGATCGCACGCGGCTCGCGCCCGGCGACATGATCGTGCTCTATACCGACGGCGTCACCGAGGCAAAGGATGAGACTGGCGCATTCTATACGAGCGCGCGCCTCGACCGGCTGATGGAGTCATTGCGGCCGAAGAACGCGCGCGGCGTGGTCGACGCGCTGCGCGAGGATGTGTGGCGCTTCATGGGCGATGCCGACCAGGCCGACGACGTGACGCTTCTGGTGGTGCATTGGCTCGGGCCGGACACGGGCCCGGGCGGCGTCAACGCACGGTGATCTCGACGCGGCGGTTGCGCGGCTCCGACACCCCGTCGGCGGTCTTCACGGCCAGATCGAGCTGGCCGCGGCCGGCGACCGCGATCGCCTGCGCCGCGAGCCCGTCCTTCACCAGCCGGTCGCGGAGGGCGCGCGCGCGGCGCATCGAGAGCTGCTGGTTATAGGTCTTGTCGCCGAGCGTGTCGGTATGGCCGATGACCTCGACCTCGTACACCGGGCGGCGCTTGATGTCCTCGAACACGTCGCGGTACTGGCGCTGCGAATCGGCCGTGAGATTGTCGCTGTCGCTGATGAAATAAAGTCGGAAATGCTCCGGCAGGATCGGACGCGCGGCAATCGCCGTCCCGAAAATCTGCTGCACTTGCGGCGCGTCCACCGAGACGGGCGCGGCCGTGCCGCCCCGCACCTCGCTGGCAGCATAGGGCTTGTCGAGCAGCACCGAGCTCTTGCCGTCCTCGACGGTGATGGCGCCGGCGCTGCCGTCCGGGTTGGGCAGCACGACGAAGAGCGCCTGCCGGTCGGGCGTGCAGGCGCCGAGCGCGGCGGCGAGCAAAAGTGCGGCGATCCAGCGCATGGGTCACTTCCCGCCGACTTCGATGGCGAAGCTCGTGCCGCGTACGCCAAGCGTCGCGGTCGGCGTGCGCACCTTCATCGCCGAGGGCGAGCTGCGCGCGATGTCGCCCGAGACCATGCTGGCCGTCCCCTTGCGCAGGTCGGTCAGCATCGTGCCTTTGAAATTGCTCGAATCGAACGCGTACTCGGCGAGCGAAGCCTCGCTGTTCGGTCCGAGCGAGAGCACGCTGTTGTCGGTGAAGGTGATGCCGACACTGCCGTCCGCGCCGGTCTGAAGCACGTCCTTCTCGACAAGAGAATCGCCCGGCTTAACCGCCGTATTCTTGCCGTCGCGCACGACGGAAACGGCGCCCGAAGCGGTCTTGACCTGGGCGATCTCGGGTCCGTCGGCGAAGGCCGGTGCGGCGATGAGCGCGATGCCGAAGATCAATGCTGCGGCGCGCGCGGCAAGCGAAGGTTTCATTTCTGTCTCCCCCTCGGGAACTCTAGCGCAGCGTCAACTCAAATTCCACACACCCGAACCGGGACAATCTGGCGGTGCTCGGGTAAAATATTGTGCATGGGTGAAGCGAACGAAGCGAGTCTCGCCGTCCGCGCGGACAATGAGGCGATGGCGCAGGTTCGCCGCTTCATCGAGGGCTTTGCGCAATCGCGCGCCGTCGCCGGCGACGATCTCGCCCGCGTCCTGATCGCGGTCGAGGAGCTCGTCACGAACATCGTGCGCTATGGCTATGCGCCGGGCGAGGAGCCCGGCTCGGCGCGGATCACGCTGCGCCTCGAGGGCGAGCGCCTCGCGATCGAGATCGTCGACGATTCGCGCCCGTTCGATCCCTTCGCGCAGCCGGAGCCCGATTTCGACGCGCCGGTCGATGCGCGCCGCATCGGCGGACTCGGCCTTCACATCGTCAAGGCGCTGATGGACCGAACGCGCTATCGCCGCGACGGCTCTTACAACGTCGTCGAGATCTCGCGGCCGGTGGCGCTCGCGAAGTGAGCGCGCCGGCGTGGCCCCGGCACGCGCCAGCTCCGCGCCGCGAGAAAACCGACGATCGCCAGATTGAGGATGTTGGCGACAAGCCCGGCCGCGAACGCGGCGCCATAGAAGCCGTAATGGTCGTAGAGCGCGCCCGCGAGCCAGCCGCCCGCCGCCATGCCCGAGCCGCTGCACAGCATCATCGCCGGCACCCGCCATGACGCCTCCGACGCCGGGAACAGCTCGCGGATCGCCAGCACGTAGGCCGGCACGAGGCCGCTGAAGCCGAAGCCGAAAAACGCCGCGACGGTAAAGAGGCCGACTTCGTCCTGCGTGAACAGCAGCGCCGCCACCGCCGCGGCCTGGCACAGCGAGGACGCAAGCACCGTCTTGATCCCGCCGATCCGGTCCGAGATCCAGCCCCAGACCTGCCGGCTCACGAACGCGGTGCCGAGCAGGACGGACAGCATCGCAGCACCCGTCGCGGGCCCGATCCCGAGATCGGTGCACAAGGCGATGAGGTGCCCCTGCGGCATCGCCATCGGGATGCAGCACAGGAACGAAGCCGCCGCGATGAGCCCCAGCACCAGGTTGGCGTTAAGGCCGAGAACGCGCCCGGCGCCAGGCGCTGGATCGCCGGAAAACGCCGGCGTGAGCTCCGGCCCCGGCGGCGGATCGAGGAACAGCCATGCGGTCGGCAGCACGATCGCCAGCTCGACCACCGCGAACAGGATCATGGTGTGGCGCCAGCCGAAAGCGGCGATGGTGCCCTCGAACAGCGACGGCCAGATCGCACCGGCGACATAGCTGCCGCTCGAGATGAGCGCGAGCGCGGTGCCGCGGTGGCGATCGAACCAGCGGCTCACATAGACATAGGCCGGCGCATTGATGCTGCCGAGGCCGAGCAGACCGATGAAAAGCCCGTGCGAGAGATAGAGCGCCGCCGGCGTGCCGCGGCTCGCGATGACGAGGCCGAGCGCGATCATCGCGCCGCCGAAGATCGCGGTCGAGCGGATGCCGAAGCGCTCGGCGACGCGCCCCATCATCACGCCGCCCACCGCCGTGCCGAGCCAGGCGAGCGAATAGCAGAGCGCCGGCACTGCGCGCGCGCCGCCAAGCTCGGCCGCGATCTCCTTCAGCGCCACCACCGTGACATAGGGCGCGCCGAACGCGACCGACATGACGCCGAGCGCCGCCGTCGCCGCGATCCACGACCGCCTCGTTTCGATGCTCATGGAGGCATTTTCGCATGCACGCGCTGCGTGCGCCACGGCACATGCTTTCCCGCCCGGCCAAGACGGCTCTTCTTAACCCGCATTCCCCGGATGACATGCAATTTTGCGGCACGCGTGGGGCAATTCTGATAAAGAAATCCGTACGGTATTCCGGATAGAGCGAGGCGACGATGGCGGGCCCGATGGGTGACTCGGCGGGCGGGGCGCTGAAGCTCGATTTCGACCGCCGCCTGATGCTTCAATTCCGCGGGGCCGTGATCACGTCCGATGCGGGGCTGCTGGCGTATCGCGAGTTGGATGACGCGGTCGGCTTGACCGAGATGGCCGGCGACGTGCTTGCCGATGCACGCACGGGCAAGAACGGTCGGCACGCGCTCGTCGGTCTGCTGCGGCAGTCGGTGTTCGGACGGCTCGCCGGATATGAGGACGTGAACGACGCCGCACGGTTGTGCCGCGATCCCGCGATGCGGTGGGTCGTTGGTGACCGAGCGGTTTACGACGCCGCAGCGTCCGTGAGCGAGATGGGACGTTTCGAGACGGAGTGGCTTACGCGTCCGGAGAACCTTGCGGCACTCGCCAATCTGTCCGGGCAGTGGATCGACCGCGTGCACCGGCGGCGTCCGCCCAAGCTCATCGTGCTCGACATGGATTCGAGCGAGAGCCCGATCTACGGCGAGCAGGAGGGGAGCGCCTACAACGGCCACTTCGGCTGCACCTGCTATCACCCGCTGTTCGTGTTCAACCAGTTCGGCGATTTGGAGCGGTGCGCGTTGCGGCCCGGCAATGTCCACAGCGCCGATGAATGGGAGGGCACGCTGCGCCCGGTGATCGCGCGCTATCAGGGCAAGATCGCGCGCCTGCATTTTCGCGCCGATGCGGCCTTCGCCATGCCGGAGGTGTACGAGTTCCTCGAAGCCGAAGGCATCAGATACACGATCCGCCTCCCGGCCAACCGTGTGTTGCAGGACAAGATCGGCCATCTGCTCACGCGTCCGGTCGGGCGTCCACCGAACGAGGTGCGGCGGTTTCATGCGAGCTTCAGCTATCAGGCGCGGAGTTGGAAGAAGCCGCGCCGCGTGGTCGCCAAGGTCGAGTGGCACCCGGGTGAGCTTTGCCCGCGCGTCGGCTTCATCGTGACTAACTTGGCGCGGTCGGCCGAACGCGTGGTGGCCTTCTACAACCATCGCGGCACCTGCGAGCAGTGGATCAACGAGGGAAAGGGCGCGATCAAGTGGACGCGGCTGTCGTGCCGCTCCTTCGCCGCCAACGCCGTCCGCCTCCAGCTTCACGCGCTCGCCTACAATCTCGGCAACTTCATGCGAACCCGTGCGATGCCCGAGGCGGCGGAGCCGTGGTCGCTGACCAGCTTGCGCGAGAAACTCATCAAGACCGGGGCGAAGGTCGTGAGCCATGGCCGCTACATCACATTCCAGATGGCCGAGGTGGCTGTGCCGCGGCAGATGTTCACGGACATTCTGTCGCTCATCGCTAGGCTGCGAGCGCCGCCTGTGCCAGCGCGAAGGGACCAGGGATAATGCGCGAAGCTGGAGGCGGGAAAGGCGTGTCCTTAGATGACGGAAAAACCGCGTGCTGAGGCGAGGACGGGGCAAAAGTGTCAGAAAACTTTACACATGCCCATCGCCAGGGCGACCGAAGCGCCTCTAAGCCACTGATGCGGCGTGATTCATCAAAATTGGCACCGTATTTGCTTCCCCAACGAGAGGAGAAAAGCATCATAAAGGGGAAAGCCATGGCCAAGACGCTTCGCAAATCCATCGCCCTTGGCCTCGGGGCCTTCGGCCTGTCAATCTTGGCCCATTCGGTTCAAGCGGATGTACTGCCGGCACAGAATCTCACCTTCAGTGACCTGACCAGCCCGCCCGCAGCAGGTACCAAGACCAACTTTTCTAGCGCCGGCTTGGCTGACTGGTACCGCGGGCCGCCAGCGCTTTCCGGAGATCTCGTCTATCTCGATTCTCCCGGGTCAGCAACCAGCGGCAGTGGCGGTTATCCGGTTTATGGTCCCTTCGCTAACCCCCCGCCTGGCGGAAACTTCGTGCAGGCGGACGGCAATCCAGATTATGAGAGTGAGTTCAAGCAGAACCTTACGGGATTGGTAGCCGGCACGACCTACACGCTAAGCTTCTGGCAGGCTGCCGGCCAGGAAACCAGCTTTGGCGGTGCTACGACCGAGCAGTGGGCGATCTTTCTTGGCAACGACGCTGTCACCGTCACGCCTGGCTCCCCCACCAGCACGATCAGCTTTGGATCAGATTTGGAGGACTTTTCGTCTGTGATGAATACCCCCTCGGAAGGCGTATCTCCTTGGGAAGAGGTTTCAGTGAGTTTTACGCTCGCATCCACGGCCCTCGCGGACGAGACGCTGACTTTCCTGGCCTGGGGTGACGACGGCAACACGGCAAATCTGCCGCCGACGGTGTTCCTTGCTGGCGTCAATTCACCGTCGCTGGTGCCCGAGCCAGCAAGCTTGACGCTCTTCGGTGCTGGCCTTCTAGGCCTTGGCGCGATTAGGTGGCGCCGGCGCGCCAAGCGCAATGCCGCGGGCTGATCGCCCGCCCGGTTGACGAGCCTGGATGGGATACTGTCTCATCCAGGCTCGAAAAACCTCCAGCCGGCTTTTCAGGATCGTGTCTGTGCCTTGGTTCTTGGACGCTCAGCATTTACATGCATTCCTGATGAGCGTACTCAGGCAATGTACGTGGCTCTTGCTGCTCGCCATCGTCTTCATGCCGCTGGAGCGGCTGTTCGCACTGCGTCCGCGGAAAATCTTCCGCAAGAGCCTCGCCGGCGATATCGGCTTTTATTTCATTAGCGGTCTGGTCCCTAGCCTCTTGCTCACCCCGCCGCTCATGCTTTTCGCTCTGGGCGCACACGCGATTATCCCGTCCAGTCTGTATGCGACGGTCGCGGCCTTGCCGATCTGGGCGCGGGCGCTGGCTGCGTTGGTGGTGAGTGAGGTCGGCTTCTACTGGGGCCACCGCTGGACGCACGAAATCCCCCTGCTGTGGCGCTTCCACTCGGTCCACCACAACCCGACGGAGGTTTATTTCCTGATCAGCGCCCGCGCCCATCCGATTGACAATGTGTTCATCCGGCTGTGCGGCCTGATCCCGGTCTATACCCTCGGGATCGCCACCCCGCTTACGCCCGCCGGGGGCGTTGTGTCCGCGCTGCTTGTGCTGCTCCTCACCCTATGGGGCTTCCTGATCCACGCCAATGTGCGCTGGCGATTGGGGCCGCTGGAATGGCTGATCTCGACCCCGGCCTTCCACCATTGGCACCACACCTTGCTTGAGCCGCGAGACCGCAACTTCGCGTCCATGCTGCCCTGCATGGACTGGATCTTCGGCACCTACTACTTGCCTCGGAAGCAATGGCCTTCGGCCTACGGTATCCAGGGGAGGATGCCCAGTTCGTTGGGCGGACAACTCGTGTATCCGTTCCTCCCGCAGCCGCCGCAAATCAGCTTACCAAGGCCACAGCGGACCCTTAACGGCTGATTTTGAACGGCATCCAGGGGCTCATTCCCCTCGGCCTCGGCGCGGCGCGTAGCTGCAAGCGCGAGGCCGCCTGACTCTTGCGGTCGCTGCGGCAGGCTACTTACCCACAGCTCCTACACCACCACCTGGGACACGACCTGACCTGTTGCTGCTGTTGCTGCTGTGGCGGCTGTGGGCATGTGGGCAACGCGCGCTTAACCGACGGTTTCGCACCGTGTCCGGCTCGCTTGCGCTTTCGCGCTTCTTTCGCAGCGCGCCGCCAGCTCGTCGTAGCCGGCGGCAAGGTGGAGGCGGATCACGCTTTCCCACAAATCCGCCGTTGCATGGCCCGCGGCGCGATGCTCTTCGGCTCGCCGCCGCAATTCGCTTGCGTCTTCCATGGCTGCCTCCGTAGCCTTATGTAGCCTTATTTTGTGATTCTTCCACGGCGCCGTGAACCCCCCGAAAAGTTGAATTCCATGACCCCTGTCGATCATGCAGCGCGCGGGATCCTCCGAGTGGGGGTCGCCGCCGCAGTTTTCCTCGCCCTCGGCGGCCAGGCGCTCGCCGACGAGCATGGCCGGTTCAATCTGCTCGAGGAGAACGATTCGCTCTATTTCCACACCGACAAGCATTACACGCAGGGGCTTCGCTTCTCCTATCTCGCGCCCTCGGTCCTGGCGGGCGACGCGTTCGACCGGCCGTTCGATTATCTTTCCGCGAACACGCCGATCTTCGCCGCGGATGCGGCCGATCGGCGTTACGCGCTGCTGCTTGGCCAGAGCATATTCACGCCGGAGAATCTTACCTCCCGTCCGCCCAACCCGCACGACCGCCCTTACGCCGGCTGGCTCTATGGCGGGGTGAGCCTGTTGCAGCGGGACGGCGGCGTCATGCTCGAGAATCTCGAGCTCGATATCGGCGTCGTCGGCCCGGGCGCGTTCGGCAAGCAGGTGCAGAACGACTGGCACCAGTTCATCGGCATCAAACAGGCGCGCGGCTGGTCCGGCCAGATTCAGAACGAGCCCGGCGGCGTCCTGACCTATCAGCGCCTGTGGCGCTTGCAGATCGCGGGCGGCGACAATTTCGGCATCGACGCCGTGCCCGAAGCGGGCGCGACGCTCGGCAACGTCTTCACTTTCGGCGAGGCGGGCGGGATGCTGCGCATCGGCAAGGGGCTCGGCGCCGACTACGGACCCCCGCGCGTGCGGCCGGCGCTTTCCGGCACCGATTATTTCGACAGCGATCGCGCGGGCGACGGGCTCGGCGGCTATTTCTACGTCGGCACGCAAGGCCGCGTCGTCGGGCGCAACATCTTCATCGACGGCAATACCTTCCGCACGAGCCCGAGCGTGCCGCGCAAGGTGCTCGTCGCCGATCTCGAAACGGGCGTCGCGCTGTTCTGGTCGCGGAGGCTCCGCTTCGATCTCAGCGTGACGCAGCGGACCGAGGAATTCGAGGGACAGCGCACGCCCGACGTCGTCGGCGCGGCATCGCTCTCGTTCTCGCTCTGAGCAGGATTTCTCCCGCCCAGGTTCATCCCATGGGCTGCGCCGCGCAACCGGCGCGTGCCCCGAAATGGCGGCCCCTTTTGCTCACAGGGGCGATGCCCTCTCTCCTATTGCGCGAGCAAGGGAGAATAGGAGTGCCGTCCGGATAAATGCCTGCCCCAACCCGTTCTTGCGCTCGCACGTAGCCTCGCGTGCGGTTGGCGAAAGAGGCGGGACGGAGGAAGGATGAAGCGTTCGATTCTGATCATGTCGCTGCTCGCATCGGTGGCCGCGTGCAGCAGCGGCGGCGGCGGCGATCCAAGCGGCGCCGCTTCGGTGGCGGGCGATCCCCCGAGCGGCGACCCGCCAAGCACGGCTGCCGCGTTCCAGTTCCCGGCCACGGCGGGATCTGTATCCTCGCAGGCGGCGGTGGTCGGCTCGAGCTATGGCACGGCCTGCTACACCGCGGATGCGCAAGTGTGCGCGGCCGGAATCGGCCCCACCGCCAACACGGCGCAAGGCGGCGGCAGCGGCAGCGGCCAGAGCACGGTGACGCTGACCACCGACGGCACCGGCGAGAACCTGTTGCAGCTCAACATCGTCGACGGCGGCAGCGGCATCAAGCACACCTACGACCTCGGCAACGCCGGCGACAATGCCCATGCCAGCGGCAACGCCAACGGCATCTTCTATATTCCCGACGGCGCGCCCGATGGCGAGGGCAACACCTTCGCGCTCAGCTATGGCGGCTCGGCGGCGGGCGTCGATCCGGCGCTCTCTTATGTCACGTTCGGCCTGTGGAATGCCGGCAACGGCACCACCAGCAACGGCGCCATGGGCGCGTTCAACGCCGGCAACATCACGACGGACGCCGACATGTCGGCGCTCGTCTCGGGCAACAAGTCGGCCGATTACAGCGGCCAGATGGTCGGCCAGGCGTTTTTGAACGGCAGCACCTACAGCGTGAGCGGCGCGCCGAGCATGCATATCAATTTCGGCGGCGCCACGCCCGGCTTCACCGGGTCGGTCGCCACCAGCATCGACACGGGCGCGTGGACGACCTTCTCCTACAACGGCTCGCTCAGCGGAGCGCAGCTCTCGGGCACGATCTCGGCGCCGGCCGCGACCATCGCCAACGGCACGGGCGCTATGGAAAACGTCTCCGCCATGTCGGGCGCGATCAACGGCGCCTGCTATGGCCCGAGCTGCGCCAATATCGGCACGATCTTCAACATGGCCGGCGGGACCAACAACACCGTGATCGGCGCGATGGGCCTCCATACGCCCTGACGCCGATCGGTTCCTGTCCTTTCCAGGCGGCGGGCTTCGGCCCGCCGCCGCCCGCACTTTCTCCGGATCATGGGTCGCATTTTTCGCACGCTGTTTCTGGCGCTCTTGCTGTTCGGGCCGCTCCTGGCGCGGGCCGATGAAGCAAAGCCGCGCACGCTCAAGATCGACCCGCTCGTCGCGGCGAAGCTCGCGATCCGTCTCCATGATTGCGACACCGCGGAGAAAATCCTCGAGCTCGTCCTGAAGGAAAAGCCCGGCTCGACCGAGGCGCTCTTTCTCATGGGCACGTGCGACAGCGACCAGCATAAATTCGCCGCCGCCATTCCCTATTACCGCCGGATCCTGGTCGATCGTCCCGATCTCGTGCGGGTGCGGCTCGATCTCGCGCGCGCCGAGTTCGAGACCGGCGACGACGAGGGCGCCGACTATAATTTTCGCCTGGCGCTGGCCCAGCCCGGCATCCCCGATACGGTCGTCGACACTATCGGCCACTATCTCGCCGCCATCCAGTCGCGCAAGCACTACACCTACAACGTGAACCTTTCGGTGGCGCCCGACAGCAACATCAATGCCGCGGCCGCAAGCAACCACGTCACCATCTTCGGCCTCCCCTTCACCCTGAGCCAGAACTCGGTGCAGAAATCGGGCGTCGGCGTCGTCACCACGCTCGGCGGCGAAGTCTTCACGGACCTGGCACCTACCGTGCGGCTGCGCACCGGCGCCATCGAAGCGAGCGCGCTCTATCCCGGCCACAGCCAGTTCGACAACATCGTCGGCCGCGCCTCGGTCGGGCCGCAGTGGCTTTTCGCGAAAGGCGACGTGAGCGTGCTCGGCGTCGTCGGCAAGCAATGGTACGGCGACGATCCCTACATGGAGAACGCCGGCGGAAGGCTCGAGGGCGACTACAACCTCACGCGGCAATTGCAGCTCTCGTCATACCTCGAGGGCTTGAGCGATTCCTTCCATTCGGCGCAGTACATGAACGGCTACAGCTTCGAGCAGGGCAATTTTTTGACCTACTACTTCAACCCGCGCACGCTGGTGCGCTTCATCGGCGGCGTCGGCTACGAATCGGCCGAGTTCGATCCGTGGGAATTCTGGTACTGGCACGCCGGCATCGGCGTGCAGTTCGAATTTCCCTGGGGCATCACCGCCTATGTCCAGCCGGACGTGCGCATCTCGAAATATTCCGGCATCGATCCGTTCTTCCTGACGCGCCGCACCGACCGTCTCTACGCCGCGAAAATATCCGCCTACAAGCGCGACTGGAATTTCTTTGGCTTCAGCCCGGTCGCGACGCTCCTCTACACCGACAATTTCTCGAACATCCCGCTCGACCGCTTCCACCGCATCCAGTTCCAGCTCGGATTCACCAAGCAGTTCTGAACTGCCAAGTGTGGCGATGGCATTAGGAAAATTTCTCATCCTTGAGCGGAGCCCCGTAGGGGCGTAGTCGAAGGACGCACCGGAGCCGTTCCCGGTTCGCGCAAAATGCTCTAATGACGCGCCATGGCCGGCGGCGCGAAATCCTATGACTTCGTCATCGTCGGCGCGGGCTCGGCCGGCTGCACGCTCGCGCACCGTCTCTCCGAGGACGGGGTGACGCGCGTGCTCCTGCTCGAGGCGGGCGGCTGGGACCGCGATCCCTTGATCGCCCTGCCTTTGGGCTGGGGCCGCATCCTCGAGCGGCGGCTCCACGACTGGATGTATTTCACCGAGCCCGAGCCCGCGCTCGACTTCCGCCGCATCGAATGCGCGCGCGGCAAGGTGATCGGCGGCTCGTCGTCGATCAACGCCATGGCCTATGTGCGCGGCCATCGCAGCGATTACGACCGCTGGGCCGAGATGGGCCTACCGCACTGGTCCTATGCGCGGCTCCTGCCTTATTTCCGGCGCCAGGAATCGTGGGAGGGCGGCGCCAACGACTATCGCGGCGCCGGCGGCCCGCTCGCGACCGGGCTCGCGCGCTATGACGACCCGCTCGTCGCGGCGTGTCTTGAAGCGGGCGCGGCGGCGGGGTTTCCGCGCACCGACGACTATAACGGCGCGTGCCAGGAGGGCTTCGCGCTGCTACAGCACACGATCCGCCGCGGCAGGCGCTGCAGCGCCGCGGTCGCGTACCTGCAGCCCGCGCTCGCGCGGCGCAATCTCGCGGTCGCGGTGGGGGCGCACGCGGCGCGCATCGTGATCGAGCAGGACCGGGCGATCGGCGTCGAATATCTCGCCGGCTGCGAGCGCATCGTCGCGCGCGCCGAGCGCGAGGTCATCCTCGCCGGCGGGGTCGTCAATTCGCCGCAGCTTCTCATGCTCTCGGGCGTCGGCGATCCCGCCGCGCTCGCCGAGCACGGCATCGCAGTCGCGGCCGCGCTTCCGGGCGTCGGGAAAAATTTGCAGGACCACATCTCCGCCGCGGTCGAGTATCGCCGGCGCGAGGCGGGGCCGTTCGCGCGCGTCCTGCGGGCCGACCGCCTCGCCCTCGAGCTGGGCCGCGCCTGGTTCGTAGGTACCGGGCTCGCCGCCAATCTGCCGAGCGGCTGGACCGCTTTTCTGAAGACGCACGCCGGCACAGCGCTGCCGGACATCCAGATCCTGTTCCGCGCCGCTTCGGCCGACGCCCGCCCCTATTTCTCGCCGCGCCCGCCCTTTGCCGACGGCTTCGCGTTCCGCGCCGTGCTGCTCCGGCCGCAAAGCCGCGGGTGCGTGCTGCTCGCAAGCGCCGATCCGTTGGCGCCGCCGCGCTTGCAGCAGAATTTCCTCAGCGCCGAGGCGGACTGGCGCACGCTGCGCGAGGGTTTGCGCCTCGTGCGCGAGGTGGCGAGCCGGGCGCCGCTCAGCCCGTTCGTCGCGGCGCAGATGGCGCCCGCCCCCGGCGACGACAGCGACGCCGCGCTCGACGCGCACATCCGCGCGACGGCCGCGACCGCGCACCATCCGCTCGGCACCTGCCGGATGGGGCCGGATTCCGACCCCCTCGCGGTGGTCGATGCCGAGCTGCGCGTGCGCGGGGTCGAGCGGCTGCGCGTCGTCGATGCCTCGGTCATGCCGGATCTGGTCGGCGGCAACATCAATGCCGCGGTGATCGCGATCGCCGAGAAGGCCGCGGACCTGATCCGCGGCCGCCGTCCGCCGCCGCCCGCCCCGGTCTAGCGTTCGCGCGGGAAAGCGGCTATTTCTTGGGCAGTTGACCGAAGAATTTAAGCGGGCGCGCGAGGCCCGCGGGACGGACCTCATGGCCGAGCGATGGACTCCTGACAGCTGGCGGGCAAAGCCGATACGCCAGGCGCCGGATTATCCCGACGAGGCCGCGGTGAAGGCGGTCGAGAATACCCTGCGCAATTACCCGCCCCTGGTCTTCGCCGGCGAGGCGCGGCGCTTGAAGGCAGCGCTCGCCGACGTGTCGCGCGGCCGCGCCTTCCTGCTCCAGGGCGGCGACTGCGCCGAGAGCTTCGCCGAGTTCCATCCCAACAACATCCGCGACACGTTCCGCGTGCTGTTGCAGATGGCGGTGGTGCTGACCTATGGCGCCGCCTGCCCGGTGGTGAAGGTGAGCCGCATGGCCGGGCAGTTCGCGAAGCCCCGCACCTCCGACACCGAGACGCAGAACGGCGTGACGCTCCCGGCCTATCGCGGCGACAGCATCAATGGCATGGAGTTCAGCGCCGAGGCGCGCCGGCCCGATCCCAAGCGCATGATCCAGGCCTTCAGCCAATCGGCCGCGACCTTGAACCTGCTGCGCGCCTTTGCCCAGGGCGGCTATGCCGACCTGCACCGCGTCCATAGCTGGAACCAGGGTTTTGTCGCGCAAAGCCCGGCGGGCGAGCGCTACCGCGAATTGGCCGACCGCCTGACCGAGACGCTCGACTTCATGGCGGCGTGCGGCCTCACGTCGGAGACGACGCCGCAGATCCGCGAGACCGATCTCTTCACCTCGCACGAGGCATTGCTGCTGCCGTTCGAGGAAGCGATGACGCGGGTCGATTCGACGACCGGCGACTGGTACGACGTGTCGGCCCACATGCTGTGGATCGGCGACCGCACGCGGCAATATGACGGCGCGCATGTCGAGTTCCTGCGCGGCGTCAAGAATCCGCTCGGGCTCAAATGCGGGCCGACGCTCGACACGTCCGATCTCCTGCGCCTCATCGAGCGGCTCGATCCCGAGAACGAGCCCGGGCGGCTCGTGCTTATCGCGCGCATGGGCGCCGACAAGGTCGAGACCAAGCTCGCGCCGCTCATTCGCGCCGTGGCGCGCGAGGGGCGCAACGTGGTGTGGTGCTGCGATCCGATGCACGGCAACACGATGGTGTCCTCGACCGGCTACAAGACCCGCGCGGTCGACCGCATCCTCGCCGAGGTGAAGGGTTTTTTCGCCGTGCACGATGCCGAGGGGAGTTATGCCGGCGGCATCCATGTCGAGATGACGGGGCAGGACGTCACCGAGTGCATCGGCGGCGCCCAGGCGATCACCGAGAGCGGGCTTGCCGACCGCTATCACACGCATTGCGACCCGCGTCTCAATGCGAGCCAGGCGCTGGAGCTCGCCTTCCTCATCGCCGAGGCTCTGAAGCGCCGGCGCGTGGGCGAGACGCGGCGGCGGGCGGCCGCGGCGGCGTCCTGAGCTGGCGCTGGCGCGCCGCCATGCCGCTCGATCCCGAAGGACTGCGCCGTCTCACCGACACCTATTTCCTGCGCACCAAGGAGATCGTGCGCCGCTATGGCGACCGCGCGGCGACTTATGCGCTGTTCATGCGCAGGCCGGTCATCTGCACGCCGCGCCTCATGGTCGAGTTTCTGGAAGCGACCGCGTGCGAGCGCGGCACGCGCATAGAAATCGAGCTCATGTACAAGGAAGGCGAATGGGTCGGCGCCGGCGAGCCGATGGTCTATGTCACCGGCTCGCTCTATCACCTGGTTGATCTCGAGACGGTCTATCTGCAAAAGCTGGGCTCCCCCTGCGTTGCCGCCTACAACGCCTATGCCATGTGCGCCGATCTGCCGCGCACCGCCTTTCTCGCGATGGATGCGCGCCATTGCGCCGGAGCGGAAATGGCCGAGATGATGGCCTATGCGGCATCCGTGGGCTCGGCAGCGGCACGGCGCGAGGTGGGCGCCGTGGGATTCACCGGCAATGCCACCGACGCGACCGCGCATTTCTTCGGCAACGAGCACGGCCGCGGCACCATGCCGCACGCGCTCATCGGCTATGCCGGCTCGACCTTGCGCGCGGCCGAGATGTTCCACGAGACCTTCCCCGACGAGAATCTCACCGTGCTGGTCGATTATTTCGGGCACGAGGTGAGCGATGCGCTTGCCGTCTGCCGCCGCTTTCCCGATCTCGCGGCGGCGGGCAAATTGGCCTTCCGCATCGACACGCATGGCGGGCGCTATGTCGAGGAGCTCGATCTCGCGCGCTCTTATGCCGTCCTCGAGGAGCATGCGCCGCGCGCCATCCGGGGCTATCGCACCGAGCAGGAACTGCGCCATCTCGTCGGCACCGGCGTCACCGCGGCAGCCTTGTGGCACGTGCGCCAGCGCCTCAATGGCGAAGGTTTTTCCGCGGTGAAGATCGTTGCGAGCTCCGGCTTCACCCCGGCCAAGTGCCGCATCATGGCGGTGGCCGAGGCGCCGATCGACGTGGTCGGCACCGGCTCCTATCTGCCCGAGATCTGGGCCGAGACCTACGCCACATCCGACATCGTCGCCTATGACGGCGAGCCGCTGGTGAAGGCGGGGCGCGAATTTTTGATGAAGAAGCGATAAGGATAGGGGAGGGGAGCGATGCGCAAACTCACGGCGGCG
Organism: uncultured Alphaproteobacteria bacterium; assembly: GCA_963773665.1. Classification (GTDB taxonomy): domain Bacteria; phylum Pseudomonadota; class Alphaproteobacteria; order ATCC43930; family CGMCC-115725; genus DATJLY01. Next base: position 453,732 of record CAVZBZ010000003.1, read on the forward strand.
GCCGTCCTGCTCGCGGCGCTCGCTGCGATGCCGGCGCTGGCCCAGAAATCCTATGGGCCGGGCGTCACCGACACTTCGATCAAGCTCGGCAATACCGGCCCCTATAGCGGCCCGGTGTCGGCGGCGAGCACGGTGTCGAAATCGATCGCGGCCTATTTCGACAAAATCAACGACGAGGGCGGCGTCAACGGGCGCAAGATCGAATTCATATCGCTCGACGACGGCTACTCGCCGCCCAGGACAGTCGAGGCGACGCGCCGCCTCGTCGAGAGCGACCAGGTGCTCGCCATGATCGGCTCAGTCGGCACGCCGCCGCAGCTCGCCGTCCGAAAATATCTCAACGACCGCAAGGTGCCGCAGTTGTTCCTCGGCACCGGCGCCTCGCTGTTCTTCGATCCGATGGCGTCGCCCTGGTCGATCGGCGGCGCCTTGAGCTACGACGCGGAGGCGCGCGCGCTTGCGAAATATCTCGGGCGCACGATGCCCGGATCGAAGGTCGCCGTGCTCCTTCAGAACGACGATTTCGGCAAGGATTTCCTGCGCGGCTTCAAGGAGGCGCTGCCGAAGAACCTGTCGATCGTGGCCGAGCAAAGCTATGAGACGAGCGACCCGTCGGTGCAATCGCAGATCATCGCGCTGAAGCAATCGAACGCCGACATCCTGGCGCTGTTCGCGACCCAGAAATTCTCCGCCCAAGCGATCCGCAACGCGCGCGAGGCCGGGTGGAAGGCGAAAATCTTCGTGCCCTCCGTCATCTCCTCGATCGCCGCCGTGCTGCGGCCGGCCGGCATCGAGAATTCGAAGGGCGTGCTCTCCGCGGCGATCGCCAAGGATTCGAACGATCCGCGCCTATCCTCCGACCCCGACATCGTCGAATATTTCGCCTGGTTCAAGAAATACAACACCAAGGTCAACATCAAGGACAGCCAGGCCGCGACCGGCGGCTATATCGACGCGCATATGATGGTCGCGGTGCTGAAGGCGGCGGGCGACAATTTGACGCGCGAGAACATCATGCATCAGGTGACGAGCCTCAACGGCCTGCGCGTGCCGATGATTCTCGACGGCATCACGGCGAACACCACGCCGACCGACTACAACATTTTCCGCAAGATGCAATTCCAGACCTTCAACGGCGACAGCTGGGACCACGCGGGCCCCCTCGTTAACGAATAGGGAGCGCGCGCGTGGCCCCTCGCAACGCGACCATGTTCGGCGGCAACCGTTTCAAGCTCGCCGTGTTCGGCTCCAACTGCTCGAGCGGGCGCGCCGCCACCAAGGTGCCCGAGCGCTGGGCCAACAGTTTCGAGGAAAACGTCCGCCTCGCCCGGCTCGCCGACGCGATCGGCATCGAGTGCATGGTGCCGATCGGGCGCTGGAAGGGCTATGGCGGCGAGACGAATTTCGAGGGCGCCACGTTCGAGACCATCACCTGGGCGTGCGGCCTCCTTGCCGCGACCAAGCGCCTCACTGTGTTCGGCACCGTGCATGTGCCGATCTTTCCGCCGGTCCTCGCGGCCAAACAGATCGTCACGGCCGACCATATCGGGCAGGGGCGCTTTGGCCTCAACATCGTGTGCGGCTGGAACCAGGACGAGTTCGACATGTTCGGGCTCGACCAGGACGTGCACGACGACCGCTATGCCCGCGGCATGGAATGGCTCGACATCATCACCCGCATCTGGGCCGAGCAGGAGCCGTTCGATTATGCGGGCCGCTATTACCGCCTCAAAGGCGTCCAGGGCCGGCCGCCTCCGTGGGGCGGGCAGCGCCCGATCCTGATGAATGCCGGCAATTCGGCGACGGGCCGAAAATTCGGCGCCGATAATTGCGACATGGTGTTCGATCAGCCGCACGTTCTCGACAAGGCGAAGGAGCGCATCCTCGAGGCGCGGGAATGGGCGCGCCGGCGCGGCGCCGAGGTGCAGGTCTTCACCTCGGGCGCCATCGTGTGCCGCCCGACGCAAAAGGAGGCGGACGAGTATTTCCGCCACTTCGCCGTCGAAAACCGCGACGACGGCGCGATCGACCGCATGTTCAGCCTCTATCTCGACCCCGCCAACCAGCGCGCCATGACGCGCGACCAGATCGAGAGGATGCGCTCGCGCTATGGCGCGGGCTATGGCGGCCTGCTGGCCGTGGGCGATCCCGACGCCGTCGCCGGCGAATTGCTGAAGCTCACCGAGGCGGGCTTCGACGGCTTCTGCTTCAGCTTGGTCAGCTACAACGACGAACTCCCGTATTTCGCCCAGGAAGTGATCCCGCGCCTCGAGCGCATGGGTTTGCGCAAGCCGGCGCGGTAATGGCATTTGATCCATCTCAAAGCCCGCAAGCCCCGCCGGCGCTAGCAATGGGGGCATGAAAGACCAACACCGCGAAATCCCCGGCACGCCCATCTTCGATGGCGTTGCGGCGGCCAAGGGCTATGCCCTGAACAAGATGTGCTTCTCCTTCAACAGCGCGGAAAACCGGGCTGCCTTCGTTGCCGACGAGGAGGGGTATTGCCAAAAATTCGGGCTCTCGCCCGAGCAGCGCGACGCCGTTGGCCGCCGCGACGTGCTCGCCATGATCGCTGCCGGCGGGAACATCTATTATCTGGCGAAGCTCGCCGGCATTTTCGGCTTGGGCGTCCAGGACATCGGCGCGCAGCAGACCGGCATGAGCGTCAGCGATTTCAAGGCGAAACTCCAAGCGGCGGGGGCCTGACATGGCGCGGATCGTCGGCGGCCTCGCCACCTCGCATATCCCCTCGATCGGCCTGGCGATAGCCAAGGGATTGCAGGGGGAGCCCTATTGGCGCCCGTTCTTCGATGGATTCCCGCCGGCGCGAGCTTGGCTCGAGCGCCAGAAACCCGACATCGCCGTGGTGATCTACAACGACCACGGCCTCAATTTCTTTCTCGACAAGCTGCCGACCTTTGCCGTGGGCGCGGCGGCGGAGTACCGCCATGCCGACGAGGGCTGGGGCCTGCCGGTCTCGCGCCCGTTCGCCGGCGACACGGATTTTTCCTGGCATGTGATCGAAAGCCTCGTCGCCGAGGAATTCGACGTGACGACGTGCCAGGAGATGCTGGTCGATCACGCCTTCACCATCCCGATGGCGCTGTTCTGGCCGGGCGGCGGCCCGTGGCCGGTGCGCACGATACCGATCGCCGTCAACACGGTGCAGCATCCGCTGCCGTCGCCCGACCGCTGCTTCAAGCTCGGCCAGGCGCTGGGCCGCGCGATCCGGTCGTACGAGGAGGATGTGAAGGTGGTGGTGATCGGCACCGGCGGCCTGTCGCATCAGCTCGACGGCACGCGGGCGGGATTCATCAACAAGGAATTCGACCTCATGTGCCTGGGCGCCTTGCCGCACGAGCCAGAGCATTTGACCGAATACTCGGTGCTCGACCTCGTCGAGCTCGCGGGCGCGCAGGGGGTCGAGCTCGTCAACTGGCTCGCCATGCGCGGCGCCCTCGGCGACGACGTGAAGGAAATCCACCGCAACTACCACATCCCCATTTCCAACACCGCGACGGGATTGCTGGTGCTCGAGCAGCGCTAGCTGCTATTTGACGACTCGCCGGCGCCTTCCTACCTTCGGCGGGGAATGACCGACCGCCTTTCGATCGCGATCGCCCAGCTCAATCCGACCGTGGGCGACATTGCCGGCAACGTCGCGAAGCTGCGCGCCGCGCGCGATGAGGCCGCGCGCCTCGGCGCCGATCTCGTGGTCGCGTCGGAGCTTTTCGTCGCGGGATATCCGCCCGAGGATCTGGTGCTGAAGCCGGCCTTCGTCGCGTCCTGCCAGGGGGCGGCGCTGGAATTCGCGCGCGAGACGGCGTCGGGCCCGGCCGTTCTCTTCGGCAGCCCGTGGCGTCAGGACGGCAAGCTCTATAACGCCGCGGTGCTGGCCGAGGGCGGCAAGATCGCGGCGCTGCGCTTCAAGCACGATCTGCCCAATTACGGCGTGTTCGACGAGAAGCGCGTGTTCGCGGCCGGCCCGTGCCCCGGTCCCATCCCGTTCCGCGGCGTGCGGCTCGGCGTCATGGTGTGCGAGGACATGTGGTCGGTCGATGCGACCGAGACCTTGAGCGAATCGGGCGCCGAGCTGCTCATCGTCATCAACGGCTCGCCGTTCGAGACCGACAAGCGCGACGAGCGCATCGCGCTCGCGGTCGAGCGCATCAAGGAAAGCGGCCTGCCGCTGCTCTACGTGAACCAGATGGGCGGCCAGGACGAACTGGTGTTCGACGGCGCCTCGTTCGCGCTCGACGCATCGTACGCGCTGAAGCTGCAGGCGCCGTGCTGGCGCGAGGCGCTGGTGCTGTCGGAATGGCGGCGCGACGGCGATGGCTGGACCGTCGATGAGGGCCCGCTCGTGCCGCCGTCGGAAGGTGTGGAGGCGCTGTACGAGGCGCTCGTGCTGGGCTTGCGCGACTATGTGCGGAAGAACCGCTTCCCCGGCGTGGTGCTCGGCCTTTCGGGCGGCGTCGATTCGGCGCTGACGGCGGCGCTCGCAGCGGACGCCTTGGGCGCCGGCCAGGTTCATTGCGTGATGATGCCGTCGCCCTATACCTCGCGCGAAAGCCTCGAGGATGCGGCACTCGTCGCGGAATTTCTGGGGGCCGAGCTGCGCACGATCGACATCGGCCCGGCGATGCGCGCCTTCGGCGACATGCTGGAGCCGTCCTTCGACGGCCGCGCGCCCGACATCACCGAGGAGAACATCCAGTCGCGCGCCCGCGGCATGACGCTCATGGCGCTGTCCAACAAATTCGGCTGGATGGTGCTCTCGACCGGCAACAAGTCGGAGATGTCGGCGGGCTATGCCACGCTCTATGGCGACATGTGCGGCGGCTACGCGGTGCTGAAGGACGTGTACAAGATGGCGGTGTTCGAGCTTTCGCGCTGGCGCAACCAGCACCGCACGCCGGGCCTGCTCGGACCCTCGGGCCGCGTCATGCCCGAGCGCGTCATAACGAAGCCGCCGTCCGCGGAATTGAAGCCCAACCAGAAGGACGAGGACACGCTGCCGCCCTACGCGACGCTCGACGACATCCTGCAATGCCTCATCGAGCGCGAGATGACGGTCGCCGAGATCGCCCAGCGCGGCCACGACGAGGCGACGGTGCGCATGGTCTGGCGCATGCTCGACCGCGCCGAATACAAGCGCCGCCAGGCCCCGCCCGGCGTCAAGGTCACGCGCCGCGCTTTTGGCCGCGACCGCCGCTATCCCATCACCAATACTTTTCAGGACGAAGGCGCCGCCCCGATAGTCGAGCCCGGCGAGACGCCGCGCGCGCCCGCGCCGCAGCCCGGCTGAGCCCTCGTGCTCCTGCTCTACAACACGCTCAGCCGGCGCAAGGAGGAATTCGCGCCGCTCGATCCGGCGAACGTGCGCATGTATGTGTGCGGGCCCACGGTCTATGACCTGCCGCATATCGGCAATGCACGGCCCGTCATCGTGTTCGATGTGCTCTACCGGCTGCTGCGCGCGTCCTATGGGCGGGCCCACGTGCGCTATGTCCGCAACATCACCGACGTCGACGACAAGATCAACGCCGCCGCCAAATCCGGCGGCATCTCCATCCGCGAACTGACCGAGCGCACGGCAAAGGAATTCCACGCCGACGCCGACGCGCTCCTGGCGCTGCCGCCCGACGCCGAGCCGCGCGCGACCGACTACATCGCCGGCATGATCGCGATGATCGAGCGCCTCATCGCCAAGGGCCATGCCTACGAGGCGGATCACCACGTGCTGTTCGCGGTCGGAAGCGTTGCGGATTATGGCCGCCTGTCGCGCCGCTCGCGCGGCGAGCTCATCGCCGGCGCGCGCGTCGAGGTGGCGCCCTACAAGCGCGATCCGGCCGACTTCGTGCTATGGAAGCCGTCGCCCGACGATCTGCCGGGCTGGGAGAGCCCGTGGGGCCGCGGGCGCCCCGGCTGGCACATCGAATGCTCGGCGATGGGCGAGGCGCTTCTCGGCGAGACTTTCGACATTCACGGCGGCGGGCTCGACTTGATATTTCCGCACCACGAGAACGAGATCGCGCAGAGCGTCGCAGCGCACGACGGCAAGCCGTTGGCGCGCTACTGGCTCCATAACGGCTTCGTCACCGTCAATGGCGAGAAGATGGCGAAGTCCGAAGGCAATTTCGTCACGATCCGCGACGTGCTCGCCGCCGCGCCGGGCGAGGCCGCACGCTACGCCATCCTGACCGCGCACTACCGCGATCCGCTCGACTGGACCGACGAGCGATTGACTCAAGCGCGCCACGCGCTCGATCGTTTCTACCTGGCGCTCCGGCCCGGCGGCACGCCCGCAGCTTCCGCGCCGGACCCGCGTGTAAAAACCGCGCTCGACGACGACCTCAACACGCCCCTGGCCCTGGCCTCCTTGCACGAGCTTCTGGCCGACCTCAACAAGGCCGATGGCCCGGACCGTGCGCCCCTCAAAGCGGCGCTCGTCGCAAGCGGCGCGCTTTTGGGCCTGTTGCAGCAGGAGCCTGAATCCTGGCTCAAGGGCGATGCCGAATCCTCCGAGATCGAAGCGCTCGTGGCGGCGCGCAACGCCGCGCGCGCAGCGCGCGACTTCGCCGAGGCCGACCGCATCCGCGCCGCGCTCGCCATCCGCGGCGTCGTTCTGGAGGACGGGCCGGGCGGCACCACGTGGCGAAGGGCGGGGTAGGGCCGGGCTTGAAAAAGTAGCTACCGGTAGCTACTTTGTGCCCATGCGCGCGGTCGGCTTGAAAATCCTGAAGAACCGGTTGAGCGAGTACGTGCGGCTCGCGGCTCGGGGCGAGACCGTGCTGGTGACGGATCGCGACAGGGTTGTGGCCGAACTCGTGCCGCCGCAGCCGGGGCGCAGCCAGATTGTCGGCGACGCGCTGCTCGCCGATGCCGTGCGCGAGGGGTTGATAACGCCGCCCGCGCTCGGCGGGCGTGGCGTGCCTTCGCGCAAGCCCATGATGCGGTTTCGCGAGCTCATGCAGGAATTGCGCGACGATCGGGACGATCGGTGATCTATCTCGATAGTTCGGTGGCACTCGCGCATTTGCTGTCGGAAGATCGTGTACCGCCGGCGTCCCTCTGGCAGGAGGAATTGGTCGCGAGCCGGCTCCTCGAATACGAGGTATGGACGCGCATTCACCTCCGCAGACTCGCGCGTTCGCACGGCGAGGAGGTGCGCGCGCTGGTTGGTCGCGTTGCGCTGGTCGAACTTGTGCCAATCGTCCTCGCCCGCGCCGTCGAGCCTTTTCCGGTGCCGGTTCGCACGCTCGACGCGCTGCATTTGGCGTCGATCGAATTTCTGCGCGCGCGCGGGCAATCGGTCGAGCTTGCCAGCTACGACGACCGTCTCCTCGCGGCGGCGCGCGCGCTCGGTGTCGGTCTCGTCTCGCTTTAGCCTCCGAAATCGGTTGCACGACAGTGAGTTACGCGCAAAAACGGGGCATGAACCGGACTTCGCGATGACCGGCGAGCGGATCTATCTCTACGACACGACGCTGCGCGACGGGGCGCAGACGCAGGGCGTCGATTTCGGCGTGCCCGACAAGATCGCGATCGCGCGCGAGCTGGACCTGCTCGGCATCGACTACATCGAGGGCGGCTGGCCCGGCGCCAATCCGACCGACGACGCCTTCTTCGCCAGGCAGCCCACGCTCTCCCATGCGCGCGTGACGGCTTTCGGCATGACGCGGCGGAGCGGGCGCAGCGCGGCCAACGATCCGGGCCTCGCCGCCGTCCTCGGCAGCGGGGCCAAGGTCGCGACGCTCGTGGGCAAGACCTGGGATTTCCACGCCCAGGTGGCCTTGGGCGTGAGCCTCGAGGAGAACGTGGCGATGATCGGCGAGTCCGTAGCGCACGCCGTCTCGCGCGTAGCCGAGGTGATGTTCGATGCCGAACATTTCTTCGACGGCTTCAAGGCCAATCCCGGCTTCGCGCTCGAGTGCCTTGCGGCGGCGCACGATGCCGGCGCGCGCTGGCTCGTGCTGTGCGACACCAACGGCGGCACGCTGCCCGACGAAGTGGAGCGCATCGTCGGAGCCGCTGCCAAGACCGTGCCGGCGGAGAAAATCGGCATCCATTGCCACAATGACACCGGCAACGCGGTTGCCAATTCCCTGGCAGCGTTGCGCGCCGGCGCGCGCCAGATCCAGGGCACGCTCAACGGCCTCGGCGAGCGCTGCGGCAATGCCAACCTCGTGACGCTCATCCCCAATCTCGCGCTGAAACTGGGCTACCGCACCGGCGTCGACGAAGCGGGCATGAAGCGCCTGACGCATGTCTCGCGCTTCCTCGACGAGCGCCTCAACCGCGCGCCCGACCGGCACGCGCCCTATGTCGGCGAGGCGGCCTTCGCGCACAAAGGCGGCCTGCACGTCTCCGCGGTCGAAAAAGACCCGCGCTCCTACGAGCACATCGATCCGGCGCTCGTGGGCAACCGCCGCCACGTCGTCGTGTCCGACCAGGCCGGCAAGGCCAATCTGCTGGCGCGGCTCAGGGAGCTCGACATCGCCGTCGATCCCGACCACCCGAAGCTCGGCGCTCTTCTCGACGAGGTGAAATCGCGCGAGTTCGCGGGCTATGCCTATGACGGCGCCGAGGCGAGCTTCGAGTTGTTGGCGCGGCGCACGCTCGGCACCGTGCCGGAATATTTTCGCCTGCAAAGTTTTCGCGTCCTCGACGAGCGGCGCTGGAACGCGCGCGGCGAGCTCGTCACCTTGAGCGAGGCGACCATCAAGGTGACTATCGCGGGCCGGCAGATCATGACCGTGGCCGAAGGAAACGGCCCGGTCAACGCGCTCGACGCGGCGCTGCGCAAGGCCTTGATCGAAAGCTTCCCCGAACTCGACGGCATCCGCCTCACCGATTACAAGGTCCGCATCCTGACGCCGCAGGACGGAACCGGCGCCGTGACACGCGTCATGATCGAGACCGCGGGCGAACATGAAGTGTGGTCCACGGTCGGCGTCTCCACCAACGTGATCGACGCCTCCTACAACGCCTTGCACGACAGCCTGACCTACCGGCTCTTCCGCTCCGGCCGGACCGCCTGAACCGTGGCCGGCACCGACCGCCGCCGCCAGAAACTCTCGGGCGGCCCCGCCATCGTCCTGATCGAGCCGCAATTGGGCGAGAATATCGGCACCGCCGCGCGCGCCATGTACAATTGCGGCCTGACCGATCTGCGCCTCGTCCGGCCGCGCGACGGCTGGCCCAGCAAGAAGGCGCAGGCCGCGGCAAGCGGCGCCGACCCCGTGCTCGACAAGGCCCGGCTCTACGAGCGCGTCGAGGACGCGATCGCCGGATTCGGCCGCGTCTATGCCACGACCGCGCGCGACCGCTACATGGTGAAGCGCATCGTGACGCCGCGCGAAGCGGCATCCGAGATCCGAGCATTCATGGCGGCGGGCGAGGCCTGCGCCATCCTGTTCGGGCCGGAGCGCACCGGGCTTCTGAACGAGCACATCGCGCTCGCCGATACGGTGCTGAACGTGCCGCTCAACCCCGCCTTCTCGTCGCTCAATCTGGCGCAGGCGGTGCTGCTCGTGGGCTACGAGTGGTTCACGGCCGGCGACGGCACGGCGCCCTCGCGCCTCGTGACCGGCCACTCCAAGCCGGCGCAGAAGGAGCGCCTTATCCGCTTCTTCGAGCATTTGGAGGAGGAACTCGACCGCAACGGCTTCATGCGCGATGCGGAAAAGCGCCCGAGCATGGTGCGAAACCTGCGCAACCTGTTCCAGCGCGCGGAATGCACCGAACAGGAGCTGCGCACGCTGCACGGCGTGGTTACGTCCTTCGCCGGGCCGCGGCGGCGGAAGCCGTCGGCCGGCGGCTCCCATTGACTTCCCCTGCGCTGCCCCTATAGTCCGCCGCTTCATTCCCAAGAATGTGGGCGGCCTTCGCCCCGCTCGCTCTCCGGCGACGGACCGTGCGAGACTATTGGGACAACAACGATGGACGAGGCATGAGCGTCAATCGCACCGGGTCTAAGTACAAGATCAATCGCCGCCTTGGGGTCAATCTCTGGGGCCGCAGCAAGAGCCCGCTCAATCGCAACCGCGACTACGGTCCCGGCCAGCACGGGCAGCGCCGCAAGAAGCCCTCGGACTTCGGCACGCAGCTCATGGCGAAGCAGAAGCTCAAGGGCTATTACGGCAATATCGGCGAGCGCCAGTTCCGCCGCATCTACGAGGAGGCGCGGCGCAGGAAGGGCGACACCGGCGACAACCTGGTGGCGCTTCTGGAGCGCCGGCTCGATTGCGTGGTCTATCGCCTCAAATTCGCGCCGACCCCGTTTGCCGCGCGCCAGTTCGTCAATCACGGCCACATCCGCGTCAACGGCCGCCGCGTCAACATCCCGTCATTCCTCGTCAAGGACGGCGATGCGATCGAGGTGCGCGAGCGCTCGAAGCAGATGGCCGTCATCCTCGAATCGGTGAAATCCACCGAGCGCGACGTGCCGGATTATCTCGAGGCCGATCACGACGCCATGAAGGGCCGGTTCGTGCGCGCGCCGAAGCCCACCGACGTGCCCTATCCGGTGCCGATGGACCCCAGTCTCGTCATCGAGTTCTACTCGCGCTGAGGCTTCGCCAGGATTTCGCCAGGATGAGGTAAAGGAAAAGTCCTCATCCTTGTAAGTCGGAAGCGGCCGCATCGGCTAGAGTGGTGGGTGCGGTGGCAGTGGGGAGACCGGCTCATCCTGGGGCCAGGAAGCCCGTCGCTCAGCCTGGCTCTCCCATTGCCGATCCATTGAACCCGGACAGTCGTGTGGGCCGCAGCGCGAGCCCGGTTAAGCAAGGCAGGGCTTCGATGGACGCGAAGTATGTTGGCATCGATGTATCGAAGGACCGGTTGGACGTGCATGTGCGGCCAACGGGGGAGACCTTCGCCGTCGCGCGCGACGGCGAAGGACTGGCGGCTTTGGTCGATCGGCTGCGGTCGCTTCAGCCGCTTCTGGTCGCGGTCGAGGCGACCGGCGGCTTCGAGATGACGGTTGCCGCGGCGGTTGGCGGTGCCGGCCTGCCGCTGGCGGTGGTCAACCCGGCGCAGGTGCGTCACTACGCGCAGGCGCTCGGCCGGCGGGCGAAGACCGACGCGATCGATGCCGAGGTGATCGCCCGGTTCGCCGAGGCGACGCATCCGGAGCCGCGGCCGCTCCCGGACGAGGACACGCAGGCGCTGGCCGATTTGGTCACGCGCCGGCGGCAGATCATCGTCATGATGGTGGCCGAGCGCCAGCGCGCGGCGCGCCTGCCGAAGCGGCTCAAGCGGAGCTGCGAGCGGGTGATCCGCGTGCTCGAGAAGGAGCTCGCGGCGCTCGACCAGGACATCGGCACCACCGTGCGCGGCTCGCCGGCCTGGCGCGAGACGGAGAATCTCCTCGCCTCGGTGCCAAGCGTCGGCGACATTACCGCCCGCACGCTTATCGCCGAACTGCCCGAGCTTGGCACGCTCGATCGCCGCAAGATCGCCAGCCTGGTCGGCGTCGCGCCCTTCACCCGCCAGTCGGGTCGTTGGCACGGCAAGTCCTTCATCGGCGGCGGCCGGCCGGACGTCCGCGCCGCCCTCTTTGTCGCCACCATGTCGGCGGTCCGTCATAACCCCACCATCCGCGCCTTCCGCCAGAGGCTGCTCGCCAAAGGCAAGCCGAAGATGGTCGTCATGGTCGCCTGCATGCGCAAGCTCCTCACCATCTTGAATGCAATCCTGAGAGACCGTAAGCCATGGCAAACCGCTTGACGCGCAACACAGTCGCTGAGCGAAGCCCCGAAGGGGCAAAGTCGAAGGACGCACGGCATCCCGAAATGCTTCGGTCGCGACCGGGCCATTGGCGATGGCTATCGCGCCCTCTTTCGGGGAACAATGCCGCGATGTCATCGGCCCGAAGCGACAGGGCGCCTGTTGCGGCGCCGCTCATCCTGTTCGTCACCTGTCTCGGCTGCCTCACGGCGCAGATCGACACATCGGTCGTGACCTTGGCGCTCAGGCGCATGGACGACGATCTCCAGATCGGCGTCGCCGGACTGCAGGCGGTGGTCGATTCCTACAACGTCGCCTATGCGAGCTTTTTGCTGACCGGCGGCACGCTGGGGGATCTTTACGGGCGGCGGCGCGTGCTGATCGCGGGCTTCGCGCTGTTCGTCTTGGGCTCGGCCGCGAGCGGCTTCGCGCCGGGGCCGGGCCTCCTCATTGCCGGCCGCGCGGTTTCGGGCCTGGGCGCCGCGCTCTCGGTGCCGACGTCGCTCGCGATCCTCGCCGTCGCATATCCCGACGGGCCGCGGCGCGGGCGCGCGATCGGATTTTGGGCCGGATGCAACGGGCTCGCCTTCGCATTGGGTCCCACGATCGGCGGCTGGCTCGTCGAGTTCGCCGGCTGGCGCAGCATCTTCCTGATGATCGTGCCGGTGAGCGCATTGGGGCTCGGCCTCGCCTGGACGTCGGTTCCGGAGTCGAGCGATCCCGAGGGACGCCGCCTCGATCTGCCGGGACAGAGTCTCTGGGATCATCGCGCTCGGTGCGCTGACGACGCTGGCGATCGAGGGGCCGCGCTGGGGCTGGCTTGGCGCGCCATCGCTTGCAATGGGCGCGGTCTTCGTCGCAGCGAGCCTGACCTTCGTCGCCGTCGAGCGGCGCACGCTGGGCGCGATGGTGCCGCTCGATCTTCTGGCGCGCCCGCGCCTTGCCAATTCGATGGCGGTCGCTTCCTGCATGACGTTCGGCATGTACGGCATGCTGTTCCTCCTGCCGCTTTATCTGCAACTCGCGCGCGGCGACAGCGTGTTCGCGGCAGGGGCCGAGCTGCTGCCGCTCTCGGTGACGTTCTTGGCGGTGTCGAGCGCATCCGGTCCGCTTGCCGCACGGGTCGGACGCCGCGCCATGATGATTGCGGGCATGAGCTTCATGGGGCTCGGGCTCGTGGGCTTGGTGTTCGCCGTGCCGGGAATGCGGCTTCTGCCGATCGAACTGGCGCTAACCGTGGTCGGGGTGGGCCTCGGCCTCAATACCGGCCCGGTGATGACCGAGGCGGTGTCGAGCCTCAGCGAGGCGCGCTCGGGCACCGCGTCCGGCCTTGCCAACACGGCGCGCATGGTGGGCGCAGCGCTCGGCGTCGCGGTGGAGGGCACCGTGTTCGCGGCGCTGGGCGGCATGTCGGCGGGGCTTGGGCCCGCGCTCGCGGTGGGTGCCACCGCCGAATTCGCGGGCGCGGCCATAGCCTGGGGATTGGCCCGGCGGCGGCTCGTGCCCGAGGCCGGGTGAGGGCAGGGCGCAAAACCGCTATGCTGCTGCGGCGCGCAAAAATCAGCCGGGGGCCGCCATGCTGTGGCTGCAACTCGCCGTCATCCTGCTGCTCATCCTCCTCAACGGCTTCTTCGCGCTTGCCGAGATGGCGGTGATCTCGTCCCGGCCCGCCCGGCTCGAGCACGCCGCCGCGATCGGGCGCAGTGGCGCCAAGGCGGCGCTCGAGCTCAAACGCGATCCCAGCCGCTTCCTTTCGACCGTGCAGGTCGGCATCACCGTGATCGGCGTGCTGGCGAGCGTGTTCGGCGGCGCGACGTTCGCCGATTCGGTGGCGCACGAGCTGCGCCGGATTCCCGGCTGGGAGGCCTACTCCACCTCGCTCAGCTTCGCGATCGTCGTGCTCGTCATATCGTACTTGACGCTCATCCTCGGCGAGCTGGTGCCGAAGCGGATCGCGCTCGGCCGGCCCGAGATGATCGCGTCGCGGCTCGCGGGCGTGTTGCGCGGGCTCGCCCGCGTCATCGCCCCGGTCGAATGGCTGTTGAGCGCGTCGAGCAATCTCGTCCTCAAGCTTGTGCCGATGCGCGGCGCGCAGCCGGCGCCGGTGACGGAGGAGGAGATCACCCTCATGCTGCGCGAGGCGACCGCGGCCGGCCACTTCGAGGCCGGCGAGACGGCGATCGTGCAGATGGCGCTGCGCATGGGCGACCGCCGCATCGGCGCGATGATGACGCCGCGCACCCAGGTTGAATGGCTCGACCTCGCCGACGACGAGGCGGAGAACCGCCGCAAGATCCACGACAGCCACTATTCGCGCTTTCCCGTGGTCGAGGGGCCGACGCACCAGGTGGTCGGCATCGTCCAGGTCAAGGATCTGCTGACGCAGATGCTGGCGGGGCGGCCATTCGACATCCGCGGCACGGCGCGGCCGGCGCTCTACATGCCGGACACGCTGACGGCGCTGCGCGCGCTCGAACTGTTCCGCAAGCGCGGAGAGCCGATGGCGCTCGTGGTCGACGAGTACGGCGATTTCGAGGGCGTGCTGACCTTGCACGACATCCTCCAGACGCTGGTCGGCGACATCGTCATCCCGGGCGAGGAGGGCGACGCCGCGGTGGTGCGGCGCGAGGACGGCTCGTGGATGGTCGATGGCATGCTGCCGATCGACGAGGTGCGCGACCTGACCGGACTGGCCGTCATCCCCGGCGCCGAGAGCGGCGATTTCCACACGCTCGGCGGCTTCGTCATGGCGCGCATCAACCGCATCCCTTCGGTCGGCGACCGCGTCGAGGTCGACGGCTATGGGTTCGAGGTGGTCACCATGGACGGGCGCCGTGTCGACCGCGTGCTCATCACGCCGCCCAAGGCGACGGATCCGCCATGACATCCCACGGCACCCCCGGAACAAGCCCGCGGGCGACGGCTACGGGAAGGTGGGAACGGAACGCGCGCCTTACGCGCGGACCGAAATGCCCTTTTCCTCGAACAGGTCCTTGAGCTCGCCCGCCTCGTGCATCTCGCGGATGATGTCGCAGCCGCCGACGAACTCGCCCTTCACATAGAGCTGCGGCACGGTCGGCCAGCTCGAGAAATCCTTGATGCCCTGGCGCACGGCGGGATCGGACAGGACGTCGATGCCTTTGAACTTGATGCCGAGTTGGGTCAGGATCTGCACCACCGCCGCCGAGAATCCGCATTGCGGAAAGACCGGCGTCCCCTTCATGTAGAGCACAACCGGATGATCGGTGATGTCCTGCTTGATGCGGTTGATGACGGTAGCGTCGGTCATGGGAGGAATCCTCTGCTTCAGTCCTCTGGCAGGCTCGTCTGCAGCGCCAGCGCATGAAGCTCGTTGCCCATGCGGCCCTGCAGTGCCTGATATACCATCTGATGCTGTTGCACGCGGGACTTGCCCTTGAAGGCGGATGAAACGACGAGCGCGGCGTAGTGATCGCCGTCGCCGCGCAGGTCCTCGATCGTCACGCGCGCGTCGGGAAGCCCTTCTTTGATGAGCCTCTCGATCTCGCCGGCATCGATCGCCATGCTGCCTCCGGGCGACGGGTCAGGCCCCCATATAGGCCGGAAGCCAAGCCTCGTTGATCCGCCGCAACTCCGCGACGGATATGGCACCGGCGCCTGCCACTGTCAACGCATCCCCGCCCGTTAACCCGAGCCGCGTGACCACGACTCCGGCCCGCGCCGCAGCCCGCGCGACCTCCTCGGGTTTTCCGGTAACCAATAGGTAACGGGCCTGGTCCTCGCCAAAGAGATAGGCATGCGCCGGGATCGCGGCGGGAAGCGCGATCTCGGCCCCGATGCCGCCCGCCATCGCCATTTCGGCGAGCGCCACCAACAACCCGCCGTCCGACAGGTCGTGGCAGGCGCTGACCCGGCCCTGAGCGATCTCGGTGCGCACGAAATCGCCGTTGCGGCGCTCCTCGGCGAGATCGACCGGCGGCGGCGATCCTTCCTCGCGCCCCAGCACCTCGCGCAAATAAAGCGATGCACCCAAGGCGCCGCGCGTCTCGCCGATCAGCAGGATCGCCTCGCCCGGGCGTTTCAACGAAAGGCTCACGGCGCGCGTCGCGTCGTCCAGAAGGCCGACGCCGCCCACCACGGGCGTAGGCCAGATGCCGCGCCCCTCGGTCTCGTTATAGAAAGAGACATTCCCCGACACGACCGGGTAATCGAGCGCGAGGCAGGCCTCGCGCATGCCCTCGATGGCAAGGGCGAACTGGCCCATGATCTCAGGCCGCTCGGGATTGCCGAAATTCATGTTGTCGGTGATGGCGAGCGGCAGCGCGCCTACGGCCGTGAGGTTGCGCCAGCTCTCGGCCACCGCCTGCGCCCCGCCCGTTCGCGGATCGGCCTGGCAATAGCGCGGCGTGCAGTCGGTCGCGAGCGCCAGCGCCTTCGTGCCGTTCGGCAGCCGCACCACGGCGGCGTCGCCGCCCGGCCGCTGCACGGTCTGGCCCATGACCAGGTGATCGTACTGCTCCCAGATCCAGCGTTTTGACGCCAGGTCGGGACAGCCGATGAGAATCCTCAGCGCCTCGATCGGATCGCGCGCCGGCACGTCTGCGGGCGCGAGCGCGCGCAAGGCGGGCGGCGTTGCAGTCGGCCGGTCGTAGAGCGGCGCCTCGGTGACGAGCGGGCCCACCGGAATTTCGGCGGCGATGGCGCCGCCCATGCGCAGCACGAGCCGCCCGGTCTCGGTCAAGCGCCCGATCACCGCGAAATCGAGCTCCCATTTCTCGAACACGCGGCGCGCCTCGTCCTCGCGCTCGGGCTTCAGGATCATGAGCATGCGCTCCTGGCTTTCGGAGAGCATGATCTCGTAGGCCGTCATGGCCGTTTCGCGCACCGGCACGCGGTCGAGATCGAGCTCGATGCCGAGCCCGCCCTTGCCCGCCATCTCGACCGACGACGAGGTGAGGCCGGCCGCGCCCATGTCCTGGATCGCGACGATGGCGTCGCCCGCCATGAGCTCGAGGCAGGCCTCGATCAGCAGCTTCTCGGTGAAGGGGTCGCCCACTTGCACGGTCGGGCGCTTGGATTCGCTGTCGGCGCTGAATTCGGCCGACGCCATCGTGGCGCCGTGGATGCCGTCGCGCCCGGTCTTGGCGCCGACATAGACCACCGGGTTCCCCGCGCCCGCAGCCTTCGAATAGAAGATGCGGTTCTTGTCGGCGAGGCCGACCGTCATGGCATTGACCAGAATATTGCCGTCGTAGCAGCGGTGGAAATTGCACTCGCCGCCGACCGTCGGCACGCCGACGCAATTGCCGTAGCCGCCGATCCCGGACACGACGCCGGCGACGAGATGCCGCGTCAGCGGATGGTCCGGGCTGCCGAAGCGCAGCGCGTTGAGATTGGCGATGGGCCGCGCGCCCATGGTGAAGACGTCGCGCAGGATCCCGCCGACCCCGGTCGCGGCTCCCTGATAGGGCTCGATGAAGGACGGGTGGTTGTGGCTCTCGATCTTGAACACGATGGCGTCATCGTCGCCGATGTCGATGACGCCCGCGTTCTCGCCCGGCCCGCAAATGACGCGCGGGCCCGTCGTCGGCAGAAGCCGCAGCCATTTGCGCGACGATTTATAGGAGCAATGCTCGCTCCACATCACCGAGAAGATGCCAAGCTCGGTGAGATTGGGCTCGCGGCCGAGAATGGCGACGGCCCTGCCATATTCCTCGGTCGAGAGGCCGTGCGCAGCGACGATGCCGGGCGCGATGTTCACGCTCAAGCGAGCGCCCCAACGATGCCGTCGAAGAACGCGCGCCCGTCGGTCGAGCCCAAGAGCGGATCGGTCGCATCCTCGGGATGCGGCATGAGGCCCAGCACCGTCTTCGTTTCGTTCAAGACGCCGGCAATGGCGCGGGCCGAGCCGTTAGCGTTCCAGCGATCGTCGATGGCGCCGTCCGGCGCGCAATAGCGGAACGCGACGCGGCCTTCGCCTTCGAGCCGGCCGAGCGTCGCTTCATCGGCGAAGTAGTTGCCGTCATGATGCGCCACCGGCACGCGGATCACCTGGCCGGCGTTGTACCCTCGCGTGAACAGGCTTCCGCTCGTCTCGACGCGCAGATGGACGTCGCGGCAATGGAATTTCAGCGTCCGGTTGACGAGCAGCGCGCCCGGCAGCAGCCCCGCCTCGGTCAGCACCTGGAACCCGTTGCAGATGCCGACCACCGGCGTGCCTCGTGCCGCGCGCTCCTTGATCGCGCGCATGATCGGCGAGTGCGCCGCCATCGCGCCGCAGCGCAGATAATCGCCATAGGAGAAGCCGCCGGGAATGACGATGAGATCGGCCGGCGGCACCTCGCTGTCGCGGTGCCAGACGACGAGCGGTTTGCGCCCGAAGCTGCGCTCAAGCGCGAGCACCACGTCCTGCTCGCGATTCGATCCGGGAAAGACGACGACTGCCGCCTGCATCCCCCGCGATGTAACGCGCGCGCGCCGCGCGATCAAGGGCGGGCGTCGCCGTGCGCGATGCGGCCCGCTACCCATCGGCGGCCGCGTGCGTTCCCGGCGCTTCAGCCGTCGAGCTCGATGCGGTAGCTCTCGATGAGCGTGTTGGCGAGGAGTTTCCGGCACATCTCCTCGACCGCCGCCTTGGCGCGCGCCGGATCCTGCTCGGCAAGATCGAGGTCGATCACCTTGCCCTGGCGCACCTCGCCGACGCCGGAGAACCCGAGCGAGCCCAACGCATGTGCGATCGCCTTGCCCTGCGGATCGAGCACGCCGTCGCGCGGCATGATGTGGACTCTCGCCTTCACTGCACGCTCTGCGGCCCGCGCAGATCGCCCGGGGCCCCCTCGGGCAGGATGCCGAGGCGCCGCGCCACTTCCTGATATGCCTCCTCGACCCGGCCGAGATCGCGGCGGAAGCGGTCCTTGTCCATCTTCTCGTTGGTCTTGATGTCCCACAGGCGGCAATTGTCCGGGCTGATCTCGTCGGCTAGGACGATGCGCATCTCGTCGTTGTCGTAGAGCCGGCCGAACTCGAGCTTGAAATCGACGAGCTTCAGTCCGACGCCCAAAAACAGGCCGGTCAAAAAATCGTCGATGCGCAGCGACATCTGCATCATGTCGTCGAGATCGTGGGTCGTGGCCCAGCCGAACGCGGTGATGTGCTCCTCCGACACCATCGGGTTGCCGAGCTTGCCGTTCTTCAAATAGTACTCGACGATCGAGCGCGACAGCGGCGTGCCCTCCTCGATGCCGAGCCGTTCGGCGAGCGAGCCCGCGACCACGTTCCGCACCACGACGCCGACCGGGATGATCTCGACATGGCGCACGAGCTGCTCGCGCATGTTGAGCCGGCGCACGAAATGCGTGGGGATGCCGATCTCGGCGAGCTTCAGCATCAGGAACTCGCTGATGCGGTTGTTGAGCACGCCCTTGCCGGTGATGATGCCGCGCTTCTTGTTGTTGAACGCGGTGGCGTCGTCCTTGAAATACTGGACCAGCGTGCCGGGCTCCGGGCCCTCGAACAGGACCTTGGCCTCGCCTTCGTAGATCTGCTTGCGCCGCGCCATGGTGGGCCGGCTCTATAGCTCAGGCGCTCACCTCATGCCAGGGCGACGGTTCCGGCTGATGCGCGGCGAAGCGGAAGCGCGGCTTCGCGTCGCGCTCGGCGGCCCAAGGCAGCGCCACGATCGCGCTCGAGATCGTGGCAAAGCCGCGCTCGGTCTTGAAGCGCATGGCGCTTTCGGGGCCGCCGTCGCCATCGCACAAAAGCCGCTCCCAGCCGCCCCACCGCTCGCGCGCCGGATCGGGCGGCTCGGCCGCAGCGAAGAGCGGGCGGTAGCGGGCGATGCGCGGCGTCTCGTCATTGATGTCGCCGGCGGCGAGCATCGACAGGCCTTCGCCGATGGCAGAAAGCGAAATCCGCAGCGTCCCGCTCGGATCGGCATGGCGCAGCCAGAATGCGTCGCGATTGTCGGCGACGACGAGGTTGAAGGTGCGATATGCCCGCGGCTCGAGCGCCGCAAGCGCCGCAGCCGCGTCGCGCGCGTCGGCATGGTCCAACGCCTCGAGCACGAGTTCGCCCCGCGAGCGCTGGCCAGGTGCGGGCCCAAGCGAGCCGTGCCGGTTCAGCACCGCCGCCACGACGCCGAAATCGTTCACGCCGAGCCACGAGCCGCCCGCGAGCGTGTCGCGCCCGGCCACCGCTTCCGGCCGGTCGGGCCAATGGCGCCCCGGCTCCTGCCACGGCCGGTCGATCATCTCGTCGCGGTTGGCGCCGAGGATGAGCGGCCAGCGATGGCCGGGCCGGCGCAGGATCACCAGCGTACACAAAGTGCCACCTCGCCACTCACGATAGAACAGTCCATAATCGCCGCCGAAGGGAATCTGGGACGAGCCATGCCGAGTTTCGAGGACCGCGAGAAGAGTTTCGAGCGCAAGTTCGAGCACGATCAGGAAATGGCGTTCAAGGTGCGCTCGCGCCGCCGCAAGCTCCTGGGGCTTTGGGCGGCGCAGCATCTCGGCCTCGCCGGATCGGACGCCGAGGCTTATGCCAACGGCCTCGCCGCGCTCGGGCTCCACCGCGGCGGCGACGACGAGGAGATCGAGCACATCGCGCGCGACTTCGCCGCCAAGGGCGTGAGCCTCGACCGCACCCGCATCAAGCTCGAGGCCGAGCATTTCGACGCCGAGGCGCGCAAACAGCTCGGCGCCGCGCGCTAGGAAATACCGCTAGTGTCGGCGATCCTGCGAAATTCAGATTCGGGACACTAGCACCTGTTCCCGCGGCTCGCGAAGGCGTAGCTGTTCGACGCACCTGGGCGAGCTTGAACGTCTCGTGATTGGCCGAGATGCACGCCCACCGCACGAGATCGAACTGAACCGTCAGATACCAAAACAGTGAAACGCCCGGTCCAAGCCCGCGGTGCCGGCTGGCCGACGCACGATGAGCCGAGGCTTGACCCAGGAGCCACTATTGCGGGAATGTCTCGGACGCGAGCCTGAATCGCCCGATAGAGGCGGGGCGCGCCTGTGCATTCGAGGGAGGATCTGATGTCGATCATGACAGATCGCGCGTCGCGACGCGACTTGCTGGCGGGCGCGGCAGGATTGGTGAGCCTCGGCGTCGCCGGGATTGCCCGCGCCCAGGGCACGCAACCGATCAAGATCGGCCAGACCCTGTCGCTCACCGGGCCGCTAGCCCAGACCGGACTCATCCATCAGATGGTCAGCGAGATCTTCGTCGATCAGATCAACAAGAAAGGCGGGCTGTTGGGCCGGCCGGTGCAATACGTCCTGCTTGACGACCAGTCGAAGCCCGACGTGACGCGCACGCTCTATGAGCGCCTCATCACCTCGGACAAGGTCAACCTCATACTCGGTCCCTACGGCACCGCCGCCATCCTGGCGGGCATGACGGTGGCGCAGCGCTATAAGAAGCTCTACATCGAAAACACCATGGGCACGCCGCAGCTCGCGACCTACGAGTGGCATTTTGCTGCGACCGTAGGCGGCGCCGAGCCGAACAAGACCGCGCCCAACATCGTGCTCGACGCCTATTCCAGCACCGGCCATCCGCCAAAAAGCATCTTCATCGCCGCCACCAAATTCCCCTCGGCGCTGTTCCAGGCGGAGGGCACGCGCGACGCTGCAACGGCACGCGGCATCAAGGTGCTCGAATACCTCCAATACGAATTCGGCACCCGCGATTTCGGGCCGATCGCGGCGCGGGTGAAGGACGCCGATCCCGACCTGATGTGGCTCGGTTGTCTCGGCGTCAACGGCAATCTCCTGCTCGAGGCGCTGGGCAAGCTCGACTACAGGCCGAAGCGGCACTTCTATCTCTATCCGTCGTCGGGCCCCCTGGCGACGCTGCCGGCGGCGGAGAACGCGATTTCAAGCACCAACTTCGAGGACGTGAAGCCCTATATCGACGACCCAGTTGGCCGCGAATTCGCCCGCCTGTTCGATGCCCAGGCGGCGAAAGCCGGACTGCCCTATCCTCATGCCGATTCCCAGGGCGCGCTCGAATATGCCGGCTGGCAGATCCTCACCGCCGCGGTCAACGCGACCAAGAGCATCGAGGACGAAAAGCTCGCCAACTGGCTCGACAAGAACGAGGTCGATACCATCGTTGGCCGGCGCGACTTCAAGGGGAAATGGCACCAGAATTCGAAGGACCTCACCGAGCTGCGGCAGATCCAAGGCAGAAGATGGGTGGCAGTGTGGCCGGCCTCGATCGCCACGCCCGGCTGCAAGCTGACCGCGTCTTGAACGCGGAGATTCCTGTGCGAAGGTGAATGCTTGCCGTCTCTGACGCTTCTCAGCCAGGCTCTCATCACCGGCTTTCTCGCGGGCGGGCTCTATGGGCTGCTCGCGTTGGGGCTGAGCCTGAGCTGGGGATTGCTGCGGCTGGTCAATCTCAGTCATTTCGCAATGGCGCTCTTAAGCGCCTATCTCACCTGGTATCTCGGCACCGCCGCCGGCATCCCGGCCTATTTCTCCGGGCCGCTGATTGTCGTCGCGTTCTTTCTCTATGGCGTGGCGCTGCATTGGGTATTCATGCGCTTCGGCGTCGCCGAGATGGCGTCGATGCTCATCACCTTCAGCATCGCGGTGATCGTCGAATCGATGCTGCAGTTCATCTGGACCGCGGATTTCCGCCGCTACGAGACCGCCTATGCCAGCTCGTCGATCGTCATCGGCTCACTCTATGTGCCGACGCTCAATCTGATGGCCTGCCTCATGGCGGCGCTGCTCGCCGGGCTGACTTGGTCGTGGCTGCGCTTCACCTATGTCGGCAAGGCGTTGCGCGCCGGCGCCGAGGACGCGCCGATTGCCGCCGCCTTTGGCATCAATCATCGCGCGCTGTCGTTCCTGCTGTCGGGCCTGTGCGCGGCCTATGCCGGCATCGCCGGCGTGTTCATCGCCCTGATCGCAGCGCTGGCACCGTCGGAGATCTGGACCTGGATCGGCGTTGTTTTCGCCGTCGTCATCATCGGTCGGCTCGGCAATCCGATCGGCGCGCTCGCCGGCGGCATCCTGATAGGCTCGTGCGAGGCGATCACCATGGCAGTGGTGAACCCAGCCTGGGCGCCGCTGGTGTCGTTCTCGGTGCTGATCGCGCTCTTGCTTTTCCGACCGCGATGGATCTGAGCCGCACGCGAGTTCTGGTGGCGTCCGGCCTCGCCGCGCTGGTGCTGGCGCTCGCCGCGGTGCCGACGCTCGCCATTCCCGCCTTCTACGTTTCGTTCCTCTACATCATCTATTACTGGACCGCGCTGGCAACGAGCTGGACCATCCTCAGCGGCTTCGCCGGCTATTGGAGCTTCGGCCACGCCGCCTTCATGGGCGTCGGCGCCTATGCCGCCGCGACGTTCGCGATCAAGATGGGCATGCCGTATCTGTGGACGCTGCCGGCGGCGGCGCTGCTGGCAGCGGTTCTGGGCACGACGATTGGTTTCGTCGTGTTCCGCGTCCAGCGCCTGCGCGGCGAGCTGTTCGCGCTCATTACCATCTCGGTCACCTTCATCATCGCCACCATCATCAACAACACGCCGATTGATGGCGGAAGCGGCGTGTATCTCATCAGCGTCGAGCTGCCGGAGATCATGG
Organism: uncultured Alphaproteobacteria bacterium; assembly: GCA_963773665.1. Classification (GTDB taxonomy): domain Bacteria; phylum Pseudomonadota; class Alphaproteobacteria; order ATCC43930; family CGMCC-115725; genus DATJLY01. The sequence continues at coordinate 477,047 of CAVZBZ010000003.1, forward strand.
GCTCGTCGCAGGCGACGATCTATCTTTTGGGGCTCGCCATGGCAGTGGCGGCAATCGGCTCGGCCTGGGCGGTGTCGCGCTCGCGGCTGGGGTTGGGCCTCTTCGCCATCCACGACGACGAGGACGTGGCCGAGGCCAAGGGCGTTCCCACATTCCGCTACAAGCTCGCCGCGTTTGCGCTGTCAGCCGCCATCGCCGGCGCGGTTGGCGGGATCTATGCAATCTATGTGAGCTATCTCACGACCGACGCGATCTTCGACGTAACGGTGACGATGTATCCAGTGGTGATGAGTATCTTCGGCGGCGCGCGGCACTGGCTCGGGCCGGCGCTCGGCGCCACCACTATTACCGCCGCCCTCTATGCCAATGCGAGCGGCCCCCAAGCATCGCTCGGCCGCGCGGTGGTGGCGCTGATGCTGATCCTGGTGATCCTGCTGATGCCGGACGGAGTCATGCCGGCGATTCTGCGCCGCTGGTACCGGATCGTGCCGCCGCGTCTGCCAGCGCCAGTGGCGCCGCGGGTGGAGCTGCCGCGCTCGGGCGCCGCGCGCATCGCCGCGGCGCCGCTGCTCGACTGCCGCGACGTGCGCAAGTCGTTCGGCGGCATCCAGGCGCTGAAGGGCGTGAGCCTTTCGGTGCAGGAGGGCGAGATTCTCGGATTGGTCGGACCCAACGGCTCGGGCAAATCAACTCTCATCAACGTCATCACCGGGCATTTCTCGATCGATACCGGCACCATCGCGTTCGCGGGATCGCGGATTGAAGCGCTCGCCGCCCATCGCATCGCCCGGCTCGGAATCGCCCGCTCCTATCAAATCCCGCGGCCGTTCAATCATTTGAGCGCGCTTGACAATGTCGCTCTGGCGGTGCGCTTCGGTACGGCCTTCGGCGAGCCCCGCGACGCCGCCGGCGAGGCGATGCACTGGCTCGGGTATACCGGTCTGGCGCGCCGCGCCGCCGACCTGCCGCAACAGCTCAACCTGCACGAGCGCAAGTTCCTCGAGCTGGCCCGCGCTCTGGCGGCGCGGCCGCGGCTCCTGTTGCTCGACGAGGTGCTGTCGGGATTGAACCACACGGAGATCGACGGCGCGCTGCGCCTCGTCCGCGACATTCGCGATCAGGGCACGTCTATCATCTTCGTCGAGCATTTGATGCGCGCGGTGGTGGCGCTGTCGGATCGGGTGGCAGTGCTGAACGAGGGCGCGCTGATCGCCGTCGGCACACCCCAGGAGACCATGCGCGAGGCCGAGGTCATCAACGTCTATCTCGGCAATGCCCATGCTACTTGAGGCGACATCGCTCACCGTCGGCTATGGCGGCGCGCCGGCGATCGTCGGCGTTTCGATCGTCGTCAATGCCGGCGAGCTCGTCGCCGTCATCGGCCCTAACGGCGCCGGCAAGAGCACGCTCATCAACGCGATCGCCGGCGTGCTCCGCTATCGCGAGGGCACGCTCAGCTTCGACGGAGTCGATCTCTTGGCGGTGCCGGCGCATGAGGTCTGCCGCCACGGCGTGGCGCTGGTGCCCGAGGGGCGACGCCTCTTCGCGGGCATGACGGTCGAGGAGAACCTCGAGATCGGCTGCTTTCGCCCCGAGGCGCGGCGCCGGCGCGAAGCCAACCTGGAGCGGGTGTTCGCGCTCTTTCCGGTTCTGGCCGAGCGCCGCCACCAGCTCGCCGGGACGCTGTCGGGAGGACAGCAGCAGATGGTCGCGATCGGGCGGGCGCTGATGGCGGAGCCGCGGCTTCTGCTGCTCGACGAGCCGTCGCTCGGGCTCGCGCCTTCCGTGGTTACCGACGTGTTCCGCGTCGTGCGCACGATCCACGACGAGGGCATGTCGATCCTGCTGGTCGAGCAGAATGTCGGCCAGGCGCTCGAAATCGCCGACCGCGCCTATGTGCTCGAGGAGGGCCGCATGGTCGCCGCCGGCCTGCCCTCGGATTTACTTGCGCAATCGCGCATCCGCGAGGCCTATCTTGGACTATGAGCCCTTCAGCCTTGATCCATGTCAACGTGTTCGGCAAGGCGCAACCTGCGCCGAATTCTCAAAACCAACGCGTCTGCCCACGAAAATTTATTTCATGACTTCACGCCTTCGCCAGACGCGGGATCAGCCGCTTCGAGTTACCCGCGAGGATCGCGGCTTTGTCTTTCGCCGATAGGGCGCGCTGGTCGATCGCATCGAGCTGATTGTCCGTGAAATAGAGGAAGTCCGTTCCGTAGACGATCTGAGAAGCTTTTGCGAATTTCGTCAGAGCGGCCCAGGAATAGGCGTTAGTAACATTGACCGTGTCGTAGTAAAGCCCTTGGAGGAGAGCGAAAACGCCGTTCGGCGCGATCTGCTCGGGCTTGATCGCGGCCCTCATGCTGGCATGCACGAAAGCGTCAATCCGTCCGGCGACGAAGGGAATGGTTCCGCCGCCATACGACAGTATCCATTTGATGTCGGGGTAGCGGACCAAGGCCCCATTGGCGAGTAGGCTCGTCACCGCCCGCGTCACGTCGAAAGTCACCTCGATCACCGAGGGATTCACGCCTGGTCCGGTCCCTGCCGAAGCCGCGATGCAACAGGCTGGATTGGGACCGTGGAGATAGACGATCGCTTTGCGGCGGTTGAGTTCCTCCCAGATCGGATTGTAAAACGGATCGCCGAGATATTTGCCGTTGTAGCTCGTGTTAATGCCGATGCCGTCGGCGTGAACCTGGTCAAGGCCGTATTCGATTTCCCGGAGGGACAGATCGAACGTCGAGCATGTTGAGCGGGGCCATCAGCCCAAAGCGCCCGGGATGATCGCTCATCATCTTCGCGGCATAATCGTCGCAGGCGTGGACGACGCGGCTGGCGGCCGACGCATCGAGTCCCCAGAACCCGTCGCTGATCGAGGCCAATGAAAGAATGGCGGTCGCCACACCGGCGCTGTCCATTTCCGCCAGCGATACGTCGGGCGTCCATTTCTGCATGGCGCCATAATGTGGAACGTGGTGCTGATCCTCGTAATCGTCCTGCGCCTTCAAATATTCTGGCGCCCAGAAATGGTGATGCATGTCGATTACGCCGTGATGCTTGGGTTTGGGGGCTTGCGCCAAGCCTCGCGCCGGATGCAGCATTGAAGCGATGCCCGCCGTCGCAAGTCCGGTCAGCACCTGCCGCCGCGAAGTAGCGAGGCGAATACTGTCGTGAGGCATCGTTTCCTCCTGTGCGGCGTTATCGCTTTAGCATGGCATGGAGCTTATGAACCCGGCCTCCAGATGACCGGCTTCTCAATTGGCATTTTGCGCCCTTTCGACGTCGCCAACAATACCGATGGGAGTTCCGAAATTGGCACATCTCGGAAGTGCGGTATGGCAGGGCGGCAGCGGCTTAGAGATTCAAAACGGACTTGCGCTTGCGGCTAGGAGTCCGCCCTCGCGAGGATAGACGCGATCTGGCGATCGCTCTGAAGCGTTCAGGGAATTTTGCTTCGAGGGACACACATCGTGAAAGTATCTGCCGCTCGTTGAACCGCGGCAGCTCCGTTCCCAATACCCTTCGGTTGCCAATGGGCCAAACCTCCCGGATTTTTCTCACTCAAACCGGTCCCGTTTTCCGGAAGCAGGTCACCTACTATGCGCGCCATACCCGGCCATTGCGACCGCCACGTTGTCGCGCACCGCGATGAAATCGCGTCACCGGAAGTCGAGCGGAGAACGCAGCGCGGCGGACGCTTTCGTCCGCCGCCGGCATCGCCGCCTATTGCCCCTTGATGAAAGGAATTGCTAGCCGATAGACCTCCTGCTCGGCGTCCCACGGCACCATGTGCTTGCAGTTCTCGACGATGTGCAGGTTGAGGTCGGGATGCATTTTCTTGATGAGCTCCGCACGGTCGCCGGCATGAGCTCGGTCGTTGCGCCCGTATATCAGGAGCAGCGGAATTTTTAGATCAAGCATCCGCTTCCATAACGGCGCCGCTGGCTCGCCGCCGCTACTGTCTCCGCCGGCATTGGCGCGCGCGGTGAAGGTCTCGAACGCCTTGCCGACGCTGCGGCTGTGGCGTAGCGCCAGTTCTTCGGGCGTTACCATATCGGTATGAAACAGGTCGGCCTGCATGAGCTTCTTCGTTTCTTCGGAGGTCGGTTCGGTGACCGCCATCTGGCGATCGACGCGTTGCGCGACTTGCGCATAGCGGCCTTCGACGTCGTCGGGCAGGGGTGGCAGCAAGGTACCGGTGCCGAGTACGACGAGATGGGAGTAACGCTCCGGCTTTTTCAACGCTAGCTGCACTGCCATGCTGCCTGAGCGCGAATGCGCGATCAGCGCCGGCTTCTTCAAGCCAAGAGCGTCAATGAATTTCGGCACCGAGGCAGTCTGATAATTGAGGGAAAGGTCGCTGCCGACCTCGCTCAGTCCGTAGCCGGGGAAGTCGTAGGCGATCGCGCGCAGGCCGGCCTTTGCCAGCGGCCCGAGATTGCGCCGGAACACGTCTGCCGAGGAGCCGAGTGACGCGCCATGCAGCAGCAGCACAGGATGGCCCGACCCTTCTTCAATATAGCGTAGGCGCAGTCCGTCGACGGTGACGTATCTGTCGGCGATCAGAGTTGCGAGATGGGTGTCCATGCTTCCTCCTCACTGGCTCGTGCGTGACGATTAATGCTTATAGTCGGCCGAAGCAGAGCCTGTGGCAATCTCGCAAGGGAATGGCTCAACCGGCCCGCAAACCGTCAATATCCGGTGGCGATGGGCGGCATGCCGAGCGAGCGGATGACGACAAACTGCGCCAGCGCAACAGCGCCGTAGAGCGCAAGGCCGATGAGGCACAGGAACGTCACCGCGGCGAAGACAAGACCGGTCTCGACTTCGGACGAAGCGAACAACACAAGATAACCAAGCCCCGACTGCGCCGTGACGAACTCGCCAACGACGATCCCCGTAAGCGCCATCAAGGCGCCGACCTTGAGACCGTCAAAAATGTGCGGTAACGCGTAGGGCAGCCGCACCAGCAGAAAGGTCTGCCAAGCCGATGCGGTGAGCGCGCGGCAGAGAAGCAGGCTGTTGCGGTCGGTGCCGGTGAAGCCGCTGATGGTGGCGACGAGCACCGGAAAGAAGGCGATGAAAATGGCGAAGGCGAGCCGCGATTCCGGGCCGACGCCGAGCCAGACGATGAAGAGCGGCGCGACCGCGATCTTGGGTACGAGTTGAAACAGTACGATGTGGGGATAGATCGCCTGGCGCAGCCGCCGCGATGCCGTTATCGCAGCGCCAAGCAAAATTCCGATCGCGCTCGCGACGGTGAAACTGACGACGAGATCGATGCCCGTCGGCACGGTATGCAGCAACAGCAGCGGATAGGTGGTCCTGATCACGCGCCAAATTTCCGACGGTGGCACGAGCAGGCTCGGCGAGACCGCGGCCCAGCCGACGCCATATTGCCACAGCAAGAGAAGAAGAGCCGCGAGCCCCGCCGGCAGCAGCGTGCGGCGCGCGAGGCCGCTCATCCCCGCCACCAGCGCTGCGCAGCATATTCAGCGAGCACGAGCACACCGTAAAAGGCGAGGCCGAGCAGCGACAGTGCGGCGAGACCGGCGAAGACTTTGGCCGTTTCGCTGCGCGCGCCGGCATTGAGAATGAAATAGCCGAGCCCTGCGTTCGAGGAGATGAACTCGCCGACGACGATGCCCATGAAGACGAGCGTCGCCGCGATCTTCATCCCGGTGAAAAGGTAGGGAAGCGCGAATGGCACCCGGACGCGGAAGAAAATTTGCCATGGCGAAGCTGCGAGTGCGCGGCAGAGATTGACTACGTTTGCGTCGGTACTGGCGAGGCCGGTCGCAGTCGAGAGTGCGATCGGAAAGAAGCTCACGAACACGCCGAAGGCAAGATGGGCCGGTGCGCCGACTCCAAGCCAGATGACAAAGAGCGGCGCGAACGCGATCTTGGGAACGAGCTGAAAGAGCACGAGATTCGGGAAGAGCGCATCGCGGAGCGCCGCCGAGAACGTCGCCCCGGCCGCGATCGGCACGCCGACCACAACGGCAATGACAAAGGCCTCGAGCGATTCGAGCCCGGTGAACCGCGCCTGATGGAGAAGCTCGGGCAGAAGGAGAGCGAATTTGCGCAGGATCGCGGTGGGCGGCGGCAGGATGACCGCCGGGACCTGAGCTTCCATCACAACGACCTGCCAGGCGCCGAGCACGATGATCGCAGTGAGAACGGGCAGCAGCAGCGCAATCAATAGCTCGCACAGGATGCGGGCGCGGCGGCGCGCGAAGGTGAAACTCACGCTTGTCCTCGCTCGACCGTCACAGCGCCGTCCTTGCCTTGGCTGCGCCCGATGAGCGAGCGCAGATGTGCACAAATCTCGTTGAATTGCGCCGTCTCGCCAATTGCGAAATCGCGTGGCCGGGCAAACGGAATGCGCAAATCCTCGACCACAGTACCGGGGCGCCGCGTCATGACCAGCACCCGGTCGGCAAGGAACACGGCCTCGCGGATGCTGTGCGTGACGAACAGCACAGTCTTCCTGTGACGCTGCCAGATGTCGAGAAGCGCGACGTTCATTTCGTCGCGCGTCATAGCGTCGAGTGCGCTAAACGGCTCATCCATGAGGAGAATGTCCGGGTCGTAGACGAGCGCGCGGCAGATGGCGACGCGCTGACGCATGCCGCCCGAGAGCTGATGCGGCCGCTTGTTCTCGAACCCGCCGAGACCGACCAACTCGACGAGCTTCTGCGCGCGCTCGATGTAGTCGCTGGCGGGACGTTGCAGAATGCGGATCGGGAAGAGCACATTCTCAAGAACGGATTTCCACGGCAGCAGCGTCGGGTCCTGAAACATCAGGCCGATGCTTTCGCGCGGGCCGACCAGCGGCGTTCCCGCCATCTCGATGCGGCCCGAGGTCACGCTCTCGAGCCCGCCGCACATCATCAGCATAGTGCTCTTGCCGCAGCCGCTCGGGCCGAGGATGGCGACGAACTCGCCCTGCGCCGCGGCAAAACTCACGCCGCTCACCGCCGCGACGATGTCGTGTCTTGTCTCGAAGACCTTGCTGACGTTCACCACCGATACGTAGGTATCGGACACCGTTCGCCTCAGCGCACGTAACTCACAAATTCGGCCAGCGAGGCCTCGGCCTTCTTCCACGCCACGTCGTCCATCTTCACGTCGCCGATAAAGTCGTTGGTGAAAATGTCCGAGGCCTTGGGCCGTGTGTCGCCCTTGTCAGCGGCGTACTCCATGGTGAGGTCGATCGTCGCCTCCTGGTCCTCCGGCTGGGCATAGCCGAAACCGTGCTTCTTGGGAACGTCGCTCAGCATCGATACGTTGAAGATGCCCATGCCGATGCGCGACTGTTTGCGCGCCGTCTCCGAGACGGCGATCTCAGGCACTGCGTTGAGGAACAGCTGAAGCGACCCGTCGAGATCAGTCATACAGTCGCGCAGGCCCTTCAGGAGACCCACCGCCATCGCCGTGCAGAGCTTCGGGTCCGACTTCGCCAGCGCCTGTTGGGTGATGAGCCCGATGCCGGGAAAATTCATGCCGTAGCTACTGAACAGCATGAAGCGCGTCTTCACGTCAGTCGCGGCGAAGAACGGCAGGTTCGAGACGGCATAGCCGTCGATGGCGTCGACCTTGCGCTCTGTCAGGAGGCGCGAGCGCACGTTGCCGTCGACCTGGACCATGTTAACCTTGGAAAGGTCGAGCCCAGCCTTGCGCGCAAAAACCGGAATAAAGGGATAGTCGCCCGAGGTGGGCGTGACGCCGAGCTGACGTCCCTCAAGGTCCTTGGGCACGTGGATCATCGAATCGGCGAGCACGTTGATGCCCATCGTCGAGTCATAGCCGCAGCAGGCGATCTGGATGACCGGCAGACCCTTCGCGGCCAGAAGGATCGGTGTCGGACAGGCGGACAGGCCGAACTCGAACTTGCCCGCGCCGACCGCCTGAGTCGCGGCAACCGAGCCGTAGCCGCGCACGATGGTGACGTCGAGCCCCTGCTCGGACCAGTAGCCCTTGCTTTTCGCGACGTAGGGATAGGCGCTGGCGCCTTCGGCGAGCCACGAGAGCGTGAGCGTCACCTTGCGTGGCGTGTCCGCCGCGGCCCGCCGCGCGAAGGCGGGAACGACCGCGCTCGCCGCGGCCGCCTTGAGCGCGAACCGTCTCGTCATTTCGTGCCGGGCCATGGTCCCCTCCTTTCCGGCCTTCAGAATGCTATGCAACGATCCTGTATCCGGGATTGGTACGCGCGGGCAAATCCGGCAGATAGCGCCGCGTCGGCTCGATCGCCTCGCCATTGCGTATCACCAGCCGCGGCACGAGCTGCTCGTCGGCGACGACGCTCTCTCTGCGGCTGTCGGTCAAGACGCGCGGGCCCTTGACCCGCTCCAGCACCGTCACATCGGCGCGGGTTCCAACCGATAGCGTGCCGATCTCATCATCGCGCAGGATGCGCGCCGGATTGATCGTAACGCGGCGGATCACTTCCTTGAGCGGCATGCCGAGCGCCCACAGCCGGGTCATGGCGCCGCACAGCGAGTAGTCGAGCTCGGAATCGTCATAGAAGTCGGCGAAGGCGCCATGCGCGTCGCTCGAGATGGTGTTGGGCAGCACGCCCGCAGCCATCATCTTGCGCGCGATCGAGAATCGGAAATTGACACCGTAACCGATGTCGAAATGGAGACCCTTCTCGAGCGCCTTGAAGACGATGTCGGGAACCTCGTCGTTCGTCGCCATGATGCCATCGGGCGCGCCGCTGTAAATGTGGGCGAGCGTATCGCCGGGACGCAGCACCGGTACGACGTGCTTCAACACGTCCTGCGGCTCCGGCCGGTTGTCGTCGTTGACCGGGAACAGCTCGCCGGTATGGCAATAAAGCGGCAGGCCCGCGCGCGTGCCGGCCTCGGCGGCGAGCTTCAGCACGGTCGTGCCCCAGTTCGAGAGACCGCCGGATTCGCCGTGGCACTTGAAGCCACGAATGAGATGCGGATGGCCTTTGGCGACGCGCAGCTGCTCGTCCAGGTCGACCATGCTGGGATTATGCAGGATGTCGCCACGCTGCCCGCCCTGAAGCGCGCCCGCGAGGTTGATCGACAGGAAGCTGCGCACGTCGGTCTTCGACGGCTGAATCACATAATGGAGAAAGCCCCCGAAAGTCCAGGCGCCGGCGCTCCCTTGATCGACGATGGTGGTGCAGCCGGCATTGATGCCGACATCGTCGGCATAGAGGCCGAACGGCGTGAGCCAGGCATAGCAATGGACATGGAGATCGACGAGACCAGGGCAGATAAGCGCGCCCCCGACGTCGATCGTGCGCTTGCGCGGAAGCTTGGATAAGTCGGGGTTGACGGCGATGATCTTCTTGCCTTCAACCGCTACCTCGGCCGGCGCATCGAGCTCGTTTGCAGGATCGATCACGTGTCCATTGATGAGCACCAGATCCGCAACGAGGGTCGGCTCCATGGTTGCGCCTCCGCGAAATATGTTCAATATTCGAACGTTCTGTGCGAACATTCGCAAACAGTATCAGCGCAGGAATATCAGGTCAAATGCTCGATGCCCCCCTTGCGCGTGCAACCATGGCGCGGCGGCGCGCGGCGCCGGGACGCCAGGACGCCTTTGTCCAATCATTGGCCAAAGGACTGGACGTGCTCGAAGCGTTCGGACCACACGAGCCCAGCCTCACCATTGCCCGGGTCGCGGCGCTCACTGCGCTCGATCGTGCCGGTGCGCGTCGGCTACTGCTGACGCTCGAACATTTGGGCTATGTCGAGTCCGAAGGCCGGCGGTTTCGCTTGACGGCGCGGATTCTGTGGCTGGGTTATCGCTATCTTTCGGGCCTGCCATTTTGGCGCGTGGCGCAGCCGGTGATGGAGGAGCTTGCCGCCGCGCTTGGCGAGACGGTGTCGATCGCGCTCCTCGATGGGATGGACGCGGTCTTTGTCTGGCGCGTTCCGGGCGGCCGGCTCCTCACCTTCGACCCGAGCGTCGGCAGCCGCATCCCGGCCTATGTCACCTCGGTCGGACACGTTCTCCTGGGGGCCCAGGACGAGGAGGCGCTCAAATCCTATCTGCAAGCGCTTGAATTCGTCCGTTATACCGAGCATACGGTGGCGGCCAAGCCAGAGCTGCGCCGCCAGATTCTCGCGGCCAGGGCGCGCGGCTGGTCCTATCTTCGCCAGCAGTACGAGAGCAATTTCTTTGGCATCGCCGTGCCGCTCGCGGGACCCGATGGCCGCGCCGTCGCCGGGCTCCATGTCGGGGGCGTCTATGACCGCGGCGCCGACCGCCGCGCCCTGAGAGAGATCCTGCCGCGGTTGCAGGTTGCGGCGCTCAAGATTTCCGGGGCAAATTGAGGGACGCAGGAGGCGACGATGGCGGAAACGGGTGCGAGCCACAAAGTGATCGTCAACGGCGCGACCATTCATTATGTGAGCTGGGGACTGAAGGGCCGGCCGCCGGTTGCTCTGCTGCATGGGCTGCGCGCCTATGGGCAGTGGTTCGAGCCGCTCGGCGCGGCCTTGGCGGACCGCTATTTCGTCGTGGCGCCCGATCTCAGGGGGCGCAACCTTTCCGACTGGGCCAAGGACGGCAACTACGGGATCGATGCTTATGTCGGCGATCTCGCCGGTCTTGCGCGGCAACTCGGGCTGTCGCGCTTTGCGCTCGGGGGACATTCGCTCGGCGGCGCGATCGCCGCGAGCTATGCCGCCAATCACAAAGACGAGGTCGCGGCCCTCATTCTATTCGACGCGAGCCCGGAGCCGGAACCGAGCGGCCTCAATCGCATCAAGGATGAGGTGGCGCGCACGCCAGCCAGCTTCGCGTCCTGGGACGAGGCGCGCGCGTTCCTGCGGACGCTGCACGCACGGGCCTCTTCGGAGCATATCGAGACACGCTTGCGGTGCATGTTGCAGGAGGCGAGCGACGGGAGCCTGAGCTGGCGCATCGACCGTGCTTGCACCCGGGCGAATCTCGGCCCGCCCGATAAGGCGTGGATGGCGCTGCGCGGAATCGAGCTGCCCGACGCTCCATCTGCGCGGTGCGGAGTTCGACGTCCTCGGCAAGGAGACCTGCACGAAGATGGTGGCCGCGGTACGGGGAAGCCGCGCCGTCGAGATTCCCGGCGCCGCGCACATGGTGATCGAGGACAATCCCGGGGCAACTGTCGCTGCCGTGGAAGCTTTCCTTTTGGCCCATTATGTGGCGCGGTGAGGCGGCGGTGCCAAAGCCCGTCACCTGACGGCAATGTAAACGGCTTGCGTGCTAAGACTTCTCTATATCCATACGCTGATCGACAGCCTCGAAGTGCCCATGCCGGAAGGCTCGCATCGCGGCTCGATTGCTGAGCCGAAGCGCCTTTCCATCGCGCCTGAGAAGATCGCGCAGCCGCGCGCGAGAGCGAACTTTGCGAGGAATGGACGATCGGGCGATTAAATTCGTAAGCGTGGTCTGATTGCACGTCGGGTCAGAGATTGCAGCTCGCTGGATGCCAGTTTCCAGGCAGCAACTCGTATCGTAACGCTCCACCATCCGGCGCCCTTCGTCGGGTGAGGCTTAAGGTCTCAATTGAGACCTTAAGCGGAAGGAGTCGGACCATGGCCACGATCCAGCGACGGCGCCGCGGGGAGGGCCACGGCGCCGTCACGGATCAGCCCATTGCGGGGAGCGCGAGAGGCGAAGCAATCCCCCGCGCGGCAGGGAGATTGCTTCGCTGCGCTCGCAATGGCAAATCGGGAAAGGCCTGTTCCGGCTCTAAGTGCTGAGCACCCGGTCGGGTGGGCGGTGCCCGTCGGCGAAGGTCTTGATGTTGATGATGACCTTCTCGCCCATGTCGATCCGGCCCTCGCGCGTCCCTGACCCCAGATGCGGCGTCAGCACGACATTGTCGAGCCGCCGGAGGCGCGGGTTCAGCACCGGCTCGTGCTCGAACACGTCGAGCCCGGCCGCGGCGATCTCGCGCTTCGCCAGCATCTGCACCAGCGCCGCCTCGTCGATGATGCCGCCGCGCGCGGTGTTGACGACGATCGCGTGCGGCTGCAACAGCTTCAGCCGCCGCGCCGAGAGAAGGTGGTATGTCGCGGGCGTGTGCGGGCAGTTGACCGAGACGATGTCGACCCGCGCCAGCATCTGGTCGAGGCTCTGCCAATATGTCGCCTCGAGCTCGCGTTCGAGATCCTCGGCGATGCGGCGGCGGTTGTGATAGTGGATCGAGATGTTGAAGCCGCGGGCGCGCCGCGCCAGCGCCTGGCCGATCCGCCCCATGCCGACGATGCCGAGCCGCTTGCCGCCCAGACGCTGGCCGAGCATGAAGGTGGGCGACCAGCCCTTCCACTTGCCGTCGCGCGCGAGCCGCTCGCCCTCGGTGAGCCGCCGCGCGGCCGCGAGGATGAGGGCCATGGTCATGTCGGCCGTGTCCTCGGTCAGCACGCCCGGCGTGTTGGTGACGGCGATGCCGCGCGCCTGCGCCGCAGCGAGGTCGATGTGATCGACGCCGACGCCGAAATTGGCGATGAGTTTCAGGCGCGGCCCGGATGCTGCGAGAAGCGCCGCGTCGATCTGGTCGGTCACGGTCGGGACCAGCACGTCGGCCTCGGACGCGGCGGCGGCGAGCTCTTCCCGCGTCATCGGCACGTCCTCGGCATTAAGGCGCGTGTCGAACAGCTCCATCATGCGTGCCTCGATCAATTCGGGCAGCTTGCGGGTGACGATGACGAGCGGCCGCTTCGACGGCATGATTTTCCGCATAGCAATCGCGGTCGGACCTGTCCAGCGCGAGCCTCCGAGTCGCGGTTGCGCTTGACCCGCGCGCGCGGGCGGGATTAGAGGGATGCGCGTGCGGTTCCCCCTGCGTCATCTCCTCGTCATCGCCGTCCTGGCCGCCGCCTCATGCGCGTGGGGCGCCGAAGAGAAGCTGCCGCATTTCGCCGCGCTCCGCGTCGACGAAGTCAATCTCCGCACCGGTCCCGGCGAGCGCTATCCGATCGCCTGGGTCTATCACCGCAAGGGACTGCCGGTCGAAGTGACGGCCGAGTTCGATGTCTGGCGCAAGGTGCGCGACAGCGACGGCACCGTGGGCTGGGTGCATCAGCGCATGCTTTCGGCGCAGCGCAGCATCGTCGTCCGCGGCAGCGAGCACACGCTGCTGAGCGATCCGGCGCCCAGCGCCCAGCCGGTCGCGCGGGCGGAGCCGGGCGTCATCGCGCGCCTGCTCGAATGCCGCGCATCGTGGTGCCGCGTCGAGATGCAGGGCATCAGGGGCTGGCTGCCCGAGGGCGACGTGTGGGGCGTCGAGCCCGGCGAGACGGTGGAATAGCTCGGCCTATTCCGGCTCGACCTCGCCGCACCAGCCGGGCAGGTAGTCCGCATCCTTGCTCTTCGCGATCTCGAGCGCCTTCGCGAGCGCGGAGGTGAAATCCTGCTCGATCTTCCTGCGCTTGATGTGGCGGCGCAGGAAATCGGTCCACAAGAATTCGCTGAACGGCGTCACGTCCTTGGCGTAGCCGCCGGCGCGGCGCAGTTCGCCGGCAAGGCTGCGGAACGGATCGTCGGTGAGCTTCGCGATCGAGGACGGAATGGCGCCGAAATCGCGCCTGCGGCCTTCGTCGTCGTACGGATGGCACCAGCCGCGGTGGTCGAGGACGATCCAGAACGAGTCCTTGTGAACCGCGCCGAGATTGGCGACCACGTTCACCAGCACGTCCTTCACCCCCTCGTCGTGGAGCGCGCGCACCAGGTGATGGTGATCGATGACGTAATGCCGCTCCTTCGCGCCGAGGATGACCGGGATCATGTGCCGGCCGAGGAAGTCGGGCTGCTTTTTGCCAGTGCGCTGGCGCCATTCGCTGCGCTTTTCCGCAACCTCGCGGAACCCAACGGTAATCTGCGTCGGGTGCAGATCGCCGATCGCGACAGGTTGCAGGTTCGGTTCGCGCGAGTTCATCGGCGGGGCCCCATCTTTCAGCGCCACAGCGCCGGCGGATAGAGCGACAGCGCCAGCTCCGCGACGATGAGCGCGAGAATGTACCACTCGACGCGCAGCGAGCTGCGGTTCTGCAGGATGCTCAAGAGCGTTTCCGCGGTGCGCGAGATCACGTCGAATTTCCGGTCGAGGGCGCGGTCGCGATCGCGCAGCTCGTACTCCTCGGCGAGCCGCATATAGAGCCGCTCGAGTTCGGGATGCTCCCACAGCAGCTCGGGCTTCTCGCCGGTCTCGACGCGGCCCACCATCTTGTGCTGCGTCGCCAGCACGTCGCCGATCTGGCGCAGCAGTTCGCGGCCGCTGGCGGCGGTGCGCCCGGTCGCCCGGAGCGAGGCGGCGAGCGGCTCGATCCGGTCGAAGATGCCGGCGACCCGCGTCTCGTAATGCGCGAGGACGAGGCTCTTGGCGAGAATGTCGGCGACGAGCTGAAGGCGGCCGACCGATGCCTCGTAGAGAAAAATCGTGCCGGAGAGATCGACCGGCTCCTCGGCGGCGGGCGCAATCTTGACCTGCGTCTCGTCGATCTCGCGGACCGGCAGAGGCTCGATCACGAACGGTGCTACGCGCTCGAGGAAGGAAGCTTCCTCGGCGGGCGGTACATTGACGAGGACGGCCACGCCATAGCGGAACAGCACCGCGAGCCCGTCGCCCGACAGGCGGAGCGTCAGCGGCGCGACAGCGAGCAAATCCTTGCGCTCGAGCCCGCGCGTGTCGAGCCGTTCGCCCAAAAGGAGGGTCCGGACGTGGAGCGTGCCGGGCCGTGCTTCGTCCGCCATCGCGTCGCCGCGCTCAGTTCTTCGTCGGGAAATGATACCGGCGCCGCCCGCCGCCCGCTATCGGCCTAGGCGAGGTCCTCGGCAAGGGCGGCGCGAACCGCTTCCGGCATGACCGCCATGTGGCCGTAATTCGGATGGTCGATGCCGCACATGATGCGCGCGGCGGGCGCGCGGAACTTCGCCTTTTGCGCGGGCGAGAGCGGGAAGTGGATGAACTGCACCGCCGAGGCCTTGCCCTCGGCCGAGGTGTTCTCGCGCGAACCGTCGGCGACGCCGCTCACGCGCTCGCCGGCGATGTCGAGATAGACGCGGTGCTCGATGCCGCCCATGCGGATGAGCTCGCGGTCGCGCCGGGCCGGGTCCTCGATCTCGAACATCACCGTGGCGACCAGCTCGTCGCCCTGCGGGATGAGCGGGTTGTAGGCTTCGAGCTCGTCCACGATCTGCGCCTCGCCGCCGCGCTCGATGTAGAGCATCTCGTGCACCTGGTGCCACATCGTGTCGTAATTCTCGAAATAGAATGTCGCGAACGGGCCGACCTCGACGCGGCGCTTCGCCTTGATCGCGGCGATGCGCTGCTTCAGGTCGCGCCGCTCGCTCGCATAGCGCTCGACCGGCAGGATGTCGGCGCGGGTGATTGCGCGCTTCGCTGGCATGGCTGTCCTCGTCAGGGCGCCGGCTGCGGCACCAGGCCGTAGGCGAGCGCCATCAGTTCGATCGGGTGGTGCGGTTCGGGCGCAGTCTTGCCCTGCTCCTCAATTCCTTGCGCAATGTGAGCGCCCGCGAGCGGGCATTCCGAGGCAAGATATTTCTTACCGCTGCCGGCGGCCTGGCGCGCGACCGGGCGGCCCACTTTGAGCGCCGTGGCGAAGTTCTCCTTCATCACGCCCCACGAGCCGCCGTGGCCCGAGCAGCGCTCGATCACGGCAACGTCGGGCTGCGGCAGAAGGCGCAGCATCTCGGCCGCCTTTTGGCCCATGTTCTGCGCCCGCGCGTGGCAGGCGATATGGAGGCTGACGCCGCCCTCGAGCGGCTTCAATCCGGGCGCCAGTCCCTCCTTCTTGGCGATGTCGACGACATATTCGCTCACGTCGAACACGGCGCGGGCAAGCCGCGCGATCTTCTCGTCGCCAGGCAGGATGAGCGGCCATTCGAATTTGAGCATGAGGGCGCAGGACGGGACGAGCGCCACCACCTCGTAGCCTTGCTCAACGAGCGGCAGGAGCGCGTCGGCGGTCTTTCTCGCGCTTTCCGCGACGCGCTGGAGATTGCCCTGCTCGAGCTGCGGCATGCCGCAGCAGCCGGGATAGACCACCTCGGTCGCGACGCCGTTATGTGCGAGCACCGCGCGCGTCGCCTCGCCGATCTGCGGGTTGTTGTAATTGACGAAGCAGGTCGCATAGAGCGCTGCCTTGCGCCCGAAGGCCGGGGCCTTGTCGTTCACCGCGGGCGCCGAGGCGCGCGCCCGCATGGTGAAGGTGCGGCCATGGAATTTCGGAAGATCCGCGTTGCGATCGACGCCGGCAACGGCTTCAAGCGCCGGACGCGTCAGCTTGTTCTTGCGATCGGTGGCCCAGTTGGCGAGCGGCGCCGCCATGCCGGCGAGCCGTCCGTTGCGGTCGGTCTCGACCAGCTGGCGCGCCATGAAGGGAATCTTGCCGGCGGCGCGCTCGGCTACGCGGTGGCGCAGCATTACGTGCGGGAAATCGACGTTGAACGGATGCGGCGGCACGTACGGGCACTTCGTCATGTAGCACATGTCGCAGAGCGTGCAGGCATCGACGACCTTGTGCAGCTCCGACGACGGAACCGCCTCGAGCTCGCCCGTCTCGGTGCCGTCGATGAGATCGAACAGGCGCGGGAACGAATCGCATAAATTGAAGCAGCGGCGGCAGCCATGGCAGATCTCGAAGACGCGCCGCATCTCCGCCTCGACCTTCGCCGGGTCGGCGAAGTCGGGGTTCTGCCAGTCAATGGGGCGCCGCGTCGGCGCCTCGAGGCTGCCTTCCCGCATCGTTCGGTCCGTTATGTTGGTGTGAGGCCGGACCCGCCCAGCCCGCAACCGGGGCCGGGCGGATCGGCGCTAGCGCTCAGAGTGCGTCGAGCGCTTTCTGGAAGCGGCCGGCATGCGACTTCTCGGCCTTGGCGAGCGTCTCGAACCAGCCGGCGATCTCGTCGAAGCCTTCCTGGCGGGCGGCGCGCGCCATGCCCGGATACATGTCGGTGTATTCGTGCGTCTCACCGGCAATTGCCGCCTTGAGATTGTCGCCGGTCGGGCCGATCGGCTTGCCGGTCGCCGGGTCGCCGACCTCCTCGAGATATTCGAGATGGCCATGCGCGTGCCCGGTCTCGCCCTCGGCGGTCGAGCGGAAGACGGCGGCCACGTCGTTGAAGCCCTCGACGTCGGCCTTCTGCGCGAAATACAGGTAGCGGCGGTTCGCCTGGCTCTCGCCGGAGAACGCATCCTTCAGATTTTGCTCGGTTTTCGTACCTTTGAGAGACGGCATTGTCCCCTCCTCGATGGACAAGGAAAGCGGTTGGCAGGGTTAAAATATTCCCTCGCCCGGCCCGCTGTCAATATACTTTTGAGAAATTCTAATCTACCGCGCCGGCATCGTTCTCGACGCGGATGATTACGTCGACGCGGCGGATCGAGGCGCCCTCGGGCGGGGTCGGCAGGCCGGTGATGCCGATGCGCTCCCCTGGAATGTCGAGCAGCCGGCCGGATTGCTCGAAGAAGAAGTGATGGTGGTCGCTGATGTTGGTGTCGAAATAAGACCGCCCTGAGCTCACCACGACCTCGCGCAGGAGCCCCGCCTCGATGAACTGGTGAAGCGTGTTGTAGACGGTCGCGAGCGACACCGGGATCGAGGCGGCCAGCGCCTCGCCGTGCAGCTGCTCGGCGGTGACGTGGCGGTCGCCCTTCTCGAACAGGAGCCGGGCGAGCGCGAGGCGCTGCCGGGTCGGCCGCAGCTTCGCCGTGCGGAGCAGTTCCAGTGCGCTGGTATAGGGTCGTGGCGTGATCATTAGAACCAATATAGGGAGTTTTGCGCCCGAGATCAAAAGCTCGAACGGCTCAATCGCCGGTCTTGAGCCGGTCGATCAGTTCGCGCACAGACGGAATGAACCCGTTCGCATAGAACGGGTCGCTGGCGAAGCGGTAGGCGTTGTGGCCGGCGAACATGAGCTGGTTCTCGACGTCGTCCGAATGCCGGATCGCCTGCAAAGTCTTCTGGATGCAGAAGCTGCGCGGGTCGGCCTTCTTGCCGGTGCTGCCGGCCTCGTTCTGCGCCCAGTTCGAGAACTGGCAGGCGCTGAGGCAGCCCATGCAGCCGATCTGGTCGGTGCGGATCTCGAACGCCTTGTCGGGCGCGACGAAGATCAGGGTCGAATCCGGCGTGCGCAGCGCCTCGGTGAATCCTTGGCTGATCCAGATGAGCGCGCGCTCGCGATCGTGCGGCGTCAGATAGACGACCCGCTTCCTCGCGCCGATCTCGAGCGGCGCCAAATGGTCGCCGACCGGCTCGATGGAGTACGCCACCTGGCGTTCCGAGCGCTGCTGCAATTCGTTGAGGAACCGGTTGCGCACCGCCGAGGAGTAGAATCCCGTGGGGCTGAAGCGGTTGAGATAGACGTCGCCTTCGCCGAGCGTCAGCAGCTTGCGCTTCCACGCGTCGGAAATGGGGCTCTCCCTGGTGAGGAGCGGGCGCGTGCCGAACTGGAAGGCGATGGGCCCGAGCTCGGGATTGCCGATCCAGTCCTCCCACTCGCGCAGGAACCACACGCCGCCAGCCATGAAGATCGGCGTCTCGGCAAGGCCGAACTCGCGCATGAGGAGCCGCAATTCGTGCACGCGCGGATAGGCCGGTTCGGGATGCTCGGGGTCCTCGGTGTTGGTGATGCCGTTATGGCCGCCGGCCAGCCACGGGTCCTCGTACACGACGCCGCCAAGCCATTCGCGGAACTTGTGATAGGCCCTCTTCCACAGCGCGCGGAAAGCGCGGCCTGACGATACGATCGGGTAATAGTGAACGCCATAGCGTGCGCAGATCTCGGCGATGCGATAGGGCATTCCGGCGCCGCACGTGACGCCGTTGATGAGATCGCGCGCGCCTTCGAGCACGCCGTTGAGGATGCGCTCGGCGGCCGCCATCTCCCACAGCACGTTCATATGGATGCGGCCCGTGCCGCCCGAGCGCTCCCAGGCGACGCGCGCCTGCTCGATGCCGCCGGCGATGGCGTAGCGGATCAGCTCCTCGTGGCGCTCGCGCCGCGTGCGGCCGTGATAGGTCTGCGGAATGGGTCCGCCGTCCGCGCCAAAGCTGTCGGCGTTGACGCCCGAGAACGTGCCGACGCCGCCGCAGGCGGCCCAGGCGCCCGAGCTTTCGCCGTTCGACACCGAAATGCCCTTGCCGCCTTCGACCAGCGGCAGCACCTCGCGTCCCGATATGACCAGCGCGTTGAGCGGCCTCACTTCTGCGAGCTCCCCCGTGAGCCGGTTTCCGCCGGCCCGCCGGACCGGTGGCCGACGGCGGAGATTATCACATCGGGGCAATCCGTGAACACCGCCGCCACGCCCCACTGGAAAAGGGCATTCGCCCGGGCCGGCGCGTTCACCGTGTAGGCGCGCAGCGGACGCTTCGCCGCGACCGCCGCCACGCGCGCCGCGGTAAGTCCGCGCTCGCCGGCATGAAGCGCGCCGCATTTGAGGCGCTCGACCCGCGCGAGCCAATCGGCCGGGACGTCTTTGACGATGAGCGCGCGCGGGATGTCCGGTCGCTCCTCGGATGCTCGGGCGAGGGCGTCCTCGTCGAAGCTCGAGAGATGGCATGGTATGCGCAGCTTGCGCGCGCCGAGGCAGTGCAGCACAACGCCCATGGTGCGCGGCCCGTCGCCGGGCCCCGCCTTCACTTCGATCATCGCGCCCAAGCGCAGCTCGTCGAGGAAAGCGAGCGCGTCATCGAGCGTCGGCAGGCGTTCGCCGCGAAAAGATGCGCCGAACCAGCGGCCGGCGTCGAGCCGGGCGAGCTCCGCCGCGGCACGTTCGGCGACGAGGCCCTTTCCGTCCGTCGTGCGCTCGAGCCGCGCGTCGTGGATCAGCACGGGGCAATCGTCGCGCGTCGCCTGGACGTCGAACTCGACCCATTCTGCGCCGAGCGTCCTTGCGATCCTGAATGAGGCGAGCGTGTTCTCGGGCGCATGCATCGCCGCGCCGCGGTGCCCAATCACCCGCGGCGCGGGAAATTCCATTGCCAACACGAGCGCTCGTCAGGTCGCGGCTTTTACTTCCTCGCGGTCGCGCCGCCCGCGCCGCTCCTCGTCGAGCTTGGCCGAAATGTCCTCGCCGGTCGCCTGGTCGACCTGCTTCATGCTGAGCTTCACCTTGCCGCGGTCGTCGAAGCCCAGCACCTTGACCTTCACCTGGTCGCCGACCTTGACGATATCGGTCGTCTTGCCGACGCGGTGCGGCGCCAGCTCGCTGATGTGGACGAGCCCGTCGCGCGCGCCAAGGAAATTGACGAAGGCGCCGAAATCGACCGTTTTCATCACCTTGCCGGAGTAGATGACGCCGAGCTCGGGCTCGGCGACGATGCCGCGGATCCAGTCGATCGCGGCCTGCGACACCGAGGCGTCGACCGCCGCGACCTTGACTGTGCCGTCGTCCTCGATGTCGATCTTGGCGCCGGTCACCTCGCAGATCTCGCGGATCACCTTGCCGCCGGTGCCGATCACTTCGCGGATCTTGTCCTTCGGGATGTTGATTATGGTGATGCGCGGCGCATTCTGGCTCACCGCCTCGCGCGAGGCCGAGAGCGCCTTCGCCATCTGGTCGAGGATGTGCATGCGCCCGTCCCTGGCCTGCGCCAGCGCGATGCGCATGATCTCCGCGGTGATGGACGTGATCTTGATGTCCATCTGCAGCGAGGTGATGCCCTGGTCGGTGCCGGCGACCTTGAAGTCCATGTCGCCGAGATGGTCCTCGTCGCCCAGGATGTCCGACAGGACGGCGAAGCCGTTTGGCTCCTTGATGAGGCCCATGGCGATGCCGGCCACCGGGCGCGTCATCGGCACGCCCGCGTCCATCAGCGACAGCGAAGCGCCGCACACCGTCGCCATCGACGACGAGCCGTTCGAACTCGGTGATCTCCGAGACGACGCGGATGGTATAGGGAAACGATTCCTTTGGCGGCAGAAGCGGATGCACCGCGCGCCAGGCGAGCTTGCCGTGCCCGATCTCGCGCCGGCCGGGCGTGCCCATGCGTCCGGCCTCGCCGGTCGCGTAAGGCGGGAAATTGTAGTGCAGCATGAAATGCGAGCGGTACTCGCCCTCGAGCGCGTCGACGATCTGCTCGTCCTGGGCGGTGCCGAGCGTCGCCACGACGAGTGCCTGCGTCTCGCCGCGGGTGAAGATTGCGGAGCCGTGCGCGCGCGGCAGCACGCCCACCTCGCAGGAGATCGGGCGGATCGTCTTGCCGTCGCGCCCGTCGATGCGCGGCTGCCCGGCGATGATGGCGCCGCGCACGATTTCCTGTTCGAGCCGCTTCAGAAGCTTGCCGGCGAGCGTGCGGTGCGGCTCTTCGGGGAAGAGCTGCAAGGCCTCGGCCTTGATCTCCTCGAGCCGCGTCGAGCGCGCCTGCTTGCCCTGTTCGGCATAGGCGGATTTGAGCTTGTCGCTGAGCGTTTGCCTGAGGCGCGCCTCGACCTCGGCGGCCTCGGCCTTGGTCGAAGGCAGATTCCACGGCTCCTTCGCGGCCGCCTCGGCAAGCTCGATGATCGCCTGGATCACCGGCTGGATCGACTGGTGGCCGAACATGACGGCGCCGAGCATCACGTCCTCGGACAGCTCCTTCGCCTCCAATTCGACCATCAGCACGCCCTCGGTCGTGCCGGCGACGATGAGGTCGAGCCCCGACACGTCGAACTCGTCGATCTTGGGATTGAGCACGTATTGCCCGTCGATATAGCCGACGCGGCAGCCGCCGATGGGCCCGAGGAACGGAATGCCCGACAAGGTCAGCGCCGCCGACGTGCCGATCATGGCGACGACATCGGGATCGTTCTCGAGATCGTGCGACAGCACTGTGCAGACGATTTGCGTCTCGTTGAGGAATCCCGGCGCGAAGAGCGGCCGGATCGGCCGGTCAATGAGGCGTGAGGTCAGCGTCTCCTTCTCGGAGGGGCGTCCCTCGCGCTTGAAGAACCCGCCGGGGATCTTGCCCGCGGCAAAGGTCTTTTCCTGATAGTTGACGGTGAGCGGGAAGAAATCCTGCCCCGGCTTCGCTTGCTTCATTGCGACCGCGGTGCACAGCACCGTCGTCTCGCCGTAGGTTGCAAGGACAGCGCCGTCGGCCTGGCGTGCAATTCTTCCGGTCTCGAGTGTGAGGCGGCGGCCGCCCCACATCAGATCCTTTCGGTATACGTCGAACATCTTTCTCTTCTCTGCTTCTCTCTCTGGGGGAATCGGTACGCGCGGCGCGCGGCGCAAAAGCGCCGCGGCAAGGCCGACGCGAAATCGGTGTTGCGATCGGTGGGATGCGGCGGTGCGCCGCGAGGGCTCTCGGCGTTCAGCGTCGGAGTCCCAGCCGCCCGATCAGCGTCTCGTAGCGGGCGGTGTTCTTGCGCTTCAGATAGTCCAACAGGCTGCGGCGCTGGCCGACCATGACGAGCAGGCCGCGGCGCGAGTGGAAATCCTTCTTATGGGTGCCAAGATGATCCGTGAGGTTGCGAATCCGCTCCGAAAGGATCGCGACCTGCACCTCGGGCGAGCCGGTGTCGCCCTGCTTCAAGCCATATTCCACGACAAGCTCCTGCTTGCGCGGGCCGGTGATCGACATCGAGATCTCCTTCTATTCCAGGTTCATCACCCGCACCGGCCTCAACCCACCCGAATCGACTTCGGCAAGCGCCACGAGCTTTCCCCCGCTCGTCGCACAAACCGTAGCACCGTCGCCGATTTGGTCGATGCGCGCCCGATCGGATGGGCGCAGCGGCGTCACGGTCCGACCGCAACGCAGGGCTTGGGCTTCCGCCTCCGTCAGGGCGAGCGCCGGGATGTCGTCCAGCGTTGTCTCAACCGGAAGCAGGTGCTCCGATAGCGCCACACTATGCCCGAGCGTGGCAAGATTATCCAGGGAAATCGCCTGTTCCGCCCGGAACCGCCCGACCGCGAGCCGGCGGAGCGCCACCACGTGCGCGCCGCAGCCGAGCATCGCACCGAGGTCGCGCGCCAAGGCTCGCACATATGTTCCACGGCCGACCAGCGCGGCAAAGCTCGCGTGATCGGCGTCTGCGATTGCCAGAAGCCGAAATTCCTCGACCTCGACGGGCCGCGGCGCGAGCACCACGGTCGCGCCCTCGCGCGCCAGGTCATAGGCGCGCGCGCCGCCGAGCTTCAGCGCCGAATAGATGGGCGGCTGTTGCAGGATCGCGCCGGTAAGGCACGGCAGCGCCGCTTCGATCTCTTCCCGCGCCGGGCGGAGTGCGCTTTCCGCGATGACGGCGCCGTCCGCGTCGTCGGTGTCGCGCACCTCGCCCCAGCGCAAGGTGAAGTGATAGAGCTTCCGTCCCTCGATCGCCCAGGAGACCGTCTTCGTCGCCTCGCCGAGCGCGATCGGCAGCACGCCGGTGGCGAGCGGATCGAGCGTGCCGCCATGCCCCGCCTTGGCCGCGTCCGTCAGGCGGCGCACCTGCGCCACGGCATGCGCCGAGGTCATGCCTTGCGGCTTGTCCAGGATGATCCAGCCGTGAATCGGGCGCCCGCGCGCCTTACGCGCCATCGCCGTCCTCGTCGGGCTCCGGTTGTTCGGACGCGGACAGGTCGCGCTCGACCTCGGGCCGGTGGAGCGCCGCCTGAATGCGGCTCGCCTGCGCGAAGGCGGTGTCGAGCGCGAACGAAAGAGTGGGCGCATAGCGCAGCGTCACGTCGCGCCCGACCGCGCGGCGCAGATAGGGCGCCGAGCGCCGTAAGGCCGCGATCACCTCGGCCTCGTGCACCCCGCCGAGCGGCATGACGAAGGCGGTGGCGTTCTTCAGATCGGGCGAGACCTGCACTTCCGTGACCGTCACGGTCACGCCGGCAAGGTCCGGATCGCGCAGCTCGCCGCGCGCAAATATGCGCGCCAGCGCATGGCGGATTTCCTCGCCCACGCGCAATGGACGCTGTCCCGGCGTGCGCTTGATGTTCGGACTACGCGTCATGCATGACAAGCGCCTAGCTGTGGAGCCTCAACAGGTTGTCCCCGGATAGACCGAGGCGGCTGATGGGTGGTTTTGCTGCCAAGCTACCATGTGGTCGATGCCAGTTATAGCGATGCAGCCATCGCGGCAGCTCGACGGTTCGCTGGTCTGAGTGGGTGTAGGCACGGGCGTAAGCCCACTCCCTGAGCGCTGTTTGGATGAAGCGCTCGGCCTTTCCATTAGTCTGCGGCGTATAGGCCCTGGTGCGAATGTGCTTGAGGCCGAGCCTTCGGCAGGCGTCGCGGAAAGCGAAGGATCTATAGCAGGACCCGTTGTCGGTCATGACGCGATCGACCGTAACGCCGAGTTCGGCATAGTAGGCGACAGCGGCGTCCAAGAAGGCCACGGCGCTGCCCTTGCGCTCATCGGACATAACCCGGGCAAAGGCGACCCGCGATGCGTCGTCGATGCAGACGTGGACGAACTCCCAGCCGACGCCGCGATGGCTGCTCTGACCGGTCCGATCGCCGGTGATGCGATGGCCGACCTGGTTGAAACGCCCGAGCTTCTTGATGTCGATATGGATGAGCTCGCCGGGCCGGTCGCGCTCGTATCGCCGGACAGGCTCGGCAGGCTCCAAGGCCTTCAGCCGGTTGAGGCCCAGGCGGCGAAGCACCCGGGACACGGTCGCTTCCGACACGCCGCATTCCGTCGCGATCTGCGCACCAGTCCAGCGTTCGCGGCGCAGCGCCTCGATCCCAACCACGACGACCGCGGGCGTTGGGCGACGCACGCGATGCGGCCGTGAGGAGCGATCGCGCAGGCCCGCTGCACCTTCGGCGTGGAAACGGCGCACCCACCTCCGCACCGTCTTCTCACACACGCCCATCGCTTCCGCGACGAGCCGCGGCGCCTCGCCCTCGACAACGCGCCCTACCATGACCCCTCGACCTGCCGGTGTCAGCCGGGCATTCTTGTGAACGTCCATTCGGTCCCCCCCCAGGAAAAAGATGCGTTAGCAACATCAGTTTCCTCGGTCGGGACCGAGTGGACAACCTATTGAGAGTTCACACCTAGAGCGCGCGGGCGACTTCCTCGACCTCGAAGCACTCGAGCACGTCGCCGACCTGGATGTCCTGGTAGTTCTCGAACGCCATGCCGCATTCGAAGCCCTCGCGCACCTCGCGCACCTCGTCCTTGAAGCGCTTCAGCGTCTTGAGGCTGCCCTCGTGGATCACGACGTTGTCGCGCAGGAGCCGCACCTTGGCGCCGCGCCGCACCATGCCGTCCGTCACCATGCAGCCGCCGACCTTGCCGACCTTGGTGATGTTGAAGACCTCGCGGATCTCGGCGTTGCCGAGGAGGCGCTCGCGCTTCGTCGGCGAGAGCAGGCCCGAGAGCGCCGCCCGCATGTCGTCGATCACGTCGTAGATGATCGAGTAGTAGCGGATCTCGACGCCGTCGCGCCGCGCCAGATCGCGCGCCTGCGGATTGGCGCGCACGTTGAAGCCGATGATCGCCGCGTTCGAGGCCTTGGCGAGGATCACGTCGCTCTCGTTGATGCCGCCGACCGCGGCGTGGAGCACGCGCAGCGCCACCTCGTTGGTCGACAGCTTCTCGATCGAGCCGGTGATCGCCTCGAGCGAGCCCTGCACGTCCGACTTGACCACAACGGGAAATTCCTTCGCCACGCCTGCGGCGATCTGCGAGAACATCTGCTCGAGCGTGCCGCGGGCGCCCGCAGTCGCCTGCTGCTCGCGCCGCCGGCGCTGGCGGTAATCGGCGATGTCGCGCGCCCGGCCCTCGCTCTCGGCGACGACGAAATCGTCGCCTGCCAAGGGCGTGCCGTTGAGGCCCAGGACCTCGACCGGCTCGGCGGGACCCGCGTGCTGCAAGGCGTTGCCGCGGTCGTCGACGAGAGCGCGCACGCGGCCCCATTCGCTGCCGGAGACGAAGATGTCGCCGACGCGCAATGTGCCGCGCTTGATGAGCACGGTCGCGACGGGACCGCGGCCGCGCTCGAGCTTCGCTTCGATCACGACGCCGTCCGCGGGCCGGTTCGGGTTGGCCTTGAGATCGAGGATCTCGGCCTGGAGCAGGATCGCTTCCTCGAGCCGCTCGAGCCCCATTTTCTTGGTGGCGGAGACTTCGACGTCGAGCACTTCGCCGCCCATCTCCTCGACCACGATCTCGTGCTGCAACAGTTCCTGGCGCACGCGCTCGGGCTTGGCGTCGGGGCGGTCGATCTTGTTGATCGCGACGATGATCGGCGCGCGGGCCGCCTTGGCGTGGCGGATCGCTTCGATCGTCTGCTCCTTGACGCCGTCGTCGGCGGCGACCACCAGGACGACGATGTCGGTCACGGTGGCGCCGCGCGCGCGCATCGCGGTGAAGGCCTGGTGGCCCGGCGTGTCGATGAAGGTGATGCGTTGCCCGCCCTTCAGAACGACCTGGTAGGCGCCGATGTGCTGCGTGATGCCGCCGGCCTCGCCGCCGGCGACGTCGGTCTGGCGCAACGCGTCGAGCAGCGAGGTCTTGCCGTGGTCGACATGGCCCATCACGGTCACGACCGGCGGCCGCGACACGAGCGCGGCGGGGTCGTCGGCCTCGCCGCCCAAGCCGATCTCGACATCGGCCTCGGAGACGCGGCGGATCTTGTGGCCGAACTCGGTCACCACGAGCTCGGCGGTATCGGCGTCGATCGGCTGGTTGATCGTCGCCATCACGCCCATGCGCATCAGCGTCTTGATCACGTCGGCGCTGCGCTCGGCCATGCGGTTGGCGAGCTCTTGCACGGTGATGTGCTCGGGCACCACCACGTCGCGCACGATCTTGCCCTGGTCCTGGGACAGCTGCAGCGCACGCAGCTTCTCGCGCTCGCGGTGGCGGCGCACCGAGGCGAGGCTGCGCTGGCGCTCCTCGTCGTCGGCATTCAAAACCTTGGTGATGGTGAGTTTGCCGGTGCGGCGGCGCGGCTCGTCGCGGCGCACCGGCGTCGGCACCTTCTTGACCTCGACCCGGGGCCCGCGCTTTGCCGCCGCCTCTTCCTCGGTCTCCTCCTCGACCTTCATCTTGCCGGCAGCGGTGAGCGCCGCGACCTTGGCGGCGGCCGCCTTGCCGGCGCGCTCGGCGACTTCGCGGCGGCTTTCCTCGGCGACCTTCTCCGCCTTGCGGCGCGCGTCTTCGTCTGCCCGGCGCGTCTCCTCGTCGGCCTTGCGGCGCGATTCTTCATCGGCCTTGTGGCGCGCCTCGTCCTCGGCCTTGCGGCGTGATTCCTCCTCGTGGCGGCGCGCCTCGAGCTCGCGCTCCTGCTCGACCTCGATCTGCGCCTGGCGGCGCGCTTCCTCGTCGGCCCGGATCGCACCCTTCAAGGCGCGGGCGCGGTGCGCGCGCTCCTCGGCGGTGAGGCCGTGCGGCAGAACGACGGCGCGCCGCACCACCGGCGCGGTAGCGGGCGCGGCGGGCGCGGCGGGCGCCGCTTCCTTGGCGGTTGCCGGCTCGGCGGCCTTCTCTTCCTGTCCGGGCGTCACGGCGCGCTTCTTGCGCACCTCGACCTGCACCGTCTTGGAGCGGCCATGCGGGAAGCTTTGCCGGACCTGACCGGTCTCGATGGGCTTGCGCAATTCAAGCTTTCCGCCGGGCCGGCCCAGGCTCAACGGGCGCTTTTCTTGTTCGGTGTTATCGGTCATCGTGATCCGGTACCATTACGAGTTTTTCGAGTTTCGCGTATCGCGCGCGGCGCGAAATCCGGCGAGGCGCGCCGCATCCGCCCTGAACGATGCGGCAAGCCGCCCGCGCATAACCGCCGCGTGAACGACGTGCTCGCGTCCCAAGGCGGCGCTCAGCTCGGCGCAGGTCAGGAGATCGACCACCGGGATCCCGGGCGCCAGCGCCTCGAGCTTTCCCCGGCTGTCGGCGCCGCCATCGGCCGCCTCGACCAGCACCGCCGCGCCTTTCTCGGCGGCCAGCGTGCGCACCTTGACGAAGCCCGTGACCGCCTGCCCGGCACGCCGCGCCAGCCCCAGCGCCTCGCAGCAGCGTTCGGCAAGCAGCCGCTCGACCCAATCCGCCAAGCCGTCATCGACGGCAACGCTCTCCCGCGCCGCCCGCGCAAAGAGCCGCTTGGTCACCGCCATCGCCACTATATCGCGCCGCGCCGTCAACCACAAACCCCGCCCGGGCAGCCGGCCCGCAACATCGGGCACGATCCGGTCCTCGGGATCGACGACGAAGCGGACGAGCTCGGGTTTCGGCCGCACCTCGCCGGTGACGATGCAGCGGCGCTGCGTCTCGCCGTCCCGGTCGCGCTTGCGCGAGGGGGTATCGTCGTCGATCGGCCGGGTTGCGGCGGTCACCATCGTCCCGATGCTCACTCCGTCTCGGTCGCTTCGGCGGGCTTCGCGTCGTCGGCGAACCAATGGGCGCGCGCCGCCATGACGATGGCGTTGGCCTCGTCCTGCTCGAGCTTGACGCGGCTCTGCGCCGCCTCGATCAGCTCGTCGGCGGCAAGGTCGGCAAGGTCGTCGAGCGTCTTCACGCCCTTCTCGCCGACCGCCACGAGAAGCGCGGGCGTCACGCCCTCGATCGCCGCGATCTCGTCGCTGACGCCAAGCTCCTTGCGCCGCGCCTCGTCGCGCTCCGCCTGTTCCTTCAAAAAGTTGCGCGCGCGCTGCTGCAGCTCGCCGGCGATGTCCTCGTCGAAGCCCTCGATCCCGGCGAGCTCCTGAATCGGCACGAAGCCCACTTCCTCGACCGACGTGAAGCCCTCGGTGACGAGCAGGTGCGCGATCACGTCGTCGACGTCGAGCGCCTCGATGAACATCTTGCTGCGAGTGCGGAACTCTTCCTGCCGGCGCTCGCTTTCCTCGGCCTCGGTCAGGATGTCGATATCCCAGCCCGTCGAGCTGCGAGGCGAGCCGCACATTCTGGCCGCGCCGGCCGATCGCGAGCGAGAGCTGATCGTCCGGAACCACCACCTCGATTCGGCGCTGCTCCTCGTCCATCACCACCTTGGCGACTTCGGCGGGCGCCAGCGCGTTGACGACGAAGGTCGCGGGGTCGGCCGACCACGGAATAATGTCGATCTTCTCGCCCTGCAGCTCGGCCACGACCGCCTGGACGCGCGAGCCGCGCATGCCGACGCAGGCGCCGACCGGATCGATGCCGCTGTCGTTCGAGATGACGGCGATCTTGGCGCGCGAGCCCGGATCGCGCGCGACCGCGCGGATCTCGATGATGCCGTCGTAGATTTCCGGGACTTCCTGGGCGAACAGCTTCGCCATGAATTGCGGATGAGTGCGCGACAGGAAGATCTGGGGCCCGCGCGCCTCCGGGCGCACGTCGTAGATATAGGCACGCACGCGCTCGCCCTGGCGGAAGCTCTCGCGCGGCAGAAGCTCGTCGCGCCGCAGGATCGCCTCGGCGCGGCCCAGATCGACCACCACGTTGCCGAACTCGACGCGCTTGACCAGGCCGTTGACGATTTCGCCGACGCGGTTCTTGAACTCGTTGTACTGGCGCTGGCGCTCGGCATCGCGCACTTTCTGCACGATCACCTGCTTTGCCGTCTGCGCGGCGATGCGGCCGAAATCGATCGGCGGCAGCGGATCGGTCAGGAAATCGCCGACCTCCGCCTCGGGATTGAGGCGCTTTGCCTCGGCGAGCGGGATCTGCGTCGCCTCGTTCTCGACCGGATCGGCGACCTCGCGGAAGCGCATCAGGCGGATCTCGCCGGTCTTGCGGTCGATCTCGGCGCGGATGTCGTATTCGAGCCCGTATTTCGAGCGCCCGGCCTTCTGCACCGCCTGCTCCATCGCCTGGAGCACCTCGTCGCGGTCGATGCCCTTGTCGCGCGCGGCGGTTTCAGCGGCCTGCAAAAGTTCGGGATTGGGGATGCTGGACATGGTCGGCATGGCGGCGCCTTGGATCAGCTGCGATGTTGCGGGGTGGTGGCGGCGATGAGTTCGTCGGTGAGGACGAGCCGGGCCTTCGTTATCGCGGAAAATGGCAGAAGCACTTGGCTTTCGCCGAGATCGAGCTTCACGGCATCGCCCTCGCGGCCTTGAAGGCGGCCGCGGAAGCGGCGGCGTCCTTCGTGCGGGGCGCTCAATTCGAGCTTCGCCTCGAAGCCCGCGAAGCGCTCGTAATCTTCCGGCCGGACGAGCGGGCGGTCGATGCCGGGCGAGCTCACTTCGAGGTCGTAGGAGGCTTCGATCGGATCCGCGACGTCGAGGATCGCCGAGATCGTATGGCTCACGCTCGCGCAGTCATCGACCGTCATGGCGGCTTCGTCGCGCCGCTCGGCCATCACCTGGAGCGTCGGACGCCTGCCGCCGGTGAACACGATGCGCACGATGCGATAGCCCATCGCATCGAGCGCGGGCGCAATCAGGGATTCGATTCTCGCCGTATCGAACAAGGCGTTTCCAATCGCTCCTAAAATAAAAGGTGGGCCGCCGGCCCACCCTTTCTTCCGATCCGGCAACATGCCGGACCTATGGGTTTTGCAGAAATATAGTCGATCTTGGCAGAGGCGCAACCCCCGACCGGGATATCACGCGGTGCGCGCGCGGCGCGCGAAGCGCAGATAGATCGGCTTCCGTCCCGCTGCGAGCGCCTTGTGCTCGTAGCGTGTCGGCGGCCAGTCCGCGGCGCGCTCGCGCCAGTCGCGCGGCCCCGTTGCGAGCCATCGGAATGCGCGATGATCGAGCGCTCGTTCCAGCATCGCGCGCGCGTAATCCATGTCGTCGGTCGCGAGCCTGAGTTCGCCGCCGTCTTCCATCGCGCGCGCGAGATCGTCGAGGAGCTGTACCGACACGAGCCGCCGCTTCTTGTGCCGCTCCTTGGGCCAAGGGTCGGGAAAGAGGATGAACGCGCGCGCGATGCTCGACGGGCCGAGCGCCGCGACCAGTGCGCGCGCGTCGTCGGCGAAGATGCGGATGTTGGCAAGCCCGAGCCGCTCCACGTCGCGCAGCAGCTTGGCGATGCCGTTCTCGAACACTTCGGCGCCGATCATGCCGATCGCGGGGTATGACGCCGCCTGCGCCGCGAGATGCTCGCCGCCGCCGAAGCCGAGCTCGAGCCAGACGGCTTCGACCGGCACCGCGAACAGCGCGCGCGGATCGAGGGGGCCGCTGGCCGGAATGTCGAAGCGGAGGTGCGGCAGCCGCTCCGCGACGAGCTTGCGCTGCGCCGGACGAAGCGCGCGACCGCGCCGCCGGCCATAAAGAAGGAGCCGTGCTCCGTCTTCGTCCCGTGTGCTCATGATCGGTGGATGCGGCGCGGGGCCGCGTCGCGTCAAGTGGGATCGAGCGGGAAATACGCGTCGGCGATCGCCTTGGCGAGGTCGAACAGCCGCCGCCTTACTGCGGAATCCGAAATCCGCTGGTACAGCCGCACAAGCGCCAGATTGTCGCGGTCGAGGGGCGGCGCGACAAAGGTTGCGGCCGCCGCCTCGCCAAGCCCGCTGGGCCGGGCCGCGTCGCCGCTGATATCCTCGAAAAAGAAACCCACCGGCACGTCGAGGACGAGGCTCAGCTCATAAAGCCGGCTCGCGCCGATCCGGTTCGCTCCGCGCTCGTATTTCTGCACCTGCTGGAAGGTGAGCCCGATCGCGTCGCCGAGCTTCTCCTGACTCATGCCGAGCAGCTGCCGGCGCTGCCGCAGCCGAGAGCCGACATGTATATCGACGGGGTGTGGATGCTCGGAACGACGGCGCCGACCACCCCGGCCGCTGGAATCAAAGCTCATCAACTGGATCGCGTGCTTCGCCAACTGCACGCGATGGTATGCGACATAGCCCTTAAGTACAATGGGGTTTCGGCCGGAAACCGCGTCCTTACGCGGCCGAACGGCGCCGCCCGCGCGGCAGGCGCGGCGCCGCTGCAAATGCGAGAAGTGCTAGAAGCAGACCGGCAAAGCCCCAGTCGCCGATCTGCGCGTAGAGCGTCGGCGGCAGCTTCGCCGGCAGGGGCGCGTCGAGTACGCCGACGCCGTCGAGCGCGAACTTGCGCACGATCCGGCCATAGGGATCGACCACGCCGGATATGCCATTGTTGCCGTTGCGCACCAGCGGCAACCCCTCCTCGACGGCGCGCGTGCGCGCGATCGCGAAGTGCTGGAACGGTCCCGACGTATAGCCGTACCAGGCGTCGTTGGTGATGTTGAGGAGCCAGTCGGGCCGGTCGTTCCCGTCCACCGCGGCGCCCGGGAATATCGCCTCGTAGCAGATGAGCGGGCTGAACGGCGGCACGCCGGCAAGCGCGATGGTGCGCGGCCCGGGCCCGGCCGAGAAGTCGATCGTGCCGGGCGTGATCTTATTGATCGGCAGGACGCTCCTGAGCGGCACGAATTCGCCGAACGGCACGAGATGCGACTTGTCGTAGGAGGCAAGGATGTCGCCCTTCGTGTCGATCGCCTCGAGGCTGTTCCAGACATGCTCGGGTCGAAGCGGCGGCGGATCCGTGCGCACCGTGCCGACGAGCACGATGGCATCGCGCGGGATCGCCGCTGCGATGGCGCGCCGCGCCGCCTCGTCACGCCCGAGGAACGGAGGCGCTCCGGCCTCGGGCCAGATCACGAGCTTCAGCGGCACCGCGGAAGGCGAGCCGGAGAGCGCCAGCATCCGCCGGAAGTCCGCGGCGTCCTCGGCCGGATCGTTCTTGAGCGTCTGCGGGATCGAGGGCTGGACGAGACGCAGATTCATGCCGGGCACGACGGCGCCCTCGTCATGGCCGAGCCGCACCGCGCCGCCCACCGCGAGCGCGGCGACGAGCGCCACCGCGACGTAAGGCGCGAATTTCCGCTCGCTCGAGAGGTCGCCGAGCCGTGCCGGCAACGATGCCGCCAGCACGGTGAGAAGGCTCAAGCCATAGATGCCGACCGAGGACACGGCCTGCAGCACGAAGAGGTCGCCCGGAAAATCTCCGGACCAGGCATAACCGATGAGATTCCATGGGAATCCCGAGAGGATGTGACCGCGCAGCCACTCGGCGGCCGCCCAGCACGCAACCAGGACCAGAATGCGCGGCGTGCCGCCGACATTGAAGCGGTCGCACGTGACGTGGCTTGCGAGGAGCGCCAGCGCGGTGAAGAGCGCGAGCCCGGCCGGAACGCCGAGCACGGCGAATGGCAGGAGCCAGCCGAACTGCGCCACATCGACGAGAAGCGCCGCGCCGATCCAGTAAAGCCCGGCGACGAAGAAGCCGAAGCCGAAACTCCAGCCGAGCGCGAAGGCGGCGCGATTGTCGGCGCTGCCGTCCTCGAGCCAGACCAGGCCCGGAAACGAGACGAGGAGCGCGGGCGCGAAATCGAACGGCGGCAGCGCCGTCGCCGCAAGCGCACCCAGGAGGATCGCCGCGAAATGCCGCGCCCATCCCTCGAGCCCCGCGGTGACGAGCGCGATGCGCTGCACCGGGTCGAGCGGCCCGGCGGTGCGGAGATAGCCCTGCGCTTCGGCCTCACGCAGCTTGGTCATGCCCGTCCCCAGGCGGAAGGCCGCGCACGCGCAGGCGCTTCACTCGGCGCGGATCGGCGTCGAGCACGTCGAACTCGAGACCGGACGGGTGCTTGATCACCTCGCCACGCGCCGGCACGCGGCCGGCGAGCGCGAAGACGAGCCCGCCGAGCGTATCCACCTCGTCATTCTCGGGTGGCCGCAGCGGCCGCCGCGCGCGCTCCTCGAGGGTCTCGATCGGCATCCGCGCGTCGGCGATGGCGCTGCCGTCGCCGCGCTCGATGAGCTTCGGCCGGTCGGCATCGTCATGCTCGTCCTCGATCTCGCCGACGATCTCCTCGATCACGTCCTCGATCGTGACGAGCCCGTCGATCCCGCCGAACTCGTCGACGACGAGCGCCATGTGGACGCGCGACAGGCGCATCTGCAGCAGGAGATCGAGCACCGGCATCGAGGGTGCAACGAACAGCACCTTGCGCACGAGCTGCGCAAGCGGCACGGCGCGGCCGTCGACCGCATAGGGCAGAAGATCCTTGAAATGGATGATGCCGATCGCATCGTCGAGCGTTTCGCGGAAGACCGGCACGCGCGAATGGCCGTGCTCGGCCATCGCGCGCGCGGCGGCGGCGAACGGCGTGTCGACCGGCAGCGCCTCGATATCGACGCGCGGCACCATCACGTCGGCCGCGGTCAGCTCGTGCAGCTTGAGGATGTTGACGAGAAGCCGCCGCTCGTGCGGATCGATCGGCTGTTCGTCTTCCTCGTGCTCCTCGATCAGCTCCTCGAGCTCTTCGCGCAGGCTCGGCTCGCCCTCGCGCGCGCGGCGGAACTGACGGAGCCAATTGACGAGCTGGTGAAACGGTCCCTCGACTTTGTCCTGGGGGCCGCCGCCTTCGGCCGCGTCAGCCATGAGCGGCCTCCCGCGCGCGATAAGGGTCGCCCATGCCGAGGCGGGCGAGGATGCGCCGTTCGAGCCCCTCCATGCGCCGCGCCTCCGCGTCGCTTTCGTGATCGAAGCCGAGCAGGTGGAGCACGCCGTGCGCGACGAGGTGCGAGAGATGCGCCGCGAGCGTCTTTCCCTGCGTCTCGGCCTCGCGCGCGACGGTCTCGTAGGCGAGCACGACGTCGCCGAGGAGAAGCGGCCCTTCGCCGACCGCCTCGCCGCCGGCGGGGAAGGACAGCACGTTCGTCGCCCGATCGCGGCCGCGCCAGCGCCGATTCAGGCTGCGGACGAGCGGATCTCCGCCCAGCACGAGCGAGAGTTCGGCGGCACGCCCGCGCTCGCGCACCAACACGCTGGCGCTCCGCGCCCTCTGCGCTCCGCGCAGCGCTGCCCGCGCCGCCGTCGCGGCCACGTGCTCGACATCGGGCAGCGCCTTGCGCCACTGCCGGCACGGCACCGCGATCGCGATTGCAACGGCCTGCGACCGCGGACGGGACGAGGACGGCATGCGGTTCGCGGGACGGACGCGCGCGGCCATGCTCAAGCCTCGTCCTTCGTGCGCCGCTGGGCGGTGCGCCGGTCGCGCCGGTCGTAGGCGGCGACGATGCGCGAGACGAGTCCGTGGCGCACCACGTCGACCTCGGTGAATTGGACGACGGCGATCCCCTCGATGCCCGCGAGCGTCTCGAGCGCGTCGCTGAGCCCCGAGCGCGTGCCGCGCGGCAGATCGACCTGCGACAGGTCGCCCGTCACCGCCATGCGCGCATTCTCGCCGAGCCGCGTCAGGAACATCTTCATCTGCACCGGGGTCGTGTTCTGCGCCTCGTCGAGAATCACGTAGGCGTTCGACAATGTCCGTCCGCGCATGAAGGCAAGCGGCGCGATCTCGATCTCGCCGTTCTCGATCCGGCGCACGACCTGCTCGCCCGGCAGCATGTCGTAAAGCGCATCGTAGAGCGGGCGGAGATACGGGTCGACCTTCTCGCGCAGGTCGCCGGGCAAAAAGCCGAGCCGTTCGCCCGCCTCGACGGCGGGCCGCGACAGGACGATGCGCTCGACCGCGCCGCTCATCAGCATGTCGACCGCCATAGCGACGGCGAGATAGGTCTTGCCGGTGCCGGCGGGACCGAGACCGAACACCAGGTCGTGCGCGCGGAGCGCGCGGATATATTGCGCCTGCACCGGGCCGCGCGGGCCGATGCGGCGCCGGCGCGTGCGGATCTCCTCGCCTTCCTCCACGAGCGCGCCGGGCTTATCGCCGCGCGCCTGCGCCAGGCGCAGCGCGGCATCGACCGAGGCGACATCGACATCGAGCCCGCGTTCGAGCCGCTCGTAGAGCGACTGAAGCGCGGTGCGCGCGATCCCGGTGAGCGCGCTCGGCCCCGAGATGGCGACGCGGTTGCCGCGCGGGACCACCGACACGCCGAGCTGGCGTTCGATGCGCTCGAGGTTGCGGTCGCGTTCGCCGAACGAGCTGCGGCAGCAGCGCGTTGTTCTCGAACTGCAGGTGAATGCGGCCTTCGCTGCCGTCGCGCGAGTGGGGCGTACTGCTCAAGCGCTCCCTTCGGCGGCAAGGACGCCGCTCAGGCTGTTGGGCTCGGCGCGTAGGATCGTGACCGGCGCGATGCGCCCGACGAGTGCCGCCGGAGCCGCGGCATGGACGGGCTGCAGATAGGGAGTGCGACCGGCGAGCTGGCCCTCGTGGCGCCCGGGCTTCTCGAACAGCACCGGCACGGTCTTGTCCACCATGCCGGCGCCGAAGCGGCGCTGCTGCTCCGAAAGCAGCGTCTGCAGCCGTTCGAGCCGCGCCGCCTTCACCTCTTCGGGCACCTGTTCGGGCAGAACGGCGGCGGGCGTGCCCGGCCGCCGGCTGTACTTGAACGAAAACGCCTGCACGAAGCCGATCTCGCGGACAAGCGTCAATGTTTCCTCGAACGAGGCTTCGGTCTCGCCGGGAAATCCCACGATGAAGTCGGACGAAAGCGCGATGTCGGCCCGCGCCGCGCGCAGCCGATCGACCGCGCGGCGGTAATCGTCGGCGCGGTAGCGGCGGTTCATTGCCTTCAGAACGCGGTCCGAGCCCGATTGCACCGGAAGATGCAGGAACGGCATGAGCTGCGGCACGTCGCGATGGGCGGCGACAAGGCTCTCGTCCATGTCGAGCGGATGCGAGGTGGTGTAGCGGATGCGCGCAACGCCTTCGATCTCGGCAAGCGCGCGGATCAGCTGGCCGAGGCCCCAGCTTGCTCCGTCCGATGCTGCGCCATGATAGGCGTTGACGTTCTGGCCCAGGAGCGTGATCTCGCGCGCGCCGCGGGAGACAAGACGACGCGCCTCGGCGAGCACGTCATCCGCGGGCCGCGAGAACTCCGCGCCGCGCGTATAGGGCACGACGCAGAACGTGCAGAACTTGTCGCACCCCTCCTGGATCGAGAGAAAGGCCGAGACGGCAGACTCATGCGCCGGCTCCGGCAGGAAATCGAATTTCGGCTCGGCCGGGAACTCGGTGTCGAGTACGGCCGCACCTTCGCGCGCGACGCGTGCCACCATCTCGGGCAAACGGTGATAGGTCTGCGGCCCGAGCACGATGTCGACATGGGGCGCCCGCGCCAGGATTTCCTCGCCTTCCGCCTGCGCGACGCAGCCCGCGACCGCGAGAAGGAACTGCCCGCCGCGCTTTTCCTTGCGCGCTTTGAGCGGCTTGAGGCGGCCGAGTTCGGAAAACACCTTTTCCGTCGCCTTCTCGCGAATGTGGCAGGTGTTGAGGATCACCATGTCCGCGTCGTCGGGCGCGGCAGTGGGCGCGTAGCCGAGCGGCGCGAGAACGTCCGCCATGCGGGCGGAATCATAGACGTTCATCTGGCAACCGTAGGTCTTGATGAAGAGCTTTTTCGTCACCGCCCGCTCACTCCGCGTCCATGTCGGCCATCATGTCCTCGGTGCTGTCGACAAGCGCCGGCTCATCGCCCGGGCCGCGCCCGGCGAGCGCCGCCGCAAGCGACCCGGCAATCACCTTGTAGCAGTGCACTGCGAGCGACTTGCGCGAACCGAACTGCTCGATGGTCACAGGCGGGTGGAAGATGACTTTGACCGTGATGGTGCCCAGTCCGATCATGGTCCATAGATGGGGCGTCACGGTCATCTCACCATACCATGAGACGAAAGGGCGGTAGAAACGGCCGAGCGGCATGCCGTCGAGACGGACGTAAGCCACCGTCACCGGCTGCACGACGAGCGGTGCGCCGCGCGGCCTGAGCTCGGCGACGCTGAGCAGCGAGCTCTTGAATGGCAACAGGTGGATGCCGTCGCCGCTCGTCGATTCCGGGAAGATGATGAGATCGTCGCCCGCCTCGAGCCGGACCATGATCATGTCGCGGTGCTTCGCCGTCGAGCCGGGACGGCGGTCGATGAAGATCGAGCGCTGCAGCTTCGCGAGCGTGCCGAAAAACGGCCAATTGGCGATCTCGGCCTTGGCCACGAAGGAACCGTCGATCAGGCTGCCTAGCACCGGTATATCGACATATGAGGCGTGGTTGGCGACATAGAGTGTCGGATGGACGTTCGAACGCTCGCCAACCGGCTCGACGCGGAAACCGAGGATGCGCGTGCAGAGCCGGTGATAGTAGGTCGGGAAACGCCGCGACAGCGGGCTCTTGAACAGGATCAGGGCCGCCTGGATCGGTCCGGTCGGAATCGTCACCAGCAGGTAGAGCGTCGCGCGCCACAGGCGCAGGAGGAAGCCGCCGTCGGTCATCAGCTCGTCGTGCCCTCGCGCGTTTGCCGTTCGTAGTGGCGATAGTATTTTTCGGTCACGAGGTCGGTTTGCACCAGGATACATACGTCCGTCG
This sequence comes from uncultured Alphaproteobacteria bacterium, assembly GCA_963773665.1. GTDB lineage: Bacteria > Pseudomonadota > Alphaproteobacteria > ATCC43930 > CGMCC-115725 > DATJLY01. The sequence goes on from CAVZBZ010000003.1 coordinate 515,196, forward strand.
TGTTGAACTGGTGATCGATAACGGCGCCGTCGCCGACGAAGCCGCCGAGCCGCAGATAGCCCTTGAGCAGCGGCGGCAGCTCGGCGCGCGCGCGCGCCGCATCGAATTCGCCAGGCGCAAGCCGCTGCATGTCGATGAAGCGCGCGGCAAGCGCGCGGGCGCGCAGGGCTGGCGGCGCCAGGTGGTAGTGGTAAAGGTACGAGAGCGGCACCCCGAGCGCGTTGATATCCGTCCCGGGCAGACTGGCGCAGCCGAACATCAGCGGCACGCCGTGGCCGAAGACATAGGTCGCGATCGCGCGCCAGAGGAGCTGCATGGTCGGCCGGTTGCGCGCCGTTGCGTCGACGCAGGAGCGTCCCAGCTCCAAAACCTCGCCCGGAAGCTGCTCGAGTGGCGAGAGGTCATACTCCGCCGCCGAATAGAAGCCGCCATGCCGGCGCGCGACGCTGCGGCGCAGCAGACGATACGTCCCGATCACACTGTCCTGGCGCGCGTGGTCGACCACGAGAAGATGGTCGCAATAGCCATCGAAGGCATCGAAGTCGCGGCGGACGCGGGCCATTTCGTCCGACGGCTTCGCCCCCATCTCCTCGTAGAAAACGCGGTAGCGCAGCGCCTGCGCCGCGTCGAGATCGGCAACGGTCTCGGCGAGGCGGGCTTCGAGCGCGCCCGACCACACTTCGACCCTCGGTTCCGCGGCGCGCGCGGACGCGACATCGGTCTCGGCGTTGCTCACGGGGCCCTGCGGCGATCCTTCATTTCTTTCCGCCTTCCCGGCCTTCGATCGGGACGGCGTAGAGTTCGAGCCGGTGATCGACGAGATTATAGCCGAGCCGCGCCGCGACTTCGCGCTGCAATTTCTCGATCTCATCGTTGCGGAACTCGATCACGCGGCCGCTGTGCAGATCGATGAGATGATCGTGATGGTCGAGCGGCATCTCCTCATAACGGGCAGGACCTTGCCCGAAATGATGGCGCGCAAGGATATTCGCCTCCTCGAACAAGCGCACGGTGCGATAGACGGTGGCGATGCTGATCTTCGGATCGATTTCGGTCGCGCGGCGATAGACGCTTTCGACGTCGGGATGGTCGGCCGATTCCGAGAGCACGCGGGCAATGACGCGCCGCTGCTCGGTCATCTTGAGACCCTTGTCGATGCACAGCTGTTCGAGGCGCGAGGGCATTCCCTGAAAACGTCAGCGGTTTGCATCGTGAGTATAGCGCAAACGAGAGCCGGCGCCAGAGAGTGCCGCCCGGCCGCTGCGCCGCCACGCGCTCCTTAAGCGGCGCCGCTGCTGCGCCGCCCGCGCGTGCCGAGCCCGATCTCCTTGGCAAGCCGCGAGCGCTGGCGCGCATAGTTCGGCGCCACCATCGGATAGTCCGGCGGCAGCTGCCAGCGGTCGCGATATTCCTCCGGCGTCATGTTGTACGCGGTCTTGAGGTGGCGCTTCAGCATCTTGAGCTTTTTGCCGTCCTCGAGACAGATGATGTAGTCCGGATGAACCGAGCGCTTGACGCTGACCGCGGGCTGCGGTCGCTCCGCCGACACGGCCGGACCTTGTCCAATCGTGGCGAGCGACTGATAAACTTGGTTGATGAGGACGGGAAGATCGTTCACGGATACTGTATTGTTTGACACATGGGCGGCGACGATTTCGGTCGTCAAGGCGAGTAGATCGTTTGAGTGAGATTGTTCAGTCATCTCTTGCACATTCCTCCGTACGCCGCGAATTCGGATATTAGTTATTTTTTTCTCGGAAGCAATGCGCAAGTGGTGCGACAGTGTATTTTTTTGAAAGACGGCAGGAATAGGGCGAACCGGCAAGCGAGAACCAGCGCTATTTGCGCGCCGACTTGGCTCGGCCCGGTTCCGGCAAATCGACCGCGAGATTAGATGGGGTCAGCCGAGGATCCGCCGCAGCAGCCAGGCATCGACCGCCGGACCGCGCCCGCGCTGGTAATAGGCATGGCGCAGACCGACGGTGCGGAACCCTTCCGCCTCGTAAAGCGCGAGTGCCGCCGCATTGTCGGCCGCCACCTCGAGGATGACGCGGCTCGCCCCGAGCGCCCGGGCGCGGGCATAGAAGCCGCCGAGGAGCGCGCGCGCGACGCCACTTCGCCGCCACCCCGGCGCGACACCGAAGGTGAGTATCTCCGCCTCCTCGCGGATCACGGTCGCGAACAACAGGCCGATCGCATCGCGGCCATCCTCGGCAAGCAGGGATTCGGCGCCGGCCATCGCGAGCACGCTCTCGAGCGCTGCCACATCCCAGGCGTCGTCGGGGAAGCATTGCGCATGAATGCGCGCCAGTTTATCGAGGTCGTGCCGTGCGACCGCGCGAAGGGCGAGGCTCATCGCGGTCCTGCGGCGCGCGGCAGGGTGGTGTCCGGAGCGCGGAGATAAAGCGGCCGCGGCAGCGGCGGCCGCTCGCCCGGACGCCAGGCCGCGGCGGCAAGCCGGGCGATCGCGCCCGGATCGGGCCGGCCGGCGCCGGAAACGATGCGGGCGCGCAGTCCGAGCCATGGGACGAGCCGCTCCGCGGCATCGCCGGCGAGCCACACCGCGCCCTGCGGCAGGCGTCCGGCGGCATCGTCCGGCCGGAGCATCAGGGGCGCGCCCGCTTCTCCGCCGGCTGGAAAACACTGCACGAAAATCTCGTCCCGCCTGCTGTCGAGCGCAACGGCAAGCGGGCGCAAATCGGGCGGCACCGACGATGCTACGGCGGCGAAGCTCGTCACCCCGATGCAGGGCAGCCCGGTCGCGAGCGCCAACCCGCGCGCCGCGGCAAGTCCGATGCGTATGCCGGTGAAGGAGCCGGGCCCCACCGTGACGGCGAGGAGGTCGAGATCGGTGAAGCTCGTGCCGGCCTCGTTGCAAACCGCTTCGATCATCGGCATCAGCCGTTCAGCCTGGCCGGATGGCGCCGGATCGATCCGGCTTGCCGCGACGCGGCCGGAGGCGATCACCGCGACGGCGGAGCCGCTTCCGGCGCAATCGAAGGCGAGCACGTTCACCATGGCGGCTGCGATGCTACTATTGCAGGCCAGCGCCGGAAATTCCATGAAGCTCGTCGAGATCAGCCAAGCGCAGCATCGGGTCGTCATCGAGCTCGCTTACGCGACCGCGCGAAACCTGACCGGCGCGCCGGTCTATCGCAATGCGATCTGCTATCTGAACGAGGAGGCGGCAAATTTGCTCGAACGCGCCGTGGCGTTGGCCGAGCCGCTCGGCCTTCGCCTCAAGATATTCGATGCGCTGCGGCCGACCGAGGCGCAATGGCTGCTGTGGAACGCCAAGCCCGATCCCGACTTCCTCGCCGATCCGCGGCGCGGCTCGCCTCATTCGCGGGGAGCCGCGCTCGACCTGACGCTGCTCGACGCCGGCGGGACGGCGCTCGACATGGGGACGGAGTTCGATGCCTTCACGCCGCTCTCGCACCATGGCAATACCGCGATCCCGGTGGCGGCGCAGCGCAATCGCCATGTGCTGCTCGGCCTCATGACTTCGGCCGGCTGGGACTTCTACCGCAACGAGTGGTGGCATTATCAGCTCTTCGACGCGCGGCGCTTTCCGCTGCTCTCGGACGCCGACCTTCCGCGGCCGATGATGGCGTGATCTAGACGGCCTCGACCGACTGCACTTCGGGCACGTAGTGCCGCAGCATGTTCTCGATGCCGGCTTTGAGCGTCGCGGTCGAGCTCGGGCAGCCCGAGCACGAGCCCTGCATATGCAGATAGACGACGCCGTCCTCGAAGCGGTGGAAGATGATGTCGCCGCCGTCCTGCGCGACCGCCGGGCGGACCCGCGTCTCGAGCAGCTCCTTGATCTGCGCCACCACCTCGTCTGCCTCTTCCTCGGCCTCGGCTTCGGCCGCTTCGCCGACGAAGACGGGCGCGCCCGCGGTGAAATGCTCCATGAGGGCGCCGAGCACGGCGGGCTTCAGGCGATACCAGTCGAGCGCATCGTCCTTGGTCACCGACACGAAATCGGACCCGAGGAACACGCCCTTGACGCCTGGAATGCCGAACAGGCGTTGCGCGAGCGGCGACGATTCGCACGAATCGGGGTCCGGATAATGCGCGGTCCCGACTTCCATGACGGTCCGTCCCGGCAGGAATTTCAGGCTCGCAGGATTGGGCGTCTGCTCGGTCTCGATGAACATGGGTGGCCTCCAGATGCCGTCCCTTAGCTTGGGCTTGCGCGGGCCGGTGTCAACCCATGGCGACCCCAAGCTCTGTCTTTCCCGGCCGATCCGGGCCATCCTGCCGCGATGGCGGGGCGGGATAACAATTTCGATGCGTTGCGGCTCGCCGCGGCGGTCGCGGTCGTGCTGACCCATGCGTTTCTGCTGGGCGAGGACCGGCTTTCCCCGGACCCGCTGATGCTTTTCACCGGCGGACAATGTCCCTTGGGCGTCGCGGGTGTCTTCGTGTTCTTCACGATCAGCGGGTTTCTCGTGACGCAGAGCTTCGAGGCGACGGGCCGGATCGCGCCGTTCCTCGCAAAGCGCGCGCTCAGGATTTATCCCGGCCTCGCCGCCTGCGTGGTGCTGCTCGCGTTCGTGGTCGGGCCGTCCGTTTCCCTTCTGCCGGTCGGAGCGTACTTCGCCGATGCCGGAAGTTACCGCTATGTCGCGGCCAACCTGCTGATGGACGTTGACGTGAACGGGCTTCCCGGAGTGCGCTTTACCGGGTTCAACGCCGGCTCTGTGGTCGACGGGCCGCTCTGGAGCCTGCCGTGCGAGGCGCTGATGTATCTGATGGTCGCGGGGTTGGGCGGCGCGGGGCTGCTGCGCGGCCCGGCGATTGCGGCGCTCTTCGCGGCGGGCATCGTCGCGACCGCGCTCGACACGGCGTCGATCGGCACGCTCGTCGGCAGCGCCGCGTGGCTGCTGCCGTTCTTCGTCGCCGGCATGGCGCTTTACAAGTTCCGGGCGCGGCATCTTCTCCGGCTGCGCTATGCCATAGCATCGCTCGGCGGACTCGCGCTTGCCGCCCGCTTCGGCGGGTTCATTCCGGTGTTCGCGGCGTGCGGCAGCTATCTCGTGATCTATCTCGCGTTCGCCGGGCGCTGGCGCTTTCCCGCCGCGCGATACGGCGATCTTTCCTATGGGCTTTACATCTACGGCTGGCCGGTGGAACAGCTCACGGTGCGCGCCTTGGGCGGCGCAGCGCCCTGGTGGGAGGTTTTCGCGATCGCGCTTCCGCTGACGGCGGCGGTCGCGTTTCTGTCCTGGCGCCTCGTCGAGGCGCCGGCGCTGCGCTTCAAGCCGCGCCCGCCCGCCGGCATCCCGGCCTTCGATCAGTATCCTTCGCCGGCGCAGCGCGTGGCGCTGAAATCCGTGCCTCCCGGAAAATTCTGATGGAGGAGGGTCGCCGTCCGGCCGCTGGCGCAGCCCTCGAGCGCCCGCGTCTCGGGCGACGTGTCGGGCGCGGCATAGGTACAGGCGGCGAGCGCCAGGAGCGCCGCGGCGCAGAGAAATCTCGCCATGCGTCCGGTAAACGCCGCACGCGCCCGAATCTTCCCGCCGGGTCCGGCGCTTGACGGACCGCGGCAGGCGCGCGACAAATTCCGGCGAGCGGCACCAAGAGGCCGGGGCGGGAGGTCGCTGATGGCGGACGGGGCAGCGGAAGGACGCCCGGAGACTGCGTCATCGCGCAGCTATAACGCTGCCGTCGATCTCGTCGAACGCAACCTCGCGGCGGGCCGGGCGGCGAAGACGGCCTTCATCGACGATCGCGGCGCGGTGACCTACGGCGAGCTGGCCGAGCGGGTCGATCGCTGCGCCAACGCGTTGCGCCGCCTCGGGCTCGAGCCGGAGAGCCGCATCGTCCTCTGCCTCCTCGACACGATCGATTTTCCGGTGGCCTTTCTCGGTGCGATCAAGGCCGGGATCGTGCCGATTCCGGTCAACACGCTCCTGACATCGTCCGACTACGAATTCATGCTCGCCGACAGCCGCGCCCGCGCGCTCATCGTCTCGGACGCGCTGTACGATCGGCTGGCGCCGGTGCTGCCGCGTCTCTCGGCGCTCCGCCATGTCATCGTCTCGGGCGGCGAGGGGGTGAGCGGCCGCCGCCACTTCGGCGCCATCCTCGCCGAGGCCGAGCCGCGCGCCAAACCCGCCGACACGACGCGCGACGATCCCTGCTTCTGGCTCTATTCCTCGGGCTCGACCGGCGCGCCCAAGGGCGCGGTCCATCTGCAGTCGCATCTTGCGCTGACCGCCGAGCTTTACGCGAAGCCGATCCTCGGCATCGCCGAAAGCGATCTCGTCTATTCCGCGGCAAAGCTGTTCTTCGCCTACGGGCTCGGCAATTCGCTCACCTTCCCGATGGCGGTCGGAGCATCGGCCCTGCTCCTCGCCGAGCGTCCGACGCCCGGAGTTGTCGCCCGCATCCTCACCGAAAAGCGGCCGACCATCTTCTACGGGGTTCCCACCCTCTATGCCGCGATGCTGGCAAGCGCCGATCTGCCGGCGCGGGACAAGGTCGCGTTGCGCCGCTGCGTCTCGGCGGGCGAAGCGCTGCCCGAGGATATCGGGCGGCGCTGGAGCGACCGGTTCGGCGTCGAGATTCTGGACGGGCTCGGCTCGACCGAGATGCTGCACATCTTTCTCTCGAACCGTCCGGGCGCGGTGCGCTACGGCACGAGCGGCGTACCGGTGCCGGGCTACGAGATCAGGCTGCTCGACGAAGAGGGAAAACCTGTTCCGGACGGCGAGATCGGCGAGCTTCATGTCGCGGGCCCGACGAGCGCCGCTCTCTACTGGAACAATCGCGAGCGCTCGCGCAGCACCTTCCTCGGTCCCTGGACGCGAAGCGGCGACAAGTATGTGCGCGACAAAGAGGGCTATTACACTTATTGCGGCCGTACCGACGACATGCTGAAGGTCGGCGGGATCTATGTCTCGCCGTTCGAGGTCGAAGCCGCGTTGATGACGCACGACAAGGTGCTCGAGGCGGCGGTCGTCGGCCACGAAGACGAGAACCGGCTGGTGAAGCCGCGCGCCTTCGTCGTGCTGCGGCCGGGGATGGGCGTGTCGCCGTCGCTTGCCGCCGAGCTGCAGCAGCATGTGAAGTCGCGGCTCGCGCCCTACAAATATCCGCGCTGGATCGAGTTCGTGCCCGAGCTGCCGAAGACCGCCACCGGCAAGATCCAGCGCTTCAAACTGCGACAATTGTGACGAGCGAGGAGGATGCCATGGACGGATCGAAGACCAAGGCGCAAGTCCGCGGACCGGCGAAGCTGAAATCGTTTGCCCATGTCAGCGTCCCATGCCGCGATCTCGAGGAGGGAAAGGCGTTCTACCGCGACGTGCTCGGCGGCGAGATGCATGTCGATACGCCGACGTTTGCGTCGTTCCGCCTCGGCGGCGTCGATGTCGGCATCGGCACGGAAGGCTGCTCCTACATCGTGCAGAGCGCCGAATATCCGCACTTCGCCTTCTTCGTCGGGCCTGCCGAGCTTGCGCAGATGCGCCAATGGCTCGATGCCTGCGGCGTGCCGACCTCGAATTTGTGGACGCGGCGCGGCGTCGAGGCGCTGATGTTCTTCCGCGATCCGTCCGGCAACGTTATCGAGCTCTATTGCGAGGAAGGCTTTGGCGGAGCCGACAAGCTGCCCAAGGGCCCGCCGCGCGGCCACGGCACCGCCGTCGATATCGACGCGCTGCGCTACGAAAGCTGGAAGCGGCCGGCGGCCCGCCGATAGGCCGCATTCCCCTCGAATTGCCGGCAATTTCCGGGAGCGACGGCGCCGCTTTTTAGACTTGGGTAAGGGGCCGCGCGGATAACTCGTATCCGGGGCCCAGTGCCCCGGAGGCGAAGATCATGGCCGACCTCGTTTCGAGCGATGCGGGCGCGCGGCGGATGTATGCGAAGTCCCGGATGAGCGTGCTATTCGCGCTCTGGGCCGTCGCCATGCGCTGCTTCCGGCAGAGCTAGCTGTGGAGCCTCAACAGGTTGTCCCCGGATAGACCGAGGCGGCTGATGGGTGGTTTTGCTGCCAAGCTACCATGTGGTCGATGCCAGTTATAGCGATGCAGCCATCGCGGCAGCTCGACGGTTCGCTGGTCTGAGTGGGTGTAGGCACGGGCGTAAGCCCACTCCCTGAGCGCTGTTTGGATGAAGCGCTCGGCCTTTCCATTAGTCTGCGGCGTATAGGCCCTGGTGCGAATGTGCTTGAGGCCGAGCCTTCGGCAGGCGTCGCGGAAAGCGAAGGATCTATAGCAGGACCCGTTGTCGGTCATGACGCGATCGACCGTAACGCCGAGTTCGGCATAGTAGGCGACAGCGGCGTCCAAGAAGGCCACGGCGCTGCCCTTGCGCTCATCGGACATAACCCGGGCAAAGGCGACCCGCGATGCGTCGTCGATGCAGACGTGGACGAACTCCCAGCCGACGCCGCGATGGCTGCTCTGACCGGTCCGATCGCCGGTGATGCGATGGCCGACCTGGTTGAAACGCCCGAGCTTCTTGATGTCGATATGGATGAGCTCGCCGGGCCGGTCGCGCTCGTATCGCCGGACAGGCTCGGCAGGCTCCAAGGCCTTCAGCCGGTTGAGGCCCAGGCGGCGAAGCACCCGGGACACGGTCGCTTCCGACACGCCGCATTCCGTCGCGATCTGCGCACCAGTCCAGCGTTCGCGGCGCAGCGCCTCGATCCCAACCACGACGACCGCGGGCGTTGGGCGACGCACGCGATGCGGCCGTGAGGAGCGATCGCGCAGGCCCGCTGCACCTTCGGCGTGGAAACGGCGCACCCACCTCCGCACCGTCTTCTCACACACGCCCATCGCTTCCGCGACGAGCCGCGGCGCCTCGCCCTCGACAACGCGCCCTACCATGACCCCTCGACCTGCCGGTGTCAGCCGGGCATTCTTGTGAACGTCCATTCGGTCCCCCCCCAGGAAAAAGATGCGTTAGCAACATCAGTTTCCTCGGTCGGGACCGAGTGGACAACCTATTGAGAGTTCACAGCTAGAGCGGGATTGAATTAGGCGGGACCATATCCGGAGTTGCTGAAGTAGTTTGAGCATTCTTGCGGCGTGAAGCTGCCGAGAAGCTGTCCGATGGCTTCGGTCACGGCGTCGAAGCTTCGCGCGGCGGTTTTGCGCAGCAAGTGTTTGAGCTTGGCGAAGAGCTGTTCGATGGGGTTGAGGTCGGGCGAGTATTTCGGCAGGAGGATGAGCTTGGCGCCGACGGCACGGATGGCGTGACGGACGGCGCGTCCCTTGTGGCTGCCGAGATTGTCCATGATGACGATGTCGCCCGGTCTCAGGGTCGGGACGAGAACCTTCTCGACATAGGTCCGGAAGGTCTGGCCGTTGATCGGGGCATCGAGCAGCCAGGGCGCGTCGATACGATCGTGCCGCAGCGCGGCCAGGAAGGTCATGGTCTTCCAGCGCGCCTGCGGCACCTTGGCGCGCAGCCGCCGGCCGCGCGGTCCCCATCCCCGGAGCGGGGCCATGTTGTCCTTGGTCCAGGTCTCATCGATGAAGACCAGGCGCGCCGGTTCAATCCGCCTCTGACGCGCTTTCCACTGCGCTCGCCGTCTCGCCACGTCGGGGCGATCCTGTTCGCTGGCGAGCACGGTTTTTTTTGAAGCTCAACTCCTCGGCGTGAACGAACGTCCAGACCGCGGTGTAATCGGCCTTGAGGCCGCGCCCGGCGAGTTCGCGGACAAGCCCGCGCAAAGTGAAATCGCGCTCGCGAATGCGCTCGCGCAGCCAAACCTCATGCTCGTCCCGGATCGCCTTCGGCTTGTGCCCGCCCATCTGTCCCGGCACCACGCTCCCCGTCTCCCGGAAGCGCCGCACCCAGGCGATCGCCGTGCTCACGCCAACCCCAAACCGCGACGCCGCTTCATGCCGCGACAGCCCCTCGTTCTCGACCGCCGCAACAACCCGCTCGCGAAGATCCATCGAATAAGGTTTTGCCATTCATGCCGGCCCCCTTCGCCCAGCCAGCATGTTGAATCAGAAACGCCCCCGATTCGGGAATCCCCAATCGACTCCGGCTAAAACAATCTCGCCCTAGAGTGTGAGGCATCGCCCTTCCAAGACCGCGCTCCCGGCAACGGCCTTGGCGCGGCTCGAAGCGGCGATCGCATGTTCCGACGACCACTCGCGCATTTGCCGGATCTCGCCGCGACGCATGCGCGCCAACGGTACTGTCTGTCGAACCACAGCACGGAAATCTTCCATGTCGATGTCCGTCTGGCCGGCATTCGCGTTACGCTCATGCCTGTCGAAAGCGCGAACCAGCGCTTCGTTCACCCAGGCAGCAATCTCGGCGCCCGTCAAAGCCAGATCTTCGCCGAGAAAGTCGGGGCCGGACATACGCGTGAGTTCCGCGACGTCCAGATGTTGTGGGTCGCGCTTGATGCGCCGCAAATGAATTTCGATAATTTCAGTGCGCTCGGCGTCGGTTGGCAGGTCGATGAAGAAGATTTCGTCGAACCGCCCTTTGCGGAGGATTTCGGGCGGCAACTGGTCGATCTGGTTCGCCGTCGCGAACACGAAGACCGGCGCCGTCTTCTCCTGCAACCAGGTCAGAAAATTGCCCAGCACGCGCAGGGAAACGCCGCTGTCGCCGACATAGCTACCGATGTGTGGCAGTCCTTTCTCGATCTCATCGATCCAGAGGATACAGGGAGCCACCGACTCGGTGATCCGAATGGCATCGCGCATGTGCTCCTCCGAGGAGCCGACGAGGGAAGAATAGACCTTGCCCATGTCGAGCCTGATGAGAGGCAGGTGCCAGGAGGCGGCAACGCATTTCGCGGACCATGATTTTCCGCAGCCGGGAATGCCAGTCAGCAAAACACCTTTCGGCGGGTCGATGCCGAACGCCCGTCCCTTCGGGGAGAACGCGGCAGCCCGGATGCGCAGCCATTCCTTGAAGACATCGAGGCCGCCGACATTCGCCAGCGTCAGGCCCCTGGTATCGATATACTCGAGAATGCCGCTCTTGCGAATGATCTGCTGCTTCTGGCGGAAGATTTTCTCGACATCGCCGGACGTAAGCGCGAGGTTCTCAACGAGTGCCTTGGCCAGCGCGGCCTCCACCTCCGTCAGCGTGAGACCGAGCGAAGCATCGACAAATTTTTCGATGAGGGCCGGGTCCTGCTCGATCTGTATTGCCTTGTTCCCAGTCAGCCGCTTGATGAAGCTGGCGATGTAGTTGGAGATCTCATCGCGACTTGGCATCGGGAAATCGAGAACGGTGATTTCCTTCTCCAGTTCGTAAGGTGCGGCCATGCTCGGCGAGATGATCAGGCAATTGGCATGATAGCCTTTGGTGCGGATGTTGATTGCAAGGTCGCGCAAACGTCGCCGATAGATCGGATTGGCGGCACGATCGCTGAGATAGGGATAAGGATCGAGAAGGACGAAGAGGTAGCCCGCAAGGTTGCGATCGCGGGTGGTCGCCATTTCCTCGAAGAGCTCTACGGCAGCCGTCAGGTCGGCCAAGCGATGACGAGCGCCGTCAGGGTCGTTTGCCGGCTCGACGGCAATGACGCCGCGGCTTGTGCTCCATACCAGCATGTGCTGATCAAGGTGCCTGGCGACCTCCCGTACGACGTTGAGACAGCGATCCTCCTCGAAAGTGTTGATATGGATGAGTGGATATCGGGCGCGAACGAGGTTTTGCAGCTCCGATCGGAAGCCGTGCACGTTGTTGGCAGCGGAAGATACTGAAGGCATTTGTGCAGCCCCGGTTCGGCCAAGATCCGCTTGCTTCGTCTCCAGCATCGATCATGGCGGTATATGGTTAACATGTCGTGACTCGTTGATGGGAAATCCGGGGAGGAGTGGTCCCTGCCTGTCCGTTACCTCGTCATTATGCGCGCGCGGTGATTGCATCCGCTTCAGCAGCGACAGCGGACCTTCGTGCTGCCGCTCGGTTCTTCTGGGAAGTGCCACGAACGAACTTGGACTTAATCGGCTCAGACAATGATGTGGATGGCGTTCTGCAATTTGGGTTGAGGCAAGGCGTGCTGGGAAGGCTGGAAAGGTCCAGCTTTAAAACATCGATGCCGATTCATCTGCGATTGTCGGTATAAATCTGGACTGGTGATCCGGGCTCGGGGCCGCGTACGGGGCACTCGAGTTGAAATGCCGGCATGAGCGCTCATGCCGTTCCGATGTGGGGCGAATGTTCGACCGACTGAGATCCGGCCTCTGGCCATGGTTCCCGGGCGCGTTGTCCGATGCGCTTACGACCATTGGTCTGCTGGCTATAGTTCTCGGCACATCAAACACGGTCGGCACGACAGAGCATCGCTTCCTCTTGGGCACCGTCGTTGCAGTCTGGGGTTGCATCGCTACGGAGTTAGTCCTCCGGTTGTTAACGCCCTCCACATGGCGAGCGCGCCCGATTTATCTCGCGACGGTCGAAGGCCTGATCGACCTGGCCGCGGTAATCGCCCTGCCGCTCGGTTGGTTCCTGGCGCCGGACCCGCGCGACGCCCCGCTCTTCGCCATGGTTTGGGCGCTGCGCTACATCCGCCACACGACGGGTCTCGCCCTATTCTGGCGCGTCATGCGACGCAGCCGTACGGCGCTCCTCAGCATCGCGAGTCTGTTTCTTGTGGTCTCCCTCACCGCCGCGACGCTCGCCTATGTCTTCGAGCGTAACGCCCAGCCCGAGGCTTTCGGCAGCGTGCCGCGCGCCATGTGGTGGGCGATCGTGACATTGACCACGACCGGCTATGGCGACCTCGTACCGATCACTATCTGGGGCCGTCTCCTTGCAGGCTGGGTCATGGTCGGGGGCATCGTCATGTTCGCGCTTTGGGCCGGCATCATTGCCACCGCCTTCGCCGAGGAGTTACGCCGACGGCATTTCCTCCACACCTGGGACTTGGTGATCGCTGTGCCTTTCTTTCAGGGGCTGGGCGCGGCTGCGATCGCCGACATAGTGCGCCTGCTGCAGGTGCGCGACGTAACGGAGGGCACCGTCGTCGTCCGCGAGGGCGAACCGGGCGATGCGATGTATTTCATGGTCTCGGGCGAAGCCACCGTGCATCTGACACCAGAGCCCGTGATTCTCGGCCCCGGCAGCTTCTTCGGTGAGATGGCGCTGCTCTTTGGCACGCCACGCTCGGCAACGGTCGTCGCCACCAAGCCCAGCGTCTTGCTGGTCCTGGACATCGCCGATTTCCGTGAGCTTGCTGGCCGTCGACCGGAGGTCGTCAACGCAATCGAGGCCGAAGGCAAGCGGAGGCTGGAGGCAAATGCCGCCATGGCCCGCCGCTGATGCGTCTGCTGCGGATGCGGCGCCAGGTTCCAACTCTGATTGGTGTCGGAGCGCAAACTTGCAACGACTGCTTCGGGGCAATCTCGTCATTACGCGCACGCATTGATCCCATCCGTTTCAACTGCGTGAGCGGACGTGTGTGGCGCCGCTCGCTTCTTCTGGGAGGTGCCAATTCCGGACATCGCTCCGGTCCGTGAGGGGAGGGGTCAGGTGTTTGTGCGGGCTAGCAATCATGCTATCATTTACAAAGATCGCAATCTTGCGGGAGCCCGGCGATGATCACGATCACGGTCAATGGGACACAGCATCAGCTTGATCTCGAACCCGACACGCCCCTCCTCTGGGCATTGCGCGATGTCGTTGGGCTCACCGGGACCAAGTACGGATGCGGCATTGCCCAATGCGGCGCATGCACGGTGCACATCAATGGCGAGGCGATGCGCTCCTGCTCGGTGCCGATCGCGCTCCTCGACGGCGCGACCATCACTACGATCGAGGGCCTGTCGCCCGACAGCAAACATCCGGTGCAGCAGGCATGGCTCGCCGAGGACGTGCCGCAGTGCGGCTGGTGCCAGTCGGGCCAGATCATGGCGGCCGCGGCTTTCCTGAAGGACTACCCGACCCCCACGGATGTCGAGATCGACGCCAATATCACCAATATCTGCCGGTGCGGGACCTACGAACGCATCCGTCGGGCGATTCATCGTGCTGCCGATCTGATGAAGGCATGAGCGGGAGGATGGCCATGGACGGAAACAGCAACCTGAACCTGTCGCGGCGGCACTTCATCGTCACTAGCCTGACGGCCGCCGGCGGCTTCGCCATCGGCATGAGCGTGCTCCCGCGCCTGGCGAGCGCCGGGATGGTCGCTCCGCAGCCCTGGGACAACGGGCCGGATTCGCACGAGCTCGACGCTTGGATCGCAATCGAGCCGGACGATACCGTTTTGATTCGCTATTCGCGCTCGGAGATGGGCCAGGGCAGCATGACGGCGTTGCCGATGATGGTCGCCGAGGAGCTGCAATGCGATTGGTCGAAGGTCAAGGTCGAGTACGCCTCGCCCAACCGGAACCTGCGCGAGAACAATGTCTATGGCGACATGTCGTCGAACGGCAGCCACTCGGTGCGGCTCTCGCACGAGAAGATGCAGCAGGTGGGCGCGAGCGCGCGCGAGCAACTCATTGCCGCGGCGGCGAAGAATTGGGGCGTGCAGCCCTCGGAATGCAAGGCCGCCAACAGCGTCGTGACGCACACCGCCTCCGGCCGCACCATGCGCTATGGCGAATTGGCGGCCGCTGCGGCGCAAATCAAGCTCGACAAGGAACCGGCGCTCAAGACGCCCGATCAATGGACCTTCATCGGCAAGGACGTGCCGCGCGTAGACGTGCCGGTCAAGATCAACGGCTCGGCGCAGTACGCGATGGACATCCGCATTCCCGACATGGTGTTCGTCGCCATCAACGCCTGCCCGGTGCCCGGCGGCACGCTGAAGAGCGTCGATGACACTCCCGTGAAGGGCGCGCCCGGCATTGTCCAGGTGGTGAAGCTGCCGAACGCCGTGGCGGTCGCCGCCACGGGTACGTTCTGGCGGGCGAAGCAGGCGCTGGCCAAGCTCCAGCCCGAATGGGATTTCGGCGCCGGCGCCGGCACTTCGAGCGAGCAGTTCGCCCGGGAGTATCGCGCGGCGCTCGACGGCAAAGGGGTGGTGGCGCGGAACGACGGCAATGTCGATGCCACGCTCCCCAACGCGCCCAAGGTGATCGATGCGCTCTACGAGGTACCCTATCTCGCGCACGCGCCGATGGAACCGATGAGTGCGACCGTCAATCTCCAGCCCGACCGTCTCGATATCTGGGTCGGGACCCAGGCGGCCGATGGGACGACCAAGGCCGCCGCCAACGTCGCCGGCTTGAAGCCCGAGCAGGTCTTTATCCACAACTGCTTCGTCGGCGGTGGTTTCGGCCGCAAAGGCAGCAACGACGAGATGATCCAGGCGATCCTGGTGGCGAAGCAGCTGAGCAAGCCGGTGAAGCTGATCTGGACGCGCGAGGACGATCTGCGGCACGACCGCTATCGCCCCCAGGCGGCGGTGCGGATGCGGGCCGGGCTCGGCGCCGACGGCATGCCGGTGGCCTGGCACATGAAGACGGCTGTCGGCTCGCTCCTGCGTTCATTGGGCTTCAACAAGGTGGAAAGCGGGATCGAGCCGTTTGCCGTCGAAGGCCTCGCCACCAATCCTTACAAGGTGGCGAACACGCGGGTCGAATGCGTCCTCAAGAATACGCACATCCCGGTCTCCTTCTGGCGCTCGGTTGGCAGCTCCCACAATGCCTTCATCATCGAAAGCTTCGTCGATGAGCTGGCGGCGGCAGGCGGCCACGATCCCTACCAATTCCGCCGGACGCTGCTCGAGGGAAAGAAGGACTGGCTCGATGTCCTCGACACGGTCGCGCAGAAGGGCGACTGGGGCAAGCCGATGGACAAGGGCCGCGGCCGCGGCATCGCCATTCACGAATGCTTCGGCACCATCGTCGGCGAGGTCGCGGAAGTGACGATCAGCCCCAAGGGAGAGGTGCACGTCAACAAGGTGACCTTAGCGGTCGATTGCGGCCATTCGGTGAACACGCTCACCACCGCCGAGCAGATGGAAGGCGGTGTCATCTACGGCCTAACGGCTGCGCTCTATGGCAAGATGACTGTGAAGGACGGCGCCATCGAGCAGGGCAATTTCGACACGTATCGCATGGTCCGTCTCGCGCAGGCGCCGAAGATCGACGTGCATTTCGTGCTCTCCGGCGGCGCCAAGTGGGGCGGGGTCGGCGAACCCGGCACCCCGCCGATTGCGCCGGCGGTCGCCAACGCGATCTTCGCCGCCACCGGCAAGCGCATCCGCAGCCTGCCGATCATGGATCACGACCTGTCGGGCGCGGCCTGATTTGACGTGGGCTTGAGGGGAGCGCGGAGCGATCGGTGCAAGGGCGATGGCTGCGCTCGCCCGTCGGGCCTTTCAAAAACGCCTAGGGGCAATCGTCTCGCAACAAAAATCAGCGAGCGCATGACCATGAACCGGATGAAAATTCTTGCCGCCGCGCTTCTCATGCTGGGCGCGACGCCGCTCGCGTACGCGCAAACCGCAAGCAAGGGCGAATACCTGGCCCGCGCCGGCGATTGCGTCGCCTGCCATTCCGTGCCAGGCGGCAAAGCGTTTGCCGGCGGACTCAAGATGGGCACGCCGATGGGCGCCATCTACTCTACCAACATCACGCCCGATCCCGAGACCGGTATCGGCGGCTATTCGTTCGAGGATTTCGACCGCGCAGTGCGCAAGGGCGTCGCCAAGGACGGGCACCATCTCTATCCCGCCATGCCGTATCCGTCTTACGCCAAGATCACCGACGAGGATATTCACTCCCTCTACGACTTTTTCACGAAGGAGGTCCCGCCCGCCAAGCAGGCCAACAAGCCCGCCGAGATCCCGTACTGGCTAAGCTTCCGCTGGCCGCTCGCGATCTGGAACATGGTGTTCACCGAGAGCGGTGCCTATGCCGCGCAGCAAGGCCACGACGCTGCCTGGAATCGCGGCGCCTATCTGGTCGAGGGGCTGGGCCATTGCGGTGCCTGCCACACGCCGCGCGGCTGGGCCTATCAGGAAAAAATGCTCCACGACGGCAGCGACGCCTATCTCCAAGGGGCGCAGCTCGACGCCTGGTCGGCGCTCGATCTGCGCGGCGATGCGCGCACCGGGCTCGGCGCCTGGTCGCAGGCGGACCTTGCGACCTTCCTCAAGACCGGCCACAACGAGAGAGCGACGGCATTCGGCTCGATGCTCGATGTCATCAACAACAGCACGCCCTATTTGAGCGACGACGATGTGACCGCGGTGGCCGCCTACTTGAAATCGCTGTCTGCGAGCGTGCAGCAGACCGCGTTCACGTACGACGACGCCACAACCAAGGCGCTTCTGAGCGGCCGGCCGCAGCAGGCGGGCGGCACGCTTTATCTCGGCAACTGCGTGTCGTGCCACGGCGCCGACGGCAAGGGCCACAGCCCCTATATTCCGCCGCTCGCCGGCAATCCGGTGGTGCTCGACGGCGATCCGTCCTCGCTCGTCAATCTCGTGCTGAACGGCGCCCAGCCGATCGTGGTGAAGGGCGCGCCCGATGCCTATCGCATGCCGCAATACCGCGTCCAGCTCGAGCGACGAGGAGATCGCCACCGTGTTGAGCTTCGTGCGCGGCGGCTGGGGCAATGGCGCCACGCCGGTGACGGCCGATCAGGTCAAGGCGCTGCGTCCCGTCACCGATCCCAGCAGCGACCGGGTCATCATCCTGAAGATGCGATAAGAAAAGCGCCTGGAGGACGCGAGCTACGCTTCTGCCCCGTTGCTTCAGCTTATTCCGGTTGATCGTGCAGGAGCGCGATCGTTTCGTCCCCGATTCCGGCAATTTCCCGACCCGCCACGGCATACCGCCAAAATGAAGGCGGACGATTGAAGTTCCGCGCGCGCTCTAGACTGGCGCCCAACGGCGTCTACCGTGGTCGTCCGCCCTGGGTCAACCGCGACATCAATTTTCACCGGCAGGCGGTCTGCTGACGGAGCAAAACCGGACCTTGAGTGCGCCGCTATGGGCGGAGCGCTCGCGTTGCCGCTATATCTCCGCGATCAATGATCACGGGCACCCGTGACCTCAATGGTTGCAAATAACGCTGGTTGCACTCCCCCGCAACCAATTTCATATACCCAACCTCGGGGCCGCTCTCATTGAGCGGCCTCTTGGCTTTTGTGGCCAGCGACAGGATGCCGGCCAGATGGCCGTGCAGGTCGATCGACAGGCTCGTGTGGCCCTCATCGTCCGTCCCCGGCACCAGCACGATCTTGTCGACCAGCTTGCGGATGATATCCGCCGCCTGCACTTGGGCGTGCTCATCGCCCAGCGCCTCGCGGAGCTGCGCGATCTGGTCGCGGTAGTAGTTCGCCATGTTCGGATGAATGAGGACGGGATTATCCGTCGCGTCCCTGATCCGCGCTTCAGTCTCCGCCTTGCGGTTCTCAAGGTCCGTCATCTTGTCCTTGACGCGGCTCGCCGGCACGCCGTCCATCAGCGCCTGCACCAGCCGGTCGAGTTCGCGCTCGATCTTCACGAGCGCGGCCCGGTCAACCTTGTGCTTCGCGTTGCTCTCGCCGCGCAGCCGGTTCGTATGGCGCGTGTACTCCTTGCAGAATTCATCGCACAGCGCCGGGTCCATGAGGCGGCTCTGCAAGCCCTCCAGCACCGTGGCTTCGAGCGCATCGCGCCGGATGGTATGGCGGTTGTCGCAGGTCCCCTTGTTGCGGGCGTTCGCGCAGCCGATCCGCTCGGCATTGAGGACGACGAACCCGCCGCCGCAGCAGCCGCAGCGCATCAGGCCCGAGAACAGATAATGCGGCCGGCGCCGGTCCCAATAGCCCGACGACTTCTTGCCCGTGCGCGTGCTGCGCAATGACTTTTGCCGCGCCTTGACCGCCTGCCACAGATCATCGGCGATGATCCGCAGGTCCGGCACGTCCTGCGTGATCCATTCGGACTCCGGGTTCGGGCGCGAGACGCGCTTGCCGGTTTCCGGGTCCTTGATGTAGCGCAGCCGGTTCCAGACCAGCTTGCCGACATAAAGTTCGTTGTTGAGGATGCCGGTGCCGCGATCCGGATTGCCGTGGATCGTGCTCGGTCCCCATGCCGTGCCGGAGGGGCCGGCAACGGCTTCCTTGTTCAGTTGCTTGGCAATCGCCTGCGGCGCTTTCCCCGCCGCGTAGTCGTTGAATATGCGCCGGACGATCCCGGCCTGCGCGGCATTGATCTTGCGCTCGCCGCGCACCGGCAGGCCCTCATCATCGAGCCGCCGCACCACGTCATAGCCGAAGGAATTCCCGCCGCCCGACTTTCCCGCCTCGACGCGCCCGCGCAGGCCGCGCCGCGTCTTGTCGGCGAGGTCTTTCAGGAACAGCGCGCCCATCGTGCCCTTCAGGCCGATATGCAGCTCGTTCACGTCCCCTTCGGAGAGCGTGACGATCCGCACGCCGGCAAAGCGCGTGCGCTTGTAGATATGGGCGATATCCTCTTGGTCGCGCGAAAGCCGGTCGATGGCTTCGGCCACGATGACATCGAACTTTCCGGCCTGCGCATCCTGCAACAGCATCTGCATGCCGGGACGGATCAGGCTGGCGCCCGAGATCGCATGATCGGTGTAGCAGTTGACGACGCGCCAGCCTTCGCGCTTCGCGCGCTCCTTGCACAGGCGAATTTGATCCTCGATCGAGGCGTCGCGTTGCAGGTCGGAGGAATAGCGGGCGTAGATGGCGGCGGTCGTCATGACGAAGGTCTTTCCTTATTCGCCCTGCCGCCCGGTTGCCTTTCCCTCGGAATCCTTGCGGCAGAGTCGAATATAATCTCTCTCGGCGGCGGCGCGGGCAAGCAGCTTTACCAGCTCGACCAGCAACGGATCGGGCGCGGCGGCAGCCTCCCGCGCCTTTTTTGTCTGCCGCTGTTGTTGGCCCTTGCTCATGCCTGCACGGTCTCACAGGGCCGGGCAAGCTTTCCTCGCGGCATCCTCGCGCAAAACCGGCACTGCCTTTCGGCAGTGCCGGCGAGCCGTCGGGGTTCAGCACCCCGGCGGCCGGGGGCGCATCAGCCGATTGGCGAGAACACGCCTGATGTTCTCCAGATTGAGCAGCGCATCGCGGCGCTCGATACGAGCCGGGTGTGCTGCAATCCAGATCGTACCGGGCCTTGCAGAGCAGGGCTCGCAGTTGGCGATCGCTGAGGTGTAGAAGTGCTGACATAGTGTAGACCGTGGACATGGATTTTCTCCTCTGTTGTCCTCGCGGCCCCGACCATCAGGGCCGTCATGCGGTCCCAGAGGCAGAATCAGCAGCAGACGGCCCGCCATGGACGGCGGGCGCGGAGAAGGACAGGAAGAGGAAGAAAATCGGCCACGCGGCTGCACAGGCAGCGCGGCGAAACCTTCAGCGCGTTGAGAAATGCGACCTGAGACGACAGGTTCGGGAAGAGATGGTGCGCAGCGCCAGCCGGTCTCGGCTCGACGGCAAAGCGTGCGGTGTCAATCTGGTCATCGGCAGCGTGGGAGAGGTGCGCGCAGACCCGGATTACGGCATCTTTCCGAGGCGGAAGAAAATCAGTCGCGTCGTTGCTTGCGCCGTTCGGCTAATTGCTCAATGAGTGTCTTTCGCGGCTTGGTTCCCATATGCAGACGCACGTAGTCGAGCGGACTGTCGTTGCGTGCATAGACGTACTTAATGGCGCGCCCGGCGACAAACTGGTTGATGGCTTCGACCTGCTCCACCGGATCGCGCTCTTCAATTATTTTCTGTGTCTCAACATCGTTAACGGCCACGAATACCGCTTTGGGGCCAATCGGCATGAACAAGAAAGCGTGCTGCTCCGTCAATGTCCACGACATCACGATGGGGCGGTCTGACGTAAGAAACTCCCCAGCTTCGGATGTGATCCGTCGTACAAGCCAGCGCATATTGTTCCGCAATTCGCCCAGCTTTTCATGATCCATAAGCTGCGGGGCGAGCGACATCGCCCATCGTTCAACGTGATCCGGATCACGTTGGGCCAGCCATTCTTCAAACGTCGGCGGATCGGTCGGACCGCGCTTGACGGCATACTTCGCTTCGAGTTCCGGTATACTTTGTGCCCATGCTTCAGCTATTCCGCCCTTTAAGGCTGCAACATCTTCCGGTGTTCGCATCAAAAGGGACATGATGAAGCGCGACCACGCGCTTCTTGCCTTGGACTCGCGCGCAATTCGAAAATCATCATCTTCCAGCATCGCCAGCGCTTCCGCTGCGAGCAAATCGAGCCCCTGCATGAAGCCCTGCTCAATTCGCTGTGCTTCCTCCGCTGGGACGCCTGGCAGCTCGTAAAGCCGTTCGACATAAGCCGTCTGCGATGGATATTTCCGTTGCGGAATTATGTCTTTGTAGGGCCGGCTTAAATCGGCACAGCCGTCCGTCTTCGCCGGTCCAGCGATCAAGATAGAATACTGGCAGATGATGATGCTTTATCGGAACTGACATGGGGCATTTTGCCTGAGATCTAAACCGCTGTCTGGCGCTTTCAGGCTGATTGTTGCAAATCACACCGACGGAGCAAGTCAAGCTTCGCCACAAACTCGCCACAGCCCAGAGCGGACAGAAACGGAAAACGCAGGATTTCTGCGGGTTACAGAGGAGGCGATTTTTGTGGCAAAAACGGCCCCGAAAGGCCGTTTCTTTCCATAGTCTTCGGTTAAGTGATTGATCTGAAAGTGGTCGGGGCGACAGGATTCGAACCTGCGACCTCTTGCTCCCGAAGCAACGAAAATGCGTTATGAAACAAATAGTTGATATACGCCCGCCACAGATTTGCCACAAGAATTTCTAGGCATACTCATTTCCTTCCCGGCGTGTTGAAAATTACCGGGTCAGTCCGCGTAGGATCGCCACGTTGATCGCTGCGATAGTATGGGACGGGCGTGATCCGGTGATCGCCTTCCTCTACGCGCGTGATGATCTGACGAAGCTGCTCTATCCCGGCCACAGACTCAGCGTCACAGAACGCTAGAATGTCGCGGCATGGAAAAGCCGCGATGAAACCGTTAGGGGCGAAATGATCGAGAGTGTCCTCCCATAGTTCATCGATCAGGATCAGGCTTGCTTCGAAACTACCGCCGCAGAGGACCATGAAGACATCGCCATGGGGTAGGATGTGGGCGGCCTTTGTCTTGGAAAGTTGCGTCAGGTTTTCAACCGCTTGATGGTGGAGTTGGGCTTGGCTCAGACCGGCATCAACAAGGTGCCGTTGCTGGACGTATCGAAGCTTGTCGCCTTGAATGACGACGTAAGTGGTGAGCAACCCATTTCCCAAATCTGTAATGACCGGAATATCGGGTCGAGTGAGATCAAGGGTCTTAGTGGTCGGCGTCGATGGCTTGAGATATGCCACCGCCTGATCGCAAAAGTTCCTGTACTACGGCGTCCATCAAGCAGCGGCACCATTTTCCGGAACACCCGCAGCAACAGACTCTCTGGATGATCCCTTACCCATTGATGCGATCATGCCACGCGACTGGTCTGGCTTCACTTCGGCCCGCTCGATGAGATGGCCGTAGACATTGAGCGTGGTGCTAACGTCTTCGTGACCCATGAGATATTGAACGCGTTTAAGGCTGATGCGCTGCTCGATGAGCATGGACGCATAGAAATGTCGCAGGTCGTAGGGCCGGTATTTAGGCCGCACGACGGTCTCTCCGTCTTCCTCGGTCTCCGTGACAAGGCCGGCCTCAATGCACGCGACATAGAAGCCGCGATTGCGCCAATTTTGTGGAGCCAGCCATCGACCGTTCTCCGTCGGAAACACGAGGTCGTACTTGTTGGGCACGGCATGGTGCTTCGCGTAGTGATGCACCATATCGAGAGTACCGGTGCTGAGATCGATGAAGCGGCGTCCGGCAGGCGTCTTCGTAACCGATATTTCTCCGAGACGCTCCAACGCCTGGTCAACCTGAACGCCCTTGTCGGTCAGATTGGTCCGGGGCAGGACGACATACTCTTGTGGTCGCATTCCTGTATCGACTGCGAGATAGAGCATGGGCCGGTAGCGGCGCCATGAACGTTGAATCTGGGGGTTCTTGGAATTCGCCAGACGATCCGCAGTGGCGAGCAACGCATGAATGTCAGTCTCGGTCGGTATCGTCACGGGCTCGTCATAACGCGAGCTGGTCTGAACCGTGACGCCGGAGACAAAATCGTGCGCGAGGATTCCGCGCGTCATAAGTTCGCGCACCATGGAGCGAAGCGACGAGAGCGCCTTATGCGCCACGACCCGGCTATGATTTTTCAACAGCCATGACCGAAACTCGACGATGTCGGGAGCGGTGAGTTCATGTAGCGGCTTGGTCCACTCATACGCGCGGATGATGCTGGCGCGATATTCATAATTCTGGACGGTCCCTGCGGTGACAGGATCGCGCCCGTTCCTGCCTTCCTTCTCACAAACATCAAGCCATTTCTGGAGCCCCTGATCGACCGTGCGGATTTCCGTGGAGAGCGGGCCATTCTTCCGACGGGCAGCGGAGTCTTCAAGAAAGGCCCGCGCCTCTTTCAGCAGTCTCAAAGGACTTGTAAGCATAGCCAGACTTCGCCGCCATGCTGGCATACCTGACTTGATAGGAAATCCCCTTGCTTCCGTTTCTTTTTCTTATGTCTGACATGTACAGATAATGCAGTAATTACGGGCTCTTTTGCAAGTTTTAACAAAACTAAGGTTGTGGTCTTAGATTTCTTTCGGCCTCGACTTGTCTTCGCATGTAGATGCTGATCAGCGACGTCCTTCTCGATTTTCAGCTGTGCCCTCGATAGGGTCGATGAAGAAAGGAAGCTTGCGGCGACCATGCGCGTCCTTGTCGGCGGCACGCTTCATCTGCTGCGGCGTCAACTGCACGCCCATTTCAGCGAGTACGTGGCGGGCCTGTTCGAGGTCGATATAGCAGGGCTGTTTCATGATCCTGCACCTCGTCCTATAAATGGTAATCGAGGCAGGCCGGGCGATAGTGGTGCGTATCGAGGTGCTTGACGGTCGCGCCAGTCGATAGCCGCTTTACCACGAGAGGATCGCCAAATTCGTTGGTGGCCGCGCACGATGAGCTTGGCGTTGGTTACGTACGCGATGCCGAATTCATTCCTCAGCGCTTCAATGTCTTCCCAGATCGCCTGTTCCATCGTCGAGCTTGATCGTGCCTAAATTCTTGTAGTCAATTTCGAGAACCGGATCAATCTTCCCCATGAATGACCTGCCAATATGACTTCAAATATTCCCCGCAGCGCTTATTAAAATTCCATATTTCTAATATTATAATTCCATAATACAACTTAAGCTGTTAATGTTCATATAAGGACAACTGTGATGCGAGATAACATTAGGCGCGTCTAACGCGCTGTTTTTGCTTGTGAGCGCGCGCGTATTCAGTTTGACGCCGCAAAGTACCTTATCCTCCCAACTGTGTGA
Organism: uncultured Alphaproteobacteria bacterium; assembly: GCA_963773665.1. Classification (GTDB taxonomy): domain Bacteria; phylum Pseudomonadota; class Alphaproteobacteria; order ATCC43930; family CGMCC-115725; genus DATJLY01. Next base: position 539,510 of record CAVZBZ010000003.1, read on the forward strand.
CGAAAGCCATTTTGGCGCGTCCGGCTAAAGCCGGACCGGGCTCTACGCGCGCCGCGTAGCGGCGCTTCCCGAGCCGCTTTCGCGTCTCGGCCATCCGGTAACGATCCCTCGCGCAAGATGATTCGGCCAGCCTTCGGCTGACTTCCTTCCGTTTCGAGTGCGGGGCCTGCGGCCCCCTGGCTGTCAAGGCCAAGCCCTGCGGGCGCCGCGGGGCGTTTCCCCGTTTTTCGCTCCCGATGGTCGCTGCCAAGACGGGTGATCCCCCTCTCCCCACGGCGGTCTTGACCGCCGAACCCCCGCTCATTGGCGCGGGCCTAGTCGGGTTGCATGCGCAACCCGTATCTAGGAGGAAGGAAAATGAAGGCCGATGTTTATGAGAGGATCACAGGACAGATTGTCAGCGAACTTGAGAAGGGAGTCCGCCCTTGGTTCAAGCCGTGGAATGCCGAACACGCAGCCGGGCGCATTACGCGGCCCCTGCGGTCCAACGGAATCCCGTACCGGGGAATCAACGTCCTGATGCTTTGGTCCGAAGCCATGACCAAGGGATTTGCCGCGCCGATCTGGATGACCTTCAAACAGGCGCTTGAATTGGACGCCCATGTGAAGAAGGGCGAGAAGGGCAGCCTTGTCGTTTATGCGTCCAAGGTGACTCGCACCGAGATGGACGGCGACAGCGGCGAGGAAACCGAGCGCGATATTCCCTTCATGAAGGGCTACACGGTTTTCAACGTGGAGCAGGTGGAGGGCTTGCCCGCGCAGTATTACGCAAAGGCCGAACCCCGGCTCGATACCGTGCCACGGATCGACCGCGCCGAATCATTCTTCGCCGCCACGGGTGCCAGCATCCAGCACGGCGGCAATCAGGCTTTCTACACGATGGCCCAAGACCGGGTGCAGATGCCGCCGTTCGAGAGCTTTCCAGGACGCCGAAGTCATATTACGCCACGCTTGCCCATGAAATGACGCACTGGACTCGCCATCCGAAACGCCTTGAGCGCGATTTCGGGCGCAAGCGCTGGGGCGATGAAGGCTACGCGATGGAGGAACTTGTCGCGGAACTTGGTTCGGCTTTCCTGTCAGCCGACCTCGACCTGACGCCGGAAGTCCGGGCCGATCATGCTTCCTATATCGCAATCTGGCTCAAGGTTCTGAAAGACGACAAGCGGGCGATCTTCACCGCCGCCGCTCACGCGCAACGCGCCGCCGACTATTTGAACGGCCTGCAACCCGGCTTGCAGCAGGAGGCGGCAGAATGAGCCGCCCCGACAAAATCGTTATCGATGGCCGGGCCTATCGCTGGCGGGATATCGTGGAGCTACGCCGCCAGCAGCTTGAGGCTTGGAAAGCGGCAAGGCCGGAACAACCGGCCTTGTTCGCCCTCAAGGAGGATAGCCGCCCCGCCGCCGAGCGCACGGCAGCCGGGCGCTACCGCGAGCCGAGCTTGCTCGACGCCCTGCGTCGGGATTAAAATGGGGGCCGACAAGGAACACGACCGATGCCCTATATCTGTTACTTCGACTATTGCGATTGGCCGGCACGCGTCGTTTTTGACGATGACGGTAAGACCGTCATCCAGTCAGAAGTGTGGGACCCGGAAAAATGGCAAACTGGTTCCCGATCAAACAATGAATTTCACATACGGCCTCCTCCATATCGACCGGCAACACGGCCTTGAAGACGACGACTATGTGGTTTCCGAGGCAGGAATTCAACGCGCTTGTTCAAAAGCGGATTGCCGACAGGTCTGAGCCTCCGGTGCATGTCAGCCTGACGCCCGATAAGGACACATAACGGGCCGCAACCGGGTCGCGCCGCGTCACGGTGCCGTGACGCGGCGCTCCAGCGATGACAGCGGCGCGGCTGACGCCGCCGAGCGCCGACAGTTCGGCGCGCAGCCGCGATATCGACGATGATCTTGCCGTTCATGGCGCATCGTAACATGCGCGGTCTGCGGTCAAGGGTCGTGGCTTTCCTGTCGCGGGTTTTCTCAAGGATTTGACGCTGCGTTATGGCCGGGCGCGCACCGGCATCAATCCAGAGATTCTTTCGTTTCGGGTTTCCCTGCGTGACCCTCCCGAAACGAAGAGAATCTTGGGTGACACCGTCGCTTCTCCGCCCGGCCTTCCCTTTCGCGTCTTGAGAAAACCCCAAGCGAAAGGAAAGACCACCATGAAACTCTTGACCGCAGACATCCGCGAACGGCTGCTCAGAAACGGCCGCGTTCGCCTGCAATTCCAGATGGACGAGCGAATCCGAGCCTCGACTTCCTGCCCGTCGTGAAACTGTTCACGCCCGATGCCGGATGCACCTGGCTCCTGACCGAGATCGACCCGGAAGACCCGGATATCGCTTTCGGCCTGTGCGACCTCGGCATGGGTTGCCCCGAACTCGGCTCCGTCAGCCTGTCCGAGCTTGAATCCGTGCGCGGCAGGCTGGGCCTGCCGATCGAGCGGGATTTGCACTTCACGCCGACCAAGACGCTGACCGCCTATGCGGACGAGGCACGCGAGCACGGCGGGATCAGGGCTTGAGCCGAGCTCCGAACGACGGAAGGCCGCAAGCGGCCTTCCGTTCATGTTGTCGAGAAATCGCGGCGCGCTAGTCGCCTTCAATAGTCATCCAGATGCTCAAGCCCTTCCGGCACCTTGGTTCGGCGATTGCCTTAGTCCTCCTCGGTCATTTCCCGACCATCACTTCCGGACCCCGGCGCATGGAGCGCCACGCGATGACGGACGACCAGCCGGGGCTCGCCGTTGCGCGTCACCGCAATCGGCGGGAAATACTCTTCGCCCAGCAGCTCATCGAGCTTCTGCCGGAATCTTCAGGGGTCATTTCATCCAAAGCCATAGCCGCCTCCTGTACTCCAATCATATCACAATCGCGCGGCTACAGCCGCGCTCCGGCCCGGCCTCGCGGCTGTGCCGCTGGAATTCCTGCGTGATGGATTGCTCCATCCGCGACTCCTCCCGCTGGATCGCGCTTTCGCGCGTCCGGTCCTGAGTGGCGATCAGCGTCTCGTAATCGGCGCGATTCCTCTGCGCCTGAATCTCGTTCGCCGCGTCGAAGGCGAAGCGCAGATCGTCCTGCGCCGTCTGGCACTTCTCGATCCGCTCGTTAAATGCCTGTTCGATGGTTTCGCGCTGGTCGAGCCACTGGCGGCGCATCTCCCGGTGTTCGCGGTCGAGATCGCGCGGCGGCGTCCAGCCGAACGGCGACGGCGCGGGTTCGGGCTTGTAGGCGATGCGGTCGCGCATCTGGTCCCATTTGCGCTCGTGCTGTTCCAGAGCTTGCCGCTTGTTATCGGCAATCCGCGCCTGTTCCTGCGCGACGCGCTCGATCGCCTGCTGCTGCGCGCGCAGGTCGCGCTCGCGCTGCTCCTTATGCGAGGCGAACAGCGCTTCGCTCTGCTGTGCGAAACGCTGTTCCACCTTGCGTTCGGCTTCCTGCCGCAGGTCGCGGCTCGGTTCGCGGGGCATGGGAATGGTCTTCCTGCTTTAGGTCAACTCGGGGATTGCGCCCGGCTGGTCGCCCCACTCATCGGCGGGCGTCAGCGGCGTTCCCTGTCCGCGGCGGGCGAGGGCGTCGAGGACGTTGTCGCAGGCATTCAGCCGCGTCACGATCGCCATCGCTTCCTTCGGGCCGTAGACGGTCAGAACGTCGTTGCGCTGGCCGAGGTAATCGAAGGAGAGGTGGAAGGAGTTGGCGTACCAGCGCGCCCGGCGGATGAGCTTGCCCTGCATTTGCGCCTGCGCCGCCTGAAACTCCTGCTGCTCCTGCTCCGTCTGCGTCCAGTCGTGCTGCAAGAGCGCGAAGCGGTGCGGCAGCAGCCGGTCATAATGCTTCCAGCCGAACAGCGTTTTCACGCTGAATTGCTCCAGTGTCAGCATCAGCCGGACGCGCTTGCGCAAGAGAGAGCGCAGCGCCCCGTACAGGACGAACCCGCCGACGACGGGAACGGTGATGGCCGCTGTCAGCATCCCGCTATCCGGGTTTGGCGCGCTGGCGACGCCAGCGAGGCCATAGCCGAGGCCCGCGACCACGCCGAGTCCCGTCAGCCAGCTCGCCGCCATAGCGCGCACCGGCGTCAGCACACGGGGCTGCACATCGAAAGCCGGAGCGCCGTTGCGGTCGGCGACTTGCCTTGTGGCGGGCTTTCCGGCGAAGGGTGAACGGACTTTCTGCAACATGATCGATTCTCCAGCGGATGAAAGCTGTCCGAATGAACACGCGGATTATGTGGCCTTACGAAAGGGAAGATTCCTCGCGCCAACCTCGCGGGCTTCGCCGATGGCAGCGACGCCGGGCGATTGCGCGGGAAGGAAGCGCAGCGGGGCGCGTCCGTCAGCGCGTGCGCCCGGCGTCCGGCGGAGAGCATCGCGGCTGCTCTCGTAGTCCGAGGCGATCCGGTCGGCGCGCTTCTTCGTGTCGCGCGATCAGCATCGCCATGTAGACCGAGGCGTGCGTGAACCACGCGCGAACGACGACATAGCTCAGCTCGAACGTCATCAGGACGGCCATCATCAGCCACGAGAAGTGACGAGCGGCGGTGCCGAAGCGCGGGTCGGCGTACACCTCCTCCAGTGCGAGGTAGCTCATCAGCGCGTCATTACGATCGGGAATGAGATGGCTTTTCCTCTCTTCGTCGATCTGGGCTGCTTCGCCCGCAAACGCGGCTTCCGCCGCTCTTAAGTCAGCGTTCGCCTTGTCGAGCTTCTTTTGCGCATCGGCCATCCGCGGCTCGTAGATGCTGATATCGGAATCGGCTTTGGCGAGATCGGCGTCCGCCGCCGTCTTGCGGGCAAGGGCCTCGCGGTAATTCGACCCCGCGCCGGCCTTGTATCCGGGCGCACCCTTCAGCTCGCGGTCGGTTTCTATTCCATAGGCTTCCGCCCGTTGGCTGGCCGCCGCGCGCAATTGCCGTGCGGCATCGAGCACGCGGTTCATTTCCCCGGCGCTCGCTGTCAGCCGCTGGACCTCCGCTTCGAGCGTCCCGAAGCGCAAAGTCCGCTGCTCGTGAATCCGCTGCGCGTACTGCTCCTCGATCTGGCGGTTCTTTCCGCGAACATCCTGTTCGAGCTGCGTCCTGATGGCGTCATGAAACATCGCCATCGATGCGCCCGTCGAAGTTGCTGTCGAAAGGACCACCGTCATGGCGAGGCGCATGGCGAGCCGGCCATGCTCCCACCAGCCACGGCGCGCGCCGGGCTGGCGCAGGACGCCCGTCAGACGCCAGTCCGCCGCCCCGATCGCCTGATCGATCAGGAACATGAAAACGCAGGCCAGCGCGCCAAAGGCGAAAGCGGCGGGCAGAGCGACGAATTGCGCCCAGAAGGCGGTCCAAGCGAGTCCGGTTACACCGGCCACCACCGAGAGCAGCAAAGCCTCGCAGACGACGGCGTAGCGGTCCTGACGAGGCGAGAGGGCAAGCAGGTCGGGATTGCAGCGCACCAGCGCACAGGCCAGGCGCACGATCGGGGAAAGGTTTTGGGGGCGTCGTTCATGGCGTGTCTCCTCAAGTTAGAGTTCGAAAATTCAGGGTTCATCGAGGCAGCCGATCAGTCGGGGGATCGTGGAGAAGCGCTCTGTGCGCCGGCTTCCATCCAAGCCGATCGCGACCAGATGAAATTCCTCTGTCCGTCGGCTCGATATCGACGACCATTCCGCCATCGAGTTCGACGCCGTAAGTCTCGCCGCGCTCCGGCGCTTCGATGAATGCCTCGCGCGCGCCGCTGATGCGCCAGTGGAAAGTGACCGCCGTTCCCGGCGCGCCCGATTGAACCGGGTGCTCGATCTCGATGCGCGGCACCGGAGCGGCCACTTGAACAGTGCGCGTCTCGACGGTCGTGGCGAACGGACCCTGCGCGACGAGGCGCAGGAGGATCGGACCCGGTCGCGTGGGACGCAGCATGAACACGCCGGCGGATGTTCCCGCGTGTTCCGCGCGTTCGTCGCCATCCTCGATTTGCAGCGTGACGGAGGTCGCGGCCTGCGCTTCCCAGACGACGGGAAGGCTGTCCCCGACGAAACCCTGTCGCGCGACATCGATCTTCGAGAACACCGGGGCGCGCGACCTGCGGTTTGACGCGAAAGTTGTGGACGACCTGCGCCGGCTGAAGTGTCAGCGACACGAAAAGCTCCGCCGGGGTCAACGGCACGATGCCGATCTCCGCGTTCGGCGGAATGTCGCCGTCGAATAAATCCTCGCCGTCCTGCCGGATGCGCAGGGAGGCGCTTGCCGCATGGCGGGTCTTCACTTCCAGCGTGTTCAGGACGCCGACGACGGGCTGTTCCGCGAACGCGCATAGAAGCAGCCGGGGGCGCGCGGGCTCAAAGCGCAGACTTCTTCCCGCCTCTTGCGGCATCCAACCAGTCCGCTCACATTGACCATGACACGTTCCTCAGTAGCGGAGCGTCATAACGCCGTTTTGGATTTCGATTGATCGGAAGAGGCGGAGCCAGCTCATGCCCAGCAACGGCTGATCGAGCTCTCCGCCGTTCACCACAGCCGGAATGTCGCGTCACGGTGAAAGGTCCGATGGTGAGTTGGTGGATCGTTATCTGCGCGTTTTGTATCGGGCCATTTGCCGTGTTCGTCGGAATATCGAAGCTCAGCGGGCCGACACGCAGCCGTCCGGCGGCTTCTTTCGTGAGCGATGATGTAGGTCGCGCCTGTATCGATCATGAATTCGAGGGGGACGCCGTCGGCGCTGCCTTTGACGAAGTAGTGGCCGTTGGAATCCGCCTTTATCCGAATGACGTGGTCGGAACGCGTCGGTCGCGCGCGGTGCGTGACCGGGCTCCAAAGTCGGAGCAAGGAACGGAATGAAGCGCGAACAGCCCGGCGGCCAGCGCCGGTCCATAGGCTGTCCCGCCGAGCAGAGCCCCGCCGAGGCCGAGACCGGCCACCACCGCGATGCACACCCGAAGCGGCGCCCGCCGCTCTTTCCTCGTTTCCCGGATAAGCACATACGCTGGCATGGTTTTCTCCTTGGGCCGTCCGCCTGAAAGTCCCTGCGAACATCCCAAAGGTAGGATTCCGCGCCCCGCGCTTTCCTCGCGGAAACCTCGCGCCGCCAGCCTTCGGCAGCACACCCGCGCGACGCGGGGATGCTGTCTGTCTGTCGTTTCCGGCGCGGGTTATGTAGAGTTAAGGAGAGGTCCGATCCCCGCGCCCGTCTCGCGGGGCGGCGGGCCTGGCGGCATGGATTTCTAGGACGCGACGCCATGCGGTTTTCGGATTGGCAATTGACCCGGCTGCGGAACGCGCTGCGCGCCTATCACCATCACGGGCGCGGCAGCGGCGGTGAATTCTTCAACTGGAAGGACGTGAGCGAGGCGATCAGCCTCTCCACGGACGTAGAGGTCCCGCCCGAGCGCCTGCGGCAGTTCGTCGAGGGAAACCGCAGCAAGGACGGCGCGCTGCGCAAGTTCCAGTCGATGCAGCCGGAATCACTGGAAGCGATCGTCAAATTTGTGACGGAAGAAAATCTCGTGCTGCCCGCCGAGCTGGAGGAGCACGCGCCGTCATCGCACGCGGCGCAGCGCCTTCTCGAATATCTCGACCAAAGCTTCGACCGGGTGCGTCTGCTGCCGCCGGTCACGTTCGAGGGCACGTATCAGGCGCGCCGCGCCGACGAGCGCAGCTTTGCCGTTCTGGAGCTGACACTCCAGCGGCCTTCCGACGAGGGCATGATGCAGGTGACGAAGACGGAGGAGCGCTACAACGCGCGGTTCAAGGATGAGTACGACGGATGGACGCCCGAACAGCGCCGTGATCGGCGTCGCAGCCGCACCCTGTACGGCGGCTGGGCGATCTTCACGCCCGAGGACAATGTGATGGTGTTTTTGAAGGAAGCCGATAACGGGAAGAACCTGTACCAGTTCACGCTGGCGGCAGACATGTCTTACACGCCCGAGTTCGCGGTTGAGCGCCTGATCCTTTTGCACCACGATTATCCGATCGAGCTTGAGAACACCAACCGCGAAGAACCTGATATTCTGCGCTCGATCCTTCAGGAAACGGAGCAGAACATCCTCATATTCAGGAGGACGGCGTAGTGGCCGAGCCGGTCTTTACCGCCGAGACCTTCGCCGATCATCTGGCCGAGTACCGCGTGCGCGTGGATCGAAAGCGGGCCGCGATCGAGGCGCGCCCGCGTGACCTGCGGGCCGCGCTCGGCGCGACGACCGAGAGAGGCAAGCAATTCTGGGCCGGGATGCGCGCCGCGATTTCGCGCCGGCAGCAACCGGTCGACGAAGCTCTCGCCCGCGCCTGCGAGCGGGCAGAGCTGCGGCTTGGCCGCGACTGGCTCGACGCCGCCCGGCACGGCGAGAGCGCCGCGCTGATCGCTTTCATCGAGGAGGGTTTCCCCATCGACTATAGCGATCCGAGAACCGGCGAGACGGCATTGCATGCCGCCGCCGGATCGCAGGCGCGGCCCGCCGTGCGCCTGCTTGTGCATCACTGGCCTGATTTTCTGATCCGCGACCGGCGCGGACGGCTCGCGTCCGAGCTTGCCTATCTTTACGGCGAAGACCCGGCGATGGCGCGGCTGCTTGCCATCAGGGAGCGTAAGTTTGCCATCGCCACGGGGCGGGATTTCGGAAGGCGGCTTTACGCTTCGGGCGCCGCCTAGAGGAAAAGCCGATAGTCACATCCGCCCGAATAAATGCTTCCTTCTGCGTGATTCTCATGGCGATATACCGGTATATCCCAAGATCAGAATCATAACGACCATATGAAAAATGGACACCGAGCGGCACGCACATTTAATCAGATTTTATTCCTTGCTCGACGATCTTGAATATTCGATTGGTGGGGCGCGCAGACTTTCGGAATGCTCCGGTCGCATGGACTGGCCGAAGCGAGGCGTCTACTTCTTTCGCGAACCCAATGAACACCGCACCGACACGGGGAGCGGTCCCCGTGTTGTCAGGGTTGGCACTCACGCGCTGAGGGCCGAGGCCGGAACCAAGCTTTGGGGGCGTTTGCGCCAGCACAAGGGCAGAGCAAAAAGCGGGACCGGCGATCACAGGGGCTCTATTTTTAGGCTCATCGTCGGGACCGCTCTTATCTCCCGGCACGGCTACGAGTATTCCACTTGGGGAGACAAGGGGGTCGCCAAAGGGACTGTGAGGAATGGCGAACGCGTTCTGGAAGGCGAAGTCAGCCAAGTGATAGGGCAAATGCCGTTTGTATGGCTCGCCATCGACGACGCGGCGAGCCCGGAGAGTATGCGGGGATACATTGAAAGGAATTCGATCGCGCTACTGAGCAACTACAACAGGCCGACGCTCGACCCGCCCTCCCAAAGCTGGCTCGGGCACTGTTGCGACCGGGAGCGTGTCAGGAGTTCGGGACTTTGGAATTCGGATCATGTAGACGAGGACCACGATCCAGAGTTTTTGGACAAACTCGATGATCTGGTCTCGGCGGTAAGACGCGTGCCATGATCATTGTCATACAGTGTCAGGGTAAGAAAAACCGTGGAGGGAGCTTGCGCAATGGAGGCGGCAAGCCCATTACGTTCGTCGCGCAGCCCGCATTGGCGCCCGTTGTCGCGGGTGTCTATGCAAAACCCGATGATCTGTCGGAACAGGGCACGCCATGGCGGCAATTGCTTTTGGATTACAACCGAAGCGGCCAAAATCCTCTGGAGTTGTTGTCCGCATATCAGCTCTATCAGGAGCCCGTCTATGGACGCCTTGCAGACCGAGTTACTCCGCAAAACCTATACATATTGTCAGCGGGATGGGGACTCATCCCGGCACTGTTCCTCACGCCGTACTACGACATCACCTTCAGCCAAGTGAAACCCGATCAAAAATACAAGCAGAGACGCAAAACGGACCATTACAATGATTTCGCAATGATCCCCGCAGGAACCACGGAGCAGATTGTCTTCTTCGGCAGCAAGAGCTATGTGCCGCTGTTCTGTTCGCTAACCCAGGAACTCCGGACGGAAAAGGTTGTGCTTTACAACACAGATTATCCTCCCGAAGCGCCGGATTGTGTTTTGATGGAATTCAAGAACGCCAAGCGCGACACCAACTGGCAATACGATTGCGCAAACGACTTCCTTGAGGGGCTTCTTCGCCTCTAGTCGGACGACTGAGCGCGATGCCGCCCACGGCTACGATGCCTCGAAGGTTCCTTTGAACACGCCGCGGTGCGGGCCTCCCGCATCGAAATACTCGACCCGTTGCAGGATCATCGGATCGTACCCGGCCCAGATGACGAGCTGCCGTTTCAGCCGGTCGCTGCGCGAGAAATGACGGCTGACTTCGTCCGGCGTCAGCAGGTCATGCAATTCCATACTGGAATTGCGGCCTGACAGTCCCGATTGCGCCTGTTCCGGCCCGACCTCGCCCTGCCGGGCGACCTCGATCCGGGTTTTGCCGAGCCGCCGTGAGACATATTCCAGCGTCTCAAGATCGTTGTTGCCGAAGAATTGGAGGATGCCGGCGTTGCCGGCGAAGGTTTCCCAGCGCTCCTTGTAGAGCGCCTTGCCCTGTCCCCAGTCCTGCAGGACGGTCCACAGCTTGACGCCAAAGGACGCGATCTGCCCCGCCGCGTCCTCAAGCTGGCGCATATGGCCGAGGACCGGGAATTCATCGAGGCAGACCAGCACCGGCGCGGCCGGCGCTGTCTTCTCTCGCTCCATCGCGTCGAGAAGCTGATTGATGAAGATGCGCAGCCACCTGTTGCACAGCCCCATGCGGCTGGCGGGCAGGCAGAGATAGACGCTTACCCCGGCTCGGTCGCGCTTCAAGTCCGCCAGATCGAAATCATGCCCGGCCAGCACGCGGCGCATGGCCGTGTAATCGAGGAATTTGGTATGACGGCGCACGGTCGAAAGCACGCCCGCGCGCTCGTTCGCTCCCTTTTCATAGAAGTCCCGCGCCGCGCCTTCGAGCGCGCCGCCAAGGTCTTCGGTCGCGGGGTTCTTCGCAAACCGCGCCGCGCTTTGCAGCATCTCCTTCTCCAGCAGATGCAGCGGCTCTTCGTCTTCGCCGACGAGCGCGGCGGGTTCCTGCTTCAGCGCCGTACGGATCAGGTCGCGGACGGTGAGAAGATTGCGCCGTCCCGCGTAGCGCGGTTCCGTCGCGACGTGCAGGATCACGCCCTCGATGAAGTTCTTGGCGCTCTCATCCCAATGCGGGTCTTTTTCCTGCCCGCTGCGCACCACAAGCGCGTCCGCGATCAGGCCGGCGTCTTCGATGATCGTCGGGCTGTCGGGTTTCAGGACCGAGAGCGGGTTATAGGATTTGCGCAGGTGCGCGATGCCGGGTGACGTGTTCCCGAAGGGATCGAGGACATGGACCTTCTGCCCGAGCGCTGCGCGCCGGGCGGCGGTGATGTTGGCGAGTTCTGCCTTCGGGTCCGTCGCCATGACGCTCCCGCGATAAAACAGAAGATTATTGATGAGGGTGACGGACTTTCCCGCGCGGGAACCGGCGACCGTCAGAACGTGCCGGTTATCGTCGATCCCGACGAGCTTGTTACCGAACGCGCCGATCAGAATTTTTCCGCCCGGATTGCGCGGGTCATATTCGAGCGCCTTGCGCTCCAATATGACTTCCGGCGTCTGCCAGCGCGCCTGCGGGGCCGTTTGCTGCTTCAGATAGCGCGAGCTGAGCCCGCGGGGTATGTCGCGTGTGAAGTCTTCGAGAAAGGAGGTCATTGCCGCGTCTTTCGTTTGCCGCCATCATCGGCGGGCCGCGGCTGATATTGTCCTGTCAGGCGCGCGCAAACCTCGCGCCAACCTCGCGGGCCGTCTGGCTTCAAAAAGAGGCGGGCCTTTCGGCCCGTGCCGCCTGTAAATCCGCCCGAGACGGCGCTTATGCGCCGTCTCTTCGTCCCCGCTCCGGCATGGGCCGGAGCGGCTTCGTCCGCTGGGCGGTTGTCCTCCGCTGTAGAGTTAAGGGTTCACGCGCTGATGCGTGCGCGGCAGTTTCAAGCGAGCCGTGGGGAGGGATGTTTCGTCAGGCACCACCGATGCGCGGCGTCCTTCCCGCCCCAGCCGGGCGCATGGCGACGGCTTCATGTCCGGTCGGCAGTTTGGGCTCGGCCTTTGCAACGATGCGGGCGTGACGAGTTTCGGTCGTTTCGCTGGCCACGGTCTTCATATGACCTTTGTTTTCAGAGGGGCTGATCTTCATCGCAGCCTTGTAACCCCAGAAGCCCTATAGCACACCGGCGGGGATGCCTTCGGCGGCGTGTCCATCGCCTGCCCGCTCCATTCGGCCCTGGCGGGCCTCCCGTGTTGGCGGACACGTCCCCGGCGGAGTGCAGCCGGGCGGGTAAGCTGGAATGGCTCCAGCCCGACAAACAAAGGAGAAGACCATGACTTAGACGAACCAATCGACCGAAACCTCTGCCCGCGGCAAAAGCGAGCCCAAACTGCCGACCCACGTCGCCAAGGTGCGCCACGGCTACGGCAAGAAGGCCACCTACGAGCGCATCGGGGTTGCCTGGCGCAACGACGACGGCTCGCTCTACGTGAAACTGGCCGGCACGCAGATGGTCAGCGCGTCTACGCTCTACGAGCTGGAGGACAACAGGACGCCGCGGCGGACGAAGCCGCCCCCGTCGATGACGGCGGCGCAGACGAAGAGGCGGGGGAATAACCCCCGCCTCGGGCTGCTTCACAGACGGCAAGGCGCGGGCCGAAAGGCCCGCGCTGCTTTTTCACTCGCAGGTCCCGGTCCGTGCGGCCATAATCGAGGTCGA
>CAVZBZ010000004.1:0-752582 GCA_963773665.1 uncultured Alphaproteobacteria bacterium
GTCCGGAAATGCCCTTTGAGACCGCACAGCGGTGCCTTAAGTACCTGCTCTAGCCCCATTTCTCCGAAGAATTCCCTACACAAAGGAACAGGGAATTTTTTCAGCGGATCAGGGAACGCTGCGACGATCTCAGGGAATTGGGGGCGCCGATGCCGGCTCCAAGGCCGACAAGGCCAAGGCATTGGGCGTCACGACGCTGTCCGAGGAGGAGTGGCTGAAGCTCGCGCGGTCGGGGTACGCCCCGGCAAGCGCCGCACGCGTCGTTCACCGACGCGCGACCGGATGCTAGAGCGGGATTGTTTTAGCCGGAGTTGATTGGGGATTCCCGAATTGGGGGCGTTTCTGATTCAACATGCTGGCTGGGCGAAGGGGGCCGGCATGAATGGCAAAACCTTATTCGATGGATCTTCGCGAGCGGGTTGTTGCGGCGGTCGAGAACGAGGGGCTGTCGCGGCATGAAGCGGCGTCGCGGTTTGGGGTTGGCGTGAGCACGGCGATCGCCTGGGTGCGGCGCTTCCGGGAGACGGGGAGCGTGGTGCCGGGACAGATGGGCGGGCACAAGCCGAAGGCGATCCGGGACGAGCATGAGGTTTGGCTGCGCGAGCGCATTCGCGAGCGCGATTTCACTTTGCGCGGGCTTGTCCGCGAACTCGCCGGGCGCGGCCTCAAGGCCGATTACACCGCGGTCTGGACGTTCGTTCACGCCGAGGAGTTGAGCTTCAAAAAAAACCGTGCTCGCCAGCGAACAGGATCGCCCCGACGTGGCGAGACGGCGAGCGCAGTGGAAAGCGCGTCAGAGGCGGATTGAACCGGCGCGCCTGGTCTTCATCGATGAGACCTGGACCAAGGACAACATGGCCCCGCTCCGGGGATGGGGACCGCGCGGCCGGCGGCTGCGCGCCAAGGTGCCGCAGGCGCGCTGGAAGACCATGACCTTCCTGGCCGCGCTGCGGCACGATCGTATCGACGCGCCCTGGCTGCTCGATGCCCCGATCAACGGCCAGACCTTCCGGACCTATGTCGAGAAGGTTCTCGTCCCGACCCTGAGACCGGGCGACATCGTCATCATGGACAATCTCGGCAGCCACAAGGGACGCGCCGTCCGTCACGCCATCCGTGCCGTCGGCGCCAAGCTCATCCTCCTGCCGAAATACTCGCCCGACCTCAACCCCATCGAACAGCTCTTCGCCAAGCTCAAACACTTGCTGCGCAAAACCGCCGCGCGAAGCTTCGACGCCGTGACCGAAGCCATCGGACAGCTTCTCGGCAGCTTCACGCCGCAAGAATGCTCAAACTACTTCAGCAACTCCGGATATGGTCCCGCCTAATTCAATCCCGCTCTAGGTTCGCAGCGATGGATGCGAAAGCGCGCGACCAGCTCCTGCTGCAAGCCGATCTCGACCAGAAGACCGGCCGTTTCCGCGAGGCGGAGGCGAAATGCCGCGAGCTACTCTCTACCTCGCCGCGCTTTGCAGCGGCGAAGGCACTGCTCGGCTCGATCGCGGCGAAGACCGGCCGCGCCGCGTTAGCGATCGATCTGCTGCGCGAAGCGGCGGCGCTCGACAAGCGCGCCGTCACGGTCAGAGCCGAGCTGGGCATGCTTCTCCTGCGGCAGGGACAGGCCGAGAATGCGCTCCCCTTTCTCCGCGAGGCCGTGCGGCTCAAGCCGCAGGATGCCGAGGCCTACAACAATCTCGGCCTTGCCTATCTCGATCTGCGGCGTTTCGCCGAGGCGATCGCCTCGTTCGAGAAGGCGACGACTCGGAAGCCCGTGCTAGCCGGCGCCCATCACAATCTCGGCGTGGCGCAGGAAGCGTTGGGGCAAGAGGCCGCGGCCGCGGTCGCCTACCGCTGCGCCCTTGCGCTCGCACCCGATCTGGCGGCTTCGCACGTGCGGCTTGGCCGCTTGCTGGCGCAGCATGACCAGCGCGAGGAGGCGCTCGCCGTCTTCCGCGCGGCCACGTGGGCGCAGCCGAACTCCGCCACCGGCGAACTCGAGGCGGCGCGGCTGCTGGTCGAAGAGGGACGCGTCGCCGAGGCAGAAGCGCTGCTGCGCCGCGCCGCCGAGCGCGAGCCGCCGCGCGACGAGACGCACGAGCGGCTCGGCAGCGCCCTCGTCCAACTCGGCCGCTTCGATCAAGCCATCGCGAGCTTCGAGCGTGCCCTCGCCATCGCGCCGCGCAACACGCAGGCCTGTCTCGGGCTCGTCCAGGCCAAGAAGATCGCCGCGGCGGACCTTGCGCTCGTCGAGGGGATGACTGCGCTCCTCTGCGGCGACGGCCTGAGCGAGCCGGACCGGATGCGGCTGCACTATGCGCTCGGCAAGGCCGCTGACGACCTCGGCCATTATGACGACGCCATGCGGCATTTCGACGAGGCGAACCGCATGGCCGCGCAGCGGCTGCGCGAGACCCGGCACATGATCGATCGCGCGGCGCACACGGCCAATATCGACCGGCTGATCGCGACTTTCAGCGCCGATTTCTTCGCCGCGAACGCCGCGCTCGGCTGCGACAGCGAGTTGCCGATCCTGATCGTCGGTATGATCCGCTCCGGCACCACGCTGGTCGAGCAGATCGTATCGAGCCATCCCGCTGTGGGTGCGGGAGGTGAGCTGCCGTTCTGGGGCCGCCAGGGCGCGTCGCTGACCGAGGTGGCGGAAGGCCGCTTCGGTCGCGAGCACGCGCTCGCAATGGCGGACGACTATTGCCGCGTGCTGCGCGCGAAAGATTCGGCGGCTGTGCGTGTCACCGACAAGATGCCGACGAATTTCCTGCTGCTCGGCCTCGCCCACCTAGTCTTGCCCCGAGCGCGCATCATCCACTGCCGGCGCGACCCGGTCAACACGTGCCTGTCGATCTACATGACGCCGTACAGCAATCTGCCCGATTTCGCGCACGACCGCGGCAACATCGTCTACTACTACGAGGAATATCGCCGCCTCATGGCGCATTGGCGCCGCGTGCTGCCGGCCGACCGTTTTCTCGAGATCGATTACGAGGACCTCGTCGCCGCGCCCGAGCCGGCGACGCGACGCATGCTCGCGTTCTGCGGGCTCGCATGGGACGATGCGTGCCTTCGTCCCGAAAGCAACCCGCGGGCGATCCAGACGCCGAGCTCGTGGCAAGCGCGCCAGCCGGTCTATCGCCATGCCGTGCTCCGGTGGCGCCGGTACGAGCCTTATCTCGGCGCGTTCCGCCGCCTTGTCGCCGACCCGTGAAAACGAAAGCGGCCCGCCGAGCGGGCCGCTTCGCGTACTTTTTGGCGCCCCTGCGTCAGGCTTTCTGCTTGCGGCGGCGCCGGGCGACGGCCAGGGCGCCGAGACCCGCGCCGAAGAGCGAGAGCGTGGCCGGTTCCGGAACGGACGTTCTGCGAGCCGCTGGTGCCGCTGTAGATGTAGGCGAGCACGCCGGGCGTGCTACCGGAATGCGCGTCGTAAACGGATTCGGAGAACCCCTGGGGGTCGAGGCCTTCCCAGCCGACGAACGCGCCCTGTTGGTTCCCGCCGCCCTGGGTGTTATCCGGGCTGAAACTGGAGGCGATCGGGTCGAGCGCATTTCCGTTGAGCAGGCCGGTCAAGCTCACATCGAAATTGCCGACATCGGCGCAGAGGCCTTGTCCGACCGAGTTACAGTTCGGCGGGTTCGAAAAGTTCGTACGTCCGTATTCGTCGTCGTAATCGTACGAGAATAGGTCGCCAGCGATCGTGCCACCGTAACCATCGAGCCATGAAAGCCTGTAAACCGTCTGAGGCCCGACATCCGGAATACTGAACGTTTTGGTCGTGCCGTTATTGTCGGCTTGATAGCCGGTCAAGGTGATCGACAAGTTGGTTAAGCTGGTGCTGGCGCTCGTATTGACGAAGAACAGGTTCGGCGTGTCGTAGGCATTGACGCCGTTGTTGGTCATCGTGTAGGTCGGATGGCCGAAGCTGCAGTCGATGTTGGTACCGCACTGGGCGTCGTAGGAGCCGTAGATCTCGCCGACTTGGATCTTCGTCGCCTGGGCCCCCGGCGCCGCCATCACAAGCAGCGCTGCCGCACCTGCCGTCCCCAGCAATTGTGCCTTGAAAGCCATTTTTTCCTCCCGCATCCCCGGGCGGTCCAGCAGCACGGCCGCCCGCCAATTCATTTCATGCACAACCCATGCCGACCCAATTATTTCAATTGGTTAGCTTGGCGTGGGCACGGCAGCCTCCAAAATGTGTAAAAGATTTCGACACGCCCGAAGGGGCAATCGTAAATTTTATCGTTTCGGCCGGCCTTTCCTTTAACAGCCGCCGCGAATTTGGCATTCGCCTTGCGGCCGATCGCGCATTACATAGGAGCCGGAAGAAAACCCGAATGCCGAGCTCCGGACCAAGCACGATCGCCGCAGCGCGCGCTGGCGCCGACCTGTTACACGATGCGCTCGCGCACCAGCGGCGTGGCCGGCTCGGCGAGGCCGCTATGTGCTGCGAAGCGATCCTGCGGCGCGACGGCAATCACGCGACCGCGCTGCAGTTGCTCGGCGTCATCCGTGCCCAGGAAGGCCAGCTCGAACGCGCCGTCGAGCTTCTGCAACGGGCGGTCGCGACCGCCCCCGGCGCGGCCGAAGCGCACAACAATCTCGGCATGGCGCTGCACGGCCTGAAGCGCGACGACGACGCGGTCGCGTGCTATCGCACGGCGCTCGCCTTGAAGCCGCGCTACGCCATCGCGCACAACAATCTCGGCATTGCGCTGGCCGCGCTCGGCCGGCTCGAGGACGCGATCGCCGAGTACCGTCAGGCGCTCGCGCTCGAGCCGCGCTACCCCGAGGCGCTCAACAATTTCGGTCGCGCCCTCAATTCGCTCAAACGATACGCGGAGGCGGCCGAACCGCTGCGCCACGCGATCCGGCTGAAGCCCGATTTCGCCGAGGCGCATCTCAACCTGGGCAACGTTCTCGGTACGCTCGGACGCCGGGGTGACGCAATCGAGGAATTTCACGTGGCGGCAAGCCTGCAGCCGAACAATACGGTCGTACAAATCGGCGTTGCGGCAGGTCTGTTGGCCATGAACCGGCACGAACACGCCATCGCCCATTACGAGAAGGCCTCTGCGCTCGATCCACACCTCACGGCGGCGCTCGCCGGTCTCGGCACGGCGCTGCAGGAATTGGGACGGATCGACGAGGCTCGCACGCAGTTCGAGGCGGCGATCGCTATCGAGCCGCGCAATCCGCAGCATTATGCAAAGCTCGCGAACGCCGCGATGCTTTCCGCGGCCGACCCGCACTTGCAGTCGATGCTGACACTCGCGCGAGATCTCGCGGCGATGTCGGTAGAGGATCGGATTGCCTTACATTTCGCGCTCGGCAAGGCGCTGGCGGACAGCGGCGACGAGGAACGCTCGTTCGAGCATCTTCTTGCCGGCAACGCGCTGGCGCGGCAGAAGACCTCATATGACGAGCCAGCCGTGCTCGGGCGCCTGGAACGATCGCGCGCGATGTTCAGCCGCGAGCTGATCGAGACGCGGAAGACATTCGGTAATCCGTCCCGCCAGCCGATTTTCATTCTTGGGATGCCGCGCTCGGGCTCGACGCTGGTAGAACAAATCCTCGCCCGGCATCGGATGGTGTTTGCCGCAGGCGAGCTCGAGGATTTCCGCGCCGCCCTCCGGTCGGTCGGACTGGGCACGCGGGAGGTGCCTTACCCCGACGGGGTGCCAGCCTTGAGCGACAGCCAGCTCAGGGATATCGCTGCGAAATATCTCGCAAGCACCGAGGAATTGGTGTCGCCCGATGTGCGGCGCGGCATAGTCCAGCGAATCACCGACAAGATGCCCGCAAATTTCCGCTACGCCGGCCTCATCCACATGATCCTTCCCAACGCCCGCATCATTCATACCTGCCGTGATCCGATCGACACCTGCCTCTCATGCTTCTCGATCCACTTCCAGGGCCAGCCCTTCACTTACGATCTCACCGAACTCGGCCGTTACTACCGCGCCTATGCGCAACTCATGGAACATTGGCGCGCGGTCCTGCCCGAGGGCGTTCTGCTCGATGTGCGTTACGAGGATCTGGTCTATGATTTCGAGACCCAGGCGCGCCGCATCGTCGCGCATTGCGGGCTCGAATGGGACGAGGCCTGCCTCTCCTTCACCAATGCGCCGCGGCCGGTGAAGACGGCGAGCGCGGCGCAGGTCCGGCGCCCCATCTACAAGACATCGGTCGGGCGCTGGCGCCCGCCGGCCGAGAAGCTGCGCCCTTTGCTCGAGGCGCTCGACGGGGTCGCGTCCGATGGATGAGCGTCGCGCGCCGGATTTCGCCGCGGCGAAGCTTTTGCCGCTGTTCTCCTCGCCACTCGTAACGCTCGTGCTGCCCGACGCCGCCGCCCTCAACGATCGGCTCCGCGATGGCATCCTCGCGCACGAAGCACAGTCCGAAGGCCGCGCGCGCAGCAATGCCGGCGGCTGGCATTCCGAGCCGGGACAGCTCGAATTCTGTGGCGAGGCCGGGCGCACGCTGGTGCGCCACATGTACGCCCTCGGCGACGATGCGACGCGGCGCGTCCTCGTCGAGCTCGGCCAGCCGCCGCGCCCGGTGCGCTGGTCGCTGCGCGCCTGGGTCAACGTCAACCGCGCCGGCGACTTCAACCGCGTGCACACGCATCCTGGGTCGACCTGGTCGGGCACCTATTACGTCGATACCGGCGATCCGCCGCAGGACGCGTCCCACGGCACGCCGATCGTGCTGCTCGACCCATGCCAAGGACACGCCAATACGTTCCTCCAGCCGATGGTGCCGCTCGCCTTCCCGGTGCGGCCCGAGCCGGGCCTCATGATCCTGTTCCCGAGCTATGTGCCGCACATGGTGAACCCGCACGGCGGCACCCGGCCGCGCATCTCGATCGCCTTCAATCTGCGCAAGGAGCCTTACCCATGACCGGCGAGGCGGCGCGCGGCAGCCCCGCCGCCGCCGCGCTCGAGGCGGCTCTTCGCGCGCACGAGGACGGGCGGATCGAGGACGCGGAACGGTTCTATCTCTCGGTGCTTGCCGCCGAGCCCGCAGATTTTCGCGCGCAGCTTCAGCTCGGCGTCTTGCGGCTGCAACAGGGATGCGTCGAGGACGCCATCGCGCTGATGCGGCGGGCGCTCGAGCTCGACCCCAAATCCGCCGAGGCGCACGCCGATCTCGCGACCGCGCTCCATGTGAGCCGCCGCGGCGACGAGGCGATCCAATCCTACGAGACGGCACTTGTTCTCGAGCCCGAGCGCGCGGAAACGCATTATGGCCTCGGCACCGCGCTTGCCGCGCAAAGTCCCGAGGAGGCGATCGCCTGCTTCGAGCGCGCGGTCGCGATCGATCCCGATTATGCCGAGGCGCACTGCGCGCTCGGCGCCGCGTTCTATTCGCTTGCACGCCACGAGGAGGCGCTGGTCCCGTTCGAGCGCGCCCTCGTCGTCGATCCGGATTATGCCGAAGCGCATCGCGGGCGTGCCGCCGCGCTGCAGGCGCTGCGGCGCCATGAGGAAGCGGTCGCGCATTACGAGGCCGCGGCGAGCCTCGCGCCGGACGACGCAGGCACTCGGTTGGGTCTCGGCTCGGCGCTGCAAAGCCTTGGACGGCACGACGCGGCGCTGCAATCGTACCGTGCGGCGCTCGCTGCGGAGCCCGACCGGCCCGCGGCGCATATCAGCATCGGCTCGGCGCTGCATGAGCTCGGACGGATTACGGACGCGCGGGCGGCCTACGAGACCGCGATCGCGTGCGATCCGCGCAACGTCCGCGCCCATTACAGTCTTTGCAGCCTCGCGCGCTCGGCGCCAGGCGATCCGCGCGTTGCTGCGGTCGAGGCGCTCGCGCAAGACGCCGGCGCGCTCTCCGAGGACGATCGCATCCTGTTGGACTTCGCGCTCGGCAAGGCTCTCGCCGAGACAGGCGAGCACGAGCGCGCCTTTCGGCATCTGCTCGAGGGCAACCGCCTGCGGCGTGGTCAGCTCGTCTATGACGAGGCGGCAACGCTCCGCATGTTCGAGCGCATTTCCGCGGTCTTCACGCCCGAGCTGATGCGGCGAAAGAGCGGCTTCGGCCATCGCTCGGCACTGCCGGTCTTCATCGTCGGCATGCCGCGCTCCGGCTCGACGCTGGTCGAGCAGATCCTGGCGAGCCATCCCCAGGTGTTCGGCGCCGGCGAGCGGCCGGATTTAAACGACGCGGTAAGGCTCGTCGGCGGCGACACCGCGACGAGGCCCTTTCCCGAACCGGTTCCGGACCTCACGGGCGACCAGATCCGCATTGTCGCCGCCGAATATCTTCGCACGCTCGGCGCGAGCGCGCCCGCGGCGCGTCGCATCATCGACAAGATGCTTGCGAATTTCTGCCTCGTCGGACTCATTCACTTGGCGCTCCCCAACGCGCGCATCATTCACACCTGCCGCGATTCGATCGATACCTGCCTCTCGTGTTTCGCGACCTTGTTCGACAAAGTGCCCTATGCCTACGATCTCGGCGAGCTCGGGCGCAATTACCGCGGCTACCGGCACGTCATGGAGCATTGGCGCCAGGTGATCCCAGCGGGCGTGATGCTCGATGTCCGCTACGAGACGCTGGTGCGGGACTTCGAGCCCGAGGTGCGCCGCATCCTTGCACACTGCGGCCTCGAGTGGGACGACGCCTGTCTCGCCTTCTACAAGACCGAGCGGTCCGTCCGAACGGCCAGCACGTCGCAGGTGCGCCAGCCGCTTTATCGCGATTCCCTGCGGCGCTGGCGTCCGCCCGAGAGCGTGCTGCGACCGCTCATCGAAGGCCTGGGCGAACTCGCCTCGGCCTCTTAGCTTCCGCCCGCGGCGCCGCGCTTCCAGCGCAACGTGAAGCTCTTGAGCTCGGCCATGAATTGGCGGATGCGCGACGTAGCCTCGGCGCATGATGGCGGCCGTAAATTCGTGAGGGGCTTTCATCGCGCTTACGCCTCCCGCGTATAGGCTTGAACGAGAGCCTTCCGTGGCAAAGTACCGAGCCTTATCGAGCATCGATTCGGCGAACAACCGGCCCAGGCCCTCGTCGGTCTGGGACGGAACGCATGCATGGTCCAAGTTTACCGCATTCATCGCGCTAGTCCTTTCGGTCTGGTGAACGGCAGCGGCAATCCGACAGCGTGGAATCGGCGGGAAGCCGACGAACAGACCATCCTCGATACGCTCGAAGGTTTGAGCGGCCTGCCGGAGGCGTTGGCCGCGGTCGTGCGGAGCTATCTCGACGACATCTCTATGGTAGCCGCGATCGGCATGCGGATCGGCGACATGCAGGAGCGCATGCACCGCATCGAGCACCGCGCCGACAAGAAGCGGATGATTGTGACCTCGATCATGGAGCGGGCGGAGATAAAGAAAATCGCCGAGCCCGACTTCACTGCCTCGCTCCGGACGGTGCCACTCTCACTCCTTGTCACCGACGAACAGCAGATCCCAGACCCCTTCTGGAGGCCTCAGCCGCCGAAGCTCGACAAGCGCCGCCTCATTGCTGCGCTGACAACGGGGCAGAGCGTCGGAGGTGCCCAGCTCGGGAATGGGAGTCTCACCCTGACCGTGAGGACCAAGTGATGGCCTTCACCGACGCACAGGTCCGGAGTCCTAGAGCGGGATTGAATTAGGCGGGACCATATCCGGAGTTGCTGAAGTAGTTTGAGCATTCTTGCGGCGTGAAGCTGCCGAGAAGCTGTCCGATGGCTTCGGTCACGGCGTCGAAGCTTCGCGCGGCGGTTTTGCGCAGCAAGTGTTTGAGCTTGGCGAAGAGCTGTTCGATGGGGTTGAGGTCGGGCGAGTATTTCGGCAGGAGGATGAGCTTGGCGCCGACGGCACGGATGGCGTGACGGACGGCGCGTCCCTTGTGGCTGCCGAGATTGTCCATGATGACGATGTCGCCCGGTCTCAGGGTCGGGACGAGAACCTTCTCGACATAGGTCCGGAAGGTCTGGCCGTTGATCGGGGCATCGAGCAGCCAGGGCGCGTCGATACGATCGTGCCGCAGCGCGGCCAGGAAGGTCATGGTCTTCCAGCGCGCCTGCGGCACCTTGGCGCGCAGCCGCCGGCCGCGCGGTCCCCATCCCCGGAGCGGGGCCATGTTGTCCTTGGTCCAGGTCTCATCGATGAAGACCAGGCGCGCCGGTTCAATCCGCCTCTGACGCGCTTTCCACTGCGCTCGCCGTCTCGCCACGTCGGGGCGATCCTGTTCGCTGGCGAGCACGGTTTTTTTTGAAGCTCAACTCCTCGGCGTGAACGAACGTCCAGACCGCGGTGTAATCGGCCTTGAGGCCGCGCCCGGCGAGTTCGCGGACAAGCCCGCGCAAAGTGAAATCGCGCTCGCGAATGCGCTCGCGCAGCCAAACCTCATGCTCGTCCCGGATCGCCTTCGGCTTGTGCCCGCCCATCTGTCCCGGCACCACGCTCCCCGTCTCCCGGAAGCGCCGCACCCAGGCGATCGCCGTGCTCACGCCAACCCCAAACCGCGACGCCGCTTCATGCCGCGACAGCCCCTCGTTCTCGACCGCCGCAACAACCCGCTCGCGAAGATCCATCGAATAAGGTTTTGCCATTCATGCCGGCCCCCTTCGCCCAGCCAGCATGTTGAATCAGAAACGCCCCCGATTCGGGAATCCCCAATCAACTCCGGCTAAAACAATCCCGCTCTAGCGGGAAAGCTCCAGGAGAAGCACATCCGCACGCGCGAGCATCACGGGGTGACGCTCTCCTATATCGACGGCTGGCACGCCATCGACGAGGCCAACCGGTTGTTCGGCTTCGACGGCTGAGACCGGGAGACCCTCTGGGCCGAACGCATCTGGGAGGACGGGCGGCGCGAGCCCAAGGCCTGCTCCTATGCCTCCCGGGTGCGGAAGGGCCCACAGATGAATGGTCACGAATCCCCGGCGCCTAAGCAGCTATATCAAAGATCCATGATGACGACAGAGTAGAAGCGGTGACATCGGTCCGAAGTCCGGCACCGCCACATGCAGCTCTCTCGATTCGGGTGTGAGGCTTTGGGTACGCCCGCGGGCCTGGCGCTCGGTAAGGACGCCAGCCTCATCGCTGCCGAAAAAGTTGTCTGGCGCGTTGCCTATGGGCAGCATGAAAATGATAGTAGGAAATTGGCGTAACTCATCGCATCCACCGCTCCTTCCAGGCCTGGAACATCAGCACGGCCCAGAGCGAGGCCTGCCAATCGTGCGTGCCGGCCAGATGCTCGCGCCAACGAGTACGGATCGGCACGGGATCGAAAATGCCTTCGGATGCGATCCTCCGTTCGTCGAGAAGATGTTCGGCCCAGTCCCGCAGTTCGCGCCGCAGCCATGCGTGGATCGGTACGGCGAACCCCATTTTGGGCCGTTCGAAAAGCTCCCGCGGCACATAGCGGTGGAGAACGCGCCGCAAAATCCGCTTGCCGACGCCGCCCTGCATCTTCATGGCCGGGGGCAGGGTCCAGCTGAACGCGACGACCCGGTGGTCGAGCAACGGCACGCGCGCCTCGAGCGAAACCGCCATCGAGGCGCGGTCAACCTTGGTCAGAATGTCGTCGGGAAGATAGGTCAACGTATCGAGATACTGCATGCGCTCGATGAAATCCGGCACCAGCATCTTGACGCGCGGATCGTCGAGGAGATTCTTGGGCTCGATGGCGCCGCTCACGACCCGCCCCGGCTCGACCCAGAGGCTCATGAGCTGCTTGTAGAATGCGCTCGCCTCGGCGTCTCCATCGAGAACGCGCGCGAGCTTGTGCATCTTGTCTCCGAACTGCGCTGGCCGGCGCCGCTCGGGGATGAGCGTGCCGAGGGCGTTCCAGGCCGCAGGCGGCAGCGCGCGGATGCAGGCCGCACCGAGACTGCGCAGCGACTGCGGTGCCGCGTCGATCGCATCCCACATGCGGCTGTCGCGTAGATAACGATTATAGCCGGCGAAGAGCTCGTCGCCGCCGTCGCCAGACAGCGCCACAGTCACGTGTCGCCGCGTCATTTCGGAGACGAGGAAGGTCGGAATTTGCGACGAGTCGGCGAAGGGCTCGTCATACATCTCGGGCAGGCGCGGGATCACCGCCAGCGCATGCTCGGGCAAGACATATAGCTCGGTATGTTCGGTGCCGAGATGCCGTGCGACTTCAGCAGCGTGTCGTGCCTCGTCGAAGGCAGGGTCGAAAAAACCGATCGAAAAGCTCCGCACCGGCCGCGTGCTTTGCGCCTGCATCAGCGCCAGCACGGTGGAGGAATCGATGCCGCCGGATAGGAACGCGCCGAGCGGCACATCCGCGACCATCCGCCGGCGCACCGCATCGCGCAAAAGGGCGTCCAGCTGTTCCTCCGCCTCTTCCTCTGATCCACGGAAGCGTGCCGCTTGTCCTGCGCGCGCAACATCCTCGAGCGACCAATAAGATGCGATCCGCGGTTCCCCGGAGGACTGAACTGTGAGGATGATACCTGGCCGAAGCTTTTGCACCCCGCGATAGATCACGTTCGACCCGGGCACATAGCCGAAGCGCAGATAGGCCGCGAGTGCATCGCGGTCGAGTTCCGGCGCCCAACTATCGTCCACGCGCAGGGCCTTGAGCTCAGAGCCAAAGACAATGCGACCGCCAAATTCCGCCCAATAAAGCGGCTTGATGCCGAGCCGGTCGCGGACGAGGTAGAGCACGCGGTCGCGCCGGTCCCAGAGTGCGATAGTGAACATACCTATGAGGCGCTTGATCGTCGCTTCGACGCCCCAGACCGCCACGCCCTCGACGATTACCTCGGTATCGCAACGTCCGCGAAAGCGCCGCCCCGCCGCCTCGAGCTCGGGCCTGAGCTCGTCGGCATTGTAGACCTCGCCGTTGTAGGAGATCACGAAGCGGCCGCACGACGAGACCATCGGCTGCGCGCCCGTGGGCGAAAGATCGACGATCGAAAGCCGCCGGTGACCGAGCGCGAAACCGGCCTCGTCATCGCACCAAACGTCGCCCGCATCGGGGCCGCGATACCGCAGCGAATCCGTCATCGCGCGCGCGGTCGCCAAACGCGACGCAGGCGAGCCTTGCCGCGTGCGGTCCCAAAGCCCGGCAATTCCGCACATGTCAGCCGATCGGGTTGTCGGAGCTCATGTGCCGGGGCACGGGAGCGCTCCACCGGCGACCGCTACCCCGAAGCGGAACCCTAATCTCAATCATGGCGCCGCGTCCTAGCATCACCCGGTAGATCGCGCCAGCGGTATCGGTTGCGCAATGACAAGGCAACGGCCATTCCGCAAAAGCGCTTCGGGCCGCGTTAACCGAATCGTAACGCTAGGCAAGACATCCGCAATCTTTCCCGGGGAAGATAGCCTTCGTCTTTCCAGCCACCGAGCCTGCATGCGATGAACTCCGTTATTCGCACCGGCAAGATCACCGTCGATCTCAGCAGTCGAGCCGTCGAGGTTCGAGGCCAGCGGATTGCGGTCACACAGAAGGAATATCGCATTCTCGAGCTACTCAGCCTGCACAAGGGCAAACCGCTCTCAAGGGACAAGTTCGTCGAACATCTCTATGGCGGGACGGATCGACGTTTCCGACGAACCATCAATGTTTTTGTTTGTCACCTGCGCAAGAAGCTGGCAGCCGCCACGGGCGGCGACGATTACATCGTGACCCTGCACGGGCGCGGCTACGAGCTGCGCGATCCGGAGGAATAGGGTCGGCGTTCTCGTTGAACACCGGGCCTTCGAGATCGGAGCAAGGCCAGTCAAATGTGTGACTGAAGCGCGAAGTGTTGGCGCGATTGCTAATCGCTTTTGAACGAGTTCTGCCTATGGTTGACAGCCTCGTTCACATGGCGGCCTGGATGGAAGGCACCGAAACTGCATCCGCATCACCGACGATCGCCGAACGACGTGCGCAGCCACGCACGAACGCCGCATCGTGGGCGGCACAGATCGAGACGGCCGAGGGCAGCTTCGCGTGCGCCATTCTCAACGTCAGCCAGGGCGGCGTCATGCTTCAGGTGGCTGCGCCTTTGCAGCCGCAACAGAAGGTGACCCTCACGATCAGGAACCTCGCCGCCTTGCGGGCGGAGGTCGTGTGGCATGTCCGCGAGAAGCAAAAAGCCGGGATCCGCTTTACCGAGCCGCCTGACGCGATCGCCCGGATTTTCAACGGCTCGCTGCCGCTCTAATTCATCATCCGGTCGTGCCGCGCGAAGCAGAATCGTGCCGCTGTGGCTGCCGCGGGAAAATGTTAAATCGAACAAGGCGCCCGGCGGCCCCGCCGGCAACGCCGTGACGCCCGCCGTGTCGGCTTCGAGGCGACATTGAGTTTTTCCGCGCCGAGCGTCAAATTGGTCGGGACGAATGCGAATCTTCTACATCTGCCAGCGCGTTCCCTATCCGCCCAACCGCGGCGACAAGATCGCGACCTACAACCAGATTCGCCACCTCGCACGCGCGCACGAGGTGCGCGTTTTCTGTATCGCGGCTGACGACGCGGACGCGGCCAATGCGGCCGGACTGAAGGGCATCGCCGAAAGCGTGACGGCGGTTACCCTGTCGCCGTTCCGCGCGAAATTGCGCGCGCTCAAGGCGCTTGCCGCTGGCCGGTCGCTCTCGGCCGCATTCTTCGACGAGCCGCTTCTGCACGCCGCGATCGCCAAGGGTTTCGCGGAGGCGCGTCCCGATCTCATCGTCGTCTACAGCTCGAACGTAGCGCAATTCGCCGAGCGCTTTACGGACACGCCGCGCATTATGTATTTCTCGGATCTCAATTCGCAGAAATGGGCGCAGTATGCAAGACATGCGTGGGGGCCGATGCGCTTCGTCTATGCGCTCGAGGCGCGGCGGCTGCTCGCGCACGAGCGCCGCATCGCGTACGAATTCTCGCACTCCGTCGTAAGCACCGAAGTTGAACTGCGCGACTTCCAAACGCTCATCCCGGGTGCGCCTGTCAGCTTAGTGCGAAACGGCGTCGATCTCGATCACTTCCGCCCGACCGGCCGGGCGAAGCGCGCCGGAACCGTGATCTTCACCGGGGTGATGGACTATCTGCCCAATATCGATGCCGTCACGTGGTTTGCCGAGGAAGTCCTGCCGCGCGTGCGCCAGGCGCATCCCGAGGCGCGCTTCGTCGTCTGCGGCAGCAATCCCACGGCGGAGGTGCGCCGCCTCGCCGAACGCGATGGGATCACCGTCACCGGGACGGTCGCCGATACGCGGCCCTTTCTCGAGGAAGCCGAGCTCTTCGTCGCGCCCTTGCGCATCGCGCGCGGGATTCAGAACAAGCTGCTCGAGGCGATGGCGGTCGGCCTGCCCTGCATTACCTCGACCTTGTGCTGGAGCTTCATCGGCATTCCGAAAAGCGAAGGAATACTGGCCGCGGACGAGAAGGAACGCTTCGCGGAGCACGTCATCCGCCTGCTGGACGACGCCCCTTACCGCGCCGAGATGGCGCGCCGGGCGCGCACCGCGGTCGAGGGGCGCTACGGCTGGGACCGTCAGCTCGGGGAATTCGACCGTCTGATCGCACGCGTCGCCGGCGGACCGGAGACGAACGATATTTCACAGTGAACGGATGTAGTGTGGCTCGCGCCCGCACTTGCGGGCTGCCATTGATCGCCAGGCGAGTGTCGGAGTTCTTTACAGCATCTTGGAATTTCTTACAGCCGGCGCGGGAGCGCCTTGGCGCACCAAAGCTAAGACATTGAAATACAACGCTGACACCGCCGCCGGCTGGTGACGGTTTTGGTGCAATTCCTGGCATGATGATTGCGTATGTGCCCCTTGGATGACATTTGACTCGGTTGGAATGGGGCGTCGCCATGGTTAACGGAAGCACGCGAACCGCTCGCCAGCTCGCAATGGCGTTGCTCGGCACGGCGGCTCTCATGGGCTTCGCCGCCGAATCGGCCCAGGCGAGTACCATCCTCTTTAACTTTGCCGGCCTGCCGAACAACACGGGGCCCGGGGGGGCGGACAATAGCACCGCAGTCGCGAACTACATGGACGGGCTGCTTCACAACACGAGCATGGGCGGGAATGCGAAGTGGAACGTGACCGTTGCTGGCGCCCAATCTTCCGGGGCCGCGGGCGGCACGGCGGGCGACGCCGGCTATGCCGCCGATGCACACCCCTCTGGGCGCGTCGTGTGCAAGACTGGCACGGGCTCTAACTGCGTTCCCGACACGCTCGCCACGATCTACAACACGCCGTTTATTATGACGAGCGACTCACAAACCGTCGGATCGAAAGGCATCAGCTTGGGCGGCTCTAGCTACGTTAGCGGGAGCAGTTCGCTGTCCGGCGCTAGCTACATCTCCATGGCATTCACTAACGTGTCCCCGGCGCCGGCAGTCGAGGTGACCAGCCTGACCTTCGATTACGAGATCTTCCCCAACGACGTCGAAACCGCACCGAATCCCGCCGAGTTCACGTTCATCATGACCGCTGGCGGGAGCACGATCGCTGATGCGTGTACGCAGGCCGTTGCGCCGAGCTCAGGGAGCACTGCCAAGAATCGTACCGTCACGTCCTCCACGATCTGCAGCGGCACCTCTGTGACCACCAGTGACGTCAGCAGCTATAGCCTGACCGGCCGCGCCAGCCCCAGCACCGACGTCGCCTCCGAATTAGACAATCCCGAGACGAACGATCAGTATATCGGGACCATGACGTTCAACTTCACAACTCCGGTCAGCGATCCGACGCTGTATTTCGTTCAACTGGCCGGCGGAGGTCGCCGTCACCAATATCGACTGGGGCCTGCCGTTAACGACCGTTCCGGAGCCCACCTCGCTGTTGCTCTTTGGCACGGGCCTGATCGGTATGGGAATTTTCGGGCGACGCAAGGCGCGCGCGGCATAAAAACCGCGGGCAGCCTCGTTGCGGAAAGTCGCTTGCTCGGCCAATCTGCAGTCTGACGAAAGACAGTTAATGCGGCTGCCGCGTTTGGCAGCCGCAACTGTTATCCAGCGGGGAGCGCTTGCCAAGCCACAACCCCGACGATAGGCTCCGCTGACCAAGCCAAATCGCTTTTGATGCGCGTTGTTATTGGCGCAAAACAGGATGAGTTCTCGCTCTCATCGGCATCCAGGAGTTGGATACATGGCGATGCGAGCCGCGCGGTGCCGCGGCAGCCTTGCGTGCCTTGCGCTTCTCGTCAGCGCAGGGCTCCTCGCTTCCTGTGGTAAATCGAAAACCGACGCCGAATACATCCATGATGCGCAGGCGCACCGTGCGAGCGGCGATTTGCCCACTGCCGTAATCGATTTGGAGAACGCGCTCCAGCAGAACGGGCAGAATACCGAGGCGAGGGTTCTGTTGGCCGAATGCCTGATCGATATGGGCGACGGCTCGGGTGCGGATGCGGAATTGGTGCAGGCTAAGCACGACGGTGCGGACCCCGCGCTTCTCTCCAAGGATTTCGGGAACGCATGGTTGATCGAAGGGAAGCTTAGCAGAGTGATCGCCGCGCCTGCCCTGCCGGCGAGTGATCCTGCAGACCTCCAAGCCGACGTGCTGAGCGTGCGCGCCAGGGCGTATATCGCTCTCGGCCAAATGGCCGACGCGCACAGGGCGATCGAGTTCGGTCTCGAGAAGGATGCGCGTTCGCTGCCAATTCTCAGGGCCAGTGTCGAATACGCTCTTGCGAACGGCGACCAGAACGACGCCCAGGCGAGATTGGTAGAAGCGCAGGCTGTCGCGCCGAACGATCGCCGGGTCATCGAGCTTCAAGGCGAAGTCGCGATGGCGGCCAAGGACTTTCATGACGCCGATCAGATTTTTCGCCATGTGCTCGCCACCGAATCATGGAATATGCGCGTGCATATGCGCCTGGCGCAGGTGCAGATCGCCCAGGGGGAATACTCCGATGCCGACAGCAATCTCGCGATCTTGCTAGAGGCCGCGCCAAAAAATCCTAACGTCAATTTTCTTGCCGGACTCTCGAAGTTTCGCGCCAAGGACTTCGCGGACGCTCTACGGTACGGCCAGGCCGCGCTCGGATCGACTCAGGATTTCGCGGCGGCTTTGCTCCTCGCCGGGTCCGCAAGCTACGCACTCAAGAATTTCGAGCAAGCAGAGGCTTATCTGAGCCGCTACGTCCATCTCTCGCCCGACGACGTTCGAGCGCGGAAGCTGTTGGCCTACACACAGGTGCGGCTTGGAAACAGCACTGAGGCCGTCAAGACATTGTCGCCCGCGCTCGCCAAATCCGGTGACGATGTGGAATTGCTTTCCATGATCGGAAGCGCCGCCGCGATCAGCGGCAATTTGTCGGAAGCCCAACGTTATTTTCAACTCGCCATACAGAAGAAGCCCGACGACAGCGCTTTGCGCCAAAAGCTCGGCCAGACGGAACTGAATCTCGGTGAAATAGATGCCGGCCTCGAGGAGCTGGAGAAGGCGGCCGCCGGCGCGCCGAAGGACGAAGGGCCGGAAATGGCCCTGATCCTGTCGTTGCTCCACCTCAAGAACTACGACAAGGCGCTCGACGAGGCCAGGCATATGGCCGAGCATTGGCCTAAGGATCCGGTCCCGCTTGATCTGACGGGGATAGCCCTTGGGCTCAAGGGCGAACACGACGCCGCGCACGACGCGTTCTCGAAAGCGCTGGCGCTGCGTCCAAACGACAGTACGGCTCTGCACAACCTTGCGACGCTGGCGATCGAGAAGAAAAATTCGGACGAGGCCGCTGGCTACTACAAGGAAATTCTCAAGGCCACTCCTGGCGACATTCGCACTTGGCTCGCGCTTGCCCAACTGCAGGCGACCGCAGGCAGGATGGACGAAAGCGAAGCGACATTGCGGCAGGCAATCGCGGCCGATCCCAACGTTACGGATCCACGCACCGTTCTTGGCCGTGTTCTCCTCCTACAAGGCAAGAATCAGGACGCGCTCGACGCAGCGCAACCGGGGGTGAAAAGCGAGCCGCGTAACACGGCGCTACTTGAGATCGTCGGACGAGCACAGCTTGGCCTGGGCCATCCCGATGAAGCGATTGTTGCATTCAAGGCATTGGCCGAAATCCTGCCGAATGTCGCGCAGGCGCACCTCTACCTGGCAGAGGCTTACGAAGCGCAGCAGAATCCCGTCCAGGCGCAAGCGGAGCTGAAGTCGGCGATCGCGCTCGATCCTGGGGATCCGGAGCCTACGCTTCAGCTCATTGACGTCCTGTTATCGCAGCAGACGTACGATGAGGCGCGAAAGCTCGCCGATGCCCTGATCAAGACTGATCCGCAGGATGCCCGCGCCAACGAGGCCGGCGGTCAGGTGGCGATGGCGCAGAGCCGATACGACGACGCCGTCAACGCCTTCGGGGGCGCGCTCAAGCTTCAGGACAATCCGCTCTACCGCATGCAGCTGGCGGCCGCCTATGGCCGCGCCGGCGATGCGGAATCAGCAAAGAAGACACTGCAGCCTCTGTTCGATGCAAATCCTAAGGATATTGGACCGCATCTCGCTCTCGCCGATATCTACTCCTCGTCCAATGACGCCGATTCTGCGCGCAGGGAATACGAAACCGCGCTGCAGATCGCTCCCGGCTCGGTCGATGCGAAGATCGGTCTCCTCCGCCTTCTCATGGGAAAGAGCGATTACGACGAGGCGCTGAAGCTGGTCGGCACAATGGAGAAGGATTACCCGAAAAACGCCGAGGTCGCGGAAATAGCGGGAACGATCGCGGAAGATGAGAACCGTCCGGCCGACGCGATCAACGAGCTGAAACGCGCCGTGAGCTTGCAGGATTCGAGCGCGTATCGTATTCGGCTCGCGACCGCCCAGAGCAATGCAGCACAATACGACAATTCGCTGGCAACCCTCGATCCTTGGATGCGGGCGCATCCGAACGATATCGCCGGCCGCCTGGCTCTCGGTAACTTATACATGGCAATGAAGCGTTACGAGGATGCCAAGACGCAATTCAGAAAAGTCTTAAACCAAGCGCCTGACAATTTCGTGGCTGAGAACAACCTTGCGTGGGCACACTCCGAGCTCGGTCAGTATCAGGTTGCCCTGTCGCACGCGCGCCACGCCGCAGCCCTCGCGCCATGGGCGCCACAGGTGCTCGATACGCTTGGAACGGTGCTCCTGAACACCGGCAGCACGTCTGAGGCTTTGACCACACTTCAATCGGCGATCAAACTCGCGCCTTCCGATCCGGGGATCCAATTCCATCTCGCGCAGGCGCTCGTCAGCGCGGGCGAGAGGACGAGGGCCCGCGGCGTTCTGCGCCCCATTCTTGAACAGAAACAGCCCTTCCAAGACCGGCAAGCCGCGCAAAAGCTTCTCGAGCAATTGGGCGGGTGAGCAACGATCGAGAGAATTCGCCCAGCCTCCGGGCAACGCACTGCTGCGCCGGCCCACGGCTGAAACAGTGTCGATGGAGCGGAAACCCGATCCTCGTGCGACGTCCGTTCAATTCCGCCTTAACGGAACCAGACGTTAAATTCCCGATGCAAGGAATCCGGTACTGACGAGGGTCGGCTTGGCGGGGACGGGCACCGCCGGTGTCGGCATTGTAGAAAGCCCCGCTTCTCTGAGTTTCTGCAATGCTTTCCAAATCCGAGCGCGAAGGTTCGACCCGTGATTCCCATTGGTGCCGCCCAGAAAATTGTGTCTTTTCAATCTGTTTGCCCTTGCCGATGCGTTTGAGCGCGGTATAACATTCGGGTCGGAGCACCTGCGTCATTCAGCACCTCGCATGCAATCGATATTGATCTTCGGAACGCCCCGCGCTGGCACGTCGTGGCTTGCCAAAATCTTCGATAGTCATCCGAACGTCATTTACCGCCACGAGCCGGACGAAATACGCCCAAACAAATCGATTCCGTACTTTTGCGCCCCTGACGATTATCCGCGCTTTGCCAGCGAGGCGGCCGCTTACATCGAACAGCTCATCGGTATTACAACGACAAAGACGGTTGGGACTCTTCCGATATTCTCCAAGGCTTATCGTTCGCCGACGAAGCAGCTTCTCCATCTTCTCTCGATCTTCGCGTTACGAGTCCCTGAAGCGACGGCCTGGGGCGCGAGGGTCGTGCGCGAAATTCCCGTACCGTTCTTCGGCAGAGCCGAGGCACTCAAGTCGCCTCTCGTCGTCATCAAGACGGTCAGCATGCTGGATCGTGCGGGCTTGCTCACGCGCGCCGTCCGCGATGTACGGACAATTGTAATTATCCGGGATCCCGTCGGATTCGTGGCGTCGCAACTTCGGGGCATTCGCCTGGGAAAATTTGCGGAAACAAGTGTGTCGGACGACATCGCCCGCACGGACTATGCGCGCAGGCTAGGCCTCACCCCGGAATCGTTCCAGCGCATGCCACTGGTGGATCAGCTTGCGTGGGAGTGGCGGCTTTACAACGATAAAGCATTGGGGGATTTAGCGGACTGCGCGAACGCCAGGTTAGTCCTACATCGCGAGTTGGTGACTGACGCGGAATGGGTGGTGAGGGAGCTATTCGCCTTCGCTGGATTGGAATTTGGCCCGGAAACGCAAAACTTCCTTTACCAAAGTCAAAACGCGCCGCCTGGCGCGCGACGCTATCACAGCGTCTATCGCGGTCATAATTTCAAGAATCACATGGACGACTGGCAAGGTGTACTCACGGAAGCCGAGTTCATTCGCATCGGCGAGATCGTCAACGATTCCGCGAGCGGGCGCCTCATTGCCTGGTCCCGCACGCGCTCGCGCACTGGCGCGTCACCGCCAAAGGGCATGCCTGCTCCCGCTATGGCGAACTTGCTGACCTTGGCACAGACGACTTGAACCGCAGCGGAGCTTCCTGATCCGAACCGCTAATCTGCTACCGTCAGCATCCCCTACGAACGCGTCGATCCTGACTTTCTGATATGAGGCCGCCTCCCCTCGAGAGCACGGCGTCATAGATAGCAGAGTAACGCGTCACGACGGCGTCCCAATTTCGATCCTTCTCGACGAATTTTCGACCGTTCTCTGCGATGCGCGCGCGGCCCGCCGCGTCGGCGACGATCGCGCGCAGCGATGCGCCAAGCGCCGCCGCATCGTCCGGCGGAAAGAGGTAACCGGTCTCGCCGTGCCGAATGAGTTCGCGATGACCGCCAACGTCGGACGCCGCGACCGGCTTCGACTGCGCCATGGCCTCGAGTGGCTTGAGGGGCGTGACGAGCTCCGTTAACCTCATTCGTCGCCTGGGGAAGACAAAGAGATCGACGATCTGATAATATCGCTTGACCTCCTCGAGCTTCACTCGACCGACGAGCCGGACCCACGGCTGAAGCCCATTTTCTGCAACGAGACTGCGGATTCGCGGCTCGTCGGGACCGCCGCCCACGAGCAGCACGCACAGGCTTGGTATTTGTGTGCGCAACTGAGCGACCGCCTCCAACAGCAGGTCCAGTCCCTCGTATCCGTAGAACGATCCGATAAATCCGATGATGAACAGATCGGTGATGCCCAGCGCATGGCGCAGGTCGTTTCCATCCGACAACGCCGCCGTGAGAAAGTACGGGTTGACGGCGTTGGGGACAACCGTCACGCGATCGGCAGGGATTCCCCGCTCGATCAGCTCGGCGCGAAGCGGCTCGCAGATCGGCAAGACGGCATCGACATGACGCATCGCCCACGTATCGAGCCGTCGCGCGACGGAATAGCGCAGGGCCGTTGTTCGCAGGCGACCGTTCTCCACGGCGGCGTCTTCCCAAAACGCCCGAATTTCGTAGACGACCGGCAGGCCGAAGCGGCGCCCGATCTCGATCGCCGGCAGCACGTTCAGGACCGGCGAATGGGCGTGGAGGATGTCGGGACGCTCGTCGCGCACGATTTCGAGAAGCCGCCGCCGCAACGTGTACATCTCCGCACACTCGCGCAGAATCGGCAGAGAGATCCCCGGCCCAGGCGTCCGGTAGAACGACAGTTCGCCCATTTGCTCGCACGTGTCGCTCTGTTGCGTCCAAGCGGCGTGTCGAGGCGAAGTGACATGGATCGTCTGCCAGCCCCGCGCGCGCTGACTGCGAAGGATGCCGAGAGAGCGCGTGACGTACCCGCTTTGCAGCGGGAGCGAATGATCGAAAATGTGCAGAATGCGCATTCGAGGCTCCCCGGCTGCGGCTGGAACTGGCATCAGAGGGCGTCCCTGAGGCCCGGTCTCGCGTTCGAGGCGCGCGGAAGCCCGTCTCCGCGACCGAGGAAAAGGTGACGCAGCCCGCGAACGATTCGAACCGCGGTATGGCCGTCCCAGAGCGCCGGACGCCGCCCCTTGGGCCAGCGCCCGGCAAGCACCTCATCGACGGCCGCTGCGAGTTGATGCGTCTTGACGAGGCGGTTAGTTCCTTCGGAGAGCGTGATCGGACGCTCGGTCGAACTCGCGAACGGTGAGACACGGAATTTCGAGATAGGTCGTCTCTTCCTGCAAGCCTCCGGAATCGGTGATGACGAAGCAGGCGCGACGAACGAGCGACATGAAACGAATATAGCCCATTGGATCGACAAGTCGCAGATTGGGCGCGCGGGAAACCAGACGATCCAGACCATTCTCCACGAGCCTAGCTTTGGTCCTCGGGTGAACCGCGAACACCAAGGGGACCTTGCGAGAGATCTCGATCAGGTGATTGACGAGAAGCTCGAGCACTTCCGGGGAATCGACATTTGACGGCCGGTGCAATGTGACGACGCCGAATGGCGGGGAAAGCTCAAGCGCCGCCGCCTCATCGAGGCTCTCGATCTTGTCGCGCACCAGTTCGTAGGAATCGATCATGATGTTGCCGACCCGCGCGATCCGATCGTCCGGAACCCCTTCGGCACGCAGATTCTCGTCCGCATCGGGGGAGGGCGTCCAGAGGAGATCGGCGATCGCATCGGTGATGATCCGGTTGATCTCTTCCGGCATCGTACGGTCGCGACTGCGCAGGCCCGCCTCCAAATGCGCAAGCGGCAGCAACAGCTTCTTTGCGACGATGCTGCAGGCGAGCGTGGAATTCACGTCACCGACTACGATCACCCAGTCGGGGCGGTCATCCCGGCAAAATCGTTCGTAGGCGATCATGACGCCGCCCGTCTGCTCCGCATGGGTCCCGCTGCCGACGCCAAGATTGACGTGCGGATCCGGGAGCCCGAGATCGGCGAAAAAGGCCGCGGACATGGCAGGATCGTAATGTTGACCCGTATGGACGAGAACCACGTCGGCCCAATCGGACTCCTTTCGGAGAGCATGATAGAGCGGCGCGACCTTCATGAAATTGGGGCGCGCCGCTGCGACGAGGTGAAAGCGCTTTTTCGGCATCCTTGAGTTGAGTCCTAGGGTCGATCCGCGAGAAATTCGTCAACTCGTGAAGCACCAACAAAGGAATTCCGCAAATCAGGAGCCGTTGGGTTCACGGCGCTGCTGATCGGAACCGCTCCCCGAAGCGTGGACGAGAGCCCGCCCAGCGAGTTCAGCTACCTCGCGCATGTCCCGCTCCGCGCCAGTGTCGTCGGCATCGCGCTCCGTGACAAGGGCGATCACCGCGGTCGGCGTCTCCCCGCCCAGGAGCTTGACCTTCGCATCGAGCAGCCTCACGAGATAGGGACTTCCAGTGAAGCGGCCGTCCACCCAGTACCAGGACCAGATCAGCCTTTCGCGATGGCCTCTGACGATCCTCTCCGCGCGGACCTCGACGCGCTCGCTCCCCACCTTGACGGAGGCCGTTCCCGCCCTGCGCTCGGTCCAGCCTGGAACGACGATCAGTTCGTTCTCGTAACTGGCCGCTTGCGCGCCGGGCCGATCGAAGCGGTAATAGCCAATCTGGAGCTGAACCTTTTGCCCGTCGCGAGCCTGGTAGGTCGTCTGAAGCTCCGCATCGGCACCGGCGAAGTGCCCGGCGAGCGGCTCTTGTTGTTCACCGCTCTCATTGGAGGCGACCGCAGGATCGGAGGCCACGAGATTGATGACGGCAAGGCTTGGCGGCGCCTCGAGAACATGCATTCCGTAGAGTTTCGCACCTATAGTCGGCAACAGTGCAAGAGCCGCGGCCAAAAGCACCCGACCGGGAACGCCATCGCCGACCGCAGCGGGCGGCGGCAAGCCGATGACCGAAACGTCGCCGGTCGCTTCCCGCATTGCATAGCCCACTGCGGTGACCAGGGCCGTCACCAGCGTGAAAAACAGCCAGCCGTAAAGGATGTGATCCACCCCGGTCGCGAGCTCGTTGTTCGAGACATAGGCAATGAGAATGATGCCGAAAGCGCGAATCCCGTTGGCAACGATCGGCGCCGCGATCGAAAGCGCCAGAAACGCTGCGCGGCGCCACCAGGTTCGCAACATGATGCCGGCGAGCAGCGTGCCAAACGCAACAGACGCGATGAGATAGCGTACCCCGGAGCACGCCTCCGCCACGTACCAGTTCCCCGTGGGGATCGAGATGATGTACCCATCGGAAAACACCGGCACATTCACGAGCCGAAGCAGCCCCACGGCGAAATTGGCGGTGACGGTCTGCAGAGGCGGAATCAATTCCAAGCCGAGCGGAACCGCGAAGAAGAGATAGACCAGGGCAAAGCCGAAGATCCTGCAAAGCCGCCAACCGAAGATCATCAGCAAGGCCGCCTCGATCAGCACGACGAGGCTGAATTCCTGGACGATCAATGTTCCCGTCACGTCGCCGAACAGCCAGCCGAGCGACGCGGGAGCAGCAATCAAGAGACCGGAGAGAGACGGCCGCGGCGTGATTCCGGCCGCACGACCGCGCGTGCACCACGCGATGTAGGCACAGACTGGGAGAATGAGGAAGCCATGACCGAAGGTTTCCGAGTTCGCCCAAGTCGTCACGATTGCTGCCGCGGTCTCGTGCAATAGGGCGACGAGAAGTAGGACCGTAACGCCCGCAGTGACCGCTGCGATCCGCCTCCGCAGTCCGTCGGCGGCGGTCCGCGCAAAATCTTGGATCGCGCCCTGGAGAACCGTCATGATCAAAAATCGCAGGCGCCGGAATCGCCAAAAAAAACGCGATCGATGCGCGACCAGGCGAAATCATTGAGCAGGCGCCGGAGGCGAGCCTCGGTCCGGCCGAGATTGACGTAATGCCGCAGGCGGCTCTTCCACGGGATCCCCGGAACTCGCGGCTGATCAGGATCGACTTCCCACGGATGGAAATAGAAGATACATGGCTGCCGGTCGAGGTGATGCACACGTCGAAGAGCCCAGGCCGACACGGCATAGGGGAACAGACGGAAATAGCCGCCGCCGCTGCAAGGAAGATTTTGTCCGAAGACCGCGACCGTCGTCATGGGCAGCTCGACGAATTCGTCGCCGCGCGGCCGATGGGCGAAACGCGGCGCATTCGGCATGCCGTAAAGGTCGTGCCGAATAGGATAAATGCTCGAGCTGTAGGCGTGACCTTCTTCCGCCAATATATCGACGGCCCACGAGGATTTGGCATTCAACGAAAATGTCGGCGCGCGATAGCCCTTGACGGGGCTCCCACCTATATCTTCGAGCAGCCGCTTCGCACGGCGCACGTCCTCGCGAAACTGCGCCGGGGTCTGAGCGAAGATCGGCTGATGATCGTAGCCGTGGCTTGCGAGCTCATGCCCTTCGCCAACGATACGGCGGACTAGGTGCGGATGCCGGTCGGCAATCCATCCGAGCGTAAAGAAGGTCGCATGGACGCCGTGATCGGCGAACATGCGGAGTACGAGGTCGAGGTTTCGCTCGATACGGCTCGGCAATCGATCCCAATCATCGCGTTTGAGCGTGCCGGCGAATGCCTGCACTTGAAAGAAATCCTCTACGTCAACGGACATCGCATTGCGAATGCCACCGACCGGCGCCGGGCGATGATCGCCGGCCCGAGAACCGTCGTCGCGGGAGGGGCGCTTCGGCACATCGGTCTTCGCTGCGCGGGAAACGATCATGCTTCGGTCTAGCCCTTCGCGTCGCCGCCTGTCATGGCGCCGCTGAAATACTGGGCGGCGAGACTGAGCGCGCGCTTCAAGGCCTTGTCATGAGCGCGCACGAGCATCTCGAGCGCGGATACGCGCGACTCGATCGCCTCCGGGGTGTTTCCGACGCCGCGGACGGCGGGTAGATCCGTTCCCATCGTTGGGTCGCCGGGACTCGCCGACGGCTGCCGGATGAGCGCATGAATGTCGCGCTCGGTGCGCGTTCCTTCGCGCAGCATCTCTCCGGCGACATCCTCGACCACCTGCTCATCGATGCGATGAAGGCCTTCGAGCATTCCGTAGAGCAGCAGACGATCGCTCAGGGTATTGATCTGCCGCGGGATGCCGGAGCTGTACTGATGGATGAGCCCGAAGGCCTTGTCGCTGATTACCGGATCCGCCTGCCAATTCACCATGCGCAGGCGATGCTCGACATAATTCTGGGTTTCCTCGGGGTTCAGAGGCCCGAGATGGTACGACGCGATCACCCGCTGCCTGAGCTGCATCAGGTGCTCGCTGGCGAGCGTGCCGCGAAATTGGGGCTGCCCCACCAGGCAGAATTGAATGGGCGCAATGTCGCCCGGTTGGAAGTTGGACAGCATCCTGAGCTCTTCCAACGAATTCATCGGCAGGTTCTGCACTTCGTTGACGAGGAGCAGCATCCTTCGGCCCTGCTGCTGATTCTCGCCGAGCAGCCTCTCGAATCGCCGCAACAGATTCGCCTTGTCGATCCCCGACGCGTCGATTCCGAACGCCGAGGCGACGAGCCGAAGCGTGTCGTCGGCACCGACCTGAGTCGTCACGAGCGTCGCTGTCCGATAGGTCGCCTCGTCGAGCTGGGAAAGAAGATGGCCGAGCAGCGTCGTCTTCCCGGTGCCGACATCGCCGGTGATGACGATGAAGCCTTCGCCCTGATCGAGGCCGTAACGCAGATAAGCCATCGCCTTCTGATGGCCCTCGCTCGCGAAATAGAAGCGCGGATTGGGGCTGAGCTGAAAGGGCTTGCCGCGCAGTTTGTAGAATTCAGTGTACATGGCGTGCTTTCAAAAGCTTTTCTGAAGCGACAAAGTGATTTGATCGACGGTAACGCTGTTTGTGCTGGGCGTGAACATCTGGGACGAGCGCATCGCGACAAGCTGCGCGCTTGCGGTCGCCGACAACGAGTAAGAAAGCGTGGCCGAGAGCGAATAAAGTCTGTCAATCTGTGCGGCTGTGCCTCCGACATTGGTGTGAAGATAGGTGGCGCCGAGAATTCCCGTCAGCAAGGGATTAAGCTGTCGATTCCACGTCGCGCCTCCGCCGTAGATCGTCTCAAGGGACGGGGGCAATTCCGTGCGCTGCTTCTGATAAGTGACGTAGGCATTGTAAGTATTTCGGCCGCGCTGCAGCACGAGAGAGGTTTGGAACGACTTATTGACGAAGGCGGAATTGGTAAAGCCGAACGGTGAACCTTGGATGCCCAAGAGCGGATTTCCAAGGTTGCTGAACGGGAGCCCCGTCTGGCCGTTGACGGGAACCCCGTTCTGAAACTTGAGCTGCCCCAATTGCGACGCAAGCTGCGATTGTGTGGTTTGGACGGTTTCTGTATAGCTCGACGTGAGCTGCGTCTCAGAGCCGATGTCGTGGTGCGCCGAGAACTCGTAGTCGGTCATTTGGTAACGGCGGCCGATCGTCGCGCGGATGTCGGTCGTCGGAGCCGGCTGATATTCGAACCCGCCATTCCAGGTCAGGCCATGGGGCGCCGTGAGGAGCGTCGGGTCCGTGTAGCGCTCGTAACCGACACCACCGAGCACCGATAGGGTCTGAAACAGAGCATATTTGTTATCGTCGTTGAGACGATCCGACTTGAATTCTGTGCTGCCGATAGGCGGTCCAATGGTACTCGATCCTGACACGCTCGCCTGGTCGTCGCGAGTCTCACTAGCGACAACTTTCCACCCCAGGCGACCGAAGTCGCTGCCGCTCGTTACATCTTGCTCGAGACTGTTGCTCCGAAGTGACGCGACGGCGCCGCTCAACGTCGATACGTCGGAAAAGGTATAGAGCGTCTGCGTGTCGGCGAATTCTCCGAAATGATGCCGCAAACTCGGGCTAGCGCTGAACGAGGTAACGGTTGCGAGGTTCGAATTAGTCGTAAGCGTCGTCGAAGCGACTGGCGCGGTATTGCTCAGAAACTGCTGGTTGATGGATGTGCTCGTGTTGAGGAACAGGGTCTCGGGAATGATCTCGGCGGTTCCCGCTTCGGTCAGGCGCTGGAAGATCGGTTCCGCGCCAGACCGAGCATAGAAATCGGCGCGTGGGTCGTAAATGAAGTCGAATTGGACGCGGGCACCTTGGTCGTCCACTTTGAGCGATGGCGAGATCGATGAGATCCAATCGGCGCTGCCATGCCCCGTCGCGCCCACCGGCGCCGCACCACCAGAGGTGCTAAGAGACGCGTTGTCAGTATACGTCTCATCGAGTTCGATGCCCGGCGTGATGATCGGCGCGGCAGAAGCCGCAGCGAGCGGCGCAAGAACAAGACCGAGCAGCGCGCCGCCTCTCTGAAAAGGCAAGCGATAGCTGTCCGCGCCCATGTCTCAGACCTTCGTGAGGTGGGAAGCCGATTTCTCGTAATTGCGGTACTGACCGAAGCCGCCACGCCATATGGCCGCTGATGCCTTGTTAACGACGATCCGAACGATGCTTCGGTCAAGCAGATTGAGCGCTTCGTTGATGGCACCACGCGAGGTGCGCTCGGCCTCCACCACGAAGACGATCTGCCCCACGTGTCTTGCGAAGACCGTGGGTTCCGTCCGCGCGAGGATCGGCGCCGAGTCGAAGATGATCACTCGATCGTTGTAGCGCTGCGCGATTTCATCGATGAACCGCGCCATCTTCGCACTCGCCAGCAGCTCGTTGGCGAACGGCGTAAATCGCCCCGCCGGGAGCACGGTGAGGTTGTCGATATCGGTGCGGATCAGGACATCGGCGAGCTCGATCGAGGCATCCTGCACGACATCGATCATGCCGTAGTCCGACTCGAAGTTGAGTATCCTCGGCACGCTCGGATTGATCACGTCCGCATCGACGAGCAGGACGCGAACGTCGTGCTCGGAGGCCATGCTGATCGCGAGATTGACCGCGAGAAACGTCTTGCCCTCGTGTGGACCGGCGCTCGTGACCATGATCAGATTGGCGTTGCGAGCGCGATCGGGCGAAGAAGCGAAGGCCCCGTCCAAGAGCGGACGCTTTACCATGCGCACTTCCTCGGCGAGCGCGGTCTCATCGCCAGGAGTCGTGTAGCCCATGTCGCGGAGCCGTGCGTAATCGAGCGTGATCCGCTTGATCGTCTGACGTCTCGTCGAAGATCTTGCCTGCGCGGCCGATGCGTCGGCATTCGCCGCCGCGGAGGCGGTCTCGCCGTTTCCAGGCGGGACTTTCCAAGCGGCCTTCGAAGGCGCCGATCCCGTTGCCGTCTCCAGATCTCGTTCCTGCGCGGCTTCTCCCGATAGAAGTAGCTTGCCGGCTCGTTCAATAAGATTCATGCACACGTTCCTTCATCGCTCGGCCGATCAAGCGTGCGGCTGCGTGAGAAGAATGGCCGACATGATGCCAGCATAGGCAATCATCAAGACTGCGCAGGTGACGGCGAATCCGGCCGCCTGGACCCGCATGCGGCGCCGCGCCGCGGGCAGCGTGAAGAGCGTGACTACACCAAGTACGGGAACCTCGAAGAGTGCCGAGAGTTCTGCAAAGTCTGTGATGGCGTCATCGATACGAGACAGGAAGAACGCGAATCCGACGCCACTTCCGATTGCGGCAACGAATACCGCAGAGATCAATAAGGCGCGGTTGGGCGCAACAGGAATGGGCGAGGTGTGCGGGGGGTCGATAATGCGGTACTGGATCGCCTGTGTCTCGGTTTGCATATCGTTACCGATTTTCGCCGCCTCGCGGCGGTTCAGGAGCTCATCGTATGATTTCTTGATCACGTCGTAATTGCGGTTGAGCTTCGCCATTTGCGCCGCGGCCTGCGGAACGGCGGCGGCGAGCGACTGCCATTTTACGACCTCGGCTTGGTCCCTCTGCACGCGCGACTGCAGGCTCGCGATCGTGGTGTCGAGTTGCACGAGCTGAAGCTGAAGCTGCTGGTAGACCGGGTTCGGGCCGGTGCTGTGGAATGTCGTCGAGTCGGGGCTGCTCGTTTGCGCGTCGCCTTGGCTCTTCGCAGCGTCTTCGGCTTTCTTTTCATCTGCCTTCGCGATTTCGAGCTGCCTCTTCAATCTGACCACGTCCGGATACTGATCGGTATAATTGAGCAGCAACTGGTCGATTTTGTTTTGAATCTCATTAACGCGAGCGGCTGGGTTCGTGGCGACGCCGCTTGCCCCTCCCGGAATAGGGCCGCCAGCCATTGGACCGGAGCCGAACGGGCCACTGCCAAACGGGCCGGGACCAGCGCTCACGGTATCAACCACCTTGGGCACTGAAGCAATCTGCTTTTGTAGTTCCTCCCGCTTCTGCTGTGTTTCCGCGAGTTCCGCCTGGGTCTTTTCAAGCTCGCCTTTCGACGCATCGAGCTTCGAGACGTAATTATTATCGCCGGGAAGGAAACCGACGTTCTTGGCCTTGAAATCCGACATCTGCTTCTCGGCCTCGTCGAGCTGCGAGGCATAGACGTTCAGCTGCTGATCGATGAAGGTTCGAGCCGACTGCATGTCCTGGCGGCTGTTTCCGAGATTGCTCTCAACGAATACGTTGATCAGGGACTGGATCACCTTCAATCCCACGCTTT
Organism: uncultured Alphaproteobacteria bacterium; assembly: GCA_963773665.1. GTDB lineage: Bacteria > Pseudomonadota > Alphaproteobacteria > ATCC43930 > CGMCC-115725 > DATJLY01. Next base: position 31,616 of record CAVZBZ010000004.1, read on the forward strand.
GATGCGGCGCCGTATAAGCGATTGTAAAGAGACTCTGGCCTTCGCCCGTGATCGATATCCGCCGACGCAGATCCGCAATTAAATCTTCGGTGCCTTCCCCGCTCGCGTCGAGGTCCGCCATGCGAACGACCTTCTCTAGATTGGGCTGGCTCAAGAGCGTCCTCTCCATCAGATCGACTATACTGAGGACGTTGTAATCGACCGCAATCCCTTTCAAGAGCGGACCTAGCATCGAATTCGTGTCAACATAAATGCGTGTCTGAGTCTCGTAGGAGTTCGGCAGCATCGTGACGAATGTCCAGCCAGCGGCCGCGATGAGCCACGCCACAATCGCTGCGTACCACCGCCGGCGCCACATCGCTCGGGCGTAAAGCAAAAGCATTCTCTTCGTTGCGTCCAAAGGCTCCTCGTTTCGTCTCAAATCAACGGTGCCGAAGACCTCTTACTTCCAACGCCATCCCTATAGCAAACTTCTGAATTATAACAGGTAAGCGGAAAGCTTTTATAAACGCAGATCGGGCGAAGGGGGCCTTTGAAATGGCTTTAGCAATGAAGCCTTTGCTCCAGGCGCTAAAACCAGCTCTGCGGGATGATGATGACATCCCCGGGCAGCAACGGGGCATTCGCCTTAACATCGCCATCCTTAAGCAGATCGTCTAGGCGGACGCGGAATTCGGTTTCCTCGCCATGCACGTCACGGACGACTGTCGCGCGGTTGCCTGCGGCATATTGCGTCAAGCCGCCGACAACAATCATGGCGTCGAGCAAGCTCATGTTGCTGCGGTAGGGAATTGCCTGCGGGTGTGCCGCTTCGCCGATGACGCGAACTTGCTGATCGTAGGGGCCGTTGAAGTTTTGGACGATGACGGTGACGATGGGGTCCTGAACATATTTTTTGAGCTGCTGTTCGATGTCCCGGGCAAGCGCCGTCGGAGTCTTTCCGCCGGCCTCCATGTCCTCAATCAGCGGAATCGAGATTCGCCCATCAGGTCGCACCGGCACGGTTTGCGACAGTTCAGGGTTGTGCCAGACGAAAACGTTAAGCGAATCCAAAGGTCCAATTACATATTCCGGGGACCCGGGTGTGGAAGCGACCTTGGCCGGAAGGCGCGGCTCGCCCGAGCAGGCGACAAGCAACGCGCAGGCGATCCACAAGGTCATCCGCAAGAGAGTGACGTGCATCCGCTTCATCCAAATACCCTGACGCTAAGCATAATGTCGGCAGTTATAGCACCGCGGCCCTGCCGGGGGCTCCGGTCCAGGCCATCGCGCCCCGACACAAGCAGGAATTCGCCGAGATTGCCACGAGATCGTGCGGTTGGCTAGATGGAATATCTCGGGGCCCTCGCGGCTAATAGCTTCCGTTAATGCTCATTAAAGGTTTAATAATAAAGGTTTAATAATCAGCAGCCACCGCGGAGGTAGGGCGGCGACTCGAGCTCGCGAAATTAAGGTCCGAGCCGGTACACGTAAACTTGCGAAAAAGAGCACCTGAGGATAGTGTAGCCACCGAATTGCGCGTTCCGTCGCATCCGGCGCCGAGTTCGAGAAGCCTAACTGCGCGTTCACATCACTCAAATTGGTGAGTAAAGGCCTATGGTAAACGCGTCGCACCGCCTTCTCCTGCGGTCTTTGGGCATCGCCGCCCTCACGCTTACGCTCCTCGCAGGATGTAGCAAGCCGAAGACCGCCGAAGAATATATCAGTGATGCAAAGGCGGATATGAAATCCGGCAAGGTGCCCGCCGCGATCATCGCATTGCGGAATGCGCTGCAAAAGTCGCCCACGAATGCTGCTGCGCGCGTTCAGCTCGCGGAAGCTTACATCGTCATGTTGGATGCGGTCAGCGCCGAGGCCGAACTGACGAGCGCAAAGCAAGACGGGGCCCAGCAGAGCGCGATCGCGAAGCCGCTCGCGGAGGCCGAATTGTTGCAAGGCGACCCCGAGAAGGTGCTCAGCAACACTACGATCGACGATCATTTCTCGGCTCCCCTGAAGGCGAGCCTCTTAAGCGAGCGAGCCAAGGCCCAGATGCGGCTAGGCCGAACTCGACGATGCGCACGAAACTCTGATCGCCGCGCTCAGTGCGGATGCCGACTCCTCCGACGCGCTGTCCACAATGGCAGAATATGATCTGGCGCAGGGCGACGTCGAGGCGGCAGAGGGTCATCTCGCGGCGGCCCAACAAAAGGCACCGAACGATCCGGACCTTCTTATGCTCCAAGGGATCGTCGCGATCGCGAAGCGCGATTTCGCCAGCGCCGAACAGGCCTTTCAACAGGTGCTCAAGGTCGAGGCCTGGAATTCGCTTGTGCGGGCCCGACTAGCGCGGGTCGAGATCGCCGAGCAGAAATTCAAGGAAGCCGACGCAGATCTTGCGATCGTGCTCAAGACCTCTCCGAAATCCCCGCTCGCCAATTATCTGCGCGCGCTCTCCGACTTCGAGGCCAAGGACTATAAATCCGCTCTTTCCTACAGCCAGAACGCACTCGGGTTCGCGAAGGACTACGCGCCCGCGTTGAAGATCGCCGGCGCGGCGAGCTACGCGCTCAATCAGCTGGAGCAGGCCGATTCACTCCTCAGCCATTACGGGTTCCTCGTGCCGGACAACGTCCCGGCGCGGAAACTGTTGGCCACCGTCGAAATGCGCCTCGGCCGCAACCAGGAAGCGGTGAAGACTTTGACGCCGGCGATCGCGAAATCAGACGGGAAATCGGAGTCGGACGCGGAATTGCTCGCGCTTATGGGGACGGCCACGGCGCGGAGCGGCGACTTGCTCGAGGCAACCGAATACTTCAAGCGCGCGGTCAAGAGCCAGCCCGAGAACCCGCGCCTGCGCGCCGAGCTCGGAATCACGCAGGTATCGGCCGGCGAAACGGACGCCGGCATCGACGAGCTGGAAAAAGCGAGCGAGCAAGATCCGAACGCCGTCGCGCCCGAGGTCGCTCTGATCCGTAGCTATCTCGCCGCCAAGCAGTACGACAAGGCGCTCGAACTGGCACATCGGCTCGAGACCGGTCACCCAAGCGATCTGCTCGGCTTCGATATTACGGGATTGATCTACGCGATCGAAGGCCAAAACGACAAGGCTGAGGCCGAATTCTTGAAAGCGCGCGCTCTCAAGCCGGGGGATTTCGCCACGCTCCACAACCTCGCGGCGCTGGCAATCAAGGCGAACAAGCTCGACCTCGCCACGAACTATTACAATGAAGTGTTGAAGGCCAACCCCAAGGACACGCGCGCGTACATGGCCCTGGCCGACATCGCCATGCGCGCGGCAAAACCGCAGGAGGCCGAGACCGAATTAAAGAAGGCGCTTGAAATTAAACCCGACGATGTCAACCCGCGTGTTGGGCTAGGCCGCCTTTATCTTTCCGAAGGAAAAGCGCGCGACGCACTCAACATTGTGCAACCGGCCTTGGCAAAGGATCCGCACAACGTCGGCGTGCTCGACGCGCTTGGCCAGGCGCAATTGGCGTCGGGCAGTGCAGACCAGGCTCTCACCTCCTTCCGGACATGGGCTGAGCTTGAGCCGAAATCGCCCGCACCGCACCTGCTCATGGCGGACGCATACTTGACGATGGGAAATCTTGACGCCGCACTGGCGGAGCGCAAGGAAGCGGTCAGCCTTGATCCCAAGAACGTCGCGATGAATCTCGACCTCGCCCAACTCCTGGTGAACAAGGGAAACTCTGATGCCGCACTGCAAATCGTAGACGACTTGCTTAAAGACAACCCGAACGACGCCCGAGTCCACGAAATGGACGGCCTCATCGCGATGGCACAGGACCGGATCGGAGATGCGGTCAACGCATTCCAGGTGGCCGTGCATTTACAGGACAATAGCCTCTACAGATCCCGACTTGCCGCGGCTCAAGCAACGTCGGGTCACCCCGAAGAGGCGGAGAAGACGCTACAGCCGCTGATCGATGCAAATCCGAAGGACATCAATGCGCGACTGGCTTTGGTACAGATTTACACGTCGGCCAACGAGCTCGATCGCGCCTCGAATCAAGTAGAAGAGATTCTCAAACTCAGTCCCGATAATCCGGCCGCCAGAATGGCGAAGGCGCGTATTCTGATGGCGAAGAATGATCTGACTGGCGCGCAGAGCGTCATCGAAGGCATGGAGAAGGACTATCCGAGGAGCGATGAAGCCGCGCAAATGGCTGGGCTTATAGCCCTCCGCGAAAAACATGGCGATGAAGCGATCACGGACTTTCAGCACGCCATGAAATTGCATGACAGCAGCGAGATTCGCATTCGCCTCGCCGCGGCCGAAGCTGATAGCGGTCATGCGGACGAGGCCGAGAAGACGCTTGTTTCATGGATCGACGACCATAAGGACGATCTGAGAGCAAGGATGACGCTGGCCGGCATATACCTTTCTGCGAAGCAGCTTGAGGACGCGGAAGCGCAATACGCGGAAATCGTTCGCCAAGCGCCCGACAATGTCGTCGCCGAGAATAATCTTGCCTGGACGCTGGCGCAGCGCGACAAGAACCGAGAAGCGCTCACCCACGCGCGGCATGCGGCAGCGCTGGCACCAAACGCACCGGCCGTGCTCGACACGTTGGGCATGGTGCTGCTGCAAAACCGCGACACCTCTGAGGCATTGCAGACACTTCAAAAGGCGTCCACCCTCGCGCCTAAGAACCCGGGTATTCAGTTTCACCTCGCCCGCGCGCTCGCCAGCTCGGGAGACAAGGAGAAGGCCCGCGACCTCTTGAACCAGCTGATCGCGAGCGGCCAAACATTTCAAGAGCGTCCCGAGGCGGTGGCCTTTCTCAAGGAACTGGGCGGCTGATATTCCGCGCAGCGGCGTGTAGCCACTGCGGGCCTCAATTTCGGTGCCGGTACGCCCGAACTATCGCATTTGCGGCGCAGCGGATTTATGGCCGCGCAATAGGCTCGCGGCTTGCCAGCAAATCGTTAATGCGTTATTAACCATTTCGCAGCACAGTCCCGTCGTTCGCTGAAATCTGCCGATTATTCGCCTTTTTCACCAAAGGCTTGGTTTGGGTAACCGATTTGAAGCTTCCGTGTGCCATAAGGGATGGAGACTTCCGACGGATTCATGCCCCCTATCCAAGAGAAGGCGATGGCTTTGCTCTCCTCCCCACCCGGTGCGGCAGACCTCACGGCGGCTCCACGACCCAGCACCCTCGTCGAGGCGTACCAAAAAATGTTTGAGGCCATACCCGCCGATACGCCCGCGCTGCGCCGCGAGGCCCACCGCCTCCGCTATCAAGTCTACTGCGTCGAGCATAATTTCGAGGACCCGGCCGCGAACCCGGATGGTTTGGAACGGGACGAATTCGACGACCATTCCGTCCAGGGCGTGCTCCTTCACCGTCCGTCCGGATTGACGGTCGGCACCGTTCGCCTTGTCCTGCATCGGCCCGGCGCTCGCCACGGCTCGTTGCCGATCCACAGGATTTGTCAGGACCCCCGCGTTCACGACTTCCCATTCGAGACGAACTGCGAGCTTTCCCGCTTCGCGATCTCGAAGCGCTTTCGGCGTCGCGTTGGCGACGGATGCTATGGTCGTAGAGAAGACGACGCGGAGCTTGCGGACGATCCGCGCCGCATGATTCCCCATATCGCGCTCGGCCTGATGATGGTGGCCCTCCAGATGGGCATCGCCCGCGAGGTGCAACATGTGTGTGCCGTCATGGAGCCGGCCTTGCTTCGGCTTGTCGCGCGGTTCGGCTTCTCGTTCGACGCGCTCGGGCCGCCTGTGCTCTATCACGGCTTGCGGCAGCCGGTCTATTCGAACGTGGGCACCCTTCTTGACCGGGTGCGCCGCGAGCGGCCCGACATCTGGGAGGTCGTCACCGACCGTGGCCGCCTGTGGCCGGATCGGTTCGAGACGAAGCCGGTGGCGGAGTTGGCTTCGGCGGCCTGACTCCGCGTCGGGGGTTGAATGAGCGGCATCATCGATGCGATCTCCCCGTGTTCTGGCATGGCGAACATTCTCGCCCTCCGGAACCTTGCGCGTGACCGGATCAGGCTCGCGGTAACGCTTGTCGGTATCGTGTTCGCTGTCGTTCTCATGAATGTCGAATTCGGTCTGTTTCTCGGATTCATCAGGTCAACATCGAATCTCATCGATCATGCGGGTGCCGATCTGTGGATCATGGCGCCCGGCACGCGGAACGTCGATCAGTCCGTCGCTATTTCGGACCGGGTCTTCTATCAGGCCCTGGCAACGTCCGGCGCGGTCAACGCGGCCAAGGTCAATGTGGAGTACGTGTATCTCAAGCGACCCGACGGTGGCACGGAAACCGTCATCGTCGTCGGCTTCGATCCCGAGCGCGGTCTCGGCGGTCCATGGGACGTCGCGGAAGGGGATATCCGCAACCTGCGCTTCCCCGGCACGATCATGGTCAACGACTTGTACCGCGAAAAGCTCGGGATCACGCATATCGGGCAGACTATCGAGATCAGCGGGCGTCGCGCGACAGTGGTCGGCTTCACGCACGGAATTCGTTCGTTTACGCAGTCGCCCTACATCTTCGCGTCGAACGAGACCGCCCTTCAATACGCCCATATCCGCGCCGACCAGACCAAATACGTGCTCGTCTCTGTCGCGCCGCGTGTGGATCCGAACGCCGTGAGATCGGCGCTGACCCGCGGCATTCCCAATGTCGAGGTGCTGACGAGCGGAGAATTCCGCAGGCTCACGCAATTCTATTGGATGTTCACGACCGGGGCGGGCATGGCACTCTTGATCGCCGCCGCGATGGGGCTCGCTGTGGGTGCGGTGATCGTCAGCCAGACGCTTTACGCGACGACGGTTGACCATCTTGCGGAATTCGCGACACTGCGCGCGATCGGCGGGTCGAGCCGGTACATTTACGGTGTCATCGTGCGTCAGGCCGTGATCAGCGCTTTTGCCGGCTATTCGATCGGGTTGCTTTTCATATTTACCGTCATGCGCGCCGCCCGCTATACCGCGACGGCAATCCTCCTGCCCTGGTGGCTCGTGGGCATCATGTTCGCGCTCACCGTGATCATGTGCATCGGCGCGGCGCTGATCTCGATCAAGAAGGTCACCCGCCTCGATCCGAGCGCGGTCTTCAGATGACGCCCGGCATGCTCAAATCAGCGCTACCCGCGCCTACGCCGGCGGCCGGCGCCGCACCTTGTCTCCCGGCGCTTGAGCTTTGCAACGTCACGAAGCATTTCTCGGTGGGCCACAAGTGGCTTTCTGCGGTGCGCGACGTCTCGCTCGAGATTGGCGCCGGGGAGGTCACGCTGCTGATGGGACCATCGGGCAGCGGCAAGACGACGCTGCTTTCCATGATGGGCTGCATTCTGCATCCGACCAGCGGACGCGTCATCGTGGCGGGCTCGGACACGACCGGCATGAGCGAGGCGGAGCGCAGCCGGATTCGCCTCGATCGGATCGGCTTCGTGTTTCAAAGCTACAATCTATTTCCGAGCCTGACGGCGCGCGAGAACGTTGAGATCGCGCTCGATCTGAGAGGCGTCACGCGGCAGGCAAGGCGGGAGCAGGCGCAGGATCTCTTGCGCGCCATGGCCCTCGCGGACAAGACGAACGCCTACCCGCGCGATCTGAGCGGCGGCCAGAAGCAGCGCGTTGCGATTGCGCGCGCGCTCGCCGGGATGCCGGCGGTCGTTCTCGCGGACGAGCCAACAGCGGCGCTTGATTCGGCCGCCGGGCGCTCCATCGCAGGCATGCTCGCCGAGCTTGCGCGCGCTCGTGGGTGTGCGGTCGTGATCGTTAGCCATGACCATCGACTTATCGAATTTGCGGACAGGCTCGTCACCATCGAGGACGGACGCGTGGCCGAAGACAAGCGGCCCGTTCCCTTGCGTTTCTCCGCGCGGGCAGGTTTTCGTTCGACCCCCGTAGTGGCCCCGCTCGCCATGAGCCTCGTGAGGGCAGAATGAGGACCGCCTCCGTCGCAAGCGTCATGGCATTCGTTGCGGCTTCCGCGATCGCTATCCCGATGCTTGCGACCGCGACTTATCCGTCGCGTGTGACCGAGAGTCCCCCGTCGGCAATCACGCCACTGACCAGCGGCGATTATCTGATCGCCGCTCCGGGACGGGTCGAACCCGCATCCGAGACGATCCGGATCGCCTCTCCCGTGACCGGCGTGCTCAAAGAGGTCTTGGTGAAAGAGGGCGACCGGGTGAAGCGCGGCGACATCTTGGCGCGCGTGGAAAGCGAGGATTTGCAGGCCGGCGTCGGACGCGCCGAAGCCGAACTGCAAGTGCAGGAGGCCACCTTGCTCCGTCTGCAGAATGGCGCGCGAGCAGCCGAGCGCAACGCCGCCGAGGCTGCAGTCCGCGAAGCGGAAGCCGTGCAGGACGACGCGCGCGTACAGCTGAACATGCAACGCACCTTGCTCGCGACCTCCGTCGCGCCGCGCACCGCGGTCCAAGAGGCGGAAACACGATATGCGGTAGCGCAGCAAAAGCGCGAAGCGGCGGTGGAGAAATTCAAGATCGTCAACGATCCCGCGCGCGAGGAGGACATCGCCATCGCCGAAGCGAAGGTGCGGGCCGCCGACGCGGCGCGCGACGAGGCACAGGCGATCCTGGACAAGACCGTTATACATAGCCCGATCGACGGAACGGTGCTGCGCATCTACCGACATCCCGGCGAGCTTCTGTCGATTTACGTTGATGAGCCGGTCCTCAGCCTCGGCGACATCTCGACCCTTTATGTGCGCGCCGAGGTTGACGAAGCCGACATCGCGAAGCTCGAGCTGGGCATGCCGGCCTTTGTGACGGCCAGCAGCTATCAGGACCAGCGCTTTCCCGGGCGCGTCGTGCGGATCGGTGAGGTCTTGGGCCGGAAGGAGCTGTCAGCCGACGAGCCGCAAGAGCGCACCGACACCAAAGTGCTCGAGGTGCTTGTCGCGCTTGATGCGCCCAATCCGCTCCGGCCGGGCCTGCGCGTGGACACGTTCATGACCGGCGAGGCCGCCTCCGGACAGGTGGCGCCGGTCAAGGCGCGTATCGCCCCGGCGCAATGATGCCGTCGGGATCGAGCGCAGCCTTCAATTTGGCCACTGTCGCCCAAAATGGTGTGCCGGAATGGGTGATGCGCTCCATCGCGTGGACGCCGATCCGATAGGGTAGAAATCCCTCACGGCGACCGGCTTCGAACAGGGCCTCGTAACAGCGAAGCGCACGCTCTACTTGGGCGGGGTCGTCGCGGCGGAATAAAAGTGGGACCGAGCTGTCGAAGCAGCGGTCGGACAGGCTGGTCAGAGTGATAAGGGGCTCGAGCGCGTGCGCAAGGCAGATCTCCTCGACCATGCGGACATAGGCGCCGACCCGTTCGGGTCTCATCGGAACCAGGGGAGGGTACCAGATAAGGCCACAGCCATCGCGCGCAGGATCTCTCGTCTCGCTCGCCTTCGTCCCCGATCTCCAATAGGCGAGCGGCAGAGCGACCTCGCTGGGGATGCCAGCAATGAGCTGCAAGCTCGAATCGAGGGTTGCCGCCATGCGGCCGAAGCGGGTGCGGGACAAGCCCGGAATACGCCTCGCCCACCGGTTGACAGCGGCGGCGCGCTCTGGGGTGACAAAGTTCAGACGGCTCACGACGGGACCGAGCCTGTCGCGCACCAAGCCCCTCGCAGCTCGCACGACCTTGGCCGAGCCATAGAGAGCACCAAACCCGGTCCATGCCGTCACACCCTGGCTAGATGAGAGCCGGGCGACCGCATCCGGCGACAGAGCTCCATTGGAGGTCACCAAGTCATCGGGGTAAGGAACGGTCATCGCCAGGATGCGCCGGGCGTTCATCAGGTTGATGGCGCCAACCACGCTTCCCGCGGCTCTCAGAATTTCCCGCGTTGCACGCACCAGGTCCTCGATCGCGGAAGGCTCCTTCGCCCTGAACAAGAACGCCGCCATTGCCTCGGGCCTTGATGCAAGGGCAATCGTCATCCGTATCACGATCCCGAAATTCCCCTGGGCGAAAAGCCCGTCGAGATAGGGCCCGATGCCCCATTTGAATGCCCGATCTGCCTCCTCCCCGCCGAATTCACTCAGCGCGGAACGGTAAAGGCTGCCATCGGCGAGGATTGCCTCGATAGCGGTGACGGCGGCGAAATGATCGGTGATTGGCGTGATGCCATAACCCCGCTCCAGCGCGTTCCCGACGATGCTGCATTCCGGGCCGGCACCGGTCACGGGTACCAGGAAGGGCAAACCGTTGCGATCGAGATAGGCGCGCAGGGCGCCCTGGGTGACGCCGGGCTCGAGCGTGACGAGCCCCAGTTCGGCATCTATGTCGATGATCCGATCGAGGCCGGAAAGATCCAGGATCACGCAGCCGTCGGACGCAGGGTTGGCAGTACCATAGCCCCAGTTGTGGCCGGTGCTGATCGGGTAGAGGGGAATGTGAAAGCGGCCGGCGATCTTTACGATGGCGACAACGTCCTCGGTCGTCAGCGGTCGCACCGCGCCGAGAATGATGCGCTCGAAGCCCGAGGTGCACGGGCCATAGAAGGCCTGCGCCGCCTCGCCGGACAGGACGCGACCCGACCCAATTCGCTGGCGCCAGGCTTCAAGGGCGGCGCCGAGCTCATTGCTGACGGTCATCAGCTAGTTTTGCCACGGCTGCGTAAATTTTCGGGACTTTTTTTGGAAGAACTCACGATCCGGCGGCAAAAGCGCGCCGCCCCGGAGATCGATTGTCCAAAATAGAGAAGGGGAGCCGAAATGGCTCCCCTTGCACTCGCTGCTCAGGTAGGGGCGATCAGCCGCGCGAGCGTCTGCGGTACCCGAGCCAACCCAGACCCAGGAGGCCGGTTCCGAAGACGGCCAGAGCGCTCGGCTCAGGAACGGCATCGGCAGTGATCGGGTCGTTGCTGCCCAGCAAGAACTCGTTGGTGTTTGGTGGAGCCCCGCTAACACCACCATTGCAGCCCTTGGTGACGCCGATCGTTTCGGCGCACCAATCATCGGCGATGAGCACGTCTGGCGTGTTCCCGAAAGACGTCGTCAAGCCATTAGTGTCGAATTGAGCCTGAGCCGCACCGCCCACGACATTGCCGTATCCTAAAGCCCCACCGCTGGGGGGATTCGTCCCCACTCCCGAGAAGGACACCGGCAGAAAGTCGGTGGAACTCGACGGATCGGCGCCCTCTGTGAGATTGATCGTGAGTTCGAGCGTCGCGCCCACGTCCGTGATGCCGTCGTAGCACAGCGTGTTATAGCCACATCCGGTATTTGTATAACCGGCCAAGCCGTTGTTTGAGAACACGTTGCTGGCATCCCAGTACACCTGGAATACGCCACCGGTATTGGTCGCGACACCGCCGTTGACGGGATTTGCACTTGTCACCTTGATGCCCGCGAAGACGCCGTACAGATAGCCGGATGTCCCGTTGCCGGCCTGCCAGATCGAGGAGGTGGCGAGGGCATTGACGACCGACGAGATCCTGAAAATCCCGAAATTCTGATCGTTAGTCGCAATGATGCCAGCTTTCCCGGCCCCGGTCCCGTAATTCGACGGGGTCAAGACCACGCCGGCGGTGTTTATGAAGGTTTCCCAATTCTGGAACTTGATCGTCAGGTCGTTGCCAGCTACGACGCCGCCAGATTTGTTCGGGATCTGTGCCCAAGCCGCCGACGCGCCGACGGCCAAGCCGGCAGCCAACGCTACTGCCGCAGCCGATCCCTTCAGTGTCGATGTCAACTTCATAACCCTCTCCCTGAGCGTGTGCATACCTGACCGTAGCTTTCCTTGCATGCCGCGTGCCAACCCGAGCTCTTTAAAATTTTATCCGCCCGATCAAATGGTTAGTACGATCCGATAAAGCGAGAGGGGCTCCGGACGAGGATCAGTTGTAAAATTTTCTGACACTTCGTAAGTTAGTCCGACAAGCTCGCCGGGCCGGATCGCAATGCTATGCCGATTGAGGGAGCCTCGGGGCATCTGAGGCTTGGCCTCTCGTTCCCCGTGAACGCCCGTCACGCTCTCGACCCCGCACTTGTCGGAGCAAGGCTCGAGCGTGCGGCCGAGCTCAGCCGGCAACAGGGCCTCGCGCGCCACCATGCGCAACACGGAGAGCAAGCTGGCATTCATAATATAATTTCTCCCCGTCGATACTATAGCGTCTCTCGGCCGCTGCGGGTTTCACCTATGATCTTCGCCTGGCGGAAAGAATATCTTTCCCGTTCGTGAAAGGACCATGATGCAACGAAGCTTTCATTGGGACACGCAGCTGGTCCTCGCGCGAGTGGTGCTGGTGGCTCAGGCCATCTCCACCGTTCTCGTGATCGGCTGGAGCGGCGGCAATCTCATGAAGCTTGGCATTATGGCGGCCATATGGGCGGTTGGCTTCCAGCGGATCTCGCGTGCGGAGCTTAGCGTAATGGCCGGCGTGAATCTGCTGTTCACTGGCTTGAATATCGGGGCCTTGAATGCGGGCGTTTTCCATTTCAATCATCCCGATCTGTGGGGAATGCCCATTTATGAATACTTTATGTGGGGATTTTACGTCCTCAACACGATCCGGTTCGTGGGCGCGGTCCCCGCGCAGGGCCGCCTTTTCTTGCCGCTCTCGATGGCCGGGGTCTTCGCGGTTCCGTTCATGATCTTGCGCGATCCGGGGACGCTGCTGCTCGTGTCCGGGGCCATCCTCCTCGTGAGCTTTCTTATGTTTCACGAGCTTGGCGATTTCGCCTATAGCCAGTACATGTTGGCGTTGGGCGCCGCGATCGAGTATATGGGCGTGTCAACGGAACAGTGGCAATATCCAGGCCATCCCTTTGGCGGCGTGCCACTATGGTTCATTACGTTGTGGGCCGGCACGGGCCTGTTCGCGCGCCGGCTCGTGCTGCCGCTGCTAGGCCGTATCGAGCATCGGGATCTCGGCTGAGCGCCACATCTCGCGGGTGCGCTTGCCACACGCCGCCCTCTGCGAATTTGCGGCCCTGGCCGGCGCTGTTGGATAGGAGATACATTTTGGGGCAGACACAACTTTCGGATCTTCACCGGACGCGACTGGCGCCGTCCTTGGCAGCGGCGTCATCCCTCGTCGATCAAGGAAATTTCGCCGAAGCGGAAAGGCTGCTCCGGATTTTATTGAAGGCGGATTCGGGGAATTTCGACCTCCTACTCCATCTGGGCGTCGTATGCGCGCGACAAGGCCGGTTCGAGGAAGCCTTGAAACTGCTTCGCAGGGCGATCAATCGCAACCCCAATTCCGCCCAGGCATACAACATGCTGGGCGGCGTCTTGCAGTCCTTGGGACGCCACGAAGAGGCGGCAGCGCGGTACAAGAAGGCGATCGCGATCAATCCCAAATTCGCCGATGCGTACAACAATCTTGGCAATGCGTTGGCGGTACGCGAACGCCCCGTCGAGGCAGTGGAATGCTTTGAAAAGGCGCTCTCCATCTCGCCCGGACTGTTCGAGACGCATAACAATATCGCCAACACATTGCGGGCGCTGAACCGGTTCGAAGACGCCATCTCCCATTACAAATCCGCGCTAGCTCTCAGGTCCGACGTTCCCTCCGTGTATCAGAGCTTTGGCCGTGCTCTTCAGTCGCTGGATCGTCATGAAGAGGCGATTGAGCAGTTCGAGAAATGGCTGGCCTTGCAACCCAATTCTGCCGAGGCGCATTCATACATTGGCAACGCACTGTGGGAGTGGGGCCAATTCGACAAATCGCGCCGCGCACATGAGAGAGCCGTCGCACTCGAGCCGAAAACGCCCGGTTACCTTCTCCCCCTCGTCCGTTCCCGCCGGCTCTCGCGCGATGATCCGTATTTCATCGCCTTGGAAAAGCTGGCCCAGGACTTGGGTGATGCGTCCGATCTCGATCGGACGAATCTTCATTTTGCGCTCGGCAAGGCCTATGCCGATCTCAGCCAGCACGAGGTTTCATTTCGGCATTACCTGGAAGCCAACGCGCTTTACCGCCGTACGTTTCAATACGACGAAGCCAAGATTATGCGATGGTTCGAGCGCATTCGCGTGGCTTACACGGCCGAGCTTTTCGCCGCGAAAAGAGGCCTAGGCCATCCATCCGAAGTGCCGATCTTCATCGTCGGGATGCCGCGATCCGGCACCACGCTCATCGAGCAGATCCTCGCAAGCCATCCGCAGGTCTTCGCTGCCGGCGAGCGCGAGGATTTCGAATTGGCGGACACGGATGCGGTGGACGCTTACGACGTGGACAAGTCATGCGTAGACCGTATCGCATCGTTTACGCAAGAGGAGCTGTCGAGCCTCGGCGCGCGTTATCTCGATCGCCTAACTCGACGCGCTCCTACTGCCCTTCAAATCACAGACAAGTCCCTGACTAATTTTCGTAATGTCGGGCTCATTCACCTCGCATTGCCGAATGCGCGAATCATCCACGCGCGTCGAAATCCGATCGACACTTGCATCTCGTGCTTCTCCATCCTGTTCGGAGGGCTTCATCCCTTCGCCTACGACCTCCGCGAGCTCGGCCGATACCATCGCTCCTACCAGACGATGATGGAACATTGGCGGAGCGTCTTGCCGCCGGAACGTCCTGCTCGAAGTGCAATACGAGGAGCTGATTTCGGATCTGGAGCCGCAGGCGCGCCGCATTCTCGCGCATTGCGGGCTCGAATGGGACGATGCCTGTCTTGCATTCTACGAGACGAAGCGCTCGGTCAGGACTGCGAGCGCACAGCAGGTCCGTCAGCCGATCTATCGGAGCTCGGTCGGACGTTGGCTTGCCTACAAGGACTTGCTGCACCCGCTATTCGAAGGGTTGGGCATTGAGCCGCCCGAGATTCCCGACCTAGCAAGTAACGCTGTTGACGCGTGAGAGAGCTGAAATTCCTGGATGGAAGGTCGGCGCAACCAGCGAGTCTCGGAGTTCTTGTGGTGTTGACGGTTTACCGCCGCACCGCGCAAAGAAGAACTCGCAGTATTTTTCGATCAGGGTGAGGAAGCAGTCGAGTTCGGCGCGATCGCGCACGTACGGCGTATGTCCCGGCGTCAAGGACGGACTATGATAGGTCAAGCTGAATAAACGTTTGCCCGAATGTAACATCGTCCTGGTCAGGCGCTGCAGATCGGCAAAGTTCATATCTTCGGGAGTGAGGCGAATACGGTCGAAAAGACCTAGACGCGCCATGACTCCAGCCATATGGCAACGCCGGCCGATGGTTGAATTCTTCAAGGGCTCGAGCGATCGAGCGTGCTGACGCAGGAGCCCACACCACCCGACGGTGAGCGGCAGTTCGAGCACGCTGCCCGTCGGCCCGAACCAGAATGGATTGCCTGCGATCTCCGTGAAATCCGGCCCTCCGTCCGCACTGAAGTTCGCGTGCGGGACCACACTTGAATCAAACTTCGTAGCCAAGCTCTTCGAGAATGTCACCAGTCGCCGGACCGATCCCATATCGGCCTGCGCGGTAAACTCGTGGCCGATGCCCAAAGTTGCATTCAATCGCGTCCGTCAGAATCCGCAGTTTTTCGCGCTCGAGTGCCGGCGGCAGGTTACCGGCATAGGAATTGTGCGGCGAGACAGGCTCCACGAAAGGCGGATTGACCCAAGGATGAAGATGGGCGCCGATGTCGCAGTGTCCGTCCATTAGCCATTCGCGCAGCAACCGGTAACCAGATTCCTGGGTCGCGACTGGGTAATCGACGACATAAGTGGGTTTCAGGCCATAGCGCTCGAAGATCCTCTGGGCCAATTCTTGAGACTTGATGTGGGTGACGTTGGTTTCGCCGCGTGACAGCGGCCGCCCCCAGTCGAACTCTTCCTCGGTATCGATGATGACCACGAGCCTGGGCGCATCGAATTGCAGGTCCGTTTTCGCAGGCGCATGAAGACGCGGAAGATTACGATGCATTTACGTTGGCTTTATTTCCGTCAGACGATCATAGCGCGCAGCGGCGCTGCGCTCAGCTAGATTTGTTAAGAGAATCGGAAATTCCTCCGTGTCCGGAAGAAACGCGGTAATATACATCATCGGGCCGCTGGTTCGGCTTCGCGCATCAACCTATCGAGCGTAGAATGTTGGCAAGGCTATTCATAATTGTTGCATGTGTCGGGTTCGCTCTTGCCCCGGCGCGGGGCCAACAGGTTGGACCCAAGTCAACATCAGACCTCGTGGTCTATTGTTATGATCGTGCGCGAGACATTGTAACCCCTCAGCTTGCCGCCGAATGTCACGGCGAGGTTGTCAGCGAAGAGAAGGCCAAGGAGGTTGAGGACCAAAGAAGCCAAGTCATAAGTCATGCCCTTCACAAACACCCAAGCCTCGCGCCCCAGGGCATGAAGATTACCAGCGTGGGGACGGGCTTTTTCATCGACAGAGACGGCAGGCTTCTGACCAATGATCACGTGGTTGAAGGCTGCGGAGCTCTCGCGGTCGAGCCAGCCTCGGGCGAACCGCTCGCCGCGAAAGTGCTGGCGGTCGAACGCTCGGCGTGATTTGGCCGTGATCGCTACCGGGCTGGCATCGCCGGGCTCGGCATCGTTCCAGGTCTATGGCGTCCCGGCGGCGGGCAGCGTTGTCGTCACTGTCGGCTACCCCGATCAGGGCATCCCGCCGCGCGAACCGCTGGCAACTTCGGGCAGCGTCAGAGCCTGGCCCCCCGATCTTGGTCCCATGAACGGGCTGGTGATCAAGGCCGACATCCGGCCCGGCAACAGCGGCGGACCCATGCTGGATGAGCATGGGATGGTGGTCGGTGTCATGAGGGCCAAAATCAATACGGTCAAGGTCTATGCCGAGTCGGGTCAATTCTTGGACGAGATCGGTTTGGGCGTGCCTACCGCGACGGTGCTCGAGTTCTTAAGCCACAGCGAGATCGCTTATCAAACCGTCCCTAATCAGCGACTTCTCGGACTTTCGGACATTATGGACGCAGCACGTATCTACGTCGCTCGGGTCGATTGCTGGAAATGAACCGGATCCAAGCAAATCGCTCTTTGCCCGGAGCAAGGGGGCGAAGCCAAGAAAATGTTCGTGGCCGCCTTGGACGGGAACGATCCCTCTCCGAGCGCGCGCGCAAGCAGAAAAGCGGTCGCGCCCGATCGGTAAGTGATTCTTTTGGACCTGGCCCCATAATGCTTTGCGGCTCCTGGTGATCGAGGCCCCAATGGCACAATGGTTGGTGACGGGCGGGTGCGGCTTCATCGGCTCCCACCTCGTCGAGCGCTTGCTCGCCCGTGGCGACAAGGTCCGCATCAT
The DNA here is from genome assembly GCA_963773665.1 of uncultured Alphaproteobacteria bacterium. Lineage (GTDB taxonomy): Bacteria > Pseudomonadota > Alphaproteobacteria > ATCC43930 > CGMCC-115725 > DATJLY01. Next base: position 48,806 of record CAVZBZ010000004.1, read on the forward strand.
CGACGATTTGTCAACCGGCCGGCGGCACGATGTTATCGAGCCGGCCGAACTACGGATCGGCAACGTCGCTGACCCCGAACTGCTCGGCCGCGGCATGGATGGCGTCGATGGCTGCTTCCACCTCGCGGCGGTATCATCCGTGCAACGCTGCACGGAACATCCGCTGGCGACGCACCGTACTAACCAGAGTGCCACGTTGACCGTCTTCGACATGGCCAAGCGCCTGCGCCCGTTATCGCCGATCCCCGTCGTCTATGCTTCTTCCGCCGCCGTTTACGGCGACAATCCTGATCTTCCTCTGTGCGAGTCGGCGACAGCCCAACCGATCTCCGCTTATGGAGCCGACAAGCTCGGCTGTGAACTGCACGCCCGCGTCGCGTGGCTCGTCCACAAGGTTCCGAACGTGGGCTTGCGTTTTTTCAATGTCTATGGCCCGCGCCAGGATCCCGGCTCGCCTTATTCGGGCGTCATCTCGATCTTTGTCGATCGCATCGCAAACAGCCGCGAGGTGCCGATCTTTGGCGATGGTCATCAGAGCCGCGATTTTGTGTATGTCGGCGACGTTGTCGCGCATCTCGTTGCCGCCATGGAGAAGGCGAGCGGCGGCACGGCAATCTTCAATGTTTGCACGGGCCGCCTGACCACCGTTCTCGAACTCGCGGAGGCTATCGGCGGCATCCTGAGACGCGAAGTCCGTCGCGTCCATCTCCCGGCGCGCCCCGGCGACATACGGGTCTCCGCGGGAGATCCTGCGAAGGCCGAGGCGGCATTCGGCTTCACATCACGAACGATGATCGACGAGGGACTGCGGCAGACGCTTCGCGCGATCTCCGCCTCTGTGACGGTCTGATCGCTCTCACGCGATCAGCGACGCGTCCTTGCGGCTACGGATCGTGGTGCCATGGTCGCGGAGCCAAAGCTCCAGCACCAGCACATCCCATGCAAGCCCGCTGTACGCCTCATCTGCCGACAGAAGGCGATCCAAGAAGTCGCCTCGCAAATAGCCGCGACGGCGGAAGCTGCTGATGCAATCGACGGCCAGCTCTTTCAAGAGCGGCTCTTCTCGTGTCCATTCGGTGAACGGCATGCCGAAGCCGTGCTTGTGCTTGGAAAGTGTTTCCGGCGCGAGAAAATCCTTGACGGCCTGCTTGAAGAACCAGCGGCGCTCGCCCCGCCGAAGAAGAAGCGAAGACGGGATCCGTGCCGAAAATTCCAGCACCTCGTCGTCAAGAAACGGATAGGCAACCCCCACGCCAGCCGCCATGCAGGCCGTGTTCACCTTGCGAAGATCGTTGTCGGCCAGCGTAATTTTCAGATCGAGGTGCTGCATTCGCTGTACGAGGTCGTCCGAGACCGTCCGCAAATAGGCTTCGCGCAGGCCCTCGATCGGCTCCTGCGGGTCGATCTGAGCCAAGAGGGCGCTTTCCAATACCTGCGACAGATCGGCGTTGCGATAGAAGTTGAAGGCTTCGAGCCGGTCCGGCATCGGCATGAGTGCGTAACGAACGAAGCCGCGAAGGCGAAGCGCCAATTGCCACCGCGTCAGACCAGGCAGACCGAAGAGGACTGGCTCCAGAAATCCCTTGCGCAAGGGGCTCGGGATGGAGAGGTAGGAATCGAACCTTTTTTGTTTGACATAGCGGGAGTTTCCCGCGAAGAGCTCGTCGCCGCCATCCCCCGCGAGCATTAATTCGATCCCATGTTCTCGTGCGATCCGCGCGCAGCAATAAGCCGGCACGACCGAGGAATTTCCAAACGGTTCATCGAACGCCCGGGACAGGACCGATAGCGAATCGACAACGTCTTTTGGCTGCAAATAATGGTTGTGATGCTCGGTTCCGAAATGTCGCGCGGTGATGCTTGCGTAACGGCTCTCGTCATATTTGTCGTGCGTGAAGCCGATCGTAAAAGTCTTGACCGGATAATCGCTCATTCGGGCAGCGAGGCCGGTGATGGTGGAACTGTCAAGTCCGCCGCTTAAAAACGCGCCGACGTTCCTTAAATCGACTGCCTCGACGGAACGCGCCGCCGCCTTTGCGAGCAGCTCCATCAGCTCGTCTCGCAGGCTCTGGACTGAACGCTCGGTGCGATCCTTGTAGGGCATCTGCCAGTAGAAAATTGTGTTCAGTCGATCATCTTCGAAGACGAGACGCTGCGCCGGCAGAAGCTTGCGTTGTTCGTGGTAGATCGTGCGGGGGGATGGGATGATGCCGGAATAGAGAAAGTTGAAGATCGCCTGTTCCGAGATCGTGCTGGTCGCGTCGGGATGTGCCGCGACAACGTCGGTCGTTGAGCCGAAGACCAACCCGCCCGAACTAGGCTGGCAATAGCAAAGCCCGCACACGCCCTGCCGATCGACAGCAAGCAGAACGCGTCTACCGTCGATCACGGCGAGAGCGAAGGCGCCGTTTAGAGACCGCAGAAATTCGTCTCCCTGACGCCGGTACGCCGCAATGACCGCCGTCGCATGCCCGTCGCGCGCGGCTGTCGCCGCCAATCCGGCATCAGTCCAGCGGGGACGCCCGACGATGGCAGCACTGATCGAGCCGACCGACGCAAGATCGCAGCTGCGGCTTGGCCCGAAGGTCGCTAGCGCAGCGCCTGGCTCCAACCAAGTCGATAGGCTCCCTTCAGTCTGAAAAGGGGGCGCGCCTGCCATGCTGCCAAGCGTCGCTCGCGCGGCCGCCTCGCCGACCGAGGTGTCGAGCCATCCTGCTAGCGTGCCCATATCTTCGGTCTCACACCAATACTTCTGGTGCGATCGGATGACTTAGAAAATTGATCGGACTTGCCGTGAGGCCGTAGGCGCCGGACTGAAAAAGAACGACGAGATCCCCGACATCGGCGCGAGGCAGGTCCACCTTGTCCACCAGGAGATCGAGCGGCGTGCAGAGGCACCCGACGATACTCGCGCGTTCCGCTGCCGGTTCATCCATTCGGTTCGCGATCGCGGCGGGGTAATTGCGTCTTATGACCTGTCCGAAATTGCCGGACGCAGCAAGCTGGTGATGCAGGCCGCCGTCAGTCACCAGAAAGATCTGGCCTCGGGATTCCTTGCGATCGAGGATCCTTGTTACGTAAAGCCCCGCCTCGCCAACGATATAGCGGCCAAGTTCGATGATGACCTTCGCTTGAGGCAGGGCGGGCAAGAGGCGCCGCTCCAGGAGGCGCCCAAGATTTCTCGCCGATCGCCGCGACATCGAGCGGAACGTCCTTAGGAAAGTAAGGAATACCGAAGCCACCGCCGATGTTTAAGTGGCGTATCGGGGCGGGTGTGTGCGAGGCAAGTTGGACCGCGAGGTCGATCGTCTGCTCCTGCGTCTGCTGCAGGATGTCGGCGCGCAGGTTCTGCGATCCCGCGAAGATGTGAAGGCCGACGAAATTGAGCCCGAGGCGTCCAATTTCGTGGAGGACCTGCGGCGCCTGCTCAGCGTCCACTCCGAACTGCTGCGGTCCGCCGCCAAGCCGCATTCCAGATCCCTTGACCTCGAAATTGGGATTGACGCGGAGCACAACGCGCGGACAGAGACCGGCGCGGTCTCCTAGGCGCGCGATCGTGCGCAATTCGCCCTGCGATTCCGCCGCGATCGTGACATCTGCCGCGATGGCCTGCTTGAGCTCGGCCTCGGTCTTGCCTGGGCCCGCAAAGCTGATGCGGGTGGCCAGCATCGTGGTGTCGAGGGCTGTTTGCAGCTCGCGCGCCGATGCGACGTCGAATCCGTTGACGAGATGAGAGAGATGCTCGACCACGGCGGGCATCGGATTGGCTTTAATCGCGTAGTGCAGAGCCACGGTGGACGGCAAGCACTCGCGCAGATGGCGGATTCGGTCGGTGAGCCGCGCACGATCGTAGACAAAGAAAGGCGTTTGGCCGACCCGATCGGCCAGTCTCGTCAGCGTGACGCCGCCGATCAGCAGGCAACCGTCACGGACTTGAAACGAGCCGACCGTCGGATGCTGTGCGGAGACCAGATCCGTCATGGTGATTCCCGGGCAAAGCTTTGCGCGAATTCGTCCGCGAGCAGCTTTCGATCTATCTTGCCGTTGGGATTGCGCGGCAAGTGGTCGCGCGTGACGATGCGTAAGGGCACCATGTATTGCGGCATGGCTTGTCGGCACTCCTGCAGCAACAGGTTCTCGTCGAGCGGGCGGTCGGCGGGCGGGCTGACCACCAGGACGATCCCCTGACCCAGCCGCGGATGCGGTACGCCAAGCGCTGCGGCCGCGCCGACGAGCCCGGTGGCATAGACGACTTCTTCGATCTCGGTCGGACTGACGCGATATCCGGAGGTCTTGATCATCTCGTCTAGTCTGCCGACGAAGTAGAGGAATCCTTCCTCGTCGCGGCGAACGCGATCGCCGGACCAAACGGCAATTTCAGGCAGCGCGAGGCCGCTCGGCTGTCCAGGGGCCGGGCGGAATCGTGCGGCCGTACGTTCCGGATCATTCCAATAGCCGAGCGAAACCAGCGCGCCGCGATGCACCAGCTCCCCCTCCTCGTTCGGCGCGCACGGCGAACCGTCCGGCCGGACCACCAGGATCTCCGCATTGGGAATGGCCTTGCCAATCGAATCTGGCCTCCGGTCCACTTCACCCGGATCGAGATAGGTCGAGCGGAACGCCTCGGTCAGCCCGTACATGAGATAGGGTTTCGCACGCGGCATGAGCTGGCGCAGGCGGTCGAGCGTCGGGCGCGGCATGTGGCCGCCGGTGTTTGCGAAATACCGCATGGACCGGGACGCCGCTTCGGGCCAGTCGATTTCGGCGAGTTGAATCCAAAGGGGCGGCACACCGGTAAGACCAGTGATCTCCGCTTCCGCGCACGCCCGAACCACGTCACGTGCGAGCAGGTAATTGAGGAGTACGACCTGAGCGCCCACCGTAAAGGCTGTCGTGAGTTGGCTGAGGCCGGCGTCAAAGCTCAAGGGCAGAACGCAAAGAACGCGGTCACTGTGGTGGTTCTCGAGATATTGGCTGACGCTCTTCGCACCAGCGACCATATTGCGATGGGACAGCACGACGCCCTTTGGATTGCCCGTACTTCCCGACGTGTAAAGGATGGCGGTCATGTCCGTGTCGATGACGCGGCTGACGTCTCCCGCTCCGCGCGCAGTGATCGCCTCTTGCCAAGTCAGCGTCCTTTTCGGGGCAAGCTCTAGCCCGTCTTTACCATCGACGAGAACAACACTCGCAAGGGCCGGAGAGTTGTCGATCTCCTGAGCAAGATCGGCCGCGCGCTCCCGCGACGTGAGGAGAATGCGGACATCGCAGTCGCGCAGGATATAGCCGACCTGACGAGACTTCAGAATTGGATTAACCGGAACGAAAACGCAGCCAGCCGCGGCGGCCGCAAATATGGCGACCACCATTTCAATGCGCTTTTCGAGGTAGATAGCGATCCGCTCCCCGCGCTTCAGCCCAAGCCCGGCCAATCCGCGCGATGCCCGATCGATTTGCTCCCACAGCGAGTTGTAATCAACGAGCTCGTGCTTATAGGCCAGAGCGACGCGGGAAGGATGGTCCCTCGCCGACATTCGCACTAGTTGGTGCAGTAACTCTGTCATGATGGTGGGGAACTGAGGCTTTGGTAGGTGAATAAATCTTAACGCTATTCTCGTTAAGGGACCGTTGTCGCCACAGCGTTTGTCGGCCAGGCCCCCTGCGCAGGTTTTGGCGCGCCCGCGCAGCTTTCCTGCTATCATAACGAATTAGACCTTGCGCTGCCAATGCCGACAATTTATTTCATTTCCGGCGACAGCTTTCCCTCTTCGCGAGCATTCCCTTGGCTAATGCGCCGGAACGCACTCTTGTCCCTTCGCGCTCGCACTCGCTAAGCGTCATCCTGGCCACCGCATCGAGCCGGGCTTTGGGCCTTCTGCTTGCCCTCTGCACGGTTCTGCTCGTTCTTGATCGTCCGTTCGCGCGGCTTCTCGTCGCTGTCGTGCTGGCTGCATGTTTCATCCTGCAATTGCGCTTTTCAGCCGCGTGGGTCCTCTATCTTCCTGCGCTATTGCCCGTGTTCGATCTAACGCCGTGGACCGGGCGGCTCTATATCAATGAATTCGATCTGTTGGTTCTGACAACTGCCTCGGCGCATTTTCTCCAAGCCCCTCCGGGCCATCAGTTTCCAAAATTTGCGGGATTCGGAGGGGTCATTATCGTCTTGCTGCTCGCGTCATTTCTCGTCAGCACTATCATCGGCGCGTTGCCGTTGCCATTTCCCGACCAATATCAGTTTACCAGCTATCTCAGCCACTATAATGCATTGCGGGTCGCGAAGAGCATCGGTTGGGCAGTCTTATTGCTGCCCGCCTTGCAGCGGCAGCTTGCGTTCGACTCCCGGAAGGCATCGACACTGTTCATCCTCGGAACTTCTGTCGGGCTGATGTTCGAGGGATTAGTGGTGCTCTGGGAGCGCGGTGTGTTCCTGGCCTTATCCCAAGCGCATGGGCTCGCGGGATTGTATGCGAGCCGCTATGAGATCATCGGTGCGCTTCTCGATTTCGGGACCACTTACCGCGCCACGAGCACGTTTTCCGAACTCCACACAGGTGGAGAGGCATTCGATACTTATCTGGCCCTTGCTCCAGCGGTGGCCGCGGCCGGCGCGCTGACCTTGCGCAAGCCGGCATTGCGCTTGCTTTGCCTTGTTGCGTTTGGCCTCGGCATCTATGCCGTTGTGGCGAGTTATTCACGCGGCGCCTACATCGCCTGCGCCGGAGCGATGATCGCGATCGTCACTTCGGAGATTCGCGGCTTCCGCCCCCGGCTTGGCGGCAGGTGCGCAAGCCTCCGTATTGCACTTGCGACGATTGTGACTCTGGCGATCCTTGTCCTTGCGTACGCGCACGGAGGCTATGGGGCTCTGCTGATCGGCGAAGCGACGTGCGGAACCGGTTTGGCAGCCGCGCTTTTCCTTGGGCCACGACGCATGTTGTTTGGCTCGTTGATTTCTCTTCTTGCGGCCTTCGCGGCCTTCGCACTCGCGCACGCGTTTCGGGCAGACCGTTATGCGCCCATGGATCCCGTCACCGCCTTCGAACTCGGGGGCGTGATCGCTCTTGCTCTCGTCGTCGCGGTATCGCTTCTCGGTGGCCGGACGATCCCGCCGGACTTGCGAGTTGGAGCGGCGGTGTTTTTCGTCGGCCTCAGCATATTCAGCACGATTGCGATTCCCGCCATCGGCGGTTACCGCATGCTCGATCGGTTCTCGACTGTTTATCATGACGAGCAGACGCGCTGGCGGCACTGGGCGGACGCATTGAGACTTATGGGACATAATTGGACCGACTATGTCTTCGGAATGGGCCTCGGCAGTTTTCCGCGCTTATGGTTCATCGAAGCGGATTCGCCTGAGACGAAAGCAACCTACAGCATCGTCAATCACGACGGGGAAACGTGGCTCGCGCTCGGCGGCGGTGACTTCGACATAGAGCAAAAGGTCCCGGTGCGGCCCGACACGGATTACGAGCTCAGTTTGAAGACGCGGGCCGATAACGACGCGAAATGGCCTCTCCTCGCAAGCATCTGTCCCAAATTCATTCTTTGGAACGATCGATACCTTCCGGGTTGCAAGGTACTCAAGATACTGATTCGCGCCTCAGCGGGCTGGACCGATCAGACGATAAGCTTCAATAGCGGCAAGCTCGGCGCCGACGTGCCCTTCTATTTCCCTCCGACGCTGATTTTCTACAATGACCCGCAGAACCCGGTCGTGAATATCACCGGCGTCCGGTTGAGCGATGGGGCCCACAATATTGTCGCGAATGGCAACTTCGCGGCGGCGATGGATCGCTGGATCATGGTTAGTGACTTCGAACATCTGGCATGGCATATCAAGAGCGTCTACGCAGAAGTTTTCTTCGAGACGGGCGCGGTCGGCCTTTCACTGCTGCTTGCCGCACTGGTCACCGCATTCCTGCGCGCCTCAAAAGAAGCAAAGCGAAGAGAGCCGATCGGCTTAGCGGCGCAAAGCGCCTTGGTTGGATTCATGGTGGTCGGGGTTGTCGGCAGCGCTTTCGATAATCCAAGACCGGCGTTGCTCTTCTTTATCGTGGCGTTCTGGATGTTGCAGCCCTCGCCGCTAGTGCCCAGGGCTGCGTCAGGCGCAGATGGACTCCCGCCGACGGGCAACTGAGAAGGTATTCGCCTTGCCGATCATCGCCAGCGAAAGAGCTCCGGGACAGGTTTGGAGCTCGACCGATGGGACATCTATCGGCGCGCCGTCGCCCCTCATTTGTCATGTCATCTATCGGCTTGCCGTCGGCGGACTCGAAAACGGTCTCGTTAACCTCATTAATCATCTGCCCGTTCACAAGTACCGCCACGCGATCATCTGCGTGGACAGGGCAACGGATTTCCGCCGGCGGATTCAACGCGGCGACACCGAGATCTACGAGATACACAAGCGCGAGGGAAAAGATATTGCGGCATACGGCCGGATGGTGAAGCTGCTGCGACAACTGCGGCCTTGGGTCGTTCATACGCGAAATCTGCCGGCGCTCGATATGCTTTTTCCCGCCTGGCTTGCCGGTGTTCCGCGTCTCGTGCACAGCGAGCATGGGCTCGACATGGCCGAACTCAATGGCATGAACCAACGATACAATCGGCTTCGCCGCGTGACTGGCTTCGTTGTTGATCGCTATATCACGGTGTCCTCTGAGCTGCGAGATTGGCTCACCTCCGAGGTGCGCGTCCCTGGCGACCGGGTCGAACTGATTTACAACGGTGTCGACACAGATCGTTTTTCTCCGGTAGGAGCGGACCGAGACTCCTTACTCCCTCCCGGCTTTGCACCCCCGAATGCGATCGTCGTCGGCATGTTTGGGCGCCTCGAACCGGTCAAGAATCCCCTCGGCGTAGCATCGGCGTTCCTGCGAGTGCTGGAGACGCGTCCGGCCCTTCGCAAAATCCTCCGGCTGATGGTCGTGGGCGAGGGAAGTGAACGCAAGGCGATCGAAACGCTCCTTGCGCATGGCAACGCCTCGGAGCTTGCGTGGCTGCCCGGCCAGCGGGACGATACGCCCGAGCTTTATCGCGCGCTCGACCTGTTCGTCCTGTCATCCCATCGGGAGGGCATTTCCAATACGATCCTGGAGGCGATGGCCAGCGGTCGCCCTGTGATTGCGACAGGCGTCGGCGGGACGCCAGAGATTCTTCCAGACGGTGCGACCGGCCGGATCGTTCCACCCGGAGATACGGATGCGATCGCCGCTGCAATCCTGCATTACATTGACAACCCGGATTTGATGCGCGTTCACGGCCGGGCTGCTCGCCTGCACACAGTGAATAAGTTCAGTCTTAGTGGAATGGTTGGAAATTACGACGAGTTCTATCATTCGCTGCTTCATCGCGATTGACGTCGCGGAGTTGGCTTTTGAAGCTTCTCATCATTTCCTGGTATTTTCCTCTGCTAAACACTATCGGAGCATTGCGCGTTGGAAAGCTTGCGCGTTTTCCTCTCGATCATGGTCATGAAGTTGCGGTTGTCGCGGGAGCGCATTCCCTCCTTGCCCAAGACGACGCGGCAAGGGCTCTCAGGAGACCTGCAATACGAACGCCTCGAGCAGTTTCTCACCGACCTCTGCAAGAGATCGCACGATGCCGTCCAGTGACTGCTCGATCGAAGCGCCAGCAGGGTCACAGTGCGGGCTCGTTGACGATCTGGGTGAAAAGCCGAATTTGCCCCTGGGTCGTCTCTTCCCAGCCGAACCGTTCGGCATAGCGCCGCGTCGCCGCGCGGGATGGCGGACTCCTGAATAGGCTTTCTACCGCGGCTGCGATCGCCGGCGCCGTTCGCTGGCGAAAGACGATACCCGCTTCGGGCCCGGATACGACTTCCGAATTGCCACCGACGTTTGAGGCAATCACCGGCGTTCCGCAAGCCATCGATTCCAGCAGAACATTGGGCCATCCTTCGCGACTTGACGCGAGAACAAGAAAGTCCGCCGCCGAATAGATGGGCGCAAGCTGCTCGTGCAGCACAGATCCCAGGAACCGCACACGGCTGGAAACACCCGCTTTCTCCGCGAGCGATCCGAGTGCCGCTCGCTCCGGGCCATCGCCGACAATCAGAAGCCTCCATCTCGGCAGAAGTGCGAGGGCGCCGATTACGAGGTCGTGTCCCTTTAACGGGACCAACGCCCCGACCGAAAGCAGCGTCGGTTCGTCGAGCCCGAGGCTCGCCCGAGCCTCCTTGCGGTCCGATGGTTTGAAAGTATCAAGATCGACACCATTGCGGAGCACCTCGATGCGTTGCGGCTCCACGCCAAGCTGGGTCAGCGTCCTCTTTAGACCTCGCGAGACGGTAATGACGCCCGCAGCCTCTCGGGCCGCGTACTGGATCATACGCCGCGGCAGCGCATAGCGTGGGATGAGATTGATGTCCGTTCCGCGCGCCGTGATGACAACGGGTTTCCCGAGCGCTTTGCCAACCAGGATCGCGGCGACGCCATCAGGGTAAAAATAATGCGCGTCGATAAGATCGAAATCACCGCTCTCACGACGCAACGCGTGGAAGGCGGAGACCGCAGATCGGTAAAGAAGCGCGGGCGCAACGGTCATGCCAATTTTCGGCAAGGCCAGGAACCGAGGATGCGTGATCTCCACCCCGAATCGCGTTTCACGGGCTGCCACTCGCGCAAAATGGGCGTGGTGCTTGAAGACCGAAGCGAGGCTGGCAGGGAACCAGGGAATGGGCGCAATGACACGGGCGGTTACCGCTCCGCTCGCGATCAAGTGACGCAGACGATTTTCCACAAAGACGCCATGCGTAGGCTGCGCCTCATTTGGATAGAGCGTGGTGAACGTCACAATGCGGATCGGATGGCGAGGCGTTGTGAACGTGCTTAGCACAAAGCTTTCGTCCTCATTAAGACGGCCATCGAGGGCATCGTCTCAGGCATCGGTGTTCGTAATCCAAGGGTGTGGCTAAGCGCACAGCGCATATACTACAGCATTTTCCGCTTAGGTTGACCCGCTCCGAAAGGCCTTGCGTGCTAGGCGCTATACACGCATGATCCACCTATGCGCGCCTCACTTTCCAGGCATTTCCGCAGACCGTAAACCACGCCGCATACATGCATACCCACGGCATAGCAGGAAAGTGGTAACGTGGCTGGCCCGTGAAAATCATTGAAACGATCGTCGTGTGGAGAACCACGATAACGCCTAAATACCACCATTGATTGCGGTCTCCGGGCCTCCTTCGCAGCTGGTACACCGCAAGGACAGATAACATCATCAGCGCAAGATAATAGAATTGATTAATCCAGCGAAGCGTCCGAAACGTCAGGACTTGATCGACGTAGCGCGCATAACCCGCCTCAAACCCCCATTCTCCCTCCCCATCTCGCGCCCAGAGATACCAAATCTTCTTCGGCATGAGTGCCACCACTTGCCAGGGATGCGCTGTGATCCATGCGATTGCCGCGGACTTCGCCTCCTTGTCGATTTCAAGCTGATGAGGCGCGCGCGGCAGCGCAAGGATCGGCAGCAGTTCTTCGATGTTCTGATCGCGGCCCGTTGCTTTGGGATTATTTCCCATGTAGAGCGCCGTTCCTCCGCTCGTTGCAACGGGAACAAAGCTATCGAACACTCGATAATTTCGCAGCGTCCATGGCGATATAACGAGAAAGCAAGCGCTGTACATTATCACAAAGGAGGTGACAAGTCGGCGCAGCGAGACTTGGCGTCGCGCCATCCATCCGTATACCAACAGCAAGAAACCCGGGAACAAGATCGTTTGCGCCTTGACGAGCGTCGCCGCTCCTAGAACTGCGCCGGCTAGTCCGATACCCACCAGGCCGGGCTTGCGAGCGAAAATCCCGAGGGCCCCGAGCAACATAAGTGTAAACAGTGGCTCGGATTCCGGAAACGCCGTATACGCAACCTGATTGGGATAAAGGGTATAGAAGATGACAGCTAGCCTTGCGGCCGCTTCACTCTGAAACATGAGCTTCGAGAGGTCGTAAATCAGGTAGATCGAGCCGATGCCAAAGGCGAGATTGGACAGTTTGACGGCGAGCAGGTTAGGCCCAAATACAGTGAATAACCCTGCGAGAAATCCCGGGTAGCCAACCGGCCACCACGCCGTTGGAATTCCGTTCTCTGTGTAGCCTCTGCCAGCGGCGATATCGATGGCTCTATGGACGTACCATGCATCGTCCGATACCGGCGTCACCGTTATAAAAAAAACGGGCAGTCGGAGCACGATGAAAGCAATTATGACGCAGGCAAGATATTGCCAAACAGGAGCGGAGATCCAGAACCGGGGTGCTGCGCTACTCGCACCTACTGGCGCGGTCAACTGGGCGCGAGCGTCCATCATCACCTCTTCGCTTCGGACTCAGCAATGAAGCGCCGGCAACGGCGTGCAGGTCAAGCGTGAAGCTCAGTCAATCTGCTAATCCAGATTAATAAATAGCCGTTGCGCATCTCTGCTGGAATATGGGCCAGTTCAGTGCTAAAAAACAGGCGCATAATCGGAAATTCATGGTAAGGCCGCGACAATGTCATTGAACGTTGCCCGCCAAGTGACACGTCCCACTGGCGTCGTAGAAGACCTGGATCTATCGGTCGTCATACCGGTGTTCAATGAGGAACAAAACATCGAGCCATTGTGCGGCAGAGTAATTACAGTGCTCGATGAGCTTTCAAGCTTGCGGAGTGAGCTGATTTTCGTCAATGACGGTAGCAGCGATGGGAGCGAAGCGGTCCTTCAGGCGCTGGCAGCGCGTGAATTTCGCGTCAAAATCATAAACTTGGCACGTAACGCCGGACAGACGGCCGCGTTAATGGCGGGGTTCAAGCATGCGCGGGGTGCGGTAATCGTCGTCCTTGACGGCGATATGCAGAACGATCCGCGCGACATACCGAGCCTCTTGGCGAAGATGAATGAAGGGTACAACGTCGTCTCGGGACTCCGCGAGCGGCGAAAGGATAAGTTCCTAACACGAAGGCTGCCTAGCATCGTCGCAAACCGCATCATTTCGGTCGTTTCTGGCGTCAGACTGCATGATTACGGATGCTCTCTCAAGGCCTACCGGCGCGATATTATTAAGCCGGTAAGGCTCTATGGCGAGATGCATCGCTTCATTCCGATCTACGCGGCTTGGCAGGGAGCGCGGATAGCCGAAATTCCGGTCCGTCACCATGCGCGTACAGCAGGTCGCTCCAAATACGGGCTCAGCCGCATCTTCAAGGTGGCCTTAGATCTTTGCGTCGTGACCTTCCTCGATCGCTTTGCAACCAAGCCGATTTACGTATTCGGTGCGTTTGGGCTGTTCGGTATGGCAGTTGGCGTCCTGTGCCTGTTGATGGCCGTTTATTGGAGAATCGTTGACAACATATCTCTAATTCAGACACCGATGCCACTGCTCGCTGTGATGACTTTTACCCTTGGCCTCGTCAGCATCCTTATGGGACTCCTTGCCGAATTGATCATGCGAACCTGGTTCGAGTCACAGAACAAGACGGTCTATCTCCTCAAGAATTTCGTGAACTTCGAGTAGCGTCGCATGTGCGGGATTGCCGGCTTTGTCGGACACGGCGATCAGGGAGATCTGCACGCTATGACCGGCGCGATGGCACATCGCGGGCCCGATGGCGAAGGATTCCATATTGACGAGAAGCAGCAAGTTTTCCTGGGGCATAGGAGACTGGCCATCGTCGATGTCGCCGACGGCGCGCAACCGATGTGGAACGAGGACAAGACGATCTGTGTCATCTTCAATGGCGAGATTTATAACCATCTCGATTTGCGTCGGGAACTGATCGCAAGGGGACACCGCTTCGCGACGGACCACTCTGATACAGAGGTGCTAGTGCATGGCTATGAAGAGTGGGGAGAGAGGCTGCCGGAACGATTGAATGGGATGTTTGCCTTCGCGATCTATGACTCTCCCGCGCGTCGTCTGTTCCTCGCGCGCGACCGATTTGGCGAGAAGCCGCTCTACTATGCATGTTGCAAGGACACCTTTTTCTTCGCTTCGGAGCTGACAGTTCTCACGCAGCATCGGCATTTTCGCGCAGAGATCGACCGGCGGGCGTTGCAGAAATTCTTCGCTCACGGATTCATTCCCTCTCCCAATGCGTTATTTCGGAATACCTATAAGCTCCCGGCAGGGAGCACGGCGACATATTCTCTTGCATCTGGCTCGTTGCAGGTCTCGCGCTATTGGAGGTTCGTGATCGACCCTTCACCGACGCGTGCGCGAGAGGAAGATCTGGTCGATGAATTGCGATTTTTGTTGGAACAAGCGGTCCAACGGCGCTTAATGAGCGATGTGCCGCTCGGGATTTTTCTCAGCGGCGGCATTGACTCGAGCGCCGTGCTCGCGGCGGCCGTGCAACGAATTCCCGCCGGATCCATCCAAACCTTTTCGATTGGCTTCTCAGAGAAAAGCTACGATGAAACGCCATACGCCCGTACCGTGGCGCGGGCGCTTGGAAGCGATCACCATGAGCAGCAACTGACGCTCGGTTTGGCGCAGCAGATCGCGGGATCGGTCCTCTCGCGCCTTGACGAACCACTCGGCGACCCGTCGATGCTGGCCACGTATCTTCTCGCTCGCTTTACGCGCGAACACGTGAAGGTTGCGCTTGGCGGCGATGGCGGAGACGAATTGTTCGCGGGATACGATCCATTTGCAGCGCTGAAGCTTGCGCGACTTTACCAAAGCACTGTTCCGCAGTGGGTGCACCGATTGATTCGGCGGGGAGCTGAGCTTCTGCCCGTGTCTTCGCGCAATATGGCCTTCGACTTTAAGCTGCGTCGGGCCTTAGCGGAAGTTGGGGCGCTGCCTGAACTATGGAACCCGATGTGGATGGCGCCTCTCGCGCCGGAGGCGATTGCTGAACTCTTCGGCGAGCCCTGCGACCCGGAAGACCTTTATAGCGAAGCGATTGCCATTTGGAACTGCTCTGAGAGTCCTCATCTCGTAGATAGAACGCTCGAGTTCTTCACCAATTTATACCTCCCTGATGACATATTGGCGAAGGTGGACCGAGCAACGATGATGCAATCGCTCGAGGCGCGGGCACCTTTCCTTGACAATGACCTCGTCGAATTTGCGCGACGCCTGCCGCACGGTCTGAAATACCGCTTTGGCACACGCAAATACATCCTCAAGAGGGCGTTGCAGGGCCTCATTCCGAAAGCTATCCTCAATCGTCCGAAGAAGGGATTTGGGCTTCCAATCGTTACGTGGATGCGTCACTTCGCCCCGGTCGATGGTGGTCAAATTGCGATAGCTGCAGATATCGACGTGGCTCGTGCGCTTAGCCGCTGGCGGGATCATTCCGCGGGCACGGCTGATCACCGACAGTTTCTTTGGTGTTGGTACGCGCTGCATCACTTTGGTGCAATGCAATTCACTGCTTCTGTTTAGAGCTGCCCCGAGACCGCATTAGGGTGCTGGATCTACTTGACGCGGAGCATCTATGAAAATTGTACTCTTGTTCACCGCAATGATCACATGCACCGTAATCGGGAATCTCCTGCTGAAGTTAGGAGCAGATAGCGGTAATCGAATGATGTTTGGACTGCTTTCTATCAAGAGTGTGATCGGATTGTTGTTTTTTGGAGCATCAGTTGTCATATACGCTTGGGTGTTGCAAAACGTCGCACTCAATATTGCTCAATCATTTGCCGCGTGCCAGTTCATCGCCGTGATCCTTGCTTCGTCATGGATCTTGTCAGAGCCGATCTCCCTCTATCGATGGATCGGCATCGGGCTAATCTCGGCGGGAATTCTCGTGGTCGGGGCGACCTACGTCGGAAAATGGTCCGATACAGGCGGCTCTGTTGCGCTCGTGCCTGAAACCGCCCTTCATCCTGCATCGCTAATGGCCGATCGGCCGGAATAGGTCATTCGATCTATCCGGGCTTTCTTCCAATGACAGTCCATGAGATCTCATTTACCCAACGCGTTTCAACGTCCTCGAGCCCGGCATCGAGGAGCAGACGAGTCGCCTCTTCCTTCGGATAATAACGAGCGATCCGGGGCAGCATCTGGTCAAAAACGATCGCGCGTATGTGCTGAAACGAAAGTCGCCGCAGAAGCCGAAAATACTCGATCCTCTGCAGACCCATGCGAAGCAACAGCCAGATTGCCGCGGTCGGTACGACTGACAAAGCATGCACGCCGCTGAGAGGCAATCGACTGAAAAGCGTTTTGCGAAGCGGGTCAGCAAACCTGACAATCCATTCGTTATTTTCGTACCCATAGACCCAAATGAGCACTTTGCCCCCTGGTCGAACAGCGTGAACCATCCGATGGATTGCCCGTTCCGGAAATTCAAGATGGTGAATAACGCCGATGGAGAACGCTATATCAAACTCATCCTGTTCCGCTAGATCGTACACGCTTTGGTTCCTCACTTCGACGTGAGGAAACTCGCGTAGGTTGCGGCGCGCCGCCGCTAGCGTGCGCTCGTCGACATCAATGGCCACAACTCCAGCTGCACCATACTTCATCGGCCAGAGGCTATTACGGCCAATGCCGCAGCCAACGTCGAGAAACCGTAAGCCCCGCCAAGTATCGGGATCGAGCGGAGCGGTCCAACGACGAAACTGCTGTTCGTGTTCAGGCAGAACGCTGGAATAGCGATTCCATGAATATCCAAATCGCTCCGCCGAACCGGCAGAAAGGTCACGATCAGCGAACGAGGGTGATTGCGCCATTAAAAGTCCTAGCGAGCGCACGGATGGCATGCGCGACAATGCGCAAGATTAAGCGTAGCGGAATCGCAAACTTTGAAATGATAGTATATCATTGTGCGGCTGTCAAAATCATCTAAGCGCGCTTTGGAATTTCGAGCACGCCATGGCATCAAAAATTTACGAGTCACTCGTTACAGCGCATGAGCAAAAGGGATATGGCCGTATCGAAATATCGGTATGACGACACCTTTATGAGGCTTGCAAACCAGGCCCGCACCTCCGCGGAGGTCATAGTGCGCCTCATGCAGGAGGTTGTCCCGATTGCGAGCGTGGCCGACTTCGGATGTGCGCTCGGCACTTGGTTATCAGTCTGGCAGTCCGCGGGCGTAACCGACATCGTCGGCGTTGATGGCGATTATATACGCACGGAAAACCTGCTAATTCCCCCGCAATGTTTCCAACCCCGTGATCTCTCGAACCCCATCCATCTCGGACGACGTTTCGACTTAGTGGAAAGCATGGAAGTCGCGGAGCACCTGCCTGAGAACGCCGCAGAGGGATTCGTCGCGAGCCTCGTACGCCATGCAGACATCGTCCTCTTCTCAGCCGCGCCGCCGGGCCAAGGCGGCGAGCATCATGTCAACGAGCGGCCTTACGAATATTGGCGAGAGCTTTTTGTACGGCAGGGCTATCGCATGTTTGACTGGATCAGACCGCAAATACGCCATTCGGCGGCAGTCCAATTTTGGTACCGCTATAATCTCTTTCTTTTTGTCGCGGATGCGAAGGTGCCGTTGCTGCCGGACATCGTCAAGCGGTCCGAGATTCGGTTTGAACGTCCTGTGCCGGATATTTCGCCCTGGTCATTTAGGATGAGGAAGCAAATCGTCCGTCACATCCCTCAGCGCATACAGAACAAACTCAGCCAGATGATGTCTCGCCGCGCCTCGTCTGAACGAGCCCACCTCAACAAATGATCCTCATTGCCCGGATGATTGGTGGCCGTGTCGCGCGGTACCCATTCGAGCGGCCGAACGCTATCTGGGATCAGAGTAACCGCTCGGTGAAGGCGCCTCAAGATTTGCTTCTGCTTTTGGCATAGGCGGCCTTGCCGTCGTGGTGGCGCTTGGCGATTACACCGAGGCGCAGGCGGACATTGATTAGGTCCATGTCGTCGGCGTCGTATGGGCCTCCATACCACTCGATCATTCTCTGGTGCTCGGAATGCCGCGGATTGACGATGGCCTCGATGAAGTCAAAGAACCCGGGGAAGCCGCCCACATCCTCGGGCGGCCCACGGCGGGCGCCACCGAGGAAGCGGGGATACTCAGTCGCGGGATCAGCGTTGGCGACGGCCTCGATCGCGATGGCGTGTTCCCAGTTGTCGCCGAAGTCGTAGATGTAATCGAAGCGGTCGATGCCCTTGGACACCAAGGCCGCAAGTTTTACCGCCTTGGCTTGCAGCACCTTGCGCTCGTCACCCCATTCGGGGCTTGGGACACCGTAGCGCCTCTCGCCGATCCGGAACTCGAAGAGATGGTCGTCATGCCAGCCGAAGACGGCTTGGATGATGTCGTGCAGGCCCTTCAAGTGCATGCCGAGCGGCACCTCGACCTGGCGCCAGATCTCGGGCTCGATGTCCTTCAGCGCGATGCGGATGCGGGCGATCTTCTCGGGGCTGCTCATGCCGCCAGAGTGGCAGGCAGCGGCGCCCAGTTCCAGGGCAGCAGGTCGGCGATGCGCTTTGCGGGATGAGTTGGCAGGCGCGCGAGCACGTCGGTGAGGTAGGCCTGAGGATCGAGGCCGTTGAGCTTTGCGCTCTCGATGAGTGAGTACATGGCGGCGGCCCTTGCGCCGCCGCGGTCCGATCCGGCGAAGAGCCAGTTCTTGCGGCCGATGGCGACACCGCGCAGCGCGCGTTCAGCTGCGTTGTTGTCGAGCGCCAGGCGACCATCGTCGAAGCACCGGACGAGCCCGCTCCATCGCGAGCGCATGTACCGGAAGGCTGCTGCCAGTTCGGACTTGCCGGAGAGCCTCGGCAGCGTGGCCTCAGCCCAGCTCTTCAAGGCATCGGCGATGGGTACTGCTCCGGCTTGCCGTCGTCGTCGACGTTCATCGGCGGGCATGCCATTGAGGACCTCATCGAGGGCGTAAAGGGCACCGATACGGTCCAGGGCCTCCTTGGCGATCGGAGATCCGTTGGCGGGATAGACATCGAAGAACTTCCGTCGGACATGGGCCCAGCATGCGGCCTCAGTGACCCGCCCGGACTCGAACAGGCCGTTGAAGCCGGCATAGCCATCGGCATGGAGGACGCCGACGAAGTCCTTCAGATGCTCGCGTGGCCGCTCGCCCTTGCGGTCAGGGGAATAGAAGAACACCGCCGCCGGAGGTCGCGCCCCCGCAAACGGTCGCTCGTCGCGGACATACGTCCATAACCGGCCCGTCTTCGTTTTGCCGGCGCCGGGCGCGAGGACCGGGACCGGCGTATCATCGGCATGGAGCGTGTCGGAGCCGAACAGGTCGGCAGCGAGGGTATCGGTCAACGGCTTGAGCGCTGTCGCCGTGGCGCCGACCCAGCCGGACAGGGTCGAGGTCTCAAGGCCGACGCCGTCTCGCGCAAAAATCTCGGCTTGGCGATAGAGCGGCAGATGGTCGTCGTACTTCGAGACGACGATGTGAGCGAGCAGGCCGGCGCCGGCGCGACCGCGGGCGATTGCATGGTCGGGAGCCGGCGCCTCGACCACCGTGTCGCAGGCACGGCAGGAGAACTTCTCGCGGATATGGCGGACCACCTTGAAGCGCCCTGGCATGTAATCGAGCGTCTCGGTGACATCCTCGCCGATCTTGCGCAGGGCACCGCCGCAAGCCGGGCAGGCGCAAGCGGCGGGATGAACAACCTCCTCTCGGGGAAGATGGTCTGGAAGCGGTCGGCGTGCCGGCTTGCGCGCTTCGAGCGCCTGCTCGATCAGCGCGACGATGGCTGGTGAACGGGCAGCCGTTTGCTGCGCTTCGTCCTCCTCCAACGTCTCGATCGCAAGCTCGAGCTGAGCGACGACCGGCCCCAGCTTCTCCGACGGGCGGCCGAAGCGAGCCCGTTTCAGCCGTGCCAGCTCGAAGCGAAGCTTTTCGATCTCGACCCGCGCGGCGACCGCCTCCTCAACCATCGTCGCAATGATGCGCTTGAGCGCATTGACATCGGCGGGAAGGTCGTCGGGCGTGTTCGTCACGCCCGGAATCAAAGAACATTTGGCGGCCCGATGAGGAGAGCAACCTCATGGGCCGAGTCATTCTGTCGCAGCTATCCCGCCATCTCCGGTCGCCAGGTTCTAAGCGGCATGCGCCAGTCGATCCCTTCGAGCAGCATGCCGAGCTTGGGCTGGTGTGATCGTCACTTTCCCATCCGCCGGCGACGGCCATACGAAGCGCCCCTTCTCCAGCCGCTTGGCAAGGAGGCACAGCCCCTGGCCATCGAACCACAGGACCTTGATCAGGTCCCCCCCGCCGGCCACGGAAGACGAAGAGGTGACCGCAGAAGGGATCGTCTGCCAGAACCTGCTGCACCTGCATGGCCAATCCGTCGAATCCCTTGCGCATGTCGGTCCGCCCGACTGCAAGCCAGATCCGTGCCCCGGCTGGCACGCCGATCATCGTGGCTCCAGGGCATCGAGCATCCGACGCAAAGCCGCAGTATCGACATCGGGTCCGACCACAACACGACGGCCTCGGCCGAGAATAATCTCGATCCGGCCGCTCGAACTTGTCGTCTTGAGACCATCAGGAGGAGGCAGCCGCGGCGGATGCTCCGGCGGTTCCTCGACCACGACCGGCGCGAATCCCGCCTTGCCCCGCACAGAAGCGCGACCGCGAGCGTCATCATGCAACGCCCGACGCCAACCGAAGACCTGGCCAGGGTGCAGACCCGTGCCGCTTCGCCACAGAGCTGACGCTCGCATCCAGCCCAAACGTCTCAACAATGATCCGGCGCTTGTCCTCGTCACTCCAGCGCCGCCGCCGCTCGACCGTGATGATCTCCGCCACTGACAACTCCTAGAAGTCCGACTAGGCGCACTTCTAGAACCAAGACCATCACCAGCCACCAACGCAAGGCGCCTTCACCGAGCCGTTACGGATCAGAAACATCCAGCTAGGCTAATGCGGCGTCAGCTAGTGCCGATCCACGACGGGCTCGATGGTGACTTCGCCGCGCGCTTGTGCTTGACCGTCAGCACACGCACGTATCGGATCGGCGCTCGTGCCCTTGCCGCAGAACCCCGCGGCGCGCGCCTGGGCGACGAGCTGATCGTGCGTTTCGTTCTCCGTCAAGTATCGCGGCACAAACGGGAAGGCGCAATTCGTGCCCGAACCGGTTAACCAGTTGGATGCCGAGCAGGCGGATCTGCGCCCCGCGCTGGCCGTCCCGGTCTGGCCGGCATAATACGTGTTTGTGTCCGCGCCGCTTCCAGTGCACCCGGTGTCGACATAGACGCCCGGCCCGATCTCGAGGTTGTGGCTCGGGCCGGGGTAGTTCGTATCGTCCTCGACGATCTGCGAGTTCGTGATGCAGACCGCCGCATGCGGTGCCGTGACGACGTTCCACGACGCGAAGGTGCCGGCGCCGTTGGCCTGAAGCACGCTGACCTGCAGCTGGCCGGTACTCGCGGTATAGCCGATGACATCCGCGACCATGTTGTTGGCCGGGTTTGCCGTCGAGGTGATGGTAACGGGAAATTCCCCCAGTGCTAGCTGCGTTGGAGGCGGCAGCGACGGGTCGGAGATGCCCCTCGGGATGGTCAGCGTTTGTGTGCCGGTGCCGATGGTGAGCGACGAAGTGGATTTGGTCGAGACGTTCGGTCCGGCATTGGCATTGCAATCGTTCGCATCGCCTGCGCTCCCGCATGCCACGAGTAGATGGCCGGCGTAACCGTCAGGGACGTACGGGGTTCCATCTAATATGAAGATGTCTTTGTCGAAATGGACGTTGTTCACCGCAGGACGAATTTTCGGACACCCGTTCTGCCCCTGCCACGCGAGCTTGCTGAACGCGAATCCATCGTCGTTCGAGTTGCCGCTGTACATCTCGAAGAGACTGTTCGTAACCGAGTGCCAGCCTCCGCACTGGAAATCGATGGGTTCATTTTCATCGCAATTATACCCCATCTTCTCATTGGGGTCAGGGTTGCTCTCGATGGTGCAATAGACTGAGACGTTAGTGAACGTGCCCTGGGAGTTCCCGCACGCATCGTCCATCTTGAGCGCAGGAGCATCACCAGATGCATCCTTGACAATCACGTCATTGAGCACGGCGCAATAGGCCGGATCGGGATTTAACGGAGAGTAGCCGCCAGCTCCTCCGCCCCAGCTTGTGTAGATCGCGTGCGAAGCTGGACCTCCGCAATTCTCGGTAAACACATGGCTAATCGTAACTATCCCGTCGCTACGCGATGTCTCTATCGCGTGCATGACCGTCCCGAAATAGGCTTGGCCGTAGAGCTGCTGGCAGTCGATAATGAGGTAGTTACCCGCAGCGCCTTGGATCGTCGGATTCGCGGTATTAGGCTTCACTCCTATGACATCGTTGATGCCGCCGCCGTCCACGTAGCCGAGCGTCGCACCTGCACCATTTATGGTGATGCCTGTGCCGCTGATGCAGATGTCCGCCACGCCGAGCCCGGAGACGCCAAACCCACAGGAACGCTCCTTGCCGTAGAGCTTGACCCCGCTGTCGATGTTCAGCGTGAGGTTGTTCGCCGCCATCAGGCACTTCTGGTTCCAGAAGGGAATGCCTGCGGGCATCGGCTTCACTTCAATGGTATCCCCAGCGGTGGCGGCCTGGCAGGCATCCCACAGGTCGTAATACGCGGTCGAGCCATCTATGAAATCCGCGTAAGGACCACCGCCGCAGCTCGGCGCGACTTGATAGGTGTCGGGGTGGAACCTGCCGGAGGCATCGTATCCCTGAAACCACGAGGTGAGGCTTGCGTTCCTATACGCGTCGGTCTGGGCATAGTTGATGTAGTTCCCGGAGCCGCCGGCCGGATTGCCCTGCGCGTTGCAAAGTATCGCCTCCGTCGTGTAATTGGTTTGCGTCCATTGTGACCTGCTGCTCGGCGTCGGGGCTTGGTAGATTTCCAAGCAGGTGGGTGAGTTCAACGTGCAAGTGCCGTGCCCTGTCGCTGCGCCGGGGGCGGGAGCAAACTCTGCGGAGTGCGACGAACTATCCGTGAGATAGCACGCCGTGTTCGCCGGAGAGATGGTCGAGCCGTTCCCGGTCGGGCTCTGGCAGGCCGGTATCGGTGTTCCCACGCTCCCGTCAAGAAAAGCATGCGCGGGCGAGGCTGCGATAAGCGCCAAAAATAGTGTCGCCAGAATTGCTCGGATCATTGGATCACACTCGGACGCTTGAAGACGTAGAACCTCGCCGCGACATCCGCGACAGTAATGCCGACGAACACACCAAACACGTCATATTTCGCAAGGTAAAAAAACTTGTTCCAAAGGCAGTCACCGCCTGCTTCGTCCGTCATCGTCGGCGGCATTCCGTTGATGGCAACGGAATTCCAGCCATCAAGTGGCTGCGAGGCCTCGATGTCATTGATATAGTAAAGATGGCCGGGGTCAAAAACGGACCAGAAAACTACTTGCTGGGAACCAGGCCGATCATAACCCATATAGATGGCTCTGCCGCACGTGTCGGAGCTGCTATTTGGATTTCGAGCGGCGCTAGGCAGCGCTGTCGTGACCGTCTCGTACCGTCCGTTCTGCAATGGACTTTGACCGATAACGTCAGCCTCTGGTGCGATATAAATGTTCCTACTGGACGCATCACCACCAACGGACATGAACGCGCGGCAGCGGATTACGCATGGTGCCCTTCCGGTTGAAGTATGAAACGGGTCCGGAATCAGCGCCCCCGCCACGTGCGCTGCTTGAATCTCGCTGTGGTAGTAATTGTTTGAGTTGTAGAACGTGAGATTAGACAAGTCGAAGACTACGGCTACCGGTGTTCCCTGGTAAACGCTCATCAGATAGATGATCGGTGCCGTAGGACCACCTGCCTGCGGTTGGCCATTCTCTATGCAGAAGCTCGTGGTATTTTGTGCCGTATAAGTAGAATTCGCAGTGGTGTGCGAAGGCGGATTTTCCCATTGCCCCGTTGAAGCAATAACAAAGCCGATGCCCCCTTCGGTGCCACCAGGAGAGAGCCACGGAGAACCGCCGAAGGTGCTAACGAGTCCCTCGTTAGAGCAATACGCCTCGCCTCCGTACATATGGCTGGCTGACGGCGCGAAGCGGCCTTCCTTGTTGGGCCATGTGTAAGGGCACGTTCCAGGACCGCTAGGGCACACTGGCTGAAACGGCGCTGAGGCGCTCCCCGGTTGCCTAACAGCGGCATACTGCGCGCTGTCGTCGGTCATGTTCCATGTAAGATTCGCGAACTGAAAAACTTCGCATTGGCTTCCGAGCCAATCGTCGTGGCCTCCCATGCCGCAAGCAATGTATGCGTTCAAATCTGGCATGAGGGCCCCGGAACTGTAAGCCCATGGTACCGATGAAGTCGGTGGATTGTAGCCGCCATATCCGTAGTAGGCGTTGTAAGCAGCCGGTGCCACTGGATACTTGGAATTGGTCAGGGTCGGCGTTACGAGGCAGTTTCCCGCAACACCTAGCAATGCGCTGTTTGTGCAATCGGCGAAGTGCCTGCCGCCTACGGCGGCGATGAGATCACTGCTCCAAGTATCAACAGATAGCCCAGCGAACTGCTGCTGTAATAGATCACTACCGCTGCCTGTACCAGCGCTTGCGCGGAACAGGAACGAATGCGAGAACGGCGCGCCCAGCGCGACCAAAGCCGTCAGCGCGAGCGCGGAGAAAATGCGGAGCATCACCAGAACGATCCTTGGTTTGAGCTGATGTTCGATGCGCCGCTTCCTGCCAGCACGCTGCTGTAGGGTGCGCCTTCGTAGGTCTGATCATCTTGCGGGGCGGTGCCAGTTGTTTGTCCGACGACCCAGTGCGCCGTTGATGGGGCTGATTGTCCCGGAAAGCGAGGTCTGCGACCCGTTTGCGTATCCATATCCTTGCGGAGTGCTTGAATTCCACGTTCCGACGTATGACTGCGCCGCGCTGACCGTTATCGTAATGTTGGTACTCGACCCGTGCAAGGCGCATGGAATTGACGTTGTTGAAGGTGAACCCCGCGTCGTTGTTATGAGTGGCGTAGAATCAAAAATTGATGGGCCCACTTGCCGCGCCCTGCCGTCCGAACGCGACGATCCTGAACCTGCCTACGCTATTGATCGTGATCGTATTCGCGAGCTGCTGCACAAGTCTCTCATTGGTCGTCCCGTTCGAATTGTCCTTCATGCACGGCTGTGAGTTTATCAGCAACGGCCGCCAGTACGTTGCGCCGGTAGACGAAGAGCCCGATCAATCCGCTACGGGAAATCAGCGCTTTCCAACGAATCCGATGCTGCCGGGGTAATCGCGCTTGGCCTGGCGCGAGCCGGCTTTGACGGCCACTTCGCCCCATGTTGCGATCATGACCCAGGCGCGCCGCTTTCCGAACGCGTGGCTCGTGTTCAGCGGAAGTTCGGCCTATCTCGCACGTTCGAGACGGCGTCGCACAACGCTTTCGAGAACGCTACGTTCACGCGGAGCTTGCTTCGTCAAAAGCGGGTGAGCGGTGGGTACTGGTGACGCAGGCGATTTCGATGTGCGGGCCATCGGTGCGTTCCGCAAGGCCGGCTGGGACGTCCTTCCCTATCCCGCAGGCTATGTCACGTCTGGTCCTGCTCCGGGCCTCTCACTCGATTTGGCACGGGTTCGCTCTTGCCGCCCTCGCAATCCATGAATGAGTAGGACTCGTCGTCTACCGCATAATGGGCTATTCTACGAAACTCTTAGCGGCATGACTTCACGCACTCTAGAATTCGCTATTAACCAGGTGCACGCTATCCGAAGAGCGTGCCACCATTATATCCCACATGAATAACACGGAATTAACCATCGGAGCCTTAAGTCACGCCGTAACCGCGTTGGGTTTCCTCGGCCTGGCGGTCTTTGCGCTCATTAGGTGGAACAGGAGGGCATTTTCGACGAGCATATTCGCGCTTGCCGGCGCGGCGAGCTGCGCTTGGGCACTCGCGGTTGCCCGTGATCTCGATGCTGGAGCCTATATCGGTCGGCTAAGCCAACTGTTGGAGATTGCGCGCAGTTCTGCGTGGCTGGTTCTTCTGCTCGGGTTACTTTATTGGATTCAACCGGTGTGGCGCGTCACCGCGGCCTTCGGCATCGTCGTCTTTGCCGTCGCGTTGGCGAGCATTGCAGGGCTCGTCGGCGGGGTGCCGGGTGCTGGAGGCGAGCTCGCGCGAGAAGTGATCATCGGCGGCCGTCTTGTTCTCGCGGTCGCTGGGCTTGCGCTCGTCGAGAACCTTTTCCGAAACACTCCGTCGGTGCAACTCTGGAAGGTCAAATATCTTTGCCTCGGTTTAGGGGCACTGTTCGCATACGACTTCTATATCTATTCCAATGGGCTGCTCTTTCGGGGGATCGACGGGGATCTTTTCGCCGCCAGGGGCGTCACGAATCTTTGCGTCTTGCCATTGCTCGCGGTCTTTGTGGCCCGTGAGAAGACCGGCGCGGGCCCGCAAATCGCTCTATCACGTCGCTTCGCCTTACATTCTGTCACGATCATCGGCGCCGGGCTTTATCTGATCGCGATGGCTGCCGCCGCCTACTCCACGCGCATTTTCGGCGGCAAGTGGACCACCTTTCTTCAGGCGATCTTCCTGTTCGGCTCGATATTGCTACTGCTCGTTCCCTTGTCCTCCGGCGGCATTAGGGCCGCCATGCGGATCTTCGTCGAAAAGAGCCTGTTCACTTACAAGTACGATTATCGGCGGGAATGGCTGCGCTTCATTCAGACGGTGTCGTTGACAAGCTCCAGCGACAGTTTGGGGACTCGCGTCGTGGAGGCGATCGGAAATATAGTGGAAAGCCCGGACGGTGGCGTCTGGATAATGCGGAGCGACGGGACTTATCGCCTCGCCGCCGCTTGGAACCTTTCTCGCTGGAAGCTTCCGGAATCTCGCGCGACCCTCGAAGCGGATGCTCCGCTCGCACAATTTCTTGAGCGTACGCTATGGATCGTGGATTTGTACCAATTTGCCTCGGATCCGCGACAGTATGCCGGCCTCGAGACCCTGCCTGACTGGCTGCGACAGGTTTCTCGCGCCTGGCTCGTCATTCCGCTGCCCCACCACAATCAGCTTCTCGGCTTTATCGTGCTCGGACGCCCGCGGACAGTCCTCGACTTGAGCTGGGAGGATTTCGACCTTCTGAAGACCGTCGCGCGGCAAGCCGCGAGTTATTTGGCGGAGCAGGAAGCGACGGTCGCGCTCGATGAAGCTCGCCAGTTCGAAGCCTTTAACAAACGCTTCGCGTTCGTGGTTCACGATATAAAGAATTTAGCGAGCCAACTATCTCTCATTCTCACCAATGCGGCTAAGTATCGCGGCAACGTGGCCTTTCAAGACGATATGATCGAAACGGTTCGCCAATCGGTCGAAAAGATTAATCGGATGCTGACCCAGCTGAACGTTCGTCTCCTGCGCGGCAGCGGTGGGCCCCCGGTCGAGCTCGCGCCGATCCTGCGAAAAATCGCCGAATCGAAATCACGGCTCGGAGCACCGGTTGCGCTTGATTTGCAAGCGGCGGATTTGCGGGTCCCCGCGGACGAGGAGCGGCTCAGGGCGGTTATCGATCATCTTGTACAGAACGCGATCGATGCCGTGGGCGATGCCGGCGAGGTCCGAATCCGCCTGATCGGTGAAGGACCTACGGCGGTCATCGAGATTGAAGACAACGGCCCCGGCATGGACGACGAATTCGTACGCGATCAGCTTTTTCGGCCCTTTGCAACGACCAAGGGGGTCGGCTATGGAATTGGCGCCTACGAGAGCCGTGAATTTGCGGTATCCTTGGGCGGTGGCCTCGATGTTTCGAGCCTGCTCGGACAGGGTACCGTCATGCGCATGCGGCTTCCCACGGCCGCACTGACGCTATAGATCGGGAAAAGAAAGGTAGCATGGCTGAAGCGAAGCGGAAACTTCTCATCGTCGAAGACGATCAGGGTCTGCAGCGACAATTGGTTTGGACCTTCGATGAGTACGAGGTCTTCTCCGCTGGGGATCGCAACGTCGCGCTCGAAAAAGTACGGTCGGAGGCGCCGCCCGTCGTTATGCTCGACCTCGGCTTGCCGCCTGATCCTGATGGTGCCAGCGAGGGTTTGGCGATCCTGCAGCATATACGCGAGTTGAACCCGCAGTGTAAAGTCATTGTTGTCACGGGTAATACCGACCGCGAACACGCGCTCAAGGCCATCGATCTCGGCGCCTACGACTTCTATCAGAAACCGATCAACGCTGACACCATCCGTCTGCTCGTAGCGCGCGCCTTTAATCTTTACGCGCTCGAAAGCGAGAACCGGCGCCTTCACCGCTTCGAGCAGCGAACGCCGCTCCCCGGCATGGTTACCGCATATCCCCCGCTGCTGTCCATCTGCGCGCTAGTTGAAAAGCTTGCCGGCGCCGGCGTGACGGTCCTGATCCTGGGCGAGAGCGGCACCGGCAAGGAGGTCATCGCAAGGGCAATCCACGATCTGGGACCGCGTGCGGATAAGCGGTTCGTGGCGATTAATTGCGCCGCCATCCCAGAAACGCTACTCGAGAGCGAGCTCTTCGGTCACGAGAAGGGATCCTTTACGGGCGCGCATAAGCAAGTCCTTGGCAAGATCGAGCTCGCGCACCAAGGGACGCTGTTCTTGGACGAGATCGGCGATATGCCGCTGCCTCTCCAGGTCAAGATTCTGCGTTTCCTCGAGGAACGGACGATTGAACGGATTGGCGGAAGGGTCGAGATCCCGGTCGATACGCGCGTTATCTGCGCCACGCATCGTGTGCCGGAAGAGCTTATCAAGGCCGAGCAATTCCGCGAGGACCTCTATTACCGGGTGAGCGAAATCGTGATCAAGCTTCCGCCATTGCGCGAACGAGGCGGTGATGCGCTCCTCCTCGCCAAGCATTTTCTGCACCAGGCCGACAGCGGCGGCGTGCGGTCTATGCAGTTCACTCCCGACGCCATCGTCGCGATCGAGCGCTATGGGTGGCCCGGCAACGTGCGCGAACTGACGAACCGCGTGAAGCGCGGCATCATCATGGCCGGTGGGCGCAATATCAGCGCCGAGGATCTCGATCTACCGGTGAAAGATCTCGGCCCGTCGCCGAATGCCCCGCTGGCGACACTGAGCCTAAGGGAGGCTCGCGATCGCGCCGAGCGCGACGCGATTCACATCGCACTCAATGAGGCCAGCGGCAACGTCACCCAAGCGGCTCGACTGTTGGATATCAGCCGGCCGACGCTCTACGAGCTCATGCGGTACCATAAGATCCGCACGGATGAAATACGCGCTGATGCTCGAGGAGTCAGCGCACCGTCCTGATCAGCCGCCGCACGCGTGCTTTGATTCCCAATCCATCAAGGAGGCGACCAGCGACTTTGGACATCTTTTCCGTTGTTCCATGACTCGCCACAAGAAGCAGCGGTCGAAACCGGCGGTGAACGACGTAGATATCCGCACAAAGGTGCGCGTCCGTCGCGAAGAGTTCCTTGTGCTGCCCTTCACCCTCGGTGAAATCGAAGATCCCGAACCGTTGCTCCGCGAATAGCGACTGAAGCGCCAGCAATTGAAGAACAGTGCCTGGAGAGAGAGATGAATAGGCCGGATCGTACCCGAGATGGTCGTACTTAACGACGCCATCGGAAATCGGGCAGTATAGATAGCTTATCGGCTCCTCGTTCATGAAGAGTAGGTACGCGCGCAATTTGTCGCTGTCGGCCAAATCGCGCGCCGATTTCAGAAATTCCGCGTCGGCCGGCAATCCCATTTGTAGAACTCTCTCCTGATAGGATTTCCGAGACACTTGCCGTGCGAGCGAGAAGAATTCGTCAAGATCCCGGGCAGTGTGATACTCGCGCCAGATCGTCGCGCCGCCCGACGCCTCCTCGTACTTGCGAAGCTTACGGCGCAGCCCCGACCGCGATTTCGCGGAGAATTTCGCCATATACTGTTCGAACCCGCCTGAGAGCTTGATCAAGTAACGATGGTATTGGCGGGGCGCGTAAACGAGCTTGTCGCTATGCCACGAGATCATTGGGCGATGGCTTGCGATGGGTTGTGACCATACTACATAGCCGTCCGCGTCAGTGAGGCGAGGCGGTGGCGACGGCACATGATCAGAGGGTAGAGGCAATTCGCCAAGGGCAGCGCCGCGGCGGAAGAGCTTGAGAACTACTCTGCCGAAGACGAGGTCGCCAAGCTGAAGCTTCAGGGCGACGGGGGCGCATTCCCACGCCTCGCTCGCGTCTTCAATACCACCAGACCTGGTCATTTATTCCGTTCTCCACTGTCCGCGCAATCGCTTTGCAGAACGGCATGAAGATCGCCGGCTCGGATGGCGCTGGCTCGTCATCTAATCGATCTTCTATCGCCGACACTGGAACCATGGAATACTCTTCGCGGTGGCGATCGAGGAACTGCAACAGCGATCTAAGGCGCCTTTGATTGACGCGGTTTCGTCGCAGGGTCGCATAATTCGGGCCCTGTCGTTTGATAAACTCCTGCGGATGCGTCAAAATAACCACGGGCGATATGTTTTGCCGGCGCGCTTGCTGTAGTGCGCAAATCATCTCTGCGTTGGAACAGGCGGTTATGGCAAGCGATCGAAGCCGCCGATAGCGTCCATACCCCCAACTAAAGGCAAGCACCGGGAGCTCCAGGATGTGATGGATTCGGTGCTTGCCGCCCATGAGTATTAGTCGCTGGTCCGTTGGCGTAAAAATCGGGACAGCTATGCTTGAGCTCGTCCGCATCCCGGCCCTGGCGGCGGCCTCGTAGAAGCCGATGTCGGATTGGAAATTGCCGGGTCTGACAGCGGTGGGACGGGGCAGTTGCCATCGTGCGAATGCTGAAATGCCGACGGAAAAAATGTGATCGAGCTCAATGCTCGATCGTCCCGCGCAAGAGTCATTCCTCGTTCCCGCCATTGGCGGGATGGGAGGGCGTTCGAAGTAAAGCCAGCACGGATGTACGTGCAGTTGCACGTCGTGCCCCGCAACCGCAATCCGTCGCGCGATGCGTCCCATCGGCTCGTCGCCAAAATACGCCGTCTGCAGGGCCTCGACGAAGAATGTGGCGCGAAACCCGTATTCGGCGAAGCTCTCGAGCAGAAATCCGAGACCGTGCTCCCGACCGTCCACCATCCCAACCACCATAGGTTCGCCGATGGGGGATTGTTCAGGAGAATCGAAATGGCCGCCGATACTGAATTCGGTATCGATCGTGATGCAAACTTCGGTCTGCGGCATCATGATCACCGGAACCGCTCGGGAACCCCGTCCGCGTGAAGGGGTTGGCAGACGATAACTAACATAGGGCAGCGTGAAACGCGCCCAAATCTCCCAGCCGTAACTCTCATAACGCGTTTGCGACTGTGGCGCGTTCCAAATGCCGGGGTTTCCCCACCAATGTTATGCCCTGCGGGCCGGAATTCGTTACGACGAAGCGGTTTGATGCCTCGAATACATCGCGATGCACCGGGTCGATATAGATAACGCTGACTTGCTTGCCCGCGTCGAGGTGAGCGATGAGCTTTTCCACTATTCTTGTCAAAACCGGGCCGTGAAAGGGATTGTAGAAGTAGCATACGAGATTCCCGGTCGGCAGTGGAAAATCTGAGGCGTCGCCATAATGGACCCGCACTCTGGCGCGCGCTTCTGCCAGGTTTGCGCGGGCTATATTACGGAGAGACGCTTGGTAAAGTTCCAAAGAAAATTCGACGCCGATGACCGCCTTGAACGGGAATTCTCCTGCGACGATCAGCGCGCGTCCTTTACCGGAGCCAAAGTCGACAAAGGTAAAATCCGCGGGGTCGCGACAGGCATCGAGAATCGCGGCGCGTATGTCATCAGCGGCACACGTCTGGTAGCGGACTGCATATTTTGCGTTCTTCGACGATACATCGAGACTACCAATTTCGCGGATCGTCGTCGTCTCGGTTCCGTGCGCGTCATCGAACGGATCGGCGGCCACGCTTGATCGGCCAAAACCGACCCGCCGAAGGCTATACAAAAAATTATAGGCCACCAGGGAAGCAAACTCTCGGGCGCCATGCCTGTTCCTGGCGTCTCTAATTCTTCGGAAGAATCGCCATGCTGTGGACTCTCGAGCGTCGCGAAAAGCGCCTGCGTGTATTGCCGCACGTCTCTGGAACACGAGCCTACGCCGCGGACCGATTCGCAATGGCCGAAACTCGAATACAGTTGCGATCCGCTCCCAGCCGGCCGCCGAGAAAGCTGCCTTCGAGGGAAGGTTCGTATGCCAGATACGGGCGTACAGGCCTCCCACACCGCGCTCGCTCATCGCGGCGGCAGAATATCGGATCAGCGCTTGAGCGATACCGCGGCCCCGGAATTGCGAGTCCGTCGTTATGTCAACCAGTTTTGCCTCGCCTTCGCGAAGCGGCCAGGTGTCATCCTGTGGATCATTCTCCGGCAAAAAAAGCGCACACGCCGCGACGAGCCGATCCCCGGCCCAGGCACCGAAGGCATTAGCACCGCGGCGAACATAATCCCCATAGCCGTGAAGTTCGGATCCCTTGTAATTATCGAACATATCCGTATAAAGCGGACCGAGCCTGATACCGTCGGGCGGCACAACCGCCCGTTCGGCCACGGTCGAAACCGCGAAGATGTGGAAATAGTCAAATTTGTCGAGGATGAAGTGCAAGAACCTCTGCATCGGCAGCGCCGCCAAATAGAGAGCAGCACCCCCAACCATGAGGAGCGCCGCCGCATCGATCAAAAATTTCATCATTGACGCGTCGCGGCCGTGCACCATCGACTTGCCCGCCTGCAACAATGCCGCGAGAACGACGAAGCCAGCGATAATTCGCAGGAGTTGGTGTCGAAAGGTTTCGAGGTCTGTGTTCCAGAGATCGAAGCGAATGCCTGCAAACCCACCCGAGCGCTGTTGCGTATGGCCCGCCAATGCCCAAAGTAGCATCGCCGCAATGAGCGCGCTTGCCTCGAGTCCAATGTGCTCGAGATCGATGCCGTAGAGGTATCTCACGGGCATCCACATAATTAACGAGACGACCGCTACGGCAAGCGCAGCACAGAGGCGGATTATTCGGGCGGAATTCAACATTACGCAGCGGGTATCTGCGGCCTGAACCTCGGTAACTCGACGCGTGCCGGAGGTCGCGCGATGGCGGGCCGCGCGACGGTCGCGAGCTCGGAATCGACGACATACTTCAGACTGATCATCATCGCCAGGAGCGCGTAGTATAGGTCATAAAAGCCAAGATTGTGAAACGCTCCACCGATCGCGTAGGAGGCGATCGACACCTGGATCATCGATGCCAAGTCCCGCGCCCATGCGAGCTCGGGATAGAACCTCGTCCTTCGCCTGATTCGCGCGGCCGTCGTCAGCGACGTGACGATGAGCGCCACAAAAATCACGAGGCCGAGATAGCCGTTCTCCGCGAGCATCTGGAAATAGATGCTGTGGAAGTTTTTACCCAATACAAAATACTCGAGTTGCGATGGGTCCGGATAGTATTTGGCGAAGAGGGCCGTGTTCTCGAAAACCTGAAATCCCGCGCCGAAAATTGGAAAATCGTGCAGTAGTCGTATAGCGTAATCCCACTCCCAAAGGCGGTCGAGCGCGGAGGCGTCAGTGTTATAGGTAAATATTGTTCCCATCCTCTCCCACCAAACGTCTGGCATCGCCAAGATGGCTGCACAGCCAAATGTACCCACGATAACCCCCATCGCGATCGGCCGTTTGCTCTTCAGGGCAATAAGTAAAGCCGCCGGCAGAAGCCCGAGCAACGCACCGCGCGAACGGCTTCCCAGAACCGATATGAAGACAAGCGCCAACGCTCCGAGCAACGCCAAACGCAGCCAGCGCTTCTCGGAATGCATGCGCAAGAAAGCGAACAGCGGCAGGACCATGACGAGCGCAATGGCCAGCTGATTGTTGTCCTCGATGAAGCTGCCAGGAGGGCCCCACACGCGAAATTCCCCGCCGTGCAGAATGGTAAAAATGCCACCTTTTATTCCGTAAACCCCGATGGATAAAGCAAACACCCACACAAGGAACCAGATTCTCTCCCGCGACCTTACGACACAGGTCGTAACGAACGACATGCCAAGGATCTTGATGACCTCTTCCCATTTGATATAGGCCGCATCGGGCGCTTGGGCAAACGGAAGGCAAATCGTAAACCACGCCGTAAGCGCAGCTAGCATGATCGTCAGCATGCCGCCGGGCGGACGCTTCGGTTCGGACGAGATCGCGACCGCCACCACGGTAAACAAGGCGATGACAAGCGCCGGATGCATTGCGTAAGCGTAACCCCAGGTAAGCCGATGTGGGTTCATCAGCGATACCCAGAACCACATGACAATCCCGACGTAGGGACGGATCAAAATTAGCGGAAGCGATCCCATGATGGTTAAGGCGACAGCAAAGTCACGCATGGTCTCTCACCCCGGACTCGGTCCAAATCGCCACGGCGCCGCCCATCGGCATTTAGGATCACATCCCATTTGTTGCACGGGTCTCGATTAACTCGCGCCACACTTAACCGGCGGGGGGCCGGAAGCGTCCCCAACAATATGCCGGACATTAGTCCAATACGCCTTAGCCACGTGATACCAGAAAATCAGCTGAACTTCACCCGGCTCGATATCCGGCGGGAATACGATGCCAAGCCGACGGCGATGCGGTTCCGGCCGGTATCGATGCACCCATCGCCGCTGCGCGCCCCGAGCAATGCAAGCGCCTCTCTAAATCCAGTATGTTGTCCAGCACCGCATCCCCCGGCGATGCTCAACGGCGCTTCAAGATGTCACCACGCAGATTCGCAATCTCCTCGGAGCCAGTCTCGCGTCGAACCTTTTGGGCGACGTGTTAATGCACAGCCGTTCAGGGCGTCCTACGGTTTTCCCGTCGAATATTGAACGAAAAACTGAACGAAAAATTTATGGGATTCCTTGGCGAACCAGGTCCCTCCCTGCGTTTTCGAACTCATTGCGACGCCCAGGAAGCCTTTATCGTTGTAGCTGGAGCAGCCGCCGTTCGTCAGGTCCGCACTCTGATCCCACTGTTTGTCCCAGGCAGCGAAATCGCTGCGCTCCATGTATTCGCCGTCTACCCATTGAAGTTTTCCGGAGTTACAAAAGTACCGAAGGCCGATCCAGATTGCCTGGAGGAACGTGAAATGCGTCAATAGAAACTCTTGCGTTGCCATACTCTTGATCACGGCAAGCCGACCATGAACTCCTTTATATACAAGGCCTTCTGCAGCGGGCGCGGCTTCGTCCCACCGGCAGCTAATGTGCGCGCATTTCACGATTTGCGGGCCGTGCGCTACATTGACCTGTTGTAGGTAGCTTTTTGACGCTGGGTCGTAAAACGGGGTTAAGGTCGTTCCCTCGTACTGCGGCAGGTTGACCGGTTCTTCCGCCACGGCGATGGGAACGGAAAGCAGTATTGACAGTGATGCCGCAGCCAAATACGCAATGTTTGCGCTGAGCTTCATCGTGGTCCCCGGATCTACACATTATTAATGATGCTTTCGTAATATATCATATCGCAATGTAAGGTGACAATGCGCCCAAACTAAGGGTCTGACGTGAGCCCCTTCTCTCATCCAGCGCCGAGAAGAGTCCGTTCATCATTGGCCCCACCCCAAATCTTGGACCGCTTTACGCG
The DNA here is from genome assembly GCA_963773665.1 of uncultured Alphaproteobacteria bacterium. Lineage (GTDB taxonomy): Bacteria > Pseudomonadota > Alphaproteobacteria > ATCC43930 > CGMCC-115725 > DATJLY01. The sequence continues at coordinate 84,310 of CAVZBZ010000004.1, forward strand.
AGAATCTCCGGCCCATTAGCCGCCTTGGATTTCTCCGAAGGCCGACGGATCAAGAACATTGGCGTCCTATCACCGATTGCACTATGCGGTCTTACTTCGTTGTAGGCATGGCGCCAATCCTCCACCTTCTTGCGCGCGTCGTCCAGATCCATGAACCAATGCTGGCCTAGGCACTCGATGCGCACGCTGGCGTTGAAGCTTTCAACGTAAGCATTGCCGGTCGGCTTCCCCGGACGACTGAAGTCCAGCGTCACGCCATTGGCGTAAGCCCAGAGGTCGAGCTCCTTGGACGTGAACTGACAGCCCTGGTCAACACGAATGGTGTGGGGCAGACCGAAGTCGCGCCTGGCGACTTCGAGCGCGTCGATCACTTCGATCGCCGTTGCTGAGCGGCACACTCGCATCACCGGGCAGACGCGGCTCCACGTGTCGACCACGGTGAGCACCCAAAGCCGGCGGCCATCGAACAGCTCGTCATGCATCCAGTCCATGGCCCAGACCTGGTTGGGTCCGGTGGCGTTGCTGCGATCGGAACGGAGCTTGGCCATGACACGCCGGCGCGCCGGTTTGAGTCGCATTTGCAGGCCTTCCAAGCGATAGAGACGACGAACTCTCCTGACGTTGACGAGCCAACCGTCGCGCCGCAGCACCACATGGATGCGGCGGTATCCGTAACGCGCGTGCGTCTCGGCGATCTCCCGAATACGCTTGCGCAGCGGCGTCTGGTTAGGACGGATCGAACGGTAGTGATAGGTCAACCGATCGACCGGCACGGCGCGGCACACGCGACGGATCGAAACTTGAAAGCAGGTGCGGACAAAATCGACTATGGCTCGCTTCCGCTCCGCGCTCAGATCTTTTTTAATGACTTCGGTCAACATCTCCTTGTCCAACGTCAGGTCGGCGACCAGCTTGCGCAGCACGGTTCTCTTCCTCGAGCATGCGCAGCTTGCGGATCTCTGATGGCATCAGGCCACCGTAGACCTTCTTCCAGCGAAAGAACGTCGCTTGACTGATGCCCATCTTCCGGCACACCTCCTCAACCGAGGTGCCGCCTTCGGCCTACTGCAGGGCGAAGGCAATCTGCTGATCAGTGAACCTCGACTTCTTCATCGGCCACGGCTCCCCCTCGGGGTCGAACCATAGCCGGAAAACTCTCACTCAAACCGGTCCAGGATTCCGGGAGGAGACCACGCATTGGAGTCAACATCGGCCTGAGCATGCGCTAGGCTGAGCGGCGTTCATCAGGGATCATCTCGCAATCATGTCACCAGCCGAAGGATTGGGATCGCGGATCGCGCGCGGGGCCGCCTGGATGGTCGGCATGCGCTGGGCAGTCCGCGGGCTGGGCATGATCAGCACGATCATCCTGGCACGTCTCCTGGTTCCCGCCGATTTCGGATTGGTGGCGATGGCGATGGCGGTCGGCGGCGCATTGGACGCGGTCCTCGAACCGGGTTTCAACGTCGCCCTGATCACCGACCCGAACCATGATCGTTCCGCTTATGACGCGGCCTGGACCTGGTCGATCGTGAAAGGCCTGTTCGTCGCACTTCTGCTGATCCTCTTCGCGCCCGCCATCGCCGGCTATTTCCGCGAGCCGCGGATTGTCGCGATCGTCTATGTCCTCGCCGTGCGTTCCGTTGTGTCGGGTTTTCAGAACATCGGCATGATTGACTTCGTCAAGGATCTGAGGCTACACCGGAATTTCATGATGGGACTCGGCTCGAAGCTGGTCTCTTTCGCCACTATGGTGACCGCCGCCGTTATCTTTCGCAATTATTGGGCGCTGATCATAGGTATGGTGACGCAAACCTCGGCGCGGGTCGTCTTGAGCTTCTTGCTCTCGGATTTCCGGCACCGGCTCAGTTTGCGAGGCTCCGTTGGCCTATTGCGCTTTTCGTCCTGGACGCTGGTGAGCAACATTGTCGGCGCGCTGGCATCACATATCGACGCTTTCGTCATTGGACGCCTGGTGACGGCGCGCGGGCTCGGCATCTATGGCGTGGCGGACGAGATCAGCGCGCTGCCGTCGACAGAGATCGTCACGCCGGCCCGCCAGGCCTTGCTGGGCGGGATGATGAGCTGGGCCAACGACCGAAAAACGCTCGCACGCAACTATGCCGAAGCGCTCGCGATCATGATATCGCTCGCGCTGCCGCTTTCGGCGAGCATGGGGCTCGTCGCCGACCCATTGATCCACATTCTGCTGGGCGAGCAATGGCTCGAGGCCGCCCCGCTGATCCAAATCCTGGTTTTCGCCGGCTTCGTGCGGATATTCACGGATAATATTTGGACGGCCCTCTACGTGCTGCGTCAGCCGCGCGTCCTCACCATCATCGTCAGCATCGAAAGCCTATCCTATATCGTCTTCCTTTATTACGGCGCGAGTTTCTATGGGATTTACGGCGCCGCGGTCGCCCGAACCGCTGCGATGTTAATCAGCTTGGTGGTGAATTCGATCGTCTTGCGACGCTATCTCGATACGTCTCTGTTCTCGGCGTTTCGTCTGGCTTTTCGGACAATTCTGGCAACGACGGCGATGGCGATGGCCCTACTCGGGCTCGGCCTGGCCCAAGAACGTCCTCTCGGTCTCGATACGCTGAGCGGATTGCTGCTCTCCGTGACCGTCGGGGTCGCCGTCTTCGCCGCGGTTCATGGCGTGCTCTGGGTGATTTTCGGACGTGGCCAAGGCGTGGAGGGCCACATCGTAGAATTGACCACCTCGATCCTGCGAATCCCCAAACGTCGAGCATCGTCGTGAGTGACTTCGAGGGAGAGATAAGGTCCGTTGGACCTTCACGCTCACCGCCGTCGCCTACAACCTCATAAGACTGCCGAAGCTCCTCGGAGCCGTCTCATGAATGCACGGTCGATGCTCGCAGAACTCCCCGATCGCGCAGACGCCCCCTGCCTATCGGCACGACCGAATCGAAATGACTCCGCCGCCTAGAGCGGGATTGAATTAGGCGGGACCATATCCGGAGTTGCTGAAGTAGTTTGAGCATTCTTGCGGCGTGAAGCTGCCGAGAAGCTGTCCGATGGCTTCGGTCACGGCGTCGAAGCTTCGCGCGGCGGTTTTGCGCAGCAAGTGTTTGAGCTTGGCGAAGAGCTGTTCGATGGGGTTGAGGTCGGGCGAGTATTTCGGCAGGAGGATGAGCTTGGCGCCGACGGCACGGATGGCGTGACGGACGGCGCGTCCCTTGTGGCTGCCGAGATTGTCCATGATGACGATGTCGCCCGGTCTCAGGGTCGGGACGAGAACCTTCTCGACATAGGTCCGGAAGGTCTGGCCGTTGATCGGGGCATCGAGCAGCCAGGGCGCGTCGATACGATCGTGCCGCAGCGCGGCCAGGAAGGTCATGGTCTTCCAGCGCGCCTGCGGCACCTTGGCGCGCAGCCGCCGGCCGCGCGGTCCCCATCCCCGGAGCGGGGCCATGTTGTCCTTGGTCCAGGTCTCATCGATGAAGACCAGGCGCGCCGGTTCAATCCGCCTCTGACGCGCTTTCCACTGCGCTCGCCGTCTCGCCACGTCGGGGCGATCCTGTTCGCTGGCGAGCACGGTTTTTTTTGAAGCTCAACTCCTCGGCGTGAACGAACGTCCAGACCGCGGTGTAATCGGCCTTGAGGCCGCGCCCGGCGAGTTCGCGGACAAGCCCGCGCAAAGTGAAATCGCGCTCGCGAATGCGCTCGCGCAGCCAAACCTCATGCTCGTCCCGGATCGCCTTCGGCTTGTGCCCGCCCATCTGTCCCGGCACCACGCTCCCCGTCTCCCGGAAGCGCCGCACCCAGGCGATCGCCGTGCTCACGCCAACCCCAAACCGCGACGCCGCTTCATGCCGCGACAGCCCCTCGTTCTCGACCGCCGCAACAACCCGCTCGCGAAGATCCATCGAATAAGGTTTTGCCATTCATGCCGGCCCCCTTCGCCCAGCCAGCATGTTAAATCAGAAACGCCCCCGAATTCGGGAATCCCCAATCAACTCCGGCCAAAACAATCCCGCTCTAGCTGTGAACTCTCAATAGGTTGTCCACTCGGTCCCGACCGAGGAAACTGATGTTGCTAACGCATCTTTTTCCTGGGGGGGGGACCGAATGGACGTTCACAAGAATGCCCGGCTGACACCGGCAGGTCGAGGGGTCATGGTAGGGCGCGTTGTCGAGGGCGAGGCGCCGCGGCTCGTCGCGGAAGCGATGGGCGTGTGTGAGAAGACGGTGCGGAGGTGGGTGCGCCGTTTCCACGCCGAAGGTGCAGCGGGCCTGCGCGATCGCTCCTCACGGCCGCATCGCGTGCGTCGCCCAACGCCCGCGGTCGTCGTGGTTGGGATCGAGGCGCTGCGCCGCGAACGCTGGACTGGTGCGCAGATCGCGACGGAATGCGGCGTGTCGGAAGCGACCGTGTCCCGGGTGCTTCGCCGCCTGGGCCTCAACCGGCTGAAGGCCTTGGAGCCTGCCGAGCCTGTCCGGCGATACGAGCGCGACCGGCCCGGCGAGCTCATCCATATCGACATCAAGAAGCTCGGGCGTTTCAACCAGGTCGGCCATCGCATCACCGGCGATCGGACCGGTCAGAGCAGCCATCGCGGCGTCGGCTGGGAGTTCGTCCACGTCTGCATCGACGACGCATCGCGGGTCGCCTTTGCCCGGGTTATGTCCGATGAGCGCAAGGGCAGCGCCGTGGCCTTCTTGGACGCCGCTGTCGCCTACTATGCCGAACTCGGCGTTACGGTCGATCGCGTCATGACCGACAACGGGTCCTGCTATAGATCCTTCGCTTTCCGCGACGCCTGCCGAAGGCTCGGCCTCAAGCACATTCGCACCAGGGCCTATACGCCGCAGACTAATGGAAAGGCCGAGCGCTTCATCCAAACAGCGCTCAGGGAGTGGGCTTACGCCCGTGCCTACACCCACTCAGACCAGCGAACCGTCGAGCTGCCGCGATGGCTGCATCGCTATAACTGGCATCGACCACATGGTAGCTTGGCAGCAAAACCACCCATCAGCCGCCTCGGTCTATCCGGGGACAACCTGTTGAGGCTCCACATCTAGTTCTTCAGCCGCCTGTTAATCCTCCCTTCATAAATGTTTAATCCGAGGGCCCGAAGCTCATGAGAAATAGGGCAGGATTGAAACCAGGAGGAACCTCTAGTATCTTCCGACGCGACATCGGATCCGCGCGCGCACGGAACACTTAGGGCCTGTCTCGAGAGCGCGCAGATCGCACTGGTTGATCAGGTTTAAGACTGAGCCATGCAGGAACGCACCCCTAATCTTTTCATTGTGGGCGCACCAAAGTCCGGGACAACGTCCATGGACTATTATCTCGCGCAGCATCCCGAGATCTTCATGGCGCCGGCGAAGGAGTCGCACTACTTCGCGCCAGACATCTCGACACCCGAGGAGCGATGGTCGGAAGATAAGTATTTCTCGATGTTCGCAGAGGCTCGCGACGAACTCTACGTCGGCGAGAGCTCGGTCTTTTACATGATGTCGGAAGCAGCAGCCGAGCGCATTCGCGCGTTCTGTCCAGAAGCCCGCATCCTGATCTTCCTCCGCAATCCGATCGATTTCATCGAGTCCCACCATTCTCAGATCGTGTACGAAGGATTAGAGGACATCACCGACCTTGGCGCCGCGCTTGCGGCTGAGCCCGCACGCTTTGCCGCGGAGCAAGGGCGGACCTGCTACTACCGGGAGAAGGTCCGGTATTATCGTCGCTTTGCGTCGTTCAGTGAGCAGATCGAGCGCTTCCTCGACAAATTCGGCCCTCAGCAGGTCCATTTCGCGTTCTACGAGGACCTGCGCGACAACACGCCTGGAGAATACCGGAAAATCCTCGAATTCCTTGGTGTCAACCCGACATTTCGGCCCAATTTTGCTCTGCTCAACGGCAACAAGCAGCTCCGCAATCCTTCGCTCATGCAGTTTCTGCGCGACCCGCCGAAATGGGCGACCATCTCCAGCCGGATCGCGCTCCCTCATCCCGCCGCCCGACGGGCGGCCGTCGAGCTGCTGAAGCGCATGAATACCAAGTTCCTGCCGCGCGCCCCCATGAGTCGCGAACTGCGCGAGCGCCTCACCACGGAGATGGCGCCAGAGGTCGCACGGCTCGAGAGGATGCTCGGCCGCGACCTCCGCGCGTGGCGCGGCGCATGAAGCGTAAGCCGACATCCTCCGGATGACTCTGGATCGGCGCGACCCAGTCGCTGCATGATCAACCGGGTTCGCGCCACGATTTCTGAACTCGGCCTGGCGGATGGCATCATTTACGGCGTCGGCCGCGTCATCGAGAAGTGGACTCGTCGCTGTGTGATATTCCGCTATGCGCTGATCGCACAGCCGGTCGCGTCGAAACCCCGCCTGCCGACGCGACGCGGTCGAGACATCAACGTCCGCCTGCATGCATCGGCCGATCAAACGCTCGCCGAGACCGGGCTTGCGCCCGAAGTCGTGCGATACCGGCTAAACCAGGGCGCGATCTGCCTAGCCGCCTTTCAGAAAAATATCATTGTCGGATGTCTGTGGCTTTGCCTTGGCCCCTACGAAGAGGACGAGGTCCGCTGCCGCTTTGAACCAACGCCCGAAGGCCGCACGAGCTGGGACTTCGGGGTCTACGTTTCCCCGAGCCACCGCGGCGGGATCGTTTTCGCTCGCCTCTGGGACGAAGCGTGCAATTACCTGCGCACGCGCGGAGTGACATGGACGCTGAGCCGGATCGGCTCCGTCAACATCGCGTCGATGACCGCCCATTCGAGATTGGGTGCCAAGCGTCTGGGGAGCGCGACATTTTTGTGCCTCGGCCGCTGGCAACTGATGGCTTCAAACTGGCCGCCCTACGTTCATATCTCGCCAAACAAGTCCTCAAGGCCGCGACTGGTACTGAGAGCGCCACGCGCAAGTTCAGAAGAGTAGCATCGGCCCGCGTGTGGATTCCGGGGTAGTTTTTCAAAATGCGCGTAACCACTCGCGTGTCCAGGCCTGTGCCTGGTCGCTCCAGGCACGACGCGAGAAGGTGTGATCCGCCTCGTGGATCTCGCGAAGGGTCAATTTCTTCCCTTGCAGGATGCTCTGCCAGGTTCGCGAAGTCCGCGCCGTGTCCCGAAACTCTTGCGCCGTTAGGTCCCGGCCGCTGAGGATGAGAAGAATCGGGCCGCCAAATTTCTTGAGCCCGAGGGCCATGCGCTCCGGCAAGGAAAGCGCCTGGCCGCCGTATCCCCGCGCCTTTCCCGAAATCACCTGCGCGAGCATCCTCGCGAACGAGCGGATCGACGCAAGCGTGTCGAATTCGCCGCGCCAGATCTTTCGCCATAGCGATCGGTCGAAGAGGTGCGAAGCGTAATAATGCTTGAGATAGGCGCGCGCGGCGCTGGTTTCGCTTCGCACCCATGGATTGATTAGGATGACACCGCCAATTCGGCGGAGCTTGTGCGCACACAGGCAAATCGCCGATGCGCCATCACAAAGCCCCCATAAAATAATACGCTCGACCGAAGGAAGGGCCGAGGTCAGGGCAGAAATTGCGGCGACGATATCGCTGTCGAGCGATTCGAAGCCCGGAAAATCTCCTTCGCTATCGCCCATGCCGCGGCAATCGAACCGTAAAACAGCCGTTCCTTCGGCGGCGAGATCGCGTGCGATGTTAACGAACTTCCGATGGCCGCCCACACGATATTGCGGGCCACCCACAACCATAACGAGGCCCGTTTGCGCCCTCTTCGTCGGCTTATGCAGGATGCCCAACAAAGTGACGCCTTCGCACGAGAACGTGATCGGAAACTCGGTGCCAGGAGCCGCCCCGCCGAACCCGCTCTCCGCGCCTGACGAAATGGTCTCGTTCGTCATCTGCCTTCAATGCCGGACGGGATAATTCTCGAAAATATACTCGAGCGTCGCGATCCTGTTGAGCACAAATTCATCGGTGACCTTATCGATCTTGAAATAGCGGCGCAATTCCGGAAACGACGGATCGATGACCTTCGCCAGCCCGTCGCCCAAAACGAAGGACGGCCTTAGCCTCGCCCGGCGATGCTGGATCCGGTAGGAGAAGCGCCGCACCCAAGGCGGACGCAGCATCGTCATGCCGGCCTCGAGGCGCCGCGAGAGGCTCGGCGCCTCGGAAGGCGGTTGACCGTGGGCCGATGGATAGCCTGCAAGGGCAGGATCGGCCCTAGCAATCAGAGCCGCCTCGAACCTCCCGTAATTCTTGGCAGCGATCGGGATCCGGAGAGCGAGCTTGATCAATTCCGTCGCGATAAAGGGCGTCGCCGCGTAGCCAAACCGGTTGTTGACGCTATTGTTGCGTCCCATCCAATAAACGCATCGAAGACAGGGGTATAGATACTCTATCTCTTCTCGTGCCAATCGTATGCCGGCGCAATCTGCATCGGCCGGTTTGCCGAACAGTCGCGCGATCGCCTTCGCCATCCCCAAGAGATACTCTCTCTCGTCGAATGCCTCGGAGCACATCGCGGGATCGAACCCGGAGAAAAAGCTCCAAAGGAGTTGGCGGATGGAGTACGTCCGGTCTCCAAGATAGAAGAAATTGCGAAAGATCTCGCCGCCGCCGCCATTGAGAGCAAGCGCCCCGCCAGCCGCGCGGTCGGCCCGTGTCGCCACGTCCGATCCATTATCGAAGATCCCTTCGGCCGGGTAGCCGTCGAGGCGCATGAAATTCCGGACGACAAGGTCGCGGAATTCGTCGGCATCGGGCGGAGTCGCAGCGCTCTTGTCAACGTGCTCGATGAGGATACCCTCGCCGGCCGCGATCGTTTTCGCGATCCGGACGTCCGGATCCGTTGACGCGCCATAGACGTGTATTCGCGGCATTGCCCGCTGCTCCCGTAACAACGCGAGGATGAGGCGGGAATCGAAACCACCTGAGAGCGCGGTATCGATCGCGTCGCCGAAACCGGCGACGATACTGCGGAAGATCACTCTTAGAGCATCGTGTGCGCGCGCGAGGTGGTCATCGAAGCTCGACCAGTCGGGACCGTCGCAAAGATCGTCCGGCAGCGGGCACGCCGCAATCGTGCTGCCAAGATGGAAAATCGCGCGTCTCTCCAACAGCCGCACTTGATCGAAAAGGGTGCGTCCGTCATATGTCGCGCCTTGAAACACGTACTCGTAAATGGACTGGGGATCGGGCCGCAGCTGCTCCACCGTTTCGAGCACGCCGAGAAAGGAGCTCGAAATCACGCTTCCGCTCTCGTCGCGGTAGATTTTGTAGAGGCCTAGTTTGTCGGGCAGCAGAGTGAGGCGACCTTCGCAGTAGCGCAGGACGCAAAAGCTGCCATTCATCGCGTTCCAAGGGATCGCGCCGTCGTCGATCGACAGAAGATGCTCGAGGAAACGCGGCAAGGTAGTGTCGCGGACGAGAAGCGTGCCCGTACAAATGGCAAAGCCGCGCTCACACTCGAAGACGTGAGGCCGCTGACTCGAATATTTGGGAAATGCGGAAAATCGTCCATTGAGGCGTGATCCGCCTCACCGGACTCGAGAAACCCTGGCGCTCGAAGCTCGCGAGGACTCGGTTCTCGAGGACCCGCTCCTTCAGTGTGTCTCGGCGCAGCAAGACGAATGCGCCCATGGGTCACTCTCCGGAATCGGCGCCGCGCAAACAATGTGTCGTGTTTGCGTCAGGCGAGGCTAGCCTCACAGAGATCTTCGGTCGCGCGCAAGAGTTCCGGCGCGAGCGTGATTTCTTGCGTTTGCCAGAACGGCTCGCCGACCACTGTTCGAGACGAGGCGGCAATGCCGCTCCGACGCCAATGGTCCAGCACGCGCCGCTTTGGCGGGGCAATGTCATCCCCCTGGTGCATGCCAACCTCAAGCCAATCGATATTAAGGCCGGCCGGCAATTCGAAATCCACCATACGCAGCTGGGAAAGGTCGTGGGCAAGCCTCGGCGACAGTTCATAACCGGCCACCTGGAGTTGCTCTCCCGCGGCGAGCATAGCTCGCAGTCGGTCCGTCTTGACGATCTCGCTTCCACCAAACTCCGCCGCGATGCGCAGACGCAAAAACTGCGTCAAGGTGGCATTTCCGTCGATCACCGGCTGCCACAGCAACAATCGCTCGTAATCGCGCGGCCGACGAGTGGCAGCCGCGATGGCCAGCATGCTTCCGAGGCGCAAGCCCCACAGCCAAATTCGGCCCATGCGTCGCCGCATCCACGCAGCTGCGGACTCTACATCGGCGAGCCAGATCGCCCAACTCGCATCCCGGAATGCGCCACCGCTGTCTCCTGTGCCGAAAAGGTCCAGCACGAGGACGCCCACTCCGATGGCTGCAAGACGCCGTGCCCCGAGGGCGGCCATGCGGCGCGATCGGTTCATCTCCTCGGCAAATGGGGGAACATAGATGACGCCGGCCTGTACGGTTCCAGCGGGCGGAAAATAGACCGCGAACAATCGCCCCGCTGATCCATCAATGAAAACGGGCTCCATCGTAAAGGTCCGGCCCTATTCAGCCGGCCAGCTTGCTTTCGACGAACCGGGTCAGGCTTCCGACCGTTTGGAAGGTATCCGCAGTTATCTCCTCGTCCTCGATGGTGATGCCGAATCGTTCCTCGAGTGCGCCTACGACGTTGACCACGGCCATCGAGTCAAATTCGGGGATGGTGCCGAAAAGCCCGCTTTCAGCGTCCATATGTTTCGATCGTTCCCCCAGCTGCAAAATGCGACAAATCGTTGTCTTGACGTCTTCGATCAGCATGTCAAGCCGGCCTCTCTCGAGACGGGTGATTGTTCAATGAAGTGAGTGCGCCCGCCGGCAGCGGTGCCCCAAGGTCAACAAGTCTCCAGAATAAGAACAGGCGCGACATGTCTCAAGAATTAAATTCCATCTACGCAACCCCTTGCATGCACGGCGCCGATGCTAAGATTCGGCTCGAGCCTCCCTCCGGTCCCGGCAGAGCTCTCCCGCCCTCCAGGCCTGCGCCTAGACGCGGTTGCGACGTGCCTGGAGCGACTCCAGCGCGGAGGCGATCCTTGCCAGAATCCGTATCGCGACATACGCGCCGGCGAAGAACACGAGGATAAATCCGAAGCCACTCTTGAGAAACGTCATCACTCGTGCCCAAAGGACATGGAGCAGGCTGATCTTCGGTCCTGTATCGGGCTCGGCGCCATCCAGCAGGCCACGCCGTAATTCTGAGTCCGCGTCGTCGGCGGCGGATTCCGCGTACGCCCCGGCAAGGCCAAAGCCGCCGAATCCGAAATTGCTCTTGAAGTCGATATAGGCGTCTCTGAGAACGATCAATTCCTGCGCGGCCACGGGCGGGAGTTCGGCGTCGAGGAGCTCCGTCACGATATTCAGATCAAGATCGGGAATCAGCGGCGACGAGACCGCACGATCAGGCCAAGCCAGCAAGGCGATCTCTCTTTCGGGCAGCTGCCGGAGAATGTCTCTCATCGATGTTCCGCGCTCGGACGGATTGACCGTGATCAGCAGGCCGTCGACCGCTTCCAGCGAGAGGCGAAACGCGTCGTCCTCGTACGCACCAGCGAGGGCGGAACGCCCGGAGCCGGCATTGACGTCGGTGTCGATGATTCCTCGTGCGCTGCCGTCAAGACCCGACATTAGCGTTCGGCCAAGGTTTCCAGGCAGGCGATCCTCGATCACCGTCACGTCGGGCTGGATGACCCCCGCCATCGCAACAACGGGCGCAGACCCGCTCAAGACGCCCAGCAAAACGCCGCAGGCCCGGCCAGTGGGCCGGCCCAATACACGTGCTTTCGGATGACACTTGCCGCGTGCCATGTTAAATCTTATCGCATATTAATCGCCCGAACGGAACAATGACAGCTCTCTCCGGGCGAGGCTGGCGTTGCTGAGCCGCGCCAGCCTCATCACAATTTCGCAACCTCTTGCCCGAGCTTTGGGACGCATTGCGTCGCGACGCCATTCGCGACCCTACCGAATGCAAGACCCTTTCGGCCTCGAATTTTCAATGCGGACTGCTTCAGCCGGATCGAGCCCCTCCGCCTCCGCCTCCGCCTCCGCCTCCGCCAGCAATTTGGCGATGTCGCCGAGACTTGGCACAACCCAATTATCCTCGCACTGCGCCAATGCGCCCGCCGCGGGGTCGAACAGCACGAGCCGACCCACGCGTGCCGATCGTCCCGCCTCGATATCGCTCATGCGATTTCCGGCGCACCAAGATCGTGCGAGATCGGGGTCGAGATCCCCGGCCACCTACAGCAACATGCCCGGTTCGGGCTTGTGCCAATTACTCCGACGCCGGTAACACCCAGTACCCTCGGTAGGATGATACGGGCAATGTTGAACCGCAGAAAGCGGCGCGCCGTTTCCTGGCTAATTCCGCCTTCATCCAATCCATGAGAGCGGTGAAGTCGTCGTCGCGGTAAAGGCCGCGGCCAACCCCGGATGGTATGGTGAGGATCACGATGCCAAAGCCGCAAGATGCGAAGGCGCGGGCCAGAAAAAATGCCATCGACAAAGCGCCAATCCTCGATACGGTGGACGTAGCCGGCATCGACGTTCACGACGCCATCGCGGCGCAGCAGAAGCGCGCGGCTTCCGCCCGTCATCGAGGGGACACGCGGTCCTGCGCTGCCGGGAACATCGCTCGCTCGACGAGGCCGCAGATGATATGGCCCAGCACGATATGCGCCTCCTGGATCCTTTGGGTGTCGTGCGCGGGAACACAGAGGCAAGACTCGCACAGCGCGCGCATGTCGCCGCCTCCGGAGCCCGTCATCCCGATGGCGATAATTCCCTTGCCATGCGCAGCCGTGAGCGCACGCAAAATATTCTTTGAGCGCCCCGAGGTCGATATGGCGACGAGCACGTCGCCGCGCGCGCCGAGTCCTTCGACTTGGCGGCTGAACACTTCCTCGAATCCGTAATCGTTGCCGAGCGCGGTTAGAACGGAGCTATCCGCCGTTAGGGCGATGGCCGGAAGTGCCGAGCGTTCGCGGCTCAGCCTGCCCACGAGTTCCGCGGCAAGATGCTGCGCGTCGGCGGCACTGCCGCCGTTACCGGCGAACATGACCTTGTTGCCGCGCGTGAGAGCGGCGGCGCAAATTTCGGCTGACCGTCCGACGCACGCGAGCAGAGCGCTGTCCGCCAGCAGGCCATTGAGAACAGCGATCGAACTCGCGATCGCAGCTTGCATGAAGCTTTCAGCCGAGGCGTCCATGATCCCATCGCCTTGCCGGACCACCGTGTGGCGTCACCCCAGGGCGACCGGCGCAGTTCCTACCGGATGCTCCATTATCCTATGCGGGACGTTGAATTTCCACCGGCGCCGCCGGATCGGCAACGCGACCGCAGCAGTTTATCGAGCTCCATCCGGGAACACGATCACCCGCACGGTCTGGATGAGCACGATGAGATCAAGCAGCAAGGTGTGGTTCTTCACGTAGTAAAGATCGTAGGAGAGCTTATTCCGCGCATCCTCGAGCGAGGCTCCATAAGGGTAATTGATCTGTGCCCAGCCCGTGATGCCGGGCTTCACCGCGTGACGCTCGCTGTAGAACGAGATTTTCTGGGCCAATTGCTCGACGAAATAGGGCCGCTCGGGACGCGGGCCGATGAAACTCATCTCGCCCTTCAACACATTGATGAGCTGCGGCAGCTCGTCAATTCGGACTTTGCGAATGACGGCGCCGACGCGGGTGACGCGCGGGTCGCGCCGCGCCGCCCATTGCGGGCTCGAATGGCGCTCGGCGTCCTCGCGCATGCTGCGGAACTTGTAGAGCGTAAAGGGGCGCCCGAAGAGGCCGACCCGCTCTTGCGAATAAATCACACTGCCGCCGTCCGCGAGCTTGATGGCGAGCGCCGTCAGCAACAGCAGCGGCAGCGTCAGCACCAGCATCGCTGCGCTCACCGCGACGTCGAACAGGCGCTTCACGGTGCGTGCCATCCAGCTCATGCGGAAGCCGTCGGAAAAGATGAGCCAGCTCGGTTGCAGGGCGTCGAGATCGACCCGCCCGCTCTCGCGTTCGCAGAATGACAGGAACTCGGTGATCGTCAGGCCACGCGCCTTGCAGCCGAGCAGCGGGTGGACGGGAAGCCCGCGCCGGTCGTCGGTCGCCACGACGATCTCGGTCGCGCCGCAGTGCTGGGCGAAGCGGTAGAGCGCCTCGGCATCGAACGAGTCGCTGAGCGCCACCGCACAATCTTCGATGCGGCGCGAATCGTTGGGCGCGGCGATGAAGGCCGCCGGAATGAAATGCCCGCCGCCCGCCCGCTCGGCCAGCTGCTTGATGCGGCTCGCCCGGTCGCCGGCGCCAATCACCACGACGCGGCGCATCAGCGCGCGCGAATCGGCGAGCAGCAGAAACAGGGCGCGGGTGATGAGGAGGCAGGCGAAAAGTGCGAGGATCGCCTTCAGATACCATCCGGACCAGAGCGGCGCCGCCGGCCACACCAAATTGCGGTAGAGGAAGCTCGCGACCAGGATCACCGGGAACTCGAGCGCGAGCACCAGCACGATCCGCGCCAACATGGCGCGATAGTCAACGAAGGCTTCGTAGTTATAGAGCCCGACCGCGACCATCGTGATGATGGTGAGGGCGGCCAGCACCACCGAGAACTGGGCCGACAGCCCGGCCGGCGCGCCGGTCTCGATGAGATAGCCGTTGGTGGGAGCCACGAACAGGTAAAACGCCAGCGACACGGCGAGGACTTCGCTCAACAGGAGCGCGAGGGTGCGGACGGGCACGTAAAGCCCCCGGACTCTTAACATTGCCTACCCCACGGCGGTGCCCATTTTGTCCCCAATGGGTCATGCGCCGCCAAAATGTTCTTCAATTTAGTTTGTGGAGTTTTTATATCATAATCAGTTTAGCGGGCCAAGCCAAAATTCAACTGTTCGCAAATCCTTATCATGAACGATGGGGGAACATTACCTTAATGTGACTGTAAGGAATCGGCGTTAATATTTGTTAAGGTCTTGGATTGCGATATGGAATCCTTAGAACTTCTGAACGTCGCTATATTAAGATTAACAGCGTGACGGCAGATCTTGTCGTTCGCGCCGGCCGCAAGCCGGTATTTTTCCGTGAATAACCGGGTTCTATCCTGTGAATTCGGCGTGGATAACCTGTCCTGTCGATGCCTGGCATGAGCGACATTGGGGTGCAACGGTCGCCACCGGATTATGCTACCGTGATAGTGGATCATCTGGCTGGCCCGTATTCGTGAAGCTCTCGTTGATCATTGGCGCAAGCCTCGGCGCCGCCTTGGCGGCGACCGCCGCTGTAACCGGCGCGATCGCGCATGCCGCTCCATCGTCACTGGCGAATGCCCTTTCTCTCACCCTTGCGGCAGCGGGAGGCCCTGGCGTTCTTTGCCTCGTCCTCTACTCGGTATTCTCCGCAGCACTGACTGCGGCCACCGCCGTCTATGATTTGCTGAGCATGCAGAGCCGGCTTGCAGAGGGGGGTGAGGCCAAGCTCCGACTGCCTGAAGCTTGGCATACCGCGCTTGCGGGCACGGCGTTTGCGACGCTTGCCGGGGCGATCGCCCGCGATGACTTCGCGATCATGCCGTTCGTGGTATCACGGATCGTGCGATCCGACGTTTGGCGCATCTTCTCGAGGCGTTTGATGGCAGCGCAGGCGGTGACGCTTGCGCTCGCCGCAGCCGCGCTCGTCCTTGCGCCCGGCCTGACTGCCACGCCTCCAGTCAGGATCGATGCCGCATTGCGCATCGACGCGTTTGCTGCCTGCCTGTTGTTCGCCGGCACGGTCGTCGCTTGGCTGCTCATCGAGCGCGCCATCGACCGGCTGGTGCTCACAGTGACCGAACTCATCGCCACATCGGAGGCGCCTAAGGAGACATTGCCGCTCCCTTCGCCGACGGCAAGCATTGCCGCGACCGGGGCAGCGCAAAGCGATAAGTTTGTCGCGGCGGTCAACCGTCTCGCGCACTTGATCGATGCTCTGAATACGCGTCAGAGCGGCATCGTCGATAAAATCTCGCAAGCCTTGGCAGTCCGGATCGACGCGATCACGCGCGCGGCCGAGCGCGCCGAGACAGCCGCAGCAGATACGGTCGAAACACTCCGTGCGGCGCTCACCGAGCTTGCAGCAAAGATCGAAAACCTAGCCGAGCCGGTCGCTGAGCACATGAAGCTCACCATCGCTACCGAGACTCGCTCCTCTGAGGTTCAGCTGCGCCAGAAAGAGATCGTGGACGCCATGGTCGAGCGCTGGGGCGAGCTCGCGGACGCCTTGCAGACAATGGGCACCGGTCTCGGGGATCTTGCCGCCGCGGTGCGGCTCGAAGAACAAGCGCGGCTGCCGGTTGCCGCGCCTTCGGCTGAACAGCGCACGGAACTCGGCGAGGAACTTCGGGAGCTTCTCGACGAGATGTCGGATTCGGGCGAGGTCCGCGACTGATCGCGACCGGATCAGCCACTGAACCGCAGGGCCAGGGACAGCACGACAATCCAAAGAAAAAGGCTGATGCCAAAGATCGTTAAGACACATGTCCTAACCGGCAGCCGCTCGCTCGATGGGGCCGCATTCCGACCGACGAACGAGGAGGCGCGCTTAGCGTGTGCCATGGCTAGGCCGGTAAATCGCACGGCCGGCCAAATGGTTCCATCAACTCGTCAAAGCGCCCAGTAATGTAAGCCCGGCGGAACCGCTGCGCGCGCGATCGACGATTTCACGTCCAGCACCACCCCACCTTCGCACAACATGGCGAGCACATACCCATCGCCCCGCTCCTTGATGCGGCGATGGGGCACGGCATAGACGAGCCCGTCGAGATTCTTGAACTCTTCGGCGCCGACGAGAGCGACGCCGCACTCCTCCAGCGCCTCCCCCGGATCGCCCATCGGATCGTGCACCATGGGAAGGATGCCAAAGCCCCGCAGTTCCGCAATGATGTCCGGCACGCGGCTGTTGCGAAGGTCAGGCACATCCTCTTTGAAGGTGAGGCCGAGAATGCCGATCCGCGCATCTTTGATGGGACGCCCGGCAGCAATCAGCAGCTTTATCAGCCGCTGGGCGACAAAGGCGCCCATGCCATCATTGATCCGGCGGCCCGACAGGATGACCTGCGGATAGTATCCCACGGCCTCGGCCCGGGCCGTGAGATAATAGGGATCGACGCCGATGCAATGGCCGCCGACGAGCCCGGGGGTGAAGGGCAGAAAATTCCACTTCGTGCCGGCCGCCTTCAGAACCTCGCTCGTCGGGATGCCGAGCCGATCGAAGATGATCGCGAGCTCGTTCATGAGCGCAATGTTGAGGTCGCGCTGCGTGTTCTCGATCACCTTGGCGGCCTCGGCTACCTCGATACTCCCGGCACGGTGCACGCCCGCGGGAACGATAGCCTCATACACGGCAGCGACGCGCTCCAACGTTTCTGCATCTTCGCCCGACACGACCTTGGTTATGGTCTCAAGACGATGCACCTGGTCGCCCGGATTGATTCGTTCCGGCGAATAGCCGAGCTTGAAGTCAATTCCCTGCCGCAGCCCGGATTCGGCGGCAATGCGCGGACCGCAAATATCGCGCGTGAGCCCGGGAAAGACCGTCAACTCGAAGATGATGACCGAGCCCTTGCGAAGCACGCGCCCAAGCGTGTTACAGGCGCCGATGATCGGGCGAAGATCGGGGCGGCGCTCGCGATCGATCGGGGTCGGCACCGTGATGATGAAAACGCTCGCTTCGGCAATGTCCTCCGCGCGGGCAGTGAGGTGGAGCTTCGTGGACTTGAGCTCGTCCTGCGATGCCTCGCGCGTCCGGTCGTACCCCTCGCGGAGTTCGCGGACGCGACGTTCGGAAATATCGAAGCCCCACACCGGCGCGAATTTCTTCGCCAGCGCCAGGGCCACGGGAAGTCCGACATATCCGAGGCCCATGACGGCAAATCCGCGTTCGCTTGCCATTCTGCCCTCTCAGGAAATCCTGTGGTAGCTCTTGTACCATGCGATGAAGCGCGGAATCCCGATCTCGAGCGGCGTTTTCGGCTCGAATCCGAGATCACGCCGCGCATCATCGATGTCGGCGAAGCTTTCCTCGACATCGCCCGGCTGCATCGGCATCAGGCGCTTCTCCGCCTTGCTGCCGAGCGCTTCCTCGAGCAATTCGACAAATCGCAGGAGCTTCACCGGCCGATGGTTGCCGAGATTGTAGAGTGCATGGCGCGCTCCGGCGGGCGGTCCCCGATCAAGGGCTGCGAGCGTGCCGGAGACGATATCATCGATGAAGGTGAAATCGCGCGCCATGCGACCCTCGTTGAAGACCTGGATCGGCCTTCCGGCGAGGATCGCGTCGGTGAAGATATAGGCCGCCATGTCGGGCCGTCCCCAGGGCCCGTAGACGGTAAAGAACCGGAGCCCGACCGATCTGATGCCAAACAGGTGCGCATAGGCAACCGCGGCAAGCTCGGCGGACCGCTTCGTTGCGGCATAGAGTGAGACCGGATCGTCGACCCGGTCCGCGACCGAGAAGGGCTGCTTCCTATTGCCGCCATAGACCGAGGAGGAGCTCGCGTAGACGAGGCACTCGAGACGCGAGAGACGCCGTGCCGCCTCGAGGATCACGATCTGACCCATGACATTCGCCTGCACATAGACATAGGGATCGATCAGCGAATGCCGAACGCCTGCCTGTGCGGCGAGATGGACGATGGCGGTTGCATCGGCGTGCCGTTCGAAGACACGGGCCACAGCTTCGCGGTCGGCGACGTCGATCGCCTCGAATGTGAAGCCGGGAAAACGCGCGAGCTCGGCCAAGCGCGCGCGCTTCAGTGCAACCGAGTAATAGCTGTTAAGGTTATCGAGACCGCAAACGGCCTCGCCGCGCGCGATCAGCGCTTTCGTCACGTGAAAGCCGATGAAGCCGGCCGCGCCGGTAACGATGACGCTCATCGAGTTCGTGCGTTGCAGCATCGGGAATGGGTTAAGGCGCGAACTGCTTATCTTGCATGGAATATCAGGCCCACAGTGAGAAATTCGCACCGCAGTGTCAAGGAAAACAAAGCGGGTTTTCCGTGAGTTCACGCGCCGCCTGTGCCATAGTTGTTAAGTCAACGGCAAGAGATCCATGCGCGAGGCAGTTGATAAGGTGTGCGGCGACGAACCCGCGCCGGCCGAAGTCCGTCCACTCGCCGAGGCTGAGGAACCCGCGTGGGAAGCGTTCATCGATGCGGCGCCCGATGCCACGTTCTTTCACCGGCTCGCCTGGCGCCGCGTGGTGGCGCGGGGGCTCGGCCATTCGAGTCGTTATCTCTGCGCCTGGCGCGGCGGAAGGCTCGCGGGCGTGCTGCCGCTGACGCATGTGCGCTCCAGGATGTTCGGCACGGCGCTTCTGTCGGTGGGGTTTGCCGTCTATGGCGGCATCGTCGCGGCCGATTCCGCGGCTGCCCGCGCGCTCGCCGACGAGGCGATCCGGCTCGGCCGCGATCTTGCGGTCGATTACGTCGAGCTCCGGCACATGGCGCCGAGCGGTTTGGGGTGGCAGCAAAAACCCGATCTCTATGTCACGTTCAGCCGCACTCTCGCGTCGTCGGGCGAGGCCAATCTCAAAGCCATCCCGCGCAAGAAGCGCGCGGATCTGCGCAAGGCGCTCGACGACAAGCGGCTCAAGGTCGAGGTCGGCGGCGATTTCGATGCGTTCTATCGCGTCTATGCCAAGAGCCTGCACAATCTCGGCACGCCGGTGCTGCCGCGCCGCTTCTATCGCGCCATTCTCGAGGAGTTCGGACCGGCGGCGGAGCTGTCTTGCGTGCACGGACCGAACGGGCCGGTCGCCGCGCTCATGACGTTCTACTTCAAGGACCGCACCATGCCATACTACGGCGGCGCCACGCCCGAGGCGCGGCCGCTCCACGCCTACGATCTGCTGTACTGGCGCGCGATGGAGCGCGCGGTGGCGAAGAACGCGCCGATCTTCGATTTCGGCCGCAGCAAGCGCGGCACCGGCTCCTACGACTACAAGACCTATTGGGGCTTTTCCCCCGAGCCGCTCCACTATGAATGCCAGCTCGTCACGAAGGCGGAATTGCCGGAAATCAATCCGCTCAATCCCAAGTACCGGCTGATGATCGCGACGTGGCAGCGCCTGCCGCTCGCCGTCGCCAATGCGGTGGGGCCCTTGGTTGCACGGCAGATCGGATGAGCGCGGATCGCCGTGCGCTCCTGGCGCTTGCCTGCCGCGCCGCGCGCGAGGCTTCGCTCGCGATCCTCGAGATCTATGGCAGCGAGTTCACGGTGCGGCAGAAGGACGACCGCACGCCGGTGACGCTCGCCGACGAGCGCGCCGAGGCGATCATTCTGGCGCGGCTGCGCGCGGAGGCGCCCGAGATCCCGGTGATCGCCGAGGAAGAGACCGCCGCGCAAGGCGCGGGCGCCGCGCCTCAGCGCTTCTGGCTCGTCGATCCGCTCGACGGAACCCGCGAGTTCATCCGGAGGAACGGCGAGTTCACCGTCAATATTGGGCTCGTCGAGAACCGCCGGCCGGTGCTCGGCGTCGTGCTTCTGCCGGTGCAGGGCGTGCTCTATGCCGCGTGCGGCCCCGGCACCGCGACGCGCCAGGCGGGCGACGCGCCGCCGGTCGCGATCGCCGCGCGCCGCGCGCCGCCAACCGGCGCCGTCGTGGCGCACAGCCGCTCGCACGCCGACGAGCGGCGCATCGCCGCCTATGTCGCGACGCTGCCGAATGCTTCGCGCCGCGTCATGGGAAGTTCCGCCAAGTTCTGCCTGCTGGCAGCAGGCGAGGCGGACTACTACCCGCGCTTCGGCACGACGATGGAATGGGACACGGCGGCGGGCCAGGCGGTGCTCGAGGCGGCGGGCGGCCGGGTGCTGACGCTCGAAGGGGCGCCGCTCGCCTACGGCAAGCCCGATTTCCGCAATCCCGACTTCATCGCGACGGGGGCCGCGGACTAGCTACTTCCACACGACGGCGGTTTCGACGCGCTCCGAGCCGGTGAGGACGAGCTGCATGGTCTCGAACAGATAGGTCAGCTTGTCGGCCGGAAGGCGGCGCTCGACGAAGCCGGTGGTGAGCGAGTCCCAGCAATAGATCGCGTGGTTGAGCTTGCTCAGCGTGTCGCCCATGCGCCAATAGATCTCGCGCGACTTGCGCAGGAAGTCCAGGAACTCGCCGACGCCTTCGGGCACGCGCAGGAAATTCGCATAGAGCGATTCGTACTTGCGTGCGATGTTCTCGACCGCGCTCCAGTGCTCGCGGAAGCGCTCGACCACGGTTCTCCGCATCATGTTGAGGTGGTCCTGGTCGCCCTTGGAGACGAAATTGCGCGGCTGCGCGCGCTCCTTGAGCCACAGCGCGAACTGCTCGCGCCGCTGCTTCCCGCGATAATATTCGTAGGTGTAGAAATTGATGCCCTTCCACGAGGCGAAGATCTGCAGCGCCTCCTCGTCGGGGAAGCGGAAGGCGCGGATCAAGGGATCGAGCGCCTTCTTGTCCTTCGCTTCCCAGATCTTGTCGATGAGCTGGTTGACCTTGTTCGAGAGCGTCGCCTCTTCCTCGCACGCGGCGCGCACCAGGGGCTCGAACTTGCGCCGGACATATTCGTAGATCAGCGTGCGCTCGGCGCCCGACACTTCGAAATAGTTCTCGTTGGCAGCGATGCCGTCGAGCTCGAGCGCGTCGCGCATCAGGAACCCGTCGAGGGACGGCAGCCGGTCGAGAATGTCGAGCACCTTGAGATCGTGGTCGAGGTCGGCCTCGGCCTTGGCGGTGCCGCCCAGTCCGAACAGGTCGTTCAGGATGTCGAGGAGGCGCGGATCGTTGAAATAGATGGAGCGCCCGCCCTCGTACACGTCGTCCTGGTTATAGGGCAGGTAGAGCTTGGTCGTGACGATCGGGCTGCCGGGATCGCGCCGCGATTCGAGCACGGGCTCCTTGATGAGCACGAGCCCGTGCATCTTCGGCAGGCGGAAGAAGAACGGGTCCTGTGCCTGTTCCTGCATCAGCTTGCGCGACCGCTCGCAGCAGTTGAAAACCCGCGAGGAGCCCGAATCGAGCATCGGGCGCAGATATTGGTCGTTTGTAATCGGCAACCAGGCTCTCCACCAACCTGCCAGACCTTAGCTACAGCGTATTAACCAGCGGTTTACGCGGATGCGGCCGGAGCGATCAGACTTGGTAAATGATTGTCAGCCGGCCCTGCGTCGCTTGGGCCGCTTGGCCGCCCGTTTCGGCCGGGCGCGGGCGGGCTTGCGCGCCGCCCATAATTCCTTGCTCGCGAGGCGCGCGCCCTTGACGAGCGCTCCGAGCTTCGCCCAGACGATCGAGGCGTGCACCTCCTGGGAGCCGGCGAAGGTGGCGAAGCCGCAATCCGATCCGGCGATCACGTTCTCGCGCCCGACCGTGTTGGCGTAGCGCACGATGCGCTGCGCCACGACTTCCGGATGCTCGACCAGCACCGTCGTGTGCGAGATGACGCCCGGCACGAGCGACTTGCCGGCCGGCAGCTTGACGCTCTCCCAGACTTTCCATTCGTGCTCGTGGCGCGGGTTGGCGGCCTCGAACGAATAGGCCCCGGCCTTGATCCGCAGCAGCGTGCGCACGAGGTCCTTCAATTCCATGTCGTGGATGCGCGGCCCCATGTTGATGCCGTAGCAGGTGTGATAGCGCACGCGGTCCTCGGGGATGTCGCGCAGCGCATGGTTCAGCGCCTCGACGCGCAAGGCGGCCCATTTGCGCACGTCGGCGATCGAGGCCGTGGGCGTGACCACGTAATATGTCGCAAGCCTGGGGTCGTCGATCTGCAGCAGGAAGCCCGCGGCGACGATGGCGCGGTATTCGTGGCTCATCGCGTCGGCGATCGCGAAGAGATATTCCTCGCTCGTCTTGTAGTACGCGTTGGTGTGCCGGTCCTCGATGTTGGCGGGCGAGATCGCCGGCATGAAGGCCTCGCCATAGCGCCGCCCGGCGAGCGCCGCCTTGAACGTCTCGATGTCGCGCGCGAGGGCGGCATCGCCGCGATATGTGACGGGGCCGGTGCAGGCGAGCTGCACGGCGTTCCCCGAGCCGCCGGTGTTGGCGCGCGCCTGCGCCTCGTAATATTCCGGAAACGAGCGGTACTCGCGCGAGCCGCCCCACGGCGACTGGCGCACGCCGCGCGGCTCGAAGCCGCCGAGCCGGTCGTGGATGTAGGTGACGAAGCTCGGCTTGCCCTGCTCGCCGTCGTCGATGATGTCGAGGCCGAGCGCGATCTGTTTGGCGACGATGTCGGCGACGGCGTCTTTCGCCCGCGCCGCGACGGCGGCGGGATCGGCGTTGCGGTCGCCGAGCATCGCCACGAGATCGGCGGGGCGCGGCAGGCTTCCGGCGTGGGTGGTGAGGATGCGGTCGGTGCTGCGCTTCATTGTCACACCACCGGCGACATGCCGCCGTCGACATTGATCGACGTGCCGGTGATGTAGCTGCCGGCGTCGGATGCGAGGAAGCAGGCGATGTTGGCGAATTCCCCGGCCTCGCCGATGCGGCCCAGCGGCACACGCTTGCCCATCTCGCGATATTCGGCCGCGACGTTGCCGCCCTTGGCGCTGATGCGCTCGAAATGCTGGTTGCTCGCGATCAATCCGACATGGAGCGCGTTGACGAGGACGTTGTAGGGCGCGCCCTCGCCCGCCAAAACCTTGGTGAGGGCAAGGCCCGCGGCGCGCGTCACGGCGGTGGGCGCCGAGCCCGGCCGCGGCGCCTTGGCGCCGATGTTGAGGACGTTGATGATGCGGCCCCAGCGCCGCTCCTTCATACCGGGCAGCGCGAGCCGCGCCAGCCGGATCGCGGCGAAGAGTTTCAGATCGATATCCTCCTGCCACACCGCATCGGTGATCTCCTCGAACTTGCCGGTCTGCGAGGTGCCGGCATTGTTGACGAGGATGTCGATCTTGCCGAATTCGCTTGCCGCCTCGCGCCACGCGCGCGCGACCTCGGCCGCTTTTGCTACGTCGCACGGGATGGCGAGGACGCGCACCTGCGAGGATGCGCGGATCGCGCGCTCGGTCTCGGCCAGCGCCTCCTTGCCGCGCGCGAGGATCGCCACGTCGGCGCCCGATTCGGCAAAGCGCCGCGCCATCGCCGCACCCAATCCCTTGCTGCCGCCGGTGATGAGCGCCGCGCGCCCGTCGAGCCTCACATCCATCGGCTGTCTCCTCAGTGCACGTATTTGTCGGTGAAGAGGCCGTCGAAGGATTTCAGCGCCTCGTCGGGCTTCATCAATCCGGCCTCGATGTTGAACGTGTCGTTGGCGCGGATCGCCGCGAGCGACGGTGTCGGCGGCACCGGCGTGATCTTGCGCAGCACCTCGAACGACGCCTCCATCGCCTTCGGATCGAGCGCGGCGAAGCGCTTCTTGAGGGCGGCAAGCGCTTCGGCGGGATGATCCTTCACGACGAACGAGGCGGCGACGATGGCGCGGCCGAGCTTCTCGCACGCGGTCTCGCGCTTGGCGCAGAAGTCGGGCCGCGTCAGCAGCACCGAGTTCGCCAGCGGCACAAGCTCGGGCGGGTCGCCGTCGGGCGCGCTCGCGATCAGGACGGCGGTGCCTTGCGTCAGCGGCTGCTCGGGCCAGGGCGGCGTCATGGAGAAGCCGTCGATCTGCTTCGAATCGAAGGCCGCGGGCAGGCTCGGCGGCGCCACCACGGCGATCTTCAGATCGTCGGGATCGATGCCGCCCATCTTGGCGATGAGGCGGAGATAGCCGTGATTGACGGCGTTGATCGAATCGACGCCGATCGTGTGGTTCTTCAGGATCTGCGCGCGCTTTGCCAACGGCGCCTTCGGATCGAAGCCCTCGGCATCGGCGATCGACTTGCGCATCACGATCTGCACGAAGAGCCGGTCGTGCAGCGCCGCGAGCGCCATCAGCTTCTGCCCCTTCGCCGCCGCGCGCGTCAGCGACAGGCCCGAGGCGAGCGCGAAATCGACGCTGCCGGAGATGAGCGCGTTGATCGAGCCGAGCCCTGAGATGTCGAGATGCTTGACCTCGAGCCCCTCTTTCTCGAAGAGGCCCAAATCCTCGGCGAGATAGGGCAGCGTGAAGGAGACGCTGAGCGCCGGATAGGCGAGCGTCACCGCTTCCTTGTCGGCGGCGCGCGCCGGCCCGGCCAGCGCCGCGAGCCCCAGGAACATTACGGTCGTAGCCACTCTGCGCCAGCGCATGCTGCCCCCCTTTGCTTCCAGGCCGCGGCGAGGATACCGGCGACCGGCGCGCGAGGCCAGAGAGTGGGTCGATCTTGCGCGCGCGCACCCCCCACCCTGCCCTCCCCCTCAAGGGGGGGAGGGATTACTTGTATTCGCAATTAAATTTCGCGCAAAACCCCCTCCCCCATCGAGGGGGAGGGTTGGGGTGGGGGGTTACGGCGGCGCGGTCGCGTTTTGCGCGTCTTGAGGGCGCGGCGGCGGGGCCGCAAATTGGGTTCGTTCCGCGAATTTGCGTTTTGCGCGGCGCTGCTGGCGTGTCAGCGGCATGGCGGCTTCGGGCGCGGCCGCTTCCGCCTCGCGGCGGCGGGCCTGGAGGCGCTCGAGCGCGATGGTGGCGCGGTGGAGGGCGCGCTCGATCGCGGCTTCGTAGCGCGAGAGAGCGGTCATGCGCTGCTCGGGCCAGGCCGGGGTATCGGGTTTTTGCGGCTCGCGCTCGGCCCGCGGCGGCGCGTCGCCTTGCGACGTGACCGCTTCCTCGATCTGCGCGTTCGTGAGGTTGCGCACCACGTCGTAGGCGATGGAGGCGAGGGTCGGCGGCGGCTCCCACGGTTTCCGGTCTTTGGGCGGCTCGGGCGGGTTTTCCCGCAATTCCGCCAGCACGTGCTCGCGCATCTCCTCGCGCGCGTGCTCGTGCGCGTTGCGGATCGCTTCCTCGTTGATCGCGGCGGCCTCGGTCCGCCACACCCGGCGCAGGCGCCAGTTGCCGAGCACGATGCGGTCGGCGAGCACGTCCTCGGCCTCGCCGACCGGATCGAGCGCCTGCCGCATCGCTTCGTTGAAGCGGCGGAAATCGTCGGGGTCCTCGTCCACGAGCAGAATATGCTCGGCGGCAAGCCCGTGGCGCAGCGCATTGCGGCGCGACTGCTCCTTGCCCTCGGGCGTGCGCGGGCCGGTGCTGTTCTCGGCGTTGCGGCGGTTGGCCGCGATCTGTGCGTCCGATGTCATCTGCGACTCCTGGCTTGATGTACGCATAATATAGCGTACATTACGTACATTTCAAGCGAGGATAGCGAAAATTATAGACGCTTCACGCGTTCGCGGGCGAGAACGGCCAGGGCGGCGCGGTCGATCTTGTTGGTCGAGGCGAGCGGCATGCGCGCGATGAGGAAGACGAAGCGCGGATGCTGATAGGCCGGCGCATGGGCGAGCGCGAAATCCTTGATCGCGTCGGGGCTGGGTGCGCTGCCGTCCTTCGCGACGATGAAGGCCACGGGCTTCTGGCCCTTGATCTCGTCGTCGATCGGCACGACGCAGGCCTGCGCCACGCCGGGATGGCGCTCGAGCATGCGCTCGACATCGCCCGGATAGATGTTCTCGCCGCCCGACACGAACATGTCGTCGGCGCGGCCGATGAAATAATGGAAGCCCTCGGCGTCGCGCCGGAACACGTCGCCGGTGACGTAATAGCCGTCATCGGTGAAGGGCGTGAGGTCCGGGCGGTTGTGATATCCGAGCATGAGCGCCGGGCATTTCATCTCGAGCACGCCCTCGTCCGCGCCGCCGGCAAGGCGGAGCGAAACTTTTCGATGCGGATATCCCAGCGATGTCTCGGGCGTGGCGAGGCCGTTGGGATGCGGCCCGAACACGACCGGCCCGGCCTCGGTCGTGCCGTAGGCGTTGGCGATGCGGGCATTGGGCAGGAGCGCGCGGAGCTGGGCCATGAGGCTCGCGCCGACCGGCGCCGAGCCCATGCGCACCGCGGATACCGACGAGAAATCGGTCCGCGCGAGAAGATCGCGCTCGCGCAAAAACATCGCCATCATCGGCGGCACGCCGGTCAAGAAAGTCGGGCGGAAGCGGCCGATGGCGTCGAGATATGCCCGCGCCCCGAATTGCGGCAGGAGCACGACTGTCGCGTGCGCGGCCGCCGCGAGTTGCGCCAGCGCCAGCGCGTTCATGTGATAGAGCGGCGCCGCGACCAGGAAGCGCTGCTGCGACAGATCCTCGGCCTCGAGCCGGGTCGCGACCGTCCAGAGCTGCCCGCCATGCGACAGCACCACGCCCTTGGGCCGCCCGGTCGAGCCCGAAGTGTAGAGGAACAGCGCGGGCTCGTCCGCTTCGGGCGCGACGGAGGAAAAATCGCCGGCGTCGCAGAAACGGTCGAACTCGTCGCCGAACGTTATCGCGGGCAATCCCGGCGGGCAGTCGGCGCGGCGCGCGCCGTCGCAGAAGACGAGCCGCGCCGCGCAGTCGGCAAGGATGAAGGCCACGGTCTCGCGCGGGAATTTGAAATTGACCGGCACCGCGACGAGACCGGCGCGCAGGATGCCGAAAAAGGCCGCGACATATTCGGCGCGGTTCGCGGCCAAAATCGCGATCCGCTCGCCCGGCGCGAAGCCGCGTTTTTGCAGCGCGCGGGCGACGGCGTTGGCAGCCGCGTCGAGCGCGCCGAACGAGACTTCGCGCGGGCCCGCGTCGCCGCCCAGATCGACGATCGCGATCTTGCCCGGATCGCGTCCGGGCCGGATGAGAGCGCCGGCGTTGGTCATGGCCATGGTGGCGGTGTTTTTACCTGCCCCATCGCGCCCGCGAAAGGGAGCATGGCCGCCTCGCGCCAGGGTGGAACGAGCGGGCGGGGACGCGCGTTAGCCGCCGCAAGCGCCGCAGCCTCGCGCCCTCCCATGATCTTTACGAGCTTCGTTTTCCTGGTCTTTGCCGCGGTCTTCCTGCCGCTTTTCTTCCTCATGCGCGGGCGGGGGCAGCGGCTCGTCACCCTGGCCGCGAGCTATTTCTTTTATGGCTGGTGGGACTGGCGCTTCATGTTCCTGCTCGCGGCCTCGACCGTGGTGGACTACACGCTGGGCCGGCTCATCGCCGCGAGCGACGCGCCGCGGCGGCGGAAGTTTCTGGTCGGAGCGAGCGTCGCCGCCAATTTGTCATATCTCGGCTTCTTCAAATATTGCGGCTTCTTCGCCACGAGCCTCGCGCGTCTCCTGGAGAATTTCGGCATGCAGGCCGACTGGGCGAGCCTGCACATCGTGCTGCCGGCCGGCATCTCGTTCTACACGTTCCAGAGCATGAGCTACACGATCGACGTGTACCGCAGGCGCATCCCGCCCGAGCGCGATTTTTTGACCTTCGCGACCTTCATTTCGCTGTTCCCGCAGCTCGTCGCAGGCCCGATCGTGCGCGCGCGCTGGCTCCTGCCGCAGATCGCGCGGACGCAGCATTTCCGCTGGAGCAATTTCTTCCTGGGCCTCGAGCTCGCGATCACCGGATATTTCCTGAAAATGGTGATCGCCGACAATCTCTCGCCCTATGTGTCGGCGATGTTCGATCTGCCCTATGCCTACGGGTCGCTCGCGCTGCTCTTGTCGGTGGTGTTCTTCGCGTTCCAGATCTATGGCGATTTCGCCGGATATTCGCTCATCGCCATCGGGCTTGCGCGCATGATGGGCTACAAATTCCCGGCGAATTTCCGGCGGCCCTATTTCGCGGCGAGCTTCAGCGAGTTCTGGACGCGCTGGCACATCTCGCTGTCGTCGTGGCTACGGGACTATCTCTATATTCCCTTGGGCGGCAACCGGCACGGGACCGGCCGCACCTACCGCAACCTGATGGCGACGATGCTGCTGGGCGGACTGTGGCACGGCGCCAACTGGACCTTCGTCGTCTGGGGCGGCTTGCACGGGCTCTATCTCGTGCTGCAGCGCCTTCTCGCGGCGGCGTGGCCGGGCGCGTGGCGGGTGCCGCGCGTGCCGGAGATCGTGCGGCGCGTTCCGGCGGTTCTTCTGGTGTTCGCGCTCGTCGCGGTCGGCTGGGTGTTCTTCCGCGCCAGCGATTTCGGCACCGCGCTGACCATCCTCGCGCGCATCGCCACGGCGGGCGACTGGAGCTTCGCGAGCCTGCCGTTCAAGTTCACGGCGGTGAAGGGGCTGATGCTGATCCTGCTCCTGGTCATGGCCGAGCTCGCCGCCGAGAGCGCGCGGGTGAGCGCCATCTACCGGCGTCAGCGCTGGGGCCGCACGGCGGTGGCGCTCGGCATGCTGTGGCTGATCCCGCTCTGCGCCGCCTTCTCGGGCGCGCAGTTCATCTATTTCCGGTTCTGAGAAGATGCGGCGGATGGCACCCTTGGCATATCTCGCGCTCGTCATCGCGATCCTGTTCGGCGGCGACCGTTCGGGCGGCGCGGTGCTGGGCCGGCTCGTCGATCGCAGCGAGTTCCGCTTCTCGCGCATATATCGCGGCGGGGTCGACGCCGACATTCTGGCCATTGGCGATTCGCGCGCGGTCCATTCGGTCTATGCGCCCGAGATCGGCAAGGACACGTGCATGAGCGTGTTCAACGCCGGCTTCAACGGCATGTTAACCGAGATCGCCGAGGCCGTGGTCGAGGATTATCTCGCGCGCAACGCGCCGCCCAAGGCGGTGCTGATCGAGGTGTCGGACGTGGGCGACGCGCCCGATCTTCTGAACGAGATGCGGCTTTACGCGCGCGACGGCGGGGCTGCGCGCCAGCTTCTCGCGCGGCTCGACCCGCGCCAGCTTTTCTGGTCGGGCTTCTCGCACCTTTACGCTTTCAACAACGAGATGACGCTGCGCGCGCTCTATTACGAGCAAAAGCCCGATCAGGACTGGATTCTCGACGCGACCACGAACGAGGAGGCGATCAGCCACGTCGATTGGCAGAGCTATGCCGAATGGCGCCCGCGCCCCGGCAACGTCGCGAGCCTGAAGCGGCTCGTGGCCGACCTGCGCCGGCGCGGCATCGCCCCCATCCTGTTCCTCGCACCCTATCACCCGATGCACCAGTGGATGGTGCCGAAATTCGCCCGCAGGGTCTCCGAGCTCGAGCGCGAGCTCGGGCCGGGCACGCCGGTGCTCGACCTTTCGACGAGCCTCACGGGCGACCGCTATTTCGCAGACGTGCTGCACACCAATATCGAAGGCGCGCTGGCGCTGGCGCCCATTCTCTCCGACCGCGTCCTGATGAGCGAGGGCGCGCAGCCGGCCAAATCGTGCGCCGCCCCTGCCCCGCCGCAGCGCACCGCGGCGGAAGATTGACGAATTGCGCCGCCGCGCGGTCGCAGCTACGGTCGCGCGATGAACGAAGGCTTTCGCGGATTCTTGGAGCGGCTCAGGGGCGCGCGGCAGCTCGTCGATCTGAAGCAGCCGGTCGATATCCGCCACATCGCGACGCTCGTGGATCAGGCCGAGACCGCGCTCCTGTTCCACAACGTGATCGGCTACGACATGCCGGTCGTGTCGGGCCTCATCCGCACGCAGGAACGCGCGACCTTGTCGCTCGGCTGCAAGAGCTATGGCGAGATCGAGGAGAAGCTCGCGGCGGCGATCGCGCGGCCCATTGCGCCGACCATGGTCAACACCGCGCCCCACCGCGAAGTAACGGTGCTGGGCGAGGATGTCGATCTCTACCGGCTGCCGATTCCGATGTCGTCGATCTATGACGGCGGGCCGATGATCACCGCCGGCGTCGTCATCGCGCGCGATCCGGAGCTTGGCATGAACAGCGGCATGTACCGCTTCATCGTCAAGGAGCGAAACCTCACCGGCATCGACCTGGTCACGCCCAACAACATGCGGCTTTTCGCCGACCGGGCATATCGTGCCGGGCGGCCGTGCCCGATCTCGATCAGCATCGGCACGCATCCCTACGAGATCATGGGATCGGGCTATCGCGCGGCGCTCGGCGTCGACGAGATGGCGATCGCGGGCGCCTTGCGCGGCGAGCCGGTGGCGCTCGCCCCTTGCCGCACGATCGACATGCCGTGCATCGCCGACGCCGAGATCGTGCTCGAGGCGGAGATCCTGCCCACGGGGTGGACCTGGCCCGAAGGGCGGTTCGGCGAGTTCACGCGCCTCATGGGCGGCCTGCACTGGAACCCGCTGGTGCGCGTCAAGGCGATCGCGCAGCGCAAGGACGCGATCTACTACAATTTGCACATGCCGTGGGAGAACACGTGGCTCGCGGCACCCACGCGCTATGCCGCGATCCGCCAGGCGCTCAAGACCGCGGGCATACAGGTGAAGGACATCAACGTGACCTTGGGCGGCTGCGCCTTCTGGCACGCCGTGATTTCCATCAAGAAACAGGCGGGCGAGGCGAAGAACGCACTCCTGGCCGCGCTCTCGGTGATGGATTTGAAGCATGTCGTGGTGGTGGACGACGACATCGACGTGTGGAACCCGGTCGATGTCGAATGGGCGATCGCGACCCGCGTCCAGGGCGACCGCGACGTGATGATCGTGACCAACGCGCGCGGCAAGCCCTTGGATCCGAGCCTCGCCGTCATGCCGGTGGGGGTCGTGCCGACCACGGCCAAGATCGGCATCGATGCCACCATTCCCGAGAACGTGCCGAAGGAGCGCTACGAGCGCATCGCCTATGCCTATGCCGAGCGCGCGAAGATCGGCGACTATGTCGCCGGCAAATCCGACCGGCCGGGCCATGAAGCCGACGGCGCGGCGGTGCGCGCGCTCGCCGGGCAGATCCTCGACCTCATCGCCAAGGAGCCGCTCTACTACACCGACATCGCCGAGCGCTTTGCCGCTTACGATTTCCAGGCGGTGGCGCGCGCCCTGGGCCAGCTCCACGCAGAAGAGAAACTGTGGCAGGACGAGAAGGGCAAAATGTGCGTGCGCGGTTCGAAATTCGCGGCCAAGCCGCCGGGGTGACGGCTCATTCCTCGACGAATTCGAGCGTCGCACCGCAGGCCGCTTCCGGCGAAACGACGAGCCGGCTTCCCTCGTCGCGAAAATCCATGGCGGCGAGGATGCGGCGGGTTGCGGCGAGGGAGTGCGTGCGCAGCGTGAGCGCGGCGATGCGGTCGTGCGCGGCTTTTTTTATCTCGATTCGCGTGGGGCCGAGCGGCACGACGTAAACGTCACCCTCGGCGCGAACCGCCGCGTCGCCGAACAGGCTGCGATAGAGCGCGGCCGCTTCAGCGGGATCGCGCACCTCGACCAGGATGCGGACGATCGCGGCGGCGGCGTTGCGGTGCGCGTGCGAGGCAGCAGCCCACACGATGTCGCGCGTGAAATGCTGGCAGAAATAAAGGCGGCCGTAGGGCGCGGCGTCGGCCGCGACATGCACGGTGCGGAAGCGCGCCTCGCCCGCCCCCGCGACAGGCCGCGAGAAATCGAGCGGCGGCGCGACCGGCACGCCGCGCGCAGCGAGCGCGCGGTGGAGAGAAGCCGCATCGTCGGTCGCGAAGACGACGGCGTTGAGGCCCTCGGGCGAGTTTAATAGCTCGGCGCGCGGCTTTTCCGCGTCGGGGTCGATGCCCAAAAGTTCGAGATAATGGTCCTCGAAAAGGGCGAGGCGGTTTATGGAGCCGAGCGTGTGGCGCGAGGGCTCGGTCAAGGTGAAGCCCAGCGCCTCGTAGCGCGCCGCCGCCTCGCTCAGCCTATCCCGCACGTTCACCACGACGTGGTCGAGCATTACTTCACATACTCGTCGGTGTAGAGGCCGGCATAGGATTTGAGCTTCTCCTCGGGCTTCATCAAGCCCGATTCGACGTTGTAGAGCTCGGCATTGTCGAGGCCCTTTTCGCTGACGAGCGGCGGCACGGGCGT
Source organism: uncultured Alphaproteobacteria bacterium (assembly GCA_963773665.1). Classification (GTDB taxonomy): domain Bacteria; phylum Pseudomonadota; class Alphaproteobacteria; order ATCC43930; family CGMCC-115725; genus DATJLY01. The sequence goes on from CAVZBZ010000004.1 coordinate 117,009, forward strand.
GATCTTGCGGATCACCTCGAACGACGCCGCGAGCAGCTTGTCGTCGAGCGTCGGGAAACGCTTCTTCAAGAGCGCGAGCAATTCGGCGGGATGCTCCTTCATGAAACGCATCGCTTCGGCGCTCGCCTGGCCGATGGCGAGGCAGAGCGGCTTCTTCTTCTCGCACGTGTCGGGCCGCGTCAGGATGACGTTGTTGGCGAAGGGGACGAGGTCGGCGGGCTCGTCGTCGGGGCCGCTCGCGATCATGACCGCGGTCCCTTCGAGCACCGGTTTCTCCGGCCAGGGCGGCGACATGGCGAAGCCGTCGATCTGATGCGAATCGAACGCCGCCTCCATGTTGGGCGGCTGCATCACGGCGATCTTGATCTCGTCGGCGCTGAATCCGGCGCGCGCCGCCATGAGCCGCACATAGGCATGGATCAGCGAATTGATCGAATCGACGGCGATGGTGCGGCCGCGCAGCAGCGCGCCGCGCTGGGCGAACGGCATCTTCGCATCGAATTTCTGCGCAAGCTCCTTGCGCAAGACCACCTGCACGATGATGCGGTCGGTCGTCTCGGCGATCGCCAGGAGTTTCTGGCCGTGCGCCGCAGCCCGGGTGAGCGAGGTGGCGGACGAGACGCCGAACTCGGCGCTGCCGGATATGACGCCGTTAATGGAGCCCACGCCCGGCAGCACGACCTGCCGCACCTGGAGGCCGCGCTTCGAAAAGAGGCCCATGTCCTCGGCCAGATATTCGAAGCTGAAGGAGAGGCTGAAGGCCGGGAGCGCGAAGATGACGGGCACGGGTTCAGCGGCAAGGGCCGGCAGCGCCGCGAGGACGAGGAAGAAGGCGAGAAGCATCCGTCGCATCGCGTGACCCCCTGGAAGCGCGCGAAACTCTAGACCGCAGCAAGGCGGCAAGGCTAGCATCGTGCCATGGCACAGACGAATTTCGTCCTGGTTCATGGCGCGTGGCATGGCGGCTGGTGCTGGCGCCGCGTCGCCGACCGGCTCACGGCGAAGGGAAATCGCGTGTTCGCGCCGACGCTCACCGGGCTTGCCGACCGCTCGCATCTCCTCGACGAGCGCGTCAACCTCTCGACGCACGTCACGGATGTCGTGAACCTGATGCGCTGGGAGGAGCTGACGGACGTGGTGCTGTGCGGTCATTCCTATGGCGGCATGGTCGTGACCGGCGTCGCCGACAAAATATCCGAGCGGATCGCCAGCCTCGTCTATCTCGATGCGTTCGTGCCGGAAAGCGGCCAGTCGATGCAGGATTTGCGGCCGCGCGAGCTGCCGGCGGGCCTCACCACGCCGCCGCCCACGGCCGAGTTCTTCCGCGTCAACGAGCGCGACCGCGGATGGGTCGACCGCCAGACGACACCGCAGCCGATCGCCTGCATCACCGAGCGGCTGCAGCTCACCGGGGCCTATCGCGCGGTGCGGCGCAAAGTCTATATCCGCGCCGCCGATTATCCCTCGCCTGCGTTCGAGCCGACCTACGAACGACTCAAGAGCGATCCCGGCTGGGTCGTGCACAAGCTGCCGTGCGGGCACGACGTGATGCTCGACATGCCCGACGCGCTCGCGGAGCTGCTGGAGGCGGCTTAGCCTCACTCCGCGGCGGTGGCCGTCCTGCCGGCATAGTCCTTGTCGGTGAGGCCCTGGAGTGCGGGCAGCACCTCGGCGGCGAAGAGGCGCAGGCTGCGCTCGGTCAGGTCGCGCGGCAATGTCGCGAACTGCATGAGGCCCAAAAAATTCTGGAAGCCCAGCATGCGGTGGCTTTCGGCCAGGCGCCTGCGCACCGTGTCGGGCGAGCCGCACAGGATGATGCCGAGCTCGATCAGCTGATCGACCGTGAAGGCGCCCGCGGTGATGGTGCGCTTGTGCGAGCGCATCGCCTTGTTGGACTCGGCCGAAAGATAGCCCGGCGGAAAAAGCTGCTCGAACGGCAGGCGCAGCAGCTTGTTGAACAGCGTCTCGATGTGCGGCCCCGCCTCCGCGCGCGCGCGCGCGTCCGTGTCGGAGACATAGACGGGCGCGGCCCAGCCGATCTGGTCGGACGATGCGGTGTAGCCGTGCTTCGTCTCGGCCATGTCGCGATAGAGGTTCAGGTAGCGCGCGACCGACGTGATCGGGCTGTAATTCTGCAGATAGACATAGCGGCGCGAGGGATGGCTTGCCCATTCGATCGTCTCGGCGCTGCCGGTCGAGGGGCACCAGATCGGCGGATGCGGCTGCTGGTACGGGCGCGGCCACAGATTCACGTATTCGAAGTTATAGAAGCGGCCCTCGAAGGCGAACGGGCCTGGGCGCGTCCACGCCTGAACTACAAGATCGTGCGCCTCCTGGAAGCGCGCGAGCGAGAAGGCGGGATTGACGCCGAGCGAGTAATATTCCGAGCCGATGCCGCGCACCATGCCGGTGATGAGCCGCCCGCCGGTCAGCACGTCGAGCATGGCGTGCTCCTCGGCCAAGGTCAGCGGATGCTCGCGCAGGCAGAAGGCGCTGCCCAAAATGGCGATCTTCGTAGTCTTGGTGCGGCGCGCGAGTGAGGCCGCCATGACGATCGGCGACGGCATCAATCCATAGGCGTTCTGGTGATGCTCGTTGACCGAGATGCCGTCGAAGCCCAGCTCGGCCGCAAGCTCCAATTCGTCGAGATAGCGGTTGTAGAGCTCGTGCCCCTTCTTCGGATCGTAATGGCTGTTCGGCAGGAACACCCAGCACGAGCGGTAGTGCTTGTCGAAATCGAGGTCGAGATAAGCGTAGGGCATGAGATGGAACATGAAGATCTTCATGGCCGCCCGCCTTTCCTGCCGCGCCGCGCAAGAGATTATAGCGCGCGCCCGCTGCGTCCAGTGCGCTTGACCGAAGCGGCCCGCGGCACGACAGTGGGAAACGATTCGGGGAGACTCCATGAACGAGATGCCGACGCGCCCGCCGCGAGCGCTTGCCTGGGACGAGCTCAGGACCCGGCTCGACAACGGCCCGGCGTTCAACACCATGCGCAACACGCCTTATTTCCGCGATGCCGCCTACGAGCAGTTCTCGCCCCAGGAATATGCGCGGCGCTACCGGGCGCTCCGCGCCAAGATGCGCGAGAGCCGCCTCGATTGCGTGATCGCGCCGGGCGGGCCGTCGCACTGGAGCTTTGGCGGCGCGATGCTGTGGCTGTCGGGGCACTGGGAATGGCATTCGATTGCCTCATATGTGGTCGTGCCCTTGGAGGGCGATCCGACGCTCGTCTATGCGATGGGCGGCACGCATATCGAGGCGGTGCGCCAGGAAACCGCCGCAGCATTGAAGGACGTGCGCTCGAGCCGCGGCGGGCGCTTCGCCGAGGTGATGGTCGAGCGCATCAAGGAGCTGAAGCTCGAGAAAGGCCGCATCGGCCTCATGGAGATCGACCCGCGCCACGAGGACTATATGCCGGTCAATCAGTTCGAGGCGCTGAAGGCGGGACTTCCGGGCGCCGAGTTCGTGTTCACCAAGGGCTGGCTGCACGAGCTTCTGTCGGTGCACAGCGCCGAGGAGCTGCACTGCATCCGCAAGGCCGGATATCTGTGCGAGCGCGCGATGCGGGCGATGATGGCGCGCGCGGCACCCGGCGTGACCGAAGCCGAGCTGCGCGGCGCCGCCGGCGGCGCCATCCTCGAGGGCGGCGGCGACATCGATTTCTGCATCATCGGCGCCACCTCGGGCGAGAATCCGGCACTCGTCTTCGGCAATCCGCGCCCATCGAACCGCGAGCTCGCGAAGGGCGACGTCATCACCATGGAGCTCGCCGCCGGCTATCGCGGCTACAGCGCGCAGATCGGCTGGCCCATCTGCGTCGGCCCGCCGGCGCCCTCCGTGCGCAAATTCTACGACGAGATCGCGCTGCCGGGCTTCGAGCGCATCGTCGCCGAGATCGGCCCGGGCAAGCCGGTCGAGGACCTGCGCCGCGCCGCGCAGTTCTTCCGCGAGAAGGGCGCGCAGTCGCGCCCCATTCACGTGCACGGCATCGACCTCGTCACCGACGGGCCGCACGTCTTCAACGACCATGTCGATGCCGAGCCGTTCGAGCAGGTGATGAAACCCGGCATGGTCATCATGGCCGAGCCCACGCCGATCACCGCCGACGGCATGTTCGGCATGTTCTTGGGCCACACCTTCATCGTCACGGCGGACGGCTACCAGTGCTGCGACGACCTGCCGTGGGACCTGCTGGTGGCGGGGTGACGTAGAGGCGTGACTTCGGCGGAGCCGCAGCGGCCGACCTTCACGCGCCCCGAGATCCTGGCGATCCTGTCGGGGCTGTTGCTGTCGATGTTCCTCGCCAGCATCGACCAGACCATCGTCGCGACCGCGCTTTCGACGATCGCCAAGGACCTCGACGGCTGGGAGGGGATGGCGTGGGTCGTCTCGGCCTATCTCGTCACCTCAACCGTGACGACGCCCATTCACGGGCGCCTCAGCGACATCTACGGGCGGCGGCCGATCCTGCTGCTGTCGATCGTGCTGTTCGTCGGCTCCTCGGTCGTGTGCGCGCTCGCCTGGTCGATGCCGGCGCTCATCGTCGGCCGCGCGCTGCAGGGCCTTGGCGGCGGCGGCTTGCGCTCGGTGTCGCAGGCGGCCTTGGCCGACATCATCCCGCCGCGCGAGCGCGGCCGCTACCAGGGCTATTTCGCGAGCGTGTTCGTGATCTCGAACGCGCTCGGGCCGGTCCTGGGCGGCTTCTTCGCCGAGGATTTGTCGTGGACCTGGATTTTCTGGATCAACCTGCCCTTGGGCTTCGCCGCCTACCTGCTGACGAGCCGGTACCTGAAGCGGCTCAAGGCGCCCGAGCGCATCGCCGCGATCGACTGGTGGGGCGCGCTGTTGATCCTCGCGTCGGCGACGCCGATCCTCCTGGGCGTCGGCAATGCCGAGCGTGCCGGCGGCTGGACCGCGCCCGCTTCATGGGCGCCGATCGCGGCGGGACTTGTCCTCACGCTCGGGCTCATCCTGCGCGAGCGGGTCGCGGCCGAGCCGATGCTGCCGTTGCGGCTGTTCTTCAACCAGGTCTTCACCGTGTCGATCTTCATCACCATCCTGGTGCAGATCGTGATGACCGCGCTCATCATCCTGGTGCCGCTCAACTACCAACTCGTGGCCGGGTTGTCGCCGGACCAGATCGGGCTGCGCCTCATGCCGATCACGGTGGGATCGGTCGTGGGCTCGGCGGCGGCCGGCTCGCTCATCTCGCGCACCGGGCGCTACCGCATCTTTCCGCTGGCCGGGAGCATCATCGCCACATTGGCCTGCGCCGCGATCGGCTTCGTCGGATTGGGCCGCTCGCTCGCCTTCGACATCGTCGCGACGGCCGTTCTGGGCATCGCCTGGGGCGGACAGTTCTCGCCGCTCACCATCGCCGTGCAGAACGCGCTGCACTGGCAGGATACCGGGATCGGGCTGTCGTGCCTCATGTTCTTCCGATTGATCGGCGGCGCGTTCGGCGTCGCGTTCCTGAGCACGGTTCTGATCGGCTATCTCGCGAGCGGCGCGCTTGCCGTGCCGGGGCACGAGGCATTGGGGCCCAATCCGGGCGTGGCGCTCCTCCATCTCGACGAGCTGGGCGGCCATCTTCCGCCGGCACTCGCTTCATCGCTCGCGGCGACGATCCGCAGCGCCTTTGCGCATCTCTACGCGGTCTCGACCTTGATCCTGGCGCTTTCGATCGTGCCGGCGATCTGGCTCAGGGAAATGCCGCTCAGGTCCACCTAGCAGCGAAATATCCGGCCGTGGCGCCCAATGAAGTAAGGACGGCGCCCCAGCCGATATCGAGCACCGTCACCAGCACCGACCACGAGCGCAAGGTCGCGAGGTTGGTGAGGTCGTATGTGGCATAGGCGAACATGCCGAAGAGCGCGCCCATACCGGCTGCGCGCAGCCACGCGTTGGCGCTGAGCGCCGGCGCCACCGCGAACACGACGACACCCAAGGCATAGACGAGATAGAACAGCACCGCCGCCCACAGCACCGGCCGCTCGAGCAGCAGCGCGCCGAGCCGCGGCCGGTAAACCGCTTGCCCCATCGTCGCGAGCCACACGAAATCGACCGCGGCAAGAACGACCAGGGTCGCGACATAGGCGACGGCATAGGTGCGCATGGGGGCCGGTTTTACCGCACCGGCGCCCTTGCTGCAGCGAAATCGTGCGTCCTTCGACTAAGCCCCGCAGGGGCGTAGTCGAAGGACGCACGACCGATTAGATTGCACCCTCATGCCCGCGCTGTCCCGCCAGACGATCGTGCCGCTCATCGTCGCCTGCGCGCTGTTCATGCAGAATGTCGATTCGACGGTGATCGCGACCGCGCTGCCGCCCATTGCGGCGGCGTTCGGCGAGGACCCGCTGCGCTTGAACCTCGCCATCACGAGCTATCTCCTGTCGCTCGCGATCTTCATCCCGCTGTCGGGCTGGACCGCCGACCGGTTCGGCACGCGCACCGTGTTCCGCGCGGCGATCCTGGTCTTCACGCTCGGCTCCGTGTGCTGCGGCGCGTCCATGAACCTGTGGGAGCTGGTGCTGGCGCGCATCGTCCAGGGCATGGGCGGCGCGATGATGGTGCCGGTCGGGCGGCTCGTGCTGCTGCGCGCCGTGCCGAAGTCGGAACTGGTGCGCGCCATGTCGATGCTGACCGTGCCGGCACTTTTAGGCCCGATCATGGGGCCGCCCTTGGGCGGGTTCATCGTGACCTATTGGTCGTGGCGCTGGATTTTCTTCATCAACGTGCCGTTCGGGTTTTTGGGCATGGCGCTCGTCAACCGCTTCATCGCCGACGTGCGCGAAGAGGCGGCCGTGCCGCTCGATCTGCGCGGCTTCGCGCTCGCGGGCTTCGGGCTGGCCGGGGTGATGTACGGCTTCGAGATGGCGGGGCGCGGCATGCTCGGGCCGGAATTCGCGGCGCTGCTGCTCGCGGGCGGCACCGTGCTTTTGGGGCTTTATGCCTTTCACGCGCGCACCGTCGCAGCGCCGATCATCGATCTGGGCCTGATGCGGATTGCGAGCTTTCGCGGCGCGGTCCTCGGCAGCGGCGTCTTCCGCATCGGCATCGAGGGGCTGCCGTTCCTCATGCCGATGCTGCTGCAGCTGGGGTTCGGCCTTTCGCCGCTGCATTCGGGCCTTTTGACCTTTGCCACCTATGCCGGCGCCATGACCATGAAGGCGTCGGCGACGCCGATCATCCGCGCTTTCGGATTCCGCACCGTTCTAGTCGGCAACGCCGTCATATGCAGCCTGTTCATGCTGAGCTACAGCCTGTTCCGGCCAACGACGCCGCATCTCGCGATTTTCCTGGCGCTGCTCGCGGGCGGGTTTTTCCGCTCGCTCCAGGTGACATCGACCAACACATTGGTGTTCGCCGACGTGCCGCCGGCGCTGATGAGCCGCGCGACGAGCCTCGCCAGCATGGCGCAGCAGCTGTGGATGAGCCTCGGCGTCGGCGTCAGCGCCCTCCTTCTGCACGTCGTGCAGGCGGTGAAGGGCGGCGCGCTCGGGGCGCCGGACTTCACCCCTGTCTTCGTCATCAATGCCGCGATCGTGCTGTCGGCGATGGCCGTCTTCGCGCGGCTCCCGGCCGATACCGGGGCGGAGCTTTCCGGCCACCGCCCGGCGCCGGCCGCAAGCCGCCGGCCGGCCGAGTAAAAGAATTGTTAGCTCCTGTGATCCCTGTCACATTTCCGGCGCTTTTTTGCGGTTAACCTTCGCCCCTGGAACGGACTCCCCTGGGGGGCGGCGGATGAAGCAGCCGGACGACTGGCGCAGGAAGACGAAGCAGCTTGGCCCCTTGATGCGGCGCATCGACAAGGCCTGCGCGCAGATGAACGGCGCGCTGACCGCGATCGCGATCGCGCTGGCGATTCTCGTGACGCTGACCGCGGCGGTGCGCGGGCCGGGACTCCTCGCCACCAACTCGATCGAGCGCAGCGCCGACTGAGCGCCGCTTGACAAGCTTTTGCGGCGATATGATGGTGCCGTGAGGAGGCGCCATGATCGTCCGGAAAGAAGCGAACGGCCTTGTCCTCGTAGGCCAGACCGACCACTCGCGCCTCGTCGGCCAATTCGCCGCGCATTGGGGCAACGCGCGGTTCGAGGCGCCGCAACCCTACGACTCCGTGGTGCGCGCCGCCGTCTATCACGATTACGGCTGGCTCAGCTACGAGACGAGCCCGATCGTCACCGATGCGGGCGAGACGCCGGATTTCCGCCAGGTCGGCGGAAAGCAGCTCGAGTCCTACCAGTGGTGCGTCGATTGGATGACCGGGATCGACCGTTATTCCGGCCTTTTGGTGTCGATGCACCGGACCGGGCTGTGGCGGGGGCGCTATGGCACGATCGCGTATCCGACCGCGTTCAACCCGCGCGCGCTCAACGAGGCGACCGAAGACTTCATCAAGCGGCACGAGGCCTGGCAGGAGGCGGAACAGCGCACGCTCGACCCGGCGCAGGTCGCGATCAACTACCGGCTGCTCCAGGTGTGGGACCTGCTGGGTCTGTATTTCTGTTGCGCGGATCCGGGCGAGGACCGCATCGAGCCGGTGCCCGAAAACTATCGCGCCGGCAAGGGCGAGGGGGTGAGCTTGAAGCTCCATGCCGAGGGGAAGCGGCGCGTCGCGTTCGACCCCTATCCGTTCGGCGCGCGGCCCTTGAAAGTGCAGCTCACCGCCAAGCGGCTCGACGAAGCGCGCTGGCCCGATCTCGCGAGTTTTCGCCGGGCCTATTTCCAGGCGCCGACCGAGCTTCTGGAATTCGAGCTGGTCTGAGCCGGATGGCCGCGCCAACACGGGGCTATCCCGATCTGCACGAGCATCTGGCGGCGCTCGAGGCGAAGGGGCTGCTGAAGCGCATCGACCGGCCCATCGACAAGGATTCCGAGCTCCACCCGCTGATGCGCTGGCAATTCGTCGGCGGGCTCGACGAGAACGACCGCAAGGCGTTCCTCTTCACCAACATCGTCGACGGGCGCGGCCGGAAATACGACCTCCCGGTGGTGGTGGGCGCGATCGCCGCGAACCGCGCGATCTACAGCGTCGGCATGGGCGTGCCGCTCGCCGAGATCGAGGCGAAGTGGGCGCACGCCATCGCCAACCCGGTGCCGCCGCGCCACGTCAACGCGGCGCCGTGCCAGGAAGTGGTGCTCGAAGGCGCGGCGCTCGCCGGCGCGGGGCATGGGCTCGACGCGCTTCCCATTCCGATCTCGACGCCGGGCTTCGACAGCGCGCCCACGCTCACCGCGACCAACGTCATCACGCGCGACCCGGACACCCTGGTCCAGAACATGGGCACGTACCGCGCCGCGCTGAAGGCGCCCGACCGGCTCGTCGTGCGCATGGCGACGCGGGTCGGCGGCGCCGGCGGCTACCAGCATTACCTGAAGCACCAGAAACGCGGCGACAGGGAGATGCCGTGCGCGATCGTCTTGGGCTGTCCGCCCTATGTCGCGTTCCTGGGGCCGCAAAAACTGCCGGCCGACATGGACGAGATGGAAGTGGCGGGCGGGCTGGCGCAAGCGCCCATCAACGTCGTGCGCGCGATCAGCGTCGATCTGCTGGTCCCGGCCGAGGCGGAACTGGTGATCGAGGGCATGATCGACACGGAATATGTCGAGCCCGAGGCGCCGTTCGGCGAATCGCACGGCCATGTGGCGCTCGAGGAATTCAACATGCCGATGCGCGTGACATGCATCACGCGGCGCAAGGACGCGGTCATCCCGTCCTATATCAGCCAGGTGGCGCCGAGCGAATCGAGCGTCATCAAGCGCGTGGCGTACGAGCCGCTGTTCCTGGCGCATCTGCGCGACACGCTCGGCATCAAGGGGGTGAAGCGCGTCGCCTTGCACGAGCCGCTGACCGGATTGCTGCGGGTGACCAGCGTCATCCTCGACAGAACCGTGCCGCGGACGGAGATCTGGCGCGCACTCCATGGCGCTGCGTTCTTCAAGGGCGATTGCGGCAAGATCTGCATCGCGCTCAGCGACGACATCGATCCCGACAACGCCGACGCGATCTTGTGGTCGATGGCGTACCGCATGAACCCGGCCGAGGACATCGAGACCTTGGCCCATCGCGGCCAGGGCCACGGGCCGAAGCGCGAGCATGGCGGCGAGGAGGACGGCACGCTGCTGATCGACGCCACCATGAAGGGCGCCATGCCGCCGCTCGCCCTGCCGAAGCGGCCCTACATGGAGCGCGCGAAGGCGATCTGGGAGGAGCTGGGAATGCCGCCCTTGCGCCCGCAAGCGCCGTGGTTCGGCTATTCGCTGGGCGACTGGTCGCCGGAGTGGGACCAGGCGGCGGAGCGCGCGGTCAAAGGGAATTATCTCGAGAACGGCCGCATCAGCAAGGGCCGCGCGAAGAAGGGCGTGAAGCCGGAGACGAAGTTTCGGCCTTAAGCGATTGGTGATTAATTTCCTTTCGCAGCTATCCGGCGCGCGACACTGGCAGCCCCGTATTGGACCCGTAGTGTTCAACAGTGTTCAACGATAGCAACGTGGCATGATTCAGTTGCATTCGCTAAGCGCGCTGAGTATGTTAATGGAACAGAAATAGAACGAACCATATCTTGTGTGATCTACTGGATTTCGGACACAAGCTATGAGACCATCCCTATTGTTGAGGGAGAATACAATGCGGATAAAGATCACAAGGCGCGAAGAGGGGTCGATCCCGTCAGAGACAGTCGTCACGATTCCGACCGCACGGGGACCGGAAGAGGTCATCGTCCATAATAGCCAAGCATCGGAGGATAGCGTTGAGGCTGGCTTCATCGGCGAGAAGGACGACCAAGTCTTAGTCGAACTGCCTCGTGAGACGCTTTCCGGTCGATGGAGGGTGTGGGTGCCCAAAACAGCAGTAGCCTAACCTCGCGCTGCTTGGCGAAGGGGGGTCGATGATACTCACCGATCGTGAAATCGAAATTTTCATCACGAATAAACAGATCACGATCGAACCGGAACCGTCGGCGGATGCCTACAGTTCTACTAGCCTCGACCTTACCCTCGCTGAGCCCGGCGAAATCTGGAAGGACCTTCCGGGTCAACCAATCCGACCTAACGCCGCTGGCTATAACTACGGCCAACTGGCGGCACGAAGAGACAAGGTCTCACTAAACGGATTCAATTTCAAATCTAAGTCGTTGCTCCTCGCCTGGACCAAAGAAACTGTCATCCTTCCCTATACATCTCGAATTGCCGCAAGAGTCGAAGGGAAAAGTGGACTAGCGCGCTTGGGTCTCGTGATCCATATGACAGCCCCCACGATCCACGCTGGCTTCAAGGGCCAGATTCAATTGGAGATGTGTAACCTCGGCCCGTATGACATCATCCTCGATGTCGGAATGCCAATCTGCCAATTGATCTTTGAGGTCACGTTTGGCACGGCAGCGAAGGGGTATACCGGGCAGTTCGCCGGACAGTCCGCCAGGTCATAGGAGGGCGGCAGCGCGCGGAAATCGAGGGCGCTAGCTGAAACGAGCTTGGAGCGACTCGGAACGGAGGCGTAGTGAGGCGTCCGGACGTCACTTAGCTTTGCCGCGGGCCCGACCAACACGGAACACTTCCATGCGCCTTTTCCTGCCTGAGCTAGAGATTGGCCCGGACGAAGGTTTCGCACCGGATAAAGACATCTTCGGTCGCAAAGAGTTCGGAGATCGCCTGACGCGCATTGTCAGCACACTCGAAGGCCCTGCTGTGCTTGTGCTTGACGCGCCTTGGGGCACTGGCAAGACGACGTTCGTCAAGATGTGGCGCGGCGCACTAACCACGAAAGGGATAACTAATATCTACTTCGATGCCTTCAAGAACGACTATCACGAGGATGCGTTTCTGGCGTTGGCCGGCGAGATAGTTGCCCGTGTGCAGGAGCAAAAGCCGCGCAACAAGCGGGCGCTGACAATGTTCAAGACGCGTGCCGTTCGCGTGGCCAAGGTGCTTGGCCGGGCCGGGTTGCATGTCGGCGTGAGATTGGGCACCGCAGGAGCATTGAGCGGATCCGAAATAGAGGAGGCCACCAAGGAGGCGGCCAAGGTCGTTGGTGAGGAAGCAGCCAAGAGCGTCGATGAATTGTTGGAAGAACGCTTAGAAAGCCACAATGGGGACCGAGAAGCGTTTGCGCAGTTCGGTACCGCTCTCAACGACTTGGCTAACGCGCTTACTGGAGAGGCCAAGGACGATAGAGGCGCGCCACCGCTACTGTTCATCATCGACGAGCTAGACCGCTGCCGCCCGACATTTGCCCTCGAACTATTGGAGAAGGTTAAGCACTTTTTCTCGGTACCCGGCGTCATCTTCGTGCTTGTCACAAACCTCTCCCAACTTGAGATCGCGGTTCGGCTCGCATACGGCGAAACCCTCGATGCTCGGACGTACTTGGAAAAGTTCTTCCAGCTACGCTTGCTGTTTCCCGAGGGCAACCTAGAGCGAAGAGACTTGGCTGCGACCACATACATGCGGCACCTGTTCCGCTCGCTTCACCCGCATGAGGCGCAGGGCTACGCGGAGCAAACGGTCAGCGTGATAAGTGAGTTTTCGAAGGTGCATCCGCTCTCATTGCGAACCTTGGAGCGGATAGCTGGCTATCACGCGGTCCTGCTTGCGAGCACAAATGACCGGGCCTTCCGTCCTCAGACGATCGTGGCGCTCCTATGTGTGATGAAGGTGATTGCCCCAGGTACGTATGCCGCGGCTCGATCTGGCCGACTAACGTTTGCTGAGCTCGATAATGTATTTCATTTCTCGCGGTGGCGAGACGAGCACAGCGAGAATACGCGGTCGCGAATTGGCGAACAGACCGAGGCATGGTGGAGATGCGCTCTTGGCGAGATCGGCGGCGCGACAGACAACGCCAAAGCCCTCGTTCGGCTGCTTGATCAATACAACATCGATCCGCCGCGCCGAGCTATTACGCTTCTGTGTGACATGCTCGACGGGTTTTCGCTTCCGGGATAAGCCAGGGCATTCGTCCAGCAGCTGAAATCGAGAACTGTACGCTTTTTACGTTGACATATCGGACCGAATGTGATATGAACCCCCACGCTCGCAAAAATGGGCCTGCATCCGGCGGGCCCTTTTCTTTTGGGGACGCACATGACACAACGCCGTACGCAAAAACTCACCGCTCTGCAGGAGCGGTTCGTCGCCGAGTACATGAAGGATTTTTGCGGCGCGGCGGCGGTCGTGCGCGCGGGCTATCGCACGCGCTGGCCGGTGCAGTCGGCGCAGGCGGTGTTGCACAGCCCGGCCGTCATCGCCGCGATCGAGGAAGCATCCGTGCGCGCCGAGACGCGCATCCTCTTGGATGCGGACCGCGTCGTGCGCGAGCTCGAAGCGTTGGCGTTCAGCGACATCAGGACTTATCTGACGACGGGCGCGGACGGGTCGGTCGCGCTGAAACCCCGCGCGGAGCTCACCGAGCGCGACACGGCGGCGATCCTGCAATTGTCGATGGGCGGGCGGAACCGGCCCGCCGCGATCCGGCTCCACGGCAAGGTCGAGGCGCTGCGCACGCTCGCAAAGCATTTGGGCCTGACCGAAGAGCGCCACTTCGTCGATCCGGTGGAACAGAACCGGCGCGCCGATGCGGTGTTCCGGCGGCTCTTCCGCGAGGCCGGGCTCGAGCTGCCGGAAGGCTTAGCGGAGCCGGCGCCGTGAGGGCGCGCGAGCGGCGCTTCGTCGCCGAGCTCATCCGCTGCGGCAATCCGTCCGAGGCGGCGGTCGCGGCCGGATATGCGCCGTCGGGCGCGCGCGACAACGCGCGGCGCCTCCTCGGCAAACCAGTCGTGCGCTATGCCGTCGAGCGCGGCCGATCCCTCGTCGAGCGCCGCACCGGCGTCACGCGCGAGCGCGTGCTCGAAGAACTGGCGCGGGTCGCGTTCGGCAATCTGGGCCGCATCGCCGAGTGGGACGGCGAGGTTCTGACCTTGAAATCGCTCGCCGACCTCACCGCCACCGAGGCGGCGGCGATAGCCGGCGTCATCCTCTATCGCAGCAAGCGGAAGCAGAGCGTCACGATCCGCCTCCACGGCAAGGCGCAGGCGATCGCCGCGCTGGCGCGCTATTTCGGGCTCTTCGACGGGCCGAAGGCGCCGCTTCAATCCGGCAAGGAGCGGCTCATGCGCCGGCTCGCGCCTTATATGGAGGCGGCCGACGAAGACAAGCCCGGCCATGACGGGTGAGGGCTCGCCCACTAAGATGAGCGCGGCGAGGAAAGGAACGCGACGATGAAGCTCGGCTTCTTCACCATGCCGGTCCATCCCAAGGACCGCGCTTACGTCGAGACGCTGAAGGAGGACCGCGAGGCCTTCATCCTCGCCGACCGGCTCGGCTATGCCGAAGCCATGATGGGCGAGCACCTGACCGATCTGTGCGAGAACGTGCCGAACAGCCTGATGTTCTGCGCCAGCCTCGCCGACGCGACGAAGCAGATCAAGCTCGGCACCGCGGTGGCGAACCTGCCGTTCAGCCACCCGGCCGTGGTGGCGACCAACGCGGCGATGCTCGACACGCTGCTCGAGGGGCGGCTCATCCTGGGATTCGGCGCCGGCATCCTGCGCTCGGACGCGGAGGCGCTCGAGCTGCTCGACCAGGACCGCGGCGCCATGTTCGCCGAGGCGCTCGACCAGGTGATCGCGCTGTGGACGCGCGATCCGCCCTACGACCTCACCGGCAAATACTGGAACATCTCGACGGGCAAGACGCAGTGGGCGGAATTGGGCGTGGGCGCGATGGTGAAACCCTACCAGAAGCCGCACCCGCCGATCATGGGCACCGTCACCGACCGCAACTCGCGCGGCATGGCGATCCTGGGCAGGCGCGGCTTCATCCCGGCGACCGCGCCCTATCTCCACGCCAACCACGTGAAGCATCACTGGGAGCTTTACGCCAAGGGCGCGGCCGAAGGCGGGCGCAGCGCGTCGCGCGGCATCTGGCGCGTCGCGCGCTCGATTTTTTGCGCCGACGACGACAAGGTGGCCGAGCGCTACGGCCGGCGCGACGACAACAGCCCCTATCGCTTCTACATGCGGCAGCTGTCGATGAAGCTGGCGCGCGGCAAGAAACTCGAGGCGTTCAAGTCGGACGAGACGCTGCCGGACGAATCGGTGACGCTCGACCGCATCATGGACGAGATCGTGATCGCCGGCTCGCCCGCGCGCGTGACGGACGCGATCTTGAAGCTCTACGAGGATTCGGGCGGGTTCGGCACGCTCCTCTATTGCGGCAAGAACTGGACCGACCCCGCCTTGGGCCGCCGCTCGATGCAGCTCATGGCGGAGAAAGTCATGCCCGCCGTCAACGCCGCCCTCGGCAAGGAAGCGGCGGCGGATTAGGGGCGATTACGGCCTCTGCCGGGCGGCGTGCCGGACGTGGAGGATGATCACCTCGCCCACCGACTGCGTGTAGAACACGAGATAAGGGAAGCGGCCGAGCGGCACGATTCTCACGCCCGCCTCGTCGACCGCGTGGCCGAGCATGGGAAATTCCGATAGCCGTGAGACAATCTGCTCGACGCGCTCGACGATCCTTCGGGCAGCGGGTGGATTTTCGGCAGCGACATAAGTGAAGATCAACTCGATTTCGGAGAGAGCCGTTTCGGTGAAACGAACCCTCATGCGCGGCGATAGCGGTCGAATACTTCCGCCACGAGACGGTCCGGCGCGATCTTGCCCTCGCGAATCTCCTCGAGACCTCGGCGAACGGCACTCCGCTCCTCGTCGCTGAGGCGATACGTCCCCTTATGCCGCGCCTCGATTTCGATCATCGCCTCGGCAAGTTCCGCCTGCGCTTCCTCAGGCCAGACGGCAGCGCGCTCCATCAGCGTTTCGATCAGGTTTTTCATGGCGCCAGTATAGCACGGCCATGCCGTCGCGCGAAATTGCGCGGCCGCTCAGCGCGCGGCGAGGGCGTAGAGCTGAAGCGCGCGCTCCTTGCCGCGGAGCGCGATGGGGCCGAGCGGGCGCTTCTGGATGCCGGGCGGGAGTTGGCCGGTCCGCGCGATGAGCGCGTCCGAGGCGATGACGCGGTTGCCGGTCTCGCGGCAGAGCTCGTGGATGCGCGCCGCGGTGTTCATCGTGTCGCCCAGGAGCGCGATCTCCATCTTGATATAGCCGAGCTCGCCCAGCACCACGGGGCCGGCGTGAAGCCCGGCGCGGAAATTGGCGCTCGCGCCGAATTCCGCCTCGTAGAGATGCGCGCGCCGGGCGAGGGCGTGCTGCGCCGCGAAACAGGCGCGGACTGCGCGCTCGGCGGCGCGGGCGCCATCCATCGGCCAGGCGGCGATCACCTCGTCGCCGACATATTTGTGGATCTCGCCGCCCTCGGCCGCGATGGCATCGGTCACGTCGCCGAAAAAACGGTTCAGGAAATCGAGAAAGCGCAGCTCGCCCAGGCGCTCGGCGATCTGGGTCGAGGATTCGAGATCGATGAACAGGAGCACGCGCTCCTCGATCCGCGGACGGCGATAGCGGCCCGAGACGAACTTGAAGAGGACGCGCGGCCCCAACAACTGGTTCGCGCCAACGACGACGTTGAAGCCCACGCTGAGCGCCACCGCGAGCAGGACCGACGGGAGCCGGATGCCGCCCGATGTCCCCGGCACGAGCGCCGGCCCGGCCGCGAGCCCGCCGACGATGATCGCGGCATAAAAGCCCGAGCGCAGCGCCATGTGCAGCGCGAACGGCATGCGCCGCACGCGCGCGCGCAACACGCCGTCCAAGAGGAACAGCTCGATGGCGCCGATCGCGGCTGCGATGAGGAAGCCCGCGATCGCGCCGCGCACGATGCCGCGCCCGCCGCTGCCGCCATGCGCCAGCGCGTCGAAATAGCCATAGGGCGCACTGATCGAGATGCTCGCCGCCACGATCCAGAGATAGAGCCGGACCTGCGTGCGCGACGGCGGCCTCATCCCGCTGCGCCGGGGCCGGGAAGCGGCCGTTCCCTCTGGCGCGGCACCGGCAGATATTCGACGCCGCTCCCGGAATGGCGCACCGGCTGCGGATAGAGCGACATGAGCTCCAACACGTCGCCGGGCATGTTATGCGGCACGAACACCGTGACCTTGCCCTTGTGGTCGCGGATCGCGCGCCCGATCTGGATCGCCGCGAGCACCAGTCCGCCCGGCGTGTGCAGCACGAGATCGAGCGGCATGTCGGGATCGGTCATATGCACGGTGCGCAGCACCTCCTCGCTATCGTGCGCATCGATGTAGCGCATGATCGGAAAGCCCAGGAAGCTCATGGTCTCCTGCCGGTGCACCAGGAGGATCACGCGGAGAGGTTCCACGCAAAAAGAGAGTGCGGTGGCGTGCGCGCCTAGAACGCGGGTGCAATCTTTCAACCAAACCGGTTGTAATGTAATGATCATGCCTAATGCCGAAGATCATCTGGGACAAAAAACGCAACCCCACCAAGCATGTCAGCGATCAACTTGGTATCGAGCGCCGGCAGTTGCGGCAAGCGCTTCACAAGATAAAGCCGCGCAGCAATCTTCGTGCGACCGATCGCGTTCGCATATATGATGACGGGGACGTCAGGGATCAGAACGGCGAACATGTTGGCAACATCCACGACGAAATCTGACGCCGCCGATACGGTCAGCTTCGCGACTTTCCGCATCGTTGGCGACAGGCTTATGCCAAGCGAGATCACAGGCATCCTCCAGACGCCGCCGACCACCGCCTATCAAAAAGGTGAGAAGGTGAAGTTTGGGCCGAGAAGCCCCGAAACAGTTGGCAAGACTGGTATGTGGTTCGTTTCGACCGACAAGATCGTGTCCAGTCCCAGACTGGAGGATCATCTTGGATACATTTTCCGAATGCTGTTTATGCCCGGAGGAGATGTTCTGCGCCTTGCCGCGTTCCTCGATCTTATCAAGAAGAAAAACCTGAAGGCGCATCTAACCGTATTTTGGCACGGGCCAGCACACGCGAAGAAGCCTTCATTGCCTCCCGCTGTTGAAGAGTTGCTGAAGGTGATTCCCGCCGATATCGAAGTCGATTTTGATACCGATGAGGAACCGGCGAGGCGCAAGGGCTAAGCCCTCTTTCTCCCCGCCCCCCGCTGGCAGTACCCGCAGAAATCCACGCTCGGCTTGCACTTCATCGCCAGCCCCAACAGGCGCGGACTTGATCGCGATAAGTCTAGTCGTCGGGCGGTATGCGCGTTTGCTCTCGAGAGAACGCCGCCGCGAAGGATGATGCGATCGCCTCCTTGCTCTTGCCGGGCTTCGCCGCGTCGCCGATCGCGACGATGTCCTGGCCGGGGCGCGCCAGGCGGCGGAAGCGATCCGCCGTGGCGGCACGGGCGCGGTAATAGAACCAGTCGCGAAAGCGCGCCGAGGCGAACAGCGCTGCCAGCGGCTTTTTGCGCGCGAGCCCGGATACGAGGAACGCGCGCGCCCAAAATCCCAGGCCGAAGCGATAATCGGCGCCCGCGGCGATGACGATGCGGTCGAACGGCGCCAAAAGTTCGGGCGCTTCGAGCACGTCGGCGGAATAGCGCAGCACGACGCCCTTTTCCGCGCACGCCTGCGCGAGCGCGGCGATGGTGCGGGAAAACGCCTCCGGGTTCGCTTCGACCTCCTGAAACAGCGGCGCCAATCCCGCGAGCCGAAAACTGCCGCCGGGCACGGCTTCGCGCTCGAACAAAGTGACGGAATTGCCGCCCGCCACGAGCGCGGCATAGGTAAGCCCGGCCGGCCCCGCGCCGATCACGGCGATGCGCCTGCCCTTGCCCGCCGCGCGCCCGGCGAACTCGCGCTCGCGCCCGGCCATGGCGTTGACGACGCAGCCGATCCTGGCGCCGCCGCGCATCTCGTTGATGCAGGTGTTGCAGGCAAGGCAGCGCCGCGGCGTCTCGCCGCGCGCCACTTTCGCAACCCATTCGGGCTCGGCCACGCTGGTGCGGCCAAGCGCGATGAAATCGGCCTTGCCGCCCTCGACCGCCGCGCGCGCGATGTCGGGATCGCCCAATCGCCCGACCGCGATCACCGGCACGCGCACGTCGTTCCTGATCGCGGCGGCGTAATCGAGCCAGATGCCGTCGGGCAGCGCCATCGGCGGCAGCTGCATCGCGCCCGACGGCAGCGAGCGGTAATGGCCGGCGGCGATGTGGAGCGCATCGGCGCCTGCCTCGGCCGCCCATTGCGCGATCTGGCGCCCTTCGGCGAAGCCCATGCCGCCCGGAAAATAATCCTCGACCGAAAGCCGGTAGATGACCGGCATCGTGCCGGCCGCGCCTTTCACCGCGCGCAGCACCTCGAGCCCGAAGCGGGCGCGGTTCTCGAGGCTGCCGCCATATTCGTCGGTGCGGCGGTTCTCGAACGGCGTGTGGAACTGCGAGATGAGATAGCCGTGCGCGGCGTGCAACTCGACGCAGTCGAACCCGGCTTTGCGCGCGCGCGCCGCGGCGGCGGCAAAGGCGGCTACGGTCTCGGCGATGCGCGCCTTGGACATTTCCCGCGGCACGATCGTCGCATCTGTGATCTCATAGACCGGGTGCGGGATGGCCGAGGGCGCAATCGGGTCCTCGCCGCAAATGTCGCGCCGCGTGTGGCCGCCGGCGTGGCCCAACTGGATCGACCCCTTGGCGCCCGCCGCATGGATCGCGGAGGTGAGGCGCGCAAGGCCGGGCAGGAAACGGTCGTCGTAGATGCCGAGCTCGGAGAAACGGTGCCGGCCGCAGCGCTCCGGCGCCGCCATCTCGCAGGTGATGAGCCCGACGCCGCCCTCGGCGCGCGCGACGTAATAGGCGATCTGGTCGTCGGTGACGAACCCGTCCTTGTCGGCAAGCCGCGTCGTCATCGGCGGCATGACGATGCGGTTCCTGATTTCGACGCCGCCGATCTTCGCGGGCGTGAGAAGGATGTTCACGCGCCCTTCGCTTCGGCGATGAGGCGCCAGATTTTCGGCGGCGACAGCGGCAGCGAATTGGGCTCGACCGCGTAGTCGCGCAAGGCCGAGGCGACGGCGTTGGCAATGACGCCGCCCACCGGCACGATGCCGCCCTCGCCGGCACCCTTGGCGCCCAAGGGATTGGTCGGCGAAGGATGGTTCTCGAGCGTCTCGACGCGGATGGGCGGCACGCGATCGACCGTCGGCAAAAGATAATCGGCCAACGACGCGGCCAGAAGCTGGCCTTGCGTGTCATAGACCATGTCCTCCAACAGCGCGCCGCCCAAACCCTGCACGATCGCGCCGACCGCCTGGCCGTGCAAGG
Source organism: uncultured Alphaproteobacteria bacterium (assembly GCA_963773665.1). Lineage (GTDB taxonomy): Bacteria > Pseudomonadota > Alphaproteobacteria > ATCC43930 > CGMCC-115725 > DATJLY01. Next base: position 137,222 of record CAVZBZ010000004.1, read on the forward strand.
TCAGCGGATTGACGATGCGGCCGACATCCTCGACCGCGGCATAGTCGAGGACCGCCACGTCGCCGGTGCTGGGATCGACCGCGACGTGCGCCGCGTGCGCGCCATAGGCATAGGTGCGGCGGTCGTTGCGGAAGGTCGCCTCGGCGGAAAGCCCGGCGAGCTCGGCAAACTCCAGCGATTTGCCCTGCCCCTCGACCCGCCCGTCGCCGAGCGCCAGCGCATCGGCGGGAACGCCGAGGCGGAGCGCGGCTTCGGCCAGCACTTTCTCCTTGAACGAGGCGGCCGCCATGACGACCGCCGAGCCGCCCATCACGGTCGAGCGCGAGGCGTGCGAGCCGACGCCTGCAGCGACGAACGACGTGCTGCCGTGGCGCACTTGCGCGACGCGGCTCATCGGCAGCTCGAGCGCGTCGGCCGCGATCTGGGCGAAGATGGTCTCGATCCCTTGGCCTACCGAGCTCGATCCGACCTGGACGGCGACGGTGCCGTCCGGCTCCATCTGGATGCGGGCGTTCTCGAACGGGCCCGACGCGCCGCCCTCGATATAGCAGCCGACGGCGAGCCCATGATGGCGGCCGTCGATGGTCTTGCCGTCGAGCGCGCTCTTCTCGGTCCAGCCGAACAGCTCGAGGCAGCGGGCGAGCGTCTCGGAATAATCGCCGCTGTCGTATTCGCCGCCGCCATAGGGCGCCATGGTCGCGTGCGCCCACGGCATGTCCGCAAGCGGCACGAGGTTCCGCCGGCGCATCTCGACGCGGTCGAGGCCCAGATCGTGGGCCGCCATGTCGATGAGCCGCTCGCGGAAGAAATCGCCCTCGAAGCGGCCGGGACCGCGATATGTCCCGATGGGCGTCGTGTCGGTCGCGATCAGGATCGCTTCGATGTCGATGTTGGCGATGCGATAAGGGCCGGCGCCGACCTGTGCCGCGTTGCGCGGCGCGGTTGCGCCGTTGGTGCGGATATAGGCGCCCCTGGTCGGCGAAGATGCGGCCGCGCAGCCCCAGGATCGTCCCGTCCTTGCCGCAGGCGATCTCGAGCTCCGCCTCGAGGTCGCGCGCGTGGTTCGAGGCCAGGAAATGCTCGCGCCGGTCCTCGATCCATTTGACCGGGCGCCGCACGAGGCGCGCGGCGAAGGGGATGAGGAAATCCTCGGGATAGAATTCGCCGCGCACGCCGAAGCCGCCGCCGACGTCGTTCTCGACCATCAGGATTTTTTCCTCGGGCAGCCCGATCTGGCGCGCGAGCGTTCTGGCGGTTCATGAACGGCGTCTTGCACGCGCCGGAAATTTTGAGCGTGCCGGATTCATCGTCCCATTCGGCGAGAAGCCCGCGCGGCTCCAGCATCACCGCGCTGTGACGCTGAATCGTGAATTTCTGCTTGCGCCGGGTAGGGGGCATTGGCGAAGGCGGCGTCCGCATCGCCAAGGACGGCGCGCAGCCGCCCCATCTCGTTGCTCCCGGCCGCCGCGACGACGAAGGGCGGGCCGAGCAGCGCCTTGTAGCGGTCTATGACGGGCGCCAGCGGCTCGATGTCGAGCGCCACTTTCTCGGCGCCGTCCTCGGCCAAGGCGGCGCTTTCGGCAAGCACGACCGCGACCGGCTCGCCGGCATAGCGCACCTCGTCCTGGGCGATGACGGGCTGCAGGAAATGCACAAAGCCCGCGATCTTCAGATGCTCGGCGCGGATCGCGATGATCGGGATTTTTGCGCCGACATCGGCCGCGGTTATGACGGATACCACGCCCGGGATGGCGAGCGCGTCCCGCGCGTCGATGCCGCGCACGCGCCCGCGCGCGACCGGACTGCGCACGATCACGGCATGCAGCATCCCCGGCACGGCAATGTCGTCGACATAGGTGCCGCGCCCGCGTCAGGAAGCGAAAATCCTCGCGCCGCGGAATGGCGCTGCCGACGAAGGTGTTGCCGCGCCCCTTGCGTTCCGTCACGTGTGCCATGGCGCCATGCTACATCACGCGTCCGGCACGCCGTAGCTCTTCAGGAGATCGTCGGCGTAGGCGTGGAATTCGTCCCACGGGGCTTCGCGGAAATTGTGGTTGCGGACGATGAAGGAGGCGCCGGCGTAGAATTTCTCGTATTGAAGCTGGCGGCCGGCGAATTCCGAGCCGACCAGGTCCCACACCAGCTTGAACAGTTTTACGCGATCGAGCGCCGACCCTTGCGGCGTCTGCCAATAGGTCTCGAACAGGCGCCGCAAATCGGGATCGTGCATGACGCTGACGCTGGCCGGCATCTGGAACACGCCGCCGCCCGTGAGCTCGCGCAGGATATCGACGAGCGGCGAATGCATCTCGGTGCACCAGTTGAGCGCCGCGTACACCATGCGCCGGTTGAAGCACATATAGCCGTCGGGCCACGGCTCGGCCGCCTCGATCTGGCCGTGGATCATGCCGCGCGAGCGTCGCCTCGAGCGCCGCGAGCCGGCCCAGCACTTCGCGCACCGCCGGGATCTGGTCCGATCCGGTCGATTGCGTGACCCGGCTCGCAAGCCCGACGATGAGGCGGAGCTTCGACCAAAAACGCACGTTCGACTGGTGATTGCCGATAGCAATGGCCGGGCGTACTTGATATAGATCTCGCGCGCGCGCACCGCGTCGTCCATGACGAAGACGCGTTCCCACGGCACATGCACGTTCTCGCACATCACCATGCAGTCGCTTTCGTCGAACCGCCAGGCCAAGGGACTGTCGAATTCGTTCTGCGCGGCGGAACGGCTGGCGCGACCAGAGCGAGAGGCCCGGCGCATTGACCGGCACGGCGCAGGTCACGGCCTGCTTCGCCTGGTCGGGCGCCAAGGGGATGAGGTTGCCGATCCAGATCTCGTCGGCAAAGGCCGCGGCGGTCGCGAGCATCTTCATGCCGGAGATGACGATCCCGGCATCGTCCTCGCGCACCACCTGCAGGGTCGGCACCGGCAGGTTGCGCTTCTCGTAGAATTCGGGATTGCGCGCGGCCTGCGGCGGCACCACGGCATAGCTCGCATAGATGTCGTTCCGCCGCATGTGGCGGTAATAGGCGACGATATTCTCCTCGTAGGGCCGCGCTCCGGCGCCGAACACGGACGGGTTCGCCGCCATGCCGGTGACGAAGCTCGCGACATGGTCGGGCGAGCGGCCGAACAGGCCATAGGTCATGTCGGCGATCGCCTTGTGCCCGTTCATGCGGCGGCGCAGATCGCCCGCCGTGCGCGGCAGCAAGTAATAGATGCTGCACGGCTCGTCCTCGGCGTCATAGGAAAGCACATCGCGGAAGGCGGGATCGCGCTTCAGGTCGTAGATCGCGGCGACGGTGCGGGCGGCGTTGCGGAAATAGGGGTGCGCGGTCACGTCGCCGATGCGCTCGCTGCCGACATAGACGGCGCGGCCGTCTTTCAGGCGCTCGAGATGCTCCGCCCCCGATCTCAGCATGGCCTATTCATCGTAGCGCGTCTCGAACGCGCCCGGCACGTGGAACTCGAGGAAGCTCAGCGTTTTCCCGTCGGCGCTTTTGAGGCCGTGCGAATTGTTCGCCGGGAAGAACGCGGCCTCGCCGCGCGCGAGCACGCGCTCCACGCCATCGACGGTGAAGGCGACGCGCCCGTCGAGCACGACGAAAAGACTTTCGGCGTTCGGATGATGATGGCGCTTGGTCAGCGTCGCGCCGGTATAGCGCACGATCATGGCGTGGCCGCGCTCCGATCCAGCGATGGCGCGGTTGGCGAGATAGATCCGGCGTTTCTTTTCCTCCGGCAGGTCGATCTCGGGCTCGTCGGCCACGCGCATCACCTTGACGGGGCCCTGAAAGCCCGGGCGCTCGGCGCCTGCGCCGGGCGGCGGCGCCTGGACGCTCAGCACCCAGCCCTCGCCTTCGAGGACATAGCCCGTGCCCTCCGCGACGAGCGCCCAGCAGTCGCGCGCAAGCACCACGCCATCGAGGCGCGGGCCGCCCTCGAGCACGAAGAGATACTGGTCGGAACCGCCCGGCACCTTCGCCGCATGACGCGCGCCCGGCCCGAGCTTCAGCACCGAGGCCGCCATCTCGGTGCCGTCGAACCAGTCCACCACCGGCACGACGGCGACGCCCGGCGCGACGGTCCGCGCCTCGGCCGAGCGATAGTCCACCACCTTACCCATGACGATCTCCCAGGCGCGCGATCATGGCAGCGACACGTCCGGCCGCGAGCGCGGAAGCGGCGGGGTCATACATCGGGCGCGCGGGATTGAAGAAGGAATGGCCGGCGCCCGGATAGAGATATGTCTCGATCCGCGGAAGTTTTTGGACTGCGGCCGCGACTTCGTCGATCTCGGCGCGCGGCACCGATGCGTCCTTAAGCCCATAATGAAGCTGCACGGGACAGGCGATGCGCGCCGCCTCGCCCGTGTAGCGCGAAATGCCGAGCGCGTAGAACGAGGCGGCGGCATCGACATCGGTGCGCGCGGCGGCGAGATACGAAACGACGCCGCTGAAGCAGAAGCCTATCGCCGCGACCTTGCGCCCGCCGGAAAATTCGCGCAGCGCAGCGAGCGCAATGCGCACGTCGTCCACCGCGCGGTCGAAGTCGAACGTCTCGAGCCGCTTCCAGCCGCGCTCGTGCCCGCCGTCATAGGGCAGCGCGCCGTCAGGCTCCGAACGCCAGAACAGGTTCGGCACGAGCACGTGATGCCCGTCCCCCGCATAGCGGTCGGCCAAATCGCGGAACGGCGCGCCGAGCCCGAACATATCGTGGAACAGCAGAATGGCGGCGCCCGCCGCGGTCTCCGGCACCGCGCGGTACGCCGCAAAGCGCCTGCCGCCTGCCTCGGCAAGCGTGATCCATGGGGACTGGGCCATCGCGGCAAAGCATAGCGGCGAAAGAACGTGCAGGAAATGGACTCAGCCGCCGCTCATCTGGGTCGCGACGAGGAGGGACGCGCCGGGGACAAGCCTTGCGCGGGGACGACGACAGGATATTGCGGTTTGACATCGATTCCTGCGTTCGTTATCGGGCGCGGGCGATGGATGGTTCCGTTTCCGCTGCGGCAATGACGCGCCTCGACGAGCTTGCGGCGGCGCTTGGACATGCGCCGGGCGAGGACGCATGGCAGGACGGGCTCGATCTTGTGGCGGCGGCGGCGGGCTTGAAGCCGGTCGCGCTGTACGGGCGCGGGGAAGGCAATATCGAGTTTTGGCGCGCGACCGCGGCGCGGTTCGATCTGGCGATGATCGAGGCAGCACCGTGGGACCCGGCGGCGCCTCAGGATTTCCTGCCGGCGTGGTATCTCGACGCGACCGCCTCGCACCGCGCGCGCCGAAAAATCCTGCTGGTCGCGCGCGAGGGAAAACTGCTCGCGCGCGCGGCGGCGCTGGCGGCGAAGGGCCGCGTTTCGCCGGCGGAGGAAGCGGCGGTGCTGGGCTATCCCGCGTGCTGCGTCGCCGAGCATCACGCGGCTGCCCTTGCCGTCGAGCGCCGCATCGCCGATCTCGTCGCGCACGCCCATGCGAACGACGAGGCGCGCAGGTTCCGCCTCGTCGCATCGGGCGCCACGCCGTTCGTGGCGCCGCCGCCGATCGCGCCGTCGCGCGCGACCAGCGTCAATCTGTGCCGCGCCTGCGCCGCCGATGGCCGAAGCCCGGCGCGGCTGCTCGAGCGCGCTTACGAGGCGCTTGCGGCGCGCGTGCGCTATCCGGCGCGGCCCTAGACATGCGCGACCAGTCGCTCCGCACCCATCTCGCCAATCTCGAGCAGCAGGGCGAGCTCATCCGCTTCACCGCCGAGATCGATCCCGACGAGAACATGGCGGCGGTGGCGCACCGCACGTTCGCCGAGCTCGGCAAGGCGTGCCTGTTCGAGAACGTGAAGGGTCATCCCGGGTGGCGCGTCGCGGCGCAACTGGTGGCCGACCGGCGCAAATGGGCGGTGGCGCTGGGCGTCAGCGAGGGCCAAGCGGTCGCGACCTTGATCGAGCGCATCGCCGGGCGGGTCCCGACCGTCGCCGTGGCGCGCGAGGATGCGCCGGTGAAGGACGTGGTGCTTTTGGGCGAGGAGGTGGACCTCACGCGCCTGCCGGCGATGTGGACGTCGGAAAAGGACCCGGGCCGCTACATCGCCGCCGGCATGTGCTTCATCAAGGACCCCGAGACCGGCATCCGCAACGTCTCGTTCCACCGCGCGCAGATCGTCGGGCCCGACCGCACCGGCTTCCTCATCTGCCCGCGCCAGGCGCTGAAAATCTTCGAGATGTACGGCAAGCGGAACCGGCCGATGGAAGTGGCGATGGTGGTGGGGGCGCATCCCTTGATCGCCTTTGCCGCGGGCTTCGTCGCCGCATTACGGCACCGACGAAATGCTCATCGCAGGATCGCTGCTCGGCGATGCGGTGCGCATGGTGAAATGCGAGACCATCGACATGGAAGTGCCGGCCGAGGCCGAATTGGTGATCGAGGGCGAGATTTTTCCGGGCGAGCGCACGCCGGAAGGTCCGTTCGGCGAGGTGACCGGAACCTATGCGCAGGAAGGCTCGACGCCGCTCTTCCGCGTCAAGGCGATCACGCACCGCAAGGACCCGATCTTCCACGCCATGCAGTGCGGGCTCGCGCCGAGCGAGGCGCATGCGCTCATCGGCACCACGGTCGAGATGAAATTGTGGGAGCATCTGCGCGGGATCGACGCGGGCGAGCTCGAGCTTCTGGACGTGCGCTGCATCGGCGGCATGTCGCCGCTCTTCGTCGTGCTGCAGCTGCGGCAGGCGGCGGCGGGCCAGGGCAAGACGGCGGCGCTCGCGGCGCTGTCGAGTCCCTATCTCCATCCGAAATTCGCGGTCGCGGTCGACGACGACATCGATCCGAGCGACGTGGACCAAGTGATGTGGGCGATCGCGACCCGGCTCGAGGCGGGCCACGACGTGGCGCGCGTCAATGCCGCGCGCGTCTTCACGCTCGACAACGCCTCGCCGATCGAGCCCGGCATGAGCGCCATGTACCGCGTCGGCACCAAGATGATCTTGGACGCGACCCGCCCACCCGGCGACCGCCGCTTTCTCCGCGCCCAAGGGTGGGAGCCCGCCGCATCGCCCGACGAGACGCGCGCCGCGTGGGCGAAATCTTTGGGCGTCGCCGAAGGGGAGGCGCTGGCGTTCGTCGAGCGCGCGCTGGGCGCGGCCCCTGCGCCGAGCGCGGAAGTGAGGGCGGCGGCGGCGCGCGAGCCGATTGCGTCCGGGGTTTTGCCGGCGCACACATTCGCCGCGGTCGCGGTGGCGCGGGATGACGCAGCCGGCCGCGAGATTCTGGGACTGGCGCGGCTCGAGCCGGCGGCCGGCGGACGCTTCGCGATCGTCGAGCTTTCGCCCGCGCTGGAGCGGGCGCGGCGCGGCACCGCGGGCGAATTCGCGCTCGCGCTCATTCCCGCAGCGGCGCCGGCGCTGGCGCTCGCGGCGGCGATCGGCACATGGCGCGCGGCCGATTTGGCACTCGCGGCGCATCTTGCCGGGAAGCCTCTCGATCTCGCGCGCGACGCGGCCAGCGGGCTCGTCGTCCCGGCCGGCGCGCGCGTCGTCTTCGGCGCGGTCCCGGCGCGCGCGAGCGTGCTTGTGCGGGATGGCGCAACGCCCTTCGGCACGCGCCGCGAAGAGACGGAATGCCCGGTGTTCGAGCCGCGCGCGATGGCCGCGGGCGCGGCCGGAGCCGAGCCCGCTTGGCGCGGCGCGCTTGCGCTTGCCGCCGAGGCGCTGGTGCTGGGGCACATCCGCAACATCGAGGGCGGGCTCGATGCGATCGACGTGCGCTGTCCGGTGGCAGGCGCGGCACAGGTCGCGGTCGTGAAGATGCGCGCGCGCGTCGAGGGCCAGGCCAAGACGGCGCTCATGGGCGCGCTGTCGGGGCCGGTCGATCGCCTGAAGCTCGCGATCGCGGTGGACGAGGACGTCGATCCGGCCGATCTGCGCGACGTGTTCTGGTCGATCGCGAGCCGCACCCATGCCGAGAAGGACGTGGCCGTGATCCCGGGGATGCGCGCCCATCCCCTGGATTTCATCTCCGCCGCCACGGGCGCCTCGCGCTGGCTCATCGATTCGACCATGCCGCCCCTGACGCAAGGCAAGCGGCGCGAGGATTTCGCCCGCGCCATTCCCAAAAACCTCGCCGCGACCGACCTCGAGCGCTTCCTGCCGCGGCGCTAGGGAATGCTTCCGCGGCGCAGGGCGTTGCGCTATAAGGATGGCGGATTTGAGCGGTCGCTGACCGATAAGTCGACCCGTTCGTCCACCAAAGCCCCGCCCGGCCAATCGGGCGGGGCTTTTTCGTTGCCGTTCGCTCGGCTAGTCTCGCCGCCCCGAACGATCCGGAGGGGTGGCCGAGTGGTCTAAGGCGCACGCCTGGAGAGCGTGTATGGGGGCAACTCCATCGTGGGTTCGAATCCCACTCCCTCCGCCACATGTGGACACAGATCAAAAGCTACCGCGAGAGGATGCTTCCAGAGTGGCAGCGTCACTTAAATGAACAGCAAAAGCACTTGGTCAGCGCTCAGCATTTGGAAGAGCGAATCGCTCAGTTGTACTTCGGGACGAACGGCGCCGCGGCGCTCACTGCCTCACTATGCGAGCCAAAGCAGCATCCGCAATGACACGACGAAAGCGGATCCCGCGCGTCCGCTCGAACCTTCGCCTCTGCCGGCTCAGTCGTCGCCGAGCGCAGCTTCCAAACTCTTGGGCACGCGCCGGACGGGAGCGCTTGCGCCGCCGGTTTGCGGATGCATGAGCGGGATGAGATGGCGCCGCCAATCGGCGTTGCGCGGGAGCACTGCCTCGGCCGCGCGCGCTTCGTAATATTCCGGGCCGGTGCCGCGCGGGTCGCCGTTCCGCTCGACCGTGTCGACCGCCTCGAGCAGAAGCCGGCGCGTCGCCACCACCGCGCGGTCGGCGGGACCCAGATTCTCGCGCGTCCGGTCGACGATCGGACCCATGCTTTCCTGCACCGCGCGGTCCTGCTGGTTGATGCCGTCGATGCCGGTGAAGGTTTCGGTCTTCTGCATCTTCCGGTCGATCATCCAGCCGTTGGCGCGGTTGCGGGTCGGACGGAAGCCGTTCGCCGCGTCCACGTGCGTGCCATAGCCGTTGCCGCTGTCCATGGAGCGGTCATGCACCGGCTCGTCGCCGTAGCCGTAATAGAAATTCCAGACCATGCAGTTCTCGTCGTCGATCGGCACCCAGAAATGACCGTGCACCTGGGTCATGCCGGGTCCCGGCGGACGAAGCTGCGTGAACGGCATGATGAAGTGATAGCCGCGCACGTACTGCTGGTCGGCGCCGAGCGGCCTGATCCCGAAATAGCGGTAGCCGTAATCCGTGACATCGACTTCGAGCGTCGGCGCGCCGCCGCGGACGCCCGGGCCATCGACGTCGATGCCGGGCTGAAGCGGATTCCGCTTCAAGGCGCGGTGCAGGATCGTGAAGTGCGACGTGTCGATGCCGCCCTCGAGCGCCTGGAGCCAGTTGCACGCCTCCCAGACCTTGCTGACGGCGCGGTGGGTTTCCGGCGCCTGCGTGTATTCGAACTCGGGCGGCGCCGGCTGCCGGTCGTGCGGACCCATATAGGCCCACACGATGCCGCCGAGCTCGCAGGCCGGATAGGACTTCGTCCGGATTTTCTCGCAGAACTGCCGCGGCTCGTTCATCTGCTCGACGCACTGGCCGTTCGTGTCGAACTTCCAGCCGTGATAGACGCAGCGCAGGCCGTTCTCCTCGTTGCGCCCGAGCCACAAGGACGCGCGGCGATGCGGGCAAAGCTCGTCGAGGAGGCCGATCCGGCCATCGGTCGCGCGGAAGGCGACCAGGTCCTCGCCGAGGAGGCGCACGCGCACCGGCGGGCAATCCGGCTCCGGCAGCTCCCAGGACATGAGCATGGGCAGCCAGTAGCGCCGCATCGTCTCGCCCATCGGCGTTCCCGCGCCGACCCTGGTCAGACGCTCGTTCTCTTCCCTGGTGAGCATCGCAATTTTCCTCGTGCCGGAGATTGCGCGATTCTTCCCCCGCGCCGCGCGCAAGTCCAGTGCCGGGCTTACGCCTATCCCTCGCCGCAGGTCGGGCAGGTGGGGTCGCGGGGGAGCTTGACGCGGTGGAAGTCGGAGCGGAGCGCGTCGTAGATGAGGAGCGTGCCGGACAGGCTCACGCCGATGCCGAGAAGCTCTTTCAGCACCTCGGTCGCCTGCAGCGTGCCGATGACGCCGGCGACCGCGCCCAGGATGCCCGCCTCCTCGCAGCGCGGCACGGCGCCCGGCGGCGGCGGCTCGGGGAAGAGGCAGCGATAGCACGGGTGCGGCGGGCCGAGATGCGACTTGAAGGTCGAGATCTGGCCCTCGAACGACGACAGCGCCGCCGCGACGAGAGTGCGGCCGACGCGGTGGCAGGCATCGTTGAGGAGATAGCGCGTCGCGAAATTGTCGCTGCCGTCGGCGACGATGTCGTAGGGGCGGATGAGCGCCTCGACATTGCTCTCGTCGAGCCGGACCTGATGCGGCACGACCCGCACCTCGGGATTGATCTCGGCCAGCGTCGCGCGGGCGCTTTCGACCTTGGGCAATCCTACGCGCGAGGTCGGATGGACGATCTGGCGCTGCAGGTTCGAGAGATCGACCGTGTCGTCATCAACGATGCCGAGCAGGCCTACGCCTGCCGCCGCCAGATAGAGGAGCAGCGGCGAGCCCAATCCGCCCGCCCCCACCACCAGCACGCGCGCCGCCATGAGGCGCGCCTGCCCCGCCTCGCCGACCTCGTCGAGAATGAGGTGGCGGGCATAACGCTCGAACTGCGCCTCGGTGAATGCTGCCTCGGCCAAGCTCAGATCCCGTCGAACAGAGCGGTGGAAAGATAGCGCTCGGCGGTGTCGGGCAGCACCACGACGATCGTCTTGCCCTCCATGCCGCGCCGCGCGCCCACCTCGAGACCGGCCGCCAAGGCCGCGCCCGAGGAGATGCCGCAGGCGACGCCGTCGAGCCGCGCCACCTCGCGCGCCAAGGCGAGCGCGCTCTCGTTGCCGATGCGCACGACCTCGTCGATCAGCTTGACCTCGAGGATTGCCGGAATGAAGCCGGCGCCGATGCCCTGGATCTTGTGCGCGCCGGGCGGACCGCCCGACAGGACGGCGCTGTCCTCGGGCTCGACCGCGATCATCCTGAGGCCGGGCTTGCGCGGCTTCAGCACCTGGCCGACGCCGGTCAGGGTGCCGCCGGTGCCGATGCCGCTTACCACCACATCGACCTTGCCGTCGGTGTCGCGCCAGATTTCCTCGGCCGTGGTGCGGCGGTGCACTTCCGGGTTCGCCGGGTTCTGGAACTGCTGCGGCATGTAAGCGTCAGTGAGCGAGCGCAGCAGCTCCTCGGCGCGGCCGATGGCGCCGCGCATCCCCTGCGCCGCCGGCGTCAGTTCGAGCTCGGCGCCCAGAAGCTTGAGCATGCGCCGCCGCTCCATCGACATGCTGTCCGGCATGGTGAGGATGAGGCGATAGCCCTTGGCCGCGGCGACGAAGGCCAGGGCGATGCCGGTATTGCCGGAGGTCGGCTCGACCAGCACGGTCTTGCCCGGCGTGATGCGGCCGTCGCGCTCGGCCGCCTCGATCATGGCCGCGCCGATCCGGTCCTTGACCGAGGACAGCGGGTTGAAGAACTCGCACTTGCCGAGGATGTCGGCCTTCACGCCATGTTTCTGCATGAGCCGCGACAGACGCACGAGCGGCGTCGCACCCACCGTTTCGATGATGCTGTCATAGACCCGTCCGCGGAACTCGGTCATCGCGCCCCTCCTAGATCGAGAAATCAAGCCGCGCCGCATAATCGCCCGGGATGCCGACGCGGTGCGCCCGCAAGCACAGCTCGTCGATCGTGATGCCGTCGAGCCGGCCCATCACCTCGTCCTGCAGCTCGACCCACAAGGGCCGCACGACGCGCCGGCCAAGCTCGGCCCCGGCCTCGCTCTCGAGCGCATTGTCGGCGCCCTCGATCGCCTGCACCACGCGCACGATCTCGCCCAAGGTGATGCGGCGCCGCTCGCGCGCGAGGCGGTAGCCGCCGCGCGGGCCCCGCACGCCCGACAGAACGCCGGCGCGGACGAGCTGTTGCAGCACTTGCTCCAGATAACGCCGCGGGATGCCCTGGCGGCGCGTGATCTCGCCCGACTGCACCGGCAGGTCGCCGGCGTTGTAGGCGATGTCGAGCACCGCCTCGATCGCGAACAGAAGCTTCTTCGAAAGCCGCAGCATCGCTCACCCGGTCGAGCCGAAGCCGCGCGCAGCCCGCGCCGAGGGCGGCAGCGCCGCGACCTCCTGCCACGACGCCTGCCGCACCGGCGCCACGACGAGCTGGGCGATGCGGTCGCCGCGCGCGATCGTGACATGCTCGGCGCCCAAATTGACGAGGATCACGCCGATCTCGCCGCGATAGTCGCTGTCGATCGTACCGGGGCTGTTGAGCACGGTGACGCCGCGCTCGAGTGCCAATCCCGAGCGCGGCCGCACCTGCGCCTCGAACCCGTCGGGAAGGGCGATTGCCACGCCGGTGGGCACCAGCGCCCGTCCGCCCGGCGGCAGGACGAGCGCCGCCGCGATCGCGGCGGCGAGATCGGCGCCGGCGCTGCCCGCCGTCTTGTAGGACGGAAGACCGATGCCCGCGCCGTGCGGCAGGACGCGAATCTCGACGGCGAGCGCGCTCATTCCGCGGCGCTCCGCCCGAAGAATTGGGCGATGCGCAAGGCAAGGCGCTCGGCCACGTCGCGCTTCGACAAGGGCGGCCAGTCCTCGACGCCGTCGCCCGAGACGAGGTGGATGGTGTTGGCATCGCCGCCGAACACGCCGCTCGACGCCGACACGTCATTCGCCAGGATCCAGTCGCAGCCCTTCTTCGCGCGTTTTTGGCGCGCGTTCTCGACCAGGTTCTCGGTCTCGGCGGCGAAGCCCACGACGAGGCGCGGCCGCGCGTTCCCGGCGGCCGAAAGGCGCGCGAGAATGTCCGGGTTCTCGACCAGCTTGAGCGCGGGCGGCGCGCCCTTCTTCTTGATCTTGTGCGCCGATTCCTCGGCACGCCAGTCGGCGACCGCGGCGGCGCACACGGCGATGTCGGCAGGGAGCGCCGCCTCGCACGCGGCGAGCATGTCGCGCGCGGTCGTGACGCGCACCACCCTGACGCCGGGCGGATCGGGCTCGGATGTGGGGCCCGAGACGAGAATGGTCGCGGCGCCGTGGCGGGCGAGCGCCCCGGCGATCGCGTGGCCCTGTTTGCCGGACGAGCGGTTGGCGATGTAGCGCACCGGGTCTATGGGCTCGTGCGTCGGGCCGCTGGTGACGAGGGCGCGGCGGCCGGCGAGCGCGGTCGAGGCGCGCAATATATCTTCGGCGGCAGCGACGATGTCCAAGGGTTCGGCCATGCGGCCCATGCCGGTCTCGCCCTCGGCGAGCGGGCCGCTCGCCGGGCCGACGCGATGGACGCCGCGCGAAGCGAGCCGGGCAAGGTTGTCGCGGGTCGCGGCGTTCTCCCACATCCTCGTGTTCATGGCGGGAGCGATCAGGATCGGGCGCGTCGTCGCCAGAAGCGCGGTCGAGGCGAGATCGTCGGCAAGGCCCGCCGCCATCTTGGCAAGAAGATCAGCGGTCGCGGGCGCGACCACGACGAGATCGGCGTCCTGGGCCAAACGCAGATGCCCCATCTCGCTCTCGTCGGTGAGCGAGAAGAGGTCGTCATGGACCCGCTCGCCCGAAAGCGCCGCCGCGGCGAGCGGCGTCACGAAGCGCCGGGCCGCCGCCGTCATGACGACGCGGACCGAGGCGCCGCGCTCCCTGAATCGGCGGATGAGGTCGAGCCCCTTGTAGGCGGCGATGCCGCCCGAGATCACCAACAGGATGCGCCGGCCTTCGAGCATTGCGCGCTCCTTTGTCATACCGAGGCGCGGAATATCTAATATAGAACACTGTACCGGGTGTGCAACTATGTACAACGGCCGGCGCGGCGCGAAATTGGGTTCGTTTCGCAATATCGTGCGTCCTTCGACTTCGCCCGTTCGGGCTGCGCTCAAGATGAGGCGAAAGAAGAGTCCTCACCCTGAGCGGAGCGAAGCGGAGTCGGAGGGCGCACGGCCTGCCATACCGCCAATTGCGTACATATGATGTCGCGCGGGCGCGGTCACCACAGGCGGAAGGCGATCGCGGCGAGGGCCAACGCAATGATCCAGAGCGGCAGGCCCAGCAACTCGATCGCGCCGCGCCGCGCGAGGATGGCGAGCGAATTCGGATGGAGCGGCAAGCCCTCGCCGCTGCCGATGAGGCCGGCCGCGCGCTCGACATTCCTAAGGAGCGCCGGCAGCCGCCCGAGCGCCTCGACGGCATCGCGCACGGCATCGGCGAGGCGCGCCTCGGGGCCGCGGTTCGCGCGCATCCATTGCTCGATCAAGGGCCGCGCCAGCGTCCACATGTTGACGGTCGGATCGAGCATCCGCCCGACCCCCTCGGCCACCACCATGGTCTTTTGCAGCAGGAGAAGCTGCGGCTGCGTCTCCATGTCGAACTGCTCGGTCACCTGGAAGAGCTGCGCCAGGAGCCGGCCGAGCGAAATCTCGTGCATCGGGCGGCCGAGGATCGGCTCGCCGATGGCGCGGCACGCCTGGGCAAAGGCGGCGCGCGAATGGTGCGCGGGCACGTAGCCCGCCTCGAAATGCACATCGGCGACGCGTCCATAGTCGCCGGTGAGGAAGGCCAGAAGCATGTCGGCGATGTAGTCCCGCGTCTTGCGGTCGAGCCGGCCCATGATGCCGAAATCGACCGCGACGATAGCGCCGTCCGCGTCGATAAACAGGTTGCCGGGGTGCAGGTCGGCGTGAAAGAAGCCGTCGCGAAAGACCTGGTTGAAGAAGGCGCTCGCCGCCTTCTCCATGATGGCGCGGAGATCGTGCCCGGCCGCCAACAGCGCGGCGCGGTCGTCGATGCGGATGCCGCTGGCGCGGCCCAGGGTCAGGACATGGCGCGAGGTGCGGCGCCAATCGACCGGCGGCACGCGAAAGGACGGATCGTCCTTGAAATTCTCGCCGAGTTCCGAGGCGCCGGCGGCCTCGAAGCGCAAATCCATCTCGAGCCGCACCGATTGCGCCAAGGTCAGCACCACCTCGCGCGGCTTCAAGCGCCGGACCCGCGGCTCGAACCGCTCGGCCACTCCTGCGATCCAGAGGAAGAGCGCGATGTCGCGCTCGAACGCGGCCTCGATCCCGGGCCGCACCACCTTGACCGCGACCTGCCCGCCCTCGGTCGTCTCGGCGAAATGGACCTGCGCGATCGAGGCGGCGGCGATCGCGTCTGCGGCGAAGGAGCGGAACAAGGTGGGGATCGGCTGGCCCAGTTCGCGCTCGACCGTGGCGCGCGCCTCCTCGCCCGGAAAGGGCGGCAGCCGGTCCTGGAGAAGCGCCAGGTCGCTCGCCACCTCGTCGCCGATCAGGTCGGCGCGGATGGACAGCGCCTGGCCGAGTTTTATGAAGCTCGGACCAAGCGCCTGAAGCGCCTCGGCGAGGCGCTGGCCGGGGCGGAGCTTTGCAAAGGCGGCGTCGCGCCGGCGCAGCAGGCGCAGGAGCCGTACCGCCGCGGCCGCGCCCGCCGCCGCCTCGAGCGGAAAGAGCGCGTCGTAGCGGGCGAGCGTCACCACGATCTCGACGAGCCGGACGACGTTCCTCGAGCCGCGCAGGATGCCGAGCATGAGTTGGCGCTGACGTTCAGGGGCGGAGCGCGCAAGCGCGCTCGTCACCCCCACCCCAACCCTCCCCCTTCAAGGGGGAGGGAGAAGAAACCGCGTCCCCTCCCCCTTGAAGGGGGAGGGACAGGGTGGGGGGCGGCATCCGCATGCTAGAGCCGCCAGCCGGAATGGATGGCCGCGATGCCGCCCGAGAGATTGCGCCAGCCGACCTGCTCGAACCCGGCCTCGCGCATGAGATCGGCGAGCGCGTCCTGCGCCGGGAAGCGGCGAATGCTCTCGACCAGATATTGATAGGCGTCGCGGTCGCCCGCCACGATCTGGCCGAGGAGCGGCAGGACCGAGAAGGAATAGAGATCGTAGGCGCGGCTGAGGAGCGGCAGCACGACGCGGCTGAATTCGAGGCACAGGAACCGGCCGCCCGGCTTCAGGATCCGTCGCGCCTCGGCAAGCGCGCGCTCGATCCGTGTGACGTTGCGCAGGCCGAAGGCAATGGTGCAGGCATCGGCGCTCATGTTCGCGAAGGGGAGCGCCTCGGCATCGCCCACCACCCATTGGATCTCGCCGAGCGTGCCGCGGTCGATCGCGCGGTCGCGGCCGGTCTCGACCATGGCCTGCGACAGGTCGCACACGATCGCGTGGCATCCCGGCGCGGCTGCTACGAAGCGGAGCGCGATGTCGCCGGTGCCGCCGGCGAGGTCGGCCAGAACCTGTCCCGGCCGCGGGTCGAGCCGGTCGATGAGCGCCCGCTTCCACAGGCGGTGAATCCCGCCGCTCATCAGATCGTTCATCAGGTCGTAGTGCGGCGACACGGATTGGAAGACGCGGCGCACCAGATGCGGCTTCTCCGCCTCGGCGACGCGGCGGAAACCGAAATCGACCGTGCCGCTTGTGTCGCTCTCGCCCATGTGCTGCAACATAGAGGACGCGTCCCAGAGCGCCAAGACAGGACCCCTCGCCCGAGCATATGCCCGAACTTCCCGAAGTCGAAACCGTGGTGCGCGGGCTGGAAAGCCGCGTCGCCGGGCGCCGCATCGAAAAACTCACGCTCAACCGCGCCGATCTGCGCTTCCCGCTGCCCAAGGGGCTGGCGGCGAGGGTCGAGGGCAAGCGCGTGCTGCGCATCGGGCGGCGCGCCAAGTACCTGTTGTTCCACATCGAGGGCGGCGGCGTGCTGCTCGCGCACCTGGGCATGTCGGGCCGCATGGTGCTGGGCGGGAACGGCAGCGGCGAGGATCGCCGCCACGACCATGTCGTGCTGCGCTTCGACGACGGCGCGGTGCTGCGCTTCAACGACGCGCGCCGGTTCGGCCTGATCGACTGGGCCGAAAGCGAGGCGGACCTGCCGCGGCACAAGTTTCTGGCCGCGCTCGGGCCGGAGCCGCTTGCGAACGAATTCAACGGGGTGGCGCTGGCCGGCTTGCTCAAGGGCAAGGCGACGCCGATCAAGGCGGCGCTGCTCGATCAGCGCGTCGTCGCCGGGCTTGGCAATATATATGTGTGCGAGAGTCTGTTCTGGGCCGGCATTTCGCCCAAGCGCAGGGCCGGCACGGTGCAGGGCGAGCGCGCCGAGCGGCTCGCGCGCGCCATCCGCGTCGTGCTCGAGCGCGCCATCGCGGCGGGCGGGTCGAGCCTCAGGGACTATGTCCAAGCGTCGGGCGAGCTTGGCTATTTCCAGCACCAGTTCGCGGTCTATGGCAAGGAGGGCGAGCCTTGCCCGGAGTGCGATTGCGGCAATTCCATCCGCCGCATCGTCCAGGCCGGCCGCTCGACCTTTTACTGTGCCAGGCGGCAGCGGTGAGGACTAAACTGGCGGCGATGAAGCGTCTGGCACTCCTCTTCCTCGCGCTCGCGGCGGGACCGGCGCAGGCGGCGGATTTCGTCGCCGGCACCGAGGATTTGCCGCTGATGCCGGGCCTCGCCGCGGTCGCCGGCACATCCCTGGTGTTCGACAAGCCCGAAGGCCGCATCGTCGAGGCCGAGGCGCACGGCGCCTTGCCGCGCGCCAAGGTCGCGGATTTCTATGCCGCGACCCTGCCGCAGCTCGGCTGGGCTGCGGCGGGGAGCGACCGCTGGCAGCGCGAAGGCGAGGTGCTGCGCATCGATTACGGCGGCCGCGACGGCGACCTCACCGTCGGATTCACTCTTTCGCCGCAGCAGGAGCGCCGGCCATGACTTATGAAAATATCCTCGTCGAGACCCGGGGCAATGTCGGCCTGATCCGCCTCAATCGCCCCAAGGCCTTGAACGCGCTCTGCGATGCGCTGGTGCGCGAGATGGGTGCGGCGCTCGACGCCTTCGAGAATGACGAGGCGATCGGCGCCGTCGTCATCACCGGCAGCGAAAAGGCGTTCGCCGCCGGCGCCGACATCAAGGAGATGCAGAGCCGCACCTTCGTCGAGGTTTACCTTGCCGACTTCGTCACCAAGGGATGGGAGCGCGTCACCACCTGCCGCAAGCCGATCGTCGCCGCGGTCGCGGGCTATGCGCTTGGCGGCGGCTGCGAGATGGCGATGATGTGCGACACGATCGTTGCCGGCGAAAGCGCCAGGTTCGGCCAGCCCGAGATCAACCTCGGCATCATTCCGGGCGCGGGCGGAACGCAGCGCATGGCCCGCGCCATCGGCAAGGCGAAGACGATGGACCTGGTCCTTACCGGCCGCATGATGGACGCGGCCGAGGCCGAGCGCAGCGGCCTCGTCAGCCGCATCGTGCCGGACGACAAGCTGGTCGACGAGGCGGTCAAGATCGCGGCGCAGATATCGTCGCTGTCGCGCACCGCCGTGTTCGCCGCCAAGGAGGCGGTGAACCGCGCCTTCGAGACGACGCTGGCCGAGGGCGTGCGCTTCGAGCGCCGCCTGTTCCACGCGCTGTTCGGCACCGAGGACCAGCGCGAGGGCATGGCCGCCTTCGTCGAGAAGCGCAAGCCGGCGTTCAAAAACAAGTAACTGTCAGCGCAACGATAGATTCTTGCGCAACGACTTTGCGCCGATAGCTGACGGCTCAAAGCTTAACTCAACGCTACCGCTCGCTATAAGCGGCGCATGGCGACGCATCCTTCGGCAGAAAAGCGGCATCGGCAGAGCGAGAAGCGGGCGGTGTTGAACCGCGCGCGCAAGAGCCGGCTGCGCACCTTCGTCAAGAAAGTCGAGACCGCGATCGCCGGCGGCGACAAGGAAGCGGCGCGCACCGCGCTCGCCGAGGCCGCGCCCGAGATGCAGCGCGGCGTGTCGAAGGGCATCGCGCACCGCAACACGGTT
Source organism: uncultured Alphaproteobacteria bacterium (assembly GCA_963773665.1). Taxonomy (GTDB): domain Bacteria; phylum Pseudomonadota; class Alphaproteobacteria; order ATCC43930; family CGMCC-115725; genus DATJLY01. The sequence goes on from CAVZBZ010000004.1 coordinate 156,167, forward strand.
GCGCGCAAGCTGTCGCGGCTGTCGGCCCGGATCAAGTCGCTCTGAGCCGCCCCGTGCGTTGCTTTTGCGACGCGCGTCAAAAAATTTTCACCGTTCCCCATTCAGGCTTATTGCCATTGCCCGTTCGGCTTCGGTAGAGTTTTTGTCGCGCCGGAATCGCGGGGGCCACAAGGAGAAGGTCGCGGCGTTTACGAGCGCCGTAGGCGTTCTAAGCCGACAAGTGTTTAGCGGCGGGCGGGCAAGTAGAACGTGAGCGTCACGCTTGAAGCTACGCCCGGTACGCAAAGCGACGGCGAGAATCTCATCGCTTCTCGCCGTAGGGATGGTTCGTCCGCTCGATCCGGTGCGAGGTGGGGGACGCGCGTGAAAAGAGAGCACATTCGCAACGAGCTCGTCGCAATCTCTTCGATCGGTGGCGGAGCATGATCGCGATGGCGCAAACTGCCGAACGCGATCCCAATGTGCAGGCGCAATGGGCGCGGGTGCGCGCCCGCATGCGCGCCGAGTTCGGCGAACCTGCCTACCGCAGCTGGCTCCGCTCGATGACGCTCGTCGAGGCGATCGACGGGCGCGTCAGGATCGCGGTGCCGACGCGGTTCCTGCGCGATTGGGTCGCGCAACATTATGCCGACCGGCTGCGCGCCTTGTGGAACGCCGAGAATCCCGGGGTCGTCGGCGGTCGAGATCCTGCTCGGCGGCGGCGCCGTCGCGCCCGCCGAGGCGGCCGAGCCGGCGCCGCGCGAGGCGCGCCCGGAGAAAGCCGAGAAGGCCGAGGAGCCGGGCGACGACAAGGATGTCGGCGCGGCACTCGATCCGCGCTTCACGTTCGAGAATTTCGTCGTCGGCAAGCCCAACGAGCTGGCGCACGCGGCCGCGCGCCGCGTCGCCGAGGCCGCCGCGGGCCCGAGCCGCAACGTGCCGTACAATCCGCTTTTCCTGTACGGCGGCGTCGGCCTCGGCAAGACGCACCTGATGCATGCCATCGCATGGCACATCCGCCGCGAGTATCCGTCGCGCCGGGTGATCTATCTCTCGGCCGAGAAATTCATGTATCAGTTCATCCGGGCGCTGCGCTTCAAGGATACGATGGCGTTCAAGGAGCAGTTCCGCTCGGTCGACGTCCTGATGATCGACGACGTGCAGTTCATCAGCGGCAAGGATTCGACGCAGGAAGAGTTCTTCCATACCTTCAACGCGCTCGTCGACCAGAACCGGCAGATCGTGATCTCGGCCGACAAGTCGCCGTCCGACCTCGAGGGGATGGAGGAGCGCCTCAAATCGCGGCTCGGCTGGGGCCTTGTCGCCGATCTTCATCCGACGACCTACGAGCTGCGCCTCGGCATTCTCCAGGCCAAGGCCGAGCAGATGAAGACGCCGGTGCCGCCCAAGCTCCTGGAGTTCCTGGCGCACAAGATCACCTCGAACGTGCGCGAGCTCGAAGGCGCCTTGAACCGCATCTTCGCCCATACCCAGCTCGTCGGCCGGGCGATCACGCTCGAGGGCGCGCAGGAGGTGCTGCACGATCTGCTGCGCGCGAACGACCGCCGCGTGACGATCGACGAGATCCAGAAGCGCGTCGCCGAGCACTACAACATCCGGCTTGCCGACATGCATTCGGCCCGGCGCGCCCGCGCCGTCGCCCGGCCGCGCCAGGTGGCGATGTATCTGTGCAAGCAGCTGACGCCGCGCTCGCTCCCCGAAATCGGCCGCAAGTTCGGCGGCCGCGACCACACCACCGTGATGCACGCCGTGCGCAAGATCGAGGAGCTGCGCACCGCCGACCGCTCGCTCGCCGAGGATATCGAGCTGCTGCGGCGGATGCTGGAGACGTAGCAAAATCCCCCTGACCCCGACGCGCAGCGGGGCGGGTGAGGGGGAGGCGCGAATCGGCCCCATTTCTTCACGAAGATTGACGGGCGTGCTATAGTGCCGTCCCGTTCCGTTCCGGCCGCTGCGGTAGGGACGCCGGGGGGCGCCGCGAGGGGGCTCGCGCGCCGAGGGTCTCCGCCGCAACCAGCAAAATAGTCCCGCCATGAAACTCACGATCGAACGTTCCGCGCTGCTTCGCGCGCTGGGTCACGTCCAGAGCGTGGTCGAGCGGCGCAACACCATTCCGATCCTGTCGAACGTCCTGATCCGCGCCGAGGACGGCAAGCTCGCCCTCTCGGCGACCGACATGGACATCGAGATGGTCGCCTCGGCCGCGAGCCAGAATGCGCGCAAGGGCGCCACCACCGTGCCGGCGCACACGCTCTACGACATCATCCGCAAGCTGCGCGAGGGCGCCCAGGTCGAGCTCGACGCCGGCGGCGACAAGGCCGCCATGACCTTGCGCTCGGGCCGCTCGACCTTCACGCTCGCGTGCCTGCCGCCCGAGGACTATCCGCTCATGGCCGGGGGCGAACTGCCGTTCAATTTCATGCTTTCGGCGGCCGACCTGAAGCGGCTCATCGACCGCACAAGGTTTGCCATCTCGACCGAGGAGACGCGCTATTACCTGAACGGGATCTATCTCCATGCCGCCAAGTCGAACGACGTGCCGATGCTGCGCGCGGTCGCGACCGACGGCCACCGGCTCGCTCGGATGGAGATTCCGCTGCCCGAGGGCGCTGCCGGCATGCCGGGCGTGATCGTGCCGCGCAAGACCGTGGTCGAGCTCAGAAAACTCCTCGACGAGATGGACCAGGACGTGGCGATCGCGCTCAGCGACACCAAGATCCGGTTCAGTTTCGGCGGGACGGTGCTGACCTCGAAGCTGATCGACGGCACCTTCCCGGATTACGACCGCGTCATCCCGACCGGCAACGACCGCATCCTCGAGGTCGAGTGCAAGCCCTTCGCCGAGGCGGTCGACCGCGTCTCGACCATCTCGACCGAGCGCAGCCGCGCGGTGAAGTTGGCAGTCGAGCGCGGTAGCCTTACGCTTTCGGCGACGAGCCCCGAGAACGGCACGGCGAGCGAGGAGCTCGAAGTGCGCTATACCGCCCAGCCCTTGGAGATCGGCTTCAACGCCCGCTATCTCCTCGACATCGCCGAGCAGATCGAGGGCGACGGCGCGTCCTTCGCCATGGCGGACGCCGCCTCGCCGACCGTGGTGCGCGACACCGCCGACGCGAGCGCGCTCTACGTCCTCATGCCGATGCGGGTCTGAGGCGCGATTGGTGCCGGAAGGCGTGCTGGCGGAACGGGGTGGCGATCCCCATATAAAGAGCGTGTCGGCGGCGCCGTTCCGGCCGGCCGTGTCCCGGCTCTCTCTCACCGATTTTCGCGGCTACGCTTCATTGCGGCTCGATACCGACGACCGGCCGGTCGTGCTCGCAGGCCCCAACGGGGCCGGAAAGACCAACCTGCTGGAAGCGATCTCGTTCCTGGCGCCGGGCCGCGGCCTGCGCCGCGCACGGCTTGCCGAGATCGACCGGCGCGTGCCGCCGGCGCGCGCCACCGAAGCAGCCCCCGGCGCGTGGACCGTAGCGGCCAGACTCGCGACCGGCGACGGCGCGGTGCAGGTCGGGACCGGACGGGATGCTTCGAGCCCGTCGGGCGAGCGGCGCATCGTCCGGATCGACGGCGCCAAGGCCAAGACCCAGGCCGAGTTGGCGCGCCTCGTCCATCTCGTCTGGCTCACGCCGCAGATGGACCGGCTGTTCCTCGAAGGGAGCGGCGGCAGGCGACGCTTCCTCGACCGGCTGGTCCTGGGCTTCGATTCCGGCCACGCGGCGCGGCTCGCCACCTACGAGCATGCGCTGCGCGAGCGCGCCCGCCTGCTGCGCGAGGGCCCGGCCGATCCGGCCTGGCTCGCGACGCTCGAGGAAGGGCTCGCGTCCGACGGCGTCGCGGTCACGGCGGCGCGGCAGACGCTGGTGGCGCGGCTCGACCAGGCGTGCGCTTCGGCCGAGGGACCGTTTCCCTGCCCGCTCCTCACCCTTAAGGGCGAGGTCGAGGCGATGCTCGGCGCGATGCCGGCGCTCGCCGCCGAAGAGGAGCTGCGCCGGCGGCTCGAAGCGGCACGGCGCAGCGACGGCGAGAGCGGCACGAGCGCGGTCGGCCCGCACCGCTCCGATCTCGTCGTGCACGACCGGGCGAGCGGCATGGAGGCCGCGTCGTGCTCGACCGGCGAGCAGAAGGCGCTGCTCATCGCGATCGTGCTGGCGCACGCGCGGCTCGAGACGGAGGTCGCCGGTACGCCGCCGATCCTGCTGCTGGACGAGGTCGCGGCGCATCTCGATCCGGGCCGCCGCCAAGCGCTCTTTGCCGCGCTCCTGGGGATCGCGGCGCAAACCTGGCTCACCGGCACCGATGCGGCGCTCTTCGCGCCCATGGCCGGGGCCGCACAATTCTTCACGGTCGCCGATGCGGCGGTCGTGCCGACGAGGATCTAGGACCGTAATGGCTGAACCCAATCCCATTCTTCCCGAGGAGTACGACGCGGCATCGATCCAGGTGCTGCGCGGGCTCGACGCGGTCCGGAAGCGCCCGGGCATGTATATCGGCGACACCGACGACGGCTCGGGCCTGCACCACATGGTGTACGAGGTCGTCGACAACGCCATCGACGAGGCGCTTGGCGGATACTGCGACCGCATCGTCGTGACCTTGAACGCCGACGGATCGTGCACGGTCGCGGACAATGGCCGCGGCATCCCGGTCGACATCCATCCCGAGGAAGGCGTGTCGGCGGCCGAGGTCATCATGACCCGGCTGCACGCCGGCGGGAAATTCAACCAGAACGCCTACAAGGTTTCGGGCGGCCTGCACGGGGTCGGCGTGTCGGTGGTGAACGCGCTGTCGCAGCTTTTGGAGATGCGCATCTGGCGCAACGGGCACGAATATTCCATGCGCTTCCGCGACGGCGACCCCGAGGCGCCGCTGGCCAAGGGCGCGGCGGTCGAGCACAGGACCGGGACCGAAATCACCTTCCACCCGAGCCATAAAGTCTTCACCCGCACCGAGTTCGATTTCGCGACCTTGGAGCACCGGCTCAGGGAACTGGCGTTCCTCAATTCCGGCGTGACGCTCGAACTGAACGACGCGCGCGGCGTCGAGCCCAAGCAGGTCGTGCTGCACTACGAGGGCGGGCTCGTCGCCTTCGTCAAATATCTCGACCATTCGAAGCAGGCGCTGCACGTGCCGCCCATCTCGATCTCGACCGAGCGCGACGGCATTACCGTCGAGGTCGCGATGGAGTGGACCAACTCCTATCACGAGACCATGCTGTGCTTCACCAACAACATCCCGCAGCGCGACGGCGGCACGCATCTGGCGGGATTCCGCGCCGCGCTGACGCGCACCATCAACCAGTACGCCAACGAGAGCGGGCTGGCGAAGAAGGAGAGGGTGCCGCTCACCGGCGAGGACATGCGCGAGGGGCTCAGCTCGATCCTGTCGATCAAGGCGCCCGATCCGAAATTCTCGTCGCAGACCAAGGACAAGCTCGTCTCGAGCGAGGTCCGGCCGGTGGTCGAGGGGGTCGTCGCCGACGGGCTTCAGCAATGGCTCGAGGAGCATCCCGCGGACGCCAAGCGCATCGTCGCCAAGGTGGTCGAGGCGGCGGCCGCGCGCGAGGCGGCGAGGAAGGCGCGCGAATTGACGCGGCGCAAGGGCGCGCTCGACATCGCCAGCCTCCCCGGCAAGCTCGCCGACTGCCAGGAGCGCGAGCCGGCGAAGAGCGAGCTGTTCATCGTCGAGGGCGACAGCGCCGGCGGCTCGGCCAAGCAGGGCCGCAACCGCCGTTTCCAGGCGATCCTGCCGTTGAAGGGCAAGATCCTCAATGTCGAGCGCGCACGCTTCGACAAGATGCTGAGCTCGCAGGAGATCGGCACGCTGATCGCGGCGCTCGGCACCGGCATCGGGCCCGAGGAGTTCGACGCGGCGAAGGCGCGCTACCACCGCATCATCATCATGACCGACGCCGACGTCGACGGCAGCCACATCCGCACGCTGCTTTTGACCTTCTTCTTCCGGCAGATGCCGGACCTGATCGAGAAGGGCTTCCTCTATATCGCGCAGCCGCCGCTCTACCAGGTGAAGCGCGGCCAGGGGAAAGCCGTCTATCTGAAGGATGACGCCGCGCTCGAGGAATACTGCATCACCACCGGCATCAACGACGTGGTGTTCCGCCAGCATGACGGCGTCGAGCGCGCCGGGAACGATCTGCGCGAGCTCGTCGAGCAGGCGCGCACGGTGCGCAACCTGCTAAAGCCGATGGCGCGCAAGGCCGGCAGCCGCGATGCGGTCGAACAGGCGGCGATCGCCGGCATTCTCGAGCCGCAGCTTCTCGACGATCCGGCGAAATCCCTCGCCGCCGCCGAAACCCTCGCCCGCCGGCTCGACGCGGTGAGCAATCCGGCCGAGCGCGGCTGGCGCGGCACGGTCGAGAAGCGCGGCATTCTCGTCGCCCGCACGCTGCTCGGCGTGACCGAAGAGCGGCTCCTCGACGCCGCCCTCTTCAAGAGCGCCGAGGCGCGGCGTCTGGCCGAGCGCCATGCCGAGCTCATCGAGACCTATGAAGCGCCCGGCCGCCTCGTCGCCAAGGAGAAGGAAAGCGCCGTCACCGGCCCGTGCGGACTGTTGGCGGCGGTGCTCGCGCTCGGGCCGAAACAGGGCGACGTCCAGCGCTACAAGGGCCTCGGCGAGATGAATCCCGACCAGCTCTGGGAGACGACGCTCAATCCCGACGCGCGCACGCTCCTCCAAGTCCGGGTGCCGCACGCCGATCTCGCCGAGGAGACGTTCTCGACCTTGATGGGCGACCTCGTCGAGCCGCGCCGCGACTTCATCCAGACGAACGCCCTCGACGTCGTGAACCTCGACGTGTAGGCCTCAGCGCGCGCTGGCAAGGCGCGCGAGAATTTCTCCGGCCTCCTCGGCCAGCCGCCGCGTCACCTCGGACGCGGGGAGCGGACGGCCGAGCGAGGCGGCCTGCCCGGCCCAGAGCGGCGAGAAATCGCCCGAACCCTGCGCCTCGGCCTTGGCGCGCAGCGGCGCCATCGCACCGCCGGCCAGCGGAAATTCCGGCGCCACGTCCGAGATCGGCCCAAGCTCGCGGATCGCGCGGTTGACTATGCCGCGCGCCGGGCGCCCGGTCATGACGTTGGTGAGGGCGGTGCCGTCGGACGCCGCCTCCTTGAGCGCCGCGCGGTGGATGGGCGAAATCTTCGACTCCGCGGCCCACAAATACGTGGTGCCGATCTGCACGCCCGAGGCGCCGAGCGCGAAGGCGGCGGCGATGCCGCGCGCGTCGCCGATGCCGCCCGCGGCGATCACCGGGATTTTGACGGCGTCCGCGACCTGCGGCACGAGCGCGAAGGTGCCGACCTGTGCCGCGATGTCGCCGGTCAGGAACATGCCGCGGTGGCCGCCCGCCTCGTAGCCTTGCGCGATCACCGCATCGGCGCCGTTGGCTTCGAGCCACTTCGCCTCCGCCGCGGTCGTGGCGGAGCTGAGGACGCGGCAGCCCGCCGCCTTGACGCGCGCCAGGAGCGATTTTTCCGGAAGCCCGAAATGGAAGCTCACCACCTCGGGCTTCAGCGCCTCGACGGCCGCGCAGAAATCCCGGTCGAAGGGCGCGCGGTTCGAGGCCGGCACCGGCGCCACCGGATCGATGCCGAACTCGCGGTAGAACGGCTGCAGCCGCTCGCGCCACGCCGCTTCGCGCGCGTTGCTCGGCACCGGCGGGCGGTGGCAGAAGAAATTGAGATTGACCGGCCCCTTGGTCCGGCCGCGGAATTTCGCCACCTGGCCGCCGAGCCGCGCGGCATCGAGCATCGCCGCGGGGATCGAGCCAAGCCCGCCCGCCTCCGACACTTCCGCTGCAAGCTCCCAATCCGTCGCCCCCGCCATCGGCGCCAGCACGATCGGATGGACGATGCCGAGAAGTTCGATGAGGCGGCGGTTCGGCCACATGGGCGGTCTCCGATCGGTCAGAGGGCGAGCATGGCCTGCACGCGCGGCCAAGCTTCCGCGCCCTTTTCGGCCATGAGCGGCAGATATTTCTCGTTGAACCATTGGGCAAGCGCGCAGCGATAAGCGGGCCGCGCGCGGATGCGGTCGTACCAGGATGCCGCCTTGGGCCGCGCCTCGATCATGCCGCCGAATTCGAGCTGGTCGAGCCGCGTGACGTAGGGCGCATAGGCGATGTCGGCGAGCCCCTTTTCCGCGAGCGCCATGCGCACCTTCTGCGCGCACACCGACATGTCGTTGTGATAGAGCGTCAGCGCCACCCTTCCCAGGCCGGCGTGATAGAGCTCGAGCATCTCGTTCCTCCCGGGAGCGATTATCGCGCCGCGTGCCGGTTGCGGCTAGAGTGCGCAGGGCGGCATGAGGGGGGCGGCATGAGTTCCGACAGCGAGGCGATGCAGATTCTGGGCGCCATTGCCGCGCGCAACGGCGTCGGGCGCGATCTCGGCGTCGAGCTGGTCGAGGGGCGGGTCGGCTATGCGCGGCTCGCGCTCGTCGTCAGCGACCGCATGGTCGGCGGACACGGCATCTGCCAGGGCGGCTACATCTTCACGCTCGCCGACATGACCGGGGCCTATGCGTGCCTGTCGCACAACAGCTCGTGCCTTACCCAGACGGCACACATCACCTATGTCAGCCCCGCCCAGCGCGGCGAGCGGCTCGTCGCCGAGGCGGTCGAGCTGACGCGGACGCGGCGGAGCGCCACCTACGACGTGCGGGTATCGGTCGGCGAGCGCCTCGTCGCGCTTTTCCGCGGCCTGTGGCGCGTCCTCGACACGCCGGCGCTGCCTACACCTTGAACGTCGTGCGCACCTCGGGCGGGAACAGGTCCTCGGGCGTGAGCAGCGTGTGGCAGACGCCCTGCTCGTGCGCAAAGCGCAGGTACGCGGTAAGCGTGGTGCGGTTTGCCTCGATGCCGTAGGGCATCGGGTCGCCGCCAAAAAGTTCGGACGCGCGATCGGCGATCTCGGCGATCCACGGCACCGGGAAGCGGCTTGCCGTGATCTCGCGCGAGCGGACAAGGCTGCGCGCCTTGGCCGCTTCGAACGCCTCCATAAGATTGGTCGCGACCCACGGGAAGCGCGCCAGCACCTCGCTCCGCACCGCCATCACGTGCATGATCGGATAGATCCCGGTCTTGCGGAAATACGCCTCCTCGACCGGGCGGTAATCCGGGAAGAGCCGGACGATGTCGGGATGGTGCGCCTCGAACGAGCGCAGCGCATGCGCCGACATGGCGGCGTCGATCTCGCCCTCGCGCAAGAGCCGGTCGAGCGATGAATCGGGCCGCGGCGTCACGCGCACGCCCTTCGGCAGCCTCAGCTCCACCTTCTCCTGCCGGCCCGGCTCATCGACGCCGGCCTGCACCCAGTCGACCTGGTCGAGGGGCACGCCATATTCGTGGACGAGCATGCCGCGGGTATAGACCGCGGCGGTCTGCGCCCATTCCGGCAGGCCCACGCGCTTGCCGCGCAGATCCTGCGGCGTGCGCACCTTGCCGCCGCTTCGCACATAGATCGAGGAATGGCGGAAGACGCGCGAGGGAAAGACCGGGATCGCCGCAACGGTCCGGTCTCCTTGCGAGACGAGCGAGGAATATTTCCCCATCGACATCTCGGAGACTTCCCACTCGCGATAGCGGGTGAAGCGGTGGAAAATCTCCTCAACCGCGAACGACAGCACGTTGAGCGCGATGCCCTGCGGCCGCACGGCGCCCGAGGCGAGATCGCGCACGTGGTCGTATTCGCTGATCGCGAGCGTCAAGGCGAGGCGCCCGTCGGGCGCGAAGGTCGGAGTCCATTCTGTCATGGCGCCCGACACTATGCGCGCGGGGGTGATGCCACAAGGGCAGGCGCGGCGCGCTTGCCCCTATACCCTACCCCCCTATATTATCGGGCATGCACACGATCCGCGAAAAATCGAAGCTCCTGGCCCGCGTCCGCCGCATCCGGGGGCAGGTCGAGGCCGCCGAGCGCGCGCTCGAAACCGAGAAGGGCTGCGCCGAGGTGCTGCACCTCATCGCCGCCGCGCGCGGCGCCATCAACTCGCTCATGGTCGAGGTGCTCGAGGACCATATCCGCATGCATGTGGTCGACCCGGCGAAGGAGCGCGACAGCGAGCGCGCGCAGGGCGCCGAGGAACTGATCGACGCCGTGCGGTCGTACCTGCGCTAGGGCGATGGCGGACGAAGCGACGCACGACAGCCATTTCCTCGATGTGGCCGACGCCGCCCGCATCGCCGTCGTGGCGGCGGCGGCGCTGGCGGCGGGACTGTCGGTGCCGTACGCGGGCTGGGCGGCACTCGTGGCGCTCGCCGTTGGCGGCTGGCCGATCTTCAGGGAGGCGTTCGAGAACCTGGTCGCGCGGCGCATGACGATGGAGCTGTCGATGACGATCGCGATCGTGGCCGCGGCCGCGATCGCGCAATTCTTCACCGCGCTCGTCATCACCCTCTTCGTGCTCGTGGCCGAGGTGCTGGAGCACATGACCGTGGCGCGCGGCCGGCGCGCCATCCGCGACGTGCTCGATTTCCTGCCGCGCGCGGTGGCGGTGCGGCGCGCCGGCGCGGTGCGCGAGGTCGCAGCCGCCGAGCTCGGCGCGGGCGATCTGATCCTGGTGGCGCCGGGCGGGCGCATCCCGGTCGATGGCGCGGTCGTCGATGGACATTCCTTCGTCGACCAGTCGCGCATCACCGGCGAATCGCTGCCGATCGAGAAGCTCGCCGGCGCGAAGGTTTTCGCCGGATCGATCAACCAGTCGGGCGCGCTCGAGATCCGCGCCGAGCGGGTCGGGCGCGATACGAGCTATGGCAAGATCATCGAGGCGGTCGAGCGCGCCGAGGATTCGCGCGCGCCGGTGCAGCGGTTGGCCGACCGGCTGGCGGGATATCTCGTCTATTTCGCGCTCCTTGCTGCGGCGCTGACGCTCATTGTCACACACAACATCGTCGCCACCATCGCCGTCATCATCGTCGCCGGCGCGTGCGGCATCGCCGCGGGCACGCCGCTCGCGATCCTCGGCGCCATCGGCCGCGCCGCGCGCATGGGCGCCATCGTCAAGGGCGGGCTGCCGCTCGAGATTCTGGGCCGCGTCGATACCGTCGTGCTCGACAAGACCGGCACCCTCACCTTCGGCCGGCCGGAAGTTCGCCGGATCGTGCCGGAGGGTGGCGCCGATGCGGACGAGCTGCTCGACGCCGCCGCGAGCGCCGAGCTGCGCTCGGAGCATCCGCTCGGCAAGGCGATCGTCGCCGCGGCCGAGGCGCGCGGCCGCGCAGCGCAAGAGCCACAGCGATTTTCCTACACCCCCGGCCGCGGCATCGCAGCCGAGCGGAGCGGCGTCCGCATCCTGGTCGGCAACCGCGCCTGGCTGGCCGAGAACGGAGTGGTTTGCGCGGGCGAGGAGCAAACGTCCGGCGCCGAGGTGCTGGTGGCGCGCGACGAGCGTTTTTTGGGCGCGATCCTCGTCGCCGACCGCGTGCGGCCCGAGGCCGGCGAAGCGGTCTCGCGGCTGAAGCGCATGGGCATCCGCACCATCTTGCTCACCGGCGACACGGCTGCGGTGGCCGATAGCGTCGCGCGCGAGCTTCGCCTCGATGAAGTCGCGGCGGAGCTTCTGCCCGACCAAAAACTCGCGCGCGTGCGCGAACTGGTGGCGGCGGGGGCAACCGTCGCCATGGTCGGCGACGGCATCAACGACGCGCCGGCGCTGATCGCGGCCTCGGTCGGCGTCGCCATGGGATCGGGCACGGATGTCGCGCGCGAAAGCGCCGACGTGGTGCTGCTCGGCAACGATCTCGCGCGCTTTGCCGACACGGTGGCGCTGGCGCGGCACACCCGCTTCATCATCTGGGAGAATTTTTACGGCACCGTCGCCGTCGATCTCGTCGGCATGGCATTGGCGGCAACGGGCGTCATCGGGCCGCTCGTCGCGGCCTTCATTCATGTCGCCTCGGAGATGACCTTCATCCTCAATTCCGCGCGGCTTCTGCCGGCAGGTAGCCGTCGGTCAGCGTCTTGAGGAAGGCCGCGATGTCGTCGATCTCGTGCGCGTCGAGCGCGGCGGCGGCGCCCGGATCGCGGTCGAATGGCGGCTCGCGGTTGACGTTCGCCGCGTAGCGCGCCGGCAGGTCGTCGTATTTGCGCACGCTGCCGTCGGGATTGCGTGAATACCACTTCGCCGGATCGGTCTCGCGCGTGGCGTAGAATTCGATGGCATCGCGCAGGCTGTGGAAGGCGCCGTTGTGGAAGAAGCTTTGCCGCAGCGCGACGTTGCGCAAGGTCGGCGTCATGAACATGCCGCAATAGTCCGTGCGGCGCGCAAGATCGCTGCGCAGCGGACCGCACAGGCCGAGATCGAAATAGCTTTTGTCGTCGTTCGCGGGAATATCGCGGTTTCTCGGCACGGCGAGCGCGGCAAAGCCGTAATCGGTGAATTGCGGCGGCGTGCCGTCGGCGCCGCGCCGGCTGATGTGGCAGTGCGCGCAATTGCCCTTGGCCGGGTCCTCGAAAAGGGCAAGCCCGCGCGCCTCCTCGGGCGAAAGCACGGCCTTGCCGGCGAGGAATGCGTCGTACTTGCTGCTGTAGGGATAGAAGGTTGCCGCATCCTGCTCGAACGCTTCGAGCGATTGGACGATCGCCGCGAAGGCATTCGCGGAAATGCGCCGGAGCGCAGCGCCATAGCCCGCGCGCAGCGCGCGTGCGACGACAGCGGAAGGAGCCCGGTTCGCCATCTCGAACGGCGACAGCAGCGGCAATCGCGCCTGATCGCGGCCGCGGTCGGCGCGCCCGTCCCAGGTGAGGCCGCCCGAGGGACCGTTATCGACGCTCTCGTCGCCGGCATCGTCGGAATCGAAGAAATGCTCGGTGAATTGCGGCACCGCTTGCAGGTATTTGAGCGACGGCACCGCACGCACGCCGCTCTGGCGCAGATCGGCGCCGCCCAGCTCGACCGCGCGCGCATCGGGCGGCCCGAAGGCGTGCGCCGGGTCGTGACAGGCGGCGCATGAGATTTTGCCGGAGGCCGACAGCGCCGGCTCGAAGAACAATTTCCGGCCGAGCGCACTCATCGCTGCCGCGCGGCGATAGGCGTCCGCGCGCGACAGGCCGGCATCGTGCGCGGCGGCGCCCGCGGCGAGCGTCAGGAGCACGAGCACGAACGGCAGAATACGTCGCATGTTCGGCAGAATGAACGACGCACGGAAACTCTGCCAGCCCCCGTCCGCCGTCACAAAACTGTCGCGAAGCGGCTGCTAGAAATCCGCGACACCGGAAAGGGATCCCTGATGTTCCTGCGCAGTATCTTGGCGGCCCTGGCGGCCGCCGCCGCGAGCCTTTGTGCCGCGCATGCCGCCGACGCCCCCCAGGGCATCGACCGGATCGACACGCTCGTCGTGATCTATGCCGAGAACCGCAGCTTCGACAATCTCTACGGCGGCTTTCCCGGCGCCAATGGGCTGCAGCATGTGACGCGCGCGAAATATGTGCAGCGCGACCGCGACGGAACGGTCCTGAAGGAGCTGCCGCCGGTGTGGGACGGGCTCACCGCCAAGGGTGTCACGCCGGCGATCACCGAGACGATGACCGCGCACCTGCCGAACCGGCCGTTCGCGATCGACGATCCCAAGGGGTTCAACGAGCCGCCGGGCGTCGTGCATCGCGATCTGTGGCACCGCTTCTACGAAGAGCAGATGCAGATCGACGGCGGCCGGAACGACAAGTTCGCCGCCTGGGCGGATTCGGGCGGGCTCGTCATGGGCCATTACCAAGGCGGCGCAAAGCTGCCGCTGTGGGCGATCACGCGGCGCTACACGCTCGCCGACGATTTCTTCCAGGGCGCGTTCGGCGGCTCGTTCCTCAATCACTTCATGCTGGTCTGCGCCTGCGCGCCGCAATATCCCGATGCAGACAAAAGCCCGGCGAAGCCCTCGATCGCCGCGGTCGATGCGGACGGCATCTCGCTCACGGTGGCCGGCAACTCGCCGAAATCGGCGCTCGACGGCATCCCCAAATTCGTTTCGGACGGCAACATCACGCCCGACTTCTATGGCGTCAACACGATGCAACCGCCCTATCAGCCGAGCGCCAACAAGCCGGCGCAAGGGGCCGATCCGGCGCTCGCCGACCCGATGAATGCCACGACGCTGCCGCCGCAGACGATGCCGACGATCGGCGACCTGCTGACCGCGAAGGGCGTCGGCTGGGCCTGGTACGCGGGCGCCTGGCAGGCGGTTCTCGACGGCAAGAACGCCGCGCCCGTGCCGAATTTCCAGTATCACCACCAGCCCTTCAACTACATGGCCGATATGGCGCCGGGCACGAAGGCGCGCGCCGAGCATCTGCGCGACGGCGGCATGAACGGCGCGCTGTTCCTGAAGGCGATCGACGACGGCACCCTGCCGCATGTCACGTTCTACAAGCCGCAGGGCAATCTCAACGAGCATGGCGGCTATGCCGACGTGCTCTCGGGCGACACGCACATCGCCGACGTCATCGCGCATCTGCAGAAGAGCAGGCAATGGGCGCACATGCTCGTCGTCGTGACATATGACGAGAACGGCGGCTTCTGGGACCACGTAGCGCCGCCCAAGGCGGACCGCTGGGGCCCGGGCAACCGCATCCCGACGCTCATCGTCTCGCCGTTCGCGCGGCGCGGCTTTGTCGATCACACTCAGTACGACACGACCTCGATCCTGAAATTCATCACGCGGCGCTGGAAGCTGCCGGTGCTGCCGGGCCTTGCCGCGCGCGACAAGGCGCTCGCCGCGCACGGCAATCCGCCGATGGGCGACCTGACGCACGCGCTCGTCTTCAAGCGCGCGAAGAGCTAGTCATAGCGCAAGCGGCTTGCGAAAAGGGCCCTGATGTGATTGGTTCGCCGCACGTTCCGGCAGCGTGCGGACCTCTCCATGCCGATTCTCGTGAGTTTTCTCGCCTGCGCCTTCACGCTTGCAGGCGGCCTCTTCGCGCTCAGGATCGAGCGGCACATGGCGCTCGTCCTGGGCTTCAGCGCGGGCGCCGTCATTGGCGTGGCGCTGTTCGACCTGCTGCCGGAATCGCTGGAATTGAGCGGCGACATGTCGCTCCCGTTCGTGCTGGTCGCTGCCGGCTATGCCGCCTATCACCTCATTCATCGCACCGTCGCGCATGCGGCGCGGCGCGGCGCGCTGGGCGGGCTCACGCTGTCGCTGCACAGCTTTCTCGACGGGCTCTCGATCGGCGTTTCCTTCAAGGTCTCGGCGGCGGTGGGATCGGTCGTTGCGATCGGCGTCGTGGTGCACGATCTGTGCGACGGCATCAACACGGTGACGGTCGTGCGGCGCAGCGGCGCCGGCGACCGGGCTGCGCGGCGCTGGCTTCTGGTCGATGCGCTGGCGCCGGTCGCGGGCGCGGCGGTCGGCTGGTCCCTCGCCCTCGAAGGCGGCACGCTCGGCTTCGCGCTGGCGCTCTTCGCCGGGTTCTTTCTCTATATCGGCGCGACCAATCTGCTGCCGGCGGCGGGCGCGCATCCTGACGCAGGGGCGGCGGCGGGTTTCGCCACCATCCTCGGCATGGCGATGCTCTATGCGGCGGTGCGGCTGGCGCAGCTTTAGCCCCCCGCAACAAACCCCTTTGCCGGGCGGGAGCCGCCGTAGCAATATCCGGCCAACACACGGGAAATAAAGAAGTGGAGGACTTGCGATGAAAAAGGTCGATTTCGCCAACGAGCCGCAAGGCATCGAGAAGCCGCTCCCGTCGGAGGGCAAGACCCATTGGGGCAGCGACGCCATGGCCGAGGTGATCCGCGCCCTCGACATTCCCTATGTGGCGCTCAATCCCGGCTCCTCCTATCGCGGGCTCCATGACAGCCTCGTCAACAAGCTCGGCAACGAGAAGCCGCAGATGCTGCTCTGCCTGCACGAGGAGGCGGCGGTGGCGATCGCCCATGGCTGGGCCAAGGTGACGGAAAAGCCGATGCTTGCCGTCGTCCACGCCAATGTCGGGCTGATGCACGGCTCGATGGCGGTCTACAACGCCTGGTGCGACCGCGCGCCGATGGTGCTGCTGGGGGCCAACGGGCCGACCGATGCGGCGATGCGGCGGCCGTGGATCGACTGGATCCACACGACGCGCGACAACGGCGCCTTCATCCGCAATTTCACCAAGTGGGACGACCAGCCGGCCTCGATTCGCAGCGGCCTATGAATCGGTCCTGCGCGCGCGCAAGATCGCGGCAACGAGCGCCCAAGGGGCCGACCTATGTCGTGCTCGATGTCGGGCTCCAGGAGCTGAAGCTCGACGCGGTCCCGGCGGTGCCGGAGCCGCGGCGCTATCTGCCGCCGGAGCCGGTCGGGCCGTCGTCGCAACAGGCCGAGGCCGCGGCGAAAATGCTCCTCGGGGCCGAGCGGCCGCTCATCCTCATGGGCCGCGTCAGCCGCAGCGAGAGCGCCTGGGCCGAGCGCGTGAAGCTTGCCGAGGCGCTGGGCGCGGTCGTGCTCACCGACCTGAAGCTCGCCGCGGCATTCCCGACCGATCATCCGCTTTTGGGCTCGCCGCCAGGCACGTTCCAGAGCGGCATCGGCGCAGAGCTGGTGCGCAATGCCGACGCGATCCTGCTGCTCGACTGGGTCGATCCCGCGGGCACGTTCAAGAGCACCTACAAGAACGAGCCGGTCGGCGCGACCGTGATCAACGTCTCGCTCGACCAGCATCTGCATCGCGGCTGGAGCATGGATTACCAGGGCCTGCCGCCCGTCGATCTGCAGATCATGGCCGACACCGACCCGACGGTGAGCGCGATCCTCGCCGCCGCGGCCAAGGCGGGCGGGCGCAAGAAGCCGGCCTGGCCCAACCGCAAGCCGTTCCAGCGCCAGCAGGTCGCGATGGGCGACGCGGCGGGACCGATCGCCGTGCCGATGCTCGCCGCGGCGATGCAGCAGGCGGTCGAGGGCCGCACCATCAGCCTCATCCGCCACCCGCTGTCCTGGGCCGGCCATTTGTGGCCGATGAAGCACCCGCTCGGACCATCTCGGCAGCGACGGCGGCGGCGGCGTCGGCTCGGGCCCGGGCACGACGGTGGGCGCGGCCCTCGCGCTCCGCGGCAGCGGCCGGCTGCCGGTCGCGATCCTGGGCGACGGCGATTTCATGATGGGCAACAGCGCCATCTGGACGGCCGTCCATTATCGCATCCCGTTCCTCGTCGTCATCGCCAACAACCGCTCCTTCTATAATGACGAGCTGCACCAGGAGCGCATGGCGAAGGAGCGCGGCCGGCCGGTCGAGAACAAGTGGATCGGCCAGCAGATGAAGGGGCCGGAGATCGATCTCGCCATGATCGCGCGGGCGCAGGGCGCCACCGGCTTCGGGCCGGTGACCAAGCTCGGCGACCTTGCCGGAACGCTCGAGAAGGCGGTGAACGCAGCGGCCGCGGGCGAGGTGGTGGTGGTCGATGTCCGGGTCGAGCCCGGCTACGACCAGGCCTCCTCGGCGGCGATCACGCGTGCGCCCGGTACCTGAGAAGCGATGAGTTTGACCGAGCTTGCCGCTTCCGGATCGGCGGGAGCGGCCCGCCCGCTTCTCGAAGTGGCGAACATCTCGAAGCGTTTCGAGACGGGAGAGGGTGTCGTGCACGCGCTCGACAACGTCTCGCTCGAGGTGCGGCAGGGCGAGTTCGTCGCGGTGATAGGCCCCTCGGGCTGCGGCAAGTCCACCTTGTTCAACATCATCGGCGGGCTGGTCGACGAGTATGAGGGAACGCGTGCGCGTCGCCGGCGCCGAGATCGGCGGCTCGCACCGCGAGATCGGCATGGTGTTCCAGGAGGAATCGACATTCCCCTGGCGCACCACGCTCGAGAACGTGGTGTTTCCGCTGGAAGCCGCGGGCATGCCCAAGCCGCAGCGGCTCGAGCGCGCCACGCGCGCTGGTGCGGCTCGTCGGGCTCGAAGGGTTCGAGAACCGCTATCCGGCGGAGCTTTCTGGCGGCATGCGCCAGCGCACCGCGCTTGCCCGCACGCTCGCCTTCGAGCCCAAGATCCTGCTGATGGACGAGCCGTTCGCCGCATTGGACGAGCAGACGCGGCTCCTTCTCGGC
Source organism: uncultured Alphaproteobacteria bacterium (assembly GCA_963773665.1). Taxonomy (GTDB): domain Bacteria; phylum Pseudomonadota; class Alphaproteobacteria; order ATCC43930; family CGMCC-115725; genus DATJLY01. The sequence goes on from CAVZBZ010000004.1 coordinate 174,192, forward strand.
GACAAGCTGCTGCTGATCCAGGCGCAGCTGAAGCAGACGACGCTGCTCATCACGCACAACATCGCCGAGGCGGTGCAGCTTGCCGACCGCGTCGTGGTGATGACCTATCGGCCGGGACGGGTGAAGCGCGTCGTCAAGGTCGAACTGCCGCGGCCGCGCACCTCCGAGATCATCGGCAGCGACCAGTTCGGCCGCTATGTCGCGACGATCTGGGCCGATTTGCGCGAGGAAGCATCGAAGGGCTTGAGCGAAAGCGAGGCCGCGGTCGCCTTGCGCCCACCGGGGAGGGACGAATGAAGCTGCGTCTTCTGCCGCTTGCCGCGGCGCTCGCGCTCGCCGCCGTGCAATCGCACGCGGAAACGATAAAGCTGGCGCTGCCGCAGAAAGGCAACTGGGACACCGAGATCGCCGAATGGGGCGCGAAGCAGGGCTTCTTCAAGGCCGAGAAGATCGATCTCGACGTGATCTATACCGCGGGCGGCGCCACGACCGAGCAGGCGGTGATCTCGGGCAGCGTCGACATGGCGGTCGCGACCGGCATCCTCGGCATCGTCTCGGCCTATGTCAAAGGCGCGCCGGTGCGCATCATCTCGGCCGAGATGACCGGCGTGCCGGACATGTATTTCTATGCGCTTGCCTCGAGCGGCATCAAGAGCATGAAGGACGCGCACGGCAAGACGATCGGCTACAGCAATCCGGGCTCGTCGAGCAACCTTGTGACGCTGGCGCTGCTGCGGCAGGCGGGCGTCACCGACGGCAAGCCGGTCGCGGCCGGCGCCATTCCGGCGGTGATGACGCAAGTCTTGTCGGGCCAGCTCGACATCGGCCATGCCGCGCCGCCGATCGGATTGCCCGAGATCAAGGACGGCAACATCGTCGTCATCGCGCACGCCAACGACCTGCCCGAGGTGCGCGGCGAGACGGTGCGGGTCAATGTCGTCAATCTCGGCTTTTTGCAGGCGCACCGCGACACGGTCGTGCGCTTCATGAAGGCGTACGAGCGCTCGCGGCAATGGACCTTTTCCGGCGATCCCAAGGTCATCGAGTATTACGCCGAGGGCCTTAGCGTCTCGCCCGAGCTCGCGACCGAGGCGATGAAGGTCTACACCAAGGATTCTGAGGAGCCGTTCGCGATCAAGGGCCTCGGCGCCACGCTGCGCGACGCCTGGGAATTCAAGCGGATCCCGAAAGAGCTGAAGCCCGACGACGTGAAGGGCCTCATCGACATCGTGTGGCGGCCGGGCCAGTAAGGAGACAGGCGATGAACCGTATCTGGGGGATCGTTACGTCGATCGCGGCTCTGGCGCTCGCCGGCGGCGCGCAGGCAGCCGACAAGGTCACGATCGGACAGGTCCTGAGCCTCGCGCAGTCGCCCTACTACATCGCCATCGAGAAGGGCTACATGGCGAAGGAGGGGATCGAGATCGATTCGAGCGCCTTCCGCGGCGGACAGGACATGGTCTCCTCGCTCGCGACCGGCCAGCTCGATATCGGCCTTGGCGCCTTCAACGCGGGCTTCTTCAACGCCGCGAACCAGGGGCTCGATCTGCGCGCCGTGGCGGCCATGGGCTACCAGCCGAGCCCGGTGATCGCGACGCCGCCGCTGGTGCGAAAGGAGCTGTGGGACAGCGGCGCCATCCGCAGCGGCAAGGACCTGAAAGGCCGCAAGGTCGGCGTCAACACGCCGGGCGCCACGCCCGAATACACCTTGTCGCTCATCCTCGAGAAATACGGCATGACGCTCAAGGACGTGGACGAGACCATGCTGGGCTTTCCGCAGATGGTGCTGGCGCTCGACAACAAGGCGGTCGACGTGGCCTTCGTTTCGGCGCCGTTCCATGCGATCCCGCTGCGCGAGGGGACAGCCGTCCTGCTGCAGCCCGACGCGGGCGTCACGGCGGGCGACATCACCACGGTCGCGTTCTTCAGCGGCAAGTTCCTGCGCGAGCGGCCCGATGTCGGCGTGCGCTTCCTGCGCGCGGTGGTGGAAGGCGCGAAGGAGACGCAAGGCGCCTACAACAAGGATCCGGCGATCGCCGCGATCCTCGCCAAGGCGACCGGCCTGAAGCTCGCCGACATCGAGGCGAGCATCACCTTCGCCTTCGACAAGAAGCTCGACATCGACCGCTTCCGCGACAGCATCCGACGCCAGGAGAAGCAGCACATGATCGACGGACGCCTCGACTACACGACGCCGGTCCCGATCGATCACATCATCGACGACAGCCCGATCAAGCGGGCCGAAACCGCCGCCAAGTGACCATTGCCAATCCCCAGGAGGAAATGATGAAGAAGACCACTGCCATCGTTCTCGCCCTTGCCGTTGCCGGGACGCCCGCGCTCGCCGGCGCCGCCGAGACCGTGAAGGTCGCGGTGCCGCAGCGCGGCGCATGGGACACCTCGTTCACCGAGCTCGGCGTCGGCCAGGGCTTCTTCAAGAAGCAGGGGCTCGACATCGAGATCACGTATACCGAGGGCGGCGCCACGAACGAGCAGGCGGTGATCTCGGGCAGCGTCGATGTCGCGGTGGCGACGGGCTTCCTCGGCATGCTCGCGGCTTATGTCAAAGGCGCGCCGGTGCGCATCATCTCGCCCGAGGCGACGGGCTCGCCCGACATTTTCTGGTACGTGAAGGCGGATGGCCCGATCAAGAGCATGAAGGACCTGCACGGCAAGACCGTGTCGTTCTCCAATCCCGGCTCATCGAGCAACCTCATCCTGCTGACGCTCCTGAAGGAAGCCGGTGTCACGGACGCGAAGGTCATTCCGGTCGGCGCCGCGCCCAACGGCCTGCCGCAGGTGATGACCGGGCAGATCGACGCCTCGTGGAGCACGCCGCCCACCGGATTGAAGGAGCTTAAGGCGAACGAGATCCGCATGATCGCGCGCGGCAACGATTCGCCCGACGTGAAGAACGAGACGGTGCGCGTCAATGCCGTCAACCTCAACTTCCTTCAGGCGCACCGCGCCGCCGTGGTCGGCTTCATGAAAGGCTACAAGGAATCGGTCGATTGGGCCTATTCCGGCGAGCCGGCGCTCGAAGCCTATGCCAAGCTTTCGAACCAGCCGCTCGAACAGGTGAAATACGCGAACAAGGAATTCCAGACGAAGGATGAGGACCAGGTCGAAGCGATCAAGGGCGAGGATCGCGTGCTCGCCGAGGCGCTTGCCGCAAAACGCATCCCGCACGCGATGACGCACGACGACATCAAGGGCGTGTACGATTTCGTGCTGAAGCAGGGGTCGTAGCCGGCATGGCGACTGCCGCCGTTCCCGCACGATCCCGCAGCGCGCCGCGAGCGTTCCTCACCCCGGCGCTCGCCGGCGTCGCCACCATCGCCGTGCTTCTTGCGATCTGGCAGGTCTGCGTCGATGCCGGATGGTGGAACAAGCTGATCGCGCCGGCGCCGACCTCGATCTTCGAAGGCCTGGCCCCGCTTTTCGCCGACGAGGGGCTCGCCGTCCGCTTCCTGCAAACGCTGGCCGAAACGGCCGCCGCCTCGCTTCTCACGATCGCCGCCGGCGTGCCGCTGGGGCTGTGGCTCCATCGCTCGCGCTGGGCGGGGCGCGCCTATTTCAACTGGGTCGCCAGCATCGCCGCGGCACCGGTCGTGCTGCTCTATCCGCTCTTCCTCGTGATCTTCGGGCGCAACGCCTCGACCATCGTCGCGATGAGCTTTTGCACCGGCATCACCTCGATCATCCTCAAGACCAAGGAGGGGCTCGACGGCACGCGGCCGGTGCTGATCGATGTCGGGCGCAGCTTCGGTTTGACGCGCGCGCAGCTGTTCTGGAAGATCATGTTCCCGGCCGCGGTGCCGACCATCGCGACGGGCGTGCGGCTTGGCGTCATCTATTGCCTCATCAGCGTCGTCGGCGTCGAGTTCCTGATAAATTTCGGCGGCATGGGCGAGCTCATCGACGATCTTGCCGACCGCTGGGAAATTCCGATGATGTTCGGCGCGATCCTGTTCGTGATGCTGACCAGCGTCGGCTTCTTCTGGGTGACGGAGAAGGCGGAGAGATGGCTGAGGCCCATGTGATCGAGAGCGCCGCGCCCGCGACCCACGCGCGCCGGCGGCCGCGGATCGCGCTCATCCGGATCGCGACGCTCCTGGCGCTGTGGGCGGTGTGGGAAGGGGCGTCGGCGTCGGGCCTGCTCTATCGCGGCGTGGTGCCGTCCTCGTTCAAGATCATGGGCGCGCTCGTCCACGAGATCGTGAGCGGCACTTTCTACTGGAATCTCGAATTCACGCTGCTCGAGGTCCTGGTGTCGATCGCGATCGGGTGCGGCGGCGGCGTGGTCGTGGGATTGGCGCTTGGCGCCAACCGCTTCGCCGGGCAGGCCTACGAGCGCTATGTGCAATACATGGCGCCGACGCCGAAGATCGTGTTCCTGCCGGTGCTGCTCGTGCTGTTCGGCGTGGGCGCGGGGTCGAAGATCGCGATGGGCTCCCTCTCCTGCTTCTTTCCGATGGCGCTTTCCGTAGCGGCCGGCGTCCGCCTCGTCGATCCGGTGCTGCTGCGCGTCGGCAGAAGCTTCAATCTCACGCGGGCGCAGATGGTGCGCATGATCTATCTGCCGGCGCTCGTGCCGCCGATCGCGACCGGGCTGCGCATCGGATTGGGCGTCGCGATCATCGGCTGCCTCCTGGCCGAGCTCAAGATGTCGAACCGGGGCTTGGGCTTCATGATCATGCAGTATTACGCGCAGTTCCGCACGCCGCAGATGTACGCGATCCTGATCGTCATGTTCGCGATCGCGGTGCTCACGAACGCGGTCGTCGCACGGGTGTTCCGCCTGCGCGGCACGTCCTAGCCTTCAGCCCGAAAGGATCGGAGACCGCGCCCCAAAGAGCGACAGGGCGCGCGCGCCGCCGCACCTGTCGCTTCCAGCACAAAACACGGATTTGACAGAGTTGCGAAACCCTGAATTTTGGGTAATCTTGACTGCGACTGCCCAGTTCAGGCGACGGTTATTTGATTAATACGGCGAGATCATTCGTCTCGGGTCAAGGCTCGTAGATGGTGGGCATGCGGCGGGGGCTGTTAGCTGGGATCTGCGCAATCTGGCGCCGGCAATTTCCCTTGCGCACATGACGGCGCAATACGCACCGATCCGGCAGCAGATCGTTCGTGGGAAGGCTTGAAATCATGACGGGACGCAATCTGGCCTACCGTGCGGCGCGCATTCTCGCGCCGGCAATTTCCCTTGCGTTCATGACCGCCGGCGCCGAGGCGCAGCTGGTGAAGGGCCAGGTCATCTCGGGCCAGGCCAGCATCACCATGACGGCGCAGAGCGCGCTGATCCAGCAGACGAGCCCGAAGGCGATCATCACCTGGGGCGCGTTCTCGATCCCGCAGAACTATTCGGTCGTGTTCCAGCAGCCGAGCGCGTCGGCGATCGCGCTGAACCGGGTGCTGGGCGGCAGCCCGTCATATCTCCTCGGCTCGCTGTCGGCGAACGGGCAGGTGTGGCTCATCAACCCGGCGGGGATCGTGACCGGTGCCGGGGCGCAGCTCTCGGCGGCGGGATTGCTGCTCTCGACGATCGGCATCAGCAACTCGAATTTCCTCGGCGGCAACTACGTGTTCGACCAGCCGGGCGCCGATGGCGCGGCGGTGCTGAACCACGGCAATATCGTGGCCTCGGGCGGCTACGCGATCCTGGCCGGCGAGCAGGTCGCGAATGACGGCGTGATCCGGGCGGCGCTGGGGAGCGTGGTCCTGGCCGGCGCCAAGACCTTTACGGTCGATTTCTCGGGCGACCGTCTCTTGAGCTTCGCGATCGCTGCGCCGGTCGATCAGGCGAATGGCGCGCTCGTTTCGAACAGCGGCACGATCGCGGCGGACGGGGGCACGGTCCTGCTGACGGCGGCGTCGGCCAAATCGGTGCTCGACAACGTCATCAACACGAGCGGGATCGTCGAGGCGACGAGCGTCGCCAGCGTGGACGGCAAGATCGTGCTGATGGCGTCGGGCGGCGGCACCCAAGTCAGCGGCACGCTCGACGCCTCGGGCAAGCAGGCGGGGCAGACCGGCGGCGAGGTCGATGTGCTGGGCGACGCCGTGACCTTGGCGTCGGGCGCCAAGATCGACGTGTCGGGCGACGCGGGCGGCGGCACGGCGTTGATCGGCGGCAATTTTCACGGCGCGGGGCCGCAGGCCAACGCGCAGACGACCACGGTTTCGCAAGGCTCCCTCATCGTCGCCGACGCGATCTCGACGGGCGACGGCGGCAGGGTTGCGGTGTGGTCGGACGACAGCACCGAGTTCGACGGCACGATCACGGCGCGCGGCGGCGCAGAAGGCGGCGACGGCGGCTTCGTCGAAACCTCGGGCCACGCGCTTACAGTCGATGGGTCGGTCACGACGCTCGCGCAGAACGGCACGAGCGGAACCTGGCTCCTCGATCCCGCCGATTTCACCATTTGCGCTTCGGGCTGCACCATAAGCCCGGACACGATCATCGCCGCGCTCGGCAGCACCGAGGTGATCGTCGAAGCGACGATCGGCAACGGCGAGATCGCCGGCGGGAGTTCCGCCGCGCTCGGCAGTTCCACCGGCAACATCGTCGTTTCCGACCCGATCATCTATTCGAGCGCCAATCAGCTGAGCCTTCTTGCCGAAGGCAACATCGCGGTGAACGCCAGCATCGAGAATTCCGGCACTGGCGCTCTCAACTTCATCTCCGGCTGGGACGGGATAACGGGGCTCAGCGGTTCCTCGTTCTCGCTCGCGGCGGTCCTTACCAATCCGACATCCTATGGACGGAACGGCGGCAGCATCACCGATGCCACGTCGGTCACCGTGGCGAGTTCTCGGCGGCACGACCACTTATGCGGGCAACATCGTCTATGCCGACCCCACCATCTCGTCGGGCACATTCACGGTCGGGCTGACCGCCGACGGCGTACTCTACGATTCAACCTCGGGCATCGGCTTCCAGCGGGTTTCTGACCTTTACGATCCCCTCGCCCCGGGCGCCCCGCGCGATTCCTGGGGCATTTCCTACACCGGAACGATCACCGGTTCCGCGACGGCTAATACAGGGTCCGACGTCAACCAGACGCCGTTCGTGCTCAGCCTCACGGCGAATTCGGCGATTATCCAGAACACGAGCAATGACGGCGCCATTTCACTGACACAAACCTACAGTTTCAGCGCCGCCAACGTGCTGCAGGTGAATGAATTGGTGACGAACACCAGCGGCGGGATCCTGACGGCGGTCGAGTTTCAGCGCGATGTCGATTGGGACGTTTATCCGACGGAATTCCAGGAGATCACGACGATCCCGGGCGTCGGATCGGATGGTCCGGCCGATCTCGGCGGCGGCATCAAGATCAGCGTCGGCACGCTCGCCGCCCGCGCCACGTCGAACTTCAATTATTTCTATGCCCTCAACACTATCGGCGAATCGCCGACGTCACTCCAGACCCAGGTGGAGGGGCTGGGCGGCGCCTACGTCGTCTTGACCAACAGCTCCGACGGGGCTTGCCCAACCTGCGGGACGAATTCCGCGGCGATCGCGTACCAATCGGCCGGACAGGTGATCTCTGCGTCGTTCTATGGCTTCGAGTTGGCCGATCCCAGCGTCGCTTATTTCGACACTACGCCCTCTGGTCCGATAACGTTTTCGTCGTCGTCCACCACTACCAGCAGCGGCACCACGGGCGTGCCGGTGACCTATCTCGTCGCGCCGCCGCGGCCGGTGGTCTATTTCCCGCTGGGGACCGGGACCGAAACCGGGGGCTCGCCGCCGCCCGGATCGCTGCCGCCGCCGGGCGGCACCGGCTCCAGCGGCGGTTTCACCCTCGGCGGCTTGGACGACGGCCTCAAACTGGCCGATTCGGTCACCGGAACCGGCAGCGGCACGCCGGTCGATCCCGTCTTCGTCGTAAACTCGGTTGTACCCGCGACGCGTGCGGTAGCGCTGGGGCAATTGTCCTCTCATCAGATCAGCCCCGGCGTTTGGGTATCCAGTCCGACCAACGTCCAACATCCCGGCGCCAACGGCATCAGCAGTGGTAGTGTGGTCTTTTCCAGCGACGGCGCCTACCAGAGCCTGTCGCCAGGGGGCACAACCATCGTGTCTCCCGGGGGCACAACCGTCGTACAGTAGACGGGAACACGCGGGCGGGTCTTTCAGGACGAAGCGCGCGATGGCTTAGCGGCGCCTCAGGCGTTGCCGCGCTGCTCGCGCCAGAAGTCGAGCTTCTCCTGAACGACGCGGTCGGAGAACTGGAAGATCACCGCGTCGCTCGATGCGATGTGCTCGCGGAACTGCCAGCTTGGCGCCACGACGATGTCGCGCGGACCCCATTCGAAGCTCTTGCCGCCGATGATGCTCTTGCCTTGGCCCTCGACGACGACGAAGCCGGTGCTGTCGGTCGAGCGGTAGGGCTGGCTGTGAAAGCCCTTCGGCAGAAGCTGCATCCAGGTCGAGATCGTCGGCATCGCCCAGTCGCCGCTCACCGGGTTCACGTATTTCATGCGGTAGGCGTGATAGGGATCGGGCGCGCGGAACGTGCGCAAGCGCTGCAGCGCCTCGCGCGTGCGGGTATAGGGGTAGTTGAAAATGGGCGTGGTCTTCGATTCCCAGCGATCGCCGTCGGGCAGAAGATTGAAGGCGACCTCGGCGTCGGCCGCGCCCTCGGGCCGCGTCACCGGGTGCGTGCGCTCGGGATAATGGTCGAGGAAGCTCGCGTCCATGATGTTGACGAGGTGGAGGTCGAGCACGTCGAGCCAGACCATCGGCCCCTGGCCGAGATTGCCGTGGTCGTGCCACGCCATCGACGGGGTGATGACGAAATCGCCCGGCGACATCATGGTGCGCTCGCCCCCGACCGCGGTATAGGCGTCCTTGCCCTCGATGATGAAACGGAGCGCCGCGGCGGCATGGCGATGGGCGGGCGCCACCTCGCCCGGCAGGATGATCTGCAGCCCGCCGAACAGGCTGTGCGTGATGCGCTGCTGGCCGGGAAGGCCGGGATTTTCGAGCATCAGCACGCGGCGCTCGGCCTCCTCGGTCGTGATGATCTTGCACGCCTCCATGAGATAGGGGCGGATCTCGTCATAGCGCCACATCGCGGGGACGACGGGCGTGACCGGTTCCTTGGTCACCATGCGGCTCAAATGGACCCAGAGCGGCGCCAGATTCCGCGTCTCGGCGCGGCGGTAGAAATCCTCGCGCGCCTTGTCCGACACCGGTGTTGCACTGGTCGTATCCATGGCCACCTCCAGATCCAACAGTTGGGCCAGGACTGGACCGGTGTCAAGAAGAGGGCGTTAACGCCGCGTGCCCTTCTAACTATAATGGGGCCCTGTCGAGGAGGCGGCCATGACCATCGTGCTCGACCACACCATCGTCCCGGCGCGCGACAAGGAGAAATCGGCGCGGTTCTTCGCGCGCGTTTTCGGACTACCCTATGACGGCCCGCGCCATCACTTCGCGCCGGTCAAGGTGAACGAGGCCTTGACGCTCGATTTCGACGAGCAAAGCTCCTTCGAGCACCATCACTATGCCTTCAAGGTGAGCGATGCGGAGTTCGATCGGATTTTTGCCCGGGTCACGGCGGACGGCATCGCCTATGGCAGCGGCCCCACAGCGCTCGCCGACATGGCGATCAACCGCCGCCGCGGCGGGCGCGGCTTCTATTTCCGCGACCCGGACGGCCATGTGCTCGAAGTCCTGACCGCGTGAGCGCCATGGCCGACACGCCATCGAATGCAGCACTGCCCGCGCAATTCGCCGCAGGCGACAGGGTCAGGGTCAGGAAAGCGGCGCCGCCCGGCCATATCCGCACGCCGTGGTACATCCGCGGCCATGCCGGCGTGATCGAGCGCATCTGCGGCGCGTTTCCCAATCCCGAGGAGCTCGCCTACAACCGGCCGGGCCTTCCGGCCCAGCCGCTCTATCGCGTGCGCTTCGAGCAACGCCAGATCTGGCCCGATTATCGCGGCCCCGCGGACGATACGGTCGAGATCGAGATCTTTCAGCACTGGCTCGAACCAGCGCGGTAGCGGCGCTCAGGCGACGCGCGCAGTGGGCGCCGCGAGGCGGCGAAAACGCCACACGACGGCGGGCGGGAAATTGAAGAAGATGCGGTCCGCGACCTCGCCGCGCAATCCGAATTCGGGCGCGGGGAATGGCGATGCCACGCCATAGGTGAACTGGATGAAGGTGCCGTCGGATCCCAGCACCGCGACGCTCTCGTCAACGATCCGCCGCCGCAGCGATTTCGGCATCGACAGAAGCGGCAGGCTCGAGACCACGGCATCGACCTGGGCTACGCCCAAGGGCTCGAGCAGCGCCGAAAGCTCGCCGGCGTCGCCGCGCACGATCTTCACGCCCGGAAAGCGCTTGCGCAGAAGCGCCGCGAGCGTGTAGTCGCGCTCGACGACGATGAGGCGATGGGGCGCCACGCCGCGCTCCAACAGCGCGCGCGTGATGCTGCCGGTGCCGCCTCCCAGCTCGACCACGAAGCCCTTTCCGAGCGGTGCCACCTCGCGCGCCATGGCCCGGGCGAGACCCCGGCTCGACGGCGCCACCGCGCCGATGCGCTGCGGCGCCTTGAGCCAGCGCGCGAGAAAGAGGGCCGCCTCCTGCTCGGGCCGCAGGCGCCGCTTGCCGCGCGAACCCGCACGCCGCCGCGCGGATGCCGCCCTATCGTGGCCTTCGTTCAACCTTCATCCCCTTTTCACGCGATCGATCGTAGAATAGGCATTTCCGCTTCCGGAGCCCCTGCCTTCCTTGGTCACAAGGTAGCGCCGGGCGAGATAAATGCAATTCGGCAGCGCATTAGTTTCAAGAGGGGGAGATCGGGCGATGTCCCTTCGCACCGAGCAGCTGAAGGATGAAGCCATCGCGGCTGCGGCGGCGCTCGCGGCCGACCGGCTCGACAGCGCGCGCGCCGGCATGGTGCAGCGGTTCCTGAAGCAGTTCTATGGCCGCGTCCCGCCCGCCGACGTGGTCGAGCGCCGGCCCGAGGACCTTTATGGTGCGGCGCTGTCGCTGTGGCAGTTCGCGCAGGCGCGGCTCCCCGGCCGCGCCAAGCTCCGCATCATCAATCCGCGCATCGAGGTCGATGGCTGGCGCGCGCCGGCGACGGTGGTCGAGATCGTCAACGACGACATGCCGTTCCTCGTCGATTCGGTCACCGCTGCACTCAACGGCGAGGGCGCCACGGTCCGTCTCGTGATCCACCCCATCCTGCGCGTCGAGCGCGCGCGCGACGGCAGGCTCGAGGCGCTCGACGATCCCGAGGCCGGCAAGGGCCTGCGCGAATCGGCGATGCATGTCGAGATCAGCACGATCACCGACGAGCGCCGGCTCGAAGCGCTTCAGGCGCGGCTCGACAGGGTTTTGGCCGATGTGCGCGCCTCGGTCGAGGATTGGCGGGGGATGCGCGAGACCTGCGCCAAGCTCGGCTCCGAGCTGCGCAGCTCGGCCCTGCCCGTGGGCGGCGAGGAGCAGGCCGACGCGATCGAGTTCCTCGACTGGCTCGCCGACGACAATTTCACGTTCCTGGGTTATCGCGAATACCGCTATGGCGGCGGGGCCAATGGCGGCTCGCCCGATATTTTGCCGGGCAGCGGGCTCGGCATCCTGCGCGACGAAGCCATCATGGTGTTCGACGGCCTGCGCAATTACGCAACACTTGCGCCTGAGGTGCGCGCCTTCCTGATGGAGACGCGCATCCTCAGCATCAGCAAGTCGAACCGCCGCTCGAGCGTGCACCGGCCGGCGCGCATGGACACGGTGGCGGTGCGGAGATTCGGCGCCGACGGGCAGACGCTGGGCGACCGGCTGTTCGTAGGATTGTTCACCTCGCAAGCCTACGCCCAGAACCCGCTTTCGATTCCGCTCCTGCGCCGCAAGGTCAACCGCACGATCGCGCGCGCCGCGTTCGAGCCGTCGAGCCACGATGCGAAGGCGCTGCAGCACATCATCGAGACCTTTCCGCGCGACGAGCTGTTCCAGATCTCCGAGGACGAGCTCTTGGACATCTCGCTCGGTATCCTCGGATTGCAGGAGCGCCAGCGCACGGCCCTCTTCGCGCGGCGCGACCCCTATGGGCGGTTCGTGTCGGTCTTCGTCTATGTTCCGCGCGAGCGCTACAACACCGAGCTGCGCCAGCGGTTTGCCGCGATTCTCGAAAAGGCCTACCGCGCCCGCGTCAACGGTTTTTCGACTCAGCTCGACGAATCGGTGCTGGCGCGCGTCCATTTCATCCTCTCGACGCCGCCGGGCCCGATCGAGGTCGATCGGGCTGCGCTCGAGCGCGATCTCGCGGAAGCGGCGCGAAGCTGGTCCGACCGGCTGCAGGAGGCGCTTGCCCAGGCCTTGGGCGAAGAGAAGGGGCTCGCGCTCTTCCGCCGCTATGGCGGCGCGTTTCCGTCGGACTATCGCGAGCGCTTCCCGGCGGCGGCTTCCGTTTCCGACATCGAACGCATCGAGGAGGTGCGCGCCGGTACGCCGCTCGCGATGACGCTGCACCGACCGCTCGAAGCGCTCGCCAACGAGCTGCGCTTCAAGATCTACCGGCTCGCCACGCCCGTTCCGCTGTCCGACATCCTGCCGATGCTCGAGCACATGGGGCTCAGGGTGATCGCCGAGGTGCCCTACGAGATGCGCCCGGAAGGCGGCGCCGAGCCGGTGTGGATGCAGGATTTCTCGCTTGCAGCATCCGGCGAGGTCGATCTCGCGCATCTGAAGCCGCGCTTCGAGGAGGCGTTCGCCCGTGTCTGGGGCGGCGCCATGGAAAGCGACGGCTTCAACCGGCTCATTCTTCTGGCGGGACTCGACTGGCAGCAGGTCGTGGTGCTGCGCCTTTACGCCAAGGTCATGCGCCAGGCCGGCAGCGCCTTCAGCCAGGCCTATATGGAGGACACGCTCGCCGCCCATCCGATTCTGGCGGCGAAGCTCGTCCGGCTGTTCGAGCGCCGCTTCGATCCGGCACCTGCGCCGGAAAACGCGCGCGACGCCGAGGCGCTCGTCAAGGAGCTCGAGGCCGATCTCGACGCGGTGACGAGCCTCGACGAGGACCGCATCATCCGCGGGTTCCTCACGCTCGTCGTGCGCTCGCTGCGCACCAACTATTTCCAGCGCCCGCAGAAACCCTATCTCGCCGTGAAGCTCGCAAGCCGCGAGATCGAGCTTTTCCCGCTGCCGCGGCCGATGTGCGAGATCTACGTTCTCAACCCGCGCGTCGAAGGCGTGCATATGCGCGGCGGCAAGGTGGCGCGCGGCGGCATCCGCTGGTCCGACCGCAAGGAGGATTTCCGCACCGAGATTCTGGGCCTTATGAAGGCGCAGATGGTCAAGAACGCCGTCATCGTGCCGACCGGGTCGAAGGGCGGCTTCGTGGTGAAGCGGCCGCCCTTGCTGCGCGAGGCGCTCCAGGCCGAGGTGATCGCCTGCTACACGACGCTGATGCAGGGCATGCTCGACCTCACCGACAACATCGCCGGCGACGCGCTCGTGCCGCCCGCGGACACGGTGCGCTACGACGGCGACGACCCCTATCTCGTCGTCGCCGCCGACAAGGGCACCGCGACCTTCTCCGACATCGCCAACGGCATCGCCGCGCAATACGGTTTCTGGCTCGGCGACGCCTATGCGTCCGGCGGCTCGGACGGCTACGACCACAAGGCGATGGGCATCACCGCGCGCGGCGCGTGGGAAACGGTGAAGCGCCATTTCCGCGAGCTCGATCTCGACATCCAGTCGGCGGATTTCACCTGCGTCGGCGTCGGCGACATGTCGGGCGACGTGTTCGGCAACGGCATGCTGCGCTCGGACCACACGAAGCTTATCGCGGCGTTCGACCATCGCCACATCTTCCTCGATCCCGATCCCGACCCGGCGCGGAGCTTTGCCGAGAGGAAGCGCCTGTTCGATCTGCCGCGCTCGTCCTGGGCCGATTTCGACAAGGGCCTCATCTCGAAGGGCGGCGGCGTCTACGAGCGCAGCCTCAAATCCGTGCCGCTGACGCCGGAAGTGCGCGCGCGCCTCGGCATCGAGGACGAGCGGCTGACGCCGATGGAGCTGATCCAGGCGATCCTCAAGGCGCCGGTCGATCTGCTGTGGTTCGGCGGTATCGGGACATATGTCAAGGCGACGCACGAGAGCCATGGCGACGCCGGCGACCGCACCAACGACGCAACGCGCATCGACGGCACCGAGATCCGGGCGCGCGTCGTCGTCGAGGGCGCCAACCTCGCCGTGACGCAGCACGGACGGGTCGAGTACGCCTTGAAGGGCGGACGGATCAACACCGACGCCATCGACAATTCCGCCGGAGTCGATACCTCGGACCACGAGGTCAACATCAAGATCCTGCTGAACGCCGTGGTTGCGTCGGGCGATCTCACCACGAAGCAGCGCAACGAGCTTCTGCACGCGATGGCCGACGAAGTCGGCGCGCTCGTGCTGCGCGACAACTACCTGCAAGGGCTGACGCTGTCGGTCGAGGAGCACGAGCGCGCCCTGCGCTTCGACCGCCATATCCGCCTGATGCGCGAGCTCGAGCGCGCCGGCCGGCTCGACCGCAAGGTCGAGGGGCTGCCCGACGAAGAGACGCTCGCCCAGCGCATCCAGTCGCGCGAAGGCTTCGTGCGCCCGGAGCTTGCCGTGCTCATGGCCTATGTGAAGACGACGCTCTACGAGGAGCTTCTGGAATCGGACGTGCCGGAGGATCCGCAGCTCGTGGACGATCTTCTGGCGTATTTCCCGCACGTTCTCGTCGAGCGCTTCCGGCCCGGCATCCTCGCCCACCGTCTGCGGCGCGAGATCGTCGCGACCGTTGCCGCCAACGATCTCGTCAATCGCGCCGGGCTCGCCTTTGCGCGGGAGCTGGGCGAGCTCACCGGGCGCGGGCCCGGCGAGGTGACGCGCGCCTACATGATCGTGCGCCGCATCTACGAGCTCGACGCGTTCTGGGACGGCGTCAACGCGCTCGACAACAAGGTCGCATCGGCGGTGCAGCACGAGATGCTGCTGGGCGTGGGCCGGCTCGTCGAGCGCGCGACCGCGTGGTTCCTGCGCGGCTCGAAGCTCGACATCGCCGCCGAAACGCAAGCCTACCGCTCGGGCATCGCCACGCTTGCCGAAGGGATCACCCAGATCCTGCCGGATTCGCACAGGAAGGGGCTGCAAGAGCGCGTCCACACGCTCGAAGGGCACGGCGTGCCGGAAAATATCGCGCTGACGGCGGCGCGGCTCGACTTCCTCCACTCGGCCGTCAACATCGTCAGGCTCGCGCTTGCGACGCGGCAGAACGTCGTCGAATTGGGCCGCCGGTTCTTCGCCATCGGCTCGCGCTTCCGGCTCGACGCGCTGCGCGTCGCCGCGCGCAAGGTCAATTCGCATACCGCCTGGCAGAAGCGCGCGGTGGCGGCGGTGATCGAGGACCTTTACGCGCAGCAGGCCGAGCTTACCGCCAAGGCGGTCGCCGAAAGCCACGATTTCGAGGCGTGGATCGCGCGCCATGAGCGCGATCTCATGCGGCTCGAGGCGCTCGAACGCGAGATCGAGGGGGCGCCCGCGCCCGACCTCGCCATGCTCACGGTCGCGACGCGGACCTTGCGCGGATTCTTGGCGAGCTAAATCGCGTCAGCGCCCGGCGCCGCCCTCGCCGGCCAGCGTGAAAGGCCCCCAGATCGAGGGGTGCGCGAAGGCGGCCGGCAGCGTCTTGTCGTCGAGGAGCGCCATTTCCGAGCGCCGCAACGCTTCGGCGCGGCCGATCGCCGGTTCCTTCGCCAGCGCGCCGACGGCGCCGGTGGTGAGCTTGACCGCCGCCTTCGATGCGATCGGCCAGTTGGAGACGAGAAGCGCGCGGCTGCCGGCATAGAAGAACGCCTTGGCAAGGCCCGAAAGCCCGTCGGCGCCGGGCGTGCCGTCGCCCGCCGCCGTGTTGCAGGCGGAAAGCACCACCCAGTCGGCATCGAGCTTGAGCCGCGCGATCTTGGACGCGGTCAGGAGCCCGTCATTGTCGGACGACGGCGAGGCCGGCGGCGTCAGCACCAGAGCCGGCTCGGCAAGGCCGGTGATGTCGCCCGACATGAGCCCGTGCGTCGCGAATTCGATGACGCGGAAGCGCGCGAGGTCCGCCTTGTCCAGAAGCGGCTCGCTCGCCCGCTCTTCGAGATAGAGCGACGAAGCGGGCGCGCCCAGCGCCGCGGCAACGCTGCGGATCTCGTCCGCCGTCTCGGGCAGGCGCGGCAGCAGGCGCAGCTTGTCGGTATCGGCCAGGCCGCCCTTGAACAGGTCTGCGAGGTTAGCAACGCCGCGCGTCGCGCCGGAATCGCCCTTGAGTAGCGGGTCGCCGATGCCGAGGAAGGGCAACGTCGCCTTGGACGCCGAGGCGAACTGGCGGAGCGCGCGGAGCGAACTCACGCCCGGCAGCACCGTGATCGCATAGTCGCGCGCGAACCAGGCGAGGTCGCGATGGTCGGCAAGCTCCTTGGGATCGCTTGCCGGAGCCTTGGTGACCAGAACGCCGACCGGCAGGCTTTCGAGCGCCGCATCCGGCACGATCATCACATGATGGACGCCGGCGAGCAGCGGCGTCGCCGGTGCGAGAATCTTCTGATAAAGCGCGAACGCCTGCTTCGCCGGATAGGGGCGAAGGTCCCGATTGACCGTGGGATCGAGGTTGGCGCGCAAGGCCTTCACCTCGGTCGCGAGCTCGCGCGCGTCCAACGCAATGTCGAACACGTTCGCATCGCTCTTCCGCACCGCCCAGAGCCAGCTTTTCTTCGCGCCGACGATGTAGAAGAGAAGGGCCTCGTCCGGGGCGAGAAAGGACTGGACGGATTCGAGGCTCGCGGGCTGGGGGTCGCTCAATTCGGCATAGCCGGGAAAGTCGTGGCCGATCTGCCCGTCGAGCGCCTGGATATGCTGGGTCGCCGCGGCAAGATCGGCGCGCAGGTCCTTCTCCACCGCCTGGTTGTGCGCGTCGGTGGCGCGGCCGAGCGTATCGACCATCGCTCCATCGAGCGCCTTCCACTGCTCGACCGCGTCCTGCCGCTCGCGAATGAGCTTCGCCAGCGCATCGGTTCCCGACGCAAAGCGCGCCGCCATGCCGGCGAGCGCCTCGGCCGCGCTCGACGACTGCGCGTACTGCGCGGTGCGGAACGTATCCTTGACCATGGCGTCATGGCGATCGGGCGACTTTGCCGCGCTCTCCTCGGCCAGCGCGATGTTGAGGAGGAAGGGAAGGCGATGGTGCCGCTCCTCGTCCCCCGCGCTGACCAGTTTCTGCGACGCCTCGTTGTTGAAATGCTTGACCAGGATGTCAACCGCGCGATTGCTCTGCTGCAGGGCGCGGTCGGCATCGCCCGCTGCCTCGTAGCCGAGCGCCAGATCATCGAGGGTCTGGACCAGCACCGGATGATCCGCGCCGAGCGCCGCCTGTTCGATTTCGAGCGCGCGCTTCAGGTTCGTTTCGGCTTCCGCTTCATGCCCCTCGTCGCGCTCGGCCGCGCCCAACGCGGCGAGCGTTCGCGCCGTCTCGGGATGGGTCGGGCCCAGCACTTTCTCTTAAATCGCGAGCGCGCGCTTCAGCAGCGGTTCGAATTGTTGCGGCGCTACGCCGCGCGCTTTCTGGAACAGCGCCAGATTGAAGAGGGTGGACGCAACGAGACGGTGTTCGGGCCCGAATGCCTTCTCGCGGATTGCAAGCGCGCGCTGGTAGAGCGGCGCCGCAAGCGCGAAGCGGCGCTCCATGACATAGACCAATGCGAGATCGTTGAGCGAGAGCGCGACACCGGGGTGCTCGGGGCCGAGCGCCTTCTCGCGGATCGCGAGCGCCCGCTTCGCGAGCGCCTCGGCATCGGCATAGCGCCCTTCGGTGCGATAGATGATGGCGAGATCGTTGACGGTCTCGGCGACGAGCGGGTGATCGGCGCCCAAGCTCTTTTCCCGAATCGCCAGCGCACGCTGCAAGAGCGGATCGGCCTCGGCGAAATGGCCTTGGGCAAGATAGGCTTTCGCAAGGGTGTTGAGGCCCGCCGCAACGGCAGGATGGTCGGGCCCCCGCTCCTTTTCCTCCAGCGCGAGCGCCTGCTTGTCCAGGCTCTCTGCCTCGGCGAAGCGGCCGAGCGCCTGGTAGAGCGTCGCCGCGGTGCGCATCGTATCGGCGTCGCGGGCGGAGTTGGGCGTCTTTTCGAGGACGGCGAGCGCCCGCTTCACCAGCGGCTCGGCTTCGCGATAGCGCCCTTCCATGCGGTACAACTCGGCCAGGCCCGCGAGCGTCGGGGCGGTTCGCGGATCGTCCGGTCCGAATGCCTTCTCGACGATCGCAAGCGCGCGCGTGCGCAGCGGCTCGGCGTCGAAGTAGCGGCCTTCGTTGCGATAGACGGCGGCAAGCTGGTTCAGACTCTGTGCGACGAGCGGATGCTCGGGGCCCAATGTTTTCTCGCGGATCGCAAGCGCCCGGGTGATGAGCGGCTCGGCCTCGTCGGGGCGGGCCTCGAGGGTATAAATGCGCGCGAGCCCGCCAAGGCTTTGCGCAACGGCCTGATGATCCGGCCCGAGCTTCGCCTCGCGGATTTCCAAGGCGCGCTTGATGAGCGGCTCGGCGGCGGCGAAATGGCCTTGGCCGAGTTCTGCCTGGCCCTGCTCCTCGAGGCTGCGCGCCTCGTCGAGCGCGGCCTTGCGCTGCTGCGCCCAGGCGTGACCGGCGGCGATCAGCAGCGCCACGCCCAGGACCACACGCATTGCGAGCGTGCGCATCATTGCGTTATCGCGGGCGAATGCGCGAGCATCCAATCGGCCATCGCCGCCACCACTTGCGCCTCGATGCCGTAATAGCCGTGCGGCGCCAACGCTTCGCACGCGCCGCTTTCCGCGCGGCTGCTCGAGACCGCCATCAGCTCCTTCACCGGCGCAGCGGCGAAGCGGCCCATCGTCTGTTCCGCGCCGGCGAAATTGGCCGCCGGGCAGGCATCGTCGCGATTGTGCACGACGAGCACCGGCACCGCGATTTTCTGGAGCGCGACGTAGCTCATGCCGCCCGACCAGACGCTCGAAGTCAGCACCGCGCCCGCGACGCGCGGCGGTCCGAGCCGGGCCGCGCCGCTCGCAGCCGAGATCGAGCCGTTGCTGGTGCCGACGAGCCACACCGGCAGATCGGCCCTGCGCTTCATTTCGGCGACCACCGCGGCAATGTCCTGCGCCGCCTCAGCACCGGCGCGGAAGGCAGGATCGATGCCGCCGCGGTGGTCGGACGGCACGTCCGCGACGGCGACGGTGAACCCGCGTTGAGCGATGTCGCCGCGCACCCGCACAAGGAAATTCCGGTGCAGATTGGCAAGCACGCCGTTGCCGCCGGGTAACAATACCGCAACGGCACGCGGCGTGCCGGAAGCGGGAACGAGCGTCAGCGCGACGGTGACGCCCGGCCGCGTCGGGATGACGATGTTCTCTTCCGCCTTGGCGCCGACGGCCAGCGCGCAGGCGAACACGCCCGCAGCCGCCGCCGCGGGCAATTTCATCCGCGGTTCATCCGCTGCGCGACGAGATCGCCGACGACCGTCGGATCGGCGAGCGTCGTCGTGTCGCCGAGCTGATCCTGCTCGTTGGCGGCGATCTTGCGCAGGATGCGCCGCATGATCTTGCCGGAGCGGGTCTTCGGCAGGTTCGGCGCCCACTGGATGAGATCGGGCGAGGCGATCGGACCGATTTCCTTGCGTACCCATTGCACGAGCTCTTTCCTCAAGTCTTCCGTGGGCTCGATCCCCGCGTTGAGCGTGACATAGGCGTAGATGCCCTGGCCCTTGATGTCGTGCGGGTAACCCACGACCGCGGCCTCGGCGACCTTGGCATGGGCGACGAGCGCGCTTTCGACCTCGGCGGTGCCGATGCGGTGGCCGGCGACGTTGATCACGTCGTCGACCCGGCCGGTCAGCCAGTAATACCCGTCCTCGTCGCGCCGCGCCCCGTCGCCGGTGAAGTATTTGCCGGGGAACGTGGAGAAATAGGTTTCGATGAAACGCTTGTGGTCGCCGAACACGGTGCGCATCTGGCCGGGCCAGGAATCGGCGATGCAAAGGTTGCCCTCGCACGGGCCGTCGAGCTCCTTGCCCTCGCCGTCGACGATGACCGGCTTCACGCCGAAGAAGGGCCGCGTCGCCGAGCCCGGCTTCAACGGCGTCGCGCCCGGCAGCGGCGTGATCAGGATGCCGCCCGTTTCGGTCTGCCACCATGTGTCGACGATCGGCACGCGGCCCGAGCCGACGACCCGGTGATACCACAGCCACGCCTCGGGGTTGATCGGCTCGCCGACCGTGCCGAGCAGCCGCAGGCTCGCGCGCGAGGTGCGCGAGACGTAAGCGTCGCCCTCGCGCATCAGCGCGCGGATCGCGGTCGGCGCGGTGTAGAAGATGTTGACGCGGTGCTTGTCGATCACCTGCCAGAAGCGCGAGGCGTCGGGATAGTTGGGCACGCCCTCGAACATGAGGGTGGTGGCGCCGTTGGCGAGCGGGCCATAGACGATGTAGCTGTGGCCGGTGACCCAGCCGACATCCGCCGTGCACCAGTAAACGTCGCCGTCGTGATAGTCGAACACGTATTTGTGCGTCATGGCGACGTAGGCGAGATAGCCGCCCGTGGTGTGCAGCACGCCCTTGGGCTTGCCGGTCGAGCCCGAGGTATAGAGGATGAACAGCGGATCCTCGGCGCTCATCTCGGCGGGCGGACAGTCGGCCGAAACCTTTGCCGTCTCCTCGTGATACCAGCGGTCGCGGCCCGCATCCCAGCCGGTCTTGCCGCCGGTCCGGCGCACCACCAGCACCGTCTTGACGCCGGGACAGGATTTGAGCGCCTCGTCGGTATTGGCCTTGAGCGGCACCTTGCGCCCGCCGCGCAGGCCCTCGTCGGCGGTGATGACATATGTGGAGGCGCAATCCTGGATGCGGCCGATCAGGCTTTCCGGCGAGAAGCCGCCGAACACCACCGAGTGAACGGCGCCGATCCGGGCGCAGGCGAGAAGCGCGAACGCGGCTTCGGGAATCATCGGCAGATAGATCGTGACGCGGTCGCCCTTCTTGACGCCGTGCACCTTCATCACGTTGGCGAGGCGGCACACCGCCTCGTGCATCTCGGCATAGGTGATGTAGCGGTGCTCGTTCGGATCGTCGCCTTCCCACAGGATCGCCGTCTGCTTCGCGCGCGTCGCCAGGTGGCGGTCGATGCAGTTGGCCGAGGCGTTGAGCGTGCCGTCTTCGAACCAGCGGATGCCGACATCGCCCTTGAACGTCGTGTTTTTCACCTTGGTGTAGGGCTTGATCCAATCGACGCACTTGCCATGCTCGCCCCAGAACCTGTCCGGATCCTTGAGCGACTGCTCGTAGAGCTTGAAATAGCCCGCCTCGTCGATCCAAGCGCGCTTGGCGACCCTAGGAAGGACTGGAAAGACCTGGGACATCGTGCTTGCTCCCGGAACAGTGCTGCCGCGGATTATGCGCTGCCGAATCGGGTTGACAAGGCTTGAGGGCGAAGCATATGAACGGCGCCGATCCGCGGGCGACCGCGGGTTGCAGCAACTCTTGAGATGAAGATGGACAGCCACCCTAGTAGTACCGCCGTCGCCTTGGCGATGGCGGAGATCAGCGCAACGGTCGAAGCCTTCTGCCGTTCGCGGGCTGAATCGAAGGTGGCCTAGGCCCTCTCCGGTTCACCCGCGCCGCGGCAGGCGGCGAAAGGAAGGTGAACCATGAGGGATACAATCGCCCTTGCCCTGGTACGGGCCGAATTGTGCCGCGCCCGCGCGGAAGCGCAGCGCCGCGCCGCCCTGTCGCCGCGCCGCGCCGGCGCCGGCCGGGTTCTGCTTACCGTGATGCGTCGCGCGCTTGGCTCGAGCCGTTTCGGCCGGGGCGGCGCGCGGCCTCGCTCCTCGCTGCCCGGCTAGAAGCTCGTTCAGAGCCGCGACATGCGGAAGGCCGCCGCGCCGGCGCTGTGTGCGCTCATCATCGCGGCGGCCTCGGATGCGCGCCCGGCCGACGAGACGCCGGCCGCCGCACCCGAGGATTGGAGCGCGCATGTTCAGCTGACCGGGATCGAGCAGGGCTATCCCTCATTCCATTCGCCGTATCAGGGCCCGAACAGCCTTCCCGGCAATTCCGAGTTCCGCGAGAGCGTGAGCGGCACCGCATATCTCGGCGCGCGCTTGCCGTGGCAGGGCGGCGAAGGCTATTTCGATCCCGAGTTCAACCAGGGTTTCGGCATCGGCCGTACCCTCGGCATCGACGGGTTCACCAACGGCGAAGCGGCAAAGGCCGGATACGACACGCCGAAGCCCAATGTCGCGCGGCTCTTCCTGCGCCAGGTGTTCGGGCTCGGCGGGGCGCAGGAAACGCTCGATCCCGACCAGAACCAGCTTGGCGAGACGGTGGACGTTGCCCGCGTCGCCGTCACCGCCGGCAAGTTCTCGGCCTCGGACATTTTCGATGCCAACCAGTATGCGCACGACCCGCGCACCGATTTCCTGAACGACAGCATGTGGGAATCGGTGGCTTGGGATTATCCCGCCGACGCCAAGGGCTATACCGACGGCGCCGCCGTCGAGCTCAATGAGAAGGACTGGGCGCTGCGCGGCGGCTGGTTCCTCGAGCCGAGGATTCAGAAATCAGCGCAATCTCGATCCGCGATTTCTGAAGCGCTATGGCAGCGTCGTCGAGCTCGAGACCCGGCACGAAATCTGGGGCGAGCCCGGCAAGCTTCACACGCTCGTCTTCCTGAACCGCGCGCCGCAGGCGAATTACGACCAAGCCGTGGCGCTGGCGCTCGCGAACGGCACCGCGCCCAGCACCCTGCCGGTGCGCCGGGATAATTGGAAGGCGGGCTTCGCGCTCGATCTCGAACAAGGCATCACCGCCGATCTCGGCGCGTTCGCCCGCCTCAGCTGGAACGATGGACGCACCGAAGGCTGGTCCTTCACCGACATCGACCGCAGCCTGTCGGCGGGCCTGAGCCTCAAGGGCACGGCGTGGGGCCGGCCGAAGGATACGGTCGCGCTTGCCGGCGCGGCGAACGCGCTATCGAAACCGGCGCGCGACTATTTCGCCGCGGGCGGGCTCGGCATCCTCGCCGGCGATGGCAGGCTCAGCTACGCGCCCGAGGCGATCCTCGAGACCTATTACAGCCTCAGCCTGGCCGAACCCGTGACGCTGAGCTTCGATTACCAGTTCGTCGCCAATCCCGCCTTCAATGCGGCGCGCGGGCCCGTGTCGGTGTTGGCGACCCGCGTCCATCTCGAGTTCTGAGACGCGGCCCTCATAAAGAAGGGACCCGGACGGCCGCGCGCCGTCGCGGGTCCCTGACGCCGCAGGGGGGATGAGCGGCGCTAAACCGGGATCATTCGTGCGCCGCCACGCTCTCGACGCTGCCATTGGTGCGGGCGGTCGGCGGGAAATAGGCGCGTCCCGTGGCGACCAGCGCCGCCTGGGTGCGGTTGGCGACGTTGAGGCGCTTGATGATCTGCTTCACATGCGCCTTGACCGTGCTCTCGGACATCGTCAGGGCATCGGCGATGAGCTTGTTCGACTTGCCCTGGCTGATGAGGGCGAGGACGTCGCGCTGGCGCCGCGTGAGTTCGGACCAGGGCTCGGCCGGCTGCGCGCTGCCCTGCCAGCCGCCGGGCCGCTGCGGGTTCGAACTCGATGAGTGAGGACGGCACATAGACGCCGCCGGCGAGGACGAGGTCGAGCGCCCCCATCAGAACCCGAAGGCTCAACGACGCCGGCAGGAAGCCCCGCGCCCCGGTGCTGAGGATCTGGCGCGCGCGCTGCGGATTGTCGGTCTCGGCCACGACCACGAGCGGCGTTTCGGGGAGCGTGCGGCGCAAGGCTTCGATCTGGCGCAGATCGACATGCTCGGCCGTCGCCGCGCCGACCAGAACGAGATCGAAATGGCTGCCGCCGCCGACCAGATGGAGAAGCTCGTCGGCGCTGCCGGCCTCGGTCACCTGCCGCTCGGGACTGTGCTGCCCAAAGGCGAGGCGGAGGCATTCACGCCGCAGCCGGCTCGGATCGACGATGGCAATGGCGCTATCGGTGTGAGCCTGGGGTGTGGCGGTTTCGGCAGCCGCGGTCGGCTCGAAGCGTGGCATGGTTCTTCCCTCCAGCGAATTTTGCTCGGATTTCCCGCGCCCGGCGGTTTTATCCGCTCTCCCACGTGAAGGATCGCTGGTTGAGTGATCCCATTGAAGTAAATTTTCGTGAGGATGTGTATCAGAATGTAACTCCGGCGGGGGTGCGTCTCTCTCATTGCCGAATAAACTCCGGCTTAACGGGTAGGGTGCATGATGGGGTGTGACCGTTCCGACGGCATCTCCCCTTTCGTCTCCGCAGCTTGCGGTGCTTCAGAAGCCGGCTGACGCTGCCACGCCGCAGCCCGCCGCTCCGCCGCGCAAGGAGACGCGCGCCGCCGATCTGCAAACGCCGCCCGCCGTCTCGGGCCGCGGCAGGCTGCTCGATATCGTCATCTGATTGAAACAGACTTGAGCCGGTGCAACGGCTGCGGCATTCTTGCGGCGCAGACGACGCGGCCTTTGGCCGGAGCCGCAGACCTGCATGAACAGGCGGCATCTTGGCCCGGTCGGGGCGCAGTTCGGGGCAGTTGCGATAGGCGCAGCATCTTCGGCCAGTCATCGCCCCGGCACTTCCGACCGGGCATCAATGCCGGAAATGGCGCATCCCGGTGAACACCATGGCTATGCCGGCGCGGTCGGCCGCCGCGATCACCTCGCTGTCGCGGATCGAGCCGCCGGGCTGAATGACCGCAGTCGAGCCGGCCGCGATCGTCGCCTCGAGACCATCGGCAAACGGGAAGAACGCGTCCGAAGCGGCGACCGAGCCGCGCGTTGCGGGTTGCGCCTCGCCCGCGGCGCGGGCCGCATCCTCGGCTTTTTGCGCCGCGATCCGCGCCGCATCGACGCGGCTCATCTGGCCCGCGCCGATGCCGACGGTGGCGCCGCCCTTGGCATAGACGATGGCGTTCGACTTGACATGTTTCGCCACGGTAAAGGCGAACAGGAGATCGCGCGTCTCGGCAGCGCTCGGCGCGCGCTTCGTCACGACCTTGAGGTCGCCCTCGGCGATGCGGCCATTGTCGGCGGTCTGCAAGAGATATCCGCCGGCGAGCGAGCGCAGCGTCATGCCGGCAGCGCGCGGATCGGGCATGCCGTCGGCGACGAGCACGCGCAGCGCCGACTTGCGCGCCAGAATGGCGGCCGCCTCGTCGGTCAGGCCGGGCGCGATCAGTACCTCGAGAAAAAACTTGGCCATCGCCTCGGCCGCGGCGCCGTCGAGCGGCCGGTTGACCGCGACGATGCCGCCGAAGGCGCTCACCGGATCGCAGGCAAGCGCCTTCGCATAGGCGGCGGCGAGGTCGGACGCGACCGCGACGCCGCACGGATTGGCGTGCTTGACGATGGCGACCGCCGGCTCCGCGAATTCGGCGACGAGGGCGAACGCCGCATCCGTGTCGTTCAGGTTGTTGTAGGAAAGCTCCTTCCCCTGCACCTGGCGCGCCGCGGCGGCAGAGGCATTTCGTTCGCCGGCGAGGTAGAGCGCCGCCTGCTGGTGCGGGTTCTCGCCGTAGCGCAGCAGCTGCGCGCGCCGGGCCGCGAGGACGAGCGTGTCGGGAAACAGCTCGCCCTCCTGGCGGGCGAACCAGTTTGCGATGGCGGCGTCATAGGCGGCGGTGTGGGCGAAGGCCGCGGCCGCAAGCCGCCGGCGCAGCGCAGCAGTCGTGGCGCCGCCGTGCGCCGCCAGCTCGGCCAGGACCGGCTCGTAATCGCCCGGCTCGGTGACGACAGTGACGAAGTCGTGGTTCTTGGCGGCAGCGCGGATGAGCGAAGGACCGCCGATGTCGATGTTCTCGATGCACTCGGCGACGGGCGCGCCGCGCGCCACGGTGGCGGCGAAGGGATAGAGATTAACCACCACGAGATCGATATGCCCGATGCCGTGGCCGGCAAGTGCCGCTTCGTGCTGCGGCAGGTCGCGGCGGGCGAGGATGCCGCCGTGGATCGCCGGATGAAGCGTCTTCACCCTGCCATCGAGCATTTCAGGGAAACCGGTGACGGAAGCGACATCGGCGACATCGAGTCCCGCCTCGGCCAAGGCGCGCGCGGTGCCGCCGGTCGAGACGAGCGCCACGCCCTGCGCGGCAAGCGCGCGGGCAAAGGGAACGAGGCCGGTCTTGTCGGAAACGGACAGGAGCGCCCGCGCGATCGGGCGGGAGGCATCGGACATCGCTTGCACCGGACGTGAGACACCGGACGATAGAGGGCGGATGATAGGCGATCAAGCGCCGGCGGCTTCGCGCCGCAGCGCCCAGCGCACCCGCGCGCCGTGCGTGCCGGCATGGCCGTCGAGCACGATCTGCCGCGTCTTACGCGGCGCGCCGCTGCCGGCATAAATGCTCTCGCCGATGCCGATGACGGCGCCTTCCGCGCGAAACCGCCATGCGCCGCCGGGCGCGGCGAGAAGGACGGCGTTGGCGTCGGCCTGCAGCGCCGGCTCGATCGCGGGGTGAAGGTGGAAGCGGATGGTGAAGCCGCTTCCGCCGGTCCCGGTGAGCGAATCCTCGCCGCGCAAATCCGCGCCGTCGGATGCCAGGAACAACTGCCGCGCGTGAACGAGCCCGAACTTCGCGCGGTATCCGTCATGCGTTGCCGCAACCCACAGATCGCCGCCGCGCTCGGCGCGCTGATAAGACACTCCGCCGGGGTTGCTGTTGGTGTCGGCGATGACGAGAGTTGAATGCGCCGCCGTGGCGCGGAGTGCAGTGCGCCAGTCGCCCGCCGCATCCTCGCACGCGCCGCAATTGACGATGATGCGTTGGGCGCCATGGCTCATCTCGAAGGCGAGCGCGCCGGCATGGGCCGCGCGCTCGAATCCGTGCGGAGGTGCGGCGCCGCAATCGAACAAAACGACCGTACCGCCGGCTTGGAGACGCTCGAACCCGGTCGCGGGCGCCGTAAGCGGCGTCTGGCCCTTCACTTCGGCCAAGGCGAGGACGCGATCGATTTCGCCGGGATCGCCCTCGGTCGCGCCGTTGAACAGCGCCAGGCCGCCGTCGCCGTGGCGGAAGAAGCGAAGCATGAGGCCGGCGCGGCCGAGCGCGCCGACGAGCGCTTCCGGGACCGCGCCCGGCAATGCGCCGCGCGCCTCGAGGAGGAGGCGAAGCGCCGCAAGCTGCGCCGCGGGGCTGCGTGCGCGATGGCCGCCGTCGGGATGGAATTGCCGCTCGATTTCGCGCGCCAGCGCCGCCTCGGCTCGGGCGAGCCTTCTTCTGCCGCCGAGCGAGGCCTCTGCCGCGACAAGCCCGCGGACCGCGTGCAGGCGCGACAATCCTTCGCCCTCGCGCTCGGCAACACGCGCGAGATGGCGCCCTTGCCGGCCGAGCGATGCGAGAAGTTTCGGCCCCGCGCCGAGCCAATCGAAATAGGCGAGGCAGGCGAACAGCCGATCGCCGAGAATGTCGGAGCGCCACACGACCGGATCGTAGGCGTCGTAGCGCCGCAGCCAGTCTTCGGTCCAGGAAACGGCCGCTTCCCTCGCTTCGGGGGTCGCCAGCGCCGCTAAATCCGCAAGCCACGCGAAGCCGTGAAAATACGCCCTTACCTCGTCGTCCGGCCCGGCCTCCCAGGGCGGCGTCGGGCTTGCGAGAAGCGCCGAAGCGCGCTCCCTGTCGCCGCGCCACGGCGGCGCGATCCGGCACAGCGGCGCCCGCGGCACGGGCCGCAGCAGGGAGAGGTGATAGGGCAGAGAGCCGTAAGCGAGCGTGCGCCAGTCCGGCATCAGGCGCCGCGGAGCCGCCGGATGTTGTCGGCGTAGGCTGCGGCGCCGCCGCGAAAGCTCGCGGTGCCGGCGACGAGCACGTCGGCGCCGGCGGCGACCGCAAGGCGCGCGGTGTCGTCATTGATGCCGCCATCGACCTCGAGATCGACGGCACGCGCGGCCGCATCGATGCGCCGGCGCAGCGCGCGCACCTTCTCGAGCTGCGAGGCGATGAAGCTTTGGCCAGCGAACCCGGGATTGACCGTCATCACCAGCACCAGATCGACCATGTCGAGCACGTAATCGACCGCGTCCACCGGCGTCGCCGGGTTGAGCGCG
Source organism: uncultured Alphaproteobacteria bacterium (assembly GCA_963773665.1). GTDB lineage: Bacteria > Pseudomonadota > Alphaproteobacteria > ATCC43930 > CGMCC-115725 > DATJLY01. The sequence continues at coordinate 202,323 of CAVZBZ010000004.1, forward strand.
ACGCCGGCGCGCTTGCCGAAGGATTTGACCAGCTCGATCGTGCGGTGGAGATGCGGGCCGGCCTCGGGGTGGATGGTGATGATGTCGGCGCCGGCCGCGGCGAAGGCTTCGACATAAGGATCGACGGGCGAGATCATCAAATGCACGTCGAACGGCAGCGTGGTCAGCGGGCGCAGCGCCTTCACCACCGCCGGACCGATCGTGATGTTCGGCACGAAATGGCCGTCCATCACGTCGATATGGATGTAATCGGCGCCGGCCGCCGCAATCGCGCGCACCTCCTCGCCGAGCCGGGAGAAGTCGGCCGACAGGATCGACGGCGCGATCCGCACCTTCTGCTGCATTGCCGTCTTGCTAACAAGTAAAACGCGCCGCCGCAACTGCGCTCGGCCGGAAAACCCTGTTCAGGCGGTGCGGACGAGTTGCGCGGCGTAGAACCCGTCGAGTCCGTCGAGCGCGGCGAGGTGGCAGGGGAGCGTGCGCAGATCGCCGTCCGCCGTCACGCACTCGGCAAGGCCGCCGATCTCGGCGGCATCGACCCGCTGGCGCTTCAGCGGCAGGCCGCGCGACAAGAGACGCGTCACCTGCTGCACCCCTTCCTGCGGCTCGAGCGAGCATACGCAGAACACGAGCATGCCGCCCGGCGCCAGCATTTCGACCGAAGACGCGAGCAGGCGCTCCTGCACCGCGGCGAGTTGCGCGACATCGTCGCCGCTCTTCAAGTGCGGCACGTCGGGATGGCGCCGGATCGCGCCGGTCGCGGTGCACGGCGCATCGAGCAGCACGAAGCGCGCGGGCTCGGGCGGACGCCACACCGAGGCATCGGCGACGAGACACTCCGCGTTGAGCGCGAGCCGCGCGAGATTGGCATGGAGACGCTCGACCCGCCGCGGCGAGCGGTCGATCGCGGTGACGCGGGCGCCGGCGGCGGCGAGCTGCGCAGTCTTGCCGCCCGGCGCCGCGCACAGGTCGATGACGCGCTGGCCGGCGACATCCGGGAACAGCCGCGCCGGCAGCGCCGCCGCCGCATCCTGCACCCACCAGGCGCCTTCATTGTAGCCGGGCAGCGACGTGATCGCTCCACCGGCGCTGCGCCGGAGCGTGCCGGTCGGCAGCAGAATGGCGTCGAGCGCTTGGCGCCAATGCTCGACATCGCCATGCACGGTGAGATCGAGCGGCGCCTCCTTGAGATGGGCGAGCGCGATCTGGCGGGTGGTCGCCTCGCCATATGCCTCGCTCCAGGCGCGCCACAGCCATTGCGGCGTATTGAGGCGCGGGGCGTCCTGCTCGGCGGCAAGAGCGGCGCCTTCCTGCGACAGGCGGCGCAAGACCGCGTTCACCAGCCCCTTGTGCGAGACGAAGCCGCGCACCTCGGCGAGATCGACGCTGGTCGCGACCGCGGCATGGGGCGGCGTGCGCAGGAACAGAAGCTGCGCGATGCCGAGCCGCAGCATGTCGTGGACGGGTGCGGCGCGCGGCGGCAGCGGCGTGTTGAGGCAGTGGGCGATGAGAGCGTCGATCTGGCCGAGACGCCGCAGCACCATCGCGACGAGGAGCCGGGCAAAGGCGCGGTCGCGCGCCGGCAACGCGGCCATCTCGCCGTTCTCTTCGATCGCTTCGTCGAGCGGACGCTTGCGGCGCAGGACCGTCCCGATCAGGTCGATCGCGACGCTGCGGGCGGTCGGGGGCGCGGAGGCGGGGGCAAAATGTGCGGGCACCGGTCGATCCCAAAAGGTCCCGTGAACTTGCGGGCCTGCAAACGCCGTCAGATGGTCATCGTTCCAGGCCTGGGCAAGGCTCGCACGGAGGCTTCGTTGGGTCTAGCCAAAGCGTTGGCGGCGCATCATATTTCCCGCATGACCGAAGACACCGGCACGACCGCGAAAGAGACCCCGAAGCAGGCGCCGGACGCGGCCCCAAAGCGCACCGGAGAGCCGCGCGAGATCGGCGGTCCGAAGGGACCGGAGCCGACGCGCTACGGCGATTGGGAACAGAACGGCCGCTGCACCGATTTTTGACAAGGGGCGCACGCGCTCAGCCGCGCCCGATCCGCGCCTCGTGCACTTCGAGATTGGTGAGAGCTGCCTCGAGCAGAGGCACGGGGACGCTATGCGCATGTCCCCGGCGCATCATGTCGCCGACGATGTGATCTCCCTCGGTGCGCCGCCCGGCGACCATGTCGCGCATCGTCGATGCGGCGAAGGGCGATCCGCGCGTCGTGAGAAGCGTGCGCGACTGCGCCAGCGCCGCGGCAGCGGGCGCATGGCCCTCGGATGCGGCGACCGCGGCGCATTCTTCGAGCGTCCGGAGCGCGAATGCCTCGCCCGACGGCGCCGCCATGATGTCGCCGACCGTGGCGCGGGTGAGCGTCGTCGCCGCCGCCAGCGCCGCGAGCATGACGAATTTCTCCCACATCGCCTGCAGGATCGAAGGCGCGATGCTCGCCGCCACCTTGGTGCGGGCGAATTGCGCGAGGAGCGCGTCCGCGCGCGCGCTCCGTTCGCCCGAAAGCTCGCCGAACGATAGCGCGTGCAGCTCGCCGATATGGCGCACCACGCCCTCCTCGTCGAGCGTCGCGCCGATATAGCAGGCGCCGCCCATCACCCGCGCGCGGCCGAGCGCGTCGGCCAGCACGTCGATGTGCCGCAGACCGTTCAGCAGCGGCACGACCGCCGCTTCCTTGCCCATGAGCGGCGCGATCGCCGCGATGGCGGATTCGAGGTCGTAGGACTTGCACGACAGCAAGACGGCATCGAACGGCTCGGAACTGGCGCCGGCGGCGAGCGTCTTGGGGCGAAGTGCCATGTCGCCCGCGGCGCTCTTGACCCTGAGGCCGTTCGCGTCAAGCTCGGCCTTGCGCCGGCCGCGCACGAGGAAGGTGACGTCGGCGCCCGCCTCCGCGAGCCGGCCGCCGAAATATCCGCCGATCGCGCCGGCGCCGAGGACGAGAATGCGCATGGAGCCGCCCTTAACCTGATTGCGGGGAAGATCGTCGATGAAGCATATCGCTGTCAAAGGCGCGCAGGTGCCGGCCGTGGGGCTCGGCACGTGGCGCCTGAGCGGAAAGCCGTGCTACGAGGCGGTGCGCAGCGCGCTCGATCTGGGCTATCGCCATATCGATACGGCGGAGATGTACGGCAACGACCAGGAGGTCGGCCGCGCCATCCGCGAGTGCGGCATCGCGCGCGGCGAGATCTTCCTGACGACGAAGGTGCCGCCGGGCAAGCTCCGCGCCAGCGATGCCAAGCGCTCGGCCGAGGACAGCCTGAAGCGGCTTGGCCTTCCCTATGTCGATCTGCTGCTGGTGCATTGGCCTTCGAGCGAGGCGCCGCTCGGCGAGACGCTCGGCGCCTTCGCCGAGCTCAGGGCCGCCGGCAAGACGCGCTTCATCGGCGTCAGCAATTTCAACGTGCCGCTGCTCAACGAGGCGATCGAGCGGCATGGCGCCGATCTCCTGTGCAACCAGGTCGAGTATCACCCCTATCTGTCGCAGCGGCCCGTGCTCGAGGCGGTGCGGCGCCATGGCATGATGCTGACGGCCTATGCGCCGATCGCGAAAGGAAGCGCCGCGGGCGACGCGGTGCTGGGATCGATCGGCCAGAAATACGGCAAGAGCGCGGCGCAGATCTCGCTGCGCTGGCTCATCGAGCAGGATGGCGTCGCCGCCATCCCGAAGGCCGCAAGCCGCGCGCATATCGCGGCCAATATCGACATCTTCGATTTCGCGCTGAGCGCCGAGGACCGCGCCCGGATCGACAGGCTTCAAGGCGGTCGGCGGCTGCTCGACGTGCCCGGCTGGTCGCCCGACTGGGACCGCGCCTAGCTTAGCTCCCCGTTTCCACCTCGAGCCGCTCGACGAGGCTCGGCAGCATGCGCAGGTCGAAGCCCTTGATGGCGCCCTCGGCGACGAGCTTCAGCGGGCTTTCGCGGTCGTAGAGCGCGCGCGAGGCGGCCCACAGGAGATATGAGCGCGTGCCGCTGCGGCAGTGGGCGAGCACCTTGTGCCGGCCGCGCACTACGGCCTTCTGGTGCGCGACCACGTCGCGGCGCGTGATCGTTTTGGTCAGCACCGGAATGTAGAGATACTCGATGCCGTGCTTCGCCGCTTCGGCGGCCGCCTCCTCGTGGCCAAGCTGGCCCGGCTCCTCGCCGTCGGGACGGTTGTTGATGATGGTGCCGTAGCCGTCCTTCGCGAGCGCCGCGATGTCTTCGCGCGTGATCTGTCCGGCCACGCTCAAGGACTCCGTGATGGGCGTCGGCTGCATGGGCATCCTCCCTCGTCTCTCCCCCTTCATAGCATGGCGGCCGCCGGAACGGGAGTTCACCCCGGCGGCGTTTCGGCATAGACTATGTACGGTGCCGGAGCGGCCGGGCAAATTACGCCGTTCCGGAAGGGTGGGGGCGGCCTCGGCCGCTAGGGCGAGCGCCGCACTCGATAAGAGCGAGGAGGCGCCCATGAATGTCGAGACGATTCTCAAAGCGAAGGGCCGGGCCGTCGTTACCATCGGGCCCGAGGCCAGCATTTCCGATGCGGTCGAGCTGTTGCGGCGCAAGGGGATCGGCGCCGTCGTCGTGAGCGACGACGGGGCGCGCGTCGCCGGCATCCTGTCGGAGCGCGACATCGTCCATGCGCTGGCCGAGCAGGGCGCGCGGACGCTCGAGCTTTCGGTGTCGGCGCTGATGACGCGGCATGTCTTTTCGTGCAAGCCGGAGGACACCGTCGCCGGCCTCATGGCCGAGATGACCACGCGCCGGATCCGCCACCTGCCGGTCGTCGAGAACGGCCGCTTGAGCGGCATCGTCAGCATCGGCGACGTCGTCAAGAACCGTCTCGACGAGGTCGAATCCGAGGCAAGCTCGCTGCGCCAGTTCATCACCAGCGCCTGAAGGCGCGCCGGCCGGCGATATTGAAGCGGCGCGCCCTCGGGTTTAATCTAGCGGCGGGATTGCGGGTGTAGCTCAATGGTAGAGCAGAAGCTTCCCAAGCTTCTGACGAGGGTTCGATTCCCTTCACCCGCTCCAATCTTTTCAAGAGCTTAGGCGGACGCCGTTGACAGAGGCGGCATTTTTTGGCACGATTTGGCACACTGAACAGGACAGCGCAAGATCGACCCAGGTCCGGGCTGACGACCGAACTGGGTGAATTCGCGCGGACCCGGATGCTGGAGGATTGGACGACCTGGGCCAAGCTTGTGACTTGCCGGGATGTGAACGAAGCATTCCAATGCCAGTGCTAGGCTGCGGAAAAGGCCATGAGGGATTACTTCGACGAGGCTGGCAAGCTATCGCGCCTGGCCATGGACATCGGCCGCTCGGGCCTCACGGCCGAGAAGCAGCCTTAGCTTTGGTACAAAGACGCTCTCGTGGCGAGGCGCCGATCGCACGCCGCGCTCGGAGTTGCGTGTGAGAGAACTGCCTTTGCCCAAGGTCTACCAGCTGCTCGAACCGGGTCCGGTTGTCTTGTTGACAACCGCGCATAAGGGGCGGGCCAATGTCATGACCATGTCGTGGCACATGATGGTCGAGTTCGAGCCGCCGCTCGTTGCCTGCGTCGTCAGCGCCGCCGATTACAGTTACGCGGCGTTGTGGGCGACGAGGCAATGCGTGATCGCGGTGCCGGCCCGCCATCTTGCGCCCAAGGTCGTGAAGATCGGCAATTGTTCGGGCCGCGAAATCGACAAGTTCACGGCATTCGGTCTGACGCCAATCCCGGCGGAGCGCGTGAAGCCCCCGCTCGTTCGCGAGTGCTTTGCCAATCTCGAATGCCACGTTGCGGATACCCGGCTAGTCAATCGCTACAATCTCTTCGTCCTCGAGGTGCTGAAGGCATGGCGGGACACGGCGCAGAAGAATCCCAAGACCATCCACCATAAGGGATACGGCAAGTTCGTCGTCGATGGCGAGACGATCCGGCTCAAGTCGAGGATGCGTTGACTCTCGGGCGGGTTCCCGTCCAGCCTCATTTCCGAAGGCGATAGAGTTCGCTCGCGGCGCCGGCGCGGACGCTGAGACGGGCCGGGCAAACGGCCGCGTCATGGAACAGCTTGCTGGCCGCTTCCGCGTCGTCTTGCAGCAGCGTGTACTCGGCGATGAAGAAGGCCGCCTCGCAGCGCTGGTCGTCGTGCGTATCTCTCGCCGAAGCAGCCTCGAGCACTTGCGCACGCGTCGCGCTGCCAAGATAAAGGAGCAAAAGGGGATGCGGCCAGTCATCGGAGCCGTCTCGCGCAGCGTCGCGTGCGAGCTCGTAGGTGTCGCGCTCGCCGGCGCGGCTGTGCGCGACATAGCGCCATAAAGCGGCATACTGATCGCTCGCATCGAGCGCAATCACTTTAGAGAAATCTTGCGCCGCGTCGGCGAACCGTCCGACGGCGAAATTGACGACGCCACGTTCGCCGAAGAAGAAGGGCGCCTCGGGCAGCGGATGGGTCGATGATTCCGCCACCGCGTTCAGATCCGCGAGCGAGCGGTCGTATTGCCCGTTCTCGCGGTAAGCGATTGCGCGCCTGAAATACACTTGAACTGCATCGGGCTTCAATTTGAGGACTTCAGAGTAGTCGTCGATCGCGAGCGCGAATTGCCCGGTCTGCTCATAAGCGAAGCCGCGCATGACCAGGAGATCGGACCGTTCGCGACTGTCCGGCGCGGTCGTCGCCAGGCCATGCGTGAAGAGTTGGATTGCGGTGGCATAATCGCCGCGCTGCGATGCGGCAATTCCCGCCTCCTTGTCGCCCGCCGGGTCGGCATGGGCGACATCCACCGTACCTGCGATAGCCATGCCAACCGCCGTGCCAGCCGCGATACCGGCCCCAACCTTGTACCGTCACGCCCGGCCAGTAGTAGTAGTCGGAGTAGTAGCAGGGGTAATAAGGTCCCTCGTACCATGCGGAATACGCGCCGTAAGGCGGAGCCGGCTCGACCGCGCAGCCGCTCATGGCGGCCATCACGCCGGCAAGTAGCAGCGACCGTCTTGCCACAGCCATTCGTCGGGGCCTCCCGCACAACCACCGTCACCGGCTCAGGTCGTGTGGCCTTGAGGCAGATCAAGCGGGGCGCAGGCAAAATCGAGCAAGGGGTGGATCAAGTCGTGAGTAAACCGATCGCGAAATGCATTCCGAGCCAGTCTTATGGGGTGCGCCCGTGAGGCTTTCGTTTCATGGGGCCGCTCAGGGCGTAACGGGCTCCTGCCATCTCATCGAAACCGGCAGCCGCCGCATTCTCATCGACTGCGGCTTGTTCCAAGGAAGCCGCGAGTTGCACGAGGACAATTCCGATCCGTTCGGGTTCGATCCTGCCGCCATTGACTGCGTCCTCCTGACCCATGCCCATCTCGACCATTGCGGCCGCCTGCCTCTCCTGGTGAAGCGCGGCTTTCGTGGAGAGGTCGTCGCGACGCAGGCCAGCTTCGAACTCGCGCGGCTCGTAATCCTCGACGCGGCGCATCTGCAGGAGGAGGAGGCTCGTCGTCGCACTCGCACGTCAATGCGCCGCGGCCGAAGCGAACCTGAGGCTCCCCTCTATTCGATCGTCGAAGCGCTGGACAGCATCGGACGGTTCGGCCGTGCCGCGGAATACAGGCAACCGATCGAGATCGGAGCCGGCCTGCGCGCCACCTTTTTCGATGCCGGCCACATTCTTGGCTCGGCGAGCATCCTCCTCGAGATCGACGAGGATGCGGGCCGCCGCACCATCCTTTTCTCGGGCGATGTCGGGAATGCGCGGCGGCTGCTGTTGCGGGCGCCCGAAACGCCGGCTGCGGCCGAGGTGGTGGTGATGGAAACGACCTATGCCGATCGTCCTCATCGGCCGTTCGCCGCGTCTGTCGGCGAGCTCTACGACACAATTAACGCGACCTTGGCTCGCGGCGGCAATGTCCTGATTCCGACCTTCGCGCTCGAGCGGGCGCAAGAACTCGTGTTCTTCCTGCGTCAGGGCATCGAGGAGAATCGACTACCGTCCTCGCTTCCGGTCTTTCTCGATTCGCCCATGGCGATATCGGCCACCGAAATATTCGAACGTCATTCCGACTCTTTCGCGCCGAATGTCGTTAACCTCTTCAAGCGGGGCATAGACCCGTTCAAGGTTCCGGGACTCAGGCTGACGCGCGAGACGGCCAATTCGGTGGCGATCAACCGCATCTCTGGCGGGTCCGTGATCATGGCCGGATCGGGCATGTGCACGGGCGGCCGCATCCGCCACCATCTTCGTCACAATCTCTGGCGTGCCGAGGCGAGCGTCATTTTCGTCGGTTATGCGGCGGCGGGGACGCTCGGCCGCCGCATCATCGATGGCGCAAAGGAGGTCCAGCTCTTTGGCGAGGAAATCCCGGTGCGCGCCCACATTCATACCATCAACGGCTTCTCGGCCCATGCCGATCAGCGCGAGCTGCTTGCCTGGCAGGACCGCATCAGCGGAAAACAGGCAATGTTTCTGGTGCACGGTGAAGCGCCGGCAATGAACGCATACGCGGCGCACCTTACGACCGCGCGGATCGAGATGCCTCAGCTTCATCAGCAGTTCGAGATGTAAGCGGGAGCGCGCTGCTATTCCCTCTGCGACGCGTATGCCGGTCATGTGGCGGGGTGTCGGCACATGCCTGCTCTCAATGCTATTCGTAGACAGATGCTAACGTGATTGCCGAAACAATTAGGCGATCTGTTTGCCTAGGGTCGGGCCTCAAAGACCCTCCTTGGGTGCTAATCCGAGTCCGCTTTAGGAATGCAAGCGGCCATCGCTCAGTTCAGCCCGGACTTCGGGGATGTGCCACAACCGGGCATGCACCGGCAAGCACGCCGACGGCCACGACGCGCGCGAGCTCACCGCGATCACCGCAAAGGCGATCGGCCAGCTTCGAGGCCGAGGTCGCGCGCAGCCAGCCTTATATCGATGCCGATCGGCTCGTTGTCGCCGACGTGACGCGGCAAAATAAATTGTACAGGCGCAAGGCACGCTCAAGGGCAGCGCCGAGATGATCGACCGCCGCTACGTCGTCAACCTCAAGCGCTGAGTAACCGCACGTGGCTCACGGAAGAGCCCGCGTCGCTGATCCGAGTCCGCCCAGTCCCAGTTGCGTCCGATCCTCTCTAGGAGGAGCTGGCGCTTGGTGGCATGATCTGGAGCGGGGGACAGGAGCAGCGCGTGCACGAGCTTGGCGTGCGGAATTTGCGGAAGCTCATCGGTGCCGCGGCGGTGTTGCTTCAACTGTCGGCACCCGGCTCGCTTGCCCAAAGCGGGGATGGCCCTCATACGCTCTTGCCTCGGCCGGTCTGGGTCTACAACAACTGGTCGGCTTACGACGAGCTATCCGACTCGGTGCCGCTGACCGAGGAGCTGGCGATGCACGAGCTCCACGAGATCGAGCGGCTGCGCCGGGCGGGGGTTCGCTTCGATTATTACATGATGGACGCGTTCTGGTACGACCCCGCGGGTGGTTATCGCACGTGGCGCAATCCCGAATGGCCCAACGGACCGGACGACTGGATCGCGGCGTGCCGCCGCGCTGGCATCAAGCCTGGCCTTTGGTTCAGTACAAACTCCCTGAGCGCGCTTGAGCCTGCACCTTCATGGCGCAGCTCTCTGACGTCGGATGGACACGCCATGGCGCTCTATGCCGGCGGTTTCCTCGCCGACTTCATGGATGTGTTGCAGTTCTGGTATGACCGCGGCGTCCGCATGTTCAAATTCGATTTCGCCGACTTCGACGCTGCCGTGAAGGGCGACGAGGAACGGCTGTCACCGGCGGAGATCCGTCAGCGCAATGCGCGCGCGCTGCACGACGCTTTGCGCACCTTCCGCAGGCGCAATCCCGACGTGGTTCTGGTGGCGTTCAATGGCATCGTGGGCGACGTCGAGTCACCGTCCGTGCCGCTCAACCCCTTCAACATTTATTGGCTGGACGTTTTTGACTCGCTCTATTCGGGCGATCCCCGGCCCTCCGACGTGCCGCAGATGGATCTATGGCGCTCGATCGACATCTACAGCGATGAGATGGTCCGCCATTTCGCGTTCGGCGGCGGAGTGCCGCTGTCTCGCATCGACTCGACCGCCTTCATGGTCGGCGATACCGGCACCAATTACCACCGCCGGACCATTGCTTGGCGGGGCAGCCTCCTTCTGACGGTTGCACGCGGCGGCTGGGTAAACACCGTCCACGGCAACCTCGAGTTCCTCGACGATGACGCTGCGCGCTGGTTCGCGCGGGTGCAGCGGCTCTACGGACCATTGCTGCGCGCTGGCATCAACCGCGCTTTCGGCGGTACCCCCTCGGCAGCCCAGCCCTACGGCTTTGCATCGGTGGGAACCGACGGGGCTCTTTACGCGGCCGTGAATCCTGCGCAGCGCGTGCGAGACATCCGCCTGCCCAGGCTCTCGCCGGACCAGCCGCCCAATGCCAAAGGCCGCGTACTGTTCCGCGACGCTGGCTACGAGCCCGCGCTCGCCGGCGATATGCTGCGGCTGGGACCGGGACAATTGGCGCTTATAGGATATGGCGCTTTTTCCAGCGCTTCCGATGATCTCGGCATCGAGAGCGACATCCGCATTCCCCGCGCGATTGCGCCGCTGCGAGCCCGGTTCCATGAGGTCCAGGAGCCTCTGGCGAAGGAACTGCTGCCACAAGGAGCTCGGGAGGAGACCGAAGAACCGTTTCCCATCGAAACGGTCTTGATGCCGCCCACGAATGGTGACCTGCGCGTCCTGCTGCGGCAGCGCGACGAGGATGGCGGCCCGGCGCGCACCGCTAGCCCACGTCCCATGGGGCAGGTGTTCGTCATTGACGCGATGCAAGATGGCAAGCCTTTGCCGGTCGAGATCCGCTACGACCGCGTGATCTGGAGCGGGCTTTCCTGGGCGGTGGGCGAGATCCGGCACGAGGCCTTCACGCCGGGGAAGCCGATCCGCCTACGGCTCGCGGTGACCGAACACGACCCCGAGCTCCACCTCGAAGGGCAGGTCTATCGGGTCGAGTATTGAAGCCCGCAAACATCGTGCAGAAGCCGCGCTTCAGCGGCCTTCCCGCCGGCTCAGCTACGCCTTGTCGCTCGCCCTCAGGCTCGAATGTCTGGCTCCGGGTCATCGGCACCAGTCCCGCAGTGCCCTCATCACATCCGAAGATACACCGATAGCGGCCACCGGGCGGGCGTGGCCGCGCTTCGCAAGGTGCCACTTCGGACATCTGCCTATCTCACTCGATCACCTCGTCGGCGGTGGTCTCTTCCTGAAGCGTCAGAATCTCTTGAGTCGGTCCCACGAAGCGAATTTCGGATCGACCGGGATGAGTGCCGTCAGCCTCTGCCTGCGTCTGAGCCTTCGCGAGGCCATCACGACCAAGAGATTCCGCGAACTTACGCGCCGTGGGATGATGCGATGGCGCCTCACGGCGGGCCGCCAGTCAAGGCGCAGACTCCGCCACGCCGAGGCCGCGGTCAGCGCCGGCCGCCCCCGCCCCGGCCCCCGCCGCGGGGTGCCGCGCCTCTGCCGCGAGGCGCCGCGCCTCTGCCGATCCCCGCGCCGCGGCCATACCGGTAGCCAGGCCCGATGCCGTAGAAGAAACCGAAGCCTAAATCCGGGTACGCGTAATAAGGCGGCCCGTAGAAATAACTGACCGGCTGACAGCCATAAGAGGGATCCCAATAATATCCAGCCGGGCATTGATAGTAGGGGTAGGGGTAGGGTTGAGCGTACGCGCTCTCGGATATCGCACCGGCGGCGACGGCGAGCCCCATTGCGGTGAGGAAGAGAAGTGATCCCGGCAAAATCTTTGCCCGCCTCATGGCAGCCTCCTATGGCGTAAAGCGCCCGGACCGTCCGCGAAGCTCCCGGCATAGGGCGGACAGCTCGCAAATCCCGGCGCGTTCGACATCCGAATGCCCGTCTCGACCGGGCTGCGCGTTGACCCGGACAAAGGGCCTTGCCTCTATCCGGCTTTGCGGGGCGGACGCGCTTGGCGGAGCGGCTCGAAGGCCGCGTCCGCCGCTTTCTTTTGCTCTTCAGTCAGGCTTTGATAGAGCGTGTCGAAGACAGGAAGCAGCTTGTTCATGCCTTCGGCATGCGCAGTGGCGAGCTGGGCGTACCAATGAAGCTGGCCGGCAGCCGTTCTGTCCCTGTGCTGGGCACGCTGCCGAAACAGATCCTGCATCGATTGCGCGTTGGTGCGCATCACATCGGCGAAGGCGTCGAACTGCACTTCCTGGGCTGGCGTAACGTGCAGCTTCTTGCGAAGGTCCGATATCCGGGTCTCGACGCGCGCGGCCGGTCCGCTTGTTTGGGCCGGTTGGCGCGCTGTACCCGGAGCTGCGCCTGGCGCGCCGGGTTCGGCCGGCGCCGGGGCGGCCTGGGCCACGCGCTGGTTGGCGGGCGATGCCGCCGCGTCCATTGTTCGCGAGGACGCCGCCACCAGCGAAGCCGAGCTCGACAGCAGAAGGACCATGCTCGCGGCGCCCACCGCCATGCGAAGTCCCCGGTGATGGCTCGTGCGTGTCATTTCTTCAGGCTCCTTCAAATTCGATGATCGAGCGCCAATACCTGCGGTGTCGTTCGCACGTTTTCCCCGCCTGCTGAACCGTGGCTAATAAAGATGATCGCGGCTGCCCGCGCCTTGAGCTACATCAAAGGACGCCGATCCGCGCACACGAGCACTGTGGCGCCGGCCAGAACCAGCAACCCGCGCCGTCCCACGGGACGCGCGCCGGGGTGGACAGGCTTATCGACGCAAGCCGGGTCCATGACCGCTTCGGGTCAAACCGCGACATCGATTTTCACCGGCAGGCGGTCTGCTGACGGAGCAAAACCGGACCTTGAGTGCGCCGCTATGGGCGGAGCGCTCGCGTTGCCGCTATATCTCCGCGATCAATGATCACGGGCACCCGTGACCTCAATGGTTGCAAATAACGCTGGTTGCGCTTCCCCGCAACCACGAAAAGCCACGCCAGGTCAAAGACTTGGCGGGGTTTGGCTTTTCTTAACAAGTCTAGCGGGCCAGGGCGGTTACAACGAAGATCACGAATTCTACGGCTACCGCATGCCAATTTGAGGCTGTTGGTTGGTACATGTGCCTTGGCGGCACTCTTCAGATCGCAACGCGTGCACCGCATGCCGATGAATGGATCGCGGAAGGCGGAAACTATGCGATCGCATCGAAGACCGGCCGCCGCATCTCGAACGGTGGCGAAGAGGACGACCGCTTTTTGCCGCTGCAAGGGGTTGGCCGCTATGACGTCAACAGGATCGGGAATTGATCACATAAGACCGCGGCGATCCGCTCGTCAGGCGCGCGGCGGAGCAAGCGCCGAAATCGCGTGCCCATCGCCAGCAGATGCGAGAGAGGAGGAGAAATGACCGAAAGGCAAGACGTGAAGGGGCCCGATCTCTCCCGGGGGATCGCGCTGTCGCAGTTGGCTGATGGCGCTTCGATGCTCGGCCATGTTGGGGACGATCCGGTTCTATTGGCTCGACAAGGCGAGGAAGTGTTTGCGGTCGGCGCCATGTGCACCCATTACGGCGGCCCGCTCGCTGAGGGGCTTCTGGTCGGCGACACAGTGCGCTGTCCTTGGCACCATGCCTGCTTCAGCCTCCGCAACGGGGCGCCGGTCCGGCCACCCGCTCTCAATCCGGTCGATTGCTGGCGGGTGGAACGCCAGGGCAGCACCATCTACGTTCGAGAAAAGCAGCCGGCGCCCGCCTCTCGCGAGCGGTCCGTTTCGGGCGCACCAAATGCGATTGTAATCCTCGGTGGTGGCGCTGCCGGCAATTGCGCGGCTGAGACGCTGCGAACCGAGGGGTATGCCGGTGGCATCACGATCGTGAGTGCCAACTCGTCAGTGCCCTACGACCGTCCGAACTTGTCGAAAGACTACCTGGCCGGACGCGCCCCCGAGGAGTGGATCCCGCTGCGGTCTCCAGAGTTCTACCGCGAGCGCGGCATCGATCTCCGCCTCGGCGCACGCGCGGTGGCAATCCATACCACACGTCGCGAGGTTGAACTCGAGAATGGAAGCCGGCTCGCTTATGATGCTCTTCTGATTGCGACCGGTGCCGAGCCTGTGCGCCTCGACCTACCCGGCGGCGACCTCCCGCACGTGCACTATCTCCGATCGCTGTCCGACAGCCGGGCGATCGTCGAAGCGGCCAAGACGGCGCAGCGGGCCGTGGTGATCGGCGCAAGCTTCATTGGTCTTGAGGTCGCAGCCTCCTTGCGATCGCGAAACCTTGAAGTGCATGTCGTCGCGCCTGAAACGACCCCCATGGAACGCATCCTCGGCCGTGAGATCGGCAGCCTGGTCCGGACTATCCATGAGGAGCACGGCGTTCGGTTGCACCTTGGCACGACTGCAAGCTTGATCGATCGGACCGCGGTAACGTTGAAGACGGGCGAGACAATCGCGGCGGAACTCGTCGTTGTCGGCGTCGGCGTGAGGCCGAACCTCAGCCTTGCCGAGAAAGCTGGCCTCGCCATCGATCGCGGTATCGCCGTCGACGAGTATCTCGAGACGAGTATCCCCGGCATCTTTGCCGTCGGCGATCTCGCACGTTGGCCAGACCACCATTCAGGGGGCAAGATCCGAGTTCGAGCACTGGGTTGTTGCGGAGCGCCAGGGACGGACGGCGGCGCGCAACATGATGAGAAAGCGCGAGCGGTTCGACGCCGTACCGTTCTTCTGGAGCATGCATTACGACGTGTCGATCCTCTACGTCGGTCACGCGGAGAAATGGGACTCAATCGAGATCGACGGGCACGTGGAGGCGAAGGACTGCAAGGTTACGTACCGGCGTGGCGGCCGGACACTCGCCGTCGCGACGATCGGCCGCGACCTTGAGAATCTACGCGCCGAGCTCGAACTCGAGCGCGGGTGAACTTCGGGGCAGAAGGCCGTGTCCTCGGGGCTCGGCTGGCAAATCTGCATCAGTTAGCCATATATAACTGGTTCGCTGTTCCCGGTGAGAAGATGCCATGGCCGACTCGCACAGTGGCGCCCTTCGGAGCGGCGCTAAACGGAATGATCCGCTTGACCTCGTGACTGAGCTGCGCGCAAGGCGAGAGCCGTTCGCCCTTGCAACCGTGATTGAAACAGAGGGATCTGTTTCCGCGAAGACGGCTTCGAAAGCTGTGATCGGAAGCGACGGCAGAATCCTATCAGGATGGGTCGGAGGCGGCTGTGCGGAAGGCGCCATCTGCCAAGCGGCACTCGATTGTCTCGCTAGCGGTGAGACTACGGTGATCGATCTCGATCTCAATGACGAGGTTCTTGGCACTGGAATGCCGTGCGGGGGGAGCATGCGCGTCTATATCGAGCCGGTGATCCCCAAGCCCGCACTCTGGGTCCTCGGCCATGGCCGCGTGGCTGAAAGCCTCTGCGCCATTGGTTCGGAAATTGGCCTCGACGTGATCGTGGATGATCCCATGGCCGATCGCGAACACTATCCCGGCGCGGCCGAGCTGCTAACCGAAGACCTTGATTACAGCCAACTGAAGCCTCGACCAGCCGATTTCGTGGTGGTTGCGACGCAGCACAAGGGCGATCACGAGTTTATGCAACGAGCGCTTCGATCGAGCACCCCATACTTGGGCCTCATCGCCAGCAAAAAGCGCTCGAAGTTGGTGCTCGACTACCTAAGGGAGCAGGGATTCGGAGAGCGGGATTTCGCCCGCATTCACGCTCCTGCCGGGCTTGATCTCGGAGCGCGCACACCGGAGGAGATTGCTCTCTCGGTCCTGTGCGAGATCGTCCAGCTTCGCCGCGGCGGCAGCGCTGTTGCGATGCGGGATAAAGTGCAAGAACAAGTCGCCGAGGAAGTCGCAGCTTAGGGTCAGCCGAAAATTCGGAGCTGAGCGCGGCGCTTTCATGCGATTCGGCTGCGGGACGTGATGCGAGGTATCGCCGAGCCCAATGACTGCCATTCCCCGCTATCGTGCGCGCCAAGGCCCCGTGATCTTATCAGCGGGCTTTCGGCCTTTCTTTCTCGGTGCGTCGATCTGGGCCGCCGTCGCAATCCCGACCTGGCTCGGCGCCTATTCGGAAGGCCTCGTCCTGCCGACGCGGCTTCCACCTGCCGTCTGGCACGCGCATGAGATGGTGTTCGGCTTCGCCGCCGCGACCATCGCCGGGTTTCTGCTGACCGCTATCCCGAATTGGACCGGCCGGCTTCCGCTGCAAGGCGCGCCGCTCGCGACTCTTTTCCTGTTATGGGCGATCGGACGGGTCGGCGTTCTGTTCTCGACAAATATCGGCCCGTCCGCCGCGGCTGTCGCCGACCTCGCGTTCCCGGTCGCGTTCCTGGCCGCCGTGGCGCGCGAGATCATCATCGGCAAGAACTGGCGCAACCTGCCGATGGTCGGCGCGCTCGCGCTGTTGTTAGCGGGCAATCTTTTGGTGCATCTCGATGCGCTCCATCTCGCCGACACGGCGGAGCTCGGCAACCGCCTCGGGCTCGTCACCCTGTTCATGCTGATCTCGCTCGTAGGCGGCCGCATCATCCCGAGCTTCACGCGCAACTGGCTTGCGAAGACGCGGCCGGACGTCCCGCCGCCAGTGCCCGAGGGCCAATTCGACATCGGCGTGCTTGCGGTAACCGGCGTGGCGCTCCTCGCATGGGCATTTATCCCGGACGCAGCGGCAACGGCTGCCGCGATGCTCGTTGCCGGAATTGGCGTGGCGCTGCGCCTCTGCCGTTGGCGCGGCGTTCGAACCCTTGAGGAGCCGCTCCTGCTGATCCTGCATCTGGGATATGGCTGGCTCGCGCTCGGCCTGCTGCTGCTCGGGTTCAACGGGTTATTTGCGCTGCTGCCGGCGACGGCGGCATTGCATGCGCTGACGGTCGGTGCAGTCGGCACTATGACGCTCGCGGTGATGACTCGCGCCTCGCTCGGCCATACCGGACGGCCGCTGACGGCAGGACCAATTACCAAAGCGATATACGGGCTCATAACGATCGCGGCGCTCACGCGCATCTTATCGCCGCTCGCCGGCGATCAAATGGAGCTCATGCTTTGGCTTTCCGGGGCGACATGGAGCGGAGCCTTCGGTCTCTTCACGATCTTCTATGGCGGCGTGCTTATGCGGTCCCCGGTTCGCGATGATGCGTCGCGGTCGATCTGACTGAATCACAAGGAGGTTCTGTGGTGGATTGGGGTATTGTCGCGCGGGCGATTCACATTCTTTCCATTGTCGTATGGATTGGCGGCGTCTCGTTCGTGGCCACGGTGCTGCTGCCTGGAATGAGGAATAAGCTGCCGGATGAATGGATACGCGAGTTCGATGCCGTCGAGCGCCGTTTCGCACCGCAGGCCCGGATCGCGGTGCTGTTGGTGCTGCTCAGCGGACTTTACATGCTATGGGCGTACGATCTCTGGGACCGTTTCACCGACGCTCGCTTCTGGTGGATGCATCTCATGGTCGGTGTGTGGCTGCTGTTCGCGGGACTGCTCTTCGTGATCGAGCCGCTTGTCATTCGCCGCTCCGTTCACAAGCGCGCCGCAGCTGCTGGCGAGGCCCTCCTTACCCGGATGCTGTGGATGCACCGCGTGCTGCTAGGGCTCTCGCTCATGGCAACTTTTGCCGCCGTATGCGGAAGCCTCGGACTCTTTTGAGGTTCGCAATGCCTACTGAAAATGCGCCACAGACTAACATCCCTCGGCTACTGCATGCGGATTTGAGGCGACGTGACAGGAAATGAGGACGGCTATGAACGAGGTCCCGACGACACAGCCGGCCTATTCGGTCAATAGCATCGAGACGATCGCACAGGGCAGCGACCTTTTGGCCCGGCTTTACACGCTTGCGCCTGGCGACGTCATCCCCTGGCACTTCCACAGCCAGGTCACGGATTGGTATTTCTGCTTGAGCGGTACCATTCGGATTGAGACCCGCGCACCCCGCGCCGACGAGCGGATCACGGTTGGGGGGCGTTACGCCATTGCGCCGAAGACTGCCCATCGCATTTCCAACGGCGGTGACGATCACTGCCGCTTTCTGCTCCTGCAAGGTGTTGGAACCTACGACTTCAACAAGATTCAGGATTGACGGACGAACGACCCTATGGTGGCCGATCTCGCGGCGCTCATGAGATGGTCGAGGAGCGGCTGTTCGCCTGTGGCCGGCGGCACCTCTAAGCTTACGACGAGGGTTCGATTCCCTTCACCCGCTCCAGCTCGCGCGTGATGCGCCGCCTCAGCTAGCTTCGAGGAGGACCGGGCCGGCGTGGGGAAGGTCGGTCCCGTCGAGCACCGCGCGTACCGTCGCCGCCAGATGTTCCGGCGAAAACGGCTTTGCCAGGAACGGCGCCGCCGGCCCCGCGCGCGAGGAAGCGCGGTCGGCATAGCCCGACATGTACACGACCTTGAGCGCGGGGAACCGTGCCGTGAACTCGGCGGCGATGTCGTAGCCGCTCCTGCCCGGCAGGACGATGTCGATGAGCAGCAGGTCCGGCGGCGCACCCGTGCGCGCGACGATGGCGAAGGCCTCGTCGCTGTCGGCAGCGCGGGCGCACTGGAACCCGTACTGGGTCAGCGTGGCATAGGCGAGATTGCGCACGCCCGGCTCGTCCTCGACGACGAGGATGCTCTCGGCCCTGCCGTGCGGCAGCGAGGAGGACGCAGCGCGCGCCTTCGGCACGCCAGCCGAGAGCGGCAGGAAGATCGAAAAAATCGTGCCGCTTCCCGCTTCGGTCTCGACATCGATCACGCCGCCCGAGCGCTCGACGATGCTGTAGACGACGGAGAGGCCGAGACCCGTGCCCTTGCCCTGCTCCTTCGTCGTGAAGAACGGCTCGAAAATATGCGAGAGGACGGTGCTGCCGATGCCGGTCCCCGTGTCGCTCACGAAGATCGCGGCGCAGCGCGCGCCGGCGAGGCCTTTTTCGGCCGCCGCCGGGACCGAAGGCGCCGCCACGATCTTCGTGCCGACGACGAGGCGGCCGCCCTCCGGCATCGCATCGCGCGCATTGAGCGCGAGATTGAGGATCGCCTGGGAGAGCTGGCTCGGATCGACCTCGACGGCGGTGTCCGCGTCGGCGATGTCGAGCACGAGCTCGATCGATTCCGGGACGAGCGTCCGCAGCATCCGGTCGAGCGAACCCACGATGTCCGCAGGCCTGACGATGCGCGCGTCGAGCGGCTGCTTGCGTCCGAAGGCGAGCATCTGCCGCGTCAGGTCAGCGGCGCGATCGGACGAGGCGATGATTTCCTCGAGGCACTCGCGCACGTAATCGGCACACTCGGAGCGGCGCAGCGCCATCTTGGCGAAGCCGCCGATCGCCGTCAGGAGATTGTTGAACTCGTGCGCGACGCCGCCGGCGAGGTGGCCCAATGCTTCGAGCTTCTGCGACTGATGCTGGCGCTCGGCCGCTTCCTTGCGCTCGGTGATATCGGCGAAGGTGACGACGAAGCCGCCGTCCGGCATCGGCCGCGGCCGTATCTCGATGACATTGCCGGCTTGCGTGCGATGCTCGATCACCGGCGGCGATGCGGAGCCGCGCGGCGACAGGTGCTGCGCCAGATGCTCGGCGATGAAGCTCGCGATGCGCTCCGTCGCGAGCATTTCGTCGCCGTCGGTCGAAAACATCGCCAGAGCGCTGCGGTTGAGCGCAGTGATCCGGCGCTCGCCGTCGAGCAGGAGGAGCGCCTCGGCGATATTGTCGACCGTGGCACGCAGATGCTCCTCGCGCCGCCTCAAGGCGGTGATGTCGGAATATGTCCCGAGCGTGTGGCCGTCCGCGGTCCTGCGCTCGCGCACCATGATCCAGCGGCCGTCGCTGAAATGATGCTCGAAGACGCTGTTGCCCGCACGATGCGCCGCCATGCGCCCGGCAAACCACGTCTCGGCATCGCGCGCGGTTTCGACGTTCTGCCGGCGTTCGGTGGCGGCGCGGGTCAGCGTCTCGAATGTCGCGCCCGGCTTGATGAGGTCGGCGATCGTCGTGAAGATCGCGCGATAGCGGCTGTTGAACAGAACCAGCCGGTCGTCGGAATCGAACAGCGCGAAGCCTTCCTCGAGCGATTCGATCGCCTCGCTCAGCCGCATCCGCGTCGTCATCAGGTCGGCTTCGCGGCGCTTCTGCTCGCTGATATCGACGAGGTGCCGCAGCACCGCGCCCGATCGCATCCTCTTCTCGACGACGCGGATCCAGCGTTCCTCGCCGTCGAGCTCGACGATGCCCTCCTCGCCGCCGTCCCCCGACCAGGGCGCGACGAGCGGTTGGATGCGGCGGTAGGTCTCGTTGGCGAACAGGACCTGTCCCGCGGCGTCGAGGATCGCGAGCCCGTCAGAGACGCTTTCGATGCCTTCGACCAGCAGCTCGAGCGTGCCGGCGCGCACCGATCACGCCCCGAGGCAGGCTGCGACACGCGCGGCGAGGTCGTCCGGATCGATCGGCTTTGCGACCGCGTCCGCCGCACCGAAGGCGCGCGCCATTTTCAGGAAATCGAGATTGGGAAAACGGCCGCCGCCGGTCATGGCGATGATGCGGGTTTCCGGCCTCAAGCGCCGCATCTCGCGGATGATCTCGATGCCGTCCTTGTCGGGCATGATGATGTCGACGACGACGAGATCGGGATGCTCGGCGTCGAACGCACGCATCGCCTCGGCGCCGTCTTTGGCGCCGGCGACGCAATGCCCGGCCATCTCGAGCATCATCATGACCGCCTTGCGTACGGCCGCGTTATCGTCGACGACGAGGATGTTTGGCACCGAATCGCCCCTGGCTCACGCTCAACCTAGCGAAGGAATGATTTAGATTTCCTTGATGGCGGCTAATCGTTGAACCGGGGGATCATGCTCGGGCAGGCCGAACACGTCCTCGAAGCCGCTGAGGCCGCGGATCGGGTGCGGGCCGAGCGGGCGCAGATCCACGGAAGCCGCTTCGGCGAAGGCGCC
Organism: uncultured Alphaproteobacteria bacterium; assembly: GCA_963773665.1. Lineage (GTDB taxonomy): Bacteria > Pseudomonadota > Alphaproteobacteria > ATCC43930 > CGMCC-115725 > DATJLY01. The sequence continues at coordinate 223,187 of CAVZBZ010000004.1, forward strand.
CGAGGCGAGAACCGGCCGCTTCAGCGTCTTGGTCAGGTCCTCGAGCCGGAAAGCGAGATTGACCGCCGGACCGATCGCCGTGAAATCGAGCCGATCGGCCGATCCGACATTGCCGTACATTATTTCCCCGACATGGAGGCCGATGCCGGCGCGGAGCTCGACACGGCCGGACTCGCCGCCCGCGGCGTTGTGCGCGGCAAGGCGGGCGACGATGTCGCGGGCGGCGGCGAGCGCAGCGGCGGCGGCAGCGCGGTCGCTCGCCCCGTCCATGCCGAAGACGGCAAGCACGCCGTCGCCGATGAATTTCAGGATGTAGCCGCCCGCGCCGTGCGTTGCGAGCGCGACGAATTCGAAATAATCGTCGAGCGCGTCGATCACGTCCTCGCCCGGCAGGCGGTCGGAAATGCCGGTGAAGCCGCGCAGGTCGGTCGCCATGATGGCGGCGCGCACGACATCGAACTGGCCGCGGCGGACATTGCCTTCGAACACGCGGTCGCCGACATGCCTGCCGTGATAGATCGCGAACAGGCCGCGCGCGGTGCGGCGGACGGCGATCAGCTCGATGATTGCGGCGAGCGCCGGGCGGATCGCCTCGAGCAGCGCGAGATCGCCGTCATCGAAGCCCTGCGCGCGATCGGTCGCCCAGGCGACGACGGGATAGCGCGTGCCCATGCGGTTCAGGGGAGCGGCGAGATAATCGGTGCAGCCTTCGGCCCGGAACTCCTCGAGCAACGGAAACTCGCTCGAAGCACCCCCGAGCCGGCGGCGTAGCGCGGTCCCGTCTTCGATCGTCGCGCGCATCGGGCTTGCGAGATACTCCTCGCTGATCTCGGCGCCTTGCGGCACGCGCACCTCCTCGCTGACATGCCGGTCGCGCCACCAGCGCCAGCCGAAGCCGCGGATCTGCGGGTGAAGCGTCGCGGCATAGATCGTGACGCGCCAGAGCGGCACGCCCGCCTCGACGAGGCGCGCGCACAGGCCGGTGACGAAACGCGCCGGGCTCGGCGCTTCGCGCCCCTCGGTCAGAATCCAGCGGATGATCTCGGCGGCGCTCAGGGCTGCAGCACAACCTTCCCGAGCCCGCCGCGCTCGGCGACGATGCGGTGCGCCTCGGCGGCCTGGGCGAGCGGCAGGATGCGGTCGACGAGCACGCGCAAGCGGCCTTCGCCGGCAGCCTTGAGGCTTTCGTTCATGTCGGCGTCGCTTTGCCCGGTCCAGCCCATGATGGTGATGTGGTTGAGATAGAGGTGGCTCACGTCGAGCGGCACCACGCCGCCGCCATGGCTGCCGGCCGTCACCAGCCGCCCGTTCGGCCCGAGACTCTTGAAGGCCTGGCGGAAGAGATCGGGGTCGCCGATGTTCTCGAGCACGATATCGACGCCCCGGCCGGCGATCCGGCGCGCCTCGGCCGTCAGATCGGAGGACCGGTAGTTGACGCCGGCGTCGGCGCCGAGATCGAGCGCGGCCTTGACGCGTTCGTCGGTGCCTGCCGCGGCGATCACTTTCGCGCCGAGATATTTCGCGACCTGCACGGCAGCGCTGCCGAGGCCGCCGGCCGCGCCCATGACCAGCACCCATTCGCCGGGCACGAGCCGCGCCTTGTCGCGCAGCATGCTGAAGGCGAGGGGCGCGTGCCGCGCGACAATGGTGGCGGTTGCGAAGTCGAGATTTTCGGGCACGATGAAGGTCGAAATTTCCGGCACCGTCACGAACTCGGCATAGCCGCCCCAGACATTGACGCCGATCATCACCGTGCTTGCGATCGCGGGCCCTGAATCGGTTCGCAGGTGGGTCGCGACACGGTCGCCCACCTGGCGCAGCCGCACGCCCTCGCCGACCGCAACCACGACGCCCGACGGATCGACGCCCAGCACATGCGGCAGCTTCACCGGCCGCGGGTATTTTCCGGACCGGACGACGAGATCGAGCGTGCGATTGACCGAGACGGCATGAACCTCGATCAGCACTTCGCCGGGCCCCGGAACCGGCGTCGGAACCTCCTCGAGGCGGAGAATTTCGGGCGGTCCGAAGGTGCGCATGACGATGGCTTTCATGGCCAAGGACTATAGACCCGTCCCGTCCCGCGCGCGACGCGCGAGAGGCGCCCTCACGAGGTTCCACAGGTCGGAACACCGTTCGCGCGAAAATGCACGCGCGAGCGGTACCGCCGAATGGCGGGGCAAAAGCGTTCATGCCCATGAGAGGGCGCGGCCCGCGCCGATGATCCGGAGGATTTCGATGACCCGCTTGCTCGCAACCACGGCGCTCATTGGCGCCTTCTTCCTCGCGCCCGCATTGGCGCAGACGATGGCACCCGCCAATTCGCCGCCGGCCGCCGCGCAGAAAGGCCGGATCGGCGCCGCCGATCGCAGCTTTGCCCATGACGCGGCCGTGAGCGGCATGGCCGAAATCGAGCTCGGCAAGCTCGCCGAGCAGAAGGGCGCGGCCACGTCCATCAAGGATTTCGGCCGCGAGATGGTCAGCGATCACACGAAGGCCGACGACCGGCTCGCGGCGGCCGCGAAGCGCGAAGGCATCGTCCTTCCGACCGAGATCGATGCCGAGCACAAGACCGCTTACGACTGGATCGGCAAGCAGACCGGCGCCGATTTCGACCGGTTGTATATCCGCAATGCGGTCGACGATCACCAGAAGCAGGTGCCGCTTTTCGAGCGCGAAAGCCGGTCGGGCGAGAACCCCGCGCTGAAGCGGTTCGCCGCAACCACATTGCCGGCGATCCAGCATCACTTGCAGATGGCGCAAGCGATCGAGGCGGAGATGAACCGCAACGCGCCGCAGGCCGCCAATCCGCCGGCGCCGGCGGAATCGAGCGGCGCGAGCATGCCGCCCCGTGCCGCCAAACCCGGCGACACGAGCGCCGATCGGCTGAACCGCGAGGAGCTGAACCGGATCGAGAACCGCTGACGTTTCTTCAAGCCGAGCGGCGCGCGAGCCTTTTCTCGACAAGCTTTGCGAACAGGCTCGCGCCCAGCGGCAGGATCTCGTCGTTGAAGTCGTAGCCGGGATTGTGCACTTCGCAGCCGCCCGGCCGGTCGCCGTTGCCGATCTGGATGTAGGCGCCGGGGCATTCGGCAAGCATGTAGGAGAAATCCTCGGACGCCATCACGAGATTGCTCGCGCGGTTGACGTTCTCGGACCCCACGATCTCGGCGGCCGTGTCGGCGATGAACTCGGTCTCCGTCGCGTCATTGAAAAGCGGCAGGAAGAGATAGCGGAAATCGAGCGTCGCGGTGGCGCCAAGCCCTTGCGCCACGCCCATTGCCACCCGCGCCATGTTGGCCTCGATCATCTTCATCGTATCGTTGCTGAAGGCGCGCACCGTGCCGCGGATCACGGCGCGCTCGGGGATGACGTTATAAGCGTCGCCGGCGTGGATTTGCGTGACGCTGAGGACGGCCGTATCGATGGGCCGCACGTTGCGCGAGACGATCGTCTGCAGCGCGGTCGTCACGTGCGCCGCGACCACGACCGGATCGACGCCCGATTCCGGCCGCGCGCCGTGCGCGCCGCGCCCCTCGATGGCGATGTCGAAGAAGGCGCCGCCCGCCATCATCGCGCCGGGCCGGATCGCGAATTTCCCGGCGGCAAGGCCGGGGCGGTTGTGCATGCCGAACACCGCCTCGCACGGAAAGCGCGCGAACAACCCGTCCTTCACCATCGCCGCGGCGCCGCCCAAACCCTCTTCGGCCGGCTGGAAGATGAAATGGACGGTACCGTCGAAATCGCGCGTCTCGGCGAGATAGGCTGCTGCGCCCAGGAGCATGGCGGTGTGCCCGTCGTGGCCGCAGGCATGCATCCGCCCGCCGTTCTGCGAGCGGTAGTCGAACGAATTCGCCTCCTCGATCGGCAGCGCATCCATGTCGGCGCGCAGACCGATCGTGCGCGGCCCGTTGCCGGACGTAAGCCGCGCCACGATTCCGGTCCGGCCGATGCCGCGATGAACCTCGCAGCCGAAGGCGGCAAGTTTTTGGGCGACGAGCGCCGATGTGCGCTCTTCCTCGAAGCCAAGCTCGGGGTGCGCGTGGATGTCGCGCCGCCAGCGCGTGAGATCGTCGTGAAGCTCCTCGATCCGGGGAATGAGCTGCATGTCGGGCCTCCTTGGGCGAGCACGTTGCCGCCGCGCGGCCCCGCGCGCAAGATGGCGCGATGGACCGGCTTTGCGACAAGGATGCGGTCGAGCTGCGCCGTCTCGTCGGCGCCAGGGCGATCTCGCCCGTCGAGCTTCTGGAGGACTGCCTCGCGCGCATCGCCGAGGTCAATCCGGCGCTGAACGCCGTCACCGCGATGGCGGTCGAGCGCGCGCGGGCGGAAGCGCGCGCGGCGGAGGCGGCGGTGCTGGCCGGCGGCGAGATCGGCCTGCTGCACGGACTGCCGATCGGCATCAAGGATTTGCAGGAGACCGCGGGCATCGTCACGACGTTCGGCTCGCCGCTTTATCGCGAGCATGTGCCGCAGGCGGATGACCGGCTCGTCGCCGCGGTGCGGCAGGCGGGCGCCATCGTCGTCGGCAAGACCAACACGCCCGAATTCGGCGCCGGCGCCAATACCGACAACGCGGTCTATGGCCCGACGCGCAACCCCTACGACCCGAAGCGGACGTGCGGCGGCTCGTCCGGCGGCTCGGCGGTGGCGCTCGCGTCCGGCATGGTGCCGCTCGCGACCGGCTCCGACACCGGCGGGTCGCTGCGCATCCCGGCGGCGTTCTGCGGCGTCGTGGGGTTTCGCCCCTCGCCCGGCCTCGTGCCGAACGAGCGCAGGCCGCTCGGCTGGTCGCCGCTCACGGTGCTGGGTCCGATGGGCCGCACGGTCGCGGATACGCGGCTGCTGCTGCTCGCCCAGGTGGGGCGCGACAGCCGCGACCCGTTCGGGCTGCGCGACGATGCTTCGTCCTTCGCGGCGCCGGCTTCGGTCGATCCCGCGCGGCTCAGGGTCGCCGTGTCGGAGGATCTGGGCGGCGCGCCGGTCGATCCGCGGCTGCGCGCCACGTTGCGCGAGCGCGCAGGATTCATCGCGGCTTCATTTCGCTCGTGCGATTGGCGCGATCCGGACATGACGGGCGCGGACGAGACGTTCGCCGTGCTGCGCGCGCAGAATTTTCTGGCGGCGCAGCGCGAGCGCTACCAAAAACATCGCGACCAACTCGGCCCCTTCGTGCGCGCGAATTACGAGGAAGGGCTCGCCATGAGCGCGGCACAGGTCGCAACGGCGCATGCGGCGGCGACCCGCCTCTATCGCGGCCTGGAAGCGTTCTTCGCCGAGCATGACCTGCTGATCAGCCCGACCGTCGGCGTGCCGCCCTTTGCGATCGAGGAGCGTTACGCGCGCGAAGTCGGCGGCAAGGCGCTCGCGACGTATTACGCATGGCTTGCGCCGACATATTACCTGTCGCTCACGGGCCACCCGTGCATCTCGATCCCGTGCGGGCTCGAGCCCTCCGGCACGCCCTTTGCGCTGCACATCACCGCGGCCGCGGGGCAGGACAAGTTCCTGCTCGACGCGGCCGAGGCGATCGAGGCCATTCTGGCGCGCGACCCGCGCACCGCGCGGCCGAGGCCCGATCTGCAAAAGCTCGTCAGTCGGTGACGCCGAGGCCGCGCATGAAGTCGTTGCGGATGCGCGCCGGGTTGCGGTCGGTCGTGCCGACGCCGGGCTCCTGGTCGATCTTGGCGGCGATGAGCCAGGGGCCGGGCTCGGCCAGCGCGCGCGAGATGAGCCGCTCGAATTCCTGCTCGTCCGCGGCCCACGCGCTTTGCGCGAGCCCCGCGCCGCGCGCAATGGCGGCGATGTCGGTCTTGAACGCCGTCGCGGTCTGCTGCGCGCCGGTGATCTGGTAGGAGCCGTTGTCCATGACGACGATGGCGAGGTTCGGCGGCGCCAAATTCGCGACCGTGCCGAGCGTGCCGAGCTGCATCAGGATCGAGCCGTCGCCTTCGAGCGCCACGACCCGGCGCGCCGGCTGCGCCAGCGCCACGCCCAGCGCGATCGGCACGGCAAGCCCCATGCTGCCGAGCATGTAGAAATTCTCGGGCCGGGGCCCTGCGGCCCAGAGATCGAAATTGGTGTTGCCGATGCCGGCCACCACCGCCTCGCCGTGCGCGAGCTTCGCCACGAGGCGCTGCGTCAGGTCGAAGCGGTTCATGCGCCGCATGTTCGAGCCGGTCATGCGGCAAAGACCTTGCCGCCCGTGAGGAGCGGCGAGAGGATGAAGCAGGCGGGCTGGCGCGTCGCATAGGCCTGCTTCATCGAGCGGTCGAGGATGAATTCGAGCTCGTCCATCCGCTCGATCGTGTGGTGCGTGATGCCGATCGAGTTCGAGCACCGGCCGCATGGTGCGGCAGACGAGCGTCTGGCCCAGGTTGAACTCGCCCAGGGTGCCGCGCTCGGACACGATCATCAGCAGCGGGATCTGGTACGGCACGGCGAGCGAGGCGAGCACGTTGGCGAGCGTGCCGAAGCCGCTCGTCTGCATCAGCACGACGCCGCGCGTGCCCGCCATGTAGGCGCCGGAGACGATCCCCACCGCCTCTTCCTCGCGCGCGGCAGCGAATGTCGTGAAGTAATTGTCGTGCTCGAGCCCGGCGATCAAGGGCGTCAGCACCTTGTCCGGGACATAGGGCGCAAGCCGCACCTCGTTCGCCCGAAGGGTGCGCCGCACGATCTCGTGCCACTCGGCCGTCATTTGCGGAGCTTAGCCTTTTGCTTCTTCGGCGGGTAGCGGGCGGTGACGGCGCAGCGCTGCAAGATGTCGCGGTCCTCGCGCGGCAGGCGATAAAGCCGGGCGAACTCGGCGAGGCGCGCGCCCAGCGACGGCAGCCGGAAATCCGGCGCGGTCGGGATCAATTGCACGAAATTGCCGCGGGGCCCGCGCTCGGCCACGAGGAACGAGCGCGGCAGGCGCGGCATCACGCGGGCGATGCGCTGCAAGGGCGTGCCGTCGAGATCGGCCCCGGTCCAGCCGCCCGCCCAGTTGACGGCCATGCAGCCGCCGGGTTTCAAGGCCGCGACACAGTCGTCCCAGAACGTGTCGGCGACACTCGCCCCGCCCCCGGAATCGTAGAGATCGACCAGCACCGCGTCGAACTCGCCGCGCCTGCCCACGACCGCGTCCTCGGCCTCGGCGCGCAGGATCCTGTGGCGAACGCGGAAGTGTTCGCGCGCGATCGCAATCACCGCCGGGTCGCGCTCGACCGCCGTGACCGCGGCAAGGGGCACATAGGCCTCGAGATGGCGCAGCATGGCGCCGCCGCCAAGCCCCAGCAGCAGCACGGAGTCCCGGCGCTCGGCCAGCGCCAGCGCCAGAAGCATCATGCGCTCGTACGGGAAGACGAGCCGCTCGGGCTCGGCCAAATCCATGGCGGAATGCTCCATCACCTCGCGCGTCCGCCCGACCGTGCCGAGGAGGCGCACCTTGCGCCCGCGCATCTCCGCCTCGACCACGAACAGCGACTGCGCGTGCGTGCGGCGGTGCTCGACGATGCGGCACTCGTCGCCGTAATAGCGGCTCACGATTTTCTGGAGCGGTTCCGGCATGAGCAAAGGTTCGCACGATGCTATACTCCAAGGCAAAGCGCGGGTTCAACGAGGGAGGAAGACATGGCCGCGAAAAGCGATGCGCATTACGCGCGCGACGCCCTGATCGAGCGTGCGACCGGTCTCCTGCCGCGGCTGCGCGAGCGCTCGGTCGCGACCAACCGCGCGCGCCAGGCCGCGGCCGAGACGGTCAAGGATTTCTGGGACGCCGATCTCTGGTACCTGCTGAAACCCAAGAAATTCGGCGGGCCGGAGGTGCGCGTCGATACCGCGTTCGAGATCGCCTCGGTGCTGTCGAAGGGCGACGGCTCGGCCGCGTGGGTGTGGACGGTGATGGGCGTCCACGACCTTTTCATGGCGTATTTCGACCGCAAGGCGCAGGAGGAATACTGGGCCAACGACCGCACCCTGAGCGCTTCGAGCTTTGCGCCCTCGGGCCGCGTCACGCCGGCCCCGGGCGGCTACAAGCTCAGCGGCAAGTGGTCGTTCTGCAGCGGCATCGATCATGCGCAGTGGATGCTTCTGGGCGGCATCGCCGGGATGCTGAGCCAGGACCCGCCGATCCCCGACATCCGCTACATGCTGCTGCCGAAATCGGACGTGACGGTGATCGACGACTGGCACGTCATGGGGCTTTCCGGCACCGGCAGCAAGAGCTGCACCGCCGAGGACGTGTTCGTGCCGGAGCACCGCATGGTGAAGAATGCCGACTTCCTCGCCGGCACGACGCCCGGCACCAAGGTTCATCCGGCGCCGCTCTACAAGGCGCCGGTCTGGGCGATCTTCCCGTTCTGCATCTCGTCGGCGGCGCCCGGCATGGCGAAGGGCGCGTGCGAAGCCTTCATCGCCGAGATGAAGGCGCGCTCGGCGAGCTTCGACCACTCGCCCTTGGCGCGGAAGCCCAACGTGCAGCTGCGCCTGTCCGAGGCCTCGGCCTTGGCCGACGCGGCCGAGCTGCTCTACATGCGCTCGCTCAAGGAGACGATCGACAAGGCGATGGCGGGCGAGACTCTCTCGCTCGAGCATCGCCTGAGGAGCCGGCGCGACCAGGGCTATGCCGTGCAGCTGGCGAAGCGCGCGACCGAGATCCTCCTGGGCGCGCAAGGCGGCGGCGGCATCTTCGAGCAGGGGCCGGTGCAGCGGGCAATGCGCGACCTCACCGCGCTGTCGGGCCACATCGTCGCCGGATGGGACATGCCGGCGCTCAATTACGGCCAGGTGATGCTCGGCGGGCCGCCGACCGATCCGTTCTTCTGAGCGATTCCGCCTGCGCGGCGGCGTCATGCTCATCGCTAATGCGCCAACGGCGGACCTGCGCCAGCCTTCGAGCAGAATTCGGCGACTAATGAAACGAACTCGTCCGGCTTTTCCTGGATCGGCAGATGGCCGCACCGCGGCAGCACGATGAGACGCGAGCCGGCAATCGCCTTGTGCCACGCTTCGCCGTAAGCAGGCGGAAACATTCGGTCGTTCTCGCCCCACAGGATCAATGTCGGAATGTGGATGCGGTGTAGCCAGCGCTGCAACTGCGGATCGTGGAAACGCGGCTGCCAGGCGAGCTTCGCGACCATGCGCTGGTTGGCGAGGCGCACGTCCTCGTTGTCGGGGCTGAGGATGCGGGCGACCGCTTCATCGGCGAATTTCTGGTCGAAATAGATCTCGCGCACCGCCTGCTCCTCGCTCATGAGGAATGGGTCGAGCTGCGTAACGCCCGGGACGTGAATGCCCGGAGCATCGACGAGCGTCAGCGACGCGAGACGGCCCGCGTTGCGAACGGCGAGGTCCGCCGCGACCCAGCCGCCGAGCGACAATCCAACGAGATGGACGGCGCGGAGATCGAGCTTATCCAGGAAATCGAGATAGAAATTGGCGAGATCCGACACGGTCTCGAGCCAGGGTGGCGGTTCGCCGCCGCCGAAGCCCGGAGCCTGCGGCACGATCACCTCGAATTTTTGCGCGAGGGCCTGCATCGCGGGGAGGAAGCGCGGCGCGCCGCCCCCGCCGTGCAGCATCAGCATTACCGGCCCCGCGCCAGCGCGCTTCACCGGCACGGACGCGCCGCAGAGAGTGATCGTCGAGAAGGTTGGTTCCGGCATGCCGCAGCAATTGTCCCGGAGCCTCACGGAGCCTGTCAATCCTCGCAGCGACCGGGGCGGATTGAAATTGCCACTTGCTGTCCCGTAGGCTTGCCCCTTGGAAGAAGGGGGCAAACATGCCGACCAACAGCCAGCATCCGGAAACCATCGCGCTCCACGCCGGCTACCGGTCCGACCCGACGACGACCGCGGTCGCGGTGCCGATCTATCAGACGACCGCCTATCAGTTCAGTTCGACCGAGCACGCCGCCAACCTGTTCGCGCTGAAAGAGCTCGGCAACATCTACACGCGGATCATGAACCCGACGCAGGCGGTGCTCGAGGAGCGCATCGCCGCGCTCGAAGGCGGCGTCGCGGCGCTTGCCGTTTCGTCGGGCCAGGCGGCCTCGCTCTTCGCGGTGCAGAACATCTGCCACGCCGGCGACAATTTCGTCAGCTCGACCGACATCTATGGCGGCACCTGGAATCTGTTCCAGAACACGATGAGCACCATGGGCATCGAGTGCCGGTTCGTCGATCCGGCCGATCCCGAAAGCTTTCGCCGCGCCACGGACGCGCGCACGCGCTGCTATTACGGCGAGACGTTGCCCAATCCCAAGCTCACGGTCTTTCCCGTCGCCGAGGTCGCGAAGATCGGGCGCGAGCTGGGCGTGCCGCTCATCATGGACAACACCGCCTGCCCGGTGCTGTGCCAGCCGCTGAAGCACGGCGCCGCCATCATCGTGCACTCGACCACCAAATATATCGGCGGCCATGGCACCTCGATCGGCGGTGTCCTGGTGGACGGCGGCAATTTCGACTGGGAGAAGCATGCCGACCGCTTCCCCATGCTCAACACGCCCGATCCCAGCTATCACGGCGCGGTGTGGACGCAGGCGGTGAAGCCATTGGGCCCCATCGCCTATATCCTCAAGGCGCGGGTGACGCTGCTGCGCGACATCGGCGCCGCCATGTCGCCCTTCAACGCCTTCCTGTTCATCCAGGGGCTCGAGACCGTGGTGCTGCGTATGCGCCAGCATTGCGCCAACGCCGCCGCCGTCGCGCAGTATCTGTCGAAGCATCCGAAGATCGCGAAAGTCATCTTCCCCGGTGCCATGACCGGCGAGATGAAGCGCCGCGCCGATACCTATCTCAAGGGCGGCTATGGCGGTCTCGTGGGCTTCGAGCTGAAGGCCGGGCGCGACGCGGGGCGCAAATTCATCGAAGCGCTGAAGATGTTCTATCACGTCGCGAACATCGGCGACGTGCGCTCGCTCGCCATTCACCCGGCGACCACGACGCACTCGCAGCTCACGCCCGAGGAACAGGCACGGACGGGCGTCACCGACGGCTTCGTGCGGCTCTCGGTCGGGATCGAGCACATCGACGACATCGTCGCCGATCTCGATCAGGCGCTGGCCGCCGTCTAGGGAGAACGATGGCCGCTCATCAGCGCGCCGTCGGCGGGCGAGAGGCGGACGAACCACAGCATCGAGGCGAGCGGGAACAGCACCATCATGAGAAAGACCGCGGCGAAATCGCCTTGCGGCGGGCTCTGCGCCTGCCCGGCGAAGACGCCCAGAAGCGTCGCGCTGATGGCGATGCCGAAACTCTGCGACAGCTGCTGCATCACGCTCGCGAGGCTCGAGCCGGGGCTGATCCTCGGTCCCGCGAGATCGGCATATCCCAGGCTCGACAGCGCCGTGTACATGAGCGAGCGGAAGAATCCGAGTGCGAGGAGAAGCGCCGCGAGCGCCCAGTAGGGCGTGGCATCGGTGATGAGCGCCAGGCCCATCATCAGCGCCGCGACGATCGCGCCGTTCACCAGCAGCACCGTGCGGAAACCGTGGCCGCGCAGGATGCGCGGCGTGACGACGCGCATGCCGACCGACGAGACCGCGGTCAATGACGTGAAAAGGCCCGACTTGAACGCCGAGAATCCGAGGGCGAGCTGCAACAAAAGCGGCAGCAGGAACGGCGTCGAGCCATAGCCGATGCGGCACAATGTCCCGCCGACATTGCCGATGCGGAACGTCTTGATCGAAAAGAGGCTGAGATCGATCACCGGGTCGTGCGTGCGGCGCGCGTAGAAGACATAGGCGCCGAGGAAGCCCGCCGCGGTCGCGACGATCAGGAGCTCGACCGCGCTCGAAACGCGCACGCGGCCCGCGAATTCGAGCGCGAGCTGGGCCGCGGCGAGGCCGATGGCGCAGAGGGCAAAGCCCGCGAAATCGAAGCGCGCGAGGCTCTTCTCGCGGAAATTGTCGAACCAGCGCAGAGCCAGCGCGATGCCGAGGAAACCCACCGGCACATTGATGTAGAAAATCCAGCGCCACGAGGCGTAGGTCGTGAGAAAGCCGCCGACGAGCGGCCCGAGCGCCGGGCCGATCATCGCCGGCATCATGACATAGCCCATCGCCACCACGACTTGCGAGCGCGGGAACGATTTCAGCATGACGAGCCGGCCCACCGGGTTCATGAGCGCGCCGCCCACGCCCTGCAGCACGCGCATGGCGACCAGCATCGAGAGCGAATTCGACGCGCCGCACAGCGCCGAGGCGGTGGTGAAGACCGCGACCGCGATGCAGAACACGGTGCGCGCGCCGAACCGGTCGGCGATCCAGCCGCTTACCGGGATGAAGACGGCGAGGCTCAGGAGATACGAGGTGATGGCGAGGTTGAGCCTGAGCGGGCTTTCGCCGAGACTCGCCGCCATCTGCGGCAAGGACGTGGCGATGATCGTCTGGTCGAGGCTCTCCATGAAGAGCGCGCAGGCGCACACCATCGGAATAAGGAGCCGCAGACGCGGCTCCTCCTCGGTGCGATAGGTTTGTTCCTGCCGTTTCTCGGGCCGCGCCTCGTCCAAGATAATGCCTCGCCCTTTCTGTGCTCTCGTCGTTCCTGCGAAAGCAGGAACCCAGGGCAAGCGACGTGCGGCGGCCCTGGCTCCCCGCTTGCGCGGGGACGACGACAAGAATTGCAATCCGCATTACCATGACGCTGGGGAGGATGCGATGGGCAAGCGCTTCGGCCGCGCGCCGCCACGGGACGAGCTCGAGCCGATCGAGTTTGCCTCGCGCGACGAGCTCGCGGCGCTGCAGCTCGCGCGGCTCAAAACGTCGCTGGCGCATGCCTATGCGAACGTGCCGCATTATCGCCGGGCATTCGACGCGGCCGGACTCCATCCCGGCGATGTGCGGACGCTCGACGACATCCGCAAATTCCCGCTCACCACCAAGGACGATCTGCGCGCCAACTATCCCTTCGGCCTGTTCGCCGTGCCGCAGGAGCGCATCAGCCGCATCCATGCCTCGTCGGGCACGACCGGGAAGCCGACCGTCGTCGGCTATACCGCGCGCGACCTCGACATCTGGGCGGACCTCATGGCGCGCAGCATCCGCGCCGCCGGCGGGCGCGCGGGGATGAAGGTGCATGTGGCCTATGGCTATGGCCTCTTCACCGGCGGGCTCGGCGCGCATTACGGGGCGGAGCGCCTCAACTGCACCGTGATTCCCGTCTCGGGCGGCATGACCGAGCGGCAGGTGCGGCTGATCGCCGATTTCGCGCCCGAGATCATCATGGTGACGCCGTCATACATGCTGGCGATCCTCGACGAGTATCGTCGGCAGGGGCTCGACCCGAGGTCCTCGTCGCTCGAGATCGGCATTTTCGGCGCCGAGCCCTGGACCAACGCCATGCGCGCCGAGATCGAGGACGCGTTCGACATGGACGCCGTCGACATGTACGGGCTGTCCGAGGTGATCGGCCCGGGCGTGGCCCAGGAATGCGTCGAGACGAAGGACGGGCTTCATGTCTGGGAGGACCATTTCCTGCCCGAGATCGTCGATCCGGCGACGGGGCAGGCGCTTCCCGACGGCGAGCGCGGCGAGCTGGTGCTGACCTCGCTGACGAAGGAGGCGATGCCGGTCGTGCGCTACCGCACGCGCGACCTGACGCGGCTTTTGCCCGGCACGGCGCGGACGATGCGGCGGATCGAGAAAATTACCGGCCGCGCCGACGACATGATCATCCTGCGCGGCGTCAACGTCTTTCCGACGCAGATCGAGGAGCTGATCCTCGAGGACCGGCGGCTTGCGCCGCATTTCGTGCTGGAGCTGAAGCGCGAAGGACGGCTCGACGCCATGACCGTCAAGGTCGAGGCGCGCGAAGATGCGCAGGACGCGGACGCGCGCGCCGCCGCGGCGGCCAATCTCGCGCACAGGATCAAGGCGCTCATCGGCATCAGCGTCGAAGTTGCGGCCGAAGCGCCCGGCGCGATCGAGCGCTCGATCGGCAAGGCCAAGCGCATCGTCGATCTCCGCCCGAAGGACGGATGAGCTATAGTCGCCCCATGAGCGTCGCCACGATCGAGACCGCGCATTTCGGCGCCATCCCGGTGCGGCACCGCGACTGCCCGCTGTGCGGGCGCAACAATGACGCCGCGCCGGAGAGCCGCTTCTCGCTGCCGCCGTGGACCGTGCGGGAGTGCGCCCAATGCGGCTTCGTCTATATCGACCGCGCGCCCTATTACGAGGTCCAGGTCGAACAGATGGCATGGGACCGCACCACCAAGATCGAGGAGCAGCGCCGCGCCGAGCTGCGCCCCATATCGTACAAGGCGAGCAAATCGTTGCGCTTCCGCATGCATTTGCTGCCGAAGCGGACGATGCTGCAATATATCGCGGCGCGCATATCGGGCGGCAACGTGCTCGATCTCGGCTGCGGCAACGGCCAGGCGATGGACGGGTTTGCCGCGTCCTTCACGCCCTACGGCATCGAGATCTCGGCCGCACTCGCGCGCGAGGCCGACCGCGTCTTTCGCGCGCGCGGCGGGGCCGCGATCAGCGGCCCGTGCGTCGAGGGCTTGCGCCAGTTCCCGGAGAATTTTTTTGCGGCGGCGAGTTTGCGATCCTATCTCGAGCACGAGGCCGAGCCGCGCGCAGTGCTGGAAAATCTCGCGCGTGTGTTGGCGCCCGGCGGATTCGCGGTCGTGAAGGTGCCTAATTACGGCTCGCTCAACCGCATGGTCATGGGCAAGCGCTGGTGCGGCTTCCGCTATCCCGACCACCTCAACTATTTTACGCCGCGCACGCTTGCGGCGATGGCGGACAAGGCAGGGTTCGACACGGAATGGGGCGTCACCGGCCGGCTCCCGACGAGCGACAACATGTGGGCGGTGCTGACGAAGCGCTGACTATTCCTTCCGCTGCGCCGCGTTCCAGTTGCGCTCGAGATTGGCGATGAGGGCCGGGCTGAAATGGCAGGCGGCCTGCTCGCGCGCATAGACCGCCATGTAGCGGCGGAAGAGGTCCAGGGGCTCGAGCGCCACGCGCAGCGCGCGCCGGTTGCCGGCGGCGCTGACGACGCCCGACTGGGTGAAGTCCTGAACGACCCGGTCGATCGCCGCGTCCATTTCGGCCGGCGCCACGACCTTGTCGCAGATGAGGCGGCCCACATCGCTGTCGCAGTCGAGGCGGCGCTCCATCAAGATTGCCTGGCGCGCGAGGCGCTCGCCGGTGAAACGCGCAAGGCGCAGGTTGGCGGCGCCGGGGATGATGCCCTCCTTGCGCGCCGGCAAGGTCATGTAGGCATCGCTGGCCGCCACCACGTGGTCCATCACGAGAAGAAGCTGGCAGCCGCCGCCGATGGCGAAGCTGTCGACCGCGGCGAGCCACGGTTTCTCGACCGTGCCGCCCGCGACCTCGTCGGGGCTCTCGTCCGCCTCGGCCACGCCGCGGAACAGCTTGTTGACGAGCCCCAGGTCGCGCTTCACGAACCACACGAACGGCACCTTGCCGCGATAGAGATGAGTGAGGTTGATGCCGGCGTTGAAGACGCGGCGGCCGCGCCATTTCGGATGCTGCACTTCCGCCCCGCGCAGCACGGCAATCTCGCTTTGCCGGTCGAGCGTCGCAACATCGACCGCGCATTCGAGCGCATCGAGCGTCGTCTCGTCCTCGGCATTGAGGAAGCGCGGATTGTTCATCGTCACGTGAACCGCGCTCCCGCGCCGCTCGACGAGCGCCGTGCCGAGATCGAGCCGGCCGGAGGCTGCGAATTCGTGCGCGCGCTCGGCCAATTCGGGCCGCGGCAGCAGCATGGCGTGGCAGAGATGCGCGCCCGCCTCGGCGTCGGCGAGGAATGCGGCAAGGAGAAGCCCGTGATCGATCTCGATGCCGTCCTTGTCGCGCTGCAGGAGCGCGCTTTCGGCGGCAAGCTCGGCGCGGCTCGGCGCGAGGCCGGGGACGCGGCGCGCGGCATCGTGCACCAGGTCCTCGACGCGGATGAAGCGCGTGCGGCTCGCGGTCAGATCGTCATAGAGCGCGCGGGCGTGGCGTGCGAGAAAACGCCCGCGCGCGGCGCGGCAGGCGGCGAGGACGAGCGACGCTGTCGCGGCATCGGCGGCGCTGCGTTGCGGCTTCGGCGGCAGTTGTACCAGGAGATTTTGCCCCTCGCGCCAAAAACGCGAGAATCGCTCCTCATCCTGCCGCCGGTTGCCGCCCGCCGTGGGCGCAGCACCCGCCCAGGCGCGTGCCGCCTCTGCCGCGGCGGCGCTCATTGCGCCTTCTTCGCGGCCTCCTCGACGTAGGAAAGGTCCGCGAGTTTCTTGGCGTCGAGATCGCCCTTGAGGAATCCCAGCTCGCGCTGCGTCTCGATGTTCGCCTGAAGCGCCGCGAGGTCGGGAGTGCCGTTGGGGTCGTGGTAGAAATCGCCGCCCTTGGTGAAGAGCCAGCTCTGATAGACCGGTGCCGGAATCTTGGTGAAGTCAGAGACGATCTTCACCACCTCGTCGTGGTTCGCGGGGTCCGAGTACCAGTGCAGCGCGCGCAGCGAATCCTCGAGATAATCGACGACGGCCTGCCTGTTCTTCTGCAGGAATGGCTCGCGCGCGGTCTGGATGATCATTTCCGAGCGGCCGATCGCCTCCTTCTGCGTGAAGAGCGTGCGGGCGATGTCGCGCAGGCCCGGATCGGCGGTGAACGGGCGCACGCCGCTGATGAGGTCGACCTTGTGCTCCTGCAGCATCGACTTCATGTTCGGAAAGGCGCCTTCGACGAAGGTGACATTCTTCTTGTCCTCGAGTCCGTGCTTCTTGAGCATGGCGCGCATCGCCATGTCGACGGCGCTGCCGGCGCCGTTAGAGACGACGACCTTGCCCTTCAGATCCTCAACGGTTTTGATCGGCGAATCCTTCAGCACCATGTATTCGTTGGTGTAGTAGCCCTCGACGCCGTCCTGGAACACGTCGGCGATGATGCGCAGGTCGCTCATGCCGGCGTTCTGCACCGCGAACGACAGGGTCGAAAAGGCGAGCGGCGCCATATCGATCTCGCCCGCGGCAAGCGCTGTGATCATTGGCGGCGTGCCCTGGAAGCGAATGGTGTCGAGCGTGTAGCTCTGGCCCTCGTGCTTGGCGATGCCGGCCTTGTTGAACATGAGGAGCGGCGAATCCGCGCCGGGCACGACATAGCCGATGCGCAGTTTCACGGGATCGGAAGCGGCGCCCTGCGCAGAGAACGCCGCAAGCGCCACAGCGGCGAAGATTATCGAACGCTTCATCATGTTTCTCCCGACCGTTGCCTCTCGAGCGCCGTACCTATAGACCATCGGTGGCGCCGGGAGAATCCTGTTATCATGGCGCCGGAAAAACGGGAGGGCTCGGGTGACGGATTCGCTCGGATATCGGGCCAAGTTCGGGGTGCTCGTTCCGTCAACCAACACCTCGGTGCAGCCCGAATTCGACGCCATGCGGCCAGACGGCGTCACCAATCACATCAGCCGCATCCGCATCCCCAACATGGCGCTCGAGAACGACGACGATTTCGCGCGCCTCGTCGATCACATCGCCGCGGGCCAGATCGAGGCGGTCGACAGCGTGATGACGTGCGAGCCCGACCGGATCGTGCTCGGCATCTCGGTCGAGACTTTTTGGGGCGGCTATGACCTGTCGCGGAAGCTGAAAGCCGAGCTCGAGGCCCATACCGGGCTCCAAGTGTCGATGGGCGCCGAGGCGAGCGAGCTGGCGCTGAAGCGGCTTGGCGCCAGGCGCATCGGCGTGGTCACGCCCTATTGGCCGGTCGGCGACAAGAACGTCGCGCAATTCTTCGCCGAGGCCGGGTTCGAGGTGGCGAAGATCGTCGGCCTCAAATGCCGCAGCCCCGTGCTGATCGCGCATGTGAGCGAACGCGAACTCGACGAGGCCGTGACGGCGGCCGACGGCCCCGGCATCGACGCCGTGATCCAGGTCGGCACCAATCTCGCCATGGCGCGGCTTGCGCCCGAGGCTGCGCGGCGGCTCGGCAAGCCGGTCGTCGCGATCAACACCGCGATCTACTGGCATGCGCTGCGCGCGTCGGGGATCGGCGACAGGATCGAAGGTTTTGGACCGCTGCTCGAGGCACATTGACATGAAAGCTATGCGCATCCACCGCACCGGCGGCCCGGAAGTGTTCCAGGAGGACGAGCTGCCGGTGCCGCGCCCCGGCCCCGGCGAAGCGCTCATCCGCCATGCCGCGTGCGGCGTCAATTTCCTCGACACTTATATCCGCAGCGGCGCATACCCGCTGCGCTCGCCGCTGCCGTGCATCGTCGGCGGCGAGGGCGCGGGCACGGTGCTCGAGGTGGGCGCCGGGGTCAGCGCGCTAAAGCCGGGCGACCGCGTCGTCTATTCCGGCCAGTTCGGGGCCTATTGCGAGGAGCGGCTGGTGAAGGCCAACCGCGTCGCGCGCATTCCCGAGGGATTGGGCACGATCGAGGCGGCGGCGGTGTTCAACAAGGCCATGACCACCGAATACCTCATCCGCCGCGCATACCCGGTAAAGCCGGGCGACACCATTTTGGTCCACGCCGCCGCGGGAGGCGTCGGCCTCGTCATGTGCCAATGGGCAAAGCATCTGGGTGCCACCGTCATCGGCACGGTCGGCAGCGAGGCGAAGGCACGGCTTGCCGCCGAGCACGGCTGCGATCATCCGGTGCTCTACGCGCGTGAGGATTTCGCCAAGCGCGCGCGGGAGCTGACCGGCGGCGCGGGCGTGGCCGCCGTGTTCGATTCGGTCGGCAAGGACACGTTCCTGCGCTCGATGGACGCGCTGCGGCGGCGCGGATACCTCGTCTGCTTCGGCGAGGCCTCGGGGCCGGCGCCGGCGGTCGATCCGCATATGCTGCACGACAAGGGCTCGCTTTTCCTGACGCGGGCGAGCCTGCTCGACTACACCATCACCGACGAGGAATACCAAAGGGCGACGCGCGCCGTGTTCGACGTGATCGGCAGCGGCGCGGTCAAGATCAGGCTGAACCAGACCTATCCGCTCGCCGACGTGGCGGCCGCCCACCGCGACCTCGAGGCGCGCCGCACCACCGGCTCGAGCGTGCTGCTGATCGAATGAGCGCCGGGCCGAGCCCTCTCAAGGAGCGGTTGCGCGGATTGCCGTTCTACGGCGCGCTGCGCAAGGCATATCACTTGGCATTCGACCGGCACTATCGCGGCGGCCGCCTGCTCAGGCTTCGTCCGCCGGACAATCTGTTCCAGCCGTTCGGCGAGACCAGCGAAGACCGCTATCCGGTCGTCTTCGGCTTCGTGCGCGACCGGCTTGCGGGCGAGCCGTCGCTGCGCCTCCTTTCCTTCGGCTGCTCGACCGGGGAGGAGGTGTTCACGCTGCGCCGCCATTTCCCGGGGGCGTTCATCAAGGGCATCGATATCAATCCGCGCAACATATCCACGTGCAACGCGCGCCGCGCCCGCGCCAACGACACCAACATGAGCTTCACCGTCGCCGGCTCGGTCGTGGCGGAGGCGGCGCGATCCTACGACGCGATCTTTTGCATGGCGGTCTTTCGCCACGGCGACCTGACCCATTCGTCGGCCGAGCGATGCGATCCCCTGATCCGGTTCGAGGATTTCGAGCGGACGGTTTCGGATCTCGCGCGCTGCCTGAAGCATGGCGGCCTTCTCGCGCTGCGCCACAGCAATTTCCGCTTCCTCGACGCCGAAGCCGCGCGCGATTTCGCCACGGTGCTTTCGCTTCCGCCCAACCCGCGGACGCCGCTCTTCGGCCGCGACAACCGGCGCCTCGTCGGCATCGCCGACGGCAACGTCGTCTTCCGCAAGGGCGCCTGAGGATGGATTTCCGCAGCGACAACGTGGCCGGCGCGTCGCCCGCGATCCTCGCGGCGCTGGCCGCCGCCAATGAGGGAACGGATGCGGCCTATGGCGAGGACGCCGTCACGGCGCGGCTGACGCGGCACCTGTCCGCGCTCTTCGAGCACGAGCTCGCGGTCTTTCCGGTCGCGACCGGGACCGCGGCCAACGCGCTTGCGCTGGCCGCGCTGACGCCGCCCTGGGGCGCCATCTTCTGCCACGAGGAGGCGCATGTCGCGGTCGACGAATGCGGCGCGCCGGAATTTTTCACGGGCGGCGCCAAGCTTGTGACCGTCGCGGGCGAAGCGTGCAAGATCACGCAAGCGGGCATCGCCGCGCGCATGGGCGAGCGCGGCTTCGTCCATCACGTGCAGCCCGCCGCCATCAGCATCAGCGAGACGACCGAGGCGGGCGCGGTCTACCGGCCCGAGGAGATCGCGGCGCTCGGCGCCTTTGCGCGCGAGCACGGGCTTTCGCTCCATGTCGATGGCGCGCGCTTTGCCAATGCCGTCGCGGCGCTCGACTGCACGCCGGCCGACCTCACCTGGCGCGCCGGCGTCGATGCGCTTTCCTTCGGCGCCACCAAGAACGGCGCGCTCGCGGCCGAGGCGGTGATCCTGTTCGATCCGGCGAAGGGAACCGAGCTTGCCTATCGCCGCAAGCGCGGCGGGCATCTTTTGTCGAAGATGCGCTTCGTCTCGGCGCAGCTCGAGGCCTATCTCGAGGGCGGATTGTGGCTCGCGAATGCGCGCCATGCCAACCGCATGGCGGCGCGGCTCGGCGCCGGGCTCGCGCGATTGGGCGGTGCGCGGCTCAGATGGAAGGTCGAGGCGAACGAGGTGTTTGTCGAGCTGCCGGAGCATGCCATCGCCGCGCTCGCGGCCGCGGGTTGCAA
Organism: uncultured Alphaproteobacteria bacterium; assembly: GCA_963773665.1. Lineage (GTDB taxonomy): Bacteria > Pseudomonadota > Alphaproteobacteria > ATCC43930 > CGMCC-115725 > DATJLY01. The sequence goes on from CAVZBZ010000004.1 coordinate 243,846, forward strand.
ATTCTATCGCTGGGGCGGCGCGCACGCGGCCTGCATCCGCCTCGTCGCCTCCTTCTCGACGCGCGAGGACGAGGTCGATGCTTTCCTCGCCGTTTGCGCCGCGCACCTGCCGCAATAAAAATTGATCGATTGATCCTTGACAGAAGCGGGCGGCCGAATCGAAAGTCTCGGCAAAGCCGCTCGGGGAGGACGAATTGCAATATGTGTGCGACGCGACGGGCAACAAGACCTGGTTTCGCGTGGAAACCGACGCCGAGGCCGCCACCGAATCCGACGTGATGCAGCACGCCGTGGAAAAATATTTCCGCAAGGAAAAGGAGCGCGCGATCCAGAGCTATCAGCCGACCTCGACGATCTATATCGAGCAGGAGATCGGCCTCAAGTCGCACCTGCAGCGGGAGATGCCGCTCTTCCTGACGTTACGGGGGGATGACGGCACGCCCCTCGTCACCGCGATGCTGCCGCCGCGCGGCCGCGACGAGCACGGCTTCCGGCCGATCATCGTCGGGCCCCGCAACGCCGATCCCTATGTCGACCATGCCGATGCGATCCGGGCGCTGGCGCAGCATTTCCGCATCGTCCTCGACCGCGCGCGCTGCTTCCCCTACCGCAGGGATTAGGATTTTCCGTCCTCGGACCGCTGGATCCGCGCCAGGAGCTCGGCCGCCTCGCGCGAGGCGCGGAGTTTCTGGCCGACATCGCGCAGGAAGTTGACGTGGCCGTGCTCGTCCAAAAATCCCGTCTCGGTATCGGGCGGCAGTTCCTCGACGATGCGCAGATAGACGCGGAGAATTCGCGCGATATCGGCGGCGCTGAGCGGTCGCGATGCTGCCATTCCCTGCTCCTCGCAGAGACTATCCGGCCTCGCCCCCCAGGCTTGCAAGCGAGGCGGCGCCTTGACAACAGGGCGGACGCGCGTAATGACCGCGCTCGTACGCAGGAACGGGAGTGCGACCATGCACGCATCGGGGGTTGCTCTCGCTGTCGCTTCGCTTGTCTTTGCTCTTGCCCTCGCTCCAACACACTCCTCCCTCGCACAGCAGCGCCCGACCGAAGCGGTCCGGATCGGGCCGCAGGACATCGGCGGCGTGGTTGCAAGCGCGCACGGGCCCGAGGCGGGCGTCTGGGTGATCGCCGAGACGACGGAACTTCCGACCAAGTTCACGCGGATCGTCGTCACCGACGAGCGCGGCCGCTATCTCATTCCCGACCTGCCAGCCGCCGATTACAGCGTCTGGGTGCGCGGATATGGCCTCGTCGATTCGCCCAAGATGCACGGCGTGCCCGGCAAGAGGCTCGACCTTGGCGCCGTGCCCGCGCCGAGCGAATCCTCGGCCGCGCATTATTATCCGGCGATCTACTGGTACTCGATGCTGAAGATCCCGGACCAGAGCCAGTTCGGCGGCAAGAGCGACATCCCCAAGGACGTGACGCAGATCGATTGGCTCACCACGATGAAGAACCGCGACTGCATCGGCTGCCATCAGCTCGGCCAGCTCGCGACGCGCACTATCCCGGCGGCGTTCAGCGGCATGTCATCGCAGGACGCCTGGATGCGCCGCGTTCAATCCGGCCAGTCGGCGCCGTTCATGGTGAACCCGCTCGCCGGGCATCTCGGCGGCGCGCCGTTCAAGTACTTCGCCGATTGGACCGACGGCATCGCCAAGGGCGAACTGCCGCATGCTAAACCGATGCGGCCGCAGGGGATCGAGCGCAACGTCGTCATCACCGAATGGGAATGGGCGAGCGACCACACCTATCTGCACGACGAGATCTCGACCGACAAGCGCAACCCCACGGTGAACGCCTATGGGCCGATCTTCGGCTCGGCGGAATACAGCACCGACGAGCTGCCGATCCTCGATCCCAAGACCAACACGGTCAGCTTCTTCAAAGCGCCGGTGCGCGATGCCGACATGCCGGAATCCTTAGGTCCCGGCCATGCCGCGACCGAGAAGCCAATGATGCCGTCGGCCTATTGGGGCGACCAGAAAATCTGGAGCCAGCGCATCAACAACCATAACGACATGTTCGACGAGAAGGGCCGGCTCTGGCTTACCGCGGCGGTGCGCGCGCCCGCCAACGAACCGGCCTTCTGCAAGAAGGGCTCGGACCTGCCCTCGGCACAGGCCTTCCCGCTCGACCAGAGCCATCGCCAGCTCGCGATGATCGATCCAAAGACGATGAAAATGACGTTCGTCGATACCTGCTTCGACGATCATCACCTGCAGTTCGGATTCGACGCCAACGACACGCTGTGGACGAGCGGCGGCGGGCCGGTGCTCGGCTGGCTCAACGTCAAGAAGTTCGACGAGGTGCTGGACAGGACGGGCGATGCCGGGAAAGCGGCAGAGGAGGCACAGGGCTGGACCGCATTCGTGCTCGACACCAACGGCAACGGCAAGCGCGATGCCTATGTCGAGCCGAATCTGCCGGTCGATCCGGCGAAGGACAAGCGCATCGGTGGCGGCTTCTACGCGATCATGCCAAGCCCGGTGGATGGCTCGGTCTGGGGCACGGTCGGGGTATTCGGCGGGCCGGGCGGCTTCGCGCGCGTATCGCCCGGCGACAATCCGCCAGCGACGGCGCTGTCGGAGTTCTATCGCATCCCCGCGCCCGGCTTCGCGCCGCGCGGCGGCGACATCGACAGCAAGGGCGTCGTCTGGGTGTCGCTCGGCAGCGGCCATCTCGGCAGCTTCGACCGGCGCAAGTGCAAGGAGCCCTTGAACGGCCCCAACGCCACCGGCGACCAATGCAAGGAAGGCTGGTCGTTCTACCAGTATCCGGGCCCCGGCTTCGCCGGCATCGGCAAGAACAGCGCCGAGGCGAGCTATTACACCTGGGTCGATCAGCACGACACGTTCGGTCTCGGAAACGACATACCGATCTCGACCGGCAACGAGAACGACGCGCTCCTCGCCCTGAAGGACGGCAAGTGGGTCGTGCTGCGCGTGCCCTATCCGATGAGCTTCTATGCCAAGGGGCTCGACGGGCGCATCGACGATCCGGACGCGGGCTGGAAGGGCCGCGGACTATGGACCACGAGCGGCGACCGCACGCCCTGGCTCCATGAAGGCGGCAAGGGCGCGAAGCCGCTCGTGTTCCACTTCCAGCTCCGCCCCAACCCGCTGGCGGATTGAATTCCTCGTCGTCCCCGCGCAAGCCGGGACCCAGGACGAGCGACGCGCCGTGGCCCTGGGCGCCGCTTTCGCAGGGGCGACGACCGGGGGCCTATGACCCCGCGCCGCCGCTGATCACCGGGCCGAACAGCTGCCAGGCCTTGCCGTCGAAGCGCTCCATCTGCATCTGCTTGACCGGGCTGAAATCGGTCGGGCTGGTGTTGGCCGCGATGCCCGGCAGCAGCATGGCGAGCTTAACATCGTGCAGGCTCGCCGCCTGCTTCATGATGTTGGCGCGCGTCAGATCGTCGCCGCACTGCTTCAGCACCTGCGTCACGAGCTGCGAGACGATATAGCCGTAGACCGTGAAATTGTTGGTCTTGTCGCCGTCCGGATAATACTTGTCCATGAACGCGGCCCACGCCTTGTAGTCGTCGCCGTTCTGCCATTGCGGGTCGGTCGGCTCTTTGTAATAGGCCGTCGAAAGCGCGTTCTTGGCGTTGTCGGGGCCGGCCGGCGTCAGGACCGCGCCGATGCTGTTGGCGACGTTGTTGATGATGTGCGTCGGCTTCCAGCCAAGCTCGCCCATCTTGCGCAAGGCCTGTGCTTCGGCCTTGGGCGTCGCGATCGTCACCACCACGTCGGCGCCCGAGCCCTGCAGCTGCACGATCTGCGGCTCGACCGTAGGATCGGTGACCTCGTAGCTCACCTGCGACACGATCATCTTGGCCTTGTCGCCGAGGCCGTCGGTCAGGCCCTTCAGCAGATCCTTGCCGTAATCGTCATTCTGATAGAGCACGCCGATCTTGCCCTGGGGATGGTGCTCGAGGATGTACTTCGCATAGATGTGGCCCTCGGCCTGGTAATTGGGCTGCCAGCCCATGGTCCAGGGGAAGTGTTCTGGATCCGCCCACTTGGTCGCGCCGGTCGCAGGGAAGAGCTGCGGCACGTGCTTTTCGTTCATATAGGCGTGGATCGCCGAGTTGGACGGCGTGCCGAGGCTCTGGAAGATGAGCAGCACCTGATCGTTCTCAACGAGGCGCCGCGCCTGCTCCACCGCCTTGGGCGGGCTGTAGCCGTCGTCGTAAGAGATGAACACGATTTTGCGCCCGTTGATGCCGCCCTCGGCATTCACCTTGTTGAAGAAAGCGGCCTCGGTCTTGCCGATCACGGCATAAGCCGAGGCGGGCCCGCTATAGGGCATGATGTTGCCGATCTTGATCTCGGTGTCGCTGGCGCCGGGATCGTAGTGTTTCTGCGCGAGGGCGGGCGTGGCGGCAAGGCCAAGCGCCGCTGAAAGCATAAGCCCGTGCAATGTCCTCATCAGGTTCCTCCGTGGCGTGCCGGTCATGCGCCAGCTTCTTGCGCCAGGGAAAATACTATAATCTCGGGCCTTGTGTCAGCGAGGTATGGGATGGCGGCCGCTGGGCCTCGCCCCTGGGAAAAATCCTATCCGACGGGCGTGCGCTGGGACGCGCCGATCGCGACCTCGACGCTGGGGCGCCTGATCGACCGCGCAGCGCTCCTCGGCGCGCGGCCCGCGATCGAGTTTCGCGGGCATGAGATCGCTTACGCCGAGCTCGGCCGCATGGTGGACCGCACTGCGGCGTCGCTTCTTCGCCGCGGGATCGGCCCGGGCGCGCGGATCGCGCTTTATCTGCCGAACACACCCTACTACCCGGTCGCGCTCTTCGCTTGCGCCAAGGCGGGCGCCACGACCGTGCCGCTGAGCCCGCTCGATGCCGAGCGCACCTTGGCGATGAAGCTTGCCGACAGCGGCGCGCGCACGCTTGTCACGACGAATGCCGGGGGATTTCCGGCGATGGCGCGGCGCCTTCTGGCGCGGGGCCTGCTCGACCGCGTCATTCTGGGCGACGAGGCGCGATTTGGCGCGGCGGCGCAGGCCCCCGATGACGACGCGCGCATCGTGCCATTTTCGACTCTGCTCGACGACGACGCACCATCGCCGCCGCTGCCCGCCGTCAGCGAGGACGACGTGGCGCTCATCCAATATACCGGCGGCACGACAGGCACGCCCAAGGGCGCGCTGCTTTCGCATGGCAACCTCACCGCGGCGGTGTCGATCTACGATGCGTGGTCCGGCGCGAGCGACCTCTATCGCCCCGGCGAAGACCGTGTCATCTGCGTCCTGCCGCTCTTTCACATCTATGGCCTCACCTGCGTGCTGCTGCGCCAGCTCGCGATGGGCAACCTCATCCTGCTGCGCGAGCGGTTCGATGCCGCCGAGACCGTCCGCGACATCGAGGAAAGGCGCGCGAGCGTGTTCCCCGGCGTGCCGACCATGTGGATCGCGATCGCGGGCCTGCCCGGCATCGAGAAGCGCGATCTGAGCGCTCTGCGCGTGCCGAGCTCGGGCGCGGCGCCCTTGCCGCCCGAAGTGGCGGACCGCATCGAGCGCCTGACCGGAAAGCGGCTCGGCGGCGGCTGGGGCATGACCGAGACCTCGCCCGCCGGTACCGGCATCCCGCCCGGCTGCGACCGGCCCGGCACGATCGGATTGCCGCTGCCGGGCGTTGCGCTCGAGGTGGTGGCGCTCGACGATCCGCACCGCATCCTTGCCCCGGGCGAGACCGGCGAGCTGCGCGTCATGGGGCCGAACGTGACGAAGGGATATTGGAACCGCCCCGACGAGAACGCGGCCGCGTTCGCCGACGGATTTTTGCTTACCGGCGATATCGGACGGATGGACGCGGACGGGTTCTTCTATCTCCTCGACCGCAAGAAGGACATGATCATCTCGGGCGGGTTCAACGTCTATCCGCGCGTCGTCGAGGACGCGATCTATGAGCATCCGGCGGTCGAGGAAGCGGCAGTCATCGGCATATCCGATCCCTATCGCGGCGAGGCGGCGAAGGCGTTCGTCAAGCTGAAGCCGGGCGCCGCGCCCTTCACGCTCGAGGAATTGCGCGAGTTTCTGCGCGACAAGCTTGGCCGGCACGAGCTTCCCGCCGCGCTCGAGTTCCGCCACAGCCTGCCGCGCACGCAGGTCGGCAAGCTGTCGCGCCGCGAGCTGGCCCTGGAAGAGCGCCGCGCCGCTGCGGACGCGGCACAATAGGAGGCAACATGACCGACGCCGTCATCGTCTCGACCGCCCGCACGCCCATCGGCAGGGCCGCGCGCGGCGCCTTCAACCTGACGCACGGCGCCGAGCTGGGCGGACACGTCATCCGCAACGCCATCGCGCGCGCGCGCATCGAGCCGGGCGATGTCGAGGACGTGGTCATGGGCTGCGCGCTGCCGGAGGGCGCCACCGGCGGCAACATCGCGCGCCAGGCGGCGCTCCGCGCCGGCGTGCCAGTGACGGCGGCGGCGATGACGGTGAACCGGTTTTGCAGCTCGGGCCTGCAGGCGATCGCGATCGCGGCCGAGCGCGTCATCGTCGATGGCGTTCCGGTCGCGGTCGCGGGCGGGCTCGAATCGATCAGCCTCGTGCAGTCGAGCCTCAACCGCAGCAATTACGAGGATCCGTGGCTCCTCGCCAACATGCCGCACATCTACATAACGATGATCGAGACCGCCGACATCGTCGCCCGGCGCTATGGCGTCAGCCGCGAGCGCCAGGACGAGTACGCGCTCGTGAGCCAGCAGCGCATCGCCGCTGCGCAGCGCGAGGGCCGGCTTGCGCACGAGATCGTGCCGCTGCCGACGGTGAAGCTCGTCACCGAGAAGGACGGCACAACCCATCGCGAAGCCGTGACGCTCGAGCAGGACGAGGGCAACCGGCCGGACACGACGATCGCCGGCCTGGCCAAGCTAAAGCCCGTGCGCGGCGACCAGGAATTCATCACCGCCGGCAATGCGAGCCAGTTGTCGGACGGGGCGTCGGCCTGCGTCGTGATGTCGGACAAGGAGGCGGCGCGGCGCGGCTTGCGGCCCATGGGCATCTTCCGCGGCCTTGCCGTCGCGGGCTGCGCGCCGGACGAGATGGGCATCGGACCGGTCTTCGCCGTGCCGCGGCTGCTGCAGCGGGCCGGGCTCTCGGTCGACGATATCGGGCTCTGGGAGCTGAACGAGGCGTTCGCGAGCCAAGTGATCTATTGCCGCGACCGGTTGGGCTTGCCGATGGAGCGCCTCAATGTCGATGGCGGCGCGATCGCGATCGGGCACCCTTATGGCATGAGCGGCGCGCGCATGACGGGGCATGCGCTCATCGAGGGGAAGCGCCGCGGCGTGCGCTATGCCGTCGTCACCATGTGCATCGGCGGCGGCCAGGGCGCGGCCGGGCTCTTCGAGATCGCGTGAGGGCAAGATGGACCTGCGCTTCACCGCAGACGAGATCGCGTTCCGCGACGAGGTGCGCGATTTCATGCGCACGTCGCTTCCCGCATCGATCCGCCGCAAGATGGTCGAGGGCAGGCGCCTCGAGAAGGACGACATCGTCCGCTGGCAGCGCATCCTCAACGAGAAGGGCTGGGCCGTGCCGCATTGGCCGGCCGAATGGGGCGGCCAGAACTGGACGCCGGTGCAGCAATATATTTTCCAGGATGAACTGCAACAGGCGCCGGCGCCGGCGCCGCTGCCGTTCGGCGTCGCGATGGTGGGCCCGGTCATCGTCGCCTTCGGCAACGAGGCGCAGAAACGCCGCTTCCTGCCGCGCATCGCCAATCTCGACGATTGGTGGTGCCAGGGCTTTTCCGAGCCGGGCGCCGGATCCGATCTCGCCTCGCTCAAGACCGCGGCGAAGCGCGAGGGCGACCATTACATCGTCAACGGCCAGAAAATCTGGACGACGATGGCGCAATATGCCGACTGGATTTTCTGCCTCGTGCGCACGGACAGCCAAGGCAAGAAGCAGGAAGGCATCACCTTCCTCCTCATCGACATGCGCACCAAGGGCATCACCGTGCGGCCGATCGTCACCATCGACGGCGGTGCCGAGGTCAACGAAGTGTTCTTCGACGACGTGCAGGTGCCGGTCGAAAACCGCATCGGCGCCGAGAACAAGGGCTGGGATTACGCCAAGTTCCTGCTCGGCAACGAGCGCACCGGGATCGCGCGCGTCGGTTATTCCAAGGAGCGCATCCGCCGCATCCGCGAGCTCGCGTCGATGACGCGCGACGGCGGCCGGCCGATCATCGAGGACGAGCGCTTTCGCGAGAAACTGGCCGCGCTCGAGATCGAATTGAAGGCGCTCGAGATGACGCAGCTGCGCGTCGTCGCAGCCGAGCGCAGCCGCGACGCGAAAAAACCCGATCCCTATTCCTCGATCCTCAAGATCAAGGGCGCGGAAATACAACAGGCGGTCTCGGAGCTGCTGCTCGAGATCGTCGGTCCCTATGCGCTGCCCTATGCGCCGGAAACCGCGGGCGCCAACGAGCCGCCAGTCGGACCCGATTGGGCCGCACCGATCGCGCCCACCTATTTCAACTGGCGCAAGATCTCGATCTATGGCGGCTCGAACGAGATCCAGAAGAACATCATCGCCAAGGCGATCCTGGGGCTCTGAGCGCGATGGATTTCGACCTGTCGCAAGAGCAAAGCCTGCTGAAGGACAGCGTCGGCCGCCTCATGGCCGACCATTACGCCTTCGAGAAGCGCAAGAGTTTCGTCGCAAGCCCGGACGGGTTCAGCCGCGAGATGTGGCGGCGCTATGCCGAATTGGGGCTTTTGGGCCTGCCCTTCGCCGAGGCCGAGGGCGGCTTCGGCGGCGGCGCGGTCGAGACCATGATCGTGATGGAGGCGATGGGCCGCGCGCTTGCGGTGGAGCCTTATCTTGCGAGCGTGGTGCTGGCGGGCGGCGCGCTCAGGCACGGCGCGAGCGAGCGCCAGCGCGCCGGTCTCGTGCCGGCGATCGCGCGCGGCGAGACGATACTGGCCTTCGCCCATGCCGAGCGCGAGGCGCGCTACGACCTGGCCTATGTCCAGGCGACGGCGCGGCGCGACGGCGCTGCGTGGCTGCTCGACGGCGAGAAGACGCTGGTACTGCACGGCGGGGCGGCCGATCGTTTGGTCGTCTCGGCCCGCGTCGGCGGGGCCCCGCGCGATCCGGACGGCATCGCGCTTTTTCTCGTCGATGGCAATGCCCCGGGCGTGTCGCGCCGCGCCTATCCGACGCAGGATTCTTTCCGCGCGGCGGAGGTGACTCTGGCCGGGGTGCGCGTGCCGGACGATGCCGCGATCGGCGCGCCGGGCGCGGGCTTCGCCATCGTTCGCCGCGTCGCCGAGGACGCGATCGCCGCGCTTTGCGCCGAAGCCGTGGGCGCCATGGCGGAGCTGACCGCCCTCACGGTCGAGTACCTCAAGACGCGGCGCCAGTTCGGCGTGCCGATCGGCAGCTTCCAGGTGCTGCAGCATCGCGCGTCCGAAATGCTGATCGCGCAGGAACAGGCGCGCAGCATGGCGCTGTTCGCGACGATGATGGCAGGCGATAATGACGATGCCGGGCGCGCCCGCGCGATGGCATCCGCGAAGGTGCAGATCGGCCGCTCCGGCCGGTTCGTGTCGCAGCAGGCGGTCCAGCTGCACGGCGGCATCGGCATGACCATGGAATACAAGGCGGGGCATTACATGAAGCGGCTGGCGATGATCGACCCGATGTTCGGCGACGCCGATCATCACCTGCGCGCACTGGCGCGCGCGGGCGGGCTCTTCGGAGATGCACCGTGAGCGAGCGCGCCCGCCCGCCGTTCCGCGCCGAGCATGTCGGCAGCTTCGTCCGGCCCGAGCGGCTGCGCACCGCGCGCCAGGCGTGGACGCAAGGCAAGCTGCCGCACGCCGAGCTTGCCGCGATCGAGGACGACTGCATCCGCACTATCGTCGCGATGCAGAACCGGATCGGGCTGCCCTCGACCACCGACGGCGAATTCCGGCGCGAGCAATGGATGCTGGTGTTTCGCGAATTGGTCGAGGGCCTCGCGCGCGAGACGATTCCCGGCACGTTCAAGTTCACGCAGGACGACGGCACCGTCACCGACACGCGCCCGGTTCCGCGTGTGACGGCGCGCCTCACGCGCAAGAAGCCGCTCGTCGCGCAGGAATTCGCCTTCTTCAAGGACCTGGCGAAGGGCGTGCCCAAGGCGACCATCCCCTCGCCGTCGATGGCGCATCATCAGGCGGGCGACGCGGCGCTCGACCGGGATGTCTATCGCGACCGGCACGCCTATATGGCGGATATCGTCGCGATCTATCGCGCCGAGCTTGCCGATCTCGCGCGCCTCGGCTGCACTTATGTGCAGATCGACGAATGCGCGATCCCGGTGCTGTGCGATCCGAAGAACCGCGCGCGGGTCGAGGCGCGCGGCGAATCCCCCGACACCAACGTCGATTTCTATGTCGATGCGGTGAACGCGATCGTGCAGGGGCGCCCCGCCAACATGACGGTCACGATGCACATGTGCCGCGGCAATACCGGCCAGGGCATGGCGTCCGGCGGCTATGAGCCCATCGCCGAGCGCGTCTTCCAAAGACTCGACCTGGACGGCTATCTCCTCGAATACGACACGCCGCGCGCCGGCGATTTCGCGCCGCTGCGTTTCCTGCCGAAGGGCAAGATGGCGATCCTCGGCCTCGTCAGCACGAAGCTGCGCGCGCTCGAGCCGGTCGATGCGCTGAAGCGCCGCGTCGAGGAGGCCGCGCGCTTCATCGACATGGACCAGATCGGGCTTTGCCCGCAATGCGGCTTCGCCAGTACCTTTACGACCGCGCGCTTCAGCGCCGACGACGAGGAGCAGAAGCTGCGCCGCGTGATGGAAGCGGCGGCGGCGATCTGGGGCTGATCCACGCGCTTGAAGCGGCGGGCAAAACGCCGCATGCTTCCGCCATAAATGGGGGAGATCGCATGAAGACGTACGGCAAGGTCATTTTGTCCGCCGCCGTCATCGCGGGCGCGGCGCTCGCACCGGGGGCGCACGCCCAAGGCACCATCAAGATCGGTCTGCTCGACCAGTTCTCGGGCCAGTTCGGCGATTTCGGCCAGCAGATCGGCAACGGCGTCGAGACCTATATGCGCGAGCACGGCGACAAGGTCGACGGCAAGAAGATCGAGATCCTGAAGCGCGACCAGGCGGGCCCCGATGCCGAGCGGGCGAAGCAATTGGCGCAAGAGCTGATCGTGCGCGACAAGGTCGATTTCATCGCCGGCATCGATTTCAGCCCGACCGCGTTCGCGATGGCGCCGCTCATCACCGCGGCGAAGAAGCCTTCCGTCATCATGAATGCGGCGACGCTCAGCGTCACCGACACCTCGCCCTATTTCGTGCGCTTCGCCTCGACGCTCGAGGCGCTCGAGACGGTGTTCGGCAAGTGGGTTTACCAGAGCGGCGTCAAGAAGTGCTATGTCGTGGTGTCGGATTATGTCGCGGGCCACGCCGCCGGCGACGGCTTCAAGAAAGCCTACACCGCCGCCGGCGGGCAGATCACCGGCGAGATGGGTGTGCCGCTCCAAGGGCTCGACTTCGCGCCTTACGTGCAGCGCATCGCCGACGAGAAGCCTGAGGCGATCTTCCTGTTCCTCGCCAGCACCAAGCAGTCCGAGGAATTCGCCAAGCTCTATGTCCAGACCGGGCTCAAGGCCGCCGGCACGAAGCTTTTGGGCGCGACCGACCTGTTCCAGCAATCGCCCGCCGCGGCGCGCGCCACAAGCGATGCCGAGATCGGCGCCTATACCGTGCAGAACTATGCCTGGACGCTCGATACGCCGCAGAACAAGAAATACGTCGCCGACTACACGAAATATTTCGGCACCGGGCTTCATCCCGACTTCATGTCGGCCTCGGCCTATGCCGGGATGGAGGGGATCTACCGCGTCATCCAAAAGCTCGACGGCAAGATCGACGGCGACACGGCGATGGCGGCGTTCAAGACGCTGTCGTTCGACACGCCGCGCGGGCACATTTCGATCGATCCCGACACGCGCGAAGTGGTGCAGCCGATCTATATCTTTCAGATCGAGCGCGACAAGGCCTCGGGCGAGCTCGTCAACAGGAAGATCGCCACCTTCGACAAGGTGTACAACCACCTGAACAAATAGCGCGGGGATTGCTTCGCCGCTTCGCTCCTCGCAATGACAGAGAGACCTGTCATTGCGAGCGAAGCGAAGCAATCTTCTAGGACGGCATCTGGCCCATGAAGTCGCGCTTGCCGATCTCGATGCCGAGCTCGCGCAGGATGTTGTAGGCCGTGGTGGTGTGGAAATAGAAGTTCGGCATCGCCAGGTGATAGAGGTAGTTCTGCGCCTTGAACGGGCGCGGCTGGCCGCCGACGGTGACGGTGATCTGCGAGTCGTCCTTGCCGTCGAGCTGCGCCGGCTTCAGCGTCTTGAGGAAGTCGACGGTCTTGTCGATGCGCGATTTCATCTCCTCGAAGCTGTTGTCGAGCTCGGGGAATTTCGGCACTTCGACGCTCGCGGCGCGGCCCGCGCCCAAGGCATGTTCGCACGCCTGGCGCACCTGGCGCTGGAGCGTGAACATGTCGGGATAAAGCCTGAGGTTGAGGACCACGTTGGGATCGAGCTTCTTCGCCTGGCATGCCGCCTCGCTCTTCTCGAGCACGCCCTTCAAGCCGCCCAGGAGCTGCAGGAACACCGGCACCGACGCGGAATACATCGTGATGGCCATAAATCTCCCTCCTCGTTCGAGTTCTGTCGCGAACGATCTTAGCCCGGCGCAGCGGTCTCGCAAGACGCCGTCTTGCCAAGCCGCGCAGAACGCCGCCTAATCGCTGCGCAAGACCCGAGGGAGGCACCATGCCGGAAACGCTGCGCCCGCTCGCGCCGGAAAGCCTCGCGCCCGAATTGCGCGCGATTGTCGAGCAAGAATTTCCGCGCTTCTCGCCCGCCGAGATGGCGCGCCGGCGCGAGGCGATAGCGGCGGCGATGCGCGCGGCCGAGATCGATCACCTGCTGATCTACGGGGTGAACCGCACCGGCAACATCATCCAGTATCTCACGCAATGGCCGGTGCTGACCGAGGCCGCGGGCGTCCATACGCCGGGGAAACGCGACTGCCTCTATATCCACTACCACAACCACATCGTCCAGGCGCGGCGGCTCGCAGAGGCGCAGGTCGAATGGGGCGACCAGTCGGCGGTCGGCTGCGCCATTGCCGAGCTCGAGCGCCGCGGCGCGCGGCGCGACCGGGTCGGAATCATCGGCCCGCTGGGCTTTCGCGGCTACGAAGCGCTCGGCAACGCGTTCGGCCGCATCAAGGACCTGAACCAAGCCTATATCCGATTGCGCATGGTGAAGTCGGCCGAGGAGATCCTGTGGTTCCGCATCGGCGCGCATTTCTGCGATCTCGGCATCGCCGCGCTCGAGCGCCAGTTGCGGCCGGGCCTCAGCGAGCGCGAGTTGGGCGCCATCATCGAGGGCGCGTGGCTCCCGCATGGCGGCACCAACGTCATCCACTTCATCGGCGTCACGCCAATGGACGATCCGAACCTGTGCGTGCCGGCGCAATATCCCTCGACGCGGCGCGTGGCGCCGGGCGATGTCGTCACCACCGAGATCAGCGGCGCCTTCTGGGACCATTCCGGCCAGGTGCTGCGCAGCTTTGCCGTCGGCCGCGAGCCGACGCAGCTCTACCGCGACCTGCACGCGGCGGCGGACGCGGCGTTCGAGGCGATGTTCGCCGCCGTCCGCCCCGGCGCCAAGCCGGCCGATCTCGTCGCCGCCTCGCGCATCATCGAGGAGGCGGGCTTCACCACGAACGACGACATCGTGCACGGCTATGGCGGCGGCTATCTGCCGCCGGTGCTGGGCTCGAAAAGCCGCCCGTCGGGCCCCATTCCCGACTACGCGTTCGCGCCCGGCATGATGATGGTGATCCAGCCGAACGTCATCACCCGCGACGACCGCGCCGGCGTGCAGACCGGCGAGCTGGTGCTGGTGACCGAGACCGGCGCACGGCGCATGCACGATTTTCCGCGCGGCTTCCGCCGCGTCGGCTGAGGGGCGCAAGATGCACCTCTACACGATCGAGAACGCCCGCCACCACAGCGCCGCCGCGGTCGGATTGGGCGGCGAAATCCTCGATCTCGGCAGCATCGAGGAATCCCTACCGGCGGCAGGCGTCCTGCCGCACTCGCTGCGCGGCATTCTGGCGAGTGGCGATGAGGGCGTGACGCTCATCCGGCGCATCGTCGATCAGGTGGCGGCGAGCGCCGCGCTTACCCAGCGCCTGCGCGAGACGGGCGCGCTCATGCCGCGCGACAAGGCGAGGCTTCTGGCGCCGATCCTCGATCCGGGGTTCATCCTGTCCTGCGGCATGAACTATCACGCGCATCTGAAGGAGATGAAGTCGGCGCCGCCCGCGACCCCGGCGCATTTCGCCAAGAGCGCGGCTGCGATCGTCGGCCCGGGCGCCGCGATCCGGTTGCCGGCGTCGAATCCCGGCATGGTCGATTGGGAAGGCGAATTCTGCGCCGTCATCGGCAAGCCGTGCCATTGCGTTGCCGAGCAGGACGCGCTCGATCATGTCGCGGGCTATACGCTCGTCAACGACGTGTCGGCGCGCGACTGGGTCGCGCCCATCGCCAAATCGTCCGGCACGATGGGGCCGATCATGGCCTGGGAGCACAACATCCTCGGCAAGCAATTCCCGACCTTCTGCCCGATGGGGCCGGCGCTCGTCACGCGCGACGCGATCCCCGACCCGCACGACGTGGCGATCGAGACGCGCGTCAACGGCACGGTCATGCAGTCCGCCAACACCAACGATCTGGTGTTCAACGTGGCGCAGCTCATCGCGTACTATTCGCGCTTCTACCTGCTGCGGCCGGGCGATGTGATCACGACCGGGTCGCCCGCAGGCGTGGGCTACGGCCGCGAGCCCAAGATTTTCCTGCGCCCGGGCGACACGGTGACGGTGAGCGCGGCCGTCATCGGCACGCTCTCCAATCCCGTCGTTGGGCCGGACGCACGCTAGCTTTTCGGCACATAGCCGATCGCCTCGATTTCGAGGCCGCAATCCATCGGCGTGCGGCCGGCCTGCATGCGCGTGCGCGCCGGAAGCGTCGCGGCACTCGTGAAATAGCGGCGATAGATGCGGTCGAAACTTTCCTGCTGCGACTGGTCCTTGAGCCAGACGATCACCTTCAGAAGGCAATCCATGTTCGAGCCCGCCGCCTCCACGAGCTTCTTCATGTGGTCCATCACGATTTCGACCTGGCGCTCGAACGGGATGTTCGGAAACGGCGGGATCGGCTGCCCGGATGCGCGCGCCTGGCGCAGCCGCGCGCAAAATTCCTCCTCGAACGGCGGCAGGCCCGAGATGAAGAACATGTCGCCATAGCGCACGCACATGTTGAACGGCCCGCCGGTTTCGGGTACGTCGGCCCTGATCACTTCCTTGTCCATGGCGCCTCCTTTCCTTTGCCGGGCGACCCTAGCACAGAGGCATTGCGATGACCGCGAGCGACCCCGAATACCAGCGCTGGAACACGCGCTTCTCCGCGCCCGATTACGTTTTTGGCACCGAACCCAACACATTCCTTGCCGCGCAAGTGCATCGCCTGAAGCCAGGGCAAAAAGCGCTCGTCCCGGCCGACGGCGAAGGGCGGAACGGCGTGTGGCTCGCGCGCCAGGGGCTCGACGTGACGTCGCTCGATTTCTCGCCCGCGGCCCAGGAGAAGGCCCGGAAACTCGCGGCGCGTTTCGGCGTCCCGCTGCGCAC
The DNA here is from genome assembly GCA_963773665.1 of uncultured Alphaproteobacteria bacterium. Classification (GTDB taxonomy): domain Bacteria; phylum Pseudomonadota; class Alphaproteobacteria; order ATCC43930; family CGMCC-115725; genus DATJLY01. Next base: position 259,594 of record CAVZBZ010000004.1, read on the forward strand.
CGAGCTGGCCGATCTGCGGCAGTGGCGCGCCGCGCCCGAGAGCTACGACATCGTCGCCGCCATCATGATCCAGTTCGCCCCGGCGCCCGAGCGCGAGGCGATCCTGCGCGGCTTCGTGACGGCTCTGAAGCCCGGCGGGCTCTTGCTGCTGCAGGGCTATCGCCCGGAGCAGCTCGCCTACAAGACCGGCGGGCCGCCCGCAGCCGAGAACATGTACACCGAGGAATTGCTGCGGCGCGTCTTTGCCGACATGACCATCCTGCACCTGCGCGCGCATGACGACCCGATCGCCGAAGGCGCGGGCCATAGCGGCATGTCGGCCCTCATCGACATGGTGGCGGAAAAGCGCTGACGCCTACGCGGCAGCCGCGCGGACCGGGTTTGCGAGCGTGCCGATGCGATCGACAGTCACCGTGACGGTGTCGCCCGGCCGCATGAAGACCCTGGGTTTTCTTCCATAGCCCACGCCGGCGGGCGAGCCGGTGGTCAGAATGTCGCCCGGCAAAAAGCGGTACCAGCGCGCGAAAAATTCGATGAGCTCGGGAATGCGCCAGATCAGGTCGGAGGTGTGCGCGTCCTGCATCACCTTGCCGCCGAGCGTCGTCACCATGCGCACATCGTGCGGGTCGGGAATCTCGTCCTTGGTCGCGATCGCCGGCCCCATCGGGCAGAATGTGGGAAGCTGCTTGCCCATGCGATTGAGGTCGGGATCGCGCGTCGCGCGGAAATTCTCGACCCAATCGCGCGCCGAGACGTCGTTGATGAGCGTATAGCCGGCGACCGTCGCCATCACCTCGGAAGCATCGAGATTGTGGCACGGCGCGCCGAACACGATCGAGAACTCGCCTTCGAGATCGACCATCGCCGGGCATTGCGGCGGAAGCACGATGGGCGCGCCGGGGCCGATGATGGCGTTCGCGTTCTTCATGAAGGCATGCGGCTCTTTCTCGCCCTCGCTCTGCATTTCCGCGAGATGGCTGTTGTAGGCGCGGCCGTGCGAGAGAACGATGCCGGGCCGCGGCACGGGCGCCAGAAGCGCAACCGCGGCGAGCGGCTTCAAGGCGCCGGCCGTGCGCAGCCGCGGCGCGATCTCCTCGCGCCCCGCCGCTATGCGCTCGACGAGGCGGCGGACGAGATCGAGTCCCTCGGCGCCGCCGGCGAGGAGATCCGGCATCGCCGCAGGAACCCACCCGGCAAGCGGCAGGATGTCGCGGGCGAGCGCGAAATCGAGCACGTCCTCGCCGACGAGAACGCCGGCGCGGCCGCCGGGGGGTGCGGCGATGGTGACGAGCTTCACGGGGTTTCTCCCGCCGCGGCGCGCCCCCTGCGGCGCGGCTCGTCGGGAATGTCGCCGCGCGCGAAATGCCGGTCGTAGCGGCCGTCGCCCGTACCCTGTCCTTCGCCGGCATACTGGAATTCCCACCAGTTGCCGTCGCGGTCCATGAAATAGAAGCCGTAGGTGCCGTGGTTGTCGGTGATCTTCGTCACTTTCTGGATGCCGTAGCGCTCCTTGTGCTCCACGGCCAAGGCATGCGCGCGGTCGACATCGGCGCGCGAGTCCATGTCGATGCCCCAGTGGTTGCCGACGCGCAGCGGCCGCACCCGCTCGCCCGCCTCGAGGCAGACGATCGCCCAATAGCCGCCCTTGCGCAGCATCATCGCGCGGGGCGCATGGTGGACGCAGTCGAGCCCCAGAAATTCCTCGTAGAACGGGCGCGATGCGGCGAGGCTGCGGCACTCGAGCGTGCCGTGCGTCAGCATGCGCGGCCGGTTGAGCGGCTGGGTCATGTCTTGCCTCCGCTCGCGGCGAAGAAGCGCTTGGCGTAGGAAAGATCGCCCGGCCGGGCGGCGCGGAACCATTCCGCGAGCTCGTCGTGCCGCACCATCCAGACGTCGGAGAATCCTGCGAAATAGCGCAGCAGCTTCTCGAACTGCGCGGCGATGAGCGGGCGGCCGCCGAAATGGCTGTGCAGCGCGATATGGATGAGAGCCATCGGCTCGGCGTCGTAGAGATAGTCGAAGCTGTCCTTGTACACCTCGTAGAAGTCGCGCGGGCTCGCGCGCAGCACCCGGTTGTCGACGAATTCGCACCATGGCAGCGCGACGATCTCGCCGGCTTGCGTCGTCTCGAGCTTGGGCAGCGAGCAGTCGAGCGCGTCGGCGTACCAGCGGACGCCCTCGCGCAGCAAAAGCCCGGGTGTCTCGGGCGTGGCGCTGTAGACATTGCTGACCCAGCCGGTCGGGCGCCGGCCCGTGACGCGCGCGAAAATGTCGAGCACGCGGCGGATCAGGGCCTGCTGCTCGTCGGGCTTGAGATCGGAGAGGTATTGGTCCTGCGCATAGGAATGCGCGCCGAGATCGTGTCCCGCGGCAAGCGCGGCGCGCGCAGCATGGGGATAAAGCTCGATCGAGAGGGCGTTGGCGAAGAGCGTCGCCTTGACGCCGGCGCGGTCGAGCACGCGCAAAAGCCGCCACACGCCCTCGCGGCCGCCGTAATGCGACCATTCGATGCCGCCATGGTCGATGGCGCCGGGCTTCAGCGGCGTCGTGCGCGGGAAATATGTGGGCGAGCGCCCTTCGCTCCAGTTTTCGAGAAGTACGCTCACCAGGATGGCGATGCGCTTGCCGCCAGGCCAACTTGCCGCCGCCATGATTCCCCCTTGCGCGATGCCGCGTTCGACGAAGGACCAGCTAATGCGCAGCGGCGGGGCCTGTCAACGCGGGCGGGGCGGCGAACCAGGGCGCGAACGGCGCGCGATCGGCCCGCGCCTTGCGTCAGCAGGCGCCATTCCGGCCGCGCCATCGTTCACCCTTCGTCGCTATTGGGGATGGTGGATGGACTTGTTGGTGGTCGTCAGCTACGTCGCGGTCTTCGCCGCGGGATATTGGTTGCGCTCGTACATCTCGTGGCGGCGCCGCTGGGGGCGGGGCGGCGCCTGGCGACGGCCCTGATCCGGGTCAGGACAGATCGATCGCGAGCCGCTTCAGATCGGCGAGCGAGCAGTGTTGCAGCGCGCCTTCGTGCGTGGCGCGCAGCACGACGCGCGGCGCGCGGCCGGCGTCGAGCGCCTCCTGCCAGCGCGGCGCGCAGAGGCACCAGCGGTCGCCCGGCTTCACGCCGGGAAAATGATAGGCCGGGATCGGCGTCGAAAGGTCGTTGCCGGAGGATTTCGAGAATTCGAGGAACTCCGCCGTGGCGACGACGCACACCGTGTGGCTGCCGAAATCCTGCGGGCTCGTATCGCAGCAGCCGTTGCGGAAGAACCCGGTCATCGGCTTCGTTGAACAGGTCTCGAGCGGCGTGCCCAGCACGTTGCGCGCCTGGCCGCCGCCGCCGCGTCCGCGCTCGCTGTCTCGTGGCATCGCCGCCTCCCTGACGCGCTCGGGTCTATAGCGCGCTAGACTGGGCCGGCAAAGGCCCGCGAGGAAGACGCCCCATGCAGCGCATTGTATTCGAGACGCCCGGCCCGCCCAGCGTGCTCACGTGCGTCGAGGCGCCGATCCCGGATCCCAGGCCGGGCGAAGTGCTGGTGCGGGCGCATTCGATCGGCGTCGGCATTCCCGACACGCTGATCCGCGCCGGCAGCTACAACTGGATGCCGCCGCTTCCCGCCACGCCCGGCACCGAGATGAGCGGCGTCATCGAGCGGCTCGGCGCCGGCGTGACCGAGCGCAGGGTCGGCCAGCATGTCGTCGCCTCGGCGCGCGAGCGCAGCCATCGCGGCGGGCATTACGCCGCATATATTGCGACCCCGGCGGAGGCGACCTTCGTTCTCCCCGACGGCGTCGATCTCGAGGCGGCGGCGACGCTCGCCAACTACCAGGTGGCATATCACATGCTGCGCGACGCCGCGCGCGTGCGCGAGGGCGACAGCATCCTCATCTATGCCGCCGCGGGCGGCATGGGCAACGCGCTCATCGACCTGTCGCTCGTCTGGGGGCTCAAGATCGTCAGCGTCGTCAGCAGCGCGGAAAAGGCCGCGTTCGCGCGCGAACTCGGCGCGCACGAGGTCGTCGTGGCGCCGCGGGGGAAAGCCGTCGCCGGCGGGCGCGCCGTCAATCTCATCATCGACCCGGTCGGCGGCCCGACGGTCGCCGGCAATCTCGCGCTTCTGGCGCCCATGGGGATGCTCGTGATCTATGGCGGGCTCGGCGGGCGCAACTGGGGCGACGTGCTTGCCGAGATGCGCAAGCTCGGCGGCATCTCGCCGGCGATCCGGACCTTCAGCATCCATGCCTGGGATCGCATGCCGGACGAGCGCCGCGCCGGCATGCGGGACTTGATCGACATGCTGGCGAAGGGCCAGTTGCGCCCGCGCATCTTCGCCCGCCTGAAGCTCAGCGAGGCGCAGCGCGCGCACGAGCTCTTGGAGAGCGGCGCGGTGCTGGGAAAGATTTTGCTGCAGCCTTGAGCGCACCCCGTCAGGCGCGGGGCGCACCCCCCACCCTGCCCTCCCCCTCAAGGGGGGAGAGATTACTTGTATTCGCAATTAAATTTCCCGCAAAACCCCCTCCCCCATCGAGGGGGAGGGTTGGGGTGGGGGGTTACGGCGGCGCGGTCGCGTTTTGCGCGTCTTGAGGGCGCGGCGGCGGGGCCGCAAATTGGGTTCGTTCCGCGAATTTGCGATTTGCGCGGCGCTGCTGGCGCGTCAGCGGCATGGCGGCTTCGAGCGCAGGCGCTTCCGCCTCGCGGCGGCGGGCCTGGAGGCGCTCGAGCGCGATGGTGGCGCGGTGGAGGGCGCGCTCGATCGCGGCTTCGTAGCGCGACAGCGCCGTCATGCGCTGCTCGGGCCAGGCCGGGGTATCCGGTTTTTGCGGCTCGCGCTCGGCCCGCGGCGGCGCGTCGCCTTGCGAGGTGACGGCTTCCTCGATCTGCGCGTTCGTGAGGTTGCGCACCACGTCGTAGGCGATGGAGGCGAGGGTCGGCGGCGGCTCCCACGGTTTCCGGTCTTTGGGCGGCTCGGGCGGGTTTTCCTGCAGCTCGGCCAGCACGTGCTCGCGCATCTCCTCGCGCGCGTGCTCGTGCGCGTTGCGGATCGCTTCCTCGTTGATCGCGGCGGCCTCGGTCCGCCACACCCGGCGCAGGCGCCAGTTGCCGAGCACGATGCGGTCGGCGAGCACGTCTTCCGCCTCGCCGACCGGATCGAGCGCCTGCCGCATCGCCTCGTTGAAGCGGCGGAAATCCTCGGGGTCCTCGTCCACGAGCAAAATATGCTCGGCGGCAAGCCCGTGGCGCAGCGCATTGCGGCGCGACTGCTCCTTGCCCTCGGGCGTGCGCGGGCCGGTGCTGTTCTCGGCGTTGCGGCGGTTGGCCGCGATCTGTGCGTCCGATGCCATCTGCAACTCCTGGCTTGATGTACGCATAATAAAGCACACTATGCGTACGTTTTCAAGCCGGAAGGACGCAGGTTGCGTTTACTTCGCTTCGGGCGGGGCGGCTTCGTGCGCGCGCCAGGTCCACCAGCCGCCGCCCAGCGCCACGAACAGCTGCGCCGTGTCGAGATAGCGCTGGGCGCGGGCGCGCACGAAGCCGAGCCGCGCCTGCTCGACGAGGCGCTGCGCGTCCAGCACCTGGACGATGCCGACGCTGCCCAGCGAATAGGCGCGCCGTGTGAGATCGAGCGAGGTTTGCGCGGACGATAGCGCGGCCTGCTGCTCGGCAAGCAGCTCGGCATCGTGCTGCAGCGCGTCGAGCACGTCGGCGACCTGCCCGAACGAGACCAGCACGGTCTGCTCGTAGGTCGCGAGCGCCACGTTGAAATTGTCCTCGGCGCGCCGGCGCTGGGCCTCGAGCGCGCCGCCGTGGAACAGCGGATAGGCCAGGTCGCCGCCGATCGACCAGATATCGCTCACGCCGTGAAACAGCGTGTCGGTCGAGATCGCCTGCTGCGACAGCGCGCCGGTCAGCGAGATGCTGGGATAGAGCTGCGCCGTGGCGACGCCGATCGTGGCATTGGCGGAGTGCAACTCGGCCTCGGCCGCCAGAATGTCCGGGCGCTGGCGCGCGAGATCGGACGGGAGACTGAGCGGCAGCTCGGCCGGGAGCGTCAGCGCCTCGAGATCGAAATCGGGCGGCGCCCAGTCGCCCGGCGCCCGGCCCGCCAGCACGGCCAGCGCATGGCGCGCCACATCCTGCTGCTGGCGCAACGGCGGCAGCAGCGTGCGGTCGCTCGCAAGCTGGCTCTGCGCGGTCTCGATGTCGAGCTGGGTCGCCACGCCGGCGCGCACCTCGGTTTCGACGAGGCGGAGGTTCGTCACGTCGTCGGCGATGATGCTGTCGACCGTCGCAGACTGCGCGCGCAGCGAGGCCAGGGTGAGAGCCTCCATCACCGCATTGCCGGTGAGCGAAAGATATGCCGCGTCGAGCTCGTAATCCTGGGCTTGGGCAAGCGCCTCGCTCGATTCGATCGAGCGCCGCGTCTCGCCCCACACATCGACCGCGTAGCTCACCGTGCCGCCGACGTGGAACAGGTTCGAATAGGGCGGGAACTGCGGCGGAAGCTTGGGCAGGCCGAATTGCGCGCCGTTGATGTGCTGCCGCGTCGCGCCGGTGTTCAGGTCGATCTGCGGATAGAGGCCGGCGGTCGCCTGGTTGACCAATTCCTCGGCGGCGGCGAGCGTTGCGCGCGCGGCGGCGATGGTGCGGCTTCCGGCAACCGCCTGCTCGAGCGTGGCGGTGAGAGCGTCGGAGCGGAAGAGCATCCACCAGTCGCCCGTGATCTTCTGCCCGATTGCGAAATGCTGATCGCCCGCGGCCCGGTCGGCGGCATGGTCTGGCGTCAGGGCATTCTCGGCCGGTCCCGCAGGCGGCGTGAAATCCGGGCCGACGGTGCAGGAGCCCAGCGCCAGAACGGCAGGGACGAGGATTTTCAGCGAGCGTGACACCAAGAGCGCCTTGTCATGGAGACTGCGCGTCAGCGCGGTAAGTCCGAGTGTCCCATCAGGTATTCATCGACCGCGCGGGCGCACTGGCGGCCTTCCCTGATGGCCCACACCACCAGCGACTGGCCGCGCCGCGCATCGCCGGCAGCGAACACCTTGTCGACCGAGGTGCGGTAGTCGTCGGTATTGGCCTTGAGATTGCCGCGCGGATCGAGCGCGAGCGCGAGCTGCTCGACCGCGCCCTTGTGCTCGGGATGGACGAAGCCCATCGCGAACAGCACGAGATCGGCCTTGATCTGAAAATTGCTGCCGGGCGCCTCTTGCATCTCCATGCGGCCGTCGTTGCCCTTGCGCCATTCGAGCCGCGCCAGCTCGACGCCGGTGACGTGGCCGTCGCGCCCGATGAATGATTTGGTCCCGACCGCCCAGTCGCGCTCGACGCCTTCCTCGTGCGAGCTCGAGGTGCGGAGCTTCATCGGCCAATCGGGCCAGGTGAGCAGCTTGTCCTCGTGCTCGGGCGGCATGGGCAGGATCTCGATCTGCGTCACCGAGCGCGCACCGTGCCGGTTCGAGGTGCCGATGCAGTCGGAGCCGGTGTCGCCGCCGCCGATCACCAGCACGTTCTGCCCGGTCGCCATGATCGCCTGCGATTCGTCGAGCTTGTCGCCGGCGACGCGGCGGTTCTGCTGCGTCAGGAACTCCATCGCATAGTGAATGCCGGCGAGCTCGCGGCCCGGCAGCGGCAGATCGCGCGGCCGCTCGGATCCGATCGCGAACACGACGGCGTCGTACTCGCGCATCAGCCGCTCGACCGGGAGCGACACGCCGACATGGTTGTTGGGATGGAACTCGACGCCCTCGGCGCGCATCTGGGCGATGCGGCGGTCGATCGTGAATTTCTCCATCTTGAAGTCGGGGATGCCGTAGCGCAGCAGGCCGCCGATGCGCGACGCCTTCTCATAGACGGCGACGGCGTGGCCGGCGCGCGCGAGTTGCTGCGCGCACGCAAGCCCGGCGGGGCCCGAGCCCACCACGGCGACGCGCTTGCCGCTGTGATGCGAAGCGACGAACGGCTCGATCCAGCCTTCGGCCCAGCCGCGCTCGACGATCGCGTGCTCGATGGTCTTGATCGTGACCGGCTGCTCGATCAGGTTCAAGGTGCACGACGCCTCGCACGGCGCAGGACAAATGCGGCCGGTGAAGTCCGGAAAATTGTTGGTCTGGTGCAGCGCGACGAGCGCCGCCCTCATATCCGACTTGATAGACGAGGTCGTTCCAGTCGGGAATGAGATTGTTGACCGGGCAGGCGTGGTGGCAGAACGGCGTGCCGCAATCCATGCAGCGCGCGCCCTGGTGCCGCAACTCGTCCTCGGGCAGCGGCTTGGTGAATTCGCGCCAGTGCTTCAGCCGCTCGTCGACCGCGGCGTAGGAGCGTTCGCGCCGGACGAACTCGAGGAAGCCGGTCGGATTGCCCATGGCGTCAAACGCCCACCGCCAGGCTCACGTCAGGCCGCTCGGTGGTGCGGGCGGACGACTGCATCTTCTGCAGCGCGCGACGATACTCGATCGGCATCACCTTGACGAAGCGCGCGCGGTAGCTGTCCCAGGCGGCGAGGATGAGCTTGGCGCGCGGGCTGCCGGTGAGGGAAGCATGGCGCGCGACGAGGCGCTTCAAGAGCGTCGCGTCGCGCTCGGTCATCTGGTGCGCGATATCGACGAGGCCGTGGCTTTCGAGATCGCCGGAGCGGCCGTCGAGCGCGGCCAAGCGCATCGTCCTCGTCGGCGATCGGCTCGAGATCGACCATCGCCTGGTTGCAGCGCTCGGCGAAATTGCCGTGCTCGTCAAGCACGAAGGCGACGCCGCCGCTCATGCCGGCGGCGAAATTGCTGCCGGTTTCGCCGAGCACGACGACGATGCCGCCGGTCATGTATTCGCAGCAATGCGAGCCCGCGCCCTCGACGACGGCGATGGCGCCCGAATTGCGCACGGCGAAGCGCTCGCCCGCGACGCCGCTGAAATAGCATTCGCCCGCGATCGCGCCGTAGAGCACGGTGTTGCCGACGATGATGCTCTTCTCGCGGATGAGCAGGCTCTCGCGCGGCGGATAGACCACGATGCGGCCGCCCGAGAGGCCCTTGCCGCAATAGTCGTTGGTGGCGCCCTCGAGCTCGAAGGCGACGCCGCGCGCAAGGAACGCGCCGAAACTCTGTCCCGCTGTGCCGGTGAACTTCACGGCGATCGTCGCATCGGGCAGGCCTTCGTCGCCGTATCGCCGCGCCACCTCGCCCGACAGCATGGCGCCCACGGTGCGGTTGACGTTGCGGATCGGCAAGGCGAGCGCGACGCGCTCGCCCTCTTCGAGCGCAGGCTTCGCCGCGGCGATGATCTTGTGGTCGAGCGCGCGCTCGAGGCGGTGGTTCTGCGTCTCGCAGCAATATGTGGCCGTGCCGGGCGGAACCACGGGGCGATAGAGCACGCGCGAAAGATCGACGCGCTGCGCCTTCTTGTGGCTGACGCCGCGGCGCATCATGAGCTTGTCGGAGCGGCCGATCATCTCGTTGAAGGTGCGGAAGCCGAACTTCGCCATCAGTCTCGCGCACTTCCTCGGCGAGGAAGTGGAAGAGCGTCACGACGTCCTCGGGCCGGCCGTTGAAGCGCCGCCGCAGCTCGGGATTCTGCGTCGCGACGCCGACCGGGCAGGTGTTGAGATGGCACTTGCGCATCATCACGCAGCCGGCCGCGACGAGCGCCGCCGTGGCGACGCCGAATTCGTCCGCGCCCAAAAGCGCGCCGATCACGACGTCGCGGCCCGAGCGGATGCCGCCATCGACCTGGACCGCGATGCGGCCCCGGAGTCCGTTCAGGACGAGCGTCTGGTGCGTCTCGGCAAGCCCGATCTCCCACGGCTCGCCGGCGTGATGGATCGAGGTGAGCGGCGAAGCGCCGGTGCCGCCTTCGTGTCCGGAGATGGTGACATGGTCGGCATAGGCCTTGGCGACGCCCGCGGCGATGGTGCCGACGCCGATCTCGGCGACGAGCTTGACGCTGACCGCGCCCTGCGGATTCACGTTCTTGAGATCGTGGATCAGTTGCTGCAGATCCTCGATCGAGTAGATGTCGTGGTGCGGCGGCGGCGAGATGAGGCCCACGCCCGGGATCGAATGGCGCACGCGCGCGATCCAGTCGTCGACCTTGTGGCCGGGGAGCTGGCCGCCCTCGCCGGGCTTCGCCCCTTGCGCCATCTTGATCTGCATCACGTCGGCATTGACGAGATACTCGGCATTGACGCCGAACCGGCCGCTTGCCACCTGCTTGATCGCCGAGCGCATCGAGTCGCCGCCGGACATGCGCTTGTAGCGCTGCGGGTCCTCGCCGCCCTCGCCCGTGTTCGACTTGCCGCCCATGCGGTTCATGGCGATGGCAAGGGTGGTATGCGCCTCCCACGAAATCGAGCCGAACGACATGGCGCCGGTGGCGAAGCGCTTCACGATCTCCGACGCCGGCTCCACCTCCTCGAGCGGGATGGGATCGGCCTCGAACTTGAAGTCGAGGAGCCCGCGCAGCGAGATCAGGCCTTCGTCCTGCTCGCCGGCGCGGCGGGTATATTCCTTGAACTTGCGGTAATTGCTGCCGCGCACCGCGTGCTGCAGGAGCGACACGGTGTCGGACGTCCAGACATGCCGCTCGCCGTTGACGCGGAAGGCGAGCTCGCCGCCGACGTCGAGCGCTTCGCGGTAGTTGGGCGCGTCGCCGAAAGCAAGGCGGTGGCGCCGCATGGTTTCCTCGGCGACCTCCTCGAGCCCGATGCCTTCGACCGGCGAGGTCGTGCCGCTGAAATACTTGTCGAGGAACAGGCTCGAGAGCCCGACCGCATCGAAGATCTGCGCGCCGCAATAGGACTGGAACGTGCAGATGCCCATCTTGGACATCACTTTGAGGATGCCCTTGGCGACCGCCTTGATGTAGCGCTCCTGCGCCTCGCCGGGCGTGAGCTTGCCCTGCATCTCGCGCTCCAAGGCGGCGAGCGTGTCGAACGCGAGATAGGGATTGATGGCTTCCGCGCCGTAGCCGGCGAGGAGGCAGAAATCGTGGAGCTGGCGCGCCTCGCCGGTCTCTATGACGAGGCCCGATTCGGTGCGCAGGCCGCCGCGGATCAGACTGATGATGCACGGCCGCGACCGCGAGCAGCGAGGGCACGGCGATGGTGTCGGCATCGACCGCGCGGTCCGAGAGGACGATGATGTTGTGGCCGGCGCGGACCGCCTCCTCGGCCTTGCGGCAGATGCGGTCGAGCGCGCCCGCCATGCCCGAAGCGCCGTCGGCCGCGGGATAGCAGATCGACAGCGTGTAGGTCTTGAACTTGCCCTGCGAATTGTCCTCGATGCGCCGGATCTTCTCGAGATCGACGTTGGTGAGGATCGGCTGGTGCAGCTCGAGCCGGATGTGCTTGCCGCCGCTTTCGAGGTCCAAGAGATTAGGCCGCGGCCCGACCAGCGTGACGAGCGACATCACCAGCAATTCGCGCGTCGAATCGATCGGCGGATTGGTCACTTGCGCGAAGCGCTGCTGGAAATAGTCGAACAGCAGCTTCGGCCGGCCCGACAGCACGGCCAAGGGCGTGTCGCGGCCCATGGCGCCGACCGTATCCTCGGCCGAGAGCGCCATCGGCTTCAGGAAAAAGCGCAGATCCTCCTGCGTGTAGCCGAAGGCCTGCTGCCGGTCGAGCAGCACGCTGCGCGGCGGCGGCATCGGCGTCACTTCGTCGGGCAGCGCCTCGAGCTTGATCTGGGTCTGGTCGAGCCAGGCCTGGTAGGGATGGGCCGAGGCGACCCCGGCCTTCAACTCGTCGTCGTCGACGATGCGCCCGCGCTCGAGATCGACGAGCAGCATCTTGCCCGGCTCGAGCCGCCATTTGCGGGTGATGCGCTCTTCGGGAAGATCGAGCACGCCCGCCTCCGACGCCATCACCACGAGATCGTCGGATGTCACGGCAGAAGCGCGCCGGCCGCAGGCCGTTGCGGTCGAGCGTCGCGCCGATCTGGCGCCCGTCGGTGAAGGCGATCGCGGCGGGCCCGTCCCACGGCTCCATGAGCGCCGCGTGATATTCGTAGAACGCGCGGCGCTTGGCTTCCATGAGCGGGTTGTCGGCCCATGCCTCGGGAATCATCAGCATGAGCGCATGGGTCAGCGAATAGCCGCCCGCGACCAGGAGCTCGAGGCAGTTGTCGAGCGTCGCCGAATCGGAATTGCCGTCGCCGATGAGCGGCCACAGCTTTTCCAGATCGCCGCCCAGAAGCTTCGAGGTCATGTTGTGGCGCCGCGCCATCATCCAGTTGATGTTGCCGCGGAGCGTGTTGATCTCGCCGTTATGGGCGAGATAGCGGAACGGATGCGCCAGTTCCCACGACGGGAAAGTGTTGGTCGAGAAGCGCGCGTGCACGAGCGCCAGCGCGGATTCGGTGCGCTCGTCCTCGAGGTCCTTGTAGTAGCGCTGGAGACGGTCGCCGATCATCATGCCCTTGTAGATCAGCGTGCGCGTCGAAAGGCTGGCGATATAGAAGGCGCTGCCCTCGGGAAGCTGGCGCGCGCGGACCGACTTGTGGCACTGCTTGCGGATGACGAAGAGCTTGCGCTCGAACGCGTCGGCGTCGGCGCAGTTGGCGCCGCGCGCGACGAAGAACTGGCGGATCACCGGCTCGATCGGCTTGATGCTTTCGCCGAGCGTGGCGCTGTTGCGCGGCACCTCGCGCCAGCCCAGCAGCGTTTGGCCCTCGGCGGCGATGTAATGCGCGATGGTTTCCTCGCAATCGGCGCGCGTCTCCGCGTGGCGCGGCAGGAACACCATGCCGACGCCGTAGCTTCCGGCCGGCGGCAGCTTGAACTTGAGGCGTTGCGCTTCGGCGCGCAGCAGACGGTCCGGCAGCTGAATGAGGATGCCCGAGCCGTCGCCGGCGAGGGGATCGGCCGCGACCGCGCCGCGGTGGGCGAGGTTCTCGAGAATCTTGAGGCCATCGAGCACGATGCGATGGCTCTTGTGGTTCTTGATATGCGCGACGAAGCCGACGCCGCACGCGTCGTGCTCGTTAGCAGGATCGTAAAGTCCCTGGCGTAGGACCATGTGGCGTCGTCTCACCCCTTCTCCGCATCGGGTCTCCGCATCCCCGCGCCACCGAGATTGGCCGGATCCCACCGTGCAGGCGCAAACCTTTAACATCGCGATAGAAGTCCGGGGAGTCAAGCGCAAGGCCCGCTCTGTGCCGGGATGGAGGCGCCCCCGCCGAATGCCTGCGGCACCTCATTCCGTTCCGCCGAATCCTCTGCTAGGCTTAATCGGCGCTGGCGTCTCGTGGATCGCAGAAAGGGATTGGGAGGGGCCGGCATGAACTCCCGGAGCGGAAAACACTAATGGGTAGAGGGCATGACTGGCGCCCGCCACGGCGGCGGGGCTTCGACGACGAAACGTTCGACGCGGACCAAGGATCGCGACGGGGAACGGGGGCCCCGCGCTTCGGCGCCGCAAGCCCCCGGCCTGCAATGGATGCAAGCCCTGGCGGACCGCCGACCCGCGCCAAGGTGAAATGGTTCAATGGCGAGAAAGGTTTCGGTTTCGTCGAACTTGCCGACGGCACGGGCGACGCATTCCTGCACCTTTCCGTGCTGCAGCGAGCGGGACAAGGCCCGGTGCAGCCGGGAACCTCGCTTCTGGTGCGCGTGAGCCAGGGCCAGAAAGGCGCCCAAGTCGCCGAGGTGATCGAGGTTGACGCCAGCACGGCCCAGGCCGCGCCGGCGCGCAGCTTCGCCGGCAGCGGCGGCCCCAGCGGCGGCCCGCGCCCGCAACGGCGCGAGCGCGACGTCGGCGCCACGGTCGAGATGCACGGCACGGTGAAGTGGTTCAATGCCGCGAAAGGCTTCGGCTTCGTGGTCGTGCCCGAAGGCGGCAAGGACGTGTTCATCCACGTCTCGGTGCTGGAGCAGGGCGGGATCGGGAACCTGGCCGAGGGTCAGGCCGTGGTGATGCAGGTGGCGCAGGGCATGAAAGGCCCCGAGGCGGTCTCCATCCGCCTGGGGTGAGCCGCGCGCCGCTCAGGCCGGCTTCGCCAGCTTGCCCGGGTCGCCGACCACGCGCAGGAGTTCCGGAATGGCGAGCGGCTTGTACAGCACGCCGCGCGCGCCGTTCTCGAGCGCCTGCGAGAGCAGCTGCTCGACGCTGAAGCCCGTCATCATGACGACTTGCGCGTCGGCGCGCTGGCGGCGGAGCGCAAGGAACGTGTCGACGCCGTTCATGCCCGGCAGCTTCACGTCCATCAGCGTGAGATCGAAATAAGTCTCGGCAAAGCGCCGCACCGCATCCTCGCCGGTGAAGGCAAGGTCGACCTCATGACCGTGCATCGCCAGGATGTCGGCGATGCTTTCGGCATGGTCGCGGTCGTCGTCGACAATGAAAATGCGGCGCTTCATCGGCGTGATGTTAAGCGAAGTAACGTTACCGGCAGCTTAACGGGTGGGGCTAAAGTCCCAACCCCTGCCGAGGAGGAGCCGCCAATGCCGACTGCAGCCGAGACCCTGCGCAAGCTGCTCGCGGGACCCGATCTTCTGGTGTGCCCGGTCGTCTCGGACCCGCTTTCGGCCCGGCTGGCCGCGCAGGCCCACCTGCCGATGGCGCTGCTCGGCGGCTTCGGCATCGCCGCCATCCGCTTTGCCCTGCCCGACACCGGCCTCATCACCTTCACCGAGGTGCTCGACCAGGTGCGCAGCACCTGTGCCGCGGTGCCGGGATTCCCGGTCGTCGCCGACGGCGATACCGGCTATGGCAACGCCATGAACGTGCGCCGCACGGTCGAGGAGTTCGCCCGCGCCGGCGCCGCGGCAATCCTGATCGAGGATCAGGTCTGGCCCAAGAAATGCGGCCATTACGGCGGCGGCCGTCCCGTCATTGCGCGCGCGGAGGCGCGCATGAAAATCCGCGCCGCGGTCGAGGCGCGCGCCGGCGCCGACATCCTCATCATGGCCCGGACCGACGCGCGCTCGTCCTTGGGCTTCGAGGAGGCGATGGCGCGCTGCCGCGCCTTCGAGGAGGAAGGCGCCGACATCGTTTTCGCCGAAGCGCTCGAGACGCGCGAGGAATTGCAGCGCTTCGCCGGCGGCTTCCGCGCCGCCACCTGGGCCAACATGATGCCGAAGACGCCGGTCGTGAACCGCGCCGAACTGAAGGCGATGGGGTTCAAGGTCGTCACATACAACGTGCTGCTGCATGCCGCGGCGCGCGCCATGCGCGACGCGCTTCAGGCGCTGGCCCAGGACGATGCCGCGCGCATGCCCGCGCTTTTGTCATTCGCCGAGCTCACGGACCTCGTGGGCTTGCCGCAGTACGACGCGACGGCAGAGCGCTATCGCGTCGAGGCGTGACGCTCAGGCGTGATAATCGGCGGAAGCGGTCTCGTCCGCCGGCGTGCCGCGCGCGATCCCGCGAAAGATCGGCGTCAGCACCGCGGCAATCACGAGATTGAGGATCACGGTATAGAGCGCGAAGTAGCCCGGCATACCGAATCCGCCGATCGAAATCGGATATACGGCAGCGAAGTTCACCGCCACCGCCATCCACGTCCCGGTAGTGATGCCGACGGCCCAGCCGACGAGCAAGGCCCAGTCGTCGAACCAGCGCGTGTAGAGGCCGAGAATCACCGCCGGCAGCGTCTGGATGATCCACACGCCGCCCAACAGCTGCAGATAGATCGCGAACTGCGTCGGCACGAATATGATGAAGATGAGGGCGCCGAACTTGACGACGAGCGACACCCATTTCGCCATCTGCGCCTCTTCCTTGGGCGTGCAGTCGGGCCGGATGAATTCGCGGTGGATGTTGCGCGTATAGAGGTTCGACGCGGCGATCGACATGATGGCGGCGGGCACGAGCGCGCCGATTCCGACGGCGGCAAAGGCGATCCCCACGAACCATGACGGGAAGCTCAGGAGAAAGAGCGCCGGCACCGCGAAATTGTTCTTGAAGGCGGCAAACCCGGCTGCGAATTGCGGCAGCTTGTCGACGCCGGCCGCGATCGCCATGAACCCTACGAGCGCCAGAAGCCCGAGCATCAGTGAATAGCCGGGTAGAAGCGCGGCGTTGCGCCGGATCGCATGGCCGCTGTTCGCGCTCAAGATGCCCGTGAGCGAGTGGGGATAGAGGAAGAGCGCGAGCGCCGAGCCCAGGGCGAGCGTCGAATAGACGCCGTAGGAGCCCCAGCCGGTGGCCGGCGGCGCAGCCAGCAGCAGCTTCGCCTGCGGCACCGCGGCGAAGATCTTGCCGTAGCCGCCGAGTTCGACCGGTATGACGATGACCGCGGCGAATGCCGTGAGATAGATCAGCGCATCCTTGACGATCGCGATCGCCGCCGGCGCGCGCAGCCCGCTCGAATAGGTGAATGCGGCGAGAATGACGAAGGCGATGACGAGCGGCAGGTCGCCGACCCAGCCTGCGCCATAGACACCCATGGCGCCGATCACGACCTGCAAACCTACGAGCTGCAAGGCGATGTAGGGCATGGTGGCGACGATGCCGGTGATCGCGACGGCGAGCGCGAGCCAGCGATTGCCATAGCGACCGCGCACGAAGTCGGCCGATGTGATGTAGCCGTGCTTGTGCGCGACGTTCCAGATGCGCGGAAAGACCAGGAACAGGATCGGATAGATCACGATCGTATAAGGCACGGCGAAGAACGCCACCGCGCCGGCGCCGAAAGCCAGGGCCGGAACTGCGATGAAGGTGTAGGCCGTATAGAGGTCGCCGCCGACCAGGAACCACGTCACGACGGTGCCGAAGCGCCGCCCGCCCAGGCCCCATTCATGCAGTTGGTCGAGATCGCCCTTGCGCCAACGCGCCGCGGCGAAGCCGAGCCAGGTGATGAACCCGAACAGCAATACGAAGACGATGAGCGCCGTCCAATTGACTGCCACGCGACCCTCCTGTGCTTATCCCTCAGCGGCGACCGGATTCCGTGGCGAAATAGACGATCGCCGTCAGCACCGCGCCAATCAGCACCCAAAGAAGCTGATACCAATAAAAGAAGGGGATGCCGTGCCAGGAGGGCTCGGCCTTGTTGTAGAAAGGAGGCCACAGCACGACCACGAACTGCACGAGAAAGAGCAGGTACCACCAGCTCCATTCACGCGGCTTCGGCGTTGGGCTTTTCATCCGGCGATCTCCCCTCCAACGCAGTTTATTATACTTGGCATTCAGACGACTTGGCCGCCCTGCCCGTCTGGCGGCGCATTTCATATATCATAAAATTTCCCAGCTCACAGCCCAGATTGCGCTGTGGTTACGAGCACGATGGTGCTGTCCGAGCGATTAGTTTCAGTCCGATTGCGCGCCATTCCTTGCGCGCCGCAGACCGCGCGCGTGCGCGAGGCGATGTCGCACGAGATCGACTCCTGCTTCGCGGACGAGGACGCCGAGCGTGTCATGCGCAAATTGGGCGAGCAACAGGTCCGGCGCCATCCGGCGATGAGCCGCGTGAACCGCGGCGTGTGCTTACGACTTGACCGCCGCCTGCTTGGCCGCCTCGAAGCGGCGCAGCATTTCCGCCGCCGTCTCCTCGTCGATCTCGCGCTCGGCGACGATGATGATCTCGCCCTCCTCTTCTTCGGCGTGCTCCTGCACCGCCTCCTCGAGCAGGGCGAGAAGATCGGCCTGCTCCTCGTCGTCGGCCTTGACGATTTCCGCCAGTAGCGCGCGCACCCTCCGATGATCGTCCTGCGCGCCCGTCACCTTGTCCTCCAGCGGCCCGAGCCTTTCGAGCACGGGATAAAACGCCTTTTCCTCGCCCTGCGCGTGTGCCTCGAGCGCATTCATCAGCTCGGCGATGAGCCGCGCCCGTTCGTCGCTTCGCTCGCAATCCGCGATTTTCTCGAACAGCGTATCGAACGCGTCGTGATCGTCCCTGATGGCTTGCCAGATATCCATTTGCCGCCTCGATGAAGCGGCGCCCGTGCGCCGCCTCAGGAGCAACGCCCATATCCCCGGTCCGTTCCTCGCCCGCGGCCTCGGGGTTTGAACTCGGGCGGGCTTTTTGTCATTGTGCCGGAGCGAGGCCGCGCGGAGGATGCGCCCATGAAGATCTTCAACTTCCACTTGATGCCGTACGCTGATGCCGATCTCGATGCGATCGAGAAGAATGGCTCGGCCTGGATCACCTTCTCGAACCGCAACTACGATCCGGTGAAGGGCGCCGAGCTCTATCATCGCTATCTCGACGAGCTCGAATATGCCGACAAGCTCGGCTTCGACGGCGTCGTCCTCAACGAGCATCACCAGACGGCCTATGGGCTGATGCCGACGCCGGGCGTGCTTGCGGGCGCGCTCGCGCGGAGCGTCAAGCGCGCGACGATCGCGGTCCTGGGCCGTGCGCTGCCGCTGCTCAACAACCCGCTCGTCGTCGCCGAGGAATTCGCGATGCTCGACAACCTCGCGCGCGGGCGGTTCATCGCCGGGTTCGTGCGCGGCATCGGCGCCGAATACCATTCGACCGGCATGAACCCCACGGAATCGCAGGACCGGTTCAACGAGGCGCACGATCTCATCATCCGCGCGTGGACCGAGCCGGGGCCGTTCCGCTATGCCGGCCGCCATTACCGCTTCGAATACGTCAATCCCTGGCCGCGCCCGTACCAGAATCCGCATCCGCCGATCTGGATCCCCTCGCAAGGATCGAGCTCGACGATCAAGTGGGCGGCCAAGATGCGCTACACCTATTGCCAGACGCTGAGCCCGATCGCGGCGGTCGCGCGCTTCTTCCAGATGTATCGCGACGAGGCCGAGAAATCGGGCTATCAGGCCACGCCCGATCAGCTCGCCTGGTCGAACTCGATCTATGTCGCCGAGACCGACGCGAAGGCGATCCGCGAGGCGAAGCCGCATCTCGAGGCGCTCGCCAACCGCTTCCTCAAGATGCCGACCGAGATGCTGCTGCCGCCGGGCTATACCAGCAACGAGTCGCTGAAGCGCATCCGCGCCGTCAAGACCACCGGCAAGCCGCAGACCGCCGAGGACTTGGTCAAGATGGGCGTCGTCATCGTCGGCAGCCCGGCGACGGTGCGCGAGAAGCTCGCCGAGTACCAGGACCTCGCCGGCTTCAACACGTCGCTCACCAAGACCCAGTTCGGGACATTGCCCGCCGACATGGTGAAGGCGAATCAGGAAGCGATCGCGGCCGAAATCCTGCCCTATTTCCGCGACCGCGTGCCCGCCAAGGCGCAGCCGGCCGCTGTTGCTGCAGCGCAATAAAGGCGATGCATTGCTGACCTGCCGGGGGGTTGCTTGACCGGCGCGCCGCCGGCCGCGCATCATGCGTCCATGCCGCGGCGCGAATTACGGGTCAATCTATTGATCTCGATGGGACACACGCTGTCCCATTTCTATTTCCTGTGCCTGCCGCCGCTGTTCATCGTGTGGCAGCGCGATTTCGGCATCAGCTTCGCCGAACTCGGCCTCGCCGTCGTGGTGATGAGCATCATGTCGGCCTCGCTCCAGACGCCGATCGGGTTCCTGGTCGACCGCTATGGCGCGCGGCCGTTCCTGATCGGCGGCACGCTGCTCATGTCGCTGGCGATCTCGGGCATGGCGTTCGCGACCAGCTATTGGCAGGTGGTGGCGCTCGCGACGGTGTCGGGCATCGGCAATGCCGTGTTCCATCCGTCCGACTACTCGATCCTCGCCGGCTCGATCGCCAAGGAGCGCATCGGCCGCTCCTTCGCGCTGCACAGCTTCACGGGAAACATCGGGTTCGCGTTGGCGCCGCCGGTCGTGGCCGGCCTCATGCTGGTCATGGGCTGGCGCGAGGCGCTGTTCATTCTGGGCCTTTTGGGCCTGCCGGTGGCGTGCGCCGTGATCTGGCAGAGCTCGATCCTCCAGGACGAGGCCAGGCGCGACAAGAAGAAGGAGGGCCGGCTCACGGTGCGCGACCTCGTGCTCGACCGCACCATGCTGCTGTTCTTCGCGTTCTATCTGCTCGGCTCGATGGCGGGGAGCGGCGTCCAGGCCTGGCTCATTACCGTGCTGCACCAGGTGAAGGGGATCGAGATCGCGCTCGCCTCGGCGGCGCTCACCGCATACTTGCTCGGATCGGCGGCGGGCGTGCTGTTCGGCGGCTGGGCGACCGACCGCGCCAAGTCCCATCGCCATCTTTCGACCTTCGTCATCGCGCTGACGAGCCTGTCGGCCGTGACCACGCTGCTGGTCGGCGTGACGCCGGTCGGAGGGGTCGTGGCGATCGCGATGATGTTCTTCTCCGGCCTCTGCCTCGGCGGCAGCCGGACGCCGCGCGACGTGATGCTGAAGGACGCCGCACCGCCGGGCGAGATCGGCAAGGTGTTCGGCTATATCAGCGCATCGCTGCCCTTGGGCAGCGCGCTCGTGCCGGTGCCGTTCGGGTTTTTGATCGACCACGGCCATCCCGAATACGTGCTCGTCGTGGCCGCCATCCTGCTCGCCGGAAGCCTGTTCTGCATGGGCTCGGCCAAGGCCTCGATCAAACAGCGCACGGTGCCGGCGCCGGCCGAGTGATCCGGCATTATGCAGTAGCCTCCGGTGATGTTGCGCCGATGCTCGCCGTAGACGTACGATGCCCCCAAAACAACCGGGGGGCGTACCTCCCGCACCATTGGGGGGACGACATGGCTCGGCCAAGGCCGTTTCTGTTTTGCCGATACCGGCTGCTCGTCAACGATGATCCGCTTAACGCACGCGCTCAGCTACAGGCGCTTACAGAGTTACAGGGTCAATATTTCGCTGCCAGCGCCGCCGCTGAGCGGCAAGGGCGACGCGACAGCGCCATATTCCGCGCGCGTACGCTCGTTGCTAAAGGCGAGCGCGCGATTACATGGTCCGTCGGGCGCAAGGTCGGCACGCGAATAACGGTCGAACCCAATGATGATGGCTCTGCGTTGCAAATGGGAAACGTTCCGGACCGAGGCGTTCATTACTCGGATTTCGTTGCCATTCCTCGGCTTGGGGCGCTGGCCGTAGACGACCGTAGCGGCGAGCCGCATTTAGGCGGCAAAGCCGCGATCAATCGCTTCCAAGCTGTCTTTGAGCATCTTCCTGGCGCAGCATCGGAGATTTCGCAGACCACGACCAACGCGGAAGTTCAACGAGCGCTCAGGCGATGGCAGCTGACCGAATTTTCTTTCGTAGTTCGCCCGGCAAATCCTCATCCGCCCAGTGATCTATCGGAAGAATTGAGCGAGGAATATCGCAAGGATAGGATTGGGCTCGAGCGCGGGATGTTTCGTCCGCGTCCCGGAGAGCAGATGCGTCCCTCCGAGGATGGCCCGATTGCGGCTGTGAGAGAATTGGCTGACGACGGGTATGGCCAGTACGCCTTCAAGGGCGTTACGCCGGATGGCCACAGCGCACAGATTAAGGCCCCGAAATTCGACGAAAGCAAAGCCAAGAACCAAGAGCGGCAGGCGCAACCTCGCGAGCTGCGGATCGTTATTGAAACGGACGTGGATGTAGATGACGCGGTTCTGCGCAATGCGATCACTGCGCTAGGTCCTGTTTACAAAGTAGCGAGACGTAGGCATCTGCGGATGGTAGCGAGATGAAGGGTATCGAGGAAGGAGCGCGCGAGCTTGTCATATCGGGTGGCGATGGCGCGGTTCACCTTGAGATGGCCGATCATTCGCTCGATGCGGTTGCGCTCGCGGTAGATGCGTTGGTTCCAGCGGATTGCGTAGATGCGATGGGACCGCGGCGGGATAACGGCGCGGATGCCGCGTCGGTGGAGCGCAGCGCGGATGGGATCGGTGTCGTAACCCTTGTCGGCGAGCAGATGAGCCGGGCGCGCCGGAGCGCGCGCGGTCACGGTTTCGAAGGCCGTGCAGTCCGCCGCTTCGCCGCCGGTGAGATGAAAGACGAGCGGGATGCCGTGGGCATCACTGAGACAATGAACTTTACAGGTGAACCCGCCCCGCGAGCGGCCAAAAGCCTGTTCGCGAGTCCCCCTTTTGCGCCGGCTGCCGAGACGTGGCCTCGGACCGTCGTCGAGTCGATGCTGTGGCGGGAGTTGTCCGCCATCGCCCGGGCCAGCCTGGAGGCGACCGCCTCCCAGACGCCGGCCTGGCTCCAGCGTCGAAAGCGTTGGTACACGGTGATCCATTTGCCGTACTTCTCGGGAACATCGCGCCACGGCGCGCCCGTGCGCAGGCGCCACAATATGCCGTTCACAATGGTCCGGTTGTCATGCGCAGGCCGGCTATTCCGGCCGCGCTCGGCCGGCAACAGGTCTTTCAGCAGCCACCACTCCGCTTCGCTCAAATCGCCTCGACTCAACGACCCCTCCTCTCCAAGAGGAATCCTTGAATCAGAAGGCGATTCCCGCGTCAATAAGTTTGTAAACAGGACCTAGGGCAATTTTATGGCTGACGAACCGCTCGAACGGCCACGGTTTCTGCCGTCGTACATAGACGCGGTTGCGCAGAGCGCCCGAAAGCGCGGATGGCGAGCGCTGTGCCCATCATGGCTCGCCGCGTGCGGTGCCGGCGCCGCCGCAACGACCTATTTCATGCCATACAACTTTTGGTCAGACGAGCGCCTAGACGTTTCTGTCGTTGTATATATCGGGATTTTGACGCTGAACGGGTTGATTCTGACCCTCAGCTGGAACGCGTTCTCCCGCATCTATGAAGCCATTAGTTCGCCGCGATTTGCCTCTTATCTGATGGCCAAGAAACTGATGAACCGATATATCGTGTATATCGGTTACGTGCATGTTGCGCAGCTGGCCGCGATCATCACAAGTGCTGCAGGGCTTCTGTTGCTACTCTGCTCGATTGAGGAAGTGGCATATAATCGAACCGCTTTTGCCGTAATGATCGCGGCATCGGCTTACGCCATCGTTACAGCGGCGAGAGCTGTAGAGGTCGTCCACGATCTCATCTGGCAGAAAGCAATATTTGACGATTTTATCGCTCGCCAAGAGGGTAAAAACGTCGTGCCCTTTGGCCGCAACAATGACGCGGTATAGAGCGTCCCTATAAATCTTCGAGCCTCACGCCCTCCAGTTCCAGCGCCGCAATGCAGGCCAGGAAGAACGTTGCCGCGTGGAGAAAACTGTCACGAAGCGCATCAGCGCGTGCTTGCGGCACCGCGGCACCATCGGAACAAGGGGTTACTGCGGTCGCGCGGCGGCATCGGCAACCGCATTGTCTGGGGCGTTGTTCCCAAGAGCGAATCGCGCGCGAGATTCGCACGAAATTCGCGCATGCCCAGCATCGTGCCCGCGCAAGCCATTGATCCCGTTAACGATTCGCAGCCATGTTGCGGTGCGCCCGCGCGTGTCTATATGTCTTTGCCCCTCATCGTGGCGAGGGATGCATGGACGCGACCTACAATCTCAATGGCGGCTTCAAGCCAACGACAAAGCGATCGGCCGATCTTGATGGCCCAGATTTCTTCCCGACGCCGAGATGGGCAACGCACGCACTGATTGACAACGAGCCATTTCGCGGCGGCATCTGGGAGTGTGCTTGTGGCGATGGCTCTATGTCCGAAGTTCTCGCCGAAACCGGAAATCCTGTCGAAAGTTCCGATCTATTCGACCGAGGCTATGGCGAGATCGGCATAGATTTCCTGCACACAACGCGCCGTGCGAAGAACATCATCACGAACCCACCCTACAACAGCGCCGAGGGCTTCGTCTCGACAGCGCTGAAGCAGGCAGAGAACAAGTTTGCGCTGTTGCTGAGGCTTGCATTTCTTGAAGGCGCGAACCGGGCGAAGACGATCTTCCATGTCACGCCGCCCAGCCGTGTATGGGTGTTCAGCGAGCGCATCACCTTCTACATGAAGAATGCCAAGATCGCTGGCAGCGGGACAACCGCCTACGCGTGGTTTGTCTGGGACAAGCATCATACAGGACCAACCGAATTGGCGTGGTTCAAACCGGGATATAAGGCCCGATACAGCGGCACAACTACTTCTTCAGTGACTCGACAAGGCGCTTTCCTGCCGCCGTGATCTTGAACCCGCGATAGATTTCGACGGCTAATCCGGCTTTCACGAGCGTTTTGTGGCTCTTGAGATTGCGGACCTTCTGCGAAAATTTCGTATCGGATCGCTGCTCCAATATCTCGGCATCTTCGCCTTCTGGCTTAAATTGCGAACTAAGCGCCTCAATGATTTCCGTCGTCTTCATCTCGCCGTCAGGGGCGTTATAAAGAAGCTCCAAAGTCGGGATCACCAGTTCAGGCTCAGGAATGCGCTTGGGCATATGCTTCATCCTCCACCCCACCGGGCGGCGCGACTCATGCCTCAGGCAGTCCCCTCAAGTCAAACCGGAGACTGCTATCTAATGCCAGAATAATCGGCCAGCGCAGCCCGCCTATTCGGCGGCGACCGCCGTGACGCCGCTTTTCCCGCTCTCGAGGCCGCGCAGATCGGGCAGGCCCAGATGCAGCATCTCGACCGGCTCGCGCGCGACGATGGCCGCGCGCTCGCCGTGCTGGAGATAGATCGTGGTGAGCGCTTGCAGCGTTTCCCCCGCCACGGTTCCGGCGCCCTTCAGAACGACGTAGATGCCGCGCCCCTCGGCCGCGAAGGTGGCACCCGGATCGAGCCGCAGGAAACGGGCCGAGCTGCGCCGCTCGGTGAAGGTGCCGACGAATTTCTCGGCGACGCCCGGCGCGCCCTCGACCGGCACCCACTCGAAATGTGCGGGGTCCATCATGAAGGGGCGCGAATAGCGCGCCTGCGGATAGGTCATCGGCCGCTTGTTGGCGTGTTCCCAGATCGCCTGATAGCCGTCCACGTTGCGCTTGCCGGGAACGTCGTGGTGGCGGCGGAACACGCCGTCCTTGAACTCGCCCTCCGAGCGGAGCGCGTCCATGCCGGCCTTCACTTCGTTGCGCGAGAGATAGCCGCTGCCGCTGGCGCCGCCCATTTGCAGCACCACGGTCATCGGCGTGCCCTCGGGGTCCTGCGACTGCGGCCCGTAGGCCATGCCCTCGGGGAAATATCCGACCATGCCGGTCTTCATCTTGCCGTCGCGCGCGAAATCCAACTCGCCCGCGAGCTGAAACCGGATCTGCTCGAAATTATGCCGGTGGCGCGGCGAATAGAACGCGCCGCCCATGCGGCCGAGCGAGAGCTGGAAATTGTCGATGGCGCCCGGCTCGCCTTCCATGAGGCGGCGGAAATGGAACATGCCGCCGCGATGCTCGAGCCCGCGCTCCCATTGCAGCTCTTCGCCCTGCACGATCTTCATCGCTTTCCTCCGCAGACAAGGACTTTGGCGATTATACCCGATTCCTCAGCGCCCCCACAGGGTCTTGCTGGCGAGCCGCGCGCCTTCGGCCATGGCCTCGAGCTTCGCCCACATGATCGAGGGATGGACGCGGCGGTGGAACGGGCCTTGCGCGAAGCCGCAATCGGTGCCGGCGATGACGTTCTCGCGGCCGACGAGGCGGGCGTAGCGCCCGATGCGCTCGGCCACCAGCTCGGGGTGCTCGACGATGTTGGTGGCGTGGCTGATGACGCCGGGGATCAGCACCTTGCCGGGCGGCAGCTTGACGCTTTCCCACACGCGCCATTCGTGCTCGTGGCGCGGATTGGCGCCCTCGATCACATAGGCGCCGGCGCGCACCTGGAGAACGAGATCGACGATGTCCTTCAGCGGCACGTCGGTCGTGTGCGGGCCGGGCCAGCTCCCCCAGCACACGTGATAGCGCACGCGGTCCTCGGGAATGCCCTCGAGCGCGCGGTTCAGGGCATCGACGTGCCGGCGCACCCAGGCGCGGTACTGATCGAACGTGCCGGGCGGCACCATGCGGTCGAAGGTGACCGCCGCGCGGGCGTCGTCGATCTGCACCAAAAGCCCGGCATCGACGATGGTCTTGTATTCGGTGCGCATCGCCGCGGCGATCGCATCGACCAGCTCGTCATCGTTTTTATAGTACTCGTTCTTGCGGTCGGGGATGACGCTCGACGGCGCCGCCACCGGCAGGAACCCCTCCTCGACGTGCGAGCCCGCGAGCGCCGCCTTGAAATTGTCGATGTCGCGCTGCAGCGCCGCCTGGCCGGTATAGGCGACCGGCCCAACGCATACGCTGTCGAAGATGGTGGTGCGCGGGTCCTGGGCGTCGAGCTCGGCATAGAATTCGGAGAAGCGCTCGCGGTCGGCGCCGCGCGCGTAGGGATCGGACTTGGCCGGGCGGCGCTCGAAGCCGGACAGGCGCTCGAGCACGTATTGCGACCAGCTGAAGGATTTTCCGAACTCGCCGTCGCTGACCACGTCGATCCCGGCCTCCGCCTGCCGGCGCACCACCGCGGCGACGCCGTCCTTGAGGCAGCGCCGATAGGCCGCGTCGTCATAGCTTCGCCCGCCCTGCTTCGCGCGCAGGAATTCGAGCAGCTCGGGCGGCCGGATGAGGCTTCCGGCGTGCGTGGTGAGGATGCGCCTGTCGCTCTTCTTCATGATCTTTCCTCCTGCAATCCCACGAGCACGGCGAGGCTCTCGCGGTCGGCGGCGAGTGCCGTGCTTTCGCCGCGCCAGACGACCTGGCCCTTGTCGAGCACGAGGGTGCGCTCGGTGAGCTCGAGGGCGATGTCCACCTGCTGCTCGACGAGCAGCGTCGCGATCCGGCTTTCGCGCCGCATCCGCACGAGCGCCGCCGCGAGCGTGTCGATGATGACCGGCGCCAGGCCCTCGAACGGTTCGTCGAGCATCAACAGCTTGGGATTGCCGGCGAGCGCGCGGCCCACCGCCAGCATCTGCTGCTCGCCGCCCGAAAGCTGGTTGCCGTAGTTGCGGCGCCGCTCGGCGAGCCGCGGAAAGAGATCGTACACGCGCTCGCGCGTCCATTCGCCCGGCCTGAGCGCCACGCGCAAATTCTCGTCCACCGTGAGCGAGGGAAAGATCTCGCGCTCCTGCGGCACGAGGCCGAGGCCGCGCTGCGCGCGCCGGTGCGGCGCCGCCGAAGTCACATCCGCGCCATCGAAGACGATGCGGCCGCCGCGCAATTCGGTGAGCCCCATGATCGTCAAAAGCAGCGTTGTCTTGCCGACGCCGTTCCGTCCGAGGAGCGCCCACGAATCTTCTGAGCCGATGC
This sequence comes from uncultured Alphaproteobacteria bacterium, assembly GCA_963773665.1. Taxonomy (GTDB): domain Bacteria; phylum Pseudomonadota; class Alphaproteobacteria; order ATCC43930; family CGMCC-115725; genus DATJLY01. The sequence continues at coordinate 286,580 of CAVZBZ010000004.1, forward strand.
CGAGCGAGATTTCTTCCAGCACGATCGTGTCGCGATATCCGGCCGTGACGCCGTCAAGGTTCAGCATGTCAGCCATGCGAGCGCTTTCCGAGATAGACGTCGCGCACGCGCGCGTCGGCGCGAATCTCGGCGGGCGCGCCCTCGACCAGCACCTCGCCCTCGACCATGACCGTTATGCGCTCGGCGAGGCGGAAGACGAGGCTCATGTCGTGCTCTATCACCAGCACTGTGAGCGAGGAGGGCAGCCGCAGCAGAAGATCGAGCACGGCGTGCCGGTCGGACGAGGCGAGGCCCGCCGCCGGCTCGTCGAGGAGCAGCGTCTTCGGCTCGAGCGCCAGCACGAGCGCGATCTCGACGAGACGGCGCTGGCCGTAGGGAAGATCGGCGATCGTGCGCGCAGCGATGGCGAGGAGGCCAAGGCTGTCGAGACACCGCGCCGTGCCGTCGACGATCTCCGCGCGCGAGCGGAGCCGGCCCACGATCATCTGGTCTTCGCCGAGCCGCGCCTCCAGCGCGAGCGCCACGTTCTCGGCGACAGTGAGCTGCGGGAAGAGCGAACTGATCTGGAACGTGCGCGCGAGGCCCAAGGCCACGCGCCGCTCGGGCGCCAGCGCGGTCACATCGACGCCGTCGACCCGGATCGCGCCGCCCGACGGGCTCAGGAGCCCGGTGATGAGGTTGACGAGCGTGGTCTTGCCGGCGCCGTTCGGACCGATGAGCGCGTGCCGCGCCCCAGGTTCCAGCGCCAGCGACACTTCGCGCGCGACGCGGAGCGCGCCAAAGCTTTTCGAGACATGGTCGACCTCGAGCGCGGGCGTGCTCACGCGCGGCCTCTGCCCCAGCCCGCGCGCGCGGCCCCGCGCTCGATGAGGCCGACGAGCCCCTGCGGCGCAAACCGCACCGCGAGGATGAGGACGATGCCGACCGCAAACAGCCAGTTGAACGGATCGATCGCGGCGGCGCGGTCGGACAGCACCACAAACAGCGTGGCGCCGAGGAATGCGCCATAGAGGCTCCCGATCCCGCCCAGGATCAGCATGACGAGCACGTTGCCCGACTGCATGAAGGCGAGGCTGTCGAGTCCGACGAGTCTCGTCACCTGCGCCGATAGGCTGCCCGCGACCGCCGCGAACGCGCCCGAGATGACGTAGAGCACGACGAGACGGCGGATAACGGGCACGCCGAGCATGCGCATGCGCACCGGATTCTCGCGGATGCCGCGGATGGTAAGGCCGAACGGCGAATTGACGATCGCTTTCGACAGCAAGAACACGACCGCCATGGCGGAAGCCGCGTACCAATAGCCGGTGCGGCCGGCGAGATCAAAGGAGAAGAGGCCGAAAATCGGTGCGATCTCGTAGCCGAAAAGCCCGTCGGCGCCGCCCGTGACCGGCTTGAACCATTCCGCGTTCGCAACCGCCTGGAGCAGCGTCGCGACCGCGAGCGTCAGCATGACGAGCGTGAGGCCGCGGGTCCGCAGTACGAGCGGCCCGGCGAGGAGCGCCCCCACGCCGCCCGCGATCCCGGCCACGACGAGCCCCGAAATCGGCTCGGACGTGACCTCGAGCGCCCAGAGTCCGGCGGCATAGGCGCCGATGCCGAAGAACGCGGCGTGGCCGAGGCTCGCGACGCCGCCATATCCGAGCGCCAAATCGAGCGCCAACGCGAAGATGATGGCGATCATCACTTGCGTGCCGAGCTGCAGGTAGGTCGGAAAAATCAAATAGGCGAGAAGCACCGCGAGCCACGGCAGCGCGTCGAGCCACGACAGTTTATGACGCGAAAACGCGTCCCGCACCGTCGCCCCGCGCATGGACGCAGCCTCTTCCATCAGGCTGCGCCCCGCGCGAACACCCCGTGCGGCCGCCACAGCAGCAGCGCGACCACCACGAGATAGATCGTGAACGCGCCCAGGGCCGGCACGTAATAACGCCCGAACGTATCGACGATGCCGAGAAGAAGGGCGGCATAGAACGAGCCCTTGAGGCTGCCGTGCCCGCCCACCGCCACGATCATCAACACCGGCACCAGATACTCGAGCGCGTACCAGGGCTCGAGCGGAAGGAAAGGGCTGCCGAGGAAGCCGGCCACGGCGGCGAGCCCGCAGCCGACCGAGAAGGTGCCGGCGAACATGCGCGGCACGTCGATACCGACGCAGCGCGCCATGCGCGGATTGTCCACGGCCGCCCTGAGCCGCGCGCCGTAATTCGTGTATTCGAGGATCGCCCACAGCACGACGGCGATCACCGTGCTCACCGCGATGATGAAGACGCGGTAACCGGAAATGGCGATCGCGCCCAAATGCATGTCCTCGGTCAAGCTGAGCGGCAGCGGCAGCGCGTGAAGGGCGGAGCCGTATGCCAGGTTCGCCGATGCCACCATCACGAAGGTGAGGCCGATCGTCATCAGGATCTGGCCGAGCTCGCCCGTGGCATAGACCCAGCGATAGACGGTGCGCTCGAGCGCAGCACCCAGCGCCATGGTCGCCGCCGCCGCAAGACAGAGCGACGACAGCACGTCGAACCCCGCCCGCGCCACGAGCGCGAAGCCGATATAGCCCCCGATCATGGCAAAGCCGCAATGCGCGAGGTTGGCGATCCGCATCACGCCCAGCGTGATGGTGAGGCCGACCGACATGAGAAACAGGATCATCGCATAGGCGATGCCGTCGACGAGAAGCGCAAGCGCCGTCGCCAGGAGCTTCATCAACACCGGGCCGCTCTCCCTCGCGAGATGAAAGACAGGAATAAACGCGGCGCTTGCCGCGAACAAGGACCATCGCGCCGGCTTGGCGTCGGCCCCGGCACGAGCATGGGACGCGGCCCATAAAGTGGGCGGGTGGGACGAAACGCGCCCACGCGCGCGAAGTTTCGCCCCTCGCGCGCGCGGATTTCGTTGCGGCTTTGAGGCCGGGCGCTCCATAATGGCGGAAAATCATGCGGGAGGAAAACATATGAAGCGGACTCTCTTCGCACTTGTCGCGGCGTCGATCCTGGCAGCGGGCACTGCATCCTGGGCCGACGAACCGATCAAGGTCGGCATCCTCATCACGACCACCGGTCCCTATGCGCCCTGGGGCACGGACTACAAGCAGGGCGTCGACCTCTACATGGCGCAGCACAACGGCAAGGACGGCAATCCCAAGATCGAGGTGGTCTATAGCGGCGACGTGGGCGGCGATAACCCGCCGCGCGCGCATCAGCTCGCACAGGAGTTGGTGGTGCGCGACCACGTGGCGGTGCTGGGCGGGCTCGAATTCACCACCACCACGCTCGCGATGGCCGACATCATCAATCAGGCAAAAATTCCGTTCGTGATCTTCAACTCGGCGACCTCGTTCGTCACCGACAAGTCGCCCTATTACGTGCGCCCCGCATTCAATCTCTGGCCATCGGCCACGATCGCCGCCAAATATGCGACCGACAATAAGAAGATGCACGGCACCATCGTGTCGGCGGACTATGCCCCGGGCAAGGACGCGATCGACGCCTTCACCTATGGCATGAATCAGGATGGCGGCGACGTCCTCGACGTCATCAAGGTGCCGATGGGCACCACCGACTTCTCCAGCTACTTCCAGCGCATTTCCGACCACAAGCCGCAAGTGCTCTACGTCTTCATGCCGGGCGGGCCGATGTCGGTGGGCATGGCCAATGGCTACGTCGAGCGCGGCTGGGCCAAGGAAGGGATGATTTTTATCGGCGGCGGCGTCAACGAACGCGACCTGCCGGCGATGGGCAACGCCGCGGTCGGCCTCATCTCGGTGCTGGCCTACGCGCCGTTCCTCGACAATCCGGTGAACAAGGAATTCCGTGCCGCGTTCGCCAAAAAGTACGGCAACAAGCTGCCGGACGACCTCCCGACCTTCGCGACGGTCGATGCCTATGACGGCATGGACGTCATCTTCCACATGCTGAAGGCCACCGGCGGCAAGGGCAACGGCGACGCGATGATCGCCGCTGCCAAGGGGTATTCCTGGCAGAGCCCGCGCGGGCCCCTCATGATCGATCCCAAGACGCGGGAGGCAGTCCAGAACTTCTATGTGACGAAGGTCGAGCGCGAAGACGGCATCATGGTCAACAAACCGATCGCCACCTACGAGCACGTGAAGGACCCCTGGCACGAGATGCATCCGCCGACGCAGTAGGACGGTGCCGCGGGCGGCGTGGGGGCGTTCGTGCTCATCCTTGCCGCCCGCGCCCGAGCCCATCCGCCGAACTGAACGAACCAGCGAGACCAGCCTTGCCGCAACGTACCGAGCCGCCGTTCCGCGCCGATCATGTCGGCTCCCTGTTGCGCCCGGAGAAGCTGCGCCGGGCGCGCGAGGCGCGCGACCGCAACGAGCTCTCCTCGGCCGAGCTTGCCCGCATCGAGGACGAGGCGATCCGCGAGGCGGTGCGGCTGCAGGAGGACGTGGGGCTCAAATCGATCACCGACGGCGAGTACCGGCGGACCTCGTGGAACCGCGATTTCCTCGAAGGGTTCTCGGGCGTGCGCACGGTCGAGGGCCAGATCGCGACGCGCTTCCATTCCGAGGAAGGCGAGTTCGAGACCAAGCCCACAGGATTCCGCATCGAGGGCAAGCTCGCGCACCCCAAGGGCATCTTCGTCGATGCCTTCAAGTTCCTGAAGGGGGTGGCGCACGGCGTGCCGAAGGTGACGATCCCGTCGCCGACGCTGCTGCACTTCCGCGGCGGGCGCAAGGCGGTGGACCAGAACGCCTATCCCGACATGGACGGGTTCTTCGCCGATCTCGCGCGGGTCTATCAGGAGGAGATCGCCGAGCTTGCCGCCGCCGGGTGCCGCTATCTCCAGATCGACGACACCAATTACGCCTATCTGTGCGACCCGACCTTGCGCGCGCAGGTGAAGAGCAATATCGGCGAGGACCCGGCCAAGCTGCCGCAGGTTTACGCGAACCTCATCAACGCGGCGATCGCCAAGCGGCCGAAGGACATGGCGGTCGGCATCCATGTCTGCCGCGGCAACAACCAGAGCGCCTGGGTTGCCGAGGGCGGCTACGAGCCGGTCGCCGAATCGCTCTTCAACGAGGTCGGCGTCGAGGCCTATTTCCTCGAATATGACAGCCCGCGCGCCGGCGATTTCCGGCCGCTGCGCTTCCTGCCGAAGGGCAAGATCGCGGTGCTCGGCCTCGTCACGACGAAGCGGCCGGAGCTCGAAACCAAGGACGAGCTGAAGCGCCGCATCGAGGAAGCGGCGCGCTATGCGCCCCTGGACCAGCTTGCGCTGTCGCCGCAATGCGGCTTCTCGAGCACGATGCAGGGCAACAAGGTCACGGTCGACGACGAGGTCAAGAAGCTCCGCCTCGTCGTCGAGGTCGCGCGCGAGGTCTGGGGCTAGGCTCCGCCCGTCAGGCCGCCTCGGTCCGGTAGAAGCGCGCGAACCGCATCAGCGGCTCGTCCGACAGCTCGAAAAGCTGCGCATCGCTGGTGGCGCGGTGCTCGAACCAGGACCAGCACGGCGCGATGAAGGCGTCGCCCTCATGCCATTCGAAGCGCTCGCCGCCGACGATGCTTTCGCCGCTCCCTGCCATGCAGCAGAAGATGCGGTTCGTGGTCGAGCGCTGGCGCCGCGTCTTCATGCCGGAGGGAAGGCGCTGCACCAGCAGCAGCATGGTCGGCATGGTCGGCGCCTCGAGCGCGATGCGCGGCCCGTGGAAGCCCTCGTTGTCGGCCGTCGCCTTGTCGAGGCGGCGCGCGATGTCGGCCTTGGTGAAGCGATAGGGCGAGGTCGTCACCGCCTTCGCGTTCAGCGCGTAGCGCTCGGGATTCTCCTCGTAGAACATGCTCTCGACGCTATTGACGAGCGGCACGTCGAGCCCGTCGAGCCAATAGGCCGGCTCGTCGCCGTCATGTCCGTGCTCGTGCCACGACCAGCCGGGCGTCAGCACGATGTCGCCGGTTTCCATCGGCGTCTTCTCGCCATCGACGGTCGAATAGGAGCCTTTGCCGTCGATGATGACGCGCAGCGCATGCGCGGTGTGGCGGTGCGAGGGTGCCTTTTCGCCCGGCAGGATCATCTGGTACGCGCTGACGAGCGTCTTCGTGGTGGCGTATCCCGGCCCTTTCGTCGCCGGGTTGCGCAGCACGAGATTGCGCCGCTCGGCCAGCGACACGTCGATGAGCCGGCCCGCGGCGTCGAGCGCCGCCTTGCATTCGTCATAGCGCCAATGGGCCGGCACGAAGGCCGATTGCGGCGCGTCGGTCAGGATCGGCTCCTGGCGCCTGATCCAGCCGGGCGTCATGTTGAGGCCGGTCGTCTCCTCGTAGAGCGCCTCGAGCGTGGGCACGCCGCGAATGCGCTCGATCCGCTCAGCCGCCGCACCGTCTGCCATGGCATGACCTCCTGTAAGGATTTGCGCCATTGTGCCCCAGATGCGGCGCGCGCGGAACCCTTGACCGCGGCTTCGTTCCGGGTCCAACAATCCTATCGACAGCGAGGGAGCGGACAATGAAATGCATCGAGCTGCAGAACGGTTCCGGGTTCGAGGCGCTGAAGCCGGTCGAGCGCGCGACGCCCAAGCCGGGGCCAGGCCAGGTTCTGGTGCGGGTGCGGGCGGCCTCGTTCAACTACCGCGACGTTATGATCGCCGGCGGCGGCTATGCCGGCCGCGCCAAGTATCCGCTGATCCCGCTGTCGGACGGCGCCGGCGAGGTGGTCGAGGCGGGGAGCGGCGTCAGCCGCGTGAAGCCCGGCGACCGGGTCTGCGGCACCTTCTTCCAGCGCTGGATCGCGGGGCCGGTGCGGCCCGACATTCAGGACGCGGCCCTGGGCGGCACGGCCGACGGGATGCTGACCGACCACGCGCTCCTCGAGGGCGAGGGCGTCGTGCCGATCCCTGAGAATTTCTCGTACGAGGAGGCGGCGACGCTGCCGTGCGCCGCGCTCACGGCGTGGCATGGCCTGGTCGAGGCGGGCGGGGTCAGGCCGGGCGATGCCGTGCTGCTGCTCGGCACCGGCGGCGTGTCCATCTTCGGCCTGCAATTCGCCAAGGCGGCGGGCGCGCGCGCCATCGTGGTCTCGAGCAACGAGAAGAAGCTCGGGCACGCGCGCGAGCTGGGCGCGAGCGAGGCGATCAACTCCAAGACCGAGCCCGAATGGCAGGACCGCGTGCGCGCCGCGACCGGCGGCCGCGGCGTCGATCACGTGCTCGACGTGACCGGCGGCGAGACCACGGCAAAATCCTTGGCCTCGATGCGGCCCGGCGGCCACATCGCCATCATCGGCGCGCGCAGCGGCCCGGGCGGCGAGCTCGACCGCCGCCAGATCCTGCAGCGCGGCCTCAAGGTGAGCGGCATCAATGTCGGCAGCCGCGCCATGTTCGAGGCGATGAACCGCGCGATTGCGGCAAATCGCATCAAACCCGTCATCGACCGCGTCTTCCCGTTCCGCGACGCAGTCGCGGCTTATCGCGAGTTCGCCACCGGCCGCCATTTCGGCAAGGTGGTGATCGCAATCGAGTGACCATGGTCAAGACCGCGACGCGCGTGGTGCGCCGCGCCGCGGCGGCGCCCGCGGCAACGATCGAGGCCGAGATCTGCGTCGTGGGCGCCGGCATCGCCGGCGTCTCGGCGGCGCTCGAAGCGGCGCGGCTCGGGCGCAAGGTGGTGCTGGTTGACGGCTTGCCGGCGCTCGGCGGGCAGGCGGTCAATTCGGTGATCGGCACGTTCTGCGGCCTCTATTCGAACGGCACGCACGGCTATCAGCTCACGCACGGCATCGCCGACGACATCCTGCGCGAGCTGGGCGCGCGAGGGCGCGCTGCATTACCGCCACGGCCCCACCACCACGGTCGTGATGTATGACGAGGTGGCGCTTGCGCGCTGGATCAACGAGGCGGTGCGCCAATCCTCGATCGTGCCGGTGCTGGGCGCGATCCTGCGCGAGGCGGAGTGGCAGGGGCGGCGCATCGCCAAGCTCCATTGCGCCACGCGCTTCGGCGACCTCACCATCGTGGCAAAGGGCTTCGTCGATGCGAGCGGCGACGCGGCGCTTGCCTGGCTTGCCGGATTGCCGTGCCGCGAGGCGGCGGACGGGCCGATCTACGGCACGCAGATGATCGTGCTCGAAGACATCGACGAAGCGGCGCAGCCGTCGCGCGAGGAACTTTCCGCCCGCGTCCGCGAGCGCGCAGCGGCGGCGGGCCTCGTGCGCCACGACGGCTTCGCCTTCGTCTTTCCCGGCCGCGGCACGGCGCTCGTGAACCTGACGCATGTCGAGACGCCGCTCGAGCCGGTGGCGGCGTCGCAGAACGCGCTCGAAGGCCGCGCCCAGGCCGACAAGGTGGTCGAGTTCCTGAAGCGCGAATATCCGGCCGCTTTCGGCAAGGCGCGGGTCAGGACCTATGGTTTCCCGGGCATCCGCCAGACGCGCTGGATCGTAGGATCCCGCCAGCTCACGGCCGCGGACGTGCGCGCCGGCACGCGCTTTGCCGATGCGGTGGCGCGCACCGGCTGGCCCATCGAGCTGCACGACCGGCCAGAAGGCTATGTCTGGGAGCCGTTCGGCGAGGACCATTTGCATTACGTGCCGTTCGCGAGCCTGACGCCGCCCGACGCGGACAATCTCGTGGCGGCGGGGCGCTGCATCGACGGCGACGTGGCAGCGCTGTCGAGCGTGCGGGTGATGGGCCCGTGCATCGCCATGGGCGCCGCCGCCGCCCACGCGCTCGACCTCGCAGGCTCCGGCAGCGTCCACCAGCTCGACCCCGCCGCGCTCGCCGCGCGCGTGCGCGCGAACGTCGAGGGCGGAGGCTGAACTCGCTCGCCGTCAGATCGCGATCTTGGTCTCGATCGCGTCGTAGTCGGCGCGCACACCGCCATCGGTGGCGTCGAGAAGCCCCGCGGCCGTCAAGGCTTGGACATCCGCGTGAACGTTGCTGTAGTCGCGCTCGAGCGCCTTCGCCAGGGCGCGGACGCTCGTGACTTTGTGTCGGCGGACATAGCGTAGCAACTCCATCCGTTTGCCGGTCAGGACACGGGCGAGGGCGTCCCAGCTCTCGAACGCCAGATGTCGCTCGTGGAAAGTCTCGCCGCGGTCGGCGCGGTGCCAGGCATCAACGAACCGGCGCGACGCCTCGTCTTCCATCGCGCCGCCGACCGTGATCTTCACTTTGCTCATTTGTTACCCCGCAAGGCCCGCACATCGGACCAGAAATCGGTCAACAGCTGTTCGACAGTGCTGAACGCATAGGCCGAAACGGCGCCCTGAAAATGGCGATGATCGCCTTTGCCGCGCTCATTGTCGTACCCGACCTCCCGGACGCCGGGCGACCGTAGAACAGCGAATATTTCAGGCCGTGGGTTGCTGGCGGAACCGGCGACGGGACGCGCCAAAGCACCATTTCCACGATCGCGCCGTCGTCATAATCGATGCGCTGGTGGAAGAGCAGTTCGGCCTTCGTCACGCGCCCATAATGGTCTTATAGACCATATGGTGTCAATAGCCATCGCCGGAAGAGTGTGCTTGGGGCTATCCCGCGCTGGCGCCGCCGTCGATCGGGATCACCGTGCCGGTGATGAAGCTCGAGGCGGGGGACGCGAGGAGGAGGGCGAGGCCCTGCAGCTCCTTGGGGTCGGCGATCCGGCCCAAAGGCACCATCTGCTCGAACTGCCGCACCACATCGCGGTCGCGATGGAGGCGGCCGCCGGCGATGTTGGTGAGGAAGGGGCCGGGCGCGATCGCGTTCACCATGACGTTGTAGGGCGCCAACTCGAGCGCCGCCTGGCGCACGATGTTGATGATCGCCGCCTTGGTCGCGGCATAGGCATAGCCCACCATGCGCTCGGCCTTGAGGCCGGCGATCGACGCGGTCACGACGATGCGCCCGCTGTTCTGGCGCTTCATCGGCACGGACGCCGCCCGCATCGTCTCGAACACGCTCGTCAGGTTCACCTGCAGCACCTCGTTCCACTTGGCGAGCGAGACTTCGTTCATGGCGCCTTCCTGCGTCATGAAGCCGGGGCCGGCGCTGATCCCGGCATTGGCGAAGGCTGCGTCGAGCCGCCCGTGACGCTGCGCCACCGCCTCGACCGTGGCGCGCAGCGCGGCGAGATCGGCGACATCGACGACCGCCGCCTCGACCGCGTACCCGGCAGCCGAGAGCCGCGCGACCTCGCGCTCGAGGGCGGGAGAATCCTTGTCGGCGAGCGTGACGCGGGCGCCGTTCTCGGCCATGACCTCGGCCATCGCGAGGCCGAGGCCGCTCGCGGCACCCGTGACCAGAGCGACGCGATCCCGCACGTCGAAGAGCGATTCGGCTTTCATGTCTTCCTCCCTTCCAGTTCGAGCTTCAGCGTGGCGATGCGGTCGTGCAGCGCGTCGGCGATCCCTTGCGCCGCGCCGCCGCCGGCCGCGACGAGCGCCGCCGCGTCGATCGGCGTGCCGAAGCGCAGGCGGATCGGGTGAAAGCTCTTGAAGCCCCCGGGGAAACCGCCGCTATAGGGCCACGCCTCGAACGTGCCGTCGATCGCCACGGGCACGATCGGCACGCGATGGCGCTCGACGAGCACGCCGATGCCGGCCTGAAAGCGCTGCAGCTCGCCGTCGCGCGAGAGGCCGCCTTCGGCAAACCAGACGAGTGCCGCATCGCGCGCGAAAACCTCGGCCGCGAGGTCGAGGCTCGCGCCGCCGCCGCGATACTGGTCGACCGGCAGGATCTGCGCGATCCGGCTGAAGAAGCGGCGCGCCGCCGAGGTGAACAGGATGCCGGTCCAGCCGGCCCACCACGTGCGCGCGAGGCGGCCCCTCGGCAGCGAGGCCGCCACCGCGAACGGATCGAGATAGCTTTCGTGATTGGGGCAGATGAGAAACGGGCCATTCGCCGGCAGGTTCTCCTGTCCCTCGGCGGCGAGCTTGAAGAGCCGGCGCAGCAAAAGCCGAAGCAGCGCCGCCAACATGCCCTGCAGCACGTACGACGCTGCACCGAGCCGCGGCAAGGCCGCGGCCGGCGTCGCGCGCGCCGGCGCCGGCCGGCCGCGCGCCGCCATAGCCTCGCGCAAGAAATCCCGCAGCGTGACGATGCGGCCGATCTCATGCTCGGTCAGGCTTATGCCGAGCTCGCGATCGAGCGCGAGCGTGAGATCGACCCAGGCGAGCGAATCGATGCCGAGATCGATCTCGGGGCTCATCTCGAGACCGAGCCCATGCCCGGGAAAACGCGCGCCGAGCCAGGCCCAGACTTTCGCCGCCGTTTCGTCCTCGAGGAGCGTCTTGTCCTCGGGCGAAAGCTCGGCGGGCTTCAGCGCCGGCGGCGCGGCAAGCGCCTCGTCGTAAAGCGCGGGCACGAGGTGGCGGCGAATTTTCCCGAGCTGCGTGCGCGGCAGCTTGTCGCGCGCGATGGCAAAGCCGGTGAGGCGCGCATGGCTCGGCAGGAGCCGCGCGCGGTCGGAAAGCGCGTCGCGCATCACGTCCCTGAGCCGCACCGCGCCTTGCGCGCGGAGCCTGTCGAGGTCGGGCACGACGAGCGCCACGAGCGCGCCCTTGAGCGCAAAGAGCGCGATCTCCTTGATGAGCGGATTGCCGGCATAGACCGCTTCGACCGCTTCGGGAAAGAGCTTCTTGCCGTCGGCGAGCACGATGGTCTCGGAGACGCGGGCGACGATGAAGAGAAAGCCGCCGGGATCGAGGCGGCCGAAATCGCCGGTGCGGAACCAATGGTCTTCGGTAAAGGCGCGCGATGTTGCCGCCTCGTCGCCGCGATAGCCGTGGAACACGCTCGCACCCCGCGCCTCGATCTCGCCTACGCCCTCGGCGTCGGCATTGGCGATGCGCAGCTCGACGCCGGAGAGCGCACGGCCCGCCGAGCCGGCGCGCGCGGCGCGGAGCGAATTGAAGGTCAGGATCGGCGATGTTTCGGTCAGGCCATAGCCGGTCATCACGTCCCAGCCGAGCGCGCCGAGGAACTCCTCGACCTCCTCATCGAGCATCGCCCCGCCCGAGACCAGGAGCCGCAAGGACGGCGCGAACTGGCGATGGAGCGGCCGGAAGAGGAAGCGCGGGCTCGAGCCGAACGCGCGCCTGAGACGCAACGCCAGCGCGAGAAGCAGCACGAAGATGCGCCGCGCGAAGTTGGGCTGCGCCGCGATCCGTTGCCTGATTCCGGCGAGCAGCGCGGAATAAAGCCGCGGCACGCCCATGAGAATGGTCGCGCGGCCGCGCTGCAGTGCCGTGATGAGCTCCGGCCCCGAGACGCCCGAAGGCAGAACGAGGGTCGTGCCGCACGCGAGCCCCGTCATCATGCCGACGGTAAGCGGATAGGCGTGATGAAGCGGCAGCGGCACGAGCGCGCGGTCTTTCGCGCCGGCAAGCCCGGCCGCCAGGATGGCGTTGACGTTGGAGAGGAGATTGGCGTGGGTGAGCGGCACCGCCTTGGGCGTGCCGGTCGTGCCCGACGTGAACAGCAGCACCGCCACGTCGTCGGGCTTTTGCCTCGCAAACGGCGCCGAGCCGTTCGCGGCCGACGGCAATTCCCGGTCGAGCGCAATCGCGGCACATTTGATGCGCGCCGCGCGCGCCGCGGTGGTGAAGACGAGCCGGCATTTCGTGAATTCGAGGCGGTGATCGAGGTCGTCATCCTCGGTCTGCGCGTCGATCGGGATCGCGGTCGCGCCGGTCGCGACGATCGCCCAGAACGCCACGATCCACGAGGCACTGTTCGGCGCGACGATCGCGACGCAGCTGCCGGGGCCGATGCCGCGCCGCACGAGATCGCGGCCCAAACCTTGCGCGCGGGAGGCCAAGGCGGCAAAGCTCGTTTCCTCGGCGCGCTCGCCGGCGAATGCGAGGAGCGCCGGTGCTTCGCCGCGCTCGCCGATCCGGCGCAGCAGCGTCTGCAACGTGTCGCCTTCGGCCAAGCTTCCCTGCCTTCCGATCCAAGGGTAGGGTGATAGACGGCCCGTCGCGGCCGGAAAAGGGGGACGCCATGAAGAAGATCGGGATCGGAGTTGCCGCCATCGCGCTCGCCGGCACGCTGGCCGCGCCGGCCGGAGCGCAGACCGTGAAGATCGGGGTCATGAACAGTCTCTCCGGCTTTCTCGCGCCCGGCGGCGACGAGATGGAGAAGGGCATCGACCTATATCTGAAGGTGCACGAGAAAGACCTGCCGCCCGGCGTCAAGATCGAGCTCATAAAGCGCGACGATACGTCGTCAGCCGACGTGGCGAAGCGACTCGCGCAGGAGCTCATCACGCGCGACCATGTCCAGCTTCTCCTGGGCGATGTCGGCTCGCCGCAGGCTGCGGCGATCGCGCCGATGACGGCCGAGGCGAAAATCCCGTTCATCATCACGAATGCGGCAGGGGTCGCCATTCCGCGCATGTCGCCCTACGTCGTGCGCGATAGCTTCACCATCTGGCAGCAAGCCTATCCGCTCGCGAAATGGGCGGCCGACCAGGGCTGGAAGAAGGCCTATACGGCGGTGAGCGATTTCATCCCCGGACACGACGCCGAGGACGCCTTCACCAAGGGCTTCAAGGACGCGGGCGGCACGATCTTGGGAGCGGTGCGGTTCTCGCCCTCGAGCCCCGATTTCCCGCCGGTCGTACAGCGCATCAAGGACGTGAAGCCCGACGTCGCCTTCCTCTGGGTTCCGGCCGGCACGCAGGCGACGGCGATGATGAAGGCGGTGCAGGACCTGCAATTGCGGCAGATCGGCATCAACATCATCTCGACCCAGGACCTCGTGCCCGACGAGGAGCTGCCGAACATGGGCGACGCGGCCCTGGGCCTCGTCACGTCGGGGATCTATTCGGCCGCCGCCGACCGGCCGGCGAACAAGGCGTTCCTCGCCGCCTGGAACAAGGAATATCCCAACGCCACGCCCGATTTCCTCTCGGCCGACGGCTGGGACGGGATGGCGATGGCGGTGGCGCTCATCAAGGAGACGAAGGGCAAATTCACCGCCGACGAGGCGATGAAGTTCCTCAGCAACTGGAAGGACCCGAACAGCCACAAAGGCCCGGTGTCGATCGATCCGGCGACGCGCGACGTCATCCAGAACGTCTATATCCGCAAGATCGAGAAGCAGGGCGGCAAGCTCGCCAATGTCGAGTTCGTCACCATCCCCAACGTCAAGGACCCGTGGAAGGAGCTCAATCCGCCGAAATAGACTATTTGGCCTTCCCCGCGCCCTTGAGCTTGAACGGCTCGTAGGTCGGCTTGTAGCTCTTGTCGTCGAGGAACTGGCTCATGCCGGTGCGGTAGGAATCCTCCTGGTCGCCGACGCGGATCGCCTTGCCCTTCTCGGCGAGATAGTCGTACGCCTGATCGACATCCATCCGGCGCACGTGCTTGATCGCCTGCTTGGTCGCGCGCAGCACGTTCGGGCTTTTCTTCATCAGCTCGTCCGCGAGCTCGACGGTGGTTGCCTCGAGCTTTTCCTTCGGCACGGCGAAATTCACCATGCCGATGCGCGCCGCCTCGGTGCCGTCGAACGGCTTGCCGAGGCAGGCGTAGTAGAGCGCGTGGCGCGGCAGCACCATGTCCGCCACCGCCTTGGAGACGAGCGCGCCGGGCAGGATGCCCCAATTGACCTCGGAGAGCGAAAACGTGGCGTCCTCGGCCGCGACGGCGAAATCGCAGGCAAGGAGCTGCATGAAGGCGCCGCCGACGCAGTAGCCGTGCACCATGGCGATGGTCGGCTTGTCGTATTGATAGAGCCTGGCCCAGCGCCAGCGGTTGGCGGCCTCGGCGGCCTTCTTGCGCTCGCGCGGATTGCCCTCGAGCGCGCGGAAGAACAGCTTCAAATCCTGGCCCGCGCTGAAATTGCCGCCGGCGCCGGTCACCACGACGACCTTCACGTTCGGATCGACCTCCATCTCGGCCAGCGCGTTATCCATGTCGTAGTGCGAGCTGCGGGCTCATCGCGTTGCGCTTTTCGGGGCGGTTCAGGATCGCCCAGCCGATGCCGTCCTTGATCTCGATCTTGACGCATTCGTACTTGTAATCGGCCATGCTCTCCTCCGTCATCCGAAGCTGCGCAGCACATGCCGCGCCAGCGTCATCTTGAGAATCTCGATGGGGCCCTCGGTGATCATGAAGCTGCGCTGGTTGCGCCAGAATTTCTCGATCGGCAGATCGGTGGTGAGGCCGATGCCGCCGTGGATCTCCATGCAGCGGTCGGCCGCCTCGAACGATTTCGTGTCGCCGAAAATCTTGGCCATGTAGGCCTCGACGCGGATGTCCTCGCCGCGGTCGTGCTTCCACGCCGCGTGATAGACCATGAGGCGCAGCATGTGCAGGTCCATGAAGCCGTCGACCAGCATCCACTGCACCGCCTGGCGGTCGGCCAAGGGCCGTCCGAACGTGACGCGCTGCTTCGCATAGCTCGTGCCGAGCTCGAGGCAGCGCTCGATCACGCCGGCGCCGCGGGCGCCGTGCCGGACGCGGCCGGTGCTGATCCAGTTCTGCGCGTGCTTGAACCCGTCGCCTTCTTCGCCGATGCGGTTCTCGACCGGCACGCGCACATTGTCGAAGGCGATCTCCCACGGCCGGTCGTCCATCATCGTCTGCTGCGCGCGCAAAAGCTTCACGCCGTTCGATTTCATATCGACGAGAAACGCCGAGATGCCGCCATGCGAGCCCTTGGCGCGGTCGGTCGCGGCGAACACCTGGCCCCAGTCGGCCTCGTCGGCGCCGGTGATGAAGCGCTTCATGCCGTTCAGGACATAGTGGTCGCCGTCGCGGACTGCGGTCGAGCGCATGGAGCCGGGATCGCCGCCGGCATCGGGCTCGGTCTGGGCGAAGCACCATTTGATCTCGCCGCGAATGGTGGGAACGAGGAAGCGCCGCTTCTGCTCGTCATTGAGGTGGTAGAGGATCGGGCTGACGTTGGGCCCGAAAATCTCCGAGGCGCGCGAAGGGAGCGCGATGCTGCGCGCCATCTCGGACCACACCACGACCTTGGCGAGAAGCCCCAGTCCGAGCCCGCCATATTCCTTCGGCACGTCGTAATTGCCGAGCCCAAGCTCCTTCGCCTTCGCCTCGAGATGGCGGCGCATGTCGGGCTTGAGCTTCGGCCCGTCGCACGCCTCGCGCTCGATCGAGATGAGCTCACGATCGACGAATTTGCGCACCGTCTCCTTCAGCATCCGGAGTTCTTCCGGCAGCTCGAAATTCATGCCATCTGTCGCGTCCATCGCATCCTCACCTGTCGCGGCCGAGAAGGCGCACATCGACGGCGCGCACGCCGTGGCCTTCCTCCAGCACCATGAGCGGATTGATCTCGAGATCGGCGAGGAACGGGCGGTGGTCGAGGAAGAGGCGCGAGAGCCCCGCCATCGCCCGCGCCGCAGCATTCACGTCGCGCGGGCGCCGCCCGCGGAACGGCCCCAGAAGCTTCGCACCCTTGAGCGCGCGCAAAACCTCCTCGGCCATCGCCTCGTCGACCGGCAGCAGCCGCACCTGCACGTCGTCGAGCGCCTCGACCAGCACGCCGCCGAGCCCCGCCGCCATCACCGGCCCATACTGCGCGTCCTCGCGCACGCCGACGATGAGCTCGAGCCCGTCCACCATCTCCTGCACCAGAAACCCCTCGCACGGCCCCGGCACGCGCGCCGCCATCGCAGAAGCTGCAGCGCGCACCGCATCGCGATCGGCAAGGCCGAGCGCCACGCCGCCGACCTCCGTCTTGTGCAGCGCCGCCTGCGACAGGATTTTGACGGCGACGGGAAAGCCGATTTCAGCGGCGCGCGATGCCGCCTCCTCGGGCGTTCTGGCGCGCGCGGTCTTCGGCAGAGTGAGTCCGTGCGCTTCGAGCAGCCGGTCGAACGACGCGCCCGCGAGCGACGCCGCCTCGCCGCGCGGCGGCAACAGAGGCGCGATGCCGCGCGCCAGCGCCTCGGCGTGCGCGATGAGGCCGTTGGCGGCGCGGATCGTTTCGGGCAGGCCCTGGATGAAGGGTATGCCGGCCTTCGCCTGGAAGGCGCGGCCGGCTTCGCTGACGTTCTGCGCCGTGCGGCCATAGGCGATCACCGGTTTCTGGGTCGCGGCGAGCACGTCCTGGAAGGGGGCGAGCGAATAGGGCTCGTCCGCCGTCATCGGCAGCTGCCCCTGCATGATGAAGAGATCGACATTGGGATCGGCGCAGATGACGCGGCAGATCTCGCTGAATTTCTGCGGCTGCACGCCGGTCGTGGCGCCGACGTCGAGCGGGTTCTCCGCCGGGAGGCCGGGGTCCACGCGCGGCTTGAGCGCCGCCGCGGTCGCGGGCGCGAAAGCGGCCAACTCCGCCTCCTGCTCGCTGGCATAATCGAGCAGAAGCCCTTTGGCCCCGCCCGAGAACCCGGCGATGGCGATGCGCCGGCCGCGCGGCAGACGGCCCGGACCGAAGGCAAGGCAACCCTCGATCAGATCGTCGAGCGTCGGCACGCGCAGCACGCCGTACTTGCGGCAGACGGCATCGAACACCCGATCGTCGCCCGCGAGCGCGCCGGTATGGCTCGCCGCAGCATCCTGGCCGCGCGCGCTGCGGCCGAGCTTCAGCACGAGGAGCGGTTTCTTGGCGGCAAGCGCCTTCGCGGCCGCGGCCAAGAAAGCGTCCGGCCGGCGCACGCCCTCGACCATGCAGGCGATGATGCGCGTGCCGTCGTCCTCGACGAGAAAATTGATGTAGTCGGCAAGATCGAGGTCGAGCTCGTTGCCGCTCGAGACCGCGTAGGAGAAGCCCAGGCCCCGCGTCGCCGCCTGCTGCAGCCAGAACTGGAACGTGCCGCCCGACTGGAAGACGATGCCGACATCGCCGGCCGGAAGGGCGCGCACGCGGGATGCCGGATAAAGCAGCAGCCGCTCGCGCAAGGCGACCGAACCCATGCAATTGGGACCGGAAACGCGAAGACCTTTTCCATCGCACAGCGCGCGCACCGCGGCGGCGCGCGCCTCGCCCTCTTCATCGCCGCCCTCGCCGAAGCGCGCGGCATAGATGAGGGCGCATTTCAGGCCATGCTCGGCGGCCTCGGCGAGCGCATCGGGAATGGCGGGCGCGGGAATGATGGTGAGCGCGAGATCGACGCGCTCGGGCAGCGAGGCAAAATCCGGATAGACCGTTTCGCCCCACAGCTCGCTGCGCTTCGGGTTGACGAGATAGACTTTCGCCGGGAAGCCGCAATAAGCGAGATTGTCGTAGATCGCCTTCGACCAGCCGTCGCCGCCGCGGTCGGTCGCGCCGATGATGGCGATCGTCTTTGGCCGCAACAGATCGGTGACGGAACGGAACACTGAGCCTCCCTTGCCGATCGTCCGGTCCTTTATGCAATTCTGCATGGGTCGAAGGGGGTGTCAACGAGCCACCGGCCGCGCTATCTTCGCGCGAGGAGGTTCTCGCAATGAAGATCGTGTCATTTGGTCCGGATCGGCGCACGGGCGTGCTGCGCGACGAGACGGTGGTCGATATCTCGCTCGCCTTCGCCAAGTATCTGCATGAGCGCCAGGGCGAGAGGCATGCGCAACGGCTTGCGAACGCGCTGTGCCCGCCGGAGCTTGGACATTTCATCGAGGGCGGCCAGCGCTCGCTCGACAATGCGCAGAAGGCGCTCGACTATCTCTTCAGCGAGGTACAGCACCAGAAGGGCATGCGCGGCGAGAAGATCATCCAGACGGCAAGCGAGGTGATCCTGCACGCGCCGCTGCCGGCCGGCGCGCGCATCGCCTGCGCCGGCGGCAATTTCGCCGACCACGCCGCCGCCATGGCGAACCGCAACCGCACCGGCGACGTGAAGCCGTTCACCGGCGATCCGGCCGCCGAGATCCGCAAGACCGGCATCTGGGGCTTCTGGAAGATCACCCGCGAGATGGTCGGGCCGGACGGCGACCTCGTCTATCCCGCGCGCTGCAACCGGCTCGACTACGAGGGCGAGCTCGCGATCGTCATCGGCAAAGAGGGCAAGGACATCCGCGCCAAGGACGTGAAGGATTACGTCTGGGGCGTGACGCTGTTGGGCGACTGGAGCATCCGCGGCGTTGGCGAGCCCGGCCCCTTGCGCTTTGCCATGCAGAAGAATTTCGACAGCTGCTGCTCGCTCGGGCCCTGCATCGCCGTGGGCGAGGCCGATCCGTTCGACGCCCCGGTCGAGACCTACGTCAACGGCGAGCGCCGGCAGAGCTTCAACACCAAGGACATGGTGTTTTCGTTCGGCGAGTATCTCGAGTTCCTGTCGCGCGATCTGACGTTCTATCCGGGCGACATCATCAGCGGCGGCACCGCGGCGGGCACAGCCGCCGATTCGAGCCCGCTCCAGGCCGACGGCACGCCGTCGCCCGCGCGTTTTCTGAAGCCCGGCGACCTCGTCGAAGTGAAGTCGCCCACGATCGGCACACTGCGCACGAAGGTCGTCGCGAAGAAGAACGCGTAGAGCGGAAGCCGGCATACCCTAATCCGTCATGCCCGGCCTTGACGAACGGGGCGTGGCCTAAACGGCGCCGTTTTTCCGGAACGACTCGATCTCGGCCGCGCCGTAGCCGAGTTCGCGCAACACCTCGTCGCTGTGCTCGCCATATTCGGGCGCGGCGGCGGCGAGGCGGCTTTTCGTGCGGCTGAGGCTCACCGGCTGGCCGATCAGGGCGATCGCGCCCAAGAGTTTCGACTGCACCTGCTGGGCGATGCCGAGGTGCTGCACCTGCGGATCGGCGAACGCCTGATCGATCGAATAGATCGGCCCGCAGGGGATGCCGGCGGCATTGAATTTCTCGATGAGCGCCGCGCCCTCCTCCTGCGAGGTGATCTCGTCGATGAGGGCATTGAGCCGCTCGCGGTTCTTGCGCCGGGCGGGCGGCGTCGCGAAATCGGGATCCTCGATCCATGCCGGGCGCCCGATCGTCGTGCAGAAGCGGCGCCACATCGGCGGCGTCGGCGCGATGTTGATGTGGCCGTCGCGCGTCTTGAACGTGCCGGTCGGCGAGCCGGTCGGATGGTTGTTGCCGACCTGGCGCGGCACTTCGCCTTTCATGAGATAGCGCGCGCCCTGGAAATCGAGCATGAAGAGCAGCGCCTCGAGCAGCGAGGTCTTGATCCATTGCCCTTCGCCCGAACGTTGCCGCTCCCACAGCGCGGTCATGATGCCGAGCGCCGCCAGCAGCCCGGCCGCGAGATCGCCCACGGCGATGCCGACGCGCATCGGTCCGCGTCCCGGCTCGCCGGTGATCGACATGAGGCCCGACATGCCCTGTGCGATCTGATCGACGCCCGGCCGATCGCGATAGGGACCGTCCTGGCCGAAGCCCGAGATGCTGGCATAGACCAGGCGCTTGTTGATCGCCTTCAGCGATTCGTAATCGATGCCGAGGCGGAATTTCACGTCGGGCCGGTAGTTCTCCACGAGCACGTCGGCGCGCTCGACGAGGCGGCGGAAAATCCCAATGCCGTCGGGGTGCTTCAAGTCGAGTGTGATCGAGCGCTTGTTGCGGTGGAGGTTCTGGAAATCGGGATCGTTGCGCTGGGCGAAGTCGGTTTGCGTGGCGCTGCCCGGCTCCTCGCGCATCTCGATCTTGATGACGCTCGCCCCCCAATCGGCGAACTGGCGCACGCAAGTGGGCCCGGCGCGCACGCGCGTCAAATCGAGAACCGTAATTCCCTCTAGCGCGGTCGAGGCTGGCGGAAGGCTCATGCGGCGCCTCCGAGCAGCAGCGCGCCGTAATTGGCGGTGCTCGAGTCCCAAGCGAGCGCGCGGTGCGCGGCGACGGCGTAGAGGTCGCGGATCTGGCGCTGCATCGCGTTCTCGACGAAAAGCGCGCGGCCGCCGGCGGCATTGAAGAGACGCTGGACGGCGGCGAGCGAAAGCTGTGCCGCGAAGGACGAGCCGAGCCGCGTTCGCGTGCGCTGCTCCTTGGAAAGCCGCTCGCCCCGCTCGAGGGTAGCCATGGCGTCGCGCGCGGCGCCGATCGCAAGGCGCCCGGCCGCCAGGATTTCCGCCGCCGATTGGCCGATCCCCATATGCGTGCCCATGAGATCGGCGAGCGCCGTGCCGCGCGACTGGCGCGGCTTGGTGAATTTGAGGTACTCGTCGAAGAAGCCGTCCGCGATCCCGACCGCGATCGAGCCGAAGCCGGTGCCGGCCACGTCGTGGCGCGGCATGCGGTAGACGACGCCCGGATTGAACGCGGCGCCCGGCACGTCGCCTTCGTCGGAGGCGTCGCCGTCGAGAATGCGGTGCGCCGGCACGAACACGTCCTTCACCTCGAAGCTTTTGCTGCCGGTGCCGGACAGGCCGATGACGTGCCAGTCGTCGATCACGCTGACATCGCTCTTAGGCACGAGGAAATAGCTGCGCTTCGGCGCCTTTCCGTCCTCCTCGAGATGGCCGCCGCAAAGGAGCCAGTGCGCATGGTCGATGCCGCTGGCATATCGGTGGCGGCCGGAATAGCGGGCACCGCCGGGCACCGTGCGGCCCTTGCCCACGGGCTCGACCGAGGCGGACAGCCGCGCGCCCTGATCCTTGCCCCAGACATCGGCTTGCGCCTCGAGCTCGAACATGCCGAGGAGCTGCGTGTGATCGCAGTAGATGTTGCCAATCCACGCCTGCGAGCCGCAGCCGCGCGCCAATACGCGGCTCACTTCGCACAGCACGTCCCACGGCTGCTCCCAGCCGCCGAAGCGCGCCGGCTGACAGATGCGCAGGAGGCCGGCGGCGGCGAAATCCGCGACGGTTTCCGCAGGGCATTGCCGCAATTCCTCGGCCTTCGCCGCGCGCGAGCGCAGCACGGGCACGAGCTGCGCGGCGCGCTCGAGCAATTCCTGCCGCAGGGCGGCGGGCTCGCTTGCGATCGTATCGGCCATGCGCGCGGGAACCTCAGGTGCGATATGAGGGATCGGTGCGGTCGAGCGAGCGCAGCACGCCCTGCCATTCGTCGCGCCGCCCGTGCTTTCTGGCGAGGTTCTCGAACTGCTGCGCCGTGCGCTCGCACACCTCGGGCGGCGGCTCGCTGATCTCGGCGCCCGTTGCCTCGATCTCGAGCTGCACTTCGGCCGACATGATGAGCGTCCGCAGCCTGAGCGCCGCCTGGGCTACCGTATCGCCGCAGGTGAGGAGGCCATGATTGCGCAGGATCATCGCGTTGTTGCGGGCGAGATCGCGGCCCAGCCGCTCGCGCTCGCCGCCGTCGAGCGCGATGCCCTCGAAATCGTGATAGCTGACGCGGCCGTAGAACTGCATCGATTCCTGGCACAGGAAGCGCAGGCCCCCCTTGCGCGCGCTGATCGCCATGCCGGGCTTGCTGTGCAGATGCATCACCGCGTTGACGTCGGGCCGCGCCTGATAGACCGCGGAATGGATGGTGAAGCCCGCCGGGTTCACGTCCTCATCAGTGCCCACGGGCGCGCCGCCGGCATCGACCTTGACGAGATTGGACGCGGTCACCTCCTCGAACAGCAGCGTGTGGCGCTTGATGAGGAAGCGGTCGGGCTCGCCCGGAACGCGCACGGTGAAATGGTTGAAGATGAGGTCGGTCCAATCGTTGGCGGCGGCCAGGCGGTGCGCCGCGGCGAGATCGACCCGCGCCGCCCATTCGTCCGCGGACACATCGTTGCGGCGCGCGTTGGCGAAGCCCTGCGATTGATCCATGACGATCCTCCTTAGCGCCGGAGATTAGCCCTTGGCGAGTGCCACGTCATCAGAGCGGCGCTGCCGCGACCGTCTTGCCCGTCCGGGTCCCGTCCTCTACGGTCGCGGCGACAACGAACTCGCAAAGCGGAGGCAGTGATGGCGGCGGAACCTGAGAACTGGACGACGGCACCGGCGGATTATCGCGGCGACGCGGTCGTCGCGGCGATGG
Organism: uncultured Alphaproteobacteria bacterium; assembly: GCA_963773665.1. Taxonomy (GTDB): domain Bacteria; phylum Pseudomonadota; class Alphaproteobacteria; order ATCC43930; family CGMCC-115725; genus DATJLY01. The sequence goes on from CAVZBZ010000004.1 coordinate 309,362, forward strand.
CGATGGGCGGCGTCGATCATCTCTTCTTCACGTCGGGCTCCGAACTGGCGTTCTATCAGGAATCCATCGCCAAGGCGCGCCACCACAACCGGCCGGTGCCGCGCATCGTCACCGTGACGCACGAGCATGTCAGCCTCAACGCCGCCTTGGGCTATGCCGCGGTGAGCGGAAAATGCGCGGCGACGGCGGCGCATGTCGATTGCGGCACCCAGCATCACGGCGGCGCCATCCATACCGCGTGGCGCAGCGGGCTGCCGGTGATGATCACCGCGGGCGGCGCGCCCTCGGCCTATCCGGGCTCGATGCCGGGCTCGCGCGAGGAAGGCGCGCATCTCTGGTCGCAGCAGGTGTTCGACCAGGGCGGCATCCTCCGGCAATACACCAAGTGGGACAAGCGGCTCGAGTACCAGGACAATCCCGGGCTTATGGTGAGCCGCGCGCTGCAAGTGGCGCGGACCGAGCCGATGGGCCCGGTCTATATGAGCTTCCCGCGCGAGATCATCCTGCTGCCGATGCAGGGCGACGCGAAATTCCCGACCGCCGACCAGCTCGGCATCGCGCGCCCGGCGGCGGTCGATCAGGACAGCGCCAAGGAGATCGCCCAGAAACTCATCAAGGCGAAGAACCCGGTGGTCGTCGTGTCGGGCTCGGGCAAGTACAAGGAGACGGTGCCGGAGCTCGTGTCGCTGTGCGAGCTCCTGGGCCTCGCCGTCGTCGATGGCGCGGCGCGGCACTTCCTTTCATTCCCGATGAACCATCCGCTCTACCAGAACACCATGTCCTTGAAAGATGCGGACGTGGTTCTGGTGCTCGAGGCGACCGTGCCGTGGATGCCGGGCCCGATGGCACCGGGCCCGAGCGCGTGGATCGCGGCCATCGATCAGGATCCGGCGAAGAACCGTTTCCCGACGTACGAGTTCACCGCGGATATCCGGCTCAATGCCAGCCCGCTCCTCGCCATCCGCGCGATCCGGGCCGAGGCCGAGAAGCTCCTGGGCGCAAGCGACCGCAGCGCCGCCGCCGACCGCAGCAAGCGATTGGCGGAGACCGGCGCGGCGCGGCGCAGAAATCTCGCGGACGAGGCCATGGCGAAGGCGAAGAATACGCCGGTGGACCCGATGTTCGTCAGCCACACGATCGCGCAGGCGATCGACGACAACTGCATCGTGCTCGACGAATCGCTGCAGGAGCCCGCGCTTTCCGGAATTCGTCAACTGCTCGAAGCCCGGCTCCTATATCCACAATCCGGGATCGAGCGGCGGCTGGGGGCCGGGCGCGGCCCTGGGCGCCAAGATCGCGGCTCCCGACAAGGATGTCGTCCTGGTGTTGGGCGACGGTTTCTGGCAGTTCGCCGTGCCCAATGCGGCGCTCTGGTCGGCGAACCACCATCGCGCGCCGTTCCTGTCGATCATCCACCAGAACCGCAGCTTCTCGACCGGCACAAGCGGCGTGAAGTCGGCGTTCGGCGAGAGCTACGCGCACAAGGCGGATTATCCCGGCGGCTATTTCGATCCGCCGATCGACTACGCCAAGGAGGCCGAGGCCGCCGGCGCCTATGGCGAGAACGTGCGCGACCCGGCCGAGCTCGGCCCGGCGATCAAGCGCGGCCTCGCGCAAACCCGCCGCGGCACCCCCGCCGTCATCGCGGTGTGGGAAGCCCGGATCGGCCACAAGGATTGAGAAAGATTGCTTCGCTTCGCTCGCAATGACAGCCGACGGTTGTCATTGCGAGGAGCGAAGCGTCGAAGCAATCCCTACGTCGCCGCGCCGGCGCGGCGTGACCAGTATTCCCAGGCGCGGGAATGGCCGGTCTGAGCCATCTTCTGCATCTCGGCGATCTCGCCTTCGCTGAGGAAAATGAGGTCGCTGCCGAGGCGCATCGCCTCGGACTGGAGATGCGCGTTCACCTTGAGATAGACCGCGGTGTGAACCGCGTCCTGGATCGAGATGCCGGAGACGGCGCAACCGTGGCCGCGCATCAGCACGATGCGGTTCTTCCCGAGCTTGTCCGCGAGGTCGCGGCCGTGCGCGAGCGTCGTCACCAGAAGGTTGGTGTCGCCGAATTTGTCGCGAATGTCCCAGACCGGAAGCTCGGCGCCCAAGCCCGCCGAGGTGTGCAGCAGCGGGCGGAGCTTCGCGCCCCTCGCCACCGTGAAGGGGATGACCTCGTAGGCGTGATTGTGGATGACCGATTTCACCTCGGGGCGGGCGCTGAAAGATCGCGCCATGGATCGGGCGCTCGGTATATTGCGCGCGGCCCTTTTGGTCGATCGGGTTGCAGTCGAGATCGTACTCGATGATGTCGTCGAGCGTGACGAGTTCGGGACTGCGCGAGCCGGAGAGAAAAAACCGGTCGGGCCGGTCGGGATGGCGCACGCTGATGTGGCCATAGGCATCGACCACGCCCTCATGCGCCAGGATGCGGTTCGCGGTGACGAGATCGTGCAAGAGATCTGGCAGGCTCATATCGGTTCCCCTATTTCCGGCCGGTGAGTTCGCGGCCCTTGTCGAGCGCGGCGTAGCTTCGCACCGGCGCCGCCATGAGGAAGCGATAGCCTTCCTTGACGATGCGCTCGACATTGCCGGTGCCGACATGCGGGTGGCCGACCGGCACGTTGGCCGCCTTGCACACGCGCACGATCTCGCCCATCGCCTCGACCACTTTCGGGTGCTCGTACTGGCGCGGATAACCCAATTCCTGCGACAGGTCGCCCTCGCCGATGAGGACGACGCCGACGCCCGGCACCTTTTTGAGAATGTCGGGCAGATTGGCGATCCCGACCGTGTCCTCGATCATCAGGATGACGAGAATCTCGCCCTTGGGATTGAGCGGCCAGACATCGGCGCGCTCGTAATATTCCTGCTGCGAAATGCCCCAGTAGCGCACCGCCGCCGTCGGCCCGTCGCCGCGCAGCCCCGCGGGCTCGTAGAGCGCCGCGCCCTTCAAGCTGCGGATAGCGGCACGCGGCGACCGCGTTATAGGCCTGATCGACCGTGCTGATATGCGGCCAGACGATCCCGTAGGCGCCGAGATCGAGCGCCTGCTTGGCGTAGGTCTGGTTCATCTCGCCGCCGTTGGGCGGGATGCGCACGATCGGCGTCACGCCGGGCGCCACCGAACCGGACTTCGCGATCTGGCTGCGGTTCAGCATGTATTGCAGCGCGTCGCGGAGCGCCCTGATGTCCCACGGGTTGTGCTCCATCTCGAACACGATGCCGTCGTATTTCGCCGCGCTCATCGCGATTGCCGTCTCGCTGTCGGCGTTGGCGAAGGCGGTGAAGGCGTGGCCCTGCTCGAGCGCGCGGATGACGCCGTTCAGTCGCGGAAGTTCGGACATGCTGTCTCCATTCGTTTTCTCTCGCCCGGCATCGTACCAGATACGCCGCGGTTTGACAGCGAGCGGGCGCCTTCATAGCATCGCCGAAAGACCGAGGGGAGACTCCCAGATGATCATCGACTGTCACGGCCACTACACGACCGCGCCCAAGCAGCACGAGGGCTGGCGCCAGCAGCAGATCGCGGCGTTCGATGCGAAGCAGGCGGCCCCGGCGCGCCCCGCCATCAGCGACGACGAGATCCGCGACAGCATCGTCAACGCGCAACTGAAGCTGCAAAAGGAGCGCGGCACCGATCTCACGATCTTCTCGCCGCGCGCGGCCGGCATGGCGCATCATTTGGGCGACGCGCAGACGAGCGCGCAATGGTCGCGCGCCTGCAACGACCTCATCCACCGCGTCTGCACCCTCTTCCCCGAGAATTTCGTCGGCGTCTGCATGCTGCCGCAGACGACCGGCGTCTCGCCCGCCAATTGCCGCGACGAGCTCGAGCGCTGCGTCAAGGAGCTGGGCTTCATCGGCTGCAACCTCAATCCCGATCCGTCGGGCGGATGGTGGAAGGATCCGCCGCTCACCGACCGCTACTGGTATCCGATCTACGAGAAGATGGTCGAGCTCGACGTGCCGGCGATGGTGCATGTCAGCGCCTCGTGCAACCCGTGCTTCCACAGCACCGGCGCGCACTACATCAATGGCGATACCTCGGCCTTCATGCAGTTCATCACCGGCGATCTGTTCAAGGATTTCCCGACGCTGCGCTTCATCATTCCCCATGGCGGCGGCGCGGTGCCGTTCCACTGGGGCCGCTACCGCGGCCTGGCGCAGGACATGAAGCGGCCGCCCTTGAAGGACTACCTCCTCAAGAACGTCTGGTTCGACACGTGCGTCTATCACCTGCCGGGGATCGAGCTTTTGACGCGCGTCATCCCGATCGAGAACATCCTGTTCGCGTCGGAGATGGTGGGCGCGGTGCGCGGCGTCGATCCCGACACCGGGCACAATTACGACGACACCAAGCGCTATGTCGACCAGCTCAAGATCGGCGCCGGCGACAAGCAGAAAATCTTCGAGGGCAATGCGCTCAAGGTTTTCCCGCGGCTTGCCGGAGCGCTCGCCAAGGCCCGGAAGTAGCGGCGGCGGGCCTAGCCCGCGACCGCGAGCGCGTCGATCTGCAGCAGCACGCCGCCGCGGAGCGGCAGGACGAGCGTGTGCCGCGCCGGGCGCTTGGCCGCGTCGGGCCAGCATTCGAGCCAGTATTTGTTGAGCGCGTCGCGGAAGCCGTCGTCCGTCACCCAGCAGGTGACCTTCACCACGTCGCCCAACCCCATGCCGCCCTTCGCCAGGATGGTCTTCAGGTTCTCGAACGCGAGCCGCGCCTGGCCGTCGGCGTCGGGCGCGAGCTTGCCGGTCTTGGCGTCGCGCCCGCTCACCGCCGAGGTGGCGATCACGTTGCCGACGCGGCTTGCGACCGGAATGGGCGCGCCGTGGGCGATCCCTTCGACATCGATGCTTTGCTGCCGCCGTGCCTCCGCCATCGCTTCCTCCCTTGCTCGAGCGTGGGGCGATGCTGGCAAGTCGCGGCGACGAATGCAACGCCCCGCTCGGGATGCTAGACTTGCGCAAAACCGGGGGAGGAAATTCGATGCGACGCATTCCGGCACTGGCCGCAGGGCTTTTGGCGTTGGTCGCGGGCGGCGCGGCCTTGGCGCAGAACGCGCCGGGCATCAGCGCGGACGAGATCAAGATCGGCCAGACCATGCCCTATAGCGGGCCGGTCGCCGCGTTCAGCGCGCTCGGCAAGGGCGAGATCGGCTACTTCAACATGATCAACGACCAGGGCGGCATCAACGGCCGCAAGGTCAAGCTTCTGTCGCTCGACGACGGCTATGTCCCGGCCAAGACGGTCGAAGACACGCGCAAGCTCGTCGAGCAGGAGGGCGTCGCGTTCCTGTTCAGCTCGATCGGCACCGCAACCAACACCTCGGTCCAGAAGTACCTCAACGAGCGCAAGATCCCGCAGCTTTTCATCGGCTCGGGCGCCAGCAAGTGGAACGACCCGAAGAACTTCCCCTGGACCATGCCCGGCGTGCAGGCGACGTTCCGCTACGAGGCGCGCATCTATACGCGCTACATCCTCAAGCAGAAGCCCGACGCCAAGATCGCCGTGCTCTATCAGAACGACGATTACGGCAAGGACTACATCCTCGGCATCAAGGACGTGCTCGGCGCCGATTACGACAAGCGCGTGATCGAGGCGAGCTACGAGTTCACCGACCCGACCGTCGATTTGCAAATCGTGTCGCTGCGCGGCAGCAACGCCGACGCGGTCATCGCCGCGGCGACGCCGAAATTCATGGCGCAGGCCATCCGCAAGATGTACGACCTGCAATGGAAGCCGATGTTCTTCATGAGCAACGTGTCGATCTGGCTCAATTCGGTGATCGAGCCGGCCGGACCCGAGAAGGCCGTGGGCGCGATCTCGTCGGCCTATTACAAGGACCCGAGCGATCCGAGCTGGGCCAACGACCCCGGCATTCTCGTTTGGCGCGGCTTCATGAAGAAATACATGCCGAACGAGGATCAGAACGACCAGAATTTCGTCAATTCCTTCGGCGAGGGCGCGACGCTCGTCGAGGTCCTGAAAGCGGCGGGCAACGATCTCTCGCGCGAGAACATCCTGAAGCAGGCGACGCATATCGGCGGGCTCGATATCCCGGTGCTGCTGCCGGGAATCAAGGTGGCCACGAGCCCCGACAACTACACCTCGATCCGCGACATGCAGCTGATGCGCTTTGACGGCACGCACTGGGTCCGGTTCGGCGACGTGCTGTCGGGCTCCTAGGCGCGGCGGGGCGGCAAAACTTAGCAAAAGATTTACGTGCTGCTGCCATCATGCGGCAATGCTTCGCGTCCTCTATGTCTGCGTTGCCGAGCAGCATGACCTTCGGCTCGTGGCGCTTGCCGCGTTCGTGTGCCTCTTCGCCTGCTTCACCGCGACAAATCTATATGCGCGGGCGGAAGAGACGCACCGCGCGCGCCGTCTCCTGTGGGTGTCGGCTGCTGCCGTGGTGTTCGGCTGCGGCGTGTGGGCGACGCACTTCGTCGCCGAGCTGGCCTACCGCCCGGGACTTCCGATCGTCTATGACGAGAGCCTGACGGCGCTTTCGGCGGCGATTGCCGTCGTGGTCGCGGGCACGGGCATTGCCGTCGCGACCCAGCGCGGCGCGGTCAAGCTGGGCGGCGCGATCGTCGGCGCGGCCGTCGGTGCCATGCACTACGCCGGCGTCGCCGCAATGCACGCGCCTGCGATCTATCACTGGAGCGGCCTCTATGTCGCAGCCTCGCTGGCGATCGGCATGGCGCTTTCGGCCACGGCCTTTGCCGTCCAGTCGCACGGCGCCGGACTTGGCCGGCGCATCGGCGCGACCGGGCTTCTCGTGCTCGCGATCGTCGGCCTGCACTTCACCGCAATGGCGGCGCTGACGCTCGAGTTCGATCCGTCCGTGCAAATTCCGCCCGAAGCGGCCGCGCCCGAGCTCCTGGCGGTCGCCGTCGCCGGCGTCACGGCGGTGATCATCACCATCGGCCTTGCCAGCGCCGTCGCCGACGGCCAGCTCGTGCGGCAGGCGACGCTGCAAACGGCGCGGCTCACGGAACTGGTTGACGAGCGCACGTCCGCGCTGCACCGGGCGCAAGCCGAGCTGCTGCGCAACGAATGGCTCTCGACCATGGGCCAGCTCACCGCGACGGTCGCGCACGAGCTGCGCAACCCTCTGAGCGCCGCGCGCAACTCGCTGTTCGTCATCCGCAAGACGCTGAGCACCCAGGGCATCGAGCTCGAACGGCCGATCGCCCGCGTCGAACGCAGCGTCGCGCGCTGCGAACGCATCATCAGCGACCTGCTCGATTACACCCGCGGGCGCGAGCCGCGCCGCGCGCCGCTTCCCCTCGAGGCCTGGCTCGAGGATTCGCTGCGCGAGCAGCGCCTGCCCGAAGGCATCGTCCTGGTGCGCGACTTCCGCGCGCCGGATGCGCTCGTCAGTCTGCGATGCCGAGCGGATGCGGCGCGTGCTGGACAACGTCATCGAGAACGCGGTTCAGGCGATCGGCGAGACCGGCGGCGCGGGCCGGATCGAGGTAAGCACACGGATTGCCAAGGGCGCATTCGAGCTCGCCATCGCCGACACCGGCCCCGGCGTCGCTCCCGAAATCCTGCCGCGGGTGTTCGAGCCGCTTTACAGCACCAAGAGCTTCGGCACCGGGCTTGGGCTCCCGGCGGTGAAGCAGATCGTCGAGCAGCACGGCGGAGACGTCCGCTTCGAAAACACGCCCGGGCAAGGCGCGCGAATCGTCATGCGCCTGCCGCTCGCCAACTCCCAAGCCATCGCCGCCTGAGCCGCTAGTCGGCCGGAACGAGCCGGCCGCCGTCGCGGCGGAAGCAGCCCTCCTCGGTCACGACGTGATCCATCGGTATGTCGTGCGGCTGCGGATGGATCGTCGGCAGGCGGCCCAGCGCGAATCCCACGCCGAGCGCTAATGGCTTGACGCCGTAAGAAGCGAAGGTGCGGTCGTAATACCCCGCGCCATAGCCGAGCCGGTATCCGGCATCGTCGAAACCGAGGAGCGGCACGATGAGCGCGGCGGGCGCCAGCGCATCGCCTTCGGCGGGATAGGGTATGTCGTAGACGCCCTTCGCCATCTTGGTCGCGTCATTCCAGCGGCGGAATTCGAGCGGCATTCCCTGGCCCACGACGACCGGCAACGCGACGTCGCCGCCCGCCGCGATGAAGCGGCGCGCAAACGGCAAGGGATCGAATTCGTGCCGGATCGGCCAGTAGATCCCGACGAGGCCGCGCCGAAGCTCCGGCAGGAAGGCATCGAGCCGCGCTTCGAGGACGCGGCTTTTCGCCCGGTGCGCCGTGGGCCCCAGCGCCGCGCGCTCGGCGAGCAGCCTTTGCCGCTGCTGCCGCCGCCAGGCCGCGATCTCGCGCCAGCTTTGCGCCGCGGTCACGACAGGCCGACGATGCGGCCGTCGCGCTCGACGCTGACGCCCACCGCCGAGGGGACGCGCGGCAGGCCCGGCATGGTCATGATGTCGCCGCAGATCGCGACCACGAACTCGGCGCCGGCGGAAAGCCGCACCTCGCGCACCGGCAGCGCGAAGCCGGTGGGCGCGCCGCGCAACTCTGGATCGGCGGAGAAGCTGTATTGCGTCTTCGCCATGCACACGGGCAACGCGCCGAAGCCGAGTTTTTCCAGCTCTTCGAGGCGGTCCGTCACCGGCTTCGGCGCCGTCACCTCGGCCGCGCCGTAGATTTCCTTGGCGATCGTGCGGATCTTGTCGATGAGCTTCATGCCGTCGGGATAGAGCACGCGGAAGTCGGCCTTGCCCTCGGCGATCGTCTCGGCCACGGCGCGCGCGAGCGGCTCGGCGCCGGCGCTGCCCTTGGCCCAGTGCTCGCACACGAACGCCTTGACGCCCAAGGCGCGGCTTCCCTCCACCACCGCCGCAAGCTCGGCGTCGCTGTCGGAGCCGAAGCGGTTCACGCACACGAGCGGCGGCACGCCGAACCGCTTCACGTTGACGATGTGGCGCTCGAGATTGGCCATGCCCTTCGTCACCGAAGCGGCGTTTTCCTTGCCGAGATCGGCGCGCGCCACGCCGCCGTGGAATTTCAGCGCGCGCACCGAGGCGACGATCACCGCGGCATCAGGCTTGAGGCCCGCCTTGCGGCACTTGATGTCGAAGAATTTCTCGGCGCCGAGATCGGCGCCGAATCCCGCCTCGGTCACGACGTAATCGGCGAGCTTCAAGGCAAGCCGCGTCGCCATCGTCGTGTTGCAGCCGTGCGCGATGTTGGCGAACGGGCCGCCATGGACGAAGGCGGGATTGTGCTCGAGCGTCTGCACCAGATTGGGCTTCAGCGCGTCCTTCAGCAGTGCCGCCATCGCGCCCTGCGCCTTCAGATCCTGGGCGCGCACCGGCTTCCGGTCGCGGCTCGCGCCCACGACGATGTTGGCGAGACGCCGCTCCAGATCCTCGGTCGATTGCGCAAGGCACAGGATCGCCATGACCTCGGACGCGACGGTGATGTCGAACCCGTCCTCGCGCGGGAAACCGTTGGCGACGCCGCCCAAGGACGAGACGACCTGGCGCAGCGCGCGATCGTTCATGTCGAGGCAGCGCCGCCACGTCACGCGGCGCGGGTCGAGCGCGGGCTCGCTGCCCCAATAGATGTGGTTGTCCACCATCGCCGCGAGCAGGTTGTTGGCCGCGGCGACGGCGTGGAGGTCGCCGGTGAAGTGCAGATTGATCTCGTCCATCGGCACGACCTGCGACCAGCCGCCGCCGGCGGCGCCGCCCTTGACGCCGAAGCACGGGCCCAGGCTCGGCTCCCTGAGGCACAGCATGGCCTTCTTGCCGATGCGGTTGAGCGCGTCGGCGAGCCCGACGCTGGTCGTCGTCTTGCCTTCGCCGGCCGGGGTCGGATTGATCGCGGTGACGACGATGAGCTTGCCGTCCGGGCGCTCGTCGAAACAGCGTTGGGCAAATCCCAAACCGATCTTTGCCTTGTAGTGACCGTAGGGCTCGACGGCCTCGGCCGGGATGCCGAGCCGGTCCCGCGCGATGTCGAGGATCGGCCGCGGCGTGACCGAGTTCGCAATATCCCAATCCGTCTTCGCCTCGGCCATTGCCCACACCTCTCGTCGGGAGCCCGGGCGATTCGAGGCGAGGGGGTGGTGGGATGCAACCACAAAATCTGCCCATCTCGGAAGTGGGCGGCGGGCGCACCGGCTTGCGCCGTCCGCGCCCGCGGTCTATGCGGACCGGCATGAGCGAGCCCTCCCCGCCCGATTTCGCGACCCTCAAGGCAAGGGCCGAAGCGCTCGTGCCGGCGCTCAGGGCGCGGGCGCGCGAGGCCGAGGAACTGCGCCGCGTGCCCGACGCGACGATCGCCGATCTGCACGCCAGCGGCCTCTTCCGCATGCTGCAGCCGCGGCGCGTCGGCGGCAGCGAGCTGCTCTATCGCGCGCTCGTGGAGCTGGGCGCGATCGTGTCGCAGGGGTGCGGCTCGACCGGCTGGGTGCTGACCAATCTCGCGAGCCACCACTGGATGCTCGGCATGTGGCCCAAGGCGGCGCAGGACGAGGTGTGGGGCGGCTCGCCCGACCATCTGATCGGCTCGGCCTTCGTCTTTCCCGGCGGGCGGGCGCGCGCCGTCGAAGGGGGATATCTGCTGCGCGGCCGCTGGCCGTTCTCGAGCGGCATCGACGCCTCGCAGTGGAACCTCGTCGGCGGCGTGGTGCGCGACGAGCGCGACCGGCCGGTCGAGCAGCGCATCTTTCTCGTTCCGGCCAAGGACTATCGCATCATCGACACCTGGTTCGTCGCGGGGCTGCGCGGCACCGGCAGCAAGGATGTCGAGATGGACGAGACGTTCGTTCCGGCGCACCGCACGCTGCCGCCCGCCGCCATCGCCGGCGGCGCCACGCCGGGCAGCGCGGTCAATCCCAGCGCGCTCTACAAGCTGCCGGCCTTGGGTCTGTTCTCGTTCGTGGTGGCGTCCGTCTCGCTCGGCCTCGCGCGCGGCGCGATCGAGGATTATCGCGCGCAGATGCGCGACCGCGTCGGAACCTATACCGGCAAGCGGCTCGCCGATCTCGCCGGCGTGCAGCTTCGCCTCGCCGAAGCCTCGGCGCTCGCCGACATCGCCGCGGCGCTGATGCTCAAGGATTGCGACGACGCGACCCGCATCACCGAAGCGGGCGGCGCGCTTTCGAGCGAGGACAAGGCGCGCTGGCGCCGGAACGGCGCCTATGCCGCCGGCATGTGCACCAAGGCGGTCGAGCTCATCTTCACGGCGACCGGCGGCGCCGGGGTCTATCTGAGCCATCCGGTGCAGCGCGCCTTCCGCGACGCCGCCGCCGCCAATGCGCATTACGCATTGAGCTGGGACGTGAACGGCACGCTGTGGGGAAGGGTCGCGCTCGGCCTGCCGATCGACGCGCCGGCGCTCTAAGGCGTCGTTCTCGTCGCCGCGGCGGCGGGCTGGCCGCCGCCGAAGATCGAATGCAGCAGGTTCTGGAGGCCGCCGAAGAGGCCTGGCTCCTCGGCCCTGGGCGCGCTGGCCTGGGCGATGCGCGGAGCCTCCTCGCCCAAGGGCAGCGGCCGCACCGGCATGGCTTGCGTCGCCTGCGCCATGAAAGTCTTCCAGGTGCGCGCCGGCAATGTCCCGCCGGTGACATTCTTCATCGGCGAATTGTCGTCGTTGCCGAACCACACGCCGGTGACGAGATCGGCGGTGAATCCGACGAACAGCGCGTCGTGAAAATCCTGGGTCGTGCCGGTCTTGCCGGCGGCAGGACGGTCGAGCTGCGCGGCGCGGCCGGTGCCGTGCGCGATGACGCCCATCAGCATCCCGTTCATCTCGCCGGCGATGCCGGGATCGATGACGCGGCCCGGCCCGGCGCCGCTGCGGCGCCACAGCACGGTGCCTTGCGGGTCGCGGATCTCGCCGATGCCATAGGGCCAGGCGCCGATGCCGCCGCTCGCAAAGGCGCAATAGGCCGAGGTGAGATCGATCAATGACACGACGCTGGTGCCGAGCGCGAGGCTGTCGTCGCGCGTGAGGTTGCTCGCGATGCCGAGCCGGTGCGCCGCCTCGATGACGTTGTCGACGCCGGCGCGCTCGATCACCTGCGCCGCCACCGAATTGAGCGACTCCGCCAGCGCTTGGGCTACGGTCACGTCGCCCAGATACTTGTTCTCGAAATTGTGCGGCTCCCATTTGCCGATGCGGATGCGGTGGTCGTTGAAATGGTCGGACGGCCGCACGCCATGCTCGAGCGCGGCGAGATAGACGAACGGCTTGAACGACGAGCCGGGCTGGCGCAGCGCCTGGGTCGCGCGATTGAACTGGCTTTCGGCATAGTCGCGCCCGCCCACCATGGCGCGCACCGCGCCGTCGGGCGACATGGCGACGAGCGCGCCCTCGTCCACTTGCGCTTTGTCGCCGTCGCGGTCGAGCGTCGCGAGCACCGCGCCTTCGGCTTCGCCCTGCATGCGCGAATCGAGCGTCGTGACGACGACGATGTCGCGGCCCTGCGCCTCGTGCAGCCGCCCGAGCTGATCGGCGATCCAATCGGCGAAATAGCGGCTTCCCGGCGGCGTCCGCGCGGCCGCCGCAAGGGCGCGCTTCTCGTCCGTCGCCGCGGCCGCCGCCTGGGCATCGGTGATGTAGCCGGCATCGACCATGTTGGCGAGGACCTGCTGCGCGCGCTCGGCCGCGCGCCCGCCGTCGCGCGCCGGGCTGAATTTCGTCGGCGCCTTCAGGAGGCCGGCGATCACCGCCGCCTCGTACAGCGTCAAATGGCGCGCGGATTTCGCGAAATAGCGGTGCGACGCGGCGTCGACCCCATAGGTGCCGGCGCCGAGATAGACGCGGTTGAGATAGATCTCGAGGATCTGATTCTTGGTGAACTCGTGCTCGAGCCAGAGCGCGAGCAGCGTCTCCTGGATCTTGCGCGAGAACGTGCGCTCGTTGCGTGAGGAAGACGTTCTTGGCGAGCTGCTGCGTGATGGTGCTGCCGCCCTGGACGACGTGGCCGGCGCGCAGATCGGCGAATGCCGCGCGCATCGTGCCCCAGAGATCGATGCCGAAATGGCTGTAGAAGCGCCGGTCCTCGGTCGCGATCACCGCCTCGGGCAGGTATTTCGGCATCTCGTTGATGCGCAGCGGCTCGCCGAAGAGATCGCCGAACGTGGCGACAAGCGAGCCGTCCGCCGCGAGCAGCGTCACCGACGGCCGCCGCTCGGCCACCGCAAGGTCCTTGGTCGAGGGCAAGGTCAGCGCGAAATAGCCGAGCGCGCCCCCGCCCAGGATCGCCACCCACAGCGCCGCGACGAGGCCCCACTTCCACCAGCGCCCGCGCGGCCGCCGTTTCCGCGGCGGCTTCTTCTCCGGCGCGGCCTTGGGCGCCCGCCGCTCGCCGCGATCGGCCGGATCGGCACGCAAATCGAAATCCTTTCCCGGCATGCGCGCGCTTTTAGCACAGCTTCCGGCACGCGCGGCAGCCGAACAGGCCCTGCCCCAAAATCGCCTTAGGCGTGAAAGCCCGCCCGGACGGGGGATGGGCTTGCGGCGCGAAGCGGCGGGTCCGAAGCTGGCGCACTTCCCGCCGCCGGAGCCCCCGCCTGCTCGCCACCCTGATCTTCGTTGCTACCTATGCCGTGATCGCGCTGGGGCGCCTGCCGGGCGCGCGGCTCGACCGCGCCGGCGCTGCACTCATCGGCGCGAGCCTCATGGTCGCAAGCGGCACGCTCGACCTCGACGAGGCGTTTCGCGCGATCGATCCGGCGACGATCGTGCTGCTGCTCGGCATGATGATCCTCGTCGCGAATCTGCGCTTTTCCGGGTTCTTCGGGCTCGCCGCGCTCGCCATTGCGCGCGGCGCGCGCCATCCCGTGCCGCTTCTCGTCGGCGTCGTCGCCGTCTCGGGCGTGCTGTCGGCGTTTCTCGTCAACGACACCGTATGCCTCATGCTGACGCCGCTCGTGGCCGAGACGGTGGCATCGCTGAAGCGCAATCCGGTGCCCTATCTTCTTGCCGTGGCGATGGCGTCGAACATCGGCAGCGCCGCCACCATCACCGGCAATCCGCAGAACATGATCATCGGCAGCCTGTCGCACATTCCCTATGGCACGTTCGCCGCCGCGCTTGCGCCGGCGGCTGCGGCGGGACTCGCGGTGGCGGCGCTGTTCATCGTGCTGTCGTTCCCGCGCGAGTTTCTGACGCGCGAGCGGCTACCGGCCGTGACGCTGCGCGTTCGCGTCAACCACGCGCTTCTCGCCCGCTCCCTCATCGCGACGGCGGCGCTCATCGCGCTTTTCTTCATGGGCGCGCCGCCGGCCAAGGTCGCGATCGTCGTCGGCGCGCTCCTCCTCATCACGCGGCGGGTGAAGCCCGAGCGGGTCTATGCCGAGATCGATTGGGCGCTGCTCTTGATGTTCGCGGGATTGTTCATCGTCGTCGCGGGGTTCGAGACGGCGGTCTTGACGCCGCAGCACACGCGCGCCATCGCCGGGCTCGGCCTCGGGCGCCCGGCGGTGCTGTCGCTGGTAGCCGCGGTGCTGTCCAATCTCGTGAGCAACGTACCCGCGGTGCTCGTCCTGAAGCCGTTCATCGCCGCACTGCCCGCGCCGCAGCACGCCTGGCTCGTGCTTGCCATGGCCTCGACATTTGCCGGCAATTTCGCGATCGTCGGCTCGGTCGCGAATCTCATCGTGGTCGAGCGCGCGCGCCGCCACGGCATCGAGATCGATTTCTGGAGCTACGCCCGCATCGGCGCGCCGCTCGCGATCGTCACGATCGCGCTCGGCGTGCTGATCGTCGGATGAGGCCGCTCAGGCCGCGTAAATGAAGTCGTTCGCGGCTTTCGGCAGGCTCGCCGGATGCGTCATCGCATGACGCAGCTTTTCGAGCGCGCGCACTTCGATCTGGCGGATGCGCTCGCGCGAGACGGCGTAGCGGTGCGACAGCTCCTCGAGGGTCGAGGGATCGTCCTTCAAGCGGCGCTCGACGATGATGTCGCGCTCGCGCTGGTTGAGCATCTTCAGGGCCAAGCCGAGCTGCTCCTTGCGCTGCTGGAACTCATCGCGGTCGGCGAGCAGGTTTTCCTGGCTCGGCCGCTCGTCCGGCAGCATCTCGAGCCACTCGCTGTCGCCATCGGTGCCGACGAGCGCGTTGAGCGACGTATCGGCCCCGCCGAGGCGGCGGTTCATGTCGACCACCTCGAACTCGGGCACGTCGAGCTCGGTCGCGATCGCGTGCACGGTCTCGGCCGAGAGATCGCCCTGCTCGAGTTCCTCCATGCGGCCCTTGAGCTTGCGCAGATTGAAGAACAGCTTCTTCTGCGCCGCGGTCGTGCCCATCTTCACGAGCGACCAGGAATGCAGCACGTATTCTTGAATGGCGGCGCGGATCCACCACATCGCGTAGGTGGCGAAGCGGAAGCCGCGCTCGGGGTCGAATTTCTCGGCCGCCTGCATCAAGCCGACATTGCCCTCGGCGACGAGGTCGGAGAGCGGCAGGCCATAGCCGGAAAAGCCGCGCGCGATCTTGACGACGAGCCGCAGGTGGCTGCCGACGAGTTCCTTGAGCGCGGTGCGGTCACGCGCGTCGCGCCACGCGGTCGCAAGCTCGTGCTCGCGCTCGAGTGTCAGCATCGGGAAGCGCTTTGCCTCCTCGACGAACCGGACGAGACTGGTATCGATCTTCGTGTTCATAGCCGTTTCTCTTTATGGCGGCCGTCCCCGGCCGCCGTCGCGACATGACCGCCAACGCTGGCAGCCTGTCCCTTTGCTCCCGACAATACGGGTTCCCTGGTAACGAATGAGAAAATGGCGCTGCACAAGGCCAAATTCAAGACCAAATCGGTACTATTTCGCACCCGCGAAGGGAATGGCAGCCATGCGCCAGACCTCAAAAAGGCAGGCGCTCGGTCGCCGGGATCAGGCTTGGAAAATGAAGGGCTTAGGCCGCGAGGGGTTCGGCGTGGCCGGACGGGGTGACGCGCATAAGGGGCACGAAGGGCGGCTCTTCCGTGACGTGATGCCCTTCCGGCAGCAGCATCAGCCTTCGCTCGGCACCCTCGATCCACCAGCCGATCACGAACCGTGCGCCGGCCCGGCGCGCGGCGAGTCGGGCCGCCAGCATCACCTCGGAGTCGATCGCCTGAAATAGCTCTCGCGTTCCCATTGCAGCCTCTCAGCCGCCATGCTCGGCCCGGCGCCGGCCGGGGCGCGAGTGTCAAACTTGAGGCTGTCTCAGAGGGCAAGGTCGAGCGCCGGCGTATCCGGCTTCGACCCGGCGGCTTCACGCTCGCGCTCGAGGCGCATGTATTTGTCGAGCGCATCCATCATTTTCTGCGAGATATCGACCGGCGCCTGCGGGTTCGGCGGCGCGGCGGCGGCGGCGGCCGGCAGCGCGCCCGCCGGGAGGACGAGCGGCACCGGCGCCGTCGGCTGAAAGCCGGCAGCGCGCGGTGCGGCCGCGGCCGGCCGAAGGGCGCCCGCGTTCCGCGCCAGGAACTGCTGCGCCGGCGTCTGCGACGAGGACGCCGCGGCGGCGAAGGCAGGCGGCGGCTGGGCGATGCCGCCGAACAGCGGCATCGGCGCATGGTCGAGCCGCGGCGGCGGGGCGGCGCTCGCCACAGTGGCAGGTGCCGGGGATGCGGGCGCGGTCGCGGCGGCGGCGGTTGCGGCGGGCGCGGTCGCGGCGGCGACGGCGGTGGTCTTGGCATCCGAGCCGAACACCGCGGCAAGGGCGCGTTCGCCGAGGTCGCGGCCCTGGGAATCCTCGGCCGCGGCGCTCACGAGGCCAACCGCGGCGCCGATCGGCCCGCCATAGAGCGCATCGCCGGCGACCTGCGCCACCGCTCCCGGCCGGTCGCCGGTCAGCCAGCGATAGAGCGAGCCGATGATCGGCAGGTGCTGCAGCGGATTGACGATGTCGAGGATGTCGCGAAAGCCGAAGCCGCTGGGGTCATGCCAGGCGGTCCGGACCTGCGGTGCGGGGACGGAAGCGGACGAAGCGGCGGCGACGGAATCGCTCATGCCCCCGTTCAGGAGCAAGCGCCGTGCCAGAGCGAAAGCGCGGATAGAGGCCGGTTTTCCGAGCTACCCTGCGCGCGGGCGGCAGAATCTGCCCGGCAGAGTCAGAGCAGATGGCCGTGGCGCGTCGCCTTGGCGCGGAGATAGCGCTCGTTGTGCGCGTTCGCCGGGAAGACGTGCGGCACGCGCTCGACCACCTCGATGCCGCAGCGCGCGAGCGCCGCGACCTTGTCCGGGATTGTTGGTCATGAGCCGCACGCGCGCAAAACCGAGCTGCCGCAGCATTTCCGCGGCCGGCAGATAGACGCGCTCGTCGGCGTCGAAGCCCAGTTGCTCGTTGGCGTCGAACGTGTCGAGCCCGGCATCCTGGAGATTGTAGGCGCGCAGCTTGTTGACGAGGCCGATGCCGCGGCCTTCCTGCGCGAGATAAAGGAGGATGCCGGCGCCCGAGCGCGCGATCTCGGCGATCGCGCCGCGCAGCTGGTCGCCGCAGTCGCAGCGCAGGCTGCCGAGCAGGTCGCCGGTGAAGCACTCGGAATGGAGCCGCACCAGCGCCGGCTGCGCCGGATCGGGCGCGCCGATCACGATGGCGATGTGGCCGGTGCCGCCGTCGCTTGGCCGGAAGGCGATGATGCGCGTGTTCTCGGCATCGGCGAGCGGCACGCGCGCCTCGGCAACGGCGCGCAATGATTGCGCCGCATCCTGCTGATACGCCATGACGTCGCGGCTCTGCACCGTATGGACACCGTCGCGCGCGAGCGCGGCGGCCATGCGCGGCGCGACCGGGCCCAGCATCGCCGCGGGCAGAAGCCGGGCGAGCTTCATCAGCTCGACCGCCGCGTCCGCCGCCGGCTGCGGCACGGTTGCAACGCCGCCGTCAGGCGGCGCGCCGGGATGCGAAGCGGGGTCGGCAAGCTCGCGCAGGAACTCGACCTCGCTGCCCTCGGGAATCGGGATGACGA
Organism: uncultured Alphaproteobacteria bacterium; assembly: GCA_963773665.1. Lineage (GTDB taxonomy): Bacteria > Pseudomonadota > Alphaproteobacteria > ATCC43930 > CGMCC-115725 > DATJLY01. The sequence continues at coordinate 327,272 of CAVZBZ010000004.1, forward strand.
CGGTGCCGCCGGGACCCTGCGGCGCAGGGCCGAGGCCGAGCACCGCCGCGCGCCGCCGCGACAGAGCCAGCGACAATTGCCGCAGGGTGAGCCGCGCCAGCCGCGCCAGATCCTCCGAGGTCAGCGTCTCGGCGGCGATGACGGCGAGCGTTGCGCCGTCATGCGTCAGCAGCACCAACTCGCCGCGCCGCAGTTCGGCGATGGCGCGGTCCACGTGGCGCAAGCGATGCGCGGGCTCGGAATCGAGAACGTCTTCGGCCATGGTGCGGAGTTATTATAGGGGAACGGCGCGCGCCCGGTAGCATCCCACGCAATCGATCGCGAACGACAGCGCGAGAAGGAAGAGCCCTGCCGCGACAAAGAGATAGCGCATCGCCCCGCTCGCCAGCACGAAGGTTCCGGCCTGCCCCGCCGCGAGCACGAGGAGCGAAAGGGCCAGCACCATGGCGGCGTCGACCTCCATGTCGAAGCGGGCGCCGAACGCGCTGGCGGCGCCGAGGCGGCGGGCGAGCCAGCCGCCTCGGCCCGCGAGCAGCAGGAGTGCCGCCGCGGCGCGCGCCGCGGTGACGGCGTTCGCCAGATTGACTCGCGCGAAATCGTGTATCGCTTCAGACACGAAATCGGGATTAACAACGTTCGAACGGTGATCTCCACTACTATCAGAGCGGGCCAGGGGGCGGCGATAACATGAAAGAGAGCGGCCGGAGAGCATGCGACAATCCGGTGCGCGTGGTGATCGACCCGGCGCGGCGGCGCTGCTTCTCGCCGGGTTCGAAGCGGAAATCATCGAGCTGAGCTGGTACGGCGACGGGTTCGTGCGGGCGCCGCTCGGCGCCGAGTTCCATGCGCTATTCGCGAGGAAGCGATGTATAGCCTTGCCGTCAGCGGCCACATGATGATCGCGCACAGTTTCGTGGGCGAGATTTTCGGGCCGGCGCAGCAGCTCCATGGCGCGACCTATGCGGTCGAGATGGAGCTGCGGCGCGCCGAGCTCGACGGCAACGGACTGGTCTGCGACATCGGCCTCGCCAAGGCGCTCCTGGACGAGGTGCTGGGCGAGCTCGGCTATCGCAATCTCGACGATGTGCCGGCTTTCCGCGGCCGCAACACCACCACCGAATTCTTGGCCGGCGAGATCTTCCGGCGCGCGAAGGCGCGGATCGCCAAGGGCGCGCTCGGCCCCGGCACGGCGGGCGCGCTCTCGTCCCTGCGCGTCAGCTTGCGCGAATCGCCGATCGCGTGCGCCGCGTTCGAGGGCGCGCTCGGGTGAGACCGTTCGCGCTGCTGCTGCCCGGGCCGATCGGGCAAGTGACCGGCGGCTATCTTTACGCGCGGCGCCTCGTCGAAGGCTTGCGTGCGCGGGGCGGCGAGGTTTCGGTGCATGAGCTACCCGGCCGCTTTCCCGATGCCGACGATGAAGCGCGAAGCGCTTGCGCACGGGCGCTCGCCGGCCTTGGCGACGGCGATGCCGCCGTCATCGACGGGCTCGCCCTTCCCGGATTTCGCGACTGCCTCGAGCGCGAGGCGCGGCGCCTCAAAATCCTCGCGCTCGTGCATCATCCGCTGCCGGACGAGACCGGCATCGGCGCGGCGGAGGCGAATGCCTATCGCGCGCTCGAAGCGCGGCTGCTGCCGCGCCTCAGCGGCGTCGTTTGCCCGAGCGAGCGCACTGCCGGCGCGGTCGCTTCCTATGGCGTGCCGCGCGCGCGCATCGCAGTCGTGGTGCCCGGCACGATGAAGCCCGCCGCCGTGCCGACGCGCGCCGCCCGCCTAGGGCCGCTTCGCCTTCTCTCGGTCGCGACGGTGACGCCGCGCAAGGGCCACGGTCTTTTGATCGAGGCGCTCGCGCGGAATGCAGCGCGGCCGTGGCGCCTCACCATCATCGGCAGCCTGACGCGCGATCCCGAAACCGTGGCCGGAGTGCGCGCCGCGATCGCGCGCCATGGCTTGGGCGACCGCGTGACGCTGGCCGGCGAGTGGGAACAGGAGCGGCTCGGCGCGGCCTATGAAGCGGCCGATATTTTCGTGCTGGCGTCTTATCACGAGGGCTACGGCATGGCGTTCGCCGAGGCGCTGGCATACGGATTGCCAATCGTCGCCACGACCGGCGGCGCCATTCCCGAGACGGTGCCACAAGGGGCCGGATTGCTCGTGCCGCCGGGCGATGCCGCTTCGCTGGCCGATGCGCTTGCGCGGGCGATGGACGATGGCGCGCTGCGCACAGCGCTCGCGGCGGGCGCGGCGGCGGCCGGGCAATCGTTGCCGAGCTGGGACGAGGCGGTCGAGCGCTGGATCGAAAGCGCCGGGGCGCTGCTCGCGTGAAAAACTTTGCCGCCGACTGGCTTGCGCCGCGCCTCGCCTGGGCCGCGCGCTCCGGATTTTCGGCGCGCGACAGGGCCGCCGGGCTGACGGTTGGGACCCACGGTGCCGGCGCTTCGCCCGCCGTCGGCCACCGCGACCTGCTGGCATTCCCGCCCGATCCGCGACAAATTGCCCCCTAAACCCGGAGGTGAGGCATGGCACGCGCGCTATGGAACGGCAAGGTGATCGCCCAGAGCGACCGGTTCGAACTGGTCGAGGGCAACGTCTATTTCCCGCCCGATACGGTCGACCGGCGCTATCTCAAGGACAGCGCCACGACGACCGAGTGCTCGTGGAAGGGCACGGCGCACTATTACACGCTCGCCGTCGAGGGCGCCGAGAACGAAGACGCCGCCTGGTACTACCCCTCGCCGAAGCAAGAAGCCGCCCAGATCCGCGACCACATCGCCTTCTGGCGCGGCGTCACGGTCGAGCGCTAACGGGGAGGGCGGGCGCGGAAACCGCCTATAAGAAGCGGGAGGTTGCATCCGCATGAGCGCCGGCCGCACCATTCTGATCGTCGATGACGACGCGCTGCTGCGCCGTTCGCTTGCCGAGCAGCTCCAGCTGCACGAGGAATTCTCGACGCGCGAGGCCGGCTCGGGCGCCGAGGCGCTCGACGACGTGCGCGCGCACCATTGCGACGCGGTCCTGCTCGATGTCGGGCTCCCGGACATGGACGGGCGCGAGCTGTGCCGCCTGATGCGGCGCAACGGCGTGCGCGCCCCCATCCTGATGCTGACCGCGGCCGACGGCGAGGCGGACACGATCCTGGGCCTCGATTCCGGCGCCAACGACTACATCACGAAGCCTTTTCGGCTCAACGTCCTGCTCGCCCGGCTGCGCTCCCAGCTGCGCCAGCACGAGCAGAGCGAGGACGCGGTCTTTACGATCGGCCCCTACAGCTTCCGTCCCGGCGCGAAGCTCCTGGTGGACGAGAGCGCGCGCAAGAAGGTGCGCCTCACCGAGAAGGAAACCGCGATCCTCAAATATCTCTACCGCGCCGGAGAGCGCATCATCGGCCGCGACATACTGTTGAACGAGGTGTGGGGCTACAATTCGGGCGTCACGACGCACACGCTCGAGACGCACGTCTATCGTCTCCGCCAGAAGATCGAGCGCAATCCCGCGAAGGCCGAGCTTCTCGTCACCGAGCCGGGCGGATACCGCCTCGTGCCGTAGCGCACGCTGCATCGGTACCGTGCGCCCCTTCGGGGCGTAGTCGAAGGACGCACAATGCCGCCGCTCGAAACTTCGCGGCTTCGCATCGCGCCGCTCGAACGGAGGGATGCCGAGGCGCTCCGCGCGATCACCGACGATCGGGCGATCACCAGCGCTATCCATTTCCTGCACGAGCCCTTCACGCTCGCCGATGCCGAGGCGCTGATCCGCGGCGGGATTCACGGCGTCGAGCGGTTCCTCGGCGTGTGGAAGGAGCAGGAGCTGATCGGCGTCGTCGGCACCGGACGGCGCGGCGAGGATGTCGAGGTGGGATATTGGTTCGGCACCCGTTTTTGGCGCCAGGGATTTGGCGGCAAGGCGGTGGGAGCCGTGGTAACGGCATTGCAGCGCGAATTTCCCGGGCGCGAAATCATCGCCGAGTGCCGGCGCGAAAACCGCGCCTCGTGGCGCCTGCTCGAACGGCTTGGCTTTGCGGCGACCGGGAGCGCGGGCGAGCGGCCGGGGCGCGAGAGGCTGCGCCTCAGCCCCGCGCCAAGTCCCTGATCGCGGGATAACGCGCCAGAAGCCCGGCGCACTCGGCCATTTCCTCGACATTGTTGAAGGTCGGCACGCCGGCCTGCTCCATCGCCGAAAACCATTCGGCCTTGCCCGGCAGCGTCCCCATCATGCTGTGGAAATAGGGTAATCCAACATCGGGCGCCTGCGCCGCGAGCCGTGCGATGATCGGCCCGGCATCGACCATGAAGGGCACGACATGGATGCCGAGGATCGCGTCGAACGCGCCCTTGCCTTCGCGCACCGCGGTCTCGAGCGTCGCCGAAAACCGCTCCTCGCGCGCGTCGGCGAGAAGATCGACGGGATTGGCGACCGCGGCTTCCTGCGGCAGGTCGGCGCGGAGCCGCGCCGCCATCGCGGCGGGCAAGGGCGGCAGCTCGAGCCCCTGCGACGCCGCCTCGTCGGTGCAGAGGACGCCGGGCCCGCCCGAATTCGACAGGATGAAGACGCGCCTTCCGATGCCGTGCGGAAATGCGCCGAACCCCTTCGCCGCAAGGAGCAGCTGGCGCAATGACATGACGCGCAGCAGCGCGGCGCGCGCGGCGAACACCGTGGCTTGCGCCGCGCTCATCGCGGCGGCACCGGTATGGCGCTTGGCGGCATCCGCGCCCGGACCGGTGCGGCCGCCGATGAGCGCCACGACCGGCTTTTGAGCCGCAACCCGCCGTGCGACCGCGGCAAAGCGCGCCTCGTCCTCGACGCTCTCGATGTAGAGCAGCACGGCCGCGGTCCCGGGATCGTCGCCGAGATGATCGAGATAATCGGCGACGCCCAGTTGCGTCGCGTTGCCGACCGAGACGATCGTGCCCAACGGAATGGCGAGCCGGTGCGCCGCCGCGATCAGCTCCTCGCCCAGGGCGCCCGACTGGGTGATGAAGGCGATGGCGCCGTTCCGGTTGGGCCCGGGCGGCATGTCGCGCAAAAACGTCGCGGCAAAGCGCGCGCCGCGCGTCAGGTGGATGATGCCGGCGCAGTTGGGGCCGACGACGGCAAGACCGTGCTCGGCGATGAGGCTTTTGAGCTCGTTGTCGCGCGCGCGGCCGGCCTCGCCCGCCTCGGCGAAGCCGCCCGGCAGGATGATGATGTGGCGGTGGCGGGTCGCCGCCGCCTCGCGTACGGCGTCGAGAATGAGGTCGGGGCGGATCGCGATCACGACCGCGTCGGCGGGCTCGTTCAACTCGGCGAGCGAGCGCCGCACCGGCAGGCCGAACATCGTGCCGCCGCGCGGATTGACCGGGATGATGGTGCCGGAGAAGCCGGATATGCGCAGCATCTGCAGCACGGCGCCGCCGGTCGAGCTTGGCCGCTCGCCGGCGCCGACCACGGCGACGCTGGAGGGCGCGAAGAACGGTTTCAGGTCGTGCGCCATCTCATCCGTCGAGCCGGACCATGACGGGGACGTGGTCGGACGCCTTGTCCCAGCCGCGCACCGCGCGATGCACTTCGGCCGCGCCGAGATGCGGCTGCAATCCGGGCGTGACCCACACGTGATCGAGCCGGCGGCCGCGGTCCGAGGCGGCCCAGTCGCGATTGCGATAGCTCCACCAGGTGTAGAGCCGCTGCTCGGGTGGGACGAAGTGGCGCACCGCATCGACGAACTCGGCCGAAGCCTGAAGCTGGGCCAGTTTCTTCACCTCGACCGGCGTGTGGCTGACGACGGCGAGGAGCTGCTTGTGCGACCAGACATCGGTTTCGAGCGGCGCGATGTTGAGGTCGCCCACCAGCACCATCGGCTTTTGCGCCTTGCGCCTGCCGCGGAACCAGCGCGTCAGCTCGTCGAGAAAGCGCAGCTTGTGCGCGAATTTCGGGTTCTCGTCGGGATCGGGAATGTCGCCGCCGGCGGGCACATAGACATTGTGCAGCTCGACCCCGCCCGGCAGCTCGGCGATGGCGTGGCGGCAATCCTCGCGCTCGCACCAATGCTCGACGCGCGCGTTCTTGAGCGGCACGCGCGACAGGATGGCGACGCCGTTATAGCTCTTCATGCCGTGGAAATGCTGATGCCGGTAGCCCAGCGCCTCGATCTCGGATTTGGGGAAGTGCTCGTCCGGCGTCTTCGTCTCCTGGAGGCAGAAGACGTCGGGCTGGAACTCGGCGACGATGCGGCGGACGTTGTCGATGCGCAGCCGCACCGAGTTGATGTTCCATGTGAGGATCGAAAGGGACATCGGAGGCCACACACATGCGTGAGGAAGAGGGCCGCTACCAGATCATAGTCCCAGGAAACGCGCCCGCGGCATTAGCAGGTCTCCAGCCCCCAAGCCCCTCAGGCGGCGCGCAGCACGAAATCGACATGCACTTCGTCGTAGGGAAAGACGATCCGCCCATCGTCAACGCGGTCGAGAACGCCAGACTTGAGAAGCGCCTGTAAGTCACCGTGGACGGATTTCACGTCGCGGTCCACCCGGCGCGCGACTTCGCGAACCGCGATCGGTCCGGCCCCGGTCATCGCGCGCAACACCTCCCATCGTTTCGGCGTGATCACTTTCCACAGCAACTCGGCTGATGCGAAGCCGATGAAGGCCCGCTGTTTTTGGCCCTCAAATGCGCGGCGCATTCTCGCTTTGGTATCGTCCACGGAGGAAATGCCTATCGTCACCGTGGTCATGAGGGCCTCCACATCTCGATCTCGTCCCAGAAATCCGCCACGAGCTGCGTCAAGCTCGTGAAGGCATAGCTCACTTCTTCAACTCCGACGTGCTTGTGATCGCCCTTTCCAGTTTCATTGTCGAAACGCAGCACGCACACCTCGTCAACAATGAAGGCCAGGCGGTACTTGAACCCATGCACGCTTCCCGATACCGGGCTGGGCAGCTGCCAGATTACCATATCGGCGAACCGCCCTTCGCTTACGATCCGCCTTTCGCGAAGCAACAGCCGGACCTTCATGTTGGTATTTATACCAACAGCGATAACCCGGTCAACGCCGGAAACGGCGTTCCAACACATGGGATTGGGACAAGAAAATCGGCATTAGACTAGAACACGAAGAGCGTATCCCCGACAACACCGAGCGGCCAGCGGCCGCCGCCGAAGAGCCGGAATTTCGCGGCAAAGGCGTGCGCCGCGCCGACAGCGGCCGCGCGCGCCAGCGCGGCCTGGTGGCACGCTTGCGCCGCGGCACCCGAGGCGACGCGCGCCAACGCCTCGTCCGCGACTTGGGCGCGCGCCAGCGCCATAGCGGCAGCGCCGTTCAAGGCTCCGGCCGCCAGCATGACGCGGCTCAAGCCTTCGAGGAGGGCGACATCGCCGAAGCGCGCAGACGCTTCCGACTTGAGCCGGGATTCGGCGGCGCTTTCGGCATCCCACCAAGCGCGGCTCCAATCCAGGCGCTGCGTCAGATGCACCGCCTCGCGCCAGTCCGCGACCGGCGCCAGCGCGATCCCGGCAAAGCCCAAGGCGCCCGCCAGAAGCCGCGCGTCGATCCGCTCGCTTTCCGCCAGCTCCTCGCCGCAGGCGGCGAACCAGGCGGCCTGGGCGATCTCGGCGATGATTTCGCCGATCGCCGCGTCGAGGCCGCTCACGCCGCCTCACGCACCTCGGGCAGCTTCAGGTGGAGATGATCCTCGACCAGCGCGCGGGCGCGGCCGATGAAGTCCGCGCGCATGTCCGCATTGGTGTGCTGCTTGATGCCCCATTTGCGGAAGAGCGCGTTGTTGGCGGACTCGTTCCGGCCGAAGAACGGCGGCAGCAATGGGAAATAGCGGTCGATCGCGTCCTGCACCTTGGCGCGGCCTTCCGCGGTCCGGCACAGCTCGGTGCAGAAATCCTTGCCGAACTGGGCATGGAATTTCTCTTCCGGCATGGTGACGCGCGCGAGGTTGCGGAGCGGCTGGAAGCTGCAATGATTCAAGTCCTCGACCTGGATGATCTCGGCGAGATCGGCCAGGAGCTTGATGACGCAGAATTCCTCCCACGTCTTCAGCGGGAACTCGAAGATCGAGAGCGGGCGGCGGCCTTTGGGCGTCATCTCATCTTCGGACAAGCCGATCTGGCGGCCCAATTCGCGGAAGCGCACGTGATGGCCGTATTCCTCCATGGCGACGCGGCAGGTGAGCCACTTCGCATAGGGCGTCGGCGCCAATGCGATCGCCGGCTCGTCGAACACCTGCGCGCCGTAGAGCTCGTTCACCGCGTGGCTGCGCACGATCTTGCGCACTGCCGTCTGGTAGTCCTCGGGCGCGGCGTTGAAGGCTTCGACGTTGGCGATGGTCTTGGCGGCGGGCATGGGCTTTCCCTTTCGTTCAGAGAACAGGCTCCGAGCCGAAGGCTTCGAGATCGGACGACAGCGGCAGGAAATGCGGCGCGAGCGTATGGGCGACGGTCTCCCCGATCTTCGCGCGGTCGGGCAGAACGGTGCGCACGGATGGCCTCGGCTGCGAGAACAGCATGAGCTCGCGCCCGCGCACGCCGAACAATTGGCCCGACACGTGGAGCGATTCGGGCCCCGCGAGCCAGGCGACGAGATCTGCCACCGGCTGCGCCGGCACTTTGAGCGCGTGCGCTTTGTAGGCTTCCTGGGTCGGGTTCTGCGGCTTGATGCTCTCGGTGACGCGGGTCGCGGCAAAGGGCGCCACCGCGTTGCACGTGACCTTGGTGCGCGCCATGTCGAGCGCCACGACGCGCGTCAATCCCAGGAGCCCGGCCTTGGCGCTGGCATAGGCCACTTGGCCGAAATTGCCGTAGAAACCCGCGGTCGAGACGATGTTGACGATGCGGCCCCAGTTGTAGTCGCCGCCGCCGCCGCGCCCCGATTTCTGCTGCTCGCGCATCACCGGCGTCGCCGCGGCGAGCACATAGAAGGGCGCCGAAAGATTGGTGCGGAGCGCCGCTTCCCAGTCCATCGGGTCGGCGCGGAAGATGAACGCATCGCGCAGGATCGCGGCGTTGTTGACGACGATGTCGATGCCGCCGAATTTTTCCACCGCAAGAGCGACCGCGGCGGCGGCGGCCGAGGGGCTCGCGATGCTTTCGCTAAACGGGACGGCGCGCGGGCCGAGCGCCTTTGCCACGGCGGCCGCGACGCGCGGATCGGCACCGTCGCCGCGCATGTCGGTTCCGGAATCGGCGACGATGACCGCCGCTCCTGCAGCGTGAAGCGTCTCGGCGATCGCCCGCCCGATGCCCCGTCCGGCGCCGGTGACGAGCGCCACCCGTCCGTCGAGCGCGCCCATGTCAGACCTCCCGCAGGGTCATTGGCCCGCTATCCACTATACGCCTCGCCGTCCGGCCGGCAAATCAGCATGAATACCAATTATCAGCAATACGAACAGTTGTCAACCTCATCCGGGTTGCGCCGCAGCGGCGGGCGAGCCAGATTGGCGCCATGGCTTCTCTCCGTGAGCACAAACTTGCGCCGCTCAAGCGCCCACCCTTCGAGGACGTCGTGCTGCTGTTGCAGGGCGGCGGCGCGCTCGGTGCCTACCAGGCGGGCGTGTACGAGGCGCTCGCCGAGGCCGGGCTGCATCCCGATTGGGTCGCCGGCATTTCGATCGGCGCGATCAACGCCGCGATCATCGCCGGCAATCCGCCGGAGACGCGCGTCGAGAAGCTCAAGTCCTTCTGGGAGGGACTCACCGCGTACTCCGCCTGGGATTATCTCGCCGATCCGTTGGCCCGCTTCGCGCGCGGCACCGACGCGCGCATCTTCGTCAATCAGTTGAGCGCCAACACGACCGTTATGGCGGGGGTGCAGGGATTCTTCGCGCCGCGCTTTCCCAATCCGTGGACCCAGCCGCGCGGCAGCGTCGAGGCGACGAGCTATTACGACACCTCGTCCCTCAAGGGCACGCTCGAGCGGTTCGTCGATTTCGACCGCATCAATCGCGCCGATGCAATGCGCTTTTCAGTGGGCGCGGTCAATGTGCGCAGCGGCAATTTCACTTACTTCGACACCCGCACGCACCGCATCGCGCCCGAGCACGTGATGGCGTCGGGCTCGCTGCCGCCCGGCTTCCCCGCGACCGAGATCGAGGGCGAGCACTATTGGGACGGCGGTCTCGTCTCGAACACGCCGCTGCAGTGGGTGCTGCAATACGGCCCGCGCCGCGACACGCTCGCCTTCCAGGTCGATCTGTGGAGCGCGCACGGCGACTTCCCCGAGAGCATGGCCGAGGTGACGACGCGGCAGAAGGAGATCCTCTATTCGAGCCGCACGCGCGAGAACACCGAGCGCTTCAAGGGCATGCAGCACATCCGCCATGCCACGGCGAAACTGCTCGACGCGGTTCCGCCCGAGGCGCGGCAGTCGCCGGAATACGCGTTCCTCGCCGACTATGCCGACCACAAGGTCTACAGCATCGTCGAGCTGATCTATCACGCACACCACTACGAGGGCGACTCCAAGGACTATGAGTTCTCGCGCCTCAGCATGGAGGAGCATTGGCGCACGGGATACAGCGATACCGCCCGCACGCTGCGCCATCCGGCGTCGCTGGCGCGGCCCAAGAGCGGCGACGGGCTCGCCCTCTTCGACATCCACGATTACGACTGAGCCGGACCCTAAAACGAGGGCGCCCGGTCAGGGGGGATGACCGGGCGCCGGAAGTCCCCGCGGAGGGGGAGCCCAGCACGGTGGCCGGGCCGCCGGCTAGCGCCGGCCGCTTCTGTTACACGTAATTAGGAACGGTCCCGCGCGGCAAAAACCGGGATAAATGCATGGCGGGCCCGCGCCGATGGCATGGATTACGCGCGCAGGCTGTCCCCGACCAGATCGGCACAGCGCCGCGGTTGCTCCGAAATGAGGAGATGGCCGGCGCCGCGCACCTGCACGAGATGCGCGTTGGGCATTTGCGCCGCCAGTTCCGGCAGCGCGCTCGAGACCCAATCGTTGTCCGGCATCGCCGGATCGCCGCCGATCAGCGTTACCTGGCGCGTCACTGCGGCAAGGCGCGGCCAGGTATCGGCGTCCGACTGGCTCTTGAAGATGAAGCTCTCGATCTCGGGCGGACAGCAGAGACGGAAGCCGCCGCCTTGCGCCGGACGAAGCGTCGCGCGGCAATGCGCCTCGAGCATATCCCGATCGAAGCGGGCGAACATACCGCGGCCCTTGAGCCGTTCGGCAAGCGCGTCGGGGCTCGGCCACTCCGCGCGGCGCTTCAGCGTGCCGGCGACGAGACGCTGCTGCTTCTCGACCGCCTCGGCGCGGGCGGCTGATCCGGCCGGCGGAAAGATCGGCGGCTCGAACGCCGTGAACGAGCGCCAGTCCGGCGCGCGGCCGAGCGCAAGGAGACGCAGCGCCGCGGCCGCGCCGAGCGAATGGCCGACATACGCCACCTGCGCCACGCCCGCCTCGGCTGCGACGCGGCGTGTCAGATGGACGAGATCGTCGGCGATGCGGTCGACGGCGAAGACGGTCTCGACCGGCCCGCCGGGCCACGTCGATCCGCCGTGCCCGCGCGCGTCGAACGCGAAGACGCGCGCTTGCGCCGCGAGCATGCGCAGCCATGGCTCGTAGGATCCCGCCGCCATGCCGTTCGCATGGCCGAAGAGCAGCACCGGCCCGTCCTCGGGCCCGTCGATGCGATAGACCGGCAACTGAGCGCCATCCGGCATTGCGACCGTGATGACGGCGTCGGCGTCGGCGAGCGAGCAAAAGGCGGGAGTCATGACCGGCCGGGCGCGGCGCAGCTATACTGGCGGCGATGAAGGGCGAAGTGCCTTCGAGCGCGAGCGAACGGACGGCGAAGCCGCGCGCCGTCCGCTTGGGATTTCTCGACACGCTCATCGGCTATCACCTGCGCCGCGCGCAGGTCGGCCTGTTCCAGCATTTCGCGCGCACCGTCGGCCGCGCCGGGGTGACGCCGGGGCAACTCGGCGCCGTCGCCACGATCGGCGCCAATCCCGGCTTGAGCCAGACCCGGCTCGGCCGCGCGCTCGGCATCGACCGCTCGACCATGGTGGGATTGATCGACGGGCTCGAGCGGCGCGGCCTGGTCGTGCGCGAGGCGTCGCCCAACGATCGCCGCTCGCACGCGCTCCGCCTTTCCGGCAAGGGCGCGGAGCTGCTGGGCCGGCTCGAGGATGCGGCGCGGGCGCACGAGAGCGAATGGGCCGCGACGCTGAGCGCGGCCGAGCGCCGCCAGCTGATCGAACTGCTGCGCCGGCTTGCCGCCGAGTAGGCGCGTCACTTGCCGTCGAGCTCCCACAGCCGGTTCTTGAGCTTGTACCCCTCGTCGGCCGCCGCGGACGCGCTCGTAACGGCGAGCAGCACGGCCAGAGCAGCGACGGATATCGGCAACGATCAGGCCGCGCGGCGGCGGCGCGCATGCGCGCGGCAGGCATCGCCGAAGGCGGCGAACAGCGCGCGCGAGAAGGGCTGCTCCTGATGGCGATGCTCGGGGTGCCACTGCACGCCGACGATGAAGCGCGCCTGCGGCACGCGCACGCCCTCGATCTGCCCGTCGGGCGCGGTCGCCTCGACGACGAGGCCGGGCGCGAGCCGGTCGATGCCCTGGAAGTGGAGCGAATTGACGACCAGCTCGGTCGCGCCGCCGTTCAGCGCCGCGAAGAACCCGCCGGGCGTGAACGCGACCGAATGCGCGTCGTGGGCATAGCGCTCGTCCATCGTGTCCCGCTTCGGCGCGCGATGGTCGAGCCGGCCGGGAACCTCGTGCAGCACGCCGTGCAGGCTTCCGCCCAGCGCGACATTGAGCTCTTGCATGCCGCGGCAGATGGCGAGGACCGGCAGGTTCATCCGCGCCGCCGCGCGCAGGAGGGGCAGCGACGTTTCGTCGCGCTTGGGGTCAACCTTGCGCTCGGGCGGAAGCGCCGACCCGCCGTAATGATGCGGCTCGATATCGGTGCGCGAGCCCGGCAGGAGCAGCCCGTCGAGGCGCCGGACCGCCTCCTCGGCCGCGACCCGGTCGCCTGCCGCCGGCACCAGAAGCGGCAGCCCGCCGACCGCGTCGACGACGGTCACGACGTATTTCTCGGACACCGTATGGAACGTGTGATCGCCTTCCGTGCGAACGCAACAAACCAGGCCGATCACCGGCGGCGGCTCGCTGCCGCCAAAAGGAGCTGGCATGGCAGTTATATGAACCGAACTTCGCCAGCGTGCAAGCGCGCGGCGCCTAAAGTTTGGTTAAGGATGGGCGTTGGGGCGCGGGTCGGTCCAATAGAACAGGTTCGGGTCGAGCGGCGCGTCGAACCGCGGATTCTCGAGCGTCACCGTCACCTGCTTCCGCTGCGCGTCGAGCACGGTCCATTGCCTGAGCTCGAGCGGCTTGTCGGAGAGGACGACGGTGACCTGGCCGATATCGGGATTCGTGGTCTCGACCAGCGTGAGCCGCAGCGTGTCGGCGGCACGCTTGAAGTCGGTCACGGTGATGTCGCCGAAAAGGGAGATCGGATCGCGCAGCAGGAACCAGGCCGGCGTGTCGTTGACATAAGTGCGCGACACCTGCTCGAGCCGGCTGTCGTAGTAATAGATTTGCCCTTCGGTCGCGACGATCAGGATCGGCGAGGGCGGGTCATAGACGATCCGCATCTTGCCCGGCCGGGCGAGATAGATGGTGCCGTTGGCGACGCCGCCGTCGTCTGCCACCTGTTCGAAACGCGACTGCATCGTGTGGATGGCGTTCAGGTATTGCTGCACCCGCGTCACGTCGGCGCGGGCCGCAGGATCGAGCTGCGCCGGGCGCGGCGGCGCCGCGCGCACGAGACGCGGCACGAGCGCCGCCGCGCCGAGAAGGCCAAGCGCGGCGCGGCGCGTCAGGGGGGATTTCGATTCGTGTGCCATGGTCCTTAGATAACAACTGAGACGCGGCTGTCGCCCCCTAGTCGATCTTTCGGGCCAGGACCTCGCGCTTGCCGACGTGGTTCGCGGCGCTCACCACGCCCTCGGCCTCCATGCGCTCGACGATGCGGGCGGCGCGGTTATAGCCGATCTGGAGATGGCGCTGCACGAAGCTCGTCGAGGCCTTGCGCTCGCGGCAGACGAGCGCAACCGCCTGGTCGTAGAGCTGATCGCCCGAGCCGCCCTCGTCGTCGTCGCCGGCGCCGCCGAGGAAGCTCTCGCCGTCCTCGCTCTCCTCGGTGACCTCGTCGAGATATGTCGGCTCGCCGCCATTCACCTTGAGGAAGCGGACAATCGATTCGACCTCCTCGTCGGAGACGAACGGCCCGTGCACGCGGGTGATGCGGCCGCCGCCCGCCATGTAGAGCATGTCGCCGCGCCCCAAAAGCTGCTCGGCGCCCGATTCGCCGAGGATGGTGCGGCTGTCGATCTTGGACGTGACCTGGAAGCTGATGCGGGTCGGGAAGTTCGCCTTGATCGTGCCGGTGATGACATCGACCGACGGACGCTGCGTCGCCATGACGATGTGAATGCCGGCGGCGCGCGCCATCTGCGCCAGGCGCTGAATCGCCGCCTCGATGTCCTTGCCGGCGACGAGCATGAGGTCTGCCATCTCGTCCACCACGACGACGATGAGCGGCAAGGGCGACGTTTCGAGCGGCTGCTCCTCGAACACGGGATGGCCGTCGTCGTCGAATCCCGTCTGCACGCGGCGCATCAAGGTCTCGCCCTTCGCCGCCGCTTCGGCGAGGCGCTGGTTGTAGCCCTCGATGTTGCGCACGCCGAGCTTCGACATGGCGCGGTAGCGGTTCTCCATCTCGCGCACGGTCCATTTGAGCGCGACCACCGCCTTGCGCGCCTCGGTCACGACCGGCGCGAGAAGATGCGGAATCCCGTCATAGACGCTGAGCTCCAGCATCTTCGGATCGATCATGATGAACTTGCACTCGTCGGGCGGCAGGCGATAGAGGATCGACAGGATCATGGTGTTGATGCCGACCGACTTGCCCGAGCCGGTGGTGCCGGCGATCAGGAGATGCGGCATGCGCGCGAGATCGGTGATGACCGGCGCGCCGGAGATGTCCTTGCCGAGGACGAGCGGGAGCTTCGCGCCGGTGCGCTCGTAGGCCTCGGTGGCGAGAAGCTCGCGCAGATAGACCATCTCGGTCCTCTGGTTCGGCAGCTCGATGCCGATGACGTTGCGGCCCGGCACGACGGCGATGCGGGCGGAGATGGCGCTCATCGAGCGCGCCACGTCGTCGGCCAAGCCGATGACGCGCGAGGCCTTGATGCCGGGCGCGGGCTCGAGCTCGTAGAGCGCCACCACGGGGCCCGGCCGCACCTTCACGATCTGCCCGCGCACGCCGTAATCCTCGAGCACCGATTCGAGGAGGCGGGCGTTCTGCTGCAGCGATTCCTCGTTGATCGTCGCCGCCTTGGCGGCCGGCACCTCTTTCAGGAGATCGAGCGGCGGCAGGAGATGCTCGCCCGAGCCGCGCAAGTCGAGCGAGGCCTGGCGCGCGGGATCGGCGCGTTTTTTCGCCCGCGGCGGCAGATCGACGGTGGCGGTGCGGCGCGGCAGCCGCGGCTCGTCGTCGTCCTCCTCGGGCTCGGCCACAGGCGCCCGCACAAGCTGCGGCTCGCGCCGCAGCGGGACCGGCGCGTCGATCGCTTGCGCTTCCTTGCGCCAGGATGCCAGCCGCGCGGCAAATCGTGCGAAGAC
This sequence comes from uncultured Alphaproteobacteria bacterium, assembly GCA_963773665.1. Lineage (GTDB taxonomy): Bacteria > Pseudomonadota > Alphaproteobacteria > ATCC43930 > CGMCC-115725 > DATJLY01. Next base: position 342,892 of record CAVZBZ010000004.1, read on the forward strand.
TCCTTCGCGCCGCGGCCGGTCCTCGCGCGCGAGCGCGGCCAAGGCGCGCGCCGCGGCGGCCGGCGAAAAGCCCATGACATAGAGCAGCATGAGCGCCACGAGCGCTGCCGCCGCCATCGCCGCCAAAGGCGGCGCGAGGTTGGCGGCGTCGAGCGCCTTGGCGCCGAGCCCGCCGAGCGCGCCGCCCAATCCGCCCGCGAGCGGCCAGAAGGACGGCGCCGGAAAGATCGAGAGCGCGAGCGCTGCCGCCGCCAGCATCGGCGGCAGCACGACGAGGCGCAGCCACAGCCGTGCGAGCCCGCGCGCCAGCAGCAGCCGCACCGCCCAGTCGAGCAGCACGATCGGCAGGAGCCACGCGCCGAGGCCCAATCCCTGCAACAGCGCATCCGACAGGCACGCGCCGAAATAGCCCAGCGCATTGCCGACCGGCTGCGCGACCGCGTGATTCCACGACGGATCGGCGCGGTCGTATGTGGCGAGCGCCAGCGCCAGCAGCACCGATGCCACCAGCAGCACCAGCCCCATCGCCTGCATCGCCAGGCGGCGCAGCGAGAAGCCTTCGGGCGCCTTCGCGATTTCGGAGAGAGCGCTCATGCGAGCACCTGGACCATGCGCGAGAGGCCGGCCTCGATCGTCGCGTCGTCATGCACCAGCGCCACGCGGATGTAGCGTTGGCCGGGATTTTCGCCGCGCGCATTGGGCCTGGCGATGTAGGCGCCGGGGAGCGTGCGCACCGCCGCCTCGCGCCACAGAGTGAGCGCCGCCTGCTCGCCGTCGCCGACATCGAGCCACAGCAGGAAACCGCCGGGCGGGCGATAGAAGCCGAAGCGGCCCTTCAGCACGCGCTCGGCCACGTCGAATTTCTTGCGATAGAGGGCGCGGTTCGCGTCGACATGTGCCTCATCGCGCCACAGCGCCGTCGCCGCCGCCTGGATCGGCAGCGGCACCTGCGCGCCGCCATAGCTGCGCAAGGTGTTCATCAGCTCGATCAGCTTCGCATCGCCGGCGACGAAGCCGCAGCGCAAGCCCGCGGCGCTCGAGCGCTTCGACAGCGAGTGGAAGATGAGCACGTTCGCGAGATCGCCGCCCAAGGCGGCGCACGCTTCGAGCGCGCCGGGCGGCGCCTCCTTGTCGTAGATCTCGCAATAGCATTCATCCACCGCCAGCACGAAATCGTGCGCGCGGGCGAGGCGGATCGCCTGCTTCAGATAATCGAGCGAGGCGATGGCGCCCTGCGGGTTGGCCGGGCTGCACAGATAGAAGAGCGCGGTGCGCGCCAGGACGGCGTCGGGAATGGCGTCGAGGTCGGGCAGGAACCCGGTCCGGGATGTCGCGTCGAGAAAGACCGGCTCCGCCCCCGCCATCTGCGCCGCGCCGTTATAGACGAGGTAATAGGGATTGGGCATGAGCACGACGGGCTCCCGGCCGCGCTTTTCCTGCGGCACCGCCATGGCGGCGACGAGGAAGAGCCCCTCCTTGGTGCCGTTCAGGGACAGCACGTGGCGCTCGCCGGCGATCATGCCCGGCGGCAGGCGATAGCGCCGCGCGAGCCACTCGGCGCAGGCGGTGCGGTAGGCCGGCGTCCCCTGCATCGGCGGATAGCGGTTCCACAGATTCGCCGAACTCGGCGATGATCCGCGCCATCACCGGCGGCGGGTCGTGCTGCGGCTCGCCCAGCGACATCAGCACATGCGGCAGGTTGGTCCTGGGCGGCGCGGCATCGAGCAGCGCCCTGAGGCGCGCCCAGGGATTGTCGTCGATCCGCAGCAGGCGGGGGTTCACCAAGGGGCCGGGCCTCCGCGAGAGGGCTGAAGCATAGAGGTTTCCGCCAGCGAGGCCAAGAGCACCACCATATATAGCATTGCTGCCGCCACAGACCCGCTAAATGCAGGACGGGATGGCCGCAAATTGGGTTCGTTCGGTAATTCGGGCTTCGACTCGGGCGAAATTGGGTTCGTTCTATGTCGAGGCGCGGCTTTGGCCGAATGGCCCCATCTGCCCGCATTGCGGCAACGCGGATTCCAGCAAGATCGGCCGGCTTGAAGGCAAGACCACCCGGATCGGCCTGCGGAAGTGCTACGCCTGTCGCGAGCCGTTCAACGTGAAGGTCGGCACCGTTATGGAAGCGAGCCACGTTCCGCTCCGGGTGTGGCTCCAGGCGATCTACCTCCTGTGCTCGTCCAAGAAGGGCATCAGCACCCGTCAGTTGCAGCGCGCCTTCGGCTGCGGTCTCAAAACCGCGTGGTTCCTGTCGCATCGTGTCCGCGAAGCGATGGCCGATCTGCACATGCCCGATGCCGGCCCGCTCGGGGGCGAAGGCTCAACCGTCGAAGTGGACGAAACCTATGTCGGGGGCACCGCGAAGAACCGCCATGCCGACAGGCGGATGGGCCGCGGTGTCCACGATAAGGCCCCCGTATTCGCGCTGGTGGAGCGTAACGGGCGCGCTCGCGCCTACCATGTGCCCGAGGTCAACGGCTCAAATCTTCGGGAGATCGTGACCAAGAACATAGCGCGCGGAACCACCGTCCACTCCGACGACAGCCACATTACCCGCTTCGCGGTGCACGGCTTCCCCGGCGACAGCGTGAACCACAAGGACGGCGAATACGTCCGTGGCGACGTACACAGCAACACGGTCGAGGGCTATTTCGCCATCGTGAAGCGCGGCCTTACTGGCGTCTATCATGCCGTCAGCGAGGAACACCTGAACCGCTATCTGGCCGAGTTCAGCTTCCGCTACAGCCATCGTTCTGCGCTGGGCGTGGAGGATGTGGAGCGGGCCGAGCTCGCCCTGAAAGGCGTGAAGGGTAAGCGCCTTACCTATGCGACGCCTGACGGCAGGAAAGGCGCACGCTCGCTTACTAAGTGAGCCGCAGAACGGGGTTCGGCGGGTGCGGGAGCGGGCGGATCCGAGGCAGTTACGATTGCCGTTCTTTGAGGGGGAGGAGAACTAAGATGCCGGCTCCGGTGACACCTTTTCCAGGCCAGCTTCTAGTAGGTCCGGGATTGCACTGCCGCACTGCGCCAACCGCAGAACGCTTTGTAGACCTAGTCCCCGGCCCAAATACAGGGACAGTATGTATCCGCCTTGAGGCGCTGGGTGATAGAACACTGGATATAGCGCTGACGGTTCAGGCCCTGGATACTCTTGCAAAGGCCCTTGCGGGGCGGGTGCCGTGATTTCGTCTGTGGGTGGTGCTGAGGCATCAAGCGCGGGAATCTGGCGCACGGTTGTCGGTGTCCTTGTCGCGTGGTAATCTCGTTGCCACGCGACGGGGCGCACGCACCGCCGCTCATTCTATCGGCCCGGACTGATCCTCCGGGCCGATCTCGTTTGTAGCGCGGGCCTAAACTGAGTCGCTAGAGGGGGAAGCAAATGCGGCGCAGATGGTGGTATGCGGCATTGCTAATCCTTCCGGGATTTTACGGGCAGTCCAATGTTCGGGAGGGCGGCGACTTTCTGCCGGGGGCGCTCATGGGGTTGCTAATCGCCGCGCTACTGGTCGGGGGCATTGAGGCAGGTCGCCTCATCGCCCAGCTTTTGCGGCGCGGCTAGGGTTGCTATACCCGTCTGATGTCCCGCAAGCCCACCCCCAAGCCCGACGATCCCGCGCAGTCCAAGCGGTTCATTGAACTGGCGAAAGAAGCGGGTGCGGACGCGAGCGGGGGGCAGTTCGAGCGCGCGTTCAAGAGGGTGGTGGTTAAACCGCCCGCATCTAAACCTTCGCGCGCCAAATGAGTTGCGGTAACAGCAGTTTGTAGAAGTCCATCGCGTCAGGCTTGCCCATCAAATACCGCTTTATGATGTAGGCGCACGCATCCGCAACCTGCAGCGGCGCGGAGTCCTGTTTTGACGCGAAATGAATTGTGTCGATGATCTTCGTAAGGGGCAGGTCTGGCGAATCCGCCATCTCACTTGCCGCGACCTTGGCCGGATTCCGCAGAAACGCATGCGCTTCTTTCAGGGTAGGCTTAACTAGGTCCGTATCCTCAGCAATGAGCATTGCGACCTCGTCCCCCGCAGTTGACCGCATCCACCGCTCTATCCCTATTTCGCAATGACCGAACGCCATCGCGTGAGACGCCACGTGAACGGCATTCTTGTCTTGATGGCCTTGGCTGCGGGCGTTCGCAGCAAATTCCGCGCGGTCGAGATACCCGAAGCTAATGGGCAGGTCGAACAGCATCGGAATCTTGGCGATCTGCTCCAGATCTCCCATCGTTTCGCCTTCGGCCATGTGTCCCGCTGGAAAAATCTGCCCCCTGAAAATAACTCAAGCGCGTGGAAGATAAATCCGGGGCGATTTTCCTCAGGAATGTAAGTCCGCACCAAGCCGCTCAGATAGTCCTCAAGTGGCTTCCACTGAATGTCTCCATGTACCAGCACGCCCGCCACCACCAGAAACGGCTCCTGCTCCGGGTTGCCTATCCCAGCCTCGTCAATGTACGCCAGCCGCACGAGACGATCCTCGGTAATTCGGCGCGAGGCGCCAAATTGGCTTCGTTCGGTAATTTCGGCGTCACCCGGCGGCGCCCGCCTTTTCCTCGGCGCCGATCGTGAATTTCCAGCCCAGCCGTTCCAGCGTCCGCACCATGCCCGGCCCGAATTTCTGCGCGATGGCGGCGGCCGTCTCGGGCACGCGGTCGACGTCGTCGAAATCTTCGAGCCTGCCCTGGATGATAACGAGGAGGTGGGCATCCTCTTCCGCGACATTGACGAAGCGGCGCGTCACCCGCGGCGGCACGGCGATCAGATCGAACGGCTCGAGCACGGTCTTTTGCTCGCCCTTGTCGCCCCACTGGATTTCCCAGCGCCCGGTGAGCGCCAGAAAAGTCTCGTGCGTCTTGTAGTGGACGTGGAGGCCGGGGCCGTTGCCGGGCGGACAGGTGACGATGCCGAGGCGGAACACGCCGGCATCGCCGCCCTCGACCGCCGGCTTCGGCGAGAGCTGCCCCGGGAGCGGCCCGGGCGACATGATGTTGCGGGTCGTGCGCGCGGTGATCATCTCCAGCACTTCGGCGGGAATGCCGAGCGCCTCGGCATGGCGCGCCTTGACCGGCACCACGTCCGCGAACCGCGCGATGCGCGATTTCATTTCCTCCCGGCTCGGCGTCCAACGCTCCATCGCGGCCTCCCATAGCGCTCGGCCGCATCCTACCATGCGGACCATGATGGCGCCCGATCTCCATCGCCGGTTCGTCGCGACGGCCAAGGATTTGTCGCCGGCGCTCGCGCGCGACATCGCCGGATTGGGGCCGATCTGGTTTCCCGAGCGCGCGGATCATGGGCCGGCGGCATTCCTCGTGCGCTCGATCGTGGCGCAGCAGATCTCCGCGGGCGCAGCGCGCGGCATCTGGGCGCGCGTGCAGAACGCCGCGGCGGCGAGCGGCGCGACGCTTGCCGATTATCTCGCGCGCGCCGATGTGGCGGCGCTGCGCGCCTGCGGCCTTTCCGGCAACAAGGCGAAGGCGGTGCTGGCGATCCAGGCGGCAGCATCGGCGGCGCCGTTCGATGCGCTCCGCGCGCTCGACCACAGGGCGCGCTCGGAACTGCTGTGCGCGATCTGGGGCATCGGGCAATGGACCGCCGACATGATGGCGATCTTCTACTATCACGAGCCCGACATCTGGCCGGTGGGCGATCTCGCCGTGCAGAGGGGATTTCGGGCCTATATCGGGCGGAAGAAACCGGACAAGGCGGCAACCCTCTTCGCGCCGCACCGCTCGCTCCTCGCGCTCTATATGTGGCGCTTGAAGGGCGGCGCGCTGCCGGACAAATGAACAGGGGCGGCCCGCAGGCCGCCCCCATTCCCCCCGCCGCGGAAACTACTGCACGGTCTCGCCGTGGAGCGCCAGGTCGAGGCCATCGAGCTCGATGTCCTGATCGACGCGCAGGCCGATCACGCCGTCGATGATCTTGAGGATCACGAGCGACACGACCGCGTCGTAGACGATCACCGCAAGCACGCCGATGCACTGGTTCACCACCTGGCCGGCATTGCCCTCGATGAGGCCCGAGGTGCCGCCATACTCGCTGATCGCGAAGACGCCGGTCAGGATGGCGCCCAAGGCGCCGCCCGCGGCATGGACGCCGAAGCAGTCGAGCGCGTCGTCATAGCCGATCGCCGCCTTGACCCACGTCACCATGATGTAGCAGACGATGGCGACGGCCGTGCCGATCGCAAGCGCGCCGGCCGGGCCGACGAAGCCCGAGGCCGGCGTGATGGCGACGAGGCCCGCGACCGCGCCCGAGCAGATGCCGATGATGGTCGGCTTGCCGCGGTGCGCCCACTCGAACAGCATCCACACGAGGCCCGCCGTGCCGGTGGCGATCTGCGTCACCGTCATCGCCATGCCGGCCTGCATGCCGGCCGACACCGCCGAGCCCGCGTTGAAGCCGAACCAGCCGACCCACAGCAGCGAGGCGCCGATGAAGGTCAGCACGACGTTGTGCGCCGGCCCGGTATCCTTGCGCTTGCCGAGCATGAGCGCGCACATGAGCCCGGCGACGCCGGAATTGACATGCACGACCGTGCCGCCGGCGAAGTCCAGAACCTTCACCCACGCGTCGCCGTTGGCGCTGTTGAAGACGCCGTCCGGCCCCCACATCCAGTGCGCGACCGGCGCATAGACGAAGATCGACCACAGGCCCATGAACCACAGCATCGCCGAGAACTTCATGCGCTCGGCAAATGCCCCCGCGATGAGCGCCGGCGTGATGATCGCGAAGGTGAGCTGGAACATCGCATAGACGCTCTCCGGGATGGTCGGCGCGAGCGGGTTGGGAGTGCCGATGTTCTTCGAGACGTCGCTCAGCATGTTTTGCAGGAAGGCGCGGTCGAGCCCGCCGACGAACGGCGTGCCGGCGCGGAACGCCATGCTGTAGGTCACGACCGTATAGACCACCGTGACGAGACAGGTGACGGCAAAGCTCGTCATCACCGTGTCGCCGACATTCTTCTTGCGCACCATGCCGCCATAGAAGAGGCCGAGCCCCGGCACCGTCATCATCAGGACGAGCGCCATCGAGGTGAGCATCCAGGAGGTGTCGCCGGAATTGGGCGTGCATTTCTCGAGCACCGCCTTCTTCGGATCGGGATCGTTGGCGCAGGCCGGCGGTCCTTGATCCGCCGCCGCCGCCGGTGCTGCCTCGGGCGCCGCCGCCGCCGCCGCCGCCGGCGCTGCCGCGGCCGGTGCTGCCGCGACCGCCGGAGCGCCGCCCGACGGCGCCGCCGGCTGATCCTGGGCCTGCGCCAGGAGCGGCACGGCAACGACGAGGGCGAACGCGAGAGACGGCAGAAACCGCGCCGCCCTACGAAACGAACGAAAGGACATGAGCCGACCTCCGAATGACCCTTTGCTTGAGCGCGCCGGGAAACGGCGCACCGGGGAGGGCAGCTACAAGAATCGTGCCAAGTCGCCGATGCCGGGCAAAGCGGCGCTTTCTCGCGAGTCGCGTCGTTTGCGATGAAGGAAAATGCCTGCGATTTAATCCGCGGCGTATGCGGCAGTGCGATCAGTGCCGCAAAAGCAGCAGGAGCACGATCGCGAGGCCGAGGAGCGCGGCCACGCCTTGCCAGAACCGTACCGGCGCGCGCTCGAGCAGCGTCAACGGCCGGCCGAGCGCGGCGGGCGCGCGGGCCGGTCCCGCCTCCATCTCGACCGCGAATTCGCCCATGTCGTGAAACCGCTGCGCGGGATCGAGCGCGATCGCGCGGCCGATCGCGGCCTGGAGCCACGCCGGCAGATCGGGGCGAAGCGCGCACAGCTCCTTCGGCCGCGTGCGGCGCGGCGGGCTCACAGCGTCGGCATTGCCGTAAGGGTATTCGCCGGTGAAGGCGCGGAACATGGTGACGCCGAGCGAATAGACGTCAGTTGCGACGGTGCCCGGCTCGCCCGCGAACATTTCCGGCGCCATGTAGGCGGGCGTGCCGGGGATGTTCTCGGGCGGAAAATCCTCGAGCCCGGGCACGCGCACCACGCCGAGATCGATGAGCTTCAGCGCGCCCTGGGATTCGAGGATCACGTTGTCCGGCTTGATGTCGCGATGGATGATGTTGACGCGATGCAGCGCCGCCGCCGCGCGCGCGAGCTTTACCGCGATGCCGCGCCCTTCCTCGAGCCCGAGCGACGGCCGGCGCGCGATCCGCGTTTCCAGAAGCTCGCCCTGATAGAGCGGCATGACCGTGTAGAGACAGGTCTGCCGCCCCGGCGGCATCTCGATGATGCGGCCGACCCACGGGCTTTGCACATGCGCGCCGACCCACGCCTCGCGCACGAAAGCGGCGTGATATGTCGCCACCGCGGCAACCTGGGGCTTGGGGAATTTCACCGCCACCTCGCCGCCCTCGATCTCGTCCTGCGCGCCGAACAGCCGGCTGTAGCGGCCGTCGGACAGCAGCACTTTGAGCACGAAGCCATCGATCGTCTCGCCGGCGATCGGCACCGGGATGAGCGGCAGCGCCATGATGGCGCTGCCGATGTCGGCCGATGCCGCGGTCGGCAGCGCGACGACGTCGAGCACGAGCGCGGTGCAGTTGTCGGTGCCGCCGGAATCGAGCGCGGCACGGACGAGTTCGCGCGCCGTATCCGCGGGACCGGAGCGCTCGCGCAGGATGCCGGCGATGGCTTCGTCGCTGAGGATCCCGTGCACGCCGTCGCTGCACAGCAGGAAGCGGTCGTGCAATGCCACCGGCTGCGATGCGTAGTCGAGGCGCACTTCGGTCTCGATGCCCAGGGCGCGGGTCAGGACATTCGCGCGGTGCGCGCCGCTTTCCTCGCGCACGTGGTCGGTCGTGAGGCAGGTCAGCCGATCGCCGCTCAGCCGGTAAGCGCGCGTGTCGCCGACATGGAGAATGTGCGCGATGCGGCCGCGCAGCACCAGGGCCGTGAAGGTGCATCCCATTCCCGCCAGCTTCGGATCGCGGTGCGAGAGGGAATGCATCCAGCCGTTGAGCGCGCTGGCGATGCGGGCGGCGCCGCGCCGCACCTCGACCGTCTCGGCCAGGTCGCAGAAACCGTCGAGAAATCCCCTGACCGCGGTCTCGGCCGCGACGCGCCCGCCCTTGGCGCCGCCGATCCCGTCGGCGATCGCCGCGACCACGTCGCGGCGCGGCTCGGGCAGCTCCCAGCCGAACACCGCGCCGGCGAAATCCTCGTTCTGCTCGCGCGGGCCCTTCTCGGAGGCGAATCCGACGGTTGCCCTGACGCCCCCTCCCGGCGCCGCGGCGGTCGCTCCGATGCCCGCTTGCGTTGCCACAGCGTCAGTCAGAATTCTTCACCGCGCAGCGATGAAACAGGAAATATCCGCCGGTGCTCGACGCGACGACTTCCTTGAGTTGCCCCGACGCGCGGTCGAGCGTGTAGTTGCCGCCGTCCTTCGGATCGTGCCACGAAATCTCCGCCTTGCTGATGCTGGCCGGATTGGCATCGACCGTGCGTTTCACGTAGTCGATCCGGATCTGCCAGCTCGTGCCGCTCGCCGGATTGGTGCAGGTCAAAGCCGTGGCGTCGGGCTCGGCCCGCGCGCCGCCGATCGCAGCGGCCATGCCGGCCGCGACAATGCCGGCCGCCGCCCAACGCCAGGAGAGGATCATGGTCGCACCTGCATGGCCATGATCCAGTCCTAGCCAATTCCGGCGCGCTTGCAAAGGACATGCGGGCCTCCACCGGAATGGCGCTTTTCTGACCCGGCCAGCGAATCTCTGCCCAAATTCTGGTCAGGTTGCAGATTTTTTGGTCAGCGCAGTCGCGTGCCTCGCGGAATCGTGACGCGAATCCGCATTTCGCTGTCCGCCGGGGACGGCCGCACGGGTGGCATGGATATTGCGGACATACGGGCGGTGGTCTGCGTCACCGCCGAGACGCCATGTGTCTGCATCTCGGGCGCGCGCGGTTGGCAACAACGGAGGGGAAAGGTCCATGCTCGTACCTTCACCAAAATGGCTAGATACCGGCGACAATGCTTGGCAATTGGCGGCAGCAACCTTTGTCGGTCTGCAAAGCATTCCCGGCCTGACGATTCTTTATGGCGGCGTCGTCAAGAAGAAATGGGCGATCAACTCGGCCTTCATGTCGATGTACGCCTTCGCTTCGGTCCTGATCGTATGGATCCTGTTCGACTACAACATGGCGTTCGGGCCGCAATGGTTCCCGTTCCTGGGTCAGCCGATGCCGGCGCTATCGGCGGCGTTTACCCTGGGCCAGGCGACGATCCCTGCCGCAGCCTCGGGCATGCCGGAAATGGCCTTCCCGATGGCGACGCTGATGTTCTTCCAGTTCGTGTTCGCCGCCATCACGGTCATCATTCTCGCGGGCTCGGTGCTTGGCCGCATGAGCTTCAGGGCATGGGTGATCTTCTGTCCGGTGTGGATGACGCTCGTCTATACCGTGGGGGCGTTCAGCCTGTGGGGCGGCGGCTGGCTTGCCAGCATGGGTGTCGCGGACTTCTCGGGCGGCTACGTCATTCATCTCGCCGCCGGGACGTCGGGATTCGTCGCAGCGGCGATGGTGGGACCACGCCTCCTGGCGGATCGCGAGCATTTTCCGCCGAATAGCCTGCTGATCACATTGGCAGGCGCCGGCATATTGTGGCTCGGCTGGAACGGCTTCAACGGCGGCGACCCGTACTTCGCCAACGCCGACGCCGGCGCGGCCGTGATGAACACCAACACGGCAACCGCAGTGGCTCTCCTCGTGTGGACGCTGATGGACAAGATGGCCTATGGCAAGCCGTCGATCATCGGCGCGGTCAACGGCATGATCGCGGGCCTGGTGGCGATCACCCCAGGCGCCGGTTACGTCGATGGCTGGGGCGCCATCATCATTGGCATCTGCGCCGGGATCATCCCCTGGTTCAGCATGAACAAGTTCCAGAAGACCAAGCTGATGATGAAGGTGGACGACACGCTGAGCGTGTTTTCGACGCACGGCATCGCCGGTCTGATGGGCGGCCTCCTGGTCGGCATCCTCGCCAATCCGGACATGCTCATGTACATCGGCACCGAAAAGGATGCCCCGGGCGTCAGCATCACCGGCCTGCTCTACGGCAATCCCGGCCAGCTCCTGCTGCAGGTCGAAGGCGCGGCGTTCATCATCGTCTACAACGTCATCGCCACGTTCATCATCCTCAAGGTCATCTCGTTCATCACGCCGTTGCGCATGGACGAGGCGACGCTCAAGGTTGGCGACGACGCGGTGCACGGCGAGACCGCCTATGCGATCGGTACGGAAGGCGAGTAGTCGGACTTATTCGCCGACGCGAACCTTTCTTTGAGGTGAAGCCGGAGCGGCTCGTCCGCTCCGGTTTCTTTTTGCCCGGCTGGACAGCGCGCGCCGCGGCTTCCATGCTCGGCCCATGACCGAGCGCCGCGTCGAGCTTCTGATCGTCGGCGGCGGGCTGGCCGGTACGACGCTGGCACTTGCCGCCGCAAGCGCCGGGATCGAGACCGCGCTCGTCGAACGCGAGCGGACCGCAACCCTTCTCGATGCGCCTTATGACGGCCGCTCGACCGCGCTCGCCTGGGGCTCGCAGCAGGTGCTAAGCGCGCTCGGCGTCTGGCCCGAGATCGAAGCCGAGGCCGAGCCGATCCGCGAGATCCGCGTGGCCGACGGAGACTCGCGCCTCTTCCTCCATTACGACCACAAGCTCGTCGGCGATCATCCGCTGGGCTTCATCGTCGAGAACCGGGTGCTGCGCCGCGCGCTTTTGTCGCGCTGCGCAGGGCTCGCGAGCCTCATCCATCGCGCGCCGATGGCGGTCGAGCGGGTCGAGTACGCCGGCGGCGCGGCCACGGCTGCGCTGTCCGACGGCAGCGTCATTCGCGCCGGGCTCGTCGCCGCCGCCGACGGCAAGGCCTCGCCGCTCCGCGCCGCGGCGAAGATCCGCACCATCGCGTGGTCCTATCCGCAGACCGCGATCGTCTGCACCGTCCGCCATGCCGAGCCCCATCGCGGCGTCGCCGTCGAACATTTTCTGCCGGCCGGACCGTTCGCGATCCTGCCCATGACGGGGCAGCGCTCGTCGATCGTCTGGACCGAAAGATCGGCGCTCGTGCCGGCGCTTCTCGCGGCCGGCGAGACGGCGTTTCTCGGCGAGCTCGCGCGCCGTTTCGGCGATCATCTCGGCGCCATCGAAATCGAGGGGCCGCGCTGGTCCTATCCCCTGAGCTTTCTCTTCGCGACGCGCGCCACGGCGCCGCGCCTGGCGCTCATTGGCGAGGCCGCGCATCTCATCCACCCGATCGCGGGCCAGGGCTTCAATCTCGGCATCCGCGACATCGCCGCCTTGGCCCAGGCGATCGTCGATGCGCGGCGGCTCGGCCTCGACATCGGCTCAACCGCCGTGCTGCGGCGCTACGAGGCGAGCCGCCAGCTCGATGCGGCGCTGTTGGGCGCGGTGACGGATGGGTTGAACCGGCTCTTCTCGAACGACGCGGCGCCGGTGCGTCTGGTGCGCGACCTGGGTCTTGCCGCGGTCAACCGGGCGCCGCCCCTGAAACGGCTCTTCATGCGCCACGCCATGGGCACGCTCGGCGATCTGCCCCGCCTCGTGCGCGGCGAAAGGCTTTAGTCAGCAAACCCCAGGAGGATATCGATGGTGGATGGTCCTGCGCCGGTTCTCATCACCGGCGCGAGCCGCGGCATCGGCGCGGCGGCCGCCCGGCTCTTCGCGCAAAAGGGCCACGCAGTCGCCCTTCTGGCGCGCAACCGCGCGGCAGTCGAGGGCTTGGCCAGGGAGATCGGCGGCCTCGCCATTCCGTGCAACGTCGCCGACGAGGCGGCGGTGCGGCGTGCCGTCGGCGCGACGGTAACGAGATTCGGCAGCCTCGGCATCGTCATCAACAATGCCGGCATCCTGGAGCCGGCCGCGCGCATCCTCGATACAGACCCAAAGGACTGGACGCATAACATCGAGGTCAATCTCTTCGGCCCGCTTTATGTGATGCGCCATGCCGTGCCGCTTCTGCCGAAGGGCGGCGTCGTGATCAACGTGACTTCGGGCGCGGCGGCGATCCCGCTGGTGGGCTGGAGCGCCTATTGCGCCGCCAAGGCCGGGCTTTCGATCCTGACGCGCATCCTCGCGGCCGAGGAATCGGAGGCGCGCGGCATCCGCGTCTATGGCTTCTCGCCGGGCCTCGTCGATACCGAGATGCACGTCTTCAATCGCGCCAACCCGATCAACCAGGTCGGCAATCTGAAGCGCGAGGCGCTGCGCCCGGCCGCCGAACCGGCGCACATCATGCATTGGCTGTGCGGTCCGGACGCCGCCGACCTCAACGGCCAGGTCGTGAGCGCGAACGATGCGGCAGTGAGAAAGCGCGCGGGCGTGCCGGCCGTGAGCGGCGGCGGCGCATAAGTTCGATCAGGCGCCTTTCGCGTTCGCCGAAACGCGCTCGAAGCGCGTCGCCCTCTGGCTCGCGATGAGCGGTTTCGCCGCGGCGAAGAATGCCGCGAAATGCGGCATCTTGCCGTGCGCCTCGAACGAAGCGCGGTCGCGATAGACTTCGTAGAGCGTGTAGCGGTTCGGATCGTTCTCGGCGCGCGCCACGTCGAATTGCAGGCAGCCGGGCTCGGCCGCGATCGACGCCTGCGCATTCTCGGCGATGAGGCGCTGGAACCGCTCGGTCTCGCCCTGCTGCACCTCGAATTCGACGACCAGCACGAAATTGCCCATCTCCCCCTCCCTCAAGCGCGCTTTGCCGGCTCGCGCGATTGGTCTGCCTTTTCCAGCGCGGCGAGATAGTCCGACCAGCGGCGCTCGCGCTCTATCCCGAGTTCGTAGAGATAGCTCCACGAATAGATCCCGGTATCGTGCAGGTCGTCGAACACGATGCGCACGGCGTAATTGCCCACGGGCTCGAGCCGCAGGATTCCGACATGCTTCCTGCCGGCGACGAGCTGCTTTTCGCCGGGACCGTGGCCCTGCACCTCGGCCGAGGGGCTTTCGACGCGCAGGTACTCGGCCGGAAGGCGGAATTTGGCGCCGTTGTCGAAATCGATCTCGATGAGCTTGTCCGCGGTCTTGAGCCGGAGCTCGATGGGCCAGTGCTGCGTGCCGAGGCGCTCGCTCATGGCGCCGGCTTCGCGGCCGCGCCGAAGCGCGCCTTCTCGTCGTCGCTCAAGACCCGCGCCTCGTCCACCAGCATGATCGGGATGCCGTCGCGGATCGGATAGGCCAGGCCCGCCTGCGGACTGATCAGCTCCTGCGCCGCGCGGTCGTAGGTGAGCGAGCCCTTGCTCAGGGGGCAGACCAGAATCTCCAAAAGCTTGGGATCGACCTCGGCCATCACGTCCCTCAATGCCGCGCCGGACCCGCGTCCTCGGTGGACGCGAGCGACGCCATTTCAAGAAGCGCGAGCAAGAGCCGGCCGCGCGCGGTCCAGTCGCCGGTCTCGAGCAGCGCCTGCTTCTCGCCCGGCGCGAACGGGCACAGCATGGCGAGCGAGGAGATGAGCCGCTCGGCCGGAGCATTCGCGATCGAGGCGAAATCGGCCTCGATCCCGGTGCGGCGGAAATAGGGCTTCAACGCGGCGATGAGGCGCTCGCGCTCGAGCTCGGGCTCGCTCTCGGCAAGATCGCCCTCGTACGGCGCCCAGCCCGGCACCACGGTCCGATAGAGCGCCTCGCGCGGCGGCTCGAGCTTCACGTCGAACCGGGCGCAGCCTTTCAAGGTAATGAGATAGCGGCCGTCGTCGGTTTCGCGGAACTCGGTGATGCGGCCCATGCAGCCGGTGCGGTAGAGCGGCGGATCGCCCGCGTCGCCGACGCCTTCCTGCGGCTGGATCATGCCGATCATGCGGCCGTGCGCGAGCGCGAACCGCGTCATGGCGAGATAGCGCGGCTCGAACACGTTGAGCGGCAGCCGGCCGCGCGGCAGCAGCAGCACGCCGGTCAGGGGAAACACCGGCAGGCGCGCCGGCAGGTCGGCAAAGGCGGGATCGAAGACGCTTTGCGTCATGCGAACAGGATCGCGGAGAGGCGCCGGCGCGCCGCCACCGACAGCGGATCCGTGAGCCCGATCGCCTCGAAGAATTTCAAAAGCTGCTTGCGCGCCGCCTCTTCGTTCCAGGTGCGGTCGCGGCGGATCAATTCCAGGAGCTCGTCGATCGCCTGCTCGCGCTCGCCCGCGGCGAAGAGGGCGGCGGAAAGATCGTAGCGCGCCTGGTGGTCGCCCGCGTCGCGCGCGAGCCGCGCCTTCAACTCGCCGACCGCGCCCGCCGTCTTCGCGCCCGCCTCGGCCAGCTCGAGCGCGGCGCGCGCCGCCGCGATCTCGGCATGGGCCGCCTGCTCCTTCGGCACTTGGGCCAGATACTGCTTCGCCTTGGCAAAATCCTTGCGCTGCACGGCGGCGCGGACGAGCCCGGCGAGCGCATCGACGTTGCCGGGCTCGTGCTCGAGGATCTGCGTGTAGATGTTGGCCGCGCGCGCGTGATCGCCGGCCGCGACCGCCTCCTTGGCGAGCGCCAGCGCCTCGGCGACCGGATCGACGGCGGCGCCGGCCGCGCCGACAAGGCGCTGCACGAACTGCTTCACCTGGCTTTCCGGGAGCGCGCCGACGAAGCCGTCGACCGGGCGTCCGTCCTTGAAGGCATAGACCGCCGGGATCGACTGGACGCGCATCTGCGCCGCCAGCTCCTGGTTCTCGTCGACATTGATCTTGACGAGGCGGACCTTGCCGCGGGCGTCGCGCACCGCCTTTTCGATCGCCGGGCCCAATTGCTTGCACGGACCGCACCACGGCGCCCAGAAATCGACCACGATGGCGGCATCGCGCGAGGCTTCGATCACATCCGCCATGAAGGTCGCGGTCGACCCGTTCTTGATGATCGAGGCGTCAGCCGGAGCACCGCCGCCGATAAGCTGTTCCATACCCTAGTTCCCTCGTGAGACCCCTAGAAGATGGCGGCCCGGGGCCACTCTGGCAAGAAGCCCCGGGTGCGGCTCACCCCTGCGCCGCGCGGTCGAGATCGCCGAGATCGAGCGTCCGGGGGCGGTGGCCGCAGGCTTCCAGGAAGCGCAGCAGGTCGCCTGGCGAAACCGCCGTCGTCGCGGTATTGACGAGCGGGTGGTAGTTGAGCGGATCGCGCCGCAGCATCTCGGCGTCGAGCACCGCCGTCACGGCGGCGGCGCTCGGGTTGACGAGCGCGAAGGGGGTGACGCTGCCGGGCTCGACGCCCAATGCCGCGCGCATCTTGGCGGGCGAGCCGAACGAGAAGCGCGGCGCGCCCAACCGGGAGGATAGCGCCTTCAAATCGAGGCGGCGCTCCTCGAGCACGACCGCGAGCCACAGCCCGCCCCTCCGGTCCTCGAGGAAAAGGCATTTGCAATGCCCGCCCGGCAGCGCGCCGCGCAGCGCCACCGCCTCGGCGACGGTAAAGACCGGCGGATGGGTGTAGGTCCGGTAAGGAATGCCGAGCGCGTCGAAGCGCTGGAACAACTGCTCGGGCGTTGCGGGCGCATCCGGCATGGCGGCGGAGCCTAAACACCGCCCGGCGCCCTTGCAAACCGGCGCGTGTTTTGTATCATTCGCGGCCTTGGAGCGCGGGCGTAGCTCAGGGGTAGAGCACAACCTTGCCAAGGTTGGGGTCGAGGGTTCGAATCCCTTCGCCCGCTCCATATCTCAAAGCGTCGCGGAATTATGTCGCTGACGCAACCGACCCCGTCAGAAATCATTAAGTTGTGGGCACGCGTCTAGATCGTGACTGACGGGCAAGACTACACGAACTCATCTGGCTGACGATTAGGCGATCCGCAGCCCCATCGGTATCGGGCGCAAGGACGCCGACAGATAAAGGGGGTGCGAGGGTTGACCCAGCTTGGTCATCCGCAAGCAATGCGGGACCTTTCCGGCGTCTTGGATCATTTTGAGGATTCGCTTGTCGCGCGCCAGAAATGCACCGCCATTGCCCCACGCACAGACTATGACAGGTGTTGACGCGATGATCTCGGTGAGTGTTGCATCATTGTCAGGCCCAATTGGTGCCGATGTTTTACTGAGTTCGGCAGCATCCGTCGCGCGCCAAGCAAACAGATTGCCTATCATGATGCCGCCATACCTTGCATTGTGCGCAAATCCAATGCACCGCCGAATCGTTGGGTCATCCAATTTGGCATCAGCGGTGCTCGGGTTGAGCATGATAAAGGCGAGCTTAGGGCCGTTCGCCCATTCTCGAGAGAGCTTGTAGCGGTACAGCCCGCAGGGGGACAAAATCGCACCCATCTGCTCGATACCTCATAACCGAAAGGTCGTTCTAAGGCTTTGTACCGTTCGTCGGCGTTCCGTTGCCATTAGGCGGGGGCGCGGACTGCGGTGCTTGGGGCCTAGCCGCCTGACCGGATGACGGCGGCGCTGGTGGTTGTGAAACTGGTGCGCCGGCGGGCGCGGTTAATTGCAACGCTGGGCTCGCACTCTGCGCGCCCAACAATGATTGCGCGCCTTGCCTTACGGCGAAAGTAATCACCGTAATGACCATGGCAAGCAGCACTGCTGACGCGAAACCAAAGATAGTTGCTTGCACTCTCAAGTTAAATTTTAGTGAATCAATATCCCGTGAAAGAGCCTGAACGGAGATCGTCTCTCGGTTCATACCACGCACCATTTCGTTCGTAATTTCGTGTAGCCCATCGTTTGGGCCTTTTACGAACTCACCGCCGGAAAGCTGGTCGAGCGAACAAAACCAAATCTTGAAAACCAAATCATTTTCGCATAGCTAAATCGATGATGGGCTTGCGTTGTACACTGCGTAGACAAGTTGGCCGGTATACCCGGGATCGACGTGAAAGCCTGAAACGTTGATTAGGCCTTGAAACTTGACACCGGTCCGCATGGATATAAACGCCATCGCATCCTTTGGAACGCTGACGCTTTCCTTGGATAGCAGCAATGCGAATTGCCCGGACGGGATAAGGAACAACTCATCGGCTCTCAGCAAATTCCTTTTTTGACGCACGAAATCGTCGTTTTGCGCATGATCTGCCGTCTTATAATATTGTCCGCCCATCCGCAGGGTGTAAGCGTTACAATCGATTTGATCCGGATTAAATGGAACGATTAGATCGCTGCCAGGAGCGGTGCCCACCGCTAGAAGCTTTTCGCCACGCCAGAAGGCCATGGGCCTAAATCCGGCCGTGTAGCTTGAGGCGCTGTTTAACTGTTTCGAGCCGGTGGCGGATGGCGCGGGCAGCGTCAATGCCTTGCGACGAGATGTAAGCAAGTGAGAGCGCGCTGATTTGGGCGATCCCGTTCCTAATCTCCGCTCGAAATGATATCTCCTCGAGATGGTCAATTTTCTCACATGCAGCAGCGATGCGACCGGAGGCAACCGCAGTCTTGCGCACGAGCAGTGCGTGGTCCTCCGCTTCGCCGATCAAACCGACAGCGAGTAACCGCCCGAACGCCAATAATCCGGGGGACTCCCGATCGTCTTGCCCCAATAGGTCCCACAATTCGATGTTGAGGACATTCGCCGTCGATAACGAAATGACGAGAACATCGACATAAACGGGCAGTAGCGTGGCTGGGTCGCTGGAGGCCGCAATCTTGCCAGTGTATTTGGCGAAGTGAAGCGCCATGTGATTAAGACGCTGATGCACCGATAGTCGCGCAATTTCACGATGATATTTTTCGTCGTGATGGTGTTGCTCTACCTGCAACTCGAATAGAATTTTTTTTGCCGATCCATGTTCAACCACGGCCGTCGTGTGACCTGCCATGTGCCCTCCGAGTCGCTTTGCTGCCGGCGAGAGCGCCTGGGGAGGCTCCCTCTGTATCCGTCCGCGCCCATTAAGTCCAGGCTGGCCTTGGTGGCGGCGGGTCGCGACGGACACCTCGGCGGCAAGTCTTCATGCCGACAGACGAGGTTTAATTATGACTCAATTCGAGTCATTCCAATCGCTACAAGATATGGTTGCTGATCTCCGTTTGCAAGCTGCATATTGTCGTCTTGACAGGATAACTACGACGGGGTCAACGGCGCGATGGCTGTCCCGCAAATCACGGCCCGCCTTCAGCCGGAGATCAAAAAGCAATTCGAACAGTACGCGGAGTCGCTCGGGCTTGACGCTTCAGAGTTGGCGAAGCTCCTCATCGTCAGAGAGCGGCATCAGATGCGCATCGCTAAACTGAAAGAGGCGGGGAAAGTCAGCCAGAGACCGCGCCGCCCGTCAGGCGAGAGTAAGCGATTACCAACGATCACGGCACACCTTTCGTCTCTGAAGGACGTCGAGGAATTTGACGCCTACGTTATCAAATATGGCTTCAGCCGAAGCAGTGCGGGGGCTTACCTATTCGAGTCTGAGGTTCGTGAGCGTTGGTTAGAGAAGGCAATGCTGAGCCGTTAGAGAGAAATTCCAAAGGTGCCGCCAACGATACAACCTAGCTGACTCCTTCCCCTAGGTTGCGTCAGAGGCAAAACGCTGAAGCCTTTTCCGAGAGACGACGGGGTCGCGCGCGAGCCGGTCGTAGAGCGCTGCGCCGATGGGCGGCAGGGCGAGCGCCGCGCCGAAGAAGCGGTCGAGCGCGTGGCGCGGGCCGGATCCTGCGGCGGCGCGCGCAAATTCGGCGGCGAAGGGCAGGAACGGCGACCGGCCGAGCGATGCGACGAGGCCGGCGCAGGCAGCGGCATCGACGCTGGCGGGATCGGGCACTGGCATGTCGGCGAGCTGATCCTTCTTCATCTTGACGATGTCACCCATGCTGCTCGTGGCATTCGCGAGATAGGTCAGGACGCCGTAGGTCGAATTGAGCCAGAGGAGGATCGGCGCCTCCCAGCGCGCCTCGATCGGCCGGATTTCCCAGAAGGCGGTGGCCAGAACCTTTTGCGGGGCGCGCATCGCAAGAAGCGCCTCGCTGCCGAGATGCGGGCGCTCGGCAACGAGGAGGCAAGCGGCGTGGCGGCGGTGGAGCAGGCGCGCGTTCGCCGCCTTCGGCGCGCCGTGCGCGAGCTTTTCCGCCCGCAGCTCGATCGTCGTCATGTCGCCTTGATGGCCGAGGACGAGCGGAAACCCGGCAGCGGCAGCGCCGGGCGCAAAGGCGCGCTTCACCTGCGCGATGTCGGGCCCGACGGCCGCGCAGAGATCGCGGAACGGCACGAGCCCCTGATGCGCGGTCACGGCGAGCGCGAGCCGGTTCAACTCCGGCTCGGCAAAGATCGCGGGCGCAAGCCAGTTGCGCCGCAACGCCTCCTGCGGCACGCGGTAGAGCGCGCCGGCGCGCGCCCCGTTTATCGCGAGATCGCGATGGCAGCCGTGGCACAGCGGCCCGGCAAGCGCCGCCGCCGCGCGCATCGCGCCCTGCGCCAGACCCGTCGCCTCTTCATCTGTGCGCGGCTTGCGAAAGACATTGACGAAAGTGACGCTGCGCTCCGAAGCCGGCTTTTCCGTCCGTTCGGCGACGACCAAAACCTCGCCGAGCGCGGTGTTCTCGCTCCAGTTCCACGGCTCCTGGCCGGGCGCGCCGGGGTCGAAATTCGCGACGATGTATTTGATCTCGCATTCATCGAGATAGCGCGCGCGGATCTTCTTCCACGACACGCCCGACAGCATCGAGCGCGGCACGACCAGGCCGATGCGGCCGCGCTGCGCCAGAAGCTCGAGCCCGAGCATCATGAAATAGGGGCCGAGCCCCGCCCGGCCGATGCCGGAGAGGCCGAGGGACGCGGCGAGATCGGCAAGCGCCCGCTGCATGCGCCGGCGCACTTCGGCGGCGGAATAGCCGAAGGTCAGGTTCGGCTTCGCCGAGCGCGAGAAGGGCGGGTTCATCAGCACAACGTCGTGCCGCCGCCGCGGCGGACCTGCGCCTTCGCGCAGATAATCGAGGCTGCCGAGCCGGACCCGCCCCTTCGCCACGCCGACCGGGAGCGCGCGGATGTCGGCGCCCATAAGCGGCGCCGCGGCGCCGGCAGCGAGCGTCAGCGTCGCGAGCGAAAGCTGCGCCGCGAAATCCATCACGTCCCAACCGTGCAGCGCGCCGGCGGCAGAATGCGCGTCGCGCAGCGCCGCATAGGCCGCCGCGAGCAGCGTGCCCGAACCGCACGCCGGATCGATCACCGAGAAATTGCCGGTGCCGCCGAGCGTGTCGAAACGCCACGACGGATGCCTCGTCCGCAGCGTCAGATCGGCGAGCAGCCGCGCCGCCGGAACGCTCGTGTAGTAGGTCGCGTAGTGCGGCCCCGCCGCCGCCAGGAGCAGCTTGCGATAGATGCGCCCGACGAAATCGTGCCGCGCCAGCACGCCTGAACGCTGCGTGCCTTCTGCGGCATGCGCCAGGCGCGCCAGCAATTCCTCGGTCGCCGCCGAATCCGGCAAGCCCTCGAGCACGGCCGATGCGAGCGGCAGGACCGGAACGCCGCCGCCCATTTCCCGCCATTGGGCGCGCAGGAATTTGCGCCACGGCGCGCGCCCGCGCGCGGCAAAGGGTGCTGCCTTGGCGTCGCTCAGGTGAAGCAGGAGCGCGGTGAAGAGCGCGAAGCAAGCGATGCGGAGGAGATCGGCCTCGCCGCCGAGGCTCTTCGCCTTTCTAGCCATCGCCGTTCCGGCCGAGCGCACGGGCGAGCCGGCGCTTCAACGCGGCCGACCGGAAGCGAAGCCCCGCACCGAGCGCGCCCGCCACCGCCTCGGCGAGCGCCCTCTCGACGGCGCGCACCTCGGCGCCGAGCGGGTCGGCCGCGTCAGCGTCGCCGTGCTCTTCCGTCACGAGCCTCTTCCGCAGCCGCGGCATCGGCGGATAGTCTATCAACAACAGGGCGAAAGGTGAAAACATGCGGCTCGATGCAAGTCTTATCGCCATCGCCGCGGCGGCGGCGCTCGGATGTGGAGCGGCGGCGGCCGATCCGGTGCCGATCCGCATCGGCTGGGCGGTGGTGCCGGCAAGCCTGACGCCGGTGATGACGGCGAAGCCCGGGCTCGCGCGCCATGTCGGCCAGTCCTACACGCTCGATCTCGTGCATTTCTCCGCGACGCCGCAGCAGATGGCCGGCTTCGCCGCGGGCGAGATCGATCTCGGCGCGTTCTCCTATTCGACCATGGCGCTGGCGGTCGAGAATGCCGGCCTCAGCGATCTCCGCATCGTCGCCGACATCATGCAGGACGGCGCGCACGGCGCTTATTCCAACGAGCTGATGGTGCTGAACGACGGACCCGTCCACACGGTCGAGGATTTGCGCGGCAAGGCGTTCGGCACCAGCGGCGCCGGCGCCTCGGGCGACATCGCCATGCGCCTCATGCTGCGCCGGCACGGCATCGACGACAAGGAGATCAGCTTCGTCGAAGTGGGATTTCCCAACATGAAGTCGATGCTGCTGTCCGGCAAGGCCGACATCATCACGGCGATCACGCCGTTCTCGATGGACCCCGAGCTGCGCCAGAAGGCGCACGCGCTCTTCACCCAGAAGGACGCGCTCGGGCCGATCGAGCTCTTGATGATGGGGGGCCGCGAGGGCTTCCTCGCCAAGAACCGCGCTGCCATGGTCGATTTCCTCGAGGATTATCTGCGCGTGCAGCGCTGGTTCATGGACCCCGCGAACCACGACGAGGCGGTGGCGATCATCGCCGGCTTCACCAAGCGGCCGCCCGCGTTCTACCAGTCGTGGCTCTTCACCGCGACCGGCGACGACTACCGCCCGCCCGACGGCATCCCCGACATCGCCGGCGTCGCGGCCAACATCAAGACCCAGTACGAGTTCGGCTATCTCAAGGCGCCGCTCGATCCCGCGCCCTATGTCAACCTGTCGCTGGTGAAGGAGGCGGCGGCGCGGCTCGACCTTCACTAGGGCTTGCGTTGCCGCGCCGCGAGGGTTCTAATTTCGGCCATGCGCATCGTGCCGGAAGCGGGCGTGCTGGGCGCGCGGGTCGAGAATGCCGATCTCGCGGCGCCGCTCGGAAATGACGAGGTGCGGGAAATTCTCGTGGCGCTCGGCGAGCGCGGCGTCTTGTGCTTTCCGGCACAGGATCTGGGTCCGGCCGCGCTTGCCGGGTTCGGCGCGCAGTTCGGCGAGCTCGAGATCAACGTCGCCAACCGCTTTCACGCGGCAGGCCATCCCGAGGTGATGATCCTCTCGAACATGGTCGAAGGCGGCAAGCCATTGGGCTTCGCCGATGCCGGCCAAGGCTGGCACACCGACGTGAGCTACAGCCGCGAGATCGCGCTCGCGACCATGCTCCATGCCAAGCGCGTGCCGGTGCGCGACGGCGTGGCGCGCGGCAATACCGAGTTCCTCAGCATGCGGCATGCCTATGACGATCTGGCGGACAGCGTGAAGGAGCGCATCGACGGGCTGTCGGCGGTGCACGATTTCGGCAAATTCTGGAACATGATGCTGGCGAAACCCGGCACCGACCGCTTGCCGCTATCGCAGGCGCAGCGCCAGAAGCGTCCGCCGGTGACGCAGCCGCTCGTGCGCAAGCACCCCGTCACGGGACAGAAGGTGCTCTACTGCAATCCGGGCTATGCCGTCGGCATCGAGGGGCTCGAGCCCGCCGAGAGCGACGAGCTTCTCGGCATGCTGTTCCGGCATCAGGCGCAGCCGAAATATTTTCATGCGCACCGCTGGCGCGAGGGCGACGTGCTGATGTGGGACGACATCGCGACGACGCACAACGCCGTCGCCGATTACGGCGCGGACGAGCCGCGCTTCATGTACCGCGTGCAGGTGCTGGCGAAAGACTAATCGCGCGAACCGAATCCGAAAAAGCGCGAGACGAACGAGCGCGCGGCGCTCCGCGTCTTGTCGTGCCGGGTCTCGGGCGGCGCCTCGGTCTCCAGAAGCAGCGCCGAGAGGTTGCCTTCCTTCGGCGGCAGTACCGCCTCGGGCAGGCGCTCGCGGGGCCCCAGCGTTTCGAGCGATGCCGTCACGCGGCGCATGCTTCGTCCTCGTTGCCGGCGGCGGGCGCCAGGAGCAGCGCCGGTTGCGGAGCTGGCGTGGCGTGGCCGAGCCGCACGTCGATATAGGTCCAGAGCTGGCGGATCTCCGCGGCCGAGCGCTCGTCGCCCGGAATCTCCATCACGGTGCGGCCATCGATCATGCTCGCGGCAAAGCCGGTGCGCTGATGCAGCACGACCGGGGCGAGCGTGCCGTGCTGCGACAGCGCGATCACCGCTTCGGTGGTGATGCGCGCGCGCTGCGTCGCGGCGTTGACGACGAACACGGCCGGCTTGGCGTGGCGCTCGACGATCTCGATCGTGGTGCCGGCGGCGCGCAGATCGTGCGGCGAGGGCCGGACCGGGATGATGACGAGATCGGCGAGCCGGATGGCGTCGATCATGGTGTCGGCGATCGCCGGCGGCGTGTCGATGATGAGGAGCTTGATCCCCAAACCGCGGATGCGGTCGATGCCGGCCGCAAGCCGCGCCGGGCTTGCCTGCGCGAACAGCGGCGTCGTCAGTTGCCGCGCGTTCCACCAGCCGGTGAGGCTTGCCTGCGGGTCGGTGTCGATGAGGACGACGGGGCCGCGCCCCGCCTCCTGCGCCGCGACGGCGAGATGACCGGCCAGGGTGGTCTTTCCCGAGCCGCCTTTTTGCGATGCGATGGCGATGATCTGCATTGAGTGATCTGCCGTAATTGCTAGCGTTTTAGGCGCGAACTCGCTACGCTTCGGTTAACGGATGCGGGCTATGCTCGCCGGGATGTGTAAGGCTGGGTTTACAGCCGCTCCGCCAGGGCTCGAGAGTTCTACGGCAAGTCGTTGATAATATGCGCTTACTTGGCGTGGCTCGGGATTTGCTAGGGGGACATCATGGTGTCCGCTTCGTTGTTCGACGAGACCGAGATCCGCTATCGCCGGCTCATTGAGCTGGGCATCGCGCTCTCGGCCGAACGCGATCACAGCGAGCTCATGGAGAAGATTCTCCTGGGCGCCAAGGAACTCACCAACGCCGATGGCGGCACGCTCTATCTCGTCGACGGCGACCGCGGCGAAATGCGCTTCGCCATCATGCGCAACGATTCGCTCGGCATCGCCATGGGCGGCACGACCGGCGCGCCCATCCCGTTTCCCCCCGTGCGGCTCCTCGGCGAGGACGGCAAGCCCAATCACACGCATGTCGCGGCGGCGGCGGCGATCACCGGGCACACGATCAACATCGCCGACGCCTATGACGCGGCCGGCTTCGATTTCAGCGGCCCCAGGGCGTTCGATGAGCGCACGGGATATCGCTCGCGCTCGTTCCTGACCGTGCCGCTCAAGAATCACGACGCCGAGGTCGTGGGCGTTCTTCAGCTCATCAACGCGCGCGAACGCGGCGGCGCCGTGGTGCCGTTCGCGGCGGAGCTCGTGCCGCTCATCGAGGCGCTGGCGAGCCAGGCGGCCGTGGCGCTCGACAACCAGATGCTGCTCGAGGCGCAGAAGAACCTGTTCCGCGCCTTCCTCCAGGTGTTCGCGAGCGCGATCGACGCGAAGTCGCCCTACACCGGCGGCCATTGCCGCCGCGTGCCCGAGCTTACCAACATGCTCGCCCGCGCCGCGGCCGAGACCGAGGACGGCCCGTTCGCCGAATTCGTCATGAACGACGACCAATGGTACGAGCTCGAGGTCGCGGGCGGCCTCCACGACTGCGGCAAGGTGACGACGCGCGAATATGTCGTCGACAAGGCGACGAAGCTCGAGACGCTTTACAACCGCATCCACGAGATCCGCACGCGCTTCGAGGTGGTGAAGCGCGACGTCGAGATCGAATATCTGCGCGGCGTGGCGGCGGGAGGCGACGAGAAGGATCTCCGCGCCGCGCGCGACCAGCGCCTGAAATCGCTCGACGGCGATTTCGCCTACGTCGCCGAGTGCAATATCGGCGGCGAGTTCATGGCGCCCGAGAAAATCGCGCGGCTCGAGCGCATCGCCGCGATCACGTGGGTGCGCACGCTCGACGACAGTCTCGGCCTGTCGTGGGAGGAGAGCCAGCGCCGGACCAAGGCGCAGGCCCCGCTGCCCGCGGTCGAGCATGTTCTCGCCGACAAGCCCGAGCACATCATGGGGCATGACGGACCGCCGCTTGCCGCCGACAATCCGTGGGGCTTCATCGTCAAGCCGCCGGCCCAGAAATTCAATCTGGGCGAGATCTACAATCTCGGCGTCCGGCGCGGCACGCTCACCGACGAGGAGCGCTATCACATCAACGACCACATCGTGCAGACCATCATCATGCTCGAGGCGCTGCCCTTCCCGAAGAATTTGCGGCGCGTGCCGGAATGGGCGGGCGGGCACCACGAGAAGATGAACGGGACCGGCTATCCGCGGGGATTGAAGCGCGAGCAGATGAGCGTGCCGGCGCGCATCATGGCGATCGCCGACATCTTCGAGGCGCTGACCGCGCGCGACCGGCCGTACAAGACGCCGAAGAAACTGTCCGAATGCATCGCCATCATGGCGAAGATGAGCAAGGACGGTCACATCGACCCGGACCTGTTCGCGCTGTTCCTCACCTCCGGAGTCTATCGCCGCTATGCCGAAGCCTTCCTCGTGCCCGAGCAGATCGACGAGGTCGAATTAGGGCACTTCCTCCCGAAAGCGGCGCAGGTCGCTGCACAATAGGCGCGGCCGGTCGGGCGGCAGTCAAGCGATGGATCTGCTCGTTGACCGCAGCTTCGGCGCCACGTGGGACGGACGGCGCATGCGGTGTGCGCTCGGCCGCGCCGGGATCGTCCAGCAAAAACGCGAAGGCGACGGTGCGACGCCCGCCGGGATTCTGCCGATGCGGCGCGCGCTCTACCGGCCCGACCGCGAAGCGCCGCCGCAAACGCGCGTCGCGCTTGCCGCGTTGGCGCCCGGCGACGGCTGGTGCGATGCGCCGGACGACGCGCTCTACAACCGGCCCGTGACGCTCCCATACCAAGCGCACGCCGAGCAGATGTGGCGCGCGGACGGGCTCTACGATCTCCTCGTCGTGCTCGGCTGGAACGACGCGCCGGTGGCGCCGGGCCGCGGCAGCGCGATCTTTCTGCACCTGGCGTCGCCCGGCTACACGCCTACGGCGGGATGCGTGGCGCTTGCCCGCGCGGACTTGCTCGCCGTGCTCGGCGGGGCCGATGCGGGCAGCCGGGTGATCGTCGCGCCCTGACACGCGACTCGACTGAGGATCGCAATTGTTCCTATTATGTTCTCATGGTGAGGCAGCGCTTCGGCCCGGTCGAGACGCTCTCGGACGCCATCGCCGCGCGCCGGCTGCTGTGGATTCTGTGCAAGGGATGCGGCCATAGCGAGCGCTATGACCCGCGCCACCTGATGGCGATGAAGGGGGCGATGAGTTTGAAATCGCTGCAGACGAGGCTGCGCTGCCGGCGCTGCGGCAAGCAGCGCGCGGCCATCGTGCTCAACGACGAAGGCTGGCCCGGGCGGGATTAGAGGCGCGCGATACCGGCGGCGAGCGGCCGCATGCTATTTTTCCGCGAGCACCAGATCCGCGCCCTTCTCGCCGCGATAGAGCCGTTCGAGATACATCGCGACGCACCGATCGTCCGGATTTTCCTGATTGAGCGCCGCGAACAGGCCCAAGGCCTCCGGCTGCTCGCCCGCAAGCTTGTCCCAGGCCTCGCAATAGCGCGCGAGATAGGGCGTTTCCTCGCTCGCCGGCTCCCACACGCGCGTGCCGCTGCTCCTGCCCTTTACCGTGACGGTGCCGAGCGGGCGGAACAGGATGCCGTGGCACAAGGCGCGCGTCGCCTCGCTGACGCAGATGCGGGTGCCGAACTGCTTGTTGACGCCCTCGAGCCGCGCGGCCGTGTTCACGGCGTCGCCGTGCGCGCTGTAGTCGAAGCGCCGGCGCGAGCCGAAATTGCCGACGACCGCCGGGCCGGTGTGGACGCCGATGCGGGTGTGGCCGAACGGCACGCCCTGCGCCTGCTGCTCGATGCTGTAGGCCAGCGCGAAGCGGTCGGCCTTCAAGGCGCAGCGGACCGCGCGCTCGGCGTGATCGTGCTGATCCATCGGCGCGTTGAAGATGACGAACAAGGCGTCGCCTTGGAATTTGCCGATCGTGCCGTCGTACTCCATCACCACTTCGGTGAGGACGTCGAAATAGCCGTTGAGGATGCGGGCGAGATCGTGCGAGTCGAGCGCTTCGGACATCGTGGTGAAGGCCGCGATGTCGGTGAAGAGGTAGGTCATCACGCGGCGCTCGCCCTCGAGGCTCATCTTCGCGGGATCGCGGATGAGCGCCTCGACCACCTTGGGCGAGACGTAGCACGAGAAGGCGTTGGTGATGAATTCGCGCTGGCGCCGCGCCTTGTGCCCGGATAGTGCCTCGGTTGCGAACATCGACAGGCCGAACGCCAGGGTCGGCGCGATGAGCCCGGCCATCGCTCCGAGGTAATGGAATGCGGCGCCGCCGCCGATCCAGAGCAGCGACAGAAGCGCGAACCCCGCGCCGAGCCGGACCCAGAGCGACCAGCCGACGAGGCCGAGCGCCGCGCCCAGCGCAGCCGCGGCAAGCGCCAGCGCGAAATCGGGCGCCGGGCCCAGCGCATGGGACGGCGTCCGGTGCAGGAGCTGCGCCACGCCGTGCGCGTGGATGACGACCGCCGGCTGGATCCCTTCGCCGCGCTGGAACAGGGTCGAGAACGGCGTGCGGTGGCGATCGCCGAGCGTGCCGATCAGCACGACCTTGTCGGCAAACCACGATGCCGGGAGATTGGCCACGAGATTGGCCGGGTATTCGCGGAACGGCGGCTCGGTGCGCGACGGACGGCCGTGCCAGACGATGTCGGCGAGGTCGGGCGCGGACGCGACGCCCGCCGCGGCGGCGAGCGCGCGATCGAAGCTCGGGATGAAATTTCCGTCGCGTCCCTCGTGGCCGGGATAGATCCAGCGCACGGTATCGAACTGGTCCGCCCCGAGCGCCGAAAGCCCGCGCGAAGCCGGCGGCAGGAAGCTGTCCAAAAATTCCCTCTGCGCCGGGCTCACGATGCCGTCCTCGTCGGCATAGCTCGCGACGAGCGGCACCGTCAGGCTTTGGAGCGCGCGGCGCAGCCGTTCATCCTTTGCCGGCTCGGTCGGCTGCGCCAAAAGAATGTCGAGGCCGATGGCGCGCGGATGGCGCGCCGCGATCGTCTCGATGAGATCGCTCAGAAAGCCGCGATCGACCGGCGCGGTGTAGGGAAATTTCTGCAAGCTCTCGTCGGTGATCGCGACGATCAGGACATCGCTGTCTTGCGCTTCGTGCGGCAGGAGCGCCGCGGTCTCCCAATCGCCGACGAAGCGATCGACATATTTGAGGAATGCGAGCCGGTCCACCGCGAGCACGGCGAGCGCGGCGCAAACGAGCGTGACGAGGAGCGGCGCCGCCGCCGCGACGAGAATCTGCCGCGCGCGGAGAAGCCACGCCGCCGTCATGGCGGCAAGGTCTTGTAGAGCGCCTGGGCCTGCGGATCGCAGCCGACATCGGCGAGCCAAGCCGCCTGCATTTCCGGGTTGACGAGCGCGTTGGGTACGAGCTTCACCGTGATGTTCGCATCGTTGCCGTCGAGCCGGATGCGATAGGTGATGCCGCCGTGAAACGGCACGGCTTGCGGCAGCAGCATCCGGTCGACGCCGGCATCCCAATTCGCGTCGGCGCGCCACGTGCGGTCGCCGGAGACGATCATGAGGTCGCTGCGCCGCGCCGCGCTTTCGCGCCACAGCAGCGGCTTGTCGCCGTTCCTGAGGCACACGACGCCGGTGCGGCTCACGTCGAGGAGCCAAGGCTCGGGCAGGACGACGGGCGACAGGCCGGCGCGCACCACGCCCGCCTCGGCCCGGGTCGCGCTCTGCGTCACGAGCGCGCGCAGCGCCGTGCCGATGCCGCCATTGTCGTCGTCGCCGCTGCCGGCGCCGGGCACGCGATCGAACGGTCCGTCGATCTTGAGCGTCGCGCCGGTTGCGGTGATGAGCGTCACATGCTGGCCTTCCTTGAGGTCGAGCGGCGCCTGATCGTCGATCATGTCGCCCGAATGGAGGCCGATGCCGCGCGCCTCGACCACGATCAGCTCGGCGGCGCGCGGCGCGGCCAAGGGAAGCGATGCGGCGGCGACGGACGCGAGCGCGGCGAGAATGGCGCGCGCGCGCGTCACGAGCGGCGCCCCGGGGGATCGGCCGATGCCGGCGACGGCCGCGCCGCGCCCGCACCCGCGCCAATGAGGGTGAAGGCGGCCCAGTTGAACGGATGCGCCGTCGCCGGATCGCGCAGCAGCGCCAGCTGCGATTGCCGCAGCGCCTGGGCCAGGCCTTCCGCGCGGTCCTTGGCGTAGGTCGCGAACAGGCCGGTCATGAGCTTCACGGTCGAGAGCGACGGCACCTCCCAGTGGCTTGCGATCACGGAACGCGCGCCGGCATTGAAGAACGCATCGGCCAAGCCGGCAAGAGCCTCGCCGCCGAAATTCCCGCCGCTCGCTGCGGTGTTGCAGGCCGAGAGCACGACAAGATCGGCATTGAGCTTCAATTGCGCGATCTCGCTCGCATCGAGGAGGCCGTCGGCGGCCTGCGAGGACGCGGGCGAAGCCGGCGGCGACAGCGCCAGGCCCGGCTCCGACTGGCAATGCAGCTCGCCCGGCAGGATGCCGTGCGTCGCGAAATAGAGCACGCCGTAATCCTCGAGCGGGCGGGCGCGCAACGCGGCCTCGGTGGCGGCCGCGCCCATGAGCAGCGCATCGTCGCTGCCGCCGAGCAGATGCTCGACGGTGCGCACCTCGTTCGCGGTCTCGTGCAGCGGCGGCAGCGCGCGCAGGAGATCGGGCGAAATCGGCCCGTCCTCGCGGCAGCGCGCGGCCAGCGCGTCGAGCGCGTTGCCGCCGCCCTGGCTGCCGCCGCCCTGAAACGCCGGATCGGCCACAGCGAAGAACGGCCGCGGCGCCGGCACGTGCCGCTCGCCCGCCTGGCGCAGAGCGAGGAACGCGCGCGGCGAGGGCACGTCGCTCACCGCCATGCGGCGGATGAGCCACGCCGCCTCGCCATAGGCGGCGCGCGCGCGCGGCCGTTCGGTCACGAGCAGCGCGAGCGGCAGGCTCGCGAGCGCCCCCGAGGGCGCCACCACGAGACGATCGACGCCTTCGAGCGGCTTTGCCAACGGTCCCATGAGGCGGCGGTACAATTCATAAGAGGCTTCGAGATCGAACTCCGGCAATCCGCCGAGGCGCGGCACGAACGCCTGGCGCAGTTCCGCCACGTCGGCGGCGAGGCCCGATGCGGTCTCCTCGATCGGGACGACACTCAATCCGTGCCGCGTCACGAGCAGCGCGTAGCTCGCCTTGATGCTGATGACGAACGAGAGGAACGCTTCATGCTCGTCGAGACTTTGCTCGACGGCGAAAAGATCGGCGGGACCGGGATCGGCGAGCTTGGCGTAGTCGGGAAATTCGGACGATATCTGGCGCGCGAGAAGCGCGGCCCGCGCGCCTGCTTCCTGCATGTCGGCAGCGAGTTTTTTCTCGCGCGCCGGGTCGCGCTGGTCGTCGGACTTCGCGGTCTCCGCCGCAAGCTCGATGCGCGCCTCGTCGCGCCGGCGCTGCGCGTCTTGCGCCGTGCGCGTCAGTTCCGCGAGCGCCGGATTGGACGAGGCGAGCCGCGCCGCCGCGCGCGCGATCGTGCGGCCCGTGACGTCCGAGCTGACCAGTTGGCTCGCCTGGAACATCTCGGATTCGAGGCTGACGCGCTGGCCGGGGTCCTTCACTGCCATGTCGGACGCGGATGCCAGGAACGGCACGATCTGGTCCGGCAGGATGGCGGCGCGCGCCACCTCGTCGCGGGCGAGGCCATCGAGCGCGCGGCGAAAGACCCCCACTGCGGCAGGATAGAGCTGCTGGTCGGCATAGAAGCGGCCGAGCCGCAACTCGGCGAAGATGG
Organism: uncultured Alphaproteobacteria bacterium; assembly: GCA_963773665.1. Classification (GTDB taxonomy): domain Bacteria; phylum Pseudomonadota; class Alphaproteobacteria; order ATCC43930; family CGMCC-115725; genus DATJLY01. Next base: position 374,698 of record CAVZBZ010000004.1, read on the forward strand.
TGGGCGCCGTGTCGCCGAACAGCTTTTCGTCGAGCGCGAGCGCGTCGCGAAACTGCCGCTCCGCCTCGACGACGCGGCCGTCCTGCGTGTTGATCTCGGCCATCATCGCGATCGCATCGGGCCGCCACCACAGCGGCAGGCCCGGCTCGTCGCTGACGATGCTCAGCACCTCCTCGGCGGCGGCGAGCGCATCGGGCAGGTCGCCGAGCTTCATCGCCATCGCCGCCTCGATCCGCAGGCTGTGCGCAAGCTCGCCGCGGCTCGCCGGGGCTTGGCCTTCCTCGGCTCCGGCCGCCGGCGCCTGCGCATTGAGTTCGGTGCGGCGCAGCGCTGTCGCCTCGCGGGCGTATTTCAGCGCGTCTTCGTAGTGGCGCTGATTGGCGGCATCGAGCGCCAGGTACGATTGCAGCCGCGCCCGCGCCGACACGCTGGCGGACGCTTCGATGATCGGCTGCGCCCGGCGGAAGAGGCCGGCGGCCTCGTCGAACCGGCCCTGATTGCTGACCTCGAGGGCAAGCTCCATCAGGCTCTGGCCGACCGAAGCCGCGTTGGCACCGAACAGCCGCGTCTCGAGCTCGAGCGCGCGGCGGTAGGCGGTCTCGGCTGCGGCGAAATTGCGCTGCGCGCCGTCGAGCCGCGCGAGTTCGACGAGCGCCCGCTCGCTTGCGGCGTCGGCGCCGCCGGCATGCGCCAGCGCGCCCGGGAAATGCCGTTCGAGCAGATGCAGCGCCGCCTCGGTCTCGCCCGACGACAGCGCGCGGCCCGAGCGCGACGCGATCGCCGCTTCCAGGACCGGCAGAAGCGCGGGCATCCCCTGCGCCTGATAAAGCGTGCCGCCGGCCGGAAGAACGAGGACGATGCGCGGCCAGCCGTCGCTTCGCTCGGTGCAGGCGAAGAAGAGATATTCGCTGCCTTCGGCGAGCGGGCTGCCCGTGCCGCATTTGATCTCGGCGCCGAGGCCCAATCCGACCGGCATCTGTTTCGCCGCGGCGACGATCGCATCGCGCCGCGCGTCGGGCGCATCGGGCAGCTTCGCCAGACCCGGCATCACGTAAAGCGAGCCGGACGAGGCGGCGTTGCCGCACGCGACCGGGAATCCGCGTAACCCCGCTTCAGTGCCGCCCGGCGGACCGAAGGCGCAGCTCTCGCCGGCAAGATCGGTGCCGAGCCCCGCTTGGTTCTGCGCCCACGCCGCGCCGGAGAGAAATGCTAGCGCCGTCACGGCCGCGAGGACGATGGGATGGCGCGCGCTCATTGCCAGAACGCCTCGTTGCCCCAGCTCGAATATTCCTGGTCCGCCGGCGGCACGCCGTGCGGCCTGCGGTTGCCCTGCGGCTGTCGCGGCGCCTGGACGAGCACGCCGTTGACCAGCGTGACCGGCTTGTCCGTGTCCGTCGTCTTCTTCTTCTTCGATTGCCCGGAGTTGGATTGCCCCGAAGTGCCCTGCTCCGAAGCCGGCGCGCCGCCGAGCGAGCTTGCGATCGAGTTGGCCGTGCTGTCGGTGTCCTGGCCGGTCTGCTCCGTCGCTTGCGTCGTGCCGGTGGTGGTGGTGTTCGTGGCGCCGCCGGTCGGTCCTTGGGTCCCGGTCGCGTTCGAGGCCGGGGACGAGAAAGCATTTGCCGTCACGACGACGGTGCCCGAATTCGTGCCGCTATCGGTCGTCTGCGACGGTGTCGTCGTGGCCGAGCTCGAACCGACCGTCAGCACTTCGAGCGGTCCGGCGCCCGACGAGGCCGCGGGGCCGCCCGAGGTCGGAGCGATGGCGTTCAAGAGCGCCGCCGTCTCGTCCGAGACCACGTCGCCCGTGCCGGTGGACGACGTCGTGGTCGCGGTCGTGCCGGTGCCCGCCGTGCTCGTGGTGGTGGTCGTCGTCGTCGTGTTCTGAGACGTCGTATCGCTGGTGCCGGTCGTGGTCTGGCTCGTCGTATCGGTCGTCGTATCGGTCGTCGACTGGCCGCTGTCGGTCGGCGAATTGTTCGTAAGGGTCGAGTTGGGCGGCGGCGCGTTGTTCTGCTGGATGGCCGTCGTCACGTCCTGTGGTGGCGGCGTGTTGGTGTTGGGGGGCTGCGTGACCGTGACGGTGACGCCCGAGGCCGGCACGGCGAAGGTCACCGCGCCGGTGCCTGCATTCACCGACAGCGTTCCGCCCGAGCCGCTGAGGGTGCTGGTGAAGGTGATCGGCTGGTTCGAGGCAATGATGCTCGAGGGCGCGAGCACCGTCGCCGCGCCGAAGCTGGTCGCCTGGCCGAAGCTGAGGCTGCCGTTGAGAGCGACAGCGCCGAAAATGTAGGAGCCGGAGCCGATCGCGTAGCTGCCGCTGTCGAGCGTGACGAGCGGCGTCATGAGCGTCAGCCCGCCCGCGCTCACGCCCGAGAGCGTCACATCGGCGGTGCCGCTGTTGAGCGTCAGCATGTTGGAGCCGCCTCTGACCGGCCCCATCAGGTCGATGTCGGCGCCGGTCCCGTCAGTGTCGATCGTCACGTTGCCGGTGAGCGTCACGGTGCCCGTCAGCATGACCGTTCCGGACGAGGTCGCGATCTCGCTGGCGAGCACGATGCCGTTCGCCGTGATCGTGACCGGGCCGAGCGGCGTCGTGCCGCCCGCCGCGCCCTCGATCGTCACCGTGCCGGAGGGCGCGCTGAGCGTCAGGGCGCCGGGCCCGTCGATCGTGCCGGTAAAGGTAATGCTCGATCCCGCCGCCGAGGCGCCCGCGGCGGGAACATCGACCGCGCCGCTATAGGTCTGCGCGCCGCTCGTCGTCACGTCGGCGGACAGCGAGATGCGGTTCGCCGTCACCGCGAATGAGCCGGCGGCGACGGTCTCGTCGATCGTGAATTCGACCGCGGGCGAGGCGAGCTCGAAATTGGTGCCGGTGAGAGCGAGCGCGCCGGCGGCGTTGACGCCGAACAGGAAATTGGGGCTGGTGATGCCGCCAAGCGTCGCGGCGAGCGCGGAGCCTACGCCCGAAAGCGTGGCCTGCGCGTTGAGGACGCGGAACACGTTGCCGTAGATATCGAGGTTCGTGACCGAGCCGATCGCCTGATCGTAGAAGCTGTTGCCCTTCACCGCGCCGCTCGGGAGATAGACCAAGAGGCCGACGCCGCTCGGCGAGATCGTCCCGGCCGGCAGCACGAACTGGTAGGCGCCGCCCGCGCCCGACGTGACGGTCCCTTCGCTGGTGCCGTTCAGGATGAGGCCGACGCTGGCGCCCAAGAGCGCGGTCACGCCGCGATCGGAAAACACCGCGCCCGCCACGATCTGGCCCGGGTTGATGGTAAAGGCAGTCGCATTGGCCGGCGCCTGGACGAAATTGTAGTTCCCGAAATTGGCCGTGAGGCCCGAGCCCGTGATCGGGTAGCTGCCGGCGCCGCTCGACACGGTGGCCGTGGTGGTGAAGGCGGGCGCGCCGGTCGTGGCCGTGCCGAGCGTGTCGGAGCCGACGAAGCCCGTCACGATGCCGGAGAGCGCGGGGATCGCCTGGCCGCTCAAGACGCTGGCCGCATTCGCGACGTAGGTGAGCGTCGCCGGCGCGATCGTGACGGCGCTGCCGTTCAGCGCGAGCCCGCCGAGCGTGTAGTTGCCGGCCGCGCTGCCGCCGAGCGCGAGGGTTCCGGCCGAGAGGAAGTGCTGCGTGCCGGCATTGCCGCTCGCCAGCACGCCGCTGCCGCTACTGCCGAGCGTCAGGTTGGCGCCATCGAGATTGTTCGTGACGGTGAGGATGCCGAACGATGCCGCCGCGGTCGTGTCGTAGGTGCGGCTGCCGGTCAGAATCACCGCCAGCGGAGTGACGAGCACCGACCCGGCCGCGCCGGTCAGGGTGTAGTTGCCGGCCGAGGCGCCGCCGAGGCTCAGGCCGGCGGTCGAGGCGATGCCCTCGGTGCCCGCGTTCTTGCTCGCCAGCGCCGCCGAACCGGAGAAGGTCAGCACGTCCCCGCTCACCAGATTCGCGGCGCTGAGGATCGAGCCCAGCGCGGTCGCGGTCCCGTCGTACGTCCGGTTGCCCGTGAGCGTCACCGCGAGCTGGTTGATGATGCCGGCCGTGCTGGCGACGGTGCCGACGGTGTAGTTGTTGCCGCCATTGCCGTCGTTGACCGTGAACCCGCCATTGACGTTGAGGGTGAGGCCGGTGCCGGCGTTCGTGCCGGCATAGGCCTCGCCAAGCCCGGTCACGGTGTCGCCGGTGAAGAGGCCTGTCTTCGCCGGAGTTGCCGCGGCAGAGTTCCTGCCGTCATAGGTCTTGGTGTTCGCCTGCGCCGTGAGCGTGAGCGCCGCCTTGGCGACATTCACCGAGCCGGTGAATCCCGTCAGCGTGTAGTTGCCGGCCGAGGCGCCGCCGAGGCTCAGCGTGCCGGCGGAGACGATGTTTTCGGTCCCGGCGTTCTTGCCGGCGAGCGTGCCCGCGCCCGAGAGCGTCACGCTGTCGGCGCCGATCAGGTTCGTGACGCTGAGGATCGAGCCCAAGGCGGTCGCGGTCCCGTCGTACGTCCGGTTGCCCGTGAGCGTCACCGCAAGCTGGTTGATGATGCCGGCCGTGTTGGCGACCGTGCTGACGGTGTAGTTGTTGCCGCCGTTGCCGTCATTGACGACGAAGACGGGGGTGACGGCGAGGGTGAGGCCGGTGCCGGCGTTCGTGCCGGCATAAGCCTCGCCAAGCCCGGTCACGGTGTCGCCGGCGAACAGGCCTGTCGTGGCCGGACTTGCCGCGGCAGAATTCGTGCCGTCATAGGTCTTGCTGTTGGCCTGCGCCGTGAGCGTCAGCGCCGCCTTGGCGACATTCACCGAGCCCGAGACTCCCGTCAGCGTGTAGTTGGCTCCGGACGCGCCGCCGAGGCTCAGCGTGCCGGCGGAGACGATGTTTTCGGTCCCGGCGTTCTTGCCGGCGAGCGTGCCCGCGCCCGAGAGCGTCACGCTGTCGGCGCCGATCAGGTTCGTGACGCTGAGGATCGAGCCCGCCGCCGCCGCGGTTCCGTCGTAGCCCCTTGCGCCCGTGAGCGTCACCGCCAGCTGGTTGATGATGCCGGCCGTGCTGGCGACCGTGCTGACGGTGTAGTTGTTGCCGCCATTGCCGTCGTTGACCGTGAACCCGCCATTGACGCTGAGGGTAAGGCCGGTACCGGCGCTCGGGCCGGCATAAGCCTCGCCAAGCCCGGTCACGGTGTCGCCGGTGAAGAGGCCCGTCGCGGCCGGAGTTGCCGCGGCCGAGTTCGTGCCGTCGTAGCTCTTGGTGTTCGCCTGCGCCGTGAGCGTCAGCGCCGCCTTGGCGACATTCACCGAGCCCGAGACTCCCGTCAGCGTGTAGTTGGCCCCGGACGCGCCGCCGAGGCTCAGCGTGCCGGCGGAGACGATGTTTTCGGTCCCGGCGTTCTTGCCGGCAAGCGTGCCCGCGCCCGAGAGCGTCACGCTGTCGGCGCCGATCAGGTTCGTGACGCTGAGGATCGAGCCCAGCGCGGTCGCGGTCCCGTCGTAAGTCCGGTTGCCCGTGAGCGTCACCGCGAGCTGGCCGATCGTGCCGATCGCGCCCGAAATCGCGGAGCTGGCGAGCTGGTAGCCATAGACCGGCACGCCGCCGGCGTTGGCCGAGGCGATGGCGACGCCCGCGACATCCACCAGGATCCCGGTCCCGGCGTTGACGCTGGCATAGGCGCCGCTCGTGGGATCGTTGAGAACGATTGTGTCGCCGCTCACCGCGCCCGAGACCGCGTAGTTCGCGGGCGTGAGGGTCGCGCCCGTCGTCCCGTCATAGGTCTTGGCGACGCTGCCGGTCAGGCTTGCCGTGACGACGGGAGCGAGCGAATAGAGCAAGCCGTTGCCGCTCGATTGCGCCGGCGCGGTGACGCGGAACGTCGCGTTATACTGCTTGAAGCCGAAGGCGAGGCCGCCGAGCGTGTCGTTCGCCGGATTCTGCGACCAGATCAGCCAGCGCCCGCCGCCGTTCGCAACCACTGCGCTGCTGCCCGCGAGATTGTCGAACACGCCCGAGGTGGCGAGCACGACGGCATTGCCGGCGCCGCTGCCGGTCACATCGGCGTCGAGCGTCAGGTTGCCGGCGGCGGCGAGCGAGACCGCCCCTCCCGCCGTGATCGGCTGCACAACGGTGACGGCGCCGCTGCCCGTGCCGGTGACGCCGCCGGTCGAAACGATGCCGTCGAGCGAGAGCGCGCCGCCGGTGATGCTGACCGCGCCGAGCGCCACGGTGCCGCCGAGCGCGCCGCCGAACGTCACGCCGCCGGTGCCGGAATTGACCGTGAACGGATCGGCGCCCGCGCTCGCGCCGTTGACCGTGCCGAGGCCGATCGCGCCGTTGACGGCGGACGTGTCGAGCGTGGTCGCGCCGCTCAAGGTCGTGGCGCCCGTGGTGCTGAAGCCGCCGGCGCTGCCGCTCAACGTGAACGTGCCGGCGAGAGTGAGCGTGCCGCCGGACAGGGTGACGGGACCGGTGAACTGCGCGCCGCCGAGCATGGTCAGGCTGGTCGTGCCGGACGCCATCGAGAAATTGGGCGTCTTCACCAGCCCGTCGAAGGCGAGGCTGCCGGAGGTTTCGGTGTCATCTACGATCTGGGCGGTGACCGCGCCGACGATGGTGAAGGCGCCAAAAGTGCTGCCCGGCGGCAGTGTGCTGGCGACATTGGGCGCCGGCCCGATCACGAGGTTTCCGAGCGGGATCGCGTTGCTGCCGATGCTGCCCGCGACGGTGGCGGTGCCGTTGGCGTCGGAGATGTGCAGGTTCTCGACATTGGCGGTCGTTCCGACCACCGTTCCGTTGACGAGGATGGTGCCGCCGGTGCCGAGCCCGCCGGAGGCGTTCAGATAGACGGTCGGGCCGCCGTTGAGCGCGGCACTTGCGCTGGTGTTGACGAGGCGGATGTCGGCCGTGGCGGCGAGCGGAACGCCGACGCCGCCCTCGATCGTGATGTTGCCGCCGGCGCCGGTGACGAGCCCGTTCGGCAGCGCGCCGGGCGTGGTGAGCGCCGTGTCGCCGTATTCGCCGCCGATCGCGATGAGCGTGTTGACGTTGCTCGTGGAGAGCGTCGGCGACGACGCGTTGCCGTAGAGCACGACCGCGTCGCCGTGCGCGAGCGTGGCGATCAGCGTGATGTTGCCCGCCGCATTGGCGGTGGCGCCGCTCGTGAGTTCCGAGTCTCCGGCGTTGGTGTTGACCCGCGCGAGCGAAATGATGGTGCCGCTGATGGTGACGTTGCCGCCGGCCCCGCCGGTCCCGCCGACCGAATTGCCGCCGCTGTTGTACACGCCCCCCACATTGCCGGTCGCGGCGCTGCCGATGGTGACGTTGCCGCCGGTCGCGGTCAGCGTGATCGACCCGCCATTGCCGCCGTTCGCCGTCGAGCCCGCGACGAGCGCGTTGCCGCCACTGGCGGCGACCGACTGGTAGAGCGTCAGGCTGGCGCCGGCGATCGAGATGGTGCCGCCGTTCCCCGCCGTCTGCGCGGCGGTGGTCGGCACGAAGCCGTTCGCGACGACGCTCGGCGGCGAGGTGGCGGTGAGCGTGCTGCCGCTGCCGCTGGTGGTGAGGGCGATGCCGCTGCCGATCGCAACGCTGCCGCCCGCGACGATGGTTACGGCGCCGCCGTTGCCGCCGATATTCGTGGTGCTGTTGACGCCGCCGCCCGCGAAGAGCGAGCCGGCGATCGCGACCGCGCCCGAGGCGTCGATGTCGATGGCGCCGCCCGTCGTCGGCAGGGTCGCGGAATTGGCGCCGGCCGTGTTGAGGCTGAAAGCGGCCGTGACCGTTGCGGCGCCCGGCACGCTGCCCGGCCCGAGGATGCTGAGCGCCGCAGCACTGACCGAGCCATTGAAATTGACATTGTTCGAATTCGTTATCGCGAGCTGGCCAAGCCGTGTCGTCGTGCCGACGCTCGCGAACGTGACGTTGCCGTTGCTGCCGGCATTGATCGTCAGGCCGTCGGCATAGGCGCTGCCGCCGTTGAGCGAGCCGGCGAAGGTGACGTTCGCGCCGCCCGGCACTCCGCCGCCGGCCGTGTCGATCGCGAGCGGCACGTTGAGCGTGACCGGCGCGTTGAACTGGATCGGCTGTCCCGCCGTCGTCAGCACGTCGTTGGCGAATGTGTTGGCGCCGTTGAAGGAGAGCGCGCCGGCATTGACCGTGACGGCGCCGAGGGCCACGCCGCCGCCGATCAAGCCGTCGAGCAGGACCGTACCCGTTCCGGCGCTGATGGCGAGCGCCTGGCCGCCGGCGCCGGTGCCGTCGATCGTGAAGGCGGGCGCGTTCACGCTGTTCGACAGCGTGATGCCGCCGTCTGTCGCGCTGGTGTCGATCGTCGCCGGCGCCGAGAGGACGAGCGCGCCCGAGAGATTGAGGCCGCCCGACGTGATCGCGAGCGTGCCGCCCAAGGTCACGGTGGCGCCCGACGCGGTGAGGCTGCCGAGGCTCGCGCCCGAGGTCATCGCCAGCGTCGTCGTGCCGGCGACCATGGTCAGGTTGGGCGCGGTCACGAGGGAGTTGAAGGTGAGGCTGCCGCTCGTGCGCTGATCGAGGATCTCGGTGCCGACGGTCGCCGTGCCGCCGAAAATGACGGCGCCGCCGGTGCCGCCGATAGGCGTCGAGGTATTGATGCCGGTGCCGAGCGTCAGGTCGGCCAATGGCACGATCGCGCCGACGGCGCTCGGGAAATTCGCGGTGCCGTCGGTCGAGCCGACCCGCAGGCTCTGCACGTTGCCGAGGGCGGCGTTGATCGGTCCCCCGACGGTCAGCGTGCCGCCGGCTCCGAGACCGCCGCTGACGCTCAGCCCCACGGTCGAGCCGGCATCGACGCCGTTCGGAACCTGGGTTCCGGTCAAGGTCCCGGACCCGGCACCGGCGCCCGCCGCCTGGGTCAGCGTGAGGGTCGTGCCGCTGATGACGGCGATCGCGGTCTGAGCAGGGATGCCGGGACCGGAAATCCATTCGCCGACCGCGAGCCCCGTCGTGCTGGCGACGCCGGTGATCTGGTTCGACCCGTTCGCCGTGGTGCCGCTCGTGGTCGTGGTCGCGGGGTTGGTATTGGCGGTGCTGGTGGCGAGCGTGAGGGAGCCGCCCAACGGAATCTGCAGCGTGACGTTCCCGGCGGCGCCGGAGAGAACCGCGGGCGCGGCGGAATTGCCGACGGCGGTGATCGAGGTGAAGCCGCCGCGCGCGACGACGTTGCTCGAGATGGTCGAGGACGCCGCAGCGGCCGGATCGGCATCCCCGTAGAGCGTGATGTCGCCGGTGACACCGTTCGTCGCCGTGACGTTGATGGCGCCGCCGCTGCCGCCCGTGGCCGCCGCGAACGTGTCGCCGCCCGTTGCGTAAATCCGCGCCGTGGACACCGTGCCGCCGGTGACCGTTATGGCGGCGCCGTTGCCGCCCGAGCCGCCGGTCGATATCCCGCCATTGGCGAAGAGGCCGACCAGGCTGCCGGTCGAGGTCGTGGACGATCCGGCCGGATTGCCGACGGTGATGGCGCCGCTCGAGGTGAGGGCGATCGAGCCCGCGTCGCCGCCGTTGGCGGTCGAGGCGCCGAGCCAGCCGGTGACGGCCGTGCTCGCCCAGGCGACCGGATTCTGCGCCGACGACACCGTGTCGTCGGCCTCGCCGCCGCGGCTCGTCACGCCGAACGGCAGGGTGATGCCGGTGCCGCTTATCATGACGACGCCGCCATTGCCCGGCGATGCTGTGCTGGCCCCCGTGTCGCCGCCGCGCGTTGCGATGCTGGCAGAGGTCAGTTGCAGCTCGTTGTTGTTGTAGCGCGTGATGAGCGTGATGTTGGCGCCGATCGCGACCGCGCCGCCGGCGCTGACCGTCACCGCCCCGCCATTGCCGCCGACGCCGGTGCCGCCGGGATTGCCGCCCACGGTCGAGATCGAGCCGGTAATCGTCACGTTGCCGGTGGCGTTGATCGTCACCGCCTTGCCCGTGCCGCCGTTGGCACTGCCCGAGCTGCCGCCTGTGGCGAGCACGGAGATGGAAGCGGCCGGAGAGGTCGTGCTCTGCAGCGCCACGTCGCCGCCGGTCGCCGTGAGCGCGATCGTTCCGGCATTGCCGCCGGCGCCGATGGCGCCCAAGGCGGTGGCCGTACCGCCGCCGGCGTTGGCGTTGGCGAACAGCGCGATGCTCGTACCGGTCACCGAGATGTTGCCGCCGCTCCCGGCGGTCTGTCCGGAGGCCGCGGACTCGCCGATCGTGATTATCGCGTTCTGGGCCGCCGGGTTGAGCAGCGATCCGATCGACACGGCGCCGCCGGCGGTCACCGTCACCGCGCCGCTCACCAGACCGAGCGTGCCGACCCCGCCGCTCATCGTGAAGCCGCCGGCCGCGGTGATCGTCACCGTGCCGCCATTGCCGTCGGGGCCCGAGGGCGAAGTTCCGGCTTGCGCCAGAATGCCGGCGATGGCGGCCGGGAACGCGGTGCTGGCGATCGTGATGCCGCCCGAGGTCGCGTGCAGAGTGACGTTGCCGCCATTGCCGCCGGTGCCGGAGCCAACGGCGTTGCCGCCTGCGGCGTTGGGTCCGGAAAAGAGCGTGATGCTCGTGCCGGTGACCGAGACGTTGCCGCTCGATCCGGCGGTCTGGCCCGAGCCGGCGGTGAAGCCCTCGGTGTAGATCCCGGCAAGGGTCGCCGGGTTGAGGTTGGAGCCGATCGAAACGGTGCCACCCGCGGTGATCGTCACGGCGCCGCCGCTGCCGCCGATATTGGTCGTGCTATTGATCCCGCCGCCGGTGTTGATCGTGCCGGCCATCGACACGTTTCCGCTCGTGGCGATCGAGACGGCGCCGCCGTGCGGATGCGACGTGCCCGAGGTTTCGCCCGCCGTGCGGATGAAGCTCGACGAGGTGAGCGACGCGGCGCTGAGAGTGAAGGCGGTGGCGGCGAAGCCGTCCGAATTGCCCGCGAGCGGCGGCATCGTCATGTTGACGTTGCCGGTCGTGGTGAGGTTCACCGCGCCGAGTGTGACCGCTGTCGGCACCACGCCATTGTCGGACCCGACGCGGCCCGAGAAATCGATGTCGCCGCTTCCGGCGGTGACGGTCAGGTTGTCGGCCCAGAAAACGGCGCCGTCGAGCGTGTTGGCCATCGTCACCGTCGCGCCGGCGGCGTGGCCGGCGTTCGTGGTGTCGATGGCGGTGTTGCCGGCGAGCACCGTCGGGGCGTTGATCGTGACGATGCCGCCCGCGGTCGTAATCGCGCCGCTGAACGTCAGCGCCGAGCCGTTGATCGTCACGGCGCCGAGCGCGGTCGCGCCGCCCAGCACCGAGGTGATGGTGGCGCCGCCGGCCGGCGCGTCGAAGGTCAGCGCCTCGGCTCCGGCCGCCGCGGCGTCGATCGTGCCGCCGAGCGCGACGGCGCCGGTGGCGCTCGAGAAATCGAGCGTGGTCGCGCTCGACAGGACGAAGTTTCCGGAGACCGTTCCGCCGAGCGTCGTGTCGAAGACGATGTCGCCGCCGAGCGTGATCGGCGCTGGCGGCGAGCTCGGCGCCGAAAAGGTGCCGGTGAACACCCCGCCGCCATTGATCGCGAGGCTCGGCCCGCCCGTCACGGTCAGGTTCGGCGTGGTGACGGAACCGTTGAAGACCAAGCTGCCGCTGCTGTTGAGGTCGAGGATCTCGCCGCCGACCGTGACCGCGCCGTTGAACGTGACGGCGCCGCCGTTGCCGCCGGACGGAACCACCGTATTGATGCCGCCGCCGACCGTGACGTTGGCAAGCGGGAGGCTGGCGCCGATCGTGCCGCTCGCACTTGACGTGCCGTCCACCGTGAGAAGCCGCAGCGACTGGGTATTGCCGGCCGCGCCTTCGATCGGGCCGGTCAGCGTGATCGTGCCGCCGTGGCCGAGACCGCCGCTCGCGCTCATCCCCACGGTCGATCCGTTGTTGTCGCCGTTCGGCACCTGGAGCCCGGTGACCGGGCCGGTTCCCGCGCCGGAGACCACCTGCTGGGTCAGCGTGATCGTCCCGTTCGTGGTGCCGCTGACGCTGACGATCGCCGTGCCGGCGGGAATGCCCGGGCCGGAGATCCACTCGCCATTGACGAGGCCGGCCGTGTTCGCGACGCCGGTGATCACGTTCGAGCCGCTCGCCGTCGTGCCGGTCGTGGTCGTGATCGCGTTGCCGGTATTGGCGATGCTGCTGGCGAGGACGATGGTGCCGCCGACCGGCACCTGCACCGTCAGCGAGCCGCCAGCGCCGTTGGCGACGGCCGGAGCGCTGACGTTGCCGAAGGCGGTCAGGCCGATGTCGCCGCCGCGCGCGATCAGTGTTTCCTGGAGCGACGGCGCGGCCGCGGTGGCCGGGTCATTGTTGCCGTAGAGCGTGATCGCGCCGGGGGCGGCGCTCGTCGCGACCAGCGAAATGTTGGCGCCCGTGCCGCCCGTCGTCATGGCGAGCGTATCGCCGCCGCTTGCGGACACGCGCGCCACCGCGATCGTGCCGCCGGTCACGGAAATGACCGCGCCATTGCCGCCCGCGCCGCCGGTCGATTCGCCGCCGCGCGCAACGATCGCCGCAAGATCGCCGGTCGCGGTGCTGGACGATCCCGCGGGAGTGCCGACGGTGATGGCGCCGCTCGCCGTCAGAGTGATGGCGCCGGCATTGCCGCCATTGGCGGTCGAGGCGCCGAGCCAGCCGGTGACCGCAGTGCTCGCCCAGCCGATCGAGCCGTTCGCCGACGAGTAGAGGTCGGCGGCGTCGCCGCCATTGCTCGAGACGCCGAACGGCAGGCTGATGCTGGCGCCGGTCACCATGACCTGGCCGCCGTTCCCCGGCGTTGCCGTGCTCACCGACGTGTAGCCGCCGCGCGTAAGGATGCTGGCGGTATCGGGCCTCAGCTCTGCGCCGCTGTATTGCGTGATGAGCGTGAGCCCGGTGCCGATCGCGACGGCGCCGCCGGCGCTCACCGTCACCGCGCCGCCCGTGCCGCCGGCCGCGCTGCCGCCGGCCTCGCCGCCCACGCTGACGATGTCGGCGGCCGCCGTGAAATTGCCGTGCGCGTTGATGGTAATGGTGTTGCCGTTGCCGCCGTTCGCGGACGCCGAGGCGCTGCCGCCGGTGGCGGCGATCGAAGTCGGCACCACGCCGGTCGAGACGCTGTCGCCGAGCGTCACGTCGCCGCTCGTCGAGGTGAGCGCGACCGAGCCGGCGCTGCCGCCGGCGCCGGTCGAGCCCGCGAAGGTGGCGGCGCCGCCGTTGCTCACGATGGAGGTGCCGAGCGCGATGCTCGTCCCGGTGACCGAGACGGCGGCGCCATTGCCCGCGCTTTGACCCGCCGCCGCGGAGTTGGCGCCGGTGCTGTAGCCGTTGGCGAGGATCGATACGCTCGCCGGCGTCAGCGCCGTGCCGATCGCGACGGTGCCGCCGGCGTTGATCGTGACCGGGCCGGCGGTGCCGCCGGCCAGGGTCGTGCTGTTGAACCCGCCGCCCGCGTTGATCGAGCCCGCCATCGACACGCCGCCCGTCGTGGCGATCGAGACCGCGCCGCCGTTCGGATGCAACGTGCCCGAGGATTCGCCGTGCGTGCTGATGAAGCTCGAGGTGGTGAGCGACGCGGCGTTGACGGTGAGCGAGGTGACGGCGAACCCGTCGGTGTTGTTGGCGAGCGGCAGCATCGTCATGCTGACGTTGCCGCCGGTGAGGCTCACCGCGCCCGGCGAGACTGCCGCCGGCACCACGTTGCTGTCGAAGCCGACGCGGCCGCCGAAAATAATGTCGCCATTGCCGGCGTTGTCGACGGTGAGCGAATTGGTCCAGAAAACGGCGCCGTCGATCGTGCCGGCGAAGACCACGGCGCCGGGGGCCGTGACTGCGGCCGCCGTGTTGATCGTGGTATTCGCCTGCAGCACGGTTGGCGCGAGGAAGGCGAGGAAGTAGTTGATGCCGGTGTAGGGCGCGGGCGCGCCCGTGGCCACGCCCGGTACGGTGGCCGTGCTGGTGATCGTGCCGGAGAGCTTGATCTGGCCGGTCTGGCCGATCTCGCCGATGCCGGTCGGGGCCGGGAAAGTGACCGGGCCGGCGACCGTGATGAGCCCGGTTTGTGCATTGCCCTCAGCGCCGATACTGAGGGGCGTTCCGACCGCATTGAGCGTCGTCTGGCTGATGTTCAGCGTGCCGGCGGCGCCGCTGCCGACGCCGATCGTCGTCGCACCCGTCAGGCCTTCGAGGTCGATGCCGCCGGTGCCGGTAATCGACGCGATGCCGCCCGAGAGCGGGGAGAGAGAGATGGTGTTGGCGGTGAGGACGGCGAACGCGTTGCTGCCCGCCACCGACATCGTCGCGCCTTGCGCCTCGGTAATGCTGCCGCCGCTTCCGGCCGTGAGGTTCAGGGTGCCATTGCTGGGGGCCGTGACGGCGGCGGAGGCGCCGAGCGCGATGCTCGTCGCCGACAGGGTGGTATCGCTGTTCGTGGTGAAGACGCTGGTGCCGGCGACCGGGGCGATGGTGAGCGTGCCCGCGGCGGTGAGGGTGATGGCGGCAGCGTTGGCGGCAAGATTGCCGATGCTGTTCGTGCCGGTCGTCAGGGTGTAGGTGCCGCCCAGGAGCGCCAGTCCGCCGGCGGTGATCGGCTGGTCCTGCGTCACCGTGCCGGGGTCGTTGATCGTGACATTGCCGCTGAATGTCGCGCCCAGAGTCAGGCTGCTCGGCGGTCCGAGCGAGGTGATGTTGAGGTTCGAAGCATCGGCGAGGCTGGCGCTGCCGGTGCTCGCGGCGAAACTGCCGAAACTATTCGCGGGATTGGTGAGCGTGAAGGTCGCGCCGGCGCCGTTGAGATCGATGGCGCTGGCGGTGAAGGGCTGGGTTTGTGTCACCGTGCCGCCGTTCGAGCTGGAAACGACGAGCTGCTTGCTGCCAACATCGATCGCTTGGTCGAGGGTGAGGGTGGGCGCGCTGGTGATGAAGGAGAGGGCCGCCAGCGTGCCCAGGTTCGGGACGTTGGTGGCGGCGAGGGTGAAGCCGATGCCGGTCCCGCCCGATCCGACCGCCGTCGCGAGGTCCGCGAGAATTCCACTCGCGCTTCCCCCGCTGCTGATGAGCCGGAGCGAAGTGCCGTCGAAATTGACGCCGCTTACCGAGCCGTCGGCGTTGTCGGCGAACGCGTTCCCCTGGTTGTAATTGAGGCCGCCGCTGACGGTAGAGACAATGACCTGGCCGTTCGCGGCGGGGATCGTGTCGGGCGACAGCAGAAAATAATAGTAGCCGTTGGCGCCGGTGGTGGCCCTTTCGCCGAAGCTCGTGCCGTTGACCTGCCCGACGACGAATTCGCCCGCGATCGGGCCGGTATTGATGCCGGAGAAGGCGGAGCCCGAGACGACCTCCACCCCATCCGGGTGGCGCCACAGCAGATAGGGATAGCTCGGCGCCGGCCCCGCCTGGACGCCAAAGATCGCGGGGTCGAAGCCGGCCGGCAGCGCGCCCTGCAGCGCCGCTGTGTGCAGTCCGGTCCCGGCGGCGCTGATCGGCTGGCCGGTCGTGTCCATATCCCAGTAGGAGTTGGTCGCGCCCGCGCCGTTCTGGTTCTGGGCCACGAGCCCGCCGGTCGCGAAGGCGCCCGGCGCGCTCACCAGGCCGGTCGCATAGGATTGGTCGATCGTGCCATGGCCGAGAGTGCCGTCGTTGGTGGCGACGAGGCCGCCATCGGTGCTGGAGGCGCCGCCGATGACCGTCCCGTTCGCATGCGAAGTGGCGATCGAGCCGTAGTTGAAGGCGACCAGCCCGCCCATCAGATCGCCGTTACTTATCCCGCCGACCGCGTAGGATTCGGCGATCGTGCCGTTGTTGCCGCCGACCAGTCCGCCGACCTCGAAGGTCACGAAGACGCCGCCGCCGCCAACGGATGCGGCCGCGTAGGATTGGGTGACCGAACCGTTGTTGCTGCCGACGAGGCCGCCGACCACGCCGCCGCTGCCGGTGCTGCTGACCAGTCCGCTCACGGAGCTGCCGGAAATGTCGCCGCCGTTCACGCCGGCAAGCGCGCCGACATTGGCCGAGGACACGGACGAGGCGACGACGTTCACGTTCGTCAGGTTGAGATTGCTGACGCTGCCGCCGCTATTGATCGACCCGAACAGTCCGACGTCCGCGTCCGTGAGATCGTGGATGGCGAGGCCGTTCACCGTGTAGCCCGCGCCGCTCAAGGTGCCGGCGAAGCCCGAAACCGGCACGAAGCCGTAGGAGCCGCCATCGATGCTCGCGTTGCTGGCCGTGAGCCATGGCCCGGACGGGTTCGCGAGCTCGGCCGTCATGTCGATATTGGCGATGAGATAATAGTAGCTCGACAGCGCCGGTCCGCTCTCACCGATCAGCTCGAGCTGGTGCGCGTTGGCGATCGCGGCGAAGTAGGGAACGTCGGGCCCGAGCTCCGAGCGCAGGATCGGGTGGGCCATGCCGGCGATGAGATACCAGGTGTTGGTGAAGTCCCAGCCCGCGCCGTAATTCGTGCTCTCGCTGGCGACGCTTGCGAACTGCGTCGTGGTGAGGCCCTGGGACGCGGGGATCGCGACGCTGCTGAAGCTGCCGGCGCCGTTGCTGAGGCCCGATGTCGTCACGTCCCAATGCGAATCGCTTGAGATCGTGCCGGTAAAGCCGGACAAGATGGCGCCGACCAGCCCGCCGTTTGAGAAGCTCCCGGTGACCGCGCCTGAGGAGTAGGACTGGGTGATCGTGCCGCCGCCAGCGGGCATTTCGCCGACGAGCCCGCCCTGAGCGCCCAGTCCGCTGACCGCGCCCGTCGCGTAGGAGTATTCGATGGCCCCGGAGTCAAAACCAACGAGCCCCCCGTTGGCCCCGAAGTCGGCGGGCCCTGCGCCTTGGACGCTGCCCGAAGCGTACGAATATTCGATCGTGCCTCCGGCATTAAAGCCCACAAGCCCGCCACGAAGAGAGGCATTCTCGCCACCCTGCACCGTCGCCGTTGAGTAGGAATTGGTAACGGTGCCCGAGTTGTAGCCGGCGAGGCCCCCGATCTCGATGGCGGAGGACGTCGCGGAGGCGCTCACGGCGCCGGTGGTAAAGACATAACTCACCGTGCCAAGGTTTATGCCCACGAGCGCGCCGACGAACGGGGTGCTGGTGGCGGTCGCCGTGACGTTGACGTTGGTGAGGCCGAGATTCTCGACGAGGCCGGTGCTGCCGATTTCGCCGAACAGGCCGACATCGGCGGCGCCCGAATTGATCGTCAGGTTGGCGATGACCCCGGTTTCGCCGTTGAGGATCCCCGTGAAGGTTCCGAGCGGGGTCCAATTCGCGACCGAGCTCAAATCAATGGTGTTATTGCCGATGGCGAAGTCGCCGGCGAGGTTCGAGGCGACTGCCTCGAGGTCGGCAACGGTAAGAATGCCCATGTAATGGTTAAAGCCGCCGCTCCCCGCCGTGATCTTGGCGAAGTTCAGATCGTCGAGCGGGAAGGTGCTCGGGTGGTAGTTGATGGTGATGCTGCCGGTCGAGCCCGAGAAATTGATGCTGCCGCCTGACCCAAAGACGATCTCGGTCGGCCGCGGCGTTGCCCCGGTGGAGTCGGAATCGCCGGCATCGATATTCAGGTTGCCGCCGCCCGTCCCGGTGACGGCCGCGTTGATCGCGACATCCTGGTTGACCAGGATATTCGCGCCGTTGCTGCCGAGCGTCACGGGCGCATTGATGGTGAGGCCGGTCGTGGAGCCGCTGACCCCGCCGCCGCCGCCGCCCAGGTTGAGGAAGGCGAGCGGCGCGGAACTGCCGACAGCGCCGTTCAGGGTGATCGCGTAATCGCCCGAGGTCACCGCGAGGGTATCGGCGTTGGCGAGTTTGTCGTCGATCGTGCCGTTAAAGGTGACGGCCGCGCCCGCCGCGTAAGCGAAATTGTTGGTGCTGTCGAAGGTCGAATTCGCCGTCACGACGACCGGGGCATTCACCGTGATGGCGCCGCCCTGGGTGATCGCGCTGCCGTTCAGGTCGAGCGCGCCGGTCCCGCCCGAGACGGTCAGGTTGATGGCGCCAAGGTTCTGGTTGTTTCCGGCGGTCGAGAGATTTGCCGAGAGCGCGATGGTGCCATTGCCGGCGGGCGTGCCGCCCAGGCTGGAATTGGCGGTCAGGTTGATGGCGGTGCCGGAGGTCGTTATCGGCGCCACGATGTCGATATCCGCCGAGCTGTCCATCGTGACGGCACCCGAGGCGGTGATGGCGCTGTTGACCGCGATCGAGCCGGTGCCCGCAGTAAGGCTGACGGCGCCTGCGATGATCTGGGCGCCGATGGCGATGCCGGTCCCCGAGGCGATGAACGAGCCGCCGTTGGTGGAAACCTGGGCATTGACCGTGACGCTCCCCGCGGCCGAGGCGAGCGTGACGTTGAGCGGCCCGCCCAGAGCGCCGATCGCGGCGCTGACCAAGATGTTGCTGTTCGCGCTGAGGTCCAGCGATGAGGAGGCGGCGCCGGTCGGCTGGATCGGGCTCGAGACCGTGATGGTGCCGGCCTCGCCGCCGGACCCGTTGCTGGTCGAGACGATGACCGTTTCGCCGGTGTCGAGCGCCGCGTCGATGGTGCCGGCGTCGATCGTCGATCCGTTGGATGTCGGCGCGCAGGTGACGGTGCCCGAGCCCGAGCATGTCACGCCCGAAGTGGCGTTCGTGATGGTGACGTTGGAATAGGTGCCCAAGATCGGATCGAGGAGCCAGGTGCCGCCGGTCCCGGCGACAGCCGACGTGGTCACCGCGGCCGCGGCGCCGACGACGAGCCCGCCGGCGCCCGAGGTCTCGACCATGCCGCCGTTGCCGCCCTGGGCCCCGCCCTTCGCCAGGATCGAGCCGTCGAACAACGTGGTGCCGTTCGACCACACCGCGACCGTGCCGCCATTGCCGTTGGTGATGGCGCTCGCATCGATGACCGCTCCGGCGGCGACGGTGGTCGTCGTCGCATCGGCCAGCGGGCCCGCGCCGTGCAGATCGCCGCCAAGCGCGACGCTGCCGCCGCCCTGGTCGCCCGAGGCATCGATGACGGCGCCGCCGTTAACCGTGACGCTGCCGCCGGTCGCCTCGATCGTGCCGCCGGTCGCGCCCGCCATCTTGCCCGAGACGTTGAGCGTGCCGGAGATGTTGACCGGGCCGTCGCCGGCATCGAGCACGATCTCGCCGTTTTCCTCGTGCGCCGAGGTGGCCTCGATCATGCCGGTGGTGTTGATGGCGTGCGTGACGACGCTGCGCGCCGCCCGCGCCGTCAGCAGCACCTCGCCGCCATCGGCGCGGATCGTGCCGGCATTGGCGACGAGGGCGGCCGCCGGATTGCCGTCGCGCCCGATGGGGGTCTGGCTCACGCCCGCGTCGATCGCGAAGCTGATGAGCTTGTCGCCCGTGAAATCGACCGTGAAAGTGTCGGCGCCGGCGAGCGCGACCTTGCCCAGCTGCGCCTCGATCAACCCGTCATTCACCACGCGCGCGCCGGCGAGCACCGCGCTTCCGCCCGCAGCGACCGAGATCGAGCCGTGGTTAATCACCGCGGCCGATCGATTGCTGGTCGGCTGCCCGAAGGAATAAGGACCGCCGTTCAGGAAATTCTGGTCGCCGATGTCGGAGGTGGTGGCGATGAGGCCGGCGACGTTGACCGAGGCGCCGTGTCCGAACATGACGCCGGCCGGGTCGATGATCCAGACCTGGCCGTTCGACAGCAGGCTGCCGTTGATGATCGCGGCGCCGCTCGCCACCCGGTTCAGCGCGATCGACGCGCTGCTCGGCTGGTTGAACTCGAGGAGACCGCCGGCCGGGACGTTAAGACTTTGCCAGGTGTAGATCGCCTTCGGCGTCGTCTGGGTGATGATCGTGGCGTTGCCGGAATTTGCGACCGTGGCGCTGCCGCCGGTGACGGCCGGCCCCCCGGCCCGCGCGCCCGGAACGAGGCCGGCGGCAAGCGCCGCGGCGAGGGCGATGCGCGCCCTCCGGCTCATGCCGCGCTCTCCATATGTATATGGAGTCTCAGAACCGGATGGCGGCATCCATCAGGAGCTTGGTGGATTTCTGGCCGTTGTCGCTGCCCGGCACGGCGCGCAGCGTGCGCGACACCTCGAAGTCGGCGGAAATCGCGTAGGGCAGAAAGAAGCGGATGCCGACCCCGACCGAGTTGACCGACTGGCCGCCGCCCTGATTGGGGTGGAAGTTCCAGACCTTGCCGGTGTCGTAATAGACATAGGGCTCGACCGTCTCGAGATGATAGGACGGGAAATGCTCGTCCCAGCGCAGCTCGGCCGAGCCGCCCGCGCCCTGGTCTCCCGTCACCGCGCCCGGATCGTAGCCGCGCCCGAGCGCCGCGCCGCCGAACGTGATCTGCTCGCCGGCGACGAGCGGCGCAAAGGCATATTGACCCTGGCCCGAAAGCGCCAAGCTCACCGGCCCGATCAAGGTGCGGATGTGGCGGAAGCTGGCGATGAGCTTCGTGAACTCGGTGGCGGCGCCGGGATGAGAGAGCGTCGCCGTGCCGTCGGGCGTGGCGCCGAGGATGCCCAATCCCTCCGCTCCGTCGAAGCTCGCCGACCAGCTCCCGCCGAGCGCGATGCGCGAATAGGTCAAGGCGAGATCCGCGACGCGCCATTGATCGTGCGAGAACGGCGTGCCGAGAGTCTCGACGTTCGCCTGCTGCACGGTGAAGCCGCCGTCGAGCGACAGACTCTCGGCGCGCGTGCGTATGAGCGGATAGGAGACGCGCGGACCGACCGCGAGGCTGGTCGTGACGAGATTGAACGGCTTGAGGCTCGAGCCCGGCTCGCCGCGCGTCGCGGTGACGATCATGCTCGCCGTCATTCCGTCGGTTCCGACCGGCCGGCGATAGCGCACTTGCCCGGACGTTTTCTCGAGCGCGTTGGGCGAGGTCGAATAGCTCGCCGCGAGCTGATCGCCGACGCCCACCAGTCCATTCACCGCGACGTCGCCGCCCAAGGTCCACACGTCCTGGAAGCGCGAGCCGCGATTGTCGACGGCAAGGCCGCCGCTCGTCTTCTGCTCGGCGATGCTGACCACCAGCTCCGAGGCGCCCGGCACGCTCGGCGCCGGACGCAACACGCCCGACGCCGTGATGCCCGGAAGATCGTTCGCGAGCAGCAGCGCGCGCTCCATCGCCGCGAGCGACAGCGGCCGCACGTTGACCACCGGTTCGACGTAGGAGCGGACCAGCGCCTGCGTCGCGGGATCGCCACCCTCGACCGTCACCGACGCGACATAGCCCTCGACCACGTTGATCGTGAAGACGCCGTTGCGCACACGCTGCGGCGGAACGAAGGCGTGCGTCAGGACATATCCCGCGCGGCGATACACATCCTCGATCGCGTCGGCGACGTCGAGAATGTTCGAGACCGTCACTTCCTGTCCGACGAGATTCTGATAGAGCGGACGAAATTCTTCCGCCGGCAAAGTTTGCGCGCCCTCGATTTGAATGTCGGTGAGCGTGAAGCGCAGCTCTTCGACCGCGCGCGGAATCTGCGAGCGCGCCGGCGCCTCGATCGTGAAGTCGAAGGAGGGTTGCGTCGGCACCTCCGGTGCCGGCCGGTCGCGGCCCGGCTCTACGGCGCCCGGCAGTACACGAGGCAGCGGCGCAGCCTGGCCGAAGGCCAGCCGATCCAATCCCCCCGTGAGCCCTGCGCACAACAGACCGATGCCGACCAGCGCCCCTCTTTGCGTTGGCAACAGTGCGCTTTTCCCCAGTGAAAATTCTCCCCGCCTCCCGCCCAAACGATCACTCGAAAGCGCTTCCTTGCTGCGGTTTCGAGACGCAACTTCCGGGTGATCAACTTCACGTTTCTTTTACTTTTGCCTAAAAATATCACGGTCCCGCGGGATGTGCCAAGAGCCTTGATTTTCGTTAATTTTTGCCGCCGGAGCCGCGGATTTCCGCGGTTTTTTAGGCGCCGCGGCGGGCGCCGAAGATGGCGGTCCCGACTCGGACGAGCGTCGCTCCAAAGCGTATGGCGATCTCGAAATCGGCGCTCATCCCCATGCTGAGTTCGCCGAGGCCATTGCGCCGCGCGATCTCGCGCAGCAGCGCGAAATGCGGCGCCGGCTCCTCCGCCTCGGGCGGAATGCACATGAGCCCCGCGAGCGGCAGCGCGAGTCGGTCGCGGCAAAGCGCGATGAATTGATCGGCATCGCTGGGCAGCACGCCTGATTTTTGCGGCTCCTCGCCGGTATTGACCTCGATGAAGCAGGCCGGACGTTTGCCCTGCCGCTCCATCTCGCGCGCGAGCGACTCGGCAAGACGCGGCCGGTCCACCGTCTCGATCGCATCGAACAGCGCGACGGCATCGCGCACCTTATTGGTCTGCAGCGGGCCGATGAGGTGCAGGCGAAGATCGGGCCAGCGCGCGCGCAGCGCCGGATATTTTTGCGCCGCCTCCTGCACCCGGTTCTCGCCGAAGAGACGGTGGCCGGCGCCAAGCGCGGCTGCGACCGCGTCCGCGGGCTGCGTCTTCGACACCGCGACGAGCTTGACGCTCGCGGGATCGCGGCCCGCGGCGCGCGCCGCGGCGGCGATGCGCAGGGCAACGGAACCGAGATTGGCGGCGATCGTGCTCTCTGCCGTCTCGCTTGGCATGGCGAAATGCTAGCTTGCCGGCTCGGCCGCGTCATCTTGGGGCGGGCATTGGGTTTGCCGGGCCCGGAGCCCCGTTGTAGTATCGCTGCGCCGCGGGGAAGTATGCGAGGGAGTTGTCCGATGTACGCACGTGCCGCGCTTGCCTGTCTTGCCGCCGGCCTGCTCGCCGGCTGCAGCATGTTCAGTTCCGACAATGACAATGTTCTGGGCCGCAACGATCCGGATTACGCAAAACGCACCAACGATCCCTATCACACCGATCCCGACTATTCTTCCAATCCCGACCAGTTCGGCACGCGCGGCGCCGATGTCGGACCAAGAACGGGACGCTCCTGTCGTCGATCTTCGGCAGCGACAAGAGCGGCGACAATGGCGGCGGCGGCGGCGGCGCGGGCATCGGCGTCAATTCCTTTCTCTGGCGCGCCACGCTCGACACCGTCTCGTTCATGCCGCTCGCCTCGGCCGATCCGTTCGGCGGCGTCATCATCACCGACTGGTACAGCCCGCCCGACCAGGCCGAACGAGCGCTTCAAGGTCAATATCTTCATCCTCGGCCGCGAGCTGCGCGCCGACGGCGTGCGCGCCAGCGTGTTCCGCCAGAAGCGCGACGCCGGGCGGCCAATGGATCGATGCCGCCGGTCGACCAGGCGACCGGCACCGATCTCGAGAACGCGATCCTGACGCGGGCGCGGCAGATGCGCCTGAGCACCGCCTCGAACTAGCGCGACCCGTCCCAGTCTCGCATGACGAACAAGGATTCGCCGCCCGCAGCGCTACAACGCGAAAGAGACCGAGGAGAAGTGGCAGTCGGTCTGGGCGCGAAGCGGCACCTTCGCGGTCGAGACCGATCGGGCGCGGCCCAAATACTACGTGCTGGAGATGTTTCCCTATCCCTCCGGCAAGCTCCATGTCGGCCACGTGCGCAACTACACGATGGGCGACGTGGTCGCGCGCTACAAGCGCGCGCAGGGCTTCAACGTGCTGCACCCGATGGGCTGGGACGCATTCGGTCTGCCGGCCGAGAACGCCGCGATCCAGAGCGGCGAACATCCGGCGCGCTGGACGCTACGACGAACATCGCCGTCATGCGCGCGCCAGCTGAAGCGCATGGGGCTATCCTATGACTGGCGGCGCGAGATCGCGACCTGCCATCCCGAGTACTACCGCCACGAACAGAAGATGTTTCTCGATTTCCTCGCGGCGGACCTCGCCTACCGCCGCGAATCCTGGGTCAACTGGGACCCGGTCGAGAACACCGTGCTCGCCAACGAGCAGGTGATCGACGGGCGCGGCTGGCGCTCGGGCGCGCTCGTCGAGAAGCGGCTTCTGGCGCAATGGTTCTTGCGCATCACGCGCTTTGCCGACGATCTGCTCGACGGCCTTGAGACGCTCGAGCGCTGGCCCGAGCGCGTGCGGCTCATGCAGGAGAACTGGATCGGCCGCTCCGAGGGCGCGCGCGTGCTCTTCGCGCTCGAGGGGCGCGGCGACCGGCTCGAAGTGTTCACCACGCGGCCCGACACGCTCTTCGGCGCAGCGTTCTGCGCGATCGCGCCCAACCATCCGCTCGCCGAGGAACTGGCGCGCGGCAATGCCGCGATCTCGCCGAGTTCATCGCCGAGTGCAACCGCATGGGCACGAGCGAGGCCGTGCTCGAGACCGCGGAGAAGCGCGGCTTCGATACCGGCCTTCGCGCGCAGCACCCGTTCCGGCCCGAGCTGGTCGCCTGCCGGTCTATGTCGCCAACTTCGTGCTGATGGAATACGGCACGGGCGCGATCTTCGGCTGCCCGGCGCACGATCAGCGCGACCTCGACTTCGCGCGGAAGTACGGGCTTCCGGTCGTTGCCGTGGTGCTGCCGCCCGATGTCGAGGCCGCGAGCTTCGCCGTCGGCGAGCGAGGCCTATACCGAGGAAGCCGGCACCGCGTTCAATTCCGATTTCCTCGACGGCCTTGCCGTGCCCGAAGCGAAGCGCGCCGCGATCGCGCGCCTCGAAGCGCTGCAATCCGGCAAGGGCACGATCGCCTATCGCCTGCGCGACTGGGGCGTGTCGCGCCAGCGCTATTGGGGCTGCCCCATCCCGGTCATCCATTGCGCCAAATGCGGCATCGTGCCGGTGCCGGAGAAGGATCTGCCGGTGCGGCTGCCCGAAGACGTGAGCTTCGACCGGCCCGGCAATCCGCTGGCGCATCATCCGACCTGGAAGCACACCGCCTGTCCCGCCTGCGGCGGATGCGCCGAGCGCGAGACCGACACGTTCGACACGTTCTTCGAATCGTCCTGGTACTTCGCGCGCTTCTGCTCGCCGCGAGCGCCCATCGCGTTCGAGCGGCGCGACGTCGATTACTGGCTGCCGGTCGACCAGTATATCGGCGGCATCGAGCACGCGGTGCTGCATCTCCTCTATGCGCGCTTCTTCACGCGCGCGCTCGCGCAGTGCGGCTATCTCGGCGTCAAGGAGCCGTTCGCCGGCCTCTTCACGCAAGGCATGGTGTGCCACGAGACCTATCGCGACGCGGACGGCGACTGGCTCTTTCCCGAGGAGGTGCGGCGCGATGATGGGCTCCCTCGCGACGGGAAGGGCCGGCCCGTGGCGGTCGGCCGCATCGAGAAGATGTCGAAGTCGAAGAAGAACGTGGTCGGGCTCGAGACGATCGTCGACGCGTTCGGCGCCGACACGGCGCGGCTCTATCTCCTGTCCGACAGCCCGCCCGAGCGCGATCTCGAATGGACCGATGCCGGCATCGAGGGCGCGTGGCGCTATGTGAACCGGCTGTGGCGGCTCGTGGGCGATCCGCCCGCGCCGCTCGCGCCCACGGGCTCGCCCGTGCCGCGCGAGCTTGCGCCGGCGCTCGACGCGCTGCGCCGCGCCGTCCACCGCACCATCGCGACCGTGACCGAGGATCTCGACAAGTTCCGCTTCAACCGCGCCGTCGCGCATATCCGCGAGCTCACCAACGCGATCGAATCGTGCGAGCCCAGGGACGGCGCCGGAGCCGTGCTGCGCGAGGCGATCGAGACGGCGGTGCTGCTTCTCGGGCCGATGATGCCGCATCTCGCCGAGGAGCTGTGGCAGCAATTGGGCCACGCGCGGCTGCTCGCCGACGAGCGCTGGCCCAAGGCCGATCCCGAGCTTGCGCGCGAAGAGACGCGTGACGCTCGCGGTGCAGGTGAACGGCAAGCTGCGCGGCACGGTCGAGCTGCCGCGCGATGCCGGCGAGGCCGCCGCGAAGGACGCGGCGCTGGCGCTCCCGGGCGTGCTGCGCGCGCTCGAGGGGAAGGCGCCGCGCAAAACCATCGTCGTGCCCAATCGGATCGTCAATGTCGTGGTGTGAACCCGCGCGCAGTGTGCGGCGGCTCGCGCTCGCGCTGCCGCTCCTGGCGCTTTCGGCCTGCGGCTTCCACCCGCTTTATGCCGTGCGCGAGCCTTCGGGCTATGATCCCGATCTCGCCGCGGTCGAGGTCCGCTCCGCGCCCGACCGCATCGGGCAGATCCTGGTGTCGGCGCTGCGCGAGCAGCTCAACCCCGCGGGCGCGCATTTGAAGCCGCGCTATGTGCTCAACCTCAATCTCTCGTTCGTGCGCTCCAATCTCGGGCTGCAGCGCGACAATACGAGTACGCACGGCCAGTTTTCGATCTTCGTCAAGCTGAGGCTCAACCCGGCCGGAAGCGAGCACGTCGTGCTCGAGGAAACGGTGCAGCGCATCGCGTCATACGACTATCCGCTCGACGCCTATGCCGCGACCGTGGCCGAAGAGAACGCGCGCGACATCGCGGCCGCCGACCTCGCCCGCGAGATCGCGGAAAAGCTCGCGGTCTATCTGCAGCAGCATCCGCCCCCGGAGCGGACGTGAAGCTGCAAGGCGCGCGCGTCGCGCGCTTCATCGCTGCACCCGACGCCGCGATCCGCGCCGTTCTCCTGCACGGCGAGGACGAGGGCATGGTGCGCGAGCGGGCGCAGCGCATCGCAAAAGCCGTCGTGTCCGATCTCGCCGACCCGTTCCGCGTGGCCGAGCTCACCGGCGAAGCGCTGCGCGCCGACCCCGTCCGGCTCGACGACGAGACGCGTGCATTGTCGCTCGTCGGCGGCCGCCGCGTCGTGCGCGTGCGCGGCGCGGATGACGGGCAGGCGGCGCTGTTCGAGCGCTTCTTCGCCGCGCTGCCGCCGGGCGACAGCCTCGTCGTCGTCGAGGCGGGCGAGCTTGGCGGCAAGTCGGCGCTGCGCCGCGCGTTCGAGGCGGCAAAGGACGGCGCCGCGATCGTGTGCCGTGCCGATGGCGTGGAGGAGCTGGGCGCGCTCGTCGACAGCGTCATGGCGGCGCATCGCGTGAGCGTGAGCCGCGATGCGCGGCGCTATCTCGCAGAGCATCTTTCGGGCGACCGGTCGATCAACCGCGGCGAGCTCGAGAAACTCGCGCTCTATGCCGGGAACGGCGGCTCGGTCTCCTATGACGAGGCGCGCGAGGTGGTGGGCGACAGCGCCGAGATCACGCTCGACGACGCGATCAGGGCCACGGCCGCGGGCGATCTCGCGGCGCTCGAGCGCAGCCTGCAGCGCGCCTTCGAGGAAGGCGAATCGCCGGTCACGGCGCTGCGCGCGGCGCTCCGCCATTTCCAGCGGCTTTATGTCGCGACCGCGCGCATGGCGGCGGGATCCTCCCCCGAGGACGCGATCTCGGGCTTGCGGCCGCCGGTCTTCTACGACATGCGCGAGGCGTTCCTCGGGCATTTGCGCCTGTGGTCGAAGGGCCGCGCCGCAGCGGCGCTCGAGGCGCTGCACGCGGCCGAGCGCAACGCCAAGCGGACCGGCCTGCCGGCCGAGGCCGTCTGCCGCGACGCCCTGTTGCGCGTCGCAAGGGGCGCCCGCCGGGCCCGATAGGAAGGAACGACGGAAGCCATCGCCGGCGCAGCAATCGTCGCCATGGCTGGCGCCATCGCCATTGTCGCGATCGTCGTGACGTTCCTGCACATGTCGGGATCGACCAGCGCGCATTGACGGGCGTCAAAGCCTGCGGACCTATGCTACGATGAGGCCGGCTCCCGGGAGGGGGAAGTGGCCGACGCGCTGAGAGAAACGCTGCCACCGATTGCGGCCGATGCGCCCCGTCCGCAGCGCGCGCCGCGCGGCCGGCTTTTCCGCAAATACGCGGCGCTGTTCGTCGCCGTCGTGTCGGTAGCATTGCTCGCCAACGGCGCGTTCGAGATCTGGTTCTCCTACCAGGACCACGAGGCCTCGCTCATCGGCATCGAGCGCGAAGAGGCGCAGGGGGCATCCGGCAAGATCGAGCAGTTCGTGGCGCAGATCCAGAGCCAGATCGGCTGGACCACCGAGCTGCCATGGTCGGCCGCCACATTGGACCAGCGCCGCTTCGACGCGCTGCGCCTGTTGCGCCAGGTGCCGGCCATCACCGAGCTGTCGCAGCTCGACGCGCAAGGGCACGAGCAGCTGCGCGTCTCGCGGCTCGAGATGGACGTGGTGGGATCGGGCACCGATTATTCGCACGACCCGCGCTTTGCCGAGGCGATGGCGAAGAAGGCGTGGTTCGGCCCTGTCTATTTCCGGCGCGAGAGCGAGCCCTACATGACGCTCGCCCAGGCCGGGGCGCGGCGCGATGCCGGCGTCTCGGTCGCCGAGGTCAATCTCAAATTCATCTGGGACGTGGTCTCGCAGATCAGGATCGGCAAGCGCGGCTTGGCCTATGTCGTCGATGGCGACGGCCGGCTCATCGCGCATCCCGACATCTCGCTCGTGCTGCGCAACACCAGCCTCGCGCGCCTGCCGCAAGTGGCGGCGGCGCTGTCGGGCGCGCCGCAGGACACGCTGCGCGAGGCGACCGACCCTTCGGGCAAACGCGTGCTGACCGCCTGGGCCAAGGTCGCGCCGATGGGCTGGTACGTGTTCGTCGAGCTGCCGCTGGACGAGGCCAACGCGCCGCTCTTCGCCTCGATCGAGCGCGCCGGCGCGCTGCTCGCGGTCTGCCTCCTTCTGGCGTTCCTCGCCGCGCTTTTCCTGGCGCGCCGCATGGTGGTGCCGATCCGGGCGCTGCGCGAAGGGGCGGCCCGGATCGGCGGCGGCGACCTGTCGCAGCGCCTTTCCGTCAAGACCGGCGACGAGCTCGAATCCCTGGCCGAGCAGTTCAACGACATGGCCGGACGGCTCGAGGAATCCTACGCCGGCCTCGAGCGCAAGGTCGAGGAGCGGACGCAGGAGCTTACCGAATCGCTCGACCGCCAGACCGCGATGGCCGAAGTGCTGCGCGTCATCTCGTCCTCGCCGGGTCAGCTTGAGCCGGTCTTCAAGGCGATGCTCGAAAACGCGCTGCGTCTCTGCGACGCGGTGGCGGGAACCTTGTATCTCCGCGATGGTGACGGGTTCCGCATCGCGACGACCCTCGGCACCTCGCCGCTGTTGGCCGCAGCCCGCAGCCCGGATGGAATCATCCGGCCCCATCCTGAAACTGCCCTCGGCACGGTCGAGCGCACGCACCGGACCGTACATATCGAGGATATTTCGACCTCCGACACGCTGCTTCACGCACCGGGCGCCACGGCCACGTTAGGAGAAGGCGTGCGCACCATCTGCGTCGTGCCGATGATGCGCGAGGACACGCTGATCGGCGCCATCACCATAAGGCGTCACGAGGTGCGGCCCTTCAGCGAAAAACAAATCGAACTCATCGAGAATTTCGCGGCGCAGGCCGTCATCGCCATCGAGAATGCGCGGCTTTTGACCGAGTTACGCGAATCCTTGGACCGCCAGACCGCGACCGCGGATGTGCTCGGCGTCATTTCTTCCTCGCCGGGAGAGCTTGCGCCGGTGTTCGACACGATTTTGGGCAACGCGCTCAATCTCTGCGAAGCGGACACGGGGCACATTTTCCGCAAAGAGGCGGATGGATTGCGCCTTGTCGCGACGCGCGGCGCCTTGCCGGCGTTCGAGGCGTTCGTTCGCCAACAAGAGAGCGTTGTACCGGCGCCTAACCTTGTTCGTGCGCTGGAGCGGAAAGAGGCGATCCTGGTCGCGGACGTGCGCGAGCAGCGGGGATACATCGAGGGCAACCGGGAGTCGGTCGCCGCCGTCGAACTCGGCGGAATTCGCAGCTCGCTTCTCGTTCCGCTGGTCAAGGACGAGGAAGCGGTCGGACTCATCATCATCTACCGCCGCGAGATGCGGCCCTTCTCGCAGAAGCACGCCGATGTGGTCGCCAATTTCGCCAAGCAGGCCGTCATCGCCATCGAGAACGCGCGGCTCCTGACCGAGCTGCGCGAGAGCTTGGACCGCCAGACCGCCACATCCGACATCCTGCGCGTCATCGCCTCGACGCCGGGCGATCCCAAGCGCGCGCTCGACACCATCGCCGAGACGGCCGTGCGCATGTTCGGCGCATCGAACGTCGGTATCCGGCGCACCGAGGGCGACGTGCTGCGCGGCGTCGCCTTCGCGGGGCCGGCCGCCTCGCGGATCGGGCGGACCATCGCCGACCTGCGGATCGACGATGCAAACCCGTTCAGCCAAAGCGTGCACGAGAACCGACAGCTTGCCTTTGACGATTTGGCGCAGTCCGCCGCTGCGTTCGGCTCCGATGTCGTCCGGATGGCGACGGAGATGAGGGTTCGCACGACCGCGTTCACGCCGCTGATGCAGGAGGGACGCTCGATCGGCGCCATGGCCGTCCTGCGCGACGAGGTTCGCCCGTTCCAGCCGGATGAATTGGAGCTGATGAAGGGCTTCGCCGACCAGGCCGTCATCGCCATCGAGAACGCCCGGCTCCTGTCGGAGCTGCGCGAGAGCTTGGACCGCCAGACCGCGACCGCCGAAGTTCTCCGCGTTATTTCGTCCTCGCCGGGCGAGCTGCAGCCGGTCTTCGACGCAATGCTGGCAAACGCGACGCGGCTGTGCGACGCGAAATTCGGCGTGCTCTGCCTGCGCGACGGCGATGGGTACAAGGTCGCGGCATTGCTCGGCGCGCCCGATGAATATGCCGAAGTGATACGCCGTGAGGCGCGCAGCCCCGGGCCCGATACCGGCTTGGCCCGCCTCGCCCGGAGCCGCGAGCCGGTCCACATACCCGATCTCGCCGCGACGCCGGGCTACCTCGCTGGCGACCCGCTGCAAGTTGCCGCCGTCGAGGTGTTCGGAGTACGCAGTATTCTCGGCGTGCCGATGCTCGGGGAAGGTGAGCTGGCTGGTGCCATTTTCATGTTCCGCAAGGAAGTGCGGCCCTTCACGGACAAACAGATCGAGTTAGTTGGGAACTTCGCGGCGCAGGCCGTCATTGCCATCGAGAACGCGCGCCTCCTCTCGGAACTGCGCGAATCCCTGGACCGGCAGACCGCGACCTCCGAGGTGCTCGGCGTGATCTCGTCCTCGCCGGGCGAGCTCGGTCCGGTGTTCGACGTGATGCTCGAAAACGCCGTGCGCATTTGCGACGCGGCGGAGGGCGGCCTGTTCCGCATCGAAGGCGGTGTTTTCTTCGGCGAGGCCCACCGGGGGGTTGCGCGGGCGCTCGTCACGCGGCAAGTGGCTGGAGTGCGGCCGGACCCCGCCTCGCCGCCTGGCCAGATGATGCTGGCGAAGACGACCGTGCATGTCCACGACCTCGCGACATATTCGCACGTCCCGACTTCCCGGGAAGTGCACGAGCTTGGCGGCATCCGCTCGGCCCTGTGGGTCCCGATGGTGAAGAATCAGGAGGTCGTCGGCGCCTTCGTGATCAATCGCCGCGAGGTCCGCCCGTTCGACGACAAGCAGATCGAGCTGCTCGAGAATTTCGCGAAGCAGGCGGTGATCGCCATCGAGAACGCGCGGCTCCTCACGGAACTGCGCCAGTCGCTCGAATACCAGACCGCGACCAGCGACGTGCTCAAGGTCATCAGCCGCTCGAACACCAACCTCGACGCGGTCTTGCAGTCCGTCGTCTCGACCGCGCACCGGCTGTGCCGCGCCGATTACGCCGTCATCTTCAGGAACGAGGGCGGGGTATACCGCTGGGCCGCGAGTCACGGGCTGTCGCCGGAAAATGAAGAGCGCGAACGCCGCGCCGTGATCCGCCCGGGCGCCGGAACCCTGGTCGGCCGCGTCGCGCGCGACGGCCGCACGGTGCAGATCCCCGATGCCTGGACCGATCCGCTCTACGAGGCCAAGGACGATGCGCACGCCGTCGGCTCCCATTCGATGCTCGGCGTGCCGCTGATGCGCGAGGGCGTGCCGATCGGCGTGATCGGACTGGCGCGCAACCGGGTCGAGCTGTACGCGGACAAGGAAATCGAGCTCGTCACCACGTTCGCCGACCAGGCGGTCATCGCCATCGAAAATGCGCGCCTCTTCACGGAACTTCGCGACCGCACCGACGAGCTCGCGCGCTCGGTCGATGAGCTGAAGGCCTTGGGCGAGGTGAGCCAGACGGTCAATTCCTCGCTCGATCTCCAGACCGTGCTCACCACCATCGTCGGCACGTCCGTGCACCTGTCGCAGACCGATGCGGGTGCCATCTATGTCTATGACGAGGGGGCGGACGAGTTCGCGCTCCGCGCCACCTTCGGCATGGACGAGCGCATGATCGCGGCGATCCGCGGCCAGCACATCCGCATCGGCATGGCCGGGATCGGCGAGGCGGCGCAAAGCCGCGCGCCGGTGCAGTTCGCGGACCTCGCCGCGGGCGGGCGCAGCGCCATTACCGGCATCGTCATCGAGGCCGGGTTCCGCGCCCTTCTGGTGATGCCGCTGCTGCGCCCCGACCGCGTCGTTGGCGCGCTCGTCGTGCGCCGCCGCGCGCCGGGCGAATTCCCGGCCGCGACGGTCGATCTGTTGCAGACGTTCGCGGCGCAGTCGGTTGCCGCCATCGAGAACGCGCGCCTTTTCGGCGAGATCGAGGAGAAGAGCCGCGAATTGGTGATCGCGAGCCAGCACAAGTCGCAGTTCCTCGCCAACATGAGCCACGAGCTGAGAACGCCGCTCAATGCCATCCTCGGATATAGCGAGCTGATCCTCGACGACATCTACGGCGCCGCGCCGCCAAAGATGCGCGAAGTGCTGGAGCGCGTGCAGACCAACGGCAAGCATCTTCTGGGCCTCATCAACGACGTGCTCGATCTCTCGAAGATCGAGGCGGGCCAGCTCGTCCTGCAGCTCGCACACTATTCGGTGAAGGACATGCTGCAGGGGCGTCTATGTCGCGGTCGAGCCGCTCGCCTCGACCAAGAAGATCGCGCTGAGGCTCGACCTGCCGAAGGATCTTCCGGCGGCCAAGGGCGACGAGCGGCGGCTCTCGCAGGTCGTGCTCAATCTCGTCGGCAATGCGATCAAATTCACCGACGCCGGCGAGGTCACGATCGCGGCGCACGCGGCCAACGGCAGCGTCGTCGTCCAGGTCAAGGACACCGGTCCCGGCATTGCCGAGGCCGATCAGCAGAAAATCTTCGAGGAGTTCCAGCAGGCCGACAATTCCTCGACCCGCGCCAAGGGCGGCACGGGATTGGGGCTCGCCATCTCGCGCCGCATCGTGGCGCTGCATGGCGGGCGGCTGTGGGTCGAATCGGCGTTGGGGAAGGGCTCGACCTTCTCCTTCACGCTTCCGGTCACCGTCGAGCGTCAGGTGGAGAACGCATGACGAAGCGCATCCTGGTCGTCGAGGACCACGAAGACAACCGGCAGATCCTGCGCGATCTCCTGGGCGCCTCCGGCTACGAGATGGTCGAGGCGCATGACGGCGAATCGGCGCATCCGATGGCGTCGAAGGAAAAGCCCGACCTCATCCTGATGGACATCCAGCTGCCCGGCCTCGACGGCTACGAGGCGACGCGGCGCATCAAGGCCGATCCGGCGCTCAACGCCATTCCGATCATCGTCGTCACGTCCTATGCGCTTTCGGGCGACGAGGCGAAGGCGCGCGAGGCCGGCTGCGACGATTACGTGGCAAAGCCCTACAGCCCGCGCCAGCTCTTGGCCAAGATCCGCCACTACCTGCCGGACGCGTCATGAACGATCCGCCGCTCATTCTCGTCGTCGACGACAACGAGGCGAACCGCGACATCCTTGCGACCCGCCTCGCCGCCAACAACTACCGCACCATCGCCGCCGCGGACGGCGAGGAGGCGCTGGCGATGGCGTATGCCGAGCGGCCCGATCTCATCCTGCTCGACGTGATGATGCCGAAGATCGACGGCATCGAGGTGTGCCGCCGCCTCAAGGGCGATGCGTCGCTGCCGTTCCTGCCGATCATCCTGGTGACGGCGAAGGCCGATACCAGGGACGTGGTGCACGGCCTCGATGCCGGCGCCGACGAGTACCTCACGAAGCCCATCGACCAGGGCGCCCTCGTCGCGCGGGTGCGCTCGGTGCTGCGCCTCAAGACGCTGCACGACGAGGTCGCGCGCCAGGCGGCGGAATTGAAGGACTGGAACGCGACGCTCGAGGCGCGCGTCACGGTGCAGCTTGCCGAGCTCGAGCGCGCGAGCCGCTTGCGGCGCTTTCTGGCGCCGCAGATCGCGGAGGCGATCGCGTCGGGCGACGAGCGCGCGCTCGAAGGCCATCGCCGCGACGTGACCGTCGTGTTCTGCGACCTGCGCGGCTTCACCGCATTCTCCGAGGGCGCCGAGCCCGAGGAGGTGATCGCGGTGTTGCGCCAGTACCACGCGACCTTGGGCGAGCTCATTCACCGCCACGAAGGGACGCTCGAACGCTTCACCGGCGACGGCGTCATGGTGTTCTTCAACGATCCGATCCCGTGCGCCGACCCGGCGCACCGCGCCGTGCGCATGGCGGTCGCGATGCGCGCGCGCGTCGACGAGCTGGCGAAGACCTGGCGCAAGTACGGCTATGCACTGGGCTTCGGCGTCGGCATCGCACACGGCTATGCGACGCTCGGGCGGATCGGCTTCGAGGAGCGCTCGGATTATGCCGCCGTGGGCTCGGTCGTGAACCTTGCCGCGCGGCTTTGCGGCGAGGCCGAAAGCGGCCAGATCATCATCGAGCGCAAGGTGCTGGTCGCGGTCGAGGAATTGGTCGAAACGGAAGAGCTCGGCGCGCGCGAACTCAAGGGCTTCCACCGCCCCGTCCCGGCCTTCAACATCGTGCGGTTGAAGGGATAGCGCCGCGCTTACGGCTCCGGCGGCGCTGTCTTCGCGGCGGCAACGGTCTTGAGCCGCGCGAGCCACACGGCATCGAGCCTGCCGCCGTCGGCGATCACCGATTTCGGACCCTCGCCGCTTGCGTCGAACTTCACGAGCGCCTGGACCGTGCGCCAGCTCATGACGCCGTCGATGTCGCCGTCGTAATAGCCGAGCCGTGTCAGATATTCCTGCGCCTCGCGCACCGAGGCATCGCCCGGCGCCGCCGCAACATCGGGCGCGGCGAGGGTGCCGACCGGGATCGCGGCGCCGAGCGGATCGGCGGCCGATGCCGAAGAAACGGAAGCCGCCGGCGCTGCAATGGGCGCGGCCGATGCAGTCGCCGCCGCGGGGGCGACCGGCGCGGCCGATCTCGGCACGAATGCCGCGGACTCATCATAGCTCGGCGCTTCGACCGGCATGGCCGCGCTTTGCGGTGCGAGCGCTTTCGGCGCGAATGCCGCCGCTTCGTCATAGTTTGCCGCTTCCGCCGGCGTGGGCGCCTTCGGCGCGAATGCAGCGGCCTCGTCGTACTTCGCCGCTTCGCCGGGCGCGGCCACGCTCTGCGGCGCGGGCGCCTGTGCTGCGAATGCGGCGGACTCGTCATAGCTGGCGGCCGCGCTTTGCGGCGCTTCGGCCGGTGCGGCGGCTTCGCTGATTGCTGCGGGCGCGGCGGCTTCCGGTACGGCGGCGGCCTCGTCCTTCGGTGCAGGCGCAACGGCGGGCGCCGCATCGCCCGAGACCGGCGCCGATTCGACCGGCGTGCGCGGCGATGCCTCGGGTGCGGGTGCGGGCGCGATATCGGATGTCGCGGCGGGAGCGGGCACGGCGGCCTGCGGCGCCGGCGGCAAAATCACGGGCGGGACGGGGGCCGCGGGCGGCATCACCGTGGGCGGCGTCAGCGCCGCATATTGCGGCATCGGACGGCGCGGCATGAAGTGCAGCGCGTTCTCGACCATGGGCCCGGCAACGCCATCCTGCGGCAGGCCATAGTCGCGCTCGTAGGCGAGGATGGCGCGATAGGTCGCCTCGTTCATGGCGCCGGTGGCGGGCCCGGCATCGTAGCCGTGCGATTTAAGCTGAAGCTGGATGTCGCGGATGCCGATGAGCTCGAGCGCCGGGGCAAAGCCGCTTTGCGGCGGCGGCGCCTCCTCGCGCGCCAGGGCCTGGGCGGCGGACACGGCGAGCGCCGTCCCCGCCAAGAGCACGAGCGCCGCGCTTCGTCTTGCCATGAGCGTCTCCTCCGCCGCGAATACAGTATTCCTCTTTCAACTGGCAGTCAAACGCCGCCCTTTCAAATGAAGCCGTAGCGTTCTTTTCTCGTCGTTTCAAAGCTTGAAGGACGGTGGGTGATCCGCGCGCGCGCCGCCTGCGTATCTTCAGCCGAGCATACCCTGCGAGGCGAAGCGTGGACGAAGCGCAGAAATGGCGGGCGCGCGCGGCGCGCTACCGTGAATTTGCCGAGCTTGCCATGGACGGCACGGCCCGGACCCGGCGCATGGAACGGGCGCGAAATTTCGAGCGCCTTGCCGCCGAGCTCGAGGGCGGCGCTGCCCCCGCCCCGGCGCATGCCAATTCGTCCCTTTCCGGATTGCGCCGCACGCTGTCGCGCGTCGCCGGCTTTTGGGCGGCGGCGACTTAAGAATTATCGCTGCACCGGGCGCTTCAGCCGCTCGATCAAATCCTGGAGCTGGTCGAGCGTGCGCCAGCGGATGGTCAGGTCGCCACCGGTCGTGTCGATGTTCCGCACCGCGACCTTCATGCCGAGAAACATCTGCAGCTCTTTCTCGAGCGCCTTGACGTTGGGATCGCGCACGACAGGCGCCGCTTCCGAAGTTTCGGGCGCTCCCTTGCGATAGTTCGTGGCGTTCTCGACCTGGCGCACGCTCATGCCGTAGCGCACCACTTCCTTTGCGAGCGCCACCGGATCGCGCGCCGCGAGCAGCGCGCGCGCATGGCCGGCGCTGATGCGGCCGTCGCTCGACCATCGCCTTCACTTCGTCCGGGAGCCCCAAAAGGCGCAGCATGTTGGCGACGTGGCTGCGGCTCTTGCCGACGCGCTGCGCCAGCGCATCCTGGGTGTAGCCGAACTCGGCGATGAGACGCTGATAGCCCTCGGCCTCCTCGAGCGCGTTCAGATCCTCGCGCTGCACATTCTCGACGAGCGCGAATTCGAGCGCGTCGCGGTCGCTCACTTCGCGCAGCAGCACCGGCACTTCGTGCAGCTTGGCGCGCTGCGCCGCGCGCCAGCGCCGCTCGCCGGCGAGGATCTCGAATTCGCCGGCGCGGCTCGGGTGCGGGCGCACCAGAAGCGGCTGCAGCACGCCCTGCGCCGCGATCGACTGCGCCAGCGCGTCGAGCGCTTCCTCGTCGAAGCGCCGGCGCGGCTGGAAGCGGCCGGGGTGGAGGCGCTCGACCGGCACGCTCTTGATGCCGCCCGGCGCCTCGCGCGGTTCATCGCCCAGAAGCGCCGAAAGCCCGCGCCCCAGGCCGCGCCGCGTGTCAGGACTCATGCGACCCTCCGTTCACGCCGCAGCAATTCGCCGGCGAGATGCACATAGGCCTGGGCACCGGGGCAGCGGAAATCGTAGAGCAGCACCGGCTTGCCGTGCGACGGCGCCTCGGACACGCGGACGTTGCGCGGGATGACGGTGCGATAAACCTTGTCGCCGAAATGATCGCGCACGTCGGCGGCGACGAGATCGCTGAGGTTGTTGCGCTTGTCGAACATGGTGAGGACGACGCCTTCGATTTCGAGCGCGGGATTGAAGCGGCGCTTCACGCGCTCGATCGTATGCACGAGATGCGACAGGCCCTCGAGCGCGTAGAACTCGCATTGCAGCGGCACCAGCACCGGTGTCGCACGCGACGAGCGCGTTCAACGTCAGCAGCCCGAGCGAGGGCGGGCAATCGATCAGCACATGGTCGTGCGCGGAATGCGCCGCGCTCGAGCGCCTCGCGCAAGCGGAACTCGCGCCGCTCCGCGCCCACCAGTTCGAGCTCCGCGCCGATCAGCTCGACCGAGGCCGGCACGATGTCGAGCCCGGGAACTTCGGTGGCAATGATTGCGTCCGCAAGTATAATCTCGCCGGTCAGCACCTCGTAGCTCGTCCGGTCGCGCGCGTCACGCGCAATGCCGAGGCCGGTGCTGGCGTTGCCCTGCGGGTCGAGATCGATGAGCAGAACATGTGACGCCCGTGGCGGCAAGCGCGGTCGCAAGGTTGATCGCGGTCGTGGTCTTGCCGACGCCGCCCTTCTGGTTGGCGATGGCAATGACGCGGCGCGGCTGGGCTTCGGACCCAACCGCAGGTTGCGAAAACAGCTCGTTCATGCCCCGGACTTCCGGAAAAGCCGTCGAATTATCAGGATGTTTCCCGCCGGGATCGCTGCGGCTCGGTTCGAGCCGCGCGTCCATCGTCCAGCTTTTTGCCGCTTCGGTCACTTCGTCTCCCGCTCCTCGTCCCTTGAGGAAGAGGCAAATGCTGTGGTTCGAGAGGAACCGCTCCGCAATATCTAGCAGATCGGGGAGGGGCGCAAGAGCCCGCGCGGTGACCACGTCGGCCGCGAGCGGGCCCACTCGCTCGGCCCTTTGCGCGTGGATCTCGACCGTCGTCTCGGAAATCCGCGCCGCCTCGCGCAGGAACGCGGCCTTCCTCTGGTCGTTTTCGACGAGATGCACCTCCGGCACGCCGAGGATGGCCAGGACCAGGCCCGGAAGGCCGGCGCCGCTGCCGAGATCGACGAGCACGCGCGCGCTCTTCGGCACGAAGCGGCAGAAGCTGCGCCGAATCGAGGATGTGGCGGCGCCACGGATCGCCCATTGTCGTGGCGCCCACCAGGTTGATGCGCCGGTTCCAGGCGCTCAGCAGCCGACATAGGCTTCGAGCCGGGCCAATGTTTCACGTGAAACAGGGAAGAGCCGGGCGAACCCATCGCAGCCGAGCGCGGTGCGCACCGGCCGGTCGTTCACCGGGGGCCGTGCGCTCATGCCTCGGCGGCCGCCTCGCGCCGCACATGGCGCAGGAGCGCCACCAGCGCGGCCGGCGTCACGCCCGAGACCCGGCCCGCGGCGCCCAGTGTCGCCGGCCGCGCCGCCGTGAGCTTGAGCCGCACCTCGGCCGACAGGCTGCCGATCGCGCCGTAATCGAGGTCGCGCGGCAGGCAGCAGCTGCCTCGTCGCGGCGGAAGGCCCGGATCTCGGCCTCCTGGCGCTCGAGATAGCCGCGATATTTGCCGTCGATCTCGACCTGCTCGGCGATCTCGGGCGCGATCGCCGGCGAGTTCCGGCCAGATCTGCGCGAGCCGCGCGAGATCGATGCCCGGATAGGCCCAGGAGATCGGCGGCGGAGCGCGCGATCCCGTCGGCATTGACCGCGATGCCGTGCTTCTGCAGCGCCGGCGGCGAAAGGCGCAGGCGTCGCACCAGCGCGCGCGCTTCGTCGAGCAACGCGGCCTTGGCGCGAAGGCGCGGGCGCGTTCGGCGCCGACGCAGCCGAGCGCGATGCCGCGCGGCGTCAGGCGCTGGTCGGCATTGTCGGCGCGCAGCACCAGCCGGTACTCGGCGCGCGAGGTGAACATGCGGTAGGGCTCGCTCGTGCCCCTGGTCACGAGATCGTCGATCAGCACGCCGATATAGGAGCTCGCGCGGTCGAGCGTGAAGGCGCGCGCCTCCGCCGGCCGCGAGCGCCGCGTTGAGGCCGGCGATCAGGCCCTGCGCCGCCGCTTCCTCGTAGCCGGTGGTGCCGTTGATCTGGCCGGCGAGGAAAAGGCCGGCGGCAGCGCTTGCGTCTCGAGCGTCGGCATAAAGCTCGCGCGGATCGACATAGTCGTACTCGATGGCATAGCCCGGCCGGATCATCGCGCGCACGCTCGAGGCCGGGAATGGTCGCGACCAGCGCCGCCTGCACCTCGCGCGGCAGCGAGGTCGAGATGCCGTTGGGATAGACCGTGTCGTCGTCGAGCCCCTCGGGCTCGAGGAAAATCTGGTGCCGCTGGCGCTCGGCGAACCGCACCACCTTGTCCTCGATCGACGGGCAATAGCGCGGGCCGGTCGCGCTCGATCTGGCCGGAATAGATCGGCGCGCGATGGAGATTGGCGCGGATGATGTCGTGCGTCGCCGGGGTCGTCGCGGTGATGTGGCAGGGGATCTGCGGCGTCGTGATCCGCCGCGTCAGGAACGAGAACGGCGGCGGCGGATCGTCGCCCGTGCTGGACTTCGAGCCCGGCCCAATCGATCGTGCGCCCGTCGAGCCGCGGCGGCGTGCCGGTCTTGAGCCGGCCCAGCGCGAAGCCGAGCCGCGCCAGGGTCGCCGCGAGTCCGACCGACGGCGCCTCGCCGACCCGGCCCGCCGGGAATCTTCTCCTCGCCGATATGGATGAGGCCGCGCAGGAACGTGCCGGTGGTGATGACCACCGACGCCGGCAGCGATCACCTCGCCTTCGCAGGTCACGACGCCGGCCACCGCGCCCGACATCGTCGAGCACCAGGTCCTCGACCGCGCCTTCGCGGATCGTCAGGTCTGGCGATCTCCGCCAGCAGCGCCTGCATCGCCCGCGATAGAGCTTGCGGTCGGCCTGCGCGCGCGGACCGCGCACCGCCGGACCTTTGGAGCGGTTGAGGATGCGGAACTGGATGCCGGCACGGTCGGCGGCGCGGCCCATCACGCCGTCGAGCGCGTCGATCTCGCGCACCAGATGGCCCTTGGCGAGGCCGCCGATCGCCGGGTTGCACGACATCTCGCCGATCGTGGCGCGGCTGTGGGTGGCAGCAGCGTGCGCGCGCGCCGAGCCGCGCGGCCGCCGCCGCTGCCTCGCAGCCGGCATGGCCGCCGCCGATGACGATCACGTCGTAGCGCATGGCCGGCACTCTATGGTTTCACGTGAAACACCGCAACCAATGACGAATCCGCGAAACATTGATTACAAATTACTTAAGAAAGTGTTCACCGCCCGAAGTAATACCAGATATAGAGAAGAGAATCGGAGTCGTCCCCGAGACGTTCCGGCAACCGGCACAAGATACGGGATCGCACAACGCGCATATTCTGCTTATGTTCCTATTTGCCGATGCAAAATTGGGCGAACAGGCGGTCAAGCATGTCCTCGACATCGACCCGGCCCGTAATGCGGCCGAGCGCGCGGGCGGCAGAACGCAGATCTTCGGCGGCAAGCTCCGGCAATGCGGCTCGCGCCGAAGCGCACGAGCGCGGCGCGGCAATCCTCGAGCGCCTCGCGATGACGCGCGCGCGTGACGAGCGCCGCGCCCGATGGCGCGAACCGCGCCGCGACCGCCTCGCCCAGCCGTTCGAGCAGCGCCTCGAGCCCCGCGCCGGTCTTGACCGAGACGGCCACGCCTTCCGGCGCCGCGGCGAGCGGCGGCAGCAGGTCGATCTTGTTGGCGACGAGAATGGCGTCGCCGTCGAGCAGATCGGCGACCGAACCCTTTTCTTCGGGCCGCGTCGCATCGACGACGACGAGCTTCAGATCGGCGCGCGATGCCCGATCGCGCGCGCGCTTCACGCCCTCCGCTTCGATCGCATCGGCGCCCTCGCGCAATCCCGCCGTGTCGGCGAGCAGCACCGGAAAGCCCGCGAGATCGAGCGCCACCTCGATCACGTCGCGCGTCGTTCCCGCGGTCGCCGCGGTGATCGCCACTTCGCGCCGCGCCAGCGCGTTCATGAGGCTCGATTTGCCAGCATTCGGCGGACCCAGGATCGCGACCGACACGCCCTCGCGCAGCCTCTCGCCGCGACGATCGTCGGCGAGAAACGCGCCGATCTCGGCCGCGAGCGATGACGCTGTGCGGCGCGCCTCGTCCCATAGTCCCTGCGGCAGATCCTCGTCGGGAAAATCGATCGCCGCCTCGAGCTTTGCTTGCATCTGCAATAATTGCTCGCGCCACGACTTCGGTCACGCGGCCGAGCTCGCCGCCGAGCTGACGCAGCGCCTGGCGCCGCTGCGCCGCGGTCTCGGCGGCGATGAGGTCGGCAAGCCCTTCCGCCGCAGCGAGGTCGAGCTTGCCGTTCAAAAAGCCGCGGCGCGTGAACTCGCCCGGCTCGGCCAGGCGCAG
Source organism: uncultured Alphaproteobacteria bacterium (assembly GCA_963773665.1). Taxonomy (GTDB): domain Bacteria; phylum Pseudomonadota; class Alphaproteobacteria; order ATCC43930; family CGMCC-115725; genus DATJLY01. Next base: position 416,407 of record CAVZBZ010000004.1, read on the forward strand.
CCCCTGGCGCCGCGAGCGTCTCGAACACGCCTTGCACCACGGCACGGCTGCCGTGCAGGTGCAGCTCGGCCACGTCCTCGCCGGTGACGCTTTTGGGCGCCGGAAAATAGAGGGCGAGGCCTTCGTCGATTATCTCGCCGAGCGCGTCGCGAAAGCGCGCGAGCACGGCGCGCCGCGGCGGCGGCAGAACCCCCGCCAGCGCGCGGAGAGCCGCGCCCGCCGCCGGTCCCGAGACCCGCACCACGGCAATGCCGGCGCGGCCCGGCGCGGTCGAGAGCGCATAGATCGTGTCGCCGCCGCTCATGCGCCGACTCTAGGACGTCCCCAGTGCCGAATTGAATCCAATGTGCGGCGCCCTCGCATATGCGGGCGCTCCCAAAAACTCAAAACCGGACAAATTTTATTAAAATTGTGAACCGCCTCACACCAGGGCCGGGCGAATCGGCTGTATTCATGTCCGATAGCCGTCGAAGCGGCCCCGCCGTTGGAGTGGAAGATGCACCAGGTAACCGCCCTCCCCCTCGCCTCGTACAGCTTCGGGTCGCGCTTTTCCGAGGCCGGCCCGGCCGCCTCGCTCTGTGCCAATCTGCACCGCTGGCGCCGGCGGGCGAGCCTCGAGGCGATCGCCCGCGCGTTCTCCGACCTGAGCTTCAACCCCTTCCTGTTCCAGATCGAATCGGACCGCTGAGCGGCAAAAGAAAGGCCCCGCCACGGAGGGAGCGGGGCCAAGGTCTGCGCGGGCCTCGCACCAGCGAGGCTCCCGGCAAAACTAACACTCCCGCCAATCGTTGGCTAGCAGGAACCATCGCGGCGATTCGACCTGACCGAATCCGACTCTAATCCTCGACATGGTCGTGGCCGCCGACGCGGCCCGGGCGCCAATAGCCTTCGGAATAAATCTGCGTACGGTCCATGCCGCGCGAAATCAGGTCATGGCGGCGCGCGCGCACGCTCCCGGTCTCGCCGAGAATGTAGGCGTGGCCCTTGCCGGGCGGCAGACGGAAGCCTGCGACGGCATCGACCAGCAGCGGCCGCGCGCCGGGTGCTGCGCCGTTGCGCAGGAGCCAATGCAGTTCGACATCAGCGGCCGAAACCAGGTCCTGCTTCTCGCCTTCGTCGGCAACTTCGAGAAAGACATGCGCCTTGGCCCCTTTCGGCAGCGCCTCCAAGAGCGCGAAGATCGCCGGCAGCGCCGTCTCGTCGCCCGAAAAGAGATGCCACGCCGCGTCCGCCGCAAGCGCGATGCGCCCGCGCGGGCCGCGAATGTCGATGGCGTCGCCCGGCTTCGCCAAGCGCGCCCATTCGACGCCCGGCGTCACGTGATCGTGCAGCACGAAATCGACATCGATGCGCTTGGCCGCGCGGTCGAAGCGGCGGATCGTGTAATGCCGCCGCGCCGGCTCGCCCTGGCCTTGCGGAATCTGGAGCACGATCTCCTGCCCCGGCCGCGGCGCGAACTCGTCGAGCCCGTCGCCGGTCAGCTCGACCCGGCGCATGAGGCGCGTCACGTCCTTCACGCCCGCCACGCGCAGCGACCACGGCCGCCCGCGGCGCGCTTCGAGCACCGCCGGATCGATCGGCGGCCGTTCCTTCACGTCATCGGCGCTCATCGCCGCTCTCCTCATTCCCTGATCTTTCGCAGCACACTCTAGCGGATGGCGCCGCCTTTGCCAGAAGCGCGCTCAGTCGCGCTTGCGGCGCAGCAGCACGTAGAGCGCACCTTCGCCGCCGTGGCGCGGCTGCGCCGGCGCGACCGCGAGGACGCGCGCGCGGCAGCCCGGCTCGCCGAGCCAGCGCGGCACCGCGCGCTTCAGCACGTCCTCGCCCCCGCGCGCGCCCTTGCCGGTGATGACGAGCACGGTCCGCCGCCCCGATCCGTGCGAGGCTTCGATGAAGCGGACGAGCGCGCGATGCGCCTCGTCCTGCGTCATGCCGTGCAGATCGAGCCGCGCCGCGATCGCCAATTCGCCGCGCCGCAAGCGCTCGGCGCTGCGCCGGTCGAGCCCGGCGCCCACGGGTTCGGCGCGCGCGGTGGCGGCCTTCGCGCGCGGCGCCGCCGGAACCAGCGCGGGCGGCAATTCCGGTGCCGGCGCGCCGGCGCGCAAAACTTCGACGCCGCGCATCGCTTCGCGCCACAGCGCGCGTTCCTCGGCCGAGGGCTTACGCGCCATCCTCGACCAGCACGATGTGGAGGCGCCGCGGCCCGTGTGCGCCGAGCTCGAGTTTTTGGGCGATGTCGCCGGTGCGCGATGGACCCGTAATGAAATTGACGACGCGCGGCATGGCGCGCGCGGCCCGCAGCCGGTCCCACGCCTCCTCGTACGTGCCGACGATCTCGCCGGCGCGCAGCACGACGACGTGCGTCTCGGGCAGAAAATTGTTGCGCGTCGGGCTTTCGGGGCCCGAGACCAGCATCAAGGTGCCGGTCTCGGCGACCGCCGCGAAAGAGGCGGTGACGGACACCGCGTCGCCGTCCTCGGCAACGCCCCGCCGCACCGCGAGCGCGGTCTCCTGCCACGGCAGAGCGTCGAGCTTCGGGTCTTCCGTCGCGACGATCCGCGCCGGCAGATTGCGCTCGGCGAGGTAGCGCGCGATTTCGCGCGGCACATCGCCCGCCGCGCCGACGCGCGCCACGGTCGCGTCCGCCTCTTCCGCCATGGCGACGAAGAGCGCACGCCGTGCATCGGCATCGAGGTTTTTGGCGCGGGACGGCACGAGATTGCGCGGGTGGTTCTTGAGCCGCGCTTCCGCCTCCTCGCGATTGCCGGGTCCGACCGCGGCACGGATGCGGGCCAGAATTTCGCTGCGCGCGTCGCTCATCGCTTGTGCCACTGGCTCATGAAGCTTCGGCCCTCGGGCGCCGGCAGGTCGCGCACGCGCGTCCAGCCGCCGGCGAGCGGCAGCGCGCGGAAGCGCCCGCGTCCTCTCCCTGCCCAGCCGAGCGTGCGCGCCGCAAGAGAAGATGCGACGCGGTAGAGCGCCGGGCGCTTTGCCACGAACGCCCAGGCCGCCAAGCCCCAGCGCGCCGCGCGCGGCGCGAGGCCGCCTTCGAACTCGCGCTCGCGCCAGTGCCGCATCAGGTTCGGCAGCGGGATCTTCACCGGGCACACGCTCTCGCAGCGGCCGCAGAACGTCGAGGCGTTGGGCAGGTGCGCGGCTTCGGCAATGCCGATCAGCGTCGGCGTCAGCACCGCCCCCATCGGCCCCGGATAGACCCAGCCATAGGCATGCCCGCCGACCGCGCCATAGACCGGGCAATGGTTGAGGCATGCGCCGCACCGGATGCAGCGCAGCATGTCCTGCATCTCGCCGCCCAGAAGCGCGCTCCGCCCATTGTCGAGGACGATGACGTGATAGGCCTCGGGCCCGTCCGGGTCCTGCGGCCGGCGCGGGCCGGTCGAGACGGTGGTGTAGGACGAGAATTCCTGCCCCGTGGCCGAGCGCGCGAGGAGCCGCAGCAAGAGCGTCGCGTCCTCGAGCGTCGGCACCACCTTCTCGATCGAGGCAAGCACGATGTGGACGCGCGGCAAGGTCTGGGTCAGGTCGCCGTTGCCCTCGTTGGTGACGATGATGGAGGAGCCGGTCTCGGCTACGAGGAAATTGGCGCCGGTGATGCCGACATCGGCGGCGAGAAAGCGCTGGCGCAGGATGGCACGCGCCTCGTCGAGCATCTGGCGCGGCTCGGCGAGGGAGCGCGCGGGATCGAGGCCGCGGTGGGTTGCGCGAAAGCTCTCGGCGACCTGCTCCTTCGCGAGATGGACGGCGGGCGCGATGATGTGGCTCGGCCCCTCGTGCCGGATCTGGATGATGTATTCGCCGAGATCGGTCTCGATCGGCGTGATGCCGGCCGCTTCCAGGTGGTCGTTGATCGCGATCTCCTCGCCGATCATCGACTTGCCCTTGGTGACGGTGCGCGCGCCGGCGGCGCGGCAGATTTCGAGGACGCAGCGGCGCGCCTCGGCGGCATCGCGGCACCAATGAACTTGGCCGCCCGCTGCCGTGACGTTGCGTTCGAAAGTCTCGAGGTAAAAATCGAGATTTTGCAGCACGTGGTTCTTGAGGTTCTTGGCCTCCTCGCGCAGCGCCTCGAACTCGGGCAGCCGCGCCACGGCCTTGGCGCGGCGCGCGGCGAAGCCCTCGTGCATCATGGTCGCGAGCGAGGCTTGCAGCTGCGCATCGCCCAATGCGCGATGCGCGTTCGCCTTGAAGGTGCGGCTCGTCGCCTCCATCAGCGCTCCTTCGGCGCGCCGATGGGCGGCCCGTCGGTCATGCCCGCCAGCACTTCGGCGACATGGCGGACGCGCACCGCGCTGCCGCGGCGCGAGAGCTTCCCGGCCATGTTGAGCAGGCACCCCATGTCGCCCGCGAGCAGCGTGTCGGCGCCCGACGCTTCGATGTCGGCCGCCTTGTCGCTCACCATGCGGTCGGAGATTTCCGCATACTTGACGCAGAACGTGCCGCCAAAACCGCAGCATATCTCCGGGCTCGCCATCTCCGTGAGCCGCAGCCCCGCGACGTGCGCAAGAAGCCGGCGCGGCTGCTCCTTGACGCCGAGCTCGCGCAGGCCCGAGCAGGCATCGTGATATGTCGCAACGCCGTCATAGCGCGCACCGGTGCCATCGAAACCCCTCACGTCGGCGAGAAACGCCACGAGCTCGTGCGTCTTGGCGGCAAGCCGGCGCGCCGCTTCGCTCGTGACGGGATCGCCGGCGAAGAGCGCCGGGTAATGGTGCTTCAGCATGCCGCCGCACGAGCCCGACGGCACGACCACGTAATCATAGGGCTCGAAGGCGGCGATCACTTGGCGCGCGACCGACCTGGCGTCGGCGCGGTCGCCCGAGTTATAGGCCGGCTGGCCGCAGCAGGTCTGCGCGCGCGGCGCCTCGACCGTGCAGCCGGCCGCCTCGAGCAGCTTCACCGCGGCGAAGGCGACGCTCGGGCGGAACAGATCGACGAGACAGGTGACGAAGAGTCCGACGCGGACCGGCGCTGACATCGGCCGCAGAATGGGCCTTCGCCCGAGGGTCGCGCAAGCCCGCGCGGTCGCGCGGCCTGCTAGTTGTTGACGATGCGCCAGCTGCCGTCCGGCTGGCGGCACGCCTTGCCGTAGCCCTGCTGCGTCTCGCCGCCGACATTGATGGTCTGCTGGAATTCGCGGCAATATTGCCCGCTCGGCGCCTGGTAATAGGCGCCGGGGGTGACCGTGCCGGACCCGTGCTGGCCCTGCCACGGCAGCGGCTGGTTCGGCTGGTTGCCTTCGAGCGCGGTCTGCATCGTGCGCGACATCGCGGCCTGATCGGCGGCGTCGAGCGATTGGCCGATGTGGCCGGCCGCCGCGGTCGTGGCACCCTTGCCGGCGCCGTGGCCGAACTGGATGGCGTCGGTCGTGTCGGTGCCGCCAGCCTGGCGCGGTTGCGCGCCGCCGCTATTGGCGCAGGCGCCGAGCATGGCGCAAAGCCCGAGCGCAACGAGTTTGAGCACGGTCCTAGGAGCGCGCGTCGCGCCTACATCCCGGGCGGCCGCGGCGGATAGCCGGGCGGCGGCGGTGGCGGCGGATAGCCGGCCGGCGGTGGCGGCGCGACGACGGTGCCCGGCACGACATAGATGGGGGCGCCATAGACCGCGACATAGCCCGGCACCTGATCGCCGTGGGCGTACATGCACTGCTCGTAAGCGACATTGTATTGCTGCTGGATGCCGAGCTGCGACCATTGCGAGCCGTTGGCGCCGTAGGCGGTCCCGACGAGCGCGCCCGATCCCGCGCCGATGGCCGCGCCGCGCCCGCCGCCGATCGCGGCGCCGAGGCCGGCGCCCAGCACCGTGCCCACCACGGCAGTGCCGACGGCCCTGTTGTTCGCCGCTTCCGCCTGGCCGGCGACGGCCTGGTTCGCCCATCCGCGGCAGGACGCGTCCTCCGACTGGAAGATCTCGAACGGCTTGTTGGCTCCTGGCATGACCGCGACCGTGGGTCCCATCGGCGGCGAGGCACAAGCGCTCAGCATGGCGACGGCCGCCAATCCGGCTGCTGCTGTCCTAGGTTTTCTCAATGTGCCTCTCCGTGATGCTTGGTTGCCAAATAGATCGTCGATGCGCGTACGCCGGCCGTTCACGCCAGCCGCCCGCATATTTCTCGACGTACGGATAATAGCCCTTGGCATTGTCACAATAGTATCAACTCCGTGATCTTCGCGCCGCAGGCACGACAAAGGTCGCAGGTGGCACAGCCGGGCGCGACATAGACTCGCGCCGGTCACGAGCTTCAACCGGCCGGTTTACAAATCGCTGCCGACCTACCCGGAGGACGCCACTTTGGCCGCCCCCGGAGCAACCTCGCGCGGCAGCAATAGATAATAGGCGCCCTCGGCGCGCATCGTCCCCGCCCCGGCCTCGGCCGCCGCGCCGAAGCCCCAGAACAGATCGCCCCGCACCGGACCACGGATCGCGCCGCCGGTGTCCTGCGCCACGACGAGCCGGCGAATGGGCGTGCCGTCCTGCGCCGCGTCGAGCCACATCGGCGCGCCCAGGGGCAGAAAGGCCGGATCGACGGCAAGGCTCCGCCCGGCCGTCAGCACAGCCCCCTCGGTGCCCAAGGGCCCGCCGCCGGTCAATTCGCGGAAAAACACGTAGGCCGGGTTCTCGTCCATCAGCGACCGGGCCTCGCCCGGATGGGCGGCGAGCCAGTCTCGGATCGCGGCGAGCGAGACATCTTCCTTGGCCACCTCGCCGCGCTCGACGAGAAGCCGCCCGATCGGCACGTAGGGCCGGCCGTTCTGCCCGTCATAGCCAAGCTGGACGAGCGTGCCGTCGGCAAGACGTACCCGGCCCGAGCCCTGGATCGACAGCACGAAGGCGTCGATCGCGCTGTCCACCCAGAGAAAAGCCAGCTTCATCCGGTCAAGCGCGCCGCGCTCGATCTCGGCGCGCGTCTCGTACGGGCGCAGGCTGCCGTTGACGACGCGCCCGGCGATGCGCTCGCCGCGCCAGTCGGGCCGGAACTGGCCGAGATCGACCGCGACGAGATCGGGCGGGCGCTTCAGAAGCGGCGTCGTGAAGCGCCCGCCGGGCGCGCGCGCGCCGGTGAGCTCGGGCTCGAAATACCCGGTAAAAAGCCCCTGATTCGCGCCGTTGTTGCCGACGCGCATCGGCACGAACTGCGCTTCGAAGAATTTTCGCGCCGCCGCATCCGAAACGGGGCCGAGTGCGACCGCCGCCGCGCATGGCGCGCGCCAATCGGCCGCTGTTCCGGCGATGCCGCCGGGTCCGACCGGTGCGCCGGGCGCAAGCTTTTCCAGAATGGCGCAGGATTTGACGAAGGGACCGAGCGCCTGGGCCGTCTCGTCCGAACTCCAGCCGCCAAGATCGGCGAAGGAGGCAGGCTCGAGCGTCAGGCTGGGCGGCGGCGGCGGGCGCGGCGCGCACGCGGCAAGCGCGAGAAGAACGACCGCGGCCGCCGCCTTCGCTGCGGTCACGGGCTCTTGGTTGCGACCAGCATCCAGTTGGGGTCGCGCGCGCGCAGCGAGCGGGCGAAGGTCCAGAAATCGATATGCTCGCTGACGCGCTCGGGATCGCCGTCGATCACTTTTCCGTCGGCGGCGCGGGTGACGTTGGTCTGATCGGTCACGAACTTGACCGTGACGAACCCGGTCGATCCCTCGACCGCGCTATCGACGATCTCGAACGATTTCACCGCCACGAGAGTCGTATGCATCGTATCCTTGGCGGCGCGGCGCGCGTCGATCGCGCCGGCGAAGCTTTGATTGACCTCCTTGCTGAGCAAGGGCTCGAGCGCCGCCTTGTCGCCCGCGGCAAAGGCGTTGACGACGATCTCGAAGGCGCTGCGCGCGCCTTGCAAAAATGCCGCGTCGGCAAAGCTCGGATCGGCCGCCTTGAGCGCGGCGGCAGGGCCGCCCGGCGCGGCCGCGCCGCCATTGGCCGCCAGGAGCCGCGGCGGCACTGCTTGTGCCGCCCCGGGTTGCGCGGGCGGCGCGGGCGGCGCGGGCGGCGGCTGGAACGGATCGCGGCGCTGCTCGAGCCCGGTGCGCCGGCCCAGCACGCTGCGCAGCCGGAACACCAGGAATCCCGCGATCGCGGCAAAGAGCAGGATGTCGATGAGCTGGTAGCCGCCGTCCATGCGATGTCACATAGGCGCTTTTCCCCGCATCGGCAAGAAGCGGCGATTGTCACTCGTGTCGATCCATGCTAGCGAGCGGCATCGGAGCGGGAGCTTGAGACATGGCGGAGACGACGAACGGCGGGACGACACCGCAGCCCGGCGCACAGCCGGCGCAACCGACGGTGTTCATCAACGCGCAGTACGTTAAGGATTTGTCGTTCGAGAATCCGCGCGCGCCGCAAAGCCTGTTGCAGACGCAGCAGCAGCCCGAAGTACAGATCGGCGTCGACGTCAAGGCGCAGAACGTGGCGCCCGGCCTGTTCGAGGTACAGCTCACGATCCACGCTGACGCCAAGACCGGCACCGAGCGCGTCTTCCTCGTCGAGCTGGTCTATGCCGGCGTCGCGACGGTGCAGAACGTGCCGGACGCCGACATGGCGCGCATCCTTCTGGTCGAGACGCCGCGCCTGCTGTTTCCGTTCGCGCGCTCGATCATCGCCAATGCTACGCGCGAGGGCGGCTTCATGCCGCTGCTGCTGCGCCCCATCGATTTCGCCGATCTGCTGCGCCAGCAGCAGGACCGCGCCAAGGGCCAGACCGCCGTCGCCTGACCGATCAGCTGCCGTCGCGCCAGACCGGCTTGATGAGCTTTTCGACAAAGGCCGCGTGCGCGGCAAGCTCCTCGTGCGAGGGCGCGTGCGGGCGCGCGGCGCGGACCGGCCGCTCGAGCGTTCCGTCGCGTTCTCCGGCGAGGTCGGCGGCAAGGTCCAGCCCCGGCTGGCGGCCGCCCACGAGCTCGAGATAGACCGCGGCCAGAAGCTCGCAATCGAGCCGCGCGCCGTGCTTCTCGCGCGCCGAAAGATCGATCGCGAAGCGCCGGCACAGCGCATCGAGGCTCGCCTGCGCGCCGGGATAGCGCCGCCGCGCCAGCGCCAGCGTGTCGGTGAAGCGGCACCCGATGGGCGCGCGCCCGAGCCGCTTCAGCTCGGCATTGAGGAACCTGAGATCGAACTCGGCATTGTGGATGACGAGCGGCCCCTCGCCGATGAAGTCCAGCAGCTCGTCGGCGACCGCGCCGAACACCGCGTGGCGCGCGAGAAACGCATCGTCGAGCCCGTGCACCAGAAGCGCTTCCGCCGGCATCATCCGCTCGGGATTTACATAACGGTGAAAGACGCTGCCGGTCGGCAGATGATTCATAAGCTCGATGCAGGCGACTTCGACGATGCGGTGGCCGGCATCGGCGTCAAGGCCCGTCGTTTCGGTGTCGAGCACGATCTCGCGCATCGGTTGAAGAGTCTAACGGTGTGCGAAACGCAGACGCAAGCGCATTCGGCTCACATCATGGCGGCGCGCGCGATGAAGATGACGCCGAGCACGCCGAACACGACCGCCGCGACGTAGTTCATCGCCCGGATCGGCAGGCGCCCCGACAGCGCGTCGCCGATGAAGACGGCGGGCACGTTGGCGATCAGCATGCCGGCGGTGGTGCCGGCGACGACTGCGACGAGATTGGGATACGCGGCCGCAAGCGCGAGTGTGGCGATCTGCGTCTTGTCGCCGATCTCGGCGAGGAAGAACGCGCCGGCCGTCGCGAGGAACGCGCTCTTGTTGCTGACCTCGGGATTGCCGCGGAGCGTGTCGGCATGCAAGACCCACAGCGCCATCGCCACCATGCTCGCACCGACGAGCATATCCAAGACGCGCGGCGTCAAGAGCACGCCAAGCCACCGGCCAAGCGCGCCCGCAACGGCGTGGTTGGCGATCGTCGCGACGAAGATGCCGGCGATGATCGGCCACGGCTTCCGGTAATGCGCCGCAAGCGCCAGCGACAAAAGCTGCGTGCGGTCGCCGATTTCGGCGATGGCGATCGAGGCGATGGCGACGACGAAGGCCTGCACGCTGCGCTGCCCCCGAGATGTCGAGACCACGGCCGCCAATCCCCCGCTCGGTTCCGGAAGATCGCGCCGTTGGTCTCGCCATACCCAAAGGGCCCCGTGCGCCATGGCTCTCGCCAGGCATGTTGACGCACGGCCCGGAAGCTCCGGGCGGCTACTCCCCAATCGGCCGGGGTTCTATCACGCGGGTCTAGGCCGCGCCATCGCTTTCGAGCGCGCGTACGACCCGGCGCAGGCTGCGCCACGTCAGGGCGCGGCCGAGCCCGCTCGGCACGAGAAAATCGGCGCGGCGCCGCTTTTCCCGGTCGCTCGCCTGCTGCGTCCGGATGAAGGCGAGGCGCGCCTCGGTCATGCCGGGGCGCTTCAGCACGCGCGCGCGCTGCACGGCGGGCGGCGCCCATACCACGGCGACGGCATCGCAGCGCCGGTCGCCGCCGCTCTCGTAGAGCAGCGGCACGTCGAGCACGGCCAGCGGCCGCCGCCGCCGCCCGCGCGCGGCGCAGGAAACGCCGCTCGGACGCGGCGACCAGCGGATGCAGGATCGCCTCGAGCCGATGGAGTGCCACACGGTCGCCGAACACGCGCGCGCCAAGGACGCGCCGGTCGATGCCGCCGTCCGCGGCCACGACGCCCGGAAACGCCTTCGCCACCGCTTCGGCCGCAGCGCCGCCGGGCGCGAGGAAATCATGCACGGCCGCGTCGGCATCGAATACCGGCACGCGCATGCGCCGCAACATCGCCGCCGCCGTGCTCTTGCCCATGCCGACCGAGCCGGTGAGGCCGAGGATCTTCACGGCCCGAACGTCGCGAGGATGGCGCGGCGGAGCGCCGGGCTCACCTCCGGCATCACCCCGAACCAGGCGGCGAAGCCCGGCCGCGCTTGGTGCAGCAGCATGCCGAGCCCGTCCACCACGCGGTTGCCGCGCGCCCGCGCCGCTGCCAGGAGCGGCGTCTCGAGCGGCGCATAGACGATGTCGTTCACCACCGCCGCGCGCGGCAGAGCGTCGAGCGGCAGATCGAGCGCCATCTGCCCTTCCATGCCGAGGCTCGTCGCATTGACGAGCAGCGCCGCGCCTTGCGAGCGCGGCGGCGCGCTCCTCCCACGGCAACGCCCGCGACCTTGCCGCCAAGCTCCTTGGCGAGAGACGCTGCGCGCGCGGGCGTGCGGTTGACGAGCCGGATCTCCGCCGCGCCGTCGTCGATGAGCGCCGCCACGACCGCCCGCGCGGCGCCGCCCGCGCCGATCACCACGGCGGGACCGGCGTCCGCGCGCCAGCCCGGCGCATCCTCGCGCAACGCTTCGGTGAAGCCGAACATGTCGGTGTTGCGCCCGCTGAGCCTTCCGTGCGGCCCGACCACGATCGTATTCACCGCGCCCGCGCGGCGCGCCGTCATGTCGATCTCGTCGACGATTTCGAGCGCCGCCTCCTTGTGCGGGATGGTGAGGTTGCAGCCGGCGAAGCCCAACAGCGGCAGCGCCTGGAGCGCGCGCCGCAGGTTCTCGCGGCTCGCACCGGCAGCGGCACATAGGCGCCGTCGATGCCGTGCTCGGCGAGCCAGAAGCCATGCAGCGCCGGCGAGCGCGAATGCGCGACCGGCCAGCCCATCACGCCGGCGAGCTTGGCGGCGCCGCTGAGGCTCATGCCGCGAGCGCGCCCGTCTCGCGCAGGAATGCGAGGAGCGGCAGCAGCGGCAATCCCAGGATGGCGAAATAATCGCCCTCGACCTCGCTCGAAGAGCTGCGCGCCCAAGCCTTCGAGCTCATAGCCGCCGACCGTGCGCAGCACGCGCGCACCCATCGCCGCGAGATAGCGGTCGAGAAAACCGTCGCTGAAGCGCCGCATCGCAAGCTGCGCCGTCGAGACATGGCGCCACGAAATTCGCGCCCGCTCCACCGCGACCGCGGCCGTTACGAGGGCGTGCCGCCTGCCGCGCAGCAGCGCGAGCTGCGCGCGCGCGCGTCGGCGAGATCGCGCGGCTTGTCGAGCCAGGCACCATCGCAGTCGAGGATCTGGTCGGCGCCGATCACGATTGCATCGGGGCGCCGCTCGGCCACGCGCGCGGCTTTCTCCCGGGCGAGCGCCAGGGCACAGTCTGCCGCGCGTTCGCCGCGCTCGCGGCAGGCATGCTTCACCGCGCCCTCGTCGATCCCGGCTGGAGCGGTTTCGAACGCGACGCCTGCCGCGGCCAGAAGGCGCTTGCGCGCGGCGCTTTCGGAGGCAAGGACGAGCCTCATGCCTCGAGGCCCTGGCGCCGCGCGATGAGCTTGAGGATCGCCGCCGCGGTCTCCTCGATCGAGCGGCGCGTCACGTCGATCACCGGCCACTGTTGCTCGGAGAAGATGCGGCGCGCGTGCAGCACCTCCTCGCGCACCGCGCCGAGATCGGTGTAGTCGGTGCGCTGCTCGGTCTGGTGGAGCTGCGTCAGCCGGTTCTGGCGCACCTGGATGAGACGCTCGGGATCGTTGGTGAGCGCCACGATCAGCGGCCGCGTCACGGCGAAGAGTTCCGGCGGCAGCGCTACGCCCGGCACGACCGGCACGTTCGCCGCCTTGATGCCGCGATTGGCGAGATAGATGCAGGTCGGCGTCTTCGAGGTGCGCGACACGCCGACCAGGATCACATCGGCCTCGTTGAGGCCCCAAGCCGATTGGCCGTCGTCATGGTTCAAGGCGAAGGTCATGGCGTCGATGCGCTGAAAATACTCGGCGTCGAGCAGATGCTGCTGCCCCGGCAGGCCGCGGCTTTGCCGTCCGAGATACGACGCCAGCGCGCCGATCACGGGATCGAGCACCGGGATCGCCGGGATCTGCAATTTGCGGCAGCCATCGACCAGCGGCACGCGCAGCGCATCGTTCACCAGCGTATAAAGAACGACGCCGGGGTTGAGCGAGACGCCATGTACCACCCGCTCGATCTGGCTCTTGGTGCGCACCATCGACCAGATATGCTCGATCGCCTCGGCGCCCTCGAACTGGACGAGGCAGGCGCGCGCCACGGCATGAACCGTGTCGCCGGTCGAATCCGAAACCAGGTGCAGATGAAACGCGCTCACGCTTCTCTCCCCTGGGGATAACGCGCGCGAATACCGGGAAGTAGTCCACAACCGCCAAACCATCCCCGGTCCCGGCCATTCCGTGCGCCGGCTTCGCCGCCCGTGCACAAAATGCTCCAACCCACCGCGACCTGGGGACATCCACGCCGGACGCAGCACCGATCCCCGTTATGCCCGTCATTCATCATGGCCCGGATTCCGCCGGTCGAAGGCATCTTGCGCCCGCCTTATACACGGTTTTGCAGGACGGGGGCCTCGCCGCTCGCGCATTCCGGATCGATTCAGGCGAGTCGGTAATCCCCGACTCGCGCCCCACCCACTACTACCACTCCCTTTAGATTCTTAAAAAGAAGATGTAATAGCAGGAGATGGAACAGCGGGAGCATTCGGTCCAGACGACGGCATCGAAACCGCTCCTGCGGGCGCTTGCCGGCGAGATCCTGCCGGTCCCGCCGTTCTGGCTGATGCGGCAGGCGGGACGCTACCTGCCGGAATATCGCGAGCTGCGGCGCAGCACCCCATCCTTCCTCGATCTGTGCCTCACGCCCGAGCTTGCCGCCGAGGCGACGTTGCAGCCGATCCGCCGCTTCGGCATGGATGCCGCGATCCTGTTCTCGGACATATTGGTGGTGCCCTACGCGCTCGGCCGTGCGGTTGCGTTCCGCGAGGGCGAGGGACCGGTGCTCGAACCGTTGCGGACGCGCGCGGCGGCCGAGGATTTGCAGGTCGAGGGCGTAACCGAGCGGCTTCGCCCGGTCTACGAGACGGTGGCGCGCGTCGCGACCGTGCTGCCGCGCGAGACGGCGCTCATCGGTTTCGCCGGCGCGCCGTGGACGGTCGCGACCTACATGGTCGAAGGCGGACCGAGCCGCGATTTCGCGCACGACGAAAGCGCTGGGCCTTCACCGATCCTGACGGTTTCGGCATCCTGATCGAGCGGCTTACGGACGCCACGATCGCGCATCTTGCGGCGCAGATCGAGGCTGGAGCCGATGCGGTGCAGCTGTTCGACAGCTGGGCCGGCGTGCTCGACGAACGGCGATTCCGGCGATACGTCATCGCGCCGACGCGCCGCATCGTCGAGGAATTGCGCAAGCGCTACCCGGCGATGCCGATCATCGGATTTCCGCGCGGCGCCGGGCTCATGTATCGCGCGTATGTCGGCGAGACCCGGATCGGCGCGCTCGGCCTCGACACCGGCGTGCCGCCGGGGATCGCGCGAAAGACGCTGCAGAGCCTCGTGCCGGTGCAGGGCAATCTCGATCCGGTGCTGCTCTTGAGCGGCGGCGTCCGGCTCGAGGAAGCGGTTGCCGGGATCGTCGCGTGCTTTCGCGACGGGCCGTTCGTGTTCAATCTCGGCCACGGCGTCCTGCCCGGAGACGCCGGTCGCACACGTCGCTCACCTCGCCGAATTGCTGCGCCGCGCCCCATGAGCCGCTGCGCCGTGGTGCTGTTCAATCTCGGCGGGCCGGACAGGCTCGAATCGGTCGAGCCGTTCCTGTTCAATCTGTTCAACGATCCGGCGATCATCGCGCTGCCGGCAGTCCGCTGCGCTGGCCGCTGGCGCGGCTCATTGCCCGGCGGCGCAAGGGCGTCGCGCGCGGGATCTATGCGCGGATCGGCGGGGGCTCGCCGCTCCTCGCCAATACCGAGGCGCAGGCGAAGGCGCTCGAGGCAGCGCTCGGGCCGGGATTCCGGGTCTTCATCGCCATGCGCTACTGGCCGCCGCTTAGCGCGGCCGCCGCCGCCGCGGTGAAAGAGTGGGGCGCCGACGAGATCGTGCTGCTGCCGCTCTATCCCCAGTATTCCAGCACCACGACCGGATCGTCGCTTCGCGCCTGGCGCGGCGAAGCGACGGCGCAAAACCTCGCGGCGCCAACCCGCGCGGTTTGCTGCTATTTCGCCGCCGCCGGGCTTTGTCGGCGCGCTCGCAGCGCGGCTGAAAGATGCACTTGCCGACTGGCCGGCTGAAGTGCCGCTCCGCATTCTCCTCTCGGCGCACGGCCTGCCGCAGCGCGTCGTCGCCAGGGGCGATCCCTATCGCTGGCAGATCGAGATGACCGCCGCCTCTCTCGCGGCGGGACTCCCGCGTCACGACATCGTCGTCTGCTACCAGAGCCGGGTCGGGCCGCTGCAAATGGCTCGAGCCTGCGACTGATGCCGAGATTCGCCGCGCCGGAGAGGAAGGCATCGGCCTCATCGTGGTGCCGATCGCCTTCGTGTCGGAACATTCCGAAACGCTGGTCGAGCTCGATCACGACTACGGCCACCTCGCACGTGCGTGCGGGGTGCCACGCTATGTCCGCGTGCCGACGGTGAGCGATGATCTACGTTTCATCGCGGCGCTCGCCGAATTGGTGCGTGACGCACGGCGCCGCGAGACCACGCTTGGCCCCGAGTTAGGCGTCCGTCTTTGTCCGCCGTCATTCGCGCTGTGCCCCTGTGCCGGGGAAGGACGGCGATGACGGAGCTCGTCCTGTGGTTAAAGACGCTCCACATCCTCAGCGTCATCGCCTGGATGGCGGGCCTGCTCTACCTGCCGCGGCTCTTCGTCTATCACGCAGGATCGCGGCCAGGCTCGGACACGTCGGAGACCTTCAAGGTCATGGAGCGCCGCCTGCTGCGCGGCATCATGCATCCGGCGCTCGCCGGGACCTGGCTGTTCGGCATCGGGCTTGCCGCCATTCCGGGCTTGGTCGATTGGGGCGCGGGGTGGATCTACGTGAAGCTTGCCGCAGTCGCAGGCCTGACCGCGCTGCATTGCTGCTTTGCGTCATGGCGAAAAGCGTTCGCCGAGGACCGCAATCGCCGCTCCGCCGCGTTCTTCCGCATGGTAAACGAAGCGCCGACCCTCCTCCTCATCGTCATCGTGGTCATGGTCGTGGTGCGGCCGTTTTGATGCATTGCATGATTGGCATTTGACTTTACGGCCGCTTTCCGATTAGATGATCGGAACCCGCCGCGGCGACTGAATCGACAGTCGCAATCAAAATCCAAAAACAGAACGTTCGGTCGCACGCGAGGATAGTTCGCCATTCCGGCGGCAGGCACTCGGGCGCGCCCTCACACCCCCTCCCAGCGAAACCTCATGAATCTCCAGGAACTCAAAGCCAAATCCCCGGCCGAACTGCTGCATTTCGCCGAAGAACTGCACATCGAGAACGCGTCCTCGCTCAGGAAGCAGGACATGATGTTCGCGATCCTGAAGCAGCTTGCCGACAACGATCAGGCGATCTACGGCGACGGCGTGCTCGAGGTCCTGCAGGACGGGTTCGGCTTCCTGCGGAGCCCGCAGGCGAACTACCTGCCCGGGCCCGACGACATTTACGTGAGCCCCTCGCAAGTGCGGCGCTTCGGGCTCCGGACCGGAGATACGGTCGAGGGCCAGATCCGCTCGCCCAAGGAGGGCGAGCGCTACTTCGCGCTGCTCAAGGTCAACGAGATCAATTTCGACGAGCCCGACAAGGTCCGCCACCGCATCAATTTCGACAATCTGACGCCGCTCTATCCCGAGGAAAAACTCAAGCTCGAGCTCGACGACCCGACGCGCAAGGATTTGACGCCGCGCGTCATCGATCTCATCACGCCCTTGGGCAAGGGCCAGCGCGCCCTCATCGTGTCGCCGCCGCGCACCGGCAAGACGGTGATGCTGCAGAACATCGCGCACTCGATCGCGGCGAACCATCCCGAGGTCTATCTCATCGTCCTCCTGATCGACGAGCGGCCGGAAGAAGTCACCGACATGGCGCGCACGGTGAAGGGCGAGGTCGTGAGCTCGACCTTCGACGAGCCGGCGGTGCGCCACGTGCAGGTCGCCGAGATGGTGATCGAAAAGGCCAAGCGCCTCGTGGAGCACAAGCGCCACGTCGTGATCCTCTTGGATTCGATCACGCGGCTCGCGCGCGCCTACAACACCGTGGTGCCGAGCTCGGGCAAGGTGCTGACGGGCGGCGTCGACGCCAACGCCCTGCAACGCCCGAAGCGGTTCTTCGGCGCCGCGCGCAACATCGAGGAAGGCGGCTCGCTCACCATCATCGCGACCGCGCTTATCGACACCGGGTCGCGCATGGACGAGGTGATCTTCGAGGAGTTCAAGGGCACTGGCAATTCGGAAATCGTGCTCGACCGCAAGGTCGCCGACAAGCGCACCTTCCCCGCGCTCGACATCACCAAGTCCGGCACGCGGAAGGAAGAGCTGCTGGTGGACAAGTCGGTGCTGTCGAAGATGTGGGTGCTGCGCCGCGTGCTGATGCCGATGGGCACCATGGACGGGCTCGAGTTCCTGATCGAGAAGCTGCGCCAGTCGAAGAACAACAACGAATTCTTCGAGGCGATGAATACCTAGCTGTCAGCTTCCCTACGCCAGCAGCACGGTCGAGCCGGTGGTCTTGCGGCTTTCGAGGTCGCGGTGGGCGCGGGCGGCTTCGCGCAGCGCGTAGGTCTGGTTCACCTCGATCTTGACGGCGCCCGACAGCACGACTTCGAACAACTCCTTCGCCATCGCGACGAGGTCCGCACGCTTGGCGCCATAGGTGTTGAGCGTCGGCCGCGTCACGTAGAGCGAGCCTTTGGCGGCGAGCACGCCGAGATTGAATGCCTCGACCGGCCCCGAGGAATTGCCGAACGACACCATGAGCCCGAGCGGCGCAAGGCAGTCGAGCGATTTGGCGAACGTCTCCTTGCCGACCCCGTCATAGACCACCGGCACTTTCTTGCCGTCGGTCAGCTCGAGGACGCGCTTGGCGAAATCGTCGCGCGTATAGACGATCGGGTGATCGCAGCCATGCGCCTTGGCGAGCTTCGCCTTGTCGTCGCTGCCGACCGTGCCGATCACGGTGGCGCCCAGGTGCTTTGCCCATTGGCACAGGATGAGCCCGACCCCGCCCGCCGCGGCATGGCACAGGATCGTGTCGCCCTTCTTCACCTTGTAGGTCTGGCGGATGAGGTACTGCACGGTGAGGCCCTTCAGCATCATCGCCGCCGCGCGCTTGTCGTCGATCCCGTCCGGCAGCTGCAAAAGCCGGTCGGCCGGGATGAGGCGCGCGTCGGCATAGGATCCCACCGGCGCGCTGCCATAGGCGACCCGGTCGCCCGGCTTCAGGTCGGTGACGCCAGGCCCCACCGCCTCGACCACGCCGGCGGCTTCGCCGCCCAATCCCGCCGGCAGCTTGCCCGGGTAAAGCCCGGTGCGGTTGTAGACGTCGACGAAATTGAGGCCGATCGCGGTTTGGCGGATCAGCGCCTCGCCCGGTCCGGGGGCGCCGAGCTGCACCTCCTCCCACATCATGACTTCGGGGCCGCCGTACTGGTGGATGCGGATGGCGTGCGGCATGGATCGCTCCCTCGTTCTTGGTGTGCGGTCGAGATTAGCGGCGGCGCCAAGGTGAGTCACGGCCCGGCCCCGGCGGCGCCGGCTTGTGTTATGATTGCGGCATGGAGCCGATCGCGCGAGCGGCACGGTGAGGGGGATGCGGCAGCATCTGCGCCGCTGGGGCCTGCGCCTCGCCCTCGTGGCACTCGCGCTGCAGGCGGCCGTCCCGCTTTTCATCCTGGTCGATCTGCGCGTCCTCGCGGCGGAAGCTGCGGCGGACGCGGTCATCGGGCAAAGCCAGTGCGTGCACGACGGCGCGCCGAGCTCCGACCGCGCCCCCGCGCATCAGTGCAGCTTTGCCGTCTGTCCCTTGTGCGCGGCACTTGCGGTCGCCTCGGCGCTCGCCGCGCCCGCGCCCGACGGGCCGCGCGTCCCGGCGATCGCGCAGGCGGCGCCGTTCGCCGTCATCGCGGCCGAAGACGCGCCGCGCGCAGCACCGCCGCTTTCCTACCGATCGCGCGCTCCACCGCTGGCCTGAACTTCCGGTGATTCGTTTCAGCCGTGCCGCCTCGGCGGCACGGCGCTCGCCTTGTTCAGCCAACCCGATGGAGCTTCGCGATGCGACTCGCACATTGTTCGGCGATCCCGATCGCTGCCCTCCTTGCCGCCGGCATCGAGCCGGCGGGCGCGCACGGCTTCGCCGGCGACCGGTTCTTTCCCGCGACCCTCCAGACCGACGATCCCTTCGTCGCCGACGAGATGTCGCTGCCGACGCTGACGCGCAATCCGACCGACGCTACGGGAAATCAGTCCTATTCGGTCGAAACCGACATCGCGAAGCGACTCACGCCCAGTTTCGGCCTCACCGCCGCCTATCAGTGGAACTATTTTCAGCCGCAGGGCGCGGCGCCGATGCACGGCTTCGGCAGCCTCACGACCGGCGCGCAGTATCAGCTCTTCATCGACGCGCCGCATGAATTCATGGCGCTCGCCGGGCTCAACGTGACCTGGGCGCATACCGGCGCGGTCAACCAGGGCGGGGCGGACGACCACACCACGCTCGAGCCGGGGGTCGATTTCGGCAAGGGTTTCGGCGACCTTCCGGACGCGCTGACATGGCTGCGCCCGTTCGCGATCACCGGCAATCTCAGCGTCGATTTTCCGACCCGCGTCAACAGCGCGGGGGCGCTCAATCAGAACCTGTTCAATGCCGGCTTCGCCATCGAGTACAGCCTCGAATTCCTGCAGCACCATGTCCGCGACGTCGGATTGAAGCCGCCTTTCGACCGCATGATCCCGCTCGTCGAGATCACTTCGGCGACGCCCTTCAATCGCAATACCGTGATGGGCGCGACGAACGCGATGGGAAACGCGACCGCCGGGCTCGTCGCGCCCGGTGTTATCTGGGCCGGCCAGTATTTCCAGATCGGCGCCGAGGCGCTCGTCCCTTATGGCCAGGGACAAGGCCATGGGCTGGGCGCCGTGCTGCAGTTCCATCTGTTTCTCGACGATCTCTTCCCCAATTCGATCGGCCGGCCCCTGCTGGCATGGTGATGGAGATGAAACGCACGCTCTTCGGCGCGGCCGTGGCGGTGGCTCTTCTCTTCGCAGGAGAACCGGCGCGCGCTCACGCCTTCCTCGATCATGCCGAGCCCGGCGTCGGCAGCACGCTTGCCGCGGCGCCGGGAAAAATCCGCATCTGGTTCACCGAGCCGCTCGAGCCGGCGTTCAGCACCATCGCCGTGACCGATGCGCAAGGCCATGCGGTGGGCAGGGGCAAGGCGCGGGTGGATCCGGCCGATACCACGCTGCTCGAGCTCGATTTGAACCCGCTGGCGCCGGGAACCTATCGCGTCGCGTGGCGCGTCATCTCGGTCGATACGCACCCGACCGAAGGCGACTTCACCTTCACGGTGCAGGGACCGTGAGCGCGGTGGAGACGGCGCTCGCCGCCGCGCGCTTCGTGCAGTTCGCGGCGGCGATGGTGCTGCTGGGCTCGCCCGCCTTCGCGCTCGGCCTCGCGCTGCGCTGTACGGGCTTTGCCGCGGCGGAGCGCGGGTTCGAGCGCTGGCTGCGGCGCACTCTGCTGGCGGCTGCGCTGGCGGCGCTGTTCTCGGCGGCGCTGTGGCTCGATCTCGAAGCCGCCGTGATGGGCAATGGCTGGTCCGAGGCACTGGACCGCGACACCGTCGCAACCGTGCTGTTCGAGACGCTGTTCGGTCAGGCGTGGCTCTGGCATATGGGGCTCGAGGCGGCGCTTCTCGCGGTTCTGCTGGCGCTTGGCGGCAGGCTTGCGCTGGCGCTCGTCGTACCGCTCGCCGCGGCGCATGTCGCAAGCCTCGCCTGGGCCGGCCATGCGGTCATGCATCCCGGCGCGGCGCCGCTCGTCGTGCAGACGCTTCATCTTCTGGCCGGCGGTCTTTGGCTCGGCAGCCTGCCGGCGCTGTTCCATCTCCTCGCATGCGCGCGGGCTGCGCCGTCTCCCGCGCTCGAGGACGCGGTGCGCACGATGCTGCCGCTCTATTCCCGCATCGGCTATGGCGTTGTCGCGCTCCTCGTGCTGACCGGCATCGGCAACAGCATTTTTCTCGTCGGCAGCGTTGGCGCGCTGCTCACCACCGCGTTCGGGCGCGTGCTGATGCTGAAGCTCGTGCTGGCCGCGATCATGATCGCGGTCGCGCTCGGCAACCGCTTCGATCTCGTGCCGCACGTCGTGCGCGGACAAGGTCCGGCGCCGGTCGCGGCACTCGCACGCCGCGTCGCGCTCGAGCAGGCGCTGGCGCTGCTCGTCCTCGCCGCGGTGAGCGTGCTGGGCCTCTTGCCGCCGGCGCTACAGCAGTAGGGCGTGCTCGAGCTGCAGGAGGCGGCGCTTGGTCTCGGCCCCCTCGCCGCCGCTATAGCCGCCGAGCGCGCCGTGCGAGCCCACGACGCGGTGGCACGGGATGAAGATCGGCAGCGGATTGCGCCCGCACGCCTGCCCGACCGCGCGCGGCGGCAGCGCCAGCGCCTTGCCCAGGTCGCCATAGGTGCGCGTCTCGCCGAAGGGGATTTCGGCCATGAGCTGCCACACGCGCAGCTCGGTCGCGGTGCCGTCGGGCGCGAGCGGCAGCTCGAAGGTCCGGCGTCGCCCGGCGAGATATTCGAGAAGCTGACGCTTGGCGTCGATGAGGAGCGGCGACGGCTTGCCCATCGCGCGGCCGCCCCACTCGAGTGCCACGATCTTGTCCTCGTCCTCGCTGACGGTGAGGCGGCCGAACTGCGTCTCGAAGGAGAGCCGCCGCATCAGCGCCGGGCGAGCGCCGCGCCGAGCGCATCCAAATGGCTCAATGGCAGCGAACATGTCGTGCCCTCGCACAGATAGAGGGTGGCGCGGCCGCCGAGCGAGCCCTTGCCGGCGGCCGGATGCGATTCCGGCAGCTCGGCCCCATTCGCCACGACGAGCAGCACCTTGGTCGGGAGCGCCGCTTCGTTGACCGCGCGGATGAGCGCCTGCGTGCCGGCGTTTTTGCGGTCGCCGACGATCACGATCTGCACCGCGCGCTCCAGAATCTCGGCGCCGTCCAACAGCGTCGCAAGCCCGAACAAATTGCGCTGCAGCTCGCCGGCGAAGGCGGCAATCACTTCCTCGGCGCGCTCGCGGAATTTCGCCTCGCCGGTCAGGTGATAGAGCCGCGCAAAAACTTCGACGAGCGTGCCGTTGCCGGATGGGTTCGGCTGGTCCAAGGCCTGCTTGGTGCGGACGAGCAGCGCCTCGGCGTCGTCGGCGGTGAAGAAATAGCCGCCGCGCGGATCGCGGTAATGCGCATCGCAAATCTCGACCCAGCGCCGCGCCGCCGCAAGAAACCGCGCCTCGCCGGTCGCCTCGTAAAGCAGCAGCGCGGCGCGGCTCATGTTGGCGTAATCGTCGAGCACGGCCGTGTGCGCGCGTTTTCCCGCGCGCCAGGCATGCATGAGCCGCCCGTCAGCGCCGCCGAGGTTTTCGGCGATGAAATCGAACGACGCGGCGGCGCGGTCGAGCCAATCGTCGCGCCCGAATGAAGTGCCCGCAACCGCGAGCGCTGCGATCATGAGGCCGTTCCAGTCGGCCAGCACCTTGTCGTCGAGGCCGGGCCTGACGCGCGACGCACGCGCATCGAACAGGATCGCGCGGCACGCGCGCAGCTCGTCTTCCGCCGCGTCGTCGAGGAGATCCAGATGATCGAGGCGGTTGAGGATCGTCTTGCCTTCCCAGTTGCCGCCGGGCGTGACGTCGTAGATTTCCCGAAAACGCCGGGCGCGCGGGCCGAGCAGGCGGTCGATCTCGGCCTCGCTCCAGACATAGAATTTGCCCTCCTCGTGCTCGCTGTCGGCATCGAGGCTCGAGGCGAAGCCGCCCTCGGGCAGGAGCATCTCGCGTTCCGCCCAGTCGATCGTCTCGGCGACCCGCGTCTCGTAGAGCTTCGATTTCGTCTCCTGCCACGCGCCGGTCAGAAGCTCGATCAGGAGCGCGTTGTCGTACAGCATCTTCTCGAAATGCGGCACGAGCCAGCGCGCATCGACCGAATAGCGCGCAAAGCCGCCGCCGACATGGTCGTAGATGCCGCCCTGCGAAATATGGTCGAGCGTCAGCAGCACCGCGTCCTCGAGGGCTTCGTTCTTGAGCCGCTTCGCGCCGCGCCACAGGAGCGCGAAAAGCGGCGCCTGCGGGAATTTCGGCGCGCCGCCGATGCCGCCTTCCACGCGGTCGACCTCCTGCGAAAGCCGCAGCGCCGCCTGGTCGATGATCTCGATCGACACGCCCGCGCCTGACGCTGGCTCCGCGAGCTTGCCGAGCGCCGCCGTCAACGTGCGGACATTTTTTGCCACCTGGTCGCGCTTCTGGTGATAGGCCTCCGATATGGCGCGCAGCACGTCGGGGAAGCCGGGCCGGCCCCAGCGCGCGGCCGGCGGGAAATACGTGCCGCCCCAGAACGGCTCGCCAGCGGGCGTCAGGAACATGGTGAGCGGCCACCCGCCCTGCTCGCCCATCGCGTGCAATGCCTGCATGTAGATCGCGTCGAGATCGGGCCGCTCCTCGCGATCGACCTTGATGCAGACATAGAGCTCGTTCATGAGCCGCGCGATCGCCTCGTCCTCGAAGCTTTCGTGCGCCATGACGTGGCACCAGTGGCACGCGGCATAGCCGATCGACAGAAGGATCGGCTTGTCCTCGGCCCGCGCCGCTGCGAGCGCGGCCGGGCCCCAGGGCTGCCAATGCACCGGGTTGTCCTTGTGCTGCAGCAGATAAGGGCTGGTCTCGCCGGCGAGCGCGTTTCGGTCCATGTCGAAAGAACGTCCCCGCGGTCACTCCGGCTCGTAGTTGCGGTCGAAATCCGCCGGCACTTTCGGGCCCCAGCGATAGAGCGCGTCCTCGGCGCCATGCTCCTCGGCCCGCCATGAGCCGTCGGCCGGGATCTGGTCGATGTCGCAGAAATATTCGGCAAGGCTCATCCACGGATCGCGCAGGTAGTGGAAGAAATTCGAGCCCAGCACGTGGCGCCCGAAACCCCAGCCGTTGCGGTATCCCGCCTCGAGCACGGTCTGCGCGCCAAGGCCGATCTCGTCGGGCGAATCGACCTCGAAGCTCGCGTGATGAAAGCCCGGCCGGTCGCATTTCAGCACGGCCACGACGTGATGATCGCCTCCCTGCGGCAGATGCATGAAGGCAATGAGGCCGGGCACGCTGTCGGTGAGTTTTAGACCCACGACCTCGGTATAGAACCGGCACGTGCGCTCCGGATCGGGCGTCTGCAGCAGGACATGGCCAAGCCGCACCGGGCGCACCTCGTGGCGCGGCGGGCAGCCGCGGCCGCGGACCAGCTCGTGCCCGGGATTGTTGATGACGAAGGGTTTGGCGCTGCGCCACGGCCGCGCGCTTTCGGCGCGGACATTGACCGCGTTCCCGTCCGGGTCGCGGAGCCACAACCCGCCGCCGAAAATGTTGCCTGGCGCGTCGATCTCGGGCAGGCCTTGCGCCTTCATGCGCTGGCGAATGTCCGCAATCCCGGCCTCGTCGCTGCCGAAGCGCAGATGATTGAGCCGCTTCTTCGCGCCCTCGACCAGCAGCACCTGGTCCTGCTCGCGCCCCTCGCAGCGGAACGCCAGCGCATTGCCGCGATCCTGCGGCACGAGGCCGAATGTCGCATAGAATTTCCGTCCCGCCTCGACATCGGGCACGGTGAGCGCGTAGCTCAAAAGCGCCTGCACCGCCATTTTCGCCTCCTCGACGCCGCGCAAAGCGCCAGCTTATCGCATGCGCCGGAGCGTCTCCAGGGGAGTGCCAGCGTGCGCCGGCACGGGATCAAGGCCAGTCCTGAGCGGCGTGGTAGATGCGAAGGATTTCGACATCCTGTTTTCTAACCCGGTACACCAGGATGTAGGGCAAAGGCGGAAAAACGAGCTCGCGCGTCCCTGAGACCCGCCCGCGCCGCCCACGGCGCGCGAAGTCTTTAAGAGCGCAGCCGCCGTCGTAGAGCCGTCTCGCGACTTCGCGGGCGGCCGCGGGATTATCCTGCTGAATTCGACGTGTGATGTTTTCGAGGTCCTGAGCAGCAATGGCCGTCCAGAGAACCCGCATCAGTCTTGGAACAGGCGTTCGACGCGGGCCCAGACCTCTTGCGAATCAAGAAATTCACCGCGATCTGCGGCGGCCCGCCCACGCTCGACGGCGGCAACGAAGCGCGCCTCTTCCTCGAGGTAACATCGCAGAACGTCCTGCGCGAGTTCGTCAACCTTCCGGCCTTTTTGCGCGGCAAGGCGAGCGAGGCTCGCCTCCTGTTCGGGCGAGAGACGAATTTCCATAGCAAAAGAATAACTGCGCGAAGGCGAAGGTCAAGCGAGCGCCACCACGCGGTTTTCTCGTGAGGCGCTGCGGCCTCATGCGTCCCTCCTAGTGAGCGCCGCCTTCGACTTCGTGGCCCTCGGCGCGCCAGCGCAGCATGCCGCCGGCGAGGTTCGCGACCTCGCCGAAGCCTGCCTGGGCAAGAAGCGTCACGGCCTGCGCCGAGCGGCTGCCGGCGCGGCACACGGCGACGACGGGGCGATCCTTGTGCAATTCGCCGATGCGGCCGCCAAGCTCGCCGAGCGGGATCAGCTTCGCCCCGGCGATATGGCCGAGGGGACCGGCGAACTCGGCGGGCTCGCGCACGTCGAGCACCTGCACCGGGCCCGCCAGATCCTCGAGCGCCCGCGGCTGGATCTCCCAGATGCCGGCGAAGGTATAGGCGAGCGGGGCCCAGCCGGGATCGGTGCCGAGCGAAGGCGCGCTCGCCGGCTGGCCGCATTTCATGTTGGCCGGAACGGCGACGTCCATCTGCTTTGGATGCGCAAGCTTCAGATTCGCCATGTAGCCGGCGAAATCCTCGACCGAGGCGGCGCCGCCGAGGCGCGGATTGAAGCGCCGCTCCTCGGCGACCGACGTGACGGTGAGGCCGCGGTAATCGTGCGCCGGATAGAGCAGGCACGCTTCCGGCAGCGAGAAAATCTGCTGCCGCACCGAGCGGTAGAGCGTCGCCGCATCGCCGGCCTGAAAATCGGTGCGGCCGCAGCCGCGGATGAGCAGGCAGTCGCCGGTGAACGCCATGCTGCGGTCGTCGAGCACGTAGGTGAGGCAGCCGTCGGTGTGGCCGGGCGTCGCGCGCACGGAGAGGCTTCGCGCGCCGAAGGCGATCGAGTCGCCGGCCGCGAGCATCCGGTCGGCGCCCGCGGCCCCGCCCGCGCGCGCCAGCGCGATGCGGCTGCCGAGGCGCCGGCGCAGCAGCCAGGCGCCCGTCACGTGGTCGGCATGGACATGCGTCTCCAAGGTCCAGAGCAGGCTCAGGCCAAGCTCCTGCACGAGCGCCGCGTCGCGCCGCATCTGCTCGAAGACGGGATCGATCAGCACCGCTTCGCCGGATTCGGAATCGCCGAGAAGATAGGTGTAGGTCGAGGATTGCGCATCGAACAATTGCCGGAAGATCAGCATCGGCTTCCTCCCGCTGGACGGACGCGGCCATTCTACCATGCTAGAATGGGGCCGATGAGCGCTCCCCCTTCATTGCGCCGGATCGAGAAGGCGATGGACGAGGCGCGCGCCCGCGCGCTCCTCGAGGCGGGATTTTGCGGCCGGCGCAAGCCGCCCGCATGACGCCGTTCGGCGTACGCCTGCGCCAGCTCCGCGGCGAGCGCGGCATCGCCTTGAAGGACATGGCCGAGGCGCTGGGCGTCTCGGCAGCCTATCTCTCGGCCCTGGAGCATGGCAGGCGCGGCCGGCCGACCCATGCCATGGTGGTCGCGATCTGCGCCCAGCTCAACATCATCTGGGACGAGGCGGACGAGCTCATGCGCCTGGCGCGGCTGTCGCACCCGCGCGTCACGGTCGACACCGGCGGGCTTACCGCGGAGGCGACCGAGCTTGCCAATCTGCTGGCTGAGCGCATCCGCAAGCTGCCGCCGGAGCGGATTTTGCGGCTTCTGGAGCTGGTCAAGACGGCGCCGGGCCCCAGGGCGCCGCGCCGCGCGGTGCGCCGGGTAACAAGGTCTTAACTCTCTTGCGCGAGGCTGCGCGGAATTTTCCTCCGAGGAGCCGAGAGACATGGCGGACCCTCAACCGCACGTCTTGCACCAGCGCGACCTGTCGCGCCTGCGCGTCCAGCAGATGAACCAGGCCGAGCGCGCCGAGCTGCTGCGCCGCTACAGCGATTTCGTCGATCATTTCCGCATCGGCGAAGAGGAGCCGAAGCCGCGCACCGTGCGCAAATGGGTGCCGGGAGAGAGTTCCTGAGACGCACGATCCCGATTTAACGGAATCGCTGCCGCCACGCCCGCTCCGTGGTAGCTTCCCGCCCAACAAATAAGGGGGGAGACATGGCCACGCAGGAATCCGCGCGGACAGGCGGCGTCACGGCCGACGAGATCGCAGGCCGCATCGACCGCCTGCCGTTCCTGCCGTTCCATCTCCGCATCGCCAGCATCCTGGGCGCCGGAACGCTGTTCGATGCGTTCGATTCGCTCAGCATGGGCGCGGCGCTCACCATGATTATCGCCACCTTCAAGCTCGATTACCGCAGCGGCGGCACGCTCATCAGCGCGGCCTTCGGCGGCCAGTTCATCGGCGCCATCGCCTTCGGCTATATCGGCGAGCGGATCGGGCGCAAATGGGCCTTCATCATCGCGCTGTCGATCTTCGCCGTCTGCTCGGTCGGCGCGGCGCTCGCGCAAAGCGTCAATGAGATCATCCTCGCGCGCGTCATCCAGGGCGTCGGGCTCGGCGCCGAGGTTCCGGTCGCGGCGGCGCTCTTTGCCGAGTTCGTTCGCGGCAGCGCGCGCGGCCTCTTCCTCCTGATCTACGAGAGCGTCTTCACCTGGGGCATCTTCCTCGCGCCGGTGGTCGGGCTCGGCTGCTACACGGCGTTCGGTCCGGCGCTCGGCTGGCGCGTGCTGTTCGGGATCGGCGGCATTCCCCTGATCTTCGCCATCGTCGCCATCTTCAAGCTGCCGGAATCGGCGCGCTGGCTCGCCTCGAAGGGCCGGCTGGCCGAGGCCGATACGATCGTGCGCGAGATGGAGGATCAGGCGGCCGCCAAGGGCCGCACGCTGCCGCCCGCTCGGCCGGTCAAGATTGTGCACTACTCGACGAGCTTCACGGAACTGTTCAAGGGCATTTACGCACGCCGCACCTTCGTCGTGTGGACGCACTGGTTCTGCAGCTATTTCGTCTCGAACGGGTTCCAGTCCTGGGCCGCGACGCTGTACATGAAGATCGGCGGGCTGCCGGTTCAGTACGCGCTGATGCTGACGATCATAACGAGCGCCTTGCAGCTCTGCGGCTCCTACACCTTGGCCTTCACGGTCAACCGGCTGGGGCGCGTGCCGTGGTTTGCGGGCTCTTTCCTCGTGGTGTGCGGCGGCGCCGTGCTCGGCGCGGTCCTGACCGGCCCCTTTGCGGTGCACGGCTGGCAGCCGCTCTTGCTGTGCGGCATCGTCATGACGGTCGGCAACATCAACGGGCTTGGCGTCTATGTCTATACGCCCGAGCTCTATCCGACGCGCATGCGGGCATGGGGCACGGCGATGGGCAGCAGCTTCAACCGCCTGGGCAGCTTCATCGCGCCCTCGCTCGTCGGATTCCTGCTGGCCGAGTACGGCAGCATCTCGATCGTCTTCGTGATGTTCTCGGTGGTGGCTCTCTTCGGCGCGGTGGTGATGTGGACGCTCGGCGAGGAGACGAAGCGCCGCACGCTCGAGGAATTGTCGCCCTGAAACGCGCCTACAGAATGAATTTCGACAAATCCGCGTTCTTGGCGAGCGTGCCGACGCGCTCGCGTACATAGGCGCGGTCGATCGTCACCTTGGTATCGGGCGGCTGGTCCGAGGCGGTGAAGCTCACCTCCTCCAAAAGCCGCTCGAGCACGGTGTGAAGCCGCCGCGCGCCGATATTCTCGATCGCGGTGTTGATCTCCTCGGCCAGGAGCGCCAGCTCGTCGATCGCGTCCTCGGTGAAGTCGAGCGCCACGCCCTCGGTCAGCAGCAGCGCGCGGTATTGTTTTATGAGGCTCGCCTCGGGTTCGGTGAGAATTCGGCGGAAATCGTCGCGCGTGAGCGGCTTCAGCTCGACCCGGATGGGAAGCCGCCCCTGCAATTCCGGCAGGAGGTCCGAGGGCTTGGCGATATGGAAAGCGCCCGAGGCGATGAACAGGATGTGGTCGGTCTTGACCGCGCCGTGCTTGGTCGCGACCGTCGTGCCCTCGATGAGCGGCAGCAGGTCGCGCTGCACGCCCTCGCGCGACACATCGGCGCCGATGCGCTGCTCGCTCCGGCCGCAGATCTTGTCGATCTCGTCCAAAAACACGATGCCGTTCTGCTCGACCGAGGATATCGCCTCGCGCGTCACCTTCTCCTGATCCAAAAGCTTGTCGCACTCCTCCTGGATGAGGACGCGGTGGCTGTCGGAGACGGTCATGCGGCGCGGCTTGGTGCGGGTGCCGAACGCCTTGCCGAAAATGTCGCCGAGATTGACCATGCCCATCTGCGCGCCGGGCATGCCGGGAATGTCGAAGGTCGGCAGCTGCGGCCCCTGGTCCTGGACCTCGACCTCGATCTCGCGCTGGTCGAGCTCGCCCGTGCGCAGCATCTTGCGGAATTTCGTGCGCGTTTCGGCGCTGGCGTTGGCTCCCACCAGCACGTCGAGCACGCGCTCCTCGGCGCGCAGCTCGGCGCGCGCCGTCACTTCCTTGCGCAGGCGATCGCGCGTCATGCCGAGCGCGATCTCGACGAGGTCGCGCACGATCTGCTCGACGTCGCGCCCGACATAGCCGACTTCGGTGAACTTGGTCGCCTCGACCTTGATGAAGGGCGCCTGCGCCAGCTTCGCGAGGCGCCGCGCGATCTCGGTCTTGCCGATGCCGGTCGGCCCGATCATCAGGATGTTTTTGGGCAGCACTTCTTCGCGCAGCTCTTCGGGAAGCTGCTGGCGGCGCCAGCGGTTCCTGAGCGCGATCGCGACGGCGCGCTTGGCGTCGCCTTGGCCCACGATGTGGCGGTCGAGCTCGGAGACGATTTCGCGCGGGCTGAAGGACGAGGTCATAGCGTTTCGATCAGGATCTGGTCGTTGGTGTAGATGCAGATCTTGGCGGCGATCGCCATCGCGCGCCGGGCGATCGCCTCGGCGTCGAGCGGCTGGTCGATGAGCGCGCGGGCCGCCGCCAGCGCAAAGGCGCCGCCGGAGCCGATGCCGATGAGCCCGTCCTCGGGCTCGAGCACGTCGCCGGTGCCGGACAGAACGAGCGAGACCTGCTTGTCCGCCACCGCCATCATCGCCTCGAGCCGGCGCAGGTAGCGGTCGGTGCGCCAGTCCTTGGCGAGTTCCACGCAGGCGCGGGCAAGCTGGTCGGGGTGCTGCTCGAGCTTCGTCTCGAGCCGCTCGAACAGCGCGAAGGCGTCGGCGGTCGCGCCGGCGAATCCGGCGATGACCCGGCCGTTGCCGAGGCGGCGCAGCTTGCGCGCGTTCGATTTGACGATGGTCTGGCCCATCGTCACCTGGCCGTCGCCGGCGATGACGATGCGCCCGTCCTTGCGCACGCTCAAGATGGTGGTGCCATGCCACGCTTCGGCCATGGCTGAAATATGGTGGCGCGCGCCCTGCGCGTCCACCCGCCTGTCGCGCGGCCGGCGGGCGCTAGTCCCAGTAGTCGGACGCGGCGATGGCGAAATTGAGGTTTTGCGAGCCCGGCAGCGAGGCAAGCGTGGTGATGCCGAGAAGATTCCCGCGCTCGTCGAACAGCCCGCCGCCCGACGACCCCGGCGAGAGCGGCGCCGAGGTCTGGATCAGATTGTGGCCCTTGGCCGAGCGCAGGCCCGAGACCAGCCCCTCGGTCAGGGTGCGCTCGAGCGCGCGCGGCGCGCCCAGCGCGAAGACGTGCTCGCCGACCGCGATGTCGCCGAACGCGCGCACGCCCGCCACCGGGACGAGCGCCGCCCCCTCGCTCTCGAGGACGCAGCGGTCGGACGCGGCATCGGCCGCGACCAGCTTCGCGTGGAAGATCACCTTGTCCTGCATCAGGACGATGAGCGGCCGGTGCTCCACGACATGGCAGTTGGTCAGGAGAAGATGCTCGGCAATGGCGATCGCCGAGCCTTGCAGGATGTCGCGCGCCCGCGCGTCGCCGACCGAGCGCGCGGCGCCGACGACGAACACCGAGCGCTCGAGCTTCTTGTAGAGCGCCTCGGCCGAAAGGGTGTCGCTGGCGACCCCGCCGGGGCGCCGCGGCAGCACAGTTGGCGGCGGCGGCAGGCGCACCACGGCCGCCTCCTCGATCGCCGCATCCGGCTGCGTCATCGCCTTGGCGAGGCCCAGATTGCCGGCCAGCGCATCCTTGTCGGCAGACTCGGGCGGCGCTGGCTCGGCTGTGGCTTCCTTGCCGAGGCAGTCGTTGTAGGGTCCGATGCCGACGCGGCGCAAATAGGCGCAGTCCCGCGCGATGGCGCGGCTCTGGCCCTCCGAAAGCTGGGTGCGGTCCGGCGCCGGATGGGTCTTGAGCTGCGCCAATTGCGTGGCGACGCAGCCGTCGAACGGGCCGCCGCCCTTGGCCCGCGCGGCAAAGCACGCGGTGTTGATGGTGACATTGTCCTCGTAGGAGAGGGAGGTCCGGTCCGGCTCGCCGGCATAGGCCGGAGCCGCGACACAAAATACGGCCAATGCCGCGATCCGCCACGCGCTGTTCATGGCCGGTGATCCTGGCCCCTGGCGGTTGCCCGAGCGTTAAGCCGCTGTCCCACGGATGCCACAATCGCCGCGCCTTTTGCGAAAATGCCGGCGATTTGCTCCCGCGGCCGCGAACTGGTAAAGAGAATCGGCCTTGAAAGCGAGCGAGCGGTGCCCACCACTTTCAATTTCACGATCGTCCTCGAGCCGCAGCCTGAAGGCGGTTTCACCGTGCTCGTCCCGGCGCTTCCCGAAGTCGTCACCGAAGGCGACACGGAGAAGGAAGCGATCGAGATGGCGGAAGACGCGATCCGCGCCGTTCTTGCGTACCGCCGCGACCACGGGTTGCCAATCCCGGAGGATACTGTGCCCACCATTCGCAAGGTCACTGTGGCGGCATGAGCGACCGCCTGCCTGCGCTGAGCGCGCGGCAGGTCATCGCGGCGCTGCAGCGAGCGGGTTTCGTGATCGACCGAATCTCGGGTAGCCATTACATCCTCGCGCGCGCGGGCGACCCGGCGCGTGCCGTGACCGTGCCGTACCACGGCGCTCGCAGCCTGAAACCCGGCACGCTGAGGAGCATCATCCGCCAAGCCGGGATGACGCCGGACGGCTTTCGGGAATTTCTCTAGGCGTCTCTGCCGTTTGCCGCAGCGCCTGCGACTTGGTAAAAGGCGGTGTGGCGAAAGCGAAGGAAAAAGGCCGGACGGCGAGCGTCGAGCGCAAGACGCGCGAGACCGCGATCAGCGCCTCCGTCGATCTCGACGGCAGCGGCGCCTGCGACGTCGCGACCGGCATCGGCTTTCTCGACCACATGCTGCAGCAGCTCGCGCGCCACAGCCTGATCGACCTCACGGTCAAGGCGTCGGGCGACCTGCACATCGATTTCCATCACACCACCGAGGACACCGGCTATGCCGTCGGCGAAGCGGTGGCGAAGGCGCTTGGCGACCGGCGCGGCATCGCGCGCTGGGGCGACGCGCTCATCCCGATGGACGAGACCCTGACGCGCGTGGCGCTCGACATGTCGGCGCGCCCCTATCTCGTGTGGAAGGTGAATTTCTCGCGACCCAAACTCGGCGAGATGGACACGGAGCTGTTCAAGGAGTGGTTCCAGGCGTTCGCGCAATCGGCCGGCGTGACGCTCCATGTCGAGAATCTCTACGGCGAGAACAATCACCATATCGTCGAGTCCTGCTACAAGGGCCTGGCGCGCGCGCTGCGCCAGGCGGTGGCGATCGACCCGCGCCGCGCGGATGAGGTTCCCTCGACCAAAGGCGTGCTCGGCGGCAGCCTCTGATGGCGCTCATTGCCGTGATCGATTACGGCTCGGGCAATCTGCGCTCGGCCGCGAAAGCTTTCGAGCGCGCTGCACAAGAGCTCGGCCGGGACGACCGCATCGTCGTGACCGGCGATCCCGATACCGTCGTGCGCGCCGACCGCATCGTGCTGCCGGGCGTGGGCGCGTTCGCCGATTGCCGCCGCGGTCTTGCCGCGATCTCCGGCATGGAAGTCGCGCTCGAGCAAGCGGTGCGCAAAAAAGGCCGGCCGTTTCTCGGCATCTGCGTCGGCATGCAGCTTCTCGCCACATGCGGGCGCGAGTTCGAGACGGTCGCGGGACTGGGCTGGATCGAGGGCGAGGTGGTGCCGCTGCACCCGGCCGATCCGGATCTCAAAATCCCGCACATGGGCTGGAACGAGCTTTCGTTCGCCCGCGCGCATCCGCTGTTCGACGGGCTTGCGGCCGGGACCCACGCCTATTTCGTGCACAGTTTCGGTTTTTCCCCGGCGCGCGCGGAGGATGTGGTGGCGACGGTCGAATATGGCGGTGCGGTGATCGCCGCAGTGGCGCGCGGCAATGTCGCGGGCGTGCAGTTCCACCCCGAGAAGAGCCAGGCGGCGGGTCTGCGCGTCATCGCCAATTTTCTCGGCTGGCGCCCGTGATCCTCTATCCCGCGATCGACTTGAAGGACGGGCGCTGCGTCCGCCTGGTGCGCGGCGAGATGAGCGCCGCCACGATCTTCAACGACGATCCGCCGGCCCAGGCGCAGAGCTTCGCCGCATCGGGCGCGCGCTGGCTCCATGTCGTCGATCTCGACGGCGCGTTCGCCGGCGAGGCGCGGAACGGCGCCGCAGTCGATGCCATCCTGCGCGCCACGTCGCTCAGCGTGCAGCTCGGCGGCGGCATCCGTTCCGAAAGCGCCATCTCCTTCTGGCTCGCGCGGGGTGCTGCGCGCGTCGTGCTCGGCACGGTGGCGCTCACCGATCCGGCGCTCGTCAAAGCCGCGTGCCGCGCCTGGCCCGGCCGCGTCGCGCTGGCGATCGACGCGAGGCAGGGCCGCGTCGCGGTCGAGGGCTGGGCGCGCACGTCCGATGTTTCCGCGCTCGATCTTGCGCTGGCCTTCGAGGATGCCGGCGCCGCCGCCATCGTCCACACCGACATCGACCGCGACGGCGCGCTCGAAGGCGCCAATGTCGAGGCGACGGCAGCGCTCGCGCGCCGCCTCAAAACGCCGGTGATCGCCTCGGGCGGCATCTCGTCCGCGGCCGATATCGCCGCCCTGAAGGCGCACGAGAAGGACGGGATTTCCGGCGCGATCATCGGCCGCGCGCTCTATGACGGGCGGATCGATCTCGCGCGCGCGCTGGCCTTGGCGGAGCAGCGATGCTGAAGTGCCGCGTCATTCCCTGCCTCGACGTGAAGGACGGCCGCACGGTGAAGGGCGTCAATTTCGTCGATCTGGTCGATGCCGGCGATCCGGTGGCGCAGGCGAAATTCTATGATTCCGAAGGCGCCGACGAATTGTGCTTCCTCGACATCACCGCCTCGGCCGAGGACCGCGCCACACTCTACGACGTCGTGCGCCGCACCGCCGAGCAGTGCTTCATGCCCTTGACCGTGGGCGGCGGCGTGCGCTCGGTCGAGGATATACGCACGTTGTTGCTCGCCGGCGCCGACAAGATTTCGATCAACACCGCCGCGCTGGCGCGGCCCGAACTGGTGCGCGAGGCCGCGCAAAAATTCGGCAGCCAGTGCATCGTCGTCGCGATCGACGCCAAGGCGGCGGCGCCCGGGCGCTGGGAGGTTTTCACTCACGGCGGAAGGCGCGGCACCGGGCGCGACGCGGTCGAATGGGCGCGCGAGGCGACATCGCTCGGCGCCGGCGAGATCCTGCTCACCTCGATGGACCGCGACGGCACCGGCGAAGGGTTCGACATCGAACTCACCCGCGCAGTCTCCGACGCGGTCACGGTGCCGGTCATCGCCTCGGGCGGCGTCGGCACGCTCGATCATCTGGTCGAGGGCATCCGCGACGGCCATGCGAGCGCCGTGCTCGCCGCCTCGATCTTCCATTTCGGCACCTTCCGCATCTCCCAGGCGAAGGCGCGGCTGGCCGAGGCCGGCATCCCGGTCCGGCGTGACCGGGGAGCGCAGGTATCATTGGGGCTTTGAGGGTAGTTGGACAAAGGCTAGAATGATCGTGCAATGAACGCCGGAACCATCATATCAGCGTTCACCGAAGATCAGGTTGAGCGCCTGACTGGCATCACCAAGCGGCAGCTTGGGTATTGGGACAAGACTGATTTTTTCAAGCCCAGCTTCGGCGCGGAAGATCGGAGAATGCCGTTTAGCCGAATCTACTCGTTCAAGGACGTGGTAGCTCTTCGCGTCTTAGATGTTCTCCGAAATCAGTTTTCCGTCCCACTTCCGCACCTTCGCCAAGTATCCGAGCAGTTGAGCCACCTCGATGACGAGCGGTGGACCAAAACAACTCTCTATGTCTTGAACAAAAAGGTGGTGTTTTCTGACCCCGAAACGGGACAACCCCGCGAAATCCTGAGCGGGCAATTTGTCGTGGGGGTGGTGCTCGCCGAGGTCATGTCAGACACCAAGAGCGCCATTGAGAAATTGAACATGCGAGAGGAAAAGGAGATCGGGGCAATCACTCGCAATCGTCGAGTAGTGCGCAATGCCTCTGTGATCGCCGGCACGCGCATCCCGACAGCGGCTGTCAAGCAATTCCACGATGCTGGTTATAGTGTCGCGCAGATCATTCAAGAATATCCCGATTTGACCGAGCAAGACGTAAAGGCAGCACTTGCTCACGAGGAGAAGCACGCGGCGGCGTGATGGCTGACCGCCTGCGTCTCCGATTCTTTCTCGACAACTGCGTTCCTGATTCGGTGGGCCGTCTTCTCCAGACCGCTGGGCACGAAGTGATTTACCAGCGTGACGTGATCGCGCGGGATTCGCCTGACATTCTCGTCGCCTTGGCGAGCGCGGAGAACGCTGCGATCCTCGTGACGTCAGACAGAGATCACAAGCAGATTGCATCGCGCATCGGCATATCTCACCGAGGCTTAAGACGCCTCAGTCGTATACAGCTTCAATGTGACGAACCGGAAGCGGTCCGTCGGGTGCAAGCTGGGCTGTCGCTTATAGAGGCCGAGTGGCAGCTTGCCCAGCAGACGGGTGACGGGCGAATTTTCATCGAGATTCAAGGTGGCGCGTTTAGGACACTTCGCTGATACCTATTTCAAGGGTATAAACGCGCCCTAGATATTGTACGTCCTGCGCGTACAAACGCAGGATCTGCGATTTGACCGAACGAAGCCAATTTCCGGGGGCCCCCATGCCCGACATCGACGGCAGCATTCTCGACCGGCTCTACGCCACCCTCGCGGATCGGCGCGGCGCCGACCCGGCGGTCTCCTATACGGCGAAGCTTCTCGCCGGGGGTACGCCCCGGATCGCCCGGAAACTCGGCGAGGAGGCGGTCGAGACGGTGGTCGCCGCGCTGTCGCAAGGGCCGGGCGCGCTCATCGGCGAAAGCGCCGACCTGCTCTACCATCTCCTCGTGCTGTGGCAGGATCGCGGCATCGCGCCCGAGGACGTGTGGCGCGCGCTCGAGGCCCGCATGGGCGTCTCGGGCATCGCCGAAAAGGCCGCGCGAGGCTGACGGAGGCTCTGATGGCTTACGATCCCGACAACGTCTTCGCCCGCATCCTGCGCGGCGAGATCCCATGCAAGAAGGTGTACGAGGACGACCACGTCCTGGCGTTCCATGACATCAATCCGCAGGCCCCGGTCCATGTCCTGGTCATTCCCAAGGGGGCCTATGTCTCGCTCGAGGATTTCTCGGCGAAGGCCCCGGCCGAGGAACGCGCCGCCTTCCTCGCCGCGGTGGGGCACGTTGCGCGCACCCTCGGCCTCGTCAAAAGCGGCTACCGCATCCTCGCCAACCACGGGCCCGATTCGAGTCAGGAAGTGCCGCACTTCCACGTCCACATCTTCGGCGGGCGCAGGCTCGGCCGGATGTTGGAGCGCACCTAACCCCGCGTGGCTAATTTCTTAACCGTCCGGCCCTAGCATCTCTGCCAAATCGGGCGAGAGGCCGGAGCGGGGTATGGCGATCGACAGCGCCCAGGGGGGCGCACGAACGGAAGAGCAGCGGCTTAGAGACTACGCCGAAGCCGCTGCCGACTGGTTCTGGGAGATGGACCCGGGCCTGCGCTTCACGCGCATGAGTTCGAGCACGCATCTGCCCGAGAGCCGCCGGAGCCAGGACTTCGTCGGCCGGCGCCTCGACGAGGTGCGCGGGCTCGGCCTCGAGGGCGACGACTGGCAGCCGCTCACGGCGGTCTTGGAAGCGCGCCTGCCGTTCCGCGACGTGCGCCTCGTGTGCCGCGCCAGCGACGGATCGCCGCTCCATCTTTCTCTTTCGGGCCTGCCGCTGTTCGGCGACGGCGGGAGCTTCGCCGGATATCGCGGCATCGGCCGCGACCTCACGCTCCTGAAGCGCGCCGAGGAGCATGCCGCCGCGGCGCAGCGCGAGCTGGCCGCCACGTCGGTGTTGCTGCGCGCGACGCTCGACAACATGGAGCAGGGGCTCCTGGTGCTCGACGGCGAGCTGCGCGTTCGCCTGTGGAACGACCGGATGTTCTCGCTGTTCGGCCACGCGCCCGGCGATCTCTACGTCGGCCGCACGATCGCCGATGTGGTGCGCCAACGTGCCGGCGCGACCCATGCCGAAAGCGCCGACCTCGGCCTCGCCTTCTTCCGCCGCGTCGTCGAGACCCGCAAGCCCGCCGTCCGCGAATTCACGCCTCCGAACGGCCGCACCATCGAGATGCGCGTGACGCCGATGCCCGAAGGCGGCGCGGTCGCGACCTATCTCGACATTTCCGAGCGGAAGCGCGTCGAGGCCGATCTGCGCCGCGCCAAGGAAGAGGCCGAGCTCGCAAGCCGCAGCAAAAGCGAATTCCTCGCCAACATGAGCCACGAGCTGCGCACGCCCTTGAACGCCATCATCGGCTTCGCCGACATTCTGAAGGGCGAGATCTTCGGCCCGCTCGGCGATCTGCGCTATGCCGACTACGCCGCCGACATTCGCGACAGCGGCCTCCATCTCCTGAAGCTCATCAACGACGTGCTCGACGTCTCGAAGGTCGAGTTCGGCAAGATCGAGCTTGCCGAGGAGGCCGTCGACATCGTCAGCGTGGTCGAGGGCTGCATCCGGCTGATGCGCGAACGGGTCGACGCCGCGGGCCTGCACCTCACCCATGCCATGCCCCTGACCTTGCCGCTCGTGCAGTGCGACGAGCTGCGCATGAAGCAGGTGCTGCTCAATTTGCTTTCGAACGCGGTGAAGTTCACGCCGGCGGGCGGCAGCATTGCGTTGCGCGCCGAGCTTGACGACAAGGGGCTCGGCATCACCGTCGCGGACACCGGCATCGGCATCGCGCCCGGCGATATCGAAAAGGCGCTGCGCCCGTTCGGCCAGATCGACAGCCGGCTGGCGCGGAAATACCAGGGGACCGGGCTCGGCCTGCCGCTCGCGAAATCCATGATCGAGCTGCATGGCGGACGCCTCGACATCGACAGCGCGCCTGGCGCCGGCACGCGGGTGACGCTGTGGCTCCCGGCCGAGCGCATGCTGTTCCCGGCCGGCCCGCGCTGCCTCGCTGCCGTCGAAGGCTGATCCGACTCGCCGCAAATTCGGGCCGCCTGCAACGCCCTCCGGCGGCCGCATTCCGAGTCGCGCCGCGCTTTCGGGCCGATTAACGAACCTTTTGGACCTGTTAGGAAAAAATTAACTTGGCTGCGCGCGCAGTGGGTCGCGTGCGCACCCGAAGAGTTTTGTGACGCGATGTCCGCCCTGCCCGTTTCCCATCCGCGTCTCCTCGCGCTTCTGCGCTATTGGCTGATAAAGCGCGGCACCCGGCCGCTTCCTTCGCGGCGCGACATCGATCCCGTCGAAATCGGCCCGGAACTGTTGCCGAACCTCATGCTCGCCGATCTCCTCGACCGCGGCACGCATGTGCGCTTTCGCCTGGTCGGCACGGCGGTGGTAAAGCGCCTCGGCTCGGACCCGACCGGGCGCTTTCTCGACGGCGAGATGCGCGGCGCCTGGTTCGACCAGCTCGGCTCCCTCTATCGCCTCGTCTATGCCGAGCGCGCGCCGGTGTTCGCCGAGAGCGAGTTCCAATGGGGCGCGGGCCGGCGGCTTCGCGCGCTGCAATTGCTGCTGCCGCTGACGCAGGACGGGCCCGATCCGGCGATCGCGCTGAGCGGTCTCGCCTTTGCCTCGGACGAGGTTTTCCCGCCCTCGCTCCGTGCGCTCGCGGAAGGCGGCGCGCACGAGGAATTGTGCCGCCACGTGCTCAAGGACCTGGCGCCGCTCGACGCCGAGCGCAGCGCCGGCCGCTTCGTCGCCTAAGTCAAATCTCGACCTGGCCGCCGAGCTCGACCACGCGGTTCGAGGGAATGCGGAAATATTCGGTGGCGCTCAGCATCGTGCGGTGCATGAAGATGAAGAGGCGCTTGCGCCAGTCCCAGAACGGCGAGTGCCGGCCGATCACGACCTTTTCGCGCCCGACGAAAAACGACGTGTCGAGCAGATTGAAGCGGAACTGCATGAGGCGGAGCTGCGCCAGCGTGCGCGGGATGTTGGGCTCGTCCATGAAGCCGTAATGCACGGTGATGGCGTGGAAGTTATGTTCGAGATGCTGCATCTCGATGCGCTCGGAATCGGGCACGTGCGGGATGTCCTCGGTGTCCACCTTCATCAGCACGACGCGCTCGTGCAGCACCTTGTTGTGCTTCAGATTGTGCAGCAGCGCCGGCGGCACGATGTCGGAATTGGGCACCATGAACACGGCGGTGCCGGAAACGCGCAGCGGCCGGTCGGGCCGCAAGGTCTGCAGGAAGGTCTCGAGCGGCAGCGCCTCGCGCCAGCGCTCGACCAGAAGCCGCTCGCGCCCGCTTATCCACGTCGTCATCAGAAGGAACAGCACGAGCCCGACGACCAGCGGAAACCAGCCGCCCTCGACGACCTTCAGCAGGTTCGAGCTGAAGAACACGAGATCGACGATCAGGAAGAATCCGAACACCGATCCGGCGATGAGCTTGTTGTAGCCGGCGACCGCCGTCGCATAGACAAGCGCCAGAATCGTCGTGAGCGTCATCGTGCCGGTGACGGCGACGCCGTAGGCCGCGCCGAGATTGTCGGAGCTCTTGAAGCCCAGCACCAGCGCCAGCACCGCGACGAGCAGGAACAAATTGATCTTGGGCACGTAGATCTGCCCGATTTCGGATTCCGACGTGTGCCTGATGTCGAACCGCGGCAGGTATCCCAGCAGTACCGCCTGCCGCGTCATCGAGAAGGCGCCGGAGATCACCGCCTGCGAGGCGATCACCGTCGCCGCGGCCGACAGCACCACCATCGGATAAAGCGCCCAGTCGGGCGCCAGACGGTAGAACGGATTGTCGAGCGCCGCCGGCGAATGCAGCAGCAGCGCACCCTGGCCGAAATAATTGAGGAGCAGCGCCGGAAACACGAAGCTCAGCCAATCGACGCGAATGGGCCGGCGCCCGAAATGGCCCATGTCGGCGTAAAGCGCCTCGACGCCGGTGAAGGCCAGCACCACGGCGCCCAGAAGCGCCAGCCCCTTCGCCGGGTCGGCAGAGAAGCAGCGCGACGCCGTAATAGGGGTTGAGCGCCTTCACGATGTCGGGCTGGCGCACGATCTCGATGAGGCCGAGAATCCCGATCGTGAAGAACCACAGGATCATCACCGGCCCGAACGCACCGCCGACCCGCGCGGTGCCACCGCGCTGGAACATGAACAGCAAGACGATGAGTACGACGCTGATCGGGATGACATAGGGGTCGAAGAACGGCGTCGCGACCTTCAGTCCCTCGACCGCGCCCAAAAGCGAAATGGCCGGGGTGATGACGCCGTCGCCATAAAAGAGAGCCGCGCCCAGAAGTCCGGCGGCCAGAATCCACCAGCGCAGCTCGCGACTTGCCCTCGCCGGCGCGGAGCGCGAGCGCGGTCAGCGCCAGAATGCCGCCCTCGCCGCGGTTGTCGGCGCGCATGATCACCGTCACGTATTTGAGCGTGACGATGACCATGAGCGCCCAGGTGATGAGCGACAGCACGCCATAGACCGAGAACGGCGTCACCCGGCCGAGCGCGATGAAGCATTGCTTGATCGTGTAGAGCGGCGAGGTGCCGATGTCGCCATAGACGACGCCGAGCGCGCCAAGCAACAGCAGCTTCTGGGCGCGGCTTCGCGCCGCCGCCGTTCCGCTCGCCGCGGTCGTCTGTGCCATGAATCCCTTGAACCCGGCGGGTTGGGGCGCCCTGTCTAGACCGTTCGCCGCCCTGGGGCAACGGGCGCTGCGATTGAAACTTTCGGTCGGCTCCTGTATGTGCGATGGAGCAAAAGGCGAGGGTAGCGGGGGTCGCGATGGAGACTCCGACGCGGAGGCCGGCCGAGGATGCCCGGCGGTTGCTGGCAAACTGCTTTCTGTTCCAAGGGCTTGGCTCGCAGGAGCGGGACCAGCTCGTAAGCCGCGCCCATATCCGCCGGTTCGCCGCCGGAGACACGATCTTCCGCATGGGCGCGCCCGGCTCGAGCATGATGGCGGTGCTCTCGGGCCAGGTGCGGATCAGCATTTCCTCGCCCGAGGGCAAGGAGCTGCTGCTGGCGATCCTCTATCCCGGCGAGGTGTTCGGCGAGATCGCCCTCCTCGATGGCAAGGAGCGCTCGGCCGACGCCACGGCGATGACCGCCTGCAGCCTCGCCGTGCTCGAGCGGCGCGAGGTCATGGTGTTCCTCGAGCGCCATCCCGAGGCCTGGCCCCGCATCGTCGAGGTGCTGTGCGACCGCTTCCGCGAGAATACCCAGCACGCCGCCGAGGTCTCGCTCATGCAGCTGCCGGCCCGCCTCGCCAAGGCGCTCCTGCGCATGGAAAGCGAGCCCACCGGCGGCGGCAAGGCCCTGTCGCAGCGCGACCTCGGCAATTT
Source organism: uncultured Alphaproteobacteria bacterium (assembly GCA_963773665.1). Taxonomy (GTDB): domain Bacteria; phylum Pseudomonadota; class Alphaproteobacteria; order ATCC43930; family CGMCC-115725; genus DATJLY01. The sequence goes on from CAVZBZ010000004.1 coordinate 458,298, forward strand.
GGTCGGCGCCGCGCGCGAGAGCGTCAACAAATGCCTCAATGAATGGCAGCGCCGCGGCGTCATCCGCATCGACGACAATTCGATCGCGATCCTGGACCGCGACGGGCTCGAGGAATTAACGCACTGAGGCCGCGCCGCGCTCAGGCGGCGGCGCGCGCCGGAACCGAAGGGGCCGCGGGATCGAGCGCCTCGCGCAGCCGCTGGAACGCGAGCCGCATGCGCGACTTGACGGTGCCGAGCGGGATGGCGAGGTGGCACGCGATCTCGCCGTGCGACTTGCCTTCGTAGAAGGCGAGGCTGACCACCGCCGCCTGCTCCTGCGGCAGCGCCTCGAGCACGGTGCGCACGCGCTTCTGCTCGTCCGCGACGGTGAGGCGCGCGTCGGGCTGCGGCACCGGGGTCGGCTCGAGCAGCGGCTCGGCCGGGTCGAAGGCGCGGCGCTGCTCGCGGCGCAGCGCGTCGATGCGCAGGTTGCGGGCGATCGTGAAAATCCACGAGCTGACGGCCGACTTGGCGGGATCGTAGCTGTCCGACTTGCGCCAAACCGTGAACATCACGTCCTGCACCAGCTCCTCGGCCAGCTCGTCGGTGGTGCCGAGCTTCTTCATGTAGGCTTTGAGGCGCGGCGCGAAATAATTGAACAGCTCGAGAAAGGACTTGGTGTCGCGGCCCTTCGTGACCGCCTCGATCAGGCGGCGGTGGCGCAGCGCCGCCTCGCCCGGCACCGGAAACCGCGCGATCGTGCCCGCGAAGCGCGCCGGCAAATTCTGGCGCGGGGCTTGGCGATCGGTTTCGAAAGCGGCGGCGTTCATCGGACTTCCCCTGTCTCCCGTGCCGCGCTCCAAGACGCGGCTGTCATTCGCCATAAAAGCAGGGTTGGCCTCCAGCCTCTGTGAGGTGGTTCACACGGGACGGGTTTTTTTGCCGAATCGGTGATCCAGGTCACACGATTGCAGCGTTTTTTAGGGGTTCGCCGGCAGAGCCCCGGCGGCGAGGGGGCGAAACCGCGACAGTCGCGGTCGGCAAGCCCGCGGATCGGCAGGGGTGGGGGTAAGCTGGCACGCCGTTCCCCGGAACGATAGAGTGGCCGCCATGCTCGAAGCGCTCAAATTCGCGGGCGAGATCGTCGTGGTGACGGGGGCCGGCGGCGGCATAGGACAGGCCTGCGCCGAGGTGCTGGGCGAACTGGGCGCGACCGTCGCTGCCGTCGGGCGCACCGCGGCGAAGCTCGAGGAAACGAGAGCGCTCGTCCGCGCGAAAGGCGGGGCGTGCGAGATTTTTGCCGCCGACGTGACGGATGAGGATCGGGTTGCGGAGCTTGCGCGCTGGGCCGAGGCGCGCGGCCTGGTCAAGGCCGTCATCAACAATGCCGGCGACAATTTCCGGAGCCGCATCACCGATCTCTCGACCGAGAAATGGAACGCCATTCGCGCGGTCGATCTCGACAGCGTGTTCTTCATGTGCCGCGCCTTCATCCCGCTGCTGCTCAAGGCGAAGGCGCCGTCCATCCTCAACGTCGCGTCGAGCTTCGGCGTCATCGGCAATGCCGGGATGCCGGCCTATTGCGCGGCCAAGGGCGCGGTCGTGAATTTGACGCGGCAGCTTGCGGTCGATTGGGGCACGAAGGGCTTGCGCGTCAACGCGCTCTGCCCGGGCCCGACGCTGTCGCCGCGCTTTACGTCGTATCTCGAGCGCGGCCTCACGAGCCGCGCGGCGCTCGAGCGCCAGGTCATGCTGGGCCGGCTCGCCGAGTGCCGCGAGATCGCCAATGTCGCAGCCTTTCTCGTGTCCGACGCCGCGTCCTTCGTGCACGGCGCGACAGTGCTCGCCGACGGCGGCCAGACCATCCATTGAGGGGGACCATGCTCGAGGGAATTCGCGTCATCGACATGGGCGCCTTCATCACCGCGCCCTTGGCCGGCATGATGCTGGCCGATCTCGGCGCCGACGTGATCAAGGTCGAGCCGCCCGGCGGCGACCCGTTCCGGCGCGGACATGGCGGAACCTACGGCGCGACCTTCGTCGCGTACAACCGCAACAAGAAGAGCCTCGTGCTCGATCTCGCGACCGAGAAGGACCGCGCCGTCTTCCGCAAGCTCGCCGCGCGCGCCGACGTGCTGATCGACAATTTCCGCCCGGCCGCGCTGGAAAAGCTCGGGCTCGATTCCGAAGCGCTGCGCGCGCAGAATCCGCGCCTCATCCATTGCTCGATCACCGGCTTCGGCACGACGGGGCCTTATCGCGAGCGGCCGGCCTTCGACGCGGTCGGCCAGGCGCTGTCCGGCATCTGGAGCCTGTTCGTCGATCCCGCGGATCCGCACTGCTTCGGCCCCACCATCACCGACAACGTCACCGGCATGTATGCGGCAAGCGGCATCCTTGCCGCGCTCGTCGAGCGCGGCCGCACCGGCAAGGGGCGCCGCATCGAGGTCAACATGCTCGAAGCCTCGATGGCGTTCGTGCACGACGCCTACACGAACTACACTTGCGCCGGGATACCGGGCGACCGGTTCAGCCGCGTCAGCCGCTCGCAATCCTTCGCTTTCCGCTGTGGCGACGGCAGGCTCGTCGCGGTGCAGCTTTCGACGCGCGAGAAATTCTGGCAGGAGTTGTTGGGCGCGCTCGAAGCGCCCGAGCTGGGCCAGGACGCGCGCTTCACGACGCACCAGAGCCGCGTCGCCAATTTCCGCGCGCTCGAAAGCGAGTTGCAGGGGCGCTTCGCGGCGCGGCCGCGCGAGGAATGGCTCGCCCGCCTCGACGGCACCGACGTGCCGTTCGCGCCCATAAACACGCTCGCCGAGGCGCTCGCCGATCCGCAGGTCAAGGCGCTCGGCACGGCGCTCGCGCTCGAGCACCCACAGGAGGGGCACATCGTCACGATCGCCTGCCCGATCCTCGCCGACGGCGCGCGGCCCCGCCAGGCGAACGCGGCGCCGCCGCAGCTCGGCGAGCACACCGCCGAGCTGCTGGCAGAGCTGGGCTAGCCCCTCGCCGCGGCGTCGAGCGTTTCGCGCTGCCCAAGCCCCATCCCGGCGAAGCGCACGTAATAGAGCCGCGCCAGCACGAAGCTTGCAATCGTGCCGATCGCGAGCGGAACGATGAGCGCCAGATAGAGCTGCTGCACGGCAAGATGCATGTCGATCAGCACGCCGGCGACATAGGGCCCGGCGACCGCGCCGCAGCGTCCGATCGCGAACGCCCAGCCCGAGCCGTTCGAGCGGATCGAGGTCGGATAGATCATTGCCGAGGTCGCGTTGAGCCCGAACTGCAGTCCCAGAAGCGTAAAGCCGCACAGGAAAATGACGCTCATCAGCAGGAATTCGCTGGCGCCGGTGGCAAAGCCGGTGAAGGGCGCGATCGCGAGCGACAGGACGAACAGCGCGCAGACCGGCATCAGCCCCATCTTGTCGATCGGCCGGCTCAGCGCGAGCCCGCCGATCGTGCCGCCGATCTGGAATACAGACGTGCTGAGATAGGCGTCCGACAGCGGAACGTGCGCCTGGGCGAGCACCGTCGGCAGGAACTGGTTCATGAAATAGAACGACATCAGATTGCAGACGAAGCACAGCCAGAGGAGCGGCGTAATCCACTGCATCCCCTCTTGGAAAAGCTGGGCCGGGCGAAATTTCGCATAGACCTTCTCGTCGGCGAGGACGAAGCGCGTGTGCGGGCCGACAACGAGCGCCGGATCCATCGCCTTGAGAGTGCGCACGACCTGGTCGCGCTTCCCGGCCTTGACGACGAGATGCTTCAGCAATTCCGGGAGCCAGAAAAAGGCGGCGATGCCGACCACGAGCGGCGCCAAGCCGCCGATGAAGAACAGCCCTTGCCAGCCATAGGCCGGGATGAGGCTGCCGGCGATCAGTCCCGGCACCGCGCCGCCAAAGGTGATGCCGGTGAACATGAGGATGATCATGGTGGCGCGGGCGCGCTTGGGCGCGAACTCGGCGTTCAAGGCAATGGTGTTGGGCAACATGCCGCCGATGCCGATGCCGGTGAAGAAGCGGTAGGCCGCCAGGCTCTCCAGCGAGGTGGCCCCCATGGTCAGCAGGCTGAAGATCCCGATCGTCAGGCACGACAGCACGATCGCGTTCCTGCGGCCGTGGCGGTCGCCGATCCAGCCGAGGATGGGCGAGCCGAACAGGATGCCGAACAGCGCGGCGCTGAACGCCGTGCCGAGCGCCGCCATGCTCTTCAAGCCCCACAGCTTCACGAGCGACGGCCCGGCGGAACCCACCGTGCCGATGTCGTAGCCGTCGAACAGGATGATGAAAAAGCAGAAGATCACGATCAGCGCGTTGAAACGGTTCATCTTGCGCTCGTCGATGAACCGCGAGATGTCGAGAACCTGTTGGCTCGCCATGTTTCCTCCTGTCCCCGGCCGCGTCTGAGCCGCGCGTCCAAGCGATCGACCCGGCCGGGAGTCTAGACGCACCGCCCGATTCGGGTCGCGTGGGATGTGTCCCACGCGCTGAGTGGGCCGGAGGGATCGGCCGCGCCGGCGTTTCCCCCGGCAGGGGAGGTTCGGGACCGGCGATGGCGGACGGCGGGCGGAAGGCTGCGCCTTCGGTTGCGACCCAGATTCCGGCGCGGCTCGACCGTCTGCCGTGGTCGCGCTTCCACGCCCTCGTGGTCGCGGCGCTGGGCATCACCTGGATTCTCGACGGGCTCGAGGTGACGATCGTCGGCGCGGTCGGCGCGGTGCTGCAGGACCGGCGCACGCTCGGCCTGTCGCCCGAGGAGATCGGCGCCGTTGCCTCGTTCTATGTCGCGGGCGCGGTAACCGCGGCGCTGGCGTTCGGCTGGCTGACCGACCGGTTCGGGCGCAAGCGCATGTTCTATCTGACGCTCGCGGTCTATCTCGCGGGCGTGGCGTTGTCGGCGCTGTCGTGGAATTTCTGGAGCTTCGCGCTGTTCCGGGCGCTCACCGGCGCCGGGATCGGCGGCGAATATGCCGCGATCAATTCGGCGATCGACGAGCTGATGCCGGCGCGCATCCGGGGCCGCATCGACCTCATCGTCAACGGCAGCTATTGGCTAGGCGCGGCGGCGGGCGCGGCGGCGACGCTCGTCCTGCTCGATCCCGCGGTGCTGCCGGTCGATCTCGGCTGGCGCTTTGGCTTCGGCATCGGCGCGGTCCTGGGCCTCGTCATCCTGGCGCTGCGCCGTGCAGTGCCGGAAAGCCCGCGCTGGCTCGTGACGCACGGCAAATCCGAATCCGCCGAGGCGGCCGTTGCCGAGATCGAGCGCCGCGTCGCCTCATGGGGGCACGGACTGCCGCCCATCGAGGGCGAGCATCTGGTCGTCCATCCGCGGGCGAGCTTCGGCTTCGCCGTAGTGGCGAGCGCGATGCTCGGCCGCTATCGCGCGCGCTCGTTCCTCGCGGTCGTGCTGATGCTGGCGCAGGCGTTCCTCTACAACGCCCTCTTCTTCACCTATGGCTTGGTGCTGAACCGGTTCTATGGCGTGGCGCCCAAGGATACCGGCCTCTATCTCCTGCCGCTCGCCGCCGGGAATTTTTTGGGGCCGTTGCTGCTCGGGCGGTTCTTCGACACGATCGGGCGCCGCGCGATGATCTCGGCGACCTATCTCGTCTCGGGCGCGCTCCTGGCGGGAACCGGCTATGCGTTCGCCATAGGCGCGCTCGACGCTACGACGCAGACGCTCGCCTGGTGCGCCATCTTCTTCTTCGCCTCGGCCGCGGCGAGTGCGGCCTATCTCACCGCGAGCGAGATCTTCCCGCTCGAAACGCGGGCGCTCGCCATCTCGTGCTTCTACGCGATCGGCACGGCGGCGGGCGGGATCGCGGCGCCGTGGCTCTTCGGCAAGCTCATCGGCGTTGGCTCGCGCTGGTACATCTTCGAGGGCTATGCCGCGGCCGCGGCGCTGATGGCGGCGGCGGCGATCGTCGAGTGGCGCATCGGCGTCGACGCCGAAGGCCGCTCGCTCGAAGCGATCGCGCCGCCGCTCGCCGCCGGCGAGTCTTAGGAAGTGGGGCGGCGCCGTGGCCGCGCCGCCCCAAACACTCAGCCGCCGCCTTGGTTGCCGCCGTAGCCCGGGGCCGTCACGCCCGTCGCCGGATCGACCGGATCGCCGTCGCCGTTCCGCAGCGAGGACCAGGGCGGCACCTTGTTGGGGTTGTAGGTGCTGCTACCGCCGAGATAGTCCGGCTGCTGCTGCGAGGGATGCGCCGCCACTTGCTGAGGCGGCGCGGTCTCGTCGGCAAGAGCAAGCGAAGGAAGGCCGAGTCCCAGTGCGAGAACGCCGAGGCCCAGCACAGAAATCGCGGTTTTTGTCACAACTAGTCCTTTCAAAAAACGCAGTGTCGTCGTCAACAGCGCTACGCGTGCGCGTGGGCCGCGACAAGCGGAGCCTCGGCATGTACTGCTTGCAATGCGCGCGGGGATGTTCGGCGCGGAGTGCGCTTAGAACACTGGGCCGGCGTGAGACGCAGGCCCGTTCAGGGAGTCTTCGCGGCGGCGTAGGGGAAGACGAAGTCGCCCGTCTTCTTCTCGTCCGGCCACACGATCAGCTCGTGCGAGAGATCGCGGAACTGATCGACCGAGTTGCCGGTCACGTGCTGGAACTGCACAGCGAACTGGCCGGGCTTCGTCCACTCGCCGTCCGGCCCGAAGTCGATCGGTCCCAAGACGGTGTGGAACTCGTGGCCGTGGATATATTGCGCGATCTTGTCCTGGTCGAGGCCGCCCGTCGCCGTCACCGCATCGGCGAGCACCTGTCCCGCGGCATAGCCGAAGGGCGGAAAGGCATAGCCCAGGGGATCGAGCCCTTCCTTGGCGCTCACGGCCGCGTATTTGTCGAGGAGGTTCCTGAGCTCGGGCGTCATCACGCTCGGCACCGGAAGGAACGCCTCGGTATTGACGATGCCGTTCATGAGCGGCCCCAATTGCATCTTCACCGCCGTGATGATGAGGCCGATGAGAGTGCCGCCGAACATTTTCGGCTTGAGGCCGATCTCGCTCGCCGCGCGCACGATGCCGACGGAATCGGGCGGATATGCCGCGACATAGACGATATCGGGATTGGTCGCCTGGAGCGCGCGCAGGATCGGCGCATAGTCGGTCGTGTCGGGCGGATAGGATCTGTCGAACACGGTGGTGAAGGGCAGCGTCTTGAGATTGGCGCGCGCGCCGGATATCGCGTTCTGCGCGAACTCGGCGTCGGCGCCGACGATCGCCACGGTCTTGAGATCGTCCTTGTGCCGCAGCGCCAGCTCGAAAAAGCCGGTCGAGAACGATTTCTCCGGCTCCGGCCCCGACGACAGCATCGAGAAATAGCGCGGATAGTGGAACTTGCTGTTGGCGGCGTTGGCGAGGATGCCGACCGTCGTCATGTTGTGCGCGGCTATGACCGGAATGGCGGGCGCCACCATGTTGGTGGCATAGGGGCCGATCAGCAGATCGACCTTGTCCACCTCCATCAGCTTCGTATAGATCGGCGGCACGTTCGAGGGATTGCTCTGGTCGTCGTAATAGACGATCTCGACGGGCCGGCCCAAGAGTCCGCCCTTTTCGTTGACGTCGTCCTTCCAGATCTCGAGCGCCGCCAGCACCTGCTTGCCGATGGCGGCGACGCCGCCGGTCAAGGCCATGCTGCAGCCGATCCTGATCGGCTCGGCCGCACTCGCCGCCGCCGCGAGGAAAAGCGCGGCGGCGGCGATGGCGGCGTGCGTCCATCCGGTCCGCATGGCGTGCCCTCCTATTTCGACGCGTCGTAGGGCGCGATCAGGTTGCCGTCCTTGTATTGCGGCGGCCACAGCGTGACGACGTGCTTCGGATCCTTGAATTCGTCGAGCGTGCCCTTCTCGATATGCTGGAACTGCTCGACGATCATGCGGTTCTCGGTCCACTCGCCGTCGGCGGTAAACGAGATCGGGCCGGCGATGGTTTCGAATTTGTGGGCGTGGATGTATTGCGCGATCTTCTCGTTGTCGAGGCTGCCCACGGCTTTCACCGCATCGCCCAGGATCTGGCCCGCGCCATAGGCGAACGGAATATAGCTGTAGCCGATCGGATCGGTGCCTTCCTTCACCGCGCGTTCCTGATAGCGCGCCAGCACGTCCCTGAGGCCCGGGAAATCGAAGCCCAGCGAGAATGCGTCGGTATAGACGATGCCGTTCGAAAGCGGCCCGAGCTGCATCCGGCCGGCGGTCGAGGCGAGTGCAATCATCGTCCCGCCGAACATCCTGGTCTTGAGGCCGGTCTCGTGCGCGGCATGGATCAGGCCGACCGTGTCCGGGTTGTAGCCGGCTCCGTAGATGATGTCCGGACTCGTCGCCTCGAGGGCATGGAGGACCGGCCCGAAATCGGTCGTATTCGGCGGATAGGCCTTGTCATAGACGATTTCGAGCCCCGCCTTCTTGGCATTGTCGCGCGCGCCGTCGATCGAGTTCTTGGCGAACTCGGCGTCCGCGCCGACCAGCGCGATCGTCTTGGGCTTCGGATCGAGCGCGCTCGCGATCTGGAAGAATCCTTCCGAGAAGGCGTGCCGCGGATCGGGACCGCTCGACAGCATGACGAAGTAGCCGGGATAGTGGAACTGGCTGTTCGCTGCGAGCGCGGTCACGGCGATCGTCGTCATCTTGTGCTGCATGAGGATCGGGATCGTGGGCACCGCCATGTTGGTGGCGTAGGGCCCGATCACGAGATCGACCTTGTCGACCTCGATGAGCTTCGTGTAGATGCCGGGGATGAGCGTGGGATTGCTCTGGTCGTCATAGCAGTCGAGTGCCACCTGGCGGCCGAGAAGCCCGCCCTTGGCGTTCACATCGTCGCGCCACAGCTCGAAGCCCATCATCACCTGCTTGCCGTTGACGGCGACGCCGCCGGTCATGGACGTGCTGCAGCCGACCTTGATCGGCTCCGCCGCCTGGGCCGCGCCGGCCGTCAGGGCGGCGCCCACCGCGAGTGTGAGGATCGTCTTCATTTGTTTCCTCCAAAAATGTCTTATCGTTCACGAGTGGCGGTGCGGCTCCGTTACTCCTTCGCCTTGTCGTAGGGATAGATGAAGTCGCCCGTCTTGTATTTCGCCGGCCACACGATCGCCTCGTGATCGGTGTTGCGGAACTGGTCGATGTCGTTCGGCACGACGTGGCGGAACTGGGTGAAGAGCCGGCCCGATTCGGTCCACTCGCCGTCCGGCCCGAACGAGAGCTCGCGCAGGACCGTCTTGACCGGATGGGTGTGGAGCCACTCCGCGAGCTTCGCGCCGTCGAGGCTTTGCGTCGCGGTAACGGCCGCCGCCAGCACCTGGCCCGCGGAATAGCCGAACGGCGGAAAGACATAGCCCAAGGGATCGACGCCCTGCTCCTTCGCCGCGCGCGTCTGATAGGCGGAGATGAGCGCTTCGGCCTCGGGCGACATGAGGGTCTTGGCCGGCGCGAACACGACGTTGTTGATCATGCCGTTCATCAGCGGGCCCAATTGCAGCTTGACGCTGGTGATGCTCAATCCGACGAGCGCGCCGCCGAAAATCTTGGTCTTGAGATTGATCTCGTGCGCGGCGCGCACCATGCACACGGTGTCGGGCGGATATGCCGCCACGAACACGATGTCGGGATTGGTCTCCTGCACCGCGCGCAGGATCGGCGCGCAGTCGTTGATGGTGGGCGGGTAGTAGTGGTCGTACACGACCTTGTAGCCCAGGTCGGCGGCGTTCTTGCGCGTGCCCTCGATCGCGTTTCGCCCGTATTCGGCGTCGGCGCCGACGAGCGCGATCGACTGCGGCTTGGGCGTCTGCGCGCCCGCGACCGCCAGGAACCCGGTCGAATAGGAGCGCTCGGGATCGGGCCCGGTGGCGTTCATCGAGAAATAGCGCGGATAGTGGAACTCGTGGTTGGCGGCGTTGGCGAGGATGCCGACCGTCATCTTGCCCTTCTGCATGAGGACGGGGATGGCCGGCGCCACCATGTTGGTGGCATAGGGCCCGATCAGCAGGTCGACCTTGTCGATGTCGATGAGCTTTGTGTAGATGCCGGGCACGTTGGCCGGCTGGCTCTGATCGTCATAGCAGTCGAGCTCGACCGGGCGGCCCAGAAGCCCGCCCTTCTCGTTCACCTGGTCGCGCCAGATCTCGAGCGCGATCAGGATCTGCTTGCCGATCCCGGCGACGCCGCCGGTCATCGCCATGCTGCAGCCGATCTTGATCGGCTCGGCAGCGTGTACCGGCGCGAGAGATGTCGCCGCGAGGAGTGCTGCGGCCGCAGCAGCGGCGCGCATCTAGCCCTCCACCCGTTCGGCGACGAAGCGGTTCTTCATGCGGCCCAGCCCCTCGATCTCGGTTTCCATCACGTCGCCGGGCTTGAGGAACGTGTTCGAGCCCTGGCCCACGCCGCCGCAGGTGCCGCAGAACAGAAGATCGCCCGGCTCCAGCGTCGCGATGCTCGAGGAGAATTCGATCTGCTCCTCGGGCGTGTAGATGAATTGCGAGGTGTTGCCGTCCTGCTTGGTGACGCCGTTGACCGACAGGTGGATGCTGAGCTTCATGTGATTGGCGACGAAGGCGCGCGGCACGAGATAGGGGCCCATCGGCGCGAAATTGTCGGAGCCCTTGCCGCCGAACCAGTCGGAGCGCAGGCCGGGCCGGTCGGGCCGCATCTGCCAGTCGCGGCACGACACGTCGTTGCCGGTCATGAACCCGGCGATGCAGTCCAAGCGCGCGCGACGCCGGGACTCGTTTCGCCTTCCGCCCCATGGCGAGGCAGAGCTCGGCTTCCCAGTCGATCTTCGAGGTGCCGTGCGGGATCTCGATGTCGTCGAAGGCGCCGGCGAGCGCGCTCGACGCCTTCAGGAACATGTAGGGATGCGACGATGATCTCTCGCCGGTGAACTGGCGGTCCGCCGGCGACATGCCGGCGCGGATCATCTCGTTGACGTGTTCCTGGAAATTCTGCGCGGCGTTGAGGATCTTGCCCGGGCGGCCAACCGGCGCCATCGGGCGCAGGCCCGCGACCGGCGCCACCGCGCCCCGAAAACGCGCGCTCGTCACGCCCTCCGTCTCGATGAACGCGACGAGCTCCTGCAGCACCGGGAAATTCGCGTCCCACTCCTCGACGAGGCCGCGCAGCGAGCGCGTGTCGGAAAGCGCGTGGCGGCGTCCGGCGTCCGTGTCGCGGAACGCGGCGTAGGCGGGCGCTATGCCGATCGCCCGATCGTCCAGCACGATCGCTGCGAACTCGGCGCCGCCCGGCGCGGCAAAAGTGGCGAGCTTGAAGTGCGTCCCGTTCATGGCGGCCCTCCCGGCCAGGATTTTTCATGATCCTACCGGGATGCCGCATGTTCAGCCAGCGTCCTTCGACTGCGCCCCGATAGCTGTCGTTGCGAGGAGCGAACGCGACGAAGCAATCTGCGGGGAGATTGCTTCGCTGCGCTCGCAATGACATTCCATTTTTCGCGCCGCTACTCCACGACGACGGCGGCCTGCATGCGCGGTGGATGGTGCAGAAATACTTGTGGCGGCCGGCTCGATTATCTCGGCGGCTGCGCCATCCAAATCCCAGCGCGAGGGCTACAACGTCGTGCACTGGGATTCCGACGGCATGTCGCTGTGGGCCGTGTCCGATTTTCCGGCCTCCGAAAAGGCCCAGGAGTAATCGCGAGAGCCGGAAGGGCGATTTGGGGCCGGGTAAGAGACGCGGGAAAATCGGCGATAATGAACGTATGTTGCAGTCAGACCGGGACGTTAGGCCGGAAAGGAGGGGTTCGCGCGTCGGCCGCGATGGGCATGGATGGGCATTTGCCCGAAAACCGCGGGCGCCCGCTCAGCGCACGCACACCGTCTCGACCTCGAGGTCGGCGCCCAAAATCTCTTCGAGCAGCGAGAAGGCGGCGTGCAGCGCCTCCATCGGATGGATGCGGCGCAACGGATAGCGGCGCGAGAGGCGGTCCCAGCACACCACCGCCTGGTCGAGTTTGCCGAGTGCGTCGCCGATCTCCCAGATGGTGCCGCGGCAATTGCGCAGGAAGGCGAGGAACGGCGCGGGATCGGTCTTGCGGATGAACATCTTGTCGTAGCCGTCCTCGTAGTCGGCGAGGATCGCTTCGATCTTGCCCCACTGCGCCCTGAGCTCGGTCCTGACGCGGTAGTGCAGCGGCTGCAGCGCGTGCCGCGCCGGCCCCGCGCCCATGCCCGCCATGACCTCGCTGTTCTTGAGCCAGCGCGCGAGCTCCATGAGCGCCGGCTTCAGGCGCTGGTACTGATAGGCATAGAAGGTGATGACCTTCCACGCATAGAGGATCTCGAGCGCGCCGTCCTCGGGCAGGCGGAAGGTGACGATGATCGGCGCGAGCGCCTCCTCGTCCTTCGCCTCCCACAGTTTCTCGATGAGCTTCTTCACCTTGACGCGCGATGCCGTGGCCTCGGGGTATGCCGCGCGAACGATCGGCACGAAGCGTTCCTGGATGAGCCCCTGGATCTCCGACCATTGCTCGTCGCTGATGTCGAGATAGCGGTCGTTGACCGCGATCGACTCGGCATCGACCACGTCGCGCAACAGGAACGGGTCGAGCGTCGGCAACCGCGCCAGGAGGCGCAGGAGCCGCAGATCCTCGTCGAACGCCTCGCGGTCGCCGTTGCGGTTGAGGCCGCATTTCTCGGCGAGCGCCGCCTCGAGCTGGCGGTCGTGCAGGAAGATGGTGCTGCCGCCCTCGCCGGGACTGCGCTCGTTGAACGGGAAATAGAGTTTGGTGCCGACCGGCGGGTCGCGCCGCGAGCTGCGTTCGACCGGCAGCACGCTGTGCTTCATCACCACGACCTGGTTGAGGCGCGGGTGGCGGAAGAACAGCTCCGCCCCGCCGGGATTGTCGGCGAGGAGTTTCAGCGTCGTGCCGTTGCAGTCGAACACGCGCGACGATCCGGTGTCGATCATCGGGCTGAAGAGGTCGTCCTTCATGTTCTTCCGCGAGGAGGTGGCGGCGGCGCGCCCCGATTGCAGCGCAGGAAAGTTAAGAATTCCCCTCTGCCAACCCTCTGGTATGGTCGGGCATGCGTCTCATCGTCCTTCTCTTGCTGCTTCTCCTGCCGCGCCAGGCTCCGGCCGAGGAGATCAAGGTCGGCATCGTGCGGACCGTCTCCTCGGGCCACGTCTTCATCGCCATCGAGAAGGGCTATTTCGCGGCCGAGGGGTTCGAGGTGACGCTCGTCCCGTTCGAGGCGGCGCAGCCCGTGGCGGTCGCGGTCGTGACCGGGAATTGCGATGTCGGCGTGTCGGCGCTGACGGCCGGGTTCTATGCGCTCGCGGGACAGGGCGAGCTGCGCCTCGTCGCGGGGCAAAGCCGCGACATCCCCTCTTACCAGAATATCAATTATCTCGCCTCGAACCGCGCCTTTGCCGCGGGCCTCGTCGCGCCCAGGGACCTGCCCGGCCATTCGCTCGCCATCACCCAGATCGGCGCGCCCGGCCACTATGCGCTGGGGCTCTTGGCCGAGAAGTACCGCTTCGACCTCAAGAGCATCCGGCTCGTGCCGCTGCAATCCTTTCCGAACATCGTGTCGGCGCTCGCGGGGAACCAGGTCGATGCCGGCATGCTCGCTGCCACGCCCGGCATCGCCGCGGTCGACAAGGGTGCGGCGAAGCTCATCGGCTGGGTTGGCGACGAGACGCCGTGGCAGGCCGGCGGCGTGTTCGTCTCGACGCTGACGGCCAACGACCGGCCCGAATTCGTCGAGCGCTTCCTGCGCGCCTATATCCGCGGCGCGCGGGACTATTTCGCGGCGTTCTCGGCGCCCGACGGCACGCGCCGCGACGGTCCGGGCGCGCCCGCGGCGCTTGCCATCATCGCCAAATACACCGGCGAAACCCCGGCCCAGATCGCGCGCGCGGTGGCCTATGTCGATCCCGAGGCGCGCTTCGATGAAGCCGACATCCTGCGCCAGATCGCCTGGTACAAATCGCAGAACATGCTGAAGGACACGATCGACGGCGCCACCCTCATCGACCGCCGCTACGTCAAGCCGCTGAACCCGTAGCCCTCACCCCGAGCGGTGGAGCGGCAGCTTCGTGCCGGCGGCGGTGCGCTCGACCACCACCTCGCCGCGGAAGCGGAACAGCTTGGCCGGCCGTCCGCCGGTCCCGGTCGAGACCTCGCCGGTCTCCTCGACGAGGCCCTGGCTCTCGATCAGGCGGCGGAAATTCTGCTTGTGCAGGCGCCGTCCCGCCAAGGCCTCGACCGTGCGCTGCAATTGCAGGAGCGTGAAGGCAGCCGGCATCAGCTCGAACACGACGGGGCGATACTTGATCTTGGCCCTGAGGCGCGCGATGCCGGTCGCAAGGATGCGGCGGTGGTCGTGCGTCATCGCCATGCCGAGCGGCAGGTCGGACCGGCCCTCGCCCGCTTCCGGCACGAGCCCCGCCTCCCACAAAAGCTCGTAGCGCTGCAGCACGAATTCCTCGTTCCATTGCCGGACCGAGGGCGCGAAATTCACCGCGATACGCTCGCGCCGCGCGCGCTCGGCGTCCGGCGCAGCACTCCGCGCCCAGGCGTCGAGGCGCGGCAGGATCGCGCCGGCCACCATCGGCGGCGCGCCCGCGCGCCAGTCCTCCCACGGGAAATAGCCGTACCAGCTATGCCATCCGGCAGCGGCTGATGCTGCGCCGGCGCGCTCGCGCGTAAGGCCGAGATAACTGATCGAGACGACGCGCCCGCCCGCCTCGTCGCGTGTGCGGTCGCGGTCGGCAAAGGTGTAGAGCTGCTCGACATAGCCCAAGGGATAGCGCGTCTGCTCCTCGACCCAGGCGCGCACGCCCTGCTGCAGGCTGCGGTGGCGCGACTGGAACGGACCCGACGGCAGCGCGCGCCCGCCGTCGAGCGCGAGGACGCGCGGCTCTTCGGCCGTCACGGCGACGATCACGGCGGTGAGATCGATGGCCAGCGTCTCGCTCGCTGCGGCGGCGTCTTGATCGAACTGCTGCGCCATCGTCGTCAGCCGCGCAGCGCCGCGAGGCTTTGCCGCTGGCGCCCCGCCGCATCGAAATTCGCCGGATCGAGCCAGCGCCGGAACGAAGCCCTCAGCGCAGGCCATTCGCCATCGACGATCGAGTACCAGGCCGTGTCGCGATTGCGGCCCTTCACCACCTGGGCATGGCGGAACACGCCTTCGAAGCGGAATCCCAGACGCTCCGCCGCCGCCCGCGAGGGCGCGTTCAAGGCATTGCACTTCCACTCGTAGCGGCGATAGCCCAGCTCGTTGAACGCGCGCGCCATCATCAGGTACATGGCCTCGCTCGCGGCCTTGGTGCGCTGGAGGGCAGGCGCGAAATGGATGTGCCCGACCTCGATCGTGCCGTTCGCCCGGTCGATGCGCAGATATGATGCGACGCCAAGCGCCGTGCCGCTCGCGTGATCGATCACCGCATGGAACAGCGGATCGTCGCGCGCTGCGGCCGCCTCGAGCCAGGAGCGATGCACGCGCTGGTCGGCGAAAGGCCCGTAAGGGAGATAGGTCCAGCCGCGTCCGTCACGGTCCTCGGCGAACGCCTGCCAAAGCGCATCGCCATGGCGCGCGGGATCGAGCGGGGCGACGGTTGCGTAGCGGCCCGCCATCGCCGTGCGCGGCGGCGGCGGCCGCGCCGTCCAGCCGGGAACTTCCGGCCCTATGTCCTGGTCGAGCTCGTTCCGCGGCACGTCCTCAGCGCCAGGACAGGAACGCCTTTTCCGACAGCGTCAGGATCGCGCCGAGGCCGAGGCCCAGGATCGACAGGATGACGACGCCAGCCATCAGGTCGTCGGTCTGCATCAAGTTCCCGGCGGTGAGCAGGAATGCGCCGATGCCGAATTGCGCGCCGATCATTTCCGCGGTTACGACGAGCAGCAGCGCCGTCGCCATCGAGATGCGGAATCCCGCCAGGATGCCCGGCAGCGCCGACGGCAGGATGATCTTCCAGATGATGCCGGACATCGGCACGTTGAAGCTCTGCGCCATGCGGATGAGGTTGCGCGGCACGCTGTCGATGCCGGCGAAGGTGGCGATGATGGTCGGGAAGAACACGCCCGAGGCGATGGTGACGACCTTGGGCGCCTCGCCGATGCCGAGCCACAGAATGAAGAGCGGCAGGAGCGCGATCTTCGGAATGGGATAGATCGCCGACACCATCGGCATGCCGACCGCGCGCGACACCGAGGAAAGTCCCATGGCGACACCGACGACGAGGCCGAGCCCGGTGCCGATCACCCAGCCCGAGCCGATGCGCATCAGCGAAGTCGAGAGATGAACCCAGAGATCGCCCGAGCGCGCGAGGCTCCAAAGGGCCTCGCAGATCGCGACCGGCGAGGGCAGGAACACCGGATCGATCCAGCGCCGCGAGATCGCCACCTGCCACAGCGCGATGACGATCGCGAACGCGATCCACGAATGGAGCGCGTTCGGCTTCGGCAGGAAGCCGCCGCCGCGGAAGGCAACCTCGCGCCGCCCGTCGGCGACCGACACGCCGGCGCGCGGCGCGGCGATGGTATCTTCAAGCATCGACCACCTCCCGTTCAGCGCTCGAGGCTTCGTCGCGGATCAGCGACCACAGCCGGTTGCCGAGTTCGGCAAGCTCGACCTGCGCCGATGTCCGGGTGCGCTCGCGCTGGGGGATGCGCACCTCGACGACCTCCTTGATCCGTCCCGGCCGGCGCGACAGCACCATGATGCGGTCGGCAAGCCGGAGGCATTCGTGGAAATTGTGCGTGACGTAGACGCCGGAAATGCGCTCGCGCAGCCACAGATCGAGGAAGTCCTCCATCAGCAGGTCGCGCGTCTGCGCATCCAAGGCGGAAAGCGGCTCGTCCATCAGCAGCACGGCTGGGCGCACGACGAGCGCGCGGGCAATGCCGACGCGCTGCTTCATGCCGCCGGACAGCTGCTTCGGCAGCGCGTTCGCGAATTCGTCGAGCTTCGTGCGCTGCAGCGCGTCCTTGACCCGCTCGGCGCGCTCCTTGGCCGACAGCCGATGGTGCTCCAGCGGCAGCGCCACGTTCTGCGCCACCGTCCGCCACGGCAGCAGCGCGAAATCCTGGAAGATGTAGGTCAGCGGATTGAGACAGTCGTCGGCCGGCGCGCCCTCCATGTGGACCGTGCCGTCCGACGCTTTGAGGATTCCGCCCATGATTCCCAAGAGCGTGGACTTGCCGCAGCCGGACGGTCCGATCACCGAGACGATCTCGCCCTTGCGCAGATGGAGGCGGACATCCTCCAGCACCTCGAGCTCGCCATAGGCGTGGCGCTTGACGTTAACGATCACTTCCATGGGCAAATCCTAGTCCCAGGCCGGGAGTGTAACCATTTGCCGGCGGCTTGTCATCGCACGGAGGCGGGGGTATCGCTTGGCGATGACAATGCCCGCCGCTACCCGGCCCAATTTCCTCGTTTTCATCGCCGACCAGCTCCGCGCCGACCACCTGGGCTGCTACGGCAACAAGATCGTGCGCACGCCGGCGATCGACCGGCTCGCTGCCGAGGGTTTTGCCGCCGACCGGTTCCACGTCGCCTCGCCCATCTGCATGCCGAACCGGGCGAGCCTCCTGACCGGCCGCATGCCGTCGCTGCACGGCGTGCGCCACAACGGCATTCCGCTGTCGCTGAAGGCTACGAACTTCGTCGAACTGTTGCGCGCGGCCGGCTACCGCACGGCGCTCGTCGGCAAGTCGCATCTCCAGAACATGACCGGCAACCCGCCGTTCTGGCCGCGCGATCCGGATCTCCGCGGCCGGCCCGAGGCGGTCGTCCGCGAAGGAAACTACGACCAGGAATGGAAGCCCAACTGGCGCAACGACCCAAAGCACGACGTCGACCTGCCATTTTACGGCTTCGAGCAGGTGTACCTGACGGTCGATCATGGCGACGACATCGAGGGCCATTACCGCCGCTGGCTGCGCGCGCAAACGCCCGACGCCGATCGCCTGATCGGGCCGCAGAACGCGATCCCGACGCCGGACTTGGCGCTGTTCAAGGCCCGCCAGGCGTGGCGAACCCGGCTCCCCGTGGCGCTTCATCCCACGTCATATTGCGCAGCGATGAGCGAGCAGGTGCTGGACGAAGCGGCGCGCGACCAAAAGCCGTTCTTTCTCTTTTGCTCGTTCGCCGACCCGCACCATCCGTTCACGCCGCCGGGCAAATACTGGGACATGTACCGGCCGTCGGACGTCGAGCTGCCGCGTTCGTTCCGGATGAGCGCCAACCGGCCGCCGCCGCATCTCGCGGCGCTCTTGGCGGCGCGTGACGAGGGCCGCGCGCAAAAACACACGCCGCAGCTTTTCGCCTGCACCGAGGAGGAGGCGCGCGAGGCGATCGCGCTCAATTACGGCTCGATCAGCTTCATCGACGACGCCGTGGCGCGGGTGCTCGCCCGTCTCCAGGGTCTCGGCCTCGCCGAGGATACGGTGGTGATCTTCACCTCCGACCACGGCGACTTCATGGGCGACCATCAGCTCCTGCTGAAGGGGCCGATCCATTATCGCGGCATCATCCGCTCGCCGTTGCTGTGGCGCGACCCCGCGGGCGCTAAAGGCCAGCGCAGCGATGCGCTGTGCGGGGCCATCGATTTCGCGCCGACCATTCTGGCCCGCGCCGGCGTCACGCCGTTCAACGGCATCCAGGGCAAGGACATGGGCCCGCTCATCGCCGGGACAACGACCGAACACCATGCCGAGCTGCTGGTCGAGGAAGAAGGACAAAGGCCGCAGCCGCCGTTCGAGGGCCGCGTGCGCATGCGCTCGCTCGTCACCGGGCGCCACCGTCTTAGCCTCTATGACGGCGCCACTTGGGGCGAGCTTTACGACACCGAATCCGATCCCGACGAGATGGTCAATCTGTGGGACGATCCGGCAAGCGCGGCGCTGCGCGCGGAGCTCGTGCGGCGCCTCGCACAAAAAATGATCGCGCTGTCGGAGACGAGCCCCAATCCGACCGCGGCGGCGTAGGCGTCAGCGCCTTCCCCAGGCGCGCAGCGGTCCAAGCCCGTGCGGGTCGATCGAATAGACGCGTCGCGGCCCCCTTGGAACGGCTCCAAAATCGGTCAACTCGTATGGTACCTGGACCGGTCAAATCATGCGCGAGCGACATGCGCAAAGGTCCACCCTTGACATGCCCTTATGCTCAGGCGTAGCATAATGGCAGAGTGCTCAAATTGAGCATATAGGGTCAGCATGCCGGATAGTTTGGAGCGCGATGTCCTCGCCCGCACGCGGCATCTCTACGACCGGGTCGCCCGCGCGATCCCGCCGGTCGAGTGGGGAGTTTTCGCCGGCGACATCGACGCCATTCTCGCGCTGAAGCGCGCGCGCCGCGCCGTCATCCTGGCGCACAATTACCAGACGCCGGAGATTTATCACTGCGTCGCCGACATCACCGGCGACAGTCTCGCGCTCGCGCGCGAGGCCGTGCGCACCGATGCGCGGGTGATCGTCTTGGCCGGCGTCCACTTCATGGCCGAGACGGCGAAGCTGCTCAATCCTGAAAAGACCGTGCTCGATGCCCGATCTCGCGGCCGGGTGCTCGCTCGCCGCCTCGATCACGGCCGACGACGTGCGGCTCATGCGGCAGCGTTATCCCGGCGTGCCGGTGGTGAGCTACGTCAACACCTCGGCCGCGGTCAAGGCCGAGAGCGACATCTGCTGCACCTCGGGCAATGCGAAGCGGGTTGTGGAATCGCTGGGCGCGCCGCGCGTCATCATGCTGCCCGACGAATATCTCGCGCAAAACGTCGCGGCCGAGACCAAGGTCGAGATCGTCGCCTGGCGCGGTCATTGCGAGGTGCACGAACGCTTCACCGCAGCCGAGATCGCCGAACTGCGGGGGCGCTATCCCGGCGTCGTCGTGCTCGCCCATCCGGAATGCCCGCCCGAGGTGGTCGCCGCCTCCGATTTTTGCGGCTCGACCGCGGCGATGGCGGACTATGTCGGCATGCACCATCCGGCGCGCGTCGTGCTGATGACCGAATGCTCGATGAGCGACAACGTCGCGCTCGTCCATCCCGAGACCGAGTTCGTGCGGCCGTGCAATCTCTGCCCGCACATGAAGCGGATCACGCTTTCCAACATCCGCCGCGCGCTCGAGACCATGACGCACGAAGTGACGATCGATCCCGCCACCGCGTCGCGTGCGCGCCGCGCGGTCGAGCGCATGCTCGCGCTCTGAAGGAGGAAAAGCGATGCAAGTGCCGCCCCTTCCCGAGATCATGTTCGAGCCCGCGGTGCGCGCGGCGCTGTTGGAGGATCTGGGCCGCGCCGGCGACATCACGACGGACGCGATCGTGCCGCAGGGCGCTCGCGCCGAGACCGCGCTCGTCGCGCGCAATCCTGGCGTCGTCGCCGGGCTCGACTGCGCGCTTCTGGCCTTCCGCCTCATCGATCCGGCGATCCGCGCCGAAGTGGCGCGCTTGGACGGCAGCGCGGTCCAGAAAGGCGAGGTGATCGCCACCGTCATGGGCCCGACGCGCGGCATGCTCTCGGCCGAGCGGGTCGCGCTCAATTTCCTGTGCCATCTCTCCGGCATTGCGTCGGCCGCCGCGTCCATCGTCGCGGCGATCAAGCCGCATCGCGCGCGGCTCGTCTGCACGCGCAAGACCACGCCAGGCCTGCGCGCCCTGCAGAAATACGCGGTGCGCGTCGGCGGCGGCTTCAATCACCGCTTCGGGCTCGACGACGGCGTCCTCATCAAGGACAACCATATCGCCGCATGCGGCAGCCTCGCCGATGCCGTCGCGCGCGCGCGCGCCTCGATCGGCCACCTGGTCAAGATCGAGGTCGAGGTCGATACGCTCGCCCAGCTCGAAGAGGCGCTTAGGCTTCAGATCGACGCCGTGCTGCTCGACAACATGAATTTCGACGAGATGCGCCGCGCCGTGGCGATGGTCGATGGCCGCGCGGTGACGGAGGCCTCGGGCCGCATCACGGCGCAGACGGCGCCGCAGGTCGCGGCGACCGGCGTCGATCTCCTGTCGAGCGGCGCCCTCACCCACAGTGTCACGGCGCTCGATATCGGCCTCGATTGGCGCTGAGCGATCTTCTGGTATTCTCGGCGCCAAACCGGTCGGGGAGGCGCCTATGCCGATACTCACTCTCACGGACGCCGAGATCTATTACGAGGAGCATGGGAAGGGCTATCCCGTGCTGCTGTTCGCGCCGGGCGGCATGCGCTCGCGCGTTGAGATGTGGCGCAAGCCCGCGGACGGGCCCGCGCGCCCCTGGTCCGACTGGATCGAGGTGCTGGCGCCGCATTACCGCGTCATCGCCATGGACCAGCGCAACGCCGGCCGCTCCAACGGCGCGATCGAGGCCAATCACGACTGGACCACGTACGCGCATGACCAGTTCGCATTGCTCAAGCATCTCGGCATCGCGTCGTGCCATACGCTCGGCGGCTGCATCGGCTCGAGCTATTGCCTGAAGCTCATCGAATTGGAACCGGGCCGCACCAGCGCGGCCGTGCTGCAAAATCCGATCGGCCTCAATCCCGAATTCCCGGCTTATTTCTCCGAGGGCTTCGCCGACTGGACCGAGGAGCAGGTGAAGGCGCGGCCCGAGCTCGACCGCGCGGCGCTCGGCGCGTTCGGGCGGCGCATGTGGAGCGGCGATTTCGTGTTCAGCGTGACGCGGAATTTCGTCCGCCACTGCACCACGCCGTGCCTCGTGCTGCCCGGCAACGACAAGCCGCATCCGGCCGTGGCGGGCCTTGAGCTCGCGAAGCTGCTGCCCAACAACGAGATGCTGCGCGACTGGAAAGGCCCCGACCATATCGAGGCGCAGCGCCGCACCGTGCTCGCCTTCCTCGACAAGCACACGCCCGTCGTGGAGCGGCGATGATGGCGGACATGATCGAAGCGCCGGTCACCCCCACCCCAACCCTCCCCCTTCAAGGGGGAGGGAGGTGTAAGGAAATCTCCTCCCCCCTTGAGGGGGAGGGCAAGGGTGGGGGGTGGAGACGCGCGCTGCTTTTCATGCTGGCGACATTTTTCCTGTTCGCATCGACCGGCGCGCGGGCCGAGCCCCTCAAGATCGGCGCGATCAAGACGGCGGGCGCCGGGCCCATCTTCATCGGCATCGACAAGGGCTATTTCGCGGCCGAAGGATTCGAGCCCGAAATGGTGTTCTTCGATGCGGCGCAGCCGGTTGCGGTCGCAGTCGCCTCGGGCGCCATCGATTTCGGCGTGACCGGCATCACCGCCGGCTTCTACAACCTCGCGAGCCAGGGCGAGTTGCGCATTATCGGCGCGCAAGGCCGCGAATCGCCCGGCTTCCACAATGTCGTGCTGCTTGCATCGGCGCGCGCCTACGATGCGGGGCTCAAATCGCTGCGCGATCTCGCCGGTCACTCGGTCGCCATCACGGGCACGGGAACGCCCGGCCATTACGCCGTCGGGCTCGCGGCGGAAAAATACAATTTCCCGGTCTCCAGCATCCGCTTCCTGTCGCTCGGCGGCGTGCCGAACATCGTCTCGGCCTTGACCGGCGGCCAGGCCGATGCCGGCGCCACCGTCGTCACCGTGCCGATGGTGCCGGCGATCGACCGCGGCGATTTCAAGGTGCTGGGCTGGGTGAGCGACGAGTTCCCGTTCCAGGACCGCGCCATCTTCGTCGCGACCAAGACCGCCGACAATCGCGACAAGGTCGAGCGCTTCTTCCGTGCCTTCCGCAAGGCGGCGCAGGATTATCACGACGCCTTCATCGGCCCCGACGAGCGGCCGAAGGACGGGCCCACCGCGCAAGCGATGCTCGAGCTCATCGCGCGCCACGTCGACCAGAAACCCGAGGCGGTGCGGCTCGGCATCGCCTATGTCGATCCCACATTGCGCGTCAACGTGAAGGACGTCATGCGCCAGATTGCCTGGTACAAGTCGCAAGGCATGGTGAAGCCTGACGTCAACGGCGGCGCCATCATCGACAAACGCTATGTGGTGGCGCTGCCATGATGCTGAGCAAAGACCGCATCCTCACGACCCATGTCGGCAGCCTGCCGCGTCCGGCCGAGTTGCGTGCGCTCTTGGCGCAGAAGGACAAAGGCGAGGCGCTCGACGAAGCGCTGTTCGAGCGCGAGCTCGCGGCTGCGGTGCGCGCGACCGTGCGCCGGCAGGTCGAGCTCGGCATCGATCTCGTCAGCGACGGCGAGATGGGCAAGATCTCGTATTCCACATACGTGACCGAGCGCATCGCAGGATATTCCGGCAGCGGTCCGGGCACGGTCGCGCGCGATCTCCAGGATTTTCCCGAGTTCGCCAAGACCAGCAACCGCGGCCTCGGAGTGAAGCGCCCGCTGTGCGAGGCGCCGCTCGCGGCCAAGGACGACCGGCCGCTCAAGCGCGACCTCGCCAATTTCCGCGCCGCGGTGGCCGAGGCGCGCCCGACCGGCGCTTTCCTCACCGCTGCCTCGCCCGGCGTCGTCGCGTATTTCCTGCGCAACCGCTACTACCCCTCGCACGAAGCCTATCTCACGGCGCTGGTGCCGCTCCTGCGCGCGGAATACGAGGCGATCGTCGGCGCGGGCTTCGACGTGCAGCTCGACTGCCCCGATCTCGCGATGTCGCGCCACATCGGCTATGCCGATGCGAGCGACGCCGAGTTCCAGCGCCTTTCGGAAGAAGCGGTCGAAGCGCTCGGCGAGGCGACGCGCACCATCCCCGGGGACCGCATGCGCGTTCATCTGTGCTGGGGCAATTACGCGGGGCCGCATCACCACGATTTGGCGCTCGAGCGCGTGCTGCCGCTCGCCCTGAAAACGCGGGCGCGGGCCATTTCGTTCGAGGGCGCCAACCCGCGCCACGAGCACGAATGGGAGGTATTCGAGACCCTGCGCCTGCCCGACGATCGCGTGATCCTGCCGGGCGTGATCGACAGCGCCACGAATTTCATCGAGCATCCGCGTCTCGTGGCGCAACGCATCGAGCGCTACGCGCGCGTCGTGGGCAAGGAGCGCGTCATCGCGTCGGTGGATTGCGGCTTCGGCACGAGCGCCTTGACCCAGGGCGTCGATCCCGAGATCGCCTGGGCGAAGCTCGGCGCGCTGGCCGAGGGCGCACGGATTGCGTCGGCGAGGTTGTGGGCGAGGTGAACGGCGGGCTGCGAATTGCGCTCGAGCAATTAAATAGCGTCTACTCTGACCCCTATTTTGAAGCCCTGACCCGGAGTAGGATCGCGGCGGGAGGCACACATGAAGCTTCGGATCACAACGCTTGCGGCCGCGGCCGCGATTTTGCTGTCCTTCGCTGCTGCGCGCGCTCAATACGTGCAGGTAGGACCGCCCGACGCTTCTGGTGCCCTTCCCGTGATCAATCCTGCTGAGCCGGATCATCCTCTGATCGCGATTCCAGACCCGTCAGGCGTGTATATCGTCGTGGATCCCCAGGCCGCTCAGCCGCGGGATCCTTTCCAGACTCCGCAGCAGCCGCAGGCGCCGCAAATGCCGAGCGGCCCCGGCTTCATACGGTAAGGCGCCCGCGGGCGGCAGGCGACGTGATGCAGCGAACTTGGGGCGACGGTCCGCTTCCGCTTAGCGGCAGATGAGGGCGATCTTCACCGGATTCGGGTCGAGGTCGTAAACGGCCCCCGAACCGTAATCGAGAATGCCGCCGTACAGGAACGCGGCGGACCCGAGCCTCGGGAGCACGGTGACACTCTGCGGGTTGCAGCCGTCCTTCGACGCCTTCACTTCGACGGCGCGGTTCCGGGGCAGCCTCACCGAGCACGGCGACGTGCATGTCTCGCCATCGGAGATTTGCACCGCGGCGCCCGGCGGCTCCGTGTTCACCGCCAAATCTTCTTCGGTGCCCCGGAACGTCGTGGCGATGCACCCGGACAGCGCCAGCGTGAGGACGGCAGCAGCAGCGATTGTGCGGTTCATGGAGCGTTCCCCCTGCGGATGGGAGAATATCACGCTCCGGGTAGACAAGGCAGAGCTGCGACGATGCGAGGTAGTCCCTTCTGTTGTATTTTTCCAACAAGCTGGGCAGGCGCGTCACAGCCGCAAATCGGCGCCCAGCAGGATGCGGCGGTAGGACAGCGCCTCGGCGATGTGGATGCGGCGCAGACTGGCGCTTGCGTCGAGATCGGCGAGCGTGCGCGCGACGCGCAGCACGCGGTGATATCCGCGCGCGGAAAGCCGCAAGCGGTCGGTCGCGTCGGTCAAGAGCCTGCGCCCGTCCGCGTCAACCGCCGCCACTTCGTCCAAGAGCGCCCCGTCGGCCTCGGCATTGGTGCGGATGCGGCGCTCCTTGGGAAGTTTCTGGTAGCGCAAAAACTGCACCTCGCGCGCGGCGTGCGACTCGCGCCGCCACCTCGGCCGAGCCCTCGGCGGGCGGCGGCAGCGCGAGGTCGGACGCCTTCACCGCCGGCACGTCGATGTGCAGATCGATGCGGTCGAACAGCGGTCCCGAGATGCGCGACTGGTAATCCTGCGCGCATTTGGGCGCGCGCCCGCACGCCAAGGCCGGGTCGTCGAGATGGCCGCAGCGGCACGGATTCATCGCCGCCACGAGCTGCACGCGCGCGGGGTATGTGACGTGCGCGTTGACGCGCGCGACGTTGATCCGGCCGGCCTCGAGCGGCTGGCGCAGCGCCTCGAGCGTGGCGCGCTGGAATTCCGGCAGCTCGTCGAGGAACAGGACGCCCAAATGCGCCAATGACACTTCGCCCGGCCGCCCGCGCGTGCCGCCGCCGACGAGCGCGGGCAGCGAGGCCGAATGATGCGGATCGCGGAACGGACGCTGCCGCATCAGCCTGCCCTCGCGCAGGAGGCCGGCGACAGAGTGGATCATGCTGACCTCGAGCGCTTCGCCCGGATCGAGCGGCGGCAGCAGCGCCGGCAGCCGCGCCGCCAGCATCGACTTGCCCGCGCCCGGCGGCCCGATCATCAGAAGATTGTGGCCGCCGGCGGCCGCCACCTCGAGCGCGCGCTTGGCCGTCTCCTGCCCCTTCACGTCCTTCAGGTCGAGCGCGCTCGCCGGCTCCTCCGCGACGCGCGGCTCGGGCGGCGACAGAAGCTGCGTGCCCTTGAAATGGTTGACGAGCGCAAGGAGCGACGGCGCCGCCAGCACTTCGAGCCCGTGCGCCCACGCCGCCTCGCCGCCCGACGCAGCGGGGCAGATGAAGCCGCGCGAAGACGAAGCCGCTGCCATCGCCGCCGGCAGCACGCCCGCCACCGGCAGGAGCGAGCCGTCGAGCGCGAGCTCGCCCATCGCCACATAGGTCTCGACCTCGTCCGCCGGCAGCACGCCCATCGCGGCCAAAAGCCCGAGCGCGATCGGCAGGTCGAAATGGCTGCCTTCCTTGACGAGATCGGCCGGCGCGAGATTGACCGTGATGTGGCGCGCGGGGAGCGCCAGGCCCATGGCCACCAGCGCGGCGCGCACGCGCTCGCGCGATTCGCCGATCGCCTTGTCCGGCAAGCCCACGACGATGAAGGCGGGAAGGCCGGCGGTGATCGTGACCTGCGCCTCGACGGCGACCGCCTCGATGCCTTGGAACGTCACCGTGCGGACCCGCGCGACCACCCTGCCTGCTCCCCCGATTGCGAACCGGAGCTTATGGGAGCCCAGGAAATGGCGCCAGTCCTCACGCGCTGAGCTTGACCCGCCCCACGGCCCCTGCCTTTACTGTCGCCAAAACGAGGGAGGCGGCATGGCCGGTTTCGAGGACCATTGCTGGCGGGACATCGTTCCAGCCGAAGTTCTGGAGATCTATTCGCATTACGAGCGCCCGGTCGGCGTCGGGCCTGCGCCGGCGCTGCTCGCAATCGATCTCTACGAGCTTGCCTATGAAGGCGGCGCCAAGCCGGTCGCAACGCTGCACAAGACCTATCCCAGCTCGTGCGGCGAGAATGCGTGGGCCGCGATCGAGCCGACCAGGCGCCTGTTCGACGCGGCGCGGCGCGCCGGCCTGCCGGTGTTCTACTCGACGCAAGACACGCGCGCCGACAGCAAGCCCAACCTCGTCACCGCGACGCGGCGCCAGCGCATCAAGACAGCGCCCGAGCTCTACGCCATCCGGCCCGAATTCCGGCCGCAGCCGGGCGACGTCGTCATCACCAAGCAGCGCGCCTCGGCGTTCTATGGCACGCCCTTGGCCGCGCATCTGACGCAGCTCGGCATCCGCACCACGATCGTCTGCGGCGAAAGCACGTCCGGGTGCGTCCGCGCCACCGCGGTCGATGCCTATTCGCACGGCTTCAATGTCGTGCTGGCCGAGGAATGCTGCTTCGACCGCAGCATCCTCTCGCACAAGGTGAATTTGTTCGACCTGCACCACAAATATGCCGACGTGCTGCATCTCGAAGCGGTGCTGGCGCATTTGGATGGTCTCGCCGTGAAGAAGGCGGGTTGAGCGGATGGAGACGCCGCTGCCGCAGGCGAGAGCCGACGCGCCGCCCGCGCCCTGGGACGGGCTCGCGCGCGCGCTCCAGCCGTTCTTCATGAACCGCATGCGCGGCGTCCTGTCGATCCTCGGCGGGCTCACCATCTGGGAGCTGATCAGCCGCGTCCTCGTCAACAATGCGCTCTTCCTTGCAGCACCGACTCAGATCATCGCCGCCATCGTCAATCTCACCGAAACGGGCGAGCTGTGGCATCACCTGTCCATCAGCGCGATCGAATTCGCGCTGGGATACGCGATTGCGAGCGTCATGGGCATCGCGCTCGGCGTCGGCATGGCCGGCAGCGTCACGATCAAGCAGGCGATGCAGCCCTGGGTCTCGGGTCTTTATGCGACGCCGACGATTGCATTGGCGCCGCTTTTCATCCTTTGGCTCGGCATCGGCATCTGGTCGAAGGTGATCGTGGTGGTGACGCTGGTCCTCTTCCCGGTGAGCATCAACACGGAAGCCGGATTGCGCCAGACGAGCGACCGGCTCATCGAAATGCTGCGCAGCTTCGGCGCGAGCCGGCAGCAGATTTTCTGGAAGCTGTCGCTGCCGTCGGCGACGCCGTTCGTGCTCGCGGGCCTGAAGCTCGGCATCGGCCGCGGCCTCATCGGCGTGGTGGTGGCGGAACTGTTCGGCTCGCGCGCAGGTTTGGGCCGCCTCATCAGCCAGTCGGCCGACAGCTTCAACATGCCGGAACTTTTCGCCGGCGTCGTCGTGCTGGCGATCGCCGGCATCGTCATGACGGCGGGCTTCTCTTGGCTCGAAGGGAAGCTCGTGCCGTGGACCAAGGATTGAGCGTGGAACAGAAGCTGTCGATCTCGGCCCTGAGCAAGCGCTTCGGCAATCTCGAGGCGCTGCGCGACATCGTGCTCGACATCGGCACGGGCGAGTTCGTTTCGATCGTGGGCCCTTCGGGCTGCGGCAAGACCACGTTCCTGCGCATCGTCGCCGGATTGGAGCCGGCGAGCGCCGGCGAGGTCAGGATCGACGGCCGCGTCGTCACCGGCCCGGGCGCCGATCGCGGCTTCGTGTTCCAGCAGGACAGCCTCCTGCCGTGGCGCACCGTCTTCCACAACGCCATGATCGGCCCCGAGATCGGCGGCAACCGGGGCGAGCGCGAACAGCGCCGCACGCTCGACCTGTTGAAGCTCGTCGGCCTTGCCGGGTTCGAAGGCTATTTCCCGCGCCAGCTTTCGGGCGGCATGCGCCAGCGCGTCAATCTCGCCCGCGCGCTCGCGATCGATCCGCAGATCCTGCTGATGGACGAGCCGTTCTCGGCCTTGGACGCGCAGAGCCGCGAGATCATGCAGACCGAGCTCCTGCGCATCTGGGAGCAGGGGCGCAAGACCGTGCTGTTCGTCACGCACCAGATCGACGAGTCGGTGTTCCTGTCGGACCGAGTGTTCGTGTTCGCGCGCCGGCCCGGCCGCGTGCAGGAGCGGGTCGAGATCGACCTGCCGCGCCCGCGCACGCTTGCCCTGAAGCGGACGCCCGAGTTCGTGGCCTATGTCGACCACATCTGGAAGCTCATCGAGAACGACGTGCGCGACTCGGTATTGCACGAGCACGCCTGAGCGCGCCTTCAGTACAGCTCCTCCGGCAGACGTTTCGCGTACTCGGCGTCGTAGGCGGCGCCGTCGGTGCCGGGGTTGCGCGCGGCGGCGAAGGCGCCGATGGTCGGCACGCCCTTGGGCCGCCCTCCTTGCGCCGCCTGCCAGAAATTCGAGCGGATGAGCGCCTTGGGGCAATGCTGGAACGCCTGCTCGACCGCGACCACCATCACCACGGCCGGCTCCTTGCCGTCGACCGCGAAGCGCCGCCTCAGCGCCGGATCGGTGCTGATCCGCGCCCGGCCGTTGACGCGATAGGTCTCGTTCGCGCCGGGCGCAAAGAAGATGATGCCGACGCGCGGATCGGCGATCAGGTTCTTCAGCCCATCGATCCGGTTGTTGCCGCGCCGGTCAGGAATCATGACCGTGCGGCCGTCGTCCGAGACCGCGACGAAGCCCGGCTTGTCGCCCTTGGGCGAGCAGTCGAGCCCTTGCGGCCCGCCGGTCGCAAGCACCAGGAACGGCGAACCGGCGATGAAGGCGCGGCCCAATTCATCGACATGGTCGAGCTCCTTGCGCAGCACGCGCTCGTGCGGCAGCGCGTAGAGCGATGCGAGTTCGTCGGCGGTCGTGACCGTGTGCTTCGGCAGTCCGTCCATGGCGGATGGGTCCTTCCGTGTCTTCCCAAAGTATAGCAGAATGGTGCAGGCTTGAGGGGTCACGATGGCTGACCTGAAGTCGTTCCTCGATGCGCTCGGTCTTGGCCGCTATGCCGAGGCTTTGGCCGAGAACGACGTTGAACTCGACGTGCTGCCCGATCTGACCGACGCCGATCTCGCCGCGCTTGGCCTTTCGCTCGGTCACCGCCGCAAACTCATGGCGGCGGCGCAGCGCCTGAAGGACGCGCCCCCCGAAGTTGCGCCGCAGGCGCCCGAGCCCGCGCGTGCGAGTCAGGCCGAGCGGCGCCAGGTCACGGTGCTGTTCGCCGATCTCGTCGGCTCGACCGGGCTGTCGCGCCGCATGGATCCCGAGGACATGGCCCGCCTCGTGCGCCAGTACCAGGACGCCTGCGCCGGGGCGATCGCGCGCTTCGACGGCTTCCTCGCCAAGTTCATGGGCGACGGCGTCTTGGCCTATTTCGGCTACCCGCAGGCGCACGAGGACAGCGCCGAGCGCGCCGCCCGCGCCGGGCTCGCCATCGTCGAGGCGGTGCAGCGCATCGGCGACGGCAAGCTCGCCGCGCGCATCGGCATATCGACCGGCCTCGTCGTGGTCGGCGAGATCATCGGCAGCGGCGCGTCGGCCGAGCAGACCATCATCGGCGATACGCCCAACCTCGCCGCGCGGCTGCAATCCTTTGCCGAGCCCAACGCCGTGCTGATCGGCGGCATCACGCGCCGGCTTCTCGGCGAATTGTTCGAGTACGATTTTTTGGGCGAGCATGATCTCAAAGGGATCGAGGCGCCGATCGGCGTGTGGCGCGTCCTGCGCGAAAGCGAGACGGGAAGCCGCTTCCACGCCGTGCGCAGCGCCGGCCCGCTGGTGGGCCGCGACCACGAGATCGCGCTTTTGGCCGAGCGCTGGCGCCGCGCGCGCGCCGGTGAGGGCCAGGCCGTGCTGCTCCAGGGCGAGGCCGGCATCGGCAAGTCGCGCCTCGTCGAGGCGCTCGTCGAACGCCTCCATGACGAGCGCCACGTCAGCGTGCGCATGCAGTGCTCGCCCTACCATCGCAACACCGCGCTCCATCCGGTGATCCGCCATCTCGCCGAGGCGGCGGGTTTTTCCGCGGACGACAACGTCGCGCTGAAGCGCGACAAGCTCCGCGCGACGCTGTCGGCGGCGCGCCCGCTCGCGGACGGCGCGTTTCGCCTTCTTGCCGAATTGCTCGGGCTAAACGATGGAGCGGAGCCCGCTGCCGACATGACCGCCGTGCAACAAAAACGCGCGCTCATGGAGGTCCTGGCCGAGCGGCTCTTCGCGCTTGCGGCCGAGGCGCCGGTTCTGCTCCTCCTCGAAGATGCGCACTGGATCGATCCGACGACGCGGGAACTGTTCGACGCGATCGTCGACCGGCTCGAGGCGGCGCAGGTGCTCGTCGTGGTGACGCATCGCCCCGAATTCGTGCCGTCCTGGACCGGCCGTCCGTTCGTCACGTCCTTGGCATTCAACAAGCTGAGCGGCGACGATTGCGCCGCGATCGTGCGCAATGTCGCGGCGCTCGCGGCGCTGCCGGGCGAGCTCGTCGCCGAGATCCTGCGGCGCGGCGACGGCGTGCCGCTCTATGTCGAAGAGCTGACGCGGGCGGTGCTCGAGGCGGGGGACAACCGCGCGCCGTCGGTGCCGCCGACCTTGCAGGATTCGCTCATGTCGCGCCTCGACCGGCTCGGCCGCGTCAAGGATGTGGCGCAAGTCGCATCCGTCTTCGGCCGCGAGTTCTCGCGCGATCTGCTCGCCAAAATCGTCGGCGCGAGCGATGCCGAGATCGACGGCGCGCTCGAAAGCCTGATCGGCGCCGGACTGATCTTCCGGCGCGGCGCGCAGGGCGATGGCCGCTTCAGCTTCAAGCACGCGCTGCTGCAGGAGGCGGCCTACGAGAGCCTGCTGAAAAGCCGGCGCGAGGTGCTGCATGAAGCTGCCGGGCGCGCGCTCGCAGCAAGCGGGGCGGCCGAAGCCGAGCCCGAGATCGCCGCCCAGCATTTCGCCCGCGCCGGCCGCCACGACGAGGCGAGCCGCTATTGGGAAGCGGCCGGCGACAGGGCGGTCGCGCAATCGAGCTATGCCGAGGCGATCGCGAGCTATGGCGCTGCGATCGAAAGCGCGCGCCAGCTCGCCATCGCGGACGGACGCCGCCAGCGCATCCTCGCGATAGAGTTGAAGCTCGGGCCGGCCGTCATCATCGCGCGCGGCTATGCGAGCGAAGAAGTGCCGGCGATCTATCGCGAAGCCCTTGCGCTCGCGCGCGAGCTGGGCGAGGACCGCGCGCTTTTCAAGGCGACCTGGGGCCTGTGGATGGGCGAAGTGGTGCGCCGCCGCTTCGAAGCCGCGAGCGCCCGCGCCGACGAGCTTATCGCGCTCGGCCGCGGGATCGACGACGAGGACATGCGGCTCGAGGCCATCCATTGCCGCTGGAGCACGGCGTTTTTCCGCGGCGAAACGAACCTTGCGCTCGACCTCGCGACGCAAGGGGTGGCGAACTACGACGCCGCCCGCCACCACAAGCTCACGCACGAATATGGCGGCCACGACCCCGGCGTCTGCGCGCGCGGCCTGCGCGCGAGCGGGCTGTGCCTCACCGGCTTCCCGGTCCAGGCGCTCGAGGTGGCCGAGGATGGCATCGTGCTCGGGGAATCGCTGCGCCACCCGAACAGCATGGCGCACGCCTACTTTCAGGCGCTGCTCGTGCAGCAGACGCTTGGCGACGTCCCGGGCAGCGAGCGCGTCGCCGCGCGGCTCATCGAGATCGCCACCAAATTCGAGCTGCCGTCGCCTCGCATGTACGGCGAGTTCGCGGCCGGCTGGGTGCGCATCATGCGCGGCGACACGGCGGCGGGACTGCCGCTCATGGAGGACGCATTCGCGCGCCGGGCGATCCATCCGATGCACGAGTTTCATTTCTGCGCCGTGATGGCCGAGACCTACGCCATGCTCGGGCGGCCGTATGACGGGCTCGCCGTCGTCGATGCGATCCTGCCGCAGACGGCAACGTCCGAGATCGGCATGTTCGTGCCCGAGTTGTGGCGCCTGAAGGGCGAGCTGACCTTGGCGGTTTCATCCTCCGAGCATGCCGCCGCGCGCGCGGCACTCGAGCGCGCGGCCGGCATGGCGTTGAACCAGGGCGCGCTTCTCCTGCAACTCCGCGCCGAGACGAGCCTCGCGCGCCTCGCCGCCGAAATGGGCGAGCGCGAGAAAGCACTGGCGCGGCTCGAGCCCGTGCTCGCGCGGTTCAGCGAGGGTCTCGATCACCCGAACGTGGCGGCAGCGCAGCGTCTTCTCGCTTCGCTCGCCTAGCGCCGTCGAGGAAGAGGGCGACGCTGCGGCGCGCCCAGGCTTCGAGCTCTGCCGCGCTCATCGCCGGCCCAAGGCCGAGCGCGCGGCGCCTCGGCCCCGCGATCACCAGATTGACGAACTGTTCGGCCGCA
This sequence comes from uncultured Alphaproteobacteria bacterium, assembly GCA_963773665.1. Taxonomy (GTDB): domain Bacteria; phylum Pseudomonadota; class Alphaproteobacteria; order ATCC43930; family CGMCC-115725; genus DATJLY01. The sequence goes on from CAVZBZ010000004.1 coordinate 491,332, forward strand.
AAGCGCGGATCGCCCACTGCGAGCGTGCCGAGCTCCGCCTCGCGCGCGAAAATCTCGGCGAGGCGCTCGTTCGCCGCGGCGCTGCTCTCGGCAATGATGCGCGCGAGTTCGGGAAAGCGCGGCGCCTCGGCGATCAGCAGGCGATAGAGCTTGAGCGCCTCGGGCGAGAGCGCCGCCGCGAGCATCTGGCGCGCTGCTGCGTCCAGCACGTCCTCGAGCGTGCCGCCGGCGACGAGCCGCGCCTCGAACGGCCGCGACCAGCCGGCGATGAGCCGGCGCACCACGGCGCGGAACAGGTCGGGCTTGTCGCGAAAGCGGTGATAGAAGGTGCGCTTCGAGATGCGGCACGACGATGCCACCGCCTCGATGCTGGTCGCGCCGAAGCCATCGCTCAGGAAGAGGCCAGTCGCGACCGCGATGATGCGTTCGCCGAGCTCTGCCGCGGCAGCCCGGGTGGGGCGGCCGCCGCGCCGCGCCGGCGCTGCCCCTTCCGTCGTCGTCATCGCCAGTCGCGCTCGTGCCCGTAGCCGTGCCCGTAATAGCCGGGGCCGGCCGGATAGATGACACAGCCGCCGAGCAGCGCCGCCAGCGCCGCCGCGACGATGACGCCGGCGCCGCGCCGGACGAGGCCGCGTTTCACTGCCTGAAATCGCTTCATGGGTCGGATCCTCTCAGCTCGGGGCCACTTGCCCTACCCTCCACTATAGGCGTGCCGATCATGAAACGCGTCTGTTGCGTAGCAAATTTATTTTTACAGTGTTAGGACTTCGTACGGGGATGGCCGCCCGGGGCTAGTCTTATCACCGGACACGAGCCTCGCACGAAGAGGAGAGGTCCATGACCAAGTCGATCCGCACTTATCTTCTGGCCTTCGCGATTCTCGCCGGCACCGCCGGCGCCACGGCCGCCCCGGCGCTGGCCGATGACTGGGGCCACGACCGTGACGCGCGCACGCACGAATGGCGCGACCGCGACTGGCGCTACGATCGCCCGCCGGTTGCCTATGCCGCCGCGCCTTATGCCTATGCCTACACGTACGCGGCGCCGGCCTACGACTATTACGCGCCGCCCTCGCCCCCGCCCCCGGTCGTCTATGCGCCGCCGGCCGCGTCGCTGAGCCTCACGATCCCGTTCAACCGGCGCTAGATTCCGCTTGCGCCCCGCCTCGGAACAGGCGGGGCGCCCTGCTCTTTTTGGGGGTTGTTATGGGCGGCGGCGGCGGACAACATTAGGCCATCGCATCGAGGGAGAAGGACGATGATTGCGAAACGCATTTTCGGCGCGTCGGTGTTCGTCGCCGCGCTCGCGCTTGGCGCGCCGGCCGGTCTCGCGCAACAGCCGGCGGCGCCCGCCGCACCGCCCGCCGCGTCGGCGCCGAGCAAGAGCACGGCGGCGAAGCCGACGCGCGAGCAGCGCGTCGAGGCGCGCATCAAGACGCTGCACGCCCAGCTCAAGATCGCGCCCGATCAGGAGCAGGACTGGAACGCGGTCGCCTCGGTCATGCGCGATTCCGCAAGCAGCATCGACCAGCTGTCGCAGCAGCGCTCGAAGGGTCGCGCCGGCATGACGGCCGTCGACAATCTGCGCTCGTATCAGGCGATCGCCGATGCACACGCGGACGAGATGAACAAGCTCGTGCCGGCGTTCTCGGCGCTGTACGACAAAATGACGCCCGACCAGAAGAAAAACGCCGACCAAGTCTTCGGTGAGCGTCGCGGGCGCCGCCCGGCCGCGAAGAAGAGCGGCTGAGGCGCAAGCCGAAGGAGAAAGAGCAATGTCTCGTTTCCGTTTCGCGATTAGGCGCACGGCTGCGGCGCTGGTCGCCGCCGTCCTCGCCGGAGGATTGGCCGGCGCAGCGTTGGCGCAGGACCGTGACCGCGACCATGGTCGCGACCATCGTCCGCCGCCGCGCCACGAAAGGCACCGGCCGCCGCCACCGCCGCCGGTCGCCTGGGGCTATGACCAGCCGACCTACGTCCAGGCGCCGCCGCCGATCGTCTATTCCGCGCCGGCGCCGCCGGCGGCGATCAATTTCGGTCTGAACCTCAATCTGCGCTGAGGCGCGCCAGCGCTTCGATCAGGCCGACCGGCCGCCATTGGCGCCGCCGCCGTGCGGCCGCGGTTCGGCGGCAAGATGCGGCGGCATCGGCCGCCGCGCCGCGCCCGCCGTGCCGAGGAGCCATTCGACCTGTTCCTCGAGCCGCTCGATCCGCTGTTGCAATGCCGGCGTCGGATCTTCCTCGATGAGGGCCTTGAGCCGCTCGCGAAAGCGCGGCTCGATCCTGAGGCGCGCGGCGACGGCGCGCAGCAGCGGCTTGTCGCCGGGCGGGACGCGGACATTGGTCTGGACGGTATTCATGGCTTCAAGCTCCGACGCGCAACGAGCGCAACGCTAGCCATGAGATATTACGAAGACGCGGCGCCGCCGGATCGGCCGCGGCCGATTATTGCTTGGCGCGGTTGCCGGTCATGAATGCGCGCCAGGCCGCGATGGCGCGCCGCAATTGCCCGGCGAAGCTCTTGCGCTCGTCGGGTGCAAGAAAGCTGCCGACGACGAGGCTGCGGCCGTGCGATGACAGCGTGAGCGGACTGCGCTCGGCCTCGTCGTCGAACGCGATGCGCAGCCAGGTCGGCTCGAAGCGCCATTGCCGGCGCTCGCCGCGCACCGAGACGCGCTCGACCGTGAGGCTCTTCTCGGTGAGCCGCACGGCCTCATGCTGGCGCGCGCTGCGATAGTTCGCGCGGAACGCGACATAGACGAGCAACACATCGAGCCCGAAGAAGCCGAAGATCGGCCAGGCGCCGACAAGGATGCAGGTCGTCCCGGCGATGACGCTCACAACCGCAAGCGCCGCCATCAGGATCGCGAAGCCGCGCGGCGCGAGGCTGCGATAGGGATGCAGCACTGTGTCGAGAAAGACCCGGTCCGCGGCGGTTTCGGCGTGTGTCATCGGGTGGCCTCGCAAGCGATGCTAGAGCGGAATTGGCCGCGGTGGAACCCGGGCGGCCGGCCGGCCGGCCGGCCCTGAATCTTAACCTTTGGTTAACCACGCCGGGCCGAAGCTTGTCCGCTCCGCATAGGGAGCGCGTCGTGGGCGACCCCCACCCCCTGACCCTCACCAGCCTCAAAGAAGAGCATGCGCCCGGTCCGTGGCGCTACTGGTGGCTTTGCATCGTGCTCCTGAGCCTTGCCGCCTGGGCCGTCGTCATTTTGATGGGCGTGGCGCTTCTTCACCTCCTGAGCTGAACGCTGCGGCGCGACAGCGCACCCCCGGCAAAGGTGATCCGTGGGGCTCAACCCCTCGTAGAGTGGGCTGAGCGACATTGTCCTTTTCTGGGAAGTACACGAGGGGGTTTGGTGCTTAGGATCTTCCGCCATTATTGCTCTGCACCGGCGCTTTTTCTGTGCGCCTGCGAGACCATGGCCGTGGCGCTGGCGCTCTATGCCGCCGCTTCGGTGCTGTTGCCGGCCGATGCCGCGAATGGCCGGCTCATCGTCGCCGCGCTCGTTCCCGCGCTCGTCAACGCCGTGCTGATGTTCGGCATGGGTCTCTATGATCCGCCGCACGTCGCCAATTTCCGGCGCGCGCTGCCGCGCCTCGTCGCCTGTCTTTGCATCGGTGCGCCGTTCCTCGGCCGCACGCTTTCGATCGCGGGCCCGGCCGAGGCCCAGCCGGTCTTCTATCTTGCCTGGACCACGCTCGTCATCGCCTGCGTCGTGCTCGCGCGGATGGTGGCGACGCCGCTCGCGCGCACCGGCTTTTCGCCACGCCGTGTCGTCGTGGTCGGCGCCGGGCGGCTTGCCGCCGAGATCGAGCAGCTCATGACGCGCGCCCATTCCCGGACCGAAGTGGTCGGCTACCTCGCGCTCGGCAGCGAGACGCCGGAAGTGCCGGAAGCGCGTCTCAAGTCCGGCAACCAGCCGCTCATCGACGTGGTGCGCGACAGCACCGCCAAGGAAATCGTGGTCGCCGCCGACGATCGGCGCGGCATGTCGCTCCAGCCGCTGCTCGACGCGCGCATGGAAGGCGTCGCGGTCACGAGCTTTCTCAGCTTCTGGGAACGCGAGACGCGCCGCGTCAACCTGAGCGCGCTCGATCCGAGCTGGCTCATCTTTTCCGACGGGTTCCATATCGGCACCGCCACCAACGCGGTCCTGAAGCGCGCGCTCGACATCACCGCGAGCCTTCTGCTCCTGGTGCTGACGCTGCCGACGCTGCTGCTCGCCGCCGTTGCCATCAAGCTCGACAGCAAGGGCCCGGTGCTGTACCGCCAGGAGCGCGTCGGCCGCCGCGGCCAGATCTTCCGCATCGCCAAGTTCCGCACCATGCGGGTCGATGCCGAACAGGGCTGCGGGCCGCAATGGGCGAGCGTGGGCGACCCGCGCGTCACCCGCGTCGGCCGGTTCCTGCGCCGCATGCGGATCGATGAGCTGCCGCAGATCCTGAACGTGCTGCGCGGCGAGATGAGCTTCGTCGGCCCGCGGCCCGAGCGGTCCCATTTCGTGCGCCACCTGGCCGCCGAGATCCCGTTCTATGCCGAGCGGCACCGCGTCCGCCCCGGCATCACCGGCTGGGCCCAGATCAACTACCCCTACGGCGCCTCGATCGAAGATGCCCGCGAGAAGCTGTCCTACGACCTCTACTACATCAAGAATTTCAGCTTCCTGTTCGACCTTCTCATCATCCTGTCGACGGCGAAGGCGGTGTTCCTCGACGGCGGCGGCCGCTGACGGAAATCTTTACACTTTTGTGATCGCTCAACCCAACACAACAACCTAATTATTTGACAGAGAAACGAAAACTCTTTCTGGCCCCATTTTTGCTTAACATCGTCCCGAGGGGTGAGTCATGGACGATGGCGATTGGGGCGTGACGACGCATGCGGAATGGCGCGAGAAGAACCGGGGCTTCATGCTGGCCCTCAGCGTCTGTCTCGCCATCTGGCTGGCCGGCATCTGGCTGATGGTCCGGCCCTAACCGGCCGCGCCTGGACAGGCCTTGGGTCAGCCGCCAGGATCGGCGGATGACGAAAGCCGATGCCGAGCGGTTTTTCGCCCTTCTGGCGAAGGACCGGCCCGAGCCGACGACCGAGCTCGACTTCATCAATCCCTACACTCTGCTCGTTGCGGTTGTGCTGTCGGCGCAGGCGACCGATGTCGGCGTCAACAAGGCGACCGAGAAGCTGTTCAAGCTCGCCGACACGCCGCAAAAGATGCTGGAGCTGGGCGAGGACCGGCTGATCGAGGCGATCCGCACGATCGGCCTCTTTCGCACCAAGGCGAAGAACGTGCTGGCGCTGTCCCGCCTCCTAATCGAGCGGCATGGCGGCCGCGTTCCGGACAACCGCGCGGCGCTCGAGGCGCTTCCCGGCGTTGGGCGCAAGACCGCGAACGTGGTGCTGAACGTGGCGTTCGGCCATCCCACCATCGCGGTCGATACGCACATCTTCCGCGTCGGCAACCGCACCGGGCTGGCTCCGGGCAAGACGCCGCTTCTGGTCGAGGAGGGGCTCGAGCGGATCGTGCCCGAGCGATACAAGAAGGGCGCCCATCACTGGCTCATCCTGCACGGGCGCTATGTCTGTACCGCGCGCAATCCGCATTGCGACACGTGCGTCGTCAATGCGCTGTGCGCCTATCCGGCCAAGAGCTTCGAAGCCGGGGCCGGGGTCAGCCGAGACCGAGCACGTCCGCCATCCCGTAAAGCCCCGGCTTCCGGCCGACGCACCAGCTCGCGGCGCGCACCGCGCCGCGGGCAAAAATCTGCCGGCTCCCGGCGCGGTGCGTAAGCTCGACCCGCTCGCCGTCGGCGGCGAAGATGACGCTGTGCTCGCCGACCACGTCGCCGCCGCGCAAGGTCGCGAAGCCGATGTCGCCCTTCTTGCGCGGCCCGATGATGCCGTCGCGCACGCGCTGGCTCCTGGCCGCCAGATCGATGCCGCGCCCGTGCGCCGCCGCGCGGCCCAAGGCGAGCGCGGTCCCTGACGGCGCGTCCACCTTGTGGCGATGGTGCATCTCCAGAACCTCGATGTCGTAATCGTCGCCGAGCCGCGCCGCGACCTGGCGCACCAGGCCCAGAAGCAGATTGACGCCGAGGCTCATGTTGGCGGCGCGCACGATGGCGATTTTTTGTGCGGCGTCGGCAATGACGCCTTCGTGGCGTGCCTCGAGCCCGGTCGTGCCGATCACCAGCGGCTTTCCCTGCCGCGCCGCAGCCGCCGCATGCGCCGCCGTCGCTTCCGGCGCGGTGAAGTCGACGACGACGTCCGCCGTGGCGAAAAGCGCCGCGACATCGTCGCCGGCGGCAAGCCCCAGCGGCCCGATCCCGGCAAGCTCGCCGAGATCGCGCCCGATCGCGGCGCTGCCGTTGGCGTCGATGCCGCCGGCGACGCGGCAGCCGGACGTGCCGTGAATCTCGGCGAGCAGCATCCGCCCCATGCGTCCGCCGCACCCGGTCACTCCGATCGCGATCTCCGCCATCGCCGCCTCCCGTCCTTGCAGCGGCGATGATAGCGGGAAAGGGCGGGCGGCGGCGCAAGGGTGTAAAGATTTGCGACACTCTCGCCCCTTCCCTAACTCCGTCCCGTCCATTAGACGGGAGCGCCATGGCGCTTCTGCGATCGGTCGCGACGGTCGGCGGCTACACGATGGTGAGCCGCGTCCTGGGCTTCGTCCGCGACATGATGACGGCGGCGTTTTTGGGCGCCGGGCCGGTGACGGACGCGTTCTTCGTAGCACTGCGGCTGCCGAACCTGTTCCGCTCGCTCTTTGCCGAGGGCGCGTTCAGCGCCGCCTTCGTGCCGCTCTTCGCCGGCATGGTGGCGCGGGACGGGCGCGAAGCGGCGCGCCTCTTCGCCGAGGATGCGCTTGCCGTGCTGTTGGCCGCGCTCGTCCTGTTCGTCGTCGTCGGCGAGGCGGCGACGCCGCTGCTCCTGCACGTTCTGGCGCCGGGCTTCGCCGAGGTGCCGGCGACCTTCGCCCTCACCGTCCATCTGACGCGCATCACCTTCCCCTATCTTCTCTTCATCTCGCTGGTGGCGCTGCAAGGCGGCGTGCTCAATTCGGTCGAGCGTTTCGCCGCCGTCGCCGCGACGCCGGCGCTGCTCAACATTTTCCTCATCGGCGCGCTCGCGTTCGTTCGTCCGCCGAGCGGCTATGCGCTCGCCTGGGCGGTGACGCTCGCGGGCTTTGCGCAGTTCCTGTGGCTCATGGGCTCGTGCGCCCAGGCCGGGATCGCGCTGCGCCTGCCGCGCCCGGTTCTGTCGCCGGGCGTGAAGCGCCTCATCGGCCTCATGCTGCCGGGCGTGCTGGGCGCGGGCGCAACGCAGCTCAACATGGTGATCTCGACCGCGATCGCTTCGCTCCTGCCCACGGGCGCGGTGTCTTATCTCTATTACGCCGACCGGCTCGAGCAACTGCCGCTCGGCGTTGTGGGCTTTGCCGTCGGCACCGCGATCCTGCCGCCGCTGGCGCGGCACGTGCGCGTCGGCGACGAGGCCGGCGCGATCGAGACGCAGAACCGCGGCCTCGAGCTGGCGCTGCTTTTGACCTTGCCGGCGGCGGTCGCGCTGGGTGTGGCGGCGTGGCCCATCCTGCACGTGCTGTTCGAGCGCGGCGCTTTCAGCGCGGCCGATACGCGCGCCACGGCGGGCGCGCTCGCGGCCTATGCCGCGGGCCTTCCGGCCTTCGTGCTCGTCAAGGTCATGGCGCCAGGATATTTCGCCCGCCACGACACGCGGACACCGGTCAAGATCGCGCTGGCCGCGATCGCCACCAATATCGTGCTGACCTCGACCTTGGGCCTGTTGACGCCGCTTGCCCATGTCGGCGTCGCGATGGCGACCTCGGCGGCGGGCTGGGTCAACGCGCTGCTGCTCATGCACATCCTGATGCGGCGCGGGCAGTTCGCGCTCGACCAGCGGGCGCGCCGTGCGCTGCCGCGCGTCCTCGCCGCGGCGCTCGGCATGGGGGTGCTCATCCTCGCGCTCGAAGCATGGCTCGAGCCGGCGTTTTCCGGAGGATTCGTCGTCCGCCTTGCGGCGCTCGGCCTTCTGGTCGGCGCGGGATTTTGCGCCTTCGCCGCCCTTGCGGTTCTCCTGGGCGCCGCGCCCTGGGGCGAGGTGAAGCGGCGCCTGCGGCGCGCCTGAGGAGGCCTCCATGTACCTTCCGCCGCATTTCGCCGAAACGCGCGTGCCCGTGCTGCACGACGCGATTGCGCGCGCCGGGATCGCGACCTTGGTGACGTCGGGCGCCTCCGGGATCGAGGCAAGCCACGTGCCGATGCTGCTCGATCCCGAGCCGCAGCCCTTCGGCACGCTTTTGGGCCATATCGCGCGCGACAATCCGCAATGGCGCGCGGGCGGCGGCGCTGCGCTCGCGATCTTCCTCGGCCCCGACACTTACGTCTCGCCGTCCTGGTACCCGACCAAGAAGCAGAACGGCAAGGTCGTGCCGACCTGGAACTACATCGCGATCCATGCGCATGGGGCCATCGAATGGTTCGACGATTCCGAGCGGCTCCGCGCCGTCGTCACCCGCCTCACGCAAAAACACGAGGCCGGGAGCGCTGCGCCCTGGGCGATCACGGATGCGCCGCCCGACTACATAAACTCGATGTTCGCGGCGATCGTGGGCTTCCGCATTCCGCTGGCGCGCCTCGAAGGCAAATGGAAGATGAGCCAGAACCGCCCGCCCGCCGACCGCGCTGGCGTCGTGGACGCGCTCCGGCGCGACGGCAAGGACGCCATCGCCGACGCCGTCGAAAAGCGCGGCGCGACTTGACCCTCGCGCCGCGGACGCGCGATAAGGCCTCGATGAATCGGATCTTTTCCGGCGTTCAGCCGACCGGCAACCTGCATCTCGGCAATTATCTCGGCGCGATCCGCAACTGGGTGCGCCTCCAGCGCGATTTCGACTGCATCTTCTGCATCGTCGATCTGCATGCGCTCACGCTGCCGCAGGACCCGCTTCAGCTCCGCGCCCAGACGCACGAAGTGACCGCCGCCTACATCGCCGCCGGCATCGATCCCGACCGCTGCATCATCTTCAACCAGAGCAGCGTCCCGGGCCATGCCGAGCTTGGCTGGCTCCTGGGCTGCCTCACGCCCTTGGGCTGGCTCAACCGCATGACCCAGTTCAAGGAGAAGGCCGGCAAGGAGCGCGACAATGCCGGGCTCGGGCTCTACGCCTATCCGGTGCTGATGGCGGCCGACATCCTGCTCTACAAGGCGACGCACGTGCCGGTCGGCGAGGACCAGAAGCAGCACCTGGAGCTTGCGCGCGACATCGCCGGCGCCTTCAACCGGCGCTACGGCGTCGAGTTCTTCCCGCTGCCCGAGCCGCAGATTTTCGGCGCCGCGACCCGCGTCATGAGTTTGCGCGACGGCACCAAGAAAATGTCGAAGTCGGACAGCTCGGACTATTCGCGCATCAACATGACCGACGACGCCGAGACGATCGCCCTGAAAATCCGCAAGGCGAAGACCGATCCGCAGCCGCTGCCGGACTCGGTCGCCGCGGCCGAGGCGCGGCCCGAGGCCGACAATCTCCTCGGCATCTATGCCGCGCTCGGCGACCTGTCGCGCGAGGACGCGGTGCGGCGCTACGCCGGCAGGAATTTCTCGGACTTCAAGCGCGACCTCGCCGATCTTTCGGCCGAAGTGCTGGGCCGCATCGGCGGCGAGATGCGGCGTCTGCTCGACGACCAGGGCTATATCGACGGCGTCCTGCGCCGCGGCACCGAGCGCGCAAGCGCCATCGCCGGCCCCGTCCTCGGCGAGGTCTTCGACATCATGGGGCTGCTCAGGGTGTAGCTACTCGACGAGTGCGACGAGTTCGATCTCGACCGGGATTTGCGCCGGCAGCGAGCCCATGCCGACCGCCGAGCGCGCGTGGCGGCCGGCGTCGCCGAACACCTCGACCAGAAGATCGGAGCAGCCGTTGATGACTTTCGGGTGATCGCCGAAAGTGGGCACGGCGTTCACCATGCCCAGCACCTTGAGGATGCCCTTGACGCGGTCGAGGTCGCCCAGCTCCTGCTTCATGACGGCGATGAGGCTCAGCCCCACCGTGCGCGCGTGCTGATAGGCCTGCTCCAATGTGATCGTGTCGCCGACCTTGCCGGCAACGGCGCCCGGCCCGCGTCCCGACAGGAACAGCAGGTTGCCGGCGCGGCGTGCCGGCACGTAGTTGCCCATCGGCGCGCCCAAGGGCGGCAGCGTGATCTTCAATTCCTCGAGCCGCTTCTCGATCTTCATCGCTCCCTCCGCTTGCCTCGGCCGCCGTGCGTGCGGCGTCGGATCATTCTCACCGGGAGCGGCGCCTGCGTCAAATTAGTGACGCGCACGCCGCGGCCGCGCCTCTAAAAAAAAATTAAAAAATTAAGTTGCTGCCCTCGCGCCGCGCTGGTTCCATTGCCGGCAAGCATTCGCGGAGTGCTGCATGACACTCGCACGGGCAAGTGCGCGCGCCAAAGACGTTGCGCGCGCGCTCATCGCAGCGCACGGACGGGGCGCTCAAGCGATCGCGCTCGCAACCGCGGCCGTGCTGTTGGAAAACGGCCAGGGCGATTTCGCCATCCTGTGGCAGCAGGTCGCGCGCGTCGTCAGCACGCTGCTGGCCGGCGACACCGGCGTCTAGCAAGCCGCTCTCCGGCCGCGTCAGGAAAGCGAGATCGCCCGAGGGACGCCGTTAAGCGCCGATTAACCGTTCACGGCAATGCTCGGGCAATGGAAAAGTTCGAGTGCTCGCAGGCGCCGGAGCTCGATCTCCTGCCGTGCGACCGGAGGATCGCGGCGGTTCTTTCATACTGGCGCAGCCTTCGTCCCGCCGACGGCGCCCTGCCGGGGCGGCAGCATTTCGATCCGGCTTCGATCTCCTCGCTGCTGCCATGCCTGAGGCTCTACGACGTCCATTGCGATCCGTGGCGCTTTCGCTATCGCCTCGTCGGCACCGAGCTCGTGCGCTGTCTCGGCCGCGACCCGACCGGCCGGTGGTTCGGCGCGGACGTGCCCGATGCGGAAGCGAGCAAGAGCTTTTGCGATCTCGTGTTCGTCGCTTCGGGCCAGGGGCTTTCCTATCACCGCGGCTATCCGGTCTACACCAAGGCGCACAAAAATCATCTGACCTCGGAGCGAATCCTGTTGCCGCTCGCCCGGAATGGCCACGATGTCGATATGATCTTGGGCCTGTCGGTGTTTCACGCCGCCGCCGCCCGCCGCGTCGCCTAAAAGATCGCTCGAATACGCGGCAATTTCGCTGCGATCGCATAACGCAAATTCAGCATCCTTTCACGGCCGCGGGGCGAAAAATGCTGCCATGATCTTGGCAGCGAGAACGCCCATGCGCCGCACATCCCGCCCGCTCGCGCGCGAGCTTCTGTTCCTCGTGCTGGCGAGCGCCGTGCCGAGCGCATCCGTTGCGGCGGCGCTCGCGGCGAGCGCCTATGATTTGGGCTGGCGCAACGCGCTCACGCTCCTCATGGGCGGGACCGCGCTCGCCGTCGGCATCTATGTCTCCTGCCTAATCGCGCGCGACCTGCGCAAGGCGCTCGAGGACCTTGCTGCCGATGCGCGCATGCTGAGCCGCGCGACGCCCATTGCGCGGCTCGAGCCCGCGGTGCGCGAACTCGCCGACATCGCCGAGGCGCTCGAAGCGGCGTCGGCGCGCCTTCGCCCGGCGCAGCCTCCGCGCCTCGATCTCGCACACGGCGCACAGAGCTGGTCGCGCGCGGTGGAAGAGCTCCATCGCAGCGCCGCAGCGGAACCGCGCGAAGCGGCGGACGCCGCGGCATGGTGCGAGCCGACGGCGCTTGTCGCCAACCTCGCCGCCAAATTTTCCGGGCGCGCCCGCGCGGCCGGGATCGCGCTCGAAGTCGAAGCGGCATCCGCGCTCGGTGCGGTGCGCGGCTCCGCGCGCGACATCGAGGCGGCGCTCGCCGATCTCCTCGACGCGGCGCTGACCGTGACCTCGCGCGACGGGCGCTTGTCGCTTCTGGCAAAAAGCACCCCCGTGGGCGGCGCGCGCATCGTGATCGAGGCGAGCCGCGAGCCGGGCGGCATCGCCGGCGCCGGCCCGATGGTGGAACTGAGCTGCGGCGCCACTCTCGCCGCGAGCCTCGCGCGCGCGCGGCAGCTCGTCGAGGCATCGGGCGGCGTGCTCGTTCTCGGCGCCGGCACTGTCACGATCATGCTCGCCCCCGCCGCCGCGGTCCGCCGCGCGGCTTAGGCTCAGGCCTCCCACTCGGCCTCTACGTCGGAGTCGGGTTCGCCGGGCCGGAACCGCGCCTCGAGCACGGCGGCTTCGCGTGGCGCGGCGAGGCGGCGCACGGCCCAGACCGCCATCGCGCGGACCAGCGGCGACGCGTCGCCGAGCCGGGCCGCGGCCGCGCCGAGAAGACGGGGCGCGCCGCTGTTGCCGATCGCGATGAGCACGTTGCGCACGAAGCGGTCGCGCCCGACGCGCTTCAGCGCCGAGCCGGAAAATCGACGGCGGAAACCCGCGTCGTCGAGCGCCGCCAGCTCGCCAAGCTCGGGCGCCCGGCATTCTTCGCGGGGCTGAAGCGCCGCGAGCGACGCGGCCTTCGCGAACTTGTTCCACGGACAGACGGCAAGGCAATCGTCGCAGCCATAGATGCGGTTGCCGATGAGCGGCCGGAGTTCCGCCGCGATGTGGCCCTTGTGCTCGATCGTCAGGTACGAGATGCAGCGCCGCGCATCGAGCCGGTGCGGCGCCGGAAATGCCGCGGTCGGACAGGCGTCGAGACAGCGCCGGCACGAGCCGCAGCGATCTTCGTGCGGCGCATCGGGCGGCAGCTCGAGCGCCAGATAAATCTCGCCGAGAAAGAGCCACGAGCCCACGCTCTGCGAGACGAGATTGGTGTGCTTGCCCTGCCAGCCGATGCCGGCGCGCTCGGCGAGCGGCTTTTCCATCACCGGCGCCGTGTTGACGAACACTTTCAGCGCGCCGGGCCAGCGCGCGGCGATGAACCCGGCCAGCCGCTTGAGGCGCGACTTGACGAGATCGTGATAGTCGCGCCCTTGCGCATAGACCGAGATGGCACCCGTCTCGCGCGCGTCGAGCGCAGCGCGCGGATCGCTCTCCGGCGCATAGGAGAGGCCGAGCACGACGACGCTGCGCGCCTCGGGCCAGAGCGCCCGCGGCTCGGCGCGCTCGCGGCTGCGCGCGGCAAGCCAGCCCATGTCGCCGTGATAGCCTTCCGCGAGATAGCGCTCGAGATGCGCGCGCGCGTCGGGCGCAAGCGCGGCCGCGGCGAACCCCACCGCGTCGAACCCCAACGCCAACGCCTCGTCCCGGATCGCCGCCTTGATCGCGTCGCCCGCGTCGCTCATCCGGAGTTCCGCCGTCTCTAAAATGCCTTCGCCAGCCCGGCTTCCCTGAGAATGCCGTTGGCGGTATGGCGAATCACGATGTTTGTCGGCACCGTGAACTGGCGTTTCGTTAGCGGACTGTACCAAATCTCGTGACTGCCTTTCGCAGTCCGAACGAATTGGCATCCGGCGTTCAGAAGAAGCCTCTTCAACTCCCTGTCGTACGTTGACGCCATTCCGCGAATGACCGCGCGTATCAGTCGTCGGATTTGCTGATCTCGTCCCAGGGAAGCGTTTGTTCAATGCGCATGCGTGCGAGAGCTTCACTCAAAACCCACCGCGCAGCGAGATTATAGTGCGAGTTCTTGGCCCAGTCCTCTGACTTCACAAAACGCTTTGGCCTGACGATGTTTGCGGAACCCGAATCCTCAAAAATGGACTCTGCGCCATATTCCGAAAGGATTGTGTCCTCTTCCTTCACGCCATCGTACCTGAGCTTTTCCAATACCAGTGCATGGACGGCATCCAGGACCGCATCATCGCTCCATATCGCGTTCCAGAGCCGCTCACCGAGTTTCGACAGTTCGTCGTTCAGTTCCCCCTTGGTCATCACCCTGGGCTCCCCCTCGCGCTCGATTTCAAGCGTATCGCCTTTCGTGACCGAGACGTTGTTCGCGGCGCAAAGGTCAGGAACGACAGAAAGAACTCGGCTGACAAGCGCAGAATAGCTGGGAGCTTCTGTTACAAGGCCAGGTATATCGTCGCTATCCGCCCACCAGCCGCCGGTCTCGTGGTCGTAGTGGGCACGCACGACAAACCGGCGTCCGGAAGCGGAATGGGTTTTCAATGGTGTGGCCGGAGCCATCAGTATCCTCTGATTATTGGGTGAATGTACGCACGGATAGCACGAACCTCAACCCCGGCCGCGGTAGGGCGCCACGCCCTGGTCGGGGAGCCAAACTCCCTCGGGCGGGGCGCCGGTCTGGTAGAACACGTCGATCGGCATGCCGCCGCGCGGATACCAGTAGCCGCCGATCCTGAGCCACATGGGCTCGATCGCAGCGATGATGCGGCGCGCGACCAGGAGCGTGCAGTCCTCGTGGAAGGCGCCGTGATTGCGAAACGCGCCGAGAAACAGCTTCAGCGACTTGCTCTCGACGATGCGCTCCTGCGGCACATAGTCGATGACGAGGTGGGCGAAGTCGGGCTGGCCGGTGATCGGGCAGAGCACGGTGAACTCGGGCGCGGTGAAGCGCACGACATAGAGCATGCCCTTATGCGGATTGGCGACATGCTCGAGCACCGCGTCGTCGGGCGAGGCGGGAAGCGAAGCGTGTGCGCCGAGCTGTGTCAGGGGCCGGTCTGCCATCTTGCCTCTCAGAGCGGCGGGATGTCGCCCGCCTCGAGCAGGGCGGCGACGGCGCGGACATGATCCTCGAGCGCACCCCGCTCGATCGCGGCGCGCAGCCCCGCCATCAGGTCCTGATAATAGCGAAGATTGTGCTCGGTCAGAAGCATCGCCCCAAGAATCTCGTTGGCGCGCACGAGATGATGGAGATATGCGCGCGAATGTTTTTGGCACGCGGCGCAGAGGCATTCCTCGTCGAGCGGCCTGGGATCGTCGGCGTGGCGCGCGTTGCGCAGATTGATGGTGCCGCGCCGGGCGAAAGCCTGGGCGGTGCGGCCCGAGCGCGTCGGCAGCACGCAATCGAACATGTCGATGCCGCGCATCACTGCGCCGACGATGTCTTGCGGCTTGCCGACGCCCATGAGATAGCGCGGCGCCGCCTCCGGCAAAGCCGGCACTGTGGCGTCGAGCACCGCGAACATCCGCTCCTGCCCTTCGCCCACCGCCAATCCACCGACGGCATAGCCGTCGAAGCCGATCTCCCGCAGCCGCGCGGCGGATTCCTGACGCAGCGGCGCAAAAATCCCGCCTTGCGCGATGCCGAAAAGCGCGCCCTCGTGCCGGAACGCCGCCTTCGAGCGAAGGGCCCAGCGCATCGACAGCTCCATCGAGCGCCGCGCCTCGTCCTCGGTCGCGGGGAATGGCGTGCATTCGTCGAACGCCATGGCGATGTCGGCGCCGAGCAGCGCCTGGATTTCGACCGAGCGTTCGGGCGAAAGGTGATGCTCGCTGCCGTCGAGGTGCGAGCGGAACGTGACGCCGCTCTCCGCCACGACGCGCAGCTTGGCGAGCGACATGACCTGGTAGCCGCCCGAATCGGTGAGGATCGCGCGCGGCCAGCCCATGAAGCGATGCAAGCCGCCAAGCCGCGCGATGCGCTCAGCCCCCGGACGCAGCATCAGGTGATAGGTGTTGGCGAGCACGATCTCGGCGCCGGTCGCGGCAACGTCCTCGGGCCGCATCGCCTTCACCGTCGCCGCCGTGCCGACCGGCATGAAGGCCGGCGTCTCGATCGTGCCGTGCGGCGTCGCCATGCGCCCGCGCCGCGCTATGCCGCAGCGCGCAAGGAGAGTGAAGCCGAAGCCGCTCATCGCTTGGGCGCCGGATGAAGGAGAGTCGCGTCGCCGTACGAGAAGAAGCGATATTTTTGTGCGATGGCATGCGCATAGGCCGCCTGCATGCGCTCGAGCCCGGCGAAGGCGGAAACCAGCATGAACAGCGTCGAGCGCGGCAGATGGAAATTGGTGAGCATGAGATCGACCGCGCGAAAGCGGTATCCGGGCGTGATGAAGAGCTTCGTTTCGCCAGCGAACTGCCCGATGCGGCCCGCCTCGGTCGCCGCGCTTTCGAGCAGCCGCACCGCGGTCGTGCCGCAGGCGACGATGCGCCCGCCTTTTTCCCGCGCGGCATTGAGGCGTGCCGCAGCATCCTCGTCGAGCGTGCCAAACTCGCCGTGCATAAGATGATCGTCAGTGTCCGCCGCGCGCACCGGCAAAAAAGTTCCGGCGCCGACATGGAGGGTCCCGGCCACGCGCTCGATCCCGGCCGCGTCGAGCGCAGCGAGCAGCCGCCCGGTGAAATGGAGCCCGGCGGTCGGCGCGGCGACCGCGCCTTCGCGCCGGGCAAAAATCGTCTGGTAATCGCCGCGGTCGCGCGGATCGCCCTCGGGCCCGCGCCGGATATAAGGCGGCAGCGGCATCCTCCCGTGCCGCTCGAGCGCGGCGCGGAACGATGCCCCTTCGAGCGCGAAGGCAAGCGTCACCTCGCCCTCGTCCTTCTCTTCGACCTCGGCGGAAAAATCGGCGGCGAACTCGATGCGGTCGTGGCGCTTCAGCTTGCGCGCGCCCTTGGCGAAGGCGCGCCAGCGCCCGCCGCCGAGATCGCGGTGCAGCGTCACCTCGACCTGCGCCGCGCCCCGCCGTCCCGAAAGCCTTGCCGGGATGACGCGCGTGTCGTTCACCACCAGCACATCGCCTGGGCGAAGCAGTTGGGGCAGGTCCCACACGAAGCGATCGGCGAGCCCGTCCTCCACGACGAGCAGCCGCGCGGTGTCGCGCGGCTCGGCCGGCCGGTCCGCGATCAGCTCGCGCGGCAGGGCAAAATCGAACGCATCGACCCGCATCGCCGCCGCTTAGCCTGAAACGTCATGCGGGGGAAGCTTGACGGCGGCGCCGCTGCGCGCCATCTTCCCGTACGTATAACGCGTTGATCTTCGTTGCAGATCGGCGAAACTGCGGAACGAACCCAATTTTGCCTTGGCGGCCCGGCATGGTAGAATTGAAGAAACATTAGGAAGAATTCTGCCATGAGCCTCAATATCAAGAACGAAGAGGCCGATCGGCTCGCCCGCGAACTCGCCGGCCTCACCGGCGAGAGCGTCACCGCCGCCGTGACGCACTCGCTGCGCGAGCGGCTCGAGCGCGAGCGGCGGCGGCAACGGCGCAACGGATTGTCGGAACGTCTCCTCGCCATCGGCGCCGATTGCGCTTCGCGCCTCAAGGAGCCGTGGCGTTCGATCGACCACGGCGAGTTGCTCTATGACGAGATGGGTCTGCCGAAGTGATCATCGACAGCTCGGCCGTGATTGCGATCCTGCGGCGCGAGCCGGACGCCAAGCGATATTCGGATGCGATCGAGGCAGCCGACATCTGCCGCATCTCGGCCGCGAACTATTTCGAAGCGGCGATCGTGATCGACGCGGCGGGCGAACCCGTCGCCCGCAGGCGGATCGACGAGATCATCGCAGAAGCCGAGATCGTCATCGAGCCGGTGACCGCGGAGCAGGCGCGGATCGCGCGTGCGGCGTATCGCGATTTCGGGCGCGGCAGCGGCCATGCGGCGCGGCTCGATTTCGGCGACTGCTTTGCCTATGCGCTGGCCAAGGCGACGGGCGAGGCGCTGTTGTTCAAGGGCACCGATTTCGCCGCGACCGACGTGACCCCCGCATGATCTATGGCGCCGCGCTCCGCGAGGAGTTTGAGCTCGATCCCGCCGTCGCATATCTCAATCACGGCGGCTATGGCGCGACGCCGCGCGCGGTCACGCAAGAGCAGCAGCGCCGGCGCGCCGCGATCGAGCGCAATCCCACCGGCTATCTCTCGCGCGAGCTGCCGGAAGCGCTGCGCCATGCCGCGTCCGAAGTGGCGGCCGCCATCGGCGCAAGGGGCGGCGATCTCGTCTTCGTCGAAAATGCGACCTCCGGCATCAATGCCGTGCTGCGCTCGCTCGCTTTGTCGCCCGGCGACGAGATCGTGCTGCCGAGCCTCGCCTATCCCGCGATCCGCAACGCCGCGCACTTTGTCGCGCAAGCGTGCGGCGCGCGCCTCGTCGAGGCGGAGCTGACGCTGCCGCTTCGCGACAGAGAGGCCGCGCTCGACGGCATCGCGCGTGCGATCGGCCCGCGCACGCGGCTCGTCATCGTAGATCACATCGCATCGGCGAGCGCGCTGCACCTGCCGGTTGCGGCGATCGTCGAGCTTGCGCATCGGGCGGGCGCGAAAATCCTGATCGACGGGGCGCACGCGCCGGGACAGGTGCCGCTCGATCTCGCTTCGCTCGGCGCCGAGTGGTATGTCGGCAATCTGCACAAATGGTATTTCGCGCCGCGGGCGTGCGGCGTGCTGTGGGCGCGGGGCGGCGCGCAGGAGGCGCTCCATCCGCTCGCGATCTCGCATGGGCTGGGCCAGGGCTTTTGCGCCGAGTTCGACTGGACCGGCACGCGCGATTTCTCGGGCTGGCTCGCGGCGCCCGCGGGGATCGCGTTTCACCGCCGCCTTGGCGGCGCCGATCTCATGGCGCGGAATGCGGCGCTGGCGCACAGCGCCGCCGCAGAGCTCGCGCGCGCCTGGCGCACCGAGACGGCCGCGCCGCTTACCATGTTCGCGGCGATGGCGGCGATACGCCTTCCTGTCGCGGGCGACGCCTCGGCCCAACGCGCGCGCGCCATCGTGCGCTGGCTTGCCGCGCAGCATCGCATCGAAGCGGTCGTGTCGGCAGTCGGCGGCGCTCTCTGGGTCCGCATCTCGGCGCAAGCCTATAACGCGCCTGAGGACTTCGCGCGGCTGGCCGATGCGGTAAAGGCGGGCGGTCTGCCATGAAGCGGATGCTGCGTGCCGGCATCGTTCCGCTCGGGGCCGCCGCGCTGCTCTGGGCGCTGTTCATGCCGGCGGCCGATCCATGGACCGACCGGATGCTGCTCGATCCGGGACTGCCGGCCTTTCTCCTGGCGCTCCTCGGCGTGGTCGCGGCCGCCGCTCTCGCGGGCTTCGCGCCCGGCCGCGTCGCGCGCTGGGCGCTGGCGGCGATCGTGCTTCTTGCCGCCGCGCTCCAGCTCGTCGCGGCCCTCGTGCTGGCGATGCTCGACCGGCCGCTCGATCTTTATTTCGATCTCGCGCAGATGCCGTCGCTCGTGGGCCTGTTCGTGCACGGCGCCGGCGCGTGGCGCGCGGCGGCGGCTTTTGCGCTTGGTGCGCTCGCGCTGGCGGCGCTCTCGGCCGCTTCTTTCTGGGCGCTCGGCGTCTTTGCGAGGATCTTCGCGGCGCGCTCGGGCGCCGCGGTCGGGCTGGCACTTGCCGTGCTTCTGCTTTCGGCCGGAGTCCTGCTGCGCGGCGCGGGCGGCGGTTTCGTCTCGTTCGCCGCGACCGACGCCATTGCCGACCAGGGACGGCGTCTTACCGAGGCCGCTTCCGTGATGTCGGGCTTCGATCATCGCTACGACGCCGCGCTTGCCGCGCCCGCGCCCGCGGGCGATCTCGTCGCGCTCGCCGGGCGCGACGTCATTCTCGTGTTCGTCGAATCCTACGGCACCGCGATTTTCGACAAGCCCTCGTTCCGCGCGGCGCTGGCGCCCGATCTCGTCGCGTTCGAACAGCAGGCGAAGAAGGCGGGCTATGCGATGGCGTCGAGCCGGCTGCGCTCGCCCGTGTTCGGCGGCGGCTCGTGGCTCGCGCACGGCACGCTCGACAGCGGCCTGAAGCTCGACCCGTTCCTCGACCGGCTCTTGACCGAAAGCGGGCGGAGCAACCTGGGGCGCGATCTCGTGCGCACCGGGCACCGCGCCGTGGCGGTCATGCCCGGCATCAAGAACCCGTGGCCCGAAGCCTCGTTCTGGGGCTTCGACGCAACCTATTTCGCGCGCGATCTCGATTACCGCGGGCCCGAGTTCGGCTGGTTCGACATTCCCGACCAGTACACGCTGGCGCAGTTTTCCTCGCGCGAGCTTGGCGCGGGGCACGCGCCGCTTTTCGCCGAGATCGTGCTGGTGTCGAGCCACACGCCGTTCGCGCCGGTGCCGCCCTATGTCGAGGACTGGCACGACGCGGGATCGTTCAAGACCGTGCCCGCCGCCCTATGGCGCCATGTCCGCGACGCGCCCGACTGGGCCCATCTCGAGCGGCCCTATCTCGCGAGCATCGCCTACGATCTGCAAACGCTCGCGGGCTTTCTCGCGCGCCTCGACGGCAACGGGCTCGTCATCGTCCTCGGCGACCATCAGCCGCCGGGCCTCGTCTCGCCTGCGAGCGCGCCGTGGACCGTGCCGATCCATGTGCTGTCGCGCGATCCGGCCCTCGTCGCGCCGTTCGAGCGGCGCGGCTATCGAGCGGGCGTGATGCCGCCGCGCGACGGGGTTAAGGGCATGGAAAGCGTCCTCGGCGAGTTTCTGGCCGATTTTTCGCGCTCGGGGCAGTCATGACGGATCGGGTCGCAGACGCGCTGAAACACTATCGCGAGGAAGGCTATGCCATCGTGCGCGGCTTCTTCGCCAAGGAAGAGGTCGCGGCGGTCGCGCACTCGTTCGACCGCCAGTGGCGCATCGGCATGTCGCATCGCGCGAGTTTTCGGCACGGCAACCTGTTCTACCGCCAGGGCAAGGATCCGGCGCTGGGCAAGATCCTGCGCCTCGTGCAGTGGCCGTCCTATGTCGATCCGGCGCTCGAGAGCGTGCGGCGCGATCCGCGCTGGCTCGATCTCCTCGAGCCGCTCATCGGCCGCGACGTGAAGCAGATCATCAATCAGCTGCACTGGAAGCCGCCGGGCGCGACCGCGGCCGATTTCGCGTTTCATCAGGACGTGCGCTTCCGCCGCCCGCGCACGGCCTATCGCAACCTCATCGATGCCTACGTGCAGACCGGCCTCGCGGTCGATCGGCATGTGCCCGGCAACGGCGCGATGCGGCTTCTGCCGGGCTCGCACCGCTTGGGCGAAGTCGAGATCGCGGGCGCAGGCGCGGTGCTCGACCAGAAGATGGCGGACGAGCGGCTTGCACGCTGCGGCCTCGATCCGAGCCGCCTCGTCGATCTCGCGCTCGAGCCGGGCGATGTCGCGCTGTGGAACCTTTACACCATTCACGGCTCGGGCCCGAACCGCACGCTGGGCGACCGGCGCTTCTATCTGAACGGCTATGTGCGCGCGGCCGATTGCGACCGCGGCGAATGGGCGTTTCGCGACGGCGTGCCGGTGCCGCTGGGCGCGCCCGTGCTGGTCCATTACGACGATCTCTTCGCCCGGCCCGAGCCGCATTACGTCGAGACCTAGCTTCGTGGTAGCCTGCTCGCACGCGTAATTTCGGGGGGCCGCGATGGCCGAAGAATTGAAGCCCAGGACCTCGGGCATCAACGGCAAGCTGTGGGGCGCGTCGGCCGAGGACTGGGCCCAAATCCAGGAGCCGATGCTGCGCGCCGTTTTCGTCGCGGCGCTCGATCGTCTCAAGGTGGGATCGGGCACGCGCTATCTCGATGCCGGGTGCGGCGCGGGCCTCGCCTTGCAGATCGCTTCCGCGCGCGGCGCCACGGTCTCGGGCATCGATGCCGCCGAGGGAATGCTCGCTGTCGCGAAGCGCCGGACCCCAAGCGCCGATCTCCGCCAGGGCGATCTCGAGGAGCTGCCGTTCGCGGATAAGTCGTTCGATGTCGTGACCGGCTTCAATTCGTTCCAGTTCGCCGGCAATCCGTCGGTGGCGCTCGCCGAGGCGCGCCGCGTAGCCCGGCCGGACGGCAGGATTCTCATCATGACCTGGGGCAAGCCCGAGGGCATGGAGGCGGCCTCGGTCATAACGTCCTTGCGCGCGCTGCTGCCGCCGCCGCCGCCGGGCGCGCCCGGGCCGTTCGCGTTGTCCGACGAAGCGACGCTGCGCGGCTTCGCCGCCGCGGCCGGCCTGCGCCCGCTCGAAATCGTCGATGTGCCGTGCGACTTCGTCTATGCCGATCTCGCGACCGGCGTGCGCGGCCTCAACGCCACCGGCGTCGCCCGCCGCGCGATCGAGCACAGCAGCGAAAAGGCCGTGTCGGACGCGCACGAAGCCGCGCTCGCGCCGTTCCGGCAGAAGGACGGCAGCTATCGCGCCAAGGGCGGGTTCCGCTATCTCGTCGCGGCGCCTTAGCCTTCGGGATCGAGCGCCGCGGGATCGCTGAGGCGCAGGAGCCGCGCCGCGGCAAGCCGGCCGAAGCGGAGCATGAGCGCGCGGCGCCGCGCCGGCGCCAGCGGCACATGCGCCCCCTCGCGCAAAATCATGGCGTCGAACGGGTCCGCCACGATGAGGCCGCAATCTTCGGGGATAAGCGCGCGCGGAAAGTCCGTGGCCACCGCGAAGGCGAGGCGGTCGCAGAACAGGCGATACTCGCCCCATTTGCGGTCGTTGCGGAAATCCGCTAGCGAGGATTTCACTTCGACGATGAGGAGGAGCCCATCGCGACCGACGGCGAGAAGATCGGCGCGCCTTCCATTGGCGAGCGGCACCTCGGCGAGGCTTGCATAGCCGAGCCGCGCGAGCGCCCGCGCCGTGCCGCGGCAGATGTCCTTCGCGTCCATGCCGGCTTTTCCCATGACCGGCGGAGTTTTGCGGCATGAACGGCGAAAAACGAAGACTTTTTCGCGATGCCTGGCGGCTCTCCGTGCCGTATTGGCGCTCGGACGAGAAGGGGTGGGCGTGGGGGCTTCTGGCGGCCGTCACCGCGCTCAATCTCAGCACCGTCTATCTCAGCGTCCGCTTCAATTTCTGGCGCAACGATTTCTACAACGCGATCCAGAATCTCGACGAGCACGCCTTCTTCTATCAGCTCATGATCTTCTCGATCCTCGCCGCCATCTTCATCGCGGTCGCGGTCTATCAGACCTATCTGCAGCAGATGCTGCAGATCCGCTGGCGGCGCTGGCTGACGCGGCGCTATCTCGAGGCCTGGCTCGACGAGCGCTCCTATTACCGGATGCAGCTCGCCGGCCCCGGAACCGACAACCCGGATCAGCGCATCCAGGACGATCTCGACCGCTTCACCGTCCAGACGCTGGGCCTCACGCTCGGCGTCCTCAACTCGGTCGTGACGCTGTTCTCGTTCCTGGTGATTTTGTGGTCGCTCTCGGGCTCCCTGGCGATTCCGCTGGGGCCGATGGGCTCGGTCGTGATCCCGGGCTACATGTTCTGGGTGGCGCTGGTCTATTCCGTGGCCGGCACGTGGCTTACCTACAAGATCGGCCGGCCGCTCGTCGGCCTCAATTTCATGCAGCAGCGCTTCGAGGCCGATTTCCGCTTCAGCCTGGTGCGGTTGCGCGAGAACACCGAGAGCATCGCGCTCTATGGCGGCGAGGCGCGCGAGTACGGCAATTTCACCGACCGCTTCGGCCGCGTCGTCGGCAATTTCTGGACCATCATGAAGCGCGTCAAGACGCTCAACTGGTTCACCAACGGCTATGGCCAGATCGCCGTCATCTTTCCCTATCGTCGTGGCCTCGCCGCGCTTCTTCGCGAAGCAGATCCAATTGGGCGGCCTGATGCAGACCGCCGAGGCGTTCGGCCAGGTGCAGGGCTCGCTCTCCTTCATCGTCAATTCCTATACCGACATCGCGCAGTGGCAATCGGTGATCGAGCGGCTCGGCACGTTCGAGGAGCGCATCCGCGAGATAGCCGCCGCCGCGCGCGAGCCGCAACGGATCGCGATCGAGCGCGCGGGAAGCGGCCTCGCGGTCGAAGCGCTCGACCTCGACCTGCCGGACGGCACGCCGCTCCTGCGCGGCGTGACATTCGCCGCCGCGGCGGGCGAGGCGGTGCTGATCGCGGGCCCGACCGGCGCCGGCAAGAGCACGCTGTTGCGCGCGCTCGCCGGCATCTGGCCGTTCGGCCGCGGCCGCATCCGCATCGGCGAGGGGGCGATGCTGTTCCTGCCGCAGCGGCCCTATCTGCCGCTCGGCACGCTCAGGGAGGCGCTGCTCTATCCGCAGCCCTCGGACGGCATCGACGATGCGCGCCTCAGGGAGGTGCTCGATACGGTGGGATTGAGCGCGCTCAAGCCGCGGCTCGACGACGGCGAGAAC
Organism: uncultured Alphaproteobacteria bacterium; assembly: GCA_963773665.1. Classification (GTDB taxonomy): domain Bacteria; phylum Pseudomonadota; class Alphaproteobacteria; order ATCC43930; family CGMCC-115725; genus DATJLY01. Next base: position 515,372 of record CAVZBZ010000004.1, read on the forward strand.
TGGGCCGCGAGCCTCTCGATCGGCGAGCAGCAGCGCCTGGCCTTCGCCGCATCCTGCTGGTGCGGCCCGCGATCGTCTTCCTCGACGAGGCGACCTCGGCCCTGGACGAGCCGGCCGAGGCCGAACTCTATCGCCTGCTGCGCGCGGCGCCGTGGCGGCCCACGGTGGTGAGCGTCGGCCACCGCAGCACGCTGCGCCCGTTCCACGACAGCGTCGCCGACATCGCCCGCTTCGGCGCGCGCGAAGCGGCGCTCGCGCCGGCGGCGGACTAGACTATAGGGTGGGGCCGCACATGAGCGAAGAGCACGACAACCAGTTCCGCGCGGCGCGGCTCAAGAAGCTCGAGGAGCTGCGGCGCTTGGGCGTCGATCCCTATCCGCGCGGCTTCGCGCGTGACGCCGAGGCCAAGGCGCTCGAGGAGCGCTATGCCGGTCTCGCGCCCGGGACCGAGACGCAAGACCGGGTCGCGGTCGCCGGCCGCATCCGCGCCATCCGCAACAACGGCCTCTTCATCGATCTCGCGCGACGCCTCGGGCAAGATCCAGATCTTCAGTCACAAGGACTATCTGGCGTCCGAAAAGCTCGCGCTGTTGAAGCTCCTGGATCTCGGCGACATGATCGGCGCGGAAGGCATCGTGCGGCGCACGCCGCAGCGGCGAGCTCACGATCAACAGCCGCAATGTCGTCGTGCTGGCCAAGGCGCTGCTTGCCGCTGCCGGAGAAATATCACGGGCTCGCCGACATCGAGACGCGCTATCGCCAGCGCTATCTCGACCTCATCATGAGCGAGGAAAGCCGCCTCACCTTGCGCCGGCGCAGCGACGATCATCGCCTCGATGCGCCGGCGCCTCATCGGCTTGGGCTTTCTCGAGGTCGAGACGCCGATGCTGCACGCGATCCCGGGCGGCGCCTCGGCGAAGCCGTTCGTCACGCACCACAACGCGCTCGATCTCGACCTTTATCTCCGCATCGCGCCGGAGCTGCATTTGAAGCGGCTCCTGGTCGGCGGCCTTTCGGAAAAGCTGTTCGAGATCAACCGCAATTTCCGCAACGAAGGCTTGTCGCCGCGGCACAATCCCGAATTCACCTCGCTCGAGCTCTACGAGGCCTATGTCGATTACCGCGCGATGATGGAGATCGCGGAAAATCTCATCGCGGGCGCGGCCGGCGATGTGCTGGGCACGACCCGCATCGCCTATGGCGGGCGCGAAATCGATCTGACGCCGCCGTGGCCGCGGCGGGGGATGGCGGAGCTCGTGCTGGAGCAGACCGGCATCGATTTCCTTGCGATCGCAAGCGACGCGGACGCCCGTGCCGCGGCGCGCTCCCTGGGCCACGATCTGCCCGAAAATGTCGGCTGGGGCTGGGCGCTCGAAGCGGCGTTCGCGGCCACCGTCGAAAGCGGGCTCGTCGGGCCGGTCCACGTCACCGGCTTCCCGCGCGAGATCTCGCCGCTCGCCAAGGGCGATCCCGCCGATCCGCGTCTGACCGAGCGGTTCGAGACCTACATCAATGGCTGGGAAGTCGCCAACGCGTTCTCCGAGATCAACGATCCCCTGGATCAGCGCGCCCGCTTCGAGGCGCAGATGCGCGCGCGCGAATTGGGCGACGAGGAGGCGCAGCGTCTCGACGAGGATTTCGTCGCCGCGCTCGAATACGGCATGCCGCCCGCGGGCGGGCTCGGCATCGGCATCGACCGGCTCGTGATGGTGCTGACCGACAGCCCCTCGATCCGCGACGTCATCGCCTTCCCGACCATGCGGCCCAAGGGCTAGGGACGCAGCGATGGACGTGGGCGAAGGGTTCGACACGCCCGACCTCGTCGAAGCGAAGGCGCTCGTCGCCGCGCTTGCGTGAGCGGCGCTACTCGGCCGCCGCCGGCCGCCGCCGCAGCAGCGCCGCATAAACCCCGCCCGAGGCGAGCGCGGCCAGCAGGATCATCGCGCCCATCGGCCGCGGCGTTCCGTCATAGAACGCGTTGACGGCATAGCCGCCCGCCGCGCCGAACAGCATCTGGATGACGCCCAAAAGCGCCGAGCCCGTCCCCGCCATGTGGCGCAGCGGGTCGAGCGCCGCCGCGACCGCGTTGGGCTGCACCAGCGTCTGCCCGAACATGTAGATCATCACGCCGCCCATGAGCGCCAGCGGCCCCGCCGCCGGCAGCATCGGCACGAAGAGCGTCGCGGCCCCGCCAAGCGCCAGGACGCCGAACCCGATGCGCAGCACGCGGTCGCTCGGCCAATAGCGCAGCAGCCGCCGGTTGGTCGCCGCGCCCAGCACCAGCGTCACCGCCGAGAGCCCGAAATAGAATCCGTAATGCTCGGGCGCGACGCCGTAATACTGGATGAGCACGAACGGCGACGACGAGATGAACGAGAAGATCCCGACCCAGCACAGGCCGTTGACGACGGCGAAGCCGAACGACGCGCGCGAGGCGAAGAAATTGGCGTAATTGGCGGCGATCCGCGCCGGCTTCAACGCATCGCGGTCGGGCGAGGGGTGCGATTCGGCAAGCTCGAGCCACGCCGCCAGCAGCAGCGCCACAGCCACCAGCGCGATCGCCACGAAGATCGCTTGCCAGCCGAACCGCACCAGGATGGCGCCGCCCACCATCGGCGCCAGGAGCGGTCCGGCCGCGAACACGGTGGTGAGAAGCGACAGCGTGTGCGCCGCGCGCGCGCCGCTCCAATGGTCGCGCACGATGGCGCGCACGACGACCGGCCCGCCGCAGCCCGCCAGCCCCTGGACGAAGCGCGCGAGCACGAGCGGCTCGATGTGGCGGGAAAGCGCGCAGGCGAGGCTCGCCAGCGTGTAGATCGAAAGCCCGACGAGCAGCACCGGGCGCCGCCCGAACCGGTCGGCGAGCGGGCCGCAGCCAAGCTGCCCCACCGCATAGCCCACGAGATAGAGGCTCAGCGTGAGCTGCACCTGATCGGGCGTGGCGCCGAGGCTCGCGCCCAGTTGCGGCAGCGCCGGCAGCATCATGTCGATCGAGAGCACGTTCACCGTCATGAGCGCGCCCAGCAGCACGACGAAAAAACGGGATTCCGGACCGATCACGGATTCTCGAGGCTCAGGACGCCGCGGTCGTAATCGTAGGCGAAGAGTTCCGCATAGCGGCCCCAGTTGATGACCGTCTCGAGCACGCGCTGCGCCTCTTCCTCGGAGAGATGGTCCTCGAGCTCGGCGAGGAAGCGGGCTTCGGGCGCTGCGTGGCCCGGCCGCTCGTCCAGCACCTTGCGGATGTGGGCGACGAGCGGCACCGAGCGGCGGATATGCTCGGCGAAGATCTGCTTGCGGTGGAGCAGGTCGGCGGCGGCAAAGGTGCGGCCGGCGGGCGTCGCCTCGATGTCGCCGCCGCCGACCTGGGCGAAGCCCAGAAGCTGCAGCGTCTCGAGCAGCACGACCATGTCGTCGGTCGAAAGATGCTCGCTGTCGGCGAGCTTCGGCAGGTCGGCGCGGCCGTCATAGGGCGGCGCCGACGACCGCCTCGAGGAGACCGGCGAGCTGCTGGATCGAGGCGTCGGGCAGGCGATAGCCTATCTCGATCGTCTCGCCGCGGGGCCCTCGCTTGCCGCCTTCGCGCCCCGGCACGGTGGTGAGAAGCGTATAGACCTCGTCGACGAGGCGGCGGAAGACGGCGCTGTTGAAATCGCGCGGCCGCGCCATCGGCACCGGGATGTCGGCGCGGATCGTCGCCGGATCGCTGCCGAAGATGATGATGCGGTCGGCGAGCTCGACCGCTTCCTCGATGTTGTGCGAGACGATGATGATGCCCTTGGTCGGGATGCGGTGCGCGAGCCACAGATCGATGATGTCGCCGCGCAGCGTTTCCGCCGTCAGCACGTCCAAGGCCGAGAACGGCTCGTCCAGCAGCAGCACGTCGGGATTGACGACGAGTGCCCTCGCAAATCCCACGCGCTGGCGCATGCCGCCCGACAGCTCCTTGGGATAGGCCGATTCGAAGCCGTCGAGGCCGATCAGATCGATCGCCGCGATGGCGCGCTGGCGCCGCTCGGCGCGCGGCACGCCCTGCGCCTCGAGCCCCAATTCGACATTGCCGAGCACGGTCAGCCAGGGAAAGAGCGCGAAGGTCTGGAACACCATCGCGATGCCCTGCGCCGGGCCGTTGACCGGCCGCCCGCGATACTCGACGAGGCCCGACGTGGGCGGCGTCAATCCGGCGACGATGCGCAGGAAGGTCGATTTGCCCGAGCCCGACTTGCCGAGGATCGCGACGATCTCGCCCTCGGCGAGCGAGAAATCGATGTTGTCGATCACGAGCCGCCCGGAATGGTCGGGCGTCTGATAGGTCTTGACGATGCTGCTGGCGGCGATGAGCCGCTGCGGCAGGGGCGATGGCGGAGGGGCGAGGTTTCGCATCAGTCGAGCCGCAGTCGCTCTTCGGCGAGGTTATAGAGGCGCCGCCAGACGAGCCGGTTGAAGACGAGGACAAAAAGACACAGCACCGTAATTCCAAGCGCGAGCCGCGGGAAGTCCCCCTTCTCGGTCTCGATCGCGATATAGGCGCCGACGCCATGCGCGCTGAGCGTGGTGTCGCCCCACTTGACGATCTCCGACACGATGCTCGCGTTCCACGACCCGCCCGAAGCGGTGATGGCGCCGGTCACGAAGGCCGGAAAAATCCCCGGCAGCACGAGGCGCCGCCACCACAGCCAACCGCGCACGCCGAGATTGCCGGCGACGAGCTCGTAATCGGTCGGCAACCGCGAGCATCCCGGCGATGACGTTGAACAGGATGTACCACTGCGTGCCGAGGATCATGAGCGGCGAGAGCCAGATCTCGGGATTGAGCCGCAAGGCCACGATCGCGGAGACGGCGATCGGGAAGAACAGGTTGGCGGGGAAGGCGGCAAGAAACTGGATCCACGGCTGTACCCGGTGCGCGAGCGCGGGCCTGAGGCCGATCCACACGCCGATCGGAACCCAGATGAGCGCCGCGAGCACGATCAGCACGACGACCCGCGTCAACGTCAGCCCGGCCAGCACGAAGACATACCCGACCTCGCTCCATCCGACCTCGACGCGCACGAATTCATAGATTTCGTAGAGCGCATAGAGGGCGGCGGCGCCGAGCGCGCCGGTCCACAGCCGGTCGACGAGCGCGCGGCGCCATGGCGGGATCGGCGCTCTTTCGCGTTCGCCCGCGCGGCCGCGGTGCGTCAGGCGGCTTGCCGCGGCGGCGATGCTGTCGGCGACGAACGAGACCAGGCGAAAGATGCGCGCGCGCTGCAGCATGACGAGGAACCACGGCGCCTCGACCTCTTCCTCGTTGATCTCGCCGAGCTTGAAGCGCTGCGACCAGGCCAAGAGCGGCCGGAACAGCAGCTGGTCGTAGCCGAGGATCAGCACCAGCATGGCGAGAATGGCGTAGAACACCGCGTGCAGATCGCGCTGGTTGATCGCGACCGAGATGTAGGAGCCGATGCCGGGCAGCAGCACGGTGTTGCCGGAAACGCTGATCGCCTCGGATGCGACCACGAAGAACCACCCGCCCGATACCGACATCATCATGTTCCAGACGAGCTGCGGCAGCGCGAACGGCACTTCGAGCTGCCAGAAACTCTGCCACGCCGACAGGTGATACATGCGCGCCGCCTCGCGCAGATCGTGCGGCACCGCGCTGAACGACTGGTACAGGCTGAACGTCATGTTCCAGGCCTGCGAGGTGAAGATCGCGAAGATCGCCGCGCACTCGTAGCCCAAGAGGCTGCCGGGAAAGAGCGCCACGAACCCCGTCACCGTGATCGACAGGAAGCCCAGGATCGGCACCGATTGCAGCACGTCGAGGATCGGCACGAGGAGCTTTTCGAGCCGCCGGCTCTTCGCCGCCGCTGCGGCATAGGCGAGGCTGAAGACGAGCGAGACGACGAGCGCCAGCACCATGCGCAGCACCGTGCGCATGCCGTATTCCGGCAAGTTGCTCGGGTCGAGCGAAATGGGCAGCGCCTCGCCCGGCCGATACGGCACGTTCATCTGCCGGCTCGCCCAGCCGATCAGCACGATCGTGCCGATGACGAGCGGCAGCGCCACGCCGTCCCAGTAGCTGGGCCTCAGGCGCTGCGGCCAGGCAACGAACGGCACTCCCCATCGCTGCGGCATGGGCGTAAGGCTGCGGTCCCTCTCGTGCGATGGCGATCTTTAGCGCATGCCCCGCGCGCAGGCGACGGGAAAAGCCCGGCGCGACGGCCGCCGTCACGGTCCTGCAACAAATATCCGCTCGTGCTAGGTTCGCGCCCGAAGCGGAGGCGGCATGGACACGGAAATTCAGCGCGGCATCGAATATGCGCGCCACGACGGCGCGGCTCTCCTCGGCGATCTCTATGCGCCGAAGCAAAAGGGCCCTCATCCGGTCGTCGTCGCCGTCCATGGCGGCGGCTGGCAGCAGGGCGCGCGCGAAAGCTTTCGCTACTGGGGTCCGTGGCTTGCCGCGCGCGGCTATGCGCTCTTCGCCGCGAGCTATCGGCTGTCGAAACCGGGCGAGCCGAGCTATCCCGCCGCGGTGCATGACATCCGCGCCGCGGTGCAGTTCGCGAAGGGCGGCGCGGACGCGCTTGGCCTCGATCCGGCGCGCATAGCGCTAATGGGTGATTCGGCGGGCGCGCAGCTTGCGGCGGTGGTGGCGCTCGCCGGCGACAAGCCGGAATTCGCGCACGGCCCGCGCGGCAATCCTCATGCCGGGCTCCGCACGGATGCGAAGGCGCTGGTCGGCGTCTACGGCGTCTATGACCTCGCGCAGCAATGGAACCACGACGTGCTGTCGCGCCCGGGTGGTTCGATCTGCGAAAAATTCCTGGGCGTGGCGCCGATGGACGATCGCCGCCGCTACTTCGAGGCCTCGCCGCTTTCCCATGCGATCACGTCCGCCAACGCCACCGCGGTGCTGCTCGCCTGGGGCACCGAGGACGACATCGTCGACCGCACGACGCAATCGGAGGCGTTTCTGCTCGCGCTGAAGCAGGCGCGGTTCTATGCCCGCAGCGTTGTCATCCAGGGCGCCGGTCATTTCTGGATGTCCGATCCGATCGACGAGCCGGACAGCTATTCCGGCCGCTTCGCGCCGCGTCTTCTTCGCTTCCTCGCGGAGAAACTTTAACCGTTTTTGATGCAATTCTAACTTTCATCGTCGGTTAACGTGTTTGCCCGAGGATTGCCGGCAATCACCGGTGCCTCGGGTCGTCCATGCCCTCATCCTCCCGCAAAGGAAGCTTTCTGGGCTCGAAGTCGGGCCAGGGGCTGATTGCATTTCTGGCATTTTCGCTGGTCGTCTCGGTCGCCGTCGCGTGGGGTTTCTACAGCGCGAGCGTCGCCGGATTCGAGGCGCACAAGAGCGAAGAGAAGCAGACGGCGCTGCGTCTCGTCGACGCCTTCGTCCAGACCTATACGGAAATTAGCACCAAGATCGGTCCGGGCGCGCCGGTGCCGGCGACGTTTCGCGCGCACTCGATCGACCTTTTCGGCAAGGCCGATCCCTCATCCGCCGACGAGTTCCGCCTGCGCTGGGTCGGCCGCACCGATCGCTCGATCGCGACGCCGCCGTCCGACGCGGCGATGGCGGCTACCATCGAATCCTTCGCCAACCGGCGCGACCCGAAGCCGCAGTCGAAATTGCTCGATGTCGGCGCCACGCGTATCCTGCGCACGGTCTATCCCTCCTACGCGCAGCAGCAAGGCTGCGTCGATTGCCACAATGCCGTGCAGCCGAGCCAGCATTGGGCATTGGGCGATCTCATGGGCGCGTTCGTGATCGACGTGCCGGCGGGACCTGCGATGCGGCAAAGCCTGATGCAGGCCGTGGCACTCGGCGCCGCGCTCTTCCTCGTCCTGGCCGGCGCGGGGTTCACCGCTGCGCTCATCCATGACCGCCAGGCGCGCGAGCGCGAGGCGGCGCAGGAATCGCTGCGCGAGAGCGAGGCACGCCTGGGCGATTTCGCCGCCACCGCGTCCGACTGGTTCTGGGAGCAGGACGAGGCTCTTCGTTTCGTGTTCAGCTCCTCGGGCGCTCCCGACATGGCGGAGCGCATCGTCGGCAAGACGCGGCGAGAGTTGTTCGAGGGCGGCGAAAATTTCGGCCTCAACGAGGCGCAACTTGCCGCGCACGAGGCCGATCTCGCCGCACGCCGTCCGTTCCAGAACATGCGTTTCCAACGCAACGACGCCGGTGGCGAGATCCGCTACGTCAGCGTGAGCGGGCGGCCGGTATTCGATTCAGAGGGACGGTTCAAGGGGTATCGCGGCACCGGGCGCGACATCACCGCCGAAGTCTCGGCCGAGATCGAATTGGGCCACCGCGTCGAGGAGCGCACGGCCGAGCTGCGCAAGGCGCAGATCGAGCTGGTGCGGCGCGAGAAGCTCTCGACCCTGGGTCAGCTCACCGCGACCGTGGCGCACGAGCTGCGCAATCCGCTGAGCGCGATCCGCAACACGGTGTTCGCGGTCAAGGAAACGCTGACCGGTTCCGGCCTCAATCTCGACCGGCCCCTGAGCCGGGTTGAGCGCAACATCACGCGCTGCGACCGCATCATCGCCGACCTTTTGGACTTCACCCGCATGCCCGAGCTGAATTGCGCACCGCTCGACGTCGATACGTGGCTCGAGGAGGTCCTGAACGATCAGCGTCTTCCCGACGGCGTGATCTTGCGGCGCGAATTCGGCGCCGGCGGCCCGCTCGTCAGCTTCGATCCCGAGCGGATGCGCCGCGTCATCGTCAATCTCGTCGAGAACGCGGCCCAGGCGATGGTCGATCAAGACGGCCGCGAGCGCGCCATCACCGTGCGCACGCGCGTCAACGCCGACATGCTCGAAGTCGCCGTCGAGGACACCGGCCCGGGCATCGCCAGGGACATTCTCGGCAAGGTGTTCGAGCCGCTGTTCAGCACCAAGAGCTTCGGCACCGGGCTCGGCCTTCCGACGGTCAGGCAGATCGTCGAGCAGCACGGCGGCACCGTGACGATCGCATCCGAGGTAGGCCACGGGACCAAGGTCGCGATCCGCCTGCCCATGTTCATCGACAAGGAGATGGCGGCATGACCATGCGCGTGTTCATCATCGACGACGACCGCGATCATGCCGAGAGCGTCGCCGACGTGCTCGGCATGCGCGGCTTCGAGACCGAGCTTGCGTTCAGCGGCGAGGCCGGCCTCGCGCGCTTCCGCGAATCCTCGTTCGACATCGTCTTCATGGACGTGAAGCTGCCCGGCATGAACGGCGTCGAAACGTTCTTCGAGTTCCGCAAGCTGAAGCCCGACGTCAAGGTCATGCTCATGACCGGCTTCAGCCTCGAGCAGCTCGTGGCGCAGGCGGTCGAGAACGGCGCCTTGGGCGTGCTGCGCAAGCCGTTCGAGATCAAGGAGCTCCTTGACGTGCTCGAACAGGTGAAGCCGCGCGGCATGGTGCTGGTCGCCGACGACGATCCCGAGTTCGCCGCGAGCCTCGAGCCGGTGCTGACGCAGCACGGCTATCGCGTGCGCATCGCCAAATCGGGCGAGGAGGCGCTCGTGCTTGCCTCGCACGACACTCTCAACTGCCTCATTCTCGACGTGCGGATGCCGGTGCTGTCCGGCATCGAGGTTTACCTGCGCTTGAAGGACGCGGGGCGCGCGGTGCCGACGATCTTCATCACCGGCTTCCCTGCCGACCGCAACCTGGCGCTCGCGCGCCTCTCCCACCCGCTCGAACAGGACATCCTGATGAAGCCGTTCGATCCGGGCGAGCTGTTGGCGGCGCTCGACGCCGCGATGGCCGGCAACGCGCCGCGCCGGCAAATCGCCTGACGCCCGTGGCCACGAGTCAAAAGGTTCTGATCGTCGACGACGACATGGAGTTCGCCGAGTCGATCGTCGATCTTTTGACCCCGGCCGGATACGAAACCATCGTCGTCGATCATCCCGAGACCGCGACGCTCGCGCTGCAGCGCTTCGCGCCGGCGGTGGCGATGCTCGACGTGCGCCTCGGGCGCGCCTCGGGCGTCGATCTCCTGTCGCGCTTCCGCGCGCTCAGGCCCGACCTCATCTGCGTCATGATGACGGCGCATGTCGACACGCAGTCGGCGATCGCCGCGCTGCGCCAGGGCGCCTACGACTATTTCGACAAGTCGTCCGATCCGGCCGAGCTCTTGGCCGTGCTCGACCGCTGCTTCGAGAAGGCGCGCCTCCAGGAGGAGAACCGGTCGGCCTACGAGGCGCTGCGCATCGCCAAGGAGGCGGCCGAGAAGGCGAACCGCGCGAAATCGGAATTTCTCGCCAATATCAGCCACGAGCTGCGCACGCCCTTGAACGCCATCATCGGCTTCTCGGAAGTGATGATGCAGGGCATTCTCGGCCCCGTCGCCAACGAGAGCTATCAGGGCTATCTCAAGGACATCCACGACAGCGGCATCGACCTCCTCAACATCATCAACGACATCCTCGACCTGTCGAAGGCCGAGGCCGGGAAGCTCGAGCTGTCCGAGCAGTCGGTCGACGTCGCCGCCGTGATCGACGCGGTGGGCCGCCTCATGGCGACCAAGATCGACGTGGCGGGGCTCACGCTCCAGGCCAGCATCGCGCCGGGTCTGGCCCTCCTCTTCTGCGACCGGCTGAAGCTCAAGCAGGTGCTGCTCAATCTCCTGTCGAACGCCGTCAAGTTCACGCCGCCGGGCGGCCGCATCGAAATATCCGCCACATCCGACCGCGAGACCGGCTTCGTCGTCGCCATCCGCGACACCGGCATCGGCATCGCCGAGGAAGACATCGCGCGCGTGCTCCAGCCGTTCGAGCAGGTGGAAAGTTCGCTCTCGCGCTCGCACAACGGCACCGGCCTCGGACTGCCTCTGACCGCGGCAATGGTGGCGCTGCATGGCGGCAGGCTCGCGCTGGCAAGCGAGCTTGGGCGCGGCACGACCGCGACGATCCGCTTCCCGGCCGAGCGGCTCGTCGATGGCGGCGAGCGCGCATCGCCGCCGCAGCTGAGGCGCAGCGCCGGCTAGCGCCAGAACCGGCGCGAGGCGAGCCGCGCGCCTTCTGCCATTGCCGCGAGCTTGGCCCACACCACCGCGGGATCGACCGCGGCCTGTCCCACCCAGGTGCCAAAGCCGCAATCGCCGCCGGCGATGACGTTCTCGCGCCCGACCCGCTCGGCATAGCGCGCGATGCGCTGGGCGATCAGTTCGGGATGCTCGATGAAGTTCGACTTCGATTCGATGACGCCGGGAATGAGTACTTTGCCCGGCGGCAGCTTGACGGTGTCGAACACGCTCCATTCATGCGCGTGGCGCGGATTGGCCGCCTCGAACGAAAGACCGGCGGGGCGCGCGCCGAGCACGACGTCGAGAATGTCCGCGAGCGGCACGTCGTAGTGATGCGGCCCCTCGTAATTGCCCCAGCACAGATGAAGCCGCATGCGCTCGGGCGGCAGGTTCGCGACCGCGCGGTTCAGGGCCTCGATATGGAGCCGCGCCATCTGCCGGAATCCGTCGAGGTCGAGCGCCGCGAACTGGATGTGCCGCCCCATCGCGAGATCGGGGCAGTCGAGCTGCAGCAGAAAACCGGCGCCGACGATCGCCTCGTATTCCGGGCGCATCGCCGCGGATATCGCGTCGAGATAGGCCTCGTGGCTCGGGTAGTAGCCGTTGTGGAAGAAGAGCGACACGAGCCCCGGCGAGGCGGCGGTCAAAAACCCTTCCTGCGCCGGAATCGCTGCGAGCGCCGCGCGCAGATTGGCGATGTCGGTGCGCGCGGCATCGCCGCTCCCTGGGCGCACCGGCGCGGTGCAGCCCGGGGTCTTGCGCCGCGCGCGGCCGGGATCGCCGAAGACGCGCCGGGCCAGTTCCGGAAAATCCACGAGATCCTGGTATTGCAGCGGATGGCTCACGCCGCCGAAGCCTTCGAGGCGGTCCTTGACGTAGGTCGCGTAGCTCGGCTTGCTCATCTCGCCGTCATTGACGATATCGATGCCGGCTTCGACCTGCTTCGCCACGGTCAGGCGGACGGCGTCGGCGACCGCGGCGGCGAGCGCCTTGGGCTCGACGGGGACGCCCTCTTCCTTGGCGAACATGCTCCGGACCAGCCCTTCGGGACGGGGCAGGCTGCCCGTGTGCGTGGTCAGAAACCGCTCCGCGCTTCTCTGCATGGCTCCCCCTTCGCCGGAACGCTTGAGCGTCTTGGCGGCGAGGTATATATAAGCCCTTAACAATCCGGCCGGCGACGCCCATATGCGGCGGTATCGCCGGGTTCCGGCTGTACGTTATTTCCGTTTTAAGGAAGTTCATCGCATGCGGGCGAGTTTTTCCGGCGCCCACGCCCTGGAGCGGCAGCCGGCGCAGGAAGCCGCGTCCCAGGACGCGGAGCGAAACGACGAGCGGACCCACGAGGCAGGCGCCGCGGCGGGCGGTGCCCCTGTGCCCGGAAACCTGTCCGACGACAGCGGCGGTGCGGGCGATGCCCTGCGCCGCTATCTGCGCGAGATTTCCGGGGCCGAACTGCTCACCCGCGAGCAGGAAGTTGCGCTCGCCCAGCGCATCGAGGCGGGCCGCGCCGTCCTGTTCTCGGCTCTCTGCCGCAGCCCGATCTTCATCGGCGAGATCAAGGCGTGGCGCGCGCGCATCACGGCCGGAAATCTCCTGCTGCGCGAAATCATCGATCTCGCCGCGACCCGGCGGCAGCTCCGCGGCGGTAACGGCGCGGACGAGCCCGAGGTCGAGGCGGACGACGACGAGTCCGGCGGCTCGACGCTTGCCCGGGTCGAGGAGGAACTCACCCCCGCGATCGTGGCCGCGTTCAACCGCGTCGTGCGCCGCACCGCCAAGGCCGAGGCGGCGCTCCATCCGGTGGTACTCGACGGGCTTGCGATCGACCGGCTTGCGGCGCGGCTGCGCGAGCTGTCGCGCCACCTCGCCGAGGCCGAGGGCCGGCTTGCGCGGCTGGTCGATAGCGCGCGGGTCGACCGCGCCGACTTCATCGCCAGCTATACCCAGGCCGAATCCCCGGCCGCGTGGCTTGCGAGCCTCAGCCGGCGCCGGGCGCCGGGCTGGGCGCGGCTGCGGCACGATTCCGGCGAGGCGGTGGCATCCGCCGTCGCCGATGTCACCGAGTTGCTGAATGGCGCCGGCCAGAGCCGCGCGGGCTTCCGCGCGCTGATGCTCGAGCTGCAGCGCGGCCTGCGCGATTCCGAGCGCGCCAAGGACGAGATGGTGCGCGCCAATCTGCGCCTCGTCACCTGGATCGCGCGGCGCCACGTCAATCGCGGCCTGCCGCTCACCGACCTCATCCAGGAAGGCAATATCGGCCTGATGCGCGCGGTGGAAAAGTTCGACTGGCGGCGCGGCTACAAGTTCTCGACCTATGCCACGTGGTGGATTCGCCAGGCGTGCTCGCGCGCGCTCGTGGATCAGGGCCGGCTCATCCGCATCCCCTCGCACATGACCGACGAGGCGCGCCGCGTCATGCGCATGGAGCGTCATCTCGCCGGCGAGCTGCGCCGCGCGCCGACGGAGGCCGAGCTGGCCGACCGGCTCGGCATGCCGCTCGCCAAGGTCCGCACCGTGCTCGAGCTGGTGCGCGAGCCCGTGAGCATGGACGCGCCCCTGGGCGAGGACGGCGAGGCGACGATCGGCGATCTCATCGCCGACGACCGCGCGATCCTGCCGCTCGATGCCGCCGCCGATTCCGAACTGCGCCGCGCGACCGAAGAGGCGCTCTCGCAGCTCACGCCGCGCGAGGCCGATGTTCTGCGCCTGCGCTTCGGCGTCGGCACGGCAAGCGAGCACACGCTCGAAGAAGTCGGCCGCAAATATCAGGTGACGCGCGAACGCATCCGCCAGATCGAGGCCAAGGCGCTCAAGAAGCTTGGCCGACGCGGCCATGGCCGCCGGCTCGCGAGCTTCATCGAGCGTTGACTCGACGGTTAATTTCGGCTCCCCTGACGGTGCGTTTCGCGCAAGAATAAATCGTCCGGAGGTTCCGCAATGTCGAAACTCACATCTTTGATTCTGGCCGCGGCGGCATCGCTCGCGCTCGCCGCGGGGCCAGCGCTCGCACAGAACGCGCCTCCGGCCGCCGCGCCGGCACCGGCCGCGCCGATGAAGGCCGCCCCGATGAAGGCCATGCCGATGGCAAAGTCCAAGGCCAAGGCGGCGAAGCCGATGGCGATGGCGAAGTCCATGAAGCTGACCTGCGGCGACTATGCCTGGCAGTCGCAGGACCAGAAGGACTGCGAGGCCGGAAAGAAAGCGCCGCCCAACTGGCGCTGATCGGCGCTCGCGTTTCACCCTCTCCCGCTCTGGGAGGGGGTGAGGCGCATCTCACTTTATCTCAGACCCTGCCCACTACCGGGATGGCCGCGCCGTTGATCGCGCGCGCGGCGTCCGATGCGAGGAACAGGATCACCTCGGCGAGCGCCGCAGGCGCGACCCAGCGCGAGAAATCGGCATTGGGCATGCTCGCGCGGTTCGCCGGCGTGTCGATTGTGCTCGGCAGCACGCAATTTACATTGATGCCTTTGTCGCGGAGTTCCAGCGCCATGCTCTCGGTGAGGCGGATCACGGCGCTCTTCGACGCCGAATAGGCCGCCATCGTCGCACCACCCGCGACGCCGCCCATCGCCGCCACGCTGACGATCTTGCCCCCGCCCTGCGCCAGCATCGCCGGCACCACCGCCCGCGCCGTGCGCAGCACCGAGCCGGCATTGAGTTCGATCATGCGGCGAAAAGCCTCATCCGAAGTCTCGTGCACCGGCTCGCCCATGTGGAAGCCGCCGGCGATGTTGCACAGCACGTCGATGCGCCCGAACCGCGCCAGCGCCTTCGCCGCCGCGGCCGCGACCGCCGCGCCGTCGGCAAGGTCGGCGGCGACCAGAAGCCGCGCGTCGTCGTCGGCGCCGAACGCAGCCGCAAGCGTGCGCGGCTCGAGATCGTGCAGCACGAGCCGCGCGCCCGTTGCGGCGAACGCCGCCGCGACAGCGCGGCCAAGCGCCCCCGCCGCGCCGGTTATCATCGCCACGCGCTCATCGCTCATTGCGACCTCCCGCTTTTGCCTGCCGTCATGCGAGGCGAGGATGCGCGCCCTGTCAATGGCGTAACGCCGACCACCCGCCGCAACGTAGCGGCGACGCGCGCGACCGGGCCGTTCGAATCGATCCGCCGCCAGTCGAGCGGCCCGGGATCGAGGTCGAGCTGCTGCGCCAGCACCGCGACGGTCGCATCCGACGCGTCGCCCTGGCGCTGGCTGAGCCGCGCCTCCATGGTCGCGCGCGGCGCTTCAAGCCAGAGGCCCGTGAACGGCACCCCGGCATTGGCGCCGAGGAGCGCCGCCTCTGTGCGCTCGCCGGGATCGAGAAACGTGGCATCGAGGATGACGCTCGATCCGGCGGCAAGAACCCGCGCCGCCTCGTGCCGCATCCGCGCATAGACTTGGCTCCCCATGGCGCCGCGATAGGCGCTCGCCGGCAGCGGCGTCTCGGGCGCGAGATCGAGCATTGCCTTGCGCATCACGTCGCTCCTCAGGACGCGCGCGCCGGGCAGCGGCGGAAGATCCGGGGCGAGCGCCTGCGCCAGCGTCGATTTGCCGCTGCCGCTTCGCCCCCCGATCGCGACGAGGCGCGGCTCCGCCGGCGCGAGAAGCATCTCGGCGAGCGCCAGGTACTTGCGCGCCGCCGCCTCCTTCTGCTGGCGTAGGGCGCCCTCCTGCCGCGCGGCGGCGGCGGCCGTGACATGCGCCCGGATCGCTGCGCGCTGGCTCAGGAACAGCGGCAGCGCCGCCAGTCCGTCATCGTCGCGGCGAAGGTCGAGATAGCGGTTCAGCACCAGGTTGGCGAAGAAGCCGAGCCCGCGATGAACGAGGTCCATCAGCAGGAAGGCAAGGTCGTAGAGCACGTCGATGTTCGAGAGATCGGCGCTGAACTCGATCGCATCGAACAAGGTCGGCTTGTCGTCGTAGAGACAGATGTTGCCGAGATGAAGATCGCCGTGACAGCGCCGCACCTTGCCCTCGCGCCGCCTTCGGTCGAGCAGCGCCGCCTGCTTATCGAGCGCGCGCCGCGTCGCCTCCTCGAGCCGCGCGACGGCGTCCTGGTCGAAGCACGCGCCCGCCGCGCGTAAATTCTCGGCGTTGCCCGCGATCACCCGCGCCATTGCGCCGCCGCCGCCGCCGCTCTCGACGCGCTCGGCCGCGCCATGGAACGCCGCGATCGCGTCGGCGAGATCGCGCATCAGGGCTGGCGTAAGCGCGCGCTTTTCGGCGAGACGGTCGAACAGGCGCTCGGTGTCGAAGCGCCGCATCTCGACGACCCAGTCCACCGTCTCGCCCGCGCCGTCGAGCGAGAGCTTGCCCTTGTCCGCGCGGCGGATGGCGCGAACGCCGAGATAAAGTGCGGGCGCGATGCGGCGGTTCAACTCGAACTCGGCGCGGCACGCCGTCTCGCGAAGAGCCACGGTCGAGTAATCGAGATAGGAGAAGCGCACCGCGCGCTTGAGCTTCAGGGCCCTGTCTCCGATCAGGAACACCGAGGAGGCGTGCGTGTCGATCCGCGTGACCTTGCGGCCGTGCGCATCGAGACCGGCACCCTTCGCGAGAAAGGCGAGCGCTTCCTGCTGCGCGTCCATCCCCGTCAGTGTAGGGGAACCGCTGCGCTTGATCGCCCCGAATCGCTGCCCCAATATGCGCGCGAAAGGGCCGAAGAAGACCAATGAGGCAACGGGCGGAGGCGGAGCCGGCCGCGGGCGGCGGCCATATCGTGGTGCGCGGCCTGTCGAAAAATTATGGCGCTCTCCCGGTTTTCGCAGGGATCGAGTTCGAGGTCGGCGAGCGCGAAATCGTGGCGATCGTCGGGCCCTCGGGCTGCGGCAAGACCACGCTCTTGCGCTGTCTCGACGGGCTCGTCCGGTACGAGGGCGAGGTGCTGGTGAATGGCGAGCGCATGACCGAGCCGCGCGCCGGCGTCGCCATGGTGTTCCAGCATTTCGGCCTTTTCCCCTGGAAGACGGTGGCCGAGAACATCGCCTACGGGTTGCGCATGGCGGGCCTGCCGGGACCCGAGATCGCGCGCCGCGTTGCCGCGTTCGTGGCGCTCGTCGGCTTGACCGGGTTCGAGGGGGCATATCCCTATCAGATGTCGGGCGGGATGCAGCAGCGCTGCGGCCTTGCCCGTGCGCTCGCGACCGAGCCGCGCGTCCTTCTGATGGACGAGCCGTTCGCCGCGGTCGATGCGCAGACGCGCGAGATCCTGCAATTCGAGCTCCTGCGCATCTGGGAGCGGCGGCCGACGACGATGGTGTTCGTCACCCATTCGATCGAGGAGGCGGTGCTGCTGGGCGACCGCGTCATCGTTTTGAACGGACGGCCGAGCCGGATCGAGGAGGACATCGCGATCGACCTGCCGCGGCCCAGGAGCCGCGACACGCTCGCCCTGCCGCGCTTTGCCGAGCTGCGCGAGCGCGTCTGGAACAGGCTCGCGAGCGCCGCGCGCCAGGCCGAATTCCAGTTGGGATCCGCCAAGGGATAAGGAAGAAATGAAGATGATTTCGCGAATCTTGAAATGCGGCCTCGCCGCGCTCCTGCTGTTCGGTCCCGGCGCGGGCGCTGCGCTGGCGCAGGCGAAAAAACTCGTCTTCGCCGCGCCCGGCATTCCGCCCATCTTCGCCGACGCCGTCGTGCTCGTCGCCGACGGCGCCGGGCTGTTCAAGAAATACGGCGCCAATGTCGAGGTGCGCCAGTTCGATACCGGCGCCGCCGGCGCGCGCGCGGTGATCGCAGGCGACGCCGACTTCGCCATGTCGCCCTCGGCCCTCGTCGCCAACCAGATCTCGAACGTCAATGTCGATTTCGTCGCGATCTGGGGCCTCGACAATCCCGACTTCGTGCTCGGAACCACCGATGCCGCGAAATCGTCCTGCAAGGACATGGTCGGCCAGCCGGTCGGGATCGACACGGTGGGCGGCCAGCGCTGGATCATGCTGAAGGCGATGCTCGCCGCGTGCGGCGTCGAGATAAGCCAGGTGCAGCAGATTCCCCTGGGCTCGAACATCGCGCCGGCGATGATCGCGGGCCAGCTGCAATACGGCGTCCTCCACATCGACGACGTGTCGATCATCGAGAACCAGGGCAAGCATGTCACGGTCTTCAGCACGATCAAGAAGGCCGATCCGACGCTGCACAACATTTTGGGCGTCGCGCGGCGCGACCGCCTCGCGCAGAACCGCGACGGGTTCGTGCGCCTCGTCGCGGGCCTTGTCGGCGCCGCGCGCTATATGAAGAACCCCGCGAACGCCGACCGCGTCGCCGAGCTTGCAGCGCCCACGGGCCGTACCAAGCCCGAAGCGAAGAAGGCGCTCGCCGACTACATCGCCAACGACGAATGGCCGGTCGACACCGACGGCATGAACAAGGAGAAGCTCGAGGCGATGATCGCGCAGCAGGTCAAGATCGGCGCGATCCAGCCCGGCAAGACGCCCGTGTCCTACGACCGCCTCGTCGATGCGAGCGTGTGGCGCGATGCCGCCGCGCTTGTCGCCAAGAACCCCTGACATGCGGTTGCGGCACGCGCCGGTTATCGCAAGCCTTGCGGGCGGCCTCGCGCTCTGGGAGATCGCGGGCCGCGCGACCAACGCCGCCTTCATGGTGCCGTTCTCGGAAACGCTCGTACGCCTTGGCGAACTGGCCGCGAGCGGCGCGCTCTGGGCGCAGTTTCTGAGCTCGGCCGAGCTCTACGTCACCGGGCTCGCGCTGTCGATCCTCATCGGCGCGCCCTTGGGGCTTCTCCTCGCGCGGGTGCAGATTCTGCGCGAGGCGCTCGATCTCTACATCCTGGTGCTGTACGCGACGCCGATGGTGGCGCTCATTCCGTTCATCCTGTCGCTCATGGGATTCGGCTTCGCGCCCAAGGTGCTGGTGGTGTTTCTCTTCGCCGTGTTCCCGATCCTCTACAACACGGTCGAAGGCGCGCGCAGCATCAAGCCCGAGCTGGTCGAAGTCGCGCGCTCGTTCCGCTCGAGCGAATGGGCGCTGTGGCGCGAGGTCATGGTGCCGTACACCTTGCCCTACACGATGACGGGCGTGCGCCAGGCGATCGGGCGAGGCCTCGTCGGCATGATCGCGGCCGAGTTTTTTTTGAGCGCGACGGGGCTTGGCGCCCTCATCATGGACGCGTCGCAGAATTTCGATACGGGCGGCGTGTTCGCGGCGATCTTCATCATCGGCGTCATCGGCGTGGCGCTGACGCGGGCCGGGCAGGCGATCGAGAACCGCTTCGCCCGCTGGCGCGGCTGAGGCGATGAGCGGCGCCGCCGCATATGGCCAACTCGCGCCGCGGCCGGGCGCCGCGCGCGGGGCATCGGGCCTCCTGGCGCTTCTCTCCGCCCCGCGCATGGTCGCAGGATTCGTCATTCTGCTGTTCTGGGAAGCGACCGTGCGCGCCTTTGCGCCGTCCTATGTGGCGAAGCCCACTGGCGTGGCACTTGCGGTGCCGCGCGTGCTGTCCGATCCGACTTTTCTGGCCGACGCGGCGGCGACCCTCACCGCGGTCGTCGAGGGGCTCGTCATCGCCATCCTGCTCGGCGGCGGCATCGGCCTTGCGATCGGGCGCAGCGCCGCCATCGACCGCGCGATGCGGCTCTGGGTCAACAGCTTCAATGCGCTGCCGATGATCGTCGTGCTGCCGCTCTTCTCGCTGTGGTTCGGCTATACCGGCGGCGCGCGGCTTGCAACGACGGTGTTCGCGGCGATCTTCGCCATCATCCTCAACGTCGCCGACGGCGCGCGCGCGGTGCCGCAGCGAATATCTCGAGGTCGCGCGCTCGCTCCGCGCGAAGGGCGCGAGCGTTTTGGCCGAGATCGTGCTGCCGGCTTCTCTGCCTTACCTCGTCGCCGGCATCCGGCTCGCCATGGGCCGCGCCCTCATCGGCGCCGTGGTGGCCGAGCTGTTCATCGCCATCCCGGGCCTGGGCTATTACATCCTCTACAATTCGCGCACCTTCCACCACGACGACGCGATGGTGGCGGTGCTGGTGCTCGCCGGATTGGGCGTCGGTTTCGATGGGCTCATCGCCTGGTCCACCCGCCGCTTCCTCCCCTGGTACCGCCGCGACGAGGCGCGCGAATGACGCGCCGTTGACAGCGGCCTGCGCCCGCGCGACAGAAAAGGCCGGAGGACTTAGATGGCGAAAAAACCCGAGCCAAAGACGATCCGCGACAGCGACATCGACCCGCGCCACGACTGGACGCGGCCGATCATGGCGCTGGGGCCGATGGCGGTCGATTTCGAGGAGCGCGTCGATTTCCGCCGCCTCCATCGCTATCGCCTGGCGCGGACGCGCGCCGCGCTCAAGGCGTCGGGCCTGGGCTCGCTCCTGTGCTTCGACCAGTACAACATCCGCTACATGACCTCGACCGTCATCGGCAACTGGGCGCGCGACAAGTTCACGCGCTACTCGCTCCTGGCCGGCGACAGCGAGCCGCATATCTGGGATTTCGGCTCGGCGGCAAAGCATCACCGCCTCTACGCGCCGTGGCTGCCGCAGCATAACTGCCATGCCGGCATGCTGGGATTGCGCGGCGCGATCCATCCCAAGATCGGCCTGATGCGGAGCGCCGCCGAGGAGATCCGCTCGATCCTGAAGGAACACGGCGTCGCCGATCATGCCGGTCGGCGTCGACGTGGTCGAGCCCGCCATGCTGTTCGAGCTGCAGGCCGTGGGATTGGACGTGCGCGACGGGCAGCAGGTCATGCTCGATGCGCGCGAGCTCAAAAGCAACGACGAGATCACGCTCCTCAACATGTCGGCTGCGATCGTCGACGGCTGCTATCAGACGATCGCCGAGAATCTGAAGCCGGGCATCCGCGAGAACGAGATCGTCGGCCTCGCCAACAAGCGGCTCTACGAGTTGGGCTCGGACGATGTCGAGGCGATCAACGCGATTTCCGGCGAGCGCTGCAACCCGCATCCGCACAATTTCACCGATCGCCTCATCCGCCCCGGCGACCAGGCGTTCTTCGACATCATCCAGAGCATGAACGGCTACCGCACCTGCTATTACAGGACATTCAACGTGGGCCGCGCCACGCCCTCGCAGCGCGACGCCTACAAGCGCGCGCGCGAATGGATCGACAAGGCGATCGCGCTGGTGAAGCCCGGCATCAGCACCGACAAGATCGCGGCGTGCTGGCCCAAGGCCGAGGAGATCGGCTTTTCCAGCGAGATGGAGGCGTTCGGCCTGCTCTTCGGCCACGGGCTCGGGCTCGGCCTCCACGAGCGCCCGATCATCTCGCGCCTCAATTCGTTCGACGATCCGATGGAGATCAAGGCCGGCATGGTGTTCGCGCTCGAGACCTATTGCCCCGCGAGCGACGGTTATTCCGCCGCCCGCATCGAGGAAGAAGTCGTGTGCACGCCCACCGGCGCCAAAATCATCACGCTCTACCCGGCCGAAGAACTGCCGATCGCCAATCCGTATTAGATCCGCGTCACGTCCTCGGGCGCGATGCGGCCGCGGAGCGCGAGCGCAAGCGCGCGGCAATTGCCGGCGAGCCTTCCCTTGCGGTCGATCGTCTGGCGCGGCGCGAGCGCCAGCGCCGCGTTCGCGACGATGGGCGTCAGCACCTGGCGCGCCACCGCGCGCTTCGAGCGGAAGCTGCCCTTCTGCCAGAGATAGATCGGATTCATCACCTGCGCGAAGCCGAAGCGGCGGCCCGACGCCCGCCCGCCCGATGCGGCGCCCAGATGCACGAGCTGCGCGCCGAGGCACCGCCCGACGCGGCCCAGAGGCTCGCAGCGGAAGGCGAAGTCGCGGTCCTCCATGTAGCCATAAAGCGGCAGACGCTCGTCGAACCGCACGCGGTCGAGCACGGCGCGGCGCACATTCATGTTGCAGCCATAGAGAAGCTCGGGCGTGTTGGGTGCAAGAGCTGGCTCGTCGGGCGCCGCCGCCGCGGCGACGATCGCCCGCGCCCGCTCGCGCGCGATCGGGCCGGTTCGCGCGCCGTCGGCAAGGACGCGCCCGTCGGCGAGGACGAGATCGGGATGACGCTCGAAGGCCCGCGCGACGTGGTCGAGATAGGAGGGATGCAGCTCGACATCGTCGTCCAGGAACGTGACGAGACCGATGCCGGGCGGCAGCGCGGCCACGGCCGCATTGCGCTGGCGCGTGAGCCCGACCGGCGCGTGGATCACTTCGACGCGCAAAAGATCGCGCGTGGCGGGAAGCACGTCGCTCTCCTGCGTTACCGCAAGGATGACGGCGTTGGGCGCAAGAATCTGGCGTTCGAGCCCCGCCACCGTCTCGTGCAGTAGTGGCGCCCGCCCGAGCGAGGGAATGACGACGGCGATGCCTGCGCGTGTCTTCATCGCCGCTGCAACAACCGGGCATTGCGCGAAGTTCCGCGCGCGTTTGCCAGCGCGCGGCGAATTCGCTAGAGCCGCCGCCAAGCAAGGAGGTGGCGGAATGGCGGATCTCGGCAAGCAAAAAATCGGCTGGATCGGCACGGGCCGCATGGGCTATCCGATGGCCGAGCGTCTCGCCAAAGCGGGCTGCACTGTGGCCGCCTGGAACCGCACGCGGGCGAAGGCCGAGCCCTTGGCGAAGCTCGGCGTCGCGATTGTCGAGCGGCCGTCCGACCTCGCCCAGTGCGACATCGTCTTCACCATGGTCGCGGCCGGCGACGATCTGAAGGAAGTGACGCTCGGGCCCGGCGGCGTGCTCTCGGGCAACCGGATGCCGCGCATCCTGGTCGATTGCTCGACGATCGACGAAGAGGCATCGAGCGAGGTGCGCGCGCATGCGGCAAAGCACGGCACCGCGATGCTCGCCTCGCCGGTCAGCGGCAACGGCAAGGTCGCGAAGGCCGGAAAGCTCACCCTCATCACGTCGGGCCCGAAGGACGCTTACGATGCGGCCTTGCCCTATCTCGAGCGGCTTGGCCAGGGCGTGACCTATGTCGGCGAGGGCGAGCTCGCGCGCATGGTCAAGATCTGCCACAACGTGTTTTTGGGCGTCGTCATCCAGTCGCTCGTCGAAGTGACCTCGCTCGCCGAGAAGAGCGGCGTCAAGCGCCACGTCTTTCTCGACGTCATCAACAAGAGCGTGATGGGCTCCGTGTTCACGCGCTACAAGTCGCCGGCCCTGGTCAATTGCGACTTCACGCCGACCTTCACGCCGATCCTGCTGCGCAAGGATCTGGAGCTCGGCCTCGCCGCCGGCAAGAAGACCGAAACGCCCCTGCCGCTTACGGCCCTGACGCGCGAAATCATCCAGAGCCTCGTCGGATTGGGCTTCAAGGAGCAGGATTTCGCGACGCTTTTGGTGCAGCAGGCGAGGAATGCCGGCTACGAGCTGAAGCCCGAAAACGTGCCGGTGAGCGACGGCCTCGGCTAGGGCGCGTACTCATAAAACACCGGGGCGACGCCGACGCATGTCAATGGGATTTCTTACACGTCCTTCGGTGAAATCTTTTTCTACTTTACGGCTTATCGCTCGGCCGGACGGCATCGTAGTAGCGATGGAAATGTTTCTCATAGGCCCGATCGACCGTTATGGACGCATCGTATGCTGGGCTGCCTTTGACCGTCTGACGATCGACATCGAGATGCACGAGTTTATGCGTCCATTCGATCCTTCGTACCGACCGCGGCGAGATCAGGACCTTCTTCCCTGACCACCAGTTCTTCGTGTCGACGACGAGGTAATGGATGCTCCAATCGGCATCCTCCACGAGGAACTCTTCGACGTGACCGATCTCGCCGTCGCTGGCGTGGATGTGGTACCCGGTGACCGCTTCGATACTGCGAAGATGCGGATTGTCTTCGCGTCGCTCAGCAGCGGCAATATCCTCCTCTCGCCGCCGGGACTCCGGTGGCGGTGACGCCATGGGGGCGGGCATATAGCCGTAGCCGCCCATGTAAAAACCGGTGCCCCAATACGGACTCCAGCCGTAGTAATCGTAAATGTTGGTTTCCATCTGCCGCGACACGGGCCGCTCGGTATTGATGTCCGGGCTGTCCTTGACCTGCTGCATGGTCAATCTGACCGAGAATTCTTCTTTCGTTGGATCGAGGTGCCCCAAGACGGAGGCGGGCAGAAGGACTTTGCGACCGGGGAGCCAGTTGCCGGTATCGACGACCAGCCAACGAACCAGCCAACTGGCGTCGTCAAAGAGAAAGTCGATAACCGTGCCCAGCCGACCATCATTTGCCACGATGGCGTAGCCGTTGATCGCTGATGCATTCCGCAACATTACGCGCTCCGTTATTAGCTGTGCCCCCAGTTGAGAGGCCATGAAAACGGCATCATCCCCCGGTCAATGTGACATCAGCACTGGCACGGTCATGGACTGAAGGATGGCGCGCGTCACACCGCCGAGGATCAGTTCGCGGGTACTGGAATGACCGTATCCACCCATCACAATGAGGTCGCAACCCAGGGACGCCGCCTGGGACAGGATCAGTTCACCAGTTTCAATGTCTTTCGATACGAGGTGCGAGGCTTCCGCACTTACACCATGTCGGGCGAGATGGCGCGTCAAACTGGCGGCGAGCAACTCGTCACGTCCTTCGCTGGCGCGCGTCGGGCCGATCGAGAGCACCGTCACCGTCTCGGCAGATCGAAGGAAGGGCATCGCATCTCCCACCGCGCGCGCGCCTTCGCGGGTTCCGCTCCATGCCACCAGCACATTCTTGCCGACCGCGTCGGTGGCGCCGGCGTAGGGCACGATCACCACCGGGCGGCCGGAGCCCATCATCACGGTCTCGGGAAGTTTCGCGAGCTTATCGAAGAACGGGTGATCGGGATCGGTTTGGCCGAGCACCGCGAGGTCGGCATATCGCGCCCGCTCGGTGACGTGGGCCATGACGTCCGTCGCTTTCTGGGGACAAATCTCCCAGTCGCCCATCAACCCGGCAAGGTTGGTTTTCGCACGGAAAGTCGCCTCCATCTGCGCCGCCGTGACGAAGGCGGTATCACGCTCCCGGTCGAGGGCGGCGCGCGCCGCGTTGCTCTCGGCGTAGCCCCCGATCGCGAGGTTGGGTAGGGAGAGGTCCGGGAGTTGGAAGCCGTAGAAGGCGACGAGGTGCGCCTTCTCGCGCTGTGCGATCGAGAGAGCGAGCTGCAATCGCGTCTGGGACCCGCGATGATCGTCGAGGTAAACGATGATTTCTTTGAACGCCATGGTCTCTCCCGTGACGCCGCCGCCCTGGCCGGGCCCAAGGATTTCCTCTGTCTCCGAAATTCCCCGAAAGCCCAAGGATCAACATGCACACTATTACCAGGGCGCGGCACGAAATTGATCTGGATCACTCGTTGCGCCATTCGTCCTTCGCCGCCCCATCGTGGACATCCCCGATCCGATTGAACGGAAGGGCTGACTATCCCGCCGACGCCACTTGTCCGTGCCGACGATGTAATCGAATAAAATCCGCGACTTCCGTTAATGGCACGACTGCGAAATTGCCAGCGCCCAACTCGCGGTTGGCAATGGGGTGGATTGCGGACGATCTACTTGACCGCCTTTCTGCCGGAGCTCAATGCATGAGGCCGCCGGGCGGATAAGGCGGGTTGGGCGGCGCCCCCGGCAGCGCCTGCATGCCGCCCGTGCCGTAATTCGTGACCGGCCCCGGCGGCAGGCCGGGCGCGTAGCTGGGTGCCGGCGCGGGCGCTGCCGGGATCGGCGGCGCGATCGGCGCGGGCAGCGGCGGCACGGCCGGAAGATAGGGCGGAATCCGCTCGGCCGGAGGCATGTCGCCGAGCTGTAGTCCCGGCGTGGGCAACGGGTCGGGCACCGGAGCCGCGCGCTCGCCGGACGCGGCGCCGCAGCCCGTCACGAAGGCGACAAAAAGCAGCATTAGAAATCGCGTTCCCATGGCGGCAATATGGGGATTCGCGGCGCAAACGCCTTGACGTGGATCATTCGGCCAGAGGCGGCGATGCTCTAAGGATACCCGCCATGTCGATCCGCAATTTCGACAAGCTGTTGAAGCCGCGCTCGCTCGCCGTCATCGGCGCGAGCCCCGATCCGAAGAAGGTGGGCGGCATCGTCGTCCAGAACATCGTGCGCGCCGGCTTCGCCGGGCGGATCATGCTGGTCAATCCGCATCACGACACGATCGGCGGGCTCGCGGTCTATCCCGACGTGGCGCATCTGCCCGAGCCGGCGGACCTCGCCGTCATCGTCACGCCGCCCGACACGGTGCCGGGCCTGTTGGCCGAGCTGGGCGCGCGCGGGACTCGCGCGGCGGTGGTCATAACCGCGGGTTTCGGCGAATTGGGCGAACATGGCCGCGCGCTTCAGCAGCAGGCGCTCGATGCGGCGCGGCCAAACCTCCTGCGCATCGTCGGCCCCAATTGCGTCGGCCTCATGGTGCCGGGGATCGGGCTCAACGCAAGCTTCGCGCACCTCGCGCCGCTTCCGGGCGATCTCGCCTTCGTCAGCCAATCGGGCGCGCTCATCACCGCGGTGCTCGACTGGGCCGCAACTCCCGGCATCGGCTTTTCGCACGTCGTCTCGGTGGGCGACATGGCGGACGTCGATTTCGGCGACATGCTCGATTATCTCGCGGCCGATCCCGGGACCCGCGCCATCCTGCTCTACATCGAGGGCCTCAGGGAGTCGCGCAAGTTCATGTCGGCGGCGCGCGCCGCGTCGCGTGCGAAGCCGGTGCTCGCGGTCAAGGTCGGGCGCTTTGCCGAAAGCGCGCGCGCCGCGCGCTCGCACACCGGCGCGCTCGCCGGCTCCGACGCGGTCTATGAAGCGGCCTTCCGCCGCGCCGGCATGCTGCGCGTCCTCACCATGTCCGAGCTGTTCGATGCGGTCGAGACGCTGGCGCTGACGCGGCCGCAGCGCGGCGACGGGCTTGCGGTGCTGACCAACGGCGGCGGCGCCGGCGTGCTCGCGACCGACGCGCTCATCGCGGCGGGCGGCAAGCTTGCGCCCATCTCGACCGACACGATCGCCGCGCTCGACAAGGTGTTGCCGGCGACGTGGAGCCACGGCAATCCCATCGACATCATCGGCGATGCCCCGGGCGAGCGCTATCGCACGGCGTTCGATATCCTGATCGCCGATACCAAGATCGACGCGGTGCTGGTGCTCAACTGCCCGACCGCGCTCGCCTCGGCCGAGGACGCGGCGCGCGCCGTCATAGCAGCGATCGGCGATACCGGGCCCTATGCGCTCGCCGGCCGGAACGTGCTGACCGCGTGGCTCGGCGATGCGACCGCGCAAGGAGCGCGCCGCCTTTTCTCCGAGGCGCGCATCGCGACCTACGACACGCCCGACAGCGCCGTGCGCGGCTTCATGCACCGCGTGCAGTACCGCCGCAACCAGGAGCTTTTGATGGAGACGCCGCCGGCGCGGCCGCAGGGGAAGGCTCCTGATCGCGCTCGCGCCGAAGCCGTCGTCGCGCACGCGATATCCTGTGGCCGCTCCTGGCTCGATGTCGAGGAGGTGAACGCCGTCCTCGAATGCTACGGCGTGCCGTTCCCCGCCTGCCGCGTCGCTGCCGACGCCAAGGCGGCGGGCGCGGCCGCCGCCGAGCTGGGCTTCCCCGTGGCATTGAAAATCCGCTCGCCCGACATCCAGCACAAGAGCGACGTGGGCGGCGTCGCGCTCAATCTCGGCTCCGCCGAGGCGGTTGCGGCCGAGGCCGTGGCGATGGCGGCGCGCGTCGTCGCGCATAGCCCCGACGCGCAGCGCGAGGGTTTTTTGGTGCAGCAGATGGTGCGCCGGCCGGGCGCGATCGAGCTCATCCTCGGCGTCACCGAGGATTCCGTGTTCGGCCCCGTCATCCTGTTCGGCCAAGGCGGCACGCTCGTCGAGCTGATGGGCGACACGACGCTCGAGCTGCCGCCCTTGAACGCGGCGCTCGCGCGGGCGCAGATGGCGCGCACCCGCGTCTTCCGTCTGCTCGAGGGCTATCGCGACACCGCGCCGGCCGATCTCGAGGCCGTGACCGGAAGCCTCCTCGCCATCTCGCAGCTTGCCTCGGACCTGGCCGAGCTGAAGGAGCTCGACATCAATCCGCTGCTCGCCGACCGCAGCGGCGTCATCGCGGTCGATGCGCGGATTCGCGTGGCGCCGGCGACGAAGCCTGCTACGGCAAGGCTCGCCATCAGACCCTATCCGCAAGAACTCGAGAGCAGCGCCGCGCTCTCCGACGGCACCACGCTCGCGCTCCGCCCGATCCGGCCCGAGGACGAGCCGCTGCTGCAGGACATCGCCCGCCACATGAATGCCGAGGATCTAAGGCTGCGCTTTTTCACGCCGGTCAAAGGCCTGACGCACCAGCTCGCGGCGCGGTTGACGCAGATCGACTACGATCGCGAGATGGCGATCGTCGCGCTTGGCGAGGGCGGCCGCACTGCCTTGGGCGTCGCGCGCTTTGCCGCCGATCCCGACAACCGCAGCGCCGAATATGCGATCGGCGTGCGCAGCGACTGGCACGGGCGCGGACTCGGCCGGATGCTGATGGAGCGGATCATGGCGATCGCCGCGGCGCGCGGCATCCCGGAGATTTTCGGCGACGTGCTGCGCGAGAACCAGCCGATGCTCGATCTCTGCCGCCGCCTCGGCTTCGCCATCGCGACCCACCCCGACGACCCGGAAATCCTGCGCGTCAGGAAGAGCCTCGTCGCGTAGCCGTCGTCAAACCTCGTTGGCGTCGAGGGCGTAGCCCGCCGAGCGGACGGTGCGGATGAGGTCGCGGCGGGCGCTCGCGTTCAAGGCCTTGCGCAGCCGCCTGATATGGACGTCGACGGTGCGCAGCTCGACCTCGGCATCGCGCCCCCAGACGGCGTCCAGGAGCTGCTCGCGCGAGAAGACGCGGCCCGGCCGCTCGAGGAGGAAGCGCAGGAGGCGGAACTCGGTCGGGCCCAGATGCACCGCCTCGCCGCTCCGCGTCACGCGGTGCGCGCCGCCATCCAACGCGAGATCGCCGAAGCGCAGCACCTCGGCCTGCGCCGCCGGCCGCGCGCGCCGGATCACGGCCTTCAAACGCGCGATCAGCTCGGTCGTGCTGAACGGCTTCACGACATAGTCGTCGGCGCCGCTGTCGAGGCCGCGCACGCGGTCGCCCTCCTCGCCGCGCGCCGTCAGCATGATGACCGGCAGGTCGCGCCACGCCGGCGCGCGCCTTATCTGCCGGCACAGTTCGAGCCCCGAAAGGCGCGGCAGCATCCAGTCGAGCAGCACGGCGTCGGGCTTCTGCTCCTTGAGCTGCAGGAGCGCCTCCTCGCCGTCGCGCGCCTCGCTGACAGCGAACCCTTCCTTCTCGAGATTGTAGCGCAGCAGCGTCGAGAGCGCGGCCTCGTCCTCGACGACGAGCACCGAGGGCGCCATCAGCGCTCACCCCCCGCCTTCTCGCTGTCCCCGATTTCCTCGCCGGGCTCGAGACCGAGGCTGGTGCGATCGCGCTTCGGGCGCATCTGCTGCATCGGCTGGCCGTTGATGAGGAAATAGAGCGTCTCGGCGACGTTGGTGCAGTGGTCGCCGATCCGCTCGAGATTCTTCGCCATGAACAGGAGGTGCGTGCCCGAGGTGATGTTGCGCGGGTCCTCGATCATGTAGGTCAAAAGCTCGCGGAACAGGCTCGTGTACATCTCGTCGAGCTCTTCGTCCCTGAGCCACACCGCCATCGCCTTGTCGGCGTCGCGCTCGACATAGGCGTCGAGGATGTCCTTGATCATGGCGCCGGCGACCCGCCCCATGCGCGGGAGCGCATAGACCGGCCGGACCGGCGGCATCTGGTCGAGCGCGATCGAGCGCTTGGCGACGTTGGTGGCATAGTCGCCGATCCGTTCGAGGTCGGTCGAGATCTTGAGCGCGGCTATGATCTGGCGCAAATCGCGCGCCATCGGCTGGCGCAGCGCCAGGAGCCGCACGACCAGGCTTTCGATCTCGCGCTCGAGCTCGTCGACCCGCGTGTCGCTCTCGATCACGGCCGAGGCGAGATCGGCGTCGCGCTTCGCGACCGCTTCCATCGCAGAGGCAAGCTGGCTTTCGGCGAGCCCGCCCATCTCGGCGACGATGTTGTCGAGCCGGTGCAGTTCCTGGTCGTAGCTCTTGATGATGTGCTCGGAAGCCATCGCTCGCTCCTCAGCCGAAGCGGCCGGTAAGGTAATCCTCGGTCTGGCGCATCTTCGGGTGGGTGAACATCGCCTCGGTCTCGTCGAACTCGATGAGCTCGCCGAGGTACATGAAGGCGGTGTAGTCCGAGACGCGCGCCGCCTGCTGCATATTGTGCGTCACGATGACGATGCAATAGTCGGGCTTGAGCTCGGCGATCAGTTCCTCGATGCGCTGCGTCGACAGCGGATCGAGCGCCGAGGCCGGCTCGTCGAGGAGCAGGACCTCGGGCTTCACGGCGATCGCGCGGGCGATGCAAAGCCGCTGCTGCTGTCCTCCTGAAAGCGAGAGGCCGCTCTCCTTGAGCTTGTCCTTGACCTCGTCCCACAGCGCCGCGCGGCGCAGCGCCTGCTCGACCCGCGTATCCAGCTCGCTCGCCGGCAGGCGCTCATAGAGCCGGATGCCGAAGGCGATGTTGTCGTAGATCGACATCGGGAACGGCGTCGGCTTCTGGAACACCATGCCGACGCGCGCCCGCAGCAGGTTGAGGTCCATCTTCGGGTCGAGAATGTTCGCGCCGTCGATCAGCACCTCGCCGGTCGCGCGCTGGTGGGGATAAAGCTCGTAGATGCGGTTGAGGCAGCGCAGCACAGTCGATTTGCCGCAGCCCGACGGGCCGATGAAGGCGGTGACGCGCTTGTCGTGCAGATCGATGTTCAGCCCCTTCACCGCCATGAAGTCGCGGTAGAAGAAGCGCAAATCCTTGACCGCGATCTTCGGCGCGGCCAGCGCCCGGGCCGCGCGCGGCTTGTCGGTCGGCACCTTGGGCGCCGCGAGATGGGTGCGCAGCGGTTGGGGCGCGGGGGCGGGTGTGTCCATGATCGGGCTGACTTCGATGCTCATTGCTGGAAGCTGCCTCGGCTTGCGACCCAGCGGGCCAGAATATTGAGGATGAGGATGGTAAAGGTGATGAGCGCCGCGCCGCCCCAGGCCAGGACCTGCCAGTCGGCATAGGGCGACAGCGCGAACTGGAAGATCACGACCGGCAGATTCGCCATCGGCGCATTCATGTCCGTGCTCCAGAACTGATTGTTGAGCGCGGTGAACAGCAAAGGCGCGGTCTCGCCGGCGATGCGCGCCACCGCCAGCATGACGCCGGTCAGCATGCCCTGGATGGCGGCGCGGTACGTCACCATGACGATGACCTTCCATTGCGGCGCGCCCAAGGCGATCGCCGCCTCGCGCAGGCTCGCCGGCACCAGCACGAGCACGTTCTCGGTCGTCCGCACCACCACCGGAATGACGATGATGGCAAGCGACACGATGCCGGCCCAGGCGGAGAAATGCCCCATCGGCACGACCATCACCTCGTACACGAACAGGCCGATGACGATGGACGGCGCGCTGAGCAGGATGTCGTTGACGAAGCGAACCGCCGGCGCGACGACAGTGCCGCGGCCGAACTCGGCGAGGAATGTCCCGGTCAGGATGCCAATGGGCGTGCCGAGCAATGTCGCCGCGCCGGTGATGACGATGCTGCCGAAGATCGGGTTCAGAAGCCCGCCCTTGCTGCCGGGCGGCGGCGTCATCTCGGTGAAGAGCGTCGTCTGCAGCGCCGGGATGCCGTTCCACAGCAGCGCGCCGAGGATGAGGAACAGGACGATGAGGCCGGCCGCGGTCGCTGAAAGCGACAGGGTCAGCACGACGTAGTTGACGGCGCGGCGCCGGCCATAGAGGGTCATTTGGCGGCTAGCCCCTCGAGCCGCATCAGCATGAGCTTCGCCGCTGCCAGCACGATGAAGGTGATGACGAACAGGATGAGACCCAATTCGATGAGCGAGGCGGTGTACAGGTCGTCCACCGCCTCGGTGAACTCGTTGGCGAGCGTCGCCGAGATCGTCGTGCCGGGCGCGAGGAGCGACGCGCTGATGCGGTGCGCATTGCCGATCACGAACGTCACCGCCATGGTCTCGCCGAGCGCCCGGCCGAGACCCAGCATGACGCCGCCGACGATGCCGACGCGGGTATAGGGAATGACGATCTCGCGCACCACTTCCGCCGTCGTCGCACCGATGCCGTAAGCGCTTTCGCGCAGCACCGCGGGCACGGTCTGGAACACGTCGCGCGAGACGGCCGCGACGAACGGCAGCACCATGACCGCCAGGATGAAGCCCGCGGTCAGCACGCCAAGACCGAGCGGTGGCCCGGCGAACAGCGCGCCGAAGATGGGAATAGGCCCAAGCACGTCCACCAGGAACGGCTGCACGGTGTCCTGCAGCACCGGCGCCAGGACGAACAGGCCCCAGATGCCGTAGATGATGCTCGGGATCGCGGCCAGAAGCTCGACCAGCGTGCCGATCGGACGCTTCAGGACGGGCGGGCACAGCTCGGTCAGGAAGAGCGCGATGCCGAGCCCGACCGGCACCGCGATCAGCAGCGCGATGGTCGAGGTGACGAGCGTGCCGTACACCGCCGGCAGCGCGCCGAACAGGTCCTTGACCGGGTTCCACGACTGGTTCCAGAGGAACGGGAGGCCGAAGCGCCGGATCGCTGGCATCGCGCCCACGACCAGCGACGCCAGCACGGCCATGAGCAGGAGCAGCACGCCGATCGCAAAGGCGCGCGTGGCGCCGCGGAACAGCGCGTCCTCGATCTTCTGGCGACCGAGCCCCTTTCCGGCCCCAAGGCGCATGCGCCCGGCCAGAGCATCCGTTCCGCTCATGCCCCTCCTCTTATGGGCACAGGAGTAGCGCCGCTCCGTTGCGCTTTTATGACGCTCCCGGTGCGGAAGGGCGACGCTCAATGGCCGAATTGACAAGGCGCCGCAGCCGGGCCATATCCCGTTCGTATGGAAAATGCGTAATATGTCGAACGAACGCGTGCGCCGGGGCCGGATGCTCAGGAACGGAAAATGCGAAACGAACCCAATTTTGTGCCGACGGCGCGACCCGCCTCGCCCGCTCGCTTGCGCTCGCACCGTCTCCCGCGCAAGCGGGCGGAGAGGGTCTGGCGAAATTACCGAACGAACCCAATTCCCTCTCCGCGCGCAGGCAAAGGAATTACCGAACGAACCCAATTTTCGGGTTCCCGAAAACTATTACGTTAATTCAATAGGTTATATCATTCCACCGGAAGGTGGACGGTGAACAGCGACCCCCGGCCCGGCTCGCTCTCGATCTCGAGCGCGCCGCGGTGGTGGTTGACGATGTGCTTGACGATGGCGAGGCCGAGCCCGGTGCCGCCCATCTCGCGCGAGCGGGCGGGGTCGACCCGGTAGAAGCGCTCGGTGAGGCGCGGCAGGAGCTCGCGCGCGATCCCGGCGCCGTGATCGCGCACCGACAGCGAGATCGTCGCCCGCTCGCGCCCGCCGCGCGCGCCCGGCAGGAGGCGCGAGGAGTGGCGCGCCTCGACCTCGATCGCGGTCCCGGGCGTGCCGTATTTTATGGCGTTGTCGATCAGGTTCTGGAACACCTGCGTCAGCTCGTCGCCATCGCCCGGGACGAAGAGGGTCTCGTCGTCCGGCAGGTCGAGGTCGATGCGCATGCCGCGCGCCTGCGCGCGCGGCTCGAGCGCGGCGGCGACGCTCGCCACGACCGCGCCGAGATCGGTCGCCGCGGTCGGCGGGCGGTGCTCGTTCATCTCGATGCGCGACAGCGACAGGAGATCGTCGACCAGGCGCTGCATGCGCGCGGCTTGTTCCGCCATTATGCCGAGGAAGCGCTCGCTCGCCGCCTTGTCGTCGCGCGCCGGCCCGCGCAGCGTCTCGATGAATCCGATGAGCGAGGCGAGCGGCGTGCGCAGCTCGTGGCTCGCGTTCGCGACGAAGTCGGCGCGCAGCTGCTCGCTGCGCTTCATCGCCGTGAGGTCGTTGAGCAGCAGCACCGCCGCGGCGCGCTCCGAGCGGCGCGGCGCAAGAGGCGCGATGCGCGCCGAGAGATGGCGCTCCACCGGGCTCGTGATGTCGAACTCGGCGGTGCGCTGGCCCTCGCCGCGCAGCACGGCATCGACCGCCGGCAGCACGGCCGGATGGCGCAGCGCCCCGGCCAGATCGCGCTCCAGCAGATTTTCGCCCAGAAGCGCCTCGGCCGCTTTGTTGAAGCCGACCACGCGCCGGTCCGAATCGAGCAGCAGCAGCGGCTCCGGCAGGGTCTCGAGCACCGAGCGCGCCGCCTCGAGCTCGTCCTCGCGGGATTTGACCAGCGCCCGCATGCTGCGCGTCCAGCGGCCGACCGCGAGCCACAGCTCGCGTACCGAGGGGGCGAGGCTCTCGACCTCGGGCTGGGCGGTGGCGTCGGCGGCCATGCTCTCGATCGCTTCCTGGACCGCCGCCACCCCGAAGACGAGCGGCCGCAGCACGAGCGCGATCCCGGCATAGATCGCCACCGCGGCGGCCAATGCCGTCGGCAGGCGCAGCGTGCGCTGGTCGGCGAGGATCGCGAGCACGGCGAAGGCGGGCAGCGACACGATCAGCGCGCCTGCCAAAAGCCGCGGCAAGGCCGTGCGCCAGCCGCCACGGCCGCGTGCCCGGTTCCCCCGCGTCTCGCCGTAGGCCATTGCAGCGGACTGTAAAGAGCGCGGGACCGCGCGCGCAAACAAAAAGCCCCGCCGAAGCGGGGCTAGTGGGGGGAATGTCGCGGGGGAAACGCGACAGGGTCCGTATTCAAATACGCGCGTCCGATTGGGGTGGATCACTGCGGCCGAAAAATTTTTGCGGGGTGCGTTTCACCCCTTCCGGGCGTGGATATGGACGTTCCGCCCGCCCGCCTCGTGCAGGATGCGGGCGGCCACCGCCTCGAGCTCGGGGTCGGATACCCGCGCCCAGAGCAGCACCGCGCCGGCCTCGAGCGCCGCCGCAAAGGCGGCGCTGTGGCGGTTCGCGGTATAGCGGTCGAGCAGCTCCTTGATCGCCGCCCCGCCGAGTCCCGCGCCAACGAGCGCTGCGATCGCCGCCGCGACCGGCCCGCCCGACAGAAGCACGATCCCGGCGACGGTGAGCGGCCCCAGAAAATTCACCTCGTCGGTGAGACCGGCGAAGAGGTATTCGCCCGGCGCGCCGGAATAGCCCGCGACGTTCCCCGCCACCTCGAGCGAATCGTGGCTCGCCAGCACCGACAGGTCCGAGGGCGCGAACCCCGCCGCCAGAAGCTTTCCCACCGCGTCGCGGAACTGCGCCCGCGTCTGGAACGACGCGACCGCCTCGCGAATGACCGGGAAGCGATCGTCTTTTTCGTCCGCCATGTCTTTCTCCAGCGAGGGCTGCGCATTTTCCCCTTCGGGCCTGCGGAATGCTACCCTCCCATCGCCATGAACGACGTTCCGGCCCCGCCGCTTCCTCCCGCCGCCGAGGCGTCGCCGATGATGGCGCAGTATCTCGAGCTGAAGCGGCGGCATCCCGATTGCCTCCTGTTCTACCGGATGGGCGATTTCTACGAGCTGTTCTTCGAGGACGCGGCCAAGGCCGCGGCGGCGCTCGACATCACGCTGACCAAGCGCGGCCGGCACGAGGGCGAGGACATCCCGATGTGCGGCGTGCCGATCCATGCCGCCGAGGCCTATCTCGCCCGCCTCATCCGCCAGGGTTTCCGCGTCGCCGTGTGCGAGCAGATGGAGGACCCGGCCGAGGCGCGCAAACGCGGCCCCAAGGCGCCGGTCAAGCGCGCCGTCGTCCGCATCGTGACGCCCGGAACTCTGACCGAGGACAGCCTTCTCGATGCGCGCCGCCACAATTACCTCGCCGCGCTCGGCGAGGCGCAGGGCGCGCTCGGACTTGCCTGGCTCGATCTTTCGACCGGCGACGTCGCGACCCAGGAGCTTGCCGAGCGCGGGCTCGCCGCCGCATTTGCGCGGCTCGCGCCCGGCGAGATCCTGGTGCCCGAGCGGCTTGCCGCGCGCGCCGATCTCGGCGAATTGTGGAGCGACTGGCAGAGCGCGTTGACGCCCTTGCCCAATGCGCGCTTCGACAGCGAGAACGGCCGGAAGCGGCTCGAGGCGCTTTACGGCGTGCGCACGCTCGACGGGTTCGGCGCGTTCGGCCGCGCCGAGCTCGCGGCGGCAGGCGCGCTGGTCGACTATGTCGAGCTGACGCAGCAGGGCAAGGTGCCGCTCCTGAAGCCACCGCGCCGGCTCGAAAGCGGCGCCTTCATGGAGATCGACGCGGCGACACGGCGTAATCTCGAGCTTTCCGAGACGCTGTCGGGCGGACGCAAGGGCAGCCTGCTCGCCATCATCGACCGCACCGTCAGCCC
Source organism: uncultured Alphaproteobacteria bacterium (assembly GCA_963773665.1). Taxonomy (GTDB): domain Bacteria; phylum Pseudomonadota; class Alphaproteobacteria; order ATCC43930; family CGMCC-115725; genus DATJLY01. The sequence goes on from CAVZBZ010000004.1 coordinate 551,656, forward strand.
CGCCGGCGCGCGCCTCCTCGCGGCTCACCTGGCCGCGCCCTTGACCGATCCAGCCGCGATCGACGCGCGTCTCGACGCCGTTGCGTGCCTGGCCGACGACGAGCGGCTGCGGCAAAGCCTGCGCGCTTCATTGCGGCGCACCGCCGACATGGCGCGTGCGATGGCGCGGCTCGGATTGGGCCGCGGCGGCCCGCGCGATCTCGCAGCCCTCCGCGACACTCTGGCCGAGACCGCGCACATGCGCGCGACGCTTCAGGCGAAGGCGCCGCTGCCGGCGCTTCTGGCCGAGGCCGAGCGCGATCTCGGCGAGCATTGGGAGCTCGTCGACCGGCTCGCCCGCGCGCTCGCCGGCGACCTGCCGCTCCTCGCCCGCGACGGCGGCTTCATCGCACCGGGATATCTGCCCGCGCTCGACGAGCTGCGTGGCTTGCGCGACGAGAGCCGGCGCATGGTCGCCAATCTCCAGGCGCGCTATGCCGGCGAGACCGGCGTCCCGTCGCTGAAAATCCGGCACAACAACATCCTGGGATACCACATCGAGGTGACGCCGCAGCACGCGGCGAAGCTCGGGACCGGCTTCATCCACCGCCAGACGATGGCTTCCTCGGTGCGCTACGGCACGGTCGAGCTGGGCGAGCTCGAAAGCAAGATATCGAGCGCCGCCGACAAGGCGTTGGCGCTCGAGCTCGGATGCTTCGACGAACTCGTCGCCGGCGTGCTGGCGGCGTCGGCGCCGATCGCGTCCGCCGCCGCATCGCTCGCAACGCTCGACGTATCGTCCGCGCTCGCCGAGCTTGCCTCATCCGAGCGTCATGTCCGCCCCGAGATCGATCGCAGCCGCGACTTCGCGGTCATTGGCGGACGCCACCCGGTGGTCGAGGCGTCGCTCACTGCGTCGCACGGCACGGGCTTCGTCGCCGAACGACTGCAATCTTGCCGACGGGCGGCGCCTCTGGCTCCTCACCGGCCCCAACATGGCGGGCAAGAGCACGTTCCTCAGGCAGAACGCGCTCATCGCCATCCTGGCGCAAATGGGCTCGTTCGTGCCGGCCGAGCGCGCGCGCATCGGCGTCGTCGACCGGCTGTTCAGCCGCGTCGGCGCGGCCGACGATCTGGCGCGCGGCCGCTCGACCTTCATGGTCGAGATGGTCGAGACTGCGGCGATCCTCAACCGCGCGACGCCCAACTCGCTCGTCATCCTCGACGAGATCGGCCGCGGCACCGCGACCTTCGACGGGCTCTCGATCGCGTGGGCCACGATCGAGCATCTGCACGACGTGAACCGCTGCCGCACGCTGTTCGCGACGCACTACCACGAGCTGACCGCGCTCGCGGCGAAGTTGGCCGAGCTTTCCTGCCACACCATGCGCGTCAAGGAATGGCACGGCGATGTCGTGTTCCTGCACGAGGTGGCGCCGGGCGCGGCCGACCGCTCCTATGGCATCCACGTGGCCAAGCTCGCAGGCCTCCCGCCCTCGGTCGTGGCGCGCGCGGAAGAGGTGCTGAAGACGCTCGAAATCGAGCGAGCAGGGCGGCGCGCTCGCCAGGCTCGCCGAGGACCTGCCGCTCTTCGCCGCATCGAAGCGCGCGCCCGAGCCGCCCAAGACATCGCGGGTTGCGGCGGCGCTCGGCGCGGTCAAGCCCGACGAATTGAGCCCGCGCGAGGCGCTCGATCTCATCTATCGCTTGAAGGGGCTGGCGGGCGAGGAATGACGTGATAGGCTTCCCCTGGCGCCCGCGCAGAACGGGCCCATGGGAGGAACCGATGAAACTGGCGTTCGCGCGGCTTGCCGTCCTCACTTCGCTCGCGCTCACGGCGGCGCTCCCGGCCCAGGCGCAGAAGCATTATGCGCCCGGCATCACCGATACCCAGATCAAGTTCGGCCAGACCCTGCCGCTGTCCGGCCCGGTTTCGGCCTATGGCCAGATCGGGCGCGCCGAGGCGGCCTATTTCCGCATGATCAACGATCAGGGCGGCATCAACGGCCGGAAGCTCGAATTCGTCCAGCTCGACGACGGCTACAGCCCGCCCAAGACGGTGGAGCAGACGCGGCGCCTCGTCGAGGAAGACCAGGTCGCCTTCGTGTTCAGCTCGATCGGCACGCCGACCAACCTGTCGGTGCAGAAATATCTCAACGCGAAAAAGGTGCCGCAAATCTTCATCGGCTCGGGCGGCAGCCAGTTCGACGATCCCAAGAATTTTCCGTGGACGATCGCGTTCCTGCCGAACTACGCGGTCGAGGGACGGATTTACGCGCGTTTTCTCATGGCCGAGAAGCCTGCGGCCAAGGTTGCGGTGCTGTACCAGAACGACGACTACGGCAAGGACGTCCTGCGCGGCTTCCGCGAGGGCTTTGGCGCGGACGCCGACAAGCGCATCGTCGCCACCGCCTCCTACGAGGTGAGCGACCCGACCGTCGACCAGCAGATCGTCTCGCTGCAGGGCTCGGGCGCGGACGTGTTCCTCGCCATCGCCACGCCGAAATTCTCGGCGCAGGCGATCCGCAAGGTCTATGACAGCGGCTGGAAGCCGTTCTACATCGTCAATTTCGTCGGCAATTCGGTCGCGGCTGCGCTGAAGCCCGCGGGTCTCGAAAAGGCCGTCGGGCTCATCTCGACCGCCTATGAGAAGGATCCGAACGACCCGCAATGGGCGAACGACCCCGACTACAAGACATGGCTCGCCTGGATGCAGAAGTATCAGCCCGACGCCGACATCGCGAACCAGTTCAACGTCACCGGCTATGACGAGGCCGCGGTGCTCGTGCATGTCCTCAAAGAGTGCGGCGACAACCTGACGCGCGAGAACATCCTCGCCAAGGCGACGCACCTCAACTACACGCCGCCGATGATCCAGCCCGGCATCGCCATGAAAACGACGCCCGAGGATTACGTTCCGGTGAAGGAGATGCGGCTCGTCCGGTTCGACGGCAAGACCTGGGTCCCGTTCGGCAACGCCATCAACGGCCAGCTTTCGCTGCGCTGAGAAAACCGTTGGGCGCACGGGTGGCTTCACCGCGGCCGGCGGTGTAGAATCCGTCTCCCATGAGCCTCATCGAACGACAGCGCGAAATCGTCGACCGCCGCGCCCTTCAGGCCCGCGTCGATGCCCTGGCCGAGCCCGGCGAGGCGGCCCGCGGCGCGGTCGCCGAAATCCTGAAGCGCGCGCTCGCCGACGGCCGGTCCGAGGTGCGCCGGCGCTTCGAGGCCGGCGCCACGGGCACCGAGGCGACGCAGGCGCTCGCTTTCCTGGTCGATCAGGTGATCCGCGTCCTTTACGACTTCGCCGTGACCAGGGCCTATCCGCTCGCCAATCCAACCGAGGGCGAGCGCCTCGCCATCGTTGCCGTCGGCGGCTATGGCCGCGGCGAGCTTGCGCCCTTCTCCGACATCGATCTTCTCTTCCTCTATCCCTACAAGGAGACGCCGCATACCGAGCAGATGCGTCGAGTACATTCTCTATACGCTGTGGGATGCCGGGCTCAAGGTCGGCCAGGCGACGCGCTCGATCGACGAAACGATCGCCCGCGCCAAGAGCGATCTCACGATCCGCACCGCCGTGCTCGAAGCGCGCTATGTGTGGGGCGACCAGGATCTTTATCTCGATCTGAAGCGGCGCTTCGAGTCCGAGGTGATGAAGGGGACGGCGCGCGCAGTTCCTCGAGGCAAAACTCGACGAGCGCGACAAGCGCCACGCGCGGCTCGGCGATTCGCGCTACCTCGTCGAGCCCAACGTGAAGGAGGGCAAGGGCGGCCTGCGCGATCTCCACACGCTTTTCTGGATCGCGAAATACGTCTATCGCGTCGACGACGTGACCGATCTCGTCGAGCGCAAGGTGCTCAATGCCGACGAGGCGCAGCGTTTCCAGCGCGCGCAGAATTTCCTGTGGACGGTGCGCTGCCACCTGCATTTCCTCACCGGCCGCGGCGAGGACCGCCTCACCTTCGACCTGCAGAGCGAAGTCGGCCGGCGCATGGGCTACACCGACCATGCCGGAACGCGCGGCGTCGAGCGCTTCATGAAGCACTATTTCCTGGTCGCCAAGGACGTCGGCGATCTGACGCGCATCTTCTGCGCGCTCCTCGAGAGCGAACAGCAGCGCCAGCCGCTGTTCTCGTGGCGCCGCTGGGGCCTCAGGAAGCGCCACGTCGCGGGCTTCACGGTCGATGCGAACCGGCTCGACGTCGCGAACGACCGCGCCTTCCGCGACGATCCGGTGAATTTCCTCCGCCTGTTCCACGCCGCCGACGAGCACGGGCTCGACATCCACCCGCACGCGCTCCGCCTCATCACCCAGTCGCTGAAGCTGATCGACGGCAATCTCCGCGCCGATCCCGAGGCGAACCGCCTCTTCATGGAGATCCTGACCTCGCGGCAAGGATCCGGAGACGGCGCTGCGCCGCATGAACGAAGCCGGCGTGTTCGGCCGCTTCATTCCCGATTTCGGCCGCGTCGTCGCGCAGATGCAGTACGACATGTATCACGTCTACACGGTCGACGAGCACACGATCTTCGCGATCGGCATCCTGCACAAGATCGAGACGGGCGAATTGAAGGACGAGCTGCCGCTCGCCACCGCGCTCATGCCGACGATCGATTCGCGCCGCGCGCTCTACCTCGCCGTGCTGCTGCACGACATCGCCAAGGGCCGCGGCGGCGACCATTCCGTGCTCGGCGAGCAGATTGCGGAGAAACTGGGACCCGCGCGTCGGGCTCACCGCGGAAGAGACCGAGACGGTCGCCTGGCTCGTGCGCTGGCATCTCCTGATGAGCAGCACGGCCTTCAAGCTCGACATCGACGATCCCGAGACCATTCGCAACTTCGCCGAGCAGGTGCAATCGCCCGAGCGGCTGAAGCTGCTCCTCATCCTAACCGTCGCCGACATCCGCGCCGTCGGTCCCAAGGTGTGGAACGGCTGGAAGGCGACCTTGCTGCGCGAGCTCTATCACCGCGCGGCCGAGCTCATGTCGGGCGGCCTTGTCGGCGATACGCGGGACGCGCGCGTCAAGACGCACCAGCAGGATGTCCGCGCGCTGCTGCGCGACTTCTCGGACGCGGAGTTCGATGCGTTCGTCGCCAAGACCTATCCCAATCACTGGCTCTCGTTCGAGCCGCAGACGATCGCGCGCCAGGCGCGGCTCACGCGCGAGGCCGAGCGCAGCGGCGCGCCCTTGACGGTCGACACGCGCGTCGATCCCGCGCGCGCCGTCACCGAAATCACCGTCTACACCGCCGATCACCCGGGCCTGTTCTCGCGCATTGGCCGGGGCGCTGGCCTTGGCCGGCGCCAACATCGTCGATGCCCAAGATCCTGACGCTGTCGAACGGCATGGCGCTCGACACCTTCCTCGTGCAGGACCGCCAGGGCGGCGCATTCGACCGGCCGGAAAAGCTCGCGAAGCTCGCCGTGATGTTCGAGAACGTGCTGTCCGGACGGGTGAAGCCGCATATCGAGCTCAACCAGCCACCGGCGTTGGCGAGCCGCACGCGGGTTTTCCTCGTGCCGCCGCGCGTCCTCATCAACAACACGGCGAGCCGCACCCACACCGTGGTCGAGGTCAACGGCCGCGACCGGCCGGGCCTGCTGTTCGAGCTGACCCGTGCCCTGACGCAGCTCAATCTGCAGATTTTCAGCGCGAAGATCTCGACCTACGGCGAGAAGGTGGTCGACGTCTTCTACGTGAAGGATCTATTCGGCCACAAGGTCGAGCGCGAGGAGCGGATAAAGGCGATCCGCGAGGGCTTGACCGCGATCCTGGCCGAGCCCGAGGCGGCCTCACCTGCGCCGCGCCGGCGCGCGCGCGCGCGCTCGGCGGCGGAGTAGGCGCAAAAGATTTCAGCGCGAGCGGCAGTGGCGCGCTCAGGCGGCCTTCTTCCCCAGGTCGCGGACTTCCTCGAGTCCTTCGCTCATGCGCTGCGTGATGACGTTCATCGCGTCGGCATTGGCCTTGGTCATGAGTTCGGTGAGGCCGCGGAAATTCTCCAGGCCCTTCTCGATCGCCTTGCGGGAAAATTCCGCCTGGCGCGCGAGCCGGTCCTCCATCGAGCCGTTCGGCTTGGTGATCTCGCTCAGCATCGCCTGCAGATCTTCCATCGACTGACGCGCGAGCTCGAGATTGCGCCTGACCCAGGTCTGCGTGCCCTCGAGCGCGAGCTGGTTCGCATGGGTCAGCGCTTCGAGGTTCCGGCGCTGGCACTGCGCCACCGCGTCGAGGTCGATATTGGGAATCCGCCATTCGCCCATCACGCGGCGGAAATCGAAGGAGACTTCGCCAGTCGAATTGACGCTTGCCATCTATTGCCTCCCGTCTTGCGGCGGAAATCGGAAAATCGCGGGCTTGACCCGCGCATTGCAGTTGCCGGGAGGATAGGTCGCGCCGGCGATGCCCGACAAGGCGTGCTAAAGGGTGCCCCCTCTATAAGAGGGCCTAACGGCGCTGCAATCTGAGGCCCGGCGCCAGCGCCAGGATCGCGATGGTGCCGACGGCCGCCGGCGCGAACGCGACCGCGGAAATCCCGGTCAAATCCCAGGCGAAACCGCCAAGGATCGGCAAAACCACGGCGCACGGATAGCTTACGGTGAACATCGCCGCCGATATGCGATGCACGTCATGGGCAGCACCAAGGATCGCCGGCAGCGCCAGCATGAGGATCAGCAGCACGGCGTTGGCGCCGCCCAAGAGCGCCGCCCACCAGATGATCCCAGTGCCCCGGCTCAGCAAAATCCCGACGATGGCCGCCGCGATCAGCGCGCCCATGAAAAGATAGGTCGAGCGGCGCGGGGCGAGCCGGCCGGCGAAGCCGAGCATGAGCAGCGAGCCCGGCAGCTGCCCGCCATTGAGCCCGGTCAGCACGTCGCCGACCAGGTCGGGCCGGCCGATCATGTGCAGGTAATCGGGCAGGAAGGTATTGGCACTGAAGTAGACCGTGTTGACGCTGCCAAGCATGAATCCCAGGCGCCAGATCATGGGATCGCGCCAATCGGGCCACCAGCGCCGCACCTCGCCCTCGCGCGCCGCGCCGTCGCCCGGCGCGTGCGGGGCAAAGCCCGCCACCAGCGCCGCCGTCGCGATGATCGGCACGGCCCACAGCACCAGCGAGAACCGCCAGCTGCCGCCGGCGAGCGGCAGCACGACCGGAATGGCCAATGCGACCGCCAGCACCTCCGAGACGAGGAGGCCGTTGCTATAGACGGCGGTCGCGAAACCGATCCGGTCCGGCATCCAGTCCCGCACCAGGCGCGGCATCGCCGGCTGCATGATCGAAACGCCGGCGCCCATCGCGACCGTCGCGGCATAAAGCGTGAGGATGCCGGGCGCGGCGCCGCGCGCGGCGCAGCCGGCCGCCGTCAGGAGCAGACCCGCGACGAGCGTCGGACGCGCGCCGAAGCGCGCGATCAGCATCGCCCCCGGAATTGCCGCAAACGCCAGGAGCAGCGACGGCAGGCTGCCGAGCGTGCCGATCTCGGTCTCCGACAGGCCGAGATCGCGATGGATGAGCGGCAGGAGCGGGGCGATCGCGAGAATCGTCAAACGCAGCGCCATTCCGGCGAGCCACAGAAGCGCCAGCGTCCCGGCGCTCCGCCACATTCCCTCACCGCCCGCGGCGGGGACCGGCTCTTCGACAGCGTCACCCGTCACTTAACGTGCCGCCCGCCCCGTCATCGCAGGCTCGCCGCGGCGCGGTGGACGAGCTCGTCGGACACCATGCGGTCCATCGCGATCGGCGCCGTGTAGTTGAGGCGGCCGTCCTTCATATGCTGCCGCTCCTGGCGGCGGATGCTGTCCTCGTACTTGGTGGCGTCGAGATCGGGATCCCAGCCGTAGGGATAGGCTGCAACGATGATCTCCGGCTTGATCTTGGTGGCGTTGGCAAGGATGTCGACGATCTCGGGCTTGCTGCGATAGTCGATCGCGTCGCGCGCGCCGCGGATCATGGCGCGAAGGAAACGCATCCCCACATCCGGCCGGTCGCGCAGGAACTTGCCGCTGAAGAAGAAAACGGTCGTCATGTCGCCGCCGCCGGCGCCGCCTTCGGGCTGCACCAGCTCGGCAAGCCCCTCGCGGATGGCGAGCGTCGCGAACGGTTCGGCGGGGATCGCCGCGTCCACGCCCTTGTTGCGCAGCGCCACCACCATTTCCGGGAAGGCGATCATCGTCTCGTTCACGTCGTTGAGCGTCATCCCGTATTTATCGAGGATGAGCGACAGGAAATATTCGGGGCTCGCGCCCGGCGTGTTGACGGCCACGGTGCGGCCCTTCAAATCGGCGCCGTTCTTGATCGCACCGCTGTCCCAGAGCTCCTTGCGCGCGATGAGCGGCGTCGCCGTCACCGGCAGCGGCTGGATGCCGAGCGACGCCACGATGCGGAGGTCGAGGCCCTGGCTCGCGGCGTTGAAGAACCCGGCATTGATCGCGCCCAGGCCCACGTCCATCTCGCCGGTTGCGAGTGCCGCGACGGCGTCCTGGGCGCCGCGATAATTCGATCCGTCGGAAGCGATGTGCTCGGCGGCGAGGTATCCCTTCGCTGCGGCTATGTAAAAGGGCGCGCTGGCGATCGACACCGCCAGGCCCAGCACGATCTTGTCCGGCGGCGCCTGCGCCTCGGCCTGCGACACGAAGGCGGCAAGACCGAGCGCGAGCGCGCAACGCACGATCATCGGCGTTCCCCCTTTGCCCGGAGGTATAATACCGATCTATTCGCGCAGGTCTTCGAAGAATTCCTTGACCTTGGCGAAGAAGCCTTCGCTTTCGGGCTGGGTGCGGGCCGCTTCGCCGGCCTTGTCGAACTCGCGCAGCAATTCCTGCTGGCGCTTCGTCAGATTGACCGGCGTCTCGACCGCGACCTCGACATACATGTCGCCGCGCGAGGGCGAGCGCAGCACCGACATGCCCTTGCCGCGCAGGCGGAATTGGTGGCCCGACTGGGTGCCCGCCGGAACCGCGACCTTGGCCCGGCCGCCATCGATCACCGGCACCTCGATCGTGCCGCCCAAGGTGGCGGTCGCCATCGAGATCGGCACGCGGCAATGGATGTGCGCGCCGTCGCGCTGGAAGATGCGGTGCGGCTTCACGGTGAGGAAGATGTAGAGATCGCCCGCCGCACCGCCGCGCACGCCCGCCTCGCCCTCGCCGGCGAGCCGGATGCGCGTGCCGTCCTCGACGCCTGCAGGGATATTGACGCTGAGGCGTCTTCTCTTTCCGGACGCGGCCCTGGCCGCCGCAGGTGCGGCACGGATTGTCGATGACGCGCCCCGCGCCGTGGCACGAGGGGCAGGTGCGCTCGATCGTGAAGAAGCCCTGCTGCGCGCGGACGCGTCCGGCGCCGTGGCAGGTCGGGCAATTGACCGGGCGCGAGCCGGGCGCGGCGCCGCGTGCCGGCGCACGGCTCGCACGGCACGAGCGTCGCGACGCGGATCGTCGTCTGCTGGCCCTTGAAGGCGTCCTCGAGGCTGATCTCGAAATTGTAGCGCAGGTCGGTGCCGCGATTGTTGCCGCCGCCGCCGCCGCGGCGCCCGGTGAACTCGCCGAACATCTCGTCGAAGATGTCGGCGAAGCCCGCGGCGAAGCCGAAATCGCCGGTGCCGGCGCCGGGCCTGCCGCCGCCGTTCTCGAAGGCGGCGTGGCCGAAGCGGTCATAGGCGGCGCGCTTCTGCTCGTCCTTGAGGACGTCGTAGGCCTCGCTGATGTCCTTGAATTTCTGCTCGGCCTTCTTGTCGCCCGGGTTGTGGTCCGGGTGATGCTGCATCGCAAGCTTGCGATAGGCCTTCTTGATGTCGTCGGGCGAGGCGGCCCGCGCCACGCCCAGGAGGTCGTAATAGTCTTGCTTCGCCATCGCTTATCAGCTCTCGACCGCGATCTCCCTCATGAAACCGCCCCGATGACCCAAGATCTCCGGGGCGATTCCCATTTCAACTGCGCGCCGTTCTCAGCCGGAGCGCTTCTTGCGCTCGTCGACCTCCTCGAAATCGGCGTCGACGACTTTCTCGCTGCCAGCGCCGCCGCCGGAGGCGCCCGGTCCCGCCCCGCCGGCATCGCCGCCGGGCGCCGCACCGCCGCCGCCAGCGCCACCGCTCTGCTGCGCTTTGTACATGGCCTCGCCGATCTTCATCGACACCTGGGCCAAGGCTTCGGTCTTCGCGCGGATCTGGCCGACATCCTCGCCGCCGCTCGCCGCCTTCAGGTCGCGGATCGCCGCCTCGACCGCCTCGCGGTCGGACGCCGGGATCTTGTCGCCGTTCTCCTTGAGCGTGCGCTCGGTGGTGTGGACAAGCGCCTCGGCGTGGTTCCTCGCCTCGACCAGCTCGCGCCGCTTCTTGTCCTCCTCGGCGTGCGCCTCGGCGTCCTTCACCATCTTGTCGATGTCGGCTTCGTTGAGGCCGCCCGAGGCCTGGATGCGGATCTGCTGCTCCTTGCCGGTGGCCTTGTCCTTGGCGCTGACGCTGACGATGCCGTTGGCGTCGATGTCGAACGTGACCTCGACCTGCGGCATGCCGCGCGGCGCCGGCGGCAGGCCGACAGATCGAACTGGCCCAGCAGCTTGTTGTCGGCCGCCATCTCGCGCTCGCCCTGGAAGACGCGGATCGTGACCGCGGTCTGGTTGTCCTCGGCGGTCGAGAAGGTCTGGCTCTTCTTGGTCGGGATCGTGGTGTTGCGGTCGATGAGCCGGGTGAACACGCCGCCCAGGGTCTCGATGCCGAGCGACAGCGGCGTCACGTCGAGCAGCAGGACGTCCTTCACCTCGCCCTTCAGCACGCCGGCCTGGATCGCCGCGCCGACCGCCACCACCTCGTCGGGATTGACCGAGCGGTTCGGCTCGCGGCCGAAGAACTGCTTCACCGTCTCGATCACCTTGGGCATGCGGGTCATGCCGCCGACCAGGATGACCTCGTTGATCTCCGACGCCTTCAGTCCGGCGTCCTTCGAGCGCGTTGCGGCACGGCTCGATGGTCCTCTGGATCAGATCGTCGACCAGCGCCTCGAGCTTCGCCCGCGTCAGCTTGATGTTGAGGTGCTTCGGCCCGTGCTGGTCGGCCGTGATGAAGGGCAGGTTGACCTCGGTCTGCATCGAGGACGACAGCTCGATCTTCGCCTTCTCCGCCGCCTCCTTGAGGCGCTGGAGCGCGAGCCGGTCGCTGCGCAGGTCGATGCCCTGCTCCTTCTTGAACTCGTCGGCGAGATAGTCGATGACGCGCTTGTCGAAATCCTCGCCGCCCAGGAACGTGTCGCCGTTGGTCGACTTCACCTCGAACACGCCGTCGCCGATCTCGAGGACCGAGATGTCGAAGGTGCCGCCGCCCAGGTCATAGACGGCGATCGTGCCCGCGCCCTTCTTCTCGAGCCCATAGGCGAGCGCCGCCGCGGTCGGCTCGTTGATGATGCGCAGGACCTCGAGCCCGGCGATCTTGCCGGCGTCCTTGGTCGCCTGGCGCTGGCTGTCGTTGAAATAGGCCGGAACGGTGATGACCGCCTCGGTGACCGTCTCGCCGAGATAGGCCTCGGCGGTCTCCTTCATCTTCTGCAGGACGAAGGCGCTGATCTGCGAGGGCGCGTATTTCTTGCCGCGGCTCTCGACCCAGGCGTCGCCGTTGTCGCCCGCGAACGATCTTGAAGGGGACGAGCTCCATCTCCTTCTTGACCATCGGGTCGGTAAAGCGCCGGCCGATGAGCCGCTTGATGCCGTAGAACGTGTTCTCGGGGTTGGTCACCGCCTGGCGCTTGGCCGCCTGGCCGACCAGCCGCTCGCCCGATTCCGTGAAGGCGACCATGGAGGGCGTGGTGCGCGCGCCCTCGCTGTTCTCGATCACCTTGGCGGCTCTTGCCCTCCATCACGGCGACGCAGGAATTGGTCGTGCCGAGATCGATGCCGATTACTTTTGCCATAGCCACCTCTTTGTGCAGCAGGGCCGCGCAGCCCATGGAGGCACTGCGCCCGCCCCCTCGATTGGTCCAGGGATACCTGAAATATCGAGGCTTATATATGGAGGGGCGCCGCGCTCTACAACGGCCGGGGCGCGGTCAGCCGGCAAATGCCACAGTTGCCGCCCGCTCCGGGGGCCGGCGGACGGGGGAATCGCCCCTAGACGACCTCGTCGATCCGCTGGCGGGGTTCGCCCGAGGCCTTGGCGACGCCGACCATGGCCGGCCGCAGCAGGCGGTCGTGGATGACATAGCCCGGCTGCAGCACCTGGACGATGGTCCCGGGCGGCCGGTCCGGCGCCTCGACCTCGAACATCGCCTCGTGCAGATTGGGGTCGAAGCGGTCGCCGGGCAGGGGCGCCACCTTGCGCACCCCGTGCCGCTCGAGCGCGGCCAGAAGCTCGCGCTCGGTCGCGGCGACGCCGGCCAGGAGGTTGCGGGTCACCTCGTCCTGTGCCCCGTCCGCCGGCAGGCTGTCGAGCGCGCGGCGCAGATTGTCGGCGACGCTCAGCATGTCCTTGGCGAAGTTCTGCGATGCTGTAGCGCTGCGCGTCCTCGCGCTCGCGTTGCGCGCGGCGGCGGACGTTCTCGGTTTCGGCAAGGGCGCGCAGCAGCTTGTCGCGCGTCTCGGCAAGCTCCGCCTCGAGCGCCGCGAGGCGCTCGTCGGCGCGGCCCTCGCCTTCGGGCGAATTCACCGCGGCGCCGATGGCGCCGTCATTGTCCTCGGTCATGGGTTCCGATCCGTTATCCAAGAAGCCGGCCGATCACTTTCGCGGTGTAGTCGACCAGCGGGATGATGCGCGCATAGTTGAGCCGGGTCGGGCCGATCACGCCGATGGCGCCTAGCACCTGTTCGCGCGCATTGCTGTAGGGCGCGACAATCATCGAGCACCCGGCGACGCCGAACAGCGGGTTGTCGGCGCCGATATAGATCTGCACGCCCTCGCCGTCGCGCGCGGCGTCGAGAAGGCGCACCATCGCCTCGCGCGTCTCGAGCACGTCGAACAGCGTGCGCAGCCGCTCGAGATCGGCGAGCGCGGTCACGTCGTTCAGAAGCTGCGCCTGACCCTTGACGATGAGGACGCCATCCTCGCTGTTCCCCGACCACGAGGCGAGCCCCGCCTCCACGACGCGCGCGGTGATCTCGTCAAGCTGCGCCCGCCGGCTCTCGATCTCGTCGAGCACCGCTGCGCGCGCCTCGTCGATGGTGCGGCCGACAAGCCGCGAGTTGAGGTAATTGGTGGCGGCAATGAGGGTCGCGGCCGGCGTGCCGATCGGCACTTCGATGAGCCGGTTCTCGACGAGCCCGTCCTCGGTCACCATCACGACCAGCGCGCGCGTGCCGGAGAGCGGCACGAACTCGATATGCTTGAGGCGCGCTTCGGTCTTGGGCGCGATCACGAGGCCGGCGCAGCGTGACAGGCCGGAGAGCGTCGACGTCGCCTCCTCGAGCGCCTGCGCCAGCGACTTTGCCGGCCGCGGCGAGCCGCCCGTCGATGTTGCGCCGCTCGTCCTCGGTGAGCCCGCCCACCTCCAAAAGCCCGCTGACGAACAGCTTCAGGCCCGCCTCGGTCGGAAGCCGCCCGGCCGAGGTATGGGGCGAGAACAGAAGCCCCGCCTCCTCGAGATCGGCGAGCACGTTGCGGATCGTCGCGGGCGACAGGTCGAGGCTGCCGCGCCGGGACAGCGTGCGCGATCCGACCGGATCGCCGGTCTCGACATAGGCGTCCACCACCATCCGGAAGATTTCCCGGCTGCGATCGTTGAGCTCGGTGATGAGCGGCTTTGCCAAAGGCTCTTTCATGCCGCGCCAAAATGTAAGGAGCGTACCTATCAGCGTCAACCGGGCGGCGCTTTACGCTCGGGTCCCCGCGCACTAGTCTGCCACCTTTTCCAAAGGAAGAAACGCATGCCGCGCCCATCCGGCCGCGCCCCCGACGAGATGCGCCCAGTGGCACTCGAGCCGGGCGTCTCGAAATATGCCGAAGGCTCGTGCCTCGCGCGCTTTGGCGATACGCATGTGCTGTGCACCGTCTCGGTCGAAGACAAGGTGCCGCCCTTCCTGCGCAATACCGGGCGCGGCTGGATCACCGCCGAATACGGCATGCTGCCGCGTTCGACCCATACGCGGACCGAGCGCGAGGCGGCACGCGGCAAGCAGTCGGGCCGCACCCAGGAGATTCAGCGCCTGATCGGCCGGTCGCTGCGTGCCGTGACCGACCTTACGGCCTTGGGCGAGCGCCAGTTCCGCGTCGATTGCGACGTGCTGCAGGCCGATGGCGGCACGCGGACCGCCGCCATCACCGGCAGCTATGTCGCGCTCATGCTCGCGCTCAAAGGCCTCGTCGGTGCCGGCACCCTGCCGCGCCTGCCGCTGGCGGATGCGGTGGCGGCGGTGTCGTGCGGCGTCGTCGCGGGCCAGGCGGTGCTCGATCTCGACTATGCCGAGGATTCGACGGCGGCGGCCGATGCGAACTTCGTGCTCACCGGCACGGGCGGCATCGTCGAGGTGCAGGCGACAGCCGAGGCGGCGATCTTCGCCGAAAGCGAATTTGCCGCCATGCTGGCGCTTGCGCGAAGCGGCATCGGCCGATTGCTGGCGCTGCAGAAGAAGGCGCTGGGGCTCGCCTGAGCCATGGCGCGCCGCTTCGCTGCCCAGAAACTCGCGATCGCAACCCACAATCCCGGCAAGCTCGTCGAGATCAGGGATCTGCTGGCGCCCTACGGCATCGAAACGGTGGGGGCCTCCGAGCTTGGCGTGCCCGAGCCCGAGGAAACCGGCGCGAGCTTCGCGGAGAACGCGGCCCTGAAGGCGCGCGCCGTCGCGGCCGCCAGCGGGCTGCCCGCGCTCGCCGACGATTCCGGCCTGGTCGTGCCCGCGCTCGGCGGCGCGCCTGGCATCCATTCCGCGCGCTGGGCCGGGCTCGAGCGCGACTTCGGCGCGGCCATGCGCCGGGTCGAGCGCGAGCTTAACGGCCGCGCCCCTTCCGCCTCGTTCGTCGCCTCGTTGGCGCTCGCGTGGCCCGATGGGCATGTCGAATGTTTTTTGGGCGAGGTCGAGGGGAGTCTCGTCTTTCCGGCGCGCGGCACGCGCGGGTTCGGCTACGACCCGATCTTCGTACCGAAGGGGCACGCCGAGACCTTTGGCGAGATGGACCCGGCCACGAAACATCGCATGAGCCATCGCGCGGCTGCGTTCGCGAAGCTCGCGGCGTCCTGCCTCGGAGGTGCGCGGTGAGCCAGGAAATCGCGCTCTATGTCCATTGGCCGTTCTGCAAGTCGAAATGTCCCTATTGCGACTTCAACAGCCATGTCCGCGCCGGCATCGAGGATGCGCGCTGGCGAGCCGCGTTGTTGCGCGAGCTCGATCATTATGGTGCCAAGACGCGGGGGCGCCGACTCGTCTCGGTATTTTTCGGCGGCGGCACGCCCTCGCTCATGGCGCCCGCGACGGTTGCGGCCATTCTCGAGCGCGCAGCATCCCATTGGCAGGCGGCGCCCGATCTCGAAGTGACGCTCGAGGCCAATCCGACCTCGGTCGAGGCATCCCGCCTCGGCGATTTTCGCGCCGCCGGAATCAACCGCGTTTCGCTCGGCGTGCAGGCGCTCGACGACCGCGCGCTGAAATTTTTGGGGCGCGGGCACGACGCCGCCGAAGCTCGCGCCGCCGTCGCCGCCGCAGCGCACAGCTTCGCGCGCTACTCATTCGACCTCATCTATGCGCGCCCCGGACAGGGAGTTGCCGAGTGGCGGCACGAGCTCGACGAGGCGCTCGCCTTTGCCGGCGACCACCTGTCGCTCTATCAGCTCACGATCGAGCCGGGCACCGCCTTTGCGACAACTTACGCCCGTGGCGACTTCGCGCTCCCGGACGACGAGCTTGCAGGATCGCTCTACGAGGCGACGCAGGAGCGGCTCGCGCGCGCGGGCTTGCCCGCCTACGAGATCTCGAACCACGCGCGGCCGGGCGGCGAATGCCGGCACAATCTCGTCTATTGGCGCTCGGGCGACTATGTCGGCATCGGCCCCGGCGCACACGGCCGCATCTGCGCGGACGGCACGCGCTACGCCGCGCGCCAGCGCCGCGCGCCCGAGACCTGGCTCGCCGCCGTCGAGCGGGGCGGCGACGCGACCGAGGAGAGCGTGCCCTTGAGCGCCCGCGAACGGCTCGAGGAACTCTTGATGATGGGTCTCCGGCTCACCGAGGGCATTTCCCGCGCGCGCTTTCGCGCCGCGGCCGGCGCCGACATCGCCGAGGCGCTCGATGGTGCGGCACTCGCCGCGCTGATCGAGGGCGGCTTTTTGGCGCTCGACGACGAAAACCTCCGCGCGACCGACGCAGGCCGCCAACGCCTCAACGCGGTGCTCGCGCGGCTCCTCGCCTAGTACCACATGTCCATGCGAAGGCCGCGCGCATCGGTCTCCGCCGTGCATTCGACGCGGCGGGGATTTTGCGTGGAAAGCGCCAGCGCGCACGCATCCAGCAAGTCGTCACGCCCGGCGCCGCTGCCGCGCAGCTCGGCGAGCCATTTTTCGATCCCGGTGAAGCCCGCCTGCCCCAGAAGTGCGGCACGCACCGCGAACCCCGTTCGCGTCTTCTTGCCTTCCGGCACGACGTTGCCGCCGTTCAGCCGCATGAACGAAAGCTCGGGATGGCCCTCGCGAATCATGCCCTGGAGATCGGGCCTGAGGAGGCGATCGACTTCGGCGATCTTGGGCAGAATTCCCCAGAGCTGGCGCGAAATGCCGGCTCCATCGCTTTTCGCCCAGAGATTTGCTGCGGCGTAGTCGTCCTCGGCGAGGAAGCGCAGAAGCGGGAGGCGCACATCGAGGAATACGCGCGAGCGCGCGGCGCCAAGCAATTCGCGCGCGGCGAGATCGCAGGCGCGCCGCCCCGTGTCCGGCAAGCCGATCGGGATGTCGATCAAAATGCTGTCGCCGCCAAGAGCGATCGCCGATTCGATGCTGGTGACCACGCGCCAGTCGCGCGTGCCGCCGGTGTCGACGATCGCCGCTATCCAGCCGCCCTTGCAACCGTCGATGCCGAGAGCGCGCATCTCAATACTGCGGCTTCTGAAAAGTCTGCGGTGCGGGATCGATCACGGTGCTGCCGGTGCGATGCATTTCGAGGACGGCGAGGCCGCGCTCGGTGATGCCGTCGGGGAGCAGGCGGAAAATCCCGTTGAGGCCGGAGAAGCCGCTCGGATTGGTGATAGCCGCCACGGAGAAATCGGGACCGTTGGGGGCGCGCGCGAGCACGGCGGCAAGCGCCGTCCCATCGTATCCCAATGTGGCAAGAAGGGGCGGCGGATGCTTGTAGAGCGCCGCGAAGCGCTTCTCGAAATCCTGCCGCACCTGCGGCGCCGGCGCCGCGTACCAGCCGCCCTCGAGCGCCGGCTCCGTGCCGACGTTCTGGTCCGCCCAGAGCCCGGTCCCCAAAAACTTCACCTGGTCGGGATCGACGCCGTAATAAGGCAGGAGCGGCGCCAGCGCCTTGAGCCGTGCGCCCCCTTCGGCCAGCAGCACGGCATCGAAGCTGCCTTCGCCGGCCAGGTTCTGCACCGTCGGCGCGAAGTTCGTGGCGGCGGGATCGTAGCGCTCCAAGGGCCCAAGATTGGCGCCGGCAAGCTGCACCGAATCCCTGAGCGCGGCCGCCGCGAGGTCGCCATAGGCCGAGGCCGGCGCCAACGCGGCAAAGCGGTTGCGCCCGTGCGCATGGGCAAAGAAGACGACGCGCTGGATCTCCTGGCGCGGATCGAAGGCGAGCAGCCAGGTGCCGTTGCCGGCCAGCTGGGTCGCCGTCGAGAACGCGACGAGCGGCACGTTCGCGGCCTGCGCCACCGGCTTCACCGCCTCGACCTCGCTCGAAAGGAGCGGTCCGAGGATGAGCTTCGCGCCGCCGTCGATCGCCGAATGCGCCGCGGCCGCGGCCGCCGTTGCAGTGCCGCCGCTGTCGCGCACCAAAAGCTCGAGCCGGTCGCTGCCGGTCTCGAACAGCGCCATCTGCGCCGCATCGAGCATCGCCTGCCCGAGCGCCGCGCTCGGTCCCGAAAGCGGCAGCAGCAGTCCGACCTCGACGTGGGTTCCTGCGGGCGCAACCGGATGCTCCTCGTTCGTCGGTATGGGCGTCGCCGTCACCGCGGGCGCGACGAGCGAGGGCGGCGCGGTTGCGGCCGGCGGCGGCGGTTGCGGCTTCGACCCTCCGCCCAGTAACGTGCAGCCGGCAAGCGCCCAAAGTGCTGCGGCGAGGAACGCCGCAGTCCGGAAGTGCGAGCTCAAACGCGAGATCGACACGCGCGATGTCCCTCGACGCGAAAGGCCGAAAGCGTATCGACACCCCGGCGGGAAGTAAACCCGACGAGCGAACGGCGCTCGCGCCCGGCCTCTATCTCGTCGCGACGCCGATCGGCAATATCGAGGATATCACGCTGCGCGCGCTCCGCGTCTTGCGCGCGGCCGACCTCGTCGCCTGCGAGGACACGCGCGTGAGCCTTAAGCTCCTCGCGCATTACGACATCGCGACCCAGCGCGCGGCCTATCACGAGCACAATGCCGAAACGCATGCGGCCGAGACTCATCGCGCGGCTCGAGGCGGGCGCACGGGTCGCCCTCATCTCCGATGCCGGAACGCCGCTCGTCTCCGATCCGGGGTTCAAGCTCGTGCGCGAGGCGCTCGCACGCGGCATCGCCGTCACGGTCGTGCCGGGCGCATCGGCGCCGCTCGCGGCGCTCGTCCTGTCGGGGCTGCCGTGCGAGCGCTTTCTGTTCGCCGGATTCCTGCCGGCGAAGGAACAGGCGCGCCGCCGCGCCCTCGAGGAACTGCGCGCCGTGCCGGCGACACTGGTGTTCTTCGAAAGCGCGCAGCGCCTGGCTGCTTCGCTTGCCGACATGGCGGCGGTCCTGGGCGACCGGCCGGCGGCAGTGCGCGCGCGAGCTGACGAAGCTTTACGAGGAGGTGCGGCGCGCGCCGCTTTCGAATCTCGCCGCGCATTACCGGGAATCCGGCCCGCCCAGGGGCGAACTCGTCGTGCTGGTGGGGCCGCCCAAGGCGGAAGAGCCGACGGCCGCGTCGCTCGACGAGGCGCTCGCGGCGGCGCTCGAGCGGTTCAGCATCAAAGACGCGACCGTGGCGGTGGCCGGCGCGCTCGGCCTGCCGCGCCGCACCGTCTATGCGCGCGCGCTGGCGCTCGCCGGCCGGACGCCGTGACCACGAAGCGCCTGCGCGCGGAGCGCCGCGGCCGCGCGGCCGAGCTGCTCTGCCTTTGGCATCTCCGCCTCAGGGGCTATCGCGTGCTGGCGCGGCGCTTTCGGGTGCCCTCGGGCGAGATCGACCTCATCGTCCGCCGCGGGCGCGTGCTGGCGGCGGTCGAGGTCAAGGCGCGGGCCGATTTCGAAGCGGCCGGCACGGCTGTGCTCGGGCGCCAGCGCCGCCGCATCGCCCGCGCGTTCGAGCATTTCCTGCTGGCGCGGCCCGACCTCGTCCATCTCGAGCCGCGCTTCGACGTGATGCTGGTCGTGCCCCGGCGCCTGCCGCGCCACCTTGCCGATGCCTGGCGGGTCGGCTGAGGCCATGCCACGAAATCGCCTTAAAGGCGCCCTTTCCACGACTCAGCCGCGGCGCCAAAATTGAAGCAACCACCCGCAGGAGAAAGCGCCTTGTCCCGACCCACCCTCGCCACCGCGCTCGTTTTCACCGCGCTCGCGAGCGCCGGCGCGGCTTCGCTTTCGGGCTGCCTTCTCGCTGTGGGCGCCGCCGGCGCGGGCGGCGGCTATGCCGTCACGTCGCAGGAGCGCTCGCTTTCCGCCACCGCGCGCGACGCCGGCATCCATGCCCTCGTCGCGCAGTCGTGGAAACAGTACAACCTCAAGCTTTCCGAGGATCTCGACAACACGGTCTACGAGGACCGCGTGCTCATCACCGGCACGGTGCCGAGCGAGGAATGGCGGGCCGAGGCGGTGAAGCGCACCTGGCAGGTCGACGGCGTCAAGGAAGTGTACGACGAGATCCAGGTAGGGCCCGAAGAAGGCTTCATGCAGGACATGGGCGACACCACCATCAGCAGCAAGCTCAAGACGCAGCTCGTCGCCGACGGCGACGTGCGCTCGCTCAACTATACGATCACGACGGTGAAGGGCGTCGTCTACATCATCGGCACGGCGCGCAGCCAGCAGGAGCTCGACCGCGTCGTCGATCACGCCCGCAACATCGGCAATGTGAAGCGCGTCGTCTCCTACGTGCGCATCCGCGTCGGCGAGCCGACGCAGCCCGAGACCGCGGCGGCGCCGCCGCCGGCCGGCGCCGCGGCGACGCCCGCCGCGGCCGCCGCTCCGGCCGCTTCCTCCGATGACGCGGTCACGACGCCGACGCCCCGCCAGGAAATCGACGTGACGCCGCTCAAGTAGCGGCGGCGGGTTCCAAATCGAACGGCGCTAGGCGATACTGCCGCCATGGGCCTTGACGTCGCCATCCAGATGGACCCGATCGAGTCGATCAACATCGATGCCGAACTCGACCTTCGTCCTTGCGCTCGAGGCGCAGGCGCGCGGCCATCGTCTCTACCACTACCTGCCGCGCCATCTCGCGCTGCACGACGGCAGACTGAGCGCCAAGGGGCGCACGCTCGAGGTGCGGCGCGAGCACGGCCACCATTTCACGCTGGGCGCGTTCGAGACGCTCGATCTCGCGGCGATGGACGTGATCCTGATGCGGCAGGACCCGCCCTTCGACATGGCCTACATCACCGCGACGCACCTCCTGGAGCACGTGCGCGACAGGGTGCTCGTGGTGAACGACCCGGTGGCGGTGCGGAACGCACCGGAAAAACTGGTGGCGACGCGGTTTCCGGGGCTGATGCCGCCGACCCTCATCACCAGCGACCGCGACGAGATCGCTTCCTTCCGCACGGCTCACGGCGACATCATCCTGAAGCCGCTCTTCGGCAACGGCGGCGCCGGCGTGTTCCGCGTCAAGCGCGACGACGAGAATTTGAACGCGCTCATGGAGATGTTCACGCTCCTTTACCGCGAGCCGATCATGGTGCAGCGCTACCTGCCGGCGGTGCGTCAGGGCGACAAGCGTATCGTGCTGATCGACGGCGAGGCCGCGGGCGCGGTCAACCGCGTCCCCGCCGCGGGCGAGGCGCGCGCCAACCTCCATGTCGGCGGCCGCGCGGTCAAAACCACGCTCACCCCGCGCGAGCGCAAGATCTGCGCGGCACTCGGGCCGACGCTGAGAGAGCAGGGCCTGCTGTTCGTCGGCATCGACGTGATCGGCGAGCATTTGACGGAAATTAACGTCACGTCGCCGACCGGCCTCCAGGAAATCAACCGGCTCGACGGCGTCCAGCTCGAGACCCGCGTCTGGGACGCGATCGAGGCGCGCCTGCGCCGGAGCTGAGCGCCGCGCCGCGCCGCGCCGCGCCGCGTTCCTAGTCCTTGCGGGTAAGGGGCGGGGAAAAGCGTGGAACTCCGCGGCGCGATTCATATCATGGAATTGCAAAAGTCGCCGGGAGAGGGCGGCGGCGATGAGCCGCCCGCAAGGCGCGACCCGAACTGCGGAGAGTGGGAATAATGGCGGATACCACCGGACCGGTGGAATCGGTCAGCGGCGACCGGCGCTTTCAGATTCTGGTCGATGCCGTCACCGATTATGCGATCTACATGCTCGACGCCGCCGGCTGCGTCGCCAACTGGAACACCGGGGCCGAGCGGATCAAGGGCTATACCGCCTCCGAGATCGTCGGCCGGCATTTCTCGGTCTTCTACACGGACGAGGATCGCGCATCCGGCGCGCCCGAGCGCTGGCTCGAGGAAGCGGTCGCGAACGGCAAGTTCGAGGGCGAGGGCTGGGGCATCCGCAAGGACGGTTCGCGCTTCTGGGCCAGTGCCGTGATCGAGGCGATCCGCAGTCCCGAGGGACGGCTCTTGGGTTTCGCCAAGGTCACGCGCGACGTCAGCGAGCGGCGCGCGGCGCAGGACACGATCGAGCGCACGCGCGAGGCGCTGTTCCAGTCGCAGAAGATGGAGGCGGTGGGCCAGCTCACGGGCGGCATCGCGCACGACTTCAACAACCTGCTCACGGTGATATCGGGCAGCCTCGAGCTCATTCAGCAGCGCCCCGAGGATCGCGAGCGCGTGCTGCGCTTCATCGGCAACGCGCAGGCCGCCGCCGAGCGCGGCGCGCGCCTGACGCAGCAACTCCTGAGCTTCGCTCGCCGCCAGTCGCTCCGGCCCGAGCGGCACGTCATCAACGGCCTTATCGGCAGCTTCGAGTCCGTGCTGCGGCGCGTGTGCAGCGAGACGGTCGAGTTCCATCTCGCGCTCGACCCGGTCCTGTTCCCGGTCCTGATCGATGCGGCGCAGCTTGAAGTGACGCTGCTCAATCTCGTGATGAATGCGCGCGACGCCATGCCGAAGGGCGGCAGGGTGACGATCGCGACGGCGAACGCCGAACTCGGCGCGGCAGAGGCCGCCGAGGCGGGCGTGCGGCCGGGGCCGTACGTGCGGATTACCGTCGCCGACACCGGCGAGGGCATGGCGCCCGAGACGCTCGCCCGCGCGTTCGAGCCGTTCTTCACGACAAAGCCGGTGGGGCTCGGCAGCGGCCTGGGCTTGAGCCAGGTCTATGGCTTCGTCGCGCAGTCGGGCGGCGCGGTGACGCTCGCGAGCGCGCCCGGCAAAGGGAGCAGCGTGACCCTGCTGCTGCCGGCAATGCCCGGGCCGGCGGAGCTGGCGCCCTCCGCGCCGGGGCGCGTTGCCGCAGCGCAGCTCGCGAACGGCACGGTGCTTGTCGTCGAGGATGATCCCGACGTGCTGAAGCTTGCGGTCGAAACCTTGAAGAACCTCGATTATCGCGTGCTCACCGCCGGCGACGGGCCGAGCGCATTGGCCGTCCTCCGGCGCACCGCCGAGATCGATTTCCTGTTCAGCGACATCGTCATGCCGCGCGGCATGAGCGGCGTCGATCTCGCGCGCGAGGCGGTTCGGCTCCGGCCCGGGCTGCGCGTGGTACTCGCTTCGGGCTACGCAAGCTCGGCCCTTGCGTCCGACCCCACGGCCGAGGACTTCGCCTTCATCTGCAAGCCCTATCGCGGCTCCGACCTCGCCCGCATATTCCAATCGCTGCGGGTCTGAGCCGCGCTATAGTTCGGCCCCGCAAAACGAGGGGGGGCGAGCGGGATGCCCGACACCGGTAGCCTGCCGCGCAAGGCGCGGCGCAAGTTCGATTTCAACGAGGTCACGCGCACCGGGCCGGGTACGCTCGCCGGAACCTACATGCGGCGCTTCTGGCAGCCGGTCTGGCGATCGCAGGATCTCGGCATTGGCCAGGCGCTCCCTGTGCGCATCATGGGCGAGGATTTCACGCTCTATCGCGGCGAAAGCGGCACGCCCCACGCCGTGGCCGCGCGCTGCGCGCACCGCCGTACGGTGCTGTCGGCGGGCTTCGTCGAGGGCGATGCGATCCGCTGCCTCTATCACGGCTGGAAATATGACGCCGCCGGACGCTGCGTCGAGCAGCCGGCCGAACTCGACGAAGAATTCTGCGCCAAGGTCCGGATCAGGGCCTATCCGACCCACGAATATCTGGGCCTCGTCTTCGTCTTCATGGGCGCGGGCGAGGCACCCCCGCCGCCGCGCTTTCCCGAATTCGAGGAGCCGGGCGGGCTTTTGCACGCCGGTTGCTACACGCGCCTCTGCAACTACTATCAGAACATCGAGAACGGCGTCGACGAGGCGCACCTCCCCTTCACGCACCGGCGCACCCTCTTCGACGAGCTGAACCGCGACGTGCCGCGGATCGAGGCCGAGGAGCGGCCCTATGGCCTCGTCGCCTACGGCATCCGCTCGGACGGCACGGTGCGCGAGCAGCATCTCATGCTCCCCAACATGCTGAGCATGTCGCTGCCGAGCCAGGACCCGGCCGAGACCGACTGGCGGATCTATCTGTCCTGGCGCGTGCCGATCGACGATGCGCGGCACAAGACTTTCATCGTCGAGCGCCTCGCCTTGCCGGAGGAAGAAGCCGCGCACACCCGCGCGCGGCGCGACGAAGCGGAAAGGCGCCTCGCCGCGCTGCCGCCGGCGGAAGATGTGGCGGCCGCGATCCTCGCCGGCAAAATGCGGCTTCACGACGCGGCCGACCGGCCCGATTTCCTCGGCATCCAGGACCACGTGGCGCAGGTCGGCCAAGGCGCCATCGTCGATCGCGACGCGGAATGTCTCGGCCGCTCCGACCGCGCCATCGCGCTGTTGCGCAAGCTCTGGGAGCGCGATCTGCGCGCGCTCGCCGAGGGGCGCGAGCCGACCCGCTGGCACTATCCCGAGCGCCTCGCGCGGCCGAAGGGCGTCTGAACTACGGCGCCGCCAAAAGCCCGCGGCGGCGCGCGATAAACCAATAGAGCGCCACGAGCGGCAGCATCATCAGCAGCATGAGGAAGGCGAGCGCCGAGGCCTGGCCCAAGCCGCCATTGAGCCACAGGCTCCATACCACCACGGGAAGCGTCATGTTCTCGCGCGTCGTCAGCACCACGGCGAGCGTCAGCTCGCGGAACACGAGAAGCGCGATCCAGAGCCAGGCATAAAGCAGCGTCGGCGCAAGGAGGGGGCCGAGCACGCGGCGCAGCACCGCGCCCGTGCCGGCGCCGCTCACCGTCGCCGCCTCTTCGAGCTCGCGGTGGATCTGGATGAGGCCGCTGTTGGTCATGCGCGTGCCATAGCTGAGGCGCGTCACGACGAACACGATGAGCAGGATCGACACCGTGCCGAACAGCGGCACAGTGCGGCCGAGCGCGAAGAGCGCGATCAGGAGCGCGCTCACGCCGAACACGATGTTGGGCACGGCGTGCGGCAGAAAGGCTATGACGTCGAAGCCGGCGCGGCCGCGGATGCGCGTGCGCAGCACGACCCACGAGAAGGCGACGCTCAAACCAAGCGTCAGCGTCGGCGTCGCCACCATGAGGATCGCGGTATTGCCGATCCCCGCGCGCGCCAGCGCCCACGGCAGCGAGAGATATTGCTGCAGCGAGACGCTTTTGAGCGCCGCGGCGCTCGGCAGCTGGAAGAACGGCAGGAGCGATGCCCACGCGACCAGGAGCAGCGGCACGATCTGGCTCAGCAGCAGGTATGCCGCAACGAAGCTCCAGGCCGGGATCGTCCAGCGCCCGAGCGGCACGACGCGCGGGCGATAGGCCTTGCCAGTCACGACCTGGTAGCGGTGCGCCTCGGCCTGGATGCGGCCATAGGACCAGGCGAGCGCCACTCCCATCACGATCAGAAAGCTCGACAGTGCCGCCGCCAATCCGTATTGCGGCAGACCGCGCGTCGAATCGAGCTGCAGCACGAGATAGGTCGAGAAGGTGAAGCGGCGCGCGCCCCAGCCGATGATCGCCGGCACGTCGAACGCGGCGAAGCCGATCGTGAAGATATAGATCGCGGCGGCGACGATGCCGGGCGCGGCAAGCCGCAGCGTCACCGTCCACAAGGTGCGCAGGAAGCCCGCGCCCGCGACCTCGGCCGCTTCCTCGAGCGCCGGGTCCATGGCGCGGAACACCGCGGCCGACATGATGAAGGCTACGGGCGCGAGATTGAGCCCTTGGACCCAGCCCATGCCCGCGACCGTCGCGATGTCGAACACCGGGCCGTGCAATCCAAGCGCGCGCTCGAGCCAGGTGTTGAGAAGCCCGATCCGCGCATGGAGCAGAAACAGCCAGCCCATCGCCGAGGCGAAGCCGGGCAGCAGCAGCCCGACCGTCATCAGCGTGAAGATTGCGGTTTTGCCTCTGAGGTCCGTGCGCTCGGCGAGCCAGGCGAGCGGCAGGCCGAATGCAAGGCTGACAACGAGCGTCACGAGCGCGAACGACACGGTGTCGCCCAGCACGCGATAAGTCGCGGCATCGGCGAAGATCGCGCGGTAGTTGCCAAGCGCGTAATGCGCCGCGGGATCCCCCATGTCGCCGACCCGGAATCCAAGCCAGACGACCACCATGAGCATCGCCACGATGACCGCGCTCGCCGCGCTCACCAGCCCGATCATCGCCGCGGCCCAGGGGTCGAAGCGGCGCAACGGCGTGACGGCGGTCTCCCGGCTCACTTCTTCGCGGTGAAGATCTTGTCGATCTCCTTCCAGGTCTCGTACGCCTCGGGATGGGCGTCGTACCAGGCGACGTCGATCCGCTCGAATTTCCGGCCGCGCTCCTTTTCGAGATCGGCGACGATCTTGTGCGTGCCGGTCTCGGGGAAGAGGTGCAGGTCGGTCTCCCAGGTCTGCCGCACCAGCGCCTGGCCTTCCGGCGTCATCAGGAAGGCGGCATAGAGTTTTCCGGCGTTGGGATGGGGCGCGTTCTTCGGCACGGCGACATAGAAATATCCCAAGGCCGGGAAATCCGCGGGCGGCACCTGCACGACCGGTGCGCCTTTGCGCACGATGTCGAAGAAATCGGTGCCGGAGCAGGTGATGGCGAAGGCGAGGAACTCGCCGGTGGCGAGCCGCTCGCCCTCGTTGCAGCGCATGAGGCCCGCCACCTGGTCCGACATCTTGCGCGCGAAGTCGAGCGCGCGATCGGGTCCCCACAGGTCCTTGGCGGCAAGCACGTCGAAATTGGCGGCATACGGCGTCGCCGCGATCTTGCCCTTCCATTCGGGCTTCAGGAGATCGGTCAGAAGCTTCGGCTTCGAGGGGGCGAGCTGCGAGTTGTAGGCAATGCCGGGAAGCGCCGTCACGACCTTGAGGAGCGTGCCATCGAGATCGACGATCTCGTCGGTGATCCGTCCCGGCAGCATTTTTTGCCACGGCGCCGCCAAAAATAGTTTTCGGGGCGCGAGCCGCGACAGGACGTCGGCATAGCCGATATAGACATCGGTCGACGACGGCTGGCCGGCCGCCTCGCGCATGGCGATGTCGTTGCCGACTTGCGGCATCGAGCTGCCGGGCGTGAAGACGATCGGCAGATCGACGCCGAACGTCTTTTTTATGGCCTGCTCGTAAAGCGGCGCGCCTTGCGTGCCGCCCAGCGTGCCTTCGCCCCAGGACAGCGTGAGCGCGCCATCCGCCTTGGCGGCGGCGATCGCTGCCGTCATTTCGGGACTGAAGTCGGCGGCCGGCGCGGGGCTCGCGACAACCCACGCAAACGCCAAAACGCCCAGCGCGCATCCCATCTGCATTCGGTTCATGGCGTCGCCCCCTGCTGTCCCGGTGACAACCGGGTTGCAGCGAACTTAAGATGGTTTTGCCGCCGAGGGTAGATGCAACGAAGCCTTGGGCGCGGGGGAGGGGCTTTGCTTCTTCGAGGTGCTCGATCCCGAAACCGGCGCGCGCCCGCTCGAGGAGGGCGGCTGCCCTTATCTCTAGTGCACCGGGACAACGCCCGCGTTATTCTGCGCGCTCGCAACGAGCGGCGCCTAGCCCCATAAACGAGAGGAAACGCCATGCCCAATAAGTTCAACCGCCGTACCGTCATGCTTGGTACGGCCGCCGCCGCGGCAACGGCGGCGCTGCCCCGCGTCGCGTTCGCGCAAGGCGCGCCCTTGCGGCTCGGCCTCCTCTGCGTGAAGACGGGGCCGCTGGCCGAGGGCGGCATCCAGATGGAGCAGGGCCTCACCGCGTTCCTCAAGGACCGCAACATGACCTTGGCCGGGCGCAAGGTCGAATTCATCGTCGCCGATACCGGCGGCAACCCGGCCGGCGCCAAGAACAAGGCGCAGGAGCTGGTCGAGCGCAACCATGTCGATGTCGTGGCGGGCCCATTGGCCGCGTTCGAGCTGCTCGCCATCACCGATTACATGGCGCAGCACAAGATACCGATGCTCAGCCTCGCCGCCGCCGAGGACATGACGCAGCGCAAGCCCAACCCCTATTTCCTGCGCGCGTCGGCGACCTCGTCGCAGGCGATGAAGCCGCTCGCCGACTACGCCGCGAAGGAGCTGAAGTTCAAGCGCATCGTCTGCATCGCCGAGGATTTCGCGTTCGGCTACGAGCAGATGGGCGGCTTCCAGCAGGTGTTCGAGGACGCGGGCGGCAAGGTGCTGAAGAAGCTCTATCCGCCGCTCGGCACTGCCGACCTCACGCCCTATATCGCGCAGATCGGCGATTGCGACGCGGTGTGCCAGGGCTTTGCCTCGGCGGCACCGGTGAAGTTCATCAAGCAGTACATCGACGCCGGCATGAAGTTTCCGGTGATCGGCGGCGAGACGGCGGGCGACGACGCGCTCTTGAAGAGCTTCGGCGACGAAGCCATCGGCATGATCACCGCCATACCCTACACCGCCGATCTCAAGAACGCGGCGAACGAGCATTTCCTCGCCGTCATGAAGAAGGAATACAACGTCCCCGTCGGACAGTACGCAGCGCTCCTCTGGCTCAACGGCCAGATCATCGAAGAGGCCCTGAAGAAGACCGGCGGCAAGGCGGACGACAAGGACGAGCTTATCAAGGCGATGCGCGCGGTCGAGCTCAAGGAGACGCTGCGCGGACCGGTGCGGTTCGACCATTTCGGCAACGTCATCGGCAACATCTTCATCCGCAAGATGGAGAAGAAGGACGGCGCGCTCGTCAACTCGACGATCAAGACCTATACGGACGTGGGCCAGTTCTGGCCGTACGACGAGAAGAAAATCCTGGCGCAGCCGGTCTATTCCCGCGACTTCCCGCCGCTCAAGGCCTGACCTCCTCGGTCCCGCCCTCTCCCCTCCGGGGAGAGGGCCGGGGTGAGGGGGCGTGCAGCGCAATAGTGCCGCGATGAACCTCTACATTTTGCTGGCGATCAACAGCGTCGCGCTGGGCGGGCTCCTGTTCCTGCTGTCGTCGGGCTTCTCGCTCATCTTCGGCCTCATGCGCATCCCGAACCTGACGCACGGCTCGCTCTTCATGCTCGGCGCCTATTTCGGCGCGAGCTTCTATCTCTGGGGGAAGCTCGATTTCTGGCTCTCGGCGCTCCTTGCCGCCGTTCTCGTGGCGCTTTTCGGCGGGATCGTCGAACGCCTGCTGCTGCGGCGCCTTGCCGGCAACGAGCTGGCGCAGGTGCTGGTGACGCTCGGCATCTCGTTCATGGTCGCCGATCTCTGCCTCATGGAATGGACCGGCGATCCGATTTCGGTGGCGACGCCGCCGCTGCTGCAAGGGGGCACGCGCATCTTCGGCGTGGCGTTTCCGATCTACCGCCTCGGGGTCATCGTCATCGCCCTCGTCGTCGCGCTGGCGCTCTGGCTTCTGCTCGAGCGCACGAGGCTTGGCGCCATGATCCGCGCCGGGGTCGACGATCCCGAC
Source organism: uncultured Alphaproteobacteria bacterium (assembly GCA_963773665.1). Lineage (GTDB taxonomy): Bacteria > Pseudomonadota > Alphaproteobacteria > ATCC43930 > CGMCC-115725 > DATJLY01. Next base: position 580,836 of record CAVZBZ010000004.1, read on the forward strand.
ATGGCGCGCGTCGTCGGCATCCGCGTGTCGCGGCTCTTCACCATCGTGTTCTGCCTGGGCGCCGGGCTCGCTGGATTCGGCGGCATGATCGCCGCGCCGATTCTCTCGGTCTATCCGGGCCTCGACAACGAGATGCTGCCCCTGGCGCTCGTCGTCGTGATCCTGGGCGGCACGGGCAGCCTCATGGGCTCGCTCCTCGGCAGCTTCATCGTCGCGTTTCTCTATAATTACGGCCAGGCGCTCTTGCCGGAGCTCGCGTATTTCGTGCTGTTCCTGCCGATGGTGCTGATGCTGGCGGTGCGGCCGAGGGGCCTGTTCGGCCGGCACGCGCCGTGAGCGCGCGAGCGGTCGCCGCCGTCATCGCCATCGCCGCGCTCGCAACGCTGCCGCTGTGGCTTGCCGACACCTATTCCGTCAACGTCGCGAGCCAGATCCTGCTGAACGCAGTTTTCGCCTTGGGCCTCAACGTGCTCGTGGGTTATGGCGGGCTCGTGTCATTGGGCCATGCCGGGCTTCTGGGGATCGCGGCCTATGCGGCGGCGATCCTGCTTCAGGCGGGCTGGGGACATGCGGTCGCGATCCTCGGCGCGCTTGGTGCGACGCTCGTCGGCGCGGCGCTCTTCGCGGCGCTGGCGCTGCGCGCGAGCGGCATCGGCTTCGTCATGATCACGCTCGCCATCGGGCAGATTCTGTGGGGCCTGGCCTATCGCTGGCTCAGCCTCACGAACGGCGACAACGGCATCAACGTAGAATCGCGCCCCGCGCCGTTCGGCATATCATTGGACGGCGCGCCTGCGTTCTATTACGCGACGCTCGCCACATTCCTCCTTACCGTGCTCGCGGTCTTCGTCTTCACCCGCTCCTCCTTCGGCGTGAGCCTGCTGGGGACGCGCGACCAGCCGCGCCGCATGACGGCATTGGGATATAACGTCTGGCTCATCCGCTTTTGCGCCTGCCTCTTCTCGGGTTTTTTGAGCGGCGTCGGCGGCATCCTCTTTCTCTACTACAACGAGTTCATCAGTCCCCACGCGATCCAGCTCTCGGCCTCGGCCGAGGCGCTGCTCATGGTGATCTCGGGCGGCTCCGGCACGCTCTTGGGGCCGATCGCCGGCGCGGCGCTCGTCATCATCATGAAGAACGTCGCAAGCGCCTATATCGAGCGCTGGAACTTCGTGCTCGGCGCGATTTTCGTCGCCATCGTGATCTTCATGCCGGAAGGCTTCGTGCCGGGCTCGGTGCGGCTCGCGCGCTGGGGCCTGCGCGCCCTGCGGCCGCGGCCGGCGCCGGTTCCGGCGAAGGGCGAGGGACGATGACCGCGCTCGCAATCTCGCGCCTCGAGAAATCGTTCGGCGGCCTGCGCGTCACGGCCGGCGTCGATCTCGCTGTCGAGCCCGGCGAGCGGCGCCTCATCATCGGCCCCAACGGCGCCGGCAAGACCACGCTCTTCAACCTCATCGCCGGCGAGATCGAGCCCGACGGCGGCTCGATCGCGCTGTTCGGCCGCGAGCTCGTGCGCCTGCCGAGCCGGCAACGCGCGCATCTGGGCCTCGCCCGCACGTTCCAGATCATCACCCTCTTTCAGCGCAACACGCTGCTGCACAACGTCATGCTCTCGCTCCTCGGCGTGAGCCCCGCGCGCTGGAATCCGTTGACCCCCTTCGCGCGCCAGTCCGATTTGGCGGCGCAGGCGGAAGGCGCGCTCGAGCGCGTCGGTTTGAGGCACCTAGCACACCGCCCGCTTTCCGAAACCGCCTATGGCGAGCGCCGCCGCGTCGAGATCGCCATGGCATTGGCGCAGAACCCCAAGGTGCTGCTGCTCGACGAGCCGTTCGCCGGCCTGTCGATCGACGAGCGCCGCGATGTCTTGAAGCTCCTCACCGCAATTCCGCGCGACGTGACGATCGTCATGATCGAGCACGACATGGACGTGGCGCTCGATTTCGCCGAGCGCATCAGCGTCATGCATTTCGGCGAGATCGTCGTCGAGGGGAGCCGCGCCGAGGTGGTCGCCGACGCGCGCGTCGCGGAGATCTATCTTGGCGCGTGACGCGCTCGCGCTTACCGAGATCGACGCCTTCTATGGCGACAGCCACGTGCTGCACAACGTGTCGCTGCGTCTCGTCGAGGGGCGGCTGCTCGCGCTTTTGGGCCGCAACGGCGCCGGCAAATCGACCTGCATGAACGTCGCGGTCGGGCTTTTGGCGCCGCGCCGCGGCGCGGTCGCGGTGTTCGGCGAGCCCGTCACCGGGCGGCTTCCGGAACAGATCGCGGCGACGGGCATGGCCCTCGTGCCGCAGGGGCGCCGCATCTTCAAGAGCCTCACCGTGCGCGAGAACCTCATCGTCGCGGCGCGTCCGCCGGCTTCGGGCGCGCAGCCCGGCTGGGATCTCGACCGCGTTGCCGCCGCCTTCCCGCGGCTCGGCGAGCGCCGCAACCAGGTCGCGGGCTATCTCTCGGGCGGCGAGCAGCAGATGCTTGCCATCGGCCGCGCCCTCATGTCCAATCCGCGCGTTCTTTTGATGGACGAGCCATCGGAGGGGCTGGCGCCGCAGATCGTGGCCGAAGTGATGGCGACGATCCGGCGCTTGAAACAAGAGGGCCTGTCGATCCTTCTCGTCGAGCAGAACGTGAAGCTGGCGTTCGCCGTCGCCGACGATGTCGTGCTGCTCAACAACGGCCGCGTCGCCGCCGAGGGTCCCGCCGCCGAAATATCAGCCCGCGCCGATTTGCACCAGCATCTCGGCGTCTATTAACAGGGAGACGCGAATGCTGTTTTCATGCAGTCCGGCCGCGGCAGCGAGCGGCAGGGTCGTGGGGCGGCGCGCCGGGCGCGGGCCAAAGCACTTCACGGTCGACATCCATTGCCACGTCGAGACGCCGGAGGCGACCGATCTCGTGCGCGGCGTGAGCCACGCGCCCGAGAGCAACATGGTCTTTTCCAACGAGGCGACGCGCGCAGTGAACCGCAAACAGCAGGAAGACATCCGCACCGCCATCACCTCGGTCGCGGCGCGGCTCGAGCACATGGACCGCACCGGAATCGACATCCAGGCGGTCTCGACCTCGCCGATGCAATATTACTACTGGGCCGAACCCGAGCTTGGCCGCCAGACCGCGCGTCTCATCAACGAGAACATCGCGCGCATTTGCGGCGATCATCCCGACCGCTTCGTAGGATTGGCCACCGTGCCGCTCCAGGCGCCCGATCTCGCGGTCGCCGAGCTCGAACGCGCGGTGAAGCAGCTTGGCATGCGCGGCGTCGAGATCTGCACCAACGTCAATGGCGAGGAGCTGTCGGCCGAGCGCTTCCGCCCGTTCTTCGCGAAGGCCGAGGAGCTCGGCATCCTCATCTTCATGCATCCCTCGGGCTTCACGCACGGCCAGCGCCTGAGCGACCATTACTTCATCAACGTGATCGGCAATCCGCTCGATTCGACGGTTGCGGTGCATCACTTGATCTTCGACGGCGTGCTCGAGCGCTATCCCGGCCTCAAGATCGTGGTGGCGCATGGCGGGGGTTATCTGCCGGCCTATTCCGGGCGCATCGACCACGCGCACGGCGCCCGCCCCGACTGCCGCCGCGTGATTTCCAAGAAGCCGACGAGCTATCTGCGCAAACTCTATTTCGACACGATCGTCTTCACGCACCATCAGCTCGAATATCTGGCGAGCCAATGGGGCGCCGATCACATCATGCTCGGCACCGACTACCCTTACGACATGGCGCTGCCGCGCGCGGTTCATTTCGTCGAAAGCGCCGATCTCGCCGAGCGCGAGAAATCCCTGATCCTCGGCGGCAACGCCGCGCGCCTCCTCAAGATCAAGCCGCCGCCCGCTCCGAAGCCGCCGCAGAAAAAGGCGCGCGCGAAGAAGGCGAAGGCAAAGCGGAGGTAGGACGTACGTCGCCAGCTAACCCGCGAGCGTCATCAGTTCGCGCACCGAGCGGATCTCGTCGAGCGCGCCGATCGCGTCCTTGAGCCGCGCCGCTGCCGCGTCGCCCAGGACGGGCGCGGCGAGGCTCGAGAATTTCTCCTCGATGCGGCGTCCTTGCGCCGCCACGTCGGCGCCGGGAATGCCGGAATCGTGTGCGGCGGAGAATTTCCGGCCGTCATCGAGCGTCACTTCGAGCGCGGCGCGCGAGCTTTCCCAACCGTCGACGAATTCGATCCGCACCTTGTCGCGCAGATCCGCAAGACGCGGCTCCGCCGTGCGCGCGTCGCTATATGTCGAAAGCCGCGCCGTATCGATCCCGGCGAGCGCCAGCGCGACCGTGAAGCGGAGCGAGAATTTCGCCTCGAGCCCGGTTTGAGGCACGGCGATATTGCACACCTTGTCGGCGCCGCGGTCGATCGTGAGCGCGATCGCGCGCACCTTCGCCGCATCGAAACCCTGTTGCCGCGCGACATTCCGTGCGCATTCAATGGGCGCATGCGTCAGATAGCAGGCGGCGTGATACTTGAAGAGGTTGCCGCGCACGTAATATCCCTCGGGCGGCGCGGCAAGCGCGGCGTCCGGATGAAAGTCCGGCCCGTGCGTCGCGGCGAAGCCTTGCGCACATTCGATCGCGTCGCTCCGGCTCGTGAATCCCTTCGCGGCGAGCCGCGCGGCCAGCAGCCCGTTCTCGGCCGCCTTGCCGGCGTGGAGCGGCTTGCACATCGTGCCGAACATCGATTTGAGCCCGGCCGCCTCGGTCGCGGCGATGCCGAGCGCCATCGCCGTCCGCGCCGGGTCGAGCCGCAACAGCCGCGCGCACGCGGATGCTGCGCCGAAGCTTCCCGCCGTCGCGGTCGCGTGAAAGCCGAGCGCATAGTGCCCGGGCGCCACCGCGACGCCGACCCGGCACAGCGTCTCGTAGCCCGCGACATAGGCGGCAAGAATCTCGCGCCCGCTCGCGTCGATCGCTTCACCGAGCGCCAGGACGGCCGGCAGCACCGCCACGGTCGGATGGCCGATATAAGAAAGATGCACGTCGTCGTAATCGAGCGCGTGCGAGGCCGCGCCGTTCACCAGCGCGGCCAAGAGCGGCGGCGCCTTGGCGCGCCGCCCGACCAAGGTCGCAACGAAGTTGCCGCCTTCGCTTGCCGCTTCGTCGGCGATGATGGACGAAAGCGGCTCGCGCGAGCCTGCGAGCGTCACCGCGAACCAATCGAGAATTGCTTGCCGCGCGACCGCGCGGATGTCGCTAGGAAGCGCCCCGTATTCGAGCGCGGCGCTCCGCTCGGCGAGTTGCGCGGTCAGTCCTGACGTCATCGCCGCCTCCGCCCATTTTCCCGGGCGGAGGCTGGCACAGAGGCGCCGGTCAGGAAAGCGCGATCAGGCGGCGCTTGTCGTCTTCGGCCGGAGATAGGCCATCGCCGCGTGCTTGGCGCAGTACGGTTTGCCGGGCAGCGGCCGCTCGCCGCAGAACTTGAAGTCCCTGTCGCCGGGGTGGCCATTCGGCCAGGTGCAGATCGGCGGCTGGACGCCGAGCCCGCGCCGCCGGGTCGGCGGGCGCTTCAAGGGCGACGGCCGCGGCTTCAAGGCAAGCCGGTGGGCCTTGCCGATGACGGCGTTCTTGCTGATCGCCAGGCGCCTCCCGATCTCGGCGGTCGGCAAACCTTCGTCCCAAAGCAAGATAAGGCGGTCGATGAGATCGGCGTTCCAGATCGTCTCCATGGTGTCCTACCGTATCATGGGGTAGAGCCGTGGGTGGCCTACTAGATACAGTAGCACGACTCGTCCGACTCGCCAAAGCGATTCTCGCGCCGCGGGCGCAAAAAGACACCGCCCGCGCACGCTCCGCGCGCTGGCCGGTTTGCGCCTTGAAATCGCTAGATAAGCTGGATCGACGAGGCTTCGCGGCCGCGGCGCGCCTGCGACACCATCATGCGCACCGGCTGTCCCGGATCGAGCCCGTCGAGGCCCGAGCGGCGCAGCGCCGTGACATGCACGAAAATGTCCTTTCCGCCGTCATTCGGCAGGATGAAGCCAAAGCCGCGTGCCGGGTCGTACCATTTAACGACGCCATCGAGCGACTCGGCGGGCCCCGATCCCTCGTTGCTATAGCCGTCGTCGCGCTGCTGGCGAAAGCGGCCGCCGCCACCGCCGCCGCCTTCGCGCGGCGGGCGCGGCTGGGCGGTCGAGGCATCGAGCTCCAGGACCTGGGTCGCGGCGCGGCCCTTCGGTCCCTGGACCCATTCGAATGTCACGCTGGCGCCGTCAGGCGCCTCGCCGAAGCCGGAACGCTCGAGCACGGCCAGCGGCAGGAAAATGTCGCTCGTGCCGTCTTCCGGCACGATGAAGCCGAAACCCTTGCTGCGATTGAACCACTTGATCTTACCGGAAAGCCGCGCAGCCTCCCCTTGGCTCATGCTCATGGAAGCACCATTCCCTCGACCTCGCCCTCCCCCGGCATGGGCGGTGCCCATTGGCCATGCGGGCGATATAAGTCCCCAAGCACGCAATCCCATATTGCGGGTTGCGCAACCCGGAAGGATATTTCTACTTTGGTTTGGTGGCAAATATTAAATAATTGACCCCGAGATCGGGTCCGAGCGCCCATTCGCCGGCGAGCGGCCGGAAGACCAGCCCCTCGATCGCCTCGACCGTCATGCCGGCGTGGCGCAGATGCGCCGCCATTTCCGAGGGGCGCAAGAATTTTCGCCATTGATGCGTGCCGCGCGGCAGCCAGCGCAGCACGTATTCGGCGCCGACCACCGCCGTCACGAACGATTTCGCGGTGCGATTGAGCGTCGAGGCGATGAGCGCGCCGCCCGGCCTGACGAGCGCCGCCGCGGTTTTCAGGAAAAGCGCCGCGTCCTGCGCGTGTTCGGCCACTTCGAGCGCAAGCACCGCATCGAACTGTTGGGCGCGCGCGGCAAGCTCTTCGGCCGCTTCTTCGCGATATTGGATCGCAAGCCCCGCTGCCTCGGCATGCGCGCGCGCGATGGCGAGCGCCTCGCCGCCGGCATCGATGCCGGCGACGGTGAAGCCCAGCCGCGCCATCGGCTCGGCGACCAGGCCGCCGCCGCAGCCGATGTCCAAGAGATCGAGCCCGGCGAATGGGCGCAACTCGTGCGCGCTCGCGCACGAAATGGTGCGACAGCCGCGCGCGGATGAAGCCGAGCCGCACCGGGTTGACGCGGTGCAGCGGCCGGAACGGCCCGTCCTCGTCCCACCAGGATTGCGCCTGGCGCGAGAACCGCTCGACCTCGTCGCGATCGATCGTGCCGCCACTCGCATGCGGGGGCGCAGCTTGCCTCGGCTCCATACCGGAGAGTATGAATGGGCGGCCCATCCCCGCAATACCGTGTCTTCATGGTCCGCATCGTGCAGAAATTCGGCGGCACCTCGGTCGCGAACGTCGAGCGCATCAAACGCGCCGCCGCGCGCGTCAAACGCGAGGTCGATGCCGGCAACGAGGTCGCGGTCGTGGTCTCGGCAATGGCCGGCGTGACCGACCAGCTCGTGCAGTGGACGCGCGAGACGTCGCGCCGCCACGACGCGTGCGAATACGATGCCGTCGTCGCCTCGGGCGAGCAGGTGACGGCGGGCCTGATGGCCTTGGCGCTCCAGGATCTCGGCATCGATGCGCGCTCGTGGCTCGGCTGGCAGGTGCCGGTCCGCACCGATGCGACGCACGGCAAGGCGCGCATCGCCGCCATCGATACCGACGCGCTCGCGCGCAGCCTGGGGCAGGGGCAGGTCGCGGTCGTCGCCGGGTTCCAGGGCCTCGGCCCCGATCAGCGCATCACCACCTTGGGCCGCGGCGGCTCGGATACATCGGCGGTGGCGCTCGCGGCCGCGCTCGGCGCCGAGCGCTGCGACATCTTCACCGATGTGGACGGCGTCTACACGAGCGATCCGCGCATCGTTGCGAAGGCGCGAAAGCTCGATAAAATCACCTATGAGGAAATGCTCGAGATGGCGAGTCTGGGCGCCAAGGTGCTGCAGACGCGCTCGGTGGAGCTGGCGATGAACCATGGCGTTCGCGTCCAGGTGCTGTCGAGCTTCACCGACGAACCCGGAACCCTTGTGGTCGACGAGGACGAAATCGTGGAAAAACAGGTCGTGAGCGGCATCGCCTATAGCCGCGACGAGGCCAAGATCACGCTCGCCAAAGTGGCCGACCGGCCGGGCGTGGCGGCGGCGATCTTCGGACCCTTGGCCGACGCCGCGATCAATGTCGACATGATCGTGCAGAACATCTCCGAGGACGGGCGCACCACCGACATCACCTTCACGGTTGCAAAGTCCGAGCTCGATCGCGCCGTCAAAGTGCTGGAGGAGCGCCGCGCGCACCTGGGCTATGCGGCGCTCCAGCCCGATTCCAACGTCGTCAAGATCTCGGTGATCGGCGTCGGCATGAGGAGCCACGTCGGCGTCGCCAAGGAGATGTTCGAGACGCTCGCGGCCAAAGGCATCAACATCCAGGTGATCTCGACCTCCGAGATCAAGGTGAGCGTGCTCGTCGCCGAAGAATATACCGAGCTCGCCGTGCGGGCGCTTCACACCGCCTACGGCCTCGATGCCCTCTGATCCGCGCACCCGCGCGAAGGGCCGCCTCGATCTCCTGTGGCGCCGCGGCTGCGAGTTCTTGGGCTGCGAGGCGGCGGTGATGGGCGGCGCCATGACCTGGGTGTCCGAGCGCAATCTCGTCGCCGCGATCTCCAATGCCGGCGGCTTCGGCGTCATCGCCTGCGGCGCCATGACGCCAGCACTTCTCGAGGCCGAGATCGACGGCGACCTTCGCGCTCACCGACCGGCCGTTCGGCGTCAATCTCATCACGCTCCATCCCGAGCTTCTGCCGCTCATCGACGTGTGCGTCGGCCGCCGCGTCGGCCACGTCGTGCTCGCGGGCGGCGTGCCGGGCCAGGCCGCGATCGCGCGCATCAAGGACGGCGGCGCCAAGGTGATCTGCTTCGCGCCCGCCCTTTCGATCGCGCGAAAACTCGTGCGCATGGGCGCCGATGCCATCGTCATCGAGGGCATGGAAGCTGGCGGCCATATCGGCCCGGTCGCGACCAGCGTGCTGGCGCAGGAGGTCCTGCCGCATCTGCGCGATGTGCCGGTGTTCGTCGCCGGCGGGATCGGCCGCGGCGAGGCGATCGTCGCTTATCTCGAGATGGGCGCGGCCGGCGTGCAGCTCGGCACGCGCTTCGTCTGCGCCTATGAATCGATCGCGCATCCGCGCTTCAAGCAGGCCTTCATCCGCGCCGGCGCGCGCGACGCCGTGCCGTCGCAGCAGCTCGACGCGCGCTTTCCGGTGATCCCGGTGCGCGCCCTTGCGAACGACGGCACGCGCGAGTTCGTGGCGTTCCAGCGCGGCGTGATCGACCGGTTCGCGCGCGGCGAGCTCACGCAAAAGGACGCGCAGCTCGAGATCGAGCATTTCTGGGCGGGGGCGCTGCGCCGCGCCGTGATCGACGGCGACGTCGAGCGCGGCTCGCTCATGGCGGGGCAGAGCGTCGGACTTGTCACGCGCGAGCAATCGACCCGCGCCATCATCGACGAGCTGATCGACCAGGCGTTGGGCGCGCTCGTACAGCGCGAGGATCGGCCGCTCGCCGATGCACCAACGAGGGCAGAAGTCTGATGGAACCGACGGCGGCGGTCCCCGGATCCCGCCGCGTCCTACGCCGGCTGCGCGATGTCATGGCCGGCTCGGGCACGGCGCAGCAGCGCCTCAATGACGTCGTCCGCATCATCGCCGGCGAGATGGTGGCGGAGGTCTGCTCGATCTACGTCATGCGCGCGGGTGAGGTGCTGGAGCTGTTCGCGACCGAGGGCTTGCGGCCCGGAAGCCGTGCACCGCACGCGGTTGCGCGTCGGCGAAGGTCTCGTCGGCGTCATCGCAGCGACGGCGCGGCCCCTGGCGCTCGCCGATGCGCAGTCCCATCCCGATTTCGCCTACCGCCCCGAGACGGGCGAGGAGATTTTTCACTCGCTCATCGGCGTGCCCGTGCTGCGCGGCGGCCGGGTGCTGGGCGTTCTCGTCGTGCAGAACCGCACGCTGCGCCATTACACCGAGGACGAGATCGAGGCGATGCAGACGATCGCCATGATCCTCGCCGAGCTCGTCGCCTCGGGCGAATTGGTCAATCCGCTCGAGCTGCAGCCCGCGAACGGCAACGGCGATTCTGCCGGTGCGGCTCGAAGGGGTGCGCATGCATGGCGGGATCGCCATGGGAAGCGCGGTGCTGCACGAGCCGCGCATCCTGATCCGCCAGGTCGTCGCCGAGAATCCGCAGGCCGAGCTGCAGCGCTTGCGCAGCGCCATCGCCGCAGTGCAGAAATCGATCGACGACATGCTGTCGAGCGGCGTCGCCGAGAGCGGCGAGCCGCGCGAGATCCTCGAAAGCTATCGCATGTTCGCATCCGATCGCGGCTGGATGCATCGCATGGGCGAGGCGGTGCGTGGCGGACTCACCGCCGAAGCTGCGGTGCAGAAGGTGCAGGACGAGACCCGCGCCCGCCTGTTGCAGGCGAGCGACCCCTATCTGCGCGAGCGGCTCGCCGATCTCGAGGACCTTGCCAACCGCCTGCAGCAGCATCTTGCCGGGCGGCCCTTGACCGCGGCCGCGGCCGCGCTGCCCGAGGAATTCATCCTGGTCGCGCGCAGCATGGGCCCGGCCGAGCTGCTCGACTACGACCGCGCGCGTTTGAAGGGCATCGTGCTCGAGGAAGGCTCGCCCACGGCGCATGTCGCGATCGTCGCGCGCGCGCTCGACATTCCCGCCGTTGGCCGTGTCCATAACGTGCTCGAGCGGATCGATGCGGGCGATCTCCTCGCCATCGACGGCGACGAGGCGGTGGTGTTCGTGCGCCCGAGCGAGGACGTGCAGGAAGCGGTCGAGCGCCGTATCGGCATTCAGGCCGGCGAGCGCAAGCGCTATGCCGAGCTGCGCGAGCTGCCGGCCGAGACGCGCGATGGCGTGCGCATCAGCCTGCAGCTCAATTCCGGCCTCGCCATCGACCTGCCGTTCATGGACGTGACCGGCGCCGAGGGCATCGGCCTCTTTCGCACCGAGCTGCAATACATGCTGCGCGAGCGCTTCCCCACGGTGGACGAGCAGGCGCAGCTTTATGGCCGCGTGCTCGACCAGGCGGGCGACCGCCCGGTCACGTTCCGCACGCTCGACGCCGGCGGCGACAAGCTGCTGCCGTACATGCCCGACGCCGCCGACGAGAACCCGGCGATGGGCTGGCGCGCGATCCGCATCGCGCTCGACCGTCCCGCACTGCTGCGCCAGCAGCTTCGCGCGCTCATTCGCGCCGCATCGGGCCGGCGCCTGCGCGTCATGTTCCCGATGATCGCCGAGTTGGCCGAGCTCGAAGCGGCGCGCGCCATCCTCGAGCTCGAGATGGAGCGCGCCTGGCGGCGCGACTGCGATCCGCCGCCGCACGCGGTCGAAGTGGGCGTGATGCTCGAAGTGCCCTCGCTCCTCTTCCAGCTCGACCAGGTCCTGCCACGCGTCGATTTCCTTTCGGTCGGGACCAACGACCTGACGCAGTTCTTCTTCGCGTCCGACCGCGGCAATCCGCGGCTTGCCGCGCGCTACGATTCGCTGTCGCCGGCGCTGCTCAGGGCGCTGCGTTCCGTGGTGGCGATGTGCGTGCGGCACCGCGTCGAGCTGTCGCTCTGCGGCGAGATGGCGGGCGACCCGCTCGACGCCGCGGCGCTCGTCGGCATCGGCTTCCGCACGCTCTCGATGGCGCCCGCCTCGATCGGCCGGGTCAAGGCGATGATCCGCAGCCTGCATCTGGGCGCGCTCGGCGAGTTCTTGGCGGCCTGGGAGACGAGCTCGACCCGCAGTCTGCGCGACAAGCTGCGCGACTTCTGCAACGATCACGGGATCGAGCTCTGATCCTGTCCGACCGGCGGTGGCGATGCGGGCCGCGGTTGCGGCGAAGCGCCCCGATTGGTACAAGACCGCCGAGAGCATTCGGGACCGCTCCTCGATGGCGAATTTCGTTTCGTCTCCGCCCGAGAGCCGCACGGTCGAAGGACCGGTGGCACGGCCGCGCGACACGGTGGGGGACCTGCTGCGCCGCACCCGCCAGGAACAAGGCGTCGAGGTCGAGCAGATCGCCGGCGCGCTCCGCATCCGTGCCTCCTATCTCACCGCGATCGAGCAGGCCCGCTACGACCGCCTGCCGGGCCCGGTCTATGCGCTGGGCTTCGTGCGGACCTACGCCAATGCTCTGGGGCTCGACGGCGACGAGGCGGTGCGGCGCTTCAAGCTCGAATCGGCCGGGCTCGAGCAGCGCCGCGATCTGGCATTTCCCATGCCCTTGACGTCGCGCAGCACGCCGGGCGGCCGCGTTGTCCTCGTCGCCTTCGTGCTTGCGGTGTGCGCCTACGCGATCTGGCACTACGTTTCGACCAGCGACCGGGCGCGGCCCGAACGAGTTGCCGCCGTGCCGACCGAGCTGATGCCGCCAACGCCGCCGCCTGCTGCCGCCGACGCCACGGCCCCGACCGCCGCGGCCGCCTCGTCCGTGCCGCCGTCTGCGGACCACGCCGCCGCGGAAGCTGCCCCCCAGACGCCGCCCGTCGCCGCAAGCTCGCTGCCGCCGCCTGCGCCGGGGTCCGTGATCCAGCCGGGCGCGAGCCTCGTAGCACCCCCGGCGCCGACCCCGGCCCTCCCGAGCCAGACAGCGAGCCTCGCGCCGCCCGCCGTGCCGCCAGCACCGGCTCCCAACTCGGCAGCCGCATCGCCGAGCGCCGCCGCGGCGCCGCCCGCGCCCTCGCTGCCGCCGGGCGCGGCGATGGTGCCCGCGCCCGCTGCTCCTGCCGCTTCCGATCAGACCGCTGCCGCCGTGCCGCCCGCGCCCAGCGGACCGCGCGTCTTCGGCGCGATCTCGGGCCCGTCGCATATCACGCTCCACGCCATCCAGGATTGCTGGATCCAGGTGCGCGACGGCAGCGATCCGGCGCAAGCCGTCGTGGCGCAGCGCACGCTCCATGCCGGCGACACCTATCGCGTGCCCGACCGCAGCGGCCTCGTGCTGCGCACCGGCAATGCCTCGGCGCTCCAGGTCCTGGTCGACGACCGTGCCGCGCCGGCCTTGGGCGGCACGGTGCGCAACGTGGCGCTCGACGCCTCGCGCCTCCTCGCCGGCAGCGCGCTCGAATAACCGCTAGAACCGCTTGAGCCGCGGCAGCAGGCGCTCGGCGTTGCCATAGTCGATCGCCTCTAACGTCGCGCGGCCCAATCCCAGCTTTTTGAGCCCGTCCGCCGTCATCGCCGCGGTGAAGTAGGGATAGTCGCTGCCGAACATGAACTGCGACACCGGCGCCATCTTGAGCGCGCCCGCCATGGCGTCGGGCCATGCCGCGTTTGCGATGTCGAAATGCAGCCGCCGGATTTCGGCATCGACGCCCTCGGGCGCGACCTCGGCCAGGTTCTTGAGCGGCCGAAGGATAGTGAAGAACGCGTTCATGCGATCGATCACCGACGCCAGCGCGCCGCCGCCATGCGAGAACACCCAGTTGATGTTACGGAACCGCGCGAAGGTGCCGGAGATCAGAAGGCTCGCGATGGCGCGCACCGTATCGAACGGCACTTCGATCACGGACGGGGCGAGGCCGACCAGCGCCTCGCAGCAATCGGGAAAGGTCGGGTGGACATAGACCACGGCCTTGCGCCGGTTCAGCTCCTCGAAGATCGGCCGGAACGCCGGATCGCCCGGCCATTTGTCGCCATAGGAGCTGGCGATGCTGACGCCGTCGGCCTTCAGCTCGTCGAGCGCGTGCTCGATCTCCTGGAGGCTCAGATCGACATCGATCATCGGTATGAAGGCGAACAGACCGAAGCGTCCCGGATGCGCACGCATGAGGTCTGCGGCGTAGTCGTTGGACGCGCGGCAGACCCGCGCCGCAAGCTCCGGGCCGCCGCCCCACCAGTTCTCGTGCAGCGACGACATCGAGAAGATGGCGGTCGCGACGCCGCCCTTTTCCATGTCGGCGAGCGTCTTCTCGACCGTCCAGCCGTTGGTGAAGGGCAGGCCCTCCCCCTTGCGCTGCGACCAGGCGAGGTCCGCCTCCTTCCATGCCGGCGAATAGACGTGGTGATGCACGTCGATACGGCGCGGCCGGTCCTGCGCCGGCGCAACTGCGGGCAAAAGCGCGCCCGCGCCGAGCGCCGCAAGCCCGGCCAAGATCTCGCGCCGGCCGGTGTCTCTCTTTGTCATTCGTTTCCTCCGAGTTGCGGCCATGATGCCGTTCGCACCGAAATGCGCAACCGCTTGGCGCGGGCTTTTGCCGAGCGCCCCGAAAGGCGCTATATACGGCGCAGTTTTCGTGAAGGAGTCGGGCGATGAGCGTGCGTCCCTATCGCGACATCCAGCGGCGGCGCTGCCGGCAGATCCATGTCGGCCCGGTGCCGGTGGGCGGCGACGCGCCCATCACCGTGCAGTCGATGACCAACACGCTGACGCACGACGTGAAGGCGACGGTGGCGCAGATCCAGGCGCTGGAGCGCGCCGGCGCCGACATCGTGCGCGTGTCGTGCCCCGACCAGGAATCGTCGCTCGCGCTCAAGGATATCGTGCGCCAGGTGAGCGTGCCGATCGTCGCCGACATCCATTTCCACTACAAACGCGCGATCGAGGCGGCCGAGAGCGGCGCCGCGTGCTTGCGCATCAATCCCGGCAATATCGGCTCGGCCGAGCGCGTCAAGGAAGTGGTGAAGGCCGCGAAGGACCACGGCTGCTCGATGCGCATCGGCGTCAATGCCGGCTCCTTGGAGCGCGATCTCCTGGAACGCTATGGCGAGCCGTGCCCCGAGGCGATGGTCGAAAGCGCGCTGCACCACGCGAAGATTCTCGAGGACAACGACTTCTTCGAGTTCAAGATCTCGTGCAAGGCGTCGGACGTGTTTTTGGCGGTCGCCGCGTACCAGCAGCTGGCCGAGGCGTGCGACTATCCCTTGCATCTCGGCATCACCGAGGCCGGCGGCCTCATGGGCGGCACGGTCAAGTCGGCGATCGGCATGGGCTCGCTCCTGTGGGCCGGGATCGGCGACACGATCCGCGTCTCGCTCTCGGCCGATCCGGTCGAGGAGATCAAGGTCGGGTTCGATATCCTGAAGTCGCTGGGCTTGCGCCGGCGCGGCGTGACCGTGATTTCCTGCCCGTCCTGCGCGCGCCAACAGTTCGAGGTGATCAAGACCGTCGAGCTTCTGGAGCAGCGCCTCGCGCACATCACGACGCCGATGACGCTCTCCGTCATCGGCTGCGTCGTCAACGGCCCGGGCGAAGCGCGCGAGACCGATATCGGCTTCACCGGCGGCGGCAACGGTACGCACCAGGTCTACCTTGCCGGCGTTCCGGCCCATCGCCTGAAGGACGAAAGCATCGTCGATCACCTCGTCGCGCTCGTCGAAAAGAAAGCCGCGGAGATCGAGCGCGCCAAGGAAGCGGCCCCCGCCGCCCAATAAATTCCAATGACATCGCTTCAGCCGGTGCGCGGCACGCAGGACCTCCTGCCGGCCGAGCAGCGCCGCCATCGCTTCGTCGTCGAGACCGCACGCGAGATTGCGGCGCGCTATGGCTATGCCGAGATCGCGACGCCGATCTTCGAGTTCACCGAGGTTTTCTCCCGCCCGATCGGCGCCACGAGCGACATCGTGCAGAAGGAGATGTACTCGTTTCAGGACCGCGGCGGCGACGAGATCACGCTGCGGCCCGAATATACCGCGGGCATCGTCCGCGCCGTCCTGTCGAACGGCCTGACGCAGAGCCTGCCGCTGAAGCTTTTCGCGAGCGGGCCGATGTTCCGCTATGAGCGGCCGCAAAAGGGCCGCTTCCGCCAGTTCCACCAGATCGATGTCGAGTTGTTGGGCGTGGCGCAGCCCGCGGGCGATGTCGAGGTGATCGCAATGGGCGCCGACATTTTGGAAGCGCTCGGCGTCGTCGCCGCCACCGAGCTCGAGCTCAACACGTTGGGCGATCTCGAAAGCCGCCATGCCTATCGCGCGGCACTCGTCGCCTATTACGAGCAGCGGGCTGGCGAGCTCAGCGAGGATTCGCGCCGCCGGCTCGAGCGCAATCCGCTGCGCATCCTCAATTCGAAGGACGAGGGCGACAAGCGCGTCAATGAAGAGGCGCCGCTCTTCGACGATTATCTCACCGCCGACGCCCAAAAATTCTTCGATGCGGTGCGGGCCGGGCTCGAACGGCTCGGGATATCCTATCGCCTCAGCCCGCGCCTCGTGCGCGGCCTCGATTACTACTGCCACACCGCGTTCGAGTTCGTGACCAGGGAGCTCGGCGCGCAAGGCACGGTGTTGGGCGGCGGCCGCTATGACGGGCTCATGGGCGTGATGGGCGGGCCCGAGACGCCGGGCGTCGGCTGGGCGGCGGGAATCGAGCGCCTCGCGTTGCTGGTCGCCGAGCCGCCGGCCGAACCGCGCCCCATTGCCATCGTGCCGTTGGGCGAGGCGGCCGAGGCGGAGGCCCAGAAACTCGCGTACGAGCTGCGGCGTGCGGGCTTCGCCGTCGATTTGGGATATTCCGGCAATCTGCGCCGGCGCCTGTCGCACGCCGAGAAGATTCATGCGCGCGCCGCGGTGATCATCGGCGAGGACGAGCTTGCCCGCCGCGCCGTGAGCCTCCGCGATCTCGACGCCCGTCAACAGACCGAGGTGCCGCTCGCCGTCTTGCAGGAGCGGCTCCGCGAATTCCGGTAGGGCGCCCGTGACCGACACGAACGAGGCGCCAGTCTCTCGCGTGGACAGGGCTGCAGCGCCCCTCCTCATCGCCGGCATCGACCACCGCGCTGCCGGCCCGGATTTGCGCGACGGCTTCGCGCGGATCGAGGCCGATCTCGGCGGCGCGCTCGAGAGCCTGCGCAACTCGGGCTTGCGCGACGGCGTGCTGATCGCGACCTGCGACCGGGTCGAGCTGGCGAGCCACGATGCGGCTGCGGCGTCGCTCCTCGTGCCGCTTGTCGCAGCGCGCGCCGCGGTGCCCGAGGCGGCGCTTTCCGCCGCGCTTCACCGCCATGAAGGCGACCCCGCCTTGAAACATCTGTTCGCCGTCGCGAGCGCGCTCGAAAGCGCCGTTATCGGCGAGCCGCATGTGCTGGGTCAGGTGCGCGCGGCGCACCGCGAGGCGGCGGAGTTGGGCCTCGTGGGTCCGGCGCTCGACGCCGCGTTCAACGCTGCCTTCGCCTGCGCGCGCCGCGTCAGGCGCGAGACCGGGATCTCCGAAAGCCCGCAATCGATCGCCGCGGCGGCGATCGATCTGGCGCGCGGCATTCACGGCGATCTTTCCCGCGCTGCGGCGCTCCTCGTCGGCCCGGCCGAGATGGGCGAGCTTCTGGCCGAGCAGTTCCGCCGCGCCGGCCTCGCGCGGCTCGCCGTGTGCGGCCCGGCCGAGCGCGCCGAGCGTGCCGCCCGGCGCCTTTCCTGCCACTACGTGCCGTTCGACGGGCTGCCCGACGCGGTAGCCGCCGCCGACATCGTCATCGCGTCGCTCGGCTCGGGCCGCATGGTGCTGACGCAGCCGCTCGTCGCGGCCTCATTGCGAAGGCGTCCGCTGCGGCCCATCTTCGTCATCGATGTGGCTCTTCCGACCGACGCCGATCCGGCGATCAACGCGCTCGACGGCGTCTTCCTTTACGATCTCGCCGATCTCGAGCGCGCCGCGCTTGCCGGCCGCGCGAACCGCGCCGCTGCGGCTGATGCCGCCTGGCGCATCGTCGAGGAGGAGCTGCCAGGAATTTCGCACGCGGCGCGCGGCGCGTGCCGCCGTGCCGGCAGTGGTGGCGCTGCGCCGCCATTTCGAGACGGTGCGGGACGAGGTGATGGCGGAACAGGGTTTGGACGCCGAGGCCGCGACGCGGCTCCTCGTCGCGCGCCTCCTGCATGCGCCGTCCGAGGCGCTGCGCGATCTCGCCGGCGCGGGCGGCGATGCGGCGCGCATGGAGGATCTGCTGCGCCGCCTGTTCCGGCTCGACGCGGAGGCGAGATGAGCGAGACCGCGCTCGAGGGAAAGCTCGACCGCGTGGTGCGGCGCCATGCGGAGCTCGCGCATACGCTGGCCGATCCGGCGAAGCTCGGCGGCGATTTTTCCCGGCTGGCCAAGGAATATGCCGATCTCACGCCGCTCGTCGAAGCAATTGAGGCTTTGAAGAAAGTCCGGGCGGAATACCAAGATACGGCAGCGCTCGCGAGCGAGCTTGCTGCCAATGCGGCCGAGGTCGATCCGGAAATGCGCGCTCTCGCCGCGACCGAGCTTGCCGCGCTCGAAAAGCGCCTGCCCGATCTCGAGCGCCAGGTCCGCCTCATGCTCCTGCCCAGGGACGAGGCCGACGAGCGCAACGCCATCCTCGAGCTGCGCGCCGGCACCGGCGGCGAGGAGGCGGCGCTCTTCGCCGCCGTTCTCTTCCGCATGTATCAGAAATATGCGGCGCTGCACGGCTGGCGCTTCGAGGCGATGGAGATTTCCGAGACCGGGATCGGCGGCTTCAAGGAGGCGATAGCAGCCATCAGCGGCAAGCAACGTGTTCGAGCGCCTGAAATTCGAATCGGGCGTGCACCGCGTGCAGCGCGTGCCCGAGACCGAGGGCTCGGGCCGCATCCACACCTCGGCCGCGACCGTCGCCGTGCTGCCCGAGGCAGAGGATGTGGACATCCACATCGACGACAAGGACCTGCGCATCGACGTGTTCCGCTCGAGCGGCCCCGGCGGCCAGTCGGTCAACACCACCGACAGCGCCGTGCGCATCACCCACCTGCCGACCGGCCTCGTCGTGCAGCAGCAGGACGAGAAATCGCAGCACAAGAACAAGGCGAAGGCGCTCAAAGTGCTGCGTGCGCGGCTCTACGAGCGCGAGCGCGAGGCGGCGGCGGCGGCGCGGGCCTTGTCGCGCAAGACCCAGGTCGGCACGGGCGACCGGTCGGAGCGCATCCGGACCTACAATTTCCCGCAGGGCCGCGTCACCGACCATCGCATCGGCATGACGCTCTACAAGATCGACAAGGTGCTGAGCGGCGAAGCGCTCGACGAGTTCATCGACGCGCTCATCGCCGAGGACCAGGCGGCGCGTCTCGCGGAGGCGGAATGAGCGCCGCCACCTTGGGCGAGGCGGTCGCGCGCACCGCTGCGGACCTCGCAGCCAGCGGCATCGGCGAGTCGCGGCGCGAGGCAAGGCTTCTGGTGGCGCTCGCCGCGCAAATCGAGACATCGGTTGTGCTGGGCTATCCCGAGCGCCCGCTCGCGTCCCTGGCGCAGGGCAGACTTGCGGAGATGGTGCGGCGGCGCATGGCGCGCGAGCCGGTCTCGCGTCTCATCGGACGGCGCGAGTTCTGGAGCCTCGATTTCGAGGTCGGGCCGGCGACGCTCGATCCCAGGCCCGACAGCGAGACCCTGATCGCCGCTGCGCTCGGCCGGATCGGCGACCGCGCCGCGCTCTTGCGCATCCTCGACCTCGGCACCGGCACCGGCTGCCTTCTCTTGGCGCTCCTGAGCGAGCTTCCGAACGCCACCGGGCTGGGTCTCGACCTCGCCCCCGGGGCGGCCGCCGTGGCACGCCGGAATGCAGCCGCCAATGGGCTGGAATCGCGGGCATTTTTCGCGGTCGGGCAGTGGGGCGCGGCGCTCCGGGGCGGGTTCGAGGTGGTGCTCGCCAACCCGCCCTACGTGCCGTCCGGCGAGATCGCGGGGCTTGCCCCCGAGGTGGCGCTGTTCGAGCCCCGGCTCGCGCTCGACGGCGGCACGGACGGGCTTTCGGCCTATCGCGATCTTGCCCCCGGTCTCGGACGGCTGTTCGCCCGCACGGGCTTTGCGGTCATCGAGCTGGGCGCCGGGCAGGCCGCCAGGGCGGCTGCGATTTTCCGCGGCGCCGGGCTTGAAGTCGCGAGCCGCCATCGCGATTTGAGTGGTGTCGAGCGCTGTCTCGTCCTTGTGCGGAAATAAAAAATGTTGGAAATGCCAACACTTCCCGTCTAGGGTGGTGTTGACCTAACGACAATGAGCCACTGGCTCCCGCTGCCCTTCGGGGTCGGCCCGTCCCCGCCGTAATGGCGCTGCACGTCCTAGAGGCGATAGCCGCCGGGGATCGCTTTCGAAACCAAACAGTCGTGAACCATGCATCGTGATTTCAAAGGCATCATGAGACCAGGTCAGAACAAGCGGGGCCGTAACCGCAACAATATGAACGGCGGCGGCGGGGGTGGCGGTGGTGGTGGCGGCGGGCATCCGGGCAATCGTCCCCGGCCGCCGCATCGGATCCAGACCTTCGAGAGCAGCGGGCCGAACGTAAAAATCCGCGGCAATGCCTACCAGGTGTTCGAGCGCTACATTGCCCTCGCGCGCGAGGCCGGGTCCGCCGGCGACCGTATAGCGGCCGAGAATTTCTATCAGCACGCGGAGCATTACTTCCGCGTGATGAACGCCGATGGCAACGGTCAAGGCTATATGCAACAGCAGCGGCCCATGACCCCGGCCGATACCGAGATGAACGGCGACATGGACGGCGACCCGGCGGAGATGCAGGAACGCCGTCAGCCGGTCCCGTCCGATCCCGAATCCGAGCCCGAGCCCGAAGCCCCGCCGAGCACCTCGACGAACTAGCGCTTTACGACCGCGGCGGCGGCCTTGCGCCGCCGATTCGGTGAACCCATATCTCACGTGAAGGGTGCGGGGCGTTGCCTCCAAGAGGGACGCGCGCGCCGGTTCATGGGGTGAGTTCATGGAGTTCGAGAAATACACCGAACGGTCCAAGGGATTCGTGCAGGCGGCACAAGCCTTGGCGCAGCGGCGCGGCCATCAGCAGATCGCGCCGGAACATCTCCTCAAAGTCCTGCTCGATGACAAGGAAGGCCTCGCGGCCAACCTGATCCGCGCCGCGGGCGGCGATCCGCAGCCCGTGCTGGCCGCGGTCGAGGCGGCGCTCAACAAGATGCCGCGCGTCGAAGGCGGGGGCGCCCAGGTCTTTCTTTCGCCCGATCTGTCGCGCCTCTTCACCGAGGCCGAGCAGGTGGCCGAAAAGGCAGGCGACAGCTTCGTCACCGCCGAGCGCCTGCTCCTGGCGATGACGCTTCTGAAGGGCACGGCCGCAGCGCAAGCGCTGGCGAGCCAGGGCATCAGCCCACAGAATTTGAACCGCGCGATCGAGGAAATCCGCAAAGGCCGCCGCGCCGACACGGCGAGCGCCGAGGAAGGCTACGACGCGCTCAAGAAATATGCGCGCGACCTCACGGCCGCCGCGCGCGAAGGGAAGCTCGACCCGGTCATCGGCCGCGACGAGGAGATCCGCCGCACCATCCAGGTGCTGTCGCGCCGGACCAAGAACAATCCGGTCCTGATCGGCGAGCCGGGCGTCGGCAAGACCGCGATCGTCGAGGGACTGGCGCTGCGCATCACCCATGGCGACGTGCCCGACAGCCTGAAGGAAAAGCGCCTCCTGGCGCTCGATCTGGGTTCGCTCGTCGCCGGCGCCAAGTTCCGCGGCGAGTTCGAGGAGCGCCTGAAGGCCGTCCTCGCCGAGATCACCGCCGCCGAAGGCGAGATCATCGTCTTCATCGACGAGCTGCACACGCTCGTCGGCGCCGGCAAGGCCGAGGGCGCGATGGACGCGTCCAACATGCTGAAGCCCATGCTCGCACGTGGCGAGCTGCATTGCGTCGGCGCGACAACGCTCGACGAATTCAGGAAGCACATCGAGAAGGACGCGGCGCTGGCGCGGCGTTTCCAGCCGGTCTTCGTCAGCGAGCCCTCGGTCGAGGACACGATCTCGATCCTGCGCGGCATCAAGGAGAAGTACGAAGTCCATCACGGCGTCCGCATCACCGACGGCGCGATCGTCGCCGCCGCGACCTTGTCGAACCGCTACATCACCGACCGCTTCCTCCCCGACAAGGCGATCGACCTGATGGACGAGGCGGCGGCGCGGCTCCGCATGGAGGCGGAATCGAAGCCCGAGGAGATCGACGAGCTCGACCGCCGCATCATCCAGCTCAAGATCGAGCGCGGCGCGCTCGAGAAGGAGCACGATGCGGCTTCGCGCGAGCGACTCGGGAAACTGGTCGAGGAGCTCAACGACCTCGAAAAGGAATCGGCCGAGCTCACGGCGCAGTGGAAGGCCGAGAAGGACAAGCTCGCGAGCGCCCAGAAGCTGAAGGAGCAGCTCGACCAGGCGCGCATCGAACTCGAGCAGGTGCAGCGCCGCGGCGACTACACCCGCGCCGGGGAATTGACCTATGCCGTCATTCCCGAACTCGAGCGCAAGCTCAAGACGGCCGAAGCGGCCGAGAGCCACCGCATGATCGAGGAAGCGGTGACGGAGAGCCACATCGCCGGAGTGGTGTCGCGCTGGACCGGCATCCCGGTGGACAGGATGCTCGAGGGCGAGCGCGAGAAGCTCTTGCAGATGGAGAGCAACCTGCAGCGGCGCGTCGTCGGCCAGAACGAGGCGGTGGTTGCCGTCTCGAACGCGATCCGCCGCGCGCGCGCCGGATTGCAGGACCCGAACCGGCCGATCGGCTCGTTCCTGTTTCTGGGCCCGACGGGCGTCGGCAAGACCGAGCTGGCGAAGGCGCTGGCCGAGTTCCTGTTCGACAACGAGCAGGCCATGGTCCGCATCGACATGTCGGAATACATGGAGAAGCATTCGGTCGCGCGGCTTATCGGCGCGCCGCCGGGCTACGTCGGATATGAGGAGGGCGGCGCCTTGACCGAGGCGGTGCGCCGCCGGCCCTACCAGGTCATCCTGTTCGACGAGATCGAGAAGGCGCATCCCGACGTCTTCAACGTGCTGCTGCAGGTCTTGGACGACGGGCGGCTCACCGACGGGCAGGGCCGCACGGTCGATTTCCGCAACACGCTCATCGTGCTGACCTCGAACATCGGCAGCGACGTGCTCGCCGGCTTGCCCGAGGGACGCGACGTCTCGACCGTGCGCGACAGCGTCATGGAGATGGTGCGCGCGGCGTTCCGGCCCGAGTTCCTGAACCGGCTCGACGAGATCCTGATCTTCCGGCGGCTGTCGCGCGACGACATGAAGGGTATCGTCGGCATTCAGCTCGTGCGGCTGCAAAAGCTCTTGGCCGACCGCAAGATCGCGCTCGTGCTCGACGACAAGGCGCGCGCCTGGCTCGCCGAGGCGGGCTACGACCCGGTCTATGGCGCGCGCCCCTTGAAGCGCGTCATCCAGCGCGAGCTGCAAAATCCCTTGGCGGAGCTCTTGCTCAAGGGCCGCATCGCGGACGGCGAAACCGTCGCCGTCACGACCGGCGAAGGCGGCCTCGCCATCGCCGGCGAAGTGGCCAAGGCGGCGGAGTAGGCGCGAGATTGCTTCGTCGCTCCCGCTCCTCGCAATGACAAACCGTATTGTCATTGCGAGCGCAGCGAAGCAATCTTCCGCCCATGCGCTCCCGTCATCCCGAAAACGCGCCGGGCGAGTGGTATGTCGATCGCAGCTGCATCGATTGCGGCGCGTCGCGAAACGTAGCGCCCGGCCTCATCGCCGAGCGCGGCGGGCAATGCGTCTTCGTGCGCCAGCCCGAAAGCGCGGACGATGTGCTGCAGGCGTGGCGCGCGCGCCTCCTCTGCCCGACCGCGTCGATCCACACCGAGGGCGTGCAGCACGCGCCCAGGAACGCGTTTCCCGAGCAGATGACGGACGGCGTGTGGCGCTTGGGCTTCAATGCGCGCTCGTCCTGGGGCGCCAACTCGTTCCTCATCAGGCACGGCGGCGGCAACGCCATGGTCGATGCGCCGCGCTGGGCCTCGCAAGTGGTGGACGCGATCGCGGCGCTGGGCGGGCTCGCGGAAATTCTGCTGACCCACCGCGACGACGTGGCCGATGCCGGGCGCTATGCCGCGCACTTCGGCGCGCGCGTCTTCATCCACGAGGCCGACCGTGCCGCCGCACCTTATGCGAGCGACATCCTGCGCGGACGCGAGGCGCTTGCCATCGCGCCCGGGCTCATCGCCATCCCGCTCCCCGGTCATACCGAGGGCAGCGCGGCCTATCTCCTCGATGAACGTTGCCTCTTCACCGGCGACAGCCTGTCATGGGACTTCGAGACCGACGATCTGCGCGCCTCGCGCGCCGTGTGCTGGTGGTCCTGGCCCGAGCAATTGGCCTCGCTCGCGCGGCTCCGCGAGTACCGCTTCGAATGGCTGTTCGCCGGCCACGGCGGCAGCCACCGCCTGCCGCCCGAGAAAATGCAGGCGCGGCTCGAAAACCTTCTTCGCCGCGCCGCTATCGCATCTGCCTGAGCCAGCGCTCGGCGCCCTTGTGCAGCGGCACGTCCATCGGCGTGGCGTTGGACTCGCGCCACACCTGGCTCACATCCTCGAACGACTCCGCCTCCCACGGGATCTCGTCGGCGCGCGCGGCGAAGCCGGCGCATACGTCATAGACCATCTGTTCCGGCAAATCCTCGCGCGCATAGAGCGGCCAGCCGCTGTAGTCGATGCAAGGGTGGTCCCGGTCGAGGCCGGGAAAGCGGCTCTTCGGCACCATGACCTTGCGCCAGCCGATCTCGGCCAGCCGCGCGAACATCTCGGGCTCGGGGTCGAGCAGCATCATGTCGTGCCTGAGCGCTTCGTCGAACCAGATGACGAGCGCCTCGTCGAAGATCGCATCGAGCGTGCCGGAGCGCAGCGGCTCCATCCTGCGCTTGTCGCTCGGGCTGCCGCTCATGGAGAGCGTCCCGCCCCACGATACGATGTCGGCAAGGCTGAAGCCGTAGAGCGCCAGCACCTGGTCGGTCAGCACGCGGGTCGAATGGGTCGGGTCCTCCTTGACCGAGACCTGGAGCGGATAGCGCGCCTTCTTGATGTCGGCGAGCGAGCGAAAACCCAGGCTTTTCCTGACGGCGAACACGAACCAGTCCCAGGTCGGCCAGTTGCCGACGATGCGGAGCGGCAGCTTCTCGTTGAACAATCCGACGCCGCGATAGGCCTGCGTCAGGAACGCCGAGGGATTGACGAACGCCATCTCGATCGTGCCGCGCGCGACCGCGTGCGCGAGCGCGGGCGAGCCCGTTGCCATGCGCAGAGAGGGCCGGAAATCCTCGCCCGAGCCGTTGCCGATCGCGATGCACACGTCGCGATTGCCGCCATAGGGCGTGGCCGGATTGCCGGCGAAATGGAGTCCCAGCTCCCACAGCGCCTTGGCTCGCAGGAAGTTCGCTCCGCGCGGCAGTTTCTCCATGTCGTCCTCACCTGAAATTCGGCGCGACCTCGGTCATGAAGCGCGCCATCTCTTCCTTGACCTGCGCGTGCGGCTTGAGGCCGACGTTGAAATAGAGGATCACCTCGTCGAACCCTGCGGCCTTCACCTTGGCGAGCGTCTCGCCGATCCGCGCCGGCGAGCCCAAGAGCACGGAGTTCTCGGTCAGATCCTCCGGCCGCGCGTTCTTGAGGCGCTCGACCATGCCGATGAAATAGCGGTATGAGGGCGGCGCCGTGCGCGGGTCGCCGGGAAAGGCCGGGATCACGCATTCCTTGTAGTAGCGGATCTGGCGCGCGCGGGCGGCCGCGTCCTCGGCGGCCGTGTCGGCAAAGTGGGTGAAATAGCTGCACATGAGGCGCCCCGGTTTTTGGCCGTGCTTGGCGCAGGTCTCCTTGTAGAGCTGCGCCACCTCGGCAAGCCCGCCAAAGGTCAGCGCCGCGGCGAAGGGTGCCACGATGAGGCCGCAGCCGAGCCGCGCGGCAAGCTCGATCGACGGCTTCGAGAACGACCCGACATAGGCCGGCAGGGGCCGCTGCACGGGCTTCGGCGTGATGCGCACGTCGTCGAAATGATAATGCTTGCCGTGCCACGAGATGCGCTCGTCGGCCATCCACAGGCGGCGCACGATCTCCATCCCCTCCTCGAAGATCGGCTGGTTCTCCTCGAACGACACGCCGAACGGCAGGTACTCGCGCTTGTCGTAGCCGCGTCCCGCCGCGAAATCGACGCGCCCGCCCGAAAGGAGATCGAGCGTCGCCCATTGCTCGGCGACGCGGATCGGATGATGGAGCGGCAGCACCGTCACGGCCGGCGCGAGCCTGATCTTCTTGGTCCGCGCCGCGACATAGGCCAATGCCAGATCGGGACACGACAAGACGCCGAGCGAGCTGAAATGATGCTCGCCGATCCAGGCCGAGTGCATCCCCAGTTCCTCGGCGTAAAGCGCCTCGTCGACGATGTCGGCGATGAAGCTGTTGGCCTCGCGCCGGTTGTTCTCGTAATGGTTGTCGCTCAGGGTGAAATAGCCGAATTCCATGGCCGCCTCGCGCCGGTTGTCGGCTTTGTCATACACCATGCGCGGCGTTGCCGCACCGCCTTGATCCGCCGTCTGGCCGGGCTAAAAGATGCCTTCGCGCCGTGGAGGGCGCGCCAAGAATGAAGGCGATACGGTTCCACGAATTCGGGCCTCCCGATGTGCTGCGGTACGAGGATGTGCCCGATCCCGCGCCGCAGCGCGGCGAGGTGCGCATCCGAGTTCACGCGGCCACCGTCAACCGCGTGCTCGACGTGGCGCTCCGCGCCGGCAAGCAGCCGCAGCGCGGCGCCCGACCGCCGCTCATCCCCGGTGTCGATTGCGCAGGATTCGTCGACGCGGTGGGCGAGGGCGTGACGCAGTGGCGGCGCGGCCAGCGCGTCGCGGCGGCCGGCACCATGCCGCTCGAGCCGTGCGCCGAGGACGGCAAAAACTATGACGGCCCGCTCGGCATGATGGGGATCAAGCGGCCGGGCGGCTTCGCCGAGCTCGTGGCACTTCCCGCCTGCAGCCTTTATGCGCTGCCCGAGGGGTTGGGATTTCACGAAGCGGCGGTGGCGCTGCGCCATTGCCCGACGGCGTGGAACCTCCTCGTCAACGAGGCGCGCTTGCAGCCGGGCGAATGGGTGCTCGTCATGGGCGCGGGCGGCAATCTCGGCACGGTCGGCATCCAGATCGCCAAGAACGTGGTGGGCGCGCGCGTCATCGCCACGGCGGGCTCGGACGAGCGCGTGCAGCTCGGCCTTGCGCTCGGCGCCGATCACGGCGTCAACTACAAGACGACGGATCTTCTCGCCGAAGCGATGCGGATCACCGGCGGCAACGGCGTCGATGTTCTCTACGACAACATCGCCAACCCCGAGATCCTGCCGAAGGCGTTTCACGCATTGGGCCGCGACGGCAGGCTCGTGACCGCGGGCGCCCATGCCGGCCCCAACGTGATGATCGACTTCTTCCACCTCTACGACCGCCGCATCACCATCCGCGGCATGCCCGGCCACAAGGACGAGGACGTGCCGAAATGCTTTGCCGCGGTCGCGGCCGGCAAGATCAAGGTCCAGATCGCGCAGGTTCTGCCGTTGTCGCGCGCGGCGGACGCGCACCGCATGATCGAGGCCGATCCCGGCATGGGCAAGCTCGTCCTCGACCCGACGCTGAGCTAAGCGGCGCGCGCCGTTTGCGGCAGGGATGCGGCTCCGCGCGCCACGTCGATGACGGCGGCCGCATTGTCGGGCGCGCGGTCGCCGCGCCAGGCGACATGGCCGTCCGGGCGCACCAGCACGAGACGCCGCTCGTAGAGCGCGGCGATCGCCGGATCGTCGATCGCGATTTCGTGGAGCGGCACCGCGCGCGCCGCCGCAGCCGCAGCGAACGGCCGCGCCTCGGCGCCGCCGAAACGCAGCAGCACGAAGCCGCGGCCGAAGAGATCGATGGTGGAGCGCCCGTCGGCCAGGAACGCATGCGGCGCGCGCGAGCCGGGGCGGCTCGTCGGCACATAGGTCCCGGGCTGGTCCGGGGTCGCCGGCGTGCCGTCGGGCCACACGATCGGCGAGGGATCGTAGCGGTAGCCGAGGGCGATCCCGTCCGAGACATATTGCTTGGTCTTGGCGCCGACGATGGCGTCGCCGACCTGGCGGCGCAGACGCGCGCCCTCCGGCGTCGCTTCGACGATCTCCTTGAACTCGGCTTCCTCCGCGAAGCGTTCCTCCGAGTTCCTCGTCGCCTCATCGACATTGCGCCGCGCCACCGGCTTGCGCTCGATCTCGTAGCTGTCGATGAGCCCGGCGCCGCCCCAGCCTTCGACCATCGCCGCAAGCTTCCAGCCGAGATCGACGGCATCGCCCATGCCGGTATTCATGCCGAACCCGCCGGCGGGACTATGCTGATGCACCGCGTCGCCGGCGAGCAACACGCGGCCCTTCTGCCAGCGGTCGGCGACGACGCTGCGGCAGGTCCACGGCAGGGCGGAGATGACCTCGTACGGAATGCCGGGACCGATGAGCCGCTTCACGATGCGGTCGATATCGACTTTCTCGGCGGGAACGGGCTCGAGTCCCTGGTTGAGGCCGAGCCGCCACAACTCGTTGCCGTCGAGCTCGATCAGGCTCGGATGCCGCAACTCGGGATCGACGAACATGTAGAACGCGGCCTTGCCCAATTTGGTCCGCGTCCACAGCTCCTTGATCCTGAGGAAGACGTTGAGGTGGTAGGACAGAACCGGCTGGCCCTCCCAGCGCACGCCCAACGCCTTCGGCACCGCGCTTGCCCCGCCGCAGGCGGCGACGAGATAGCGCGCGGCGATCCGTTCGACCGTATCGGTCGCGAGGTCGCGCACGGATGCGACGACGCCGTCGCGCGTTTCCTCGAACCCTTCGAAGCGGCAGCGATAGCGCAGCGTGACGCTCGGCAGGCTCGAGACGTGCTGGCGCAGGATCGGGTTGAAGAACAGCTGGTTGCAGCGCTGCGAGCGCTCGGGCGTTATTGGCAGCGGCTTGTTGCCGCCGTGCGTCGGCCGCTCGATGCGCGCCACCTCGAAGCCCTGGAGACCGGTCGCGTAGATGATGGTCGGCGGGAAATCGGGCGGCGCGCCGGCATTGCGCACGTCGGAGGATATGCCCCAGCGCCGGCAGAACTCCATCGTGCGCGAGTTCACCGTGTTGGCGCGCGGGTGATAGATCGTGCCGTCGCCCTGCTCGACCAGCATGCAGCGCACGCCGCGCCAGCCGAGGTCCGACGCAAGCCCAAGTCCGACGGGGCCGCCGCCGACGATGAGAACCGGCACTTCGAGCATCGCTTCGTCGTCTCCCTTTGCAGCATTGCCAGTCTAGCAGCATCGGGCTAGCGTTCTACGGTTCAGGTAGAGAGAGGAGCGTCCGATGCTTGCCTGCCTGTCTCCCAACGGCCTCAATCGCTTTTCCGGGCCTTATGCGCCCGTCCGCCTGCTGGTCGCGACCGAAAGCGGCGTAAGCGTGCTGGAGCGCGAATCGGCCAAGGGCGCGTGGCGCCTCGCCGCCAACACGCTCGCCGGATCGCACGCGACCACGCTGACGACCTTGCCCGGGCAGGCCGGCGTGTTCGCCGGCACGCACGGCGATGGCGTGTTCTTCAGCATCGATGGCGGCGCCACATGGGAGCCGCGCAACGAGGGCCTGAAGATCAAGGACGTCTATTCGGTCGCATCGGTCGTGCGAAAGGGCGAGACCATCGTCTATGCCGGAACGCAGCCCGCCGCGCTGTTCGAAAGCCGCGATCTCGGCGGCACATGGACCGAGCTGCCGGGCTTGCGCCAGGTGCCGGGCACCGAGCACTGGACTTTCCCCGCCCCGCCGCGCATCGCGCATACCAAGATGCTGGTGTTCGATCCGCGCACTCCCGAGCGGTTCTATGCCGCGATCGAGCAGGGCGCGCTCCTGAAGACGGAGGACGGCGGCCGTACGTTCCGCGAGCTCGACAGCTACTCGCGCCCGGACGATCGCGCATATCGCGACATCCACCAGGTGATGGTCGTGCCGTCAGAGCCCGAGACCGTGTACATGACGACCGGCGTCGGCCTCTACAAAAGCGGCGACGGCGGCGAGAGCTGGGACCGTCTCACCGGTCCGGAATTCCGCTTGGCCTATCCCGACCACATCGTGCTCTCGCCGGACGAGCGCACGCTCTACATGACGGGCGCGCGCAAGGACCCGGGCGAATGGCGCCGCTCGCACATCGCCGACACCGCGATCGTGCGCAGCCGCGACGGCGGGCGAAGCTGGGAGGTATTGCAGCAGGGTTTTTCGGTCCTGCCGCGCGCCAATATCGAGGCGATGACGGTGGCCTCATATCCCGGCGGCTTCACCCTCTTCGTCGGCGACACCGACGGCGCGGTGCATGCGAGCGAGGATGGCGGCACGACCTGGTCGAGGATTGCCGACGCGCTCGGGCCCGTGACGAAGGGCGACCACGCGGCGCTCCTCCACGGCGTGCCGATGGAGCGCCGCGCGCACGCCTGACCCGCTTCAGGCCTCGGCGATCGCCATCAGGTCGATCTCGATCATGAAGTCGGGATCGGAAAGGCGCGTGACGCCGACCATGGTGCTGGTCGGCGGATGCTCGCGGTTCTCCGGCCGCCGGATCGACGGATCGGCCAGCACCTTCTTCAGCCCGTCCACGTCGGTGGTGAAGACACGCCGCACCACGACATCGTCCCATGTCGCGCCCGCGGCCTTCGAGCTGAACCGTCAGCCCCTCGATGACGCGCAGGTATTGCGTCTTCAGGTCGCCCTTGGCGACCGGCTGGTACGTGTCGTCGGACGGCGTCTGCCCGGCGATGAAGATGAACTTGCACGGGCCCTTCACCGTGACGACGCGCGTGTAGCTCGGATGCTTGTAGAGCTCCGGCGGATTGATGAATTTTTTGTCCATGCTCGTCTCCCAGTTTCTCCCGGTATGATACCGCGTCGCATCGACCGGAGGTGAAGCCATGCCCTACGCCGCAAGCGCTGGCCAAAAGCTCTATTACGAAGAGGCCGGGAAGGGATATCCGATCGTCTTCGCCCATGAATTCGCCGGCGACTGCCGCGCCTGGGAGAGCCAGCTCCGCCGCTTCTCGCGCGACTACCGCTGCATCGCCTTCAACGCGGTGGGGTATCCGCCGTCCGACGTGCCCGAGGACGAGGCGCTGTACGACTATCTCCACCAGGTCGCGAACATCGCCGCCGTCATGCGCCATCTCGGCCTTGCCAAGGCGCATATCGTCGGGCTCAGCATGGGGGCCTATTCGGCGCTGCATTTCGGCCTGCGCCATGGGGATATGGCGAGCGCGCTCGTCGTCGCCGGCTGCGGCTCGGGCGCGCCGCGCGAGCATCGCGTGCGCTTCCGTGCCGAAAGCGAGGCGATGGCGGCACGCCTCGAGCGCGACGGCATGGCGCGCGTGGCACCCGATCTGGCCTCGAGCCCCACGCGCATCCCGTTCCAGAACAAGGACCCGCGCGGCTGGGAGGAATTTCGCAGCCACCTTGCCGAGCACAGCGCCACGGGCTCGGCCAGGACCTTGCGCCGGTTCCAGGCGCCGCGCCCGTCGCTGTGGGATTTCGAGGCCGAGCTTGCGGCGCTCGACGTGCCGGTGCTGCTCCTCCTCGGCGACGAGGACGAGCCGTGCCTCGAAACCAACGTCTTTCTGAAGCGCGCCATACCGACGGCGGGATTGGTCGTCGTTCCCAATACCGGCCACCTGGTCAATCTCGAGGAGCCTGACGCATTCAACGACGCGGTCGCTTCGTTTCTGGCCGCGGCCGAACGCGGCACCTGGCCGAAGCGCGACCCGCGCAGCAAGAGCACGCAGGTCTTTCCCGATGGCCGCCGGTAGGCTCAGTTCTTCTTCAGGAAATATTCGCCGTCCTCGTTGCGCTCGACGAGACCCTCGTCGCGCAGCTGCTCGATCTCGAGCACGATCTCGCGCCCGTCGCGGCTCCCCAGCACCGACATGAGCCGCGCGAAATGCAAGGGCCCCGCTTCGAGCGCCTGGCGCACGGTCTGGAAGCGCGCCGGCCCGCCGATCTGCGGCGCCTCCGGCACCCGCGCGGTGACGGATTTGGCGCGCGGATAGGGGAAGGTGAGATCGAAGCCCGCCTTGGCGCCCAATCCCCGCTCGGGCGCCGACGGGTCCATCGGCATCAGCGCCATGTTGCTCAAGACGACGATGTCGCGGTCGGCCTGGAAGCGGCTCGACATCGCCCATTCGACTTCGGCGCTCGAATGGACGTTGACGTCCTCATCGGTGACGAAGACGTGCTTCACCACCATGAGGTTGGCGAGAAGCGTCGCGATCGCCTTCCGCGCGTCGCCCTCGTGGCGTTTCCGCAACGCCACGCGCACATGGCCGCTCACGCCCGGCCCCGGCGGCACGCACACATCGGCGGGATCGAGCCCCGCCTGGCGCAAGAGGCGCCAGGCGTTCGCCTCGACCTGGAGGTTGCCCATCGGCGCGCCGTCGCATTCCGACAGATGCTTGCCGATGCCGTGCTTCACCGATTGGTACAGCACGTCGCGCCGCCGCGTGATCGCGGTGACGTGGAACACCGGGTCGCCGTGCATCGGCCCGTAATAGCCCATGTATTCGCCGTATGGCCCCTCGTTGTCGATATAGCCGCGCTCGTCGACATAGCCCTCGAGCACGATCTCGGCATCGGCCGGGACGTAAACATCGTTGGTGAGGCATTTCACCGCCGGCAGCGGCTCGCCGCGGAACGTGCCGAGCGTGTCGATCTCCTGCCCGGTGCCGCGCGAGGCGGCGGCCATCATGTCGAGCGGGTGGGCGCCCACGGTGAAGCTCGCTTGCAGCTTCTCGCCGCGCGCGACGCAGCCGAGATAGATCTGGCGCAGGTCCGAAGGTGCCGTGAGATTGAACCCGGCCTTGACGCGCCCGCGCAGCATGAGGCGGCGGCAGCCGACATTGCTGCGCTTCGTCGCCGGATCGACGGTGAAGTCGATGCCCGACGAGATATAGGGCGCGCCGTCATATTCGTGTTGCACGTGAAACGGCAGCTTCGTCAGATCGATGTCCTTGCCGGTCAGCACGACCTCGTGCACCGGCGCGTCGCTCGACGGCACCGCAAAAGTCTTTTGCGGATTGGCCATGCGGCGCACGAATTCCTCGCGCAGCTTTTCGGGCGCGACGCCGAACGCCGCCGCAAGCCGCGCGCGCGACGCCGAGACCGCGGCGACCAGTTCGTGCTGCTCGGGTCCGGCCTTGCGGAACAGCACCGCCTTCGTCGTCGCTTCGATGATCGGCGACAGCTCGGCAAGCGTCACCGGCTCCGCGTGAACCTGCACCTCGTCCATGTCGATGAGCCGCTCGACAAGCCGACGCAGGCGGAACTTGTCGGGGTTCCAGGCGACGCGGCTTTGTGCGACGGGCTGATCCATTGCCGTTCTCCCTCCTCGGGTCTAAGCATTGTGGCAATGAATAATAAATCGGGCAATGGCGCGGACGAGGCGAAGGGCTCGTGGGGCGAGCTTTTCCGCGACGGCATGGGGCTCTATTCGGCGCTCATCATCGGCGGCATCGCGCTCCACGCGACGCAGATTCTCGTGATCGCCATCATCATGCCGACGATCGTCGCCGATATCGGCGGCGCGGTCTTCTACACCTGGGCGGCGATGCTCTACACGATCGGCTCGATCGTCGGCGCATCCTCGACAGGTGCGGTCTGGGCGCGCTTCGGCGCGCGGCACGGCTATGCGCTGGGCGCAAGCGTCTTCGCGGTCGGCACGCTTGCCTGCGCGCTCGCGCCGAACATGGGCGCGCTTGTCGTCGCGCGCGGCGTGCAGGGCTGGGCCGGCGGACTCGTCGCCGGCGGCGGCACCGCGCTCATCACGAGCCTCTACAGCGCGCGGCTCAGGACGCGCATCCTCGCGATCTCGCAGGGCACATTCACGGCCTGTCACCTGAGCGGCCCGATCGTCGGCGGCGTGTTCGCCGCGATCCATTGGTGGCGCGGCTCGTTCTGGCTAATGGCGCCGTTCATGATCGCCTTTGCCCTTCTCGCGCGCTACCGCCTGCCCAAGCGCCTCGATACCGAGGCCGAGCGGCGCGGCGCGCCGAGCCTGCCTCTGTTCCGCCTCGCGACGCTCGCCGTGGGCGTCGGCTGCGTCGCCGCGGTCGGGCCTGTCGAGAATGTATTCTTGCGCGTCATCCTCCTCGTCGCCGCCGTGGCGCTCGTCGGATTGGCCTTCCGACTCGACCGCGCGGCGTCGAACAAGCTCTTCCCGTCGCGCGCGCTGTCGCTCAAGGCGCCGATCGGGCTCTCGCTGTGGATCCTGTCGCTGCACGCCATGACGCAGACCTCGGTGACCCTGTTCCTGCCGCTTCTCTTGCAGGTGGTGCACGGCGTCTCGCCGGTGTTCGTCAATTTCGTCACCATCACGATCTCGGCCGGCTGGACCGTCGGCGCGTTTGCGGTCTCGGGCTGGTCCGGCGCGCGCGAGCGCGTGGCGCTCTGGTCGGGCCCGCTCGTGGCGTTTGCGGCGCTCGTGGCCGTCACTTGGCTCGCACTCGCGCCGCGGCTCGAGTTACTGACCCTAAGCGCCTTTGCGATGGGACTCGGAATCGGCCTCTACAACGTGCATCTCGTCGCACGCACGATGGCGGTGGCGGCCGAGGGCGAGCAACGCACGGTCGCGGCGGCGCTCGTCTCGGTGCGCTCGCTCGGCACCGCCTTCGGCGCCGCCGTGGCCGGCGTCATCGCCAACGCGGCCGGGCTCGGCGACGCGTCCGATCCCGCCGCCGTCGCGCACGCCGTGACGACGGTTTATTACTGCTGCTGGATTCCCTTGGCGCTTGCCGCGCTCTTCATGTTCCGCTTCATCCGCATCGGCCTTGCCGAAAGCGTGCCGGTGCCGGCGGCGGCGGACTGAGCCTCAGGTTCCCTCGTTCGGATCGCGATAGAGCTGGCCGACGATGCCGGTGACGCCCGCCTCGAACGCGCCCATGTAGTAGCGCCCATCGCGGTCGCGGCCCAATTTGCCGCTCTGGCGCAAGCCGTCCAGTACGCAGGCGACCTCGCGCCCGTCCTGGCTGCCGATCGCCTCGACGATATCGGCATAGAACATCGGCGACGAAGTCAGCGCCTGCTCCACCGTCTGGAACCGCGCCGGGCCCTTGAACACCTTGGCCGCGCTGCGCGTCAGCGGGATTTCGCCGTCGCGTCCGAACGGCCTGGTGCAGTCGAAGCCGGACTTGGCGCCGGTGCGCCGTCCCTGGAGCGAGGGGTCCATGGTCATGCCGACCATGCCCTGCAGAACCATCAGATCCTGGTCCGCCTGGAAGCGCGTGCCCATCGCCCAATCGACCTGGCGGTCGTTGTGGATGTCGATGTCGTCGTCGAACACGTAGACGTGTTTCAAACGCATGATGCCGCCGAACAGCGCGGCGATCGCCGCCTTCGCCTCGCCGTAGGAGCGCTGCTTGATCGAAACGCGCAGCGTGTTCGACCCGCCCGAGACCGAGCGCAGATATGCTGCGACCGGCTCGCGCACGGCGCCCTTCAAAATGCGCATCGCCTCGGCCTCGGTGCGCATCGCGCTGATGACGGCGCTGTCGGTCTGATCGAGCACGAAGGCCGAGCCGTGCATCAGCGTGTGATGCAGCGCATCGCGCCGCATCGTGATGGCGGTGCAATGGAACACCGGGTCGAGATGGATGGCACCGTAATAGCCCATGTATTCGCCATAAGGGCCTTCCGGCTCGACATAGCCGCGCTCGTCGAGATAGCCCTCGAGCGTGATCTCGGCGTCGGCCGGCACCAGGATGTCGTTGGTGACGCTTTTCACCACGGCGGCCTTTTCGCCGCGGAAGTGCGCGACGAGCGCCAGCTCGTCGTTCGGCACGCGCGACGTCGCGGCGACGAAGTCGAGCGGATGGGAGCCAACGGTGAATGTCACCGGCAGCTTCTCGCCGCGCGCGACGCAGCCTTGGTAGATGCGCTTCAAATCCGACGGCGCGGTGACGTTGGTGCCGGTCTCGTAGCGGTTCCGCAGGCTCAGGCGCCGGCAGCCGACGTTGCGCCGGCCCGTCACGGGGTCGATCGTATAGTCGATCGCCGAGCTCAGATAGCAGCTCCCGTCATAGGCATGATGCGGATAGAACGGCAGCTTGGTAAGATCGACCTCCTTGCCGGTAAGCACGACCTCGTGCACCGGCGCCTCGTCGGACGGCACCTCGACGACCGGGTGGGGCGTCGCAAGCCGCTTGAAATACTCGTCGTAGAGCTTGTCCTCGGCGACGCCGAACGCGGCCGCAAGCCGCTTGCGGTTGCCGGCCGTCTTGGCGACGAGCTCGACCCGGTCGGGCCCGGCCTTCTTGAACAGGACGGCCTTGTCCGTCCCTTCCATGATCGCGCTCACGCCCGTGAGCGGCACCGGCTCCTCATGGACCTCGACCTCGCCCATTTCGACGAGCCGGTCGACGAAGCGCCGCAGGCGGTATTTCTCCATGTCGATGTCGGAGCGGACGCGGGTCTTGGTATCCATGATGGTGCCTCCCTGGGCGCGCCTTTTCGGCGCTCAATTAGAAAAACGCGAGCGTGCGGATCTCGATGCTTTCGCGCGGCCGCGCATTGGGCGGCGAAGTGGGGTCGTCGAACGCGGTATGCGCCGTCCAGCGCGCGCGGCCGTCCTTCAAGGAGTCGTACACCTTGAACACGATCGCCTCGTCGCGCCGCATGCGCGGGAACCAGTACCAGCGGTGGCGCGGGTTGTAGGTGATCGCATAGGTCTGGCCGACCCGGTTCGGATAGCGCCGCTCCGAGACGACGAGATCGTCGGGCGCAAGACTCTGCGCCTCGCAGATGGCGAGCGGAAAAGTCTCGACCGGATTACGGATTGGGCGCCACACCTGGATGATGGCGAAGCGCCGCTGCAACAGCTTCTCCGCCTCGTCCGGCAGCAGGTCGCGCACTCGCTGCGGGCCCGACCATTCGGTGTAGTCGTTGTGCGCGCGGCGCACCGGCTCGCGGATCTTGCGCGCCTCGCGGTCGTCCTCGTCGGCGGTGCGCAGCGTGTGGTCGAACACGACGACGCGCGCGGCGCCACTCTCGGCCTTTATGAGCGCTTCCATCTCGGGGTAATAGACGCGCCGCACCTCGTCCTCGTCGAAGAAGGTCGCGACCTTGGTCGGATGCGGGACGAAGCGGAAACCGTCGCGCTCGAGCGTGAACCGGTCGGCATGGAGCCTGCCGTTGCGGATCTGGACCTGGTGTGGATCGAGCGTGCCGCCCGACCGCACCTCGGTCGAGCCGGGACCGCCGGTGTAGGTGAACGGCTGTTCCGCGGTCCGCAGCATGTAATTGACCGATGCCTCGATGATCTCGGGCGCCGTGTCGAGTTCGGCTGTCTGGTTCATGGGGTTCCTCCGTGCCGCCTTTCGGCCCTCGCGGCAGGTCAGGTACACTCGCAAAGGATAATAGGTTCGGGCGCTGGGCGGTACAACACGGGGGCCATTCGGCAGGGGGCAGATATGCGAAGGGCGCTCGGCTCACTTGTGATCGCGCTGTGCGTGTGCGGCGCTGCTGCGCGCGCTGCGGACCCAGCGCCGGACGCGACCGCCGCGCGCCTCGCCGCGCGCGCGCTTTCGGATTCATCGGCCTTCGCGGTCGTCCAGTCGCTCACTACCGAAGTCGGGCAGCGGCTTGCCGGCACCGAGGCCACGCCGCGCGCGGTCAAATGGGCCGAGGCGCGGCTCAAGGCGGCGGGATTGTCCGATGTTCATTCCGAGCCGTTCCCGCTCGATGCGTGGGTGCGCGGCGACGAGACGGCCGAGGTCGTGTCGCCCATCCCGCAAAAGCTTGCGATCACCGCGCTTGGCGGATCGGTTGCGACCGGCGCCAAGGGCATCGAGGCCGAGATAAAGCTCTTTCGCACCTATGCCGAGCTGCTGGCCGCGCCCGTGGGATCGCTCGACGGCAAGATCGCGGTGGTGACGCAGCGCATGGTCCGCGCCGCGGACGGCGGCGGCTATGGCGCGGCGAACCCGATCCGGCGCCAGGGCCCGTCCGAGGCGGCAAGGCGCGGCGCGGTGGCCTATCTGCACCGTTCGCTCGGCACCGACAATCACCGCCTGCCGCATACCGGCGCGCTCAATTACCAGGAGGGCGCGCCGCGCATCCCGGCGGCGGCGCTGTCCAATCCCGACGCCGATCAGCTCGAGCGCCTGGCGGCGCGCGGGGCCGTGCGGGTCCGCCTGCGCCTCACGCCGACGGTGCGCGAGAATGCGCAATCCTGGAACGTCGCCGGCGAGGTCAAGGGGCGGGAGCGGCCGGACGAGATCGTGCTGATCGGCGCGCATCTCGATTCGTGGGACCTCGGCACGGGCGCCACCGACGATGGCGCGGGCGTTGCCATCGTCACGTCGGTCGGCCGGCTCCTCGCTGCCTTGCCGCAGCATCCGCGGCGCACCGTGCGCGTCGTGCTGTTCGGCGCCGAGGAGATGGATTTTTCCGGGCCCGCCTATGCCAAGGCACATGGCGGCGAGGCGGCGCACATCGCGCTCGCCGCCGAAGCCGATTTCGGATCGCGCCCGGTCTATGCCGTGCAGCTTCCGGGGGGCCTCGCCACGGCCGATTTCGGCCGCACCCTCGGCGATGTGCTGGCGCCGCTCGGCGCGTTCGTCGATCGCCGGCCGGCGCTCGGCAGCGGCGACGATGTCCGCCCGCTTCAGCCCTTGGGCGTGCCGGTCGCCTCGCTGCGTCAGGACGGGACAATCTACTTCGATACGCACCACACGGCCGACGACACGCTCGACAAGATCGACCCGGCGGAGCTCGCCCGCGCCGTCTCGGTCTGGGCGGCCCTCGTCTATCTCGCCGCCGAGCTCGACGTCGATTTCCGCGCGCCGCCGGCGGCAAAATAGCGTCCGGCCCCGAGTTGCGACGATTGCAGGCCGCTTAGGCCTTGCGCCCGATCACGGCCCACAGCGGGTCGTGGCCGGAGCATGGTTCGACGAGCGTGCGCGTCTCGACTGCTGCGAAGCCCGCCTGGTCGAGATAGAGCGCGACGAGGCGCTGGTGCTGCTCGTCCGCGAGGCCAAGCCAGATCGCGACCGCCTTCGTGGGGAAACACCGAT
The DNA here is from genome assembly GCA_963773665.1 of uncultured Alphaproteobacteria bacterium. GTDB lineage: Bacteria > Pseudomonadota > Alphaproteobacteria > ATCC43930 > CGMCC-115725 > DATJLY01. The sequence continues at coordinate 619,645 of CAVZBZ010000004.1, forward strand.
TCGAGAACGTCGCCGCGACCGTGCCGCTGGGCTTCAGCACGCGCGCTACCTCGCGGAACACGGCGACCGGCTGCTGCAGATATTGGACCGAGACGCAGATCGCGACCGCATCGACCGAGCGCTCGCCAAGCGGCAGGACCGGATCGTGGTTCAAATCCTGCACGAACCAGCGGTGGTAGCGCGGGTTCGCCGCAAGCTCCGCCTCGTTCATGCCATGGCCGATCACTTCGCCATAGGCGATCTCGGGCGGCAGGTGCGAGACCCAGCTCCCCATGAGGTCGAGAATGGTGCCGCCCGGCGGAAAGAGCTCGCGGTAAAGCGCCGTCACCGCTTCGATCGCGTGGTCGTCGATATGCGTGACGAAGCGCGGCGCGCCATAGAACAGCCGGTCCGGCGCCGCATCCTCCTTGGCGAAGGAGTTTGGCGGGAGGACCGGCGGCTCCGTCATCGAAGCGGCGCTACTTGCCGTAGTTCTTCACGAGATAGTCGATGATCTTCTTCTGGTCGTCGGCCGAGATCGGCGCACCGAAGGCATTCGCCATCTTGGTGACCTCGGCGGTCCAGACCTGGCGGTCCATGAACGGCGAGTTCGTGCGGATATAGTCGACGGTATGGCACGCGCCGCAACTGCCGGCGACGAGATCGCGCTCGGGGCCGTCCTTCAAGGACACGGGCTGCTCGTCGGCGAAGGCGGGCGCTGCGCAGAGCATCGCCGCGAGGATCAGGATCTTTCTCATTGTCCCCTCACGCGGCGATGATGGTGACGGGCCGCGGCACGTTGTTGTGATAGCCGGCGGGGTTCCAGATGAGCTGATCGGCCTGCGTCTGGCCGACGCGGTTCGATGCCTTGGCGATGATGCGGTAGGTGCCCGCGCGCTCCGGCACGAAGCGGAAGCTCCAGGTCCGGAACGAGAAGCGCCCGCTGTCCTTGGCGAGCTGCGCGTCGCGCCAGTTCTGGCCACCGTCCGACGAGATCTCGACCCGGACGATGCCATAGCCGCCGTCCCAGGCGATGCCCTTCACTTCAACGGGCTGTCCCGCCATCTGTCGATGCGGGCTCGCGGGCGCGGTGATGAGCGAGTTCACCACGATTTCCGTGATCGGCGTGTTCGCCGGCGTCTCCTGCGAGATGAAGCGGTCGATCACCGGGAATTTGCCGGTTGGAATGCGATAGGCGCTCTTCATCCAGAATCCGTCGAACGGCTTCGTCGCCGCGTCGATCGAGACGATGTGCTTCATCCAGTATGTGGCGGTCCAGCCCGGCACGATGAGGCGCGCGGGCGCGCCGTTGAAATGCGGCAGCTTCGCACCGTTCATCGAGTGGGCGATGATCGTGTTCTCGTCGAGTCCCTTCCACACCGGGAGGCTCTTGACGAAGTCCGGAGTCTTTTCCAGCACCGGACCGTCGGCGCCGTTCAGGACCAGCTCGATCGCGTCTCCTCGCAATCCTGCCTTCGCGAGTACGTCCTTGAGGCGGACGCCGCGCCAGACCGCATTCCCCATGGCGCCGACGCCCCATTGCACACCGGGCACATGCGGATCGCTGAGGCCGCGGCGATTGCCCGAACACTGGCAGACCGCCGTCACCTCGACCTGCTCGAACCCGCCTTGCAGATCGGAAAGGCTGAGCTCGAACGGGGTCGCCGCCGCTTCGCCGCCAACGCGCAGCCGCCATTTCTGCGGATCGATCTGCTCGGGAATGTCGGCCAGGTGATAGCGCACGAAGAACTCGTCGTTGGGCGTAATCTCGCTGCCGAAATAGGACAGCGGCGCTTCGTAATTGGGCGGCCGGTAGGAAAGTTTGATCAGCGGCTTCTTGCCCGGCAGCGCGTCGAGCACGGCGGTGTCGTATTCGCCCGGCGGAAGCCCTTCGACGAGCGGTACGCCCGCCGCCGCGGCAATGCGCGGCATCGTTCCCGCGAGCAGCAATCCACTTCCCGCGCCCCGCAAAATATCCCGTCGTCCGAGCATGCGCGCCTCCCCTGAATTGTTCTCTGTTAGCGAACACATAGCACGCCGCGCGCGGCGCCAAATTCAAAATTGCGCCTGGAAATTTATACAATTCACCATTTGGTATAGGTGAATTCGGTCGCCCTATCACATCGCGCGCGTGCAAATTCCCCGGCTTTACCAGTTGTTCCTGAGCTCCCTGAGCTTCAGGAACACGGTTTTCGGATCGGGCTTTTCGGGCAAGTCGGGAAAGGCCTCGCGCAGCCGCCGGATCACGGTCGGGCTCGTCAGGCGGAAGAAGGTATTGATCTCCTTCTCGAGACCGAGCGTGGTGACGAGCGCGTGCCCCGCGTCCTGCTTTTCCATTTGCGGCAGCATCGACTTCGCCTTCGCGTTGTCGGGCTCGCGGTCGAGCGTGAAGGCCAAATTCCGTGCGATGTAGTCGTGCCCGGGATAGACCAGCGTCGCGTCCGGAAGTTTTTCGAGCTGCGCCGCGAACGTGTTGTAGAGCTCGTTCGGATGGCCGCCATTGTGGCAATTGCCGGCGCCGGCGTTGAAGAGGGTGTCGCCGCAGAACAGCGCCGGATTGTCGCCGCGCGCGAGGACGCAGATATGCGACATCGTGTGGCCCGGCGTGTCGAGGCAGTTTAGCTCGACGCTCCTGCCGATCCGGATCACGTCGCCTGCCGCCAAGCCGCGATCGATCCCGGCAATCCTGTCCTTTGCCTTCGCATGCGCCAGGAGCTTCGCGCCTGTCGCGGCCACCATTTGCGCGTTGCCGCCGGTATGGTCGCGGTGCTCGTGCGTGTTGAGGATTTGCGTAATCGTCCAACCCTTCGCTTTCGCCGCCGCGAGGCATTTCTCGTGGTCGAGCGGGTTGACCGCCAGCGCCTCGCCGGTCTCGGCGCAGGCGATCAGATAGTTGAAATTGCGGCCGGCATTCGCGGTCCAGATCTGTTCGACGAGCATCGCGTACCCTTTCCTCAAGCGTAGCGCGGGAAAAGCCGCAGCGCGTTGTCGCGGCGGATCGCCCGCAAATCCGCCTCGGAGAGTCCGAGCCGGGTGATTCCCTCGGCGATCTCCGTGGCCGAGCCGAACGGCGCATCCGAGCCGTAGGTGAGCTGCGACACCGGTAACAGTTTCAGCACCGCCGCCATGCCAACGGGCGAGCTGCCAACGCTCGCGAGATCGTAATATTGCCGCCGCACCTCGGCCTCGAAACCGTTCGGCATGCGGGCCGCGCGCTCAGCCGGCGTGAGCTTCGCCGCGATGCGTCCGAAGCGCTGCACCACCATCGCGAGCGTGCCGCCGCCATGCGAGAAGATGAACTTGACGTTGGGGCAGGCGCCGGCGGTGCCGCCGAAGATGAGGCTCGTGATCGTGCGTGTCGTGTCGGTCGGAAATTCGATCTGCGGTCCGCCGATCCCGGGGAACAGGTTGCCGCACGACATGGTCGGATGCACGAAGACCGCCGCCTTGCGGCGATCGAGCTCCTTGAACACCGGCAGGAATCCAGGGTCGCCGAGAAGCCGGCTCTCATAGCTCGTCAGCACGCCGATCCCGTCGAGCTTCAGCACGTCGAGCGCGTATTCGATCTCGCGCAGACTGCCCTCGATGTCGGGCAGCGGGATTGCCGCGAACATGCCGAAGCGGCCGGGAAAGTCGCGCGCCATGCCGGCGCCGAACTCGTTGCATTCGCGCGCCCGCGCGCGCGCCTTTTCGACGCCGTCGCCGAACCAGATGCCGGGGCTCGTGATCGACGAGATCGCGGTGGATATCCCTGCTTTCTCCAAGGTCTCGAGCGCGGCGCCGGGCGTCCAGCTCGTATAGGCCGAGGGCGGGAGCGCCAGCGTGTCGCCCACCAGCCGCTCGATATTCGCCTTGGTGTAGCTTGGCGGGTAGATGTGATGGTGGGTGTCGATGATGCGCGGCGCGCCGTCGGCCATGGTTTCCTCCCTCACCTCCATAGGAGCATAGACACCTCGACGGCAGACGCCAGAGGGGGCAGAGTGGGCCCCGATCAAAGCTCGGGAGACGCCGCGATGAATTTGCAGCTGAGCATCGGCCTCACATCCAATCCGCGAACCTGGCCCATCCTCGACGGCACGGTGAAGCCCGATGGGATCGACCTCGTCATCAGCATCGTCGGCCCGTCGGAGCTGTTCTGGCGGCAGCTTCGCTTTGCCGATTTCGATGCGTCGGAAATGTCGATGTCGTCGCTCATGATGACAATCGCCGGCGGCGACGAGCGCTGGGTCGGGTTGCCGGTCTTCACCACGCGGTACTTCTTTCAGACCTGGGCGCTGAAGCGGCGCGACGCGGGCATATCCTCGCCGTCCGATTTGAAGGGCAAGCGCGTCGGCGTTCCGGAATACCAGCAGACGGCGGCGCTCTGGTCGCGCGGCATCCTGCAGCACGATTTCGGCGTCCGTCCGCAGGACATGGAATTCTGGATGGAGCGCGTGCCCGAGCGCAGCCATGCCGGCGCCACCGGGTTCAAGCCGCCGCCGGGCGTCACCATCCACCAGATCCCGCCCGAGAAGAACATCGGCTCGATGCTGGTCGCCGGCGAGCTCGATGCAACGCTGATGTATTTCCCGGGCCTCGCCGGCATCGTCGACCGCAGCACGCTCGACCTCTCGAACCACCCCGACATCGCGCCGCTCTTCCCCGATCCGATTGCCGAGGGTACGCGCTACTACAAGAAGACCGGGCTCTATCCGATCAATCACGGCATGATCCTGCGCAAGCGCATCGCCGAGAAGGAGCCGTGGGTCGTCCTCAATCTCTACAAGGCGTTCGAGCGCGCCAACGAGATCGCCCACCGGCAGCGCATGGCGCACGTCGAATACCACATCGCCTCGGGCCTCATCCCGCCCGAAACGAGGGGCGTGCTCGACACCCAGGTCCTGCGTCACGGCATCAAGTTCAACCGCAACATCCTCGAGACCGCGGCGCGCTTTTCGCACGAGCAGGGTCTGACGCCGCGCGTCATGCGGCTTGAAGAAATTTTTGCCGCCAGCACGCTGGACCAATAGGATAGCGCCCGAAACAATCGAGGGGAGACAACGATGCGTTTGAGGCACCTCATCGGTGCGGCCCTATGCTGCGCCCTGTTGCAGGGGGCGCCGCCGGCGAGCGCCGCCGAGACGATCGAAACCGGCCTCATTGGCGCGGCCAACGCGGTCGAGTGGCCGTTCTATATCGGCATCCGCAAGGGCTTCTTCGCCGAGGCCGGCGTCACGCTCGACGTGATCTATGTGCCGACCGCCCCGGGCCTGGTGCAGCAGCTCGCGGCGGGATCGCTCGACATCGTCGATATCGGCGCGGTCGAGCCCATTCACGCCGTCGCGCGCGGCGCCGCGGTGGCGATGATCCGCATCTCGGGCGCGGTCTCGCCCTATGAGATCATCGCAAAGTCCGACATCAAGACGATCAAGGATCTGAAGGGCCACACCGTGGTCATCGGCGGCCTCGTCGACATCAACCGCGTCTATCTCGAGCGCGTGCTGCAAGCCGCCGGGCTCACCGACAAGGACGTCGACATCACCATCATCGGCAACACGGCCGGCCGCTTTGCCGCGCTCAAATCGGGCTCGGCGGACGCAACCATGCTGGCGCCGCCGGTCAATTTCTTCGCGGAAGAAGCGGGCTTCCACAGCATCGGCACGATGATCGACTACACCAAGGACCTGCCCTTCGGCGCAACCGACGTGTCGGTCGCTTTCGCCGAGAAACACCATGACGCGCTGATGAAGTTCATCGCCGCGCTTAACAAGAGCTATGCCTGGTTCAACGACGACGCGAATCGCGACGCCGCGATCGATCTGCTCGTCGCCGAAATGAAGACGACGAACCGCGCCGATGTCGAAAAGAGCTACGACTTCATCCGCAAGATCGGCTTCTTCGATCCCTCCGATGTGATCTCGAAGAAGCGGGTCGAGGCGCTGATGGACGAGATGACGGCGATCGGCGACACGCAGGGCAAGGTGCCGATGGACAAGCTTCTGCTGCCGGGCGTGTCGCACGTCGGCCCCTGATCCCCATGTCGCTCGACGTGATCGCCGTCGGCGGCGGCTTTTCGGGACTCGTGACCGCCTGCCGCGCGGCCGAGCTCGGCTGCAAGGCCGCGGTCCTGGAGGAGCGGCCCGAGGCTCTTTACCCGTGCAGCTCGCGCTACTCGACCGGCGTCTTCGGCGTCATGGGGATTTCGCTTATGAACCCGCCGGACCGGCTCTTCGCCGCGATCGTCGAGGGCACGGACCGAGCGGCGAAGCCCGAGCTCGCGTCCGCCGTCGCGCGGAACGCGAAGCGCGCGCATGACTGGCTCGTCGGCGAAGGCGCGCGGTTCGACACGCCGCCCTTCGCGACACTCGGCGCCATGGACCGCAGCGCCCATGTCATGGCGCCGCGCCGCAGTTTCGGCGCGGGCCTCGATTGGCAGGGGCGCGGCGCCGACCTGCTGATGCAGCGCCTCGAAGGCAATCTCGCGCGGCGCGGCGGCGAGGTTCTGCGCGGCACCAAGGTCGATGCGCTGCTGGTCGAGAACGGCGCCTGCGTCGGCGTCGAGGCGACCGCGCAGGGCGAACGGCGCGAGATCCGCGCCCGCGCGGTCGTCATCGCCGATGGCGGGTTTGCCGCCAATCCCGCGCTCGTGCGCCGCTGGATCACGAAGCGGCCCGACCGCGTCCTTGCCCGCGTCGGCCCCGGCGCGCGCGGCGAGGGCATTCTCATGGCCGAGGCGGCGGGCGCCGCGATCGGCGGCTTCGGCGAATTCTATGGCCACATCCATCATCGCGACGCGATGACGAACGCGGCGCTCTGGCCCTATCCGCATTTCGACGCGCTGGCCGAGGCGGCGCTCGTCGTTGGCCCCGACGGCAGGCGCTTTGCCGACGAAGGGCTGGGCGGGGTCGCGCTGGCGAATGCGATCGCGCGCCTTGCCGATCCGCTTGGCGCCTTCATCCTGTTCGACGATGCGATGTGGCAGGGCGCTCCGGGCAAGGCCGGGCCGGTCGGGTGCAACGGGACCCTCGTCGAGGCCGGCGGCTGGATTTTCGATGCGCCCGAGATTGCCGCGCTTTCGGAAAAGTGCGGTCTGCCCGCGCCGGCGCTCGCCGAGACGATCCGCTGCCACAATGAAGCCGCGTCGGGCGCCGGCACGCTCGATATTCCCCGCACGGCACATCGCACGAAACCGTGGAAGTTCGAGCATCCGCCCTTTCACGCGGCACCGCTCTGCGCCGGCATCACCGGGACCATGGGCGGCATCGAGATCGACGATGCGGCGCGCGCCTTGCGCCCGGACGGGCGGCATTTCCCCGGCCTCTACGCCGTAGGCACGCCGGTGGCATATCTCGAGGGCGGCCCTCGCGCCGGCTATGTCGGCGGATTGTGCAAGGCGTTCGTGCTGGGATTGCTCGCGGCCGAGCATATCGCCGCGACGCGCTGAGCGCGGAACCTCACGCCTTGGCGCTCGGCCGCGCGCTGACGCCGCCATGCCAGCGCCGCAGATGCGCAAGGCTCTCGGGCGGCTTGAGCTTCGCCCAGCCGGCGAAGTTGACCGCGATGAGCGCGGTGATGTCGGCGATGGTGTAGCGCGGTCCCGCGACGAATTCGCTGTGGCCGAGCCGCGCGTCGAGCCGCTCGAAGAACCGCGCGACGCGTGCCCGGCCGCGCTCGGCCAAGGCGGGGATCTGCTCGTATTCGTCGGGGCCGGGAAGGGCATGGGTCTTGAAGGCGGGCGTCGCATTGCGGAACGCCTCCATCGCCGCATGGAACCCGTCGCGCTCGGCCCAGCGCTGCCACTGGGCGACGACGCCCTGCTCGGCCGCGTCGCGACCCATGAGCGGCGGCTCCTTGTGCGCTGCCTCGAAATAGCGGCAGATGCCGACAGCGTCAGCGATGCGCGTACCGTCGTCGAGCTCGAGCACCGGCACGGTGCAGTCCGGGTTGATCGCGCGGAACGCGGCGCCGAACTGCTCGCCCTTGCGCAAATCGACCTGCACGGTCGGCACGGCGATCCCTTTCTCGGCCAGGAAAATGCGCACGCGGCGCGGGCTTGGCGCGCCCGCATAGTCGTAAAGCTTCATCGCGCGGCATCCTTCATATAATTCTCGCAGGCGGCATGTTGGCGAACGAGCATCGAGCGCTCCGGGAAAAGATAATCGGGGTCGCGGCCCGCGCGGCGGCATTGCAGCGCGCGCTCGACGAGATCGAGATCGAGCCCGGGAACCGGACTTTGCGCAAGGAACGCGACCGCTTCGTCGTTCGACGCCATGGCGCCGGTCGCCCAGCTGTAGAGAAGGCGCGCCGGATAAAGCAGCGCGCGAACATAAGGCTTGTGGTCGGCGGGTTCGAGCGCGCTTGCGGCGGCGAAGCGGCGTACCTGCTCCGTCCAGGCGGCGAACGGCTGTCCGCGAAGATAATCGCGGATCTCGCCGCGGCTTGGCCGGGATGGGCGAACGCGCTCGCGCTCGAGCAGCGGAACGGCGTGATCGACATAGTCGACGCGGTCGAGCGGCGGAAAGCGGCCGACGGAAAAGGCCCGGTCGGCCCAAAAAATCGAAAGCTTTTGCGCAAGCTGGCGCGAGTCCGCAACTGCCGGCGCGCGCATCGCGTCGTGCTCCGCGGGCCGAAGCTCATCGCTCGCGATGACCGCCATGTCGATATCGCTGTACCGCGCAGTGAAGCCGCCATGCGCGAGGCTGCCGATGAGCGAAACGCCGAGGAGCCGTGGCCCCAGGAGTTCGCTCCAACCGGTGGCAAGGCGCCCGGCGAACGCGCACGCGGCGGCGCGATAGTCTTCCGGCGGCTCGGTCACGTCAGTTCGCGCTCAACTCGCGCCGCACCAGCGCCGCGCCGGCTGCAAGCGCCTCGAGCTTCGCCAGAGCGAGCGTGCGGTCGAGCGGCGCCATGCCGCAATTGGTAGAGGGCTCGATTCGCTCCGGCGCGACATGGGGAAATGCCCGGCGGATCGTGGCCGCGACCTCTTCCGGCGTCTCGACCCGGTCGGTTGCGACATCGATCGCGCCAAGCTGCACCGTCTTGCCGCCGAGGAGGCCCAGAAGCTCGATCGGCACAAGCGAATTCGCGCATTCGAGCGAGACCTGGTCGATGCGGCTCGCGGCAAGCGCGGGAAAGATCGCCTCGTACTGCCGCCATTCGCGCCCGAGCGTCGCCTTCCATTCGATGTTGGGCTTGATGCCGTAGCCGTAGCAGATATGGACCGCGGTCTTGCACGCGACGCCCTCGATCGCGCGGTGCAGCGCTGGAATGCCCCACTCGCGTACGGCGTCGAGATAGACGTTGAACGCCGGCTCGTCGAACTGGATGACGTTGACGCCGATCGCCGCAAGCTCGCGCGCCTCCTCGTTGAGGAGCGCTGCGAACGCCATGGCGAGCGCGACCCGGTCGCCGTAATGCTCGTCGGCGATGGTATCGACGATGGTCATCGGGCCCGGCAGCGTGAATTTGAGTTTTTTCCGCGTATGCGCCCGTGCGATCCGCGCTTCGGTCGCATGCACCGGTCCCTTCCGCCGCAGCGGCCCCGTCACGGTCGGACAATCGGCGACATAGCGGTTGTCGCGGATGCCCATCTTCACGCGCTTGGCGAAATCGATGCCGGCGACATTCTCGAGGAAGCCGTGGACGAAATGCTGGCGCGACTGTTCGCCGTCGCTGACGATGTCGATGCCGCAATCCTCCTGCTCCTTGATGGCAAGGATGGTCGCGTCGCGCTTTGCTTCGGCAAGCGCAGCCCCGCTTTCGCGCCACGGCGCCCACAGCATGCGCGGCGTTGCCAGCCAGAAGGGTTTTGGCAGGCTGCCTGCGATGGTCGTCTCGAGCATGGGCGTCCTCCCGGGAATGACGCCCTACCTTGCCGCCGCTTATCCCGTTGGGGAAGCAATTTCGCGAGCGCATTGACTTGTGCCGCCGTGCGGCAACAATCGGCCAAGACCAAGGGAGGCGAACGACGTGAAGACCCGCCCGCAGCTCAAAACCGTCGATCGCCAGAACGACGATATCGGCGAGGCGACGCGGCTGGGGCTCTATCGCCTTCAGGTCGAGATCCGCGACTGCGAGCAACGGGCCTACGAGCTTTTCCTGCAGAACCTCGTGAAGGGCACGAGCCATCTGTCCTTGGGCCAGGAGGCGATTGCCGCGGGCTTCGCCCAGGCGATGGAGCCGGGCGATCTGAGCTTTTGCACCTATCGCGGCCATGCCCACACGCTCGCGCGCGGCGTGCCGATGGACGAGGTGCTGGGCGAGCTCATGCAGCGCGACAACGGCCTGATGCGCGGCAAGGGCGGCTCGATGCACCTCACCTCGGTAAAGCACGGCGTCATGGGCTCCTACGCGATCGTCGGCGCCCATCTGCCGATCGCCTGCGGCGCCGCCTGGCGCGCGCAATATCAGGGCGCGAAGGATGTCTCGGTTTGTTTCTTCGGCGACGGCACGACCAATATCGGCGCCTTCCACGAGGCGCTCAATCTCGCCGCGACATGGAAGCTGCCGGTGATCTTCGTGTGCGAGAACAATCTCTACATGGAATATACGCCCATTGGCAGCGTCACCGCGGTCGAGCATCCGGCGGCCGACCGCGCCGCGTCCTACGGGCTCGACCGCATCGTCATCGACGGCAACGACGCCGACGCCGTCTATCGCACCGCGCGAGGGGCATACGCCCGCGCCCGCGCCGGCAAGGGTCCATCGATCATCGAGTGCATGACCTATCGCCACAGCGGCCACTCGCGCGCCGATCCGGCGAAATACCGCCCGCCGGGCGAGCTCGAGGACTGGATGAAGCGCGATCCGGTGGTGACGTATCGCCGCCGCCTCTTGGATTTCGGGATCGCCGAGGCGGCGGTCGCCGCGATCGAGCGCGACTCCAAACGCAAGGTCGACGACGCGACGGAAAAATGCAAAGCAGCGCCGCCGCCGTCGCCCGACATCCTCACGACCGATGTCTATGCCGACGGAGGCTGGGCGTGGCGGAACTGACCTATCGCGATGCCGTCGCGCGCGGCATCGCCCAGGAAATGGAGCGCGACCCCGACGTCGTGTTCCTGGGCGAGGACGTCGCCGCCGCCGGCGGCGTGTTCAAGGCGACCGTCGGGCTCCTCGAACGGTTCGGGCCGAAGCGTGTGCGCGACACGCCGATTTCCGAACAGGCGATTTTGGGCGCCGCCATGGGCGCGGCGATGACCGGATTGAAGCCGATCGCCGAGATCATGTTCTCGGATTTCCTCGCCGTCTGCTTCGACTACATCGCCAACGAGTTTCCGAAATCGCGCTACATGTCGAACGGGCAGGTGAAATGCCCGCTCGTCGTGCGCACGGGCAACGGCGCGGGCTCGCGCTTCGGCGCGCAGCACAGCCAGAGCGTCGAGAACTGGGCGATGATGATCCCCGGCCTCAAGGTGGTGGCGCCGTCGACCCCGCTCGACGTGATCGGCCTCCTGGCCGCCGCGGTGCGCGATCCCGATCCCGTCATCTTCTTCGAGCACAAGTCGCTCTATGCGACGAAGGGCGAGGTGCCGGACGGCGAAATCTTGGATCGTCTCGGCACGGCGCGGATCGCGCGGGCCGGCAAGGACGCGACCGTCCTTGCGCTCGCGCTCATGGTGCCGCGCGCGCTCGAGGCGGCCGAGATTCTGGCGCACGAGGACGGTATCGAGGCCGAGGTGATCGACGTCCGCTCGCTCGTGCCGCTCGACACGAAGACCATTCTGGGCTCGCTCGCCCGCAGCGGCCGTCTCTTCACCATCGAGGAGAATCCGCGGCTCTGCGGCTGGGGCGCCGAGATCGCCTCGATCGCGGCCGACGAGGCGTTCTGGGATTTGGACGGGCCGATCGTGCGCATCACGACGCCGCACATTCCGCTTCCCGCGGCCGACAATCTCGAAGACCTGGCGCTGCCGAGCGTGCCGCGCATCGTCGACACCATCCGCCGCAGCCTCAAAGCGTGAGGAGCATCCTATGAGGAACGAGCCCGAGATCGACGCTCCGACCGACCTCTATATCGGCGGCAAATTCCGTCCCGCATCCGACGGCGGCCGCTTCGACGTCTTCGACCCGGCGAGCGAGGAGGTGATCGCGCGGGTATCCGACGGCACCACGGACGACGCGCTCGCCGCGGTCGATGCCGCAGCCAACGCGTTCGACGGCTGGGCCGCGCGCACGCCGCGCGAGCGCGGCGAGGTGCTGCGCAAGGCGTTCGAGCTTTTCACCGCGAAGAAAGAGTATTTCGCCCGCCTCATGACGCGCGAGAACGGCAAGGCGCTCGTCGATTCGCGCGCCGAGGCGGCCTATGCCGCGGAATTCTTCCGCTGGTATGCCGAGGAGGCGCCGCGCAACATCGGCGAGGTGTCACGCGCGCCTGCGACCGGCGCCCGCATCCTGGTGCAGCACAAGCCGGCGGGCGTCGCGGTCATGGTGACGCCGTGGAATTTCCCGGCCGCCATGGGCACGCGCAAGATCGCGCCGGCCTTGGCCGCCGGGTGCAGCATGGTCCTGAAGCCCGCGTCGGAGACGCCGCTCACCATGCTGGCGATCGCCGAGCTTTTGGCCGAGGCGGGCGTGCCGCCGGGCGTCGTCAATATTCTTCCGTCGCGCAAGTCGGGCGCGGTCGTGCGCGCGATGCTGCGCGATCCGCGCGTGCGGATCATCTCCTTCACCGGCTCGACCGAGGTGGGTCGGCGCCTGCTGCACGAGGCCGCCGACAATGTCGTGCGCCCGGCGATGGAGCTTGGCGGCAATGCGCCGTTCATCGTGTTCGAGGACGCCGATCTCGACGCCGCGGTCGAGGGCGCGATGATCGCCAAGATGCGCAACATGGGCGAAGCCTGCACCTCCGCGAACCGGTTCCTGGTGCATGAGAAGGTGCACGACGCCTTCGTCGAAAAATTTGCCGCGAGAATGAGCGCGCTCAAGGTCGGCAACGGACTCGAGGACGGCGTCGCGGTCGGGCCGCTCGTCAATGCCGACACGCGCGACAAGGTGGTGAGCCTTGTCGCCGACGCGATGGCGCGCGGCGCGCGCGCCGTGTGCGGCGGCAAGCAGCCCTCGGGCAAGGGCTTCTACTATCCGCCGACTGTGCTGGTGAACGTGCCGGATGGCGCACGCTGCCTGGCCGAGGAAATTTTTGGGCCGGTCGCACCGGTGCAAACTTTCCGCACCGAGGACGAGGCGGTCGCCAAGGCGAACGCCACCGAATATGGCCTCGTGGCCTATCTCTACACGCGCGACTTGGCGCGGGGCTTGCGCGTGTCGGAGCGTCTCGAATCGGGCATGGTCGGCTTGAACCGCGGCGTCGTGTCCGATCCCGCGGCACCCTTCGGCGGCGCCAAGCAGTCGGGCCTCGGCCGCGAAGGCGCGCACGAGGGCATGCTCGAGTTTCTCGAGACGCAATACATCTCGGTCGCCTGGTAGAAGTCATGGACGTGCTCATGCCGCAGCTCGGCGAGACCGTCACCGAGGGCAAGGTTGCGATCTGGTTCAAGTCGGTGGGCGACGCCGTCGCGGCAGGCGACAATCTGTTCGAGATCGAGACCGACAAGGTGACGATGGAGGTGCAGGCGACCTCGAACGGTGTGCTCGCCGAGATCCGCGTCCCGGCCGGCGAGACCGTTCCGGTCGGCACCATCGTCGCCGTGCTCGGCGCCAAGGGCGAGGCGTTGGCGCAGAAAAAATCGAATGGCGCCGCCGCCCGTCCCGCGCCGCCGCTCGAGCCCTTCGCCGAGGTGCGCACGCCGGAACGCGGCTTCGGCCGCGCCGAGGGGCCCCTGGGCCTGAAAATCTCGCCGCTCGCGCGCCGCCTCGCCACCGAGCGGAGCCTCGATCTTGCCGCCATTGCCGAAGCCGTGAAGGCGCGCGGTGGACGGCGCATATCGGCGGTGGATGTGCGCGAAGCGCCGGCCGGTTCGGCGCCGCGCGGCGAAACCGTCCCTCTCAACCGCATCCGCGCCCAGACCGCGACGCGGCTGGCCGAGGCATGGCGCACGATACCGCACGTGTTCCAGGCGATCGAGGTGGATTTCTCCGCGGTCGAGCGCGCGCGGCTCGCGCTGCGGCAGCGGTTCGAGGAGCGCACCGGCGCAAGCCTGACATATCTGCCTTTCGTCGCGCGCGCGGTCTGTCTCGCGATCGCCGAGTTCCCGCGCGTCAACGCTGCGTTCGAGAAAGACCGGCTCGTCCTGCGCCGCGACATCAATCTCGGCATCGCCGTCGATCTTTCGCACGAGGGGCTCGTCGTTCCGGTCGTGGCGCATGCCGACGAGATGACGGCGGGCGGGCTTGCGAAAGCCATCGCCCGCCAGGTCGAGAAGGCGCGCGCCGGCAAGCTTCTCCCCGGCAACGTCGAAGGCGGCAGCTACACGATCACGAACAATGGCAGCTTCGGCACGCTCTTCACCGCGCCGATCATCAACATGCCGCAGGTCGCGATCCTGTCGTTCGATGCCGTGAAGAAGCGTCCCGTCGTGGTCGAGACCGAGCATGGCGACGCCATCGCGGCGCGCCCGGTCGCAATCGTCGGGCAAAGCTTCGACCATCGTGCCTTCGACGGCGCCTACAGCGCCGCGTTCCTGAAGCGCCTCAAATCGATCCTCGAAACCCGCGACTGGGCGAGCGAGCTCGCGTAGTGCCTGCCTTCTGGCGCGCGCCGGTGGCGGCGATGTGCGCGCTTCTCACCGGTATCGGGCTTGCGCGCTTCGCCTATACGCCGCTTCTGCCGGCGCTCGTCACCGCGGGCTGGCTCGTGCCGGCCGATGCGGCATATCTCGGCGCGGCCAATCTCCTTGGATATCTCGTCGGCGCGCTCGTCGCGCGCTGGGCCGCGCGGCGGATGAAGCTCCCGCCGCTCCTGCGCGCGATGATGGTCGCGACGACGCTGTCGCTCTTTCTCTGCGCGCTGCCGCTGGGTTTCCTCTGGCTCTTGCCGTGGCGCGTCGTCGCCGGGATTGCGGGCGCCTTCCTTATGGTGCTGGCGCCGCCCGCTGCGCTCGCGCACGTGCCGCAGGATCGCCGCGGATTGGCGGGCGGCGTCATCCTCACTGGCGTCGGGCTCGGCATCGCCGCATCCGGCGTGCTCATGCCGTTGCTGCTGCGCTTCGGCGTGAGCGCGGCTTGGTGCGGCTTAGGCGGGTGCGCGCTCCTTCTGACCCTTGCCGCCTGGAGCGGGTTCGTCGAGCCCGAGTCGAGCCCCGCGCCGGCGGCAGCCTCGTCCTTTCGCACGATCTATCGGCTCGCCCTTGCCTACGCGCTCAACGCCGTCGGCCTCGTGCCGCACATGGTGTTCCTCGCCGACTTCGTCGCGCGCGGCCTCGGCGAGGGCGTCGCCGCGGGCGCGCATCAATGGATCCTGTTCGGCGTGGGCGCGCTCGGCGGGCCGGTCGTCCTCGGCCGCATCGCCGACCGCGTCGGCTTTACCGCCTCGGTCAGGATCGCCTTCGCCGTCGAGGCCGCGCTCGTCGGATCGCTGGCGCTCACGGCGAACGCGCTCCTGCTCGATGCGTCGAGCCTCGTCATCGGCGCCTATGTGCCCGGCATCACCACGCTCGTCCTCGGCCGCGCGCGCGAACTCGTGCCGCCTGATCGGCGGCCGCAGGAGGCGGCGTGGAGCACGCTCACCGTCGCCTGGGCGCTGGGCCAGGCGGCCGGCGCCTATGGCCTTTCCGCGCTTTACGCGCACGAGCAGAGCTATGGCCTGCTGTTCGGCCTCGGCGCCGCCGCCCTTGTCGCGGCGCTTCTGCTCGACCTTGCGGCGAAGGATTGACGCCGCGCCGCACGGCGGCTGAACATGGCGGCAGCACTGGGGAGGCGAAACCATGAAATTCGCGCTGGGACAGTCCGTGCCGCGCACCGAGGACCCGCGGCTCCTGACCGGCCGCGGGCGCTACACGGACGATTTCGTCCTGCCGCGCATGGCGCAGGGCTATGTGCTGCGCTCGCCGCACGCGCATGCAAAAATCCGCTCGATCGACGTGCGCGCGGCACAACAGATGCCGGGCGTGCTCGCCGTGCTCACCGGCGCCGACTGGGCGGCGGAAAAACTCGGCGCCTTCCGCCCGGTCATTCCGCGCCAGCGTCGCGACGGCACGCCGATGATCGTGCCGCTGCGCCCGGCGCTCGCCAAGGACCGCGCCATGCTGGTCGGCGACCCGGTCGCCTTCGTCGTCGCCGAGAGCGTCGCGCTTGCCAAGGACGCGGCCGAGCGCATCGCCGTCGAGTACGAGCCGCTGCCCTCCGTCACCGCGACCGAAGAGGCACTCAGCAAAGGTGCGCCGGTGCTGTGGCCGGAATGCGGCGACAACGAAGTCTTCTTCTATACCGTGGGCGACAAGCGCGCGGTCGATGCCGCGTTCACACGCGCGCACCACGTCACGCGCCTGAAACTCGTCTTCAACCGCATCACCGCCGCCACCATGGAGCCGCGCGGGTGCGTGGGCGAATATGACGACCGGCTCGGCCGCTACACGCTCTATCTCGGCACGCAGCGACCGCACGGCACGCGCGCCGACATGGCGCGCCGCGTCTTCAACATCCCGGAGACGCAGATGCGCATCGTCGCCGGCGATGTCGGCGGCAGCTTCGGCATGAAGGGCGGGCATTTCCCGGAATATCCGCTGGCGCTCCTCGCCTCGCGCAAGGTGGGAAGGCCGGTCAAATGGATCTCCGAGCGCTCCGAGGGGATGCTGAGCGACGACCACGACCGCGACCATGTGAGCGAGGCGGAACTCGCGCTCGACCGGGAGGGCCGCTTCCTCGCGCTTCGCGTCAAGAACATCTCGAACATCGGGGCCTATCTTGCGCCCGGCGGGATCATCTCGCCGACCATGCATCTGGGCGGGCTCGCGGGGACTTACACGACGCCCGCGATCTATGTCGAGGTCTCGGCCGTTTTCACCAACACGACGAGCATCGGCCCCTATCGCGGCTCGGGCCGGCCCGAGGCGTCCTACATCATCGAGCGCCTCATAGACAATGCCGCGCGCGAGATGGGCTTCGAGCGCGCCGAGCTGCGCCGCCGCAACACCGTCCCGGCCGCCGCGATGCCGTTCAAGACCGGATTGGTGTTCACGCTCGATTGCGGCGAGTTCGAGAAGAATCTCGACATGGCGCTGCATCTTTCCGACTACCGCCGCTTCGAGCGGCGCCGGGCCGAGTCGCGCTCGCGCGGCAAGCTGCGCGGCATCGGCATCGCCAACATCATCGAGCAGACCTCGCAGACGATGGGCGAGACGGTGATGGTGAGGTTCGATCCCGGCGGCACGGTGACGGTGATCCCCGGCTCGATCTCGCACGGCCAGGGTCACGAGACGATGTACAAGATCCTGCTGAGCGATCGGCTCGGCCTCGACGAGGCCGACATCCGCGTGACGTTCTCCGACACGGATTTGGCGCCCGACGGCGGCGGCACTTATGCCTCGCGCACCGCCGTCTTGGGCGGCAGCGCCGCCACCATCGCCGCCGACAAGATCGTCGCCAAGGCGAAGAAGATCGCGGCGCATTTCATGGAAGCCGCCGAAGGCGACATCGAGTTCCGGGACGGCGAGTTCCGCGTCGTCGGCACCGACAAAGCCGTCTCGCTGAAGGAGGTGGCGCAGGCCTCGTTCACGCCCTCGCGTCTGCCGCCCGGCCTCGAGACCGGCCTCTACGAGACCGCCGCCTTCTCGCCCGAGATTCCGAATTTCCCGAACGGCTGCCACATCTGCGAGCTCGAAATCGATCCCGAAACCGGATCGTCCCAGGTGCTGCGCTATGTCGTGGTGGACGATGTCGGCACCGTCATCAACAAGCTGACGCTCGAGGGCCAGATCCACGGCGGCGTCGTGCAGGGCATCGGCCAGGCGTTCGGCGAGCACCTGGTCTATCAGCGCGATAGCGGCCAGCTCCTGTCCGGCTCGTTCATGGATTACACGATGCCGCGTGCGGCCGATGTCGGCGAGTTCGTGATGGAGGAGAACCCGGTTCCGACGCGCACCAATCCGCTGGGCGTCAAGGGCGCCGGCGAGGCCGGCAATGTCGGCGCGCTTGCCGCCATCATGAACGCCGTGGTGGACGCGCTCTCGCCCTTGGGCATCACCCACATCGACATGCCGGCGACGCCCGAAAAAGTGTGGCAGGCGATCCGCGCCGCAAGCGTTACTGGAGCCGCTTCGCCGCTTCCTCGATGATGCTGAGGTCGGCGTACTGCTTCACGTTGGGAACCTCTTTCAACAGTCCCAGCTCGTGCTGCGTCTCGAGATTTCTCTGCAGCATCGCAAGATCGGGCAGGCCGGACGGGTCGCGGTAATAGTCCTTCTCGGTGAAGACCAGCCCCTTGAACCGTTCGGCCGGAATCTTGGTGGCGCGCGAGATGATTTGCAGCGCCTCGTCCTCGTTCGCCGGATCGACGTACCAGCGTACCGCTCGCAGCTCGTCCTCGAAGAAATCGACAAGCGCGGCGCGGTTCTTGTCGATGAAGGGTTTGCGCGCGCCGAAGAATGTCATCTGGGTCGGCCCCATCGAATCCTTCTGCGTATAGAGCACGCGCGCCTTGGCGCGGAAATCGGGATTGTTGGCGAAGACCGGCGGCGGACCGACGAGATCGGCCTTATGTTCCAGCAGCATCGAGGTCATGGTCGGGAACGGCACCTCGATCACGGTATAGTCCCGGCGCTCGACCAGGTGGTGCTTCGCCAGCATTGCCGTCATGCCGATATATGCCGCCGTGCCGATCGCGTTGGTCGCCAGCACCTTGCCCTTCAGATCCTCGATCTTGTCGATGCCGCCGTCCTTCAGCACCATGGATTCGGACGAGTAATAGCCATCGACCCCGTCGCGGAACTCGTCGGCGAGGATGCGGAAATCGCTCATCCCGGCATTCTGCACGGCGGACGCGAAGGACGGATAGGCGATCGGGCCGACATCGACCTCGCCCGCGGCGAAGCCGGTGATCATCGGCGAGGTGCCTTCGAAATGCAGCGGCTCGACCGTGTAGGATTGGCCGAGATGGTGCGCGATCCCGTCATGCGCGAACAGGATGGGCGGCAGCTCGGGCGGCGACGCGACCCACGCGAGGCGGATCTTCACCGGCTCGGCCGAAGCTCCGCCGGCGGCAAAGGCAAGCACTAATCCGGCGGCCAACCACGCAGCTGGTTGCAGTTTCATCGTCCCGTCCTCCCTTATTTTCTTGCCCCGTCCGGCGGGGTTAGACCGTCTCTGGCGCCTTCTTTGCCGCCATGGCCTCGTCGAGCGCGCCGTACCAGCCCTTTTCCGAGATGTCGAAGATCATGCCCTCGGGATCGAGGAACTTGCGCTCGAAATTCATGCCCTTGGGGTCGCCCAGGTCGAACGCATAGCTGCCGCCCATGGCTTCGATCTGCGCCTGCGCCGCCTGCATGTCCTCGACCCGGAATCCGAGATGGTGGATGCCGAGCCGCCCGTCGGCTGTCTTGGAGCCGGGACGGTTCACCACGTCGTAATTGAGGAGCGCCAGGTTCATAGTCCCGTCCGTGAGATAGACGGCGGTGTTCTTCACCTCGAAGGCGCGCTTCATCTCGAAGATCTGCTCGTAGAAGCATGTCGCCTTTTCGAGGTCGCGCACCACGACCGCGACGTGCCGGAGCTTTGCCATGGCCTGCCCTTTCCAAAAATGCCGGTGGAAAGGGTACAGGAGGCGCGCGAACGGCGCCACCCGGGGGATCGCGGCGGGTGACGTCGTTTGCCGAAGAGCTAGACCTTGAATTCGCCCGGCAATGACACGACGCGCTGCGGCGCGTGCTCCTCGTTGCCCGGCTGCGCCTGGACGTCGCCCGAGATCTGGCCGCCCAGCTCAATCTCGAGCTGGCCATAGCGCACCGTGCCGGTGACCTTACCGGTGGCGCGGATCAGGAGCCGCTTCCGGACCGTGAGCGAGCCTTCGTAGCGGCCGCGGATCTCCGCCTCGTCGATCGAGGCCGTGCCTTTCATGAGCCCGGCCTCGGCGATCTCGATCTCGCGGCAGTTGTTGAGATTGGCCTCGACCGTGCCCTCGACGACGAGGCGCTCGCACGACGTGATCTCGCCGGTAAGCGAGATCTCGCGGCCGACGATGAGGCGCCGCATTTCGCTGTCGCGCTTCGGCGTCGGGATGATCGGCGCGTGGCCGTCGGCGCGGCGCGGCGTCTCGGCCGGGCGCGGCGACAGCGGCGTGGGGGTAGGCGTGGCGGTGGGGCCGCCCGGGGTGCTCGCCGCGGCGGCGGCCGGCATCGGCCGCGCGGTTGGGCCAAGCGGCCGCGGCGCCGACGGTTTCGGGGGAAGGCCCAGATCCGGCGTGTCGGCCATCGGGGAAGCTCCTTCCTGGTCACTCTTCTTTCGGCTGAATATCGACATGGCAGTCGGCACCTGGAATGTTCATTGGGCGTGCGACGGGGCAAGGATCGCCGCCTTCCGGTAAACCCGGCGTTACCTCCGCCGGGCCAGCGCGATCGTCCGTTGCGCGAAGCCCTACCATACTCGCGGAGGGCGCGCCCGACAAAGCGGATTGTGCGCCGCGGCAAGCGCGCTTGCTCCGCGAAGGCAAGCTTCTATACTCGCGCGCCCCCCTTCCCGCCCCCGGACGAGAAAAAATGGCCGCTTCCCAAATCGACGTGCTCGGCATCGGCAACGCCATGGTCGACGTGCTGGCCCGCACCGATGACGGTTTTCTTACGGCGCAGGGCCTGGTCAAGGGCACCACGGCGCTCATCGATGCGGCGCGCGCCGAATCGCTCTATGGCCAGATGGGACCCGGCATCGAGATGTCGGGCGGTTCGGTCGCCAACACCGTCGCCGGGGTCGCGTCCTTGGGCGGCAGCGGCGCCTATATCGGCAAGGTGCGGGACGATGGGCTCGGCCGAGTCTTCGCGCACGATCTGCGCTCGATCGGCGTGCGCTTCACGACGCCGGCCTCGACCCAGGGGCCGGCGACGGCGCGCTGCCTCATCCTTGTCACAGCGGACGCGCAGCGCACCATGAACACCTATCTCGGCGCCTGCGTCGAGCTGGGGCCGGAGGACATCGACGCGGCACTCCTCGATGCGGCGCAGGTGACATATCTCGAGGGCTACCTGTTCGACCCGCCGCGCGCCAAGACGGCCTTCCGCCAAGCCGCCGACATCGCCCACAAGGCGGGGCGCAAGGTCAGCCTGTCGCTGTCCGATCCGTTCTGTGTCGAGCGCCACCGCGCCGACTTCCGCGCGCTGGTGCATCACCATATCGACATCCTCTTCGCCAACGAGATCGAGATCTGCTCGCTCTACGAGACCAAGGATTTTTCCGCGGCTATGGCGGCGGTACGCGGCGAATGCGACATCGCGGTGCTGACCCGGAGCGCGCAAGGCTCGGTCATCGTCACCCCGCGCGAGGCGGTGTCGGTCGCGGCCGCGCCCGTGGCCAAGGTGGTCGACACGACGGGCGCCGGCGACCTTTACGCGAGCGGGTTCCTCTATGGCCTGACCCATGGCCTGCCGCTCGCCGTCTGCGGCAAGCTCGGCAGCCTGTGCGCCGCCGAGGTCATCAGCCATTTCGGCGCCCGCCCCGAAACCTCGCTCAAGGAGCTTGCGGCCAAGGCGGGACTCGTCTGAGCCATTGCCGATCGGCGCCGCGATCCCCATTTAACTCGAAGGCCGCAGGGGTCGCGCGTAGGGCGCGGTTCCCAAGCGGCCTTTGTGCATCCTCCGCGAGCTTCTGCGCTGAAATGTATTGGTAATGGACATCCGCAACATCGCCATCATCGCGCACGTCGATCACGGCAAGACGACGCTGGTCGATCAGCTGCTGCGCCAGAGCGGCGCGTTCCGCGCCAATCAACAGGTGCAGGAGCGCGCGCTCGACAGCAACGACCTCGAGCGCGAGCGCGGCATCACCATCCTCGCGAAATGCACCTCGCTCGTGTGGAAGGGAACGCGCATCAACATCGTCGATACGCCCGGCCATGCCGATTTCGGCGGCGAGGTCGAGCGCATCCTCAGCATGGTGGACGGCGTCCTGGTGCTGGTCGACGCGGCCGAGGGGCCGATGCCGCAGACCAAGTTCGTGACCATGAAGGCGCTGCGCCAGGGCTTGCGGCCCATCGTCCTCATCAACAAGGTCGACCGGTCCGACGCGCGGCCGATCGAAGTCCACAACGAGATCTTCGATCTTTTCGCCGTACTCGACGCCGACGAGGCGCAGCTCGATTTCCCGACCCTCTATTCCTCCGGCCGCGCCGGTTGGGCGGTTGCGGACCTTGGCGACAAGCGCACCGATCTGGCACCTCTCTTCGACCTCATCGTCGCGCACGTGAAGCCGCCCGTGGCGGTGCAGAACGCGCCCTTCGCCATGCTGACGACGACGCTCGAATACGACCCCTATCTTGGCCGTGTCCTCACCGGCCGGATCGCGCAAGGGCAGGCGCGGATCAACATGCCGGTGAAGGCCCTTTCCCGCGAGGGACGGGTGATCGAGGAGGCGCGCCTGACGAAGCTTCTGGCCTTCCGCGGCCTCGACCGCCGCCCGATCGAGGAGGCGGAAGCCGGCGACATCATCGCCATCGCCGGGCTCGAGCGCGCGACGGTGGCCGACACGATCTGCGCGCCCGAGCTGCAGGAGGCGCTGCCCGCCACGCCCATCGATCCGCCGACGCTCGCCATGACTTTTGCGGTAAACGACAGCCCGCTTGCGGGCCGCGAGGGCAGCAAGGTCACGGGCCGCATGATCGCCGAGCGCCTGAAGCGCGAAGCCGAGGGCAACGTCGCCATCCGCGTCAGCGAGAGCGAGGAGAAGGACGCGGTCGAAGTGGCCGGGCGCGGCGAGCTGCAATTGGGCGTGCTGATCGAGACCATGCGGCGCGAGGGCTACGAGCTTTCGATCTCGCGCCCGCGCGTGCTGATGAAGCAGGATTCCGAGACCGGCCGCCGCCTCGAGCCGGTCGAGGAGGTGGTGATCGACGTGGACGACGATTTCACCGGCATCGTCGTCGAAAAGCTCGCGGCGCGGAAGGGCGAGCTGCGCGACATGCGGCCCTCGGGAGGGGCCAAGCAGCGCCTCATCTTCCATGCGCCGACGCGCGGCCTCATCGGCTATCAGGGCGAATTCCTGACCGATACGCGCGGCACCGGCGTGATGAGCCGCCTGTTCCGCGGCTACGAGCCGTGGAAGGGCGCGATCGAAGGGCGGCGCAACGGCGTCCTCATCTCGAACGGCGAAGGCGCCGCAGTGGCCTATGCGCTGTGGAACCTCGAGGAGCGCGGGCCGATGTTCATCACGCCCGGCACGCAGGTGTACGAGGGCATGATCGTCGGCGCCCACAGCCGCGGCAGCGATCTCGTGGTCAATCCGCTGAAGGGCAAGCAGCTCACCAACATCCGCACCACTTCGAAGGACGAGGCGGTGCGCCTCACGCCGCCGATCCTCATGACCCTGGAACAGGCGATCGCCTATATCGACGACGACGAGCTCGTCGAGGTGACGCCGAAATCGATCCGCATGAGGAAGCGCCTCCGCGACGCCAACGCGCGCAAACGCCTCGCCCGCGCCGCCGAGGCGGAGGCCGAGGCCGGCTGACGCGGCGGGCGTCGACCGCGCCCGCTGGGCGTGATACTCTTCCCGCATTCAACAAGAAAATTCCGGTTCCGGCACTCACCGAGGGGAGGTTGTCATGCCCATCTTCGTCACCCAGGGTCGCTTCACGCGCGAATATGTCCGCGGCGGATTGGCCAAACCCGAGGACCGGCAGGCCGCGATCGCGCGGCTTTGCGAGCAGGCCGGCGGCCGCATGATCTCGCTGCACTTCACGCTCGGCCAGTACGATTTCATGGTCCTGTCGGACATGCCCGACGCGCAGGCGGCGGCCATGCTGTCGCTCGTCGCAAGCGGCGCCGGCGGTATCCAGGACGTCATCACCACCCAGGCCTTCACCACGGCCCAGGCGAAGGAGCTGTTCGAGCGCGCCGGCAAGATCGCCGGCGCCTACAAGCCGATGGGCGGCTCGTAACACGACCGCGCGGGGCCGGTTGACGCTTGCGCCGCCGGCCCCCTAATGTGCCGCGCCGCTCCGGGGCCGACGTAGCTCAGCGGTAGAGCAACTGATTCGTAATCAGTAGGTCCGCAGTTCGATCCTGCGCGTCGGCACCAATAAAATCAATATCTTACATGGGAGGGCTAGCGACCAAAACAGGTCGGGGTAGCAAATGGGGTAGCAATTGACCCCTAACCCGCTCCCCGGAGCCGCTTGGATCGGCATGCCGGTATCTCCGAAGATTGTTTTCCGGTTGCTCGCCGCCGAACCCTCGTGCTGATTTGTCGCCCGGCTCAGCGTCGCGCCACATTCAAGCCCTGCCGTGGCGGCAATGCCTCATCGCCTGAATCCGAGGCATCCAATGACCAGCACCGTAACGAGACCGAGAAGCCGCACACGCCCGTGACCCGCGGGACCGACCGCCGAGTGTTGCCAACCCCGAAATGCGCGTTCGGTGCTAGACCGTTCAGTGCGGCAACAACGACATCGATGTACTACCTCCCCTGGCGGGCTGTCCCGGTGAGATGGATCGACCGGGGTGGGGGGTAAATCCTTCGGAGCCTCATGGCCGGTCCATTTTTGCCGGTGCCGCGTACGTCACTGTTGCCAAGTACCTCCGAAAAAATTGTCAAAAACAACTCATGGGAGTCCCGGTGTCTTGCAGCCGGGAATTTTGCTAGATGCGTCTGAGGCGTCGTTCGCACTTCGATGAAAATGTCTCAAAGCAGCGAGTGATTTCACCGAAACGTGGGGCGTCGGCGAGGGACTCCAATTCCGGGTGCACCCTCTCCAATGAGATCCGTTTGTCGGCGGCGTGCCGTTCATCATGCGGAGACCTTTCTCGATCAGTCGATGCAGGTGTCGGCGCAGCGCGAGGACAACCACCAGCTTGCGAATGGCGAGCAAGTGCGGACGGTGACGGGCCTTGCGATGTATGCGCGTCCCAGTTTCGATTTCAGCGGGTTTTGGCATAGAGCAGGAAAGAGGCCGCCATAAGTGGCGGAGTGAGCCGCTCTGGCGACTCACGGTCAGGGCGTGCTAGATGATGCCATGCTGTTCGATATATCACCCAACGTGAAGCAGATTCGCTCCTACGCGCAGGCGGCTTTGGACGCCTATACCTTTCTGTCACCCGATGACGGACGCGATGCAGCGAGCGGTTATCTTCTATCGCTCCTTGCCTACCTCGACGCGCTAGATGACCATGGCAAAGACTTGGTGATAGCGGGCGTCCTTCCAGTCGAAGGCGGGATTGACCTTGAACGATCGCGTGGTGACGACGACGTTGTGCAATTGCGTCGCTGGTACCTCAACCAAGGTACCGTCGGGTCGGAATCCCCTTAGATTTTGCGTGCCGGAATATGTCTCGTAAAGAATGTGCGGCTGCATCACGACTGGCGCACCGCCGATCGCAAATTCGATTTCCACGCGCTGACTTATGGCGGCGCATATTGCGACGCCCTCGGGGGTGTTTGTAGGGTCAACTCCCATCGGCAACGCCTCTCCAGCTTTTACCGCCGCGAGCATTCAAATAGCACGGGGTGGTCGTTTCCTTCGGAGGTCGCCAAGCAGGTCGGGGCGACATCATCCGCAACAAGCAGAGCGAGGGTGACTCTTATGTCGGCTTTGTGCCAATGGTGAATTTTCCGATTTCGGAACGTGTCCTTTGGCGGGCCGCCTATATCGCGGGGGCGGGGAGAGCTTTCTGCTGGGTTGCAGGAACTTGAGGGCGCACATACCATGAGAATCAGGACCGGCCAGAAAGCCTTGACTGTTAAATCCGGAGCTCGAAACAAGACTCCTTGGTTCAATCGAAGCGGGTCAACTGATGGTCGTCTGCGGCGCCGGTCTCTCAATGGCGGCACCTAGCAATTTACCTTCCGCCCGGGCCGTGGCAGAGGCCTGCTTTGATAAGTATGTTGTTGCAATCGACCCGGCTTGCGATTTGGCGCTGCGTGAGAATTTAGAGGCCTTCGCCGAGCATTTTTCGCCGCTAGGCACTCTCAAATCGGTGTTCATTCGCGAACTTGTTCCATGGAACCTCTTTGCGCGGCCACCCAATCTCGGTCACACAGCGATAGCGGATTTCCTGCTGACGCGCACCGCCGTCGCAGCGCTGTCGGCTAATTATGATTTCCTGATCGAACGTTGTGCCTGGGATTATGGCGCCGAATTCCACGCGTCGCTTGACGGCGACCACGCAACCGTCCAGTCAACCAAACACAGTCCGCTTCTCAAATTTCACGGCTGCCAAAATCTGAGCCCGGAGGAGACGGTCTGGACGAAATCGCAATTGAACGAGCCGGCCATCGCAGCCCGCATCGGTAAAAGCCGGATCTGGATGGCCGCGAATTTGCGCGAGAAGGATATGCTCGTCGTGGGATTCTGGACCGACTGGGCCTATCTAAATGAAGTGATCGGCAAGGCCCTGACAGAAGTGACGCCCCTCTCGGTTACCGTTGTCAACATGGCGACGCCGGAGCAATTGCAAGACAAGGCACCCGAGCTTTGGGATCTGGCACATGCCGAACACGTGACCTTCACCCACGTGCAGCAGGACGGCGCGCAGTTCCTCGATGAGTTGCGTCGCGCCTATTCGCGGTCGTTCTTGCGCAAGGTGATCCACGCGGGAGTCGAAACCTTCGAGGCGGAGACGGGCGTGGCATGTGCGCCGCAATGGCTTGAGGTCGCGGATCACAGTAGCCAAGCGCTATACGACCTGCGCCGGGACGCGGAGGGCGTGCCGCACACGCTGCCGGCTCGCCAGAAGTCTCCAAGGGCCTCCGAACCGCTCGGTTTCTTTCATCTGTTGATGCGGCACGCTGGAGCTGTTCAAACGCCGGAAGGGTATAGCTACAAGGGTCTGACGATTCGAGTCGTCAACGGCGCCAACACCATCTTGAGCAGAATGGCGGCGCGCTACGCCGAACCACCCTCGGTATCGGGCGCCGCGATAACCGCCGCAATCGGCTCAATCAATCTCGGTTTGCCCGATGATATAATCCGCACTGGCATACCCGGCGATATCGTCCGGCCGGCCACTGTCAGTCGATGGCTCGATTTCGCGGCGGCGAGAGAGGCGCTTCGTCTCTGATGGATATTGGAACTCAGACCGAGATCATTCTGCGCGAGGCCGGTTTCGAAACCTGGCCGTGGACCGGCGGCACCGTGCCCGTCATTTGTTTTGAAAATGCTGTTGTCGCGGGTTTCGTGCATCTGTTCAGCTCAGCACAGGATTTGTTGACCCTCTGGGAGCAAGCGCAGCACGCGACCCTCAATCGTCATAGCGTGTCGCTTCGATCGGCTGGCGCTAAGGCCTGGAACATCTACTCCATTTTCCTTGCGGAGACCGGTACCCCCGAGATCGCCCGCCAGATCGAGCGCATCGAGGAGGATTTCTCCATGGCCCGCAAGCTTGCCCGCGGCGATATCCGCAGCGCAGACGATCTTCGCGCGGCACTGCTACCGCTCCTGCCCATTCAGGCCCAACCCTCCCTGGGTAAGTCCCACATTTCCGAGCGTCTGCGGTCGCGTCTAAGCGAGCTTTCTCCGGCGGTGGTTGAAGCATTCATCGGACCCACGTCCGCGCCGGATGTGGCGCATATGATCGAGACTGACCCATGAAACTCAGCTTCATCGAGGTCTCCGGCTTTCGCGGTTTTCGCGAAAAGCTTCGCGTTGAGTTGGACTCCGCATTCACTGTCATCTGTGGCCGCAACGGCACGGGTAAGAGTACCCTTTGCGACGCTATCGAATTCGAACTCACGGGTGCGATCGACAAATACCGGGTCGAAAAGGCTGCCAGGGAGTCTTTGGCCGACTATCTGTGGTGGCGAGGTGATGGCATCGCGCCCGCCTATTACGTCTCGCTGGGATTTCGAGACGAGAGCGGCGTCAACTTCATTGTGACGCGGAGCCGCGAGACGGGCGCCGATACAACCGCTGCACAATTGGAATCCGCCCTGTGCACCGGCAATGCTCTGCCCAACGATGCGATCCGGCAGATGGTACGCACCTCGCTCATTCGCGACGAATGGATCGCCGGATTGAGCCTAGATCTTACCGAGACCGAACGGTTCGAAGTGGTACGTACCGCCCTAGGCGCGATCAGCGGCCCGAACTATCCGGAGAAAGCGAAAAACATCCAGTCGCTCGTCAACGCGTCACTTTCGCGTGCAAACGTGGTGTACGAGAAAGCGCGCGAAGATTTAAACAATGCGCTTGCGCGGCTGGCGCAAGCTCGCGATGCCGCATCACGTTTGGGGGACATCTCCGTCGCGATGGCTCGGATCGATGCGGAAATCAGCAATCCCGCCGATCCGCTGGCGGACAAAATAACGGCCGCGCGGGCGGTACTCACTCGCGAGCGCCTGCGTCTCAATGGTCTTGGCGAGGCAATATCGCAGCTCCGTGAATTGATCTTGTTCCGGAAAGACATCGATGCCGAGCATCTCGATGCCAACCTCCAGGTTGCGGCGCAGCGCCGCGACGAGGCTCAGCAACGAGTTACCACCGCCGAGACCGCGATTGCGCAGGCCCAACAGCGTTTGGCCGCAGAGCGAGAGGTTGACTCGCTTGCGGCCTCCTTGTCGCGCTTAATAACCCACGGCGAACACCTTGGCTTGGATGACGGCCATTGTCCGCTTTGCGCGGCTGCGCGCAGTTCAGAAGAATTTGCTGCCGGCGTGGCCAAGGCGCGCGCCCGGCTCAATGCCTTGGGTGTGGACGCATCCTCGGCTGAGAACGACCTAGCAAGCGTTACGCAGGCGGTTGTATCCGTACGCTCACAACTACTGGTTCTTGAAGCGGCGTTCGACGCGCTCGATGCCCAACGGCGACGGCTCCGTTACCGCGAAGAGACGCACATAGAACTATTCGACCGCTACCAGCTCGACCATAAGCTCGCCAACGATCTTTCCGGTCTTGAGCACCAAGCCGAGCACGAGCGTAATCGGCTGATAAACCTTGAACGCGCTATCCTCACTTTGGACGCGTCGTTGTCCGTGCAGCAAATCGGAAATCTCGAAGAACGGGTGCGAGGGTTGCGCGCCGAAGTCGATCGCTCGGCCGATGCGGCTGCGCGCGGCCAACGGGCGGCCACACAAGCCAAGACGCTAGAAAGGGGCGTACTCCGCGCCGCCGGCGAGATCATCGATGAGCGATTGGCACTCATCAATCCGTTATTGAACGAACTCTACCAGCGGCTCCGCCCGCATGCGGAATGGCGCAGTATCGAATATAGTCTACGCGGAGACATTCGCCGTTTTCTCAGCCTTCGCGTTGGCAATAACCTCAATCCCCAATTCGTATTCAGTAGCGGCCAGCGCCGGGCGGCTGGTCTGGCTTTTCTATTGTCCGTGCACCTAGCGCGGTCGTGGTGTCGTTGGAAAACATTGATCCTGGACGATCCCGTGCAGCACATCGATGATTATCGCGCGTTAAATCTGGTGGAGATTCTTTCCGCGTTTCGGCTCTCCGATCGGCAGATTATCTGCGCCGTGGAAGACCGGGCTCTCGCCGAACTTCTTTGTCGCCGCCTGGGCACGGCGGAAAGTGCCGGTCAACGTATCGATCTCGAACTTGAAACGAGCGGCATTGTTGCCGTGCAAACTGGCATACCGCCGTTACCGAAAGCGGTCCTACCCCGGCCAAATGTTGAACGTGTTGCTGGCTGATTGAGGGTGGCAACGTATGTCGGTCCTTGGTCAATCTGCGAAGAACGGCGCGCTGCGCGACCGGTCCGCTTGTGTTCTGACCTCGGAAGACCGCAGGGTTTGATGTCGTCGGCAGTGCTGTCATCGTCCCGCATAGCCAGCAACGGAGGCACAAATGCACGGCGAACCAATTTCCGAGCGCACTCGCGCCGGTCTTCAATACGTAATTCCCGGTGCCGAGCGCCGAGAAAATCCCAGCGGTCGCAACACTATCCGCGCAGAGGGTGCACAGCTTGTCATTCCTGGTGCAGAGCGGATCTCGGTGCGCGAGCTATTGCAGCGCCGGATGATGCAGGGGATCGCATCGCGTCGCGGGCAGCGCTCTGTGGATGCAACGCCGCTGTTTGGGCCGAGGACGGAGTGATTCCGATATGCCCGAGGGGGTCGAAGCGCCCCTCGCGTTGGAGCCGCCCGAGCGCTCACCGTGACGCGTGCGACGGCGTGGCCTAGGATTTCGATAGGACGTCCCGTTGTTTGATCAAGGAGGCGAGATTCGCCTCCTGTTCCGCAATACGTTCGGCGGTGAGGTCTTCATCTGCGGCCCCGGATCTTGCGGCGGCCTCGTCCTGCCGAACGTTTACGCGCCTATCCGATTGGCCCGCGCGTCGGCAATGTTCGCAACGACGATCCATCGTTACTCGACGCCATTAAGTCCGTCGCAATATGAGAAGCTTTACGCCAGGACACCTGTTGGCTGCCGAACGTAAGACGCTACGCGAGGTGGCGCTTGCCTACCGCCGCACCTATCGCCGGACAAAGGCCGAGGGCAAGAGACCCGAAGTCATGCACCACGAAGCGTATGAGGCAGCAGTTGGCGAGTACATGAGCCGCGTTCCGGAGGAGAGTCCCGAGCGGCTCGTTGCCGCCAAGCGTGTCAGCGAGATGATCGCCGCAGCGGTGAACACGGATCCGCAATGGTTCTGGCACGGGCCCGATGTTTGATCGCGCATTACGGCAGGTGGACCGCATGCGAATTTCAGCCCTCGAATGCCTATTGCTGCTGGCCCCGGCGCTAGCCATGGCGCAAGACGTACCACCGAACGAATACAAGGTGTCGCCGGAATCCCTAAAGGGATGGTGCGATGTCCCATCGGTATCGGCGTGCGCGATGTACGTTACTGGAGTGATGGAAGGAACCCGTGAAGCCATGCGCTCGTTGGGACTGCCAGCGCCATTCTGCTTCAATCATCCCGTTGCGCCTGGCGAACTGGCGTTGATTATGCGGAAATATCTGAACGATCACTCCGGCAATCTGACCGACACGGCCGCCACCGAAATCGTGGCCGCGCTCAGATCGACGTTCCCGTGCCGCGGCGACCGCCAGCTTTGATGGTGTGTGCCCATGATCGCCGACATGGATATCTGGCGCGCGGCAAATCTCCTTGTGAAGCAACACGGCGATGACGCTGCGATCGTTGCGGCCCAGCGCGCCGATGAACTGCTTGCGTCCGGCGACATGGACGGCGAGATCGTTTGGATGCGGATCCTTGCCGCGGTAAAGGAGCTTCAACGCGGCGAGCGTCAACCGGACGAGGCGGTGAACTGATGCAGATGCGCGCGTTCCTCGCCTCGCTTCTGCTGTTGCTCGTCATGTGCGCCGACGCGCTGGCGTGGGGATCAGAAGGCCATCGCATCATCGCCGACATCGCCGAGCAATATCTCGAACCCGCGACGGCGCGTCAGGTCAGAGACCTTCTGGCGGTCGAAATCCAACGACACTCGCGGAAGTTTCGAATTGGCCGATGAGATCAGGCCGCAGCGCCGCAGACGGCGCCCTGGCACTTCGTGGACATACCGCTCCAGGCCTCTGGGTACGATGCGTCGCGGGACTGTCCTCGCGGTGCCTGTGTCGTGGCACAGATAGACCGCTTCGTGGCCGAGCTGCGCGACCAGCACCTGCCGCCGCGACAGCGCCTCGAAGCCCTCAAGTTCGTGGTTCACTTCATCGGCGACGTGCACCAGCCACTGCACGCGTCGGACAACAACGATCGCGGCGGCAACAACGTGAAGGTGCTTTTCGACGGTCGGGCCACAAATTTGCACGCGGTCTGGGATACCTGGCTTCTCGCACCGGCCGTCGCGGGCGATGGGCGGTCCTATGCCCTGCGGCTCTTCCACTCAATCACGCCGGCCGAGATCGCGGCGTGGCGCGGTGGGTCATGAACTGACTGGGCGAACGAAAGCCACGATGTCGCTCGCAGAGTAATCTACGGGGAATTGCCTCACAGTGGGACGCTTCCGGCTAGCTATGAGGCTGCGGCGCTGCCGATCGTCAACGACCACTGGAAAAAGCTGGCGTGAGGCTGGCGATGGTGCTGAACCTCGTGCTGAGGTAGCGGTGGAACGTGCGAGCATTGTGTATGATAATCTTTCTACAGACGCGGTGATTGCTGAGCTTGGTGGAGGCACGTTGGTCGTACGGCCAATATCACCAGATCAAACCGCCTTCATTCCGCACTAGAAATTTTGGTAGCGGATTGGAGACGGGCGATTCAGTCTACGACTGATATCAGAATTCGGCCCTATCAATCGATATTGCGATGTGCAGCCCTACACAAGCGAAGTGCAAAATGACGACCAAAACCACCACGCCAGCAAATCCGCCTGCCATTGCGTGAACACCTTCCCGGCTTGTCCCGGCTGTGGGGGACCTCGCCATCACCCTTGACGTCGAGCCGCGCAAGCCGCGCCTTGCGTGGCAGGGCATGGAACGCAAGGAACTGGCGGGCGGTTCCAACGCAAGTGGTCGAGATTGTCCGGCCAGGCCGCGCGGTTGAGCGCAAAGAAGAGTTGGACCTCGGGGCCCGCGCCGCCGCTCGGGCTGAGCTGTTGCGGCCCGAGAACCGGCTCATATGGACAAACGACAATCTCGTCGCGCTACAGACGCTCCTCGACGAACGCGATCCCAAGACCAAGGATTATCGCTACCGGGGAAAGGTTGACCTCGTCTACATTGACCCCCCGTTCATGGTGAACAATGATTTCCGAGCCGACAATGCCATCGACATTGAGCTGGACGATGAAGCGAATGTCCAGGCGCGCAAGGAACCGTCACTTGTAGAAATCATCGCCTATAAGGACACTTGGCGTCAGGGGCTCGACAGCTTTGTCTCCATGCTGCGAGCACGGCTCGTGCTGCTCAAGCAGTTTCTTAGACCTACCGGCAGCATCTATGTCCACCTCGATTGGCACGCCGTTCATTATGTGAAGGTGTTGATGGATGAGGTCTTTGGTTACGAAAATTTCGTCAACGAAATCATCTGGCGACGGCAGACAGCACACAATGACTTGGCGCAGGGAGCGAAGCACCTTGGGCGTACACACGACACCCTGCTGCTTTACGCTGCTGGTCCCAACTTCTTCGTCAGCCCCGTATACGCACCGTACGAAGCGAGCTATGTCGATCTCACTATAATGCGATGGACGCGAAGCACCGCGGTATCAGCTCGGAGACATTACTGGGCGCGGAGGTGCTGCGAAAGGAAATGCCTTTTATAATCTGCTTGGGCACGAACGATATTGGGCTATTGCCCCTGACGCAGCGAAGAGCTTGGTGGCCAAGGGGTTAATTGTTCAGTCTTCTCCGGGTGCTGTGCCTCGCTTTAAGCGCTATCTGGACGAGATGCCGGGCATACCCCTCCAGGATTTCTGGACGGATATCAATCCGATCAATTCGATGGCGGCGGAATCCCTTGGATATCCAACGCAGAAGCCCATGAGCCTCCTAGAGCGAATCGTGGCTTTATCTTCGCCGCCGGGTGGTCTAGTGCTCGACTGTTTCATCGGTAGCGGGACCACGGCCGAAGCCGCCGAGCGTCTCGGCCGCCGCTGGATCGGCATTGACAACGGAAAATACGGCATTCATCTCGCGCGCAAACGACTCATTCAGCTTCATGGTCAGCCTCGCCCGCCAGAGAAGCCTATGCATGACTATTTCGAGTGCACGCACTGCAGGACAATCGAACAAGGAGAGGCTCCAAAAAAGTCCAGGCCCATTTCACGTCCGTCCATTCACCATCGAGAACATGGGCGTTTACCAGAGGGCGTCCGAGTGGCAGGGCTTCCAGCAGCACCGGACTGCCTACCGAGACGAGATGATTAGGGTGTTCGGTGGCGAGCCGGTAGAGCATTCGCCGCTTCTGCACGGTCGCAAGGGGAATGCCTGGGTCCATGTCGGCCCGCTCGACGCGCCAGTGTCGTCAGTGCAGGTCTGGTCCATCGCACGAGAGGCGCAACGCACCAGTACCAAGGCAGTCACGGTTCTCTCCGCCGATTTCGACACCCTCTCTGGCAGCGATAAGACGGACCTCCAAAAAAAGACTGGCGTCGCTATAACCATCCGCGTCATCCCGGCGAGCGCCATCGACGAGGTGAAGCGGCGCCTCGATCTCCTGCGAGCGAATCCGGACCTGGCGATCGAATCGACCGCCATCCCTGCGTTTTACTCACCACTTTCAATCATCTTGGAGGAACATGTCTCCGGGCGGAACGTGGAACTGCGGCTCAAACGATGCGAGGTAGATATCGAGTCCTTCATTGCTAGCCAGCGGCCCATGTTGAAGCCAATCACCGAAAAGATGACGGACAAGGCCAAGAAGAAAGCCCTCGACGAGATCAAGCGATGGGAGAAGCGCGAGAAGGAGCTGAACGAATGGTTAGGCAAGGCGAAAAGTTGGCAAGCCTTTGTGGACTTCTGGGCGATGGACTGGGACTACGGTCGCCACCTTGGTGACGATGAAAAGCCGATCTTCATTGCCGAATGGCAGAGTTTCCGCAGCCAGAGCGCGAACGGGAACGCGGAGCTGACTTTCTCGGCCAAATTCAGCTATCCCGAGGCTGGCGTCTATCGGATTGCTGCGCGCGTCACGGACGTCTTCGGTAACGATGGCATTGCCACCGTCGAAGTGGAAATTAAGCGGTGAGCGCCAAACCTCTCCAGCAACAAGTCATCGATTCGGTGAAGCGTAGAGTAGACGCATGGCGTGGATTCCCACTAGGCCGCGCTGGAGACGCCTACCCAGACGAGTCAGCGCGCTATAGGGCAACAGCCGATGGCGAACGGGAAGTCTCCAACACCACATTGGTGCTGCTCCAGCACTGGTTCCGCCACGAACCGCACGTAATCGGAGTGGAGCCTTACACCATCGCCTTCAAATATTGGCCCCACCAGCGACGATTGGTCGAGACCTTCATATACCTGCATGAGGTGGTTGGTATTCGGCGCACGCAGGACCTCTACGCCCTCGCGGGCGTCGAGAAGATGGCCGACCAGCGCGATCCATGGACCAAGCTCGGCGGCCAACTCGCCACCGGTTCGGGCAAGACCAAGATGATGAGTCTTATCATTGCTTGGTCTTACTTGAACGCTGTATGTGAGCCTGACAACACGCTTGGCATTGGCCGCCACGCGATCCTCATCGCTCCCGGCCTTTTCGTGAAGGACAGGCTGCTCCAGGACTTCGCCCCAGTTCGGGACGCGTCGGTCTTCTCGGCCGACCCGGTAGTGCCACCCGAGCTAGAGCGGTTCTGGGATTTGAAAGTCTACGAGCCGAGTACCTGCCCCCGACAGCTCGATCCGGACGAGGGGGCGCTCGTGGTGACGAACTACCACCAGCTCCTCCGCTCGCGGGAAGACCTAGAGAAACCATCCGACCCGATGCTGGACCGGCAGACGCAAATCCTGTTCGGTGATCCTGAACCTGAGAAGTTGGAGGCGGTGAAGTCCCCGCTACTGGAAAGGTTCGCCAGGTCCAAGGGCATCCTCGTCCTTAACGACGAAGCACATCACGTCTGGGACGAGCCAGGCCATGCCGCGTTCGAGGAGAAGGCGAAGCAGAAGGCCGCCGCCAGCGACGAAGAGGCGGAGGCAATGGCTTGGATCAGGTCGATCCGCAAGCTGAACGGGAGCGAGAACGCCCCCGGCCGTGTGGGGCTCCAGATAGACCTCTCGGCAACGCTCTTCCAAGAGACCGGAACGACCACCCAGACCAAAAAGAAGACGAAAGAGGGGCAACAAGACGTCCACTTCAAGGAGAACGAACTGTTCCGGCACACGGTTGTTACCTACGACCTCGCCGAGGCCATTCGAGATGGGATCGTCAAAAAACCGATCCTGGAACGAGTGGAGGTAAAGAACGAGCGTACCGGCGAGCCGCTGCCACTGGTGCAGCTTGCGGCGCCGAATGCGTGGAAGAAATACGAACACCTCCTCGCCACCGGCATCGAACGGTGGAAGAAGGTTCGGGACCAACTTCGCGCGGAAGGAGACTCGCGGAAGCCGATTCTCTTTGTGCTGTGTAGTGACAAGGGCGAGGCTGCGGAAGTCGCCAACTTCCTCACATTCGGTCAGGCCACGCGCGACGATCTAATCGGCAAGCCATTGAAAGGCTATGTCGCACCCCAGGATGGTGAAACACTCTTCATAGAAAACGGCGAAGACGGCATCCCTCGTTCGACGGTGGTGCAAATACACATCGGCCAGAAGGAAGAGTCCAACGAAGCCGAGTGGGAAAAGGTCCGCGCGGCTGTAAACGCTATCGACCGGGATGAAATCGAACATCTCGATGTCGACGGCAACATCGTGACGGTACCTAACCCGTTCAATGTCGTCATCAGCGTGATGATGCTTAAAGAGGGATGGGATGTCCAGAACGTGAAGGTCATCGTTCCGTTGCGCCCGTGCGGCTCCCGGACGCTGACCGAGCAGACGCTCGGGCGTGGCCTGCGCAAGATGCACCGGCCAGAAATTCAAGATGACGGCTCAGCCGTGATGACGCCTGAGGAGCTATACGTCATCGAACATCCGTCGTTCGAGGAAATCCTCGATCAGATCGACGACCTGATTGAGCGCAAGGGCAAAGATGAAATTGACCATCGGCCTGAGTACGTTGCGATACCGCCGGTTGAAGAGGAGGAGGCACGAGAGGCCGTCGATGTGCGCTTAGTCCGCGTTGGCGAACCTCGCTCTGGTGCTAGAGAGTGGCGCAGCGATTTGAACGTTGGAAAGCTGCCCGGCTTGGCACCGCGCCTCCCGTGGCTTACCAGAATTGATAGCACGTTTATCAAAACCTGGCTCAAGACCGCGCTCCAGATGGGTGAGCGGGAAGGACAGGAGTTCACGTTGCCAGCCGAACCGTCTTACCGGGATTTTGATCACATAATTGAAATGGCCTACGCCATCCCGCTCCTTCGGGAATTGCGCGTCGCACACGCGCATAAGAACTCCGTAAAGGACGTGGTACGGGAGTTTTTGGAGCGCAAGACGTTCGCCCTGCCAGCGGGAATCCCGATCCGCTTCGACGAAGTAGAGGATCCAGCCGACGCCACGATTGCTCTCGGAAATTTGTCACGACCAGAGGTGGTCGAGGCGGTACGAGGAGCGCTCCTCTTCCAATCCATGATGCGATTCAAGCATCGCTCCGGGCGGCCACAGCGGACCTCTCGGTGCGCCAAGTATCGCAGATCAACGGCTACCAGGCGCTGAGACAAAACGTGCTGGAGCACCTCAAAAAGTCACCGTTCCAGCGCCTCGCTGGGACGAATCCGGAAGAGCGTCGAGTGGCCGTGCTTTTGGAAGACTCGCAGGACGTAATCGGCTGGGTATTTAACCACCGCCACGGTATCGGCTACTCCATTCCGTACGACTGGCAAGGCCATACCGCACACTATTTTCCTGATTTTGTTGTGCGCACCAAATTCGGAGAAATCTTCCATAACGTGATCGTCGAAGTGAAGGGCAGGCTCGATGACAAGGACAAAGAAAAAGCGCGACGCGGTCGGCGGTGGTGCGAGATTCTCACCGAGAACGACGTTGAACCATGGCATTTCCTGATGCTTATGGAAAACACCGAACTCTCACGGAATGACATCACCTGGTGGGAGACCCGTTCCGTTCATGCAATAGAAGACCTTCTGCGACGTCACGAAAGCCTACCTCTAGTTCCTCAACCTGGTGCCGGTCCGGGCGAAGTGCATGTGTTGACCTCCATCGGGGCTGACGAGCAGTTCCGGACAGCGGTTCCGGTTTATGATCTCGCAGCGAAGGTAGCGTGCTGGGGCACCGAGGGTTCTCCCGTTGTATCAGGTTGGGTTCGTGTACCTCGCCGCCCTCTCGAAGCCGAGATGTTCGTGTCAAAAGTCGTCGGTCACGCGATGGAGCCGGGCATCCCCGACAACGCTTGGGGTCTATTCCGGTCGGTTCAGACCGACGGTCAATTGTCGCCAAATTCACTCGACGGACGGCGCATCGTCGCCCAGCTCAAGACAAAGACAGATTTAGAGACCGGCTCCTATACGCTCAAACGATGGAAGGCGACGAAGCTGGAGGCGGGCGGCAGAGTTCTGGAAGTCACGCTTAGGCCCGACAACAAGGCGCTGCATTCAATTGTGGTCAAACCGGCCGACGGCGAAGTGCAGGTCGTGGCGGAGTACCTGGAGACATTAGGCTGATGCCGTTCCAGTTGGGATCCGCACGATCGGCCCTAAGGTTGTGCGCGATGACCGTTGCGAGGCAGGACGCCCATGCGCTCACTGCGATTGTCCATCGTGAGGGCCGATCTCGTGCAAGCACTGCGCGTACTCGGCACTCATCGTCAACGGCGGTTTACCAGTGTCGTTCCCGTGTGGCTGCAATACGATCCGGGAGCGCACGAACTCTGGGTTGGCGAGGATCAGGCGAACATCCGGACCGCGGTGAAGGCACTTGGTGAGTGGCCCGCAGCCGGGACGACTGTGGACCTATTCCTTCTACGGCAGGCCATAAAGAATAATACCGGCGAACAGGTCGAGTTGCACGCGATTGACGAAGCGGTCCTCGTTCCGACCGCACGTGGGCACGTCGTTTTGAAGCTGCTCCCGTTCGGCCCCGTTCCGCGAAAGCCTGAGCAGCCGGCGCCGCAGTCACATAGGCGCTACGACTGGCACAGAGATCTCCCGCTCTTCCGTTGGCAGGGGAATCGTTCCAATGATCGAGCGTAGTTCCATTTCCATCGCGAACACGAATGCGCTCGCGGTGGCGTAATTTATAAATGCGTCGCAAGCCCAACCGCGAGGTTCCGAGCCGGCGAGACTGCTGAGGATTTCGAGCGGGCGTTCAGGTGAGTTGTCGCCTCAGGCAGAAGCGTTCCAGTCGATCTCATCGACGCTGATTAGTTCCTGAAGGTCTGGCCTCGCTTGGCGCTTTCTCTCCGCCTCGATTTCTGCTTCGGAAGCTTTCCGCGTCGGCGCGGCAACCAGTTCCGCCGCGCCCATCTCAATGGCAGCCTTAGCGGCGCGCGGGTCATTTGTGCCAGTCACGCCGTATACCTTCGCGCCGTAATCGTCTTGGACGGCCTTTCGCGCGAACGCGAGCGCATCTGGCATCGTCGAAAAGACCTTTGTGTCGTGCGGCTGGCCATCTTTCGTGATGTGGACGACCAACATGGCGTGCCCCACATGTCCTATCGGGTTGAGCATAGAATATGGCAACGGAATTAGGTATGGGAAGCGTCCCTTTGCGCCGGCACTGGCGCCACAAGGACGCCGGCTCTAGAATGTTGTCCGATACGAAATCGGCCCGGAGTATCAGTCCGGGCCGACGGAAATCACGGCAACCACGCCGCTTTGATGGCAGACATGCTATCAGAAATGGATGAGGTTGTCACATGGCCGTCTACTCACCACCGAATCCAGAAGTGGGACGCTTGGCAGCGCTAATAGAAGCTAGGCAGTCCCGGCGGTCGGTTCGCGATATAATTTCGCGGCGTCTAGTTTCCCTGTTTCGAGCGATCCGATCAGCCATTGGAGCGATTTCACGCCAGTTGCGCCCGGTATCACCGACGTAATTTGTTCCCGCTGAGCGGCGAGCCTTACCAGCGCAGAATCCTTTGTGTCGATCCCGGCTGCAATCAAAGTGCGGTAAACGTCCAGCAGCGCGGCGACGAGGCCGACAAGCAAATCGTCTCGATCTTGGAACAAACCGACCATGTCTTTGGCGGTGGCGAGAAGAAGTTTGCGCTCAAGCTCGTTCATGACTTTGCTCCCGGGCTGTCTGACGACTCACAAGATAGCGGCGACCGGCGCGAGCGTCATTGGCGGCCCTGATCGAATAGTTGGTGAGGGTCGCCGCCCCGACTCTGTGCAGCGGGCCGTCCGGATCTCTCGCCTCTATTAGGGCGTCGTCGTCATCTGCAACGACGTTTCCTGCCGCGTGCCGGGAAACGCGATTATTAAGTGAGTCGCGCGGTGAGCGGACACCGACAATTCGCCTGTGATGCCTCAGAATTGCGGCCACAGGAAAAACCGTTGCATTTCCAATGATCTTTTCCGCCCGCACCGAAATGTGAAATTGACGGAAATCCGCCATCGACTCGGCAGCGCTTGCAAGCGGGTGGAACAACTTTCCCGACGGCGACCGAAAATCCCCGATTTTTGGCGAGCACAGAATTATCCGGTGTCCCTCCCGTGCGCCGCCTAACGCGCACGCGAGGATCAATTTGGCACGATACCGGCCATCGCTTCATCGAGCCACGAACACACCGCGTCACCGAGTACCCAGGGATCCAATTCCCCTTCGGTCTGTAGCCAGCCTCGCCTGCGGAAGTACGCGATCTCGTATTGCCGCAGCTCGACGTGGGCGAGTTTGAGTCCGTCGCGTTTCCGGCGGCGGCAGTGGCGGACGCGCTCGGTGGATGTTGGCCGACGTTGTGGCGGCAACGAAGATTCTGCGCCGCTGCCTTCGAGGATGGGGCGTTCGTCAGTCATTCGCGCTCCTCTCGGGGAGGCGTTATTCCCATTGCAACCAGCGCCCGCGCGGCCTCGCCACGCCATTGACTTCCATAGCGTATCAGGCAATCGAGCCCTTGGAAATGCACGCGCGCCCCATCGCCAAGCGCGAGCGATTTGGCGTTTCCAATTGGCTCTCCACATCCAGCACATGTCTCCCGCGGCGGTGGCTTGGCATTGTGCCGACGCCAGAGCAACTCAAGCTCGCGCCAAGCCATCCGCTCCGCCTGAGTGGGGGTGTAACTCGTCACTTTCCCGATGAGATCGCGCCTTGGCGAGCGCCAATATTTGAGCTTCGCCGCGTGCAGGCGGTGCCACGCGCTGGAGGGCCACTCGGCCGGTTCCGGGTCCGGCGGCTGAGGCGTTGCCCAATTTTGCGTTTCACTGGCTTCGCCGCGTGCGACAGTTGCGACTTTTGCGACAGGGACCAAAATCTTACGGGTTTCCGCAACTTCCGCTGTCGCACGAGCGCTACGACGAGCGGTGACCTGGTCGGACCCGACGGTCGAGACGGGGTACGGTGTCGCGGTATGTCGCATGCGACCGGGGACATCGATCTCTGCGGAACTCTGCCGGTTTCCGAGTGATGTCGCAGATGTCGCAGGTGTCGCGGAATGCCCGACGGGGAGGTATGGGGTGAGCCACTGATCGAGGGCTGAACTCATGCCTCGCCTCGCAATTTCGGGTGGAGGCTCCATAGGGTTGCGCCTGCCTTATGGGATTCGAGCAGGTGGTACTTCTCGA
Organism: uncultured Alphaproteobacteria bacterium; assembly: GCA_963773665.1. Lineage (GTDB taxonomy): Bacteria > Pseudomonadota > Alphaproteobacteria > ATCC43930 > CGMCC-115725 > DATJLY01. The sequence continues at coordinate 660,817 of CAVZBZ010000004.1, forward strand.
GGAGCAACTTGACCGCCGCGTCGCGCCGAGCCTTGTCACGCAGGGGGCCTGGTCCCTCCCGCAGGACATCGCGCGGAAACACTACCCAGCGTTCGGTCCCGTCCGTCGTCGGCCTCTGCATCCATCTGACAAGGCGCATTGCGTCGGCAACTGATTGCGGCATGCTCATTGTCCCCATGACCAGGATGCGCTTCGCCTCGCTCAGGTGCCACGACGCGAGTGCAGCGGCGGCTTGCATCGTCTTTGCCGTGATCTCGTCCGTGACTCCAAACTCATAGATGTGCAGTAATGCCGCGAGCCGAGCGGCGTTCTCGGCGGTTTTTGCGGCAAAGTCGGTAATGGCCCGAAATTCCCCCGCCTGACCTAACTCGCGTTCAGTTGTGTCGTGGAATTCGATCCAGACCCGTTTCGCTGCCGACGCGAGGCTCAAGACAGGGGGATCAAGCTCTAACGTCGGGCCGACCGTGGGCAACGGCAGGTCGAGCAATTCGCCGAGCCGCAGATTGAACCGCGCCAATGCCGCTGGTTTGAAGTCCTCGTTGTAGAACCGGCCTCCCATCGTGGAGTTGGGCCACGAGATCAGGGATCGCGCAATGAACCCAATTCCTCGCGCTAGGCCGTCGCCAAGTTCCAGCATTTTGTTGAATACCGCCGGCTGCATCATCAGGGAAATGGTGAAACGGCGGCCAATGATCTGGAAGCTGGGCTTCGACGCACGGTCGACGACGTGAGGCTGTCCGTCCCAGAGTCGATTGCAAAGTGCTAGCGTGCGCATCAGCGAACTTTCGCTCATGGCATGCGATCCTATGACCACGCCGGCTTCGTCGCTCCACCAGGACCCAGAGGGCCATCCCTCCGCGATGTCCCGGCCCATCGCTTCCGGCGTTGCATCCTCGTAGAACAATCGGGCCAGTACCGGCAGTTTTGGCTTGGCGGCGTCCAGCCCTTCTAACTGCGTCCTCAGTTCTTCAATCCCGAGCGTGCGATCGTTGGGCTGACGGCCCGCTCGTTGCTTGATCTTCGAGAGAATGCCATCCCGCTGCGCGGTCCAGGCGGCAAGCGCGGATTCTGCCTTTTCCAGCGATGGTTGCTTTGCCTCCCGCTGCTCGCGCTGCCACTCGCGCACTGCACGGCTCATGTTTCGGTCCGAGCTCGTTTTACGCTCGCCGGACTCCGCGACGTTGACGCGATTGATGGAGATCGGGCCTACGAGATGTGGGTCACGCGCGACGTTCGCGAGGGGTTGGGCACAGAGTGAAAGTGTCGAGAGCGCTGAGCCTGCGATCATCGCTTCCGGCTGTTGCCCGAAGCGCTGGTATGCCACAACGGCGTCCCGCATCGTGCTCGGCAGGGCGTCGAGCGGATACGGTTTCGCAGCCGAACCGGGTGCGATAAGCGGTTCAGGATCGGGAAGGTGCTGCTCCCTGTCGCCGTCCATTGTTTCTCTCGCGGCCGAGGCGGCGGTCACGACGCACCTCCCGCTGCATCACGGGCAATAAGCGCGAGCTTGCTCCGTCGCGCCGGCGTCGATACTGGGGGAGCCACTGAATTTTCTTCCCGGCTGGCCATCCACGCAGTGATCTGACTGAGTCTTGTTCCTTTCGCTCCGGGCGATAGCGTCACGGGTTTTGGAAACTTGCCGTCGCGGGCGAGCCGCCATCGCGTCGCTCTGCTCAGACCGGTCATTCGCCGGACCTCCGGCTCGCGCAGGAACCGGTCGGTATCGAAGGTCGATGGCGCATCGTGCATGTTCATCACCCAATCGTGGTGACGAGCACGGCGCAAGGCAAAACGCACCCTGCGCCGGCCGTCACTGGCCTGCGGCGTTCAAGTCGTCTCCACGAGTTGGTTGGACGCGGGGAGGAAACGGGGGCACCGCTAGGCACCCTTTGAGACGCAACGAGACGCTATCTGAGTCGGGTGCTGAGTTGGTAGGGGGTCTCTTAGAAATAATATTTCGATGTTCTGCGTGAGTTGCTCGATACGATTACGCACTGCGCGCCGGCGGCAGCGTGTAGACGTTCCCTCGCGCCGCGCGTCCGGCGACAATCTCTTCGAGCCGTGCGCTCCAAGCTTCCAGTGCGTGCCGCTTCTCGGCATCGTAGCTGTGTCGGTCATAAATGCTGGTCACGTCGCGCTCGGCATGGTTCAGGAGCTTCGCAACGACGAGGCGGCTGATTCCTATGCTCGTCATGTGCGACGCTGCTGTGCGGCGCAGATCGTGCGGGGTCGCCTCGGCAATGCCAAGTTCATCGAGATTGTCGCGCATGGCGTGATCCACTGCCGGGCCGGTGATGGGTTTGCCACCTCGTGGCGATGGGAACAACCAGCGCGGCCGCTCGGCCGTTTCGCCCTCGCTGATCGGCGCCTTTTTCCGTTTCCCCTTTTTGGGCGGCGCGGCCTTAATCTCTTTCAACAGTTCGATCGCGAGCGGCGACAGCGGGACACGATGCGCCATGCCGTTTTTCGCTTTCGCCGCCGGGATGGTCCAGACCTTTTCCTCCTCGATGTCGAACTCGCTCCATTCGGCGCCAGTCACCTCTCCCTTGCGCTGCGCGGTCGCGAGTTGAAGCTTGAGGGCGAGCCGGATCGGCTTCGAGATGGCAAGGTCCGCCTTGCCGAGCGCGGTCCATAGCCCCTTGATCTCGTCGGCGCTAAGAACGCGGTCGCGACGCACTTCCTTGCCGGGCGCCTTCACGGCGGCGCACGGGCTGGCCGGAACGATGTCACGCGAGAGGGCCCAATTGAACATCTTGCGCACCACGGCGAGCGTCCTGTTAGCCTGAATCGGCGCGTTCCGGTCCTCCGCGATTTTGTCGAGGAGTGCGATTACGTCGCGGCGCACGATGTCCTTCGCCTTGCGCCGTCCCCATGCCGGCCGCACGTCCTTCTCCAGAATACGTTCATCTTCGCTCGCGCTGCGCTTCCTCGGCTTTGCCCATTTCTCTATGTAGGAATCGATCAGCTCGCCCACCGTCTCTGCGGCACGCTCCGCCCTGTGCTGCTCGACCTCGGCTGCGCCGGGATCAACGCCGCTTTTCAAAAGCTCGCGCGCGTGCTCAAGCTTGATGTGCGCCTTCGACAGCGACAGGTCCGGATACGTGCCGAGCGTCATGCGCCGCGGCATGCCCTGAAAGCGGTACAGCCAGATCCAGGATTTGACGCCGTGCGGCGAAACGCGAATGCCGAACCCGCCGCCTTCCCACTTCTCATAGCGTTCTGGTTTCGAACGCAGCGCTGCAATAGACTTGTCCGTGAAACGCTTCGGGATCATGTGCTCCCCTTTCTCGCCGCTACCCCAGGGTCGATTTGGGGTAGCGATTTCAAGGTCACTGCCTGAACAACCTTGAAACAGGGTAGCACAATAAACCAGCTAATGACAGGGATAAGTGCACAAGATTGCCTGTTTCACATGGTTTCAGGAAAGCGCAGGAAACCGTGTTGTGGCCCGTTTCGTAATCAGTAGGTCCGCAGTTCGATCCTGCGCGTCGGCACCAGATTGTTAATCCAGGAACCCGGCCACCCCTTCGGCGATTTTTGCGCGCGGTTGCAACCGTTCCCGTTGCGCCTTATGTTTGCGCGCGATGGGGATGGAGTCCCCCGAAATCGCCTCGTTGGGCTGATGACTCCTGCCGCGTGACGATTGCGGTGGGGGTGTCGCCAAAGACCCGCCGTGAGGCGGTTTTTTTGTGCCTCCGTCACGTGTCGGTCGAAGCCAAGGCCCGCCTGGTGCCACGCATCGGGCCTTTAAGGATGGAGGTTTGGGTGGACAATATCTGGCTGCAATCCGCGCTCTGGATCGGGCTTGCGCTCATCGCGTCGCTCTCGTCGGTGTGGCTCGGGATCTCAGTCGCGCTCACAGAGATCGTGGTGGGTGCGCTTGCCGGCAATCTCATCGGCCTGCACCTCACCGATTGGCTCAATTATCTCGCCGGCTTCGGCGCGATACTTCTGACATTCCTCGCCGGCGCCGAGATCGACCCGAACGTCGTGCGCAAGCATTTCCGGTCGACCCTGGCGATCGGCCTTATGGGCTTCTTCGCGCCCTATCTCGGCGTGATGCTGTTCGCGCGCTACGGGCTCGGCTGGCCCTGGCCCCAGGCGCAGATTGCCGGTATCTCGCTTTCGACCACGTCGGTCGCGGTCGTCTATGCGGTCATGGTCGAGACGGGCTTCAACCGCACCGAGATCGGCAAGATCATCCTGACTGCGTGCTTCGTCAACGATCTCGGCACGGTGCTGGCATTGGGCCTCGTCTTCGCCAACTACAACATATGGCTCATCGCCTTCGTGATCGTCACGGCGATCGTTCTGCCGGTCTTGTTCAAATTCGCGCCGTGGTTCTTCGCTGCCATAGGCAAGCGGGTCAGCGAGCCGGACATCAAGCTCATGTTCCTCGTGCTCTTCGGCCTCGGCGGCCTGGCGAGCGTCGCGCGCAGCGAGCCGGTGCTGCCGGCCTATCTCATCGGCTTGGTGATGGCGCCGACCTTTCTGCGCAACCGCGAGCTGCCGAACCGGATGCGCACGATCGCGTTCGCCGTCCTGACGCCGTTCTATTTCCTCAAGGCCGGGTCATTGGTCGAAGCGAAGACGGTCATTTCGGCGGCGGGCCTCATCGCCGCCTGCCTCGGCCTCAAGATGCTGACGAAGTTCGTCGGCATCCTGCCGCTGACAAAGGCCTTCAAATTCGATCCGCGCGAGGGTATGTACACGACGCTGCTCATGTGCACCGGGCTTACCTTCGGCAGCATCTCGGCGCTGTTCGGCTTCACCAATCACATCATCGACCAGGATCAGTACACGATCCTGGTGACTGCGGTCATCCTGAGCGCGGTGGTGCCGACGCTCATCGCGCAGCGGTGGTTCCAGCCGGAGTTCCGTCCCATCGAAGAGGAGGTGTGACATGTTCGGCCGCATTCTGATGGCAGACGACGGATCGGAGGGCGCGGCCAAGGCGGTGCCGGTCGCGATCGACCTCGCGCGTCAATATGGCGCGGAGCTGCATGTCGTCGCCGTGGAGGAAGTTCCTTACGTTCCGACCACGATCGGCGAAGTCGAAGACGCGCGCGAAGAGGCCGACCATCGCCTCATGCCGGCGATCGAACGGGCAAAGCAGCTTGCGAAGCTGAAGGACATCACCCTCGTCACGCACCTCGTGGCGGGACACCCGACGCGCGCCATCGTCGAATTGATCGAGACATATCGCTTCGACCTTCTGGTCATCGGCTTCAACGCGCACAGTGGCTTCTACGACCGCATCATTGGCGGCACAGCGCACCGCCTGGTTCAACTCGCGCCCTGCGCCGTGCTGGTCGTGAAGTAGCGCGCCCAGGCGGCTCGCCGGCTCAGCCGGGCGCGGCCGCGGGTTTCCGCGCGGCGCTGCGTCGCGGCCGCCGGGCGAAGGCGGCAAATTTTGCCGCCACCGCGCGCAGCACGGCATTGAAGACCTCGGCGTCGAGCCGCTCCGCCTCCACCACGGCGCGCACCGCCGGGTTCGCGAGCGCGCTGTCGATATCGGCCAGCAGTCCCTCGGCGATCCGCTCGGCGGCGGTATCGAGCGCTGCGTCGAGCCTTTGCGTCACGTGCTGCGACATGGTCCCCTCCTGGAACGCGAGGCGGCATTATCCGGCGCCGCCGCCGTGGCGGATTGTGAAGGACTTCACAGGGGCCGGAATTATTTCGAATTATTTTGCCCGTTCAGCCGCCGGGGTCGATCGCGTCGGCGCAGGCGTCGAACGGCGTGGCCGTGGGATGGCCCACCAGCGGAACCATGTCCACGGCGGCGCCGGCGACGCGGCACGGAAAGGCCGCAACGCCGCAGCCCGAAAGGAAAAGGCACAAAAGCCCGATCGCCGTCAGCCCTGTCACAAATGAGAAACGCCGCTGCCGCGCCCGGCGTTCCCGTTTTGGCGACCGTGCCGCTGGCACGGGGTTTGCAAAACCGCCATCGGGTTCATGGGCGCCGCGGCAAAGGCGGCGTCTCGCGCCATGGGTGATGGGTCGATGATCAAGTGGACGTTCAGACACCGCGCCGAGCAATTCTGTGCCCGGCTCAATGACGGTTTGACCGCCGTCGCCGTCGTGCTGGCGATGCTGGTCTTCATCGTCGGCACCTACCGCACGCTCGAGAATGTCGAGACGGCGATCGAGGCGAGCGATACGAACTGGGGCGCAGCCCCCGCCGCAGCGACCCACGCGGCGATGCAGCCGGCCCAGGACTGACCCGTCCCTGCCTCGGAAAGCGGCAGGCGCGCCGTCATCTGCCCGGTTTTTGGCCGGGACGGCCGTGCTAGCATCGCGCCATGACCGACCCCCGCGTGACATAGCGGCGCTTGCCGGCCGCGCGGTGCAGTCGCTGGGCTTCCATCCCGTGCGCGGGTTGAGCGAGCCCGAGGAAGTGTCTCGCGGCTTACGGCAACGTCACGGCATAGCGCCGGTCGATGAGGGTGTCCGGGTCGATCGCGCCCTTGAGCATGCCCTGCGCGCGGAACCAGTCGATCTGGTGTGCGATGTCGCGCGCGTCGATCCGCCCCTCGGGATCGATATAGGAGATGCCGTGGGATATCTGCGCCGGTGCCTGGCCGGTGTACTTGGCGATGATGGCAAGCACTTGCGCCGCGGTCGGGCCGTCGGCGCGCGTCTCCCCGGGGCCGGTGAAGGCGGCGTGGTAATCGGTGACGCCCTGGCGATAGGCCGCAAGAAAGCGGCGGATCGTTTCGCCGCGGTTATCCGCCGTCGCCGTGCTCGACCACAGCACTCCCACCTGCCAGGGTGCCACGTCGGCGACGTAGCCGACGCGCTTGACCTCGCCCTTGTCGAGCAACGGCGCTGCGAACGGCGTCGGCATGACGGCCGCATCGACCTGGCCGCCGACCACCGCCGAGGCGACGTTCGGCAGTCCTTGCGCCGCGACGATGCGCACGCTCTTCGTGTCGAGACCGAGCTTTTCCTCGACCAGGCCGAGCGCGTAGTGAAAGGTCGAGCCGACCGTGGTGAGCGCGACCGAGCGACCCGGCAAATCCTTGAAATCGCGCAAGCCCGCATCGAAGGCGCGGTTCGAGGCGACGAGCACCACGGCCTGGAAGCCCGGCACGTCGCGGTTGATGCCCGAGATGACGCGGATCGAGCCCTGGCTCGCAAGGTTGTAGAACGCCGCCGAAACGCCGGCCGCGCCGAAATCGATGGCGCCCGACACGGATGCTACGGCCACCGCCTCGCCGGCGTCGAACACCACGACCTCGACATCGAGTCCCTGCGCCGCGAAATAGCCCTTCTCCTTCGCGACATAGACGGCACCCGACGCCGACGTGCCGCGGAAGACGCCGACTTTTACCGTTTCCGCCGCGCGCGAAGCATTCGAGCATGCCAGCGCGAGCAGCAGCGCCGCGACGACACCCAGCACAGGCGAAAGACGCATCTTCATCGCTCCAGCAGCCAGCCGAATTTCTCGCGCGCCTTCTTCGCCACCTCGGGCGACGGCGCGTTGGTCGGCGGGAACTTGTCGCGCCAATGGAACGGGCGGCAGGCGTCGATGATCGCGACCGAATGCGTCATGTCGCGCTGCGCGCGCTTCTCCGGCGTAAGCCTTGGATCGGCCGGCGAGTCCCAGGAATTGCTGATGAACTGGATCGACTCCTTGGGATCGGTGCGCGTGATCATCGCCCACAGCAGATTGTCGAGATCGGTCACGTCGATATCGTCGTCCACCACGACGATGTATTTGGACGCATAGGCCGAAGCGCCGCATTGGGCGGCGACGTGCCCTGCCTGCGTCGCGTGGCCGGGATAGCGCTGTTTGATCGAGATCGCGTGGAACATACGCGCGCCGCCCACTTCGTGGCACCACACCTGCTTCACGTCCGGCACGCCCGCGTTCGCGAGGTACTGCATGATGGTGGCCGAGCGCAGCACGCTCCGATAGCGCGCCATCTCGTCCGGCCCCGCGCCCATCGGCGGCACGCCCAGCAGGATCGGGTCGTTGCGGTGATAGATCGCCTTCACGTCGAGGACATGCACCATGGTGGCGCCGCCGGCGTAATGCCCGGTCCATTCGCCGAACGGCCCCTCGATGTGGCGCTTGTCCGGCTCGACGAAGCCTTCGAGCACGATCTCGGCATTGGCGGGGAAGGGCAGGCCGGTGACGCGGCCCTTCACCATCTTCACCGGCCGCCCGCGCAATCCGCCGACGATGTCGAGCTCGAACACGCCATAGGGCGCCTCGATCCCGCCATAGAAGAAGGCCATGGGATCGCCGCCCAGCACCATCACCACCGGCATCTTCTCGCCGCGCGCGAAATATTTTTCGCGGTGGATGTAGCCGTGATGGCCCGCCGCCATGAGGATGCCGACGCTCTTCTTGTCGTGCACCTGCGCGCGATAGGCCCCGGCGTTGAGCCAGTTCTCCTCGGGATCGCGGGTGATGCTGTACGTGCCGGTGCCGATATAGCGGCCGCCGTCCTTCTCGTGCCAGACGGGCGCCGGGAATTTCTCGACATCGACATCCTCGCCCATCATCACGTTCTCGAGCACCGGCCCGTATGCCACGATCTCGTGCGGCACGATCCGCGGCTCCTTGAGATAGGCCTCGCGATAGGCCTGGCTCAGCTCCCATTTGTTGAGATTGTCGGGAAAGCCCATCGTCATGTTGCGCCGCGTGCCGGCGAAGATGTTGAGGAGCACGCGGAACCCTTTCGCGCAGCCCGGAATCTCGTCGAACACGACGCACGGGCCGTTCTCGGCGCGCAACACCGCCTCGGCGGCGAGCCCGATATCCTCCTGCCACGAGGCGCCCGCGACATCGCGCACCTCGCCCAGGCGCCGCGCATAGTCGAGCCACTCGCGCAGATCGTCATAGACGATCCGCCCCTCGATGTTGCTGCCGTCCGCCATGCGCCGTCCTTTTCGCTGCCGTGACCATCTTCCCCTCGCCAGCGCCCGGCGCAACCCCCTCATCCCTCCGTGCCGGCGATGATGCTATGGTCGGAGCCAAAAGGCCGGGGGAGGGAAAAAGAATGATCCGCTTTGCGAAATGCGCCGCGGCGGCGCTGCTGATGCTCGGGGCGCAGGCGGCGATGGCCGAGCCCATCAAGATCGGCGTCGTCGGAGTCAATGCGTTCGCGCCCATTTACGTGGCGCAGGAGCGGGGATATTTCGCGGCGGAAGGCGTGCCGGCGGAGCTGGTTTATTTCGATGCGGCGGCGCCGGTCGCGGTCGCGACCGTGTCGGGCGCCATCGATTTCGGCGTCGCCGCCGTGACCGGCGCCTTCTACAACCTCGCCGGACAGGGCGAATTGCGGCTCATCGCCGGCGCCGCGCACGAAGCGCCGGGCTTTCGGCTCCAGGCGCTGCTCGCCTCGCGCCACGCCTGGGACGGCGGCCTCAGAAGCGTGAAGGATCTGGGCGGGCACAGTTTCGGCGTCACCACCAAGGCCGCGCCGCCGATCTATGTCGTGGGCGCCATCCTCGCCGCGAAATACGGCTTCGACTTCAAGTCGATCGAGGTGCTGTCGCTGCAGACGATCCCGAACATCGTCACGGCCCTGACCGGCGGCAAGGCCGATTTCAGCTCGGTGTCGATGACGCCCGGCATGCTCCCCCTGCTCGACCGCGGCGACATAAAACTCATCGGCTGGGTCGGCGACGAGGCGCCGTGGCAGTTCGGCATCGTCTTCACCGGCACGCACGCGGCCGACACGCGGCGCGATACGGTCGAGCGTTTTTTGCGCGCCTACCGCAAGGGCGCGCGCGACTATCACGACGCGACGACATCGCCCGACGGCAAACCGGCGAGCGGCCCCAAGACCGACGCGATGATCCGGATCCTCGCCAAATATACCAAGCAAACGGTCGACGAGGTGAAGCTCGGCATTCCCTATGTCGATGCAGAAGGACGGCTCGACGAGAAGGACATCCTGCGCCAGGTGAGCTTCTACAAATCCCAAGGTCTGGTGAAGCAGGAGATCGACGGCGCTTCGATCGTTGACAAGCGCTACGCCCGGCCCCTTCCCGGCTCGTGACGGCGCTGCTGCGCGGCGCGGGAAAATTCATCGACGATCTCGCGCTGCCGGACCTCCTCCATGCCGCGTTCGTGCGCAGCCCGGCGGCGCATGCGCGCCTGCGCGGCATCGACATGGCTGCTTCGCGCGCGATGCCGGGCGTGCGCGCCGTTCTTGCGCACGCCGACCTGCGCCCGCTTCTGACTTGCGACCGCATCCCGCTCGCGATCCCCTCGTCCGCGATACGCTTCCACGTCGATCCTTACGCGCTCGCGCCGGGCGAGCTTTGCTATGTCGGCGAGCCGGTGGCGCTCGTCCTGGCCTCGAGCCGCCGCGCGGCCGAGGACGCGGCTTCGCTGGTCGCGCTCGACCTCGACCCGCTGCCCCCGGTGCTCGATCCGCGCGCGGGGTTGGAGCCGGGCGCGCCCAAGGCCCGGCTCGATTGCCCGGACAATCTCGTGGCGCGGCACCGCATCGATTACGGCGACGTCGACGGCGCCTTCGCGCGCGCGGCGCATCGCATCGCGGCGCGCTTCCGTCTCGACAAGGGCGGCGGCCACGCGATCGAGACGCGCGGCATCATCGCCCGCATCGATGCCGAGGGCGCGCTCGAGCTTTTCGTCAACACGCAGATGCCGCACCGGGGAAAATCCGTGCTGTGCGAGGCGTTGGGATTGCCGGAGCATCGCGTCCGCGTCGTCGTGCCGGAAACCGGCGGCGGCTTCGGCCCCAAGGCGCCGTTCTATCCCGAGGAACTGGCGCTTGCCGCCGCAACGCTGCTGCTCGGCCGCCCGATCAAATGGATCGAGGACCGGCGCGAGAATTTTTTGGCCGCGACCCAGGAGCGGCGTCAGGACTGGGACATGGAAGCGGCGGCCGATGCCGACGGCAGGTTGCTCGCGATCCGCGGCCGGCTCTGCCACGACCATGGCGCGGCGACGCCTTATGGCGTGGCGCTCCCCTATAACGCCGCAACCAACCTGGTCGGGCCTTACGTGCTGCCGGCCTATCGCCTCGAGATCGAGCTTTGTCTCACGAACCTCGCACCCGCTTCCGCGACGCGCGGCGCCGGCCGGCCGCAGGGAACGTTCGTGATGGAGCGGTTTCTCGACATGATCGCCCGCGCCGCAGGCCTCCCGCGCGATGAAGTGCGGCGGCGCAATCTGATCGCGGCCGAAGCGATGCCCTACCGCACGCCGATCGTGCAGCGCGACGGCGCCGCCATGGTCTATGACAGCGGCGATTACCCCGAATGCCAGCGCCGCGCGCTCGAAGCATCGGGCTGGGCCGATTTTCCGGCGCGCAAGGAAACCGCATCGCGGCAGGGGCGATGCATCGGCATCGGGCTTGCGAACTATGTCGAGGCGACCGGGCGCGGGCCGTTCGAGAGCGCGGGCCTGTCGATCGGCCCCTCGGGCCGAATCGCGATCGCGACCGGCGCCACCGACCAGGGCCAGGGATTGCGCGCGATGCTGGCGCGCGTCGCAGCCTCGGTGCTGGGCGTCAATCCCGAGGAGATTTCCGTCATCGCCGGCGACACGAATGCAATCCCGCTCGGCATGGGCGCATTCGCGAGCCGCCAGACCGTGACCGCGGGAAACGCGCTCCACTGCGCCGCGCTCGACGTGCGGCAAAAGGCGCTCGCCTGCGCCTCGCACATGCTCGAGGCGGCGGTCGAGGATCTGGAGCTCGCGGACGGCATGGTGCGCGTCAAGGGCGCACATCAGGTGGCGGTGCCGCTCGGCGCGGTCGCGCGCGCCTTGAGCGGCACGCCCGGATTCCCGCTGCTCGCCGGCATGACACCCGGCCTTGCGGCGCGGGCCGAATATCAGCCCTTGGGCCTCGCCTATTGCAACGGCACGCACGTCGCCGAGGTCGAAGTCGATCTCGAGACCGCGCTCGTCCGCCTTGTGCGCTATGTCGTGGTGCACGATTGCGGGCGGATGATCGATCGCGACGGCGTCGAGGGGCAGGCGCTGGGCGGCGTCGTGCACGGCATCGGCGCAGCGCTTCTGGAATGGACGCGCTTCGACGAGGCGGGGCAGCCCTTGACCGTGAGCTATGGCGACTATCTTCTGCCATCCGCCACGGTGCTGCCGCGGATCGAAATCCACCACATGGAAACGCCGTCGCCGATGAACCCGCTGGGCGTCAAGGGCGCGGCCGAAAGCGGCACGATCGCCGCCCCGGCCGCGATCGCATCCGCCATCGACGACGCGCTCGCCCACCTGGGCGTTGCCGTCACCGACCTGCCGCTCGCGCCCGAGCGGCTTCATGCCCTCATCGCAGAAAAGCGAGGCCACTGATGCATTGGACCAAACGGCGCGAGCGCTTTCGCGCGATACTTGCGGCGGGATCTTGCGTCTTTCCGGCCTCGGTGTGGGACCCGCTCTCGGTGCGCATCGCCGAGGATCTGGGCTACGAGATGGGAATGTATGCGGGCTCGACCGGCTCGCTCACGGTGCTCGGCGCGCCCGACATCGTGCTCCTCACTCTGAGCGAGTTCGCGGCGCAGGCGCTGCGCATCGCGCGCGCCGCGGAGCTGCCGTTCCTGGTCGATGCCGACCACGGCTACGGCAATGCCTTGAATGTCATGCGCACGGTCTTGGAGCTCGAGACCGCGGGCGTGGCGGGCCTCACCATCGAGGACACGGCGCTGCCCGCCGGATTCGGCGAAGCGAAGGCGCGGCTCGTGAGCCTCGAGGAAGGCATCGGCAAGATGCGCGCGGCGCTCGCCGCCCGCCAGGACCCGAACCTCGTCATCGTCGGCCGCACCAGCGCGCCCTCGATCAGCGGCATCGAGGATACCTTGCGCCGCATCAAGGCCTACGAGGCCGTGGGCGTCGATGCCGTCTTCCTCGCCGGCGTCACGAAACGCGAGGAGATCGAGGCGGCTTCAGCCGCGGTCAAATGCCCGATCGTGCTCGGGACATTGAAGGCGGGGCTCGCCGACCGCGCCTGGCTTGCGCAACATGGTGTGCGCGTCTGCCTCCAGGGCCATCTCGCGATCCAGGTTGCGGCACGCGCTGTTCACGACACGATGAAGGCGCTGCGCGACGGCATCGCGCCCGCCGCCATCCAGGGCCTCCCGCCCGACGATTTCATGAAGCGCATCACACGCGATGCGCAGCACAAGTCCTGGACGAAGGATTTTCTGGGCGGGTGATACTCAGCGGCACCCCTTGAGCGTGCTCGCCGCGTTCTGCGGCGTGAAGGGGCCGAATTTTTGCGCGGCTTCCTCGGCGTAGCTCGGATCGAGAAGCTTCTCCTCGGGCGCCTTCTTCGCGAGCTTGCCCTCGCGGAAGAACAGGTCCTGGATATCGGCGAGCGCCGCCGCGTTGACGCGGCCGTTCGGGTTGCGCGACTGCCACGCCATGGTCTCGAGCAGGCCGCGATCGTCCATGATCTTGTTCTTGACCAGCTCGTTGACCGCCTGTTCGCGGTTCGGCCCGTGGTGATAGGCGTCGCAATATTCCCGCCCCGCCTTGGCGAAGGCGAGCATGAGGCGGTGCGCCGCCGCCTTGTTCTGCGCCGCCCAATCGGTATTGACCATGTAGGCGACGGTGATGGTGGGGCTCGGCCGGATGACGCTGTCGGGATCGATCCAGGCCTTGGCGAGGCCCTGCTTCAGGATCGGCTCGGTATAGGGCGGCACTTCGAGCGCCGCGTCGATCGCGCCGTTGGCGAAGGCCGCGCCCATGTCCTGGAACGGGATGTACTTGATGTCTATGTCCTTGAGCGTAAGCCCTTCGGATTCGAGCACTTTGCCGACGGCGTATTCCGGGATCGATCCCGGCGCCACGATGGCGACGCGCCTGCCCTTCAGGTCGCGCGGCGTCTTGAATTGGCTGGATATGTCCGAGCGCACGATGATCGTGCTGTTGACCGGCGTCGAGCTCGAATCGAGCGCGATGACGATTGGCAGCCCCTGCGCCACAGCGTTGAAATATCCCAACGACAATCCGCCCTGCACCACCTGGACCCGGTTGCTGGCGAGAAACGGGACGAGCGTCGCGGCGGAGTTTGCCTTCTCGATCCGGGCGGTGAAGCCCGCCTCCCGCAGATAGCCCTCGTCGATCGCGAGAAACGTCGAGGCATCGGGAACCACCGGCGCGATGCCGATGCCGATCTCGGTCAATGGCTCCGCGGTTTCGGCCGGCGTCGCGAGCGCAAGGAGGAAAAGCAGGATGAACAGCATGAGCGTGTCTCCCTAGCCGAGTGCGTGGCGCAGATATTCCGAGGTGAGGCGCACGCGCCGCGCCATTTCGCGCGCGATGTTGGCAAGCACCTTGCTCGCGATCCGCGGATGCTCGTCGAGGAGCGCGCGGAACGCCTTTTCCTCGAGCTCCCAGCACAGCACGTCGTCGTCGGCCACGACCGAGGCCGAGCGGCGTCCAGTGCCGAGGAGCGCCATCTCGCCGACCGCCGTCCCCATGGCGAGGCTCGCGACGCGGACCGCCTCGCCGCCCGGCAACGCCATGCGCACGCTCACCGAGCCCTTGGTGAGAAGCCACAGCCGGTCGGCCGCGTCGCCCTCGACGCAGATCGTCTCGCCCGGCCGGAACGCGCGCGAAACGAGACGCGAGCGCAACAGCGCCAGCTCGTCCGCGTCGAGCCCCTGGGTGAAGTCGAGCTCATCGAGCGCAAGCTCGTCGATGAGCGGCAGGTTCCCGGAATGGCGGCGGAGCGCTTCCTCCTCCATCCATTCGACCGCGCTGTCGAGATCCTGCATGATGCGCGCGCCGAAGCGGCCGTCGCCGCGGGCAAGCTCGCCGGTCGTGCGCGTCAGATCCGGCGGCACGTTGCAGAAGATCAGCCATTTCTGCCGGCGCCGCGCGTTCGCCACGATCTCGTGCAGGACCTGCGCGCCCGAAATGTCGATGTCGGTGATGCCATGCATGTCGAGCGTCACCATGTCCGCCTCGTCGAGAAGCGTGACGATGCGGTCGGCGAGATCGTCGGCGTTGCCGAAGAACAGCACGCCCTGCAGTTCGAGCACGGCGCGCCGGCGGCCGGTCGCCAAGAGCGCCGTCTGAGCGTCCGCCGGCCGCACGCGCTTCGAGACGATCTCGTTGCCGCGCGCCATCCGGCGCAGGATCGGCCGGCTCATGTTGGCGATGAAGATGATGCAGGCGAGCGCCGCGCCCGCGAGCACGCCGGCGACGATCGCGCCGCTCGCGGTGATGCTCATGACGACGAGCACGACCAGGACGTCGTGCCAAGCGTGGCGCCGCGCGACGCGGCCGCGGTTCAAGAGCGTGTCGAGGAGAAGCCGCAGGCTCCAGCGGTCGAACGACGAAATGCCGTTGGCGAGGACGGTGGACGACAGCACCACGATCGGAATCGCGCCGATGGCGGGCGACAGCGTCAGCACGATCGCGAGCAGCAGGGCGCCGCCCACGATCGGCGTCAGGGAAGTGCGCCCGCCGCTCTTCAGCGCGTTCAAGACGACATTGGGCGAAAGCTGCATGGCAAGCGCGCCGGTCAACGCCGCGACGCAATTGCCAATGCCGTTCGCCACGAGATCGCGCGACGGATGGAGCGGTCTTCCCGCCTGCTTCTGCGCGACGCGCAAGGTCAGAAGCGTGTCGAACGTCGCAACGATCGCGAGGCTCAATGCAGTGAGCACGAGATCGGGAAGAAGCGGCACGATCTTTCCCGAGACATCGGCCAGGTTCACGCCGAGAAACGGCAGCGCCGGCAAGAACGTCCGGCCAAAGCCGGGCGAGCCCATGGTGGGGCCGAGATCGAGCTCCGGCACGATCGCCTTCACGGCGTAGAACGTGACGATGCCGGTCGTAAGACCGAACAGCGCGCCCGGCACCCTGAGCGCGAACCTGCGCCCGTAAATCGTGGCGCCCGCAAGCGCCAGCATGAAGGCCAGCATGAACGGATGGACGATGCCGGGCCCGGAAGGGCCGAGCGTCACATAGCGCTCGAGCTGCGGCAGGCACAGCAGCAGCGCCACGCCGTTGAGGAAGCCGGCCAGCACCGGATGCGGCGTGAATTTCACGATGCGCGCGATGCCGGCCATGCCGAACAGGATCTGCATGAGGCCTGCGAGCAGGATGCAGAGGGCGAGCGCCGCGAGCGCGAGGTGCGGATCGGCGAGCGCGGGAATGTGCCACAGCGTCGCGAGCAGGCTCGCCTGGATCACGGCGGTGCTCGAGCGCGGCGAGGGGATGAGCCACGGCGTGCCCGAGGCCAAGGCCGCTGCGGGTGCCGCGAAGATGGCGCAGCACAGGCCCGCCGCGACGCCCGCCGCGACATAGCTCGGACCCAAGGGGGCGAAGGCCAGAACGCCGGCGGCGAGGCAGGACGGCACCGCGGTCGCGACCTGGGCGATGCCGGTCAGCACTTCGCGTCCGACAAGAGCCAGTCCGCGCGGCGGAAGTGCCTCCGTTGCCTGGGCCATCTGCGGCATATTACTTGAACCCTCTCCCCTCCGGGGAGAGGGAGGGACCCGTCGCGCAGCGATGGGAGGGTGAGGGCGCGCGGCGCCCCCCCTCTAGAACCCTTTGAGCGTCGCCTCGACGTGCTCGACTTCGGGCGCGGTCTCGAAACAGTGGCCGACGCAGTTTGCGCCATTCGGCGAAATCCGGCGAGCCGCGGAAATCGACCGTGTGGTTTTCGAGCGTCTCCCACGAGACGAGCAGGCGATAGCGCCGCGGCTTTTCGACCGAGCGCTTGAGCTCCAGCCCCTTGCAGCCCTTGGCGCGCTGGAAGATCGGCACGGCTTTCTTGACGCCGGCCTCGAACTCGGATTCGAGCCCCGCCTTCACGTCGATCTGGGCGATTTCGAGGATCATGCGCGCGCCTCGCGAATGGCGCGCCACACCCGCTCGGGCGTCGCCGGCATGTCGATATGGCGCACGCGATAGGGTTTCAGCGCGTCGATCACCGCGTTCATCACCGCCGGCAAGCGCGCCGGCGCAGCCCGCCTCGCCGCAGCCCTTGACGCCCAGCGGATTGGTCGTCGCCGGCACCGGATGGCTGCCGAACTCGAAGCTCGGCGCGTCGTCGGCGCGCGGCATGGCATAGTCCATGTAGGAGCCGCTGATGAGCTGGCCCTCGCGGTCATAGACCGTGCGCTCCATCAGCGCCTGGCCGATCCCCTGCACGACGCCGCCATGCGCCTGGCCCTCCGCCAGGAGCGGATTCAGCAGATTGCCGAAATCGTTGACCATCGCATATTTGACGACGCTGACCGTGCCGGTGTCGGGATCGATTTCGACCTCGGCGATGTGGCAGCCGTTGGGATATGCCGAGGGCGGCGTCTCCATGACGAGCGAGGCGTCGATCGTCTGCGGCAGCTCGGCCGGCAGCTTCGCACCCTGCTTCACGCGCTGCGCCACCTCCATGATGCCGATCGAGCGGTCGGTGCCGACGATGCGGAACTTGCCCTCGCTGAACTCGATGTCGGCAACGGAAGCTTCGAGGAAATGCGCGGCGAGCTGCTTGCCCTGCTCGATCACCTTGTCGCACGCGGTGAGGAGCGCGGTGCCGCCCATCATCGCCGAGCGCGAGCCGCCGGTGCCGCCGCCGAACAGGAGCTGGTCGCTGTCGCCCTGCAACAGGCTGCAGCCGCTCGAACGGAATGCCGAGCCGGCTCACCACGATCTGCGCGAACGGCGAGGCGTGGCCTTGGCCGTAATCGAGCGTGCCGCTGATCATGGTGACGCTGCCGTCCGCCTCGAAGCGGATGCCGCCCATTTCCTTGCCCTGCGGCGCCGTCACTTCGAGATAGCTCGCAATGCCGAGCCCGCGCAGGCTGGCCGTGCGCCTCGCTCTGGCGCTTGCGGGCGGCATAGCCGCTCCAGTCGCCGGTCTTGAGCGCCGCTTCCAGCACCGAGGCGAATTCGCCGCTGTCATAGGACGAGCCCGACGGCGCCTTGTACGGCATCGCCTCGGGCGGGATGAAGTTGCGCCGCCGGATCTCGAGCCGGTCGATGCCCATCTCGTCGGCGGCCGCGTCCATCAGCCGCTCCATGTAGTAGTTGCCCTCGGGCCGCCCTGCGCCGCGATAGGGGCCGACCGGCTGCGTGTTGGTATAGACGCCCTTCGAGGTCACCTCGAAGCAGCGGCGTGCGATAGACGCCGACCACGTTCTTCACCGCGTTGACCGAGTACGGCAGCGGCGCAATCGGATAGGCCCCGGCATTGCCGAAGCCGGTCAGGCGCAGCGCGAGGATGCGCCCGTCCTTGTCGAGCGCGAGCTCCGCTTCCATCTCGTGGTCGCGGCCGTGATTGTCGGAGACGAAGCTGCCCGAGCGCTCGTCCGTCCACTTCACCGGCCGGGACAGCGCGCGCGCGGCGAAAAGGACGCAGGGATATTCCGGAAAGACCTGCGACTTCATGCCGAACGAGCCGCCGACATTATGCGACAGCACGTGCAGCTTGTCGGGCGCGACGCCCAGCACGGGCGCCAGATTGGCGCGCAGCCCCCACACGCCCTGGCAGCCGAGCGTCAGCGTGTAGCGCCCGCTCTTGCCGTCGAAGCTGCCGACCGCCGCGCGCGGCTCCATCGCGTTGACGACGATGCGGTTGCTGATGGGTTTCAGCTTCGTGACATGCGCCGCCTTGGCAAAGGCTTCCGCCACCTTGGCGGCATCGCCGTAATTGAAATCCAGGAGGATGTTGCCCGGCGCCTCGTCGATGAAGCTGCGGCGCGCCCGGCTTCGCCCCTTCCGATGCCGACGTCACCGCCGGCAGCGCATCGATGTCGCAGATGACGGCCTCGGCCGCGTCCTTCGCCTGCGCCACGGTCTCGGCGACGGCGAAGGCCACGGGCTCGCCGATATGGCGCACGCGCGTCTTGGCGAGCGCCGGCCGGCCGGCATGACGCCACGGCGTGCCGTCGCGGTTCTGCGCCGAGAATGGGCTTTTCAACGGCTGGAACCCGGCCGCTTCGAGATCGGCCGGCCCATAGACGCCGAGCACGCCCGGCATTTTGCGCGCGTCGTCGAGTACCAGGCGCCGGATCGTGCCGTGCGCCACCGGCGAGCGCACCATCACGGCGTAGGCCTGGCCCGGCAGGTTGACGTCGTCGGTATAGCGGCCCTCGCCGCGCAGCAAGGTCGGGTCCTCCTTGCGCGTCACCGGCTGGCCCACGCCGAATTTCACCAGCGCCGGATCGATCGCGTCGTTGAGCGTGTCCATGAGCCTCTACCCCATTCCTTCGCACCCGCACCATAACGGACCGGACGCGCGCGCGACAACGTCCCAGGGCGAAGGGCTCCCCTGCGTGCTCTGCGCTAAAATCTCTTAGCGCTGCAACGCGCGCGCCGCCCGGTCGATGCCGTCGAGCGTCAGGGGAAACATGCGGGCGTCCATGAGCTTGGCCACCATCGCGATCGACGGCGTGCCGGGCCAGTAGCGCTCGGGCACCGGGTTGAGCCAGACCGATTTGGGATAGGTCATCGTCAGGCGCTGCAGCCACGCTTCGCCCGGCTCGGCGTTCCAATGCTCGACGCTGCCGCCGGGCTCGGCGATCTCGTAGGGCGCCATGGTCGCGTCGCCGACCAGGATGAGCTTCCAGCCCTGGTCGAAGCGGTGCAGCACCTCCATCGTCGGCGTCTTCTCGACGTGGCGGCGCCGTGCGTCCTGCCACAGATGCTCGTAGGGGCAGTTGTGGAAGTAGAAATGTTCGAGGTGCTTGAACTCGGTGCGCGCCGCGGAGAACAGCTCGGCGCAGGCGCGCACATGCCCGTCCATCGAGCCACCGATGTCGAGCAGCAGCAGCACCTTCACCGCATTGTGCCGCTCCGGCACGAGGCGGAGATCGAGCCAGCCGGCATTCTTCGCAGTCGCTCGGATCGTGTCGTCGAGGTCGAGCAACTCGGCCGCGCCCTCGCGCGCGAACTGGCGCAAGCGCCGCAGCGCGAGCTTCAGATTGCGCGTGCCGAGCTCGACCTCGCCGTCGAGATTCTTGAACTCGCGCCTGTCCCAGACTTTTACGGCGCGTCCCTCGCGGCCTTCTTCCTGGCCGATGCGCACGCCCTCGGGGTTGTAGCCCTTGGCGCCGAAGGGCGAGGTGCCCGCGGTGCCGATCCACTTGCTGCCGCCCTCGTGCCGGCCCTTCTGCTCGGCCAAACGCTGGCGCAGCGCGTCGAGCAGCTTTTCGAGCCCGCCCATCGCCTCGATCTCGCGCCGTTCCTCCTCGGTGAAGAGCCGCTCGGCCAGCTGCTGGAGCCACTCGTCCGGCACGAGCGCGGCCTCGGCCACCGCTTCGAGGCCCTGGAAATGCTGCGCGAAGACGCGGTCGAACTTGTCGATGTTGCGCTCGTCCTTCACCAGAGTCGCGCGCGCGAGGTAGTAGAATTCCTCGACCGAGTGGCCGGCGACGTGTTTTTGCATCGCCTCCATCAAGGTCAGATACTCCTTCAGCGAAACGGGAACGCGCGCCCGCTTCAGCTCGAGGAAGAAGCCGGTGAACATCAGGACTGGCCGCGCTCGCGCCGGTGCAGGAACGCGAGGCGCTCGAACAGCTGCACGTCCTGCTCGTTCTTCAGGAGCGCGCCGTGCAGCGGCGGGATGAGTTTTTGCGGGTCGCGCGTGCGCAGCACTTCGGGCGAGATGTCCTCGACCAGCAGGAGCTTGATCCAGTCGATCAGCTCCGATGTCGACGGCTTCTTCTTCAAGCCGGGCACGTCGCGGACCTCGTAGAAAACGTCGAGCGCCTCCTTCAAAAGCGCCTGCTTCAAGCGCGGATGATGCACCTCGACGATGCGCGCCATGGTGTCGCGGTCGGGGAAGCGGATGTAGTGGAAGAAGCAGCGCCGCAGGAACGCGTCCGGCAGCTCCTTCTCGTTGTTCGAGGTGATGAGCACGACCGGGCGCTGCTTTGCCACCACGGTCTCGCGCGTCTCGTAGACATAGAATTCCATGCGGTCGAGCTCGAGCAGAAGGTCGTTCGGGAACTCGATGTCGGCCTTGTCGATCTCGTCGATCAGCAGCACCGGCCGCTCGTCCGCTGCGAATGCTTCCCACAATTTGCCGCGGCCGATGTAGTTGCGGATGTTGTGGACGCGCGCTTCGCCCAATTGCCCGTCGCGCAGCCGCGCCACCGCGTCGTACTCGTAAAGTCCCTGCTGCGCCTTGGTGGTCGATTTGATGTGCCAGGTGATGAGCGGCGCCGCCAGCGCCTTGGCGATCTCGTGCGCCAGGATGGTCTTGCCGGTGCCGGGCTCGCCCTTCACCAGAAGCGGCCGCTCGAGCGCGATCGCGGCATTGACGGCGACGCGCAGATCCTGGGTCGCGATATAGGTTTCCGTGCCCTCGAACCGCGCCATGTTCTCTCCCCGGTTGCGGCACGCTTAGCCGAAAGCGCCCGCTCGCGCCACACATTGGCGGGCGGGCGGCGGCGATGTTAGGCTCGCCCCGATTGGACGCGGGAGGGCGCGATGGAGAACGGGTTCAAGTGGCGTGTCGGCGATGTCGAGATCAGCAGCATCCCGGAATTCTCGCTGCCGATGTTCGATCCGGCCTTCATCTATCCCGATTTGGGGAAGGAGCGCCTCGAGCAGCATCGCTCCTGGCTCGAGCCCAAGCATCTCGATCCCGCAACCCAGAAACTCGTGATCGCCATTCAGGCCTATGTCGTCAAGACCAAGCGCCGCACCATCCTGGTCGATACGTGCAGCGGCAACGACAAGGAGCGGCCGTCGCGCCCGCATTTCCACCACCAGAACCGGCCCTGGCTCCAGCGCCTCGCCGATGCTGGCTTCCGGCCGGAGGACATCGACTTCGTGCTGTGCACGCACCTCCACATCGACCATGTCGGCTGGAACACGCGGCTTCTGAACGGGCGCTGGGTCCCGACATTTCCGCGCGCGCGCTATCTCATCACCAAGGCCGAGTGGGACCATTGGCGCGACGAGGAGAAGCGCAAGGCCTACTCGACCGACGGGCATATCGAGGACAGCGTGCTGCCGGTGGTGGCGGCCGGCCAGTGCGATTTCGTGGCGATGGATTACGCCTTCGACGACGAGGCCTGGCTCGATCCGACGCCCGGCCACACGCCCGGCCACGTCGCGCTGCGCATCCGCTCGGGGCGCCAGGAGGCGGCGCTTTCGGGCGATCTCATGCACACCGCGGTGCAATGCGCCGAGCCCGAGATCAGCAGCTGCTTCTGCACCGACCGGGCGCTTTCGGCCAGGACGCGGCGCGCCTTTCTCGAGCGCTGCGCCGAGGGGCATGCGCTCGTGCTGCCGGCGCATTTCCCGCATCCCTCGGGCGGCTACCTCGCGCCCTCGGGCAGCGGCTTCCGGTTCAGCTTCGCCGGCTGAGCTACGGCGATTTCGGCAGCACTTGCGCGACGCGGCGGTCGGTGATCGCGTCGATATCCGACAGGCCGCCCACGCCGAAATCGGCATCGCCCGACACCACCGAAATGGTGATCGGCTGGGCCGAATCGAACACCACGAGATCGACCTTGAGGCCTTCCTCGGCGAAGAAGCCTTTGTCCAGCATGATCGGCACGGCGGTGTAGGCGAGGAGCCGCGAGGTGCCGAGCTTGATCGTGTCCTCGGAAGCGGCCGGCCCGGCCATTGCCGCAGCGATCGCGCAGGCAAGCAGCAGAGAGCAAAGCCGTAGCTTCATGTGTGCCCCCCGGCAGTAATGACTCAGCGGTAGCGCCACAGGCCCTGGCGCGCGCTGCGCGCGCCGTCCTGCGCGCCGAGATATTCGTAGCTGCGCGCGGTATCGGCAAGTGCCAGGCCCTCGACCACGAGCAGGCGGCCGAGATCGACGCCGGTGCTGTCGTGGCAGACATAGGCGGGATCGCCCTCCTGGCCCGGCGGCAGGACGCAGGTCACGCCGGGATTGCCGGCAAGCCGCTGCGCCAGTGCCGTGCGCGCCGCCTCGCCGCAATTGGCGCCGCCGTCGCTGCAGCGGTCGTGCGGGCCGGGCGCGCGCACGCCGAAGAGCCGCACCGGGCGCCCGTCGACCGACAGGCTGGCGCCGTCGCCGGCCTTGGCCTTGCCGGCGAACGGCAGCGGCGGCTCCAGGGCCACGCTCCGAGAGCGGGTCCGCGGCGCTGGCGGCGCAAAGGCCGTGCGCTCGACCGGCCGTCCGTCGAGCGAGCGGAACGAGACGGCGGGCGCCTGTTCCATTCCGGCATTGTCGGGCACCGCGTGGACCGGGGGCTGCGTCACCTGCACGACCGGCAGGTCGGCGCCCGGGTCTTTGGGCGGCTCGGGTACCGCGGGCGCGGCCGCGACGAACGCGGCCGGTGTCGCCGCCACCGGCTCGGACGAGCCGGCGAGCGGCAGCTCAACCGCGGGCGCGGGTCCGGGCGCGGCCGCTTCGACCGCGGTCGTGCGCCATTTTTCCGTCATGCCGCCGACGGCGAAGGCCAGCGTCGCGAGCGCTGCGAAAATCAGGACCGCTTTCCGCATGGGCTGACGCTAGCATTTGCCGCGGGTCGCCCGCCACCACTCGAAAGGGGCGCGGAATGCCGCAGCCCGTCCGAGAGGGGCCGCGGTTGACAGGACCGGCCGCAAACGCCACCTCCCCAGCACGCGCGAGCCCGGCCCGGCCGGGCCGAGATAGCGCTTGACATCGGGCGGCTGCGTCTGCGCCAACTCGGCCGCAGAATGGCCTCCACTACCGGGGTTGGTCCATGGGTGGTCTTAGTATTTGGCATTGGCTGATCGTGATTGCGGTCGTTGCCTTGCTGTTCGGCGGCAAGGGCAAGATTTCCAGCGTGATGGGCGATTTCGCGAAGGGCATCAAGGCGTTCAAGTCGGGCATGAAGGACGAAGACGCCGCCGCCGACACCGCCGCGCCGCCGCCGCAAGTGGCGCCGCCGCCGGTTGCGCCCACGATCGCCGCGACGGCCGCCGGCGAGCGGCCGGCGCATGACCGAACCTGACCGGCGCTTTCGCTATTCCCGCGTCGTCGGTTCTCTCCCGGCGACGGTGCCGTTCGTTCCGCCCGAGCAGTTCGAGCGCCGCCTCGGCCACACGCTGAAGCTCCGCATCGGCGCCAACGAGAGCGCGTTCGGCCCCTCGCCCAAGGCGGTCGAAGCGATCCGCACCGGCGCCACCCGCGTCAACTGGTACTGCGATCCGGAAGGCTTTGTGCTGCGCGAGGCATTGGCGCGCCACCACGGCGTAAGGCGCGAGAATATCGGCCTCGGCACCGGCGCTGACGACATATTGGGATTGACCGTGCGCTCGTTCGTCGATGCGGGCGATCCGGTCGTCATGTCGCACGGCGGCTATGCCACCTTCGCCTTTCACGTTGCGGGCTATGGCGGGCGTTTCGTGCACGCGCCCTATCGCGCCGACCGCAACGACGCCGAGGCGCTGGCATCGGCCGTGCGCGCAAGCGGCGCGCGATTGGTCTATCTCGCCAATCCCGACAACCCGACCGGAAGCTGGCTTTCTTCGGACGAGCAGATGCGGCTCATCGAAGGCCTGCCCAAGGGCGCCATCCTGGTGCTCGACGAGGCCTACAGCGATTTCGCGCCGCGCGGCACGCTGCCCGAGCTCGACCCGGAAGACCCGCGAATCATCCGCGTGCGCACGTTTTCCAAGGCGCACGGCATGGCCGGGATGCGCGTGGGCTATGCGATCGCACCGGCCGAGGCGATCGCCACCTTCGACAAGATCCGCCACCATTTCGGCGTGAGCCGGTTGGCGCAGGAGGCGGCGCTCGCCTCGCTCGACGACCAGGATTTCATCCGCGCCGTCGTGCGCAAGGTCGAGGAGGGACGCGCGGAGTATCGCGCCCTTGCCGAGCGGCTCGGCCTCAAGGCGCTGCCGTCCACCACCAATTTCGTCGCCTTCGACATGGGCTCGGGCGCCCGCGCGCGGGCAACGCTGGCGCTTCTCCTCGAAGAGGAATCGTGTTTTCTGCGCATGCCCGGCGTGGCCCCGCTCGACCGGCTCGTGCGCGTCACCGTCGGCACGGCGGACGAGCGGGCGGGGTTCGCGCAAGCGCTTGCGCGCATTCTGCCGAAGCTTCCGGGCTGAGGCGTGCCGTGTTATGCCTCCTCGAAACGAGGAGGCAGCGCCAATGACCGAACGCTTCAAGACGCTCACCGAAGCCGAAATGACGCCCGAGCAGAAAAAGCTCATGCAGGCGATCGTCGCGGGGCCGAGGAAGCAGATGCGCGGCGGCCCGTTCCAGGCTTTGCTGCGCTCGCCCGAACTGGGCGACATCGTGCAGCAGTTCGGCGCGCACATCCGCTTCAAGAGCGTCTTCCCCGACGCCTTGAAGGAGATCGCGATCATGGTGACGGCGCGGCACTGGACGGCGCAGTACGAATGGGTCGCGCACAGCCGCATGGCGCGCGAGGCCGGGGTCGATCCCGCGAAAGTCGAGGCGATATCCGAAGGCAAGCGCCCGCAGAACCTCACGGCCGACGAATCCTCGATCTACGACTTCGCCGCCGAGCTCGTCCGCACCGGCGAGGTCAGCGACCAGAACTTCGACGCGGTCAAAAGCCGCTGGGGCGAGCGCGGCGTCGTCGAGCTCATCCTCACCTGCGGCTACTACAGACTGCGTGTCGATGATCCTCAACGTCCACCGCCACCCGATCCCGCCGGACGCGAAGCCGCTGCAGAAGTTGAGGTGAGGAGCGGGGAAACTCGAATTCAAAATTGCGATGTGGGGCGGGTGCGAATCACCTGAGGCAACGCGATTCGCTTAACAGGCTTGACGCATGATTGCCTCAAGTCCCAAAAATACGACGGCCACGTCGCTACTTGACCGGACATGCCGAATCAGCATTGGGTACCTAAGTTTCTGATACGGAACTTCGCTGATTCCGACGGACGCGTATTCAGCCTAGATGTCGAAACCGGCAGAATTACCAAACCGCCGCCGAAACACGCTGCATCGGGTGTCGCCTTCAACGAATTTGTGATCGAAGGTAAGCCCGTTTCCTTTGAAGATGAGCTTGAAAGAATCGAAACTCAGGCCGCCCCAGTATTAACCCGCATTGCAAAATCGCGCTCGGTTGCCGATCTGACACCCGAAGAGCGAAATCGAGTTGCCGATTTTATGACAGCGCAAAGCTTCAGAACAAAAGCCTTCTACAAAGGCATGGAGTTCGGGGTGCCGCGAGAGCGGTTTGGCCCCATTTTCGCGCAACTCTGGCGAAGCGCGTTTTTGGTATCGAATGAAATCGAGCGCCGGAAATGGGTTGTTATGACGATCGAAGCTGATGACGTTTTTTACTTAGGCGACAATCCGGTGGTGTTGCAGCGTACAGAGAATCCCTCTGCCGGCGGAGAACTGGGTTTTGATATTGAAGGCGTGGAGGTGTTCATGCCGGTCACACCGAAATGCGCGCTCTACGCGCCATGCATCTCCACCAGCGAAGAAATAATATCCGGGTATGAACATGGCGTGCGGCTACGTCAGCAAGCTCTTTTCGCGGCGATGGCCGGAATAAAAATACCAGAAGCTGATTTGGGCTCGCTTCAACTAGCGAGGCGAGTCGTGCGAGATTCATCCGATCTATATCAATCGCTCACGAACGGTGTGGCTATCTCCGCGAACCAAAAGAATGTCGAAAACCTCAACTATTTGCAATGTGCGTGGGCGCACACCGCCGTTTACTCGAATCGTGGAGACTTTGCTTTTGCAAAGCGGGTCTTTCGCGAATCTCCGCAGTATCGAAATATACCGAAGACATCGCTGAAGGTTATTCCTAAACTTGTTGGTGGCCGGGGCGATAAGGCTCGCACGGGGGAAAAGAAGGATGTTTGAGGACCTTATTCGACGGGAGCTACCCAAAACCGTCCATGAGTTGTACGAGATCGCAAAGCGGAGCCAACCCCGCGATTGCCAAGGGCCCCCGTGCCCGCATCGGGACACAATTCGCGGAACGGACATGGAATGGATGCATCAGTTACGCCGAGAACTTCACCAGCTTGCCAAGTGCGATGGAATACGAAACAGCATCTGGCGGTTAAAGCGGTAGATTTGCCCGGGATTCTGTCACCCCGGATCAGCGATGTTATCGGCTGCGGTAACCGGATTTTTGGAATGAAGAATTTCACGCGCGCACGTCAGATGCGATTTTACCGAACGAACCCAATTTCGCGCCGTGCGCACAGGGCGATTTTACGGAACGAACCCAATTTTCCGTAAGCAATATCAAATATTTGGTATTTAGATACCGCGGCCGCCTCGCCTCACGCGCTCGCCCGGGCGATGGTGGCGCTGGTGCTGTAGCCGGGCAGGAGGCTCGCGAGCATGACCCGGCCGCCGTATGACTGCACGAACTTGGCCCCCACGACCTCGTCGGCGCGGTAGTCGGCGCCCTTGACCAGCAGCTCGGGCCTTATCGCCTCGATCAGTTTTTGCGGCGTGTCCTCATCGAACACGACGACGAGATCCACGGGCGCCAGCGACGCCAGCACCGCGCCCCGCGCGTCTTCGTTCTGCACCGGGCGGCCCGCGCCTTTCAAGCGCTGCACCGATGCGTCGCTGTTCAATCCCACGACGAGCCGGTCGCACGCCCCGCGCGCCTGCTTCAAAAGCGCGACGTGGCCGGGATGCAGCAGGTCGAAGCAGCCGTTGGTGAATCCGACGCTGAGTCCGTTCCTTCGCCAGCGCGCGACATGGTCGAGCGCCAGCGACAGCGGCAGCACTTTGGAATGCTCGAGCACGTCGCGGTCGATCAAGGCCTGCGCCAGCTCGGATGCCGGCACGATCGCGGTGCCGACCTTGCCGACGACGATGCCGGCGGCCTCGTTCGCCAGCTCGGCCGCGTCCTTGAGAGATGCGCCCGCGGCAAGCGCCGCGCCCAGCACGGCCACCACCGTGTCGCCCGCGCCCGACACGTCATAGACCTCGCGTGCCGCGGTCGAAAGGCGATGCGCCGCGCCGCGCTCCACGAGGATCATGCCGTCCTTGCCGCAAGTGACAAGCATCGCGCCGATCTCGTGCGCCGCCATGAGCGCGCGCGCCGCGGCGATGACGTCGTCCGCTTCCTGCACCGTGCGGCCAGCCGCGGCGCCGAGCTCGCGCCGGTTCGGCTTCAGCACCGAGGCGCCGCGATAGACGCCATAGTCCGCGCTCTTCGGATCGACGATGACGGTGGCGCCGGCACTCCGCGCGCAAGCGATGATCTCGCCGGCCAGCCCGTCGCCGAGCACGCCCTTGGCGTAGTCCGAGACGATGACGAACGGATAATGCCCGCACGACATCTCGACGAGCTTCAGGAACTCGACCCGGAGCGCCGCCGGCAGCGGCATCACGCGCTCGCGGTCGGCGCGCAGAAGCTGCTGCGTGTCGGCGATGAAGCGCGTCTTGACCGTCGTGGTGCGGCCGCGCTCGGCCATGACGTGCGCCTCGATGGCGCCAAGCTCGGTTACCATGCGCGACAGGTCGCGGCCGGCGGCGTCGGTGCCCGTCACGGAAATAAAGCAGCACTCGCAGCCCAAGGCGTGCAGGTTGCGCAGCACGTTGCCGGCGCCGCCCAGCCGCTGCTCCTCGCTCTCGATTTCGAGCACCGGCACCGGCGCCTCGGGCGAGATGCGGTTGACCCTGCCGCTGATATAATGGTCGATCATCGCGTCGCCGATGCACAGCACGCGGGCGCGGGCCATCGCTTCGACCAGTCTGACGAGATCGGCGTGCGGCATCGCCTGTCTCTAACGGTCTTTCCGCCCGCTTCGCAAGCGAAATCAGCCGCGCGAAGCGAGGGCCTCGAGGCTGCGCTCGAGCGTCCGGAAGGCGCGCTCCTTGGCGAAATAAGCTTCCGCCGCAACGCGCGCGGCAAGGCCGCGGCGGCGGCGCTGCGCGTCGTCGGCGGCAAGCGCCACCACTGCCATCGCCATGTCCTCGCCCGCGCCATTCGTCGTCACGACCGCCTCGGCGACCGGCGCGGGGAGTTCCGCGCCCGATGCGCAGGCTACGATCGGCCGCCCGCTCGCCAGCAGCGCGCCGAGTTTTCCGCGGATGCGCGGGTCGGGCCGTGCCACTCCCTCGGGCATCAGGTGGATGTCGGCGCATGCCAACACCTCGCCGAGCGCGCACTGAAGCGGCAGGGACAGCACCGCAAGCTGCGGCAGCGCGGCCGCCGCCGCGATGAGCGATGGCAGGCCCGGCCCCGCGCTCGCGGCAACGAAGCGGATCGCGCCATGCGGCGGCACCGTGCGCGCGGCATCGATCAGGAGGCGCGCGGTGCGCTCGTCGCAGGTGCCGGCGTGCAGCACCACGATCTCGTCCTCGCGCGCCAGCGCCTCGCGCAGCGCCGGGGGCTCGTCCGACGGCAGAATGGCGCGGGTGTCGATCCACGCCGGCAGGGGCAGCCCAGCCTCGTGCGCGACACCGCGCTCGCATAGCATCGCCTCGGCATCGAATGCAGCGAGCGAGACGAACGCGAACAGCGCTTCGATGCCGAGCGGCGAGGCCCCTTCCTCGAGATGGAGCCAGGCCGGAATGCCGGCGAACCGCGCCGCAGCCAGCACCGAGGATGCCGCCGCCGCGGACGGCGTCAGGGCGCCGACGATGTCGGGCCGGTACGAGAGGGCCTCGGCGAGCAGCGCCGGCGCGCTCGCCACCGCGAACGAGACATGCCGCACGCGCCGCGCCACCGCGCCCGATGCGGCCGGCGTAACGAGCGGGCAGCGCAGGACGCGCAATCCTTCCTCGTCCTCGAACGCAGCGCCTCCCGCCGCGGTCACGACGGTGACGTCATGGCCGCGCGCGGCAAGCCAATGGGCCAGCGCGCTGGCGCGCGCGTCCGCTGCGGCGGGCTCGGCGAAACGGATGGCTTGGAGGAGAAGGCGCAGGCGAGTCGTCAGCGCGCCGCCTGTTGCGGGGCCGCGAGCCGGTTGCGCGTCAAGGCGGGCGCGGTGCCGTTCAAGGTCTTCTCGATGAGCCGGCCCTGGAACAGCTTGATCCCGGCCGACAGGCCGAAAGCGATCGCCTGCGGCGTGTCGCAGCGCGCGAGGATGATGCGCCCCTTGCCGATCCGCTCGATCGCGGCCAGGAATTCGCGCTGGCGCTCGCTGTCGGCGCCGTCCGCCATGTCGGGGCTCCAGAACAGTTTCACGAGATCGAGGCCCAGGCGCGCGCGGTCGATGAACGGCAGCGTGAGCCGCGTCATGCCATCGAGGCAGAGCCGGTATCCCCTCTCGCGGGCGAAGTCGCGGGCGAAGAGATAGGCGCTGATGTCGGCGAAGATGTCGACCTTCTCGATCTCGATCACGATGCTGCCGCGCGCGCCGGCCTTGAGGCTGGTGTCGAACGTCTGGAACTCGGGCGACAGAACGGTGGCGATGTTGAGGTTGAGGCTGAAGGAATGCGACAGCCCGCTGTCGTCCGCCTTGCGCAGGAGCGCGAGCACGCGCTTGTCGAGCGTCTGCGTCAGGTACTGGAAGAGCCACCGGTCCGAGGCGAGGTCGCGCTTCGGCATCACCGCGTCGCGCAAATCGGCGATCGACACGTAGATTTCGCGGAAGAGCGGCTTCGGCGCCTCGTCCGGCGCCATCTGGCAGACCGATTGCCGGCGCAGCAGGTTGGTGAGGTCGGCCCGGGCGAGGATGTTGATGAGTTCGTTCATCGCCAGCGGATCCATCGGCTGACGATCGTAGGTTTCCTTGCCGAGGATCGACGACACGCGCCGGCGGCGCCGCTCGTCCTCACCGCGGATCGTCTCGACATAGGTGTAGAAGGCGCCGGTGCCGTCCGCCATGTTGAACCAGGTGACGAAGCTGTCCGCGCCGTTCTCAGCGGCCTGCGCGCCCACCGGATCGTCGGCAAAGAGAAAGCGGACCTTGCCGACCGCGGCATCGACCGCGATGACGTTGTCCTCCTTGCAAAGGAACACGATATCGCCCTGGTTCAGGACGAACATCTGCCCCTCGAACTGCTTGATGAGCGCCTCGAATGTGTTGGCGGCGATGCGGATCTGGTGCGTGCCGCGGTTCGCGGGGTTGAGGCGAGAGAGATGAATGACGACCGCGCGCCGCCCCGCCGGGTTGCGTTTCAAGCGCTCGACATTGTCGAACAGCAGCTGCTCGACGCTCGAGACCCGTTCTGTCGTTGCCTGC
Organism: uncultured Alphaproteobacteria bacterium; assembly: GCA_963773665.1. Taxonomy (GTDB): domain Bacteria; phylum Pseudomonadota; class Alphaproteobacteria; order ATCC43930; family CGMCC-115725; genus DATJLY01. The sequence continues at coordinate 691,832 of CAVZBZ010000004.1, forward strand.
CGCATCATTCGTCGGGCTGCGCGTCCTTTCGTGCAAGATTAGCGACAACAGCTTTACCGATTGGTAAAGGCGGCCGCGCGGCCTTTTCCGCCAAATCAACGCTTTCTTCACCTCGTCCCCCTAGAAGGGAGGATCGAACACCCGGCGACGGCGCCCCGGCCGACGCCCGGATGGCGCGGGAGCGAGATGGCCGAACCCGGGACGAACGTCGCCGCCAATCGGAACAAGGTGGTCATCGGCGTCGATGACCTGCCGCAGCATCTGAAGTTGCTGCAGCAGTGCATCCAATCCGGCGGCTACACCTTCATCGGCGCGGCCAGCGGGCTCGATTGCCTGGCGCTCGTCAGCCGCGTCCAGCCGCGCCTCATCCTGCTCGATGTGCAGATGCCCGAGCTCGACGGGTTCGAGACCTGCCGGCGCCTGCGGATCGATCAGGGCCTCAACCAGGTGCCGATCGCGTTCCTGACGGCGCGCAACTCGCCCGACGACGTGAAGCTCGGCCTCGCGGCGGGCGGCAACGACTTCATCCTGAAGCCGGTCGCCCTCGCCCGGCTGCTCGATCGCGTGCAGTATTGGACCTCGCGCCACGTCGAAGCGCGGCCGATCGCGCGCGCAAGCTGATTTCTCCTTCCGGGGGTGAAGCGCGGCGCAGGGCGACCTATAGTCGTCTCGCGATGATCGGACGTCTCTTCTCATCCCGCGACCGCGGCGAACGGGGCGCGCCAGCGACGCCGCGCGGCACGCGGATTTACGCGATCGGCGACATTCACGGCCGCGACGACCTTTTGGAGCGGCTCACGCTCCTCGTCCACGAGGACGCCTATCGCCGCCAGGCGCCGCGCAACGTCGTCGTGTATCTCGGCGACTATGTCGATCGCGGCCGGCAATCGCGCGCCGTCATCGAGCGCCTGCTGCGCGCGCCGCTCCCTGGCTTCGACAGCGTCCATCTCAAGGGCAATCACGAAGACATCATGCTGCGCTTCCTCGACGACATCTCGGTCGGGCCGAGCTGGTTCACCTTTGGCGGGAGGGAGACGCTCGAGAGCTACGGCATCGACCCGCCGCTGCCGCACGCGACCGCCGACGAGCTGCTGCGCGCGCAGGAGCAGCTGCGCCGGAACCTGCCGCGCGAGCATCTCGATTTCCTGCGGCGTCTGCGCCTCATGCACGAGGAGGGCGACTATGTCTTCGTCCATGCCGGGGTGAAGCCCGGCGTGCCGCTCGCGGCGCAGCGCGAGGAGGACATGCTCTGGATCCGCGACGAGTTCTTGCTGTCGCAATCCTCGTTCGGCCGGATCGTCGTGCACGGCCACACCATTACCCGCGATCCCGACGTGCGCCAGAACCGCATCGGCATCGACACCGGCGCATTCGCAAGCGGCCGCCTGACCGCGCTCGTCGCCGAAGGCACCGAATGGTATTTTTTGCAGACCTGAGCGCCGCCTAGCTCCGCGGCGCGTGCTTGCCGAGGATGCGCTGCAAGGTGCGGCGGTGCATCTTGAGGCGCCGCGCGGTCTCCGAGACGTTGCGGTCGCATTGCTCGAAGACGCGCTGGATATGCTCCCAGCGCACGCGGTCGGCCGACATCGGATCCTCGGGCGGCGGCGGCAGCGCCGCGTCGCGCGCCAGGAGCGCGCTCAGGACCGCGTCGGCGTCGGCGGGCTTCGGCAGATAGTCGATCGCGCCCGCCTTCACCGCCGCGACCGCCGTGGCGATGTTGCCGTACCCCGTCAGCATGACGATGCGCGCCGAGGGCCGCGCCTCGCGCAGCGCCTCGACGATGCCGAGGCCGCTGCCGTCGCCGAGCCGCAAATCCACCACCGCGAAAGCGGGCGCGCGCGCGCCCACTGCGGCGATGCCGGTGGCGACGCTGTCCGCGGTCGCGACGATGAAGCCGCGCCGCTCCATGGCGCGGGCAAGGCGCTGGCAGAGCGGCGCATCGTCATCGACGATGAGCAGCGTGCGCTCGCCTTCCGGCAGGCCCTGTAGCGCCGCCGCGGGCTGGCTCGCGCCCTCGTCCAATCCCCTGTCGTCGTCGTTGCCGCTCATCGTTGCGCCTCTTGCGTTTGCGAACGCGGTTCCCCTGCCGTGAGCGCGTCGCGGCGCCATTCGACAACCACCTCCGCGCCGCCTTCGGCCACATTGGCGAAATCGAGCCGGGCGCCCGTCCGCTCGAGCAGGCTTTGCGCAATGAAGATGCCGAGCCCCATGTGATGGGCCTCGCCGCCCCGCCCCGATATATAGGGTTCGCCGATGCGCGGCAAAACCTGCTGCGCGAAGCCCGGGCCGTCATCGACGATGTCGACCGAGACCGCATCCTCGCTCCAGCTGGTCGTGACCGTGACCTCGGTCCGGGCGAACTGCGCCGCGTTCTGAATGAGATTGCCGAGCCCGTGCATGATCTCGGGCCGGGGCGCGACGAGCGGCTCGTCGCGCGCGCGGCCGCGGTAGCGCCCGGGCACGGTGCGATAGGCGATCTCGATGCCGGCGCGGCGGTGCGGCTCGCCCGCCGCCTCGACCAGCGCCGAGAACGGCAGCGGCGCGAATTCGCCGCTGTCCTCGCCCTCGGGTCCGTCGCGCCGCCGCGTCAGCTCGGCGAGAATGGTGCGGCAGCGCTCGCTCTGGCTCAGAAGCAGTTTCGCGTCATCGGCATAGGGGCTGTCGGCAGGCACGTCGCGCACCAGTTCCTTCGCGACCACGGCGATGGTGGCGAGCGGGCTGCCGAGCTGGTGCGCCGCGGCCGCCGCAAGCCCGCCCACCGCCGAGATGCGCTGCTCGCGCGCCAAGGCGAGCTGCGTTGCCGCGAACGCGTCGCGCATCCGCCGCGCCTCCTCGGCCACCGACCAGATATATCCCGCGATGAACAGCGTCGAGGATACCAGCGCCGTCCACATGCCAAGCATGTAAAGCGGATGCGGCACGAGCGACATGCCCGGACGCTGCGGCAGCGGCAGGTGCACCATGGCGAGCAGCGAAAGCGCGGCGACGGTAAGCGCCGAAAGCGCGATCACGCTCGAGCGCGACAGCACGGTCGCGGCGACCGTGACCGGCGCCAGCATGAGGATCGCGAACGGGTTCTGCAGCCCGCCGGTGAGGAACAGGAGGACGCCGAGCTGGAGCGTGTCGTACCCGAGATAGAACAGCGCCTCGCGGTCGCCGAGCCGCCGCCCGGACCGGCGCGACAGCGTCGCCACGATGTTGAGCGCGGCCGAGATCGCGACCGTCGTGAGCGTGCCCTCGGCCGAAAAGCTGAACCCGAAGCCGTAATGGACTGTGAGCACGGTCGCGGCCTGGCCCAGGACGGCGATCCAGCGGATCAGCACCAGCGTGCGCAGCCGGACCGAGACTTCGCTGAAGGCGGCGGGCGTCGGCCGCGCGCGGTCGGGGACGGAGCTCATGGCGCGCACTATAGTCCATCGCGCTATGGCGAATCGCGGTCCTGCGGTAATCGAGGCGCGCGGCCTCGTCTTGGGTCTCGTCGTGCCCTCGGCGGGCACGATCCGCGTCCTTGGCGAGGACATGCTGCGGCATCGCTACCGCGTGCTGCACCGCATGAATTTCTCCTCGCCCTATACCGATCTGCCGCATCGCCTGACGGTGCTGGGTCAGGGCCTATCTCGAGCGGTACCGCGCGCGCCGCGGCGGCGCCATCCTGCTCGCCTCGCACAACATGGGAGAGGTCGAGCGCCTCGCGAGCGACGTGATGATGATGCGCCAGGGCCGCATCGTCGATCGCGGCGCGCCGGCCGAGCTTCTGGCGCGCTATGGCCGCACCTCGCTCGAGGACGTGTTTCTCCAGATCGCGCGCGAGCGCCCGGACGAGGCGGCGCAATGACCCGGTTCTCGCCGGCGCGGATCGGCACGATGCTTCTGCGCTATGTCTATCTCCTCAGCCCGTCGTGGCCGCGCACCTTGGACCTCGTCTATTGGCCTCGAAGGACGCACCAAGGGTTCCGTCCGAAGCTGATGTATGAGGGCCCGAGCGGCGTGGTCTGGCTCGAACTGTAGTTTTCAGCGGTCGTCGCGCTCGCTCACCCCGGCTTCGCCGAATGTGGCCATGCCGGTGTGGCAGGCGACCGCCGCCTTGACCAGGGCGATGGCGAGCGTGGCGCCCGAGGCCTCGCCGAGCCGCATGCCGAGATCGAGGAGCGGCCTCATGCCGAGCCGCTCGAGGAGACGCCGGTGTCCCGGCTCGGCCGAGCAATGCGCGGCCAGGCAATGGTCGAGCGCGTGCGGATCGGCCCGTGCCAGCACGGAGGCCGCCGCGGTCGCGACATAGCCGTCGAGCAGCACGGGAACCCGCGCGCGGCGCGCCGCCATGACCGCGCCGGCGACCGCCGCAAGCTCGCGCCCGCCGAGGCGGCGCAGCAGCTCGAACGGATCGCGCGATGCGCCGCCGTGCAGCTCGACCGCGCGCCGCACCACCGCGATCTTGTGCTGCAGCGCCGCGCCCATGACGCCGGTGCCGGGTCCGACCCAGTCCGCGGCGTCGCCGCCCCAGAGTGCCGCCGCAAGCGCCGCGGCCGAGGTGGTGTTGGCGATGCCCATCTCGCCCACCGCGAGGAGATCGATCCCGGGCTCGACCGAAGTCATGCCGTAGGCGATGGCGAGCGCGCAGTCCTGCTCGCTCATCGCCGGCCCGTGCGTGAAGTCGCCGGTCGGCTCGTCGAGCGACATCTCATAGACGCGCAGATCGGCGTCGACCGCGCGGCACAGCTGGTTGACCGCGGCGCCGCCGGCGATGAAGTTCTGCACCATCTGCGCCGTCACCGCGGCCGGATATGCCGAGACGCCCTGTGCAGCGACGCCGTGGTTGGCGGCGAACACGGCGATGCGCGGATGGTTCGCGGTCGGCGGATGGCGCCCTTGCCAGGTTGCCATCCAGTGCGCGATCTCCTCGAGCCGGCCGAGCGATCCTGCCGGCTTCGTGAGCTTCGCTTCGCGCACGGAAGCCGCGGTGCCCGCGGCAAGGCCGGGACCCGGCAGGTCGGCGAGAACCGCCCGCATCTCGGCCAGCGTGGCGCGCGGCGTCCCGTCCGACATCCCGGCCTCCCTCGATAGGACGGCACTGTCCCAGAGCGGCCGCTTGCGAGACAAGCAAAAAGAGGAAACCGGCACGAGGGGGGCTGGGTCGAGACGCGGCTTCGGCGTAAGATTGCGCCATGCGGATTCCCTGGCTGAGCGATGGCGACCGCCGCGTCGGCGAGCTCCTGCTGGCGCTGCGGTTCTTCACCCGGCTGCCGCTCGGCGCCGGCGCCGCGCCGGAGCCGGGCGCGCTGGCGCGCGCCTCGTGGGCCTTTCCCCTGGCCGGCGCGCTGGTCGGCATCGTTTGCGCCGCCGCTTATTCCGTTGCCGAGGTCTTGGCGTTTCCGCCCTTGGCGGCGGCGCTCATCGCGATCGGCGCCGGCGCGTTCGTGACCGGCGCGCTGCACGAGGACGGGCTCGCCGATACCGCCGACGCCTGGGGCGGGCGCGACCGTGCGGAGCGGCTCGCCATCATGCGCGACAGTCGCAGCGGCGCCTATGCCATCGTCGCCATCGTGCTGAGCGTGGCACTGCGCGCCGCCGCGGTCGCGGCGCTGCCGGGAAGCGGGGCCGCGCTCGCGGCCTTCGTTGCGGCGCATGCGGTGGCGCGCGGCGGACTCCCCGCGGTTCTATATCTGCTGCCGGCGGCGCGGAGCGACGGACTCGGCGCTTCCGCCGGCGTGCCCGAGCTCGGCGAGGTCCTGTGGTCGCTCGGCCTCGCGGCGCTCATTGCGATCGTGGCGCTCGGGGTCGTCGCCGGGGTTGCGGCGCTGGTCTTTGCCGGATTGGCGATGGCGGCGTTCGCCTGGCTCGCGCGGCGTCAGATCGGCGGCCACACCGGCGACGTGCTCGGCGCCATCGAGCAGAAGGGCGAGACGGCGATGCTGCTAGCGGCGGCGGCATGGGCATGGTGACGCGCTGGTGGTGGGTGCGGCACGCGCCGGTGACGGCGAACGACGCCTGCTGTTATGGCCAGACCGATTTTCCCTGCGACGTCGCCGACGAAGCCGCCTTCGCGACGCTTGCCGCGCGCCTGCCGAAGGACGCCGTGTGGCTCGCGAGCCCCTTGCGCCGCACGCATATGACGGCGGCCGCGCTCGTCACCGCCGGCGCCCCTGGGCCCGATCCGATACCGGGCCCGTCGCTCCATATCGAGCCCGATCTCATCGAGCAGCATTTCGGCGAATGGCAGGGCGTCAAGTACAGCGAGCTGCAGGCGCGGCGCGGCGACGAGTGGCTGCGCTTCTGGCTCGCGCCGGCGCACGAGACGCCGCCCGGCGGCGAGAGCTTCGCCGCGCTCACCCTGCGCGTTCAGGCGGCGATCGATGCGATCGGCGAGCGGCATCAGGGTCGCGACATCGTCGTGATGTCGCATGGCGGCACGATCCGCGCGGCGCTCGCGATGGCCTTGGGCCTCAATCCGGACAACGCGCTCGCGTTTGCGATCGACAATCTCTCGCTCACCCGCATCGAGCATTTCCCCGAGCCGGGCGGCGCGCATTTCTGGCGCGTCGTCGCGGTCAACCAGCCGCCGCGCTGACGGTCGGATAACAACCGCAAGTTTCCCGGCCAGAAATGGAGCGTGCGAGGCATGGCGATGCGGTCGAACGATGTTCGCCTCTTACGTGACATAGCGAAGCGGCTTCGCGAAATCGCCCTCACCCATCCGACGCAGATGTCCGAAAAGGTGATGGAGGTCGCTGCCGAGTTCGACAAGCAGGGAGACACGCTCGAGCACAAGCGCGAGCCTTAGAGGAGCGCGCGCTGCGTCGCCCTGTCCTGCGCCGGGTAATGCACGAGCCGCACAAGCCGCGCACGGTTCGAAATATGCAGCGTGCCGTCGATGAGTGCCACGAGCCTCAGCCGCTTCAATACGGCGAGCGTGCGGCTCAGATGCATGGTCGAGACCCCGACGCGGTCGGCGATGTCGGCGCGCTTCAAGGGAAACGGGCACACGCTGCCGTTCGCAAGCCCGCGTTCGGCGAGGCGATCGAACGTGTGCAGGAAGAGAAAGGCGAGGCGCGCAACTGCGTCGCCGGTGCTGCCGTTGACGGCTTCGAAATCGAAGCTCCTGATCGTCTCGAGCTGGTCGCGGTAGAGCGCCAGCGCGAGATCGGCGTGCGCCGCGAACAGCTCGGCGAGGCTGCGGCCGGCGAAGACGCAAAGCGTCACCGGCGTGATCGCCATGACCGAGTGCTCGACCGTGCCGAGGAGCGCGCTCTCGGCCGCGACGAGATCGCCCGGCAGAACGAAGGACAGGATATGCCGCCGTCCGCCGATGCCGCGGCGATAGCGGATCGCCCATCCTTCGTAGAGCGTCATGAGCGGCGCGCCGACCTGTCCCGCCTCGACGATGTGCTCGCGCGGGCGCACGCCGACATGCGCCGACTTCATCTCGGCAACGAACTTGAGCTCCGCATCGCTGAACGGCCGAAAGGGCGATTTGCGCCGGAGCGGACAGTCCGCGCACGGCACGTATTCCACGTCGCTCGCTGGCACTTCACCGCCGTCCGTTCCCTGTCGTCGGCATGCATAGCGAAGTCGCGCGTGTTCGCGCGTTCGATTTTGTAACAATCGCGGACTATTCGTCGAACATATGTGAATAGCGCCGCGCGTATCGCGCGAAAGAACGATCGCTTCTAACCCCTCGGTAGCAGAAGGCGGCACCGAAGCGGGCGAGGGCCGGCCTTTCCGCGCCGTCCATCCCGTGCTAGCGTCCCGCCCACGCGACGAGACAGGGAAGACCGGTGAAATGCCGGCGCTGCCCCCGCAACTGTAAGCGGCGAGGTCGCGGCAACAGCCACTGGCGGGGTTCCGCTGGGAAGGTGCCGCGATCTGTGACCCCGAGCCAGGAGACCTCCTCGGCGCGACTGAGGGACGACCATCCTCGGAGGGAGGAGGAGTCACAGTGAACGCGTTGCACGCGACCGCCGAATTCCCGCGCCTTACGCTGGTGCTGGGCGGCGCGCGCTCGGGCAAGAGCCGGCACGCCGAGACGCTGATCGAAAGCTGGCACGGCGCGCCGGTCTATGTCGCAACGGCCGAGCCGCTCGACGAGGAGATGCGCCTGCGCATCGCCGGCCACCGCGCGCGCCGCGGCTCGCGCTGGACCACGATCGAGGAGCCGCTCGCGCTTGCCACCGTGCTGCGGGATTTTGCCCGCGCCGGCACGCCGGTTCTGGTCGATTGCCTGACGCTCTGGCTTTCCAACGTGATCCATGCCGAACGTTCCCCCGACGCCGAGATCGACGCGCTTCTCGCATCGGTGGCGGAGCTTCCCGGGCCGATCGTCCTGGTGGCGAACGAGGTCGGGCTCGGCATCGTGCCGGAGAACCGGCTCGCGCGCGAATTCCGCGATCACGCCGGGCGCCTCAACCGCGACATGGCATCGCGCGCCGACCGCGTCGTGTTCGTCGCGGCGGGCCTGCCGCTCGTCCTCAAGGACGAAGCGAAGGCGGGGCGATGATGCGCAAGCTCCCCGTCACCATCGTCACGGGATTTTTGGGCGCGGGCAAGACGAGCCTCGTGCGCCATCTTCTCGTCCATGCCGAAGGGCGCCGCATCGGCCTCCTCGTCAACGAATTCGGCGAGCTCGGCATCGATCGCGAGCTGTTGCTCGCGTGCGGCGATGCCTGCGCCGGCGACCAGGTGATCGAGCTCGCGAACGGCTGCATCTGCTGCACCGTCGCAGAGGATTTTCTGCCGGCGCTGACGCGGCTCCTCGATGCGCCGCAGCGGCCGGATCATGTCGTCGTGGAAACCTCCGGCCTCGCGCTGCCGAAACCGCTCCTCCAGGCGCTGCACTGGCCCGAGATCAAGGCGCGCGTCACAGTGGATGGCGTCGTCGCGGTGATCGACGCGGCGGCTCTTGCCGCAGGCGCGGTCGTCGCCGCGCCGGGCGCAGGATCGGCCGCGCACGACGATCCGATCGAGGAAGTGTTCGGCGATCAGCTCATGGCGGCCGATCTCGCCGTCCTCAACAAGACCGACCTGGTGGCCGGGAGCGATCTTGCCGCGGCCGAGCATGCGCTGCAAAAGCGGCTGCGGCCGGGTGTAGCCTGCGTCCGCGCCGCGCACGGCGCGCTGCCGCCGCGCGTGCTGCTCGGCCTTGCCGCCGCCGCCGAGGACGACATCGCCACGCGCCCGTCCTGCCACGATCTCGAGCCCGAGCACGACCACGACGATTTCGAAAGCTTCGTCGTCGCGCGCGCCCCGGTCGCCGATCCGGCGCGCTTCGCCGCGCGTCTCGCCGAGCTCGTCGCGCGGCACAAGATCCTGCGGCTCAAGGGTTTCCTCGATGTGCCCGGCCATGCCTTCCGGCACGTCGTGCAAGCCGTCGGCCCGCGCGTGGAACGCTATTTCGACCGGCCGTGGAAAGCGGGCGAGGAGCGTCTCACGCGCCTCGTCGTGATCGGCCTGAAGGGCCTCGATCGCAGCGCGATCGCGGCATCGATCGAGGCCTGAGCGATGCATCTTCTCGCCACAGAGCCGGGAACGATCGCCGACGGCAAGGACCCCGTCGATCTCGGCCAGACGCCGGGCGAGGTGCTGGTGCTCTCGGCGGCGGATACCGAGATCGCCTGCCTCGCCGGCGCGCAGAAGCTCCTATGCGGGCGCGAGCCGCGCTGGCCGAGCTTGCGCCTCGCGAGCCTGTTGCGGCTCGGCCACAATTATTCCGTCGATCTTCATGTGGACCAGGTGGCGGCGAAGGCGCGGCTCGTCATCGTCCGCGCGCTCGGCGGGCGGGGCTATTGGCCCTACGGCGTCGAGCGTCTTGCCGCGCTCGCGCGCGAGGGCGGCCCGAAGCTCGCGCTCCTGCCCGGCGACGATCAGCCGGACGCGGAGCTCGCGTCGCTCTCGACATTGCCGCCCGCCGCGCTGCATCGCCTGTGGCGCTATCTCGCCGAGGGCGGAAGCGCCAACGCCGAGCAGTTCTTGCGCTATGCCGCGAGCCTCGTCGGCCGCGAGAGTTTTTGGCGCGAGCCGGAACCGCTGCTGCGCGCCGGGCTTTATTGGCCGGGCGCGGGCATCGCATCGCTCGAGGATGTTGCACGCCACTGGCGCGCCGATGCGCCGGTCGCAGCGCTCGTCTTCTATCGCGCGCTGGTGCAGGGCGCGAACCTGGCGCCGGTCGATGCGCTCGTCGCGGCGCTGGCGTCGCGCGGGCTCAATCCGCTGCCGATCTTCGCGGCAAGCCTCAGAGACACGCAAAGCGCCGCCCTCATCGCCGAGATTTTTGGACGCACCAAGCCCGAGATCGTCCTCAATGCCACCGGCTTTGCCGTCGCTGCGCCCGGCCGGCACGAGGACGGCCCCTTCGCCGGCACGGACGCGCCGGTGCTGCAGGTGATTTTTTCCGGCGGCGGCAGGGCCGAATGGGCGGAGCGCACGCGCGGCCTCGATGCGCGCGACATCGCCATGAACGTGGCGCTGCCCGAGCTCGACGGCCGCATCATCAGCCGCGCCGTTTCGTTCAAGGCGCCGCCGCAGCGCGATACCCTGACCGAGGCGGACCTCACGACCTACGAGCCCGTCGCCGACCGGATATCCTTCATGGCCGATCTCGCGCGCAACTGGACGCGGCTGCGCCGCACGCCTGCGGCCGAGCGGCGCATCGTCCTGGTGCTCGCCAACTATCCGAACCGCGACGGCCGCATCGGCAACGGCGTCGGGCTCGACACGCCGGCCTCGGTCATAGCGACCCTCCACGCGCTTGCCGCTGCGGGATATCGCGTCGCCGACATTCCCGACTCGGGCGATGCGCTCATCGCGCAACTGCTGTGCGGCCCGACCAACGCCGCGCCCGGGGCGCGAAGCGGACGAGTTTTTTCCGCGCAGCGACTACGGCACGTTCCTCGCCAGCCAGCCGCGCGCGGTGCAGGACAAGGTCAATGCCCGCTGGGGCGTGCCCGAGCGCGATCCCTTCTTCCGTGCGGGCGAGCTCGATTGCGGCACCTTCGCCGTTCCGGCGCTGCGCTGCGGCAACATCGTGGTCGCGATCCAGCCCTCGCGCGGCTACAACATCGACCCGAAAGCGTCGCTACCACGATCCCGATCTCGTGCCGCCGCACGCCTATTTGGCATTTCACGCCTGGATCGCCGACGGGGTGCGCGCGCACGCCGTCGTGCATATGGGCAAGCATGGCAATCTCGAATGGCTGCCGGGGAAGGCGGTGGCGCTGTCGCAGGACTGCTTCCCCGAGGCGGCGCTCGGCCCCTTACCCAATCTCTATCCCTTCATCGTCAACGATCCGGGCGAAGGGACGCAGGCCAAGCGCCGCGCGCAGGCGGTGATCGTCGATCACCTGACGCCGCCCATGACGCGCGCCGAGAGCTACGGCAGCCAGGCCGAGCTCGAGCGGCTCATCGATGAATACTACGCCGCTTCATTGGGCGATCCGCGCCGCGTGCCGGTGCTGCGCCGGCAGATCCTCGATCTCGTGCGCGCCGGCGGGCTCGACCGCGATTGCGGCATCGCCGCCGATGAGCCGGACGGGGAGTCGCTCAAGAAACTCGACGCCTATCTTTGCGAACTGAAGGAAATGCAGATCCGCGACGGGCTGCACGTGTTCGGATCGGCGCCCGAAGGCACGCAGCTTGCCGATCTGCTCGTCGCGATCACGCGGCTTGCCGCGCGGCGACGGGCCGCATCACGCATCGCTCCTGCGCGCGCTCGCGGCCGATCTCGGATTGGCCTTCGATCCGCTCGATGCCGACCTCGCGCAGCCTTGGCAAGGCGCGCGTCCGCCCGCGCTTGCCGGTGCGGGCTCCTGGCGCACCGCGGGCGACACGCTCGAACGGCTGGAAAATCTCGCCTCCGCCCTGGTGCGCGGCGACCAGAAATGCGATCCGGCGTGGACGCGGACGCGCGCCGTGCTGCACTGGCTCGATGGCACTCTCCGTCCCGCCGTGCTGGCGAGCGGCGCGGCCGAGATTGCAGGCTTGCTGCGCGGCCTCGACGGGCGCTTCGTGCCGCCCGGCCCCTCCGGCGCGCCGACGCGCGGCCGGCCCGACGTGCTGCCGACGGGGCGTAATTTCTTCTCGCTCGACATCCGCGCCGTGCCGACGCAGGCGGCATGGCAGCTCGGCTGGAAATCGGCCTCGCTGCTGATCGAGCGGCACGCGCAAGAGCACGGCGATTATCCGCGCCGCGTCGCGCTCTCGGCCTGGGGCACCGCCAACATGCGCACCGGCGGCGACGACGTGGCGCAGGCGCTGGCGCTCATGGGCGTGCGGCCGCGCTGGGAAGGCGAGACCGGCCGCGTCGTCGGGTTCGAGATTCTGCCCGCGAGCGTGCTCGGCCGCCCGCGCGTCGATGTGACGCTGCGCGTCTCGGGTTTTTTCCGCGACGCCTTCCCCAATCTCATCGACCTCGTCGACAGCGCCGCCCGCGCCTGCGCCGCGCTCGACGAGGACGAGGACGTGAACCCGCTCGCCGCATCCGTCCGCCGCGACCGCGCCCGGCTCGAAGCGGCGGGTGTGGCGGCCGGCGATGCGGCGCGGCGCGCCGGGTATCGCGTTTTCGGCTCGAAGCCGGGCGCCTATGGCGCCGGGCTGCAGGCGCTCATCGACGAGCGCTGCTGGGAGAGCGACGCCGATCTCGCGGCGGCCTATCTCGCCTGGGGCGGCTATGCCTATGGCGCGGGCTCGGACGGCGCGCCCGAGGAGAAAATTTTCCGCGACCGGCTCGGCGCGGTCGAGGCGGTGCTGCACAACCAGGACAATCGCGAGCACGACATTCTCGACAGCGACGATTACTACCAGTTCGAGGGCGGGCTCGCCGCGACCGTGCGCCATTTGAAGGGCGCGCCGCCGGTCGTATATCACAACGACCATTCGCACCCCGAAACGCCGCGCATCCGCACGCTCGAGGAGGAGGTGGGCCGCGTCGTGCGCGCCCGCGCCGTCAATCCGAAATGGATCGCGGGCGCGATGCGGCACGGCTACAAGGGCGGCTTCGAGCTGGCCGCGACGGTCGATTACCTGTTCGCCTTCGCCGCGACCGCGCACGCCGTGCGCGACCACCATTTCGACGCCGTGTTCCAAGCCTATCTCGAGGCGCCCGAGGTGCGGCAGTTCTTGGCCGAGCACAACCCCGCGGCGCTCGCCGAGATCAAGGCGCGGCTTGCCGAGGCGATCGAGCGCAATCTGTGGAAGCCGCGCAGCAACAGCGTGGCGGAGCAACTCCGCCCATGACCGATGCCCAGGAATCCGAGGACGAGATCAACGCGCGCCACGCCGAGAAGATGGCGAAGCGCAAGGCGGCGCGCGCCAAGATCCTCGCCACCAAGACGCAAGAGCGCGGCCTCCTCATCGTCCATACCGGCACCGGCAAGGGCAAATCGACCGCCGCCTTCGGCATGGTGATGCGCTGCATCGGCCACTCCATGCGCGTCGGCATCGTGCAGTTCGTCAAAGGCGCGTGGCAGACCGGCGAGCGCGCGGTGCTGGCGCGCTTTCCCGATCTCGTCACATGCCGCGCCATGGGCGAAGGCTTCACCTGGGAGACCCAGGACCGCGCCCGCGACATCGCCGCCGCCCGCGCGGCGTGGGAGCAGGCGAAGGCGATGATCGCCGATCCCTCCTATGGCCTCGTGCTGCTCGACGAGCTCAACATCGTGCTGCGCTACGACTACCTGCCGCTCGACGAGGTGCTGGACGTGCTGCGCGCCAAGCCGCGCGATCTGCACGTCGATCGTCACCGGCCGCAATGCCAAGCCCGAGCTCATCGAGATCGCCGATCTCGTCACCGAGATGACGCTGGTCAAGCATCCGTTCCGCGCCGGCGTCAAGGCGCAAGCCGGGATCGAGTTCTGATGGCCGCAGCGGTCATGATCCAGGGCACCGGCTCGGGCGTCGGCAAGTCGCTCATGGTCGCGGGATTGTGCCGTGCGCTCGCGCGCCGCGGGCTCAGCGTTCGCCCGTTCAAGCCGCAGAACATGTCGAACAACGCCGCCGTGACGGCGGATGGCGGCGAGATCGGCCGCGCCCAGGCGCTCCAGGCGCGCGCCGCCCGCATCGCGCCCTCGCCGCTCATGAACCCGGTGCTGCTTGAAGCCGCAGACGGATCAGGGCGCGCAGCTCGTGCTCGAAGGGCGATTGGCCGGCACCGTCTCGGCAGCGCAATACCAGGCGATGAAGCGCGAGCTTCTGCCGCGCGTCGCGGCATGCTTCCGCACGCTCGCGGCGGGCGCGGACATCGTGCTGGTCGAGGGCGCCGGCAGCGCTGCGGAAGTCAATCTGCGCGCTTGCGACATCGCCAATATGGGCTTTGCCGCTGCGCTCGAAATTCCGGTGGTGCTGGTCGGCGACATCGACCGGGGCGGCGTGATCGCCGCGCTGGTCGGCACGCACGCGCTGCTCGAAGACGGCGAGCGCGCGCTGCTCGCGGGCTTCATCGTCAACAAGTTCCGCGGCGACGCGGGGCTCTTCGCGCCTGCGCTCGACATCATCGCCGCCCGCACCGGCATGGCGCCGCTCGGCATCGTGCCGTGGTTCGAGCGCGCCGCGCACCTTCCGGCCGAGGATTCGCACGATCTCGAAACAAGACGGCCGCCGCGGGCGCGCGATGGGGCGCTCAAAATCGTCGTGCCGCGCCTGCCGCGCATTGCCAATTTCGACGATCTCGATCCGCTCGCGGCCGAGCCTCGTGTCGCGCTCACGCTCGCCGAACGCGGCGCGCCGCTGGCGCTTTGCGATCTCGTTCTGCTGCCGGGCTCGAAGGCGACGCGCGCCGATCTCGCCGCGCTGCGCGGCAGGAGGGCTGGGACATCGACATTCTGGCGCACGCGCGCAAGGGCGGCGCGGTGCTCGGCATCTGCGGCGGCTACCAGATGCTCGGCCGCACCATCGCCGATCCGCGCGGCATCGAAGGCGCACCCGGGACGAGTGCGGGGCTCGGCCTCCTCGATCTCGAGACCGTGCTCGACGGGCGATAAGATTTTGCGCGCAGCGCGCGGTGTCGATTGCGTCGGCGGCGCGCCGGTCGCGGGCTACGAGATGCACATGGGCCGGACATCCGGCCCCGCCGCGGCGCGGCCGCTGCTGCGGCTCGAGGGCGGCGCGGACGGTGCGGTCTCGGCCGATGGCGGCATCGCCGGCTGCAATCTGCACGGCCTCTTCGCAAGCGATGAATTCCGCCGCGCTTTTCTGGCCCGGCTTGGCGCGGGCGGCGATCCCGCTCTTCTCTGGGAAGCGCGCGTCGAGGAGACGCTCGATGCGCTCGCCGAGCATCTCGAAGCGTCAATCGACGTGACGCGCATTCTGGAGATCGCCGGTGCGCGCTGAGCTAGACCATGCGAAGGACGATCAGCGCGGCCAGCACCAGCGTTGCCTGGGCGAGGCAGGCGGCCGTGTAAAGCCTGAGCGCGCGCGCGATGTCCGCTGTCGTCGCGCGGGCGCGGCCCTCGCCGAGCCACGAATCCTCGACGAGCGCGCCGCCATAGCGCCGCGGCCCGCCGAGCGCCAGGCCGAGCGCGCCCGCCGCCGCCGCCTCGGGCCAGCCGGCATTGGGCGAGCGGTGTTTTTGCCCGTCGCGCAGCATCGCGGTGAAGCCATCGCTTCCGCTTGTCTCGGGCAATGCCAGCGCGGCAATGCCGAGGAACAGCGCCGCAAGCCGCGCCGGCACAAAATTCAAGAGATCGTCGAACCGCGCCGCCGCCCATCCGAACGCGAGATAGCGCGGCGAGCGGTGGCCGATCATGCTGTCGAGCGTGTTCGCGGTCTTGTAGACGAAAATCCCCGGCAGGCCGAAGAGGGCGAAACCAGAGCGCCGGCGCCACCACGCCGTCGCAGAAATTCTCGGCGAGCGATTCGATCGCCGCACGCGCCACGCCGTGCGCGATCGAGACTTTCGGGATCGCGCCCGACGATTTGCTGCACCGCCGCGCGCCCGGCTGCGAGCCCCTGCGAATTGCAGCGCCACGGCAACCGCGGCGACATGCGCGAAGAGGCTTCTTTGCGCGAGCAGCACAGCGACCACCGCCGCCTCGACGATCCAGCCAAAGGGCAGCGCGGCGAGCGCCGCCTGAAGCGCCAATCCAAGTGCCGCCGCGGCGAGCGCCAAGACCGCGACCAAGACGATGCCGCGCGCGCGGCGCACGGAAGGGCTGCGCTGCGGGCGATTGAGCCGCTGCTCGAGCCATGTCGCCGCCGCGCCCACCCAGGCAACCGGATGGGACCACTCGCGCCACAGCGGCGTGAGATCGACCGCGAGATCGAAGCCCAGCGCCAGGAGCAGCACAAGCAACGGTTGGGCGGAGCCCAGCGCAATCACCATGACGCGGCAGCATCTGCCGGCCGCTCGGCCGGCGTCAACAGGCAACGGAGTGGCATATGAAAAGCGGCGTGATGCTGTGCGGCCATGGCAGCCGCGATCCCGAGGCGATCGCCGAATTCGAGGCCTTTGCCGCGGGCCTGCGCGCGCTTCTGCCGGCGACCGATGTGGCGACGGGCTATCTCGAATTCGCGCGGCCGCTCATCCGCGACGGGCTCGATGCGCTCGTGGCGAGGGGCGCCGAGCGCATTCTCGCGGTGCCGGGCATGCTGTTCGCCGCAAGCCACGTCAAGAACGACCTGCCGTGGGAGATCAACAGTTTTGCCGCCGGGCACCAGGCGCTCGACCTGCGCTTCGGGCGCGAGCTCGCGATCGAGCCAAAGCTGCTCGCGGCCGCGCGCGACCGCATCGTCGCCGCCGAAGAGCGCGCCCCTCGCGCCGTGCCGCGCGGCGACACGCTGCTCCTCGTGGTCGGGCGCGGCACCAACGATCCCGACGCCAATTCCAACATCGCCAAGCTCGCGCGCATGCTGTGGGAGGGGATGGGCTTTGGCTGGGCCGAGGCCGCCTTCAGCGGCGTCGCGGCGCCGCTCGTCGCGCCGGCACTTCGCCGCCTCGTCCGCCTGGGCTTTGCCCGCATCATCGTGTTTCCCTATTTCCTCTTCACCGGCGTGCTGGTGAAGCGCATCTACGACGCGGCGCGGAAGGTCGCTTCCGAGCACCCCCAAATCGAGATCCTGAACGCGCCCTATCTCAACGACCACCCGCTCGTGCTGCAATGCTTCGTCGATCGCGCGCGCGAGGTCGAAGACGGCGAGCCCGCGATGAACTGCCGCCTGTGCAAATACCGCACGCAGATCGTCGGCTACGAGGCCGATGCCGGCGCACCGCAGGCAGGCGCACCACCATCACGTCCGCGGCATCGGCGTCGATGGGCACGCGCACCCGCACCCTCATCACCATCACCACCGCGAATGAGCCCGCCGCCGCGCTACACCTATCTCCGCGACGGCGACGCGATCCGGCGCCTGTCCTTCGCGGCGATCGCTGAGACGGCCGATCTCGGCCGCATCGCGCCCGAGCTGCGCGCCGTCGCCATCCGCATCGCGCATGCGGCGGGAGACACGAGCCTCATCGCCGATCTCGTCTCATCGCCCGGCGCCGTCGCGCTGGGCCGCGCCGCGCTCTCCGCAGGCGCGCCGGTGCTGGCCGATTCGCTCATGGTCGCGGCCGGCATTTTGGAGCGCGCGCTCGGTGCCGGAAACCGCGTCGTCACGACGATCGCCGAGGCGGAAGTGCCGCCCCTCGCGCATCGGCTCGGCACGACGCGCTCTGCCGCCGCGGTCGAGCTGTGGCGGCCCCATCTCGCAGGCGCGATCTGCGCCATCGGCAATGCGCCGACCGCGCTGTTTCATCTGCTGGAGCTGATCGGCGAAGGCGCTCCGAAGCCGACGCTGGTGCTGGGCTTTCCGGTGGGCTTCGTCGGCGCGGCCGAGGCGAAGGCGGCGCTTGCCGAAAATCCGTTTGGGCTCGCCTTCATCGCGCTCCGTGGAAGGCGTGGCGGCAGCGCCATCGCCGCGGCCGCGGTGAATGCGCTCATTGCCGGTGACGGCGAATGAGCGCGTGGCTGGCAATCGTCGGGCTCGGCGAGGACGGAGTGGCGGCGCTCGCGCCCGCCGCGCGCGCGCTCATCGCATCGGCCGAGACGATCGTCGGCGGCGCGCGGCATCTGGCGCTTATCCCCGCAGGCCGCGCCGAGCGGCTCCAGTGGAAAAGCCCGCTCGCCGCCACCATTCCCGAGATCGCGCTGCGCCGCGGCCGGCGCGTCGTCGTCGTGGCGAGCGGCGATCCGCTGTGCTACGGCGTCGCAGCCATGCTGCTTCGCGAATTCGCGCCCGACGAGATGATCGTGTGCCCCGCGCCGAGCGCGTTTCAGCTCGCGGCAGCCCGGCTCAAATGGCCGCTCGAATCCTGCACGACGATCTCGCTGCACGGCCGCCCGCTCGAGGCGCTGCGGCTGCATTTGGCGCCCGGCGCGCGCATCCTCGCGCTCAGCACCGACGGCGCGACGCCATCGCGCGCCGCCGCGCTCCTTCGCGACGCCGGCTGGGGGCCGTCCTCGCTCATCGTGCTCGAACACATGGGCGGCCCGCGCGAGCGGCGCGTCGAGGCGGCGGCATCGGATTGGCGCGATGAAGTCGCCGATCTCAACCTGCTCGCGCTCGAATGCCGGCCGGGGCCGGGCGCACGCGCGCGGTCGCGGCTCGCCGGACTTCCCGACGATGCCTTCGCCCATGACGGGCAGATCACCAAGCGCGAGGTGCGCGCCGCGACGCTCGCGGCGCTCGCTCCCCTTCCGGGCGAGCGTCTCTGGGATGTGGGCGCGGGCAGCGGCTCGATCGCCATCGAATGGCTGCGCTCGGGTTCTGCGATGCGCGCTGTCGCCGTGGAGCGCGATCCCGCGCGCGCCGCGCTGGCCGCGCAAAACGCCGCCACGCTCGGCGTCCCCGAGCTCGAAATCGTCATCGGCGCTGCGCCCGATTCGCTGCAAAAATTGCCGTCTCCCGATGCGGTGTTTTGGGGCGGCGGGCTCGGCGATCCGGCAATCTTCGATGCATGTTGGCGCGCGTTGAAACCGTCGGGCCGGCTCGTCGCCAACGCCGTGACGCTCGCCGGCGAGGCGGCGCTCATCGCGCTTGCCGAGGCGCATGGCGGCGATCTCGTCCGCATCGCCGTGGCCCGCGCCGAGACGCTCGGGCGGCACCGCGCGTTCCGCCCGCTCCTGCCCGTGACGCAGCTCGCGCTGAGGAAGCCGCTATGATCGAGGCGGCAAGCCGCGGCTGGCGGCCCTATGCGCTCCTGCTGCTCCTGTGCCTCGGCCTCTATCTGCCGGGGCTCGCGTCGTTGCCGGCGATGGACCGCGACGAGGCGCGCTTCGCGCAATCGACGCGGCAGATGCTCGAAAGCGGCGACTATCTCGACATCCGCTTCCAGGACGAGCCGCGCAACAAGAAGCCGGTCGGCGATCTATTGGCTCCAGGCGGCTGCGGTGGCGGCGCTGAGCACCGCGCAAAGCACGGCTATCTGGCCCTATCGCCTGCCGTCGCTTTTGGGCGCGGCGGGCGCGGTGCTGCTGACCTTCGCGTTCGGCGCGCGGCTCTTGGGTCGCGCGGCGGCGCTCTGCGGCGCGGCACTTCTTGCTTCCTCGCTGGCGCTCGTCGTCGAGGCGCATCTCGCCAAGACCGATGCCGTGCTGCTCTGCGCTTGCGTTGCGGCGCAAGGCGCGCTCGGCGAGATCCATCGCGCGGCGCGGCGCGGCGGCGTCTTTTGGGGATGGCCGTTCCTGTTCTGGGCGGCCGAGGGCGCCGCGGTCCTGGTGAAGGGGCCGGTGGCACCAGGGCTCGCGCTTTTGACATGCGCGGCGCTTGTCCTCGCCGAGCGCGACGGACGCTGGCTCAAGCAGTTGAAGCCGCTCTGGGGCGTGCCGCTTTTTCTCGCGATCGTGCTGCCGTGGCTTTTGGCGATCTCGCTCGCGACCGGCGGCGCGTTCATTTCCGAATCGGTCGGCCACGATTTTTTCGGCAAGCTCTTGGGCGCGCAGGAGAGCCATGGCGCGTGGCCGGGGACATATTTGGCTCTGCTGCCGCTGACCTTCTGGCCCGGCTCGCTCCTTTTGGGCGCCGCCGCGGCGCTTGCGTGGCGCGAGCGCGGCGATCCGGCCGTGCGCTTCCTCATCGCCTGGCTGGTGCCGTTCTGGTTCGTGCTCGAGCTCGTGCCGACGAAGCTGCCGCATTATCTGCTTCCCGCCTATCCGGCGCTGGCGCTGCTGGCCGGCCGCGCCGCGCTCGATGCGCGCGCGAGCCTGCCGGCCTGGACGCGGCGCGCGGTTTCCGTCGTCTGGGCGGCGGCGAGCCTCGGCGTCGCGGCACTCCTTGCGCTCGCGCCGCTCGGGTTCGGGCAAAAGATCGACGCCGTGAGCGTCGCGGCATCTGTTGCGATCGTGCTTCTGGGCGGTGCTGCGGCGCGCGCTCTCTGGCGCGCGGTGACGCCCGCCCTTGCGCTTCGCGCCTCGGTGCTGGCGCTTCTTGCGTTTCCGGCGCTCGCGCACGAAGCGCCGCTCATCGATCCGCTGTGGCTCAGCCGCAATGCGGCCGCGATGGTGGCGCGCCAGCGTCCGCCGCCCGGCGCACCGATATCCGCGGTGGGTTATGACGAGCCGAGCCTCGTCTTCCTGCTCGGCACCAAAACCATGATCGCCTCGCCGCAGGAGGCGGCCCGCACCCTTGCAGCGGCACGCGGCGCGCTGGCGCTGGTCGAAAGCCGCGCCGACGACGCATTCCGCAAGGCCGTGCGCGACGCCGGCGCGGAAGCGGAGGACGTGGCGCGCGTCGAGGGCATCGATTACTCGAACGGCAGGCGCATGATCATCACCCTCTATCGCGGCGCGCCGGGATGAGCGGCCGCGTCTTCGGACTGGGCGTCGGGCCCGGCGATCCCGAGCTTCTGACGCTGAAGGCGCTGGCGCGGCTGCGCGCCGCGCCCGTCGTGGCCTACCCCGCGCCCGAGAAGGGCCCGAGCTTCGCGCGCGCCATCGTCGCGCGCTGGATTTCGCCGGCGCAGATCGAAATTCCGATCCGCGTGCCGATCGAGAGCGGCGCCCCGCCGCCCGATACGCTCTATGACGCCGCCGCATCCGCGATCGCGGCCGAGCTTGGGCGCGGGCGCAACGTCGCTGTGTTGTGCCAGGGCGATCCGTTCTTCTACGGCTCGTTCATCTATCTTTTCGCGCGCCTTGCCGCCGCGCACGAGGTCGAGATCGTGCCCGGCGTGTCGTCGCTCGCGGCGGTCGCCGCCGCGGCCAGGTGGCCGCTCGCCGTGCGCACCGACGTGCTTGCGGTGATCCCGGCGCCGCTCGACGACGACACGCTCGCCAGCCGCATAGCTTGCGCCGAGGCGATCGCCATCATCAAGCTCGGCCGCCATTTCGCCCGCGTGCGCGATCTCCTCGATCGGCTCGGCCTCGCCGCGCACGCGCGCTATGTCGAGCGCGCGAGCCTTGCCAGCGAACGTGTCCTGCCGCTCGACCAGGTGGCGCCCGAGACGGTTCCCTATTTCTCGATGATCCTGTGCCACCGGCGCGGCGAGGCGTGGCGATGAGCGGCAGTCTGCCCGAGGGCGCAGCGGTCGTCGTGCTTGGCAGAAGCGCGGCAGCGCTCGGCCGGCGCATCGCGGCGCATCTGCCGGGGGCGCGCCTCCACGCGCGCGCGGGCCGCTTCATCGCGGCGGACGTGCAGTATGACGATCTCATTCCGCATCTCGCCGCGCTCTTCGCTCAAGGCACGCCGATCGTGGGCCTCTTCGCGGCCGGCATCCTGATCCGCGCGGTGGCGCCGCTCCTCGCGCAGAAACGCGCCGAGCCGCCGGTCGTTGCGGTGGCGGAGGACGGCTCCAGCGCGGTGCCGCTCCTCGGCGGCCATCGCGGCGCCAACGCGCTTGCGCGCGAGATCGCCACGCTCGCGGAAGGACACGCCGCGATCACGACGGCGAGCGATCTGGTGCTGGGACTGGCATTCGACGAGTTGCTGCCCGGCTGGCGCGCGGCCGATCCGGAACGGCTCAAGGACTTGGCCGCTGCGCTGATCGCCGGCGAGCCGGTAGCGATCGATGTGGAGGCGGGCGATGCCGATTGGCTGCGCGCGGCGCGGCTTGCCTTGTCACCCGATGCGCCGCACAGGATTCGCATCACGGATCGCGCGCCGTCGAGCGGCGAGCGCGCGTTCGTGCTGCATCCGCCGGTGCTGGCGCTCGGCGTCGGCTGCGCGCGCGACTGTCCGCCGGACGAGCTTCGCGGCCTCGCGGAGCAATCGCTGGCTCAGCACGGGCTCGCCGCGGGCGCGGTGGCATTCGTCACCTCGCTCGATCTCAAGATGGACGAGCCGGCGGTGCAAGATCTCGCCGCCGCGCTCGGCGTGCCGGCGCGGTTTTTTTCGGCAGCATCTCTCCGCGACGAGACGCCGCGCCTCCTGAATCCGTCTGACGCGGTGTTCCGCGCGGTCGGATGTTATGGCGTCGCCGAGGGCGCGGCGCTCGCCGGCGCTGGACAGGACGGCGCGCTCGTCGTGCCGAAGCAGGTCTCGGCGCACGCGACCTGCGCCATCGCGCGCGCCCCCGCTTCGCTCGATCCGCAAAAAATCGGCCGCGCGCGCGGCAGCCTGCGCATCGTCGGCATCGGGCCGGGCGCGAGGATGTGGCGCACCGAGGAAGCCGAGGCGGCCCTCAGGGCGTCGAGCGACATCGTGGGATTGCAGCTCTATCTCGATCTTCTGGGGCCGGCGATCCGCGGCAAATCGCTCCATGCGAGCGCGCTTGGCGACGAGGCGGGGCGCGCGAAACGCGCGCTCGATCTTGCCGCCGAGGGGCGCGCCGTGGCGCTCGTCTCGTCGGGCGATGCCGGCATCTACGGTCTCGCGAGCCTCGTCTTCGAGCTTTTGGATCGCGAGCGGCGCGCGGATTGGGCGCGCATCGACATCGAAGTCGTGCCCGGCCTCTCGGCGCTTCAGGCCGCGGCGGCCAGGCTCGGAGCGCCGTTCGGGCACGATTTCTGCGCCATTTCGCTCTCGGATTTGCTGACGCCGTGGCCCGCGATCGAGCGCCGCCTCGACGCCGCGGCCGCGGGCGACTTCGTGGTGGCGCTCTATAATCCGCGCTCCTCGCGCCGGCAGGCGCAGCTCACGCGCGCGCTTGCCATCCTGCGCGGCGCGCGCGGCCCCGATACGCCCGCGGCGCTCGCGCGCAATCTCGGCCGGCCGGGCGAGCGCGTCGTCGTCACGACGCTCGCCGGGCTCGACGAAGCCGAGATCGACATGCTGACGCTCGTCGTCATCGGCAGCAGCACGACGCGCGTCGTGCCGGGACGAAACGCCCGTCTCTACACGCCGCGCGGATACCGCCTGCCGTGAGCGCGAGAATTCATTTCATCGGCGCCGGTCCCGGCGCGCCCGATCTCATCACCGTGCGCGGCCTGCGCCTCATCGAGCGCTGTCCGGTCTGCCTCTATGCCGGCTCGCTCGTGCCGCAGGCGGTGGTGGCGGCCGCGCCCCCTGGCGCGCGCGTCGTGGACACCGCATCGCTCACGCTCGACGAGATCATCGCCGAGATGGAAAGCGCGCATGCGGCGGGGCTGGACGTGGCGCGCGTGCATTCCGGCGACATCTCGCTCTATGGCGCCGTGGCCGAGCAGATGCGGCGCCTCGATGCGCTGGGGATTCCCTATGACCTGACGCCGGGCGTGCCGGCCTTTGCCGCCGCAGCATCCGCACTCGGCATCGAGCTGACGCTGCCCGAGGTGACGCAGACCGTGATCCTGACGCGCACCGCGGTGCGCTCGTCGCCGATGCCGCCCGGCGAGGAGCTCGACACGCTCGCCCGAAGCGGGGCCACGCTCGCGATCCATCTCTCGATCAACAATCTGGGCACAATCGTGCGCACGCTTCTGCCGCATTACGGCGCGGAATGCCCCGCGGCGATCGTTCACCGCGCAAGCTGGCCCGACGAGCGCATCCTGCGCGGCACGCTCGGCGACATCAGGAGCGCCGTCAAGCAAGCCCGCATCACGCGCACGGCGCTCATCCTCGTGGGCCGCGCGCTTGGCGCAGCGCGGTTTTCCGAAAGCCGCCTCTACGCCCCCGATCACCACCACGTGCTGCGGCCGCGGCGCTGACCGTCACGGCTTCGTCGCGAGCGCCTGCATCACGGCGGGCTTGCCTACGCCCCAGCCGAACGCATCGCGCCCGGTAAAGTCCTGCTTGCGCGGGTCGGCGCCGGCCGCAAGAAGGATGCGCGCCGCCGCGGGCTGCCCCTGTGCCGCCGCCGTCATGAGCGGCGTGATGCCCTGGCGGTTGGGGGCGTCGACCGTGGCCTTGTTGGCGATGAGAAGGCGCACGAAGTCGATTATGCCGCGCTCCGCCGCGTAGTGGAGCGCGGTATTGCCCAGCTTGTCGCGCGCATCGACATGGGCGCCGTGGCCGAGCAGCAGCTTCGCCATCGCGAGATTGTCGAACGAGGCGGCATAATCGAGCGCGGTTCTGCCGCTTTCGCTTTCGAGCGCGTCCGGATCGCGATCGCCCTTCGCCAGCAGGTCCGCGACCTGGCTCGTCTCGTTGTGGGATGCCGCGTCCGCCAAGGTGTACCAGTCGTCCCACGCGCCCTGCGAAGCGGCCGGGGCGGCAACTCCCGCCATGAGCGTCAAGCCGAGCGCCGCCGTCCGCCACTTCATCGCCCGAACCTCCCTCATCCCAGCCGGTCGGCAATCCACGCGACCACCTCGGCGGCGCTTGCGACCGAAGGGCCGGGCTCGGGCGGCGGGCGCTGCACCATGACCACCGGAATCCCGGCCTCGCGCGCCGCCAAAAACTTTGCCGGAAGCGCGCCGCCGCTCGCCTTCGCGACCACGACCTCGATCGCGTGACGATGCAGAAGATCGCGCTCGCCGTCCAGTGTGAAAGGCGGCCGCGCGACGATCACGACCGCATCGCCGAGCGGCAGTTCTGCGCGCGGCGGTTCGATCAGGCGGACGACGAACCGGATGCCGTCCAGTCCCGCGAACGCGCCCAGTTCGCGCGCGCCGACGGTGAGGAAGGCGCGCCGCCCGATGCGCGCGACCTGCCGTGCGGCCGCGGCTGCGTCCGGCGCCTCGATCCAGCGATCTCCCGCGGCGGCGCGCCAGTGCGGCCGCACCACGGCAAGGCGCGGCACGGACGCTGCTTCCGCCGCACGCCGCGCGTGGCCCGATATCGTGACCGCGAACGGATGCGTCGCATCGACGAGGAGCGCGATGCCGTCCGCGCGCAGATATGCGGCAAGCCCGTCGGCGCCGCCGAACCCGCCGGTCCGCACGGTTCCGGGCACGGGCGCGGGCCGTGCCGTGCGGCCGGCGAGCGACGTGACGACGCGGAGCCCTGCGCCGAACCGCTCGCCGAGCGCGCGCGCGATCGCTGCCGCTTCCGCCGTGCCGCCGAGGATCAGGACCGTGCGCGCGTCAGGGGCCGGCATGCGCGACAAGATTGCCGGCGCGGTCGAACAGCGCCACGTCCAATTCGATGCCGGGCTTGAGCCGGTCGAGCGCCACGCGCCGCGCATCGTCGGCGATGCTGGCGGCGAACGCCTCGGCGCAATCGGGCGCAAGCGCCGCCATCGCCGCGCCGACGCTTGCCGCGGCGCCGGCCGCTTCGATCGCGGAAGCGGGCGCGCCGATGCGGGCAAGCCGGCGCGCCAGCTCGGCGCCGCCGATGCGGCTGCGCGCCGAGTGCAGGTCGAGATGGCCCTCCGCGAGCTTCGCCATCTTGGCGATGCCGCCCGCGAGCGTCACGCGCGGCACCGGATGCCGGCGCAGATATTTGAGCACGCCGCCGACGAAATCGCCCATGTCGATGAGGGCGAGGTCCGCAAGCCCGAAGAGAAGCTGCACCGCCGCTTCGGACGTGCTGCCGGTCGAAGCGGCGATATGCGTGAGTCCGGCGGCGCGCGCCACGTCGATGCCGCGCTCGATCGACGCGATCCAGGCCGAGCACGAATAGGGCACGACGATGCCGGTCGTGCCGAGGATCGACAGGCCGCCGACGATGCCGAGACGCGCATTCATCGTTTTTGCCGCAAGCGCAGCACCGCCCGGGATCGACAGCGTGACTTCGAGATCGGGCGCGGCTTCGAGCTCTTCGAGCGCCCGTGCGATCATGGCGCGCGGGCCCGGATTGATCGCGGGCTCGCCGACGCCGAGCGGCAGGCCCGGCAATGTCACGGTGCCGACGCCGTCGCCGGCGTGGAAGCGGATGCCCGCGCCACGCTCGGCGCGCTTCAGCTCGGCGATCACCATGGCGCCGTGCGTCACGTCGGGATCGTCGCCCGCGTCCTTGACGATGCCGGCGCGCGCCGTGTCCGCGCCGCGTTCCTTCAGCGCCAATGGAAAGCGCGGCCGCTCGCCGCCTGGGAGCGCGATCGTTACCGGATCCGGGAAATGCCCGCTGATCAGCGCCTCGAAGGCGGCGCGCGCCGCCGCGGCCGCGCACGCGCCGGTCGACCAGCCGCGCCGCAACATGGGCTTTCGCCGCTCCGCCATGCGCGAAGTCTAGGCCGCGCCGTCATTCCCGCGAAAGCGGGAATCCAGGGCCGCGGCACGTCGCTTGCCGTGGGTCCCCGCTTGCGCGGGGACGACGATGGCGAGGGGCCATGTGCTAGAGTTTCCGCGATGGAGCTCGACGAAGGTCTTTTCGCTCTGCCCGATTTCGCGCCCGGCTCGGTGTGGCTCGTCGGCGCCGGGCCGGGTGCGCCCGGGCTTTTGACGGTGCTGGCGCTCCACGCGCTCAAAGCGGCCGACGTCGTGGTTTACGACGCGCTCGTCGATCGGCGCATCCTGCGCCTCGCGCGGGCGGGGGCGGCGCTCGATTACGCGGGCAAGCGCGGCGGCAAGCCGTCGCCGCAGCAGCCGGACATCTCGCTGCGCCTTATCCGGCTCGCGCGCGAGGGCAAGCGCGTGCTGCGCTTGAAAGGCGGCGACCCGTTCGTGTTCGGCCGCGGCGGCGAGGAGGCGGCTGCGCTTGCGCAAGCGGGCATTCCGTGCCGCGTCGTGCCGGGCATCACCGCCGGCATCGGCGGCCTCGCCGCGGCCGGCATCCCGGCGACGCATCGCGACACCAATTCGGCGGTGGCCTTCGTCACCGGCCATGCGAGCGGCGGCGAGGTGCCGGACGGCATCGACTGGGCTGCGCTCGCGCGCGCGGCGCCGGTGCTGGTGATCTACATGGCCTTGAAGCATCTCGATGCGATCGCGGCGCGGCTCATGGAAGCCGGGCGCCCGGCCGACGAGCCGGTCGCGATCGTCAGCAAGGCCACCATGGCAGGGCAGCGCGTGCTACGCACGAGCCTTGCCCGCGCCGCTACCGACGCGCGCGCCGCCGGGATCGAGCCGCCGGCCGTCGTCGCCATCGGCCCGGTGGTGGCGCTGTCGGAAAAGCTCAATCTTCTGTCGTAAACACGCACGTGGAGCGCGGGTGCGAAGTCGAAGGACGCTTTGCATCGTCCCATCTTCATGGCCTATAGCGGCGGCCATGCCGAACGGCCTCATTCTCGCAGCGCCTTCGTCCGGAAGCGGCAAGACCGTGGTCGCGCTCGCGCTCGCCGCCGCGCTGCGCCGGCGCGGCGTGCGCGTCGCCGCGGCGAAATCGGGTCCCGACTATATCGACGGCGCATTTTTGGCCGCGGCCGCCGGCGCGCCGTGCCGCAATCTCGACGCCTGGGCGATGCGGCGCGAGACGATCGCCGCGGCGCTTGCGTCGTTCGCCGGCGCCGATCTCGTGCTGTGCGAAGGCGCGATGGGCCTCTTCGACGGCATCGGCGCGGGCGCCATGGGATCGACGGCTTCGCTCGCGGCGATCGTCGGCTGGCCGATCGTCCTCGTCGTCGATGTTTTGGGCGCGGGCGCTTCGATCTCGGCGCTCGTCGAAGGATTTTGCCGGCACCGCCCCGAAACGGCGATCGCCGGCATCATCCTCAATCGCGTCGGCAGCGCGCGGCATCGGGCGCTGCTCGAAACCGCGCTCGCGCGCGACGTGCCGGAGGTGGCGTTCATCGGCGCCTTGTCGCGCGATCCCGCGCTGGCCCTGCCGTCACGCCACCTCGGCCTCGTTCAGGCGTCCGAGCACGCGTCGCTCGAGGCGATGCTCGCGCGCGCCGCCCAAAAAGCCGAGGCGGAGATCGACCTGGCGCGGTTGCTGGCGCTCGCTGCGCCCGCCGCGCTCGCGCCGCAACAGGGCGCGGCAGCGCTGCCGCCGCTTGGCCAGCGCATCGCCGTGGCAAGCGACCGCGCTTTCGCCTTCGCCTATGACTTCGTGCTCGAAGGCTGGCGCGCGGCGGGCGCGGAGCTCGGCTTCTTCTCGCCGCTCGGCGACGAGGCGCCCGATCCTTCGTGCGATGCGGTCTATCTGCCCGGAGGATATCCCGAGCTGCATGCCGGGACGCTTGCCGCTGCGCGCCGCTTCCGCGAGGGCGTGCGCGAAGCGGCGGCGCGCGGGGCGCGGATCTATGGCGAATGCGGCGGCTATATGGCGCTGGGATGCGGCCTCGTCGATGCTGCGGGCGCGCGGCACGAAATGGCGGGCCTTCTGCCGCTCGAGACGAGTTTCGCCGAGCGGCGGCTGCAGTTGGGCTATCGCGAGGCGCGGCTCGCCGGCGCTTCGCCGTTGGGCGCGGCGGGCGCGCGCTATCGCGGGCACGAGTTTCACTATGCGACGATTTGCGACGAAGGTGCCGGCGATCCTCTCTTCGCGCTCGCCGACGGCGAAGGCGCTGCGCTCGGCCTCGCGGGCCGCACGGCCGGCAATGTCATGGGCTCGTTCGTCCATCTCATCGACCGCGCGCCGTGACGGCTCAGCGAGCGTTCTTGCTCGTGGCCAATCTTCGTATAAGCTTGGGGCGTGAGCCGATCATCGCTCCTCAGGATGGATCTCGAATCGCTGTCGCTCATGGGCGGCGCGGTGCCGGTGCGCGTGAGCCAGCATCCGCGCGCGCGCCGCATGGCGTTGCGGATCGATCCGCAGGGCGAGACGGTCGATCTCGTCCTGCCGCCGCGCAGCTCGCTCGCGCGCGCGCTCGAATTCTTCGAAGCGAACCGGCCTTGGCTCGAGCGGCGCCTGGCGGCGCTGCCGCCGCGCACGGCGTTCGCCGACGGTGTCGATGTGCCGCTCCTGGGCGTGCCGCACCGCATCCGCCACGTGCGCTCGAGCCTCGGGCGCGGCGCGGTGTGGATCGAGGGAACCGAGATCCTGGTGAGCGGCGAGAAGCTGCATCTGGCGCGGCGCGTGCGCGATCACCTGCGCGAGCGGGCGCGGCGCGAGCTGTCCACGCGCGCGCGGGCGCTCGCCGATCGGATCGAGCGCCCCATCGTCCGCGTCAGCGTGCGCGACACCCGCACGCGCTGGGGCAGTTGCTCGGCCTCGGGCAATCTGTGCTTTTCCTGGCGTTTGGTGTTCGCGCCGGAAGAGGTGCTCGATTATGTCGTGGCGCACGAGGTGGCGCACCTCGTCCACATGAATCACGGGCAGCGCTTCTGGCGCCTCGTCGAAAAGCTCTGCCCGGGTGCCGGCCGCCAGCGCGTCTGGCTCAACCGCAACCGCGCGCAGCTGCTGCGGATCGGCTGAGCCCTACGCCACGAGCCGCACGATCGCGCCGATCGCGGCCCAGGCGACGGTGCTCGTCGCTGCAATGAGAAGACACGAAGCCCTGATCGACCAGCGCGCCGTTGCATCCGGCATGGGACGCACCCTTTGCAATTCGACCCATGAGAAGGCTATCGCCGCGCCAGGGCGCCGGCTCGTGGCAAGAATGGGTCAACCGGCCGGCGCCGCGCGCGGCGCGCGCATCAGCCACCAAAGGAGGAGGAGGCTCGGCAGACAGAGGCATGTTGCAAGCACAAAGAACGGCGCCCAGCCCATCCGGTCGGCGAGCCAGCCGCCCGAAGCGGTGAAGAGCGTGCGCGGCGCCGCGGCGAGCGCCGAGAGGAGCGCATACTGCGTCGCGGTGAAGGCCGGATTGCACAGCCGCGAGAGGTAGGCCACGAACGCGGCCGAGCTCATCCCGCCGGTCACGTTCTCGACCGCGATGGTGAGCGCGAGCACCGCCGGATCGGCCCCGGCGCAGAGCTGCACCACATACATGAGGTTCGACAGCATCTGCAGCACGCCGCAGACGAGCAGCGCGGGCATGACGCCGAGGCGATAGACGATGCCGCCGCCCGCGACCACGCCCGCGACGCTCGCCGCCAGTCCGAACGCCTTGGCGACGTTCGCGATCTCGATCTTGCTGAAGCCCAGGATGATGTAGAACGGATTCGACATCCACCCCGCGAGCGCGTCGCCGAGCTTGTAGAGCACGACGAAGGCGAGGATCGCCCAGGCCGAATCGCGCCGCACGAATTCGGCGAAGGGCGCGACGACCGCGCTCTCGAACGACGCGGCGCGCGGCCCCGTCGGCAGCTTCGGCTCGCGCGTCATGAGCACGCTTCCCATGCCGATGCAAAGGAGCGCCGCCATCGTCGCGTAAGCCTCGAACCAGCCGAGATATGACGCGAGATAAAGCGCGCCCGCGGTCGAGGCGACCATGCCGACGCGATAGCCCACCTGCGTTGCCGCCGCGCCCGCGCCTTGCTGGCGCTCGTCGAGCAGCTCGACCCGGTACGCGTCGATGACGATGTCCTGGCTTGCCGACAGGAACGCGACGAGTGCGGCCAGCGCAAACATAAGGACAAGCGGCGCGTGTCCGGGATCGAGCGCGCCGAGCGCCACGAGCGCCAGCGCGAGCGCGGCCTCGATCGCCAGCGCCCAGCCGCGCCTTCGTCCGAAGGCGCGCGTCAGCAGCGGCACGCCGATGCGGTCCACCACCGGCGCCCACAGGAATTTCAGCGTATAGGCGAGCCCGACATTGGCGAAGAGGCCGATCGCGGTCAGCGAGACGTGCGATTCCTGGAGCCAGATCGCCAGCGTCGAGCCGGTGAGCGCCAGCGGCAGGCCGCTCGCGAACCCCATGCACAAGATCGCCAGCATGCGCCGGTCGCGATAGACGCCAAACGCCCGGAACCAGGAATTCAGCAGCAATGTCCCTCATCCTTGTAAGTCGGAAGCGGCCGCATCGGCTAGAGTGGTGGGTGCGGTGGCAGTGGGGAGACCGGCTCATCCTGGGGCCAGGAAGCCCGTCGCTCAGCCTGGCTCTCCCATTGCCGATCCATTGAACCCGGACAGTCGTGTGGGCCGCAGCGCGAGCCCGGTTAAGCAAGGCAGGGCTTCGATGGACGCGAAGTATGTTGGCATCGATGTATCGAAGGACCGGTTGGACGTGCATGTGCGGCCAACGGGGGAGACCTTCGCCGTCGCGCGCGACGGCGAAGGACTGGCGGCTTTGGTCGATCGGCTGCGGTCGCTTCAGCCGCTTCTGGTCGCGGTCGAGGCGACCGGCGGCTTCGAGATGACGGTTGCCGCGGCGGTTGGCGGTGCCGGCCTGCCGCTGGCGGTGGTCAACCCGGCGCAGGTGCGTCACTACGCGCAGGCGCTCGGCCGGCGGGCGAAGACCGACGCGATCGATGCCGAGGTGATCGCCCGGTTCGCCGAGGCGACGCATCCGGAGCCGCGGCCGCTCCCGGACGAGGACACGCAGGCGCTGGCCGATTTGGTCACGCGCCGGCGGCAGATCATCGTCATGATGGTGGCCGAGCGCCAGCGCGCGGCGCGCCTGCCGAAGCGGCTCAAGCGGAGCTGCGAGCGGGTGATCCGCGTGCTCGAGAAGGAGCTCGCGGCGCTCGACCAGGACATCGGCACCACCGTGCGCGGCTCGCCGGCCTGGCGCGAGACGGAGAATCTCCTCGCCTCGGTGCCAAGCGTCGGCGACATTACCGCCCGCACGCTTATCGCCGAACTGCCCGAGCTTGGCACGCTCGATCGCCGCAAGATCGCCAGCCTGGTCGGCGTCGCGCCCTTCACCCGCCAGTCGGGTCGTTGGCACGGCAAGTCCTTCATCGGCGGCGGCCGGCCGGACGTCCGCGCCGCCCTCTTTGTCGCCACCATGTCGGCGGTCCGTCATAACCCCACCATCCGCGCCTTCCGCCAGAGGCTGCTCGCCAAAGGCAAGCCGAAGATGGTCGTCATGGTCGCCTGCATGCGCAAGCTCCTCACCATCTTGAATGCAATCCTGAGAGACCGTAAGCCATGGCAAACCGCTTGACGCGCAACACAGTCGCTGAGCGAAGCGCGCGAACGCGCGCGCAGTCGAAGGACGCACGATTTTTACGGCTTCTTCTCCGCGTCGGCCGCGACCTGCATGCGGACGATGCGGTCGGGATTGACGACCGATCCGTTGCGGTCGGGATCGCCCTTCTTGATGGCGTCGATGAACTCCATGCCCGAGACGACCTGGCCGAAGATCGTGTATTTGCCGTCGAGGAAGGGCGCCGGCGCAAAGCAGATGAAGAACTGGCTGTCGGCGCTGTCGGGATCTTGCGCCCGCGCCATCGACACCGTGCCGCGCACGTGATGCACCTGCGAGAATTCGGCCTTGAGGTTCTGGCCCGAGCCGCCGGTGCCGTCGCCCTTGGGGTCGCCGGTTTGCGCCATGAATCCGGCGATGACGCGATGGAAGGCGATGCCGTTATAGAAGCCGCGGCGCGTCAGTTCCTTGATCCGCGCCACCGTCTTCGGCGCGAGATCGGGGCGCAGCTCGATGACGGCGCGGCCCGCCGGCACGTCGAGGTAGATCGTGTTCTCGAGATCGGCTGCGCTCACGGGACCTCCCATCATGGCAAGAAGAACGGCCGCGAGAGCGGCGATCCAGGCTCGTTGAAACATGTGCGATACCGCCGCTTGAAGAAGGGGCCGCGACCTTATCGCACGGGGCCGCGCCTGGGAAGCGAAAGCGGGGCGGCTCAGCCTGCGCGCTGTCCCGACGGCAGCTCGAACAGGCCCTTGGGCAGGCTCTCGATGAAGGAGACCACCTCGTCCGCCTTCACCACGTCGGCATATTTCGCGTGCATGTCGCAGAGATTGATCGCGTGGCTCGCCTGCGAGCGGTCGAAGCAACCGTCCTCGACGACGGTCGTGTGGAAATTGTAGCTGAACGAATCGAGCACCGTCGCGCGCACGCACCCGCTCGTCGTCGTGCCGCACACGATCACGCTGTCAGCGCCCAGAAGCGTCAGATAGCTCAGCAGATTGGTGCCGTGGAAGCCCGACGGCTTCTGCTTCGGCACCACGATGTCGCCGGGATCGGGCGCGATCTGCGGCATGATCTCGTTGCCGTCCTGGTTGGTGTGCATGACGGTCGGCGCTTCGTCGTTGCGGTTGTTCTTCCACGACCAGCTGCCGGCGTCCCAATTGTCGGGCCGGCGGATGCCGGTGGTGTAGATCACCGGCAGGCCTTGCGCGCGCGCGGCATCGATGACGCGCTTCAGCACCGGCAGTGCGTCCCACGCATCCTCGCCGCAGGAATTGCGCCAGCGCGCGATCGACTGCACGATCGGCTCGCGCCTATCGCCGCAGAAATTGTAATTCACGTCGATGACGAGCAGCGCCGGACGCTTGCCCCAGCCGGCGCGCTGGCCGTAGCCGGCGGCGGCAAAGACCTCCTTGTCGCGCGGCGTGAGGAACTTGAACCACACCGGCTCGGACATGGCGGCTCTCCTTCGATGGCTTCCAGGCGAGATTACATTGCCCGTCGCCGCCGCGAAAGCGGGCTTACCGCGGCGCCGGCAATCCCGCTGCCGGCAGCGCGCGCTCGAGCGCGCGGCGCGGCGGCCGGTCCGCCTCGCGCCAGGCGAGCGTGGCGAAGTTGTGGCAGGTGTCGCACACCGCGCCCCACTCGGCGCACTCGGTGCCGCACGCGTCGCACACCCAGGCCGGATCCGGGGTTGCCGCGCTGGCCGCGCGCGACAGCCAGAGCCGCGCCTGCGCGAGGTCGCCGTGCTCGGACTCCTCGATCTCCGCCATGAGGCGGCAGATGCGCGGCGCGGCAGTCTCGCCGCTGCCGCCCAAGGCGGGCGCCAGGTGCCGCCGCGCCTCGCCCCAAAGCCGCGCCTGGAGCGCCGCTGCCGCCAGCGCGATGCGGCTTTCGACATGGTCGGGGTTGAGCGCAGCGAGCCGCGCCACGCGCTTCATGCGCTGCAACGGCGGCTCCTCGGCGAAGAGCTCGCCATAGGCTTCGGCGATCGCGGGATGCGGTGCGGCGCGCCACGCCGTCTCGAGCGCGCGGCGCGCCCGCCGCTTCTGGCCGCGCACCGCCAGTATGCGCGCATAGCGCACCGCGACCGGCGCGAAGTGCGGCTCGAGCGAATTCGCCTTGCGCTCGAGCCGCATCGCTTCTCCGCCGCGCCCTTCGACGTCCGCCTCGGCCGCGTGCTGGTGCAGGATCACGGCGTGGCGATGGCGGCTGTCCGGCGCCGCGAGCGCCTTGCGCCGCTCGGCTTCGACGAGCGTCGTCTCCGCCGCCTGCCAGCTGCCGTGCCGCGCCTGCAGCTCGAGCAGATGGGTCAGCACCCACGGCGTCTTCGGCCGCAATTCCTTGGCGCGCGTCGCAAGGCGCAGCGCGGTCGCCTCGTCGCCGTCGCGCAGCGCCTGCATGATGAGGCCGCGCAAGCCCAGAAACTCCGTCTCCGGCCGCTCCAGCATGGCGGTGAAGTAGTTGGATGCTGCGCGCTCGTCGCCGTTCAGTTGCGCCGCCTGCGCCGAGAGCAGCAGGGTCAGTGGCGGCTCGGCGAGCAGGCTGTCCGCCCGGCGCGCGAGTTTCTGCGCCTCCTCGGTATCGCCCGCCGCGACCGCCACCATGCCCTGCGTCAGCGCGCGATAGCCTTCGCGCCGCCTGCGCTCGCGCCGCGCCCGCGCGAAATTGCGCGGGCTCCGCACGATGAAGCGGAGCAGAGTCGAGCAGGACGGCGACGATCGCCGCCGCCGCGACGGTCGCCAGCCCCAGCACCGCGACGCTGGTCTCGATCTCCCAGCCCTGCCAGGTGATGACGACGCCGCCCGGCTGGTTGGCCACGAACACCACCGCCGCGACGATGACGGCGATCGCGATCAGCGCCGGAATCGCGCGCATCAGTGGCTCTCTTGCGGTGGCGACGGGCCCGCGGCGAGCCGCGTCATGATTTTTTGCGCGAGGCCGGCGACCGCGCTCTCGGCGTCGAGCCGCTGGCGCGCCGCGGCGATGACGGGCGCCGCGGCATCGGCCGCCGCACCGCTCAAGTTCTGCAGCGCCGCGACCGCGCCCGCGAGATCGCCTTTGTCCAGCGCACCCTCGGCTGCGCGAACCGCCGCCGCGGCAGGGTCGCCGCTTGCGCCGCCTGCGTCGATGCGGCGGATCGTGACGAGGCCTTTGATCTGCGACAGAACGCGGTCGCCGAGATTGCCTTCGGCCGGTGGGGTCTGCGCCGCGGCGCGCAGGATCGCCGGCGCTGCCGCGGCGCGAAACTGGGCGGCCAGGAGGGCGGCGCTCGGAATTCCCGTTGCCGCCGCGCCTGCCAAGGGCTGCAGCGCTGCGCCAGCCGCCGCATCGCCGTGCGCGAGCGCCGCCACGCCCTGAAGCTCGCCGTCGAACCGCCCTGAGCCCGCCATCGCCGCGCGCAGTTCGGCCAATGCCGCCAGAAGCGTGCGGTCGCCTTCGTCGCCCGCCGCGGCCGCTGCGAGCTTGCCGATCTTCGCGTCGAGCTCGTCGAGCTGCGCGCCCATCTGCTGCACGGACTGCGCGATCGCCTGCGTATCGGGCGCGGACGTCGCCGCGACGCGTCGCTCGAGCGCGTCGAGCCGCGCGACGATCGGCTGCAGCGCCGCCGCGTCCGACGGCGCCGCGCCGCCCGCGCCTTGCTGCTGCAGCCTGCGCCTCGATCCGCCCGAGCCGCGCTTCCGCGTCCTTGCGCGCGGATTCGGCCGCATCGAGGCGCGCCGCGAGCGCGCTTGTCTGCGCCCGGGGCGCGCTCCCCCACGGCAGCAGCGGCAGCAGCGGCGGCGCCCAGTACGGCGCCGTGCCGACGAGCGCCAATGCCACCACGAGAAGCGAGATTGCCCAGGCCGCGGCCCGGAAGTTTTTGCGCCTTGCCGCCGATCCGGGTACGGCTGGCGCTTCCGGTGCGGCGGGCGCGGCTGCGCCTGGCTTCGCTTCTGCCTCGGCCGGACCGCTTTCGTCGTCGCGCGCGTCGCTCATGAAGGCTCCGCTCTCATCTGCTCGTGCACGGCGCGGTCGCAGGCTTCGATGAGCGCCGCGCCGGTCGGGGCGGATGCGACATGGAGCGCGCGCCAGCTCACGTCGAGTTTGTCCGCCACTGCCGGGCTCAGCGCGACCGCGGCGATTGCGCGGCACGCGCCGTCGAGCCCGGCGGCGCGCACGAGCCTAACAAACGTCGCCGCGGTGCGGGGAGAGAAAAAGAGCGCGGCCGCGATCGCCTCGGATCGGATGAGCGCCGCCGTCCCGGCGCTGAGCCGGTCGGCCGGCACGGACGCGTAGAGGACGGCGCGGCGGACCTCGAATCCCTCGGCGCCGAGCGCCCCGGCAAGATCGCCCGCCACATCCTGCGCGGCGCTGTGCACGAGCGCGCCGCCTTCGGCGCGAAGGCGGCGGCGCGCGAGGAGCGCCAGGTCCGCGACGGTGCCGCCGGCGCTTGCCACGTCGGCGAAGCCCGCCCGGCGCGCAGCATCGGCCGTGGCATCGCCCACGGCCAGCGCTGGCAGGTCGCGGCGCGCGCAGGCGGCGGCAAAGGCGCGCACGCCGTTGGCGCTGGTGAAGAGCAATGCCTGCGCGCCGTCGATGAGCGGCGCAACCACGCGCGCGCCGTCGCCGGCGAGACGGATCTCGACGAGCGGCTCCAGCACCGGCTCGATGCCGCGGGCGCGAAGTGCGGCGGCGAGCGCTTCGGCCTGTTCGCGCGGGCGGGTGACGAGCGCCTTCACGCGAACAAGCCCGGGCGCACACGCGCGCGCAACTCGGCGCCGGCATCGGCGCCGATCGCGCGCATGTCGATCGCTGCGCCCTCGCGCCGCGCGCGCCAGAGGGCGCTGCCGTCGGGCTCGATCACCATCGCCTCGAGCGCCATGCGCGCGCCGGCGATGGTCGCGAGCGCCGCGATCGGCGTGCGGCACGTGCCGCCCAAGGCCGCGAGCACGGCGCGTTCTGCCGCCGCCGCGCGCGAGGCATCCGCATCGTCGATCGCGGCCAGCAATTCGCGCACGCGCAGATCGGTCTCGCGCGCCTCGATCGCGACGATGCCTTGCCCCGCGGCAGGCAGCATGTCGGCGGGATCGATCAGCGAAGCGATGCAGTCGGCACGGCCGAGCCGGTTCAGTCCGGCGGCGGCGAGCACCGTGGCCGCGCATTCGCCCTCGCCCAGTTTCCTGAGCCGCGTGCCGACATTGCCGCGCAAGCCCACGACCGAAAGATCGGGCCGCGCGGACAGAAGCTGGGCCTTGCGCCGCACCGACGATGTGCCGACGACGGCGCCGTGCGGCAGATCGGCGATGCGCCGGATCGCGCCCGTCGCCACGAGTGCGTCGCGCGGATCCTCGCGCGGCAGGCAGCACGCGATCTCGAGTCCCTGCGGCAGCACCGTCTCCATGTCCTTCAAGGAATGCACCGCGATGTCGATCCGGCGATCGAGCAGCGCCTCCTCGATCTCCTTGGTGAACAGCGCCTTGCCGCCCAAATCCGCGAGCGGCCGGTCGGTGATGCGGTCGCCGCTCGTGCGCACCGTCACGATCTCGATCGCGCCGGGCGCAGCGAGGGCGGGATGCGCCGCCGCAAGTCGCGCGCGCGCCTGCTGCGCCTGCGCCAGAGCAAGCGGGCTGCCGCGCGTGCCGAGCCGGAGGATGGCCGTCATGGCGCTGTCTTTAGGGCAGCGCCGCCGATCAATGAAGCGCCGTCCCCCGACCGCACCGCGACGCCATCTCGTCCACCATATTGAACCGGCAGCGAACGCGGCATATATTCATTGTATATACGTAGAGGGTTCGATGCGCGTCAAATTCGCCAAATGGGGCAACAGCATCGGCGTGCGCATCCCGGCCGCATTCGCAGCGGAGATCGGCGCCGCCGAAAACACGATTGCAGAGCTTTCGGTCGAGGGCCGTCGTCTCGTCCTCGAGCCTGTGACGAAGCTTCCGGTCTACGATCTCGACGAGCTCGTCGCGAAGATCACCGACGAGAACCGGCATCACGAGACATCAACCGGGCACGCGGTCGGCAACGAATTCAGCTGATGCCGGCCTATTGCCCCGAGGCGGGAGACTTCATCTGGATCAGTTTCGATCCGCAGGAAGGAACCGAGCAGCGCGGGCGACGTCCGGCGCTCGTCTTGTCGCCGCGCATTTATAACCAGCGCAGCCGCCTCTGCGTCTTGTGCCCGATCACGAATGGCGCCAAGGGTTACCCGTTCGAGGTTCCGATACCAGCGGGCCAAACTGTGACGGGCGTGGTTCTCGCGGACCAGGTCAAGAGCCAATCGTGGGACGTGCGCGACGCCCGCTTGATCGGCGCGGCTCCGCCAGGCGTCCTGGCGCAGACAAGGGGCTTGGTCAAAGCGCTTCTGCAAATCCCATAGCCGGCTGATTCCATGTTGATCCTCGGCATCGAGACGAGTTGCGACGAGACGGCGGCCGCGGTGGTCGCCGATGCGCCGCCGCGCATCAGGTCCAATCTCGTGCTGTCGCAGTTGGCCGAACACCGTCCCTATGGCGGCATCGTGCCCGAGATCGCGGCGCGCGCCCATCTCGATCACCTCGACGGGCTCATCGCGCGCGCGCTCGACGAGGCTGGCGTGGGCTTCGACGCGCTCGACGCGGTGGCGGCGACCGGCGGCCCCGGCCTCATCGGCGGCGTCATCGTCGGAATCATGGAGGCGAAGGCGATCGCATTGGCGCGCGGCCTCGCCTTCATCGCCGTCAACCACCTCGAAGGCCACGCGCTCTCCGTGCGGCTCGAGCAGGAGGTCGCGTTCCCCTATCTCCTGCTGCTCGTTTCGGGTGGCCATTGCCAGTTGCTGTGCGTCGATGGCGTCGGGCGCTACCGCAGGCTCGGCACCACCATCGACGACGCCGCCGGCGAGGCGTTCGACAAGGGCGCGAAACTTCTCGGCCTTGGCTATCCCGGCGGGCCCGCGATCGAGCGCGCGGCAGCGCTGGGCGATCCCGCCCGCTTCGCGCTGCCACGGCCGATGCTCAGGCGCGCGGGTTGCGATTTCTCGTTCTCCGGCCTCAAGACCGCGCTGGCGCAGCGCGCAGCGTACTGCGCGGAGGCGGGCGGCGCGCTCGACGAGGTCGACCGCAACGACCTTGCCGCCGGTCTTCAGGCCGCGATCTCCGATTGCCTCGTCGACCGCACGCGGAACGCGATCGCGCTGTGCGGCGGCGCGGTGCGGACACTCGTCGCTGCGGGCGGCGTCGCAGCGAACCGCGCCTTGCGCGCGCGGCTCGCGGCGCTGGCGGCACGGTCGGGGCTCGCCTTCGTCGCGCCCTCGCCGGCGCTTTGCACCGACAACGGCGCGATGATCGCCTGGGCCGGGATCGAACGGCTGCGCGAGGGCCTGACCGACCGGCTCGACTTCGCGCCGCGGCCGCGCTGGCCGCTCGATCCCGCGGCACCGCCCGCCACGGGCGCCGGCGTCAAGGCATGACGCGGCGCGCCGCCGCCGCTAGCATCGGGGCGCATGAGTCACATCTTCATTCTCGGCGGCGGCGCGTGGGGCACGGCGCTTGCGCAGACGCTTGCGCGCGCCGGGCGCGCGGTGGTGCTGTGGGCGCGCGAGGCGGACACCGTCGCCGCGATCAATTCGGCGCATGAGAATGCCGTCTTCCTGCCGGGCGTGGCGCTCGATCCGGGCGTGCGCGCGACCTCGGACCTGGCCGAGGCGGCGCGCGCCGACGCGGTGCTGCTGGCGGTTCCGGCGCAATATGTGCGGTCGGTGACGGCGGGGCTCGGCGCAGCGCTTCCGCCCGGCGTGCCGGTCGTCATCTGCACCAAGGGCATCGAGATCAAGACCGGCGCGCTGATGACCGAGGTGCTGGCGGAAACCGTGCCCGGCGCGCCCCTCGCCGTGCTGTCGGGGCCCACTTTCGCCGCCGAGGTGGCGAAGGGATTGCCGACCGCGGTGACGCTCGCAACATCCGATGCGGCGCTTGGCCAAAAGCTCATCGCCGCGCTCGGCAGCCGGACGCTGCGGCCCTATCTTTCGGACGATCC
Organism: uncultured Alphaproteobacteria bacterium; assembly: GCA_963773665.1. Taxonomy (GTDB): domain Bacteria; phylum Pseudomonadota; class Alphaproteobacteria; order ATCC43930; family CGMCC-115725; genus DATJLY01. The sequence continues at coordinate 731,880 of CAVZBZ010000004.1, forward strand.
GCTCGGCGCCGAGATCGGCGGCGCGGTCAAGAATATCGAGGCGATCGCCTGCGGCATCGTGGTGGGAAGCGGCCTTGGCGAGAACGCGCGCGCCGCGGTCATCACACGGGGCTTGGCCGAGATGGTGCGCCTGGCCGAGGCCAAAGGCGGGCGGCGCGAGACCCTCTTCGGCCTTTCCGGCCTCGGCGACCTGACCCTCACCTGCACCAGCCTGCAGTCGCGCAACTATTCGCTCGGCGTCGCGCTCGGCGAGGGACGGACGCTCGCCGCCATCGAGGGCGCCCGCCGTTCGGTCGCGGAAGGGGTCAGTTCGGCCCCGGCGGCGGTGGCGCTCGCCGCCCGAGTCGGCGTCGAAATGCCGATCGCGGCCGGGATCGACGCCATCCTGCACCGGGGCGCTGCCATCGGCGATGTCGTGGCGGCCTTGCTGGCGCGGCCTTTTCGCCCGGAATCAGCGCACTCTGGCCCCAAGTCATAGTAGCGTCATCAAATCGGCCTACAACGGCTGGTGACAGAGACCGAATTCACCGGTATCGTGACGGACGTCGATTTTGTGGGCCCCGCCTTGGTTTTTCCGGCTGCCGCTCATCTTCGCCGAAGGTTTCCCAACATCGCTGTCGCGCGTCCCTCCTGCCGTCTTGGCAGGACGAATAATCCTGCTTGTTTCCCAACCACTTATAGAGAAAAGGACGAACCATGGCCAAACGCCAGAGCCGCGCCCAATCCAATGTCGAGCCGTTGTTCGGGGGACCGTGGGAGCATGGCGCGGAGGGCGAGGCCGAGCGCGAACAGGGCTATGTCCGCACGGTTCGCCCGCGCAGCGAAACGCAGCGCGCGCTCATGGCGGCGATCGGCCGCCACAATTTGATCCTGGCGCTGGGGCCGGCCGGCACCGGCAAGACCTATCTCGCCATCACCGCCGCGGTCGAGGCATTGGAAGCCGGCCGCATCGGCCGCATCGTCCTCACCCGGCCCGCGGTCGAGGCCGGCGAGCGGTTGGGCTTCCTGCCCGGCGATCTCGAGGACAAGCTCGCGCCCTATCTTCGCCCGCTCTACGACGCCCTTGCCGAGCGGCTCGGCGGCAAGCCGCCTGAAGCAGCTTCTGGGCGAGGGCGCGATCGAGATCGCACCCATCGCCTACATGCGCGGCCGCACGCTCAACAACGCCTTCATCGTGATCGACGAGGCGCAGAACTGCACCTACGGGCAGATCAAGATGCTGCTGACGCGGCTCGGCTGGCATTCGACCATGGTGGTGACCGGCGATCCCGACCAGAGCGATCTGCTCGACGGTCTCTCCGGCCTCACCGACATCGCGCGCCGCCTCGAGGTTCTGGCGGGGGTCTCGGTCATCCGCCTGTCCGAAAGCGACATCGTGCGCCATCCGCTCGTCGGCGACATGCTCGGCGTGCTGTAGGCGAAAACCTGAATCGTCACGGCCGGGCTTGTCCCGGCTCGTCCCGGCCATCCACGAGTTCCTTCGCGCGGCGTCAACACGTGGATGCGCAGGGCGAGCCCGCGCATGACGGCGGAAACGGATCGGAGTTTCGCGTTGATTAGGTGCGCGGTAATCTCGGCCGCATGAAGTGCGCCGTCGCGCTGCGCCATGTCGCTTTCGAGGATCTCGATGCGCTCGCCGCACCGCTCGCGGCGCGCGGCTACGAGGTGGCGTATCGCTGCGCCGCGGTGGACGATCTCGCCGCGCCCGAACTCGGCTCGGCCGATCTTCTCGTCGTGCTCGGCGGGCCGATCGGCGTCTATGAGGAGGGCGACTATCCCTTTCTGCGCGCCGAGATCGCGCTCATCGCGCGGCGCCTTGCCGAGGGCCGCCCGGTGCTGGGGATTTGCCTCGGCGCGCAGCTCATGGCGCGCGCGGCGGGTGCACGCGTCTATCAGGCGGGCTTCAAGGAGATCGGCTGGGCGCCGGTGGAACTGAGCCAGACCGGAATGCGCTCGCCGCTGGCGGCGCTCGCAGGCGTGCCGGTGCTGCATTGGCATGGCGACACGTTCGACTTGCCGCAAGGCGCCGAAAACCTCGCCGCAACATCGCGCACGCCGAACCAGGCGTTCGCCCTCGGGCGGCACGGGCTGGCGCTGCAATTCCATATCGAGACCACGGCCAAGGGCCTCGAGCGCTGGTATGTCGGGCACACGCTCGAGATCGCCACGACAGACGGCGTGAGCGTCGCGCAGTTGCGCCAAGATGCGGCGCGCTTTGCCGGCGGCCTCGCCACTGCGGGAAGCCGCGTGCTCGACGCCTGGCTTGCCGGCCTCGACGCAGGCCAGGACCGAGGATAAGCTTCGCCCCTTGCGACAGGGGGTTCGGCAATGAAGCTCGTTCCCGATCTCATCCACGACCAGAATTTCGCGACGGTATCGCCCAAGAGCACCGTGCGCGAGGCGGCCCGCCTCATGGGCGAGCGCAACATCGGCGCGATCCTCGTCGTCGAGAATGCGCGGCTCGCCGGCATCTTCAGCGAGCGCGATCTGCTGACGCGGGTCGTCGCGCGCGGTCTCGATCCCGAGGCGACGCCGGTCTCCGAGGTGATGACGCGCAATCCCGACACGCTGCCGCCCGGCGCCGACATCCGCCAGGCGATGCGCCTCATGGTCGCGCACGGCTACCGCCATGTTCCCGTGGTCGACGGGCAGCGCATCGTCGGCATCGTCTCGGCGCGCGACATTTATTCGAACGTCGTGAAGAGCATCCAGAGCGGCGTCTCCGAGCTCGCGCGCGAGCTGCTGCAGGGCTAGCCATGCCGAAGCTGCTGGCGCATCCGCTCGTAACGCTCGCCGCCGATCTCGGCGCGGGCAGGATCACGGCGCGCGAGCTGGTCGAGGAGGCGATCGCCAATCACGAGACCTACGGCGCGCCGCTCGGGGCGTATCTCACGTGGACGCCATCGCGCGCGCGCAAGGCGGCCGATGCCGCCGACGCCGCCTTCGCGGCCGGCGCCATCGCCGGCCCGCTTCAGGGCATCCCGGTCTCGATCAAGGATCTGTTCGCGGCAAAAGGACTGCCGACCTTCGCCGGCTCGAACCGGCGGTTGCCGCCGGCGTGGGAGGAGGACGGCCCGGTCGTGGCAGCGATCCGCCGCCAGCTCGGCATCTTCATGGGCAAGACCCACATGGTCGAGTTCGCGTTCGGCGGAACCGGACAGAATCACCATTGGGGCGCGCCGCGCAACCCGTGGGACGCAAACGCGCACCGCTCGCCCGGCGGCTCGTCGAGCGGCGCGGGCGTAAGCCTCATCGAAGGCTCGGCGCTGGTGGCATTGGGCAGCGACACGGCCGGCTCGGTGCGCATCCCGGCTTCGATGACCGGCACGGTCGGAGTGAAGGTCACGCTCGGGCGCTGGTCCGCCGCGGGCGTCGTGCCGCTGTCGCCGAGCTTCGACACGCCCGGCTTCCTGGCGCGCAGCGCCGCCGACGCGGCCTACATTTTCGCGGCGATCGATCCGGCTGCGCCGCGCATCGCCGCCGCCGACATCGCGGGCCTGCGCATCGGTATCGGCGATCCGCTTTTGTGGGGCGAGTGCGATCCCGGCATCGCCGAGGGCGCCAAGGCGGCGCTCGACGCGCTTGCGGCCAAGGGCGCGGTGCTGCGCGAGGGCCTGTTGCCCGAGGCCAAGGACGCCTACGACGTTTTCCTCGAAGGCGGGTTCAGCGCGATCGAGCTCAGGAATTTTCTCGACCATGAGCTGCCGGACTGGCTCGACGAACTCGATCCGATCATGGTGGCCTTGGTGAAGAACGCCGAGAAACTTTCGGCGCGGGAATATCTCGCGCGGCTCGACCGCATGCGCCGCGCGGCACCTTCAGCGCGGGCGCGGCTCCAGAACTTCGACGTGATCGCCTCGCCGACCCTGTGCGTCACGCCGCCGCTCATGGCGCAGGTGAGCGAGGCCGACAGCCATTGGCGCGTCAACCGCCGCATCGTGCGCAATACGGTCGGAGTCAACTATCTGGGCCTTTGCGCGATCACCTTGCCGGTGGCGCTCGACCGGGCGGGAATGCCGGTCGGATTGCAGTTCATCGCCGCGCCCGGCAAGGAGGAGCGTCTCCTCGCCGCCTCGCTCGCCGCCGAGCGCGTCCTCGGCACCGGGCGCGAGCGGCTCGGGCTTGCGCCGCTCGCCGCGTGACCCTATGTACGCAAATGGCGGTGTCGCGCCGCGCCTCCCCGTCGTCTCAGCGCAGGCGACGGTTCAAATTGCCGAACGAAGCCAATTCGGCGTTTGCAGGTGAAAATGCGGAACGAAGCCAATTTCCAGGGCGCACGCGATTTTACCGAACGAACCCAATTCTGCCGAACGAACCAATTTTTGTAATATAAATCAATAGTTTGGCTTTTCGAGGCGGCCGCGAGGCGGACATGACCGGGCATCCTTATCTCTCCGGCTTCGGCAACGAGTTCGCGACCGAGGCGGTCCCCGGCGCCTTGCCGAAGGGCCAGAACTCGCCGCAGAAGCCGCCCTTGGGTCTCTATGCCGAAGGCATCTCGCGGCACGCCCTTCACCGCGCCGCAGGGCCGAGAACCGCCGCACCTGGCTCTACCGCATCCGGCCCTCGGCGATGCACGGGCCCTATCGCCGCATCGGCAACGGCGACATCCGCTCGACCCCGTTCGACGAGGCGGTGCCGCCGCCCAACCGGCTGCGCTGGGATCCGCTGCCGCCGCCGGCCGCGCCAACCGACTTCATCGACGGGCTCGTCACGCATGGCCGGCAACGGCGACGCCTCGGCGCGCGTCGGCATCGCCATCCATTGCTATTTCGCCAGCCGCGCGATGGGCGAGCGCTACTTCGCCGATTGCGACGGCGAGCTTTTGCTCGTGCCGCAGGAGGGCCGCGTTCTTCTGCGCACCGAGCTTGGCGCGCTCGAAGCGGCGCCCGGCGAGATCGCGGTCGTGCCGCGCGGCATCAAGTTCCGCGTCGATCTGCCGGACGGCAAGGCGCGGGGCTATGTCTGCGAGAATTACGGCGCCGCTCTCCGCCTGCCCGAGCTTGGACCCATAGGCTCCAACGGCCTCGCCAATCCGCGCGATTTCCTGGCGCCAACTGCCGCGTTCGAGGATCGCGACGCGAAGGTCGAGCTGGTGCAGAAATTCGAGGGCAATCTGTGGGCCGCCGAGCTCGGCCATTCGCCCTTGGACGTGGTCGCCTGGCACGGCAATTACGTGCCCTACAAGTACGATCTCGCGAATTTCATGGTCATCAACACGGTGAGCTTCGATCACGCCGATCCGTCGATCTTCACCGTGCTGACCTCGCCCTCGGGCGTCCCCGGCACGGCGAACGTGGATTTCGTCATCTTCCCGCCGCGCTGGCAGGTGGCCGAGCACACGTTCCGCCCGCCGTGGTTCCATCGCAACGTGATGAGCGAGTTCATGGGCCTCATCCGCGGCGCCTACGAGGCCAAGGCCGAGGGTTTTGCGCCGGGCGGCGCCAGTCTGCACAACTGCCTCGCCGCGCACGGGCCCGACCGCACGACGCACGAGCAGGCGTCCGACGCTGCGCTCGCGCCGCACTATCTCGGCCATTCGCTCGCCTTCATGTTCGAGACGCGGCTCGTCTGCCGGCCGACGCGCTATCGCGCTCGAGACGCCGTCCTTGCAGCGCGACTACGATCGCTGCTGGAGCGGTTTCCAAAAACATTTCCGGGGAAGATGAATGGCGCTCGACGAAACCCACGATCCGAAGCGCAAGAGTTGGGTCGAAGCGGCGAACGTGCCGGGCGCGGACTTTCCGCTGCAGAACCTGCCGTTCTGCGTGTTCCGCCGCAAGGGCGTGCCCGAGGCCGCGCGCGGCGGCGTCGCGATCGGCGACCGCATCGTCGATCTCGCGGCCTGCCATCGCGCCGCGATTTTCTCGGGCGCTGCCGCCGCGGCTGCCGCGGCCGCAAGCGGTGCGACGCTCAATCCCCTCATGGCGCTTGGGCCCGGACCGGCGAACGCGCTGCGTCTCGAGCTGTCACGGATGCTCGGCACGGAAAAATCGGCAAAGCGCGCGAGCGTCGAGCCGCACCTCGTCGCGATGCAGGATGCCGAGCTGCTGCTGCCGGCCGAGATCGGCGATTTCTCGGATTTCTTCAGCTCGATCCATCACGCAACCAACGCCGGCCGCGCGTTCCGGCCCGACAATCCGCTGATGCCGAACTTCAAATATGTGCCGGTAGCCTATCACAGCCGCGCCTCCTCGGTGGTGCCGAGCGGCACGAATTTCCGGCGCCCCAAGGGACAGACTGCGCCCGCAAGGCGCCGACGCGCCGTTCCTTAGCGCCTCCCGCGCGCTCGATTGCGAGGTCGAACTGGGCTTCTACATCGGCGCCGGCAATGCGCTCGGCGAGACCATCCCGATCGAGCGAGCGGAAGATCACATCTTCGGCTTCTGCCTGCTGAACGACTGGTCGGCGCGCGACATTCAGGGCTGGGAGGCGCAGCCCCTGGGTCCCTTCCTCGGCAAGAGCTTTTGCACCACCGTTTCGCCCTGGATCGTCACCAAGGCCGCGCTCGAACCGTTCCGCGCCGCGATCGAGGCGCGCGCGCCCAACGATCCCGCGCCGCTGCCGCACCTCGCGCAACAGGGCGAGGGCGGGTTCGACATCGCGATCGAGGCGCTGCTCGCGACGCCGAAGAGCCGCGCGGCGCATGCGGCGCCGATGCGCTTCGCGCTGTGCAATGCGCGGAACGGCTATTGGACGGTGGCGCAGATGGTGACGCACCACGCCTCCAACGGCTGCAATTTGCGCCCCGGCGATCTGCTGGCGACGGGCACGCTGTCGGGGCCGCTTCCGGGCACGCTCGGCTGTCTTCTCGAAATCACCAAGCGCGGCAGCGAGGCGATGAAGCTTGCGAACGGCGAGGAGCGGCGCTGGCTCGAGGATGGCGACGAGGTGATTTTTCGCGCCCGCGCGGAACGGCCGGGCGCCATCGGCATCGGCTTCGGCGAGGCGCGCGGCCTCGTCCTGCCGGCGGCGTGAGCCTCCAGCCTCACACTTCGCGCATCAATGCACGGAAGAATGCGCCGCGGCGAGGAAGTCGGTCACGTCGTCGAGCACCGGCGTGACGGAACGGAGCGGCCGCGCGAGGGCGCCGAGGAGGGTGATGTGGCCCAGGAATGCGTAGCGGCGCGTCTCGACCGTGGCGCCGTCCTTGCGCAGCCGCGCGGCAAGGCGGGTGACGTTGCCGGGGCTCACGGTCGTGTCGAGCCGGCCGGTCACGAGCAGCGCCGGCGGCGCGGTCCCGTCGGCATATTCGATCGGCTGCGTTTGCGTAAGGTCCTTTGCGGTGCCGAAAATGATCTTCAGCGTCGCGTCGGTGAGCGGCAGGAAATCATAGGGCCCGGCAAGGCCGACGACGCTCTTGATCCGCGCGCGCGCGGGCCCGAGCCATTCCGGGTCGAGCGCCAGCATCATCGCGTTGTAGGCGCCGGCCGAGTGCCCCATGAGACTGACGCGCGCGGGATCGCCGCCATATGCGGCGACGTGCGCCAGGGTCCAGCGCGTGACCGCCGCGCAATCGGCGAGGAAATCGGGATAGCGCACCTCGGGATAGATGCGATAGTCGGCGATCGCGACGAGAAATCCGCGCGAGGCAAGCGCCTCGCCGAGGAAAAGATAATCCCCTTTGCTGCCGCTATCCCAGTTGCCGCCGTAGAAGAACAGCACGACGGGCTTCGGCGCCGTCCCCGCCAGCGGCAGGTAGAGATCGAGCTTCTGGCGCGGATTGTCGCCATAGGAGAGATCGGCGACGAGGCGGAAATCGTCGCGCGGCGCCAGCGCGTTCACCAGACCGGCCGACGAGCACCCGCCGAGAATCGCCGGCAGCAACATGAGGAACCTCAGCATGCAATGTGCGTCCTTCGACTGCGCGCTCCTTCGCGAAGCTCGGGAGCGCTCCGCTCAAGGATGAGGACCTTTCTTTTACCTCATCGCTGAGCGAAGCCCCGAAGGGCGTAGTCGAAGGACGCACCCATCTCGAATCTTGCCGGTGGAACCGTGAATGCCTTATGAAGGGGCGATGTTCCCGCTGCGTGTTGCCGCCTGCGCCGTCGCTGTCCTCGCCACGACGGCGGATATTGCGGCGGCGGACGGGGTGCCCGATCCGCTGAAGCTTTATGGCGGCGACATGGTGTTCTCGGTCTGGCGCTCCGGCAGCGAGATCGGGCAGCATCGTGTGACGTTTCTGCGACAGGACGGTGCGCTGGTGGTGCGCTCGCTGTTCGACATCGCCGTGAAGTTTCTCGGCATCGCCGTCTATCGCTACCGCTACACGTCCGAGGAAGTCTGGCGCGGCGGCAAGCTCGACGGCCTGGCATCGACGATCGACGACAACGGCACGAAAAGCGCGGTCAATGCCAAGGAGGACCAAGGCAAGCTCGCCGTCACCGGCCCCGAGGCGCACGAGGACATCGCCGGATTCATCCTGCCCTCGACCCACTGGAATGCGCAGGTGATCGGCGCGGACCGCGTGCTCAACACGCTCTCCGGCAAGGTCGACGACATCAAGCTCGTGCCGGTCGGCACGGACTCGGTGCCGGTGGGATCCGAGACGCGGCCTGCGACGCACTACCGCTACACCGGCGACATCACCGCCGAGAGCTGGTACGACGCCGACGGGCGCTGGCTGAAGCTGCGTTTCCCGGGGAAGGACGGCACGCTCATCGACTATGTCTGCGAGCGCTGCGCCCAGCCCGCGCGGTGACGAAGCGCGTCTGGATCACCGGCGCAAGCAGCGGCATCGGCCGCGAATTGGCGCGCCATTACGCGCGCCAGGGTGCCTCCGTCGCCGCAAGCGCACGCCGGCGCGAGGAACTCGAGGCGCTTGCCCGCGAAGCCCCGGGGCGCATCTCGGCGTTTCCCGTCGATGTCACCGATGCCGCGGCGATGGCGGCCGCCGTCGCCGCGATCGAGGCCGCGATCGGCCCGCTCGACCTCGCCATCCTCAACGCCGGGACCTTTACACCGCTCGAAATCGACAATTTCGACGTGGCACTCTTCCGCCGTCATGTCGAGATCAACTACATGGGCGTGGTGCACGGCATCGCCGCGCTTTTGCCGCGCTTTCTCGCGCGCGGTGCCGGGCAGATCGCCGTCACCTCGTCGGTCGCGGGCTATCGCGGATTGCCGCAGGCGGCGGCGTACGGGCCGACCAAGGCCGCGCTCATCAATCTGTGCGAATCCTTGAAGCCCGATCTCGACCGGCGCGGCATCGGGATCAGCATCGTCAATCCCGGCTTCGTGCGCACGCCGATGACCGATTCGAACACCTTTCCGATGCCGTTCCTCATGGAGCCGGACGATGCGGCGCGGCGCATCGCCAAAGGGCTTGAGGAAGGAAAATTCGAGGTGACGTTCCCGCGCCGCTTCACCTTCATGCTGAAGCTGGCCCGGCTGCTGCCCTACGCGCTCTATTTCCGCCTGGTGAAGCGGGCGACGCAGCGCTGATGTCGCGCGCCTCGAGCCTGCGGCGGATGATGGCGTGGCGCTGCGGCGTCAGCGGATAGTTCCAGACGAGCGCCACGGCGACGGATTTGAGCGCGACCGGCGCCAGCGCATAGAGCGCGGATTGTTATGCGCGCAGAGTGCGATCGGGATTCCCGAATTGGGGCGCGTTCGGATCGAACATGCTGGCTGAGGCGAAGGGGGCCGGCATGAATGGCAAAGCCTTATTCGATGCGATCTTCGTCGAGCGGGTTGTTGCGGCGGATCGAGAAATAGAGGCCGGCTGTCGCGGCATGAAGCGGCGTCAGCGGTTCGGGGTTGACGACGTCGAGCACGGCGATCGCCTGGGTGCGGCAGCTTCCGGGAGACGGCGCGAGCGTCGTGCCGGTGACAGATGGGCAGATGCACGAAGCCGAAGGCGATCCGGGACGAGCATGAGGTTTGGCTGCGCGAGCGCATTCGCGAGCGCGATTTCACATTGCGCGGGCTTGTCCGCGAACTCGCCGGGCGCGGCCTCAAGGCCGAGTACACAGCGGTCTGGACGTTCGTTCACGCCGAGGAATTGAGCTTCAAAGAAAATCGTGCTCGCCAGCGAACAGGATCGCCCCGACGTGGCGAGACGGCGAGCGCAGTGGAAAGCGCGTCAGAGGCGGATTGAACCGGCGCGCCTGGTCTTCATCGATGAGACCTGGACGCAAGGACAACATGGCCCCGCTCCGGGGATGGGGACCGCGCGGCCGGCGGCTGCGCGCCAAGGTGCCGCAGGCGCGCTGGAAGACCATGACCTTCCTGGCCGCGCTGCGGCACGATCGTATCGACGCGCCCTGGCTGCTCGATGCCCCGATCAACGGCCAGACCTTCCGGACCTATGTCGAGAAGGTTCTCGTCCCGACCCTGAGACCGGGCGACATCGTCATCATGGACAATCTCGGCAGCCACAAGGGACGCGCCGTCCGTCACGCCATCCGTGCCGTCGGCGCCAAGCTCATCCTCCTGCCGAAATACTCGCCCGACCTCAACCCCATCGAACAGCTCTTCGCCAAGCTCAAACACTTGCTGCGCAAAACCGCCGCGCGAAGCTTCGACGCCGTGACCGAAGCCATCGGACAGCTTCTCGGCAGCTTCACGCCGCAAGAATGCTCAAACTACTTCAGCAACTCCGGATATGGTCCCGCCTAATTCAATCCCGCTCTAGGTCGCCGCCAGCGCGAAAAGCGCGTGCGCGCCGTTCGCCGCGTTCGGATCGAAGCCCGCGAGATCGAGCGCATAGAACGCGCCGCCTGCCGCCGCGCCGAGCCCGATCAGCGGATCGAGCAGGAAATCCACCGCGCGCGCAACGAAGAGAACGGTGCCGGTGCGGGCGAGGCCAAGCCCCACATCGCGCGCGTAGAGCGTCGGCAGGAAGGTGAAGACCGGCACCAGCGGGATTGCGAGCGCGAAGCCCGGCGCGGCGTAGGCAAGCGCCCGCGACAGCGGCAGGCGCGCATCGGTCATCCGCGCCGCTCGAGCCGGTAGAGTCCCACGTCGAGCGTGCCCGAGCGGAACCCGGCCTCGCAGTATGCCAGGTAATATTCCCACATGCGCTTGAAGCGCCGGTCGAAGCCCAAGGCCGCGATGCGCGGCCACGCCGCCTGGAACCGCTCCTGCCAGCGCGCCAGCGTGCGCGCATATGACGCCGCGAAGCACGGCCCCTCGACCAGCCCGAATCCGGCGCGCGCCGCCTCCTGGCGCAGCACCGCGGGCGAGGGCAGCATCCCGCCCGGAAAAATATAGCGCTGGATGAAGTCGGGGCAGCGGCGATAGCTCTCGAAGCGCTCGTCGGCGATGGTGATCGCCTGCAATACCGCGATCCCGCCGGGCCGCAAAAGCTCGCGCAGGCGCGCGAAATATGTGGACCAGTGCTTGTGCCCAACCGCCTCGATCATCTCAATGGAAGCGATGCGGTCATAGGCACCGCCCGTGTCGCGGTAATCTTCGAGCCGGATCTCGACCCGAGCCGAAAGACCGGCGCGCTCCATCCGTTCGCGCGCAAAGTCGCGCTGCTCGTGCGAGAGGGTGAGGCCTGCGACGCGGCAGCCATGCGCGCGCGCCGCTTCCTCCGCAAATCCGCCCCAGCCGCAGCCGATCTCGAGCACGCTCTGGCCCGGCGCCAGTTCGAGCAGCTCGGCGACGCGCTCGTACTTGCGCTGCTGCGCCGGTTCGAGCTCCTCGCGCCCATCCTCGAACAAGGCCGAGGAATAGGTCATGCCGCGGTCGAGCCAGAGCGCGTAGAACGCGTTTCCGAGGTCGTAGTGATAGGCGATGTTGCGCTGGCTGCCGCGCCGCGTGTTGCGGTGCAGCGCATGGCGCATGCGCTCGATGGCGCGGACGACGAGGCTGCCGTCCTCGTCGAGGCCCAAGGCGCGCTCGTTGAGGGCGGCAAGGCGCACCAGTCCGACGAGGTCGGGGCACTCCCAGTCGCCGTCCATATAGGCCTCGGCGAAGCCGATCGTGCCGCCGAAGACGAGGCGCTTGGCGACGCGGCGGTCGTGGATCGCGATGCTGATGGCGGGCTCCGCGCCTGGCTGGCCGAACGCCAGGACGGACCCGCCCGGCGTCGAGAGGCTCAAGCGCCCGTGCTCGATCCGGGCCAGCCGCTGCAGCAGGATGCGGCTCCAGAAATCGTTGAGCTTCGGGACATCGGTCGCAGTTCGCGTTGCGAGAAGGTTCGCTGAATTCCGATCGGGCATGATTTTTTCCGCGAGTTCTTAGGGCTCGGCCGGTTGGCAGATGGTGACGGGATCGCGCGGCGGCGCCGGATGCGGCAGGACTTTTAGGCCCTTGCGCCACAGCCGCAGCGCTTCCCAGTGAATGCCGCCGATCACCTTCACGGTCATCAGCGGATAGGCGAGAAAGGCGCGCGCCAGCGCCCGGTCGCTCAATTCAGCGCGCGCGCCGGCGAGGCTCGCGTGCAGGATGGGGCCGGCGCGGTCGCTCTGGCGGATATAGACCGCGATCTTCTCTCCCGGCGGCGCAAGGCGAAATTCATAGCGGCAATCCATCTCCATGAAGGGCGAGACATAGAATTCCTTGGCGCAGCTCTGGTTCACGAGCCCGTCCCGTCCCGTCACGGGGATGAGATAGCTGTGCTGCTCGCCGTACGTGTTCGACACTTCGTAGAGGATCGCGCGCAGCCCCTCGTCGGGCCCGTGGCAGAAATAAATGCTGAGCGGGTTGAACACATAGCCGAGCACGCGCGGAAAGCAGAGGAGGCGAATCGCCCCGCCGTCGAGCGCGATCCCGGCGCGCGCGAGCTGGGCTTCGACATAGGGCCGGAGATTCGCGTCGCGCCGCATGCCATGGTCGCGGTCGTAAAACGAGAAGAGGTTGAAGCGGTTGTGCGACAGGAGTTTGAGCCGCCGCGCAAGCCCGGGCAGCTCGTCGAGATCGAGCAGCAGCGAGAACACGCTGTAGGCAAGCTCGTGCCGCACCGGGCGCAGCCGCTGATGCGCGACGGTGCCGAAATAGAGCGCCGACCCGCTCATTCGGCGGCCTCGAGCGCAACGGGGCGCGGCTGCAGCCAGATCCTGCCGGACTCGTTTTCGACCGACCATGGCCGGCGCACGCCGCCGAGCGCCTCGGCGGCTGCCAAACCCGATTGCAGTGCGTCCTCATGAAAACCCGCGCCGAAATGCGCGCCGCAGAACCAGGTGCGGCGGCGCCCCTGGAGCGACCACAGCTCGCGCTGCGCCGCGCCCGCGCCCGGATCGAAGCCCGGATGGTCGTAGGTAAAACTTGCGTGGACCGCGCGCGGCGTGCGCTGCGGGTTGAGGGTGACGAAGAAATCGCGCCGGCAGTCGAGCTTCTGGAGAAGGTTCATCCAGTACGTCACCGTCGGGCTGCCGCGGTCGTCGCCCGAGCGGCCGATATAATTCCAGCTCGCCCAGGCGCGCCGCCGCACCGGCATGAAGCTCGCGTCGGAATGCAGGACCGCGAGGTTCCTGGCATAGCGGAATTGGCCGAGGAGCCGCCGCTCCTCGGGATCGGGATCGGCGAGCATCTGGAGCGCTTCGTCGGCATGCGCGGCGATGACGACGCGGTCGAAGCGGCGCACGCGGCCGCCGGCATCCTCGACCGTGACGCCGTCGCGCTGGCGGCGCACCGCGCGCACATGGCAGGCGAGCTCGATGCCGCCTTCGAGCGCCGCCGCCATGCGTGCGACATAGACCCGGCTCCCGCCGGTCACGGTCCGCCACTGCGGCCGCCCCGTGAGTCGCAAGAGCCCGTGGCTCGCGAAGAAGCGGACGAAGTTTTTGACCGGATAGCGGCGCATGTCTTCGAGCGTGCTCGACCAGATCGCCGCGCCCATCGGCAGGATGTGCTCGTCGATGAACGGGCGGGAATATTTTTGGCGGTCGAGATAGGCGTCAAGGGTCAGGTCGTCGCCGTCCGCCCCCGCGAGAAGCGCCGGCGCCTCGCGGTAGAAGCGCACGACGTCGCGGAGCATCGACCAAAAGCGCGGCCGGAACAGATTTGCCGGCTGGGCGAAGAGGCCGCGGAGATCCGTCCCGGAATATTCGAGCCGTCCTTCGTCGAGCGACACGGCGAACGACATGTCGCTTGCATGGGTTTGCACCCCGAGCTCTTGGAATAACGCTACAAGATTGGGGTAATTGACAGTATTGTAAACGATGAACCCGGTATCGACGGCAATTGGGTTGCCGTTCGCGTCGGGGACATCTACCGTATTGCAATGGCCGCCAAGTCTGGCGGCACGTTCGTAGAGCGTGACGCCATGGCGTTTCTTGAGGAGCCAGGACGCGGCCAGGCCGGCGATCCCGGACCCGATTACGGCGACGGCGAGGGGAGATGAGGCGGTTGTCATCCCGAATCCCGCGCGGGGGCGGCTATCGGCCGTGGGCCAACCAGGACAATACGCCGGCGCAGATAATTTGGATCACCGGACGATCGGCCGGTGAACCAAATTCCGACCGGGCACGTACCAAGCGGCGATGTATGCGGATCTCGCGATCTCGCCTGGTGCGGGCCTGCCTTGGCGCGGCATTGCCGCTCGCCTCGGTATGTTGGCAATGACGATCCCCCGCGCCGATGCGGCCTCCGCGTCGTCCGAATTTGCCCATCATTTGCGGGCAATTGTCGAACGTCACGACCAGAATTCCTTTGCCGCCTTGTTCGACTACTACGGGCCGCGGGTCAAGGCCTATTTGAAACGGCTCGGCGCATCCGACAGCCTTGCCGACGACCTGGTGCAGGAAGTGATGCTGACCGTCTGGCGCAAGGCCGACACCTACGATCCCGCCAAGGCCGGAGTCGGCACCTGGATCTTCACGATTGCCCGCAACCTGCGCATCGACGCCATCCGCCGCGACCGGCATCCCGAGCTCGATCCGGGCGATCCGCTTCTCGTGCCGGATCCGGCGCCGCTGCCCGATCGAATGGCCGAAGCGGCGCAAGAGGAAACCAACGTCCGGGCGGCGCTCCGCGAGCTTCCCGAGGATCAGGCTCAGGTCGTCAACATGGCCTTCTACGAGGGCAAGTCCCATGGCGAGATCGCGGCCGCGTTGGCGATCCCGCTCGGCACGGTGAAATCGCGGCTGCGCTTGGCATTTCGCCGGGTACGCGGGCGCTTGGGAGCGCACGCATGACGCCGCACCAGCATCCCAGCGAAGCGACGCTGTTGGCTTATGCCGCCGGGGCGCTGACCGAGGCGCTGTCGCTCGTTACCGCGTCGCACCTCGCCTTCTGCCCCGAATGCCGGCACCAGGTGGCGCATGGCGAGGCGATGGGCGGCAGCCTGCTCGAAAACCTCGCCCCGGCCGCGCTCGAAGTCGGCACCCGCGAGCGGGTGTTCGCCCTCCTTGCCAAGCCCGAGTCGCGCCCGGCGCCGGCCGCGCCGCAGTCACGCGTCGCCGATCCGCTGGTGCCCGCGCCATTGGGCCGCTATCTGCACGGCGGTCTCGACAGCATCGCCTGGCGCAGGCTCGCACCCGGCATCCGGCATTTCGAGATTTTGCCGCACGATCTCCTGCGCGGCGGCAATCTGCGCATGCTGCGGATTGCCCCGGGACGGTGCCTGCCGCGGCACGGCCATACCGGAACCGAGCTGACGCTCGTACTGCGCGGCTCCTATTCGGACGAGCTGGGACGGTTCGGCTGCGGCGACGTCGGCGAGACCGACGACGACATCGTGCACGAGCCGATCTCCGGGCGCGACGAGGATTGCATCTGCGTCATCGCGACCGAGGGCCCGTTAAAGTTCGACAGCCTGATCGCGCGCGCAATCCAGCGTTTCACCGGGTTTTAAGCTACTGATCCGAAGGCGCCGCTCTCCCGTATAAGCCTTGAGCAAGGAACTCGCGCTTCACAGTTGCGAATTTATCCTTGCGGACTTGGTCCCGCCCGGAGCCCCCTCACCGGACGGGACCTTTTCTTTATGCGAATGCTTAATCTTTACTTCCCGGACATTCATGGATTCTTTGCCGGCGGGCGGTCCTGCCGGTGATCCGGGCACGCCGGCATCGCGTATTCACCAATGTAAAGCAACTGGTTCCGGCCCGAAGGGCAAGCACATGCGCGATGAACTGCACGTCCTCTCCATCAAGGCCTTCGTCCACGTGCTGGAGCGCGCACAGCGGGCCTATCTCATCTCCGGCGTCGCGCGCGAGCTCGCGGAAAATCCCGGCCGCGTCGTGTCCTCGAGCGAGCTTCTGGAAGCGGTCTACGGCTGCAGCACGCGCGAACCCGAGGAGGCTGCGATCGGGCTCAAGGTCGCGATCTACAAACTGCGCAAGACCGGCTTCAACATCACGACCCATCCGTGGCGCGGCTATAGCCATCACGCCGCCTGACCGGCCCATTCCCCCGCACGATTGACGCGTCCGCCACGCGCGGCCACTCTCCCCGGGACGGGAGGGCGGAATGAACATCGCCGTGATCGGCGCCACGGGCAAGGCCGGCTCCCGCATCGTCGCCGAATTGCTGGTCCGCGGCCACGCGGTCACTGCCATCGCGCGCCATCCCGAAGCCCTGCCGGCGCATGAGCGCCTATTGGCGCGCCGCGGCGACGCGCGCGACCGCAATTCTCTCGCCGATCTTCTCTCGCATCACGACGCAGTCGTGACGGCGACGCGTTTCCTCCAGATCGATCCTGCCGTGCTGATCGCCGCGGTGAAGGAGGCAGGGGTCAAGCGTCTTCTCGTCGTCGGCGGCGCCGGAACGCTCGTCACGTCGTCGGGTCGCGAATTCCTGGATACGCCGGATTTGCCCGCGACCTCGTACGAGGAGGCGCTCGCCGGCCGCGCTTTTCTCGCGCTGCTGCGCCGCGAGAGCGATCTCGATTGGACTTTTCTGTCGCCCTCGGTCCTGTTCGCCCCCGGCGCGCGCACCGGGAAATTCCGCCTCGGCGGCGATGCGCTGCTCATCGGCGCCGACGGCAGAAGCGCCATATCGATGGAGGATTACGCCATCGCCATGGCTGACGAGATCGAGCGCCCGCGCCATTCCCGCCGGCGCTTCACGGTCGGGTATTGAGGCCGTCCCCGCTTCCGCCATTTCACCGAACGAAGCCAATTTTGCCGGCGCCGGGCCGGGATTGACTGTTGTACGCAGATATGCTATAAGCCTGCGTACATGAAGTGTTGCGAGGAGCGAGCGCGACGAAGCAATCCCCGTTCGGCTGGGGATTGCTTCGCTACGCTCGCAATGACAGAACGAAGCCAATTTAGCGGGGCGCGGAGGCTCAGGAGTAATCGCGAGAGCCGGAAGGGCGATTGGGAGCCGGCAAAATGACGCGGGAAAATCGGCGATAATGAACGTATTATTCAGTACCGCCAAGGAGTTAGGCCAAAACGAAGGGGTTCGCGGACCGGCCGGCATGCGCATGGATGCGCATGGGGGCCGGTTTGCCGATGCTAGAACGCCTCCATCTCGGTGATCTCGCTGACGGCAAGGCCCATGCGCCCCTGCGGCCGGCGCCATTCCTTGAGCGGCCCGCCATCCGCCAGCGCCTTCAGCTCGCGCTCCCAGATGCGGCGCAGCAGGATGATGCCGCGGTCCGATTGGCCGAGCCAATCCTTGGAGCGGTCGGTGATGCGGCCCTGACCCGCAAGCGCGACATTGTCCTCGACCACGAACAGGCCCGAATAATTCGGATCGACGTCCTGGATGCGCAGCTTGCCGGCAAGGATGTCGAGCGACAGGTTCAGCGCCGGC
This sequence comes from uncultured Alphaproteobacteria bacterium, assembly GCA_963773665.1. Lineage (GTDB taxonomy): Bacteria > Pseudomonadota > Alphaproteobacteria > ATCC43930 > CGMCC-115725 > DATJLY01. The sequence continues at coordinate 749,532 of CAVZBZ010000004.1, forward strand.
GGATCGGGCTCGCGCGACGGCCGCAGGCGCCGCTCGCCGCTCCCGCCCGGCTCGGGGCGCAAAAGCCGGAGCGAATAGGTCACCATGTTCTCGTCGTCCTGCGGCACGCGCCACGCGACCTGAACGGTCCAGTACGGATAGTCGGGCGAGGGCGGCAGATCGACCAGGTTGATGTTCGGGAAAACGATGTGGGCGGTGCGCGAGATGTTGACGCCGCCGCCCGTGCGCCGTCCTTCGCGCCGGATGCCATAGTCGGTCTCGGCGACGACGATCTCGGGCATCTCGTCGAGCCCATAGGATTTGGTCGAGACGCGATGGACGAAATGCACGTGCGTTTCGTCGAGATCGTTCTCGATGCGCTGAAAGTAATTGCACGGCACCGGATGGCGGTTGACCGCGACGTCGGCCTCGGCCTCCTCGATCTCGGGATAGCGCGGAAACGGCGGCGGCGCGCCGTCGCCGAGATAGGCGAAGACGAGGCCCATATATTCTTCGAGCGGATATGCCGCGACCTTCACCTTGGCGGCGAACGAGGCCTTTTCCGCCGGCTGCTCGATGCATTGGCCGCCGCCCTCGAACAGCCAGCCGTGATAGAAGCAGCGGATGCGGTCGCCCTCGACCCAGCCATGGACGAGCGAGGTCTGGCGATGGGGACAGCGGTCGACCAGAAGATGCGCGGCGCCGCTCTCGCCGCGATAAAGCGTGAAGTATTCGCCCAGCGCCTGAATGCGCACCGGGCGTCCTGCGGCGAGGTCGGCCGAGCGGGCGACCGGATGCCAGAATCGGCGCAGATAGCGCCCGGCGAGCGTGCCGGGCCCGACATGCGCGAAATCCTGATAGGGGCTGGTGCTCATCGACGCTATCCTCGCAAGGGCCAAAGCAGGATAAGGGCCGTGCGCCGCCCAATTCAATGGCGCCTCAGGCGGCGCCCGCGGCCGGCAAAAAAGACGAGGAGGGAGGAATGCGTCACCAAAAATTTCTGCCGATTTTCGCGCTCGCCTTCGCCGCGATATTTTTCGGCAGGGGTGCTGCGCTCGGCGACGAGCCGGTCACGATCAGGGCCGCCTGGATCAACACGCCGGCCTCGCTCATCCCGATCCTGTTCGCTCATCCCGGCCTCGCCAAGCACGACGGCGTCTCGTACAAGTTCGAGCCGGTCTATGTCGCCAATTCGCCGACCCAGATCACCGCCTTCGCCTCGGGCGACCTCGAAATCGCGACCCTCAACTTCACTTCGATCCCGTTCGCGGTCTTGAACGCCGGCCTCAGCGACCTGCGCATCATCGCCGACGAGACGCAGGAGGGCTTCGCCGACAACGCCACGATCCAATACGCGGTGCTGAAGGACTCGGCCGTCAAGACGGTCGAGGATCTGAAAGGCAAGACGATCGCCGTCATCGGCATCGGCGCCGCGACCGACATCGGCATGCGCGCATATCTCCTGGCGCACGGGCTGCACAGTCCGCAGGACTACAATCTGGTCGAGGTGCGGCCGCCGAACATGGTGGCGATGCTCGAGGACCGCAAGGTCGACATGATCGCGGGCACCGTGCCGGCCTCATACACGCCGGAATTCCTGCGCGATACGCGCACGCTCTTCACCATGAAGGAGTCGATGCACGGCAGCGAGCTTTCGGTCTGGGTGGCGCACGCGAGCTTCATCAAGCAGCACCGCGCGGCGCTCGTCGATCTGCTCGAGGACATGATCCGCTCGTACCGCTGGTATGCCGATCCCGCGAACCACGCCGAGGCGGTCGCCATCCTCGCGCGCGCCGTGAAGCAGCCGCCCGAACAGCTCGCCTCGTGGGCCTTCACCAAGCGCGACTATTATCGCGATCTCAACGGCGTTCCGGACCTCGACGTGCTGCAGCGGAACATCGACACGGTGCAGTCGCTGGGTTTCATCAAGTCGAGCGTCGCGGTGAAGGACTATGCCGATCTGAGCGTCGTGAAGGATGCTGCGGCGCGGCTCAAATGACAGCGGCCATGACATAAGCGCGCGGCCGCGTCATGGAGGTGCGCGACTTCGCATGCGAGGATGACGACGCGGCCGAGGCGAAGCATGTGCGCGGCATCGAGACATGGCTCAAGCCGCGGCACGTCTCGCGGATCGGGCAGTCGCGGGACGGGGCCGATCAGTCCGACGCGCCGCCCTCGACGTCGATCGCCTCGACCTTTTCGGGATAGAAGCAGTAGAGACCTTTGATCCGGGGACAGTCCGGCAGCGGATCGAGATAGGCCCAGACCGCGTTCTCGGCGACGCGCTCGCCCACACGGATGGTCCAGTAGGACGCATCGCCCTTGTAGGGGCAGGTCGTGCTGCGGCGCGTCGGCGTCAGGAACTCGGCGCGCACGTCCTCGGGCGGAACGTAGTAGCGCGTCGGCAATCCTGTCTCGAACAGGAACATCGCGCGCCCGGTATCGGCGATCGTCTCGCCCGCGAACACGACGCGCACGCGGCGCGTGCTCGGCCGCACGTCGATGCGATGGTAGGGATCGCGCGCGTGGCCGAAAATCTCCTCGTCCTCTTCGAACCAGTGATCGACCTTGTCGGGCGCGAAGGCGAAATAATCCTTGAGCGGCTCGAGCCCGGCGGGCGGCCGCTCGTGCGTCCACAGCGCGTTCTCGACGCGCCGGTTGCCGGCCGTGAGCGTCCAATAGGTCGCGGGACCCCGTGCCGGGGTCGCGCTCTCGTGCCCGCTGCGCTCGATGAGGTCGGTGCGCACGTCGGCGCGCGGGAAGTACCAGACCGGCCGGCTGCCGGTCTCGAACAGCAGCGCCGGCCGTAGCGAATCGGCGACCGTCTTGCCGTTGACGACGACGCGCACCCGCTTGGCGCTGGTCTCGAGCCGTGCGCCGGCGGACGGGGTCGCGAGCTGCGCCATGGTGCGGCTCCCTAATGGCCGGCGCGAGCCCGCTGCCGCCGCCGCTTCGCCGCGAGCTTGGCCTTGCGCTTGTTGGCGAGGATACGGGTCTTGCGCCGCTTCATGTCATTCTCCGTTGTCCCTTGGCGCGCCCGGCGAGATTCGAACTCACGACCTCTGCCTTCGG
>CAVZBZ010000005.1:0-13271 GCA_963773665.1 uncultured Alphaproteobacteria bacterium
CGATGGTGGCGGCGGCGCTATTTTACCCGGCCGTGTCGTCGCTATTTTACCTACCTAATGTGCAGAAAGGCCCATTTTACGGGGGTTTCGCGCGGTGATGGAGATTCGTCACTCGATTCGCCACTCGTGTGTGCGGCACGGCAAAGTGGGCTCAGAACGAGAACGGCCACACTGATAGGTTTTACAATGCCCTAGAACCGAACGCGCCCTTGAGTGGCGAATCAGTTGTGCTGCCCTAATTCGTGAGGTGGCGAATCAGGTGGCGAATCTCGATTGACGCTCGCCGCCACGGCGCAAAACACTTCGTTCAAACGGGTGCTGTCCCGCTAATTAGGCCGCGTCAAGACCGACGATTTTTAACCGCGGGCGAATGACGCTTAGGGGCTGGTTTACGGCGCTTGCCTTTATCCCGCGCCTTACCCTCCCGCATACGTGGCGCCGGCATGGTAGTTGACAGTTGTCGCTCAACCGCCTCCACGCTGCGCCAATCGCGCGGGTGCATTGCAACGTCGTTCAGAATCGTGAGGGTGCCGGCGATGAGAACCGCCGCCGTCGAATTGTCGGGCGACCCGCGCGGCGCAACCTTCGTCCGATCAAGCGCCTCCTTAAGCTCTTCGACCGGGAGATACAGATCACCCGTCAGCACCCAATCGGCGCTGACGCTCATCGTCTTGCATATCCGGCCGAGCGCACCGGCCGGCAGCCCATGCATCTGCAAAAGGTAGTTTTGCAACGTGCGGTACGGGATGCCGGTCTGTGTCGCCAGCTTTTTTATCGAGAACCGCCGGGCCGCCATTGCCGCCTTAAGCCGACCGATCATACTGGCTCCGGTGTCATCAGAGTTGACACGTACCGAATTCGGTATAGAACGGTGCGCCATGCACCTCAGTATCTCCCAGGCTAAACTCGGGGCAACCAGCGCCAATCGCTTTACGCAATGGTGCGCGCTGGCTTCATCGTTCGCGGGACGACCCTAAGCGGCTGGTGTACGAAGAACGCCCTTTGCCGACAATATGCGGAGAAATGCCTTAAAGGCGAGCGCAGCGGCCCAAGCGCTGATGCTTTAAGGGCGCGAATTAAGCGCGCGGCCGGCGTCGCATGAGCGCGAGCGCCGATCGCTGGATCGATGTCCCGACGTTCGCGCGTTTTGCCGATATATCAATACGTGCGGCCGAGCTGGGCGCGCACCGGTGTTCTCGGGGCAAACCTTGGCACGGAGTGCTAATGAAATCGCGCCACGCACCAGCTCCGAGAGGCGGTGGCACGAGAGGCGTTAGGCTCGAAATCCTTGTCAGCAGTCTTCCCGCGGCATTGCAGCTCAAATACGAGGCCGAGAATCCGTCGCCGCCCCTCCTGCCGATCCCCGCGCCGCGCACGGTCGCCATCACTGACAAGCGGCTTCGCGATGCCTACGAGAGGGAACGTCTGATCGCGCCGGCCTATGAGGCGCTCCAGCGCGGCGAGACGACTGAAGCCATCATTCAAACGATCGCCGCACAGCCCGGCATGCCGTGCGTCAAGACGCTCCAAACGGCCTTGCGCCGCTACACAGCCGGGGGCGTCTTTGCGCTGCTGCGAAAGGCGCGCGGCGATTCACGGCGCTCGCGCATCGTGATCTCAAAGAAATGGGACGCCGCCGCCGATGCGGCCGGGGTCTCGGCCGAGAAGAAGCAGCAGATCGCCGACGCCATCCGTCATCGAGTCAAGGAGCTGTGGGAAAGCGGCGCGAACGGACGCAACCAGATCGCCGACTTCGCGATTGCGCCGCTGCTGAAGCTGTCTCGCGATGCTGGGCTCGACCTGACCGAAAAAGCGGCGTTGGAGATTTGCCGGCTGCCGCCGCACTTCGTTCGAGCGCATCGGCGGCATCAGAAGGTTCACGTCGTCAGGACGAACGCGAAGGAGACCTACAACAATTTGCTGCCGGTCATTCATCGCGACAAATCGAACCTCCTGCCGGGCGATATCGTCGAGAGTGACGGCACTCCCCCCGACATCTACTACCGCCGCGGCGATGGCAGCCTTGCGACGCCGAAGGCGATAGTGTGGGTCGATCTCGCGACCAGTTTGATGTGTGCCACCTTTAATTTTCACGACAAGGGCCGCGGAACGACGCAACTGCACTGCGCGCGATCCTACATCGAGATCGTCACTGGAGATCGCTTCCTTCGATCCGTGCCGCGACAGCTCCGGCTCGACAACGGACCGGAATATGGCGACGCGTGGGTTGATTTTGCTGCCACGATCCAGCGCATAGCGCATGTGCAGGCCGAGGCCTGGAACCCGATCAGCCGTTGCGAAATCTACAACTCGCGCGGCAAGGGAACGGCCGAAGCAATTCAAGGCATATTGAACAGAAATTTTTTTAGCGCGATCGCTGGGCACGTTGGCAGCGACCGCACGAAGAAGAAGAGCGCCAATCTCGGGCGCGAACCGGAACCTTTTCCCGGCACCCCCGAAGAGCTCGAAGCCGAATTGCAGGTTCAAGTTCAGCGCTACAACAACACGCGGCAGGGCCGCAATTCACATCTTCACGGCAAAAGCCCGCGCGAGGCGCTCGAGGGATTCATCGCGCGCGGATGGCGTCCTGTCTCGATCGCTCGCCACCATCTCGAAGCCTGCTTCTCTCGCCCGCGCCACGCCACCGTCAGAAACGGCCAGTTCAAGATCGGCGGCCTCTGGTATGCGGCGCCTGAGCTCCTGCTGCTGAGCGGCGAGACGATAGAGATTTGGGAGCCGCTGCTCGGCGACGGGACGCTCATTCCGTTTTTCGCCGAGCGCGGCGGCCCTCTTTCCTGGGCAACATTAGCGCCCGTCTTCTTGGAGGGCGACATAGCCGGCGCCAAGCAACGGGCGAGCGATCGGCGCGCGTTCCGCTCTGCGGTCACTGATTCCGCCGTCACCGAGCGCCCTGCACGTCTTCTAGACGCGAGCAAGGATTTCAATGCTCTTCACGCGCAGCAAACGCTTCCTGCGAGCGGCGCCACCGTCATCGTGCCGCGTGAGCAGCGGCTCATCGCAACCGGCCGGCGCGCGCTCCCGGCGCCCGGCACGTCCGTAGATCGCAAGAACGACGCCGCGTCGCGACAACTGATCGCCGCGCGACGCTTCCTCGCTTCGGAGAAGTGACATGCCCGCGAACGTCGTGCCGTTTCAGAAGCCCGAACAGCGCTCGCTGCTCCCGACGAGCGGGCATGCGCGACTCAGAAGCATGTGTGTCTTTTGCCAGACGTACGCGAAGATCGGCGTCGGCATCGGACGCGCCGGAGTCGGCAAGACAACGCAAGCCGTAAAATACGCCGCTGAGTTCGAGCGCGCGCTCTACGTGGCGCTAAAAAAGCGGAACACGACGGTGCTTCAGCTTGCGGGCCTGCTCAAGGAGGCGATCGGGCTCAACCGCACGAGCATCGAATACGATGTCGAGCGCCGCCTCGGAGAGTCGTACGAGTACGGCGGCTTGGTGATCATCGACGAGTGTCAGTGGATCAGCCCCGCGACCTATGATTGGCTTCGCTCGTCACAGGAGACGCGCCATTTCGGACTCGTCCTCATCGGCAACGCCGAGGTGTTTCAGATATTCGAGCGCAGCCGCCGCCCGTCATTCGAACAGCTCACCAGCCGCATCACGATGCGCGTCATTCTCGACACGCCGAGCGCCGAGGACTTTGATTTGTTCTTCGACCACTTCGCGGTTGCCGGCGTGAAGGCACGCAACAGGATCAGGGAGATCGCCGAACGGGACGGCAATTTCCGTGCCGTTGAAGACATCATTCAATGCGCGCGCGCGCTCGATCCGAAGGCCCGCACGCTCGAACTAAGTCACATCGATCAGGCAATCGGGATGCTCGGCCGATGAGCACGATTAAATCGGGGCCTCCCGATCCTCGCGCCGTCATCGCCGGCCTGTTCAGCAGGCGCATCACCGCCAAGGTCCAGCCGGGCGCCCGCTTCGTCATACCGGCCAACGCTCCCGACAATAAGAGTGTGGCTGAACGGTGCGCTCAGGCGCTGATCGCCGACGACATCGTGAACTACGTGAACAGCATGCGCGAGAAGTGCACGCTTTACGACATCGATTGCATCGAATCGATCTGCGCCGCCGCCGCTCTCGCGATCCACGCCTGTGAATCGGAATTCGGAAGCGATGTTGCGTGGGACGCGGCCGAATTCCTCAAAGGCGTCGTCCGCGAACTGGAAACATCACGGTCTCGCCGGACGCGCAGGCCATGACATCGCCGGGCGTCGCAGCGCGCTCGGAAGAGAACCGCCCCGGCCGGTCAACGCCGGGAACAAGCGGAGCGAGACGCGGATTGCACCCGCGCCCCGCTCCTAACGTCACCCACCAACCCTCAGGAGAACCTCATGGGCAACGCTGACAGAAAGTCTAGCACACCGCGAAATCCCCCTCGCTCGTCATTGGAGCGCGTCGCCGAACTGGCGCGCGCGATGGAAGGGGCCGGCAGCTCGGCCGCGCCCGTCGCGCCGCGCGCGCTCCCGCTTCTCGATGACGTGCCGCCTGGCCATGCGCTCTTCCAGGTGCCGGACGGCTACCACGAGCCGCACATCCATGCGCGCGAATGGGTCGTGGTCGATACGGCCGCGCGCGAGATCGCGTTCGGCGAGCTGCACCTGGTCCTGCAGGGCGACGGGCCGTCCGTGTGGCAGATCAATCGCTGGCGCCCCGGCCCCGGCATCATCGTGGCCGGCGACATGGCGGCCGAATGCGCGTGGCTGTCGCCGCTCGACCGATCCGGGCTCAATCTCTCGCATGGCCCCATCGGCGTCGCGGATCTGCTGCCCGATCTTCTCGGCCGAATCGTCGGCATCTTCATCGATCCGGCGCTGCGCTCGCTCCGGCGCGTGGCCGAGGCCTCGCGTCCCTCTCGCCACGCGGAGGGCCTGCAATGACCGCCGTTCCGCTCGCATCGGCCGTCGCCGAGGCGCGCACGGCCTTGACCGCGATCGGCACGCTCGCGCGCACCGCCGATCGCGTCAGCGCGGAGATGCAGATTCCGCGGACCCTCGCGCGCGCACGCGCGGAGCGCGATCAGCTCCGCGCCCTTGCGTCCTGCATCGGAGTGCTCGCGGACACGCTCGGCGCGCGCCTCGGCGCGATCGACGATCCCGGCCGGGAGCATCCGTCGTGAGCCTCGGCGCCAAGCAGCTCGCCCTCCTCGGCGTCGCGCGCAAGCGCCTGGCGCTCGACGAGGAGACCTATCGCGACGTGCTCCACGCGGTCGCGGGCGTCGAAAGCGCCCGCGATCTCGACCAGCTCGGCTTCGACCAGGTCATGCGCCGCTTCCGCGAGCTGGGCTTCGAGAGCGACTGGGCGAAGCGGAATTTCGGCGGCAACCGCGCCGGCATGGCGACGCCGGCGCAGCTCGAAATGATCCGCGGGCTCTGGCGCGACTACGCCGGCGCCGACGATGAAGCCGGGTTGAACGGCTGGCTGCGGCGCACCGCGAAATGCGATGCGCTGCGCTTCCTCGACCGCGAGGGCGCGCACGCGGCGATCAGCGGCTTGCGCGCGATGGTCGCTCGGAAAAAGGCTGCGGCATCGGCATGACTACCGGACGGCCGACATTTGCCGAGCGGTTCGGCGACGCGGAGCAACGGAAGCTGATCGACAGCTTTCCGCTCTCCACGCCGCACAGCGTCGTCGCCGCCGCATGCCGCGACGTCTTCGGCGCGACGCGCGCCTGGCCGGCGCGGAAGATCATGGAATACCGGCTCGCCAGGCAGCAACGCGGCGGCCGGCTTTCGTTCGCCGATCGCGATCCGGCGCTTGCGTCGTTCATCGAGGACCGGATCGGATGCGGCACGATCGACTGGATTCACAGCGAGGCGATCCGTGCCTTCGGCGCGAAGCGCGTTCCATCGCGATCGGCAATTCACGAGCACGTCGAGCGCGTCCGCAGTCGCGGCGACGGGCGCTCGCTCGCGTCGCAGCTCGACGACGACCCGGACGTGAAGGCGCTGGTTGAAGCCGCGTTCAACATCGCGAGCCGTTGGCAATCGATCGTGTCGCGGCGCCGCCGTCGCACGCGCGCGAGGAAGGCGTGAGCGATGCACGCTGACGGCGCCGATCGGCGACAGCTCCTGTTCGGCAAGCTCACTGGAATCCTTCACGAGATCGCGGAGCTGACGGGCGATCCCGAGAGCGCCTTGGCCGTCGCTCGCACCTTTGGCCGCAAGCGGCTCTACATCCCGCGTACGATCACGGCCGATCATCCGCTCGCGCAGCTCATCGGCTTTGCAGCCGCATGCCAGCTCGCGGCGAAGCGCGGCCGCGAGCGCTGGAAGATTCCTTCCGGCAAGGCCACGCTGACGCTTCAACGGGTGTTCAAATTGCTCGACCGTGGCCTGACGGCCGCCGAGATCGCGGGCGAGCTTCAGCTCGACCCCAGCCAGGTTCGCCGAATTTTGAAGAGCCTCGGGCCAGCCGTGAGGGCCGCGCCCGCGTCGCCGGCGAAGGGCGACGCCTTAGCCCCGATTCGCACCCTTAAACCAGGGCGATCCGGGGTCCGGGCTGGCCACGGCCCCTAGACCGCGTTCAAAAAGCGCTGAGCGCGTTCAAAAACGGCCTCGGGCTGAATGGGCGGGGGGAAAGGCCGTCGTCGCCCTGGAGCGTTCTACGGGCCTCCCCGTGCGCCGGCCGCCCCTTAGGGCTTAGACCCCCTACAGGACTTCTTTTCCGGAAGTCCGAGCGCGCACGCCACGCATCGGTATCGGTGCCCTCTCAGGGGCGGCCGGCAACCCTTAAACTACGCTCCGAGACGCGGCCAACATAGGGATCGTATTTGCGAGCCTCGCGCGCAGCCCCGCGAACCATGCAGAATGCACCCCACGCCGAAGCCGGCGCGGTGGAGCGGATTCCTGAGCATCGATACACTGCCATCGCTGTTGCACATCATCGCCGAGATCGCCGGGGATGACACGGCGCTTCGCGTCGCGGAGGCGAAGGGCGGGCAGGCGGCCTACATCCCGCGGCCCGAAAATCTCGACGCGGATCATTGGCTCGCAGAGATAGCCGGGATCGGCAAGGCGCGCGAGATCGCGGCGCAGCTCGGCGGCCGATCCCACGTCGTCCCGATCGCGTCGCAGCGGCGCCGTCAGGAGGATGTCGAGAAGCTCATCGCCGAAGGGAAGAACGTCAACGAGATCGCGCATGCGCTGCGGATCGACCGGCGCACGGTGCGCCGGCACCTTGCGCTGATCGAAGAGGCGGACGCGCGCCAGGCCGCGGCCAAGCGCGCAGCGCGCAAGGCGCGGAGGCGGCGCGCATGACCAAGCGCCGCGAGCTTCAACCGAGCGACCTTCCCGAGCCGCTGCGCCAGATCGCGGAAATAGCCGGCATCGAGGCGGCGATGCGGGTCGGGCGTTTCTTCAGCGGCAGGCCGCTGCTCATCCCGCGCGTCGTGACGCGCGACCATACGCTCGCGCAGCTCGTCGGACCCGACAACGCGTCGCGGATCGCGTCGCATCTTGGCGGCGCTGGCTACGACGTGCCGGCGGTGAGAGCCCTTACGGAGAGCTGGTTCGTGCGCAGTCTGCTCGACAAAGGCAAGACGGTCGCGGCCATCGTAAACGCGCTCGGATTGAAACGCCGCCGCGTGCTGTGGTTGCTCTTCACCTACGACGGGCCGGGCAGTCATCACATCACGCGAGCGGCAGCGCGCCGGCGCGTGCGCGCGCAGACGAGCGCCGAAGAGGGGCAAGCCAATGGCTGAGGATCGCATCGACATCAAAGTTCGGCGCGCAGATCGGCGAGCTGACCGCCGGCGTCGATGCGGTGCGAGCGAAGATCGAGGGCATCACCGGCCCGGTCGATGCGCTGGCCGGGAGCATCGGGAATCTCGGCGAGGCGTTCATCGCCGCGTTCGCCGTGGACCGCTTCGTCGAATTCACGGCGCACATGGCCGAGCTCGGCGCCACATCGCTGCATCTGTCCGAGCAGCTCGGCCTTTCGGTCGAGGAAGTGGGCGCCTTCGCTTACGCAGCGGAGCTCGTGGGCCTGCCGCTCGGCGCGGCCGGAACCGCCCTGGAGCGCTTCGAGCGCAACATGGCGCAGGCGGCCTCGGGCGCGGCAGGCCCGGCAAAGGCGGCATTCGCGGCGCTCGGCATCGCGGTCACGGACGCGTCCGGGCATTTGCGCACGCTCGACCAGGTGCTGCCCGAGATCGCGGAGAAATTCGCGGCGACGCGCGACGGGCCGGAGAAGACGGCGATCGCCATCGCCCTCTTCGGGCGCGCCGGCGCCGAGATGATCCCCGTCCTCGACGAGGGCGCGGCGGGATTGGCGACTCTCGCCTCCGCCGCGCGCGAGGCGGGCGCGCCGACCGCGGAGATGGCCGCGCAGGCGGAAGCAGTGTCGCGCGCGTTGAAGGACGCGGACGGCGGCTACGACCGGGCTGATGCAATCGGCCTTCGCGAGCATGGCATCGCTCGTCGAGGACGCCGCCCGCGCCTGGACGGGCCTGGCAGAGGCGATTACGCGCGCGCTCAACGTCACCGACCAGGCGAAGCTCGACAATTTTACCTCGAAGCTGCTCAACATGCAGGAGCAGCTCGCGGCCATGGACAAGCCCGGCGCAATGGCTTCGTTCGACAAATGGCTGTCGCCCGAGGCGTGGGACAAGCGGCGCCGCGACCTGGAGCGCGGCATCGCCGAGCTGCAGCCGAAGATCGCCGAGCTGCAGCAGAAGATCGCGGGCGCGTCGAACCCGGCGGCTTCGGCGAAGCCGGCGCTGCCGACCTTGCAGCTCGGCCCCGGCGGCGCGGGCGGCGCGGGCGCCGACACTTCCGGCGTGGCCGAGGCGCGCGACCTGGAGCGCGAGCTCAACGAGGAGCTGCGCGCCCAGGTCGAGCTGATCCAGAGCGCCGCGGGCGTGTCGGATGCCTATTACGCGCGCCTCGCCGCCGATGCGCGCCTCGCGCTGACGCAGGGCAAGATCACGCTCGAGCCAGGAGCTGGCGACGCTGCGCGCGCTCGAGGACGAGAAATACGGGCGCCGGCTCAAGGCGGCGCTCGACGACGAGGAGATGCTCTACGGCCAGGACGAGACGCAATATGCGCGGCTCGAGGACCGCAAGAAAGCGGTTGACGCAGCAGCACCTCGCCGCGATCGACGCGCTGGAAGAACAGCAGGCGCAGAAGGAGGACGAGCGCAACCAACAGCTCGCGCGCTCGTTCCAGCAGATTTTCGCCGAGCCGGTGACGCGCGCCTTCGACGCCGAGGTGCAGGGCATATTGCAGGGCACCGAGACGATCGGCCAGGTCACGGCGAAAGTGTTCAGCGACATGGCCGTCTCGTTCATCGAGGCGGTGCTGAAGATGATCGCGCAGTGGCTCGCCTTCGAGGCGGTGACGGCTTCCTTCGGCGGCGGCGCCGCCTCCATGCTCGGCATGTCGGCCGGCCCCTTGGGCATGCTCGGCGGATTGTTCGGCGGCGGCGGCGGCGCCGCCGGGGTCGCAAGCGACATCATGATGATCGCGCCGATGGCGACGGGCGCCGTCGATATCCCTGCGACCGGCATGTCGCTCGTCCATGAGGGCGAGATGATGATCCCGGCCGACTTCGCCTCTGGCCTGCGCTCCGGTCAGCTGACGCTCGGCGCCGGCGGCAGCGGCGGAACTCACGGTCAATCTCGCGCCGCAAGTGAACGCGATGGACGCGCGCTCGGTGATCCAGGGCGTGATCAACAACCAGACGGTGATGCGGAGCCTCGCCACCGCGCTCGCGCGCTATATGCCGATGAATCCGTCAGTCCAGTTTTAGCCATGGCCACAACCATCAAATTTCCGGGTGACGAAGAGCGGTTCTGGAAGGCAATTACAGAGGGCGCGCGGCTCTTCTGTCTGCGGGCAATCGGGACGAGCGGCGGGATCGAGTGGGCTATAGAGCGTGCGCGCGAGCGTCTCCAACTGTTGGGCTTCCGCTTCAACATCGAAATCTCGGTGTCCGCGGACGATTTGGCAACGCCCGAGGCCCTCGCGCAGTTTCTTCAAAGCACCGTTCAGCGAGTGTGCAATCCTTTGCTGATGGCACTGACCCATGCCGAGCTGGAGCTTTTCAACGCACTGTCGGATCGCCACCCGCGCCCTGAGGCAGATGATACAGCGCCACGGCTCACGGTGATCGATGGTGACAAGACGAAAGACGATGATCCGGCAGGGACATGAGGGCGAGTCCGATGAAAAGATCAGCAAAGGCCGCCGTCACGCACGTTATCAATGCGAGCCAGCGCGGCGGCGCCATGCCGCGCGACCCGGGGTGGACGCCGCACGCGGTCGAGGCCCGCATCGCTCGCGCGCGGCAGGCGCTCGCCGGACAGCGGCCGGCTGCCATGGTAGAGGCGGACGCGCACAACCGCCTTGCTGCGCTGCTTCGCGAGTTTGCGGTTCTCACCGCGCGGAAGCATGCGCTGTACCGGCGCCAGGCCGCGGCGGACGCGCCGATCGCCAGGCTCACGGCGGCGCGAAGCGACACCGAGCAGAAGAACACCAGCGCCCGCGCCGAGCTGGCACGCCTCGATGACGAAGAGCGCGAGGCGTTCGAGCGTTGGAGCGATACCTCCTTCGGCGCGCCGCCGGCGCAGCGCACGCGCGAGCGCCACTCTCTTGAGGCAAAGATCAAGTCCGGCCAGCGCGACCTTGCGCGCATCGGTGCAGCGCTTCAGAAGAAGCGCGATGCGCTGGCACCCATCATCGCCGAGAACCAGGCGCTCGGCCGACAGGCTGAGCGGCTCGTCGTCGCCATCCTCTACGAAGAGGCCGAGCTGCTCGGCCATCGCTATGCCGCGGCACTGTCCGAGATCGGCGCCCTCTCCGGGGAGCTTCACGGCCTCAACCTCGCCTTGAAAGCGTTCGGGCGCTCGGCCTCGGGGCCATACCCGACGCGCGGCCCCATGGGCACGATCACGCCGCCCGCGATCTCGGCCGCCAACGACATGCCGATCTTCGAGCGCCGCCTTGCCGCACCGGGATTCTGGCTCGCGGCGCATCGCTACCAAAATTTGCTGGCGGTCGCGACTGTGGCGGACATCCGCGCCGCGTCCAAGCGCTGGGCGCGATACACCATGGCATTGCTCGGCAGTGGATCGCTTGAATCGGAAGAAGAGGCGGCCGAGCGGGCGCGCCTCATTTCCGAGAACGCCGAGCTGCGCGGCCAGCTCGCCGACGCCTAGAGAATGGAGCACGACGATGAAAGTCAAAATGGTTCCGACGATGCCGGTCTCCTGCCTGTGCGTCGAACGAGGTGGTTTATCAGCCGGATGGCAACGGCGACTGGCTCATCGACGAGCGCGACGTTGAACTGGCACGCTCGTACTCGTTTCTTCTCGCGAGCGAGGCGGCTGAGGTAAAGCCGCTCAAGGATCAGCTCGCCGATCTGAAGGCGGAAAACGATCGCCTGCGGACGCAGCTTGCGGACAAGAACGGCAAAAAGCCGAAATAGGTTGGAGCGCCGGCGCCTGTGAAGCGCCGGGGAGGAAGCGCCGGGCGGAGACTTGTCTCAACTCTTGAGGTATCACCATGACCACGAAGATGGTTCCGAAGCACCGCAACGACAATCTCCAGACGGTCCACAATCCCGCCACGGGTAAGGACTACACGCGCGGCGACGACGGCGCATTCGATATCGACGACGGCGACGTGGAGGACGTGAAGAGCCAGCACGGCCTGGTCGAGAAAAACCAGCAGCAGAAGTGACGCCCGCCGCCGAGCCGGCGCATGTCTCGCGCGTCGGCGGCGGCGTCCAACCCCCGCAACAGAGGAACCTGATCCATGGGAATTAAGATTGTCGCCGCCGATCCGGCGAAAGCGCCGCACGTGATCCATCACCTGGGCCGCACCTACACCGTCGACAATGACGGGGAATACGACATCAATTCGGCCGACGTGCCCGACATGCAGAAGCACGGCCTCATCAAGAAGGCACCGGCCGAGCTTAAGACGTGAATCGCGGCCCCGCGACGCCGGCCCGGCCCACCGAAGTCGCCATCACCATTCGACGCAAGCCGTTCTTGAAATGGCGCGGCGACGTGGCGGCGCTTGCGGAGGTAGAGCGCGATCTCGCCGCACGCGCCGCGAGCGCCGCCCTTTCCATCGATGACTATGTGCGCGCCACGGTGATCGGCATCGCCGACGATGGAATGTCGGACGAAGAGGACGAGCACGCGGCACAATGCGCGGCGGCTCTGCACCTCGTGCTCTCGATCAAAAGCGGCGATGGCAAATCGTATGCCGCCTGCGTCGGGCATATCGACCTCGAATTCAATCTCGCTGTCACGCCGGACGACGGCTTTTCGATCGCCGCCACGCTTCCTCGCCAGCTCGACGCGTGAGGGAGGCGATCGGTTATGGCTGAATCCGGAACACACCGCCTCGCGCGCGCCACGCTTGGGCTGATATACGAAGCGGCTCAAAGGACGCCGCATGCGTCGCCGCCGCCTTCGAAGGAGTACCTGCTCTCGCTGTCGAAGCGCGAAATCACCCGTCTCGCCGCCATCGGAGAGACCGCGCGCCTGCTCAAAATCGCGAAAAACCGAGCGCGGCGCTCGGCAGAGACCGCGCGCCTGCTCAAAAGCGCGGAAAACCGAGTGCGGCGCTCGCCGGACAGCGGCTGGGTGCCATAGTAGAGGCGGACGCGCACAACCGCCTCGCTGCGCTGCTTCGGGAGTTTGCGGCTCTCACCGCGCGGAAGCATGCGCTGTGCCACCGCCAGGCCGTGGCGGACGCGCCGATCGTCTCTTTAACTCGGGCGAATAGTGTGGTTGAACGTGCGACGTTGGCCGCTCGTGGAGGACTTTCATGGGCTTCCGGTTTCGCCGTCGGCTTCGGATCGCCAAAGGGCTTTACCTCAACGTGTCGAAGACCGGCACGTCCGTATCCATCGGCCGACGCGGCGCAACGCTCAACCTGTCGGAGCACGGCACGCGAACCACGGTCGGCCTGCCCGGCAGCGGCCTGTCCTACCGCTCCCGCACGCGACCCTGGCGCTCGGCCAACGATGGGACCGCTGGCGCGACCCGGCCCAAAGCCGGGAATGTCGTCGTGGGCTTGCTCATCATCGGCGCCCTGGCCGTAGCCATCATCGCCGCCCTCGCACGATGACCAGCCGCGTCAATTTTAGAGTCGTTCAACGGCCTCTCAACCCGCCCTTAAATCGCCCGGCTTAGACCCTCATTCCGCCCCCAACTCACCCGCCTCGTCCCGGCACATCCGGGTAAATCCCCACCCGTCCGGGTAAAATATCGATGACACGAGCAGT
>CAVZBZ010000006.1:0-3180 GCA_963773665.1 uncultured Alphaproteobacteria bacterium
ACGGCAAGATAAAAGCGTTGCTGTCGTTGGTCGCTTTTTGTTCGTCCGATCAATGGGTTATGGCGCTCTCGCCGGAAGGGCCTGCTGGCGCTTTTTGAGAATTCACCAATGATATCAATGCCATTTGCGCCATCCATCGTTGCTTTCGGGCGGTTCGTTATCGGCGAAAGTTGGACGGCAAGGGAAAAGCTTGGCTGTCCGGCGCGCGTATGTGATTGGGATAGTTGAGGTTTTCAGCGACCTGGCAAGGAGGCCCTGCCAGCCGTTTTCCCAGAACGCTAACGATTTCAACGGACAAAGCGCCATCCGCCCCCCGGCCGGCCATTTTGCTTGATCGAGTTGCTTCAATCTGATAACTATCTGTCGTGACGGAGCCACGCGACCCGACCCTCGATGTGCTGCTGGACCTCGACGGACAGGTGCTCGTCGTGGACCCGGAGGGCGGCCACTGGGTCCGGTTCGTGGTGACGCGGGTGCCGGTGTCGCCGGAGAAGCCGCACGGGCTGGACTACTCGCTGACGCTGCACGGGCCGGATGGCGAGCGGCTGGTCGGCTTCGACAATGCCCATCCGGTGGCGCGGCAGAAGCGCGGCGAGCCGCAGGACCATCGCCACCGGCTGCGGACGATCAGGCCTTACGAGTACCAGGACGCGGCAACCTTGCTCGCCGATTTCTGGGAGACGGTGGACGCGGTGTTGCGAGAGAGAGGAGTGATCCCATGACGACGTTGAAGGTGGGCATCGCCAGCTACGAGGACATGAAGGCCCGCACCATGGCGGTGGCGCGCGGCGAGCAGCGCATCGCGCCGGAGGAGCCGAAGGTCTGGTTCACTTCGACCGAGTCCTTCGCCAAGGTTCTGTCGGCCGGCAACCGCGACCTGCTGCGCGTCATCGCCGAGAAGGCGCCCGGCTCGCTCGACGAACTGGCGCGGATCACCGGCAAGGCGAAGTCGAACCTGTCGCGCACGCTGAAGACGATGGAAGGCTACGGCCTGGTCCGCCTCGAACGCGGCGAGCGCGGCCGGATCACGCCCAAGGTCATGCATGACCGGGTGGAACTCGACCTGCCGCTCACGCTGTCGCGCAAGGCGAGCTGAGCCATGACCGCTTGGGCGCGAGCAGGCCGGACCGCCGCCAGCCCGTCAAGGCTGGCGCGTTCCGCGCCACCGCTGCGCGGCTGCGGCCTTGACCGCCTGTCGCCGGCCCGGCAAGTGGCCTGCCAAGCGATCAAGGTTCGAAATGAGCGCAACCGCTCCCTTCCTCACGGTCTTGCCGGGAGGGAGAAGGGCGTTGCCGGATAGACATGGGTTGTTCGCTTGGAAGTCACTCGGCGCGATGCTGCCGAGATGTCCCGACCACGCGTCACCTTCGGCGTCTTGCCCGACGATCTTTACATCCAGTTCGAGCCCTGGCCTCGCATCGGCCGGCCGCCGAAGCATGATCTCTCGGCCTGGACCGTCACGGACGATTGGCCCGAGCGCGTTCCGGTCACGCAGGCCGAGGTGGACGTGTTCGAGGCGTGGTTCGGCGACCTCTTCGACGAATTGTTCGGGCCCGGCCGATAATCTGAGCGGAGTTTTGCCATGACCGTGCCGCTGCGCGCCGCCCTCTACCTGCGCGTCTCGACGGCGCGGCAGGCCGAGCACGATATCTCCATCCCCGACCAGCGCCGGCAGGGCGAAGCCTACTGCGCCGCGCGGGGCTACCAGCTCGTCGAGACCTTTGTCGAGCCGGGTTCGACCGCAACGAACGACCGCCGGCCCGAATTCCAGCGGATGATCGAAGCCGGGTCGGCGAAGCCCGCCCCGTTCGACATCGTGCTCGTCCATTCGTTCAGCCGCTTCTTCCGCGACCATTTCGAACTCGAGTTCTACGTCCGCAAGCTCGCCAAGAACGGCATCAAGCTGGTCTCGATCACCCAGGAGATCGGCGACGACCCGATGCACGTCATGATGCGCCAGATGATGGCGCTGTTCGACGAGTACCAGTCGAAGGAGAACGGCAAGCACACGCTCCGGGCCATGAAGGAGAATGCCCGGCAAGGCTTCTGGAACGGCTCCCGCCCGCCGATCGGCTATCGCGTCGTCGCGGCCGAGCAGCGCGGGGCGAAGGTCAAGAAGAAGCTGGAAATCGATCCGCTGCACGCCGACACGGTGCGGCTGATCTATCGGCTTGCCCTGGAAGGGCGACGGCACGTCCGGCCCGATGGGCGTCAAGAACATCGCGAGCTACCTCAACGCCCGCCGCATCTTCACCCGCGACGGCGGGCGCTGGGGCATCGGGCAGCTGCATCGCGTGCTGACACGGACGACCTATGTCGGCCGCCACGAGTTCAACAGGAGCAGCCCCAAGAGCGGGCAGAAGCCGGCCGGCGAAGTCGTGACGGCCGAGGTGCCGCCGCTGATCGACCAGCGCGACCTTCGACGCCGTGCAGGCGCATCTGCGCGCCCGCAACCCGAAGGTCACGCCGGCGCGCGTCGTCAGCGGCCCCACCCTCCTTACCGGCATCTGCTTCTGCGCCGACTGCGGCGGCGCCATGACGCTCAGGACCGGCAAGGGCGGGCGGTATCGCTACTACACCTGCTCGATCAAGGCGCGGCAGGGCGAGACCGGCTGCAAAGGCCGCTCGATCCCGATGGAGAAGCTGGACGACCTGGTTGCCGGCCATATCGAAGACAGGCTGCTTCAGCCGGAGCGGCTCGAGGAGGTGCTGGCATCCGTGCTCGATCGCCGGCAGGAACGAGCCGAGCGCCGCCGCGAGCATATCGCCGAGCTGAACCAGCGGGCTGCGGAAGCCGATTTGCGGCTCAAGCGGCTCTACGACGCCATCGAGAGCGGCGTGGCCGATCTGGACGACCCGGCGCTGAAGGACCGCATCGCCGGCCTGAAATCGATCCGCGACCAGGCGCAGGCCGACGCGGAGCGGACGGCCGCCGTCCTCGAAAGCGCCGGGCAACAGACCATCACGCCGGCCATGGTGCGGAAGTTCGCTGCGACGGCCCGCGAGCGGATACGGATCGCCGGCGGCGGCTACCGCCGCGACCACCTTCGCGCGCTCGCCCAGCGCGTCGAGGTCGCGGACGGCGAGGTCCGCATCATGGGATCGAAGAGCGATCTGCTGCAGAACGCTCGCCGCCGCCTCGGGCGTAAAATCGGCCACGCTCGGCGTTCGCAGTTCTGT
>CAVZBZ010000007.1:0-15808 GCA_963773665.1 uncultured Alphaproteobacteria bacterium
CACTGGTCGGGCGCGCCGCACCGGCTCGCGCGCGATCACTCCGGCACGTTCGGATCGAAGTCGTACGCCAAGGAAGAGCTCGTCGCCGAGATGACCAGCGCCTTCGTCTGCGCCAGCTTGGGCATCGTGCCGACGGTGCGCCACGCGGACTATCTCGGCTCCTGGCTCGAGGTGCTGCGCGAGGACAACCACGCCATCATCCGCGCCGCCAGCGCAGCCTCGAAGGCGGCCGATTATCTCCTCGCGTTTCTGCCGGCGAACACGGCGACCGCCGAAGCCCTGACGACCGACGCGATCGGGGAGGTGGCGTGATGCGCTTCCGCCGCTGGCCGCGCGTGTCGGCCTATGAGGATACGCCCCGCAAACGCGCCGCCCTCGCGCGCACGCAACGCGAGCAGCGCGAACGGCTGCCGCTGCTCCGCGACCTCATCGCCGATCGGCAGCCCAGCGCCGATGCCGAGATGGCGCGCCGCGCCGAATGGTGGCCGAGGATTCAACAGGAAGGCCGCGACCATCGTGCGGCAGATTGGCGCCGCGCCCGAGCCCGGCTCGCCAGCTATGGCGACAACCTACGCAGTGTGATCCGTCACTTGTGGCGCGACTGCCCGTACCCGGCGGATCCCGCCTATCTGCTCGATCTCCTCCACGCCATCGAGGCTGGCCGCATCGATCCCGAGCGTCCGCCGTGGAACCATCCGCAGGCGCTCAGGCCGCGGACGACGCCGAACCCCGTGAGCTTCGACGAAGCCTTCCGCCGCATCGGCCAGCGCAAAGTCGGCGGCGGGCCCAAGACAACCGAGGCCGACGAGTTCACTTTCGTCGGCAATCTCGGCAACGGCATTCTGTTCCTGACCTCGCGCGTGCGCCTCATCGATCCGCATGAGAGCTTCTACACCTCGTCCAATCATCGCCTGCGCGATTCCCATGTCGGCCGCAGCGGCCATTGGGTCGACATCACGGTTCATGGCCTCTGCTCCGACGCCGAGCTGGTGCTGATCGAGCGTCTCGCCCAG
This sequence comes from uncultured Alphaproteobacteria bacterium, assembly GCA_963773665.1. Classification (GTDB taxonomy): domain Bacteria; phylum Pseudomonadota; class Alphaproteobacteria; order ATCC43930; family CGMCC-115725; genus DATJLY01. Next base: position 1,014 of record CAVZBZ010000007.1, read on the forward strand.
GCGATCGACGACCGGCCCGTCATCGTGCGTCGCACCGGGCAGGCCCCCGCGGCCACAGTCAGCACGGTGCCAAACGTCGATTGATCCCCATCCGCACTCCATCGATCGCGGCCGTCCTCACGTCAGAGGGCGGCCGCTTCCGTCGTGACGGGTCATCAGGCGGGAGCGGATTCCCGCCGTCCGTCGAGGAGCAACGACGATGGACAAGGCGGATCGCGCGCATCACCGGCAGACTATGACACCTATATCGCCCGGGCCCTCGCCACCGAGGGCGGCCACCTGTCGATCGGGCGCGGCGGCTTCAGTCTCTATTTCGGGCGGGGCGCGCATCTCAGCGGCTATGACTGCGAGCCGGTGAAGGCCGCCTGCATCGCCGCCGGCCTCCCGGTCATCGACAGCCGGATGGTCGACTTCGCCGCGGTCGCCCGGCTCGCGATCAAGGGGCCGATGATCGCGGTCGGCGAGCCGCCGTCGCCTCCGCCCTACCACTCGCTTTCCTACGCGCCTCTCGCCGTCGTCGCGGCTGCATACCGTGCCGCCGGCGCGGAGGTGTGGAACCTGGACCCGGCCCGGTGATCGGCCGCCGGAGAGCAAGAGGCCGGAGGGGTTTTTGCGACGGGTTTGGAGGTCGAGAGAAAGGCTCCGGCCGGCCCGTCTCGGAGACCCCGCATGGCTAGTGCCAATCCCAAGATCGTCCTGAGCCCGTCTCAGGACATTCCCTTCAACAAGCTGGTCCTGTCCCAGGCCAACGTCCGCCGCGTCAAGGCGGGCGTCTCGATCGAGGAGCTGGCGGAGGACATCGCCCGCCGCACCTTGCTGCAAGGCCTCAGCGTCCGGCCGGTGCGCGACGCCGACGGCAACGAGACCGGCACCTACGAGGTCCCGGCCGGCGGGCGGCGCTATCGCGCGCTCGAGCTGCTGGTCAAGCAGAAGCGCATGGCCAAGACCCAGCCCGTGCCGTGCGTCGTGCGCGACGGCGGCATCGCCGAGGAGGACTCGCTGGCCGAGAACGTCCAGCGCGTCGCCCTCCATCCGCTCGACCAGTTCCGCGCCTTCCAGGCCCTGCGCGACACGGGCCTCGGCGAGGAGGAGATCGCGGCCCGCTTCTTCGTCGCCCCCGGCGTGGTGAAGCAGCGCCTCAAGCTCGCCGCCGTCTCGCCCAAGCTTCTCGATCTCTATGCCGAGGACGAGATGACGCTCGAGCAGCTCATGGCCTTCACGGTCACCAACGACCATGCGCGCCAGGAGCAGGTGTGGGAGGCGCTCGCGCACTCCCATAACAGGGAGCCCTATTACATCCGCCGCCAGCTCACCGAAGGCGCCGTCCGCGCCGCGGACAAGCGGGCGCAATTCGTCGGCATCGCCGCCTATGAGGCGGCCGGCGGCATCGTCATGCGCGATCTCTTCGAGCAGGACGATGGCGGCTGGTTGCAGGATGCGGCGCTGCTCGACCGGCTCGTCGTCGAGAAGCTCACCGCCGAGGCCGAGACGATCCGTGCCGAAGGCTGGAAGTGGATCGAGGTTGCGCGTCGAGTTCCCCTACGGCCACACGACCCGCTTGCGTCACCTTGCCGGCGAGACTGTCGCCCTCACCGAACGAGGAGCAGGCCAGCCACGACGCGCTGCGCGCCGAGTATGACAGGCTGGAGGCGGAATACGCCGAGGCCGAGGAGCTCCCCGACGAGGTCGATCAGCGGCTCGGCGAGATCGAGACGGCGCTGGAGGCCTTCGATGCTCGCCCGGTGATCTACGATCCCGCCGAGATCGCCCGCGCCGGCGTCTTCATCTGCGTCGATCCCGATGGCGGATTGCGCGTCGAGCGCGGCTATGTCCGACCGCGAAGACGAGGCTCCGGTTGAAGTCGAGCGCGACCCCGACGGCGAAGCACCCGAGGGCTCCGAACCCGACGGCGCCGTGCAGCGCACGGTGATCACCGTCGGCGGCAACGCATCGCCTCCCGACGCCGAAGCGCCGGAGGAAGACGACGGCATCAAGCCGCTGCCCGATCGTCTCCTTACCGAGCTCACTGCCCATCGGACGCTCGCGTTGCGCGACGCCCTGGCCAACGATCCCGACACGGCGTTCGTCGCGGTCCTGCACGCCCTCTGCCTCAAGGCGTTCTACCGCTATTCCGTCGATACCTGTCTGGAGATCGACGCCAAGAGCGCCAGCTTCTCCCATCAGGCACCGGGGCTGAACGACACCGCGTCCGCGAAGGCGGTCGACGGCCGGCACCAGAACTGGGCCAAGCCAGCTACCGCAAGAGCCCGGCGATCTCTGGGACGTTCTCGTCGGCTTCGACCGGGACAGCCAGGCGGCGCTCTTCGCCCATTGCGCGTCGCTCACCGTCAACGCGGTCCACGAGCAATGGAACCGCAATCCGCACCGTATCGCCCATGCCGATCGGGTCGCCCGGACGGTCGGTCTCGACATGGCGGCGGTGGGCTGGACTCCGACCGTCGACAACTATCTCGGCCGGGTCACCAAGGCGCGCATTCTCGAGGCGGTCCGCGAGGCGAAAGGCGACGCATCGGCGCAGCTCATCGACCACCTCAAGAAGCCGGACATGGCGAAGGAGGCCGAGCGGCTGCTCGCGGACACCGGCTGGCTCCCCGAGCCGCTACGCACGCCGACGGCGGAGATTGCAGCGCCGCAGGCCGCAGCTGGCGATGGCGCCGAGAGCCTGCCGGCTTTCCTCGCCGATGAAGCCGACGTCGCCGCTTCGCGCGAGACCGACGGCATCGCCGCCCAATGACGTCGAACGTCGCGGGGCGGCTTCGGCCGCCCCGCATCCTTTCATGCCATCCTATGGAGACCACCATGTCTCGGATATCCGCCAGCCCCAGCTTCGATTTCAAGAAGCGGGTGTCCTACGATCCCGACGCCAAGCGCCTCTTCCACAGCCGCGCCCGGCGCCAACTCAGGCAGCTCGCGACGGCGCTCGGCCTCGCTCCGGGCGCCTACGATCTGCGCTCCAATCAAGGCGGCATGGCCGTCTCGGGCGAAGTCACGCTGCACGCCGATCGCCTCTACGTGCAGGCCTGCCAGCCGGCGACCGGTCACGACACCGGTGTCCTGTTCCGGACCTGCGAGGGTCGGCGGGATTATGTCGGCGGCCGCAACAACTTCGCCTCCCTCGACCTTCTCCACCGGCCGGACGAGCTCGCACGCCGCATCCGGGAGGCGTGCCATGTCTAACGTCGCTCACCGCCGCTTGCGGCAAGTCGCATCACGCATCGACCTTTGCCGTTATCGCGCGCAAGTACGTCTGGCACGGCTCGCGCGCGCATGGCGGTACTTCATGGAGCGGCTTTCGGCCGACGACGCACAGCGCATCATGCTCGACTGCCGCGCTTCGGCAGGATGGCATCCGCTCCTCGTGCTCACGGTCGAGGACACGATCGAGCAAGCGCGCGAGACACTTCGCCGACCACCCAGACCTCCCGCGGCTGATCGCGGATGGCTGCGCTCGCGTCGGCGATAAATGGGAATCCTATGGCGACGAGCTCTACGAAGCGCGCCGTTGGGCGATCGACGTCGCCGAAGGCTACGCCGCCGACGAAGGCATCATGCTCACCCGCCTCGATGACGAGGCAACGGCCGCGACAGAGGAGGATGCGCCATGAGGACATTCGTTGCCCAGATCCGCAGCGCCGTGTGAGGAGATCACCGATGAGCGAGTATCTCGTGAAAGTCGGCTTCTGGCTCCGCGCGTATGACAGCGTCACCGTCGAAGCTGCCACTGACGCAGAGGCGATCGAGAAGGCCAAGATCGTCGCCGCCACCGCAATGGACTCGCGCGCATGTCCCGAGGCAATCGACACCGACGAGCGGCGGCAAGGAGTGATCGCCTATATCGACAGGCTTTCTTCCGGCACTCGTGAAGCGGTCGCGGAAGATGTCGCTTTCGATACCGACCGCATCGACGCGCCCTCCTGATGGTAGCGTCCCTCGCTGCCGAAGCGCTCGCGCAGTCAGACCAACCGTCATAATCTTTGACTTCCGGGGCTCGCCGCGGCGAGCCCTTTTTATTTGCTGCCATCGAGAGGGAGAGGGCGGCCGGGAGTGAGGTGAGGCCCGGCGGGTGAAGAGAGCGCCCGGCCGGGTCCACCGCCACACACCCTCCCGGAGACCTCCCCATGAAGCTCGTCGTTCCCGCTGCGGCGCAGGCCGCGGCCACCCTCCCGTTGTTCCCCGAACAATCCCGGCCCGATACCCAGTCGGCACTTTTCCAGGCCGGCACTTCATTGGCGCAAGCGCTTGGCCAGGGCCGCGCGCTCGACGCCCATACGTTGCGCGCGGCGATGGAGACCGCGTTCGGCGGTTCCGACGCGGAAGGCGCCTGGGATTGGAAGCTTGCCTACGATGCCTGCGAGGCCGCGCAGGTCCTCTTCCTGCGCCAATTCGGCCCCGCCATGCGCGCCCGCGCGGGATCGCCTGCAGCCTTCCTCGCCATGCTCGGCAAGCTCGCGGCGCTGCTCCCGTCGCAGACCCGACGCTCCGAGGAGTCCCAAGCTCTTCAGCAATTCTCGACGCCGATCGCGCTCGGCTTCGCCGCCGCGACGGCAGCCGCGATCACGCCGGCCGATCTCGTGCTGGAGCCATCGGCCGGCACCGGCCTGCTCGCCATCTTCGCCGAGCTTGCCGGAGCGCGGCTCGCTCTCAATGAGCTCGCCGACACCCGCGCCGAGTCTGCTCGATGCGCTGTTTCCGAATACGCCGGTCACGCGCCACGACGCGGCGCATATCCACGATCATCTCGACCTCGGCGTCCGCCCGACCGTCGTGCTGATGAATCCGCCCTTCTCGGCCGCGGCCCATGTCGAGGGCCGCGTCGCCGACGCCGCGCTTGCGCCACATCTCGTCGGCTCTCGCACGTCTTGCCGACGGCGGGCGCCTCGTCGCGATCACCGGCGCCGGCCTCGTCTCCCGACAATCCCGCCTGGCGCGACGGCTTCGTCCGGCTCCAGGAGCGCGGACGCGTCGTGTTCTCGGCCGCCATCGATGGCCGCGTCTATGCCCGCCACGGCACCACCGTCGACACCAGGCTGACCGTCATCGACCGCGTGCCTGCCGCCGATCCCACCATCTTTCCGTCCTCGCCGGGGATCGCCACCGATCCCGCCGTTCTGCTCGATTGGATCGCGCGGCTCGTTCCGCCACGTGCGAGCGTCGCCCCGACGAGCACGCGTGCGCCTGCATCGAGTGCAGCCCTGCGCGCACTTCCGGCGCGACCCGCGGTTCAGCGCTTTCGGCCGGCCGCCGCTCCGGTTCCGATCGAAGCCGTCGAGCTCGCCTACGAGCCTTGCGATTGGGCGCAGGCCGAAGGCGGCCACATCACCGACGCGCTCTACGAGGGCTATTCCCTCCAGTCGATCCGCATCCCCGGCGCGCAACCGCATCCGACGCGATTGGTGCAATCGGCGGCGATGGCGTCGGTGGCGCCGCCGAAGCCGAGCTACCGCCCGCATCTGCCGGCCGCCGTCGTCGGCGACGGCTTGCTCAGTCCGACGCCCAGCTCGAGAGCGTCATCTATGCCGGCGAGGCCCATGCGGGCCATCTCGCCGGCTCCTGGACGGTGGACGAGACCTTCGATGTCGTCTCGGCTGCGCCCGACGACGCCGAGAACGCCGTGCGCTTCCGCCGCGGCTGGTTTCTGGGCGACGGCACCGGCGCCGGCAAGGGCCGCCAGGTCGCCGGCATCATCCTCGACAATTGGCTTAAGGGCCGCCGCCGCGCGGTCTGGATCTCGAAGTCCGACAAGCTGATCGAGGACGCCCAGCGCGACTGGTCGGCGCTCGGCCAGGAGCGGCTCCTGATCACGCCGCTCGCCCGCTTCAAGCAGGGCACGCCGATCCGGCTCGCCGAGGGCATCCTCTTCACCACCTACGCCACGCTGCGCGTCGGAGGCGCGCGAGACGAAGGCCTCGCGCGTGCAGCAGATCATCGACTGGCTGGGCCGCGATTTCGACGGCGTGATCGTCTTCGACGAATCCCACGCCATGGCCAACGCCGCCGGCGAGAAGTCCGAGCGCGGCGACAAGGGACCCTCGCAGCAGGGCCGCGCCGGGCTGCGCCTGCAGCACGCGCTGCCGAACGCCCGCGTGCTCTATGTCTCCGCGACCGGCGCCACCACCGTCCACAACCTCGCCTACGCGCAGCGCCTCGGACTCTGGGGCGGCGCGGATTTCCCGTTCGCGACGCGCGCCGAGTTCGTCCAGGCGATCGAGGCCGGCGGCGTCGCCGCCATGGAGGTGCTGGCCCGCGATCTGAAGGCGCTCGGCCTCTATGCCGTCGCGGTCGCTCTCCTACGAAGGCGTCGAGTACGAGCTGGTCGAGCACACGCTCACGCCGGAGCAGACCCGCATCTACGACGCCTATGCCGGCGCCTTCCAGATCATCCACAACAATCTCGACAGCGGCGATGCAGGCCGCCAACGTCACCGGCGAGACCGGCACGCTCAACCCGCAGGCCAAGTCCGCCGCGCGATCGGCGTTCGAATCGGCCAAGCAGCGCTTCTTCAACCACCTGATCACGGCGATGAAGACGCCGACCCTGATCGCGTCGATCGAGCGCGATCTCGCCGCCGGCCACGCCGCCATCGTCCAGATCGTCTCGACCGGCGAGGCGCTGATGGAACGCCGTCTCGCCGACATCCCGACCGAGGAATGGGGCGACGTCTCGGTCGACATCACGCCGCGCGAATACGTGCTCGACTATCTCGCCCATTCCTTCCCGACGCAGCTCTACGAGCCCTTCACCGACGGCGAGGGCAATCTCTCCTCGCGGCCGGTGTTTCGCGACGGCCAGCCCGTCCAGTGCCGCGACGCCGTCGAGCGCCGCGACCGCATGATCGAGCGCCTTGCCGCGCTGGCGCCGGTCCAGGGCGCGCTCGACCAGATCGTCCAGCGCTTCGGCACCGACCAGGTCGCCGAGGTCACCGGCCGCTCGCGCCGCATCGTGCGCAAGGGCGACCGTCTCTGCGTCGAGAACCGCGCCGGCTCGGCCAATCTCGCCGAGGCGCAGGCGTTCATGGACGACGAGAAGCGCATCCTCGTCTTCTCCGACGCCGGCGGCACGGGCCGGTCGTACCATGCCGATCTCGGCGCCAGGAACCGCCGGCTCCGCGTCCATTACCTGCTCGAGGCCGGCTGGAAGGCCGACACCGCCATCCAGGGCCTCGGCCGCTCGAACCGCACCAACCAGGCGCAGCCGCCGCTGTTCCGGCCGGTGGCGACCAACGTCAAGGCGGAGAAGCGCTTCCTCTCCACCATCGCCCGCCGCCTCGACACGCTCGGCGCGATCACGCGCGGCCAGCGCCAGACCGGCGGGCAGGGCCTGTTCCGCGCCGACGACAATCTCGAATCCGTCTATGGCCGCGCCGCGCTGCGCCAACTCTACGTGCTGCTCTATAGCGGCAAGGTCGAGGGCTGCTCGCTTGCAAGCCTTCGAGGACGCGACCGGCCTGACGCTCACCGACAACGACGGCAGCTTGCGCGAGGAGCTGCCGCCGATCACGACCTTCCTCAATCGCCTGCTCGCGCTCACCATCGACCTGCAGAACACGCTCTTCGCCGTGTTCGAGGGGCTGCTGACGGCGAAGATCGAAGGCGCCATCGCGTCGGGCACCTACGATCTCGGCGTCGAGACGCTGACCGCCGAGAGCCTCGTCGATCGTCGAGCGCCGCACCGTCTATACCCATCCGCAGACCGGCGCCGAGACGCAGGTCTTCACGATCGCGCGCCGCGACCGCAACAAGCCGCTCACGCTCGACGAGGCGCTGGAACGGGCGAGCGATCCGCGCGCCAAGCTGCTCGTCAATTCGCAATCGGGCCGCGCCGCGGTGCAGGTGCCGGCGCCAAGCCTGATGCTCGACGACGGCGAGGTCGAACGACGCGTCCGCCTGTTGCGGCCGATGGAACGCTCAGCGATCTCGGTCGCCGCCATGGCGCAGACGCATTGGCGGGAAGCCGGCCGCGACGCCTTCGCCGCCGCCTGGCAGGAAGAGGTCGCAAGCGTCCCCGAGTTCTCGACCAGCACGTTCCACATCGTCACCGGCCTCTTGCTGCCGATCTGGCGGCGCCTGCCCGATGAGGGCTGCCGGGTCTATCGGCTCCAGACCGACGACGGCGCGCGCGTCATCGGCCGTCTCGTCTCGCCGGCCTGGGTTGCGCAAGCGGTCGAGACGGACACGCCGACTCTGTCGCCGGCCGATGCCTGGACCGCCGTGCTCGACGGCAGGACCATCCTCGAACTCGCCGACGGGCTGCAGCTTCGCCGCGTCAAGGTCATGGGCGAGTTCCGCGTCGAGCTCATCGGCTTCACCGACGGCATGGTCGATCGCCTCAAGGCGATGGGCCTCATCTCCGAGATCATCTCCTGGCGGCTGCGCCTCTTCGTGCCCGTGGGCGCGAACGGCCCCGCGATCCTCGGCGCCGTGCTGGAGCGCCATCCGCTCGCACGCATCGCCGAAAGACCGGCGGTTTGAGCGGGAGGCGGCCATGTCCGGTCCCGCCGGCGAACTGGCGCGCCGCCTCGCGCGCGATGCCGAGGCCGTGTGCCGTTACTATCTCTCCAACGGTCGCCGCCAGGGCCGCTATTGGACGGTCGGCGACGTGCAGAACGCGCCGGGGCGCAGCCTCTATGTCCGCCTCCACGGCCCCGAGTTCGGTCCCGGCGCCGCCGGCAAATGGACCGATGCCGCGACCGGCGAGCATGGCGATCTCCTCGACCTGATCGCCCTCAATCGCGGCCTGGACCGCCTCGGCGACATCCTCGACGAGGCGCGCGCCTTCCTGTCGCTGCCGCGTGCCGAGCGGGCTCCGGCCTCGCGTCCAACGCCCGCGCCGGCCGGATCGCCGGAGGCGGCGCGGCGCCTGTTTCGCGCCGGCCGTCCGGTCATCGGCACGCCGGCCGAGGCCTATCTCCGCGCGCGCGGCATCACGGCGTCGCTCGCTTGGCCCAGCCTGCGCTACCATCCGTCGGTCTATTACCGCGCGCATGAGGGCGCCCCGCGCGAGGTCTGGCCGGCGCTGCTGGCCGCCGTCACCGACCTTCGCGGCCGCATCACCGGCGTCCATCGCACCTGGCTCGATCCCGCCCGTCGCAGCAAGGCGCCGCTCGCCGATCCGCGCCGGGCGCTCGGCCATCTGCTCGGCAACGGCGTGCGCTTCGGCGTCGCCGACGACGTGCTGGCCGCCGGCGAAGGCATCGAGACCATGCTCGCGCTGAAGTCGGTGCTGCCGACCTTGCCCATGGTCGCCGGCCTCTCGGCCAACCATCTCGCCGCCCTCGACCTGGCGCCGACGCTGCATCGCCTCTATGTCGCGCGCGACAACGACGCGGCCGGTCGCATCGCGGCGGAACGGCTGCACGAACGCGGCGCAGCCTCGGGCATCGAGGTCCGCGACCTCGTGCCGGCCCTTGCCGACTTCAACGTCGATCTGTGGCGGCTCGGCGCCGCGGCGCTGCTCCGGCACGTCGTCGCGCAGCTCGTCCCGGCCGATCGGCTGCGCTTCGCCCTGCGCGAGCTTGATCGGGATGTCGCGCGGCGCGACGTGACGCTCGCCGTCGCCGGTGTCGGCCCGGAACGGAGGGGTCGGTCGGGTGCGGCGCCTGTCCTGCCGGGAAAGCGCCGCGCCGGCGGCCTTCCCGAGCGGGCGATCTGCCGGAGGCGCCGGGCTCACGCCCTGAGCCGGCCCGCAATGGCGCCGGGCGGCTATTTTCCGCCGCCGGGCTGCGCCCGGCTTTGCAGCGCGAAGCAAAATAGCCGCCCGGCTGCCATCCTCCGCTGCGCTCCGGCCCTGGCCACCCCGCAGAGCGGGGTGGCGGCGGGTGCCCGCCGTCTCCGCCTCCGGCCAGGGATCGCCCGTGAAGGCCGCGATGGGCGCGGCCACCCGGCAGAAAGGCACCCGCCATGACCCTCGACACCCTGTTCCCCGGCTTCGACACCGACACCGGCGGCGAGCATCACGCCGCTTCCTCGACCGCGTATCTCCTCGACGAGCTCGCGCTCTACGGCTACCGCCCCGGCCAGGACGAGCCCGATCCGCGGCCGCTGCCGGAGGCCGAGACCGCGCAGGCCCAGCTCGCCGCCGCGTTCGACGCCTTCGGCGCGATGCTGGCCGACACGCGCCTCGAGGAGGACCTGCCCGACCTGCTCTGGTCGCTCGTCAACCTGTTCCACCGCAAGATCGACCGCGTCGAGCGCGAGCTCGACGACCAACGAGCAGGCGCAGCGCCGCAGCCAGGCCGAGCAGAACGGCTCCGAGGTCAAGTCCGTCGAGCTCGAGCGCCTGATCGACCAGGGCCTCGGCCTCATCGAGCGGCGCAACGCCTTCGAGTTCTTCCGCGACCACGCCGCCGACCTCTTCGAGGCCGCGACCGGCTCGGCCTGGCGCCCGCGCGCCGGCTCCGTCGTCAACCACCGCGCGCTCACCGCCGCGATGATCGACAGCCGCGAGTTCCTCGCCGCCCGGCGCCGCGCCGAGACCGAGCTGCTCGTCCCCGCCGGCACCCGCATCGCCTTCACCGGCGGCCTCGACTGCAACGACTACCAGCGCATCTGGGCCGCGCTCGACAAGGTCCGCGCCAAGCATCCCGACATGGTGCTGCTGCACGGCGGCAGCCCGCGCGGCGCCGAGCGCATCGCCGCCTGCTGGGCCGACAGCCGCAAGGTCGCGCAGATCGTCTTCAAGCCCGACTGGGCGAAGCACCGCAACGCCGCGCCCTTCAAGCGCAACGACCAGATGCTCGACGCGCTGCCCGCCGGCCTCATCGCCTTCCCGGGCTCCGGCATCTCCGCCAACCTCGCCGACAAGGCCCGCAAGCTCGGCATCCCGGTGTGGCGCTTCACGCGAGGACGGCGCCGCTTAGGCGCCGTTTCCTCCGACTTCAACTCGTCGTCTCAACTACCGCTCGGAGGCACTTGGCCCTTCCCTGGTCCCTTCCAACCATGCATCCCAGATTAGATCGCCGGGCAAAATTTTAATTTCCGCATCTCTTTTGGAGATTTCGATCGATGGCTAGCCAAATGGTTCGTGTCCGACGTCTCATGGACAAATGAGTGTAAATGCCGAAACGTGCCCGCATTGTGGGGAGAGAATTAGAGAACAATTCACTCACGCATTCTCGTGCAATCAATGTTACGGCCAAGGATATGTGTACCTTGTGGACGGCAAATATTGGTTGATTCGTATCAGTATATCGGTAATGGCGAGCTTATCGATCGTGAGGGCTATTATCGGCAAGGGGCAGAATACAGGACAGTGAATTGTCCTGCTTGTGATGGTGCGGGACGGTTTACTCAGTTCAAGCCATCCGGCAAAAAGTGTAACGCCTCAGTGGAAACGGCTGCTTCCGTCGAAGCACTAACGACAAGCAGTGGTTCGTATTCTTTACGTGGAAACATGGCGATCTTGGCGCGAAGCGTGCGCCGCGTGTAACGGCTCCGGATGGCTGCCTAGCGCAGCCGCGAATACGTTGCGCAATGTCTCCCGCTATGTCAGTTTCCAAGTTCAGCTTGACCTGCTCCGCTTTTTGACTATTCAGCGGCCTGCGCTCGGTCGTCAAAATCCTGAGGCCCCACAAAACGGCTCGCATGGTGAAGGTCCGTCGCCTCGCAATCGAGCGAATAGAAAATAAATGCAAGATAGTCCGAACTGGGCGGTGCCGTAGATCCGTAGCGCGACCGCTTCCTTCGCCATGGCTTTGCCTTTCGCCATGCCAGCCGATGTGAAACACGGAAGGGCTACCGCAGGCCAGTGAAGTCTTCGCCTCGCGAGGCCAGCATGGAGCAGCGATTCCATCACGTGATGCAACGTACGATCATCAGGATGTTTCGGATAACGGCACCAAAAATGTTGCGCTGCCATTAATATTTCACGTGCTGATCGAGAATGCGCCGCACCTCGTCAGGAGTGGCATGCCCGCCAAGCGCCACCCAGATCTCGGAATGATCTGATCCGACGAAGCGCCTGAGGCATTCGCGTAACATCGCGATACCCGGATGCAGCGGCAAAGTCCCGCCGCCGATCCAGAACAAAAGCGTCAACAAAGCCTCGATCACGATCGCGACGGCGAGCGGTGGAATATCTTCTCGCCGTAGGCCGTCAGATATCTCTGCCTTTCCCGACAGCGCCGTCTTATTCAGCGTCCTTCAATTGCTCGCGCGAGGGCGGCATAATTTCGAGTGTACGACTGAATTCCAAAGTCGCGGAGCAAAAGGCCCAGGCCGACCTGCGGATCACGGGCATCTCGTACGTCGGCTTCCGGGATCGGCTTAAGGCCGGAGATCGCGTCGAGGACGGCCTGAAGGTCCTTTCGAGGGGAAGACCGGGCAGGTGAACGTCTTTTCGCCATCTTTGTGGCGCCTTGCCGGCGGAATTTCGATGGGTCCCTTCCCCAACACGTCCGGTCCTGCGCGGCCTTACGAAGCGATTGCAGCAACGGATCGGCCTCAAAGGTCTTCGCTTCATTCACGATATGGCGTAGGTCAGGGAGCGTCGCCATGGCGTCGTTGGCCGATACGGCGGTCGACGCCTCGGTGTTCATTGAGGTCCTCAAGCCGCTTGAGATACGCGCCCCGACCTGCTGATTGAAAGAGGCAAAGGTGTCGCGGTCGGCCATGCGCAGATCCCAGCGAACCCATTGTCCGTGCCCGGCTGCGGAATTCCCGCAGGACGATACCAACGTGGTCTTCGATATCCGCTTGCGTTTTCGAATGATCGGCAAGGGCCGCCGTTTCATCCGCCAACGACCGATAGGAGGCAACGAAGGCCGATACCGCGTACGATGCCGGTCTGCGCTACGATGTAGCTATCCTCCGTTTCACCGCCTCCGCGCATATGAACCCAATGCGAATCTAGGAGGTGATCACGGCTGAAATCTCGCAGACGTTATCGCAGGACAGATAGCTCCACCGCCGGAGATCGACCCAGCGATGGAGAACCCAAAAAATTCTGCCGGCGTGGAGGGAGCCCGCCATTGCAAACGGGATCACAAACCGGAAAATGCCAATCGACCCGTTTCCGTGATCGGTGCCGAGAACGTCGTAAAAACACCATGCCGTACCACGTGGTCACCGCCGACACGAGCGTCAGCAGGACACGCCACGTCTGGATTGAAGAACCTAGACGAGCTGCCAGCGCAACCGCGAGGGCCGCGATCAACCGAAACATTCCCCTCGTGCGCTTTGGCGCACGGCATATACGGGATGCAAAATCGCTAGAAGCCATCCGGGTGCCCCTGGATTTGCGGAATTTTCGATCCCGATTTCGCGAGCGGCGCTCCAGAGATTGCCACCCTTGCAAGCTCGGCAAATTGGCCAGCCTCGAGCCTATACCCGAGCGGCAAATGGCTATTGACCGACCCCACGGTGACAAAGAACGTCCATGGTTCTTGCCGGTCGCGGATGGGCCCCGTGACATGAACGACATTGGTTGTACCTTGCGCGCTGCTGGTCCCCGTCTTGGCGTAAAGCTCACCATTGAACTGCTCACTCAGCGAATGAAGCCTCCTGAGGGTGCCGGTGACTTCCAGCGGCGCACGCAACGCGGCGGCGACGAACCGGCGAACGGAGCGCCGTGTAGCAACGCTTAGTTCGTTGCCTGAAATCACCGGATCCTTGCGAGTTGTGATTGTGGCGATCTGTCCTTCGATCGAGCACGGTGATCGACGAGATGATGGTAGGGAAGTCTTCGTCATCGTATCGCCCCAGGACATCCCGTCGCCGATGGCCGCGACCAGGCGTAGCGTCTCAGCCGGCGTAAGTTCGAACTGGCCGTAAGCCAGCGCCGTCGCCAACGGCGTCTCTCCGGGGGCGGGCAGATTGAATGCCGCCGCTATTTCCGCGAGTTCGTGATGGGGCAACCGGTGGAGCGCCCACGCAATCGCCCTGCTGTCAGATCTGGCGAACGCCTGTCGAGCGGAAATCCACGCAGATTTCTCGATCGCATCCCGTGGTCGCACTCGCAGGTTCCCCACACCAGAGAGCGGCGCCCGACAATAAAGTGTTTCCAGGAGTGTCCCTCCGGCCAGCGCGACGGCCGGATCTCTTGGCCGTGCTTGCGAGCGGCGTTTTCCAACTCCAAAACAGGTTCGGGCTACTGGCGTAGATGCGACTGATTTGGGAGCGCGGGTCAACGAGCCCGCGATACAACGCCGGCTGCTTTGCGGCGGTTTGGCCATCGTTCAAGAGTGGTCACCACGCGCGGATTTCCTCCGGTACCGGCCTGGAATATGTTTTGGAGCGCAACCTCCACGCTTTAAACAAATTTGTGCGTTGCCGAAGCCGATGTCGTATAGATGTATGGCGACAATTCGGCCCCGCCAATCTGTACCGAGGCTTGCATCAAGGACTCGGTCTTGCGCGGAGCCGCAACATCGGTACCGGCGAAATACGGACGGCACGACTGGATTTCACCGCTACCTGCCACGCAGCGGCGGGATCGGCCCGGCAATGCGCAGCCAATGACGCGTCGATCGCCGGTTGCGGAAGGTCCATCGCGGCAAGGCGATGTCTGGCGGCCCGAACTTCGTCGCTATCCGCCAACGTTTCCCGCAGACAGTATCACGCGGTCACTTGCCTGTTCCCAGCGCCGCGTTCCGGCTGCTGCGCTTTGTACCATCTCCCGGAGGTGCGAGGACAATCGGCCGCTTTATCGCGGCGGCGAGAATTCCGCCGTTTTCTCGATCGGCAGCGCTTCCGGCGCTTCACGAAAAAGGATTCGGCTCGCCAGCACGGAATTTGCCGAAAATGGATCGCCGAAGCGGCTGCCCGCCGTGCCGATCGCC
>CAVZBZ010000008.1:0-47376 GCA_963773665.1 uncultured Alphaproteobacteria bacterium
CGCTCTCGACGGCTTCGCCGTGATCGGGGAGCTCGCGCTCGACGGCGCGATCAGCGCTGTCGCCGGCGTCCTGCCGGCGGCGATCGCCGCCAACGCCGCCGGCAAAGGCCTGATCTGTCCCGCGCCTTGCGGCCCCGAGGCGGCGTGGGCTTCGGCCGATCTCGAGATCCTCGCGCCGCGCTCGCTGATCCAGCTCGCCAACCACTTCAAGGGCGCGCAGGTGCTGTCCCGTCCCGAGCCCGCCCTGCGCGCGTCGGCCGGACCGCAGCCGGACCTGCGCGACATCAAGGGCCAGGAGAGCGCCAAGCGCGCCCTGGAAGTCGCGGCGGCCGGAGGCCACAACCTGTTGATGAGCGGCGCGCCCGGCGCGGGAAAATCGATGCTCGCCCAGCGCCTGCCGTCGATCCTGCCGCCCTTGACCCCGCGTGAATTGCTCGAGGTGTCGATGATCCATTCGGTTGCGGGCGCGCTTGCCGGCGGCGCCCTGACCGACCGGCGCCCGTTCCGAAGCCCCCATCATTCCGCCTCGATGCCGGCGCTGGTCGGCGGCGGCGCCCACGCCAAGCCGGGCGAGATTTCGCTCGCCCACAATGGCGTCCTGTTCCTCGACGAACTGCCGGAGTTCCAGCCCCAGGTCCTGGACAGCCTGCGCCAGCCGATCGAGACCGGCGAAGTGGCGATCGCGCGCGCCAATCATCGCGTCGTCTATCCGGCGCGGTTCCAGTTGGTCGCGGCGATGAATCCTTGCCGGTGCGGCATGGCCAACGAGCCGGGTTACGCCTGCAAGCGCGCGCCAAACGAGCGTTGTGTGGCGCAATATCTGGGCCGGCTTTCCGGTCCGCTCCTCGATCGCTTCGACCTCGTTGTCGACGTGCCGTCGGTCTTGGCCGCGGATCTGATGACCCCGCCGGCGCGCGAGGGCTCGGCTGAGGCGGCCGCCCGGGTGGCGGCGGCGCGCAAGATCCAGCTCGCGCGCTACGCCGAACTCGGATTAGACAGCGTCGTTTGCAACGCCGGCGCGCCAGCCAGCGTCATCGAAGAGATCGCGGAAGCGGACGCATCGGGGCTGGCGCTGTTGCGCGACGCCGCAGAACGGCTGCGTCTGTCGGCGCGCGGCTATCATCGGGTGCTTAAACTCGCCCGCACGCTTGCCGACCTCGACGGCGGCGGCCCGACCGGTCGCGCGCATATTGCCGAGGCGCTTTCCTACCGCGGCGCGCCGGACCGCGCGGCCGCGGCGGCGTGAATGGCGTGAATTGGCAAATGCATACAATTCGGCGGAATTGGACAAGGGATTCGCAACAGCCGCCTGAAACCATGGATCGCACAGCCTATCGGCGCGGGGCCGGGCTAAGCGGGATCGCGAATGGATTTGGGCGCCGGCTTGGCGGACGTTGCGGCTCACGCGTTGTGGCTTCAGGCCGGCGTGGGGATCGCGTTGGCGATCGCGCTCGCCGCCGCTATCGCCCGCGCGTGGCGCGAAGCGGAGGCGCGCGCGGCGCGTGTCGCCGCCGAGAACGAAGCATTGCGTGACGAACTTTGGCGGCTAAAGGAAGCCGCGAGCGCGCGTGACCGGGCGGAGGCGGCGAGCGAAGCCAAATCGCGCTTTCTGACGACAATGAGCCACGAGATCCGCACCCCGATCAGCGGCATTCTTGGCATGGCCGACCTGTTGCGGGAGGCCTCGCTCGATCCCGAAAACGCAAGCTACGTCGAAGCGATCCGCGGCTCGGGAAGCGCGCTGATCGCGCTGATCGACGAAATCCTCGATCTGGCCAAGATCGAGGCAGGGCGTTTCGATCTCGTCGTCGAGACGGTCGACTTGCGCCGGCTCACCGAGGGCGTGGTCGAACTGCTTGCGCCGCGCGCCCAGAGCAAAGGCATCGAGATCGCCTGCTTCGTTCAGCGCCGCCGCGCCGCGCTTCGTTCGCGCCGACGGCCTGCGCCTGCGCCAGGTGCTCACCAACCTCGCCGGCAACGCGGTCAAATTCACCGATCGGGGCGGCGTCTGCGTGAAGGTTGAGCGCGGTGAGCAGGGCGCGGCGCGATTCTCGGTAATCGACACCGGGCCCGGCGTGCCGGCGGACCGCCGCGCGGCGATTTTCGACAGTTTCGAGCAGGGCGACGGCTCGCACGCGCGCCGCTTCGAGGGCGCAGGGCTCGGGCTGGCGATCTCGAGCGAGCTTGTCCGCCTGATGGGCGGCGAGCTGACTCTTGCCGACAACCCCGGCGGGGGATCGATTTTCGCCTTCGCCGTCCGGTTGCCTGAATGCGCCGCGGTCGAGCCGCTCGCCGCCGCCCAGGAGACGAGGCGGCGCGCCCCAGAGGGGACGCACGCCCTCATCATCGCCGATTCGCCGTTCGAGGCGCCGGCCATGGAGGCGCGACTCGCGGAAGCAGGCGTCAGCGTCGAGCGCGCCGGCGGCCTCGAATCCGGCCTCGAAGCCTTGAGCGACCCCCAAAAGCCAGACGTCGTCATTGTCGATTGCGCGCTTGGCGCCGAGGCGACCAATCGCCTGGCTCAAGCCGCGCGCGCGGCCGGTGTCCGGCGCAGCCTCGTGCTGTTTTCGCCGTTCGAGCGGCGGGCGTTCGGGCAGACGGCGCTGAAAGGTTTCGACGGCTGGCTGGTCAAGCCGGTCCGGGCGCGCTCGCTGTTCGAGCGCGTGGCGTGGGATTTTCCGCCCGCCGCCGGCCCTTCGCCGCGCCTCTCGCCGGCGCGGCGTCGGTCCGCCGCGCCCTCGTCGCCGAGGACAACGACATTAACGCGCTCATCACCCAAAAAGCATTGCGGCGCTTGGGGTTCGAGGTCGTTCGCGCGATCGACGGAGAGGAGGCGCTGCGTCTCGCTTCGCCGGTCGCTCCGCTCGAGTCGCGTCCGTTCGACGTCATCCTGATGGATCTCAAGATGCCGGGTCTCGATGGATACGAGGCCACACGCCGTTTGCGGCGGCTCGAGGCCGCCTGCGGCTGGTCGCCCACGCCGATCGTCGCCCTGACCGCCAATGCGTTCGACGAGCGGAGAGGCTCGCCCTCGGCGGCGGGATTTGATGCGTTCCTCGTCAAGCCGGTCGAGTTCAGCGCTCTGGCTGGGACTGTGGAGCGGGTTTGCGCGGCCGGGGCCGCGCCGTGGCGCGAGCGCCTGCGCGCGTCATAGAAACGCCGGCGTAACCAACCCCATCCCACACGAAGAGCCGAGAATTCAACCAGCGCGCGAATTCCTTCCAAGCAAATCCAAATAAAACCAAGCAAAATCGCTTGAATTTGCTTGGTTTTATTCGTCCGAATCGGGACTTTTCAATGGGTTATAGGCGAAAAAATAAAAAATTCGACTCGCGTCTCAGGTTGTGTGCAAAACGTCTCAAACGCATCCCGACTGTCTGTTTCGCGGGCTCCATCGGCTCGTAGCATCTCGATCCGGCGAGTGAAAAGAATTTAGTCCATATTTCTGTTTTTTGCAAGCCTTTGCTGTCGACAGCGCTCGCTATTGGCGCCATTCCCTATCGACTGGCATCGCGACCACAACCGCTCGCCTCATCCGCGTCCCGATTTGGACGATTCGGTCCCCGCATCTGTTGTGGGAGGGAGTTGGACGGCCGAGCTTATTTCCCTTCGTGCCGAATTCGGCTAAGAGGGGCGGCCGGCCATCCAGGCCGGGCCCCGCGCCCGTAGCTCAGCTGGATAGAGCGTTGCCCTCCGAAGGCTGGAGGAAGCAGAAACGAAGATAGTCTGGGGCGCTACCTAAAACTTAATCTCTCTTTGAAATGCCTTGATTGCGTTTGATTTTCCGGTTGCGCCATTGTTTGAGTTTATTTTAGTGTATTAGAAATTTGTGGTTGCAGTTTCGGAAAATTTGGCATCTCCTGCTCTCTAGCAGCTTGCTTAGAGAGAGGAAAATGGCCACGAAAATTAGGATCAAAGACGTGCTGGCGATGCAGCCACACACGATCCTATGGGACTCAGGCGTGAGAGGGTTCCACGCTCGCAAACAGTTCGGAGATGCAGTCACTTTTGCCGTGTTCTGTCTTCCGCAAGCGCCGCAGCCGCTTCTCGGGAGGCAGCTAAGAGTGTCGCTTTGACTTCGGGTGAGATTGGCATGGAGACCGAGAAGAAAGAAGGTGGTAAGTTCAGCGCAGATGAGTGGCAGCGCCGCTTCGATAGCGCTCTATGAGGGGCGCGCGCGGCCGAGCCTCATCCGATGAAAGACATTCCGCAGAAGCGCAAGAAGCTGGCTTCTTCCGGGAAAAAGGAGAAGAGGAAATGAGTAAGGACATTATTATGTTACTGTGTTGAGGAGGCGGCGGAGAGTATAGCCGCTGCCTTGCGGGAGAGCCCAAAGCTCACCATATCTTGCCGCCCAATGAGCGGATATATATTGATCACTTTATGGTCCCGCGATATTGAGGAACCTATTTGAAGTGTTTGTTGTGCTCGATGTGTTGAGCCAACTTGACTGGCGTAAAGCGAGGATGATTCCCGCAATGATTGCATGGAGGAGATTTTTTGCCAAAAACGACAGTCACTTCATGCTCTTCTGCATGAAAGCCGTCATGTGTGACACGATAAATTCCTGAGTGTTCTACGGTATCACCGGGTTTATATTCTTTTGACGACATTTTTTATTTCCGATCGCATTTTAAGCTGCGGCCGGGCTTGACTAATCAGGTGATTCTGAATTCAATCAGGTTGCGTTATCATATCGTGTCCCGCTGCCCGGCGAAGGATTTGCGGAGCCGATACGCAAGGCCGTCGGGTGGTTCAGACCCGACGGCCTTTACAATTCGACAAGTCAATTTCTTGAAACAGCAGACGAACTGAGTCAAGTCAAGGCCCTTCTAACAACGCGAAAAGCGTTCGCAACTTGGCTATGCTACGGCGCAGTCGGTTCTGCGCGATCAACTCATTGATAGGTGAGGCGCTTGCCAGCCGCCCCGGAAACCCGCCCTTGACTTGGGGGCGCTACTCTAAGGCTCGCCGCCCCGAGTAGCGCCGACTGTTGTTAGCTGGCTTTAGATATGCGCTACAAGGGTAGAATGAATAAAGTTATTGCTTAATCATCTATAATCTTTCATCTTCATCATCGGCATCTATCTCTATATGCTCATCCACTTCTCTTTCGACTTCCGCATTGATTTGAGCCGATAAGTCACGCTCCGCTTCAGCATACATCGTTTTATTTATTCTAAACCCATCAACTATTCGCATGTACTTTCTTATCATAAAAGAAGCGGCTTTTATCATTTTACCTAATTGTTCTATATCATATTCTATCTCTTCTCTTTCTTTCGGCGATAATGGTCTATCTGGATCTTCTCGTTTTGTTTGTGCTCTTTCTCCAATTCTTTCGTTTATTTCTTCCCACATTCTTGTCGATCTAGACATTATGTAATCTCCTAAATGGAGTCGTAGTGCTCGGCCCGCGCCTCCCTTCCGCCTACCGCCCCGAGCGTAACGGCGTTTCTCGCAGGCGTCAAGGACCGCAATTCGATGGGTCTAGGGCATGTGTCGGGGCCGGATTGGACGTGATGGGCGCTGCGGAGGCCGCTAGGCTCGCATCAGTCTAACCATTCTCGCGCTGTCAAATGTAGCTCTAGAATCGCTTGCTAGCCACTCGTGCCGAATTCGGCTAAGAGGGGCGGCCGGCCATCCAGGCCGGGCCCCGCGCCCGTAGCTCAGCTGGATAGAGCGTTGCCCTCCGAAGGCTGATGTCAAGGGGGTTTCGTTAGTAAGTAACTGAAGAAAGGTTCGTGAAAACAGTAGCTTGAGTAATCCTACGAACGCCGCCAAACCCCGAGAAATTTTCGCGTAAGCACCGCGTAAGCAGTTTTCGGAGAACGGGGGCGGAACAGCGGATAGCGGGGCGTAGTCACCCGGCGACCGTGATGTGGGACTGGTTTGTGAAGGCCGAATCCGTTGACCCTCATAGGTCAGTCGGGCTAGGCGAAATTGAGATGCACCCGTAGCTCAGCTGGATAGAGCGCCACCCTCCGAAGGTGGAGGCCACACGTTCGAATCGTGTCGGGTGCGCCAACCTCCCTAGATTTGCGCCTTGTGGCGCAACGCGGATTAGGTTGGCCGAGGGCTCGAAGATGTCGAGCCAAACCACATCCTCTCCTGTCGTGCTCCCAATCGCCGCCCGTGCGGATGTCGCGTCACGCCGGCAGCCTTGAATTAGCCCCACCCGCTATTAAGATATATGGCGATATGCTTTAATAGCGGCGAAGCTAATTAAAGGATCGCGCGTGACGGACGGAGAGAACCAAAGGCTCGGGGCCTATGTTGAAACGAGCGCGGGAGGCGAGCGCGTGCGCGCCTATGTGCCTGCCCCGCTGCCGCCAAAGCCGCCGCTCGAACTGGGCCGGTTCATGCACGTCTACGAACGCGCCATCGCCGCGGTCGGGCGCCTCGACGGCGTGACGACGATCCTGCCCTCGACGCCTTTGTTCCTCTACATGTACGTCCGCAAGGAAGCCCTCCTGTCCTCGCAGATCGAGGGCACGCAATCCTCGCTGTCCGACCTGCTGCTGTTCGAAAATCACGAGGCGCCGGCGGTCGAACTCGACGACGTGACCGAGGTTTCGAACTACGTCGCGGCGATCGAGCATGGCGTCTCCCGGATGCGGGGCGGATTTCCCCTGTCGCTCCGGCTGATCCGCGAAATGCACGCCATCCTGCTCAAATCAGGGCGTGGCGCAGCGAAGCAACCGGGCGAGTTCCGCCGCTCGCAGAACTGGATCGGCGGAACCCGGCCGGGCAACGCCCTGTTCGTGCCTCCGCCGCCGAACCGGCTGGACGAATGCCTCGATGCGCTGGAGCGCTTCCTGCACAGCGAGGATGCGGCGCTGCCCCCGCTCATCCGGGCGGGCCTGGCCCACGTCCAGTTCGAGACGATCCATCCCTTTCTCGACGGCAACGGGCGCCTGGGCCGGCTGCTCATCACGCTGATCCTGTGTGAGGCCGGGGTGTTGCGGGAGCCGATCCTCTATCTCAGCCTGTTCCTGAAATCCCGGCGCGACGACTATTACCGGCTCCTGCAGGAGGTCCGGCAGGCCGGGACGTGGGAGACCTGGATGGAGTTCTTCCTGACCGGCGTCGCGGAGACCGCCGAACAGGCCGCCGCGACGGCGCGCGATCTGATCGCCATGTTCGACGCCCATCGACAGCAGATCGCCGGCCTCGGCCGCGCGGCCCCGTCGGCGCTCCGAGTCCACGAACTGATGCAGGCCAGCCCGATCGTCACCATCCAGACTGTCTCCGAGAAACTCGCCGTCTCCTTCCCGACCGCCAGCACGGCGCTGGAAAATCTCGCCAAAATCGGCGTCGTGCGCGAGACCACGGGACGGCAGCGCGGCCGGATTTACGCCTATTCGGACTATCTGGCCTTGCTCGATCGCGGCACCGATCCATTGCCGGCCTGACAAGTCTGGGGAGATCGAAACCAAGCGCTTCGTATATCGTCAGCGATGGAGGTGACCGGAGAGGGGGAGGCAAAGTTTGTGAAAGGCGGCCCGTATGCGGGCCGATGAAGTGAGTAGCGTGGACGTAGAGCTTCGCGATTTGCGTTTGGCGGTCGTAACGTCACAGCACCGCAGCCTGAGACAGGCGGCGGAAGCTCTGAACATACGCCAATCGACCTTGAGCCGCCGGCTGCACGAGATCGAGCGCCAGCTTGGCGTGGTGTTGTTCGAAAGGACGAATGGCGGCACCCACCTCACCATGGTGGGGCTGGAGTTCATCGCGAGCGCCAAGCGAATACTCGATGACGTGGACACGGAACTTCGGCGGATCAGGAGCAGGAGCCGCGGCGAACTTGGCTTGTTAACGATCGGCGTTCATGCCTCCCCTTCGGCGGGGAACATGCACGCGACGCTGGTCGAATACCACCGGCGCTTTCCGGATGTGGATGTACGCACCGTCGATGGTAGCCATGATCGGCTGCTTTGTGCTCTCGCGGGCAACGCAGTCGATGTCGCGATCATGACGGGTCATGCGACGGCATGGGACGGCCGGATGCTTCCGCTTTGGAGTGAGCGGGTGATCGTAGCTTTTCCGGGGCATCATCCGCTGGGCCATAATTCGAGGATTCGTTGGGCGGATCTTGCGAACGAAAAGTTCCTCGTCCCGCAGCAAGGTCCCGGACCGGAGCTTGAGGGGCTGCTCGCGGCGAAGCTCCGTCATGCCATTGGTTCTCAGCACATCATCCATCAGGACTCGTCACTGGACAGACTGCTGAGCCTAGTCAGTGCGAACTATGGCACGCTCTTGATGTTCGAGGGCGCGACGGGGGTGCGCCACGAAGGCGTGGTCTATAGGGAGGTCTGGGACGACGACGGCCCGACCCAGACCAATTTCATGGCGTACTGGCGAGAAGCGAACAGCAATCCCGCCTTGGGATCGTTCCTGGCCATGTTGCACGAACACTATCCCGATTTCTCGGCCGAACCGAAAGCGACCTGACCGCTCCGATCGCGTCGCGCCTTCGCGAACGCGCGGTCGGTCGCCATGAATCGCTCGACCATCGGCACGATGAGCTTCGAGGGGTCGGGAGCCGTTTGGCCAGTCGTCCGGCCGAGCACTTCGAGCATAAGCGACAAGATCCCGATGCACGGCAGCGGGCAATTCGACGCTGATTTTGACCGGCTTGTCGTCGGCCAGCGGCCCAAGCTTGAGCTTCGTCATGGCGTTCCCTCCGTGTCCGTAGGGCGTCAACACCAGATCGCGGGTGACGATGACACGGACCGGGAAGCCCGGCCGGATCGTGAGCGTCGGCTGGATGTTGAGCTGGCGCTGGACGATCTGCTGGCCGGTCTGGCTGATGCTGTTGGATGCGCCGCTGCGGATCGCCTGAACGAGATTGTTCTCGTCCTGGCTCGTGCCGGCTTCGGCGCCGACGCTGAGCAGCGTCGAGAGCACGGCGGCCTTGAACAGCATGCCCCAATGGTTGTCGACCTCGTCCTCGAGCCCGGCATAGCCTTGCGTGTCGGCGCCGGGCTGGCGCTCCAGCACGATCGACGTCGCCGTCCGGCATGATGATGCGGGTCCAGACCAGCAGGACGCGGCTCTGCCCGAAGGCGACGGAGCTGTCGTACTGGCCGATCAGCTTCGCGCCCTGCGGGATCAGCAGATATTTGCCGGTCGGGCTGTCATAGACCGCCTCCGTCACCTGGGCGGTGATCTGGCCGGGCAGATCGGAGCGGATGCCGGTGATGAGCGCGGCGGGAATCACGGTGCCGGCCTGCACGACATAGGGCGAGGCCTTGGCGTCGAGCCGGTCTGGACTGACCGTGCGCTTGTCCGTCGAAGCATTGAGGAAGGCCGTCTTGCGGTCCTGCATGTTCTGCGCGGCGCCGGCGTCGACCGGCGGCGTGGGCGTCGGACCCGCCGTGCGTCCCCGTCGCAGCCGGCGCGGCGAGCCCGACCGGCTGCGGCTGCTGATTGGTCTGGGCGAAGAGGCGGCTGAGCCGCGCCGCCTCGATCTCTTGGGCCCGGCGCTGCGCCTCCGGATCAGGCGTCGTCGCCGGGACGCTACGGTGTTCGGCGCAGCCCCGGCGTTGAGGATCGGCTTGCCGAGATCGCCGGGCAGCGGCGGCCCGAGCGGGGGCGCCTGGCGCGGCAGGCCGGTATAGTCCTTCGGCAGGCCGGCGAGGCCCTCGGCGGAGGGACGGTTCTGCGTGCTGAGCAGCTCCTGGCCGCGTCTGCGCCGCGTTGCGAGTCTGGAGCGCGTAGCCGAGCGCGCCCGCGACGGCGAGCGCCGAAACGGCGCCGAGGCCAATCAGCACCTTGCGCGACAGGCGCGTGACGCGCGGCCGCTCGCCCCGAAGCCGCAGATCGGGCGGTACGACGGGCGTCGGCGCCGGCGGTTGTTCTTCAGGACCTTCCGCCGTCATGACCGCGGCCTTCCGTCGGTGCGGACGATGCGCACGCGCCGCTCGCTATCCTTGTCGCCGAGACGCAATTCGGCGGCGGCGAACAGGCGGTCGACGATGTAGTAGTTGCGGTTGACCCGGTAGTTCACCAGCTCGGAGCCGCCGGCCGGTCCGATGACGAACAGCGGCGGCATCTCGCCCTGGGCAATGCCGCTCGGGAACTCGATGTAGACCTTGTGCCCGTCGTCGAAGGCGCGCAGCGGACGCCAGGCCGGGTTGTCGCCCTGGATCGCATAGCGGAAGTTGATCGAGGCGAGATCGACGCCGCTGGCGATCGGCGCGGCTGCGTCGGCCTCCTGGTTCTGCCGCCGAAGCGCGATGAGCTGATCTTCGGGATACTGCCAGGAGACCGAGGCCATGTAGGTCTTCTCGGTCGAGCGCAGCTCGAGGAGATAGGTCCGCCGATCCGTGTTGATGACCAGATTGGTGAGCAGCTCGGGTCTCGTCGGCTTGACCAGGATGTGAACCTTCTTGGTGGCGCCCGCGCCGCTCTCGGTATCGCCGATAATCCAGCGCACGGTGTCGCCGGCGGCGACGGGGCCGGAGCCGACGAGCTGCTCGCCGTCCTGCAGCGCGATGTCGGTGATCTCGCCGGGCGCCGTATAGACTTGGTAGAGCGCCCCGCCGGAGAACGGATAGACCTGGACCGCGTTGATGAAGCCGTTGCGCACCGGCTGAATCGCGCGCGGCGGCGTTGGCCTGGTTGACGCGCACGGTCGGGTCGGCGGCTTCGGGTGTCGGCTTGCCACCGTCGATCGGCTTCAGTTGCCCGGGCAGCGGCAGCAGCTTCGGCAACTCCACGATCTTGATAGGCGCTGGCGGATCGACGGTGAGCTTTGCCGGCGCTGCGCTGTCGTAATTGATGTCGGGCGGAATGAAATTGTGCGCGCAGCCGCCGAGCGCAGTGACGGACATCAGCAAAGCCGCCAGGCCGGCTTTACGGAAAGGCGCAATCCCTCCTTTCCGGCTCTGCTGAATGACTGAAGAGACGCGAAGCCGGACCGCCGGCTTCCATGGAAATCGGCGGGGTCATTGTCCCAGCTCCTTCGACCAGTTGATGGCGGTGACGTAGATGCCGAGCGGGTTCTTGCGGAGCACGTCGGCGGAGGTCGGCGTCTGGATCGCGATGGTGAGGATCGCGGTCCAACGGGTGTTGTCGGCGAGCGCGCCGTCCTGATAGCGATGCTCGACCCATTCGACGCGGAAGCTCGAGGGCGAGGCGCGGATCACGCTCGAGACGTCGATGGCGATCTGCTGCTTGCCGAGCTTGGCGAAGGGGTCGTTGGCGCGCGCGTAGTCGTTGAGCGCCTGGGAGCCCGAGGTGGTGGTGAAGTCGTAGGCCTGCAGCCAGTTCTGCCGCACGATGATCGGATCGGCCGGCAGCGACGCGGACCATCTGGATGAAGTGGGCGAGATACCAGGCGATTTGCGGATCGCTGGGCGTGTAGTCGGCGGCGGCGGGCGCGACGGCCTGCGCCTGGCCGAGCTTGTCGACCTGCACCACCCAGGGGACGATGCTGCCGTGGGTCGATTGCCAGACGAGACCGCCGGCGAGACCCATGGACAGCGCGAGCGAGCCGAAGGCCATCAGCCGCCAGTTCTTGGCCTGCACCCGGGCCGAGCCGATGCGGTCGTCCCAAACCTGGGCGGCGCGCTGATAGGGGGTCTCAGGCTCGGGCGTCCGGCCGTAGCGAACCGTGGGGCGGCGGAACAGCGCCATCTCTTATTCTCCTCCTGAGAGATCGACGGAATGGCCGCCGCCATGGCTGTCGCCGGACCTGAGGACCTGCGCGGCGGTCTGCGCCCCGTGGACCATCGACTGGTTGCGCTTCATGCGCTGGGCCCAGGCGGGTGGGCCGGAACCCTCCGATCCGCCCGTGGGCGCCGCGGGCGTGCTTGGTGAATTGCCGCCGACCGTCCCTCCGGTCGATGAGCCGCCGGTTGCGGCGAAACTGGACCGGGCGCCGGCGGCGAAGCTTTCCCGCATCGAGCTGCCGGCTTGAGCGGCGGCGCGCCGCACAGGAGCCGCGGCGGCCGAAGCGGCCGCTCGCCCGACCCCGCCGAGTCCGGCCGCGACGCCCGACGCGCCGGACCGGCCGGCTGAAGCAAGGCTGTAGGCGGAGGACGCGCCGCCGGCCATTGCCGCCCCACCGCGCGCGGCGGCGGCAGTGCCGGAAGCCGCAGCCATCGCCCCCCTGCCGGCCAGGCCGAGCGCGCCGGCGCCGGCCATCGCCGTACCCGCGACGGCCAGGCCAGTCCCGACGGCGGCGCCCGCGCCGAGCTGGGGCGCGCCGGAGACCAGGCCGGTGGCGATGCCGGGGCCGAAGATGCCGAGGCCCAGCATGGCGAGCGCGGCCAGCACGACGGACAGCGCTTGCTCGACCGTCGGCTGGCCGCCGGCGTAGGTCTGCGTGAACTGCGAGAAGAGGCCGGTGCCGATGCCGACGATGACGGCCAGCACCATCACCTTGACGCCGGACGCGACGATGTTGCCGAGCACCTTCTCGGCGAGGAAGGCGGTCTTGTTGAAGAGCGCGAAGGGAATGAGGATGAAGCCGGCGAGCGTCGTCAGCTTGAACTCGATCAGCGTGACGAAGAGCTGAACCGCCAGAATGAAGAAGGCGATCAGCACCAGGACCCACGAGACCATCAGCACCGCGATCTGCACGAAGTTCGCGAAGAAGCTGGTGAAGCCCATCATCTGGTTGGCCGCGTCGAGCAGCGGCTGTCCGGCGTCGAGCCCGACCTGGGCGAGCTTGCCCGGCCGCAGGAAGTCGGCGGTGCTGATCGACGAGCCGCCCGCCTTCAGGCCGAGGCCGGCGAAGCTGTTGAAGACGATGGCCGAGAGATTGTTGAAGTTGTTGATGATGAAGGCGAAGAAGCCGATGTAGAGGGTCTTCTTCACCAGGCGCTGGAGGATGTCCTCGTCGGCGCCCCAGGCCCAGAACAGGCCTGCCAGGGTGATGTCGATGACGATCAGCGTGGACGAGAGATAGCCGACTTCGCCCTTGATCAGGCCGAAGCCGGAATCGATGTAGGTGGTGAAGGTGTTGAGGAAGGTGTCGATGACGCCGACGTTGTTCATCGCGCATCTCCCT
Source organism: uncultured Alphaproteobacteria bacterium (assembly GCA_963773665.1). Lineage (GTDB taxonomy): Bacteria > Pseudomonadota > Alphaproteobacteria > ATCC43930 > CGMCC-115725 > DATJLY01. The sequence continues at coordinate 13,022 of CAVZBZ010000008.1, forward strand.
TAGAAGGGGTGGCCGGCGCGGCAGCGCCTGGGGGCGTTTGTGGCGGCAGAGGCCGCGCCGGCCTGCCGAAGAATCGCTGGCGGTTCTCCTCCCAGACCGCGACGCAATGCGGATCTTCGGCATCCTGGGGACCGAGCGCGCTGCAACGGCGCAGCTCGGCCGAGAGGTCGTCGGATGCTGGTGTGACGATGGTCGGAGGGGTCTCGGCAATGGGGGCCGAGTGGCGCCGGTTGGTCGCCACAAGAGCCGTGATGGCGACCGCGATCAGGGCGACGATCGCGGCGGCGCGGAAGATTTCCGACCGTCCCAGCATCGCCGCGCCTCAGTTGCCGCTGAACATGGTGACGTTGCCGGGCTGATAGCCGGTGCGCGTCGAGAAGGTCTTGTAGTTCTGCTGGCCTTGCGCCTCGGCCGAGGCGGTACGCGCCTGCTCCAGCGCGTCGGCCCGACTCTTGGCCGACAGCACGGCGACGAGATCGGAAAGCTGCTGGGATTGCAGCGCCAGGAGCTGGTTGCCGGCCTGCGCCGCCTGCAGCGCGCCGGTGGCGCTCTGGCTGGCCGTGACCAGCGAGGTCATCGCGCTGGAGTTGGTCGGGATGTTGCCGACCACGCCCGCCTGTACCTTCAGGCTGTCCTCGAAGGCGGCGACGGAGTTCTGCCAGCGGGTCTGCGCGTTGGCGACCATGGCGGTGGTCGAACCTGTGCCGGCGGCCGAACCGTAGCTCGTCGAATAGGCCTGCTCGATGCGCTGGACGTTGAAGGCGATGTTCTGCGCCTGGCCGAGCAGCGACTGGGTCTGGGCGATCGACGACTGAAGCTGGGTCAGCGTCGACATCGGCAGGTTGGCGAGATTGCGCGCCTGGTTGACCAGCGCTCGTCGCCTGGTTGGTCAACATCGTGATCTGATTGTTGATCTGCTGCAGCTCGCGCGCGGCGGTCAGCACGTTCTGGCTGAAGTTGGTCGGGTCGTAGACGATCCACTGCGCCGAGGCGGGCGGCACGGCGACGGCCAGGGTGAGCACGACGGCGCTTGCCGCCGCCAGATGGCGCAGCTTGATCATGATGACGTCTCCAGGTTGGTCAGGTCAGGGATGAGATCGGCGGCCCAGAGGAGCTCGTGGTCCGCGAGCCAAGCGGGCGTGAAAGCATCGCGGCCGTGCTCGGCGACGACGCGCTCGATCGCGGCGTGGTCGGCCTTGGAGGAAGCGGCACAGAAGGCGAGCGCGACGGGGCCGAGACCCAGCTCGAACAGGCGATTGCCGCGGCGCGACTGGCAGTAGTAGTCGCGCTTCGGCGTGGCGCGCGCGAGGATCTCGATCTGGCGATCGTTGAGGCCGAAGCGGCGGTAGATCGCGGTGATCTGCGGCTCGATCGCGCGCTCGTTCGGCAGGAAGATACGCGTCGGACAGCTCTCGACGATCGCGGGCGCGATGTTGCTGCCGTCGATATCGGACAGCGACTGCGTGGCGAAGACGACGGAGGCGTTCTTCTTGCGCAGCGTCTTCAGCCACTCGCGGAGCTGCTGGGCGAAGGCCGGATCGTCGAGGACCAGCCAGCCCTCGTCGATGATGAGCAAGGTCGGCCGGCCGTCGAGGCGGCCCTCGATGCGATGGAAGAGATAGGTCAGCACGGCGGGCGCCGCTCCGGCGCCGATCAGGCCCTCGGTCTCGAACGCCTGCACCGGAGCGGAGCCGAGCTGCTCAGCCTCGGCGTCGAGCAGGCGGCCCGAGGCTCCACCGACGCAATAGGGCTGCAACGCCTGCTTCAGCGCCGTCGACTGCAACAGGACCGCCAGGCCGGTGATGGTGCGCTCGCCCACGGGCGACGACGCCAGCGAGCTCAGCGCCGACCAGACATGCTCCTTGGCGGTCGGATCGATGGTGACGCCCTCCTTCGCGAGGATGGCCGCCACCCACTCCGCCGCCCAGGCGCGCTCCGACTGATCGTCGATGCGGGCAAGCGGCTGCAGCGACACCGAATGTTCCGATCCAGCCGACAGGCTGCCGCCGAGATCGTGCCAGTCGCCGCCCATGGCGATCGCCGCGGTGCGGATCGACCCGCCGAAATCGAAAGCGAAGATCTGGTTGTTGCGGTAACGGCGGAACTGCATCGCCATCAGCGCGAGCAGCACCGACTTGCCCGCGCCGGTCGGGCCGACGATCAGCGTGTGGCCGACGTCGCCGACATGCAGGCTGAGCCGGAACGGCGTCGAACCTTCCGTCTTGCCGTAGAGCAGCGGCGGCGCCTGGAAATGCTCATCCCTTGCCGGCCCAGCCCAGACCGCCGAGAGCGGGATCATGTGCGCCAGGTTCAGCGTCGAGACCGGCGGCTGGCGGACGTTGGCGTAGGCATGGCCGGGGATGGAGCCGAGCCAGGCCTCGAGCGCATTCACTCCTTCCGGCATGCAGGTGAAGTCGCGGCCCTGAATCACCTTCTCCACCAGCCGGAGCTTTTCAGCGGCGAGACCCGGGTCCTCGTCCCAGACAGTGACTGTCGCGGTGACATAGGCTTGGCCAACATCGTCGGAGCCCAATTCCTGCAGGGCGAGGTCGGCGTCGGCGGCCTTGTTGGCCGCGTCGGAGTCGACGAGGGTCGACGCCTCGTTGGTCATCACCTCCTTGACGATGGCGGCGATGGACTTGCGCTTGGCGAACCACTGCCGGCGGATCTTGGTGAGCAGCTTCACCGCTTCGGTCTTGTCGAGGAGGATCGCCCGGGTGGACCAGCGGTACGGGAAGGCGAGCCGGTTCAGCTCGTCGAGGATGCCGGGATGCGTCGCTGTCGGGAATCCGACCACAGTGAGCGTGCGAAGATGATGGGCGCCGAGGCGGGGCTCGAGGCCGCCGGCAAGCGGCTCATCGGCGAGCAACGCATCGAGGTGCATCGGCGTCTCGGGCACGCGGATGCGCTGCGCACGGGTCGAGATGGTCGAGTGCAGGTAGGTCAGCGTGTCGCCGTCGTCGAGCCAGGCCACCTCGGGCATGAAGCCCTCGACCAGTTGCAAGACGCGGTTGGTCCGATCGACAAAGCCGCGCAGCAGCTCCCACGGATCGACGCCCGTCTGCGCGCGGCCCTCGTAGAGCCAGCCCTCGACGCGCGAGGCGTCCTCGGCGGGCGGGAGCCAGACGAAGGTCAGGAAGTAGCGGCTCTCGAAATGCGCGCCGGCCTCCTCGAAGGCGTCCTGGCGCTCGAGATCGACCAGCGCTGACGCCGGATCGGGAAAGCTGCTGTGCGGATAGGTCTGGGCGGCGATCCGCTGCGCCTCGACAAAGATCGCCCAGCCGGAGCCGAGACGGCGCAGCGCGTTGTTGAGTCGGGCGGTCACGCCCACCAGCTCGGCCGGCGTCGCGCTATCGAGGTCCGGTCCGCGAAAGCGCGCCGTGCGCTGGAACGAGCCATCCTTGTTGAGGACGACGCCCTCTTCGACCAGGGCCGCCCAGGGCAGGAAGTCGGCGAGGCCGGCGGGACGACTGCGATATTCGGCAAGGTTCAGCATCGGAGCCTCAGACGCCGAGATAGGCTGGGTAGCGAAGGTGCCGGCGCACCACGTCGACGAACTGCGGATCGCGCTTCGCCGCCCAGACGGCGGCGGTGTGACCCACCGCCCAGATCAGCGCGCCGGGGATCCAGAGCCGCAGGCCGAGGGCGATCGCCGCCGCGAGCGTGCCGTTGGCGATCGCGACGGTCCGCGGCGCGCCGCCCATCAGGATCGGGTCGGTGAGCGCGCGATGGACCGGCGCGAAGAAGCCGGGCACGTCGGGATCGACGATCGCGGCCATCAGACCAGCGCTCCGCCGGAGAACGAGAAGAAGGACAGGAAGAAGCTCGACGCGGCGAAGGCGATCGACAGGCCGAACACAATCTGGATCAGCCGGCGGAAGCCGCCGCGACGTGTCGCCGAAGGCGAGCGTCAGGCCGGTCACGGTGATGATGATGACCGAGATGATCTTCGCGACGGGCCCTTGCACCGACTCCAGGATGGAGTTGAGCGGGGTCTCCCACGGCATGGAGGAGCCGGAGGCGTAAGCCGCCGGGGCGAAGGCGAGCGTCAGGGTCGCGAGCGTGACGAGCTCGGCCACGCGGCGACGCGAAGAATGAGCGACAGCGAGAACACGGATCATGATGGGTCTCCGGGGGGCAAGAGGTCGCCGCCCGCCCCGGCGGACTGGACGCGGTAATCGCCGGTGGCGGGATCGAGACCGGCGACGAGTGCGAGTTCGGAAAGGCGGCGTTCGCTGCCGCGCCCGCGCAGCACCGCGACGAGATCGATGGTCTCGGCGATCAGCGCCTTGGGGACGGTGACGACGGCTTCCTGGATGAGCTGCTCGAGGCGGCGCATCGCGCCGAGCGCGGTGCCGGCGTGGATCGTGCCGATGCCGCCGGGATGGCCGGTGCCCCAGGCCTTCAAGAGGTCCAGCGCCTCGGCGCCGCGCACCTCGCCGATCGGGATGCGGTCGGGGCGCAGGCGCAGCGAGGAGCGGACGAGATCGGAGAGCGAGGCGACGCCGTCCTTGGTGCGCAGCGCCACGAGGTTGGGCGCGCGGCATTGCAGCTCGCGGGTGTCCTCGATCAGCACCACGCGGTCGGTGGTGCCGGCGATCTCGGCCAGGAGCGCGTTGGTGAGCGTGGTCTTGCCGGTCGAGGTGCCGCCGGCGACGAGGATGTTCTTGCGATCAGCCACGGCGGCGCGGAGCACCGCGGCCTGGCCGGCCAGCATGATGCCGGCGGCGACATAGTCGTCGAGGGTGAAGACGGCGACGGCGGGCTTGCGGATCGCAAAGGCCGGCGCCGCCACCACCGGCGGCAACAGGCCCTCGAACCGCTCTCCCGTCTCGGGCAGCTCGGCCGAGACGCGCGGTTTGTCGGCATGGACCTCCGCGCCGACATGGTGCGCGACCAGGCGCACGATCCGCTCGCCATCGGCGGCGGACATCGTCCGGCCGCTATCCTCCAGCCCGCCCGACAGCCGGTCTATCCAAAGCCGGCCGTCGGGGTTGAGCATCACCTCGACGATCGACGGGTCTTCGAGGAAGGCGGCGATGGCGGGGCCGAGCGCGGTGCGCAGCATGCGCGCACCGCGGGAGAAGGCCTCGGAATGAAGTGGTGTGACCGCCACGATCGTCCCCGTCATTGGCCAATCGCGACACGCGACTAGCGACGGGGACGATTAGAAAAGGCAGGAAGTGGGGCGATTCAACAAGTATTCAGATGGCGTAGGGGCCAGGCGTAAAGCAGAGAAAAAATACTTGCTGGGTGCGGACTCGGTTTCGACGGCTTCGGTGATGCTCCGGTTATTCGGGATCGCGTCTAGTCGGTGTCCGCCGATCGAGTTCGGGTCTTCCCGCGCATCGTCGGGGATCTCTTGCCGAAGCTTCGGCCCCTGGCTGAGGCGCCGGCCAAGCGCGGCGACGAAGTTGTCGTAGCGAGGTCCAGCCTGCGCCCGCGCCGCCTTGGCAGCCGGTTCAGGAAGCGCCGGTGTCGTGGTGAGCCAGAAGCGGATGAACAGGGCGAGCGTCTCGACGGCGATGCCGACGTCGCGCTCGAGCCGCGCCAGGCGCCGGTCCTGCTGATCGAGGCGTTTGGCGATGGCAGCCTCGCGCCGCTCATCTGCGTCCGGCGAAAGGAACGAGGCGATGGCGGCCTCGGCGATCAGCGACATCGGTTGCTCTCGCCGCGCCGCGTAGACCGACAGGGACCGCATCACGTCCGGATCGAGATAGACGGAGATCTGAGCCTTCTTCTTCGGCGCCGGCATCCCAGCCTCACAGTCCCAGGTCGTCGCCGGGGTCGAGGGAGGCTTGGCGCGCCAAGCCCTGCATGAGGTCGTTCATCCGACCTACGCGGGGCGCATCCTCCTCAAGCTCGTCGGTCGGATCGAGGGCGAATTCGTTGTCGATCGGCTGCTTCTTCTCGACCGTCTCCTGGTTCAGTTCAGGCTGGCGACGGCGGTCCGAGTTCTTCGGGTCTTCATCGTCGGCCTCCTCGCCGTCACGCGCAGCTGGCGCCGGCGGCCGCGGGGGCAATGGCCGTGAACTCCAGTCGTCGGAACGACTCTACTTTCGGCTGCGTCGGCGCAGGCGGCGGCAGGATGCGCTCCTGCAACCGCGCATCCTCGTAGTAGCGCGCCTTCTTCGCGCGGATCGGATGGACGCCAGACACCATGACGATCTCGTCGGTAGGCGGGAGTTGCATGACCTCGCCCGGCGTGAGCAGCGGGCGCGCCGTCTCCGATCGGGAGACCATCAGATGTCCGAGCCAGGGCGACAGCCGGCTGCCGGCATAGTTCTTCATCGCCTTCATCTCGGTCGCCGTGCCGAGCGCGTCGCTGACCGCGCTTGGCGGTGCGCTCGTCGTTGGTGGCGAAGCTGACCCGCACATGGCAGTTGTCGAGGATCGAGTTGTTCGGCCCATAGGCCTTCTCGATCTGGTTCAGCGACTGGGCGATCAGGAAGCTCTTGATGCCGTAGCCCGCCATGAAGGCGAGCGCCGACTCGAAGAAGTCGAGCCGCCCCAGCGCCGGGAACTCGTCGAGCATCAGGAGCAGCCGCCGCCGGCCGGCCTTGGCCTGCAGGTCCTCGGTCAGCCGCCGGCCGATCTGGTTGAGGATCAGGCGGATCAGCGGCTTGGTGCGGTTGATGTCGGAGGGCGGCACCACGAGGTAGAGCGTCGTCGGCCGCTCGCCGGCCACGATATCGCCGATCCGCCAGTCGCAGCGCCGCGTCACCTCGGCGACCACAGGATCGCGATAGAGGCCAAGGAACGACATGGCCGTGCTCAAGCACGCCGGAGCGCTCGTTGCCGGATTTGTTCAGCAACTCGCGGGCGGCGCTGGCGACGACGGGATGAACGCCGGCCTCGCCGAGATGCGGCGTCCGCATCATGGCCGACGAGCGTCGACTCGATCGGCCGCTTCGGATCGGACAGGAACGACGCGACGCCGGCGAGCGTCTTGTCCTCCTCGGCATAGAGGACGTGAAGGATCGCGCCGACCAGGAGCGCGTGGCTGGTCTTCTCCCAGTGGTTCCGCTTTTCGAGGCTGCCTTCGGGATCGACCAGGATGTCGGCGATGTTCTGGACGTCGCGCACCTCCCACTCGCCGCGGCGCACCTCGAGCAGCGGATTGTAGGCCGATGACTTCGCATTGGTCGGATCGAACAGCAGCACGCGGCCGTGCTGGGCGCGGAAGCCGGCGGTGAGCTGCCAGTTCTCGCCCTTGATGTCGTGGACGATCGCCGAGCCCGGCCAGGTCAAGCAGCGACGGGATGACGAGGCCGACGCCTTTGCCCGATCGGGTCGGCGCGAAGCACAACACATGCTCCGGCCCGTCGTGGCGCAGATAGCTGCGCTGGTAGCGGCCCAGCACGACGCCATCGGGTCCGAGCAGTCCGGCGGCTTCGATCTCCTTCGGTTGCGCCCAGCGGGCAGAGCCGTAGGTCTCGGCATTCTTCGCTTCGCGGGCGCGCCAGACCGACATGCCGATCGCGACGGCCGCGGCGATGATCCCGCCCGATGCGGCGATGTAGGCGCCCTCGATGAAGATGTCGGGCGCGTAGGCGTCGTAGGCGTACCACCACCAGAAGAAGGCCGGCGGAAGGTAGAACGGGAAATGCAGCAGCTCGAACCAGGGGTGGCCGAGCTGTGGCTGGAAGCCGAGGCGCCAGGCCGTCCACTCCGTCGCGCTCCAGATCGCCAGCAGGACGATCGCGAAGACGGTGATGACCTGGCCCCAGAGGATTTTGGTCGCGGACATAGCAGACGTCCTTTCCTGAGGTCGATGATTGGAGGGATCGCTCACAGGCCGAGCCCCCGGTTGCGGCCGAAGCCCCAGTCGATGCCGCCATCCGCGCGGGCGACGCCGGAGACGTGGCGGCCGAGCTGCTTTTCGAGGGAGGGCGTCCAGGGCACGAGCTGGAAGCCGAGGCCGTCGTCGATCATGGCGAAGCGGCCGGAGGCGAGCGCGAAGCGCTGCCGGTAGGTCCCGGCGACATACTCGCCGCGTCGCCGCGCCATTGAACGGCTGGCCGGTTTCGGCGGCGAGCCGCTCGCCCAGCGCCTCCACCTCCCGCCGGCGAAGCGTGCCGATCAGGCTGCGGGCGAAGACGATGCCCCGCGCCTGTCGCTCGGCGAGGCCCTGCTCGATGAGCTGGTCGGCCCGGCGATCCATCGCCTCGCGCACCTCGGCGCCGAAGCCCGCCTGGCCGAGCGCCACCGGCTCGCGCGCGACCGCCTGGCGGTCGAGCCAGGTCGCGCCGCTCGCCGTCACCTGGTCCTCGATGGCGAGGTCGGAGCGCACCGCGAGCGCGACGCGACGCCGGCCTTGCGCGTCGTCGAACTTGCGCAGCTCGACGATCGAGCCCGGCGCGCTGTCGCCGGCGGCGTCGAGATCGGGGAGCTTGATGTGGTGGGTGCGGCCGTCGACGCCGTCGACGACGGCATAGGCCGTGCCCTTCAGCTCATCGTCGAGGCCGCGATCGACCAGCCGGCCGATGATCGGGACATCGAGGCTCTCGCCGGCGAGCACATAGCTCGCCGCGGCCGCGCTCGATGCCGCGCTCGGTCAGGCTGCGGTGGATGCGCTTGATGATGTCGCCGCGCTCGCCGAGCTCGCGCAAGGTCGTCTCGGCGGCCGTCGTCCATCGTCCATTGGCCCGGCCCGAGCTGGTGCGGCGAGGCCGAGACTCTCCAGCTGCCGCAGCCGTCCGACCTTGAGCGCGTGGAATCGGTCAGGCTGGCGTCCGGCGTCCGGCGCGAGGTCGATGACGCCGTGTCGATCGGCATCGCGGACGAGCTGCCGGTCGAGCTGGGTCCAGCGCTCGGCCTCGACCTGGCGCTCGAGCGCGCGGCGGATGTCGAGATCGGTGCGCGGCCCCAGTTCCTGCGTGACCAGATCCTGGGCGCGGGCGCGCATGCCCTCCTTGATGTAGTCGCGCGAGATGACGAGGTCCTGGCCGTCGTCGGCGACGCCGCGCACGATGATGTGGACGTGCGGGATGCTGCGGTGTTCCAGTGATCGACGGCGACCCAATCGAGCTTGGTGCCGAGGTCCTTCTCCATCTGGCCGACCAGCTCGCGGGCGAAGCCCTTGAGGTCGGCCATCTCCGGCGCGTCCTCGGGCGAGACGATGAAGCGGAAATGATGGCGGTCATCCTCGCACCGCTCGGCGAAGGCCTTGGGATCGGCATCCTCGGTCTCCGGGTCCGAACAGCCGCGCCTTCTCCCCGTCCCGGGTGACGCCCTCGCGCCGGAGATAGCCGAGGTGGGCCGCGAGCGGCGCCGCGCGCGCCGTGTGGCGGACGACGCGGGTCTTGACCGTCGACCAGACGCGAGCGGCCGGTCAGCAGACGGTTGGCCTGCACGCTGGCGACCCGGCCGCGGCCGAAGGTCGAGCGCTTGCCCGGCTCTGAGCATGCCCTGTCGCGAGACGCCGCCGCCGGCGCGTCTGGGCGGCGGCGAGCGCCTGGGCGATGAAGGGCTTGGCCCGCTGGCTGCGCGAAGAGCGGATGCGGCCTGGCCGGGGCTGGAAGTCGTTCTCGTCAGCCATCGCCGGCCCCGGCAATGTGCGGAAAAGCCAGGTCCGGCAAAGCGTTGCGGGTCCGGCGCACCTTGCGCCCCAGGGCCGCACATTGCCGGATCGCTGAAAAATCCCAATAAAAACAACCGACCGACCGAGCCGCACCTTGCGGCCTTTTATCTCGCCCTCGGTCGGTTGGTTTCTGCGCTCCTCCCCTGTCTGCCCTTCCTTCTTCCCGGAAGGACGCTGCGCCGCGCCTGCCTGCGAAATCGCGCCCTAGAGCTGCGATGCAGCCTCCGAGGACGTCCGAAGCCGCCGAGCCGACAGGGAAAGCGCGAGCTGACCGAGGCGATGTAGCGGCACGTCGACGGGAGAGCGGCGCGATCACGGCTTCGGCCCCGCTGCGGAAACGTGGACGAACAGCCCATCGGATTGCGGCGCGATGGCCGACAGGTCGCGCACCGCGACGGCAGGCGGCGCGTCGTTCGACGGCTGCTTGGCTGGCGCGCGATCGACAGGTTCAGCGCTTGCCGATCGCGCGATGAAGAGCGGCGCCTGTGTCCAGGACGGCGGATCGGAGGCCGCCACGAGGACAGGCCCATCGGTCGCGCCGTCCCCGACAAAAGGGACAAGCGCCGCGACGTAAGCGACGGTTTCCGGCGGCAGCGGACGATGCCGGTCGCGATAATCTTCGTATCGCCCCGGCCCGGCATTATACGCCGCGAGGAATCCCGGCGATCCGTAGCGGTCGTGCATCTCGCGCAGGAAAGCCGCGCCCGCCAGGATGTTGTCGTGCGGATCGAACGCGATCGCGCCCGAGGCCGTAGCGAGCGCGCAGCGCAGCCCAGGTTTCGGGCATGAGCTGCATCAGGCCCATCGCGCCCTTGGGCGAGACGGCGCGCGCGATCGCCACGGCTCTCGATGCGCATGATCGCCCGTATCCACGCCGCCGGGATGCGCGAAGCGCTGCGCCGCTTCGGCGATCGAGACCGGCGTAGGGATCGCTCGCCGACCTGCACGCGCGATCGGCGCTGCCTGGGCGTGGACGGCGACGGCGGGCATGCCGAGCGCCGTCACGCTGGCGAGCAGAAGAAGCGCGCGCCGCATGCGATCAGTCCCGCTCGCCGCGCTTCGGCGGGCGGTTCCAGTTCAGCACCCAGGCGGACTTGTCGTCGCCCGACTGGAAGAGGTTGGCGCGGATCGGCTGCGCGAGCGCGGGATCGTCGATGACGAGCGAGACGTATTCGCCGGCCTTCTCGCCGGTGCGCTTCCAGCCCGCGCCGATCTCCGGGCCGTCGCCGTCGCCGAGATGGACGCGATAGTCCGGCGCGTTCTCGGCATCGGAGGATTCGGCCGGAACGAGGGAGAGGTCACGGTAGAAGAAGAGCGTCTGGATGCGCCCGGTGAAGCCGGACTTGTCGCGGGTGAACTGACCGATCTGCGCCATGGGAAACCTCCGTTGTTGGCGGGTTGAGAAGCGGGTCAATCGGTGGCGGCGCGCCACACGAAGCGGCCGTCGCCGGCCTCGTCGGTCCACAGCGGGACCGCGCGGGCGACGATCGCGGTGGCGGGAAGCGGGCCGAAATAGCGTCCGTCCAGGCTGTCCGGGACGGTCGGGTTCATGAGGAAGACTTCGCTGGGGCCGAGCGTGTGGCAGCCGCTCCAGCGCGGCAGCGGACGGCCGAGGTGGTCGCGCTCACGCGCCGCGCCGACGGCGACGTGATCGACGGTGACGGCGTCGCCCGCGCGGCACACCGTCTGCCCAGGCAGCGCCATCACATGCTTCAGCAGCGGCACGCCCTTGGGCAGGAAGCCGCCATCGGCCAGGTAGCTGGCGATCGGTTCGGGCGCGCGCACGGCGACCAGCTCGAGCGCGTGGAGCTGTCCGGCCGGGCGGAGCGCATAGAGCCCGGTCGGCGTGCTCGCCGTGGCGTTCCAGATCAGGCGCGGCGCCGGATGGACGAAAGCCAAGCCGATGAAGACGAGCATGGCGAAATACGTCGTCATGACGTAGCCGAAGCGGGTCATAGCGTGACGCTCCGGCGCTTGAGCCAGGCGGCATGCTGCTCGCGCGTGTAGGCGCGCGGCTCATGGCCGGCGGCGAGACGGTTGTGGAGGTGGCGCCAGTATTCCGGCGCGGCGTCGGCGGGATCGATGTCGAGCGCCTCGACCGCGTCGATCGCCTGCAGCACGCGCTCGACCTTCGGCCAGCTATCGACTCGCAGCAGGATCTCGCCGCCGGGGCGCACGAAAGGCAGCGTCTGGTAGACGTGCGCCAGGCTCGACCGCGCGCACGATGTCCATGCGCGAGATGACGGTGCCGAAGTCGTTCGACGCCCAGCGCACGAACGCGAAGATGCTGCCTGGCTTGAAGCTCGAGATGCTGCGGCGGCGATCGAGGATCTTCTCCTCGGCACGCCGGCCGAAGCGTAGCCAGTGCTCGATCTTCTTCTCGATCCAGGTCAGTTCGACATGGGTGAGTGCGACGGTGCGCCGATGCGATGGCGGCACGACGCGCGGCGGCGACGGCTCGTTGTCGTTCATGAGGTCTCTCCGGGATCGGCGGGGAATTCGCGCGCGAGGAGGTCGCGCAGCATGTCGGCGACGGTGATCCCGCGCTGGAACGCGGCGACCTTGATGCGGCCGCGCAGCGCCGGCGTGACGTCGATCGTCAGGCGCGCGGTGAAGGCGGACGGCTCGTCGCCGCGACGGCTTGAGGCGTCGGGCGCCTTGATCCAGCTCTCGGCGTCGCCGGGCCGGGCGGCGAAGCCGCGTCGGGCGCGACGCGCGCTCATGGCGCGATCCTCGCGACTTCGGCGGCGAGCGCCGCGATCTCGCGCGCCGCGGCGCTCTGCTCGGCCAGCTCGAAGACGAGCCGGCCGGACTGCGCGGCGTCGGCGAAGACGACGCGCTGGCCGATGGTGCTGGCGAGCACCGGCGGATCGTGATCGGCGAGCGTTTCGGCCGTCTCGCGGGCGATGACCGTGCGCGCGCGCGCAGCGGTTCAGCACGAAGCGCGCGGCGAGCTGCGGGCGATAGATGCGCGCCTCGCGCAGCAGCTCCAGCATCTCGGCCGAGGCCCAGCCGTCGAACGGCGACGGCTGCACGGGGATCAGCACGAGGTCGGCGGCGAGCAGCGCCGAGCGCATCAGCCCGGCGACGCGCGGCGGTCCGTCGATGACGACATGATCGGCGGTGCGCGCGATCTCCGGCGCCTCGCGATGGAGCGTGTCGCGCGCGAGGCCCACGACGCCGAACAGCCGAGAGACGTTCTCCCGCGCCCGCTGCTGCGACCAATCGAGCGCCGAGCCCTGCGGGTCGGCATCGATCAGCGTGACGCGCTTGCCGTGCAGCGCCAGCTCGCCGGCGAGATGCAGCGCAAGCGTCGTCTTGCCGACGCCGCCCTTCTGGTTGAGCAGAGCGACGATCATCTCTTCCCTCCCGGCTTGCGGCCGAAGGGCAGCGACGGCTGTCGTGCTGGTGGCTCGGAGGTCTGCGCAGCGGCGGTGGCGCGCTTATCCGCAGATCGCGCGGGCCAACTACAAGAGTTAGATTCTGAGTTAGACTCTAAGTTAAGGCCCGGAATTGCCGTTTCCGGCCAAAGCGTTAGCTGCGGTTCGTGCGTGCGAAGTCCCGATAGGGCTGCGCGCGGAGTCCCGATACCGTTTGCGTGCGAAGTCCCGAGCGCTTCCACAGCGCCATCCACAGGCACTGTGGATAAGTGGGCCGGCAGGATGCGCAGCAGCTCGCGGCGGCCCTCGCCGCTCGATGCGCAGGCGATAGCCGGGCAGCGGCTGGCGCGCGGCGATGCGCCGGATCTGAAGCGCGAAATCGGAGACGCGCACCAGGCTGCCGGACTTCTCGTGGAGATGCGCGATCTCGAACAGCCAACCCTTGGGCTGGCGGCCGGCATGCTTGCGGGCGACGCGATAGAGCCAGCGCTCGATGCCGCCGGTCAGCCGGAAATAGGCCGGGTCGATGGCGAGGACGAGCGAGCGATCGATGACGCCGCGGTAGAACCAATCGGGAAGCACGAACTCCATGCCCTCGACGCGACCGTCGCGCGTCGTGCATTCCTCCCACTCGTTGATCCAGGAGAACTGGTGCCGCCGCCAATGCTCGCCGTTGCGGATGGTGGTGCGGATGACGGTCGACTGCAGGCGGGCGAGCGCGCCTTTCAGGAGCTTGTAGTCGCGGGCGCCCGTCTGCCGGCCGATCGCGGTCAGGAGCTGGTAGGGCGTGAAGCGCAGGAAGCGCGAGGTCTTGAAGCCGAGGTTTTCGGCCTCGACGATCTGGCTCGCCGCCCAGATCAGCACGTCGGCGTCCCAAATGGTCGCCATGCCGTGCTCGGGCACGGCGTAGACCTCGACGCGGACGTCGCCGGCCTCGTAGAGGATCGGCGTCGTGCGCCTGGCTTTGGCGAGCGAGAAGAACGGCCGCTCCATCAGGTCGCGCTGATCGCGCGGGCTGGCGTCGCCGGTGGCGACGACGAACGGGTCGAGCTTGCTCCGTTCGCTGGCTGTGATGAGGCGGCGCGACGACATCGACGAGCGCCGCTTCAGCGATGCGCGTGGCCGGCGGCGCGGGCCTCGACGTATCGAGGATCCGACGTCGAGCGCAGGCGGCCTGGTCGGCCCAGGCTTCGAGATCGCCGACCGCATAGACGACGCGACCGCCGAGCTTGCGGAAGGTTGGGCCGCTGCCGTGGCAGCGATACTTTTCCAGCGTGCGCGGCGAGATGCCGAGGATGCGCGCCGCCTCATGGGTTCTGACGTAGCGGGCGGCGAGCTGCGCGGACCTGTCGAGCATGGGAAGCCTCCGTCTTGCCTCGAAGCGCCGCGGCCAAGTCGCGGCATGTCGAGGTCACGGTGGCGGAGAGGCCAGGCGTTGGGGGTGGACGAAGATTTTCGGAAGGTTGTGTCCCCCTTCACGCGGCAATGAGCGGACGATTGTCCAATTCGTCACGGGCAAGGCGGGAATGAATGGAGGGGCAGTGCGCGCTGAAGGCCGGTATGTGGCTGATCAGCCGCCGCGCAGAAATTTGAGATAGCCGCGTTCGACGAGTGCAATCGAGTCGTGGATCAGACGGTTGGCCGAGCGCCGGGCGTGAGAGTCTTTCCACTCGACCGATGGAAGTTGGGCCTGTTCCGAGCGCAGGATCTTTTCCGCGACGTCGCGAGGGCCACCGCCCATGTCGTGAATGTCGAAGGCATGGAGAAGCTGAACGAGACGGCGCTTGCGTTGCGTCGTCAGTCGCAGAGCCTGGGGGAGAAGGCCGATGGTTTGGCCGCTCAGCCGGCGTATGAAGCGCGATGCGACATCGAGCCGAAGATCGACCGATGCGACGCCGATAGGCAGGAGAATCATGGGGCGCCGAGCGGCCAGATCGCTGCTGAGCCGGATGTGGAGCTCGCCCGACCCATCGACGATGACGACCTCCCGGCCCTCGTCATCGGTTCGGTCAGCGACAATCGAGCCGAGTTGGGATGGGTCGAGGGCCACAGGGGCGAACCCGCTCGGCGCTGCATCGAGCAGCAGCGTGCCGGGCGATAGTTCCGGCAGCCAGGTGACGGGTTCGGAGCCGACCGGAATGCTCGGGTCGTGGGCGAAACCGCAACCCCCATCGTCGGGCGAAATCCGCACGAGCGGACTCCGCATCGACATGATCGCGCGCGATCTGGCGCTGGGTTCGGGCGAAGTCGCGCCGGTATTCGGCGTTGCGACGCAGGAATTCGACGGCGAAGCCGGGACGTTCGAGGCGATTCAAGTGATCGATCGTCTCCGGCGAGCGCCAATACTCTGTGGGCATGGCGTTTCCTCTCGTCTTGCTCCCCTATTCGGGGAGCTTCAGACGCATCCGGAAAACGCGGTCTTTGCGCTAGACCCTATGATTGCATCGCGTGCGACGACAACCCGTACAACAGACGTGGTGGCGGCTCACTGCACCCGTGGCTCGAGCAGGTGCTGATAGCCGGTTTCGGTCATCCAGCGGGCGCGCGCCAGGTGGCTCTCATGGACGATTTTGGCGCGGCAGGGCTCTTGCGCTGGATCGAGCCCAAAGAGCACCAGCACGACCTCTCGCCAATCGGCGCCCTCTTCCTCGGCCATCAACAACCGAAGGTATATCGCCAGATGCTGCTCGTCATAGGCGTTCACGCGGTCGGTAAGCGGCGGCCGGTCATAGAAAGGCGCCTCGGTCATTGCGATCTTCCCCCGTCGAGATCAAAGCAATGGAGTAGGGATTCATTTACCCCAAATTTTAACAGACTTCGCGCCTGATTAAGCCAGCGCCGCGATGCTTATGGCGCATCACGTTGCTCAAGTTGACGGTGCAGGAGCGCTCGGAACCAGGGATGAATAGCATAACCCTCGGACGAATCGGAACGATCGTTCCTGGAACGATAATTCCGATATCGGCTCCATCGTCGCCATGGATCTCAAGGAGGTCGTGGCGATCAATCTGCGTCGGTTGCGTCATGCGAAAGGAATGACGCAAGAAGAGTTGGCCGAACGGGCCGGGTTGAGCGCCCGGTACATTGGCGCGATCGAGCGCGCCGACGTGTCGGCGAGCGTCACGGTGCTGGGTCAGGTAGCCGAAGCGCTGGAGGTGGAGGCGGCCGAGTTGGTGCGAGGCCCTCATCGAAAGGGCAACTCGGCGGTCTCGGCCGAGCCTCAAGAATAGCGTCTTCGCGCCGTGCGCCTCTGGGTTCGACCTGGGCCGACGGCGGTCGAGGAACTCTCGCAAAATAGAAGCGATGCCCCGCCCGGACCAGCCGGACGGGGCATTGTAGGCGGGGTCAGTCGCTCCGGCGGCCGTTGGGGCGGGACCAGATCAGGCTGTAGCCCTCGCCGTCCTCGTCGTCGAAGAGGTTGGCGAAGATCGGGGCGGTGAAGCTCGGATCGTCGAGCTTGAGGCCCAGATAGTCGCGGCCCTCGTTGGAGCGCTTGGCCCAGGCGGCGCCGATCTCGACCCGGCCGACATAGACGCGGTGGCTGGGGCTGTTGTCGCCGGAGCGGTTGGTTTCGGGGACGATCCGGACGTTCTTGGCCTGGACCGAGAGGGTGACGATTTCGCCGGTGAATTCGTTCGAGCCGGTCTTCTTGAAGGTGCCGATGGTCGCCATGGTAGTTCTCCTTGATCTCTGTTTCCGAGCCCGCACCATTGCGGCCTCGATGGTGATCGAAGGGCCGGAGGCGATCGACGGCGCACCCCGAAGGGGCTCGACAGCAAAGGAGGGGCTTTCTTGTCTCGCGAGGAATGACGGCGCAGCCGGCAGGGGAAGAAAGTTTTGACGCCGCTGTTGCGCCATAGGCGGTCGAGGCTTTAGCCGGCCTTCGGCCAGATCAATCCATCGAAGAGGCCGTTCGGTGCGCTCGGCCTGACAGAGCTGACATCAAGGGGAACGTGGCGACTTTCGAGTCACCGCGGAGGCTGGCCAGTGAATTCGACGGTGATCCGGGCCCCGTCCTGGCCACCAACGGATCTCCTGCTTCGGAGACCAAGCTCCGGCTGCACGCCCCGTCACGCGCTTCGTTGGCCATATCCGTAAGACGTCGCCACCTCGGCCATGCCGCCTCAACGACCCGCCACGACGCCCGGTACTCTGCGATGTATCGGGTGAGCTTCGACGCCAGTCGGCCCTCACTCCGCGTTCGACGACGAGGATCGGCGAGCATACGGAATGCCGTGATCTGGCCCGCCCCAACGGCCGTCGACGTGATGATGTCAGCCCCGCGCTAAGCCCTGTCCGGCTGGTCCGGGCGCGGCCATTCCGGTGAAGCGGACGAACGCCGTGACGCTGACGGCGATCGCGCCGATGACGGCGAAGATCGTCTGCCAGGTGGGTGAAGGCATCGCCATCTGGGCGATTCCATGCGTGGCGCTGTAGCCGGCGACGGTGGCGGGCGCGACATAGAGAAGGATGATCAGGAGCCGAGCCCACGCCCATGGCACAAAGGCGAGCGCGAGCTGGCCAAGGCCAAAGGTGACGCCGCCGGCTACAAGACCCACGGCAATGCCGCCGAGCACGCCGGCGCCGGTGTGAAAGGCCCAGATGCCGATCGTCAGACCGGCGAAAAACGGCAGCGCAAAGACAGCGAGGGTGAACAGCAGCCAGCAGATAAAGCCGATGCCGACGATGACGAGGAGTGGTCCGAAGATGATCATGGCGGTGTACTCCGTGAGATAAAGGTCTGACGGTCGCGCCTTCCACCACCACCACGGCGCGACCATGAGTATAGCCGCAAACAGGCGCCAGCGGGAGCGGAAATCCCGCTGGCCCTCTGCGGTCCAGCTTGCGTGGCGGATGCGCCCCTTCATGGCTGGAAGGGGTCGAATTCGTGGATGACGGCGGCGGGATCGCCGTCATATTCGGCGGCCAGCATGACGCCGAAGTTGCCAGCGTCAGCATGAAAGACGACGACGCAGACCATGAGAGTGATGGCGAGGTTCCAGCCGTTAGCGAATGCGAGGGCTTGAGACATTGATCCGGCTCCTGTGCTGAGGCGGGGACCATCCCCGCGCGACAGGCGCCCGATGTGTTCGGCCGAGGGCCGCAATCACCGCGAAGGCGAAGACGCAGCGGCGGCACGCTTCGCGTAAGCCGACCCTTTACGGGTTGATGGCGTCAGGCCCTCGGCCGGACCAAGGATCAGCGCTGATAGACGCGGGGTGGCGCCCGCCGGCAGGAGCCGCCACTCAAAGGCCGTCGCGGACAATGCATGGAACCTCGTTGTCCTCACGGTGCGCTGGCCGATCGGCTAAGGTGTGCTTACGAGTCGACATGATGGTTGAGGCATGCGGCATGGCGGAATTCACGGGACGCGACCTGCACCTGGTGAAGAAGGCGCTCGCCATTGCGGTACTGGCGATCGAGCGGCAGCCGGGGCCGTTTCAATCGGCGTCCGATCAGAGCGATATGAAGGCGCTGCTCGACGGCCTGATCGAGAATGATACGGAGTTGGCGCACTATGCTCGCGCGGCCCGGATCGCGGTGACGGGTGAACCGGACTGAAAGGCGGTCTTGCGGAAAGCCGGTGATCCGCCTTTGCGGTTCGACGTCAATACGTATTGAGAAAAGGCGGCGCTCACGCGCCGCCGAACTTCCAGACCGGGATGCCGAGCTTCTTCGCCTTGTCGGCGAGGTTGTCCTGGATGCCGGTGCCCGGGAAGTGCAGGACGCCGATCGGCAGGGTCTCCAGCATTGCGTCGTTGCGCTTGAACGGCGCGGCCTTGGCGTGCTTCGTCCAGTCGGGTTTGAAGGCGATCTGCGGGACCTTGCGGTTGTCGGCCCATTTGGCGGCGATCAGCTCGGCGCCCTTCGGCGATCCGCCGTGCAGCAGCACCATGTCCGGGTGCTTGGCGTGGACCTGATCGAGCTTCGCCCAGACCAGCCGGTGATCGTTGAAGTCGAGCCCGCCGGTGAGTGCGACCTTCGGACCCGGCGGGGAGGAGCACCTGGTTCGCCGCGCGCTTCTTCGCCGCCAGGAAGTCGCGGCTGTCGATCATCGCGGAGGTCAGATTGCGATGGTTGACCTTCGACCCGTTGCGCGGCCGCCAGGCTGAATGGGTGTGGTGCTCGAATTGGTCGGCGGCCTGGTCGCGCATCAGCTCGAAGGCGTTGCGGCGTTCGATCAGCGTCTGGCCTTCCGCCGTCAGGCGTTCCAGCTCGACGGATTTGACCTCGCTGCCGTCCTGTTCCCGTTGCGAGCGCTGCTGGGCCAGCTCGTTGTCGTCGAGTTCGCGTTCGATCCGTGTCGATGGCGCGATGGAAGACGTTCACCGTCGACCAGAGCAGGTCCTCGAGGTCGGGTTCGAGGCGAGTGTCGGCCAGCGCCACCACGAGGGCGTCGAAGATGTCGGAGATGCTGCCGGCGAGGATGTTCGCTTCGGGAAGCGGCCTGGGATCGGGCTCGTCGTTGAAGGGACGGTAGCCATAGAGCTGGAGTTCGTGGAGGACCTGGTCGGTCGGGGATGAGCTGTGGTGCGGCTCGAAATCGTCGTCGTGGTCGGTGGTCATCGCGGCTTTCCTTGTCGGATCGGCCGCGCCCATCGCGGCCTTCATGGCGACGAAGGCGGCGGGCGGAACGGACCTGCACCCGCAGCGCAGCGGAGGGCCGAAGCCTCGGCGGAGGACCGAAGGGGGCCGACTATTTTGTCTCGCGATGTAAAGGCGGCTCCGCCGCCGACGGAAAATAGTCGGCCCACAAGGTTGCCGGTCCGGGCCGCTTGCTGCCCGATCGCCCTCTCAGAAGGCCGTGGGCGTGGTCCTCTCCGACGCTGAGGGAAAGCATGACCGCCGACCCTGTGGCGACGACGCCGGCGAACCGCCTCTCATCCCGTTCCGGCTATGCCGCCAGCTCCATGAAGCGGGCGACGTCCTGTGCCGCGATCTGCACCCGGCTCGCCGCCCGAAGCGCGTCGATCCCGAGCAGGCGGAGATCCTCGTTGAAGTCGCCGAGCCGTGGCGAGATCACGATCGCCTCGATCCCGGCCTCCTGCGCCCGGTCGATCAATGTCGCCATCGCGCCGTCGCCGGCCGGATCGTCGTCGCGGGCGATGTAGAGTCGCCGCAGCGTGTCCGGGAACAGGATGGCGGAGAGATGCGCCGCCGAGAGGGCTGCGACCATCGGCATGGTCGGCAAGACGCATCGGAGCGACAGCATCGTCTCGATGCCCTCGCCGGCCGCCATGACCTCGCCCGCCACGCCAAATCGAACAGCATGACCGAGAAGGTCGCCCATCGCCCGTCGCGGCGTGTCGATCGGCGCCTTGCCGAGCGTCGCCTCGGTGAAGCCGCCGGGATCGAGCCAGGTGCGATGCGCGCCGGTCAGATGGCCCGCGAGATCGGTGACGGAGGCGATCATCGCCGGCCAGGTCTCGGTCGGGCTGTGGTCGTCCGGCCGATAGTAGCAGCGCGGGTGGAAGCGCAGGCTTCCGGTTCCGTGCAAAGCCGTAATGCCGCGATTGCGGAGATACGTTTCTACGAGAGTACGTCGAAATCGGCTGCGACATGGCGAACAGTCGCCGTGCCGCCTCCGGCGATCCGGTTGGAGCGCTGGGCGTTCGCGATCGGGGACGATCCGGCTCAGGCTCAGGGTGCGGCAGGCTGAGGAACGAACGTGCCTCATCGGCGACGTCCTTGAAGTCGACCAGGCCGCAGCTTTCCCGGATCACGTCGAGCAGGTCGCCATGCTCGCCGGTGGCGGCGTCGGTCCATTTGCCGGCCGGCCCTTTCGGCGACTCCTTGAGCCGAACGAACATCGAGCGGCCCGGCGTGTTGCGGACGTCGCCCACCAGCCAGTAGCCGCCTTCCCGGCGGCCGGCGGAGAGGTAGTGGCGGCACACCGCCTCGGCGTCGCGCGCGAGACGGTGGGCCAGTTCGGATGCGTCGTGGCGGGCCATCACGCGGCCTCCCGCTCGCCGATGCGCTCGACCGGATAGTGGTCGAGGACTTTCGCCAGCACGCCGGCGCCGGTGGCGTCGGTCGGCACGAACATGCGCAGCTTCCACGAGATGATCTCGCTGAAGAGGCCGTAGGCGCGCAGGCGGTCGCGCATCGTGTCGGTGAAGCCCGACAGCTCGATGCGGTGAGCGCCCATGACGCGCACGCGATGGAGTTGCAGGCCCTCGGCGAGGTCGAGAACGGTGCGGCCCTCCATCAGCGCCGCGAAGGCCGCATCCGGCGTCAGGGCGGTGGTCCCGGTCACGGACGCGTTCGCCGCCCAGGCCGGCGAGACCCTGCGGCCGATGATGCGCTCGCCGGCGTCGGTCTGGAGCCGATAGACGCGCGTCGACTCGTTCGGCAGGCGCTTCCAGATCGGCAGCAGCAGGCCGGCGACGATATGGATCGTGCTGTCGGCGAACTCGGGGACCTCGGCGACTTCGCGAGCCCATGCGGCGGCGAAGGCCTCGCGCTCCGCCGCCTGCCAGTGGCTCTCGTCCATCATCTTCAGCGACGCATGATGGTGCTCCATCGGCCGGATCAGCCGCACGCGGCGTTCGATCTCGCCATCGTCGAGCATCAGGCTCGGCGCCGGGATCTGCACGGCGGCGCGGCCCGAGCGCTCGTTGACCAGCAGCATGGCGCGGGGATCGGCGAGATGGTCCAGCGCCTCATCGAGCGTCACCGGGCGATTGCGCCGGCGCTCGGTGATGGTGAGCAGCCGGGTCTCCGCGCCCGTCGCGGGATGGGTGTAGATCGCGCGGCGATCGGTGACGACGAAGCTTTCGGCCCGCAGCGTCTCCAGCCCGACGTCATAGACGCCGCTGGCGATGGCGCCCTCGATCTTGGCGTTCAGCAACTGCTCGAACGCGGTGAACAGCACGCCCTGCAGCTCGATGGTGAGCGCCAGCAGGCGGTTGAGGAAGGTCGTGATCGGCGGCAGTTCGTCCTTGATGCCGTTGGCGTCCATGAGCTTCAGGCCCGTGGCGTCCTCGAACATCTGGAGCGAGCAGCCTTCGATCTTGCCGCGCACGAGCAGCATGTAGAGCTGGCGCAGCGCGTCGCGGGCGTAGTGCGATTCCAGATTGTCCTCGGGCCGGAACAGGCCCTGGCCGCCGGTCTGGCGCTGGCCGCGCGTGATGGCGCCCAGCGTGTCGAGGCGGCGGGCGATGGTCGAGAGGAAGCGCTTCTCGGCCTTCACGTCCGTGGCGATCGGCCGGAACAGCGGCGGCTGCGCCTGGTTGGTGCGGTTCGTCCGCCCGAGGCCCTGGATCGCGGCGTCGGCCTTCCAGCCGGGTTCGAGCAGATAGTGGACGCGCAGCCGGCGGTTCCGCGCCGACAGTTCGGCGTGGTAACTGCGGCCCGTCCCGCCCGCCTCCGAGAACACCAGGATGCGCTTCAGGTCATCCATGAAGGCGGCGGTCTCGGCGAGATTGGCGGAGGCCGCGCGGTTCTCGACGACGAGGCGGTCACCCTTGCGCACCACGCGGCGCGAGCGTCCGGTCACTTCGGCGACGAGGTCCGTGCCGAAGCGCTGGACGATCTGGTCGAGCGCGCCGGGAACGGGCGGCAGCGAAGCCAGCCGCTCGATCAGCTCATTGCGGCGGGCGACGGCCTCGCGGCTCTCGACGGGCTGGCCGTCCCGGAAGACGGGCCGCGACGAGAGGTTGCCCTCGCTGTCGGTGAACGGCTCGTAGAGCTGCACCGGGAAGGAATGGGCGAGGTAGTCGAGAACATACTCGCGCGGCGTGATGTCGACGCGGATGTCGTTCCATTCCTCGGTCGGAATCTCGGCGAGCCGGCGCTCCATCAGCGCCTCGCCGGTCGAGACGATCTGGATCACGGCGGCATGGCCGTCGGCGAGGTCCTGATCGATCCTGCGGATCAGGGTCGGCGTCTTCATCGAGGTCAGCAGATGGCCGAAGAAGCGCTGCTTGGCGCTCTCGAAAGCCGAGCGGGCGGCCGACTTCGCCTGGGCGTTCAGCGTGCCGCTCTCGCCGGTGATGTTGGCGGCCTGCATCGCCGCGTCGAGATGATTGTGGATGATCGCGAAGGCGCCGGCATAGGCGTCGTAGATGCGCCGCTGCTCGTCGGTGAGCGGGTGCTCGATCAGCTCGTATTCGACGCCGTCATAGGAGAGCGATCGGGCGGTGTAGAGCCCGAGCGACCGGAGATCGCGGGCCAGCACCTCCATGGCGGCGACACCGCCATCCTCGATCGCCTCGACGAACTCGGCGCGGGTGGCGAAGGGGAAATCCTCGCCGCCCCAGAGGCCGAGCCGCTGGGCATAGGCGAGATTGTGGACCGTGGTGGCGCCGGTCGCCGAGACATAGACGACGCGCGCGTCCGGCAGGGCGTGCTGCAGGCGCAAGCCCGCACGGCCCTGCTGCGAGGCCGCAACATCGCCCCGTTCTCCCTTGCCGCCACCGGCGTTCTGCATGGCGTGGCTCTCGTCGAAAATGATCACTCCGTCGAAGTCGGAGCCCAACCATTCGACGATCTGGCGGACGCGCGAAAGCTTCTCGCCGCGGTCGTCGGACCGCAGCGTAGCGTAGGTTAAAAATAGGACGCCTTCGGACAGCCGGATCGGCTTGCCCTGGGGGAAGCGCGAGAGCGGCGTGATGAGCAGGCGCTCCATGCCGAGGGCCGACCAGTCGCGCTGGGCGTCCTCGAGCAGCTTGTCGGACTTCGAGATCCAGACCGCCTTGCGCCGGCCCTTCAGCCAGTTGTCGAGGATGATGCCGGCCGACTGGCGGCCCTTGCCGGCGCCGGTGCCGTCGCCGAGCATGAAGCCCCGGCGAAAGCGGACGGCGTTCGGCGCATCGTCGCGGGCGGCGGTGACGAGATCGAAGGTCTCGTCCACGGTCCACGCGCCGGCGAGATAGTCGCCATGCGCCTCGCCGGCATAGATCACCGTCTCGAGCTGGGCGTCGGACAGCAGCGCGTCGCTGACGAGATTGATCGGCAGGCGCGGCCGATAGCTCGGCTTCGGCGGCGCGACCGAGGCCATGGCGGCGGACTGCACCAGCTTGGTCGGGTGCGCCTGGGCGCCGGGAATCCGGATCGATTGGAGCCGGTATTCCTCATAGATCGCATCGCTGAGACGCGCGCCTTCGGGCGGCGTCCAGTCGATCGTCTCATAGGCGAGATCGACCGCCTCCGGGTCGGCGACGGACGGCTTGGCGGCTCGCGCCGCAGCGGCGCGCGCGAGATAGCCGCGCACCGTCCGCGGTGCGGCGGCCGCCGACATGGGGATGGCGAGGCTCGTCGCGAGCGGCAGGCGGCTCGGAACGTGCTCCGCGATCCAGCCCAGCAAGCGTCGCGACGTCGGGCGCGATGCCCCGCGATTCCGGCAGCGCCGCCGGGTTCTCGGCGGGCGCCTTGTCGATGACGATCAGCCGCGTGTCGATCGTGGTGCCGTGCTTGGCGTAGACCGCGCCGTCGATCGCGGCGGTGAACACGATGCGGCCGCGCTCCTGCAGCCGGACGAAGGCGTCGCGCCAGGCCGGGGTGTCCGGCCCGAAGCTCGCGCCGGTGATCGCCACCAGCCGCCCGCCGTCGGCGAGACGCGCGAGCGCCGAGGCGATGTGGCGATAGGCGGTGTCGGCCATGCGGCCGGCGACGTTCGCCATCGCCGAGAAGGGCGGGTTCATCAACACGACGCTCGGGACCGCGGCCGGATCGAGGTGATCGTCGATCTGGGCGGCGTCGAAGCGCGTGACGGGAACGGCCGGAAAGAGGGAGGTGAGCAGCGCCGACCGGGTCTCGGCCAGCTCGTTCAGCACGAGCGCGCCGCCGGCGATCTCGGCCAGGATGGCGAGGAGGCCGGTTCCGGCCGAAGGCTCCAGCACGCGGTCCGCAGGCCCGATGGCGGCGGCGGTCAGGGCCGCGAAGCCGAGCGGGGTCGGCGTGGAGAATTGCTGGAAGGCCTCGCTCTCGGCGGAGCGGCGGGTGTGGGTCGGGAGAAGGCCGGCGATCTTGGTCAAGGCGGAAAGCCGGGAAGCCGGAGAGTCGGCTTTGCGGAACAGCGCCTTTCCGTATTTGCGGAGGAAGAGGACGGTCGCGGCCTCGCAGGCGTCATAGGCCGTCTTCCAGTCCCAGGCGCCCGAGGCGTCGGAGGCGCCGAAAGCCGCTTCCATGGCGGTGCGCAGGATCGCGGCGTCGACGCGCTGGCCGCGCTCGAGATGTGGGAGGAGCTGCTGGGCGGCGGCGATGATCGCGCCGGCGGCGTCGGGACGATGGACAGGCGACGGCTGCGCGGCCTGGTCGGCCGCGATCGGAGAAAGGTCGTTCATGAAGGGAGCCTCGGGAGAGCGGGAACGGGCGAGCCGGCCGGCGCTCTCTCTCGGACCGCACCGGCTCAAACCCGTTCCGGCCGCCCTCTCCCTCTCATCACGCCGCCGCCTTCACGGCGCGCCACCACGCGATCCGCTCGTCGCGGGTCGCGTTCGCCAATCGACGCAGGAGGTCGCCGTGGCAGGGAAGCGGCGCACAGAAGCAGACGAGGTCGCGGCCGCGCAGCTCATCGAGCGCGCGCAGCAGATTGTGCTGATCCGCCAGCCAGCGTTCATGCTTCGCGATGACGGCGGCCCGATCGCCGTCAGGGCCGATCCGGAACGGATTGCCCCATTTGCTGCCGCGGCCGATATAGACGGCGCCGGCTGGGACGCCATTCACTCGCTTGTTGAGAACCTTGCACATCTGCGCCGCCTCCGATCCGTTGGGCGGTTTCGGCCACGGACGGCGTGAAGCGGCGACGGTCACGCGCCTTGCGCGGAAACGGCCTGCCCGTTGACCGGCGTCGCGCGTCGTCCAGGCAAGACAAGCCCGGCGATCGGGAGCGGCGCCGCAGGGTTCTGAAAGCGAGGTGTTGGCCGTCAGCCGAACCGGCGGCCTGCAGCGGTGAAGGTATATGCGTTGGCGGTGATGGCGTCGTCGACGACGTCGGCCGAGGTCAGATAGTCATATTCGCGTTCGAGCTGGCGATAGAACCAGCGTGCGAGATCGCGCAGCGCCTCGGTGACGGTCTCTTCGCCATCGGCCGTCATGTCCTGGCCGGTGGGGCTGTCGCGCTCGACCGAGATCGCCATGCAGTATTCGTGGTAGTAGCGATCGCGGTGGGTCACGGTGGCGTGGAGTTGATAGAAGTTCCGGCGCTGGATCGCCTGCAAGGCATCGGCGATGCGGTGAAGCTCGCCATCTTTCGGCGCATGGTCGCGGATCTTCCGAGGCGCGTCCTTCACGTAGCCGTAGCGCCCTTCGAAACAGGCGCCGTCGCCCTGGCTCCAGAACCCGGAAAACCAGATGCAGGGCTTCTGCCGTGTGCCGCCGCCGTAAAGGCGAACCGGCACGGTCTTGAGATCGACGCCGATGATCACGCAGATGCGCTCGAAGTCGTCATAGACGAACTCGAACCAGTCATGGTCGAAGCCGGTCTGGCGATACCAGGCACGGGCCTTCTCCTTGGCCGCGTCGGAGAGTTCGTCGAGGCGATAGACCGTGGTTTCGATGATCTCAGGCATCGGGATCATCTCCTTCCAAGGCGCGGCACAGCCACTCGTTGGTGCTGGTCCAGCCGACGCTCTTGCGCGCGCCGAGGTCGATCACATGCGCGCCGCCGCCGAAGGCATCGAGGCGCGGCTTCGAGCAGGTGTTGGCGTATTCGAAGCCCCAAAGGCCTTTGAGATCGAATTCCTCCGCGCAGAGCAGGACAAACTCGATCACCCGCTCAGGGTCTCCCGAACAGTCGTCGTGAATCCACAGTTCTGATCCGCCTTCCGTCTGGACTGAAAGGTCGAACCCGTCCGAGAGGCGAAGGCCATCTTCGTCCTCGGGCGTGTTGGCGTAGAGGTCGAGTGCGCGCGCAGCGTTCTCGGGTGTGCCGAGGTCGAGCAGGCATGAAAAGTGGGTGAAGTAGTCGGCCATGTCAGTCTCCCTAAAATGCGAAAGCCCGGCGCGGGGCCGGGCTTCGGGTGGGTTCGGATGTGGTTGGGATCAGCTGGCGGGCGGACCGTGGATGCGGTCGTCGTCGAACGCGACATCCTCGATGACGGGCTCATGGCCGTCCGGCGCGGTCCGGTCGATGTAGGCGATGACGCCTTCCCGTCGCTCGTCGGTGTCGATGTGTTCCGGGAACGCCGTCGATTCCATTGCGGCGGTCGCGGCTACTTTTGCCTTCTCGATCGCTTCCGCGTCAGACGTAGCTTCGATGGTCACGCTGTCGAAGGCGCGCAGCCAGAAGGCAATCTTGACGACATATTCGGTCATGACGCGCCTCCTTCGTCGTCTGGATCGCGTGCGCCTGAGAGGATCGCCTCGGCCTTCGTGATCGCGGCGTGGCACCGCTGTCGCCAGAACGGCTCGTCAGCCAGGCCGCCATCGGGCGGGAGCGCGAAGACCTTGAGCAGTCCAAGCAGAACCTCGAAGTGCTCGGCCTTGCGCTGAAGGGACTCGCCGAAATGCGATGGGATCGGAAGCGCCGCGACGCTGTAGGGCGTGACGTCGCCCGGCCAGACGCCGGTCACATAGGTCTCGCCGGCGGATTCGTAGTCCTCCTTCTGCCCCTCCCAGTCATCGTCTTCGATGGCGAGGCGGCAGGCTTCGGCCAGCGTGTCGGCATGGTAGCCGCGCTGGCGAAAGATCGGAATGCGGTAGGTGGATTCGACGGTGAACGTGGTCATGACGGTCTCCAGACATGCGAAAGCCCGGCAATGCCGGGCTCAGGTGAACGGAACGAAGGTGGTTGCCGCTAGGGATGCAGCGGCGGCTTGATCTCGACGGCGTCTGCGTCGGATGCGGCGAAGGGATCGACCAGCTTGTGGATTGGCTGCGCGCGGCCCATCCACGGCTGGGGGCGAATGCAGCGCACCCAGTCGGCAAAGCTCGGGATGAAGCCGAGATCTTCGACCACATGCTGCTCGCCGATAAGCCGCACCGGAACGACGCGGCCTGTCGAGATAGTGATGGTCGCGCCGAAGAAGCGCTCCAGCATGAAGATGCCTTCAGCGTGATGCCGGAGCGCCCGATGCCGGAAGTCGGCGGTGATCGCCTTCGACTCGTCGAACCATTGGTGCAGCGGCAGATAGTCTTCCGCGACGCCGCCCCATTTCCTCACCGACGAGAGGGCGTGGTGATAGCAGTGTCCCATGACCGCCTCCTCAGAAGGCGTGGGTGTAGTTTTCGGACGCGGTGTAGCGCTCGTTGTAGTCGAGCGTGATCACCCCATCCGCGACATCGAAGATGACGTCGCCGTAAGCACCGTCGCTATTCTCCCAGCCGCAATGGGTCTTTTCGAGAACGTCGTAGGCCAGGCTCTCGACGACGGCGGCGATACCGGCGGACGAACGCCTTGGTTCGGCTTGATCCCAGATGGCCTCGGCGAATTCGATGGCTGCGCCAGGCATGGCGACCTGATCGTCTCCAGCCTGAACTTCGACATTCTCGATCTGACCGGAATCGCCGTAGCCGTCGAAGCTGACGACGACACGCGTGACGCCGGCAAGCGCCAGCGCATCGAGCAACGCGCCCTTGTTGAGGGTGAACAGTTCGGTTTCGAGCTTGGCTTGGGCGGCCGCCTTCATCTCCCAGTCGGAGAGCGGCGCAACGGGCTCGGGGGTAGTAGCGGATATGTCGGTCATGAGGGTCTCCTGAAACGAAAATGCCCGGCGCGACGGCCGGGCGGTCGGGTCGGCTGGAAGGGGAAAGGAGCGCGGGACGGCCGAAGCCGCCCCGCACGCGAGCTATTCGGCCGCGATCATCTGCGGCGCGTCGGCTTCCGCTTCCTCGTCGTCGCCGGCGAGGAATTCCGGCAGCGCTTCGCCGTCGTCATCGGCTTCGGTGGCTTCGACTGGCGCGTCGTCCACGGCGGCGATCCGCAGCGGCTCCGGCAGCCAGCCGGTATCGGCCAGGAGCCGTTCGGCCTCCTTGGCCATGTCGCCCTTCTTCAAGTGGTCGATGAGTTGCGCCGCCCGCTCGCCGGCGCCTTCCTGCACCGCCTCGAGGATGCGGCGCTTGGGCACCCGGCCGAGATAGTTCTCGACGGTCGGACGCCAGCCGGCCTGCACCATGTCGAGATCGACGGCCTGGGCCAGGCGATCGGCCTCGGCGATGCGCTGCTCGACGCGTGTGGGACGAGACGCCCGCGCCGTAGCGGTCGCCCTTCTCGTAGAGCGCATTGACGCCGAAGGAGGCGCAATGGGCGAAGAGCGTCGCCTGCTCCTCGCCGGTGAGGGTGGTGAGCCAGTCCCAGAGATCGGCCTTGTCCTTGGGCAGCCGCTCTTCCCAGGCCTTGTGGCGCGCGTCGATCGCCTTGGCCGCGGGCGTGTCCTTCAGCCCCTGCGCCTGCACCGGGAAGCTGGCGCTGCGCACCGACACCTCCATCGCCGTCCCGTAGGAGAAGTAACGGGAGAAGACGTCGAGGCAGAACTTGTGCAGCACGGCCTGGAACGCGACGGCGGGCGTGTTCGCCAGCTTGTCGCGCAGCGCCAGCGTCCGCTCCGCGGTCAGCTCGGTCACGAGGCGGTCCGGGAGCGGCTTCAGGTCCTCGTCGTCCTCGTCCTCCGGCCCGGCGACCTGCCCGCCGATGGTGATGACGGCGCGCTGAACCACGGGCGCGTCGGGATCGGCGCCGTGCGCTCCAGCCGTCGCGGGATCGGTCTCGCCGTCCTGCTCCGGCTCGCCGACGGGCGCCTCGTCCTGCGGCCGGACGTAGCCGCGGTCGACCGACAGCGCGCCTTCGGCGTCGATGCTGACGAAGACGCCGGCGCGGGCGATGTCGGCCGGATCATAGGTGACGGGCCGATCGTCGAAGGCGGCGAGCGCCGCCTCGATCTCGCCGAGGCGTTCGTCCACCTCGTCCGGCAGCTCGTCGGCGCCGTCATACTGCCTCCTCCAGCTTGGCGTATTCGGCGTTCAGCGCGTCGATCGTCGCCTGCTCCTCGCTGGTGAGATCGGCGGCGACGCCCTCCAGTTCGCGCAGGCCGTGGGTGTGGCCGTAGGGGAAGTCGATGGCGACCTCGATCCACTTCCAGCCCTCGGCGGCGATCGTCTCCGCCTCGGCCTTCAGCTTCTCGGCGACCAGGCCGTCGAGCAGCGCGATGTCTTCGAGCCAGCCGCCATCGTCGGACTGGAACAGGTCGCGCAGCACCACGCCGCCGGCGGCCTCATAGGCGTCGAGACCGACGAACACCGCCCGCCGGTCGGAGGCGCGCACCGTCTTCTCCGTCAGCATGCGGCGGATCTGATAGGGCTCCTTCTGCCAGGAGCCGGAGATCGCCTGCCAGACCTGCTCCTGGCGGGCATGGTCGGCCGTGACGGTGAAGGCCATGAGCTGCTCGAGCGACATGCCGTCCTCGGCATAGACGTCGAGCAGGGCCGGCGCGACCGACGCCAGGCGCAGGCGCTGCTTCACGACGTTCACACCGACGAAGAACGCCGCGGCGATGTCCTCCTCGGAGCGCCCCTTCTCGCGCAGGGCCTGGAAGGCGCGGAACTGGTCGAGCGGATGCAGCGGTTAGGTTATGCGTCAAGTGTCCTGTTAGCTGGATGGCATTGATTGCGCGGCCGTTTCGGCAACGTGGTTTGTTTCGCATGTATCTTTTGGTGCGGGAGCTCTTCGAGGTCAGGATTTTGGCCCGCGAGCGAGCGGTACCGGCTTCACAGCGCGATCACGTTCGGCGATCAGGCGGGCATTATGACGCTTGTGCCGCTCAGCGTCGGTCTCGGCGTCGAGGATGCGTTTGAGCAGAACGGCATTTTCCGTGGCGAGCCGTCGTTCTTCGATCTGCAAGACCTGGATCAGAGTGCGCTGCTGGGCGAGTTTGTCTTCCCAGGCCGCCAGCTTCTCGGGGACGATCTTGCGATCGCTGGCGCGACGCAACTCGTCTATCATCGATCGGTGGTTGGTGTAGATGGCGTTGCGGCCGACGCGCGCTTCGCGCGCGAGCGTGGCAACGGTCAGGCGATAGGATCGCTTTTGCAGGTCCGGATGTGCGGGCATTCCCTTCACCAGGCGTTCCAAAGCGTCCCGCAGCTTGCGGTCCGTGTTGCGCAGGCGCATTTCGTGCGGCGTCAGCGCCGGCGTTTTGCTGGATTTACGCGCCATGGCGACCATCCTTTCCATGATCGAGATCGCCGAGGATGCGATCGCATTCGGCAACACGCGTTTCGGCAAGTCTCCGGCTGACCGGGTCCAGCTCGGGTTGATCGAGAAGGCCGGCATTGCGATCGCGGCGCGCCTGCCAGACCGGCCTGTGCCTGGCCGTGACGGCAAAGTTGGCGCAAGTAAGACACGTGCTTTCGGTTCTCAGCACGGGATTCGGGCCACGCTCGTCGCCAAAGCAGGCCGCCGTCTCGACGCGGTAGACGCAATAGCCCCAGTCGCAGACCCCAAGGCGGAGGTCGGTCTCTTCCATCAGGAAAGTGACATAGGCCTGGACATCTCCGTCACGCGTGCGCCCGCGGAACTGCGAGTGAGCGGCGATCATGCGTCCCCCTTGCCGGCGAGCGCCGTCGCCGTCAGCACCTCTTCCAGGGCAGCGCGGGTTTCTTCCCGGGTATGCCGGTCGATCAGGTCGTCGAGCGCGAAGTCAGTTCCGACATAGCCGCGATCGGTCATGGCGCGGGTCACATGACCGAAGTGGGTCTGAAGCGCATGCAGGCCGGTCCGATCGCGTTTGCCGACAAAGCGCGCGAAGGTCTTTCGGCCCTGATGGGTGTTCAGATGCCAAGGCTCACCCTCGTGGTCCGGCAAGCCGATGAACGGTGCGAACAGATCGTTGAGCCGCCGTATGATCGTCGAGACGATGGGCAGGTCGATGCGGGCGGCAGGACCGACCAGCCCCGTGCTGGCCATCACCAGGAAGAGTTCGGATCGCCCGGTTTGCGCCCGCAGGCGGGCGGTCAGCCGCTCCATGATCGCGACGGATCGCTCGACCGGCGCCGGAGCAACCCAGCGATGGGCTTCGCCGTCAACGCCGCGCGCCGTCTTGTAGATCTGTCCGGCGAGATAGGCGAAGGTCTCGCCGCCATCACTGACAGGATGCTGTTCGATGCAGCCGACCTGAAGGCCGAGGATCTCCGAGACCCGGGCGCCGACCAGATAGGCGATTACGACAAAGCAGGCGTCGTAGATGCGATCGGCAAGATATCGCACCTGCTTGGTGCTGATGACGGGCGCCTCATGCCAGGCAGTTTCCTCACCGGGCAGCGTCGCAAAGATGAACGGCGCGATCGCGTCGGTCACGATGAAGCCGGCCTTCGTCTGGCTGATCCCTCTAGCGAGCGCATCGTCATAGGCGGACTGCGCCTGGGTCTGCAGAGCAATCACGTCGTCAGCCGGCGTCCCAATCAGCCGCAACGCCGCCGAGACCAACGTCACAGCGACCGCATCCGGCGTATAGGGCAGCCAGCCCCGGTCTTGCCGAGTGAAGGGCGGCGCGATCCCCGGGAAGGGATCGTCTATCGCCACTTCCGGGAACTTCGCTCCCTGGAGATACAGGCGCGTCAGTAGATTGGCATAGGTTTGCAGCGTCGTGCTCTTCAACGTCTTGCCCGGTTTGCTGCCCGGACGCTGCGCCATCGCCGCCATGAACCGGTCGCAGCCATCACGATCGAGATCAGCGAAGCTGCGGTATCCCTGCGCCGCCATCCAGCGGATCAGCTTCCGCAGCGTCTTGAAGGCAGAGACGATCGTCAATTCATGGACATTGCGGCGGCCCGGAGGCGGGTCCAGCTTCAGGCTCCACAGGAACAGCTTTGCCGCCTCTCGCCAGTCCGTCCATTGCAGATCGCTGAACCGGCTGTCGTCGGCAAGGGCAAATCCCCAGTCGAGCGAGAAGTCGCTGCGGTTGCCGCCAGGGCGACGACCGTCGAGATGCCAGACCTGATCCGACCACACTGAGCGTGTCGATATCCGAAGCGCTGGCCTTGCCGCGGCAACAAGATTGGGTGCTGCCGACGCTTGCATCGTTCACTCCAGCGCCGGAAGGGTTGGCAGGGCCGACATCAGCGTTCGGCCTCCGCGTGCAGCGAGTGCGGGAAGTCGGCAGGATGTCGTCCGTCAGAATGCGCAGGCTCGGCGCATACAGAAGCTCGAAGCGACGCGGATCGATGCGCTCACGCGTGCGCTCCAGCTCCTCCTTCGCCTGGAGAACGCGCGCCATGTGCTCCGCATCGATCGGGATGACCAGTCCCGGGCAGCGCAGGCATCCGCCGAAGTGCCGGCAGACCCTGCCAGCCACCGATCCAGATGCGATGCCCATGGCCGGGTTGAGGCAATCATGGCTGAACGGAACCGTCGCATTGCCCGCCAGCGCAATGCAGTCGCGTTGTGCCTGATCTTCGGTGTCTGCCTTCGCGCCGACGATCCAGCCAAGCATCAGCTCCTGCAACCGGGCGATGGTCTCGCGCTGGATACGACGCGTCTGAGGTCCCTTGATGTAAAGCTCGGTCGTGTCGGCGCGGGCGTGGTTGAGCACGTCTTGTGTCGCAACGATGTCGCCGCCGGACGCCTTGTAGTATTCGGTGGCGACGCTACCGCGCAGCAGCACCGCCGCAAAGTCCGGCAAGAGCTGCCGCGCTCGCTCCGGTGCGGCCTTGTTCCAAATGGCGATCCGGGCATTGGAGCGTTTGATGAACGGCTTCAAAGCATGCGACAATGTCCCATCCGCAATCAGCGTCACCGCGTCCTTCTTCTCGCTCTTCACAAGGAACAGGCGGTTTCGATCCTGGCGGCTGGCTCGGGCTACGAGCGGCGCCGTCATCGCCAGCAATCTGTCGATCAGGTTCGGCGCCGCATAGCGGCGACGACGGTCAACGACCGGCTTTGCGCGCGCTTCACCTTCCCCCCGGCCCGCGGCTTAGCCCACTCGACGATGATGCGATGCTCGTCGAGCGGATGCGCCAACTGACAATCGCGCATGACCAAGCGCAGCCCATCCGGATTGCCCGCCGTCTGGATCGAAAGCGCGATGAAGAACGCCGCGACCGTCTCGCCCGTCAGTGCGGTCGCCGCCAAGATGACGAAGCCCGCCATGGCGGTCGACCGCCGATATGTTGACGCCGCGGCGGATGGCAAGACCAATCGACGGCACGACACCGTCATCTGCGCCGGCAAGCGCCCGGACAAGTGCACAAAGTTCGGATCGGCGCCATCAACCGGGCCGCTTGTCGCAAGGATGGTCCGCCCCACCTCAAAGCGATCCATGCCTCGTCGATTTCCTCATAACACGCACGAAGGATCGCTTTGAGGTCCCCACCGCCAAGACGCGGCCGGGCATCAGCATACCGGTTCGGCCAGACCCGCCAGGGGAAGTCGATCCGGGCTGGCAGCCGCGACGGATGTCGGCGCTTGGTCCAGTCGATCATCTGGCGAAGTTGCATCAGCACATTCGCCCGCGAGC
>CAVZBZ010000009.1:0-282959 GCA_963773665.1 uncultured Alphaproteobacteria bacterium
TCCGGCGCTCACCTCGTACATGTACTCTTGCTACGAGGGAAGCGGCGCCGAGTGCGAGGCGCGCCCGTCCGACCGGAACAAGGTCGTGATCCTGGGCGGCGGCCCCAACCGCATCGGCCAGGGCATCGAGTTCGATTATTGCTGCGTCCATGCCGCCTACAGCCTCAAGGAGGCCGGCATCGAGACCATCATGGTCAACTGCAACCCCGAGACCGTCTCGACCGATTACGACACGTCCGACCGGCTCTATTTCGAGCCGCTGACCGCCGAGGACGTGATCGAGCTGGTGCGCGCCGAGGCGGCGAACGGCAAGGTGCTGGGCGTCATCGTGCAGCTCGGCGGGCAGACGCCGTTGAAGCTCGCGCAGGCGCTCGAGACGGCGCACATCCCGATCCTTGGCACCACGCCCGACGCGATCGACCTGGCCGAGGATCGCCGCCGGTTTCAGGAGCTGCTGCAGCAGCGCGGCCTCCGGCAGCCCGACAACGGCACGGCCACCTCGGTTGCCGAGGCCGATGACGTGGCGGCGCGCATCGGCTATCCCGTGGTGATCCGGCCCTCCTACGTGCTCGGCGGGCGCGCCATGGAGATCGTGCACGAGCCGGCCGGACTCGCGCGCTACATGGCGCATGCGGTCAATGTCTCGGGCCGCAACCCGGTGCTGATCGACCGCTATCTCCAGGACGCGATCGAAGTCGATGTCGATGCGCTGGCCGACGGCAGCGCCGTCTATATCGCCGGCATCATGGAGCATATCGAGGAGGCCGGGATCCATTCGGGCGACAGCGCCTGCTCGCTGCCGCCCTATACGCTTTCGCCCGAGGTGATCGCCGAGCTCGAGCGCGAGACCGCGGAGCTTGCCCGCGCGCTCCATGTCGTCGGCCTGATGAACGTGCAGTATGCGGTCAAGGATGGCGCGGTCTATGTGCTCGAGGTCAATCCGCGCGCCTCGCGCACCGTGCCGTTCGTCGCCAAGGCGACCGGCATTCCGATCGCCAAGATCGCCGCCCGCCTCATGACCGGCGAAAAGCTCGCCCAATTCCGGCTCGTCCGGCCCTCGCTCCGGGAGCACGTCGCGGTCAAGGAGGCGGTCTTCCCGTTCGCCCGATTCCCCGGGGTCGATCTTATCCTGGGGCCCGAGATGAAGTCGACCGGCGAGGTGATGGGGCTCGACTCGGATTTCGGCCGCGCCTTCGCCAAGTCGCAGCTGGGCAGCGGCATCACCCTGCCGCAGGCGGGACGGGTATTCGTCTCGGTGCGCGACCGCGACAAGCCCGCCATGGTCGAGCCGTGCCGGCGCCTCGTCGAACTGGGCTTCACCCTCCTTGCCACGGAAGGGACGGCCCGGTTCCTGTCCGGGGCGGGGCTTGCGGTCGAGCGCGCCAACAAGGTGCTGGAAGGGCGGCCCGACATCGTCGACCGGATGCTGTCGGGCGAGGTCCAGCTCGTCTTCAACACGACCGAGGGGGCCCAGGCCATCGCCGACAGCTTCAGCCTGCGGCGCACCGCGCTTACCCTCAACATCCCCTATTACACCACGGTTGCCGGGGCCCGGGCGGCGGTCCAGGCAATCGCGGCTCTCCGGTTGGGCGTCCTTGAAGTCGCCCCCCTGCAATCCTATTTTAGCGGATCGTTTTGATCCAATCGGGTTAATCCCCTTGGCGGAACTCTCGCATCAAGAGGTGGCTGTATTCCTGTCATGACCAAGGTCCCCATGACGATGGCCGGCTTCAACCGTCTCCAGGACGAGCTCAAGCGGCTCAAGACGATGGACCGCCCGTCCATCATCAAGCAGATCGCGGAGGCGCGCTCGCACGGCGACATCTCCGAGAACGGGGAATATCTTGCGGCGCGCGAGAGGCAGAGTTTCGTCGAGGGGCGGGTGCTCGAGCTCGAGGACAAGATCGCCCGGGCCGAGGTCATCGACGTCTCCAAGCTCTCCGGCAAAACGGTGAAATTCGGCGCGACCGTGACCTTGGCCGACGAGGAGACGGACGATGAGGCGGCCTACCAGATCGTCGGCGAGGATGAGGCCGATATCAGCAAGGGCCGGCTCTCGGTCACTTCGCCCCTGGCGCGCGCCTTGATCGGCAAGAGCATCGGCGACACGGTCGAAGTCTCGACCCCGCGCGGCGGCGCACGCTCCTACGAGGTCATCAAGGTCCGCTTCCGCTAGACCTTTCCATCGACCTCGATCGGCACGCCGGGCTCGTATTTCGACGGGCGGATGGCAAGCGAGGAGCGCACGTGGGCGACATTGGGCGCAGCGGTGAGCTTGGTCGTGAGAAAGCGCTGGTAGCTGTCCCAGTCGGTCGCCACGATCTTCAGCAGGAAATCGGTCTCGCCGGCGAGCATGTGCGCCTCGCGCACCTCGGGCCACGCGGAAGTGAGCGCCTCGAACGCCTTGAGATCGGGCTCGGCCTGGCTCGACAGCCCGACCTGCGCGAACACCGTGACGCCGAAGCCCAAAGCCTCGGGATTCACGTCGGCGTGGTAGCCGCGGATGAAGCCTGCCTCCTCGAGCGCGCGCACGCGCCGAAGGCACGGCGGCGCGGAAATGCCGGCGCGCCGGGCCAGCTCGACATTGGTGATGCGACCGTTCGCCTGAAGGTCGCGAAGGATGCGCCGATCGATCTTGTCGAGCTTGATGCGGCGCATCGAAGCCTCCCGGATCTTGTTTTTGGCAACTCGGCCGCGCGACGCGACCGAATGTTGCTCATCCTAGCGGCCGGTAATTATATTGCAACCGGCCGGCGCGCCCTTTCCGCACGCGCCATGATGTAGATAGTCCATGGGGTTAGCAGCATCCCCGCCGAGCGTCTGGGCGATCCACGACGGCAAGGCCGGCATGGCGAGCCAGGTTCTGGGCCTTGCCGAGGCGGTCGGCTGGCCGTTCGTCGAGAAGCGCCTCGCCATTCGCGCGCCGTGGCGCCATCTCGTGCCAGCGCTGTGGTTTCAGCCGCTTGCCGCCGCAGGATCGGGCGGCGCCCGGCTCGAGCCGCCATGGCCCGATCTTCTCATCGCCTGCGGGCGCAACGCCGTCGCTCCGGCGCTCGCAGTGAAGCGCGCGAGCGGCGGCCGCACGTTCTGGGTGCAAATCCAGGACCCGCGCTATGCGCGAAACCGGGCCGACCTCGTCGTGGCGCCGAGCCACGACCCGGCCCAGGGCGGCAACGTCGTCACCACGCTTGGCGCCGTGCATCGCGTGACCCCGGCTCGGCTCGAGGAAGGCGCGCGCCGCTTCGCGCCGCTCCTGACGCACCTGCCGCGGCCGCTCGTGGCGGTGCTGATCGGCGGCGACAACCGTGTCTACCGCCTGACGCCGGAGCGGCTGTCCGCGCTCGCCGCCGAGCTTGCTGCGCTTGCCGCGGCCGGGATGGGGCTCGCCATCACGCCATCGCGCCGCACCGAGGCGGCCGCGCTCGCCGAACTCAAGGCGCGGCTCCACGGGCTTCCGGCCTTCATCTGGGAGGGGGAAGGCGAGAACCCGTATTTCGGCATGCTCGGCCTTGCCGATGCGTTCGTCGTCACGGCGGACTCCGTCAACATGGTGAGCGAGGCGGCGGCCACGGGAAAGCCGGTGCATGTCGTGGCACTCGAAGGCGGCTCCAAGAAATTCGCGCGCTTCCATCGGGCGATGGAGGAGGCCGGCATCACCCGGCCGTTCCGCGGCGCGATCGAGGCGTGGAGCTATCGCCCGCCCGACGAGGCGGCGCGCGCGGCGGCGCTGATCCGCGACCGGCTCGCCGTGCGCCTCGCCGAAGTGGCATGAAGCCCGCGCGCGTCGCGCTGTTTCTCGCGGCGTTTCTCATCATCTGCGGCGGGACGGTGCTCGTTCCCGCGATCGACCTGTGGGCGAGCGGCCTGTTCTATGAGCCTGGCCGCGGCTTCTACCTGGCCGATTGGTATCCGTTTTTGCTGGTGCGCCGGGCGATGCCGATACTCGCCGCGCTCATCGCGCTCGCGGGGTTCGCGCTGATCGTAGGCGGCGCGCGCCGGAAGTGGTGCGGCCTCGACTGGCGCGCGGGCGCGTTTCTCGTGCTGGCGCTCGCGCTCGGGCCGGGGCTCGTCGTCAACACGATCTTCAAGGACCATTGGGGCCGCGCGCGGCCGGCACAGATCGCGTCCTTCGGCGGCGCGGCGCAGTTCTCGCGCCCTTTCGTGCCGAGCGACCAGTGCGCGCGCAACTGCTCGTTTCCCGCAGGCGACCCGTCGAATGGCTTCGTCCTGGTCGCAGCCGGGTTCCTGGTCGCGGCGCCCCGGCCGCGCCGCGCCGCCATTGCCGGAGCGGTGGGGCTGGGCGCGCTCATAGGATTCGTGCGCATCGCCCAGGGCGGGCATTTCCTGTCCGACGTGATCGCGTCGGGGTTTTTGGTGTTCGCTGCGACGTGGCTGCTCCATCGCTGGATCGTCGTCGCCGACGGGCTTTCGGCGCTCGGGCGCTGCGTGCGGAACCCGCCGCCAGCGATGAAGCGCTTTCTCCTGCTGCTCGCGCTCGACGCGGGCGCGGTCGCGGCGTCCTATGCCTGGCTCGACCGCCCGCTCGCGCGCGCGTTCGCGCGGCTCGATCCCGGCATCGACGCGGTCTTCCGCTTCATCACCGAGTTCGGCGTCTCGACGGGATATCTCGTCATCGCAGCGATACTTATCCTGGGTTTTGCGCGCGCGGCGCAGCGCGAAACCGATCCGGCACACAAGCTCCGCATCGCGCTCTACGCCTGGCGTGCGGGATTTGTCTTCGTCACGGTCGCGGGCGCGGGGCTCGCGGGCGACATCCTGAAGCCGGTGTTCGGCCGCGCCCGGCCGCGGCTTTTTCTCGATGACGGCATATTCGGCTTCTCCTGGCATGGCGCGCATGCGGCCTATTGGTCCTTTCCCTCGGGCCATGCCATCACCGTCGTCAGCCTGGCCGCGGCTCTCTATGCGATCGAGCGGCGCTTCTGGCCGCTTTATGCGGCGCTGGCGCTTCTCGTCATGGCGAGCCGGGTGGTGCTCGACCTGCACTACCTGAGCGATATTCTCGCCGGCGCGTTCCTCGCCGGGACGATGGCCTGGGCGGCTACGGCCTCGTTCCGGCGCGCCGGCATCCGGATCGCGGTCAGCGATAACCCTTGAAGCCCTCGAGATAGCGCACGACGTAGCTTCGGCTGTCGCCGCCGCCCAAGGGAATGACGATGTGCTGCACCGGCCCGGCCGCGGCAAAGCGCGTGACGATGCGCGTGATTTCGGGGTCGGGGCTCACCACGACCGCGTTCTGGCCGATGAATTGATCGGGCTTCGCCACGAGGTCGAACCCGTCGTGCGGCAGGTTGTCGTCGCCGTTCCACTTGAGGAATTTTTGGGGGTGCGGGCGCACGTAATAGAGCAGCTCCGCCATGGTTTCGCGGTCGTTGCCGATCAGCACGGCGTCCGGGTGCTCGCGCAGCATGGCGCCGACCGACAAGCCGAGGCGCTTGTAGCCGTGCAGGCGATGCAGCGGGTCGTAGCGCGCCGGCAGGTTCACCCCCAGCGCGCGCGCCGCGTCGCCCGCCTCGAACAGCACGACCGCCGCGGTAATGTGCAGCGCGACCGAAGCGACGACGACCCAGCGCCAGCCGCGCTGCACCAGCGCCGCCACAACCAGCACCGTCGCCGCGACATAGGCGGGTGCTGCCCAGTTGGGCTCGGCGCGCGACAGAAAGCTCACGACGAACATCATGGCGAGCGCCGGCCACGTGAAGAAGGCGAGGAGCGCCGCGCGCCGGTCGGCCAGGATTTTTCTCCCCTGCGCCGTCAGCACGATCAGCGCCGCGAACAAGAGCGGCCCGAACACGCCGAATTGCGAGCCGAAGAACAAGAGGAAATGGCCGGGGTGGAACAGGACGCCGTGGAACGATGCGTTGTCCGCGGTGTGGCGATAGCTCGCGAACCCGTGCGCGAGGTTCCAGGCGAAATTGGGCGCATAGATGAGGAGCGCGAGCGCGGAGGCACCCAAGAGCGCCGGTACATGCCGGCGCTCGTCGCGAAATGCCAGAAGAAAAAGCAGCGCCGAGACGAGCCAATAGGCCATGGCGTATTTCGACAGGAGGCCGATCCCCGCGGCGACGCCAAGCGCCACCCACCATCGCCCGCCTTCGTCCCGCGCGCGCAGGAAGAAGAAGAGCGCGAGCGTCCAGCACAGCATGAGCGGTGCGTCCGTCGACATGATGACGGCCGAGGCCGACACTCCCGGCAGCGTCGCATAGACGACCGCCGACCATGAAGCGACGCGCGCGCCGTAAAGCCGATTGGCCAGCGCAAAAACCGTGAGCGAAGCCGCGAAATGGAGAACCGGCGCCGCGAGGCGCACCGCCAATTCGCTGTCGCCGAACACCGCAGTCG
Source organism: uncultured Alphaproteobacteria bacterium (assembly GCA_963773665.1). Taxonomy (GTDB): domain Bacteria; phylum Pseudomonadota; class Alphaproteobacteria; order ATCC43930; family CGMCC-115725; genus DATJLY01. The sequence goes on from CAVZBZ010000009.1 coordinate 6,361, forward strand.
TGAGCGCGATCAGCCAAGCGACGACCGGCGGCTTCGAGTAGTAGCCGAAGGCGGGATGGGTCGACCACCACCAGTACTGCGCCTCGTCGGGATAGAGATCGGCCCGGCCGAGCGCGAGCCAGACGAGCCGCAGCGCCGTCACCGCGAAGACGGCGTTGAGCGCGTAGCGCCAGTAGCGCCCCTCGTCCGTCGTCGCGCGCGCCGCGCCGCCCGCCCTGGTTTCCTTCATCGCCCGGGTAATCCTGCTCCGTCATGGCCGCGCTTGTCCCGGCCATCCACGACTTACCTCGGCCCAATAAAGCGACCCGTGGATGCCCGGCACAAGGCATGTCCTCGGGCCGGCCATGACGGTAGAGAAACGTAACCGGCGCCGCCTGCCGCGAATCGCCGCGGCGGCAAAGGTGGCATTTGCGGCCTGTGCTTGCTAAGTCAGGGGCCGGATTTTCCATGTCCTTGCGCATCGAGACATTCAACAACGCGAGCGGCGGCAACGCCTTTTTCAAGGCGGTGACGCATCCGCTCGCGGCGCGGCGCTGGGCCGAGCTGCGGCGCCGGCTCGGCGACGAGGCGGTCGCGATCTACGATCCCGACGGCCAGGCCGACGCGCTCGCCGAGCTGTACGATCTGCGCGGGCTCAAGCTTGCCGGCAGCTTCGTCCAGGACGTGAGCCATGTCGGCCGCGCGGTGCTGGGCCTGCCGGCGCAGCCCGTGACCGAACTGCCCGCATGCCGCGCCAAATTCGTGCTGGCGATCGCGTTCGACGCGGCCCGGCTCGTCGCCCATATCCAGCACCTCGTGCCGCAGGGCGCCGAGGTCGAGACGCTCGACGCGCTGCGCATCCCGGACGCGCTTCTCAGCAATCGCGCGCGCTATCTCGATCCCTTGAACTTCGCCACCAATTTCGTCTTCTTCCGCGAGGCGGACGGGCTCTCGACGCGGCTGGTCACGGCGAATTACTGGATGGGCTATGGCGCGCCGGCGGCGGCGCTGTGGTGCCTCCTGTTCGATGGCGCGGGCGGGACGCTCGCCGAATGGCGCGAGGAGCTGCCGCCGGGGATGAGCGCCATCGTGCTCGACAGCCGCGCAGTGCGGCGCGCGCTTCGGCTTGCCCGAATTTACCGGGCAGCTGTTCCTGCACGTGATCGGCGCCGAGGGCCACGACGTGGTGAAATACGCGCTCGACATCGCGGGCGGCGAGGGCAATCCATCGCTTTCGGCAACGCACGACGCCAATTCCTGGCCGGCCGATTTCTATGCCGGGCTGCCCGCGCCAGCAGGCAGGCGAGAGCGTGACGCTGTGGGTGCAGAACAGCCAGCCCTGCGCCATTCCCGCGGGCGCGGTCGGGCTCAACCTCATGGGCGAGGAAGCGGTGCGCCATCTTCCGCGCGAGATCGCGCCCTATGCGACCTGCGCCGTCGATGTCGCGTCGATCCTGCCGGCGGCGCGCTGGCCGCAGCAGATCGAGGTGCGCGCCGGCAAATATTTCGTGCGGCCGCGCTACGAGGTGACGGCCGGCGCGCGGCGGCGCATCGCCCACGTCAATGTCGAGCGCACCGACCTTCGCCCGGATCCGAAGCTCGCCGAACTCGGCAATCTCCTGGGCAAGGGCTATCTCCTGCCGGCGCCGGTCCTGCCGCTCGGCGAATACCGCACGCTGGCGCTGCCGACGCCGATGGCGACGGCGCAGCAGGAGCTGCCCATCGCACTCGCGATCTACGACCGCGACGGGCGCGAGGTCGCGCGAAAATTCTTGGGCCGGCTGCCGCGCGGGCATGCCGGTCGCGTTGCGACATCGACGAGGTGCTGGACGGCGCCGATCTGCCCGGCGGCTACGGCCATCTCGAGCTGAATTACGATTTCAGCGAGGGCGGCGAGGGCGACGGCTGGCTGCACGCGCTCTTCCGCTACGCGCATCGCGCGAGCGGCCACGAGGCCGAGACGAGCTTCGGCGCGCACGTGTTCAACACCGTGCTGACCTATCGCGGCGAGCCGCAATCCTATTCCGGCCGCGCGCCCGGGCTTTCGACGCGGCTCTTCCTGCGGCTCGGATCGAGCGGGCACGATACGATCTGCCACCTGATCTATCCCGCCTCGACGCCGTGGCACGGCACGAGCCAAACCGATCTCGTGCTGCATGACCGCGCCGGATCCGAGATCGCGCGCGCCGCGCTCGCGATCCCGTGCTCGGGCTCGCGTCTGTGGCGCTATCGCGACACGTTCGATGAGGCGAACGCGCGCGCGCGCCGGCGAGGATGCCTATATCATCGTGCGCGACACGACCTGCCGGCTCTTCGGCTATCACGGACTCCTCGGCGCGCGCGGCGCCTTCAGCCTCGACCACATGTTCGGCTTCTGACGCGCCATGACCCAATACCGCACCAAGCTCCTCATCATCGGCTCCGGCCCCGCGGGCTACACCGCCGCGATCTATGCCGCGCGCGCCAATCTCGAGCCCATTCTCGTGCTTGGGCATGCAGCCGGGCGGGCAGCTCACGATCACCACCGACGTCGAGAACTATCCGGGCTTCGCCGAGGTGATCCAGGGCCCCTGGCTCATGGAGCAGATGTACAAGCAGGCCGAGCATGTCGGCACGCGCTGCATGAGCGACCTCATCGTCAAGGCCGATCTCGGCGCGCGGCCGTTCGTCTGCATCGGCGATTCGGGCGATAGCTATGTCGCCGACGCGCTCGCCATCTGCACCGGGGCGCAGGCGCGCTGGCTCGGGATTGCCGAGCGAGGAGCTGCTCAGCGGCCTCGGCGTCTCGGCCTGCGCCACCTGCGACGGGTTCTTCTTCCGCGGCAAGGAAGTCGTGGTGGTGGGCGGCGGCAATACCGCGGTCGAGGAGGCGCTTTATCTCACCAACCACGCGACCCGCGTCACGCTTGATCCACCGCCGCGACGCGCTGCGCGCCGAGAAAATCCTGCAGGCGCGGCTCTTCGCCAATCCGAAGATTGCCGTCATCTGGGACAGCGTCGTCGAGGAGATCGTCGGCGGCGGGGAGCCGCAACGGGTCACGGGCGTGGCGCTCAAAAACGTCAAGACAGGCGTCGTGCGCGAGCTTGCGTGCGACGGCGTCTTCGTCGCCATCGGCCACACCCCCGTGACCGAGCTGTTCCGCGGCCAGCTTGCGCTCGATCCCGAGGGCTACATCCTCACCCGCCCGGATTCGACGGCGACCGACGTTCCCGGCGTCTTTGCCGCCGGCGACGTGCGCGACAAGGTCTTCCGCCAGGCCGTGACGGCAGCCGGCATGGGCTGCATGGCGGCGCTCGAGGCCGAGAAGTTCCTGGCTGCACTGGATGCCGCGGCGCTCGTCCCCGTAGAATAGGCTAGAATAGAACAGGTCAAAAACGCCGTGGCGATCCAACCAATGGATTGGGACAAGCTGCGGGTCTTTCACGCCGTCGCCGAGGCCGGCAGCTTCACGCATGCCGGCGAGGCGCTCAATCTGAGCCAGTCCGCCGTGAGCCGGCAGATCAGCGCGCTCGAGGAAAGCCTGTCGGTCCCGCTGTTCCATCGCCATGCCCGCGGCCTCATCCTGACCGAGCAGGGCGATCTCCTCTACCGCACCGCGCGCGAGGTGTTCGCCAAGCTCGCCATGACCGAGGCGATGCTGTCGGAATCGAAGGACCGGCCGAAGGGGCCGCTCAAGGTGACGACCACCGTTGCGTTCGGCTCGGCCTGGCTCGTGCCGCGCGTGCGCGAATTTTTGGACCTCTATCCCGAGATCGAGGTGTCGTTCGTCTTGGACGACAGCGAGCTCGATCTGTCGATGCGCGAGGCCGACGTGGCGATCCGCATGTCGCCGCCGCGCCAGCCCGACCTGGTGCAGCGCCACCTCATGACGGTGCGCAACCTGGTGTTCGCCTCGCGCGACTATCTGAAGAAATACGGCACGCCGCAAAAGCCCGAGGATCTCGACAAGCACCGGATCATCATCTACGGCGGCGATTCGCGCCCGCCGGTGCGCTACGTGAACTGGCTCATCGAGGCCGGCGCCGATGGGCGCGAGCGGCGGCCGATCATGGCGGTGAACAACCTCTACGCGATCTTCCGCGCGATCGAAAGCGGCCTCGGCATCGCCGCCATGCCCGATTTCATGGAGCGCGAGACGAGCGATCTCGTGCGCATTCTGCCGGAGCTGCAGGGGCCCGAGATCGAGGCCTATTTCGTCTATCCCGAGGAGCTGCGCACCTCGAAGCGCATTGCCGTGTTCCGCGACTTCCTGCTGCGCAAGGTTGGCGAGCGCAACGGCTCGACGCCGGCGCGTTAGCGGCGCGGGGCATGGATGCGATGCGAGGCTCAATGGACGCGGCGGTAGCGATCGGGTCGGAAGCGCACAAGGCGCTGTTCTGCCGCCATTTCCACACGACATACCAGGATTACGTGCCGGATGAGCTGGCGTGGCCCGAACTCGACGAAGCCGCGTTGGCGCGGCTGCGCGCGGTGCCGTTCTGGCAGGAGGTTCTCCATACCGAGCGGCGCGCCGGCGCCATCGTCAAGGCGTTCTCCGAGACCGTCGCCGATCCCGAGCTGAAACAGGCGATCGACCTTCAGGGCTTCGAGGAAACGCGCCACGCCGAACTCCTCCGCGTGATGATCCGCCGCTATGGCATCGACGCCTCCGAGCAGCCGCTGGAGCGCCTCCCGGACGACATCGAGACGGCGTTCAAGGATTTCGGCTTCGGCGAGTGCATGGATTCGTTCCTGGGATTCGGCGTCTTCAAGATCGCGCGCGAGGCGGGCTTCCTGCCGGACTCGATGTTCGAGATCTTCGACCGGCTGATGTACGAGGAGACGCGGCACATCGTGTTCTTCATCAACTGGATGGCGTACCGGCAGGTGCAGCAGGGCAGGGGCGCCGCATGGCGCCGGGGCGCGGCATCGCTGCGCTTTTACGGGCGCGCGCTGAGGCGCATGGTCGGCACGGCCCGGCGCGGCGCCAAGGCCAATGACGGCCGCGATTTCGCGGCAACCCAAGCCGGCGTCTTTCTCGACGGCTTCACCTTCCGGCGCTTTCTCGAAGATTGCTACGCCGAGAACGCGCGCCGCATGAGCGTGATGGACGAGGGCTTGTTGCGGCCGGTCTTTCTGCCGCGGCTCGCCGACGCGGCGCTCGCGAGCCTGCGGCTCTGGTCGAGCCGCAGGCGCGCCGCAGCGCCGGCCCGCTGAGCTACTTCGCGGCTTGCGGCTCGCGCTCCTTGATACGCGCGGTCTCGCTGTCCAAGGGCGCGCTGCCGCCCCACGGATGCTCGGCGATGTCGAACACGGTGCCGTCCGGCCCGCGGAACTTGATCTCGAAATAGCCCATGCGCTCTTCCGGCGACGGCTTCATGAAGCATTCGCCGCCGAGCGCCTCGAGCTTCGCCATCGCCTGGTCGGCATCCTCGACCAGCACGCCGAAATGATGCACGCCGGTGAAGTCCATGCCCTTGCCGAGCTGGTCGGTCTTGAACTTGAGGATGGCGAGATTGATGGTGCCGTCGCTCAGGAACACGCCGTCGGCCAGCGGGTTGCCCATCGGCGTCCGCGCGATTTCCTTGAAGTCGAAAGCCTTCTTGTAGAATTCCGCGGTCTTGACCGGGTCCTTGGTGGCGATCGCGATATGACGAAGCTTGGCCATGCTTGTCCTCCCGGCGGCGAGCCCGCCTCAGGGAAGGATTACTAGCACGGGAAGGGCGGCGCCTAAAGGCCGGCGAAGAACCGCACGAGGGTGAAGGCGCCGATCAGCGCGAGAATGCCGACGAGCGCCAGGCCGAGCTTGGCGAGGACGCCCATTCCCTCGCGGCCTCCGTCCGGCGCCGCGCTCGACGACAGAACGGCGAGGCGCTCTCCGGCGCGGAGCGGCTTCGCCGCCGATGCACCCTCCGCGGCCAGGCGCGCGACGGACGGCGCGGCCTGCCGGGCGAGGCTCGGCTCGCGGCGGGCATCGTCGGCAGGCGTTACGGGAACGGCGGCGGCAGGGGAACGAGAGCGCATGAAAACCCAGATCCGATCACAAGGGACAGCGCGATCCTACCGCCAATCTTTGTCCGGAATGGGGCAGGAATAGGGCGCCGGAAGCTAGATCCGGCGCCCAGACTGCTCTGATCGGGTTAAGGAACGGTTCGCCTTACTTCCAGACCGGCTTGCCGAGATAGATGTCGTTCGGATCGGTCACGGCGCCGACGGTCGCACCGGCCGCGCCGCCCACAGCGGCGCCGATCAGGGGGGCGCCGAGCAGCGCGCCTGCGACCGCGCCGCCGGCCGCGCCGATCCCGGCGCCGGTCGTCGCGCGCTCGGTGGGGGTGGTGCCGCAGGCGGCCAAAGCGAGCGCGGCGGCAAGCGAAATCCCAACTGATAGACGCATCAGACGCTCCTATTAGCAGTATTTCGCTAATTCTAAACCACAAGCTGCTGACAGGGCAAGGCTACCTTACCTGCCAATTAAACGCCGGCGCAGGCGGGTTGGGTCCTTCCACGTCATATGACGGGCGCGCTCACACGAAGAGCCGTTCGCCCTTCAGCCCGTCATACATGTGCGCGACATACTCGCCATAGCCGTTCCAGATCAGCGTCGGCTGGCGTTGATCGCCGCCGAGGACGCGCTCGGTCGCCTGGCTCCAGCGCGGATGCGGTACCTCCGGGTTGACGTTGGCCCAGAAGCCGTATTCCGAACTCTGCAGCGCTTCCCAGAAGGTCTTGGGGCGCTGGTCGGTGAAGGTGACCTTGACGATCGATTTTCCTGACTTGAAGCCGTATTTCCACGGAACCGCGACGCGCAGGGGCGCGCCGTCCTGGCGCGGCACGGGGTGGCCGTACATGCCGGTGACCATGAAGGCCAATTCGTTGGTCGCCTCGTCCATGGTCAGGCCCTCGATATAAGGCCACGGATACCAGAACTCCTTCTGGCCGGGCGCCACCTTGGAGTTCTGGAAGGTCTCGAAGCGCACGTACTTGGCGCTGCCGAGGGGGCTCGCAAGCGCCACGAAATCCTTGAGCGGAAAGCCGCTCCACGGCACCGCCATCGACCACGCCTCGACGCAGCGGTGGCGATAGAGCCGCTCCTCGAGCGTCATCCGCTTCAAAAGATCGTCGATGTCGAGCGTCATCGGCTTTTCGACCATGCCGTCGATCTGGACGGTCCACGGCCGGATCGGCAGCGCGTCGGCGTCGACGTCCTTGTCCTCGGTGAATTCGTAGAAATTGTTGTAGTGGGTCGAAAGCTTCTCGTCGGTGATCGGCCGGTCGAGCGTGTAGCGCTCGTTGCGCTTCGCCGGATAGAGCCCGGCCGAGGGATCGGGCGGCGGCGTCTGGTCGGCGCGCGCGGTCGATGCGAGGCCGCCGGTTGCGGCAATGAGCGCGCCCATTCCCATGGCCTGGACGATGCGCCTGCGGTCGAGGAAGACCCGCTCGGGCGTCACTTCGCTCTCGCGCAACTCCCAGCCGCGTTTCATCTTGATCAGCATGGCAGGCTCCTTCCTGGCCAAGCCACGGTTAGCCCCGTCCTCCGCTCACGGCAAGTGAATTGCCTGTGAGACACCGGCCCGGCGGGCGAGCATCGCAGCCACCGCATCGCGGATCCGGGCGACCGCGTCGCGGCGATAGTCCCAGCGCGGGTCGGGCTCGGGCGGGTTGACCACCATGGTGGCGTTCGCCTCGAACAGCAGGACCTCGCCGCCGCGGCCGAGGCCGAAATCGATGCCGCCGTAATCGAGCGCGAGCCGGTCGGCGATTCGCCCAAGCGCGGCCACGGCCCCGGGCCCGATCGTCCCGGGCATGTCGGCCAGAAATCGGGCTTCCTCGGCCCGGTGATCGGCGCGCTCCGCCATGCCGGCGGTGAAGTAATGGACCTTCCAGTCGGAGGCGATCGCGAGATGCATCGGATAGAGCCGGCCTTCGACCGCCATGACGCGGTACTTGCGCACCAAGCCGTCGGCCCCCTGCGCGTCCAGAAAGGCGATCGCCGTGAGGTCTGCGCCGGGAAGCTCGGCAAGCGCCGCCGCGAGCCCGTCCGGGCGCTCGACGCGGAGAAAAAACCGGCCGGTGTGGAAGCCCGGCCGGCGCAGCAGCAGCGGAAACTCGAATCCCTCCCGGCGCAGCAGCGCCGCCCCTTGGGCCTCGAGCGCGGCGCGCGCGAAGGAAGCGGTGCGGGGCGCCACGACGCCGGCCAGTCCCGCCATGCGTCCGGCGATTGCCGCGCGCCCCGTCGTCAGCACGGCGCGCGGCGGGTTGACGACCGGCGCCGCGGTCTTCGCGAGGAGCGATGCTGCCGCTTCGAGCGCGCGCTGGGCGAGATCGGCGTCGCCGATCGCGTTGAAGACCAGGTCGTGCGGCGGCAGGGCTTTGGCCGGATCGAAGAAATCGGCGACCAGGACGGTCGTGTGGTAGATGCTTTGGTCGATCAGGAAGCGGGTCGGAACATTGCCTCCGGCGGCCGCGACCACGAGGAGCAGCCGCACGCCGCCGCCCGCGCCGTGCCACGGAAGCTCGACGAGATCGCGGTCGCGAAAGCCCTGACGGCGGTGCCGCGCCGCCGCTTCGTCATCGCCGCTCTCGGCCAGAACGCGTGCCATGCCCTGATGCGCCTCGGCCAGATCCGGCGCGCGCGCGAGCGCGATCTCATAGTGCGCGCGGGCCGCCGCGACATCGCCCTCGTCGAGCAGCATGTTGGCGAGATTGACCCGCGGCAGGGGCGCGTCGGGATGCCGTGCCACCGCCTCGCCGTAGCACGTGCGCGCGGCGCTCAGGTATCCGGTCGCATGGAGGAGGGTTCCGAGATCGTTGAGCGCGCCAAGATGCGCAGCGTCTTGCGCCAGCACGGCGAGGTAGTCGCTCCGCGCCTCGTCGAACCGACCAAGCGCGGCCAAAATCCCGGCGCGGCGAATGCGCGGGTCGAGCGCCTGCGGCTCGGCCTCCAGTTGCGCGTCGAGCGTCTCGAGCACGGCTTCGCGCGTGCGCGTCATCGTCCGCGGCTATGGCAGATTCCGGTGAGCGCCGCAAGCCGCACGGCGGTTAACCGGTGGTAAACCATACTGTGCCTAGTGTCGCGCGATGCGTCCCTGCCTTGTCGTCGGCACGCCATGCTATGGCGGCCTCGTCACCTCAGCCTACGCCAACAGCCTGATGCAGCTCCAGGCGGCGTGCACCGGGCGGGGCATCGATTTCGAGTGGCTGCTTTTGGGCGGCGACGCGCTCATCACGCGCGCGCGGGCGGACGTCGTCGCGCATTTTCTCGACCGGCCGCACGCGACGCACCTGCTGTTCATCGACGCCGATATCGGTTTCGCGCCCGAGCAGGTGTTCCGCCTCATGGATCTCGGCGCCGAGATGGCGGCTTGCGCCTATCCGACGAAGTCGATCGACTGGGCGCGGCTCGCCCGCGTCGTAGCGTTGGGGCGCGCCAAGCCGGAAGCGGCAGCGCTGCGCTATGTGTTCGAGGTCAACGATCCCGAGCGCATCGTGACGCGCCAGGGCTTCGCCAAGGCGCGTTCGGTCGGCACCGGGTTCCTCATGATCCAGCGCAGCGCGCTCGAGCAGCTCTGTGCCGCCCATCCGGAGCTCAGATACCGCCGCACCAGCACGAGTGCCGATCCGCTCACGGCGAGCGCCAATCGCTTCGCTCTCTTCGAATGCATGATCGAGCCGGAGACCGGACTCTATCTGTCCGAGGATTATGCCTTCTGCCGGCGCTGGACGGCGCTTGGCGGCGAGATCTGGCTCGATCTCGAAAGCCGCCTCACTCATGTGGGCGCGATGGCGTTCGCCGGCGATCTCGCGACCCAGTTCGATCCGGTTTCGGCCTAGAGCAATTTCGCCATCAGAATCTGATCGACCGCCTGGCCGTCGATCCGCACGCTCGCGCGCAGGACGCCTTCCGTCTCGTAGGCGCAGCTTCGATAGAGCGCGATTGCGGCGCGGTTCGTGGCGACGACGGTGAGCTCGAGGCGATGGATGCCGGCGCCCCCGGCCCATGCCTCGATCGCCGCCATGAGCGCGCGGCCGATGCCGCGACCGCGGTCCGACGGCCTGACGCCGATGCCGATCGTGGCGACGCCGCGCTTTGCCGGATGAAACCCGCGCGTCGCCGTCAGAAGCCCGGCGATCTCGCCGTGGCGCTCCGCCACCAGCACTGCCTCGTTGCCGGAGGTCGCCACCGCGGCGAGATGGGCGCGAAGCGTTGCGGCGCCGTCCGCGCCGTCGATCGGCATGATGAAGAGGCTCGACGGTTCCGCGGCGAGCACATTGACGAGCGCGACGAGGCCCGGGATGTCCCGGTCCGCAGGATTCCGGATCGCGATCCGCGATTGCGCTGCGACGGTCATGAGTTGCCCCGGCGTCGGACCTCCCGGCGCCGGAGTCTGGGCCGCAAATCTTTCGGAGCGGCTAACGCCCGCTAGTTGTGAACTCTCAATAGGTTGTCCACTCGGTCCCGACCGAGGAAACTGATGTTGCTAACGCATCTTTTTCCTGGGGGGGGGGCCGAATGGACGTTCACAAGAATGCCCGGCTGACACCGGCAGGTCGAGGGGTCATGGTAGGGCGCGTTGTCGAGGGCGAGGCGCCGCGGCTCGTCGCGGAAGCGATGGGCGTGTGTGAGAAGACGGTGCGGAGGTGGGTGCGCCGTTTCCACGCCGAAGGTGCAGCGGGCCTGCGCGATCGCTCCTCACGGCCGCATCGCGTGCGTCGCCCAACGCCCGCGGTCGTCGTGGTTGGGATCGAGGCGCTGCGCCGCGAACGCTGGACTGGTGCGCAGATCGCGACGGAATGCGGCGTGTCGGAAGCGACCGTGTCCCGGGTGCTTCGCCGCCTGGGCCTCAACCGGCTGAAGGCCTTGGAGCCTGCCGAGCCTGTCCGGCGATACGAGCGCGACCGGCCCGGCGAGCTCATCCATATCGACATCAAGAAGCTCGGGCGTTTCAACCAGGTCGGCCATCGCATCACCGGCGATCGGACCGGTCAGAGCAGCCATCGCGGCGTCGGCTGGGAGTTCGTCCACGTCTGCATCGACGACGCATCGCGGGTCGCCTTTGCCCGGGTTATGTCCGATGAGCGCAAGGGCAGCGCCGTGGCCTTCTTGGACGCCGCTGTCGCCTACTATGCCGAACTCGGCGTTACGGTCGATCGCGTCATGACCGACAACGGGTCCTGCTATAGATCCTTCGCTTTCCGCGACGCCTGCCGAAGGCTCGGCCTCAAGCACATTCGCACCAGGGCCTATACGCCGCAGACTAATGGAAAGGCCGAGCGCTTCATCCAAACAGCGCTCAGGGAGTGGGCTTACGCCCGTGCCTACACCCACTCAGACCAGCGAACCGTCGAGCTGCCGCGATGGCTGCATCGCTATAACTGGCATCGACCACATGGTAGCTTGGCAGCAAAACCACCCATCAGCCGCCTCGGTCTATCCGGGGACAACCTGTTGAGGCTCCACAGCTAGTTCGCGTCGGGCGCCACGAAGTCGAACATGCCTTTGAGCTCGTCGGGCTGCATCGGCTTGGAGAGGCGCTTGGCCGCCACTGCCTCGTCGATCACGCGGTCGATGCCCTTGATCTCGTGCAGCTGGCCCTGCTCCTTCGATTCGAAATTGGCGACCATGTAGCGCACGAGCTCGATCGGCTGCTCGGTGAACTTGGCATAATCTGCGACGCCCGCATCCGTGAAGGCGAAGTCGCGCGATTTCGCATAGGCGCGAATGAAGCGCGCCATGGCGTCGCGCTTCGCCTGCAGGCTCGCGAGGTTGGCGGCGTTGACGCGCACCGTCTCGTTCCGCACCGCCGCGCTGTCGTTGCCGCTCGCGACCTCCACGATGGTCTTCTGCTGCAGTTCGGGCAGGCCTACCGGCGGCACGGCATAGCAGATGTCGAGCTGTCCGGTCATGACCAGCGGCAGCCCGTTCTGCGAGGCGCCGACCGGCACGAGCTTCGCGTCGGTGACGCCCGCTTCTTTCAGAAGCTGCAGCAGGATGAGGTTGCTCGACGAGCCGGGATTGGAGAAGCCGACGCTCTTGCCGTGCGCGTCCTTGAGGCTCTTGAGCCCGCTTCCCGCAGTGGCGTACCAGAACACCTCGGGCGCCCCGGTCGAGGCGGGCGAGATGACGCGCACCGGCGCGCCCTTGACGTAGGCCGCGAGGATGCCGAGGAAGCCCGTCTCGATCGCGATGTCGACGCTGCCCGAGATCACCGCCTGTTCGTTGGACGCGCCGCCCTCGGTGTACGTGATCTCGATGTCGAGCCCGGCAGCCTTGAAGAAGCCCTGGCGGACGCCGAGGTCGGTGTAGGACGTGCCCCACGAGCCGCGCTGCGGCACCGCGAGCTTGATCGTCTCGGCCCGCGCCTGCGTTGTCACGAGCGCGAGCGCGGCTACGATAACAGCGATCCGACGCATGGTTTCCTCCCCCTGTTAAGCCCAGTCATTGCGAGAAGCCGAATGCTGCGAAGCAATCCCCCCGAAGATCGCTTCGCTGCGCTCGCAATGACAGCGAATTTTACTGCGCCGCCGTCTCGGATTTCGACTGGATCACCTTGTCGGCAAGCCGCCCGGTCAGTTCCTGCAAATGGTCGAAGCGGTCGGAATATGTCGCCGTGCCGAGCGTCACCGAGCGCAGTTCGACGATGAGGTCGTGCATCTCCGACAGCGGCAGGTGCGCGGTGACGAGGTCCCAGCCGTCCCAGCCGGGCTTGGCGTCGAAGCCCAGAAGCTGGCCGCGCCGGCCCGAGACGATGCGCTGGACGCGCGAGGTGAAGGCGTTCGGCACCGAGATATCGACATAGTGAATGGGCTCGAGCAGCACCGGCTCGCATTTCGGCATCGCCTCCTGCATGCCCTGGCGCGCCGCGGTCTTGAAGGCCTGGTCCGAGCTGTCGACCGCGTGGAACTGGCCGGTGGTGAGAGTGACCGACACGTCCACCACGGGGAATCCGAGCGGGCCCTGGCGCATGTAATCCATCACGCCTTCCTCGACCGCCGGGATGTAGTTGCGCGGGATGGCGCCGCCCACCACCGCATCGATGAAGCTATGGCCGGTGCCGCGCGGCAGCGGCTTCACCTCGATCTGGATGTCGGCGAACTGGCCGTGCCCGCCCGACTGGCGCTTGAAGCGCGAATGCTGCTGCACGCCGCGCTTGATCGTCTCCTTGTACGGGACCTGCGGGTGCTTCGAGGCGACCGCGAGATTGTGCTTCGACTTGAGCCGGTCCATCGCGATCTGCAAATGAATGTCGCCCTGGCCCCACAGCACCATTTCCTGGAGGTCCGCGTTCTGCTCGAGCATGAGGGTCGGGTCTTCCTCGATCAGGCGGCCGACCGCGGGCGTGAGCTTCACGTCGTCGGCGCGCTTTTCGGCATGGACCGAGAGGCCATAGACCGGGCGCGGCTGCGGCGCCTTCCTGATCTCGGGCGGCGTGCCGGTCGAGAGCACCGTGCCGGTCGCGATCCCCTCCATCCGCGCCAGGGCGACGACGTCGCCCGGCCCGGCGGCATGCAGCTTTTCGCTCTGCGCGCCCTGGAGGCGCAGCACGCCCGCGACGCGCGCGCCGTTGAGGCTCATGCCTTCGCTCACCTGCCCCGACCACACCCGCACCAGCGACAGCTTGCCGGTGTGCGGCGGGAAATAGGTCTTGATGACGTTCGCGACCGTGTCCTTGCCCGCCGGATCGAGGCCGAGCCGCTGGGCCGTCGCGGCAGCACCCGGCGTCTCGTGGCGGAGCGCCTTCCACAGGCGGCGGATGCCGTGATCCAGCTGGCCGGCGCCCAAAAACACCGGCACGAGCGCATCGCGCCGCAAATTCTGGGTCAGCTGGCGATAGATCTCCTCCTTCGAGGGCTGCACATCCTCGAGCAGCTGCTCCAAAAGCTTGTCGTCGTAATCGGCGAGTTTTTCGACCAGGCCGGCGCGAACTTGCTTTTCCTCGTCGGCGACGTCGTCCGGCAGCTTGACGAGGTCGGACGCCTGGCCGGGGCGGTAGCGGTAGCAGCGCTCGCTCACCAGATCGACATAGCCAGCGATCGAGTTCTCGGGCCCGGGCAGCGGCACCTGGCGCAGCACCAGCGGGCGCGCCGAGACCGATTGCAGCGCCGCCAGCACCTCGCTCACCCGCGCCGACGCGGTGTCGAGCTTGTTGATGAACAGCATGTGCGGGATCGAATTGTCGTCGAGGAACTTGAAGATCGGCCCGAGCGTCAGCGCCCGGTCGGGCTCGGGCTCGCACACCACCACGGCCACGTCGGCGGCGAGCATGGCGCACTGCGCCTCCCAGGCGAGCTCGACCGAGCCGGGGCAGTCGAGGAAATACCAGCGGTCGCCGAGGTAAGTGGCGTGGGCGGCATTGATCTCGGTCAACATCTGCCGCGCGCGCGCCTCGGGCGTGTGGTCACCGACCGTGTTGCCGTCCTTCTGCGTGCCGCGCCGCGTGGTGGCGCCGGCCGCGAAGAGCAGCGCCTCGAGCAGCGTCGTCTTGCCCGAGAGATAGGGACCGACGAGTGCCGCGCAGCGCGGCCCGGATGGTCTGTCGCTCATCTACGCCTCCTCCACGTCACGCCCGCGCGGGTGAGCCATGCCGCGCGGCTTCCTTTGCGAGGATGGTTGCGCGGGCGGGCGCCCGCTGGCAAGTGAATCCTGCGACACTAAGACGTTACGCCGGCGTCGAACTTGAAGCCGATGCGCGAGAGCGCGGCGAGCGCGTCGCCGCCGTGACGGCGTGCGATCTCGTCGCCCACTTGCGGCGTGTAATGCACGCGGTCGGCCTGTTCCTCGCCCAGGATCTGGATGATGACGAGCAGGCGCGCGGTCTTGTCGCCGACATTCTTGAAGCTGCGGCAGACGCCGCGCGGGATCGAGATGAAGTCCATCGGCTCGAGCACGGTGCGGTGCTCGCCCTGGTCGCCCCAGCCGATCTCGAAGCTGCCGTCGAGGCAGAAGAAATTCTCGACGCTCTGCTCGTGCGCGTGGAGCCCGGCGCCATTGCCGGGCGGACATTCGGCGATCGTGACGGCGAGGCCCGGCGCGCCTTTGAGGGGCGCCATGGCGCTGCGCCCGGAATAGGCTTCCGGCACCATCACAGGATAGACCCGACGCGCCGCGACGGTGTCGAAGGCGGCGTCCGGGATGCCGGCCTGCTCGTGCTGCTGCTGATAGGATGCGAGGTTGCGGAACCGGACGGTCCGCTTCTCCATAATCTCGGGCGTGACGGTTTCGGTCTTCATGACGGGCCCTCCTCCGGGGAAAGAGTGGAGCATGCGAGAGGGGTCTTGCCAATGTCTCTGTCGGCGGTGGAAGCTGCCGCCATGTGCGGCCTTGGTGTGGAGGTCCCAATGAGCCGTCGCCGCTTCCTCGCGGCCGCGCTTGCCGCACCTTTTCTCCGCGCTCCTTTCGCCGCCGCGCAAGCGGCGCTGCCGGTCGTGGGTTTTCTCGGCATCGAGAACAGCGGCTCCCAGGTCGAATTCGATGCCTTCCTCGACGGCATGCGCGCGCTCGGCCATGTCGATGGCCGTGACGTTGTGATCGACGCGCGCACCTGCTGGCGCAGGCCAAGGAAGCGGCGGCGGCCCTCGCGCTCGATGTCGTGCCGCTTGCAGTGCGCGGAACCGACGATTTCCCCGCCGCATTCACCGCAGCCACGGCGGCTGGCGCTGGCGCGCTGATGCCGCTGCGCAATCCCATCGTCGTCAGCGGCCGGAGGGAGATCGCGCTGCTGGCCGCTTCGCATCGTCTGCCGGCGGTCTATGACGATCGCGAGTTCTGCGAGGCGGGCGGGCTCGTCTCCTACGGCGCCGATCTCGCGGCGCTCCACCGCCGCGCCGCTTATTACGTCAACCGCATTTTGCATGGGTCGAAGCCCGCCGAACTGCCGATCGAGGAGCCGACGGTGTTCGAGCTGGTCGTAAATGTCGGGGCGGCGAAGGCGCTCGGGATCGAGCTACCAGCATCGCTGCTGGTACGCGCCGATCACATCATCGAATAAACAGGAATCAAAAGGGGAGCCGGACGGGCTCCCCCCAAAAACTCAGACGGCGCGACGAACGCTTTTGGCCGTGGCAGCAGCGCGACGCTCGCGGCGCGCCATCATCTTCTGCATCAGCTTGCGGCGCATGATTTCCTCTGGACGGACCCGGCCCTGCATGGGCATCGCACACAGCATGCGTACGTCCAGCCCATTGTTGGGCTCTTCCCGCATGGACGCCTCCTCCATTTGTTAATGGGCACACTGCCCCGGCGCAGGAGAAAGCACAAGGAGATTTTGCCGGGTCACTCTTTTGCGCTGGGAGCTCGCTTCGCCCGCGATTTCGGCCCGGGCGGTTTTCGACCCGCCATATCCTTGACGAGCGCCGCGAAGCGGTTTTGCACGTCGCGCTTGGCGATGCCCCGGAAGGCCCGCACCAGCTCGATCTCCAGCTGCGCCAGCGCATCGAGCTGCTCGCCGCCGGCGGCAAGGCCGGCAAAAAAGAACGCCACCGGCCTGTCGAGGAGGCGCGCCATTCGGTAGAGCCGGCCGGCGGCAATGCGGATTTCGCCTTGCTCATATTTCTGCACGAGCTGGAAGCTCATGCCGAGCCGGCGTCCGAACACGGCCTGGGTCATTCCCGCGAGCGTGCGGGCAAGCCGAAGCTGCCTGCCGACATGAATGTCAACGGGATCGGGTCCGTGCTCTTTGGCCGTGCGGCGGCGCGCCCGCCGCGTGCCCGCAGCCATTACTCCGTACCCCCCGATACGGTGTTCGGACTATAGCAGCGCCGCGGCGCAACCGGTGTGTCATAGTGCCCGCAACCGCCGAGGAGACACGGGGTGAGCGACGATCTTCTGTTGCGCGCGGAGGGCGCCATCGCCCGTGTCACCTTCAACCGGCCTAAGGCGCGCAACGCCCTCACCTTCGACATGTACGACCGGCTCGAGCGATTTTGCTCCGAGGCGGGCCGGGACCCGGCGCTGCGCGCGATGATCGTCACCGGCGCGGGCGGCGAGGCGTTTGCCGCCGGCACCGACATCGGCCAGTTCCGCGCCTTTGCCGCGCCCGAAGACGCGCTCGCTTATGAGGAGCGCATCGACCGCGTGGTGGACGCGCTCGAGCGCTGTCCCATTCCGACCATTGCCGCGATCGCCGGCGCCTGCACCGGGGCGGGGGCGGCGCTCGCGTCGGCCTGCGACCTGCGCATCGGCGCGGCCAATCTCCGCTTCGGCTTCCCGGTCGCGCGCACGCTCGGCAATTGCCTGTCGATGAGCAATTACGCGCGGCTCGCTTTCCTGCTCGGGGCCGCGCGGGTCAAGGACATCGTGTTCACCGCGCGGCTCATAGCAAGCGAGGAAGCGCGCGCCATCGGCCTCGTGAGCGAGGTTCTGCCGGATGCGGATGCCCTCGCGGCGCGCGCCGACGAACTGGCGCGGCTCGTCGCGGGCCACGCGCCGCTGACGCTCAGGGCGACCAAGGAGGCGCTCCTGCGCCTCAGGCCGCGCGTCGCCAGGGGCGAGGGCGATGACCTCGTCCTCATGTGCTACATGAGCAAGGATTTTCGCGAGGGCATGACCGCCTTTCTCGAAAAGCGCCCGGCCCGCTTCGAAGGCAAGTGACCATGGACAAGACGCTCATTGCCGATCTCGTCGCGGCGAACCGCATCCTCTTCAGCGAGGGCGTGCTCGATGGCTTCGGCCATGTCAGCGTGCGCGATCCGGGCGATCCGCGGCGCTTCTGGCTCGCGCGCAGCATGGCCGCCGGCCTGGTCGAGGCGCGCGACATCATGGCATTCGATCTCGACGGCACGCCCGCGGAGCCCAAGGGCCGCGCCGTGTTCCTCGAGCGCTTCATCCACGGCGAGATTTATCGCGTGCGGCCCGACGTGCAAGCGGTGGTGCACAGCCATTCGCCCAATCTCGTGCCGTTCGGCGCCACGTCGGTGAAGCTCAAGCCGCTCTACCACATGACCGGGTTTTTGGGCGAAGGCGTTCCCGTGTTCGAGATCCGCCGCTTCGCCGGACGCGCCACGAACCTGCTCATCACCGACGGCAAGCTCGGCAAGGCGCTCGCCCGGACCTTGGGCGAGAAACCGGCGGCGCTGATGCGCGGGCACGGCTCGGTCGTGGTCGGGCAATCGCTGCAGCAGGCGGTCTATCGTGCGATCTACATGGAGCTGAACGCGCGGCTCCAGTCCGAGGCGATGCGCCTCGGGCGCGTGACCTATCTCACGCCCGAGGAGGCGCGGGCGGGCGCTGCGGTCAACGACCGCATGCTGCACCGCCCGTGGGAGCTGTGGAAGCGCAAGGCGATGGCGAAGTGAGCTAAACCTTCACGCCCTCGTCCTGCAGCACGCGCTGCACCGCCGGGCGCGCCACCATGCGGTCCTTGAAGGCGGTGTAGTTCTTGAGCTCGGCCATCGGCAGCTCGCGCCGCACGCCCCAGGTGTAGAACACGAAACCATAGGGATCGAGCACCGAGAACTGATCGCCGAGCCATTGCCGCCCGGCAAGGCGCTGATCGATCTCCTTCAGGCACTCGTGGAAGGTTTTGAGGCCGGCCTCCTTGATGCCGGTATATGCCGACGGGTCTGCGGAATAGCGCTCGGGCCGGCCGACATGGCCGTGCGCCGGATGGACCGACGAGGCGAACCAGCCGATCGTCTCGAGCGAGTGCGATTCCGCCTTGGGATCGCTCGGCCACAATTTGAAGCGCTTGCCGAGATAGGGCAGGATCGCCGTGTTCTCGGTGATGACGTCGCCGTCGTCGAGCCTGAGCGCCGGCACGCGGCCATGCGGGTTGATCTTGTGATATTCGGGCGTGCGCTGCTCGCCGCCGGCGAGGTTGACCTTTCGCGGCTCGTATTTCTCGCCGCTTTCCTCGAGCACGATGTGGGACGCCATCGAGCACGCGCCGGGGCCGTAGAAGAGCGTCAGCAAGGCAGGCTCCTTCAGATTGGATCGAGCGATCCTGACACGGGCTCTCGCGCCATGTCCACTGGCTCGGCGGCACCCGCAAGACGGTCCATGCGCTTCAATCCGGGAAACCAGCGCGCCCACAGCGCGACGATGACGAGCGTTGCAGCGCTGCCCAGCACGACCGAGCCGACCGGCCCGAACCATGCAGCGGTGACGCCCGATTCGAACTGGCCCAGCTGGTTCGACGTGCCGGTGAAGAGCGAGTTGACGGCGGTGACGCGGCCGCGAATGGGGTCGGGCGAGACCACCTGCACGAGGGTCTGGCGGATGACGACGCTCAGCATGTCGGCCGCGCCCACGGCGACGAGCGCCGCAAGCGACAGCCACAGGATTTGCGACAGGCCGAAGATCAGCGTCGCCGCGCCATAGATCGCGACCGCGACGAACATGCGCGAGCCGACGCGCCGGTCGGGGGGATGCCTCGTCAGCACGAAGCCGGTGACGATCGCGCCCAAGGCCGGCGCGCTGCGCAAGAGGCCGAGCCCGGCCGGGCCGGTCGCCAGGATGTCGCGCGCGAAGATCGGCAGCAGCGCGGTCGCGCCGCCGAACAGCACGGCGAAGAGATCGAGCGAGATCGCGCCGCGCACCGCCTCGTTCCGGGCGATGAAGCGGACGCCGTCGAGCAGCGCATGCCACGATAGCGGCGCGCCCGTGCCTTGAGTCCGGCTGCGAAGCGTCGCGGCGGCGGCGAGGCCGAACAGCTGCAGCACTGCTGCGCACACGAACGGCACCGGCGGTCCCAGGAGATAGAGCACGCCGCCCAAGGCCGGCCCGAGGATGATCGCGGCCTGGCTTGCGAGCGAGTTCCACGCGGCGGCGCGCGGATAGGCCTTCGCCTCGACCAGGCCGGGAAGCCACGACTGCATCGCCGGCTGCTCGAACGCGCGGCAGGCGCCGTAGCCCGCGACTGCGGCAAAGACCGGTGCCGCACCGCCCGCGCCGGTGAGCGCCAAAACCGCGATGACGATGCTGCACAAACTGTCGCCGGCGAGCGCCGTCATCACCACGGTGCGGCGCGGAAAGCGGTCGACGGCGTGGCCTGCGAACAGCACGAGCCCGGCGAACGGCACGAACTGGACAAGGCCGATGAGGCCGAGATCGAAGGCGCTGTCGGTCAGGGCATAGACGTACCAGCCGAGCGCCACCCCCTCCATTTGCCACGCCATCGCGCCGGCAACCCTGGCGACGAGAAAGCGGCCGATGAGGCGGAGCGGGAAATCCCGCTCCGGAGACGGAGGGTCATGCTGCATCGGCGCCGTGCGTCCTTCGACTGCGCGCGCTGGCGCGCGCTCCGCTCAGAATGAGGGAGATTTGTCATGGCACTAAGAAGATACCTCATCCTTGTAAGTCGGAAGCGGCCGCATCGGCTAGAGTGGTGGGTGCGGTGGCAGTGGGGAGACCGGCTCATCCTGGGGCCAGGAAGCCCGTCGCTCAGCCTGGCTCTCCCATTGCCGATCCATTGAACCCGGACAGTCGTGTGGGCCGCAGCGCGAGCCCGGTTAAGCAAGGCAGGGCTTCGATGGACGCGAAGTATGTTGGCATCGATGTATCGAAGGACCGGTTGGACGTGCATGTGCGGCCAACGGGGGAGACCTTCGCCGTCGCGCGCGACGGCGAAGGACTGGCGGCTTTGGTCGATCGGCTGCGGTCGCTTCAGCCGCTTCTGGTCGCGGTCGAGGCGACCGGCGGCTTCGAGATGACGGTTGCCGCGGCGGTTGGCGGTGCCGGCCTGCCGCTGGCGGTGGTCAACCCGGCGCAGGTGCGTCACTACGCGCAGGCGCTCGGCCGGCGGGCGAAGACCGACGCGATCGATGCCGAGGTGATCGCCCGGTTCGCCGAGGCGACGCATCCGGAGCCGCGGCCGCTCCCGGACGAGGACACGCAGGCGCTGGCCGATTTGGTCACGCGCCGGCGGCAGATCATCGTCATGATGGTGGCCGAGCGCCAGCGCGCGGCGCGCCTGCCGAAGCGGCTCAAGCGGAGCTGCGAGCGGGTGATCCGCGTGCTCGAGAAGGAGCTCGCGGCGCTCGACCAGGACATCGGCACCACCGTGCGCGGCTCGCCGGCCTGGCGCGAGACGGAGAATCTCCTCGCCTCGGTGCCAAGCGTCGGCGACATTACCGCCCGCACGCTTATCGCCGAACTGCCCGAGCTTGGCACGCTCGATCGCCGCAAGATCGCCAGCCTGGTCGGCGTCGCGCCCTTCACCCGCCAGTCGGGTCGTTGGCACGGCAAGTCCTTCATCGGCGGCGGCCGGCCGGACGTCCGCGCCGCCCTCTTTGTCGCCACCATGTCGGCGGTCCGTCATAACCCCACCATCCGCGCCTTCCGCCAGAGGCTGCTCGCCAAAGGCAAGCCGAAGATGGTCGTCATGGTCGCCTGCATGCGCAAGCTCCTCACCATCTTGAATGCAATCCTGAGAGACCGTAAGCCATGGCAAACCGCTTGACGCGCAACACAGTCGCTGAGCGAAGCCCCCTCGCACTGCGAGGGGGCGAAGTCGAAGGACGCAGGGCAACCTATTTCAGCGCGTCGGCGTAGGGATAGATCAGCTTGCCGTCGGCGAACTCCGACGGCGTCAGGATGACGTCGTTCTTCGGGTCGCGGAACTGCTCGACGTCGTTGCTCTTGATGTGCTGGTACTGCACCTGGAGCATGCGCGGCGTCGCCCATTCGCCGTCCTCGCCGAATTTCACGTCGCCGACGACGGTCTTGAACGTCGTCTGGTGCATGTATTGCGCGAGCTTGTCCTGGTCGAGACCCTTGGTCGCCTCGACCGCCTGGCCCAGCACCTGGAGATAGGCGTAGGCCCACGGCACCATGTAATAGCCGAGCGGATCGACGCCTTCCTTGGCGGCCTGCTCCTGATAGCGCTTCAGCACGTCCATCACGCCGGCGAACTGCATCTTCGCGCCGGGCAGCCAGAAATCGTAATTGATGATGCCGTTGAGCAGCGGGCCGAGCTGCGTCTTGAGCGCGGTCGCCTGCAATCCGACCATGCCGGCGCCGACCATCTTCGGCGTGAAGTTCGCCTCGCGAAGGGCGCGCACCATGCCGACCGAATCGGGCGGGTACGATGCGATCACGAACACGTCGGGGTTGGTTGCCTGCACCGCGCGCACGATCGGCGAGAAATCGGCCGTCGTCGGCGGATAGCTCTTGTCGTAGACGACCTTGAGGCCGATCGCCTTGGCGTTCTCGAGCGCGCCGTCGGCGCTGTTGTGCGAGTATTGCTGGTCGGCATAGGCCACCGCGACGGTCTGCAGCTTCGGATTGACCGAAGCGGCGAGATCGAAGAAGCCCTTGGTGAAGGCCTTCGAGCCCGAGCCGTTGGGCGCGATCTGGAAATAGCGCGGATAGTGGAACGCGTCATTGACCGAAAGACCGAGCAGCGTGATGAAGACGAGATTGCGCTGCATTACGATCGGCATGGCCGGCGCGATCTGCGCCGTCGCATAGGGGCCGACGACGAGATCGACCTTGTCGATGTCGAGAAGCTTCGTGTAGATCGCCGGCACGGTCGAGGGCTGGCTCTGGTCGTCGTAATAGATGAGCTGCACCTGGCGGCCCAAAAGCCCGCCCTTGGCGTTGATGTCCTTCTCCCAGATCTGCATCGCCAGGAGCGCGGACTTGCCGTTGGGCGCGAGTCCTCCGGTCAAGGCCATGCTGAAACCGATCTTGATCGGCTCAGCAGCCTTGGCGCTCCACTGCGCGAGCGCCAAGGCGAGAACGAGCGCAAACGCACCGAACCTCGAAATGCACCGCATCGGGCGTCCCTCCCAGGATTGAATTGTTATTCCCGCATGACTTATAAGTTGCTTTGCCGTCAATGACAATGAGGCCGGCGCCGCGCCTTGACAGCGCGCGAAGCCTCCCCGACCATCGCAGGCCAAAGAGAAACGGCGGGAGGCGGGGTTGCGGTTATCGTGGATTGCCGGCGCACTCGTGGCGCTTGGCGCGCATCATGCCGCCGCCGATCCGGTGCAGATCACGATGGGCGTGGTGCCGAGCGTGCCCGCCGCCATTACATATCTCGCGATCGACAAGGGCTATCTCCGCGACGCCGGCATCGAGGCCAAGATCGAGACGATCGATACGGTGGCCAAGGTGGTGCCGTTTCTCGCCAGCAACCGCATGCAGGTGGCCGAAGGCGGCGCGCTCGCCGCTGGATATTTCAATGCGGTCGTGCAGGGGCTGCCGATCACGCTTGCACTCGATGCCGGCTCCTCGCCGCTCTACCACCAACTGCTGGTGCGGCCAGACCTCAAGGACCAGTTCAAGACCATCGCCGATCTGAAGGGCCGCACCATCGGCATCGTGTCGCCCGGCTCGGTCGGGGTCTATGAAGTCGGCAAGGTGCTGGAGACGGTGGGACTGGGCCTCGGCGACGTCGATGTGAAATACGTGTCGTTCACGCAGATGGGCGCCGCGTTCGCCAACAAGGCGATCGAGGTCGGCTCCGAGGTGCCGCCGTTCGGCACGCTCGTGGTCGAGAAGGGGCTGGCGGTGCCGTGGCTCGATCCCGACAAGATCGTCAAGCCGACGCCGATGTCGATCATCGCCTATCTCGTCAATACGGATTGGGCCAACGCCAATCGCGAGACCGCGCGCAAGCTGTTCATCGCGCTGGCACGGGCGGGGCGCGAATACTGCCAGGCCTATCACCACGGGCCGAACCGCGCCGAGGTGGTGGACGTGCTGATGAAGTACAAGGCGATGAGCGACCGCGACCTCACCGACCGCATGGACTGGCAGGCGCGCGATCCCAACGGCCGCTTCAATGCGGCAAGCGTCGCCGATGTGCAGGACTGGTTCTTCGCGCACCACATCATCGACGCAAAGGCGCCCGAGAGCCGTCTCGTCGATGTGAGCTATGCCGAGGACGCGGCGAAGGCGTTGGGTCCGTTCGAACTCATCAACAAGGCGAGCAAGCTCGAGGGCTGCCGCTAGCGAGAGGAGAAAAACCATGCCCGTCAGCAAGGAAGTCCGCCGCGTCGTCACGACGCACGATGAAACCGGCAAGGCCACCATCCTGTTCGACGGACCGACCCCGCACCGCATCCAGCGCGGCGGCGAGGGCGGCACGGTGCTGCACAATGTCTGGGTCACCGACGAGACGCCCGCCGACATGAAGGGCAAGCAGGACAAGATGGCGCGGCAGATCGACATTCCGCCGCCCAAGGGCGGCTCGGTCATCCGCGTCCTCGACATTCCGCCGATCGGCGACGTGAGCAAGCTCGAACTGGGCGCCATGCAGGCGCATCTCGGGCCCGAGCACAGCCATCCGAAGGCGAGGAAGCCGCGCCACCCGATGATGCACCGGACGCGCACCATCGACTACGCCATCATCCTCTCCGGCGAGATCGACATGCTGCTCGACGATAACGAGGAGGTGCACCTCAAGGCGGGCGACATCCTTGTCCAGCAGGCGACCAACCACGCCTGGGTCAATCGCAGCAAGGACATCTGCCGCATCTGCTTCGTGCTGATCGATGGCAAGGAGCCGCTGGCCTAGATGCGAGTTCCGCGACGGGTTACTGCGGGGGCGGGCCTCGGGCTCGCCCTCGCGCTTGCCGGCTGCAGCATGTTCACGCTGACCGATCCCTACGGCAACCGCTATGGCGACTGGTACAACCCCGGCGCCAATTACCGCTATCAGCTCGTCACCTGCGAGCAGGAGATCGACGACCAGAAGGTGCCCAACGCCGACCGCAAGCATTTCATGCGCTGCTGCATGTGGCGGCACGGCGTGCCGATCGGCGATGCGCAATCCTGCGGCGCCGCGACCGGGTAGCGCCTACGCCGTCGTCGCGATTTCTTTGGCGAGCGCGGCCTGCGCCGCGGCGAGGCGTGCGATCGGCACGCGATAGGGCGAGCACGACACATAGTCGAGCCCGACCTCCTGGCAGAAGCGCACCGAGGCGGGATCGCCGCCATGCTCGCCGCAGATGCCGAGCTTCAGGTCGCGGCGCGTGCGCCGGCCGCGCTCGGCGGCGATGCGGATGAGCTCGCCCACGCCGTCGCGGTCGATGGTGACGAACGGGTCGTGCTCGATCACGCCCTGCTTCAGATAGGCGCCCAAGAAACTGCCGGCATCGTCGCGCGACAGGCCGAAGCAGGTCTGGGTCAGATCGTTGGTGCCGAAGCTGAAGAACGCGGCCGTCTTGGCGATCTCGCCGGCCAGCAGCACGGCGCGCGGCAGCTCGATCATGGTGCCGACCAGGTATTTGGGCGCGACGCCGCTCTCGCGCGCGACTTCGGCTGCGACGCGGTCGATCGACGCCTTGATCACGTCCAATTCCTTCTTGGTCGCGATCAGCGGGATCATGATCTCGGGCTCGACCGGATTTTTCCTCTCCTTCGTCACCGTGGCCGCGGCCTCGAAGATGGCGCGCGCCTGCATCTCGTAGATCTCGGGCGCGGTGATGGCGAGGCGGCAGCCGCGATGGCCGAGCATGGGATTGGTCTCGTGCAAGGCGGCCGCGCGATAGCGGATCGCGGCGAGGTCCTTTCCCGTCGCCTTGGCGATCTCTGCCATCTCGGCGTCGGTCTTGGGCAGGAATTCGTGGAGCGGCGGATCGAGCAGCCGGATCGTCACCGGCAGCCCTTCCATGATGCGGAACAGCTCGACGAAATCGCCGCGCTGCATCGGCAGCAGCTTGGCGAGCGCCCGCTTCCGCCCCTCGGCATCGTCGGCCATGATCATCTCGCGCACCGCGGCGATGCGGGCTGCGTCGAAGAACATGTGCTCGGTGCGGCAGAGACCGATCCCTTCCGCGCCGAAGCGGCGCGCGGTGCGCGCGTCCGCAGGCGTGTCGGCATTGGCGCGCACGCCCATCGTGCGCACTTCATCCGCCCAGCCCATGAGCGTCGCGAAATCGCCGCTGAGCTCCGGCTGGATCGTCGGCACCGAGCCCAGCATCACTTCGCCCGTGGAGCCGTCGATGGTGATGGTGTCGCCCGCTTTCACCACATGCTCGCGCGCGGTGAAAGTCTTGGCGGCGTAATCGACGCGCAGATCGCCCGCGCCGGCGACGCATGCGCGGCCCATGCCGCGCGCCACCACGGCGGCGTGGCTCGTCATGCCGCCGCGCGTCGTGAGGATGCCCTTCGCCGCATTCATGCCGTGGATGTCCTCGGGGCTCGTCTCGATGCGCACGAGGATCACGGCCTCGCCCTTGGCCGCGCGCGCCTCGGCTTCGTCGGCCGAGAACACGACCGCGCCCGACGCAGCGCCCGGCGAGGCCGGCAATCCCCGCGCCAGTACCACGGTCTTCGCCTTGGGATCGAGCGTCGGGTGGAGCAGCTGGTCCAAGGATTGCGGCTCGATGCGGCGGATCGCCTCGCCCTTGTCGATGACGCCGCTTTGGCACATGTCGACCGCGATCTTGAGCGCCGCTTGCGCGGTGCGCTTGCCGGTGCGGGTTTGCAGCATGTAGAGCTTCGATTTCTGCACCGTGAACTCGATGTCCTGCATGTCGCGGTAATGCGCCTCGAGGCGTTTCCTGACCTTGTCCAGCTCGGCGAAGACCTGCGGCATCGTCTCTTCCATGGCCGGAAGCTGCGACCTGTTTGCCTTCTTGCCGGCGATCGTCAGATGCTGCGGCGTGCGGATGCCGGCGACCACGTCCTCGCCCTGGGCGTTGACGAGATATTCGCCATAGAACTCGTCGGCGCCGGTCGAGGGATTGCGCGTGAAGGCCACGCCCGTCGCGCAATCGTCGCCCATATTGCCGAACACCATCCCCTGCACAGTGACCGCCGTGCCCCAGTCGGCCGGGATCTCGTGCAGGCGCCGGTACGTGATGGCGCGCTGGTTCATCCACGAGCCGAACACCGCGCCGATGGCGCCCCAGAGCTGCTCCTGCGGGTCTTGCGGGAAAGGCTGGCCCAGCTCGCGCCGGACGATGTCCTTATAGGCCTCTATCACCTCGCCCCAATGCTCGGCCTTCAATTCGGTGTCGAGCGTCGCGCCGATGTCGAGCTTGGTCGTCTCCAGCACGTCCTCGAAATGATGGTGATCGACGCCGAGCACGACCTGGCCGTACATCTGGATGAAGCGGCGATAGCTGTCCCGAGCAAAGCGCGCATCGCCGCTCTTCTTGGCGAGCCCGTCAACCGTGCGGTCGTTGAGACCGAGATTGAGGACCGTGTCCATCATGCCCGGCATCGACGCGCGCGCGCCCGAGCGCACCGAGACGAGCAGCGGATCGTTCTCGGCGCCGAAGCGCAACCCGATCCGCTGCTCGAGCTGCGCCAAGGCGGTATCGACCTGCTCCTTCAGGTCGTTGGGATAGGTCTTGTTGTTGGCGTAATAGAAGGTGCAGACCCCGGTGGTGATGGTGAAGCCCGGAGGCACGGGAAGGCCCAAATTGCTCATCTCGGCGAGATTGGCGCCCTTGCCGCCGAGCAGGTCCTTCATCTCGGCGCGGCCCTCGGCGCTGCCGTCGCCAAAGCCGTAGACCCATTTCGTCATCGCCCACCTACCCTTCGATCAGCGAGAAGTCGGCGACCGCGTTGAGCGTGTCGCGAATCCGTGCCAGCAGGCGCAGGCGGTTCGCCCTCTGCGCGCGGTCGTCGCAATTAACGGTCACGTGCGTGAAAAATTCATCGACCGGGGCGCGCAAAGCCGCGAGCGCCGCCATGGCCGCTGCGAAATCCTCGGCAGCCAGCGCGTCGCGGGCGTGGCGCTCGGCTTCGGCGAGCCTGGCCGCGAGCCGCGATTCCTCGGCTTGGCCGTAAAGCCGCTCGTCCGGCGGCCCGGTATAGTGCGTGTCGTCCTTGCGCTCTTCGATGCGGACGATGTTGGCGGCGCGACGATAGGCGGTGAGAAGGTTCGCGCCATCCCCGCCGGCCAGGAATGCGGCCAGCGCATCGACCCGGGCGAGAAGGCGGACGAGATCGTCCTCGTGACCGACCGCGAATACCGCTGCCACGAGATCGTGGCGCACGCCGCGCTCGCGCAGATGCACCTTGAGCCGGTCGGCGAAGAAATCGAGGAGATCGTCCTCCGGGTTGCGGCCGAAGCCGCCCGCGATCGCGAACGCCGCACCGAACATCGCCCGCAGCGGCAGGCGCAACCCGTTCTCGAGGATGAGGCGGATCGCCCCCAAGGCGGCGCGGCGCAGCGCGAACGGGTCCTTCGAGCCGGTCGGCGTTTCGCCGATCGCGAAGAATCCGGCGAGCGTGTCGATCTTGTCGGCGAGCGAGACGGCGACGCTGATGGGCGCGGTGGGACAGCGGTCGCCCGGGCCGAGCGGCGCGTAATGCTCGGCAATGGCGTCGGCGACGTCGGGCGGTTCGCCGTCGTGGAGCGCGTAGTAGCGCCCCATCGCGCCCTGAAGCTCCGGGAACTCGCCGACCATGCCGGTCGAGAGATCGGCCTTGGCAAGCTCGGCCGCGCGCCGCGCCTTTTGCGCATCGGCACCCGGCACGTAGGGCGCGAGATCATCGACGAGCCGGATCATGCGGCCCACTTTGTCGAGCACGCTGCCGAGCTTGGCGTGGAACACGCGCTCGGCGAGTTTCGGCACGCGCGCCGCGAGCGGGATCTTGCGGTCCTGGTCCCAGAAGAAGCGTGCATCCGAAAGGCGCGCGCGCAGCACGCGCTCGTTCCCGGCGACGATGGCCGCGCCCTTGTCGCGCGTCCTCATGTTGGCGACGAGCAGGAAATTCGGCGCGAGCCGCCCGCCCTGGTCGAGGCATGCGAAATATTTCTGGTGCGCGCGCATCGAGGTGACGAGCACTTCCTGCGGCACCGCCATGAACTCGCGGTCGATGGTTCCGGCGAGCACGACCGGCCATTCGACGAGCCCCGTCACCTCGTCGAGCAGCGCCGCGTCGGGCCTGAGCGTGACGCCGAGGCGCTTTGCCTCGCGCGCCAACCCTTGCGCGATGATGCGCTTGCGCTCGGCCGCATCGAGCACGACGTGCGCCTTGCGCAGCTTTTCGCGGTAGTCGGAAAAATCCTCGACGCGGATGGCGCCCTTGGAAAGGAAGCGATGGCCCACTGTTTCGTCGCCGACCGGCACGCCGTCGAGCGCAAGCGCCAGCACGGCGCCGTCGAACATCGCGATGACCCGCGTCAAAGGCCGCACCCAGCGAAAACGCGCCGCCGGAAAGCGCATCGATTTGGGCCAGGGCAGCTCCACGATCGCGCCGCGCAGCAGATCGGGCAGAACCTCGGCCGTCGCGCGGCCGGGGCGGCGGATGATGGCGAAATAGAACTGGCCGCGGTCGGTCGTGCGCTCCTCGCACTCGGCCAATGTGGCAAGGCCGGCGGATTTCAAAAACCCCTCGACCGCCGGCGCGGGCGATCCGACGCGCGGGCCCCGGCGCTCCTCGCTCACGTCTTTTTGGGCGAGCGGCAATCCCTCGATCGAAAGCGCGAGCCGGCGCGGCGTGACGAAGCTTTGCGATTTCGCGAAGGGCAGCCCCGCGCCGTCGAGCTTTTCGCTGACGAGGCGCTGCAAATCGTCGGCCGCCTGCGCCTGCATGCGCGCCGGAATCTCCTCGGTCAAAAGCTCGAGTAGCAGGTCGGGCATCAGGCCGCGCGCCCCTCGCCTTCGAGCCAGCCCTCGCAGCACGCCTTCGCGAGCGCGCGCACGCGGCCGATATAGGCGGCGCGCTCGGTCACCGAGATGACGCCGCGCGCGTCGAGCAGATTGAACACGTGGCTCGCCTTGATGCACTGGTCGTAAGCCGGCAGCGGCAGTCGGCGCTCGTTCAAGGCGCCGCATTCCTTCTCGGCGTCGGCGAAGTGGCGGAACAGCAGTTCGGCGTCCGCATATTCGAAATTGTAGGCCGAGAATTCCCGCTCCGACCGCTTGAACACGTCGCCGTACGTCATGCCGGCGCCGTTGAAGTCGAGGTCATAGACGTTCTCGACGCCCTGGATGTACATGGCGAGGCGCTCGAGGCCGTAGGTGAGCTCGGTCGAGACCGGATCGCACTCGATGCCGCCGACCTGCTGGAAATAGGTGAACTGCGTCACCTCCATGCCGTCGAGCCAGACCTCCCAGCCGAGCCCCCACGCGCCCAAGGTCGGGCTTTCCCAATCGTCCTCGACGAAGCGGATGTCGTGGCTTTTGGCGTCGATGCCGAGCGCCGCCAGGCTTTTCAGGTACAGCTCCTGGCTCGCCTCGGGCGCGGGCTTCAGGATCACCTGGAACTGGTAGTAGTGCTGGAGGCGATTCGGGTTCTCGCCGTAGCGCCCGTCGGCCGGGCGGCGCGACGGCTGGACATAGGCCGCGCGCCACGGCTTCGGCCCGAGCGCGCGCAAAGTGGTCGCCGGATGGAACGTGCCGGCGCCGACCTCGATGTCGTAGGGCTGCAGCAGGACGCAGCCTTGCCCTGCCCAGAATCTTTGCAGCTCGAGGATTAGGGCCTGAAAGCTCCGGCCGCCCGAGGCGCGTGCCGCCGGCATTCACCGATCCCGCAGGGTTGTTTGCTGCGCTGCAAAATAGGTGGGATTGGGTTCGTTTTGCAAAATCAATCTTCCTCGGGAGCAGGAGGGCGGGCGGCGCCGGAAAATTGGGTTCGTTCGGCAAAATCGCAGGAGTTGCGATCGAACGCATATCACGTACGAGATATAGGGCGGCCGCGCGCCCGGCGCAAGCCCGGTCAGTGCCCGAAGGGGCAGCCCGGCCGGCCGCACGACGCACCGCCCCGGGCCGCCACGTAGGCGCCGCAGCGGTCGCATTTGACCAAATCCTCGGCGGCAATCGTCGTGCGGCCCGCGGCCGGCTGGGCGCTGCGCTCGCGCCTGCGCTCGATCTCGCGTCGCAGCGCGCGGGTCGCCGCGTCCATCCGCCGCGCATAGCGGAACACGGTCCACACCACGGCGATGACGATCGCGAGAACGACGAGCTTGCCGAAGCTCAATCCCATGGCGCGGTGTAGGCGTCGCGCGGGGCCCGGGTCAAGGAAACTGCGCGATCAGAGGCCGAAGCGGGCCCAGATCAGGCGCTCCTCGACGAAGCTTGCGATCTCGGCGGCGAGATCGACCACGTCGGGGACGCGCGGGCGGCGGAACGCGAGGAGCGCGAAGCGGCGCCGCTCGGGCTCGATCGCCCTGAACCGCACGCTGTCGCCGAAGCGGTCGCGCAGCACGCCGCGCAAATCGCCGATGCCGTCGATGAGGCCCATGTCGAGTGCGCGCCGGCCGGTGAACACCTCGCCCGAGAGAAGCACGTCGTCGCCGCCCTTCAGGCGCGCGCCGCGCCGCGCGCGCACCAGGGCCTTGAAGCTCTCGTGCACGTCGCGCTGCAAGGCGCCGAGGCGCTCGACGTCGGCGGACTTCTCCGGCAGGAAGGGATCGAGCATCGCCTTGCTCGCGCCCGCGGTATAGAGCCGGCG
The DNA here is from genome assembly GCA_963773665.1 of uncultured Alphaproteobacteria bacterium. GTDB lineage: Bacteria > Pseudomonadota > Alphaproteobacteria > ATCC43930 > CGMCC-115725 > DATJLY01. The sequence goes on from CAVZBZ010000009.1 coordinate 37,623, forward strand.
CTCGACGCCGAAACGGTTCAGCACCTGGGCGAAGCCGAACCCGGCGCTGACCACGCCGATCGAGCCGACGAGCGAGGTCTCCTCGGCGTAGATTTCGTCGGCCGCGAGCGCCAGCCAATAGCCCCCCGACGCCGCCACGTCCTCGGCAAAGGCGAACACCGGCAGGCCATGCTCGTCGGCGAGCTGGCGGATGCGGCGATAGAGGAGCTGCGACTGCGCCGCCGAGCCGCCCGGCGAATTGACGGCAAGCGCCACGCCCTTGAGGCGGCGCTGCCGGAAGGCGCGGTCCAAGGCCCCGGCATAGCGGCGCAGATTGATGGCGTGGCGGCCGGTGCCGCCGATCACGCCTTCGAGCCGCAGCACCGCTACGACCGGTCCGGGATTGCGCCAGCGCGCGACAAGACGGCGGAGGAGATCGGCGGGGTTCATGGAGAGGAGAGATGGGGTGCCGCACCGCCATCATCCAGCGCCAATGCAGCCGCGTCGCGCAGCACGGCGTCGGCGGCTGCGGTGTAGCGGCCATCGGGCTCGTGCAGCACGAGGCCCGGCATGAGCCGCGTCGGCGTCGCCACGCCTTTTCTGGCGCGGACGACGATGCGGCGCGCCGGCCGGCCGGCGCCGGGCCACAGCGGAAAGATCACGATCTCGCCGACCTTGCCCGCAAGCTGCGCCAGCACCTGCTCGATCCGGTCGGCGCGGTGGACGATCGCGATCGTGCCCTTCATCCGCACCATGGCGAGCGCGAAGCGCACCCAGGCGGCGAGATCGGCCTCGCCTTCGATGCGTGCGTTGGCCTTGCCGGGATCGGGCGAGGCTGTCGCGCGCTCGGCCTCGAGAAACGGCGGATTGGCCATGGCGTGCGCGAAGGTGCCGGGCTCGAGCCGCGGCGGCGGGCGCAACAGATCGCCCGCCATGGCATTCACGCGCGCGCCCATGCCGTTCAATAAAATGTTATCGCCGGCGAGCCGCACGAGATCGCGCTCGCGGTCGATGCCGGTGACGCGCACGGCGGGCAGGCGCGCGGCAAGGCAGAGCGATGCGGCACCGGTGCCGCAGCCGACATCGATCACGCTGTCGCCCGGAGCGGCGGGCACCGCGGCGGCGAGCAGCACCGGGTCGATCGAAGCGCGCTCGCCGCGCTGCGGCTGGCGGAACCGGACACGGCCGCCCAACAGCGTGTCTTCGCTTAAGTTTTCGCCCGGATCGCTCATGCCGGCTCTTCCGCCGCCTCGATCAGGCGGCGGGCGCGGTCGTGGTCGCTGTCCTCGACCATGAGACGGCGCGGGATCGCGCCGATGCTGCCCTCGATGATGCTGGTGTGGGTGTCGAGCACGACCGATCCGATCCCGGCGGCGGCAAGCACGGCCTCGGCCCACGAGAGGCGCACGGGATCGTTCGTGCGGAACAGCTCCTTCATCCGCGTCCTTCGGCTGGGCTTGACCGGTCCGGCAGGCACTTTATGCTCGCCCGTGGTCCCCGCCTCGTCAAGCGAGCGGTAGCGATCGGCCCCGGAATGGGAGCAGCGCGTGGCCCCGGTTGTCAGTGCGCGTGAGGATCGAGCGAAGCGGCAGGCGACGCTCGACGGCCTGACGGCGCTTCTCAAATCCGACCTCGACCGGGTGAACGCGCTCATCCTCGAGCGGATGCAGAGTCCGGTGAGCCTCATTCCCGAACTTGCGGGCCACATCATCGCCGCCGGCGGCAAGCGGCTCCGGCCGATGCTCACGCTCGCATCGGCGCGCATGTGCGGCTATCGCGGTTTTCGCCATGTGGCGCTCGCCGCGTCGGTCGAGTTCATCCACACCGCGACCTTGCTGCACGACGACGTGGTCGATGCGAGCGATCTGCGCCGCGGGCTGGCCACGGCGAACGCGGTCTGGGGCAACAAGCCGTCGGTGCTGGTCGGCGATTTCCTGTTCAGCCGCGCCTTCCAGCTCATGGTCGAGGACGGCTCGCTCAAGGTGCTCGACATCCTGTCGCACGCCTCGGCGGTGATCGCCGAAGGCGAGGTGCTGCAGCTCCTCACCTCGAACGACACCGACACGAGCGAGGGCGATTATCTGCGCGTCGTCGATGCCAAGACGGCGGCGCTGTTCGCTGCGGCGAGCCGGATCGGCGCGGTGCTCGCCGAACGGCCCGAGGCCGACGAGCGCGCGCTCGAAGTCTATGGCCGCAATCTCGGCGTCGCGTTCCAGCTCGTGGACGACATGCTCGACTATTCGGCGCGCGAGAGCGAACTCGGCAAGGCGATCGGCGACGATTTCCGCGAGGGCAAGATCACGCTGCCGATCGTCCTGGCGTTCCGCAAGGGCGACGAGCGCGAGCGCCAGTTCTGGCGCCGCACGCTCGAGCGCCTCGAGCAGGTGGACGGCGATCTCGAGCACGCGATCGAGATCCTGAACCGGCGCGGCACGCTGGCCGCCACACTGGCGCGCGCGAGCGAATATGCGCGCGAGGCGCGCCGGGCGCTCGGCCATTTCCGCCCCTCGCCCGAGCAGCAGGCGCTCGACGAGGTGATCGATTTCTGCCTCGAACGCGGCTACTGAGCGAGGCCGGTTGCCTCCGCTTGGCGGAGCGGTTATATCGCGCGAGGCCGGAGTGTAGCTCAGCCTGGTAGAGCACCGCTTTCGGGAGGCGGGGGCCGGAGGTTCAAATCCTCTCACTCCGACCATTTCCTCGAGCCCGCCGTCGCTGGCGGGCTTCGTCGTTGAAGGGGGGAGGAGGATGACGGCGGCGGATACGGCGGGCGCGCGGCACGATCCGTGGCTGCATCAGCATCCCGCCGCGGCGACCTTCTTCATTGCCGCCACGGCGTCGATCTTCGCGCTCGGCTCGACCATCATCCGCTTCACCTACAATGCGGGAGCGGGAACGCTCACCATCGTCATGGTGCGCACGACGGTGGCGGCAGTGGGGCTCGCGCTCGTCCTTGCGGCGCTGCGCGTCAAGGTCGAGTTCACGCCGCGCGAGCGCTGGGCGGCACCGCTCATCGGGCTGTTCATGGCGGGCTATTCGGGCGCCTTCTACATGGGGCTCGAATACATGCCGGTCGGGCTCACCGTGCTGACCTTCTACACCTATCCGCTCATCACCGGCCTGTTCGGCGGGCTCACCGGCAAGGAGCGGTTCGGGCTCTCGGGCGCGATCGCGCTGCCGACCGCCTTCGTCGGATTGCTGTTGGCGCTCGACGTGTCGGGCGGCAGCTTCTCGCTCAAAGGCGCCGCCTGGGCGATGCTCGGGTCGGTCGGGTTCTCGGCGGTGCTGATCCTCTCGGCGCTGCTCCTGCCCAAGCGCGCCGACACGCGGCCGCGCACCTGCCTCATGCTGGCGACGGCGAGCATCGTCACCATCCTCGCGACGTTCGGCAGCGGCGAGGTGTGGTTTCCCATGTCGGCGCCGGGCTGGGCCGCGCTCCTCGGCTCGGCGCTGTGCTACGCGATCGGCATGACCTCGATCCTGTTCGCGGCGGCGACGCTTGGCGCCACGCGCGTCGCGGTCGTGATGAATGTCGAGCCGCTCGCGAGCCTCGTCCTCACCTTTCTCATCCTCGGCGAGCGGCTCCGCCCGATTCAGCTGATCGGCGCGCTGCTCGTGATCGGCGCCATCTTCCTGTTCCGGCCGCGGCGCGCGGCCTAGGGAGCCGGCGCTTTGCCAAAGGCGAGGCGGACGATGAAGCTGTCCTGCCGCGCCGCATAGTCCTGTTCCACCGCCGGGTTGATCGCGACGTGGATGATGGCGCCATCGATGCCCGCCTTGGTGAATGCCGCTTCGATCGTCTTCGCCCGCGCGTCGGCGAGCGCGGGCTGGGCGCCCTCGCCAGGTGCCGCGCCCACGATCGCGATGTCGCTTGGGTGCGCGCGGCGCGCTTCATCGACCGCGTGGGCGAGCGCCTCGACGCCTTCCTGGGCGGGGGCGGGCGTGCCGGGCAGGAAGGTCACGACGAAATATTCCGAATGGGGTGGCGTCGTACCGCATCCGGCAAGCGCGCCGGCCAGGAGCAGCGCCATTAACCTTTGCCGCGGCAATAAATATCGCATCATTGCGGAACGGCTTGCCGGAAGCGCACCCGCTGAGGCAAGCTTGCGGGATGCGCGGTAAGGACAGCGAACCGGTCGAGTTGCGTCCTGGGGCGAGCGCGCGGGAAGCCGCGCGCCAAGCCGAGGCCGAACAGTGGGCTTGGCGGCGGGTCCGCTCGCTGCGTGCGTTCTACAGCCATCTCACTGCTTATATCCTCATCAATTTCGTGCTGTTCCTGATCGATCAGACGACGCCCGGGCCGGCGTGGTTCTATATCCCTCTCACCGGCTGGGGCCTGCTCGTGGTGCTGCACGCGCTGCACGCCTACGAGATGCTGCCATGGACAACGCAGGATTGGGAGCACCGCAAGGTGCGCAGCCTGATCGAGACGCGGCTCAGGCGCTGAACGGCGCTGGCATCGCCGATTTCTCTCGGTCATAATCCGGCGCCGACGGATGCGGCAGTACAGCAAGTCGTTAATGCCTCCGGCCGTCATGTTTCATGCTCTCGTCGTTCCGGGCTCAAGGTAATGTGCATCGTGATTCACCGTTCCGCCGTTGTCGCCGCCTTCCTCTCGCTCTCGCTCGTCGCCTGCTCCGCCGTGCCGCATTCCGGCAGCGGCCAGGGCCAGCAGTCGGACGTTGCCTTCTATCGCGACGTGCTCGACCGGGTGCGCTCCAGTTATGTCGAGCCGGTGGCCGATGACAAGCTCGTAACCAACTCGCTCAAAGGCATGCTGACCGGGCTCGATCCCCATTCCGACTATATGACCGAGAGCGAATACCAGGAGATGCTCGACGACAATTCCGGCGAGTTTGCCGGGATCGGCGCCGAACTGACGCGCGAGGACAACCGGCCCAAGGTGATCGCGCCGATCGAGGATACGCCGGCGGCGAAAGCGGGCGTCAAGCCGGGCGACATCATCCTCAAGATCAACGGCAAGATCACCGACGGATTGAGCCTCAAGGACGTGGTGGACGAGCTGCGCGGGCCGGCCGACACCAAGGTCCTGATCACGATCGGACGGCGCGACCGAAAACCGTTCGACGTCAGCCTGACGCGGGCGATCATCCATGTCGCCTCGGTGAAATGGAAGCTCGAACCGCAGAATATCGGCTACGCGCGCATCACCACCTTCGAGGAGCGCACGCAGCAGGAATTCACCGCGGCGATCGACGCGATGAAGGGCCAGGCCGGCGGCAAGCTCGACGGCTTCGTGCTCGACCTCAGGAACGACCCCGGCGGGCTCCTCGACGAGGCGGTCCACGTGACCGGCGATTTCCTCGATGGCGGCACCGTCGTCTCGACCAAGGGGCGCGACGAGGACGACAACCGCGTCTATGCGGCGCCCGCCAACGGCGATCGCCTGAAGGGCGTGCCGGTCGTGGTGCTGATCAACGGCGCCTCGGCCTCGGCCTCGGAGATCGTCGCGGGCGCCTTGCAGGACCGGCACCGCGCCACGCTCCTGGGCACCAAGAGCTTCGGCAAGGGCTCGGTGCAGACCATCATCCCGCTCGACGGGCGCGGCGCGCTTCGCCTCACCACGGCGCGCTACTACACGCCGTCGGGCCGCTCGATCCAGGCGCAGGGCATCGTGCCGGACGTGGTCGTGGCGCCGCCCAAGAACCAGGTGAGCGCCGAGGCCGAAATTGTGCACGAGGCCGATCTGCGCGGCGCGCTCGACAACGGCAAGGCGGCCGCGCGCATGCCGCAGCCCGCGCCCGCCGCGCGCGCCAGTGAGGATCAGTCCGACGATGAAGGCAGCATCGATCCGAGCGTGATCGGCACGCCGCAGGACTACCAGCTCGCCAAGGCGCTTTCGGCGGTGCACACGCTCGAGGCGCACCCGCTCGCGCAGACTCAGCCGCCGGCCGATCGGTAGTCGGCGAAGGTCCGGCGCAGCTCGGTCTTGAGCAGCTTGCCGGTCGCGGTGTGGGGCAGGGATTCGACGAATACGACATCGTCCGGGACCCACCATTTCGCAACCTTCCCGGCATAGAAGCCCAGCAACTCCTCGCGCGTGACAGTGGCGCCCTGGCGGCGCTGCACCACGAGGAGCGGGCGCTCGTCCCATTTCGGGTCCTTGATGCCGATGACGGCGGCCTCGGCCACGGCCGGATGCGCCACGGCGATGTTCTCGAGCTCGATCGAGCTGATCCATTCGCCGCCGCTCTTGATCACGTCCTTGGAGCGGTCGGTGACCTTGACGTAGCCGTCGGCATCGATGGTCGCGACGTCGCCGGTCGGGAACCAGCCGTCGCGCAAGGGCGAGCCCGGCTCGTTGAAATAGCTCGCGGCGATCCACGGACCCTTGACCAGCAGGTCGCCGAAGGTCGTGCCGTCCCACGGCAGCTCGCGTCCCTCGCCGTCGACGATCTTGAGATCGACGCCGAAGAGGGCGCGGCCCTGCTTGCTGCGGATCGCGAGCCACTCGTCGGCGCCGATGCCGCGATGCTTGGCCTTGAGCTGCGCCACCGTGCCGACCGGGCTCATCTCGGTCATGCCCCAGCCGTGGATCATCTCGACGCCATACTCGTCGTGGAACGTGCGCATGAGCGCCGGCGGACAGGCCGATCCGCCGACCAGGAGCCGCTGCAAGGTCGAGAAGCGGCACTTGTTCTCCTTGAGGAATTGCAGCACGGCGAGCCACACGGTCGGCACGCCGGCGCTGAACGTCACCTGTTCCGCCTCGATGAGCTCGTAGAGGCTTTTGCCGTCGAGCGCCGCGCCCGGCATGACGAGCTTCGCGCCGGTCATCAGGCAGATGTAAGGAATGCCCCAGGCATTGACGTGGAACATCGGCACGATCGGCAGCGCCACGTCGCGCGCCGAAATCGCCATCGAATCCGGGAGCGCCGCGGCCCAGGCGTGCAGCAAGGTCGAGCGGTGCGAATAGAGCACGCCCTTGGGATGGCCGGTGGTGCCCGAGGTGTAGCAAAGCCCGGCGGCGCTGCGCTCGTCGAGGAGCGGCCACTCGAAGCGGTCGGACGCCTCGGCGAGCAAGGTCTCGTAACAGAGGCAGCCGCCGGGCGCTGCGCCCATATGCGCCTCGTCGGTCAGCGCCACCCACCCCTTGACCTTCGGGCAGGCGGGCCGGATCGCTTCGACGAGCGCCGCGAACGACAGGTCGAAGAACACATAGAGGTCGTCGGCATGGTTGACGATGTAGGCGACCTGATCGCGGAACAGGCGCGGGTTGATGGTGTGGCAGACCGCGCCCATGCCTGACGTCGCGATATAGAATTCGAGGTGGCGGAACCCGTTCCAGGCGAGCGTCGCGACGCGGTCGCCCTGTCCCACGCCCGCCCGCGTCAGCGCATTGGCAAGGCGGCGCGCGCGGGAATGGATGTCGCGGTACGTGGTGCGGTGGATCGGCCCCTCGACGGTGCGCGATACGACCTCGATGTCGCCGTGATGCCGGTCGGCATGGCGGACGAGCGACGACAGAATGAGCGGATGGTCCTGCATCAGGCCGAGCATCGGCGCCTCCCCTCGGGCGATGGTCGCGCAAAGTTTACTTGTGCCGGGGAGAAAATGGCCAGCCCCGTGCCTATGTTTGGTGCGGAGGCTGTGATGCGGGCCATGCTGCACCGCGGGCTTTTGGTCCTTCTGCTGCTTGCCGGGTGTGTGGCGCCAGGGCCGCCCTTCGGCGCGGCCGCGGGCTCGATCCCGCCGGTGCCGGCGGGCGCGGCGCGGATTTTCGTGTACCGCGCGCTCGAGCCCTACGAGACGACCCAGATGGCGAGCGTGCTCTTCAACGGCCAGCCGGCCGGGACGAGCGCCAACGGCGCCGTCTTCTATCGCGACGTGGCGCCGGGCCAATACGCCATCACGATCCCGGCGACCGAGCCCTATCCGAACCAGTTCAAGACCGTGCTGCTGCGTCCCGGCGAGACCGCCTATGTCCGGATCGAGTCGCTGAGCGCGTGGACGGCGTGCACCGAGATCACCAATTGCTATCCGACCTTCGTCGTCCGGCTGGTCGATCCGGCCGCGGCGCTCGGCGAGATGCGGGACCTGAGCCTCATCGCGGGCTGAGCGCCGCTTGCGCGCAGCGGGATGATGGGTTAGGGGAAGGCCCGAAATGGACGCCGCCGACACCAGCAACACGCCGGAAAGCGCCAAGCTCCACGTGAGCACGCTGCTCGTCGCGTCCGAGCGCGCGCTGTCGAACGCGCTCGACGAACTGGGCTTTGCGCAGGACGACGACCGCGTCATCGAGCACGAGGGGCGGCTCGCCTTCATCACTTGCAGCCACGATCCCGATTGCGACGATCTCTACGCGCTCATCTCCGAGCTCGCGGCGCGCGGCGAGACCTGGGAGCTGCAGTTCCGCATCGACACCGGCGAGGGCCGCGCCATTTTCCAGCGCCTCGCGCGGCACCAGCCGGTCGAGGCGGTGGACGCGCAGCTCCCGCCCGAAACCGTGGCGTCCGCCGAGGAACTGCCGCCGCACGATCTCGAGACCGAGGCTGGCCGCGCCAAGCTCAAGAAGGTGCTGGGCCGGATCGATCCCGCGGAAGTGTTCGTCACGATCGGCTCGAACCAGGCCGGGCGCGCGAGCGCGGTGGTGATCCGGCGCAATCCGCGCGGCGCGCTCGCGGCTGCCATCGGCGCCGACGAGGCGAGCCTGAGGGGCGCCATCCGCGAGATCCTGCCGACGGTGATGTTCTCGGTGGCGATGAAGCCGCCGGGCTGATGCTCGACCGCTCGCGCGCCAACAATTTCGACGCGCTGCGGCTTTTCGCGGCGGCGACGGTCCTCTTCTCGCACTCCTTCCTCATCGCCGACGGCAACGAGAACCGCGAGCCGCTGATCGTCCTGTCGGGCCGGCAGTCGATCCTGGGCTTGGCCGGCGTCTTCGTGTTCTTCGCCATCAGCGGCTTCCTGGTGACGCAAAGCTTCGAGGAGACGCGCTCGCCGTGGCGCTTTCTCGTGAAGCGGGTGCTGCGCATCTTTCCGGGCCTGATCGCGGCGCTGGCGCTGACGGGTTTCGTTCTCGCGCCGCTTGTCACAACATTGCCGCTCGGCGAATTTCTCGCGCGGCCTGAGCCCTACCGTTACGTGTTCTGGAACACGCTTCTCGATCTGCGCCAGCACGAGCTGCCAAAGACGATGTTCGTCGACAACCCGGTCGGGCTCGAGCTCAACGGCTCGCTCTGGACGCTGCGCTACGAGTTCGAGATGTATCTCATGGTGCTGGCGCTCGGCGTCGCGGGCCTGCTGCGCCTGCCGGTGCTCCTTGCCCTCTGGGCGCTCGGGCTCGCGTGCATCGGCCTGTCCGCGCTCGATGCGCTCGGCGGCTGGGGCTGGCTGCTGTCGTTCTTCGTCTCGGGCATGATCCTCTACAAGCTGCGCGACACGCGCGTGTTCGACGGGCGGGTGGCGCTCGCTGCATTGGCCGGCCTCGTTCTCACCGTGCGCTACGGCCAGTTCATTCAGCTCTTCTCGCTGTTCGGCACATATCTTGCGTTGTGGTTCGCGCTCAACCGGCGCCTGCCGCTCATTCCAGCGGCGCGGTTCGGCGATCTCTCCTATGGGCTCTACATCTATGGCTGGCCGTCCGAGGCGGCGGCCATCTGGGCCGTGGGCGGGCACGCGCCGTGGTGGGAGGTGTTTCTCCTCGGGCTTGCGCTCGCGGCTGCGCTCGCGTTCCTGTCGTGGCACCTGGTCGAGCAGCCGGCACTGCGCCTCAAGCCGCGCGGAGCGAGACCGCTTGTGCCTGTGCCCGAGATTGCGAAGGCGGCCTGAGGCATGGCGAGCGAGATTCCCTTCAACCGCGATTTCTCGTGCGAGTACGGCGCGATCGAGCAGATCTCGCCGCTCGTGCGCCGCGTCGTCGCCAAAAACCCCAGCCCCTTCACCTTCAAGGGCACCGGCACCTTCATCGTCGGGCGCGGCAAGGTCGCGGTGATCGATCCGGGCCCCGATCTCGCCGAGCACGTGGCGGCGCTCGAAAGGGCGCTGCGCGGCGAGAGCGTCACGCACATCGTCATCACGCACACCCATCTCGACCATTCGCCGGCCGCGGCGGCGCTGAAGGCTGCGACCGGTGCGCGCACCTACGGCTATGGCAGGCACGGCTCGGGCCGCGCCGAGGATCGCAGCGGCGTCGGCGGCAAGACCGAGGAGGGCGGCGACCACGCGTTCGTGCCCGACGTTGCGTTGCGCGAGGGCGATGAAGTCGAGGGTGCGGGCTGGCGGCTCGAGGCGGTCGAGACGCCGGGCCACACCTCGAACCATGTGTGCTTCGCGCTGCCCGAGGAGGGGACGCTGTTCACCGGCGACCACGTGATGGGCTGGTCCACCAGCGTCATCGCGCCGCCCGACGGCGACATGGCGGCCTATATGCGCTCGCTCGAAAAGCTGTTGCGGCGCGATGATGCGCTCTACCGGCCGACGCACGGCGCCGCGGTGCGCGACCCGCACCCATACGTGCGCGCCTTCATCGCTCACCGCAACGAGCGCACCGACAGCATTCTGGCGCGGCTCGCCGCGGGCGACGAGACGATCGAATCGGTGGTGCGCAATGTCTATGTCGGGCTCGACCCGCGGCTCGTCGCGGCGGCGGGGCGCTCGGTGCTCGCGCATCTCATCGCACTGGTCGAGGAGGGCCGCGTCTCGTGCTCCGGCCCGCCCCGTCTCGACGCGCGCTATCGCCTCAAGCCCTAATTTCCCCTTCCGCGCGAAGCAGGAAGGGGTAGCGATAGGCCAATGTGTCGTGCCGAAGAACGACTTTCCAGCAGATGCCGACGCCGACTTGATTGCAAAAGGGACTGGACATCATGGCGGCGCGCCGAATGCCTCTGCCGCCGGGCGCAGGAGCTGGTGCGCGTCGCCGACGCGGCGGGTGAACTTCACCTTGTCGAAATATTCGAGCACTTCGATCGCGACGTTGCGGCCGATGCCGGAGCGGTCGCGGAAGCGCGCGGCCGAGATCGCGCGGTCGGGCGATCCTGCCGCGACCTCGGCCGCCATTTGCGCAAGCTGGCGCAGCGCTGCCGGGCGAATGAAGCGGCCGGGCGACAGGCGCAGCAAAAATCCGGCGCGCGACACGCGCACCAGCAGCGCTTCGAGTTTCTGGGCGCTTTCGCCGAGGCTCGCCGCGGCTTCGTTGAGCGTCGGCGGACGAAGCGGGTTCTTGTCGATGACCGGCTCGACCCGCCGCCACGAGGCCGCATCGGCGGCGGATAGGAGCGGCGCGTGCGACGGCAGACGCAGGAGCGATCCCGCGCGCGCGGCGTCTCCCGCCGCGACGAGCTCGGCCGCAATCGCACCCGCCGCTTCCTTCGCAACCTTGACGGCGCTGCCGTGGAACAGGCGGCTCTCGGCAAGGCCGGCCGCGTTCGGCTGGCGGCGATGGAACGCGGCGAGGTTTTCGAGCGCGAGCGCCTTGAGGCGCTGCCATGCCGCCGTCGTGAAGCCGATGCGCCCCTCGCCGGTGCCGGCAACGCGCATCGGGACCGCGGCGAACAGCACCTCCTTTTCGCTCGGCGCGAGATTGCGGCTCTGTGCGAACGAGTGGAGATCGAGCCCGCCCGGCGCGCCGTCGATGAGTGCCGCAAGCGCCTCGCGGTCGGGCGCCTCCATCGCGCGGAGGTAGGCCGTTCGCGCCGCACTGGCGCGGCCGCGGCGCGGCGGGAAGATGTCGATCACCCGCCCGCCGCCGATGGTGCGCCGCGCGGACTGGTCGCGCAGGATGAGCCGGTCGCCGTGCACCGCGCCGATCGCGCGGTCGAGCGCCAACTGCGCCAATCCGGTTTCGCCGGGTGCGATAGATGCCGCTTCGAGCGGCACGACGCGCCCCGTCGCCGCGGCGGCGCCGAGATGGACATGGACCGGCGTCCCGTGCGCAAGCCCGCGCGCCTCGCCGGGAAGGATTCTCAGGCGCGCGTCGAACCGTGCGACCGCGCCCGGCGCGTCCTGCGCCACGATCCAGTCGCCGCGCGCGACGAGGTCGAGCTTCAGCTCCCCGCCCGCGAGATTGAGGGCGCAGCGCTCGCCGGCGCGGCCGGTTGGCGCCTCCTGGTTCTGCGCGTGGATCGAGCGCACGCGCGCTGTCCGCCCGGCTCCCGTCGCACGCACCGTGTCGCCGAGCTTGACCGATCCGGACATGACCGCGCCCGTCACGACGAGGCCGGCGCCGGTGACGGTGAAGGCGCGATCGACGGCGAGGCGGAAATTGCACGATGCGTCTTTGCGCGGTGCGGCGCGGGCGCTTGCGGCGAGAAGCGCTTTGAGCGCGCCGATGCCTTCCCCGGTCACGGCCGAGACCGGCAGGACCGGCGCCCCGGCCAGACCCGTGTCCGCAAGCAGCGCGCCGATCTCCGCCGTCACCGCCGTGACGCGCTCGGCCGATGCGCGGTCGATCTTGGTCAGCGCGACCGCGCCGCGCTTGATGCCGAGCAGGTCGAGGATCGCCGCATGCTCGCGCGTCTGCGGCATGACGCCGTCGTCGGCCGCGACGACGAGCAGCACGAAATCGATGCCGCTGACGCCCGCCAGCATGTTGCGGATGAAGCGCTCGTGCCCCGGCACGTCGACGAAGCCCACGCGCACGCCCTCTTCGAGCGGCCAATAGGCGAAGCCCAGATCGATCGTCATGCCGCGCGATTTCTCTTCCGGCAGGCGGTCGGTATCGACGCCCGTCAGCGCTTTCACCAGCAAGGTCTTGCCGTGGTCGATATGGCCGGCGGTGGCGACGATCATGGCGCCGCGAGCGAGGGCAGCTGAGCCACGAACGAAGCCTCGTCCTCGAGGCAGCGCAGATCGAGCACCAATGCCCCCTCGTGCACGCGACCGATGACCGGGATCGGCAGATCGCGGAAGGAGGCTGCGAGGCGGCCGAGGGCGGCGCCCGCGCCGCGCTTTGCCCGCGGCCGGATCGCAAGCCCCATGCTGGCGAGGCGCTGCGTCGGCAGCGCGCCGCTGCCGATCTGGCTCGTGCACGGGACGACCGCGACCTCGAATTTTTCGAGCCGCGCGGCGAGTGCCGGGAAAATGCGCTCGGCGAGTGCGCGCATGTCATCGAGCGGGCGGGCAAGCGCGCGGAGCGTCGGCAGGCGGATGTCGAGGCGCTCGGGATCTTCGTAGAGAAGCAGCACGGCGGCGAGCGCCGCGATCGTCATCTTGTCGAGGCGCAGCGCGCGCTTCATCGGGTTGCGCTTGATCCGGGCGACGAGATCGGCGCGGCCGACGATGATCCCCGCCTGCGGCCCGCCCAGAAGCTTGTCGCCGCTGAACGTCACGATGTCGGCGCCCGCGCTGAGCGTCTCCATCGGCGTCGGCTCGTGCGGCAGGCCGAAGCGTTCGAGATCGATGAGCGCGCCGCTGCCGAGATCGACGACGAACGGCAGCCCATGCTCGTGGCAGAGCCGCGCGAGATCGGCCTCGCCGGGCGCGGCCGTAAAACCCTCGATCGCGTAGTTGCTAGCGTGGACCTTCATGACGAGCGCGGTCTTGGCACTGAGCGCCGCCACGTAATCGGCCAGGTGCGTGCGGTTCGTCGTGCCGACCTCGCGCAGCCGGCAGCCCGAGCGCGCCATGATGTCGGGCATGCGGAACGAGCCGCCGATTTCGATAAGCTCGCCGCGCGAGGTCGGCACCTCCTTGCCGAATGCCAGGCTGTTGAGCACCAGAAGCACGGCGGCTGCATTGTTGTTGACCACCGTCGCGGCCTCGGCGCCGGTGAGTTTCGTGAGCAGGCGCTCGACATGGTCGTCGCGGTCGCCGCGCGCGCCCTTGGTGAGATCGTATTCGAGGTTGCTGGCGCCCGATGCCGCGAGCGCCACCGCCTCGATCGCCTCGCGCGGCAGCGCCGCGCGGCCGAGATTGGTGTGCAGCACCGTGCCGGTCAGGTTGAAGACCGCACGCAGCGACGGCCGGAATTCCTGCACGAGGCGATTTGCGAGGCGCGCACCGATAACGCCCTCGATGCCGTCAGCCGCAGCGCCACTCGCGGCAAGCTCGGCGCGCAGCTCGCCGAGCACTGCGCGAAGCGCGGATGTCACGGCGGGGCGGCCGAAGCGGGCGATGAGCGGCGCGGCAGCGGCGCCGGTGAGGACGCGCTCGACCGAGGGAAGCGCCCCGAGGCTCGATGTCGTCGCGTGCCCGGCCAAGGTCGCGCGGCGGCTCAGCCGAAGCCGTAGAAGCGCTCGGCGTTGGCGTGCATCACCGCCGCCTTGTCGGCGGCGGATATGGCACCGTTCTCGAGGAATTCCTCGATCTCGTGGCGGCAGGATGCGTTGTTGACCTCGTGCGGAAAATCGCTCGAATAGACGAACGCGCCCCCACCCAATTGCCGGATCGCCTCGGCCATCATCGGCTCGTCGCCCTCGCAGCCGAAATAGAGCCGCCCCTCGTGCACATGCTTCCTGATATAGGCGCTGACATTGTCGTTCCAGGCCGGCGCAAGCTCGCCGCGCGGATTGTACTGGATGTGCGTCTTGTGCGCCCGCTCGAAGCGCTCGTCCGCCATCAGCACCCAGGCGACCCCGCCTTCCATGAAGCCGAAGCGCGCGTTGGGGAAGCGGTCGAGCACGCCGTTGAAGAGGACGCTGCCCAATCCGATCGCGAGACCGATCGGGTGCCCCAGCCCCTGCACCGGCGGATAGACGTTCATGTGGTCCATGCCGAGCCCCGAATGGGAGCCGCCATGGACGGCAAGCGCGCAGCCGAGCCGGTCGGCCTCGGCATAGACCGGCCAGTATTGCTTGTCGCCCAACAGGCTCGGCAGCCCGGTCGAAGGCAGCATCGCGCCGCAGAAACCCAGTTGCTTGACGGCGCGGCGCAGCTCGATCACCGCCTCGGCCGGGTCCTGCATCGGAATGAGCGCCACGGCCTGGAAACGGTTGCTGGCGCGCAGATACGTCCCGTGAATCCAGTCATTGTAGGCGCGGGTCGCGGCAATCGCCCAGTCGGCGTGGAAGATGCGCCCGTAGGCCAGGCCCCAGGTCGGATAGAGCACGGTCGATTCCATGCCGAGATCGTCCAAGAACTCGATCCATTCCCTGGGGCCGACATCGCGCCGGAACGAGCCCGGCGGCGTTTCGCCGACGAACGCGTGGAAATGGTCGAGCGGCGGAAAGATGTCGCGCAGTCCGCGCATTTCCTTGGGCAGAAGGCTGCGGATCGCCGCCGCGTCCTCGACGACATGGCCATCGCCGTCCCGTATCTTCATGGCATCCTCCCGCTCAACCGGCGCCCGAGCCTATGAGCGGCGCGGCGCGAATACAATCCTCTGGGCCGCGCCTCATCGGTCCGATATAGGAAAGACGTGGCGAGCTACGACACCATCATCGTCGGCGCGGGCTCGGCCGGCTGCGTCCTGGCGGCGCGGCTCGGCGAGGAGAGGCATCGGCGCATTCTCGTCCTCGAGGCGGGCGGCGCGGACGATCACTGGCTCATCCACATTCCCCTGGGCGTCGGCAAGGTGTGGAACAATCCGCGCTGGAACTGGGACTATACCGGCGAGCCCGAGCCGCACGCCGCGCAGCGGCGCATCTATCATCCGCGCGGCAAGGTGCTGGGCGGGTCGTCGTCGATCAACATCATGGCGTACGTGCGCTGCCACCGGCTCGATTACGACCGGCTGCCGCAATCGGGACTCCTGGGCTGGTCCTATGCCGACGTGCTGCCGTATTTCAAGCGCGCCGAGAGCTTCGCCGAAGGCGGCAACCTTTATCGCGGCGCGGACGGCCCGCTAAAGACGCGCAGGAACCCGGCCGAGGATTATATCTACGACGCCTTCCTCGCGGCCGCGCCCGAACTGGGCTCGCGCGCGAACGACGACTACAATGCCGCCGAACAGCGTGGTTTTGGCCGGCTTCAGCACACGATCGGCAACGGGCGGCGGTGCAGCGCGGCGGTGGCCTATCTCCGCCCGGCGCTCGCGCGCGGCAACGTCACCGTTGCGACGCGCGCACACGCGACGAGGCTGCTTATCGAAGGCACCCGCGCGGTCGGCGTCGAATATGTCGCAGGCGGCGAACGGATCGTCGCGCGCGCCGAGGAAGTGATCCTCTCGGCCGGCGCCTACAATTCGCCGCAGCTTCTCATGCTGTCGGGCATCGGTCCGGCCGACGAATTGCGTGCGCTCGGCATCGCGCCGCGCGTCGATCTGCCGGGCGTCGGCAAGAACCTGTGGGATCACCCGATGCTCGCGACGCAATGGCTGCGCACGCGCGCGGGGAATTTCCACCGCGGCCTGCGGCTCGACCGGCTGGTGCCGAGCATGATCGAGGCGCATTTCTTCGGCACCGGCTTTGCGACAAGGCTCCCCGGCATCGGCACCGCGTTCGTCAACAGCGGCCCCGGGCGCGACGCGCCCGACCTGCAATATTTCTGCGGCGCTGGCGGGTTTCGCGCGCGCGAATGGTTTCCGGTCGTGCATCCGCCGGCGCCCGACGTGTTCGGCTTGACCTATTGCCACTTGCGGCAAGAGAGCCGCGGCACGGTCACGCTCGGCTCGACCGATCCGTTTGGGCCGCCGCGCATCCTCAACAATTTCCTCTCGACCGATCCTGACCGGCGGGCGATGCGCGAAGGGCTCAAATTCGCGATCGCCGCGGTCGAGGGAACGCGCGCCTTCGCCGGGCTTGCCGGAAAGCGCGTGCTGCCGGCGCCCGATGCCAAGAGCGATGCCGAGCTCGACGCCCACATCCGCAATGCCATGACGACGATCTATCACCCGGCCGGCACGTGCCGCATCGGCGCCGATGCAGCGTCCGTGGTCGATCCCGAATTCCGCGTGCGCGGCGTCGAAGGGTTGCGCGTCATCGACGCCTCGATCATGCCCGAACCGGTGGGCGGCAATCTCAATGCGCCGGTCATCATGATCGCCGAAAAAGCCGCCGACACGATCCGCGGCCTGCCGCCGCTGCCGGCGGCGGCGGTGTAGGCCCTGCACTCATAAACGGCCGTATGCACGTCCGCTCTCGAGCCCGAAGCGGACGCGCGATGTGCGGAACGGATCGTTGGAGATGTGCCGCCAGAAGCAGCCATGCGAATACGAATTGCGACCGGATCGCGCTGCGAAGTCTTATGCCACCAACGACAGCAAGGATACTCCTGAACTTCGATCAAATGTCTCGATATAACAATAGTAGACACAAGGACTTAAGCGTGATATTTTAACGCTGCCGCCTGAGGATCCCTGAGGATCATGGTTGGCGTATCCGATATCGGCTACTTCGAAGCAGTCAATGAAGAGCAAAGAGCGCGAGGGCAAGAACGGCCCGAAAACCGACAACGAGCGTGCGTTAGAAAAAAGCGATGCACGGTTCCGTGCCGTCGTCGAGTGGGCCCCCAGCGCCATGCTACTGGTAAACGGCGAGGGCCGCATCGTGATGGTCAACACGCAGGCTGAGCGCTCATTCGGCTATTCCCGCTCGGAGCTTCTCGGACAGCCCATGGAAATGCTGGTGCCTGAACGGTTTCGGCATCATCACTCGCATCTCCGTACCGCCTATTTTCGCGACCCTGGCTCGCGACCTATGGGCACCGGTCGCGATCTATTTGCGATGAGAAAGGACGGCAGCGAATTTCTCGTCGAGATCGGGCTGAATCCGATCGAGACCGAGGATGGAATGATGGTGCTTTCGGCCATCGTGGACATCACCGACCGCCAGCAGGCGATGGAGAACCTTCGGCTGAGCGATGAGCGCTTCCGATCGATCTTTAGCGCCGTCAGTGAGGGCATTTTCATTGTCGATGCAGCGACTGGCACCTTCATTGACGTTAATGAACCCGGCGCAGCAATGTTCGGCTATGCCTTCGGCGAATTGGTTGGCAGGGACATCGAGATCATTTCCTCGGGAGTACCGCCATATACGCAGCGAGAGGCAACGGAGCTGATCGCGAAGGCGGCGGCCTCCGGTCGTCCCCAAAGAATGAACTGGCATTGCAAGGCAAAGGACGGCCGCAATTTCTGGTCAGAGATTTCGTTTCGCTTTGCCTCCATCGGCAACCGCGGCGTTGTGCTGGCGGTCGCGCGCGATATTACCGAACGGCAAGCAATAGAAGCGCAATTGCGGCAGGCGCAAAAAATGGAGGCGATCGGCAATCTCACTGGCGGCATGGCGCACGACTTCAACAACCTGTTAGGCGTCATCATTGGTAATCTCGATCTGCTTCGCGAGCTGATCGACAACCAGGAAATGGAAGAACTGGCGCGCGAAGCGTTCGACGCGGCGATGCGCGGCGCCGATCTCAACCGCCGCCTCCTAGCTTTTGCCCGCCGACAACCGCTGGAGCCGAAGCGCATCAATGTCAACGAGCTGATTGGCGATATCACGAAATTGTTGGATCGCATGCTCGGCGAGGACATCGAGATAGCCATCAACTGCGCGCCGGATATCTGGCCAGTCGTTGCTGATCCGGCACAGCTTGAGTCGGCGATCATGAATCTCGCCACGAATGCTCGTGACGCCATGTCACAGGGCGGCCGGCTGACCTTCGCTACGCGCAACACCCATCTCGACGAGGATTACGCTGCAAATCATGTTGAGGTTGTCGCGGGCGATTACATCGTCATCGAAGTCGGCGATACCGGCATGGGGATCGAGCCCGCGAATCTCAATCGCATCTTCGAGCCGTTCTTCACCACCAAGGAGCTGGGCAAGGGGACCGGACTCGGGCTCGCGATGGTGTTCGGCTTCATGCGGCAGTCGGGCGGGCACGTGAACGTGTACAGCGAGCCGGGCAAGGGCACTGTTTTCCGGCTCTACCTGCCGCGTGGCGCCGAAGGAGTATCGGCCAGCGCGCCCGCGGTAGAAACTCTGGCGCAGGGCGGCGGCGAGACTGTTCTGGTGGTCGAGGACAACGACGCCTTGCGGCGCGTAGTCGTCAGGCAACTGACCGACCTTGGCTATCGTGTCATCCAGGCTGATACCGCCGTATCCGCGTTGGCGTTGCTCGATGATGCTTCGCACATCGATCTGCTGCTCACCGACATCGTCATGCCGGGCGGCGTCGATGGCATTCAGCTTGCGCGGGATATGCAGATGCGGCGGCCGAAGCTGAAGGTGCTGTTGAGTTCCGGTTTTCCCGAAGCACGCCTCCGCGACGGCAACGACATGAAAGTACGCCTGCTGAGCAAGCCGTATACCAAGGCTGAGCTAGCGCGTGTGACCCGCGAGGTTCTCAATTCGTGACGGCGGGTTATGTTTGCCACCGTTCGCCGGCGTCTCAACCGCGGCCTGCCGCCCGCGCGGCGGCCACCGCTACTGCGCCGCCTGGCGTGCGCCGCGCTCCTCGGCGAGCAGGCGCTCCATGATGCGGCGCGCCTGGAGGCTGCCGCTGTCGCCGACGAGATCGATCTGCGCGGCGGCAGGATCGAGGTCGATGATGCGCTGCTGCGCCTCCAGGATGCGCTGGTCCTCGTGGAAGGCGGCGCTCGTCGCGCGCAGGCCAAGCTCGGTCTGCTTCGGGTCGTCGATCAGATAGTCACGCGCGATGGCCCAGAAATAATGGCAGCTCGTCTCGCTCTCCGGCGTGATCGCATCGTAGATCACGATGCGGCGGTTCAAGCGGCCCGCCGGATCGCCGTATTCCTTGCCGTACTCGTTCTGGAGGATGTCGATCGTCACCTGCGAGGGCGGCTCGAACAGCATGATCTGCGTGCGGTCGAAGCGGAAGTCGAGCCCCTCCATGAGATTGCGCTGCGAGGGCGAAAGACCGCGCGCGACGCGCACGCCCTTGATCCAGTCGGCGCCGCGCTCCCAGGCGAGGTTCGGGTTGGTGTCCTCGGGGCTGCCGATCGTGGCGGCGTGGACGAACGGCAGGTGCGACAGGTCGAGGAGATTGTCCACGACGAGGAAATAGTTCGACTTGACCGGGATGAGCTCGTCGTAGGACGCCCAGTTCGGATCGTCGTACTTGTCGTAGCTGGGCGCGGTCTTCGGATCGGCGAGCGCGGGATCGCCCGGCCAGAGCCAGATCCAGCCGTGCCGCTCGACGACCGGGTAGGAGCGCACGCGGGCGCCGGACGGCAGGCGGTCCTGCCCGGGCGCCCAGATCGCGGCGCCGGCAGGATTGTAGAGCAGGCCGTGATAGAGGCAGCGCAGATTGTCGCCCTCGACCCGCCCGTGCGACAGCGGCGCGCGGCGGTGGCAGCAGCGGTCCTCGAAGGCGACGGGCGTGCCGTCTGCCGTGCGGTAAAGCACCACCGGCTCGTTCAGAAACATGCGGCCGAGCGGCTGCTGTTTCAGCTCGTGCCCGAAGGCGGCGCAGTACCACTGGTTTCTGAGGGCTTGCATGGCGCGTCTCCCTTCACCCGGCGCGCCAACGCTACGCCCAAGGCCCGGCTCCGGACAAGACGGCTGCTATGCGAAGCGCGAGGGCAGGGCCGGTAGCGGCAGATTGGCGCATGATGCATCCGCGCGCGCAAGCCGCGCGTATTAACCCTTAATCTTGATCCCGATCTACACGGTAACCATTAATCTTGATTTGCGCCCCTGGGGTTCCCTTTACATTTCCGCTGATTTTACTTGTCGCGCCGTGCGAAATCGTCATTATCAGCCGCTAAATATCGGCGCGAATTTCACGAAAATTAAATCAATCGGAACGAACATTCGGATCGGAGCCGCGTCTCCGCGGCAGCGAGCGGGATAAGCCCCTCGTTGCGCTCACCGCCCGCGCCTTGCTCGGCGGCGTCGCCCTCTTTTTGTGGAGCGGGACGGGCTTCGCCGGCGGCGCTGTGCCGACAGGCGGACAATTCGCGGCCGGCGCCGGCACGATCGCGGCGACCGGCAACGGGCTCGCCATCACGCAAGCGACCGCGCGCGGCATCATCAACTGGCAGAGCTTCTCGATCGGCGCGGGCCAAACCGTTCAGTTCAACAATGCCGGCGGCGCCACCCTCAACCGCGTCACCGGCAGTGCGCAATCGACGCTTGCCGGCGCGCTCATGGCGACCGGCTCGGTCTATCTCATAAATCCCAACGGCGCCATCGTGACGCCGACCGGTCAGGTGGTGACGAACGGCAGCTTCGTCGCCTCGACGCGCGACATCTCGAACGGCGCCTTCATCCAAGGCGGAGCGCTGCGCTTTCAAGGCAGCTCTCCGGGCACGATCGTCAACCAGGGCAGCATCACGTCGCTCTTCGGCAACGTCGTCCTGATCGGACAGGCGGTCCGCAACGACGGCCAGATCAGCGCCGCGAACGGCACCGCCGCGCTTGCCGCGGGCGAAGATGTCCTGCTGCAGCCGGCGTCGGGCGACCAGCGCATCTACATCGCCGCCGGCAGCGGTGACGTGACGAACACCGGAACCGTTTCGTCGGCGCAGGCGGAACTCAATGCCGCCGGCGGCAATGTCTATGCGCTCGCCGGCAACAATGGCGGCCTGGTGCGCGCGACCGGCACCGCGACCGTCAACGGCCATGTCTGGCTCACCGCCGGAAACGCCGTCGCCGTTTCCGGCACGGTCGCCGCCAGCAACGCGGACGGCTCGGGCGGGACGATCGAGGCAAGCGGCGGCAGCTCGGGCGGCAGCCTGTCGGTGACCGGCACGATCGATGCGAGCGCCACCAGCGCCGCCGGCGCGGGCGGCCATGTCACGGCGACGGCGGCTAGTGTCAGCCTCGGCAGCACCGCGGTGGTCGCGGCCAATGGCGGCACGGACGGCGGCACCGTGCTGATCGGCGGCGACCGCGGCGGCGGCGCAGACCCGACGCTCGCGCTGTCGCCGACGCCGGTCGCGAACGCAGGAGCGACGAGCGTCGCCGCCGGCGCGCAGATCAGCGCCGACGGCAGCAGCGGCAATGGCGGCTCGGTTGTCGTGTGGTCGGACCAGCAGACCGATTTCGCGGGCGCGATCGGCGCGCAGGGCGGCGCGGGCGGCAGCGGCGGATTCGCCGAGGTTTCGAGCCATAACCTCCTCGGCTTCACCGGCACGGTCGATCTGCTCACGCCAGGGGGCGCCACCGGCACGCTGCTGCTCGACCCGGCCAACGTGACCATCTCGTCGAGCGCCACCAGCAGCGATGCGCTCGTATCCGGCACCTACACGCCCTCGAGCGGCGCCGCCACCTCGAACATCCTCAACACGGATCTCGAGACCGTGCTCGGCAGCGCGAGCGTGACGATCACGACGACCAACACCGGCACGTCGGGCGGGTCTGCCGGGACCATCACGGTGAGCGCGCCGATCACCTGGAGCAACGGCAGCGCCCTTACTCTCAGCGCCGCTAACGCCATCAACATCACCGGCGTCATCACCCACAGCGGCAGCAGCAACGCCACGGTGACGATCAACAGCAACGGCGGCGCAGGCACGGATCCTGGCGCGGTCATCATCACCGGCGCGGGCCAGGTCAATCTGCGCTCGGCCGACACACTAAAGATGAATACCAAGACCTACACGCTGGTGAGCGCGCTGTCGTCGATCTCGGCGAACAACGGGCACTACGCGCTGCTGTCCAACCTGACCGGTCAAAGCCTGGCCGCCCCGGTCCTCACGGGCACCTTCTCGGGCATTTTCGACGGACTCGGCCATACGATCGGCGGCTCGCTGACCGACAGCACCGGCTCGGTGAAGGTCGGGTTGTTCTCGACCAGCAGCGGCACGATCCGCAATTTGGGCCTCGTCAATTGGAGCGTCACGGCGAGCGGAGCCCAGGTCGATGTCGGCGGCCTCGTCGGCAGCAACACCGGCACGGTCACGAATGACTACATCACCGGCACGGGCACGGTCGCCAGCACCACCGCCACCGCCTTCACCGCCGCTTCCGGCGTCGGCGGACTGGTCGGGATCAATACCGGAACGATCACGTCGTCCCATTCAACGGTGAATGTCAGCGCGAAGGCGAACGGCTCGAGCGCCACCCATGTTCTCGGCGTCGGCGGGCTCGTCGGGTACGACAACGGCGGCACCATCCAGAGTTCCTACGCGACCGGCAATGAGACCGACACTGGCGGCGGTACCCGAACCTTCGGCGGCGGCTTCATCGGCGTTCTCAATAGCGGCGCCATCGAGGCCGATTTCGCTCTGGGCGCCGCAACCGTCACCGGCGGCACCAATGGCGCCTTCGCCGGCCAATTTGGCGGCACCTACACCAACGACGCGGTGACGCTCTCGGCCGTCGCCAACACCAAGACTTACAACGGTACGACCAGCGCCGCCGCGACGCCGACGCTGAGCGGCAGCGTGAAAAGCGGCGACACGGTGTCGGCAAGCGAAACCTATGCGACGCAGAACGCCGGTACCGGGCTGACCCTGTCGGTGAGTTCCGGCTACAGCATCGCCTACGGCAGCGCCTCCACCAACTACTACTACACGGTCACGACCGCCACCAACACCGGCGTGATCAACAAGCTGCCGGTGAGCCTCTCCGGCGCTCGCACCTACGACGGCACGATCGCGGCCTCCGCGTCGATCCTGAGCGTGACGAACCTGGTGAGCGGCGACAATCTGACGCTCTCGGGCTCGGCCGCCCTGGCAAGCAAGAACGCAGGAACCGACAGCGTCTCCGCGGCTGGGACATTGAGCCTCGGCGGCACGTCCGCAGGCAACTATACGGTGACAGGTCTTTCCGGCTCGGTGACGGTGGGGAAGGCGGCGCTGACCTTGACGGCGCAGGCCAACAGCAAGACCTATGACGCGACCAATGCCGCTGCGGCGACGCCGACGGTTGCCGGCCTTCAGAGCGGCGACAGCGTCACGAGCCTCAGCGAATCCTACGGCACGGCCAATGCCGGCAGCGGGCTGACGCTGTCGGTCAATGGCGGCTTCGCCGTCACTGACGGCAACGGCGGCAACAATTACACGGTCAGCACCGTCACTAACACCAGCGGTGTTATCAAGCAGATGGCGGTGATGCTGTCGGGCAGCCGGACCTATGACGGCACGGCGAACGCGGCGGCTTCGAACCTCACCATCAGCAACGACCTCGACGGCGCCAACCTGACCTTGTCGGGGACGGGCGCGCTCACGAGCAAGAACGTGGGCTCCGAGAGCCTCGTCTCGGCCGGGACGCTGGCGCTCACCGGCAGCGCAGCCGGGAACTACACGCTCGGCAGCATCGCCGGCAACGGCAGCGCGCTGACGGTGACCCAGCTGGCGGTGATGCTGTCGGGCAGCCGGACCTACGACGCCACGGCGAACGCGGCGGCTTCGAACCTCACCATCAGCAACGACCTCGACGGCGCCAACCTGACCCTGTCGGGCGCCGGGACCTTGGCGAGCAGGAACGCAGGCACCGAAAACTTCGCCGCGGCCGGGACGCTGGCCTTGGGCGGCAGCGCGGCGGGGAACTACACGCTGGGCGCCATCGCCGGCAACGGCAGTGCGCTGATGGTGACCCAGCTGGCGGTGATGCTGTCGGGCAGCCGGACCTACGACGCCACGGCGAACGCGGCGGCTTCGAACCTCACCATCAGTAACGACCTCGACGGCGCCAACCTGACCTTGTCGGGGACGGGCGCGCTCACGAGCAAGAACGTGGGCTCCGAGAGCCTCGTCTCGGCCGGGACGCTGGCGCTCGGCGGCAGCGCAGCCGGGAACTACACGCTCGGCAGCATCACTGGCAACGGCAGCGCGCTGACGGTGAACCAGCTGGCGGTGATGCTGTCCGGCAGCCGGACCTATGACGGCACGGCGAACGCCGCGGCTTCGAACCTCACCATCAGCAACAACCTCGACGGCGCCAACCTGACCCTGTCGGGCATCGGGACCTTGGCGAGCAGGAACGCAGGCACCGAAAGCTTCGCCGCGCCCGGGACGCTGGCCTTGGGCGGCAGCGCGGCGGGGAACTACACGCTGGGCGCCATCGCCGGCAACGGCAGCGCGGTGACTGTGGGGCAGGCGGCGCTGACCTTGACGGCGCAGGCCAACAGCAAGACCTATGACGCCACCAATGCCGCCGCGGCCGCGCCGACGGTTGCCGGGCTGCAGAGCGGCGACAGCGTCACGAACCTCAGCGAATCCTACGGCACGGCCAATGCCGGCAGCGGGCTGACGCTGTCGGTCAATGGCGGCTTCGCCGTCACTGACGGCAACGGCGGCAACAATTACACGGTCAGCACCGTCAACAACACCAGCGGCGCGATCGACCAGCTGGCGGTGATGCTGTCGGGCAGCCGGACCTATGACGGCACGGCGAACGCGGCGGCTTCCAACCTCACCGTCAGCAACGACCTCGACGGCGCCAACCTGACCCTGTCGGGCATCGGGACCTTGGCGAGCAGGAACGCAGGCACCGAAAGCTTCGCCGCGGCCGGGACGCTGGCGCTCACCGGCAGCGCGGCCGGGAACTACACGCTGGGCGCCATCGCCGGCAACGGCAGCGCGGTGACTGTGGGGCAGGCGGCGCTGACCTTGACGGCGCAGGCCAACACCAAGACCTATGACGCGACCACGACCGCCGCGGCCGCGCCGACGGTTGCCGGGCTGCAGAGCGGCGACAGCGTCACGAGCCTCAGCGAATCCTACGGCACGGCCAATGCCGGCAGCGGGCTGACGCTGTCGGTCAATGGCGGCTTCGCCGTCAATGACGGCAACGGCGGCAACAATTACACGGTCAGCACCGTCAACAACACCAGCGGTGTTATCGACCAGCTGGCGGTGATGCTGTCGGGCAGCCGGACCTATGACGGCACGGCGAACGCGGCGGCTTCCAACCTCACCGTCAGCAACGACCTCGACGGCGCCAACCTGACCCTGTCGGGCATCGGGACCTTGGCGAGCAGGAACGCAGGCACCGAAAGCTTCGCCGCGGCCGGGACGCTGGCGCTCACCGGCAGCGCGGCGGGGAACTACACGCTGGGCGCCATCGCCGGCAACGGCAGCGCGGTGACTGTGGGGCAGGCGGCGCTGACCTTGACGGCGCAGGCCAACACCAAGACCTATGACGCGACCACGACCGCCGCGGCCGCGCCGACGGTTGCCGGGCTGCAGAGCGGCGACAGCGTCACGAGCCTCAGCGAATCCTACGGCACGGCCAATGCCGGCAGCGGGCTGACGCTGTCGGTCAATGGCGGCTTCGCCGTCGCTGACGGCAACGGCGGCAACAATTACACGGTCAGCACCGTCAACAACACCAGCGGCGCGATCGACCAGCTGGCGGTGATGCTGTCGGGCAGCCGGACCTATGACGGCACGGCGAACGCGGCGGCGACCAACCTCACCATCAGCAACAACCTCGACGGCGCCAACCTGACCCTGTCGGGCATCGGGACCTTGGCGAGCAGGAACGCAGGCACCGAAAGCTTCGCCGCGCCCGGGACGCTGGCGCTCACCGGCAGCGCGGCGGGGAACTACACGCTGGGCGCCATCGCCGGCAACGGCAGCGCGGTGAATGTGGGGCAGGCGGCGCTGACCTTGACGGCGCAGGCCAACAGCAAGACCTATGACGCGACCAACACCGCCGCGGCGGCGCCGACGGTTGCCGGGCTGCAGAGCGGCGACAGCGTCACGAGCCTCAGCGAATCCTACGGCACGGCCAATGCCGGCAGCGGGCTGACGCTGTCGGTCAATGGCGGCTTCGCCGTCGCTGACGGCAACGGCGGCAACAATTACACGGTCAGCACCGTCAACAACACCAGCGGCGCGATCGACCAGCTGGCGGTGATGCTGTCGGGCAGCCGGACCTATGACGGCACGGCGAACGCGGCGGCGACCAACCTCACCATCAGCAACAACCTCGACGGCGCCAACCTGACCCTGTCGGGCATCGGGACCTTGGCGAGCAGGAACGCAGGCACCGAAAGCTTCGCCGCGGCCGGGACGCTGGCGCTCACCGGCAGCGCGGCGGGGAACTACACGCTGGGCGCCATCGCCGGCAACGGCAGCGCGGTGACTGTGGGGCAGGCGGCGCTGACCTTGACGGCGCAGGCCAACACCAAGACCTATGACGCGACCACGACCGCCGCGGCCGCGCCGACGGTTGCCGGGCTGCAGAGCGGCGACAGCGTCACGAGCCTCAGCGAATCCTACGGCACGGCCAATGCCGGCAGCGGGCTGACGCTGTCGGTCAATGGCGGCTTCGCCGTCACTGACGGCAACGGCGGCAACAATTACACGGTCAGCACCGTCAACAACACCAGCGGCGCGATCGACCAGCTGGCGGTGATGCTGTCGGGCAGCCGGACCTATGACGGCACGGCGAACGCGGCGGCGACCAACCTCACCATCAGCAACAACCTCGACGGCGCCAACCTGACCCTGTCGGGCATCGGGACCTTGGCGAGCAGGAACGCAGGCGCCGAAAACTTCGCCGCGGCCGGGACGCTGGCGCTCACCGGCAGCGCGGCGGGGAACTACACGCTGGGCGCCATCGCCGGCAACGGCAGCGCGGTGACTGTGGGGCAGGCGGCGCTGACCTTGACGGCGCAGGCCAACACCAAGACCTATGACGCGACCAACACCGCCGCGGCGGCGCCGACGGTTGCCGGGCTGCAGAGCGGCGACAGCGTCACGAGCCTCAGCGAATCCTACGGCACGGCCAATGCCGGCAGCGGGCTGACGCTGTCGGTCAATGGCGGCTTCGCCGTCACTGACGGCAACGGCGGCAACAATTACACGGTCAGCACCGTCACTAACACCAGCGGCGCGATCGACCAGCTGGCGGTGATGCTGTCGGGCAGCCGGACCTATGACGGCACGGCGAACGCGGCGGCGACCAACCTCACCGTCACCAACAACCTCGACGGCGCCAACCTGACCCTGTCGGGAACGGGCACGCTCACGAGCAGGAACGCAGGCACCGAAAGCTTCGCCGCGGCCGGGACGCTGGCGCTCACCGGCAGCGCGGCCGGGAACTACACGCTGGGCGCCATCGCCGGCAACGGCAGCGCGGTGACTGTCGGGCAGGCGGCGCTGACGATCGTGGCTGATAACCAGACGCTGATCGTCGGATCGGCGGCCCTTCCCACGCTCACCTTGAGTTACAGCGGGTTCGTAGGCGGCGAGACGGCCGCCGTGCTCGCGCCGCAGCCGGCGGAATCGACGACGGCGACGGTTGCTTCGCCGGTCGGCACCTATCCGATCGCTGTCGCAGGCGCCGCCGATCCGAACTACGCAATCACGTATGTCGCAGGCACGCTGACGATTGCGTCGGCAGCGCCGTCACTGCCCAATATGCCGGCACCGGCGCTGCTGACAATCGCAACCATCCCCAGCCCGCCGGCCGATACGATTGCGACCGCGACGTTGCCGCCGCTCGGCCTTGGCGCGCTGGGCGCCGCGACGCTCTCCGACATCCTGGCGCAGCAGCTCAACCTCATCGCGCCGGCGGCCGGCGGCGACACCACTCCTCCGACCGTCTCCTCGCCCGCGACGGGGCCGTCGCTTGATGTGGTGTGCGCCGCGGTCGACACCGCCAATCTCACCATCGCCTGCACCGGGCGCTGACGCAGCCGAGCGTTAGTACGACACCGTGATGGCGAGCTGCGCCATCTGGCTGCGGATCTGCGCGCCCGGCAGCCGGCGCAGCTGCCAGCCATAGTCGAGCCGCATCTCGAGATAGCGTTGCACGGAATAGCGCATGCCGAGGCCGACGCTCTCGAGCTGGGTGCTGGTAGGTGCGCCGGGTGCGATCTGCTTCTCGCGCACGCTGCCGTAATCCCAAAAAGCGAGAAGCTGGGCCTGGTCGCTGGCATCCTTGAGCGGAAGGGCCGCCAGAAGGCCGAAGGGAGGCGAGCGCAATTCCTGGCGCAGCAGCAGGCCGAGCGAGCCGTTGGCCGCACGCTCGTCATAGCCGCGCACGCTGTCGAATCCGCCGGCGCCAAGCTGCTCGCTCGGGATCAGATTGCGGTCCGACGTTTGGCCGATGATCCGCATGATCCAGCTCGCCTCGTAGGGAAGATGCGTCGCCCTGGTCACGGTCAGGCGGTCGTAGACGTAACGTGCCTTCGCAAAGCCATTGTTGGCTTGTGCTTGGAAGATAGCATCCTTGTTGTCGTCCGTGACGTTGCCGGGGCTGAAGACGTATTGATTCTCGAGCGTGGTCGCGCCGAACGCGTCGGTCGCGGTCGCGTTGTAGCCCAGCGGAAACTGGTCGACCTCGCTCGTCACGTTGGAGACCGTCAGCCCGCCGAATTCGAGATTGTTGTTGCTCGTCTTGAAATCGTAGCCGATCTGCGCTTCGTGCACGAGGAAGCCGAGCGGTGGGAGACGTGCCGCATAGCGAATGCTCGCCTGCGCGCTCACGCCTTCGAGGCCGAGGCTGGGCCCGAGCCGCGGCACGGCCTTCTCGTAAGTGCCGAAAAGCAGAATGCGGTCGTGTACGAATACCGGCACCGTGTAGTTCACCGAGTGCGCGACGAAGGTCGGATCGTCCGGTTGGCCGGGGATCTGCGCGCGGTGGTGCCAGAAGTCGTTGCTGGTCGTGAGCTGATAAGCGAGCTGGTGGTCGAGCCACAGGGCGTTGCCCCAATTGAAGCCGAGATCCCACCGGTCATGTCCCAGGATCGGCGTTCCCGTGTTGTCGTAGCCGCCGTAGACCCGCACGGGAAACCGGTCCGCCACGTCGAACACCAGATCGGTGTCGCCGGGCGTATCGCTTTTCTGCGCGACGACGGCGACGGTTCGGAACGGATTCTCGTTCAGCAGGTCGAGGTCGGATTGAAGGTGCGCGGTCTCGACCGTGTCGCCGGATGCGAGACTGACCTCGCTGCGAAGAAGATCGGTCGAGAACCATTCGTTGTGCTCAAACTTGATTTGGCCGAGGCGAAATTCCGTCACGACCGTCTGCACCACGCCGCTGTTGACGTCCTGCTCGGGAAAGGCCACGTTAACGAACGGCCGGCCGTGCTCTCGATAAAAGGCAATGATCACGCGCGAGATTTCCGACAATCCGCCGAAGGTGAGCGGTTTCCCCAGAAATGCCGCAAGCGCGCCGCGGATCTCCGGAACATCGAGTATCGACAAGCCTTCGAACGTGACGCCCGTTTCGTTGACGCCACTCGGCACGAGCTTCGCCGCGCTGTCGATGAGGCGCAGCCCCTTGAGCGTATCGAGGATGATGCGATTTTGCTGAGCGGCGTTCGACTCGGGAGGCGCCGGCACGACGATCGGAGGCGCGGGCGCCGCCGGCACTTCCTTGGGCGCGACGCGTTCGTAATCCTGCGCGACTGCAGGCACAATCATCGACAGACCGATGCAGACGCCTGGAACGATCGCGACGCGAGCGGATGTCGCCATGATCTTCAGTGCATCTGCATTCGATTCAGGAAACAACCCGAGGAATTATTGCCCGCATCGCATGCGACACCGACGAAGTACGGTTGACGACTGTAATTCCGGATCATGCGCATGCGCGCCAAGTATGGCAAGAAGGAAACGCGCCCGATAAATGAAATTTGATTTGTCCGTCCGCGAACTTAACGGCGAGTCGCGGTCATCCCGGACGGCGCGGCACGACGAGGTTGCCGACGAGGATCTGCACAGCCTCGCCGTTCTGGTTCAGCGTGGTCGTCCGCACCTTGATGAGTCCCACGGCGGGACGCGATTGCGAGGGGCGGACCTCCAAGATTTCGGCCTCGAGATGGATCTCGTCCCCGGGCCTGACTGGCCGCGGCCAGCGCACCTCGTCGAAGCCCAGCCCGATTATGCCTCCGGCGGGCTTGAACTCGCTTTCGACGAGAAGCCGCATTGTGGCGGCGGCGGTATGCCAGCCACTCGCCGCAAGCCCGCGCAAGATGGAGTTCTGCGCCGCTGCTTCGTCGAGATGGAACGGCTGCGGATCGAACTCGGCGGCGAAGGACTTGATCCGCGCGGCATCGATGCGCTTGCGTCCCGAACCGAATTTCTGGCCAACGGCGAAATCTTCGAAATAAAGCTCCGTCATGGCGCGCTCCGGCGCGAGAGGGCTGCGGAATTAGCGGAGCGGATGAACCAGGATCCGCCGGCAAACGCCGCGGCGTTGATGATACCGAAGGCGGCAAGCGCTGCACTGAGCGCGAAGAAGACCATCGACATGTCGCCGCTCGATCGCAGCGCCACCCATCCGCCAACCGCGGCAATGAGCAGTCTCGTGAGGTTCGCGAGAAACGGCCAAAGCAGCCGGCCCGCGCCTTGAGACGCAAAATAGAGCGCCATGCCAAGACCAAAAAAGCCGTAGAGCGGTCCGACCGCGTGGAGATAGCGCATACCCGCGTCGAGCATCGCCGGATCGGTGTCGAACAGCGAAAGCCAAGCGCGCGGGAACGAAGCGGCGGCGAGACCGATCGCCTCGGTGATGGCGGCGGCGACGGCCGCGCCGATCCACGCGATGCGGAGCGCCCGCCCGCGCTGACCCGCGCCGATGTTGGTGCCGACCATGGCAACGAGCGGACCGCCGAGGCCGAATACGATCGGCACGAGCAGATATTCGAGGCGCGATCCCGTGCCATAGCCGGCGACCGCGGCGGGTCCGAACCCGCCGACGAGCCCTGTCGCGATCGCGATCGTGAGATTGGTCTGGAGCGTGATGAGGGCTGCGACCGCGCCGACGCGCAGGATCTCGCGGAAAAGCGGCCAGCGGAAACGAAACCCGCGGATTGACGGCCGGAGAACGGAGCGTCCGGACCAGAGATACGCTGCGAGTGCCGCGCTCCCCAGCGCATAGTAGGCGAGCACGGCAACGGCGCCGCCGGCGATGCCGAGGCGGGGGAATGGTCCCCAACCGAGGATGAGGCACGGCGACAGCGGAATCAGCACTACGGCTCCAGCGCAAGTGACGGCCGCCGGCACGGCCATGTTGCCGGTGCCGCGGATCACGTTGCCGAGCGAGTTGAAGACCCAGAGCAGGATCGCGCCTGCGAACACCACGTTCGAATAGGTGAGCGCAGCCGCGAGCGATGCACCCGTTCCGCCCATCGCGCCGTAGAGCCAACGTCCGCCGCCGAGCACGACGATCGTGAAGACGAGTCCGAAGAGGATGCCGATAGCGAGCGCATGCAGCGCCAGCGCATCGGCGTTGGCGCGCCGGCCGGCCCCGAGCGCACGCGCGATCGCGGACGAAATGCCGCCGCCCATCGCGCCCGCCGACATCATCTGCATCAGCATGACGACGGGGAAGACAAGCGCGACGCCGGCCAGCGGATCGGTCCCGAGCCAGCCGATGAAATAGGTCTCTATGAGGCCGACCGAAGCTTGGACGATCATCACCAGGACATTGGGCGCCGCGAGCCTCAGCAAGGTCGGGGCGATGGGCGCCTCGAGCAAAGCACGCGTGCGCGGATCTAGGCGAGCGACCGGCCGCGCGGGGACTGCGGGCGCGGGCGCCTCGCAGACCGCAGAACCGCTCAAGGACATTGGCAAATCTCCGATCGGCGCCGAACTTGACATCCGCGTATATGCGCCTAATATATGTGCATATACACGCTTGTCAAGCAGGGAGAACGGACATGCCCGCCGATCCAAGATCGCAGCCGCAGGACTGCAATTGTCTCGCGGTTCGTCAGGCGGCCCGGCACGTCACGCAGTTCTACGACCAGCACCTCGCGCCGACCGGGCTGCGCACGACGCAGTTCTCGATCCTGGTCAAGCTAAGACGCCTCGGACCGATGACGATCAACGCGCTCGCGGCCGATCTGGTGATGGACCGCACCACGCTCGGCCGCAATATCCTGCCGCTCGAACGCGACGGCCTCATTTTCATCAAGCCGGGCGAAACGGATCGCAGGGCGAAGGAGCTGCATCTGACCCCGGCCGGTGCCGAGCGCGTGCGCGCCGGCATCAAGCTGTGGGCCGCCGCGCAGGCGCGTTACGAGGCGGCATTCGGGCCAAGGCGCGCTTCGGAGCTGCGCTCTCTCCTGCGCAATCTTGTGGCGACCGACCTCGAGTCCGGGCACGCGGCGGCACAAGACCGGACCGGCTGACTCCGCGCTCGGCGCTGCGCCTGCAAGCGCGTGGCGCTGTCGGCTAGCCGCACGAAGACCTCATGTCGGATTCGGAAATGCATTCTCACAACTCTCGCTTACGCCGACCGCGCTCGACCGCTCGGCATAAAGTTGACCACACTAGCTACCCGTCCACTGCGCACCGCCTCGTACAGCGCATCAGTTATCACCAACGCCCGCAATCCATCTTCGGGCGGCGTCGTAGGCTCGCCCTTTCCCTCGATCGCGCGATTGAACTGCTCGATCTCGAGACGGAAGCACTCCGTGGTGGCGAATTGGCGAATGTTCATACCGGCATCGTTGATTATCGTCAGGGTCGGAGCCGAGTCCTCGCCAGCGCCGGTCAGATACGTGAATGAGTTCTCGATGATGAGCGAGCCCTTCGTTCCATGAATTTCGAACGGCTGGCGCGCAAACGGCGTCTTTGAGCTAGCGACCGCGTGGCCGACGGCACCCTTCGACAGCCTCAGCAACATACTGGCGAAGCGCTCGTTGCGCGAATCGTTGCGTGTCGCATCCGTGAACGCCGACACCTCCTCGATTTCTTGACCAACGAGATAGGAGAGCGTGTCATAGGCATGGTCGCCAATGCTCATGAGGATGCCGCCCGACCGTAAGTTCCGGTCGGTCCGCCAATTCGCAGGGGACGGCGCGGGCGCCGGTACCGCCGTCCTCAGCGGGATCTGCACCCGGGCCAGCATCACTTCGCCGATCTCGCCTAAAAGCACAATCCGCCGGGCCTCCTGGTGCACGGCTTCGTGTCGCTGATTGAAGACCACGCCCAGCTTCACGCCATGACTCCGGCAGGCTTGGATCGCCTTCTCACATTCCTGCACCGAAATCGCCAGAGGTTTCTCGATCAGCGAATGCTTCCCTGCCTTCGCCCCCTCTATCGCGTGCTGCGCGTGAAGCCCGTCTGGCGTCGCATCATAAAGTGCGTCAACGTCGGGGTCGCTCAGTACCTCGTGCAAAGACGTATGGACCTTCGCGATATTATGTTTCCGCGCGAAAGCCTCCCCCCGCACGCGGTCGCGGCTCATGACGGCGACGAGCTCGGCGCCAGCTGCCTTTTTCATCTGCGGCACGACGCTCCTCTCGGCATGCCTCCCAGGACCGAGTAGCGCCCAACGAATTGTCATGGCAGGACTCCTCGTGCAATTCCAAATATATTGTAATCGGGGAACATAGTTGCCCGGGCGGGCGAGACGAAGGTCGAAGCATGTCAGGCACCATCTACAAGATCTGCCCCGCATCGCTGTGGGCGGAGGCAGAACGATCGGGCGTGTTTCTCGGTGCTCCAATCGATCGCAAGGACGGATACATACATTTTTCAGCGGCCGATCAGGTGGCCGAGACGGCAGCGAAGCATTTCTCGGGCGTGCATGATCTCGTTCTCATTGCGGTCGATGCCGAATTGCTTGGGCCAAAGCTGAAATGGGAAACATCGCGCGGCGGCGCATTATTTCCGCATCTCGTCGGAAGCCTGCCGCTGAACGCCGTGTTGTGGGTGAAGCGGCTTCCTCTTGATCCGAGCGGACGCCATGTCTTTCCTGCGTTGAATGACCGCATCGGTTAGCAAAAGTGCAGCCGAGCGCAGCCCATGCTGCTGCCGCGCGCTGCGGGCAGCAAAAAATGCCGCGCCGAGTGTTTCAGCTCACGTACTTTGCCATCACCAAAATGATTGCGACTTGCAATACGCCCTGCGTTCCCGCGAGCCAGATGTTGATCCGGTTGATGCGCACGATCCGTTCTCGGTCAGGCTCAGGCCGGCGCAGTTCGTTCCAGATGCGCAGGCTGTTCGGCAACAGGAAGCCCAGGCCCATTACGGTCATCACCGCGACCAGCGCTAGCGATATCACGACCAATTGGTACATGGGGCTCGCTGACGTCGTGTAGTCGAACCAGTTGACCAGGAACCAGCCGGCGGTGCCGGCGGTGATGGAGACCATAGGGAAATAGAGGAGTGTGCGGGGCACCAGGTAGGCGATCAGCGCAGTGCGCGAACGCATGTCCAGGGCGCGCAAGACCGGCCCGAGAATAAAGCCCATGAACAAGTCGGCGCCGGTCCATAGTGACCCTGAGAGCACGTGAACCCAATTGAGCAGGTAGACGTCGTGTCGTGCAATGGCGACGATCATGACAACGGGAAAGGCGAGCGCCCACCAGGTGAGCTGACGCCAAAGCGGCAGGAGTGGCGTCGTTGGCTCGGTCATTGTCGTGCTCGGGAAATGCGCGGGAAGCGCTCAAACTTTAAGGCAGATAAGGTGTGTAAGCGAATCCGGTTGTGGTAGTCCATATTAGCATTCGCCGACATTCGGCAGATGGTCTGTGCCTGCAACCGCTTCGGCACCCCCCAAAAATCAAGCGGTAGCACGAACTTCCGCTTACGCTGCCGAAGCGGATGCGATCGCATTCGTCGTTCCTCAGCGAGCGCTGGAAGTGTGTCATGATGACTGCGCGAGCGGCCCTGTGAAACTCGGCTATCAACCACCGCCATGCTCACGGCATTTGACGCCTCCGCGGCCCTCGACGCAAGCGCCGGTCACGGCGACAATGGTGCAGGACAGAACATCGGAGGGAAACGATGCGCGCTCTGATGCTGGCGCTCTCGGCGGCGGTCTTCGCCATCCAGGCGAGCCACGCCGCCGTCACGCTTAGGGTCGGCAAGGCCTCGCCCAGCGCGGCGACCATGGTGCCGCTCGTGGTCGGCGCGAAGGAGGGCTTCTTCGCGAAGCAGGGGCTCGAGGTGCAGATCTTCGATTTCGCGGGCGGCGCCAAGCTGCATCAGGCGATGGCGGCGGGGAGCCTCGATCTCGGCGTCGGCGCCGGGACCGACCTCGCGCTTATCGCCAAGGGCTCGCCCGAGCTTGCGGTCTGCAACGGCGCGGGGCCGCTGCTCTTCATCGGCATGGCCGTGCCGAAGGAGTCCACCGCCAAGTCGCTCGCGGACCTGAAAGGCGCGCGGATCGGCGTCACCACCGTCAATTCGCTCACATACTGGCTCGCGCTCGAACTTGCGCGCCAGCGCGGCTGGGGTCCTGCCGGCGTCGCCCCGATCGCGATCGGCGGCGAGACATCGAGCATTTTCGCGGCTTTTCGCACCCACATGGTCGATGCCGGCATCGTGTCGACTGCGCTCGCCCTCCAGATGGAGGCACAGGGCGAGGGCCGCCTCCTCGCGCCGGTCTCGTCCTGGGCCGGCGATCTGGGCGGGTCGGTCGTCTTTGCCACGCGCACCCTCATCGACAGCAATCCCGACGCAATCCGCCGCTTCCTGGTGGGCTGGTTCGACGCCGTCAGGTTCATGCGCGCCAACCGCGACGAGACGGTGAAGATCGCGGCGCAGATGACCGGCATGCCGCTCGCCATCCAGGCGAAGGAATACGATCTCACCATCCCTATGTTCAACACCGACGGGCACTTCAGCGCGGAAACGCTCGCCACATTGAAGCGCTCGTTCGCCGATCTGAAGCTGCTCGATACCCCGCCCGACATGACGAAGCTCTACACCGAGGAATTCCTGCCGAAGTGACGGAGAAACATTGATTTTCTACTGAGTCAGAAATCACGTCGGCCCGCCGTCGGGCGCTCGCAGCGGTGCTCTACACGCTGCCGACGCTCGAGGACATGAGAGCCGCGCGTTGTTCTGACGGGCCATTGCAATATTTGAGCGCGTCGCCATCTCTTGGATGACCACCTGCAAAC
This sequence comes from uncultured Alphaproteobacteria bacterium, assembly GCA_963773665.1. Classification (GTDB taxonomy): domain Bacteria; phylum Pseudomonadota; class Alphaproteobacteria; order ATCC43930; family CGMCC-115725; genus DATJLY01. The sequence goes on from CAVZBZ010000009.1 coordinate 74,166, forward strand.
GATGGGCTTGCCGCTGATCGGTATGCTGATCGGCATAGCGAGCGCGTGGTAATGCGACCCGAGCCCGGACGTGCACATTCACTTCGGGCACCGGCCTCGGGGAAATCGTCTCGCGACGACAGGCGGCATCGAGCGAACAGCATTAACGGTGATCAAGATGGGAAATGTACGCAGGGAAAATCTGAATGACGAGGAATTTGCCTCGCTCAAGGAAGTTGGCAACGGGCTATCGCGGAATGGCATCCCCGATGAGCACAAGAAGCGGCTCCTCGAGCTCCGGCTGGTCAAGGAGGAACTCGGCACTTTACGTCAGACTCCGCACGGAATCTTCATTGCCCGCCCAAATATGGATCCCCTCGCCGGGATGCCTCGGGTCCGCCGCGATCGGTGAGAAAACAGACGGATGCGTGCGTGTGCGAGCTGAACCAAATGCAACTGACGGAGGAACCACAGTGATCGAACTCCACAAATTCAAGCCGGGACAATCCGTCGAATTCGTTGCCAGCGACCTGCGTCTCAAGCCGCTCGGAGTGTTCAAGATCGTTCGCGCGATGCCGAGCGAACGGGGCATTCAGCAATACCGCATCAAATCCGTCATGGACGGGCATGAGCGCATCGTCATGGAAGGCGACCTCGCCTGAATGACATTTTGCCGGATCGCGGCACATTAAGCGTGCTTATGTTCGGCGATCCTGCCCAATTCGTACCCCTCTGTCCCGCGCGCCATTGTATTTGCTCGCACGCCCCCCATATATTTTAAGTCAACCGATCTTTGGTCGGCCTGTCGTTCCGCTCTACCGAGTTGACCCGGTCCATCCAAATTCCGTGTTTTGACCCGGGGCGCATCCGCGCCGCGGCACATCGTTTCTGGAGGGACTCATGTCCATTGGTACAGTCAAGTGGTTCAATGCCACGAAGGGCTTCGGCTTCATTCAGCCGGACGACGGTTCGAAAAACGTCTTCGTTCACATCTCGGCGGTCGAACGCTCCGACCTCGGCAACCTGCAAGAGGGACAGAAGCTCAGCTTCGACCTCGAAAGGGGCCAGCAAGGCAAGACCTCGGCCGTCAATCTGAAGGCCGCGTGATTTCGGTGGGGCAGCTTCGGCTGCCCCTTTTTTTGCTTCCGGGCATTCGAACGTGACCGGCCTGGTCGGGATCGAGCGAACTCAGTCGATTCCGAGCTCCGATACTAAGCCAAGAAGCAGCAACCCATGGCACGTACGAACTCGGAGCGCCAGGTCGGCGACCAGCTTCCCGTTCTCCCTGCCGCAAGATGAATGCGATCTGCTGATCGCCTCATCGGCCACGGCTCCCGCTACAAGGTCAACCGCGTGTTTCATCCTTGACCTGCGTCAAGGAATTCCGACGCTGCGCTCCTATCATAAATTATGGTTTATCTCCCTCATCACCCTGGAGTAGCCACGATGAGCGTTGGGAAGTTGACGCCTGTCGATCTCCTTGGCCCGAATTGGAACGCAAGATCGCATGGCACGTTTGTGGTAGTGCGTGTTCGGAACGAAGCGGCCACCCTCGCCTTCGCAGCAAAGACTTTCACCGTGGCAACGCGCGTCCCTCCTGGAAGCTGAATCCTTGCGCCGCCTTGATCCCGCTCTTCGCTTGTGCGAGCCGAGCGCGTCAAGCATGACCGCTCTCCGGCCAAAGGCCCTACCGAAGTGCTCGAGCCGATGGCGTAACCCAGCTTTGCTCGCGCGCCGCATTGACTGGCGAATGAACGACGACGCCACCTCGCCGGAATGGACACTTCAGGTATTCATCGAGCGCCTCGCTTCCTTCGGCGACGCGCCCGCACTCATGACAGTGCGTGGAGAGTTCACCCAAACGATTTCCTACGTCGAACTCCTCGAGCAGGTGCGGTCGCTTGCTACCGGACTCGCCGCATACGGACTCATGCCAGGAATGCCTGTTGCGATTGCTGCACCCAACGGCCCCGACTGGGTGATCGCCCGGCTTGCGCTTGCTGCTATGGGCGCCGTGACCTGCGCTCTTGATGACCTGTCTACCGAAGCGGAGCTGAAAACGGCGCTTGCCGATAGCGGCTGTCGCTACGTGATGGCGAGCGCACGGCACGCTGCAACAATCAATTCGATCGACCCGAATATAAGCGTGATCGCGATCGGCGATGATCCTGCGCCTGCCAGTGCACGTGCCTGGCAGGATCTGTTTGCCGCACGCTCCCCATCGATGGGTAGCTTAAATCCGGTTGGGGCGGCGTTGCTTGCCTATACATCCGGTACTACTGGCTTTCCCAAAGGGTTTTTCCTGAATCATGTCCATATTTGGGCCAATCTCCGCCCTCTCGTTGCGGCACGTCTCATCGGCAGCGGCGACCGCGTGCTGCTGCCGCTGCCGCTCCATCACGTCTATCCGTTTCTGGTTGGCCTGCTGACGCCGCTCGGCAGCGGTGCCGCCGTCGTCTTTCCCACGTCGATCAGCGGTCCCGAGCTTGTGCGAGCCATTCGCGTCGCCGAAGTATCGGTCATCGTCGGCGTTCCGCGCCTTTATGCGGCGCTAGCATCAGGTCTCGATGCGCAGATCGCCGTACGTGGGCGGCTCGTTCGTGTGCTCTTCCATGCTCTGCTCGGGGCATCGATCGGACTCCGTCGTCGCTTTGGTATTGCTGCCGGACGATGGATTTTCCGCCGCGTGCGCGCAAAAATCGGGTCGAAGTTGCGTCTCTTCGTTTCCGGTGGAGCGCACCTGGATCCCGAAACGTTGTGGCCCCTGGTTGGCATGGGTTTCGAGGTTCGCAGCGGTTACGGTCTCGCGGAGACGGCCTCGATCTTCACCGGAAACCTGCCGGGCGCAGAACGGCTCGAGAGCGAGGGGAAGCCGTTCCAGGGCGGATCGATGCGCATCGCCGCGCCAGACGAAGATCGCATTGGGGAGATCGAGTTGAACGGCCCCAATGTCTTCGCGGGATATCGTAATCCCGAGGTCAATCGCGATGCCTTTACCGAAGACGGATGGTTCCGCACAGGCGATCTTGGCCGCATCGATGACGACGGCTTTCTCTACGTCACGGGCCGACGCAAGGAGACGATCGTCCTCGGCGGCGGCAAGAAGGTGAATCCCGAAGCGCTCGAGCGGATCTACGGCACAAGTCCCTATATTCGAGAAATCGCCGTGCTCGAGCGCCATGGGAGCCTCGTTGCTCTCGTTGTGCCGGATTTCGAGGCAGCGCGAAAGGGACCAAGCGCACGCATCGACGAGACCATCCGGGTCGCGCTGGCCAGTCATTCCCAGAGCCTACCCTCCTACGAGCGACTCGCGGGATTTGCCCTTGCGCGCGATCCATTGCCGCGGACGCGGCTCGGGAAGTACCGGCGTTTTCTCCTGCCGGCGCTCTATGAGCGAGCGCTGTCGAGCAAAAAGGCGGCGCCCCTGCCGTACGTTCTGAGTGCAGAGGACGAGGCATTGCTCGCGATGCCGCGGGCACGTCGCCTCTACGATCTTCTCCTTGCGCGATATCCACATCGTCTGATCAGCCTTGATGCGAGCCCGCAACTCGATCTCGGCGTCAACTCCCTGGAATGGATATCGCTGAGCCTTGCGTTGGAGCAAGCCGGCTTGACCCTTTCCGATAGAGCGTTTGCGGACGCCCTTACCATCCGCGATCTCCTTCATGCAGTGGAGATTGGCGCACCAACGTCCGATGATGCCGTTGTAAAGGATCAGGAGAGCCTCGAGAACCGCTGGCTTGCGCCAGTTGGTTACGGCCTGACGGTGATTGGATTCGCGCTCTATCTCATCGACCGAATTCTGATGCGGGTTTTGTTCCGCCTTCGCGTTGAAGGCGCGGAGAACCTTCCGGCCGAAGGACCATATGTGCTCACGGCAAACCACGCCAGCGATCTCGATGCGCTCGCCATCATCGCCGCTTTGGACTATCGCCGCGCACGGCGGCTGTACTGGGCCGGCGACGCCATACGCCTCTTCCGCAAGCGCTGGCTCGATCTGCTTTGGCGAGCCCTGCACGTCTTCCCGGCTGATGATCGGTTTCCTGCCCGGACTCTCGCCGCCGGGGAGGCGGTGCTGGCACGAGGCAACGACCTGGCATGGTTTCCGGAAGGATGGCGAACGCCCGATGGCAAGCTTCAGCGGTTCTATCCCGGGATCGGTCGAATTTTGGCGCGAATTCGCGTTCCCGCGGTTCCCATCTACATCTCCGGAACTTTCGACGCCTTGCCGCGCAATCGCCGTTTGCCACGGTTGCGGCCGGTTCGCGTCTTCATAGGGCAACCGCTGCCCGCCGGCATGTTTCCGCCCTCAGCACCGAACGAGACCGACGATCAGCGCATCGCTGATCGATTGCATCAAGCCGTTGCCACCCTTGAGACACGGGCGCTCGGCTCTATCGCCTTGGAGCAGAGCGGGCCGCGACACTAAACGCGCCCTCATCGAAGAGGTCGGGCGCTGGTCACACGGGGTATCCGCTTTGACCGACGAGATGACCCACTTTGTGCAGGCCCGGTTGCAGGAAGATATGAGCGCCTGGGCCAAGCTCCGAGGTCTTCGCTACCGGCACCATTGCCCCGACCACATCAGTCGAGCGACTTTCGGAATCGCAGAACGCTGAGACTCAGCATTGCTACGCCGAGCATGGCCATTGCAAAAAACTCTGGCAGCAAAACGCCCACACCCACGCCCTTGAGAAAGACAGCGCGGATGACGACAAGAAAGTAGCGCAACGGGTTAATCAGCGTGAACCATTGTAGAACTGTTGGCATCGCCGCGATAGGAAAGGCAAAGCCTGAGAGGATGAAAAATGGATTGATCAGGAAGAAGTTCAGTGCAAAAGCTTGCTGTTGTGTCCGCGAGAATGTCGATATGAGCAGGCCCATGCCGAGCGCGGCCAGCAGGAACAGCGACGCGCCGAGGAGCATGAGCAGAGGACTGCCGACAAACGGTATGCGGAACCACAGAACGCCAACTACGGTAATCAGCGCCACATTCGCAAGGCCGATGAGGAAGAACGGTAATGTCTTTCCGAGGATGAACTCGACCGGCCTGATCGGGCTCACCATGATCTGCTCGAGCGTGCCCATTTCGCGCTCGCGCACGATGGCGAATGACGTGAGGTTCACGACCTGGACCAACGTGAGCGTTCCGATCACGCCAGGGATGAAGAACCAGCGGTCGTCGAGGCCCGCGTTGAACCAGGGCCGCTCTCGCAGCGAGACCGTGACTTCCGGGGGCGCAGAACCCGCTGGCGCCGCCCAGGCCTTGCTCGTCTCCTCCGACTGAAACTGCGCCACTATCTGGCTGACATAGCCGAGCGCGATCAGAGCCGTATTGGAATTCGTGCCGTCCACCACGACCTGCAGCGGCGCCGATCGGCCATTGTCCAGCTTCTGAGCAAATTCGGCGTGGATGACGATCGCGAGCGTCGCTTTGCCCCTGTCGATATCGCGGGCGATCTGTTCCTGTGTCTCGGCAACGTCAACGATTTGGAAGCGCCCGGTCGCGGCAAAATGCGATATGAGGCTGCGGCTCGCCTGTGATTGGTCAAGATCCAGCACCGCCGTGGCGACGTTGTTCACGGTGAACGTGGCGGCATAGCCGTAAATGATCACCTGAACCAGCAGCGGCACGACGAGCCGGAACATCGCCCATTTATCCCGGCGAAGCTCGAGGAACTCTTTCATCAGCATGACGCGGAGACGTTGCAGCATGGGCGTCTAGTCCAGCCGTTTACGGAAGGCATGCGCTGCGATCAACACGATCGCAGCGGCATAGAGCACCAGGGCGAAAATCGGCAGCAAAAGGTCCGATAGGCCGCTGCCCTTGAGAAAGACGGCTCGCAGGATCGTGACGTAATAACGCGCGTAAACCAGTAAAGTGATGGCTTGGATCGGCACGGGCATCTGATCGATGGCAAAGGTGTAGCCAGAGAGCATGGTGACCGGAGTCATGGTCAGGAGGAGCGCCACTTGGCTCGCGCCAAGCTGGCTGTGGATGCGGACCGACACCACATATCCGATCCCGAGCACCACAAGCGTGAAGAGCGCGGTTGCGGCGAGAAGCGTCGCGAAGTTGCCGCGGAACGGAACCTCGAACCAGAAGATTGCCACGAAAAGGCAGAATGCGGCGTCGAACAGGCCGATGAAGAAATACGGAATAAGCTTTCCCAGCATAACCTCTAACGCCGTCACGGGCGTCGAGATCAGCTGCTCCATCGTGCCCCGCTCCCACTCGCGGGAAATCGTGAGCGATGTGAGCTGTGCGCCAATCAAGGCGAGGATGACGGCAACCACGCCCGGAATAATGAAATTCCGGCTATCCAGTCCTTCGTTGAACCAGACGCGCGGCTCATAATCGACCGTTCCGACCGACGGCGGTCGCACGCCATGCATTCCCGCCCATTGCGCCTCGAAATCGGCTGTGGTCTGGGCAATCACCCCCTGGGCATAACCGATGGCGATGTTCGTCGTGTTGACGTCCGTCGCGTCGAACACCGTTTGCATGCGTGCGCTTCCGGTCGCCGCGATCACCCGCGAGAAATCCACGGGAATGGTGACGACGCCGACGCAGGCGCCTTGATCCATGGCGCCCCGGATGGCCCGGTCGGTGTCCATGTACAGAACCGCGGAAAACCACCCGGAAGCGACGAATCGGTCGATGAGGGCGCGGCTGAGCTGGCTGTGTTCCTGGTCATAGATGCAGAGCGGCACCCGCTTTATATCGAGACTGATGCCGTAACCGAGCAGCACCATCTGAATCAGCGGCAACAGCAAGGCAATGGCGAGGCTTCGCGGGTCGCGCCAGATTTGCAGCGTTTCCTTGTAGGCCATGGCCAGGAGCCGCCGGATGCTCATGCCGCGCTACCCTGTTTCGCGGTCCGGGACACCAGCTTGACGAAGACATCCTCGAGGCTGGGCGTAATGTGTCGCGGGGTGCCGGCGACGATATGCTGCTGCGCGAGAGAGGCCTGGATGCTCGGGGCCGCGGCGGCGCTGTCGCGAACCAGCACATGCAGCTTGTCGCCGAAGATCGAGGCATCGAGCACATCCGGCACCTGCCGCACCGCCACAAGCGCCGCGCCGAGCGGCGCGCACGCAAGTTCCAACAGTTCTCCACCAAGATCGCGCAGGCGCAGCTCGCTCGGGCTGCCAATGGCAACCAGCCGCCCGGCATCGATGAGTGCGATGCGGTTGCAGTATTCGGCCTCTTCCATGTAGTGGGTCGACACGAGGATCGTGACGCCATCCGCGGCGAGGTGGTGGATCAGGTCCCAAAAACGCCGCCGCGCTTGAGGCTCGACCCCGGAGGTCGGCTCGTCGAGAAAGAGCACGGGCGGCCGATGAAGGATGGCGCAGCCGAGAGCAAGCCGTTGCTTCCAGCCCCCGGCGAGCGTGCGGACGAGTGCGTTCTCGCGCCCATCGAGCCCGGCCATGCCGATGGCAAACCGTATGCGCGCCTCGATCTCCTGCCGCGGCACGCGGTAGATTCCGGCGAAGAAGAGAAGGTTCTCGCGACACGTGAGATCGCCGTAGAGCGAGAACTTCTGCGACATGTAGCCGATATGCGCACGCACCGCTTCGGGATGCCGTCCGACGTCAAAACCCGCCACCGAAGCCTGCCCAGCGCTTGGGCGCAGCAGGCCGCACAACATACGGATGGTGGTCGACTTGCCGGCGCCGTTGGGACCGATGAACCCGACCACCTCGCCCTTTGCGATGCTGAGATCGAGCCGATCCACCGCAGTGAAGTCACCAAACCGCTTCGTCAGACCTTTGGCGATGACGGCAGGCGCCACATCCGTCATGCTGCGCTCTCTGGGCCCAGAAGGGCAACAAAGACATCCTCGATCCCTGGCTCGATCGGGGTTATGTGCGCATCGGCGATCGCGCGCGCTTCAAGCGCGGCGCGCAGCTCCGGAATGCGGCGTTCCGCGTCATCGACGCGGACATGGACCCGGTCGCCCATCAGCAGCAGGCCCAGCACCCCTGGAGCCCCCTCGAGCGCTCCATGCACGGCGCGGGGATCGGCGGCCGTGACTGCGAGCAGCGCGCCGGGCATGGCTTCCTTGAGGTGCGCGGGCGTATCGCAGCGACGGATTGCGCCCGCGTGCAGCAACGCGAGCCGCGAGCAACGCTCCGCCTCGTCCATGTAGGCCGTAGAGAGGACGATCGTGACGCCGCTTTCCCGCAGATTGTACAGGATGGCCCAGAAGTCACGCCGCGACACGGGGTCCACGCCGGTCGTGGGCTCATCTAGCAGTAGGACGCGGGGCGTGTGAATGAGCGCACAAACAAGTCCGAGCTTTTGTTTCATGCCGCCGGACAGTTGGCCGGCCAGCCGGCGTTGGAAAGGGACCAGTCCGGCTGCTTCGAGGAGCTCGCGGCTGCGTTCGCGCCGGACGTTGCGCGGAACCCTGAACAGTTCGCCGTAAAAGAAGATGTTTTCAGCGACGGTCAGGTCATCGTAGAGGCCAAAGCGTTGCGGCATGTAGCTCAGCTCGAACTTGGCACGCTCCGGCTGAGCCACGACATCGACGCCGGCGACACGAATTTCGCCGGCATCGGGCTGCAGCACGCCCGCGAGCATGCGCATGATCGTCGTCTTGCCGGCACCATCCGGACCCACGAGGCCGAAGATCTCGCCGCGCTCGATCGTCAGACTGATGTCGCGAACGGCATCGACTTGACCAAATCGCCGCGTGAGGCCCTGTGCGTGGATCGCGATATCGCCTGTCCCGGTCATTGTTGCCCAGGCGCCAAAGCCACCATCGTGGCATCGGCGGGCATTCCCGGCAGCAGCTCGTGGGTCGGATTGTCGATGTCGATTCGGACCCGATACACCAGGGTGACACGCTCTGCATGGGTCTCCACCGTCTTGGGCGTGAATTCCGCCTCCGGCGAAATGAAGCTGACCCGGCCATGGTACACATGGTTCGGATACGTATCCGTCGCCACATCGACGGTTTGATTGAGTCTGACTTTCCCGATGTCCGGCTCGTTCACATATGCCCTGAGCCAGACATGGTCGAGGTCGTCCAAGGTGAAGATTGGCACTCCCGGTCCTGCCAACTGGCCAAGCTCGGCATGGCGCACGGAAATGACGCCGCTGAAAGGCGCGCGAAGCACGGTGTAGGAGAGCGTGACTTGATCGAGTTCCAGCTTCGCCTGCGTTGCATCCTGATTCGCCTTCGCGAGCGTGATGTTATGTTGGGCCACCTCGACCATTGACCGGTCCCGGGCGACTACGGCGACAGCCTGCTTTTCCGCGGTGAGAGCAAGATCGCGCGCCTGCTGCGACACGACGTGGGACTTGAACAGCTCCGCCGCCCGGGCGGCGTCCCGCTGCTTCTCGGCAAGATCGGCTTGATCGTTGATCACGCTGTTTTGCGCCGCGTCGAGGCTGCTCTGGTTCGCGCCGACCTGTGCGGCGGCAACGGCCAAGTCTGTGCGGTCGATTTCAACCTGTTGCTGATAGAGACGATCGTCGACGCGGGCCAGCACCGTACCGCTGTCGACCTTGGCGCCTTCGTCGAACGGGAGATAGACGATCGGCGCTTGCACTTGCGTGACGCTGAGCACGCTTTCGTGCGCCTCGATATTGCCCGAAACAACGATCGAATTCCTATTGGTTCGCTGACCGACCAGCCACCGCCACGCGCCTGGCCAGTGCGAAACCCCATACAAACCAACGGCGGCAACAACAATCACCATCGCAAGCAAGACGATCCAACGATGACGCGTCATGGTTGCGTCGGAGGGGCGTGGCCAAGCCAAACACGTCTTTCACCAACACGGCGATTTAAGCACGGGTTGACGATGGAATGTGGCGGCTGTACTTCGTTCATACGGGACCCGGATTAGCAAGGGCTCGGATTCATCGCCATCAAAGTGCCTGGCTCTTCGCCTTTCAGCAACCAGTCGTTTTGCTCCGAAATAGACCGCTCCATCGCCACTCTGAGGGGATAGCGAGCGAGTGAGGAGAGCGTTAGGCTTTTTTAGCTTGGCGCCGGCACCTTTCAATCGGCGATTGTGCACAGAAACGCCGAGAGCAACACGCCGAATCCGGTGTCCGGCTCCAGCGCCTTAATTATTTCGCCGACGACCTGCTTGCCGGCTGGCCTTCGGCCGCTGGTCGCTTTGAATGAACGCGGACATGCGCTGCACAATGCTAGTGCGAATATCGGAAGTCTGCTCGCCACGCCTGCGTCATGGTTTGGATCAACGCACGCAGTCCGGGGTCGCGTAGGATGATTTGCCCGAGCCCGCCATTTGCAGCACCGCAAGGACGGCGCAGCAAAGGAGGAGAAGCGATGCGTATCAAGGAAGCAATGTCAACGCACGTGGAGGCCGTTGCTCCCAACACCACCGTTCGCGAGTGTGCGAGCACGATGGATCGGCTGGGCATCGGAGCGCTCCCAGTCTCCGAGAAAGGACGGGTCGTTGGCATCGTGACGGACCGGGATGTCTGCTGTCGCACTGTTGTCAGCGGCCGAGACCCGGGAACGATGACAGCGCGGGAAATCATGACCGGCGATGTCGCGTCTTGCTTTGAGGACCAGGACTGTGCGGAAGTGGCCCGCCTCATGCAAGAAAAGCACGTGCGGCGGTTGACGGTCATGAACCGCGATCAGGCGATGGTGGGGATATTCTCGGTCGACGACCTTGCACGTTATTCGCACGACCTTGCGGGCTTGGTTCTCGAGGCGTCGGCACCATGGCCACACTGACCGGTAACATGACCGCCAGCGGATTGCGGTCGCCACGCAGATCGTGACATTCGATTGCTCCGAACGTTAGGCACGAGACCAACGAGAGTTAGCAGAGGAGAACACGTAATGGCTAACACAGTTGTCGAAGTTAAGAAGCATGAGCGCGCGACGCCCGCCCCGCTTCCGCCAGCTGCCTCAGACATCTGGCAGTCGTTTCAGAGCGAGATGGATCGGCTGTTCGATCCATTCTGGCGCCGCGGATTCGGCTTCCCCTCTCTTCACCGGGCATTCTCGTTTCCGACGCCTTGGCGCTACGAAGCGGAAGGCGTTCCGGCGCCGGCAATCGACTTCACGGAGAACGAGAAGACGTATCGCGTCACCGCCGAATTGCCGGGAATGAGCGAGAAGGACATCGAAGTGCAGCTGTCTGGTGACGTCCTCACGCTTAAGGGGGAGAAGCATCAGGAGAAGGAGGAGAAAGCGGAGAACTACTTTATCTCCGAGCGTCGCTTTGGCTCGTTCCAGCGATCCTTCACGCTCCCCGATGGCGTCGATCGTGACAAGATCGAGGCGGGCTTCGAGAAGGGCGTGCTCATGATCACTCTGCCGAAGAAGGCCGAAACTGTGAAAGAGCAGAAGAAGATCGAGGTCAAGGCAAAATAGGGTCCGGAGAGAGTGGCGGCCAGATTGGCCGCCACTCTCACCTTCCACCGGTTCCGGAGACGACCGACCGACAGAGACTCGGGCGCCATCCGTCATTGAGGCATCAACGAGGTAAGTGCTTTTCACTGGCTGCGATCGATCAGGCGCCGTTCTTTCGTTCTCGGAACCTCTTGATGATCGGCCATCCAGGATATGATTGCTGGCCAGATCTGTGCGTGTGCCTGCCGGCCGACAAGCACAGCGAGATGCTGGAGACATACACCGATTTCACCGGGGTATTCGATCTTACGGGCGTGGGGCCCGGGCATTTTATTCAAGAAGTGGGTGACAAACTCCGGCGCAACGATCTGATCGGATGTATTGAGCACAGCTAGCGTCGGAATGCGGAGACATGATGGCCCCACGACCCTGCCTCGCATCGTCAAGACTTCCCGGCAAAAACGGTTTTCTCGGTAAAACCACTGAAGGATTTGTCCAACTAGTTTTCCCGAAAGCGGAACCTCGTCGAGCGCCCATCGCTCAATTCGGGTATGGAGTTCGGATGTATGCGGGTCCGCCAAACTCAGCACGGCGTCAACAAGCCTCGACCACACGAAGGCTTCGGGAGAGGCCCACGCGCTCAAGTGCGACAAGAGCGAGCCGGGAACCGAGCCCGTTTCAGGTAGTCTGGAGGGAGCCAACGATACAAGTGCGTCTGCAAAGCGGCTTGCGCCCCGACGAAAGCACAGAGGAGACCCAAGAAGGACGAGGCCTTGAACGCTCTCGGGTTCGCAGGCTGCGAATACGGCGGCGAACGTTCCGCCGAGCGAATGGCCCATGAGAAAGGGTGTGATGCTCGCGTGGATTGCAACGCTTCTGACACCCTCGCCTATGTCGGCTACATATTCGTCCAACCCTGCATTATCGTCGGCATTACCACCGCGCGGCGCCGTCCATTCGATGAGGTAGATCCGGATACGGCGATCGAGGCAATATCTCACCACGCTCGCGCTGGGAGCGAGATCCCAAATATATGGTCGCTTGATGGGGGTGGAGACGATGAGCACTGCTGGGCCATCATCAAAGGCGGCATAAGTGCGAACCCGCCAGAGTGGGCCTGAGGCGACGATGCGGTAGCTGCACTCTGCGGGCCCGAGACCAAGTAGTCCAAGCGCATGTCCCTGGGCGCGGCGCAAACCGTCCTCCATCGCGAACATGTGCATTGAACTGTCAAAATTGCTCACCACGATGCCGCAGCCTCCGACACACTGCATTCGCTCTCGAAGCTAGCGCCCGTCGCGCATGACGCCCTCCTGGCCAAACGAATCGAATTCCTTCGCATAGGCGCAGGCGATGGTCTGCGTAGGCCTCCACCTGTGGGCGTCAGCGCTCATCGCGAGGTGGGGCAAGTTCGGCCTCCAGAATTCGATACACCTCGGCGGCCGTGCCATGGATAGCGCTATGCCTTGCCCGATGCAGATAGTCGTCGGAAGAGAGCCACGCATAGGCCTCCAGGACCTCCTCCCGGGTCGCCCCCGTTCTCAAGATCGCCGCCATAACGGCGTCGTCGAGCCGTCCCATGATCTCCACGACCTCGTCTGCCGTGACGGATTTCACCATTGATTATCTCCCCAGGAGCTTTCGTTTCGGGCAAAGGACGGCGTTAACGCGACCGCGATCGCGATCACGCATGAGGTCAGGAAGTTTCGAACACCGTTCATCCCTTGCCTCGTGATGCAAGCAGGCGGGCATTATGGCCAAGCGCACCGAATGCGGCGTTGATATACCTCAATCGGCGATCAGTCGGCCTCGCGTTGGCTCATTGTTCCGGCCTGGCAAGTCCGCGCACCTGGTTGACCACTTGGTGGGCGAATACGACGCCCGTCGGACTTACGGACAGACCGGTCACGCGGAGCGCTTCCGCAGTCCAGGTATTGCAGGTATTGCCGAGGCTGTAGGTCCCGCTCGAGGCATAAAAGCTGCTCCCGGGATAAGGCCCATCGCCGACGCGGCGTGGCAGCTGCTGTGGATCCTTTTCGAGACCGATCCAGAGGAACTGCGAGAGGCGATCAACTCCCTCTTGCGATACCGCGATTGCGAAGACGTTTGATCCTGTCGTAAAGAACTCGCTCGGCGAACGCTCCAAAGGAATGACCAGCATAACCGAAGGTGCGGGCGTGGCCGCCTCGAGGAGGTCGCCCAGCCCGGGATTGCGGGCCATGTAATAGTCGCGCTCACCCCACCCGAATACGAAGTACCGCGCCGCCGGCGATTCATTCCGCAACGAAGCCAACGATCCCGGCAGTGTGTCTGCCGGTATGCCGATCTCGGTATGCCACCCGTTCGCGATCAGATAGAGGGTTTGAAGCCGCGGGGCTTGCCCGGCATATGGCTCGACCGGCGACCACGCGCACGCCGCGAAACCATTTGCCAATGCGAGCATGGCCAATGAGGCGATGTAATTCCGAAGCCGTTGCATATCGCCGCTGCTGAGCCTCAGTTGATGGAAGGCCGACGCGCAGATTCGAGGCTAAGAACTCATGCCCCTTCGCGTTCTCGAATCTCCTAACGTTCGGCAGGCGCCAGCGAGAACCGCGCCTTGGCAGCTGAACCGAGACGATTGATCTGTATCAACGCAGATCCTAGGCCGAGACGATCATCATGGTTCATTCCGGTCGGCAAATCGCCGCCCAGGAGGTGACAATGCAGATGTTCGCCATGCTGACGCGCCTTTCGTCGAGTGCGCTCCAATCCCCCAAGTCACTCGAGGAGCTCGAGCGTACGGTGATGGATCATATCAAGCTGGCGTGTCCCAGCGTCGAATGGGTTGGAAGTTACGCTATTCTCGGCCCCTACGACTACCTCGACCTGTTCCGTGCTGCAGACGTCCACGAAGCGAGCAAGGTCTCAGCGCTCGTGCGCACTTATGGCCATGCTCACACGGAAGTGTGGCCGCTGACGGAATGGGAGCGGTTCAAGACTGTGATTCGTGAAATCGGGGGCTTTACGAGAGTATGATCCATGATTGCCGCCGACATCATGACGAAGAGCGTCATCTGCATTCGCCCGTCCACACCGGTGAGCGAGATCGCGGCGTTGCTCCTCAAGAATGAGATCAGCGCTGTCCCCGTCATCGACGACAACGGCTATGTGGTCGGTCTCGTCAGCGAGGACGATCTGCTGCGGCGGGGAAGGGCAAAGCAAGGGCCTTCGTGGTGGCTCAGCCTTCTCGCTAGCGGTCGGCCGGCGCCTGAGGAGGTTGCAAAAGCGCGCGATCTCAAGGCAGAAGACGTGATGACGCGGCGCGTGATCACAACACGAGAAAGCGCACCCCCCGATGTCGTGGCTGGGTTGCTTCGGCATTATGGGATCAAGCGAATTCCCGTAGTGCGGCGCAAAAAGCTTGTCGGGATCATCAGCCGAGCCGATCTCCTGAATGCGCTGTTCCTTGGCAAAAAAGAGGGCGCACGTCGCGCCAAGTTGCCGAACTCGGGCCTGAAGCGCTGGCCGAGTTCAGCAGCCGATCAAAGGCCGGTGCGGCCTCGCAGCGGCGGCGCTCATGACACCGGCTCGCGAATGCCGACGGTAGAACCAGCGCGTCGGCATTCCGTAGTGACGAAGAGAATATTGAACCGTGGTAGGCCTTATCAGCGTTGATATGCATCAAGGTCCTCCGCGGCGCCGGTTGCAAGAATGCATAGTGCAGCCGATCCGCTAATGAAAAAGGTTCGAGGATGGTTGGCGAAACTCGCGCCGAGCAGTTTCCCCATGGTGCCGATATCGGCGTCCGTGGCGTGGGTCCGACCATGGCCTCCGCATTCGAGGGGGCCGCGACCGCGCTCGCCGCATGCGTTACCGACCTGAGCGCGATAAACGCGATGAGCGAGGTCGATGTCGAATGTGAAGCGCCGACGCCCCCTCTATTGCTATTCGACTGGCTCAACCGCCTGATCTACGAGATGGCGCTTCGCCGCATGGTCTTCGGACGGTTCTCGGTCACCATCGAGGGCAGCAGGCTTCATGGGCGGGCCTGGGGCGAACCGGTTGACGCCCGCCGGCACGCGCCGGCCGTCGAGCCCAAGGGCGCCACCCTCACGGCGCTCAAGGTCGAACAGGGCGACGGCGCCTGGATCGCTCAGTGCGTCATCGATGTCTAAGCGAGGCGCCCAATGGATATCTCGAGCTTGTCACGTGTAACGCAAACCGAATGGCGGCTGCCTGCAACGGATTCCATGCGCGTTCCGGTGGTGATCTTCGCCACTGCCGATCTTCTCGCCGACATGGAGGACAAGGTGCTGGAGCAAGCCCGCAATGTCGCGTGCCTTCCCGGCATCGTCGAGGCGTCCTACGTGATGCCCGATGCGCACTGGGGCTACGGCTTCCCGATCGGCGGCGTCGCCGCGTTCGAACCTGCCGAGGGCGGCGTGGTGTCGGCCGGTGGGGTCGGATTCGACATCTCCTGCGGCGTGCGAACCTTGCTCACCGGCCTCAAGCGCGCCGACATTGAGCTCGTGAAGCACGATCTGGCCGAGAGCCTGTTCCGCAACATTCCGGCCGGCCTCGGCAGCACGGGGAAGATCACGCTCGACGAGCGCGAGATGGAGGCCATGCTCGCGGGCGGTGCGCGATGGGCCGTGGCGCAAGGCTACGGCACGCTCGCCGATCTCGATCGCATCGAAGAGCATGGAACAATGGCGGGGGCGCGGCCGGACACGGTCTCGGCCCAGGCCAAGAAGCGGCAGCGCGCGGAGATGGGCACGCTCGGCTCGGGCAATCATTATCTCGAGCTGCAGGAGGTCATGGCGATCCATGACGAGGCGGCCGCGCTTGGCTTCGGACTGAGGCAAGGCGACGTGGTCCTCAGCATCCATTGCGGCTCCCGCGGCCTCGGCCACCAGATCGGGACCGAGTTCCTGCGCGAGATGGCGATCGCTGCGCCGAGCCACGGGATCGCGCTTCCCGATCTCGAGCTCGCTTGCGCCCCGATCCTATCGGAGCTGGGCCAGCGGTATCTCGGCGCCATGCGCGCTGCGATCAACTGCGCGCTCGCGAATCGCCAGATCATCACGCATCTCGTTCGGCGCCTGCTGTGCCATTTTTTCCCGAATGCGTCGCTCGACCTGCTCTTCGACGTGTCGCACAACACGTGCAAGGAGGAAATGCACGAGGTCTCAGGCCGCAAACGGCGCCTTTTCGTCCATCGCAAGGGAGCCACGCGCGCTTTCGGAGCGCATCATGCGGACCTGCCGGATGCATTGAAACCCATTGGCCAACCGGTCCTGATCGGAGGCAGTATGGGAACGTTCTCGGCGATCATGGTTGGCTCTCCGGCGCCGGCCGAGCGCGCATTCGCTTCCGCCTGCCATGGCGCGGGACGACGCATGAGCCGACACCAGGCGCTGAAGCATTGGCACGGACGCCAGGTTGTCGACGAATTGGCGCAGCGCGGCATCATCGTGAAAAGCCCGTCGAGCCGGGGCGTCGCTGAGGAGGCTCCTGGCGCCTACAAGGATACGGTTTCCGTGGTAGAGGCCGCACATGCGGCAGGACTTGCTCGGAAGGTCGCGACACTCGCCCCCATCATATGTATCAAGGGATAGGCGATCCGACCTCCCGCGCTGCTCGAAGCGCGGGCTTGGTCCATCTCAAAGCGCGCCGTTCATCGGCCGAATTAGAGCTGTCATGGACGCCATCGCACTGCCCTCTAGCAGCCACCCCGCCGCTGATTGGAATGTCGTGGTGACGCTACCGGAAGCCGCCTATCGCGAGGCGCGGCGGAGCCTTTCGCGATGGGGAATAGTGCGGCGAACCCGCTATTACAACGTGCTCGCCCTGAAGGTCGCTGATACGGCGGCGTTCTTGCGCGAATTCGAGGCGGCCGTCGCTAAGACCCCAGGGCTCCTTAATTTTGTCTCGCATGTAACGCCGGCTGAGATGGCATTCGATTTCGCTGATGCTGCAGAATTCGAGAGGCGGGCACGCGAAATAGCGATTGGCTGGACCGACAGGCTTGCCGGCCGCCGGTTCCATGTCCGGCTCCATCGGCGCGGATTCAAGGGCGTTCTATCTACGCCCAAGGAAGAACGGTTCCTCGATGACGCCCTGCTCGATGCGCTCGAGCGGAAGGGCACGCCAAGCCGAATCGACTTCGAGGATCCCGACGCCGTGATCCAGATCGAGACGATCGATGGCCGAGCCGGGATGTCGCTGTGGATGCGCGACGATCTGCGGCGATGCCCCTTCCTCGGGCCGGCTTAGGCTCTTCCGATGCGCCCTTATGCGCGCACCTCGATGTCGTTGCTGACCTTGTCAACGCCGAAGACGTACCAGGCGTCGAATTCTGCCATGTCACGCTCGGAGGGAGTGGGCACGACGCCTCTGAGGGTGACCTTCGCATTGCGCGTCGAGACCGTGATCTGATCGGCGTTCACGAACGGGTCCTTCTCGAGCGCGATGCGAACCGCATCGGTGATTTGCTCATCGTCGTCGGCCTCGGGAGGCGTGACGCCAAGCCCGTTCACGACATCGCGCGAGCCCGGCACCCACCACGCGAGCACGCCCGCGAGACGCTTCTGCCCTAGGCCAGCCACGTCGCCGTCCAAGGTGACCACCCCGTCCGCGACCGATACCGTGATCTTGCCCGTGGCCTGCTCAGGAACGCCGACCGGCACGATCTGACCCTTGTCCTGCACTTCCAGCCCGCAAGTTGCCAGCGCGGATTCCTGCAGCAAGGCATCTCGTACGTGGTCGCGGATCTCGTCATCACCCATTATCTGGGATGGCGTGACACGCAGTCGGTCAACGATGCCGGAGACACCGGCGACCGCGGCGGCGCACTCCAACGCGAGCTTCTTTGCGGCGACATCGGCCACCTCGCCCTCGATGATGAGGTCGCCTTGCCCCCAACTCAGCCTGAGCCGGTGACGTGCCAGATCGACCCGTGGTTCGCTGTGCAGCGCCTTGCGCACTCGCTCAATCACTGCGTCGGCTTCATCCATGGGTATCTCACTGCATCAAGCGCGGGAATAGGTGCCGATCAGCTCTGCTGTGGCGAGCGCGTGAGCCTCGGCCGCTCTCTCCACCTCTCGGCAGCGGACACTCGCCGGCAACTCGAGGTGCGCGATATCGAGAGCGTAAAGCTTGAAGTGATAATGGTGACGACCGTGACCCTCCGGTGGACAGGGTCCGCCGTAGCCGCGCTTGCCAAAGTCGTTGATCGCCTCGCGAAACGGCGCCTTTTGCGGCCCAAGGCTCTCGGCAAGGCCGGTGGTCCCTACCGGGATGTCGAACGCAGCCCAGTGATACCAATTACCAGACGGCGCGTCGGGATCGCAGCACACGAGCGCAAAACTGCGCGTATCGCTTGGAGCGCCTGACCACGCGAGCGGTGGAGAATAATCGCCGAGATCGCACGTGAAATTGCTCGGGATGTTTTTTCCTTGGGCGAAGGCAGAACTCGTCAGACCCATCGCGCCCGATCGCTTTGTCGTCGCCATTGGAGCGCTCCCTTTGCCGCTCACGAGCGTAGTACACTCGACGCGCGCTCAACGTTGACATGGATCAATGAGACGAGGGCTGTGCATGACCGAGCATCCTTCAGTCGCACTGCCCTAAGAGGACGAATGCCCCGCGTCGATTTCAATCTTGCCGAGCAGGGGCGGACCGGCCTTCCTGGTCCGGCTGCGCCTCTTGGTTCTCATGGCGATCTGAGAGCACTCAAGCGAAGCCCCCTTTACTCGGAAGAGCTTGGAATCAGCCTGCGTACCGGGCGGGAAGGAGATTGTTTCCGGTGGTTCCTCGCGAGCCTGCTGTTCGGCGCCCGCATCGGCGGCACCATCGCTCAAAATACCTACCGCGCCTTTATTCGCCACGGTTTGACGACGCCGCGCAAGATTGTCGATGCCGGCTGGGACTTTCTCGTCAATCCGATCATGCGGGAAGGCGGCTACGTGAGGTATGACGGGCGGAAATC
This sequence comes from uncultured Alphaproteobacteria bacterium, assembly GCA_963773665.1. Lineage (GTDB taxonomy): Bacteria > Pseudomonadota > Alphaproteobacteria > ATCC43930 > CGMCC-115725 > DATJLY01. The sequence continues at coordinate 93,471 of CAVZBZ010000009.1, forward strand.
GGAGCAGGTGCTTCGCGATTGCCGTGCTCTCATCGATGATTACGATGGCCGGCTCCTGCGGCTGCATCAGCGTGCGCGCGATGCCCGCGATCTTGAAGCGCGGCTGCTCGCCTTTTATGGCGTCGGTCCGGTTACCATGAACATCTTTCTGCGCGAGCTACGCCCCTTCTGGCGCAAGGCCGATCCAGAGCCGCTTGGTCAGGTCACGACCATCGCAGAGGAATTGGGGATCGAGCTCACGACATATCGCCGAAAGAGCGTGGTCTTCGCGAGGATCGAAGCCGGGCTCATCCGCGTCAGTCATATGCGGCGGCAAAAAGCCAAGATGTTGAGAGCATGATGCGTTCGCGGAAATCAAATGAAGTCACGAGAGGACGGACGTGCCCGATATAACGCTTGCTCTCTGCGGCAACGTCATGCTCGGGCGCGGCATTGACCAAATTCTACCGCACCCTGTCGATCCACAACTCTATGAGGAACATGCGAGCTCCGCGCTGGATTACGTTGCTCTGGCGGAGAGCGCGAATGGTCCGATCCCGAGGGCCGTCGGTTTCAGCTATGTCTGGGGCGACGCGCTCGCGGCATTCGAAGCCGTGCGGCCGGACCTGCGGATCATCAATCTCGAGACCGCCATCACAAAGGACGGCCGCGCGGAGTTGAAGGGGATCAATTACAGGATGAGCCCTGACAACGTCCCATGCCTCGTTTCTGCAAAAATCGACTGCTGCGTGCTTTCCAACAATCATGTTCTGGATTGGGGGAGGACCGGGCTCTTGGATACGCTTGATGCTCTCGAGAGGGTTGGGATTCGCGTGACCGGAGCGGGGAAGGACGCCTCAAATGCGGCAGCGCCCGCAATTTGCGAGATCCCGGGCAAGGGCAGAGTCCTCGTCCTTGCGTTTGGAACGGAGAGCAGCGGCATTCCGCGCGGCTGGTCGGCAGGGCCGCGCAGGCCCGGCGTGAATTTTCTAGAGGATCTTTCCAGCGCGACCGTCTCCCGGATCAGCAAGCGCGTTGCAGGGCTGAGAGGGCCCGGTGTTCATCTGGTCGCCTCAATCCATTGGGGTGGAAACTGGGGTTATGAGGTGCCGGACGAGCAGCAGCGCTTCGCCCGCGATCTGATCGATCGAGCGGGCTTCGATGTCATTCATGGCCATTCCTCGCATCATCCCAAGGCCATGGAAGTGCACCGTGGAAAACTTATCCTGTACGGTTGCGGCGACTTTCTGAACGATTATGAGGGAGTTACGCCCTATCAGCCGTATCGGGACGACCTCGCCGTCGCCTATCTGCCCCATCTATCGTCAGACGAAGGCGCGCTCGTGGAATGTTCGCTTTTGCCGTTCAAAATCAGGAATTTTCGCCTGCAGCGGCCGACGAAGGACGACGTCACTTGGCTGCAGGAAACGCTCGACCGGGAAAGCGCGCAATTCGGCACACGCGTTCACGTGCGAGACAGCAACCGATTGGTGCTGCAATGGAGATGAAGTTCGCCGGCAGGGCGACGATGTGCCTTGCGCGCGGTTTTGCGCGTCGGCGGGTCTTTAGGTGACGGTTACAACGTGACCAAGGAACCAGTCTCGCGCGAGCTTAACGACCCTTTCCAGAGCGCCGGGTTCCTCGAAGAGATGAGTGGCGCCAGGAACCACCTCGAGCTTTGCTTCGCAACGTAGCTGTTTAAGCGCCAAGCGATTGAGCGCGAGCACGTCGGTGTCGCTGCCGCCGACAACAAGCAGCGTCGGTGCCCTGACATGCACCAACGCCGTAGCGGCAAGATCGGGGCGGCCGCCGCGCGAGACGATGGCGGCAACTCTGATGTCCGGTTGAGCGGCAGCCACCAAGGCGGCCGCGGCACCGGTGCTTGCTCCGAAGTACTGGATGGGAATCATCTGCGTCAGCTCGAACTTTCGTGCCCATTCGGTCGCTGCGGCAAGCCGCTCGGCCAACAAGGGAATGTCGAAGACATTGGCACGATCAGCTGCCTCAGCTTCTGTCAGAAGATCGAAGAGAAGGGTTGCGAGCCCCGCCTGTCGCAGCGCGTTTGCCACATAATTGTTGCGTGGGCTGAACCGGCTGCTGCCACTGCCGTGGGCAAAGATGACGAGACCCTTTGGGGCTACGCTCGGCAGGCCGAGGCTGCCCTCGAGGCCGGGCGGCGATACGAGAACGGACTGTTCGTGATCGAGCCGTGCGGTCATGACGGCCTCCTGCCGTTATAGCCTCTTGTTCGGCCAGCAGCGCGATGCTGTAAAGTTCGGCAAACCATTCCACCCGCAAGCCGGCGGATGCGCCTTGATCGACATCAAAGAGAGCGCCGGAACAGCGCGAGGGGCCCAGGTCGCGTGACAGCTCTGTTTGAAGCGGCTCTGATCAACGACGAGTTCGGGGATCCCGGGGTCTACGTGGGCCTGCGTTTTGCAAAACGCGCGCTACTGGTCGATTTGGGTGATCTCGGACGCCTCGCGCCGCGTCAGCTGCTTCGGGTCAACCATGTGTTCGTGTCACATACTCACATGGACCATTTCTCGGGATTCGACCGTCTTCTGCTGATCTGTCTGGGCCGAGAGCGGCGCCTCGACTTCTTCGGTCCACCCGGTTTCATAGATCGTGTTGAACACAAGCTCGCCGCTTACACGTGGAATCTGATTGCCGGGAATGAGACAGACTTCGTCATCGGCGCGGCGGAGGTGCACGGAGACTCTCTTGCGATCGCTGCCGAGTTCCACACGCGCGATGCCTTTCGACGGAGCGCGGCGCCAGCTCCCGCGCTCGCAACAGGAGTCGTTGTCGAAGATGAGGATTTTCGCATCAGGACGGTTACCCTCGATCACAGGACTCCATGCCTCGCCTTTGCGCTGGAGCAACGGCTTCGCATCAACGTGTGGAAAGACAGGCTGCACCGGCTCGGCCTGCCGGTCGGCGCCTGGCTCAACGACCTCAAGGCGGCCGTTCGCCGTGGCGAGCCGGACCAAACGCCATTCACGGTTTCATGGGTGGAGGCCGGCCAGCGCCGCGAGAGAACGGCTCTTCTGGGCGAGCTAAAGTCGGGGGTTCTCCGAATCGCGCCTGGGCAGAAGCTCGCCTACGTCACCGATGCAAGTTACAGCACCGCGAACGCTGCGCGGATCATTGAACTCGCGCAAGATGCGGACGAGCTTTTCATCGAGGCTCCCTTTCTTGACCAGGATGCCGACATCGCCGCACGGAAGTGTCATCTGACGGCCGCTCAGGCTGGGTCGCTGGCGCGCCGTGCTGGTGTGAAGAAGGTCGTGGCGTTCCATTTCTCGCCACGTTACGTCGGACGCGAGCACGAGATTCGGGAGGAAGTGCAACGCGCGTTTCGTGGCTCTGCAGCCGATGGTTCAGCGGCTGGCGGGGGCGGTGCGGAGTAGGCTCAGCGGGCGCCGCTGCGCCCTGCTCTCGGCGCTGGCGTTACCGTGACCGTTGCCGCTCCCGCCGGCGTCTGGGCAAAAGTCGTCTGCGCGAGGCCGAATTGTTCGATGACCCAGGCATTGGTGCGAAGATGGAGGGTTACCTCTTCGACCGAAAAGGTAGAGGGAGCCCGTGCGAGGGATACCGGCAAGAGGATTTGGTCTCCCAAGTGACTGTCGAGCGCTGCGCCTGAGGCATGGTGCTTCAGAAGCAAGCTCACGGCCTCCTCTGCGACCACTTCCGAGGGTTTTCCGACCACGCCGAGGGCGCTGAACCCGCAACGAATGGAATCATACTCGGCCACCAGGAATATGCCCGCTCCTGGGGAGGCAGCGCGAACGCGCTCTGCGCCAATGGCGATTTCGGCGCCCAAGGGTTCGAGCAGGGTCCTGGCACGGTCGCTCATCCGCTGCGGGATATGCGCCGGGAGGTTTGCAGCGACGGCACGGCCGGACACACGGCGCAGGCCGCCGCGTTCCACGCAATCGAACTGTACGAGCGGACCGCCGCCGCGCTTTCCCGTTCCGGCGATCGTCGCCCGGACCTCCCCGCGGCCGATCGGGTACCACCCCCAGGCTTCAAGCTCCACGGTCGCCGCGATGCCGATGCGCGCCAATGTCGGCAGCCAAACATCGCATACGTAATCGTAGGACGGGCTCATCGGCAGATGAGTGCCGCCCTGCAAGAGAACGCGGCTCTCGCCCGAAGCGAGGGCAAGCGGCAAAAGAACCGTCTGCAACACGAGGTTTACCGATCCGGCGCTCCCTCCGGTTCGCGCTTCGGCCACGTCGAACGCAAATTCTCCAGCTTTCACTGGCGCGGCGGGAGCAAAGTCCAACTCTTGCGAACCCAGTGCGTCGCCAACCACCTCGGCCTGACAGAGCGCCCCGGCTGCCCGAACCGCCGTGAGATGTTGAGCGGCGAGGCCGGGGTTCTTGCGGGCCGAACGCATGTTATGGATCCGCACATGACGGCCGGTGATCACAGACAGCGTGAGCGCGGTGCGGAGTATCTGCCCGCCGCCTTCGCCATATGCGCCGTCGATGTCCAGCGTCTCAACCATCGACCCTACTATCGCTGCCACCGAGCGCGATGCCCAAGTTGAGCTATGTCAATGCTATTGGGAAACGACGGTGCATGCTGATTGCATTCAATTTCCTTGGCGGGACCGATCGATGGAGCTGAGGCTCACCCAACTCGACCTTGATGCGATGCCCGCCGCATTGCGCCGGGACTTGTTCAATTATCTGCAGGTTCGCTGTGCCCAGCCGAGCGAACCATCGGACGATACGGGTTCCTCGCTCGGGCGGCGCGAGGTAGCGGCGTTGCTCCGGGAGATCAGCTTCGATCGGCTTGGCACGAAGCTGCGGAAGCTTCTGCCCGGTCTTGCGTATGATGAGGGAGCAAAGCCGCCCACCCGTGAGAAGCTCGCCCAGGCGCTGCCCCCAGCCGAGCGCGCCCAGGTGGCCCGGTATATCGCCGCGCTCAACCGTCTCGCCGTTCGTGCCGCGAAGCGATCGGATGTCCACCTGTGCCTCTATCATCGCCGCGGGTCGGCTTATACGGTTCACCCGCTCACCCGCCAGGCGCTGCGGGACCTTCTGCCACAAATCGAGCATGCCGGCGAGCACGAGGAGCCTCTGTGGGAATGACCGCTTCGTCGCTTCCGGCGCTCATGAGCTAACTGCACGCGGCCTGGGCCGGTCGGGCGCCGACGGCTCCGAGATGCGCCGCAGGAGGTCGGCAGTAATGTGCTCGCTTGCGTGAACGGAGATGTCTCCGATCGAGACGATCCCCACCAGCCGGTTGCTAAGACGGGTGAACACAGGCAAGCGACGGACCTGAAGGGCTGCCATGTGTCCCACGATGTCGGCGATCTCGTCCTCCTCGAGGCAATAATGGACCTCTTCGGTCATGACCTCGCTGACCTTGGTCGGCTCGGGGTCTCTCCCCGCGGCTAAGGCACGGACGACGATATCGCGATCGGTGATGACGCCGACGACGCGGCTGCCGTCATGGACCGGCAGAAATCCGACATTGAGCCTGTCCATGACCATTGCGGCCTTCCGCAGCGTATCGTCGGGCCCAACCGTTTCTACCTGTCGAGTCATGATGTCTGAAACCTTCACTGAACCACTCCTCCCAAGGCCGCGTGCTTAGGACAGCAGATCACGGCGGTTCCACCCTTGAGCTGGATCAAGACCGCGCAGAGCGCGCTGGCGCTTGGAGCAAAATCTTCAGACCATCATAAGCGATGCGCGCCGTTACGCCGCGCTCTCTCCCGAGAGGGCGTACTCGCGCTGCGGTGATACGGGCATCGGCCCCAACGATTCCGCTGCCGCAATGCGTGAATATGGCCTGTTTTGTCCCCGCGCGCGCACCAATCGAGCTGGTCGCGGATCGTAGCGCGGCCGATCGGCCGATGGTCCCGCCGTCTAATCAAGGGCCGTTCCACTCTTGCGCCATCGCCGATATAGAGTGTGATACCGTGGCGCCGATAACAACCGCTAAGACTGCTCGGATCGGTGTTCTCGCCGATCGTTGAACTGGCGAGCTTGAGACGGCGTGATTATCGCGCCGCGCACAAGCCTTTACCCCTCTTCACAGCGGCCAACGGTCGAAGGAGAGCCGGCCGGACAGCAGGTCGTCAGCGAAATGAACGAGCCTTCGGAGGTGGGCCGCGACGACCTCCTCGACGTCAGAGCGGAAATCCTGGACAAGAGCGTCCGCTACGTGGCGGATGCGTAAGTCGATGATCTGGGGCTCGGTTATCGGATGTCCAATCTGGCTGACCAGAAAGCACTCGGCAGCCGTGATCTCTTTGATGTCCGCGACCAGAGTTTGAGCAATCAGCCCCGCGGCAAGACTGTAGAGCTTGCCGACATGGCTCACGGGATTCTTGCCGGCGACACTCTCTATCGTCATGGGCCGATATGGCGTGATAAGGCCATTCGCGCGGTTGCCACGACCAGCCTCGCCGTCGTCCCCGGCCTCTGCCGAGGTGCCGGTGACCGTCAGATAGAGGCTGTCTGGGGGCCGATCGGCTGTATTGATTTCGACCGCCGCACTTGTACCGAGAGATTGAGCAGCGACCCCACGCGCGATCTGATAAACGTCGTGCTTCTTGGCCGCATAGTCCTTGGCACTTGAGATATGCGCATCGATGAAGGCGATGGATATCGTAAAGCGTGCTTCTCCGCCGACCCGTACTCCCATGACCTTGATGTCTCCGCCGATCTCGGGATGATCTGCCTTCACGCTTGGCGCATTCAGATAGTGCTCGATGGCATGGACCGCAGCCTCGAGCGGGGTAAGGGGTGCGAAGCCGACGCCGCAGGAGGTATCGTTTGCCAATACGATATTTTCGTGCGATCGCCGCAAGAAGAGATCGGACAGCTCTTCCGAGGCAGGCCGAAGCATGATGTGCAGCTTTACATGCCGGTCAGCATCGAGTGCCGGCAAATGGATTCGGAACCAGGCGCGACAACTTTCTTCGATGATCTGCTCGACGGGTAGTGCGATGCCTTTGAACCGCCGCGTAGCCCGCCCAGCCAGAAAAATCTCGAATGGCTCGATCACGCGGCCGCCGCCGAAGCTGGGCTCGGCCGCCCCGGCCCAGAGCAGCACCTTGTCGACGTTGTGATGCAGAATCATGCCGAAGCGTTCGCGGTAAAGCCGGCAGAGCGCCTGGCTTGCAGTTTCGGCTAACGCGTCGCAGATCGAGTCCGGATGCCCCACCCCCTTTCGCTCGACGATTTCGACGGGCGCTGGTGCCGTGTCCGGCAAAAGCCCCAGGTGCAGCCGATTATTGGGTGTTACCATGCCGTTTTTCTTGCTTAGGAGCTGGCGACGGCCTGGCTTACCGGACACGCCGGCGAGGGCGCAGCTTTCTTAAGCAACGCAATCACTTCCTCGTCACTGACTTGGTGGAAGTCTCGGTAGAACTGGCCAATTGCGAAAAATGTTTCTGGCGTCTCGAGGCAAACGACTTCGTCAACCTCTTGGCGCAGGCCTTCGATCGCTGCGGGCGGAGCAACCGGCACCGATAAGACGAGCTTGGCCGGGTTGCGGCGGCGAACGGCGCGGAGCGCGGCCCGCATCGTCGCACCGGTCGCGACACCGTCGTCAACGACGAGCGCCGTTGCGCCCCGAACATCGGCCGGTGGTCGATCTTGGAAATAAAGCTTGCGGCGGCGTTCGATCTCGTCGAGCTGTCGCGCGATCTCTTGATCCAGATAAGCTTGGGGAACGGCCAATTCTGCCACCATTGCCGGTTCGATGATCTTCTCCAGGTGCTCGCCATCGACGATCGCGCCTATCGCGAGCTCGGGGCAGCCGGGCGCTCCGATTTTGCGCACGAGAACAACGTCGAGCGGAGCCGCGAGGGTTCGGGCGATCTCGAAGCCGACAGGCACGCCGCCTCGGGCCAATGCCAGCACGACCGGCCGCTGGGTCTTGAAGCGCAGCAGCGCGCTCGCGAGACGTCGACCTGCCTCTTGTCGATTGGCGAACAGCATTTGCGAACCTCCCTCGGCGGCGCCGGTTGCTGACCAGAGAAGCCGCGACACTTCGGCAGTCGTCAAAGCTCCGGGCTGGAATTCGCGGACGGACCGTCGGGTCAGCAAAGCCGCCTCAATCGAAGTGCCGCTTTTAAGCCGCGGCTCGGGCAAGTTCATTGGCAGAGTCTGCCACATGCACCCAATTCCACAGCAGAAACAGAGGTCCCTCCTTGATTTGGCTCAATACCCTTACCGGCAAATCATCGCCGATCGGCGGCGACGTCGATGTGCGATCACGAGCTAGTCAGGCCGCCGCAGCGCCCATTCGGCGGCCGCCACCACCTGCTCTGGAAGATAGGGCTTTCGCACGACCTGGTTGGGATCTATGGGGCCGCGGTCGCGCAGCAATTCCTGTACGTGAGTCGTCGCGTAGAGGATCTTCAAATCATGCCGCATGCGCCGGGCGATTTTTGCAAGCGCAATCCCGTTGACCGCGCCTGGCATATGGACATCGGTGAAAAGCAGCTCGATCTCGGGATGCTGACGTAAGATCGGTACGGCTTCCTCTCCGCTTCCCGCTTCGAGGGCCGTATGGCCTGCGTCTGCAAGCGCTGCGACAACGCCCTCCCTCACGCTGCGCTCATCCTCCGCGACAAGAACGACTGCCATGGACCGCTCCGCAATGATTGAGGCACTCGGGCGTTGAATCGCAGTACCAGAGCATTGCCCGCGTTCGCGATCGTTGATCTGTGTCAATGCCGAGAGCGGCGGATCGGATGTGATTCATCCATTCAAGGAGATACCATGCTCGAAGCCATAACGGTCCAAGAAGTCCGGCAAATCGCAGATCTAGCAAAGGATGCGCGCAGTACTCGAGACCGCGCGCTCCTGGAGCTACCGGAACGCGATCTTGGCGAACCGAGGCCGCAGCGAGGCGAACATAACCCCGCCGCGGGGATCGGGCTTGAGCCATTACCTGCCGATCACCCCGCGCGCGTCGCCTTGCAAAAGGCGGTTGTTGCCCTTTCGGAGGAAGCGCGTTCCGAGCTCCTGGCGCTGGCCTGGATCGGTCGAGGCGAATACGGCGCCAAGGACTGGCAGCGAGCGGTTCCGGCTGCAGCCGCAATGCTTGCGTTAACGGGCGCAGAAATTCTTGCCGATGAGGCCGACTTGCACGAACAGCTGACAAAGGGGCTTTACGAACTTAACGCAAGATGAGCTTTTGTCGGCAGGTTCAACTGCCGCGTCGGTCATTGACTCATAATAATTGCGGCATTCCATATCGCGGCGCGCGGACGACGCGCTTTTCGGCAAGTGCGCCGCGCTTCTCGGTAACGATCGGTCGCTGCATCTCGGCCTGTCCGGGCTGGTGCAAAGTCGGGCTAGGGCTGGCGGTAGGGTTATCGCACTCGTACGATGAGCCGATGACAAGGCAGGCCGAGCCGCTCGATTAGACGGACTACTCGCCACCTTGACATCGACTCCGCGAAGTGCCGAACCGAAAGTGCCTTTAGGCCGGATGCCGTGACACAGCCTCGACCACCTCACCAGTCAGATCATGCGGCACGTGAAGAGCGAGATCACCGATCGACAAGATTCCAACCATTCGCTTGTTGCGGTTCAAGACCGGCAGCCGATGAATCTGTTTCTTCTCCATGAGCTGTGCCGCTTCCTTGACGTCCTGATCGTCGAAGCAAAAGCTGATTCCCTTTGACATCGCGTCCCCAACGGTCGTCTTCGAGATGCTGCGGCCCGCTGCGACGGCGCGGCACGCGATATCGCGGTCGGTGATCATTCCGACCAATCTGTCATCCTTCCCGACTGGAAGGCAGCCAACATCATCGTCACGCATCTTTTTGGCCGCCTCTCGCAGTGGCATTTCTGGGCCGACCCAGGCGACCTGCTTGGACATGATTTCTCGGACGTGCATTTTCCTCTCCTTGGATGCGGTGGCGGGTTGTGTCTTCCGGCGCCCGCCTATGCGCAATAGCATAGGCGCGCCGCGCGGCCCTTCCTTGATGTGGGTCAACAACTCCGGCGACGATTTCTCCAGAACTGGCTTCGCTGGTGGAACGCCCCCGGTCAGGCAATCAATGGTTCCACGAAGTCAAGTTCGACGGGTATCGCATGCTCGCGGCGGCGCTTTGCGGCAACGAGTGCTCAGCGCAGATCGCGAACTCCGTATCGATTATGATGCGTGAACTCGCGCACCTCGCGTCGCACACGCAGGTATGGGCCGGATGGATGTTCCTGATAGCCGAGCCGGACAGCGAAAGCGATCTTGCTGAAGCTTGGCATTTCCAGAATGCGGAGCACGTCTGCTTCCGCCGCCTCCGCGCTAAGAGCGCTCAAAATTTGCATGCCGACGCCGAGAGCCTCAGCCACGAGCCACATATTCTGCATGACGCATCCCAGGCTCATGAAGCCCAGCACGTCTCCCTCTGACGCTGGGGCTCGCTTCCGCGTGTCGTAGACGACAATCAATAGTGCGGGACAGTTCTGCATGGAGCTTCCGAGGAAGTCCTCCGGCTTCGCTTCCGGGGTGCGCCATGACGGCGGAAACATGCTTGCCAGCAACCCAGTCCGCTTCCGCAAGAGCTCCTCTTCTGAAAATGAAAGCTGTCGGTAGTTCTCCCGCATGAATGTTTCGGTGGGCAATGATCGGATGGCGGAGATTGACGTCAAGGTGGCTTCGTCATCGACGAAAACGATTTCGAAATTCTGCATGTTGTGTGCCGTGGGTGCCCACCGTGCTGCCTCCAAAATTTGGCGCATATCCTCGCCTGAAACTCGTCGCTGCGGATCGAAGGATACGCGGGACGAGTGCCTGTTTCGGATGACCTCGAGTACGTCGCGCATCGATGCCTCGCGGGCGGCGCTCTATGTGCGGGGATACCCCACCGTCTGTGCGAAGGTGACGAACTGTTGATCCGGCAGCTTCAAGGCGCGCCCAAGCTTCTGATAATCGACGGCGCCGCGAAAGACCGTCGCCAGTCCTTCAGAAGCGCAGAAAAGATACACGTTTTGGCCGATGAAGCCGGTGTCAACCGATGCATAGAGGCGGCGCTCCTCGGGCGAGATATCCGTCATGCGCTCGCCATGGGCGACATAGACGAGGTTGAGCGGCGCGGTCGCCACGAAGTCCTGAAGACCCGTCTGCGGGCGTATGTCGCCCTTGAGATAGGGTATCAAGGCATGCCCCTTCGGCTCATAAAGCCGCACGCCATCGGCCAATGCGACATAGAGGTCCATCACCATGACGTGTCGCCAATAGGGAGCCGTGCGGTCGCCGCTCGGACGATTGATGCCGAAGGCGGCCCACAGCAGATCCGACAGGGTCTGCGCCGAAAGCGGTCGATCCGAATATTCGCGCGTCGAGCGTCTTATTTTGAGCGCCGCCATCAGCGGCATGCCGCCTTGGCTTCGCGGCGTCGGCAGGTCGAGAGGTTCGAGCCCCTGCGCGACTGCGACCGTTGGTGCTCCGGCGAGTGCGGCGCTCGCGAGAATCCCGGCACCAGCTTTGCGTCGTGTCATGATCATCGCTCCTTTGCGCATTTGGCACCTTCGTCGATCGGCGCGCGGATCATTGGCCGGCGACGGCCTTCAGCACCGCGCGGCGGACAAGCGTCTCGAAAAGCGGCAGCTTGTAGGTATTCAAGGCGAGCGGCGTCGCGCCGTTCAGGGCGGCACGGCCTGCTTCGCCAGCCGCGCTTGCATCGATGCGCCTGCCGATGAGTGCGCTCTCGGCCGCCTGCGCCCGGTGCGGCACCGGCGCCGCCGCGCCGAGGATGATCACCGCGCTCTTGCAGCTCTCGTCCGGCGCCAGGTCGAGCACCACGGCGACATCGGCGAGCGGCCAATCGAAAGCGTCCTTCTCGCCCTGCTTCAGATGCGCCGAACGCACGCCCGCCGATAGCGGCGGCACGTGAAGCGCGATCATGATTTCATTCGGCTTCAGATCGTTCTCGCGGTGGGGATCCCTGTGCGGCAGCAACAAGAAATCTTCCAGGGCAACACGGCGTGTGGCGCCCTCCGTGCTCCTAAGTTCCACCGCGGCGCCCAATGCCACAAGCGCCGTCGCGAGCGTGGAAGGGTGGACGATCGCGCACGGCCGATTGTCGAATATAGCGTGGTATTGGTTTTGTCCTGAAAGCGCGAAGCAGTGAGTGCCGCCCTTCTTGAGGCAATGATGGTGCTTGGAGCGGAAGTACCAGCACCGCGGGCGTTGCAACAAATTCCCGCCGACAGTCGCGACGTTGCGGATCTGGGGGCTTCCGGACCCGCCCGCCGCATCGGCGAGGATAGGGTAATGGGAAGCGACAAGAGGATGGCCCGCGACGGCCGCTATGGTTGCAAGCGCGCCAATCCGAACGCCCGCCCCATCCTCCGCCTCTATGCGGTCGAGACCAGCTATTCCCCGAAGGTCGATAACACGTCGCGGTGCGATGAGATCTTCCTTCATAAGGCCGAGGAGATCGATGCCGCCCGCCTTCAAGACATCGCCGTTGGCATTGGGCGCATCGGCGCCCGTGACCATCGCGTCTGCGACCGTATCGAACGGCGTCGCGACGACATCTTGCAACATGGCCAGATCGACCCGCGCAAAGGTGTGCATCGTGTCATTGCTCCTAAAGCACTTTGCCGAGCGCGGCGAGCACCCGTGCCGGATTCATCGGCAGCGACCGAATACGCACGCCGAGCGCGTTGTAGGCCGCGTTCGCAATCGCCGCGGCAGTCGCGATCGTGGCGGGCTCTGCCACCCCACAGGCATCTGTGGCACTGCGCCCCAAATAATTCTCGATCAGCACGACATCGATTGTCGGTGCGTCGGCAACCCCCGCGATCTTGTAGTGATCAAGATCGGCATTCATCACATGACCAGTGCCTTGATCGACGACGCGCTCTTCGAACAGCGCATAGGAGAGGCCCATCACGATGCCGCCGTGAATCTGGCTTTCGAGCAGCAGCGGGTTGATCGGGCGGCCGCAATCGTGCACGGCGACCACGCGCTCGACCCGTACGACGCCGCTTTCGGTATCGACAGTCACTTCGGCGAACTGCACGCCGCCGATGTCGGCATGTGCCAGGCCGCCGAATGGCGTCACGGCCCGGAATCCGCCGTAATCATCGCCGCGCCGGGCCGTGGCGCTGATCTCATCCTCGGCAAGAAGCGCTGCTGCCTCTTCGAAGCTCATTCCGCGCCTGGGGTCATCGCGCCGGAACACGCGGCCACGGCCAAACTGAAGCTGCGCGGGACCAACGTCCAAGGCCGGCGCGACCTGGTTCAAGAGCCGCTTTCCGACCTCGAAAGCGGCCTTACGAGCTGCCGGCGTCAGCGAGCCTGTCACTTTGCTGCCGCCCGAGCTGACTCCGCTGGGGAAATCGGAATCGCCGATTCGGACGGAAATGTGTTTCGGCGCGATTCCTAGCTCCTCTGCGACCGTCTGGGCCAGGACCGTGCTCGTGCCCGTGCCGATGTCCTGGACAGCGGAGAGCAGCGCTACCGAGCCATCACGGCGAATCCGTACCTCGCAGGCGCCGCTGCTCTGTACGATGCCGGGCCATGACGACTGTGCGACACCGATGCCGCGCTTCACCGGTCCGCGGTCGGCGCCTGCGGCATGGCGCGCGCCCCAACCGATCCGCTCCGCGCCGATCCGCCGCTCTTCCCGACGCGCCGCGTTGCGATCGATGCGGTCGCGTAGCACCAGCGGATCGAGGCCGAGAATCTCGGCAAGCTCGTCGATGACCTGCTCCAGCGCGAATGCACCTTGGACGTTGCCCGGCGCACGCATCGCGCATCCGGGTGCCGTATTGATCAGCACATCGTACTGCGCCATCGCGAAATTCGGGCAGTGATACATGGCTTGCGCGAAATTGCCGACGCCGGCGCCGCGCGCGACGCCCGCAGTGCCGTAGGAAAGAAGAGAGATCGCCGTCAGCGTGCCGTCGCGCTTCGCCCCCACGCTGAGCTGCTGCCACGTGCCGGGCCGGTTGCCGCCCGCCAACTGCTCCTCGTGCCGGTCGAGGGCGAGGCACACGGGAGCGCCGGCCTTGCGCGAAAGCGCGATCGCGACAAGCGTGAAGTCTCCCGGCGACAGCTTCGATCCGAAGCCGCCGCCCATGAAATCGCAGACGATGCGGACCCTGTCCGCCGGCAGATCGAAAGCGGCAGCGATTTCTGTCCGGCTTCCGGCCACGTCTTGCGTCGAAAGATAGACCGTCAGCCCGTCGGCCTGCCAATCCGCAACAACTGCGTGCGGCTCGAGGCAGCTATGGCTCTGAACCTGCGTTCGGAACGCCCCTTCGGCCAAGGCTTGGGCGTCCTTGAAGCCTTGCTCGACATCGCCCCGGGCACCGCCGAAGGGACCCTCCACAGGCCCGCGCAGATTGCCGCGCGCGGGCTCGCCATCGGGCTCGGCCGGTTCGAGCTCTTCGACCAAGGGCGCGCCTGGCTCTCGCGCATGGTCCATGTCGACGACGAAGGGCAGCGGCTCATACTCGACCTTGATGAGTGACAATGCCTCGTCGGCAGCAGCGCGGGAGGTGGCCGCGATCCCGGCGACAATGGCGCCGACATAGGACAGTTTCGGCATCTCGGCGGCTGTGACGATCTCGTTGGGACCGTCCCCGAGGTGCAGTGCGCGGACCGCCGGATGCCGCTCCGCCGCTCTGGTATCGATGCCAATTACTCGGGCATGGGGGCAAGGCGAACGAAGCAGGCGGGCGAAAAGCATTCCCGGAAGCTTCACGTCAACGGTGTATCGCGCGGCGCCCGTCACTTTCGCAATGCCGTCGATGCGAGGTATGCGCTTGCCGATCGCCGAGAGCTCGGCATTCGGAGCGAGAGGAGGCGGCTCCTCGGTACCAATGTCACGCCCGACGACACCGAGACCTGTGCGGTCGATGCCGAAGACCAGTGTCTCCCGCCGCGTGTCCTTGGACATCTCTGGAACCCTTCATTTCCGCAGCCGCGAGCGTCGCTTCGCATATCTTGGGATAGCTGCCACAGCGGCAGAGATGGCCGCATATGGCGGCTTTCACGTCCTCGAGCGTCGGGTTGGGATTGCGTGCAAGGAGCGCCGCGCAGCTCATCACGAATCCGGGGGTGCAGAACCCGCATTGCATGGCGTCATGCTCGACGAAGGCCGCCTGCACCGGATGCAGGTGGCCGTGCTTCGCCAAGCCTTCGATCGTCGTGACGTCGCGCCCTCGGACATCGATCGCGAGCATCATGCACGAGCAGATCGGATTCCCGTCGATCCAAACGGTACAGGCGCAACATGCGCCGGTATTGCAAGCGATCTTGGTCCCCGTGAGGTCGAGCGGTCCCCGCAGCACCTCGGCGAGCGTCATGCGAGGCGGGATCTGCAGCGTCCGAGAGGACCCATTTATTTTCAGCGTGAGGAATAAGGACTCTGGGCCCATCGCAGCCAACCCTTCCAAATTCGATCGAGGGCACCTCTGTCACCCAGAGAGATGGCGCTTCAATTCACATAGCTACGGAGCCTGGGCTTGCTTCCGAATTCCGGTCCTGATCATAACGAGCGCGGCAACGCGTCTCTTTGCGCAGATCGCATTTTCGCGCGGCGCACTCGGACCGCATAACCTTAGCTGTCGAGGGCGTCTTCGCGTTGATCTACATCAATGGAGTTCTGTCCACAGGTATGCAACCTCAACGCTCCTGGAGTCTTCACGCCTCGCAACTGGTGCCTCAAGCAGTACCGCACCGCGTTTGCCTCAAGACTTCGCTGCCGCCTTGCGCTTGGCCGAGAGATAAGCCACAGCGCCGTCGATGCTCGCGATGCAAGCATAATCGCTCTCGGGAACATCGATCTCGAGGGCCTCGTGCAGCGCGATCACGTAGTTGAGGAAGTCCATCGAATCAATGTCGAGCTGGTCGCGGAAGCTCTTATCGGGTGCAAGGGTGGCCTCGTCGAGCTCCGGCGCCACTCCCGCAAGCGCGTCCAGCACGGTCCTGCGAACATCTATCTCGATCATAGGCTTTGCGGCTCCTGGAGCAACCGCGCGATGGCGGAGAGACATCGAGCGCCGCGGTGCCCGTCGCTTACGCGATGGTCGCCGGCAAGCGAACATGAAATCACGCGTCGCGGTACCACCGCGTCCGCGACGACCCACGGCCGCTCCACGATCATGCCGAAGCCGACGATGGCCACTTGCGGCGGATAGATGACAGGAAAGACGCACTCCGCACTCTGCTCGCCGAGGCTTGTCACCGTGATCGTCGGATCGGAAAGCTCCGAGCTGCGCAGGCCGCCCCGTCGCGCGCGACCAACCAAGTCGCGAAGCGCGCTCATGAGCTCCTGGAGCGGCAAACTGTCCACGTCGTGGATCGCCGGCGCAATCAGTCCGCTCTCGCCGATGGAGATGGCGACGCCGAGATGGATCCGCTCGCTCGGCTCGAAGCGGCCATTGATCCAGAAGCCGTTGAATTCACGATACTTGCGGAGCGCACGGGCAACCGCTTTGAGGAGGAGGACGCCGTAGAGAACGCGTTCCAGCGGAGGCCGCCGGGCGTTCTCCGCATCGAGCCAGCGCAAGGCCGGCTCGAGGTCGATGGTATGAGCGAGATAGTAGTGCGGGATCTCGCGCTTGGACCGCGCCATTGCCGCGCCGATAGCTTGGCGCATGGCATCGATTGGGCTTGGAGCAGGAGCCCCCGCCGCATGCTCTACATCGGCCAAGGTGATGGCGCCGCCGGCGCCGGTGCCGGCAATCTGTTTCACGTCGACAGCCAGCTCAGCTGCGCGCTTGCGCGCCGCTGGTGAGGCACGGACGCCGGCCTGGGGCGTAAGAGCTGGCGCCGTAGGCGGCCCGGGTGGGAGCATCGCGATCCGCGGTGTCGCCTGAACCTCCTGTGACATCGGCGCCGCGGCGGCCGCCGCCACATGCTCGCCTTCGCCGCGAATGAACGCCATGGCGGATCCCACGGCGAGCTTCTGACCAGGTTTGGCAAACAGGGTCTCGAGCGTGCCGGTCTGAAACACCTCGATCTCGATCGCACCCTTGTGGGTTTCAACGACTGCAATGACATCGCCCCGGACGACGCGATCGCCGGGTTTCTTCAGCCATTCCACAAGCGTGCCGGCCTCCATGTCGGCGCCGAGCGACGGCATGAGGAATTCAGCCATGATCGCCGAACAAGCTCCTTGCGACGGCGACAATTTTCTCCGGCTGCGGCACCGCAGCGTCCTCGAGATGCTTCGGATAGGGGATCGGAACCTCCTTGCTGCAGACGCGGGCGACCGGCGCATCGAGGTCGTAAAACGCCTGCTCCATGATCCGGGCACTGATCTCCGCCGCAAGGCTGCCGCTGCGCCAGCCCTCATCGACGACAACGGCGCGCCGTGTCTTGCGCACGGACGCCGCGATCGTCGCGTCGTCGAGCGGGCGCAGGCTTCGCAAGTCGAGCACCTCAGCATCGATATTCTCGGCGGCAAGCTGCCGTGCGGCCTCCAGCGCCTTGTGCACGTTCGCGCTGTAGGCGATCAGCGTCACGTCCTTCCCCGCGCGCAGCACGGCGGCGCGGTCGATATCCACGCTCCGCGCGTCGTCCGGCAGTTCGCCCTCGAGGTTGTAGAGCGTCGCGTGCTCGAAGATCACGACCGGATCGGGATCCTCGAGCGCCGTCCACAGCATGCCGCGCGCATCGGCGAGCGTGGCCGGCGCCACGACGCGAATGCCGGGCACGTGCGCATACCAGCATTCGAGGCTGTGGGAATGCTGGGCGGCCACTTGACGGCCCGCGCCGGTCGCCATGCGGATGACGAGCGGGATGCTGAACTGTCCGCCCGACATGTGGCGGATCGTGGCGGCGTTGTTGACGATCTGGTCGAGCGCAAGAAGGCTGAAATTGACGGTCATGACCTCGACGATCGGGCGCATGCCGCCGAGCGCCGCGCCGATCCCTGCGCCGACGAAACCCGCCTCCGAGAGCGGCGTATCACGAATCCGCTCGGGGCCGAATTCTTCCAGAAGTCCCTTGGTGCAAGCATAGCTCCCGCCATATCGCCCGACATCCTCGCCCATCAGAAAGACGCGCGAATCCCGCTGCAGCGCCTCGCGATGCGCCGTCCGCACGGCCTCGCGGTAGGTCGTCGCCGTCATGCCGCAGCCTCCTTCTTACGGACATTGGGCGGGGTCATAACGTCTCTGCAAAGATCCGCTACCGGCTCCCAATGTCCGGCTTCGGCATAGGCGACGGCATCGTCGATTTCCGCGGCAATCTCGGTCTCAAGGCGCGGCAGATCGTCCGAATGAAGAGCGCCCGTATTTTGCATCCATGCTTCGAGAAATGGGATCGGGTCGCGCTTCTTCCACTCCTCTACCTCGGCTTTGCTGCGGTAGAGCTCGGGATCGTACATCGAGTGCGCGCGGAAGCGATAAGTGCGATTCTCGAGGAAATAGGGCGCGCCGGTTTCCCGCACGGTACTCGTCGCTCGTCGGCCCGCGATCTCTACCGCGACCACGTCCATGCCGTCGACGGCCTCGGCGCGGATGGCGTAGCTCTCGGCATGCCTCACGAGGTCGATTTGCGACTCGGCGCGCTCGATTGCCGTGCCCATCGCGTAGCGGTTGTTCTCGCAGACGAACAGAACCGGGAGCTTCCATAATGCGGCCAGGTTGAGGCTTTCGTGGAACACGCCCTCGGCGGTCGCGCCATCGCCGAAGAAGCAAGCCGTGACGTTGCGCTCGCCGCGCAATTTGTCGGCGAGCGCCAAGCCCACGGCGAGCGGCAAGCCGCCGCCGACGATCGCGTTTCCGCCATAGAAGCGAGCAGCCTTGTCGAACACGTGCATGGAGCCGCCGCGTCCCCGGCTGGTGCCTTCGATCTTGCCGTACATCTCGGCCATCAGGGGCCGGGCCGCGATGCCGCGCGCGAGCGCGTGGCCGTGCTCGCGATAGGTCGTCACCACGGCGTCGGTGGGCGCGAGCGCCTGCATGACGCCGACCGCGTTCGCCTCCTCGCCGATATAAAGATGAAGGAAGCCGCGGATCTTCGTGGCCGAATAGAGCTCGACGCAGCGTTCCTCGAAGCGGCGGATGCGCAGCATCTCGCGCATGAGATGCAGGAGATGATCGCGATCGAGACGGACTTTTTGAGCGTGGTCGGTCATGAGCTGGTCTCGAGCGCCGAGATATCCCCTTCGGGCAGGCCCAGCTCGCGCGCCTTCAGCAAGCGGCGCATGATCTTTCCCGAACGGGTCTTGGGCAGATCGGATGTGAAGTCGAGCTCCTTCGGCGCGACGGCGGCGCCAAGACGCTTGCGCGCGTGAGCGAGGATGTTGCGTTTCAGCTGTTCGCTCGGTACCTGTCCGGCTTTCAGCGAGACGAAAGCCTTGATGATTTCGAACGCCATCGGATCGGGCTTGCCGATTACGCCCGCCTCGGCGACCGCCGGATGCTCCATGAGCACGCTCTCCACCTCGAAAGGACCGACGAGGTGGCCTGACGTCTTGATCACGTCATCGCTGCGGCCGACGAACCAGTAGTATCCGTCGGCGTCGCGCTTCGCCAGATCCCCGGTGAGATACCAGCCGTCGCTGAAGCATTTCGCATAGCGCTCCGGCGCGTTGAGATAGGCACGAAACATTGAAGGCCATCCGGGCCGCAATGCCAGCTCCCCCTGTTCTTCCGGGTCATCGACGGTTTCGAGCGAACCGGCGGCATTGCGCCGCACGATCGCGGCCTCGATCCCCGGCAGAGGCTTGCCCATCGAGCCCGGCTTGATGTCCATCGTCAGGAAATTGGCGATCATGATGCCGCCGGTCTCTGTCTGCCACCAATTGTCGTGGAAGGGGCGGCCGAGCGCGATCCTTCCCCATTCCACCGCCTCGGGATTGAGCGGCTCGCCGACGCTCGCCATGAAGCGGAGCGCCGAGAGATCGAAGCCGCGCGCGATCTCGTCGCCGGCGCGAATCATCATGCGGACGGCCGTGGGGGCCGTGTACCACACGGACACCCGCTCTCCTGCGAGAATGCGATACCAGCGCTCGACATCGAAGTCGGCCTCGTCCACGACCATCGTGACGCCAACCGTCAGCGGCGCGACGAGGCCATAAGAAGTGCCGGTAACCCAGCCCGGATCGGCGGTGCACCAGAAGATGTCTTCCGCATGGAGATCGAGCGCGAGCTTGCCGGTGATGTGATGCGCGATGACGGCCGCGTGGACGTGAAGCGCGCCCTTGGGCGTTCCCGTCGTTCCGCTCGTGAAATGGAGAAGCGCCGGGTCTTCGGGATCGGTCGGAGGAATCTCGAACGCCTCCGGACAACGTATGAGTTCGTCGTCCAGCGCGAGCGTTCCCGGCGCGCCGCCCGCGCCGCCCGCTTCGCCGGCGAGAAGGACATGTTTCAGGGCGGGCAGCGAATCGCGCACTGCGGCCACCTTGCGCCGATAGAGCGATTCGTTCGTCACGAGCGCGCGCGCATCGCCGAGCGCGAGCCGCGCGCGCACCGGTTCTGGCCCGAAAGCGGAGAAGAGCGGAGAAAAGACGCAACCGGCCTTCAAGCTGCCGAGCGCGGCAATGTAGAGCTCGGGCACACGGCCGAGCAGCGCGAAGACGCGGTCGCCTTTCTCAAGACCAAGGCGACCGAGGAGATTGGCGAAGCGATTGCTCGCCTTGGACAGCTCGCCATAGGTCAGGTCGCGCCGCCCGCCTTCCTTGGAGAGCCAGCGCAATGCGACCTTGTCCCCGTGGCCCGCGCGCACGTGCCGATCGACTGCCTCGTGCGCGATATTGAGGCCGCGTCCGCCCGGCAGTCCATCGAGTTCGGCGCGCGCCGCCTCCCAGCGAAAGCCCGCCCGCGTCGTCTCGTAGTCAGGCATGTTGGGCGCGACGGCCCACCCGCCCCGGGGTTTTCGGATGACCGGCAGGTGGCCGATCGTTGCGGCTTTGCTGCCTGTCATGAGGGCTCAGCCCTGCGCCGCCGGCGCCCCGCCCCAATGCCTCTGGACGGCGGCGCGCACGGTGGCGAGGTGTTTTTCCATCGACTTCCCGGGCAGATCGGATGTGATGGACGGAAAGTGAACATGCTCGAGCAGCTCGATGCCGCAAAGCGAAAGGAGGTGATCCTTTTCGAGCGTCCGCATCGCGCCCCACTGCTTGCTGCGGCGGAGGTAGCCCATGTCGGCGCCCGAGCTGGTGAAGATGAGCGCCTTTTTGCCGGTGAAGCGGGGGACCATCTCTTCCGCGCGAAGATCGTAGGCGACGCCCGCCGCGAACACGCGGTCGATGTAGCCCTTGAGCATGGCTGGCATATAGGCCCACCAGAGCGGATAGAAGAACGCGAGTGCGCCGGCGCTGAGGAGGCGGCGCTGCTCGCGCCGCACGGCGCTCGGAACGAAGGGCTTTGCTGCGCCCATCAGCTCGCCCTCGC
This sequence comes from uncultured Alphaproteobacteria bacterium, assembly GCA_963773665.1. Taxonomy (GTDB): domain Bacteria; phylum Pseudomonadota; class Alphaproteobacteria; order ATCC43930; family CGMCC-115725; genus DATJLY01. The sequence continues at coordinate 114,800 of CAVZBZ010000009.1, forward strand.
TCAAGAGCGGGTCGAAGCGCGCGCGATAAAGGTCGCGCACGACGACCTCCTGGCCCAACGAATCGAGCTCCTTCGCATAGGCGCGGGCCATGGTCTGTGTAAAGCTCTGGCGCTTCGGGTGGCAGACGACCAGAAGATGCTGCATGGCAATCGCTCGCGGCTCCGTCCGTGGCATTTCTCTAGAAAAATCATACCGTAAGGGGGCCCGCCTGGTTTGATCCACATCAACCGGAAACCGGCTACCGTTTTGCGCCCTGTCCTTGGTGGCGCTTGAGAAGCCTTTGCACCTGGGCCGCCACCTGGTCGGCGGTCCAGGTTGTGAAAACCCACCGAACCGTGACCCCAGGCGACAGAACGCTCAAGAGTCTGATCCAGCTATAGTTTCCCGGCGGGGAAGTCGGACCTCTGGAATACGCTCCGAGTGTTGCGCGATAACTTCGACGGCAAGGTGCCGATCAAACCCTGACACGCCCGCTCGCCGCGAGCGCAGGGATGACGCTAAGAAGGATTAGAGTTTCGTTCTAAGGCCTCAGCCTCTTGCGCCAGCCTAAGTGCATGGCGGGCCAAGTCTTGCTTTTTGGACGGGACTAGCTCGACTTCGGCTGCTTGGCGATATCGCAGCGAGGCTAGCCGCAACTCCTCCGCTTTTGACATTGCGAGGCTCCCCATTGTTGGGGCGAAAGCGAACTCATCTCTCAGCCGACGGTGCCCTTGAAGCGCCTACCGCCGATGAAGAAGCCTAGGCTTCAGCAAACGGGAAATCAACTCATATGTACGAGACCGGACGTTGCACAGACTGAGCGCCGCGAGCGCATCACGCGCAGTCCCGGAGACGAAGCGGGCCCCAAACCCTCAAGCGAACCCGTCGATCTCGCTGGAGCGCCGCGAGCGCCTCCGTCTCAGTGGATTGAGCGCGCCCGCTCCCAGAGAGCTTCTGCCGGATTCGATTTGCGACAGGCACAGGTGTTCCGCGCCATCGGGGCGTACTGAATGTGACGGGCTAGGTGCCGGTAGCCGTCTGCCCTCGCGTCTGTCTTGCAGGGCGGGCGGAAAAGCCCGAATATTCTTGCCAGATCGGGAGTCATCCGGGGAATCCCAGCTTAATGCTGTCATTGCAAACGATCGTCGCTCCGCTCCTCGCAATGACAACAGCGACGTGATGGAGAATAAGATGTTTCTGCGCAATGCGTGGTACACGGCGATGTGGGCGAAGGACCTGCAGGAAAAGCCGATCCCGCGCACCATAATAGGCGAGGATGTCGTGCTGTTCCGCGGCAAGGACGGCGTTCCTGCGGCGCTTGAGGACCGGTGCTGCCACCGCGCGGCGCCCCTGTCGCGCGGCCGCGTCGCCGACGGCGTGCTGCAATGCGGCTATCACGGGCTCAAATTCGATGGTTCGGGCCAGTGCATCGAGGTGCCCGTGCAGACGAACGTCCCGCCCAACGCGCGCGTCAAATCCTTCCCCGTGCGCGAAAAATGGAACGTCGTCTGGATCTGGATGGGCGATCCCGCGAAGGCGGAGGAGGCGAAGATCACGCCGCTGCCGTGGCTCGACGATCCCGATTGGAAGGTTACGCCCGGCTATCTTCATCTTGAGGCGAACGGGCAGCTTCTCGTCGACAACCTCCTCGATTTCAGCCATGTGACCTATCTCCACCCGAACACGCTCGCGGGCGACCCGCGCGAGGCGGCGACGCCGGTGAAGACCGAGCGTCTGCCCGAGGGATTGCGCGTCGGGCGCTGGATGGTCGATTACGAGCCGCCGCCGCTCTTTGCCGCGGCAGGCGGGTTCAATGGACGCTGCGACCGCTGGCAATTTGCGAACTGGCGGCCGCCGGCGCTCGTCTTCATGGATGTGGGCCTGGCGCCTACCGGCACCGGCGCACCCACGGGCGACCGCAGCAAAGGCATATCGATCTGGTCTACGCACATGATCACGCCGGAGACCGAGACCTCGTGCCATTATCATTTCGGCTTCGCGCGCAATTTCCGTCAAGACGACGAGGCGATGTCGAAGCTGCTCCATGACGGCGCGGTTGCGACGTTCCTCGAGGACAAGGTCATGATCGAGGCGCAGCAGAAGAAGTTGAACGGCGGCGCGCTCGACGGGCTCGTCGACATCAACGCCGACACGGCGCAGCTTTTGGCGCGGCGGACACTCGACGAGCTCATCCGCAGAGAAAGCCAGGGCGCTGCGTGAGGATGGCACCCGAACGCGAGTGATTGCTTCGACAGCTTGCTAGTTCGGCCGGAAGTTTACGCCGGCGCAACCGGAAAACCCGAAACAGTCGTCTCGCTTATTCTTTTGCCCGGTGCGGCAGGGTTCCTACATTGGCCAAATGATGGGTAAAGCTGCGGCCTGCGATGCAGCTTTGAGGGTCGAGCCATCAGTCGCGAATCCCGTGATTCCCAACGTCTTCAGCGCGATCTACCGCATCGCCTGAAGCAGTCGGAGGTAACGAGTGAAAAAAGCGGGGCGAAAGCAGCTCGGCGCGCGGCCCGGCTCAGGCAGGCTGCTTTTCCCGCGTCGCGCGGAGCTTGCGAAACTCCCCCACCGTCATCGGCTCGGAGAAGATCTCGAAGCAGACGCCGTTGGGATCGGTAAAGAAGACCGAGTAGCTGCTGCTGCCGGCTTCGAGCCCGCCGCCCTCGGGCCCCTGGACATGCGGGCCGTCGAGCGCGATGCCCTTGGCCGCCAGCGTCGCAATCCAGGAATCGACCTCTTTGCGCGTCTGAACGCGAAGCGCGATATGGTGCACGCCGCGCGGTTCCTGCTTCGAATCGCCGCTCGGCAGATGCTCGCCGTCCTCGAACAGCGCAAAATTGTGGTGGGTCTCGCCGTCGAGGCTGACGAAGGCAATCCGGCCGCGCGGCGTCACGCCCCGGCTGGTCAGCTCGGCGCCGAGGATCTCGAGGAATTTGATCTCCTCCTCGAGATTGCGGACGTGAAGCCCAACATGACCAATGAAGAAGCGGCTATTCATGGCATCCTCCCCAGGACATGCACCGCAACGGCCACTCATGATACCCCAATCCGCACGTAAGGACGATAGAAGGCCGGAGGGGTCCTTAGCATTCTGGCTGAAGCAGCCTGGGCGAAAGCGGTCTGCACCTCCTTCTCATAGGCCAGCACTTTCTGCACACTTGGCCGCCGCTGCATCCGCTCGAAATGCGCCGTACAGTGCGGGAATTGCGGCAGAGGAAGGTTGAACTGCGTGCCGCGTCGGAAGCACCAGAAGAGGTGGGCGTCGACCGCGGTGAAATGATCGAAGAAGTACTCGCGACCGGCGAGCATGTCGTCCGCGATTTTGTAGTTCTCGAATAGCTGTTCTTGCGCGATGCGGCGCACCAACTCGTCGGCGCCCGGCAGATCACACGCCCAAATTTAAAGAGCCATCGACACGAATTGTCTCTCGCCCGGAAGGCGTGCATAGTGCGAACACGCGGGAGAGAACTCAGTTAGGCAAAAGAGGGAGAACGTCATGCACGCAGTCACAAGAAGCTACTCGGGCAAGGGAGCGAAGGAGCTGTTCGACGTTCTGGAGAAAAACAAGACCGAAATTCGAAAGGTGATCCGGTCCATAAAAGGCTTCGTCAGCTACTCATTGGTACGCACCGAAGATGGGGGCTTCTCAGTATCGGTTTACCGGACCAAGGCCCGCGCAGACGAAAGCGTCCAAGCGGCGAAGGATTGGATAAAGCAGAACGCGCCCGATGTCGGCGCAAGAGCGCCTAAAGTCACAGAGGGTTCAATCATTCTTCAGCTGAAGTAGCGCGACCCGTCAACGTTTCGGCGGGGCCGTTTCAATTAGGCCGAGACCCCCGGCGAGCAGCGGCGGGAGGAAGCCGGCGAGCGTCGCGCTGGCGATCACGCAGGCCGTGTCGGTGCTCGCCGCCGAGTGGTCCGGGGTCCAGTCGAACCCGACATAGCGATAGGCGCTCTTGAGATCGCAGCCGAGCCGCACCACGCCCCGCTGGGTCGTGCCGCCGGTGCCGCCGGTATCGACCACGCCGGGATCGGTGAAGGTCGTGTAGGTCGACCAGCTCGACCCGTCCTGGGAATGATCGACCTTGGCGTTCTTGATGGTGAGGGTGTTGCCCTGTTCCACCGTGCCGTCGCCGCGGATGAAGGCCAGATCCTCGCGCCGAGCCAGCACCTGCACGAGGTCGTCCCGGACATAGGCATCAATCGCCGGGTCGGCGAAGCGTTGCATGTCGTTGGAGACCGGCACCAGGGCCGTGAGCTTCTTGAAGGACGCCACGACCTGGCCGAAGGTCGGCTTCGAGACGGTGATCGCCGCGGCTTCCAATGGTAGTTGACAATGTCCACGATCTTGCGTCTCCTCAGGTCCCTACGATCGTGGAGGAGCGCCCATGACCCTTATCGACCGGACGGTCAACACGGGCATCGCCTACGGCCGCGCGCCCGCGACCTATATTCGGGAGCTGACCGAGGTCGGCCGCGGTACGCCGATGGGCGAGCTGCTGCGACGCTATTGGCATCCGGCCGGCTTAATCTCGGATGCGACCACCACGCCCAAGGCCATTCGCGTGCTGGGCGAGGATCTGGTGCTGTTCCGCGATGGCGGCGGGCGGCCGGGCCTCGTTCATGCGCGCTGCGTCCATCGTGGCACGACGCTTTATTACGGCAAGGTCGAGGAGCGCGGCATCCGCTGCTGCTATCACGGCTGGCTGTTCGATGTCGAAGGCCGCTGTCTCGATCAGCCATGCGAGCCCGAGCACGGCAAGGCGCGCCATGCCGTGCGCCAGCCCTGGTATCCAATGCAGGAACGCTATGGCCTGATCTTCGCATATTTGGGCCCGCCGGAACGGCGGCCGGTCCTGCCGCGCTACGAGTGCCTCGATGTGCTCGAGCCTGGCGAATTCGTCGAAGCCGATGCGAACAGTGTCGGCGGCGGCGGCCCGGTCATCATCCCCTGCAATTGGATGCAGCATTTCGAGAACCTCGCCGACCCGTTCCACGTGCCGATCCTGCATGGCTCGTTCAGCGGCGTGCAGTTCGTCGAGCAGATGGGCCTGATGCCCGAGGTGAGCTGGGACAATACGGAGCTCGACGAGATCGCTGCGGGCCGGGACCCGATCAACGTCAGCTTCGACGAGGAGAGAGCGTTCGTGAAATTCGAGGCCGGGAACTATATCGCCGCGGCATAAGGCGCGTATGGACGATCAAAGCACCAAGGGAGGGTACGATGAAGAAGACGATCGCCGCAATTCTCGCCGTCTGCACTCTTTGTGGCGCCCCCGCGCTGGCGCAGGGGTGGAAGGACGCGCCGGCCGTGAAGCAACTCTACGAGGCGGCCAAGAAGGATGGCCAGGTCGTCGTCTGGGGCACCGCCTCGATCGAGGTCGATTGGATCCCCGCCGCCTTTCAGAAGGAGTTTCCCGGCGTCGAGGTGAAGGTGCTGGGCGACAACGACGTGGCGACCAAGGCGATCGCCGAGTATCGCGCCGGCCGCTACAACGTCAACGTGTTCATGACATCCTATACCGCGGGCCGGCCGCTGCTCGAGCGCGGCATGTACGCGAAGAACGACTGGTCCGTGTTCGGCATCAAGAGCGACGATGTAGTGTTCGACGGCAAGGCCGCGCTCACCCACAATCTCGTCTTCGCGGTCGTCTACAACAAGACCCTGGTGAAGCTTGGCGATCTGCCTAAGACATGGCCGGATCTCCTGGAGCCTCGTTACAAGGACAAAATGATCGCAAGCTCGTTCCTGCTTCCTCGATTGATCGGCGTCCTGGGCGTCGAGTGGGGCGAGGAGAAGATGCTCCAATTTGCCAGGGATATCACGAACAACACGGGGATCCTTCTGACGCGCGCGCCGCCGCAGAACTTCCTGCAATCGGGCGAGCGTGTCTATGCCATCGGAAATTTCGAATCGCAGTCCGACACGTGGGCGCTGCAGGGGCTACCTGTCGCCTATGTTGTCCCCTCTCCGGTGGTGATGCCGCAGTTTTATGCCGCGGTCATGGACAAGGCGCCGCATGCGAACGCAGCTCGGCTTCTGGCAGGATATCTCGTGACACCGGAGGGCAAGAAAGCGGCTGAAGCCTTCAATCACGAGGGCGATTACCGCAAGGGCTCGGACCATCCGATTGCGCAGCACATCTATTCGTCCGGCATGACGGTGATCTCGGATCGCCTTGAGGAAATGGATAAGCGCGACGAGCTGATCGGCAAGGTGAACCAGATCGTCGCGGGACAGGCGCGCTGACCGGCGCACGGCAAGGGAGGTTTGCATGAAGGATGCGAGCGTGAAGGAGACCGTACCCGACGGGGGCGCCTACGGGCGCGAACTGCAACATCATGACGCCGAATTGACCGAGGTCGGACCGGGGACGTCGTGCGGCGAATTCATGCGCCGCTATTGGCATCCGATCGAACTCTCCGAACGCGTCGGTGAACGGCCGCTAAAGGTCCGCATCCTCGGCGAGGATCTAATCCTGTTCCGCGACCGCATGGGCCGGCCGGGGCTCCTCTATCCGCGCTGCGCCCATCGTGGCACGACACTTTATTACGGCCGCGTCGAGAAGGACGGCATCCGCTGCTGCTATCACGGCTGGCTGTTCGATGTGGAAGGACGCTGCCTCGACCAGCCGTGCGAGCCCGAAGGCGGCCGCGCACGCCACACCGTGCGCCAGCCCTGGTACCCGGTCGAGGAGCGCTACGGTCTCGTCTTCGCCTACATGGGCCCGCCCGACAAGAAGCCGGTCCTGCCGCGCTACGACTGCCTCGAGACGGTCCGGCCCGGCGAGCGCATTCACGCTGACGGTGCCAGCACCGGCGGCGGCGGCGATCACACGATCGAGATCGTGCCGACGAACTGGCTCAATGATTGGGAGAACGTGATGGACCCGTTCCATCTCCCGATCCTCCACACCACCTTCAGCGGCGTACAATTCGTGCCCGAGTTCGGCGTGATGCCGCAGGTCAAGTGGGAGGCGGCCGATCACGGCATGCGCTACGTCGCCTACCGCAAGCTCGAGGACGGGCGCGAGATGGACCGCATCACCCAGGTGCTGCTGCCGCATGTGCGCATCGTCCCCGATGTGCAGATGAAGGCTGGGCCCGCGGGCCGCATTGGCTGGGTCCTGCCGGTCGATGACACGCATTACCGGCTCTTCCATGCCGGGCGCGTGCCGCAGGATTTCGTGCCGCGCGAATTCCGCGCCTATGACGGCCGCATCTGGTCTGAGCTCAGCGAGGAGGAGCATCAGCGCTTCCCCGGCGACTGGGAGGCACAGGTCGGCCAGGGTCCGATCAGCCTCCATTCCGAGGAGAACCTCGCAACCTCCGATCTCGGCATTGTCCGGCTGCGCCGCTACATGCGCGAGCAGATCGGAATCGTGCGCCAGGGCGGCGACCCCGCCGGCGTCGCCTTCGACCCGGCGCAGGCCACCGTCAAGGTCCAGGCTGGCAACTACTTCCGGAAATAGCTCGTTTGTCCGTCGCCGCCGAAAAACCGTCGCCGCTTACCGTGCCGGTGCATCGGCGCCGCCCATCGGGTCTCGACTGGAGCGCCAAGCTCGTGCTTGGCGCGGGCGTATTGGCGGCGGCGTACCTCATCGCGGCGCCACTGTTCATGCTGCTTTTCACGGCGTTCCGCGGGCCTCCCGATTATTTGCCGTTCGAGCCGGGCGCGACCTGGACCTTCGCCAACCTCGTCGAGATTTATGCCGATCCCATCCTCTACCTGGATGTGATCCCGACCACGCTCGTTTTCGCGGTTGGCGCCGTGGCGCTCGGCTGTGCGATTGCCTTCACGCTCGCCTGGCTCGTCGAGCGGACCGACATGCCGGGTCGGGACGTGTGGTTCTCGCTGATCCTCATCCCGCTGCTCGTGCCGACGCCGGTTCTGGCGATCGCGTGGATCTTCCTGCTTGGCCCCACCGCGGGCTGGATGAATGTGTGGCTGCGCGAGATTTTTGGTCTCACAGGACAAGGCCCGCTCAACGTGTTCAGCATGCCAGGCCTGATCGTGTGCCAAGCGCTCGCGTTGACGCCATTCGTGTTCCTGCTGCTCACCGCAACATTGAAGTCGATGAACCCTTCCTTCGAGGAAGCGAGCAACGCGTCCGGCGCATCGCCGTTTACGACATTCTGGCGGGTGACCTTGCCGGTGCTGTTGCCGGGAATTCTCGCCCCGGTGATCCTCGCGCTGCTGATCACGCTCGAGCAATTCGAGATACCCCTCATCATCGGCCAGCCGGCGCGGATCAACGTCTTCTCCTATCGCATCTGGTACGAGCTCAATCCCTCCGGCGGCTTGCCGAATTACGGCGGCGCAGCGGCGGTCGCGTTGCCCTTTCTTGGGTTCGGCATCCTGCTGCTGCTTTTGTACAACCGCCTCATCCGCCGCGCCGAAAGCTTCGTCACGGTCACGGGCAAGGCGTTCCGGCAGAAGCGCCTCCCGCTCGGCAAGTGGCGATGGCCTGCGCTCGCCTGCGCGGGTGCCTATGTGGCGCTCGCCGCCATTCTCCCGGGCGTGGTGCTCTTATGGACGTCCTTCTTCGGCTATGCACCGCTCTCTGTCGATTCGCTTGCAAAGTTCAGCCTCGCCGCGTACGGCGATCTCTTCGCAAGCCCGGTCTTCTGGCTCGCGCTCCGCAACACCGTCGTCGTGGCGACGCTCTCCGCCGTGATCGTCACCGCGATCGGCGGATTGCTGGGCTGGATCATCGTGCGGACCCAGTTTCGCGTCCGCCAGCTCGTCGATTTCCTCTCCTTTGTATCGATCGGCATTCCGTCGGTGATTGCCGGTCTTTCGGTAATGCTGCTCTATCTCTCGCTGCCGGTCGGACTTTACGGCACGTTATGGATCTTGGTGATCGCCTATTCCTACCGCTTCGCCGTGACGACGCGCGTCTCGCGTGCCGGCCTGATGCAGATCCACCGCGAGCTCGAGGAGGCATCGTCCGCCTCGGGCGCGCGCTGGCTTGCAACGCAGCGTCGCATCCTTTTGCCGCTTCTGATGCCAAGCCTCATGTCCGCCTTTGTCCTCCTCTTCATCATCGGCGTGCGCGAGTTCACCCTGTCGCTGATCCTCTACAGCCAGGAGAACGTGGTGCTGTCCGTGATGCTGTGGCGCCTTTTCATCGAGAGCCACGGCGCAGCGGCGGCGGCGCTAGGCTCGATCATGATCGTCCTCGTCGTGCCGGTCGTGGCGCTCGTCCGACGCCAGCTCGCACCGCGGATCACAGATGGCTGAACCGATGCTCCGCGTGTCGCGCCTCGTCAAATCCTTCGCGCTTTCCGGCGGCGAGATGCGCGCCATCGACGATGTCAGCTTCTCGGTGGCGGAGGGCCATTGCTACGCACTCCTCGGACCCAGCGGGTGCGGCAAGACCACGACGCTGCGGTGCGTGGCGGGGCTCGAGCATGCCGACAGCGGCAAGATCGAGATCGGCGGCCAGACCGTGTCCGATCCGGCGAACGGCGTCTTCGTGCCGGTGCATGAGCGGTCGATCGGCATGGTGTTCCAGTCCTATGCGATCTGGCCGCATCTCAATGTGTTCGAAAACGTCGCCTACCCGTTGCGCGTGAAGCGGCCGCGTATGAAGCAAAACGACATCGCCGCGCGCGTGCAGGATGCGCTGCGTCTCGTCGGTATGGCAGCCATGGCGGACCGTCCGGCAACGCAGCTCTCCGGCGGACAGCAGCAGCGCGTGGCGCTCGCGCGCGCGATCGTGCGGCAGCCCGCGCTGCTTCTCCTCGACGAGCCGCTCTCGAATCTCGATGCGCGGCTGCGTGAGCAGATGCGGGTCGAGCTCAAGGACATGATCGCGCGCATCGGCGTCACCGCTCTTTATGTTACCCACGACCAGACAGAGGCCTTTGCGCTTGCCGATCGCGTGGCCGTTATGGCGCAGGGGCGTATCGTACAGGCGGGCGCGCCGCGCGAGATCTATGCTCATCCGTCCGCGCCGTTCGTTGCGACCTTCCTCGGTGCTGCGAACGTCGTGCCTGGCCGCGTCGAAGCGCGCGGGCCAGACGGAATGGCGATCGTGGCGCTGGATGCCAACCCCGACCAGCGCCTCACCGTCGCGACGGAGTGCGGCCCCGGGCAGGCCGTCGAGATCATCATCCGGCCGGAGGATGTTCGCCTCGCGCTGCCGGTCGCGAACGGCGCGAATTTGTTGCACGGCCGAATCGCCGGGATCACGTTCCAGGGCAGCGTGATCGAGTGCGACCTGGATCTGGGCGGCGTGCGGCTGCGCGCGCTCGTGCATCCATCGGCCGATCTCGCCGATGGTGCGGCGGTCGCGTTTCAGGTCGATCCGTCGCGCTGCACGGTGTTCCGCAAGGAGGGTGAACGATGAGCGCAGCGGGGCGGCGACACGCGACGCTCGTAACCGTAGCGAAGGCAAACACAAGCCGACCGCCACGAATCGAGCAAGTCGCCGGCCACAAAATCCTGCTGCTTGCGAATCTCCTGTCGCGCGGAGCGACCGCTCGCTATCGCAAGCTGCTGGGATTGCCGCAGGTGGAGTGGCGGATCATCGCGCTTCTCGGGAATATGCCGCCCATGGGCCTGACCGAGCTTGCCCACCGTGCCGGTCTCGACAAGAGCCAGATCTGCCGCGGCGTGAACAACCTGGCCCGGCGCAAGCTGGTAGCGCGCGGTAGCGATCCCGACGACAGCCGCGCAGTTCAACTCTCGCTCACTCACCGTGGCACAGAGCTTTTCGAGAAGCTGATCGAAGCAGCGCAGCAGCGGAACGCCTTCCTCATCGGGGATCTGCCGGTGCAGAAACGCGCAATCTTCCTCGATGTGGTGGAGCAGCTCATATCGCGCGCGCGGCTGATGATGGAAACGGATCCGGAGGCACGCGGATGAAGCCCCGATACCGCGCCGACCATATCGGCAGTTTCGGCGCAAGGCGAGGATGTCGCGCATTCTACGACGCGCTCGTCAACGCGCTCGCCAACAGCGGCACCGCACGGACCGAGTCAGCGAATCGGCCACCCGTGACGATGGACGAGTGCGAGACCTTACTAAACAAATACCCGCTCGAACTCATCGCGGCGCAACTCGTCGCCTGCAACGGCGGCCTCGCGTGGTCGATCAAGACCGCAGGAGCATGAATGCCCCGAGAATGTCTGCGCCACGCGTCCTTACTTTCCAGTCGGTGCCGTCGACGATCCCACCCCCTCGATGCTGACCCCTTCCTGGCTCAAGCGGATCGGCGCGCTGCCATCGCGCGAGATGACCGTTACCGGCCCCCACGGGTTCGGCGGCTCCACGATGGTAAGGCTTCCTCCTTTGGGGCTGTCCGGAAACATGCGCGCGTCGATCTGCTGACGCGGACCGGTGCAGGCAGCCGCGGTCAGCACGAACGAGATTGCGAGGGCGATCTTGGCGGAGTTCATGGGGCAAAAAAACGCCACCACCGCGCGCGCGTTCCCCCGTCGTCCGGCGCTCGTCGAGAAACAAGACCTACTCCCTCTCTGTGCCGATGGGTAGTTTCATAACATGACCCTCATGAACGCGTTCTTTTCGGTTTCCAGAGGGGTGGAAAATGACTTGGAAACCGTCGCGCCCGAAACTATGGAAACTTTCTGGAAACCGACGGGAAACCGAGGGGAAACCGCTTGGACACCACGTCGCTTCCCCGAAGCAGCGCGTCTACCAAAGCGACCCGCGAAGTCACAGAAGGACGTGCCCGGGATGAGAAGGAAGTTTGCCGCGCTCCTAGCCCTCGGAGCCGCGGCATTCGCAATCGCCGAATGCGCACAAGTCGTGCCGCCGGGTCCGGAATCAGTGCCTCCGGGATACGCTCCCTACGACCCCGTAACGAACCCCTTCTGCGGCGCGCTCGGCAACTGCGAACCGCTGATCAAGCGTCCGTACCCGATCGCCCCCAACTACTACAATTGATCCCGCTGCACGGCTTTGTTGCATCATTCGTGCTGGAGACGAAAGTGTCGCGCCCACTCTATCCGCGTCAGAGCACTCTCAGCGTGTCGGGCATGGCATTCTCAGCCAGACTTTGCCGGGTACAGCCGCTGGCTCAATCCGGACGAGTCCAATTCACGCGAACGAAATAGCCGCCTGCGTCGAAATGCTCGGTGAGCTTGCCCTTGTAGGCGCGGGTTATCGCTTCGCCGATGCGGCGCGGCAAATGGATGTCGGTCGTCTGTATCACCAACCGATCGGGCGCCTCCTGTTCGACACTCATGATCCGGTTCAACGGGTGCTCGGGTTTCTCGGCCTGCTCCTGATGGCGCACGAGCCGGGTAATCTCATCTCGCTGGGACGCGACAAGCGGGCCGGTCAGCGTGACGATGCCGGCCGGATAGCGGTCATTGATCCGATGGCAGGCTTGGCAAATCGTCGCGTCAGCGCCCTCGGGTCGCTCAGCCCATTGCCACCGCCCGTGCTGATAGACCGCGCCGCATTGCTGGCAGACGGTCGGCTCGCGCAGCTTATGCGTCATCTTATAGGGATCGAGAATCCGGTCTCGCTGAGACCGTCCCCAGCGCCGGCGGCCCGGTTCGGGACCGAATGATCGACCATCGGAAGATGTCTTGCCGCCCATTAAAGGCTCCCTATTGGCGATCGCGCTCGTGAAAAGCGCTAAGTGATGTCGGAAGACTGACATCCGGGGCGGATCTCGTCATTGATGTGAAGTCAATGAGATAAAGGGGCGACCGCAGCATCATTCGATCGAGTTTCGTGCGCGCGAGGAGTTCAGCGATGACTGTTTGGAAATTGACGCCTGTCGATCTTCTCGATTCCAACTGGAACGCGAGCTCGCATCGCGGGGAGGTCATCGTTCGGGCTCGAAGCGAAGAGGCTGCCCGTGCTCTCGCGGCCGACGCTTTCAACGTGGCGACGCGCTTCTCTCCCGGAGCTGGCATCCAGGCGCCGCCTTGGACGCGTCCGTCTTGTGTGCGAGCCGAACGGATCACGGACGAGCGCTACCCACCCGATGGACCAGCTGAAGTACTGCAACCGGTCGATTAGCGGGGCTTTCTGCGACCAAAAGCGGAGAGGGGCCTAAGGCGGTGACTGGCTGGCTGTGCTGGCAGTCTAGGCGCCGTTTTCTCCCGCACGGGCGACGCGATGGAGCGCGGCCCGTGACGACCACGATGGGATGAATAGATGACGCGACTCATTCTCACCCGCCACGGACACGTCGATGGGATCGATCCGCCTCGTTTTCGCGGCCGCATGGAACCGCCGCTGACGGAACTCGGAAAGGCTCAGGCCAAGGCGCTGGCTCGCCGGATCGCTGAATCCTGGAAGCCCAGTATCGTTTATACCAGTCCGATGATGCGGTGCGTTGCGACGGGGCGCGCCATCGCCGAATCGTGCGGCATCGAATTCGAGATAGTGCAGGATTTGAACGATCTCGATTACGGAACCTGGCAATGGCGCACCTATGAAGACGCCCGTGTCGGCGATCCCGCGGCCTTCGCCGCCTGGATGTCAACGCCGCATCTGGTTCGATTCCCGTCAGGCGAATCGCTCCAGAACATCGTTGCGCGATCGGCCAATGCGTTGCGACTGGCCCTGGAGCAGCATCCTTCGGACGATGACTGCGTCGTCATGGTGGGGCACGATACGATCAATCGCGCGCTGCTGTTACAGCTGGTTGACCAGCCGCTTTCCGCCTATTGGCGCATCAAGCAGGGACCGTGTTGCCTCAATGAGATCGAAATCGCGGCGGGTCGCGTTTTCGTTTTCGGCATCAACGATGTCCAGCACCTTCGCGGCCTGTCGTGATTCTCGGCCGGCCTGGATGGCCCCGGCATGGCCGATCCCGCGTGCGGGTAACTGCGATTTTCTCGTCGAGGTTCAACCACAGCCATTTCAGCGCTGAGTAGTTTCCGATGCTGCCCGTCGAAACGCTTTCCCTCTAAGTTTGCACTCCAAATGAGAGGCTGCACGCTGGCGCGCGGCATTAGAGCGGGATTGAATTAGGCGGGACCATATCCGGAGTTGCTGAAGTAGTTTGAGCATTCTTGCGGCGTGAAGCTGCCGAGAAGCTGTCCGATGGCTTCGGTCACGGCGTCGAAGCTTCGCGCGGCGGTTTTGCGCAGCAAGTGTTTGAGCTTGGCGAAGAGCTGTTCGATGGGGTTGAGGTCGGGCGAGTATTTCGGCAGGAGGATGAGCTTGGCGCCGACGGCACGGATGGCGTGACGGACGGCGCGTCCCTTGTGGCTGCCGAGATTGTCCATGATGACGATGTCGCCCGGTCTCAGGGTCGGGACGAGAACCTTCTCGACATAGGTCCGGAAGGTCTGGCCGTTGATCGGGGCATCGAGCAGCCAGGGCGCGTCGATACGATCGTGCCGCAGCGCGGCCAGGAAGGTCATGGTCTTCCAGCGCGCCTGCGGCACCTTGGCGCGCAGCCGCCGGCCGCGCGGTCCCCATCCCCGGAGCGGGGCCATGTTGTCCTTGGTCCAGGTCTCATCGATGAAGACCAGGCGCGCCGGTTCAATCCGCCTCTGACGCGCTTTCCACTGCGCTCGCCGTCTCGCCACGTCGGGGCGATCCTGTTCGCTGGCGAGCACGGTTTTTTTTGAAGCTCAACTCCTCGGCGTGAACGAACGTCCAGACCGCGGTGTAATCGGCCTTGAGGCCGCGCCCGGCGAGTTCGCGGACAAGCCCGCGCAAAGTGAAATCGCGCTCGCGAATGCGCTCGCGCAGCCAAACCTCATGCTCGTCCCGGATCGCCTTCGGCTTGTGCCCGCCCATCTGTCCCGGCACCACGCTCCCCGTCTCCCGGAAGCGCCGCACCCAGGCGATCGCCGTGCTCACGCCAACCCCGAACCGCGACGCCGCTTCATGCCGCGACAGCCCCTCGTTCTCGACCGCCGCAACAACCCGCTCGCGAAGATCCATCGAATAAGGTTTTGCCATTCATGCCGGCCCCCTTCGCCCAGCCAGCATGTTGAATCAGAAACGCCCCCGATTCGGGAATCCCCAATCGACTCCGGCCAAAACAATCCCGCTCTAGGCCCTTATCCAGTCCGGCCACATGCGAAGTGCAGATTGGATACTCGTCGAAGGACACGGACATGACTGCGTTGAAAATGGCTATCGCTGCGGTGGCGCTGCTCGCGCTGGGCGGCTGCATCGTCGCTCCCTATGGCAGTCCTGCCTACTATGGCGGTCCTGGCTACTACGGCGGCCCCGCCTACTATGGCGATTCCGGATACTATGGCGGTTCGGATGTCGGTGTGTCCGTCGGCGGCGTGAATGTCGGTGTGTCCGACACACGCTCGGATGGCGACCGCAGAGACGATCGCGGGGACGGACGCCGCTGATGACCATCAATATGCTGATTCTACAGCCGCTCGTCGCCCTCATTGCCGGAATCCTGATCCTCATCATTCCGCGGCTGCTGAGCTATATCGTCGCCATCTATCTCATCATTATCGGGCTGTCGGGATTGCTGCCGCATTTGGCACGATAAGAACCGGTCCTGCCGCGGCGGAGCGGCGTTGCACCGGCAAACGCACGCGCGCTCATGCTCGGGTGAAGCCCTTGCTTGCGCGGCATGTTAAGATCGGCGCACGGATGCGACGGGGGCGGCATGGCGAGAGTAAAAAAGGCAAAGGCGAAGCGGCCGGCGCGCAAGGCGGCTGCACGCAAGAAAGCGCCGGCGCGGCGGGTGGCGCAAAAACTGCGGCTGACCTTCATGACCGGCGCTTACGAGATCGTGCGGGCGTTGCGCGATGGTACGGTGAAAGCCAAGGGCATCGAGCTCGTCCCCATGGCGTCGCCCGGCAGCGGCGCGCTGCACGACCGCGTGGCGCGCGGCCGCGCCGCCGACGTCAACGAATATAACGGCGGGCACTATGTCGTCCAAAAGGCGCACGGCCGCGCCGACATCATCGCGATCCCGGTTTTTTTGCACCGCCGCTTCCGGCACGGATTCATCTACGTCAACACGGGGAAAGGCATCGCCCAACCGTCCGATCTTGCGGGCAAGCGCGTCGCGTGCCGCACCATCGGCGCCGCCGCGAACTATTGGATGCGGGCGCACCTCGAAGAGCACGGCGCGCCGCACCGCTCCATCACCTGGGTGATCGAGACGCTCGACGAGGCCTCGGCGCAGGCGCCGAAGGAACTGAAGCTCGAGGTCGTGCCCAAGGGCAAGAAGGTCGAGCAGATGATTCTTTCCGGCGAGGTCAACGCCATCATCCAGCCGAACGTGAACCGGGCGCACGACGAGGGCGATCCGCGCATCGCGCGGCTCTGGCCCAACTACAAGGAGGTCGAGACCGCGTACTACCGGCGCGCCGGCTTCTTCCCGATCATGCACGTGACGACGGTGCCGACGGCGCTCGCGGCGAAGTATCCGTGGATCGTCGAGAGCCTGACCCTGGCGTTCGAGGAGGCGAAGCAATTGGCCTATCAGCGGCTCGCCAATCCGCGCAACGTGCCGCTCGCCTTCTACCGGACATATTGCGAGGAGGAGCGCGCGCTCTTGGGCACCGATCCCTGGGAATACGGTCTCTCGGACATCAACCGGCGCAACTACGGCGCGCTCGTGGGCTATGTGCACGACCAGGTGCTGACCGGCCCGCTTCCACGGCTCGAGGACCTGTTCGCCAAGGAATCGTTCGATCTCAAGCTGCCGCTGCCGCGGCTGCATCGGATCGAGTACGACTTCTAGCGCGCGCCGGGGATGGGCGATGTCGTGAGCGGCGCGCCGCCGCCCGCTCCGGGCGTCTCCGCTGCGGGCCGCAAATGGGTGTTCGCCGCGACGCTGGCGACCGCCTTCATGGCCGCGGTCGAGGGCACGATCGTCGCCACCGCGATGCCGACCATCGTCGGCGCCCTGGGCGGGTTCGAACTCTTCAGCTGGGTCTTCACATCCTATCTCCTCACGCAAGCCGTCACCGTGCCGATCTATGGCAGGCTTGCCGATCTCTATGGCCGGAAGCGCGTGCTGTTCTTCGGGATCGGGCTTTTCCTCGTGGGCTCGCTCCTGTGCGGCTTCGCGTGGAGCATGGTGTCGCTCATCGCGTTCCGCGTGCTCCAGGGGCTCGGTTCGGGCGCGGTCGTGCCGGTGGCGCAGACGCTGATGGGCGACATCTATCGCGGCGCCGAGCGCGCCCGCGTCCAGGGCTATGTGTCGAGCGTGTTCGGCAGCGCGGCGATCTTGGGGCCGATCATCGGCGCCTTCATCGTCGCGCGCTGGTCGTGGTCGTGGGTGTTCTGGGTCAACGTGCCGTTCGGCCTCGTCGCTTCCGTGATGCTGGCGCTGACATTGCGCGAGAGCGTCGAGCGGCGCCCGCATCGCATCGATTATGCGGGCTCGGTAATGCTCGCGCTTGGCATAGGCCTGCTCATGTATGCGCTGGTCGAGGCGTCGACGCTCGGACGGGTGGCGCTCGCGGGGCTCGTCGCGGGCTCGCTCGCGGTTCTGGCCGTCTTCGTCCTCTACGAGGCGCAGGCGCGCGAGCCGCTTCTGCCGCTGTCGCTGTGGCGCCGCCCGATCATCGCCGCCGGCAACGCCGCGAGCCTCGTCAGCGGTGCGGCGATGATGGGGATCGCCGCCTTCCTGCCGGCCTACATGCAAGGCGCGATGGGCGAAAGCGTGCTTGCCTCGGGCTATGCTCTGATGGCGCTTTCGGGCGCGTGGCCGGCGGGCGGCTTCACCGCGAGCCGCGTGTCGCTCGCCTTCTCGTACCGCGCGGCGGTGACGGCGGGCGGCATCGCGCTCGTCCTCGGCAGCCTCATGATGGTCGGGCTCGATCCCTCGCGCGGCGCCGTCTGGGCGATCGCCAGCACGCTGCTGATCGGGTATGGGCTCGGCCTCGCCAACAACACCTGGGGCGTCGCGGTCCAGGCCAATGTCGAGTGGCGCGAGCGCGGCGTCGCCACCTCGTCGATCGTGTTCACGCGCATCATCGGCCAGTCGCTCGGCACCGCCGTCTATGGCGGCATCGTCAATGCCGGGCTCGCGCGCCACATGGCGGCATCGGGCGATCTCGTCAACCGCATCCTCGGCCGCTCGCTCGACTCCGATTTGCACAGCGCCGCGCTGGCGCCGGTGATGGTCGATTTCGCGGCGGCGCTGCATCGCGTCTACATCATCAACGCGCTGCTGGCGGTCGTGGTGCTGGCGTCGGCCGCGGGCATGCCGCGCGGGCTGACGCCGCAGGGCTCGTCCTCGCGCAGCTAGAGCGGGATTGAATTAGGCGGGACCATATCCGGAGTTGCTGAAGTAGTTTGAGCATTCTTGCGGCGTGAAGCTGCCGAGAAGCTGTCCGATGGCTTCGGTCACGGCGTCGAAGCTTCGCGCGGCGGTTTTGCGCAGCAAGTGTTTGAGCTTGGCGAAGAGCTGTTCGATGGGGTTGAGGTCGGGCGAGTATTTCGGCAGGAGGATGAGCTTGGCGCCGACGGCACGGATGGCGTGACGGACGGCGCGTCCCTTGTGGCTGCCGAGATTGTCCATGATGACGATGTCGCCCGGTCTCAGGGTCGGGACGAGAACCTTCTCGACATAGGTCCGGAAGGTCTGGCCGTTGATCGGGGCATCGAGCAGCCAGGGCGCGTCGATACGATCGTGCCGCAGCGCGGCCAGGAAGGTCATGGTCTTCCAGCGCGCCTGCGGCACCTTGGCGCGCAGCCGCCGGCCGCGCGGTCCCCATCCCCGGAGCGGGGCCATGTTGTCCTTGGTCCAGGTCTCATCGATGAAGACCAGGCGCGCCGGTTCAATCCGCCTCTGACGCGCTTTCCACTGCGCTCGCCGTCTCGCCACGTCGGGGCGATCCTGTTCGCTGGCGAGCACGGTTTTTTTTGAAGCTCAACTCCTCGGCGTGAACGAACGTCCAGACCGCGGTGTAATCGGCCTTGAGGCCGCGCCCATCGCTTCCGCGACGAGCCGCGGCGCCTCGCCCTCGACAACGCGCCCTACCATGACCCCTCGACCTGCCGGTGTCAGCCGGGCATTCTTGTGAACGTCCATTCGGTCCCCCCCCCAGGAAAAAGATGCGTTAGCAACATCAGTTTCCTCGGTCGGGACCGAGTGGACAACCTATTGAGAGTTCACATCTAGCGGTGCGAGGCGGTTGTCAGTGCCGTCTTCGTTTCGGCGGTTTCCGGCATACCAAGGGCAAAGACGATCAGCGCCACGGCAGCGGCAGCGCCGAGCGTAAGAAAGGTCGCGTTGTACCCGAGGCGATCGACGATCACGCCGGCATCCAGTCCGCTCAGCGACGCACCGATACCCACCATCGTCGCAACGGCGCCTTGGGCCAGGTTGTAGCGTCCGGTGCCGCGCATGATATCGGCGATCACCAGGGGCGTGAGGGCGCCGAAAATGCCGGCGCCAACGCCGTCGAGCACCTGGACGCCGATCAGCCAGAAGCTGTTGTCGGAGAGCGTGTAGAGCGCCGCGCGGATGGGCAGGATGGCTAACCCGGCGAGAAACAAAGGCTTCCGGCCCCAAATGTCGGCCTTGAGCCCGACCAGGAGGGCGATCGGCAGCATCACGAGCTGCGCCGCGACGATGCAGGCCGACATCATGGCCGTCGCCTCGTTTGGATATGCGGCGGCGAGCTTCTGTCCCACCAGCGGCAGCAGCGGTGCATTGGCAAAATGGAACAGCATGGCGCACAGGCCAAATATGACCAGCGGACGGGATTCGAACAGGACGCCATAGTCCGCGATCTTGGCGGCGCCCTCGGCCGCGTCGGAATCGTGGTCGAGGTCTCTCGCCCGGTTGTAATCGATGGCCTTGGCGGGAATGGACAGCACCGCGATCGCGGTCAGCACGGCGAAGACCGGCACCAGCAGAAAGACTGTGCGCTGCGAGAATTCATAGCCGACCGCGCCTGCCAGCGCGGCGATCGCGACATTGCCGGCATGGTCGAAGGCCGAATTCCGTCCCATCCGCGGCGCCAGTTGTTTTCGCGCGTACAGGCCCAGGGTCAGTGCCGCGACCGCCGGACCGAAGACATCACCGGCAATGGCCATCAGGCTGTTGGCGATTGCGACCGGCCAGAAGGTCGGCAGAGCGTAAACGATTGCGGCCGTGATCGCCAAAACCGCAAGGGCCAGAACGATGACGCCGCGCTTGGCGTGGGTCTCGTCGATCATGCCGCCGATCGGCGTCTGGACGGCGATCCCGAGCAGGCCGCTGATCGTGGTCACCAATCCGACTTCGGACTGGCTCCAATGCCGTTGCGTGACAAGAAACACATTCAGGAAAGGCCCGACCGCGCCGCGGACATCGGCCGCGAGGAAATTGACCGCGTCGAGCGAGAACGGAGAAAAGCCCTTGCGCTGCAATTTCGCTTTCACAGCCACAGCGTCCCGATCGCGAGGGTGACGGTGGTCGGCGGCGCGCCGACAGTGGGCGCCAGCGCTGCGGCGTTGGCGATCTCGACTGCTATCCAACGAGCAGAGCGCTCACGAGGGCCAGCCGGCGGCTTCGACTGGAGACCCCGCGACGCATGACACGGATGATACTGAATAAATCGCGCGGCGTCCCTCACCTACGGCACTGACACTGCGGGGCGGAAAAGCCGCCTGCATGCTGGCCGCGAGGCGGTTGTCATCGCGCGGCGGACCCGCCAACATTGCGCGCGATAAGGGAGAGCATGGGATGGCGCAAAAGTTCATCGGCCGGCGCGAGGATCTGCGGCTCGTCACCGGGGCGGGGCGATATACCGCCGACTGGAATCTGCCGCGGCAGCTCCACGCCGTGTTCTGCCGCGCCGACCACGCGCATGCGAAGATCCGCTCGATCGACACGGGTGAAGCGCGGCATGCGCCTGGCGTCGTCGCCGTCATCACGGCGCGCGACGTGGCCGATGCCGGATTCCGCACGCTTCCGCCGTCGGTTCATTTCCCCGGCCGCGGCGGCAAGAAACTCATCGTGCCGGAGCGGCCGGTACTGGCATCGGACCGCGTGCGCTATGCCGGCGAGGAGGTGGCGGTCGTCCTCGCCGAGACGCGCGGGCAGGCCCAGGACGCGGCCGATCTCGTCGCCATCGAGTATGACGATCTGCCGCCGGTGATCGGCTTCGAAACGGCGCTCGGCGCGAGCGCGGCCCAGCTCCACGACACCATCCCCGGCAATGTCTGCTTCGAGTTCGAGTACGGCAATGAGGCGAAGGCCGCCGAGGTGATCGCCGGCGCCCCGCACGTGGCGCGCGTGACGCTCGAAAGCCCGCGCGTCGCGCCCAACACGATGGAGACGCGCGGATGCCTTGCCTCCTATGACGCCGCCTCCGACCGCTACGAGATCCGCTGCGGCCATCAGGGCGGGCCTGCGATGCGCGATGCGCTCGCCATCATGCTCGGCGTTCCGCCGGAAAAAGTGCGCGTGCACATGGTCGATGTCGGCGGCGCCTTCGGCGCGCGCACGGCGCCCTATGCCGAGCATCCGCTTCTCCTTCATCTCGCAAAACGCCTCGGGCGCCCGATCAAGTGGAGCGCCACGCGCGGCGAGGATTTTCTGACCGACAATCACGGCCGCGCCATCCGCGTCTCGGGCGAGCTTGCGTGCGACAAGGACGGGCGCTTCCTGGCGCTGCGCACCGAGTGGCTGTGCAATTCGGGCGCTTATCTGAGCCAGGCGGGCGTTCTCACCAATTCGATGAACGGCCTCACCATGGCCGGCGGGCCCTATCGCGTCGAGACGGTTTACGGCCGCCATCGCCAGGTGATGACCAACACCGCGCCGACCAACGCCTATCGCGGCGCCGGCCGCCCCGAGGCGGCGCTCATCGTCGAGCGCCTGGTGGACGAAGCGGCTTCGATGCTCGGGCTCGATCCCTTGGCGCTGCGCCGGCGCAATGCCGTGGGCAAGGCGGACATCCCCTACAAGACGCCGACCGGCACGGTGCTCGACAGCCACGACTTCCCCGGCCTCATCGACGAGGCCGAGCGGCAATCGGACTGGCAGGGATTTGCCGCGCGCCGCGCCGAAGCGTCGCGCCGCGGCAAGCTGCGCGGCATCGGCTGCGCCCTCTTCTTCGAGCCCTCGGGCGGCGGCGGCGTGCCGAAGGATCAGGTCGCGCTCAAATTCGCGGCGGACGGCAAGCTTATCCTCCACCAAGTCGCGGGGCCGAGCGGGCAGGGCTACGAGACCGTCTTTCCCGAACTCGTGGCGAAATTTCTCGGCCTCGATCCGGCGCAGATCGAGTGCCGCTCGGGCGATCCCGACGGGCCGGCGCTCATAGGCGCTGCCGCGATCGGCTCGCGCACCATCCTGTCGCAAGGCTCGGTGATGAAGATCGCGAGCGAGGAGGTGATCCGCAAAGGGGTCGCTCTCGCCGCCGACGCGCTCGAGACCGCGGGCGCCGATCTCGAGTTCCGCGACGGGCGCTATTTCGTCAAGGGCACCGACCGCTCGATCGCGCTGAGCGATCTCGTCGAGCGCCACAAATCATCCTCGCCCCACCCGCTCGACACCACGTCGGAATGGCAGCCGCAGCGCTGCTTCCCTTCGGGTGCGCATGTCGCCGAGATCGAGATCGACCGCGACACCGGCGCCGCCGAGATCCTGCGCTACACCGCGGTCGACGATATCGGCACGGCGATCAATCCGACGCTCGCCGAGGGCCAGGTCCATGGCGGCGTCATGCAGAGCGCGGGCCACGTGTTCGGCGAGGATTGCCGCTACGATCCCGAAACCGGACAGCTGCTCGCCGGCAGCTTCATGGACTATGTGATGCCGCGCGCCGATCTCGTGCGCGAATTCCGCCTCGCCGACCATTCCGTGCCGACGCCGAGCAATGCGCTGGGCGCCAAGGGCGCGGGCGAGGCCGGCACCACGGGCGCGCTGCCGACCTGCATGAACGCGGTGATGGACGCGCTGCGCTCGGCCGGGGTCACGAGCTTCGACATGCCGGCGACGCCGGGGCGGCTTTGGGAAGCGCTGCGCCGGGCGCGCTAGAAAGTCGCGGGTGCTCGGAATCACGTTCGGTTAGTCTGCGGCCCATGCGGTTTTGGGCTTCTGTCATCGCGTGCGCCGTTCTCGTCTCAGCCGCGCGTGCGTTCGGCGCCGAGCCGACGGCGGATATCTGGCAATGGTTCGATCCGCGCACGGCGCCGTTCGTGCCGATTCCCGAAGTCGGCACCGATCCCAACGGCGGCACGACCGTCGGACTCCTTCCGGTCTTCCTGCACGAGAACCCGCAGGGCGACATCGACAAGATCATCGCGCCCGACGTGACCTACAATCCCTATCTCGGCTATGGCGCGCACGCGCGGTTTTTCTCATATCCCTCGCACGATACGCAGTGGTATGGCGTCCTGAAGCTCAAGGAGCGGATCGAGCGCGGCGCCGACTTCTCGTACGGGAGCGGCCTCACGCGGCAAACCACATGGTCCGAAGCGGGCGAACTTCTGTACGACCGCACGGGCACATATCGCTTCTTCGGCATCGGCAATCATTCGCCGCCCGCTGCCCAGACGAACTATACGAACGAGCAGGTTCTGCTGAACGGGACGCTTGGCTGGAACATCTCGCAGGAAGTGCAGCTCGGCTGGACTGCGCGCCCGCGCTATGTCGCGATCGAGCCGGGGGCGATCTCGTCGCTGCCTTTCATCCAGCAGAATTTCCCAACCTTGCCCGGCATTGGGACCGAGCGGGAATTCTTCAACCGCGTCTTCGCGTCGCTCGACACGCGCGATTCGAACGCGCTGCCGACGCGCGGCGACCAGATCGTCGCTTCGTTCGGCGCCTCGGAGCGCGATTTCCTCAGTACGATGTCTTATACCGTCGTCGCGCTCGATGCGCGCCATTATCAGCCGGTGTCCGGCCGCGTGACCGTCGCGGCTCATGCGGCGCTGCGCTACATGCCCGACGCGAGCAATCTGCCGTTCTGGGATCTGAGCAGCCTCGGCGGCGACCGCAGCGTCGTCGGCGAACAGCAGCCGCTGCGCGGCTTCGGCGAGGGACGGTTCGTCGATCGCAATCTGTCGTCGGCGGGGCTCGAGGTGAGGACGCGCGTCTTCGACCTCGATCTCTTCTCGACCCATATCAGCGGCGAAGTGGCACCCTTCGCGGACGTTGGAAAAACATTCCATTCCGTCCGTCAGTCGCCGGTCAGCGATCTTCACGCGGTTGGCGGTGTCGGATTCCGCGCGATCGCCAAGCCGTTCATCGTGGGGTATGTCGACGTCGGATACGGTTCCGAGGGTGTCGCCGTATTCTCCGGTATCAACTACCCGTTCTGATGTGCCGTCGCGAGCGGACGTTGCGTCTCCGTCCGCGCATGCGTGCCGACGCCCGGCGGGCTCGTCGTCGTCATGCCCCAGAGAAGCGTGCCGACGAAGCTCGCGAAGCCCACGCCAACGAGAATGAGATAAAGCATTCCGCCTTCGCTCATCGCACCGACCTCCACACGCCTCAACAAACAGCGCGCGGCGCGGCGGAGTCGAATGAAAGATTTTTAAGGGAACGGAACGCGTCAGTGCGGGAACAGGATCTGCTCGCGCTCGTAGAGGCGGAAGGCGATGGCGAGCAGCAGCAGCGTCACGGCAAGCGTGGCGAATCCGGAAATGGCGATCATCGCCCAGTTCATGGATTCGCTGCGGATCACCTGTCCCATCAGCACGGTCTGGCCGAAGGTCGGGATGGCGGCGAGCACCGAGTGAAGATGCACCGGGGCGAAGACGAGGAGCATCCCGGCGATCGCGGGCACGAGCGGCAGCAGGCCGAGATAGGTCTGCGCCTCCTTGAGGCTGCGCGTCACCGCGGCGATGACGATCTGCGAGGCCACTGCAAAGAGCGCGAGCGGCAGACAGATCGGCAGGAGCAGCGACAGGCGGAAGACGCCGGGCGGCGTCATCAGGCCCAGCGATTCGCGCGGCACGATGTGCAGCATCCCCCAGAAGGCCAGCATCTGAACCGAGAGTGCGATGAGCGTGAACACGACGCCCGCGCCGAACTTGCCGACCAGCACCTCCGAGCGGCTTACCGGGTTGATCATCAGCGGTTCGAACGAGCCGCGCTCGCGCTCGCCGCTCGTCGTGTCGAGCGTGAGATAGACCCCACCGAGGAACAGCGTGAATATGAAAAACGGCGGCATCATGTTGAGGAACGTGGCGCCCAGGCTGATGGCGCGGCCGACATTGTCCTCCTCGATGTGCAAGGGCGAGGTGACGGCGGGGGAGACGCCGAGCGCCTCGAGCCGCCGGCTCGCGATCTCGTGCTCGAAGCCGTGCAGCAGGTCCATCATCTGCGCGATCGGCACGACGCTCGAAAGCCGCGAGACGTCGGAGACGAGCCGCACCTCGAGCACGCCGTCGGGTCCCGCCTGCGGTGCGGGCAACACCAGCACGAAGGGCGCCTCGCCGCGGCGCACCAGCTCGGCCGGATCCTCGTCGAGCGGGCGCAGCACGGCGCCGTGCGCGGCGAGATATTCGGCCAGCGCCGGCGCGTTCGCGACGCCCACCGCGGGGATCACCATCGGGCCCGCCCGCCCGCCCCCCGCCGACAGCGAGCCCGCGACGAACGAGATCATCAGGCCCAAGATCAGCGGGCCGATCAGCGGATAGATCATCGCCATCGCGATGCTGCGGCGGTCGCGCAGATTGTCGATCATCTCCTTCATGAACACGACCGCGACCGTCGGCACCGCTCAGTCCTCCCCGGCCATGAGCGCCGGCGCCTCTTCGCGGCCCGAGGTCGCCGCCATGAATATCTCCTCGAGATCGACGAGGCCGGTCGCGCGGCGCAGCTCCTCGGGCGTGCCCTGAAGCGCGATGCGGCCGGCCGCGACGATGACGATGCGGTCGGCGAGTGCCGCCACCTCCTGCATGATGTGGCTCGACAGCAGGATGCAGCGCCCCTCGGCGCGGAAGCGGCGCACGAGATCGCGCACCGCGCGGCTCGTCGCGACGTCGAGCCCGTTGGTCGGCTCGTCGAGCAGCACGTTGTGCGGCTCGTGCACGAGCGCGCGCGCGAGCGCCACCTTCATCTGCTGCCCGCGCGAGAAGCCGCGCGTGCGGCGGTCGACGAAATCCTCCATCGCGAGCGTATGCGCCAGCTCCTCGATCCGCCGCTCGAGGCCCGCGCCGTAAAGCCCGTGCAGCGCGCCGAAATAGCGCACGTGCTCGCGCGCGGTGAGGCGCGGATAAAGGCCGCGCACGTCGGGCAGCACGCCGATGCGGCGCTGCACCTGGCGGCGCTCGAGCCGTGCATCGAACCCATCGACCAGCGTCGTGCCGCTGTCCGGCGTCAGCACGGTGTAGATGAGGCGCATGATCGTGGTCTTGCCGGCGCCGTTCGGGCCGATGACGCCGGTGATCTCGCCATCGCTGGCGGTGAAGCTCACGCCGCGCACGGCGTGCACCCCGCCGAACGATTTGTGAAGGTCGCGCACCTCGATCATGGGTCATCGACCCTAGCCGAAGAAACGGCGAAGGACGAGATTAAGATTGTTACCGATGCTAGAATGGGGAACAGCAAGGAGGCGGCTCATGCGACGGATCGTGCTGGCAGGCCTCGCCGCGGCTTCGCTCGGCGCCTGCGCCGCGACGCCGGACAACGGCGGCGCTCAGATGACCGGCGGGCAGGCAGTATTAACGGCGATCGGCACGCCGTTTCTCATCGTCGCCAAAGTGCCGCTCTGCGCCCTCACCATCGTGGCCGCAGGGCCGGTGGGCGCCACGGCCTCCCTTGTTCCCCCGTCCGACCCCCTGGGCCACGACGTGCGCCAAGGGCTCGCCGACGGCATCGACCAGAATTGCGGGCCGCCCTACGTCGTGACGCCCTGACTTTTCAGCGCGGCTGTTGCGGCGGCGCGTCCTGCGTCGCGGTCGCGACCGCGGCCGGCGTGTTCTGCGACATGGGCGGCGCGTTCTTGTCCGGCGCGACCACGAAGCCCACGAACCACAGCATCCCAACGAGGCCGAGCGCGATAAACATGGCGCATCTCCGATAGTGTGGGCGAAGCTCTGCCAAAGGGCCCGCCCGCCGTCAAGCCGTCACTTCTCCGCCATGAGGATCACGCCGTCGCGGCGCAGGGTGGCGATCTCGTCCTCCGTGAGCCCGGCCGTGCGCAGGACCTCGTGCGTGTCGGCGCCGATCGCGGGCGGCTGGCGGCGGATGCGCGTCCTCCGTCCGTCCATCTCGATGGGCAGCGCCGGCAGCTTCGTCGTCCCGTGTCCCGGCAGCGCCTGGTCGAGGAGCGCGCCGCCGGCCAGCAGATGCGGGTCGGTAAAGAGGTCCGCGACCTTGGCGACCGGCGCAAAGGGGATCTGCGCCGCCTCGCATTTCGCGGCGATCTCGTCCTTGTCGAAGCCGGCGAGAAGCTCCGCCACGATCGGGATGAGCCATTCGTGCGCCGCGACGCGCAGCTCGTTCGTGGCAAGCCGCGCATCGGCCAGAAGATCGGGCCGGCCGAACGTCTCGCAAAAGCGCCGCCAATGATTGTTGCTGGTGACGCCGACGAACAACTGCTCGCCGTCGCGCGTCGCGAAAATCTGATAGATGCCCCAGCCGCCGCGCCGCGCCGGCATCGGCGGCATCGCCTCGCCGGTGATGAACTCTCCGGCCATGTGCTGGCCCATCATGAAGACCGTGGTCTCGAAGAGGGCGCTCTTGACGCACTGGCCCGCGCCGGTGCGGTCGCGCTCCCTGAGCGCGGCGAGGATCGCGATCACCGCGAACGCGCCGCCCATGATGTCGACGACCGAGGTGCCGGCGCGGAGCGGCCGTCCGGGCGGCCCGGTCATGTAGGCGAGCCCGCCCATGAACTGCACCACCTCGTCGAGCGCCGGGCGATGCTCGTAGGGCCCGGAAAGGAACCCTTTCAGCGCGCAATAGACGAGGCGCGGATTGTGTGCCGCGAGCGCGTCGTAGCCGCAGCCGAGCCGCTCCATCGTGCCCGGCGCGAAATTCTCCAAGACGACATCGGCGTGTGCGGCGAGCCGGTAGACGAGGGCGCGGCCCTGATCGCGCTTCAGATCGACCGCGAGGCTCAGCTTGTTGCGGTTGAAGTAGCCGAAGAAGCCGGCGGCGAAGCCGCCGAGCCGGCGCGTGCTGTCGCCGCCGGGCGCGGGCTCGATCTTGACCACCTCGGCGCCGAGATCGGCGAGCATGAGCCCGGCGCTCGGCCCCATGATGTTCTGGGTGAACTCGAGGACCGTTATGCCCGCGAGCGGCAGGCGCGCGTCTGCGCTCTCGTCATCCATCGCGCGGCGACTTTACAGCCTGCATGGACCGAAGGGCAGGGCGCGCCGTTCAATCGGCAGAGGATATGCGATGCGCCGATTGATCTCCCTGGCCATGGCACTCGCGCTCGGCGGCTGCGCGAGCCAGCTCACCTACGATCTCGGCAAGGCCGAAGACCCGTGCCACGCCGAAACCTTCGCGAAAAAGGCCGATCTCGCAGCCTGCCTCGCCGCGCGCGAGCGGCCGGTCTGGGCCAAGGACGAGCCGCAGACCCTCGATCTTTACGACCAGTATGCGGCGGCGCGCGCCGCGCTCGCGACGCAACGCGATGACGGCACACTCTCCGAGGAACAATATGAAAAGCAGCTCGCCGATGTCAGCGCCGACTTTCGCGCGCGGATCACGGACCGGCGCGCCGAGGCGCCGAAGTGATCAGCCAGGCTCGCGTTCGCCGGTGCGGACCAGCTCCAGCATCGCGGCCGGGATCGGCTCCTCGAGGACATGGCCGTAGAGCGCGTTGAAAAGTTCGTTTCCGTCGGTCTCGCCGTTGAGGAAGCGAAGGATCGACTGTTCGACCATCTCGTCCAGTTCGTCGGCCGGGGCGGGGGCGGTGATCTCGGCAAGAGCCGTCGCGGGTATCATGTGCTTATGCTTTCCTCGAGGCCAGGGCACCGGGCGATCCGGCGTTCACTGCTTACAAACGGTTACCTTCGGTTACGGTTCCGCCCGACTTCGGAAAATTTTGGCCGCGAATGCCTTAGCCTTCGACCGGCAGGCTTCGGATGTCGTAGCCGTGCGCGAGGCGCCGGCCCAGCTCCGGATCCTCGAGCTCGATCTCGAACCGCGCGGCCGGGACGATCCCGCCAGGAACCGCCAGGGTGCCGCAGAACATGACCGTGCCGGCGGGCAGAGAACCCTTACCGTTCAGATACTTGGCCATGAGCTCCGCGGGCGGGCGCAGGGAAGCGACCGGGCCTTCCTGGTAGAGCCGCCGCCGTCCCTCGATCGTGGCCCAGGAGCGCAGGACGAGCCGGTCCCAGTGCGGCGCGACCTCATCATAGGGCCATAGCATGGCTGATATGGGTTTTGCGCATAGCTGCTTTGCCACCGTCACTCCCTGGGCCTCTGCCTTGCGGTCGGTGTGATCGGAGCCGACGCCGACAAACAGCCCCTCGGCGAGGCTGACGACGACCGGCTCGACCTCGCCGCTGGTATCGCCGCCCGCGACCTCGATCGCGCCGCCGGTCGTGAGGAGCGATGCGGCAGCGCGATAGAAGATCGGTGCGGTCTTCGGCCGCCGGACGCCGACCCGCTCGAGTTCGGCGATATGTTCCTCGACCGCGGCAGCGTCGCGCCCGGTCCAGCCGGCGATGACGAGCGCCTCGATCGGCGCGTCGAGATTTTTCCGCCCGGCGGAAGTGTCGGCGGTGAAAGCGAGCCGGTTCAAGAATTCCTCCTCCGCGCTGTCCAAGATGCCATCGACGATGGCATGGAATTTCTGCCACGGCGCCTCGCGGTCGCTCTGGTTGCGGACCACGATCGAATTGCCGGCATAGAATTTCTCGTAGAGCTGGTGGCGGCCGGCGAATTCCGAGCCGACCAGGTCCCAGGCCAGCTTGTAGAGCTTCATGCGGCGCCTTGCGTCGAGATTGGGCGTCTTCCACCAGCGCTCGAACCGGTCTTTCAACTGCGGCTCGTCGAGCACATCGAAGCTCGCCGGCATTTGCAGCGGCACGCCGCCCAGAAGCGTGCGCAGCGCATCGACGATGCCGGTGTGGTTCTCCTGGCACCAGTTGAGTGCGGCATACATCATGCGCCGGTTGGGCGTGGCGAAGCCCGCGGGCCATTCCTCCCATGCCTCGATCTGGCCCGCGACGAGGCCGCCGATCGTCGCCTCGAGCGCGGCGAGCCGGCCCAGCTCCTCGCGCACCGCCGGGATGCGGTCGAGACCGTTCGCCTCGGCGATCCGGCTCGCGAGGCCGACGACGAGCCCCATCTTCGCCCAGAAGCGCACGTTCGACTGATGGTTCGCATAGCAGTTGGCCGGCGTCTCGATATAGATGCGGCGCGACCACGCGCCCTCATTGTGGAGAAAGACCCGCTCCCACGGCACGCGCACGCGCTCGCACACCAGAACGCAGTCGCCCTCGTCGAAGCGCCGGCTCAGCGGATAGTCGGCCTCGCGCCGCGCATGGAGCGCATAGGGCTCGCGCGCCCACATCGACACGCCCGGCGCGTTCAACGGCAGCGCGCAGGTGATGCTCTCGGCCTTGAACTTGTCGTCGATCGGCGTGAGGTTGCCGACCCACACCTCGTCGGCATAGGCGCCCGATGTCGCCAGCATCTTCATGCCGGAGATGACGACGCCGTCGGCGTCCTCGTCGATCACCTTGAGGCGCGGATCGTCGCGCTCCTGCCCCGGAAAGAGATCGCTGGCGCGGATGCCGGAAGGCGGCGTCACGGCAAAGCACAGGAAAAGGTCGTTCTGGCGCGCATGGTCGTAATAGCGCAGCAGCCTCTCGCCCGCGCCTGGGCGCAGATTTTCCAGCACCTCGGGCCGCATCGCGAGTCCTGTCACCATGCCCGCGACATGGTCGGGCGAACGGCCGATGAGGCCGTGCGTCGCTGCGGCCATCGCCTTCAATGCCGCCATGCGGCGGCCAAGATCGGCGCGCGTGCGGCAGCGCAGCCAATAGAGGCTGAAGCGCTCGCCATCTTCCTCGAAGAAATGCTCTGCCTTCAGATCGTAGAGGCGCGCGACCGTCGCGGCGCCGCCGCGAAAGGCGGGATGGCGGGTCACGTCGTCGATGCGCTCGGAGCCGACATAGATCGCCCGTCCGTCGCGCATGCGCTCGAGTTTTTGGGCCCCGGTCAGGAGCATTGCGCCTCCGTTGGAACAGCGGCCGAGAGCATCCTATGTTGTAGCGCGGGAGAGCAAGGGCGGAGGTGGCGATGAGCGACGCAGGGGACCGGCTCGCGCGGCTCAGGGCAGAGCTGCGGCGCCTCGGCGTCGACGGGTTCCTGGTTCCGCGCGCCGACGCGCATCAGGGCGAGTACGTGCCGGCCTCGGCGCAGCGGCTCGCGTGGCTTACGGGATTCACCGGCTCGGCCGGCCTCGCCGTGGTGCTGACGGAGCGCGCGGCGCTCTTCGTCGATGGCCGCTACACGCTCCAGGCGCAGGATCAGGTCGATGCGAGCCTCTATGCGCTCCGCCACGTGATCGAGCAGCCTGCGACGGAATGGATCTCCGCCAATCTGCCGAAGGGGGCGGCGCTCGGCTACGACCCGTGGCTCCATACGCCGGGCGAGCTCGAGCGCTATCGCGCCGCTTCCGAGCGCGCGGGCGGGAGCCTGCGCCCGCTCGCCTCGAACCCGATCGATGCCATCTGGACCGACCGGCCGGCGCCGCCCTTGGCGCCCGTCGTGCCGCACGATTTGCGCTTTGCCGGCAAGTCCGCCGCCGAGAAGCGGCGCGAGATCGGGGCCGCGCTGGCGAAGGACGCGATCGACGCCGCGGTTCTCACCGCACCCGATTCGATCGCCTGGCTGCTCAACATCCGCGGCGGCGACGTGCCGCACACGCCGCTGCCGCTGAGCTTCGCCATCCTGCACGCCGACGCGCATGTCGAGCTCTTCATCGACCGGCGCAAGCTCGCATCCGGAACGGAAGCGCATCTCGGGCCCGAGGTGAAGGCCGCCGAGCCCGACGAGCTTGGCCCTGCGCTCGACCGGCTGGGTGCGGCGAAAAAGCGCGTCCTCGCCGATCCGGCAATGGCGGCCGCCTGGGTGTTCGACCGGCTTTCCGCTGCCGGCGCGCGCGTCCAGCGCGCCGCCGACCCGTGCCAGCTGCCGAAAGCCTGCAAGAACGAGGTCGAGCTGGCGGGCACGCGCGCCGCGCACCGGCGCGACGGCGCGGCGCTCACCCGGTTTCTCGCCTGGCTTGCCGCGACGGCGGCAGAGGGCGCTCTCACCGAGATCGCGGCATCCGACGAGCTCGAAAAATTCCGCCGCGGCGGCGAGAATTTTCGCGACCTGAGCTTTCCGACCATTTCCGGCGCGGGCTCGAACGGCGCGATCGTGCATTATCATGCGACGCCCCGGACCGAGCGCCGCCTCGAGCCCGGCACGCTCTATCTCGTCGATTCCGGCGCGCAGTATCTCGACGGCACCACGGACGTGACGCGCACGGTGGCGATCGGCACGCCTGTGCCCGAGATGCGCGACCGCTTCACCCGGGTCCTGAAGGGCCACATCGCGCTGGCGCTCTGCCATTTCCCCAAGGGCACCAGCGGCTCGCAGCTCGACGCGCTCGCGCGCCGCGCGCTGTGGGAGGCCGGACTCGACTATGACCACGGCACCGGCCACGGCGTCGGCAGCTACCTGGGCGTTCACGAAGGGCCGCAGCGCATCTCGAAGCTGCCGAGCGCGCAGGCGCTCCTGCCGGGCATGATCGTCTCGAACGAGCCCGGCTACTACAAGACCGGCGCCTACGGCATCCGGATCGAGAACCTCGTCGTGGTGACGAAGCTGCCGGAGGGCGGCGCCGAGCGCGAGATGCTGGGCTTCGAGACGATCACGCTCGCGCCCATTGACCGCGCCTGCGTCGAGCCGTCGCTGCTCGACGCGCGCGAGGCCGCATGGCTCGACGCCTATCACGCACGCGTGCGCCAGGAACTTGCGCCGCTCGTCGATGCCGCAACGGCGCAGTGGCTCGCCGCCGCGACGCAGCCGTTGCGCGGCTAGCCCGTCACCACGATCTCGACGTCGCCGTCCTTGCGCAGCACGGTAAGCGCCGCGTCCTCGCCGTAGCGGCGGAAATGGAGATCGACCGCGACCTCGCCCATGCTGAGCCGCTCGATGCGCAGCTCGTCGATGAAGCGCGGCAGCGCCGGGCGCGTGAAGCGGATTTGCGCGATCTCGGGATGGAACGACACGCCCAATGAAGCGCCCACGAGCGCGAACGCGGCGGCGCTCGACCAGGCTTGCGGGCTGCACGCGACGGGATAGAGCGTCGGCCCTTCGCCCGGACGGCGCACGAAGCCGCAGAACAGTTCGGGCAAGCGGTGCAGCTCGAAGAAGGTCGAGGCATCGAACAGCTCCTCGACGAGCCGCAGGAGCGGCGCGCGCAGGCCATAGCGTGCGAACCCCATGGCGATGAGCCCGTTGTCGTGCGGCCAGATCGAGCCGTTATGGTACGACATCGGGTTGTAGCGCCGCTCGGACGTGGCGAGCGTGCGGATGCCCCAGCCCGAAAAATGCTCCTCGCCCATCAGCGTCGCCGCGACCCGCGCGGCGCGGCCGGGCTCCGATATCCCGGCGAAGAGCGCGTGCCCGGCATTGGACGTGCGCACGCGGCAGGGATGCTTGCCGCCGTCGAGCGCCAGCGCATAGGTGCCGATCTCCTCGCACCAGAACGCGGCATCGAAGCGGCGGCGCAGCATCAGCGCCTCGGCGGCGAGGATTTCGGCGCGGGCCTCGGCGCCGAGCGCGCGTGCCATCGCCGCCGCGCCTTCGAGCGCGGCATAGGCATAGGCCTGCACCTCGACGAGCGCGATCGGCGCCGCGGCAAGCCGGCCATCGGCGTGAAAGACCGAATCGCCGGAATCCTTCCAGCCCTGGTTCGAAAGGCCATTTTCGGCACGGCGGTCGTATGCGAGAAAGCCGTCGCCGGAGCCATCCGCCTGGCTCTTCATCCACAACAGCGCGGCCTCGATGTTGGGCCAGATCGTCTGGATGAAGCCGGTATCGCCGGTGCGCCGGTGATAGGCTGCGGCGAGCATGACGAAGAGCGG
Source organism: uncultured Alphaproteobacteria bacterium (assembly GCA_963773665.1). Taxonomy (GTDB): domain Bacteria; phylum Pseudomonadota; class Alphaproteobacteria; order ATCC43930; family CGMCC-115725; genus DATJLY01. The sequence continues at coordinate 148,714 of CAVZBZ010000009.1, forward strand.
CGTCGCATCGACCGTGCCGTAATAACGGCCGAACGGCACCTCGCCCAAGGCGGCCATCTCGGATTTCCGGGTCTCGTGCAGGATCTTGCCGGGCTCGGCATCGCGCGCGGGATCGGTCTCGCGCGCTTGGGTTGCGGCAAGAAATGCGAGCACGCCGCGCGAGATTTGCGGCATGAGCCACAGCGTTTGCAGCGCCGAGATGATGCCGTCGCGGCCGAACGCGGTGTTGAACCACGGAATGCCGGCGTAAGGGTAGGGTCCGGTCGGCTGGTCGGTCAGCAGCATGTCGAGATCGGCCTCGCAGCGGTCGATCCAGCCATTGAAGGCGGTGTTGGAGCTCGCGATCCCGGCGGCGCCGCGGCGCAGCGCCTCGACCCGCGCCGCGGCCTTGGCCGCAGCGCCGGCGAAATCCTCGGCGCAGCCCGGCGCAAATCCCTCGCGCTCGCACAGTATCGTCACGTTCACGGTGAGCGCGCCGTGCGGCGGCAGGAGCAGCTCGTAGCGCGCCTCGCGGCGGCGGATCGAAGCCGGCGGCGGATCGAAGCGGATATGCGTGCGGCGCACGACATCGTCGCGCCCGCGATATCCCAACGCGATCGATCCCTCGCCGATCGCAGGTTCGAGCATTTGGCCGCGCGCGGCGCGCGTCTGGCCGCGCACCTCGAACATGTCGGCGAAATCGGCATCGAAGCCATAGCGCAGCGCAAGCGCCACGGCATGATCGGCGAAGCTCCTGATCTCGAGCCGCTCGAAGCAAACGCCGTCGTCCAGGACCTTGCTGCGCAGGAGGTGCACCTGGTCGCGCGCGAACTTGAGGCGGCCGTCCTCGTAGATGTCGGGATTGGCGAGATCGACCGCGAGCACCGTGTTGTCGCGCGTCACGCGCGAGCTCAGAAGAAGCGGCCGCTCGCGCTCGATCGCCATGACGAAGCGCGAAAGATAGCGCGTGTCCTCGTGGAACAGGCCCTCCGCCGCGGGTCCCGCCGCCTGCACGTCGCCATAGGCATCGAGCACCGCGAACGTGTCGCCCTGCTTCAGGCTCCTCGAGCCGATCCGCGCCGATGCGCCCGAGGGGATGTAGAACGGGCCGATCGTGACTTCGGCGTCGTCGGAAGCACGGCGTCGCTGCGGTCGCGGCCGGGCCATCGCGATGCCGGATGGCTCAGGCCGGCTCGAGGCTCGGCTGCGCCGCGCCCGCGAGCGAGCGGTAGAGCGCGAGGTAATCCTCGGCCATGCGCCGGCTGGTGAAGCGGCGCTCGAACTCGGCTCGGATGCGCGCGCGGTCGAGCGTGCGGACGGCATTGACCGCGTCGATCGCCTCGCCGGCGCCGTCGACGACGAAGCCGGTGATGCCGTCCTCGACGATCTCGCGCACCGAGCCGCGGTCGAAGCCGATGACGGGCGTGCCGCATGCGAACGCCTCGATCATGACGAGGCCGAACGGCTCGGGCCAGTCGATCGGAAAGAGCAGCGCCGCGGCGTTGCCGAGGAATTCCGATTTTTGCCGGTCGTCGATCTCGCCGATGAATTCGATGCCGGGTGCGCCGAGGAGCGGCGCGATGTCGCGCTCGAAATAGGCGCGGTCGGCCTTGTCCACCTTGGCGGCGATGCGCAGGTTCCGGCCACTCTCGAGCGCGATGCGGATGGCGAGGTCGGGCCGCTTCTCCGGGCAGATGCGGCCCAAGAACGCGAGGTAACCGCCCTGTCCTTCGCCTTGCGCGAGGAGATCGCGCGGAATTCCGTGATGCACGGTTGCGGCCCAGCTCGCCCAGTCGAGCGGCCGGCGCTGCATCTTCGAGATGGAGACGAGCGGCGCCTCGCTGAACTCGGCATAGAGCGGTTGAAGCTCGGGGATGTCGAGCCGTCCGTGCAAGGTCGTGAGAAAGGGCGTGGCAAGCCGGCGGAATACTGGGAGGTGCAGACAGTCGATATGGAAATGCACGATGTCGAACGAAGACGCTTCCTGCGCCAGGCGCTCTAGCATCATGATCTCGTAGGCGAGCGGCGCCCGACACGAATCGTCGAAGCGCAGCGCCCGCTCGCATCCGGCGCGCAGTTCCGCGCGCGTTTCCGAATCGCCGCTCGCGTAAAGCGTCACGTCGTGGCCGAGCGCCACCAACTGCTCGGTCAGATAGGAGACGATGCGCTCGGTGCCGCCATAGAGCTTCGGCGGCACGCTTTCGGTGAGCGGCGCAACCTGGGCGATCTTCACTCGTCTATTTTCCCCATTGGGCGCCATCTTCTCCCGCGGTCTAACGGCGTGCCGGGAGACCGGTTCCCGCGGCGGAACGGCGCGCCGAACCGCGGCGTTTCAGGTGGAACTGGGTCCAGCTCGCGGGCGGTCTGCCCTTGCGTATCCTATTGGTTGACGACGACGACGACGTGCGCGACTACACCGCCTCGGTGCTCGAAGAGGCGGGGTACGACGTGCGCGTCGCCTCGCGCGGCGAAACCGCGGTCAAGCTCTTGGCGATGGGCGAGCCGTTCGATCTTCTCATCACCGATATCGTGATGCCGGGTTGGGACGGGCCCGAACTCGCGCGCCGCGTCAAATCGCTGCGGCCCGATCTCAAGGTGCTCTACATCACCGGTTTCACGCGCCACATCGCGCCGGCCGAACTGGTCGGCGCCGAGGTGCTCGACAAGCCGTTCCAGCGCGAGAAGCTGCTGCATACGGTGCGCCACATGCTCGGCTCCTGAATCTTACGGCACGAGCACCGCGGCGCCCGTGATCCTGCCGTCGCGCAGGCGCGCCAAGGCCTCGTTCGCCTCGCGCAGGGGAAATGCCTCGGTCGTGGTGCGGACCGGCACCGCGGGCGCCAACGCCAGAAACTCCTCGCCATCTGCGCGCGTGAGATTGGCGACCGAGCGGAGCTGCCGCTCCTCCCACAGGAGGCTGTAGGGAAAGCTCGGGATGTCGCTCATGTGAATCCCGGCGCAGACGACGATGCCGCCTTTCGCGGTCGCGGCAAGAGCCGATGGCACGAGCGATCCCACCGGCGCGAAGATGAGCGAGCCGTCGAGTTTTTGCGGCGGCAGCTCGTCCGATCCGCCCGCCCAGAATGCTCCGAGCGAGCGCGCGAAATCCTGGCCCTCGCGGTCGCCCGGCTTGGTGAAGGCATAGATGCGCTGGCCGCGATATCGGGCCACCTGGGCCGCGATGTGCGCGGCCGCGCCAAAGCCCCAGAGCCCGAGCCGCTCGGCCGGCCCTGCGAGCTTCAGCGCGCGGTAGCCGATCAATCCCGCGCACATCAAGGGCGCCGCCTCAACGTCGCCATAGGATGCCGGCACCTTGAGGCAGAAGCGCGCGTCGGCGGCGGCGAAGGCGGCATAGCCGCCATCGATCTGGTAGCCGGTGAAGCGCGCGTTGTCGCACAGATTCTCGCGCCCGCTCAGGCAATAGGCGCAGTGCCCGCACACATGGCCGAGCCACGGCACGCCGACGCGGTCGCCCGGCTTCACGTTCGTGACGGCGGCGCCGGTCTCGACCACGATGCCGATGATCTCGTGCCCGGGCACGAGCGGCAGCTTCGGGTCCGGCAGCTCGCCATCGACGACGTGCAGATCCGTGCGGCAGACGCCGCACGCCTTGACCGCGATCAGCGCCTCCTCGGCGCCGGGACGCGGCGTGGGCGCATCGGGCGCGAAGCGCAGGTGTTGGCCCGCGCGGTCGAGGATCATTGCTTCCATGGGGATCGAGTTTGCCCCGGCTCAGCCGCCGAGGAAATGGCCGACCGGCATGAGCGGGCGCACGTGTTCGCACACGATCTTGGCGGTGGCGAGGAGCGGCACGGCGAGCAGCGCGCCCGGAATGCCCCACATCCAGTCCCAGAAGATGAGCGAGCCGATCACCAGGACCGGGTTGAGCGTGAAGCGGCGCGCCACCAGCATCGGCGTCACCGCCTCGCCCTCGACCAGGTGGATCGCGAGATATGCGGCGGGCGGCAGCAGCGCGTGCAGCAGCGTCGGAAATGTCAGAAGGCCAGCGGCGAAGAACATCGCGAGGCCGGTCAACGGGCCGAGGATGAGCACGTAATTGAGGATGAACGCGACCGCGCCCCACAGCGCCGGATTCGCGAGCCCGATCGCCCACATCGTGCCGAAGGTGGCTAATCCCACGAGCGCGTTCATGATCGTGATCGTCACGAGATAGGCCGAAATTTCCTGCCCGATCTTGCGCGACATCTCGACCGCCCGCTTCTTGTCGCCGAAGCTCGGCAGGATCTCCACGAGCTTGCGCATGAAAATGTCGCCCGCGGCCAGCAGGAAAAACAGCAGGAGCGCGGTGATGCCGAAGCCGGTGAGGATGCTGCGCGTGCCGGAGAACAGATAGGCCGCGAGCGTCGAGCCTTCGATCGCGGGTGCCGACGTGGCGGCGCTGCCGGGCTGCGTCGCCTGTTCGAGCTTGCCGATGAGTTCGAATAGGCGCTGCAGCGGCTCGCGCAGCAGGCTTAGATGCTCCTCGATGCGCGGCAGGCTCTGCGGCAGCTTGTTGAACCAGTCGGTGGCCGGCCCCGCGAGCCCGTAGGCGAGCCCGCTGAGCAGGCTCGCGAGCAGCGCCATCATGGCGAGCGCGGCGAGCGGTCCCGGTACATGCCAGCGTGTCAGTGCGCGGTAGCCGGGCGTCAAAAGCAGCTTCAGCAGGATGGCGAAGGACAGCGGCACGACCAGTTCGGCCGTGAAGTAGAGCGTGTAGAACGCCATCAGCGTGAAAATACAGGCGAGCAGCACCGTGCGGCTGTCCTGCGGCAGGAACGGCGTCTCGCGCTCGGCCGTCTCTTCCTCGCCGGGCCGCGGTCGTACCGCCGGTTCAAGATCGCGTCGCATGCTCCTGCGCGGCGAACGCATGGCGCCCGGCCAAGGTTCGGCCGGTTGGAGCGCGGCGGGAGCGCCCCTATGATGCGCAGAACGCCGGGGAGACGCGCACCATGCCGCCAAAGCGCAATCCGCTCAACCTCAATGCGCTGCAGCTGAAGACGCTCGCGCTGTTCCAGGCGCTGGCGCAGCTGCCGGATCATGCGCGGCCGGCCGAGGACGAGGGCGTCCTCGTCGCCGATCTGCCGCACCCGCACGGCGATCATTTCCACCTGGGCGACGCCGTGGTGCTGTCGCGCGATGCGACCGGGCTCGCCAACCAGGCTGCGTGGGTGGCGCTCGAGCGGAAGGGGCTGATCCGCTCGCGCTTTCCCTCTGCCGCCGTGGTGACGAAGGAGGGGCTCGGCTACGACACCGGCCTAGCCGACGCGATCCTGCGCCGCGCCGAGCACTGAGCCTACCAGCTGAAGCCGCAGGCAACTGCGAGCGGCGCCTCGCCCGACGCGGCGAGCGCGTGCTCGATGCGGAGGGCGTCGGGCGGCTCGCCGGGAGTGATGCCGAGCTCCTCGGCATGAAGCCCGCCGACGATCCACACCGCGTCGATCTCGGCGCTCCGCGCGCCGGCGATGTCGGTGCGCAGACTGTCGCCCACGGCGAGCACGCGCCGCCGGTCGCTGATGCCGAGCAGTTCGAGGCTCGAATCATAGACCGACGCAAACGGCTTGCCGTGCCAGCTGACGCGCCCGCCCAATTCTTCGTAGCGCGCCGCGAGCGCGCCGGCGCAGATGATCCGCCGGCCGCGATGGATCACGGTGAGGTCGGCGTTGGCGCACACCATCGGCAGGTCGCGCGCGCGCGCCGCCTGGAGGATGGGCTCGTACTGCTCGGTCGTCTCGTCCCAGCCCCAGGGGCCGGTATTGAGGACGAAATCGGCATTGTCCGGTTCCGCGACGCGGGTGACGTCGAGCCCGTCGGTCATGCCTTCGTCGCGCGTCGGGCCGATGAAGCAGCAGCGCCGGCCGAGCGACGCGTAGAACGGCGTGTCGCGCCGCTTCATGCGCTGCCACACTTCTTCGCCCGAGGAATGAATGCCGCGATAGAGCGCGGGCGGTATGCCGATCTCGGTCAGGCGCTCGGCAATGGCGGAGGATCGGCGCGGCGCGTTCGACAGCAGCACGACCGGCTTTCCTCCTGCGCGCAAGCGCTCGAGCGCGTCGAGCACGCCCGGATAGGGCCGGCTGCCGTCATGCACGACGCCCCACAGGTCGAGGATGAGGCCGTCATAGGGGCCGACGATCTCGCTCACCCCGCGCAGCAGGCGAAAGCTCATGCGGACAGCGATTCGGCCGCGGTGCCGACCGCCGCCGCCACGCTCGGATAGCCGTCGCGCGCCAGGAACCCGGCAAGGTCGTGCTTGATGCGCCCGACGAGGCTGGGGCCCTGATAGACGAGCGCGGTGTAGAGCTGCACGAGGCTCGCGCCGGCGCGGATCTTGGCATAGGCGTCGGCCGCCGAGGCAATGCCGCCCACGCCCACGAGCGGCAGCTTGCCGGACGTGCGCCGGTACATCTCGGCCAGGAGCGATGTGGAGGGCTGGAACAGCACCGGCCCGGTCAAGCCGCCGGGTTCGGGCGCATGGCGGCTCTTGAGCGTCGGCGGCCGCGCCACCGTCGCGTTCGAGACGATGAGCCCGTCGATGCCCGAAGCGAGCGCCACCTGTGCGATCTCGCTGCGCTCGCCCGGCGCAAGGTCGGGCGCGATCTTGAGGAGAAGGGGCGGCGGGTCGCGCGACACCGCCGCCTGGCGCGCCGCCATGACGCGGTCGATGAGGCGGGTGAGCGCGCTCTTGCGCTGCAGGTTGCGCAGGCCCGGCGTGTTCGGCGAGGACACGTTGATGGTCAGGTAGTCGGCGAGCGGCGCCAGCATCGCGACACCCTGCACATAGTCGCCGATATCGTCCTGCGTGTCGCGGTTCTTGCCGATATTGGCGCCGACGATGCCGCCCTTGCCGCGCCGCGCCCGGAGCCTTGCCGCGACCGCGGCGAGCCCGTCGCTGTTGAAGCCGAAGCGGTTGATGAGGGCTTGGTCCTCGACCAGGCGGAACAGGCGCGGCGGCGGGTTGCCCGGCTGCGGCCGCGGCGTCACGGTGCCGACCTCGACGAAGCCGAAGCCGAAACCCAGCATCGCGTCCGGCACCTCGGCCTGCTTGTCGAAGCCCGCGGCGAGGCCGACCGGGTTCGGGAACCTGCGGTGCCACAGCGTGACGGCAAGGTTCGGCGGGTCGGCGGCCGCTTCCTGCCGCGCCAGCCCGGCGGCGAGCGCCCGGACGGTCAGCCGGTGCGCCGTCTCGGGCGGCAGCGCGCGCATGAGCGGCAGGATGAGATCGAACAATGCAGCCATCCCGCAAACGCTACCGCAACCCTGCCGCGCGCGACAAGGATGCGATCGCGCGCCGGCGAATTTGACATGACTCGCGCCTTTGCTAGCATCGAAAGGCGATCGGCGTCGGAGATGAGCATGGCACGGGAGTACAGCTATACGGCCGTGTTCGAGCCGGCTGAGGAAGGTGGCTTCGTGGTCACGTTTCCGGCCATTCCCGGGCTTGCGACTCAGGGGAAACGATCGAGGAGGCGCGATTCATGGCCGCCGATTGTCTGCGCGCCTATCTCGAATTGCTGGCCAAGGATGGCGAGCCTCCGCCCTACGAAGCGCCGGGAACGCCGCTCACCGAGCGGGTCAGGGTCGCGCTCTCGGCGGCATGAGTACGCTGCCGTCGGTCCGGCCGGACCGGCTGATCAGGGCGCTCGAACGAGCCGGCTTCTATGTCGATCACGCGACCGGCGGCCACTACGTGATGAAACATCGAGCAAGGACCGATCTTCGCGTGGTCGTTCCACATCATGGCGGCGACATCAAGCGCGGCGTGCTGCGGTCTATCCTTAAGCAGGCGCAGCTCACCGCCGAGGAGCTGGCGCACCTCCTTTAAGCGGTCTCTCTCCTCGCTGGGGAGAGGGCTGGCGTGCGGGGGAAGGCGTGACGCAGCGAGGGCGCTTCTCTATACCGAGGCGATGAAAGCCGCCGTTCGCGCCGTCTCTCTGCCGTCGGCCCCCGCGCTCGTTGCCGGCGCGGGGCGGGCGGCGTGGCTTTCGCCGGACGGCGAGATCTCGCTCATGGCGCATGACGAGGCGGCGCGGCGCGCCCGCTCGCAAGTGCCGATCGTGTGCCATGCGCGCGCGACCGCGCGCCGGCTCGGCGTGCTGCCGTTCCCCTCGCTCGACCTGCTCGAGCTTTTCGCCTTCGTGCGGCCGGCGCGGTTCTGCCTGCCGACGGCGCGCGGACTTGCGCTGGCGACCGGGCTCGCGGCGCCCGGCGGCGATCTTGCCGCCGCCGCCGAAACCCTCCTCGCCGCGGCGCAGAAGCTTCTCGCCGAGCTTGCCGCCGCGAAGCCCGATCCTGACGTGCGCGCCATCGCCGAGGCGATGGAACGCGGCGGCTGGGGCTGGGCCGCGTCGGTGCTGGCGGCGCTGCCGCCCGCGCCCGCGGGCGGGCCGGCGCCGCCTTCGCTGGCGCAATGGCGGCGGCTGCCGGAATGGTCGGAGCACGCGCCCGAAGGCTCGCCCGGCAACATCCCGGTCGAAGAGTTCGAGGCGCGCGAAAGGCTTGCGGCTCTTCTCGGCCGGGGCGCCGAGGCGCGGCCGCAGCAGGCCGATTACGCCGCGGCGGTGAGCGCCGCCTTCCATCCGCGCGAGCGCGAGGGCGAGCCGCGCGTCGTCCTGGCCGAGGCCGGGACCGGGGTCGGCAAGACGCTGGGATATATCGCGCCGGCGAGTCTCTGGGCCGAGAAGAACGACGGCGCCGTCTGGGTTTCCACATTCACGCGCAATCTGCAGCACCAGATCGCCGGCGAGCTCGACCGGCTCTATCCCGAGCCGGCGGTGAAGGACCGCCGCGTCGTGCTGCGCAAGGGCCGCGAGAATTATCTCTGTCTCCTCAATTTCGAAGAGGCGGTGGCCGGCCTGCCGATGCGGCCCTATGACGCGGCGCCGCTCGGCATCATGGCACGTTGGGTCAGCGCGACGCGCGACGGCGACATGGTCGGCGGCGATCTGCCGGGCTGGCTTCCGGACGTGATCGGGCGGGCGCAAAGCCTGGCGCTCGCCGACCGGCGCGGCGAATGCATTCACAGCGCGTGCCCGCATTATCACCGCTGCTTCATCGAGCGCAGCGTGCGCCGCGCGCGCCGCGCCCGCATCGTCGTGGCGAACCATGCGCTGGTGATGATCCAGGCGGCGCTCGGCGGGCTCGACGACGCCACCCTGCCGCAGCGCTACGTGTTCGACGAGGGCCATCACGTGTTCGACGCCGCCGACAGCGCCTTCTCGCTCGAGCTGTCGGGGCGCGAGGCGGCGATCTGCGCCGCTGGCTCGTCGGATCGGAGGAGCGCGGCCGGTCGCGCGCGCGCGGATTGCGCCGCCGGCTCGAGGATCTGGTCGAGGGCGATGCGATGTTGGAACGCGCGCTCGCCGCGGTCACGGTCGCGGCGCGCGTGCTGCCGGCCGAGGGTTTTTTGCAGCGCGTGATCGAGAACCGGCCGCAGGCCGAATGCGAGGCCTTTCTGGCGCAGGTGCGCCAGCAGGTTCTGGCGCGCGCCAAGGGGGCAGAGCAGGGCTACGGCATCGAGACCGAGTTGCGCCCGGCGAGCGATGGGCTGCTCGCCGCCGCCCGTGCGCTTGCCCAGAAATTCGCCGCGGTCGAGGCGCCGATGCGGCTTCTGGCCGAGCGGCTCATGGCCCGGCTCGAGGACGAGGCGGCCGATCTCGACACCGGCACCCGCGTCCGGATCGAGGCGGCGGTGCGCGGGCTCGTGCGCCGCGGCGAGGTCGAGCTCGGCGGCTGGCGCCGCATGCTCGAGGAGTTGGACGAGGGCGAGCGCCCCGAATTCGTCGATTGGCTGGCACTCGACCGCTTCGACGGGCACGAGGTCGATATCGCCATGCACCGCCATTGGGTCGATCCGGCGCGCCCCTTTGCCGAATTCGTGGCGAAGCCGGCGCACGGCGTGCTCGTCACATCGGCGACGCTCACCGACGGCAGCGGCGACGTGGTCGCGGATTGGGAGGCGGCCGAGGCCCGCACCGGCGCGCGGCACCTGCCGAGCCCGGCGCTCCGCGCGCGCGTGCCGTCGCCGTTCGACTATGCCGCGCAGACGCGCGTCTTCATCGTCACCGACGTGCGGCGCGAGGATGCGCGGCAGGTTGCAAGCGCCTACCGCGCGCTTATCGAGGCGTCGGGCGGCGGCGCGCTCGGCCTGTTCACCGCGATCGCGCGATTGAAGGCCGTCCATGCGCTCATCGCCGAGCCGCTCGAGCGGGCGGGCCTGCCCCTTCTTGCCCAGCATGTCGACGGCATGGACACCGCGACGCTGGTCGATATTTTCCGCGCCGAGGAGGATGCCTCGCTGCTCGGCACCGACGCGGTGCGCGACGGCGTCGACGTGCCGGGCCGCTCGCTCCGCCTCATCGTGTTCGACCGCGTGCCGTGGCCGCGCCCCGACATCCTGCACAAGGCGCGGCGCGAGGCGTTCGGCGGCGCGCGCTATGACGACAGCCTGACCCGGCTGCAGGCTGCGCCAGGCGTTCGGCCGGCTCGTCCGCCGGGCCGACGATAGCGGCGTGTTCGTGCTGCTCGACCGCATGATGCCGTCGCGGCTTTTGGGCGCATTTCCCGACGGCGTGCCGATCGAGCGGGTGGGATTGGCCGAGGCCGTCGCACATACGGCTTCGTTTTTGCGCGCCTCTTCCAACCCCAAAGGGTAGGGTCCGTCACCTTGCGTTTCGTGGCTAGATCGTGCGAGGCGGTTGGGAGGGAGATGAATCGGGTGGCCGCACTTTTGCCTCCGGTGGCGCTGCGCGGCGACCGGCGGGCGCCGATGCGGCGCTCGCAACTGGCGCTGATCGCCGCCGCGATCCTGGGACCGTTGCTTCTTTTGGCTGCCGTCGGGTGGTGGAGCTACGAGCGCGTCCAGGCCGAGGCTTCGGAGCAGATCCGGCAGACCGTCGATATCCTCCACGAGGAGGGGCTGCGGTTTTTCGAAACCGAGCGCTTCCTGCTGCAAAACGTCGATTCGGAGCTATTGGGGCTGAGCTGGCCGGAGATCGTCGAGCGGCGCGGCCGGTTCAATGCGCTGCTCGACGGGACGGCGGCGCAGATCCCCGAGGTCGAGGCGATGTTCGTCGGCGATGCCGACGGCACGACACAGCTCAGCAGCCGCGCGTCGCAGCTCACGACCGCTACCTCCGGCGGGGCTACCGTCAACGTCCGCGACCGCCCATATTTCAAGGAGGCCGAGGCGGGCGCTTCGTTCGTCATCGACGGTCCCCTGAAAAGCCGGCTCAGCGGCGAGACGGTGATCGCCATCGTGCACCGCCTGTCGTCCTCCGACGATTCGTTTCGCGGCGTCGTCGTCGTGAACGTCAATGTCGATCGCCTGGTGCGATCCTGGCGCGCCGTGACGACGCGCGGCAATGCCGTCTCGCTCATTCGCGACGACGGAACGATTCTCGTCCGCTATCCGGCGCTGCCTGGCCCCGCCGCCCTCGACCAGGTCGCCAAACGGCAATTTCCACAGCTGCTTGGTGCGGAATCGGGCCTGTTCGACGCCGCGCCGCGGCTTGACGGGATCGCGCGGCGCATCGGATTCCACAAGCTCACGCCGTTCCCGGTGTACATCGTTTACGCCGTCGCCGAATCGAACATATTTGGCCAGTGGTACCCGATCGCCGGCGCGTTCGGCGGCATTGCCGCGGCCGCCTCGGCAGGATTGCTGTTCGCGTCCTTCGCCGTGATCCGCCGCGCGCGCGGCGAGGCCGCGGCGCTCGGCCGGGCCGAGGCGACGGCGCTCGCGCTGAGCGAAAGCGAGGAGGCGCAGCGCGCGCTCTTCCGCAAGGCGCCGACGGCGATGCATTCGCTCGACACCGATCGCCGCATCATCGACGTCAACGACCGCTGGCTCGATCTCTTCGGATTTCGCCGCGACGCGGTGATCGGAAGTCAGATCTGGGACTTCTACGAGGCGGCGGACGAGACCGAGCGCGCCGTGCGCTGGCAGGAAATCGTCGAGCAGGGCACGGTGCGCGATGTCTATCGCCGCTGCATCGCCAGCGGCGGGACACGGTTCGACGCACTCGTCTCGGCGACAGTCGAGCGCGACGCCGATGGCCGCTTCATCCGCGTCATCACCACGGTCACGGATGTCTCCGCGCGCCGGCGCGCCGAGGACGCGGCGCGGCGTGCGCAGCAGTTCGCCGAGCTGCTGATCGAGAGCAGCACCGACGGCATCATCGTCAAGGACCGGAACCTGCGCTTCACGGTGTGGAACCCGCCGATGGAAGCGATGACCGGCAAGAAGCGCGCCGACGTGCTCGCCCGCACGGCGCTCGAGGCTCTTTCGGGATTTTCCAATGTGTCCCTCGATCAGGCCTGGCGCGACGCCCTCCTGGGTCGCACGACGACGCTTCAGGACCAGTATTTCGAATTCATCGAGCCGCGCCGCGCCGGCTATTTCGACGAGACCATCGCGCCGCTGCGCGATGCCGAAGGCGCCATCGTCGGCGCGCTTTCGATCGTGCGCGACACGACCGAGCGCCACCGCCTCGAAGAGGTGCTGCGCCAGTCGCAGAAGATGGAGGCGGTGGGGCAGCTCACCGGCGGCATCGCGCACGATTTCAACAATCTCCTCACCGTCATCCTCGGCAATCTCGAGACGGTTCAGCGCCGGCTCCGGCAGGGCGATCTGCGCGGCTTCGTCGATTCGGCCGTGAGCGGCGCCGAGCGCGCGGCCACGTTGACGCAGCGCCTGCTCGCATTCTCGCGCCGCCAGCCGCTCGCGCCGCGGCCGTTGGATCCGAACCGGCTCGTCGGCGGCATGTCGGACCTGCTGCTCCGCGTCATCGGCGAGAACGTCGCGGTCGAGACCGTGCTCGCCGGCAACATCTGGCGCATCTCGGCCGACGCCAACCAGCTCGAAAGCGCCATCCTCAACCTCGCCGTCAATGCGCGCGACGCCATGCCCCATGGCGGCAAGCTCACGATCGAGACGGCGAACGTCGTCTTCGACGCCGCCGAGGCCGAAGCCAATCCCGAGCTCGCCAATGGCAGTTACGTGATGATCGCGGTGAGCGATAACGGCCAGGGCATGACGCCCGAGATACGCGCGCACGCGTTCGAGCCGTTCTTTACCACCAAGGAAATCGGGCGCGGCAGCGGGCTCGGGCTTTCGCAGGTCTATGGCTTCGTCAAGCAATCGGGCGGGCACGTGACGATCGGCAGCGAGCCGGGCCAGGGCACGACGGTGCGGCTCTATCTGCCGCGGCTCCATGCCGATGCCGCGGCCGACGAGGTGCAGGCTTCAAAGCGGACGGTGCCTGCGGCCGAGCGCAACGAGGCGATCCTCGCCGTCGAGGACGACGAGCAGGTGCTCGAACACACGGCGCACCTGCTGCGCGAACTGGGCTATCGCGTGATCGAGGCGCGCGACGGCAATACGGCGCTGGCCGCGCTCGAGCGCGAGCGCGACGTGGCGCTTTTGTTCACGGATGTGGGCCTGCCGGGCGGCCTGAACGGGCGCCAGCTCGCCGACGAGGCGCTGCGCCGCCGGCCGCGCCTCAAGGTGCTGTTCACGACCGGCTATGCCAGGAACGCGATCTCGCCGGACGGAACGCTCGAGCCCGGCCTGCAGTTGATCGCGAAGCCGTTCAGCTATTCCGGCCTTGCCGCCAAGATCCGCGACGTGTTGAGGGGCTGAGCTGCCCGATCCTGCGGCAGGACCGACCATTTGCTGGGCAGCACGTCGAGTCGGCCGAACCCCTCCTCGACCTGTTCCTCGTACAAGGCCGCGGGATCGAGAGCCGCCTTCTGCAGCGGCGTTTCCCCGCATGCGACAAGGCCGAACGCGATTGCGGCAAGCGCGAAGGGTGTTACGGGTCCAGGGCGCATCGGGTCTCCGCGGATCCTGTGTTGCCGGATTTAGTGCACGATGCGTGCCAGTCCGCCGCGATCGAGAACAAGTTCGGCGGCAAATAAAAAGGGGCCGCGGATTGGCCGCGGCCCCTTGGTAGAAAGACTGTGCGGCGGGTTTAGAAATCCATGCCGCCCATGCCGCCGCCGTGTTCGTGCGGCATCGCTTGCGGCCTTCTTCTCCGGCTTCTCGGCGACCATCGCTTCGGTCGTGACGAGCAGGCCCGCGACCGACGCGCGCGTCCTGGAGCGCCAGGCGCACGACCTTGGTCGGGTCGATGATGCCGGACTTCACCATGTCGACATACTCGCCCTTCTGCGCGTCGAAGCCCCAGTTGGCGTCGCCCTTGTCCAAGAGCTTGCCGACCACGATCGAGCCGTCGACGCCGGCATTCTCGGCGATCTGCCGCACCGGCGCCTGAAGCGCGCGGCGGACGATGTCGATGCCGACCTTCTGGTCGTCGTTCTCGGGCTTGAGCTTGGCCAAGCGCTTTCGTCGCGTAGAGAAGTGCCGCGCCGCCGCCGGCGACGATGCCCTCCTCGACCGCGGCGCGCGTCGCGTGCATGGCGTCGTCGACGCGGTCCTTGCGCTCCTTCACCTCGACCTCGGTCGCGCCGCCGACGCGGATCACCGCGACGCCGCCCGCGAGCTTGGCAAGCCGCTCCTGCAGCTTCTCGCGGTCATAGTCCGAGGTGGTCTCCTCGATCTGCTGGCGGATCTGGTTGGTGCGGGCGGTGATGTCCGCCTTCTTGCCGGCGCCGTCGATGATCGTGGTGTTCTCCTTCTCGATCCGCACCTTCTTGGGCGGCCGAGCATGTCGAGCGTCACGTTCTCGAGCTTGATGCCAAGATCCTCGGAGATGAGCTGGCCGGCCGGTGAGGATCGCGATGTCCTCGAGCATCGCCTTGCGGCGATCGCCGAAGCCCGGCGCCTTCACCGCCGCGACCTTGAGGCCGCCGCGCAGCTTGTTGACGACGAGCGTGGCCAGCGCCTCGCCCTCGACGTCCTCGGCGACGATGAGAAGCGGCTTGCCGCTCTGCACCACCGCCTCGAGCACCGGCAGCATCGCCTGGAGGCCCGACAGCTTCTTCTCGAACAGAAGGATGTAGGGGTCCTCGAGCTCCGCCACCATCTTCTCGGCGTTGGTGACGAAGTAGGGCGAGATATAGCCGCGGTCGAACTGCATGCCTTCGACCACGTCGAGCTCGGTCTCGAGGCTCTTGGCCTCCTCGACCGTGATCACGCCCTCGTTGCCGACCTTCTGCATCGCCTTGGCGATCATCTCGCCGATTTCCTTGTCGCCGTTGGCGGCGATCGTGCCGACCTGGGCGATCTCGTCGTTGGTCGAGACCTTCTTCGAGCGCTTCTTCACGTCCTCGACCACGGCCTCGACGGCGCTGTCGATGCCGCGCTTCAGGTCCATCGGGTTCAAGCCGGCGGCCACCGCCTTCACGCCCTCGCGCACGATCGCCTGCGCCAGCACGATCGAGGTGGTGGTGCCGTCGCCGGCGAGGTCGTTGGTCTTCGACGCGACCTCGCGCAGCATCTGCGCGCCCATGTTCTCGAACTTGTCGGAGAGCTCGATCTCCTTGGCGACGGTGACGCCGTCCTTGGTGATGCGCGGCGCGCCGAACGACTTGTCGAGCACGACGTTGCGGCCCTTGGGTCCCAACGTCACCCGCACCGCATGCGCCAGAATATCGACGCCGCGCAACATCCGGTCGCGCGCGTCGGTGTTGAATTTAACTTCTTTCGCTGCCATGTCCTGAATCCTCCTCAAGCGGCCTTGCGCTTTGCCGCGACACCCTCGATCACGCCGAGAATGTCGCTTTCCTTCATGATGACGAGATCCTCGCCGTCGATCTTGACCTCGGTGCCGGACCACTTGCCGAACAGCACGCGGTCGCCGACCTTGACGTCGAGCGGCTGGAGCTCGCCGTTCTCGTCGCGGGCGCCGGGGCCGGCGGCGATCACTTCGCCCTCCATCGGCTTTTCCTTGGCGGTATCGGGAATGATGATGCCGCCCGTGGTCTTCTCTTCCTGATCCAGCCGCCGGATCAGCACGCGATCCTGCAATGGCCTGAACTTCATTTGGCTAACCTCCTCGAATGTCCGGGAACCGGCCGAGAGCGATCACTGTCAGCACTCTCAGCTGGTGAGTGCCAGGGATATAGGGGCACGCAGCGCCGCTGTCAAGGCGGCCTTGGCAGCAGTCCGGCGTCTCGGCTGCTAAGTCATTGATACAATTTATTTTTCTTGAGACGGGACGCGCTTTCGATAAAGCTTGCTTTGGGAGAGCCGACCTTTTGTCGAGGGTTCGTGATGCCAAACCTTGCCGTGCAGCTTCGGGGATACCGGCTCACTACCGCCGAGATCCTCTATCACATTCCGGACCACCCGCACCTGCTGCAGAGCTTCGTCTGGCAGCAATTCGACCTCGCTCCGGATTTCCCGGTGCTGCGCAGGTTCCTCGATTTCTGGACCAGCAACCTCGACGGCAAGCTCCATTCCGTGAAGGTGGCGCACGCGCCCGTCCTGACGCTGGGCCGCTTGGGACACGCCACGGCGAGCCTCAGCGTCCACTGAGACATCGCGGCCCCTTGCCAAAGAGGCGGGCGGTCCGCAGGTTCTGCTCGTGCCCGCTCTTGCTGTCCCGCGCGCCTTGCCGCGCGCTCATTCCGCCGAACGCCAGATCGCGGTCTGGCTCATCGCCTGCTGCGCGATGGTGTTCCTCATGGTGGTGATCGGCGGCATCACGCGCCTCACCGAGTCGGGGCTGTCGATTACCGAATGGCAGCCGGTGACGGGCGATCGTTCCGCCGCTCGGCGAGGCGCAATGGCAGGCCGAGTTCCAGCGCTACCAGGCGATCCCGCAATACCGCGCGATCCACGCCGGCATGAGCCTGCCCGAGTTCAAGGGCATCTTCTTCTGGGAATATCTGCACCGCCTGTGGGGCCGGCTCATCGGCTTCGCGTTCGCCGTTCCGTTCCTGTATTTCCTCGTGCGCGCGCCGCATTCCGGCGCGGCTGGCGCCGAAGCTTGCCGGCATCTTCGCCTTGGGCGCACTCCAGGGCGCGGTCGGCTGGTACATGGTGGCAAGCGGCCTCGAGGACCGCATCGAGGTGAGCCAGTACCGCCTCGCCCTCCACCTCGCCATGGCGGTGCTGATTTATGCCGCGATGTTCTGGGTCGCGCTCGACCTTCTTTCTCCTGCTCCCCGGGGAGAGGGCAGGGGTAAGGGAGCCGCGCTCCGCCACGGCGCCAGCTTCGTCCTCGTCCTCGCCTTCGTCGACGCTGGTCGCCGGCAGCTTCGTCGCCGGCACGCGCGCGGGCTATCTCGACAACACGTTTCCGCTGATGGAAGGGCGCTTCGTGCCGCCCGGCTACTGGCACGAAGCACCGTGGTGGCGGAATTTCTTCGAGAATCTGGTCGCGGTGCAGTTCGACCACCGCGTCCTCGCCGAGACGACGCTTTTGGCGACGCTCATCCTGTGGCTCGCATCGCTGCGGGCCGCGCTCGCACCGCCGCTGCGCCTTGCCATGCACCTGCTTGCGGCCGTGGCGCTCGTCCAGGTCGGGCTCGGCGTAGCGACCTTGCTTCTGGTCGTGCCGCTGCCCATTGCCGTGCTGCACCAGGCCGGCGCCCTGGGCCTCGTCACGGTGGCGCTCGTCGTGCGCCATGGCATGGGGCCGGCGGCGCGGCTATGATCTGAGAATGGCCGATTTCCCGGACAAAACGCTCGCCGACTGGCGCGCGCTCGCCGAGAAGGAACTGGGCGGCAAGAGCGTCGATGCGCTCACCTGGCAGACGCTCGAAGGCATCGCGGTGAAGCCGCTCTACACGGCGGCCGATCTCGAAGCGCTCGAGCAGCTCGGCTCGCTGCCGGGCTTTCCGCCCTATCTGCGCGGCGTGCGCGCGACGATGTACGCCAACCGGCCATGGACCGTGCGGCAATATGCGGGCTTCTCGACCGCCGAGGAGCTCGAACCGCTTCTTCCGCGACAATCTCGCCGCGGGCCAGACCGGGCTTTCGGTCGCGTTCGATCTCGCCACCCATCGCGGCTACGACAGCGACCATCCGCGCGTCGTCGGCGATGTCGGCAAGGCCGGCGTCGCGATCGATCAGCGTCGAGGACATGAAGATCCTGTTCGACGGCATCCCGCTCGACCGGATGAGCGTGTCGATGACCATGAACGGCGCGGTGCTGCCGGTGCTCGCCGGCTTCATCGTCGCCGCCGAGGAGCAGGGCGTGGCGCAGGACAAGCTCTCCGGCACGATCCAGAACGACATCCTCAAGGAGTTCATGGTCCGCAACACCTATATCTACCCGCCCGGACCCTCGATGCGGATCGTCGCCGACATCATCGAATACACCGCGCGCCGCATGCCGCGCTTCAACTCGATCTCGATCTCGGGCTACCACATGCAGGAGGCGGGCGCGACCTGCGTGCAGGAGCTGGCCTTCACCTTGGCCGACGGGCTCGAATATGTGCGCGCGGCGCTCGTCGCAAGGGGCTGTCGATCGACGAATTCGCGCCGCGCCTTTCGTTCTTCTTCTGCATCGGCATGAATTTCTTCATGGAGGTGGCGAAGCTGCGGGCCGCGCGGCTCCTGTGGGCGAAGCTCATGCGCCGCTTCGAGCCCAAGAACCCGGCGAGCCTCGCGCTGCGCATGCATTGCCAGACCTCGGGCGTGAGCCTGACCGAGCAGGACCCGCACAACAACATCGTGCGCACCGCCGTCGAGGCGATGGCGGCGGTGCTGGGCGGCACGCAGTCGCTCCACACCAATTCCTTCGACGAGGCGATGGCGCTGCCGACGCCCGTTCTCGGCGCGGATCGCGCGCAACACGCAGCTGATCCTCGCCGAGGAAAGCGGCATCACCCATGTCGTCGATCCCCTGGGCGGCAGCTATTACGTCGAGAGCCTGACGCACTCGGTCGCAGCGGCGGCCGCAGGCGCTCATCGCCGAGGTCGAGGCGCTGGGCGGCATGACCAAGGCGGTCGAGCAGCGGCATGCCCAAGCTGCGCATCGAGGAGGCGGCGGCGCGCCGCCAGGCGCGCATCGATCGCGGCGAGGAGGTGATCGTCGGCGTCAACCGCTACAAGCTCGACGAGCCCGAGCCGGTCGAGCTTCTGGCGATCGACAACGACAAGGTGCGCGAGCAGCAGATCGCGCGGCTCGCATCGCGTGCGCGCCGCGCGCGATCCGGCGCGCGTCGCGGCGGCGCTCGAAGCGCTCGCCGAGACCGCGCGGAGCGGCATGGGCAACCTTCTGGAGCGCGCCATCGAGGCGATGCGCGCCCGCGCCACGGTCGGCGAAATCTCGGACGCGCTCGAGCGGATCTTCACCCGCCACCGCGCCACGATCCGCTCGGTCTCGGGCGTCTATGGCGCGCTCTACGAGGGCGACGACGGCTTCCGCCGCATGCAGCGCGAGGTCGAGGCTTTCGCCCGCGCCGAAGGCCGCCGCCCGCGCATGCTGGTGGTGAAGCTCGGCCAGGACGGGCACGACCGCGGCGCCAAGGTGATCGCGACCGCCTTCGCCGATCTCGGCTTCGACGTCGATATCGGCCCGCTGTTCCAGACGCCCGAGGAGGCGGCGCGCGAGGCGATCGAGAACGACGTGCACGTGATCGGCGTGTCGAGCCAGGCGGCCGGCCACAAGACGCTCGTGCCGGCGCTCGTCAAGGCGCTGGGCGAGCAGGGGGCGCAGGACATTCTCGTGGTGGTGGGCGGCGTCATCCCGCCGCAGGACTACGAATTCCTGCGTGCCGCCGGCGTGGCCGCGATCTTCGGCCCCGGCACCAACATCCCGCTGGCCGCCAGCGAGATTTTGAAGCTCATCAAGACGAAGCGCATGGCGGCGTGAGCCGCCGCGTGGGGCAAGTAGCAGCCCATAGACAAATATGATATCATATGTAATATGATATCATCTTATGCGATATCGTACTCGATACGAACGTCATCGTGGCCGCGATGCGCAGCCCGACTGGAGCGTCGGCAGCGCTGCTACGCTATGCGCGGCAGTCGCGCGCGACGTTGCTCGCGAATGTCGCGCTCGCGCTTGAGTACGAGGCGATGTGTCAGCTCGCGGAGCATCGCCTTGCCGCCCGCCTCAGTTTGGCTCAGGTCGGCATCTTCGTGGATGCGGTACTGGCAATGACGGAGCCGGTCGAGTCGCACTTTCAGTGGCGACCGCAATTGCGTGATCCCGCAGACGAGTTTGTTCTCGAAGCCGCGGTGAACGGCCGGGCCGACGCGATCGTCACCTTCAACCGCAGGGACTTCATCGAAGCCGTAAACAGATTTGGCTTGGAGATCATGACTCCCGCAGAACCTATTGCGAGTATCGGATCATGAAAGAGCACAGTACCTATCCGCTTCGTCTGCCGCGCTCCGTCAAGGCTGAAGTCGAACGGCGTGCCAAGGCCGAGGGGACGAGTGTCAACCAATTCGTCGCCACCGCGGTCGCGGAAAAGCTTGCCGTGATGAACACGGTGGAATTTTTTGCCGAGCGCCGCAATCGCGCGAACTTTGCCGCTTTCGACCGGCTGATGGGACGCAAGGGCGGTGAACTGCCACGGCCCGATGACGTAATCCCGCGCATCCCTCGGCGCGCCGCCACGCGTCGAACGAAGCGACGGTGACGAGTGTTCCGCTCTGGCCTCGGGGCGCTTGAGGGTCTATCTATTCGGCCGTAATGCAGGTCCTGTTTCTCATCGTGTTCATCGACCTCGTCGGCTTCGGCGTGGTCATTCCGCTCCTGCCCTATTACGCGCTGCGCTTCGACGCGGCGCCGTGGGAAGTGACGCTGCTGATGGCGTCGTACTCGCTGGCGCAGTTCATCGCGGCGCCGGTGCTCGGGCGCCTCAGCGACCGCATCGGGCGGCGGCCGGTGCTGCTTTTGAGCCTTGCCTGCTCGGTCGCGGCATATCTCTGGCTCGCCGTCGCGCCGACCTTATGGATGCTGTTCGCGGCGCGGCTTCTGGCGGGCGCCGGCGCCGGCAACATCGCGACGGCCCAGGCCTACATCGCCGACGTGACCCCGCCCGAGAAACGCGCCAAGGGCATGGGCATGATCGGCGCGGCGTTCGGCCTCGGCTTCACGGTCGGCCCGGCGATCGGCGGGCTTCTGGCGGGCGCGAATCCGGCAAGCGCCGATCTCGCGCGACCGGCATTCCTCGCGGCGCTCCTCTCCGCGATCGCCTTTGCCATCACTGCGGCGCGACTCGAGGAAAGCCGCCCGCCCGAGCAGCGCAAGATGGAGCAGCGCCCCGGCCGGGTGGCGCTCGTGATGAGCGCGCTCGAGCGCCCGATGCTCGGGCGGCTCATTCTTCTCTTCTTCGTCACCGTCAGCGCCTTTGCCGGCATGGAGACCACCTTCGCGCTCTGGGCCAATCGCAGCTTCGGCTGGGGGCCCGAGCAGGTCGGATGGATCTTTTTCTATGTCGGCGTGCTGCTGGCGGCGTTGCAGGGCGGCGCCATCGGCAAGTTGTCGAGCCGCTTCGGCGAGGCGCGGCTCGTGACCTGCGGGCGCGGCCATCATCGGTGCGGGTCTTTTGGGTCTCGCCTTCGCCGGCTCGCTCTGGGCGGTGCTGGTCGTGACCGGGCTTCTTGCGATCGGCATGGGCCTGTTCAATCCTTCGGTGACGAGCCTCGTCTCGCGCCTGGCCGGCGCGGACGAGCGCGGCGGCATCATGGGCGTGTCGCAATCGGCTTCGAGCCTCGCGCGCATCCTGGGCCCGGCCATTGCCGGCGCCGTCTTCACGCTGTGGGGCCGCAACGCGCCCTATTACCTGGGCGCGGCGCTCATGCTGCTGGTGGTGGCGATGGCGTTGGGCTTGCCGCGGCGGCAAGGGGCGCTCGCGTCATGAGGGGACGGCGGCCCGGAAGCCTGTCGAACCAGAAATCCGAAGTCGGGTTCTGGCAGGAGCTGAAGGCCCTTTCGGGGCTCTTCCCTTATCTCTGGCCGCGCCATTCGCTCGAGCTGCGTATCCGCGTGCTGGTGGCGCTGGCGCTCCTCGTCGCGGCCAAGGGCATCAACGTCACGGTGCCGATGCTGTACAAGCGCGCGGTCGATGCGCTGACGCCGGGCCATGTCGACATCGTCGTGGTGCCGGTGATGCTGGTCGTCGCGTATGGCGTCGCCCGCGTCCTGGCGCAGCTCTCGGGCGAGCTGCGCGACGTGGTGTTCTCCAAGGTCGAGCAGAACGCGGTGCGCCGCGTGGCGCTCGCGACGTTCCGGCATCTCCATGCCCTCTCGCTGCGCTTCCATCTCGACCGCCAGACCGGCGGGCTGTCGCGCGCGATCGAGCGCGGCATCCGCGGCACCGAGTTCCTGCTGTCCTATCTCCTGTTCAATTTCGTGCCGACCATGTTCGAGATCCTGCTCGTGTGCGGGATCCTGTGGCGCTTCTATTCCGGCAGCTTCGCGCTGACGATGATCGTGACCATCGTCCTTTATGTCGTCTTCACCTTCGCCGTCACGGACTGGCGCGTCAAATTCCGGCGCGAGATGAACGAGCGCGACAGCGAGGCCAACACCAAGGCGATCGACAGCCTCCTCAACTACGAGACGGTGAAATACTTCGCCAACGAGGAGCACGAGGCGCGCCGCTTCGACCTGGCGCTCCAGGGCTACGAGCGCGCCGCGGTGAAGGCGCAGACGACCTTGACGGCGCTCAATGTCGGCCAGGGCATCATCATGGCGACGGGCCTCGTCGCGGTGATGCTGCTTGGCGGCGCAGGGCGTCGCCGCCGGCAAGATGACGGTCGGCGACTTCGTCATGGTCAATTCCTATCTCGTCCAGCTCTATCAGCCGCTGAACGTGCTTGGCATGGTCTATCGCAACATCAAGCAGTCGCTGACCGATCTCGAGGCGATGTTCCGCTTGCTCAACGTCGAGACCGAGGTGGCCGACAAGCCGGATGCGTCGCCCCTCGTGGTGACGCGCGGCGAGATCGCGTTCGACCACGTCACATTCGCCTACGACCGCCGCCGCACCATCCTGCACGACGTGAGTTTTCGCGTGGCGCCGGGTCACACGGTCGCCATCGTGGGTCCGAGCGGCGCCGGCAAATCCACGATCGCGCGGCTGCTCTTCCGCTTCTACGACGTGAATGGCGGCGCCATTCGCATCGACGGCCAGGACCTGCGCGACGTGACCCAGGACAGTTTGCGCCGCGCCATCGGCGTGGTGCCGCAGGACACGGTGCTGTTCAACGATTCGATCCGCTACAACATCGCCTATGGCCGCCCCGGCGCCGCCGAGGACGAGATCGTCGAGGCGGCGCGGCGCGCGCGCATCCACGATTTCGTCGCGACATTGCCCGACGGCTACAGGAGCCCGGTCGGCGAGCGCGGCTTGAAGCTCTCGGGCGGCGAGAAGCAGCGCGTGGCGATCGCGCGCGTCATCCTCAAGGGGCCGCGCATATTGGTGTTCGACGAGGCAACCTCGGCGCTCGACACCAAGACGGAGCGCGAAATCCAGACGAGCCTCGAGGAAGTGTCGCAGGCGCGCACCACGCTGATGATCGCGCACCGTCTCTCGACCGTCGTCGCCGCCGACGAGATCCTGGTGCTCGAAGGGGGCCGCGTCGTCGAGCGCGGCGACCACGCGGCACTCCTCGCGCAAGGCGGCGTCTATGCCGCCATGTGGCAGCGCCAGCAGGAAGCCGACGAAGAAGCAGCCGCCCTTGCGGCCGCCTCCGTCGCGGCGGATTAAATGGCAGATGACGCGCGCCGCGCGCGCCCCTCATAATCTCACCGATGCCCGCCGACGAACCGGAAAAACTCGCGGCCGCCGTGCGGCGCGGCGACCGGCGCGCGCTGGCGCGGGCGATCACGCTTGCCGAATTGACCCATCCCGAGGATCGCGAGTCGGCGGAAGATGTGCTCGCGACGCTGCTGCCCGAGACCGGGCGCGCGCTGCGCCTTGGCGTGTCGGGCGCGCCGGGGGCGGGGAAATCGACCTTCATCGACGCCTATGGCCGCGCGCTTCTGGCGGCGGGCCATCGCGTCGCGGTGCTCGCCGTCGATCCGAGTTCCAAGCGCGGCGGCGGCGCGCTGCTGGGCGACAAGACGCGCATGCCCGATCTGGCGAAGGACCGGCGCGCCTTCATCCGCCCGTCGCCCGCGGGCCCGACCCTGGGCGGCGTCGCGCGCCGCACGCGCGAGGCGATCCTGCTCGCGGAGGCCGCGGGCTTCGACCGCGTGATCGTCGAGACGGTCGGCGTCGGCCAGTCGGAAAGCGATGTCGCGGACATGGTCGATC
Source organism: uncultured Alphaproteobacteria bacterium (assembly GCA_963773665.1). Lineage (GTDB taxonomy): Bacteria > Pseudomonadota > Alphaproteobacteria > ATCC43930 > CGMCC-115725 > DATJLY01. The sequence continues at coordinate 172,825 of CAVZBZ010000009.1, forward strand.
TGTTCCTGGTGCTGGTGGCGCCCGGCGGCGGCGACGAGCTGCAGGGCATGAAGCGCGGCAATCTCGAGCTCGCCGATTTCGTCATCGTCACCAAGTGCGACGGCGATCTCGAGCCCGCCGCGCGCCGCGCCGCGGCCGATTACGGCCACGCTCTCCATCTCCTGCGCGGCGCGGCCGAAACGAGCGTGGTCGCGGTCTCGGCGCTCATGGGGCAAGGCATCGACACGCTGGCCGCCGCGCTCGAGCGCCGCGCTCAGGAGCTTGCCGCTGCGGGCGTCCTCGCCCAGCGCCGTGCGCGCCAGGCGGCGGCCGCGCTGTGGCGCGAAATCGGCGCGGGGCTGATGGATGCGCTGCGCAACGATGCGGCGGTGGCGGCGGTGCTGCCGGCGCTCGAGGCCGAGGTCGCCGCCGGGCGCCTCACGCCGGCCGCGGCCGCGGCGAAGGCGCTTGCCGCTTTCTTGACGTGAGCGGCATTTCTTCCTAGAAACCGCGCCTTCCGATCATCGGGACAGGGCTCATGGCGAGACGGTGCTTAATCACGGGCAAGGGCGTGCTGGTCGGCAACAATGTCAGCCACGCCAACAACAAGACGAAGCGCCGCTTCCTGCCCAACCTGCAACAGACGACGCTCGTGTCCGATGCGCTGGGCTCGGTGCCGATGCGGCTTTCGGCCAACGCGATCCGCACGATCGAGAAGAATGGCGGCATCGACGCCTATCTGAAAGGGGCCTCGTCCGCGCGGCTTTCGGCCGAGGCGAAGCGGTTGAAGCGCCGGATCGAGCGCGCCGTCGCCAAGAATCCTGGGCCCTGATTCATGGGAGGCGGCCCACCGCGCCGTCTGCCCATGCCGAGTATCCCACTAAATTGCCCACCTCAAGAGTGGGCATGATTATCCTTGACCCGCGCCCACCCGCACGGTTTTATCCGCTGGTCGCCCAGCGGCCGCAGAGTCGCGGGGCGGGAGGATTTGCCCGCGTGGACAGCCAGACCCTCCTCCGGGAGATCTCGGGTTATTGCCGGCAATTCGGCATTGCCGAATCCACATTCGGCCGGCTTGCGGTCAATGACGGCAAGCTCGTCAACCGGCTGCGCTTTGGCGGGCGCGTCACGATCGAGACCGTGGAGCGGGTGATGGCCTTCATGAAGGACAACGGCGAATCGGCGCGGTCCGCCGCTTCGCAGCGCCCGGCCGCGCCCGCAGCACCCCGCTCCTTTCCGCCGGCCCCGATCGGCTCGCCCGAGCCCGCATCGGCGGAAAAGGCCTTCCGCTTCTACGACAACCGCCAGAAATACCTGCTGTTCGTCACGACATGCGGCGAGAAATGGGTGATCGCCGACCGGGTGGCGATGGAGCTTGCCAACATCCATCCGCGGCCGCCGAGCCTCAGGATCTTCGACGCCGGCATCGGCGACGGCACCGTTTTGACGCGCGTCATGCGCGCGACGCACAACCGCTTCCCCACGATTCCGCTCTATGTCGTCGGCAAGGAGATCAGCCTCGAGGACGTGCGGCTCGCGCTCGAGAAGATGCCCGACCGGTTCTGCGAGCATCCGGCGACCGTGCTCGTCATCACCAACATGTATTACGCCGAGGCGCCGTGGCTCACGCCCAATTCGGTGACCGCGGCGACCAGCCTCGTCTGGCACGAGGCGCCGCTTTTGGGCGCCTCCTCGCACGAGTTCGAGGAGCAGATCACCGCGCTGCAGCCGTTCCTCGCCGACAACTGGCGCGCCAAGGTCGGCAAGTCCGGCAATCCTATCTACGAGAAGCCGGTGGTGCTCGTGCTCTATCGCGACGACAACAAATTCCTGCTCGATGGCGTGCGGCCGCGCCGCGGCGGCACGCGCGCGGATTACGATCTCGTCATCGCCTCGCAGCCCTATCGCGCGCGCGCGCCCCTGGACTTCAAGGCAAAGCGCGTGCTGGCGCCCTTGGCGCGCTCGCTCGCGCCCGGCGGGCGGCTCATCGGCATCCATTCGCATGGGCAGGATCCGGGCCTCGAGATCATCCAGCGTGTCTGGCCGGGCGAGAATCCGTTCACCACCGACCGGCATCAGCTTCTGCGCCAGACCAAGGCCGAGCTGGGATCGGCCGCGCGCGGCCTCAATTTCAACGCTTATTCCGACGCGCGCTCGCTGTTCAAATACACGATGCACACGCTGCCCTCCGAAGTCAGCTCGACGATCGGCACTTCGACCCTGTTCGCCGCCTGGAACGCCGCGATCTACGTGGCGCAGATCGACGATCAGCGCCTTTCCGAAGTGATCGGCAACATGCAGTATCTCGACGCGACCGGCGAGGTGCTGAGGAAGCACGGCGGCCTGTGGTTCTGGGACGAGTCATATGTGATTTCCCGCAAGCGGGACGCAGTCTAAACGAAGGAGCAGGAACGTGAGCAAGCGCGACTATGTTTTCGCCAGCGAATCGGTGGCGGAGGGTCATCCCGACAAGGTGTGCGACCGCATCTCGGACGAGGTGGTCGATGCCTTCCTCGCCGCCGATCCGATGTCGCACTGCGGCGTCGAAACGCTGTGCACGACGAACCGCGTCGTGATGGCGGGCGAGGTGCGGGGACCGGCATCGGTGACGCAGGAAAAGCTCGTGGAGCTTGCGCGAAGCGCCATCAGGAAAATCGGCTACGAACAGGATGGGTTCCATTGGAACCGCGCGCACATCGAGTGCATCATCCATACCCAATCGCCCGACATCGCCCAGGGCGTCGATGCCGCCGGCAACAAGGACGAGGGCGCGGGCGACCAGGGCATCATGTTCGGCTATGCCTGCACCGAGACGCCCGACCTGATGCCGGCGCCGATCTATTATGCCCACGCGATCCTGCGCGCGATCGCCGAGGCGCGCCACGCCGGCAAGGTGCATCTCCTCGGACCCGACGCCAAGAGCCAGGTCAGCCTGCAATACATCGACGGCAAGCCGGTCAAGGCCACCTCCGTCGTGGTCTCGACCCAGCATGACGGCTCGATCGGCGACAAGGAGGTGCGCGAGATCGTGCGCCCCTTCGTGCTGAACGTGCTGCCGAAAGGCTGGATGTGCGACGAGGAGCATTTCTACGTGAACCCGACCGGCCGGTTCGTGATCGGCGGGCCGGACGGCGATTGCGGCCTCACCGGGCGCAAGATCATCGTCGATACCTATGGCGGCGCCGCCCCGCACGGCGGCGGCGCGTTCTCGGGCAAGGACCCGTCCAAGGTCGATCGTTCGGCCGCTTACGCCGCGCGCTATCTCGCCAAGAACGTGGTGGCGGCTGGATTGGCCGATCGCTGCGTCATCCAGCTTTCCTATGCGATCGGCGTGGCGCGGCCGCTCTCGGTCTATATCGACACCTACGGCACCGGCCATGTCGACGAGGACAAGCTGTCGAGCGTGCTGCAGGAGTTGATGAACCTGTCGCCGCGCGGCATCCGCACCCATCTGCAGCTCAACCGGCCGATCTACGCGCGGACCTCGGCCTACGGCCATTTCGGCCGCAAGCCCGAGGCCGACGGCGGCTTCTCGTGGGAAAAGACCGATCTCGTACCGGCACTCAAGAGCGCGTTCTGAGGAGTTTTGTGATGGCTAACGACTATAAAGTCGCCGACATCAAGCTCGCCGATTGGGGCCGGCGCGAGATCTCGCTCGCCGAGACCGAGATGCCCGGCCTCATGGCGCTGCGTCAGGAATACGGCAAGCAAAAGCCGTTGAAGGGCGCGCGCATCGTCGGCTGCCTGCACATGACGATCCAGACCGCGGTGCTGATCGAGACGCTGATGGAGCTCGGCGCCACCGTGCGCTGGAGCTCGTGCAACATCTTCTCGACGCAGGACCAGGCCGCCGCCGCGATTGCCGCGAAGGGCGTCCCCGTCTTCGCCTGGAAGGGCGAGACGGAAGAGGAATACGAGTGGTGCATCGAGCAGACCATGAAGGGCCCCGACGGCTGGACGCCCAACATGATTCTCGATGACGGCGGCGACGCCACCAGGTTGATGCATGAGAAGTATCCGGACCTTCTCAAGAACGTCCGCGGCGTCAGCGAGGAGACCACGACGGGCGTCCACCGCCTCTACGAAATGGCGCGGCACGGCAAGCTCGCGGTGCCGGCGATCAACGTCAACGACAGCGTGACGAAATCGAAGTTCGACAATCTCTATGGTTGCCGCGAGAGCCTCATCGACGGCATCAAGCGCGCCACCGACGTGATGCTGGCCGGCAAGGTCGCCGTCGTCGCGGGCTATGGCGAGGTCGGCAAGGGCTCGGCCGCAAGCCTCAAAGGCCAGGGCGCGCGCGTGATGATCACCGAGATCGATCCCATTTGCGCGCTCCAGGCGGCGATGGAGGGCTACCAGGTCGTCACCATGGAAGAGGCCGCGCCCCTCGGCGACATCTTCGTCACCGCCACCGGCAATGTCGATGTCATCACCTTGGACCACATGCGCGCGATGAAGAATCGCGCCATCGTGTGCAACATCGGCCATTTCGACAGCGAGATTCAGATCGCGGCGCTGCGCAACTTGAAGTGGGAAGAGGTAAAGCCGCAGGTCGACGAGGTCATCTTCCCCGATGGCAAGCGGCTCATCGTGCTGGCGCAGGGCCGGCTCGTGAATCTCGGCTGCGCCACCGGCCACCCGAGCTTCGTCATGAGCACGTCCTTTGCGAATCAGGTGCTGGCGCAGATCGAGCTCTTCAATCATCACGACGTCTACGAGAAGAAGGTCTATACGCTGCCCAAGCATCTCGACGAGAAGGTGGCGGCGCTGCATCTGGAAAAGCTCGGCGTGCACCTGACCAAGCTGACGAAGGCGCAGGCCGAATATCTCGGCATGAGCGACACCGGCCCCTTCAAGGCGGACCACTACCGCTACTGATCGCGCGGCGAGAATCCCTCCCCCCTTGAGGGGGAGGGCAGGGTGGGGGGTAAACTCCTCCGCGCCAGCCAGAGAAGGAGCGCGCCCATGAAACCCGGCGCCTACGGACCCTTTCCCTATTCGCCGATCATAAGCCGCAAGCGCCTCTCATGGCCCGACGGCGCGCGCGTGGCGCTCTGGATCATTCCCAATATCGAGTTCTTCGCATTGGACGACCGCGTGCCGGCAGCGGCCGGCGGCACCGGCGGCAAGCTGCCCGACGTGCCGTCCTGGTCGGTGCGCGACTATGGCAACCGCATCGGCGTGTTCCGCCTCATGGAGGTGCTCGACCGCTACGGCATCCGCGGCACCGTCGCGCTCAACAGCAATGTGTGCGCGCGCCATCCCGAGATCATCGCGGAGGGCCAGAAACGGCGCTGGGAATGGATGGGCCACAACGAGACCAACACCAAGCGCCTGAACGAGCTGCCGCCCGAGGAGGAGCCGCGCGTCATCCGCGATGCCTGCGCCGAGATCGCGCGCGCGACGGGCGCCAGGCCCAAGGGCTGGCTCGGCTCAGGCTTGCAGGAGACATGGGCGACGCTCGATCTCCTCGCCGAGAACGGCATCGAGTATGTGTGCGACTGGGTGAACGACGATCAGCCCTATGTCATGTCGCTCGAGGGCGGCCGCCGCATCGTTTCGGTGCCGTACAGTCACGACATCAACGACAAGCCCGCCTTCGAACGCATGAACATGACCGCGCCCGAATTCCAGGACATGATCTGCCGCCAGTTCGACACGCTCTACCGCGAGGGTGCGGATTCGGGCCGCGTCATGGCGATCGCGCTCCACCCTTACATCACCGGCGTGCCGCACCGCATCGGCGCGCTCGATGCGGCGTTGGCCTATATCTGCCGGCACGACGGCGTGTGGCGCACCACCGGCAGCGAGATCTGCCGCCATTTTCTGGCGCAGTGAAACTCAGCTATCGGTGAATTTCGCCGCGCGCTTCTCGTTGAAGGCGGCGACGGCTTCGCGGTGATCGTTGGTCGTGCTGATGACGCCCAGGTGCGACGACACCATGTCGAGCGCGCCCCGCAGATCCATGCGCAGTCCCTGATAGACCGCGCGCTTCATCATGCGCAAGGTGAGCGCCGGCTGCGCCGCGAGTTTCTTGGCGAACGCGTAAGTGTAGGGCATCAGCTCGTCGTCCGGCAGAACCCTGTTGACGAGGCCGATCCTCTGCGCCTCGTCCGCATCGACGAACTCGCCGGTCCACAACAGCTCGAGCGCCTTCGCCGTGCCCACGAGCCGCGGCAGGAACCATGTGCCGCCATCGCCGGCGATCAGCCCGACGCGGATATAGGTTTCCGCCATGCGCGCGCTTGCCGCGGCAAAGCGGATGTCGCCCATCAGCGCCATGTCGAGCCCGGCGCCGGTCGCCACACCGTTGATCGCGACGATATAGGGCTTGTCGAAATCCTCGAGGAGGCGCGGGATGCGATGGATGCGCTCGTGCACGGCGGTCTTGCGCTCGAACGCGCTTTCGCCCTCGCGGTGGCGCTCGCCCATGCGCCGCACGTCGCCGCCGCTGCAAAAGCCGCGCCCCGTGCCGGTGAGCACGACCGCGCGGATCGCAGGATCGCGCTTCGAGACCTCGATCGCGCCTGCCCACGCGTCGAGCATGTCGGGCGTGAAGGCGTTGAGGCGCTCGGGCCGGTTGAGGCGGATGGTCGCGATGCCGTCCTCGGCCGAAAATACCAGTTCGTCGCTCATGGTTTTTCCTTCTGCACGATGAGGGCGTCGACTGCCGTGATCCCGCGCGGGCCGACGATCACCGGGTTGAGGTCGATCTCAGCGATCATGCCGCGCGTGTCGGCGGCAAGCCGCGAAAGCGCCACGAGAAGCCGGGCGAAGCCGCGCCGGTCCGCGGGCGCGGCACCCCGCGCGCCCGCGAGGAGGCGCGCCGCCTTGAGCCGTCCGATCATCGCCTCGGCCTCGTCCTCGGTGAGGGGCGCCGGCGCGAACGCGGTGTCGCGCACGATCTCGGCATAGATCCCGCCTGCGCCGCACATCACGATGGGCCCGAAATCGGCATCGTCCGCGACGCCGGCGATGAGCTCGATGCCGGGCTCGGCCATTTTTTGCACGAGCACGCCGCGGATGTCGGCTCCGGGCGCGAATTTCCGGGCATTGCCGACGATCTCCTTATAGGCGCCGCGCACCGAAAATACGTCCGAAAGGCCGAGCAGCACGGCCTTCGCCTCGGTCTTGTGCGGGATCTGCGGCGATTGCACCTTGAGCGCCACCGGATATCCCATCGCGCTCGCCGCCGCGGCCGCCTCGTCCTCGCTCGCCGCAAGCCGCCCGCCGAGCGCGATGCCGTAGAGCGCCAAAAGTTCCGCCGCTTCGTATTCGCACAAGATGCGCCCATGCGCGGCAAGGTATCGCCGCGCCGCCTCGGCAACGGGCGAGGGCGCCTCGTCGGCCGGCGCCTGCGCGCGGAAGGAATCGAGAAAGCGGCGATAGGCCAGGCCTGCTTCGAGCGCGCGGGCGGCGCCGGTCATGCGCGAGAAATAATGCAGGTCCCACGCCGCCATCATCGCCTTCGCCTTGTCCGACGCGGTGGCATAGGTATAGATCAGCACCGGTTTCCGGGAGCCGTGGATGATCTGCGAAAGCTCGTCACCCTCGCGCGCGATACGGACTTCCTGCGCCAGCGTGATGGCAAGCACGAAGGCATCGTGCGCGGGCGAATCCTCCACGACTTTCAGCGCCGGCGCATAGCCGCGCAATCCCTGCGCCGTGATGTCCACCGGGTTTCTCGGCGAGCCGTAGGCGGGAATGAATTCCATGAGCCGTTTCTGGCGCGCGGCATCTATTTCCGGCAGCTCGAATCCGTGCGCCTCGAGCGTGTCGGTGAGCCACGCCGCCGTGCCGCCGGTGGCCGAGACGACCGCGACGCGGTTGCCCTTCGGCAGCTTGTGGCGGGTGAAGAGCGCGGCGGTATCGAGCATCTCCTCGACGCTCTCGCAACGGATCACGCCCCAGCGCTGGAACACGGCATCGTAGGCGCTGTCGGCGCCGCTGAGGCTGCCGGTGTGCGATGCAACGGCGCGTGCGGCGGCCTTGAAGCGGCCGACCTTGGCGACGATCAGCGGCTTTTCGCGCTCCGCCGCCTTCTTCGCGAGCGCGATGAATTTCTGCGGCGTCTTGATCGCCTCGATGAACAGCATGACGACCCTGGTGTCGTCGTCGTCGAGCAGCAGGTCGGCGTAATCGGCCAGCTCCAGGTCGCACTGGTTGCCGATGCTGACGACCGAGCTGAAATCGAGCCCGTCGGCGCGCCCGCGATTGAACAGCGAAAATCCCAGGCCCCCGCTTTGCGACACGACGCCGATGCGGCGGCGCTTGCCCGCGGGGCCGGGATCGATATTGACCGCCGGGCTGAAGGTCGCGGCGATCCGTTCCGGCACGTTGAAGAAGCCTTGCGTGTTGGGGCCGGCGAGCCTGATGCCGCGCGCATGCGCCGCAGCGACCACGCGGTCCTGAAGCGCCGCCCCGTCCGCGCCCCCGTCGGCAAAGCCCGAGCTCGCGATCATGACGTTGGCGATGCCGGTCTCGGCGCACGCGGCGATCACCTCGAGCACGCTTTCGGCCGGAATCGCGACGAGCGCCAGATCGGGCGTCTCGGGCAGCGAAGCGAGGTCGGGAAACGCCGCGATGCCCCACACCTCGCTGCGGTTGCGGTTGATCGGATAGAGCTTCCCCGGATAGGCGTGGCGCAGCAGGTTGCTCATGAGCCGGCCGCCGATCTTCTCGACGCCCTCGGTCGCGCCGATCACCGCGATCGAGCGCGGATGCAGAAACTGCGCGAGGGTCATCCGAGCGGCACCGGCGAAACCTTGTGAGCCCGCGTCAGGAACGGCCACAATCCGTCGCCGCCGAGCTGCGCGGCGGTGCGGCCGAGCCAGTTCCACCAATAGCTCTCGTCGCCGAATTCGTCGCGCCACGACCACAGGCGCCGCGTGTAGAGGTTGAGGCGATGCTCGCGCGTAAAGCCCATGGCGCCGTGCACCTGGTGCGCGATCGATGCTGCAAGGCCCGCGGCCTCGCTGGTGCGCGCCTTCGCGACCGCGATCTCGAAGGGGGCGGTGCCGCGCTCGGATGCCGCCGCCGCCGCATCGACCGTGGCGCCTGCGGCCGCGGCGTGAGCGGCAAGCTCCGCCACCTGCTGCTGGATCGCCTGGAATTTGCCGATCGGCCGGCCGAATTGCTGGCGCTCGCCGCAATAGCGCACGGTGAGGTCGCGCACCGCGTCGAGCGCGCCGGCCATCGCCGCCGCGCGGGCGAGCGCGCCCATGAGCCAGGGCTCGTCCCGCCCGATCCCCGCCGGCGCCGCCGCCTCGATGGCGAGCGCATCGAAGCAAACCTCGTCGCGCGGCTCGCCCGCGAGATTGTCGCCGCGCGTCGCGGCATTGCCGCTCAGTCCGGCGCGCGCGACGTAAAGCTTGCCATCTCCCTCGGCAAGCACGGCGATGCAGGACGCTTCGCGCGCCCACGGCACGAAGCGCGCCGTGCCGGAAAGCCGCCATTGCGTTCCTTCGCGCGCGAGCCTGGGCAGCGGCCCGTGCGCCGCGGGCGCGAGCGTGAGCTTGCCCGGCGGCACGGCGAGGCCGCTGGTCGCGAGCATCCAGCCGGCGAGCATCGTTTCGGCAAGCGGCGCCGCAAGCGCCTCTCCGCCGGCGACGCGCAGGATCGCCATCGCATCGCCGAGATCGGCACCGGCGCCGCCTTGCGCCTCTGGGATCGCGGCGCGCGTGAGGCCCGCTTCTTCGAGCGCTGGCCACAGGCGGTCGGGCGTCACGCGCATGGCGCGCTCCGCCGTCTCGAGCAGAAGGCCGCGCATCTCGCTCATCTGAGACCCAGTGCGCGCGCGATGATGCCGCGCAGCACCTCGCGCGTGCCGCCGCGGATCGAGAAGGCGGGTGCCCACAGGATGGTGCGGTCGAGCACGGAAGCGAATGCGGCCGAACGCTGCTCTCGCGGCACGAGGCGGCGCGCGACCGCCGGAATTTCCTGCTCGAACGTGGTGCCCAGATCCTTCACCAGCGCCGCCTCGACATTGGGCGCCGCGCCCTGTTGCAGCATGTCGGCGACCGAGATCGACATGCGCCGCAAGGTCGCGATATGCGCGACGAGGCGGCCCAGCGCCTCCGCCTCCTTGGCGCCCGGCGCGGGACCCAGCGCATCGATCAGCTCGCGCAGCACGCCATAGGAGCTGAGCCAGCGCTCCGGCCCGCTCCTCTCGTAGCCAAGCTCGCTCGTCACCTGGTTCCAGCCGTTGCCGATCTCGCCGATGACATGATCGTCCGGCACGAACGCGCCTTGGAACGCCACCTCGTTGAAATCGTGCTCGTCGGCGAGATTGATGATCGGGCGCACGGTGATGCCGGGCGACGCGAGATCGACCAGGAACTGGCTCACGCCGGCGTGCCGGTCCTCGCCGCGCGGGCTCGTGCGCGCGAACAGGATCATCATGTGGCAGCGATGCGCGTTGCTGGTCCAGATCTTGGCGCCCTCGATCTCCCAGCCGCCGTCCACCTTGCGCGCCCGGGTGCGGATCGAGGCGAGGTCCGAGCCTGAATCGGGCTCGCTCATGCCGATGCAGAAAAAACATTCGCCGCGCGCGATGCGCGGGAGATACGTGCGCTTCTGCTGTTCCGTGCCGAAGCGCAGGATGGTGGGCCCCGACTGCCGGTCGGCGACCCAGTGCGCGCGCACCGGCGCGCCCGCCGCCAGCGTCTCCTCGGTGATAACATAACGCTCGATGGGCTTCCGTCCGCGCCCGCCATATTCGACCGGCCATGTCCGCCCGATCCAGCCGCGCTCGCCCATGGCGCGGCTGAACTCGGGCGAGAACCCGCCCCAGCCCTCGTAGCTCGGCGCGAATTTCTGGGCCTCACGCTCGGTCTTCAGGAACCGCCGCACCTCGCCGCGCAGAATCTCGGCCTCGGGCGGCAGTTCGACCGGCGGAAAGCGCAGCGCTTCGCTCATGGGCCCGGACTTTAACATGCGGGCCTTCGCGCGAGTCAGGAGCTTGACTCCGCGCGGCGGCGGCCCTAAATCTTGTACGTCCATAGCGTACAATCGCAAGCTGCGCGATTTTACCGAACGAAGCCAATTTGGGAGGGGGCATGAGGGCGTCGCATTTTTTGGCTGCTTCTTTCGCGGTGGCGCTTGTCGCCCCGCCGTCGGGCGCCGAGCCTTTGAAAATCCGCCAGGGGTTCGTCGCGATCACCGCCGCCTTCACCCCGCTCGTCTTTGAGCACAAGGAGGTGATGAAGCATTACGGCGCGTCCTACGTGCTCGAGACCGAGCATTTCCAAGGCACGTCGTCGGAGATCACGGCGATCGCGGCGGGCGAGGTGGATCTCATCACGATCGGCTTCTCGACCCTGGCCGTGGGCGTCGAGCGCGCCGGGCTCGATCTGCGCATCGTCGCCGACGGGTTCCAGGACGGCGTCGATGGCTATTTCTCCTCGCACTACGTCGTCCGCAGCGACAGCGGCATCAACCGCGTCGAGGACCTGAAGGGCAAGGTGCTGGCGACCAACGGGATCGGCGGCTCGCTCGACGTGGCGCTGCGCGCCATGCTCAAGCAGCACGGGCTCGAGGACAAGCGCGACCTGTCGTTGATCGAGGCCGCGTTCCCGAACATGAATGCGATGCTGCTGTCCGGCAAGGTCGATCTCATCGGCCAGACGCCGCCCTTCATCTATGACCCTGCGTTGACCGCGAAGGCGAAGCTGCTCTTCACCATGCGCGACGCCGTGGGCCCGACGCAGATGATCGCGCTCGCCTCGCGCGCCCAGTTCCTCGACAAGAACCGCGCGGCGCTCACCGACTTCTTCGAGGATTACCTGCGCGGCATCGCCTGGGCGCTCGACCCCAAGAACCGCGACGCGGTGGTGGCGCTCGCCGCCGACGCGACGAAGCAGCCGGCGGAGCGGATCGGCTCGTTCCTCTATACGACGCGCGACTTCTACCGCGACAGCGGCGCGCGGCCCAATCTCGCGGCGCTCCAGCACGACATGGAGACGCAGGTGTCGCTTGGCTTCATCCCCGCGCGGCTCGACGTTGCCCAGTACGCCGACCTCAGCCTCGTCGCGGCCGCCGCGGCACGGCTCAAATGAGGGTCAAATGCTTGTCCGCGCATATTTGCTGCTATGCGCCGGAAATAATTTGACTTTGGCCTGGGGAGGCCCAATTAAAGGGGGACGTTGATGTCATAACAAACGATAGAGCGAACCCCCCACTCGATGTCATTTTCCGATCTGGGCCTCTCCGCAGAGGTCTTGCGGGCGGTCGTGGATGCCGGCTACACGGTTCCGACCCCCATCCAGGAGCAGGCCATTCCCTACGTGCTTACGGGCCGCGACGTACTCGGTTGCGCCCAGACCGGCACAGGCAAGACCGCCTCCTTCACCCTGCCGATGATCGACATTCTCGCCGCCGGCCGCGCCAAGGCACGCATGCCGCGTTCGCTCATTCTCGAGCCGACGCGCGAGCTTGCCGCCCAGGTCGCCGAGGCGTTTGCGACCTACGGCAAGCACAATGCGCTCAACATGGCGCTCCTCATCGGCGGCGAAAGCTTCGGCGATCAGGAAAAGAAGCTCGACCGCGGCGTCGACGTGCTGATCGCGACGCCGGGCCGTCTCCTCGATCTCTTCGGCCGCGGCAAGATCCTGCTGTCGGACGTCAAGATCCTGGTGATCGACGAGGCCGACCGCATGCTCGACATGGGCTTCATCCCCGATGTCGAGCGCATCGTCTCGCTGTTGCCGCGCATCCGCCAGACGCTGTTCTTCTCGGCCACCATGCCGCCCGAGATCAGACGGCTCGCCGACGCCTTCCTGATGAATCCCAAGGAGATCTCCGTAGCGCCGCCGGCCTCGCCCGCGGCGCTTGTCACGCAAGCGCTCGTGATCGTCTCGGCCGACGACAAGCGCGAGGCGCTCCGCCGCCTGATCCGCAGCGAGGACGTGAAGAACGCGCTCATCTTCTGCAACAGGAAGCGCGACGTCGACATTCTCTACCGCGCGCTCGCCAAGTACGGCTTGAACTGCGCGGCGCTCCACGGCGACATGCCGCAGCCCAAGCGCACCGAGACGCTCGAGCGCTTCCGCAACGGCGAGATCCGGCTTCTCGTGGCCAGCGACGTGGCGGCGCGCGGCCTCGACATCGAGGCCATGTCGCACGTCTTCAATTTCGACGTGCCGATCCATGCCGAGGACTATGTCCACCGCATCGGCCGCACCGGCCGCGCCGGACGCGAGGGCCGCGCCTTCACCTTGGCGACGCCCGCCGACGGCCGCTTCGTCCAGGCGATCGAGCATCTGATCGGCAAAGCCATCCCAGTCATCGAGGTGCCCAACATCGCCGCCGCCGCGCTCGACGCGGAGGAGGGCGGACGCCACCCGCGCAGCCGCCGCTCGCCGCGCGGCGGCAACGAGCGGCGCCCTGACCGGGCACCCCGTCCCGCCAAGTCCGCCGAGCCGCAGCGCGAGCCGAAGCCGCAGCGCGAGCCACGGCCCGAGCGCCCGCGCCAGCCCGCGGCCGAAACCTTCCGGCCGGTGATCATGGAGGACGTTCCGATCGATCCCACCGGCAATGTCATGCCGCTGCCGGTGCGGCAGAAGCGGGCGCCGACCGAGGGCGACGACGATCACGGCATCGTCGGCTTCGGCGACCACATGCCGGCCTTCCTCGCCCGCGCCGGGAGGGCGACGCGCGGCTAGGGAGGGCTGCCGCATGAAGACCATCTTCATCATGATGAAGTGCGAGCTCGGCAAGGCCTACAAGGTCGCCGAGGAAGCGGTCGAGAGCGTCGAGCAGGTGTCCGAGGTCTATTCCGTCTCGGGCCAGTACGATCTGCTGATGAAATGTTATCTCTCCGACGAGATGGACGTCGGCCATTTCGTGGTCGAGAAGCTGCAGACGATGCCGCACGTGAAGGACACCTTCACGATCATGGCCTACAAGGCCTTCTCCGAAGACAAATCCTAAGGTGAGCGACCGCCACTTCGTCATCCTCGGCGCGGGCCACGCCGGCGGCCGCGCCGCCGAAGCGCTGCGCGCCGCGGGGTACAAGGGCCGCATCACGCTCATCGGCGCCGAACGCCATCCGCCGTACGAGCGCCCGCCGCTCTCGAAGGAGCTGCTCGCAGGATCCGTTCCGATCGAAAAAACCTATATCCGCCCGCACGTCTGGTACGGCGAGCAGGAAATCGATCTGCGCCTCGGCAACGAGGCTGTCGCCATCGACCGGGGGGCGCAGCGCGTGCGGCTCAAGGACGGAACCGACGTGCCCTACGACGCGCTCATGGTGACGACGGGCGCGCGGCCGCGCATCCTGCGCATTCCGGGCGGCGAGGGCCCGCGCGTCTTCTATCTGCGCGACATCGACGATTCGCTGCGCCTGCGCGAGCGGTTGGTGCCGGGCGTGCGGCTCGCCGTCATCGGCGCGGGCTTCATCGGCCTCGAAGTCGCGGCGACGGCGCGCAAGCGCGGCGCGTCGGTCGTCGTGCTCGAGCTTGCGCCGCACGTGCTGGCGCGCGTCTGCCCGCCTGAGATCGCCGATTACGTGACCGAGCTTCATCGCAAGAACGGGGTCGAGATCCGCACCGGTGTGGGCGTCGCCGCCATCGAGGACAAGGGCAGCGGTCTCGCAATCATCACCGGCGATGGCGAACGCATTGAAGCCGACTTCGCCGCCATCGGCATCGGCGCGCAGCCCAATACCGAGATCGCAGCGGTCGCCGGGCTCGCCATCGAGGACGGCATCAAGGTCGACGAATTCGGCCGCAGCAGCGATCCGCAGATTTATGCCGCGGGCGACGTGACGCGGCATTTCAACCCGCTCGTCGGCCGCCACATCCGGCTCGAGGCATGGCAGAACGCGCAGAACCAGGCGATCGCCGTCGCCAAGGTGATGGCCGGCGGCAACGTCGCCTTCGCCGAGGTGCCGTGGTTCTGGACCGACCAGTTCGACATGAATTTGCAGATGGCGGGCGCGCCCGACCGCTGGGACCGACTGGTCTTCCGCGGCGAGCCGGCCGAGCGCAGCTTCACGGTCTTTCACCTGGCCGACGGCAAGCCGGTCGCGGTGACGACGGTCAACGCCGTGCGCGACATGCGCTTCGGCCGCATGCTGATCCAGCGCGCGCAAGCCGTCGATCCCGCGCTTCTCGCCGACAAATCGGTGAAGCTTCAGGACCTCGCCCGCTAGACTCAATGCCGCGAGAAGAGCGGGCGGCCGATCGTTTCCGGGAACAGGTAGTCGAGCGCGAAATGAATCTGCGCGATCACGCCGACACCGCTGCCGGCGGCCTTCGTCGTGGGAATGAGCGCTTCGATCCCGGCTTCCCAGCCTTCGCCGGCGTAATTGAATCCGGGCGCTATCGTGCCGGCGGTCGTGCTGCCGCGTGCGGGTCCGCCGGGTGTGCTGAACTGGATCTCCAGCATCGGCGATACGCGCCGCAGGAAATCGGGCAGATCGAGATTCGTCACCTTCGCCTCGAGATAGGGGATCGAATATTCGATGGCGACGGCCGTCTCTATCTGATCGGCGCGCGCGCTCGTGTCGGCTAGCTGGTAGCCCGCGACCGCTGCGATGGCGAAGGGCTGCAGATAGGGCCACGGCAGCTCGACCATGCCCTTGCCGAGCAGAAGCTGCGGCGTGGTGGCGCCGGACGGACTGGCGCCGATTCCCCGCGCGCCGGTGCCGCCCCATTCGCGATCGACGCCGAGAGACAGCTCGAACTCGCGGTCGGGATCGAGGATGGCGAGATATTTCGCCGTCGTCTCGATATTCTGCCAGCCGTACGAAGTGCCCGCGCCGGGCTGCTCGAACCTGTTCCAGCCGTCCTCGACTCCGACCGAAAAGCGCTCGGTGATCGTCTTGTTGTAGACGACGCTCGTGTTCGTCAGGCGGTCGTGCGCGCCGCCGCCGCCATATTGCGGCATCGTGCTCGGCGTCAGGTAGAAATCGTCCGACGGCCCGATCTGCGGCAACAGGATGGTCGCGGGAAAGAGACGGTCGCCCGCCGCCGTGTAGGCAAGCGCGGGCGCTTCCGTCAGGAGCACCAGGGCAGCCGCCGCCGCAAAAATTCTCATGCGCAGTTTCCCCCTGCCTGTCGCAGCGTTATTTCGATGTCGCGACATAGACGCCGTCCCAGTCCGGTCCCGGCGGGTTTGTCTCGTAATGCGCGATGCGCTCCTCGTAAAGATCGTAAAGCTCGGCGAGCGAGCGATCGAGCTGCCGGCAGTCGCCAAGCGCACCGCGCGCGGCGTCCCAGTCCTGCGCGCGATAGCGAGCGAGCATGGTCTCGAAGTGCGCGGCGCGCGCCGCGAATGCCGGCTCCGCGGCAAGGGCCGCATCGCCAAGCAGGGCAAAGATGCGCACCGCCTCCTTCTTGCCCTTGACGGCGATCAGGTCGAGCTCGAGCGCGGCCCAGCCCGGCGCTGCATCGCGCGTCGTCTCGCCGATCACGATGCCGACGCCATAGGTCTTGCTCTGCCCCTCGAGGCGCGAGGCGAGATTGACCGCATCGCCCAGCACCGAATAGTCGAAGCGCTGGTCCGACCCCATGTTGCCGACGACGCATTCGCCGGTATTGATGCCGATGCCGATCTTCAGCAGATGGAACGGGCGGCCCGTTTCGCGCGCCTCGGCCTCGAGCGCGAGGTTCACGTCATCGAGCGCGCGCATCATCGCCAGCGCGCTCTCGCACGCATGGTCGGCATGATGCGGATCGTCGAGCGGCGCGTTCCAGAACGCCATGATGCAGTCGCCCATGTATTTATCGATCGTGCCGTTGCGCGCCATGATGATGTCGGTCAGCGGCGTGAGGAACCGGTTGATGAGCTGCGTCAGTCCCTGGGGATTGGACTTGAACTGCTCGGAGATCGCGGTGAAGCCGCGCACGTCGCAGAACAGCATCGTCATCGCGCGCGTCTCGCCGCCGAGCTTGAGCCGGTGCGGCTGCGAGGCGAGCAGGTTCACCACGTCGGGCGAGAGATAATGGCGGAAGGCCGATTTGACGTAGCGCCCGTCGCGATCGACGACCCAGTAGCGGAACAGCAGCACGCTTGCCGCAGCCGCGACGAGCGCGCTAGCGGGTCCGACGAACGGCAGCCACAGATTGCGCGAGAACGCCAGTTGCGCGCAGCCGGTCCACAGCGCGATCGGCGCCAATCCGGCGAGAAACGCCGTCCGCGTCGGCATCCGGGCCATCGCCAGTCCGGCAATCGCCGCGAGCAGCGCGACGCCGGCGATGACGGGTGCGAGCTGCGCCGGTGTCAGCTCGGCGATGAAATCGCGCGTCAGGATCGTGTCGATGATGTTCGCCATGCGCTCGGTCCCCGGCAGCTGCGTGCTGCCGAAGGGCGCTTCGTTGCTGTCGGCGTTGCCGACGAACGAGGCGCCGATCAGCACGATCTTGCCCGCGAATGCATCGTCGCGGATGCGGCCCGCTTCGAGATCGGCAAAGGAGTATGTGGCAAACGTGCCGCGCGGCCCGCGGTAATTGATGAGGAGCCGCATGCCTTGGTCGCTCGGCACCTCGACCGCGCCGATGCGGACGCCGCTTCCCGGCGCAAGCGCAACCTCGGACCAGGGAACGCCGAGAAAATTAGCGGCCGCCCGGAGCGGCAGCGATGGGAAAAAGTCGCCGGCGAACGGCAAGGCGAGATAGTCGTAGCGCGGTTCGCCGTCGCGGTCGTAAGCGAGATTGACGTGCCCGAGGCCGGCCGCGGCGGCGGCGAGCGGCGCCACCGGCATGAGCACCGATTTGGGCTCGAGCGGGAAGGCGGGCGGAACGGCACTCTTGCCGAAGCTTTGAAAGGCAGAGGCGGAGAGCGTGTCGGATTCCTCGCCCGCGGGCCCGCCGAAGCTGAACGCGACCGGAAGGAGGACGTTGCCGCCATCGTGGATCGCGGCCGCGAGATCGCCGTCGGGATCGTCACTCGCCAGGCGTGCGAGCGCGGCGCGCAGCGTGTCGTCGCCCGCAAGCGCGGCTGCGGCGCGCGCCGCCGCGCGCAGCTCGTCCGGGACGGGGCGTTCGGGCTCGGCGAAGAGCAGGTCGAACACCACGAGCTTCGCGCCGGCGCGATCGATGCGCCGGATCGCATCGGCGAAGATGTGGCGGCTCAACGGCCAGCGGCCGAGCGCATCGAGGCTGCGGTCATCGACCATGACGAGGGTGATAGGGCTGCCCGGCGGCCGCACGCCGCGCAAACGGAAGCGCAGATCGAGCGACGAAGTCTCGGCGCCGCGGATCGCACCGGACCAATCGAGCATCGCAAGGAGGAGGATAAGAAGCGCGGCCGCGGCCGCCAGCCCTGCCTCGCGTGTGCCGCGCGGGAGGCTCAACGCACGCCCGTCAAGGGACGTCGGTGCGGGCGATCATGGCGTCGAATTCCGACGATGCCCAGACGCGTGGCGGAACCGGATCCCGTCCGGCCTCGACCCGCGCGCCCCATCGCGCCGGGATGCGCACCGAGCGCTGCGTCGCGGCGCTTGCAAGCGTGACGACGCCGTCGAGCACGCCGACCTGCGTCGATTGCCCGCGCGCCTCGATGAACCAGTCGGTCGAGCGTACCGCCGCCACGCCCGTCGCCGTATCGACCTCGAATTTTTGCGGCTCGCCGACCGAGGCGACGACGGCGCGAATGAGGCCCGCTGCGAGCTCGACCTTGGCGTCGCGCTTGGTCTCGCCGCCCAGCGCGTAGTCCTCGATGGTGAGCCTGGTGCCGGCTGCCGCCGCGATGATGGTGCCGTCCGCCATGCGCAGCTTGAGCTTCGCCCCTTGCGGCACCTCGACGGTGTCGCCGACCGAAACCGGCTCGCCGATCTTGAGCGGCGCGCGCTGGCCGTCCGCCTCGCGGAAGCATTGCCCGCCCATCGCCAGCACCTCGCCGGCCGGCGCCGCTTGCGCCCAGGACGCCGTCAGGGCGAGGACGAATCCCGCGGCAAACATGAATGTGCGCATCATCGCGCGATGGTAGAGAGTGCGGTTAAGGGCCGCAAGCGAGGCCGCTCTGCGCGGGCTTGCCAAATGCCGCTTCCTCTGCAATATCCCGCGCGGAGGCGGGTTGGACATGAGCGAGCAAAAAGGCGAATGGGTTACGGTCGGGCAGCGTTCGGCGCTGAAGCCGGGCGACGTGCTGGGCGTCCAGGCCAAGGACAAGGAGATCGCGCTCTACGATCTCGACGGCACGATCTACGCGACCGAGAATGTCTGCACGCACGCCTATGCCTATCTGAGCGACGGCTGGGTCGATGGCGACGTGATCGAATGCCCGCTGCATGGCGGCCGGTTCGAGATCAAGACCGGCAAGGGTCTGGGCCCGCCGATCGAATGCGACATCAAGTGCTTCGCGGTGCGCCTCGAAGGCGACAACATCCAGGTCAGGATCGAGGACTGAGCCTCCTCACATCTTGAAGGCGCGCGCCTCGGCATCGACCTGGGCGCGGTCGAAATCGTTGATGCAGGAGACGAGCTCGTTGGTGTAGAGCGTCTTCAGCTTGTCCTCCGGCAGCTTCGCCTCGAGTCCGAGCGCCTTCACCACCGCCTGCCATTCGTCGTCGGAATAGACCGCATATTTGTCGATGCGCTGGCGCTTCGGGTCGTACTTGCCGATGCGCGCGTTCAGGATGTGCGCGGTCTGCGCCATCGCCTGCGCGTCGTCAACGCCCTTGGGCTTCGCCTCGGGATAGTATTTCCAGTAGAGCCTGATGCCGGCCTCGGGATTGGTGATGAGGAACTCGAGCCCCTTGGCGATGCCGCGCCCGAAGGTGCACAGCTCCGCCTTGTGCGCGGCGATGTAGTCGCGTCGCGCGAAAAGCCCGCCGGTGACATAGACCTTGGTGTAGTCCTCCTGCGGCAAATAGCGGAAAGCCGCGCCCAGATTCTCGAGCGCCGCCACGACCGTGTCGGCCTGGACGAGCGACTGCACGCTGCCCCGCTGCAATTCCGCGAGCGCGCCCGAGCCGACGCCCACGGCGCTGAACTCGACATCCTTCTCCGGATCGAGCCCCAATGAGCGGAACACGCCCTTGATGTAGGGGATGGGTCCGCCGGCCAATGCCTGCGTCCCGACCGTCGTGCCCTTCAAATCGCGGATCGTCTTGATCGGGCTTTGCGGCAGCACGACGACGGGAAAGATCGGCGCGCGGTTGAGGTTGAAGAAGAAGCTTATCCCCGGATCCTGCCCGTTGGCCGCCGGGCCGATCACCTGCTCGGCCGCGGCATAGCCGATGGGCGCGCGGCCGGCGACCACGGGGGGAATGGTGATGCCGTTCATCGGCGTGACGGTGAGATCGATCGCGATCTCGTCCGATTTGAGATAGCCCATCTCCTCGGCGATCGGCACATAGGAATAGAGCGGGTCGATCGACGCGGTGGCGCCGAGCCATTCGAGCGCCACGGTTTTCGGCGCAGCATCGGCATGAGGCGCGAGGGCGGCGACCGCGAGCGCGACGGCGAGGCTGCGGAGAAGCGTCATGGTTGTTTCCCTCCCTTAAAGTCCGATCACGTCGCGTCTTTGCGTCCAGAACGTGACGCGCCGCTCGATCGCGCGCATGGCGAAATAGAACGCCATGCCGATGGCCGCCAGCACGATGAACACGGCGAACACGCCGGCCATGTCCATGGTGAAGTTCATCTGCACGATCATCACGCCAAGCCCGCGCCGTGCGCCCAAGAATTCGCCGACGAGCGCGCCGATGAGGCTGTAGACGATCGCCATGTTGAGGCCGGCGAAGATGAACGGCAGCGCATTCGGAAACTCGACCTTGCGGAAGATCTGCCAGCGCGTCGCCCGAAACGTGCGCATCAGCGCCACCTGGTCGCGGTTCACGGCCTCGAACCCGGCGATCGAGTTGACGAGGAGCGGGAAGAAGGTGAGGAGCGCCACGATCACCACCTTGGAGCCGAAGCCCGTGCCGAACCACACGACGAGAAGCGGTGCGATCGCCACCTTGGGCAGGCACTGGAACGCCAGGATATAGGGAAACACCACGCGCTCGGCGAACGCGCTTTGCGAGACGAGCGTGCCGAGCACGATGCCGAACGCGGAGCCCACGACGAACCCCAAAAGCAATTCGCCGACCGTGTAGGCGCCCTGGAGCCAGAAGCCCGCCGTGCTGTCGAGGCTCTGCGCGAGCCCGTCCCATAGCGCCGCAAGCATCTGGGAGGGCGCCGGCACGATGAAGGACGGCACCGCGAACGCCCGCACCGCCCCCTCCCAGACCGCAAGCAGCACGACGAGAATGGCGAGCGAGATCGCAGGGTCGGATTTGGGCAGCCGTCTCATCGTCCCTCTCCCTTCATTCGAGGCCGCCGTCGCCGCGCTGGCCCAAAAGGCCGCGGATGCGGCGCGTGTAGCGGCCGAATGCGTCGCTCTGCATCATGTCGAGGTTGCGCGGCCGCGCGAGGTCGATCGCGACGATGTCGGCGATGCGCCCCGGGCGCGGCGTCAGCACCACGACCTGATCGGCCAGGAAAGCCGCTTCGGGAATCGAATGGGTGACGAAGACGATGGTTTTTTGGCGCTCCTGCCAGATGCGCAGGAGCTCGAGATTCATGGTCTCGCGCGTCATCGCGTCGAGCGCGCCGAACGGCTCGTCCATCAGCAGCACTTCCGGGTCGTACACGAGCGCGCGCGCGATGGCGACGCGCTGCTGCATCCCGCCCGAAAGCTCGGACGGGTATTTGTCGGCAAATCCCTCGAGCCCCACGAGCCGCAGCAGATCGTGCGCGCGCAGGCGAAAAATCGCGCGGTCGAGCGCCATGACCTCGACCGGCAGCATCAAATTCTCGAGCACCGTGCGCCACGGCAGCAGCACGGCCTGCTGGAAGACATAGCCGATGTCGCTGTGCGGCCCCTCGACCGCTGCGCCGCGGATGCGGATTTCGCCTTCGCTCTTCGGGATGAGGCCGGCGAGGATGTTGAGGAGAGTGGTCTTGCCCGATCCGCTCGCGCCCACCACCGAGACGAACTGGCGCTCGGCGACGGTGAAGGAGATGCGCTCGAGCGCGCGGAGATCCTCGCCGTCGAGCGTGCGATAGGTCTTGCCGACCGCTCTCACCTCGATGAGCGCGCCCATCAGCCGACGATGACGAGCGCGTCGAGCGCATCCGCCGCCATCATCTCGCGCAGACGCCGCCAGCGCCGGTCGCGCTCGCGCGGCGAAAGCGTGGGATAGTCCATGGCGCCCCCCTCGGCCTTTTGCGCCGATGATAGCCAGCCCCTCGGTCCCTGTGCCATCATTCCGCCGTTCGGGGGGATTGAGCGATGATGCGATGGCTTCTCGCGGCGGCCCTGGCCGCCGGACTTTCGACCGCTGCCGAGGCCGAGACGGTCAAGATCGGCCTGCTGCACACGACCGGCAACGGCCCCGCCTATATCGCCGCGGCGAAGGGCTATTTCGCCGCCGAGGGGCTCGACGCGCAGCTCGTCTATTTCGAATTCGGCGCAGCCGATCGCGGTGGCGGCCGCTTCGGGCGATATCGACCTCGCCTATACCGGCCTTACCGGCGGCTTCTATGGGCTTGCGAGCCAGGGCGAGCTGCGCATCGTCGCCGGCGGCGCGCGCGAGACGCCGGGCTTCCATTACCAGCCCTTCCTCGCTTCGAACCGCGCCTGGGACGCGGGGCTCCGCGCGTTCAAGGATCTGCCGGGCCATTCTTTCGGCGTGTCGCAAATCGGCTCGCCGCCGCACTACGCCTTGGGCCTCATCGCCGAGAAATACGGGTTCGACGTCAAGACCGTGCGCATCCAGCCGCTGGCCTCGATCCCGAACCTCGTCGCCGGCATCGTCGGCGGCCAGGTCGACACCGTGATGATGCCGGGCAACACCGCCGTCCCGGTTCTCGCAAAGGCCGAGGCGAAGCTCATGGGCTATATCGGCGACGAGGCGCCCTATCAGCTCGTGGCCCTGATGGTGTCGAGCAAAACCGCGGACGAGCGCCACGACATGATCGAAAAAGCGCTGCGCGCGCTGCGCAAGGGGGCGCGCGCTTATTACGATGCCTTCACGCCGGACGGCAAGCGCGCCGACGGTCCCACTGCGGCGGAAATGCTCGAGATCGTCGCCAAGGGCGCCGGCCAAAGCCCGGCCGAGGCGGGCGCGAGCCTGCCCTATTGCGATCCCGAGGCGCGGCTCGACGTGACGGACGTGCTGCGCCAGCTCGCCTGGTACAAGGCGCAGGGCATGGTGAAGGGCCCGGCCGGGGGCGACACGATCATCGACCGCCGCTACGTCGTGCCGCTGCCGTAGCGGGCGAGAATGCCGAGGGGACTGATCGGGATCGCGGCGCTGCTGTTCCTCGCCTGGGCCGTCAGCGAGGACCGTTTCCGGGTGCCGTGGCGTGTCGTGTTCGTGGGCGTGCTGCTGCAATTTGGCCTGGCCGCGCTGTTTCTTCGCTTCCCGCCGGCGGCGCAAGCCTTTCTCCTGCTCAATGACGGCGTCGCGGCGCTGCAGAAGGCGACCGACGCGGGCACCGGCTTCGTGTTCGGCTATTTGGGCGGAGGCGCGCTGCCCTTCGCCGAGACGCAGCCGGGCGCGAGCTTCATCTTCGCGTTCCGCGCGCTGCCGCTCGTTTTGGTCATCAGCGCGCTCGCGACCCTTCTCTTCTATTGGGGCGTGCTGCAGCGCATCGTCGCTTCCTTCGCTTGGGTGCTGCGGCGCTCGGTCGGGGTCGGCGGGCCGCTCGGCCTGGGCGCCGCCGTCCATATCTTCGTCGGCCATATCGAGGCGCCGCTCCTCATCCGCCCCTATCTCCTGCGCCTGGCGCGCGGCGAGCTTTTCGCGCTCATGAGTTGCGGCATGGCGGGGATCGCCGGCACGGTCATGGTGCTTTATGCGGCGATCCTGGGCCCGGTCATTCCGGACGCGCTCGGCAACATCCTGGCCGCGGCGATCATCTCGACGCCGGCGGCGCTTGCGATCGCCGCGCTCATGATCCCGTTCCGGCCCGATCCCTCGGCCGAGGCGCGGCTCGAAATCCCCGACCCGCCGGTCAGCACGATGGATGCCGTCGCCAAGGGCACCGGCGACGGCATCGTCTTCATCGCCAACATCACCGCCATGCTGGTCGTTCTGGTGGCGCTGGTGACGCTGTGCAACATGCTGCTCGGGCTCCTGCCCGATTTCGCGGGGTCGCCCATGACGTTGCAGCGCGTCTTCGCCTTCTTCTTCGAGCCGGTGATGTGGCTCATCGGCATTCCGGATGCGGACATCCGCCAGGCGGCCGCGCTCATGGGCACCAAGACCGTGCTCAACGAGTTCATCGCCTATGTCGATCTCGCGCACCTGCCGCCGGACGCGCTGTCGCCGCGCTCGCGCCTCATCCTGACCTATGCGATGTGCGGTTTCGCCAATTTCGGCAGCCTCGGGATATTGCTCGGCGGCATGGGCGCAATGGTGCCCGAGCGCAAGCGCGAGATCGTCGAGCTTGGCCTGCGCTCCATCCTCTCCGGCACGCTCGCCACCTGCATGAGCGGCGCGATGGTGGGAATGCTGTAAGGTATGACTTGACGCTCTGCCCGGAAGGCACCATTCTACCTAGGTGATTCGCACCTTCCGCAGCAAGTCGCTTCGAGCCTATTTCGAAACGGCGAACACGAAAGGGCTTAGCGTATCGAATGTTGCGCGAGTGCGCCGAATTCTCCAGGCACTGGACGCCGCGGGCCAGCCGGACCAGATGAACCTCCCTGGGATGTATTTCCATGCGCTGCGCGGCGAGCAGCGCTGGTCGGTGCGGGTGAGCGGCAACTGGCGCATTACGTTCGGATGGAATGACCGCGATGCGGTCGATGTCGATCTGGAGGATTATCACTGATGAAGAGACGCGCATTGAAGCGGGGACTGCCGGCGATGCACCCGGGCGAATTGCTGCGCGAAGACGTTGTTCCGGCGCTTGGTCGCACCCGCACGGAAATCGCGCGCCTGCTCGGGGTGTCCCGTCAGACGCTCCATGCCATCCTCAGCGAGCGGGCTCCGGTGACACCCGAGATGGCGCTGCGTCTCGGGAAGCTTTGCGGCAACGGGCCTGAGCTGTGGGTCAACCTGCAGACGCGCTACGATCTCGACAAAGTGGCAAAGACGAAGCGTGCCGAGATTGCCGCCATTCCGACGCTTGCCGCCGAGTAAAGCCGCGCCCGCTTCATTGACGCCGGTTCCCGCCCGGGCATAGAGTCGCGACCATGGATACATCCCGCATTCCTGCGCCCGAGCCCAAGGAACTGTTGCGCCGCGCGCGCGACATGGTCCCGCGCCTCGCCGAGCGCGCAGCCCGCGCCGAGGCGCAGCGCTTTCTCCCGAAGGAAACCGTCGCCGA
Organism: uncultured Alphaproteobacteria bacterium; assembly: GCA_963773665.1. Classification (GTDB taxonomy): domain Bacteria; phylum Pseudomonadota; class Alphaproteobacteria; order ATCC43930; family CGMCC-115725; genus DATJLY01. Next base: position 198,075 of record CAVZBZ010000009.1, read on the forward strand.
GATGCAGGAGGCGGGCTTCTTCCGCATTCTCCAGCCGAAGCGCTGGAGCGGCTATGAGATGGATCCTTCCGTCTATTACGACGTGCTGATGGCGCTTGCGGAGGGCTGCTTCTCGACTGCCTGGGTCTATGGCGTCGTCGGCATCCATCCCTGGCTCATCGCGCTTTATGACGACCGCGCGGCGCGCGAAGTGTGGGGCAGCGACGCGGGCACGCTGATGTCGTCCTCGCTCATGCCGGGCGGACAGATCGTGCCGGTGAAGGACGGGTTCCGCCTGTCCGGCCGCTGGAGCTATTCGAGCGGCTGCGATCATTGCGACTGGGCCTTCCTCGGCGCGGTGGTGCCGTCGGACGATCCGCAAAAATTCGACTGGCGCTTCTGCCTGGTGCCGCGGCGCGATTATGAGATCATCGATACATGGCGCGTCGCGGGCCTCAAGGGCACCGGCAGCCAGGACATCGTCGTCAAGGACGTGTTCGTGCCGTCATATCGCGTCCACTCCGTCGCCGACATGTACAATTGCACCGGGCCCGGCCAGGAGGTGAACGGCGCCGCGCTCTATCGCATTCCGGCGGCGCAGATCCTCTATCTCGGCGTCGCCTGCGGCGCGATCGGCGCGCTGCAAGGCATGGTCGAGGCGTTTCGCAGCTATGGGGCGAAGCGCGCGACGCCGCGCGGGCGCACGGCCGAGGATCCGTTCGCGCAGCTCGCCTGCGCCGAAGCGGCGGCGCTCGCCGACGAGTTGAAGATCGTGCTGCACCACAATCTCCGCACGCTCGGGGCCTATGCCGAGCGGCGCGAGGTGCCGCCGATGGATCTGCGTCTCAAGTTCAAGTTCCATTCGTCCTGGGGCGTGGAGCGGTGCGGGCTTGCAGCATTGAAACTGTTCAAGGCGGCGGGCTCCTCCGGCGTGCGCGACACGCTGCCGTTCGGCCGCGTCGTCGCCGACCTCAATACCGGGCGCCAGCACGTCTCGAACCAGCCCGAATATTTCGGCCGCCTGTGGGGCGGCATGCTGCTGGGCGGGCCGGCGCCGCTCGAACGCCTGATCTGATGACAAACGCCACGATCACGATCGGCGGCGATCTCGCAGTCGAGCGCATGGGCTTCGGTGCCCTCCACATCGCCGGGTCCGGCAGCTTCGGCGCGCCCCGCGACCGTGGCGCGGCGGTGGGGTTGCTCCGCCGCGTCGTCGAGCGCGGCGTGCAGCTCATCGACACCGCCGATTCATATGGCCCCGCGATCAGCGAGAGCACGATCGCCGAGGCGCTGCATCCTTATCCCAAGGGCCTCGTCATCGCGACCAAGGGCGGGCTTTTGCGGCCGAGCGCCGGACGGTGGGACCCGGATTGCCGGCCCGCGCATTTGCGCGATGCGTGCGAGGCAAGCCTGAAGCGGCTCAAGCTCGAGCGCATCGATCTTTATCAGCTTCACACCGTCGATCCCAAGGTGCCGCTCGAAGACAGCGTCGGCGCGCTCGCCGATTTGCAGAAGGCCGGCAAGATCCGCCATATCGGCCTCTCGAACGTCGATACGCGCCAGCTCGCCCGCGCCCGCAAGGTCGCGACCGTCGTCTCGGTGCAGAATCTCTATAATCTCGGCGACCGCTCGTCCAACCCGGTGATCGACGCGTGCGAGAAGGACGGGCTTGCCTTCCTGCCGTGGTTTCCGTTGCACCAGCGCGAGGCTTCGGGCCGCATCGAAGCGATCGCCAAGCGCCACAATGCGTCCACGGCACAGGTGGCGCTCGCCTGGCTCATGCGCCGCTCGCCGTGCATCGTGCCGATCCCCGGCACCTCCTCGATCGCGCATTTCGAGGAGAATTTTTCCGCCCGCGAGCTCGCCTTGTCCGACGAGGAGTTCGCCGCGCTCTAATCGTTCCGCCGCGCGTCGAGCCAGCCCATCATGAAGCGGTTGAAGCTGTCAGGCTTCTCGACGTTGGGGAAGTGGCGGACGCCGGGAATCTCCTCGCCGCGCGCGCCCGAGATGAGCGAGACGATGCGCTTGTTCGCCTCGGGCGGCGTGCCCGGATCCTCGGCGCCCCACACGACCAGCGTCGGCAGCTTGATCTGCGGCAGGCGCGCGGAGAAATCGAAATTCTGGATGGCGGCGACGCAGCCGCAGAACCCGTCCGGCGTGGTCGCCGCGATGGTGTCGCGGATCTGCTTGAAGCGGCCGGGGTTCTTCTCCTTCATCGCCGGCGTGAACCAGCGTTCGAGCGTGCCGTCGGCGAGCGGCGCCACCGAGTGCGCCTGGCGCACCGCGGCCACGCGCTGCGCCCAGGCGCCCGACGGCGCCGGCGGCGTGGCGCAGCTCGTGTCGCACAAGAGCAGCGACTTGAGCCGCGCGCCGTGACGCAGCGCGAGGCTGTGCCCGAACATGCCGCCGATCGACAGGCCCATATAGTGCACGCCGGAAAAGCCCAGCGCCTCGAGCACGCTCGCGCAGTCGTCGGCAAGCTCGTCCATGGTGTAGTCGCCCGGCACCGGATCGCTGCCGCCGTGGCCGCGCATGTCGATGCGCAGGACGCGCCAGCCGGCACTCAGAAGCGGCGCCATCTGCTCGCCCCACATGCCGCTGTCGGAGGCAAGCGAATGGGTGACGCACAGCACCGGCCCGGTCTCGCGGCCGGCGATGTCGTAATAGATGCGGCGGTTATTGAGCGGCAGCAGCATGGCTTCCCCTTTCCTTATTTCGCACTCTGCGCGGCGGCCGCGCCAAGCTGCTTGGCAGCATCCTTGACGATGCTCAGATCGGCATACTTCTTTACGTCGATGTCCGATTTGAGGAAGCCGAGCTTCTTCTGCGTCTCGATATTGGCCTGGAGCACGTCGAGATCGGGAAGCGCGCTCTGAGCGCGGTAGTAGTCGTTCTTCGTGAACAGCCACTTGTCGTAGAATTCGGGCTTCTGCTTCGTCATGTCGGCGACGATCTGCACGCCTTCCTCGCGGTGCTGCGGCTCGTACACGTAGTGCAGCGTATGAAGGTAATCCGCCATGAAATCCACCAGCGCGGCGCGGTGCTCCTTGATATAGGCGCCGCGCACGACGCGCATGATCATCTCGGTCGGGCCCATGCCGTCCTTCTGCGTGAAGAGCGTGCGGGCGAACGACCGAAGCTCCGGGTCGTAGTCGAACGGCGAGGCGGCGGCGATGAGATCGACCTTGCCCTCCTTCAGCGTCGCCTTCATGTCGGGAAAGCGCACCTCGATGATGGTGACGTCGCGTTTGTCGCGCATGTCGTGCTTGGCGAGATTGGCGCGGAGCGCCATGTCGATGGCGCTGCCGGCCTCGTTGGTGGCGAGGCTCTTGCCCTTCAGATCCTCGATCGTGCGGAACGGGCTGTCGTTCCGGACCATGTAGTCGTTGGTATGATAGCCGTCGACGCCGTCCATGAAGGAATCGGCGATGACGCGGATATCGGTCAGCCCCGCATTCTCGATCGCGATCGCGAGCGTCGAGTAGGCGATCGCCGCCATGTCGAGCTCGCCCGCGGCAAGCGCCGTCACGATGGTGGAGGTGCCCGAGAAATGCGTGAGCTCGGGCTTGTAGCTCTTGCCGGCATGCGGTGCGAGGCCCGGCTTCGCCAGCATCACGGGCGCCAGGTCGGACGGCACCACGACCCAGCCGATGCGCAGCGGCACGGGCTCCTCGGCGCGCGCGGCGGCGAGCGAGGCCGATGCCGCGATGGCCACGAAGGCTGCAATCCGGATCGAGCGCATTGTGGCCTCCCGATATGTCCTTGTTGCGCCTCTTTTACGCCGCGCCGCGCACGGTGTCGATGATGCGCGCGGCGTCCGCGCCCTCGTCGCCGCGCCAGGCGACATGGCCGTCGGGCCGCACCAGCACGAGTTTTCGCTGGTAGGCGCGCGCAGCATCCTCATGCCCGAGATCGACCCGCGCGAGCGGCACGCCCTTCGCGCGCGCGGCTGCTTCGAGCGAAGATGCGTCGGCGGCCGGATCGAAGCGCAGCAGCACGAAGCCGCGTCCGTAAAGGTCGATAGTCGATCTCCCGGGCTCGAGCCAGACATGCGGCGCGCGATGGCCGGGCCGCGCGGTCTGCTCGTATGTTGAAACCGTGTCGGGCGGCTCTTGTGTGCCGTCCGGCACGATCACGGGCGAGCCCTCGTAGCGATAGCCCAGGTGAATGCCGAGCGTGAACCATTCGCGCCGCATGAGCGCGCTGAATTTCTCGCCGAATTCCTTGCGCGCGCGCTCGCCTTCAGGGCCGGGCAAAAAAGCCTCGGGCGGCACGCGCTCGTTGCGCGGCGACAGCATGCGGCGCAAATTGCCACTCGCCTCGCGCACGTTGCGGATCGCGACCGGGCGCCGCTCCACCTCGTACGACGCGAGAAGGTTCTTGCCGCCCCAGCCGCCGAGCATCGCCTCGAGCTTCCAGCCGAGATCGATCGCGTCCTGGATGCCCATGTTCATGCCGAAGCCGCCGGTGGGCGAGGTGAGGTGCGCGGCGTCGCCGGCGATGAAGACGCGAGGGCCGCCATAGCGGTCGGCCACCAGCTCGCGCCTGATCCACGGCACGATGGTCAGCACCTCGAAATCGAATTCGCGGCCCATCGCCTTGACGATGAGGCTGCGCACTTCGCTCTCGTCGTAGGTGCGCTTGTTCTCGTCGCCGACCATCGAAAAGCGGAACCGGTCGCGGCCGTTGATCGCGACGATGGTGGCGAAGGTGCCCTCGGCGCCGATGCAGATATAGCGATAGGCCTCGCCCTTGCCGTGCAGCTCGAGGAAATTGGCGCAGCGGAAGATCGCGTTGGTCGTGTAGGTGAGGACCGGGTTGCCCGCCATGTCGATGCCGAGCGATTGGCGCACCGTGCTCGCCGCTCCGTCGCAGCCGACAAGGTATTGCGCCGCAACGGTCTCGCGCGCGCCGGTGCGCGGGTCGGAGATCGTCGCGGTGACGCCGCCCTCGTGCTCCTCGAATGAAAGAAGCTCCGCGTGATAGCGCAGGCCGACGTGGGGAAAACTCGTGGCGAAGCGCTTCAGCACCGGATCGAACATGTCCTGCGGGCAGCGCTCGCGATGCTGCGGACTTTGCGGCGGCGGCCTTTCGCCGTTCATGCCGGGGAAACGGTCGCGTCCGAATTCGAAGCCGCACACGGACGAGACATAGACATTGTCCTGCTGATAGTCGCGCGGGTAGGGCGTCGCCTCGACCCAGGGGACGATGCCCCAGCGCCGGCAGAACTCCATCGTGCGGATGCCCACGAGGTCCATCTTCGGCTGGTAGATCGAGCCGTCGCCCTTTTCGACGAGAAGGCAGGGGATGCCGCGCCAGCCGAGCTCGCCCGCAAGCGCGAGCCCGACCGGTCCGGCGCCGGCGATGAGGACGGGTGTGTCGATTGTCGCCATTGCGGGCTTGGCCTAAGGTCGCGTCATATGAGCGAGCTCAACAAAGCACTGCGCCGCGCGCTGCACAAGGGCGCTGGCGCCATCGTTCCGGGTGCGGCCGACGCGCTCGCGGCGCGCCTCATCGAGCGCATGGGATTTCCCGCCGTCTATGTCACCGGCGCCGGCATCGCCAATGCCTATCTCGGCGTGCCCGATATCGGCCTCGTCACGCTGACCGAGCTGGCGTCGAACGTCGCGGCGATGCGCGAGGCGGTCGAAGTGCCGCTCATCGTCGATGCCGATACGGGCTTCGGCAACGCGCTCAACCTCACCCGCACGATCCGCGTGCTGGAGCGCGCCGGCGCCAATGCCGTGCAGCTCGAGGACCAGGAGTTCCCGAAGCGCTGCGGCCATTTCGCCGGCAAGACCGTGATCGCAGCGTCCGAAATGGCGGCCAAGGTGCGCGCCGCGGTCGATGCAAGGCGCGATCCCGACTTCCTCATCATCGCCCGCACCGATGCCATCGCCGGCAACGGGATCGAAGACGCGCTGGCGCGCGCGCAGCTCTATATCGAGGCGGGCGCCGACCTCACTTTCGTCGAGGCGCCGCAGAGCGAGGCCGATATGGCGCGCATCCCGGCATCGCTCGCCGTGCCGCAGGTCGCGAACCTCGTCGTCGGCGGCCTCACGCCGATGCTGCCGCGCGCGGATCTCCAGCGCATGGGCTTCGCGCTCGTGCTCTATGCCAACGCGGCGCTCCAGGCGGCGCTTTCGGCCATGAAGGATGTGCTGGCGCATCTGCGCGAGACCGGCTCGCTCGACGGCGTGTTGCCGCGCCTGATGCCGTTCGCCGAGCGCCAGGCCCTCGTCGGCAAGCCTCAGTGGGACGCACTCGAGGCGCGCTACACGCCCAAATAGCGGTGCTGCAACTCGACGTCGGCGGCGAGCGCTGCGGACGTGCCCTGCCACACGATCTGGCCCTTTTCGAGCACGTAGTGGCGGTCGGCGACGCGGGTAAGCGCCGCGACATTCTTGTCGATCACCAGGATCGACTGTCCCGCCGCCTTCAAGGTCGCGAGCGCGCGCCAGATTTCGGTGCGCACCAGCGGCGCCAATCCCTCGGTCGCCTCGTCCAAAATCAAAAGGCGCGGATTGGTCATGAGCGCGCGTCCCACGGCCAGCATCTGCTGCTCGCCGCCCGAGAGCAGCGCGCCGAAACTGTCGAGCCGCTCGGCCAGCGCCGGAAACAGCCCGAGCACGGAATCGAGGTCCCAGCGCCGCGCGCCGCCGCTGCGGTTGGCGGCGGTCGCGATCAAATTCTCGCGCACGGTGAGGTTGGGAAAGACCTGCCGCCCCTCCGGCACGAGCCCGAGGCCGAGCTGGGCGATGCGATATGAGGGCAGCCCGGCGATATCGCTTCCCTCGAAGCGGATCGTCCCGCCCGCGGGCGGCACGATGCCCATCACCGCGCCGACCGTCGTCGTCTTGCCCATGCCGTTGCGGCCAAGGAGCGTCACGACCTCGCCCGCTTCGATCGCGAACGAGACGCCGAACAGAACCTGGCTTTCGCCATAGCAGGCAGTGAGGCTTTCGACCTCGAGCATCATTGCGGCATGATATGACTAGGGCGGCAGCGAGGCGATGGGGCAGGGGAGGGATGCGGTGCCGCGGGCATTGGTGATCGGCGGCTCGGTCGGCGGGCTTTTCGCCGCCTGCCTTTTGCGCGCCATCGGCTGGGACGCAGCCGTGTTCGAGAAGACGGCGGGCGATCTTTCCGGCCGCGGCGCGGGGCTCGGCCTGTCCAACGAGCTGTTCCAGGTCATGCGCCGCGTCGGCGCCGAGATTTCTCCCTCGACCGGCGTTCCGGTCTCGTCGCTCTTGTGGCTCGATCGCGGCGGAGCCGAGGTGCGGCGCGTCCCGCGGCCCTGGCTCACCGGCTCGTGGTCGCGGATCTATCGCCCGCTGCGCGCCGCGGTGCCGGACGCGATCGTCTTCCCCGGCCGCGCGCTCGAACGCGTGGAGCAGGAGGGAAGCGCCGTCATCGCGCATTTCGCCGATGGCGGGCGCGAGACTGGCGATCTGCTCGTAGCATGCGACGGCGTCCATTCGACGGTGCGACGTCAGTTTCTGCCCGAGGTGCAGCCGCGCTACGCCGGCTACATCGCCTGGCGCGGCGTCATCGAGGAGAGCGAGCTTTCGTCCGCAGAGCACGCGCTCCTGTCCGACTGCATCGTCTTTGCCTTCCCCGAAGGCGAGATGAGCCTGTCGATGCCGATCCCTGGCCGCGACGACGATGTGCGCCCGGGCCATCGCCGCTATTACTTCATCTGGTACCGCCCGGCCGACGAGGCGCGGATGCGCGGCCTCATGACGGACGAAGCGGGCCGCGACCACGAATTTGCGATCCCGCCGTCGCTCATTCGGCGCGAGGCGATCACAGCCATGCGCGCCGATGCGCGCACGCTGCTGCCGCCGGTCGTCGCCGGTATCGTCGCGTGCGCGGCGCAGCCGCTGCTCCAGGCGATCACCGATCTCGAAGTGCCGCGCATGGTGTTCGGCCGCGCCGCGCTCATCGGCGACGCCGCCTTCATCGCCCGCCCGCATGTCGCGGCCGGCATCACCAAGGCGGCGCTCGATGCCGTGTCGCTGGCCGACTCGCTCGCGGCAGCGCCGCACGACATCGACGGGGCACTTGCCCGCTTCGAGGGCGAGCGCAGGTCCTTCGGACAGGCGCTGGTCGATTATTCGCGCAAGCTCGGCGCCGCCTCGCTCGCGCCCGAAGGGGAGCGCGATCCCGAGCAGGTCATGCGCAGCTACGGCGCCCCGCACCTGCTGCGCGACGGTGATCGCACGGCGCTTGCCTGAAGCCATTCCATGCGCGCTGCGATGGGCAGGAATGCCAGGAGCAGTCTTCTCACATAGGTCAATAGTGCTTACCTTTTCTGCAGTGCAACATAACTGCGGAGAAAAGACATGTTGTTCCGTCTTTTCAAGGACTTGGCCGAGCGCTACGAGGATTGGCGCCGGCGCGAGCAGGCCTATCGGGAGCTTGCCGCCCTCGATGACCGCTCGCTCGCCGACATCGGCATCAGCCGATCGGAAATCCCCTATATCCTGGCGAAGGAGCCGGCGCGCACCGTGCCGCCCTCCGGAGCGCCGATTCGCGGCTACCGTCACGCCGCGTGAGCTGAAGCGCCACTCGACGCTAAGCCCGCGCTCGGGCAAAGTACCGGGCCATGGCGCACGCCCATGGCCACGACCACGCGCATGAGGGCCGCCACGATCATGGCGGTCACGGCCATCGTCACGACGGCACGCCCGCCATTCTCGCCATCGGCACCGCGCTCAATCTCGCTTTCGTCGGGGTCGAGACGGTCTATGGCGTGCTCGGCAATTCGATCGCGCTGCTGGCCGATGCCGGCCACAATCTCGCCGATGTGCTGAGCCTCGCCGCGGCGTGGGCCGCGAGCCTGTTGGCGCGAAGAAGCCCGAGCGCGCGCTATACCTATGGCCTCGGCAGCTTCTCGATCCTCGTCGCGCTGTTCAACGCGATCATCCTCCTGATCGCGGTCGGCGCGATCATCCTCGAATCGGCCGAGCGGCTTGCCGCACCGGCGCCGGTGCTGGGGCTCACCGTCATCGCGGTGGCGCTCGTCGGCGTTGGCGTGCACGGGGTGACGGCGCTCATGCTCGGCGGCGCGGCGCATGCCGATTTGAACGTCAGGGCGGCCTACACGCACATGGCGGCCGACGCGGCGGTGAGCCTTGGAGTCGCCGCCTCGGGCGGCGTCATCCTTCTCACCGGCTGGCAGCGCCTCGATCCGGCTGTCAGCATCGCGGTCGCGGTCATTATCGTGGTCGCGACCTGGCGCCTCCTGCGCCAGGCGCTCGACATGGCGCTGCACGCGGTGCCGGAGGCGATCGACGCCGAGCGCGTGCGCGAGCATCTGGCGCGGCGCAAAGGCGTCAGCGCCGTGCACGACCTGCACATCTGGCCGATGAGCACGACCGAGACCGCGCTCACGGCGCATATCGTGATGCCCGCGGGCCATCCCGGCGACGAGACCCTCGCCGAGATCGCGACCGAGCTGCACGACCGCTTCGCCATCGGCCACGTCACGATCCAGGTCGAGACTGACCCCGAGCACGCCTGCCGGCTCGCGCCCGACCACGTCGTCTAAAGCGTGTTTTATCCAAATCGAATCGGTTGTTCCCGTCGTCCCCGCGAAGGCGGGGACCCAGAGCAAGCGACGTGCCGACGGTCCTGGATCCCGGCTTTCGCCGGGATGACGATCGAGTGGTTCAACTTGAAGCGATAACACTCTAAAGTACGAACAGCAGCAGCCCTAGCGCGATGGCGCCCGCCGCCCAGCAGTAATAGGCGAAGGGGTCGAGCGCCTCGAAATCGTGGCGCCGGAAATAGCGCATGAGGAAGGCGACGCTGAGCCACGCGATGACGCCGGCGACGGCGCCGGCGATCCAGGCGACGCCGCCGATCCCCTGATGCGCGTGGACGAGCTTCGGCACTTCGAGCACGGCGGCGCCGAGGATCACCGGCGTCGCGATGAGGAACGAGAAATGCGCCGCCTCGCGGTGATGGAACCCCATGAGCAGCCCGCCGACCATGGTGGCGCCCGAGCGCGAGATGCCGGGGACGAGCGCCGTGCTTTGCCAGAGTCCGATGACCAGCGCCTCGCGCCAGCTCATCTCGGTCGAGCCTGCGCTCGCCGGAGCGGCGCCGCAACCGCTCGCCCGCGAACAGCACGAAGCCGTTGACGATGAGGAATGACGCCGCCACCGCCGGCGCGCCGAACAGCGAGCGGAACCATTTCTCGAGCGCAAAGCCCAGGATCACCGCCGGGATCGTCGCCACGACGATGAGCCACAGGAGCCGCCAGTTCGCCCGCCGCTCGTCCGGCGCGCCGATGCCGACGAACGCGGTCGCGATCTCCCACCAGTCGCGCCAGAAATAGCCAAGCAGCGCCGCCGCCGTGCCGAGATGCAGCACGACGAGGAACGGCAGGTAGTCGGGCGCGTCCTGGTCGATGTGCCAGCCGAGGAGCCGCGGCAGCACGACGGCGTGGCCGAGGCTCGACACCGGGAAAAGCTCGGTCACGCCTTGCAGGATGGCGGTGAGGATCGCTTGCAGCGCGGTCATGCGGTGAATTCGCTCCGGGACATGATGAAAGTGGACCAGCCATCGACGACGATGCGCCGCCGCAGCGCGAAGCGGCACATGCGATGCGCCGCCAGCAACGATGCTTCCTGCCACGGCAGGAAGCCGCCGAGCACGGCAACGCCGCCGGGCGCCAGCGCGCGGGCGAGATCGCGCGCCATCATCATCAACGGCCGCGCCAGGATGTTGGCCAGAACGAGATCGTAGGGCGCCTGCCGCGCGAGCGCGCGCTCGCCGTAATCATGCGCCCGGCGCGGCGTCAGAGCCGGGCGAAGCCCGTTCACCGCAACATTGCGGCGGGCAACGCGCACCGCCTCGGGATCGATGTCGCAGGCGGCGATCCTGCCGCGCCAGGTCCTGCGCCGCGGCCATGGCGAGGATCCCGGTGCCGCGTCCCATGTCGAGCACGCGGCGAAAGCGCCGCCGCCGCGCGAGCAGGTCGAGTGCGAGAAGGCAGCCGCGCGTGGAACCGTGCTCGCCGGTGCCGAACGCGGTCGCGGCGTCGATCGCAAGCGCGATGCGGCCGCGGGGCACGCGCCCGCGCCAGCTCGTCGGATGGACGAAGTACCGTCCCGCCGCGACCGGCGGCAAAGCTCTTCTGGTTCTCGTCGAGCCAGTCGCGCTCGGCCAGGCGCTCGATGAGAATGGCCGGCGCCTCGCCGCGTCCGAGCCATTGCAGCGCGAGATTGGCCTCGATTGCCGCGCGGTCGGGTTTCTCGAACGTCAATCCCTCGACGCGCCAATCGCCGTCCGCGGCGAACGCGCTGACGCTTACGACGGCAGGGTCGAACGCGCGCGCCGCCGCCTCGGCCGAAGCCACGTCGCGCACGCTGCACAGGACGCGCCACAGCGCGGCGGAACGCCTTGCCACGCCGCTCACGCCTTCTCGACGAAGCTGTCCATCACCATCTTGTCGCCGGCCTTGTCGAACGCGATGGCGAGCTTGTTGCCCTCGGCCGCGCTGCACCGTGCCGTGGCCGAATTTCTGGTGGAAGATGCGGTCGCCCGCGGCGAAGCCTCCGGCTGGCGCGCGCCGCGGCGGCGCAGGGGGCGCAAGCGCCGTTCGCGCGGCCAGCGCCATGCGCACGGCTTCGAGCTTCGGCCGCGCGACGATGCTCCAATCCTCGCCGAGCGCGTCGGCGCGCGGATAGAGGCCGGGCTCGGCCCGCGTCTCGGCATGTTCGGCCGGACAGCTCGCCGAGGAAGCGCGACGGCAGGGTCGGCTGCCATTGCCCGTGGATGCGCCGCACCGCCGCATAGGAGACGAAGACGCGGCGTCGCGCGCGCGTCAGTCCGACATAGGCAAGCCGCCGCTCTTCCTCGAGGCCTTTCAAGCCGTGCTCCTCCATCGAGCGCTGGTTCGGGAACAGCCCGTCCTCCCAGCCCGGCAGGAACACGATGTCGAATTCGAGCCCCTTGGCGCTGTGCAAGCGTCATCAGGCTGACCATGTCGCTGGGCGCCGCCCGCGACATTCTCCATGACCAGGCTCACATGCTCGAGGAAGCCCGCCAGGCTTTCGAACTCGGCCATCGCCGTCGACCAGCTCTTTCAGGTTCTCGAGCCGGCCCGGCGCGTCGGGCGACTTGTCCTGCCTGCCACATCGCGGTGTAGCCCGATTCGTCGAGCACGATGGCGGCAAGCTCGGGATGCGGCTTCGCCTCGGCGACATTGCGCCAGCGCGCCAGCGCGACAAGGAAATCGCCGAGCGCGCGGCGCGCGGCAGGCTTCAGCTCGTCGGTGCCGAGAAGGCGCGCGGCCGCTTCGGCGAGCGGCAGTCGCTCGGCGCGCGCGAGCGTGTGGAGCGCCTGCAAGGTCTGCGTGCCGATGCCGCGGCGCGGCACGTTGACGATGCGCTCGAATGCGAGATCGTCGCGCCGGCTGGTGGATGAGGCGGAGATAGGCGAGCGCGTCGCGGATTTCCTGGCGCTCGTAGAAGCGCGGGCCGCCGATGACGCGATAGGGCAGGCCCAGTGTGAGGAACCGCTCTTCGAACTCGCGGGTCTGGAAGCCGGCGCGCACCAGGATGGCGATCTTGCGACAGCGATTCGCCGCTTGCCGCTGCAGCGCCTCGATCTCCTCGCCGACCCAGCGCGCCTCCTCGATGCCGTCGCGCAGGCCGCGCATGACGACGCGCTCGCCCTCGCCGCCTCGAAGTCCACAGCGTCTTGCCGAGCCGGCCCTCGTTCTTGGCGATGAGGCCCGAGGCGGCGGCGAGGATGTGCGGCGTCGAGCGGTAGTTCTGCTCGAGCCGGATGATCTTGGCGCCGGGGAAATCGGCTTCTCGAAGCGCAGGATGTTGCCGATCTCGGCGCCGCGCCAGCTATAGATCGACTGGTCGTCGTCGCCGACGCAGCACAGATTGCGGTGGCGCTGCGCCAAAAGCCGCAGCCACAGATACTGCGCGACGTTGGTGTCCTGATATTCGTCCACCAGGATATAGCGAAAGCGCTCCTGATATTGCGCGAGGATTGCCGGCATTGGCGCCGAACAGCGTCAGATTGTGCAGCAGCAGGTCGCCGAAATCGGCGGCGTTGAGCGTCAAGAGCCGCTCCTGGTAGAGGCGGTAGAGCGCGATGGCGCGGCCGTCGGCGATCTCGCCCGCTTCGGCTTCCGGCACCTTGTCGGGCACGAGGCCGCGGTCCTTCCAGCGCTCGAACAGCGCATGGAGCGCGCGCGGGGGTGCTGCGCGGTCGTCGACCCGCTCGGCCTCGGCGATCTGCTTCACCAGGCGGAGCTGGTCGTCGGCGTCGAGAATGGTGAAATTGGGCTTGAGGCCGACCGCCTCGGCGTGGCGGCGCAGGATGCGCGCGGCGATCGAATGGAACGTGCCGAGCCACAGCCCATCGGCCGCCCGGCCGATCATGCGCTCGAGCCGCTCGCTGCATCTCGAGCGCCGCCTTGTTGGTGAAGGTGACGGCGACGATCTGCGACGGGAAGGCGCGCCGCGTCGCGAGGATATGCGCGAGCCGCGTCGTCAGGACCCGGGTCTTGCCCGTGCCGGCGCCGGCCAGCACCAGGACCGGCCCGTCGATCGCCTCGACGGCCGCGCGCTGCGCCTCGTTGAGGCCGGCGAAAAACGACGCCTCGGCGGCTGCGACGGACTGATCCTGCATGGAAGCTATATAGCTTAGCTCTCAGCTTTCAGCTATCAGGCGTCAGCCTTTCTTTCGTGTCCCGAGTCGCCGCGGAGAGGCCATTTTCAGGCATTTTTCGCGGTTTAGCTGAGGCTGACAGCGGGCAGCCGATAGCTGTTATCATGCCCCCGCCCCAGAAACCCGCCGCCGTCCCGTGCACGCCGCCATCATCATCCTGGTCTTCGTCTTCACCTATCTCGGCATGGCGGCGGGACGGCTGCCGTGGCTGCAGGTGGACCGCACCGGCATCGCGCTTCTGGGCGTCATCGCGCTCCTCGGCACCGAGACGACGACGCTCGACGATCTCGGATCCAGCATCGACACCTCGACCCTCGTGCTGCTGTTCGCGCTGATGATCATCTCGGCGCAGTTCGCGGTGGCGGGCTTTTTCGATCTTTGCGTCGGCTGGATCGTGTCGAAACGTGCGAGCCCGGCGCTTCTTCTGGCGCTCACCGTGGGCGTCTGCGGCGGGCTTTCGGCGCTTCTTGCGAACGACATATTGGTGTTCTCGATGGCGCCGCTCCTCATCGCCGGGGCGCGCTCGCAGGGCTTGGACCCGCGGCCCTTCCTCATCGCTCTCTGCGGTGCGAGCAACGCGGGCTCGGCCGCGACGCTCATCGGCAATCCGCAGAACATCCTGATCGGCCAGCTCGGCAATCTGAACTTCGGCGTGTTCCTCGGGACCTGCGCCGTGCCGGCGGCGGTCGGGCTTTTGGCCTTCTTCGCGGTGATCTGGCTCCTGTGGCACGACCGGATCGACGGCACGGTCATGGCGGCGACGCGCGAGATACCGGAAGTGCCGCGCCATCCCTACGACCGCAACCAGACGGTGAAGGGGTTCATCGCGATGGCGGTGCTCCTGGGGCTGTTCATGACGCCGCTCCCGCGCGAGATCGGCGGCCTCCTGATCGCGGCGATCCTGTTGTCGAACCGCAAGATCACCAGCCGTAGCATGATCGCCGGCGTGGACTGGCCGCTTCTCCTCCTGTTCGTGTGCCTTTTCGCCATCACCGGCGCGCTCGCCGACACCGGCATTCCCTATTCGGCGCTGACCTGGCTCGACCAGCACCGGCTGCTGCCGGACAATCTTGCCGTGCTGGCGCCGCTCACGCTGTTCTCGAGCAACGTGATCGGTAACGTGCCGTCGGTGATCCTGCTGCTGCAGGTTTGGCCAAACCCGCCGCAAGGCGCGCTCTATGCGCTTGCGGTGCTGTCGTCGCTCTCGGGCAATCTGTTGCTGACGGGCTCGCTCTCGAACCTCATCGTGGTCGAGCGGGCCGAGGCCTATGGCGTGCGTTTGAGCTTCGCCGACTATGCCCGCGTCGGCGTTCCGGCGACCCTCGTCTCGGTCGGATTTGCGATGGCGTGGCTTGCCTGGACCGGCTGGCTGCCGTGGTTCTCGGGCGGGCCTTCGGGCGCAGGCTAGGCCTTCGCCTCTTCCACTTCCTTTTCCTCGACCGCGACGCGGTTGCGGCCGTCGCGCTTGGCGCGATAGAGCGCGGCGTCGGCACGATCGACGAACGTGGCGAGCGGCTCGCCCGGGCGATACTCGGCGGCGCCGAACGAAATGGTGACGCTGCCGTAATCGCGGCTCTTGTCGCGGCCCACCACCTTGCGGCGCATCAGCCCCTGGCGGATATGCTCGGCGACGGTCTGCGCGGCGGCAAGCGATGTCTGCGGCAGGATGATGGCGAATTCCTCGCCGCCGAAGCGCGCGGGCGTGTCGCGGCCCTTGACGGAGTCGGTCAGCGTTCGCGCCACGAGGCGCAGCACCTGGTCGCCGATCTGATGGCCGTAGGTGTCGTTGAAGCGCTTGAAATGGTCGATATCGGCGATCAGCAGGCAGAGATGCTCGTCGCCCTCCATGGCGTCGCGCGCCGCTTCCCTGAGCCGCGTGTCGAACGATTTCCGGTTCGGGATGCCGGTCAGCGCGTCGGTCAGCGCCTCGCGCTGCACGGTCTCGAGGTGCTGCTTCAGCTCGCTCACCTCGCCCGAGGCCTTGGTGAGCCTCTCTTCGAGCGTGCGGTTGCGCTCGGCGACGCGCTGCGTCTCGACCACGAGGTCGGCGACGAGGGCGCGGATGGTGGTCGGCTCGTCGCCGTCGCCGATCGCCTCGGAGAAATCGTCCAGCGTGCGGCCGAAGGCGGTGGCCTCGCCCGTCGCGGTTTCGATGTGCTTCCTGACCTGGTCGACGATGTGCGTGAGCCGTCCGCCGGCGTCGGTCAGGATGCCGAGCTGGCCCGAGGCGTCGAAGAAGCGCGCATAGAGCTCGGCACTGAGATCCGGCGTGAAGTGCTGCTTGTTCGACAGGAGGATGTCGAGCGTGCGGGTCAATTCCGGCAGCGTGCCGGCGGAATAGGTATACCAGACCGCGTAATTCTGCGGCGTCGGCGCGATCTCATGAGCGATCATGGCCTTCAAGGCCTTGTCGGCGAATTGCTGCGAAAGATCGATTTCGGCCGGCCCGCGCATTCAAGGTCCCCGCTTCCCCGCGTTTTCTAGCCGCGAAGAGTTAAGGTTCCGCCAAGATCGGATGGTTAACGCGGGCGTCTCAGCGCGATGGCGCGCCCGGCCTGGGCCGGGCGGGGAAGGGCCCGGTGCGAAGCCGCCATGGCTTCGAGCCGCTCGCCTGTCTCGCGCGCCCAGGGCGCCGCGCGGCGCGTCTCGAACCCCACGTGGAGCAGCAGCAGCTCGTTGGTGGCGGCGAGAAACCCCTGCCCGCCGTGATACATCGCGTGGAAGAGATGCGCGCGCTTCTCGTCCTGGTCGAGGAGCTGGGTCGTGATGCGAATGGGATCGCCGGCCAGAAGCTCGCGCTCGTAGGTCACGTGCGCCTCGACCACGAAGATGCGGCCGAGGCGATGCTCGACATAGCGCCAATCGACGCCGAGTTGCTCCGAGATCGTATCGGTCGCGTGGTCGAACGCGACGACATAGAAACCCACATTCATGTGCCCGTTCCCGTCAACCCATTCCGGCCGCACCACGGCGCGGTGCCGGTCGAACGGCGCCGCGAGATCGAGCGGCGGCAGGAGATAGGGAAAGGTCAAGGCTCGGCGCTCCACAGGCCAACCGCTCGCAACGATCGTGGGAGAATATCAGGCCACGCTGATCTGGTCGCGGACTTCGCGGCCGACGACGGTGGCGATCATGGCGGCGAGCTTGTCGATCGCCATGCCCGGAACCGCGTTGCTCAAATTCGACAAAGGCGCGATAGAATGCGGCTTTCCGCGGATCGAAGGAGGACAGATGAGTCCGCATCACGTCGATTGGGAGAAGATGGAGTGGCGCACCATTCGCCCCGGCATCGAGCGCAAGGCCTTCACCGGCGAGCGCGCGACGCTGGCGCTCCATCGCATCTCGCCGGGCCACACGCTCAGCCCCCATTCCCATCCGCACGAGCAGATCGTCTATATCCTCGACGGCGTCGTCGATTTCCACATCGGCGACCGGGTGCTGCGGCTGGGTCCGGGCGGCCTCGCCGTGGTGCCGCCCAACGTCATGCATCACGCCGTGCTGGTCGGCGACAAGCCCGCGCTCAATCTCGACATCTTCGCCCCGGCGCGGCCCGACTACGTGGCGTGAGCTAGTCGCTGAGCTCCGTCACGCCTTGGAGCACGAGGCGCTCGGGCGGCGTCGTGCCTTCGATGTCGCCCATCGCCTTCATCGCGGCGATGAGGTTGCGGAGCTTGGCGCGCGACACCTTGTTGCTGCGCTCGAACCCGTCGATCCGGCGCATCAGGTCGTAGGCCTGGGCGACCTCGTCGCGGTCGCCCTTCATCAGGCGCTGCAGGATGTCGATCGCCTCGTCGCGGTTGTTGTCGTCGTCGAACCAGGCGATCGAGCGGTCGAGCACGGCGACGAGGCGCTTGGCCGTGTCGCGGTGCTTTTGCGCCCAGGCGAGCGACACGTCGGCGGCGCCCATCGGCAGATCCTCGGTATAGTCCTTGATCATGCCGATGTTCCTGAACCCGGCCTTCTCGGCGATGAAATTCACCGGCGGTACCAGCATGGTGGCATCGACCGTGCCCGATTTCAGCGCGGCGAAACGCTGCGCCGTGTTGCCGATGACGACGATGTCGTAATCGCCGTCCTTCAGCCCATGCGCCTCGGCGATGCGATTGAGATAGACGCGGTTGATGTCGCGCAGGCCGCCGATGCAGATGGTCTTGCCTTTCAGGTCCTCGAATTTCTGGATCGAGGGTTGCGCCAGCATCTCATAGGGCGTGACGCGGCCGACGATGCGCAGGATCGCGACCGGCGCGCCCTTCTCGATGGCGTGGATCGGCTCGACCGCGCCGATCGTGCCGACGATGTCGAGCGAGCCGCCGGCCAGCTCCTGGATGAGCCCCGGCGCAGTCGGCACATAGACGAGGTCGAGCGTAATGCCGGCCGCGGCGAAGTATCCCTTGTCGATGCCGATGTAATAAGGCCACGCCCCGGAATTGGGCGAGCCGATGAGCCCGGTGACGATGGTCTCGGCCGCCGTGGCCGGCGCCGCCAGCGCCAGCCCCGCGGCGATCAAAATGCCAATCACTCCGCTTGCCCGCATGGCGCCGCCCTCCCATATTGAACGCTGAAAACGTGCGCCCGTCGCCTTCGTGCGCTTCGCCCGCTGCGCACGGGGACGAAGATGCGAAATTACCGAACGAAGCCAATTTCGCGAACGGACGCAATTTGCCGAACGAACCCAATTCGCCTCAGAGGGAGCAAAAAGTACCGGCTCGGTCAAATTATCGAACGAAGCCAATTTCGCGAACGAACACGATTTCGCCGAACGAAGCCAATTCGGCGCTCGCCGGCTGGGTCCGCCTTCAGATGTCCAAGTCCTTGGCAAACCTGGATTTTTCCTGGATGAAGGCGAAGCGCAGCTCGGGTTTGCGGCCCATCAACGTCTCGACCAGCTCGGCGGCCGAGGTCTGCTCCGCCTCGGTCACCCGGAGCAGGAGGCGGGTCGCCGGGTCCATGGTGGTCTCGCGCAGCTGGCGCGGCGGCATCTCGCCGAGGCCCTTGAAGCGGCTCACCTCGATCTTGCCCTTGCCCTTGAAGACGGTGCCGAGCAGCTCGTCCTTGTGCGCGTCGTCGCGCGCGTACACCGTCTCCTGGCCGTGCTGCAGCCGGTAGAGCGGCGGCGATGCGAGGAAGAGATGCCCCTTCGCGACGAGGCCGGGCATCTCGCGGAAGAAGAACGTCATCAGCAGCGAGGCGATGTGCGCGCCGTCGACATCGGCATCGGTCATGATGATGACGCGCTCGTAGCGCAGCTTGTCGTCCTGGTAGCGCTCGCCCGAGCCCGCGCCCAAGGCCTGCACCAGATCGGCCAGCTCCTGGTTCTGCTTCAGCCGGTCGGCGGTGGCGCTCGCGACGTTCAGGATCTTGCCGCGCAACGGCAGGATCGCCTGCGTCTCGCGGTCGCGCGCCTGCTTCGCCGAGCCGCCGGCGCTGTCGCCCTCGACCAGGAAGATCTCGGTGCCGCTCGCGGCCGAGCGCGCGCAATCGGCAAGCTTGCCCGGAAGACGGAGTTTTCGCGTCGCGGTCTTGCGCTCGAGCTCGCGCTCCTGCTTGCGCCGCAGCCGGTCCTCGGCGCGCTCGATGACCGCGTCCATGAGCGCGCGCGCGTTCTGCGGATCCTCCGAAAGCCAATGGTCGAAGCGGTCCTTGAGCGCGCCCTCGACGAGCCGCGTCGCCTCGCTCGAGGCGAGCCGCTCCTTGGTCTGGCCCTGGAATTGCGGCTCGCGGATGAACAGCGACAGGATCGCGACCGCGCCGGCGACCACGTCCTCGGGCGCGATCTGCGCCGCACGGCGGTTGCCGGCCAATTCGCCATAGGCGCGCAGGCTCCGCGTCAGCGCGCTGCGCAATCCTGCCTCGTGCGTGCCGCCTTCGGGCGTCGGCACGGTGTTGCAATAAGACGCGAGATGGCCTTCGAGATCCAACGGCCACGCGATCGCCCATTCGACGCGGCCGCCCTCGCTGAACTCGGCCTCGCCGGCGAACGGGCGGTTGGCGATGGTCTCGCGCCCGTCGAGCTCGCCGTCGAGATAATCGATCAGGCCGCCCGGGAAATGGAGGCGCTCTTCCTGCGGCACGTCGTCGGGCCGCGGCAGCGCCGGATCGCACCACCAGCGGATCTCGACGCCGCGGAAGAGATAGGCTTTGGCACGCGCCATGCGATAGAGCGGCGCCGGCTTGAAGTGCAGGCTGGCGCCGAAGATTTGCGGGTCGGGATGGAAGCTCACCATCGTGCCGCGCTTGTTGTGGACCGCGCCGGCATCCTTCAACTTGGTCTTGGGCTTGCCGCGGACATATTCTTGCACGTAGCTGCGGCGATCGCGCGCAGACCTCCACCTTGAGCCAGTCGCTGAGCGCGTTCACCACGGAGACGCCGACGCCATGCAGCCCGCCCGAGGTCTTGTACGCCTCGCCCGAGAACTTGCCGCCGGAATGCAGCATGGTGAGGATGATCTCGAGCGCCGACTGCTTGGGGAATTTCGGATGCGGATCGACCGGGATGCCGCGGCCGTTGTCGCGCACCGTGACGCTGCCGTCGGCGTTGAGGTGCAGTTCGATGTGGCTCGCGTGCCCGGCCACCGCCTCGTCCATGGCGTTGTCGAGCACTTCGGCGACGAGGTGATTGAGGGCGCGCTCGTCGGTGCCGCCGATATACATGCCGGGCCGGCGCCGCACCGGCTCGAGCCCTTCGAGGACCTCGATGTCCTTGGCGGAATAGCCGTCCGATTGCGGCTTGCGGGCAAGATTGTCGAAGAGGTCGGCCATGCTTCCTATGAACCCATCATACTGTAGCGCCGAGGCGGAAGATCACAACATCTGGTCGCGTCGGACGCAAGGAGCATCGCCATGAGCGAACATCCCGGCGAGCCGGCGCTCCGCGCCATCGCCATGCCGGCGGACGCCAATCCAAGCGGCGACATTTTTGGCGGCTGGGTCCTGTCGCAGATGGACCTGGCCGGCGGCTCGGTCGCCGGGCGGCGCGCCAAGGGCCGGGTGGCGACCGTCGCCATCACCGGCATGACCTTCCACCTGCCGGTCTTCGTCGGCGACGAGGTGAGCTGTTATGCCGCGGTCGTCAAGACGGGCCGGACCTCGGTCACCATCAAGATCGAGAGCTGGGCGCGGCGCAGCCTGACCGGCGAGCGGGTCAAGGTGACCGAAGGGCTCTTCACCTATGTCGCGATCGGCCCCGACCGGCAGCCGCGGCCGCTTCCGCCCGAAAGTTGACCAGGGCGAGACCAGCGCACGCAGCGATGCGGAATTTGCGAAGAAACCGTGAACGACACCTCAATGACACGGAACGGCTGGCAAGTCCTTCCCGTTTGGCGGTTCGGGGCGAAGGCTGCAGAGGGGCCGTTGCTGCGGAGTCATGCGGGGTTACTCTGTCCTCACGCGATTTTGCCTTTATTGTCTCCTGGGCTGGGGCCTTGCGGCTGTATTTCCGCACGGCTCCGGCGACGCCGCCTTGACTGTGCCGCTGCCGGTCGTGCCCCCTCTTCCAGCGGTCATGCCGCCGCCGCCGCCCGCGCCGGCGGCGCATCATCCGCGGGCGCAGATCGGCGTCGCCTCGTGGTACGGGCCGGACCATAACGGGCGCGTGACCGCGAGCGGCGCGATCTTCGATGCCGGCAAGCTCACTGCGGCGCACCGCAGCCTGCCGTTCGACACTAGGGTCAAGGTGACCAACCTGCGCAACGGCAAGTCGGTCAATGTCGTCATCAACGATCGCGGTCCGGGCATCAAGAGCCGCGCCATCGATCTTTCGGAAAAGGCGGCGCGGCAGCTCGGCATGACCCGAAAAGGTCTCGCCCTCGTGCGCATCGAACCCTTGGGTCCGGTCGCGCTGGAATGACGGCTATCCCCGTCCGTGCGGGTTGCGGCGGGAACGAAGTATGCGGCCCGGCCTTGACCAAGCGGGAGAGAGTGTCCGCCATGACGACCGTGGGCCGGATGACGAGCGAGCGCCAGATCTGGGAGGCGGCGGTGCTGCTCGTGCAGCGCCATGGCGAGGACGCCCCTGCGGTTGCCGGCCGCGAGGCGCTCAAATACTGCCGCCGCGCGGACGAGCTGAGCTGCGTCGTGTGGTCGTGGATCGCGCGCGTCACGGCCGAGCTCGTGAAGCTCGAGCCCGACGTCACCGAGCGCATTCACTGAGGCGAACCGCCTCAAATACGCCTGATCGGCCTCAGCGCCAGCCGCGGCGCACGATGATGCCGCCGCCATAGGCGTAGGGCGGAGAATAGGAATAAGGATAGGGATAATAGGCCGGATAGACCGGCACGGCGACCGCGGGCGGCGGCGGCGGCGGCGGCGGTGCCGCGGCGACCGCAAGCGGAGGAGCCGGTGCGCCCGGTTGCGCCGCCGTCACCGCTCTCCAGCTTCCGTCCGGTTGCAGGCACGTCGTGCCCCAGCCCTCCTGCACCTCGCCGCCGACGGTGATCGTCTGCTGAAACTCGCGGCAGGTCGGAGCCGCGGTCGGACCCGCTTGCGCCACTTGCGCCGGCGCGGCAGCGACAGCGACCGGCGGCGGGGGCGACGGCGGCGGGTAGTATACGCATCCGCAGCAGAGAAGGATTGCGAGCGTCACGGGCGCGCGAATATGCGTGCTCAACATAAAGGCCTCGCGAGGCGTTGCCCGTGCAGTGTCCATCGAACCGCCCGCTTGGGCAATCGGATTCACGGCCGGGTCCGCCCTCGAATTTCGGTTGACCCCATACCTTCGACCCCGTCAGCATGGCCGGCCAGGGCGCATAGTTAACCAACTTGCGTCCGGCAAATGAGGATCGGAGATGCGGGACGGCCGAAACGTCCTCGAGACGGTGTTCGGCGTCGGCGAAAGCGATTTCGCCGCGGCGCTGCGCGGCGGCGACCCCGCGCTGGCCGACCGCGTCCTGGAGTTGCTGCGGCGGCTTTCAATTCTCGCCGAAGTTTCCGACACGGTGACCGAGCATCTCACGCTCGACCATCAGCTGCCGCGCATGATCGCGCTCATCACCGAAGTGTTCGATGCCGAGCGCGCCACGCTCTTCCTCAACGACCCGGACGGCGGCGAGCTGTTCTCGCGCGTGGCGAGCGGCGAGGGCGTGCGCGAGATCCGCATCCCGGCAGGCGCTGGAATTGCCGGCGCGGTGTTCCAGTCCGGCGCGCCCGTCATCATCGACGATGTCTACAAGGACCCGCGCTTCAATCCCGAGGTCGATCGCCAGACCGGCTACGTGACGCGCAACATGCTGTGCGTGCCGCTGCGGAACCGTGACGGGAAGTCGAGCGGCGTGACCCAGGTGCTGAACAAGCGCCGCGGCGCGTTCACCGACGGCGATCGGACATTGCTCGAGGCGATCAACCGCCAAGCCTCGAACGCCATCGAGGAGGCGCGGCTCGCCGAGCTTCTGGAGCGCGCCCGCCGCGACGAGATCGAGCTTCTCTCGATCGCCGAGGCGATCTCGAGCGAATTGCAGCTCGACGTGCTGCTCAACCGCATCATGCACGCCTGCACCGATTTTCTCGAGGCGGAGCGCTCGACCCTGTTCATCTACGATCGCGACAAGGACGAGCTGTGGTCGAAGATGGCCGAGGGCAGCGAGCAGAAGGAAATTCGCGTGCCGGCCAACGCGGGCCTCGTCGGCGCCGCCTTCCAGGCGGCCGAGGTGCTCAACATCCCCGACGCCTATGCCGACCCGCGCTTCAACCGGACCGTGGACAAGGCGACCGGGTTCCGCACCCGCAACATCCTGTGCGCGCCGGTGATCGACCGGGCCGGCCTCCATCTCGGCATCGTCCAGGTTCTCAACAAGCGTGGCGGACCGTTCGGCGCCGTCGACGTGCGCCGCATCAAGGCGTTCTGCGCCCAGATCGCCATCGCGATCCACAACGCGCAGCTTTTCTCCGACGTGCTCGCGCTCAAGAACTACAACGAGAGCATCCTGAAATCGCTGTCGAACGGCGTCGTCACGCTCGACCAGCGGCTCAATGTCGCCAAGGTGAACGAGGCGGCCGAGCGCATCCTCGGCTTTGCCGTGAACGACGTGTTGGGCCGCCCGGCCGAGCAGGTGTTCGGCAATCGCAACGCCTGGATCACGCGCAGCCTCGAATATGTCGTGGCGCAGAACACCAACGACTACCACGCCGACACCGAGCTGCTCTTGCCCGACGGCAACTCCGTGGCGGTCAACTGCACCGTGGCGCCGCTTCTCGACCTCGACAACAAGGCGATCGGCTACATGCTGGTGCTCGAGGACATCACCCGCGAGAAGCGTGTCCGCAACACCATGTCGCGCTACATGGCGAAGGAGGTGGTGGACCGGCTGTTGGCGAGCGGCGACGAGGTGCTGAAGGGCAGCTCGCACGTCGCCACCGTGCTGTTCTCGGACATCCGCCAGTTCACCATGCTGACCGAGGCGATGAGCCCGCAGCAGACCGTGACCATGCTCAACGAGTATTTCACCGAGATGGTCGAAGTCGTGCTGTCGAACGGCGGCATGCTCGACAAGTATATCGGCGACGCGCTGATGGCGATCTTCGGCGCGCCGGTCGAGGACGTGACCGACGCCGACCGCGCGCTTCGCGTCGCCACCGAGATGATCCGCGCGCTCGATCAGCTCAATGCGCGCCGCGCCGGCGAAGGCCTCGCCGCGATCGACATCGGCGTCGGGCTCGCCACGGGCGAGGTGCTCGCGGGCTCGGTCGGCTCGATCAAGCGCATGGAATACACCGTGATCGGCGACACCGTGAATCTCTCGGCGCGGCTCGAGAGCGCGAACAAGCATTACGGCACCAAGGTGCTGATCTCGGGCCAGACGGTCGAGGCGCTGACCGTGCCCGCGATGCTGCGCCGGATCGACGTGCTGCAAGTGAAGGGCAAGTCGAAGCCGACCCAGGTGTACGAATCGCTCAGCCACAATACCGAGCACACATTCCCCAACATGCACCGCGTCATCGCGCTCTACGAAGGCGGGTTCGAGCGCTACCAGCAGCGCGACTGGGCCGGCGCCATCGCCAGCTTCGCCGAGGCGCTCGAGCTGGCGCCGCACGACAAGCCGTCGCGCGTCTTCCTCGACCGCTGCCGCTATTACGCCCGCCACCCGCCGCCGGCCGACTGGAACGGCGTGTGGATCATGGAGGAGAAGTAGCGGCGGCGAAGCTCGCGGTCCCCGGCAGCGCCAGCACCGCGCGGCATTCGGAGGGCAGGGTGGGGAGCGAGCGCCGCGGCGGCGCTGCGCCCAGCGCGGGCGGGCGCTGATCGCGCACCCAGGAGGCGAGCGTCGCATCGCACCCATCGCCCGCCGGCACGGCGGCCTGCTTCTCGCACTCCGGCGAGTCGGGCGGGCAGCTCAGGCGGACGTGGAAATGGTCGTCGTGCCCCCACCATGGCCTGAGTTTGCCGAGCCAGGCGTGCTCGCTGGGCGGCAGGCGGCGGCACAGCGTGGCCTTGATCACCGGATTGACGAAGATGCGGTCGACCAGCGGGTCGCGCGCCGCGAGCCGCAGGAGCGCGATCTGGCGTTCGCCGAACCGCTTCGGATCGACCGCGCGCCAGCTCGCCAAAAGCATCGAGGGCAGCGCCACGTTCTCGCGCGCCGCCGGCGCAAGGAGCGGCGTCGGCTCGAGCGTGAACCAGATGTCGACATCGACCCCGGTCTGGTGGCTCGCATGGCCGAACGGCAGCGGCCCGCCGCGCGGCTGCGCCATGTCGCCGACATAGAACGGGGGCAGCCCGGAGGCGGCCGCTGCGCCGCCGAGCCGGCGCACGAAATCGACCGTCTCGGGCAGGCCGAAATAGCGCCGCCGGGAGAGCTTGATGACCTCGTAGCCGGGCCCGTCGGGCGGCAGCGCCACCGCGCCGGCAAGACAGCCATGGGCCGGGCTGCCGATCGCCGCGGGCACGCCGATGGTGGGCGCGCTCACCCGGCTCCAGGAATTGCCGTCATCGCTCCACGCCAGCGAGACCGGCACGAGGAGCAAGACGGCGATCGCGGCAAGACGCTCGATCATGGGCTGGCAGACTATCACCAAATCCTAAAATCGGGGCCGGGCGAACGGGTGTGACCATGTTGTCACATCTTGATAAGGACTTTCGCAAGCCGATGGTGTTGTCATCTTCCGGCGCGGCGATTTCTGCTATGGATCGGACGGCGGGCATCGCGCGCGCCCGAGGATCGTCATGCAAATTCGCTTGAGCGCCATTGTCGTCGTCCTGGCCTGGGCGGTTCTGTGCCACCCGGCGCCGGCGTGGAGCGACGAGCACGCGCCTGCCGAAGCCATCGCCGCGATCCTCGATCGCGGCGACGCGGCCGACGCCGATGCCGCAACCCTTCGCGCGTTCTACGCGGCGCGCAACGACGCGCCCGCATGGTCCGATCCGGCGCGCGCGGCGGCGCTGGCTGCCGCGGTGGCGGGCGCCGCCGACCAGGGGCTCGACGGCGGCTTTCCGAAAAAGCTGGCGGCGCCGGGCGGCGACTCGGCGGCGCGCGACGTGGCGCTGACGCGCTTGGCGCTCGCCTATGCCACGGCGCTTGCCAAGGGGCGGGCACCCCTCGACCAGCTCGAGACGGACTGGGCCATTCCCGCGCCTGCGTTCGATGCCGCATCCAGGCTTTCGGCCGCGCTCGACCGCGACCTTGCCGCGTGGTTTGCGGCGCTGCCGCCGCAGCATCGCGATTACCAGCGTCTCGTCGGCGCGCTCGCGCGCTATCGCAAGATCGCTTCCGGCGGCGGCTGGGCTTCGGTGCCGCGCGGCGAGCCGTTGAAGCTCGGCATGACGGGCGAGCGCGTGCGCGACGCGAGGAAGCGCCTCGCGGCGGAAGGCGATCTCGCACCGCTGGCGCCGCCCGTCGCCGCGCCCAGCGGCGCGCCGGCAGCGGCATCCGCGGGTCCGATCCAGCGCGTCGCCGAGATATCCGGCGGCGCGCCCGAGGCTGCGGCGGCGCCCGACGATCCGGCTGCAATGTTCGACGGCGCGATGGAACAGGCGGTGCGCCGCTTCCAGCGCCGCTACGGCATCGTGGTGGACGGCGCGATCGGGCCGCGGACGCTCGCCGCCATGAATGTGCCGGTGCGCGCGCGGATCGAGCAGATCGAGCTCAATCTCGAGCGCTGGCGCGCGCTGCCGCACGATCTCGGGCCAAGCTACATGATGGTCAACGTGCCGGCCGAGACGCTCGACATCGTGAGCGACGGCAATCTCGTCATGACGATGAAGGTCGTGGTTGGCGATGCCGATCATCCGACCCCGGTCGTGCGCACCACGATGGTCGCGGTGCAGTTCAATCCGACCTGGACCATTCCGGCCTCGATCGTCGCCAAGGAGATCATGCCGAAGTCGAAGCGCGACCGCTCCTATCTCGCCAAGAACGGCATCGTGTTTGCGCCGGGGCGCGGCTGGCAGCAGCTGCCGGGCCCGAAGAATCCGCTGGGCCAGCTCAAGTTCGAAACGCCGAACCGGTTCGACGTCTATCTCCACGACACGCCCTCGCGCTTGGCATTCGACCGCTACTTCCGCGCGCAAAGCCATGGCTGCGTCCGGCTCGAGCGCGCGACCGAGCTCGCCGGGTTCGTGCTGCGCGATCTCGGCTGGGACGAACAGCGGATCAGCGCCGCGGTGGCGGAAGGCGACAGAAGCCGGGTCGATCTGAAGCGGCGCTGGCGCATCTACCTGCTCTATGCGACGAGCTTCGTCGACGAGGACGGCACGGTCGAGTTCCGCGACGATCTCTACGGCCGCGACGCGCGGCTGCGCGATGCGCTCGGCGCGATCCGCGCGGTGCAGCGCCAGGCCGGCCTCTGAGCGCGGCCTTAACCGTTGCGACATTGCGCCGCGGGGCACTCTCCAATAAATTTTGCCCGAACGTGGGACTTTCAGCCGCATGCCGCCTGACCTGCTCTCCTTTGCCGGGCATCAAGCCGTCCTTGCGCTCGCCTATTTCTTCAAGGCGCTCCTGGCGTTCCTCGCGCCGCAATCGCCGCTCTACTGGCCGTTCCTGATCTCGACGGTGGTCATCGCCGCGCTGTTCTGGCGGCTCGCGCGCGGCGCGGGCGGCGCGCGTCCCGGCTGGCGCGAGTTCCGGCGGCGCTATTTCGGCCGGGATCTCTGGTGGCACGCCTCGGCGCGCGCCGACTACCGCTATTACATCGTCAACGCCGTGCTGTTCCCGTTTCTCGTCGGCCCGGCGCTCGCCACGGGTGCTGCCATCGCGAGCGGGCTCGACGGAATGCTGCGCCCGATCGTCGGCGCCTCGCCCGATCTGGCCGATGCGTCCTGGCCGATGCGGCTCGCCTTCACGCTGGCGTTCTTCGTCGCCTACGATTTCGGCCGGTTCGTCGCGCACTCGGCGCAGCACGACATCCCGCTCCTGTGGGAATTCCACAAGCCGCACCATTCCGCCGAGGTGCTGACGCCGTTCACCGGCTTCCGCGCCCACCCGGTCGATCTCGCGGTGATGGCGTGGGGGTCGGCGATCGCCACCGGGATCGTCACCTGGGCGTTCCAGCGCCTCGCCGGCACGGGCGTCACCTTCTATCAGTTCATGGGCCTCCAGGCATTGCTGTGGGGCTTCAGCCTCGCCGGCAATCTGAAACACTGGCAGGTGTGGATCTCCTATGGCCCGGTGCTCAACCGCTGGCTCATCAGCCCGGCGCATCACCAGCTTCATCACAGCGCCGAGCCGCAGCATTTCGGGCGCAACCGCGGCTTCGAGATCGCGCTCTGGGACCGGCTTTACGGCACGCTCGCGCTGCCCCGGCGCGGCGAGGAATTCCGCATGGGCCTGGGCGACGGCAGCGATGGCGCCTGGCACCGCCTGGCGCGGCTTTATTTCTGGCCGTTCAAGCACGCGTTGCAGCGCCTCCTCGGGCGCGGCGGGCGCGTCGTGGAGCGGGCGCCGTGATCGCGCCGCTGACCGCCGCGTGCATCGCCGCGGCGGCCGCGTCCTACGGCGTCGGCGAGCCCGCGCTCTGGCTCATTCTCAAGACCGAGGCTGCTTCAACATCACCGTGGCCGCCTACATCCTGCGCCTGAAGCGCGACGAGGCCGGCGGCGACACCTGGGACGGTCTCGGCCGCTATCACAGCGCGACGCCGCCCCTTAAACGCGCCTACCAGGAAAAACTCGCCCGATCCTATCGCGAGCTATACGTCGCCGGCGCTAGGTGCTGCAGAGGCCAGTGGTCGCGCCGAGATATGCCGCGATCTGGTGCCATACCGGCTCGAGCCCGGCCGAACTTCCGTGCAGCAGCGCGGCGAGAATCGCGGCCGCGACGAACAGCGGCCACACGTGCCGCCCGACCGGCCGGCCGGCGAGATAGCTGTGCGCGAAAATTCCGAGCGCGGCTGCCCCGATGACGAGCCCGACCGCGACCTCGCTCACGCTGTGCGTGCCGAGAGCCACGCGCGACAGCGCGATCGCCACGACCAGCGCAGCACCCGCCGCGCCCGCCGCGACGCGCGGCCAGGCCTCGCTCTCGGACCCGGCGACGAGCGCAAGACCGCCATAGACGAGCGTGCTCATGCTGGCGTGGCCGCTCGGACTCTCGAGCGCGGCCCCGGGCGAGCCGCACGCGAAGAAAAAGATTTTCAAAAGCGCGGTGCCGCCGCCCGCCACGAGCAGCGCCAAGCCCCACATCAGCGCCTGCCGGCGCCCAACCATGCTGAACAGCCACAAGAACATCACGGCGGCCACCGGCAGCAGCACGGCAGCGTCGCCAAAGTTCGTGAGGGACTGCATCGGGACGCAAAGCATAGCGCGGCGTCCCGTTCATTTGCACCATCGCGCGAATTTTTATCGTCATGCGCGGGCTTGTCCCGCGCGTCCACGTGTTGCATCGGTGCGAAAGAAGCGTGGATGGCCGGGACAAGCCGGGACAAGCCCGGCCATGACGATGGTGAAGCGCTAGGTCGCAATCCATGGCAACGGCTTGGCGCCCATGCTAATGACGGGGCGATGACGCAGTATGCCTTCGCCTCGGCGCCGTTCGTGGTAGGCCAGGACCCGCCGGGCGGCGCCCGCGCGCGGACGGCCGAGGAAATGCTGTGTCCGGTCGTGCGCAACGATTGGGTCAACGGCGAATACAAGCACCTGGTGCTCGAGGCAGGGGACAAGGCGCTCGCCGCCAAGGCCGGGCAATTCTTCAACTGGCTCTGCCCCTCGCCCGACGACGGCGATCTGTGGCTGCGGCGCCCGCAAAGCATCTATCGCGTCGATCGCGCGGCAGGCCGCATCGAGTTCCTGTACAAGACCGTCGGCCGCGGCACGTTCGGCGCGGCGCAACTGAAACCGGGCGACCGATTCAACATCGTCGGGCCCTTGGGCGTGGGTTTTCGGCTCGAGCCGGGATGGCGGCACATCGTCGTCTTGGGGCGCGGCGTAGGGCTTGCGACGCTCGCGCCCATCTCGGCGCTCGCGGGCGAGGCGGGGGTCGGCGTCACCGCGATCCTGTCGGCGCGCAGCCCCGATCTCGTCATGACCGGCGATCTCTTCCAAGAGATCGGCGCGCGCGTCCAACCCGTCTTGGACAGCGACGGCTCGAGCGACGTGGCCAATGTCGAGGCGCTGATCCGAAAGCTCATCGCCGAGGGACGGGCCGATGCCTTCTTCACCTGCGGCTCGAACCGGCTGTTTCAGCTGATGAAGCGATTGGGCGCGGAGCACAACATTCCAGGCCAAGTGGCGATGGAGCAGGTCATGGCGTGCGGCCTCGGCCCTTGCTACGTCTGCGTCAAGGCGTTCGAGGTCGCGGGCCAAAAGATCCTGCGCCGCGTCTGCATCGAGGGGCCGGTGTTCGACATGCAGGAGGCGGTCGGATGGTAGATCTGTCGGTGCGGATCGGGTCCGTCACGCTGCCCAATCCGATCATGCCGGCCTCGGGCACGTTCTCGGCCGAGCTTGCGCAGGTGATGGATTTGAACCGCCTGGGCGCGCTCGTCACGAAATCGGTCTCGCGCGAATTCCGCGCCGGCAATCCGCCGCCGCGCATCGCCGAGGTCGAATGCGGCATGATCAACTCGATCGGGCTGCCGACCAACGGCCTGCGCTATTTCCTCGAGCACCAGGTGCCCGAGTACAAGCAGTTCACCCCGCCGCTCGTCGCCAACATCACCTCGCAGGACCCTGCGGATTTCGCCGAGATGGCGCGCGAGGTTTCGATCCCCGAGGTGGCCGCGATCGAGCTCAACATCTCGTGCCCGACGCGCGCGCCCGGCGGCGGCAATTTCGCGTTGAACGAGGACCACACTTACACGGTTGTGAAGGGCGTGCGCGCCGCTACCGACAAGCCGATCTGGGCCAAGCTCTCGCCCAATGCCGGCGACATCGTTGCGATTGCCGAGGCGGCCGAGCGCGCCGGTGCGGACGCGCTCGTCGTCTCGAACACGATTTTGGGCCTGAAGATCGATCTCGAGACTTTCCGGCCGGCAATCGGCAACAAGCTCGGCGGCATCTCGGGGCCGGGGGTGAAGCCCATCATCCTGCGCATGGTCTATCAATGCGCCCAGGCCGTCGAAATCCCGATCATCGGCTGCGGCGGCATCTGCAAGGCCGAGGATGTGGTCGAATACATGCTGGCGGGGGCAAGCGCGGTGATGGTGGGATATTTGACGTTCCGCAATCCCTCGGGCCTCGTGTCGCTGGTGGACGATCTTGCCGCGTGGTGCAGCCGCCGCGGCTTCGCGCGCGTTTCGGACCTCACCGGCGCCATGATCGACGAGCCGCCGCGCGAGACCTTCGCCGCCGCCGCATCGCCCATCCGCTGAAAGCTTGCGCGATGGCGGAGCGCATCACCCTCCGGCGCCCCGACGACTGGCACCTGCACGTGCGCGACGGCGCCATGCTGAAGGCGACCCTGCCGTTCTCGGCGCGAACCTTCGGGCGCGGCATCATCATGCCCAATCTCGTGCCGCCGGTGATCAGCGTGGCGGATGCCGTCGCTTACCGCGCCAGGCTTCTGGCGGCGCTGCCCGAAGGTTCGGCGTTCGAGCCGCTCATGACCTGCTACATGACCGACGAGACCAGCCCCGACGAGGTCGAGCGCGGTTTTGGCGAGCGCGTCTTCACGGCCGTAAAAATCTACCCGGCGCATGCCACGACATATTCCGCTGCGGGCGTCACCGATTTCCGCAGGATCAGGCCCGTGCTCGCGCGCATGGAAAAAATCGGCATGCCGCTGCTCATCCACGGCGAGGAGGCCGATCCGGCGATCGACGTGTTCGACCGCGAGGCGGTGTTCATCGAGCGCTGGCTCACGCACTGGCTCAAGGATTTTCCCGGCCTCAAGATGGTGCTGGAGCATATCTCGACCGCGATCGCCGTCGATTTCGTGCGCAGCGCCGCACCGCAACTGGGCGCCACCATCACGCCCTATCATTTGATGCTGACCCGCACCGACATGCTTGGCTGGGGCATCAAGCCCTATTTCTATTGCATGCCGGTCCTGAAGCGCGAGCGCGACCGGCTGGCGCTGCGCAGGGCTGCCACCTCGGGCGATCCGTGCTTCTTCCTCGGCACCGATTCGGCGCCGCACCCGGTTGCGAAAAAGCTCGATCCGACCGGCATTCCGGGCCTGTTCAATTCCCCGGTCGCGATCGAATCCTATGCCCAGGTATTCGAGGAGGAGGGCGCGCTCGGAAAACTCGAGGCGTTCGCCTCCTTGAACGGTCCGCGCCATTACGGCCTGCCGGTGAACGCCGACACCATCACGCTCGAAGCAAGCCCCTGGACTGCGCCCGCGGAGGTTCGGGTCGAAGGCCCCGATGGCCGCGCGCTCGTCCACCGCGGCGGCGAACAGATAAGCTGGCGCGTCGTAGACTCTATTTGAACGCCGGGATCACTTCCTTGCCGAGGAGCCGCACCGACTTCAGCGCGAGCTCTTTCGGCATGCGGCCGATTTCGTGGTTGCCGCAGATGATGTCGTAGCCGATCAGCTTCTTGCCCGCTTCGAGTTTGCGGATCACCGTCTCGGGCGATCCGACGATGGCGAGGCCGTTGTCGATGTTGTATTCCCAGCTCTCGCCGGCCTTGCGGATCGCCTCGCCGCGCGCGGCGTCGTCGGGGCGGAGACTGTCGCGTCCCATGCCGCGCGCATGCGTGCCCCAGCCGATGCGCGTCTTCTCGATCGGGCCGCCGCCCACCGGCACCGCGCCGCCTTGGCGCCCCAGGAGATAGGGCTCGCATTCCGCGCGCGCCTTTTCGTCGGTCTCGGCGACATGGATCTGGCGCTGCAGGAAGACGCGCGGCATCGGCCCCGGATGATTGCACTCGCGCCAGATCTTCCGATAGAGGTCGAACTTCTTTGCCACCACCGCGTCGATATCGAGATTCTGCGACACGTGATAGTTGTTGCGCGCGGCGAATTCGATGGCGGCATCGCTGTGCACGGCGGCCCAGATCGGCGGATAGGGTTTTTGGAACGGCTTCGGCTGCGGCAGCGCCTCGTCGAAGCGGAAATATTTCCCTTCGAACGTCACCTCGTCCTGCGTCCAGGCGCGCTTGACGATGTCCAAAACCTCGCCCGCCATCGCCGCGCGCTGGTAATAATCGACGCCCCAGCGGATGAATTCGTGCTCGTGCACGCCGATGCCGGTGCCGAACTCGACCCGCCCGCGCGACAGATGGTCGAGCATCGCCACTTCCTGCGCCAGGCGGATCGGGTGATAGAACGGCAGCTGCCACATCATCGCGCCGATGCGCAGGCGCGATGTGGCGCGCGCCACGGCGGTCAGATAGACGGTCGGCGCCGTGATGCGGCCGATGGGCGAATTCTGATGCTCGATCACGAAATAGGAGTGGTAGCCCAGCTCCTCGATCTCGCGCGCGAGCCTGATGTGCTCCTCATAGATGTCGGCCATCGGCACCGCTTGCTCGGAATACCCGCCGACCGCGTCCCACATGGCGAAATCGAGCCTGGCCATCGCTTCTTCCCATCCAAACAGGTTTCGCCCGGTTATACGCCAAGACCACTGTCATTGCGAGGCGCTGCAAGGCGCCGAAGCAATCTGCCGGAGATTGCTTCGCTGCGCTCGCAATGACAAACTCGGGCGGCAAAGGAGGATCGGGATGCAGCAGTACGACGTCGTGGTGGTGGGCGCGGGCAACGCGGCATTTTGCGCGGCGCTTGCGGCGCAGGAGGCGGGCGCCTCGGTGGTGATGCTCGAGGCCGCGCCCAAGGACGAAGCGGGCGGCAACAGCCGCTTCACCGCCGGCTCGATGCGCATCGTCTATAACGGCGTCGACGACATCAAGACGCTCATCCCCGACCTCACCGAACAGGAAATCGCCACCTCCGATTTCGGCACCTACACGAAGGACCAGTTCTTCGACGACATGGCGCGCGTGACGCAGTACCGCGCCAATCCCGATCTCGTCGAGCTGCTGGTGACGCAAAGTTTTCCGGCAGCGAACTGGATGCGCGAGAAGGGCGTGCGCTTCGTGCCGATCTACGGCCGCCAGGCATTTCGCATCGAGGGCCGTTTCAAGTTCTGGGGCGGCCTCACCGTCGAATCGGTGGGCGGCGGCCCCGGCCTCGTCGAGCAGCTGACGAATGCGGCGACGCGCCGCGGCATCGAGCTGCGTTATGGCGCGCGCGCGACCGACCTCATCGTCGAAAAGGGCGCGGTGAAGGGCGTGCGCGTCCGCTCGGGCGGCGAGACGGAGGAGCTGCGCGGCCGCGCGGTCGTGCTCGCGTGCGGCGGGTTCGAGGCCAATCCCGAATGGCGCACGCGCTACCTGGGCCCCGGCTGGGACCTCGCCAAGGTGCGCGGCTCGCGCTTCAACGCCGGCGACGGCATCCGCATGGCGCTGGCGATCGGCGCCAGCCCGTGCGGCAACTGGTCCGGCTGCCACGCCGTCGGCTGGGACATGAACGCTCCCGAATTCGGCGACCTCGCCGTCGGCGACCAGTTCCAGAAGCACTCCTATCCCTTCTCCGTCATGGTGAATGCGAAGGGCGAGCGCTTCGTCGACGAGGGCGCCGATTTCCGCAACTACACTTATGCGAAATACGGCCGCGTCATCCTCGAGCAGCCGGCGCAGTTCGCCTGGCAGATCTTCGACAGGAAGGTGAAGCACCTGCAGCGCGACGAATACAACATCCGCCGCATCACCAAGGTGACGGCCGCGACGCTCGAGGAGCTGGCCCAGAAACTCGACGGCGTCGATGCGGCGCAGTTCCTCAAAACCATCGCCGCCTATAACAAGGCCGTGCGCACCGACGTGCCCTTCAACCCCAACGTCAAGGACGGCCGCCGCACCGAGGGTCTCGCGATCCCGAAATCGAACTGGGCCAACACGATCGACGAGCCGCCGTTCGAAGGCTACGGCGTGACCTGCGGTTTGACATTCACCTTCGGCGGCCTGCGCATCACCACCGACGGCGAAGTCGTCGATCTCGATTTCAAGCCGATCCCCGGCCTTTATGCCGCGGGCGAGCTGGTCGGCGGCCTGTTTTATTTCAACTATCCCGGCGGCTCCGGTCTGACCTCGGGCGCCGTCTTCGGCCGCATCGCAGGCGCGTCCGCCGGCCGCGCCGTGAAGGGGTAGGAATACGAATAGGAATTACCGCGCCGCCTCGCCGGCGTGGCGGCGCAGGAACCGGTCGAGGCGCTCGAACGCCATGTCGGCGACGATGGCGAAGAGCGCGACGACCACGGCGCCCTCGATGACGTAGGGCAGCTTGTCGCCGACCAGCCCGTCGATGATCGGCGTCCCCAGCGTCACCGCGCCCACGGTCGAGCCGATCGTCGCCGTGCCGATCGAGATCACGACCGACGTGCGGATGCCGGCGAGGATCACCGGGGCGGCGAGCGGCAGCTCCACATCGCGCAGGATCTGCCACGGCGAAAGCCCCATGCCTTGCGCCGCCTCGCGCACCGAGTTTGGCACGCCTTCGAGCCCCGCGATCACGTTGGCGATGACCGGCAGGAAGCCGTAGAGCGCCAGCGCCACGAAGGTGGGCAAGTCGCCATAGCCCAAGGCCGGCACCGCGATGGCGAGCACGGCGACCGGCGGAAAGGTCTGGCCGATGGTCGAGACGGCGCCGAGGATCGGGCGGAAATCGCGGCCGGCGGCCCTTGTCGCGAAGATGCCGAGCGCGAGCGCCGCGGCTGTTGCGGCGGCGCTCGCCGCTGCCACGATCTCGGCATGCGACAGGAGCAGCGCCGGAAACGACGCGAAGCCATAGATGGGCGGCACGACATCGGGCCATGCCCAGGCGAACAGCGGCGCGAGCGCGGGCATGAAGACCGTGACGAGCGCGAACGCGATGCAGAGCGCCGCGAGCGCCATCACCGCACCAGGTCGGAGAGCGCGACCGAGCCGCCGGGCGCGCCGTTCGCGCCCTTGACCGGCAGCCGGTCGGTGTGGCGCACCACCATCTCAGACAGCGCCTCGGCGAGCGAGGCCGAGGGCTCGAGCGGCTCGCCGGATAAAGCGGGCTCGACGCGAATGCGCTCGGCGACGCGGCGCACGCCGAGCAGCTTCAGGCCGAGCGATGCGCCGCCGGTGAAGGCGCGCACGAAGTCGGACGCAGGCCGCTCCAGAATGTCTATGGGCGCGCCCAACTGCACGAGCCGTCCCTCGTGCATGATCGCGATCGTGTCGGCCAGGTCGAGCGCCATGTCGATGTCGTGCGTCACGAACAGGATCGTCTTCTTCGTGCGCCGGTGGATGAGCGCCAGCTCTTTCGCCAGCGCCGCGCGCGTCAGCGGGTCGAGCGCGCCGAACGGCTCGTCCATCAGGAGCAGCTCGGGATCGGCGGCGAGCGCGCGGGCGACGCCGACTCTCTGCTGCTGCCCGCCGGAAAGCTCGCGCGGCAAGCGCCCCGCATGACCGGGATCGAGTCCCATGAGTGCCACGAGTTCGGCGACGCGCGCCGATATCTTCGCCTCGCTCCAGCCGAGAAGGCGCGGCACGGTGGCGATGTTCTGGAATACGGTCCAGTGCGGGAAAAGCCCGATCGACTGGATGACATAGCCAATGCGCCGGCGCAGCGCCTCGGGCGGAAGCGCGCCGATGTCCGTGCCGCCGACGCGGATCGCGCCGCTCGTCAGCGGCAGAAGCCGGTTGATGAGCTTCAAGGTCGTCGATTTCCCCGCGCCCGAGGACCCGACGAGCGCGCAGAACGCGCCCGCCGGCACGCAAAAACTCACATCGTCGACGACGCGCCGCCCGCCGGTGCTCCGCACCACGTTCTCGAGCTCGATCATCCGCGTCTCCGTCCCATTCGTTCGACCATCATCGCCAGCACGAAGTCCGCCGCAAGCGCAAGCCCGATCGTCGGCACCGCGCCCAGCAGCACGAGATCGATGGCGTATTGCCCGATGCCTTGGAAGATGAAGGTGCCGAGTCCGCCCGCGCCGATGAGCGCCGCAACCGCGGCAAGGCCGATCGTCTGCACCACGACGATCCGCAGCCCCGCCACGAAGACCGGCAATCCCAGCGGCAGCTCGACCCGCCAGAAGATCTGCGGCGGCGTCATGCCCATGCCGGTGGCCGCTTCGACCGAAGCCGGATCGGCGCTCAGAATTCCTGCCTGCGTGTTCCGCGCGACCGGCAGCAGCGCGTACAGCGTGAGCGCGATGATCGCCGGCGCGGGCCCGACGCCTGACAATCCGAGCGCGGCGAGCGGCGCGATGAGCAGGCCGAAGAGTGCCACCGAGGGCACCGTCTCGACCATGTTGAGCGCGGCGAAGAGCGGCCCGCGCGCGCCGGGCCGGCGCGCCGCCAAAATGCCGAGCGGCACGCCGATGATGAGCGCGGGTGCCACCGAGCCCAGCACCAGCGCGCAATGCCGCGCGAGCTCGCTCGCGAACGCGTCGCGCCGGACCATGTATTCGCGCGCGAGCGAAAGCGCATCGAGCCGCCCGCCTGCGGCGAGCGCCGTGACGCACGCGGCCAGCGCCGCCGCGACACAGAAGCGCAGCGCGGGACTTGCGCGCAGCCGCTGCAGCGCATCGACCACGGCGAGTGCCGCGCACAGGCCCGATATCCAGAACGCGGCGCCAAGTCCCACGCGCGCTGCTGGAGGGGCGTGCGCCGCAAACTCGCGCGCGGCCGTGCCGGCCGTGTCGATGACAAGCAGCAGGAGGAGCGAGGCGGCTGCGATCACTGCCGCCGAAATTCTCTTTCCTGCCGGCAGAAATGCCGCGGCGGCGAGTGCCGCGCAAAGTCCGGCGACGCCGCCGGCGCGCACCATTCCGGCGGCACGCCACAGCAGGACGGGTGCGCCTGACACGAGCCGATTGGGCGCATGCGTGACGAAGCCTGCGGTGAGAAGCGCGAGCGCGGCGGCGCATGCCAGCACGAGCAGCGCGGCGTTCCGCGGCGCCCTCACTTGAGGAAGCCTTGCGCCGCGAGGTAATCCTTCGCCACCGCGCGCGCGTCGCTTCCCTCGACCGCGATCTCGGCATTGAGCTTTTGCAGCCGCGCCAAGGTCAGCGACCGGAACGCGGGGTCGAGCAGCGACGATATCCCGGGATGCGCCGCCAGCACCGCCGCGCGCACGACCGGCGCCGGCTCGTACACCACCTCCGCGCCCTTGTCGTCGGCGAGCACGGCAAGGCCCAGCGCCGCGAGCGAGCCGTCGGTGCCGTAGGCCATCGCCGCATTGACGCCCGAGACGCCCTCGGACGCCGCGCGGATCGTCGCTGCCGTGTCGCCGCCCGCCAGCACCAGCAGCTGGCTCTGCCCGAGCGCGAAGCCATAGGTCTTCTCGAACGCCGGGAGTCCGCCCGGGCTTTCGACGAACTCGGCCGACGCCGCGAGCCTGACCCTGCCGCCCGCGGCGACATAACGGGAGAAACCTTCAAGTGTCGTGCCCGTGCGGGCCGCAAGATCCTGCCGCGCGGCGATCGCCCAGGTGTTGTTGGCAGGCGCCGGCGCGAGCCAGACGAGGCCGTTCTGCTCGCGGTCGAGCCGGCGCACCTCGTCATATCCGGCGGCGGCGTCCTTCCAGACGGGATCGTCCTCGCGCTTGAAGAAGCGCGCGCCGTTGCCGGTGTATTCGGGATAGATGTCGATCGCGCCGGCGAGGATGGCGCTTCGCACGATGTTGGTGGGGCCAAGCCCGATGCGGCTTTCGACCGCGAGGCCGCCGCGCTCGAGCAGCAGCGCGATCATGTTGCCGAGGAGCGCGCCCTCGGTGTCGATCTTGGAGCCGACGGTGATCGTGTCGGCCGGCGCAGGCTGCCGGCGCCAGCGCGAGCAGCAGAAGCGCAGCGGCTATCCTTCGCGAAATTCCGCGAGCGCCGCGAGCACGCGTTCCGGCCGTTCGAAATCGATGCGCGGATGGCGGAAGGGCACCCATTGAAAGCGCTCGTAGAACAGGCGGCCCTCATGCGGCCGCGCGCCGTAATCATAACGCGCGAGCGGCCGGAACAACTCGGTCTCGCACGCGATATGGGCGAGGTTGCCGCGCTCGGAGCGGTAACAGGCGAGAAGTTCCCGCTTCCGCTGTCTTTCCGCGGGATCGAGGCGCAGCACCGTCTCGCGCCCGTCGGGATTTTTGAACCGGCCCGACACGGCGCGCCCGCCGGAGAGATGGTATTCGGCGAACTCGACGATCGCGCATTCCGCGGCAAGCCGCGCGGCGAGGAAGTTCGCGACGTCGTGGTCCTGATGCGCGCCCTCCCAGGCGGGTGCCCAGATCTCTGCGATCGCGTGCGCCGCCACGGCTTCGCGAATGCGGGCGAGCGCCGCGCCAAGCGCCGCCTTCAATCCGCGCGCCGGCCAATCGCAGAACCCGGCCGGCACGATGCCGAGCAGCGCGGCCGCGCTGAGCGCCTCGGCGCGGCGGCGCTCGATGCGCCGTGCGTGGTCGCGGCGCTGCCACGGCCACAGGCTTTCGCGCGGCGGCACGCCGGTCGTGAGATAGAGGGCGAAGAAGCGCGCGCCCTCGGCACGGGCGCGGCGGATCGCCGCAGCGCAGCCGACGACCTCGTCGTCAGGATGCGGGATGAGCAGCAGGACGGAGCGCGCGGACATCGGCTTGTCGCGCTGCCGCGAAGGCGCGTTGCCAAGTCGGCAGAATATCTTCGCCAAGCACGTCCGCCCAGGTCGGCAGGCGGTTCTCGGCATAGCGCCGCGCGCGTGCGCCCATCGCCTCGCGCCGCGACCGGTCGTGCGCGAGGAGCGCAAGATAGCGCGACCAGGCGAACCTCTTGTTGCCCGGCAGCACGAACCCGGTTTCGCCCTCGGCGACGATGCGGTCCATGCCGCTTTCGCTCGCCACCAGCACCGGAAGCCCGGAGGCAAGCGCCTCGAGCACGACGTTGGCGTATTCCTCGATCGCCGAGGGAAAGGCGAAGACGTCGGCGCTCGCATAGACCCGCGCCAGCATTTCGGGATCGAGGCTGCCGGGGCAGGTTGCGTTCCGCGGCAGCCGCTCGAGGATTGCGGCGCGCTGCTCTCCCGCGCCGGCGCAGAAGAGATGGACCGGTGCGCCCGCCGCGGCGAGCTCGGCGACCGCGTCGGCGAGCAGCATGACGTTTTTGCCGCGATTGACGCGGCCGGCGAAAAGGACGACGACGGCGCCCTGCGCGATGCCGTACTGGGCCTCGAGCCAGGCGCGGTCGCGCTTGCCGGGATGGAAGAAGGAATGGTCGATGCCGCGGCGCAGCAGGCCGGCGCGGCCGCCGCTCAGCGCGCGCGCGGTCTTGAGCTGGTCGGGGCGCGACACCAGCACCGCCTGGCAGCTGCGCTGGTGCTGCTCGAGCTGGCGCAGCATGCGGCGTTCGGCGTAGCGCGCGACGCCGAGTCCGTCGAGCAGCGCGCGCGCGGCCAGCCCCTGGCCGAAGAGACGCTCCACCGTCTGCGTCGTGAAGACCCGAGCGTAGCGCGGCGTGTTGGTGTGCACCGAGGTGACGAGCGGAATGCCGATGCGCCGCGCCACGCCAAGCGCGGTGCGCGCATAGGCGAAATAGGCGTCGGTCGTGTGGATCACGTCGTACTGCGGCAGCTGCCGCGCGAGCCGGGCGTGCCACGGCGCCAGGTCGGTGTGATCCGGTACATGCGACAGGAATGGCACGCGATTGGTGCTGAAGACCGGCCGCTCGACGATGTAGCGCACGTTCCGGCCAAGCGGCCGCAGCTCGTGCTCGCTGCCCATGAAATAAATCGTGAGGTCGAGCGTTCCATCGAGGCCGAGGGCGGCCTGGGCGAGCCGTTCCCAGCATTTGACGTGCCCGCCGGCGCCCGCCCCTCGCATGAGGTTGACGAGCACCGCCACCCGCAGCGGTTGCAGGGCGGGCGCGGCAGGCGCTTCGGCAAGGATGGGGGCGGTCAGGGTCATGGCGGCTTCGCCCTGTCTTGAACGGTTCGAACGGGCAACGCAGCGGATTCGCGCAGCATTCCTTGTGCTATATGGTGGCCCATGCGGGAAAAATCCCAGGTCGAAAGCGGTGTCGCGGAAAATCACGCGATCGCCATCGGGTCCGAGGCGCACAGGCAGCTATTCTGCCACATGCTGCTCGATAGTTTCGATCCCTATCGTCCTGCGGTGATTGCATGGCCGTCCCTAGCGCCGGTGGCGCTGGCGCGGCTCGTAGGATTGCCGTTCTGGGATATTGCGGTCGCCACCGAAGAGCGGGCGGCGCGGCGCATGGAGGCGCTGGCCGGGGCGTGTGAGGATCGGCTCATCCAGGAGGCGGTGGCACTCAACGCCTGGGAGGAGCGCCGTCACAAAGAAGTACTGGGCCACATGATCCGTCATTACGGCATAGGCCTTAAGGATGAGGACCCCTATATCGCGATTCCCGATGCCGAATGGGGGTTTCTGCGCACCGGCTATGGCGAGTGCTTCGATTCGTTCTTCGCCTTCGGGCTGTTCGCGCTCGCCCGCGAATCAGGGTTCTTTCCCGCGCCGCTCGTCGAGGTGTTCGAGCCGATCGTGCAGGAGGAGGCGCGGCACAATCTGTTCTTCGTCAACTGGGTGGCCTACACGCGCGTCAATCGCGGCTTGCCGGCGCGCCTGAAGCTCGATCTGCAACGCGCCGCTGCGCTCGCGGTCCAGGCGTGGGGTCGTCTTGCCGTGGCGCGCGGGGTCGACGACAAGAATTTCACGCGCACCGGCGGCGAGGCGGTCGGGCTTACGCTGAAGCCGCGCGAATTCTTCGCGCTTTGCGCCCGCGAGCAGGAGCGCCGCATGGCGCGCTATGATTCGCGCCTCCTGCGGCCGCGGATCATGCCGCGCGTCGCGCGCATGCTGAGCCACGTGCTGCCGGCCTGAGCCGAGAGCCGGCGCCAGCGCCGAAGCTCGCCCGAATAGGCCAACCCAAGCGCCGGGATGCCGAGCGCCAGCTCGCGAAAACGCTTCACCAGCGAGATCACGAGCCCCAATTCGCCGCCGAGGCCGAGCTGCGACGACAGCACCATCAAGGTGCCGTCCTGCACGCCAAGCCCGCCGGGGATGATGAAGGCGGCGGCGCGCGCGCCCTGGCTCAGGCTCTCGAGCGTGATGGCGTCGCCGATGCCGATCGGCTGGCCGAGGAGATAGGGCACGAGCCAGATCTCGCCGGCGCCGGCGAACCAGCTGAGCCCCCGCCAGACGAACGCTCCAGCGACGGCGCGGCGGCGCCCATAAAGCCGGTGCAGCGCGTCCTCGACCTGGCGGACCCTGGAACTGTCGAGCGACCCGGACCGGCCGGCGAGCCGGCCGAGCACGCCAAGCGTCCGGCTGAACCAGCGCGTCCGCTGCGCCCAGTAGAATCCCGCGCCGAAGAGCGCGAGCGTTGCGATCGTCAGCGCCGAGCGCAGAAGCGTGTCACTGCCGCTGCGCAGCGCAAAGAGCACGAGCCCCACCGCGATGAACAGCACCTGCGTCGCGAGCCCGATGGTGACGTCGCCCATCACCGAGGTGGCGGAATCGGTGAGGTCGCTGCCCTCGTCGTGCGGCATCTTGGCGCGCAGGATCTCGCCGAGATGGGGAACCGGCAGCAGCCCGTTCACCGCCTCGCCGATCCAGCGGATGCGGAACAGGCGCAAAAAATCCGGCGGATGCTGGAAGAGCCGCCGCCAGCCGAGCACGTCGAACAGCAACGGCACGCCGTGATAAAGCGCGATGACGATAAGCCATGCGTGCAGCCGCCAAGCGGCGGCCAGCAGCCTTCCGGCGTCGTTCGCAGCGATCAGGCCCGCGAGAAGCCCGGCGCCGATGAGCCAAGTAACGAAGGTGGCGATGCGCATGGGCGCCGCGTCAGGGGGCGAGGTCGGCGGGT
Source organism: uncultured Alphaproteobacteria bacterium (assembly GCA_963773665.1). Classification (GTDB taxonomy): domain Bacteria; phylum Pseudomonadota; class Alphaproteobacteria; order ATCC43930; family CGMCC-115725; genus DATJLY01. The sequence goes on from CAVZBZ010000009.1 coordinate 240,942, forward strand.
TTTAGCCCAATCGTGCCGCGGTCGCGAATCTTCGCCGAATAGAACGACGCGTTCTGGCCGCCCGAGACGGCGTCGCGCGCAAACGCGATGAGATGATGCGCAACAAGCCCGACATGGATCACGTCCTCGATCCGGCCTGCGCGCAGGAGCGGCCAGGCGTGGCGCCAGAAGGTCGCGCGATAATCGGCTGCCACGCCGGCGTGGAGCAGCAGGTTGGCGAGAATGCGCATGCCCTTCCGCACATTCTCCCACGACGCGCGCGCAGGCGAGGCGGGCGGCCTGATGCGGTTCGGATAGGTGCGCTCGACGTTGTAGGCAAAGCGCGCATAGAGCGCCTCGGGCGCGTAAAGCTCGGCGATGGCGTGCCGCCACATGGCGACAACGTCGTCGTACGGCAAAAGGAAGCGGACGTTCGATTCGCGCGCCGGATCGTCGAGGATGCGGCCGTCGGCCGCGAGCCGGTCCCACAGCGGCGTCTTCGGCAGCGCCTGGAGCAGGTTGACGGTCAGCATCGGAATGTTGGCGCGCGTCGCGAATTCGACGATGCGCGCCCCGGTCTCGCTTGTATCGGTGTCGAGCCCCATGATGATGCCGGCGACGACCTCGATGCCGAAGGAATTGAGGATTTCGATCGCCTCCAGCATCGGCATCGCCGCGTTCTGGTCCTTGCGCATGGCGTGGAGCGCCGCCAGCTCCGGCGTCTCGATGCCGCAGAACACGGTGCCGAAAAACGCCTCGCGCATGAGGGCGAGCAGCTCGGGATATTTGGCGATGTTGAGCGTCGCCTCGCAGGCGAACTCTATCGGGTATCCCCGTGCCTTCTGCCACGCCACGAGATGCTCCACGAGCTCGCGCGCGGCCCGGCGGTTGCCGATGAAATTGTCGTCGACGAAATAGACCGCGCCGAGATTGCCGTGGCGCAGCATGGCGTCGAGCTCGTCCGTCACCTGCTGCGGCGTCTTGAGACGCGGGTTGCGGCCGTAGAGCGCGGGGATGTCGCAGAATTCGCATTGGTAGGGGCAGCCGCTCGAGAATTGCACGCTGCCGATGAAATAGCGCGAGATCTCGGCGAGGTGATAGGCCGGCGCCGGGAAGGCGGTGAGCGGCACGCGCTCCCCTGTCACGCACCGGACCTGCTGCGGCGGGCGGCGCGGGTCGGCGTCGACGAGCGCGATGAGCCGGTCCGTGCCGTCGCCCAACTCGCCGACATGGATATAGTCGAACTCGGGATAAAGCTCGGGCGCGGCGGAAACGGACGGGCCGCCCAACGCGGCCGCCTTGCCGAAGCGATGCGCACGCCGCGCGATGTCGAGGATCGCGTCGCGCTGCACGTGCATGCCCGAGACGAGAACCGCGTCGGCCCAAAGGATGTCCTGCGGCCGCGCCGGACGGATGTTCTCGTCAACGAAGCGGACCTCCCACTCGCGCGGCAGATAGGCAGCGATGACGAGGAGGCCTTGCGGCGGCATGAAGGCGCGCGTCGCGCCGCGCAGCTTGTAGGCATATTCGAACGTGCCGAAAGACGGGCTGTAGGCGGGAAAGACGCACAGGATCTTGCGGCGGTTGCGGACGGTCGGCATCGGGCCAAGCCTCGTGGCGGTCGCGTTCGGACCTTACGGGAAACGGGCACGGGCCGCGACAGTTCAAAAGTGGGCTGTCTTGCGCCCTTCCGCTGTCGGTGAAATAGTAGGGCCGCGTCTTGCGCGCGAGGGAGGTTCGGCGACGTGAAGAAAGAGATGCTGAAGCTTGCCGGACTCGAGCTCGAGCTGCACGAGGACGGCAGCGGCGCGCCGCTTCTCTTCTTGCACAGCGGCCAGGGGTTCCTGCCGAGCCAGCCTTATGTCGCGCTGCTTGCCAAGACAAGGCGGCTCATCGCGCCGTCCCATCCCGGCTTCGGCCATTCGGAATTGCCCGACTGGCTCGACACGCCCGACGACATCGCGCACATCTATCTCGAGCTGATGGACCGGCTCGGGCTGGCCAAGGTCGATCTCGTCGCCTGCTCGATCGGCGGCTGGATCGCGGGCGAGATGGCGTCAAAAGCGCCCGAGCGGTTCCGCAAGGCGGTGCTCGTGGCGCCGGTCGGCGTCAAGACCGGCTCTTCCGACAAGCTCGACATTCCCGACATTTACGCCGTGCCGCAGGAGCGCGTGACCCAGTGGCTGTTCCACGATCCGGCGAAGTTCGCATTCGATCCGTCGCGTCTTTCTGACGACGAGCTCACGGTCATGGCGCGCAACCGCGAAACGCTCGCCATGCTGGTGTGGGAGCCGTGGATGCACAATCCGAAGCTCAGGCACCGGCTGCATCGCCTCGCCGCGCCGACGCTCATCCTGCGCGGCGAGAGCGATGGTCTCGTTTCAGCCGAGTATGTCGAGCGCTATGCCCGGCTCCTGCCCAACGCCCGCATCGAAACCATCGCCAAGGCCGGCCACGCGGTCCAGGTGGAACAGCCCGAGACCTTCGCGCAGAAGGTCCTGAGCTTTCTCGACGCCTGATCCGGATTCCCAAGGAGAACGCACGCCATGCAGGCTTGGCATTTCACCGAGACGGCCTATCCCTTCCTGCCGCCGGCCGATCAATATGAATCGGTCCGCGTCAATCTGCCGAACCGGATCTACGACCCCCAGAAGGGCGCCGCGCTCTACGACCGCTACCTCAAAGAGTGGCAGATCGCCGAGGAGGAAGGCGTCGAGATCATGATGAACGAGCATCATCAGACGGTGACCTGCGTCGATCCCGCAGCGCCCCTGATGATGGCCGCGGTGGCGCGCGTCACCTCGAAGGCGCGGATCCTGATCCTCGGCAATCCGATCGCCAACCGCCGCCAGCCGGTGCGCATCGCCGAAGAGATGGCGATGGTCGATATTCTCTCGCACGGACGGCTCGAGGCCGGGTTCGTGCGCGGCGTGCCGTACGAGGTTCTGCCGGCGAACAGCAACCCGGTGCGCATGAACGAGCGCCATTGGGAGGCGCTCGGCCTCATCGTCAAGGCATGGACGAACCACGACGGCCCGTTCAGCCACGAGGGCCGCTACTTCCACTACCGCGCCGTCAACATCTGGCCGCGGCCGTGGCAGCAGCCGCATCCGCCGGTGTGGGTCAGCACGACGAGCGCGTCCGGCGCCCAGCGCGTCGGCGCCAACGGCTACGTGCAGGCAACCTTCCTCACCGGCTACGAAGGCACGCGGGCGATCTATGACTCCTATCGCCGCGGCTGGCGCGAAGCGGGACGCGGCCAGGACGTGCCGATCGACCGCCTCGCCTATGCCGCGCTCGTCTATGTCAGCGATAACGAGGCCAAGGCCTATGCCGGTGCCGACAAGTTGCTGTGGTACTTGAATGCGAACAAGGTGCCGCGCCATTTTGCGGCGCCGCCGGGCTATGTCGGCGTTGCCGCGTCGGTCGCCGCGCTCAAGGCGGCGGGCACGACGACGCAGGGCGATCACGCCAATTTCGGCCGCAACATGAACGTCGAGACGGCGATGGAGCGCGGCCTCATGTTCTGCGGCACGCCCGACCAGGTTCATGCCCAGATCAAGAAGTTCTACGACCATGTCGGCGGCTTCGGCCATCTGCTCATCATGGGCCAGGCCGGATTCCTCGAACATGACGATACGGTGCACGGCATCCGCATGTTCGCGCGCGAGGTCTATCCCCGGCTCAAGGAGGAGTATCCGGGTTCGCGGATTTCCGGCATCTTCGAGGACCGGCACGAGCCGGTCCAGTTCCGCGGCGTCGCGGCCGAGGCGCGCGGCACCCCGCTCGGATAGCGGGCCCTACGGCCCGCGCTTGGCCGCTTCCTCGACGAGCGACAGGTCGGAGAATTTCCGGACGTCGATCGTGCTCTTGAGGAACCCCATCTCGACCTGGCGGTCGATGTCCTCCTGCACCGCGGCGAGGTTCGGCCGCACCTCGGGATCGCGGTAATCGTCCTTCTTGGTGAAGAGCCAGTCGGCATAGGTGGCGCCCGGCCTCTTCGTCGCCTCGGCGAATTCCTGGACGACCTGCGCGCGGTTCGCGGGATCGTAGAACCAGTGCAGCGCGCGCTGCATGTCGGAGAAGAAATCGACGAGCGCCGCGCGGTGCTTCGCGATGAACGAGGCGCGCGCCGTCATGATCGTCATGTCGCTTTCGCCGATCGCGTCCTTCATGGTGAAGAGCGTGCGCACCTCGCCCGACTTCTCGGCCGCGATCGAGAACGGCAGCGAGATCGAGGCGAGATCGACTTTGCCGCTCGTCAGCGCCGCGAACATGTTGGGAAAGTCGAGCTCCACCACCTGGTAGTCGCGCTTGTCCTCGAGCCCGTGCTTTTTCAGGATGACGCGCATCGCCGTGTCCATGGCACCGGCGATGCTGTTGGTCGCCAGCACCTTGCCCTTCAGATCCTCGACCGTGCGGATGGGGCTCGCGGTCGTGACCATGTATTTGCGCGAATTGTAGTCGGCGTGGCCGTCGCGGGTCGCGTCGCCGATGACGCGCACGTCGTCCACATTCGCGTTCTCGACCGTAAGCGCGAGCGCATTGGGCGCGTATTCCGCGATCTCGAGCTCGCCCGCGGCAAGCGCCGTGATCTGCGGGCCGCTGCCCTTGTAATAGACCGCATCGACGGTGTAGCTCTTGCCGTAATAGCGCAGGATTTCCGGCTTCGTGAAGATGACGGCGGCGAGCTGGCCGATGGGCGTGGTCCAGGCGATGCGCAGCTTCACCGGCCCATCTGCGCGCGCGCCCGGCGCGGCGAAGGCAAGCGTCAGCCCCAGTAGTGCGGCGCGGCGAAGTCCCCCCATGGCGAAGTTCCTTTCTAATGTTCGGCGGCGCGTTCCTTCGCCGCGTCGTCGATCAGCGACAGGTCGGCATAGCGTTTGACGTCGAAGCCCTCTTTGAGGAATCCGAGCTCGACCTCGCGGTCAACGTCGTGCTGGACGGCATCGAGATTGGGCCTGAGATCGGGATCGCGATAATCGTCGGCCTTTGTGAAGAGCCAATCCTCGTAGGCCGCGACCGGCTGCTTCGTGAAGGCGGAGATGATGGCGAGCACTTCGGCGCGGTTCGCCGGGTCGTAGAACCAGCGCATCGCGCGCTGCGAATCGGCGAAGAAATCGACGAGCGCCGCGCGGTGCGCCGCGATGAAGGACTGGCGCGCCGCCATGATGGTGATGTCCTGCTCGCCCACCAGGTCCTTCATGGTGAAGAGGGTGCGCACATCGCCCGATTTCTCGGCCGTGAACGAGAACGGCGTCGTGAAGCAGCCGAGATCGATCTTGCCGCTCGTCAGCATGGCGAACATGTTGGGGAAATCGACCTCGACGATCTGATAGTCGCGCTTGTCCTCGAGCGCGTGGCGCCTCAAGCCGGAGCGGAGCGCCATGTCCATGGCGCCGCTGATGCTGTTGACGCCCAGCACCTTGCCCTTGAGATCGTCGATCGTCTCGATCGCGCTGCCGCCGCGCACCATGTATTGCCGCGAATAATAGTCGCCGAAGCCGTCGCGCGTCGCATCGCCGATGATGCGGATGTCGTCCATCTGCGCCCGCTCGATGGTGAGCGCCAGGGCCGAAGGCGCATAGAGCGCCATCTGCAATTCGCCCGAGGCGAGCGCCGTGATCTGCGTGCCGCTGCCGCGGCTATAGACCGGCTCGACCGTGTAGCTCGTGCCGTCATGGCGCAGGATGTCGCGCTTCTGGTAGAGCACCGCCGGCAACTGTCCCGGCACCGCCGCCCAGGCGATGCGGATCGCGAGCGGCGCGTCGGCGCGCGCGAGGGACGTTGCGAGGATGAGGGAGAGTGCCGCCGCGGCGGCGCATCGCACCATATTCATGGCGCGAATTTAGCACAAATCCGCGGCAAATCACGGCGGCAGGAAGTTCCCGAACGCGGCTGCGATGGTCTCCGGCGGCTCGCGGAAGCGCAGGCCCACGAACACGCCGCGCCGCCACACCGTCTCGGCCCGGAACGTGCCGAATTTCTCGACCACGAGCCCGACCGTGTCGGCGGGCGCCAGCGTCAAGGCCTCGCCGAGCGCGATTTTCGCGCCGCCGCACGAGAGGTCGATGACGAGGCATTCGGCGACGCCGCCGGCGGCAAGCCGCAAGGTCGCGATGAAGCTCACCCCGACGCGCGCGTGCCGGCGGCGCTCGGAGAGCGCGGCGGTCTGGGCCGGCTTGGCGGTTGCGGCGGTCGCATCCATGGTGTGGGCGCGCCTTTTCCGGGGAAAGGCCGGAGCCTAGGCCGCAAAGTGTTGACCGACCGTTACCCGGCCGCAACGATGGGCGCCGTGACGAGCGTGAACGCCGCGCCGCGGCAGCCCATGTTCAATCTACCGCCGGCGACGAAGGCGCTGATCGTGGCGAACGTCGCCGTGTTCGCGATCATGCTCGTCCTGCCCGAGGCGCTCGACGAAAGCATCACCGGGCTCTTGGGCTTCGTTCCGGCGCGCTATGCGGCGCTCGATTTCTGGGCGCTCCTAGATCCGGTGACGTACCAGTTCATTCACGCGGGCTTTGCGCATATCGCCGTCAACATGCTCGGCCTCGTCGCGTTCGGCGCGGGCGTCGAGCAGCGCCTCGGCCGCGCGCGCTTCATCGCGTTCTATCTCGTCTGCGGCGTCATTGGCGCCTTCACCGAATATGCGCTCGATCCCGCATCGGAAGACGTCATGGTCGGCGCCTCGGCGGCGATCAGCGGTCTCTTCGGCGGCATCCTGCGCTTCGCCGCGTTCCGGCGCGGCTTTTGGATGCTGATCGGACTGTGGCTCGTGATGAACATGGTCGCCGGCATTTCCGGCATCGGCGCCGGGGGCGAGCCGGTCGCGTGGGTGGCGCATATCGGCGGCTTCGCCGCGGGCCTCGCGCTCTATCCGCTGCTGGTGCGGCGCGAATTCCGCGGCAAGTGACAGGGGCCGCGGCGCTCGGCTAGAGTCCGGCGATGGACGAGGCTCGCGGCAAGATTCCGTCTGCGGCGCGCGCGGCGATGGAGCGGCTCAACGACGAGGCGCGCCCGTTCAACATCTGGCTGCGCACCGAGGCGAACGCGCCGGCGCAGCGCCCATGGTTCCGCGATTACGGCAATGACGCGCAGGCTCCGCTCGCGGCGGGTCGCGTTGCCGCGGGGCAGATGAAGGCCGCCCCTTGTCTCTGGCGCTGGCGCGAGATCGCGCCTTATCTCACGCGCATCGCCGAAATCGCGAAAGACGCCGATGTGCCGCCCATCGAATTCGCCGACCGGCAGCAATTCCTCCTCACCAATCCCGGGCTCGGCGGCAGGCTCCAGGTGTCGAGCGTCATCCGCTGCGCCCTCTCGATCTACAATCCGGGCGACGTGGCCCCGGTGCATCGCCACACGCCCAACGCAAGCCGCACGATCCTCTCGGCGAAGGGCGGCTACACCACGATCGAGGGCGAACGGTGCGCGGCCGTGCGCGGCGACCTGATCTTCACGCCCGCAGGCACCTGGCACGATCACGGCAACGAGGATGGCGAGCCTGTGATCTGGGCCGACATTCTCGACTGGCCGCTGGTCGAGTATCTCGATTGCGGCTGGCTCGACGACGCTTTCCCGGGCGAGCGCGAGGACAACGCGCGCGCCCAGAAAGTGCGCGAGGCGCCGCGCTATTCCGAGCGGCACTTCGGCGCGGGCGGCATGGTGCCGAGTTTTGCCCCCGAGCATCGCGGCCCGTGGGCTGGCGGCACGCCGATGCTGCACTACCGCGGCGACGCGATTCGCGCTTCGCTCGAGGAGCTGCGCGTCGAGGAGGGCGATCCCTACGAGGGCGTGCGGCTGCGCTTCGTCAATCCGGCGAACGGCGCCTCCGTGTTCCCGACGCTCGATTATTCGGCGCAGCTTCTCCGCCCGGGCGAGGCGACGCGCTGGAAGCGCGAGACCGCGAGCACGCTCTATTGCGCGATGGCCGGGAGCGGCACGACCGAAGCGGGCGGCACGCGGCTTCAATGGCAGGAGAACGATTTCTTCGTCGTGCCGAATTTCCTGTGGCGCCGGCACGTCAACGAAGGCGCGGGCGATGCCGTCCTCTATGCCGTGTCCGACGCGCCGCTCCTGCAAAAGATCGGCCAATACCGCGGCCAGGGCCGCACGCAAGGCGGCAGCGTCGTGGAGTTGGCGTGAGGCAGGCCCGGATCACGCGCGCCGAGTTCGATACGCTGGTGGCGCGCGCCGGGCTCGAGCTTTCGGAGGACCGGAAGGCGGAGCTGCATCGCGCCTATGCCAGCCTCGAAATGCTGATCGAGCGGCTGCGCGCGCCGTTGCCGCCCGAGGCCGAGCCCGCGACCATCTACGCCATCCCCCGGGACGCACAGTGAGCACGGAATTCTGGACGATCGCCGAGGCGGCGTCGCTCATCGCGCAGCGCAAGCTCTCGCCGGTCGAGCTGACGCGCGCCTGCCTCGACCGGATCGAGCGGCTCGACGGCGCGCTCCACGCCTTCCTGCATCTCGACGCCGGCCGCGCCTTGGAGAAGGCCCGCGCGGCCGAAGCGGCGATCCAAAAGGACGGCCCGCGCGGAAAGCTGCACGGCATCCCGATCGGCCTGAAGGACATCTACGACACCAAGGACATGCCGACGACGGCGCATTCGCGCCAACTCGAAGGCCGCATGCCGGAGCGCGATGCGACCTGCACCCGGCGCCTTGCGGATGCGGGAACCGTGCTGCTCGGCAAGCTTGCGACGCACGAATTCGCGTTCGGCGGCCCGTCCTTCGACCTGCCGTGGCCGCCCGCGCGCAATCCGTGGAATCCCGACCACTTCACCGGCGGCTCGTCGAGCGGGACGGGTGCGGCGGTTGCGTCCGGCATGATCCTGGGCGGCATGGGCTCCGACACCGGCGGCTCGATCCGGCTGCCGGCGGCGCTGTGCGGCCTCGCCGGGCTGAAGCCGACCTACGGGCTCGTGCCGCGCACCGGCGTCATTCCGCTCGCCTGGTCGCTCGACCATGCCGGGCCGATGGCGTGGAATGTGGAGGATTGCGCCATCCTGCTGCAAGGCGTCGCGGGCTTCGACGCGCAGGATCCGGCGAGCGCCGATCGCCCCGTGCCGGATTTCTCGGCGCATCTCGGCGCCGGCGCGCGCGGCTTGCGCATCGGCGTCGTGCGCGATTTCCACGAGCGCGAGAACCCGGTCAACGAGGCGACGCGGCGCGGCCTCGAAGGCGCCATCGACTTCTTCCGCCGCGAGGGCGCCGAGATAAGCGACGTGAAATTGTCGCCGCTGATCGATTGGCGCGCCTGCGGCCTCGTCATCCTGCTCGCCGAGGGCTTTGCCGTGCATGCGGAATGGATGCGCACGAGCATGGAGAAATATGGCGAGCTGCTGCGCGACCGGCTCGTCCTGGGCGCGCTCATCGGCGCTTCCGACTACGTCCAGGCGCAGCGCCGCCGGCGCGTATTGACCGGCGAGATGACGCGCGCGATGCAAAGCCTCGACATCCTGCTTACGGCGACCGTGCCGGCCGAGGCGCCGCGTATCGACCGCGTGCCGAAATGGGGCATCGTCGAGCAGCCGAATTTCACCTCGGCCTGCAACGTCACGGGCTTCCCGGCGCTGTCGCTGTGCACCGGCTTCGGCGACAGCGGCCTGCCGCTCGCCATGCAATTGATCGCCAAGCCGTTCGACGAGCAGACTCTGCTGCGCGCCGGCCACGCGTACGAGCGCGCCATGTCCTGGCGCGCGCGCCGCCCGGCGATCGCGCAATAAAGTTTCTCGCGCGAATCCCTCCCCGTCGCCCCCGCGCAAGCGGGGGTCCAGGGCCGATGCACGTCACTTCCCCTCGGTCCCCGCTTGCACGGGGACGACGGTTCAGGTTGGCAATGCCATTACCGGCGCACCCTTCGGGCGGCAGCTTTCCTGGATGATGCGCACGCGCTCCAATCGCTCGGCCTCGCGCCGCGCGATGATTTCCTGCGGCGAGACCGGTTCGTCGTCGTCATCATCGGGAAATTGGCTTCGTTCGGCAGAGTCCTCGGGCGCGGGCGCGGGGGCGGGTGGGGCGAATTGGCTTCGTTCGGCGATTTCGCCCGCGCACTCGGGCAGCTCGCCGGCAAGGCGCATCTTCTGGCGCTCGCGCAGCATCTTCATGGCGCGCTCGAAGGCGCGGTCGATGGTCGCTTCGTAGCGCGCGAGCGCGGTCAGCTCGGCCGGGACCACGTCGAGCGGCGGCTCGGGCAGGCCGGCCTCGCTGGCGACCAGGCTCGCCTCGGCCATCAGGAGCTCCGCCTCGATCCGGGCGACCCGCTCGAGCCGCCAGGCGAGGATGGTGATGCGCTGAACCAGCGCCTCCTCGAAGGCGCCGCCGGGCGCCAGGTCCTGGCGCAGATCGGCGGCGAAGGCGGCGAAATCCGCCGCGTCCTCGCCGGGCGCCACGACAAGCGTACGCGCGGCCAGGCCATGGCGCAGCGCGTTGCGCCGCGACGCTTCCTTTCCGGCCTCGGTCCGGGGGCCGGTGCTGTGCTGGGAATTGCGGCGGTTGGCTTCGATCTGTGCTTCGGTGGTCATGGGAACCTCCTCGATTGCATGTACGCGCATTATACTACAAAATACGTACATAAATCAAGGAAAATACGTACGGCCTCAGCGCCAGTCGTCGAGCGCCCAGTCGTCCGGCCCGTCATAGGCGGGAGCATGCGGCCGGTGCATCGCCACGCCCGGAATCTCGATGCGGAATCCCAGCTCCACCAGCGTGCGATAGGCGCCGATCCGGCCGGTCGAGACGCACGCCACGAGCTTGGCGACGCCGCGCGAGACGGCGAAATTCTCGCACGCGGCGACAAGGCGGCGGAGGCGCTCGTCGGCGCCGGCGCCGCCACGCACGGTCGCGAACTTCACCGAAACCTGTTTCGAGCCGCCTTCGCTGCCGGGGCCGCAATGGCAGACGGCGAAGCCCGCGACGTGGCTGCCTTCGACCAGCGCCACCACGTCGCCGATGCCGCGCTCAAGCACCACCGCGATCTCGCGGCCGAGATCGAGGCCGGGATAAAGCGCGCCGGCAAGCTCGCGGCATGACGCGGCAAGCGGCTCGCGGTCGCGCGACGAGGCGAGCGAAACGGCATCCGCCGCAGGCGCCGCCGCGACGGGCTTGCCCATGACCGGAAAGAGATGGCGCGGCCAGAAATCGAAATCCTGATAGAGCCGCAGGTGCATGGCGCTTTGCGGGAAGGTGAAAAGCCCGGCGAGCGGCGCGTTCCAGCGCGCGAAAATATCGAGCGCGGCGGCGACGAGGCGGCGCGCGAGCCCTTTCCGCCACAGCTCCGGCACGATCGCGACCGGGCCGAGCACGCCGAGGCTTCCCCAGTTGCTGGCGAAGCTCAATCCGACGATAGCGCCATCACGGCACGCGACGGTGCCGCCATCGGGATAGGCCGCAAGCCGCGGCTCGAACAATGCCGCGTCGCCGCGAAACTGCATCGGATCGGCGAGCCCGAACCAGGTGCCGAACGCCAGGCGAAAGACGCGGTCCGCCGCGGCGAGGTCGTCCTCGCGCATCGGCCGCAGCGTGATGTCGTCGGTCATGGCGGCACTTTAGCACCGCCCGCTCATGCGCGGGACGAGCCCGCGCATGACGGCGGGGAGGATGGCGCGGGGACGACGATCTTTGTACCCTCGCCCGATGCCGACAGCACGGCGGCCGCGCGGGCTCGATGCGATCAACGTCAAGATCCTGGCGGCGCTGCAGCGCGACGGGCGCATGACGTACGACGCGCTGGCGGGCCGGGTCGGCCTGACGCCGCGCCCCTGCCTCGAGCGCGTGCGGCGGCTGATGCAGGCCGGCATCCTGACCGGATTCCAGGCGACGATCGATGTCGATCGCCTGTCGCGGCCGGTGACGGTGATCTCGGAGATCGCGCTCGACAGCGGCGCGCGGCGCGACCAGGTCGAGCGCCGCCTCAAAACCATCGACGAGATCGTCGAATGCTGGGAGGTGAGCGGCGCGTTCGACTATGTCGCGCGCATCGTCGCCGCCGATCTCGGCCGCTACGAGGAGCTGACGTCCGAACTGCTCGACGCGGGCCTCGGCGTCGGCCGCATCGTCAGCCACGTCGTGCTGCGGGCGGTGCGCCGATTCGCGGGATACCCGGCGCCGCTCCTCGCGCCGCGCAGCAGATAGTTGCCGGAATAATCTACATATTCGACAGAATCTGCTGTTTGGGCCCCGGACTTCGACACCTCGGGCGGCGTTAGACGAGCGATGATGTGCGCATTGCGAGAGGTGCGCCATGATGAATCCGATCGAGCTCGAGGAGCGCTACGCCGCCCATAATTATGACCCGCTTCCGGTGGTCCTGACGCGCGGGGAAGGCGCCTTTCTCTGGGATGTCGACGGCAACCGCTTCGTCGACATGATGAGCGCCTATTCCGCCGTGAGCCACGGGCACGGGCATCCGCGCATCCTGGCGGCGCTCGAGGCGCAGGCGCGCCGTCTCGCAATCCCTTCGCGCGCGTTCCACACCGACCGGCTCGGGCCGTTCCTGCAAAAGCTGTGCGAAGTGACCGGGCTTGACGCGGCGCTGCCGATGAACACCGGCGCCGAGGCGGTCGAGACCGCGTTGAAGGCGGCGCGGCGCTGGGGCTATCGCGTCAAGGGCATCGCGCCCGACCGCGCCGAGATCATCGTCGCCGAAGGGAATTTCCACGGCCGCACCACGACCATCGTGGGGTTCTCGAGCGAGGCATCCTATCGCGACGGATTCGGCCCGTTCACGCCGGGCTTCCGCGCCGTCCCGTTCGGCGATCTCGACGCCGTGCGGCGCGCCGTCACAGCCGATACGGCGGCCGTGCTCGTCGAGCCGATCCAGGGCGAGGGCGGCATCATCATTCCGCCCGAGGGATACCTCCGGGGCCTGCGGCGGATCTGCGACGAGGCGCACATCCTCCTCATCTTCGACGAGGTGCAGACCGGGCTCGGCCGCACCGGCGCGTGGTTCGCGTTCCAGCACGAGAACGCGGTGCCGGACGGGCTCGTGCTCGGCAAGGCCTTGGGCGGCGGCGTGCTGCCGGTCTCGGCGCTCGCAGGCACGCGCGCGCTCATGGATGTGTTCACGCCGGGCTCGCACGGCTCGACCTTCGGCGGCAACCCGCTCGCAGCATCGGTCGGGCTCGAGGCGCTCGCCGTCATCGAGGAGGAAGGGCTCGTCGAGCGCAGCCGTGTCCTTGGCGCGCGCATGCTGGCGCGGCTCGGCGCGATCGGAAGCCCGGTTCTGAAGGACGTGCGCGGCCGCGGCCTCTTGGCCGGAGCGGAGATCGATCCCATCTACGCCAGCGCGCGCGAGGTGTGCGAGCTTTTGGTGCAGAAGCGCGTGCTGTCCAAGGACACGCACGACACGGTGGTGCGCTTCGCGCCGCCGCTCGTCATCGAGGAGAAGGATCTCGACTGGGCGCTCGACCGGTTCGAGGAAGTGCTGCGCGAGATCGAGCAGCGGCATCTTCGTCCGGCCGCGTAAGGGAGAAGAAAATGGCGATGAACACCAAGCCCCGCATCCTGATGTGCCGCCCGCGCCATTTCGGCGTGACCTATGCCATCAATCCGTGGATGGACCCGAAAGGCTGGGCGAGCGAGGCGCACGCGCTCGCGGCCGACGCGCGGCGCGAATGGCGCGCGCTTCATGCGACGCTCAAGGACCTTGGCGCCGAGATCGCGCTGGTGCCGCCGGAGCCGGGCCTGCCCGATCTGGTCTTCACGGCGAACGCCGCCGTGGCGATGGACGGCAAGGCGCTCTTGGCGCGCTTCCGCCATAAGGAGCGCCAGGGCGAGGAGCCGGTTTTCGCGCGCGCGTTCGAGAAGCTTCGCGCGAAGGGCGCCCTCGACGAAATCCACACCTTGCCCGACGGCGTCTTCCTCGAAGGCGCCGGCGACTGCGTCTTCGATGCGACGCGGCAGCTCTATTGGATGGGACACGGTCCCCGCTCGAGCCTTGCGGCGCGGCCATATGTCGAGGCGATTCTGGGCGTCGAGACGGTGGCGCTGCAATTGGCGGACCCGCGCTTTTATCACATGGATACGGCGCTCAATCCGCTGACGCGCGGCGAGCTGCTCTACGTGCCGGGGGCTTTCACCGCGGCAGGGCTCGGCGAGCTGCACGAGCGCGTGGCGCCCGAGCTGCGCATCGCGGTCGAGCCCGAGGACGCGGCATTGCTCGCGGCCAACGCCGTGTGCATCGGCGACGCGATCGTGCTGTCGCGCTGCAGCGACGGACTCGCGCGGCGGCTCGAAGAGCGCGGCTACCGGGTCCACCGCACCTCGCTCGCGTCGTTCGCGCGGAGCGGCGGCTCGGCCTTCTGCCTGACCTTGCGCCTCGACCTGCGCTCGCGTCCCGCGCGCGCGGTGCAGGCGCGGCGCGAGCATGCGGCGATCGCGTCTGTCGCGGCGTCCTAGGAAAGCGCCGCTCACCCCCACCCCAACCCTCCCCCTTTAAGGGCGAGGGGGAATATATTGCTTGCGTCGCAATTCCCTCCCCCTTGAGGGGGAGGGACAGGGTGGGGGGTACGCGGAGTCCCAATGCCGGAGCAAGCCCTCGCGCGCACGCCGCTTTATGACCTGCATGTGAGCCTCGGCGGCAAGATGGTGCCGTTCGCGGGCTACGAGATGCCGGTGCAGTATCCCAGCGGGATTCTCGCCGAGCATCTGCACACGCGCAGTGCTGCGTCCCTGTTCGACGTGTCGCACATGGGGCAGGTGCGGCTCGACGGCGCAGGTGCTGCGCGCGCGCTCGAGGCGCTGGTGCCGGGCGACATCGAAGGCCTTGGCGCCGGCCGCATGCGCTACACGCTCTTCACCAACGAGACCGGCGGCATCCTCGACGACCTCATGGTCACGAACCGCGGCGATCATCTTTTCCTCGTCGTCAATGCCGCGTGCAAGGACGCCGACATCGCGCATCTGAGCCGCCACATGGGCGAGGTGCGGCCGCTGCCCGAGCGCGCGCTGCTGGCGCTGCAAGGGCCGGCGGCTTCGTCCGTGATCGAGCGCATCGCGCCCGGGCTTGGCGCGCTTCCGTTCATGAGCGCGGCGCCGGCCAATCTCGCCGGCATCGCCGCGATCGTGTCGCGCTCGGGCTATACCGGCGAGGACGGGTTCGAGATATCGGTGCCGGGCGAGGCGGCCGAGCGTCTGGCGCGCCGCCTGCTCGCCGAGCCGGAAGTGCAGCCCGCGGGATTGGGCGCGCGCGACACGCTCCGCCTCGAGGCGGGCTTGTGCCTTTACGGCCACGACATCGACGAGACGACGACGCCGATCGAGGCCGGGCTCGGCTGGACGATCCCGAAGCGCCGGCGCGCGGAGGGCGGTTATCCGGGCGCTGCCGTGATATCGGGGCAGCTCGCCGCAGGGGCAACGCGCCTGCGCGTCGGCATCAGACCCGAGGACAAGGCGCCGGCGCGCGACGCGACGCCGGTCGTGGCGCCCGACGGCCGCACCATCGGCCGCGTCACCAGCGGCGGCTTCGGCCCGAGCGTCGGGGGCCCCATCGCCATGGGCTATGTCGAGGCAGCGTTCGCCGCACCCGGCGTGCAAGTCGGCCTCGTCGTGCGCGGCAGCGCGCGCCCTGCGCGCGTCGTCACGCTGCCGTTCGTGCCGCACCGCTATCTCCGACCCTGACCTTCGCGAGGACCGAAATGAGCATTGTTCGCTACACCAAGGACCATGAGTGGGTGCGGGTCGATGGCGGCGAGGCCGTGATCGGCATCACCGATTATGCCCAGACCCAGCTCGGCGACATCGTCTATGTCGAGCTGCCGGAAATCGGCAAGCGCGTCGAGCAGGGCAAGGAAGCGGCGGTCGTCGAATCGGTGAAGGCGGCGAGCGAAGTCTATGCGCCGGTGTCGGGCGAGGTGATGGCGGCAAATGCCAAGCTCGGCGACGATCCGGCGAAAGTGAATTCCGATCCGATGGGCGAGGGCTGGTTCTTCAAGCTGAAGCTCAGCGACGCGAAGGAGCTCGACGCGCTCATGGACGAGGCGGCATACGCCAAGTTCGTCGAAGGGCTCGGCTGATGCGCTATCTGTCGCTGACCGATGCCGACCGGAGGCAAATGCTGGCGGCGATCGGCGTCGCCTCGGTCGAAGAGCTTTATCGCGGCGTGCCGCGCGCAGCCCTGCTCGACCGCCCGCTCGATTTGCCGCGCGCGATGGGCGAGCTGGAGATCGAGCGCGATCTGCAAAAACTCGCGGGCCGGAACGTGCCGGCGGGCAGCGTGCCGAGTTTTCTGGGCTGCGGCGCCTATCGCCATCACGTGCCGGCCGCGGTCGATTACCTGGTGCAGCGCGGCGAGTTCCTGACCTCATACACGCCGTACCAGCCCGAGATCGCGCAGGGCACCTTGCAGGCCCTCTTCGAGTTCCAGACCCAGGTCGCGCTCATCACCGGCATGGATGTGGCGAACGCCTCGCTTTACGACGGCGCAACCGCCACGGCCGAGGCGGTGATGATGGCGAACCGCCTCACGCGCCGGCGCAAGGCCGTGCTCGCCGGCAGCCTCCATCCGCATTATGCCGAGACGGTCGCGACCTACGCGCGCTTCAACGGTTTCTCGCTCGTGACGCGCCCGCCCGATCCCATGGGCGCGGACGATCCGGCGCCGCTCATCGACGGCGACACCTCGTGCGTCGTGGCGCAGACGCCCGGCTTCTTCGGCCATCTGCGCGATCTCGCGCCGCTTGCCGATGCCTGCCACAAGGCCGGCGCGCTCTTGGTCGCGGTGGTGACGGAGCCGGTGTCGTTGGGCATCGTCCGGCCGCCCGGCGAGATGGGCGCCGACATCGTCGCGGGCGAGGGCCAATCGCTCGGCAACGCGCTCAGTTTCGGCGGGCCATATCTCGGGCTTTTTGCGACGCGCGACAAATATGTGCGCCAGATGCCGGGACGGCTGGCCGGGCAGACGCACGATGCCGAGGGACGGCGCGGCTTCGTCCTCACTCTTTCGGCGCGCGAGCAGCACATCAGGCGCGAGAAGGCGACGAGCAACATCTGCACCAATTCCGGCCTGTGCGCATTGGCGTTTGCGGTCCACATGGCGCTGCTGGGCGAGGACGGTTTTGCGCGGCTTGCCGAATTAAATCACGCCAAGGCGCGCGCGCTCGCACGGCGGCTCGAAGCGGTGCCGGGCGTGAAAATTCTCAACGACAGTTTTTTCAACGAATTCACGCTCGAGCTGCCGCGCCCGGCCGCTGCGGTGGTGGACGCGCTCGCCGCGAAGGGCGTGCTCGGCGGCGTCCCGGCGAGCCGCCTCTCGCCCGAGCTTAAAAACCTGCTGATCGTCGCCGCGACCGAGATGAACACCGAGGATGAGATGGACGCACTTGCCGCCGCACTTCGGGAGGCGCTCAGATGAGCGACTGGAGCAAGGCGGTCTCCTCGTTCGCGCCGGATGCGAGCGGCCCGCACGACAATCGCGGCCTCGACATCGACGAGTTGCTGCTGTTCGAGCAGGGCGAGGACGGGCGCAGCGGCGTCGATCTCCCCGCGCCCGAGCCGGGCGAGGACCGGCTCGGGGGTCTGCGGCGCGCGGGCGCGATCGGCCTGCCGGGCCTTTCCGAGCCGCAGGTCATCCGCCATTTCACGCGGATCTCGCAAAAAAATTACGGCATCGACACCGGGCTCTATCCGTTGGGCTCGTGCACCATGAAGCACAATCCGCGCCTCAACGAGAAGCTCGCGCGGCTTCCCGGTTTCGCCGACATCCATCCGCTGCAGCCCATCTCGACGGTGCAGGGCGCGCTCCAACTCATCGACCGGCTCGCGCATTGGCTCAAGGTCCTGACCGGAATGCCGGCGGTGGCGATGCCGCCCGCGGCGGGCGCGCATGGCGAGCTGTGCGGCATGATGTGCATCACCGCCGCGCTCGACGCGCGCGGCGAGCGCAGGAAGCGCGTGCTCGTGCCGGAATCGGCGCATGGCACCAATCCCGCCACGGCGGCCACCTGCGGCTACGAGGTCGATGCCATTGCGGCCAACGCGCGGGGGCGCGTCGATCTTGCGGCGTTGAAGCAAAAACTCGGGCCCGACGTCGCGGCCATCATGCTGACCAGCCCCAACACGTGCGGCCTGTTCGAGGACGAGATGGCGGAGATCGCGGCCGCGGTGCATGCGGCCGGGGCCTATTTCTATCTCGACGGCGCCAATTTCAACGCGCTCGTCGGCCGCGTGCGGCCGGGCGATCTCGGCATCGACTGCATGCACATCAACCTGCACAAGACTTTCTCGACGCCGCATGGCGGCGGCGGGCCGGGCAGCGGGCCGGTCGTGCTGGCCGCAAGCCTGGCGCCTTACGCGCCGCTGCCGTGGGTGCTGCACGACGCCAGCGGATTCCGCCTCGTCGAGCGCGCCGAGGGCGAGGCCGCGCACACGATCGGCCGTATAAAAGAATTCCACGGCCAGATGGGCATGTTCGTGCGCGCGCTCGCCTTCATGATGAGCCACGGCTCGGATGGCTTGCGCCTCGTGTCGGGCGACGCGGTGCTGAACGCCAATTATCTGCTCGCGCGGCTCAAGGACGTGATGACGCCGTCATATCCGGGGCCGGCGATGCACGAGGTGCTGTTCGACGACCGCTTCCTCGACGGCACCGGCGTCACCACGCTCGATTTCGCCAAGGGCCTCATCGACGAGGGCTTCCATCCGATGACGATGTATTTCCCGCTTGTCGTGCACGGCGCGCTTTTGATCGAGCCGACCGAGAACGAAAGCAAGGCGGGGCTCGACCGCTTCATCGCATCGCTGCGCCGCTTGGCCGCGCGCGCCAAGGCCGGCGATGCCGAATTCTTCCGCACCGCGCCGCATCTGGCGCCGCGCCGCCGCCTCGACGAGACCACCGCCGCACGAAAACCCATCCTGCGCTGGCGGCCGGAACGGGAAGCGGCGGAATAGCGGGGGCCTTGCGCCGCCGCGCGCGGGCGACATGTAGCCATGGGGAGACTGGCGCGATTCCAGTTGCAGCCGCCAGAGAATTAGAGTTATTCTAATTCGTAATTGCAGCCCGGAGGCTTCCCATGGCCGACCAGCCCGTCCTCACGACGACAGCCGGCAACCCGCTGGCAGACAACCAGAATTCGCTCACCGCCGGGCCCCGCGGCCCGGTCCTGATGGAGGATTATCAGCTCCTCGAGAAGCTGGCGCACCAGAACCGCGAGCGCATTCCCGAGCGCACCGTCCATGCCAAGGGCTGGGGCGCGTTCGGCATCCTCACCGTCACGCACGACATCGCGCGCTACAGCAAGGCCAAGCTCTTCTCCCAGATCGGCAAGAAGACGCAAATGCTGGCGCGCTTTTCCACCGTCGCCGGCGAGGCGGGCGCGGCCGACGCCGAGCGCGACGTGCGCGGCTTTGCCCTCAAATTCTATACCGAGGTGGGCAACTGGGATCTGGTCGGCAACAACACGCCCGTCTTCTTCGTGCGCGACCCGTACAAATTCCCGGACTTCATCCACACCCAGAAGCGCCATCCGCGCACCAACATGCGCTCGCCGACGGCAATGTGGGATTTCTGGTCGCTGTCGCCCGAGTCATTGCATCAGGTGACGATCCTCATGTCGGATCGCGGCCTGCCGACCGATGTGCGCCACATAAATGGCTATGGCAGCCACACCTACAGCTTCATCAACGCGAAGAACGAGCGGTGTTGGGTCAAATTCCACTTCAAGACCATGCAGGGCCACAAGCATTGGACCAATGCGGAGGCCGAGCAGATGGTCGGCAAGACCCGCGAATCGACCCAGGCCGATCTCTACGGCGCGATCGAGAAGGGCGATTTCCCGCGCTGGCGCCTGTGCGTGCAGATCATGCCGGAGAGCGATGCCGACAAGACGCCGTACAACCCGTTCGACCTTACCAAGGTATGGCCGCATAAGGATTATCCGCTGATCGAGGTCGGCGTCATGGAGCTGAACCGCAACCCCGACAATTATTTCGCCGAGATCGAGCAGGCCGCCTTCAGCCCGTCCAACATCGTTGAGGGCATCGGCTTCTCTCCGGACAAGATGCTGCAGGCGCGCATCTTCTCCTATGCCGACGCGCACCGCCACCGGCTCGGCACGCACTACGAAGCGCTGCCGGTCAACGCGCCGAAATGCCCGGTCCACACCTATCACAAGGACGGGGCGATGCGGTTCTTCGCCAACAATCCGAACGCGGACGCCTATTACGAGCCCAACTCGTTCGGCGGACCGGTCGAGCGCCCCGACGTGGCGGAGCCGCTGCTCAAGATCTCGGGCGACGCCGAGCGCTACAACCATCGCGTCGGCAACGACGATTTCGGCCAGCCGCGCGCGCTGTTCAATCTGTTCGACGCGGGCCAGAAGAACCGGCTCTACGCCAACGTCGCGGCGGCGATGGCGGGCGTTCCGGCGGCAATCGTCGAGCGTCAGCTCGCACTCTTCGACAAGGTGCATCCCGACTATGGCGCAGGCGTGCGCGCGGCCTTGAAGGGCGGGGCGGCGCAGCAGGCGGCGGAGTAAGTCTGCGGGAGATTGCTTCGTCGCTGCGCTCCTCGCAATGACAACATGGGCTGTCATTGCGAGCGAAGCGAAGCAATCTCGTGCGGCTACGCCCCCTGCGGCCGGTGGCGCTTCACGGCTTCGGGGTTGGTGCTGTCGGCGCCCATATAGACGCCGCGCTCCCATTTGCGCTTCAGCGGGTCCGCCACCTTTACCATCATGCGGCCGATATTCTGGATCTCGATCTCGCAGGTCTCGCCGTCCTGCATGAAGCCGAGGCCTTCGTGATTCGTGCCGCACGCGATGACGTTGCCGGAATGGAGCGTCATCACGGTCGAGGCCCATTCGATCAGCTCGGGCACGCGGTGCTCCATGTCGTCGGTGTTGTAGTTGTGCCGGAGCTGCCCGTCGTTCCAGAAGCGGACGACGATGTCGTTGGGCTCGGGAATCTCGTCGGCCGTGGTGATGCAGGGCCCCAAGGGACAGAACGTGTCGAACGATTTCCCGGTCCACGCGGCGGGCGGGCCGGCGGGCCAGGTATGGCGCCCTTCGCCGCGCGCCGACACGTCGATGAGGCCGGTATAGCCGAAGACGGCGCTGCGCCAGTTCGCCTGCTTTACCATCTTGGCCGGGCCCTTGATGACGATCGCCAACTCGGCCTCGTGCATGAAGGCCCACGGCTCGGTGAATTCGGGCAGCATCACGGTGTCGCCGGGGCCGATCACGGCGTCGGGGTTCTTCAGGAACATGGCGAGCTTGCGCGGCGCGCGCTGCGCATGCTCCCAATAATTGGCGATGCAGCAGAGGATTTTTCCCGGCCGCGGCAAGGGCGCGCGCAGGCGCACCGTGTCGAGCGGAACGGCGCTGCCGTCCTTCGCCAGCTTCTCGAGCGCGGGGCGCAAGCGGTCGAAATCGTCGATGATCCCTTCCATCGTCTGCTGCGGCGTGTGGCCTTTCCTCACCGCCTCGGCGATCCCGACGACGCCGCGCGCGGTGATGAGGCCGGGCTGGATTTCGCCCTGGGGATTGGTCCGAAAGAGACAGAGCCGCACGATTTCCTCCCGCAAAGATGCCGCGCGAAGGTGCGGCCTTGGCGGCGGCGGGTCAACCCCTCATAGTGCGCGCATGAAGGCGGCGGAGTTCGATTACGAGCGGCCGGGCACGCTCGCGGCGGCGTGCGCGCTGCTTGCGCAGGGCGGCGATGCCAAAATCATTGCCGGCGGGCAGACGCTGGTGCCATTGCTCGCGATGCGCCTGGCGAAGCCGGCGCTCGTCATCGACATCAACCGCATCGCCGAGCTGCAGGGGATTGCGCGAGGGGATGGGTTCGTCGCGATCCGCGCCTGCACGCGCCAGGCCGATGCGCTGGCGCACGAGGATGTGCGCCGCGACGTGCCGCTGCTCGCCAAGGCGCTGCGCTTCGTCGGCCACGTGCAGACGCGCAACCGCGGCACGGTCGGCGGCAGCCTTGCGAACGCCGATCCCGCGGCCGAGATCGGGCTCGCGGCGCTGACGCTCGACGCCGAGGTGCGGGCGCGGTCGCAAAAAGGCGAGCGCACGATCGCGCTCGGCGAATTTTTCCGTGGCGCGATGGAGACGGCGCTGGCGCAAGACGAATGCCTCGTCGAGGCGCGCTTTCCGGTGTGGGAGGGCCGCGCCGGCACCGGCTTCCAGGAGGTGAGCGTGCGGGCGAGCGACTTCGCGTTCGTGGCGGCCGCGGCGCAAGTGGCGCTCGACGAGCGCGGCGTGTGCAGGCGCGTGGCGCTGAGCGTCGGCGGTGCGGCATCGATGCCGATGCGCATGGCGGCGGCCGAAGAGCGTCTCCTTGGCACGAAGCTCGGGGACCGCGACCTCGAGGAAGCGGGCGCTCTCGCGGCCGCCTCGCTGCAGCCGGCGTCCGATCCGCACGCCTCGCCGCGCTATCGCCGCCGCGTCGCAGCGGCGCTCGTCCGGCGCGCCCTTGCCGAGGCGCGGGACGAGGCAAAGACATGAGCGCGGCAGAAGGAACAAACCTTTCGTCGCCCCCGCGAAAGCGGGGGCCTAGGGCCACCGCACGTTATGCGCCCCTGGGTCCCCGCTTGCGCGGGGACGACGGATGAATCGAGCCATGTCGCAGCACGAGATTTCGCTGACGCTAAATGGCCGCGCGGTTTCGGCGCGGGTCCCGGCGCGCATGACGCTCGTCGATTTCCTGCGTGACGAGGCGCGGCTCACCGGCACGCATGTCGGGTGCGAGCATGGCGTGTGCGGGGCGTGCTCGGTGCTGCTCGACGGCCGGCCGGTGCGCTCGTGCCTCATCTTCGCGGTGCAGGCGGAGGGGTGCGAGATCGTCACGGTCGAGGGGCTTGCGCCCGATGCCGAGGGGCTGAGCGTGTTGCAGGATTCGTTCTGGGAGCTGCATGCGCTGCAATGCGGCTACTGCACGCCCGGCATGCTGATCGCGGCGCACGCGCTGCTCGCGGCGA
This sequence comes from uncultured Alphaproteobacteria bacterium, assembly GCA_963773665.1. GTDB lineage: Bacteria > Pseudomonadota > Alphaproteobacteria > ATCC43930 > CGMCC-115725 > DATJLY01. Next base: position 263,838 of record CAVZBZ010000009.1, read on the forward strand.
ACGCCAGCCCCACCGAGCACGACATCCGCGAGGCGATCGGCGGCAATCTGTGCCGCTGCACCGGCTACAAGCAGATCGTCGATGCGATTGCGCTCGCCGCCGACCGGCTGCGCGGCGCGAACAGGCCGGAGCCGCGCGATGGCTGAATCCTCCTTCCGCTACATCGCCAAGAAGCGCCGGCCCAAGGAGGACCGGCGCTTTCTTGCCGGATCGGGCCGCTTCGTCGCCGATCTCGAGCTGCCCGGCATGCTGCACGTGGCGCTGGTCGGCAAGCCCGCACCCTTCCGCGCGGATCGTGTCGATCGATGCGGCGGCGGCGATGAAGCTGCCGGGCGTGCGCGCCGTCGTCACGGGCGACGAGATCGCGTCCGCCACCGAGCCGATGATGAGCGGGCTCGATCTGCCGAAGATGCTGCGTTAGCCGCTCGCGGTAGGGCACGCGCGCTATGCCGGCGAATGGGTGGCGGCGGTCGTGGCGGAAACGCGCGCGCAAGCCGAGGACGCGGTCGAGCTTGTGGACATCGCTTACGAGGCGCTGCCGGCGGCGGTCGATCCCGAGGCGGCGATAGAAGCCGGCGCGCCGCTCGTCCATCCCGCGCTCGGCTCGAACCTGCTCTATCGCCGCAAGTTCGTGTGGGGGCCGGTCGAACAGGATTTCGCCGCGGCGCAGCACCGCATCTCCTATCGCGCGCGCTGGCACCGCAGCGCCACCGTGCCGATCGAGACGTTCGGCGTTCTCGCGCGCTGGGATTCCTCGGCGCGGCTCTGGAAATCTGGGCATCGATCCAGATGCCGAAATATGCCGACCAGCTGGCGCGTGCGCTGCGCCTTCCCGGCAATGCCGTGCGCGTCCATTACGACGTCGACGTGGGCGGCTCCTATGGCGGCAAGCGCGGATTGAAGCACGCGGTGCTCGCCTGCGTATCTCGCGCGGCGTTTGGGCGCGCCCGTCCGCTTCATCGAGGACCGGCTCGAAAATCTGCGCGGCGGCGACGCGCACGGGCCCGACCGCATCTTCGACGTAGCGATGGCGTTCGACGGCGACGGCACCGTGCGCGCGATGAAGATGCGCGCGCTCGACGATGTCGGCGCCTATGCCGGGCGCGCGCCGTTCCAGCTCGGCAAACCTATCGGCGCCATCGTCGGCCCCTATCGCATCGGCAGCGTCGAATACGAGCCGATCAGCGTCACCACCAACAAGACGCCGGAGGAGGCCGTGCGCGGCTTCGGCCAGGCGCCTACCAATTTCGCGATCGAGACCGGCATGGATTTGATCGCGCGGCATCTGGGGCTCGACCGGATCGAGCTGCGCCGGCGCAACCTGATCCGGCACGACGAGTTTCCCTACACGATCCCGAGCGGCAGCTCCTATGACAGCGGCGATTACCATGCCGTGCTGGAGAAGGCGCTCGCCGCTGCCGACTATCCGGCGCTGGTGCGAAGACGCGATGCCGCGCGGGCGGGCGGAAAGCTCGCGGGCATCGGCATTTCCTGCTGCCTGGAGCCGTCGCGGCGGCAATTCCTCGTTCGAGCCGCTGCTCAATCCCAAGAACGAGACGACGACCTGGATGGAAGGCTGCCAGATCAAGATCGATGCTCCAGGGCGCCATCGTCGCGACGATGGGCACGACGAGCGCCGGGCAGGGGCACGAGACGCTGCTCTCGACCGTGGTCGGCGAGATTCTCGAGCGCGACCCCGAAAACGTTCGCGTGGTGCGCGCGGATTCGCTGGCGGCGCTGCCGAGCAACAGCCCGGTCGGCAGCCGCATGGCGATCATGCTGGGCGGGGCCGCCGCCAACGCCGCGCGGAAACTGAAGGCGCAGCTTCTGGCGATCGCGGCGAAGAACCTGGGCGCGCCCGAAAGCGAACTCTTGTATCGCGGCGGCGATGTCGCGCTCGCGGCGGATCCGGCGCGGCGCATGACATGGGATGCGATGGTCGATGATCGCGCACCGCAAATTCCATCTCCTGCCGGCCGGGATGGAGCCGGGCTTGCAGGCGATGGCGGTGGCCGAGGTGCCGACCGGCGGCACCCTGCCGACAGCGGACGGGCGCGTGCAGATGTATCCCTGCTATGCCTTCGAGGCGCATGTCGTCTATGCCGAACTGGATCCGCGTCACCGGCCAGACGTGGCTTGGCACGTATGTGTGCGGGCACGATTGCGGCACCATGATCAATCCCGACATCGTGCACGGCATGACCTATGGCGGCATCGCGCACGGCATCGGCGCCGCACTCTACGAGCGCTTCGCCTATGATGCGGACGGGCAGCTGGTGAGCGGCTCGTTCATGGACTATCTGCTGCCGTCCTCGCACGAGGTGCCGGACATAAAGATCGTCGATCACTGCACGCCCTCGCCGCACACCGCGTTCGGCCAGAAGGGCTCGGGCGAGGCGGGCTATCTCGGCGCGCCGGCCGCCGTCGCGAGCGCGGTCAACGACGCGCTTGCGCCTTTGGGGCTCCATGTCGCCGAACTGCCGATGACGCCTGCCGCCTTGGGCGAGATTCTGGCGGCGAAGGATGAGGGAGAAGAAGGATGATCGTCGATACGCACGCCCATGTCGTGCCGGCGCAGATGCTCGAGACCTTGCGCGCCGAGCGGCGGCTCTTTCCTTCGGTCAAGGTCACGAAGGATGGGCCGGCGACACGCCTTGCCTTTGCCGGTGGCGCGCCGACGCGGCCGGTGGCGCCGCGCCTTTCCGACATGAAGAGCCGCAAGACCTGGCTCGAGGCGCAGGGGATCGATTGCCAGGTGGCGGGCGGCTGGCTCGACGTGTTCGGCTATGAACTGCCGCCCGAGGAAGGCGCCGACTGGGCGCGGTTCATGAACGAGACGATGCTGGCGCTGGCCGAAGATTTTTCCGCGGTGAAGCCGCTCGCGACGGTGCCGCTGCAAAACGGCAAGCTCGCGGCATCGGTGCTGGAGGAGGCGCTGCAAAAAGGCTTCCACGGCGTGATGATCGGGACGCAGCCGCACGGCACGAGGGGCGCGCTCGACGATGCCGATCTCGAGCCGTTCTGGGAGGCGGCGTCGGCCAGGAAGGCGACGGTGTTCCTGCATCCGATGTTCGCGTGCGGCGACGACCGCTTGAACGGCTTCGACCTCATCAACGCAGTGGGGCGCGCGACCGACACGATCGTGGCGATGGCGCGGCTCCTTTATTCCGGGCATTTGCAGCGCCATTCGGGCATGAAGCTCATCGTCTCGCACGGCGGCGGCGCGCTGCCCTATCTGCTTGGGCGCCTCCAGCGCAACAACGCGATCCACCCGAACGAATATGCCGACGCGCTCGACGGGTTCCGGCGGCTTTACTTCGACACGGTGCTGTTCGATCCGCGCGCGTTGCGGTTTCTGTGCGACTGTGCCGGGGCGGAGAAAGTGGTGCTCGGCTCCGACCATCCGTTCCCGATCGGCGACGACAGCCCGGTGAAGATCGTCGATGCGACCCCGCTCACCACACAAGAGCGGCGCATGATCCTGGGCGACACGGCGGTGCGGCTCTTCGGGATCGGATAAAGACGGCGGGAGATTGCTTCGCTGCGCTCGCAATGACAGTTCTTGGTTGTCATTGCGAGGAGCGAAAGCGACGAAGCAATCTCGCGGCTAATTCCCCTCCGCCGTCTTAGGCGCGGCGGCGGGATTCCATTGGCCGCGGCGCATGCGGGCGATCTTGACCGAGCTGAACAATCCCGCCTTGCGGAACGGCTCGTCGCGCGAGAAAGCTTCGGCGTCGGCGCGGCTCGGCACGTTGATGACGAGGCAGGAGCCGAGCCGCTTACCGCCGTCGTCCGCCGTGAGCGCGCCGCCCAGGACGAGGATGTCCTTGTGCCGCTCGAGATATGCCAGGTGCCGCTCGCGCTCGGCGGCGCGCACATCTTCGGACCCATCGCGGTCTTCCTGGTAGATGATGTATAGCATCGCCTGAGCCTAGCCGAAGGAGTGCAGCATGGCCAACGCGCCGCTCTGGATCACGGAGGCCGATGTCGTCTCGCTCATGCCGCTCAAGGAGGCGGTGGGCGCGCTCGAGCGCATGCTCCGCCTCGAGGCGCAGGGGCAGGCCGCCAACATGCCGAAGGCGCACCTCATGGTGGGCGCCAACGACGCCATGCACGCGATCGGCGGCGCGGTCGCAGGCGCAGGCATTTGCGGCACCAAGACCTGGGTCAATGTCGCCGGCAAGTCGCAGACGGTTTTGGTGCTGTTCTCGCTCGAGGACGGGGCGCTGCGCGCGGTGATCGAGGCGACCGCGCTTGGCCAGACGCGCACCGCGGCGATGACCGGGGTCGGCACCAAGCTTTTGGCGCCGGCCGGGGCCGATGAGCTTGCGGTGATCGGCTCGGGCAAGCAGGCGCTGCCGCAAGTGGCGGCGGTTGCCGCCGTGCGCAAGCTCAAACGCGTGCGCGTGTTTTCGCGGCGGGCCGAGGCGCGCGAGGCTTTTGCAGCTTCCGTGCGCAGCGGGCTTGGCCTCGAATGCGTGGCGAGCCCGAGCCTCGCGGAGGCGGTGCGCGATGCGCCGATCGTCACCCTCATCACCAACGCGACCGAGCCGTTCTTCACCGCCGCGATGGCGGCGCGCGGCAGTCACATTAACGCGATGGGCGCGATCGTGCCGGCGCGGGCCGAATTCACCCAGGACATTTTCCCCCGCTGCGGCGTCATTGCCGTCGATACGATGGCCGGCGTGCGCGAGCTGTCGTCGGAGTTCCGCCAGCGGTTCGCCACGGACGAGGCGCGCTGGCAGGAGGTGAAGCCGATCTCGGCGCTCGTCGCGGCGGGAACGGGGCGGCCCGAAAACTGCGATCTCACGCTGTTCAAGGCGATGGGGATGGGGCTCTCCGACCTGGCGCTCGGCATCGAGGTGCTGGCCCGGGCGGAGCGGCGCGGCACGTCTCATCGCCTGCCCGACCGCGTCCGCGTGCCGCCGCTTCTGCGTTAAGGGGCAAAACCGCCATTGACACGGTTCCCGCGCTAAAGGAACGTGCCTGCGCCGGCAGGAAGGAGCCCGCCCATGGCAAAGCTGCGTCACATCGCCCTTTCGGTCTCGGACTGCGCCAAGGCCCAGAAATTCTTCGAGGACGCGTTCGACATGAAGACCGTGGGCAAGTCCGGCGAGCGTGTCGTCTATATGTCGGACGGCACCGTCAACGTCGCGCTCATCAATCGCGGCGGCAAGCCCTTGGGCTGGGACAAGGACGAGCTGTTCTTCGGCGTCGACCATTTCGGCATGTGGGTCGATGACATCAAGGAAGCGCGCCGCAAGGTCGAGGAAGCAGGCGCCACTTATGTCATGGGCAACGAAGCCCCCGGCCCGAACACATTCTACGAGATCAAGTATCGCGATCCGCTCGGCAATCTGTTCGATCTCACCGCCAACGGCTGGATCGGCGCGGTGAAGGAGGTCGTGCCGGGCGACGCGGAGAAGCCGAGGGAAGCCGCCGAGTAGCGGCTCGCTGCGCGAAGGACGACAAGGCCGCAAAGGCCGCAAGTGGCTCGAGGGAGGACAGGATGTCTAGGACCGTTTTTCCGATCGCCGCCGTTTTGGCGCTGGCGGCGCTTTCCGTGCCGGCGCGCGCCGAGGATCCGCTCAGGATCGGCTTCGTCGCGACCCTGTCGTCGCCGACCTCGGCCGCCGGCCCCGACATGCTCGATAGCTTCAAGCTCGGCCTCGCCGCGCTCGGCGGCAAGCTCGGCGGGCGGGCGGTCGATCTCACCGTCGCCGACGACGAATTCAAGCCCGATGTCGGCGTGCAGAAAGTGCGCAAGATGCTGGACGAGGACAAGGTCCAGCTCATCACCGGCATGGTGCTGTCGAACATCGCGCTCGCCGAGGCGAGGACGGTGCTGCCGCGCAAAGTGTTCATGCTGAGCCTCAATGCCGGGCCGTCGCCGCTCGCCGGCAAGGAATGCAGCCCGTACTGGTTCGCGGCGTCATACCAGTCCGACACGATCGCCGAGGGCATGGCGATCTATCTGCAGCAGAAGGGCGTCAAGACGATGTCGCTGATCGCGCCCAACTACGCCGCGGGCCGCGACCTGCTGACCGGGTTCAAGCGCTATTACAAGGGCACCGTAAAGACCGAGACCTATACGCCGCTCGACCAGTTCGATTTCGCGGCCGAGCTTGCCGAGATCCGCAGCGCGGCGCCGGACGGGACCTTCTTCTTCTATACTTCGGGCGCGCCGGCGATCAGCTTCGTCAAGGAATATGCCGAGAGCGGATTGAAGGGCAAGATCCCGCTCTATGGCGTGGCCTTCTCGCTCGACGAGCAGACCCTGCCGGGCATGGGCGACGCGGCGCTCGGCGTGCAGGATTCGACGTTCTGGACCGCCGACATGGACAATCCGGCAAACCGCGATTTCGTCGCGCAATACCAGAAAGCCTATCACCGCACGCCGTCGATCTTCGCGGCGCTTGCCTGGGACGGCGTCCACATTCTCGACGCCGCACTCCACGCGACCGGCGGCCGCATCGAGGACGCGGGCGCCTTCCGCACGGCCATGGAGACCGTGAAGTTCCAGTCCGTGCGCGGGAACTTCCGCTTCAACACCAACCATTTCCCGATCCAGGATCTGCACCTTGCGCAAATCCAGAAGAGCGCCCAGGGCGTGCTCATGAACTCCTATCGCGAGCGGATCGTGGCGGACCACGCCGATTCCTACGCGGACCAATGCAAGATGCCATGACGCTGGGCGAACTCTCGCACTCCGGACGGCATCCCGCGGGCGACGCGCGCGGCGGCGACACGGCGATCACGGTCGCCGGCGTGTCGCAGGTCTATGGCCCCGAGGGCGATCCGCGCCGCGTCGTGGCGCTCGATCACGCCTCGCTCACGGTGACGCGCGGCGAGCTTTTGTGCCTCATCGGCCCTTCGGGCTGCGGCAAGAGCACGCTCCTCAACATCATCGGCGGTCTCGCCAGCCCGAGCGCCGGCGAGGTCGCGATCGACGGCGAGAAGGTGCGCGGGCCGTTGCCGAAGAAGGTGGCCTATGTGTTCCAGGAGAGCGCGCTCTTTCCGTGGCGCACGGTGATCGACAACGTGAAGCTCGGCATGGCGTTCCAGGGCGTGGCGCGGGCCGAGCGCGATCAGCGCGCCAGGGAAGCGCTGACGGCGGTGGGGCTGGTCGAGTTCGCCGACCATTATCCGGGGCAGCTTTCGGGCGGCATGAAGCAGCGCGCGCAATTGGCGCGGGCCTTGGGCCTCAAGACCGACATCCTGCTGATGGACGAGCCGTTCGCCTCGCTCGACGAGCAGACCCGCATGGTGCTGGGCGAGGATCTGTCGGAGCTTCTGGCGCGCACCGGCAAGACCATCGTGTTCGTGACGCACAGCCTGGTCGAGGCGGTGTTCCTCGCCGACCGCGTCGCCGTCTTCAGCGCGCGGCCCGGCCGCATCAAGGAGGTGATCGCGGTCGAGGAGGGCCATCCGCGCAGCCGCCTCTTCATGACCTCCGACAAGCTCGGCAAGCTGCGCAACCGGCTCTACGAGCTGCTGCACGACGAGATCCGCAAGACCATGGGCGAGACGCGGCTATGAGCGGCGGCGCGCCCTGGCTCTACCGCGCGATGCAGGTCCTGTTCGTCGCGGTGGTTCTCGGTCTGTGGTATTTCGTCACCAGCCGCGGCCTCGTGAGCCCGATCCTGCTGCCGTCCATGACGGCCTCGTTTGCCGAGTTCGGGCACCTCCTCTCGACCGGGTCGTACTGGCCCGATCTCGACGTGACGCTGTACGAGCTCGCGGTGGCGTTCCTCATCGCATCCTCGCTCGGCTGCGCGCTGGGATATCTCGTCAGCCGCACGCCCTTCACGATCCGGGTGTTCGATCCGCTGTTCGCCGGCATGTATTCGATACCCGCGATCCTGCTGTTCCCGCTCTACGTGCTGTTCTTCGGGCTCGGCGCGGGCTCGAAGATCGCGATCGGCGCCACCATCGCCTTCTTCCCGGTGGTGCTCAATACCATCGCGGGATTCGCCTATGTCGAGAAAAGCTATGTCACGGCCGCGCGCTCGATGGGCGCGTCGGAATTGCAGATGTTCTGGTCGGTCATGCTGCCGGCGGCGTTCCCGGTGGTGCTGACGGGATTGCGCATCGGCTTCATCATCGCGTTTCTCTCGATCCTCGGCTCCGAGACGATCGCCTCGCTCGCGGGCCTCGGCCACCGCATCGTCACATACGCCGAGAGCATGGATCCGGCGAAAATGTTCGCCTACATCTTCTTCGCCATCATCATCGCGTTCATTTTGAACGGCTTCGTCTCGCTCCTCGAGAAGCGGGTGCGGCGGGGGCACGGATGAGCGCGCGCATCGGCCCGGGCGCCGCGCGCATTCTGGTCATCGTCGGCCTTATCTTGTTTTGGGAGGTAGGGGTGCGGCTCGGGGGCGATCCGCTGTTCATGGCGCCGCCGTCGCAGGTCGTCGTCTCGCTCGTCGAATTCGCGTGGAATCCGCAGGTGCTGGGCGCGCTCAGGACGACGCTCTACGAGCTCGTCACCGCCTTCGCGCTTGCCGTCGCGATCGGGTTGCCGGCCGGCCTCATCGTCGGGCTGCAGCGCTTCGCCTACGGCTCGTTCTACCCGATCGTGCTGCTGCTCTACGCCATTCCGCAGGCGACCATCCTGCCGCTCGTGATCCTCGCCTTCGGCATCGGCACGGAATCGAAGATCGCGTTCGGCTTCACGCACGCGGTCTTTCCCATCGTCATCAACGTGGTGGCGGGGGTGCAGGGCCTGAAGCCGTCGCTCATCGTGTGCGCGCGCTCGATGGGCGCGAACCGGCGGCAGATCCTGACGAGCGTCGTGCTGCCGCACATGGTTCCGAGCTTCTTCACCGGCATGCGGCTCGCCATGACGGGCGACCTTCTGGGCGTGCTGCTGGCCGAGCTTTACGTCTCGCAAGCCGGCGTCGGCCACTATACCCGGCTCTTCACCGAAAGCTTCGAACCGCAGAAACTCTTCGCGCTCGTGGCGGCGCTTGCCACCATCGCCGTCATCCTCAACGAGCTGTGCCGCCGCGCCGAGCGCCGCATGAGCCGCTGGCACGATTAGGCGGCTCGCATCGGCATCGAGAAAATTCTTCATCCTGAGCGAAGCGTAGCGAAGTCGAAGGACGCATGGTGGCGCGTCCCATCGTCGCCGCGCTATGGTCCGCCGACGAGCGGAGGCACAGTTGTTCGACTTCACCCTGAAGCCCGAGGACATCGCCTGGCGCGGCGCGGATCTGAGCCGGCCGGAATGCGTGCTGGCGACGCGCGACGGCACGCTGTGGTGCTCGGACAATCGCGGCGGCGTCACACGCATCGATGCTTCGGGGCGGCAGAGCACGATCGGGCGGATGGGCGGCGCGCCCAACGGCCTGGCGCTCGAGCGCGGCGGCGCGATCCTGGTCGCCAATATCGACGACGGCGCGCTCTATCGCCTCCATCCCGACGGGCGGCACGAGACGGTGCTCGACAAGCTCGACGGCCGAAAACTCGGCGCGGTCAATTTCGTCTATCGCGACGGCGAGCGCATCTGGGTCACGATCTCGACCCGCACCGAGCCGCGCCGCGAGGCGATGGAGCGCGGCATTCCCGACGGCTACATCGTGCTGATCGAGAACGGCACGGCGCGCATCGCGGCGGACGGATTCGTCTTCACCAACGAGGTGCGCGTCGATCGCGCGCGGCGGTATCTCTATGTCGCCGAGACCGGCAAGGGCCGCGTCGTGCGCCTGCCGCTGGGCAGCGACGGCACGCTCGGGCGCATGGAGGTGTACGGGCCGGAGAACCTTTTTCCCGGCGCGCGCGTCGACGGCATCGCATTCGACGCCGACGGCAATTTGTGGGTCACCGAGGTCGGGCGGAACGGGCTGCACGTCATTTCGCCCGACGGCGCGTGCCGCAAAATCTTCGAGGACCCGAAGGCCGCGCTCATCGATTTCCCGGCGAGCGTCGTCTTCGCCGGCCCCGATCTGCGCACCGCCTATATCGGCTCCATCCGCATGAAGCGGCTCGCCGCATTCCGCGCGCCGGTCGCGGGCGAGCCGCTCTCGCACTGGCAGGATTAGCATGAGCTCAAGCGCGCTTCAGATGGCGCTCGACAGCGGCCGCTTCGTCGTGACGGCGGAGCTTGCGCCGCCGGTCGCGAGCGATCCCTCCGCCTTCATCGCCCGCGCGCTGACGCTGAAAGGCATCGCGACCGCGGTCAACGTGACCGACGGCGCCGGCGCCAAGGCGCATCTCTCGAGCGCGGCGGCGGCGCATTTTTTGTTGCAGAACGGCATCGAGCCGGTCCTGCAGATGACCTGCCGCGACCGCAATCGCCTCGCGCTCGAGAGCGATCTCATCGGCGCCGTGGCGATGGGCGTGCGCAATGTGCTGGTGCTGACGGGCGACGATCCGAAGCTCGGCGATCAGCCCGAAGCGAAGCCGGTGTTCGATCTGAACAGCCAGCAGCTTCTCGAAGTGGCAAACCGCATGCGGCGCGAGCGCCGGCTCCCGCCCGGCACCGAGATCAAGGGCGACATGCCGCTTTTTCTCGGCGCGGCCGATCTGCCGGTCGATCCGCCGCCCGGGTGGAACCCGAAATCGCTGGCCGCCAAGGCCGAGGCCGGCGCCGATTTCGTGCAGACGCAGTTCTGCATGGATGTGGCGGTGGTGCGGCGCTATGCGGCGCGGCTCATGGAGCTGGGCCTGGCGCCGCGGCTGAAAGTGCTGATCGGCGTGGCGCCCATCCCGTCCGCGCGCTCGGCGCGCTGGATGAAGGAGCGGCTCTTCGGCACGATCATTCCCGACGCGTTCGTCGAGCGGCTCGACAAGGCGTCCGACCCGAAGGCCGAGGGAATCTCCATCTGCGCCGAGCTGATGCGCGAGCTTGCGCAGATTCCCGGCATTGCCGGCGCGCACGTCATGGCGCCGCAAAACCCCTCCGCCATTCCCACCGTCATCGCCGCGGCCGGCGTCGCGGGCAAGATGCGGGCGTAACGCCTCACTTGTACGGCGTCGTCGTGGCCTGGCCGAGCGAGTTGATGGAGACGCGCTCATTGGGCGCGGGCTTGCCGTTGACGCGGTCGAGGCACCAGTCGGCGAGCATGGTGAACCAGTTCTCGCCCAAGGCCGCCGCCGTGCCGCCGCCCATCGAATGGCGCTCGCCCTCGTAGATCACGAATTTCTTGGGCGCCTTGATCTTGTCCACCAGCGAATGCGAAAACTCGATCGGCGAAAGCTCGTCGTCCTCGCCGGCCTGGATCAGCACCGGGCATTTGATCCGGCCCGCCTGCGGCAGCAGCGTGAATTTCTGCATGAAGCTGTCGAATTTCCGCTCGTCGTCGATCCCCGCCATGTACATGAAGCGCATTTTGAAGGAGGGCGACGCCATGTCCATAATGGTGTGGCCGCCGGGCTCGTGGCACACCATGCTGACCGCCGCGCCCTTGAGCCGCGCGCCCAGCGCCGCCGCGTTCTGCAGCGCGAAGAAGCTGCCGAAGCTGACGCCGGTGGTGACGAGCCGATCGGTGTCGATCGCGGGATGCTTGGCGAGCTGCTCATAGACCGCGCGCGCGGCATCCATGTGGTTGGTCGGCGTGACGAATATCTCGCTCACCGTGCATTCGCCCTGGCCCGGCCCGTCATAGATGAAGTTCGCCATGCCGCGTTCGAGAAACTTGTCGCCGTACATGGCGGCCAGAATTTCCTTCGAGCCGTCCATGCCGTCGACCGCGATGACGCACGGGAATGTCTCGCCGCGCCGCGGCTCGCGCGAGAGATCGAGATAGCCCGGCAGCACCTTGCCGCGGCCGAACGGAATCTCGATCCGCTCGACCGGGTGCGGCGCGTATTTCGCGAACTTGTCGTAGCAATGGACGGTGCGCGTGTTGTAGCGGATCGAAATGTCGTTGTTCTCGAAAATGGGCCAGCGCGCCGCCGACCACAGCAGCGAGGCGATGAAATAGCTCTCGCGCGCCGCGACGTGGCGGCCCTGCTTTTCGAAATTCTCGGCCCACGCCTCGCGCCGGCGCGCGGCCGATGCGAGCTCGCGATGCATGTCGGCGAATTTCCTGACGCGCAATCCGACGCCGCGGAAATCGCCGATCGCGTCCGGCCCGCACGGGTAGAGCGTGTAGCCGAGCCGGGGCTGGTCCCATTCCATGCCGACCGCCTGGATCACCGAATCGACGATCCAGCGCTGATCGTTCCAGCGCTTGACGCGCCGCTCCGTCTTGGCCCGCATCATGTTCGTCTCCCGTCATAGTCTCGTTGAAAGCCAGATCGCGAGCTTCGAGCCCGCCTTGATCGCGGCGCTGAGCACCTCGTAGGCGGGTGCGTCCTCGGCGCCGAAGGATATCGCCGTGTCGCGATGCTCGAGCTCGTTGCGGCGGAATTCCTCGAGCGTTGCCGCGAGCGCCGGCTCGGACGATCCCAGCGCGTCGATCTGGCCGCGATAATGCCGGTCGATCACTTCCTCGACCGCGGCGGTGCAGGCCATCGCCGCGCGCGCGCCCATGAGCGCGGTCGCCGCGCCCAAGGCCCAGCCGGCCGCGTGCCACAAGGGCGACAGCGCGGTCGGCCGCACGCGCCGCGCGACCACCAGTTTGTCGAACGCGGCGAGATGGCGGCGCTCCTCGTCGGCCATGCGGCGGATCGCGGGCGCGGAATCGGAACGGCCGAGCACGGCCAACTGCCCGTCATAGATGCGGGCGGCGCCATATTCGCCGGCGTGATCGACCCGGATCATGCGGCGCACGATCTCGTCCGCCGGAGGGTCGCCGGGAAGACGCGCGATGCCGCTCATGCCGTTCTCTCCCGCACGCCCAAGCGCAGCGCCGCGCGCGCCGCCATGACGAGCGCCAGCGAGGCGAGGAAATTATAGCCCGCGAGCGTCACGCCGAAGAGCGACCATTGCGGCGCGTCGCAGCGCACCGGCTGCTGGTTCATGAGGAGTTGGCGCAACTGCTCGACCGTCTTCGCTCCGCCGCCGCTGCCGGTGCAGGCGGTCGGGCCCTGGAACCAGTGCTGCTCGACCCCGACGTGATAGAAGGCGAGCACGCTCGATCCGAGGAAGATGCACAGGAGCAGCGCGGCACCCGCCCTCGCATCGTCGCGCGTCGTGTGCGGGGCCGCAAGCGCCAGCGCCAGCGGGAGGCTCGCATAGTAGGGCCAGCGCTCGTAAAGACACAGCTCGCACGGCGCGAGTCCGCCCGCATATTGGAAGATGAGCGCGCCGCCCAAAACGCCGACGGCGCCGGCGAGCACGAAGGCCAGTGCGATACGGGACGCGCGCGGAGCCATCGCTAGTCCTTGCTGTTCACGCGATGCCGGATGTGCGACCACACATACCACGCCGCCGCAGCGAGGAGGATGACGACGATTACGCCGTCGAAGCGGTGAAAAAATTCCTTGAGGCGCGGGTCGCTGTTCCAGCGCCCGCCGAGCCGCACGCCGACATAAGCCAGCGCATAGCACCACGGCCACGAGCCCAGGAACGTGTAGATCTGGAACCGCATTTGATTCATGCGCGCGATCCCCGCCGGCAGCGCGATGAAGGTGCGTACGACCGGCAGGAGCCGCGCCACGAACACGGCGATGCCGCCCCAGCGCGCGAAGAACCAGTCGGCCACGGCAAGCTCGCGCTTGCCCACCAGCACGAGCGCGCCAAACCGCTCGACCAGCGGGCGCCCGCCATAGGCGCCGACCGCGTAAGCCAATGTCGAGCCGAGATTGCAGCCGAGCGCGCCGGCCGTCGCCACGGCCCAGAGCTCGAACCGCCCGGTCGAGACGAGATATCCGGAGAACGGCATGATGATCTCCGACGGCAGCGGGATGCAGGCGGATTCGATCGCCATGAGAATGACGATGCCGCCATAGCCCGCCGCAGCGATGGTCGCGACGATGAGGCCCGCGATCCCCTCTACGAGGCGCTCGATCACGCCGGCCGCGTGCCGATGAGGTTCATGGCGCGCAGCGTCATCACCAGCTCGCCATTCTGGTTGAACAGCTCGCCCAGCGTGCGAATGAGTGCCGCGGCGCGCGCCGCTTTTCGACGGCGTCGCCTCGAGCACGGTGAGCCGCGCAGTGAGGCGGTCGCCCGGCCGCACCGGCTTCAGCCACCTGATCTCGTCGACGCCGGGCGAGCCGATGCTGTCCACGTCCTTCATGTGGCCGTCGACCAGAAGCCGCATGAACAGGCAGACCGTGTGCCAGCCGCTCGCCACGAGCCCGCCCCAGACCGAGCGCTTTGCAGCCACGGGATCGGTGTGGAAATATTGCGGATCGTAGGCCTTGCCGAATGCGACGATCTCGGCCTCGCTCACCTCGCGCGCGCCGAGCTCGAACACATCGCCCGGGCGATAATCCTCGAAAAAGCGGGTCGCCATGAAACCTCTCGCGGGGACCGCGATATGAGCGGAAAGCGGCGCACGAGGCAAGCGCGATTGATCCCGAGAGTCCTGCGCCGCTATAGTCGCGCGGCCCGGATGCCCCTGTGGCGGAATGGTAGACGCGGCAGACTCAAAATCTGTTGCTCGCAAGGGCGTGGGGGTTCAAGTCCCTCCAGGGGCGCACCAATTAAAACAGTAGGTTAGTCCGGCATGTGTTTTTGAGCCGCAAAACGGCTTGGTGCCGGGTAAGCAAGAGGTAAGCAACACAACCTTGCCCTCCTCTATCAACCCCGCCACCGCCTTGGCGCTTTGGAAACAAGGCTTCGGATTGCACGCCGTGGCGTTTCGCCTCGCGCCGCCCGAACTGCGCGAGCGGTACAACAAGCCGGCACCGAAAATATCGATGCAGCCGGTATCGGCCAGTCGTCACCCGCCGCTTGGGTCGTTTTGGGACGTGTTAGGTGCGCTTGCTGATGGAATGGAGCAGTTGAAGCCATTGACCGAACATTGGTCGCAGCAAAGCGAGGCGCTGCGCCGCATGAGAGACATCGTTGTGGGGTATCTTGGGCGGAGAGAGCTAACCGGCTTCGGCTACATCCTTCCTCGGAAGCCCGAGGATATGCCGATTGAGATTCCGACTGACGTATGGGCAGGGCAAATCGATTGGCACAAATCGACTGTCTCGGGAAATGGCTTGCAGTTCGTGGCCGTCAGCGTCGTGGCCACCGCCGCTATTCCCAAGCTGATAGTGGATTGCTCCCCGCACCTGAGCCCAGCCGAAAACGCCTCGTGGTCGTCGCCCAGCCAAGGCGTTCATCCTAGAAGCTTACGGCACTCTGAAAGCGGCGAACGCAATCGACCTTTCAAAGCCGATGGTCGAGACATTCCGCCCGATCCGGGAGCTACTGAAAAAGACGTCATCCCGACCGCGCCGGCCAGTTCGCGGCTCTTGCGGACGAGACGATTCGAAAGCACATAACGGACCTGTTTCAAGCTGATCGCGACAGCGCGGGCCAATAAATTTGCGGTCCAATTTATTGGACGCGTTTACTGCCCAACAAAATCGATTTCCAATTTGTTGGACGAGTTTCTTGGCTCTAATCGCTTGCATGCTTCTTCGTGCGACAACCGCACGAGGAAGATGCAAATGCGCATTGAAGAGACGACAAGCCACGTTGCACGCGATCCTGATTATCTCGACCAACTCCTAAACGAAACGGAAGCTGCGCAGTTTATCGGCTTCTCAATTCGCGCACTTCAAGGATGGCGCGTCAAAGGCGGCGGGCCGCGCTTTGTCAAAATAAGCGGCAGGGCCGTACGCTACCGGCGGCGCGATCTGATTGGCTGGGCCGAGGCAAGGCTGCGCTCCAACACGTCGGAAGCGCCCTGAAATGGGACGCGCTCAGGAAGCGCAGGGTGGGCCGGATTATGCCTCGGTCAACGCTGCCGCTTTGCGCGTGCTCCCCACATTGCTCCGGCACTGGCTGCCGGATGGTCATCGAGAGGGGAGGGAATGGGTTGCGCGCAATCCGCTTCGTGCCGACCGCCGCACCGGCTCATTCAAGATCAATATCGGGACCGGAAGGTGGTCGGACTTTGCCACTGGCGATGCAGGCGGGGACGTTGTGTCCCTTGCGGCTTATCTCGCGGGCCTAGGACAGGCGGATGCCTGCCGCCGGCTGGCGCGCTTGCTGGGGATAGAGCATGACTAGCGAGCGCATTTTTGCGATTCCGGCGGATCGGCTCATGGCGGATCGGCCAGCTTCCGGGGTTCCGCCGACCCCTACGGAGGCACCTTCGGCGCACGACGGGTGGAAGCAGTTGATACCCGTCCCGGATGGAGTCGCGCTCCCTACGATTACGAATATTCCTAGCTATGGCGATACGAAAATCCCGCTAGCGGGAAATGAGGGCCAGGAAGATTTCCCTACGTATGTACGTAGGGGCGCTAGCGGGCCGCGCGACCCTGCCCACGTTAGCGCCAACGTCAACGTGTACATATACAGGGACTCTAGCGGACGCGTGCTTGGGTACGTCAGCCGATTTTCGTATGGAGATGGCCGCAAGGAATTTCGCCCCCATACTTACGGCGAGTGGCCCGATGGGCGCGGCGATTGGCGCCCCAGGGGGTTCCCGCTTCCGCGCCCCATCTATGGACTCGACCAACTCGCGTTGCGTCCTGACGCGCCAGTCTTGATCGTAGAGGGCGAAAAGGCGGCGGACGCCGCAAGCGGGCTTTTCCCTAGGTACGTAGCTATCACCTCGCCACACGGCGCGCGTTCGGCCGATAAAGCGGATTGGTCCTGCCTAGCCGGGCGCGAAGTCGTTATCTGGCCCGACAACGATAACGACGGCCGCCAGTACGCGACCGCCGTTGCCCATCTCGCCACGTCTGCGCGCGCAGCGCGCGTCAGCGTCGTTAAGGTGCCGCGAGAGTTTCCGCCGAAATGGGACTTGGCTGACACGTTGCCCGATGGCTGGCCTTAAGGAGAATTTGCGTGCTGATTGAGGACGCCGCGCGCGGTGCGCACCCCTTCCTTATCGTAACGGGATTGGAGCGGTGCACTGCCTTTTTGAACTCTCCTTAACGGGCGTCGAATACCGCGAGGAAACCGAGGAAGGCGAGCCACGATGGGTTCCCGTGTGCTCGCGGCTCGAAGTCATTGCTGCGACACGCGATGACAACGGCGAGGATTGGGGCCAACTGCTCCGCATTACCGACGAAGATGGGAACGTGCATGATTGGGCGATGCCCATGACCATGCTCGCGGGAGACGGCAATCCTATCGCGAGCGCTTACTGGATATGGGGCTCCGGATCGCCTCGGGAGCCAAGGCGAGAACGCGCCTGCACGATTACATTACGTCCTGCAAACCCGCGTTGCGCGCGCGGTGCGTCTCGCGCATCGGCTGGCATAACGGTACTTACGTTCTGCCGGATACGACAATCGGGAATTCCCGGGAGCCGGTTGTCCTTCAAATCGAAGGCAACGCGGAAACCACATTGCGGGTCTCTGGCGAGTTGGCGGATCGCAGCGCGACATTGGGCGCCTGTGCGTCGCAACTCGCGTCTCGTATTTGCGGTGTCCGTCGCCTTCGCCGCTCCGCTTCTCTACCCGCTCGACGGCGAAGGCGGGGGGTTTCACTTTCGAGGCGCATCGAGCGTAGGCAAGACGACCGCATTGCGGCTCGCGGCAGCGTTTGGGGCGGAAGGATTCAAGGCCATCCGGAACCTGGCGTGCCACGCAGCGGTATCGAGGCTGTCGCGGGAATGCATGCGATGGCCTCTTGTGCCTCGAATAATTCGCGAGGTTGACGGGCGGGAGGCGGGGAGATCGCCTACATGTCGCGACGGCGAGGGCAAGAGCCGCGCGCGCAAGGACGGCAGCGGCAGGCGTCCCGCAAGGTGGCGCGGATGTTTCTCTCCACCGGCGAGATTCGCTGGCCGACAAGATCGCGAAGCGGGCCGGCTGGCGCATGGGGGCAGGAAGCCGCTTCATCGAGTGTCCTGGCGACGCGGGTCGGGCTTGGGCCTGTTCGAGACGTTCCATGAATTGGAAGCGGCGACGCGCTTCCGAGGCGTCTGCGGCCCGCTATGCGCGGCTCTATGGAACCCCTGTCCGGGCTTCCTCGAGCGGCTCGTAGCGTCCAATAACGGTCTAATGGCCTCTCTAGGCATGAGGCGCGGCGCCGTCGAAACCGCCTGTCCCAAGGGTGCAGACGGACGAGTCCGACGCGTGGCGCAGCGCTTCGGGATGGTGGCAGTCGCCGGCTGGCTTGCGTCTCGGCTCGGCGTCGTGCCCTGGCCCGAGACGGAAGCCTTCGATGCCGCTAGGGCCTGTTTTGCGGCGTCGATGGATGGGCGCGGCGGATGCGCCGCGGCCGAAGAAATGACCGCGATTCGCCGCGTTCCGCGCTTCATCGAGGAGCAGGCGAGAGCCGGTTTACGCGATGGGACAGTGTGGACGCGGACCACGCGACCCAGCGAGGGCAAGGCTTCCGGCGGACGGACAAAGGGCGCAATCATTTTTTCATCTTCCCGGAAGTGTTCAAGGGCGAGATTGTGGCGGTCTCGACGTGCGCTACGTCGCGCGCGTGCTGCGCGACAATGACTTCCTCCTTTGCGACTCGGAGGGACGTTCAACCGGGCGCAGCGGCTTCCAGGGTTCGGCAAGTCCGCGCGGGTCTATGTATTCATGCAGACGCGCTAATGGCGCCTGGGTAGGCGTGTCCACGTGTGCCACGTGTGCCAGCCCAGGATTAAGGCGAGATTTCTTCGCACGCTCGATCCCGCTTTCACGCAGCGGGCGAGCCGAGACGTTGCGGCACGCGTGTACGCGTTATGTCGGCGAGGCGTGACAGTTCGAAGTCGCCAGAATCCTGGCTGGCACTCGTGGCACACGTGGCACGCGCGCCGCGAGCACAATTCACGAATCGCGCCATTCGTCTTTCCCGGAAAGGAAACTCTGCAAGGCTTACGAGAAGGTCAGCTTGTCGTCTGGCACTCCCAAATTACTGCGACTTGCCAGCCTTTTTCGCGAAGCGCCGTCATGTGCTTACTGTCACGAACAACATTGCGGGTGAGCTTCGCGGCCCAGTACTCTTGCCGCGACTTCGGCACATGGGAACGTCGGCAGCCGGCGTGCCGATGCCAGAAACATCCATGCACAAACACGACCCGCCGTAGCCTGGGAAAGACTAGGTCGGGTGCTCCGGGAAGATGGCGGCGGTGCAGGCGGAAGCGAAATCCTAGCCGGTGTGCGGCGCGC
>CAVZBZ010000010.1:0-5250 GCA_963773665.1 uncultured Alphaproteobacteria bacterium
ATGGGAGCCTGAAGCCGGTAGGGGGATTAAATCCCTCGAAGGCCGCCGGGCAGCAACCCCGCGCTTCCTCACGCGCAGAAATTTTTTTCGCCAGCCGAGGCGAGTATTTCCCGCCCTATAAAAAAGGGGGTGGGTCGCTCCGAACAATCGCAAAGGTCAATCGATGGGACGTCCCGCATTCGCTCCGAGCGCCGAGCAGCGCAAGGAGGTCGAAATCATGGCCCGATACGGGATCCCGGAGGATGACATCGCGATCGTCGTCGGCATCGACGCGAAGACCCTGCGCAAGCATTTCCGGCTCGAACTCGATGTCGCCTTCGTGAAGGCGAATGCCAAGGTCGCCGAGTCGATCTTCCTGCAAGCCGTCGGCGCCCCCGCGCAATACTATCCGGCTGGCCATCCCGATGCCGGCAAGCTGATGCGCGCGGAGCAACAGCGCGTGCTCGCTGCCGGCATCTGGTGGGAACGCACGCGCGGCGGACGCTCCGAGTACGCCCCGCTGCGGCCGAAGCCGCTGGGCAAGAAGGAGGCGGCGCAGCTTGCGGCCGCGAACGCGGCGCGGGGTACCGATTGGGCTGAACTGGTCGACGAGAGCCGGGCCAATTGAAGTGGGCCTTCGCGTGTCCCGATTGGGAAGAGCGGATTCGGAACGGACGATCGCTGATCCCCGACCTGCCGCTGGACAAGAAGGAGGCGCACCGGGCCGTCGCCATCTACAACAAGCTGCGCATTCCCGATGTCGCCGGTACGCCGTCGTTCGGAGAGGTGGGTGCCGAGTGGTTCCGCGAGATCATCGCGGCGATCTTCGGCTCCTACGACCTCGAGACCGGCGTCCGGCACGTCCGCGAGAGCTTCAACCTAGTCCCGAAGAAGAACAGCAAGACCACCAACGGCGCCGCCCTGATGGTGACGGCGCTGCTGATGAACCGCCGGCCGCGCGCGGAATTCCTGCTGACCGGCCCGACGCATGAGGTCTCGGACCTCGCGTTCAACCAGGCCGCGGGGATGATCGAGTGCGACCCGGATGGCTTCCTGCAGAAGCGGTTGCACATCCAGGAGCATCTGAAGGCGATCACCGACCGGCGCACGAAAGCGCGGCTCAAGGTCAAGACCTTCGACGCCAGCGTCGCCACCGGCCCGAAGCCGGCGGGCGTGCTGGTCGACGAGCTGCATCAGATCGGAAAGATCAATAAGGCCGACAAGATCATCGGGCAGCTGCGCGGCGGGCTGATTTCGCAGCCGGAGGGCTTCCTGATCTTCATCACGACGCAGTCGGACGACCCGCCGGCGGGAATCTTCCGCGACGAGCTGATGAAGGCGCGCGCCATCCGCGACGGCCGCGCCAACGGACCGATGTTGCCGGTGCTGTACGAGTTCCCGGACGAGATCATCAAGTCCGGCGCGTGGCGCGACCCGGCGAACTGGCCGATGGTTACGCCCAACCGCGACCGCTCGGTGACGATCGCGCGGCTGATCGAGGACTTCGAGGCGGCGCAGATCGCCGGCGAGAAGGAGGTCCGTCGCTGGGCCTCGCAGCACCTCAACATCGAGATTGGGCTCGCGCTCAAGTCCGACGACTGGGCCGGCGCGCACCATTGGGAGAAAAATGCCGAGCCGGCGCTAACGCTCGACGAATTGCTGGCCCGCAGCGAGGTCGCGACGATCGGGATCGACGGCGGCGGCCTCGACGATTTGCTTGGGCTCGCGGTACTCGGCCGCGCGCGCGAACCGGGAAACGACACTCAATCGCGCAAGTGGCTGCACTGGGGCCATGCCTGGGCGCACGAGGCGGTGCTGGAGCGCCGCAAGGACATCGCGGCGCGGCTGCGCGACTTCGAGGCGGACGGCGATCTGACGATCGTGAAGCGCGTCGGCGACGACGTGATCGAGGTCGCCGACTTTGTCGAACAGGTGCGCGACTCCGGTCTGCTGCCGGACAAAGGCGCCATCGGCGTCGATCCGGTGGGCATCGGCGCCATCGTCGACGAGCTCGCCGAGCGCAACATCGACGCGAGCCCCGAAGCCGGGATCATCGTCGGCGTCCCGCAGGGCTGGAAGCTGAACAACGCGATCAAGACGGCCGAGCGCAAGCTCGCCGGCGGCGACCTCGTTCACGGCGGCACGCCGCTCATGGCCTGGGCGGTCGGCAACGCCAAGGTCGAGCCGCGCGGCAACGCGATCACCATCACCAAGCAGGCGGCGGGCTTCGCCAAGATCGACCCGCTGATGGCGTTGTTCAACGCGGTGGCGCTGATGGCGATGAACCCGCACTCCGGTGGCATCGGCGAGGGCATCATCATTCTCGGCAGCGCGTGAGGCGAAGGAAAAAGCGCATGGGGCTGATCTCGCGCCTCGGTGCGTTCACGCGCGCCATGCCGAATGTGTGGCGCGCGACGCGGTCGACCGACACCACCGCCGACGCGCTCCTCTGGGGCGATCAGCTCTGGTCGGTGCCGTCGACCGCCGGCGTCGAGATCAACCAACAGACGGCGCTCGGCGCGGTGTGCGTCATGGCGTGCGTCATGATGCTCACCGAGGACGTGGCGAAGCTGCCGGTTTCGCTTTACCGGCTGCGCTCCGACTCTTCACGCGAGCAGGTCACCGACCATCCGCTTGCGCTACTCCTTGAGGAGCCGAACGAGTGGCAGGACTGGCTCGAATTCGCCGAGATGGTCCAGGTCGGCCTGGTGCTGCGCGGCAACGGCTACGCGGTGATCATTCGCGACTGGCGCGGCAGGCCGGTAAAGCTCGTTCCGATCAATCCGGACCGGGTGGCGCTGTGGGAGGCGCCGACCGGAGAGTTGTTCTACCGCGTCACGCCGTTCGGCCTGCACGAGATGGCCGAACTGCGCGACATGCCGTTCCTGATCCCGGCCGCGGACATGTTCCATCTCCGCGGCCTGTCGGTGAACGGCCTCATGGGCGCCTCGCGCATCGCGGTCGCCCGCGACGCGATCGGCCTGACCTTGGCGCAGGAGCGCCAGGCGGCGCAGTGGATCGGCGCCGGCTCGAAGCCATCGGGCGTGCTGTCGACCGACCAAAAGCTCGACGGTCCAACCATCGAACGGCTCAAGGGTCGCTGGAAAGAACTCAATGCCGGGCTGCAGAACGCCGGCAAGGCGGCGATCTTCGAGGCCGGGCTCAAGTGGACGCCGCTGTCGCTGTCGGCGCAGGAAATGGAATTCATCGCGGCGCGGCAGTTCCAGGTGCAGGAAATCGCGCGGATGTTCCGCATCCCGCCGCACATGATCGGCGAGCTGTCGCGCTCGACCAACAACAACATCGTCCAGCAGGCGCAGGAATACGTCAATTACACGGTGTCCGGGCTACACGCGACGCTGGAAGGCGAAGCTAAGCAAGACCTTTGGCCTGGCGCAAGGACGGCATCCACGTCGCCTTCGATCTGACCGAGCTTGTCCGCGCCGACATCACCTCCCGCTACAACGCCTATCGCGTCGGCATCATGAGCGGCTTTCTCAAGCCAAACGAGGCGCGCGTCGACGACGGCCGCGATCCCGATCCGGACGGCGACAAGCTCTTGCAGCCAACCAACATGGCGGTGATGCCGGCAGCCAATCGAGCGGCACCGCGCCCGATGATGCCGGTCGGCCGGAAGACGGCACGGTGAAATGAGAAACGCATGCCGCAGATTCTGAAACCCTCCGACATCATGGCGCGGCTCAAGGCCGGCGAGACGCCGCGCGACATCTTCTTCGACGACAGCGGCGCGCGGACCGCGAAACTCGTCGGCGTCGAGGCAAGCGTGACTGCGGGCATCGAGGACCGCTCGGTCGACTTCGTGATCTCGACGGGCGCGCTCGACCGCTACAACTCGACCATCGCGGTCGAGGGCTGGCAGACCGAGAACTTCGAGAAGAACCCGGTCGTGCTGTGGGCGCACGATGATTCGATCCCGGCGATCGGCCGGGCCGCGAACGTCCGCGTCGAGGGCGGCAGGCTCAAATCGCGCGCCATGTTCGCCGAGCGCGACGTGCATCCGCTGGCCGACACGGTCTATCAGCTGATCAAGGGGCGCTTTATCGGCGCCGCTTCGGTTGGCTGGATTCCGCTCGAATACAAGTTCGTCGAGGGCGGCGACCGCGGCTTCGGCATCGATTTCCTCGAACAGGAACTGCTGGAATGGTCGGTGGTCAATATCCCGGCCAATCCCGACTGCCTGGTCGGCGCCCGCTCGCTCGGGATCGATACCAAGCCCGCTCATCGCCTGGGCGGAGCGCGCGCTCGACCAGGGCGGCATGACGCTGATCCCGCGCGCCGAAATCGAGGCTTTGCGCAAGGCCGCAGGAGCGCCGGCCGTGTATGAGGTGCCGCGGTTCCTGCCGAGCCGGACCCGAGGCATCGCCACGTATCCGCGTGCTGTTGCTGAGCGGCGACAAGTCATTCGAGCAAAGCGCAGCCGCGCTCAACACGCTGTTCGCCAACGGCGTGCTGTCGCCCGACGAGTTCGCCGCGCGTCTCATCGCGCTGGCTCGCGGTGAGGCGACCGAAAAAAGCGCGCCGGCCGTGTGCTGTCGGCCGAGAACGAGCGGCGGCTGCGCGCCGCCCACGACCACTGCATGGCCGCCTGCGATCACGTGATGAGCGTGATCGAGCAGAACCACAAGCCTGACGAGCCGATGGCGACGGTGACGGCGACGGCAGCGACGAGGATCCCGAACAGGCCTCGCTCGACGCGCCGCAATCGGAAATCCGCGCCCGCCGCGTGCGCCTGCTGCGGCTCGCCAGCGCCAGCTGAGCACTGACCAACCCGAAATCGCTGACCTGCTTGCACGGGCTCGCCTGTGGCCGCCCGCTATTCGGAGACCAATGATGGACAAGAAGTTGAACGAACTGCGCCAAGCTCGTGCCAAGGCGATCGACGAACTCGAAGGGCTGATCGGCGACAAGGAAAAGTTCGAGGCCAAAGAGCGCGACGTCGCCGACTTCGATCAGCAGATCGCGCAGGCCGAGCGGGTCCTGCAGCTCGCGGCTTCGCGCGCTCGTCCGCATCCCGAAAACGGCGCCGGCAATCCGAGCGCCGCTCGCGGTGCCAATCGTGCTCGATCCATACTACGAAAGCAGCATCTCGGGTCGTCAGGTGCGGCGCGTGCCGCCCTTCGAGCACTATCTGCGCAAGGCGCGCGCGCTGTTGCGCGAGGGCGGCGAGACTTCGTGGGAAGGGTCCCGGCCGCTTTCGTTCCTTCGGCGAGCAGCTGGTGGCGGTCGCGCGCTATCACATGACGCACGGCG
>CAVZBZ010000011.1:0-4048 GCA_963773665.1 uncultured Alphaproteobacteria bacterium
CGCGCAGCGGGCGTCTCGAAGGACGAGGGGCCGCTCGAGCCGTTTCTGAATGGCGGCCTTATCTGCGGTTGGCGACGACGCTTCGGACCGCCGGCGCCGTTGCGGGGGGCACCCTGACGAGGATCGGCACGCGCTGGACCTCGTAGCGGTGGTGCTCGGTGCGCAGGTCCCAGTGGTTCCAGCTGGCGTTCAGCTCGCTCACTTCCTTGAGCAATTCGTCTTCCGACGGGCTGATCGCCAGGACCACGACGTGCGGCTTGGTCTGGACGAGCGCAAAGAGCGCGCCTGGAGACGGTGCCGGCGGGGGCGACGGCAGGCGCGCCGGCGCGCTCCGCTTTTTGGCGAATTTGGCGAACAGGGAGGCGAGCGCCGCGCCGAAGATGAACATGCCCATTCCTCGCTTCACCGATCTTCTCCTGGGCCGATCCCGAGCCGAAGGCGGCGCAGGACCGCGGCCGCGGCAGCCAAGGCTTCCAACAGCAGAGCCGCTTCCGCAAGGAGCTTTTTTGACGCAGCAGAAGCAAATCCCGCCGCGTGCGTCTGGCGCGCCGGGCGAGCTCGAGCTCGGCTGGAAGCGCAGAACAGCGTGGGTTGCGACGGTTTTGCACGCGCGGGCGCCGGCCCGCAGCGGTGCCGCGAGGCGGGCTCGGACGGGCATGCCGGCCGCGAGCGTCGGCGCAGCAGGGTTGCGCACAAAAAAACCGTATGTTAGGGGACGCGCGCCTTCGGGGCGGGCATGTGCTTTTGTTCGCCATTTCCGGCCCGTTCCCAAATGACCTGCCGTCGCGGTCCTGCGGTCGTCACCGCCGCGCGAGACCCTTGCGGCGCGTTTCCTGAAAGCGACGCCAGACCAGAGGCTTTGCGAGTGGCAAAAGAGGAAAGCATCGTAACCGGGATGGCCGGGCGCTACGCCCAGGCGCTGTTCGCTTTGGCGCAGGAGAGCCATGCGACCGACGCCGTCGCGGCCGATCTGCAGCAGCTTCCAAGGGCTCGTCGCCGAAAGTCGCGATCTCGAACGCCTGGTCAAGAGCCCCGTCTTCGCCGCCGAAGCGCAGGTGAAGGCACTGACGGCCATCCTGGCGCGAGCGGGAATCGGCGGGCTCGCCGCCAATTTCATCAAGCTCGTTGCGGCCAAACGCCGCCTGTTCGCCATCGCCGACATGATTGCCGGCTTCAACCGGCTGAACGACGCGTTCAAGGGTGTCGTGCGGGCCGAGGTCACCGTCGCCGAACCGCTTTCGGAGGCTCATCTCGGCGCGCTCAAGACGGCGCTCGCCGAGATTTCGGGCAGTCCTTCCGTCGAAGTCGCCGTCAAGGTCGATCCATCGATCATCGGCGGCCTCATCGTCAAGCTCGGGTCGCGCATGGTCGATGGCTCGCTCAAGACCAAGCTCAATTCGATCCGCACACGCATGAAAGAGGTCGGCTGATGGATATCCGCGCCGCTGAAATTTCCGCGATCCTGAAGAACGAGATCGCCAATTTCGGAAACGAAGCCGAAGTCACCGAGGTCGGGCAGGTCCTGTCCGTCGGCGACGGCATCGCCCGCGCCTATGGACTGGACAATGTCCAGGCCGGCGAAATGGTCGAGTTCGAGAATGGTGTGCGCGGCATGGCGCTCAATCTCGAGAGCGACAATGTCGGCATCGTCATCTTCGGCTCCGAACGCGACATCAAGGAAGGCCAGACGGTCAAGCGCACCGGCGCCATCGTCGACGTGCCGGTCGGCAAGGAACTGCTCGGCCGCGTCGTCGACGCGCTCGGCAATCCGATCGACGGCAAAGGCCCGATCACGGCGACCCGCCGCGCCCGCGTCGACGTCAAGGCGCCCGGCATCATTCCGCGCAAATCGGTGCACGAACCGATGGCGACCGGCCTCAAGGCGATCGACGCCCTGATCCCGATCGGCCGCGGCCAGCGCGAGCTGATCATCGGCGACCGCCAGACCGGCAAGACGGCGCTGGCGCTCGACACCATCCTCAACCAGAAGTCGCTCAACGCGTCGACCGACGAGCAGGTCAAGCTCTACTGCGTCTATGTGGCGATCGGGCAGAAGCGTTCGACGGTGGCGCAATTCGTCAAGGTGCTCGAGGAGCACGGCGCGCTCGATTATTCGATCATCGTCGCCGCGACCGCCTCCGATCCCGCGCCGATGCAGTTCCTGGCGCCCTTCTCCGGCTGCGCGATGGGCGAATTCTTCCGCGACAATGCGATGCACGCCTTGATCATCTACGATGATCTTTCCAAGCAGGCCGT
Source organism: uncultured Alphaproteobacteria bacterium (assembly GCA_963773665.1). GTDB lineage: Bacteria > Pseudomonadota > Alphaproteobacteria > ATCC43930 > CGMCC-115725 > DATJLY01. The sequence continues at coordinate 2,257 of CAVZBZ010000011.1, forward strand.
CGCCTATCGCCAGATGTCGCTGCTGCTGCGCCGTCCGCCGGGCCGCGAAGCCTATCCGGGCGACGTCTTCTACCTGCATTCGCGCCTGCTCGAGCGCGCGGCCAAGCTCAACGACGACAATGGCAACGGTTCGCTGACCGCGCTGCCGATCATCGAGACGCAGGCCAACGACGTGTCGGCCTATATTCCGACCAATGTCATCTCGATCACCGACGGCCAGATCTTCCTCGAGACCGACCTGTTCTACCAGGGCATCCGCCCGGCCGTGAACGTCGGCCTCTCGGTGTCGCGCGTCGGCTCTTCGGCGCAGACCAAGGCGATGAAGAAAGTCGCCGGCCGCATCAAGGGCGAGCTCGCCCAATATCGCGAAATGGCGGCCTTCGCCCAGTTCGGCTCGGATCTCGACGCGACGACGCAGCGGCTCTTGAACCGCGGCTCGCGTTTGACGGAACTCTTGAAACAGGCGCAGTTCTCGCCGCTGAAGATGGAAGAGCAGGTCTGTTCGATCTATACCGGCGTCAACGGCTATCTCGATCCGCTGCCGCTCGATCGCGTGCGGGCGTTCGAGGACGGTCTGTTTGACTCTGCTGCGCACCAGCCATGCCGATATTCTCGAGGCGATCCGTTCGTCGCGGGATCTGGGCGACGACACGGCGGCCAAGCTGAAGTCGGTCGTCGACACTTACGCCCGAAGCTTCTTGATGTGCTCGCATCTGCGCAGCCACTTGCATCAGCATCGCGCGTGCTTCGAGATGCTCGCTTCCTCGCTCCAGCATGAGGTGAGTGTTGATGGCATACACAAACCACTCATGCTGAGGAGCCCGCCGACGGCGGGCGTCTCGAAGCACGCACAATTCGGTCCAGCGACGGGCGAAGCTGCATCGAACGCTGCACGCCAGCCCGCGCGGAAAGGGCGAGAGTTGAAGAAATGCCCTCGCTGAAGGACCTGCGAAACCGCATCGCCTCGGTCAAGGCGACGCAGAAGATCACCAAGGCCATGCAGATGGTCGCGGCGGCCAAGCTCAGGCGCGCCCAGGCGGCGGCCGAAGCGGCGCGCCCCTATGCGCAGCGCATGGAAGCCGTGCTCGCCAATCTCGCCTCCGGCATCGGCGCGGGTTCTCCGGCGCCGCCGCTGCTGACCGGGACCGGCCGGGACGACACCCATCTCCTCGTCGTCTGCACCGCCGAGCGTGGTCTCTGCGGCGCCTTCAATTCGTCGATCGTGCGGCTCGCGCGGGAACGGGCGAATTCGCTCCTGGCGCAGGGCAAGACGGTCAAGATCGTCTGCGTCGGCAAGAAGGGCTACGACCAGCTGCGCCGGCAGTTCGAGAAGGAGATCATCGAATTCATCGAGCTGCGTTCGGTGCGCACGCTCGGCTTCGAACATGCCGATGCCATCGCCCGCAAGATCATCGCGCGCTTCACGGCCAGTGAATTCGACGTCGCAACCCTGTTCTTCTCGCGTTTCCGCTCGGTCATCGCCCAGATCCCGACGGCCCAGCAGCTCGTTCCGGCGCCTATCGCGGCGCGGGAGACGCCGTCGGGGAGCCAGGCCGCCTACGAATACGAACCCGGCGAGGACGCGATCCTCGCCTCGCTGCTGCCGCGCAACATCGCGGTGCAGGTTTTCCGCGCGCTGCTCGAGAATGCCGCATCCGAGCAGGGCGCGCGGATGAGCGCCATGGATAATGCGACCCGCAATGCCGGCGACATGATCCGCAAGCAGACCATGCAGTACAACCGCTCGCGTCAGGCGATGATCACCAAGGAACTGATCGAGATCATTTCCGGC
>CAVZBZ010000012.1:0-14371 GCA_963773665.1 uncultured Alphaproteobacteria bacterium
GGCCCGGCCGACATAGACCCGATGGCTGGGGGCGTTGTCGTTGGCCCGGTTGGTCTCGGGGACGATGCGGACGCCCTTGGTCTGAACGCTCAGGGTGACGATCTCGCCCTGGAACTCGTTGCCGGACTTCTTGAAGGAACCGATGTTGGCCATGTCACTTCTCCTTGCTGTTTCGAGCCCGCGACCACCGCGGCCTCGATGGCGATCGGGAGGCCGGAGGCGATCGACGACGCACCCGCTCGCGGGCCGGAGCGCAGCGGAGGATGGCGGCGGTAGACTTTCTTGCCTCGCGAGGAATGGGCGAAGCCCAGGGGAAGAAAGTCGATCCGCCGCCGTTGCGGCTCAGGCGATCGAGGCGCAGCCGTCCTTCGGCCAGATCAAGCCATGGAGAGGCCGTGTGGTCCGCGCGCCGAACAGCATCCTCGGGAGAAGACGTGGCGGACGTCGAATGCCTCGCACAAGAGGTCCGGCATTCCAGGCGAAGAGAAAGAAACCCTGGCGTAGAGAAAGGACGGCGTCACGATCCCGATCAATCCGTGCCGACGGCGACGCCGCCGACGGAACGTGTCTCTGTCGGCCTAGAGGCGCTGGCCGACCCGAGCGCTCCAACGAGGGCCGCGGCGTTCTCGGTCATGCGGACGAGCCGCGTCACCGCGCCGATATCCAACCGATCGACGATGAGGCGCAGGCTCACCCGTCCCTGGTCGCGCCCGCCAGTGGAAACGATGCCGGACCTCCCGCAACGCGCCGCTCGACATGCGGCGGGACAAACAGCGACATGCGCGCCCAGGCCGTGCCGCCGACCAGAACAGCGCCGACGACCGCGAAGGCCTCGCGCCAGCCTTCGGACGGCACGCCGATATGCGCGAGCCCAAGCGTCGCGTGGTAGCCGGCGATGCCGGCCGGCACGGCGATAGAGGAGCCCGATCACGGCGCGGATGAGCGGCGTGCGGACCGTCGCGAATGCGATCTGTCCGATCGCCAGGGTCGCGCCGCCGGCGAGGACGCCGACAATGAGCGCGCCGATCACGCCCGAGCCGCTGTGGAAGGCGGCGAGGCCCGCGGTCAGGCCGGCGAAGAACGGGAGCGCGTAGACGGCGAGCGTGAACAGCAGCCAGCAGAAGAAGCCGATGCCGACAACGCTGAGAACGATGCCGACGATGAGCATGGTGGAGACCTCCGTGACAAAGGGTCGAACGGTCGCGCCTTCCACCACCACCACGGCGCAGCGCCGAGTATAGCCGAAGACGATGGACGGCGGCAGCGGAAATCGGTCTGGATCTCCGCCGCCGCCGGTGCTCCGTCGCCCCTTCAGGGTTGGAAGGGGTCGAATTCGTGGACGATGGTGGCGGGTCGCCGTCATATTCGGCTGGCGGCATGACGCCGAATTCGCCATTGCCTGAAGACGTCGACGACAAGGTGGTCGAGATTCCAACCGCGGGAGTGAGCGTCGGAGGGCTTGAGACATGTCGGCTCCTTCGGCGAATCGCCGACAGGCGCCCGATGTTCGGCCAGGGCCGATCACCCGCAGGCGAAGCCGAAGAGGCGCACGCTCGCGTAGCGGACCCTGCACGGGTTGATGGCGTCAGGCTCTACCAAGATCAGCGCTGCTGGACGGATCGAACGCCACTGGGACCGCTTCAGTCGGAGCGTCCGACCGTCGACATCAGATCGTGCTCGATCGATTGATCGCGAGCGATGTCGACTGGAGCACTATGCCGCGCGGCTCGGATCGCCGTGACCGGCGAGCCTGCTGAAAGCGGCTTTAGTCAGAACAGCGATACGGTTGTACGCGATACGCTGGTTTACGGTTTTGTAGAGATGCGGCGGCGCTCACGCGCCGCCGCTCGCCGAACTTCCAGACCGGGATGCCGAGCTTCTTGGCCTTGTCGGCGAGGTTGTCCTGAATGCCGGTGCCGGGGAAGACCATGACCCCGATCGGCAGCACGTCGAGCATCTGGTCGTTGCGCTTGAACGGCGCGGCCTTGGCGTGCTTGGTCCAGTCGGGCTTGAAGGCGATCTGCGGAACCTTGCGGTGGTCGGCCCAGTTGGCGGCGATGCGTTCGGCGCCCTTCGGCGATCCGCCGTGCAGCAGCACCATGTCGGGATGCTTGGCGTGGACCTTGTCGAGCCTGTCCCAGATCAGGCGATGATCGTTGAAGTCGAGCCCGCCGGTGAAGGCGATCTTGGGTCCGGCGGGCAACAGCACCTCGTTTTCGGCCCGGCGCTTGGCGGCGAGGAAGTCGCGGCTGTCGATCATGGCCGAGGTCAGCGTGCGGTGGTTGACCATCGATCCTGCTGCGCGGCCGCCAGGCCGAGTGGGTGTGGCGCTCGAACTGGTCGGCGGCCTGGTCGCGGAAGAACTCCATGCTGTTCCTGCGCTCGATCAGCGTCTGCCCCTCGGCGGTGAGGCGCTCCAGTTCGACCGAGCGGATTTCGGAGCCGTCCTGTTCCTTCTGGCTGCGCCGCTGCGCCTGCTCGTTGTCGTCGAGTTCGCGCTCGATCCGGCCGACGGCGCGGTGGAAGAGGTTGACGGTCGACCAGAGCAGGTCTTCGAGGTCGGGTTCGAGGCGGGTGTCGCCCAAGGTGACGACGAGGGCGTCGAAGATGTCGGCGACGGCGCCGGCGACGGTCTGGGCTTCGGGCAGCGGTCTCGGGTCGGGTTCGTCCTGGAAGGGGCGATAGCCGTAGAGCTGGAGTTCGGCGAGGACGTGATCGGTCGGGGATGAGGTGTGCGGCGGCTCGTAGCCGGTGTCGTCGTGTTCGGTCGTCATGGGTGCTTCCCTTCGTCGGATCGACCGCGCCCATCGCGGCCTTCATGGCGACGAAAGGCGGCGGGCGGACCGGACCTGCACCCGGAGCGAAGCGAAGGGCCGAAGCGAAGCGGAGGATGGCGGGGGCCGGCTATTTTGCCTCGCGATGTAAAGGCGGGCTTGCCCGCCGACGGAAAATAGTCGGCCATCCGCCATTGCCGGGCCGGGCCGTTTGCCGCCCCGATCGCCCTCTCAGAAGGCCGTGGGCGCGGTCCTCTCCGACAAGACTGGGAAGCACCACGATCGAATGCGACATGAGACCGGCGCCGCCGCGGACCTCATTTCTCCGTTCCGGCTTCATGCCGCCAATTCCATGAAGCGAGCGACGTCCTCGCGGCGCGATCTGCACCCGCAACGCCGCCCGTAGCGCATCGATGCCGAGCGTGCGGAGATCCTCGTTGAAGTCCCCCAGTCGTGGCGACAGGGCGATCGCCTCGATCCCGGCCTCGTTCGCCCGGTCGATCAGGCTCGCCATCGCGCCGTCGCCGGCCGGATCGTCGTCGCGGGCGATGTAGAGACGGCGCAGCGTCGCCGGGAACAGGATGGCGGCGAGATGCGCGGCCGAGAGCGCCGCCACCATCGGCATGGTGGGCATGACGCATCGGAGCGACAGCATGGTCTCGATGCCTTCGCCGGCCGCCATGACATCGTGCGCCACATCGAAACGGACGGCGTTGCCGAGGAGATGGCCCATCGCCCGCCTCGGCGTGTCGATCGGCGCCTTGTCCCGCCCCGACGGGTCGAGCCAGGTGCGATGCGCGCCGGTGATCTTGCCGTCGAGGTCGGTGACGGCGGCGATCATCGCCGGCCAGGTCTCGGTCGGCGAATGCCGATCGGGCCGGTAGTAGCAGCGCGGGTGGAAGCGGAGGCTTCCGGTTCCGTGCAAAGCCGTAATGCCGCGTTTGCGCAAATACGCTTCCACGATTGTGCCCGAAATCGGCTGCGACATGGCGAAGAGACGCCGCGCCGATTCCGGCGATCCCGCCGGTGCGGACGATGCGACAGCCGCCCATGGTCTGGTTCCGGCTCCGGTCGTCGGCAGGCTGAGAAAGCGCCGGGCCTCGTCGGCGACGTCGCGGAAGTCGGCAAGGCCGCAGCTCTCGCGGATGACGTCGAGCAGGTCGCCATGATCGCCGGTCGCCGCGTCGGTCCATTTGCCGGCCGCGCCCTTGCCGGATTCCGGCCCTTTCAGCCGGACGAACAGGGAGCGGCCGGGCGTGTTCCTGACGTCGCCGACCAGCCAGTAGCGGCCCTCGCGGCGACCGTTGGAGAGATAGTGGCGGCACACCGCCTCGGCATCGCGCGCGAGACGGTGCGCCAGTTCGGCGGCATCGAGCGCCATCGTCACGCCGCCGCCCGCTCGGCGACGCGCGACGAGCGGATAGCGCTCCAGCACCTTCGCCAGGATCGCCGGGCCCGTCGGCGTCGGTCGGGACGAACATCCGCAGCTTCCACGAGATGATCTCATGGAAGAGGCCGTAGGCGCTGCAGCCGGTCGCGCATGGCGTCGGTGAAGCCGGTCAGTTCGATGCGGTTGGCGCCCATGACGCGGACGCGGCGAAGCTGAAGCCCTTCGGCAAGATCGAGGATGGTCCTGCCGTCCATCAGCGCGGTGAAGGCGTCGTCGGCCGACAGGTTCGGCGGGCCGGTTTCCAGCGCGCTGGCGACCCATGCCGGCGAGACCTTGCGGCCGACGATGCGCTCGCCGGCATCGGTCTGGAGCCGATAGACCCGCGTCGACTCGTTCGGCAGACGCTTCCAGATCGGCAGCAACAGGCCGGCGACGATGTGGATCTCGCTGTCGGTGAACTCCGGCACCTCGGCGAGCTCCGCCGCCCAGGCGCTGGCGAAGGTTTCGCGGTCGGCTTCCCGCCAATGGGTCTGGGGCATCATCGCCAGCGGAATGGCGGGATGCTCCATCGGCCGGATCAGCCGCACGCGGCGTTCGACCTCGCCATCGTCGAGCATCAGGCTCGGCGCCGGAACCTGCACGGCGGCGCGGCCCGACTGGCTGTTGACCAGCAGCACGGGCGCGAGGATCGGAAAGCCGGTCCAGCGCCTCGTCGAGCGTGACCGGCCGGTTGCGCTCGCGCTGCGTGATGGTCAGCAGGCGGGTTTCCGCCGAGGTGCCGGGATGGGTGTAGATCGTCTGCCGGTCGGTGACGACGAAGCTCTCCGCCGTCAGCGTCTCCAGCCCGACATCGTAGGTTCCCGATGCGATCGCGCCCTCGATGCGGGCGGTCAGGAGCTGCTCGAACGCCGTGAACAGGATGTTCTGCAGGTCGATGGTCAGCGCCAGCAGCCGATTGAGGAAGGTGGTGATCGGCGGCAGCTCGTCCTTGATGCCGTTGCTGTCGGTGAGCTTCAGCCCGGTCGCATCCTCGAACGTCTCCAGCGAGCAGCCCTCGACCTTGCCCATGACCAGCAGGACATAGAGCTGGCGCAGCGCGTCGCGGGCGTAGTGGCTCTCCAGATTGTCCTCGGGCCGGAACAGGCCCTGGCCGCCGGTCTGGCGCTGGCCCTTGGTGATGGCGCCGAGCGTGTCGAGCCGGCGGGCGATGGTCGAGAGGAAGCGCTTCTCGGCCTTCACATTCGTCGCGATCGGCCGGAACAGCGGCGGCTGCGCCTGGTTGGTGCGGTTGGTCCGCCCCAGGCCCTGGATGGCGGCGTCGGCCTTCCATCCGGCCTCCAGCAGATAGTGGACGCGCAGGCGGCGGTTCTTCGCCGACAGTTCGGCATGATAGGAGCGCCCGGTGCCGCCGGCGTCCGAGAAGACGAGGATGCGCTTGGCGTCGTCCATGAACGCCTGCGTCTCGGCGAGATTGGCCGAACCCGCGCGGTTCTCGACGACGAGGCGATCGACGCCGTCCGATCCGGTCTTGCGGATGATCCGGCGCGAGCGGCCCGTCACCTCGGCCACCATGTCCGTGCCGAAGCGCTGGACGATCTGGTCGAGCGCGCCATGCACGGGCGGCAGCGACGCCAGCTTCTCGATCAGCCGATCGCGGCGGGCGACGGCCTCGCGGCACTGCACGGGCTGGCCGTCGCGATAGACCGGACGCGAGGAGAGATTGCCCTCGCTGTCGGTGAAGGGCTCGTAGAGCTGGGTCGGGAAGCTGTGCGCCAGATAATCCAGCACATATTCGCGCGGGGTGATGTCGACCTGGACGTCGCCCCATTCCTCGGTCGGAATCTCGGCAAGGCGGCGCTCCATCAGCGCCTCGCCGGTCGAGACGATCTGGATCACGGCGGCATGGCCCGACGTCAGATCGCGCTCGACGGCGGCGATCAGCGAGGGCGTCTTCATCGCGGTGATGAGGTGATTGAAGAAGCGCTGCTTGGCGCTCTCGAAGGCCGAACGCGCGGCGGATTTGGCCTGCGCGTTCAGCGTGCCCGTTTCGCCGGTGACGTTGGCGGCCTCCAGCGCGGCGTCGAGATTGTTGTGGATGACGCCGAACGCGCCGGCATAGGCGTCGTAGATGCGGATCTGCTCGTCGGTGAGCCGATGCTCGAGCAGCTCATATTCGACGCCCTCGTAGGAGAGCGAGCGCGCCGCATAGAGGCCGAGCGCCTTCAGGTCGCGCGCCAGCACTTCCATCGCCGCGACGCCGCCGGCCTCGATCGCCTCGACGAACTCGGCGCGCGTGGCGAAGGGAAAATCCTCGCCGCCCCAGAGGCCGAGCCGCTGGGCATAGGCGAGATTGTGGACCGTGGTGGCGCCGGTCGCCGAGACATAGACGACGCGGGCGTTCGGCAAGCGCGTGCTGAAGGCGCAGGCCGGCGCGGCCCTGCTGCGAGGCGGCCTGGTCGCCGCGTTCGCCCTTGCCGCCGGCGGCGTTCTGCATGGCGTGGCTCTCGTCGAAAACGATCACGCCGTCGAAATCGGAGCCCAGCCAATCGACGATCTGCCGTACGCGCGAAACCTTCTCGTCGCGCGCGTCGGAGCGCAGCGTGGCGTAGGTGGTGAACAGGATGCCTTCGGCCAGCCGGATCGGCGTGCCCTGACGGAAGCGCGACAGCGGCGTGACCAGCAGCCGTTCCTGTCCGAGCGCCGACCAGTCGCGCTGGGCGTCCTCGATCAGCTTGTCGGATTTCGACACCCAGACCGCGCGGCGGCGGCCCTTCAGCCAATTGTCGAGCAGGATGCCGGCGACCTGGCGGCCCTTGCCGGCGCCGGTGCCGTCGCCGAGGAACCAGCCGCGGCGGAAGCGGACGGCGTTCTCGGCGTCGTCGGGCGCGGCCGAGACGATGTCGAAGGTCTCGTCGACCGTCCACGATCCGGCGAGATGGCCGGCATGGGCCTCGCCGGCATGGATGACGCTTTCGAGCTGGGCGTCGGACAGCAGGCCGTCCGCGACGACGTTGGCGGGCAGATGCGGCCGATAGCTCGGCTTGGGCGGCGCGACCGAGGCCATCGCCGCCGATTGCACCAGCTTGGTCGGATGAGCCTGCGAGCCGGGAATGCGGATCGACTGCAAGCCGTATTCTTCATAGAGCGCCTCGGTGATGCGGCCGGCCCTCGACCGGCTTCCAGTCGATCGTCTCATAGGCGAGTTCGACCGCCTCGGGTTCGGGCGTCGTGGCCGGGACGGAGGAACGGCGCGTGCGACCGGCGCGCGAAGCGCGCGCGACGATCGGCCGGGACGAACCGTGGCGCGGCGACGACCGGCGTGGCGAGCGGCAGCCTCGGCGGAACGGATTGCGCGATCCAGCCGAGCAACGTCGCGGCATCGGGCGCGACGCCAGGCGACGCCGGAAACACCGTCGGATCGTCGGCGGGCAGATGGTCGATCACGGTCAGGCGCGTGTCGATGGTCGTGCCATGCTTGGCATAGACCGCGCCGTCGATGGCGGCCGAGAACACGACGCGGCCGCGCTCCTGCAGCCGGACGAAGGCGTCGGTCCACGCCGGATTGTCGGGCGCGCAGTTCGCGCCGGTGATCGCGACCAGACGGCCGCCCTCGGCGAGACGCGCCAGCGCCGAGGCGATATGGCGCAGCGCGGCGTCGGCCATGCGGCGATCGACATTGGCGAGCGCGGAGAACGGCGGGTTCATCAGCACGACGCTCGGCGTGACGCCGGCGTCGAGATGATCGTGGATCTGCGCGGCGTCGAAGCGGGTGACGGCGATGCCGGGGAACAGATGGCCCAGCAGCCCGGCGCGCGTCTCGGCCAGTTCGTTGAGAACGAGCGACGCCGCCGGCGAGTTCGGCGAGGATGGCGAGCAGGCCGGTTCCGGCCGAAGGCTCCAGCACGAGATCGGCCGGCGTGATCGCGGCGGCGGCGCTGGCCGCGAGGCCGAGCGCGATCGGCGTCGAGAATTGCTGAAGCGCCTGGCTCTCCTCGGAGCGGCGCGTGTGGGTGGGGAGAAGGCCCGCGATCTTGGCCAGCATCGGCAGCATGGCGGCGGGCGACGCGGCCCGCGCGCGCATGGCCGGGCCGAATTTGCGCAGGAACAGCACCGTCGCCGCCTCGCAGGCGTCGTAGGCGGTCTTCCAGTCCCAGGCGCCCTCGGCGTCGGAACCGCCGAAGGCGGAGTCCATCGCGGCGCGGAGCGTCGGCGCATCGACGCGCTGGCCGCGTTCGAGATGGGGAAGGATGCATCCGCGCGGCATGAGCCAGCGCGTCGGCCGGTCGCCGGAGCGGGCGGCGCGACCGGGAGCGGCGCGGCCGCGAAGGCGGCCGCGGAAGCGGGATTCGTTCGTCATGGAGGGAACCTCGGGAGAGCCGGAACGGGTCGAGCCGAGGGGCGCTCTCTCTCGACCCCACCGGCTCAAACCCGTCCCGGCCATCCTCTCCCTCTCGGGACGTCCAAGAAGAAAAGGGTCCGGCGCTGAGCGCCGGACCCTTTGATGCCGCCCGGAAGAAAACGCCCGCTCATCTCGGCGGCGGATCGACGAGCCGGTAGGTCCGGCTCTTGATGTTGGGAATCCGGTAGAGGCTGCTGGAGCCGGGCGCACGAAAGAGCACGGTGCGATGGCTGCGCGGGTTGGCGATGACCTCCAGCCGCTGGAAGCTTCGGCCATCGGCGAAGGAGAGCGGTTCGTCGAAGACGATCACCTGGCCCGCGCGCGGGCTCGGCTTGGCGGCCTTGGCGCGACGGGCGGCGGCGTTTTCGCGGCAGCGAGCCCGCCATTGCAGCGCATGTTAGCGTCGGTCGGCGTCAGCAGATCGAGGATCGACGCGGGGCAATCGCACTCGTACGGCCCCATCGATTCTTCCATGTCCTTGTAGCCGAAGATGTAGCCCTCGCGGTCGCGCGGATTGTATCGGACGAGGCAGATGGCGGCCCAGACCTCGCGCTCGCCGGTGGCGATGCGGACCTGTTCCACGGCGGCATAGTAGACGCGCATGCCGACAAGCGCCGAGCGCAGCACTTTCGATATCGCGTCGGGACGCTCGAAGGTGAACTGGGCGTCGAGATATTGGCGCGGGCCGGAATGGCCCTTGAGGGATTTCATGTAGAGCCAGCCCATGGCCGTCTCCTTTCGATGGGGGATGAAGACGGCGCGCGTGGGGAGCGCGGCGCCGGGTGAGGATTGGAAGATCCCGATGATCAGCCGACCGGAGCGAGCCGTTGCTCGGCTTCGCGGATCGCCGCGAGCGCGGCGCGAAACTCGGCGGCGCCTTGCTCCTCCGACAGGTCGCTGCGCTCGACGACGGCGAGACAGGCGGCGCGGATGTCGGCGTCATTGACCGCGTCGGCCGTAAGACGGGTGAGCGTCGGGATCGGCCTCGATTGCTTGGTCGATCTGTTCGCCTGACGGCGTCTTCGCGGATGCGGAGCAGAACATGCACGCCGTCATCGGCGGCATCTGCCCTCGTTCTCCGCGAGGAAGTCCTCGAGGATGTCATTGGTGGATTTGCCGACGAATCGCGTCCGCCGTGATCAGCACCGCCATGCCGCCGAAGCCGTCGGGCCGCATCTTCGAACAGGTGAAAGACGTGACCGCCGTGACGTAGCGGAGCGTGGATGAGCGCCGGACGATGTCCTGGAAGATGAATTCCCAGGACGTGCCGCTGAAATCGATCTCGATCTCGGTGTCGTCGGCGGATGCGACCGCCACGCGCTCGGCGATGTAGGTGGTCGCCGTGCTGTCGATTCCCGCGGACGCATCGAACGCCGCCCGAAGTTCGTCGATCGAAAGCCCGATGGCGTCGCTCGGACCGAGAGAGGCGTGGAAGTACAGCGCCTCGCCATCCGGCTCGGCGTCGAAGATGAGGCTGAGCACGAGACGTTCGAGCGGCGTCATGTCGGCGACGGGATCGGTTGCTGAATGACGGTCGGTGAGAAGTAGTCGGCCATGTCGGGTCTCCAGAAATGCGAAAGCCCGGCGCGATGGCCGGGCTTTTCGTTGGGTTGACGTGGAAGAGTGATCAGCCGGCGGCGGCGAAGGGATCGACGTCGCGATGGATCGGCTGGGCCCGGCCCATCCAGGGTTCGGGGCGGATGCAGCGCACCCAGTCCGCGAAGCTCGGGATGAAGCCGAGGTCTTCGCGCACATGCTGCTCGCCGATCAGCCGGACCGGCACCACGCGGCCGGTCGAGATCGTGATCGTCGGGCCGAAGAAGCGCTCCAGCATGAAGATGCCTTCGGCATGATGGCGCAGCGCGCGGTGCCGAAAATCGGCGGTGATCGCTTTCGACTCGTCGAACCACTGATGCAGCGGCAGATAGTCCTCGGCCGCGCCGCCCCATTTCTTCACCGAGGAAAGCGCGTGATGATAGCAATGTCCCATCGTCGCCTCCTCAAAATACGTGCTGGGAATAGTCGGACTCCATGTGCCGCTCGTTGTAGTCGAGCGTGATGGTCCGTTCGGCGACGTCGAAGGTGAAGTCGCCATAGGCCCCGTCGCTGTTCTCCCAGCCGCCATGGGTCTCCTCGAGGAAATCGTAGGCGAGCCGCTCGATGGCGTCGCGGACGGTCATCGCCGTGCGTTCGGGCTCGGCCTGGCCCCAGACGGCGGCGCGCGATCTCGACCTCGCCGGGCGGCAGGGCAACGACGTCGCTCGCCGGCCTTGGCTTCGATGTCCTCGATCTGACCGCTGTCGCCATAGCCGTCGAAGACGACGATGACGATGGTGATGCCGGCGGCGGCGAGCGCATCGAACACGGCCGTCTTGTTCGCGGGACGCAATTCGGCGTCGCGGCGCTCATGCTCGGCGCGCTTGGTCTCCCAGTCGGTGAGCGTCGGGGCCGGCGTCGGCGTGATGGGGAGTGCTCGGTCATGGCATGGCTCCGAAAGCGAGAAAGCCCGGCGCGACGGCCGGGCTTTCGGGTTGGAATTGGATGGAGAAACGGGTGCGGGGCGGCCGAAGCCGCCCCGCTGGCGACAGTCATTCCGCCGCGATGGCGTGCGGCCTGCTGTTCGTCGGCGTCGGCTGCCGCCTCGTCCTCGTCGCCGGCGAGGAAGGCCGGCAGCGCCTCGGCCTCGCCGGTCGGCTCGTCGGTCGCCGGTGCCGATCCGTCGGCCAGACGCAGCGGCTCGGGCAGCCAGCCCGTGCCGTCGAGCAGCCGCTCGGCCTCCTTGGCCATGTCGGCCTTCTTGAGATGGTCGATGAGCTGCGCCGACTGCTCGCCCTTGGCTTCGCGCACCGCTTCGAGGATGCGCGCCTTCGGAACCCGGCCGAGATAGTTGTCGACGGTCGGCCGCCAGCCGGCCGCCGCCATGTCGAGATTGACGGCCCGGGCGAGCTGGTCGCCATGGGCGAACGCGCCCGGACGCCGGTTCCACGGCTCCTTCACGACGTTGACGGTGAGCGAGGCGCAGTGCGCGAACAGCGCCGCCTGGCTGTCGCCGTCGAACGCCGTCAGCGCGTCCCACAGATCGCGCCGGCGCTTCGGGCAACTGCTTGGCCCATTGCGCGTGCCGCGCCTCGATCGCCTTGGCCGAGGCGGTGTCCGCCAGGCCCGGCGCCTGGGCGCTGAAGCCCGAGTGCTTCGCCGTGATCTCCAGGCAGGTGTCGGACGGCATAGCGGTAGAAGGCGTCGAGGCAGAGCGCATGCAGCACCGCCTGGAAGGCGACGTGCGGATCGTTCGCCAGCGCGTCCCGCAGCGCCAGCGTGCGATGGGCGGTCAGTTCGGTCACCAGCCGATCCGAAAGCGGACGGATGGTCGTCGTCCTCCTCCGGCGCCTCCGGCTCGGAGCTGGTCGGCGCGCCGCCGATGGTGATGACGGCCCGCTGGACGGCGCCGCTCGGTGCCGGCGGCTGCCGCCGTCGTCGTCGCCGTCGCCGCCCTCGCGACCGGCTCAACCGGCGCTTCGTCCTCGGGCCGGACGAAGCCGCGCTCGATGCGCAGCGCGCCCTCGCCGTCGATGCTGACGAAGACGCCGGCGCGGGCGATCTCGGCCGGATCGTAGCGGACGGGCCGGTCCTCGAACGCCGCCATGGCGGTCTCGATCTCGCCGAGGCGCTGGTCGACCTCGTCGGGCAATTCGTCGGCTTCGGCGTATTGCTGCCTCGAGGGCGTCGTGTTCGGCCTTGCAGCGCGGCGAGGCTCGCGTCGCTCCTCGTCGGTGAGATCGACGGTCTCGCCGGTCAGGCGGCGCAGGCCGGCGGTGTGGCCATAGGGGAAGTCGGCGGCGACCGCGATCCACTTCCAGCCCTCGGCGCGCAAGCGTCTCGGCCTCGGCCTGGAGCTTCTCGATCACCAGCCGATCGAGCAGCGCCGGATCCTGCAGCCAGCCGCCATCGTCATGCTCGAAGAGGTCGCGCATGACCACGCCGCCGGCGGCCTCATAGGCGTCGACGCCGACGAACTGCGCGCGCCGGTCGGCGGCCCGGACCGCGCCTTCGGTGAGCTGGCGGCGGATGTAGGTACGGCTCCTTGTTGTAGGAGCGCGACAGCGCCTCCCAGACCTGTTCCTGGCGCGCATGGTCGTTGGTGACGGTGAACGCCATCAGCTGCTCCAGCGTCATGCCGTCCTCGGCATAGACGTCGAGGAGCTTCTCGGAGACGGCGGCGAGGCGCAGCCGCTGCTTCACCACGGTCGGGCGTGACGAAGAAGCGCGCGGCGATCTCCTCCTCGCCGAGGCCCTTGTCGCGCAGGGCCTGGAAGGCGCGGAACTGGTCGAGCGGATGCAGGGCGACGCGCTGGACATTCTCGGCCAGCGAATCCTCCTCGGCGATGCCGCCCTCGCGCACCACGCAGGGGACGGGCGCGGTCTTGGCCAGGCGCTTCTGCTTGACCAGCAGTTCGAGCGCCCGGAAGCGGCGGCCGCCGGCCGGGACCTCGAACATGCCGGTCTCCTGGCCCTCGGCGTCGAGGACCGGCCGGACGCTGAGGCTCTGCAGGAGCGTGCGGCGGGCGATGTCCTCGGCCAGCTCCTCGATCGAGACGCCGGCCTTCACGCGCCGGACGTTGGCCTGGCTCAGCACCAGCTTGTTGAAGGGGATGTCGCGCGAGGCGCTGAGGGTGATCTTCTGAACGGCGGTAGCCATGTCGGTATTCTCCGCGACGGGCGGCCGAGAGACTCTCTCTCGACCTCCAACCCGTCACGAAAACCGGCGCAGCCCTCTCACTCTTCGAGGCCGCAGACCCGGAAAGCCGCGGAAGCGGAAACGGCGGCTTTCGGCGAAACCCGGACGGCAATCATCAGGCCGCCTCCCGCTCGTCGGTCGTCGCAGTGGCCGCGACGGGTTCGACGCGGTCGGGCCGGAACGCGAGCAGATAGTCGGCCGCCTTCGAGGCGGCGCTGGCGGCGCGCACGATGGCGCGGTCGTCCTCGCGCAGCACCTCGAGCCAGGAGCCGAGATAGTCGGCGTGGCGCACCGTCGGCACGATGCCGAGCGAGGCGCAGACGAAGGCGCTGGTCATTTCGGCGACCAACTCTTCCTTGCGCATAGATCGCCGAGCCGAAGGATGCCGGACAGGTCGCGGGCGAGGCGCGAGGGATGGCCGACCCAGTGACCGAGCTCATGCAGGGCCGTCCGGTGCCAGTTGATCGGCTCGAAATAGGCGTCGGGCCGCGGCACCTGCACGTAATCGTGCGCCGGGCTGTAGAAGGCGCGGTCGCCGCCGATGCGGAAATCGGCGCCGGTCGCGCGCGATCAGCGCCTCGGCCTGCGGCAGGATCAGGCCCTCGGGCACCGGCGGCGGCGCGGCCATGAGCTCCGTCGGGCAGGTCCTCGCATTGGTCGGTGTTGAACACGGTGAAGCGCTTGAGGAACGGGATCGCGCCGGGCTCGTCGCCGTCGCGCTCGGCCCGCCGGCGTTCGTCGTCGGGCATGAAGCGGTCGGCATAGACGACGGTCGTGCCGTGCTCGCCCTTGCGGACATTGCCGCCGAGGCTCAAGCGCCTGGCGAAAGGTGAGCCAGCTCTGGCCGGCGAAGCCGCGCTCGATGACGGCGCCCCAGAGAATGAGCACATTGACGCCGGAGTAGCGGCGCTGGGTCGCGGCGTTCTTCGGCATGGCGAGCGGCGCCTTCGCCGCCGCCGTCCCCCAGGGCTGGACCCAGGGCACGCGGCCGGCTTCCAGCTCGGCGATGATCTTGTCGGTGATTTCGGAATAGAGGCTCGTCCGGTCCTGGCCGGAACGAGCGCGAGCGGTGT
>CAVZBZ010000013.1:0-658218 GCA_963773665.1 uncultured Alphaproteobacteria bacterium
GAAATTCCCTGTAAATTCCCTGATAAGCAGGGAATGCTGCTGGCCCCGCATCCTCCACGCAAGCTTGGGGACTGTCATCGTGATCGAGCGCCCTGCACTGCTGATGAAGCTGCGCTATAAGGCGCGGGTACAAGCGGACGGCAGGCACGGGTGGGCCAGGTCAGCCTCGTCGAATTGTCCAAGGATTTCGCGCTCCGCACCGACGGCGAGGTGCAGATCGTGCATGCGCTCGACCGCGTCAGCTTCACGGTCGAGGACGGCGAGGTGGTGGCGCTCATCGGCCCCTCGGGCTGCGGCAAGACCACGCTCTTGCGCATCGCCATGGGGCTCGAGCAGGCGAGCGCCGGCCGCGTTTTCGTCGATGGGCGCGAGGTCAAGGGCTGCGGCTATGACCGCGGCATCGTGTTCCAGCATGCCGAGCTTCTGCCGTGGCTCACCGCGCTCGAGAACGTGATGTTCGGGCTCGAGATGAAGGGCGTGCGCGGCAAGGCCTTGGCCGACGCCGCCCTGCGCTCGCTCGAGATCGTCGGCCTCAAGGATTCGTGGAACCGCCGGCCCAATCAGCTCTCGGGCGGCATGCAGCAGCGCGTCGGCATCGCCCGGGCGCTCGCGGTCGATCCCAAGGTGCTGCTGATGGATGAGCCGTTCGGCGCGCTCGACGCGCAGACGCGCGAGGGGCTGCAGGCCGAGCTTCTCGATCTCCACGCGCGCACTGGCAAGACCATCCTTTTCGTCACGCACGATCTCGACGAGGCGGTGCTGCTCGCCGATCGCGTCGTGGTGATGCGCGAGGGACGGGTGCGCGAGGTGAGGACGGTGCCGCTGCCGCGCCCGCGCGGCGACGTGGCGGCCGTGCGCGGCGATGCGGCGTTTGCCGAGACGCGCTATCGTATCTGGCGGGCGGTGCACGGGCTTCCCGCGTCCGTCCAATAGGAGCGTTCATGGCCGAGCGCGTGGAAGAGCCGGTTGCGGCGAAGGTGAGGGTGGCGGGACTCGAGCGGCGCGCCGGCGTGCCGCGCTGGGCGATCACGACGATCTCGGTCCTCCTCGCGCTTGGCGCCTGGGAATTCTTCGGGCGCGACATCAACCCGGTGTTCGGCTCCTATCCGAGCGCGATCGCGGTCGCGTTCTGGGATCTCGTGCAGCTGGGCCTCCTGCAGACCGCGCTGGAGCAAAGCCTCGAGCCGTTCGGCTTCGGCTTCGGCCTCGCCATCCTCGTCGGCGTGCCGCTGGGCCTCGTCATCGGCGGGTTCCGCTTCGCCGAGGCCGCGCTCGGCATCTACGTCACGGCGGGCTACGCGCTGCCGCTCATCGCGCTCGTGCCGCTCCTCATGCTGTGGCTCGGACTGGGTTTCGCCGTCAAGGCGGCGGTGGTGATGCTGATGTCGGTGTTCCCGATCTGCATCAATACCTGGCTCGGCGTCAAATCGGTGCCCAAAAGCCTCATCGACGTTGGCAAATCCTTCGTCGCACCCAGCCGGACGATTTTGCGCCGCATCGTGCTGCCGGCGACGTTGCCTTACATCATGGCCGGCATCCGCCTTGCCGTCGGCCGCGGCGTGGTGGCGATGATCGTTGCCGAGTTCTTCACGGCGATCTCGGGCCTGGGCGCCATCATCATCAATTCGGCCAATAATTTCGACACGGCGCGGATGTTCGTGCCGGTCGTCGTGCTGATGGTGCTGGCGACGCTGCTCACCGCCGTCATCGGCTGGATCGAGCGCCGGGTGGCGCCCTGGCAGGCCGAGATCGCCGGCCACGACCGCGAGTGAGGTTCAGCGCGTCGCGTTGTGGATGAGATATGCGGCGAAATCCGCGGGCTTCAGCTTGATCGGCGAAGCACTCGCCTCGCCGGCCAAGGCGCGCGTCACCAGCATGTGGTTCTCGACATGGACGGGATCGACCTTGAAGAGACCCGCCGCCTCGCGGATGCGCGGATAGTAGCGCGGATCGATCGCCTTCTCCTTCTTCGCGAGCCGCTCCAGCGCGTCGGCCTCGGCAAGCTCGGCCGGCTGCTGCTTCACGAGCTGCCAGTCGGTCTCGCCGGCCCAGCCGGCCGCGACCAGCTTCTTCACCGGCTCGTCGGTCACGCCGACCTTGTAGATGTGCTTGCCGAGCCCGACCTCGAACGCCCATTTGCCGAGCCTGGCGCTGCGCGCGACATAGAGCGTCGCCATCCCGTTCCTCCCGCTCGCGCGCAAGTCTGACGATCGACCCGAGCATTGACAAGGGCGCCGCGTGTGCGATCCAGTGCGTTCTTCGACGACGCCCCTTCGGGGCTTCGCTCAGCGACTGTGTTGCGCGTCAAGCGGTTTGCCATGGCTTACGGTCTCTCAGGATTGCATTCAAGATGGTGAGGAGCTTGCGCATGCAGGCGACCATGACGACCATCTTCGGCTTGCCTTTGGCGAGCAGCCTCTGGCGGAAGGCGCGGATGGTGGGGTTATGACGGACCGCCGACATGGTGGCGACAAAGAGGGCGGCGCGGACGTCCGGCCGGCCGCCGCCGATGAAGGACTTGCCGTGCCAACGACCCGACTGGCGGGTGAAGGGCGCGACGCCGACCAGGCTGGCGATCTTGCGGCGATCGAGCGTGCCAAGCTCGGGCAGTTCGGCGATAAGCGTGCGGGCGGTAATGTCGCCGACGCTTGGCACCGAGGCGAGGAGATTCTCCGTCTCGCGCCAGGCCGGCGAGCCGCGCACGGTGGTGCCGATGTCCTGGTCGAGCGCCGCGAGCTCCTTCTCGAGCACGCGGATCACCCGCTCGCAGCTCCGCTTGAGCCGCTTCGGCAGGCGCGCCGCGCGCTGGCGCTCGGCCACCATCATGACGATGATCTGCCGCCGGCGCGTGACCAAATCGGCCAGCGCCTGCGTGTCCTCGTCCGGGAGCGGCCGCGGCTCCGGATGCGTCGCCTCGGCGAACCGGGCGATCACCTCGGCATCGATCGCGTCGGTCTTCGCCCGCCGGCCGAGCGCCTGCGCGTAGTGACGCACCTGCGCCGGGTTGACCACCGCCAGCGGCAGGCCGGCACCGCCAACCGCCGCGGCAACCGTCATCTCGAAGCCGCCGGTCGCCTCGACCGCGACCAGAAGCGGCTGAAGCGACCGCAGCCGATCGACCAAAGCCGCCAGTCCTTCGCCGTCGCGCGCGACGGCGAAGGTCTCCCCCGTTGGCCGCACATGCACGTCCAACCGGTCCTTCGATACATCGATGCCAACATACTTCGCGTCCATCGAAGCCCTGCCTTGCTTAACCGGGCTCGCGCTGCGGCCCACACGACTGTCCGGGTTCAATGGATCGGCAATGGGAGAGCCAGGCTGAGCGACGGGCTTCCTGGCCCCAGGATGAGCCGGTCTCCCCACTGCCACCGCACCCACCACTCTAGCCGATGCGGCCGATTCCGACTTACAAGGATGAGGACTTTATCTTAATGCCATCAGTCGAAGTCCCTTGTCCTGAGCGAAGTCGAAGGACGCACGATCTAGCAGCAGCATTTTTTGCTGCGCTCGTTCTTTTGTCGGCGCTGCCGTGCGGCGCCGCGACGCTGCGCTGGGCCAACCGGTACGATGTCCGCTCGCTCGATCCCTATGCCGGGCGCGAGACGTTCCTCAGGAGTTTCGACGACAACATCTACGAGCCGCTGGTGCGGCGCGGCCGTGAGCTTGCGCTCGAGCCGGCGCTGGCCTCGAGCTGGAAGACGATGGCGCCCGACCGCTGGCGCTTCACGCTCCGCGACGGCGTCGTGTTCCAGGACGGGGAGCATTTCACCGCTGCCGATGTCGTCTATTCCTTCGCCCGCGCCCGCGCGCCCGGCTCGCGCATCGCACCGGTGCTGTCGCCCATCGAAAGCGTGCGCGCGATCGACCCGCGGACGATCGAGATCGCGACGGGCGGCCCCGATCCGCTGCTGCTCGACGAGCTCGCCCAATGGCCGATCATGAGCCGCACCTGGTGCGAGGAGCACGCGGGCGAGGAGGATTTCGCCGCCGACCACGCGAACGGCACCGGCCCCTTCATGGTCGAGGAGCGCATCCCCGGAAAGAGCACCGTGCTCGTGCCCAATCCGCGCTGGTGGGACGGGCGCACGCACGATCTAGACCGCGTCGTCTTCACGCCGATCGCCGATCCCGACGCGCTCGTCGCTGCGCTCGAGCGCGGCGACATCGACATGATCTACGACGTGCCGCCGCAGGCCGCCGACCGCATCGCCCGCACGCCCGGCTTCAAAATCGTCGAGGGGCCGGAGCTCATGACCATCTTCCTGGGCTTCGACGAATGGCGCGACCAGCTCATCGACGGCAACGTCACGGGCCGCAATCCGTTCAAGGACCGGCGCGTGCGCGAGGCGTTCGCGCACGGCATCGACGAGACGGCGATCATCGCGCATGTGATGCGCGGCCATGCGACGCCGGCGGGCCTCATCGTCGGGCCCGGCATCGAGGGGTTCGACCGCGCGCTCGACGGGCGTGCGCCTTACGATCCGGCGCTCGCCCGCCGCCTGCTCGCCGAAGCGGGCTTCGCCGGGGGCTTCGCGACGGGCATGGACTGTCCGACCGACCGCTACGTCAACGACGAGGCGATCTGCGAGGAGATCGTGGCGCAGCTCGCGATGATCGGCGTCAAGGTCGATCTCATGGCGCAGGAGCGCACCGATTTCTTCGCCAAGATCATGCCGCCGGCGATGAACACGAGCTTTTTCCTGCTCGGCTGGACGCCCGCGGTCGACGACGCGCAGGGGACGCTCGTCAATCTCGCGGCGACGCGCAACCCGGCGCAGCATCAGGGCGAGTTCAACATCGCGGGCTATTCCAATCCCGCGCTCGACCGGCTGGTGGCGCGGCTGCGCGTCGAGACCGATCCGCGGCAGAGGCGCGCGCTCCTGCGCCGGGCATTGGCGCTCGTGAAGGACGATTTGGCCTATCTGCCGCTGCACCGGCAAAACATCCTGTGGGCGGTGCGCGCCGGCATCGACCTCGTCCAGCGCCCCGACAACAGCTTTCCGCTGCGCTTCGTGCGGATGAAATAGGATTTTGTCGTCCCCGCGAAAGCGGGGACCCAGGATCAAGTGACGTGCCGTCGCCCTGGGCCCCTGCTTTCGCAGGGGCGACGGAAAGGGGCATCTTGCTTTGCAACAGCGGATTCATTTCATATGCTGCCGCGAGAGAAAAATATCGCGGCGTGGGGGACGACGGCATGGCAACGGCTGAAGCAGCGGCATTTTCGCCGCAAATCGCGGCGCGCATCGAGCGGCTGCCGCTGTCTCCCTGGCACGTGCGCATCGGGCTCATCATCGGCAGCGCCTGGTTCTTCGACGGATTCGACGCGCTCGCCATCGCCTACGTGCTGCCGGCGCTCATCGGGCCGTGGAAGATCGCGCCCTATGAGATCGGGCTGCTGATTGCGTCCGGCTATGCCGGGCAGACGATCGGCTCGGTTTATTTCGGCTGGCTCGCCGAGCGCATCGGCCGCGTGCCGGTCGCGCTCTACACGCTCCTCCTGTTCTCGCTGACGAGCCTCGTCTGCGCCTTTGCGTGGGACTACGGCTCGCTCTTCGTGATGCGCTTCGTCCAGGGCCTGGGATTGGGCGGCGAGATCCCGATCATGGCGGCCTACATCAACGAATTCGCCGCCTCGAAGCGGCGCGGCCGGTTCTCGCTTTCCTATCAGATCCTGTTCTCGATCGGCCTTTTCGCGGTGGCGCTGCTCGGGCGCTGGGTGGTGCCGACCTTCGGCTGGCGCTGGATGTTCGTGATCGGCGCCGTGCCGGCGCTTCTCGCGCTGCCGCTCCGCCGCATCCTGCCCGAATCGCCGCGCTGGCTGGCGAGCCGCGGCCGGCTCGAGGAGGCCGACGCGACCTTGCGCCGCATCGAGGAGGTGATCTCGAAGCAAGGGCGCCGGCCGCTGCCGCCGGTGCCGCAGAACGTGCCGCTGCCGAAGCCCGCGGACACGCGCTTTGCCGATCTGTTCAAGGGCGTCTATCGCCGCCGCACCTACAGCGTCTGGGTGCTGTGGGTGTCGAGCTATCTCGTCGTCTACGGACTCACGACCTGGATGCCGTCGCTGTGGCGCACGGTCTATCACCTGTCGCTGCAGGAGGCGCTCAATTACGGCGCGATCGCCTCGACCGTCGGCATTTGCGGCAGCTTCCTCAATATCTGGCTGATCGAGGCGATGGGCCGCAAGACGCTGTTCTCGACCGCGCTCCTGCTCAGCGCCATTCCGCTCCTGACGCTCGCCGCCTATGCCGGCTCGATGGCGCCGCCCTGGGTGCTCTTCACCGTGATCTGCGCCTATTACCCGAACTCGATCCTGGCGCTCTCGCTCAGCACCTATAACGCCGAGCTCTATCCCAACGAGCTGCGCTCGCTCGGCGTCGGCGTCGGCAATGCGTGGCTGCGCTTCGCCTCGGTCATCGGGCCGACCTTCATCGGCTTCATTTTGCCGATCTGGGGGCTGGGCTCGGTGTTCCTGATCCTCGGCGTCGCCGTCGTGATCGGCGGGCTTACCTGCATCTTCTTCGCCGACGAGACCCGCGGCCAGGTGCTCGAGCAGGTCTCGCCGACGGTCTAGGCGATCGGCGTCACGCGCCTTCGGCGATCAGCGTCTCGTAGGCCGGGACGGTCAGCCATTCGGGAAAGTTCTTCGCCTCGATGAGCGACAGGAAAAGACGCGCCGCGTCGTGGAAGCGGCCCTTCTCCCAGGCCTCGTCGCCGAACGTGGCCTTGAGTTTCTGGAGCTCCTCATCGAGCACCTTGCGCACGAGCGGCAGATCGACCGTGCGCCCGTCCTGAAGCTTGGCATTGTGGCGGATCCACTGCCACACCTGGGCGCGGCTGATCTCGGCCGTGGCCGCATCCTCCATCAGATGATAAAGCGGCACGCAGCCCGTGCCCCTGAGCCACGCCTCGAGATATCCCACCCCGACATTGACGTTCTGGCGCAGGCCCGGCTCGGTGATCGGGCCCTGCGGCACGGCGAGAAGGTCGGCGGCGCTCACGTTCACGTCCTGGCGTTTGCGCGCGATCTGGTTCGCCTCGGGCATCGCCTTGTCGAAAATCTCCTTGGCGATCGGCACGAGGCCCGGGTGGGCTACCCACGTGCCGTCGTGCCCGTCGCCCGCCTCGCGCAGCTTGTCGGCGCGCACTTTTTCCATCGCCGCTTCGTTGGCGGCGGGATTGTCGCGGATCGGGATCTGCGCCGCCATGCCGCCCATCGCATGCACGTTGCGCCGGTGGCAGGTCTTGATGAGCGCGAGGCTGTAGGAGCGCAAGAAATGCGCCGTCATCGTCACCTGCGCCCGGTCCGGCAGCACGCGGGACGGGTCTTCGGCGAATTTCTTGATGTAGCTGTAGATATAGTCCCAGCGGCCGCAATTGAGCCCGGACGAATGATCGCGCAGCTCATAGAGGATCTCGTCCATCTCGAAGGCGGCCAGGATCGTCTCGATCAGCACGGTCGCCTTGACCGTGCCTTTCGGCAATCCCACCCGCTTCTGGCTTTCGACGAACACATCGTTCCACAGCTTCGCCTCGTGCCGGCTCTCGAGCTTCGGCAGGTAAAAATAGGGGCCGGTGCCGCGCTGCACGAGTTCCTGGGCGTTATGGAAGAAATAAAGGCCGAAATCGAACAATGATCCCGACATCGCCGCGCCATCGACCAGCACGTGCGCCTCGGGCAGATGCCAGCCGCGCGGCCGCACCAGAAGGGTCGCGGTCTTGGGCTGGAGCGCGTAGTGCCGCCCGGTCTGCGGGTCGTTGAACGCGATCGTGCGGCGCACCGCGTCGATCAGGTTGAGCTGTCCCTCGATCAGGTTCGCCCAGGTCGGCGTCGAGGCGTCCTCGAAATCCGCCATGTAGACGGAGGCGCCGCAGTTGAGTGCGTTGATCACCATCTTGCGGTCCACCGGGCCGGTGATCTCGATGCGCCGGTCGAGCAGATCCTTGGGCAGCGGCGCCACCGTCCAGTCGCCGTCGCGGATGGCGCGCGTCTCGGCCGGGAAATCGGGCTTTTCACCTGCGTCGAGCCGGTGCTGGCGCTCCGCGCGCGCGGCCAGAAGGCGCTTGCGCTCAGGCCCGAAACTGCGCTCGAGATGCACCAGAAATTCCACCGCCTCCGCACTCAGGATGCGCTCCTGGCCGGCGGCTTTAGCGCCGCGGATCTCGACCCCCTTCAGCTCTGCCATCGCCGCCCCCTCAGAACTCGAACTCCTCGACCACCATCGGCTCGTTGCGCGCCGCGGCCGCCCAGTCCCTGAGCGCCGGATAGGCCCACAGCGAGTCGGCATAGAATTGCGCCTCGTCCTCGAGCGCGATGCGGTAGGTCCTGAGCCGGCTCACTACCGGCGCATACATCGCATCGGCGATGGTGAAGGCGCCGAAGAGGTAGCTTCCGCCCGCACCGAAGCGCCGCCGGCAATCGCGCCAGAGCGCGGCGATGCGGTCGAGATCGGCCTGCACCTCGGGCGCGACAGGCCTTCCTGGGAAGCTCGAGCGCATGTTCATCGGCAGCGCCCGGCGCAGATTGGCGAACCCGGCATGCATCTCGTGGCTGACGGCGCGGGAAGCTGCGCGGGCGTCGCGGTCCTCGGGCCAAAGCCGCGCCGCGGGCCGGATTTCGGCCAGGTATTCGCCGATCGCGAGCGATTCCCAGACGGTCACGTCGCCATGCTGGAGCGCCGGGACCTTGCCCGAGGGCGAATGGCGCAGAATTTCAGTCCGGCTGCCCTGCTGCCACAGCGGGATCAGAACCTCGTCGAACTCGATTCCGGCAGCCTTCGCCATGAGCCAGGCCCTCAGCGACCACGAGGAATAGTTCTTGTTGCCGATATAGATGGTGAACTCGGCCATCGGCTATCCTGACCGCGGTTGCCGCGCCCCGACTCTGGCGATGCCGGTTCCGGGGCGCAACCACTCACTTTGAGGCTCCTGCAAAACGGGTGCCGTTGCTGGAGGTTAGGGAATTGGTTGCAGGTCTCGTGCCGCCCGGCGGCGGCGCCATCCCGGTCACGCCGGTAACGAAGGCGGAGCTCGGAGCCCGGCTCCAGGCGCTTGGCGCCGCGTGCGAGCGCTGGGCCGAGGCCACCCGATTCGCCGCCGAGCCGGGCAAGCTCCTCCTCATCCCGGACGAGAACGGCCGGATCGGCCGCGTCCTCGCCGGCATGGCGGAGGGCGAATATCTGTGGGCGCTGGGGTCCTGTCCCGACGCGCTGCCCGAGGGGACCTATGCGCTCGAAGGCGCCCCTGGGCGCGCGGGCGAGACGCTCCTGGCGCTCGGCTGGGCGCTAGGGTCCTATGGCTTCACCCGCTACAAGCGGCGCGAGCGCAGCCCGGCGCAGCTCGAATGGCCGGCCAATGCCGACCGCGCCCGGGTCGAGGCCGTGGCATCGGGATTCACGCTCGCCCGCGACCTCATCAACACGCCGGCCGAGGACATGGGCCCGGCCGAGCTGGCCCAGGCCGCCGAGGACATGGCGGCGCAACTGGGCGCGCACTGCAAGCTCATCGTCGGCGACGGGTTGCTCGCCGCGAACTACCCGACCATCCACGCCGTCGGCCGCGCCAGCGTGCGGGCGCCGCGGCTCATCGACCTCACCTGGGGCGACGAGAGCGCGCCCAAAACTCACGCTCGTCGGCAAGGGCGTGTGCTTCGACAGCGGCGGCCTCGATCTGAAGCCAGCGTCCGGCATGCTGAATATGAAGAAGGACATGGGCGGCGCCGCGACGCTCATGGGCCTCGCCCGGGTGGTGATGGCGCTGAAACTGCCCGTGCGGCTGCGCGTCCTCGTTCCGGCGGTCGAGAATTCCGTCGCGGGCAACGCTTTTCGGCCGCGCGACATAATCCGCACGCGCAAGGGCATCACCGTCGAGGTCGGCAACACGGACGCCGAGGGCCGGCTCGTCCTATGCGACGCGCTTGCCGAGGCCGCGCGCGAGCGCCCCTCCCTCATCCTCGACATGGCGACGCTCACCGGTGCGGCGCGCGTCGCGCTTGGGGCCCGAGCTGCCGGCGCTTTTCTGCAACGACGACGCGCTCGCCGCCGATCTTCTGGCTGCGGGCGTGTCGGAGCGCGATCCGCTGTGGCGGCTGCCGCTCTGGGCGCCCTATCGCGAGCTGCTCAAGAGCAATGTCGCCGACATCAACAACGTGTCCGAGGGGAGTTTCGCCGGCGCCATCACCGCGGCGCTCTATCTCGCCGAGTTCGTGCCGGGCGACATCCCCTGGGCGCATATCGACACTTACGCCTGGAACGCCAAGACCCGCCCCGGCCGGCCCGAGGGCGGCGAGGCGCTGGGCCTGCGCGCGCTGCTGGCGCTCGTCGAGCGCCGCTTCGGCGGGGGCGGCTGATGCCGGCCTCGGCCGACCGCGAAGCCCGTCCGCGCCCGCGCCGCATCGCCGCCGCCGCAGCCGGCGCCGATGCGGCGCCCGCCGCGCGGACGAGCGTCCTCTTCCGGCACCCCTCCGGGCAGCGCGCGAAGCGCGTCAAGCTCGGTTTCGCCTGGGACCTCTTTCTCTTCGCCGGGTTTTTCGGCGTGCCGCTGTTCCTGCGCGGGCTTGCGCCTTGGGGCGCCGCGGTGCTGGCTCTGTGGCTCGCCGATCTGGGCCTCGGGCGGCTGGCGCCGGAGCATCTGCGCCTGCCGCTCGAACTGGCGCTCTTTGCCGCATTTTTGGGCCTTCAGGTCTATTTGGGGTTCAAGGGCAACGCGCTCACCGCGCGCGCCTGCCGGGGGCGCGGCTGGCAGCCCGAAGCCGCGCGCGATCCGGCCGTGCGCAAGGCGCTGCAAAGCTGGGGCATCGCGCCGGCGTGACTTATCTCAGGACTGGAGGCAAAACATGGCCCGCATCCGCCACCTCGCCATTCTCACCGAGGACGTCGAACGGCTGGTGAAATTCTATACCAACTCGTTCGGCCTCAAGATCGTCGCGGGAGTGGGCACGGCGACCTATCTGACCGACGGCCACATCAACCTGGCGATCATCCCGATCGGCCCCGAGCGGGCGATCGAGGGCAGCCATCTCAGGGAAGGCATCAACCATTTCGGCTTCGAGGTGGACAGCGTCGATGCGCTCGTGCCGGTGTGCCGCGAGTGGGGCGCGGCGATGGACGTGACGAAGCGGCCGCCCAACCGCGAGGCCGAGTTCCGCGTCTACGACCCCGACGGCAACCCGGTCGATCTGTCCAAGCACGGCTGGCCGCACTGACCGGCTGATTTACGTCGCGGCCGCGCCGCCCTCGACCGCCTCGATGTCGAAGGCGGCGGCCATGAGGGCGCGCGTATAGGGTGCGCGCGGGCGGGCGAAGATGTCGTGCGCCGGTCCCGCCTCGACCACCTTGCCGTCCTTCATCACCAGGACCTCGTGCGCCAAGGCGCGCACCACGCGCAGATCGTGGCTGATGAAGAGATAGGCCAGGCGATGGCGCGCCTGGAGCGTCGCGCAGCAGATCGACGATCTGCGCCTGCACCGACATGTCGAGCGCGGAGGTCGGCTCGTCGAGCACGACGAAGCGCGGCTTCAGCACGAGGGCGCGGGCGATGGCGATGCGCTGGCGCTGGCCGCCCGAGAATTCGTGCGGATAGCGGTCGCGCGCGCCGGGATCGAGCCCGACCTCCTCGAGCGCTGCGGCAATGATGTCGCGGCGCGATTCGGACCTGCCGCCGATGCGGTGCACCTTGAGCCCCTCCTCGACGATCTGGCCGACCGAGAGGCGCGGGGAGAGGCTCGCGAACGGATCCTGGAACACGATCTGCATCTGCGCGCCGCAACGGCCGCAGCGCCGCGCCGCCGAGCTTGTCGAGCGCCTTGCCGTCGAAGCGGATGGCGCCCTCGCTCGCGATGAGGCGCAGGAGGGCGAGGCCGAGCGTCGTCTTGCCCGAGCCCGCTCTCGCCGACGATGCCGAGCGTCTCGCCGGCGCGCACGCTGAAGATCGATCGCCGTCCACCGCCTTGACGTAGCCGGCGGTGCGGCGGAAGAGGCCGCTCTTGATCGGGAACCAGACTTTCAGCGCCGCCGTCTCGAGCAGCACCGGCTCGCGCGGCTCGACCGCGAGCGGCTCGCCCTTGGGCTCCGCGGCGATGAGGCGGCGCGTATAGGGATGCTGCGGGGCTTGCGAAAATCTGAGCCGTGCCGCCGCGCTCGACGATCTCGCCTTGCGTCATCACGGCGACGCGGTCGCCATCTTGCGCACGATCGTAAGGTCGTGCGTGATGAGCAGCAGCGCCATGCCGAGGCGCGCCTGAAGCTCCTTCAGAAGCTTCAGGATCTGCGCCTGGATGGTGACGTCGAGCGCGGTCGTGGGCTCGTCGGCGATGAGGATGTCGGGCTCGTTGGCGAGCGCCATGGCGATCATCACGCGCTGGCGCTGTCCGCCCGAAAGCTGATGCGGATAGGCGTCGAGCCGTCGCTCCGCCTCGGCGAGCCCGACGAGATGCAGAAGCTCGACCGCGCGGGTCCGCGCCGCGCGCGCGTCGATGCGCTTGTGCAGGTGGAGCGTCTCGGTGATCTGCTTCTCGATCGTGTGCAGCGGGTTGAGCGAGGTCATCGGCTCCTGGAACACCATCGCGATGCGGTTGCCGCGGATGCGGCGCAGCGCCGCCTCGCCTGCGCCGACGAGTTCCTGGCCCTCGAATTTGATGCTGCTGGCGCTGCCGTGGCGCGCCATGGGGTAGGGCAGGAGCTGCAGGATCGAGAGCGCCGTCACCGACTTGCCCGACCCGAATTCGCCAACCAGCGCCAGCGTCTCGCCCTTGTCGAGCTCGAGCGACACGTCCCGCACCGCCGCGACATCGCCGCCCGGCGTGTGGAAGGTGACGGAGAGGGTGTTGATGCTTAAGAGAGCCATCAGATCACATCCCGATCTTCCGCGGATCGAACGCGTCGCGCACCGCCTCGCCGATGAAGATGAGCAGGTCAGCATCACGGCGAGGACGAAGAAGGCGGTGAGGCCGAGCCAGGGCGCCTGGAGGTTGGCCTTGCCCTGCGCCAGAAGCTCGCCGAGCGAGGGCGAGCCGGGCGGCAGGCCGAAGCCCAGGAAATCGAGCGAGGTGAGGGTCGTGATCGAGCCGTTGAGGATGAAAGGCAGGAAGGTCAGCGTCGCCACCATCGCGTTCGGCAGCACGTGGCGGCGGATGATGACCGGGTTCGAGACGCCCAAGGCGCGTGCCGCGCGCACATAGTCGAAATTGCGCGCGCGCAGGAACTCGGCGCGCACCAGATCGACGAGCGACATCCACGAGAACAGCAGCATGATCGCGAGCAGCCACCAGAAATTCGGCTCGATGATGCTCGACAGGATGATGAGGAGATAGAGCACCGGCAGGCCCGACCAGATCTCGAGGAAGCGCTGGAACATGAGATCGGTGAGGCCGCCGTAATAGCCCTGCACCGCGCCCGCCGCGACGCCGATCACCGAGCTCGACAGCGTGAGCGCCAGTCCGAACAGCACCGAGATGCGGAACCCGTAGATGAGCCGCGCCAGCACGTCGCGGCCCTGGTCGTCGGTGCCGAGCCAGTCGGCCGCCGTCGGCGGCGACGGCGCGGGCGAGGGCAGATCGTAGTTGATCGTGCCATAGGCGAACGGGATGGGCGGCCACACCATCCAGCCCTTCGCCTCGATGTGGCGGGCGACATCGGGGTCGCGATAGTCGGCCGCGATCGGCAGATCGCCGCCGAACGCCGCTTCGGGATAATCGGCGAACACCGGGAAATAGAGATGTCCGTCATAGGACACGACGAGCGGCCGGTCGTTGGCGATGAACTCGGCGACCGAGCGCAAGCCCGAACAGCACGAGGAAGATCCAGAGCGACCAGAAGCCGCGCCGGTTGGCGCGGAAATTGGCAAAGCGCCGCTGGGTGAGCGGCGTCACGCGAAAACCCAGCACCGTCGGCGCACGGGCGCGCTGAAGCGTGACCGCTTCGCTCGTCATACCTCGCGCGTCCCGAAATCGATGCGCGGATCGACCAGCATGTAGGTGAGGTCGCTGACGAGCTTCAAGCACGAGCCCCATGAGCGTGTAGATGTAGAGCGTGCCGAACATGATCGGATAATCGCGCCCGATCGCCGCCTGGAAGCCCAAGAGCCCGAGCCCGTCGAGCGAGAAGATCACCTCGACCAGCAGCGCGCCGGTGAACAGGATCGAGACGAAGGCCGCGGGGAACCCGGCGATCACCAGCAGCATGGCGTTGCGGAAGACGTGGCCGTAGAGCACGCGGCCCTCGCTCAGCCCCTTGGCGCGCGCCGTCACGACATACTGCTTGTTGATCTCCTCGAGGAAGCGAGTTCTTGGTCAGCATGGTGAGGCTGGCGAAGCTGCCGATCACGAGCGACAGCACCGGCAGCGCGATGTGCCAGAAATAATCGAGGATGCGGTGCGGCCAGCCGAAGCTCGCCCAATTGTCCGAGGTGAGCCCGCGCAGCGGAAACCACGAGAGATAGCTGCCGCCGGCGAACAGCACGATGAGCAGCACGGCGAAGAGGAAGCTCGGGATGGCATAGCCCACGATGACGACGGCGCTCGTCCACATGTCGAACGGGCTGCCGTCGCGCACCGCCTTGCGGATGCCGAGCGGAATCGAGATGAGATAGGTGAGCAGCGTCGTCCACAATCCGAGCGAGATCGATACCGGCAGCTTGTCGGCGATGAGCTTGATGACCGGCCGGTCGCTGATAGAAGCTCTTGCCGAAATTGAAGGTGAGATAGTTCTCGAGCATCAGCCAGAAACGCTCGGGCGCCGGCTTGTCGAAGCCGTAGAGCTTCTGGATCTGCTTGATGAATTCCGGATCGAGCCCGCGCGAGCCGCGCGTCTCCCCGGCCGAGGTGGGGCTCGAAGTGAGCTCGCCGCCGCCGCCCGAGACGCGCGCCAAGGTGCCGCCCGCGGTCCCCTTCAATTCGGCGATGAGCTGATCGACCGGCCCGCCCGGCGCCGCCTGCACGATGACGAAATTGACCAGGATGATGGCGAACAGCGTCGGGATCATGAGCAGGATGCGGCGAACCGCGTAGGCGAGCATCAGAAGCTCACTTCTGCTGAACCTGGCTCTTCTTCGCCTCGACGTCGCCGGCGCGGGCGGGATCGACCCACCACGCTGTCGAGAGTCGAGCGCGTAGGGCGGCGGGGACTTCGGTTCGCCGAACTTGTCCCAATGGGCGACGCGGAAATATGTCAGGTGCCAGTTGGGAATGACGTAGTAGCCGTTGAGCAGCACGCGGTCGAGCGCATGCGTCGAAGCGACGAGGCTTGCGCGGTCGTCGGCGTGAATGACGCGCTCGACCAGCCGATCGACCGCCTTGCTCTTGATGCCGGCGAGATTGAAGCTGCCCGGCTCGTCCGCGGCCTGCCGAGCTCCAATAGTCGCGCTGCTCGTTGCCCGGCGACAGCGACTCGCCCCAGGCTGCGATCGACATGTCGTAATCGAAGCCGCGCATGCGGTTCTCGTACTGCGCCGGATCGACCGTGCGCACGTTCATCGCGATGCCGGCGCGCTTCAGGTTTTGCGCGAACGGCAGCACGACGCGCTCGAACTCCGGCTGCACCAGCAGGAACTCGAACGCGAAGGGCTGGCCGTCCGCGTTGACGAGCTGCTCGTTCTTGACGGCTCCAGCCGGCGGCTGCCAGAAGCCTCAGCGCCTGGCGCAGATTGTCGCGGATATTGCCCGAGCCGTCGGTCGCGGGCGGCTCGAACGGCGTGGTGAAGACCGCGTCCGGAATCTCGCCCTTCAGCGGTTCGAGGATCTTGAGCTCGTCGCCTTGCGGCATGCCCGACGAGGCGAGGTCGGAGTTGGAGAAATAGCTCTTCGGTTCGCGTATAGGCGCCGTAGAACAGGTTCTTGTCGGCCCACTCGAAATCGAACAGATAGCCCAGCGCCTGGCGCACGCGCGCGTCCTTGAAAAGCGGCCGTCGCGTGTTGAAGACGAAGGCCTGCATCCCCTCCGGCACCTTGTTCGGAATTTCTTCCTTCTTGATGAGGCCCTGCTGCAGCGCCGGCCCGTCATAACCGATGGCCCAGTTCTTCGCGACGTTCTCGATGCGGATGTCGTACTGCCCGGCCTTGAACGCCTCGAGCGCGATCGTCTGGTCGCGATAATAGTCGTAGCGGATCGTTGCGAAATTGTGCCGCCCGACATTGACCGGCAGATCCTTCGCCCAGTAATCGTCGACGCGGGCGATAGGTGATGGCGCGGCCGGGATCGACCGTCGCGATCTTGTAGGGGCCGCTGCCCAAGGGCGGGTCGAGCGTCGTCTCGGTCGAAATCGCGCTTCTCCCAATAGGCTTTCGGCAGCACCGGCATCTCGCCGACGATCTGCGGCAGCTCGCGGTTGTCGTTGCTGCGGAAGGTGAAGCGCACGCCGCGCTCGCCCTCCTTCTCGGCCTTCACGCACGTCGGCGTAATAGAGCCGGTAGCGCGGATGGCCCTTCGCCTTCAGCGTATCAAAGGTCCAGATCACGTCCTCGGGCGTGATCGGCGTGCCGTCGTGCAAAGCGCGCCTCCTTGCGCAGCCGTGTAG
The DNA here is from genome assembly GCA_963773665.1 of uncultured Alphaproteobacteria bacterium. Lineage (GTDB taxonomy): Bacteria > Pseudomonadota > Alphaproteobacteria > ATCC43930 > CGMCC-115725 > DATJLY01. The sequence goes on from CAVZBZ010000013.1 coordinate 16,507, forward strand.
AGCACCGACTTGCGGTCGGGCGCCACCTCGACGCTCTCGGCGATGAGCCCATATGAGGCGACCGGCTCGTCCGGCGCCGATGCGAGCAAGCGTGTCGAAGATGAGCCCGACGCCCGCTGCGGGAACGCCCTTCAAGGTGAAGGGATTGAGCGTGTCGAACGTGCCGATCGCCTCATATTTCACCGCGCCGCCTTTGGGCGCGTCGGGATTGACGTAATCGAAATGCTTGAAGTCCGGCGGATATTTCAGCTCGCCATAGAGCGAGAGCCCATGCTCGGCCGCGCCCTTAGCGGACGGCACGAGGATGACGAGCGCAACGACGAGAGCGATGAACCGCATGGCGCGGACTTTAGTGCGGAATCACATGCCCGACGACGGAATGTTTGCTGGCAGCTCAGCCCGCCGCGAGCGCCGCGCGCGCCGCGTCCAGCATCCGGCGGTCGCCGCAGGCGATGACGCGGCCGTCGGCGCCGAGATCGAGCGCGCTTCCGTGCCAGTCGGCGATCACGCCGCCCGCGCCCTCGATCACCGGCACGAGCGCCGAGAAATCGTAAGGCTTCAGGTCGCACTCGACGACCAGGTCGATGAAGCCGCTCGCAAGCTGCGCATAGGCGTAGCAGTCGGCGCCGAAGCGCGCGAGCTTCACCCGGCGCTTGAGCCGCGCAAAGCCTTCGGCGTCGGCGCCGCGGAACATGTCGGGCGAGGTCGTATAGAGCGTCGCGTGCGCAAGGTCGGCGCACGCGCGCGTGCGAATGGGCTTGCCGTTGAGCGTCGAGCTCTGTCCCGCGACGCCCAGCCAGCGCTCGCCGAGCACCGGCTGGTCGATCACGCCGAGCACCGGCCGGCCGCGGTGCGCCAGCGCGATGAGCGTGCCGAAGATCGGGATGCCGCTGATGAAGTTCTTGGTGCCGTCGATCGGATCGAGCACCCAGACGAATTCGGCGTCCGCGCGCTCGCGGCCTTCTTCCTCGCCTATGACGCCGTGATCGGGAAAGGTTTGCGCGATGAGACGGCGCATGGCGCGCTCGGCCTCGCGGTCGGCGATGGTGACGGGCGTCAGGTCGGGCTTGTCGTCGATCGCGACGGCAGTGCGGAAATAGCGCCGCACGATCGCGCCGGCGGCATCGGCAAGCGCATGGGCGAGTGCCACATGCTCGGGCGCGACGGGCGCAAGCGCGCCGCGCGCGGCCACGCTACTTCGCGCCTTGAGGGCTCGCGGCCGGGGCTGCCGCCGGGGCGGGCGCCGGCGCCGGGGCCTCGCTCGCCAGCGGCTTCGGGCTGTCGCTCAGCGAATTGAGATAGGCCACGATGTCGGCGCGCTCCTTCGTCTTGGTCACGCCGACGAACGTCATCTTGGTGCCCTTGGCGAAGTCCTGCGGCTTGAACAGCCACTGGTTCAGCAGGTCCGGCGTCCAGGTCTTGCCGCTCCCGGCCTGCTTCAGCGTCGCCGAGAAATCGTAATTGCCGCGGTCGTGCGCGATCTCGTCGCCGACGATGCCGTAGAGATTGGGGCCGACGCGGTTCGGCCCGCCCTTGTCGAAGGTGTGGCATGCGGCGCACACCTTGGTGTCGTTCTTGCCGGCATCGACGCTCGCCTGCGCGAGGAGCGGTCCGATCGGTTCGGGCCCGGCCGCCTTCGCCGCTTCCTGCGAGGGTGCGGCCTCGGGCGCGCCCGCGACCTCGTACGCGTTCTTCGCCAGCATCTTCGGCACGACCAGCTTGTCGGCGAGAATGCCGGAGACCATCGCCAGGATCAGCGAAACCAGAATGGCCGCTGCGATCTTGTTCGCTTCGAATGACATGCCACCCCCGAAAGAGAATTGGTCTTGACGGTTCGCTGTTGACTCGGAAGCGAGCGTGAGAGAAGCCAATTTTCGCTGACAACTCAAACGAAATGTGATTGAAGCGGGGGACAGGGGCCGCGGATGCGGCATAACGCCGCAAGAAAAGGCCATGAATCCCATCGTCGTCATTCCGGCGCGGATGCGTTCGACGCGGCTACCGGGGAAGCCGCTCGCCGATATCGGCGGCGCGCCGATGATCGTCCATGTCTGGCGCCGGGCCATGGCGGCGGGTGCCGGCCCGGTCGTGGTCGCCTGTGCCGAGGCCGAGATCGCCAAGGCGGTCGAGGATGCTGGCGGCCGCGCCGTGCTGACGCGGGCGGAGCATCCCTCGGGCTCCGACCGCGTCTTCGAGGCGGTCGAGGCGCTCGACCCGGAACGGCGGCACGACGTCGTCGTCAATCTCCAGGGCGACCTGCCGCTCATCGACCCGGCCGCGATCCGCGAGGTACTCGCGCCATTGGGCGATGAAGGCGTCGATATCGCGACGCTCGCCGCAATCATCGACAACGACGCCGACCGGCGCGCCGAAAGCGTGGTCAAGATCGCGGCCGCCTTCGCTCCCGGATCGCGCGTCGCGCGCGCCCTCTATTTCAGCCGCCTGCCGGTGCCGTGGGGCGAGGGGCCGCTCTATCACCATATCGGGATTTATGCCTACCGCCGCGCCGCACTCGCGCGCTTCGTGGCGCTGCCCGAGAGCGCGCTCGAGCGGCGCGAGCGGCTCGAGCAGCTGCGCGCGCTCGAAGCAGGATTGCGCATCGAGGTGGCGCTCGTTGACACGGTTCCTTTGGGTGTCGATACTCCGGACGATCTTGCGCGCGTCCGCGCGCTCATCGCCTCCGCGCCATGACCGCCAGCACCGATCCGGCCCGCATTATCGCTTTTCAGGGCGCGCCCGGCGCCTATTCCGATCTTGCGTGCCGCGAGGTCTATCCGGATCTTGCGACGCTCGCCTGCGAGACGTTCGAGGACGCGATTCTCGCCGTGCGCGAAGGCCGCGCCGCGCTCGCCATGCTGCCGATCGAGAACTCGGTCGCGGGCCGCGTCGCCGACATTCATCATCTGATGCCGGATTCCGGCCTCACCATCATCGGCGAGCATTTCCAGCGCGTGAACCATCACCTGCTGGCATTGCCGGGCGCCACCCTCGAGGGACTGAAGACGGTGCGCAGCCACGTCCACGCGCTATCGCAATGCCGCGCGCTCATCCGCAAGCTCGGCCTCACGCCGCACGTCGCCGCCGATACCGCGGGCGCTGCATCCGAGCTCGCCGAGCGCGGCGACAAGACGGTCGCGGCGATCGCGTCCGAGCTCGCGGGCAAGATCTACGGCCTCGTCTCGCTCATGCAGAACATCGAGGACGAGGAGCACAACACCACGCGCTTTCTCGTCATGGCGAAGGAGCCGCGGCCGCTGCCCGCGGACTGCAAGCGCGCCATCACCACTTTCGTGTTCCGTGTGCGCAACGTGCCGGCCGCGCTCTTCAAGGCCATGGGCGGGTTCGCGACGAACGGCGTCAACATGACCAAGCTCGAGAGCTACATGGTCGGCGGCCGCTTCACCGCGACGCAGTTCTACGCCGACGTGGACGGCAGGCCCGAGGACCGCCCGCTCGCACTCGCCTTCGAGGAGCTGCGCTTCTTCTCGCGCGAGGTCAAAATCCTCGGGACCTACCCGGCCCACCCTTTCCGCGAGGAATTGAGCCAGCTCGGCGGCGATTAGATTTCCCGTCGCGTATTTTCACCCCTTGACTTAGACTGGATTTAGATATATCAAACACCAGTCTGACAATAGGAGCGTACCCTTGTTTCACAAATACGATTCCCGTCATGGCCACCGCCACATGCGCGGCGACTGGGCCGGACGGCGCGGCGAGCCGGATTTTCGCCACATGCGCGGCGGGCGCGGCCGGGTGTTCGACCAGGGCGATTTGCGCCTCGTGCTGTTGGGCCTGATCGCTGAAAAGCCGCGCCACGGCTACGAGATCATCAAGGAGATCGAGGACCGGCTCGGCGGCGCCTACAGCCCCAGCCCCGGCGTGATCTATCCGACGCTCACCCTGCTCGAGGAGATGGGCCACACAAGGGTGAGCGAGGAGGGCGGCAAGAAGCTCTACGCCATCACGCCCGAGGGCGAGTCCGCGCTCGCCGCCAACAAGGCGGCGGTCGACGGTCTCTTCGCCCGCATGACCGAGATCCGCGCGGCCCAGGGCGGCGGCCCCGCGCCGCAGATCGTGCGCGCCATGCACAATCTCCGCTTGGCACTCCGCATGCGCCTGGCGCGCGGGCCGCTGAATGATGCGCAGATCGAGGCCGTCACGAGCGTGCTCGACGCCGCGGCGCAGACGGTCGAGCGAAGCTGACGCTCAGCGCCTGAGCCAATCCTCGACGAGGCGGCGCGCGATCGAATCGCGCCGCGGCAGGCGGAGATCGTCGTCGTCGGCGCGCGCGAGGAGAAAGCCGCGCTCGTACCAATCGGCGTGCTCCAGCTCCTCGGGATCGACCGTGATCCGATGCGTCCTGGCGCGCGCGTGAAAGCCGAGCATGAGCGAGGCAGGGAAGGGCCAGGGCTGCGACGAGTGATACGTCACCTCGTCCACCTCGATCCCGGTCTCCTCGAACACCTCGCGCGCGACCGCCTCTTCGAGGCTCTCGCCCGGCTCGACGAATCCGGCGAGCGTCGAATGCATGCCCTTGGGCCATTCGGGCTTGCGCCCGAGAAGACAGCGCTCGCCGTCATGCACCAGCATGATGACCGCCGGATCGGTGCGCGGGAAATGCGATGCGGCGCACGTGGCGCTCGTGCAGCGCCGTACGTGCCCGCCTTCCTCGCTCGCCGTAGGCGCGCCGCACACGCCGCAGAAACGGTGGCGCTCGTGCCAATAGGCGATGCCGCGCGCGTAGGCCAGAAGCGCACCCTCCGCCCGCGGCAGCAGCGGCCCGACCCGGCGCAGATCGGTGAATTCGCACGGCGTCGCCGCGGCGAGCGAGGCCAGCGGCGTCTCCTCGTGCGACAGGTCGAGCGCGAAATAGGCAATGTCGCCGTCGAGCCCGAGCAGCACCGGATCGGTGCCGAGCGCGGCGATCTCGGCGCGCGCCAGAAACGCCGCGCGCGGCCCCGCCTCGGCGCCGCTCAGCACCAGATTCCGCCCGCGCCACAGCAGCACGAACCGGCACGCGCCGCCGTCGAGCAGCGAGGCGACCCAGTCGCGGTCCTTGCGCCGCAGTCCGGCGCGGTCGAGCGCGCCCCCGGCATAGAAATTCACCCGTTCCATCGGCGCTTCATAGGCGCTCGGCGGCACGCCGTCACGCTCTCGCGGCGCGCGCATTCCGGGGCGCGCGGCGATCCTTGCGCGGCGCGGGGCCGGTCCTGATATAGTGGCCTCGGGAGGCTGGCTTCGGACAGGTCCCTCGCCAACCCGGTCAGGTCCGGAAGGAAGCAGCCGTAACGAGTTTCGGCCTGGGTCGCAGGTCCAGTCTCCCACCCTCGCGCGTTTTCGTGGAGGCGCCATGAGCGAGCCGGGCAGCGCCTACCGCGTGCTCGCGCGCAAATACCGGCCGAGCCGCTTCGCCGAGCTGATCGGCCAGGAGGCGATGGTCCGCACGCTCACGAACGCGATCGCCAGCGGGCGCATTGCGCACGCCTTCATACTTCGGGCGTGCGCGGCGTCGGCAAGACGACGACGGCGCGCATCATCGCGCGCGCCTTGAACTGCATCGGCCCGGACGGCAAGGGCGGCCCGACCATATCGCCCTGCGGCGTGTGCGAGCCGTGCCGCGCCATCGCCGAGGACCGCCATGTCGATGTGCTCGAGATGGACGCGGCCTCGCGCACCGGCGTCGACGACATCCGCGAGCTGACCGAGGGCGTGCGCTACCGCCCGGTCTCGGCGCGCTACAAGATCTACATCATCGACGAAGTGCACATGCTGTCGAAGAACGCGTTCAACGCGCTTCTGAAGACGCTCGAGGAGCCGCCGCCCGACGTCAAATTCATCTTCGCCACGACCGAGATCCAGAAACTGCCGCTCACCGTGCTGTCGCGCTGTCAGCGCTTTTCGCTGCGCCGCGTGCCGGTCGAGCTCCTGGCCGAGCATTACGCCAGGATCGCCAAGGAGGAAGGCGTCACCGCCGAGCCGGCTGCGATCGCGCTCATCGCGCGCGCGGCCGACGGATCGGTGCGCGACGGGCTCTCGATCCTCGACCAGGCGATTGCGCTGTCGGGCGACAAGATCGGCGTGGCGCAGGTGCGCGACATGCTCGGCGTCGCCGACCGCGGATTGGTGTTCGACCTGCTCGAGACGGCGCTCAGGGGCGACGCCGCCGGTGCGCTGCACCAAATGGCGGCGCTCTACGAGGGCGGTGCCGATCCGGTGATCGTGCTGCAGGATCTGCTCGAGCTCGTGCATTTCCTGACGCGGCTCAAGCTCACGCCGACGGCGGGCGAGGGCGATGCCGCGCTCGAGGGCGAGCGCGCGCGGGGCCTTGCCCTTGCCGGGCAGCTCGCGATCCCGGCGCTCGCCCGCGCCTGGCAGATGATCCTCAAAGGGATTTCCGAGGCGCAAGCGGCGCCCTCGCAGATCGAGGCCGCCGAGATGGTGCTGGTGCGGCTCGCCTATGTCGCCGAGCTGCCGAGCCCGGCCGAGCTGGCGCGCAGCCTCGAAACCCGCGCGCCCGCACCCGCGCCGGCCGTAGCGCCCGCGCCGCAGCCGCGCCCCGCGCTCGCGCCCGCGCCGGTCGCGCGCGGAGCATCCGAGCCCGCCCGCGCGCTGGCGCCCGAGCCCGACGCGCGCGCCGATCTGCCCAACCCCACGAGCTTCCTCGAGGTGCTCGAGCTGTTCGACGAGCATCGCGAGGCGCTGCTGCGCACGCATCTTTATGCCAACGTGCATCTCGTCAAGTTCGAGCCGGGCCGGATCGAGCTGCGCCCCAACGAGGCGGCGCCGCGCGAACTGCCGAACCGGCTCGGGCAGCTCTTGAGCCAATGGACCGGGCGGCGCTGGGTGGTGAGCGTCTCGGACGAGCCCGGCCGCGCCACCTTGCGCGAGGAATCGCTCGCGCACGACCAGGAGATGCGCAGCGCGGCGGCGCAGGATCCGCTCGTGCGCGCCGTGCTCGACACATTCCCCGGCGCGCGCATCGAGGCGGTGCGCGAGATCCACGAGGAAGCGCCCGCCGAGCCCGATGAGCCCACTGAAGGAGACGACGCCTGATGAAGAACCTGGGCCAGATGATGAAGCAGGCGCAGCAGATGCAGGAGCGCATGGCCGAGCTGCAGGCGAAGCTCGAAGGGGTCGAGCTGTCGGGCGCCTCGGGCGGCGGCATGGTGCAGGTGACCTTGAACGGCAAGGGCGAGATGCGCCGCATCAAGATCGACCGCTCGCTCATCGATCCGAACGAGACCGAGGTGCTCGAAGACCTGATCCTCGCCGCCTTCAACGACGCCAAGGCGCATGTCGAGGCGCACATGGCCGAGGAGATGAAGAAGCTGACCGGCGGCCTTTCGCTCCCGCCCGGGATGAAGCTGCCGTTCTGAATGACCGAGCTCGACCGACTCGTCGAACTGCTGGCGAAGCTGCCGGGGCTCGGCCCGCGTTCGGCGCGGCGCGCGGCGCTGCATCTGCTGAAGCGGCGCGAGAGCCTGATGGAGCCTTTGAGCATCGCGCTCAACGAGGCCGCGCGCCAGGTGCGGGCATGCTCGATCTGCGGCAATCTCGACACCGCCGACCCATGCGTCCTCTGCCGCGACCCGCGGCGCGAGGGCGACATCGTCTGCGTCGTCGAGGAAGTGGCCGACCTTTGGGCGATCGAGCGCTCGGGCGCGTTCAAGGGGCGCTATCACGTGCTGGGCGGCACGCTCTCGGCCTTGGAGGGCGTCGGGCCCGAGGAGCTGCGCATCGCCGAGCTTGTCGCGCGCGTCGGATCGGGCGGCGTGCGCGAGGTGATCCTGGCCTTGAACGCGACCGTCGAGGGCCAGACCACGGCGCACTACATCGCCGACCGATTGGCGTCCTCGGGCGTGCGCGTCTCGCGCCTCGCGCACGGCGTGCCGCTGGGCGGCGAGCTCGACTATCTCGACGAAGGCACGCTCTCGGCCGCCTTCGCCGCGCGCCAGACGGTGAAGGACGGCTGAGCATCACCCCTTGTCGCGCGGGCGCAGCGAGCAGCGCCGCGCCGATCGAGGCCGCGACGAACGTCAATCCCACGAGCGACGCCGCAGCGCCGCCCAGGAGCACGTAGAAATCGTGCCAGTCCCTGAACACGGTGTCGAGCAACGCCCTATTCCGCCAGAAGGCGCGGCGCCGGCGGCTCCTCTGCCACTTCCGCCGCCTCGCCCTCGATGAGCTGGTCGCCCTCCTGGCTCATCACCGTATAGGCGGGAAGGTGGTGGGGCAGCGTTTTCCCCGGCGGAAGCGGTACTCCGAGCGAGTTCAGCCCCCTCGCGCGCGGCAATAAGCGCTGATTGATCGAGCTCGTGAGTTTTTGATAGCTCTCGGCCGCGGCTTTGATGCCTTTGCCGACGTCTGCGACGCTATTCAGGGCTAGTCTGACACCATCGAGCAGCTTCTGCGCAGCGTCGAGAATGCGTTGCTGATTCGCGACTTGGCGCTCTTTCGTTATCTCTGCGGCGGCGGCCGAGAGCACGCAGTGAAGCCCGACCGGGCCAGCGGGCATGATGTCTTCCTTGCGTGCCCGGGCAAAAAAGGCGGCATCGGCCCGCGCCAGTTTCTCCAGCACCGCCTCATTCGGCAGGTACATCACGCTGTGTACGTGACTCACCTCGCCGGGGCGTCCCGAGGCGCGCCATTCGGCCAGCACTGCGCCGCGGTAATCCTTGTCGGCAAGCGCCTTCAGGTGCTGGTTCATGGTGCGGGCGAGATTGGCGTAGGCCTCGGCCTCGCTCTCGCCACCCTCGGCTTCGGCGATCTCGATGAGGTACTTGGACGCCTTGCAGTCGATGACCACGACACTATTGCCCGGAAGGAACACAAGCGCGTCCGGTCTGAGGCGTTTTCCGCTGATCTCGCCGGTCGTCGTTGCTTGCAACAGATAGTCGCGCCCGGCCTCAAGGCCAAAGTCCTTCAACGTGTTGGCAAGCCCGATTTCGGCGATCTGGCCGGACCCGCTTGGGCTCGTCAGCGAGCGCCACACCGTGTCGAGCACGCGCGCCTTCTCGCGCATCTGCCCGTCGAGCGCCGCGACCGCCTTGACGATGCCCTCGACCTGCTGCACCAGCGGCTCGGTGATCTTGCGCGCGCGCTGCTCGGCCTCCTGCCGGGCCGCCTCGGTCTCGCGCTTGTGGTCGCCGATGAGCTGCGCCGACAGCTCCCGCGCGGTCTCGAGCGCGGCCGAGCGGGCGGCGGTAACGAGGTTCTGGCGCGCCGTCTCGGCATCCTTCAGCACCGCCTCGAGATCGCCAATGCGCTGCCGCGCGGCGCGCAGCGCGCCTTCCGACTCGACCCGCGTCTCGACGGACGCGTCGAGTCGCGCCGCCGCCGCGTCGGCCCGCGCCTGCGCCTCGGCCGCGCTCTGCCGGGCCGCCGCGAGCCTTGCCGCGAGGATTGCGGCCACGACGGCCAGCAGCGCCGCGACGATCGCGAGGGCAATCTCCATCCCCGCATTATCGCAAAGCGCGGGCGGACTTGTCACTCGAAGCGCGGCGATTGCGGCCGGGTTGACGAGGGGCGCGGCGCGTCATACCTAAAGAGCCGCCATGGCGATCCTTTCGATCATCACCGCGCCCGATCCGCGCCTCAAGATCAAGGCGCGGACGGTGGCGCGCGTCGATGCGCGCGTGAAGCGGCTCATGGCCGACATGATCGAGACCATGTACCAGGCGCCGGGCATCGGCCTCGCCGCGCCCCAGGTCGGCGAGGCGCTGCGCGTCATCGTCGTCGATTGCGCGCGCGAGGGCGAGAAGCCGCAGCCCCTGAAGATCGCCAATCCCGAGATTCTGTGGCGCTCGGACGAGAAGATCACGGTGCAGGAAGGCTGCCTGTCGCTGCCCGAGCATTATGCCGACGTCGAGCGCCCCTCGGCGATCAAGCTGCGCTATCTCGACGAGGAGAACGAGATCCGCGAGCTCGACGCCAAGGGCCTGCTCGCCACCTGCATCCAGCACGAGATGGATCATTTGGAAGGCGTGCTGTTCGTCGATCGCATCTCGTCCCTGAAACGCGGCATCATCCTGCGCAAGCTCGCCAAGGCGAAGCGCCAGAAGACCCCGGTCCCGGCCTGAGCCGCGTGATCCGGCTGCGCCTGGCATTTCTCGGGACCCCGGTCTTCGCCGAGCGCATCCTGCGCGCGCTCGCGTCATCGCCGCACGAAGTGGCCGCGATCTATTGCCAGCCGCCGCGCCCCGCCGGCCGCGGCCACAAGCCGCTCGCATCGCCGGTGCAGCACGCGGCCGAAGAGCTGCGCATCCCCGTTTTCACGCCCGAACGGCTTGGCGCCGAGGAAGCGCAAAAATTCGCCTCGCTCGGCCTCGATGCCGCGGTGGTCGCCTCCTACGGCCTCATACTGCCCAAGGCGATGCTCGAAGCGCCGCGTCTGGGCTGCCTCAACGTGCATGCCTCGCTGCTGCCGCGCTGGCGCGGGGCGGCGCCCATCGAGCGCGCCATCATGGCCGGCGATGACGAGACCGGCGTCACCATCATGCGCATGGACGAGGGGCTCGACACCGGCCCGATCGTGCTGGCGGAAACGATCCCGATCGGCCCGCGCACGACGGCGCCCGAGCTGTACGACCGCATGGCCGAGCGCGGCGCAGCTCTGGTGCTGGATGCCCTCGATGGCTTGGCCTCGGGCCGGCTCGCGCCGCGGCCGCAGCCGGGCGAGGGCGCGACTTATGCCAAGAAACTCAGGCCGGACGAGGGCCGGCTCGACTGGCGCCGCCCGGCCGCGGTGCTGGAGCGCACCGTGCGCGCGCTCAGCCCGCAGCCCGGCGCCTGGTTCGAGTGGCGCGAGCGCATCAGGATTCTTTCGGCGGAGACGCTCGCCTCGGTCGGCGCGCCGCCCGGCACGGTGCTCGACGACCGCCTCGCCATTGCCTGCGGCGACGGCGCGCTGCGCCCGCTCGTGCTGCAGCGTCCGGGCCGCGCGCCGGTCGATGTTGCGGCGTTCCTGCGCGGCTTCGCCGTGCCAAAGGGCACAATCCTGCCATGCCCCGCTACAAGCTGACGCTCGAATATGACGGCACCGGCCTCGTCGGCTGGCAGCGCCAGAAGATCGGGCTCTCGGTGCAGCAGATCGTCGAGGAAGCGGCCGCGGCGCTCACCGGTTCGCGCGTCGTCGTGCACGGCGCCGGCCGCACCGATGCCGGCGTCCATGCGCTGGCGCAGGCGGCGCATCTCGACCTGCCGCGGGACTATCCGCCCGACACGGTGCGCAACGCGCTCAATCAGCACATGCGCCCGCACAAGGTCGCGGTGCTCGCGGCCGAGCGCGTGCCCGACAGTTTCGACGCGCGGCGCTCGGCGAAGGGGCGGATCTATCTCTACCGCATCCTCAACCGCCGTCCGCCGGCCGCGCTGGAGCTCGGGCCGCGTGTGGCAGGTCGGGCGCGCGCTCGACGTGGCCGCCATGCAGGAAGGGGCACGCCACCTCCTCGGCCGGCACGATTTTTCGAGCTTTCGCGATTCGCTGTGCCAGGCGCGCTCGCCGGTGAAGACGCTCGACATGCTCGACGTGACCCGCGCGGACGACGAGATCCGCATCGAGGCGCGCGCGCGCTCGTTCCTGCATCACCAGGTGCGCAACATGGTGGGGACGCTGAAGCTCGTCGGCGAGGGCAAGTGGCGCCCGGCCGATGTGGCAGCGGCGCTCGAGGCGCGCGACCGCCGCGCCGGGGGACCCACCGCGCCGGCCGAGGGGCTTTATCTCGTAAAGGTGGTCTATCCCGGCTACTGACCGGACAGGACCTGCGTCACCTGCGACAGCGCCGCACCGATGACGATGTCCAACAGCACCAGCGCCGTCGCCGGCAGCCGGCCCGCGTCGAGCGCGATCCGCGCGATGAACCACTCGTAGACGAGGATCGCGAGATAGGCCACGAAATCGGCATAGGCGATGATGTAAGGCGGCACGAGGTCGAGCGCGCCGAACAACGCCACTGGCAGCAGCACCCCCGTCTGCAGCACCTGCGACCAGTTGTAGGCGATGATGAAGCCCAGCGCCCGCTCTTCCGGCACGAGCCAGCGGCAGAACGGCAGCGCAGCCAAGGGATAGGCGCACCAGCCGATTACATAGCCGATGCTCTCGACCAGCAGGATGGGAAAGACCGCGGACGAATGGAGCTCGCTCTGCGACAGGCGCGTCAAAAGCAGGATGACGAAGCCCGGATAGCAGATCGCCGCCGCCCAGAACGAGCGGATGGCGCCCGCGAGGCTGCGGTCGAACCACGCCATCGCCGTCGGGTCGCGCCACAGCAGCCGCCACGCGCCATAGAGCCCCGATGAAACCTCGCGCAGGGTCAGCATGGCTCTGTCAATGGAGAAGCATTAGCGCGCAAAGAACCGCTCGAGCGCGGCGTGGTAGATCGCGGCCAACTGCTCAATCTCGGCTACCGCGACATGCTCGTCCACCTTGTGCGCGGTGCGGTTGAGGAGGCCGAACTCGGCGACCGGGCAGGCATGGTGGATGAAGCGCGCATCGGACGTGCCGCCCGTCGTGCTGAGCGCGGGCTTTTGGCCCAGCACCTGCTCGATCGCAGCCTCTAATATCCCGCTCACCTCGCCGGGCGGCACGAGGAAGGATTCGCCGCTCACCTTGATCCGAAGCTCGTAGCGCGCGCCCGCCGCATCGAGGATGTTTCTGAGCCACCGCTCGATCGCGGCGCTGGTCCAACGGTCGTTGAAGCGCACGTTGAAAACCGCGCGCGCCGTCGCCGGAATGACGTTGGTCACGCGGTTGCCGATGTCGATGGTCGAGACCTGGAGGTTCGACGGCGGAAAATGCGCGCTGCCCGTATCGAGCGGCGTCGAAGTCAGCGCGCCCAGCATCGCGACAAGGCGATGCGCCGCGTTGTCGGCGATATCGGGATATGCGGTGTGGCCCTGCACGCCGTGGACGGTGAGGAAGCCGTTGAGGCTGCCGCGCCGTCCGATCTTCACCATGTCGCCGAACGCCTTGTCGCTGGTCGGCTCGCCGACGACGCAGGCATCGAGCCGCTCGCCCCGCTTGGCCAGCCAGTCGAGCAGCTTCCGCGTGCCGTTGATCGCGTCCGCCTCCTCGTCGCCCGTCACCAGAAAGCTGATCGAGCCGCCGAATTTTTGGCCCCGCGCCTCGAGGAAGCGGGCGCACGCCGCCACCATCGCCGCAAGCGCGCTCTTCATGTCGGAGGCGCCCCGGCCATAGAGCATCCCGTCCTTCACCGCGGCGGCAAAGGGATCGACGCTCCACGCGGCCGGATCGCCCGGCGGCACGACATCGGTGTGGCCGGCGAAGCAGAAATTGCGCCCCTCGGTGCCGAGCCGCGCATAAAGATTTAGGATGGACGCCGTGCCCGGCTCGGAGAATTCGACCGTCTCGCACGAAAAACCGAGGCCCGCGAGTGCGCCGGCCAGAATCGCTATGGCGCCCTTGTCGTCGGGCGTGACGCTCGGCGCGCATATCAGGCGCCGGGCAAGAGCGACGGGATCGGCCGTCATCAGGCGCGCAGCAGCTCGTTGATCGAGGTTTTTGCGCGCGTTCGTTCATCGACGCGCTTGACGATGACGGCGCAATAGAGGCTCGGGCCCGCGCTGCCGTCGGGCAAGGGCTTCCCCGGCAGGCTTCCCGGCACGACCACGGAATAGGCCGGCACGCGGCCCACATGCGTCTCGCCGGTCTGGCGGTCGACGATGCGGGTCGAGGCGCCCAGAAACACGCCCATCGCCAGCACCGAGCCGCGCTCGACTATGACGCCTTCCGCCACTTCGCTGCGCGCGCCGACAAAACAGTCGTCCTCGACGATCACCGGCTCGGCCTGCACCGGCTCGAGCACGCCGCCGATCCCGGCGCCGCCCGAGATGTGGCAGTTCCTGCCGATCTGCGCGCACGAGCCCACGGTCGCCCAGGTGTCGATCATGGTGCCGCTATCGACATAGGCCCCGACATTGACGAAGGACGGCATCAGCACGACGCCCGGTGCGATGAAGGCGGAATGGCGCACCACCGCGCCCGGCACCGCGCGAAATCCCGCCTCGCGAAACCGCGCCGCATCCCAGCCCGCGAATTTCGACGGAATCTTGTCCCACCACGACGCATCGCCCGGGCCGTTGCCGATGACGCTCATGTCGTTCAGCCGGAACGACAGCAGCACCGCCTTCTTGAGCCATTGATGGACGCGCCAGCGCGCGCCCTCTTTCTCGGCGACGCGCAGCCTGCCGCGGTCGAGCGCGTCGAGCGCCGCCTCGACCGCGTCCCGCACCGCGCCCCTGGTCGCGGGCGTGACGCCGTCGCGCGTCTCCCACGCGGCGTCGATGGTGCGCTCGATCTCGGCACTCATGGCGCCGCCAGATTGGGCGAGGGGACCAAGCCTGTCAACCGAACGGGGCCTTTTCAAGAAACGCCGCGAGGTCGTCGGCGACGTGGTGCACATGCTCGGCGTTGGCGTCGCCTTCGCCCATGTGCGGGCCGCCGCGCAGCCAGATCGTCGTCATGCCGAGCGCCGCCGCGGGCTTCAGGTTCTTCGCCATGTCGTCGATCATCGCGCTCTGCGGCGCGTCGATCCCGTGCCGCGCGAGCAGCGCCCGGTAGCCGCTCGGATCGGGCTTCGGCAGATATTCGCAGCTTTCGATGTCGTGGATGTCCGCGAAATGCCGGGCGAGGCCCAGGCGCGCCAGCACGCGCTCGGCATGGCGGCGCGTCGAGTTGGTGAAGATGAGCTTGCGCCCGGGCAGCGCGCCGATCGCCACGTGCAGCGCCTCGTTCGCGGCAAGCGCCGACAGGTCGAGCTCGTGCACATAGTCGAGGAACGGCGCCGGCGCCATGCCGTACTCGTTCATGAGGCCGCGCAGGGTCGTGCCGTGCGCCTCGAAGAAGCGTTTCCTGAGCGCGACGGCCTGCGCGAGGTCGAGCTTCAGCTCCGCCATGATGAAATCGTTCATGCGCGTCTCGACCTCGGCATAGACGGTCGAGGTCGCGGGATAGAGCGTGTTGTCGAGATCGAAGATCCAACACGCGACGTCGTTAAGGGTTCGGGATTTCGTCATCTTGTGCCGAGTTGAGCCGGGTGTAGCGGGCGCCCTGGGTTAACACAACAGAACCCTCGCCCCGCCGGGGAGAGGGAAGGGTGAGGGGAATTTGCCCAAGAAATCGCCGCTTCCGCTTGAATTTCCAGCAGGCGACTGATCCCGCGGCCCCAATTCGCGCGTAAAAGCGCTGCGCAGGCGTTGGCATCGGCTTTGCTAGAGCAGCAGGGAGAACCTGGACCTCTTGAGCGGCGCCGTATCCTGCAGCGGTTCCGCTCCCGGGGCGGGCCCGCCGCAGCGCGCCAGCGGTGGGCCCGTTGCCCGCCACCCCCTCCGCCCGGCCGCGCGGTAACGCGCGCCAGGGCGTTGACACGGCGCCCGCCGCTTCTCTCCCAGGCGGCGGGCGCCGCCAACGCCTCAGCGGTCCGGCTTCTTCTTGGGCGGATCGAGATCGCGAACCTCGGTATTGATGCGCACGTCGTTGCGCCGGCGCTGCGCCATGATGGCGCCGGTGACGAACGCCTCGCCCTTGACCGCGCGCGCGGCTGCGGCATCGAATTCCTCGGGCCACTCGCCGAGCGCATAGCCGAACCACGGCGCCTCGGGCTTCAGCGGCGGCAGGCCCAGCTCCTCCCAGATCGCCCGCGCGCGCTCCATGAATTCGCGCTTCGGCAGCGAGATCGGCGGGAAATCCTCCTTCAAGGTCGCGTCGATCAGCACGGCGCCGTCCTCGCCGCCGTTGCGCTTGCTGCGCGGCCCGTGGCCCTGATCCTTGTGCCGCAGCAGCTGCAGGTCGAGCACCGGGTTGGCGCGGTACGACATCGCCCAGAGCAGCGCGTCGGCATTGTCGGGATCGATGTCGTCGTTGACGGCGATGACGTATTTTCCGGCGGCGCGATGCAGCGAGGCCGCGCCATGGAGCGCGCGCCAGATTTCGGTGGCCGGCGTCGCGCGGTCCATCACCAGCACGATCACCTTGCGCAGGTTGGTCAGCGGCTCGTGCATCGAGACGCGAGTGACGCCCCTGATGCCGAGCGCGTCGCGCAGATGCGAGAGCATCATCGGCTCCAATGCCACGCGCTTCATCAGGCTCGATTCCGATGGCGTCACCTGCGAGATGATCGAGGTGAGGATCGCGTCGCGCCGCCTGGTGATGCACGTCACCTCCATGAAGGCGTTCATTTCCTGGAGATTGACGTGGCCGTGCGATTCGCCGAACGGCGCCTCGGGCTCGAGCCATTCCGTGTCGATCAGACCCTCGATCACGATCTCGGCCTCGGCCGGCACCAGGAGATCGACGGTCTTGGCGCGCACCACATTGATGGGGCACCCCGCGAGCCCGCCGGCGACGGCCAGTTCCTCCATCGTCTCGGGCAGTTTCTGGGCTGCGGTGAAGCACACCGCGGGCGGCGCGCCCAGCACCACGGCGGCCGGCAGCTTTTGGCCCCTGGCGCGCGCCTTCTCCCAGTGGACATAAATGCCCGGGCGCAATTCGAGCGACGGGATTCATGCCGAGCCGGCGCGGCGCCTTCACCTGGCCGCGATATATGCCCATGTTCTGCACGCCCGTATCCGGGTCGCGCGTGATGTATTGCGACAGGGTCGTATAGGGCGCCACGTCCCAGCCCGGCGTCGAGACCGGAATCGGCAAGGCGCCGAGATCGGCCTCCTCGCCCATGAGGACGATCTCGTGGCACGGCGCTTGCGTGACGACACGCGGCGCAATGGGGTGCGCCACCGCCCGCTGCCACGTCTCGTTGATCCGGTCGAGCGCGCAGCCCATGCCGATGCGGTAGATCTCGCGGCTCGCCGCGATCGCGCCGACCGCCACCGGGATGTCGTAATGCCGGCCCTTGGCGTCGACCACGTTGCGGAACAGAAATGCCTTCCGGTCGGCTTCCTTGATCCCGCCGCGGAACTGCCAGCGCACCAGCGGGTGCATCTCGCTGTCCTTGTCGATCGCGCGATCGACCGTCACCAGCAGCCCCGCCTTGTCGAGGGCCGCCAGATGGTCGTGCAGGTCGGGATAGCCGCGCGCCGGCTTGTCCATGCGCGGCCCTACTCCGCCGCGCGGCGGATGAGCGTGCCGGCGCCCTCGGCGAAGAGTTCCAAGAGGATCGCGTGCGCGGCGCGGCCGTCGATGATGACCGCCGCCTCGACCCCGCCGATCACCGCCTCGAGGCAGGTCGCGACCTTCGGGATCATGCCGCCGCTGATCGTGCCGTCGGAGATGAGGCCCTCGGCCTCTTCGATCGTAAGCTGATGGATAAGGCGCTGCTGGCGGTCGAGCACGCCCGGCACGTCGGTCAGAAGGAGAAAGCGCTTCGCCTTCATTGCCGCCGCGACCGCGCCCGCGACCGTGTCGGCATTGATGTTGTAGGTCTCGCCGGCCTCGCCGACGCCGATGGGTGCGATCACCGGGATGATGTTCGAGTTGCGGAACAGCTCCAGCACCTCGACATTGATCGCGGTTGGCTCGCCGACGAAGCCCAGATCGAGCACCTTCTCGATGTTGCTGTCGGGATCGCGCCGCGTGCGCTCGAGCTTTTTCGCGCGGATGAGATTCGCCGTCCTTGCCCGAGAGGCCGACGGCGTACCCGCCGGCCTTGTTGATCGCCGTGACGATCTCCTTGTTGATCGAGCCCGACAGCACCATCTCGACGATCTCGACCGTGGCGCCGTCGGTGACGCGCAGGCCATCGACGAAATCGCTCTTGATCTTCAGGCGCTCGAGCATCTGGCCGATCTGCGGGCCGCCGCCATGGACGACGATCGGGTTCATCCCGACCTGTTTCAGAAGCACGATGTCCTCGGCGAACATGGTGCCGACCGCGCTGTCGCCCATCGCGTGGCCGCCATATTTCACGACGATCGTGGCACCCGCGTAGCGCCGGAAATAGGGCAGCGCCGCGGCGAGCGTCGCGGCTTTCGCCACGGGATCGGCGATGGGATCGGCCATGCGCGGACTGTAGAGCGGATTTCCTACGCTGTCATCGCGCGCTTGCCCCGGAAGATTGCTTCGTCGCTCCGCTCCTCGCAATGACAGGCCCTGTGCTGTCATTGCGAGCGCAGCGAAGCAATCCCCCCGGCAGTCGTCAGGGTGCCGCCAGCCGCGCGAGCGTGGCGCGCAGTTCGGCAATGCCGAACCCCTCGTGCGCGCTCGTCGCATGGATCTGCGGGTGCGCCGCCGGGTGCTTCGCCAGCTCGGCCGACATCGCCTCGAGCCGCGCCTCGAGTTCGGCTGGCGCGACCTTGTCGCATTTCGTCAGCACCACCTGGTACGACACCGCCGCCTTGTCGAGCAGCTTCATGAAATCGCGGTCGGCCGCCATGAAGCCGTGCCGCGCGTCGATCAGCAGGAGCGCGCGCTTCAAGCCCGCGCGGCCCTTGGCGTAAAGCGGCACGAGCCGGCTCCAGCGCCCGATCTCCTTCTTCGACGCCGATGCGAAGCCATAGCCCGGCAGATCGACCAGCATCAGGTTCTTGAGCTCGAAGAACACGACGAGCCGCGTCCGCCCCGGCGTGTGCGACACGCGCGCCAATGCGTTGTGTCCCACGAGCGCGTTCAGAAGGCTCGACTTGCCGACATTCGAGCGGCCGAGGAACGCCACCTCGGGCAGACGGTCGGGCGGCAGTTGATGTTCCTCGGCGGACGCCGCGACGAAGCGGCATTCGTGCGCAAAAAGGCGCCGTCCCGCCTCGATCTCGGCGGGCTCGGGCGCGGGTTCGGGCGGGTACAGGGCGGCTACGATTTCTTCGCGCCGGTTCTGCGCATGATCACCCATTGCTGCGCGATCGACAGGAGATTGTTCCAGCTCCAATAGATGACGAGCCCGGCCGCGAACGGCGCCAGCATGACCGTGAACACCACGGGCAGGATCATGAACATCTTCGCCTGCATCGGATCGGGCGGCTGCGGGTTCAGTTTCTGCTGCAGGAACATGGTGCAGCCCATGATGAGCGGCCACGCGCCGATATGCAGGAACGAGATGTCGGGCGGCGTGTAGGGCAGCAGCCCGAACAAATTGACGAAGGTCGTGGGATCGGGCGCCGAGAGATCGTGGATCCAGCCGTAGAACGGCGCATGCCGCATCTCGATCGTGACGTAGAGCGTCTTGTAGAGCGAGAAGAACACCGGGATCTGGATGATGATCGGCAGGCACCCGGCCATCGGATTGGCGCCGACGCGCTTGTACAGCGCCATCATCTCCTGGTTCAAACGCTGCTTGTCGTCGCCGAACCGCTCGCGCAGCTTCGCCATCTCGGGCTGGAGCAGCTTCATCTTGCTCATCGCGCGGTAGGATTTGTTGGCGAGCGGGAAGAACAGCGCCTTGATGAGCACCGTCAGCAGCATGATGGCGAGGCCGAAATTGCCGATGAGGTGATAGAAGAAGTCGAGCGTCAGGAAGATCGGCTTGGTCAGGAAATAGAACCAGCCGAAATCGATGGCGCGGTCGAAGCGCGGCACGCCGGCGTTGGCTTCATAGCTGTCGAGGAGCGCCACTTCCTTGGCGCCGGCAAAAACGCGGCTCGTGTCGGTGGCGCTGGCGCCGGGCGCCACGACATGCTCGGCGCCGGTATAGTCGATCTGGTAGGCGTCGGTCTTGTCGCGCTCGAAATGGCGCATCTTCGCCTCGACCGACTCCTTCTGGTCCGGGATGAGCGCCACGAGCCAGTATTTGTCGGTGAAGCCCATCCAGCCGCCGGCCGTCGTAAAATCCTTCTCGCCGGATTTGAGCGTGTCGTACTTGATGCCGTCCTGGAGCGTGCCGTTGAACACGCCGATCGGCCCTTCGTGCAGGAGATATGTCGAGGACACCTCGACCTCGCCGACGCGCTGCACGAGCCCGTAAGGGTGGAGCGTCACCGGCGCTGCGCCGTGGTTCTCGACCGTCTCGGTCACGCTGAACATGTATTCGGGATCGACCGCAATGCGGTTGACGAAGGTCAAGCCTTCGCCGTTGTCCCAGCGCAGCTCGACCGGGTGGTCGGGCGTCAGCTCGCCGCCGCCGCTCGTCCATTTCGTGCCGGGCCCCGGCACCTTGACCTTGGGATCGGATGCGACCCAGCCGAGCTCGACGAAATAGGGATGCTCGCTGCCGTCGGGCGCCAGCAGCACGATCTCGGGGCTGTTGGGATCGACCGTCTCGCGATAGTTGACGAGCGTCAGATCATCGAGCCGCGCGCCCGCCAGATCGACCGAGCCATGCAAGCGCGGCGTCGCCACTTTGACGCGCGCCGCTTCGGCCAGCACTTCCGTGCGGGGCGCTGCATTGGCAGGCGGCGTTCCGGTCATGCCGGGCGCAGCCCGCGAGGGCGCAGGCGCAGCGGGCGCCTGCTCGGGCGCCGCCTGCCCTGAGGGCGCGGGCGCGCTCGGCGCGGGCTGCTGCTGTTGCGCCTGCTGCTGCGGCTGCTGCGGGTGCGGCGCCAGGAAGAACTGGAAGACGAACAGGATCACGAGCGACAGCGCGATCGCGATGAAGAGATTGCGTTGCTGCTGGTCCATCGTCGTCCTTAGCGGCGCGCCGGCGGCACCGGATCGAGGCCGCTGCCGCCCAAAGGATGGCAGCTCAAGACGCGCCGCGCCGCAAGCGCCACGCCCCGCGCCGCGCCATGCGTTTCTATGGCCTCCATCGCGTAGTCCGAACAGGTCGGCAGATAGCGGCAGGTCGGCCCGATGAGCGGCGACAGCACAAGCTGATAAAGCCGGATGAGGCCGCGCAGGACGAAGCTCATTCAGAGGCCCCCTCGCGCCACGCGCCCAAGCGCCGGAGCGCCGTCTCGAGATCGGCGACGAGCGCGCCGAAATCGCGCGTCAGCGTGCCCTGGCGCGCGATCACGACATAATCTCCCGGGAGCGCGTGGGGAACGGTGCGCCGCGCCGCCTCGCGCAAGCGCCGCCGCGCGCGGTTGCGCAGGACCGAGATGCCGACCCGGCGGCTTGCGGTGAAGCCGACGCGCGGCCCCGCGGCCGCGTCCTGCGGCAAGGCCTGGAGGATGAGACCGGGCGTCGTCCATTTGCGCCCCTTGGCGGCGACATGAAGGAATTCGGCCCGCTTCTTGAGGCGCGCGAGCGGCGCCATCAGCGCCTCCGCCCCAAGCGAGCGTCAGGCCGAAAGGCGCTTCCGGCCCTTGGCGCGGCGGTTCGCGATGACGCGCCGCCCGCCCACCGTCGCCATCCGCGTGCGGAAGCCATGGCGGCGCTTGCGTATGAGCTTGCTCGGCTGATAGGTGCGCTTCACGGCGAGAACTCCGGCGGCCCCATGGCTTTGGCGCGCGCTCTATAGGCGAGCCGCCGCCCCAAGTCAATTCGGGCTCGCGCGGTTCAGGCGGCTCTGCGGGCGGTCTTGCGTCCCGGCATGTAATGCGCGGCCACCAGGTTCCGGTCGCGGGCGAGCGCGCGGCAGGCGATGGCGACGACCGCCGGAACGCGCTCCATCTTGAGGTAGCCCATCACCGTCCTGCGCGACAGGCCGAGCAGCTTCGCGGTCTCGGTCAGCGACAGTCCGAGCGTTGCGCGCCACGCCGCGAAATCGGCGCCGGTCATGGGCTGCTGCTCGTCGGCGATGCGGTGAAGAGTGGCGGCGGAGAGATCGAGCCTGCCCCATTTCGTCTGGACCGGCCAGGCGACGCCGAGCCCGCGCTCGACGATCGCGAGCTTGGCGAAGGCGTCGTCGCTCGCCCGCAGGCTCGCGAAATGCTCGCTGCGGGCGAGAAGCCCCGAAAGGTCGATTTCGCGGTCGCGCTTCTCGCCCTTGAAGCGGACGCGCAGCCGGCCCGCCCCGAGCGGCCGGACCTTCGTCAGCCGGACGATGCCGTCATCGACGTCGATCACTTTTGAAACTCCTGCCATTGCGCGAGGAGGCCGCTGCGATTGCGTTCCACCCAGCGCCGCGCCTCGCGCAACTACCTGCCGGGGCAGTTGCCGGCGATGACGGCGCCGTCGGCAATGCGCAGCTTTGCCGCAAACTCCCTGCCGACGATGGGAACGTGCGGCGGGTTTTCGTCGCGAAAGAACATGAGAAGCTTGAAACCGCGAAGGCGCTTGATCTCCCGCATTCCGGATCGGAGTTCTAGGGCAGAAATTGCCCTATTTCAACTCCTCGTCTAAGGTCCGCTGCGTAACAGGCGTAGGAGCGTCATGGCCGAGCATATTGCGGCCGATCTGTGCGTCATTGGCGGGGGCGCGGCGGGGGTGGCGTGCGCGGCGGGCGCGGCGCAGATGGGCGCCGATACCGTGCTCGTCGAGCGCGGCGAGACGGGAGGGGCGCGGATTTCGGCCGCGGTGCCGGCGCGGGCGGCGGCCGCGCCGGGGAACGGCCTCGGCCGCGCGCGCGGGATCGCAGCATTGCTTGCGCGGCAGGACAGCGCCGAGCGGCTTGCCGCCTTGGACGTGCGCGTCATCCGCGCCGCCGCGCGCTTTCTGGGACCCGGCGAGATCGCGGCCGGCGAGATCAGAATCCGCGCCCGCCGCATCGTCATCGCGACCGGCGCTGCACCGGTGCCGCCGGATTTGCCCGGCTCGTTCCTCACGCCCGCGCAGCTGTTCGCCGCGGACGCGCTGCCGCGCGACATCGTCGTCACCGGTGGCAGCGGCGATGCCTTGGCGCTCGCCTGCGCCTGCCGCGCGTTGGGCGCCGAGGTCACGGTGCAAGCGCCGGGCGCGGTGCTCCGAAACTTCGATCCCGAACTTGCCGAGCAGTTGCTCCAACGTCTTCGCGCCGACGGCATCGAAATCCACGAGAACGGCGGCGAGACGCGGATCGAGGGCGCGCACCTCCTGGTCGCGGGCGAGCGCCGTCCGGACTTGGCCGGGCTCGATCTTGCCGCGGCCGGCATCGCCGAAAATGCGACGGGCCTCGTCCTCGACCGCAGGCTCAGGACCACGAACCGCCGCGTCTTCGCCGCGGGCGACGCGGCGGGCGGCGGCTCGGTCCATGCCGCGCGGCACCATGCCGAGATCGTGCTGAAGAACGCGCTCTTGCGGATTCCGGCGCGGCTCGATCCCGCTCTCGTGCCGCGCGTCGCCGCGACATGCCCCGCGCTTGCCGAAGTGGGGCTCGGCGAGGGCGCGGCCAAGGCGCGCTACGGCCGCATCGCCGTGCTGCGCTATCCGTTCTTCGAGACCGACCGGGCCCAGATCGAGGGCGAGACGGCCGGGCTCGTCAAACTGGTGGCGCTGCGCAATGGCCGCATCCTCGGAGCATCCATCCTCGGCCCCGGCGCCGACGAGCTGATCGCGCTCTTTCAGCTGGCGCTCAAGGCGCGGCTAACACTCTCCGCCTTGGCCGGACTCGCCGTTCCCTATCCGACGCTGGCCGAGGCGGCGAAGGGTGCTGCCGCAAGTTTTTACGCGCCGCGCCTTTTCGGCGACTTCACGCGGCGTCTGGTGCGGCTTCTCGCGCGGCTCGGTAGTGTCCTAATTTGACGGCGACACAGTCACGCCGCCTCATCTTTCAGGATCGTCGGCCACAGATTGAAAATCTGCTGACATGCCGCCTCGATATCCTTCTGGCGCAGTTTAACCGATTTCACGCCGGCGTAGACGGCACCCGATGCCAGATCGACCGTGCTGCAAAGTCTATAATCGGGCGCGCCAATTCCCGAGAGATGTGCGTCACAGAACATCTGCGCTGCTGCCGAGATATACCCACAGGCATCTGCTGTAAGCGGGTTGGTCTTCGGAAAGTGGAGTTTAACCGCGCCAACGGTTGCGCCTTTCGCCCCGCTTCCAACGAGGATGATTTCGGGGCGTACGCTCACTTCGACATTCATGATCTTGAGCCTAGGCGGCTGCTGTTCTCCGAGTCGCGGTTTTGCGTTCCCGAAGCAAGCGGCGACCTGATCCATGAGCGTTGTGAATGTCTCTATGGCCTCAATGTTTCCAAGGATTTGGCGCTGCTGCTGAATGTTCTGTGGTGCCTGCTGCCCAAGAGAAGCTATCCGGTTCTCTAGGATTTTCATGTCGGTCATGCCGCTCGCGATGAACAATGCAATCGCTTCTTCTGCGTCTTTATAGTAAGCTGTTATGTAGTCGGCTGGGAATTTCTGATCGTATAAAATTGATCTTTGTCGCGCGGCCTTGCTGACAATGTATTGGCCGAGTTTGTTCACTGAAATTCTTGGCGAGTTGTGAATCTTCGGCATTGGCCCACCCCTTGGCAGGGAGAATCAAATGGAAGAATACTACTTCGGGGCGCCGCTCTCCAACTCAAAGACACTTTGCATCGGTCCGATCACGCGCGAAGAAGCGAACGCAAGCGATGTGCAAATGTGC
Source organism: uncultured Alphaproteobacteria bacterium (assembly GCA_963773665.1). Classification (GTDB taxonomy): domain Bacteria; phylum Pseudomonadota; class Alphaproteobacteria; order ATCC43930; family CGMCC-115725; genus DATJLY01. The sequence goes on from CAVZBZ010000013.1 coordinate 40,796, forward strand.
GACGGGCTTGGTTTCTACTTGTACGTTGTTGCTGAGGGGAATCGAGCGAACGGGGTTGAGGTGTTGGCCAAGCTGGTCTCCGAAGAAGCAGCGCGCCGACTGAGCAAGCTTCTCAGGGGCACTAGCCTCGCGACGTTCGCTCCACCAATTCCTCGATAGACCATAGCCGGTTCTCAACCCCCGCCGCCATCGCGGGCGTCGTGCGGATGGTCTTATGCAGCCGGACGAAATTGTAATGGCAGAAATGAAGCGACACAGCAGCCTGTAGGTTCTCGATCTTCTTCGAGAACGCATTGGTCAGCCGCGTAAACCGGCGCATGCTCATCCGCATGGTCAAGTTCTGCCGCTCAACCAAACTGGTCGAGATATGGGCTTGGTCGGGATTGCCGGCGATCACCACCCGCTCGCGATCTACCACCTTGGGCGGCGAATATCGCCCAGCCCCGATGGGCTCGGCCTCGTAAAATTTAACCTCTTGCCCGTAATCGACATCATCGCCGAATGCCCGTTCAACCGCGTCAACGTACGTGTTGAGCGCATCGCTGGATAGCTGCACGCGGTTCGCCAGCCTCAGCGAAAGACCGCTCATAAACGCGACGGCATGCGGGCGCGTGCGCTTCCCAACGCGGTAAGAGGGAACAAGCTTCGTCTCGGGATCGAGCGCCACGAAGGTCCACTGATCGCCCACGCGGTTGCGGTCATCCTGCGGCGTAACCCAACGCTGCTTCTTTCCGACGAAGCTCCAAATCTCATCCACCTGGATGCGACGGCAGGGAAGTCCCCGCATCCGCTCGTCCATGATCTTCGCGCACCCTTCGCCGACCTCGACCAGTAGCCGCATGATCGTATCCCTGTGCGTGTTGGTCATCCGCTCGGTGGAGCGGATGGAATTGCCCTCGACCAAGGCGCTTATGATCTGAGTGCGGCGGCCGAGAGGGGTGCGGTTCATAACGTGCTTTCCTTCGTATCTTGTATGCAGTATCATATACAAAGATCGAATTGTCAATAGGGCTGCATACATGGACTTCAAAAAAGCGACAGACGACCTCTTTTCTCGCGTCACCCATGACGATCTCGCCGAGGCGCTAGGCGTATCGGTTGCCCTAATTAGGCAGGCGCGGCTTGTTTCGTCCGCTGGCGCGCATAGAACGCCGCCAGAAGGTTGGGAACGGGCGGCAATTCGCATCGCCGAAGATCGCGCAAAGCACTTTTCTCGCCTCGCTGGCAGGCTCAGGAGAGGCGGCTAATTTCTGGACTCGCCGAGTCGTCCGCCCCGTTGCCAGCGTAATCCGGCGCAATGCCATAAACTGCCAATTGGAAAATCTCATACATAACAATGCACTACTTGTATGATATCTCATGTTATGGCATTGCGCCGGATTACGCTGGCAACCGGGCAGTATAATTTCCTACTCTCCAAGCCGGTGACGCTTGCCACTGTTGACGCCCCGTCGAGGTGCGCGGTATAAGGTTTTTTACCCACCTGTGCCGCGGGAAGGGAGAGGCCGATGCCAAAGGAAGATTTTGCTACCGCCATCGCCGCGTTGGAACGGCGCCTTGCCGATCACGAGCGCAAGGGAAACGAGCTACGGGCGATGATTAATTTCCTGTGCGAAGAGGCGGGCGAACCCCCGAAATACGCCTCAGCCGAGATCGCCGGCTCAGGGAGTGTTGCAGCCGCTGCCGGCGTCCTTACGCAGATCAAGCGAGACAGTTTCTACGGTAAGAAGCAGATGACGGCTATTCGCGAGTACCTTGAAATGCGGCGAGCCCAAGGGGACGGGCCCGCGACACCGCAGGAGATTTTGGAAGCGCTAAAGGCCGGAGGATACAAGTTCGAAGCAAAGTCCGACGATATCGCGCTCGTTGTTCTTCGCGCGTTGCTCAGGAAGGCCACGAACGTTTTCCACAAGCTCCCTGGGACGCGGGCTTACGGGCTGATGGCATGGTACCCAGGAGCAAAGCCCAGCGATGCCGATGGTGATAGATCATCTAAGGCACGCCGTTCCTCGCGCTCGGTTGCCCCTAAGCGCAAGGCAAAGAGCCCGCGCAAGACGAAGGCTTCACCAACAACACCCATAACAGATTCGCAGCCCGAACCGCAGGAGGCTCAGGCCGCATAGAGTTCGGGCCGGAGAGCGTGCCGCGCTCTCCGGCCCGTGTATCGGCGGGTGGCTCCCGTTAACCCCCAGCCCGGCTTTGGACGGCCGACGGAGAGGAGGTGGTGTAAAGTGCGGAAAGACCGCGCGCCTAAACCCTAGCGGGTCAACCGCGATGTTGGGCTTTAGCCAGCCCGGCATCGCGGCCCCGCCGTACACCTATATAGCACGCGCCCCATGCTGGCGCGAGTGCTGTGCTGGTCTGTCGCGGGCCTTAACTGTCGCGGGGATGCGATGGCACGGGAAAGTGTTGCCGATCTGCAAACCGCCGTTGAGAACATGCACGGCGGGGCCGCCACGCTCGCGCAATCCGTCCCGGTCAAAGAGACATTCGAGGGCGCGACAGTATGGGAGGGCGTGGTTCATGTCTTTGACCTGGCCAACAATCCCAAAGCCATGCGAGCCTACGCTTGGTCATCGCCGATAGAGGGGAGCACCAAGCGCCGATTCTTCGCGGTGCTGCATACCAAGGCGATCAATTCGCCGGTTGCGGCAATCCGAGCGGCAATCGTGGCGGAAGCCAGATCGGCCGGAATCGCGCACAATGGCGGACCCTAAAGGAATGTGGGAGCGTCTTTTCCCGAAAGAGGGATGGTTCAGAGGCCCTTCAGTTGCTTGCCCGAGATGCAACACGAAAAATTATTCTACGGAAGTGATTTGCGATAACTGTGGCCATCGCGGGATGGTGGCTCAGAAAGGCGGCATTGAGACTTTTTGGGAATGCCCGAAATGCGCTCTTCCTATCATGGCGCGCTGTAAAAACTGTGGAACCGAATTGCACGGCTTATTCAGCCGAGTTCGCTGAAATTAGGACACTACCCGCGGCTCGGCTGAGCGGCGCTTTTGTGCTAGCCTCGCGCGCGATGGCGTTGACGGCGCTCCGCTCGATCCCACGCGGCCTTTCGGCGCGGCTCTTCGCGCTCACCGTCGCTTTCGTGATGGCGGGCGCCGTCCTGATATTGTTGCCGGCGCTCGCGCGCTATCGCCTGACCTATCTCGCCGACCGCATCGATGCCGCGCACCTCGCCGTCTTCGCGCTCGAGGCGACGCCCGACAACATGGTGAGCCAGGATCTGGCGAAGCGCCTTCTCGCCGATGTCGGCGCGCGCGGCATCGTCGTGCACGAGCCGGCCATGACGCTCATGATCGACGCCGAGATCCCGCCGCGGATCGACGCGACCTACGATCTGCGCCGCCCCGGCCTCCTCATGCCGATCGCCGGCGCGGTGGCGACGCTCATGCACAGCGGCAACCGCGTGCTGCGCGTCCTCGCCGTCTCGCCCAAGGCGCCCAACGAAGTGGTCGAGGTGCTGCTCGACGAGGGGCCGCTGCGCCAGGCGATGTGGGGCTTTGCGCTGCGCGTGTTCGGGCTCGCCATGCTGATCTCGGCGATTACCGGCACGTTGCTCTATGTCGGACTGCGCCGCCTTCTGGTGACGCCGCTGCTGCGCCTCGTCGCCAGCATGATGGCGTTCCGCGACGATCCCGAGGACGCGGCGCGCGTCATCGTGCCGGAGCGGCGCAACGACGAGCTCGGCCTTGCCCAGCGCGAGCTTGCGGCGATGCAGGAGACGGTGCGCCAGGCGCTGCGCCAGAAGGAGCGGCTTGCCGCGCTCGGCACCGCGGTCGCGAAGATGAACCACGATCTGCGCAACATCCTCGCCACCGCGCGGCTCGTCTCGGACGGGCTCGCCGGCAGCGCCTTGCCCGAAGTGCGCCGCGCCAGTCCGCGCCTCGTCGCCGCCATCGACCGCGCCGTCGCGCTGTGCGCGCGCACGCTCAGCTACACCGGCGAAGGCTCGCCGCCGCCGCTGCGCCGCCGCTTCGCGCTTGCCCTCCTGGTCGACGAGATCGCAGCGCTGGCCGGGCCCCCGGGCGAAACCGGCTCGGCGTTCGACAACGCGGTGCCGCCGACGCTCGCGGTCGAGGCCGATCGCGACCAGCTCTTCCGCGCGCTGCAAAACCTGGCGCTCAACGCGATCGAAGCGGGCGCGCGCCGCGTCAGCGTGCGCGCGCGCGAGGAAGGTTCCGCGACGCTCATCGAGGTGGCCGACGACGGGCCGGGCCTGCCGCCCAAGGCGCGCGACAACCTGTTCCGCCCGTTCGCGGGCTCGGCGCGGCCCGGCGGCACCGGGCTCGGCCTCGCCATCGCGCGCGAGGTGATGCGCGCCCACGGCGGCGACGTGGCGCTCGCCGAAAGCACGGGCGCGGGCACGGTGTTCCTGCTGACACTGCCGGCGCCGGGGCAGAATGGCGCAGCTCTTTCCCGTCACCCTCGCGAAAGCGAGGGTCCAGGGCAGACGTACGTCGCGAGCCCCGGGTCCCCGCTTGCGCGGGGACGACAGTAAGAAGCTACCGCTTCAGCGCCGCGCGGAAGGCGTCGCGCGCGGCGGCGCCGTGGATGAAGCTGTAGTCCTGCGGCGGCGGCTCTCCCGGCACGAGCTTCAGATCGGCGAACACCGGCCCGTCTGAGGCCAGCACCTGCGCGATCTGCGCCTCGAACGCGGCAAGCTCGGAGAATTCGAATGTCTTCGGATAACCCGCCGCGCGCGCCAATCCGGCAAAGCTCACCCGGTCGCGGCCCGGGATCGGGTGCGCGCCGTTCGCCTCGTACATGCCGTTCTCGCACACGAAATGGACCAGGTTTTTTGGGGCCTGGCTCGCGATCGTGACGAGCGTGCCGAGATTCATGAGAAGGCTGCCGTCGCCGTCGAGCACGATCACGCGCTTGTCCGGGCGCCCCAGCGCCAGTCCCAGCGCCGCCGAGGATGCCTGTCCCATCGCGCCTATGGAATAATATGTCAGCGCATGGCCGGGCATGAGCGCGCGCCATTCCTGCGCCGCTTGATAGACCGGCACGACGATCGCGTCGCCGGCATGGCGCGCCAGGATGCGGAAGGCGAGGTCGCGGCGCATCATGCTAGATGCGCCTGCCGATGAGGATCGCGCCGGGCCACGAGCTGTCGTAGGCGCGGTCGATCGCCGGGCCGATGAGCTTCGCGTCGCCCTCGAGCTCGACGAGCTCGTGCGGGATGCCCATCGCGTCGAGAATGGGCTCGACGATGCGCACGCCGAAGCGCGCGGATTTGGTCGGCGGCACGCCCGGCTCCTTCTCCAGAAGTCCCACCATCATCGCCACCGGCAATTTGTAATCGCAGCCCGCGGCGCGGATCGCGTTGATCGAATCGAGCAGCCCCGTGTACTGGATCAGCAGCAGCGCGCGCTTGTCGCAGAAAGACAGCGCGGCGCAAATGGAGACGCCCTCGTCCTCCTTGCACACGCGCACCAAACGGAATCTCCGGTCCTCGACGATCGGCCACAGCACGCCCTGGCTCGTCGTGATGTCGGGCACCGAGACGATGAACTCGACGCCGCTTGACGCCACCGCGTCGAGAATTTGCGCGCCCTGGACCGGTTCGCCGTCGCTCATGAAGCGAAGGTATCGCAGACCGCCCGCCTAGTCGAGCGCGAGCGTCAGCGACTTGAGATAGGCGCTCTCGGGCAGCGCCGGATCGACCGGATGGTCGGGTGCCGCGCCGGCCGCGCGCAGGATGCGGCCAGTGCGCCCGCAATCCTCGAGCCCGCGCCGCACGGCTTCCGTGAATTCCTCGATCCCGACATTGTGCGAGCACGACGCAATGAACAGGATCCCGTCCCGCGCCACGAGCGATGCCGCCAGCCGCGCGAGCTTGCGATAGCCCCGCAAGCCCGGGCCCAGATCCTTCTTCGATTTGACGAAGGCCGGCGGGTCGGCGAACACGATGTCGAAGCGCTCAGATGCATCGTGCAGCCGCTGCAGCTCGCCGAACGCCTCGGCGCGCACGAAGCGGCAGGACGCGGCGATGCCGTTGCGCTCGGCCGAAATTGCGGCAAGCGCAAGCGCGCTCTCCGAGCGGTCGATCCCGAGCGCGCTGTGCGCGCCGCCCAGCGCCGCCTCGATCGCGAACGCGCCGGCATAGCAATAGGCATCCAACGCGCGCGCGCCCTTGCTGAGGGCCGCGACGAAGCGGCGGTTCTCGCGCTGATCGAAGAACCAGCCGGTTTTCTGGCCGTGCAGCACGTCGGCAAGAAAGACGGCGCCGTTCTCGCGCAGCTCCACCGGTCCCTCGACCGCGCCCACGGCGACCCGCGTCTCGTCTTCCACGCCCTCGATCGCGCGCGCTGTGCTGTCGTGGCGCAGCACCACCGCGCGAGGGTGCAGCACGGCTTCGAGCGCGGCCAAGATCTCGCCCTCGAGCGCGACCATGCCGGCGGTGTTGAGCTGCGCCACCACGACATCGCCATAGCGGTCGATGACGAGCCCGGGCAGCCGGTCGGCCTCGGCATGAATGAGCCGGTAGTAGGGCTCGTCATAGAGCCGTTGGCGCAGCGCCAGCGCGCGGCCGATGCGCGCCGCAAAGAAGCCGCGGTCGATCGCGGCGGCGGGATCGCGGTCCAGAATGCGCGCGGCGACGAGCGTGTGCGGATTGAAGGTGGCGACGCCGAGCTTCCGCCCGTCGGGGCTTGCGAGCGCAACGACGCTGCCGCGCGGCAGCGCCTTCGCCGCCGCGTCCATGCGCACTTCGTTGGAATAGACCCAAGGGTGCCCCGCGGCCGCGCGCTTCGGCCGCTCGACGATGATGGTGGGGCGCGGATGCTCCGCTTCGCTCATTGCCTCAATCGCCAAGCGCCGCACCTTCGCGCCGCGGGTCGGTGGCGCCTTCGAGCCCCTGCTTCGTCACCAGAATTCCGCCGAGCCCGCTTTCGCGCCGCCAGACGCGTATCGTGTGGCCCATTGCTTCGAGGGCCTGGCCAAGCGCCGGAGCGCCGCCATAAGTCTCGATCTCGGTCGGGCCATTGCGGTTATCGACGTTGGGCAGCGTGATCGCGTCCTTGAGGCTCATGTGCCAATCGACGATTCCGATGATGGCCTTCGCCACGTCGGTGATGATCGCGGGCCCGCCGGCCGAGCCCACGACGAGCATGAGCTTGCCGTCCGGGGCGAACACCATGGTGGGCGCCATCGCCGAGAGCGGGCGCTTTTCGGGCTCGACCCGGTTCGCCACCTTGCGCCCGTCGGCCTCGGGCACGAACGAGAAGTCGGTCAGCTCGTTGTCCAGCAGAAACCCCCGCACCATCACGTGCGAGCCGAAATTGCTCTCGATCGTGGCCGTCATGGCGACCGCGTTGCCGTCCTTGTCGATCACCGAGATGTTGCTGGTCGAGGGGAATTCGGGCGTGCGTTCGTCGCCCCAGAGATCGGCGTGCTTGCCCGCGGGCTCGCCCGGCGCCGCCGGGCCGGCGGGCAGATGCGCCGGATCGATGAGCTTCGCGCGCGCCGCGAGATATGCCGGATCGAGCAGTCCCGCGACCGGCGCCCGAACGAAATCCGGATCGCCAAGCCAGCGCGCGCGGTCGGCATAGGCAAGCCGGCTGGCGGACGCGAAGAGATGCCACGCCTCGGTATCGGCGACGTGGTGCCTGAGATCGAACGGCGCGACGAGGCCCAGTATCTCGAGCATCGGCTCTTCGCCCGACGGCAGGCCCATGCCGCAGACGCGGGTCCCGCGATAGGGCCGGCACAGCACCGCGCGCTCCTTCACCTTGTAGGATGCGAGATCGCCTTCGCCGAGATCGCCCGGCGGATCGGCGTGCGCCACCGCTTGCGCGATGTCGCGCGCGATCGGCCCCTGGTAGAAGGCGCCCGCGCCCTCTGCGGCAATCGCGCGCAAGGTCCGGGCCAGCGCTGGATTGACGATGACCGCGCCGGGCTTTTTGGCGCTGCCGTCCGCCTCGTACCAAAGCGCGCGCGCCGCCGGGTTCTGCGGCAGGTGGCTGTCCCCGGCCAGAAGCCCCGCGACGCGCGGCGACAGCACGAACCCTTCGGCGGCGAGCTTCACCGACGGCGCCAGTATCTTCGCCCACGCGAGCTTGCCCCAGCGCCGGTGCATCTCGTCGAGCAGGCGCAACAGCCCCGGCACGCCGATCGAGCGTCCACCCAGCATGGCGTTGAAGAACGGCAGCGGCTTGCCGTCCGTGTCGAGGAACCGGTCGGGCCGCGCCGATGCCGGCGCGCTCTCGCGCCCGTCGAGCGCCGTGAGTTTCTTGTCGCGCGCCGAGTAATAGACCAGGAACGCGCCGCCGCCGATCCCGGCCGATTGCGGCTCGACGAGGGTGAGCGCCACTGCCATCGCCGCCGCCGCGTCCGCGGCGCTCCCGCCCTCGCGCAAGATGTCGCGGCCGATCTCGGCGGCGCGCGGGTCGGCGCTTTCGACCATGTCGTGCCGCGGCAGAGCCCATGCGGCGGGCGCCAGCGCCAGCAGCGCCGCAAGAACGAGCGCCTGCGCCCTCACGGCCGGCCGGTTTGCCGTGCGCTCGCGATGGGCGGCGCGAATTGCGGCTCGATGTCCCAGGGGAACAGGATCCAGGTGTCCTGGCTCACCTCGGTGACGAAGGTATCGACCGTCGGCCGCCCGGCGGGCTTGGCATAGACGGTGGCGAAATGCGCCTTCGGCAGCATCTCGCGCACGGCGCGCGCGGTCAGGCCGGTATCGACCAGATCGTCGATGATGAGATAGCCGGCGCCGTCGCCGGCGATCGATTTGAGGATCGTGACCTTGCCCTGGGCGCGGTCGTCGTAGCTCGCGATGCACACGGTATCGACGAGGCGCACGTCCAGCTCGCGCGCGACGATGGCCGCCGGCACGAGGCCGCCGCGCGTCACCGCGACGATGCCCTTCCACGGCCCCAGCTCCAGGAGCCGCCACGCGAGCGCGCGGGCGTGCCGGTGCAGCTCGTCCCAGCTCACGGGGAAGGTCTTGCTGTGCAGCGGCGCCGCGTCCATCAGCGCACGTAGATCCAGACTTCGTCGGTCGCGTCGTCCGCGGCCGCGACCGCGGACAGCGACAGCCGCTCGGCCGGCATGCCCATTTCGGTGACGGTGTGCATCACGTCGGCCATGCTGCGCTCGGCCGCATCGGGGTCGCGCGTCACCGCGACCAGATCGAACCGGGCCGAAGGCTTGCGCTGGAGGGCATCTTTCAAGGCGTCGTACAGCTCCTGCGCGTAGTCCGGCTGCGCCGCCTCGAAATGGATGACGATGAAGGGTTTTCGCGTCTCCTCGGGCGCCGCCGCTGCGGGCGCGGTGCCGGGCCGCGTCAGCACGGGTGCCGCGTCGGACGCGGGCGCGCCCGCATCGGCCTTCGCCTGCGGCCGGAACACGGTCTCGGGATAGCCGCACGCAGCAAGCGCAAGCGCGGCCAAAAGGGGCAAGACGCAGGAAGGACGCATCGGTGCCGGCGATCCTAGACGAGCGCGCGCTGCCGCGGCAATCGCGAAGCGACGGGGCGGCGCGCTTGCCAAAGCCGGGCGGACAGCCTAAGTAACGGCCTCCCCGGCATGCGCCCGTAGCTCAACTGGATAGAGCACCAGACTACGGATCTGGGGGTTGGGAGTTCGAACTCTCTCCGGGCGCGCCAATTTCCGCCGAGCTCGGTCACCGGCGCGGCCACACCACGCTCGTGATCAACATATCGATCACCTTGCCGTCGCTGGAAAGCGGCAACGCCAGCGCCTCGCAATTCCAGGTCCGCTCGTCCGTCATGGCGTGCTTGAACAAAATCGCCACGGGCCTGCGCTGCTCGATGACGCGTTGGAAATGATCCGACAGCCCTTTTCGCCACTTGAGGTCCGGCACGTCCGCCACCTCCTTGCCGGTGAGATCGAACCGGGCCCGATCGGCGATGTTGGTTCCGTGCAAGCGGTAGCGGTAGCGCAGCGGATCGTGGCTGACGTCGATCAACGACAGGTTGCCGACGAGATAGCGCAGCTCGAGCGGGTCGAAATCGGCGCGCGAGGGGAATTCACGGCCGTTGCGGCGGCGATCCCAGTCGTCATGCAAGCGCTTCAGCAATGGCGATCGTACTTCGAGCAATTTGGTCCTTTCGCAGCGCTGGCGGCGTCCGCGCAACGAGATGCTATCGCAGTAAAATAACGGAATTCGCCGGCCGGAGATACTTCTCTCTGGCGCGAAAATTTCCCGGATTTTTGCGCAAAAGCGGCACGCTCTTCCATCGCCGGACCGGTGCGTTATGGTGCGGCGGACATGACGGTTCCCGGTTTTCTCACTCGCCTGGCGGCCGCTTGCGTGCTCGTGCTGTGCGCTGCCGGGGCGGCGCCGGCCGCTACGGGCGATCCGGTCGTCGTGTTCGCGGCGGCGAGTCTCAAGAACGCGCTCGACGACGCGGCCGCCGCGTTCCAGCGGCAGGGCGGCGGCGAGGTGAGAATCTCGTACGCGGCAAGCCCCGCGCTCGCGCGCCAGATCGAAAGCGGCGCGCCGGCGGACATCTTCATCTCGGCCGATCTCGACTGGATGAACTATGTCGCCGAGCGCAATCTCATCAAAAAGGACACGCGCGCGAACCTGCTCGGCAACCGCCTCGTCCTGATCGCGCCGGCATCGTCCAAGGTCGCGCTCGAGATCATGCCGGGCTTTCCGCTGGCAAACGCGCTCGGCGGCGGCCGGCTTGCAATGGCCGACCCCGATTCCGTGCCGGCCGGAAAATACGGCAAGGCGGCGCTGCAGAAACTCGGCGTCTGGGACGGCGTCGTGGCGCGGGTGGCGCCCGCCGAGGACGTGCGCGCGGCGCTCCGCTTCGTTGCGCGCGGCGAGGCGCCCTTGGGCATCGTCTATGCGACCGACGCCGCGGCCGAGCCGGACGTGCGCATCGTCGCGGCGTTTCCGGCGGGTTCATATCCGCCGATTGTCTATCCCGCGGCGATCACCGCAGCCAGCAAGAACCCTGCCGCGCAGAAATTCCTGGCCTTCATCCGCTCGCCGCAAGCGCTGCCGTTCTTCGAGCGCCAGGGCTTCACCCCCCTTTCGCCGCCGCCGATCCTCTAGGATACTGGCGCAGTTACCAGCAGGGAGGATTTCGTGGCGGCAAAGCCCTACATCATCGCGCTCGAGGAGCATTACCACGATCCCGACATCGTCGCCGCCATGAGCGGCCAGATGGAGGGGCGGCGCACCGAGCAAATGAAGCAAAGGCTCGACGATATCGGTGCCTTCCGCATCAAGGAAATGGACGAGGGCGGCGTCGATTTCCAGGTGCTGTCGCACGGCGCCCCTTCGACGCAGCGCCTCAATGCCAACGAAGGGCCGGTGCTGGCGCGCCGCATCAACGACCGGCTCGCCGCGGCCGTGAAGGCCAATCCGACGCGCTTTGCCGCGTTCGGCGCGCTGCCCACGGCCGAGCCCAGGGCCGCCGCCGACGAGCTCGAGCGCGTCGTCACCAAGCACGGCTTCGTCGGCGCCATGGTGCACGGCCTCTGCAACGGCGTGTTCTTCGACGACAAGCGCTTCTGGCCGATCCTCGAGCGCGCCGCGGCGCTCGACGTGCCGCTCTATCTCCATCCCGGCGTGCCGCATCCGACCGTGATCGAGCTCTACTTCAAGGATTATGTGGGGAAGCACCCGAACCTCGCGACCGCCGGCTGGGGCTTCACCATGGAGACGGCGACGCTCGCCATCCGCATGGTGCTGTCGGGCGCGCTCGAGGCCTATCCCAAGGTGCGCTTCATCTTGGGCCACATGGGCGAGACGATTCCGTTCTCGTCCTGGCGCATCGACATGACGCTGGGGCGCGACGGCGCGCACGGCAAGGGCTTCCGCGAGCGCTTCATGGAGCATTTCTACGTGACGACGAGCGGCTTCTTCTCGTCGAACGCGCTTGCCTGCGTCATCAACGAAATGGGCATCGACCGCGTCATGTTCTCGATCGACTACCCGTTCGTCGACAACCGCCCCGGCACCAAATGGGCGATCGAGGATTTGACGCTCGCGCCCGCCGACAAGGAAAAGATCCTGTCCGGCAACGCGCGGCGCATCTTGAAGCTGAAGGCGTAGCGGCGCCGGGGGGTAAATCTATTCCGCCGCGGCGGCGTGGTCGGCGAGGAAGGATTCGGCCCTGGCGTAGTCGAACTTCAAGGGCTCGATCTTGCCGGCCAGGATCTCCTTGAGGCGCGCTTCGGCGACCGGGTGGCTGAACTGGGCGTTGCGCATGGTGAGGCGCATGCGCAGTTGCTCGGTCGTAAGCTCGGTCAGCACCGCCCATTCGCTGTCGCTCAGGCCTTCCTCGTCAACGCCGACGACGCCCGCCATCATGTGGCCGAACTCGTCGTCATAGACCTTCTGGCAGACGCGTCCGATGCGGCCGTCGAGGCCCGGACGGCCCTTGAGCTTCGCGCCCTCGGAATACATCGTGCAGTAGCCGCCCTCGGTGAATTTCGTCGCGCGCACGCCGAGCTTGCCGTGGCTTATCCGCACCGCGCGCCTGCGGCTCGCGAGCCGGTCCTCCTCGGGCCAGGTCTCGAGACCGTGCGCGGTGATCTTCTTCTCGCCCGGCCCAATGAGGCCGTCGTAGATGTCGGCGAACAGGCAATAGTGCGTGTACTCGACGAACACCGTCTCGATCGTCTCGCGCAGAGCGTGCCGGTCGACGCTCACATCGAGGAGCGGCACCTTCTCGTGCAGCTCGACCTCGAGGTCGCTCACCATGCCCATGGTCTTGCCCTTGGAATCGGCGATCCCCGCCCATTCCTTCCAGCACTGGTGCCTGAGCCACAAGAGATCGTTCGCGCGCGACCGCACCGGCGAGGTCCAATAGGTCCTGACGATCTCGGCCTCGCCCGCCCACAGCGGCGCGTTCGCCTCGACGAGACGCCTAAGGTTGCTGCTGACCGCCATTTGCCCTCTCCTTCGTCCTGCGCATGCCGGCGCAGTAGATCAAATCCGCGGGCGGAGTTCTAGTGCCGGCGCGGGCGGGCCGCGAGCGCGCGGAGGACGCGCCACAGCGCGCCCAGGCCGCGGCGCACGTCGGGGGCATAGGCGAAGGCGCCGATGAAGCAAGCGGCCGCGAGGCACAGCATCGCAACGACCATCGATACCGGCATCGCGCGCCTCCGCCTGCCATCCAGGCTGCGGAGTTAGCGGAAATCGGCGGCGGCGAGGAATGTCAATTATTGGCTCGGCGGCGGATTCGGCTGCATCGCAGGCGCAGGCGCCGGCGCGGGCTCGGCGCCGTGACGCTCGGCCGAATTCTGCGGCGCGGCGCCGCCCTGCTGCGTGTCCTCGCCCGCGCCCGCCATGTTGCATGCCGAAAGCGCGCCGGCCGCGCCGGCAAGCGCCACCGCAACGATCGTCGAAAAGACCATCCTGCGCATTTTTCTTCCCCTTTGCCGTCGAAGCGATCAGCCTTCCCCTAACGGGGCGCGCGCGGCGGCCGTTCCGCGCTTGAGTGCGCGCCCCCCTTCCTGTTCAATCGGCGCGGGAGGCGACCCATGAAGCGCAGCACGAACCGCATTCTCACCTCGCATGCCGGCAGCCTGCCGCGGCCCGAGCGGCTCATCGAAGTGAACCGCACCAAGATCGCCGGCGCCGGCTTCGACGCGCACGAATATGCCGCGCGCCTGGCCGATGCGGTCGGCGAGATCGCGGCGACGCAGGCGCGGATCGGCATCAACGTCATCAACGACGGCGAGTTCGGCAAGGCGTCGAGCGGCGCCATCGATTACGGCGCGTGGCAAAGCTATGCCTGGGCGCGGCTCTCGGGCTGGGAGCCGGGCGAGCCGCGTCCGGCGCCGGCGCTGTCCGTCCGCCGCGAGCGCCAGAAATTCAAGGAGTTCTACAAGGAGCTCGATACCCGCTTCTTCGTGTCCTCGACCTCCTCGGCGCCGCGCCCGCCCGTGGTGCGCGGGCCGCTGCGCTATATCGGGCAGGATGCGGTCAAGGCCGACATCGCCAATTTCAAGAAGGCGATGGCGGCGGTGAAGGTCGAGGAAGGCTTCATCACCGCCGTCGCGCCCGGCAGTTTCGGCCGCCGCCAGAACGAGTATTACAAGAACGACGAGGAATTCCTCTTCGCCTTGGCCGATGCGCTCAAGGAGGAATACAAGGCGATCGTCGATGCCGGATTCGTCTTGCAGATCGACGATCCGGGCCTGCCCGACAATTGGGACATGGCGAACCCCGAGCCGCCGCTCGCCGAGTACAAGAAATTCGCGCGCCTCAGGATCGATGCGATCAACCACGCGCTCCAAGGCCTGCCCGAGGACCGCATCCGCTATCACATTTGCTGGGGCAGCTGGCACGGGCCGCACACGACCGACGTGCCGCTCGCCTATATCGTCGATCTCCTGCTCGCGGTGAAGGCCGGGGCCTATTCGGTCGAGGCCGGCAATGTGCGGCACGAGCACGAATGGAAAGTGTGGCGCGAGGTCAAGCTGCCGCCGGGCAAGGTGCTCATCCCCGGCGTCGTCAGCCACGCGACCAACGTGATCGAGCATCCCGAGCTCGTCGCCGACCGCATCGTCCGCTTCGCGCAGGTCGTCGGCCGCGAGAACGTCATCGCCGGCACCGATTGCGGTTTGGGCGGCCGCATCCACGCCGACCTCGCCTGGGCCAAGCTCGAAGTTCTGGTCGAAGGCGCGCGGCTGGCCACCAAGCAGCTGTGGGGATAGCGCGGTGCGTCCTTCGACTGCGCCCCTTCGCCACGCTCAGGGGCTGCGTTCAGGATGAGGATTTTTCTTAAGTCCTCACCCTGAGCGGAGCGTGCGGAGCACGCGCAGTCGAAGGGCGCACGTTGGAAATACAGCAGACAAAAGGAGACGCCACATGAAACTTCTCACGTTCGAGGGAAAGGGCGGGGCGCGGGTCGGCGCCGCGACATCTGACGGCATCGTCGATCTCACCGGCGCGCTCGGGCAGCAGGCGGGATCGCTCCTCGAGATCATTCGCGCCGGGATCGACATCGACGCGATCGGCGCGCAGGCGATCGAGCGTCTGAAGAAGGAGGGAAAGCTCAAGGACCACGTCGTCCAGAACCCGACTTTCCTGCCGCCCATTCTGCGGCCCTCGAAAATCCTGGCGCTTGCCTTGAATTTCCGCGAGCACATCGAGGAGACCAACCTCAAATTCTACGAGGAGCCGATCGTCTTCACGAAATACACCAGCAACATGATCGGCCATGACGGCGAGATCGAGCTGCCGCCGTTCCCGCAAAAGGTCGACGAGGAGCACGAGCTGGCCTTGGTGGTGGGGCGCGAGTGCCGCCACATCCGGCCGCACGAGGCGCCCGACTACATCTTCGGCTACACCATCTGCAACGACGTCTCGGCCAGGAACCGCCAGCGCGAGCGCGGCCAGATGGGGCAGCCCTACGACTATGCCAAGAACTTCGCGACCTTCTGCCCGATCGGGCCGTGGATCGTCTCCAGCCGCGAACTGCCGGACGCGCGCAATTTGCAGATGACGGTGCGCGTCAACGGCAAGGTGACGCGCGAGGGCAGCACCTCGAAGATGATTTTCGACCCGTACGAGGTGCTGGCCTACTGCTCGGACTACACGCCGATGCTGCCGGGCGACGTGATTTCGCTGGGCACCTTCGCCGGCGACAAGCAGCTCAAGGCGGGCGACACGGTCGAGCTCGAGATCGAGCGCATCGGCACGCTCCGCAACCGCGTCGTCGCAGCCAAATCGGCGTGGCGCAATTTCGCCGAGGGCGTCACCAACGGCCCGTTGCAGAAGGAGCGCTGAGCCATGCGCATCGTCACGATCGAGGACCACTACACGACCGAAGCGGTGCGCGCCAAGCTGCGCCCGCCCTATCCGCCGGGCGGCTATGACGGCATCGCCGCACGTGGCAAGGAGCTCGGCCACAACATCAACGAGGAGCTCTTGGACCTCACCTTCTCGCGCATCCACGCCATGGACGCGGCCGGCATCGACCTTCAGGTCGTGTCATTGTCGATGCCTGGCACCGAGGCGTTTTCGGGCGCCGACGCGGCGCCGCTTGCGACCGACTGCAACGACCGGGTCGCAGCCGCGGTGCAGGCGCATCCGACGCGGCTTCAGGGCTTCGCCACGCTGCCCACCGCCGACCCCGCCGCGGCCGTGAAGGAACTGGAGCGCGCGGTCCAGAAACTCGGCATGAAGGGCGCCTGCATCAACGGCCACGCCCAGGGCGAATATCTCGACGACCGGAAATTCTGGCCGATCTTCGCTGCGGCCGAGGCGCTCGATGTCCCCATCTACCTCCACCCGCGCGAGCCTCATCCCGACGTGATGCGCCGCTATTTCTCGGGCTATCCGGAACTGGCGTTGGCAAGCTGGGGCTTCGCCGCCGAAACCTGCACGCACTATCTGCGGCTGATGGCGGCGGGGCTGTTCGACGCGCATCCGAAGCTCACCATCATCCTCGGGCACTTGGGCGAAGGGCTGCCGTTCTGGCTGCACCGGCTCGACGACCACACGAGGGGCGCCTTCGCGCATCGCGGCCTCAAGCGCAGCTCGACCGAATATCTGCGCGACAACACGGTCATCACCACGAGCGGCAATTTCTACACCCCCGCGCTGTTGTGCTCCGTCATGGCGATGGGCGTCGACAACGTCATCTTCTCGGTCAACTGGCCGTTCGAATCGAACAAATTGGGCCGCGAGTGGCTCGACGGGCTGCCGCTCTCGACCGAGGACAAGGAAAAGATCGCGCACAAGAACGCCGAGCGCGTGCTGCGGCTCTAGCCTTGCCTGTCATTGCGAGGAGCCGAAGGCGACGAAGCAATCCCGCCGGGGATTGCTTCGCTGCGCTCGCAATGACAGCCTCTACGCCACCGCGCGCGCCTTCACCGAGGCGAGGCCCAGGAGCTGGCGCGCCTCGTCGGGAGACGCGGGCTCGCCGCCCAGAAGGCGGATGATCTCGACGCCCCTCTCGACGAGCTGCGCGTTGGATGCGAACACGCCGCGATCGAGATAGTGGTTGTCCTCGAGCCCGACGCGCACGTGCCCGCCCAAGAGCACGGCCTGCGCCAGCATCGGGAATTGCTGGCGCGAGATGCCGAACGCGGCCCAACGCGAGCCCGGCGGCAGCTGGTTGCGCATATAGGTCATGGTCTCGGGCGTCGCCGCCGCGCCATAGGGGATGCCGAGCACGAGCTGGAACAGAAGCGGCGCCTCGAGCACGCCCGCTTGCAGGAATTCCTTGGCGAGCACGATGTCGCCCGTGTCGAAACATTCGAGCTCGGGCAGCACGCCCGCGGCGCGCACCGTCTTGGCCATCTCGATCAGGATCTCGGGCACGTTCATGAAGGCGCGCACGCGGCTCCACATGGTGCAGAGATCGAGCGAGCAGATGTCGGGCCGGAGTTCCACGACGTGCCGCGTCCTCACCTCGGCCGTGCACATGTTGGTGCCGGGTCCGGCCTTGCCCGGATCCTCCTTCGACGGCACGAACATGGCGCCGGGGCCGGTGGTCAGGTTGATGAGCATGTCGGTGCGGCTCTGGCGGATGCGCTCCACCACCTCGCGGTAATAGGCCAATTCCATGCTGCCCTGGCTGGTCTTGGGCTCGCGCACATGGATATGGACGACCGCCGCGCCGGCGTTGGCGGCGCCGATCGCGGCGTCGGCGATCTCCTTGGGCGTCGTTGGGATGGCGGGGTGCTTGCCGATCGGTCCGCCGCCGGTGACGGCACAGGTGATGATGGTCTTGGCCATGGATGTCTCCTCCCAAGCGCCATCCTATCGAACCGCGCGGCCCGCGGGAACGCGCGGCATGGCGCCCTCGTTCAATGGGGCGCTTCCGCCTTCGAGGTGTGCCCGTGATCGATTCCGCCCGCCTGCGCACCGCCGCCAGCCGCTTCCGCCGCAGCGTCGAGAGCCCGATGAGCGCGACGCTCGCCTATACCGCGATCTGCCTCGTGGCGCTGGTCTATGCCGTCTGCCTCGAGAAGATGCCGGACGTGGCGCTCGAGCGCCTGTCGCGCGCCATGGGCTGGTTCGGCTGACGCCCCTTACCGGCTCTTCAGCGCGTAGCCCAGCACCAGCGCGAACGCGCCGACGACGGCGATGGCGATCCACGGCTGCTCCTCGACCTGGCTGCGCACTGCGCTCGCCGTGCGCTGGCCGCGCGAAAAGAGATCACCGGCCTGGGCCCGCGCCCGCTCGGCCATGCGCCACGCGCTGTCGCGCATATCGCCGGCTTCGAGCTGCTCGGCCTGCCGTGCCATGCCGTAGAGCGCGTCCTTGGCGCGCTCGGCGAGCGCGTCGATGGCGTCGGCCGCCTTCTCGATCGCCTTCTCCGTTACCTTGTCCTTGACCATCGACACCATTTCATCCGCTCCTTTTCCCGCGCGTGTTGGAGACAGCACCTCTTTAACGTCGTTCGCGTCGCTTCGGCGCAGCTTGACAGTGTACTCATTTTGCGTGATCTTATGCGTACACTCAAGCCAGGAGTCGCAGATGGCATCCGACGCACAGATCGCGGCCAACCGCCGCAACGCCGAGAACAGCACCGGCCCGCGCACGCCCGAGGGCAAGGAGCAGTCGCGCCGCAACGCGCTGCGCCACGGCCTCGCCGCCGAGCATATTCTGCTCGTGGACGAGGACCCCGACGATTTCCGCCGCTTCAACGAAGCGATGCGGCAGGCGCTCGATCCGGTCGGCGAGGCCGAGGACGTGCTCGCCGACCGCATCGTGCTCGGCAACTGGCGCCTGCGCCGGGTGTGGCGGACCGAGGCCGCCGCGATCAACGAGGAAGCGATCCGCAACGCGCACGAGCACGCGCGCGAGGAGATGCGCGAGCACGTGCTGGCCGAGCTGCAGGAAAACCCGCCCGAGCCGCCCAAAGACCGGAAACCGTGGGAGCCGCCGCCGACCCTCGCCTCGATCGCCTACGACGTGGTGCGCAACCTCACGAACGCGCAGATCGAGGAAGCGGTCACCTCGCAAGGCGACGCGCCGCCGCGGGCCGAGCGCGAGCCGCAAAAACCGGACATGCCGGCCTGGCCCGAGCAGCGCATGACCGCTCTCTCGCGCTACGAAGCCGCGATCGAACGCGCCCTCCACCGCGCCACCATCGCGCTCGAGCGCCTCCAGGCCCGCCGCCGCGAAGCGGAAGCGGCCGCCGTGCCCGCGCCGCTGCCGTCGCGCCAGCAGCGCCGCGCAAAACGCAAATTCGCGGAACGAACCCAATTTGCGGCCCCGCCACAGCGCCCTCAAGACGCGCAAAACGCGACCGCGCCTCCGTAACCCCCCACCCCAACCCTCCCCCTCGAGGGGGGAGGGGGTTTTGCGGGAAATTTAGTTGCGATTGCAAGGAATCCCCCCCCCCCTCGAGGGGGAGGGCAGGGTGGGGGTGCGCCGGCGCAGTGCGGCAGGCAAAAATGTGATGACTGGCGCGCGGCCAAGAGTCTGGCATCGCCTTGCCCGTCCGGTATTATGCCGGCCATCAACGGGAGGACGGGCATGTCGATGAAGCAGTATTGCGATGGCGGCGAGGCGATCCTCGAGGCGTTCCGCACGCTCGGGACCGATTACCTCATCTCCTCGCCGGGCTCGGAATGGTCGCCCGTCTGGGAGGCGATGGCGCGCCAGAAGGTGAACCAGAAGCCGGGCCCGCAATATATCGACTGCTGGCACGAGACCTTGGCCGTCGACATGGCGATGGGCTACACGCAGATGACCGGCCAGCCGCAGGGCGTGCTGCTGCACGCCGGCGCGGGCCTGCTCCAGGGCACGGCCGGGATGCACTCGGCGGTGCTGGCCGAAGTGCCGATGGTCATCATGTCGGGCGAATCCCTGACCTTCGGCGAGAACCCGCAGCTCGACATCGAGGGCCAGTGGTACCGCAGCCTCAGCATCGTCGGCGGCACGCAGCGCCTGGTCGAGCCGGTGACCAAGTGGGCGACCCAGGTCGGCAGCATCCATACGCTTTATGAAAGCGTGATCCGCGCCACCGAGTTCGCGCAGAGGACGCCCGCGGGCCCGGTCTATCTCAACGTCCCGCTCGAGACGATGCTGCAGCCGTGGACCGCGCCCGACGGCAAGCGCACCGTGCCGAAGCCGCCCAGGACGCAGGCGAAGCCATCGGATGTCGAGCGCATCGCCGCGCTCGTCGCCAAGGCCAAGAACCCGGTGATCCTCGCCGACAATGCCGGGCGCGATCCGAACGCCTTTGCGGCGCTCGTCGAGCTTGCCGATCTCATCGGCGCCCCGGTCGGCCAGCGCGGCGCGTCCTACGCCAATTTCCCGAAGAACCATCCGATGCATCTGGGCTACCGCATCGACCGCTATCTGAAGGACGCGGACCTGGTGCTTCTCGTGAGCTGCCGCGCGCCGTGGTATCCGCCGTCCAACCGGCCGTCGGGCACGATCGTGGCGATCGACGAGAATCCGCTCAAAGGCTCGATGGTCTATCAGACCCTGATGGCCGACGAATATCTCGAGGGCGAGGTCGCGACCTCCCTGAAGCTCCTGGCCGAAGCGGCGCGCGCGGCGGGCGTCACGGCGCCGAAAACCGCCGAGCGCCGCCAGCGCTGGGCGCGCGAGCACGACCAGATGGTCGCCGCCGAGATCGACGCCGAGAAGAAGGCGGCCGCTTCCGGCAACGGCATCCATCCGCTGGCGCTCATCGGCGCGATGCGGGATGCGATGCCCGCCGACACGATCTATGTCGAGGAAACCATCACCCACTCGCAGCCCCTCCAGCAGCATCTGCCGTGGACCACGCCGCAAAGCTACTTCCGAGTCGGCGGCGGGCTGGGGCAGGGCACCGGCTATGCGCTCGGCGTGCGGCTCGCCGCGAAGGAGCGGCCGGTGGCGCTCGTCGTCGGCGACGGCTCGTTCCTCTACAACCCGGTGGTGCAGGCCCTCGGCGCGTCCCGCGGCAACAACCTGCCGGTCATGATCTTCGTCATGAACAACCGCAAATACGCGGCGATGCAGAAGGGCCACCTGCACCATTATCCCGACGGCGTCGCCTTGGGCGCCGACATGTATCACGGCGTCCATATCGACGGGCCCGACTATGCCGAGCTTGCGAAACCGTTCGGCCTGCACGGCCAAAAAGTCGAGAAAGTCGGCGAGCTCAAGAGCGCCATCGAGACCGGACTCAGGGCCGTCAAGGACGGCAAGACCGCCCTCCTCAATATCTGCCTGACGCAGTAGCCCCCACCTCACCCTCCCGTTGCGCGGGTCCCTCCCTCTCCGCCCCTTGGGGCGGAGAGGGTCGTGGAGAGCTGGGGCAATTGACTACATAATATAAGTGTGAAACAATATTATTGACTATAAAATTCAGTAGATTATTCTCCCTATCACAGCGCTGCTCGCTGTTGCCGTCCGCCCGCGGAATGATTCGATGCTGGACCAGTCCCAGTCGCCTCAGCCCGACGCGGCCGCGCTTGCCGCGCGCTACGGGCATCTGGCCGGCGAGGCGCTGCTGCGGCCGATGATCGAGGACGAGTTTCGCGGCCGCCTCTGCCTTGTCTCCTCGTTCGGGACGGAAGCCGCGGTGCTGCTCCACATGGTGGCGGCGATCGATCCTGCGACGCCGGTCCTCTTCCTCGACACCCAAAAACACTTCCCCGAGACCTTGGCCTATCGCGACGCCCTCGTCGCGCGGCTGGGCTTGCGCGACGTGCGCTCGCTCGCGCCCGACCCGGCAACCGTGGCGGCGCGCGATCCCGACGGCACGCTGTGGCGCCGCAACCCCGATGCGTGCTGCGCGCTGCGCAAGGCGGTGCCCTTGAACCGCGCGCTCGCCGGTTTCTCCGCGTGGGTCTCGGGCCGCAAGCGCTATCACGGCGGCGAGCGCCGGGCGCTGCCGGTGATCGAGCCCGACGGGCCGCGCATCAAGCTCAATCCCCTGGCGCCGTGGAGCGAGGCGGAGATCGGCTGCGAGTTCGAAACGCGCGGACTTCCGCCCCATCCGCTTGCCGCGTCCGGATATCGCTCGATCGGCTGCGCGCCCTGCACCGCGCCTGCCGCATCCGCCGGCGATCCGCGCGCCGGGCGCTGGGCCGGGCTCGACAAGACCGAGTGCGGCATTCACCAGTCCTGGATGTCGTCCGGCCTGTGACGTAGCATCGCCCCGCGATGGACGACTATCTGCACTATCTCGAGCGCACCGAAGCCGAGCATCTCGGCCGCTGCACCGCGTGCGGCAAATGCGTCGAGGCGTGCCCGACCGCGCCGCTCGCCGGCCTCGACAAGGGCCGCGCCAAGGAGATCGCGCTGGGCCTCGGCGCGCTGACGCAGGGCGGCCGGTCGGACGAGGCCGCGCGCTGGGTCGAGGCGTGCAACGGCAGCGCCCAGTGCAGCGCCGCCTGCCCCGAGGGCATCAACGTGCGCCAGTGGGTCTCGATCGAGCGCATGCGAAAGCGGCTCGCGAACAGCGCCACCGAGCGCGCGGATGCCGCGCGGCGGCGCTTCCGCACCATGTCGCATTCGGTGCGGCTCCTTTCGAGCATGCAGGCGCCTTCGGACGCGCTCGATCGCGTCAACCGGCAGCATCGCGCCGGCACGGCGGACTTTGTGTTCTACACCGGCTGCAACGTGCTGCGGACGCCGCACCTCGTGTTCAACGTCATGGACATCTTGGAGGCGCTCGGCGTCTCGTTCGAGGTGATGGGCGGGCCCGGCCATTGCTGCGGCGTCTATCATTTCCACGAGGCCGATCTCGACACCTACGCCAAGGTCGCGGGCCACACTTACGATGCCTTCGCCAAGGTCGCGCCGAAGCGCGTCCTGTCCTGGTGCCCGTCCTGCACCAAGCAGTTCGGCGAGAACTGGCACGACTACGCCAAGCCCGCTTTCGAGTTCGGCCACATCGCCAAGTTCCTGGTCGAGGCGCTGCCGCGCTTGACGCCCAAATTCCGCGCCGACCTGCCGCGCCAGCGCGTCGCCATCCACGAGCACGAGGGCATCGCCGGCGTCGCCGAGAGCGTGACCGCGCTGCTCTCTGCCATGCCCAATGTCGAGCTCATAGAGATCCCGCAGGAGCGCGGCTTCGGCTACACCTGCGGCGGTCCGGCCGCGCGCCATCCCGAGCACGAGCGCGAACTCCACGCCCGCGTCGCCGAGACCGCTGCCGCGGCCGGCGTCGAGGTGCTCGTCACGCTCTACCACGCCTGCCACCGCGCCTTGTCGGGCGCGGAAGCGCGCTATCCCTTCGCGGTGAAGAACTTCACCGATCTCCTGGCCGAGGCGCTCGGCACGGGCGGGCGGCACGACTATTACAAGCAGTACAAGCGCGGCGGCGAGATGGACGAGGCGATCGCAGCCGCGAAATCCTACCTCGCGCAAAACGGCGTCGCGCTCGACGAGGCGAGCGTCAAGGCGCTCACCGCCGAGATTTTCAACGAGACCGGAATCTCCGGCGACCGCGCGCCGTTCGAGAGCGCCTTCGCCGCGCTCGCCGCAAATTCCCTCCCCCCTTGAGGGGGAGGGTCAGGGTGGGGGGGGTGACGCGGCTCCCGGCTTCCGCGTATTTTCGCGCTCGTGGGCCCGATCCTCACATTGCACGATCCCGCCGCCGCGCGGCGTCATTACGCCGACGGCGTGTGGCGGAACGAGACGCTCTACGCGCTGCTGCACCACCATGCCGAGGCGCGGCCCGATTCGTTCGCGCTGCGCGACGGCACGCGGCGGCTCACTTGGGCCGCGTTGCTGCGCTGGACCGACGCGGTCGCAGGCGATCTCCACGCGGCCGGACTGCGCCCGGGCGAGCGCGTCTCGGTGTGGCTGCCGAACCGGGCCGAGACCGTGGCAGCGATGCTCGCATGCTCGCGCAACGGCTATGTCGTCAATCCCTCGCTCCACCGCTCCTACGGCGCAGCCGAGATCGTCGAGCTCGTGGCCGGCATCCGCGCCTCTTCGCTTGTCGCCGAAGCGGGCTTCGGCGCGGGCGGCGACATTTTCGCGCTGGCGCGCGCGGTGCCGTCGCTGCGCCGCATCTACCGGCTCGAGCCGCGCCACGGCGCAGCATCCGCCGGCAGCGAGGCCGCGCCCTTTCCCGCGCCCGATGGCGCATCGCCGCCGCCGCCGCCGCCGGACCACAATCCCGACAAGATCGTCTATCTCGCCTTCACGTCCGGCACGACGGGCAAGCCCAAGGGCGTGCTCCATTCCGACAACACGCTTCTCGCCAACGGCCGCGCCATGGTCGCCGACTGGAAGCACGATGCGCGCACGGTGCTGCTGAGCCTGTCGCCGTTGTCGCACCACATCGCCACGGTCGCGCTCGAGCAGTCGCTCGTCGCCGGGTGCGAGCTTGTCGTCAACGACCCGCCGCCCGGCACGAGCGCGCTCGACTGGCTGCTCGCGACCGGCGCCACCTACGTCATGGGCGTGCCGACGCACGCCATGGACATGCTCGACGCGGCACGGAAGCGCGGGCTCGAGCGGCTCGGCGAGGTGCGCATCTTCTACATGGCGGGCGCGCCCATCCCGCGCGAGACGGCGCAGGATTTCCTCGATCGCGGCATCGTGCCGCAGAACATCTACGGCATGACCGAGAACGGCTCGCACCAATACACGCTGCCCGACGACGACGCGCGCACCATCGTCGAGACCTGCGGCCGCGCCGGCAAGGGCTACGAGGTCCGCATCTTCAAGGCGGACGATCCCGACACCGAAGCCGTGCCCGGCGAGGTCGGCGAGATCGGCGGCCGCGGCGGCGTTCTCGCCTTGGGTTATTTCGGCGACCAGTTCGCCACCGAAGCGTCGTTCAACCGCTCCGGCTGGTTCATGAGCGGCGATCTCGGCCGGCTCGACCGGAACCTCTGCCTCGAAATACTCGGCCGCAAGAAGGACCTCATCATCCGCGGCGGCCACAACATCTATCCCGCGCACATCGAGGACCTCGCGATCCAGCATGAGGACGTGGCGCGCGCTGCGGCGTTTCCCGTGCCCGACCGGCGGCTCGGCGAAAAGGTGTGCCTCGCGATCGTGCCGCAGGGCGTGGCGCGCCCCGACCCGATGGCGATCCTCGCGCACCTGCGCGCGCGCGGCCTTTCGATCTACGACATGCCGGAATATTTCGTGGCGCTCGACCGGTTCCCGCTGACCGCGAGCGGCAAGGTCTTGAAGCGCGAGCTGGTCGAATGGGCCAAGGCGGGACGCATCGCGCTCGAGCCGGTAGAATGGCACGAGCGGCAGAAGGGAGCCTGACATGCCCGTGCGCCTGGCCCGGCGCGAGGAATTCGCGCTCATCACGCTCGACGAGCCCAAGTCGCTCAACGCGCTCTCGAACGCGGTGCTGGGCGAGCTCGAGACTGCGTTCGACGAGGTGGCCAAGGGCGACGCGCGCGCGCTCCTCATCGCCGGCGCGGGCGACAAGGCTTTTTGCGCCGGCGCCAATATCGAAGAGCTGCGCGGCCGCCCGCTTGCCGCCGACCTCGCGGCCTCCGAGCGCGGCCAGAAACTTTTTTCCCGGCTCGACGATTTCCCGGTCTTCTCCGTGGCGCTTCTGAACGGCCTCGCGCTTGGCGGCGGGCTCGAGCTGGCGCTCGCCTGCACCTTCCGCCTCGCCGGACCCGGCGCGCGCATGGGATTGCCGGAAATCAAGCTCGGCCTCATCCCCGGCTATGGCGGCACGCAGCGCCTGCCGCGCCTCATCGGCGAGGCGCGCGCGATGGAGCTGATCCTCTCCGGCCGCATCGTCGCCGCCGACGAGGCGCTACGCATCGGCCTCGTCAACCGCATCGAGGACGGCGACACTTTGGCGGCCGGCATGGCGTTCGCTCGCACGATGACGCAATACAGTCTTCGCGCGCTGGCCTTCGCACGGCGCGCCGTCAGGGCAGCGGGCGAGGTGCCGTTCGCCGAAGGCCTCAAGATCGAGGCGCAGCTTTCGACCTTGGCCTACCGCACGCACGACGCCGACGAGGGGCTCCGCGCCTTTCTCGAAAAGCGCAAAGCCCGGTTCGAGGACCGCTGACATGGGCCGGCCGAGCGTGCTCGACCGGCTCGATGCGTCGGTCGCATTCTCGCCCGAGGAGGCGCTGCTGCTTGCCAGCGTGCGCGCGCTTGCGGCGCGCCAGATCGCGCCCAAATCGCAGCACCACGACCGCACCGGCGAATTTCCCTGGGACAATGTCGCGGCGCTGAACGGCTTGGGCCTCAACGCCATGTTCGTGCCCGAGGAATATGGCGGCGCACCGCTTTCCTACGTGGCCTATCTCGCCGCGGTGCGGGAACTCAGCGCCGCCTGCGCCTCGACCGGGATCATCTGGGCCACGACCTTCCACGCGATGCGGCCGGTCGTCGCGTTCGGTTCCGAGGTGCAGAAGCGCCGCCTCCTGCCGCGCATCGCCGCGGGCGGCCTGGGCGCGCTCGCCATCACCGAGCCCGAGGCGGGCTCGGACGCCACCGGCATGACGACGCGTTTTGCCGCGGACGGCGACGCGGTCGTGGTGAACGGGCGCAAGAGCTTCATCACCAATGGCGACGTGGCCGATCTCACCCTCGTGTTCGGCAAATGGGGGGGCATCGACGATCCGCGCAAAGCCATCACCGCGCTCGTCGTCGAGAAGGGCGCGGCGGGATTTTCCGTATTGCGCACCGAGGACAAGCTCGGCCACCGCGCGTCATCGACCGCTGCGCTGGCGTTCGATGACTGCCGCGTGCCGCGCGCCAATTTGCTGGGCGCGCCGGGCGAGGGGTTGCGCATCCTGCTTGCCTCGCTCAACACCTCGCGGCCGAGTGTCGCCGCGCATGCGCTCGGGATCGCGCGCGCCGCCTTCGAGGACGCGGTCGCCTACGTCAACGAGCGCCGCCAAGGCGGCCGCCGCGTCATCGAGAACCAGGGCATCCAGTTCAAGATCGCCGACCTCGCCGCCGACCTGGCACTCGCCGAGGCGTGGCTCTGGCATGTGGGGCGGCTGGTCGATGCGGGCGCCACGGATTTCGCGGTCGAGGCCTCGATCCTGAAGCTGCGCGCCTCGGACCTCGCGATGCGGATCGCGACCGACGCGGTGCAGCTTTTCGGCGGCTATGGCTATTGCAAGGATTTCCGCGTCGAGCGCCTGTTTCGCGACGCCAAGGTGACGCAGATCTGGGAGGGCACCAACGAAATCCACCGCCAGTTCATCGGCCGCAGTTTCAGGGATGCGGGCGATGGCTGAGATCGCGACCGTCGGCGTCGCCGGCAGCGGCACGATGGGCGCAGGCATCGCCCTCGTCGCCGCGCGCGCCGGCTTCCGCACGATCCTCTACGACATCAGCGCCGACGCGCTCGCCCGCGCGCGCCGCCAGAGCGAGGGCTTCCTCGATCAATCGGTAAAGCGCGGCAAGCTTTCGCAGGACGAGCGCACGCGCATCCTCGCCGACCTTGCCCAGACGACGCGGATCGAGGATATGGGCCAATGCGACATCGTCATCGAGGCGGTGTTCGAGGATTTGCGCGTCAAGCACGAGCTTCTGGCGCGGCTCGATGCCGCGTGCGCCCCGCACACGATCTTCGCCTCCAACACCTCGACCCTCTCGATCACCGAGCTGGCCGCCGGCTCGGGCCGGGCCGAGCGCTTCGTCGGCATGCATTTCTGCCTGCCCGCGCCGCTCATGAAGCTCGTCGAGATGTCGCCCGGCCTGCGCACGAGCGAGGAGTCGTTTGCCTCGGCCTGGCGCTTCTGCGAGCGCATGGGGCAGCGCCCGGTCAAGACCAAGGACGCGCCGGGCTTCATCCTCAACGCTCTTCTCGTGCCGTTCAACAACGACGCGATCCGCCTCGTCGAGAGCGGCGTTGCCGAGCCCGCCGCGATCGACCGCGCGGTGAAGCGGGGCCTGGGCTACCCGATGGGGCCGCTCGAGTTGTTGGACCTCATCGGCCTCGACACGCAGCTTCTGCTGTGCGAGGCGCTTTACGGCCGCACCAACGATCCGCGCGCCGCCTGCCCGCCGCTGGTGCGCCGCATGATCGCCGCCGGGTTTTTGGGCCGGAAGACCGGCGAAGGTTTCTATCGCTATCAGCGCGACGCGATGTTCGGCGGGGATTGACGGGGAAATGAAAGTGCGTCCTTCGACTTCGCCTCTTCGGGGCTCCGCTCAGGATGAGGCAGAAAGAAGAGTCCTCATCCTGAGCGAAGCGTGCGACGCACGCGCAGTCGAAGGACGCAGGGCGCTGCCGCAGCTCTTCGCGGAGGTGACATGCTGATCGATCTGGGCGCCAGCCGCTCGTTTCCCGCGCCTCACCCGGCTCTCGACCGCGCGCGCGAGACGGGCGAGATCGCGTTGCTGCTCGGCGCCGGTGCGGGCCTGTCCCGCCTTGCCGCGCCCGAGCAATTCGCGGCGGTGCTCGTCGAGCTCGGCAGCGAATGTCTCGCCGTCCACGCGGATGACGGCTCGAACGTCGTGGGTTTTTCCCGCTTCCGCCTCGGCGACGACCCGCCGTCCGATCTCGTGGAGCTGGTGCGCCAGCCCAAAACGCCGCAAGCGGCGATCGACGCGGCGCAGATGTTCTTTGCTTCGGCCGGCCTCGAAGTCGCGCTGTGCAACGATTTCGCGGGCCGCATTATCGACCGGCTGGTGCGGCCCTATTTCAACGCTTCGCTCCAAAAACTCGACGAGGGGCTCGCCACCGCAGACGATCTCGACCTGACGGTGCGGCTCGGTTTGGGCTATCCGGCGGGGCCGATCGCGCTTCTGGAGCGGAGCGGGCTCGCGCATCATTTCGCGATCAGCGAGGTGCTGTTCGCTTCCTATGGCGAGCGCGGCTTCGTTCCGGCGCGGCGCGCGCGCGTCGCGTTCGAGCGCAAGCAGCGCGCGAAGGAAAAGTGATGCAGCCGCTCGACGGACTCCGCGTCGTCGATTTCACGACCTTGCTGCCCGGCCCGCTCGCGACCTTGATCCTCGCGGAAGCCGGCGCCGAGGTCGTGAAGATCGAGCGGCCCGAAGGCGGCGACGAGATGCGGCGCTACGAGCCGCGCCTCGGCCAATCGTCGGTCAATTTCGCGCTGCTCAATCGCGGCAAGCGCAGCATCGCGATCGATCTCAAGGCGCAAGGCGCGGTGGCGCGGCTCATGCCGCTGCTCGCCCGCGCCGATGTCGTGGTCGAGCAGTTCCGGCCCGGCGTGATGGAGCGGCTCGGCATCGGCTATGAACAGCTCGAAGGCGGCGAACCCGCGCCTCATCTATTGCGCCATCACCGGCCACGGCAGCGACGGCCCGCGCGCCGATGACGCGGGGCACGACCTCAACTATCTCGCCGAGACCGGCATGCTGCTGCTGTCGTGCGGCGTGGACGGCGCGCCGGTCGTGCCGCCGGCGCTCATCGCCGATATCGGCGGCGGCGCCTATCCCGCGGTCATCAACATCCTGATGGCGTTGCAGCGCCGGGCATCGTCGGGCGAAGGATGCCGGCTCGACGTGTCGATGTCGGACAATCTCTTCCCCTTCATGTACTGGGCGATGGGCAGCGGGCTTGTCGCGGGAAACTGGCCGCGCCCGGGCGGCGAGCTGGTGACCGGCGGCTCGCCGCGCTACCGGGTCTATCGCACTTCGGACGACCGCTTCGTCGCCGCGGCACCGCTCGAGGACCGGTTCTGGAAAAATTTCTGCGACATGATCGGCCTTGGCGAAGCTCTGCGCGACGACCGGCGCGATCCGCGCGCGACGGCGGACGCCGTTTCATCCCTCATCGGCGCCCGCGCGGCCGCGCATTGGGAGGCCGCGTTCGCCGGCAAGGATCTCTGCTGCTCGGTCGCGGTGACGGTCGAGGAGGCAATGCGCGATCCGCATTTCGTCGCGCGCGGCCTGTTCGCATGGGGCCTCGCGGCGGGCGGCCGGCGCATCGCCGCGGTGCCGGTGCCGCTTGCGCCGGAATTCCGCGCGGCGCCTGGCGATCTCTCCTATCCCGCGCTCGGCGAGGCGAACGCGATGCTCGGCGACGGGAAGCGGTGAAGGCGATCCTCTGCCGCGCCTTCGGGCCGCCCGAAAGCCTGGCACTCGCGGAAGTGCCGGAGCCGGTGCCGGGTCCGGGCGAGGTCGTGATCGCGGCGCGCGCGATCGGCGTCAATTATCCCGACCTGCTCGTGGTCGAGGGGCGTTATCAGCGCCTGCCGCCCTTTCCGTTCGTGCCGGGAAAGGACCTCGCCGGAATCGTCGCTTCTGTCGGGCCCGGCGTCTCCGGCCTCGCGCCGGGCGACCGGGTACTCGCCGCATTGGAGTACGGCGCCTATGCCGAAGCGGCACTCGCGCCCGCCAAAAGCTGCTGGAAGCTGCCGGACGCCGTGCCGTTCGCCGACGCGGCGGCGATGGGGCTGGTCTATCAGACGGCGCATTTCGCGCTCATGGAGCGCGCGAACTATCAGCCGGGCGAGACCGTGCTCGTGACCGGCGCCGGCGGCGCCGTCGGCATGGCGGCGGTGCAGCTTGCGAAGGCGATGGGGGCGCGCGTCCTGGCCGGCGTGTCGCGGCCCGAGCGCGCCGCGCTCGCGCGCGAAGCCGGCGCCGATCATGTGATCGATCTCGCCCGGCCCGACCTGCGCGAAGCCTTGCGCGAACAGGTGCGCGCAGCGACCGGAGGCGCAATGGCGGACATCGTGCTCGATCCCGTGGGCGGCGATGTGTTCGACGCGGCGCTGCGCGCGCTTGCCTGGCGCGGGCGGCTCGTCGTCGTAGGATTTGCCGCGGGCCGCATTCCCGAGGCGAAGGCGAATTACCTCCTGGTCAGGAACATCGCGGTCGCGGGGCTGCAATGGTCGGACTACCGCGAGCGCTGGCCTGATCGCGTAGCATCGGTGCAGCGCGATCTCTTCGCGCTTTACGAGGCGGGCAAGATACGGCCGCGCATCGCCGCTCGCCTTCCGCTTGCGGAGGCGGGCACGGCGCTTCGCCTGGTGGCGAATGGAGCTGTCGCAGGCCGGCTCGTGCTCGTGCCCGAGGGAATGGACTAAAGCCCGTCCGGCACGGGCACACCGCGGCGGCGGCAGGCTGCGACGACCGTGTTGCGCAGCAGGCACGCGATCGTCATCGGGCCGACGCCGCCCGGCACCGGCGTGATCGCGCCCGCGACTTCGGCCGCCTCGGCGAAAGCCACATCGCCGACGAGGCGGTGCTTGCCGCCCTCGCCGGCGACGCGGTTGATGCCGACATCGATCACCGTGGCGCCCGGCTTCACCCACGACCCGCGCACCATCTCGGCCTTGCCCACGGCGGCAACGAGGATGTCGGCGCGGCGCGCGACGGACGGCAGATCGCGCGTCCGCGAATGGGCGAGCGTCACCGTGCAGTTCTCGCCCAAGAGCAGCGCCGCCATCGGCTTGCCGACGATGTTCGAGCGGCCGACCACGACCGCCTCGGCGCCCGCGAGCGAGCCCACCGTCGCGCGCAGCAAAAGCAGGCAGCCATAGGGCGTGCACGGCACGAGCGCCTCGCCGCCGCTCCACAGCCGCCCGACATTGCGCGCGTGGAAGCCGTCCACATCCTTCGCCGGGTCGAGCGCGTCGATGACGCGCTGCGGATCGATCTGCTTCGGCAGCGGCAGCTGCACCAGGATGCCGTCCACGGCGGGATCGGCATTGAGCCCGGCGACCAGCGCCAGAAGCTGGGATTCGCTCGTCGTGGACGGCAGGCGATGCTGCAAGCTCGCGAGCCCGGCTTCCTCGCTCGCCTTGCCCTTGCTGCGGACATAGACCTCGCTCGCCGGATCGTCGCCGACCAGCACCGCGGCGAGGCCCGGAACGATGCCGCGCGGCTTGAGATGCGCCGCGGCCGCCGCGACCGCGGCGCGCAGCGCGGCGGCATGCGCCTTGCCGTCGATCAGCCGAGCCATGGCAAAAGCGCCGCCTCGATCCGCGCCGGGTCGCCGGAAATCTGCACGAGCTTGCGCCGCTCCTTCGCGCCTGCGGCGATGGCGAGCGCGGTCCTCGGCAGGCGCAGCGCGTCGGCCAGGAGTTCTCAGCATCGCCTCGTTGGCGGCGCCGCGTTCGGGCGCGGCATTGACCGCGAGCTTGACGGCCGAACCGCCCGCGCCGTCGTCGACGACGCCGATGAGCCGGCACGACGCGGCCTTCGGCACGAGCCGTACCCTCAGCCGCACGCCGTCGCCGCCGCGCGCATAGGGCAGCGACGCCGTCATAGGCGATAGACGTAGTATTCGAACTGCGTCAGCTCGCGCTCGATGAGCCAGATGATGAGGAGCAGGATCACCGGCGAGATGTCGAGCCCGCCGAAATTCGGCAGGAGCTGGCGGATCGGGCGCAGCGCCGGCTCGGTGACGCGGTAAAGCGTGTCGAGGATGCGGGCGACGGTGCGGTTGTAAGTGTTAATGACGCCGAACGCGATGAGCCAGCTCGCCACCGCGGCGATGATGATGACCCACCAGTAGAGATTGAGGAGCACGATCACAACGTCGATGACCGGCACCAGAAAGCCGCCCATGTCCCGACAGGCTCCCGCTGAAAGCGGCCAGACCCTACAGGCTGACCTTGCGCCGCGCAAGCGAGCCGCCCCGCCCGCGAGCGTGCAAGCCTTGACAGGCGCATGCCCCGCCTCCGATAGTCCGCGCCCGGTCGGGGCCGTAGCTCAGATGGGAGAGCGCGACGTTCGCACTGTCGAGGTCAGGGGTTCGATTCCCCTCGGCTCCACCAACCTCAGCGGGAACAACGCGGTAAGTCCAGGGGCGGCTAGGCTGCTACACGAGCCTGCTACACGCCGCCATGGTCCTTGCCTCGAACCTCGTCCGGCGGGGTCGATTCTTTTATTTCCGCTGCCGGGTGCCCGTTGATATTTTCGAAGGCGTCGGCAGGCGAGAACTTGGTCGCTCTTTGAGAACAGGGGATCCAGTTCTAAGTCGGCTTCGTGCTGCCGTTTTGTCGGCACGGGTTCAGCAACTGTGGCAGGACGTTCGGCGCGCAATGACGAGAGAAGAAATAGACCGCCTCGTCCGTGCTTGGCTGGATCGGGAGCTCGTGACCGACGCCTACGAACGGTCAGATACAAGCTTTGCGGTAGACCATACGCCCCCTGGCGGCGATGTGAGCGCGACGGCTGCCTCCATGCTGCGCGGACACCACGAGGCCTTATTCTTCGAGTGGCGCGACGCAGTGGAGCGTCACGATTGGAAAATGGCTGAACCTCGCGTCAATGCCTTTCTGGCAGAGCGCCATATTAAGATGGAAAAGGACAGCGATGCCTACCGGCTGCTTTGTCTTGGCGTGACTATTGCCTCAATGCAGCTTCATTGGATCCAGACGGAGCGCTCGCTCGGGAATTGGGATGCAAAACCGGAGTACGGTCGATTTCTGGGCGGTGCGGCGATGGCGAGCGATCCCGTCACTACCGCGGAGGCGGCGCCCATTATGGTGGGCGCGCCATTGCATACAGTGGTCGAGCAATTTCTCGAAGAGAAGCGACGGATCGGGCACCTCAGGCCCAAACGACTGATGGATTTTGAGGCCGCACTTAAATTGCTGTGCCGCCGGATGGGCGCAGAAAAGCCGCTGACCGCGATCACCAAGGCGGAGATCGGAGAGCTTCGCATCCTGCTGACAAAGCTGCCGTCGAATTTCACAAAGCTATTTCCATCAGTGAGTCTCGAGGAGGTAGCGGCAACTGCTGCGGAGCGAGGCTTGCGTCTGCTTGATCCGGCGACGGTCAATCAAAAGTATCTGGCAATCTTTGACGCCTTCTTCGATTGGTGTGTGTCCTGCGGGCTTACCAATGACAATCCCGCCGTGGGAGTGAGGATCAAGGCGGGCTTACCCTCCAACGAGATTGGGCGCGGGACGTTCAAAATGGACGAGCTCAACGCCATCTATAAGGCGCCCGTGTTCACCGGCTGCCTGAGCGACGGGCGAATTTATGAGCCAGGCGAGCATCACGTTAAAAACCACCGATACTGGCTACCGCTCCTGGGGCTCTTTACCGGTGCTCGCCTCGGTGAGCTCTGCCAACTCCTTGTCGCCGATGTTCGAGCGATAGATGGCGTTTGGTGTTTGTGCATTACTTCTGAAGGCGGCAGGAGCTTGAAAACGCGCGCGGCCCGCCGTCATGTGCCTGTCCACCCGGAACTGGTACGTCTTGGCTTCCTGTTGCACGTAGAAGCCTGCCGAGACCGAAGGCAGGATCGTCTTTTTCCTGAGATCGAGACTGGCAAGGGCGGATATTTAAGCGAAAATCCATCTAAGTGGTTCGCTCGCTTTCTGCGCAAGACGCTTGGTGAAGCCACGGTCACGGCCCGCGGCCTAGTGTTTCATTCCTATCGTCACACCATGAAGGACGCGCTGCGCGCTGCCGGGGTTGAGGAGCGCGTACAGGACACGTTGCTTGGGCATGAGAGTGATCACGTCTCGGCCGTGTATGGAGAGGGTTATCGACCGCCGCGTCTCTTCGCTGAATTATCGAAGGTTCGGTTTGAAGGTCTCGACCTCTCACAATTAAAGGTCGAATAGTCACAGACAATTTCCGATTGCGATGATGAATTCGCAAGAATGTTAGGGCGCTAATGCGGAGTTGCAGTGCTAATTTGCGCTATAATAAAGCCACGTGTTGCTGGTCCAAGCAGCATATGCAAGCGGCACTGATCACAAACGCCGATAGCGGGACGACTGACCGCCGGTATGAGGCAGCCGCAGCCGACGGGAAAATCGATGTAGGTCATCGGTGAAAGCCCTTTCCCTCTAATCAGGGAGAATGACAAAGGATGGATTCCGCTAACCTGGAATCTGGCTGCAGTCTGATTGCGCTACTCGGGTCGTTCTGCAGCGTGTGACGTATGTCACGACCGAATGTGATCTGCCATAACAGATCAGGATTACGGAACCGACCGCCGGGAATTCGCATTCCGCCCGGCTGTGGCCTGGACAGCTACTGGGTTCTCGATACGCCGCCAGACGGAGGCGACAGTCCCTTTGCCAGATTGGGCCGGAGCTATACTCTGGTTGGGCGCATTATTTGCGCGTTCCGATCTGGCAGGGGGATAGAACCACCACCGGACGCACCCAATGGGGGTGGAGTACCGGCGAAGCCGAGCCAAGCTCCCTAAAAAAGTGCGCGCCGAAGGCGCGCACCCGAGGCGCGAAGCGCCGAGGGGTTCCCAAATGTCATCCCCCGCTGACGTTCTCCTCGGCCATTCGATTTGCGGCGTGTTGCGGTCACGCGCTGAAGTCGGAGAGCAGCCGTGCCCAACGAGGGGCCTTTTCCGGTTAGTTCGCTCGGAGTTTACCTGCTCCCCAAAAGCTGGACCGCGGGTAGCTGGAATTTTCTAATTTACCTGTCCATGGCCGGGCGGAGCATGTTCCATGAAGAAGACGCGGTTCAGCGAGCAGCAGATCGCCTTCATCTTGCGGCAGGCCGAAGAGGAGGTCTGCCGCAAGGCGGGGATCAGTGTCGCCACCTACTACAACTGGCGCAACAAGTAATGCCGTGTAGATAGCAACCCGAAGCGATCGATGGGAGCTTAATTTCCGCTCGAGGCGCCGCTCGCCATGGCTGGAGCTTCCGCGGCCGGAACCGGTGCCGCGAACTGGCCGCCCTGACCACTGACCGCCACAGGCGCCGCCGCTACGGGTTCCGCAACCAGGCCCAATGCTGCCTGTGTCGGTGCATCAAGTTGCCCGGTCAACGCCAAACCATTCGCACGTTGAAAATTTCGCACTGCGGAGCTGGTCGCTGGTCCCCACTCGCCATCGACGTTGTCCCGCACGTAGAACCCCTGTTGATGCAGTTGCTGTTGCGCTCGCAACACGAGATCGGCGTCAGCAGCGCGATGCGCAGAAGGACCGGACGCGATCTTCCAGGTCCCGTCCGGATCGAGACAGGCAATGCCATTGACCCGCTGCTCGCGGCCGTCGATCTCCGCTTGTGTCAGGACGTAACGGCAGGTGCGAGTTTCGCTTGCCGCGGTCGGCTCGTGGTGCGCGGGCTGCGCGCGCACCGCATGGTAGGCGCTCGGTTGTGACGCTTGTTGCAGCGTGCTGTGGCAGCCTTCGGATGAGCGGCCGACGTAGCCGCCGGCGAGTGCGCCGCCGACAACTCCCAGCCCTGTCGCAACCCCTTTGCCGCTGCCGTGGCCGATCTGGTTGCCGAGCAAACCGCCCGCGGCGCCGCCGATGACGCTGCCGATGAGATTGCCGGACGACGTGCTGAGCGGACCGCCGTCGCATCCCTGGGCGATCGCGGGATCCAGGGCAAGAAGGGACATGCCCGAGAATGCGAACGCCGCGAAAGCGATGCGTCCACGGCCGAGCGACTTGATAACTCTCTTCATGCGAGTGCCTCTCGTCAGCGAAGCGGGATGGTTACGCTGATGCTTGGCGGCCCATAGACAGGAGCATAGACAATGGGCGGCGGCGCGACATATGCAGGCGCGTACACGACCGCTGGCGGCGCGACCACCGGCCCCGGCACATAGATCGGCGCACCGTAGATGACGGGTGGATACTGCCGATGATCGTGATGATGACCGTGATGCTGCCAGTCGCGGTCGCGGTGATGGTCAGGGTCGGCCAAGGCTGTGCCTGCCGCGAGCGCGGCAAAGGCGAAAGCGGTGAGAAGCGCGAGGACTCGTTTCGACGCCAAATTCATTGCCGTTACCGTGGCGTTGAGCTCAGAACGTATACGTCAAATTCTTCGATCCGGCGCATCCTTCGGTTGTGTCAAAATTGAGCTTCGCGTCGTGTTCGCCGAGAACGAACGACCTGCTTCCGCGCGCACACATTCCTGTGTCGATGGGCCTGCATCCTCGTAGACCGTAACGGACAGGACGACGCCATCATTGCGCCGCAGCGCACGAGCGAACTGCTCGATCAGGGCGACATCGAGCGGCAGATCGTCTGCAGGCGGATCACCGCTGCCGTCATAGACCTACAACAACGCGACCGACGCGGACGATTGGCAAACCGCTGAATACCGCCTTCTTCACGGTCTTTGCGCGCTCTTGCGAGGTCATCGATCCGAGAGACATCTGGCGCGCTCGGCGCCCTCGGCCGGCTCGGCCAGTAGTTTTAAGAACTTCGCCACGCCCACCTTTGACCCACGGCGACGGGGAGGCGGAATTTTCTTGAGAACGCCTGCGTTTAACTCTTCGGTTCGTTACCGATGAAGAGCAGGGCGCGGTTTGACACGGGCCGCCATTCGCATACTCGTGGTCGATGACGACGACCAGGTGCTATCGGTCATGGAGCAGTTGTCCGAGACCGGGGTTACGGCGTCGACGCCGTCGTGACGGCCTCGGCGGCATTTTCGCATTTGCGAACGCGGCAGTATGACCTTGTGTTAGTCGATGCGATGCTGGGCGACGGCGACCACGGGTCTGGAATCGAGATTGCTGATGAAGCCAAACAGCGTGGAATGCAGGTCGTGGTCGTGACGGGGCATGGCCTGCAATTTCGCCGCGAGCTTCAACGCCACCAACGCTTGCTAAAACCCATTCGCTCCGACGAGCTTGTCCGAGCCGTGGCGATATGCGCTTCGAGCCGACTAGATAAGGTCGTCAAGCCGTCCACGCTCGCACTGCGGATGGCTTCGGCTCGCGAACGCTTAGAGCCGATTCCGGGTCAATCCGGCGATGTGGCGACGATGTGCGAGGCGGTCGCCTCTCGACGGCGGATCTATCGTGATCCGCAGGTCGCTGCCGCAGTACCTCGCGCGAGCAACGGTCTCGGACGGCGTAGGGAGTCCTACCAATATCCTCATTGAGTGCCTGTAACACTTGCTAACCTTGACTGCATGGCGCACGGGCGCTCCGCGACCGCCGCCGTGAGCAGCGCATTTCGTGTGAGTCCGAGTAACCGGAGGTTGAAGCTCGGGATCGACGGACATACGCATGCATTTTTTTCCGACAGTCCTGCGCCTCGATGCCTATATTGGTTTTGCAAAGATCATTGGGAGGACAAGCATGTCGTTCAGAAGTGATCTTCCGGAGTTCGCCTATCCGATGAAATGCCTCTCCGTTCGTCAGCCATTTGCCAGCCTCATCGTTACAGGACGTAAAACCATAGAGACCCGGCGCTGGCTGACGCGCCACCGCGCAATCATTGGGCAGTCGTAGAAGGCGCGGGGGCGTATGAGGTCTCCTGGCCGCCCTGCTGAAGGCGACATTCCCGTGTATGCTCGTGCGGTTGGCGCTCCCTGCAACGTTCGGCCGGTTGATCTGTGATCCAGAGGGAGTTCAGGCACACTCGGCTCACGCAATAATGATTCAAATCCACGCGCGTTCGCAGCCAATTATTATAATTGTGGTTGAGCTAAGTTGAATTCCTGCGCCCTGACGAAAATTGAACGAGTCACCTTACTGGCCCGCGAACCTGTCACGCTCAAATCTGACAGGATACTGATCTCGCGCGGATCTCAGCATGACAGTGAACTAACAGAGCTTTGACGAGCGGCCGCCCCAAGCGCAACTGACAGCGATCGGGCCCCGACCCAGGTTCCTAACAGCGGCGTCGCGGTGTCTGATTGGGCGCGTCAGCGGCCCCTTGGGCTTGCCCCGCAAGAGATCAAGTCGATCCGGAACCCGTCCCGTCTCAAGGGTGAGCAACTTTACACCGGGCTGCCGGGTGGATCTTGGCTCACTCCAAGATCGAACGTTCCTCGAGCCCCGCAACTCGGTGGTGTTGCCCGCGCTTCCGAAACCTCGGCTCATCCGTCACATCATGCCCGCGCATTTCCCGCGAGCACTGAAATCAAACGTCGCTACATTATCATCGTGAGCGACGAAGCTCACGCACAGCTATGCGCTCACTTCCCGGACTCGAGTGGCGTGTTCTAATCCTCGTCCTTGTCATTACTTCTGGCGAGGAAAGCGCCTCAAGGTTCGACCAATGCGCAAGCGGGGGAAAGACAATCGCTGGGGCAGTGTTCTTCGGGCATGGCCGCCCGATATTCCTGGAAGGGGTTGGGTGCCAATCCATGGGCAGAGCCGTTACAGAACCGGTGCGGGCAATCCAATTGGAAGTTGCGGGGTGAAACAGAGAAATCCTCAGGAAATGCCGACGCTCACCGGTGGTGTCGGCCAGGACATGCTCAAGCGCTTTTAACACCCACCATTTCATCCCCAAGCAGCCATCGAACCGACACTCGACCGTACTGTCCGAGATCGTCGGGCCGGACACCGTAGTGCTTGAGCTGGTGACGGTATTCGCGCGCACGGTGGAGATCGACTATCTGCTCCCCGGGATCCCGCCGAGCGGCAAGCAGCTCGAGATGCCTACCGTGATTGTCGCCAAGTTTCGCGGCGACAAGCTCTGTCACGAGCACATTTGTTGGGATCAGGCGGGCCTCCTCGTGCAGCTCGGCCTTCTCGATCCGAAGGGCTTGCCCGTCGCGGGCCTGGAGGAAGCGCGCAAGATGCTGGATCAGACCCTGCCTGCCAACGAGCTCATGTCGCGCTGGCCCGAAAGCGAGGGCAAGCCGACCTAGCCCTGGTGTCGCGTCGCCCGAACTGGTTTCCCGGATGGTTGCGTTTTCCAGGTGATCACCTTTAGGGCATGCGCGGGCCTGGGACATCGATGGACAATGCAAGCCGCTCAAACTTAGCAAGTGCCGTTCAAGCTGTTCGTCGGACGTCGCGACCACGGCCTCCCAACTGTGGTAGGCAAGGCAGGAAGCTAATCTGTGCCTCACGCGCCTCTGCGGCGAAGCGCACGTTGGATCCCTGCTGCGGATCGCGCGCAGGAAGGACTGCTGCGGCGATACCGAGTTCGAGGGAGACACCCGCGAAACGTCGCCTGGACACGCGATTCCGCGCCTGCGCGACGACCTTTGTTCCCCGTGCAGCATACCTACCGCTTGGCGTCGCAGAATTATCAATTGTATCTGCGCGCCAACATTGCCCGCGCAGTTCCCGCAAGCATTCTGATCGAACAACGCTACATTGAGTAATGAGCAACGATGCTCTTGTGCAGGAGAATCCGGAGCACTTCATGACCCCGAAATCCGAACGGATACCGCCTTTTGCCGCCACAAGGATGACAGAGTTCCTCCAGCGGACACTTGACAAGCTCAAGGACGAGACAACCCATACCGAGATCGCCCACAAGCTCGGCTATCCGAAGTCGAACATCATCTCCATGTTCAAGACCGGCGAAACCAAGGTGCCGCTCGACAAGATCCCGGACCTGGCCGAGGCGCTCCACGTCGATGTGGCACATCTGATGCGGCTCGGGCTCGAGCAGTATTGGCCCGAACGCATGGGCGTCATCACCGAGGTCTTCTCCCGCATGGTGACGGCGAACGAGATGGAGCTCCTCGAAGAGATTCGGAGACGGACGAAAAACACCGATCCGAAGCTATGTATCGGAGGAACCGGGCTGCTGATAAGTTCGGAAGATGGTCTCGCTCGACCGACGGGAGTCAGCGAAAATGACTAAACGGCAAGGGTCTGCGAATCGGTTTTACGTCAGATTGATGCGTCCGGTTTTCCAGACCGCGGTGTTGGCAATTGAGGCCAACACGGAGGAGGATGCGGCATTGATCGCTCTTCACCGGGCGCCACGTATTGACGAGAGGTCTTGGACTGGTCGCTTCGACCGCCGCTACTACACTTATGACGTTCAAACTCTCGTGGGCGACGACATTGAAGGCAAGGCGAGCAAGGGCGATCTCGGCCCGAACTCCGATTTCCGCTATCTTTTGTTGAAGGCGGACCTCTATGTCGGTGAGGGCAAGCTACTGGTGCAGCCTTGGTTCGCAAAGCAAGGCGATTTGATGATTGCTGACCTCGCGCGTGACTGGTGCCGCGACTTAACAGTGATCGGGGAAGAAGGGATGGCGGCTTACCGAACGTTTCTTCGAGAAGTAGCAGGTCTGGGTAGCGCCGTTGAGCACAAGGGAAACGTGATTACCTTTCGTCCGCGCGGGACCCAGGACAAGGATAAGACGTAGAATATTGGTGGTTTGGATAAGCTGACCTGACGCGGCCGAAAGTCTTCGAGGACGCCGATCGTTCAGCGCTGAATCAAAGACTTTAATAAACAAGCCTGTCAGAGTGGTCCGCCGCCCTGAGGCTCCCGGCGTGGCCACGGCCAGCAGCAGGTATACTGGAGGCGCTGAATTCGAAAGTTTGTAATCGGAATTCCATAGATGGACTTAGATCCCTTTGATCACCGCCGCCGCGAATCGACCTGATGTGTCGTTCGCGACAGGGTCTTCGTCTGTTTGTCGTGAGGCTGGGGGAGCAGGGGGCACGACCTATCCGAAGCTAAATGCACACACACTCGTATCCTCGTCGAGTGGTAAGATTTTCGCACGCCAACAAGATGAGGAAGATCGGGTTCGTCGATCGGTATCGTCGCAACCCGGGTAATCCGCATGCAGAGGGGCAAGGTTTCAGAGTAACCGTGGATTGCTCCGATTATATGGCGCCAAAGTGAATAGGGAAAAACTCCTCAGACCAGCTCATGCGCGCCAACGGCGCTTTCGAACCGAAAAGTCGGAGGACGCACGATCCGAGCGAAGCGTTCATGAATCATTACGAAGCCTTCTTTGCGTGCGAACCGATTCCCAGGTTGTAATTAGCCAAGCTGGGAAGGTTCCTGGCTCGCTCGGCGGAATCCGCCGCGGAGTCCGATGGGGTCTCCATCGCGTTCCGGCCGGCAGGGATAGATGGAAGTCCTAGGTCGGATCTGATCTACCGAGGGGGATCGAGGCGACGCGGCACCAGTCGAATTCGGGCCCTTGGGATTAGCCGTGGAGATGGTCGTTCCAATCGGCAAGATCTTCGCTCGAGAGACCTTCAGGCTCATAACCTGAAGGTCGTAGGTTCAAATCCTACCCCCGCAACCAGAAAACGCCGCTAAGTCAGCTACTTAGCGGCGTTGCTGCATTATGGGAAATATAAGCAAAACCGGCCCGGAAGCACCACGGAAGCAAAATGCTGCGTGGTCATGCGCGGCCATGCGTAGGGCCTCGTCTCGGGCGCTCGATCCTTGTCGCTCGCCCAGCGCCTCAAGCGGCGATGCTCGCTGCCGAGACGCGGCGGCCGGCGGCGGCAAGCCCCGCCGTCGCCGCGGTGGCGATGGCGGCGAAGACGCAGGCGCTCAGCAGCACGTGAGTCGGCTTCAGTCCCTGCGCCAAGAGGAACCCGCCTAGCGGCGCCGCGGCGATGCCGCCGAGACGGCCGATGCCGAGCGCCCAGCCGATGGCGCTCGTCCGCATGCGCGCCGGGTAGAGCGCGCCGCAGGCGGCGTTGGCGCCGGTCTGGCTGCCGATGACGGTGAGACCGGTAAGGAAGCATAGCGCCAAGAGCGCGAGATACGGCACGGCCACGAGCGCGATCAGGGCGATGAAGATGATGCCAATCGCGAAATGCAGCGACAGCGCCTTGTCGGCGCCGAAGCGGTCCATGGCGAAGCCGAGATAGAAGACGACGCAGACGCCGCCCAACCCGTGCAGGCTCGTCGCGAACACCGCCTCGGCCGGCGTCATGCCGGTGAGGTGCAGGATCTCGGGGAGCCAGAAGAGGAAGAGGTAGAGGTCGATGAGGCTGCAGAAGAACACGACCCACAGCAGTATCGTCTGCATCGCATAGCCCTCGCCGAACAGCATCTTGACCGGATTTCCGCGGGCGATGTCGAGCGCTTTGGGATCGGTCTTGCCCTCGGTGAGGCCAAGCCGCTCGAGTACGAGGCGGTCGCGCGGCGT
The DNA here is from genome assembly GCA_963773665.1 of uncultured Alphaproteobacteria bacterium. Lineage (GTDB taxonomy): Bacteria > Pseudomonadota > Alphaproteobacteria > ATCC43930 > CGMCC-115725 > DATJLY01. The sequence continues at coordinate 83,348 of CAVZBZ010000013.1, forward strand.
GAGGCTTGCCCGCTGAGCCAGATAGCGCGGTGATTCCGGCATGAAGAACGCCATGACGAGCACGAGGACGAGCGGGAAGAGACCGCCGAGCACGAAAATACTCGGCCAGTCGAGCCCCTCATGCAGCATCAACGCGACGATTTGGCCGCCAACGAAGCTGCCGAGCGGCGCGCCCGTAAAGGTGACGAGGATCAGCGTTTGGCGAAACCGCTTGGGCGCGTAGTCGCCGGTAAGCGCCGTCGTGCCGGCGAAGCCGCCGGCGATGCCCAGCCCGGTGAAGAAGCGCAGCGCCGCGAGCACGGAGAGCGAAGGTGCGATCGCCGACAACAGCGACGCGATGGCGAAGATGCTGACACTGCCGAGGAGCAGGGGTTTGCGGCCAATGCGATCGCCGATCGGGCCGGCGACGAGCGCCCCCACCATGATGCCGATGTTCGAGAAGAGAAAGGCGAGCGCAAACAGCGGCGGCGCCAAATGCCAGGCATGCGTCAATTCCGGGACCGCCCAGCCAATCGAGCCGACATCGTACCCGTCGCACATCTGCACCAGCGCGCAGATGAGCGCCACCCTAAGCTGCAGCGCACCGACGCTCTGGTTCTCGAGTGTCGCCTCGGTTAACGAGAAATGGAGTTCCGCCACTGTCGCCTCCCACGTTGATTGCCGGACGCCGCAGCCCGCTTTCGAAGGCCTCGTGTGGAAAGCATGGCAAGATCGTTATCTCTAGTCAACTTTTCCTGCGCAGCAAGCGTGCCCCCTGGTTTGTCATTCCTGCGAACCACAAATGGTTCCGCAACTTGGCGGTGTCACAGATCATCGTCAACAGTTTGGAAGACCTCGACGTGGCATATCCGCCGCCACAGGTCAACCTCGCTGAAATCCGCCGCACGTACCATGCGCTGGTCAAAGAGAACAACGAGATGAAACGCGGCGGTCGCTAGACTAACCCTGCGTCGTTACTGGAAACGACGCCGTTGCCTGATCGTGGCACTCGACGATCAGCTGGGGCCCTGCCAGCATTGATGACAAAAGCTACGATCCACCGCCCAGAGCATTGTTCGCGAGCGCGATGTTCGTTTCATGGGATCGCAGCATCTCGGCAAGGTCGGCATGCAACGCATCGTCGCGAACACGCGGCAGCATCTCACGCAATCTTCGGACAACCCACCCCTGGCCGCGATTTAGAAAAGCGGTACGCTCACGGAGATCCGCGATGGACATCGCCTTTTCGTAGAACGCGCCGACTTTGTGAGAAGGTGGCTCTCCGCGAGCCTTGATTTGACGGAACAGCATCGCGCACCAACGGGACTCGTCGTGCTCGATGACACTCATCACTTCGGCGATCGGGCCAGTGCCGGCTGCAAGGGCGGTTTCAAGCGTCACTCGCGCTCCGGCGCGCTCTGCCTCCAACAGCTCATTGAGAAATGCGGTTAGCTCGTCCCGTCCGGCGTAGCCCATATAGACATCATCCGCCTCGTGCATCGAGCATGCCGGCGAACCGGCATCGTCTTCCCGATCACCACCCGTTCTGTTGTTCATAGCACGCTGTCCTCCAAGAACTCGTTGTGAGCGTTGCCCTGACCGCCGCGACCAACCATCATTTGGCACGCTATGTCACGGCCGGAATACGGTCCCCCTGTCGAATTTCGTCGCGCCGATGCGCATTATTGCCGCCACGTCTCAGCATCACGATCTCGCCCAGGACAGCAAGGGCGATCTCTTCGGGTGTCCGGGCATGGAAATCCAGGCCGGCGGGCGCATAGACCCTCGCAAGGTCCTTCTCGCCGAAACCCTGCTTGCGCAAATAATCGAGTACCAGCCTGGACCGCTTCCGGCTCGCGATCAGAGCAATATGATCCACCTGGGAACGGAGGCATCGCTCCATGAACTCGTGGTCGCCCTTGTGTTGCGTCGCGATCACGACGTAATCACCCGACTCGGGCTCGAGCTGGTCATAGGTCACGTCGTCGGTCAGCAGTCGCGCGGCGCGTGGGTAGTGCTCCCGGTCGGCCATCGGGTCGTCCACCATGATCTCGAGCCCCAATATGGCGCCGATGGCGCATAAGCTTTCAGCCACCCGCCCATGCCCCAAGATCCAAAGCCGCGGTTTGGGCAGCACTGGCTCCACGTAGACGCGCATGCTGCCGCCACAGGGCATTCCGGTGCCGAGAACCTCGTCGTCGAGATCGAGTTCGATGACCTTGCTCTCGCCGCTCGCCAGGCAATCGCGGGCGGTATGGCATACGGTTGCCTCGGCACAGCCTCCGCCGACCCAGCCGGCGACAACGCGTCCATCAGAGCCGATGACGGCTTTGGCGCCCGTTTTCGCGGACACCGATCCCGCTGTCTCGACGACCGTCGCGAGAGCAAATGGCTTCTTCGCGTCGCGCAAACCGACCATCACATCCAGGATGTCGCGCGCGTCACTTTCGGGGCCGGGCATGGCGCGTGATGGATTATCTGCTGGCATGGTCATCGGAGCCTCCGTCCTAGCGATTCACGTCTGCTGTCGCGCCCACTTCGGAACCGCGCGGCGCGATCTGAAAGAGATCGGATTCGCGGGGTGGGATATGAAAGAGAGCGGTCTCGAGGTTCCGCGCGATGCGGAGCGCGCGATTGCAAAGAATTCTTGCCGGATCGGGTGCGAAACATTCCGTCGCAGTCTCTTCGAAGAGAGCAAGCCAGCGCGGGAATAGAGACCGCTCCATCCGCGCGACCTTGCGATGCAACTCGAGCATGTCGCCGCGGTACCCGGGCTTCACACGCAGGGCCGAGCACCAGAATTGGCGCATAGTCGCGATATGTTGGTCCCAGCGCCCGCCGAGCTCCGCGTTGAAAACCGGGCCCAGCGCCGTGTCACGGCGTACCTTCGTGTAGAAGGACTCTACAAACGCTCCGACTGAGTCCTCAGTTATGCCTTCGAATTTCATAGCGGCGTTCCGATCGTTTTGATGTGTCCGAGGCAACTCAAAAGAGTCCATGGCTTCCGCCGACTGCGGCAAAAATGGCCAGTAGCGATAGCGCCAGCATGAGGCGGTGCAGCCACAGCATGAGGTTCAGGGTCGTTCGCGGCGATTGCGCCGCCCGTTTGTGAATCACTCGCGTGAAGATGAAAGGCTCGATGAGGAAGAGCATTGCGGCGAACAACACCCATACTGCGACCATGAGGTCCATCCACCAGTACTCGCCCTGCGCGAAGCGGTCCCACAGGTCGTACTGGTAAAGCATATAAATTCCGCTCAGGAGTACCAGCAGCACGGCGGTTCGGGCTTGCGGCGCAAAACGGTGCTCGATGGCATCGAACTCCTGGACCCACGTCTCCGGTGGCTTCGTCTTCATCGACGGAAGGAGCACCGTCGTGACGAGCCAAACGCCGCCGATCCATACGACGACCGCGAGGACGTGGATGGCGCGCGCAACGACGCCCCAGTCCGTCACACCCAGATCAGCCAGCATGAAGGATTCTCTTCCTCGTTCTCTTACTTGGCAATGAACATATACATTATATGAATGTTCAAGGGCCCGGCGTCAATCCGATAGGGGTAGGGTGGCCACGGACCTGCAAGGCCAGCCCGATGTTGCGGCCCAGCCGTGTGACGAGTTGACGCACCGCCGCCACAGCGCCATGCGCTCATCTTCGATACCTGCGGCAAGCGTTGCGTTCAGATCGGTTTTGCAGCGTCGCTTTGGGCGCGCGGGCTTGCGAGCGCTCTCCCATAAAAATCGCGAAGAGCCCAAATGCGCTGCTCCACGCTGCACCGGCAAAGGTGAGCGCAAGCACTGCTTGATCGCCCGCAAGCGGAGAAAGGACCCTAAGAACCCCCGCGAACAAGATCAGAGCATAAATCGCCTTGGTGCCGGGCCCGGCCGACAAGGGACGGCCGGTGTGGCCTAGCGATGCGCGCGTCATGACCGCGAGAGTCATGGTGCCTACCGCGCCAACGGTCAGCGCATGCAACGCCGCCGTCGGCGGCAAGATTTCCCAGACGCCGTTGAGGCCCAGTAGAATCAATCCGAAGACGAGCCACCCATAGCCGACGTGGAGGATGAACAGCAGGGGCTCGCGCGCCGTTCTGAGACCACGCCATCGCGACAGGCGAACGCCGAGTGTAATGCCCGCAACAAGCACGGCCCACGCCGTGCCGAGCGCGTCCGGCGCGACGGCCCAAGACGCAAGCGCCACTCCCGTTACCGCCAGCGCGGCGAGATCGAACCGCTCTTCTGGCCGCGCCGGCGGTGCGATCTCGGGCAGCATCTTCGCAAGCCAGTTCCGCGTAAAGCTCGGAATGATCCGGCCGCCGACGAGCGAGATCAGCAGGAACAGCGTCGCAAGACCGATGCGGTCGCCGAGATCCGCGGTTTGGGCGATGCCCAGCGCCTCCAGGTGGACGAGCGCGTTGCCGGCCAGGAGCAAGGTCAACGCGCCGACCATCGGCAGATTGCGCCAGTTTTTGCCGGCCACAATCTCTCGGCCAACCGCGCCAAGAAACACGATCAGGAAAGACAGGTCTGCGATGCAGGCGGCGGAGGCCCCGATTTTTGCCGAGCAGAGCACGGCCACTCGTCCGACGGCCCAGAGCGTCACCAGCCCCGCCAGCGGCAAGCCCTGGAGCGGCATACGCCCCGTCCAGTTGGGGATCGCGGTGAGAAGAAACCCAGCCACCACCGCGGCCGCGAAGCCGAAGACCATTTCATGCACGTGCCAGACGACAGCCGGAAGCTCTGTCGGTACCGCGCCTCCCTCGGCATAGGCGGCGAGCCAGAGCGGGATCGCCGCCGCGGCCCAGATCGCAGCAGCGAGAAAGAAAGGCCGGAAGCCTGCGGACAGGATCGCGGGCCCTGCGTCGGGACGATAGCGCGGAATAGCTGCCATGGTTTCTCCAGACCGGGGTGGGCGATCCTTCCCAATGTCTCCATGCCATGACCCTCGGCGTCTACGCCGGAGTGGCGCTTATCATATAGAAATGATATATCTTATCTGCACGTTCGGATTTGCAGGGGTCACGACGAAAGGAACCGATGCGTCTTACACTCCACACGGACTATGCGCTGCGCGTACTTATGTACGTAGCAGTGAAAGGCGACGCACTGTCCACGATTCCGGAGATCGTTGAGCATTTCGATATCTCCAAGGGCCATGTCATGAAGGTGGTCCATCAACTCGGGCAGCTCCGCTATCTCGAGACGATCCGCGGCAAGCGGGGCGGAATACGCCTCGCACGGAAACCGGCGCAGATCAAGGTCGGCGCCGTGGTCCGCGACATGGAGGAGGAGCTGGGCGTGCTCGGCTGTCTTCAAGGGAGCGAGGGCTATTGCCGCATCGAAGACTGCTGCGTCCTGCGAAGCGCGCTGCGTGACGCGACGAACGCATTCTTGGCCACGCTAGATGGCTACACGCTGGCAGATCTGGTCAAGCCGCAGCGGGCGCTCGCCCGCTTGCTGGAACTCGAGGTGGGGCGTCCGTCAACCGCGCATGGGAGCGCGGGTCGGCGCCTCCCGGCAGTCTCGTAAAGGGCACGAGTCCGGCAAAGGGCCGGCACCGACCGGCCTGCCGATTGGACGGCGCGGTCACCGCAAGGCGGCGAGGCTCGCAGCAATCAATGTCAGCAGCATCAAGAGCTTCGCGCTCTCTGCGACAGCGTAGATGCGGTGGATCGGCGAAGGCAACAAAACCCCGCCCGAGACGACCACGCGGACGCGTCGATTGAGCGCAGGAAGCAACCATAGGGATTGGAGCGCGACGGCCCCGGTAGTGGCCACCGCCAGGGACAGGCGCCAGTTTACCCTGTCCGTTCCCACGCAGAGGGCCACCAGGAGGACGGCGAACATCCATTCTATTCGAGATAAGAGCTGAAACGTGACCCTTCCCACGTCAAGCGCCACCGGCCGCTTCAGGCCCGCTGACCGGAACTTAACGGGCGTTGCAATGAAGGAGACGCCAATCAAGACCCCCACCCAAAGTGTCGATAAGAGAAGCGCGAGTACATCCTGCACGGCGGGCCCTCACCTCGATCCGCCCGGCTTCGAGGAGAACTGAGAGAATTTGCCGGGCACGTCCTTCCATTGATCGGCATCGGCCGGGGGCGTACCTTTGCGGGTGATGTTCGGCCATCTGGTCGCATAGGTGCGGTTATGCTCCAGCCACTTCTCGGCTCCCGGTGCGCTGTCCGGAACGATTGCCTCGGCAGGGCATTCCGGCTCGCAGACGCCGCAGTCGATGCATTCGTCCGGATGGATCACGAGCATGTTCTCCCCCTCGTAGAAACAGTCCACGGGGCAGACCTCGACGCAGTCCATGTACTTGCACTTGATGCAAGCCTCATTCACGACGTAGGGCATCGCGCACTCCCGGCACCAAGGCCTAATCGAACGAATCGGGCCTGTTCACGGATTAAGATACAGTCTATATGTATGTTATCCGTTCTCGTTGGGAAAACAACCGCTCCGACGTGACGGCGTCCACGGTGCGACACCCAGCCTCAGAGACCCTCCGCTGAAAAGGATATGAGCCATGAAAGCACGCCTCGATCCTCGAAAGGCCGCACCCGATGCGATGAAGGCAATGTCAGCGCTTCATGCCTATGTCGGCAGTTGCGGGCTTGATCATCAACTGCTCGAGCTCGTCAAGCTCCGCGCATCGCAGATCAATGGATGTGCCTGGTGCATGGACATGCATACGAAGGAACTGCGTGCCGCGGGTGAGAGCGAGCAGCGCCTCTATCTCCTCAGCGCCTGGCGCGAATGCCCGTTCTACAGCGAGCGTGAGCGTGCCGCTCTCGCATGGACGGAGGCTCTAACCCTGCTTGCCGACGGCAACGTCCCTGACGACGTTTTCGCCAACGCGCGAGCGCAGTTCAGCGAAGAAGAATTGGTCAAGCTCACCCTCGCCATCGTCGCCATTAATGGTGCCAATCGCATCAACGTCGCCTTCCGCGCCGTGCCCGGCGATTACCGCGCAAAAGTTCGCGCCGCTGCCGAATAACGAAGGCTGCGCCATGCAAGAACTCGACCTGCGCCAATCGGTGCCGCACGAGGCGCTTCGCGCCGTGCTCGGCGCCTACAACAGGCTGCAGCCTGGGGAAGAAATCGCCATCACCCTCCCGTCTTACACGGCCGGGCTGCGGATGGGGCTCGTCGAGGCCGGGGCGAAGCACCGCGCGCAGCAGACGGAGGGCGGCGATTGGCGCCTCACCGTTCGCGGCGCCTCGCAATCGCTCTCCGGCGCGCCTGGCATCCACCACGTCGTCGCCGGGCGGAGCGGCGACGTCTGGACCTGCGAGCGCGCCCGCCGCGTGGCTCGCATAGACGGCGCCGCCCGCGCGGTTACGGCGGTGCGCGATGTCGCAATCACCGCATCGCACATGGCATTGGACGAGGCGCATGGCCGCCTCTTTGTCGGCGATGCGGGGGTTAACGCGCTCCTCTGCCTGCGCGCGAGCGACCTCGAGCCGCTTGGCCGCTGGGATGTGCCCGGTTCGCCGCAGCTTCCCCTTGTGACCGCAGAGGGGATCGCCTGCATCACAGGCGGCGGCGCGGGCGTGCTCGGTATCGTCTGGCCGTCGGCGGGCTCGTTCCGCTCGAAGGTCGTCGAAGTCGGCAGCGGCCCGCACGATCCGGCGGCGTCGCCCGATGGGCGCTCGGTGCTGGTGCCCTGCGCGGGAGACGGGGAAATCGTCCGGGTCAGCTTGGCCGATGGGACGATCACCGGGCGCTTTCCGGTCGGCGACGGGCCGGCGCACCTCGCGGTTCATCCGGATGGCACGCGCGTCTATGTGGCCAACACGTTTGACGGCACGCTCGCCTGCATCTCGCCGGATGGCGATCTGCTGAGCCGCGTCGAAAGCGGCGACTGGGCGCACGTGCCGGAGGTAACGCCCGACGGGCGCCTCGTCTATGTCGCAAACTTCCTTGACGACACCTTGTCCCTCTTCGACGCCGTGACCCTCGAACGCGTCGCGACGTGCGAGACCGACGCTTATCCCCACGGACTCAATATCAGTCGCGATGGAAAGACGGTGGTCGCGACCGGTTTCTCCGCCGACCATGTGCGCCTGTTCGCCGCCGCGACCGGGAAGGAGCGCGCCCGCATCGAGGTGGGCAAGGGCTCGGCTCACACCGCGTTCCTGCCGGACGGCCGCACCGCGATCGTCGGCTGCTCGATCAGCGACCATCTCGCCGTAATCGACCTCGATGCCGGCCGGCGGATCAGCGCGATCAGGTTGAACTAGCGCAAACCGGCAAGCAGCTACGATCGCGCGGTGCGTAAAGGATCCGATCGCTGCCGTCTACGGAGCGCGTCAATTCCGATAGGGGCCGCGCGTCATGATGTCTCGTGCGTGTATCAAGAGCGCGCTGCCCACAAAAAAATGCTGGTTGGCGCTCGTTGGAGAAGCGCCTGGACGAGCGGAGGAGCAAGCGGGCCAACCGTTCGTGGGCGCCGCCGGCAAAGCGTTGCGCAAGGCGTGTCATGAGGTCGCCATCCATTTCAGCCACGTTCTGCTCACCAACGTCTTCCTCGAACGACCTGAGAAGAACGAGATTGTCCGCTTCTTTGCGCGGCCGTCCAGCGGTCACCGAAGAAACATTCGCGTGATCACGAGCCTGGGGAAGGGTCCGCACGGCTACTTGGCAGCCAATCAAGGCGATGAGATTCGGCGTCTGACCAACGAAATCAGAAGGTATCGTCCCAAACTGATCATGGCGCTGGGCGCCACCGCGATTTGGGTGCTAACAGGCGCTCTCGGGGTGGAAAAAAGACGCGGCCATTTTTTTCCCTGCCGATTGCCGGCATTGGAAGGGTTTCCGGTGTTCTGCTCGTATCACCCGTCCTACTCGCTTCGTGATCGGAGAAAGAGGCTGCGGATCCTTAAGGGGGACTTGGCAAAGGCGTGGCGGGCGGCGAAGCCCCCCTCTGCTCAACGTAAGTGACCAGGAGGCCGGGCCTCGCTTGCGCGGACATGCAAGAATCCGATCCCTGTACGTGCCTGTGGCGTCCGGTGCGCTGCGATCCGCACGTCGGGTACGACGAAGCGCAGGGAGACGGCGTAATGAGCGAAGGCGCGGGGCCCATGAGCCGCCGATAGGTTCATACAAGTGACGAAATCCGACGTTTTAAGTTGCACGATCCGTTCGATGGCTCTCTTCCTCCATAGCCGAGAGCGAGACTACGGTATGACCATAGGCACCCCCGGCGCGCATCTCCGCGGCCACCCAGATTGCTTCCATCAGTTCCTGCGGCGTCGCTCCATGGCGCATGGCTGATTTGGTGTGGCCGCGAATGCAGTAAGGACACTGCGTCACATGCGCGACGGCCACAGCGATCAGTTGCTTGACTTTGGCCGACAATGCACCGTCCGCGAACACCTTGGCGCTGAAAGCATCGAATGCCGCCTGAGTGTCGGGCGCGAGGTCGCGGCGCATCTGGGCGAGTTCGCGAGAAGATGGCGGATAGATTGGGTCGGACATCTTTGCCTCTCTTTGTGCGTGTAAGGGACTTCCTACCCGAACCACAGATGTCCAGCTGGGCGCATCAATTGCGGGAAAACTGTCGCGTGATTCAATCTCGACAGGATCGTTGCCCTCATTTTGCGAACGTTCGGGCGCGATTGCTTGTGCCTGGCGATATCTTTGCCGTGGCGTGCGTGGTTGCTTATCAGTTGCCCTATGGGTGGGAGTCCGGTGGGTGATCATCGAAGATGCCCTCTCAGGATACGCACACCCCCTGACGGCTCGGGATGCATCGCCGCGAGGTTTTCTGGCGTTGGTCGTCTCTTTGTACCGGGATCAAAAGTTTCAGCGTACCGGGGCGGTCCCAAGTTTAAGCTTCACCAAATCGCCCACGAGGATGGCAGCGGGGTACATCACGGCTTCCTCGATGCGCGCATGCGCCGCGAGCTTCTCGGCGAATTTCAGGCGCTCCTCGTCCCCTTCCGCGCGGGCAGCGGCGGCAAGCTTCGCGAGCGCGTCCAGAATCACCGCGTGCTCCGCGAGCATATCCGGTAGTTCTCGCTTGAGGCGATCGGCCATTGCAACGACCGCCTCGTTGCCTGCGACTGTCCCGCCGCGCGCGATCGTCATCAGCAAGCCCAGCGGCGGAAGGGCGAATTCCTCCTCCTTGATGAAATGGGGATGCAATAGCTTCGCAACCTCGCCGGCGGCGGCGCCCACCGCGCCCGGCAGCTTTGTCGCCGCGGCAAGTTCCGCATGCAATTCGTCATGCTCGGCCTTCAAGGCAGGGGGCACTACCACCTTTGTCATGTTTTCCTCCGCTGAAGGTTTGCGGCGAGGGGCGTCGGCCCAGGTTTCGATGGCTTGCTCCATAACGGAGAGCAGCGGGTGGGTGAACCCCCGCACCAGGGAACGATAATTGAGACATGATCGATAGAGCGCTTCTTCGAGCGCTTCCCGGTAGAGCGCATAACCCCTCGCACGCTTCTCTTCAATGCGCGAGGACAGAAGCCCCACGAGCGTGCCGATTGCCTTCTCGCTGTCTCCGCTCCGCTCCGAGAGCAGCAGTGATTTGAGGTCTTCCTCGGGAGCGAGAGATGCCGGTGATTGCCAAGACGTTTCGCGAACGGGATCGGGCATTTTGGGTCTCCTTCGATCGATCTGTCTCCGATTTCTGCATCGTTCCCAATCAGAAAAAAGTAGGCCACGGCTACGTGGCTTGCCTTGACGCAGCTCAAAATCAAGACGCTGCCGACGATTGTGTAAATTATTTAATGCACATCGTATGCTTCGCGATCCTAACATCCGATCGTCAGGCCATTGGTGCGGCGCTTTGGCGCCGGCATCCTTGTCGTGGGGACTTCTATGCGAAAGTCGCCTGCGCATGTTAACATCAGGTTGAAGCGAGCTTATGTGCCAGCCGAGGCCGGCGATGGTACTCGCGTTCTTGTGGATCGGCTTTGGCCGCGCGGCGTGAAAAAGGATGAGGCAGCGATCGCGGACTGGTTTCGCGATCTTGCGCCCAGCACCGAGCTGAGACGCTGGTTCGGGCATGACGCCGATCGGTGGAATGAGTTCCAACGACGCTACCGGAAGGAACTCAGGCAGCATGCGGAACAACTCGATGAACTGCTTCAACTCGCACGAAAGGGGACGCTGACGTTGGTGTTCGGGGCGCGGGACGAGGAGCACAATGACGCGGTAGTGCTGAGGCGCGTTCTCGCCGAGCGCGCGGCGGACGGCGCTAAGTGAGATGGCGAAAATCCCGCTTCCCACCGCCTGGGGCCTGCCGCGTGGAGCGCGCGTCAAGGCCGGAAAGCGTTGGCCCGCATCTCACGAGAGACGGCCTAAGCTCTTCCACATCTATCGTTATAGCCCCGGTGACAGCGAGGGGCCGCACCTCGACACATTCGAGATCGACCTCGACACCTGCGGGCCCATGGTCCTTGACGCGCTCATCAAAATCAAGAACGAGATCGATACCACGCTGACGTTCCGCCGCTCCTGTCGCGAAGGCGTGTGCGGGTCGTGCGCCATGAACATCAATGGCACAGACTGGCTCGCGTGCACGATGGCGATCGAAAAGATTAGCGGCGACGTCAGGATCTACCCATTGCCACACATGCCGGTGATCAAGGATCTGGTCCCCGACATGAAGCATGTGTTCGCCCAGTACCAGCTGGTCAAGCCTTGGCTGCAGGCCCAGACACCCGCCCCGCCGGATCGCGAGCGGTTCCAGTCGCCGGTCGAACGCCAGAAGATCGATGGCTACTGGGAATGTATTCTCTGCGGCTGCTGCACGGGCGGATGCCCGAGCTGGTGGTGGCGCGGCGATCGCTACCTCGGTCCAATGGTCTTGCTGCAAGCGTATCGTTGGATTGCCGACAGTCGCGACGACGCTACGGGTGAGCGGCTCGACGCCTTGAATGATCCGTTTCGCTTGTACCGGTGTCACACGATCATGAACTGCACGCGAACATGTCCAAAGGGGCTAAACCCAGGCAAGGCTATCGCCCTCATCAAGAAAGCTCTGATTGAACGCCGCTTTTGAAGGTTCGCCAATGGTAATCACCGAAAACCGCAAAGCGAAATCCTCTCCACGCCGGATTGTGATTGCAAAGATCTCTCGAACCGTTCGTCCCAATGTGCCGGCAAGAGGAGATCGCACCTTCTACAGAGCCCTCGGGGGTCCAAGCACGATGAGGTATGGCTAGCTGTGAGCGACCTACGGTAGGCCAGTTAATGGCCAAGCGGATGAAGGACTCTGTCAGCATCAAATCATCGCCGCACGATCCGATCGCAGCGACTCTCAGTGCCGCGGACGACCGGATTACACTGACCCATTGGCTGCCTCCACGCGAAGGCATCGTTCCACATATCCGCATCGGTCAGCGTTGGATCAACCTGCTTTGGGCGCTTCCCGTCGGGGCCGTAACGCTAATTCTGTTGACCGCGCTCGCACAGAGTTTGCGAGAGCTTCCAGGGATTCAGGAGTTCATCAAGACCTATCCCGGAATCGCCCAATCCGCGCCGTCGATCGATTCGGGTTTCCCGTGGTGGCTGCAAGTGCAGCATTTCCTGAACATGCTTTTCATGATGTTCATTATCCGCGCGGGAATCCAGATCCTCGCCGATCATCCGCGACTCTACTGGAATCGTGACTGTACGCCTGGCACGGAGTGGTTCCGCTTTCAGCACCCGGTTCCGGAAGGCAGCATCTGGACGGCGAAGGACGATGCGGTAACGCTGCCGGCATGGTTGGGCATCCCGGGGCTGCGCCACACGATCGGGCTCGCCCGCTGGTGGCACTTCTCCATTGATCTCCTTTGGGTTGTGAATGGCGTCATTTTTTATGTCCTGCTTTTCGCGACAGATCAGTGGCTGCGTCTTGTGCCGCTTACGTGGGATGTGCTCCCGAACGCGCTTTCGACGGCCATCCAGTACGCGTCTCTGGATTTCCCCGTGAATGAAAGTTGGACGCGGTACAACGCCCTGCAGCAGCTCAGCTATTTCACCACTGTGTTCATTGCCGCGCCTCTGTCCATCGCGACGGGGCTATTACAGAGTCCAGCCATCTCCAACCGGCTGGGACTCCTCGGCACCGTGTTGAACCGGCAGGTTGCGCGCTCGATCCACTTTATCTCGTTTCTCTGGTTCATGCTTTTCATTCTGGCGCACGGCGCAATGGTGTTCATCACTGGCATCCGTGAGAACACGAACCACATGTTTGCCGGGGTGGAGAGCACGGCCTGGGCTGGATTCCCGCTCTTTGTTCTGGCCATGGTGCTCGTAGGCCTCGCTTGGTGGGCGGCCTCACCTCTGACAATCCGGTACGCTCGTCTGGTGCAAAAGACGGGACGGTTTATGGTCGGCTGGATTAAGGGCTTGTCCGAATGGTGGGAACCCACTGCTCAGCTGACCGAGAAGGATATCTCTCCGCACTTCTGGCCGAATGGCACGATGCCTAACTCTGCCGAATACGAAGCTCTTCTTGGAGGAAAATTTGTTAACTATAGGCTGCGCGTCGGCGGACTCGTCGAGGCGCCACGCGAGTTCTCTCTCGCCGACCTCAAAGCGATGCGGAAGCAGGAGCAAATCACTACGCACTTTTGCATTCAGGGCTGGTCCGGGGTTGCCAAATGGGGCGGGGTTCCGATGAGCGACATCCTCGAGGTCGTAAAACCCCTGCCGGACGCCCGTTATGCCGTTTTTTATTCGTTGGCGGACGGTTCGGACGGTGGCCGCTATTACGATGCCCATGAGCTTTTCAACATGCGCCACAGGCTGACCATTCTCGCCTATGAAATGAACGGCGCACCGCTCACCGTACTCCACGGTGCTCCACTCCGGCTCCGGTGTGAGAACGAGCTCGGCTTCAAGATGGTCAAATGGATCGCGGCGATCGAATTCGTGCGCGAGTTCGCGAGCCTGGGCGCCGGTCAGGGCGGGTACAACGAAGATCACGAATTCTACGGATACCGCATGCCGATTTGAGGGCATGAGCTTTGCGCTCTCATCTGGCGAGCCCACACCTGCACGTTCGCCATGATCTTATGGTCGAATGCGTTTCGCAGCGGACGGAGCAAGGACCATGACGGAGGTTCCGACGGTCGGTCCCAACTATTCGGTGAAGAGCATTGAGACGGTCGCAAAGGGCAGTGACGTCCAGGCACGGCTTTACACGCTCGCGCCCGGCAACGTCATCCCATGGCATTTCCATAGCCAGGTCACTGACTGGTACTTCTGCCTCGGCGGCACGCTCCGGATCGAGACTCGTGCACCGCAGGCCGATGAACGGGTCGCTGTAGGCGCAAGCTATGCGATCGCGCCGAAGACCGCTCACCGCATCTCGAACGGCGGCGAAAATGACTGCCGCTTCCTGCTGCTGCAAGGCGTTGGGTCCTACGATTTCAACAAGGTCCGCGATTGACGGAGAAGCACGCGTCTAGCGATATGGCGGCTCCTCAAGAGGTGTGAACAGGCAGTTCGTGCGACCGGGCGCAAGCGCAAGTGAGGAGGAAATCATGACCGAAGGACCATCACCCTCGAAAGGGCTCAATCTCGCCGAGGGGATCGGTGTCTCGCAGTTGGCGGATGGCGCTTTAGTCCTGGGTCACGTCGGAGACGAGCAGAATTCTATTAGCGCGGAGCGGCGAAGAGTTCTTCGCGGTAGGCGCAATGTGTACCCATTATGGCGGACCGCTTGCTGAGGGTCTCCACGTCGGTGATACAGTGCGCTGTCCCTGGCATCACGCATGTTTCAGCTTGCGCACCGGCGCGCCGCTCCGGCCGCCAGCGCTCAACCCTCTCGATTGCTGGCGCGTCGAGCGCCAAGGCAACACGGTCTACGTTCGCGAAAAGCGGCCGGCGCCTGCCCCCGCACCGCGGTCTGTTCCGGTCGCGCCAACGTCAGTTGTTATCGTCGGCGGCGGCGCTGCCGGCAATTGCGCGGCGGAAACGCTGCGCATCGAGGGATACGCCAATGCGATTACGATGGTCAGCGCCAATTCTTCCGTCCCTTACGATCGTCCGAACCTATCGAAGGACTATCTGGCCGGGAACGCACCGGAGGAGTGGATTCCGCTGCGCTCCCTGGATTTCTACCGCGAGCACCGCATCGACCTCCGCCTCGGTGCGCGCGCAGTCGCGATCAGCACGACGCGTCGCGAGGTCGAACTCGAGAATGGAGATCGGCTTTCTTATGGTGCCCTACTGATTGCGACCGGTGCCGAGCCAGTGCGCCTCGAGCTTCCGGGCGGCGACTTCCCGCACGTGCGCTATCTCCGATCCTTATCCGATTGCCGTACCATCGTCGAAGCGGCCAAAACCGCGCAGAAGGCGGTGGTCATCGGCGCAAGCTTTATCGGGCTCGAGGTCGCAGCATCCTTGCGCTCGCGAAATCTGGAAGTGCATGTCGTCGCGCCGGAATCTGTCCCGATGGAGCGCATCCTCGGCCGCGAGATCGGAAGCCTAGTCCGGAGCATCCATGAGGAGCACGGCGTCCGCTTTCATCTCGGTACGACCGCCAGCTCGATCGATCGTTCGGCGGTCACGCTGAAGACGGGCGAGACGATTGCCGCTGACCTCGTGGTTGTGGGCGTCGGCGTGAGGCCGAATCTCAGTCTTGCTGAGAAAGCCGGACTCGCCATCGATCGCGGCATCACGGTCAACGAGTATCTTGAGACAAGCATTTCCGGCATCTTCGCCGCTGGCGATCTCGCGCGGTGGCCGGATCCCCATGCGGGCGAAAAAATCCGGGTCGAGCACTGGGTGCTTGCCGAGCGCCAGGGACAGACGGCAGGGCGCAACATGCTCGGAAAGCGCGAGCGGTTCGATGCCGTGCCCTTCTTCTGGAGCATGCATTACGATATGCCTATTCTCTATGTCGGCCACGCGGAGAAATGGGACTCGACCGAGATAGATGGACGCGTGGAGTCGAAGGACTGCCGGGTGACGTACCGGCTAGGCGGCCGGACGCTGGCCGTTGCGACGATCGGCCGCGATCTTGAGAGTCTCCGTGCTGAGTTCGAACTTGAGCGGGGATGAGTGGGCACCGCAACAGATATGGCGCAGTCATTCGGCGTCCGCCGCCCGGGTGAGTAGCGCGCTTTGATGCAGCTCAAAAGGATTGGGCGGATTGAGGGCATTATCGCAAGGCTGTGGAACCCGCTGCTTTGGCGGCCTATCGTTACCTCATGCCCATCGACGACATCGATGTCTGGCGCGCTGCCAACATTCTGCTGAAGCAGCATGGCGAAAATGCCGCTCTCGTCGCTGCGCAGCGCGCGGACGATCTGCTCGCGCAGGGTGACATCGAAGGCCAGATCGTCTGGATGCAGATAACGGCCGCCGTGTCGGATCTCCAACGTAAAGAGCGAAGACCGGATGAGAAGGTGAACTAACGCCGCCTCACTTGGCCAAGATTGCATTGAGAACGGCCGCAAGCCTCACACCTGCCTTCTCAAGCTGTTCGTTCACGATCGGCAGTGCCGCACGCTCGTAGCTCGCGGGCAGGTATCCGGGCTCATGCGGCAGCTCGCCATAGATGACCTGCTGCGCGACACCGTGACTCTCGTTCGCCCAGTCCGCGGCCGAGCCGCCTCGCCATTTGGCGATCTCTCCCGGAGTAATCGAGCGGACCAGGCGCAGCGCGTAGGCTCGTTCATCACCACGAACAGCCGGTGCGAGAATACCGGTGTCCCAGATGGCGTGCAGATTGGTCCGGTGTCCCAGAAACTCGACCTTGATCTCGTTTCCGCCACGATCGCTGTTGTCCGCCGTGTGAAGGGGTTGATGTACGTCGCCGATGAAGTGCACAACGAACTTAAGCGCCTCGAGCCGCTGGCGCGGCGGCAGGCTGCGGTCGCGCAGCTCGGCGACGAACTCATCGATCTTCGCAACGACGCAATTGCCCCGAGGGCAATCACGCCCGGGATCGTAGGCCGGTGCACTGATTGGTATATCCACGAAGTGCCAGGGCGCGGTATTGCGCCGCTGCTGCCTGATCTCGTCCGCCCAGGTCGAGACCGCAGCCAAGGTCGTGGCGTTCTCGAGTGCAAGCAGATCACGAATCTGTTGCGTCGTCGCGGGGTCGAGATACTGCTCGGCAATCTCACCAACGATCCGGTGCCCCTCGCTTCCCCATGCCCATGCCTGGGAGGTGACCAGCACGCTCAGTAACAGCGCGGCAATGACCCGTTTCATGGCCCGGGCGCACCATTCGCGTGACGCGTCAGATCCCTGCCGAGGAGATCGATGTTGCCGTCGTCTGATATCTCTCTTCGCAGGATTTTCGTTTCGGCCGCCTGTTCGAACTGCATGCGATGGAGGTGAAAAGCCTCGAAGCATTTCTCGGGCGACGCGGGCTGGCCCAGGAAACGCTTGAAGACGACTGACGGCACGCGGACCGTTCCCTTGTATTCGCCTACGGACACGGCGAATTCGATGGATCCGGTGTCCGGGTTCCACCGAACCTCTTCCTCAGGAAATTCGAACGGCAGCATGTCTCGTCTCTTTGCGGTCTATTCTTTCGGCGGCGTGCTCATTGAGAAAGTCCGCGGCCGGCGCCTTGCCGCATTCCCTCGATCGCAACAATAATCCGTAGCCACCTATCGGCGCCTCTAACATAGCCGCGCTCGCGCATGGTCCGCACCATGTCGCGCGCTCTGTTGACGGCCTCGTCTCCGTGGAGTTCGACGAAGAGATTCGCGGAGCGGAAGATTTCGAACGTCGGGCTCGCTCATAAGGTGCAACTCGCTCACCGAAAGAGGGCGGTTCAAAGGCGCTTCGCGGCCCAGACGACGCGGCCGACGATGTTCACTTCCTCGGCCTGCCGCTCGTAGTTCGGGTACTCCGGATTCACGGACCGGATAGCAATCGTCGGCGGCTCGGAGTTGGGCACATGCTCGACGCGCTTTGCGACGAGCCCCATGCCGTCCCAGATCACGAAGATGCCCGGCGGCACCGGGATCCGCTGGGCGGTGTCGACGAGGATGCGATCACCGGTCGAGAGCAGCGGCTCCATCGAGTCACCATCGATGGTGACGATGCGCAGGTCGTCGGCGCGGGCGCGGAATTCGTGCCGGACCACATCCTCGGGAAAGAGCCAGACGTTCTTGGCTTCCTCGAGCCCGTCGTGGACGGCGCCGTGGCCGGCCGAGGCGCGGACATCCACCTCGGTCACGGGCAGGTAGCCCTCGATCTTGCGCCGGCCGCGGAGCGGCGGCGGCTTCTCAATCTCGGCCGAGGCAGTCGGGCGCTTCCGCGGCGGCGACTGTTCGTGCCGCAGATCGTCCTCCTCCACAGCCAGATGGGCGGCCAGCGCTTGCCGGGCATCCTCCGGCAGGACCTTGGGGGTGCCGCGGTAGAGAAACTGGTGAAGATATGCCGGATTTTTTCCTATCGCGATCGAGGTGTTCTTGAGATCGGTTTCCCGTTTTTCGATCGTTTTCAGGAGTTTTAGCCGGATAGGATCGAGGAACATGCTGCTAACTCCTTGTTCAGATTATATAGCAAATAGCCTATTTGCAATGCTTGACGCAAGGGCTGCACAGCGATTTTATAACCCGCGTCATGGGTACAAATGAAGAACATTTTCTAGCCCAGGTGGAGGCCTTCCTCAAGGCCACCGGGTTCAAGCCCACCGAGTTCGGCGCCCAGGCGGTCGGGGATCCCGCCTTCATCGGGAAGCTCCGGAGGGGACGATCGCCCACTCTCAAGACCGCCGATCGCGTGATGGCGTTCATCAAGCGCTTCAATGAGGAAACCGCGGCGAAGCGGCTCGCCAGGGGCAAGGCCTGATGCGGCCCCTCAAGCTCAGCGAGCGCTCAGTCCGGCGATGAGATCTATCCCCTCATCGCCGCCCTGATTCGGGCGGAGCGCACTCACCGTCAGGCGAGATCGATCAGCTATCGCATCGGCGGCGCCAGGTTCCCGATGCTCAAAGACCTCGACAAGTTCGTCTTCGCCGATACGCCGGTGGACGAGGGCCAGGTTCGCGAACTCGCCACCGGCGGCTTCCTGGACGCCAAACGAAACGCCATCTTCATCGGCGGAACCGGCACCGGCAAAACCCATCTGTGCATCGGCGTGGCCTCGGCGGTCATTCGCGTTCGCGCACGCGGCCGGTTCTTCAACCTCGTCAACCTGGTCAACCAGCTCGAGCAGGAAAAGGCCGCCGGCCGCAGCGGTCGCCTGGCAGAGAAGCTGCTGCGCTACGATCTCATCGTCATCGACGAGCTCGGCTATCTGCCGTTCAGTCAGCCCGGCGGGCAACTCCTGTTCCATCTGATCAGCAAGCTCTACGAGAACACCTCGCTGCTGATCACCACCAATCTCGCCTTCGCCGATTGGCCCCAGGTCTTCGGCGACGCCAAGATGACCACCGCCATGCTCGACCGTCTGACCCACCACTGCGACATCATCGAGACCGGCAACACCAGCTGGCGCTTCAAAAACCGAAGCTGACAAATCTTCCCTCCTCGGCCGGGCTTGCCCAGGTGGGTCCACAGGGACCTCCCGCGCGCCGCTGCGTCAGAACTCTTGCGGTCACTCCACGGCGCGCGGGTCCCTCCTGTGGACTACCTGGACAAGCCCTCCTGCCCGTCACGCCGACAAAACTCGTCGTCCCAGAGGGGTCGCGATTGGGCTCTGACGCAAATTTGGTGGCGACAGCGCTATGCGGCGCCGATGACGCGAGCTTGAAGGAGATCGAGTTTTCCGCGGCCGTACATCTGGCGCTTCACGAGCTTGAGCTTGGTGATCTGTCCTTCGGTTTGGCCATTCGACCAGTGCGATGTGATCGCTGCGCTGACAGCCGCATGGTCTTTGGTGACGCCGTTGGCAAATGAAGCAACGAGACTCGGTCGAGCCCGTTCCAGCCAGGGTTCGAGATCGGCCAGGGATTTCTTCCGGACCATGGCCTGGAAGGCGGCGATGATCTCCCGTGCCTCGACGAGAAGAGGCACGCCGCCTTCGACTGCGGCGACGGTGACGGTCTCAGCCTTGGTCAGCGCGTCGCGACCGATGGTCATGAGCCGTGCGATGGTCCGCGCCGAGGGGGTTCGGGTCAGCGCACCCTCGATCTTCTCCGCCCGGCGGCGGCGCGTAGCCCACTCGTTGACCACCCGAAGGCAGCCGTGGAACCCCTGCTTCTTGAGACGCCGCCACAGGTCTGTGGCATTGCGTTGCCCGGTCATCCACTGCGCGTCCAGCCATTGGAGATGCAGCTCGAGCGAACTCTCCCGGATGCGGAAGACATCCGAGCGCTGACCACGCAGAATTTTGCGGACAAGGCCGCGGCTATGCCCGGTACGGCGCACAATCTCCTTGATCGTGATCCCTTTCTGAGCCAGCCCAAGAATCGCGGCGTTGGCCTCTTCCCGGTGCAGGTACCCTTCATATTGAATCCGCTCGGCGGCGGTGAGCAGGTCGGGATTGATCGTCGCGGCGCCGATCGCGCTCCGGATTTGCCGCATGGATTTGCGCACCGCATCCAGGAATGCACGGCTGGCATTCTCCATCAAGTGCCAGCGGTCGGCGACTTGGACTGCCCGTGGCAGCGCCTTTGCCGCCGCCAGGGCATATCCGCCGCCCCGATCACGTGCGACGATTTCGATCTGCGGCTGGTCCGAGAGCCAGTCCTGCGCCGTCGCCGGCTCACGGTCGGGCAGCAGCGCGATCGTCTTGCGCCGTTCGAGATCGCAAATGATCGTCCCGTAGCGCTGATTGCGCCGCCACGCCCAGTCATCGATTCCGACCACCGTCGGCGGGAGGAATCGTGGACTGCCGCGTCGTCTCACAACGCGCAGCAGCGTATCGTTGCTGACCGGCAGCATCAACCTGCGGGCAAAACTCGCTGCAGGCCGCCCGCCCAGGGCAAGGCCGAGGTAGTGGACGATATGGTCGAGTCGGGCGGTGCGCCGTGCCCACGGCGCCAGCACATCCTGATCAAAGCGTTCTGCAAAAATGCGTCGCCCGCAGAGGACGGCGTCACAGTGAAATCGCCTTGCCACGACGACAAGCCTAACCGGCCGGCCCGCTATGGGCAGATCGGCCAAGCGGCGGCGATAGCGGCTGTGGACCCGTTCCGAAGGTCTCCCGCATCCGGGGCAGGGGTTCGTCCTACTCATCGGGCGGACGGCGATCACCATGCCATCGTCACCACTACGGACGCTGTCCACGACAAAACCGCGCGGGACCAGCGTCGATGGTCGGAAGGCTTGCTGCATGATGGTGATTCCCGATGTTGAAACCACCACAAGCCTGAGCCCGAATTGCATCAAAACTGATTCAGAGCCGCGATTGGACGCGAAACGGGGGTCACGGTTGGAAGCGAATTGACACATTGGCGATTCGCGGGTGCCACGACGGTTGGAGCCCATTACGGCTCGGTTGCTTATCAACGCGCCCAATCGCGTTGCGAGTGATGCGTCAGCGGGCGGAGCCCCAGACTTCCTCCGCGACCTGGACGACCAGCTCCAGTTTGCGCCGCTGCACGTCGCTGGTGATGGCGTTGCCTTCGAGGTTGCTGGCGAAGCCGCATTGCGGGCTCAGGCACAGATCGTCGATCGGAACGAATTTGCTCGCTGCCTCAATCCGGCGCTTCAGCGCATCCTTGTTCTCCATTGCGGCCGTCTTGGTGCTAACGAGGCCGAGCACGACGCGCTTTCCTTTCGGGACGTGGCGCAAGGGCTCGAAGCCGCCGGCGCGGTCGCTGTCGTATTCGAGGAAGAAGCCGTCCACGTCGGCGGCGCCGAACACGATCTCCGCCACCGGATCGTAGGCGCCCGAAGCGCGCCAATTGCTTTTGAAGTTGCCGCGGCAGGTGTGCATCGTGACGGTGAGCGCCTCCGGCCAGCCAGCAACGACCGCGTTGATGACCTCGACGAACGTTCGCAGAAGCCGGTCCGGGTCTTCGCCGTTCTGCCGGACTTGCGCCCGGATTTTCGGGTCGCAGAAATACGCAAACGTCACCTCGTCGAGCTGAAGATAGTTGCAGCCCGCGGCGGCCAGGTCGGCAATCTCCGCGCGATAGGCGGCGATCAGGTCATTCCAGAACTCGTCGAGGTCGGGATAGGCCGTCCGGCTGATCGCGCCCGGCTCGCCGCGATGCAGGGTGGTGGGCGCAGGAATGCAGAGCTTGGGCGTGCGCCGGCTCACGTTTTTGAGGAAGAGGAAATCGTCGAGCGTGACCGGGCGGCTGCGGCGGATCTTGTCGGTGACGACCATGAGGTAGGGCACCTTGTTGTCCGCGCCCCGCCACGCGTCGAGGCTGGCGCCAACATTGCCGTCAACCTTCTCGATGCCGTCGAACCCGACCAGGAAGTCGAGATGCCAGACCGCGCGGCGGTATTCGCCGTCGGTGATGCTTTGAAGACCGACGGACTCCTGGAGCGCGACGGCATCGCGAATCGCGGCATCTTCGATCGCGCGCAACTCGGATCGTGCGAGTTCGTCGGCGTCGGCGCGGCGGCGGGCCTCGAGCAAAGAGGATGGGCGCAATAGGCTGCCGACGTGGTCGGCGCGAAACGGCTTTCGCATCACGCGAGTTCGCCGGCGAGGAAATCGGGCGCGATCAGGTTGAAGTCGGCGGCATATTCGGTCTGCGGATGGTGGCCGCAGTGCGGTAGCACATAGAAGCGCGCGTTGGGCGTCGTCTGATAGATTTCGAGCGCCTGCGGCAGGGGCGGCCAGCGCTGGTCCTCGCGTCCGAACATGTAGAGGACCGGCGTCTTCATGCGCGCGAGCGCCGGCCGGAGGTCCGGCACGTCGGTGGGCAGCCCGCCGATCTTGTCGTAGGCCGCGTATTGCCGCACCGCGTTGGCGAGATATTCCGCGAACACCGGCGGCGGCACATCGCGCTCTAGCGAGAAATAGCTGCCGCCGAGGAAGAAGCGGAGCTGCTCCGGCTCCGGCCGGAAATTGCCGTAGAGCGCAGCCTGCTTTTCCATGTACTCGCGCGTGACGCCGCCACCCGCGTTGCCGAGCAGGATGATGCGCCCGACGCGCTCAACATGCTTCTCGGCGATGGTGATCGCGATGAGTCCGCCGCGCGAGTTTCCGACGAGGTGTGCGCTGGCGATCCCAAGCGCGTCCATGAAGGCGAGAATGTGATTTGTGTACGCCTCAGAAGCCGACGCGATCGGAGGGCACGGCGGCGCGGTCTCGCCGAAGCCAATGAGGTCGGGCGCGATCACACGGAAGCGCCGCGCCAGCGGCTCGATATTATGGCGGTATTCGAGCGTGGCGCTGCACCCGGGATCGACCGAATGCAGCAGCAGCACGGGCGCGCCCATTCCCGCCTCGACATAGGCAGTGCGGTATCCCGCGGCCTCGATGAAGCGTCGTTGGAAAGGTCCGCTCATACCAGTTCCGCCTCCTCCTGCCCGCGGATGTAGACTATCGCGTTCGCCGCCGGATCGCGCAGAATGTGCTTGGGATCGCGGCCCTGCGTCACGTCGTCGATCGCCGCGAGATATATGCGGCGCATGTGCGCCAGCACTGTGTCGTGCGGCGTCAGATGCTCCTGCGAGCGGTCGACGATTGCGCCCTGCTCCTCGTTCGCCATCATGTCCTGTGGCGTGAAGGAAATTTTCGCCTGGATCGGCGTCTTGTGCGCGTCAACGGGAATGCCCGAGATCGTGTCGGTGCGGGCGTAGTCGCGGAAATAATCGTTGGCGGCGGACGGCGGCTCCGAGCGTTCGTGCGACCATTCGTAGGGTCTGCCGTCCGGCCAGGGCGGCGAAAACGCCACTTGGAAGCGGATCGTGCTCGTGTCGTCGATCGGCACGTACCAGGATTGCGTCTTATGGATGAGGCCACTCCCCGGCATGTGCTCCTGCACGCGCAGGAACCCCGCCGGCATCAGGAAATAGGTGTAGAGGTCCTGCATGATTCCATGGACCTCGCCATACCCCTCGTGAATCGTCATGTTCGGCACGGTCGATTTTTGCCAGATGCCGTATTCGGTTTCGCGATGCTGGAGTTTGGGTTTCGGCATCGTGAAGAGCTTGTGTTTGATCTTCGACCAGTTGGTGGCGTGGAGATAGGAGAGGTGCACGGTATCGAGGGCGCCTTCGACATGCTGCAGGAAATTGCCGCCTGCGGTGTAGACGTCGTAGGCGCGCGTGCCGTCCGCGCGCGCCAGCGTCTCGTAATTCGGGAGGAGCGGCATCTTGTCCGGCGGCCCCATATAGGCGAAGACGAGCCCGCCCAGGTCGCGGCAGGGATAGGCCGTCTGGCGGATTTCGTTCTTGTAGGTGCCGTCGTCGGGTTCTGCCGGCTGGTGCAGGCAGCGTCCGTTGCGGTCATAGAGCCAGCCGTGGAAGGGACAGCGGATGCCGCCATCCTCGACGCGCCCATAAGCGAGCGAGGTGCGGCGGTGCGCGCATCGCCGGCCGAGCAGCGCCGGGCGCCCGCCGTCGTCGCGGAACAGCACAAGCTCCTCGCCCAGAATCGTGAGCGCCTTCGGCTGGCCGTTGGGCGTCACGTCGGACGAGAGCGCAACCGGGTGCCAATAACGGCGCAGCAGCGCGCCCATCGGCGTGCCCGCACCGACGCGGGTGATCCGCTCGTTTTCCTCGCTCCGCATCTCCGTTCCTCCTACCGGGCAACAGGCTCGCCGCCCGGCTGGCTCACAGCCTCGAAACTCTGGTCTGCCGCGTTCCAGCGCGCCACGAGCGCGTTCTCCGCGCCGAGACCGCTCGTCGGGTATTTCGCGAAATCGTAGGTTCCGGAAAGCCCTTCATAGTGCGTGAGGCCGAGGATGTAATTCTGCACAGCGGCGGCGGACCCTTTGGGCCCGACATGGCGCAGCGCGTCGACGGTGATCATCGCCGGGTCCCAGACTACCTCGGTGCCGAAG
This sequence comes from uncultured Alphaproteobacteria bacterium, assembly GCA_963773665.1. GTDB lineage: Bacteria > Pseudomonadota > Alphaproteobacteria > ATCC43930 > CGMCC-115725 > DATJLY01. The sequence continues at coordinate 108,156 of CAVZBZ010000013.1, forward strand.
TCCGGCTTGGCGCCGATCGCGGCGAAGGCCTGATCCACCACCTTTTTTGCCGCGATCACCCCCGGCTGAAGCTTCAGCCCTTTGCCCGAGGCGCTGCCCGCGCCCGCGGCGAAATAGAGCTGCTTCGGCAGGACCGAGGCGAACTGCCGCATGATCGCGTAGAGCAGGTTTCCCGTGCTGGTCGCGACCGGCAGCTCGAACCCCGCTTGGGCGAGCCCGCGGAAGATGGTGCCGACCCCGGCGCCGGTCGTATACGCAATGAGCGCGTCGGGCTTGGCGCCGCGGAGCCGCTCGATCTGGGCTGCGACGCTCACGTCGGTGGTGTTGAAATGCTCCTGATCGACCACCGCCATGCCGGCGAATTCTGGCTTTTTCAGCAGCTCGTCGAAGGCGCGTTCCGACTCTTGTCCGGAGGCGTCGGTAGTGTCGAGCATGCCGAGCCGGTTCCAGCCGCGATCATGGAAATAATGAAGAACCGCCTCGGCGATGCCCGAGGTGGGCAGGAAGCTCGCGAACACGTAATCGCCGCGCGGCAACGTCATCGCGGGCGAGAGGCAGTACATGACGGGCCCGCCCTTCTGCACCAGGGGGGCCATCGCCTTGCATTGGCCGTAAAGCATCGCGCCCAGGAACACCGGTGTACCCTTGGCGATGATCTCGTTGGCGAGTTGGACCGCCACCTGCGGGTTCGTCTGGTCGTCGTCGAACACGAAATGGAGCGGCCGGCCTTTGATGCCGCCATTGACGTTGACGATCTTCTCGGCGATCTGCAGCGCCTTTTGACCGGCCTGGCCCACGAACGCGGCGCCGCCGGTTAGCGATAGCACGGCATCAACGTCCACCGGCTCGGCGGCCCGCGCGCCGCCCGCGACGGAGGCCAGGAGCGCCAACCCCGCCGCCACACTCAAGCCCTGTCCCATGTGCCACGCCATCTACGCCTCCCCGTGTTAATTCTGCATTCCTGCATAAGCGGACTGTGGTGGGTGGCTTTTATCATTTGGATGGCGATCGCTCGTCAATCCGAGGAATATGCAGTTATAATGTGTGCTGATGCAGAATTGGGTGGCGCGTGACCCACTGGGACGATCTGAGAATCTTCCTGGCTGTGGCGCGGTTTGGCGGCTACAGCCAGGCGGCGAAGCAGCTCCGCCTGGTGCAGACGACCGTGGGCCGTCGGGTCGCGGCGCTCGAGCGGCGCATGGGCGCCAAACTATTCACGCGTCGGCGCACCGGCATGCAGCTAACAGCACGCGGAAGCGAGCTCGCCGTGCTCGCCACTGGCATGGACCGGGCCGCGCGCATCGTCGAGCATCATCTCTTCAGCGGCCATCACCCGTTGAGCGGTCCCGTGAGCATCAGCGCAAGCGACGGGGTCGCCGCCTACTGGCTGGTGCCGCGGCTGCCGGCGTTTCACGCGCGATTTCCCGATATCCGCGTCGAGATCGTCGATGTGAGCTCCTGGGCTGGACTGCTTGAGGCCGATGCCGATCTCCTCCTGCGCTACACGCCGCCGCCACGCACGCGGCTCGTCGCCCGCAAGATCGGCCGCTCGCGCTTTGCCGTATTCGCGGCGCCCGCCTATCTCGCGCGCGCCGGCATGCCGGCGTTGATCGACGAACTGCACCGTCATCGCCTCATCGAGAACGCGAACTTCCTCAACAATCCGACCCTCAACGGATGGAACAGCATCGTCGCGGCGCATGGGGCGGCGCTGCGCGTCAACTCCGCGGCATCGGCGCTCGTGGCCGTGCGCTCGGGCTGCGGATTGGCCCTGCTGCCGCGATTCTATGCGTCCGCCGCCCCGGAACTCGTCGAGCTCGACCTGCCGTTGAAGCCGCTCACCGACATCTGGCTCGCGGGCGAGGACGAAACCCTGAAGCTGCCGCGCGTCAAGGCCGTGCTCGATTTTCTGGTGGCGGCGTTTCGCAGCGATCCGGAGCTCTCGGGCGGATAACGGGTAGCTGCTCCTCTGACCCTTACCACTCCGGAATGCCGAATATGACGCGTGCTTCCTCAGCTTGCGCCGAGTCTCGTGAGGTCCGCTCCTGGCACGACCGCGCCGTTCAAACCGGGGCGAATGACCGCAGGTTTCCACCCGTGTCGGCCACCAGATAGGCGGCGGGTTGCGTCCGCTTTCGGGAAGGCGACTTTGGCTCGTGGTTGAGCGGCTCGGGCGCGAAGCAGCCGTAGAGCGCGTGACGGTCTTACGCCCAGTTCCCAGCCTGTGCCGACGGCCTTTCCATCCGCGCGGGATAACTGCGCTGGGCGTCTGACGGACCCATGCCACCGCATTTCGCTTTCCAGCGATAGAAGGTCTGCTCGCTGACCCTGCCGCCGGCACACCTCAGCCATCGCGGCTCCGGCCTCCTGCTCACGCAAAACCCCAATGATTTGCTATTCGCTAAACCTGCTCTTCCTCATCGTCCGTCCCCCTGTGACGGACTCTCATATCGACCGCGGGAGTGACGAAGCCCGGCAGCTTGAGTGTCTTAACGTCTTGTAGAACACGGTAATTTCTTGGTCGGCGAGCGATGATGCCGTGGACGCCTGTCTTGACGGCATTCGATTCCAGCGCGGCCAGCGGAACCTGCCATGGCGCCGAGGGCAGAAGTTGGGTTGCCGGAAGCAAGCCTTCTCGAATGAGCTTGTGAACAGAGCCGACGCAAATCCCCAGGCGATGCGCCGTTTCATCGACGCTGATCGTGGCGACCCTCTCTGAAGTCGGATCGAATGGTGGGATGTCCAGCCGCTCGCGAAGCTCGCGCACGCCCACCGTCGTCCAGGCCTTTCCGTCCGCGGGTTTGCATCGCATCCGGTTCATGGTGATGGCCACATCTCTGTCGGGCCACTGACCACCGAGCTTTCGGATCACCTCAACCGGGCTTTGGTGACGATCGGCGGGATACCGACCAGTTCTAACCCGCGGCACGCGCAGCTCGGTGTGTCGACCGCCGTTCCAGTGAACGATCACCACCGCCTCGTTGGTTGCGTCGTCCAGGTCGAGCACGACTTCGTGGATGAGGATGTGGGTGATGCGTTGCTTGGTTCGAGCGTCAGTGCCGAGCGCGTTCCAGGCCGACGGCAAGTCGCGCGCGAGCGCCATCAGGGCCGTTCGATCGACCCTGGGGCGCGATGCGGCGTTGGCATCGTGGCGCGTGATTCGCTCTTCGAGGTGAGCGACGCGCTCGAGCGCCGCGTTCCATCGCGCCTCGAGCTCGCGTGCGACGAGCCGCTTGGTTGGGTCAACGACCTCGTATCGGCGGGCCGCCAGTGAGGCCCCATAGCGTACCTCCTCGAGTTCGCGACAGAGTGCCTGCCGGACATCGTCATCGGCTCGCGCGGCCTGGTCGGCGGCCTGGATGGCGGCTTCGACGGCATGCTCGGAGACCACCTCGAGGATCTGAGCGGCCACGGCGCGGTCAACGCGGACACCGCCGATGCCGATACACAGCCATCCGCCGACGTGACTATCGTCACCACGACAGAAATAGCGGTGAGCATGGCCGGATCTCATGCCATAGAAGACCCGCATCGTCCGTCCGCAGCGCCCGCAGCGCACCAGGCCGGTGAGAAGCGCTCGACCACCGCGGGCCGACTTGCGGGCGGCACGGGTTTGCATATGAGCATTCTCCAGGATCAGTTGCTGGTTCGCCTCGAACTGCTCCCAGTTGATGTATCCCGGATGATGGTCCCGCAGCAAAACATTCCAGGCCGCCATCGGCTTGGAATGGCCTTCGGTCTTCCTTGGCCGGCCATCGACAACTCGCGTGCGCTGGGTCGTCCGGCCAAAGACATACGCACCGGCATAGACGGGGTGCCGCAAGATGTTCAGAACGGTGTGATAGGCCGCCGGCCGCCACTCGATCCGGCACTTTACGGCGTTACGCCGCATGACGGGCAGCTTCAGGGCCGCGTCCTGGACCCAGAGAAGGACTTGGCGGGCGCTGCCGAGCTCCTGGAACTTGTCGAAGACGAGCCGGATCGCATCAGCGATCCGCTCATCAGGATCGATCTCGATCTGACCGAGTTCGTTCCAGCAATAACCGGGCGGCAAGGCAAAGCGCAACTCGCCGCGGCGAGCCTTCGAGTCTCGCGCCGCGAGTCCTCGCTGCCGCAACAGGCTCAGCTCGTACTCGGACATCGTTCCCTTCAGCCCGAGCAGGAGCCGGTCGTTGACCATCCGTGGGTCGTAGGTTCCGTCGGGATCGATCACCAGCGTTCCGACCAGGGCGCACAGGTCGATCAGGTGGTGCCAGTCTCGGCCGTTGCGGGCGAGGCGAGAAGCCTCGATGCAGAAAATTGCGCCGGTCGAGCCTGTGCACACGGAGGTGACCAGCTTCTGAAAGCCCGGCCGCTCGACGAGGCCTGATCCGGAACGGCCCAGGTCGTCGTCGATCACGGTGACCGATGCGAACCCCATCCCATGCGCCGACTCGGCCAGCGCATACTGACGCCGTTGGCTCTCGGTGTTCTCGGCGACTTGACCCATCGTCAACTGGCGGACATAGATGACGGCGCCGCGACCGAGGTGATCAGCGGTGATCTTCGGATTCATCGCGACCCCCGTTTACGCTGGCCTGTTCGTCCCTTACGAGCGCTTCGAGAAGCAGATCGGCCAGAGCCTGCAGCAACCCCTCGGGCGCGCGTTCTGCCGGTCGGGCTCTTCCCGCGGACACGAGATCCAAGACGAGCTGTCTTCGCGATTGGCTTGGCATCGAGGACCTCCTTTGGGTCTGAGGAGGCCAATGATCCATCATGCGCCGGATTCGATGCGTGGGCCGTGAGCATGGCCCGAAGTTCGTTCAGGGCACCGATTCCGGCCTGCGCCGCCCCGACGGACATCGCGGCGCAAGCCGCCGCGTCGCACATCCACGCCGGAACCTCGCGAGAGACGCCAGCGCGAGCATCGACATAGAGTATCTCTCGACCTCCGCGTCGCGATCGTTGGTTCAAGCGTAATCGCTTACCATGCAGCGGATGCCAGCGGTATTCGACGACGACAAATTGCAATCGGTATGCTGAATGACGCATGGCTTGCTGACCTGATCAAGGTCCTGTGGTTCGATGGTCAGGGACTATGCCTCTTTGCCAAGCGGCTGGAGAAGGGACGTTTCGTATGGCCGTCGCCGGCGGATGGGAAAGTGACGATCACACCAGCCCAGCTCGGCATGCTGCTCGAAGGGCTCGACTGGGAGCGTCGGGAGACCGACGAGAGACAGAGGGTGCAAGTCCCTTACGATGAAGGAGTAGCGAACCACATCGACCCCGAGTCATGCACGGGCGGTTGCGAGGCCGCACGCGAAGCGTTGACAGGGGCACGCGTAGGCCAGCCATTGAGCGGCGTAAGACTTCCCATTCGGAGTGCCGATGCCCTCCAGTCGGCAGAAGGCAACACGTCCCGGCGCGCGATCGTGAGCGCCGGGCGGCTCCGCGTCGTCGTCAGACCCTGGCATGCGCGCACGTCTCTCGCACGGGAACCGAGAGGTCTCCGGTTTGCCCCCGCCAGCCGGGCGACGGGCCGCACGGTGAAGGCCGAGGGCCGACGACCGTGATGCACGGACCGGAGAAGTCAGACTCGCCCATAGTACCGATGAAGCCGGCGAACAAGGCGAGGCCACTCGCCGCGGAGTTGGCGGAGGGAAGGGGTGGGGTCGTTGGGTAGTGCCACCTTTTGAAATTCATGCGGCCTGCCGCTTACGATAGGTCTTTGGCCGCCTCGGCGCTTCCTCGCACGCGTCCAGAATATCAACAATATCGTTCACGTCCCAAAGCCGGTCCGTCAATCCTGCGGCCATCGCGGGGCTGACGCGAAGCGTCTTATGCTGGCGGGCGAAATTGTAATACATGACGTGAAGCGCGACCGCGTAGCGATGGTGCGCCGCCTTCTTGCTGAAAGCATTGGTGAGCCGGGTAAAGCGCCGCATGCTCATCCGCATGGTAAGATTTTGGCGCTCGACAAACGACGTGCTGATATGGGCCGGATCGGGCTTCCCCTCGATTGCGTCACGCCGCGCGCCGATGCACTGAGCGGGGCTATAGCGCTTCTCGGCTTCCACTGGCTCGCCGTAGAGCTTCACCAGCATGGCATAGTCCACGTCGCCGCCAAATGCGCCCTCAACCGCTTCCAGATACGCCTTGTGCCCATCGGTCGTTAGCTGGACGCGGTTTGCGAGGCGCGAGCGTAGATCGTCCATGAGCGCCATCGCGTATTCGCCGTCGCGACCGCCGACGAGATACGAAATTAGGAGCTTTGAGTCGGCATCGAGCGCAGTCCAAGTCCAGATATCGCCGGCCACTCCGCGCTTGTTCTCTGGCACGTTCTTTTGCTTGGCACCGACGAAGCTCCAAATTTCATCGCACTGCACGCGGCGCGATCTCACGTTCCGAACATGGCCATCGTGATAGGCGGCGCACGCTTTGCCCCCGTCGATTAGGAGCTTGTTGACCGCGTTGAATGATACGTCAGCGATGCGAGCGGCTGCCCGCATGCTGCTCCCGTCAACAAGTGCTCGGATAATCTGGATGCGCTTTTCGCGAGGGAGCTTGTTCATGCCCCCTATGAAACCATGGGTTGCTTTGACGGTCAAGCATCATTTCATTTTGAAATCAGGCCGAGACGGCGGCACGCACAACAGGAGGAAATTGATGCTCCACCCTCACGCTAAATCCTTCAAAATACTTCGGGATTTGCGTTTCATCGATAGAAAAGTGAGCGTTCACAACAACGATCATCGTTACATGCCCATCGTCCTCATGCCACGGCCAAATCGTCACCGCGCCAAGGGGGGCATGAAGGGAGTCCAGCAGCTTTCTGGCCGCCACCTGTGGAAGCATTTTTATCGCCTCCTAGACGTTGTGGCCCGAAACGAGTGTTACCCCCAAAGCCTGAACAATAGGTTGCAGCGGAAGTATGAACGAGTTCGTGCCATCCCCGGCGAACACGAGGCCAACAGCCAGTCGTTGGTTGTTCGCATCGAGGGTGGTCACGAGCGACCCGGAATCTCCTCCGAGCGAAAAATGGCTTCCCGCAGGGGGCTGAACGACAAAGATAGGCTCATAGAAAACAGCAAAATCGATTTCCAATTCCGCCATTTTGTAGCGGACCATGTAAGGCCCTGAAATCTGGGCACGCACAACGCCGCCGGTGCGGCCCGTCGTTCGCCCGACTTTCGTAACGGTCATCCCCGGGGTGATTGCGCCTACAACCGCTGGAGTGTCGTAGCTGTTGTCCTTTTGCAAGGACGTGACCTTGGTTTGGTCAGCGATTTTGAACAGCGCCGCATCCGTGTTCAGCGGGTGCTGGACATTCGGATTGTCTGGCGCGCCATGAACCATCCGGAGGCTCGTGTAGTGATGACCAATGCAAAAGGGATCGACACCGCCAGCAGAAACGTCAACCGGCCCTGGCGCGAGAATAGGAAGGCCGACAGACGCATAGTTGCAGTTGCCGCTGACATGATTGTTGGTGAGGCCGTACATCTCGCCTGCGGCGTCCCTGACCAGACAACCCAAAGTTCCCGCGCTGATGCGGTTGCCAACATGAATCGAGCCGCCGCACTTGTACCTACCGTTGTGCAGCTCCGCAGCCATTGTGCCGTACGGGCTTGGGGGCAGTTTCCCAACCAGGTCATAGAACCCGACTTGGTACGCAATGGTCACGCCGTTCGGCCCGTGCTGCGGAAGCGTTTTCCTCAGCTTCTTGCTAACGACCTTTGACGTGAAAACGACTACTTCATTGGCGACTTCATTGAAGCCGATGAAGTTGACTCCGCGCCCTTTCAGTAGGTCTGGCGTCTCATCGCCAATCGGTCCTATACCCGCCGCTTGGGCCGCCGCGACCTGGGCATCAGCGTTCGGGCCGAGATGCTCCCTTGCCATCAGCCCTTCGCGAACAGCCCATAGGCGCAAGTCTCTCGCTACGTCCGCCGCTGACACGTTACCCCCCCTGTCATGGACGTTTCTTCGGCTTCTTCCCCCACCGAGCTTGAGCCGCCGACGCCGCGATCCGGCTGCGATCCGATGCGCTGAGGGACGCCGCTCGCGCAACGCCTCCCCGCAATCCGCCAAGGCGTCCCAAGGCGACGGCGGCTGGATTCTTCCCGTCTTCCGTTTGTAAGTCGGGCGGCTCCGCGCCAGTTGCCATGTCCACAATGAGCTTGGCAAGCTGGTTGGAGTCGCGAGGAAGTTTCCTTGAGCGGTTAGGCATAATGCGGGCATAGCATGTCGCTCCACGCGTGTCACGCGATCTGGCAAGGCGTCAATGCGGGGACGAGATTTCAAAAGGTGGCACTACCGGTCGTTGGGAATGCGGATCTGCAAAGCACGGTCCGGACGCAGAGCCGGGCGGCCGTGTCACACGCGCAGGCACGCATACGAGAAGCGATTGCCAGGAATCGGAAGGAGAAGCTGACAGCGCTCCTGCACCACATTACCGTTGACATGCTCCGCGCGGCCTTCTTCGCCCTGAAGCGAAGAGCGGCACCGGGAATCGACGCGGTGACGTGGGACATGTACGAGGAGGCCCGCGAGGGGAACCTGCGCGAGCTTCATCGGCGCGTCCATGCGGGAGTGTATCGGGCGCTGCCGTCCCGCCGGACTTACATTCCGAAGCCGGATGGCAGACAACGGCCGCTCGGCATCGCCGCTATCGAGGACAAGATCGTCCAGGCGGCGGTGGTCATGATCTTGACGCCGATCTATGAGGCGGAGTTCCTGGGCTTCAGCTACGGGTTCCGACCAGGGCGCAGCCAGCATGACGCGCTGGACGCACTCGTGTTCGGGATCAAGGGACGAAGCATCCGCTGGATTCTTGACGCCGATATCCGGTCCTTCTTCGACACGATCAGCCACTCCTGGCTGCTCCGTTTCCTTGAGCACCGGATCGGCGACCGGCGGATTATCCGCCTCATCCAGAAATGGCTGACGGCGGGGGTGCTGGATAAGGGCCTGCATCTTGAGACGGAGGAGGGGACGCCGCAAGGGGCCGTGATCTCGCCGCTCCTTGCCAACATCTACCTCCACTACGTCTATGATCTGTGGGTCCAAGCGTGGCGGCAGCGTCACGCATCCGGCGACATGATTGTCGTGCGCTATGCGGACGACACGATTGTCGGCTTCCAGCGCCAGGGCGATGCGACAAAGTTCCTCGATGATCTGAAGGCGCGGCTTGCCAAGTTTGCGCTCGCTCTCCACCCCGACAAGACCCGCCTGATCGCCTTCGGCAAGTTCATTGCCGACGAACGACGGGCGCGTGGCAAGGGGCGGCCGGAGACCTTCGACTTTCTCGGCTTCACCCATATCTGCGGTGTGAAGCGCACGAAGGATGGAAAGAGTCGAAACTCTTTCCAGATTCTCCGCCGGACGCGGCGTAAACGGAAGTGGGCCACGATCCGGGCGATCAAGATGGAACTGCGACGCATCCGGCATGATCCGATCGACGAGCAAGGGCGCCGATTGGCGCGCATGCTGAGTGGGCACTACGCCTACTTCGCCGTGCCCACCAATATCGACGCCGTGCTTGCCGTGCGCCACCACGTCAAGGTCCGTTGGTATCTGAGCCTGCTGCGCAGGAGCCAGAAGCGGCGGCTATCGTGGCGGCGCATGAATGTGATCGCCGAGAAGCATCTGCCAAAGCCCACCATCGTTCATCCGTGGCCGGAACAACGCTTTCTCGTCAAGCACCGGCGGCAGGAGCCGGATGCCTAAATTGGGCACGTCCGGATCTGTGCGGGGGGCGGCCGGAAACGGTCGTCCCTACCGCGATCGCATGCCGCTTAGAACCTGGCGACCGGAGATGGCGGGATAGCTGCGACAGAATGACTCGGCCCATGAGGTTGCTCTCCTCATCGGGCCGCCGAATGTGCTTCAATTCCGGGCGTGACGAACACGCCCGACGACCTTCCCGCCGATGTCAATGCGCTCAAGCGCATCATTGCGACGATGGTTGAGGAGGCGGTCGCCGCGCGGTCGAGATCGAAAAGCTTCGCTTCGAGCTGGCACGGCTGAAACGGGCTCGCTTCGGCCGCTCGTCGGAGAAGCTGGGGCCGGTCGTAGCTCAGCTCGAGCTTGCGATCGAGACGTTGGAGGAGGACGAAGCGCAGCAAACGGCTGCCCGTTCACCAGCCATCGTCGCGCTGATCGAGCAGGCGCTCGAAGCGCGCGCAAGCCGGCACGCCGGCCGCTTCCAGACCATCTTTCCCGAGAGGAGGTTGTTCATCCCGCCGCTTGCGCCTGCCCGGCTTGCGGCGGTGCCCTGCGCAAGATCGGCGAGGATGTCACCGAGACCCTCGATTACATGCCAGGGCGCTTAAAGGTGGTCCGCCATATCCGCGAGAAGCTCTCCTGCCGTGCCTGCGACACGGTGGTCGAGGCGCCGGCCCCCGACCACGCGATCGCCCGCGGTCGCGCCGGTGCCGGCCTGCTCGCCCACATCGTCGTCTCGAAGTACGACGACCATCTGCCGCTCTATCGCCAGGCCGAGATTTTTGCGCGAGAGGACGTCGGGCTTGAGACCTCGACCCTGTCCGGCTGGGTCGGCGCCGCGGCAGCCGCGCTCAAGCCGTTGACCGATGCCCTTGCCGCCGACCTGTTGGCCTCCGACACGCTCCATGCCGATGATACGCCGGTCCCGGTGCTCGCGCCCGGCGCGGGCAAGACGAAGACGGGCCGGTTATGGACCTATGTTCGCGATGAGCGGCCGTTTGCGGGAGCTCGACCTCCGGCGGCGGTGTTCTTCTGTTCCCCGGACCGCAAGGGCGAGCGGCCACGCGAGCATCTGAAGGACTTCGTCGGCGTGCTCCACGCCGATGGTTATGCCGGCTTCGACGGCCTGTTCGAATCCGGGCGGGTCACTGAGGCCGCGTGCTGGGCCCATGTCCGACGGAAGTTCTTCGATGTCCATCCCGCCACCGGATCACCGATCGCCAAGGAGGCCCTGGACCGTATCGGCGCCCTTTATGCCCTCGAAGGGCCGCTCAACGGCATGCCCGCCGATGAACGTCGACGACGACGGCAAGCCGAAGCAGTACCCAGCGCCGATGCCTTGAAGAGCTGGGCTGAGGCCACTCTGCCAAAGCTCTCCGGCAAGTCCGAGCTGGCAGCGGCCTTTCGGTACATGCGCTCGCGATGGAGCGGGCTCGTCCGGTGCTTCGACGATGGTCGCCTGGCGCTCGACAACAACGCAGCTAAACGCGCGCGCCACGGCCCCGTGCGGCCCGACCGCGCCAAACAGAACAGGCCCGGCAATGCCGAGCCTGCTTGTGAGCCTTAGCTCCAGTTTACGCTTACGCTTTGTTCCATGGATACCGGCGCACCCGGCCATGGTAGGCAACGAAACACTATCGCCTTTCGCGCATAGGGGAAAGATAATTCTCGTGCAAATTGTTACCGTCGGCACGGGAGGCACGACATGCGCCGCAAGGACTGGCTACTGGGCATAGATGCAGGCACCGACAGCATCGGATGGGCGGCGTTCCGCCTTGAGCGCGGTAGGCAACCGGTCGCGCTTCTCGCCGGCGGGGTACGGCTGTTCGACGGTGGCCGCGATCCCGCGCCATCGAACAAATTTTATTCCCTCAATCGAGAGCGGGGGCTGCTGAGGCGCAACCGCCGGCGCCTGCGAGCGAAGACGTGGCGGCGAGATCGATTGAAGGAGTATTTGACGGCAAGGGGAAGCGCGCCGCCCAATCATCCGGCCGCAGATGTGTGGGACATACGCGCGCGGGCCGCGACCGAGCCGGTGAGCGGCACGGACCTCGCATCGGCGCTGCTCCACATGGCGCGCCACCGCGGATTCAAGAGCGGCCGTCTCGCCGAACAGAGTGCCGAGGAGAACAGCGAGCGGGGACGCAAGGCCAACCGCTCGAAAGCGGAAAAACCACGCGACGGCGTCGAGGCGGACGCGGCTGAGGAGCAAGCCCGGTGGGAAGCGATCGAGAAACAATTTCTGGAGCGGATGAAGGTCGAGAATGCACCTACGGTCGGAGCACTCGTAGCCCGCGACCTTCGAACGCGTGGATACGTGCGCGCCCGACGCGGTGAAGGAGACGTACCAACGCGCAACCTCATTCGCGAAGAATTCGGCGTCATCCGCAAGATGCAACAACCATTCGCTGGATTGAGCGCCGCCGATTGGGACACGATCGAGGACCTTATCTTCAATCAGCGCCCGTTGGGAGACCCGATCGTCGGTCGCTGCACATTCTATCCGGACGAGCCGCGGCTCGCCAAAGCCATGCCGTCAGCGCAGCAATTCGTGATGCGGCAAGCTCTGTGCAACCTCCGCCTCGCGACCTCCGGGTTCGAGACGGCCCGACCGCTCGATCAGAAGCAATTCAATGCGCTTCGCTGCATCCTCGAGCGCGGGGGCGAACACAGTTTCGCAGAGCTGAGACGGGCCATCGAAGCGCCTCGTGGCGCTTACTTCACGATCGAACGCCTGCGGCGTCCGGGCGTGCCCAAGCGCGCGAGTGTAGCCCTCGCGGGCGATGAGACGACCGCCCTCCTCGCGTCACTGCTTCCGACCTGGACATCTCTTGCCTTGCCGGGACGGGACATGATCGTGAGCCGGCTATTGAATCTGCGGCGCGAGCGCCGGCAACTTCTGGCTGTCGCGGCAGAATTGGGCGCGACGGACGCAGAGAAGCTTGCCGACGCCGTACAATTCGGGCTGCCCAGAGGGCGACTGTCTCTCGGCGAGACTGCCGTTGGCAAGGTCTTGAGGGAGCTTGTCGCCGGGGTGGATGCTCACGTTGCGTTCGAGCGCGCGTTGGGACGTTCGCACAGCAATTTCGTGCCCAAAGTGCTGCTTAACGAACTGCCCTATTACGGCAAAGTTCTCCAAGGGCGCGTCTCGGGCGGCACGGGAAATCCCACAGACGGTGACGAACGCCGTTATGGCAAACTCGGGAACGTTACGGTCCACATCGCACTCAATGAAATCCGCAAAATCGTCAACGATTTGACAGCCCGCTACGGCGGCCCGGCGCTGATCGTGATCGAAACGACGCGCGAGCTGAAGGCCAACACTATGCAGCTCAGAGAAATCGACAATAAGCAAAGGGCGCGCGAGAAAGACAACGAGGCCGCTGACAAGGATATCGCTGAGGCCAACAAGGGATCGGCAGCGCACGCGACGGCGAGCCGCCGCGACCGCCTCCGACGTTGGCGGCTGGCAAAACGGCAGGGCAATGTCTGCCCCTATACGGGCCAAATGATCGGACGCGCGGACCTTTGGACCGCGACGTATGAGTTTGACCACATCATTCCCCTGACCCGCGGCGGCACCAATTCCGAGGATAATCTCGTGCTCTGCGTCGCGGGATCGAACCGCGAGAAGAGGAACAAGACGCCATGGGAGGCGTGGCATTCCGAACCGATCTGGCCGTCGATCCGGCGCGAAGTCGAAAAGCTGCCGGAAAAGATGCACTGGCGCTTCGCGGCTGATGCGGCGGCCAAGGTCGCCGAGGACGACGAGCTAAGCTGGGCACCGCGGCAGATTCGCGACACGAGCTACATCGCCAGAGTCGCCGTGGAATATCTGCGTCACGTCGCGCCGGACGTGGTGGCGAGCCGCGGCGCGCTGACGGCCTATCTCCGCGCGGCGTGGCAGCTTCCGAAAGACAAGCACGACCAGCGCCGACATTTCGTAGATGCGGCGGTAATTGCCATGACCAATCGGGCGCTCGTGCAGAAGGTGAACACCCTGCACGCCCGCGGTCCATTTACGGACACCGACGGCACTGTACGTAGCCTGCCCAAGGCGACCGAGTCCGACATCGATGAACCCTACAAAGGGTTCGCTGCGGATGTAATGCGTCACTACGACCGGTTGTGGCCATCGTTGCGTCCCGATCATTCATTGCGGGGCGTAAGCGGAGCGCTGCATCGCGATACACTGCTGGCCGCTGTCGCGCTCGACGGTTCGGATTCGCGCGTGCGACTGGCAACCAGAAAGTCGCCGGAAGACCTGTTTACACCGGATGGAAAACCGGTGAGGGACGACGCCGTTGCAGAAATTCTGAAATCCTTCCGCTCCGACCGCTTCCGTGATCGCTTCGAACGACTCCTGGGCGATCTTCGCGCGATGAATAAGGAGAAACCGCTTGCCGAACTTGCCCTGGCGGCGGCGCGGGACCGGTCTTGGGGGCCCCGCGGCATCGGTGAAATATCATGCTGGCGCGACGGCAAAATCCACGCCAAGGGCACACTTCCTGCGGTTCCGCGCAGCATGAACTCGCCCGCGGCCCACCATGCTGTCGTCGATACGAATTCCAACGCGTGGACGGAAATTCGCGTGCACGCGACAAAGTGGCGCGGCATTCCGGTGATGACTCTCGATGCCGCACGGATTGGCGCGCCGGAAGCCAGGTCCGAACCGGATCCGGCGCTCGTCATGGTGCTGCGCCGACGGGACATCGTAGCCTGGGAAACCGAGCACGGGCGGGAGATTGGTTATGTGAAAGTTATCAAGAGCAGCGACAGATTCCACGTCTGGCCACTGCGCCTGTCGGAAACGAAGGGGGCGGCGGAAACTCGGCCAGAGCTTGGCATACCTGATCGCAATGGTATCTCGTTCAGTGCCGATAGTTTCCGAAAGGCCAAGGGCCGCCGCGTCGCGATCACCATCCTCGGCCGGCTGCGAGACCCGGGTCTTCCGCCGATGGACTCCACGCGATGACGACGATCGAGATAGCGAGCCACGGCGCTTCGCTGGCGGTTGACGGCAGCCTGCTACGGGTCGCGCGGCGCGGCGCTAGGGACCATACCTTCCCGATCGATGATCTCGACCTCGTCGTGCTCGAAGTGCCGGCGGTCTTGGTGTCGGGCGCCGCGCTGGGCGCCCTTGCCAGCCGCGGGATTCCGGTGATGATCTGCGACGCCGCGCATCGTCCTGTAGGTTGGGTCCACGCGATCGGTGCCGTTCCCATTTTCGATGCCAGGCGCGCGGTTCGGCAAGCGGCGATTCCCGCGCGCACGCGCAATCGGTTATGGCGAAGCATCGTCCGCGCGAAAATCGAACGTCAGGCCGACGTGCTGAATTCGGTCGGCCGCCCGGATGCCCGACTGCGCCGCATTGCGAGCGAAGTGGAAACCGGCGATCCGCGCAACGGCGAGGCGCGCGCGGCCCAGCTTTATTGGCCGGCCCTGTTCGGGCGCGATTTCCGGCGCCGCGGCGACACCGTTCTGAGCGACGCTCTCGACTGGGGTTACACGATCATCCGGTCTTTGGTGTGTCGTACCATCGTCGCCTCCGGCCTGCACCCGGCCATCGGGCTTCATCATGTGGCCACCGAGAACCCGTTCAATCTCGCGGACGATCTCATGGAACCGTTCAGACCGCTGATCGATCGGCTCGTGCATGAACTCTGGCGCGCCCAAGGGCTCCTTGTCGCAACGTCATGGAAACCGTTGCTGGCAGAAATTGGCGAGGAGCCCGTGTCGATATCAGGTCAGACGATGCGTTGCCGCGCGGCCCTGCACGGAACGGTGGCGTCGTTTGTGCGCGTCATTGACGAGGGAAAGGGATCGCTAGAACTCCCGAGCGGCATTCCCGAGAAAGACGATGCCTGACGGATGGCGTCAGATGTGGCTCGTGGTCTTCTATGATCTCCCGGTGGTCGAGAACGATCAGCGCAAGGCAGCCACCAGATTCCACGACTTTCTCGTGGATGAGGGATTCGAGCGCATGCACTATTCGGTCTATATGCGCTATTGCGGATCGACCGAACGGCTGGAGACTTTCGAGCGCCGCGTTGAGCACCGGCTGCCCGGCATGGGTAGTGTATTTGCACTACGTCTAACCGACCGGCAGATGGCCGCAATGAAGCGCTGGATTCGTGGCACGCCGGACTTGGCAATCACGCCGACGCGGCAATATCAACTGCTCTAAGGCCGAAAGCATGCTCGGAAAAGTCCTGGAAGTCCGTTGGAATCAACGGACTTCCAGGATGCCCAAACCTACCATGGCCGGGTGCGCCGGGGCCATGGAACACGTCGATGCGATCATGACTGCGGCTACGCCAACCTACCATGGCCGGGTGCGCCGGGGCCATGGAACCCGATCGCATGGCTGACCAGCTGCGACAACCTACCATGGCCGGGTGCGCCGGGGCCATGGAACGGGCCAGTGCACGTGCAACACCCGGCGGCAAACCTACCATGGCCGGGTGCGCCGGGGCCATGGAACTTCACGGCAAGAGCGCGCTGCGTGAACATCAACCTACCATGGCCGGGTGCGCCGGGGCCATGGAACAGCAATCATTTGGGGCATGGTGCTCGATGGAACCTACCATGGCCGGGTGCGCCGGGGCCATGGAACAGCTGCGGCGGCGTGGAAAGCAGACACGCTAACCTACCATGGCCGGGTGCGCCGGGGCCATGGAACCATGTATCTCGACAGTCGCGGCATCCCGAGAACCTACCATGGCCGGGTGCGCCGGGGCCATGGAACAATGCGGTCATCGCCAAGCCGTTGCGCATTAACCTACCATGGCCGGGTGCGCCGGGGCCATGGAACCATACGCATCGACAAAGCCTCTCGCGCGCTAACCTACCATGGCCGGGTGCGCCGGGGCCATGGAACTCGAGTGCGATCGCACCGACGCGGGGGCGCAACCTACCATGGCCGGGTGCGCCGGGGCCATGGAACTCTGCTGCTGCTCGCCGAGCGCTGGCAGCGAACCTACCATGGCCGGGTGCGCCGGGGCCATGGAACTCCGGCCGATCCGCACCACCGCTACGATTTAACCTACCATGGCCGGGTGCGCCGGGGCCATGGAACTGTAATCGAACACCATCCAAAATTGTTAAGAACCTACCATGGCCGGGTGCGCCGGGGCCATGGAACCCCAAGAAGCAATGCCCGGAGTGCGAGGCGAACCTACCATGGCCGGGTGCGCCGGGGCCATGGAACATCTCTACCGCATCGTTAAGCTCAGGCGGGAACCTACCATGGCCGGGTGCGCCGGGGCCATGGAACGGTGAACTGGATCAACCCACCGCTCGGACAAACCTACCATGGCCGGGTGCGCCGGGGCCATGGAACCGGGCGAGGTCGCAGTCCATAGGCCATTGGAACCTACCATGGCCGGGTGCGCCGGGGCCATGGAACAGTGTGGTTGCGATCTGTCCATCGGCTGTAAACCTACCATGGCCGGGTGCGCCGGGGCCATGGAACTGAGCTCGCGGTCTATCTCTGGCACGCGCAAACCTACCATGGCCGGGTGCGCCGGGGCCATGGAACAGCGTGGCGGCGACCGCGCAGGCGGCGGCGAACCTACCATGGCCGGGTGCGCCGGGGCCATGGAACTGCACGCCCGACGTGCTCGGCGGTGCCTTCAACCTACCATGGCCGGGTGCGCCGGGGCCATGGAACGGCTTGCTGATCGAGGGTCCAACGGGCGGAAACCTACCATGGCCGGGTGCGCCGGGGCCATGGAACTGGGAGCAGACCATCAAACAGTACGATCTCAACCTACCATGGCCGGGTGCGCCGGGGCCATGGAACAAGCGCAATATCATCCCAGCCTCGGCTGCGAACCTACCATGGCCGGGTGCGCCGGGGCCATGGAACCGGCATCATCCGCGAGTCCAGGTTCAAACCAACCTACCATGGCCGGGTGCGCCGGGGCCATGGAACAGTCGGCATCGTATCCCCGCGCCGCGGCGGAACCTACCATGGCCGGGTGCGCCGGGGCCATGGAACTTGCCTGAGCGTCACGAAATCGCGCGCGACAACCTACCATGGCCGGGTGCGCCGGGGCCATGGAACTGGCAAACGCCGGCATCGACGAAGAAGGGCAACCTACCATGGCCGGGTGCGCCGGGGCCATGGAACACAGCGTTCCATACATGCCCGCGCTGGCCGAACCTACCATGGCCGGGTGCGCCGGGGCCATGGAACAGTCCGCACCGCTTCGCGCAGTTCCTCGATAACCTACCATGGCCGGGTGCGCCGGGGCCATGGAACCGCACTCGGCGTGTTAGTGACGGTGAGCGCGAACCTACCATGGCCGGGTGCGCCGGGGCCATGGAACAGGGTGCGCGCATCGGTGAAGAAATCGAGGAAACCTACCATGGCCGGGTGCGCCGGGGCCATGGAACCGGGAGCGGGCGGATAAGGCGACGACGGGCAACCTACCATGGCCGGGTGCGCCGGGGCCATGGAACTAATCCACCCGACCCCCCCCATCGGGATAACCTACCATGGCCGGGTGCGCCGGGGCCATGGAACTAGCTGACGGTCGCGGATTGCGCCCCGTTGAACCTACCATGGCCGGGTGCGCCGGGGCCATGGAACGGGGTTCGGCTGATGCCGATCATTCTCTGGAACCTACCATGGCCGGGTGCGCCGGGGCCATGGAACAGCATCGCGACGATCCTGTTTCACCATCAGAACCTACCATGGCCGGGTGCGCCGGGGCCATGGAACTATGACGGGGGTGTGCCGCGCTACCGGCCCAACCTACCATGGCCGGGTGCGCCGGGGCCATGGAACCACAGCGGGACCGGGGACCCCTCCTGGATCAACCTACCATGGCCGGGTGCGCCGGGGCCATGGAACCGCTGCACCAAGCGTATCCCAGCAGACCCGAACCTACCATGGCCGGGTGCGCCGGGGCCATGGAACTCTGCGCATCGCGATACGCTGCGGAGACGGAACCTACCATGGCCGGGTGCGCCGGGGCCATGGAACTCTCTCGCGCACTTCGAGAACAAGGATACCAACCTACCACGGCCGGGTGCGCCGGGGCCATGGAACCCCAGAGGTTCGCGAGCCAGAGCGGACGGTAACCTACCATGGCCGGGTGCGCCGGGGCCATGGAACAGAGATCGCGGAGTCGCGCGGACGCTTCGAAACCTACCATGGCCGGGTGCGCCGGGGCCATGGAACTCCCTGGAACCCGTCGTTGACGTTGGCGGCAACCTACCATGGCCGGGTGCGCCGGGGCCATGGAACCGCGTCGGCCCGCGATGAAATGTCTCCGATAACCTACCATGGCCGGGTGCGCCGGGGCCATGGAACCGAGGTGTGGGTGGGGTGAGGGCGGCGATTAACCTACCATGGCCGGGTGCGCCGGGGCCATGGAACACACGTCCCACTGGATCGCGCTGTCAGTGGAACCTACCATGGCCGGGTGCGCCGGGGCCATGGAACCCGATTGGGCCGCGCTCGCCGGCCGCGACGAACCTACCATGGCCGGGTGCGCCGGGGCCATGGAACCTCGCCAAGGCGAAGGAGCCGACATGAGCGAACCTACCATGGCCGGGTGCGCCGGGGCCATGGAACTCTCCCCGCGCGGGTCAGCTCCCGTGGCAGAACCTACCATGGCCGGGTGCGCCGGGGCCATGGAACTCGTAGGCGAGGAACCCGAGGCGGGCCTTGAACCTACCATGGCCGGGTGCGCCGGGGCCATGGAACGGGCGACATGCGCAAGGCGGCGCTCAAAATAACCTACCATGGCCGGGTGCGCCGGGGCCATGGAACCCAAAAAGCGCGGCGCACTCTTTGAGGGTTAACCTACCATGGCCGGGTGCGCCGGGGCCATGGAACTGCGCGATCTGCGGGTCGGACGGCTCGGGAAACCTACCATGGCCGGGTGCGCCGGGGCCATGGAACTGCTCGGCCGAGTAGGCGCCCCATCGCTCGAACCTACCATGGCCGGGTGCGCCGGGGCCATGGAACAGCATCGAGGACGGCCCAAAGGACGCCGCCAACCTACCATGACCGGGTGCGCCGGGGCCATGGAACACTATTACCCGCAGGCCGGCATCGTGCGAAAACCTACCATGGCCGGGTGCGCCGGGGCCATGGAACCCGATGAAGGAGAGATCGACCGTGCCGGACAACCTACCATGGCCGGGTGCGCCGGGGCCATGGAACCCTTGCTCAACCTGGCCGACGCCGTAACCGAACCTACCATGGCCGGGTGCGCCGGGGCCATGGAACCGCGTAGAGGCGACCGTTCACGATTCCCCAAACCTACCATGGCCGGGTGCGCCGGGGCCATGGAACTCAAACCAACTGGTTCCACATCCATTTCGAAACCTACCATGGCCGGGTGCGCCGGGGCCATGGAACACCGCGACGGCCAACACGATGTTCGCGGGCAACCTACCATGGCCGGGTGCGCCGGGGCCATGGAACTGCGGACAAACCAGATCCGTGCCAACCCGCAACCTACCATGGCCGGGTGCGCCGGGGCCATGGAACACGAGGGTGGACAACCCGACGCTGGTTGCGAACCTACCATGGCCGGGTGCGCCGGGGCCGTGGAACGGCGAGAAGGTGGGCAAGGCGTTCGAGACGAACCTACCATGGCCGGGTGCGCCGGGGCCATGGAACTGGAGATCACGCGGATGCACGACCTCGAAAAACCTACCATGGCCGGGTGCGCCGGGGCCATGGAACTCGCCATGGGCTCCCCCGTCGAAGGACGGGAACCTACCATGGCCGGGTGCGCCGGGGCCATGGAACTTGAAATGGGTGGTATACGCCTCATAGCGAAACCTACCATGGCCGGGTGCGCCGGGGCCATGGAACAGGAGATCGTTGATGTCGCTGCCGTGCGGCAACCTACCATGGCCGGGTGCGCCGGGGCCATGGAACCCCGACTGCCGTTACCGTTGGTACAATCGTAACCTACCATGGCCGGGTGCGCCGGGGCCATGGAACAGCACGGCAGCCGCTAGCGATGCCACATCGAACCTACCATGGCCGGGTGCGCCGGGGCCATGGAACCGGCTGAGTACCCGTAGATGATGTCCCCGAAACCTACCATGGCCGGGTGCGCCGGGGCCATGGAACCGGCTGAGTACCCGTAGATGATGTCCCCGAAACCTACCATGGCCGGGTGCGCCGGGGCCATGGAACGCAAACGAACTGGTTCCACATCCATTTCGAAACCTACCATGGCCGGGTGCGCCGGGGCCATGGAACAGCACGTTCCGGAGATAGGTCGTTCCGGTCAACCTACCATGGCCGGGTGCGCCGGGGCCATGGAACAGGCTCGCCGGCCTCACGGTCGAGCGCACAAACCTACCATGGCCGGGTGCGCCGGGGCCATGGAACTCGGCTCTGCCGGTTATATCGAATGGGCGAAACCTACCATGGCCGGGTGCGCCGGGGCCATGGAACCCAAGATGTCCTCTGGGGTTCCTACCATGAAACCTACCATGGCCGGGTGCGCCGGGGCCATGGAACCGGACGTGGCTCGACAGAATGTTGAGACGGAACCTACCATGGCCGGGTGCGCCGGGGCCATGGAACTACAACGGCGGGCCGGGCAATCCGAGCGGGAACCTACCATGGCCGGGTGCGCCGGGGCCATGGAACTCGGTCGCGAGGGTTTGAATGTCGGCATCGAACCTACCATGGCCGGGTGCGCCGGGGCCATGGAACATGGGAAGGCCGCGCCCCGCGGGAGGTGGGAACCTACCATGGCCGGGTGCGCCGGGGCCATGGAACAGGGATGAACTCTATGCCCGCTTCGCGGAAAACCTACCATGGCCGGGTGCGCCGGGGCCAGTGGATCATTCCCATCATCTGCTGCGGGGAAATCGCGGTCTCGCGCATGACCGCCTCGGTGGAACGATAGCGCTCCGCCATTCTGCGTTCCTCCTGGGTCTTGATCTGGGCTTGCATATAGGCTCCCAAATGGCGTGCATGAGCCACCATCGCCTGGCCGAAAACGGACCGCTCCGCCTCGACCTTCATGAGCGCCCCCACCACGGGATGCGTCCCGTCGCGCAGCAAATTCGCAAGGCAGGCAGCGTCTTCCGCCGCCTTGGTGACGCCGACGCCGCAATGGGGCCGCGCTACGAAAGCCGCGTCGCCCAGGATGATAACGCGTCCGAACGCCATCCGGGGCGATTCCAGATCGTAGATCGGCTGGAAGAACGGTTGCGCCGCGCACCGAACCACCTCTTCGAATTGGGGCGACAACAGCTGGACGGCATCGTTCCGCAATGCATCGAGCAGACGCCGGCTTACCAGGTTCGGCGGTATGCCATCGCGATGGAGCCGTCCCGACCCGTCGGTCAAGAGGCCGGGCAGATCGCGCGCGCCATCGGCCGGACGATACCAGACGAAATTATACCGGCGCTTCCCTGGTTCGACCGTGTTGTGCGCACCCGCGACCGGATAACCGAGCATCTGCTCATGCGGCGGCAAGCAAAACGCGAACCGGTCGAATAGTGCTCGATGGGTCGCAGCGGACAACGCCATTTCCTCGACCAAGCCGCGCCAGGCGACGTAGCCGGCATAGATCGGCTCGGCATCGGGCAGGAAAAGACGCCTTACCGTCGAACGGATTCCATCGGCGCCTACCAGCAGGTCGCCCCGCTCCGTCCCACCATCGGCGAAGGTCGCAGTGACCCCGTGCTCATCCTGTTCGACCCCGCTCAGCATCTTGCCCGCGTGGAAATGCTCGGCCGGCAGAACTTCCTTCAAGTAATGCCACACGCAATTCCAAGCGGTGAAGGTCTGTGGCAACCGGCGCTCGCCGATCACGTCGCCGCTCTTCCCGAAGGTGATTCGCGATTGGACTTCGATGCCGAGCTCCGCATCGATCCGCGCGCCCGCCTGGACGAGCGCCTTGAGTAGTTCCGGATGGGTGACGATGCCCGCCCCGCGGCTCGAGAGATCTTCGCTCACCCGCTCATAAACGTCCGCGCGCCAGCCAGCTGCACGCAGCAGATTGGCCGCAAAGAGCCCACACAGCGAGCCGCCGACCACAATCGCCCGCCGGGGTCGTTCCTGCGCGGTCTTCGACATGATTCGCGCCTTCGACACAGACACCTCGCGGACAATCGCCTGCGGCCTACGGCAATCCCGCCGTTTCCGATGCAACGTAGTTGAGTTCGATGGTCACGCCGTTGGGATCTTCCAGGAAGATTTGATGCAGGTTCAGGTCGGGGACCGATCGCTCCCGGTATGGCACGCACTTGTCGGCAAGCCACGTGCGCATGTCCTGCAACTCGGTCGCCACGAAGGCGACATGGTCGATCGTCCCGGTGCCGGAGGTCGCCGCGGAGCTGCGGTCGCCGAGATAGTCCAAAAGACCGCTCTGGTTGGTTTCGTCGATGCCGACCAGATGCACGACCGCGCGCTCGCCTTGATAGAGCCAAGCACCGGGAAAGTCGAAGGCCGGTCTCCGCCCGTCCGTCAGCCCTACCACGTCAACGTAGAAACGACGCGTCTCCTCGAGCTTCGAGGTACGAATCGAATAGTGGTCAAGCCGGTCGATGGCCATGACGCCCTCCTGTATTTATTTATCTACGCCCTCATGTATTTATCAGTAGATAAATACATGAGGGCATAGCAATGTCAACAGCGGCGGCGCATGTCAGCGCCGGAGTCGCCTGCGCCGCGCCGGGGACGCGCCGGCCTTCTCGGCCGCGGCGAACACGGCAAGAGCCCCGCCGAGCAGGACCGCGACCTTCTCGGCGATGGCACCATCCAGATCAGTCGGTATGGGCAAGCCGTAAATCCAGCGGCGTACGCCAAGATAGAAGATCGCGGCATGCAGACCCCAGATCATCTCCACCTCGGCCTCCGTCATCGGGACCTCGTCCAATGGCGGCTGACCGTAAGCGGAGCGCATCGCGGCGATGACGCGAGAGAAAATCCGGTCGCGCAGTAGCCCGACGTAGCGACTGTTGATATCGAGCCCGCGCAGGCCAGCGAACATGAAAAGACGCACCCATTCATACCCCAGGATCGTCCGGGCGTAGTCCTGGTAGAAGTGAATAAGCCGATCTTGCAAAGGCTGTGTGCGATCATCGAGCCATTCCTCCCAATGGGGGTTCCAGCGTCCGACGAAAACCTCCTGGTAGACCCGCTCGATAAGCGCATCTTTGCTAGGGAAATAGCGGTACAGAAGCGGCTGGGTGATGCCGATCCGCTTGGCAAGCTCGCGGGTTTGCCCCTCGAAGCCATGCTCGGCGAAGAACCTCACCGCTTCATAGGCGATGCGGCGCTCGCGCTCGTCCGGCGCCAGTCGCTTGCGCACGGCGGCTGACCGCGCATTCTGGAGGCCGTCAACGACAAACAATTCGGGCTTTGCCGCGGTCCCCTTCTTGACGGTTTTCACTTGGTTTTTCTCCCCTCCCACGATCACCGATCTTTCGGCTCTCGGATCCAGGCACAGCAATCTAGGATACCGGTTCACGGCAAAAAAATTACCCTTATAAGGCCCCCGCCGTCGGCACACCGTTAAATCTCTATCCAATAGTTATCCATCGATAATTTATTCGCCGGCGGCGCTCCAGCGCCGCAACGGCTTCCGGGGATGGCAATCAATCATCGGCCGCTCTGGCATCGTGGCGATCCATGCGCACAGGGTTTCGACATAGGCGTCTGCATCGTCCAGGAAGAGCTTGTGCGTTCCGGTATGCGTGCCACCTTCGATGACTCGATGCTCGAAAATGCAGTTTGGATTTTTCTGCATCAGCTCGACCATCAATTTGTTGTGGTCCCGTACTTCCGGAAAATCCTCGGAGCCCCAGGCGAGCAGTATCGGCGTCGTGGCCTGCGCCGCGTACTCGACGGCGCTCGCTTCGCGATCCTGGCTGTCCCGTTCCAGAAAACCTTTGATGAGCTTCTCGCGACGCCCGCCGCGTTCGCATCGATCGAGGCGAAGATCGAGCGGCGCACTGAGCGGAAAGCAGGCCTTGATGATATCGGTGGGCAAATTCTTGGCCTTCAGGATGTCCTTGCGCAACGCCGCGAGAGCCGCCAAATGACCGCCCGAGGAGTGGCCGCCGATAAAAATCCAATTCCTGCTGCCTCCGTAACCCCCGATCGTGCGGTAGACCCAAGCCAGCGCCGCCACGACATCCTCGAGCGGCCGCGGAAATTTCGCCGTGGTCAACAACCGATGGTTGGGACAAACCAAAATCGCTGGAACCGCCAAAATCCGGTGTGCCATAAAACCGTTCCATTCCTTGTAACCGCGCGTCCAGCCGCCGCCATGGACGTAGACGAGCACCGGCAAATCCCGCAGCGACAAATCCTGCGGCAGCCACAAATCGAGCTTTTGAAAGGAGTCTTCGCCGAACGGAATGTCGAACTCGACGTGAAATTTTCCTGCCGCTTCCCTCGATTTTTCGAGCGCCCAGGCCGAATAAGCCTCTCCTTCGGGCGTGAAGGCCGGTCCGAGATCCGGCAGATTATCGAAAGCCATCACGAACTCCTCCCGGGTATCACCTTTGCGCGCCGGGCCACCGCTCAGCCGAGCGGGCGCAGCACGTCGTAAAGCTTGGCTGTGGTCTCGAAACCGATGCCGGGGACGTCGGGCAGATTGACGGCACCTGCCTCGACTGTGCAGCCGGGGGGATAGCCGCCAAAGAAACTCCCCGGATCGGCCGAGGATTCATGGCTACCCAGCCCGAAGCCGGCCACCGCGTGCAGGGCCAGAAGATGGCCAGCATGAGGAAAGCATTGGCGGCGGGACCAGCCGTGGGATTCCAGCATCGACAGGATGCGGGCGTACTCGACCACGCCATAGGAGAGTGCGATATCGAATTGCAGAATATCGCGATCGCCACGCAGTCCCCCGTAGCGGATGAGGTTGGTTGCGTCTGCAAGGGAGAAAATGTTCTCGCCTGTCGCAAACGCGCCCGCATAACGGCGGCCGAGCTGGGCCTGCAATTCGAAGTCGAGTGGATCCCCCGCCTCCTCGATCCAACGCAAGCCGTAGCTCGTGACGCCGTCGATAAACTCCACCGCGCGCGCCAGATCGAACGTGCCGTTGAGGTCAACGGCGAGCCGGTCGCCCGAGCCGAGCACCGCCAACGCGGCGTCGATGCGCCGACGATCATGGTCGATCGGCGAGGCGCCCGCCTTGATCTTCACATGGGTATAGCCGCGATCGAGCATTGTGCGAATCTCGGCTTGCAGCAGCGAGTACTTCTCGTCGTCCGCTCTGTAATACCCGCCGGTGGCGTAGGTCGGCACACGGCACGGCACGGTGTCGGCAGCAGTGTGGTAACGTTCGGCCAATACGCGCCACAGGGGCTTTCCCTCGATCTTTGCGATCAGGTCCCAGATGGCGGTATCGAGAAGGCCGATCGCTCCGGCGCGTTCGCCATGGCCGCCCGGCTTCTCGTTATGCATCATCGCGTCCCATACACGCGACGGGTCGAAATTGCGGCTATCGTCACCGAGTAGACTGTCCGGATCTGCGGCCAGCAACCGCGGCGCAAATCGTTCGACCGCCAAGTTCCCATGGGCATAACGGCCGGCCGAATCGAAGCCATAGCCGACCAGCGGCTTGCCGCCGCGCTTTTGGTCGGTGATCACCGCCACGGCGCTCGCGGTCATCAACTCGAAAGAGATAGCGGCATTGGTCCGCGCAGAAGGAATGGCGATCGAAAGCTGCCGGATGTCAACAATGCGCATGCTCAAGCCCGATCCAGCGCGCCGCTGACCACCACAAGGCCTTCAATCGTGCTTTGTGCCGATCCAGTTATGGGAAACGTCGAAGACGATTCCATTCGGATCTCGGCATTTGAGCTCGAAGCCCTCTTGCTTGTGCTTGTCCTTATCCTGGCCTTCGTCGGCGTTCTTCAGGCGTCCGCCATTCTTGACCACCTCTTTGCTCGCCACTTCGAGATCATCGACGATGAACCCAATGTGATGGATGCCGACGAAATCCTTGCCGCGCTCGTCGCCAGCGGATTCGTCAGTCGGAAAATAGAGGAACGTCAAATTGACAACTCCATCGCTCAGCCCGATGGCATGGCCGTATTTCTCCGTCTTCACCTTCTTCATGCGCTTGAACCCGAAGGTCTTCTCGTAGAACTGAGCGGCGGCTTCGATGTCCGGCACAGCAATGGCAATATGACGTAGCTTGGCCTGCATGATACGCTCCACTTTCAGATTGTTGGTCGCAACCGCTTATTGCGCTCGTTTTCCTTGTGTCAGATCGGCATGGTGATGAATGAATGGGGTGCGTCGCAATTCACGAGATCGACGCGCTTCAGCATGATTCGCAAACGTCCATTATCCCGGCGCAAGCTATGCCGGCAACTGCCGCCGAACACGCGCTGGCCGTCGTTGTCGCGATATTCCACCACCACCATGCGCGACGCGACTTCGTAGAGGGCATGTGCAGCGCTTTCGACGCGGATTCGGCCAAGAATGTGGCTGGTGCGCGAATGAGGCATCTGGGCGAGATTGGCGGGGTGCGAGGCGCGCCGTATCCGGATCTCGAGGATGTCCTTATCCTCATAAAAGATCGAGGGTATCCCCAAGGGATCGGTCTGATCCGGCCGGGACGGCATCCAGTATTTGCCGTCATCCGCGAACAAGGCAAGCCATTCGTCGAAGCGCCGTTGATCGAGCAACTCGGCTTCGTCCTGCACGAAACTCTCGAGCTCACGTAACAGTGTCGGCGATATCGCGATTGGGTTGACGATTTCGGTCGTGAGATCAGTCATTACCATGGACTCTCCTCAAACGTCCGTCATGTGGCCAACCCATGCCGCGAACTGATTGCGCAGCGCCACTTCGCTGACGCCGGACATCCCGTCAAAGCTGCCGTCGGCAAGACAATTCTCGTGTCCGTAGCCGCGGGAAAAGTCGATCCATTCGCCGACGCCGTCGCGATAGCTGCCGCGGCGATCGGCCAATGCGCGCTGAATGCGGTTAAACACTTCGTGGTCGTCCTGCGAGACCATCGATGCCGGCGAGCTAAGCGCGGTCAGAAAGCGCACTGCGACGTGAAACATCTCCTCGGGTGCTCCGGCAAGACGGAAACAGAATGCCCGCACCATGGTGCTGTCAACTCCCAGGGGCTGAAAGACCCGCACGTATTGATAACGCGTATTAATCACCAGATTGGGATAGATAAGGGTGTTGAACCGATCGAGGGCGAGGATGCTTTCAGCGCGCTCCTCGCCGTTGCGGCGCTTGAGCGCCGCCTTGTAGGCGGTGAACCAGGGCTCGGGACGGTCGATGGCTATTTTCGTGCCGGTGAAATAGGCGCCGTTTATGGCGTGGCCGTGATCGCAGGCGCGAATCTCGCTCTTCTCCCAGTCGCGCAACGGCCACCCATTCGCCTTGATCATCTGCACGAGCTGGTCCTGCTTGTCGTTCCGGGTATCCCGTTCCCATTCCTTGAGCGTGCCCCAGGAGGATTCGTGCACGAAGTAGGTGTGAATGTTGTCAAAGGTATTTTCGATATGAAGCTTCCAGTTGCCCTTATAGATCTGCCGGATCTCGCCGCCGTCCTTGATCAACTCGGCGTCGGGGGCGCGCTCGATCATATTGTCGAGCGATCCGATGATGGGCGCGAGATAATCCTCGAGCGCCAGAACATCGGCGGAAAAACTCACGAAAACGAACCCGCGGTAACTCGCGATCCGCGCCACCGGCTCAAGGCGGCGCGTGGGATCTTCGACGAAGCCCTCAGGATAGCTTTGGCGCAACGGCACGCCCGTCAGTTTGCCTTCGCAGTCATAGCTCCAACCGTGATAGGGGCACACGAAGTCGTTTACATGACCGCAAGCCGCAGCCGTAATCATCGCGCCGCGATGAGCGCAACGGTTATGGAAGCCCGCGATGTCGCCGCTCTTGGTCCGGGCGATGATCAGATCGCGCCGTCCGATCTGGACTCGCACGAAGTCTCCAGGGTCGCGGATTTCGCTCTCATGCGCGGCGTACAGCCAGTTGCGCTCGAAAATTCGCGCCATCTCCAGGTCGAAGATCGCGGGATCGGAATAAACCCGCTGGTGCACGCGATACGGTTCGATCAGGCGGCGGATTTCGGTGGTATCTATCTGTTCCATCGGTCGTCGTCCCTTGAAGGATCCGGTAGGGGCATCAGCCTTCCATGCCAACCCAGAAATCGGCCATCATCGTGCAGCCCGGAATCTGCAACGGGGCTTGGACGCCGATCATGCTCGTGGCGGGCTCACCCGCGGTGAAATACATGGCACCGACACGGGCCGCGCTATGGCTCTCGCGCAGATCCGTATGCACCATAAGTCGGCGCACGGCATGCTTGATGTCAGTTCCGGCGGCCTGGCAGATCACCTGGGCCTGATTCATGATATCGGTCATCTGGGCTGCCGCGGTGTCCCGGTCGTAGGGATAAGCGGGATTGAGCCGCGCAGCCGGAACGAGGCCGCCCTCATCCGCAGCCATAAGCCCGGACAGGAACAAGAGATCACCGGCGCGTACCGCCTGGGCTTCATGGAAAATCGGCTTGCGCGCCTTCTTGGTCGCGATCACCTCTTTCTTGGTCTTGCCCTTGTCCGTGAGCGCCACGAAATTAATCTCGATCCGGCTGTCGGTGACCCCCAGGGTCCGGATCGGGTAAACCGTGCGCGCGGGCGGGTCGGTCGGAAAAAATTCGCGCCAAACGCGCTCCATGCGGGGTAAGTCGTTGATATCGGTCAGGTAAACCTGCGCCTTTACGACGTTTGCCATCGAGGATCCCGCCGCTTCGAGCGTGATCTGCAGGTTCTCGAGCGTGAAGCGGGTCTCTCGATCGATCTTGTTGCCTTCCCAGAAATTGGCATCGACGCGCGCCTCGGGCGCCACGCCGGACTTCCAATCGGTCGGTACCTGTCCGGCGAGGAACACGAAATCGCCGGCACGCACTATCGGCGAATATCCACCCAGCGGCTGGGGCAGCTTGTCAGCGTTAATGCCGTCCTTTTCGAAGCCTGCCTGAGGAACGATGGCGACGAATTCGACCTGGGTGTGCACATCGGGAGATGGCAGACCGTCGATATGGACCGAGGTGCTGGCCGGGCGGGGCGGTTTTACGATATTGCGCCGGATCACATGATACGGATCCACCATGTCGCGCGTGACCGGAAACTGATCGATCCGCACGCCATTGGAAATACTGGTGCCCCCGGCGGTGAGCACGGCGTCGATGACCTTGAAGATGTGCTCGGTTTCCCGAATGAAAACGGATTCGCCGGCCAAGGGTATCGCTCCGTTGTCTACGACTCCCGGCGTCAGCCCGGTCTTGTAATCGGTCGCCATCACGCCCGAGACGAAGACCCAATCCTTGTAACGGATGCCCGGCGAATAATTCTCGTTCGGCGTGGCTACGCCTGCCGGCTTCAATACGCTCCTCGACGACATACGACGATCCTCCTCGTAACTACCTCGATTTTTTCGTGTAAATCCAACGTCCCGTTTTGCACGCGACCGCACCCCGCTCGCGACTAGTTCGCTGGTTCGATGAAGCCGGCACCGTCACGACAATCCCTGCTGCAGCGACCGCCATCGCCCGTAGCGGCGCTCGATCAACGACAAAATGAAATTTGAGATCGCGGCCAAGCTGAGTGCGAGGAAAATCCCGAGATAAACCTGCCCCGTGTTGAAGAGCCAGCGATTATACGTGATCCAATAACCAAGACCGTCGGTTGCGGCCAGCATCTCGGTCAAGACCACGCCTGCAATCAAGAGCGAGGTACCGAGACGCAATCCGCTGATCACCGCCGGCAGGGCGAGCGGCACCATGACCCGTGTAATCGTCTGGAAGCGGCTGGCCCCCATTGCCGTCGCCATAGTTGTGAAACCTTTGTCGATCGCCCGAACACCGAGCATCGTGTTGAGAGCGATCGGAAAGAGTCCCAATAAAATTCCGAAAACGATCTTCGATTCCGGCCCGATGCCCAACCACGCCAACAGGACCGGGTAGAGGATGACGAATGGTATGGCAATCATCGCCGAGAGAAACGGCGACGAGATGCGGCCCAATAGGTTGACCGTTCCGGCGAGGACGCCGAAAGCAATGCCGACGCTCCAAGAGACGATGACGGCAATCAAAACCTCATAGGCCGTAACCTGAAAGGCATTCAGGAAGGTGTCGCCGTCGGTCAGCGCCGCCTTATAGATAAGCGAAGGCGATCCAAAGATGATCGGACTCAAGAGGTGTATTTGGAACGCCGCCTCCCAGAGGCCGAGGCACAGGACGGCCACCAGAAGACGGAAACCTGTTTTGGGCAACTGGTGCATTATGGCGCCTGGTCCGCGATGAGGTGCCAAATGCGATTGCGCAGGCGGCCGAAGGCCTCGCTGCCAATGATATCGATCGTCCGCGGCCGCGGCAGCGGAACCGGAATGCGTTCGATGATCCGGCCGGGCCGCGCCGCCATCACCAGCACCACGTCGGCAAGGTAGATCGCCTCGGTAAGACCATGGGTGATGAAAATGATGGTGCGCCCGGTGCGTTCCCAAATCTGCAGAAGCTCCGCTCCCATGCGGGTCCTGGTCTGCTCGTCGAGCGACGCGAATGGCTCGTCCATCAGCAGCACGGACGGTTCCTGAACCAGTCCCCGCGCAATGGCGATGCGTTGTCTCATGCCTCCGGAAAGCTCGTGCGGATAACGACCTGCGGCGTCGACGAGTCCGACCAATTCGAGTTGCGCCATCGCGCGCGTATGCCGCTCTCCGGCTTTGACGCCGCGCAACGCAAGGGGAAACTCGATGTTCTCGATCGCGGTCTTCCAAGGAAGCAACCAGGCGTCCTGGAAAATTACTCCGATCTTGTCGGGCCGCGGCGCGGTCACGGCTTCGCCGTTGAGGTGCACTGTGCCATCGCTCGCCTGCATCAGCCCGGCCAAAACCTGCAGCAAGGTGGATTTTCCGCAGCCGCTCGGCCCCACCACGGTGACGAACTCGCCGCTGTTCACCGTGAACGATATATCGTCGATCGCCCACACCGTATCCTTGTCGGAGTCGAAGACCTTCGACAGGCCGCGGACCGTGATGAGCGGATTCTCGGGCGTCGAATTGGCGGCTGCCGAACTCCTCATGTCTCCGCCCCCCGCCGCTTCGAGCTGTGATTCTCGCCCAGGCGCATCAGCTCGTTGAGGACTATCGTGATAAAAACCACCAACAGAACGCCGGCAAGCAGCTCGGCCAAGTGATAGCCCTCGCCCCAGGAGACGAACGCATGGCCGATGCCGTTCGAGGAGGCGTACATTTCTCCGAGCAGAACGCCGAAGATCGTAAAGATAAGCCCGAGCCGCAGGCCACCGATGATCAACGGCGCCATGGCGGGCAGATAGATGTGGAGATAAAGCTGCCGTCGGGTGGCGCCGAACGATCGCGTCGCGGTGATCAACCCCTGGGGGATCGAATGGACGGCGGCGATCCCGCTCAATATCACGGCAGAAAGCCCGATCATGGTCGCGAACAAAACCTTCTCGAGGAAGCCGATTCCGAAGGCGATGATGAAGATTGGCAGGAAGATCGCTTTCGGCGTGGCCATCAAAAGTTGGATCGACGGGTTGACGATGCGATAGAGCGATTGCCGCTCCCCGACGACGAACCCGATGAGCAACCCGCAAGGCGCCACGATCGCGAAGGCGATGGCGATTTCCACGAGCGTGATGCGCAAATCTACAAGGAAAGCGTGCTGGTGCAACAGCTGCCAGAGCACCGCCAAGACCTTGGACAAAGGCGGCAGGAGATTCCGATCCACCCAGCCCGACCGGCCTATCGCCTCCCACAGGGCGGCGAAGCCGACCACGATGCCCATTTGGCTGCCTGCAACCAGCCAGCCCTCCTTGCGGGGACCACGCATGACGTTCACTGGTATTTTACGGGCACGAACTCGTTGGTATAGAGGTCCGATGGCTTTGCTTTCGCCAGATCCGGCATGTTCCAACCCTTCGCCGCGATATTGAGCGAGTTGACGATCCACTGTTCCTTGATCACGCCGTCCGGCGATTGCTGTAACGTCTGGATGGTGTAGGCCTTCTCGTTGACAGCATCGTCGGTTTCCTTGGTGTGTTCCTTGAGATAATTCAAAGCCCAGGCCTTGTTCTTGCGCATGTAATCGACCGCCTTGTAATAAGCGACCATCACCGCGCGAACCTCATCGGGATGCTTGGCGATCATATCGTCGGATGCGACCCAAGCATCGGTGATGGTCGGCGGCATATCCTTAGCGAAATCCAGGATCGAGTGCGTACCCATGGCGAGCGCTTTGTAGCTCAGCGAGGCGAAGATCGAGATCGCATCGACCTGTTTTGATTTCAGCGCCGTGATCAAGGCGGCACCCCCGACGGGAATCGTCTGCGCCTTCACACCGGCACGCTCGATGGCCCACAGCGCGAACATGTCGGAGGTCGATGCCTTGGTGGTGATGCCGATCTTCTTGCCTGCGAGATCACTGAGTTTCTTGATCGGCAAGTCGTCGTTGACCAACAGGTACCATCCGTAGGCTGGTGCCGAGATCGTCGCGATCATCTTCTCCTTGGTCCCCTTGCTTATCACGAGAGCGACGCCAGGCGGGAACGCGGTGATGATGTCGGCCGCACCCGCCGCCAACGCCTCCTGCACGGCAGCGCCGCCGCTATACTCGGTGATCTCGGCATTGATCTTCGCAGCCTTGAGATATCCAAGGTCCTGGGCCGCGAACATCGCCGCGTAATAGGTGTTGTCGGGCACGGCAAGGCCGATCTTCACGGTCTCTTCGGCGCGCGCTCCGGTCGCGGTGAAAAGCAGCACGGCGAGTGCCGCATATATGGTCGAACGTAACGCCATTTTCCTGCTCCTCTTCGTATCATTTCCCTGTTGACGTTATCGCAAGCCGATCGATCGGTGATGTCGGCGACGCCTGCGCTGTATCCACGCGTGATCCCCACGCCCCTCGATAACGGCCGGGTTGGCGGTCGTCGAAGCTTAATTATCGCATGATCATAAAGCATAAATCGATTCTGCAAATCTTTTTTTGAAACCCTGAGGCCGCCGAGCACAGGGATCGCCAAAATCGCGCCGGTGCTCTGAGTGGCGCGATGGATCGGCGCGTCCTGGTTCAGGGAAAGATGAGTCCGCACACGGTTGTGGTAGTCGGCATAAGATCTGAGAATCTTGCGCAGGTGCCTTTCGCCGAACGCGATGATGTGATCGAGGCACTCGCGGCGGATCGAGCCGATGAGGCGTCCTACATGTCCGTTCTGCCACGACAACCGCCCGGTAATCAGCTGATCACGGATTCCCATAGCGGTGAGACGCTGCCCGGCGGTGTGCCCGTAAACACCGTCACGGTCTCTGAGCAGATATCGCGGTGCCTCCTGCCAGGGGAAGGCTTCGGCGATCTGCCGCGCAATCCACTCGGCTGCGGGATGAGAAGTGACTGCCACAGTGAGAATGCGCCGGGAAGAATGGTGCAGGATCACGAACCCATAGAGGAGCCTGAAGCCGATCGTCGGCACGACGAGGAGATCCATCGCGGCGATGCTGGCGGCGTGGTTGCACAGGAAGGTCTTCCAGCTCTGGCCCGGTGGGCGTCGGCCTTGGCCACTGTCGACTGTGCGACCTCGACGCCGAGCTTCAGCAGCTCGCCATGAATGCGCGGTGCGCCCCACAACGGATTGGCAAGGCTCATCTTGCGAATGAGGTGCCGTAATTCGAGCGAGATTGGAGGCCGACCGACCCTCGAACGAGACTTCCAGCGCCAATAGAAACGGAACCCTGCTCTGTGCCAGCGCACCACGGTCTCAGGCCGTACGATGGTGACGGCATTGATGATCGTCGGCCGCAGCCGGTAAAGCCATACGAAGATTAACCGGTCGATGACGCTGAGCCGCAGCCTCGTTGGGGTCTTCCGACGCAAGATCATCAACTGATGGCGGAGGACCAGAATCTCCGCTTCCAGTCGCGCCCGCGACTTGAACAACGAGGCAACGCTGCAAGCGACGAGCTTCAGAACGTCGATCATTCCACGGCGATCTAACGCCATCTCCGACCACACGCGAGCACGGATAGCGTTTTCGGCATGGACAAGTGTTTAAAGAGAACTCCGAGCCGAAAACAATTGTCTTCAAATGAGCGTCACGGCACACGCCTGGCGCGAGGATCGAGCGTCGGCTCAAGCATCTGGCGATGCGAGATATGCCACGGGATCATCAGCCGTTCGAGGGCGTCGATCGCGACGAATAAGATCATGCCGATGACCGTGAGATATGTGATGCCGGCAAACATCATCACCATGTCGAAATTGCTGTCGGCGATGAGCAGCACATTGCCCAGACCGCCCTTGGCGCCGATGAATTCTCCGACGATCGCGCCCACGACCGCCAAGGTCGATGCGACCTTCATGCCGCCGAACAGATTGGGCAGTGCGCTCGGCAAGCGTACTTTGAAGAACATGCGGGGCCAACTCGCGCCCATCGAGCGAGCGAGATGTATTTTGCCCATTTCGACCGACTTCAAGCCAATCATCGTGTCGATCACAATCGGAAAGAAGGACAGGAGAAATGCGACGGTGAGCTTGGTCGTGGTGCCCAGCCCGAGCCACACCGTAAGCAGCGGCGCGAGCGCCACCTTGGGAACGAGCTGCGCCGACACGACGAGCGGGAAGAGCGTGTCCTCGACCCACTTCGAGGCGGCGAGCGCGACCGCTAGGGGCACGGCGACGACGACGGCGATAAGGAAGCCAATCACGATCTCCTGAGCCGTAACGACGGCTGCGGGGATGAGCACGCCGGCCTGCGCGACCAGCGCAACTGCAACCTGGGATGGGCGAGGCAGGATGAAGGGCGGCACGTGAAATTGAACGACCGCCCATTCCCACGCGAAAAGGCTCGTGCCAACCGCCGCGAGCGGCAGCAGGCCGCGGCCGAGCCGCGAGCCACCGCGCCGTCGCCGAGCGGGCCGAAGCTCCTCTGTCATTCCTATGCCCCCACGCGACGCAGGTCCCTGCCACTGCCGCCAGATTTCGCGTCGAGCACGCCGAGCGACGTGAACACCTCGCGGATGCGCCGGGCGTAGACGCCGAATTCCGCGGTCTCGCGCATATCAAGGCCGCGCGGGCGCTGCAGGTCGATTGACATAATCTCGGCAATTCGGCCCGGGCGCGGCGACATGATCGCAACGCGATCCGATAAGAGGACCGCCTCGCCAATACTGTGGGTGACGAAGAACACGGTCTTGGGGGAGCGCGCCCAGATATCCTGCAGCTCGAGATTCAAATCGTCGCGCGTCAGGGCGTCGAGCGCGCCGAACGGCTCGTCCATCAGCAGAAGCGGCGGATCATGCAGCAACGCTCGGCATATCGACGCGCGCTGGCGCATGCCACCCGACAGCTCGTGCGGCAGCCGATCCTTGAATTGAGCCAATCCGACGCGGTCGAGGAGCGCCTGAGCGCGGTCCGCATAGAGAGATTGATCGAGCCCCCGCATCTCCGCTTGCAACATGACATTGCGAAGAACCGTCCGCCACTCAAGAAGAAAAGGCTCCTGGAACACGATCCCAATATCGGTGTAGGGGCGCTCGACCAACTTGCCGTCGATGGCGATGCGTCCGCTCGTATAGGGAGTGAGGCCGGCCAACGCGAGAAGCAGCGTGCTTTTGCCACAGCCGGACGGGCCGACCAGCGAGATGAATTCGCCCGGCGCGACGTCGAGCGAAACCTTGTCCAAGGCCAGTAGGTCGCCCTGTTCGCCATGAAAGACCTGGGTGACCTGGTCGATCGTGACGCCGACGGTGCCGAGCGCTTCCATGCCGTACGATTAAGCCGGAACGTAGTCGTTCGTGAATAGCCGGTCAGCCGCGACTTTATCCTTGATGATGCCGTACTGGGCTAAGAGGTCGACCAAGTCAGTCCAATCCGCCTCTGCCATCCAGCCCGAAGGCTTGCCGGAATTTCTCGCGTTGCTCAGGCGATTGGCGAACGTGTCTTTCAACATGTCGATCTGAATGTCAACATCCGGCAATTCCGGCGCCATGCGCTTGGTCACGGCGGCGGCCTTGGCGATATCCGCCTTCGCGGCGGCAATCGCCTCGGCGAACCCCGCCGTAAAGCGTTTAACCAAGTCAACATTCTTCAGCGTGTCGGCGCTGGCGATGAGACCGTTGGCGAGCAAGTTCAGCCCGTGCTCGGAATAGGAGAAATAGCCGAGGTTATTGCCCTTGTGCGTGAGCGTCACGAAACTGTCGTTGACCTGGGTGAACGTGGCGGCAATCTGCCCGTCGAGCAGCGCAGGGATGTACGAGGTTGCGCTGACGTTGACGATCTGGACCTTGCTCGAATCAATGCCGGCTTTCTTGGCGAACGCTGGAAAGAGTGCGTAGCTGGCAGTGCCCGGGAAGTCGCCATAGGTCCTACCTTCCAAATCCTTCGGCTGGACGATGCCGGAATCCTTCTTGAACATAATGCCCCAAGGCGAGGTCGACATGTAGCTGAAGAACATCCTGACGTCCGCGCCCTGAAGGATGACGGCCGGCAGCGCGGTTGCGTCGGCAAGCCCGAACATCGCGTTGTTCGCTGCCACCGCGAGGATCGTATTGCGGCTGCCATTGCCGGGATTGACCGTCAGGTCGATGCCATGTTTCCGAAAAATGCCCCGATCGAGCCCGACAAAGAAAGGCGCGTGTTCGCCGGTGACGCGCCAATCGAGCGTGACATTTGCCTCATAGACCGGGCTGTCGGCAGCACGCGAGGTCCCAAGCCCCAAACCGGTCATAACAGCGCCGCCGCCGATGAATTTCATGACGTGGCGGCGTGTAGGATTGCAAGTCATAGGAGCCTCCCCCGTGGTGCGATCGATGGCGCGAACCTGCCGACATGTGTTCTAGCGCAGCGTTCAAGTCGGAAGCGCCGCCGCGCTCGCGTCAGATCAGAAACTGCGTAGAAAGCATAGCCTGCTGAGTGTTCACGTGCCTTTTTAAAGAGATCGTGAGATCTCCTCCCTCTTTGCGCATCCGGTGGACCCGCTGGCCACACCAGAAATATTGATGATGCCTGCGCGCGTTCGCCACAGCGAAATTGGACGATGCCTCCGCTTCGGCTTTGCTCAATCTCATGGTCTCGTCATTCGTTCTCATAGCGCGCCGACATGCCAAAGGAGCCGATGCCCACGCCGATCCGCTCCTGCCGGCACGGGATTGGTCGGATTTCGAGTTCGGCATAGGCCTCGATCAGAGGGAATTCGCGGATAGCAAGAGAGGAACTCGGTACACTCGCATTTGAGGATCTCCGAGATAATGGCAGCACCGTTCATACTTTTTCCTTCTTCTGATTGACCATGATCGCCTCGGTTTTTCTGTGCGGCGCATGGTCAAATACTAATGGCGAGTTCGAGCCGTACCTTCGGCCACATTGCGTCGGTAAATGGCGTTCCGCTAGGCACTTCGAAGGTGGCCGATCGCACCCGGTAGCTCCCTGGGTTCATCCCGGGCAATGGCTTACCGGCTGCGTGCTCCTTCAAGGTCTGCAATAGCAGTCGGCGTATCTTGACGATGGCTACGTCGCCGAACAGCAGGTATTCGCTAGTCCTGTCGGCGATTGGTCCCATAGACTCTTAAATCGCGCAGTCCTGGGTGCCGATGCCAGTGATGCCCGTGTAGGATTTACGGCTGGCTTGCCGTGCACGGTCGATCAGGTAGTCGTTATCCTTGTTGCGGACTGCGAAATCGGTCCCTGGAACATTTTCGGTGTGCAACCAGTTCCAACTCTTCTGCTTCGTCAGTTCCTCGTCCGTAAACGGTCCGTGCGGGTTGAAATCAATACTGTACAGCATCGTGTTCTCATCATCGATCGGAGCCCAAATGTGTGCACTGATGGGCTGAGCCAAGATGATCTTGTGGAAAGGCATTAGCATCACGTTGACATTCCAAAGGACACCGCCGCTCTCAACTTCCCGGCCGTCCCCCACGACGAAGCCGAAATCCGTAGGGATGACCTCGTAGCGGGTCGCGACCTTCTTGTAGAGCTTGACGTCGCCGGAATGTAGGTACGTCAAGTGCGGCGTATCGAAGCCGCCCTCCAGCCCCTGCAACCAGTTGCATTCCTGGATGTGGCGGGAGATGTACCGCTGCGATTCCGGCACGCGCGTCCATTCAAGATCGGGGAAATCCGGCTGGTGCTCGGGAGGCCCCATGTAGGCCCATAGAAGCCCCGCGCGGTCCAAACAGGGGTAGGCCTTGACTTGGATTTCGTTGCAGGCGCTGCTGCCCGGCGGCTCGGATGGCGCATCGACACAGCGGCCTTCAACATCGAATTTCAGCCCGTGATAAACGCAGCGCAGCCCGCATTCCTCATTGCGACCGAAGAACAACGACGCTTTCCGGTGCGGGCAACGTTCGTCGAGCAAACCAACGCGGCCCAGCGAATCGCGAAACAGAACAAGGTCTTCGCACAATAACCGGACTCTGATTGGCGGGGAGTCAGGCTTTGCGATCCGGTCGGAAAACGCTACTGGGATCCAGTAACGACGCAACAACTCGCCCATTGGCGTACCGGGGCCCACTCGTGTCAGCCGTTCATTGTCTTCTCGCGAGATCATAAGCAGCTCCCCGACGATTGAGGGATGAAGCGATCCGGACAACTCACTCTAGAGCCATTCGGAAGGGTTGTTGAGTCCAGGGAATCGGATGTAACTCATCGATGCAAGCGCCGCTTTTTCCCTTTATCGTGCGTACCTTCGCTAATGCCGGCTAATCGCAGAGTCAGACCTGCCGCGGCTCGCGACGGCCGAGTCTTGGAAACAGTAGATCGTCAAGCGCAACGAACTGCATCGCTTTGTCGTTCTCCCAAAAGGCCGGATCATCGATCTCGCCCTCGCTGGATCAGCCGCTGCCGCCGCTTCATCAAAGACTTCGGGCATCTTGCCCGCAAGACCCTCGCGTTGCCTCATCCGACCCGCAATGATCCCACTCATGCTCCGTCAATTGACGGTACCCTATTTTGTGACGGATTGGGGAACGGAATTTTGGAAGAAAACATATGCCAATTCTTTTGGCGCGTGTATAGATATGGGGAATGGCAAAGACATCATCCCACAGTCGGGCCACTAGAAAAACATCTCGCTCGCCAGCGCGTCCACATTCGCGCCTGAACCCACCCACAATCAAGGGCAGTCCCAACTATAGCCATGGCATCGCGGTCGAGCCGGGCGCCCGCTTTCTTGCGATCTCCGGGCAGGTCGGACGCGACGCCGATGGCTCGGTACCTGAAGGGATCGAAGCGCAGACCGAGCTCGCCTGGCGCAACGTTCGCACGGTTCTTGAAGCCGCCGGGATGGGAATGGAGGACATTGTTTCCTACGTCTCTTACTTGGTTCGGCGCGAGGACGCGGCGGGTTACGGGCGTGTACGGCTGCACGCGCTGGGCGAGGCCCGACCAACCTCCGCCCTGATATTCATTTCGGGGTTGGGCGAATCCAAACCGGAACTATTGTGCGAGGTGCAGGTTTTCGCCGCAAAGGTAACGCCGAAAGGCACGCGTCGCGCCAGCACGAAGCGACCGCCAAGCAGACGCTGAGCACGGCCCCCGCGCGGCATGTCCTTTCTCAAAACCTAATCCGCGCGAGCGCGCGCTTTCTCGATGACGGTCGTATCTGCCTCACCAATAACGCCGCAGAGCGCGCGTTGCGCGGCATCGCTCTCGCGTTCTTTCCAATCGTCATCAATACGATCGTCGGACTGCAGATGACGACCCGCGAGAGCGTCTTCCTCTTCCGCTCGGTGGGCGCGACGCGGACGCAAACCTTCTTCCGATTGCGCCTCCCGACGGCGCTTCCGGTCTTCTTCGGGGGGCTCAAGATCGGTTCGACGCTTGCGACGATCGGTGCGGTCGTCGGCGAGTTCTCGGGCGCCGATCACGGTCTTGGCTCCGCTCGTTTGCCACCCACATCTGGGAGACGAAGGGCGAGGTCAAGGTTAATCCGGCGCTCTTGAAGAAGTAATGATGGTCTTGGGGGGCGGAATGGCTGACGAAGGCGAGGTCGTAACCGTGCGTGCGTGCGCCGTCGGCGAGCTGGCCGACGGGCGGGTTAAGGTTGTGAAGGCCGAGGGCGTCGAGGCGATCCTGATCCGCTCAGGCCATCCTCATCATCTGGTTCGGCTTCGGCATCCTGCCCAAAGTCGTC
This sequence comes from uncultured Alphaproteobacteria bacterium, assembly GCA_963773665.1. Taxonomy (GTDB): domain Bacteria; phylum Pseudomonadota; class Alphaproteobacteria; order ATCC43930; family CGMCC-115725; genus DATJLY01. Next base: position 149,004 of record CAVZBZ010000013.1, read on the forward strand.
CTGACAGCCCGCTTCGCGGCAGGTGACACCTGGCCGCATCAGGTGCTGGCAGCCGAAATGAGCTTCGACGCTTTCCTGCGCATGCCCGAACACCAGGGCAGGATGCGCCATGTCCTCGTCAGGGAGGGCGAGCGCCTGGTCGGCGCAGTACGCGTCAACACCGGCATCCGCCAGGGGCTCCAAGGCACCTACACCGGTGTCAAGCTGGGTGAGGTCGCACCGCGTAATTTCACGATCGTGTGCAATGACGATGTCGTGTTCGATGTGATCGACCGGATGTGGCGCAAGAAGGCGGACATGGCGCTCGTTGTCTGCACCCGAGGGGTGCCCAGACCTGGCGACGTGCTCGGCGTCATCACCAAGGAGCACGTCGCGGATTCGGTCGCCAGCAGCATCAGGGTCTATCCCGGCTAGCTCCAGGCCGGAAAACATTCGGGGGCAAACCGTGCGCCTCCCGTCCTGTTCGGGCCTTTATGTCAGAGATTGGCACCAATGCGAAGGGCCGCCTTGCCCGCGTTGTGGCCGCTATCGATGGATATCGGACGTTACGTGGACATCGCAGGGCTGGTCAATTCGGACTGCCGTCTTCGGCGCGTCACTTACCTTCCCGAGTAGTGGGCAGGGCACCTGATCGATGGGTCGTCGCGCTGATTATGGCGTTCGCGCAAGACAGCAACTGTGCTTGCATGTTGTGCCGGCGTTTTGTCACCGTTTCGCGCCAGAAATGTCCTCCAGCTTTCTGATCGACCTGAATGAGACGCTCACGGGTGTGCTCCCTGTTCGAATGCTGATCGGGAGACCATTCGCAAAACTCGGAGGTAAGTCTCCATGTAAGGAGAACTTCCATGACTCGGACCGAGCCGCTACACCAATCACTATGGGCATGTGAGCTGTGACCTGAGCCCCTGAATCACCTCCAGATTTGAGTAGAGTCCGGCACCGATGGAGGACCGGACGATGAGGGGCAGTCGGTTCAAGGAAGAGCAGATCATTGCCATCCTGCGGGAGCAGGAGGCGGGCGCATCGACGGCGGATGTGTGCCGCAAGCACGGCATCAGCAGCGCCACGTTCTACAAGTGGAAGGCGAAGTACGGTGGGCTCGACGTGTCGGACGCACGTCGGCTGAAGGCGCTCGAGGACGAGAACGCCAAGCTGAAGCGATTGCTGGCCGATGCGATGCTCGACAACGTCATGCTGAAGGACATCGCTGCAAAAAAATGGTGACGCCCGCTGCCAGACGGGAGGCCGCGGCTCACCTCAGCCTCAGTTACGAGGTGAGCCAGCGGCGGGCGTGCCAGGTGATCGATGCCGATCGCAGCGTCGTGCGCTATCGCAGCCGGCGGCCGGACGACGGGATGATCCGTGTTCGGCTGCGCGAGCTGGCGGCGATCCGCCGGCGCTTCGGCTATCGGCGTCTTCACATTCTGCTCTGCCGGGAAGGCACGCACATGAATCACCAGAAGCTGCGGCGGCTCTATGCCGAGGAACGCCTTCAGGTCCGTCGCCGCGGTGGCCGCAAGAGAGCCCTTGGCACGCGGGCTCCAATGACGCTGCCGCAGGGACCTAACCAGCGCTGGTCGCTGGACTTTCTGAGCGATGCGATGACCGACGGGCGGCGCTTCCGCATCCTCGCCGTGGTCGATGACTTCACACGCGAGTGCCTGTGCCTGGTTGCCGACACATCGCTCTCGGGCACCAGGGTCGCCCGCGAGCTCGATGCCATCATCGCCGAGCGCGGCCGGCCGCTGCTGTGCGTCTCCGACAACGGCACCGAGCTCACCAGCATGGCGATCCTGCGTTGGTGCGAGGAGAGCGGCGTCGAGTGGCATTACATCGCGCCCGGCAAGCCAACGCAGAATGCCTTCATCGAGAGCTTCAATGGGCGCCTGCGCGACGAGCTGCTGAACGAGACGCTATTCGTCTCGCTGGCCCACGCCCGCACAATGCTCGCAGCGTGGCTGCTCGACTACAACACGGTGAGACCGCACAGCGCGATCGGCAACGTACCTCCGGCCGACTTTGCCAAGCTCAGCGAGCCCGCAATGCAACGGGGCGGGTCGCTGCGCTCACTCGGGGGCTTCGCGCCCCACCCCGTTGCACCACCGAGCCTGCAAGGCTCAAATGAGGAACGGATTCTACTCGGACCTGGATGAAAGAAGGGGCTCAGGTCAGCTGGGATCGTCACGTCCACGTGAAACTTGATCGTCGCGGTTTGTACATCCTCACTATAGAAGCCATCATAGAGATTATGAAGTGGACCCCGAATTTGGGATCGGTTGACTAATTGGAAGCTCGGCCGTTCGGTCACAACAGACGGAGCGGAAGATGACAAAGAGAACGAGACGAAAGTTGGACGCGGCGCTGAAGGCGAGGATCGCTTTGGAGGCGCTACGAGAGCAGGCGACGGCGGCCGATCTGGCCCAGCGCTACCAGGTCCACCCGAATCAGATTTATGCGTGGAAGAAGCAGCTGCTCGAGCATGCGGCACGCGCCTTCGATTCCGGCAATGGTGGCGATGGCGACGGGCGGACGCAGCGGGAGATCGAGGAGCTTTATGCCAAGATCGGCCAGCTGACCGTCGAGCGCGATTAATATGAGGCGTTTGAAGTCAAGCACGCTCGCGTTTCTTGGTTCGGCCAACGGAGCTGTTTCTCCGTCCCGGCCTAAGGACTCCGGTGCGCCGCGCGCAGAGGCGGTCAAGACTGGTCGAAGGTCACCGCCGCAGGCGGCTTGGTCTTGACCGGCGCGAGCACGGCGCGAAGCTCGCCTGGGCCGGAATCGTTCGGCCCGGAACGAAAGAGAAGCTCGGCGGGGTCGATCGGCTGTGTGCAGTCGTGCGCCTGGCGCATCAACTTATACCAAGACTCACTGATCATCATGCATGAGCCCAGTTGCGCGAACCGATGGACATTATTTTCCAAGGCTGGCTGACGAGGGAGTTCCAGGCGAAGCAGCAGTGATCGAGGATGTCTGTGTAGGACGCGAAGATGCGGTTGGAGAGCCAGTTGTCGCGCATGAACTGCCAGATGTTCTCGACGGGGTTCAGTTCGGGCGACCTTGCCGGCAGCGGCATCAGGGTGATGTTGCTCGGTACCGGCAGTTTGGGTGAGGTGTGCCATCCTGCTTGATCGAGCACGACGATGGCGTGGGCGCCGTGCGCCACGGCTTGTGAAATCTCCGCCAGATGCAGCGCCATGGCCGCGGTCGTGCATCGGGGCAGAACCAGGGCGGCCCCTTTGGCCTCGGCCGGGCAGATGGCGCCGAAGATGTAGGCCGAACTGGTGCGCTGATCGCGCGGCGCGGAAGGGCGCGTGCCGCGGCGTGCCCATCGGCGGGTGATCTTGTTCTTCTGTCCGACCCTGGCTTCGTCCTGGAACCATATCTCTATGGGCTTGCCTGGGGCCTCGCGCGCCGCGATCTCCGCCAGATCGGCGGCGAAATTTTTTTGAACGCCGTCGCGGCGTCCGCGTCCTGGGCATGATGGCGCGGTCGCGCCGACAGCTTGCGAAAGCCCATGGCGCGCAGCTCCCGGCTCATCGTCTGCTTCGAAATCGAGAGGTGGAACTCCTCCCACACCCACTGGATCAGATCGATGATGCGCCAGCGCACCACGCCATGCACCGCCGGGATCGGCCCGTCCTCGACGATCTGTCGCAGCGCCGCGCGCTGGGGCTCGCCAAGAAGCGGCTGATTGCCCGGCGCCTTGCCATTCACCAGCCCAGCCGGTCCTTCGGCATTGAACCGCAGCACCCAGTCCCGCACCGTCTGGAGCCCAACGCCGCCGATCGCGGCAGCGCCGCTCCGCGATCCCCCGTCATAGACCGCCGCCAGGGCTAGAAGCCGACGCGTCTGATCGGCATCGTCCGATCCCTTCGCCAGTCGCCGCAGAGCCTTGGCATCGTAATCGTCTCGAAGCGGAATCGGAGCTGCCATGGCAAACCTCGTCTCGTTTGCCAGGGTGAATCATATTCGACGCCGATTCGGGAAGCCCTAAACGTGAGTCCCGCTCACACGGACTTGGTATTATATCCGGCAGCTCCATGACGGCTTGCCACAATCCTGCATGCACAGCAGACGATCGAGGAGACGGGTTCACACTTTTTACCGGCGTGATCAACGCCAATCGAAGCCTCGACGACCCGTCACCCCGCTCCCGGCTGGCGCCGGCAGCTCGGAAGTGTCTGTCGCCGGTTACGCAGCGGCGGACCTGTGCAGTGCGGTCTTGGCCATGACGGTGCTATCGGGAACGAGACCGGTCTCGACATAGCGCCAAAGCGAGATGGCGAGCTTTCGAGCCATGGCGACCAGCATGATGCGTCGGATCCGGGGCGATTGGCCGTGGGTCCTCTGCGCGTACCAACGCGACAGAGGGCTGTCTGGCTGGTACTTTCGCCAAAGCCACGCGACCTCAATGAGAACCCGCCGCGCCCAACTGTTGCCCGCCTTGGAGATTCCCTGACACCGCGTGGTCAACCCGCTGTCGTATGCGCTGGGCGTCAGACCGAGATAGGAGCCGAGTTGTCGGCGGCTGGCATCTGGATCACCGTGACAATGGAACTTCTGCCACGATGCCACCATCGATCCCTCCTAGCCGCACCTATTCACCACGGTAGCGCGATTTGACGGGCGCTGGCGATTCGTAGCACGGTAGCCGCGCTGGTTTGTGGCGTCGCTCGTGGCGCCGTTGTCGGTTCTGGTTGTGTGGTGGTTGGAGGTTGCGGGGATGGGCTCGGCGGGGCGACAGCGCCCCGGTTTTCATGGCCCCGCAGCGGCAAAACGTCCAGCGAGCAAACGGAAGATCGCGGCGTCCGGACAAGCCGTCGGCAACCAGACGCGGATGCGCGCTGTGCCCTCGACCACGCGGGCGGCTATCTTGATCAACCGAAGCCGCAACGTCGCGAACTCGGCCGTTTTCCAGCACGAACGCTTGGGCGCAGCGGCGCGCAGGGTGTGCAGCAGCCAGTAGGCGGCGGTGTGGAGAATGAGCCGGAACTGATTGGCGCGGGGGCTGCAGCAAGAGGTCCGGTCGGAGGCGAGCTGGGCCTTGTGCAGCTTGATGAAGTTCTCCGCTTGGCCGCGCGCGCAGTAGATCATCTCGTAGAGATGCCCGGCAGAGCCCTCGAGCGTCGTGACGATATAGCGCGCATCGAAGCCCTGGGGAGTGGCTTCGAGACGGGCCACGACGCGGCGCGGTTTGGTCCAGCTTTTGGCGGCATAGCGGAACTCGGTCCAGGTCCGGTGCTTTTCCTTGCCAGCCTCGGCGCGGCGCACGCAGAGATCGTCGGCAATAGCCCTCACCTTGGCATGGAGCACATCGTTCCCGGCGAGCCCGAAGACGTAATCGACGCCGTTCTCCTCGCACCAAGCCATGGCCTCGGGGCGGGCATAGTGGCTGTCGCCGCGCCAGCAGATGCGGGTCTTGGGCCAGTGCCGACGGATGTAACGCGTCACGTGCCTAATGATGGCACGGACTTCGGAGCCGCCCGGCGTCTTGCCTTCGCGCAGGATGACGGCGACCGGCTTGCCGGAACCAGCCTCGTAAATATGGATCGGCAGGAAGCAGCGCTCGTCGTAATGCGCATTGAAGAGCGAGAGTTGCTGGTGCCCATGGACCCGGTCGAGCGTATCGTCGATGTCGAGCGTGACCGCGGCGGGCGGGCACGCCCAACTCGCGCAGAACAGATCGACCATGGCGGCCATCATCCGCGCGATCTCGACCTTCGATGGCGCGTTCTCCAGCCGCGACATGGTCGGTTGTGAGCACAGCGCATTCCCGCTCTCCGGAAGACGCCCGACTGCCATCTTGAACACGGGGTCGGCACGCAAACTGTCGCAGTCGTCGGCGTCCTCATAGCCTGCCGCGATCAAAAACATCCGCAGTCGCAGCATCTCGATGAGCTCATGGTGGGTGCGCGCGGGATCGCGTCGGTCCATCAGGCATCGGCCCAACCGCGCGGCAAGTCCGAGACGCCGCTCCACATCGCGCAGCACAAGAACGCCGCCATTCGACGACAAAAGGCCGCCATCAAAAGCGACGCCCACCTTCTTGCGGCAAATCGTTGGCAACGAAAACGGCAGGAGGTTATCTTCGTCCATGGCGGGTGTGGCGCTCCGTGATCGCGGGATTGACCCTGTCTCGACAACAGAATCATGCGCGCAGTCAACGAATTACGCTACATCCGCCAACCCAAAATCACTGCCGTCGTGAATAAGGCAGGCTAGCTGGCGAAAACCCGACGCCAGCCGGATCAGCGGCGAATTTGGAAAGGCTTCGCTAACCTAGACAACCCTCGGGTGCGCATGAGCGAAGCGCCGTGTCTGCGATTTGTCCGGTTAGCGGGTGATCTCGGAAATGGCGGTTCGACTTTGGCCTCGCAAATCTGTTTTGACACGCGTCGCAAATGAAGGCTCTTTCAATTGAGAGAGCGTTCATAACAGCCGGTTATCTCAGGCTAAACCGAGCACTCGCCTGATCGATCCAGCTTCGTGAGTTCAGATCCAAGAACGAGCGCTTCTCTTGCGTGAGGTTGGATACCCTCATGAAGGTCCGCTACACGGGGCTTAGCGGACAAAGAGCAAATAAAGTCGCTACCACCGTTTATGACCGTGCCTGTCGCAATTCAAATCCGGCCACACTGATCAGGTACCCCGGCTATTGCGGTTGCCTGGAGGACCGACGCGCGGACGCGCTTCGGAAGCTACTTGCGCAGAGGCGATCTCGTGATCCTCAACGCGCCTCAATGCCGAACCGAGCGGTCATGACTCGGACGATCGCCGCCGCAATGAGGCTCAACGCGATGATCAACGTGCCGGCTACTGATGCCTGACCGAGCAGGCCGGCGGTCAAATATTCGAGCTGCAGCACGGAGAGGGGCTCGCGTTCCCCGGTGCTCAACAAGATGAGTGTGCCGACCTGCCGGATCGTTTGGCTGAACACCATGATTGCGACAACGATGACCGCGGGCAGCGACAGCGGGATCGTGATGTCCTGAAAGGTGCGGCGCCAGGAGCCGCCGACGATGCGCGCCGCCTCTTCCAGATCGCTGCCGATCTGCAGCATGTTGGCCTTGAGCACTTGGATGCCGAGCGTCATCGCCGCGAGCAGGCTCACCAGGATCAGAATGGCGAACGATCCATAGAAGGGCGCGAAGATCGGCACCTGAAGCACCATCCAAAGGCAGCCGAAGCCGAGCAGGATGCCAGGCAAGGTCAGCGGCAACCAGGTCAGCACGTCGAGAGGCCCGCACAGCCAATGCCGCACTTTGACCGTGCAATAGGCGACGATCGGATAGCAGACGACGGCAGCGAGCGCCGTCGCGAGGCCGAGTTCGATGGAATTTTCGACCGCGGTGGTGAATTTCGTGTCAGCAAGTGCCTCGCCCCAATGCGCCAACGTCCACACCCGAGGAATGTCGAAAAACCCGAACAGAGTCATGGCGCTCCCGGCGAGCTGCAAGGCCAGCGGCAGAAGGCTCATCGCGCAGACCATAACCAGCACCAGCACGAAGACCGGCCAGCGCCACTGCCCGAGCGACATCACCCGCGGGCGATACTGGCCCGTCATGACGACAAAATTTCGCCGCGTGGACATCCAGCGCTGGAGCATGAGGAGCGGCAGCATCAGCATCACAACGATCGAGGCAAGCACCGAGGCGGCGGTGAAGTTCGGCGGATTGCCGCTCAAGAGCTGGTAGATCTTGGTGCTATAGACCGAGAACTGAGCCGGCAGGCCGAGAAACAGCTCGATCTCGAAGGATTCGAGCGAGCGAATGAGCGAGATTAAGAAGGCGACCGTCAGCGGCGGCATGAGGACCGGGATGACGATGCGCAGCAAGGTGCCGACGTTTCCAGCGCCGCAGATCCGCGATGCTTCCTCGATCGAGCCGTCGAGGCTGCGAAAGGCGGGCGTCATCAGCATCACTTTGACCGCGATCGAATAGGTCGTCAGGTGCGCGAAGACGATCCCGCCGAACGAATACATGTTGAAGGGCGGCGAATGGAACAACCCGATCTGGACCAGAACCTTGTTGACGAGCCCGTAGCCCGGATCGAACAGGATGAGCCATCCCGTCGTGGTGCCGAGCGCCGGAAGGAAGAAGAGTATCCAGAAGCCGAATTCCAGCCATTGGCTTCCCGGGATGTCTGTCCGCGCCAGAACCCAGGAAACGAGCAGGGCCAGCGGGAATGAAATCGCCGTGGTCGCGCCGACAACCTTGAACGTATTGACGATCGATTGCCACAGGCCTGGTTCCGCGAAGGCCTCGCGCCAAGCGCGGATCACGCTTGTCCCGTGGCCGCCGACGGCGGGAGGAAAGACGCTGTTCAGAACAACGGAGCCAAGCGGGTAGAGAACGAGAAAGCCAAGCCCGGCAACGAGGGCATACATGACGATCTCGATCGGCTCCGGCCGGCGCAAGGCCGCGATGCGCATCCTCGTTGCCATCTCAGTCGCGCAGCGATCCGGTCGGCCAGGCGGTCACGGCGCTTTCATTGAACGCGAGCATAACGCGCTCGCCTTCGGCCCAGCCGCGATCGCGCGGCAAATCGAGCAAAATGGGTGTGCCCCCGATGCTGATGCGCGCCTCCTGGTGGTCACCGGTGAAGAGGAGCGTTTCGATGCGGCCTATAACCCGGTTGACCGCTTCCGTCTGCGCGCTGTCGCAATTCCGTTCCACCGCAACGTCGCCCGAACGGATCGAGATCGAAGCGGGGGCGCCGCAGGCAAGCCTCACGCCCTCGGCGATGCGTGCCCTCACGGGACGGCTTTCATTGTCCGCGACGGCGATCGACGCGAGGCCGTCGGCGTCGATCTCAGTCACCACACCTTCGAACGTCACGTTCTTGCCGAGGAAGTCGTAAACGAAGCGGTTGATGGGACGATCGTAGATCTCGGCGGGCGCGCCGATCTGCTCGATGCGGCCCTGGCGCATGATCGCGATGCGATCGGCGAGGCTCAAGGCCTCGACTTGGTCGTGCGTGACGAAGACAGAAGTCAGATGGAGTCTCGTCTGCAGAGTCTTGAGCTCGACCCGAATCTGTGCCCGCAATTGCGAATCGAGGTTGCTGAACGGCTCGTCGAACAGGATGAGCGCCGGCTCGTAGACAAGAGCCCGCGCGATCGAGGTGCGCTGCTGCTGCCCGCCACTCAGCGTATGCACCGGATTGTCGATGAGGCGCGAGAGCCCCATGAGGTCAAGCAGCGCCGCGACGCGCTTTCGGCGCTCGGCGAAGGGCACGCGCCGCAGCTTCAGCGGATAGGCGACATTCTGATAGACCGTCATGTGCGGCCACAGCGCGTAGGACTGGAACACCATGCCGAAGTTGCGCTTGTCCGGAGGTACGAAGATCCGGCGCGGCACGGAGGCGAGCGTCTTTCCGGCAAAGGAAATCTCGCCTTCCGTCGGCCGCTCGAACCCGGCAATCATGCGCAGCGTCGTCGTCTTGCCGCAGCCGCTCGGACCCAACAGGGCAACGAGCTCGCCCTTCCCCACCTCGAGGCTGAAATCCGAAACCGCCCGGAAATCGCCAAACGTCTTGGTCACGCCCTTGAGCACCAGAGCCGCTTCATCCATGGCGAAGCGTCAGGTGCTGGCGACGGCGCTAATCACGGCGGACTGCCCGTCATCATTGCGGGCGCACCGCCTTGGCGAACTGCATGACCTTGGCGCGGTCGTCGAGATACTCTTCCCTCTGCAGCTCGATATAGTGCTGGCCCGCCAGGGGCGCGGGCGCGCCCTCGAACGGCGGCGGCACGTCAACGCGGCGACTGTTGCTGGTGACCGCCTTGGCGAGCGCGTCCTGGATTGGCTTCGACAGCAGCCAGTTGATGAAGACCTTGCCCGCATTCGGATGGGGCGAGCCGTTGATGACGGCGGCGATCCCGTACCCAGTGCTGATGGAGGCCACATCGGCCGTAAATCCCAATGGGCGTATGTCATAGGAGACGCCCGCATTCTTGTAGGCGACGAGACCTTCGTCGAGATTGGGCCCCAGCGAAATATAGGCCGTGCCGCGCACCATGCGCTCCACCAACGCGTTGGCATCCCGGAGGAAGAGTGGCGACTGGTCTACTAGGACGGTTTTCAGATCGTCCTGTCCCAGCTTGAGGTTCAGGAAATACGCGACATTGGAACCCGAGCCACCGAAGCGCGGATCCCACCACACGATCTTGCCCTTGTACTCCGGATCGAGCAGGACCTTGAGTCCGAGCTTCTCCGCCTTTTCGGGCGGAATAAACTTGGCGTTGTAGTAGGGCATGTTGAGTTGCGTCCAAAAGGACAACATGCGCTTTCGTTCGGTGTCATAAAACGCGCTTTCCCATCCGCCCCAGGTGTTGGGGTCCTTCACATCGGGAAGGATCAGCGCTGGCAGCAGCGGGTCGAGCACATTCTCGTGGGCAAGACGATAGGTCTCCGGCCCCGGTCCGCTGAACATCACATCCCACAGATACTTGCCGGCTGACCGCTCGGCCTCCAGGCGCGCGGGCCATTCGGGGAGGGTGGCGGGCGTGTAGTCGAGCTTGATGTCAGGGAATTCCTGTTGCCAACGAGTCATCAAGAACTGGCGCGACCCGGGATGAAGCGGACAGCCGCAGACAACCGTGCCCTCTTTCTTCGCCGCGGCGATGGTCGCACTCCATTCCTGCTCCCAGCCGGCCGCTTGCGCCCTTGCACTCCCCTGCAGGGCGGCGAGCGAGAGCAAGAGCGCGCCGACAAGCGGCAAGCCGCGCGGAAATATTCGCCTCATACGCATGTTATCGATCCCTCGCAACGCTCGCCGCGCTGCTCGCCGTGTGCCTCCGGCCGGCCGGAGCGTCGAGCGCCGGCCAATAGGCGAAGCCAAGCCCGGTCTTCGCATGATGCGCCTTGATGTAGTCGACCACCGTCGCCGGCCTGTTCATTGCGCCCGCCACGGCGATCCAGGCTCGAACCTCGCCGGTTCCGCCACGCATCGTGTCGGAATCGAAGGTAAAGAGATTGGTGAGCTGCTGCCCTTCACCGCGTTCGAGCCGTTCCAGGATCCAGCGGTCAAGCGGCTCGTCGATCCATCCGGCGCGCGGCCCGCCCGGGTCGTGCGACAGCCCACCCGACGCATAGACGGCGATGCGCTCCGGCCTCTCGGCCAGGATGTCCGCGAGCGCGCGTCCGAAATCCCAGCATCGCTGGCCCGTCGGCAAGGGCGGATAATACTCGTTGATGAGGATGGGAATGACGGGAATGTCGAGCCTCGGCATCAGCTTCGGCGCGGGATAGATCACCATGTGGCTCATGCCGCGCTCTGGCCGCCCGGCGCCCTGGAGGTTCGACATGAACATCGGATCGAAGCCGCATTTCATCAGCGATTTGAGAATGTGATCAGCGAGTGGCGCGTGGCCGCGCAAGCGGATGATGGTGCCGTCGATCGGCTCCTTGAGGTAGCTGATCGCGGTCGAGCCCCACACCTCCTCGCCGCGGTAGATGCAGAACGCGGGCATGGCATCCGGCCGAAACAGATCGCCCTGGTCGTCGCCGATCATGATGAGCGCATCCGGGCCATAGGACGCGAGCTGCTCGCGCAGCACCTCGAAGCCGCGTTCGATCCGGTCGATATAGCCTTGGATCACAGCCGGCGTCTCGAGTTCCGCCGCCTTAGGCTGCGGCACGTTTTTCGCGCGAAAGGCATAGATCGCATCCCAGGCCTCTTTGGGCCTGAACATCGCCGGAGCGTGCGAGGACGCCAAGCCCAGTCCAATCATCCGAACAAGCCTCCCTCGTAGCCGGATCAACTCGTTACGCCTGCAGGAACCGCGTCGTCTCCGACGTAAAATCCTTCGGATATTCGAGCATCGCCCAGTGCCCGCAATTCGGAAGGATATAGCCCCAGGATTTCTCGATGAGCTGGAGGAAACGGAACGCCTTGTCCAACGGAACGACGAGATCCTCCTTGCCATTGACGACGAGGCAAGGCGTGGACACGCGGCGGATGAAGTCCTCTTCATAGAACAAGCCGCCCTGCTGCTTCACCCATCCCATCGTCGCGGCATAGCCGGTCTTGGTTGCGGGCTCGATCGAATTCTCGAACCGATAATTGACCATGTCCTCGTCGATCTGGAAGCGCTTGTTGGCAAGCACACGGCACACTGTGACCATGCCCTCGCGCGTGAAATTGTAGTTCACGATGGGCAGCAACGCCGGGCTCATCTCCCCGCTCAGTCCCGCGCTCCCCATCAGTACGGCTTTTCTAACGAGGTCGGGACGCTTGACGCAGACGCCGATCGTGGTGGCCCCGCCCATGGAGTTACCGATCATGTTCACCGGGCCGAGCTTCAGGGCCTCGATGAACGCGGTCATGTGCTCGTTGCGCGCGTCCTGGCTATAGGTGAATTTCGCCGGGTCCGGCTTGCCAGTGCGGCCGAAGCCCAATAGGTCGACGGCAATGACGTGGAAGGTCTTCGCATATTCGGGGATGGAGCTGTACCAGTTGCTCAAGCCATCGGCGCCGGCGCCGCCGCCATGGAGAAGAAGAAGCGGCGAGCCGCTTCCAGCCTCCAGATAATGGGTCCTTACGCCCGTCGCCTCAACATAACGGCTTTCGAATTTGCCCTTGGCGCTCGCGAATTCGCCCATTCTTCCCCTCCCGATCGAGATGGCGGCCGCCCGCGGTTGACAACTATCGGCGTTGTCGATAATTTTGTCCAACAATTTTGTTTGTCATCGCGGGACACCGACCCATCTCGAGCAACATTGCTCCCGACGCGGCGATGAATGCAACGAGAGGCGCATCATGGACAGCGCAACACTCCGAAACAGTCGGCGCTACGAAGGGTTCATCATCGACCAACCGCCCGACGATTTTCGCGTGCGAACGCAGATCTACTGCGATCCGGAGATCTTCGCCGACGAAATGCGCGAGATATTCGAGAAGACCTGGGTCTACGTCGCGCACGAGAGCGAGCTCCCCAATCCTGGAGACTACAAGGTCTCGGCCGTCGGGCGGTTGCCGGTGATCGTCAGCCGCGACAAGAGCGGCAAGATTCATGTCCTGCTGAACGCTTGCCGCCATCGTGGCAGCGTCGTTTGTCGCCGCGAGAAAGGCAATACGAACGAGTTCGTCTGCCCTTATCATGCCTGGATTTACGGCAGCGACGGCAAGCTCATCAGCACTTCCTCAGTGCGCGGCGGCTTCCGCGAGGGATTTGCCGAGCGGGTCGGCGGCCTGATCGCGTTGCCGCGCCTGGCAATCTATCGCGGCATGATCTTCGCGAGCGTCGCTCCCGCAGGCGAAAGCCTCGACGATTACCTTGGTCTCGCCCGCCTCTATATCGATCTATGGTTCGATCAATCGCCGAGCGGCCGCGTCAGGCTGCTCGAGCCACGCCGGTCATACTATCGGGGAAACTGGAAATTCCAGCTCGAGAACACCACGGATGGCTGGCACGCCCGCTACGTCCATGACTCCGCGTTTCGCACCATGCGGGATTTCAGCCTGCGCGACCCGGTGAAGAACTGGGAGGGCTGCACGCGCGCGTTCGATCGCGGTCATGCGCTTCTCGAGCGTCCCTTGCGCACTACCTTTCCGCCGGAGATCCAGGCGAATTACCTTGCTGTCTTGCGCGAGCGTCACGGCGCCGAGCGCGCTGACCTCGCCCATTACGGGCGTCACATCACGCTATTCCCCAACGTCCATCTGATGGAATTCAAGATCCGGCTGGTCCAGCCCATCTCGGTCAACAAGACCATCGTCTACGAGTTTCCCATCGAATTCGAAGGAGCGTCGGAGGAGGTGAACGCTGCGGTGACGCGGCGAATCCTCAGTGAAGGCTCGCTCGCCGCGGGTTTCGTCAATGCCGACGACGTGGAAATATTCTCACGCGTTCAAAGCGGCTTGAACGGGCACCATCTGCTCGAATGGTTCGTGCTGGCGCGCGGCATGGGCGAGGAAAGGGTCGGGTCGTCGGGCGAACTGGTCGGCGAGGAATCCTACGAGCTGCCGCAACGTGCGATCTACCGGGAATGGGCGCGGCTGATGGACAAAGGGGCCTAGCATGGCATCCGGCCCCGACGCGCACGTCATCACGCGAGACAACGTCGAATCCTTCCTCTATCGCGAAATGCGCCTCATTGACGAGCGGCGTCTCGAGGAATGGTCGCGCCTGTTCACGGAAGACGGCATCTACTGGCTGCCCTTGGGCCCCGGCAAGGACTACCGGAGCGAGGCGGCTATTCTGTGCGACGACGCGCGCCAGCGCGCCATGCGCATCCACCAGCTGCTCAACTACACGCATCTCGCGCAAGACCCGCCATCTCGGCTCCTTCACTTCGCGTCGAATGTCGAGGTCGAACGCGGGGACGGCAAGGACGACATCCGCGTGCGGTGCAACGTGCTCATTCACGAGCTGAGGCCCGGCGACTTCCAGGAGCTGCAGATCGGCCTCGGGAACCAGCGCGCGCTCGCGGCGCGGTGCGAATACAGGCTTCGCGTCAATGGCGACTGGCGCATTGCGGAGAAGAAGGTTCTGCTCCTCGACCGCGATCACCCGGTGAGCAATCTCACCTGCATCCTTTGAGGTAACCGCGGCGAGTTGGGAAAGCGAGGAGTTCGATGAGACGCCAAGTGATGCCGCCTCCCAAAGGTCCGGTGATGCACGGACCGGGAATGGTGCCGGGGATCATTGCCGGCGGCTTCATGTTCCTTTCGGCGATCCGGGGCCGTGACCCCACGACCGGCAAGACCAGCGAGGACACGCGCGAGCAGGCGCGCCAGGCGCTTCGCAACGCCGAAGCCGTGTTGGCCGCTTCGGGGGCGACGCTCCAGGACGTCGTCAAAGTGACGCTCTATCTCCACGACCTCGCCTATCGCACGGCCTTCCACGAAGTCTGGATGGAATTCTTCCCCAAGGACCCTCCCGCGCGCATCGCCTTTCAGGTCGCCGACGCTAATCCGGCACCGGGCGGGAACTCCCACTTCGCGCTCGACGTGATGGCGTTGGCGCCCGTCGCGCTCGCGCACGCGCAGGTATCCCCCGCGACGCGCTCGCGCAGATCGCCGCCTCGAGCCGCCAAGCGCGCGAAACGCCGGCGCAAAAAGTAGCCCCGCAGAGATTCCGCGATGGACCAACTCGTCAAGATCGGACGACGCTCGCCGAGCGCGACGACGTTGAAGCCCGCCGGCCAAACCGTCGTCGAGCGGGCGATGGGGATCGTGCGCGCCGGCATCATGCGCGGGCGCTACGCCCCCGGACAGCGCCTCGTCGAAGCCGATCTCATGCGCGAGCTCGGCGTCAGTCGCGGCGCCGTCCGCGACGTGCTGAGCCGTCTGGCGGCGGACGGGCTGGCGATGATCGAGCCCTACCGCGGCGCGATCGTCGCGCGGCTGACACGCGAAGGCTTGCGCAGTTCATTCGAGGTTCGCGAACTTCTCGAAGGCCTGGCCGCGCGCCAGGCGGCGGAACGGTTCGGCCGCCGCGAACTCGACAGAACCACGGTCGAACGAAATCTCCGTGACTACGGCGCCAGCAGCTCGGGCGAGAAGGATGAGTACATGGAGCGCAACGTCCGCTTCCACAACTACATCGCCGAACTTAGCGGGAACGTCCATCTGCCCCGGATTCTCACGCAAATTCAGGTTCCCGCGCTCAGAAGTCATTTTCCCAACATCCTGGATTCCGCAGCGCTGACCAACTCGACGAGGGAGCATTTCGAGATCGTCAGGGCGATCTGCAGCGGCGACGGCGCCCGCGCGGAAAAGGCTATGCGCGGCCACGTGCATCGCACGGCCAAGCTCGCCGAACTGCTTCCCGACTATCTCTTTCCCGCTGCGCGTTCGTGAAACCTTTCTCAGAACAGGCTGAGCGATGGCAGACCGCCCGATCCTGAAAATCTCGGCTTCGTGGGTTTGGGCCAAACCGTGCAGAAGATGTTCCAGGAAGGTGACGCCATCACCGACCTACCGTTCAAGCTCACGGCGGCCGTGGAGCCGCGCCGACATGCGCGCGACCGGTTCCGCCGCGAGTTCGGCGGCGCGGCTTATGAGAGCGTAGACGATCTGTGAAAAAGCGCCGATGTTGACGTCGTCTATGTCGCCACCGGGCCCGAGCTTCATCGCGATCAGGCCCTGGCGGCGGTCAATCGCGGCAAGCATGTCATCGTCGAAAAGCCGATGGCGCTGTCGCTCGAGGATTGCCGCGCAATGATCGTCGCGGCCAAGACGAACGGCGTCAAGCTGAAGGCCGGGCAAACGCACAGCTTCGTGCGTCCTTGAAGGCTTCGCCGGTCATAGCTCGTGCATCCTGGGCAGCACCTTTATGCCGAATAGTTCGATCGCCTTCGCGGTTTTGTTGCCGAGTTGCGAAGCGACGGCAAGATCGAGGACGCCGTCGCCAAGCTCGTTCCTGATGCGAACGATCTGCTTCAGCACCGTGTCGGGGCTGCCGACGAGGATCTGCCCCTTGTCGATCCGGTCCACCACTTCGCCGCGCGATTGCAGCCTTGCGCGCTGTCCTTCGACGTCGCGCCCGTAATAGCTGCTCTCCGCCGCCGCCTGCTCGATCGCCCTGTTGCTGAAGCTGAGACCGATCGAAGGCAGACCGCCGCCAGCCGCGCGCATGTCCTCGATCGCGTCGTCATCGGTCTCGGCGACGTGCATGGCGAGGCGATAGATCACATTGTCGGGCGCCGCCTGATGTTCGCTACCGAATGTCCCGGCACCGGCTCCGCGCTCGACCCCCGGACGAACCGGTCGATGGACGACACCGCGCACTGGATCCAGGACTTCGCCTAGCTCGGCGACGCCGACAAGAAACTCATTTTCGAGGGGCAATGCCCGCAAGGTCTCCAAGCTCGACAAGCTGCTCGATCGCTGACGATCGGCAAGGAGAATCGATGGCCAATATCGTCCTCGGCATAGTCACCTCGCACGGGCCCGCTGCTCTCGACGCCACCCGACATGTGGCATCCGCGGGCCGAGTGGGACAAGAAGCAGCTCCATCCCTTCGAGGGCCGCGCCTATACCTACGAGGAGCTTCGCGAAACGCGGCGCGGCGAGAACCTCGTTGCGCAGATCACGGTGGAAGAGCGGCGGCGGCGGTACGAGGCATGCCAAGCCGCGATCGAGCGTCTGGCGCGGGTCTGGGCCGAGGCGAAGCCCGATGTCGCGGTGATCTTCGGCAACGACCAGATGGAGCTTTTCGGCAAGGAGCTGATACCGGCCTTCTTCGTCTATGCCGGCGAGACGATCGAGAACGGCCCGGTCTCGGAGGAGCGAAAGGCCAAGATGGACCCGGGCATCGCGGTGTCGGTGGACGGCCACAAGCCCAAGCATCGCGCCGCCTACCCGGGCCTGCCGGAGCTCGCGCAGCGTGTCATCCAAACCCTGATGGAGGACGAGTTCGACGTCGCCGTCTCGACAAAGCTGCCGAGCGGTCCGCACGGAGCCGACATCCCGCACGCCTTCGGCTTCATCTACGAGCGCATCATGAAGGGGAAGGTCGTCCCCAACCTGCCGCTCTTCACCAACACCTTCGATCCGCCGAATCAGCCTTCGGCGAAGCGGTGCTTCCGGTTCGGCGAGGCGGTGGGGAAGGCGATCGCCGCCTGGGACGCCGATCTCCGCGTCGCCGTGTTCGGCTCGGGCGGGCTCAGCCACTTCGCGATCAACGAGCCTCTCGACCGCGAGGTCAACGCGGCCGTGAATGTCGGCGACAAGGCGAAGCTGATGTCGCTTCCGGACGACCTTCTTCAGGAAGGCACGTCGGAGATCAAGCACTGGATCCCGCTCTCGGCGGTCATGACGCAGACCCGGCTCGCGCCCACCTTTATCGACCATGTACCGTGCTATCGCTCCGAAGCCGGAATCGGAAATGCGATGGCGTTCATGTATTGGCAATAGCTGCCGCCATGACCCGCACGCACGGCCGCTGCCTTAAGGGCCGCCGGCTCGTCGCCAAGGTCCCGCATGGTCGATGGCGGACGCTGACCTTCCTCGCCGCGCTGCGCCACGATCGCATCGACGCGCCGTGCGTGCTCGATAGCCCCATCAATGGCCCAAGCTTCCGCGCCTATGTCGAGCAGTTCCTCGTGCCAACACTCGCGCCAGGCGACATCGTCATCATGGACAACCTCGGCAGCCACAAGGGCCGGATCATCCGGCGCATCCTCTGCGCCGCCGCCGCCGCGCTCCTGTTCCTGCCGCCCTACTCGCCCGACCTCAATCCAATCGAGCAGGTGTTTTCAAAACTCAAAACTCTCCTGCGCAAAGCCGCCGAACGAACCGTCACCGCGACATGGCAGCGCATCGGCCAACTCCTCGATGCCTTCACCCCCGAGGAATGCGCCAACTACCTCCGCAACACAGGATACGCTTCGGCATGACTCAATCGTGCTCTAGGTCCGCTTACAGGCTGACTCCGGAAATACGGATGGATCGGTCGCATGGCGCCTTCGCCGCCGCTGCTCCGGGTCCAGATGCGTCCGGGTCAGGGCCGCGTGATCCGTTTCGCTGAGAATTAGCTGGCTGCCGCACGGAGATTCAGGAACCGCTCGGCATTGCTGCAGCGCAGCGCAGACAATTCGTCGGGCGAAAGCCCGAGCGCGTCGAACATCTTGGCAGAGTTCTGCTGACCGCCCGCAAACGGGTAGTCCGATCCGATGAAAATTTGCGTTCTGCCGAACGTATCGATCAGATAGCGCATCAGCCGGCCATCGAACACGACGTTGTCATAATAGAAGCTGCGCGCGGTGTCGGTCGGCGAGGCGAAGCCGTCCTTCAAGACGCGAAGCCGCTCCCATCCCGATTGGAGTCGCGGCAGGAAGGCCGGGAGCGTTCCGCCGCCGTGGCTGAAGCCGAGCCGCAGTTTGGGGAATTTCTGCCGCGCCCCGCCGGTGATCATCGAGGCCGCGGCGAGGCCGACATCGGTCGGGAACGCGATGAGCGCGGCTAGCAGCTCGGACCCGACGATCCGCTCGGTCGCGGCCGGATGAAGCGCATGCACGAAAACGGACATTTCAAGCCGCTCGGCTTCGGCGAAGAACACGTCGAAGAGCGGATCGCCCGGCGGCCGCCCGTTGATGCTGCTGCCGATCTCGACGCCGGCCAGCCCATAGTCCGAGCGCAGGACGGCGAGCTCCTTGGCTGCAAGCTCCGGATCCTGAAGCGGCACCATGCCGACCCCGGCAAAGCGATCGGGAGCGGCCGCGATCATCTCGGAAATGGCGCGATTGACATGCCGCGCGAGCGCGAGCGTGTCCTTCGCATCGAACCAGTAGGACAGCAATTCCGGCATCGGCGAGAGCACTTGTATGCCGAGCTCGTCCGCATTCATGTCGGTGATGCGCCGCTTCGTATCCCAGCAGCGGCTGTCGACCAGGCGGAACTCCTTGCCGGCGATCGTCACCGCGGCTTGGCCTTGGCCGCGATGATCCATGCTCGGCCAGCGCAGGCAAGAGGGCGGGGCCGGCGGGAAATCCGCCGGCACGATGTGGCAGTGAACATCGATAGCCTTCATGGTGCGAGCCTCCGCTTATTCGAGAAATTGCGACGGGTGCGGTGAGCGGTCGCGCATCCCGCGACTGGGAAGCAGGTGCCTGCACGCGCAAGCCCACCTTCATCGCGACGCCTTGTCAATAGGACGCGCGACCGCCGGATATGTCGAACACGGCACCGGTGCTGAAGCTGCACTCCTCGGATGCAAGCCATGCGACCAGCGCGGCGATCTCGCGGGGTTCGACGAAGCGACCCAGTGGAATCTTCGAGAGCATGTAGTCGATATGGGCCTGCGTCATTTCCTTGAAGAGGTCGGTCCGGGCGGCCGCCGGCGTCACGCAGTTCACGGTGATCCCGGTCGATGCCAGCTCCTTGCCCAGCGATTTCGTGAGCGCGATGAGGCCGGCCTTGGCGGCACTATAGGCCGGTGCGTTGGGGTTGCCCTCCTTGCCCGCAACCGAGGCCATGTTGACGATGCGGCCATAATTGCGCGACACCATCTGCGGCACCAACACCCGCGCGCACAGGAACGGACCGGTCAGATCGATCGCGAGCACCTTGCGCCAGTCCGCGGGCGCGTACTCCCACGTCGTCTTGTTCGGTCCGGTCACGCCGGCGTTGTTGACCAGGATGTCGACCTTCCCGAGTGCTGCCATCGTGCCGGACGCGGCGCGGGCGACCGAATCCTCGTCGCTCACGTCCATCACCGCGAAATGGATCTTGCCGCCGAGACTGCGCGCCGCCGCGGCGAGTGCGGCGGCATCCTGGTCCCAGATGCTGAGCGCCGCTCCGGAGGCGAGCAGACGTTCGGCGCAGGCATAGCCGATGCCGCGCGCGCCGCCGGTGATCACAGCAGAGCGTCCTGCGAGGTCGATCTGATTCATGGACTCATGCCTTGGCGAAGGCGATGGACACCGTTCCCATCGTACCGAACTCGGCGGTGAACTGATCGCCCGGCGCGGCCGGCAGCATTTTGGCGAGCGCGCCGCTCATTACGACGTCGCCGGCGTGCAGACCGTCCCCGAACCGGGTCAGCGCCTCGCCGAGCCAGGCGACGGCGATTGCCGGATTCCCGAGACAGGCCTCGCCGCGCCCCTCGGCCGCGATCGCCCCGTTGTGGCGGAGCGACAGCGCAACGGCAGCGATTTCCGGCAGATTAGCCTTGGCCTTGGTCGCGCCGAGAACGATGAAGCCGGACGAGGCGTTGTCGGCGATCGTGTCCTCGATGCGGATGTCCCAGCCGGCGATCCGGCTGTCGCAGATCTCGATGGCCGGGCACACGTGATCGGTGGCGGCGATCACCTGTTCCGGTGTGATCTGCGTGCCGCGCAAATCGCTGCGCAACACGAAGGCAATCTCGCCTTCGATGCGCGGCTGCATCGTCGCGTGGGCATCGAGCGAAGCGCCGTCGGCGAGGATCATATCCGAAAAGAGTGTCCCGAAATCCGGCTCGTCAACCCCAAGCTGTGCCTGCACGGCCTTCGCGGTGAGCCCGATCTTGCGCCCGGCGATTGTTCGTCCGCGCGCAAGCCAAAGGCGGACGGTTTCGCGCTGTACGTCATAAGCCGCATCGACGCCGCTGATCTCGCCGCGCAGCGGTGCGATCGGCTGCCGGGTGCTGTAAAACTCGAGAAGTCGCTGTGCGAGCGCGCTGGTCAGCCCCATGACGTTCCCCATCCCTCTCAGTTTTTGTTCAATCCGGGTTCCAGTTCTCCGAGATAGGCGCTTTTGACCCGCTTGTCGCTGGCAAGGCCCGTGCCGTCCAGGACCACGCGGCCCATCTCCAACACGTAGCCACGCGACGCGAGGGACAGTGCCAAGTGCGCATTCTGCTCGACGAGCAGGATGCCGATCCCTTCGGCAGCCAACGCCGCCAACGATCGAAATATCTGAACGCTGATGATCGGTGCGATTCCGAGCGACGGCTCATCGAGAAGCAACAGGCGTGGGCGCATCATCAGCGCGCGGCCGATGACCAGCATTTGCTGCTCGCCACCCGAAAGCGTACCGGCGAGTTGCGTAAGGCGTTCCTTGAGAACGGGAAATCGCTCGAGAACCCGATCGCAATCCTCGCGCACGGAGTCGTCCGGACGGCGTGTATAAGCGCCCAGCATCAAATTCTCGCGCACCGTCAGGTGCCGCAACGTCGCACGACCTTCCGACACATAGGCGATCCCGAGTTTGGCAATGCGATGGGTCGGCAATCCGTTGAGGCGGGTGCCGTCAAAATTGATTTCGCCGCCCTGCAGGCGCACGATGCCCATCAGCGCCTTCATCAGCGTGCTTTTTCCTGCACCATTGGCGCCAACCACCGATACCACCTCGCCGGGCGAGACGGTGACGGACACATCGGTCAGAGCGGGCACGTTGCCGTAGCTGACACTCAGCGAATGGACGTCTAGAAGGCCCATCCCTCGTTTCCCAAATAGGCTTCAATGACGTCCGGATGGTTGCGGACGCTTTCCGGTGTGCCCTGCGCCAGCAGCGCGCCGGTTTTGAGGACGGTCACCGTGTGCGAGACCGTCATGACCAGCTGCATGTGGTGTTCGACGAGCAGGACAGACGTTCCTTCCTCGCAGATGCAACGCAGAAGATGTGTCAATCCTTCCACTTCGACCGGTGTCATTCCGGCTGCGGGCTCATCAAGCAAAAGCAATTTCGGATCGCTGGCAAGCGCCCGGGCGATCTCTACCCGGCGCTGTTCGACCAGTGTCAGGTCGTCGATCTTCGCCGAACGGCGATGGGGAATTCCGACAAAGTCGAGCAGGCCTTCAGCTCGCTTTCTCGCTGCGCGTTCACTCGACGAGGTGCCGAAGGGTGGCGCAAAGATGGCAGCGAGAAATCCGCCGCGCGTCCGCACATGGCGCCCAACGAGCACGTTCTCCATGACGGACAAGCCACGGAACAGGCGCGCATGCTGGAAATTGCGCGCAATGCCCATGACGACAACTTGGTCGGCCCGCCGGCCGGTGTATTCCTCGTCGCGGAACCATAGTTTCCCGCGTGATGGCGATAGTACGCCGCTGATCAGATTGAGCAGGGTCGTCTTGCCCGCGCCGTTCGGGCCGATCAAAGAATGGATGCTCTCGGGCAAGATCTCGAAGCTGACGCCAGCGAGGGCGTCGTAGCCCCCAAACCGCCTGGAGACGTCCTCGAGACGCAGAAGAACCGTCACCGTTTTCTCGTCCTGCGCGGCCCGATCAATCCGTCCGGGCGCCAGATGGCGGCGGCCAGCAGCAGGACGCCGAAAAAAGTTATCCTCCAGTCCTGAATGAAGCGCAGGACTTCGGGGAGCAAGGTCACGAACGCTGCGCCGACGATGGCGCCAAGCACGCTGTAAAGCCCTCCCAGCACCACGAATAGAAACACTTCGGCCGAACGCAGGAAGCCGAATTGCGCGGGCTCGATGTACAATGCGAAATGCGCATAGAAGCCGCCCGCGACGCCGGCAAGGAACGCGCCGATCGCAAAGGCCGCGAGCTTGATGTGCAAGAGATTGACGCCCATTGCCTCCGCTGCACCTTCATCTTGATGCACCGCGATCATCGCACGGCCTACGCGCGAGTAACGAAGTTGCACCACGGCGATGATGGCGAGCACGCAGCAGACCACCACGCCCGTGAGCGTCGTGTAAGGCGGGATCCCTGACATGCCCGAGGGCCCGCCGGTGAGATCGAAATTGAGAAAAAAGATCTCGACGATCTCACCGAATCCCATGGTGAGGATAATCAGGTAAACTCCGCGGATCCGCAGCGCAGGGAAGCCCACAAGAAGCCCCGCGAATGCCGCCATGACGCCGCCAGCCAATAACGCCAGCGGAAAGACGACGCCCTCCTGGGACGTGAGGTAAGCACATCCATAGGCGCCGATCGCCATGAAGCCTGCGTGGCCCAGTGACAACTGACCGGCCGTCATCGGTATATACAAGCTGATGGCCAACAGCACATTGATGGAGAGGACGATCGCGATCGAGTAGTAATAGCTCACGAGTGATCCTCGACGTGATAAGACGAGCCGAACAATCCCTGAGGACGAAACAGGATGATCAGGATCATCAGACCAAACACGAACGCATCGCGGTAGGAGGAGGCGAGGTAGGCCACGGACATGACCTCAACTTCTCCCAGCAACAGCCCGCCCAACATCGCCCCATAAATGTTGCCGAGCCCGCCGATGAGCATAACCGCGATTCCCTTGACCGCCAATTCGATGCCCATGTATGGCGAGATCGAGTTGAACGACAGGCCGAGCAGCACGCCGGCTATGCCCCCCAAGCCTGATGCGACGGCAAAGGTCAGCGAGATGATGTTGTCGGGGTCGATCCCCAGCGTACTCGCCACCACCGGCCGCTCCGCGACGGCCCGCATCGCTCGTCCGTACCGCGTGTGCGCCACGAGAAAATGCAAGGCCGCCGTCGAAATTAGCGCCACCAGCAGAATGAACACCTGTATGCTGGACACCTCAACCGGTCCGATCCGCCAGATCGTCGGTTCGCTATGGGGAAACCCGACGTTTTGGGCGCCAAAGATCTTGGTCGCCAAATCCTGGAGAATGAGGGCGACGCCGATCGTGGCCACCATCGGCGCCAGGAAGTGGCCATCGGATCGGCGTATCGGGCGGAAGGCGACGAACTCGACGATCACGCCGAGGATCGCGCCTCCCACGGCCGCCGCGGCCAGAGCGACGATCGGGCTAATGGCGAACCAAAGAAGGGCCTGAAGGCCGATGAAAGCGCCGATCACGGCCACCTCGCCGTGGGCGAGATGCACCAGTTTCAGGACGCCGAACACCAGCGAGTAACCGACGGCGACCAGAGCATATGCAGCTCCGAGCATGAGACCGTTCACCAGTTGCTGCGGTAACATGCTCGGGATGGCAGGTCAGCGCAGGAGGGTGAACTTCGAATCCTTCACCAACAGAATTTGCGGCGTGCGCAGCGCTTCGCCGGTGTCGGTTATGCTTACTTTTCCACTCAGGGGAACCGTATAGTCTTTCAGCGAGCCGATGCAGCTCCGAATTTTTTCGCGGTCGGCCTGCAAATCCGCGTCCTTGCCGCTCACGCCTTGCGACGTGATGCAGAAGCGGGCGACATCCAGCAACTCATAGAGCTGCGCGGCGACGGAAGTCGGGCCGATCCCGTTCGCCGCCTGATAATCGGCAACCCACTTCTTCACGACCGGATCGTCGCTCAACGGAAAGAATTCGGTGGCGAGCACCACGCCGTCCGCCGAAGGTCCGGCGAGCTTGATGAATTGCGGATCCACGTTGCCGACCCCGGAAAGGACGGGCTGCTTCATGTCCTGCTTGCGCATTTCGCGCATGATGTTCCCGCCCTCGTTGGCGAGCGTGGCAAGAACGATTCCGTCCGGATTGCTGCTCTTGGCACGGGTCACGGGCGCGGAAAAATCCAGATCCCCGGTTTGAATGGAGACCACATCGAGGACCTTTATATTATGCTGCTTCAATACCTGCGGATAGCCGGTCGATCCCTCGAATTTTGAAATCGCATCTTTGGTATCCATGATGACGACGACATTCTTGATCGGCTCTTTGACAAGCGAGAGCCACTTATCGACCTGAGTGGCAATTTTCTGATTGGCGCTCGCGGCATAGGTGAAGGCATAGGGCCGGTTTGACGCAGCAAGTCCGGGCTTGGAGGCGGTCGGGCTGATGATCGGCGTTTTGCCTTGCACCGCGATCGGAAAGGCGACTTCCGCCTCGCCACTCAGAAGCGGCCCCAGGATCAGTACCACATCATCGCTCGAAATAAGCTTGCGCGTCAGGCTGATCGTTTGGGTCAAATCGCCCTGCGTATCATAGACCACAAACTTGATTTTCTCCTTGTCGCGCAGTTTCGCCTGCGATGCCTCGAAAAGCTTCAACGAACCTGCATATTGGGCACCGAAGGTGGAGACCGGACCGGTAAGCGGCGCCATGAGGCCGACGGTTACGTCTGCAAATGCCGAACCTGGCGCTGCGATGAGCAAACCCGCGGCAAGTATCTGAGCAGTCTTCATCTAAGGTCCTTCTCGCCCGAGCTTGGGGCTTTTCCAGCAATCGCACCACCCTACCTACCATGTCGCGAAGGCCGGTTCCATCGGATTTTACGAATAATGAAACATCGTACCATTAATGCATCGGGCGGCGAACCCCCCGGTGCGGCTTCGTGATATGGCAGGCGTTCGCGGGTTACGCCAGCGTGATTTCGACCGCCCGGAAGAGCCGGCGGGTTGTCATCGAGGGACCTAACCAGGGCCGCGTTTCACTTTTGATCGCGTTGCTCTACTGGCTGGTTGCCCATCGGATCGCGTATCGCGGGCAGACCTTCACGGCCTCTCTAGCGATCGCCATTTCGCTTTCGTTGCCCGGCTGCTTGATGACGACAGCGACCTGCGCGTCATCCAGGGAAAAAAGAGCCTCCGCGACAGCGACGCACCGCGCAAACCCCTGGCACCGAACCTTTTCGACGACGAGTGTTCTTTCTGCCATGCCTCGCCTTCTTCTAAAGGGCTGTGGCAACCCGGGTACGGGCCGCGTCGTGGAGCGCTCGCGTCTCCTCGGGCCCCAGGCGCGCCAAGATACATCCGAGCTGCGGCGTAAAGCCGATACTTTCTTCGGACAGCACGAGGCGGTAAAGCGCGCCCAGCGCCTTCTTACGCTCGATGCTCCCCGAGGCGAGAACGCGGTTGATAACGGAATGGATGGCTTCGCCACGCCACTCCGCGGACTTATCGAGCTCTCTGAGCAGATTCCTGATGAAGGCGCGATCTTGCTCATCGAGTTGGGCGCTTCGAGCGACCTCGGGAGAAGCGAACTTCATGACGAAATTGCTGCTGCGATAGATTCCGCCAACGTCGCAGGGATGATATCGGCCGTCCTTGTATACATGGTCGACAGCAATAACCTTTTGCGCAGAGCGCGCCACATTGTCTGAGTCGATCAGCGGCCTTTCGCCGTCGTCGAGATGGAAAACGGTTAGATCGGCCTTGCTGCCGACCGCCAATGTTCCGACATTTTGCAGACCAAGTGCGCCCGCCGGCGCGATCGTGACGCGTTCGATGACATCTTCCAAACTCATTCCCAAGATGAGAAATCGCGACATCGTTTCCGGCAGATCGGACCGTACGCCGCCGCAAAGGCTGTTTTGATCGCTGCTGATCGTATGCGGGAAAATTCCTTGATCCATCGCGCGCTCGGCGATCGCGTAGGAAAAGTTGCCGACGCCGTTTCCGACATCGAAGATCACACCCTGTTCGCGGGCTTCGAGGATTTCCGGTACGAGCCGGCCATCGTCATCAATGATCCTGCCATTATCATTGGTATAGATGTGGGTCGCGATATCTCCCTGCCTGAGCAAGGCGATCGCCTCTCGCGTGATGTTGCTTTTCGCGGGCGCTTTATTCACTTCCCCCAGATGCATGAAATAAGGGACTTTTGCAGTTTCGGCGATAAGCTTTGCAACCCGCAGGTTATGGAAAGGCAGATCGCCCAAGGCGCCGAGCTTCACGCCGCGAATGACGTCGCGGCGGCGTTCGACCAACTCGATGATGGCGCCAACGTGAATGGTACGATAATCGGCGCGCGCCAACCCCGTGTAGGGAATTCCGTTCGGGTGCATGTGGATGTAGCCATACACCTCGGCGACGCTGTCCGCGGTGAGGGCAAGGAAATCGTCGAAGGTGGCCGTTCCGAAATCGCCGGCATCGACAACAGTTGTTGCGCCGGCGAGAACGCCGACGGATTGAATGTCCCGGAGGCCGATGCCGCCATACGCGTGGACGTGAATGTCGATCCACCCCGCCGAGACCATTTGCCCGGAAATGTCCTGCACGTGCAAGGCACGCGCCAAATCAATCCGCTCGCTAACCTCGGCGATGCGGCCCCGTTCGATCGCGATGTCGCGGGCTGCGCCCCGAATGCCGGTTGCGGCGTCGAAGACCTTGCCGTTCTGTAAAATGAAGTCGTACATCGGCGCCTCTCATGCCGCGCGAACGTTTTGCTCCCCGCTCCCGCACATCGATTATAAAAAATAATGAAACGCCGTACCAGAAATTTTTAGGAACGGACAAGAGCATCGGTTTCGGAAGCTCATTTCCCGTCGCGATTCCGGCTGTCGCGCCGCGGCGCCGTCAGCGGTTGAAGAGCTGACTTGAACGCGCCTGAGTGGGAGAATGTGAGACGTGACAGCGGCTCGCAGCTATCCATTTGCAAGCTCTTCGCGGAGCCGGTAATAGCAGGTGCAGCGGCAAATGACCTCATGTCCGTGAAACATCTTCCTGCGGCGGTCCGACCGATGTCCCTTCGAACGACCCAGTCCCACGAGGGATCGGCCCCGTTTGGGGCTCTAGATGCGCGTAGCGGGGGCGAAGGCTTGTGAGCAAAGCGCCGACCATCAAACCCCGATCGACCAAACGAAAAGGCGGGAGCGCCGGGAGACGGGACCCACGCATCAACGTGGCGCTGGCACGCGGCCTCGATGTCCTGTGTGCGTTTCGCGAGAACGAACCGTATTTGGGAAACATGGAGATCGCGCGTCGTACCGGCGTGCCGAAAGCGACGGTTTCCCGCTTGACGCATACTTTGCTCGAATATGGCTACCTCAATTATTCCGAGGAGCTGGCAAAATACTCGATTGCGCCAGGCATTCTCGCCTTGGGCTATTCCGTTCTCGCGAGCGATGAAATTCATGTTCAGGCACGGCCGCTGATGGAGCGCTTGGCCCGTGAGGAGCCGACTGCCGCATATGGACTAGGTGTTAGAAGCAGCCTCTATGTCATTTACTTGGCGTCGGCCAAAGGAAGAACGACATTGGTGCGCGACACCTCTGTCGGCTTTCGTGTACCGCTTGCGGGGAGCGCAACCGGTTGGGCCTGCTTGGCCGGCATGCGTCCACAAGAGCGAGAGATCGTGTTCCAACAACTGCGTCGTGAACACGACAAGCATGAATGGCCGGCGGTCGAAAGGAAAATCGAGGAGGGAATTGCGGACGTTCTGGGCGCAAGGCTTCTGTGTCTCCGTCGGAGACGTAAATCCAGCCTACAACGCCGCGGCGGTTCCATTCATTTACCAGGGCAGACGAGACATCTATGTCTTCAACGCCGTCGCTCCGGCTTATGCATTCAATATCAAGCGCATGACTGACGAAGTGGGTCCGAAACTGCTTGCCATGGTCGAACAACTCCATGGGGGACGGCCGCCCGTCCAGGGTGAAACCGCTTCTGACCTTGGAATCCTACCCCCTCACCCCGCAGCGGCAGCTTCGCGACGGAAGAGAAACCGGTGACGGCGAGGTCAATGGCCGCCTTTGGCGACTGTGCGATTGAGAAAATCAAGGACGACGCGGTCATGCTCTTCGTCCTGTTCCCATTGCGGCCAGTGTGCGGCATTGGCGACAATGTGCAGTTCCGAGCCGCGAATCAGATGCTGGAGCCGCCGGGCGGCGTCCGGCCCGTGTAGCGGGTTCTTCTCGGACCACAGGACCAGGGTCGGCGGGGAAATGCGCGGGATCATCGTCTCGTCGAAGAGATAGCCATCGGTGGCTTCTTCGAAGAGGTGGCCATAATAGGCCTTCAAGGCGCTGCTGGTATCGGGCCGCCCCCAAAGCTGGTAACGGATTTCGATGATTTCCTCCGTTACCTTCTCCGGCGCCATGAGCCATTCCATCCGCTTGCGTATCTTTTCGCGATCGGGATACGTCAGCGCATCGACCGAGGTCTTGAGGAGGGTTCCGAGATCGGCGGTTTGCTCATGCACGTGTTTGGGATCGAATTTCGCGCCCCACGCGGTGTTGAGGATGAGCGAGGCGACCCGTTCCGGATGGCGGATGCCGAGATCCATCGCCACCCATCCGCCGAGCGATTCCCCTTCAAAACTCGCCGTCGCGATGTTCAGGGTGTCCATCAGATCGAGGACTTGGTCGGTGAACTGCCTGAGCCAGTTTCCCGCCTGAAAGTCCGGCTTCGAGGATAGGCCATGCCAAATGAAGTCGATCGCCAGGACCCGATACTGTGCCGATAGGCGCCGGAAATTTCGGCTGTAGGCCTCGGCATGGCCGCCGCCGCCATGCATCAGGATCAGGACGGGACCTTCACCGGCTTCGATGACGCGGGTTTGATATTTTCGGCCCTGGTGCTGGTAGATTTTTGCGCCAAGCAAATCCACGTAGACCGTGTTTACGCGCATCTAGCTCTCCCGCCAATCCGGTTTTTACGGCCCGTGAAGGGCCCCCTCTGACGATGCGATAATACGGAACAGAGTTCCGTTTCGCAAACACTCGCTTCGGGCCGGCCGTCCCTGGCGGATTGAGCACGCGAAAGGATGCCGCTCAACGTCGGCTCGCAGAGCAGAGGTCATTGACAGCGGTTACAGAATAATAGAACATCGTTCTGGTTTTTTCGTTGATCGGTGCCCGTTGGGGCGGACTGCAGGCGATGCGGCCAGAATGCGTTGTTCTCGTGCCGGCTCTGGCGGGACGGTCGTCCCGCGGCCGGCGCTTTTTTCTCGGGAGAGCGGCATGAAGCGCGTTGCCCGGCCAAACTCATTGGCATGCGGCTAAGACGTCGTCGATCCGAAAGGCAAGAACGCTGATGACGGCATCAGATCTGAGGAACGAAATCCCCGTGCTGGGACTGACCCAGTACTGGTACCCGGCGCTCAAAGCAAAAAGAGTGCGCAACAAGCCCATCGGCCTCAGTATCCTGGGAAAGGACATCGTCTTTTTCCGCGGCAGTTCGGGCGAGATTGCCGCGCTCGCCAATACCTGTCCGCATCGCGGCGGATCCCTGAAACATGGCGACTGTCATTACCGTGGGACCGTCGCATGCCCGTATCACGGATGGGTCTTCGACGAGAGCGGGGAGTGTATTGCGGTCTTGTCCGAAGGCCCGAAGAGCCTGATCCCGGGACGGGTCCGCGCGCGGAAATATCCGACCCGGACCTTGCGGGGCCTGGTGTTCATCTGGATGGGCGAGGGTACGCCCGCGCCGATCGAAGAGGATGTTCCCCCCGAATTTTTCGGCGGCAACGATACGCTCGTTCTGACGGTCGAACGGCAATGGCCGGTCAACTGGCGCGTGGCTTTGGAGAATTCGCTCGATTCCCACGTCATGTATGTACATCGCAACGCCATCCTGATGATCAAGGAGCCGTTGGTGCAGTTCGGTCGCTTGGGAAACCGGGCACGAATCGTCAATGACCGGGCCTGCATCGGCTACATGACGGATACCCCGACCATCGGGCAGGAGTTCTACGAGCGTCTCAACGCCCATTGGCCGAAAACCAACTGGCGGCGACTCTGGCTTTGGATCTTCGGCTGGAGCACGAAAGCCTGGACCGATTTCGCGCCATTCAATGGCTGCGAAGAATGGGACATGCACACGTTCGTCAACGGTCGCCGGGTGCGCGCCGGCGGCCATCATCTGCCAGCGATGTTCCGCTACGATTACGGGACGCACATGTATACGCGGTGCTGCGTACCGATCGACGCTGACAACACCCGGATCATTTACTATCACAGCATCCACAAGAAGGGCGCGCTGCGGCAGCTCCTGCACACGATCTATTTCCGGTGCATCTACACCTGGCTGATGCACTCGAATTTTTCGCAGCAGGATTATTCGGTGATGGCGCCGCAGCGCTACGACAAGCCCGAATATCTGTCGAGCACCGACACGCAGATCGTCGCGTGGCGCCGCTTGTTGCTCAAGGCCCGCGGCATGCCGAATGCGACCGCCGCGCGTCAGTCAGCCGCCGCGTACGAAGAGATGCCGGTCGCCGGCGAGTAGCGAACGGTGGCCCCGAGATAGAAGGAAAAACGATGGCTGAGATCTTGGGCATCGGGCTTAGCCACTACCCGGGCTTCTACATGAAGGAGGACGCCGACATGAGCGTCTTCCTCAAAGAAGTGCTGCGCGGCGGAAAAGTTCCGCTCGAAATGCGCGATCCCGCGAACTGGCCCGATCAGATGCGCAGGGAATGGGCCTTCGATCAGGGGGCCGGCGCGGGGGCCGAGCATCGGCGCCGCGCCATCGCCGCCTTTCGCACGCTCAGAACGAAACTTGACAAGTTCGCGCCCGACCTAGTGCTGATCTGGGGCGACGATCAATATGAGAATTTCGTCGAAGATGTCGTACCGCCGTTTTGCGTTTACATTCTCGATCGCATCGAATCCCTTCCGCATGACCATGAAGAAGCGTTCATGCCGCGGACCAATGTCTGGGGCGAGGCGTCCGACACGTCCTTCACGCATCGAGGCCATGCGAGGGCCGCGCGCTTCCTGGCGAATGATCTGAGCCGGCAAGGGCTGGATCTCGCATATTCCTACCGGCTCCGGTACCGGCGCGGGCTGGCCCATGCCTTCATCATCTCCCTGCTCTATCTCGATTTCGATCGCAAGGGCTTCGATTTCCCGATCATTCCTTTCCACGTGAATTGCTACGGCGGCGATCTCATCCGTCGTCGCGGCGGGGTATCTCTTGTCGAAGGCAGCGAAGCCGATCCCCCGGCGCCATCGGCGAAAAGCTGCTTCGACGTCGGTCGCGCCGTCGCACGCGCATTTCGCGACTCCGACTTGCGCGTCGCCCTGATCGCGTCGTCGAGCTGGTCGCATGCCTTTCTGACCGAGAAGCATTACGGACTCTTTCCGGATCACATCAGCGATCGTCGCCGCCTGTCCGAATTGGAGGGGAACCGCTTCGATCAATGGCGTGACCTGGATCGGCCGGCGATCGAGGCCGCCGGCCAACACGAGCTCATGAACTGGATCTGCCTCGCCGGGGCGATGACGGAAATGGGGGCGAAGGTCGAAATCGTCAACTATCTTGAGACCTATGTCCTCAATTCCAACAAGTGCTTCGCGATATTTCGATCATGAGCGCAGCAGAGCTTCCTCCGATCACATCGGCACAGCAGAGATTGGCCGAGCGCGCGATATCTCTCATCGATCAAGATTTCCTGCTGAGATTGTTAACTGGTTTGATCGAGACGCCCAGCCCTACGGGGGAGGAAGGGCGCCTGGCCCGTTGGCTCGTGTCGGAAATTCAACAGCGTGGGCTTGCGGCGGACTATCAGCCGATTACGGAAAGCCGCGGCAATTGCATCGCCAGGCTTCGTGGGCGCGGCGGGGGCCGCGACCTGCTGCTCTACAGCCATCTCGATCCCACCTTCAGCGCGGACCGTGCGGACGACCGCGCGGTTCTGGGAGATGTGGTCCGCCCGGACCTGGAAGCCAAGCTCGTCATGCATGAAGACGGCCTGATCACGGGTCTTGGCATCTCCAACCCAAAAGGCGCGACGGCCTGCGCCATCGCTGCCGTCGATGCGGTGAGACGCGCCGAAACGCCGCTGACGGGGGATGTGATCCTGGGTCTTGCCGCGGGCGGCATCCATCGGCGCCCGGTCGATGCCTTGAACTGCCGTTATGAGGGCAGCCGCTACCAGGGTTTCGGCATCGGCTGCGAATATATGCTGAAACACGGCCTTACCGCGGATTACGCGATCAGCACGAAGCCCGGCTACTACATCGCGTGGGAAGAGCCGGGCCAATGCTGGTTCGTCGTCGAGGTCAAGGGCGGGATGATCTACACGGGATTACGCCACGTCGTGAAGCACCGCAATCCGCTGGTTGATGCCGGGCATCTGGTCGCGGCACTCGAAGCTTGGATGCCCGACTATACGCGTCAGCAGACGCGCGGCCAGTCTGTCGCCCCAGGGAGCCGTCGGCGCGATTGAAGGGGGATGGCCCTACAAGCCGGAATTCATTCC
Organism: uncultured Alphaproteobacteria bacterium; assembly: GCA_963773665.1. GTDB lineage: Bacteria > Pseudomonadota > Alphaproteobacteria > ATCC43930 > CGMCC-115725 > DATJLY01. Next base: position 182,223 of record CAVZBZ010000013.1, read on the forward strand.
CGCCATTTGTCACGTCTACGTTAGCATGAACACCAACGCCGACACGTCACCTTTGGAAACGCGCCGCATTCTCGAGCGATTTCTCGATCAGTACCGTGCAGAGAATCGCGGCGTCGAATTGGATTGTCGCATGCTGCTCTCCCAGCCGGGCTCCCGCACCGATCCTTCGAATTGGATCGTCCAGAGCTGCCGCCGTGCCCTGGAGCGCGTTGAAGGAAAGAAGCATGTCGATGTGTGCGGGCTAAGCGGCACGAGTGACACCAATATCTTGCGGCATTGGGGAATTCCGACCGTTCGATTGGGGCTACCGGGACTGATGGCTCCCGATCCAGACTGGCCGCCAATGTTCGATGCGGCACGGCTGGAGGATCTCTACCGTGTCATAAAGGTCTACATCCACACGATCATCGACACATGCGGTCGCGCGGATTGGGGCGAGCAACTCCCGAGGGGCCGCCACGCATGACCCGGGGCGCCCAACCGGTGACCGCGATCCGCTCATTCGATTGCTCCAATCGGCAATGCAGTGCGGTACTCCATTCGCTTCAAGGCGACGCTCGATTTGATGCTGGCGACCGCGTTACATGGTCCATCAGGAATCGTTCATAAGTCACGAGGTCGCGGTGACGACGCGAGCTGGGCCTTGTGCAGCTTGATGAAGTTCTCCGCTTGGCCGCGCGCGCAGTAGATCATCTCGTAGAGATGCCCGGCAGAGCCCTCGAGCGTCGTGACGATATAGCGCGCATCGAAGCCCTGGGGAGTGGCTTCGAGACGGGCCACGACGCGGCGCGGTTTGGTCCAGCTTTTGGCGGCATAGCGGAACTCGGTCCAGGTCCGGTGCTTTTCCTTGCCAGCCTCGGCGCGGCGCACGCAGAGATCGTCGGCAATAGCCCTCACCTTGGCATGGAGCACATCGTTCCCGGCGAGCCCGAAGACGTAATCGACGCCGTTCTCCTCGCACCAAGCCATGGCCTCGGGGCGGGCATAGTGGCTGTCGCCGCGCCAGCAGATGCGGGTCTTGGGCCAGTGCCGACGGATGTAACGCGTCACGTGCCTAATGATGGCACGGACTTCGGAGCCGCCCGGCGTCTTGCCTTCGCGCAGGATGACGGCGACCGGCTTGCCGGAACCAGCCTCGTAAATATGGATCGGCAGGAAGCAGCGCTCGTCGTAATGCGCATTGAAGAGCGAGAGTTGCTGGTGCCCATGGACCCGGTCGAGCGTATCGTCGATGTCGAGCGTGACCGCGGCGGGCGGGCACGCCCAACTCGCGCAGAACAGATCGACCATGGCGGCCATCATCCGCGCGATCTCGACCTTCGATGGCGCGTTCTCCAGCCGCGACATGGTCGGTTGTGAGCACAGCGCATCCCCGCTCTCCGGAAGACGCCCGACTGCCATCTTGAACACGGGGTCGGTACGCAAACTGTCGCAGTCGTCGGCGTCCTCATAGCCTGCCGCGATCAAAAACATCCGCAGTCGCAGCATCTCGATGAGCTCATGGTGGGTGCGCGCGGGATCGCGTCGGTCCATCAGGCATCGGCCCAACCGCGCGGCAAGTCCGAGACGCCGCTCCACATCGCGCAGCACAAGAACGCCGCCATTCGACGACAAAAGGCCGCCATCAAAAGCGACGCCCACCTTCTTGCGGCAAATCGTTGGCAACGAAAACGGCAGGAGGTTATCTTCGTCCATGGCGGGTGTGGCGCTCCGTGATCGCGGGATTGACCCTGTCTCGACAACAGAATCATGCGCGCAGTCAACGAATTACGCTACATCCGCCAACCCAAAATCACTGCCGTCGTGAATAAGGCAGGTTAGCACCAGAGTCTTCCCCCCCTGCGCCGCCGCCAGCACATTGGCGAGCGACATCTGCGCGGCCTCGTCAACGAACAGCACGTCCACCGTCTCGAACGCATCCGGGTCTGACCAGAGCCAAGCTGTGCGCCTCCGACCGAGGCGGCGCCACTGTTCAATGCCGCGAACAGATCGTCATTGCTCCTGGCAAAGAAGAGGCGGTGCTGCGGGTCTTCGATCCCCTCGGCCTTTTGGCAGCATTGCAGCGCGAGCCCCAGCTCGTCGGCCGCCTTGCTGGTCGGTTCGATCAGGTTACGGATAACTTTGTGGCTGTTGGCCGTGATGCCAACCTTCTTGCCGCGGCGAACGAGCTCGCAAATCATGCGCGCGCCTATGAAGGTCTTGCCCGCGCTTGGCGGGCCCTGCTGGATCGGCAGGATGCCGCCCGCCAGGGGTGGGCGCAGAGCCGAACGGCCGCCTCGACGGTGCTCTCTCCCGCGCGGTACAGCGGTTCGCCGCCGACGCGCGGTCTCTCTTTGAGCAGGAGGTCGCGCGCTGCCTGGTAAGGCCCGTTGCCGCGTAAGCCGTGGTCGGCGACATAGTCGCCGAGCCGTACCAGCGCGTGGGCCATCACCTTGGTGCTGACATAGCTGTGGGCGAACGCGGCTTCCGGATGAAACCCGGCGGCGTCCTGGCGCTTCTTGATCTCGACGGTGTTGTCCGCGAAAGAGATCGCCTCGACCTTGCCGAGCTTTGCGCCACCGAGATTACAGAGCTCCTCGCCACCGCGAATTTCCGTCTCCTGCACTGGAAAGCGGTAACGATGGATGGGCGCCTGGCGGTGCCACCGACCACACCGGCAGAAACGAGACCGGAGAGGCCAGCCCGCTCCTCGAGCAAATCCTCGGCCGAGAGATCGGCCAGCCGGAAATACTCCCACCAAACCGCCTTTTCTTCCCGGCGGTGCCAATCAACGATGTTGGCCAGGATCCAACGGGCCTGTTGCTCTTCGCTCCGTTCTGCCGGATCGGCCGGAACGTCGGCCGTCAATTTTTTGATCAGCGCGTTGATCTTGATGAGCCAATCGGTGATCTTCTCGTTCGGCGCGCCCTCGCCCGGCTGCGGCCGTGGCACAGCCATACCGTCCGAGATCAGCCTAGCCCTCTGTACTTCGAGCCAGTCCCGCAATGCTGCTGCCGAGCCGCAATCGTCCTGGTTGTAGGCTCACACCGTGGCTTGGTCTCATCGGATATGAGCGGCCTGTCGCTCAGTTCCAGCTCGGCCTGGAGATTGGCGAGTGCAGTGTTATACCAAGTCCGTGTGAGCGGGACTCACGTTTAGGGCTTCCCGAATCGGCGTCGAATATGATTCACCCTGGCAAACGAGACGAGGTTTGCCATGGCAGCTCCGATTCCGCTTCGAGACGATTACGATGCCAAGGCTCTGCGGCGACTGGCGAAGGGATCGGACGATGCCGATCAGACGCGTCGGCTTCTAGCCCTGGCGGCGGTCTATGACGGGGGATCGCGGAGCGGCGCTGCCGCGATCGGCGGCGTTGGGCTCCAGACGGTGCGGGACTGGGTGCTGCGGTTCAATGCCGAAGGACCGGCTGGGCTGGTGAATGGCAAGGCGCCGGGCAATCAGCCGCTTCTTGGCGAGCCCCAGCGCGCGGCGCTGAGACAGATCGTCGAGGACGGGCCGATCCCGGCGGTGCATGGCGTGGTGCGCTGGCGCATCATCGATCTGATCCAGTGGGTGTGGGAGGAGTTCCACCTCTCGATTTCGAAGCAGACGATGAGCCGGGAGCTGCGCGCCATGGGCTTTCGCAAGCTGTCGGCGCGACCGCGCCATCATGCCCAGGACGCGGACGCCGCGACGGCGTTCAAAAAAATTTCGCCGCCGATCTGGCGGAGATCGCGGCGCGCGAGGCCCCAGGCAAGCCCATAGAGATATGGTTCCAGGACGAAGCCAGGGTCGGACAGAAGAACAAGATCACCCGCCGATGGGCACGCCGCGGCACGCGCCCTTCCGCGCCGCGCGATCAGCGCACCAGTTCGGCCTACATCTTCGGCGCCATCTGCCCGGCCGAGGCCAAAGGGGCCGCCCTGGTTCTGCCCCGATGCACGACCGCGGCCATGGCGCTGCATCTGGCGGAGATTTCACAAGCCGTGGCGCACGGCGCCCACGCCATCGTCGTGCTCGATCAAGCAGGATGGCACACCTCACCCAAACTGCCGGTACCGAGCAACATCACCCTGATGCCGCTGCCGGCAAGGTCGCCCGAACTGAACCCCGTCGAGAACATCTGGCAGTTCATGCGCGACAACTGGCTCTCCAACCGCATCTTCGCGTCCTACACAGACATCCTCGATCACTGCTGCTTCGCCTGGAACTCCCTCGTCAGCCAGCCTTGGAAAATAATGTCCATCGGTTCGCGCAACTGGGCTCATGCATGATGATCAGTGAGTCTTGGTATTAGCGTCTGCGAGTGGTGCAGCGCGCTCGAAGCCGTAGAACGGCTCCAGCTGCTTGATCGAATAGCTCTCGACGCTCGCGCGCAGACCATGCCGGACGATCTGGTAAAGATCGACGAACAGGCCGGCGCGGAGCATCCGGTCGATCTCCTCCTCGCGCGTCGCATAGCGGCCCATCAGTCGCTTCAAGGCGGCCGGCTCGTAGGGGGCATAGTGGTAGATGTGCAAGCCGGGGAACTGTTCCCATCGCTCCATGACGAAATCGACGAAGGTCTCGAAAACTCGCTTCTCGTCAGCGCGAGTGAAAGCCCAGGCGCCCTCATACACGGCCGCACCCTGCGGATCCTTGAACTGATAGCCGAAGAGATACTCGAGGCCGTGCTCGCCGACGAAGGGATCGCCCTCAAGGTCGAGAAAAACGTCGCCGTCGGATGGCTCGGGCAGACGGGTGAACCCGAAGCCAGGTTCTACCGGCAGCAACTCGAACCCGCCCGTGCCCGCCGCGCGGGCCTCCACGACGGTCCCCGCTCTTGTCTCACGGGCGAGCTTCGTGTCGATCGGTTCGTAGGACCATCCGCCCAGCCTGCTCGGCACCTCGATGCGGCGCAGAATGTCAGCGCGGCCGTTCCAGCCTTGACGCGCCAGCGCGCCCTGGGCGATCACCGGGACGCCGCGGCGCATGGCTGCCAGGGTTTCGCCAACGGCCCCTTCCGTAACCTCGATGCTGTCGATGCGGACGACTTCGAGGCCAGCCTTCATCAGGTGGTCAACATAGCTTTGCTCGTGGGGAGCACCTCGCTCGTAGAGGATCTCGAGCAGCGGATCCCAAACCTTAGGTTGCGAAATGGACCCTTCCGCCACCGCCCGGTCCAGGGCCGTGAGATGATGGCAGTTGAGGTAACCGACCAGGTCGGTCGCTGTCAGAGCCAATGTGCTCCCCACCTTCTTCATGAGGCGACGGTACTTGCTTCCGGCTCATGCAGCAAAGGACGGATCGGAGTTGGTCTGCGATCCCCTGGTTTTGTGCGTCGCCCGACCGAGTGTCCTGGCCTCTGCTACACGGTCGTGCTACACACGGCCCAATGGCAGATATGCCGGCCTAGGTTTTCTGCGGCTTCCGGATGTGGTGGAGTTTCCCCTCGGCTCCACCAATTCTAACGGAAATAACGCGGTAAGGCCGCTCACGGCTTTGCCGCTCCGAGCGCGCGGCAAAGCTCGGCGGGGCTTTGCGCGGCGCGCAATCGCCGCGCCGTCGCGGCGTTGCGCAACTGGCGCGACACGCAGGCCAGCGCCGCCAGATGATCCGCGTTCGCGTCCGCGGGCGTAAGCACGAGCGCCACGAGATCGACCGGCGTTGCGTCGATCGCCGCGAAATCGATCGGGCGCTCGAGCCGGGCGAAGAGGCAGAAGGGCCGCTCCACTCCGGGGATGCGGGCGTGCGGCATGGCGACCCCTTGTCCGACGCCCGTCGAGCCCAGCTCCTCGCGCCGCAGGAGCGCGTCCAGAATGATCTGCGGGTCGAGCGCAAGCGAGGCGCCGGCGTGGCGCGCCAATTCGGTCAGGACCTGGCGCTTGTCGCTCGCGCGCAATCCCGCGAGGACGCGGTCGGGGCGGATCAGATCGGCGATCTCCATGCCCCCCTCATTCGGAAACGCGCAGCCGATAGCCCACGCCCTGCTCGGTCAGGATGTGCTGCGGCCGCTCGGGATCGGCCTCGATCTTGTGCCTGAGCGCGCGGATGTAGATGCGCAGGTACTGCACGTCCGCCTCGCTGCCCCACACCTCGCGCAGCAGGAACTTGTGCGTCAGAACCTTGCCGGCATGCGCCACCAGCACGCGCAGCAAATCGTATTCGCGCGGCGACAGCTTCACCTCGGCGCCGTCGACGGTCACGATGCGCCGCACCAGATCGACCGCGAGGCCGCCGCTGCGGAATACCGGGCGCTCGCCCTGCTGCTGCAGGCGGTGGCGCATCGCCGCCCGCAGGCGCGCCAAAAGCTCGTCGATGCCGAACGGCTTGGTCACGTAGTCGTCGGCGCCGAGATCGAGCGCCGCCACCTTGCCCGCCTCGTCCGTGCGGCTCGACAGCACGATGATCGGCAGGCTCGATCCCGCCGCGCGAATCTCGCGGATCACCTCCAGCCCGCCCATGTCCGGCAGGCCGAGATCGAGCACGAGCACGTCGGTGGGGCCGCGCTTCAGCGCCGCGATGGCGTCGCGCCCGCCGGCCGCTTCGCTCACCTCGTAGCCCTGGGCGCGCAGGCTGGTGCGCAAAAAGCGCAGGATCGCCGGCTCGTCATCGACGATGAGGACGCGCAGCGGCAGAGCGTTCATGCCGCCTCGCCTTGCGCCGCGGCTGCATCGCTCGCGGCCGGCATGGCGATGGTGAAGACCGCGCCGGTCCGGTCGCGCCGGTTGCCGGCAGCGATCGTGCCGCCCATCGCCTCGACGAAGCCGCGGCAGATAGCAAGCCCGAGACCGGTGCCGGCGCGTTTGCGGTCGGCCACGTGCACGCGATAGAACTTGTCGAAGATGCGCTCCAGGTCCTCGGGCGGCAGGCCTTCGCCCTCGTCCATCACCTGGATCACGACCCGGTCGCCAGTGCGGCGCGCCTCGAGCCGGACCGTGGTGCCGGCAGGCGCGTATTTCGCGGCGTTGTCGAGGAGATTGAACAGCACCTGCTCGAACAGCACGGGGTCGAGCCGCAACAGCGGCAGGTCGGCGGCGAGATCGACATCGACGCGATGCCCTGCCAGAACCTTCCCGGCGCGCTCGAGCGCGCTCCCCACCATGTCGGCGAGATCGACGAGATCGGCGCGCGGCGAAAGCGCGCCGGATTCGAGCCGCGTCATGTCGAGCAGATTGGCGATGAAGCGGTTGAGCCGTTCCGCCTCTTCCTGGATGGTGCCGATCAGCTCGTCCTGCGCGCGCTCGTCGAGCGCGTGGCGATATGTCCGCAGGCCGGTCGCCGAGCCGAGGATCGCCGCCAGGGGCGTACGCAGATCGTGCGAGATCGAGGTGAGGAGCGCCGAACGCATGCGCTCGGCCTCGGCCGTGACGCGCGCCTGCGCCACATCGTGCGTGAGGTTGAGGCGCTCGATCGCGAGCGCCGCCTGGTCGGCAAGCGCATCAAGCAGGCGGCGCTGTTCCGGCGACAGCAACGGCCCGGCGCGGTCGCTGTCGAGGCCGACGACGCCGACCGCGCCGCGCCCGGTCCGCAGCGGCAGGAACAGCCATTTCGCGCCCGGCAAGGTGTCGGCGCCGCGGCCGGCCGGCTGGTTGTGCTCCCAGCACCATTTGGCCGCCGCGAGATCCGCCTCGTCGAGCAGGTCTTCTGGCGGATAGCCCGCGCGCACCGCGACGCTCTCGCCCTCGGGCAGAAGCAGCACGACCCGCACCTTCAGCATCAGCGCGATCTGATAGGCGGTCGCCCACAGAAGATCGTCGAGCGTGACCGAGCCGGCGAGCTTGCGGCTGAAGAGATAGAGCTCCTCGGTCGCGCGCGCGCGCTGGCGCGCCACAACGGCCTGGTCGCGCACGCGCGAGGTGAGGTTGCTCGCGATCAGCGCCACCGCGGCGAAGAAGAAGAGCGCGACGACGTTCTCGGGATCGGCGATCGTGAAGGTATAAAGCGGCGGCAGGAAGAAGAAATTGTAGGCCAGCACGGAGGCGAGGCAGGCGAACAGCGACGGCCACAGCCCATAGGCGATGGCACTCGCGAGCACGGCGGTGAGGAAGACGAGCGCCACGTTGGAAATGCCGAGGAACTGCTGCAGCGCCTCGCCGATCGCAAGCGCTGCCGCGACCATGCCGAGGCTGGCGCCATACTCGCTCAGATCGAAGCCGCCGTGGCGCGGCTGTGTTGCCACGCGGTCGGCATGCTGCGGCTCGCCCTCGTGCGGCTCGGCAATGACGTGGACGCTGATGTCGCCGGCGCGCCGGATCACCTGATGCGTGACCGAGCCGCGCAGCAGCTCGGCCCAGCGCGGCCGGCGCGACTTGGCGACGACGATATGCGTGAAATTGTTGGCTTGGGCGTATTCGACGATGCCGGTGGTGACGTCCGAGGCCGGGATCGTCACGGCCTCGCCGCCCAGACGCTGCGCCAGGCGCTGGCCTTCGGCGATGCGGTCGCGCGCCGCGTCGTCGAGCCGCTGCGTGCGCGAGGTCTCGATCGTGATCGCGGTCCACGGCGCGCGCAGCCGGTCGGCCATGCGGCGGCCATACCGCACCACCGCGCCGCTGCCCGGCTGCTCGTTGATGCACACCAGAACGCGCTCGCCCGCGGCCCAGGGGCCAGGGATGGCGTGGGCGCGCATGTATGTCACCATCTGCTCGTCGACGCTCTGCGCCGTGCGGCGCAGCGCCAGCTCGCGCAGCGCGGTCAGATTGCCCGGCAGGAAATAATGGCGGACCGCGCGCTCGGCCTGCTGCGGCACATAGACCTTGCCCTCGCGCAGCCGCTGGATCAGGTCTTCGGGCGTGAGATCGACCACCTCGATCTCGTCGGCGCGGTCGATGAACGAATCCGGCACCGTCTCGCGCACGCGGATGCGGGTGATCCTGGCGACGACGTCGTTGAGGCTCTCGACATGCTGGATGTTGAGCGTGGTATAGACGTCGATCCCTGCATCGAGCAGCTCGTCCACGTCGAGATAGCGCTTGGGATGGCGGCTGCCGGGCGCATTGGTGTGCGCGAGCTCGTCGACGAGGACGAGCTTCGGCCGCCGCGCAAGCACGGCGTCGAGGTCCATTTCCTCGAGCCAGTGCCCCTTGTATTCGACCTTGCGGCGCGGCACCACCTCGAGCCCTTCGAGGAGCGCCTCGGTTTCCTTGCGCCCGTGCGTCTCGACGATGCCGACCGCGACATCGACGCCCTCGCGCCGCTTGTCCTTGGCGATGGTGAGCATCTCGAAGGTCTTGCCGACGCCGGGTGCTGCGCCGAGGAACACTTTGAGATGCCCGCGCGTCTCCTGCTTCGCCTGGGCGAGGAGGGCATCGGGAGAGGGGCGATTGTCGCGGTCGGGCCGGTCGTCCATGTCAGCGGCGGTTGCTCGTCCGCCGTATTATTTGGGGGCGAGCGCGTCCAGTGCCAAATTGAGCTTTAGCACATTGACGTGCGGCTCGCCGAGGACGCCGAAAATGCGCCCTTGCGTGTTGTCCGCGACGAGCTGGCGGACCCGGTCTTCGGCGAGGCCGCGAGCCTTCGCGACGCGCGGCGCCTGGAAGAGGGCGCCCGCCGGCGTGATGTCGGGATCGAGCCCGCTGGCCGAGGTCGTGACCAGATCAACCGGCACGGGCGCGTTCGGGTTCTCCTCGTGCAGCTTCGCCGCATCGTCCTTGACGCGATCGATCAGCGGCTGCGCCGTCGGCCCGAGGTTCGAGCCCACCGAATTGTCGGCGGCATAGGGCACCGAAACGGTCTTGGTCGGGTCCTTCGGGTCGGGCTCGGTCGTAGCGGACGGGCGCGGGTGGAAATACTTGTCGTCGGCGAAATTCTGGCCGATGAGCGTCGAGCCGACGACCTTGCCGTCCTGCTCGACCAGGCTGCCGTTCGCCTGACTCGGGAAGAGGATCTGGGCGATGCCCGTCATTCCGAGCGGATAGATCAATCCCGTTATCACCGTCATGACGACGATCATCATGATGGCGGGGCGGATTTGCTTCAGCATGAGTGGGGCCCTCCTTTACGCGAGCCCGATCGCGGTGACGATGAGGTCGATGAGCTTGATGCCGATGAACGGCGCGACGATGCCGCCGACGCCATAGACCCACAGATTGCGGCGCAGGATGCTCGCCGCTCCCGCCGGGCGGTACTTGACCCCGCGCAGCGACAGCGGAATGAGCGCGATGATGATGAGCGCATTGAAGATGATCGCCGACAGGATCGCGCTCTCCGGCGTGCGCAAGTGCATGACGTTGAGCACCCAGAGCTGCGGATAGAAGGCGGCGAACATTGCCGGGATGATGGCGAAGTATTTCGCCACGTCGTTGGCGATCGAGAAGGTCGTAAGCGCGCCGCGCGTCATCAGGAGCTGCTTGCCGATCTCGACGATCTCGATGAGCTTGGTCGGATCGCTGTCGAGATCGACCATGTTGCCGGCCTCGCGCGCCGCCATCGTGCCGGTGTTCATGGCGACGCCGACATCGGCCTGGGCCAGCGCCGGCGCGTCGTTCGTGCCGTCGCCGCACATGGCAACGAGCTTGCCCTTGCCCTGCTCGTCGCGGATGAGGCGAAGCTTGTCTTCGGGGGTCGCCTGCGCCAGGAAATCGTCGACGCCCGATTCGGCGGCGATCGCCGCGGCGGTCAGGGGATTGTCGCCGGTGATCATCACGGTGCGGATGCCCATCTGCCTCAGCTCGGCGAAGCGCTCCTTGATGCCGCCCTTGACGATGTCCTTCAAATAGATGACGCCGAGGATGCGGTCGTCCATGGCGACGACGAGCGGCGTGCCGCCCGCGCGCGAAATGCGCTCGACGGCTGCCTGCAACTGCGCCGGCGGCGCATTGCGCTTGCCGGCGTAGTCGAGGATCGAATCGGCCGCGCCCTTGCGGATCTTGTGGCCTTCGATATCGACGCCGCTCATCCGCGTCTGCGCCGAGAAGGGAATGAACTGCGCGTTGAGCGACGCCATCTCGCGCGCGCGGATGCCGTATTTCTCCTTGGCCAGCACGACGATCGAGCGGCCTTCCGGCGTCTCGTCCGAAAGCGAGGCAAGCTGCGCCGCGTCGGCCAGTTCCCGCTCGTTGACGCCGGGCAGCGCAATGAACTCCGACGCCTGGCGATTGCCGAGCGTGATGGTTCCGGTCTTGTCGAGAAGCAGCGTGTCCACGTCGCCCGCGGCCTCGACGGCGCGGCCCGACATGGCGAGCACGTTGAAGCGCACGAGCCGGTCCATGCCGGCGATGCCGATCGCCGACAGCAGCGCGCCGATCGTGGTCGGGATCAAGGTCACGAACAGCGCGATCAGCACCACGACCGAAACGGCGCCGCCGGCATAGGACGCAAAGCTCGGGATCGTCACCGTGGCGAAGACGAAGATGATCGTCATGCCGGCGAGCAGGATGTTGAGCGCGATCTCGTTAGGCGTCTTCTGCCGCACCGCGCCCTCGACGAGCGCAATCATGCGGTCGAGGAACGTCGAGCCCTGCGCCGCCGTGATGCGCACCTTGAGCCAGTCCGAGGTAACGCGCGTGCCGCCCGTGACGGCCGAACGGTCGCCGCCGCTTTCGCGGATGACCGGCGCCGATTCGCCGGTGATCGCCGATTCGTCGACCGAGGCGACGCCCTCGATCACCTCGCCGTCGCTCGGAATGAAGTCGCTCTGCTCGACGAGCACGATGTCGCCCGGCTTCAAGGCCGCCGCGCCGATCAGCTCGAATTCGCGCGCCTCTTTCTTGAACAGGCGCTTCGCCTTCGTGTCGGTGCGCATGCGGCGCAGCGTGTCGGCCTGCGCCTTGCCGCGGCCCTCGGCCACCGCTTCGGCGAAATTAGCGAACAGCACGGTGAACCACAGCCAGACCGAAATCTGCCCGGAGAACAGCGCATTCATGCCGACCAGCTTGCCGGGGCCGACGAAGAGGTCGCGCAGGAAGAAGACAGTGGTCAGCACCGAGACGATCTCGACGCAGAACATCACCGGGTTCTTGACCAGCGTCCGCGGGTTGAGCTTGCGGAACGAGGCCCCGAGCGCCGGCACGATGAGCGAGCTGTCGAACAGCGACAGCGGCTGCACCTGGCGCTTGTAGAGGCCGGTATGCGGCGATCCGGCGAGGGTGGGGGTAACGTCGTTCATTGGAGAACCCCTTGGAATTCGAGTCGTTCAGGGACCGGCGAAGAGCGTGGCGTGGTGCATCGCGACCTGCTCGACGACGGGGCCGAGCGCCACCGCCGGGAAGTAGGTGAGGCCGCCGATGATGAGGATCACGCCCACAAGCAGGCCGACGAAGAGCGGGCCCGTGGTCGGGAAGGTCCCGGCCGAGGGCGCCAGAAGCTTCTTCTGCGCGAGCGATCCAGCGACGGCGAGCATCGGGATGACGAAGATGAACCGCCCCATCAGCATCGCGCCGGCAATGGTCGTGTTGTAGAAGAGCGTGTTGGCCGAGATGCCGGCAAACGCGCTGCCATTGTTGCCGGTGCCGGAGGTGTAGGCATAGAGGATCTCGCTGAAGCCGTGCGGGCCGGTGTTGGCGATGCCGGCAAGACCCGCGGGCAAGACGGTCGCGAGCGCAGTCCAGCCAAGGATCGAGAGCGGCAAGGAGAGGAGCGCGAGGATGGTCATCTTGACTTCCTTCGCCTCGAGCTTCTTGCCGAGATATTCGGGCGTGCGCCCGACCATGAGGCCCGCCACGAACATCGCGACGATGGCGAAGGCGAGGATGCCGTAGAGGCCCGAGCCGACGCCGCCGAAGATCACCTCGCCAAGCATGATGTTGACCATCGGCACCATGCCGCCCAACGGCGTGTAGCTGTCGTGCATCGAGTTGACCGAGCCGTTCGACGCATCCGTCGTCGCGGTCGCCCAGATGGTCGAATTGGCAATACCGAAGCGGACTTCTTTCCCTTCCATATTGCCGCCAGCCTGCAGGGCGCTCGGCGCCTGATCGACCTGGAATTGCGCCAAGTTGGGATTGCCCTGCAATTCGGCCCAGTAGCAAGTCGTGATGCCAACCAGGAATAGGAATCCCATCGCCGCGAAGAGCGCCCAGCCCTGGCGCTGATTACGGACCATGCGGCCGAAGGTGTAGGTGAGCGCGGCGCTGATTGAAATGAGCGACCACATCTCGATGAGGTTCGAGACGGCGTTCGGATTCTCGAACGGATGGGCGGAATTGACGTTAAAGAAGCCGCCGCCGTTGGTGCCGAGCTGCTTGATGGCGATCTGTGAGGCGACCGGCCCCTGTGCGATCAGCTGCTTCGCGCCCTCGAGCGTCGTCGCCTCGGTATAAGCAGAGAGATTCTGCGGCATGCCGGAAGCGATAAGCGCGAGCGCCTCAACGATCGCGATCGGCAGCAGCACGTAGAGCGTGCAACGCGTGAGATCGACCCAGAAATTGCCGATCGTCTGCGCCGAGCGCCGCGCGAAGCCGCGCACGACCGCAATCGCGAGCGCAATGCCCGTCGCGGCCGAGACGAAATTGTGCACGGTGAGGCCGGCCATCTGCGTCAGGTAGCTCATGGTGGTCTCGCCGCCATAAGACTGCCAATTGGTGTTCGTGACAAAGCTCACCGCCGTATTGAAGGCGAGGCTTTGCTCGACCGCCGACTGCCCCTGCGGGTTGAACGGCAGAACGTCCTGGAAGCGCATCAGCGCGTAGATCGTCACGAAGCCCGCGACGCTGAAGAACAGCATGGAGACGGCGTAGGTGAGCCAATGCTGCTCCTGCTTCTCGTCAACGCCGCAGCACCAATAGACGAACCGCTCGACGGGGCGCAGGATAGGATGAAGGAACGTGCGCTCGCCTTCGAACACCTGGTGCATGAAAATGCCGAACGGCTTCACGAAGAGGATGATGAGCGCGCTGTAGATCGCGATCTGGAACCATCCGTTGAAGGTCATGGGGGCGAGCTCCTAGAAGCGCTCGGGCTTGATGAGGGCGTAGACGAGATAGACCATGATCACGATGGTCACGATCCCGCCGAGGACGTAATCGATCAGCATGGCTGCCTCACATTCTGTCGCAGGCAAGGGTATAGAGAACGGCGATGACGAAGAAGCCGACGCCGACGGCGACGAGGATGGTGTCGAGCATGTCCCTATCCCTCAGAGAAAGACGTGGCTGCGATACCGCAGTGCACAATGCTTACTATTGGCCGCGTGGCATATAGATTCGAGCGCGGCGGGCCATCGCAAAAATATAAATCCCGTATAAGGGATGCTGATTTTCCGCCGCAACCATGGAAATCTATGCGGCCCGTGCGCCGGCCGCCTTGATGTATGTCAAGCATGCGAAGATCCCAGAGCTTCCGGTGGATTACGCCGCGAGCGCCTGAACCAGCAGGCGCAAAAGGATGACGGTGCCGGCAATGCCGGCGACGATGATGACGAGATCGTAGAAGAAGGTGCCGACATCCTCCTGCGATCGCCCGTGCCGGGCGCGCTCGTTTCGCTTGCGCTCGCGCCGGAGCACGACCAGTTCCTCGAAGCCTTCGTCGCGCATGAAAGGTCCTTGCCCCTTGCGCCCCTAGCCGACGAGCGCCGCGCTCGCGGCAAGCGCAAGGCCGAGAAGGGCCGCGAGCAGCAGCCCAATCTCCCACAGCAGCTCGCCCGCGGGCGGGAAGCCTTCGTTTGGCACCGCCCTCTCGATGCGGCGCGCCGCCGCCGTCGGATCGATTGACCGCATGGGATTCATCATTCGTCGTCGAGCCAGCTGGCAGGCAGGGTGATGTACGTCACCTGGTCGAGATTGATCGACACTCGGCCATCCGCCTGCCCCGGCAGGCTGTGATAGGGCGCCCTGCGCCGGTTCAGCAGAGTCGCGCCGCGCAGGCGGTCGATCTCGTCGCCGTCGATCCGCGGCAGCGCGACCGGCTGCTTGTCGGCGAAATGCAGGATCACGTGGTCGCGGTCCCATCCGCCGGCGCCTGGCGCCGCCAAGCCCGCGCCGCCCCGGGAGATCAGATTGACCTGATCGAGGTTGACGCCGACGAGGCAGCCGTCAACCGTCTCGAACCAGACGACATGCGCCGTGCCGGGAACTCGGCGCTCCCGGAGGCACTCGTCGAGATAGGGGCCGTTCTCGTCGTCGAGCACGACGGTGAAGGATTCGCCGTTGTGGAAATTTACCGTCGCGAGCGACCGGACCGGCGGCCGCGCGCCGGCCGCAATGCCGCGCGAGCGCGCAAAGGTCGGGAAGTACATGGTGGGCACCATTCTGGTTTCCATGCACGAAAACATGGAATTGTCGGCATATAAAATCGAGAGAGGGCGAGCCGCCAATTCATAGAAACCGCATATAGGCCGGGCGGTCATTTGGACGCTGCCGCCGCGGCCGGCGCTCCGCCGGACACCTGGCCGAGCTTGCCTTGCCCTAGATGGAGAAGGATCGGCGACGCGATGAAAATCGACGACGACGTGCCGACGACGATGCCGAAGATGATTATCAGCGCGAAATCCCGGATCAATTCGTGGCCGATGAGGGCGAGCGGCAATATGGACAGAAGCACAGTGAGCGACGTCGCCACGGTCCGGCCGAGCGTCTGATTGATGCTGAGGTCGATCACCTCGCGCAGCGCCACGCTGCGGTGCTTGCGCACGTTCTCGCGAATGCGGTCATAGACCACGATCTTGTCGGTCACGGAGTAGCCGATCAGCGTCAGAATGGCCGCCACCGAGTTGAGGTCGAATTGCAGGCGCGTGAGCGCCAAGAAGCCGATCGTCTTGGTCAGATCCAAAAGCAGCGTCGCCACGACACCGACGCCATATTGCCAGTCGAAGCGAAACCACACGTAGAGCAGCACCGCGCCCAGCGCCGCCGCGCTTGCCTCCAAGCCGCGGTTGAACAGCTCGCCGCTGACCCGCGCGCCGACCTCTTCGAAGCTGCGGACTTGGCTGCCGGGGAAGCGGCTCGCGATCATGCCGCGCACGGCGCGATTGCCTACCTCGCTCGCCGCCTTGGCGCTGAGGATGATGCGCACGTCGCGGTCCGATCCGAAGTTCTGCAGCTTGACCTCGCCGAGCTGCAGCGCCTCGAACGCGCTGCGCAGCGCGCCGAGATCGGCAGGGCCGGGCGTCCGCAGCTCGACAACGACGCCGCCGCGAAAATCGACGCCGTAATTGAGCCCCGGCCAGAAGAACAGCAGGACCGAGGCGACGCTGAGGACCGCCGAGACCAGCGGACCGGCGAGGCGGCCGCGCATGAAGCGGATGTGCGTGTTGTCGGGAACGAGCCGCAGGGGGCGAAACATTGGGACCTCGTCAAAAGCGCGCGCTGTCGTGCCGGCGGACCGCCGCGCGCGCGAGGAGACGCAGACGCCGCATCCACCGCAGCAGCGCGAACGGAACGACCACGACGGTCAGCACGAAAAAGAACCCTTCGACGCCGGCGCCGTGCGTCCAGGCATAATCGTCGTGGCGCCAGGGCGCAGGCAGCGATGCGACCGACGCATGCGCCGGCATTGCCGGCAAGCCGTCCGCCGGCGCGCTTACGAGAAAGGGCGCGCCCTCATCCACCATGGAAATGCGCATGGGCGGCGGTGCGGACGAGAAGGGTCGGGCCGATGAGCCCGACCTGCGCCAAAGCCTTGCGCACCGCGATGCGAGTCGCCTCGGCGGGCTCGCAAAGCGGCAGCCGCAGGTCGGGCGACATGCGGCCGAGGAGGCTCAAGGCCCATTTCAGCGGGACCGGGTTGCTTTCGAGAAAAAGCGCCGCCGCGAGCGGTCGCAGATTCCGCTCGATCAGCCGTGCCTCGACCTGCTCGCCGCAAGCGCACGCGAGAAAGAGCCGGTGGCACGCTTTCGGCACGACGTTCGACAAGACGGAAATGCAGCCATTGCCGCCGAGCCCGAGAAAATCGAGCGCCGTCGCATCGTCGCCGCTCAAGAGCCGGAAACGCTCGCCCATCGCGCGCCGCAGCAGGGCAGGACGGATAAGGTCTCCCGTCGCATCCTTGAGACCGATGACCCGCGCCAGCTCGGCAAGCCGGCGAATGGTGTCGATGGACAGTCCGCACGCCGTGCGGGCTGGAACGTCATAAAGAAGAATCGGCAGATCCGTCGCGTCGTGGATCGCGCGAAAATGACGGTAGAGACCTTCCTGCGACGGCTTGTTGTAGTAGGGCGTGACGACGAGCAGCCCGTCGGCGCCCGCGCGCTGCGCCCGTTGAGCGAGCTCGATGGCGTGGCTCGTTGCGTTCGAGCCCGCGCCGGCAATCACCGGCACACGGCCCCGCGCCACGTCGAGGGCCAGGCGAACCATCCGGTCCTGCTCCTCGGGGAGGAGGGTCGGCGCCTCGCCCGTGGTGCCGTTGACGACGAGCGCCGAAATTCCCTGGTCGATCTGCCAGTCGCAAAACGCCTGGAAGGCGTCGTCGGCGATCCGTTCGCCGGCAAAGGGCGTGGGCAGCGCGCTCGCATAACCGCAGAGCGTCGCGAGATCGGCATTTCGCATTGCGGTCTCCTCAGGCGGCGCGCGCCGTCGTTTCGGCGTGCTTGCGGGCGCACCAAAGCGGCTCGGAGCCCATGTCGCCCGGGATGCGCTCGAGCGCGGTGAATCCGGCTTCCATGACGAGCCGCCGCAGCCGCTTCTCGTCCGCGCGGAGCGGCTCCGCCACCTGAAGGACGAGCGTGCCGCGCGGACGAAGCGCACGGCCGAGATGATGCAGGATCGAGAGAAGCTCGCTCTCGCACCGCACGCGAGGGACAAGTAGAACATCCGTTTCCGGCATCGGCGCGTGCGGCCCGCGCTCCGCCGACTGGCATGCGACGTTGAGATAACCGCGCCGGATCAACGTGGTCAAAAGCGCCAGCTGTTCCGCGCCGGCGATCATGACCCTGTCGGTCGCGTTCGCGTGCGACGCGGCGATAAGCTCGTCGCCGGGATCGGTTGCTGTCGAAATTCGTCGGTCGTCGTCAAAGGCGGCGCGCATGTTTTCCGTCCCGGGCCGATCGAGGCCACTGCGTTGTTTCGGACGGAACGAAGTTAAGCGCTGCCGCATAGTCGTTCGATGGCGGCCGAGGCGCGCGAAAATATAGGAACGATATAAGGCCGCCCACGCCACCGCCGCCGCGCGGTAGGTAGTTTCCCTTACGTAGAGGCCCGAATTGTCGGCGCCTTCGGTTCGGCGTTCAATCGGCGCAGGAGTTCCTTCAAGGGATCGAGGAGGCCGAGATGACGTGCAATGCCGAGATCAACCGCGCGTTCCCCTCGTATCATGCCGCCTACGATTACCTCGCCTCGCGTGGCTTCCTGTGCCTGCCCCGCGGCTGGGAGAACGGCCGCTGGCAGGCGTCCGTGGCAAGCGACGGAATGCGGGTCCTGGTGAACGTTCAGCTGCGCGCCTGCTGAGCGGGCGTTCCCCGCTAGAGATGCTCGGCGTCGATGTCGCCGATCGAATAGCCCAATAGCGCCAGCCCCTCTTCGAGATAGTCGCCGAGCGCCGGCATTCCGATGAGATAGGCAGACGAATGGGGCCGGTGGCGCTCGTAGGCGAGCGCGCGCGCATCGCGCCATTCGTCCTTCGAGAAATCGCCGCGGCCGAGCCAGGCGAGCGCGATGAGATCGATCACCTCGTCCTCGTTGAGCTCGTCGATCGCGCCGCGCAGCTCCTCGAGCGTCGCGTCGTCGTCCATGTCCTCGAGCACGTCGGCCTCGATGTCGTCGGCGGGGTTTGAGCCGGAGTCGGGATCGTCCGGCTCGACCTTGGCGTCGAACTCGCGCGCCTTGACGATGATGAAGCCGACTTTTTCCGGGCTGACATTGAGTTCGACGGAGGGTTCGTCCTGCTGCGCCATGTCGGTTTCTCCTGCACTCGAATTCAGGGACGCGCGATGAGGATGTGGTCCTCGACCGATGTCACGCCCGGCACGGACCAGGCGGCGCGCAGCGCTTCGTCGCGCTCGATCCAGCTCTGCACCTTGCCGCCGAGAATGACCGTGCCGCCGCGCACATCGACCGAGACCGCGCCGGCGTCATGTTCGGCCGTCCGCTCGAACGCCGCAACGATCTTGGCGCGGACGTCGTCGGGCTGCGCTTGCGTGCGGAGGCGGATCTGGTTGACGACGAGCTGGACGCCGCCGAGCTTGCGTACGTCGTATTCGGCTTCGGCCCGCTGATAAGCCCATTCGACCTCGCCCGTGAGCGTCACCACCCCGCGCTCGACCTTGACGCTGACGTTGCCGGGCGGGATCACCACATCCCATTCCAGCATCTTGATCGCGCGCGCGGCAATCTCGTCATCGCCGGTTTTCCGGTCCGACGGCAGCCGCACCTCGAGCTCCTCGGCGATCGCCTTGACGCCGGCCACGCGCCGCGCCGCGCGCTCGGCGGCGTATTTCGCGGCATAGCTATCGACATGCCCGCTCAACGTGACGACGCCTTGGCGCGCGGCGACGCCGATATGCGCGGCGTCCACCGTCGGGTCGAAGCCGAGCTCGTCCATGACGCGCTGCTGCAATGTCTGGTCGTCGGTCATGATCTGCTCCGGGCTATTTCGGCAACGCTCGCACGCGGCGCCTCTATGCCGCCTTGAGATGGATCAAGGCGGATATTTTCTCGTTCGCGAGTTTGAGAGAGAAGCGTGCGATCGCGCTGGGGACGGGCGATGCCTGAACTGCCGGATGTCGAAACCTACAAGCGCTCGGCCGCCGATCCCAGCGCCGGGCGCACGGTGCGGCGCGTCGTGGTGAGCGATCGCGGCATCCTCGCGGGCGTGTCGCCGGAAACGCTGCGGCAGCGGCTCGAGGGCGCGCAGATCGGGCGGACGCGGCGGCACGGCAAGCATCTTTTGATCGAGGCGAAAGGGGCGGGCGCCCTTGCCATGCATTTCGGCACGAACGGCGCTCTTCACCTCGTGCACGCGGACGAGGCCGATCCGCGCTTCACGCGCCTCCGCCTCGAATTCGCCGACGGCGACCGGCTCGACTACGTCAATCCGCGCCGCATCGGCAATGTGCAGCTGGCGACGAGCGCCGATGACTTCATCGCCAAGGCCGGGCTCGGCCCCGATGCGCTCGACCCCCGGTTCGGCCTTCGCGCCTTCGAGCAACTCGTGCGCGGGACGAAACGCGACATCAAGACGCTCCTGATGGACCAGGAACTCGTCGCCGGGATCGGCAATCTCTATGCCGACGAGATCCTGTTCCAGGCGCGGATCCATCCTGCGACCCCCGCCGGCGCGCTCGACAAGGGCGCGATCCGGCGGCTGCTCGCGACCTTGAAGCGCGTGCTCAAGACGGCTTCCGATCGCGGGACCGGAGCCGAACACGGCGTGGAGCGGCTTCCCAAGACCTATCTGCTGCGCGAGCGCCATGCCGGCGGCCATTGCCCACGCTGCGGCGCGCCGCTTGCCACGCTGAGGATCGGCGGGCGCACGACCTACTGTTGTCCGCACTGTCAGCGAAAGATTTGAGGCACATCAAGGCGCGGGGACCCGTCCTTCGCCGAGACTCCCCGCATAATCCAGATGCGGAGCCGAGCCATGCGGCAGATGTCCGAAATCGTCAGGAACCAGAATCCGGTGGTCCTGCGGCCCCATGCGACGGTCAAGGAGGCCGCGCAACGCATGCGCGAGCGGCGCGTCGGCGCGGTGCTGGTGACGGATGCCGAGCAGCGCCTTCTCGGCATCTTCACCGGGCGCGACGCGGTCTGGCGCGTGCTCGCCGAAGGGAAGGACCCGGCCGAGACCAAACTCGCCGACGTGATGACGCCAAATCCGCACACGCTGCCGCCCGGCAGAAGCGCCATCGAGGCGCTGCGCGCGATGCAGGACGGCGGCTACCGACACCTGCCGGTCGTCAACGGCGACAAGGTGGTCGGCGTCGTCTCCAAGGGCGATTTCCGCGGCGCCGAGCAGGACCGGCTCGACGAGGAAACCGGCATCTGGGAGCGGATATAAAGATAGGCGGACGGCCCGTCCCAGCGCTCGAATTGTGCTGGCGCGCCGCCACGATTATTGGCTAGAACGTGCCCATACCTCGCCATTTTGGGCATAGATCCTCCTCATGAGTTCACCTTCACGGCATGCCCACCTCGATTGGCTCGAGGCCGAGGGCATTTTCATCATTCGCGAGGTGGCCGCCCAGTTCCGCAACCCGGTCATGCTCTATTCGATCGGCAAGGACTCCTCCGTCCTGCTGCATCTTGCGATGAAGGCGTTTCGCCCGGCGCGGCTGCCGTTCCCGGTCCTCCATATCGATACGACCTGGAAATTCCGCGAGATGATCGAATTTCGCGACCGCATGGCGCGCGAACTGGGCTTCGAATTGCGCGTCCACACCAATGACGAGGGGCTGAAGCAGGGCATAACCCCGTTCACCCATGGCTCGGCCGCCTACACGGACATCATGAAGACGGCCGCATTGCGACAGGCGCTCGACGCCGGCGGCTACGATGCCGCCTTGGGCGGCGCGCGCCGCGACGAGGAGAAGAGCCGCGCCAAGGAGCGCGTCTTTTCGGTGCGCAGCGCCCAGCACCGCTGGGACCCGAAGAACCAGCGGCCGGAACTGTGGAACATCTATAACGGCCGCGTCGCCAAGGGCGAAAGCGTACGCGTCTTCCCGCTCTCGAACTGGACCGAGCTCGACGTCTGGGAATATGTCGAGCGCGAGCGCATCCCGGTCGTGCCGCTCTATTTCGCCAAGGAGCGCCCGGTCGTCGAACGCGACGGCACGCTCATCATGGTCGATGACGAGCGCATGACGCTCGTGCCTGGCGAGCGGGCCGAGCCGCGCTGGGTGCGCTTCCGCACGCTCGGCTGCTATCCCTTGACGGGCGCCATCCCGTCGCGTGCCGAAACCCTTGCCGCCATCCTTGACGAGATGCGCAGCGCCACCACGTCCGAGCGCCAGGGCCGCGTCATCGATCACGACCAGGCGGGCTCGATGGAATTGAAGAAGCAGGAAGGATATTTCTGATGGAAGGCGCGGAAAAAAGCCTTCTGCGCTTCATCACCTGCGGCAGCGTCGATGACGGCAAGAGCACGCTCATCGGCCGCCTGCTCTACAATTCGCGCCTCATCTACGACGACCAGCTCGCGGCGCTCGAACGCGACAGCAAGAAACACGGCACGACCGGCGACAAGCTCGATCTCGCCCTCCTTGTCGACGGGCTCCAGGCCGAGCGCGAACAGGCGATCACCATCGACGTCGCCTATCGCTTCTTCGCGACCGCGCGGCGCAAGTTCATCGTCGCCGACACGCCCGGCCACGTGCAGTACACGCGCAACATGGCGACCGGCGCCTCGACTGCCTCGCTCGCCGTGCTGCTGGTTGATGCGCGCAAGGGAATTCTGACGCAAACGCGGCGTCATGCCGCCATCGTCGCTCTGCTCGGCATCCGCTCGTTCGTGCTCGCGGTCAACAAGATGGATCTGGCGGACTACGACCGCGGCCGGTTCGCGGAGATCGCCGAGACGTTTCGCGCCTTCGCCGAACGCCTTGGCGTCGGCCATATCACCGCAATCCCGCTTTCCGCGCTCCGCGGCGACAACGTCGCGAAGAAGAGCGCCGTGATGCCCTGGTACGACGGGCCCGCGCTCCTGCCGTTTCTCGAGGATGTGGAGGTTGAGACCGATCCCCCCGGCGGCGGGTTCCGCATGCCGGTGCAGTGGGTCAACCGCGCCAATCCCGATTTCCGCGGCTATGCCGGCATGATCGCGCGCGGCAGCGTGCGGCCGGACGATCCGGTCGTGGTCGAGCCCGCCGGCCGCGCAAGCCGGATCGGGCGCATCGTGTTCGACGGCGCCGATCGCGCGGATGCTGCGGCCGGCGAAGCCGTGACCCTGACGCTTGCCGACGAGATCGACGTAAGCCGCGGCGACGTGCTGTGCGCGCCGCAGGATCGGCCTTCCGTCACCGATCAGGTCGCCGCCAACGTGATCTGGATGCATGACGAGCCGTTGCTGCCCGGCCGGCCCTATCTGATGCGTGCCGGCACTGCCCAGGCCGTGGCCCAGGTCACCGAGCTCAAGCACAAGATCAACGTCAATTCGCTCGAGCATCAGGCGGCCAAAACCCTCGCGCTCAACGAAATCGGATTATGCAATTTGAGCTTCGACCGGCCGCTCGCGTTCGATCCCTACAAATCGTGCCGCGAATGCGGCAGCTTCATCCTGATTGACCGGCTCACCAATCTGACGGTCGGCGCCGGCATGGTGGAGTTCTCGCTGCGCCGTGCCTCCAACATCGTGTGGCAGCCGCTCAGTATCGACAAGCGCCGGCGCAGCGAGATCAAGGGCCAGAAACCCTGTATCCTGTGGTTCACCGGCCTTTCCGGCGCCGGCAAATCGACGGTCGCCAATCTGCTCGAGAAACGCCTCGTCGCCGCGGGACGCCACACTTACATGCTCGACGGCGACAACGTGCGGCACGGCCTCAACAAGGATCTCGGATTCACCAACGCCGACCGGGTCGAGAACATCCGCCGGGTTGCCGAGGCCGCGAAGCTCATGGTCGATGCCGGCCTCATCGTGCTCGTCTCGTTCATCTCGCCCTTCCGCAGCGAGCGCCGCATGGCACGCGAGCTGATGGAGCCCGGCGAATTCCTCGAAATCTACGTCAGCACCTCGCTCGAAGTGTGCGAGGAGCGCGATCCGAAGGGGCTTTATCGCAAGGCGCGGCGCGGCGAGATCGCGAATTTCACCGGCATCGACAGCCCTTACGAGCCGCCGGAGGCGCCCGATCTCGTGATCGACGGCGGCGGCGTTGACCCCGAAGCCGCGGTCGAGACATTGGTTCGCGAACTGCGGGCGCGCAGCCTGATCGTGTGGTAGGCTCCAGAGCGTAGATCGCTGGGCGCGGCTGAACCCGCCCGCTCGCCGCGATGTACGCCAAGCGGGGCCACATGTATCCGATCGATCCTCTCTACGTCGCCTCCGGCCTGGTCGTCGGAACGCTCGTCGGCATGACGGGCGTCGGCGGCGGATCGTTGATGACGCCGATTCTCATCCTGCTGTTCGGCATCCATCCCGCCACGGCGGTCGGCACCGATCTTCTCTACGCGGCCACGACGAAAAGCGTCGGCACGCTCGTCCACGGCTGGAACCGCACGATCGAATGGCGCATCGTCGGCTTGCTCGGCGTCGGCAGCGTGCCGTTGACGATCGTAACGATCTCGATCCTGTCGCTTCTGAAGCTCGACCAGAGCGCGGTCAGCGGCGCCATCACCTCGGTGCTGGCGGTCGCTCTGCTCCTGACCGCGATCGCGCTGATCTTCCGCGGCTGGCTGATCCGGCGCTTCGGCGCCTCGCTGCGCCGGCTGTCGCCGAGGAGCCGCACGGTGCTGACCGTCCTCATGGGCGCCGTGCTCGGCGTGCTGGTCTCGCTGTCCTCGGTCGGCGCCGGCGCCATCGGCGTGACGGCGCTGATCCTGCTCTACCCGGATATGCCGTCCTCGCGCATCGTCGGCTCGGATATCGCGCATGCCGTGCCCCTGACGCTCGTCGCCGGGCTCGGCCATTGGATCCTCGGCTCGATCGACTGGCTGCTCCTGGGCTCGCTCCTCATCGGTTCGGTGCCGGGCATCGTCCTCGGCAGCCAAGCCTCGGTGCGGGTCTCGGACTCGCTGCTGCGTCCCATCCTCGCGGTCACACTGCTTGTCGTCGCCGTGCGCCTCCTCTTCCCGATCGTCCACAAAACCCTCGGGTAGCGCTGAACGATCATTCCGGCCAAGCGTTATTGCCGATTTGAATAGGACAAATCGGCGGGAGCGGAGCCGGACAATGACAGGAATTGCGGCTGCCACGCAGCGATGGGCGGCAGCGCAGGTTGTAAGCCGCGGCCTGCGCGAGCGTCAGGATCTTCTGGCCGAGCGCCAGGCGCTGCACGCGCGGGTGACGGACCCGGCGCTCATTGCGCGCCGTCAGCTCGATGCCTTCAACGGGGTCTGGGCCGCGGCGCGGCGGCGCTACCGCTTCTATGCCGAATGGCAGCGCCGCCACCGCCTGCCCGAGCGGCTCGGCGATCTCGCCGAGCTTGGCTCGTTCCCGCTGCTGCGCAACGTCGATCTCGAGGAGAATTTTTCCTCGATCGCGGCCGACGCCCAGCCGTGCAAGCTTGTCCGTACCGGCGGCACTACCGGCCGGCCGCGCCGCTTCCCGCGCGGCAGCGAGGACGATCTGCTGCATCATTCGAGCATGTATCTCGGCCGCAGCTGGGCCGGCATCCGCGCCGGCGATCCGATCGCGCTCATCTGGAGCCACACCCATCTCTTCGGCAACGGATTGAAGGGCCGCATCAACGTCGCGCGCCGGCACGTGAAGGATTGGCTCATCGGCACGCGGCGATTGAGCGCCTATGCGCTCGACGACGGCTCGATCGCCCGCTACCTCGCCTTCATGCGCGCGCGTCCGGGCATGACCGTGGTCGGCTACGCATCCTGCATCCGCAGGCTCTTGGATTATGTCGAGCGGACCGGCTACGACGGCCGCTCGGCGCACATCCGCGCCGCCATCTTCTGCTCCGAGACCGTGTATCCGCGCGATTTGGAGCGCGTGCAGCGGCTCCTCGGCGCCGATGCGCTCGTCGAGTACGGCATGCAGGAAACCGGCGTCATGGCCTATTCGCGGCCGGGCACGGGCGAGCTCACGTTTTTCTGGGACGCCTTCCACTGCCGCGTCGAAGCCGATCAGGAACTCGCCATCACGACGCTCCTGCCCGTGCGCTTCCCGCTCGTCAACTACGCGACCGGCGACCGGGTCGAGCCTTTGCCCGGCGGCGAAGGCCCGCCCTTCCGCTGCGCCCGCATTCTGGGACGCGCACGCGACGTGCTGACCTTGCCGATGCGCGACGGCACGTCGATCGACACGCACAGCGACTTCTTCTTCGATATCCTGCAGATCGACGAGGCGGTGAGCTCGTTCTTCGTGCACCAGAAAGGCCGCGCCATCGATATCGGCATCGCCACGCCGTCGGCCGCGGATCTGAGCCGGATCGAGCGCCGCTTCCTGCACGAGATCGCGCGCGAGTTCCCGGCCATCGACCGCGCGCAGTTCACTTTTTCGGCGCTTGAGGAAGAGCCGCACACGATCGCCGGCAAGCGCCGCTATTTCCTGCGCGAGCCGTAACCCCGACGGCGCCGTCCCCGCGAAAGCGGGGACCCAGGGCCGGTGGATCGCTAAGCGGGGCGGACGCGGGTTGGCTCGCCGGGGTAGGGGGCGGCGTGGTCCTTGAAGGCGGCTCTCGTCACGTGCGCCGAGACGCGGCGCGCGGCGAAGCCCGCTCCCAGCATGAAGCGCATCAGCGGCCCAAACGTCGGCGCCGACGCGAGCCCCACGAAATAAAGCCCGCGCACGTTCGATTCGAAATGCGCCGACAGCACCGGCATCCCCTCGACTGTGCTCAGCCTCTTGCGCAGATTATCGCCGAGAAAGGAGAGCTGGCGCACGTCGATCTTGAATCCGGTCGCGGCGATCACGTGATCGGTCACGATCTCGCGCGTGCCGTCTGTGCCGTCGAGCACCAGGCGGAGCCGCCCGCCCGCGGGCTCGGCAGAGCGCAAGCTGCGGCCCAACAGCAGCGGCACCTCGCGCTCGACCCGATCCTTCATCCACCACGGGCCTGCCGGCCCCAGGAACGTGCGGAAGATCTTGAGCCGCGTCTCGCGCGGCAGGAGCCGCACCAGCATCGGCGCGTCCTCGTAGAACCGGCTGCGCAGGCCCGGCGCCATGCCGGACATCGGGTATCTGAGCCGCTGATAGAGCGAGCGATGCTCGGAGAGCGGCTCGCCCGCCCATTGCAGCTTCGGCCGGCGCGCGACGAGGCGGACCGACATGTTCTCCTCGTGCATGATGCCGGCGAGGTCGAGCGCCGACGATCCGGCGCCCAGAATCGTCACGTCGCGTCCCTTGAACGGCGCGAGGTCGTGGTGGCCGAAACTGTGCGTGACCAGCTCGCGCGGCAGATGGCGCAGCGCTTCCGGCAGATGGCAATAGGCGCCGATCCCGGTCGCGACGACGACCCGGCGCGCAAAGCAGCCGCCGCCATCCTCGAGCTTGAGGAAGAATCCCTCGCGCGTCTCGCGGACCGCCGTCACGACCCGCTCCTCGAGCTCCGGCACGAAGCGGCGCTGGAAGGCGGTGCCATAGGCGGTCATGGTCGCAAGCGGCACGGGCACGCCCCAGTCGCGATAGGGGAGATCGTTCCCGGCGCAGAAACTCTTCAACGTGAAAAGCCCTTCGGGTTCGTAGAGGTTGGAGGCGAAGCCCTCGGACTTGAGATGCATGCCGGCCGGCATCTCCATCCGCCAGCTCCACATCGGGCGGCCGAAGACGCGCAGCGCCACGCCGCGCGCACGAAGATGGGCGGCGATCGAAAGACCATAGGGGCCGGCGCCGATGACGGCGACTTCGCACACAACGGACATGGACTCTCCCAGAAAATTCGCCGCCCCAGGAGGCGCTCAGGGGCGCCGCGAGAACGCGAAAACGGGCCGATCGTTCCGCGCCTTGCGCGCGCGCTCCGCGCCGGAACGAATGGCCGAAGCATGGCGTTATCGGGGGTCCGGCCTTGCCGCGAACGGCAAAGGCGGTCAGTGGGCGGATCCCAATTCATGATCCTCGACGCGAGAACGCTCCCTTCGGGCACCGTCATCGAGACCGACATCTGCATCGTCGGCGCGGGCACTGCGGGCATCGCGCTCGCGCTGCAATTCATCGCCGCAGGATTCAAGGTCTGCCAGATCGAAAGCGGCGGCCTCTCGCCCGACTGGGAGCTGCAGGGGCTTGCCGAGGGCGACAGTATCGGCATGCGGTACTCGAGCCTCGCCTCATGCCAGCTGCGCTGCTTCGGCGGCAACAGCAACGTGTGGGGCGGCTGGTTCCGGCCGCTCGACGCGATCGACTTCGCGGCGCGTCCCTGGATCGAGGACAGCGGCTGGCCGTTCGGCGCCGACGAGCTGCAGCGCCATTCCCGCATGGTGCATGCGCTCTGCGAGGTTGCGGACGACGAGTACGGCACCGAGGCGGTCGAGAAACTGGGCGACCCGAACGCGCGGCTTCTGCCGTTCGATTGCGAGACGATCGAATCCGTCCTCTACCGCTTCAGCCCGCCGACGCGGCTCGGCCAGAAGTACCGCGCCGAGATCGAGCGCGCGGCGAACCTCACCTGCCTTACGCGGGCGCATGCGCTCCGCCTCCGGGCGAGCTGGAACGCGCGCGAGGTGGAGCGGCTCGAGCTTGGCACGCTCGCCGGAACGCGCCTTGCGGTGCGCGCGCGCCACTTCATCCTCGCCGCGGGCGGGATCGAGAATGCGCGGCTCCTGCTGCTTTCGAACGACGTGGCGGCGCGCGGGCTCGGCAACGAGCACGATCTCGTCGGCCGCTATTTCCAGGACCACCCGCACACGAAGCGGCGGCTGATCGCCGGGCGGCGCGCCTTTCCGTTCGGCCTCTATGGCGTGGCATATCGCGGGCACGGTATCGGCGCCGGTTTGTCGCTGGCGGCGCGTGTGCAGGCCGAGGAGCATCTCCTCAACTACAAGGCCAGCATCTATCCCGTCGTCTATGGCGAGGATTCGGACGGCTGGGCGGCCTTCCGCAATCTCGCCTTGTCGCTGTCGCGCCGCTGGCGCACCGATCTCTACGATCGCTTCGCCCTGCCGTTCAAGGAGCGTGCGCTTGGCAGCCGCGATCTCGTCAAGATGATGCTCGAGCCGCACAAGGTCGCCTCGGCCGCGCTTTCGCACGCGCTCCATCTCGACCGCTTCGTCGCCGGCTACGTCGTCGAGAGCAAGCCGGAGCAGGCGCCCAATTTCGCAAGCCGCATCCTCCTTCAGGACGAGCGCGACCCGTTCGGGCTGCCGCGCGCGCGCGTCGATTGGCGGCTCCTGCCGATCGACCGCCGCACCGTCGTGCGCGCCGAGGAGCTGATCGACGGCGAATTGCGCCGGCTCGGCCTCGGCTGCCTCGCGCCGCTGCCGCCGGAACAGCGCGAGTCCTGGCCCGCCGATTTCGCCGGCGGCTGGCACCAGATCGGCACGACCCGCGCCCATCGCGACCCGCGCCTGGGCGTCGTCGATGCCGATTGCCGCGTCCACGGCATCGCCAATCTCCATGTCGCGGGCGCGTCGGTTTTCCCGACGGGCGGCGCAGTTTCGCCGTCGCCCACCATCATCGCGCTGGCGCTTCGCCTCGCCGAGCATCTGAAGCGCACGATCGCGGCGCCCCAGCCGGTCGTCGCCGGCGCAGCGTAGCGGCGCCCCTCTGCAACCAATCGGCGCCGCGTCCGTTCACGTTGCCCGGACGGGTTTTGAAATGACGCCGGCGGCGAGCGATGCGGCGCTTGGTCTTCGCATGGGACCAGTTCGGTCCCTACCACATGGATCGGCTCGAAGCGCTCGGCCAACATTTCGCCGGGCGGGTCGAGATCGTCGGCATCGAGCTTCTCAAAAGCGGCGAGATCTACGGCTGGGCGCCGACCGGGGCGGGGCGCTCGTTCCGCAAGATCACGCTTTATCCCGATCGCCAGCGTTCGGAGATCGGCACGCTCGCCCATTGCGGCGCCTTGGTCCGCGCCTGCCTTGCGACCGGCGCGCGCGAGATCTTCATCTGCGATTTTCAGCTTGCGGCGATTTTCCTCGCGGCGCTCGCGCTCCGTCTTTTCGGCCGGCGCGTCGTCATCATGCAGGACTCGAAATTCGACGACAAGCCGCGCCGGCTCGGACGCGAGCTGGGGAAGTGGGTGCTTTACCGGCCTTATGACGCGGCGCTCGTCGGCAGCGCGCGCACGAAATCCTATCTCGAATTTTTGGGCGTGCCCCCAGAGCGCATCGCGATCGGCTACGACGCGATCGCGCTCGACCGGCTCGCGCAATTGGCCGACGCCCCGGCCGCTCCGGACGGCGCTCCGCACGCGGACCGGCATTTCACCGCGATCGCCCGCCTCGTGCCGCAGAAGAATCTCGCGGCGGCGATCGATGCCTATGCGCTCTACCGGCGTACTTGTGGGGCCAAGCCGCGCGAGCTGCATCTGTGCGGCGCGGGCCCGCTCGAGGCGGAGCTCAAGGCGCGCGCGGACGGCATTCCCGGAATCGTCTTTCGCGGCTTCCTGCAAGAGGCCGAGATCGCGAAGACGCTGGCCGCAAGCCTCGCGCTGCTGCTGCCGAGCATCGAGGAGCCGTTCGGCCTGGTCGTCAACGAGGCGATTGCCTTGGGCGTGCCGGTCATCCTTTCGCACAATTGCGGCGCAAGCGACCTCATCGTGAAAAGCGCCGTCAACGGCTACGTCGTCGAGCCCGACAATATCGAGGGCATGGCGCATTTCATGGCGCTCCTCGACCGCGACGCGGAGGAGTGGCGCAGGCTTGCCCGCAACGCCCGGCAATTCCGCGCCGAAGCCGATGTCGCGTCGTTCTTCGCCGCGGTCGGGCGGATCGTAGCACTGCTCGATCCCGCGTTCGCCGCCGAGCGAAGCGGCAGCGGCACCGCCCCGGCGCGCGACGGCCAGCGATGACGCGCGACATCGCTCTGATCGGCGCCGCCTCGGGCCTGGGCGCGGGCGTGCGCGAGACTGCGGAGGGACCGGCGGCGCTCGAGCAATTCGGGCTGGCGCGCCGTCTCGCCGAGCGCGGCCTCGATGCGTACTGGCACGCAATGCTCGAATTTCCCCGCGCCGATGACGCGGAATGTTCGCACGGCCCCGCCTATTTCGCTGCGGTCGCGCGGCGCGCGGCCCGGCTTGCGGATGCCGTCGCCGTGGCGCTGGCGGGAAAATGTCTTCCCGTGGTGCTCGGCGGCGACCATTCGCTTGCCATGGGAACCTGGGCGGGTGCTTCGCGCGCGCTCGGATCCGCGCCGCTCGGGCTCGTCTGGTTCGACGCCCATCTCGACGCGCACACGCCCGAGACGACGCCCTCCATGAACGCGCACGGCATGCCGGTGGCGGCTCTGCTCGGGCACGGGCAGGCGCTGTTTCGCGCGCTCGCGGGCGGCGCGGTCGCTAACGACCGGCTTTGCCTCGTCGGCATCCGCGCCTACGAGCCGGAGGAGATGGCGTTCCTGCGCGCGCTCGGCGTGCGCATGATCCTCATGCCGGAGGTGCGCGAGCGCGGCGTCGAAGCGGTGCTCGACGAGGCGTTCGCCATCGCCGCCAAGGGCGGCGGCGCCTATGGGCTCAGCATCGATCTCGACGGTTTCGATCCCGCCGACGCGCCGGGCGTCGGCTTGCGCGAGCCGGGCGGGATGGGCGCCGGCGCGGTCTGCGCCGCTCTCGCCCGCGCTCTCCCGCCGGGCCTCTGCGCGCTCGAAATCGTCGAATACGTGCCGCGGCTCGATCCCGACCGAGAGACGGCGCGGCTCGTGGTCGAGCTGCTCGCCGCGCTCCTCGCCTGAGCTATTGCTGCCAGAGCGATTCGTTGCCCCAGCTCGAATAGGGCTGGTCGGCCGGCTGCACGCCGACCGGCGTCTTGCCGACACCCGGCTCGGGCGCGAGCTCGCACAGGATCGCCGTGCCGGAGCCGCTGCGGATGCAAGAGGAAACCTGGCTTGCGCCGCCGGGCACACTGGCCTTGCCGGTAAGCGACAGCGCCACCGCAGAGCTCAGATCGTCGGCTTCCTGACCGGCGCCGGCAGGCGCCTCGCCGCTCGACGCGGGGCCGGCCGCCGGGCCGCCGGAATTTTGCGTCATCTGCTCGATCGCGCCTGCGCCCGACGAAGGACCGGCGGTCGGCACGATCGCATTGAGGGTCTGGGCGAGGTTGCTGCTGCCGCTGCTGGTGCCGCTGTCGCTCGACGTGCCCTCGCTGAAGGTGCCGAGGCCCGAGGCGGAGACCGGCGTCGGGTCATCGTTGCTGAGCACCGGCGGCGCCGTCTGGTTCGAAGTGAGGAAGCTGTTCAGTCCCGCCTGATCGTCGAGGTTGGGCGGCGGTGGCGGCGGTGGCGCGAAACCCGTCGGCAGGAAGGTCGAGCCGTCGATCTGTGTTCCGCCGCTGACCGTGCCCGAGCCGGTCGCGTTCCACATCCAGGCCGGCGCGGTGGAGCTGCTGTTCAGCTGCCACGCGCCGCTCGAAGAGACATCGATATTGCCGCTGACATTGCCAGCGCCGGTATGCGCCGCATCGCCGTTGCCGACCTGCGCATAGGCGAAATCGCCCTCGCTGCCGGCGTTGACCTGGCCCGAGCCGCCGGCCAGCGACAGCGATATGTTGCCGCCCTCGCTGATGCCCCCCGAGGCCGAGGCGCCGGTGTTTTCCTGGTAGCCGCCATTGCCGATCTGCGCATAGGCATCGCCGGTCAGCGCGATCGCGCCGCTCGACGCGGCAGTGCCCGTCGAGATCACGATGTCGCCGGTCTCGGTGATCGTACCGCCGGACAAAACCGTGGCGTGTGCATTCGCGCCGAAGCCGCCATTGCCGATCTGGGCATAGGCCGAGATGCCGCTGCTGCCGGTCATGACGAGCTGGCTCGTCGCGTTCAGGTCAATGTTGCCGCTGATGAGGATCGAGCCCGACGACAGCGACGCGCTCTCGCCGGCGTCGAGACCGCCATGGCCGACCTGTACGTAGGCGCCGCTGCCGAGCCCGGAGACGAGCGTGACGACGGCGCCGGACAGCGAAATGTCGCCGGTGTCGCCGAACGCCACCGTCGCACCGAAATTCGACAGCGCGCCGCCGTGGCCGATCTGGGCATAGGCATCGGCGCCGGCGCCGGCGGTGAGCGTGATGTTGCCGGTGGCGGCGATGCCGATCGTGCCGGTTTCGCTGCCGCTCGTGCCGGCGCCGCCGTGGCCGATCTGGGCGTAGTCGCCGGCGGCGCCCGCGGTCATGACGAGATTGCCGGTCAGCGTGACGGCGATATCGCCCGTTGCGCCGCTTCCGACGTAGCCGAGTTGCGCAAAGCCGTGCGTGCCGTTAAGCGTCAGGTTGGCGGCCGCGACTGTGGCGGTCCCGCCGGCACTGCCGATCGCGGCATTGCCGGCCGCCCCCGAGCCGCCGATCGAGACGGTGCCGCCGGCGAGGCCGAACGCTCCCGCGGTCGAGGGCGCGAGCGATGCCATAGTGACGCCGTCCCATCCCGCAACCAACGTGATCGCGCCCGCGCCCGAATTCTCGAGGGTACCGCTCACTGTGATGTTCCCGGTCGCGAGCGCGTTCAAGGCAAATCCCGTCGCGAGCGTCGAGGTGCCGCTGATGACGATGCTGGCGCCGCTGCCGCTCGCGGCAAGCGTCACGTCGCTGAGCAGCGCGATCGGGCCGGTATAGGACTGGCTGCCGGCCGTGGCGATGGCGCCGTCGATCGACGCGCCTTGGACCGCGAGCGAGCCGAGGTTGACCGTGTTCTCGAACGTGGTCGCGCCCTTCGTCACCGTGAGCGCCTCGGACTCGCCCGTCACAGTGGCGGCAAAGACGATGCCGCTGCCGCGGTCGGCGAGCGTCGTGTCGCCCGTGAGCGACACCGGGCCGTTATAGGTCTGCCCCGCGCTCGTGGTGATGCTGCCGTTGATGTCAGCGGTCTGCACCGAGAGCGATCCGAGCTGGATGCTGCCATTGAGCTCCGCGGTCCCGTTCGCAACCGTCAAATTCCAACCGGCGCCGTTCACGCCGTTCGTGAAGTTGATGAGGTCGAGCGGACCCAATGTGAGGTTGCCAAGGCCGGTATCGAAAGCGCCGCTGAGGGCGAAGATCGGAGATCCGAGGGCCGACAATGTGACATCATTGCCGAGCGTCACGGTGCCGCCGTAGAACTGCTCGCCGATCGTCGTCACATCGCCGTCGAGCGTCGCGGCGCTCGCGACGGTGAGCGAGAACAAAGGCACGGAACTTCCGACCGCCGCCTTGAACGTCACCGCGCCGCTTCCGGCCATCACGTCGAGAGGCGCGCTGCCATCGACGGTCGAGGCAAAGGTGATGGAGCCGTTGACGGCGCTGGCGTCGATCGTGGTCGCGCCGTCGAGCGTCACCGGCCCGCTGAAGCGCGCGCCGGTCGCGGCGCCGCTCAGCGTGAATGTGCCGTCGAGACCGATCGGACCACCCGAGAAGACCGGATTGGCGCCGAAAGTCGCGCCGTTTTCGAAGGCGAGGGCGGTCGATCCCGCCTTCATCGTGAAGGCGGAAGCCGTGACCATTCCGGCGTAGGTGACGCTGCCGCTGGTGCGCAGGTCGTCGATCGTGCCCACGGCCACGACCGGTCCCTCGAACGTCACCGTTCCGGCATCACCGCTCACGCTTTCATGGTTCAGGCAGCAGCCGATGAAGAGGTTTTTGAGCGCCACGACGCTGCCCACCGCGCCCTCGAGGCTCGCGATGCCGTTGTCGGCGGCGATGCCGAAGCTTTCGACGCCGGCCCCGGTCGCCTGGACCGGGCCTTCGATCAGGATCGCACCGCCTGCGCTCGGGCCGCCGATGGCAGAGACGTTCACCACCGATCCGCCGTTGAGCTCGCCGGCGCTCGTCGATGCGAGCGCAATGAAGCTCGAGCCTTGCAGCGGCGCGCCCGCGACCGATCCTTCGATGACGATGTTTCCTGCGGCACCGGTGATCCCGCCCGCACCCGTCGCGCCGCCATCGGCGCTCAGTGTCGGCGGGTACTGGCTGTCCGCGGCCGTCGCTGCCATTCCGTAAAGCGTAACCACGGGCCCGGACGTTGCCGTGGCGACGAGCGTGATATTGCCGGCATGATCGCCGGGACCGGCGTCGGCGGCCGAGGAATTCCCGCCATTTGCAGAAATTCCAACGATGGCGAGCGTCTGGCCGCTCACCAGAACGTTTCCGCCGGCGCCGCCAAGGCCGTTGGTGGCGCTGCCGCCGTTGGCGGTGAGCCCGTTGCGGGAATTCCCGTCCGGCGTGCCGATCGAGACACTGCCCGCGGTCGCGATGAGCGTGATCGCGCCGGCGTTGCCGCCGTTCGCGTCCGACGATGCGTTGAGTTCGTTGCCGCCTGAGCTGTTCGCCCCATTGACGAGCGTGATGCTCGCCCCGGTGAGGCTGATCGCGCCGCCGTCGGCCGGGATGGCACCATCCGCGCGGGCATAGCCGGCGAAGGTCGAAATTCCGGCTGACGAACCCGAACCACCGGAGACGGTTATGGCGCCGCCCGCCGTGATGGTGACATTGCCGCCTGCGCCCGACGCCTCTCGCGCGGTCACCGATCCCGCGATCGAAACCGCGCCCTCGGCGACGATGTCGATGTCGCCGCCGGTCTTGACGTAGGAAGCGGCCGTGAGGGATGCGGCTCCCGGCACACCGTCGGCGCCCGAAATTGCGAGGGCGCCCGCCGAGAAGCCATCGCCATTCGCCCCCGCGATCATGGTCATGTTGACGTTGCCGGCGGTGGCGATCGTCACCGCGCCGGGCGTGTTGCCCACGCCCGAGGAATCGTTGCCGACGCGGCCCTCGAAATCGACATCGCCCGAGCCCGCGGTGAGCGTGAGGTCCGGGGCGCCGGGCCCGTCGAGCGTACCGGCGAAGGTGATGGTCGCACCCGCCGGGGCCGCCCCGCCGGCCGTCGTGTCGAGCGCCACGTCCGCGTGGAGGACGGTCGGACCGGTGAAGGAGATCGCACCGGCGGCGGTCGTGATGCTTGCGCCGAGCGTGGTGCGGCCGCTGCCGCCGTCGACCGCAAGCGTCACGGACCCGCCGGCGACGTTGCCGGCCGAGGTCGAAAGCGGCGCCAATATCGTGATGCCGCCGCTTCCTGACGCCGATGCCCCGGCGTTCGCGGTTAAGGTGATCGAACCGCCGCGCGTCGTGATCGCGGAAGCGGCCGAGACCGTGATGCTGTTGCCGGCGTCTGCCTCGATGCCGACGCCGTTCTGTGTCAGCGCGACGGGCGCGTCGAAGACGATGTTGTGGGTCGCCTGGAGAACGATGTTTGCGCTGGCGCCATCGAGGGTCGAGGGATCGATCGTATCGTATTTCCCGGCGTCGCTGCCGAACGCATCGACGTGAGAGAGCGATGCGCTGCCGCCGCTTTCGACCGTTATGTTGGCCGGATCGAGGAGCCAGGTCCCGGCCGCGCCCGCCGGAGCGAGCGCATCGACCGTGCCGGTAGAGACCGCAACGTTCGCGGCTGATGTTTCCGCAAGGCCGCCGTTGCCTCCGCCCGCGCCACCTTCAACCGTGATTGCGCCGTTGAAGGCGAGCGTGTCGCTCGCCTGCAGAGTGACCGTGCCGCCGTTGCCGCTCGTGACCGCGCTCGCGTCGAGGAGTGCCCCTTGAGTCACAGTGACGGTCCCGCCGCTGACGGCAATCGTGCCGCCGCCCTGGTCGCCCGACGCATCGAGAACGGCGGCGGAGCCGAGCGTGACGCTTCCGTTCGGACCCGCGTCGAGCACGATCTCGCCGTTCTCCACATGCGCGGAGGTGGCCTCGATCATGCCGGTGACATTGATCGCATTGGTAAGAACGCTGCGCGCCGCCTGCGCCGTCAGCAGGACTTGGCCGCCTGTGGCGGAGATCGTGCCGGAATTCGAGACAAGCGACTGCGCCGGGTTACCGTTATGGTCGAGCGGCGTAACGGCGAGCGGTGCCGAGACCGCGAAGGAGATGAGATTGTCGCCGTCGAAATTGACCGCGAAGGCAGCGCCGCTCGCCAGCACGACCTTGCCCAGGTCGGCTTCGATCAGGCCCTGGTTTGTGACGCGCGCGCCGGCGAGCACGGCAGCGCCGCCCGCGGCCACCTGGATCGTGCCGCGGTTGACCACCGCCGCCTGGGCGTCTGCGGTCGCCTGGTCGAAAACATAATTGCCGGAAAGGAAATTCGCGTCGCTGATGTTCGAGGTGGTGGCGACGAGGCCCGCGACATTGACCGAGGCGCCGTGGCCGAACATCACGCCGGCCGGATTGACGATCCAGACCTGGCCGTTGGCAACGAGGCTCCCTTCGATGTCCGACGCGCTGCCGCCAAGGACGCGATTCAAGGCGATCGAGCTGCTGCTCGGCTGAACGAACTGCAGGAGCCCGCCGCGGCTCACATTGAGGGTATTCCACGTGATGATCGCCTGGTTCGTGGTCTGGCGCACGATCGTGGTATTGGCGGATGGCGTCGAGATCGTGGCGCTTCCGGCGGCGACGGCGAAACCGCTCTGCTGCGCGAGCGCCGGCAGCCCGGTCAGCGCGGTCGCCGTCAGGAGCAGCGAAGGCAATAGGCGGCCGGTCGCTCGCCCCAAAGGACGGCGCTCACGGTGTCCGTAATCTCTTCTCTGCGTCAACAATGCCTTACCCTGGGTCCGGATAGTTGCCGGGTTCCGGATATTTCCCGATGCTATTATACGTTCGCGGGCGCGAGATCAGAACAGATAACAACTCATTTATTTTTTACCATTTATAAGTCGTTAACTATTCCGCCATCGTTCCCTCGTGCGCTTCGACTTCCGCGGCCGCGGAGATTGCCGCAAGGGCGAGCGAGCGTCCGCCGCGGCGCCCATGTTTTGCGCGCATGTGCTTTCAACGACCTCGGCGAATTTCAGCCGGCGCCCGGGCTTGCGGCGGGAGGTTCCTCCCGAATGAGCTTGCCCCAGCGCCCGGTGCGAATTCCCTGTTCGATCGTGCGGGCCGGATTGCCGGCGACCAGCGTTCCGGGCGGCACGTCCTTCATGACCACGCTGCCGATCGCGACGACGCTGCCGTCGCCGACCGAGACGCCGGGCATGATGATGCTGCGGGCGCCGATCTGGCAGCGCTTGCCGATGCGCGTATGAAGATGCAGGTCGCGCGGATAATCGTGCGTCAGGACGACGGCGCCGAAATTCACGGCGGTGCTGTCGCCAATGTGAATTCCGAGCGGAAAGGTCTTGTCCAGCTTTGCCGACAGCGAAATCATGCAGTCGTCGCCGATCTCCATGCCCCAGAATCGGCGCAAATAGCCGACATAGAGGCGCATGACGAATGGCCGCGCGTTCTTGCGCAACGCCGCGGCAAGTCCTCGCTTCGTCACGTCGCGGCGAACTGTCGATACGAAGTTGCTGGCCATGATCTCACCGATCGGACGATTTACTCGACCCGGCGCATTCGCGTGAGCTCGTGCAGTAGATCATACCCGTCCCATATTACATCGAAATCGAGTGCCTTCCCAATGGGAACTATGCGGGTCAGCCCAATGGCGCCCAAATTCGCCGCAAATTCGTCGAGCTCCGCCCGGTCGAAACCGCCATAGGTCAGGGTTTGATTGTCCTCGCGAATGAACCCGGCGAGGTCGTCGAGCCTGGCGAGATAGCGGACGCTCAGAAATCCGCCGCCGACGCGCGCCGGTTTCTCGGCGTTCGCGTTGAGGATCGTGGCAGTGAGCGCGTTCGAATACTGCACCACCAGGCTGGCCTCGCCGCGTCCCGCCGTGGCATAGGCCTCGGTCATCTTGCGCATGACGTGTCCCGTCTCGGGCCCGGTATAGCGTTCTGCTGCGATTGCATCGAGCGCGCGCAAAAGCCCATCGACGGCACCGCCATGGGCGGCGGGATTGCCGACGACGTAGAGACAATGCGGCGAGGAACAGGCGACCTGATCGAAGACGAAGATGTCGTTGAAAAGCCGCGCCGCAAGATCGTTGCGCCCGTCGGGCGCGAGCGCGAGGAGCGCATCACCTTGGATCACGGCAAGGGAGGTGCGGTCGCCGAACCAGATCGGTTTTCCTCCATCGCGCAGCGGCAGATCGGCAAAGAGGCGGATCTTCTGATTGCCGCCCCATACGACGCGTGCGTCCGCGGCGGCCGAGATGGCGCGGTTGAGATCCTCGTCCGCCGGATAGGAGACGAAGAGCTGCGTGCGGTCGCCAAGCGCCTCGAGCGACTCGAGAAACCGCCCCAGGAGGGCCTCCATCTGCGGCGACAGCGCGCTCGGCAGGCGGGTGATGTTGGCGTTGCCGACGAGATAGGACATCACCCAGGAATAAAGGAACATCGTCTCGACGTTCTGCGGCGGCAGGTGGAAGACAAGGCCGCGCGGTTGCGGCCGGCATCCCGCCGGCAGACGCGCCCGGAAATCCTGCGCCATCCGCTGCAGCGCGGCCCGTCGCGTCCAATAGGCGAAATGAACGATGCCGGGACTGGCGCTTGCTTGCGCGCGGCGCAGGATTTCGTCGGAAATCGCCGCGACGAGCGCGGCCCGTTCTGGTGCAAAGCAGGACTTGGCGCCATTTCGCGCCTCGCCGAGGACGGTGGTGAGCCGCTCGGCGCTCAGGCTTTCGCGTTGGCCGCCCGCGCGGTGGACGAGGATGGCGTGCGCCATGCCCGGCCCCTTACGCGCGTGCCGCGGCGATCACGTCGCTGCAGCCGCGCAATTCGGCCTTTGCGACGCGCCCCGTCACTCTGAGCGCCTTGCCCATCCGCCCGCCCGCTCCCGCATCGACGGTCTCGATCACGCCGCGGTCCTCCGTCAGCACGCTGTGACCCGGATAGGAAAGCGGCAGCAGCGAGACGACCTGGATCACGCCCTCCTCGTTGGGCCGCGCCGGCTCCCAGGTGCGCGGATCGCGCACGATGACGTCGGCGAAATTGGGCGCATAGAGTAGTCCGTCCTCGCCTTCGAGGAACATCGTCCCGATCTGCTCGACGAAGCCATAGAAATTGAAGATCCGGGTGAGCCCGAACCGCTCGCCGAGGCGGGCGCGGAAGACGGCGTTGGTGACGCTGTCCGCCTCCATCCTCTTCCACCCGCCGGAATGGACGAGCACCGCGTTCGAGAGGTCGAGCTCGCCGGCCGCAAACGCCTCATAGAGCTTCGACCAGACGAGAAACGTGAAGCCGAAGATGAGGAACGGCTCGGCGCCGAACTTCTGCACGAAGGCGCGGATCGTGTCGCGCTGCGCTTCAAGCGCATCGTCGAGCGCGAAGGTGCTGCGCGCGCCGAGTTTCATCATGCCGAGGACGCCGGCGCCGCGGGCGCTCAGCGCGGCGGGATCCGAGATCACGCGGCGCTGGTCGATCACGAGGAGCGGCATCCGCCGTCCGCCGAGGACCGGGCGGAACGTGCCGACCAGCGCCTTCGATTGCCGGTCCGCGGTCTCGGCGTCGATGACGATCTGGCTCGGCCGCTGCCCGGTCGTGCCGCTCGATTGCAGCGTCATCACCGGCGCGTCGGTCGAGACGAGCTCGATCTCCTTGAACAGGCTCACCGGAAGATAGCGCAGCTCGGCGAGAGTGCGCGGTTCGCCGAGGCCGCCCCAAGCCGCGTCGGCGATCTGGCGATAGGCCGTCGAATGCGCGTAATGGTGCCGGCTCAAGGCATTGAGCGCCGGAAGGAGCAGCGCTTCCTTCGCGGCGGCGCGCAGCGAAAAGGCGGGCCGCTCGAGCAGCTCTTCGAACATCAGACGAGCTCTCTGAGCCTGGTGTAGTCGATCTTGCCACTGCCGCGCCGCGGTATGTCGCTAACCGCGCGCAACGAAAAGCTGGCCGACGGCAATTTCAATTCGTCGGCCAAGGCGACGACCGCGCCTTTCATGCGCTCCGTCTCGGGCGTGAAGATCACCAGCCGGTCGCCATGCTCGAACGCGGCGACGTCGGCCATCGGGCGAAGGCGCTCCTCGATGTCGTCGAGACTGATCCTGAGCCCGTAAAGCTTCGCAAAACGCTTGGTGCGCCCGGTAAGGAACAGGAATCCGTCCGCGTCGAGCCAGCCGCGGTCGCCGGTCACGAGCCGGCCGCCGGTTTCGTCGCCGCGCGCGAGCGCGTCGCGCGCCTCGGCATAGCCATGCATGATATTGGGCCCGTGGTAGACGACGCTGCCTTCGCTTCCCGATGGCAGCGCTAGGCCATCGTCGTCCTCGATGGTGACACGGGCGCTGGCGAGCGCCAGCCCGACCGAGCCGGCCTTCTCGGCAAAGCGCTCGTGCGGCAAGGTCGTCATGCGCGGCGCCGCCTCGGTTTGGCCGTACATAACGTAGAACCTGGCGCCGCGCGCTTCGACGGCGGCATGAATGCGCCGCTGCAGTTTGAGATCGAGCGGGCCGCCGGCCTGGGTGAACGTGCGGATCGAGGGCGGCGCCAGCTTCGCGAGATCGGCGCGCGCAAGGAACCCGTAATGAAACGGCACGCCGGGCAAGTGTGTGCCGCCGAACCGCTCGATCTGCTGCCACAATTCCGGCAACGTCATCGACGCCTCGGTCAGCATGACCGCGGCGCCGCGCCGCAGGTGCGAGGTCAGCACGGAAAGCCCGTAGGAATATCCCAACGGCAGATGCCCGATGCCGACATCGCCGGTCCCGATCGCAAGCGCGGCCGCGATCTGGTCGGCGTTGGCGGTGACGGCTCGCCGCGGCAGGCGGACGAATTTCATGCTGCCGGTCGTGCCCGAGGTGGACAGCAGCAGCATCAGCTCGTCGTGCGGCGGAGCCTCGTCGCCGGCTTCGCGCCGGTACAGCCGCAGCGGGTCCGGCGCGCCCGCCTCGGCGCGGTATGCCTGCGGCAATCCGTGCCGCGCTTCGCACAAGACGAATTCCGGCCGGTAGGCCTCGAGCGCGCACGCGAGCGTCGCCGGTGCGGCGTCGCCGCCGAGCAGCATCACCGCATGGCCCGCGGCGGCGCCGGCGAGGATGGCGGTCGCCATCGCCGCGCTGTTGGCGCCGGCGATGAGGACGAGGGCTTTCCCGCCCGGCGCATCGAGCGTCCCGGCGAGCCGGAGGCAGGACGCCCGGAGCGCCGCGCGCGTGAGCCACCGTTCCATCGTGGGATCGACGAGCGCGGGCGCGTCTTCAACCTCGGCAAGGAGCGGCAGGAGTCCGCCGCATTCGGAATCGATCGACGGTGCCGTCAAAGCACCAGCCCCCCGTTGACGCCGATAACCTGGCCGGTGACATAGCGGGCGAGATCGGAGACAAGGAACAGGATCGTGTCAGCCACGTCCTCCGGCGTGCCGGGACGGCCCATGCCGATATTCGCCACGAGACGGTCGCGGCTGTCCTTCGGCAGCGCGTCGGTCATGCGCGTCGCGATGAAGCCCGGCGCCACCGCATTGACGCGAATTCCCTGGGGCGCAAGCTCCTTTGCGGCAGAAAGGGTGGCGCCGATGACGGCGGCCTTGGACGCGCCGTAGACGAGCTGGCCGGCATTGCCGCGGACGCCGATGATCGAAGCGAGGTTGACGATTGCGCCGGAACGCTTGCGCGCCATCAGCCGCGCCATCGCCTGGGTCAGCCGGATCACGCCGTAGACATTGTTGCGCATGACCGACTCGATTTCCTCGTCGGGGATCATGCCGATGAAATTGTCGCGCAGGATTCCGGCATTGTTGACGAGGATGTCGAGGCAGCGATAGCGCTCGAAAATCTCGCGTGCGAGCGTCTTGGCCGTCGCGGGCTCGTCCGCCGGGCCGGCGACGAGGTGCGTGCTGCCGGGGCGGAGCGCTTCCAGCCCGGCAACTGCCTCTTCCGCGGTTCCGTCGAGCTGGCGCACATTGAGAACGACGGTACACCCAGCCACGACGAGCCGGCGCGCCGTTACCTCGCCGATTCCGCGTGCGGCCCCGGTGACGAGCGCGACGCGTCCGGTGAGGTCAATGGGCACCATCGTATTTTCTCATTATATCCACGGCCTTGTCGAAGCTGCTCATCGCCAGGATCTCGTCGCCCTCGAGCATGCAATCGAACGCGTCCTCGAGCGCCGCGACGATCGTCATATGGCCCAAGGATGTCCATTTCGGGTGCTGCCGGTAGGCGAGGGAGCGCATCTCGGTGCCTTCGGGCAGGTCCAATGCGTCGATAAATGCCTTCTTAACACGCTCCTCGGTGTCCAAAGTCGGTCCTCGCTATTTCCTGTACGTGGCCGGGGGAAGGGCGGATTTGCGCCGGAAACGATCGGCCGCGAAATCCAATCTTCGGTAACCAGCGTATAACGGACATAGTTAAAACTTATCGAGCAGCGAGCCTAAGTTAGCGCCCAATGCGATGCAAGCACGCCACGACTTTATAATCTTTGACGCTTTCGGCATAAATTGGTGTCGCTTGGCGTCAGGGCAGGTACGGGGAGCGCATCATCTCATGGCGGTGTCCAATCTCGAGCGGCATCGCCGCCTTGGCACGTGGCTCGGCCTCCCATTTCGAAAGAGGCACTACCGCGCCGCGTTCCGCGCACAGCAGATATGCGCCCGGCCGTTCGATTTGCTGCGGCGCTATGCCGGTCTGGGCGGCGATTATCCCGCGTCGATCGAGTTGCGAACGCCAATTGGGCCGCTTCCCCTCACGCTTTACACCTGGCACGACGCGCGCACCATCCACGAGATTTTCCTGGCCGAAGACTACCGAATCGGGCCGAACGACAAGATCATCGTGGATTACGGTTCGAACATCGGAATTTCGGCATGCTATTTTCTCTCGCGCGCGCCGGACTCCCGCGCCTATCTCTTCGAGCCGGTGCCGCAAAACGTCGAGCGGCTGCGCAAGAATCTGGAAAAGTTCAGCGGCCGATTCGAGCTGCAGGAAATCGCCGTGGGCACCAGGAGCGGCTCGGTTTCGTTCGGCATCGAGGACACCGGCCGTTATGGCGGAATCGGGCTTCAAACCGGACGCTACCTTGACGTGGAAAGCCGCGACTCGAACGATATTCTCGCGGAAATCGTCGCGCGCCATGGCCGAATCGACGTTCTCAAGGTCGATGTCGAAACCCTGGAGCGCGCGCTCGTCGAGCACCTGACGCCGGAACTAGCGTCGAAGATTGGCCTCGTCCTGGTCGAGCATCGCTTCGCCGACAATCCGCTCGCTGCCAGTCATGACATGGTTCTGCAGGGCACCGTCGCCCGTTTCGTCCGGCGCTAGAGAGGGCGCTTCTTGGTTAATCACGGCCCGGAGCTCATCGAACTGTCGGAATTTTTTACATCTGCATCGCGCCGCCGCCGCCAGATTTATGTAAGTCGTTGATATAATTTCATTTTAAGTAATATGGCACAAACATTGCGATGGCAAGACTACGAGGGGCTGGTCAATTCGACGCGACAGGACAAGGACCGCTTTAAATGACGCGCATCTCCCAGTACGCAATCGGCGCCACCGCGGCGGCTGCTTGCGCGCTCCTCGCTCCGATCGCCAATGCGGCTCCGCTGTATTACGGCGATACCTATGGTTCCTATTTTACCAGCGGCGCGATCACCAACGTGTGTCCCGCCGCACCGGTTCCGAGCAGTGACCTCCCCTGCGGCCTATGGAACCCGGGACACGCCTCGCAGCCGGCGGCAGGCGATTTCAACACGCTGCTCTGGCACGGCGGCGAACTGGCCGTGCCGTTCCAGAGCTTCCAGGACACCAGCCCGACGTCCGTCACCGGTGTCACGGTCGCCCAATTGCAGATGCACGTCGGTGCGTCCCCCACCGGAAGCACGTCATTCACGTATCAACTGAACATCAGCATCATCGATCCGGCGGCCAGCAGCGAGAATGTCGCCTATTCGCTCGACATCTCGACGCTCGCAAACGGCGGCGCCACCGGTGGCACGAACTCGATCATGTCGTTCCTCGTGAGCGCGCCGGCGCTTGCGCCGATCAGTGTCGAGGCCAGCAACGGCGACGTGTTCACGCTCTCGAATTTCCAGTGGGTACCCTCGGACAACAGCGCGAACGGCGTCTGCGACAAGACCAGTCCGAATTTCGATGCTCGCGCCTGCACCGGCAACGCCAGCATCGACACCTACGTGGACGGGGATTGGACGGTCGGCGGTTCCTATAGCGGGAGCAACGGCGAGTTCGGCACCCTCGATCTGGTGGCCGACATCATCGTCAGCGTTCCGGAACCGGCGTCGCTCACCGTGTTCGGCGCCAGTCTCCTGCTCCTTGCTGG
This sequence comes from uncultured Alphaproteobacteria bacterium, assembly GCA_963773665.1. GTDB lineage: Bacteria > Pseudomonadota > Alphaproteobacteria > ATCC43930 > CGMCC-115725 > DATJLY01. The sequence continues at coordinate 226,837 of CAVZBZ010000013.1, forward strand.
TGGCGCACGCCTTCGCCGGCGCAAGACAGGCTGAACGGCAGCGCCGCAAGGCAGCTTCCAAAAGAACCCGCGCGCAGAAATGCCCGCGGGTTCTTTTTTCACCTGGAAACGTTACAATCTCGGCAACTCCATGCGGACGCTGACGATGCCCGAAGCGGCGGAGCCGTGGTCGCTGACTAGCTCGCGCGAGAAACTCATCAAGATCGGGATTTTCTCATGGCTTCCAGTACGATTAAGTTGGCCCTCGACAAGCATAAAAACATCGGACCTGGGTTCGACTTACTTCGCCTCGGTCTTGCCTGCGCGATCTTCATCGGCCACGCCCGATGGATAGCGGTAGGCCTACCCGCAGGGCACATATTCGACCCGCAAGGATTGGAACCGGTACAGGACTTCAACTGGAGCCTTTTCGGCTCGCTGCGCCGCGCCGAGCATCTGGCATTGGTGCCGATGTTCTTCGCGCTGAGCGGGTTTCTCGTCACCGGCTCTGCGATGCGCGTCAAATCTCTCAAGCCGTTTCTTGCATTCCGCATCCTGCGGATTGTTCCGGCGCTCACGGTCGAAGTAACATTATCTGCGCTTTTGCTCGGCTCCGTTTTCACGACGCTGCCGCTCAACATCTATTTTACGGATCACGAATTTTTTCGCTATTTCGGCAACATTTTCGGCTTCATCACGTTTCATTTGCCGGGCGTTTTCACGAATAATCCGGTCGCCGGCACTGTGAACGGCAATCTCTGGACTCTGCCCGGCGAGTTCTACTGCTACCTCATAACGTCCGCGCTTATCATCACCGGACTTCTCTTCAATCGCACAATATTCTTGACCACACTCGTTGTCGGTACCGCCGCATTTCTCGCCTCGAGCTTGTTTTTTGGCTTCGGTGCGCCCGTGGGCGGGCACTATCCTACCATCGTCGCTACTTATTACTTTTTTGTTGGAAGCGCGTTTTACCAGTACCGCGAGTTCGTCCCACTCAACTGGGCCTATTTCTGCGTTGCGGCTGCGGCGGCGGTTGCCGCGCTCGCCTTTCCGCTCGGAGTATTCGTTGCGCCCGTCTTTCTCACCTATGCCACCATATTTATTGGCACGATGAGCTGGCCGAAGCTGCCGCTGATCCAGAACGGCGACTACTCCTATGGGATTTACTTGTACGGCTATCCAATCTTGCAAGCCACGCTCGCGGCGGCGCCAGGCTTGCACGGTCACAAACTCTGGGTCGGCCTTATCGGTGGAGCGATCACCGTGGCCTTCGCAGTCACCTCGTGGCATTTGATTGAAGTTCGTATTCTGGCTTTCAAGAAGCACTTTAGCCAGAGAACGATCCCACAAAGTCCGGAAGCGAGGGCGACTTCATAGGCCGGATCCGGGATCGCGCCCGCTCAGGACATCGCCGGGGCCGCATGCCCCGCGTGCAGCGCATCGGTGAGCGGCTGAAGCAGGTCCCCGTACGGCCGCCAGCGTCCGATCGAGCTGCGGAAAATCGGCTGCCGCACCTGCGCGGCACTCGCCGTGCGGACCGGCCGCTCGGCTTCGTGGAAGGCAAGACAGGACTCGTGCCATTCCAGTCCGCAATGCGCGACGATGCGGCGGGCCTGCCCCTCGAGATCGGCGACCACCTCCTCGTAGTCGACCTCGAGCAGGACATTCGCCGGAAGCACGCCGCGCCAGTGCGCCATCATTGCCTCGTACGCGCCGTAATACCGGCCGAGCTCGCCGAGGTCGTAGGTATAGGGAAGATCGCCTGTGAAGAGTTTCGAGAAGCAGGAGACGCAGGTGTCAACGGGATCGCGCCGCGTGTGGATGATGCGAGCATTCGGCAAGATCAAATGGATGAACCCGGCGTATCGGAAATTGCCGGGAAGCTTGTCGGTAACGCGCAATGCCGTGGGCGCGCCGCGCGTGACGCGATCGACATAGCTTCCGCCGAGCGCGCGCAATTGCTCGCCCGATAGTGCAGGCACGATTTCGGGAAACTCGGTCTTGGCGCCCGCGACCGCCGCGATCTCGCCGATGCATCGATCGAGGTCGGACAATTCGCCGGCGCCATGCACCTGCGGATGGCTCGCAAGGATCTGCTCGACGAGCGTGCTGCCGGACCGCGGCATGCCCAGAATGAAGATGGGCACCGGCGAAGCGTGGCCTTCGCCGCCTTTCGCCTCGATCAACTGCTTGGACAGCACGCTGCGGAGGCGATCGAAGTAAGCGAGCGTCGCCCCTTCGTCGTAGTCGATCTCGCGCCGCTTCAATGCGGCGCCCGCGAGCAGGTGACGGAACGAATCTGCGTGCCTGCCGGCCTCGCCGAGCATCTTGCCCAGGGCGTAATGGAGATAGATCCGCTCGTCCGGCGGAAGGGACGCGGCCTTTCGCGCGGCCCGCTCGAGCGCCGCAAGATGCGGATCGCCCTCGGCGAACCGCTTCACGCTGGCGAGATGGAAGTGGAACTTGGGCCGATCGGGCGCGATCTCGACCGCCTTCTCGAACGCCGCGCGCGCCTCCGCGATCCGGCCGATCTCGACCGATATGACGCCGATCTTGGCATAGGCATCGGCATGGCGCGGGGCAAGGGCGATCGCGCTTTCGCACTGCGCAATCGCGTCCGCCGGCCGGTCCAGCAGCGCGAATACGGTGCCGAGATTGTAATGCGCATCGACATGATCGGGTTTCAGGGCAAGCGCCCGCTCCAAGCTCGCCGCCGCTTCTTCCGGGCGGCCCATGAGCTGCAGCGCGCTCCCGAGATTGTTGTGCGCTTCGGCATCGTCGGGTTGCAAGGCGATCGCGCGGCGAAGATGCGACACTGCTTCCTCGTACCGTCGCATCTCCGTCAGGAGCCCGCCGATATTGGTCTCGATCTGGGCGTTTTGCGGCTTGAGCGCAAGCGCGCGGCGATAATGCTCGAGCGCCTCTTCATGCCGTTTCATGAGTTGCAGCGCGTATCCCAGATTTTCGTGCGTCTCGGCGTGATCCGGCCGGATCGCAAGCGCCTTGCGATAGTGCTTCACCGCGGCGTCGCGACGGCCGAGACGCATCAGCGCCACGCCAAGCCGATTGATCGCGTCGAAGGAGGCAGGATTGAGCCGAACCGCCTGTTCGAACGCCGCGGCCGCCTCGGCATTTCGTCCAAGCGTCTGCAGGGCCTTGCCGAGATTGCTGTATCCGTCGGCGGATTTGGACGGGAGCGTGAGCGATTTGCGCAGGAGCTTCACGCCCTCCTCGAGCTCGCCCGTCTGGAGACGGATAATGCCCAGATTGTGCAGCGCCCCCCCATGCCGCGGTTCGGCGGCAAGGATGTCGCGGTACAGGCTCGCCGCCAGTTCGAGGCGGCCCTCCTGATGCAGGGCAACGGCCCGCTGATAGACCTGGGCCGTTGCGATTGGCGGCGGCAAACCGGAATTCACCATCTGGAGGCCCCGAATGGCGTCGATATACTTCGCGACTCGGAAATATATAGCCACCTTCGCGCAATTTCGCATGAAGCGGGGCAAAAGAGCTTCATTAACGCTCCTGTTCTTGACAGAGCTGCGAGCCCCTCGCATAGTCCGCTCCATCCTGGAAGTAATGTGAAGCGTGGCGCACGGGCGCGTGTGCCGGCCGAATGGCGTGCAACGGGAATTCTCGATGAAGCGCGGGCGCCGGTCGGTTCTTCTTGTTGTCGAGAATCTTCCGGTGCCCTACGACCGTCGCGTCTGGCAGGAAGCGCTCGCGCTCAATCGCGCCGGATTCAGGGTAAGCGTCCTTTCGCCCGCGACGAAACGCCATCCGAAGCTGTTCGAGACGATCGACGAGGTCGCGATCTTCCGCTACCCGATGCTGATCGAGGGCGAGAGCCATCTCGGCCTCATCGGCGAATATCTGTGGAGCTTCATCTGCATTTTCTTCGGCACGATCTATATCGCGATCCGAAGGGGCTTCCACATCGTTCACTTCGCCAATCCGCCGGAAATCTATTTTCCGATCTGCTTTCTTTGGCGGATGCTCGGCGTGAAAGTCGTGTTCGATCACCACGATCTGTCGCCCGAGCTGTTCGTCACCAAATATGGCGCGCGGCATCTGCCGATCCTGTCGTTCCTTTATTTCGCCGAACGGATGACGTTCCGCGCCGCGCACAAGGTGATCAGCACGAACGAAAGCTACAAGGCGATCGCCGTGGGTCGCGGCGGCCGCGATCAGGCCAACGTCGTCGTGGTCCGCAATTCGCCCGATCCGGAGCGGTTCTCGATTCTGCCGCCCGAGCCCGCGCTGAAGCGCAACGCCCGCTGGCTCGTCACGTTCCTCGGCGAAATCGGCGAGCAGGACGGCGTCAACATCCTGATACGCGCGCTCAAGGAAATCCGCGCGCGCCTCGGCGAAGGCGCGGTCCATTGCGCCGTGCTCGGCGCCGGCCCCTTCTTCGAGCGCCTGGTCCGCTACGCGCAGAGCGAACGGGTCAACGACATGATCACCTTCACGGGCCGCGCGGACAACGCCACCATCTGCCGCTATCTCTCGACCACCAACGTCGCCGTCGATCCGTGCCCCTATTCGCCCCATGCCGATGCCAGCACGGCGACGAAGATCATGGAGTACATGTTCTTTCGCCTGCCGATCGTCGCCTTCGACCTGACCGAGACGCGCCGCTCGGCGGCCGACACGGCGATCTATGCGCGCCGCACGGACGAGCGCGATTTCTGCGAAAAGATTATCGGATTGTTAAATGATCCGGCGCAGCGTCAGGCGCTCGGTTTGGCCGGCCGCGCGCGCCTCGAGCGCGATCTCGCCTGGTCCAATTCGGCCGCGACGCTCGTCGGCTTCATGGAGAGCCTTGCCGCCGCCTGACGCGAGCGCCGGAACCCGGCGCGCCAAGACTTCACGCGCACGGCAATTCATCATATCATTACCCTTTTTATGGACTTTGATTGGAGCGCACAGTATCGTCCCCGGAATTGCGCTGGGGGGAATCGCAATTTTATCAGGTCGCTCGATGACGCGCTGGACGATCGCTGTATCGTTGCTGCTCCTCTTCTTCGTCATGGTCGGCTGCGCCTCGGTCTCGAGCAAACTGCCGGCCGCCCCGCGCATCGGCTACGGCCCACCCGAGAGTCAGCCGGAATACCGTCTGCAGGCCGGCGACGTGGTCGAATTGGACGTGGCGACGAATCCCGAACTGACGCAACAGGCCATTGTCAACCCCGACGGGCGTGTGTCGTTCCAATACGCGCCGAACATTGCCGCAGCCGGCCATACGCTTCCCGAAGTCAGCAAGACCGTCGCGGCGGATTATCACGCGGCGAACGAGAGCAATTTCCAGGTTGTGCTGCGCAGCACGGGCGGAACGCGCGTCTATGTCACCGGCGAGGTGGCGCTGCCGAGCGAAGTCGTGGTGAATGGGCCGATCTCGGCGCTGGGCGCGATCAGCCGCGCCGGCGGCTTCAAGATCACGGCACAGACGGGCGAAGTGGTCCTGATGCGCCTGGACAACGAATCGAAGCCGCAGCTTTTTGCGATCGATGCCGGGGCGGCGATGGACGGAACGGATCCCGGCGCCAACGTGCAGCTGCAGCCCTATGACGTGCTTTATGTCCCGCGCGACCGCTTCTCCAATGTGAGCCTCTTGTTCGAGCGCATCCGCAATGCGATTCCTTTCAGCTCGTCCTTCAGCTACGCATATTTCCTGAATTCTCCAACATCGACGCGCTAACGGCCGGGCCGGTTTGAAATGGTCATACAGCTCTCGACGCCGAGTATCGTCTATGTCTGCTTCCGCCAGTGGAAGTGGATCGCGGGCTTGGTTGTGTTCTGCATCCTTGTCGCAGTCGTCTACTGCCTCATGGCGACGCCGCTCTATGAATCCGACGCGCAGCTTGTCGTGAATTTCGGCGAACAGCCGATGCAGACGCCGGGCGCGCAGGGGCCGACGCCCGCGAGCCAGACGCCGACCGACTATGACGAGGTCGTCAATTCCTACCTTCTCATTCTTCAGGGGAACGCGCTCGCGGCGCAGGTCATCAAGGAAGTCGGCCCCGAGAAGATGTATCCCAAATATTACGGCGACAGCTGGGTGAACCATTCGCTCGAAGCGGTCACGAAGTTCCTCGGCACCTACAAGACGCCGTTCGAGCGCGCGGTCAACCATTTCGTCAGCAAGGATCTCGATGTCGAATTGGCGCGCGACTCGAACGTGATCCAGATCGCGCTCCTCAATGCCGATCCGCTCGTCGCGCAGAAGGCCGAGGCGCTTCTCATCGATCATTTCCTGGAACAGATGGCGAAGATCGGACGCGATCCGCAGCTCAATTTCATTCAGGCCCAGGTTGCGGTCTACCGCGACAGCGTCACCAAGGCCCAGAATGCGATGCAGTCGTTCCAGCAGAAGAACGGCATCTCGGCGATGGACGAGGAGACCTCCTATCTCCTGAAGCAACGCTCGGATCTCGAAGGTCAGGTCAACGCCAACGATGTCCAGATCGCCTCGGACAAGCGCAAGATCGAGATCCTGGCCGCGCAGCTCGGAGAGCTCAAGCAGCTGGTCGATCTCCCCGAGCAGAATCGCGACCCGGCGCTCGATGCCGCCCGGACCCAGCTCGTCGCCCTTCAGGTGCGACAGCAGACGCTGCGCGCCAGCTTTTCCGCCGGCAGCCCGGTGGTCAAGGATGTCGAGGTGCAGATCCAGAAGTTGAACGACTACATCGCCGGCTTCTCGGGCGACACGAACCTCCATCAGACCGCGCCCAATCCGACCTATGCTTCGACGCAGTCGACATGGCTGCAGGCGCAATCGGACCTCGAGGGAGCGCTCAAGGCGAAGCCCGCGCTCGACAGCCAGCTGCAGCAGGTGAATGCGCGGCTGGCGGAACGGGCGCAGGAGCAGTCCGAATATCAGGATCTGGTCCGGGAATATCAGATCGACGACGCGAATTACCGGACCTACTTGCAAGGCGTGCAGCAGGCGCGGGTTGCGGAGGATCTCAACAAGGAGAAGTTCACGACGCTCCGCATCTTCGATCCGGCGGCGGTTCAGAGCTCGATCCCCGCCCAGCCGAAAGCCCTCCTGCTGATCGCCGCCGCCACGGTGATCGGCCTGGTGTTCGGCTTCGGCACGGCCTTCCTGCGCGAGGGCTGGGACGAGCGGCTCAACATGCCGTGGCAGGTCAACCAGACGGTCGGCCTGCCGGTGCTCGGCTCGATGGGCTTGATCGAACCCGGCGGCGCCAGGCCGGGTTAGCGGATGTTCACCCGCATCCTTGCCATTCTCGTAGCGATCGGCGTCTGCATGCCGGCGCTTGCCCAGACCGGCGGCGACATCGTGCCGCGAATCGTCGGCGTTCCCCAGACATACGGCAATATCGTGCCGAACGAAACTCCGACAAAGATCGTGCCCCCGGTGGCGCCGCCAAATCAGAACCAGGGAGCGCCGCTCTTCGGCCAAAGCTGGCCGCAGATCGGGCCGCAGCCGGCCCCCTCCCTAGCGCCGCCGAGCCGGTGTCCGCCGGGCTATATCGAGTCGCCCAGCTCGCTCGGGCAGGGGCACATGGTCGTCTGCGTCGTGCTGACCGAGAATTTCGGCAAGTCCCTGACCGGACGGCCAATCTACGGCGGCGGGCTCTCCGTCGCGACGGCGATCAACGGTATGCCGACCGGTCAGCTTCCGACCGCGCTCCCGCCCGGCCCCGAGGGGGCGGCGGGCGGGCGGTGCGGCCTGATGGGGTCGAATTATTACGCCTGCGGCCGAGGCGGAACCGAATGCTGCATGGCAAGCCAGGACAATCCGTGCTTTGCCGGCGCCTTCGCGTGCTCGGTGCCGATGAACGCGCCGGGGCCGCGGCACGCATGTTGCCTCTCCCGCTGACGCCGCGGTTCGTCGCCGGCGACGCGGGCTAGACGGTTTCCGGCCGCGGTGTTCGCCGGAATGCTGCATCGCTTCGCGCGATCCAAGGAATTCTTGCGCAGCAGGACATTCCTGCTGCTCGACCAGCTCTGCTTCTCGCTCACGAATTTTCTGCTGACCATCACGCTCGCGCGGAGCTATTCCGAATCGGCGTTCGCCGCATTTGGCGTCGGGCTCTCCATCGCCCTGATGGCCCAGGCCGTCCAGCGCAACCTCTACATCATGCGCTTCGCGCTGCTGCCGCCGCGCGCGGGCAGGCGGTACATGTCCGCCGTGGTGGCCGAGCATATCATCGTCGTGGCGCTTCTCGCGCTCGTCGCTTCGGTCTGGGCGGTCGCTGCGCTTTTCCTCGACGGCAGCGGGTTCGTCGTGCTGACGGCGTTCTCGACGATCGTTTGCGGCTTCGTCTATTTTCAAGTCGAGTTCGATCGCGCGGTGCAGGTGAAGCGCAATTCGCCGGCCGGCGCATTCGTCCTGTCGTTCCTTTATCTCTGCACGATCCTCGTCCTGGCGGGGCTCGCGCGCTTCATCGCGCTGCCGTTTCCGTTGTTCATGGCGGGGCTCGTCGTCTTCTGCGCGCTCAAGGGGGCGTGGCTCGCGATCTTCGTCGCCCGGCCGCGCTGGCGCTGGGGCATCCATTTCATGCTCCAGGACTTGAAGCATTACGGGCTCTCCGCGCTCATGATCGCCGCCACTTCGGCGGGGTACACCCATGTTCCCGTCATGGTGCTCGCGGCCGAGTACCCGCCGTCGGAGGTCGCGACGTTCATAGCGGTGCGAAGCCTGATGCAGCCGGTGATGCTCATCTTCAGGAGCTTCGACGCGTTCGACAAAAATCGCTTCCGCAATGCCAGCGGCGGCAGCATCTTCGGAGCGCGGCGGGTGTTCTGGCGCACCTTTCTCGGCTATGGCGCGGCGGGCCTTGCCGGCATCCTGATCATGAGCATCGCGCCCAACGCGATCATCCGTCTCGCCTATGGGGCAAAGTACGCCGGCGCGGGCATGCTGCTCCTCGCCTGGTGCCTGTTCGCGACCCTCATCGGCATGGTCCTGCCGGTCATGTCGGTGGTGCGGCTCGTGCGCAAGGATCACACGTTTGCGACGTGGTCGGTGGCCGCGGCGTCGCTCGGCACCCTTCTTGCCCTGGTGCTCTGCCGTCCGTTCGGCAGCACGGGGGCGATGGCGGCGTTGCTGTCCGGCGCTGCCCTCTCGGTGATCGGAGGATTGATCACGATCCGGAGCATTGTCTTCGGCCGGATCGACGGACAGCTGCCGAGCTATCGGGTGGCGCGGGCGCCGGGCGGCCGGCGCAAGGCCGCGCCGGTGTCGCAGGAAGGCGATGGCGGCGCGCTCTCGCTGTGAACGGCGTCCTACAGGCTGCGCCGCAGCAGCGCCTGGCGGATCATCCGCGGCACCGCGCCGCGCGACCAGTCGAGAATCTGCCGGTCGTCCGTTTGCGGCGCGCGCTTCAGCAGGTCGCCCATATAGCCGAGAAAGAACAGCGCTCCTGCTCGCGGTTGCAGCGCGGCCACGTGCTTCACGGTCCGAAGCAGGCAATGCAGCGCACTCTCGCCGCGAAAATACGCCGCCCGGCCATAGTAGCGATAGTCAACGCGGGCGCCGACCTCGCGCGCTTCGGCGCGCGCGTCGGGGACGACCTCGACGGCCCATCCCCGGCTCGTCGCCTTGATCGCGGACAGCGAATTGGCGGAGGGCCCGATCGGATAGCCCGCGTCGTTGAGACATGCGCCGCGCCACATCCGGCACGATCCTCGCACCCAATTGCGCCGATGCAGGCTTTCCTTGCCGCCGCCGTCAACCGTGATCCCGCTGGTGATGCCGAGCCGCCGATTGCCTGCCATCGCCGCGAGCAGTTTTTCGTAATAGCGCGGTTCTGGAAACGTGTCGGCATCGAGAATTCCGACGAAGTCGCCGTCGTCGATGCCGCCGTTTTCACGCAGCATGTGAAAACCCCGCGCAATGAGGCGCGCATACTTGAAGCCGACGGCATAGCTCCGTTCGCTCGTGTCCTCGTGCGTCACGAGAACGGATTTGAGCGCGCCTGCGGGCCGGATGCGCTCGAGCAGCTCGGATGTCGCGTCGGTGCTGCCGTTCTCGAGCACGATCCACAGATCGATCGGCACGCTCTGCGCCTTGAGCGCAGCCTCGATGCGCGGAATGTTGGGCGCCTCGTCGCGTGCCGGCGTGACGATCACGAGCCGCGCCATTCTAGTCGTCCTGCGACAACTCGGAGGCGGTCAGATTGCGCAGGCGCCTCGTCACGGCGCCCAAGGCCGAGCGCCCGACCAGGCGGAGCGCCGCGCGCAGCCCCGGATCCGTCATTTTCAGGACGTATTGGCGCGGGTGAACGATCGCAAGCGGCAGAAGCGGCCGCGCCGCCGCAAGCGCGGGACAATTCCGGACGTGATCGGCGCGGCAGAAGAGCAGCATGTTCTGGCAATAAAATCGCTGAACTTCGGGCTTGTCCCAGATCAGCGGCCGCAGCACATCGAAGACCTGATACCCGTTCCCCGCGAACAGCCGGACCCAATAATCCTGCCACTGTTCGTTGATGTGACCCGTGCCGCCCTGATACGGCACGGCGGCCGAGAACAGGACGACCGGCGCCAGCCGCGTGAGGTCGTGCACGAATCCGGCGGCGCGGTCAGGCAGCAGATGCTCGGCCACCTCCATCGAAATGGCCAGATCGAAACTGCGCTCGAGGCTGAACGGCTGCGACAGATCGGTCGGAATGAACAGCTCCGGCGCGATCATGAGCTGCGCGCGGTCAACATAGGCGCCGTCCAGTCCCTGGACGTCGGACGTGCCAGATTCCTGAAAGGCGCGCAGCCACCCGCCGACGCCGCACCCCACGTCGCACACCGATTTCACCGGAACGAGCGCGCGCAGCAGCGGGACGATCACGCGCGCCGAGCGGTAGGAGCCGGATTTCTGCCCGGAGTAGAACCGCGCATCGTAGAGGCCGGATTTGGATGTCATGGCGATCCCGCGGCGAGAAAGCCGTCCTTGCGCAGTTCCTGTGCGACGTAGACCGAACCTTCGCGCGTCACGTGCCCATCGTCGAACAGGAGGGGAACTCCGCCATCGACATAATGGATGCACTCGTCCGAGGCGCTGCACACGAGCTCGTACAGCGATATGTATTCGGCCCCGTCGCCCCGGGAGACCGCCCTCAGCTTCCGGTCGAGCGTTCTCGAAGTCTGCAAGAGATGCTTTCCCGGCAGTTTGGGATCGCGCGCCTCGATCGAGGCCGCAAGGAGCCGCGGCAACGGTGCGTCGTATTGCGCTATGGGACCGATAACAGTCACCGGGATGCCTTTCGCTTTAGCCCATTTGAGCGTTTCATTCACGCGCGCCAGGTCTTCCGGTACCCATCGCCCGGCAAGGATCAGACGGTCGATTTTATGTGTCGCGAGAAAATTTGAATAGATGAAGTCGAACATGCGAACGCAGCGATCGCGCGCGAATGTCCCCTGATCGAGGGTCGGCCGGCAACCCGAGGCGGTCGCCTGAAGAAAGTTGATCTGCGGAAAGACCGTGGACAGGCCGTACCAGAGATGAGCCGCATGGCTGTCGCCGACCAGGAGATAGTTCGGTTCGCCCGCTTTCTCGGCGAGGCAAAGCGGCTTGTCGAAATCCTCATAGGAATAGGACGAGGTCAGGAAGCACTTGCCCTCGCGCGTGATCGCCGCCGATTGGTAATTCAAGTAGGAGCCGACGGCCACCGCCGCCGGCTCGAAGCGCGACGGCATTCCATTGTCGAGATAGGTTGCGACGCCAAGCGCGCACAGCACCGCCGTCGCGCTCCCGAAACATCTGAAGACGGTCCGGCCGGTCATGAAGCCGCGGCGGCGGAATGGCCGCTCGACGAAGCGCCAGGAAAGATACGCCAGCGCGAACGCCAAGGCTGCGACCGGAATTTCCTGTGCGCGCTTCGAATAGCCCACCATCAGGGTCGTCGCGTGCAGAAAGAATACGATGACCGGCCAATGCCAGAGATAGAGCGAATAGGAAATGAGACCGACGAATACCATCGGTCGCAGCGACAGAAGCCGGCGCACCAGCGGCTCTGCGCCGCGGTCTTCCGCGCCCGAGCTTCGGCCGGAGTGAATGACGAGCGCGGTGCCGAGACAGGGCGGGATCGCGGTCAAGCCCGGGAAGGGCATTGTCTTGCCGATGAGCAGGGCGCTTGCCCCGACCAAGGCAACGCCGGCCATGCCGATCAGATTGCGGTGCGCGGCCGGCGGAGGAACGAGGTCCATGGCGAGGAGCGTCCCGAGCAGCAATTCCCATGTCCGCGTCGGCAGGAGATAAAATGCGCCATCCGGGTTGGAGAATGCTGCGATCGCGCTGAGGCCGAGCGAGGCGGCGGCAATGAGGATGACTGCGGCCCGCGCCCATTCCTTCAGGTACGCCGTCAAGGGCATCAGCAGCAGGGGAAGCACCAGGTAGAACTGATCCTCCACGCCGAGCGACCAGGTGTGGAGCAGGGGCTGGCTGCCCGCGGGCGCTTCGAAATATCCCGCATGGGCAAAAAACCACACGTTCGACAGCGAGAAACTCGCCGCCGTGAAGGAACCTGCGATCTCCGTCAACTCCTGCGGCAGCATCAGGAGATACGACAGGACCGCGACGCCGATCATGGTCACGGCGAAGGCCGGAAAGATGCGGCGAACGCGGCGCTCCCAGAACGAGGCGAGCGAGAAGCTGCCTTCGTTCAGTTCGCGCCACATCCGCGCGCCGATGAGATAGCCCGATATGACGAAAAAAACGTCGACCCCGACAAAGCCGCCCGGAACGAAGGGCACATCGAGATGAAACGCCAGGACCGACAGAACCGCGATCGCCCGCAATCCGTCAATATCCGCACGATAGGGCTCTGCCATCGGCGCCGGGCGGCTTAACATCGGGAATTCGCGGCTTTTAAGATTGCCCGCGAAACTATCGTTGGCGCGCACAACGGTCAAGTCCAGCCCTGTAATACAAATTTTACAATTCCTAACGACGTTAAAAGCTCGAGATGTTTTGTATCGCGGCCGTCAAGCGGCTAATCTGAATTTCATGGATTTAGGACGATTTTGGTTCGAACTTCACGTCGGGTGACGTGCATGGCAATCGGTGTGACGCAAGACCGGGTTTCGATCGCTGGCGGGCGCGCCGGCTCCAAGATCTACTTTCTCACCGCCCTGACGGCGGCGCTCGTGTTCTTCACGGAATCGACCTTCCGCCTGCGCAAATTCCAAGTGAACATCCAGTTGGATTGGCAGGTTGTCCTCCAGCTTTCCGTCTGGGGCACGGCGGGCCTTACCGGTCTTCTCATGGGCGCGCTCACCTTCGCCCATTTCAAGAAATCCTCGGTCGTCGCGTGCGGCGCCCTTCTCTTCTTCATGACCATCTCGACGCTTTACTCGCCCGTGAAGCTCGCGACGCTGTCCTCGGCGATCGGATACCTGACGTTTTTCGCCTACGCATTGGCGCTCGGCAAGCATTGCACGGCGCGTGAGGCGCTGATCGGCGTGGTCTGCGGCTTGTCGCTCGACGTGCTGAGCGCGCCCTTGCTCCATTACGCGCACATGGAGGGGGGCGCGGAGACCGTCGAATCGACCGACGCCGGGCGGATGCACGGCCTGACGGTGCATGCCGGCGAGCTTGCCGGCGATGCCGCGGTGCTGGCGCTCATCGCCTTCGTGCTTGGCGCGCGGTCCGAGCGGCCGTTCTGGTGGCGGGTGCTGGGATTCGCCGCGCTCGTCGTCATGGGGCTCACGACGGAAAAGATGGCGATCGTCGCGTTCGCTCTCAGCGGCGCGCTCGTGTGGTGGCGGCACGAGAAAATCATCGCCGCGCTGACGCCGATCTGGGGATTCGCCGTCGCCGCGGTCGGCCTCATGATCGCCACGGTCGGGCTCAACTACATGATCCCCAATGAGATCTTGCGCCTCATGAGCCGCCACGGCACGGCGCTCGATGCCGGGACCTTCAGCGGGCGCACCAAGATCTGGAGCTTCTGTATCGACCAATGGATGCATCGGCCGATCGCCGGCTGGGGCTGGAACAGCGGCCGCTACGTCATTTTCGGCGTCTTCCACAGTTGGACGATCCTGCAGACGCACAGCATGTATCTGAACTGCCTGCTCTACACCGGCGTCTTCGGCTTCGGTGCGCTCGTCGTTCTCATTCTGGCGCGGCTATCGTCGTTTTTCCGGTCCCCGGATGTAATGTGGGACTGGATTTTCCTGTTCGTGATTCTTTGGGGCGTCGGAGAGCAAGGCGCATTCTCCGACAAGCCCACCGTCATCAGCTTCGTCTTCATGCTCTCGCTCATCGCCTATTGGCGCAAGCCCGAAGGCGGGCGCGATACCGCGAAGCGCGAGACTGCGGCGCCTGCAATCGCTGCCGCGCCGCTGCGCGGAGCATGAGAGGATCTGACGAGCAATGACCCTGCCGCAAATCGAACGCCGTCTCATGCGCCGCCGCGATGTCATCCTGCAAGGCGCCGCGGCGCTCCTTGCGCTCGGGCCGGCGAGGGTCACGCCCGCGCGGGCCGGCGAGATCATGAGCTGGTCGGCGCCGGTCTTGACCAATCCGCAGACGATCGACATCGAGACCGATCTGCACTCGACGGGCGTCACGCAGCTCAAGCCTGATAGCGACTACATCATCCGCATCGGCACGCAGTCGCACGGCGCGATCGTGCGCAGCACCGTGCGGCTGCGCGGCGGCCGGAACATCGTGCTGGTCGGCGGCTTCATCAAGCGTGCGCCGAACACGCCGGCTTCGCTGCCTCCGAACTACGAGCGCTCCCCTTATCCGAATGAGCTGTTCAGCATCCGCGAGCATACCGGCGTCGCCTATGTCGAAGGTCTCCTGCTCGACTGCGACAACAACTACGGCGTCGACGCGATGGAGCTCGGATCGAAGCCGCCGGCCCCGCCGCCGAACTACGTGCTCCGCCATGTTCTGGTTCGCGGCGTGACCGGCAAGTTTCAGGGCGAGCATGCCGACGGGCTTCAGCTCACTCAGCCGACGGGTCAGATCTGGATCGGGCACATGACCGTCTACAGCGCCTATCAGGCGCTCAATATCCAGCCTTCCGTTGCGATCGGCCTGTGCTGGCTCAGCAGCTGCAACACGCGCTACCCGAACCCCAACGTCAATAGCGGCGAGGCGAACGGGTTCGCCTTCTGGCTCGACGGTCCGGAAAACCGGTTCCACAGCCCGGTCAAGTACCGCCTCGACAACGTCTATGTGCAGGCACGGACCTACAAGGCCTGGAACGAGGGAACGGTTGCGCCGCCGGCCTCGTCCATGATCGGCAACCGGCCGGTCCCGGGCCACCCGAACTCGGTCCAGTTCCCTTATCCGGCGCTCAACTGCACGGGCTTCGTCACCGAGGGCATTCCGCCGGCCGGCGATTTCTGCACGGCAAGCCAGATCGTCGATGCCAGCGGATCCGTGATCTACAAGGGCGACAATCGCGACGCGCCCTGATCCGGCGCGGCCGGATCGCGTCAGAGGAAACGATAGACGCGCCGCGGGATGTAGAAGCGCCGCTTGTTCAGGAACACGCCCAGCAGCTTGGCGCCGTTGTTGGCGAATTCCTGCTTCGCGTTCATGACCACGGGATAGCGCGTCCGTTCGGCTTCGACGACGAGGATAATGCCGTCGGCGATGCGGCCGACCGACGCCGTCCAGGGCACCTCGGCGATCGAGGGCGCATCGATCAGGATGTAATCCCAGATGCGCTTGAGCTGATCTCTTGCCGCCGCGAGGAGCTCGATCTCCTGGGCGTCGGCGTTGGCCGTGCGGATGAACGACGTGACCGGCACGACGGCGATCGACCCGCGCGTGCCCACGCGCTGCGCACCTTGCAGCACCGCCTCCGGAGATTGGACGAGCGCCGCGACCGTCATGCCCTCGCGCGCGCCGAACCGGCCCGCCAGCGGATGGTGACGGTCGCCGTCGAGGATCAGCACCGAACGTCCGTAGTCGCTGGCAGCGGTCACGGCATAGCCCGCGCATACCGTCGTCTTGCCCTCGCCGGGCTGCGCCGACGACAGCATGATGATGGCGCCGTCCTCCGTCCCGGTCAGCGCCGTCTCGACCGAGTGGTAAAGGGCTTGCATGTCGCGCTTGGACGTCGGCAGCCCGTCGAGGTGGCTTGCCTCGCGCGTGGCCGGCGCCGAGAGACTAGGCTTCTGCTCCTGCTCGTGCTGCCGGAGGGCCTGGTAGATTTTGCTCATTCGAGTTCTTTGGACCTCAATTCGGCTTCGCCGCGTCCGGTTGGCTGGGCAGCACGATTATATCCCCAGGCCTGATCGTTCCCTTGGCATCGATTTTGGGATTATAGACAAAAAGTTCCCTTAATTGGGCCGAATTGCAGCTGCCATATGTTTCGCTGCAGGCGCGGGTGAGGGTATCGCCGCGCTGTACCAGCCAGCGCTTGACCCGTGGGCTTTGTGGCGCCGGCGCTTCCGCCGCCACCTGAGTCGCGATCGGCGGCCGCGGCGGCGGCAGCGGGACGATCGGGCTGCTGGCCGAGTTTGGGGCTGCCGCTGGGGCGGTCGCGGACGCTGGAACCGGCGCCGCGGCGGGGAGTGCTGCCGCGGCCGCGGGGATGCCCGCAGCCGGCATCTCGGCCGCCGTCGCACTCTGCGCCGGGGGCGGGGCGGCAGCGGCGGGCGGCGCTGCCGCGAGGGCATTCGGCGCAGGCGCCAGTGTCGCTTCCGCCTTGGGCCCAGGCGCGACCGGGGTGGGGGCCATCGACGCGGCCGGCGCCGCGCCGGACTGGGAGGGCACCGGCGCCAGCGCGCCGAGTTCGAGGCGGGGCCAGCGCGAGATCGAGGCCGGCCAGGATCAGGACGCAAGCAGCCAGCGCCGCCATGGCCGGGCGGCGCCGGAGCAGCGGCCGGATCTGCAACGGCCGCACCGCCTCGCGCACGATCTTGAGCGAGATGCGCTGGGCGCGGTGGCCATAGCCGTTGATCAGCGCGTTGTCGGCGCAGATGTTGAGAGTGCGCGGAATGCCGCGCGAAATGAGCGCCAGGTAGGAGAGCGCCGGCACGGTGAAGAGCGGCGGCTCGGTCGGGCGTCCGGCGGCGATCAGGCGGTGCTGCACATAGCGGCAGCTCTGGCGGAAGGTGAGAGGCAGGATTTTGGCGCGGACCGCGACGCGCTGGGCGAGCTGCCTCAGCCCGTGTTTCTTGAGCGTCGCCTCGAGCTCGGGCTGTCCGACCAGGATGATCTGCAGCAGCTTCGACTTCGCGGTCTCGAGATTGGACAGGACGCGCAGGCTTTCGAGCGTCGCCTCCGGCATGTTCTGCGCCTCGTCGACCGCGAGGATCACGTCGATGCCGCGCTGGTTGGTTTCGAGGAGTGCGTGCTGCAACTGCTGCACGATCTCGGCCGGATCGGATGCCGTGGGCGGCGGCGCGTCGAGCCCTTCGACGATGGCCGCGTACAGGTTCGCGACCGTGAGATTGGGGTTGAAGAGATAGATGATCTTGGTCTTTTCCGGCACGAGCCGGTCGAGCACGCTGCGCAGCACCGTGGTCTTGCCGACCCCGACTTCGCCGGTAATGACGATGAAGCCCTTGCCGGCCGCGACGCCGTACTCGACGGCACCGAGCGCTTGCTGGTGGGTCTGGGTGGCGAAGAAGACCGCGGGATCGGGCGTGATGTGAAACGGCGGTGAGGCGAGCTGATAAAAGGAGCCGTAGAAGGTCTCTTTCACGAAGGTCTCCGCGCAGCTCTCCTCTGGGCCAACCGGCGAGCGCGCAGTCTAGTGCAATTGGACGCAAATTGCGACGGATTTCAGCGCTGTAACATGGCATCCTGCCGTGCCGGATGCGCTGCGCTCGTCAGTAGGCGTTCTGCGTGTCGGTGATGACGCAAACGCTGCGCGCCATGATGTAGAAATCGAACGCCAGCGAGAAATTCTCGATGTAATAGAGATCGTACTCGACCCGGCGCATGCCCTTTTCGAGGCTGTCGATCTCGCCGCGGAGCCCGTTCACCTGCGCCCAACCGGTGATGCCGGGCTTGATGCAATGGCGGCGCGCATAGTCCGACACCGCTTCGTGGTAGAGCCGCTCGCCGGCCTTCATGGCGATGGCGTGCGGCCGCGGGCCCACGATCGACATGTCGCCCATCAGCACGTTGAAAAGCTGCGGCAGTTCGTCAAGGCTGTATTTCCTGATAAAGCGGCCGAGGCGCGTGACGCGCGGATCCTTGCGGCAGGTGCGCTGGCCGCCGCTCGTGTCCTGCTCTTCGATGCGCATGGTGCGGAACTTCAGCACCTTGATGACGGCGTTGTTGTAGCCGAAGCGGTCCTGCACGAAGAATACCGGACCTTTGCTCTCGAGCTTGATGAGGAGCGCGATGAGCGCCATCAGCGGGCCGGTCGCGACGATGCCTAGGACCGCCGTGACCTTGTCCTCGATCCACTTGCCGACGGCGCGCCAGTTCTTGAGCGGCCGGTCGGCGAACTCGAGCAGCGTCGCGTCGCCCACGGTGGCGACGCCGCGGATCGGGAACGAGTCGATCAGGGGCTCGGCGTCGAGCCGCAGGTTGACCGGGAGCAGGCGGAGTTTCCTGAAGATGGCGCTGAGCCGCGGCGCGGCACCCGGCGGCAGCGCGACGATCACCTCGTTAACCGGCGCCTGGCGCACGAATTCGAGAAGGTCGTCGGTCGTGCCCAGCACGTCGTAGCCGCCGATCGAGCCTGGCACGCGGTCGCGGCGGTCGTCGAACACGCCGACGATCGATATGCCGTCATAGGGGTTGCTGGTGAGCTTGGCGATGAGTGCCGCGCTGCGCTCGTTGGCGCCGACGATGACGACGTTGCGGCGCAAATGACCGGTTTCGCGTGCGCGGCAGATCAAGGCGGCGAGCGAGGCACGGCCGGCAAGGAGCAGCGCCGGCGTGAGCACGGCCCAGCTCAGCACCCAGACGCGCGAGAACTCGAGCGTGGTCTTGCTGATGAAGGCAGCGGCGAGAAGCGCGCCCACGACCGCGCCCCAGGCAGCGATAATGCGCCACCCCTGCCAGCTCACGTCGGTGAGGCGCTTCAGCTTGTAGGCGTCGAGCCGGTGCATCAGCGCGACGAAGCAGACCGCGGCGATGAGGCTCGCCAGCGCGTACTGGTCGCTTGCCGAATTGTGGCCGAGGTAGAGGATGAGATAAGCCTTGAAGGAAACCGCCGAAGCGACCAGCACCGTGAGCAAGTCGAGCCCGGTCACCGTTCCTTCGACGATCTCCGCGGTGAAGCGGGTCTTGCGCGTCAGCGCGGCGCGCCGCAGGGCATTCCCGCGCGGTATCGCGCGCGGCGCGCGGGCAACCGCGTTTTCGTTGGCAGCGGACGAGCGCGCCAGGGCGAAACGTTCAGCGACGCGATCGGTTTCGGGTTTCATAAAAGCTCCGCACCTTGATACGTTGGAAAGTGCGAAGCGGATTGGACACCAACCGAGTGTAGATCGCCTTTCCCGGCGACCGTTGGTTGTGAAGGGACCGACCGGATCGTGATAGACATTGCTCGCTCCAACACTCCTACGGCTCGGCTATGGCCGGGCCGGCGAAGACCGCCCCCTCTCGTCCTTAAGAAGCAAGATCGGGGCCATTCCGAATCTCCGTTGAAATCCAAAGCTGTAATTCTCCGTATGGGCGGGGAGTGTAAAAAAATCCGTCACGCACCTTTGCCGAATTTTCGTGCATTAACATAACCTTAACCTAGAAAGCCGCGACGCTCTGCCGCAGCTGCCGCGGACAGCGCGCTTGCTGGCGGCGGGGCGGATGCCCCATCTTGCAGCAGGAAGGAAACACTAGGGCGGCAATCGTAATGAAAGTCTTCATTTTCGATCTCCTGGCCTATGGCCAGCATCTCGACCACCTCAAGGTCGGCACCGAACTGCCCTACCCGCTGCCGCGGCGGCACTTCGATCCGGACGTCGCAATCGGGACCTATGCCGAGCATCTCTCGGCCTGGGAGGAGGCCGATCGGCTGGGCTTCGACGGCATCGGCTTCAACGAGCATCACTGCTCGCCCTACGGCCTCATGAACTCGCCGAACCTCTTGGCGTCGGCGGCGGCGCAGCGCACCAAGCGCGTGAAGCTGCTGATCTACGGCAACCTGCTGCCGCTGCACGAGCCGCTTCGGCTCGCCGAGGAGCTGTCGATGATCGACTGCCTCTCGGGCGGCCGTCTCATCTCGGGCTTCGCCCGCGGTATTCCGCGCGAGTACCAGGTGCACAACGTGCCCCTGGCGGACTCCCGCGCGCGCTTCGAGGAAGCCTACGAGATCATCACCGGCGCCTGGACCGAGGAGGTGTTCTCCTACCAGGGCAAGTTCTGGTCGTACAAGGACGTGGCGCTGTGGCCGCGCCCGGTGCAGCGCCCGCACCCGCCGGTCTGGATTCCGGTGACAGGCAGCAAGGAATCGATCGAGTTCGCGGCCAAGCACGACATCACGATCACGCCCGGCCTGCGCCCCGGCGGCTTGCAGGAGGACATGATCCGCTATTACGCGAAATGCCTGAAGGCGAACGGGCACCGCATCTCGCCCGACCGCCTCACCATGGGCCTCAACGTCTATATCGCCGACAGCAAGGCACAGGCGGTGAAGGAGAACGCGCCCTATTTTCTTTATTTCAACCGCACGCTGTTCAGCCACGGCAATTTCACCGAGACGAGCCTTGGCCAGGCGGCAGGCTACATGTCGCAGCAATCGGTCGATTACGTGCGGCCCGAGAATCTGCGCGAGGTCGAGCGCGCGCGCGCCGACTACCGCAGCATGACCTTGGACGATGTCGCGCACATGGCCGAGCGGCTTCCTTGGGGCACGCCGCAGGAAGTGATCGAGCGCATCATTTCCATGGTCGACCGCGCCGGCGCCAACACGATCCAGGTGATGATGAACGCGGGCGCCATGCCGCACGAGATGTTCATCGAGCAGATCCGCCGCTTCGCCAAGGACGTGCTGCCGGCGCTCCAGGCGCATCAGGTGACGCGCGTTCCCGTTGCCGAGGAGGCGCCGGCGTAGCCGGGCGATGGAATAACGTTCAGTTGCGATTCAAGCTACCGGCGGCGCGAGCTGCAGCAGCGTGCCCGGGTGAGCGCCGTTCGCGTCGCTCGTGAGCACGTAGGAAGCGGGATTCGTCGAATAGTTTGAGCCGTACTGATTGAGAAGGTCGATCGTCGCCGTGAGCGAGCCGTCCTTTACCGTGACGGCGACGCCGCTGCTGCCATTGAGCGAGATCGCAGTGACCGGGCCGACCGTGGGTTGATTGACGAATTGAAAGTTGGTGAGATCGACGGCGTCGTTGCCGGTGAGCCCGGCGACCGTGCCGGCGAAGCTCTGGGCGAGGCCGAGCGCGAGCGTGCCGGTGGTATTCTGGCCGAACGTCACCGATTGGGTCGATGCCACCTTGTTGCCGAAGGCGAGGGTCCCTCCGGAGATAGTGTCCGCGCCGGTGCCGGTGACTTGGCCAAGGACCGAGAGAGTGCCGCCGCCGGCGGCGAGCGTGCCGGTGTTCGAGACGGCGCCTGCGATCGTGAGCCCGCCCGCGCCGGTGGCCTCGATGAGCCCGTCATTGGCGATCGTGTGCGTGCCGGTGTTGAGGACGAGCGCATCCGTGCCGGTCGCGTCGATCGTCGCGCCGGCGGCGTTCACGAGCGTCGTCAACGTGTCGCCGATGGTGCCCGCCCCGGCGATGGTCGAGGAATTGGTGAGCGTCGCTGCGGCGCCATTGCTGAGAACGGCATTGCCGGCGCTGTCCGACAGCGCGAGCGTGCCGCCGCCGGCAAGCGTGACCTTGCCGTTGAGCATGAGGTCGGTCGCATCGCCGCTCGAGTCCAAGGCGATGCTGCCGCTGTTGCCGATCGTGCCCTTGAGCGTCAGCGCCGTGCCGTCGCCCGCCGAAACGCTGCCGGCCACGGTCGTGCCGTTCAACGTGTCGGCGGTGCCGTCGATCGCGATGACGCTGCCCGAGGAGCTTTGCAGCGTCCCGCCCGAGATCGTCGCGCCCGAGAGATCGATGTTCCCGCCCGAAGCCGCAAGCGTGCCGCCAGAGACCGTCGTGTTGGCGATGACGAGGCCGGCGCTGCCGGTGGCCTCGATGAGTCCGGAATTCTTGATCCCGGCCGCGCCGGTCAGCGTGAGCGCCGCCGCGGCGCCGGTCGCGTCGATGACGGCGCCCGCCGAATTGACCAGGGAAAGATTGCTGTCGCCGATCGTGCCCGAGCCGGCGATGGTCGAGGAATTGGTGAGCGTTGCGGCCGCGCCGTTGCTGAGGATGGCGTTTTCCGCCCAATCGGAAAGATCGAGCTGGCCCGCGCCCTTGAGCAGCACGCTGCCGCCGATCGCCAGGTCCGTCGCGTCGCCGGTCGAGTCCATGGCGATGCTGCCGGAATTCGTCATGGTGTCGCTCAAGGCCAGCGCCGCGCCGTCGCTCACCTCGATCGTGCCCGAATTTGACGTGGCGCTGGCGATGGTAAGGCCGCCGCTGCCGGTCGCCTCGATGAGTCCGGCGTTGGTGATGGTGCGCGCGCCGGTTTTGAGGACGAGCGCATTCGTGCCGGTCGCGTCGATCGTCGCTCCGGCGGCGTTCACGAGCGTCATGAACGTGTCGCCGATGGTGCCCGCCCCGGCGATGGTCGAAGAATTGGCGAGCGTCGCTGTTGCGCCATTGCTGAGGACGGCGTTGCCGGCGCTGTCCGACAGCGCGAGCGTGCCGCCGCCTTGCAGGCCGACGGTGCCCGCGATCATCAGGGTCGCCGCATCCCCGATCGAGCCCAGCGAGATCGTGCCGCTGTTGCCGATCGTGCCCTTGAGCGTCAGCGCCGTGCCGTCGCTCGCCGAAACGCTGCCGGCCACGGTCGTGCCGTTCAACGTGTCGGCGGTGCCGTCGATCGCGATGACGCTGCCCAAGGAGCTTTGCAGCGTCCCGCCCGAGATCGTCGCGCCCGAAAGGTCGATGTTCCCGCCCGAAGCCGCAAGCGTGCCGCCGGAGACGGTCGCGTTGGCGATGACGAGGCCGGCGCTGCCGGTGGCCTCGATGAGCCCGGAATTCTTGATCGTGGCGGCGCTGGTGAGCGTGAGCGCCGCCGTAGCACCGGTCGCGTCGATGACGGCGCCCGCCGAATTGATCAAGGAGAGATTGCTGTCGCCGATCGTGCCCGAGCCGGCGATGGTCGAGGAATTGGTGAGCGTTGCGGCCGCGCCGTTGCTCAGGATCGCGTTTTCCGCCGAATCCGAAAGATCGAGCTCGCCCGCGCCCTTGAGCGTAGCGCTGCCGGCGACCACGAGATCGGTCGCATCGCCGGTCGAGCCGAGCGCGATCGTGCCCGTATCGGTCATCGTGCCGGTAATCTGCAGCGCCGCCGCGTCGGCGACCGCGATCCGCCCGGCAACGGTCGAGTTGCCGAGAATCGCGAACGTGCCGGTGCTGATGGCGAGCGTCGCCGTGCTGTTGCTGAGCGTCAGGGCGCCAACGGTATTGCTCTGGCCGCTGCTGACGGTATAGGCGCCGGAATTGCCGATCACGGCGGTCGCCTGGCTCGCCGGCACGAGCGCCGGCGACCAGTCGGCGGCGGCATTGAAATGGCCCGACCGGCTCGACGAGCTCGGCCCGATCCAGCTCATGCTCGAGACGATGGTGCCGGTGATGGTGAGGGTTTCCGCCGCGAGCGCACCGGAATAGCCGCTCGCGTTGGCGCCGGTCGGATCGAGCGTGATCGTCTCGGTGAAGGTTCCGGCCGTTCCCGTGTTGAACGTGACGGAGGGCGCCGTGTCCGCCTGGCCCGCGCCGAGGCCCGAGAACGCGCCCAAGCCCGCGAGCGTGAACGCGCTCGATGACGACGCGACAAAACTGCCGCCGAGCAGATCGGCCGGGCCCGTCACGTTGTTGAGGACGCCAAGCCCGACCGTCACGGGAGACGCGCCCTTCGCGATCGAGCCGAGGCTCAGCGTGTAGCTCGTGCCGTTCTGGCTCCATGTGCCGCCGCCCGACACCTCTTCGAGCGCGGCTGCGGCGTAATTATCGACCGTGGCGTTGACGGTGACCGTCTGTGTGCCGATCGCGGTCGGGCCGAACCCGTCGATCCCGGTCCCGTCCGACTGGAAATCGAGCGTGACGCTGCCCGAGACGGTGCCGGCGCTCGCGGTCGAGAAACCGGCGGCGATGGCGCTGCTCGAGCCTTGCGCGGCGATCGCGCCGGTCGAGCCGCTGGCGCTGACGCTGCCCGTGACCGCGCCGGCCGTCGCGAGCAGATTCTCGGAATAGCCGTCCGACGCTGCGCTGTTGGCGATGCTGAGCGGCAGGGAAACGCTGTCGCCGACATGGACGATGAGCGGCGACGAGAGGGGGCCGACCGAAAAAGCCGCCTCGCGATAGACCGCGCCGGTGAGCGAGACGGTGCCGCCCGGCAGGCTCGTTTGCCCGTGGCCGTCTGTGCCAGTCCCATCCGAGGAGAAGCTAAGCGCGACCGTGCCCGACTGCGCGCCGGCCGACGCGGTGCCGAGCCCGGCCACGATGTCGCTCGCATCGGAAGAACCGGCGGCGAGCAGCGAGATCGCGCCCGACGCTGTGGCATCGCCGGTCGTTGGCCCGAGCGATACGTCGAGCGCTTCGGCCGGCGGCGCGGCGCTGTTGGCGATGCTGAGCGCCTGGCTCAGCGTGCCGCCCACCCGGGCATTGCCGAGCGCCAGCGGCGATGGCGTGATGAGCGTCGCCTGCGCGAGCGCAACGCTGCCGGCGCCGCTCGCGAGGATGAGGTCGCTTCCGGTCGAGCCGTCGCCGGTGACGGCGAAGTGATTGCCGGCGAGCGCGCCCGAGACCGTGTAGGTGAGCAGCGTGCCGCCGCTTTCGGTGATGCTGAGCGTCGATCCCAAGACCGTGGCGCCTGCCACTTGCGTGTCGACGAGATCGAGGATGTCGCCGAGGACGAGCCCGGAAATCGCGCCGCCAAAACCCGTGGGCGCGTCGAGCTTCAGCGTGCTTGCCGTGCCGCCGAAGGCCACGCCCGCCGCATCGGTCCCGCCAAGCTCGAACACGCCGCCATTCTCGACGAGCGCCGAGCCGAGCCCGCCGAGCGCGCCCGTGACATCGAGATCGCCGCTGTTCGCGATGAGGCTGCCGGCATTGGCGAGCGTGCCGAAAATCTCGAGCGAGCTGCCGTTTCCGGCATCGATCGTGCCGGCATTGCTGCCGCTCGAGCTGCCCTGGTCGGCGGCGAAGCTGCCGCCGTCGAGCGCCAGCAGCCCGGCGCCGGCGAGGGCGCTGAAATCGACGCTGTCGAGCCCGCCGCCGCCATAGAGCGTCTCGCCCGCCGCCGCCGACACGAACGCATCGGCGAAGGCCGAGCCCTTGGCGATCTCTATGTTCGTGAAGCTGTCGGTCCCGCCATAGCCGTTCAGAGCCGTTCCAGTGGCGAAATTGACCGTGACCGAAGCCGGCGCTGCGGAATAATCGAGCGTGTCGATACCGCCCTCGCCGTTGATCGTATGGCTGCCTGGGCCGCCGGCGAATGTGTCGTTGAGGTGCGTGCCGAGCAGCGTGCCGTTCGACGCGGTCTCGCTGAAGGTGAGCGTCTCGGCTTCGGCGACCGCCAGGTCCGCATCGACGAGGCCCGCGCCCGTGCGCGTGACGCTGCCGGCGACGGGCGTTGCCGAATCACCGAGGATGTTGTCGATGTCGGAGGGATCGAGCGCGCCGTTCGCCTGAAGCGTGAGCGCGCCGACCGCCGCCGCCGCGGGCGCGGCCGCGGACGTGCCATAGAACGGGTTGAACACGCTCGTCGAGTTGCCGTCGGGTGCGAGCAGGTTGACCTTGCCGCCCGAAACCGGCGCCGCGAGCAGTTTGCCGTTCGCATCGTACAGGAACTCGCCCGGACCGCTTGCGGTGTAGGGCTCGAGCGTCGCGGGATTGCTCTCGGGCACTGCGCCGACCGTGATCGCGTTCGGATCCGCCTCGTGACCCAGCACCGTGCCCGAGCCCGTCGAGGCGTTCGGGTCGTTGAAGGCGACCGGCGTGAACGAGTCGTCTTCGACGATGATCTTGAACTGCCCCGGGGTGGGCCCGCCCGCGACGTTCTGATAGACCTCGAGATAGAAAGTGGTGCTCGACGTGTTGTTCCGGTATTCGCCAACCTGCAGCGGATCGCTGCCGATATCGTTGGCGGTCCCGGAATTCACCGTCACTTGCGAGGAATTGAGCAATTTGTAGGCGAGGCTGTTGGCGGAGCCGGTCCCGTTCGCGGCGCCGTCGGAGGTGAGAAACGGCTGCGCCCACTGCAGATCGACGATGACCGTGGCGCCGAGCGGGATCGAGATCGGTTCGAGCCAGGCATGCGGCGCGCCGGCGACATTGAAATCCTCGGCCTTGACGCCGCCGGTCGAGATCGGATTGAAAACCCCCTCGTAGTAGGACTGCGCGAAATTATTGGCGGCGGTGAAATAGGTCGTGCCGTCCGCCACCGCTTGATTGACCGCCTGCGAGATCGTGCCGCCTTCCTCGTAGAACGGCTCGTCGAGAAAGCTCACATCGTCGACGATGATCTGGCAGCCGGCCTGCTGCAGCGCGGCGATCGCCTGCGCCATGCCGGCGTCGGTCGAGCCCACGGTGTAGAAATAGATTTGCGCGCCGGGCGCGATCGAATGGACGATCTGCGCCATCGCGCGGCCTTCGTCGCTGCCGCTCGATCCGTCCTTCAGAATGTGGACCGAGCTTGCGGCGGGCAGCGCCCCGTCGGCCTCGTCGGTCGCGGCGCCGCCATGCAGATTGAAGCTGTCGGAAATGATGCCGATCTTGATGCCCGCGCCGGTGACGTCATAGGTGCTGCGGGCGGCGTCGCCCTGTACCGCTTCATCGGCGTTGTCGGAAACCGGATCGGTGGCGCTGACGATGGCAGGGAACAGGGCGTCGCTGCCGCCGGACGGAGCGGCGGGCGCTTCCGGTGGACCCGCCGCCTCGAGCGCAGCGCCGCTGATGATTTGCGGCGCGGGCAGCGGATCGAATGAATTGAACGTGCTGGACCGAGCGTCGGGCTCAGGTTCGGACGGAGCGGGACCGGGAGCGCTCGCTTCCGCTATGTAGGCGAAAGCGCGATGGGCCCGATCTTGGGCTGGCGCGCCATTCGGAGTTTTCGGCTCGGCATCCTGATCGACGGCCGATGCCGTGTCGGTGAACAGCGAACCGCTCGCGGTCTCGTCCGGGAAGGCTGGCCGGTCGGCGCTTCCTTCAGCGCTTGCGGGATCCCGCTGTGCTGCGTCTTGGCCGAGAGGATCCGACATGGCGAGGCGCGACGACCCGCAGCCGTTGGTTGCTAACCATCATACCCTATTCGACCTTGGTTGGCACGCGTGGCGCACCTTCGGACGCGCGAATCCTCGTTAGGATTTATTAAGCGGACGGCCCGGCGCCCGTGCCGCGCGCGGGACGAGGCGTTCGACGCCCGCCTTGACGTGGTTTGCCCCCGGTACAAAATAAGCTCCCTTGGAGCGAAGAAAGGCCCGCGTTCTTGTACCAGGAGACGACGCGATCGATCACGGTGACGGTGAAGCCCGTCTTTCTCGAGGAGCAGTCGCGGCCTGGCGACAACCATTTCGTCTGGGCCTACCACGTGCGGATCGAGAACAAGGGGATGGAGACCGTGCAGCTGCGCCGGCGCCATTGGCGCATCACCGACGCGTTCGGCCGGTTGTCGGAGGTGCGCGGTCCCGGCGTCGTCGGCGAGCAGCCGGTGCTGCGTCCGGGCGAGGCCTTCGAATACACGAGCGGCACGCCCTTGGCGACGCCGTCGGGCATCATGGTGGGCAGCTACGAAATGGAGACGGGCGACGGCGGCTCGTTCTCCGTCGCCGTGCCCGCCTTCTCGCTCGACAGCCCGCATCAGGCGGTCAGGCTGAACTAGGAAAGAGTCGGAAGGAAAGAACATGGCGTCGAAGCCTGCCGATATTCATGCACTCGACACGAAGCGCGCGGGCCCCGTGCTGCGCGCGCGCCCGTCGCGCGAGGCGGCGGAAGGGGCGGTGCGCCTCCTGCTCGAATATGCCGGGGACGATCCCGACCGCGAGGGACTGCGCGGCACGCCCGGCCGCGTCGTGCGCGCGTTCGACGAGTATTTCGCGGGCTATGCCGAGGATCCGGTCGAGCTTCTGGCGCGCACCTTCGAGGAGACCGACGGCTACGACGAGATGGTCGTGCTGAAGGACATCCGCTTCGAGAGCCATTGCGAGCATCACATCGCGCCGATCATCGGCAAGGCGCATGTGGCCTATCTGCCGGCGACGCGCGTCGTCGGCATCTCGAAGCTCGCGCGGCTCGTCGAGCTCTATGCCAAGCGCCTGCAGATCCAGGAGAAGATGACGGCGCAGATCGCCAACACGCTCGACGAGGTGCTGCGCCCCAAGGGCGTCGCCGTGGTGATCGAGGCGGCGCACCAATGCATGACCACGCGCGGCGTGCACAAGCCGGGCGTCGCCATGGTGACCTCGCGCATGCTCGGCGCGTTCCGCAGCGACGCCGCCACCCGGCGCGAGTTTCTGGCCATCATCGCCGCGCCATCCGGCGGCGCGCTGACCAACGTTTGAGCTGACGGCTGCCGGCGGCTACCGCACCAGGTAGTCGCCGAACGAATTGCGGATCTCGGCCTCCATCTGCTTGTCGAAATCCGCCATCGCCGCCTTCGTCATGTCGTACCAGGCCTTGTCGCGGTCGTTGGGCGTGATCCCCTGGAGCAGGCTTTGCGAGCGCGTCGTCGTGACGTTGGCGGTGTGCACGTCGAGCCCGTTCTGATTGATGGTGAGCGCCGCCGTGATGGTAAGGTCGTAGCGCTCCGAGGGCTCGGTCGTGAACACGCCGGAAATGCCCTGCTGCACCGGCAGGTCGGTCTCGGTCACGCTCGCGACGCGGACCACGAAGACGGCGCGCCCGGCCCGGCCCGCGGCCTTCAGCCGGTCATGCGCCCAGTTCTCGAGCGCGCGCGCCGGCGGCACCGGGAACTGGTGCTCGACATTGGGCTCCTTGAACGGCATCTCGTAAGCCTGCTGCACGTCGATCGAAGCGACGTCGAGCTGCAAGGGCGGCGCGGACGTGAAGCGGATGTCCGGGTATGTCGGCCGCGGCGGCGGCGTCGAGCACGACGCTACCGCAAAGAGCGCGATGACTAAGGCACGCCGGAACTGTGCTTGCATGGGCTTTCTTCCGAGGGACCGGGGGCGCCCGAGAGTTGCACGCCAAGTGCGGCGTTTTCAAGTCGCCCGCTCGGGCGAGGCTCAGCCAGCGGCGAGTGCCGCGACCTCGTCCTCGGCGAACGCATAGACCGCGCTGCAGAACTCGCAGGTGACGAGGATATTGCCGTCGACCGTCATGTCGCGCACGTCGTCCTTGTCGAGCGCGCGCAGCATGGTCTCGACGCGGCCGCGCGAGCAGCGGCATTGCGCCTCGAGCTTGCGCTTGCGATAGGCGCGCACGCCCTCCTCGTGGAACAGGCGGTAGAGAAGATCCTCGGGCGACAGCGCCGGATCGACCAGCTCTTTGGAAGTGCTCGAGCTCATCAGGATCATGGCGCGCCGCCAGCCGTCCTCTTCGTCCTCGCGCGCGAGCCGGTCCGCGGGCGGCAGGCGCTCGATCATGAGGCACCCGGCGCGCCAGCCGAGGCGCCCGTCGCGATCGGCGACGCGCGCCACCGCCACTTTGAGCCCGGCCTCGACCTGCTCGCTTTGGCGGAAATAGTGATGGACGCACTCGACGAGGCTCGCGCCCTGCAGCTCGACGATGCCCTGATAGCGCTCGGTATGCTCGCCCTGATCGACGGTCATCGCGAGATAGCCCGCGCCCAGCAGCCGCGGCACCGGCCCTTGCGCCGCCGCGGCGCCTGCCGCCATCACCTGCTCGAGCCGCGCCCGATCGACCTGGGCATATCCCCGCACCGCGCCGGCCGTGGTGACGTCCGCCACCATGAGCCGCACCGGCCCGTCGCCCTTCGTCTGCAAGGTGAACACGCCCTCGTATTTGAGCGCGCGCGCGAGCGCCACGGCGAGCGCGATCGCCTCGCCGAGAAGCTCCGCCACGGGCTCGGGATAATCGTGCCGCGTCAGGATCCGATCGACGAGCGGCCCGAGGCGCACGAGCCGCCCGCGCAGCTCGAACGAATCGATCTGGAACGGCTGGACGAGATCGTCTTCGAGAAGATTGCGCATTGCCGCGCAGATGTTGGCGCTGTTGCCGCGATGTTCAAGCCGCCTGCCTACCCCATGCACCAGGCGAGGATCGCCTTCTGGACGTGGAGGCGGTTCTCGGCCTCGTCCCAGACGGCCGATTGCGGGCCGTCGATCACGTCTGCCGTCACTTCCTGGCCGCGCGTTGCCGGGAGGCAGTGCATGAAGATGGCGTCCGGCTTCGCTTCTGCCATGAGCCGCGCATCGACCCGATAGGGCAGCAGCATCTCGGCGCGCGCCTTCGGGTCCGCGACCCCCATCGAGGCCCAGGTATCGGTGACGATGCAGTCGGCGCCCTTGGCCGCCTCATTGGGATCGTCGGTCACGCTGACGGAGGCGCCTTCGCCCGTGGCCCAGGCGACCGCCTTTGCCGGCGGAGCGAGCGCCTTCGGGCAGGCGAGCCGCAGCTCGAAGCCGAAGCGCGCCGCGGCGTGGATCCAGCTCGTCGCCACGTTGTTGCCGTCGCCGCACCAGGCGACGATCTTGCCCGGGGCCGGCCCCTTGCGCTCCTCGAGCGTCATCACGTCGGCCATGATCTGGCACGGATGCGAGAGATCGGTGAGCCCGTTCACGACCGGCACCGTCGCGTTCGCCGCGAGCTCCTCGAGCTTCCTGGCGCTGCCGGTGCGGATCATCACGCCGTCGACATAGCGCGACAGCACGCGCGCCGTGTCGGCCATGGTCTCGCCGCGCGAGAGCTGGCTGTCGCTCGACGTCATGACGATCGCATCGCCGCCCAGTTGCTTGATCGCGACCTCGAACGAAAGCCGGGTCCGGGTCGACGGCTTCTCGAAGATCATGGCGAGGATCTTGCCGGCAAGCCGCTCCGTCGCAGCACCCCGCTTGAACTCGTGGCCCTTGTCGAGGAGACGGCGGAGCGTCGCCGCGTCGATCCGGTCGAGATCGAGGAAGTGGCGCGGCCGCGCCTTGGTCATGGCGTCCATTGCCGCGCCACCCGCGCAACGATGCCGCACGCTTCCTCGACGTGGCGCTCGTCGATGATGAGCGGCGGCAGAAGGCGCACGACATTCTCGCCCGCCGCCACCGCCAGCAGTCCCTCGCGCCGCAAGCGCGCGACCACCTCGCCGTTGCCGACAGTGCAGCGCAACCCCACGAGCAGCCCCTTGCCGCGCACCTCGGCGAAGATCGCGGGCCATTCCTTCGCGATCGCCTCGAGCCGGCGCCGCAGCGCCGCCGCCACGCGCCCGACCTGCTCGAAGAATCCGGGCGCCAGCATCACGTCGAGGACGGCGTTCGCAGCCGACATGGCAAGCGGATTGCCGCCGAAGGTCGAGCCGTGCGTGCCGGCGACCATGCCCACCGCCGCGCGCTCGGTGGCGAGGCACGCGCCCACCGGAAATCCGCCGCCCAGGCCCTTGGCGAGCCCCATCACGTCGGGCGCCATCTTCGCCCATTGATAGGCGAAGAGTTTTCCGGTGCGGCCCATGCCGCTCTGCACCTCGTCGAACACGAGGAGAATGCCGAACTCGTCGCAGATCGCGCGCAAGCCCTCGAGATACTCGGCGCTTGCCGTGGCGAGCCCGCCTTCGCCCTGCACCGGCTCGACCACGATGCCGGCGGTCTCGGGGCCGATCGCCGCGCGCATCTCGTTGAGATTGCCGTAGGCGACATGGTCGAAGCCGGGTGCGGGCGGCCCGAACCCGTCGAGATATTTCTGGTTCCCCGCGGCGGCGAGCGTCGCGAGCGTGCGGCCGTGGAACGAGCCGG
The DNA here is from genome assembly GCA_963773665.1 of uncultured Alphaproteobacteria bacterium. Taxonomy (GTDB): domain Bacteria; phylum Pseudomonadota; class Alphaproteobacteria; order ATCC43930; family CGMCC-115725; genus DATJLY01. The sequence goes on from CAVZBZ010000013.1 coordinate 258,660, forward strand.
TGCAGCAGACGAGGCGCTCGCGCTCGGGATGGCCGGTGGCGGCGTGGTATTTGCGCGCGACCTTGATCGCGCACTCCATCGCCTCGGCGCCCGAATTGCAGAAGAACGCCGTGTCGGCGAAGCTTGCGGCGACGAGCCGCTCGGCCGCGCGCTCCTGGCCCGGAACGCGGTAGAGGTTCGAGCAATGCCACAATTTCTCCGCCTGCGCCTTCAGCGATGCCACGAGATGCGGATGGGCGTGGCCCAAGGACGTGACGGCGACGCCGCTCGAGAAATCGAGGAAGCGCCGTCCGTCGGTCGAGAAGAGATAGGCTCCTTCGCCGCGCTCGAACGCCAGATCGGCGCGAGCGTAGGTCGGCAAGACCGGGGGAATCACGTGCTGCTCTCCTGCGCGAATCGGGTAGGGAAGGTCCGCCGTCGTGACCCTATCGTCGCTCGCGCATCATCGAGATTGCTCCCAGGTGCCGCCGGGCGGCGGGAAAGCGCGAAAGTATGGGGATGCCGCTTTGCCCTGTCAACGCCGCGCCCCCCGCGCCGGTTGACCCGGCGCGCGAAGCCGCCCATATTGGTCCCGTACGCATTTCCCTCCCGACTTCGCGGGCAGGGAAGGGAACGGCGGGGGCGGCGCGTGAAATTACCGAACGAACCCAATTCGGCAAGCGCCTCCGGTTTCCTGCTTGCGCGGCAACGAGCGATTTCGAGCGGACTGCGAAACGAAGCCAATTCCGCAAAATTACCGAACGAACCCAATTTTTTGTGAATAAAAACAATGGCTTATTTTTTAGCGGGGCGCTTGGCACGACTCGGCCCCCTCCGGTATGGTAGGCCCATGCTGCGCTTTCCGGCCGCCCTCGCCCTCGCCCTCGCCCTCGCGCCCGCCGCCTTTGCCCAGGAGGGGGGCACGCAGCAATTGCTGGCGTCCCAGGGCTGGACCGCGCTCGCCTATGCCGAGAAGGGCGGCAAGGTCTGCTACCTCGTGGGCTCGCCCGAGAAGACCGAGCCCGCCAACCTCAACCGCGGCCGGATCGACCTCTACGTCACGCATCGCCCGGCCGAGAAAGCCTTGAACGTCGTCCATTTCGACGCGGGTTATCCGTACAAGCCCGGCGCCTCGGCCGACCTCGAGGTGGACGGGAAGAAGTTCACGCTGTTCACCGACAAGGACGCGGCCTGGGCGCCCGATGCCGCGACCGACAAGGCGATCGCCGAGGCGCTCGCCAAAGGCAAGCGCGCGACCTTGAAGGGCAGCTCGGTGCGCGGCACCGCCACCACCGACGCCTACGCGCTCGCCGGCTTCGACAAGGCGCTGGCCGCCATCGACAAGGCCTGCGGCGTCAAGCGCTGACTTTGCCGAAGCGGCGCCGAGCCCCTATATCCTGCCATCATGGACGCGCGCAAAAACCTGGTCGGATTGTCGCGCGCCGAGCTTGCGGCGGAACTCGCCGCGATCGGCGCCCAGCCCTATCGCGCGCGCCAGCTCTGGCACTGGATCTATCACCGCGGCGTCGCCGATTTCGCGGCAATGAGCTCGCTCGCGAAATCGTTCCGCGCCGATCTCGACGAGCGCTATGTCGTTGCGAGGCCCGAGGTCGCGCGCGCCCAGCGCTCGGACGACGGCACGCAAAAATGGCTGCTGCGCTTTGCCGACGGGCAGGAGGCCGAGTGCGTCCACATCCCCGAGGAGGATCGCGGCACGCTCTGCATATCCTCGCAAGTCGGCTGCACGCTCACCTGCAAGTTCTGCCACACCGGCACGCAGCGCCTGGTGCGCAATCTCGATGCGGCCGAGATCGTGGGCCAGGTGATGGCGGCGCGCGACGCGCTCGGCGAATGGCCCTCGCCCAAGGACGACCGCCAACTCACCAACATCGTGCTCATGGGCATGGGCGAGCCGCTCTACAATTACGAGCATGTCGCGGCGGCGGTGAAGATCGTCCTCGACAACGAGGGCCTCTCGGTGTCGCGCCGCAAGATCACGCTCTCGACCGCGGGCGTCGTGCCGATGATGCAGCGCTGCGGCGAGGAGCTGGCCGTCAACCTCGCCGTCTCGCTCCATGCGGTGACCGACGAGCTGCGCGACGTGCTCGTGCCGCTCAACAAGAAATATCCCTTGGCCGAGCTGATGGCGGCGTGCCGGACATATCCGGGCGCCTCCAACGCGCGCCGCATCACCTTCGAATACGTGATGCTGAAGGGCGTCAATGACAGCCCGGCCGAGGCGCAGGAACTGGTGCGTCTCATCGCCGGCATTCCGGCCAAGGTGAACCTCATTCCGTTCAATCCCTGGCCCGGCGCGCCGTTCGAATGCTCGACCGCGCGCTCGATCGCGGCCTTTGCCGACATCGTCAACGAAGCGGGCTATCCCTCGCCGGTCCGCACGCCGCGCGGCCGCGACATCCTGGCCGCGTGCGGCCAGCTCAAATCCGACAGCGTGAAGCTCAGGAAGAGCGAACTGCTGAAGCGCGAGGCTGCGGCAGCGAGCCCGTAATTCAGCCGAGCACGAGATACGTGCTGAATACCGCGACGAACACCACGAGCGCCGCCGACAGGATCAACTCGGCGCGCAGTCCGCTCGCGGTGTGCGTCTCGGCATCGTCGAGCTGCCGCCCGGTGCGGATGAAGCGAAACGTGGCGGCGAGGATCAGCGCAAGCCCGCCGACGATGAGCGCCGCGCCGTCGTAGCGCCCGAGCGGCCCCGACAGCCGCTCGAGCCGCACGCGCTGCGCCGCTTCGACCGAGGCCGAGCTTGCGATCGCCAGCAGGAACAGATTGAAGCGCTCGATGACGAAGCCGAAGGCGATCACGGCGATGCCGGTGCGCACCCAGGCAAGGTATGTCCGCTCGTTGGCCGCATGATCGCTGAAGCCGCGAATCATCGCGCGCTCGCGGGCGTGTCGAGCTCCGCCTCCTTCGCCTCCGTCTTCCGCGACGTGGCGCGGCGCGGGGTGCGATAGATCGTGCACTCGGCCATGGCCCATGCTAAGCCCGCGCGAACGTATTTGGAAAGACGATGCCCGAGCAGCTCAGGAAAGTGGTGCTCGCCTATTCGGGCGGGCTCGACACGTCGGTCATCCTGAAATGGCTTCAGGAGACCTATGGCTGCGAGGTCGTGACCTTCACCGCCGACATCGGCCAGGGCGAGGAGCTCGAGCCGGCGCGCGCCAAGGCGAAGCTCATGGGCGTCAAGGAAATCTTCGTCGACGATCTGCGCGAGGAGTTCGTGCGCGAGTTCGTCTTCCCGATGTTCCGCGCCAACGCGCTCTACGAGGGCGAGTATCTCCTCGGCACCTCGATCGCGCGGCCCTTGATCGCCAAGCGCCAGATCGAGATCGCGAACCAGGTCGGCGCCGACGCGGTGGCGCACGGCGCCACCGGCAAGGGCAACGACCAGGTGCGCTTCGAGCTGACCTATTACGCCCTGAAACCCGACATCCGCGTGATCGCACCCTGGCGCGAGTGGAATTTGAACTCGCGCACGGCGCTGCTCGACTACGCGGAAAAACACCAGATCCCGATCGCCGCCGACAAGCGCGGCGAGGCGCCATTCTCGACCGACGCCAACCTTCTCCACATCTCGGCCGAGGGCAAGGTGCTCGAAGACCCGTGGATCGAGCCCAAGGAATTCGTGTTCAGCCGCACCGTCGCCCCCGAGGAGGCGCCGGACAAGCCCGAATATGTCGAGATCGAGTTTTTGCGCGGCGATGCCGTCGCGGTGAACGGCGCGCGCCTGTCGCCGGCGAAGCTCTTGGCGCGGCTCAACGAGCTCGGCGGCAAGCATGGCATCGGCCGCGTCGATCTGGTCGAGAACCGCTTCGTCGGCATGAAGTCGAGGGGCGTCTACGAGACGCCGGGCGGCACGATTTTGCACGCCGCGCACCGCGGCATCGAGAGCATCACGCTCGACCGGGGCGCCGCGCATTTGAAAGACGATCTCATGCCGCGCTATGCCGAGCTCGTCTATAACGGCTTCTGGTTCGCGCCCGAGCGCGAGATGCTGCAGGCCTTGATCGACAAGAGCCAGGAGTATGTCGAAGGCACGGTGCGCCTCAAACTCTACAAGGGCCACGTCCGCGTCGTCGGCCGCAAATCCGCCAAATCGCTCTACAGCCTCGCCCACGTGACGTTCGAGGCCGACCAGGTCTACGACCAGCGCGACGCCGAGGGCTTCATCCGCCTGAACGCGCTCCGCCTCAGGCTCGCGAAAGCTTTGCGCGGCAACAAATAAGCCGTGCGTCCTTCGACTGCGCGCTTCGCGCAGTCGAAGGACGCACGGCCATCGTCCGATCACTTCAGCTTCAAAATCCGCTCGGCATTGCCGTGCGCGATCTTTTCCTTGTCGATGTCATTGAGCGCGAGCTGGTTGAAGAATTCCATGCCTGTCTTGTTCGCCTCGTAGGGCCAGTCGATCGCGAACAGGATGCTGTCGGCGCCCATCGCCATGAGCGTGCAGACGAAGGCGGGCTCGTACCAGTTGCCGCTCGTCGTGACGTAGAGATTGTCGCGGATGTAGTCGAGCGGCGTGCGCTTCAATCCGCGGTGCTTCGCCGCGCGATAGGTGTGGTCGTGGAGGCGATGCATGGCGAAGGGCAGGCCCTCGCCCAAATGCCCGAGGATGATCTTCAGCCGCGGATATTCATCGAACACGCCGGAAAACAGAATTCGCAGGAAATGGATCGAGGTATCGATCGCAAAGCCCCAGCCGGCGCGCGCGATCTCCTCGAAGCCTTCGAAATAGGCCTTGATCGCCGCCGGCGCCGGCAGCGTCGGATGCAGATAGATCGGCACGTCGAGCTTCTCCGCCCGCGCGAACACAGGCCAGAACTTCTTGTCGTCCAGGAATTCGCCGCGCGTGTGGCCGTGGATCATCGTGCCGACGAACTTCAAATCCTTGACGCAGCGCTCGAGCTCCTCGGCTGCCGCCTCGGGCGCCGCGGTCGGAAGTGCTGCGAATCCGGCAAAGCGCGTCGGGTGCGCCTTCATCGTCGCGGCGAGCCGGTCGTTGGCGTCCTTCGCCATCGGGATCGCCTCGTCGGCGGCAAAGCCCTGCGCGCCCGGCGAGGTGAAGGACAGCACCTGCACATCGACGCCGTGCGCGTCCATCTGCGCGATGCGCGAGCCGGTCAGGTCGGCAAGCTCCTTGACGATGTCGTGCCCGATCTGCTCGCCGCGCGACTTGACATAGAAGCTGCGGAACTCGTTCGCCTTGACCTTCTCGCGGTAAAGCGGCGTCGAGTAATGCTCTTCGATCGCGATGATCTTCATGGCTCTCGCCTCCTTCGGTTCTTTGCGCCGGGGAATGGACGAAATGGCTTTCCGAGTCAACTGGGATGGGCTATCCCGCGCGCATGAACGACGCGCTTCACCCCGCCCTTCTGCCGCAGGGGCTGTGCGACCTTTTGGCGCCCGACGCGGCGTGGGAGGCCGAGATCGTCCACCGCCTCACCGCGGTGCTGGCGGTGAACGGCTACGAGCGGGTGAAGCCGCCCTTGGCCGAATACGAGGAAAATCTTCTCTCGGGCGCCGGCGCCGCCATGGCGAAGGACACGTTCCGCCTCATGGACCCGGTGTCGCAGCGCATGATCGGGCTCAGGGCCGACATGACGCCGCAAGTGGCGCGGATCGCGACGACGCGATTGAAGGACGCGCCGCGCCCGTTGCGGCTCTGCTATGCGGGCCAGGTGCTGCGCGTCAAGGGCAGCGAGATCAGGCCCGAGCGCCAGGTGGGACAGGTCGGCGCCGAACTCATCGGCTCCGATTCCGTCGCCGCCGATCTCGAAGTCGTCGCGGTCGCGGCCGAAGCGCTCGGCACGCTCGGCATCGCCGGACTCTCGGTCGATCTCTCGCTGCCGACCTTGGTTCCGTCCGTGTGCCGCGCGCTCGGTCTGAGCGACGCGCAAATCGCCGCGGTGCGCGCGCCGTTGGATCACAAGGACGCGGCCGGGACCGAAGCCGTCGGCGGCCGCGCCAGCGACATCCTCGGCAAATTGCTGCGCGCCGCCGGGCTCGCGCGCCCGGCCTTGAAGGCGCTCGCCGCGCTCGACCTGCCGCGCGCCGCTTCATCCGAGCGCGCCCGGCTCGAAGCGGTGGTCGCCGGGCTCGAGACGCGCGTGCCGGGGCTCACGGTGACGGTCGATCCGGTCGAGAATCGCGGCTTCGAATATCACACCGGCATCAGCTTCGCCTTCTTCGCCCGCGGGCTTTCCGGCGAGGTTGGGCGCGGCGGGCGCTATCGCACCGCCGAGGCGGGCGAGGACGCGACCGGCTTCACGCTCTACACCGACACGATCATGCTGGCCGCGCCGGCGCAGAAACAGGGCAAGCGCCTGTTCGTGCCGGCCGGCACGTCGGACGCGGCGGCGCGGCGCTGGCACGGCGAAGGCTGGGTCACGGTCGCAGGATTGGCGCCCGTCGCCGATGCCGCTTCCGAGGCACGGCGGCTCGATTGCACCCATCGGCTCGAGGGTGACAAGATCGTTTCCCTAGGCTGAGGGCGGCTCATGGCCAATGTCGCGGTGATCGGCGCCCAATGGGGCGATGAGGGCAAGGGCAAGATCGTCGACTGGCTGTCGCAGCGCGCCGATGTCGTGGTGCGCTTCCAGGGCGGCCACAATGCCGGCCATACGCTCGTCATCAACGGCACCGAGTATCGCTTGAGCCTGTTGCCGTCGGGCGTGGTGCGGCCCGGGAAGCTGTCGATCATCGGCAACGGCGTCGTCGTCGATCCGTGGGCGCTGGTGCGCGAGATCGAGGCGATCCGTCTGAAGGGCGTCACCGTCACGCCGGAATCGCTGCGGCTCGCCGACAATGCGGCGCTCATCCTGCCGTCGCACGCGGCGATCGACCGCGCGCGCGAGGAAGCGCGGGGCGCCAACCGCATCGGCACGACCGGGCGCGGCATCGGTCCCGCCTACGAGGACCGGGTCGGGCGCCGCGCCATCCGCGTGTGCGACCTGGCCGATCCTGCGGCGCTTGCGCAAAAGCTCGACGAGCTGCTGCTGCATCACAACGCGCTGCTGCGCGGCCTCGGCGCCGCCGAGATCGAGGGCAAGCCGTTGCTCGACGCGCTCGTCGAGGTGGCGCCCAAGGTGCTGCCCTATGTCGATCAGGTCTGGCGCCTTCTCGACGAGGCCAAGCGCGCCGGGCGCCGCATCCTGTTCGAGGGCGCGCAGGGCGTGATGCTCGACGTCGATCACGGCACGTACCCTTACGTCACCTCGTCGCACACGCATCCGGGCGAGGCAGCTTCCGGGTCCGGCATCGGGCCGGGCGCGGTCGGATATGTGCTCGGCATCACCAAGGCCTATACGACCCGCGTTGGCAGCGGCCCGTTTCCGACCGAGCTCACCGACGGCATCGGCCAGCTTCTGGGCGAGCGCGGCAAGGAATTCGGCGTCGTCACCGGGCGCAAGCGCCGCTGCGGCTGGTTCGATGCGGTGATGGTGCGCCAGGCGGTCAAGGTCGCCGGCATCGACGGCATCGCGCTGACCAAGCTCGACGTGCTCGACGGTTTCGCGGAGATCAAGGTCTGCACCGCTTATCGCCGCGGCAACCTCGTGCTCGACCGCCTGCCGGCCGACGCGCGCGGCCAGGCCGAGGCCGAGCCCGTCTACGAGACCATCGAAGGCTGGAGCGAAAGCACGCGCGGCGCGCGCTCGTGGGCCGAGCTACCGGCGCTCGCCATCAAATATATCCGCCGCATCGAGGAGCTGATCGAGGCCCCGGTCGCCCTTCTCTCCACCAGCCCCGAGCGCGACGACACCGTCCTGGTCCGCGATCCGTTCGCGGATTAGGTCAACTTCCCTACCGCCCCGCCGCCACCGCCTCGCGCCGCTTGTGCGGCTCTTCGAGATAGCGGTCGATCACGGCCGCCAGCGCCTCGAGGTGGTTGTGGAAGAAATGGTCGGCGCCGGGGATGAGCTGGAGCGCGACGCGGATATCGCGCTGGTGCGCGAGCTTGGTGGCGAGACGCTGCACCGCGTCCGCCGAGACGAGCTGGTCGCGGTCGCCCTGGACGATGAGGCCCGAGGCAGGGCAGGGCGCGAGGAAGCCGAAATCGAACGCGTCGGCGGGCGGCGCCACGGCGATGAAGGAGTCGATTTCGGGCCGCCGCATCAGGAGCTGCATGCCGATCCAGGCGCCGAACGAAAACCCGGCGATCCAGCATGCGGTGGCGTTGGCGTTATAGCTTTGCAGCCAGTCGAGCGCGGCGGCGGCATCCGACAGCTCGCCCTCGCCGCGGTCGAAGATGCCCTGGCTCTTTCCGACGCCGCGGAAATTGAAACGCAGCACCGAGAAGCCGCGCTTCACGAAGGCGTGGTAGAGCGTATAGACCACCTTGTTGTTCATGGTGCCGCCATGCTGCGGGTGCGGGTGCAGCATGAGGGCGATCGGTGCGTTCTCCTGCTTGGAATTGTGATAGCGCCCCTCGAGCCGCCCTTCGGGCCCGTTGATCACCACCTCAGGCATGCGCGGCGTCCAATAAGAGACCCTATATCCGGGCGGGTGAAGGGGACTTTCCCGCCCACTATCAAGACGATACACCGCATAAACTTGACTACTCCACTTGGTCTCGTTAACGTCGCGCCTCCGCCGCTGCCTGGGTTTTGCGTCGCCATGTGGCAAGCTGCGCTTTGGCTGCGATTCTAGCACAGTGATTCCGATGGCATTCAAAAACCTGCGCGAAGAAATCGACACCGTGCTGCAGCACGACCCTGCGGCGCGCTCGGCGCTCGAGGTGGTGCTGTGCTACCCCGGATTTCACGCCCTGCGGTTCTATCGCCTGGGGCATTGCCTGTGGGCGCGGGGCTGGCTCGTGCTCGGGCGTCTGGTGTCCCATCTCGGGCGGCTTTTGACCGGCATCGAGATCCACCCCGGGGCGCAGATCGGCCGGCGCCTCTTTATCGACCACGGCATGGGGGTGGTGATTGGCGAAACCGCCGAGATCGGCGACGACGTGACCCTGTACCAGGGCGTGACCTTGGGCGGCACGTCGCTGAGCCGCGGCAAGCGCCATCCGACCTTGGCCGATGGCGTCATCGTCGGCGCCGGCGCCAAGGTGCTGGGCGCCTTCACGGTCGGCCGCGGCGCGCGCGTCGGGGCCAATGCCGTGGTGCTCGCCGCGGTCGAGCCCGGCGTCACGGTCGTCGGCATCCCGGCGCGCCCGCTCGGCAGCGACAAGAAGGAGGAAAAGCCGCAGTTCCTGCCTTACGGCACGCCGTGCGACGAGATACCGGACCCTGTGGCCCATGCCCTTTCCGGCATGATGACCGAGGTGGCGGCCTTGAAGGCCCGGCTCGAGGAAATCGAACGCCAGCGCGAGGCGCCGCGGCGCACCGTCCCCTTCCCGGTCGAGGAGCCGCGCGAAGAGGCGGCGGGCGGGCGCCGCTAGCGAGGAGAACGCCGATGAGGCTCACCACCAAGGGGCGCTATGCCGTGATGGCCATGGTCAACATCGCCAAGCACGGCGGCGGCAATCCCGTGACCTTGGCCGAGGTTGCCGAGCGCCAGGCGATCTCGCTCTCCTATCTCGAACAGCTCTTCGCCAAGCTCCGCACCGGCGGCCTCGTGCGCAGCGTGCGCGGGCCCGGCGGCGGCTATCTCCTGGTGCATGGCGCCGAGGACACGCGCATCTCCGACATCATCCTCGCCGTCGACGAGCCGATCCGCGCGACGCGCTGCACGCCCGGCGCGCCGATGGGCTGCTCCGGCACCAAGAGCCGGTGCCTCACGCACGATCTGTGGGAGGAGCTCGGCAACCAGATTCATCTTTATCTGAGCTCGGTGACGCTCGCCGACGTGTGCGAGCGGCGCTGCCTCGGCCGCAGCGGCGCGCTGCACCGCGCGCAGCAGGACGCGATCGCGGCGCAATAGGCTTTCTGCCGATGAGCTTCCGTCTCACATATCTCGACTGGAACGCGACGGCGCCGGTCCTTCCGGAGGTCGCGGCGGCGATGGCTGAATGGCTCGAGCGCTGCGGCAACGCCTCGTCGGTGCATCGATCGGGCCGCGCCGCGCGCCAGGCGGTCGAAGCCGCGCGGCGCGAGGTCGCGGATCTGGCCGGCGCTGCCGCGGATCATGTCGTCTTCACCGGCAGCGGCACCGAGGCAAACCAGATGGTCCTCGGCGGCATTTCGGGCCGCCGCCTCGTCTCCGCGCTCGAGCACGATTCACTGCGTGCGGGTCCCGAGGTCGAGCTCGTGCCGGCGCGCGCCGACGGCACGGTCGATCTCGCGGCGCTGGCGCGGCTGCTCGCCTCCGGCGAACCGCCGGCGCTCGTCTCCGTGATGCTCGCGAACAACGAGACCGGGATCGTTCAGCCGGTGGCCGAGGCGGCGTGCCTCGCGCACGAGAAGGGGGCACTCTTCCATATCGATGCGGTCCAGGCCGCGGGCAAGCGGCATCTCGATCTCCATGCCCTCGGCGCCGATCTCCTGACGCTCTCGGCGCACAAGATCGGCGGGCCGCAGGGCGTGGGCGCGCTCGTTGCATCGCCCGGCTTGCCGCTCGATCCGCTCATCCGCGGCGGCGGCCAGGAACGCGGCCGCCGCGCCGGCACCGAGAATGTCGCCGGCATCGTCGGATTCGGCATTGCCGCGCGCCGCGCTGCCGAGCGTCTCGGCTCTGACGCGGCCATCGGCGCCTTGCGCGACGAGGGCGAGCGCCGGCTCCGCGCGATCGCGCCCGATGCGCGCATTTTCGGCGCCAATGCGCCGCGCGTCGCCAACACGCTGTGCATCGCCATGCCGCGCGTGCCGGCCGCGACGCAGGTGATGGCGCTCGACCTTGCCGGAGTGATGGTGAGCGCGGGCGCGGCCTGCTCGTCGGGCAAGCTGCGCCGCTCGCCGGTGCTCGAGGCGATGGGCATCCCGCCCGACGAAGCCGATTGCGCCATACGCATCAGCCTCGGCTGGAGCACGAGCGCGGCCGACATCGACCATCTCGTCGAGGCCTGGGGCGCGCTTTATGCGCGCACGCGGGCCAATGCCGCATGACCCGCAACAAGCCGCCGATATATCTCGACCACCAGGCGACGACGCCGTGCGACCCGCGCGTGCTCGAGGAAATGCTGCCGTGGTTCACCGAGAAATTCGGCAATCCCGGCTCGGTCACGCACGTCTATGGCCGCGAGGCGGCCGACGCGGTCGAGCGCGCGCGGGCGCAGCTCGCGCATCTCATCGGCGCCGAGCCGCGCGAGATCGTGTTCACCTCGGGTGCCACCGAGGCGAACAACCTCGCCGTCAAGGGCGCCGCGCACTTTCACCGCCCGCTCGGCAAGGACCAAATCGTCACGCTCGCGACCGAGCACAAATGCGTGCTCGAAAGCTGCCGCGCGCTCGAACGCGAGGGCTTTCGCGTGACCTATCTTGCCGTGGCGCCGGACGGGCTCGTCGATCTCGCGCGGCTCGAGGCGGCGCTCGACGACCGCACCGCGCTTGTCTCGGTCATGGCCGCGCACAACGAGATCGGCGTGGTGCAGCCGCTCGCGGAAATAGCATCGCTGTGCCGCGCGCGCGGCGCGCTTCTGCACAGCGACGCGGCGCAGGCGGTGGGAAAAATCCCGCTCGACGTGACGCGGCTCGGGCTCGATCTCATGTCGATCTCCGGCCACAAGATGTACGGGCCCAAAGGCGTCGGCGCGCTTTACGTGCGCCGCCGCCCGCGCGCGCGGATCGCGCCGCTGTTCGACGGCGGCGGCCAGGAGCGCGGCTTGCGCTCGGGCACCTTGCCGACGCCGCTCTGCGTCGGGATCGGCGCCGCCGCCGCGCAAGCCGAGGATGTGCTTGCCACGGAATCGGACCGGCTCCTCGCGCTGCGGCGCCGGTTCCTTGCCGGCATCCGGGCGCGCGTGCCCGGGGTGGTGCTGAACGGCGATGCCGAGCGGCGGCTTCCCGGCAACCTCAATTTCAGCTTTCCGGGCGTTCCGGCGCCCGACCTCATGGCGGCCTGCCCGGCGCTCGCACTCTCGACCGGGTCGGCCTGCACCGCGGCCGAGATCGAGCCCTCCTATGTGCTGCGGGCGCTTGGGCTTTCCGACGAGCTTGCCGCCGCCTCGATCCGCATCGGGCTCGGCCGGAGCAATACAGCGGAGGAGGTCGATTTCGCGGTCGAGACGATCGCCGCCGCGGTTCGGCGCCTGGCAATGGACGGGGTTAAAAACGCCGTTTCCGGGGCCACATAAAGGGTGCTATCTAGCGGGCGAGGAGATCATGGCGCGAAAGCAAGCGATGACGGTCACGGATGCGGCGGCCGAGCGCATCCAGGCGCTGCTCGCCAGGCGCGGCAAGGCGTCGGCCGGGATTCGCGTGGGCGTGCGCTCGCGCGGCTGCTCGGGCCTCACCTACACGCTCGAATATGCCGACGAGAAGGGCAAGTTCGACGAGGTGGTGGAGCATAACGGCGTCACCGTCCTGATCGACCCCAAGGCCACCATGTTCATCATCGGCACCGAGATGGATTTCGTCGAGGACAGGCTGCAATCGGGCTTCACCTTCCGCAATCCCAACGAGAAGGGACGCTGCGGCTGCGGCGAATCCTTCCACGTCTGAGCGATGAAGCTGTTCCAGATCGAGGAGCCGGACGGCGCGCCCATCGACAATGATGCGCCGGGTGCCGCCGTCGGCATCGACCTCGCGGGCGCGCTCGCGCGGGTTGCGATCGCGCTCGGCGGCAATGCCGAGATTTTGCCCGACGGCGACGGTAACCGCGCGCTCGAGGCCGCGGGCCTAGCACTTCCGGACCTGCTGCTCGGCCTGCGCGCCCGCGCCGAAAAACAGCTCGCGCGCCCGGTGACGCATGCGGTGATCGCTTCCGATGCGGATCGCGCGGATGTCGAGCGCGCGGCCGCTTCGGCAGGGCTCGCGCTGTTGCGGCTGATGCGGCGGCGCGAGGCGGCGGCGCTCGCGCAAGGAGCTGCTTCCGACGAGGCGGCCGCGCTCGGCGCGGCGCAGGCGGCCGAGGATCTGGCGCCCGCGCCGCCCGCTTAGCTTCTTTCGTCGCAATCCTGGAATGACGCGTTCATGCCGAAGATGATCTTCATCGATCGCACCGGCGGGCGGCACGAAGTCGAGGCGCCGATCGGGCTTTCCGTGCTCGAGATCGCGCACCGCAACGATATCGACATCGAAGGCGCGTGCGAGGGTTCGCTTGCCTGCTCGACGTGCCACGTCATCGTCGATGCCGAATGGTACGACCTGCTGAAGGAGGCGAGCGAGGACGAAGAGGACATGCTCGATCTCGCCTTCGGCCTGACGCGCACCTCGCGGCTCGGCTGCCAGATCATCATCACCGAAGAGCTCGACGGCCTCACCGTGACCTTGCCGGCGGCGACCCGCAACATGATGAACAGCTGATGCCGTTCGACCTCGCCCCTGGCTCCCGCGTCGTCGTCGCCATGTCGGGCGGCGTGGACAGCTCGGTCGCGGCGGCTCTTGTCGCCGGCGCAGGCTACGACACGGTCGGCGTCACCTTGCAGCTTTACGACCATGGCGCGGCAGCCGGGCGCAAGGGTGCCTGCTGCGCCGGCCAGGACGTGCGCGACGCGGCGCGTGTCGCCGAGCGGCTCGGCATCCCGCATTACGTGCTCGATTACGAGCGCCGCTTCCGCGACGCAGTGATCGAGCCGTTCGCCGATGCCTATGTCGGCGGCGAGACGCCGATCCCGTGCGTCGCTTGCAACGAGACGGTGAAGTTCCGCGATCTGTTGCAGGTGGCGCGCGATCTTGGCGCCGCGGCGCTCGTCACCGGCCATTACGTGCGCCGGATCGACGGCGCCGAAGGGCCGGAACTGCACCGCGCCGCCGACGAAGCGCGCGACCAGAGCTATTTCCTCTTCCGCACGACACGCGCGCAGCTCGGCCTGCTGCGCTTCCCGCTCGGCGCGCTGAGGAAGGACGAGACGCGCGCGCTCGCCGCGCGCTTCGATCTTCCCGTCGCCCAAAAGCCCGACAGCCAGGACATCTGCTTCGTGCCGGACGGACGCTATGGCGATCTCGTAGCAAGGCTCAGGCCGGAAGCCTCCGAGCCGGGCGACATCGTCGATCTCGAAGGCCGAAATCGTCGGCCGGCACGCCGGCATCGTCCACTTCACCGTGGGGCAGCGGAAAGGGCTCGGCATGGCCGGACCCGAGCCGCTTTACGTCGTACGGATCGAGCCCGCGGCGCGCCGCGTCGTGGCCGGCCCGCGCGCCTCCTTGGGCGCGCGGCGCGTGCCGCTGGCATCGGTGAACTGGCTCGGCGCCGCCCGTCCTGCCGGCGCAATGCGCTGCGCGGTCAAGCTGCGCTCGGCCCATGCGCCCGTCGCCGCGACGCTCGCGCTCGACGGCGACAGCGGCGAGGCGCTCCTCGACGAGCCCGCCTTCGCCGTAGCACCCGGCCAGGCCTGCGTCTTCTACGACGGCGACCGCATGCTCGGCGGCGGCTGGATCAGGCGCGCTTCCTGAGCGGCCGAAGCCGCTTGTCCCCTTCGTCCAATCCCCATAGATTCGCGTGATGCGAAAGAGCGGCCGCGCTGCCGCCTCGGGAGGACAGAAATGGCCAACAGATTCGGAATCGGTCAGCCGGTGCGGCGCGTCGAGGACGTGCGCTTCATCACCGGCAGCGGCCGCTATGTCGATGACCTCGCGCCGGCGCGGCAGCTCTACGGCCATATCGTGCTGTCGCCTTATGCGCATGCGCGCATCAAGCGCATCGATGCCTCGGCCGCGCGCAAGGCGCCAGGCGTGGTGCTGGCGCTCACGGGCGCGGACCTTGTGGCGCAAGGCATCGGCAACATGCTGCCCGCCTTCATGCCCGAGGACATGGGCGGGCCCAAGGGCTATCGCGCGATGCGCCGCATCCTCGCCACCGACAAGCTGCGCCATGTCGGCGACCGCGTCGCCTTCATCGTCGCCGAGACGGCGGCCGAGGCGCGCGACGCGGCCGAGCTCGTAGAGATCGAGGTCGATATTCTTCCCGCCGTCACCGAGCTCGAAGCGGCGGTGAAGCCCAATGCGCCGCTCGTCTGGGACGAGGCGCCGGGCAATCTGTGCGTGCCGATCATGATGGGCAACAAGCAGGCGACCGACGAGGCGTTCGCAAGCGCGAAGCACACGGTGAAGGTGAAGCTCGTCAACAACCGGCTCATCGCCAACGCGATGGAGCCGAGGGGCGCCATCGGCGAATACAGCCGCGCCGACGACAGCTTCACGCTCTACACCAGCACGCAGAACCCGCACGGCGCGCGCCAGATCCTCGCCGGCGCCGTGTTCCATCAGCCGGAGACGAAGTTCCGCGTCGTCGCCAACGACGTCGGCGGCGGCTTCGGCATGAAGGGCGGCGTCTATCCCGAGGAAGCGCTGGTGCTGATCGCGGCGAAGCTGGCGGGGCGCCCGGTCAAGTGGATCCAGAGCCGCTCGGAGGGATTCATCTCGGACGATGCCGGCCGCGATCAGGTGATCGAGGCCGAGATGGCCTTGGACGGCAACGGCAAGATCACCGGCGTGCGCTGCACGGCGCTGCACAATTTCGGCGCCTATGTCGTCGGGGCCGCGGTCGTGCCGCTCATTTGGTCGGTGAAGCTCATCCCCGCGGTCTACGACATCAAGAACGTGCATCTTTCGACCCGCGCGATCTTCACCAACACGACCCCGACCGGCCCCTATCGCGGCGCCGGCCGGCCCGAAGCGTCCTATGTGATCGAGCGCCTCATCGACAAGGCGGCTGAAGCAAGCGGCATCGACGGCATCGAGCTCAGGAAGCGCAACTACATCGCGCCGGACAAATTCCCGTACGCAACGCCCACCGGCTTCGTCTATGACGACGGCGACTTCGCGCACACGACCGACATGGCGCTCGATCTCGCCGACTGGAAGGGCTACGACAAGCGCCTCGCCGAGAGCCGCGGCCGCGGCAAGCTGCGCGGCCGCGCCGCCATCTATTATCTCGAGGATGCCGGCGTCTTCAACGAACGCATGGAGGTGCGGTTCGATCCGGGCGGCGCCTGCACCATCATCGCCGGCACCTTCTCGCACGGCCAGTCGCACGCCACGACCTTCGCGCAGGTCGTGTCCGACTGGCTCGGCGTTCCGTTCGAGAGCATCCGCCTCATCCAGGGCGACACCGACCAGGTTTCGTTCGGGCGCGGCACTTATGGCTCGCGCAGCGCCGTCGTCGGCACCGGGGCGCTGCGCGGCGCGTGCGACGCGGTGATCGCCAAGGGCAAGGGCTTTGCCGCGCACATGCTCGAGGCGTCAGCCGCGGACATCCAGTTCAAGGAGGGCCGCTTCGAGGTCGTCGGCACCGACAAGGGCGTCACCATCGTCGATGTCGCGAAATTCGCCTATCACCCCGCCGGCCTGCCGAAGGAGCTGGGCGTCGGCCTCGAGGGGAGCGGCACCTTCGCGCCCGAGCCGCCGAGCTTTCCGAACGGATGCCACGTCTGCGAGCTCGAGATCGACGCTGACACGGGCGTGGTCAGGATCGACCGCTATGCCGTCGCCGACGATGTCGGGCGCGTCATCAATCCCTTGATCGTCGACGGCCAGATCCATGGCGGGCTCGCGCAAGGAATAGGCCAGGCGCTCACCGAGGGCGCGGTGTTCGACCCGGGCGGCGGGCAGTTGCTGTCGGGGAGCTTCACCGACTACGCCATGCCGCGCGCCGACGACATGCCGCCGATCGAGGTGACCTACAACGAGCTCGCGTGCAAGACCAATCCGCTCGGCGTCAAGGGCTGCGGCGAGGCCGGCACCGTGGGCGCGCCGCCCGCGGTCATCAACGCCATCCTCGACGCGCTGAAGCCCCTGGGCGTGCGGCACATCGACATGCCGGCGACGCCGTCGCGCGTCTGGCACGCGATTGCGGCGGCGCGCGCCGCCGAATAGAGAAGAGGCCGAGGATTCCGCTTTCCATATTCTAATGGAGGCAAGTCATGGCAGACGTGACACCCGATTCGATCATGCGGATCGCGATGGGCTTCATGGCCTCAAAACACCTCTTTGCGGCGAGCGAGATCGGCCTCTTCGAAGCGCTTGCGAGCGGCCCGGCCACTGTCGACGAGCTCGCCGCGCGGACTGCCGTTCCGCGCCGCACCCTGCGGATCAGCGCTGATGCGATGGTCGGGCTCGGACTGCTCGAGCGCCGCGGCGATCGCTATGGCAACGGCGCGGCCGCCGCAGCGTTCCTGGCGGGCCGTCCGGGCCCCGATCTGCGGCCGATGCTGCGCTTCTTCGATCGGATCAGCTATCCTGCCTGGATGAAGCTCGCCGAGGCGGTTCGCACCGGCCACGGCCAATCGCATTTCGGCCGGTTCAGCGAGGAAGAGCAGCAAATTTTTTCCGCGGGCGTGCAGGCTTTCACCGCTCCGATGGCGGCCGCGCTCGGCGCGAGCTACGAGTTCGGCCGGCACCGGCGCCTGCTCAACGTCGGCGGCGGCACCGGTTCCTTCCTCGTTGCCGTGCTGCGGCGAAACGCCGGTCTCGCCGGGACCCTGTTCGAGCTGCCGGGCGCATGCGCGGCGGCGCGCCGCTATCTCGCCGGCGAGCCCGAAGGCGCGCGGATCGCGGTCGTCGAGGGCGATGTGTTCAAGGACAAGCTGCCGGACGGGCACGACGTGCTGCTCGTGGCCAACACCGTCCATGTCCTTTCGGCCGAGCACAATCTCGAGCTGCTGCGGAAAATGCGCGCCGGCGTGGCGGCGGGCGTGCGCCTGCTGCTCGTCGATCTGTGGACCGATCCGACGCACACCGAGCCGCCGGCGGCGCCGCTCATGGCGGGCGAATTCCTCATCATCGCGGGCGAGGGCCAGGCCTACAGCGAGGAGGAAGCCGATGCTTGGCTGCGCCAGACCGGCTGGCGCAAGCTCGAACGCAAGCCGCTTGCCGGCCCCGCCAGCATGATCGTCGCCGAAGCGGTTTGAGGCCGGGGCGCGCTCGCCTTGACGGCGGCTGCGCCCTCTTCCTATATGCACGCCCTCGGCGGCGGGGTAGCTCAGTTGGTTAGAGCAGGGGAATCATAATCCCAAGGTCGGGGGTTCAACTCCCTCCCCCGCTACCAGCGTCATTCGTGCCCCCGCCGAGCCCACTCGACGGGGACAGTTCCTGTCAGCTGCAAAGGCGCGGGTTTGAGTAGTTTCCGAGCCTGCCTTTAGCGCTCGTCCGTCAGCTACGGTTCGGGATTGGCGTGGCCTTGGCGAAAAGGCTTGGTGCGAAAGGGCCGCAGATTCATGAGAGTGCGCTTCTGGGGAACGAGAGGGTCGATCGCCACCCCCGGGCCCGGCACGAACCACTTTGGCGGCAATACCTCCTGCGTCGAAGTGACCACCGCCAACGGCGACCTTCTGATTCTTGACTGCGGCACCGGGGCACACGGGCTGGCCGCCGAGTTGATGGCCCAGGGCAAGAAGGCGATCGACGCGAACATTCTCCTCGGACACACGCACTGGGATCACATTCAGGGCTTTCCGTTCTTCAGTCCGGCCTTCGTCGGCGGCAACTCCGTCGCGATCCATGGCCCGGAAGGCAGCCGCGGCTCGCTGCATGACGTGCTGGCCGGCCAGATGGAGTTCACCTACTTCCCTGTCGAGTTGAACCAGCTACCGGCCGCAATCACCTATCACGAGCTGACCGAAGGCATCCGCACCATCGGCGGCGCTCGGGTGGCGACGCAATTCCTCAATCATCCGGCCATGACGGTGGGCTATCGCATCGAAGCCGACGGCGTTGCGCTGGTGTATCTGGTGGACCACGAGCCGTTCTCCGATGAACTGTGGCGCGCCGGTGCCGCGCCGGGCCGCATCGAGTCCATCTTGCACGAGCGCGACCGCCAGCACGCCAATTTCATGGCCGACGCCGATCTCGTGATCCACGACGCCCAGTACACGCCCGAGGAGTACGGCCCAAAGAAAGGCTGGGGCCACAGCACGTACGATTACGTCGTGCAAATCGCCGCCGCGGCAGGCGTGCACCGGGTCGCCCTGACCCACCACGATCCGAGCCACGACGACCACTTCGTCGCGGCGATCGAGCGCAAGGCCCGCACCTTGGCTTTGCAATGCGGAACGGGACTCGATGTCTTTTGCGCGTACGAAGGCTGCGAACTCATCCTCGAGCCGCGTTCAACCTCGATGAAGCCGTTTGTCATGGCGGGTTCCTTCCAGCCATCCGTTGCGAAGCGCCGCTTTCACATCCTGGTGGTCGATGACCAGCCGGACATGCTCATGATGGTCGCTCGCGCGCTGGAGGAGGATCACTACACGGTCGGCAAGGCGACGAGCGGCCCGGAGGCGCTCCGGACGATCGATGAACACGTGCCGGACCTCATGGTGCTGGATTACAAGATGACCGGCATGGACGGCCTCGCGGTCATGAAAACCCTCCGCGCCAATCCCAAGACGCGGTCCCTGCCTGTGCTGATGCTCACCGCCATGACCGATGAGCCGAGCACCCGTGCCGGTTTTGAGGCGGGAGTGACGGACTACGTAACCAAGCCGTTTTCGATCCCGCAGCTCACCGCGCGCGTCCGCGCCTGCCTTGCCAGAGCCAAGGCGCTGTAATCGTATGTGGCGCTAGTCGGAGACGGTCTCGACGCGATCCAAGTATCTGGACAATTCGCCCACCCATTTGCGCGACACGTCGATGTCGGCGCTCTCGGCCGCTTGTTCGAGGACGGCGCCAATGTCGGTGATGGTCTGGAAGCCATAGCTGCCGCCCGCGCCCTTCATGCCGTGCCCCAGCATCGCCACCGTCTCGTGGTCGCCCCGATCCAAGGCGTCCTGCATCGCGATGACATTCCGCCGGCAGTTCTGCAGAAACACCGGGATCAAGTCTGCGAATTTAGGATTCGCACGCACAAGGATCGTGTCCGTGCGGCTGCTTTCCTCTTTCGATGCCGGCGGTGCGACAATGGAATGGTCCTTGATCGCTTGCAGCAGCACCTCTTGTTTGATCGGTTTCGTCAAATACGCCGTGCACCCCGCCGCCAAACACTTTTCCTGATCCCCCTTCAAGGCAGCGGCCGTCAGCGCGATGATCGGCGTGGGCGGCCGGTGGTTTGCCCGCTCCCACTCTCTGATCGCCCGCGTCGCCGCCAAGCCATCCATGACCGGCATTTGCCGGTCCATCAGGACAAGGTCAAACTGTCCAGCTGCGAACTTTTCACACGCAATCGCCCCATTTTCGGCGATTTCGACCCGGTACGGCGTGTCCCGCAAGTAGGCCATCGTGATCGTGCGGTTGTCGGGGGAATCCTCCACCAGAAGAATATGCAGCGCCGGCAGCGGTGCCTCGGGACCGGTGCCGACCGGCGCGGCCGCCCGCAGCTTGGCTCCGGTCCAGATCTCGAGCGGCACGGCGAAAGAAAACACGCTGCCCTTCCCGACTTCGCTTTCGACCCATATGCGCCCGCCCATCAGTTCCACCAGGCGCTTCGAAATCGTGAGCCCTAGATGTGAACTCTCAATAGGTTGTCCACTCGGTCCCGACCGAGGAAACTGATGTTGCTAACGCATCTTTTTCCTGGGGGGGGACCGAATGGACGTTCACAAGAATGCCCGGCTGACACCGGCAGGTCGAGGGGTCATGGTAGGGCGCGTTGTCGAGGGCGAGGCGCCGCGGCTCGTCGCGGAAGCGATGGGCGTGTGTGAGAAGACGGTGCGGAGGTGGGTGCGCCGTTTCCACGCCGAAGGTGCAGCGGGCCTGCGCGATCGCTCCTCACGGCCGCATCGCGTGCGTCGCCCAACGCCCGCGGTCGTCGTGGTTGGGATCGAGGCGCTGCGCCGCGAACGCTGGACTGGTGCGCAGATCGCGACGGAATGCGGCGTGTCGGAAGCGACCGTGTCCCGGGTGCTTCGCCGCCTGGGCCTCAACCGGCTGAAGGCCTTGGAGCCTGCCGAGCCTGTCCGGCGATACGAGCGCGACCGGCCCGGCGAGCTCATCCATATCGACATCAAGAAGCTCGGGCGTTTCAACCAGGTCGGCCATCGCATCACCGGCGATCGGACCGGTCAGAGCAGCCATCGCGGCGTCGGCTGGGAGTTCGTCCACGTCTGCATCGACGACGCATCGCGGGTCGCCTTTGCCCGGGTTATGTCCGATGAGCGCAAGGGCAGCGCCGTGGCCTTCTTGGACGCCGCTGTCGCCTACTATGCCGAACTCGGCGTTACGGTCGATCGCGTCATGACCGACAACGGGTCCTGCTATAGATCCTTCGCTTTCCGCGACGCCTGCCGAAGGCTCGGCCTCAAGCACATTCGCACCAGGGCCTATACGCCGCAGACTAATGGAAAGGCCGAGCGCTTCATCCAAACAGCGCTCAGGGAGTGGGCTTACGCCCGTGCCTACACCCACTCAGACCAGCGAACCGTCGAGCTGCCGCGATGGCTGCATCGCTATAACTGGCATCGACCACATGGTAGCTTGGCAGCAAAACCACCCATCAGCCGCCTCGGTCTATCCGGGGACAACCTGTTGAGGCTCCACACCTAGAGCGGGATTGAATTAGGCGGGACCATATCCGGAGTTGCTGAAGTAGTTTGAGCATTCTTGCGGCGTGAAGCTGCCGAGAAGCTGTCCGATGGCTTCGGTCACGGCGTCGAAGCTTCGCGCGGCGGTTTTGCGCAGCAAGTGTTTGAGCTTGGCGAAGAGCTGTTCGATGGGGTTGAGGTCGGGCGAGTATTTCGGCAGGAGGATGAGCTTGGCGCCGACGGCACGGATGGCGTGACGGACGGCGCGTCCCTTGTGGCTGCCGAGATTGTCCATGATGACGATGTCGCCCGGTCTCAGGGTCGGGACGAGAACCTTCTCGACATAGGTCCGGAAGGTCTGGCCGTTGATCGGGGCATCGAGCAGCCAGGGCGCGTCGATACGATCGTGCCGCAGCGCGGCCAGGAAGGTCATGGTCTTCCAGCGCGCCTGCGGCACCTTGGCGCGCAGCCGCCGGCCGCGCGGTCCCCATCCCCGGAGCGGGGCCATGTTGTCCTTGGTCCAGGTCTCATCGATGAAGACCAGGCGCGCCGGTTCAATCCGCCTCTGACGCGCTTTCCACTGCGCTCGCCGTCTCGCCACGTCGGGGCGATCCTGTTCGCTGGCGAGCACGGTTTTTTTTGAAGCTCAACTCCTCGGCGTGAACGAACGTCCAGACCGCGGTGTAATCGGCCTTGAGGCCGCGCCCGGCGAGTTCGCGGACAAGCCCGCGCAAAGTGAAATCGCGCTCGCGAATGCGCTCGCGCAGCCAAACCTCATGCTCGTCCCGGATCGCCTTCGGCTTGTGCCCGCCCATCTGTCCCGGCACCACGCTCCCCGTCTCCCGGAAGCGCCGCACCCAGGCGATCGCCGTGCTCACGCCAACCCCGAACCGCGACGCCGCTTCATGCCGCGACAGCCCCTCGTTCTCGACCGCCGCAACAACCCGCTCGCGAAGATCCATCGAATAAGGTTTTGCCATTCATGCCGGCCCCCTTCGCCCAGCCAGCATGTTGAATCAGAAACGCCCCCGATTCGGGAATCCCCAATCGACTCCGGCCAAAACAATCCCGCTCTAGCCCCGAGCCGCCGTACCTGCGGGTGGTGGACGAGTCGGCTTGCGTGAATCGCTCAAACACCGACCCCAATTTCTCGGCCGAAATGCCAATGCCGGTGTCCGAAATCGTGAACCGCAATGCGCTCGAGTCGGAGGAGTCCGCATCCGGTGTGACCCGCAGGGCGACTTCGCCGGATTCTGTGAACTTGATCGCGTTGCCAAGCAAATTGAGCAGCACCTGCCGCAGCCGTGTCGGGTCGCCGAGCCGGTCGGCGGGCACTTTCGGCGCGATCTCGCACACCAGGGCCAGGCCTTTTTCATGGGCCGGGATCGCCACCATCTCCGTCACTTTCTCCAGCAGATCGTTCAACGAGAACCCGGTCCGTTCCAGCTCGAGTTGCAAGGCTTCGACTTTGGAGAGATCGAGGATGTCGTTGATGAGATGCAGCAGGTTGTCGCCGGCGCGGCGAAAGATCCGCACATACTTGCTTTGCTCCGGGGAGAGAGGGGTCTTCGCGAGCAAGTCCGCGATGCCGATGATCGCATTCATCGGCGTTCTGATTTCATGACTCATGCTCGCCAGGAAATCCGACTTGGTCCGGCTCGCGCTCTCGGCCACGGCCTTGGCCTGCTGCAATTCCACCTCCTCCCGCTTGCGCTCCGTGACGTCGCGCGCAGCAGCGAAGACGCCCTGCAGCGTGCGGCCCCGGTCGTAAAAGGTGGTCGCGTTGTACGACACGACCGTTTGCTTGCCGTCGCGGGCGCGCGCCGTCAGCTCGTAGTCTGTGACCTTCTTTTGGCTCAGTACGAGCAGGATCGCCGCTTCAGCCCGTTCCGGATCGGTGAAATAGCTTTTGAACGGTGCGCCGATCAGCTCGTCGCGCGTGCAGCCGGTTAGCGCCTCCATCTGCTTGTTGACGTCCGTGATGATGCCCGAGGGGTCGGTGGTCATCAGCGCGTCGATGTTGGATTCGATCAGCGAGCGGGTATAGAACTGCTGATCGCGCAGGCGCTGATCGAGCTTTTTTTGCTCGGCTTCGACCAGCTTGCGCGCAGTGTTATCGGTGCCAATCAACAAATAGCCGATAATGGCGTCTTGGGTGTCCCGCAGCGCCGTCACCGACACGACCGCCGGAAACCGGCTTCCGTCCTGCCGGATATAGGTCAGTTCATAGATGTCCTCTATGCCACGCGAGGCCTTGAAGACCAAGGCCTCGAAGCCCGGAGTGATCGGGGTCCCAAGTTCGATGCTCAGCGCTTTGGCGCGCGCAATCACTTCCTGTGGATCGGAGATATCGGCAGGAGTGATTTTGTTCAGCACCTCGGCAGCCGTGTAGCCCAGCATCCGTTCGGCGCCGACATTGAAAATTTGAATAACGCCCTTCGCGTCGGTGGCTATGCTCGAGAAGTTGGCGCTGTTGAAGATCGCCTTCTGCAGGGCGCCGGCTTTCAGCAAGGCCTCTTCTGCCTGTATGCGCGACGTCGCGCCGCCGGTGCCCTCGGAGACGGCAATCTTCGTCCTTGTCATGGGGTGCTCGCGCTGCGCGTCAGAAGAATTCCTTTTCGAGATCGATCGACGTGCGTTTTCCGAGATGCTCGAAATTCTCCGCCAGCCAGTTCTCGGCGGTCGTCCTGCCGCGATCGCGCAGACCGGTCAGGAAGGCCCAGGACGTATTCGACTTGCTCGCCACCGCGAGGCTTGCCATCGACTCGTCGTTGCGGATCGAATGCATGAAGATGTACCGCAATTTGTGCTTGTGCTCGTCCTTGATCCAGTCGCCGTCCATGATGTCGCGGATGAATTTGACGGCGCGCATCTCGCGCATGAGCGTGGAATTGAAGCTGATCTCGTTGATGCGGTTCAGGATTTCGGGCGCGCTCTTCGGTAGATCGGGGCGCTCGATCGGATTGACGTGGACGATGATGACATCGCTGCTCGCCAGACCGGTGAACATCGGATAGATCGCCGGGTTGCCCATATAGCCGCCGTCCCAGTAATGCTCGCCGTCGATCGCCACGGCTTGGAACAGGAACGGCAGGCAGGCGGATGCCAGAATGACATCGCTCGTGATCTCGTCGTTGTCAAAGATCCTGATCTTGCCGGTTCGCACGTTCGTCGTGCAGATGCGCAGATTGGTGGTCTCGCAGCGATGCAGGCGATCGAAGTCGATCGAGTCGTTCAGGACATCCTTCAACGGGTTGAGGTTGAACGGATTGAACTCGTAGGGCGAGAGCAGCCGAGTCATCGTTTCGAACATGGACTGCGAGCTCAGGACGCCGAGATTCATCGACTCCAATATCGCGTCGAATGGATTGCGTGTCTTGTCGCCGGCTTTGCTGATGCGCTGCCAGAAATCTTGCAGCCCCTGGCGCGCGGCATCCTTGCCGCCGAGCATGTGATGGTAGGCGTAGACGGCCGCATTCATGGCTCCGGCGCTGGTCGCGGAGAGCCCGTCTATGTCGAGCCGGCCATCCTCGAGCAGCTTGTCGATAACGCCCCAGGTGAAGGCTCCGTGCGAGCCGCCGCCCTGGAGGGCAAGGTTAACGATCCGGCTCTCGCCGTTTTTCGCACGCGTCATGGTCGCACACCCCTCAGGCTCGCGCTGGCCGCAATGAAGCTAGGCGGCGGCGCGCATAGGGGGTAGGCTCGGAATCTACCTATATCGGCTCCGTTGGACGGCGCGGTGAACGTCGCTCGCCCTAATGCCCTGCCGAGAGGGCAAGGCTGCCATTGTCGGCCCCGAAGCGGCGTTCGAGCGCCTCATTTAGACCCGCTACGGTCCCGCCATTTTGTTGAATGACGGCGGCCACTTCCTCGCGCTCGACGAGTGCCAGGCTGATGCCTTCCAGACGGACATCGACGATCTTGTACTGGCTGCCATCCTGATGCAGGCGCCATTCAATCTCGATTGGATGAGACTTCGCTTGCGGGATCTCGCTGGTGACGACGAAGCCTTCGACACCGTCGCGACGTGTCCGAACGACGTTCCACGAGGCGTCGCTGAAGCCTCGCACGCTGCCGGTATAGGTAACGATCATCCAGCGTTGGAAGAGGCCGGCGAAGGTATCTTGTTCCTGACGGCTCGCACCGGCGGAATAGCGTCCGAGCACGAAGCGCGAGATGGCGGAAACGTCGAAATGTTCGCGCAACAAACCGCCTATTTTTTGTTCGCGATCCGGGGCCGAAAGCGTCGTGTCGCTGAGCGTCTGCTCAACCGTGCCGATCACGCCGGTGACGACAGCGGCAGGATCTTCAAGCGCTTCACCCTGTGCGCGTGACGTGCCGATCGATAGGCCGGCGATGACAACAAGGCCGAGCCAAGCAAGCTTGCGCGTTCCCATGCCTGGAAATTGGAATGCACCATGGCCGGAAGAAATACCGGATCGTGCCCTAATTCGGGCGATGATCTCGGCGCCTCTGCTCATGAGTTTTTCTCCTGCCGATGCGAGCCGACAGGATCGACGATAATCGGTTGCCGCGATAGCCTCGGAAACTACTCAGGCGCCGAGCGCACGCGCGGTCTCGCAGGGCCAGACCGTTCGGCCCTTCATTCGCCGTCCCGGGAATCGGCGAGCTAGATCCGCTTGCCGAACAGGGCCACAAGCAAGCGGGGCATTCGATGCGTGGTAGGCGAAACCCAATAGTACCGCCCCGACGGCGAGTGCCACAACTCCCAATATCTGGATTGGCTTCATCCTTGTTCTCCGTTGTCGGCAAAATACGGAACGCCGATGCGAGAATCACGCGAGGCCAAATTGGCTTTCCTTCGTGTCGCGGAATTGCGTGTTGTAGAGTTCGGCAAACATGCCGTTGCGGTGCATGAGCTCGGCGAAAGTGCCGCGCTCGGCGATCATGCCGTCGCGCAGCACGAGGATCAGGTCGCAACTGCGTATCGTCGATAAGCGGTGCGCGATGATGAAGGTCGTGCGGCCGACGGTAAGGCGCCTGATTCCATTCATTACTTGCGCCTCGGTCTCCACGTCGAGAGCCGAGGTCGGCTCGTCCAGGATGAGAATCGGGGCGTCGCGCAAAAGGGCACGCGCAATCGTCAGCCGCTGCTTCTCGCCCTCCGAAAGGGTGGCGCCGGCTTCGCCGATCACCGTGTCGTAGCCCTGCGGCAGCGACATGATCATGGCGTGGATGCTGGCGGTACGCGCCGCCTCCTCGATCTCCTCTTGCGTGGCATCGTGCCGGCCATAGGCGAGATTGTCGCGCACCGAGATCGGAAAGATCAGCGGCGGTTGCAGCACCATCGCGATCTGGCGGCGCAGCGATTTGAGGGTGAAGGCGCGGACATCGACGCCGTCGATCGTGACGCTGCCGGCCGATGGGTCGAAAAAGCGCGGCAGAAGGCCAAGCATCGTCGATTTCCCGGCACCCGTCGGGCCGACGACGGCGACCTTCATGCCGGGCTCGACCTTGAGATCGATCGACAGCAGCACCGGCATCTCGGAGCGATAGCGGAAGCTGATGCCGCGCCATTCGATGGTGCCGTGCGCGCTCTCCGGCGACAGGGTCAGCGGACCGTCCGCGAGATCGGCCTCGGTTTCGAGTATCTCGAAGACGCGCCGGGCGCTGACGCGGGCACTGGCGATGAGGCTCCAGCTTTGCGTCAACTGGTTGACCGGAACATAGAGTTGCGCCAGGTAGGATATGAAGACGATCAGCTGGCCGACCGACAATGTGCCGCCCAGCACCGAGCGCGCGCCGACATAGATGACGAGCGCGGTTCCCGACGCGATGAGTGTGTTGACGACGCCTGAATAAAACGTCTGCCAGTTATAAAGTTTGAGCGCGAAGCCGAGGCTGGTGCGGCTTGCCCCCATGAAGCGGCCATATTCCTCTTCTTCCTTGGTGAAGGCTTGTACGACCTTCATCGACGTAATCGCCCATTGGACGATCGAATAGACCCGGCTGTCGGCATCGCGCACTTCGGTGGCAACGTCGGCAATCCGCCGGTTGAACAGCGCGATCAACAGGAACAGCGCCGGGATCACGCTCATCGACAGCAGTGTCAGCACGGGGTCGAGCGGAAACAGGATCAGCAACATCCCGGCAAGGAGGACGATCGCCGAAATGATCGGCAGCAACCCGTTCATAACCATCGTCTGAACGGCAAAGCTGTCGGCGGTGATACGGAACATGATGTCGCCGACCTTCTGGCGGCTGTGGAAGGCGAGCGACAACCGCTGTAGGTGGCTGTAGAGACGTCCCCGCAGGTCGTTGACCATGCTCTGGCCGACACTGATGGCCGTGAAGTTGTGCAGCAGCGTCAGTGCCCCAGCGAGGAGCTGGACGACAACCAGTCCGAGACAGGCCAAACCGAGAAGCCCCAGCGGCGACCAGTTTGCGAGCAGGGCAAAGCCAACGGCTTTCCCGCCGAGGACATCGTCGATGACGATCTGCAAGGGCCAGGGTTTGAGCAGCTCGAAGCCGGCGATCAGGAAGACCTGGGCCAGCGCCCAAAGGAAGCGCATGCGATAGGGCCGCAGATAGGGCAGCAGCTTCCATCCATAGCTCGTTTTCATGCCCGCACCGCTTGCGACGCCAAGCCGGAATCAGCACGAACATCGCCGGCGCGATCGATGAGCCGTCCGGGATGCCCGCCCGCTCTTTCGACCGTGATGATTCGATGGCGATAGGCCTCCAGCGACCCGCGATGCCCGATGCCGATCACAGTCGTCGCCGGCAAGGCACCCGCCATGATTCGATAGAGCACCGCTTCCTCCTCCTCGTCGATCGCCGATGTCGCCTCGTCGAGGAACAGCTGGCCGGCCACAGATGCAGTGTAGCCGGCCGTGGATCGGCGGCAAAGGCTCGGAATAAACTGCGCCCCTTAGGGTGCGTTTATCGCGGCGTGGCATCGCTCGGCATGTTGGCACGATAGCCAGCGTGCTCGGCGTCACGAAGGCAGCCATAGGCCCCGGTGCTTGTCCGGCCGTACCAGCGCTCGGCGCTCGAGTTATAAATGCCCATGCTGGGAGTCGCCCAAACAACCAAATCATTCGGACAATGCCGCTGAGCCTCACCCTCGAACTCGAAAGTGGGGATCTTGGGCGGCAGATTGTCCGCTCTGGCAACCGGCGCGACGAGACTGAACTGATATACGGCGACGGCGGATGGCAATAGCGCCGCCGCCGATAGCACGAACACAATGACCAACGCCGGGCGGTTCATGATAGATGCTTTTGTTGATGGGACACGGGTCGCCCCGGCTCCGCTGCATGCGGACGATCACACTATGCGCGCGACGAGGCCATGGCGGCAGAGTCGGCATGTACCTAGCGCGGCCGATGCGAGGTGCATTCCGGCCGTTTCTCTCTGCTGCTGAGTATCTTCCGATCCTATCGCATCCTTCCTCCAGGCCGCAGAATCCAGCGCAGGAAAATACGAGCGATCGACGCTCGTGAATCCTGTGAAGGAGAACACGAAATGACCAGGCGATGGCTTGCGGGCGCAGCGGCGTTCGCGATGATGACGGGCGTCGCATGTGCGCAGGGCATGTCGTCCGAATCGTCAACCTCAACGCAATCGACGACGACAACGACGGCTCCGGCAGTCGGAAGCTACAATTCGAGCGCGTATCAGAAGAGCACCGACAGCAACGGCAACGTGACCGACAAGAGCTCCTCATATCATAGCGGCGCGGGCGGCTCGAATGCGACTTCCAGCTCGCAGACCACCTCGCCGGACGGCTCCCAGCAAAGCACGTCTCACGAGGTTCAGACAGCGACGCCCGATGGCGGTTCGACCATCGACAAGAAGACGACCACGACGACGACGACCGACCGCTAGAGAAGGCAAAAAAGAGCCGCTGGCCGGGGGGATGGCCAGCGGCTCTGGGCGTCGGATGCGTCACCCGTCGCCACGAATGGAGAAGCCATTCAGCATGCCTCTCCAACCACTCGGCCGACTGTAAGGGCCACGGGGCCGGTGACGGTAGACTCGGAATCTACTCAGAAATCGCGAGGTCGCTCGGACCCGGCAATTACGGGGACTGGTCAGAGGTGAAGCGTCGCGGTGTCCTCTGCCGTCAGAAGCATGAAGCGGACACGCGAGGCGTGCTCGAGCGAGCTGTCTCGAAGCGACACGCTCGCTTCGAGACTGACGCGACGGGTTGCGACACTGCATCGTTGTGGATCAACGCTCCGGCCTATCCTCTTTGCCCGGCTCCGCGGCCTGCTCGCGGGCCGCGGCCGGATGCGGGACCGTCGCGTGCGCCGGCTGGATCGCGGCAGGGCGCGAAGCCGCACGTGCGCGGGCATTGGCAGGCTGCGCGCGCACGACGCCCGGGCCCGTGAACTGGGCGGCGCGCGACGTGGCGGCGATCGCCGGACGCCCCTTGTTGCGGCTTGCCGCGAGAGCCGGCGTCGAGGCGGCTGCGGCAAAGTGCTTTGTCTGCTCCGCGGTCGCTGGAACATGTTGCTCGTGCTCGGCCACGCCCTCCGCGGCGATCGGTTGGGTCTTGAGTCCGTGCGCGCCGCCGGCGTAGCTAGTTTTCGTGTGGTTCACGACCGCCACGGGCTGTGCATAGGCGTTGGTGACGCGTACCTGCCCAAAATTGTTGGCGGACCGATTGTAGAGAAAGTTGCCGCCTTCCCAGCGTCCCCCTTCGTATCCGGAGCCGCCATAGCCGTAGCCGTAATTGATGCCACCGTAGTAGCCGACGTGCGGTCCCCAATAACCGGCATGGAAGCGATAGCCGCCCTCAGCCCAAGCCCAATAAGGCGGCGTCCACAGCATGCCGACCGTCGGCGGGAGGATCCAGGTGCCGGGCACCCAGTAGTAGCCGCCCTGCTGCGCCCACTGCCAATAGCCGGGGGTCCAGATATATCCGAGCGAGGGAAGCGGTGGCTGAGCGTAGCTCGGCAAGGTCGGCGGCGCGACCTGGACCGAGATCCCGATCTCGGCTTGCGCGGCCGCCGGGATCGGCGCCGCCGCGATCATGGGGCTCGCGAGAATTGTCGTGGCGAGCATGAAATTTCTCAATGTGCGACGGTTGAAGACGGTCATTCTATCCTCGCTCTGACGCAAAATGTTCGAGATGCGCATCCCTCCGCGTCACCGATGCTGCGTCTCGCACGGGATATGGGAGAAGTGGGATCGCCCGCTTCACGGGCCCGGCGATTGCGACCATAACTGACGGAAGGGCGTTGAAAGCAGGATCGGAAACTACGCAGGGGCCTTGCGCCGATGCGGCTGGCCGGCAGCCGGCACGTGCTTCGCGCTGCGTCCCTAGTCGGTCCGCGCGGATTCGCCGGTTTGCGCCGTCGCGGTGCGATAAAGTCCGATTTGCTGGAGCTGCGTGCGCGCCCGGCAGGCGCTGGCGAACTCCTTGTTCGCCAATTCGCACGCCTCAGCGATCTTCGCCTTTTTCGCCGCGGCCGCGCGCCACAATCTCTCACGAGAATTCAACTCCTCGCGGATCAGCGGTGCGAGATTCCGGATCGGCGACGTCAATCCGTGGAGGTCATCGTATGTTGTCTTGGCCCGCGCCTCGGCCAGCGTCGCGCGCTTCAACTCGTCTTTGGACGCTTCGAGATCGACCTCCGCCTTGCTAATTCCGGCATCGACCCGGTCTGCCAGACCTTGATCCTCGGGGACCGATGTCTCGCGTGCGATGGTGATTTCGTGCTTCATCGAAGGTATCCGTCAGCAATTTGGGCGAAAGCGCTTGCGTCTCCCGGCCGCCGCCGCCCGATGCGCCATCGGCGATGACGATAAGGTGGGCACGATACGAGGGCCGCACAAGCGAGATGCGGAAGGTGGATCTCGCCGCGCCTCGTGTCGTCAATCCGACGAGTGCGTCGTCTCTGACGCATTGGCCCAATTGAGCTCGGCTTCCGCCCGGGCGAGGAATCGCTGCACCGTCTGGCGCGTCTCGTCCGTCATGTAGAGGTTCAGCAAAGCGCGATAATGCTCGATGTTGGAGCGAATGGCGGTCGGATCTTCCATGATCGCACCTCTCGTGGCGCAGGGAGCCGCTGTTTGCGCGGCCAGCGACCCGCTTGCCACCGATCGAGCTTAAGTGTCCGCAAGGCGGCGCTACAGACTCGGAAACTACTCAATGGGGATTTGCCGGCTCGCCCCCTTTTGGCGGCGTCCAACTAAGTACTTTCCGAGCCTCCCTCGTGCCGTGCCCCGCCGATAATTTGCCCTGGCTAATGACGGGAGCCGACGTGATGCTCAATGTGCGCAAGCCGCGGGACATGGTCGTCAAGTATTCGGACCTGGCTCAAGCGACGTCGGATGGGAGACTGCGCGCGCAGTACTTGGAGCTGGCGGCGCGATATCTCGAACTGGCAAAAGCCGCCGAAATGACGGACAGGATCGAGGACCGAACGGCATTGCTCGAGACCCGGCAGGGCGAAGCGAATGCCTCGTGACACGAATTTTCTCGCCCCGGACGCCGACGCGGCCACCGATGCGTCATCGGGAAAGCACCCAGGACGCTTGGCCCAGCGGTTAGGATCGAGCGCCGTCTTCCTGTTTTGCTACTGCTACTATGCAGCGGCGGTATTCCTCCTAGGATATGGCGTGAAATCGCTGCTGGTTGCGTTCGCGCGATGAAGATTTGCTTAGGCGATCGGATGCTGCGGAAACGGGCTTGAGTAGTTTCCGATTCTATCGCGGGCGATGCCGTTACTTCATGATCTCAAGCGTAGTAAAGAGGAGCGCGCAGAAGTGCCGCTCGCCGTTCGAATTTCCTTTCGGAGTATAGATCATGAAGACGACAACCTTGGCGGCCACTTTGCTCGTTGCGCTCATTGCCCTTGGCGGTTGCGGCAACAGCACCGGCGATCGCGCCGTCACCGGCGGCGGAATTGGGGCGGGCATAGGTGCCCTGGGCGGATTGATGGTCGGCGCGCCAATGGAAGGCGCCTTGATCGGCGGTGCGGTTGGTGCCGGCACCGGGGCGCTCACTAGTCCGAGCCAGATCGACCTCGGCAAGCCCGTCTATCGGTAGAGGGCGTTGGGACAAGGAAGAACCTCGATGGAAGACGAAGCGACCATCCGACGCCATATTCATCGCTATCGGCGAATGGTGGAAGCTGAGTTGGACGAAACGGGCGCCGCGATCGCGAGCGTCATGCTCGCCGTCGCGGAACCGGACATGGCGCTGATCGACGAGCGCGGATACGCGACCGGGGCGACGCCTGCCCCTAGGTAGTTTCCGATCCTACCCATGGCGATCGTCGGGAGCGATTCTGACATACGTTCCGGAAAGGGAGAGCGGCGGCGTGAGCGTGGTCATAAGGTATCGAAATCCGCGGCGGCCCGGCGAAGCCGGCATGATTCTGCTGTGCGATCCATTGCTGGTCGCGGAGACGCGAGAGAACCTGGAAAGACACGGGTTCGTCGTCATCGACGATACTCCCTCTCTTCTCCCTGAGCGCTTCGCCCACATGTGACGGCGCTCGCCGGACCGCGTCAATCGAGGGTCCGATTTCGGGCATTCTGGGGCGCTTGGTACTAGTTTCGTTCCTGCACTCCATGTAAGGATTGTAACGGAAAGAGGGGACGGATGCCGTTGAAGCGTCGCGCGCGCCGGTTGGGCGCCGGACGATCGCAGCCGACGCTGCGTGCTCCCCCTAAGGGAAAACGCCCGGCGCGAGGCGATGATTTCGTCGTCGTCGCGCTCGGCGCGTCGGCAGGCGGACTCGATGCCGTCCGCAAGCTGCTGGATGCCCTTCCTGCCGACAACGGGATGGCATTCATCCTGGTGCAGCATCTCGATCCCACACATGAAAGCCTGATGGTCGACCTTCTGGCCGGCCATACGCGTATGAAGGTGCAGCAGGCGGCGGATGGGACGCCGCTCGAGCGCGACCACCTCTATGTCATTCCGCCAGCGAGCTATTTGTCGCTTCGCGGCCGGACGCTGCACCTGACGCAGCCGCATGAGCGCCATGGCGCGCGCATGCCGGTCGACTTTCTTCTGCGCTCCCTGGCGTCCGAGCTTGGGGCGCGGGCGATCTGCGTGATCCTGTCGGGCACCGGCTCCGACGGCAGTCTCGGCCTGAAGGCCATCAAGGCGGCGGGCGGGCTCGTGATCGTGCAGGATCCGGACGAAGGCGACTATGACGGCATGCCGCGCAGTGCGATCAAGACGGGTGCCGTGGATCTCGTGCTGCCGGTCGCCAAGATGCCCCAGGTTTTCGAGAAATACGGCGTCAAAGGCGGCGCCAAGGCCATCGCCCCGCGCGAGCCCGCCACCGCCGGATTGGCCGAAATCGTTGGTCTTCTGCGCACCAAGACGCCGCACGATTTCGCGCTTTACAAGGACGGCACGCTGCTGCGCCGGATCGAGCGCCGCATGGCATTGGCGGAGGTCCGAGACAGCGTCCAGTACCTCGCGCTGCTGCGGCGCGATGCGGGCGAGCTCGCTCTCCTCGCCAAGGACCTTCTCATCAACGTCACGAGCTTCTTCCGCGATGCCAAGGCGTTCGAGCTGCTGGCCGAGACGGCGATACCCGATCTCGTGCGCCGGCACGGCTCGGACCTGCCGCTTCGGGTCTGGGTTCCCGGTTGCAGCTCAGGCGAGGAGACCTATTCCATCGCCATGCTCTTTCTCGAGGAGATCGCCGCCTCGAAGCGCAACATCAAGCTGCAGGTCTTCGCGTCCGACGTCGATGGCGAGGCGGTCGCGCTGGCCCGCGAGGGGCTCTATCCGGCATCGATTGCCGCGGATGTGGCGCCGGCGCGTCTCGCCCAATTCTTCGCCAAGGAGGACGACGGCTACCGCGTATCACCCGTTCTGCGCGAGGCCGTGGTCTTCACAGTGCAGGACTTGTTGGCCGATCCGCCATTCTCCCGCATCGATTTCGTATCGTGCCGCAATCTCCTCATCTATCTGCGTCCGGAGGCACAGGAAAAGGTTCTCCTTCTCTTCCATTTCGCGCTGTGCGACCGCGGCATCCTGTTTCTCGGCAGCGCCGAGACGGTTGGCGGCCTCGACGACCGTTTCGAGCCGATTGCCAAGACGCAGCGGATCTATCGGCGTATCGGTCGCAGCCGGCCGGGCGCGGTCGATTTCTCGAGCGGCGGCCGCCAGGAGGTTCCGGCGCCTTGGCCGCGACCGCCGGGGCTGGCGGCGGCGCATCGGCCGAGCCTCGGCGATCTCTGTCATCGGTTGCTGCTCGAGGCGTACGCGCCGGCCTCGGTCCTGATCAATCGCAAATACGAGAGTCTTTTCTACTTCGGAGCGACGGATCGGTATCTGCGGGTCGCCTCGGGCGAACCCTCGCGCGATCTTCTGGCAATGGTACGCGAAGGCCTGCGCAGCAAGCTCCGAGCGACGATCCAGCAGGCATACCAGAGCCACGAGCGCGCCATCGTCACCGGAATGCAGGCGCGCGGCGACGACGCGGCAGTCGCGGTCAGCATCGCCGTGCAGCCGGTGCGAAGCGACGGCGAGGAACTTCTGCTGGTCAGCTTCCTCGACGCGCCCAAGCGCGAGCAGAAGGTCGGCCATTCCGCGGAACCGACCGACAAGGCGGAAATCTCGCGGATCGAAGAGCTGCAAATCGAACTCGACGCCACGCGCAAGGAATTGCAGAGCGCCATCCGCGACCTCGAGATCTCCAACGAGGAGCAGAAGGCGATCAACGAAGAAGCGATGTCGGTGAACGAGGAGTTCCAATCGGCCAACGAGGAGCTGACGACCTCGAAGGAGGAGCTTCAGTCGCTCAACGAGGAACTTACCGCCCTCAACAGCCAGCTCCAGGAGACCCTCGACCGCCAGCGCGTCACATCCAGCGATTTGCAGAATATTCTCTACAGCGCCGATGCCGCGACGCTTTTTCTCGACAGCGATCTCAACATCCGTTTCTTCACGCCGGCCGCGAAATCGCTGTTCCGCGTCATAACCAGCGATATCGGCCGGCCCCTGGGCGATCTCACGCGGCTCTTTGCCGACGACGCACTCCTCGTCGACGCGCGCGCGGTTCTGGCGAGTGCCGCTTCCGTCAAACGCGAGGTCCAAGGCCGGGATGGCGCGTGGTACATCCGTCGCGTTCTGCCCTATCGCACCATCGACAACCGGATCGAGGGCGTCGTCATCACCTTCTCCGACATCTCCGAGATCAAGGCGGCAGAGCGAAAGATCCAGGCCGCGCGCGCCTATTCCGACAGCATCATCGACACGATACGGCAACCGCTGATCGTCCTGGATCAGGATCGCCGGGTGGTTTCCGCCAATCGGTCCTTCTACCGCACCTGCGGGGTCAAGCCCGCGGATGTGGTCGGCAGCGTCTTCGGAGAGGCGAGCGCGCATGGCGCCCGAATTCCGGGACTGGGCGGCTTGCTCGATCGGGTTCAGGCCGATCCCGTGCCGTCCGAGGGTCACGAGATCGAGGTCGAGATCGTGCTCCCATCGCTCGGCAAACGGTCGGTGCTCATCACCGCCCGGAACATCACGGAGGAACCTCTCGGCGAACGGAAGATATTGCTGGCGATCGATGACATCACCGAGCGCAAACACGCGGCGGCTGCCGTCGAGGCGGCCAAGCGTCAGGCGGAAAATGCCAATCTTGGCAAGTCGCGCTTTCTCGCGGCGGCAAGCCATGATTTGCGCCAGCCGCTCCAGACCATCAGCCTGCTCCAGGGACTTTTGGCGATGCGGATCAAGGACGAGAGCACGCTGAAGCTCGTCGCCCGGCTCGATGAGACGCTGAAGGGCATGTCGAGCATGCTGAACACGCTGCTCGACATCAATCAGCTCGAGGCCGGGATCGTCCGTGCCGAGAAGGCGAGCTTCCCGATCGAGAACCTGCTCGCGGAGCTGAAGTCAGAGTTCGGCTATGAGGCGGAATCCCGGGGTCTCGGCTGGCGCGTGGTCTCGTGCGGGCTTTGCGTGCATAGCGATCCGCGCCTGCTCGGCCAGATGATCCGCAACCTGCTTTCGAACGCGATCAAGTATACCAAGCAGGGCAAGGTGCTGCTGGGGTGCCGGCGGTTCGGCGACAAGCTGCGCATCGAGATCTGGGATACCGGCCCCGGCATTCCCGAGACGCAGCTTCAGCCGATCTTCGAGGAATTCCATCAGCTCGATAATCCCGCGCGCGAGCGCAGCGGCGGATTCGGACTGGGCCTGGCCATTGTGCAGCGCCTGGCCGAATTGCTTGGCCATCCGATCGATGTCCGCTCACGCCCGGGCAAGGGTTCCGTGTTCATGGTCACCGTGCCGCTCGGTCCGACCGGACTGGCGCCTCCTTACGTTGCAAAGCATGAGGCCGAGGAACCGACGCGCCACAAAGGCACGATTCTCGTGGTCGAGGACGATCCGGCAGTGCGCGAGACGCTCGAGCTTCTGCTCGTCAGCAATGGACATCGCTCGGTGGGCGCGGCAAGCGGCAGTAGGGCGGTCGAGCTGATGCACGGGCAGACGCAACCGCCCGACCTCGTCATCGCCGACTACAATCTTCCGGGAAGCCTGAACGGGCTCCAGGTGATTGCGAGCCTGCAGGAGATTTTCCATCGCAACCTCCCGGCCGTCGTCCTTACCGGAGACATATCGACCAAGACCTTGCGCGAGATCGCGGCCCACGGCTTCCTGCATTTCAACAAGCCGGTGAAGGCCGACGAGCTGATCCGCGCAATCGAGCGCCTTCTTGCCATGCCGAAGCCGATACCCGTTCTTCAGCCGCACGCTCGCCCGCCAGTCGAGGCGCGCGCCGAGGCGCAAACGCCGACCGTGTATGTGATCGACGACGACGAATCCATATGCGATGCGATGCGCGATCTTCTGACGGCGGACGGCAGGCGATGCGAAGTCTTCGCGAGCGCCGAGGCGTTCCTCCAGGCCCGTCATCCGGAGGCGGACGGATGTCTGCTGGTCGATGCGGGACTGCCCGGCATGAGCGGACTCCAGCTGCTGCAGCGGCTCAAGGACGAGAAAAATCGGCTGCCGTCGATCATGTTCACCGGCAATGGCGACGTGCACATGGCGGTCGAGGCCATGAAGGCGGGCGCCACGGATTTCATCGAGAAGCCGATCGGCCGCGACGAACTGTTCACGGCCATCGAGCGCGCAATGGAACTGACGCGGGATGCCAACAAGCGCACGGCCTGGCGGGACGATGCGGCAACGTGCCTCGCCGGCCTGACGGCGCGCCAGCGCCAGATCATGACCTTGGTGCTTGCCGGTCATCCCAGCAAGAACATCGCCGCCGACCTCGGCATCAGCCAGCGCACGGTCGAGAATCATCGCGCCGCTCTCATGAAGAAGACCGGCTCGAAGTCGCTGCCGGCATTGGTCCGCTTGGCGATCGCCGCGGTCTGAAACCAAAACGCTTGCGGTTAGGGGTAGCGCCGCAGCCACCAGCCATTCCGTCAAAAAAAGAGGCGGCGCCATTCGAGGCGCCGCCGGCCGCTTGGTGAAGAGGACTGTCGTCAGTCGATCGCGACCTCGACGACGCGGTTCTGCGCATCGCGCACACCGGGGGCCGTGGCAACGGGCGGCTCGCGGTCGCCAACCCATCGCACGTCGATGCGGTTGGCGGGAACGCCGCCGGCCACCATCGCGTCGCGCACCCTATCGGCACGGCGCTGCGAGAGCGCCATGTTGTAAGGATCGGTACCGGCGAGATCGGCCTTGCCGAGGACGGCGATCCTGCTCGTCTGACTGTCATGCGTCGCATTGACGGCGGCGGTGACGACCCCTTGGCCTTTGGCGGTCAGCTTCGACCGGTCGAAGGCGAAGTAGACGTTGTAGGCGTCGGTCGTGCTCGCCGCCGCGGACTGAGCGGTCTGGCTTGCAGTCGTCTGATCTGCCGACGATACCGTCGAAGCGGCCGTAGCGACCATCGAGTTGTCTTCCAGACGCCGGCCGCGCGCAATCAGCGGCCCGCATTCGCTTTGCATCGTCAGCTTGGCTCGGTTGCCGGCCATCTGGCCTTCTGCGTGGAAGTTCTGCCACTGCGCCGTCAGGGCGCCATCGGGCTGAACATTGCCGGTGACCTGGGAGGCGCTGTTGGTGCCGCCGGTCTCGACGATGTTGCTGTCTTCGGGCATCGACCGTCTGAACTGGCCGGTCACCTGGTTATCGGCGATCTGAACCTTGAGGCGCAGCGCGGGGCATACCGCGTTGCTGTCGGCTCCGCTGATCGTGTCGGACGGGACGTCGATGATCCAAGTACCGTCAAACGGCCCGGCCGCATGGGCAGGAGCCATCGGCAAGGCAAACGCGGCAAGCGCAAGCACGGAGGTTGCCGCTAACGCGGGAAAAGCTCGGAACATTGGGAAGTCTCCTGATGTCGCAGGCTCGCGGCAGTGACCAAGTTGATCGAACCGCGAGCTCTGATCCGACCCTGGGATTTGCCTTCTCCGCCGCCCAACTCATGGCGGCATTTGCGAAGGCAGGCAGATCGCACCCTACAAGCCCGCAAGTCCCGCGCCATAGAGACGGAATATACTCACGCGCAGGGCCGCTGTTTGGCAGCGGCTTGCCGCGTCAGTGCGGCGCATCCGATTGCGTGGAAGAGGCCGCGTCGGCAACCGACGGAGGCTGCGGACGAGCGACAAAGCCGAAATAGACGACCGCCAGGATGAGCAGAAATGCCACATAGATCGCGCGGGATCGCACTTCGCCGCCGGTCCGCACGCTCGCGACCGATTGGGCGACGACCTCATGACGCGGCAAGGCGTCAACCAATCGTCGCGCGATCGCCGGAATATCGACCGCAGCCCATTGGCCGACCGGCAACCGCGCGATGATCGGCGCCAAGGCCTCGATGGCCTTTTCCTTCGACAGATTGGCCAGTTGGGCCGCCTCGCCCCAGGGGTCGATGTTCAGCCGCGCGAGCGCCGAGACGACGCTGAGCGACATGCCGTTTCGCTCCTCGCCGACCAGCGCGAAGAGAAAACCGTCGAATTCATGGCTTAAAGTATCGTACGGCGCTCGAACGGCCACTTTGACCTCAGTTCCTGCCCCGAATACGGGCCTCGATGGATTCATCTGCTAGCGAAAGTGCTGATCGCCCCTGTCGCCGTCCCGATCTTGCCCGCGGCCCTGATCGCGGAATTCGCCTTGGCCGCGATCGAAGCCCGGGCCGCCGCCTTGATCGTCGCGGATGATGCAGCCGGCGAGGAGCGCGAACGTAAGACCGACGAGGATATATTTGGCTACTTTCATCGGAAAACCTAATTCATGGATTGTTGAGCGTGCTCGTAACGCGAACCGCACGCCGCGCGACAAACTCGGAAGATACGCAGATGCGTGCTTCCGCTGGAAAGCCCAGTGCGACCGGCATGTGAGTAGTTCCCGACTCTGTCGTCGCTCGACCACGGCAGCCTAGTGTGGGTCCTGGCAATTTGTTGCCTTTGCGCTCTGCCGAGAAAAGGCACCCAGAATGAGTATCTCAACCATCCTCATCGTCATTTTGATCTTGATGCTCGTCGGCGCGCTGCCAGCGTGGCCCCACAGCGCCCACTGGGGATATTTTCCCAGCGGCGGGTTGGGCATCCTCCTGATCGTCTTCGTGGTCCTGCTCGTGACGGGCCGGGTGTGATCCCGCCATTCGAAGGCAAGGAAATCGAAATTCACTCGCACCGGAGCAAACCCATGAATAGCACCACAAGGACATTCACCTTCGTCGTCGCGCTGGCGCTTCCCCTCGCGATCGGCGCCTGCGCTCAGACCAAGACCAGCGAGAGCACGGGCCAGTATGTCGACGACGCCGCAATCACCACCAAGGTCAAGACTGCGATCATGGAAGATTCCGCGCTGAAGGTGATGCAGATCGAGGTCACGACCAACCGGAACACCGTCCAGCTGAGCGGTTCTGTCAACACGCCGCAGATGGTCGCGCACGCCGGCGAGGTCGCCCGCCAGGTGAATGGCGTCTCATCGGTCGAGAACGATCTGATCGTGAAATGACGCCTCGCGCTTCACGGGGAAAGGCTTGTGCCATGACCTCGTGGTTTGTTCCGCCGATCGTCGTCCCCATTTTTCTCGGTACAATGATCGTGGCATACGCGCTGTACCGCGCGTATGGGTGAAGGCACAGCGAGGAGAACGGCCATGCGTCTTAAGGACAAGGTTGCGATCGTGACCGGCGCCGCCAGCGGCATCGGCAAGGAGATTGCGCGCACCTTCATCGCCGAGGGCGCGAAAGTGGTGATCGCCGATCTCAATCGGCAAGGCGCCGAGGCGGTGGCGGCGGAGTTGGGCGGCGCTGACAAACGCGCGCTTGGGGTGGCCGTGGACGTCACCAATGAAGCGCAGGTGGAAGCCGCGACGGCCAAGACCATCGAGGTCTTCGGCCGGATCGATATCCTCGTCAGCAATGCCGGCATCCAGATCGTCGCGCCGCTCGAGCAGTTCGAGTTTGCGAAATGGAAGCAGCTTCTGGCCATCCATCTCGATGGCGCCTTCCTGACCACGCGCGCGGCTCTCCGGCAGATGTATAAGCAAGGGACCGGCGGCAGCATCATCTACATGGGCTCGGTGCACTCCAAGGAAGCTTCGGTGCTCAAGGCGCCTTATGTCACGGCAAAGCATGGCCTCGAAGGTCTTGCAAAGGTCGTCGCCAAGGAAGGCGCGGCGCACGGCGTTCGCGCCAACGTCATCTGCCCCGGCTTCGTGCGCACGCCCCTCGTCGAGAAGCAGATCCCGGAGCAGGCCAGGGCGCTCGGGATTTCGGAGGAGGCGGTGATCAAGACCGTCATGTTGAAAGAAACCGTGGACGGCGAATTCACCACCACCGAAGACGTGGCTCAGACCGCGCTCTTCTTCGCGTCGTTCAATTCGAACGCGCTGACCGGCCAATCTCTCGTCGTGAGCCACGGCTGGTTCATGCAGTGACGCAACGGGTCAGGCGAAAAGTGCAAGCAAGCCCTTGAGGATTTGCTCGGGGCGGGGCGGGCAGCCGCTTATGTGCAGAGCGACCGGGATGACGGCAGCGACGCCGCCGACGCAGGCATAGCTGCCGGCGAACATGCCGCCGGCGGCGGCGCAGTCGCCCAAGGCGACGACCCATTTGGGATCCGGCGTCGCGCGGTGGGTCCGCTCGAGCGCCTCGCGCATGTTCTTCGTCACCGGGCCGGTGACGAGGAGCACATCGGCGTGCCGGGGCGAGGCCACGAAGCGCAGGCCGAACCGCTCGAGATCGTAAAACGCATTGCCCAGCGCCTGCATCTCGAGCTCGCAGCCGTTGCAGGAGCCGGCATCGACCGCGCGGATGGACAGACTGCGACCCAGGCGCCGCCGCGCCGCCCGGTCGAGGCCGGCCGCCAGCTCTACCATCGCCGCGTCGTCGGGCAGAGGCGCCGCCTCCGTCAGCGGCGATCGTATCATTCCCTCGAACAGTTGCTTGCGCATGTCGGCACGCCCTCAGAGATCGTGGCCCGAATAGGAACAGTTGAAGGACTTGTTGCAGAGCGGGAAGTCCGCGACGATGTTGCCTTCGATGGCCGCCTCGAGCAGCGGCCATTGAAACCAGGACGGGTCGCGGAGATGGCAGCGCTCGACCGTCCCGGCGCGGCCGAGCCGCAGCCACACCAGAATGTCGCCGCGGAAGCCTTCGACGAGTGCCGCCCCTTCGACGCCGTCGCGCTGACCGAAGAGCGGCATGTCGGCGCGGATCGGCCCCGCGGGCAAGCGCTCGAGAATTTGCCCGATCAGCGCCAGGCTCTGCTCGACCTCGCGAATGCGAATCCAGACCCGCGCATTAACGTCGCCCTCGGCGCGGATCGGGACATCGAATGTCAGCTCGCCGTAAGGCGCGTATCCGGGGCTGCGCCGCGCATCGAACGGCCGGCCCGAGGCGCGGCCGACATAGCCTCCCGCTCCGAACTGCCGCGCAAGTTCGGGTCGAAGCACGCCGGTGCCAACGGTCCGGTCCTGGAGCGACGCGGTATTGTCGTAAAGCGCGATGAGCGCGGGGAAACGCCGCCGAGCTTCATCGACGAGCGTGGCTATGGCTGCGATCCCGTCCCTCTCCAGCTCGGCGGCAACACCGCCGGGCACCACGCAATCGCGCATCAGCCGATGACCGAAACCCGCATCGGCGGCGCGCAGCACGCGCTCGCGCAGCACGGCGCAATGCGCCTGCATCAGCGCAAATGCCGCATCGTTGCAAATGGCGCCGATATCGCCGAAATGGTTGGCAAGCCGCTCCAGCTCGGCCATCAGCGCGCGCAGCCACTGGGCCCGTGGCGGAATGTCGATGCCGAGCGCCGCCTCCGCCGCACGCGCAAAGGCGATGGCATAGGCGACCGTGCTGTCGCCGGAGGTTCGGCCGGCAAGCTTGGCGGCGCGGTCGAGGCCGGCGCCCTCCATGAGCTTTTCGATGCCCTTGTGGACGTAGCCCAGACGCTCCTCGAGCCGCACGACCGTCTCGCCGGCGGCGGTGAAGCGGAAATGTCCCGGCTCGATGATGCCGGCATGGACCGGACCCACCGGGATCTGGTGCAGGCTCTCGCCTTCGGCGGCAAGGAAGCGGTAAGGCGCGCCCGCCGGCTCGCGCGGCTGCTTCCTTGCGTCGAGCGGATGCGACACATCCCAGTTGCCGTGGTCGAGCCAGGCGCGCGTGTCCGGCGCTCCGTCCGGTTCGAGGCCGAAGAGGTCGCGGATCGTGCGCTCGAGGCGGATCGCCGGCGGATGCGCCGCGCCGACCGACGGAAAACGGCCTGCCGCACATTCGAGGCTGAGGACGGCGATGCCGGCCGTGTCGTCGAGCAGCGCCATATGCACCGCGCCGCGGTCGCCCCACAGCCCAAGCAAGGTCAGATGCCCGTCGCGAAGCGATTCTGCGGCCTGCCGCCATGCCGCCGCATCGACGACGGCGCGCGGCCACGGGCGATGCGCATCGACCCGTCGTCCCGTTCCGATCAGCTCGCCCACGGTCGCCATGCCGGTTGCAGCCCTATCCCAGAAGAGTTGCGATGTGCTGGAACCAGATCACGAGCTGCGGCGGCAGGTAGATGCCGGCGGCGAAAACCAGCGCCAGATGCGCGAACAGCGGGACATAGGAGGCCTCGACCGGCGCCGTGCCGCCGCGCGGCTCGCCGAAAGCGATGCCGTTCAGCCGCCAGAACAGCGCGCCAAGAGCGATCAGCAGGCCGAAGACGAGCGGAATGGCGAGCAGCGGCGCGCGCGTGAAGGTCGAGCTCACGATCAGGAACTCGCTCATGAAGATCCCCGGCGGCGGCAACCCGGCGATCGCCACGACGCCGAGGACGAGGCTCCAGCCGAGCCAGGGATGGGTCTCGGTGAGGCCGCCGATCTCGCTGATGCGCTGCGTGCCCTTGACCTGCGCGATGTGGCCGACGGCGAAGAAGATGCCCGACTTGGTGAGGCTGTGCATGGTCATGTGCAGGAGCCCGGCGAAATTCGCCAAGGGTCCCCCCATGCCAAAGGCGAAAACGATGATCCCCATGTGCTCGATCGACGAATAGGCGAACATCCGCTTGATGTCGCGCCGGCGGTACAGCATGAACGCCGCGAAG
The DNA here is from genome assembly GCA_963773665.1 of uncultured Alphaproteobacteria bacterium. Classification (GTDB taxonomy): domain Bacteria; phylum Pseudomonadota; class Alphaproteobacteria; order ATCC43930; family CGMCC-115725; genus DATJLY01. The sequence continues at coordinate 302,602 of CAVZBZ010000013.1, forward strand.
ACGAGCGAGACGAGCCCCAAGGTCACCATCAGCGGTCCCGGCGCAAGCGCCGCTTTATTGGCCGTCATCAGCATCTTGAAGCGCAGCACCGCATAAAGTGCGACATTGAGCAGAAGTCCCGAAAGCACCGCCGAGATCGGCGTCGGTCCTTCGGCATGGGCATCGGGCAGCCAGGCATGGAGCGGCGCGAGGCCGACCTTGGTGCCGTAGCCGAGGAGCAGGAAGACGAAGGCGACGTTCAGCAGCGCCGGATCGAAGGCCGCGGCGCGGGCCTGCAGCTCGGTCCATACCATGGAGTGAAGGCCTTCGCCGATCACCGGCTCGGCTGCGACATAGACGAGGATGGTGCCGAACAGCGCGAGCGCGATGCCGACGCTGCCGAGGATGAAGTATTTCCAGGCCGCCTCGAGCGCTTCGTGGGTGCGATAGATGCCGACCATCATGACGGTGGTCAGCGTGGCAATCTCGATCGCGACCCACATGAGCCCGATATTGTTCGCCAAAAGCGCCAGGTTCATGGCGAACATCAGGATCTGATACATGGCGTGATAGAAGCGCAGATAGCCGGGCTTCAGCCGGCCGATCCGGAGCTCGTGCGCGACGTAGCTCGCGCTGAAGACGCTGGTGGTGAAGCCGACGAAGGTGCTGAGGGCGATGAAGACGATGTTGAGGTCGTCGACGAGCAGATAGGGGCTCGGCGCCGGATGGGGCACGAAGAGCAGCGACAGCGCCGCGACCAGCGTCAGGCCTGCGGCCACGACATTGAGGCGCGCGCCGAAGCGGTAGCCCGGCAGGCAGGCGAGCACCACCGCCGAGCCAAGCGGGATAAGCAACACGGCATCCGGCATGCCGATTGAAACGCCGATCATCGCCGCTCTCCCCGGAACTGGTCGAGCGCCCGCAGGTCGACGGTGTCGAAGCGCTCACGAATGCGAAAGAGGAAGATGCCGATGACGATGAAGGCGATGAGGATCGAGAAGGCGACGCTGATCTCGACCACGAGCGGCATGCCCCTGGCGCCGGTCGCGGCGAGCACCAACCCATTCTCGAGCGACATGAAGCCTACGACCTGGCCCACCGCATTGCGCCGCGACACCATGAGCAGGAGGCCAAGCAGCACGACGGCGAGGGCAAAGGCGAGGTCCTCGCGCTCGATCGGCGCCGCCCCGCCGGTCACCCGCAGCATGACCACCATCGACAGCGCCACGAGCGCCATGCCGGCCAGCATGGTCAGGCCGATGCCGACCACCGTCTCGACCTCGCGGTGGATGCCCAGCCGCTCGACGATCCGCCGCAGCGCCACGGGAATGAGAATGGCCTTGAAGCCGAGCGCGATCGCCGCCGTGACATAGAGATGCGGCGCATCCTGGATGAACGCCTGCCAGGCAACCGACAGCGCCAGCACCAGCGCGTGCATGGCATAGACGTTGAGCAGCGCCAGGATGCGGTCCTGATAGAGCAGCGCGAAGCTTACCAGCACGAGCCCGCCGGCGAGAAGATGCGCAATATCGAAATCGAGATGTTCCATCTAGAAGATCGCCGAGACGAAGCGCAGGAGCGCGCCGAGCAATCCGAGCATCAAGGCAGCGCCCAGGAACTGGGGCACGCGAAAGACCCGCATCTTGGCGATGGCGGTCTCGAAAATCGCCAGCATGACGCCGCCGACGGCGAGCTTTGCCACGTAGGCCGTCACGCCGGCGAGCGCCGGCGCGAGGCCCACATCCGCCGGGGCCAGGCCCCAGGGGGTGAAGAGGCAGGCGATCATCGAGATGTAGAGCAGCAGCTTGAGCGCGGAGGCGAGCTCGATGAGGGCCAGGTGCCGCCCGGAATATTCGAGCACCATCGCCTCGTGCACCATGGTGAGCTCCAGATGCGTTGCCGGGTTGTCGACCGGAATGCGCGCGTTCTCGGCGATCGCCACGATGACGAGGGCGATGAGCGCCAGCCCCAGCGAGACACGCAACCCTTCTGCCCCCGATTGCATGAAGCCGGCGATCGTCGAAAGCTCGGTCGAGCCGGCGATCAACGCGAGGGTGAACACGATCATCATCATGGCCGGCTCGGCGAGCGAGGCGATCATCATCTCGCGGCTCGATCCGATGCCGCCGAAGCTGGTGCCGACATCCATGCCGGCCAGCGCCAGGAAGAAGCGCGCGCTGGCCAGGAGCGCGATGATGACGATGAGATCGGCCGACCAGCTGAACATGAGCCCGGTGGCGAAGGTCGGCACCAATGCTGCGGCGACCCAGGTCGCCGCGAAGATCAGATAGGGCGTGACGCGGAACAGCCAGCTCGCGTTCTCCGCCAGCACGACCTCCTTGCGCAGGAGCCGCAACAGGTCGCGATAGGGCTGGACGATCGGCGCGCCGCGGCGGCGCAACAGGCGCGCCTTCACCTTGCGCACGAGCCCGACCAGCGCCGGCGCCAGCAGCAGCACCAGCAGCATCTCCACGCCCTGGATGGCGAGATCGCGGATCACAGCCATACCGCCAGCACCAGGAGTAGCAGCACGAGCGCGAAGAAGACGAAGGTCAGGTAGCGCCGGATGGTCAGGAACTGGAGATGGTTGAGGTGCTCCGCGGCAAAGCTCACCGCCCAGGAAATCGGCGCGTAGATCCATTCCCAGACGAGATCGCGCAGCTCGACGTGAAGCACCGCCGCACCCATGCCGCCGGGCGGCGGCATCTCGACGCGCTCGCGGGCGCGGAATACGACGGTGCCGTAAACCCGGCGGATCGGCTGCGCGAAGCTGCCGGCGGTGTATTGCGTCATCGGGCTCGGATCGGGATAGCCGCAATCCCACGGCGCCGACCGCCGCAGCGCGCGCGAGGCCAGCCGATGGATCGCGCCGACCGAGAGCAGCGCCGCAAGCGCGATGAAGACGAAGACCAAGAGGCCGTCATAGGAACTGCGGCTCGCGGTGATCGGCACAATCGCGAGCCAGGGCGTCGCCGACTGTGCCGGCATGTGGCCTGCGATCAGGCTTTGCGTCAGCGGCGCCAGCGCGTCGATCACCGGCCCGGGCAGGATGCCGGCGAGGAGGCAGAGCGCGGCGAGGAACAGCATGGCCGCAAGCGAGAGGCGATCGGCCTCCGCCGCCTTTGCCACCGCCGGCGTTCGCGGCCGGCCGAGGAAAGTGACGCCGAAGGCCTTGACGAAGCACGCCGCGGCAAGCGCGGCCGACAGCGCCAGCACGGCGCCGACGGCGGGGATCAGGATTTTGAGGCCCCATTGCGGCAGCATCGGGCTCAGCAGGATGGCCTGGAACGTCAGCCACTCGGAGACGAAGCCGTTGAGCGGCGGCAGGGCCGAGATGGCGACGCAGCCGACCAGGAAGGCGAAGCTCGCCAGCGGCATGCGGTGAATGAGACCGCCCAGGCGATCCATGTCGCGCTCGCCCGTGCCGGTCAGCACCGCGCCGGCGCCGAAGAACAGCAGGCTCTTGAACAGCGAATGATTGAGGACGTGGAACAGCGCCGCGGTGAGCGCCAGCGCCGCGGCCGCGTTCATGTCATTCGCACGGAAGCCGAGCGCCAGACCGAGGCCGATGAAGATGATGCCGATATTCTCGACCGTGTGATAGGCCAGGAGCCGCTTCAGATCGTGCTGCATCAGGGCATAGAGCACGCCGAGCAAGGTGGTGGCGGCGGCCAGCCCCAGCACGATCATGCTCGACCACCAGCTCGGCGCGCCGAGCAGGTCGAAGACGATGCGGATAAAGCCGTAGACGGCGACCTTGGTCATGATCCCGCTCATCAGCGCCGAGACATGGCTCGGCGCGGCCGGATGGGCGAGCGGCAGCCAGACATGGAGCGGCACCAGCCCGGCCTTCGATCCGGCCCCCAGGAGCACGAGCGCGAGCGTGAGCGCCGCGATCGCGGGCGGATGGTGCCCTGCGCGCATTGCGGCAAAGGCATAGCCGCCCTCGGGGCCGGCGAGCAGGCCGAAGGCGAGCAGCAGCGCCAGCGTTCCGAAGCTCGCCATGACCAGATAGATGAAGCCGGCGCGCGCATTGTCGGCTTCGCGGTGATGCGCCATGACCAGCGCCCACGAGCTCAGCGACATGAACTCCCAGCACAGCAGGAAGGTGAAGGCGTCATCGGCAAGGACGACGAGGTTCATCCCGGCGAGGAACGCCGGATAGAACGGCAGTACGCGATGCGGCGCGGACTCATGACGCCCGTGGCCGAGCGCATAGAGGCTCGCAGCAAGGCCGCCGAGATTGACGACCGTAAGAAAGAACGAGGCGAGCGCATCGACGCGGAAATGCGCGCCGAGCCACGGCAGTCCCAGCGGCAGCACGATCGCCGGCGCGTCCGCGCCGCCCGCGATCAGGTGGGTAAGCGCGGCGGCGAACGCGACCGCCGAAGCCGCCAGGCACGCGCCATAGACGAGCGGCGTTCCGGCCGGCGATCGCGCCGTTGCGATGCCGATGATCGACGTGGCGAGAAATGCAGCCACGCACCAGAGCGTAATGACAACCGGCATTCGCGCTTACCTTCGCTGCCCGGCGGTCACGAACACGCCCACGGAAATGGAATGGCTCACGATCGATCCCGCGCTCAGGACTTGAGGCGTACGCCACGGCCGCCGGGCTGGCTCGCGGCGCTCTCGCCGATGAGCTCGATGCCGGCGGCGTCGAGCGCGGCGACCAGCTTCATCAGCGAATCCACGTTGCCGCGGATCACGCCGTCGCTGGCCTCCATGCGCTGGATCGTCGGGACGGAGAGATCCGAAAGCTCCGCGAGCTTGCGCTGATCGATGCCGAGCAGCGCACGCGCTGCACGCAGCTGTGCTGCAGAAACCATGTGTAGAACATCACTTATGCGTTATTTCCCATTAAAGTTCACTGCTATCATATGCAATGAAGGGATTCAAGTACCAATCGATCGATGGCCGAGGCGCGCGCCGTGGCAGAACGGCCCCGATAACGCGAACGCAAAACTTGTGGCCCGCCTTATGGGATGTAGTCGTCGCTCGAAAGCCCATCATAGGACGCGAGCTTGTCCTTGGGATCGAGCAGCTTCGCCTCGATATTGACCTTCTCGGAATTCTCGAGGCCTTTGACCGCGACGTGCAAATCCTTGGTGTGCGCGGGTGCCACGACGCGCCAGGCGGCTTCGAGGAGCTCGGGCTTCATCGGCTTGAAGCGGTTTTGCAGGATGCGGAGCGCTTCGTCCGGCTGGTCGCGGATCATCTCGTTGGCGCGCGCCAAGGCGCGCACGACGCGCAGGCACATGTCGCGTCGGGATCGGCACGTGTCGGGCTTCGTAATGACGAGGCCGCTGGCGAAGGGCAGGATGTCGGGCGCAGCGCCCTGGGCCGCGCTCGCGAACATCGATGCTGCACCGGTGAGAACCGCCTCGGTCGTATAGGGCAACGACGTCGTGAAGCCGTCGACCGCCTTCGTCAGGAGCGCCGGCAGCATCGCCGGCGGGTCCATCGGCGCGATGCGCACATCGGTCTCGGGGTCGAGGCCGCCGCGCGCCGCGACGAAGCGCTCCCACGCATGCACAATGGAGCCCACGCCCTGGATCGCGATCGTCTTGCCCTTGAGGAGCCGCCCGCGCTCGGCAAGCGACATGCGGTCGTCGATCTTGAGCGCGTCGTACACGTCCTTGCGCAGGACCAGCTCGACCATCGGCCGGTCCATCAGATTGGCGATCGCCAGCAGCCTTTGTCCGTGCGCCGCCGCGCGCAGAAACACCGGCCCGGTGCCGACCGTGAAATCGGCGCTGCCGTTGATGACGGCGTTTACGGACGCGACGCCGACCAGGATGGGCAGCGTGACGGCGAGCCCCTCGTCCTTGTAGTAGCCCGCGTCCTCGGCGAGGAACGGCGCGCTGAAGGTGAGGGTTGCCGCCGGCAGCGCGATGACGACAGGGCTCGGCGCTTGCGCCCGGCCCGCAAACGGCAAAAGAACCGCGGCGAGGATCGCCAGCGCGCGGATGCCGCGCATGGTCATTCCGGAACGGCGGCGATCGCCTCGGCCAATTGTCCCTTCCACACCCGGTCGAGGACCCAGCTTTCGCGCGCCCCTTCGAGAATGAGCTGGCGATCGGCCTCGCTCGTGGCGTGGTGCTCGATCACATCGAACACCAGATTGGCGTGGCGCACGTCGGCCGCCATGTGCTCGACATTGGACGGCTGCTTCTCGAACGAGATGCCGGCCTCGTCGCGGAACTTGTGCGCCATGCGGTGCGCCATGCCGCCGCCCTTGACGATCTCGTCGGAATTGCTGATTTCGAGGCATCCCGCCGCCGCCACCGCCTTCTGCCACGGGCCGCGCAGCGCGATGTAGCGCCACGCATAGCAGCAGGTGAGGCAGCCGTCGCTCGGGCCCGTGCGCTCGAAATCCTGGCGCGTCAGGCCGATCGCCTCGCCCTCGCGGATGCTGAGCTCGTAGTGGTCGGGCAGGCCGCGCTCGCGGTCGCCGTCGAGCTCCTCGCGCTCGTGCTCCCAAATGAGCTTCTTGACGCCGATCGGCGCGATCATCTGCGCCCCGGCCCAGGCCTCGCGCCGGTTCATGGTCCAATGCGTGCGCTGCAGGACATAGACCGCGGCGCGCGCCCGGTTCATGCGCAGCGACAAGAGCCGTTTGAATTGCGGCGAATCGAACTGGGCGTTCGCCATCTCGCAAAGCTGCCGCTTCAAGGTCTCGACGGCGTCGCGCGATTGCAGAACCGTGGCCATGGTCGCCCTCCCCGTGCGGTGTCGCGCGATTGGACGAGGATTGGGCGCGGCTGTCAATGGCGGGGCGGGCGCGGATTTTATCCCGTCGCCGCCGACAGCCTCGTCATAGAATGGGCGCGAAAGAGAGGCTGACATGGCGATGACGGCCGATGCCGCGCCCGCATATCGGATCGAGATCGCGGACGTGGCCTACCGGCGCGACGGCGACAGGACCCTGATGGCAACTCTCTATCGCCCGCAAGGTGCGGGTCCCTTCGCCGCGCTGGTCGAGGTGCATGGCGGGGCGTGGACCGAGAAGGACCGCTTCAACAACGCGCCGACGGCGAAAAGCCTCGCGGTTGCCGGCACGGTCGTGCTGTCGATCGAATTCCGCATGCCGCCCGAGGCGTCCTACCCGGCCTCGCTCCAGGACATCAACTACGCCATCCGCTGGTTGAAGTTTCACGCGCACCAGTTCAACAGCGCGCCCGGCCGCGTCGGCATCTATGGCACTTCGAGCGGCGGCAACCAGGCGCTCCTCGCAGCGCTCCGTCCGAACGATCCGCGCTACCGCGCCTTGCCGTTTGCCGAAGCGCCCGCTCTTGACGCCAAGGTGGCGTTCGTCGCCACCGGCTGGGCCGTGATCGACCCGCTGCAACGCTATCGTCTCGCCGAGGCCGCGGGCGTCGAGCGGCTGCTCGCGGCACACCACGCTTTTTGGGGCAACGAGGCCACGATGAGCGACGGCGATCCGCCGCTCATTTTGCAGCGCGGCGAAGCGGTCGAGCTGCCGGAGGCATTTCTCTATCAGGGCACCGCGGACAAGTGGACGCCGGTTGCGACCGTGCAGAATTTCGTCGAACTCTATCGCCGGCGCGGCGGCAAGGCCGAGCTCGCGCTGTTCGACGGCGAGCCGCACGCCTTCGTCAACGACCATCCCGAGCGGCCGAACAGCGCCAAGGCGATCGCGATGCTGGCGCAATTCGCCCGTAGGTTTGGCGGCGCGCCCTAAGAAATCGCCGGCAGGGGAGGCGCATTGCGGCCCGCCGCGTGTTTGCCGGTCATGGCGCCCCTGATTCATAACCGCTTCTGCGCACATTGCGGACAGCCGGCGGTTAACGCGCGCGTCGAAATAGACGGAACGCTGACCTATCTGTGCCTCGCGCACAGTCAGGCCGCGGCGCCCGCGCAAGTCAACGCGAAGCCCGTCAACGGCTTGCCGGGCGATCCGCCGCCGCCAGGGAAGCGCGGCGACCGCTGACGGCTCATTGACACGCGTTTCCGCAGTCCGCCATCATCCTCCGCAGCCGCGGCGCGCGCGGAAGGAGGCAGTGATGGAAGGCTCGTCGAAGATCGGCGAAAAGTTCAATGTCGGCGGAATTCTCCTCGACCGGCCGTTCAAGATCCGGCGGCTCGGCCATTTCGGCTACAACTGCTACAAGATGGACGAGGCGATGGCGTTCTATCGCGACCTCTTGGGCTTCCGCGTGACCGACGCGCTCGACTTCGCCAAGGTGATCCCGGCGCCCAACATGTTTGCCGGCGTGCCGACGACGGTCGGCTGGTTCATGTCGCACGGCACCGACCATCATTCGCACGTGATCTTCCCCAAGGCGGCGATGGACCGCATGGGCCGCGGCAGCGCCGGCGGCCACGTCACCAATCCCGAGGTCACGACCAACCAGATCACCTGGCAGGTCGGCACCCTGCGCGAGGTCGGCGACGGCATCGACTGGTTCCGCTCGATCGGCATCAATCCGGGCCGCATCGGCCGCGACGTGCCGGGCTCGAACTGGCACTCCTATCCGTCCGATCCCGAGGGCCACACCAACGAAATCTATTACGGCATCGAGCAGATCGGCTGGAACCTGCGCTCGAAGCCGCCGGGCGTGCGCAAGCGCGGCTTCCACGACAAGCCCGATCTGCCGCAGATCTGCGAGTATCAGGAGCTCGAGGAATTCAAGGCCGAGGGCATGGATCTCGACGCCGGCTTCCACCATGTCGAGAAGGGACCGTTCAAGTACGACGTGGGCGGCGTCACGCTGGCGCGCCCGTTCAAGGTCATCAAGATCGGCCCGGTGCGCCTGTTCGTGCGCGACCTCGAAAAAGCTCTCGACTTCTACACCAAGACGCTGGGCCTGCGCGTCACCGAGGAGGTCGAGTACGAAGGGAACCGCTGCGTCTTCCTGCGCTGCAACACCGAGCACCATTCGCTGGCGCTCTATCCGATCGAGCTGCGCGAGAAGCTCGGGCTCTCGCCGCACACCACCTGCATGAGCTTCGGCAACCAGGTCGGCGACTATCGGCAGCTCAGGAGCGCCGTCGATTTCCTGAAGGCGAACGGCGTCACGATCAAGTACCTGCCGCCGGAACTGTTCCCCGGCATCGACTATTCGGCTTTCGCGGTCGATCCCGACGGCCACACCGTGCAGCTCTACTACTACATGGAGCAGATCGGCTGGGACGGAAAGGTCCGGCCGAAATCGAAGCGCCGCAAGGTCAGGAACGACCGCTGGCCCGAAGCGGTCGCGCCCATGGCCGATACGTTCGACGGCGAAACGCTGCTCGGCCCGCTGGGCTGAGCCGACGGCAAAGGAGAAAACCCATGACAGCCCCCGCCTCGCTCGCCGAACGCGCCGACGCGCTCGAGCACAAGATGATCGCCGATCTCGAAGCCGCCATTCCGACCAAGTCGCTGCTCTTCTACCTCGCCGACGGCAAGCGCCAGATGGACAGTCCGGCAACGCTCGCGGCCGGGCGGACCAACTATCGCATGCTGATGGGCGACGACCCGCGCCTGCCGAAGATGCCGGCGAGGCCGACGCTGTTCGACTTCTTCAAGTATCGCTTCGCGGCGTCGAACCATGTCCTGCAGAGCGCGACGCACGCCTTGAAGGCCGGGATGAACGAGAAGACCATCCTCGCCTGTCTCCTGCACGACATCGCCGTCATGGGCTTCATCCGCTGCGACCACGGCTACTGGGGCGCGCAGCTCGTCGAGCCCTATGTCGACGAGGAGGTGAGCTGGGCGATCCGCGCGCACCAGGCGCTGCGCTTTTATCCCGATGAATCGGTGGGCTATGCCTATCCCGAGATGTACGTCAAGAATTTCGGCGCCGAGTACGAGCCCGACGACTACATCAAGGCCGATTACGCGCGCGCCCGGAACCACAAATGGTACATGACCGCGCGCCTCATCACCGTGCACGACATCTATTCGTTCGATCCGAACGCCAAGGTCAGCCTGGACGATTTCGTCAACATCGTCGGGCGCAATTTCAAGCAGCCGGAAGAGGGGCTGGGCTTCGATAACAGCCCGGTCGCCCACATGTGGCGCACCCTCATCCGCCCGACGAAATACCTCTGAGGAGGAGGACAGCATGGCCGAGCCGAGCCGCATTGCCGAAATCCCCGAAGCGAACCTCACGCCTGAGCAAAAATCGGTGTTCGAGGCGCTGGTGAAGGGGCGGGGCCGCCTCCTCACGCCCTACAAGATCTGGATCCACAGCCCCAAGACGGCGGCCGCGATGGAGCAGATCGGCACATTTCTCAACAAGCACGGCTCCTTGAGCGAGCGCGAGGTGGAGCTTGCGATCGTGCTGATCGCGCATCACTGGAAGGGCGAGTATGTCTATGCCGCGCACGTGAAGCGCTGCCTCGAATTGGGCGTGCCGCAGGGCGTGATCGACGCCATCCGCGCCGACCGCGCGCCCGATCTCGCCAGCCCCCGCGAGCGCGCGATCTACGAGGTCGCCAAGATGGGCGAGCAGCCGGGCGCCGGCGCCGACGATGCGTTCGAGCGCGCGGTCAAGGCCTTGGGCCGCAACGGCCTCGCCGAGGTGCTGGCGCTTCTGGGCTATTACAGCGCGGTCGCGATGGCGATGAAGCTGCACCGCGTGCCGATCCCGGCGTGAGTGCGGCTCAGCTCTCCCCCCGCCACGGCGGGCGCGGGATGGCGCGGTAGGCTTCGCGCAGCGCCTCGGACCAGCGCTCCTGGATCATGCGGAAATAGGCGTCGTCCTCGGTGATGCGGCGGCGCACTTCCGGCGCCAGCGCGCCGCGGCGATAGACCAGAAGATCGATCGGCATGCCGACGGTGAGGTTGCTGCGCAGCGTCGAGTCCATCGACACCAGCACGAGCTTCACCCCGTCCATCAGCTCGGTGTCGTACTGCACGACGCGGTCGAGGATGGGCTTGCCGTATTTATGCTCGCCGATTTGCAGGAACGGCGTGTCCGGCGTCGCCTCGATGAAATTGCCGGCGGAATAGATCTCGAACATGCGCATGCCGCGGCCCTTGATCTCGCCGGCGAGCAGGATCGACACGTCGAAGCCCACGGCCTGCGCCTTCAGCGCGTCGCCGTCGATGCGGAAGACGCGCCGCACCGCCTCGCCCACGAGCTGCGCCGCGCGGAACGGCGTCGGCACGGTATAGAGCGTCTCGACCCGCTCGTCGGTCTTGATGCCCTCGTGCAGCAAATTCACCACCGCCTGGCCGATGGCGAGGTTGCCGGCGGTCAGGAGCGCGAAATAGCGCTCGTCCGGAATCTTGAAGAGATGCATCTTCGAGAAGATCGAGATGTTGTCGACCCCGGCATTGGTGCGCGTGTCGGCCAAGAGAACGAGCCCGTCCTTGAGCGCGAGCCCTACGCAATAGGTCATTTATGCGTCTCCCCGGCGTTTATTGTACGCTGTCGGCGGCCGTGATGGCGACTTTGACGGCGAGCGTCTCCTCGGCCTCGCCGCGCCTTATCCCGCGCACCGGCGCCGCCTGCCAATAATCGAGCCCGATGGCGATGCGGATATAGCTTTCGCCCGGCAGCGCGTTGTTGGACGGATCGAAACCCGCCCAGCCCAGATCCTCGACATAGGCCTCGGCCCACGCGTGGCTCGCCTGCTCCTCGCCGCCGTCGCGGCCGGTCCACAGATAGCCCCCGACATAGCGCGCCGGAATCCCGAGCGTGCGGCACGAGGCGACGAACAGGTGCGCATGGTCCTGGCACACGCCCGAACCCTTGGCGAGCGCCTGGCTCGCGGTGGTTTTCGCGTCGGTGACGCCTTGGCGATATGCCACGCGCTCGGAAACGGCCGCCATGAGATAGATGAGCCGGTCCATGGCACTTCCGCCGCGCGCGCTCTCGCCGGCAAGGCGCACGATCGAATCGTCGGGCGCCGTGAGCGTAGTCGCACGCAGGAAATAGAGCGGCGGCAGGCTCTCGCGCGCGTCGCGCACGAATCCCGCGGTGGCGCGCGTCTCCACGACGCCCTCGACCGCTATCGAGGCGCGCTCGTGCGGGCGGTTCATCGAGTTGCTGTGCACCTGGTTGCCGAGCCCGTCGATATAGGACGGCAGGTCGCGCTGCCGCTCGCCGCGCACCTGCCAGCCTATGACCGCGAGCCCGTCATAGGTCCGGGGCGTCAGCCTGAGCGTCTGGATCGCATAAGCGAGCGGGCGCGAATAGCGGTACTCGGTGCGGTGGCGGATGACGAGGCGCATGGGCTTATGCCAGATAAAGGCGCGAGATCTCGGCGCCGAGCACGGTCGTGCGGTCGATGAACTCGGTCAGGAACTCGTGCAGGCCGTTCTGGAAGATCGCTTCGATGCGCGCATAGCGCAGCTTCGCGTGCATCTCGCCGGCAAGCCGGTGGCACTCGCCGCGCTTGCCTCCATAGGCCTCGGCGAGCAGCGTCAGCGAATGCGTGATCTCGTTGAAGCAGCTCATGAGCGAGCGCGGCATCTCGGGCCGCAGGATCAGGAACTCGGCCACGAGCCACGGCTGCAGCCGCTCGTGATAGACCCAGTGATAGCTCCGCAATGCTGAAACCGAGCGCAGGATCGATTGCCACTGGTAATAGTCGAGCGCCCCGCCCACGCCCTCGTCCTGCGGCAGCAGCACGTAATATTTGACGTCGAGGATGCGCGCGGTGCAGTTGGCGCGCTCGACGAAGGTGCCGAGCCGGGTGAAGTACCAGGCGTCGTTGCGCAGCATCGTGCTGCCATAGGCGCCCTCGAACATCTGCGAGCGCTCGCGGATCCATTCGAGGAAATCCATGACGTCGAGCTTCGAGCGCTCGGCCCATGGGCGCAGGCCGAACCATGTGCCGTTGAGCGAATCCCACATGTCGGCCGTGAGCGCGGTACGCACGGCCCGCGCGTTGGATCGCGCGGTCTCGAGGCACGAGACGATGCTCGACGGGTTTTCGAGGTCGCGCACCAGGTAATCGACCACGTCGGCTGGCGCTGCCTCGGAATACTTGGCGAAGAATCCCGGCTCGCAGCCGGTGGCGATGAGGGTCGAGAGCCATTCGTTGCCGGCGCTGCCGAGCGAGCGCGCGACGCTCGCCATGCGGTGCGTGACGGCGACGGTGCGCGCCACGTTCTCGGCGCGCTCGACATAGCGCGCGAGCCAGAAAAGACTATCGGCGGTGCGGCTCAGCATCGCGGCGCAACCAACGTCGCTGCACAAGCATCGTGCGTCCTTCGACTGCGCGTGCTTCGCACGCTTCGCTCAGGATGAGGAAATGTGGCGAAGGGCATAAAGAAAATTCCTCATCCTGAGCGAAGCCCCGAAGGGGCGTAGTCGAAGGACGCTTTGCATCTCCCCAATCGCATCACGGCCCTCACCGCTCCAGCACCCAGGTGTCCTTGGTGCCGCCGCCCTGGCTCGAATTGACGACGAGCGAGCCCTCCTTGAGCGCGACCCGCGTCAATCCGCCCGGCACGATGCGGATGTCGCGGCCGACCAGAACGAACGGCCGCAGATCGACATGGCGCGGCGCGATCCCGGAGGCGACGAAGGTCGGGCAGGTCGAAAGCGCGAGCGTCGGCTGCGCGATGTATTCGTGCGGATTGGCGCGCAGCTTCGCGGCGAAGGCATCGCGCTCCTTGCTGCTTGCCGCAGGCCCCACCAGCATGCCGTGCCCGCCCGAGCCGCGCGTCTCCTTGACGACGAGCTCGTCCAGATGGTCGAGCACATAGGCAAGATCGTCGCGCCGGCTGCAGGAATATGTCGGCACGTTGCCGAGGATCGGCTCCTCGCCGAGATAGAAGCGGATCATCGCCGGGACATGCGGATAGACCGCCTTGTCGTCGGCGATGCCGGCGCCGACGGCGTTCGCCAGCGTGACGTTGCCGGCGCGGAACGCATCGAACAGGCCGGGCGGCCCCAGAAGCGAGCCGGGATCGAACGCGAGCGGATCGATATAGGCGTCGTCGATGCGGCGATAGATCACGTCGACCCGCTTCAGCCCCTCGGTCGTCCGCGTATAGACGACGGCGTCGTCCACCACGAGATCGGCGCCCTCGACCAGCTCGACCCCCATCTCGTCGGCCAGGAACGAGTGCTCGTAGTACGCGCTGTTGAACGGCCCCGGCGTCAGCACGGCGATGACCGGATCGCGGTCGCAGCCGAGCGGCGCCACCGAGTGCAGCGTGTCGCGCAGCTCCTCGGGATAGCTCGATACCGGCGCGATGCGGTGGCGCGCGTAAAGCTCGGGAAAGAGCCGCATCGTCGCCTCGCGGTTCTCGAGCATGTAGGAGACGCCCGAGGGCGTGCGGCAATTGTCCTCGAGCACGTAGAAATCCTTGGGCCCGACCCGGACCACGTCGATGCCGGCGACATGCGTGTATGCCTTGTGCGGCGGCGCGCAATTCTGCATCTCGGCGGCGAAGCCGTCGTTCAGAAGAATGAGCTCGGCCGGCACCTTGCCCGCGCGCAGGATGTCGCGCGCGTGATAGACGTCCCACAGGAACGCGTTGATCGCCTTGACGCGCTGCGCGAGGCCGGAGGACAGGTGCTGCCATTCCGCCGCGGACAGCACGCGCGGAATGATGTCGAACGGAATGATCCGCTCGGGATCGCCGCCCTCGGAGCGCACCGAGAAGGTGATGCCGATGCGGCGGAACAAAAGCTCCGCCTCGCGCCGCTTGCGCTCCAGATGCTCGGGCGGCGCCTCGTCGAGCCACTGCCGGATGAGCGCGTACTGCTCAACCCAGGGGCCGGGCGCGCCGGTCTCGTTGAACGCGGCGGCGCCGGGCGATCCGTCTTTGGAGCTGTGCACCTGCAAACCCCCGCTTCTCTCGTCAGCTCCACCGAAGACCGCCGAGGCAAGCGCCGGGCCAACCGGTGAAGCCGTTGATTCCGCGCGAATTCCCGGCGACGACCGAAAGCCGGCGGCAACCGCAGAACAAGCTTTGCCTGAAATTTAGGCAGCCTCTCTTCACTCCGTCAATGCAAGCGCAGCGAAGCAATCCCCCGGAAGTGCTAAGTATCCGGGCGCATTCGGAAAGGGCAGGGGCCATGGCGGGCAGGGTCACGCTGGAGTTTCGCGGCGAGGTGGCCGTGATGTCGATCGAGAATCACGGGCGCCTCAACGCCATGGACGACAACGTTGCGGCCGGGTTGGCATCGGGCGTGGCCGAGGCGAAGGCGCGCGAAGGGATCGGCGCGCTCGTCCTGCGCGGCGCCGGGACCGATGCGTTCTGCTCCGGCGTCGATCTCAAATACGCGGCCGAGTTCGGCGACCGCGGCAAGGCTTTCGCCAAGGTCGGGGCCGGGGTCGATGCCTTCCTGGCCGGCCTCGCCGATCTGCCCTTTCCCTCGATCGCGCTGCTGCACGGCGTCTGCTATGGCGGCGGCGTCCATCTCGCGGTGTCGTGCGACTTCCGCTTTGCCGCCTCCTCGCTGAAGCTCGCGATCCCGGCGGTAAAGAACAAGCTACTCTATCCGATCCCGGCGCTCGAGCGGCTGCTGCGCCTCGTCGGCCCGGCGCGGACGCGGCGCCTGGTGCTCGAGGGCGCGGCCTTGCCGCCCGAGACGCTCGCTAACTGGGGCCTCGTCGACGAGCTGCACCCGGCGGACGCGATCGAGGACGCCACCTTCGCCTTTGCCGCCCGGCTTGCGGCCCAGCCGCGCGCGGTGGTGCCGCACTATATGAAGATGCTGCGCGCGCTCGAAGAGGGCGAGGTCGCGGAGGCCAAGCGCCTGCGCGACGAGGCCCGCCGCCTCATCCAGTATTGAGGCGCCGCAAGCACTTGCCCCGGTTCTGCGAAACGAAGCCAATTTTGCCGACTTGACCTTCGTACGTACGCACCGTATTATGCGTTCGAAAGGAGGGAGATCGGCGCGCGGCGGTTTTCACCGAACGAAGCCAATTTCGCGCACGCGTTCCCCGCGGGATGGCGAAAATGGATGAAATGAACGTATTTGCAGTCAGCCCGGCCTCGTGGCTCAGCCGACGGCCATCAGCGCGTCGAGCGCGACCGCGCCGTGCGGATAGACGGCGAGCGGGTTGATCTCGACCTCGGAAAGCGCCGGGCAGGCCAGCATCAGGTCGCCCAAAACCATCGCCGCCTGCGCCACGGTGCGGAGATCGGCGGGCGCGCTGCCGCGATGGCCCTTTAGGAGCGCCGAACCCTTGAGGCGGCGAATCTCGGCGACGATGTCCGCCTCGCCGCGATCGGGCGTCAGGAGGCGGATGTCGGCCAGCGCCTCGGTCCAGATGCCGCCGAGGCCGAGCATCAGGACCGGTCCCCAGTCGGGATCGCGCCGGGCGCCGACGATCATCTCGATGCCGGGCGGAGCGTGCGTCTCGACCAGCACGCCGTCGAGCGCGAGGCCCGGCCGCGCGCGGGCGATGTTGGCGTGGAGCTTGGCCCATCCGGCGGCAAGACCGGCCGGGTCGGCGATCCCGGCGATGACGCCGCCCGCATCGCTCTTGTGCAGAAGGTCGCGCGACTGCGCCTTGAGCACCACGGGGAAGCCGATTTTCCGGGCGATCGCCCCGGCTTCCTCGAGGCTCGCCGCGAGCGCGCCGTCCGGCACGGCGATGCCGAGCGCGGCCAAGAATTCCTTCGCGCGGTGCTCGGCGATGGCGCCGCTGCCGGGCAAAGGCGGCGCGGCAAGAGCGGCGGATGCGCGCCGGCGCCGGGCCAGAAACCTGCCGTAATCCTGCACCCGCGCCATGGCGCGAAGCGCGCGGTCGGGCGAGCGGAAAAGCGGCACGGCGGCCGCCCGCACCATGTCGAGGAACTCCGGCGCAAGCGGCGTCTCGTCGCCGAACAGCGCGAACGCCACCGGTTTCGCCGACGCCTCGATCACCGGCAGGAGCGAGCGCCCGCGCGCCATCTGCAACGGCGGCGCCCCCGGGATGAACGCGGCGACGAGCGCGCCCACCGCCGGATCGTCCAGCATCGCCTGCGCGGTGCGGCCGAAGATGTCGAGCTGCGACAGGCCGATCGTGGTGATGTCGAGCGGGTTGTCGATGGCGGCGTAGGACGGCAGCATCGCCTTGAGTTTTTGCTGCGTGTCGGGCGCGAGCGCCGGAAGCTCGAGCCCTTCCTCGGCGCAGAAATCGAGCGCCACGCCGCGGAACGCGCCGGAATTGGTGACGATGGCGGCGCCTTCCGGCCGGGGATCGGGCCAGCGCGCGAGCAGCGCCGTCGTGTCGAACATCTCGTCGATGGTATCGACCAAAAGCACGTTCTCGTTTTCCAGCACCGCCGCCATGAGCGCATGGTCGCCGGCAAGCGCGCCGGTGTGCGACAAGGCGGCGCTCCGCGCCCGCTCGGTCCGGCCGGGATGGAGCATGATGACGGGCCGCGAAGCTGTCCGCGCCCGGCGCACCAGCTCCAGAAAGAATTCCGGCCGCCGCACCTGCTCGACGAAGAGCACGATAAGCCGCGCGGCCTCGCCCGCGAGCGCGTCGGCCAGAAAATCCTCGATCCCCGCGACCGCCTCGTTCCCGGTCGAGATCGCCGCAACGACCGGCACGCCCTTGGCGATGAGGCCCAGGCGCAGGTTCGTCGTCATGGCACCGCTTTGCGCGATCACCACGGCGCCGCGCTCGGCGCGCCGCGGCGGCTCGCCCAGGGGCTCGAATGTCAACGCCGTGCCGTCAGCGAAATTGGTGTAGCCGATGCAGTTGGGGCCGAGCAGCACGAGCCCGCCTTTGCGCGCAGCCGTCGCCATGCGGCCCTGGTTCGCGCGCCCCTCGTCACCGCCCTCGGCAAAGCCCGAGGCGAACACCACGGCGCTGCCGGCTTGCGCCCTGACGCATGCCTCGACCGCGTCCGGCACCGCCGCTTCCGGCACGACGAGCGCCACCGCGTCGATCCCCTTCGGCAGATCGTCGATCGTCGGCACGCAGGCGCGGCCGCCGATCTCGGCGCGCGAGCGGCTGACCAGGTGGATCGTGCCGGAAAAACCCGAACGCTCGAGATTGACCAGCACGTTGTTGCCGATCGAGCCGCGCTCGGGCGAGGCGCCGACGATCGCGACCGAGCGCGGTCGCAAGAGCCGGCCGACGGGAAGCGCCGTCTCCATGTCCTACTGCACCTTGAGGCCCATCAAATTCGCCAGCAGATTGCGCTGGATCTGCGACGATCCGGCGGCGACGGTCGCAGCGCGCGAATCGCGGAAGTAGCGCTGCATGTCGAATTCCATGTTGTAGCCATAGCCGCCCAGCACCTGCATGCCCATGCCCGCGACCTTCACATAGGTCTCGGAGCAGAACAGCTTCGCCATGGTGATCTCCTTCAGCGCCTGCTCGCCCTTGGCGACGAGCCACGCGGCGCGCCACATCAAGGTCCAGGCCGCCGCGACCTCGGTCTCCATGTCGGCCAGCATGTGCGCGATCGCCTGGAACGTGCCGATCGGGCGGCCGAACTGCTTCCTCTCCTTGGCGTACGAGATGGCGAGGTCGACGATCGCCTGCGCCGCGCCGCACGAGCCCGCGGCCGACGTGACGCGCTCGACCTGGAGCCCCGACAGCACCACGTCCCAGCCCTTGTTCTCGCCGCCGACGATGCGGTCGGCGGGCACGCGCACGTCGGTGAGGAAAATCTCGTAGGTCCCGGTGCAGCGCCGTCCCAGCATGTCGAGCTTCCGCATCTCGAGGCCCGGCGTGTCGTTGTCGATGAGGAGAAGCGACATGCCCTGCCGGTAATGCGCGGCGGTATCGGTCTTCACATACATGTTGATGACGTTGTTCCTGGCGGCGGCGCCGGTCGCCCACAGTTTCTGGCCGCTGACGAGAAACTGGTTGCCCTCGCGCCGCGCCTGCGTGCGCATCGCGCCGATGTCGGAGCCGGCGTCGGGCTCCGACATCGAGATCGTCATCTTGATCTCGCCCTTCAAAAGCTTAGGCAGCCAGTGGCGCCGCTGCTCCTCCGAACCCTTGCGCAGGATGTTGAGGCCGCAGAACACGCTGCCGCCGAACGCCATGGAAAGATCGGCGCTGCGATAGGACAGCTCCGACGAGATGATCGCCATGTCGATGACGCTGCCGCCGAGCCCGCCATATTCTTCCGGGAACGGCATGGCGAGAAGCCCGGCCTTCACCCACTCGTCGTAGAGCTCGTAAGGGTACGCCTGCTCGCGGTCGAGACGGCGAATGTATTCTGCCGGCGCGTGCCGGTCCATGAGCTTGCGCACGCTGTCGCGCAGCATTTTTTGCTCATCGGAGAAATCGAAATCCATCGCCCGCTCCCCGCGTTTCGTGCAACGCTATCCGATGGAGAAGAGCCCGGCAACGTGCGTCCTTGATGCCGATGCCGTATTCCTGCAAGCTCCGACGACACCAATCCGGAGAACTCTGCCATGCCCGACTCCCTTCCCGGCGGCAAGACGGTCCTGGTCTCGATCGAGAACCGGATCGCCTGGGTCACGCTCAACCGGCCGGAAAAGCGCAACGCCATCAGCCCCGAGCTGTGCGCCGAGATGCTCCAGGTCTTGGACGCGGTCGAGGCCGATACGCGGGTCGGCGTCCTGGTGCTGACTGGCGCCGGCGACGCCTATTCGGCCGGCATGGATCTGCGCGAGTTCTTCCGCGCGAGCGATCCCTTGACCGTCGAGGAGCGCGCCGTCTTCACGCGCTCGAGCGCGCAGTGGCAGTGGCGCCGGCTGGGAAATTTTTTGAAGCCGACCATCTGCATGGTGAACGGCTGGTGTTTTGGCGGCGCATTCAACTCGATGATCGCCTGCGACATTGCCATCGCGGCCGAGGAGGCGCGGTTCGGGCTCTCCGAGATCAACTGGGGCATCATCCCGGCCGGCAACGTTTTGAAGAACACGTCGGCCGTCATCAACCGGCGCAACCTGCTCTACTACACCATGACCGGCGAGCCGTTCGACGGTGCGAAGGCGGCCGAGATGGGCCTCGTCAACGAGGCCGTGCCGCGCGCGCAGCTCAAGGAGCGCGTGACCGAGCTGTGCAACATTCTGCTCGCCAAGAACCCGGCGGCGCTTCGTGCCTGCAAGCAGGCGTGCCGGCGCGTCCAGGACATGTCGTGGGACGATGCCGAGGATTATCTCTTCGCCAAGCTCGACCAGATGCGCTTTCTCGATCCCGAGAAAGGGCGCGAGAAGGGCATGTCGCAGTTCCTCGACGACAAGACCTACCGGCCCGGCCTCGGTCCTTACAAGCGCGAGGGCTGAGGCGATGCCTGGCCGGATTGTCAACGTCCACCACCACGTCACGCCGCCGGCGCGGCTCGCCGACATGCTGGCGCGCAAGGTCGGCGAGAAGCCGACGCTCGAATGGACGCTCGACAAGTCGCTCGCCATGATGGACCGCGGCGGGATCGAGACGACGATGATCTCGATCCCCAATGTCTATCAGGGCGACCGCTCGGTCATTCGCGGCCTGGTGCGGTCGTGCAACGAGCACGCGGCGAGCCTCGTCGCCGATCATCCCGGGCGGTTCGGTCTCTTCGCCTGCCTGCCGCTGCCGGACGTGGAGGGATCGCTCGCCGAGATCGAGTACGCGTTCGCGCATTTGAAAGCCGACGGCGTCGGCGTGATGACGAGCTACGACAACCGCTGGCTCGGCGATCCGCTCTTCGCTCCTGTGCTCGACGAATTGAACCGGCGCAAGGCGGTGACCTTCGTCCATCCGCTCGCGGCCGATTGCTGCCGCGGCCTCCAGGCGCCAGTCATCACCGACGCCACGATCGAATACGGCACCGATACGACGCGCGCCATCGCCAGCATCGTCTTCGGCGGCGCGGCCAAGCGCTGCCCCGACATCAAATTCATTTTCTCCCATGCCGGCGGCACGCTCACCTCGGTGATCGAGCGCTTCGTTGTCTTGCCGCGCATGCGGCCCGCGCTTAATGCTGCAATCGTCGATAGTCCCGAGGCGATGGTGCGGCGGTTTCATTACGACATAGCCCAAGCCTCGCACGGCGTGACATTGGGCGCGCTCCTCCGCATGGTCGGGACGGCGCAGGTGCTCTATGGCACGGATTTTCCCTACCGGACCGCCGTCGAGCACAGCGAGGCCCTCAAATCCTACGGGCTTGCGGAACACGATCTCGCGGCGATCGAACGCAACAACGCAGTGCGGCTTGTGCCGCGTCTTATGTGATAGAACAAGGAGGAATTTCGATGCCGACAGCAAATATTCGCGGCGCCAATATCGTCTATGAAGTGCTGGGCTCGAGCGGCCCATGGCTCGCGCTGATGCCCGGCGGGCGGCGCGGCAAGGACGAGGTGCGCTCGCTCGCGAGCCGCATCGCCGAGGGCGGCTTCCGCGTCCTCATTCACGACCGCCGCAATTGCGGCGCCTCCAACGTCGTGCTCGAGGGCGAAGAGTCCGAATACGAGATCTGGGCCGACGATCTCTTCGCGCTGATGACGCAGCTGAAGGCGCTGCCCGCCTATATCGGCGGGGCAAGCTCGGGCTGCCGCATGTCGGTGCTGTTCGCGCTGCGCCATCCCGAAGCGGTGAAAGGACTGCTGCTGACGCGCTGCACCGGCGGCGCATTCGCGTGCAACCGGCTCGCCGAGAACTATTACGGCCAATACATGAAGGCGGCGGAGCAGGGCGGCATGGCAGCGGTTGCCGAGACCGAGCATTGGCGCGACCGCATCGCCGCCAATCCCGCGAACCGCGCCCGCATCATGGGGCTCGACGTGAAGCGCTTCATCGCCAGCTTCGCGCGTTGGCGCGAGCCGTTCGCGACCGGCGCCAACCTGCCCATGATCGGCGTGACCGAACAGGATCTGCGCGGGATCAAGGTGCCGACCCAGGTCATCCCCGGCCACGACCGCACGCACGGCCGCGCCACCGGCATGCGCGTGGGCGCGCTCATCCCCGGCGCCGAGATCGTAGATCTCATGGGCGCGGACATCGATGCCGATCTCGCCGTCGAGGCGTGGGACGAGAAAGTGACCGACCTCGCCGGTCTCTCGATCGACTTCATGCGCCGGGCGGAGAAGAAGCAGGCGGCGTAGCGGCGCGGAACACCGCCTCGGCGAGGCTGCCGGCGGCGCCGTATTCGCGCAGCACCGCGTTGGGATCGGGCGGCGGCGCACCCTCCTTCAGGTATGCGCCAAGCTCGCGAGCGCGGATGACGAGCGCTTGGCCGAAGTGGGCGCGCTCGCGGTCATAGACGGCAAGCGCCGCCTCGACGCCGGATGATGCCGCGAGCGCTTCGACGAGACATAAAGCGTCGCCTGCCGCCTTGGTGACGCCGGTGCCGACATGCGGCCGCGCGACGAAGGCGGCATCGCCCAGGAGCGCCACCCGTCCGAACGCGACGCGCGGCGATTCGAGATCGTAGATCGGCTGCAGGAACGGCTGCCGCGTCAGCGCGACGAGCGTCGCCAACTGCGGCGCCAGCACGGACGCTGCGTGCTCCCTGAATTCCGCGATCACCGCACGACGCAGCAGCGGCGGCGGGATCGTGGTTCCGTGGCAGCGCCCGTCCTCGTCGGTGCACAGAAGCGGCAGCTCGCGGGAAAAATCGACGAGGCGAAACCATACCCAATTGAAGCGCCGCTCCCCTTCGCGCGTGTCGGCGTCGCGCCCGGGCATCGGCAGGGACAGGAACAGCTCCTGCGGCGGCAGGCAGAAGGTGAAGCGCTCGAGGAGCGCCGCGCGCACATCGGACGGCACGTCGGCTTCCTCGGCCACGCCGCGCCAGGCGCAATAACCCGCATAGCGCGGCTCGATCTCCGGCAGCACGAGTTGCCGCACCGTCGAATAAAGCCCGTCGGCGCCAATGAGGAGATCGCCCCGCTCGCTTTTCCCGTCGGCAAAGATCGCGGTGACGCCGTCCCCATCCTGCTCGAGCGAGGTCAAGCGTATGCCGGCGCGATAGCACTCGGCCGGCAGCGCGTCCTTCAGCGGGCGATAGATGCGGTCCCAGGCGCTGTTGGTTGCCGGCACCACGCGCTCGGCGACGATGGCGCCGCTGCGGTCGAGGCAGATGCGCGACTTGACCTGCACGCCGCGCGAGGGATCGGCGACGATGCCGATCTTCGCCATGATGGCGAAGAGATCGGGCCGCGTGCCGATGCCCGCGCCGCGCCCGGCGAGGTCCTCGAGGCTGCGTTCGAAAACGACCGGCTCCCACCCCGCCTTGCGCAGAAGCCCCGCCGCGAACAGCCCGCCGACCGAGCCACCGATGACGAGCGCGCGCCCTCTCACCTTTTGGCCAGCATGTCCTCGAGCGCCTGGCGCAGGATTTTGCGCGCGGGCTCCGAGCCGTCGAGCGGGCGCGACACACGGTGCTTGATCTTCCACCCGTCCTTGGTGCGCACCAGGTCCCACCGGTTGGCGCCGACGCGGAACGCGCGGAAGCCCTTCGACGTGCCGTGGTTCGGCACGCTCACCGGATCGCCCTGCGTCTGCGGCACGAGGATCTGGAGATATGACGTGACGACCGCCGTGTCGCCCTTGAGCTGAATGTGCGGCAGGCCCGCGAAATGGCAGATGCCGTTCTGGATCGCCGCCTGGTGCTCTGGCCGCTTCACCACGGCGCCGATCTCGTCGCGGCCCTTCACCGAATAGCTGCCAAGGTCCATGACGCCGTCATCGACCCAGCATTCGCGCACCCAGTCGTCCGACCCGGTATCGGCGCCCGGCGGGTGCGATGCCACGAGGTTGTAGATTTCGAGCCAATCCTCCATGGCGCGAAGCCGATCCTCCACGGTCTTTCCGCTCATGCTTCATTTCCTCGCATCGGTGAAGGGATAGATCAGATCGCCAGCCTTGTATTCCGGCGGGTAGACGACGACCTGCTTGGAAAAATCCTTGAACTCCTCAACGTCGTGGCCCGTGACGTGCTGGAACTGGCTCACCAGCACGCGCGGCTTCGCCCATTCGCCGTCAGCATCGAAGGAGATTTCGCCGGCGACGGTCTGGAAGCTGTGGGCGTGGATGTATTGTCCGATCTTGTCCTGATCGAGGCCCTTGGTCGCCTCGACCGCCTGGCCCAGCACCTGCAGCGCGCCATAGCTCATTGGCGCGAAATTGTAGCCGAGCGGATCGATTTTTTCCGTGGCGGCACGCTCGGAATATTTCTTGAGCAGATCGGCAACGCCGGGGAAGTTGAATTTCGGCCCCGGCACGAACAGGTCGGCCGTGCTGACGACGCCGTTGAGGAGCGGCCCCAGCTGCACCTTGAAGGTGGTCGAGACGAGCCCGATCATGTTGCCGCCGAACATCTTGGTCTTGAGCCCGACCTCGTCGGCGGCATGCAGCATGCCGATCGTGTCGGGCGGATAGCTCGCATTGTAGACGATGTCGGGCTCGGTCGCCTGAATGGCGCGGACGATCGGCGCATAGTCGGTCGTCGAGGGCGGATAGCTCTTGTCGTAGACGATCTTGAGCCCGCGGCGCTCGGCCTCCGCGCGCGCCGCATCGGCCGAGGTCTGCGAGAACTCGGCGTCGGCGGCAGAGATCGCGACGGTCTGCGGCTTGGGATTCTGCGCCAGCGCCACGGTGAAGAATCCCCCGGCAACCGCGGTCCGTGGATCGCCGCCGGTCGCTACCATCGAGAAATATTTCGGATAATGGAAATTGTGGTTGGCGAGCAGCGCGGTGATGCCGAGCGTCACCATGTTGTGCTGCATCAGCACCGGGATCGCCGGCACCACCATGTTGGTGGCATAAGGCCCGACGCAAAGATCGACCTTGTCGACCTCGATGAGCTTCGTGAAGATGCCCGGCACCGTCGTCGGATTGCTCTGGTCGTCGTAGTAGATCAGCTCAACCGGACGGCCCAGAAGCCCGCCCTTGGCGTTGGTGTCGTCCTTCCAGATCTCCATCGCCAGCAGCACCTGCTTGCCGTTGACGGCTACCCCGCCGGTGAGCGACACGCTCAGGCCGATCTTGATCGGCTGGCCGCTTTGCGCCGATGCGGCGCCGGAGGCGAGGGCAAATGCTGCCACGAGCGACAGCGCCGCCGCGCTTTTCATTGGATTCATGACGTTTTCCTCCCGCGTCGAGGATATGCCGCGATGCGATGGATGGAAAGCGCCCGCCCCGGCCGGATATGATGGCACGAACGGAGGACGCCATGACCGACTACTGGGTCAGCAAGCTGTTCTACGACCTGCAGAAGCCGGGCGCCGCGGCGGAGTATCGCGCCGACCGCGCCGCCGTGCTCGCGCGCTATCCGCTGAAGCCCGAGGTGCGAGCCGCCGTCATGGCGGACGACGTGGCGGCGCTCGCGCGCCTCGTCAATCCCTACCTGCTGCGCTACTACTTCTCTTCGATCGGCACGCCCGACGATGTCTTCATTCGCCGCCTGCGCGAATCCGCGCCGGGCGCGCAATCCGCGAAAGGTTGATCCCCATGCTCCGCAGCGACGCCGATCGCGAAACACAATGAGCGTGCCGTGATCATCGTCGCCGTCGATATCGGCGGAACCTTCACCGATCTCATGGGGTTCGACGAGCGATCGGGGCGCTTCGCCCAGGCGAAGAGCCTTTCGACGCCATCGGACCTGGTGCAAGGCGTCATCGACTGCCTCCGCAAGAGCGGCCTCGCCGCGGGTGCGATCGACGAGCTGATCCACGGCTCGACCATTGCGATCAACACGCTCATCGAGCGCAAGGGCGCCAAGACCGGCCTCATCGTCACGGCCGGCACGCGCGACGTCTATTTCATCGGCCGCGGCAACCGGCCGGAATCGTATAACCTGTTCTTTCACCGGCATCAGCCGCTCGTGCTGCGCCGGCACGTGCGCGAGGTGCGCGAGCGCGTCCTCGCCGGGGGAGCGGTGCACGAGCGCCTCGATCCTGCCGGCGTCGAGGAGGCGTGCCGCGCGCTGGCATCCGAAGGGGTGGACGCTGTGGCGGTCTGTTTCCTTCACTCCTACGCCAATCCCGAGCACGAGCGCCAGGCGGGGGCCGTCGTCGCCCGCGTGCTGCCGCGCGCCTATGTCTCGCTGTCGCACGAAATCTTGCGCGAGTATCGCGAGTTCGAGCGCACCTCGACCACCGTGGTGAACGCCTATATCGGCCCCAAGGTCGGCGGCTACGTGCAGAGCCTCGAATCGAGCCTCGGCGCAATCGGATTTCGCGGCGATCTTTCGATCATGCGCTCGAACGGCGGCGTCATGACGCCCGAGAGCGCGACGCTGCGCCCGGTGGCGATGATGGAATCGGGCCCGGTCGGTGGCATTATCGCCTCGGCGCGGGTCGGCCACGCGCTCGGCTACGACGACGTGATCTCGTTCGACATGGGCGGCACGACGGCGAAGGCGAGCCTCGTGCGCGGCGGCGCGCCCACCATGGCGGCGGGGTATCACGTCGGCGGCTATGCCAGCGGCCATCCGGTGATGGTGCCCGTGATCGATGTGGTCGAGGTCGGCGCGGGCGGCGGCAGCATCGCCTGGATCGACGAGGTCGGCGCGCTGAAAGTGGGGCCGCAGAGCGCCGGCGCCGATCCGGGCCCGATCTGCTACGGCAACGGCGGCACCGAGCCGACCATCACCGACGCCAACGTCGTCCTCGGCCGGCTCAATCCCGAGGATTTTCTCGGCGGCGAGATGCGGCTCGACGGCGCGGGGGCGCTGCGCGGCATCCGCGACAGGATCGCAGCACCCCTGCGCCTCGATCCGATCGCGGCGGCGCAGGCGGTCATCGACATCGCCGTCAACAAGATGTCGCTCGCCGTGCGCGAGGTCTCGGTCGAGAAGGGCTATGACCCGCGCGAATTCGCGCTCGTCGCCTCGGGCGGGGCGGGGCCGCTCCATGTCATGGCGATCGCGCGCGAGCTGCACGTGCCGACCGTGATCGTGCCGCTCTTCCCGTCGCATTTTTCGGCGCTCGGCATGCTGCTCGCCGACGAGCGTCACGATCTGATCCGCACGCACTATGCCGATCTCGCGCGGCTCGATTTCGCGGAGCTCGCGAACGTCCACGACGAGATGGCGAAGGAGGCCGAGGCGCAGCTTCGCCAGAAGCGCGGCGCGCTGTTCGAGGTGCATCTCGACCTGCGCTATGTCGGCCAGGAATTCACGCTCTCGGTGCCGGTGCCGATCGACCGGATCAGGCGCGGCGACCGCGAGGCGATCCGCGCCGAATTCGACGCGCTCTATGAACAGCGCTATGCGCACCACTCCCCCGGCGAGCCGGTCGAGCTCGTGAACGTCCGGCTCGCAGCGATCGGCAAGCGGCCGCGTCTCTCCTTTCCCGAGCTTGAAGCGGGCACGCTCCCGGCGCCACAGACACGGCGTCTGGTCTATCTCGGCGGGCCCGCGCCGTCGCAGTGCCCGGTTTATCCGCGCGCCTCGCTTCCCGCCGGGGCGCGCATCGAGGGCCCCGCCATCGTCCAGGAGCACGGCACGACGACCGTGCTCTTCGCCGGCGACCGGCTTCAAGTGGCGCCGTCGGGAGAACTCATCGTCGCGGTCGGAGGCGAATGATGGAAGATCGCTTGGATACCGTGACGCTCGAAGTGATCCGCAACGCGCTTCCTGCGATCGCCAACGAGATGGCGGCCGATCTGCAGCGCACCTCCTACAACATGATGATCTACGAGGTGCGCGATTTCTGCACCGCGCTCGTGGCCCCTGACGGCGCGCTGGTGTCGCAGAATGTGGGCGGCGTGTCGCACTTCGTGGCCGATCTCGGCGTCATCATTACCGATGGCATGCAGCGCTACGGCAAGGACGGGTTCAAGCCGGGCGACGTCATCATCACCAACCACCAGGCGGTGGCCGGCCAGCACCTCAACAACATCGTGATCTACACGCCCTATTTCTTCGACGGCGAGCTCATGATGTTCGCGATCGTGCGCGCGCACTGGATCGACGTCGGCGGCTGGAGCACCGGCTTCGGCGCGGGCCCGCACGTGCCCGACCCGTGGCTCGAAGGGCTACAGCTCAATCAGCTCAAGATCTACGAGGCGGGCCAGCTCGACGATACGCTCTACCGCGTCATCAGCGACAACATCCGCTTTCCCGAATCGTCGCTTGGCGACATGAACTCGCAGATGGCGGCATGCCGGCTCGCGGCGCGGCGGCTCGACGAGCTGTTCCGGAAATACGGCCGCGACACGCTGGTCGACGCAATCCAGCGCATCTTCGACGAAACCGAGCGCAAGTGCCGCCACGTCGTCGCGCAGATCCCGGACGGCGTCTATGAGGCGGAATCGTGGCTCGACGATGACGGCGTGCTGCGCGACGAGAAGGTGCCGCTCCATGCCAAGGTCACGGTCGAGGCCGGCCACATGACCATCGACCTGTCGCGCTGCTCGGGCGAGCGCAAGGCGGGGATCAATTCGAGGACATATGCCGGGGCGCGCGTCGCCTACAAGGCGCTCACCGGGCCGCTCGATCCGGTGAACGAGGGCTCCTTCCGCGCGCTCGACGTGGTCATTCCCGAAGGCAACATCATGATGGCGCGCTATCCGGCGCCGATGTCGGGATGGAGCCTGATCGTGCCGATGGTGGTCGACACCATCGTCCACGCGCTGGCCGACGCGATGCCGGACCGCGTGCCGGCCGCGCATCACGGGCTCTTGGGCGGTGCGGTCGTCTTCTTCGGCGTCGATCCCAAGACCGGGCGGCGCTTCGTGGTGCAGAGCATCGAGGGCGGCGGCTGGGGCGGCCGGCCGAGCGAGGACGGCGAATCGGGCGCGGTCTCGGTGTGCCAGGGCGATGTGCGCAACGGCTCGATCGAGGGCATCGAGTTGAAATGCCCGGTGCTGGTGCGCTCGCGCGCGTTCCGCGCCGATTCCGGCGGGGCCGGGCTCCATCGCGGCGGCATGGGGCTCGACGTTGCGTTCGAGAATTTCGTCGAGGGGCGCTGGAATTTCGAGGGCACGCGGCGCGATGGGTGTCCGCCCTGGGGCATCAGGGGCGGCAAGGCGGGCAGCACCGGCGGTTATCTGCTGCGTCTGCCGCAGGAGAACGAATTCCGCTCGGTCGAAGGCGCGCACCGCCCGGTGCCGGCGCATGCCGAGGTGATCGTGCGCACCGGCGGCGGCGGCGGCTGGGGCGATCCCCTGGCGCGCGATCCCGAGCGCGTGCGCGCCGACGTGCTCGAGGAGCTGGTTTCGTCCGAGGCGGCGCGGCGCGACTACGGCGTCGTGCTGACGAAGGATTTGGCGCTCGATGCGGCGGCAACCGAGGCGTTGCGAGCAAGCCTCAGGAACGGTGCCGGAGCGAGGCGCTAAGGGATGCGCGATTCCGCTTTAGCCGCTATGACTGGCGGCGCGCGGTGAAACGCTCGCCGATCCACCCGAACCCGCCCACGACGATGCCGATGGCAATGATCACGATGCCGATGAAGCGCAGGTCCGGCCGTCCTAGGAGCGACGCGAGGACGCGCAGCACGAAACCGGACGTAACGATCGCCGCGGCACCGACCCAGAGGCAGTTCACGAGAAGCCGCTCCTTGCCGCCGTCGCCGCCTATATCGCTCTGGGCCATCGCGATCCCGCCGGTCCCATCCACCGAGATTCTAGCTCACCCTCGGTCGCTCCGACAGGCCGATGCGATAAAATTTCACGCGATTATCGTTGCACGGAGTGAACAGTTCCGCCAATCGCGCGTCGGAATGTCCCAAGAATGACACGAACCTTTGGCGCCTTGGCGCTGCTCTTCGTCCTTGGCGCGGCGCTGCCGGCGCCGGCGCAGCAGCCGGGTCCGGGCCGCCCGCCCGCGGTCGGCGTCGCCCCGGTCACGGTCCAGTCGGTCCGACCGTCGCTTGAATTCGTAGGCCGCATCCAATCGACCGAGCGCGTGAACCTCGTCGCGCGCGTCACCGCCTTCATCGAAGAGCGCACCTTCAGCGAAGGCGCCGAGGTGAAAAAGGGCGACCTGCTCTACCGTCTCGAACAGGGGCCGTTCCAGTCCGACGTGGCGGCGAAGCAGGCCGCGATCGACCAGTTCAAGGCCCAGCTCGTTAACGCCGCGGTGACGCTGAAGCGCGCCCAGGCGCTCCTCAGCACGCCGGCCGGCCAGCAATCGAACGTCGACGCGGCGCTCGCCAATCAGCTATCGCTGCAGGCGCAGCTCGAGGGCGCCCAGGCGCAGCTCCGGCAATCGCAGATCAACCTGGCATATACCGAGATCCGCGCGCCGATCGACGGCAAGATCGGCCGCACGTCGCTCACGGTCGGCAACGTCGTCACGCCCACCTCGGGCGTTCTTGCCACGATCGTGAGCCAGGATCCGCTGTATGCGGTCTTTCCGGTCCCGGTCCGCACCGTGCTCGATCTACGCCAGCGTTATGCGGCGAGCGGCGGGATCGGCACGGCCGTCGTGAAAATTCGCCTGCCGAACGGCCAAGTCTATGGCCAGACCGGCAAGCTCGACTTCATCGACAATACCGTGAGCGCCACGACCGATACGATGACGCTGCGCGGCGTCATGCCGAATCCGCCGCTCACGGGCGAAGCAAGCGGTGGCGGATCGCTGCGCGAGCTCGTCGACGGCGAGCTGGTCACCGTCGTGCTCGAGGAGGCAGCGCCGGTCCAGGCGCTCGTCATTCCGCGCGCCGCCGTGCTCGCCGATCAGAGGGGCGATTACGTCTATGTCGTCACGGCCGAGAATCGCGCCGAGCAGCGCCGCATCAGGCTTGGGCAATCGACGCCTACGACCGCGGTCGTCGCCGACGGGCTTGCGGCCGGCGAGCAGGTGATCGTCGAGGGGTTGCAGCGCGTCCGGCCCGGGCAGCCGGTCTCGCCCGCGCCGGCGACGCCGACCGCGCCCGCATCCGGGTCGTCGCAGCCGTGAGACGCGCTGGGCGATGATTTCCCGCATCTTCATTGCGCGGCCGCGGCTTGCGATCGTGATCGCCATCGTCATCACGATCGCCGGCCTCATTGCCTTGATGCGCATTCCCGTCGCGCAGTTTCCCGATATCGTCCCGCCGCGCGTCACCGTTGCGGCGACCTATCCCGGCGCGTCCGCCTCTGTCGTCGAGGAAAGCGTGGCGCAGCCGCTCGAGGCGCAGATCGTCGGCGTCGACAAGATGATCTACATGAAGTTGACGAGCGGCAACGACGGCAGCTACAACCTCACGGTGAGCTTCGCGCTCGGCAGCGATCCCGATGTCGATGCCGTGGGCGTCAACAACCGCGTGCAAACCGCGCTGGCGCAGCTCCCCTCGCAAGTGCAGCAGCAAGGGCTGACGGTGGCGAAGCGCTCGGCCGCGGTGCTGCAATTCTTCGTGCTCTACAGCGAGAACCCGCAGACGCTGAGCCCGATCTTCATCACCAGCTACGCGACCATCAACGTGCTCGACGAGCTGTCGCGTGTACCGGGCATCGGCCAGGTGCTGCTGTTCGGACGGCTCAACTACTCGATGCGCATTTGGTTCGACACCGACCGCCTGACGAGCCTCAATCTCGCCCCGTCCGACATCATCAATGCGATCCAGGCGCAGAACGTGCAGGCGGCGGTCGGCCGCATCGGCGCGCGGCCCATCGGCAACGACCAGCAGTTCCAGATGAACGTCCAGACGCAAGGGCGCCTCACCACGCCCGAGCAGTTCGCCAAGATCGTGCTGCGCGCCAATCCGGACGGCTCGCTGTTGCGCGTCGGCGACGTGGCGCGCGTCGAGATGGGGGCGCAGAACGAGGATAACGAGACCCGTATCAACGGTGCGCCCGGCGTCGGCGTCGCGATCTATCTGTCGCCGGGCGCCAACGCGGTCGAAACCTCGAAGCTCGCGACCGCGGCGCTGGCGAAGCTCGAGGCCCGCTTCCCGCCGGGCATGAAGGGAATTATCGTCTACGATTCGACGTCGTTCGTGAACGACACGATCAGCGAGGTGATGAAGACGCTTGGCCAGGCGTTCGTGCTCGTCGTCATCGTCGTGTTCATATTCCTCGGCAACCTGCGCGCGACAGTCATTCCCGCGGTCGCCGTTCCGGTCAGCCTCATCGGCACCTTCGCGATCCTGCTTGCGCTCGGATACTCGGCGAACACCGTGTCGCTGCTCGCCATGGTCCTGGCGATCGGCATCGTGGTCGACGACGCGATCGTCGTCGTGGAGAACGTCGAGCGCGTCCTCGAAGAGGAGCCCCATCTCAGTCCGCCCGAGGCGACGCTCAAGGCGATGCGGCAGATCACCGGCCCGATCATCGCCATCAGCCTCGTGCTTCTTTCGGTGTTCGTGCCGGTCGCGTTCATCCCCGGCATTTCCGGCGAGCTCTTCCGCCAGTTCGCGGTGACGATCAGCGTCGCCATGCTGATCTCCGCCGTGAACGCGCTGACGCTGTCGCCGGCGCTGTGCGCCATCGTGCTGCGCGCGGGACAGAAGCCGCGCGGCCTCATGGCGCTCGCGCTCAAGGGCATCGGCCAGGTGCGCGACGGCTATGCCTGGGTCGTGCTGCGGCTTGTCCGTGTCGCGGCGCTGTCGCTCGTGCTTGTCCTGGTCATCGGCGCAGGCATCTTTGCCCTGGCGCGCGCGACGCCGACGAGTTTCCTGCCCGAGGAAGACCAGGGCGCGTTCTTCGTCATGCTGCAGCTTCCCGACGGGGCCTCGGTCTCGCGCACCTCGGAAGCGGCGCGGCAGGTGGAACACATGCTGGCGCAGATGAAGCAGGTCGACGGCGTCTTCTCGGTGATCGGCTTTTCGATCCTCGACAGTGCGAGCGAGGGCAACGCTGCCTTCGTCGTAGCGAAGTTGAAGCCGTTCGCCGACCGCACGTCCGCCGCCGATTCGGCGCAGGCGCTCATCGGCCGCGTGTTCTTCCAGGCCGCGCAGATCCGCTCCGCCAACGTGATCGCCTTCAACCTGCCACCGATCATCGGGCTTTCGACGAGCGGCGGCTTCGAATACCAGCTCGAGGCGCTCGAGGGCCAGGACCCGGCGAGCATGGGCAGCGTCATGCAGGGCGTCGTCGCTGCGGCCAACCAGGACCCGCGTCTCTCGCGCGTGTTCTCGACCTTTACGGCGACCAACCCGTCGGTCTATCTCGACATCGATCGCGACAAGGCGCAGGCGCTGGGCCTCAACATGAACGACGTGTTTACCTCGCTCCAGTTGACGCTCGGCGGGTTCTTCGTCAACAATTTCAACCTCTATGGCCGCACCTGGCAGGTCAATATCGAGGGCGAGGCCTACGACCGCCGCGATTTCTCCAACATCCTGCAGATCAACGTGCGCAACCGGAACAACGAGATGGTTCCGATGCGCGCCATCGCCGATCTCCGGATCGTCACCGGCCCGCAGGTGATCACGCGCTACAACAATTACCGCTCGATCACGATCAACGGCGGCCCGTCTTCGACGGCGTCTACGGGCGATGCGCTCCAGGCGATGGAGGAGATCTCGGCGCGCACGCTTCCGCCCGGCTACTCGTACGAATGGACCGGCACGGCCTATCAAGAGCGTGCGGCCGCCGGCCAGACCGGCCCGCTGCTGGCGATGGCTGTGGTGTTCGCATTCCTGTTCCTGGTCGGGCTCTATGAAAGCTGGTCCATTCCGTTGCCGGTGTTGCTTTCGGTCGTGGTCGGAGTCTTGGGCGCGTTCCTTGGCGTCATCGTCGCCGGACTGACGCTCGATCTTTACGCTCAGATCGGCCTCGTCGTGCTGATCGCGCTCGCCGCCAAGAACGGCATCCTGATCGTCGAATTCGCCAAGGAGGAGCGCGAGCGCGGCGTCGCCATCCCTGAGGCCGCCACGCGCGGCGCGCGCACGCGGTTCCGCGCCGTGATGATGACCTCGTTCGCCTTCGTGCTCGGGCTCCTGCCGCTCGTCTTTGCGCATGGCGCGGCGCAGACCAGCCGCCGCGATGTCGGCACGGC
Source organism: uncultured Alphaproteobacteria bacterium (assembly GCA_963773665.1). Taxonomy (GTDB): domain Bacteria; phylum Pseudomonadota; class Alphaproteobacteria; order ATCC43930; family CGMCC-115725; genus DATJLY01. Next base: position 336,275 of record CAVZBZ010000013.1, read on the forward strand.
GGTGTTCGCCGGCATGCTGCTGGCCAGCACGATCGGCATCTTTCTCATCCCGATGCTGTACGTGACATTTCAGCGGCTGCGCGAATGGGCTCACCGCCGGCTCAAGCTGCCGCTTCCGACCGCGCCGCCGCCGGGCGCATCCGAAGGCGGCTGAGGCGCGGGCAGCGGCGTTTTTTGCGCAGCCGCCGCGAACTGCCTAAAGTGCAATCGACGGTTGCGCCAACCGGATCGAACGCCGCGTTCGAGTGTTGCACTGGAATCGACGGAGAATTGGCGATGACCCCTTTGCAGGCGCTCGAGGCGCACGGCCAATCGGTGTGGATCGACTTTCTCGCGCGCCGCTTCATCGCCGACGGCGGGCTCAAGGAACTGATCGAGCGCGATGGACTCAAGGGCGTGACGTCCAATCCCGCGATCTTCGAGAAGGCGATCGATTCCGGCGCGGATTATGACGATGGGCTGCGCGCGGCCGAGCGCGGCGGGGATCGCGCGCCCGATGCGCTTTACGAGCTTCTCGCCATCGCCGACATCCAAAGCGCGGCCGACGTGCTGCGCCCGGTCTATGACGCGACGGATCGGCGCGACGGGTTCGTGAGCCTCGAGGTTTCGCCCTATCTCGCGCTCGACACGGACGCGACGATCGCCGAAGCGCGCCGGCTGTGGCGGGCGGTGCGGCGCGACAACGTCATGATCAAGGTGCCGGCGACCGAGCCCGGCCTCCCGGCGATCCGGCGCCTGCTGGGCGAGGGGATCAACATCAACATCACGCTGCTGTTCTCGCAGACGGTGTACGAGAAAGTGGCGGAATGTTATCTCGCGGGTGCCGAGCAATTCGCGGCGGACGGCGGCGACCTGACGCGCCTTGCGAGCGTCGCGAGCTTCTTCGTCAGCCGCATCGACACGGCGGTCGACCGGCTGATCGGCGAGCTGCGCGACGATGCGCTCTCGGCGCTCGAGGGCAAGGTCGCGATCGCCAACGCCAAGCTCGCCTACCAGCGCTACAGGCGCATTTTTGCGGGCGAGCGTTGGACGGCGCTTGGCGCCCGCGGCGCGCGGCCGCAGCGGCTGCTGTGGGCCAGCACCGGCACCAAGAACAAGGCATATAGCGACGTCCATTACGTCGAGCCGCTCATCGGCCGCGACACGGTCAACACCATGCCGCCCGCCACGATGGACGCCTTTCGCGACCACGGCCGCGCAGACGACACGATCGAGCGTGACGTCGCCGATGCGGAGCAGGTCCTGGCTGCGCTCGCCCGCGGTGGGATTTCGCTCGAGGAAGTGTGCGCGAAGCTCGTCGTCAACGGCGTGCAGCTCTTCGCCGATGCCGCCGACAATCTCCTCGGCGCCATCGCGCGCAAGCGCCTCGCTCTCCTCGAAGGCCGGCACAACGAACAGCATATGATTTTGCCGGAAGCGCTTCAGCGCGACGTGAATGCCGCGCTCGACTCCTGGCGCGGCAGCGGCAAGGTTCGCCGCCTTTGGGCGCGCGATGCCCGGCTCTGGACCGGCGATGCCGAGGGGAACTGGCTCGGCTGGCTCGACATCGCCGCGGCGGAGCGCCAGCACCTCGGCGCGCTCGAGCAGTTCGCGGCCGAGGTGAAGCGCGAGGAGTGCGCGCACGTCCTCCTCCTCGGCATGGGCGGATCGAGCCTCGGGCCCGAAGTGATCGCCGAGACTTTCGGCCGCCAGAAAGGCTCGCCCGAGCTCATGGTGCTCGATTCAACTGACCCCGCGCAGATCCGCAGCTTCGAGAAGCGCACGGACCCGGCGCGCACGCTCTACATCGTGTCGAGCAAGTCCGGAACGACGCTCGAGTCCAATATCCTGATGCAGTATTTCTTCGCGCGCGCCGAAGGGGCGCTCGGTGCACAACAAGCGGGTCAGCGCTTCGTCGCCATTACCGATCCCGGCTCCAGGCTCGAGGACGAGGCGAAACGCCGCCGCTTCCGCCACGTCTTCCACGGCGTCCCCAGCATCGGCGGGCGCTATTCGGTGTTGTCGCAGTTCGGCCTCGCGCCGGCGGCGGCGATGGGGCTCGATGTCGCGCGGTTGCTCGATGCGACGGACCTCATGGTCCGCTCGTGCGGCGCGAGCGCACCGCCCGCGGACAATCCGGGCGTGGCACTCGGTGTCATTCTCGGCCTTGTCGCCAAGGCCGGCCGCGACAAGGCGACGATTCTCGCTTCGCCCGCGCTGGCCGATTTCGGCGCCTGGCTCGAACAGCTTCTTGCCGAATTGACTGGCAAGCACGGACACGGCATCATCCCGGTCGATGGCGAGCCCTTGGGCCCGCCCGAAATCTATGGCGCCGATCGCATCTTCATCGATTTGCGACTTGCCGGCGAGCAGGACCACGGCAATCTGCGCCGGGTCGAGGCGTTGGCGCGCGCCGGCCATCCGGTGCTGCGTTTCACCGTCGTCGATCCCTACGCGATCGGCCAGGAATTCTTCCGCTGGGAGATCGCGACCGCGGTCGCGGGCGCGGTGATCGGCATCGATCCATTCGACCAGCCCGATGTCGAGGCGAGCAAGGTCAAGACGCGCGAGCTTACCACTGCCTACGAGAAGACCGGCCGGCTTCCGGAGGCGCGGCCGCTCTTCGAAGCGGGCGGCATCAAGCTCTTCGCCGATGCGCGCAACGCCGCGGAGCTTGCGGGCGCGGCGCGCGGACGGTCCTTGGCCGATTGGCTCGGCGCCCATTTCGCCCGGCTCGGCGCCGGCGATTACTGCGCCTTCCTCGCCTACATCGAACGGAACGAGGCGCACATCGGGGCCTTCAAGACAATCCGCTCGCTGGTGCGCGACCGCAGGCGTGTCGCGACCTGCGTCGGGTTCGGGCCGCGCTTCCTGCACTCGACCGGCCAGGCCTACAAGGGCGGGCCGAATAGCGGCGTCTTCCTTCAGATCACCTGCGACGATGCGCAGGACCTTGCGGTGCCGGGCCAGAAATACGGCTTCGCCATCGTCAAGGCGGCGCAGGCGCAGGGCGATTTCGACGTTCTGGCGGAGCGCGGACGGCGCGCGCTGCGCATTCATCTCGGCGCCGACGTCGATGCCGGCCTCGCCATGCTCGAGGAGGCGATCGTCGCGTCCTCGATCCTCCCCGGCACAAACGATCTGCCGGCCGCGCGCATTTCTCCCGAAGGCGACCTCGAAAGCGAGGCTGCGCCATGACCGAGGCGATGAAACGCGCGGCCGCCGAGCGCGCCGTCGCCGAGGTTCAGGGCGGCATGACGGTCGGGCTCGGCAGCGGCTCGACCGCTTCCTATGCGGTCGAGGCGCTGGCGCGCCGTGTCGCGGGAGGCCTCAGGATCGCCTGTATTCCAACATCGGAGCGCATCGCCGCGCTCGCCCGGCGGCTCGGCCTGACGCTTGTAGGCTTCGCCACGCATCGTCACATCGACATCGATATCGACGGCGCCGATGCGGTGGTGCGCAGCACGCTCGTCCTCGTCAAGGGAAGGGGCGGTTCGCTCCTGCGCGAGAAGATCGTCGCTTGCGCCAGCCGGCGCATGATCGTCGCGGTGGACGAGACGAAGCTCGTCGATCGTCTCGGGCCGGGCACCAGCGTGCCGGTCGAAATCGAGCCGTTCGGCTCAGAGACGGTGCTCGACCGGCTTGCGGCGATCGGCGCCGCGCCGCGCCTGCGCGTGGGCGGCGAGCATCCGTTCGTCACCGACGGCGGGCATTTCATCGCCGACTGCGCGTTCGACGGGATTTCCGAGCCGAAAGCCCTCGAGGCGCGGCTCAAATCGATCGTCGGCGTGATCGAGTGCGGGCTCTTCATCGGGCTCGCGAGCGAAATCTTTGTCGGCCGCGCCCAGGACGTCGAGGTGATCGCGCGATGAACAAAGGGCCCCTGACTTCACGGGCGTGCCGTGATGGCCGGTCCCTGCGAGGCTCGGCACGCCCCAGCCCTTCACCGTGCGGGCGATCACCGCAAGCGGCTCCTTCGAGCGCCCAGTGACGGCCGCCTCGATCGCCGCCGGATCGTGCCCGTCGATCACGACGGTCTTCCAGCCGAAGGCCACGGCCTTGCGTTCCAGATGCTGCCAATCCTGCGCCGGCGAGACGAAATCGCTCTGCCCGAGCGTGTTGCAGTTGAAAATCGCGACGACGTTATCGAGGCGCTGATCGGCGACGAAGTCCATTGCCTCCCAATCTGTCGCTCGCGCGCCTCGCCGTCGCAGATGATGCAGAAAATGCGCTTGCCCAACCCGTCGAGCCGGGCCGCCGCGCCGAGCCCGCCCGCGACCGATAGCCCCTGACCGAGCGAGCCAGTGGCCGCGTCGAAGAACGGAAAGCCCAGCGCCGGATTGGGATGGCCGTCGATCGGGCTCGCGATGTCGCGCAGCGACATCAGGTCGTCGTGCGTCATCGCCCGCCGCGCGCCCTGCGGCGCGATCGTGACGCCGAGGTCGGCGCACGCCGCATAGATGATCGGCACCGCATGACCCTCGGACAGAACGAGCCGGTCGGATCCTCGATGTTCGGGCTCTTTCGGATTCCAGCGCATGACGCGGTACACCAGCATGGCAGTGATGTGCGCGAGCGAAAGCGCCGTGGTCGGGTGCCCGCTCCCGGCTGCCGTCGTCGCCTCGACTGCGAGCCGGCCGATTGCGATTGCCTTGGCGTTGAGAACCGTGGCGATGTCGGTCACAGGCCGCGCTCCTTTTCCAAGCCGAACGCGGCGCCGCCCGGGAGGTTCATGGCGCGCCAAGGACTCGCCCGGCCGGGCGTAAAGCAATCGTAAAGCTCTGTTACATTATCGTTTCAGGCGAGAGGACAAGGTGATCGAGATCCGCAGTCCCGATCTTCGGCGCCTCCATGACCATTGGGAGGCTTGCCGCAACGGCCGCGAGCTGCCGTCGCGCGCCGATTTCGACGTGCTCGATCTCAAATACATCATCGGCAAGATCGCGCTCCTCGACGTCGCCTATGATCCGCTGCGCTTCCGCTTTCGCTTGCATGGCACATCGATCTCGCGCCGCGTCGGCTACGAGATGACGGGAAAGGCTGTCGACGAGATTCCGTCTGCAGCACTGCGGACCAAAATGCGCGACCATTTCGCGCGCGTCGTCGAACGGCGCGCGCCGGTCGTCGAAACGCGCGAGCGGGAAACCAGCGACAACGGAATCGTCGATTGCGAGGTGCTGGTCCTGCCGCTGTCGGGCGACGGCGACATCATCGACATGCTGATGGTGGGCCTGGTCTTTCCCTGACTCCGCCGCCGCGTTGCGCGGGGTGATCCGATCCGCCAAGATCGCGCGCGAAACTTCCATGAGAGGCGCGCGTGACGACGCAGAAACGGGTGGCATTGGTGACCGGCGCATCGACCGGGATCGGCCGGGCCGAGGCCATCGCGCTCGCCAAGGCCGGCTACGATGTGGCGATCAATTACAGCCGCAGCGCCGCCGAGGCGAAAAAGACCGCCGAGCAATGCGAAAGCGCCGGTGCCGCAACGCTGCTCCTACAGGGCGACGTCGCCGACGAAGCGTCCGTCGCTGCCATGCTCGGCAAGCTCAAGGAGCGCTTCGGCCGGCTCGACGTGCTGTGCAACAACGCCGGCACCAGCATCACGCCGCTCGCGCGCGATTTCGAGAAGGTTTCTGCCGAGGATTGGGACCGCGTCTTCGCCGTCAACGTCAAGGGCGTGTTCCTCGTCACGAAGCACGCGGCACCGCTCCTGCGCCAATCGGACGACGCGCAAATCATCATGACCAACAGCATCGTCGGCGCGCGGCCCGGGCCGCAGCCGCTCCCCTATTCCGCCAGCAAGGGCGCGCTCTGGACCATGACCAAGGCCTTGGCCGGCGCGCTCGGGCCCGACGGCGTCCGCGTCAACGGCGTCGCCCCCGGCTGGATGGAAGGCGAGTGGATGGAGCGCATGCTCGGCGACAATTACGGCAAGCTGATGGAGCGCCGCGCCAAGCAGACGCCCTTGCGGCGCTGCGTCACCGCCGAGGATGTCGCGGCCGCGGTGATGAGCCTCGTCACCGGCAGCAAGGGCGTGACCGGCGTCATCCTCACCGTCGATGGCGGCTTCGCGGCCGTCACCTGAAGTCTCTGTCGCGCGGCGCCGTGCCGAAGCGTTCGCGGAGTTCGCGGTCGCGCTCGAGGTATGCAGGTTCAGGACGATGAGCCCGCCGCCCGTTCCGGCGAGCGCGACCAGCACGACCACCACGAAGGCGCGCACTTACGGCAGCGACCCCTCCGGCGCAGCAGCATAGCCGACCCGGGCCGGTACCAGGGGAAGCGTCAGCGGCGCCGTGCGGCCTTGCGCGCCGGCCGGCGCTTTGCCTGCACGGCGCGGCCTGTGCTGCGGGCCTTGGCCTTGGCTTTTGCCGCAGGCCGAGCCTTCAGTGCCGGACGCGCCTTGCGCGCCGGACGCGCCTTCTTTGCGGCCTTCGCTTTACGAGCCGGCGCCGGCCGCGCGGCGCGGCGCGGCGCCAGCGCCACGATTTCGGCGCGTGCGGCGTAGATGCTGCGGAGCACGGTGCCGCCCGTCTCTTCGCTGCCTTTCACCGCGTCGTCGCGCCGGCTTGTCTGGCGGCCGACCTGGCTCACATAGACGCCGCGCAGCGTGGCGGCGACGGTCTCGCCTTCGCCGCTCGGCGCCGTGTCCTGACTCTGCCGCGCGAGGTAGGCGCTGCGGATCGCACCCAATCCGCTCGCTGGCTCCTCGGCTTCCACTTGTTTCCGTTCGTCCTGCTGGTCCATAGCCATGGTGCCCCTGCCGTGGCTCAATAGCGCATCATCTATCGCGTCGGGGCGCCCCCGCCAAGCGAAATGAGAGGAAACGAACGAATGCTTCACGAAATTGCCAGCGAGGATTTCCGGGTCCCGTCCGACACCGCCGGGATCGAGCTCTTCGTGCGCAACAAGCGGCCGAAGGACTCGGCGCAACGGACCCCGGAAAAGACGCTCCTCTATGTCCACGGCACGTCGCAGGCGGCCGAGGCGACGTTCGACCTGGCGCTCGAGGGATATTCGTGGATGGATTACCTCGCGGCGCGCGGCTGGGACGTTTTCCTGGTCGATCTGCGCGGTTACGGCCGCTCGACCCGGCCGCCCGAGATGCGCGCGCCGGCAGCATCAAATCCGCCGATCGTCACGACCGACGTGGCGCTCAGCGATTTCGGCGCTGCCGTCGATTTCATCCGGCGCCAGCGCGGAATCGCGCGGCTCGCCATCATGGGCTGGTCTTGGGGCACGGTGATCGTTGCATCCTACGCGGCGCACCATCCGGAGCGGGTGAGCCGGCTCGTTCTGTTCGCGCCGGTGTGGCTCCGGGAGAAGCGCCCCGCCGACGAGCGCCCGTTGGGCGCCTACCACACCTGGACGGTCGAGGAGGCGCTGGCGAACCTCCAGACCGGCGCGCCCGAAGGAAAGCGCAACGGTCTCATGCCCGAGGCGTGGTTCGCTTCGTGGAAGGCGGCCGCACTCGCCACCGATCCCGAAGGCGCGCGGCGGAACCCGCCGGTGGTGCGCACGCCGAACGGCGCGCCGCACGACAGCCGCGCCTACTGGGCCTCGGGCAAGCCCTATTACGATCCGGCGCAGATCGCGGCGCCAACTCTCATCGTCCATGGCGAGTGGGACGGGCTTCTGCCGCTATCGATGGCGCAGGCGATCTTCGCCAAGCTCGAGCGCGCGCCGCAAAAGCGCCTGGTCGAGATCGGCGAGGGCACGCATCTCCTGGTGCTGGAGAAGAACCGGCTGCAGCTCTTCCGCGAGGTGCAGCTCTTTCTCGACGAGATCTAGCGCGGCGGGCGCGCACTGCCGGCGCGGCCCTGCGGCAGCGAAGCGGACAGGCCTTCGCGCTGGCGCGTCGGGTAGAGGAACACGGTCAGGTTCTGGGCCGCCACGCCGAACGTGTCCGCCGGATGGACGCTGCAGTAATAGTCGAGCCATTGCAGCGAATTCGCGAAATTGCCGTCGGTCTCGATGTTCCACACGTCGGACGTCCAGCGGTTGAAGGCGCTTTCGTACCCGGCGAGCCAGTCCTGGAATTGCGCGTCACGGCGGCTCTGGCGCGCGATGCTGTAGGAGGCGCACAGCTCGTTGCCGATGCCGCGCACGAAATAGCCGCCGGCGCTGTCGATGGCATGCGCCGGAGCCGCGATCGCCGCAAGGAGAATCAGGACCGCAACGATCGTTCTTGTCATGGCAACGCTCCCGGCAGGCGAGGCCGTGGGAGAACGTCTGACCCGGCGCTTCGGCAGGCGGCGGGACTCCCGGTTGCGCCCGGCGCCTCCCGTTTCAACTTTCCGGGCGGAAGCCGAATGTCTCTTCGAAGCGGCGGCAGAAGGCGGGCCAGACTTCGGGGTTCAAAAGCCGCGGCGGGCGTTTGCCGTCGAGGATCGTAAGTATCTGCTCGGCGGAGATGCGGGCGAGGTTGACGCGCGCCTCGATGGTGGCGCCGGCGCTGTGCGGGCTTGCGATCACGTTGTCGAAGGCCAGAAGCGGGTGGTCGAGCGGCGGCGGCTCCTTCGCCCACACATCGAGCCCGGCGCCGGCGATGCGCTTTTCGCCAAGCGCCGCGGCAAGCGCCGCTTCGTCGTGGATGCTGCCCCGCGCGGTGGTGATGAAGAAGGCGTGCTTTTGCATCAGCGCGTATTGCGGCGCGCCGATCATGCCGCGCGTCTCGTCGGTCAGCGGGCAGTTCACCGAGACGAAATCGGCGCTGCGCAGAAGCTCGTCGAGCCCGACTTTTTCCGCTCCACGCGCCGCGATCGCGGCGTGATCCAGATAGGGGTCGTAAGCCAATACCCGCATCGCGAAGAGGCCGCGCGCCAACTCGGCGATGCGGCTCCCGACATTGCCGATGCCGACGATGCCGACCGTCTTGCCGTGGATGTCATGGCCCATATAGAGGTTGCGGTCCATCTGCGCTTGCCGGCGCATGACGCGGTCGGTCTCGCCGATGCGCTTCGACAGCGAGATCATCAATGCTACGACATGCTCTGCCACCGCCTCGCGGTTGCCGCCCGACTGGTTGACGACGGCGATGCCCGCCTCGGTGCAGTCCTTGACGTTGACGGTGTCGAACCCGGCCCCGGTCGTCGAGACGAGGAGCAGACTCGGCGTGCGCGCGAGGAGCCGCGCGGTCGCGTAATATCTCGGATCGAGCTCGTCGCGCGCCGAGCTGATCGAGAACACGTGCGCGCCGGCGAGGATGGGCGCCGCGTCGGCATCGGGCGTATCGTTATCGAGCTTGTCGAGCATGATCGACGGCCGCCGCGCCAGAATCTCGGCGAAGATCGGATGGAAGAACCGCTTCACATAGAAGACGCGGATCGAATTGACGGTCATGCCTCTAGGCTCCCCGGCGTTTCTCCCAGTATGCTCGGGCGCAGGAGGAGTTGCCATGCTGAGCCTGCCGTCGCACAGCCGCTATGACTATTCCGCCATCGAAAAGCGCCGCCCCTATGACTGGCCCGGCGGCAAGCGGCTTGCCTTCTACGTCGCGATCAACATCGAGCATTTCGCCTTCCGCGCCGGCAGGGGCGCCGATCCGACGAACCTCGGCGGGCCGCAGACGACGCGCAACTACGCCTGGCGCGACTATGGCGTGCGCGTCGGCGTGTTCCGCATCTTTCGCCTGCTCGACCAGCTGAAGCTCCCGGCGACGATCCTTCTGAACAGCCTCGTCTGCGCGCATTACCCGGAGATCATCGCGCGCATCAAGGCGCGCGGCGACGACGTGGTGGGGCACGGCCGCACCAATGCCGAAGAGCTTGTCGGGCTTTGGGAGGCGGACGAGGCGCGCCTCATCGCCGAGACGACCGAGACGATCGCGCAGCATGTGGGCGTGCGGCCCTTGGGCTGGATGGGGCCGGGCGCGGCCGAGACGGGCGTGACACCCGATCTCCTGAAGGAGGCGGGCTACACGCACAATCTCGACTGGCCGGTGGACGATCAGCCGATCTGGATGAAGACGCGCGCCGGCCCGCTTCTTTCGGTGCCGTACCCGTTCGAGCTCAATGACATGGGCGCCACTATCAATCGCGACCACACCGGCCGCGAGTTCGCCGACATGATCGTCGATCAGTTCGAGGAGATGCTCGAGCAATCGGACAATGAGCCGCTGGTCATGGCGGTGTCATTGCACGGCTTCATCGCCGGCCAGCCGTTCCGCCTGCGCCCGCTGCGGCAAGCCTTGAAGCACTGCGCCGAGCACAAGCGCAAGGACCGCGTCTGGTTCACCCGCGCGCTCGACATCGCCAACTACTGCATGACGCTCCCGCCCGGCACCATTCCGGGGGGATGAGGAAACCCCTCGCCCGCGCAGCGCAAATCCTCGTCGCCCCCGCGAAAGCGGGGGCCCAAGGCCGTCTCATGTCGCTTGTCCCTGGGTTCCCGCTTTCGCGGGAACGACGACAGGATAAACGCCTCACTTGATTCGCTTGGCCGCCTCGTCAACGAGGGAGAGATCGGCGTATTGCGCGATATCGAGTTTTTGTTTGAGGAAGCCCGCGTCGTATTCCGCGTCGATGTTGTTCTGGAGCGCCTTGAGGTCGGGGCGGCCGTTCGGGTCGCGGAAATCGTCGCCGTGCGTGAAGAGCCACTGCGTCCAGAGCGCGGGCGGCGTCTTGGTGAAGTCGGCGATGGTCTTGACCGCTTCGTCATGATTGGCCGGGTCGGAGAACCAGCGCAGCGCGCGCAGCTCGTCCTCGAGATAATCGACGACGGCCGCGCGGTTCTTCGCGAGGAATTCGGCGCGCGAGTTGACGCTGATGAGCTGCGTCGTCCCGACCGCGTCCTTCATGGTGAAGAGCACGTTCGACATGTCGCGCAGCGCCGGGTCCTTCGAGAAGGGTTGCGGCGTCATCGCGATGTCGATCTTGCGGTCGGCCAGCATCGATTTCATGTTCGGGAACGCCGCCTCGATGATCGTCACGTCCTTGGCGTCGAGCTTGTGCTTCCTCAGCATGGCGCGGAAGGCGATGTCGGGCGCGGCGCCGATCGCGTTCGTGGCATAGACCTTGCCTTTCAGATCCTCGACCGATTTGATCGGCCCGTCCTTCAGCACGAAATATTCGGTGGCGTACCAGCCGTCAACGCCGTCCTGGATCGTATCGGCGATGACGCGCAGGTCGCTGACCGCGCCCTGAATGATTCCGGACGCGATCGCGGGATAGGAGAGCTCGGCCATGTCGAGCTCGCCGGCCGCCAATGCCGTCACCATGAGCGGCGTGCTCTGGAAGTGCAGGAACTCGAGCGTGTAGCTCGTCCCCTCGTGCTTCGCGATCCCCTCCTTCTTGAACATGAGGAAGGGCGAATCGCTGGCCGGCACGATCCAGCCGATGCGCAGTTTCACCGGTTCGGCGCGTGCCGCAGCGATCGACGCCGCCGCCAGGACGAGCGCGATGAGAATTCGTTTCGCCATCCCCATGTTTCCCCCCGTCGCTTAGAGTTTCAGCACGCGCTCCGCATTCTTGTGCGCGATCTTTTCCTTGTCGGACACGGCCAGCGGCAGGCCGTTCAGGAAATCGACGGCGATCTTGTTCAATTCATAAGGCCAGTCGATCGAGAACAGCACGTTGTCCAGCCCGAGCGCCATGACCGTGCACAGGAACGCCGGCGTCGAGAAATTGCCGCTGCACGTGACGACCAGGTTCTCGGTCAGATATTGCCGCGGCGTCTTCTTGAGGCCGCGCGCCTTCATGTGGAAGCGCGTGTGGTCCTCGAACCGGTCGAGCCAGAACGGCAGACCTTCGCCGAGATGGCCGAGGATGAAGCGCAGATTCGGATAGGCGTCGAACACGCCTGCCATGACGAGGCGGAGGAAATGGGTGCACGACTCCATGGCGAAGCCCCAGGCGGCCGTGCTCAAATCCTCGAACCCCTTGAAATAGGCCTCCATCACCGCCGGGTGCGGCTCGCGCGGATGGAGATAGATCGGCACGTCGAGCGCTGCCGCGCATTCGAGGATCGGCCGGTATTTCTTGTCGTCGAGATATTCCCCGTGGGTGTGGCTGTTGATCATCGCGCCCTTGAAGCCCAGCATTCGCACTGCGCGCTCGAGCTCCTTGACCGACGCGGCGGGGTCCGCGGTCGGCAGCGAGGCGAATCCGGCAAAGCGCGCGGGATGCGCCTTCACCGCCTCCGCCACGCGGTCGTTCGCGTCGCGCGCCATGGGAACGGCGATGTTGGCGCCATAGGCCTGCGTCCCCGGCTGGGTGAGCGACAGGACCTGCAGTGTGACGCCGGTCGCGTCCATCGCCGCGATGCGCGAAGCGCCAAGGTCCTGCAGCTCGGCATAGACGTCGTGGCCCAAGGCGTGCGCCCGCGCCATGAGGCTCGCATTGCGCGCCCGCGTCTGCGGCCGGTGCTCGGTGAAGAGCGGCGTTACGAAATGCTCTTCGAGCGCGATGATGCGCATCTTGCCCTCGCTATTTGAGTTCGGTCTTGAGGAACGGAACGAAGCGGCGCCACGCATCCTCCGACGCCTCCTCGCGATATGAGGCGGGGTTCGTGAAATTCTGGAAGGCGTGGCCCGTACCGTCATAGATGCGGAAATCGTGCCGGATGCTGTGCTTCTTCAGGTCCTGGGAAATGCGCTCCACGTCCTCGGGCGGCGGGTTCTTGTCGTCGCGGCCGAAGAATCCTGCAACCGCGCACTTGATGTTGGGCGTGAGCGCAATGGGCGGGAGCCGCCCTTCGCCCTCGGCGCGGAAGATGCCGCCGCCATAGAGCATGACCGCCGCCTTGAAGGCGGCATTGCTGGCGGCGCCGAGATAGGCCATGCGCCCGCCCATGCAGTGCCCCATGATGGCGATGCGGTCGCCCTTCACCGCGGGCAGCGCCTGGAGCTGCTTCACGCACGCGTCGATGTCGGCCACGACCTCGCCGTCGCTGAGATTCTTGCGCGAGACGGCGCCGTCCTCGCCGGCGGGACGCCGGTGATAGAGGTTCGGCGCCGCGGCGAAGAAGCCGTTCTTGGCAAGCCGCTCGCACGTCGCGCGGGTGAATTCGTCGATGCCGTCGCGATGGTGCATGAGGACGACCGCCGGGTGCGGGCCTTCGCCCTCGGGTTCGACCGTGAAAATTTCCATCGTGCCGTCGCCGACCTTGACCGTGATCTCGCGCGCCATGGCGTCCTCCCGTCTCGATGCGGTCGCCATCTTCCTGCCGCGCGCTCCGGGCCGCAACGGGTTTGTCGCGCGAGCGTACCGTCGCGGCCGCTATCGCTCGACAGGATCGGCGCCCGCCTCAAGTAGCGGCGAGCGTGCGCGCGAGGAGATCGAGCGCCGCGGCGGCGAACTCGTGCATGTTGCCGCGGCGCTCGGATTTTCGCGTCTCGAGCGTGACGCTTGCCTCGCGCGCGCCCGCGACCGCGAAACAGGAATGGCCGGCCGCGTCGCCATAGCGGTTGCCGGTCGGCCCGCTCGCGCCGGTCTCGGCCAGCGCCCAGGCGGCGCCCATGCGCGCGCGCGCCGTGTGAGCGAGGAGAAGGGCGTAAGCCTCGGTCGAGGCGCGCATCCCTTGCGGCAGCTCGCCGATGCCCAAAAGCCCGCGCCGCGCGGCAAGCGTATAGACGACCGCGCCGCCGAGGAAATATGCGCTCGCACCCGGCACGGCGAGCAGCGCCGCCGAAATGAGCCCGCCGGTCGAGGATTCGGCGATCGCGATCGTCTCGCCTCGCGCCTTCAACAGCGCCGCCACCTTTTCCGCGCGTGCGATCAGCTCGTCCATGGCGTTCTCCCTTTGCCGGCAGGTGCGCACTATAGTGCATCGGGATTTGTCGAGGAGGCGGTCGGTGGGGCAGTTCGGCATCGGTCAGGCGGTCCGGCGCAAGGAAGATTTGCGCTTCATCACCGGCAAGGGGACCTATACCGATGACGTGAACCGGCCGGGACAGGCTCATGCCGTGTTCCTGCGCTCGCCCCATGCGCATGCGCGGATCGAAAGCATCGACACGGCGGCGGCGCTGCGCGCGCCGGGCGTGCTCGCGATCTATACCGGCGCCGACGTGGCACGCGCGAAGCTTGGGATGATCCGTTGCGTCGTGCCGCTCAAGAACCGCGACGGCTCGAACTATGCCAATCCGGGCCGGCCGCTGCTCGCGCAGGACCGCGTGCGCCATGTCGGCGAGGCGGTGGCGATGGTGGTCGCCGAGACCGTGGCACTGGCAAAGGACGCGGCCGAGCTGATCGATGTCGCGTACGAGCCGCTGCCCGCCGTCACCGAGCCCGCCGCTGCGGTGAAGCCGGGCGCGCCGCTTCTGTTCGACGCGGCGCCCAACAATGTGGCGATGGACTGGGAGCTGGGCGACGCCAAGGCGGTCGAAGCGGCGTTCGCCACGGCGGCGCGCGTCGTGCGGCTCGATCTTTCGATCAGCCGCAGCGTGGTGACGCCGATCGAGCCAAGGAGCGCCGTCGGCGAATTCGACAAATCGTCCAGCCGCTACACCGTCGAGGTCGGCACGCAGGGCGTTTTCACCGCGCGCAGCACGATCGCAAAAAGCCTCGCCGTGCCCGAGGACAGGCTGCGCGTCATCACGCGCGATGTCGGCGGCAGTTTCGGCATGAAGGGCTTCGACTATCCCGAGCATGCGCTCGTCCCCTGGGCCGCTTCGCAACTGGGCCGCCCGGTCAAGTGGACGAGCGAGCGCCAGGAGGCGTTTCTCTCGGACACGCAGGGCCGCGACCAGCAGGTGCATGCGGAACTCGCGCTCGACAAGGACGCGCGCTTCCTCGCCATCCGCGTCGATAATTTCGCCAATGTCGGGGCCTATCTCTCGTACTTCTCGCTGCTCATCCCGACCGTGGCGGGGCTCCGGCTGCTGACCGGCGCATACCGCATTCCGGCAGCCTATGCGCATGTGCGCGCGGTTTTCACCAACACGGTGTGGGTCGATGCCTATCGCGGCGCGGGACGGCCCGAGACGGCCTATGTGCTCGAGCGCCTCGTCGATCAGGCCGCGCGCGAGACCGGGCTTGCGCCCGAGGAGATCAGGCGGCGCAATTTCGTATCCCCCGAGGCGATGCCCTATCAGACGCCGATGATCGTGCGCTACGACAGCGGCAATTTCCCCTTGAACCTCGATACGGCGCTCAAGGCCGCCGACCGCGTGGGATTTGCCGCACGGCGCGCCGAGGCGAAGAACCGCGGCAAGCTGCGCGGCATGGGGATCGCCTATTACATGGAAGTGACGGCCAACATGCCGCAGGAGAAGGCCGACATCCGCTTCCTCGCCGACGGCCGCGTGCAGATGGGGATCGGCACCGGTCCGTCGGGGCAGGGGCACGAAACCGCGTTCGCGCAGATCCTCGAGGACCGGCTTGGCCTGCCGTTCGACGGGATCGACTTCGTGTTCGGCGACAGCGACCGCCTCGCGCAGGGCGGCGGCACGGGCGGCGCCAAGACGCTGATGCTGGCCGGCACTGCGCTGTTCGATGCGGCCGAGAAGATCATCGCCAAGGGCAAGCGTCTCGCCGGCCACTTCCTCGAGGCGGCCGAGCACGACATCGAGTTCCGCGACGGGACCTTCACGATCGCCGGCACCGACCGCTCGATCCAGATCATGGATCTCGCGCGCCGCGCGCGCGAAGCGCGCAACCTGCCCGAGGGCGTGGCCCCATCGCTCGACGAGGTCGGCACGAGCAGCGCCGACAAGAACACGTTTCCGAACGGCTGCCACGTGTGCGAGGTCGAGATCGATCCCGAAACCGGCGCCACGGAAATGTGCCGCTACACGGTGGCCGACGATTTCGGCCGCATCGTCAATCCGCTGATCGTCGAGGGCCAGATCCAGGGCGGCGTCGTCCAGGGCGCGGGACAGGCGCTGCTCGAGGCGGCGCTCTACGACCGCAGCAGCGGCCAGCTTCTCACCGGCTCGCTCATGGATTATGCGATGCCCCGCGCGGCCGACTATCCGCCGATCGAAATCACGTTCAACGAGGTGCCGTGCACGACGAACGTGCTCGGCATCAAGGGCGCGGGCGAAGCGGGCTCGGTCGGATCGATCGCGGCGACGATGAATGCCGTGCTCGATGCGCTTGCGCCCGCGGGCATCGCGCATCTCGACATGCCGGCCTCGCCGCCGCGCATCTGGGCGGCGCTCGCGGCGGCGGCGCGAACGCCATGACATGGCGCTCGCGCGAGGAGCGGGAAGAGGACGATATCCGCTTCACCGTGAGCCTTGCCGCGCTTGCCGTTTCGCTCGTCCTGGCGTTCCTCGGGCTTTATCTCCTCGACGCGCTCGCCGCCGAGGGACGGCTCGAGGACTGCTTGCTGCAGGGCCGGTCCAATTGCGAGCGGGTCGATCTTTCGGCGCTGCGCGACTGACTCGATAGGCTTTCGGGCGGCAGATTGCTGTTTTGTCATTGCGAGCGCAGCGAAGCAATCTCCCGGCCCGCGGGGTAGACACGACAAGGATGCCGCCCATTCCCGTGACGCTCACCGGCACCGCCGCCGACCTCATCCCGCCGCTTCCCTCCTTGGCGAAGCTGCGCGAAGCGGCGGTGCACTGTACCGCCTGCCCGCTCTACGCGCGGGCGACGCAGACCGTGTTCGGCGAGGGACCGGCGCATGCATCGCTCATGCTCGTGGGCGAGACCGCGGGCGACCGCGAGGATATCGAAGGGCGTCCGTTCGTCGGCCCGGCGGGACGTTTGCTCGACCGCTGCCTCGAGGAAGCCGGGCTCGAGCGGAGCAAGACCTATGTCACCAACGTCGTTAAGCACTTCAAATGGACGCAGCGCGGCAAGCGGCGCCTCCATGGCAAGCCTAACGCCGGCGAGATCCGCGCCTGCAAGCCCTGGCTCGAAGCGGAGCTCGCGCTGGTGAAGCCCAAGGCCTGGTCTGCCTCGGCGCCACGGCGGCCCAGGCGCTCTTGGGAAGCGGCTTCCGCGTGAGCCGCGAGCGCGGTCGCTTCGTACCGTCGCCGCTCGCGCCCTGCGTCCTGGCGACGGTGCATCCCTCGTCTCTGCTGCGCGCCGACGACGAGGACCGCGCGCGCGAGATCGCGCGCTTCGTTGCCGATCTGCGCACGGCGGCTGGGGCTCTTGGCGGCGATGCTCGGGAACGGGGATGACGGGCGGTGGCGATTTATCCCGCCACCGTATCGGCCGGTTCCCCGGGCGAAGATTGCAGCGATTTAATGCCCGTGTAGGTGTCGCGTAAGCCGCGATGACCGATCCTTCCAGCTCCAATTTCCCTCGGAAAGGTCGGAATCGATGTCCATGTCCATGCAGTCCTGGCACCGCGCGCGGCTTGCGGCGCTTGCCGGCGGAGTAGCACTCTCGCTCGTCGCGACGCCGCTCCTGGCCGCCCCAACTCCCGATCGCTCGGCTGCCGCCGCTGCGTCGGCGGTCACGGCGCTGCCGAGCTTCGGCCCGCTCGTCAAAGATGTCATGCCGGCGGTCGTCAATATCTCGGTGACGATGACGGGTCCGGGCGTTGTCGGCGAAAGCGGCGATCGGGACCAGGCTCAGCCGGGCGACAACGACCAGACGCCCGGATTTCCGCCTTCGCCGTTCGATCAGTTCCTGCGCCGCTTCTTCCAGCAGGGCCCGAACGGCATGCCGATGATGCCGGAGCATGGCGCGCAGCGCATGGCGCTCGGCTCGGGCTTCATCATCGATCCGTCGGGTTATGTCGTCACCAACAACCACGTCGTCGAGAATGCCGGCAAGGTGACGGTCGTCTTCCAGGACGGCAGCAAGCATCCGGCGAAGATCGTCGGCCGCGACGAGAAGACCGATCTCGCGCTCATCAAGATCGACGCGCCGAAGCCGCTGCCTTACGTCGAATGGGGCGACAGCAACGCCTCGCATGTCGGCGACTGGGTTTTGGCGGTCGGCAATCCGTTCGGATTGGGCGGCACGGTCAGCACCGGCATCATTTCGGCGCGCGGCCGCGACATCCACGAAGGCCCGTACGACGATTTTTTGCAGATCGACGCGTCGATCAACCGCGGCAATTCCGGCGGTCCTACCTTCAGCCTCGACGGCCATGTGATCGGCATCAACACCGCGATCTACTCACCCAACGGCGGCTCGGTCGGGATCGGCTTCGCCATCCCGTCGAGCCTCGCCAAGCCGGTGATCGAGCAGTTGAAAGAGCACGGCAAGGTCGAGCGCGGCTGGCTCGGCGTGCAGATCCAGGAAGTGACGCCGGAGTTGGCGAAAAGCCTTGGCCTGCCGAAGCCCGAAGGGGCGCTCGTCGCCGACGTGACGCCGGGCGGACCCGCGCAGAAGATCGGCATCAGGCAGGGCGACGTGATCCTGTCCTATGACGGGCACGACGTCGTCAAGCTGCGCGACCTGCCGCTCTCGGTCGCCGAGACTCCGGTCGGTCAGACCGTGCACGTGCAGATCTGGCGCGACGGCAAGGCGGAGACCGTGTCGCCGGTGATCGCCGCCATGCCCGAGCATCCGGAGCAGGTGGCGGCCAACGGGAACGCGCAGAAGGCGATGGGACTGAACCTTGCGCCCCTCACCGCCGAATTGCGCGAGCGGCTTCATGTCGGCAAGGACGTGAAGGGCGTGGTCGTGACCGGCGTTGCCGAGAACAGCCCCTTGGCGACGCTCGGCATCGAGCAGGGCGACGTGATCGAGCAGGTCAACCGCCATCCGGTCGCGACGCCCGAAGAGGCGGCGCACGAGTTCGGTGCGGTCAAGAACGAGACCGGCCCGGAGAAGAGCGTCCTGCTCCTCATCAACCGCCACGGCGTCAACCAGTACGTGGCAATGACCGTCGAGCAGAACGGCGGCGGCAACGGCTAGCCCGACTTGCCCCCTCCTTTCCCTCCCCCCTTGAGGGGGAGGGCGAGGGTGGGGGGTGCCGCGCGCGGACCGTGCGGAACGAGCGTTGCCCGCCGCGCAAAGCGGCGCCCGAGCCTGCGCAGAAGCCCGGCGACGCCTTGCGGCATGACGTACATGAAGCCGATCAGGAAAAGCCCGTAGATCGCCCAGGGTGCTGCATCCGAGATCGCGTCGGCGACGTTCGGCACGAACTCGATGAAGACGGCGCCGAACACGGCGCCCGGAAGCGACGCGATGCCGCCGACGACGATGCCGACGAGGAAGGAGAGGCTCAGGAAAATCGGGAAGCTGTCCGGCGCCACGAACTGCGTGACGAGCGCGCCGAGCGCGCCCGCGACGCCGGTGTACATCGCGCTGATGCCGAAGGTCGCCGACTTGTAGAAGGCGGTGTCGATGCCCATGGCGCTCGCCGCCATCGGATGGTCGCGGATCGCGACGAGTGCCCTGCCGGTGCGCGCGCGCAGCAGGTTCCAGCCGACGACGTAGAGCGGCACGGCGACGATGAGGCAGAAGAAATAGAGCCACTGGTCGCTGTCGAGCGGCAGAAAGGGCGGCGGATCGGGCTTGGCGAAGGTGATGCCCTGGACCCCGCCGGTCCATTGCTCGATATGGCGGTATTTCAGGATCTGCGGCGTCGCCACCGCGAGCGCGAAGGTGGCGAGCGCGAGATAGAGCCCTTCGAGCCGCAAGGCCGGCAGGCCGAACAGGAATCCGGCGACGAGGCAGACCGCGCCGGCGATCGGCACCGTCGCCCAATAGGGGATGCCGGTCTTGTCGAGCAGGATCGCCGTCGTATAGGCGCCGATCGCGAAGAACGCGCCGTGCCCCAGCGATATCTGCCCGTTGAATCCGGTGAGGATGTTGAGCCCCAGCAGCACGATCGCATAGACCACGACCATGGTGAGCTGAAACACATGGTAGCTGCTCATCGCGAACGGCAGGATGACGAGGAGCGCGCCAAACGCCGCGAGCCCGACGATGCGCTGCTGCGGCGCGCTCATACCCGCGTCACCAGCGTGCGGCCGAACAGGCCCGACGGCCGCAGCAGCAGCACGCCGACGATGATGACGAGCGCCACCGTGAGCTTGATCTCGGTACCGACCACGTAGGCGCCGGCAAGGTTTTCGAGCACGCCGACGATGAAGCCGCCCATGGCCGCGCCCCAGGGATTGGTGATGCCGCCCAAAAGCGCCGCCGCGAAGCCGTAGAGCAGCACCCCGCTCATCATGTTGGGGTCGAGATAGACGATCGGCGCCGCCATCATGCCCGCGACCGAGCCGATCATGCCGGCGAGCCCCCAGCCCAAGGCCAGCATCCAGCCGACGCGGATGCCGACGAGCCGGCTCGACACCGGATTTTGCGCCGCCGCGCGCATGGCGAGCCCCAAGGGCGTGAAGCGGAAGAACAGGAAGACGAGCAGGAGCACGATGAGCGTCACGCTGATCATGCCGACCTCGTGCGGCGACATGTAGCGCCCGCCGTACCACGCATCCGACGGGAACGGGCTCGGGAAGGCCTTGATGGTGTAGCCGTAGATCCAGCCGGCGACGCTGTTGAGGATCACCAAAAGGCCGACGAACACCACGACGATCGACAGGATCGGCGCATTCTCAATGGGCCTGATGACGATGCGCTCGATCAGGACGCCGGCGGCGAACGACAGCGCCAAGGTCGCCGCGAAGGCAACCCAGTAGGGCAAGCCTGCATCGATCAGGGTCCAGGCGATGTATGTCGAAAACATCGCAAGCTCGCCCTGGGCGAAATTCACGTGGTGCGTCGCCTGGTAGATCATGACGAGCGCCAGCGCCACGCTCGCATAGATGCCGCCGGTGGCGAGACCCGAAAGCACCTGCTGCAAGAAAGTGTCCATCGCCCGCCCTCAATATCCCAGATAGGCCCGGCGGATCGATTCGTCGCGGCCGATCTCGTCGGCCGGCCCCTCCATGACGATGCGGCCGGTCTCGATCAGATAGGCGTACGAGGCGACCTTGAGCGCAATGTTGGCGTTCTGCTCGACGAGCAGCATGCTCACGCCTTGGTCGCGATTGATCGCGCCGAGGATGGCGAAGATCTCGCCGACCAGAATGGGCGCCAAGCCGAAGCTCGGCTCGTCGAGGAGCAGGAGGCGCGGCCGCAGCATGAGGGCGCGGGCGATCGCCAGCATCTGCTGCTCGCCGCCGGAGAGCGTGCCGGCCTGCTGCCGGCGCCGTTCGGCAAGGCGCGGAAAATATCCCAGCACGCGCGCGAAATCTTCGGCGACGCCGCCCTTGTCGCGGCGAACATAGGCGCCGAGCCGGAGATTCTCTTCGACCGTCAGGCCGGTGAAGGTGCCGCGCCCGTCCGGCACATGGGCGATGCCGAGCCGCACGATGTCCTCGGTCGCCTTGCCCTCGATCCGCTGCCCTGCAAAACGGACCTCGCCCGAAAGCCGCACCATCATGTTGCAGACGGCGCGCAGCGTCGTCGTCTTGCCGGCGCCGTTGGCGCCCAAAAGCGCGGTGATGCCGCGCTCCTCGACTGCGAGCGTCAGCTTGCTCAGCACCTGGGTTGGGCCATAGGCCGCATCGAGCTCGCGCGTCTCCAGGATCGCCGCCATCACGCGCTCCCGAGATATGCGCGGATCACTTCGGGATCGCGCTGCACCGTGGCGGGCGGGCCTTCGGCGATCTTGCGCCCGAAATCGAGCGCCACGACCCGGTCCGAGACGCGCATTACGAGGTTCATGTGATGCTCGACGAGAAGGACGGTGAGGCCGAACCGGTCGCGGATCGAGGCGATCAGCTCGCGCAAATGATCGACCTCCTCGTGATTGAGGCCGCCCGCCGGCTCGTCGAGCAGCAGGAGCTTCGGCTCGGAGGCCAGCGCGCGGGCGAGCTCGACCCGCTTTTGCGTCGCAAAGGTAAGATCGGAGATGCCGATATCGGCGTAGGGGCCGAGCTCGAGCTCTTCGATGAGCGCCGCGGTGCGCTCGGCGATCCGGCGCTCCTCGCGCGACACCACGGGAAGCCGCAGCGCATTGGCGAAAAATCCGCCCTGCGCGCGGCAGTGGGTTCCCACCATGATGTTCTGGCGCGCGGTCATGCTGCGGAACAGGGCAAGGTTCTGGAAGGTGCGGCCGATGCCGAGCGCGGCGATGGTATGGCGCGGCGCGGCAAGGAGATCCTTCTCCTCGAACAGGATGGCGCCTTCCTGCGCCTGGTAGAGCCGGCTCAGGCAGTTGAAGAGCGTGGTCTTGCCGGCGCCGTTGGGGCCGATGAGGCCGCAGATCGAGCCGCGCTCGACCTCGAACGAAACGCGGTCGAGCGCCACGATCCCGCCGAAGCGGACGCTGACCTCTGCGACCTTGAGGATGGGCTCAGCCACGCCAGCCCCGGCCCGTTCCCGCGCATGTCAGGCCGGCGGCAGGCACCACGCGTGCTCCTGCGAACGCCACTCCTCCCCGCTTTCCGCGCCCTCGTTATGGTCGGAGCGCGGGCGGCATGATAGTCGAATGCCGCGAGACGGAAAGGCTATTTTGAGGAGAAGGAGGCCGGAATGTCCGGCAAATTGCGCCCTTCGGCGCGAGAGATTGCCGCGCCCCCCCTGGCGCGCGGCGAAAAGGGCTAAAGCGCGCTTGCGACTGAGTTGAAGGTGCTGTTGAGCGAGTTTCCGATCGTCCCGGATGCGGTCAGAATCGCCATCGAGATGAGCGCGGTGATGAGCGCATACTCGATCGCGGTCGCCCCGGCCTCGTCCTTGAGGAACGGGAATATCGACATGATGCGGCGCATGGCGGCCTCCAAAAGGTGCGCAGCGAGTTTCGCCTTGGCGCTTAAACGCTTCGTTACGATCCCTTAAACTTCTAGCGAATGGTGCGACGGGAGGACGGGCTATGGCCAGAAAGCTGCCGCTGACACTCGCCTGCGGCGATTACGAGATCGTCCGCGCCCTCAAGGAAGGGCAGGTCGAGCCCGACGGGATCGACCTCACGATCCTGACGGAGATGGATTCGACGACGCGGCATTGGCGTTTCTTGCGCAACCGCGATTTCGACATGGCCGAGCTTTCCGCTTCGTCCTACATCGTCGCGCGCGGCCAGGGTCATCCGTTCCGCGCGCTGCCGGTGTTTCTCCACCGGCGCTTCCGGCACGGCTTCGTCTTCATCAACACGAAGGCCGGCATCAAAAAGCCGACGGACCTGATCGGCCGCAGGATCGGCGTCAAATCCTTTCTCGTCACCGCGGTCCATTGGCTGCGCGGCATTCTCGAGCACGAATACGGCGTGCCGCACAAATCCGTGCATTGGTTCGCCGAGCTCGACGAGGACATCGATTTCCCGCCGCCGCCCGATCTCAAGCTGACGCGCCTTGCGCACGAGAAATCGGTCGAGACCATGCTGGCCGAGGGCGAGCTCGACGCCGTGCTGCATTCGGATTTCGTGAAGCCGTTCGTCGCGGGCGATCCGCGCGTCGCCCGGCTCTTTCCCGACTACAAGGCCGAGGAGCAGGCCTATTTCCGCAAGACCGGCATCTTCCCGATCATGCACGTGATGGGCATCAAGGAAGAGATCGTCGAGCGCTACCCCTGGGTCCCGATCAACATGTTTCATGCCTTCACCGCGGCGAAGGCGATCGGCATGCGGCGCATGGAGAATCCGCGCCTCGTACCGCTCGCCTGGTACCGCGAGGCGTGGGAGGAGCAGGAGGCGATTCTGGGTCCCGATCCCTGGGAATACGGATTGACGCCGCGCAACCGCTACGCGCTCGAAACGCTCGCCGGCTATTCGCACGAGCAGGGCCTGACGGAGCGCCGCATGTCGCTCGACGAGCTGTTCCTCGACATGTCGCAAGGCCGCAAGCGCGGCGACGAGTTCCGCATCTAGAGCCCGTGCCTCGCACCCCCCACCCTAACCCTCCCCCTCAAGGGGGGAGGGAACATTCCTGTTACCCCCTCCCCCTTGAAGGGGGAGGGTTGGGGTGGGGGTGACTCTCTCGATGCTCGGGGACAGCATCAAACGCGTCGAAGACCCCGATCTCCTGCGCGGACGCGCGCGCTTCGTTGACGATATCCGTCTGCCCTTCATGCTCGAGGCGGCCTTCGTCAGGAGCCCGCACGCTCATGCCGCGATCCGCGCCATCGACAAGCGCGCCGCGTTGGCGCTTGCGGGCGTCCATGCCGTTCTCACGCTTGCCGATCTGCGCCCAATGCTTCGCGCCGAGCGGCTCGTCGTGGGATTGCCGAGCGCCGCCTATCGCCAGGAGCGCGACCGTCCGGCGCTCGCGGGCGAGGAGGTGGTGCATGTCGGCGAGCCGGTGGCGATCGTCGTCGCGGAGAGCCGCTATCGTGCCGAGGACGCCGCAGCGCTCGTTGGCGTCGATTACGAGCCGTTGCAAGCGGTCGCCGATTGCCGCGCGGCACTTCTCCCCGATGCGCCCCTCGTCCATCGCGGCGCCCCGCACAATCTCTTGGCCCAATTCACCATGGAATACGGCGCGGTCGAGCGCGCCTTCGCCGCGGCGCCGCACCGTTTCGCGGTCTCGCTCTGGCAGCATCGCGGCGGCGGCCATTCGATCGAAGGGCGCGGTGCGGTGGCGATGGAGGATCCGCTCGACGGAAGGCTCACGCTGTGGAGCTCGACCCAGACCCCGCACGCGGCGCAGCGCCTCCTCTGCGACATGCTCGGGCGCGAGGAAAGCCGCATTCGCGTCGTGACGCCGGACGTGGGCGGCGGCTTCGGCCCGAAGCTCGTCTTCTATCCCGAGGATGTCGCGACATCGCTTGCCGCCATCCTGCTGCGCCGCCCGGTCAAGTGGATCGAGGACCGGCGCGAGCATTTCATCGCCACGACGCAGGAGCGCGACCAGTATTGGGAGGCCGAGATCGCGCTCGACGGTTCGGGCCGCATTGAGGCGCTGCGCGGCACGATGATCCACGACCACGGCGCCTACACCGCGCGCGGCGTCAATCTGCCTTACGAATCGGCGCAGACCGTGACCTTGGCCTATGACGTGCCGGCCTATCGCATGGATGTCCGGCTTGCGCTTACCAACAAGGTGCCGGTGACGCCGGTGCGCGGCGCGGGCCAGCCGCAGGGCGTGTTCGTGATGGAGCGGCTTCTCGACCGCGCCGCAAACGAACTTGGCATCGACCGCGCCGAGCTGCGGCGGCGCAATCTCGTGGGGCCCGAGCGCATGCCATGCACCAAGCCGCTTACCGCGCGCGGCGGCCATGCCGTCGTGCTCGACAGCGGCGATTACCCAAAAGTTCAGGCGATGGCGCTGGCCGAGGCGGGATGGCCGGAATTTCCCGCGCGCCAGAAGCGCGCGCGCGCAGAAAACCGGTTCATCGGCATCGGCCTTGCCAATTTCGTCAAGGGCACGGGCCGCGGCCCGTTCGAGAGCGCGCTCGTGCGCGTCGGGCCTTCGGGCGCGGTGCATGTCGCCTCGGGCGCCGCCGCGATGGGGCAGGGCACGAAGTCGATGCTGGCGCAGGTCGTGGCGGAAGTTCTGGGCGCCGATCCATCGAGCATCGCCGTCACCACGGGCGACACGGGCTCGGTCGCGCTCGGCATCGGCGGCTTCAACAGCCGGCAGGCCGTGCTCGCGGGCTCCTCGGCGCATCGCGCGGCGCTTGCCGTGCGCGACAAGGCGCTGGCGATCGCGTCGCACCTCCTCGAGGCCGCGCCCGACGATCTCGAGCTCGCGGACGGCGAGATTCGCGTCAAGGCCGCACCGCAGATGAAACTGACGCTGGCCGATGTTGCGCGCGCCGCTGCGGGCTCGGCTGGATTTGCGCTGCCCGGCGGCATCGCCCCAGGCCTCGAGGCATCCGAGCAATTCGTCATCGACGCGATGGCTTATGCCAACGGCACCGCCGTCGCCGCGGTCGAGGTCGATCCCGAGACCGGGCTCGTCACCATCGAGCGGCTCGTCATCGCGCACGATTGCGGCTGCAGGATCAATCCCATGATCGTCGATGGCCAGATCCTGGGCGGCGTCGCGCACGGCGTCGGGAACGCGCTCTTCGAGTGGATGGGCTTTGACGATGCGGCGCAGCCGGTGACGGCCAATTTCGGCGAATACCTGCTGCCGTCGGCGCCCGACCTGCCGATTGTCACGATCCTGCACCACGAATCGCCGTCGCCCTTGAACCCCTTGGGCGTCAAGGGCGTCGGCGAATGCGGCGTGCTGCCGGTGCCGGCGGCGATCGTCTCGGCCATCGAGGATGCGCTCTCGCCGTTCGGCGTGCGCATCGCGCAGGCGCCGATCCGGCCGCACGAGATCGTGGCATTGATCAATCGCAGCCGCAGCAGGAAGTGAGCATCACGTCGAGATAACGCCCCGGCGTCGCGGGCGGCGGGGTCTGGCGGCTCCTCCCATCGACCACCGGCTCGCCATCGACGAACACGTGCGAGATGCCGGGGAGATCGCCGTGCGCGATGCTCTCGCTGAGCGTCGCTCCGGCCGAGCCCTCGACCGGCGCCGCAACCAGAAAATCGGCGGGCGCGCCCGGGCGCAGCACGCCTACTTCGAGCCCGTGCGCGCGCGCGGTGTTGCCGGTCGCGACCGCGATCGCTTCCGCCGCGGAAAGCCCGCACACGCCGGCGAGATAGCAGATGTTGCGCAGCATGCCGCGCGGAATGACGCCGGTGCCGCCGGGCGTGTCGGTGCCGAGCGTGAGGCGGTCGAGCCGTCCCAGCTCCTTGAGCCGGCGCGCCGCGAGCAGCGTCGAGCGGTCGTTGCCCGAGCTGCAGATCTCGAGCGCGAAGCGCGTCTCCTCGATCGTGCGCAGGAGATCGCGGTCGCTCATCGGAATGGGGCCGCCCGAGACATGCGCCGCCACGTCGGGATCGAGCCAGGCGAGGATGTCGAAGCCGCAGATCTGCGACAGGCCCGAGCGCGACACGCCGCCGGTGTGCACCTTGACGCGGATCCCGCGCTCGCGGCACCAGCGCACATAAAGCTGCGCCTCGTCCTTGCCGGCGGCGAGCGGATAGAAGATGAACTTCGCGTGGCGCACGCCGGCGCGCGCGAGGCGGTCGAAATGCGCCTCCGTCATCCCCGGCACCAACAGCACGGTCCCGGCATGGAGCTTGACCCCGCTCCAGCGCACGCGGCCCGTGGTGGCGCGCGTCACCTCGGCGAGCGATGTCACGAGGTCGGGCGTGAGATTGGCGTAATCGAGCCCCGGCGTGTGCAGCTCGCCGGCCGAGACCATGGTGGTGGTGCCGCCATGCAGGTAGTTGCCGATCCAGCCGATCGCATCCTGGGTCGGCGTCCATTCGCCGAACACGGGATGCACGTGCCCATCGACGAGGCCGGGCAGTACCGCGCCGCCCGCGGCGTCGAGCACGCGGGAGGATTTCTCGTCCGCGCCTGGGTTGAGCGCCCGGATCACGCCGTCCTCGACGAGGAGCGCCTGCACCGGCGCCATCGGCGCGGCAATGTCGCCGGTAAAGAACTCGCCGATGTTGCGGACGAGCGTGCGCATCACAGGCGCGCGCGGATCGCGCGGATGATGCGCGGCGGGGTCGCCGGCGTCTCGCCCAGCTCGACCTCGAGCGGGCGGAGCGCGTCGTTGATGGCGTTGACGATGGCGGCGGGCGGTGCGATGGCGCTGCCTTCGCCTACTCCCTTGATGCCGTGATCGGTATAGGGCGAGGGATGCTCGGTGTGATAGACGCGGAACGAGGGCGCATCCATCGATCCCGGCATGACGTAATCGGCCAAGGTCGCGGCCAGGGGCTGGCCGTCGGCGTCGTAAGGCGATTCCTCGAAGAGCGCGGTGCCGATCCCCTGCGTCGTCCCGCCCATCGTCTGGCCTTCGACGATCATCGGGTTCACCATCGTGCCGCAATCCTCGACGATGACATAGTCGAGGAGAGCGACGCCGCCGGTCTCCCGGTTGACCGCGACCAAGGCTGCGTGCGTTGCATAGCTGAAGGCGCCGGTATCGACCTTGGGCTTGTAGCCGACCGTGGCCTCAAGCCCGCCGACATCGACGTCCGCCGGCAGCTGCTCCGGCCTGCGGTACCACGAGTTGGCGATCTCGCGGATCGAGACCTCGCCGCGCGAGCCGCGCACGAATCCGTTCTCGAGCCGCACCTCGTCAGGCTTCTCCTGCAGGAGATGCGCGCCGATCGATGCGATGCGCTTTGCCAGCTCGCGCGCCGAGCGCGACACCGCGCCCCCCGCCATCACCATCGAGCGCGACGCATAGGTCCCGGTCGAGAACGGCGTCATCGCCGTGTCGCCGTGCACGACCGAGATCTGCTCGGGCGCGATCCCGAGTATCTCGCACGCGACCTGCGCCATGGTGGTTTCCATGCCCTGGCCGTGCGAATGGACGCCGATGCGGATCTCGGCGCCGCCGTCGGGCGTCACGCGTACCGTCGCCTGCTCGTAGCCGGGGATGATCGGCGTGCCCCAGTGTGAGAACTGCGACGTGCCGTGCGCCGACTGCTCGGTATAGACGCCGAATCCCACGCCGACGAGCCGCCCGTCGCCCTCGCCGCGTTTTTGCCGCGCGCGCACTTCGGGAAGCCCGATCCGCTCCATCGCCATGCGCACGCTCTGCGGATAATCGCCGCTGTCGAAATGTTTCCCGGCGACGTTGGTGAAGGGCATTGCCGATGCCGGCACCAAATTCTCGATCCGCACCTCGGCCGGCTCGCGCCCCACCGCGCGCGCCACCGCGTCGATCGTCAGCTCCATCGCGAAGCACACGCCCGGCCGCGCCACCGCGCGATAAGGCACGAAGGGCGGCTTGTTGGTCGCGACCGAATATGTCCGGCAGCGATAGGCCGGCAGCGCATAGGGCCCGGCGAGATTGCCGCCCGCCATCGCGCCTTCGAGCCCGGCGGTGAACGGCCAGACGGAATAGGCCCCGATATCGACGGTGATCTCGGCATCGACCGCCAAAATCTTGCCGCGCGCGTCGGCATAGGCCGAGACGCGGTAATGGTGCTGGCGCGTGTTGGCGCCGGCGGTCAGATGCTCGCGCCGGTCCTCGGTCCAGCGCACCGGGTGACGGCGCGTGAAGGCAAGCCACGCAACGCACAGCTCTTCGGGCTGCAGCACGACCTTGTAGCCGAACCCGCCGCCGACATCGGGCGCGATGACCCGGATGCGGCGCTGTTCGATCTCCAGAAACTCGGAAAGCCCGGCGCGGATCATGTGCGGCGACTGGGTCGAGCTCACGACGACGAGCTGGTCGTCGTGATCGTCCCAATAGGCGAGCACGCCCTTCCCCTCGAGCGGCGCCATGCATTGCCGGTTCATGCAATATTCGCGCTTCACCGCCACCGGCGCCTGCCGCGCGATCTCGTCGATGTTGCTGCCGACCGAAGTCGTCATGAAAAGATTGTCGCCCCAGGCCTCGTGCACGAGCGGCGCGCCGCCGGCCCTTGCCGCGAGCGCGTCCGTCACTGCCGGCAGATGATCGAGCTCGAGCTCGACAAGCTGCGCCAGGTCTTCGGCCTCGGCGCGCGTGCGGCCGAGACAGAGCGCCACCGCCTCGCCGGCATAGCGCACCTTGCCCGTGGCGAGCGGGGGATATTCGGATGGCTTGAAGCCCGGAATGGCCGAGAGCGCGCGGATGGGCTTGACGCCGACGAGATCCTCGGCGCGAAGAACTTGCGCTTCGAAGCCGGCGGGCGCGGTGATGCGGCGGATGCGGGCATGCGCCGCGGGGCTGCGCACGAAGGCGATCTCCCTGAGGCCGGGCATGGCTATGTCGCCGACATAGCGCCCGCGCCCCCGCAGCAGCCGGAAATCCTCCTTGCGTTTGACGCGCGCGCCGATGCCGTTCTCGCCCATGCTGCCTCCCGCCGCCATTCTACGCTAGGATCGCCGGCAAAGAAGGAGGTGGACGATGGCGCTCGTAGCGTTGTGCCAGGCCGGGAACTTCGTGCATGTCTATGATTTCCGCGTGCAGCCGGGGCGGGGCGAGGAATTCATCCGGCTGTTCGACACTTTCGATTATTCCGACGCCAACCCGATGCACAAGTCGAAGGCGCAGGCGAAGGACGGCGTCTTGTGCCGCGACGTGGGCGATCCCGATCATTTCTATCTCCTGGGGGAGTGGCGCGACATCAAGGTCCATGCCGAGATCCTGGTGCAGCTCGCTTCGATGAAGCCGGAATTCGTAGGATTGATCGAGGGCGGCCCGCAGAAATTCAAGCCGATCTATGCCGAGGTCGTCTCCTCGACGCCGCAGCACCTGCTCGACAAGGCGTCCGCCGCCGAGTGAGCCTTACTCCGCCTCGTCGGGGAGGCCGGTGAAGCGCACGCCCGTCGTGGTGCGATAGCGGCCGTTCAGGAAGATCAGAACCGAGGTGAGCGCCTCGGCCGCCGCCGAATTGGCAAGCGCGCCGCCATGGAAGGCGCGCAGGCCCGCGTCGCGCGCGAGTGTCACCACCTCGCCGCGCGCGTCCTTGTCGTCGCCGCACACGAGCACGTCGCACGGTACCTCGCCGCCTTCTTCGAGCAGATGCGCCGCAACGTTCTGGAAGGCGGAAACCACCCTGACGCCGGGGCCGAGCGCCTGTTGCGCCGCAACTGCGGCCGCGCCCTCGGCCGGGAGCTGCACGCGCGCGACGCGCGGCGGGACGAGCGGCACCGTCACGTTGACGACGATCTTGCCCTGGACCGCGTCGCGGATCGCCAGCAGCGTCACGCCGTGCGCGGCATAGGGCACCGACAGCACGACGATCTCGCCGGCCCGCGCCGCCTCGTCGAGGCCCGCCCCCGAGACGCTGGCATTGGGCGCCCGGGTCAGGATCTCGCGCGCTTTGGCCGCGGCGCGCGCCGCATCGCGCGAGCCGATCACGACCTTGTACCCGGCCTCGGCCCAGCGCCGCGCCAGCGCGCCGCCTTCCTGCCCGGTGCCGCCCAGCACCGCGAGTGTTTTTTTCACGCCACGCCGGCGGGGACGAGGTCTCGCTCGCCGAGTACATCGGCGCGGTAGATGTCGGTGATCGACGCCCAGCGCAGCTCGACCGCCTCCTGTGCCACCTTGAGCGCGCGCGCGCGGAGTTCGGGCGTCTCGAGATGCTGGGCGCACAGCTCGAGCTGGCGCCGGCTGTGCTCGATGTCGGCGACGGCGTGCTCGGCGAAGAACTCGACCTCGGGCGCGGTGCGCTTGTAGCCGTAATGCTTCTCGAACGCCGGCAGCACCAGCTCGTCGTTGAGCGCCGGCTGCTGGCCCTCTTGCGTGGACTGCATCGCCAGCACGACGCCGAGCGGCTCGTTGATCGTGACGGTCGCGTAATGCAGCGAGCGTCCCCACCAGGCCGGGGTCATCTTTATGTTGCGCACGTCGTGCTCGGAGAATCCGGCCGCCTTGCAGAAGCGGAAGATCATCTCGTTGTGGTCGTGCGGCTTGTGGCCGGGACCCGGAATCGCCTTCAGGCCTTCCTCCTCGGCGATGTTCTCGGCGATGGCCTTGCGCACGTCCTCATGCTGGAAGACGCGCGAATAGAGCACGGCGATGCTCGGCAAGGCGCGCGAGACGAACTGATAATGAAGTGCCAGATAGCGCCCCATCGATTTGAGCGGCAGCTTGCCTTCGCCGAACGCACGGAAGAACGGATGGTTCTTGGTGTGCCAGCGGTCGCGGATTGCGACGATCTCTTCCGTCACCGATGCCATTTGTCTCCTCCCTAGAGCGTCCTTCTGCCGACACTGTAGGTACCGCCGGGGTTCAGTGTAAATATGGTGCCCGTGCGACAGAGAATGTGCGTGATCTTCAATCCGACCGCGGGCGCCCGCCGCCGCCGCCGCTTGGCGCGCGTGCTCGCCGTGCTCGGCGAGCTTGGCGCAGAGGTGGCGCTCATGGAGACACGGGCGCCGGGCCATGCCGAGGAACTCGCGCGAAGCGCTGCGCGCGACGGCTATGACGCGGTCGTCGCTGCGGGCGGCGACGGAACCATCAACGAGGTCGTGAACGGATTGGGCGACGCGGCGATGCCGCTCGGCATCGTGCCGCTCGGCACCGCCAACGTGCTCGCGGCCGAGCTCGGTCTGCCGAACGCGCCCAGGGCGCTTGCCGAGTGCATTGCATTCGGCCGCGCGGCGCCGGTGTTCGCCGGCTGCGCCAACGGCCGCCGCTTCGCCATGATGGCCGGCGTGGGATTCGACGCGCGCGTCGTCGAGGGGATCGATCTCCGCCTGAAGCGGCGGTGCGGCAAGGCCGCCTACGTGGCAAGCGCGCTCGCCTGCCTCGTGCGGCACCGGCCGTCGCGCTACGAGGTCGAGATCGACGGCATCGCGATCGCCGCCGCGTCGCTCGTGATCGCCAAGGGGCATTATTACGGCGGCCGGTTCGTCGTCGCATCGGGCGCGCGGCTCGACGAGCCGGTGTTCGAAGTGGCGCTCTTCGAGGGCGGAAGCCGCTACGACGTGCTGCGCTACGCCGCGGCGCTCGGCGCGAACCGGATCGGAGCACTGCCCGACGCGCGCCTCTTGCGCGGACGGCGGGTACGCGTCACCGGGCCGGTCGGCGAGCGCGTGCAGATCGACGGCGACCTCGGCACCGCATTGCCGCTCGAGGCGACCATCGCGCCGCGCCCGATCGCCGTCCTGCGCTAGGCTTCGACCTCCTCGGGGATGCGCACGTCGAGGTTGAGCGGATCGAGCTCGCGCAGTTCGATCCAGTGCACGATCTCGAGCCGCCCGTCATTATGCTCGACGAGCGCCGTGCAGCTCTCGACCCAATCGCCGTCGTTGCAATAGAGCACGCCGCCCAGGTCGCGGATCTCGGCGTGATGGATATGGCCGCACACGACGCCGTCAACGCCGCGCCGCCGCGCCTCGGCCGAAATCGTGTCGGCATAGTCGCTGATGAACTGGACCGCGTTCTTGACCTTGAACTTGAGATAGGCCGACAGCGACCAATAGGGATATCCCAAGTGCCGCCGCGCCACGTTGAACAAGTGATTGAGCCGTATGGCCGCGTCATAGGCCCAATCGCCCAGAAGCGCGAGCCAGCGCGCATAGCGCACGACGCCGTCAAAGGCGTCGCCGTGGATGACGAGGAGCCGCCGCCCGTCGGCGGTCTCGTGCACCATCTCCTGCATCAGCGACACGCCGCCGAACTGGCTGTCGCAGAAATCCCGCAAGCCCTCGTCGTGGTTGCCCGGGATGTAGAAGAGCTTCGTGCCCTTGCGCGCCTTGCGCAGCAGCTTTTGCACAACGTCGTTGTGCGCCTGCGGCCAGTACCAGGATTTCTTGAGCCGCCAGCCATCGACGAGATCGCCGACGAGGTAGAGATAATCCAACTCCGTCCAGCGCAGGAAATCCAAGAGGAAGGGCGCCTTGCAGCCGCGCGTGCCGAGATGGACATCGGAAATGAAAATCGCGCGGTAGTGGTTCACGCGCTCGGCGTGCTTCACGCGGGCTCCGCGATCTCGACGCGGATGAGCCGGTCGGTGCGCCGCGCTTTTTGGGTCTCGAGGAGCGCCGCGCGAAAAATCTCGCAGGTCGCGAGATCGGGCACCGTGACCGTGACCGCGATGCCGTAGGAGACGGCGCGGAACATCGCGGGGCCAAGCCGGTTCAACGCCAGGATGGTGAGGGCAACGGGATCGATCGAATCGTCGGGATTGTGCATCGCGGCTCACTAGCACGGGCCCGGGGGCAGTTTTGTAACGCTCCCGGGTCAGTCGCGTGACAGTACGGTAAATCGCATCTTTCGCCGCGCGCATCGCGCGTCGGCCGGCCGCCGGCTCGTGCGCGGCGCGCCGGTCGGCTCCGGCGCGCCACGCTGGCGCGGCGATTCGCGCGGGAATCGCCGCCGTGCTATGGCTTCAGGAATCGAAGGAGGGATCTTGCGATGGCCGAACGGTTCCCGGCGCTCTCGCCCGGACAATGGAATGCCGAGCAGCGCCAGGTGGCGGACACGCTCACCAAGGGGCCGCGCGGCGGCGTGCGCGGCCCTTACGTGCCGCTCATCTACAGCCCGGACCTGGCCGAGCGCATGCGCCATCTCGGCGACTTCATCCGTTTCGAGGGCGCGCTCCCCCCGCGCCTCAAGGAGATCGTCATCTTCACCGTGGCGCGGCACTGGTCGGCCGAATACATGTTCGGGGTCCACCGCGAGATGTCGAAGGAAGCCGGCGTCGAGCGCGCGCTCGTCGAGGCGATCGCCGCGGGCCGCCGCCCCGAAGGGCTCACGCCGCCGGAAGACGCCGCCTATGACGCCGCGCGCGAGCTGCTGCGCGTCGCCAGGCTCAGCGACGAAAGCTTCGCGGCGTTGCGGCGGCATTTCGGCGAGCGCGGCGCGATCGAGCTCGTTTGCTTCGTCGGCTACTACACGACGCTCGCCATGGTCCTCAACACGGCCGAGGTGCCGCCGCCCGAGGGCGCGGGGCATTTGCCGCCGCCGGCGCGCTAGTCACTCGGCCGACCGCCGCCGCTTCGGCCTTCCCTCGAGGCCCGCCCGGTGCGCCTCGAGCTTGGGGCCCCCGGGCGGCATGGTGAAGACCAACTCGACGCTCGTGTAATCGTGATAGCCGAGCCGCGCGAGCGGGCGCAGCTTGAGGATGTCGATCCGTCCCTCGGGCGTGATGACATCGTCCCTGATATGGACGCCGACGACGCGGCCGATCACGACGTGATGCACCTGGTCGAACTCGTTGCCGGGCAATGAAACGACGCAATGGAACTTGCATTCGAGGTGGACCGGCGAGCGTGCGACGCGCGGCGGCTTGACGAGGCGCGAGGGAATCATGTCGAGCCCGGCAAGCGCCGCCTCGTCGATTCCGGCCTCGACGAATTGCGAGGTGATGTTGACTTCCTCGCGCAGCTCCCACGTCGCCATGTTGCACACGAATTCGCCGGTGTCCGTCGCGTTGCGCACGCTGTCCTTGCGATGGCCCGAATCGGGCTTGGCATTGCCCGAGAACATGACGAACGGCGGGTCGTAGGAGAGATTGTTGAACTGGCTGAACGGCGCGAGATTGACCCCGCCGTCGCAATTCACGGTCGAGATCCAGCCGATGGGCCGCGGCACCACGATCGACTTGTACGGGTTGTAGGGCAGCCCGTGATCGTCCTTGCTCGGTTCGTAGAACATCCGGCCCTCCTTGCAGCCGGCCGGAATACAGCAACGTCGGGGATTTGTCGCCGGCCGCGCCATCGGCTACGCTGATCTCAAGGCTGAACGGTCCATTTTCGTTCCGGAGAAGGTCGGGCGCGTCTGCGTCTGGCACGCGGACGATCCTGGTGGCGGCTCGGGGGCATGCCGGAACTCGAACTGAAACTCTACGTCGCCGAGAGCGACCTGCCTAAGGCGCGGTCGGCGCTGCTTGCCATGGCCGGACGCCCGCGGCCGTCGCGCGCGAAGCTCACCACGACCTATTACGACACGGCGCGCGACGCGCTACGCGAGCGCGAGCTGATGCTGCGCGTGAGAAAGCAGGGTCGCCGCTTCATCCAGTCGGTGAAGGCGCACGATTTGACCGGCGCCGACGTGCTGGAGCGCGGCGAATGGGAGGATCGGGTCAAGGGCGCCGCGCCCGATCTCGACGCGCCGCAAAGCGGCGGCCACGTACGCGCGGCCGTCGCGTCGGACGAGCTGGTGCCGCTCTTCACCACCGTGGTCGAGCGGACCGCGTTCGTGCTGCGTCCGCGCCAGGACACCGAGATCGAGGTGGCGATCGACCGCGGCGCGATCGTGGTGCCGAACGGCGGCAGCGAGCCGATCCATGAGATCGAGCTCGAACTGAAGCGCGGCGACACGGTGGTGCTGTGGGACGTGGCGCTCAGGCTTCTGGAAATCGTGCCTTGCCGCATCGGTACGCGCAGCAAGGGCGAGCGCGGCTATGCGCTCGCGCGCGGCGAACGGGGCCAGCCGCCGGTGCTGCACGCGCAAAAGATGGTGCTCGACCGCAAGATGCTGCTCGATGCCGCGCTGCAGGTCGCCGGGCGGCGCCTTATCGCTGCGATTCTGCGCAACGAGACGGCGGCGCGCGAGGGCGTCGCCGAGGCCGTGCATCAGATGCGCGTCGCCATCCGGCGGCTCCGCGCGGTGCTGTCGGCGATGCGCCGCATGCTGCCGCAGGAGCATTACAGCTGGGCCAACGGCGAGCTCAAATGGCTCGGCAGCGCGCTCGGGGCGGCGCGCAACTGGGATGTGTTCGCGGAAAACCTGGTCGGGCCGCTCAAGGGCGCGCTCGCCGAAACACCCGAGCTCGAG
This sequence comes from uncultured Alphaproteobacteria bacterium, assembly GCA_963773665.1. Taxonomy (GTDB): domain Bacteria; phylum Pseudomonadota; class Alphaproteobacteria; order ATCC43930; family CGMCC-115725; genus DATJLY01. The sequence goes on from CAVZBZ010000013.1 coordinate 372,229, forward strand.
ACTCTCTCGCGCGCCGCCGAGCGCCACCGCGACAATGCCTATGACGAGGTTCGCGCGGTGATCGCCTCGGCGCGCTACACCGGGTCGATCATGCGGCTCGCGCGCTGGTTCGAGGCGCGCGGCTGGCGCGACCAGCCGGTGACCGAGGATTCGGCGCGTCTCGTTGCGCCGCTCAGCAAAGTCGCGCCGGATCTGCTGCAGCGCCTGCACCGCAAGGCGTGGCGGTGCTCGCGGGGATTTGCGCATCTGGCGCCGCAAGACCGGCACAAGCTTCGCATCGCGCTCAAGAAGCTGCGCTATGCGATCGAGTTCCTGGAATCGATCTACGGAAGGCGCGCGGTCGCGCGCTACATGCGGCGCTTGAAGCCGCTGCAGGACGGGCTCGGCCGCGAAAGCGACGTGCGCGCCGCGCACGCGCTGGCGGCAGCGCTCGCCGGCGACGGCGGCAAGGTCGAGCGCGCGTGCGGCGTCGTCCTCGGCTGGTACAGCCGCGCCCTCAGCGAGTCCGAGAAAGAGACGCGGAAGCATGTCCGCCGCTTCCGCCGCGTCCCGTCCTTCTGGTGATCGGCCGAACGTTCAGCCCGGCTGGAGACGCGGCACACCGAGCCGGCCGATCCCGGGCAGCATCAGTCCGGGCGCGGCAAAATCGACGCCGAGATTGAGCCCCAGGAGATTGAACTCGATCCCCTCCGCCCGTGCCACCAGGATGCCGGCAACGCCGAACAGCGAAAGCTGATAGCCCGTGCCGCTGGGTGCTGCGGCCCAGAAGGCGCCGCCCGGCAGGAAGTCCTTGCCGATCGCGTTCGACGGCAGCGCCAGTCCCAGCTCCGGCACCCTGCGCGCGATGAAGGCGGCAAAGGTATTGCTGTTGGGGCCCGGCCAGGCGCGGTACTCGTGCGGATAGGGATAGGCTGCAACCGCGTCGCGGATCTTCGCGATGATTGCGTCGACGCCCGTGCCGCGGCGCTCGAGCACGATCTCGGGCTGCGCGCCGAACCAGTAATTGTCGGGGCCGGTGCGGTCAACCCGGACCGCCGGGGCGCCGTTCGCGACGCCGAAGCCGATTACCTCGTAGCGCGTATAGCGTGGCGCGCCCGAAGGTTTCACCACGATCCAGGTATGGACGGCGAAGGCGCCGCGCCAGGCGACGGCGCGCGCCGCATAGACCTGGACGACCGCCTCTTGCGTCGTCGCGGGATCGGGCGAAAGACCCGTCGCATCGCGCCGCGCTTCATACCAGGGAACGCCGCCATCGCGACCGAACATGCAGGAACTCACCGGAACGGGGAGGAGGAGGAGGCACAAGAACGCGCCGGCCAGGCGGCCAAGACGCCGCAGGCCGGCGCGCATGCCCTTTATAGGCGACGATCCGGGTTTTCGTGCACCGTCCGGCTCGATGGCCGCCAGGGGGCTTCGATCCTATTAGCTGCTTGGCCGATTCCGTCATTCTGGAGGGCGGCGCCGGGCAGACGCAAGACCACCCGCGTCCCGACGTTTCCCGCGCGTTCAGGGCGATGCGAGCATGATCGCCGCACGCTATTAAGGTCGGCATGCGATCACATTTGGGCGAGGAAACGCGCATTCCCTACGGCCGGTTCCGCGCCGGCGATGCCGGGCCGGAGCTGCGCGTCGCCATGGGCGCGAAGCTGCGTCTTTCGGACGGCCCCTATCCCTTCGCCGAGCCGCCCGACCTCGTCCGCGCTACCAATGTCGAGGATCGGCTCGACCTGCTGCGCGAGCATCTGCGTTCGCTCTGCGGTCCGTGGGACCGGCTCGCCGCGCTGTTCCTCGACGCCTACTTCGAGTGGATCGCATCGTCCGTTGCCGCGGCCGCGCCGGAGCTTCACGCGCTGATTTCGCGCGCCGGCGGACTTTTCGCGCCGCGCGACTGGAGCTTTTGCGCGCTTCGCCCGCTGCCGCAGGCGCATCTGCCGGCGGGCGAGGGCGCGCCTGTTCGGACCGATTTCGCCTTCTGGACCGGCGCTTTCTTCATCGCCATCGATCTTCAGGGCAGCGCCGCGCCGCGCAGGCAGCGCCGCGACGAGCTGGCGCGTCTTGCGGCGGCGGGCACGATGCTCGTCACGGTCCCCGGCGGAGCGCTGCAACAGGAGCGGGCGCGGCTCCTCGAGCGCGTGCTGCCGCCCGAGATGCGACGCTTCTGGGCCGACGTTCCGCTGCCGGCGGGTCCGTTCGGGCCCGACGCACTCGGCGAGCTCGATTAGCCCCACAGCCTCTTCGAGGCGATGGATGCTCCTTCGGCGAGGCATTTGAGCTTCGCCCACATGATCGAGCGGTGGACGCGGCCGGCGAGCGGGCTCTGCGAGAAGCCGCAATCGGTGCCGGCCATCACGTTGTCGCGGCCGACGCAATCGACAAAGCGCAACAGCCGCTCCGCCACCAGCTCGGGATGCTCGACGATGTTGGTCGAATGCGCGATGAGGCCGGGCATCAGCACCTTGCCCGGCGGCAGCTTCACGTCCTTCCAGACGCGCCATTCGTGCTCGTGGCGCGGATTGGCGGCCTCGAAACTGTAGGCGCCGGTATCGACGCGCAGCACGAGATCGACGATCTCCTTCAACGGCACGTCGAACATGTGCGGCCCGTTCCAGCTGCCCCAGCAGATGTGATAGCGCGTCCGGTCCTTCGGCAGCCCGTGGAGCGCGTGATTGAGCGCGTCGATGCGCAGCGACGCCCATTTGCGGTAGTCCGCAAGGCTCATCGGCGGCACCATCTTCTCGTACATGTAGGGCAGGAACGCGTCGTCGACCTGGAGATCGAATCCTGCGTCGATGATGGCGCGGTATTCGGTCCGAAGCGCCTCGGCGAGGCCGAAGAGATAGCTCTCCTCGTCGCGGTAATGTTCGTTCTTGGCGTTGGGCAGCGCGCTCGCGGGCGCCACGACGGGCAGGAACCCGGCCGCGCCCTTCACCTTGGCGAGGCCGGCCTTGAGGTTGGCGATGTCGTGCTGCAATTCGGCCTGGCCGGTATAGGTGATCGGCCCGGCGACGATCGGCCGCCCGACGGCGCGCGCGTTGCTGAGGACGCGCTTGTCGTATTCGCCGTAGAACTCGGGGAATGCCTCGCGGTCGCGGCCGCTGATGACGGCGGTCATCGGATCCTTGAGCTCGTCTGCCGAAAACGGCCGCCACTCGAGCCCGCCGAGCCGGCGGTGGACATAGAAGGCCCAGTTGACCGACTTGCCGTACTCGCCGTCGCTCACGACATCGATGCCGGCCTCGGCCTGGAGCCGCACCGCCTCGACGATCGAGTCCGTGAGGCAGGTCTCGAACGCGGCCTTGTCGTAAGCCTGCTTGTCGCGGATTTTTTCGAGATAGGAGATGAGCGCCGGCGGCCGCACGAGGCTGCCGACATGGCTTACGACGATGCGGCGATCCGCTCTCTGCATGGCTTCCTCCCGTCGAATTGCGTCCAATAGCGCCTTTCGGCCGCGCCATTGTCAAGCGAGGCGGAAGATGAAATCCTCGCCAGACGAAAGTCCCCGGGGAGACGACGATGAAGCGCAGCGATACCCACATCCGGACAAGCCACGCGGGAAGCCTGCCGCGGCCCGACGACCTCATCGCGGCGAACGTGGCGCGCGGCAAGGGCGAGATCGGCGAGGCGAGCTTCCAGGACCTGCTGCGCCGCGGCGTGAATGACGTGGTGCGCCGCCAGAAAGAGATCGGCATCGACGTGCCGAACGACGGCGAATACGGCAAGGCAATGGGCCACCGCGTCTTCTATGGCGCGTGGTGGAGCTATTCCTACCAGCGTCTCGCCGGGCTCGATCTCGCGCCCGAGGAGCTCGATTTCCCGGTGCGGCGGCACGGCCCGGGCGAGATCGTGCTCACCGCCATGAACGATCGCCGCGACCGGGTGAAATTCCGCGAGGCCTATTCCGATCCCGAGGCCGGCGTCTCGATGGGGCCGATCGTGATGCGCCGGCCCGTTTGCGTCGGCCCGGTGAAATATGTGGGACAGGCGCTCCTCAAGACCGACATCGAGAATTTCAAGGCGGCGCTCAAAGCCTCGGGGTGCGAGGAAGGCTTCATGACCGCAATCGCGCCGGGTTCGGCGGCGCGGCTCCGCAACCGGTATTACAAGACCGACGAGGAATTCATCTTCGCCTGCGCCGATGCGCTCAAGGAGGAATACAAGGCGATCGTCGATGCGGGATTCATCCTTCAGTTCGACGATCCGTCGATCGCCGAGAACTGGGACCAGATCAATCCCGAGCCGACCGTCGCGGAATATCAGAAATTCACCATGCCGCGCGTCGAGGCCTTGAACCACGCGATCAAGGGGCTGCCGCGCGACCGGCTGCGCTTCCATCTGTGCTGGGGCAGCTGGCACGGGCCGCACACGACCGACATTCCCATGGCCGACATCATCGATCTGATGCTCAAGATCAACGTCAACTCCTATTCGTTCGAGGCCGGCAATGTCCGGCACGAGCACGAATGGCGCGCGTGGCAGGACGTGAAGCTGCCCGAGCACAAGATCATCCTGCCGGGCGTCGTCAGCCACGCGACCAACGTCGTCGAGCATCCTCAGGTCGTGGCCGAGCGCATTGCGCGGTTCGCGAGCGTCGTGGGCCGGGAGCGCGTCATCGCCGCGACCGATTGCGGCCTCGGCGGGCGCGTCCATCCGCAGATCGCCTGGGCCAAGCTCGAGGCGCTCGTCGAGGGCGCGCGCCTTGCGACGAAGCAGCTCTGGCGCGGCTAGATGTGGAGCCTCAACAGGTTGTCCCCGGATAGACCGAGGCGGCTGATGGGTGGTTTTGCTGCCAAGCTACCATGTGGTCGATGCCAGTTATAGCGATGCAGCCATCGCGGCAGCTCGACGGTTCGCTGGTCTGAGTGGGTGTAGGCACGGGCGTAAGCCCACTCCCTGAGCGCTGTTTGGATGAAGCGCTCGGCCTTTCCATTAGTCTGCGGCGTATAGGCCCTGGTGCGAATGTGCTTGAGGCCGAGCCTTCGGCAGGCGTCGCGGAAAGCGAAGGATCTATAGCAGGACCCGTTGTCGGTCATGACGCGATCGACCGTAACGCCGAGTTCGGCATAGTAGGCGACAGCGGCGTCCAAGAAGGCCACGGCGCTGCCCTTGCGCTCATCGGACATAACCCGGGCAAAGGCGACCCGCGATGCGTCGTCGATGCAGACGTGGACGAACTCCCAGCCGACGCCGCGATGGCTGCTCTGACCGGTCCGATCGCCGGTGATGCGATGGCCGACCTGGTTGAAACGCCCGAGCTTCTTGATGTCGATATGGATGAGCTCGCCGGGCCGGTCGCGCTCGTATCGCCGGACAGGCTCGGCAGGCTCCAAGGCCTTCAGCCGGTTGAGGCCCAGGCGGCGAAGCACCCGGGACACGGTCGCTTCCGACACGCCGCATTCCGTCGCGATCTGCGCACCAGTCCAGCGTTCGCGGCGCAGCGCCTCGATCCCAACCACGACGACCGCGGGCGTTGGGCGACGCACGCGATGCGGCCGTGAGGAGCGATCGCGCAGGCCCGCTGCACCTTCGGCGTGGAAACGGCGCACCCACCTCCGCACCGTCTTCTCACACACGCCCATCGCTTCCGCGACGAGCCGCGGCGCCTCGCCCTCGACAACGCGCCCTACCATGACCCCTCGACCTGCCGGTGTCAGCCGGGCATTCTTGTGAACGTCCATTCGGTCCCCCCCCAGGAAAAAGATGCGTTAGCAACATCAGTTTCCTCGGTCGGGACCGAGTGGACAACCTATTGAGAGTTCACAGCTAGAGCGTCATCTCGAGCGTGTAGAGGCCGCCGGTGAAGCGGTTGACGGCATAGACGATCTCGTTCTCGTCGACATAGCAGTCGTTGATCTGGACAAAACCGGCGGGCGAGCCCTTGGGCGGGTCGGGCACGAAAAAGGCCACTTCCTTCGGCTGCAGCGGGTCGCTGATGTCGTGGACGCGAATGCCGCCGTTGAAATAGGTGCCGAAGATCAGGGTCGAGGAGCGGAACGCCGGGCCTGGCCGGTTCTCGTGCAGGTTATGCGCGCCAAAGCGCCCGCCCAAATTGCGGTGCGCCTCGATCGGCAGCGGCAATGTCGAGACCGGCACCAAATTGTCCTCGCGCCGCATGTCGAGAATCCACGTGAGCTTCGGCCAGTCGCCGCCCTTCTCGCGCACCGATTCATCGCTCGCCACCAGGATGTCGCGGTCAAACAGCGGCATCGCCGTGTGCGTGAATCCCGGAAACGGCGGATGCGGATTCCAGTGCCCGACCATCTTCGGCCGCGCCTTGTCGGAAATATCGAGGATGACGACGCCGCCGTCGATATAACCCAGATAAGCCCGGTCCGGGCGCTCGGGATAGACATTGGTGTTGTGCGGGCGGAAGCCGCCGTCGAATTTCGGATGGCGCGGCGGCGGCGGCTCGTTGTCGGTCTCGGACACGCCCGGCAGCCACCAGCGGCTGATCTCGTGCGGCTTCGCCGGATTTTTCACGTCGATCGCGCGATAGAACTGGTCGTCCTTGGGATTGCGCGGCGAAAAATCCGCGGCGCCGCCCGAGAAATGCACCGTCTCGCCGTTGACGAACCAGACCTGATGCACGCCGCGCGATTTCGGGCCCGAGCAGTCGAAGAACGAGATCGAGCGCGGCGCCTCGGGCTTCGCTATGTCGAACATTTCGACGCCCGCCGGCTTCATGCCGTGCTGCTGCGTCTGGTACGCCACCGCCATGATGTCGCCGCACACTTCGAGCGAGTTGGAGCGCATCTGCCGGTTCGGAAGCTCGGTCTGCACCACGACCTTGGGATTTTTCGGGTCGCTGACATCGACGCCGGTGAAGTTCTTGGGCGCGGATTCGTGCGCGAGCCACAAGATGCGGCGCCCGTCCTTGGCGAGCTGGATGCTCATGCCCTCGCCGATCCCGCCGAACCCGGCAAGATCGTTCTGCGCCAGAAGCCGCATATTCAACGCCTGCGCCATCTCATGTCCCCGCGTGCCTGTTTGACGTTCGTGCGCGGCGATAGCTATGCACCGGGGCAGGGAGGGGCGCAAGGGGCCGCCATGAACCGAAACCGGCCAAGCTGACGCATGACGCTGCTTCATTCCGCTTCCGTGCTGAAGCTGCTTCTCCTCCTGTCGCTCGCGAACGGCATGCCGGTCGTGGCGAAGAAGATTTTGGCGCGGCGCTGGTCGGGACCGCTCGATTTCGGCGTCACCTTGCGCGACGGCCATCCCCTCTTCGGCGCGTCGAAGACGCTGCGCGGCGTCGTTCTCGCGGTCGCCGTCACGGCGGCTGCGGCGCCGGTCCTGGGGCTCGGCTGGGCGACTGGCGCGCTCGTCGGCGCGGCGGCGATGGCGGGCGATCTGCTTTCGAGCTTTTGCAAGCGCCGGCTCAAGCTGCCGCCGAGCAGCCGCGCGCCCGTCATCGACCAGGTGCCGGAAGCGCTGCTGCCTGCGCTTGCGGCGATCGGCCCGCTCGGTCTTGATGCTGCCGACGTAGCGGCGGTCGTCGTGCTGTTTTTCGCGGGCGAGGTCGTGCTGTCGCGGCTGCTCTTTCGCCTGCACCTGCGCGACCAGCCCTATTGAGCGGCGCGCCTCAGGCGATGCAGCGTGATCTCGGGCGGGCAGTTGTAGCGCACGGCGACGATCGAGGAGCCGGCGCCCACCGAGGTGTAGCCCGCCATGCGGTGATAGCGCCACGCGCCGCGGCCGAACCGCCGCGGCAGCGCCGAATCGAGCGTGATCGGGATCGAGCCGGGCAGGCAGATCTGCCCGCCATGGGTGTGCCCCGCAAGCAGCAGGTCGAACCCGGCATGCGCCGCCTGGCGGTAGATCTCGGGCGTGTGCGAGAGCAGGACCGCGCATTCCCCGGACGGCACCAGCGATGCCACCTTCTCGATGTTGTCGACGCGAAAATAATGCGCGTCGTCGATGCCGCCGAGGTGAAGGGAGGCGCCGCCGCGCCGGATCGGCTCCGCTTCATTGAGGAGCATGCGGATGCCCATTGCCTCCATGGCCGGCACCATGCGGATCGTGTCGTGGTTGCCGAGCACGCCATAGACCGGCGCCTTGATGCGCGGCACGAGCGCCGCGAGCCCGGCGAGCGTCGGCTCGATCTCGCCATAGGTCTTGCCGCGGAAATCGCCGGTGATCGCGCAGAGATCGTAGGCCGCCCCCTCGATCAGCCCGGCGAGCCGCGCCATGGCGGCCTCGTTCATGTCAACGTGCAGATCGGAGAGATGGAGGATGGTGAAGCCATCGAACTCCGGCGGCAGGCGTTCGAGCCGCACCTCGTTGCGGCGCAGTTGCACGTGCCCGGCGTTGCGGCGCCCGCGCCCGTAAAGCCCGGCAAGGCGGAGCGACAGCCGGATCAGCGAATGGACGGAATACCAGTTCTCGATATGGAAGAAATTGAGCCCGCCGCCGAAGGCGCGCGCCTCATGATCGGTCTCGATGCCGAGCCGCTGGCGCGCGTGGACGCGGCCGAGACGGCGCTCGAGTTCTTGCAGTACATCGTCGTGCATCGGCCACCGCGGCGCGAGGTGCGCCAGAATGGGGAGCGGCGCGGGCGCCGGTCAAGCCTCGCCGGAGCGATCGCGTGGGCAAGGACCGGCCGGCGTGGTACGCTTTTGGCCCTTAACAGGATGGCCGCGGGGGAGGCCATAGCGATGGGAATGAGCCTCGGCGCGCGGCTGCGGCGGGCGCTTTCGCGCATCGCTCCGGGCAAGGCGCTCGACGAGGCGCTGGCGCGGGAGGCGGCGCTTTCGGAGGTCCTGCGCATCATCGCGTCCTTGCCGGGCAGGCTCGAGCCCGTGTTCGAGGCGATGCTGGCCAACGCCATCCGCATCTGCGGCGCGGACCAGGGCTGGATTCACCGTTTCGACGGCGCGCGCTTCTACCAAATAGCGATTACCGGCGTCGCGACGACGCCCCGCACGGCGGCCATCGGCGAGCAGGCGATTGCGCAGGGGTTCCTGCCGCCGCCCGGGACCGGCCTCGCGCGCCTCATGGAGACGCGGAGCACCGTTCATATCGCGGACATCGCGAGCGATCCCGCCTTCGCCGATAGGGCCGCGGTCATCGTCCGCGAACTCGGCGCCCGCACATATCTCGCCGTGCCCATGCTGCGGGAGGGCGAATTGGTCGGCGTCTTTCTGCTCAATCGACGGGTGGTCAAGCCTTTTACCGAACAGCAGATCGAGCTGGTCGAGAACTTCGCCGCACAGGCCGTGATCGCCATCGAGAACGCGCGGCTTCTCTCGGAACTGCGCGAAGCGCTCGACCGCCAGACGGCGACTTCGGAGGTGCTGGGCGTCATTTCGTCCTCGCCGGGGCAGCTCGATCCGGTGTTCGCGTCGATCCTGTCGAACGCCAACCGTCTCAGCGAATCGCCGATGGGCATTCTCTACCGCTGGGACGGCGAGGCCCTCCTTGCCGCTGCGACGCTGGGCGTCCCGCCGGCTTTCGCGGAGTACATGCGCAGCCTTCCAGTCTATCGCCTGGGGCCGCACACCAACCTCGGGCGCATGGTGGCGACCAAGGAGACCATCCATTGCGACGACCTCGCCGCGACGCAGGCCGTCAGGGCGGGCGAGGCGCAGCCGTTGGCCGCGGTCGAGGTCGGCGGCATCCGCACCTGCCTCCACGTGCCGATGCTCAAGGAGAACGAGCTGATCGGCGCCTTTGTCGTCTTCCGGCAGGAGGTCCGTCCCTATTCGGAAAAGCAGATCGAGCTGGTCGAGAACTTTGCCGCGCAGGCCGTCATCGCCATCGAGAACGCGCGGCTCCTCACCGAGCTTCGCACCCGCACCGACGAGCTTACGGAATCGCTGGAACAGCAGACGGCCACATCCGAGGTGCTGCAGGTCATCAACAGCTCGCCCGGCGAGTTGGCGCCGGTTTTCGATGTGATGCTCGAAAAGGCGATGCGGCTGTGCGAGGCCGCTTTCGGCCTGATGCATACCTATGACGGCACGCGCTTTCACGCGCTGGCGGTCCGCGGCATTGCCGGCGCGGCGGCGGAACCGTTCCACGAATGGGTGCCCGATCTGGGGAGCGCGCTGGAGCGCGTGGTGAGCGGCGAGCGCGTGGTTCATATCCCGGATGTGGTCGACACCGATGCCTACCGCTCCGGGGTCGCCTCGCGCGTCAAACTTGTCGAACTGACCGGCGCCCGCACCGCGCTGTGGGTGGCGTTGCGCAAGGACGACGCCTTGCTCGGGACCTTCGTCATCTACCGTCAAGAGGTGCGGCCCTTCTCCGACAAGCAGATCGCGCTGGTGCAGAATTTCGCGGCGCAGGCCGTGATCGCGATCGAGAATGCGCGGCTCTTGACGGAACTGCGCGAATCGCTCGACCGCCAGACCGCGACGGCCGATATCCTGCGCGTCATCGCCTCGACGCCGGGCGATTCGAGGCGCGCGCTCGACACGATGGCCGAGACCGCCGCGCGCATGTTCGACGCATCGAGCGTCGGCATCCGGCGCGTCGAGGGCGGCGTGTTACGGCGTGTTGCGGCCGCCGGCCCCGAGGCGAACGCCATTCGCTACTCGCTGCCTGAGCTTCCGCTCGACCTCGCGAATCCTGCCGTTCGGTGCGTTGTCGAAAACCGGCAGATCCATCTCGAGTATGGCGACGCCAATTCCCCGGTCTGGCATGAACTGAGGAAGCGATCCTATCCCATGCAAACGCGCACGAGCGCGTTCACGCCGTTGACCCGCGAGGGCGAGGCGATCGGCATGATGGCCGTCAACCGCAGCGACGTCCGGCCGTTCAGCGAAAAAGAGCTGGAACTGATGCGGGGCTTCGCCGATCAGGCCGTGATCGCCATCGAGAACGCGCGTCTCCTCACCGAGCTGCGCGAATCGCTCGACCGCCAGACCGCGACCGCCGATATCCTGCGCGTCATCGCCTCGACGCCGGGCGATCCGAAGCGCGCGCTCGACACGATCGCCGAGACGGCTGCGCGCATGTTCGGCGCATCGAGCGTCGGTCTCAGGCGTATCGAGGGCAGGATGTTGCGCTCGATTGCGAGTGCCGGTCCTCGCGCCTCGAAACTGCGTGAACTGTTTCCGGAACTTCCGCTCAGCGCCACTATCGATCTCCAGCGTTGTGCGCTTGAGAACCGGCAGATCCACATCGAGGACACGAGTCAAATTCGCGGCGAGCCGCGAAGCGAAGATATCGACCGCATGCGCGAATTGCGCGGCCGAACCGTGGTCTTCACGCCGCTTTCGCGAGAAGGCGAGGCGATTGGCGTGATGGCAGTCCACCGCGACGAGTTCCGCCCGTTCCAGCCGAATGAGCTTGAGCTGATGCGCGGTTTCGCCGACCAGGCCGTGATCGCCATCGAGAACGCGCGGCTTCTGACGGAACTTCGCGAGCGCACCGACGATCTGGCGCGCTCGGTCGATGAGCTGAAGGGCTTGGGCGAGGTGAGCCAAGCGGTGAGCGCATCGCTCGATCTCGAGACCGTGCTTTCGACCATTGTCGCGAACTCGGTCGCGCTCTCGCACACCGAGGCGGGCGCGGTCTATGTCTATGACCCGGCTTCCGACGAATTCCGCCTGCGCGCGACGCACGGCATGGACGCGCGCCTGACCGCGGCGATCGAGGCGATCCCGAACCGGCTATCGTCCGCCGGCGCGACCGCCTTGGGCGAGGCCGCCGCGCGGCGTGCGCCGGTACAGGTCGCCGACTTGCGCGACGAGCGCAACCCGGTGGCTCGGCTCGTGGCCGAGGCGGGCTTCCGCGCAGCACTGGTCATGCCGCTCCTCCAGCCTGACCGCATCGTCGGCGCGCTGGTCGTGCGGCGGCGCGAGCCCGGCGCGTTCCCGGAGTCGACCGTGGGCCTCCTCGAGACCTTTGCCGCGCAATGCGTCATCGCGATCGAGCATGCGCGCCTCTTCGCCGACATCGAGGAGAAGAGCCGTGAACTGGCCGAGGCGAGCCGCCACAAATCGCAGTTCCTCGCCAACATGAGCCACGAGCTGAGGACGCCGCTCAACGCCATCCTGGGCTATACCGAACTCATTCTCGACGACATCTATGGCGCGGCGCCGCCCAAGATGCGCGAGGTGCTGGCGCGCGTGCAATCGAACGGTAAGCACCTTCTGGGCCTCATCAACGACGTGCTCGACCTCTCGAAGATCGAGGCGGGCCAGCTTGTCCTGGCGCTCGCCGACTATTCGGTGCGCGACATGGTGCACGGCGTCTTCGCCGCGGTCGAGCCGCTCGCCTCCACCAAGGGCCTCGCGGTGAAGCTCGACGTGCCGATGGGACTGTCGCAGGCGCGGGGCGACGAGCGGCGCCTCGCGCAGGTGCTGTTAAACCTCGTCGGCAACGCGCTCAAATTCACGGACAAGGGCGAGATCAAGATCAGCGCGCGCCAGGCGGACGGCAGCTTCACCGTCGCCGTCAGCGACACCGGCCCCGGCATCGCGCCCTCCGACCAGGCGAAGATCTTCGAGGAGTTTCAGCAGGCCGACAATTCGCTGACCAAGGCGAAGGGTGGCACCGGCCTCGGCCTCGCCATCTCGCGGCGCATCGTCGAGATGCATGGCGGCCGCATCTGGGTCGAATCGGAACCGGGCAAAGGATCGACCTTCGCCTTCACGCTCCCGGTCAAGGTCGAGCGCCAGGACGGCGCCTGAGCCTCAGACCGTCGTCGGCTCTTCCGCCTCGGGGTGCCAGATGAGAAGGCGCTTCCTGAGCATCGCCATGCCCTTGACGACGCAGAATCCGGCGATCGCGATCTCGATGATGCCGGCGAACACGCCCGGCGAATCGGCAAAGCGCGACGCCGCGATCATGGAGCCGCCAAGGCCCGGGCCGCCCATGATCATCTCGGTCACGATCGCGATGATGAGCGAGATGGGGAGCGCGATCTGCAGGCCCGTCATCACCGTCGGGAACGAGGCCGGCACGATGATCTCCCACAGGAGCTTGCGCTCGCTCGCCCCCAGCATGCGCGCGGACCACAGCGTGTAGCGGTCGACCCCCTGCGCCGCGGCGATCGTCGCAGTCACCACCGGGAACATCGCGTCGAAGATGATGAGCGCGATCTTCGAGGTGTCGTAGAGGCCGAACCACAGCATGAAGATCGGCAGGAAGGCGATCTTCGGCATCGGGAACCCGACCGAGATGATCGGGTCGAAGAACCAGTGCACCCAGTTGTTGCGGGCGATGAGGATGCCGAGCGCCACGCCGCAGATCGAGGCCACGGCAAAGCCGAAGAAGGCGCGGTAGAGCGTCAGCCCGACATTGAGGACGAGATCGCCCGAGGTCACGTCGCCCCAGATGCGCTCGGCGATGACGATGGGATTGGGCAGCAGGAACGGCGTCGTGAACGGATGGCCGATGCACACGCCTGCGCGCAGGCACGTCGCCTGGTCCCAGATGACCAGCACCAGGAGGATGGGGAAGGTCGAGAGGAAGCCGCGCCGGCCGATCTCGGCCCAGCGCGCATACGGCGTCTCCTCGCCCAATCCGACGAGCGTGCCGGCAGTCGTGGTCATTCGCGCCATGACAGCACCCTCCGCATCAGCATGAGATAGCCCCGGTCGGCGGCAAAGCCCAATGCCGCCACCGTGAGCGTCACCGCGAACATCGCATCGTACACGCCGCCGTCGCCGAGCCAGCCGATCATGTAGCCGAGCCCCGAGCGGGCGACGATCAGCTCGGACGCCACCATCAGGATGAAGGACAGCGCGAGCGAGGTGCGGATGCCCATCATCAGCTCCGGCAGCGCGTTGGGCAGCACCACCTCGAAGAGCGTGCGCGTGCGCGAGGCGCCGAGGCTGCGCGCCGACCACACGAACACCTGCTCGCAGCCGCGCGCGCCGTTATAGGCCGACAGCGTCACCGGCAGCATGCAGCCGATGAAGATGAGCACGATCTTCGACCAGTGGCCGAATCCGAGCCACAGCACCGTCACCGGGATGAGCGCCGATTTCGGCATCGGATAGAACACCTGCACGATCGGGTTGAGCAGCATGTCCAAGGGCCGGTACCACGCCATCAGCACGCCAATGACGGTGCCGATCGAGATCGCCATGCCGAGCCCGGCGCTGAGCCGCCACAGCGAATCGAGCCCATTCCAGACGAGGTCGCCGCTCATCAGCAGGTCGAACCACGAGACGATGACGGCGCTCAGGCTCGGCAGGGCGAGCTGCGAGACGAGGCCCGAACGCGCCGCCCCTTCCCAGATCGCCGCGAGAATGAGGAGCGGCAGATAGCGAAAGAAGGCGTTGACGATTGCACTGCGCTCGACCGGGACCTCGTCGAGCGGGTCGGTCCGGGTTTCGGATATGGCGGCCATGTCAGCCTCCTCCTTTCGCGCCGTCGAGCCGCGCCTTCGCCTCTTTGACGAGGGAGAGATCGACGTACCCCGGACTAAGCTCGATCCCCTCTTTGAGGATGCCGAGCCGCACCGAATCGTCGATCTCCTTCTGCGCGGCCTTGAGGTCGGGAACGCCGTCGGGATCGCGGTAGAAATCGTCATGCGTGAAGAAATACTGGAGCTCGTCGGGCTTCTGCTTCGTCACCTCGGACGCGATCGCGACCGCATCGGCGTGGTGCTGCGGATCGAGGAACCAGCGCAGCGCCGTCAAGTGATCCTCGAAGAAATCGACGAGCGCCGCGCGGTGCTGCGCGATGAACGAGGCGCGCATCGCCCAGGCGACGGTCTCGGCCGGCCCGCGCGCGTCGCCGGCGGTGAACAGCGTGCGGTACTTGCCGGCATCGGCGATCCGTTTCAGATCCTGCGGCAAGGCCGGAATGAGATCGACCTTGTCGCCCTCGATCATCGCGAACATGTTGGCGAAGTTCGCCTCGATCGTGGTGAAGTCGCTGTCGGCAATGTTGTGCTTCCTGAGCATGATCCGCATCGAGGTGTCGGACGCCGAGCCGATGGCGTTGGTCGCGACGCGCTTGCCCTTGATGTCGTCGATCGTCTTGATCGGCCCGTCCTTCTTCACGACGAACGGCTCGTCGTAGGAGCCGGGCCTGCCGTCCTGGATGAGGTCCGAGACCATGCGCAGGTCGAGCTTCGCGTTGGTCACGCCGAGCGTCATCGACGACGACGCCATCGAGGCGATCTCGAGCTCATTGACGGCCAATGCCTGGATCTCGGGCGTGGTGCCGTTGAAGCGCACGCCGGCAAAGGTGTAGCTCTTGCCGTAATGCGGGAAGAGTTCGGGATGGCGCTTGACGAGGATGTCGTACATCGGCGTGACATGGCCGACCTGGACCCAACCAATGCGCAGCGCGACGGGCTCCTCGGCGAATGCCGGCGAAGCAAGCGCAGCCGAGGCAATGATCGCAAGCCCCGCGGCGAACGTCTTGGTGGCCATGCTCCTCCCAGCTCCGGGCTGGGCCAAGCCGCGGAACATTGGCGCGATCTTAGCAAAGGGGCTAGGTTTGCAAACGTGAATTTTCCGTGAGACTTCAATGGAGGCCACCCGATGGCGGGCGCGGAATTGCTGCCCACGGCGCTCATCACGGGCTTTCTCGGCAGCGGCAAGACGACGCTTCTGAACGGGCTCCTGCGCCACCCCGGCATGGCCGATACCGCGGTCATCATTAACGAATTCGGCGAGGTCGGGCTCGACCATTTTCTGATCGAGACCGCGTTCGAGGACGCGGTGCTGCTGAAAAGCGGCTGTATTTGCTGCACGGTACGCGGCGATCTCGTCGACACGATGGGCTCGCTCGCCGACCGGCGCGCGCGGGGCGAGATCCCGCCCTTCTCGCGCGTCGTCATCGAGACGACCGGCTTGGCCGACCCGGCGCCCATCCTGCACACCATCATGGGCGAATCGTCCCTCAAGGACCGCTTCCGTCTCGACCGCGTCATAGCGACCGTCGATGCCGCAAACGCCTTGGACCAGCTCGAGCGCCATTACGAGGCGGCGAAACAGGCGGCGGTGGCGGACCGGCTGGTATTGACCAAGACCGATCTCGTCTCGGACGCGATGCGCGAAGCCGTGCTGGCGCGGCTGCACGCGCTCAATCCGCTCGCGCCCATCGAGATCGTGGTGAATGGGGCGATCGATCCCGACCTGCTGTTCGCACCCGATCCGCCCGATGCCGCGCTGCGCCGCGACCGTCTTGCCGCGTCCGCAGCGCACGGCCATGCGCATGGGCACGAGCACGGTCACGACGATGCCGACCACCTCGCGCGCCACCACGGCATCAGCACGGTCTCGCTCGTCCGCGAGGCGCCGGTCGAATGGCCGAAGCTCCGGACCTGGCTCACCGCGCTCGCGTCCCTGAAGGGGCCGAACCTGTTGCGGGTCAAGGGGATCGTCAACGTGGCGGGGCGCGAAGGACCGGTCGTGATCCACGGGGTTCAGCATGTGTTCCACCCGCCGGTCGAACTCAAATCCTGGCCGGGCGACGACCGGACGACGCGACTTGTGTTCATCACCCGGAACATCGCGGCCGAGGCGCTGGCCCAGTCCTTCACCGCCGCGATGACCGAAGGGGCGAAGATTTCGTTCCCCTGAAAACCGACGGGGCTGCCCCTGAGCTTCAAATCGCTCGGGAGCAGCCCCGCCGTGCCTAACGAAGATTGTGGCTCTTGCCTTTACTTCTTCGCCTTCTTGGCACTGCGCTTAGCGGCCTTTTTCTTGGCTCCGCCCTTGCGCTTCTTTGCAGCCATTGTCTTCCCTCTATGCGTGGGTCCTGCATCGGCCAATCCAATGCATCACCCGGCGAAAGAACATATCACGGATTCTATCCCTAGTGTAGAAAAACTTTAGTTTCGCTAAATCTGGGTACGCATTCGTCGCCTCTGTCACGCAAACGCAACGGATATGTCATCGAGCCGCAATTCTGCCGTCCTAAAGTGGCAAGGCCGATCCGTCGGCACTCAGAATAAACCAGGGGAAAAGCATGCGATATTTGCGCGATTCACTGCGGCATCTCGCTTCGGCAGCGCTCGTCGGCGCCGTGCTCACGGGCTCGGCGGCGGCTGCGGAAATCTCCGGCGCCGGCGCGACATTTCCTTATCCGATCTACGCCAAGTGGGCCGAGGCCTATAAGACCGCCACCGGAATCGGCCTCAACTACCAGTCGATCGGCTCCGGCGGCGGCATCAAGCAGATCGAGGCCAACACCGTCGATTTCGGCGCCTCCGACATGCCCTTGACGCCCGACGATCTCGCCAAGAACGGGCTGCAGCAATTTCCGCCGGTGATCGGCGGCGAGGTGCTGGTGGTGAACATTCCGGGCGTCGCCTCCGACCAGATGGTGCTCGACGGCCCGACCATCGCCAACATCTATCTCGGCAAGATCGCGAAGTGGAACGACCCGGCGATCGCCAAGCTCAATCCCGGCCTCAAGCTGCCGGACATGGGCATCGCCGTGGTGCACCGCTCGGACGGGTCGGGGACGACCTTCATCTTCACCGACTATCTCTCGAAGGTGAGCCCGGAGTGGAAGGACAAGGTCGGCGAGAACACCTCGGTCGAATGGCCGACCGGATTGGGCGGCAAGGGCAATGAGGGCGTCTCCGCCATCGCCGCGCGCACCACGGGTGCCATCGGCTATGTCGAGTACGCCTACGCGCTGCAGAACAAACTCGTGCACACCAAGCTCATCAACAAGGAGGGCGCGACGCTCTCGCCGAGCTCGAAGGTGTTTCAGGCGGCGGCCGCCAATGCCGATTGGCAGAAGGCGCCGGGATTCTACCTCATCCTCACCGATCAGCCGGGCAAGGAAAGCTGGCCGATCACCGGCGCGACCTTCATCCTGATGCACAAGAAGCAGGACAAGCCCGACACCGCGAAGCAGGTGCTCGCCTTCTTCGACTGGGCCTATCGCCACGGCCAGGACATGGCCGCCTCGCTCGACTACATCCCGATGCCGCCCAATGCGGTGACGAAGTTCGAGGACAGCTGGAAGTCGATCGTCGGTCCCGACGGCAAGCCGGTCTGGACGGGTCCGAGCTCCTAAGCCCGAGCTTTCTTCGCCAAACCTAGGCGCAACGCCGGCCCCCGTGCCGGCGTTGCGTCGTTTTGCGCGCGCTCTTATGGTTCCCGCACAAGGACGGGAGGACGTGATGGCGCTCAAACTGCGACGGGTGGTGACCGGCCACGACAGAGCCGGCAAGGCGATCGTGACGATCGACGAGGACGTGAAGAACGTGGGCTCGGCGCGTCCGGGCGCGCAGGCCTCGGTCGTCTGGTCGACGGTGGGCTTTCCGGTGAACAACGACGGCGACGCCGACAAATCGACGCGCAAGGTCGGCACCACGCTCGGCGGCGGCAGCGTGTTCCGCGTCGTCGAGTTCAGCCCCGGCGTGCAGCGCCGCATGCACCGCACCAATTCGATCGACTACGCCGTCATCATGAGCGGCGAGATCGACATGGAGCTCGACGGCAGCACTGTGCATCTGAAGGCCGGCGACGTGCTGGTGCAGCGCGGCACCATCCACAACTGGGTCAATCGCGGCACATCGCCCTGCACCATCGCCTTCATCCTGATCGACGCGAAGCCGGCCCAGGCGGGCGGCAAGGTCCTCGCCGCCGAAGGCTGACGCGGTACCACCCGCTTCCGATTGCGCCGCCCGCGGATTAGATTGCTGCGGCCCGGCGGTCGGGCGAAGGGGGAGGGCGACAATGGCCGAGACAACGCCGCGGCGCGAGCAATCGGGCGAGCGCGAGTTCCTGACGCTGCACGAATTCGTCAAGCTCGCGCACATCAAGCTGTCGTCGGGCGTATGGGACTATCTGACCGGCGGCACCGAGACCGAGACGACGCTTCGGCGCAACCGCCAGGCGATCGATTCCTTGGCGTTCCGCCCGCGCGTGCTGCGCGACGTCTCGAAGATCGACTGCTCCGGCACCCTCTTCGGCAAGCGGCTCCGCATCCCCGTGCTGCTCGCCCCGGTCGGCTCGATCGAAGTGTTCGACGAGGGCGGCGCCGGCGCCGCGGCGCAGGCGGCGCAGCAGTTCGGCGTCGGCACGCTCGTGAGCTCCGTCAGCAGCCCCGGACTCGAGGGAACGGCGCAAGCCGCGCCCGGCGGCCGCAACATCTTTCAGCTCTACGTGCGCGGCGATCGCGCCTGGGTCGACGATCACGTGAAGCGCGCGGTCGATTCCGGCTACGAGGCTTTCTGCCTCACCATCGACACCGCGGTCTACAGCCGGCGCGAGCGCGATCTCGGCAAGCGCTACCAGCCGCGCGGCCGGCGCGCCGCGCAGGGGCGCGAGTTCCAGGCCGCGCTCAACTGGGACGAGGTGCGGCGGATCAAGGACAAGTGCAAGATCCCGCTGATCCTCAAAGGGATCGCCACGGCCGAGGACGCCGAGACTGCGCTCGGCTGCGGCGTCGATGCGATCTATGTCTCCAATCACGGCGGCCGCCAGCTCGATCACGGCCGCGGTTCGATCGAGGCGCTCCCTGAGATCGCCGCCGCCGTGAAGGGGCGGGCGCAGATCATCATCGACGGCGGCTTCTGCCGCGGCACCGACGTGGTGAAGGCGGTGACGCTCGGCGCCAACGCGGTCGGCATGGGCCGGCTCTACTGCTACGCGCTTGCCGCCGCGGGCACAGCGGGCGTCGTGCGCGCGCTCGAAATCCTCGAGGACGAGATCTTCGAGACGTTGGGGCTCCTCGGCGTCACGCGCATGGGCGAGCTCGACAAATCCTATCTCCATCCCGCCGCACCGGTGCGCGAGGCGCATGTGTTGAGCGCCTTCCCGCTGCTCAATCTCGACGACAAGGGCTATAGCGGCCGCTGACGCGACCTATGCCCGGCCTCGGCCCCAACGAGAAATTCATCGGCATACCGGGAAGCCGGAACCTGCTCGACACGCCCGCGCTCCTGGTCGAGCGCGGCGCGCTCCTGCGCAACATCGCCGCCATGGCGGCACACGCGCGCGCGGCCGGCGTGGCGCTTCGCCCGCATGCCAAGACGCACAAGTCGCTTGCCGTCGCACGCCGCCAAATCGAGGCCGGCGCGCTCGGCATCTGCTGCGCGACATTGGGCGAGGCGGAAATCATGGTGTCGGGCGGCGTGCCCGGCATTCACATCACCTCGCCGCAAGTGACGGACGCGAAAATCGCGCGCCTCGTCGCGCTCAACGCCGCGGCGCAGCAGGGCCTTAGCGTCGTCGTCGATCATCCCGCGAATCTCATGGCGCTCGACGATGCCGCGCGCGCGCAGGGCAAGAAGCTCGATGTGCTCGTCGATTTCGAGGCGGGGCAGGGCCGCACCGGCGCCGCCGACGAAGCGTCGCTCGGCGCTCTGGTGCGCGGGGCGCTCGCCGCCGAAGGAGTGTCGTTCCGCGGCATCCAGTCCTATTCCGGCAATCTGCAGCACGTGCCCGTCCGCGCCGAGCGCCGCGCCCGCGCGCTCGCGCAACTGGAACGCCTGCGCGCCATGCTGGCAAACTTGCGCGCGGCCGGCATCGCCGTGCCGATCGTCACGGGCGGCGGCACCGGCACGTTCGATCTCGATCCCGCGGGCCGCACCTTCACCGAGCTTCAGGTCGGCTCCTATGTCTTCATGGACGTGCAGTACCGCGACGCGCTCGCCGACGGGCGGAACGCGCCGCCGTTCGAGACCGCACTTCTCGTCCAGACGGCCGTCGTGAGCGTCAACGCGCCGGGCTATGTCACGACCGACGCGGGCCTCAAATGCTTTGCGACCGACGGGCCCTTGCCGGAAGTCCTATTGGGCGCGCCCCGGGGCAGCCGCTACGAGTTCTTCGGCGACGAGCACGGCAAGCTCGTCCTGCCGCCGGGCGCGGCGAAGCCGGTACTCGGCGCGCGGATCGAATGCATGGTGCCGCATTGCGACCCGACCGTGAATCTGCACGACTTCTATCACGTCGTCGACGGCGACACGCTGGTCGAGATCTGGCCGATCGAAGCGCGCGGCAAGCGCTGACGGCTCGCCCAGGCGTTAGCCCAGCAAGGGTGCAGACAACGTGCTAATATGTGGCCAATGAAGCGACGCGACCCTACTCCCAAATCTGGCGCCAAGGATTCGGCGCCAGAGGGATTGACAGAAACCGAGCGCGCGGCGGTCGAACGCGGCGACGCAGACGCGGCTGCCGGGCGGGTTCTCCCGCACGAGGCGGTAAGGCGCTGGCTCCTATCATGGGGTAAGCGGCGCGAACTGCCCGCGCCTCGGTGGCACAAGTAAACTGGGCCGACGCGGCGATCGCAGGCGTCGAGGAAGTCCGCAAATTCATCGCCGCCGAAAATCCGGCGGCCGCCGGGCGGATCGCGCGGCTCCTTGTCGAAGCGGCGGAACGGCTATCGCACTTACCCCATCGCAGTGTGCCGGTCGAAGGCGGCGGCCGCAAGCTGATAGCCGCCCCTTATGTCATTTTCTACCGCGTGAGCGAGGACGGCGAAAGCGTCACGATCACGGCCGTCCTCGACGGTCGCCGGATTTTATGAGGCCGCGCGGCAAGCGCCGAGCTACTTGGCGGCGACCGCTTCGACCTCGACCAGAAAATCCTCGCGCGCAAGCGCCGAGATGACCAAAAGCGTCGAAGCCGGCTTCAGCTCGCCCAGCACCTTCGAGCGCACCTCGCGATAGGCTGCGATGTCCTCCTTGCGCGTCAGGTAGTGGTTGACCTTGACGAGGTCCTTCAACTCCATCCCGGCCGCGGCGAGCACGTTCTGGATATTCTTCCACGCCTGTGTCGCCTGGCCCGTGATGTCCTTGGCGATGCTGCCGTCGGGCGCGACGCCGATCTGCCCGGCGACATAGAGGATGCGCGCATTGGCGCCCAGTTCGACGCCATGGCTGTAGCCCGTCGGCGCCGCGACGGTCGAGGGACTGTAGGTCTTGTTCATCGCTTGCCTCCCGCATGCGAACCCACCCCACTTTACCGGAATTATCATGGCGCGCCCAATATTTAGGCATGCCGCTTAAGCGCGTTTTCACGACTTGCCGCTAGCGCTTTCCGTCATGCCCGCCGCCGGGCTCTGCGGCATCATTCAGGAGGTGACCGAGCAGGTGGCAAGCGACCGCGCCATCAACGAGGCGGCGCATCTCTATCGCGACATTTTCGAGAATTGCCCCTGGGGCCTGTTCCAGACGACGGCGGACGGCCGCTATGTCACCGCGAACCCTGCGCTCGCGCGCATCTACGGCTACGAGAGCCCGGGCGAGCTGATGAATCGTCTCACCGATATCGGCGGCCAGCTCTATGTCGAGCGCGACCGCCGCGCCGCGTCGCCGAGCGCACCGCCGAGTTGCGCACGGCGCAGGAAGAGCTGCTGCGCAAGGAGCGGCGCATTCGCGTCACGACCGAATCCGGCCCGGAGCCGCGCATAATCATCGCCGACACCGGACCCGGCATCGCGCCCGACGTGCTGCCGAACGTGTTCGATCCGCTCTACAGCACCAAGAGCTTCGGCACCGGCCTCGGGCTTCCGACCGTGCGCCAGGTGGTGGAGCAGCATGGCGGCACCGTCGCGTTGACCAGCGCGCCCGGCGCCGGAACGCAAGTCGAAATCCGCCTGCCGCGCGTCTGACGCGCCTCACCCGCGCGGGCGGGCGCGCAGAAAATCGAAATCGCAGCCCTCGTCGGCCTGCAGCACGTGCTCGCGGTAAAGTCGCTGATAGCCGCGCGCGGGTTTCGGCGTCGGCAAAAGCGGACGGCGCGCCAGCTCGTCCTCGGGCACCAGAAGATCGATCTTCCGCTCCTTGACGCTCAGGCGGATGCGGTCGCCGTTTTGGACGCGCGCCAGCGGCCCGCCGCTCGCCGCGTCGGGCGCTATGTGCAGCACCACCGTGCCATAGGCGGTGCCGCTCATGCGCGCGTCCGAGATGCGCACCATGTCCTTGACCCCGGCGCGCGCGAGTTTCTGGGGGATCGGCAGGTAGCCCGCCTCCGGCATGCCCGAGGGCGAGCACGGCCCCGCGTTCTGCAGCACGAGGAAATCTTCTTGCGTGACGTCGAGCGAAGGATCGTCGATGCGCCGCGCCATGTCGTCGAGCGAGGTGAAGACGACGGCGCGGCCGTCGCGCTCGAACAGGCGTTCGTCGGCCGCGGCGCGCTTGAAGATGGCGCCCTTGGGCGCCAGCGAGCCGAACAGCGCGACGAGTCCGCCCGCGCGCTGCACCGGCTCCGCGAGCCGGCGCACCACGGCGCGATCGACGCGCGCGCCCTGGTCCGCGGAAAGGCGCTCGCCCAATGTCTCGCCCGTCACGGTGAGGCAGTCGAGATGGAGGTGCGGCTTCAGCTCGCGCAGCACCGCGCCGATGCCGCCCGCGGCGAACAGATCCTCCATGTAGTGCGGGCCGGTGGGCTTCAGATCGACCAGCACCGGCGTCTCGTCGCTCACTTCATTGAGGCGCGCGAGCGAAAGCTCGCACCCGGCGCGGCCGGCGATGGCGGCGAGGTGCAGCACCGCATTGGTCGAGCCGCCGATCGCAAGCAGCACGCGCAGCGCGTTCTCGATCGAACGCGCCGTGACGATGCGGTCGGGCGCGAGGTTGCCGTGCGCGAGCGCCACCGAAGCAACGCCGGTGGCTTCGGCTGCGCGCAGGCGGTCGGCGTGAACCGCCGGGATCGTTGCCGTCCCCGGCAGCATCATGCCGAGCGCCTCGGCAAGCGCCGCCATCGTGCTCGCCGTGCCCATCACGGCGCAGGTGCCGGCGGTGGTGGCGAGCCGCCCTTCGACGTCGGCGATCGTCTCGGCTCCGATCTCGCCCGCCCGAAAACGCGCCCAGAAACGGCGGCAATCGGTGCAGGCGCCAAGCCGCTCGCCCTCGAACCGGCTCGTCATCATCGGCCCGGTGACGAGCTGGATCGCCGGCCGCCCGGCCGAGAGCGCGCCCATGAGCTGCGCCGGCACGGTCTTGTCGCAGCCGCCGACCAGCACGACCGCGTCCATCGGCTGCGCCCGGATCATCTCCTCGGTGTCGATCGCCATGAGATTGCGATAGACGAGGCTCGTCGGATGGAGGAACACCTCGCCCAATGACACGGTCGGAAATTCCAAGGGCAGCGCGCCTGCGGCCAGGACGCCGCGCTTCACCGCCTCGATCAGGTCCGGGACGAGGCGGTGGCAATTGTTGAAGCCGCTGCCGGTATTGGCGATGCCGATGACGGGCCGCGCCAGCATCGCGCTCGAATAGCCCATCGAGCGCGCGAACGAGCGGCGCAGATAGAGCGCGAAATCGCGGTCGCCGTAATCCGTCAGCCCGCGCGCCAGCCCCAAGGGATCGCTCATCGGGGTGAGCTAAGCTGCGCCGGACGCGGGCTGTCAATCGGCCGTGCGTCCTTCGACTGCGCCCCGAAGGGGCGCAGTCGAAGGACGCTTTGCAAGAGGAGCTGCATGACCTTCGATCCCTTCGTCGCCATCGGCGTGCTCGGCACGGCGGTGATCGTCGCGGCCTATTTCGCCAATCAGCGCGGCACGCTGAGCTCGGCCGACCGGCGCTACCCGTTGGCCAATCTCATCGGCTCGCTGATGATCCTCGCCTCGTTCTACAGCGCGTGGAATCTGCCGGCGGCGCTGATCGAAGTGCTGTGGGCGGCGGTCAGCCTCTATGGGCTGATGCGGCGGCGGGCGCGATGAGCTTCGCCTCGAGCAGCGCGTCGGCCGCGGCGCGCAGTTTCGGCAGCGGCAGCTGCGCGCGCTCGGCCATGTCGAGGAGCGAGTGCCTGCCGTCGGCGAGGTTCAGCACCCACAGCAGCGTCATCTGGTCGAACTCCTGCGCCTGGTGCCCGCCCATCGGCCGGTAGAGTCCGCGCCGTCCGAGCTGCGGCTCGCCCTTCGGGTTGAGCGAGAGATAGATCACGTTGCCCTCGATCGCCTCGACCACCTGCCACAGCATGTCGAGCGACTGCTGCAGGCAGTCGGGCCGCACGAGCGCCAAGTCGTCGGCCGAGCTGTGATATTCGGGATAGGAGCCGTTCGGCGAGCGCATGAGGCAGCCGACCGGCATGTCGAACCCGGGCGAGCAGTATTGCCGCTCGTCATAGCCGTAAGGGATGAAGGGCTGGATCAGATGCGGCGCGCCGCCGTGGCGCAGCACGTGCGCCAGGATGCGGTCGATCTCGGCATCGCCCCTGCGGCTCTGCTTGTAGGTGAAGGCGCCGGGATCGCCGAGGCAGCTCAGCACGAGGCCGTGCGTCACGCGCGGCACCAGCGCCTCGTTCGCGGCGAGCCAGGCGAGCGAGCCGATCGTGCCGGGAATGAACAGGAAGCGGTAGCTCATGCGCCGCGGCGCCGCGGCGATGCGCTGCGCCAGCCAGGTCGCGACCGCGATACCGGACAGATTGTCGTTGGCGAGCGAGGGATGGCAGCAGTGGCACGAGAACAGAAATTCGGCCTCGCTCGCGCCGGGGATCGCGAGCTCGCCATATGTGAGATAGCCGGGCTTCAGGGTCGCATCGATCACGACGCGGTAGGCCGGATCGGTCAGCGTGCGCGCCTGCCGCTCGGTCAGGCAGAAGCCCCACCCTTCGCTGTAATAGGACGTGCGGTAGGGGATCCAGGCCGGCCGGTCCGGCATGGTGTGGACGTGCTGCAACAGCTCGTCGCGCCCGACGATGCGATCGATGGCGTGGCTGTACTGCACGAGATGCAGGTTCGAGTGCGCGAAATCGACGATGCGCCGCCCGTCGAGCGTGGCGATATGGGCGCCGCGGACGTTCCATTCCTTGGGGATGGTCCAGTCGAACAGTTTCGTCCCGCTCGGCACCTCGTGCATGACGAGCGGCACGTGGCGCTGGATGAGGCGCAGGCTGTGCCGCAACCCTTCGCCGGTGATGCTGCGGCAGATCGGGAAAAGCTCCTCGATCAGGCGGAACATGGCGGCGCCGTCGCCGGCGCGTGAGTCCCCGAACGGCGCGGCGCGAAGCGGCA
Source organism: uncultured Alphaproteobacteria bacterium (assembly GCA_963773665.1). Lineage (GTDB taxonomy): Bacteria > Pseudomonadota > Alphaproteobacteria > ATCC43930 > CGMCC-115725 > DATJLY01. The sequence continues at coordinate 398,059 of CAVZBZ010000013.1, forward strand.
CGCTCATGTGCGAAATTTCCTTTCAACCGGCTCGGCAGAACGAACGCGGCGGGCGGCAAAGGGGTTCCGCCGTTGTGCTTGGGCGCGGCGGCGGCACTGGTCTATAATCCGGCCTCGACGCCGCGGCTTAAGGCGAGGTGGGCGCATGAAGACGGTGCTGGCGGTGGTGGGGGATGGCACCGCGGGCAGCGTGCTCGAGACCGCGGTGATGGCGGCCCGTCCGTTCGACGGCTGCATCGTCGGATTGAACGCGCTCACCACCGAATATGCGGTGGTGTTCGGCGGCGAGATGGGCTTTTCGGTCTCGTCCGAGGTCGACCGCACGCTTGAGCGCGAAGGCCAGGAGCGGCGCGAGCAGGCGCGCGCTCTCTTCTACTCCGTGATGCGCCGTCACGGCGTCGCGATCGACGGCAAGGGCGATGGCATCACCGCCGAATGGCGCGAGGAGGCGGGCCGCCAGAACGCCGTCGTCGGCACGCTGGGCCGCATCTTCGACCTGATCGTGGTCGAGCGGCCGGCGAAGCTCGCCTCGCTTGCCGAGGCGACGCTCGAGGATGCGCTGTTCGAAAGCGGCCGCCCGGTGCTGATGACGCCGCAGACGGCGCCCAAATCCTTGGCCGAGAAGATCGTCATCGCCTGGAACAACAGCACCGAGACGGCGCGCACCGTGGCCTTCGCCATGCCGTTCCTCGAGCGCGCCAAGTCGGTCGAGGTGATGACGATCGAGGGCTGGCAGGTGCCCGGCCCGAGCGGCGAGGAGATGACGGCGATGCTCGCGCGCCACGGCATCGCGGTGACGTGGCGCCACCTCGGCACGCGCGGCCGCATGAGCCCGGGCGAGATCTTCCTCGCCGAATGCCGCACGTCCGGCGCGGATCTCCTCATCAAGGGGGCCTACACGCAAAGCCGGCTGCGCCAAATGATCTTCGGCGGCGCCACCCGCCACATCATCATGGAAGCCGACCTACCGGTCCTGCTCGCGCACTGATTCCGCCCGGAACCGGCCCCGCCGCCGCGACGTTTCCGCAGGCGGCGGGAGGACAAACAAAATGGCCGAGGCGAGCGGGGATCGCGACGAAACCGTGACGGACGGCGGTGCGCGCGCCGCCGATGTGCTGGGCGGCCTCAGGGACGCCGCCGACACCATCATCGAGGACCAGAAGGCGCGCGTCGCGGAAACCGTGCGCGGCTTCGCCCATGCGCTGCGCCGCAGCTCCGATGCCTTCGCCGAGGAGGGCGGCCCGACGATCGCGCGCGCCGCCGGCCAGATCGCCGAGCAGGTCGAGGAATTTTCCGACACGATGCGCAGCCGGCATTGGCGCACGGTTCTCGCCGATCTCGAAGACGGCGTGCGCGCCCGGCCCGAGCTGTTCTTCGCCGGCGCCGTTGCGGCGGGCTTTCTCGTCGGCCGCTTCATTGCCGGCGCTGCGGCCAAGCCCGCCGCGGAGCCCTAGATGGATCCCGCGCCGCTGGTGGCGCCGATCAAGGACCGCGGCATCGCCGCGCTTTTCTCGGACCTCGCGCGCGAGGCGGCGCGGCTCGTGCGCCAGGAGATCGCGCTCGCCAAGGCCGAGCTCATCGACTGCGTCACGCGCCTCGGCACGGGCGCCGTGTTCGTCGCGGCGGGCGCGGCAATCCTGTTCGCTGCGCTGCTCGCGCTCGGCGCCGCTTCCATCCTGGCGCTGGCGCTCGTGCTGCCGGCCTGGGCGGGTGCGCTCGCGGTCGGCGGCGCGCTGCTGCTCGCCGGGCTCGGCCTCGTCCTGAAGGGTCGGCACGACATGGCGGCGCGCGGCCTCCTGCCGCAGCGAACGCTGAAGACGCTGCGCGAGGATGCCGCCTGGGCCAAGGAGCAGATGCGGTGACGATCGGCGGCGATGGCGCGGATTATGACGCACGCGGCAAGGACGCGGCCGCGATCGAGCATGACATCGCCAATACGCGGGCCGAGCTCGGCGCGGTGATCGACGCGCTCGAGCAGCGCCTCGCGCCGCGGCATCTCGTTGAGAAAGGCATGGAGATGGTGAAGGACACGCTCGAAGGAAAGGACGGCGCGCTCGGCGCCACGCTGCGCGCCCACCCGGTGCCGCTCGCGCTCATCGGTGCGGGGGTCGGCTGGTTCCTGGTGGCGGGCACGGCCGGCGGGAGTTTCGCGCGGCGCGCGGCGCGTCAGCTCGGCGAAAGCGCCGGCTCGCACGCTGGCGCCGCCGCCGACGAGGCCGCGGACACCGAGCCCTTCGAGGCGGGCGAGGAGCTTGCCGGCTATGCCTATGCCCGCACCAAGCCGCGCCTTGCCGCCGCGGCCGATGCCGCCGGCAAGGCGGCCGCCGGCGCGCGCGGGGCAGTGGGCCGCGCGATCGACGACAATCCGCTGGCGTTCGCGCTGTTAGGCCTCTTCGCGGGCGCTGCGATCGGCCTCCTTCTGCCGCAAAGCCGGATCGAGGAGCGGGCGGTCGGGCCGGCCGGCGCGCGGATCAGGGGCGAGGCGGCGGCGCTCGAGGCGGACAAGGCCGCCTCCAGGTACGAGCCCGGCTGAGGTTCAGGCAGCACCCCGCCGCGCCAGCACGCGGCCGGCCCGGCAGGCCGCGTCGAGCGCCTGGATTTCGCTCGCGGACGCGCCGGAGAGCGCGAGGCCGCCCGGCGCCGCGATCCGCCAGCGCCAGGCTTCGCTGCTTTCTTCCATCAAGGCGATTTCAAAGTTTTTCCCCTCGATAACCAGCGCGTGCACCTTGGGGGCAACCGCAAGATCGTGCGGCGACAGAGCTAAGGTCATGGATCTACTGTGGTCGTTGCACCGTGCCGCGAGGCGGCGCCGGACCAACGCCGCCCTCGGCGCGGCGGTTCCGCACGCTTACGAGGGCTGGGCGACCGGCTCCGCGATCGTGACGAGGCGGCCGCCGCGCGCGGCGCGGAAGAAGCAGCTGCGCTGCCCGGTGTGACAGGCGGCGCCGGTCTGATCGACCAGCAGCAGGACCGCGTCGCCGTCGCAATCGACCCTGAGCTCGACGACGCGCTGCGCATGCCCCGACGTCTCGCCCTTGCGCCACAGGCTCTTGCGCGAGCGCGACCAATAGCAGGCGCGGCCGCTGGCAAGGGTCTCGATGACCGCCGCGCGGTTCATCCAGGCGAGCATCAGTACCTCGCCCGTGTCGTGCTGCTGCGCCACCGCCGCGACCAGCCCGTCGCGGTCGAAGGCGAGTGCGTCCAGCACCTCTGCCGCATCCATTCGTCGTCTCCTGTCGCGCCCCACTCTAGCACGCCCGGGCTTGTCGCGGCCGGGCGAAGCCTGTAGCCTCGCCGCATAACGAAAACGACGCGCGCGGCGCGAGCGCGAGCGACAGGGAAGGAATGTGGACGAATTCATTCTCGCGACGTCCGGGCTGACCAAGGAATTTCGCGGCTTCTCGGCCGTGAACGGCGTCGATCTCCAGGTCCGGCGCGGCACCATCCATGCACTGATCGGCCCCAACGGCGCGGGCAAGACCACCGTCTTCAATCTCCTGACCAAGTTTCTCGAGCCCACGTCCGGGCGCATCGTCTTCAACGACCGCGACATCACGGCGGAGCGGCCGGCGGCGGTGGCGCGGCTCGGCATGGTGCGCTCGTTCCAGATCTCCGCGGTCTTTCCGCACCTCACCGTGCTCGAGAACGTGCGGCTCGCGCTGCAGCGGCCGCTCGGCACGTCGTTTCATTTCTGGCGTTCGAAGAAGAGCCTTGACGCGCTCAACGGCGAGGCCGACCGGCTTCTCGCCGATGTCGGGCTCGGCGGCTATCGCGATCTCGTCGCGGTCGAGCTTCCCTACGGCCGCAAGCGTGCGCTGGAATTCGCAACGACGCTTGCGCTGGCACCCGAGCTCATGCTGCTCGACGAGCCGATGTCGGGCCTCGGCGGCGAGGATATCGGCCGCATCTCGGGCCTCATCCGCCGCGCCGCGCGCGACCGCACGGTGCTGATGGTCGAGCACAATCTTTCCGTCGTCGCCGATCTCTCGGATTGGATCACGGTGCTGACCCGCGGCCGCGTGCTCGCCGAGGGGAGCTACGCCGAGGTGTCGGCCAATCAAGAGGTGCGCGAGGCCTATCTCGGGACCGGCCATGCCTGACGCAGCGGCCGCCTCCGCGTTCCTCGAGGTCGAGGATCTGAACGCCTGGTATGGCGAATTGCACGTGCTGCACGGCGTGAGCTTCGCCGTCAACGAGGGCGAGGTGGTGACGCTCTTGGGCCGCAACGGCGCCGGCAAGACCACGACCTTGCGCGCCATCCTCGGCATCGTGCGCCGCCGGAGCGGGCGCGTGCGATTTGCCGGGCGCGATCTCATCGGGCTTTCGTCCGACCGCATCGCGCGGCTCGGCGTCGGCTACTGTCCCGAGGAACGCGGCATCTTCGCGAGCCTCTCGGTCGAAGAGAATCTGCTGCTGCCGCCCACGGTGGGTCCGGACGGGATGAGCGTCGAGGAGATCTACGCGATCTTTCCGAACCTTGCCGAGCGCCGCAAAAGCCAGGGGACGAAGCTTTCCGGCGGCGAGCAGCAGATGCTGGCGATCGGCCGGATCCTGCGCACCGGCGCGCGGCTTCTCCTGCTCGACGAGCCGACCGAGGGCTTGGCGCCAGTCATCGTGCTGCAGATCGGCGAAGTGATCCGCACGCTCAAAGCCAAGGGCTTCACTGTTCTCCTCGTCGAGCAGAACTTCCGGTTTGCCGCGACCGTGGCCGAACGGCATTATGTCGTCGCGGACGGCAGGATCGCCGATCTCATCCCGAACGACCGGATCGACGCTGAGATCGACAAGATCCACAACTATCTCGGGGTCTGAGGGAGAAGGAGGGCAACATGAAATTCACGTACCTCGCCGGCGCCTGCGTCCTAGCGCTCGCCGTCGGCATGGGCACGGCCGGCGCGCAGATGTCGGGCAAGCCCGTGAAGATCGGCGTGATGAGCGACATGTCGTCGCTTTATGCCGATATCGGCGGCGCGGGCTCGGTTGCGGCGGCGCAGATGGCGGTCAAGGATTTCGGCGGCAAGGTCAATGGCGTACCGATCGAAGTCGTCTCGGCCGACCATTTGAACAAGCCCGATGTCGGCAAGGCGATCGCGCAGCGCTGGGTCGACGAGGACGGCGTCGATGCGATCGTTGACGTGCCGACCTCGTCGGTGGCGCTCGCCGTGCAGGACGTGATGAAGGAGAAGCAGAAGGTCTTTCTCATCTCGGGCGCGGCGTCATCCGACCTCACCGGCAAGGCATGCTCGCCCACGGGCGTCCATTGGACCTACGACACCTATGCCTTGGCGCACGGCACCGGCGCGGCGCTGGTGAAGCAGGGCGGCGACACCTGGTTCTTCATCACTGCCGACTACGCCTTCGGCCATGCGCTGCAGCGCGACACCGCCGAGGTCGTGACCAAGGCTGGCGGCAAGGTGCTGGGCAGCGTTGACGTGCCGCTCAACAACGCCGACTTCTCGAGCTTCCTTTTGCAGGCGCAGCAGTCGAAGGCCAAGATCATCGGCCTCGCCAATGCCGGCGGCGACACCGACAATTCGATCAAGCAGGCGGCCGAGTTCGGCATCGTCAAGGGCGGCCAGCGCCTCGCCGGCCTCCTGGTCTTCGTGTCCGACGTCAACAGCCTCGGCCTCGACCTCGCGCAGGGACTCGTCCTGACCGAGGCATTCTATTGGGACCAGAACGACGAGACGCGCGCCTGGTCGAAGCGCTTCATGGAGCAGATCAAGAAGCCGCCCACCATGGTGCAGGCCGGCGTCTATGGCGCGGTCACGCATTACCTCAAGGCGATGCAGGCCGCCGGCACCGAGGACGGCCCCAAGGTGGTCGCCAAGATGCGCGAGCTGCCGATCAACGACTTCATGACCAAGAACGGCAAGCTGCGCGAGGACGGCCGCGTCATGCGCGACATGTATCTCTTCCAGGTCAAGACGCCGGCCGAGTCGAAATACCAGTTCGACTACTACAAGCAGCTCGCCACCATCCCCGCGGACCAAGCCTTCCGCCCGCTGAGCGAAAGCGAATGCCCGCTGGTGAAAAAAGGCTGAGGATGGCGCTCGGCGAAACCCTCTCCGCCCGCGCGCGGGGGGAGAGGGTGCGAGCGCAGCATGCGGGTGAGGTCTCGCAATGCTGAGCTTCCTCCACGCGTTCCCGCCGCTGCCGGCCTTGATGGCGCAGCTTCTGATCGGGCTCATCAACGGCGCCTTCTACGCCATGCTGAGCCTCGGTCTCGCCGTCATCTTCGGCATGCTCGGCATCATCAATTTCACGCACGGCTCGCAATACATGATCGGCGCGTTCTGCGCCTATCTGCTGCTCAAGTTCCTGGGCATCAACTACTGGTGGTCGCTGCTCATCGCGCCGATCATCGTCGGCGCTTTCGGGATCGTGCTCGAGCGCGTCTTCATCCGGCATCTCTACCAGCTCGATCATCTCTACGGCCTGCTCCTGACGTTCGGCCTCGCCCTCATCCTCGAGGGCCTGTTCCGCCAGCAATGGGGCTCGAGCGGGCTCCCCTATAACATTCCGCCGACTCTCACCGGCGCCTACAATCTCGGCTTCATGTTCCTGCCGATTTATCGCGGCTGGGTGATCGTCGCCTCGGTCGTGATCTGCTTCGGCACCTGGTTCGTGATCGAGCGCACGCGCTTGGGCTCCTATCTCCGCGCCGCGACCGAGAACCCGACCTTGGTGCAGTCGTTCGGCATCAACGTGCCGCGCATGATCACGCTGACCTACGGCTTCGGCGTGGGCTTGGCGGCGCTCGCGGGCGTGCTTGCCGCGCCCATCTACCAGGTGAGCCCGCTCATGGGCTCGAACATCATCATCGTCGTGTTCGCGGTCGTGGTGATCGGCGGCATGGGCTCGATCCTGGGCTCGATCGTGAGCGGATTTGTCTTGGGCCTCATCGAGGGCCTGACCAAGGTGTTCTATCCCGAGGCGAGCTCGACCGCGATCTTCGTCATCATGGCGGTGGTGCTGCTCATTAAGCCGGCCGGGTTCTTCGGCCGCGAGTTCCGATGAGCCGCGCGCTCGCCGCCGGCGTCGAGGTGCGCTTTGCCGCGCGGCGCGCGCTCGGATTGGTGCTTTTCGCGGCGGCGCTCGGCGCGCCCTTCGTGTTCTATCCCGTCTTCGTCATGAAGGCGCTGTGCTTTGCCCTCTTCGCGTCCGCCTACAATCTGCTGATCGGCTATGTCGGGCTCGCCTCCTTCGGCCACGCCGCGTTCTTCGGCTGGGCCTCATATGCCACCGCCTTTGCCGTCAAATGGTGGGGCCTGCCGCCCATTGCCGGCATTCTGCTCGGGACCGCGCTCGCGGGATTGATGGGACTCCTGTTCGGCTGGCTCGCGATCCGCCGCCAGGGCATCTATTTCGCGATGATCACGCTCGCCTTGGCGCAGATGATGTATTTCGTCGCGAACGAATCGGCGTTCACCGGCGGCGAGGACGGCATCCAGGCGGTGCCGCGCGGCACGCTTTTCGGCCTCGTCGATCTCAATGAGCCGCTCGCCATGTATTACTTCGTGCTGGCGGTGTGCCTCATCGGGTTCGCGATCATCTGGCGCACCGTCAATTCGCCCTTCGGCGAGGTGCTGAAGGCGATCCGCGAGAACGAGGGGCGCGCGGTCTCATTGGGCTACCGCACCGAGCATTACAAGCTCCTGGCCTTCACCCTTTCGGCGGCGCTGTCGGGCCTTGCCGGCGCTACGAAATCGCTGGTGTTCCAGCTCGCGTCGCTCACCGACGTGCATTTCTCGACCTCGGGCGACGTGCTGCTGATGACGCTTCTGGGCGGCATCGGCACGCTTTTCGGGCCCGCCGTCGGCGCCCTCATCATGGTGTCGATGGAGAATTACCTGGCGCAGTTCGGCTCGTGGGTGACGGTGATCGAGGGCGTGATCTTCGTCGTCTGCGTCCTCACCTTCCGCCGCGGCATCGTCGGCGAGCTCGCCCGCTTCTTCCCGCGCTGGTTCGCCGACGGCAGCGCCGCGCGCTGAACCTCAGCCCATCTCGTGCTTGCGCATCTGCATGCGCCAGCGTTTGATGCCGTCCTCGAGGAATTCGGATCCCGCGCCGTCCGCCTGCCAGGATTTCGAGAACTCGGCGCTGCGCGAGCGCGGACGTTCGGCCGGCGCCAGCTCGTCGAAGCGCACCCGCATCGGCAGCGGCACGCCTTCGCCCACCACGATCGCCTCCTGCGGCCGCATGCTGGGGAGCGCGCCGACCATGCCGTGCGCCGCCTCGGGCAGGGTGTTGGCGACGAAGCGCTGATCGAGCTCGTTGCCCATCCGCAGCGCGAAGATCGTGCCGCATTGCGACAGCGCGCTCACCGCGAGCTCGGACGGCCGCTGCGTCACGAGGCCCAACGAGACGCCGTATTTCCGGCCCTCCTTGGCGATGCGCGAGATGGCGCGCGTGGTCGCGGCAAAGCCCACGCGCTCGTCGGCGGGAACATAGCGATGCGCCTCCTCGCAGACGAGCAGGAGCGGCGGCATCTGCTCCCGGTCGGCCCAGAGCGCGAAGTCGAACGCGATGCGGCACAGCAGCGAGACCACGACATTGGTGATTTCGGACGGCACGCCCGAGAGATCGATGATCGTGACCGGGCGTCCCGCCACCGGAATGCGCAACAGCCGGCCGATCACCGTGCCGAGAATGTCGCGCGTCACGACGCGCGAGAACATGAAGGCGAAGCGGCGGTCGCCGTTCATCGATTCGATGCGCGACTTCAGGCGCATGTAGGGCGCCGATGAATCCGGCTTGTCGAGCCGCCCCATCGCCTCGTCGAGGATGTGGACGAGATCGCCGGTGCGATAGGGCACGGGCGTGTCGACCGTGATCCACTGCGCGTTCATGTCGCCCGCGAATTTGCGCCGCGCCAGCGTGATCGCGTCCTTGAGGATCGTCGCCTGCGACTGCTGCTCGAGGAGCGAGCCGCCGAACACCAGCGTCGCCACCGCTTCCTCGTAGTCGAGGAGCCAGAACGGCAGCTGAAGATTGTCGATGTTGACGATCTCGGCCATGGCGCCGAACGCCTGCTCGTATTCGTTGTGCGGGTCGAGCAGCACGACATGCGCGTTGGGGTGCTGTGCCAGCACCGAGCGCAGGATGAGCGTCACGGCGCAGGATTTGCCCGAGCCGGTCGTGCCGAGCACGGCGAAATGCTTCGCCAGGAGCTCGTCGGTCAAAAGGAACGCGGCGCGCGCGGGATCGTGATGGAGCGTGCCGATGCGCACGTGAAACGACGAGGGGCGGGCATAGACGGCGTCGAGATCGGTATCGCCCGCCGCGCTGACCGCGGCGCCCGGCAGCGGAAAGTGCGCGACGCCGCGCGAGAAGACGCCGTCCGGGGAAAGCTCGCCCAGAAGGTCGGCGACGAGGCTCCGCCGCGGCGGTTCGCCTTCCTCATATTCGACCGCGCTCACGGTCGCCACCACGGTGCCGCCCGGCGCCGCGATCTTGACGAGCGAGCCGATGCGGATCGCGCTCCCGAGCTCGGCGGCGTCATGCGCGAGGCTCGCAGTCACCTGCGCGCCCCGCACCGCCTCGATCCGCCCCAGACTTTGCTCCATGTGTCGACCCTCCAAGGATCCGGCGGACTTCCGACTCTATCGGCGCCGCCTTAAGGAAGAGTTCACTCTTCGCCGGGCTTACGGGAACGGGCCGGCGGCGGAAAAGACCAGGCGGCTTTGCAGCTCGGCAGTTGGCGGCGAGCGAGCCGGCGATGAGCGACAGCGTGCCGCCGGTGACGCGGTCGAGGACGATCGCCTGCGCGCTCGGCTGCACGAAGGTGACGGAGGAGCCGGCCGGGATCGAAAAGCTGGTCCAGTCGATGATCGCGCGGCTGGTATATTCGACGACCACCGTCCGGGTCGGCGACAGGGTCTTGATCGACGCGCGTCCCGCCACGACCTGGCCGCCAGCGAGCTGCGCGATGGCGTCGCAAGGCATCATCCCTGCGAATGCAAGAATTGCGGCAGCCAAGATCTGGCGCGCATGCACCGCGGCGATGCCCCGACGGGATCAAATTGCCCTGCGCGATTATCTGCGGCGCGGCCCGGCAAGACAAGCGCGGCGGTGCAATGGATTCAGCCTGCGCCAGCGCAATACGCGATCCTTGACGGGATTGACGAATGGCCTTCCTTCCTCGTGCGCGCGGCGGTATTCGTTCTTGAGGCGGTGATACCATTTCGCCTGCTGGTCGGCGTCGCCGATCAGAAGGAGCGTCGGATCGTAGCGCAAGCCCTCCGCCTGCATCGTCATGATGTCGCGGTCCTGGCCCAAAAACGCGCGCACGAACGGGCGAAGCAGCGGTTTGAGCGCCCCGAGCCGCGGCAGGGTCCAGTAGATCGCGTGGTTCACCTCGCTCTCTCCCGGCCCGAGCGGCGTCACCGCAGTGAGGTTCACGAGCCGGTTGCGGCCGACGCGCACGTCCTCGATCCTGACGCTCGGCAGGCGGAAGGCGATCTCGGTCTCGGGCGCGCCGCCCAGGATGCGATAGGCATTGCTGTTCCGCGACGGCGCATGGCGCAGCATGGTGAAGCCCCAGGGGCTCGGCGCGAAGGCCTTTTCCTTGGCATGGATCGAAGCGCGCGAGCGCCACCACCAGGCGCGATGGACGAACGGCCCGTGCGCCGGGTCCATGAGGCCGATAACGGCATGGTCGATGCCGCATTTCATGCGCACGCTCTCGTAAAGGTCGGGCGCGCGCTCGCCGAGATCGGGCAGAACCGGGATGTCCGGCGCCGCCTCGGGCTTCGCGCCGAAGAACACCCAGACATTGCCCTGCACCTCGCGCGCCGGATAGGAGCGCACGCGGATGCGGCCGATCTCCACATTCTCGCCCTCGGCGAGCGACGGGATGGCGACACAGCGCCCGGAAGGCTCGAAGCGCCAGCCGTGATAGCAGCATTCGAGCTCGCGCCCGTCGAACCTTCCATGGCGCAGCGGAATGCCGCGATGCGGGCACAGGTCGCGCAGCGCGAACACCACGCCGGCCTCGTCCCGGCCGAGCAGGACCGGCTCGCCCAGGATGGTCTTCGCGACCGTCCGGCCGCGCTTCAGGCGCGCGCCGGTGAGCGCGAAATACCACATCTCCCGCAACGGTGCGGCGCCGTCCTCCACAGAATGCTCCGGAATTGCACGGGTTCTGCCAGAGCTTAGCTTCGCATCGCGCCCCGGCAAAGGGCACCCGCGCAGGGAAAATTTGTGCCGGTGCGAACTCCGGCCCAATCCGAATGTTCGCTTGGCACGAAAGCGGTAGCATTTCCTTGCCCGGCACCCAACGAGCGGTTAAGGTGCGGCGCACAAAATCAACGGGAGCGCAGGTTCAAACGGGCGCGAAATCAGTGGTTTAGAGGTGGTACATGGATGACGTTCTGCGCCACGACGTGCGGCGCGCCTACGCGCTCGAGGATTTGGCGGTCGGCATGACCGCGTCCTACCGGCACACAATCACCGATGCCGACGTGCGCACCTTTGCCGACCTCACCGGCGATCACAATCCGTTGCATCTCGACGAGGATTTCGCCCGCACGACCCGCTTCAAGGGGCGCGTGGCGCACGGCATGCTGACGGCGAGCTATTTCTCGACCGCGCTTGCGATCATGCCGGGGCCGGGCACGGTCTATCTGTCGCAGACCTTGGCCTTCAAGGCGCCGGTGCGGATCGGCGACACGGTCGAGGCGCGCGTCACCGTGTCCGAGATCATCCAAGAGCGCGGCCGCGTCGTGCTCAAGACGCAATGCCTCGTCGGCGACACCGTGGTGGTGGACGGCGAGGCCATGGCGCTGGTGCCGAAGCGCGGCTGATCCTCCCTTCGGGCGGAGCATTCTGGCGGGACTGCGCGCCACCTTCTATCTTGCCGCCCGGATGCGCATTCTCCGGTACGGGCGGGCCCAAGGCGCCGATCGCGGCGCGGTTCTCGCCATCGGCAATTTCGACGGACTCCATCTCGGCCACCAGACCGTGCTGGCCGAGGCGCGCGCACGAGCGCGGGCGGCCGGGGCGCGCTGCGCCGTCCTCACCTTCGAGCCGCACCCCAGAAGCGTGTTCCAGCCCGGCACCGCGCCCTTTCGCCTGACGCCGTTCCGCGACAAGGTGCGGCTCATGGCGGGGCTCGGCGTCGAGCTGCTGGTCGCGCGCCCCTTCACGCACGATTTCGCCCGGAAGACCGCCGAGGAATTCGTGCGCGAGCTGCTGGTCGATGCGTTCGGCGTGCGCCAGGTCGTGGTCGGATACGATTTCGTCTTCGGCAACGGCCGGTGCGGCAATCCGGCGCTGTTGCGCGAACTGGGCGCGCAGCACGGGTTCGGCGTCAACGTCGTCGATCCGGTCGCGAATGCGAGCGGTGCGGCCTATTCCTCGACGCTCATCCGCAAGCATCTGGTCGAAGGCCGCCCGCGCGAGGCGGCGTCGCTGCTCGGACGCTGGTGGGAGGTGGGCGGCCATGTGCAGAGCGGCGACCGGCTCGGCCGCACCATAGGATTCCCCACCGCGAATCTGGGCCTCGCCGACTATCTCCGCCCGGCGCCCGGCGTCTATGCGGTGCGCGTCGCGGTCGGCGAGGGCGGTGCCGTGCGCTCGTATGACGGCGCCGCCAATCTCGGCTGGCGGCCGACCGTCGGCGGCCGCGACCTCCGGCTCGAGGCGCATCTCTTCGATTTCTCCGGCGACCTTTACGGGCGGCCGCTGCGCGTCGCCTTCGTCGAGCATTTGCGGCCGGAGCAGCGCTTTGCCGGCCTCGACGCCTTGAAGGCGCAGATATCGTCCGATTGCCAGAAGGCGCGCGACGTGCTGCGCGGCGGCGTCAAGCTCGCGCTCGAAGACGATGCGTAAGAACCTCGTCTTGCTTTATGCCGTGCTCGGCGCCGGCAATCTCGCGGCGTGGGCGGCGGCGCTTGCGGTGTTTCACGACCGGCCGGTGCTGCTCGGCACGGCGTTTCTCGCCTACAGCTTTGGCCTGCGCCACGCGGTCGATGCCGATCACATCGCCGCCATCGACAACATCACGCGCAAGCTCATGCAGGAGGGCCGGCGCCCGGTCGCGGCCGGGTTCTATTTCTCATTGGGCCACGCGACGGTGGTGGCGCTCGCCTCGGCCGCGTTGGCACTCGGGGCTCGGAGCTTCGAGGGCCACTTCGCGGCGCTGCGCGAGAGCGGCGCGCTCATCGGCACCTTGCTTTCGGTGCTCGTGCTGTTTCTCGTGGCGGCGGTCAACATCGTCGTGCTTGGCGCGGTGTGGAAGCGGCTGCGTGCGGTCGGGCGCGGCGCGGCACTCGACGAGGCGGAGCTCGATGCCGTGCTCGGCCAGCGCGGCCTGTGGGCGCGGATGTTCCGGCCGCTCTTCCGCCTCGTCGGCAAATCCTGGCACATGTATCCGCTGGGTTTTCTCTTCGGCTTGGGATTCGACACCGCGACCGAGATCGCGGTCTTGGGCATCTCCGCCGCCGAAAGCGCCAAGGGTCTGCCGTTCTATGCAGTGATGATCTTCCCCGCGCTGTTCGCCGCCGGCATGGCCTTGGTCGATACGACCGACAGCGTGCTGATGGTCGGCGCCTATGGCTGGGCCTTCGTCGAGCCGATGCGAAAACTCTTCTATAATTTCACCATCACGCTCGTCTCGGTGGTGGTGGCCGTCGTCGTGGGCGGCATCGAGGCATTGGGCCTCGCCGCCGACCGGCTCGGGTTCGAAGGCCCGTTCTGGCGCCTCGTCACGTCGCTCAACGAGAATTTCGCCGGCATCGGCTATGCCGTCATCGCCTTCTTCCTCGCCGCCTGGCTCGGCTCGGCGCTGGTCTGGCGCCTCAGGTTTGCCCGAAACGCCGAGGCAGCCAAAAGCTGAAGCGGTGCTGCAACATTATCGTGCGTCCTTCGACTGCGCGCTGTTGCGCGCTTCGCTCAGCGACTGTGTTGCGCGTCAAGCGGTTTGCCATGGCTTACGGTCTCTCAGGATTGCATTCAAGATGGTGAGGAGCTTGCGCATGCAGGCGACCATGACGACCATCTTCGGCTTGCCTTTGGCGAGCAGCCTCTGGCGGAAGGCGCGGATGGTGGGGTTATGACGGACCGCCGACATGGTGGCGACAAAGAGGGCGGCGCGGACGTTCCGGCCGGCCGCCGCCGATGAAGGACTTGCCGTGCCAACGACCCGACTGGCGGGTGAAGGGCGCGACGCCGACCAGGCTGGCGATCTTGCGGCGATCGAGCGTGCCAAGCTCGGGCAGTTCGGCGATAAGCGTGCGGGCGGTAATGTCGCCGACGCTTGGCACCGAGGCGAGGAGATTCTCCGTCTCGCGCCAGGCCGGCGAGCCGCGCACGGTGGTGCCGATGTCCTGGTCGAGCGCCGCGAGCTCCTTCTCGAGCACGCGGATCACCCGCTCGCAGCTCCGCTTGAGCCGCTTCGGCAGGCGCGCCGCGCGCTGGCGCTCGGCCACCATCATGACGATGATCTGCCGCCGGCGCGTGACCAAATCGGCCAGCGCCTGCGTGTCCTCGTCCGGGAGCGGCCGCGGCTCCGGATGCGTCGCCTCGGCGAACCGGGCGATCACCTCGGCATCGATCGCGTCGGTCTTCGCCCGCCGGCCGAGCGCCTGCGCGTAGTGACGCACCTGCGCCGGGTTGACCACCGCCAGCGGCAGGCCGGCACCGCCAACCGCCGCGGCAACCGTCATCTCGAAGCCGCCGGTCGCCTCGACCGCGACCAGAAGCGGCTGAAGCGACCGCAGCCGATCGACCAAAGCCGCCAGTCCTTCGCCGTCGCGCGCGACGGCGAAGGTCTCCCCCGTTGGCCGCACATGCACGTCCAACCGGTCCTTCGATACATCGATGCCAACATACTTCGCGTCCATCGAAGCCCTGCCTTGCTTAACCGGGCTCGCGCTGCGGCCCACACGACTGTCCGGGTTCAATGGATCGGCAATGGGAGAGCCAGGCTGAGCGACGGGCTTCCTGGCCCCAGGATGAGCCGGTCTCCCCACTGCCACCGCACCCACCACTCTAGCCGATGCGGCCGCTTCCGACTTACAAGGATGAGGAATTTTGGCGATGGCATGAGGCGCGAGTAGCCCGCGACATCCGCCCCCAAGATCGCCGCCAGCCGCCGCTCGACCCGCTGTTCCGGCAAGCTCATCTCCCCTTGGCCATTCTATCGCCAGGAGCGGGGCAACCGCAGCGGCCGGTTGATCGATGCCCTTTTACGCTATATGCATTCGCCCGAGGGCTGAGATGGCAACCGACTACCGCCCAACCGTCTTTCTGCCGCAGACCGGCTTCCCGATGCGCGGCGACCTGCCGAAGCGCGAGCCGGACCTGCTCGCGCGCTGGGCGGCGATCGACCTCTATGCGCGCCAGCGCCAGGCCGCCAAGGGCCGGCAGAAATTCGTGCTGCATGACGGGCCGCCCTATGCCAACGGCAATCTCCATATCGGCCACGCGCTCAACAAGATCCTGAAGGACGTGATCAATCGCGCGCAGCAGATGCTGGGCTTCGACGCCAATTACGTGCCCGGCTGGGACTGCCACGGCCTGCCGATCGAATGGAAGATCGAGGAGGAATACCGCGCCAAGAAGCGCTCGAAGGACGACGTGCCCGTGCTCGAATTCCGCCAGGAATGCCGCGAGTTCGCGCAGCATTGGATCGGCGTCCAGAGCGCGGAGTTCCAGCGCCTCGGCGTGGTCGGCGACTGGCGCCACCCCTACACCACCATGAGCCACGCGGCCGAGGCGCAGATCGTGCGCGAGATCGGCAAGTTCCTGATGAATGGCGGCCTCTACAAGGGGTCGAAGCCGGTGATGTGGTCGGTCGTCGAGAAGACCGCGCTGGCCGAGGCCGAGATCGAATACCACGACCACACCTCGGACCAGGTCTGGGTCAAGTTCCCGGTGGTGCAGTTCCGGCCGGGCCTGCCCAAATCCTTCGGCACCGCGTCCATCGTGATCTGGACGACGACGCCCTGGACGCTCCCCGGCAACCGCGCCATCGCCTATGGCGAGGACATCGAGTACCTGCTGCTCGAAGTGGGCGCGGCCGGGCCCACGAGCCGCGCCAAGGTCGGCGAGCGCATCGTCGTCGCGCAATCGCGCCGCACCGCGCTCGAGGAGCAGATGAGCTTCATCGGCCAGACCCTCACCTTTTTCAAGGGGAGCGCGCTGGCCGGGGCCTTGTGCCGCCATCCGCTGAAGGGCCAGGGCTACGATTTCGACGTGCCGCTGCTGCCCGCGTCTTTCGTCACCGAAAGCGACGGCACCGGATTCGTCCATATCGCGCCCGGCCACGGCGAGGACGATTACGAGCTGGGCCGCAAGTTCCACCTCGAAGTGCCGCAGACGGTCGGCGACGACGGCGCCTATTTGCCGCAAGTGCCGCTGTTCGCCGGCAAGCGCGTCTATCTCCCCAGCGGCAAGCCGGGCGACGCCAACCGCGCCGTGATCGATGCGATCGCGGCCGCCGGCTGCCTCCTCGCCGAGGCGAAGCTCGTTCACTCCTATCCGCATTCCTGGCGCTCGAAGGCGCCGCTCATCTTCCGCACCACGCCGCAATGGTTCATTTCCATGGCGGCCAACGGGCTGCGCGACAAGGCGCTCGCCGCGATCGCCGCGACCAAGTGGTTTCCGCCGCAGGGCGAGAACCGCATTCGCGCCATGATCGAGACGCGGCCCGACTGGTGCATCTCGCGCCAGCGCGCCTGGGGCGTGCCGATCGCCGTGTTCGTCGACCGCCGCACCGGCGAGCCGTTGCGCGATCAGGCCGTCGTGGACCGCATCGCCGCCGCGTTCGAGGCGCGCGGCGCCGACGCCTGGTACGACACCGATCCGCGCGAATTTTTGGGCGCCGGCCGCGATCCCGCCGATTTCGAGCCGGTGACCGACATCGTCGATGTCTGGTTCGACAGCGGCTCGACCCATGCCTTTGTCTTGGAGCGGCGGCCCGATCTCGCCTGGCCGGCCTCGCTCTATCTCGAAGGCTCGGACCAGCATCGCGGCTGGTTCCACAGCTCGCTCCTCGAATCGTGCGGCACGCGCGGCCGCGCGCCCTACGACGCGGTGCTGACGCACGGCTTCGTCCTCGACGAGGAAGGCCGCAAGATGTCGAAGTCCTTGGGCAACGTCGTCTCGCCCCAGGACGTGGTGGAGAAGAGCGGCGCCGACATCCTGCGGCTCTGGGTCGTCGCGTCGGATTATTCCGAGGATCTGCGCATCGGGCCCGAGATCCTTAAATACCAGGCCGACGTCTATCGCCGCTTGCGCAACACGCTGCGCTATCTCCTGGGCGCGCTCGCCGGCTTCAGGCCCGAGGAGCGCATCGGCGACGACGCGATGCCCGAGCTCGAGCGCTACATCCTGCACCGCCTCGCCGAGCTTGGCGAACTCGTGCGGAGCTGCGCCGCCGCCTATGATTTCCACACGCTCTTCACCGCGCTCCACGGGTTCTGCGCGGTCGATCTCTCGGCGTTCTATTTCGACGTGCGCAAGGACGCGCTCTATTGCGATCCGCCCGACGCCAGCCGCCGGCGCGCGGCGCGCACCGTGTTCGACCGCGCGTTCGACTGCCTCGCGCGCTGGCTGGCGCCAGTCCTGTGCTTCACCGCCGAGGAGGCATGGCTCCAGCGCCACGGCGACGGCGAGGGGCGAAGCGTCCATCTCGAGCTTTTTCCCGAGCTTCCGGCGCGCTGGCGCGACGAGGCCTTGGCCGCCAAATGGGGCCGCATCCGCGATCTGCGCCGCGTCGTCACCGGGGCCATCGAGATCGCGCGCGCGGAAAAGCGCCTGGGCTCGAGCCTCCAGGCCGAGATCGAGCTCTACGCGCCCGACGACGCGGCGACGCTGGCGGGATTGGATCTGGCCGAACTCTGCATCACCTCGGCGGCCCGGCTGCGGACCGAGCCGCCGCCCGACAGCGCCTTCACGCTCGCCGACGTGCCGGGCGTCGGCGTGCAGGTTGCGCTCGCGTCCGGCGACAAATGCCAGCGCTGCTGGCGCGTCCTTCCCGAAGTCGGCGAACCGCCCGGGCCCCCCGATCTCTGCCATCGCTGCGCCGACGCCGTCGCCTCGATCGGCCTCCCCGCCGCGGAATGAGGTACGGCATTCCTCCGATCGGTTCTGACATGCGCTTGGGCCTTGCCGTTGCGGCCGTTGCTGCGCTCGTCGATCAGGGGGCGAAGCTCGCGATCCTGCATCTCTTCGCCGCGTCGGAGGGCGTGCGGGTCATCGCCGTGCTGCCGATGCTCAATTTCGCGCTCACCATGAATCGCGGCATGAGCTTCGGTCTGTTCAACACCAATGCGGCGATGAACGCGCTCGTCTTCACGCTCATCGCCGCGGCGATCGTCGGGGCGCTTTTGGTGTGGTTGACGCGCGCGCACGATCGGCTGTTGCAGGTCGCGATCGGCCTCGTCGTCGGCGGCGCGATCGGCAACGTCATCGACCGGCTCATTCGCGGCGCGGTCGTCGATTTTCTCGATTTCCATGCTGGTAACTGGCACTGGTTCGTGTTCAATCTGGCCGACGCGGCGATCTCGGTCGGGGTCGGGCTCATGGTGATCGACGGCTTGCGCGGGCGGCGCGAAGCGCCTAATTAGGGGAGCTTTCGGAGTAGTCGCTTTGTCTTTCCGGGTCTCGTTAATCCTTTCCCTGTTACTTGCCGTTGCTGCGCTCGGCGGCTGCGACAGCTTCAATCGCGCGATCGGCAGGGAAAAGGTCATCCCCGACGAATTCGCCGTGGTGTCGCGCGCGCCCTTGGCGGTGCCGCCCGATTATTCGCTGCGTCCGCCGCGCATCGGCGCGCAGCGCCCGCAGGAGCAGACCACATCCGAGCAGGCCCGCCAGACCGTGTTCCGCGCCGGCGAGGATGCGAAATCGAACCTGCCGCCGGCGGCCGCGCAGCGCAGCGCCGGCGAGTCCGAACTGCTGAAGGAAGCGGGCGCGGCCGATGCGCCCAAGGACATCCGCCAGCTCGTCGAAACCGATGCAAGCTCGCAGATCAGCGACAGTTTCGTCGACAAGCTCGCCTTCTGGCGCCAGGAGCCGAAGCTTGGGCCGACCGATGCGGTGATCAATCCCGTCGCCGAGGCCGACCGCCTCAAGGGCGGCGCGGCGGACGCCGCTCCCGCATTGAGCGGCAAGCCCAAGATCGAGCGCACGCAGGACGGCACGTCGGGCGGCTGGTTCGGCTGGCTGTTCTGAGTCTCAACGAAGCTTGGCGTCGCGTGCCCCAAGGGGCACAATGACGGCGATGCTGCGCCAGCTCCCGCCCGTCGTCGTCAATCGCATCGCCGCCGGCGAGGTGGTGGAGCGCCCGGCCTCGGCGCTGAAAGAGCTGGTCGAAAACGCGATCGACGCCGGATCCTCCCGCATCGAGGTGACGCTTCTGGCCGGCGGGCAAAGCCTCATTGCGGTGCGCGACGATGGCATCGGCATGACCTGCGACGAGCTTCTCCTCGCGGTCGAGCGGCACTGCACCTCGAAGCTGCCGGACGACGATCTCCTCAGTATCCGCACGCTCGGATTCCGCGGCGAGGCGCTGCCGTCGATCGGCGCGGTGAGCCGACTCTGCGTCACGAGTCGCCGCCGCGGCGAAGCCGAGGCATGGTCGCTCGCGGTCGAGGGCGGCGAGAAGCGCGCGCCCGTCCCGGCATCGCTCGCGGGCGGCACGCTGGTCGAGGTGCGCGACCTGTTCTTCGCCACACCGGCCCGGCTCAAATTCCTGAAATCGCCCCGCTCCGAGCGCGAGCAGGCGCTGGACGCGGTGCTGCGCCTCGCGATGGCGTATCCCCAGATCGCGTTCGCCGTCACCGGCGACGACAATCGCGCGCATGTGCGCCTGCAGGCGCAGGAGGGTTCGCCCGAATCGGCGCGGCGCGCGCGGTTGGCCGCGATCCTCGGCGACGAGTTCGCCGCGAACGCGCTCGAGATTTCCGCCGAGCGCGACGGCTTCGTCCTCACCGGATTCGCCGGGCTTCCGACCTTGAACCGCGCCACCTCGCGCGACCAGTATCTCTTCGTCAATGCGCGCCCGGTGCGCGACAAGCTCTTGGCCGGCGCGGTGCGCGGCGCCTACCAGGATTTCTTGGCGAACGACCGCCATCCGATGGTGGCGCTCTTTCTGTCCGCGCCCGAGGATGCGGTCAACGTCAATGTCCATCCGGCGAAAGCCGAGGTGCGGTTCCACGATGCCGGCGCGGTGCGCGGCCTCATCGTCGGCGCCTTGCGCCAGGCCTTGCAGGGCGCCGCGCATCGCGCCTCGACCACGGTCGCGGACGCGGCGCTCGCCTCGTTCAGCCCGCGCGCCTGGGCGCCGGGAAATCCGCACTCGTGGGCAGCGCCCGGGCTTGCCGAGGGGGCGGCGTCTTATGCCGCGCAGGCGCCGCTCGACGATCTCGCGCCATCCGCGCGCCCGACCGAAGCGGCCGCAGCGCGCGCCGCGTCCTATCCCCTGGGCGCGGCCTTGGCGCAGCTGCACGAAACCTATGTCGTGGCCGAGACGAGCGACGGGCTCGTCATCGTCGATCAGCATGCGGCGCACGAGCGCCTCGTCTACGAGCGCATGAAGGCGGCGCTCGGCTCTTCCGGCGTGCCGCGCCAGATCCTGCTGCTGCCCGACGTGGTCGAGCTCGACGAGGCCGCGGCCGCTCGCCTCATGGCGCGGGCCCCGGAACTTGCCGAGCTGGGCTTCGTCATCGAGCGCTTCGGCAGCGGCGCCGTGTTGGTGCGCGAGGTGCCGGCGCTCGTCCCCGGCCTCGACGCCAAAGCGCTCGTCCGCGACCTCGCCGACGAGCTTTCGGAATGGGGCGACGCGCTCTCCTTGAAGGAGCGGCTCGAGAGCGTGTGCGGCACGATCGCATGTCATTGCAGCGTCCGCGCCGGCCGCCGCCTGTCCCAGGCCGAGATGAACGCGCTCCTGCGCCAGATGGAGGCGACGCCGCACTCCGGCCAGTGCAACCACGGGCGCCCGACCTATGTCGAGCTGAAGCGCGCCGACATCGAGCGATTGTTCGGGCGGCGCTGACCCTACTTCCCTGACGCGAAGGGGTATTGCAGCGTGCCGGTCTTGAAGTCAGGCGGGTCGAGGATCGGCGTCTCGCCGGGCTTCTCGAACTGTTCGAGCTCGTGGCCTTTGACGCCCTGGTACTGCACGGTGAGAATGCGGGGCTTGCGCCACTCGCCATCATCGCCGAACGCGATCTCGCCATAGACCGTCTTGAACGAAGTGGTGTGGATGTATTTGGCGAGCTTGTCCTGGTCCAGGGACTTCGTCCCCGCGACCGCCTGCTCCAGCACCTGGAACGTCGCATAGACGAGCGGCGGCACGTAGAAGCCCAAGGGATCGGTGCCGGCCTCCTTGGCGCGCGCGCGGTATTTGGCGATGAACTCGTCGATGCCGGGAAACTCCATCGTCTTCTCGTGCACGAACAGCTCGTAATCGACGATGCCGTTCAGATGCTCGCCCATCTGCGCCTTGATCGTGCCGAGCTGCGGCCCGACGATCGCGCCGCCGAACATCTTGGCGGTGAGTCCCTGCTCTTCGACCGCGCGCAGGAAGCCGGCGCTGTCCGCCGGATATGCGGCAAGGAAGACGAGATCGGCATTGGCCGCCTTGATCGACTGCACGACCGGGCTGAAATCGACCTGGTTCGGCGGATAGACCCGGTCATAGACGATCTTCAGGCCATACTTCGCGATGTGGTGCTTCGCCCCTTCGATCGCGTTCTTCGAGAATTCCGCATCGGCGCCGGTCAGCGCCACTGTCGCGGGCTTGGGGTTCATCGACATCGCCGCCGCGAAAAATCCGGCCGAGATCGCGTCCTTGCCGTTGGGCCCATAGGGCATGGTCTGGAAGAAGCGCGGATAATGGAACTCGTCGTTGACCGCGAGCGACAGCGTGTCGATGACGAGCGCATTGTGCTGGATGATGACCGGCATCGCGGCCGAGCTGTAATTCGTGCCGGACGCCGTCAGCAGATCGACCTTGTCGACATCGAGAAGCTTCGTATAGATCGCCGGATCGAGCGCCGGGTTGCTCTGGTCGTCGTAATGGACGAGTTCGACCTTGCGGCCCAGGAGCCCGCCCTTGGCGTTCACGTCGTTCGCCCAGATCTCCGCCGTCACTACGTATTGCTTGCCGACACCGGCGCTGCCGCCCGTCTCCTGGTCGGCAAAGCCGATCCTGATCGGCGCCTGCGCCTGCGCCGCGCCCGCGCCCGCAAGCAATGCAACGACCGCCACGCCCCAAAGCCGCATCGTCCCCTCCCATGATTTCCGGCGATCTTGCCCCATGCGTGCGCGTACGTCACCCGCCAGGTTTTTTGCCGAGGATGCGCCGAGGAAATCTTACGCGCCGAAGCGCAGGAACAAGATGCGCGCGGCGCCATAGCGGCGCTCGTGCAGCAGCGCGAAGCCCGCGGGTGGCGCAAACTCCTCGCGCGCGCCAAGCTCGAGCACGACGAGTGCGCCCGGCGCCAGCCAGCCCGCGTGGGCCAGCGCTTCGAGCGACGATGCGCCCATCGCCTTGCCGTAGGGCGGATCGATGAACGCCAGTTCGCACGCCGTGCCGCGCGGCGGCCGGAGCGCGTTGGCCGCGAGCACCGCGCATTTGGCCCCCTCGCCGAGTGCCGCGATGTTGCGCGCAAGGGCTGCTCGCGCCGCCGGCTCGCGCTCGATGAACGTGGCAAAGCGCGCGCCGCGCGACAGCGCCTCGAGCCCCATGGCGCCGGTGCCGGCAAAGGCATCCAAGACGCGCGCCTCGTCATAGAGCGGCGCTTCGGCAAAGCGCCCGTGCGCAAGTATGTCGAACACCGCCTCGCGCGCGCGCTCCGAGGTCGGCCGCACCGCCGGCCCCTCCGGCGCCTCAAGCCGTTTGCCGCGATGCCGGCCGGCGATGATCCGCATTGCCCAGTTGCTCCGCCAGAACTTTGCGCGGCACCTCCGATGTCTCGCCACGCGCGAGATGGCCCAGTTGGAAGGGGCCGTAGGCCAAGCGGATGAGCCGCGTCACGCCCAATCCCAGATGCTCCATGACGCGCCTGACTTCGCGGTTCTTGCCCTCCGCGAGGCCGACCGTAAGCCACGCGTTCGAGCCCTGGCGCTTGTCGAGCGCGGCGCGGATCGGCCCGTATTTGACGCCCGCGATCGTCACGCCCTTTTCGAGCGCGGCAAGCGCAGCGGCGTCGGGCTCGCCGTGAACGCGCACGCGATAGCGCCGGATCCAGCCGCGCGCCGGCAGCTCGAGCGCGCGCGCAAGCTCGCCGTCGTTGGTCAGAAGCAGCAGCCCCTCGGAATTGAGATCGAGCCGTCCCACCGAGACGACGCGCGGCATCTCCTTCGGCAGATGCGCGAAGACGGTGTCGCGGCCGCGCTCGTCCTTGTGCGTCGTGACGAGTCCCCTGGGCTTGTGATAGCGCCACAGCCGCGCGCGCTCGGGGCTCGGGAGCGGCTTGCCGTCGACCCGGATGTCGTCCTCGGCCGAGACGGCGACGGCCGGACTCGTCAGCACCGTGCCCGCGACGCTGACGCGGCCTTCCGCGATCCAGCGCTCGGCCTCGCGGCGCGAGCACAATCCGGCGCGCGCGATGAGCTTGGCGATGCGCTCAGCCACAGGCGGCGATGAAGGATTGAAAGATGCGCCGGTCGCCGTCCGACAGAAGATATTCCGGATGCCACTGCACGCCCAAACAGAAGCGGCGGCCGGGCGCCTCGATCCCCTCGATGACGCCGTCGTCCGCCACCGCATCGACGATGAGGCCCGCGCCCGGCGCCTTCACCGCCTGATGATGCGCGCTGTTGACGGCCAGACGCTCGGCGCCCGCGATGCGGTGGAGGAGGGTGCCTTTGGCGATCGTGACAATGTGCCCCGGCTCGGTGCGCGGATTGGGCTGCTCGTGCGCCAGCGCATTCGCCACCTCGTCCGGGATGTGCTGCACCAGCGTGCCGCCCAAGGCCACATTCAAAAGCTGCTGCCCGCCGCAGATGCCGAGCACCGGCAGATCGCGCGCAATCGCGGCGCGCGTGATGGCGAGCTCGAAATCGGTCCGCCGCTCCTTCAAGGTCACGCTCTCGTGCCGGCTTGCCGCGCCGAACAGGCTCGGGTCCACGTCGAACGCGCCGCCGGTGACGACGAGCCCCCCGATCAGCGCGAGATACGATCCGATCGCCGCGTCCTCGTGCGGCAGCAGCACTGGCACGCCGCCCGCGGCGACGATCGCGTCGCAGTAATTCTCGCGCAGCGCGTACCACGGGTGCGTCTTCGAATATCCGCCCGCTTCCTCGCGGTCGAGCGTAAGGCCGATGATGGGCTGCGCCATGGCCCCTATAGTAGCGCCCGATGAGCATATCGCCCATGACCCTCGCCTTCGAAGATGCCGAAGCCGCGTTTCTCCGCGGCGAGGTGCCGGTCGGCGCGGTCGTGGTCGATGCGCTGACGGGTGCCGTGCTGGCGCGCGCCGGCAACCGGGTCGAGGAACTGTCCGATCCCACGGCGCACGCCGAACTTCTGGCGCTGCGCGCCGCCGCCGCCGCGCGCGGTGCGCCCAGGCTCGATGCGTGCGACCTCTATGTCACGCTCGAGCCCTGCGCCATGTGCGCCGCCGCGATCTCGTTCGCCCGCATCCGCCGCCTTTATTTTGGCGCTCCCGACCCGAAGGGGGGGGCGGTCGAGCACGGCCCGCGCTTCTTCACGCAGCCGACCTGCCACCACCGCCCGGAAATTTACGGCGGCATCGACGAAGCGCGGGCATCCGAGCTTATGCGGCGGTTCTTCGCAGAGAGACGCTAGGCGCCGTCGCGCGCCGCAAAATCGCCGGTGCTCACGGCCGCAGCTGAAGGCCATTGACCAGCGCCGAGGCAATGGTTGCATCGAGCGGCTGGCCCGGCGCCTTGCAGAAGAAGCCGATGAACGTGTAGGCGTGGCCGGCGCCCGTCTTTCCCGCGCCTGGACCCGTCTTCGTGAACGTGAAGCACTTGCCGTTGCGCGTCTGGTTTTTTGCGTCGAAGAACATCACCTGGATATCGTCGCCGACGGGCTGCAGCGCCGACCAGTTCGTCGCCTGGCTCTCGACGAACTTGTGAATATGCTGCATGGCGCCGGTCGGATTCGTGAAGCCGGTCGTGGCACAGAGCTTGCTGGAAATGCTGGGATACCGCGCCCGCACAAAGAAGCTCGGCGCATTCGCGTCGGGGGGAACTCCGATGGTGACGTTGGCCAGCCGGCAATCGTACACGCCTTGCGTCTTTTCGAACGGGCCTTGATAGCAATTGGCCTGGAGCCCGGCTGGCGGCAGCAGGTGCGCGTCGGCGCTGGCGCAGTCGACCCTGGTATAGGCATCCTGCGCCAAGGCGTGACCGCCGAAGAGCGAAATCGCGCCGAGCGCCATCGCCGCCACGAGCCATCGTCTCATTGCGCCCAAGCTTGGTGTCCTGCGCGTGCGTCTCATGGCGAAAGCTCCTCAGCGGCCCGAGAAGCCTCGATGTTACTCCGCCCCGGTGGTTCCTTGCGGCGTGCAGATAAGGAACCGCCGATCCGCTTGCCATTTAACGCCGGGCGTTATACATTTGCCGGGTGATAAAATCCTGGGCCAACCGGACGACGCAGCGCTTTGCCGAAGAGGGCAAAGGGCGTTTTTCGGGGCTCGACGAAGCGCTTGCCCGCCGCCGCCTCAGGCTGCTCGACGAGGCGGAGCGCCTTCAAGACCTTACCGGTCTTGCCTCTGTCGCTCTTCACAGGCTGCGCGGCGAACGGCGCGGACAATGGGCGATCTCGGCAGGCGGACCTTGGAGAATCACATTCGAGTTTCGCGAGGGTCATGCCTGGAACGTGGAAATTGTCGACTATCATTGAGGAGAAGGGTTCGATGCCGATTGCACGAACACGCAAGCTCGCCGGTCCCGTGCCGCACCCGGGCGAAATCCTGAAGGACGAGATCCAGGCCCGTGGACTTTCCGCGCATGCGCTGTCGCTTGCCTTGCGTCTTCCCGCATCGCGCATCGGCGACATCGTCCGCGGGCGGCGCGCGATTACGCCGGACACGGCGCTCCGGCTTGCCCGCTTTCTCGGAGGCTCCGCCGAGATCTGGCTGCGTCTCCAGGCTGCCTACGATCTGGCGAAGGCCGAGCGCGAGTTGGGCGCCAGGATCGCCGCCGAGGTCACACCGGCCGCGGCCTGACCCTTAGGGCTGTCGAACGCATTTTACGTTGATCTTGCCCGGGTGTCGTGCTTTCATGGTTGAGCGCCTGGCCGCCGATCTGCCAGGCGCTTTGCGCTTTCAGGAACGACTGGCCGGGGAAACCTCGAAATCACGAAACGAACCCAATTTGCGTCGGACCCGGCTGGGGGCGAAATTACCGAACGAAGCCAATTTGCCGATGGAGGCTCGCGATTTTACCGAACGAACCCAATTCCCTGCCTGCCATTGCGAGGAGCCGTAGCAGAGGATGAATATATTAGTAAAATCAATGGCTTGACTTTTCGGCCAGGACCGCGCGCCAGCCGATGTCGCGGCGCCAAAAACCGCCCGGCCAGTCGATCCGGTCGATCGCCGCATAGGCCCGCGCCTGCGCCTTGGCCACGCTCCGCCCGAGCGCCACCACGTCGAGCACGCGGCCGCCGTCGGCGACGAGGCGGCCGCCCTCGCTCCTCGTCCCGGCGTGGAACAGCAGCACGTTGGCGTCGCCCGCGAGCGCCTCGAGCCCTTGGATCACGCTGCCCTTCTCGTACGGGCCGGGATAGCCCTTGGCCGCCAGCACGACGCACAGCGCCGTCTCCTCGTGCCAGCGCAGATCGAAAGTCTTGAGCACGCCGTCGCGCGAAGCGGCGAGCGCCGGCAGAAGGTCGCTGCGCATGCGCGGCAGCAGTACCTGCGCCTCGGGATCGCCGAAGCGGCAATTGTACTCGATGAGCTTCGGCCCGGCCTCGGTCAGCATGAGGCCGGCATAGAGCACGCCCTTGTAGGGCCGCCCCTCGGCCGCCATCGCCGCCACCGTGGGCCGCACGATCCGCGCCATCACCTCCGCTTCGAGCGAAGGCGTAAGGCACGGCGCCGGCGAATAGGCGCCCATGCCGCCGGTGTTGGGGCCGGTATCGCCGTCGAAGGCGCGCTTGTGGTCCTGCGCCGAACCCAGCGGCAGCGCGTGCGTGCCATCGACCAGCGCAAAGAAACTCGCCTCCTCGCCTTCGAGGAACTCCTCGATCACCAGCTCTGCGCCGGCCGCGCCGAATCTCTGCCCCATGAGCGCGTCGTCGATGGCATGCTCGGCTTCGGCGAGCGTCATCGCCACCGTCACGCCCTTGCCGGCGGCGAGCCCGTCCGCCTTCACCACGATCGGCGCGCCGTGCTGGCGCACATGGGCCTTGGCCGCGCCGGCATCGCGGAAACGGCGATAGGATGCCGTCGGGATGCCGTACTTGGCGCACAGATCCTTGGTGAAGCCTTTCGACGCTTCGAGTGCCGCAGCCCTGGCGCTCGGCCCGAATGCCGCGATGCCGGATTCCTCGAGCCGGTCGACCAGGCCCAGCGCGAGCGGCGCCTCGGGCCCGACCACGACGAAGTCGATCCTCTCCCGCTGGCACAGATCGAGGATGCCGCCGATGTCGGTCGCATCGACCGGCACGCAGGTCGCCTCTTCCGCGATGCCGGGATTGCCGGGCGCGCAGTAGAGCGCGTCGGCGAGCGGAGATGCCGCGATCGCCCAGGCCAGCGCATGCTCCCGGCCGCCCGATCCGACGATAAGAACCCGCATCTGCGCCGTCCCTCGTGCTGCCCCGCGTCCTTCGCTCTATCATAGCGGCCGATGAGCGAAAGCCCCACCGAAGCCGCGCCGCCGCGCGCCGCCGTCGCCCCCTATTCGGTGAGCGAGATTGCCGCGCTCCTGAAGCGCACGATCGAGCAGAATTTCGCCTATGTCCGCGTGCGCGGCGAGATCTCGGGCTGGAAGCGCGTCGCCTCGGGCCATTGCTATTTCGCCTTGAAGGACGAGGAGGCGGTGCTCGATTCGGTGTGCTGGCGCTCGACCCGGCTTTCGTTCAAGCCCGAAGACGGCATGGAGGTCATCTGCACCGGCCGGATCACGACATATCCCGGGCGCTCGCGCTATCAGCTCGTCGTCGAATCGATCGAGCTCGCGGGCGTCGGCGCGCTTTTGAAGCTCCTGGCCGACCGCAAGGCGAAACTTGCCGCCGAAGGCCTCTTTGCCGAGGAGCGGAAGAAGCGCCTGCCCTATCTGCCCACCGTGATCGGCGTCGTCACCTCGCCGACGGGCGCCGTGTTCCGCGACATCCTGCACCGTCTGAAGGAGCGCTTCCCGCGCACCGTGCTGCTGTGGCCGGTTTCCGTGCAGGGCGAGGGCGCGGCCGAGCAGGTGGCCGGCGCGATCGCGGGCTTCAACCGCCTCGAGCCCGGCGGCACGCCGCCGCGGCCCGATCTTCTCATCGTCGCGCGCGGCGGCGGCAGCCTCGAGGATTTGATGCCGTTCAACGAGGAGATCGTGGTGCGCGCGGCCGCCGCGTCATCGATCCCCTTGATCGCCGCCGTGGGCCACGAGACCGACACGACGCTCATCGACTTCGCTGCCGACCGGCGCGCGCCGACGCCGTCGGCGGCGGCCGAGATGGCGGTGCCGGTGCGGCTCGAGCTCATTGCCGAGCTCGACGGCAAGGCGCTGCGCGGTTCGAAGGCGATGACGCGCCGGTTCGGCGAATGGCGCGCGCATGTGCGCGCGGCGGCGCGCGGCTTGCCCGATCCGCGCTCGCTCATCGGCAACGCGACGCAGCGGCTCGACGACCGCGCCGAGCGGCTCGCGCTTGCGTTGGGCCATCTCGTGCGCCTTGCCGAGCAGCGCCTCAAGGACGTGCCGCTTCGCCTTGCGCGGGCGGCGCTGCGCTTCGTCGCCGATTGCGCGGCGAAGCTCGAAGGCCTCGGCGGGCGGCTGCAAAGCTGGCAGCAGGCGCAGGACAGCGTGATGGCGAAGGGCTATGTGCGCGTCCGCGGCGACAGCGGCACGGTGCTGACCGACGTAGCGCAAGTGGCACCCGGCGCCTCGCTCCTCCTCGAATTTCACGACGGCGCGGTGAGTGCCACGGCAACGCGCGACAAGCGCGGAACGCGCGGCCCCGAGACGCGCCAGGGCAAGCTTCTCTAGGTCGCGGCGAAGACCCGTAAAAAGCGCGCAAAAGCGGCGCAAATAGTTCGCTCCGCAAGGTGATCCGGCTGACCTTCTGTTAAGGCGTTCGGCCTTAAACCCGCTGTCCATGCGGGCCGAACAGACCATAAGAACCAACGAGCGCGCGCCAACTGCGCATTCCGTGCCGCGCCTCTGCCGCGAGCCGCGCGCGATCCTGGTGATCGACTTCGCCGAGTTCTCGCGCCTCGATGACGACGCCATCCCAGTGTTCCACGAGTGCGTGATGCGCCCGGTCGCCGAGGTGATGGCGGCGCACGAAGACGGGCGGCTCTACGACAATTCATGGGGCGACGCGATCATCGCCGTGTTCGATTCGGCGCCGCTTGCCGCGCACTTCTCGCTCGATCTCCAGGACCGGCTCGACGCCGTGCCGTTTGCCGCGCTGGGCCTGCCGGCGACGCTCCGCCCGCGCATCGCCGGCGATTTCGGCAAGACATGGCAGGGCTACGACTTCGTCAGGAAGGAGCTGACCTTCTACGGCCTGCACGTGACGCGCGCCGCCCGGCTCGAGCCGGTGACGCCGCCCGGCGCCGTCTATGTGACGCAATCCTTCGCCGCGGCCGCGTCCGAGGATCCGGCGCTCGCCTGCCACTATGTCGGCGAGCTCGTCACGCCCAAGAATTTCGGCGTCCTCAGCGCCTACCGGCTCGCCCGCACACCATAGGCGTCGTGGACAGCTTCCCGCTCGTAATCGTCGGATCGGGTCCCGCCGGACTCGCCGCAGCTTCGCAGGCGACGCGCCGCGGCATGAAGCATGTCATGCTCGAGCGCAGCGCGCACTTCGCCGACACGATCCACAATTTCGCCAAGGGCAAGCTCGTCATGAGCACGCCGAAGCGCCTGCCCTTGCAGCCGGGGCTTGCGCTCTCGTTCGACGAGGGCCCGGTCGAGCGCGTGCTCGCAACCTGGCGCAAGGAGCTCGACGCAAACGGCGCCCTGAAGCGGCTCAGGATCGCCAGCGAAGCGATCCGCATCGCGCGCGAGGGGGGGTCGTTCCACATCGAGCTTGCCCGCGGCGACACCATCGCAGCCGAGCACGTCGTGCTCGCGATGGGGACGCAGGGCAACATCACCAAGCTTTCGGTGCCGGGCGCCGAGCGCGTGCGCTATCAGCTGCGCGACGCGCGCGAGTACGGCGGCGCCGAAATATTTGTCGTGGGCTCGGGCGACACGGCCATTGAGAACGCGCTGGCGCTGGCCGAGCAGAACCGCGTCACGATGGTCGTGCGCGGCCGTACCTTCAAGCCGGAAAAGGTCACGGTCGCCAATCTCGCCGCGGTCGAGGCGGCGATCCGCGACGGCAGGATCGCCTGCCGCTACGACGCCGAGACGCTGCGGATCGAGGAGCGCCGCATCGTGCTGCGCGTGGCGGGGCGCGAGGAGCAGCACCCGTGCGACCACGTCATCGCGCGCATTGGCTCGGTCAAGCCGCGCAAGTTCCTCGAATCGTGCGGCGTCACCTTCGAGACCGAGGGCGACGACGCCGATCCCGCGCTCGACGAGCATTACCAGTCCGCGGTGCCGGGGCTCTACGTCGTCGGCTCGCTTGCCGGATACCCGCTCATCAAGCATTGCCTCAACCAGGGCTTCGAGGTGATCGAGCACATCGCCGGCGAACCGGCAGCGCCCGCCGACACGCCGGCGCTTGCCGAGACCTTCGCGAAAATCGTGCGCAAGCGCGATGTCGAGGCGGCGTTGCAGAAAATCGCCCGCACCATCCCGCTCTTCGCCGGCATGGGCCGTCTCGGCCTCGGCGACGTGCTCTTGGACAGCAAGCTCGTGCGCAAGAAGGCGGGCGATGCCATGATCCGCCTCGGCGACTATGGCGATTCGATTTTCGCGATCCTCGACGGCGCGGTCGGCGTCGAGGTTCAGCCCGACGTGCTGCAGATGAAGCGCATCCTGCACAAGGGCGAGTTCTTCGGCGAGATGGGGCTCATCTCGGGCCGGCCGCGCTCGGCCACCGTGCGCGCGGTCAGCGACTGCACCCTCATCGAGGTGCCGCGCCGCGCCGCGCTCAAGCTGTTCGGCTCGGTGCCGCACGCGAGGAGCCGGATCGACGAGGCGCTGACGCCGCGCCAGATCCGGGCATATGTGAGCGAGGATCTGGCAGGCCCGGACCTCGACGAGCTGGTCGCCGCGGCGAAGCCGGTGTCGTTCGCGTTCGGCCAGACCATCCTCGCGCCGGGCGCGCCCAAGGCCGACGTGTTCCTGATCCAGTCGGGCTCGGCCAAGGTGACCTGCCGCAGCTGGGGCCGCGACGTGGTGCTGCGCTATCTCCCGGCCGGGCATATGCTCGGCGAGCACGCTTATCTGTCCGACCAGCCGGCGGAGCTGGCGGTCGTCGCCGCGACCAAGACGGTGGCGATCCGCATCGACGGCGCCGTGTTCCAGCGCGTGCTCGCCCGCAATCCGGCGCTCACCCAGCGGCTCAAGGCGCGCATGGAGCGCGAGCTGCGCGAGAACACCATGACGATCGCCCAGCCCGGCGGCTCGGGCGGCGTGTTCAGCGACTTCCTCGCCGAAGGCGTCGGCGAGGCGACCAACATCCTCGTCATCAACGAGGCGCTGTGCACGCGCTGCAACAATTGCGAGAGCGCCTGCGCCGAGACGCATGGCGGCATCAGCCGCCTCAATCGCGAGGCGGGGCCGACCTACGCGACGCTCCACGTGCCGACCTCGTGCCGCCATTGCGAGCAGCCGCATTGCATGATCGACTGCCCCGCCGACGCGATCCACCGCGCCTTGAACGGCGAGGTCTATATCGATCCCGAATCCTGCATCGGCTGCGGCGCGTGCGAGCGGAGCTGTCCCTACGACGTCATCCGCATGGCGGCGGCGCCGGGGCCGAAGCCCAATCTGTTGCTGTGGCTGCTGTTCGGCTGGGGCAGCGGCCCGGGCGAGGATCTCTCGCACGGGGCGGCGGCGCAGCACAGCGGCCCGAAGCACGCCGTCAAGTGCGACATGTGCCAGGGGCGGAGCAGCGGCCCGGCCTGCGTCTCGGCCTGTCCGACGGGCGCCGCCATTCGCGTCGATCCCAACCAGTTTCTCGAGATCGCGCGCGGCGTGCGCGTCTAGATCAGTCCGGCCAGCGCCGGTGCAGCCAGAACCACTGTTTCGGATCGGCGCGGATCCAGCGCTCGAGCGTGGCGTTGACCTCGGTCATGAGCGCGAGCACGTCGTCATGCTGGTCGCGCGTCTTCGGGACATGCAGCGGCTTCTCGCACACGAGGCGGAAATGCGCGCCTTCGAGGCGCTCGACCCGCACCGGCACGACGACGCAGTCGAAGCGGCGGGCAAGCCGCGCCAGCGCCGGCGCGGTCATCGCGTCGCGCCCGAAGAACGGCACCGCGATGCCGTCGTTCAGCTTCTGGTCGACCAGCATGCAGAGCGCATGGCCGCTCTCCATCGCCTTCAGAAGCTGGCGCGCGGCGGCCGGGCCCTTCGGAATGAGACCGCCGCCGATCGGGCCGCGCGCCTCCTGGATCAGGCGGTCGATCAGCGGATTGTTGGCGGCGCGATAGACCTGCGCCACGCGGAACTTCGCCTGCGCCGCGGCAAGCGCCGCGATCTCCCAGTTGCCGTAATGTGCCGAGAAGAAGATGTAACGCCGCTCGTGCGCCGCCGCGGTCAGGAATGCGTCGGCGCCGACCACCTCGACCCGGCCGCCGGGGCGGAAGACCTCGATCTCGCCCAGGTGCGGAAATTCGGCGATGACGCGGCCGAGATTGTCCCACATGCCGATGACGATGCGGCGGATGTCCTCGTCGCGAAGCTCGGGCATGGCGCGGCGCAGGTTCGTCACCGCGCGCTTCGATGCACCGAGATGCGGCCCGACGGTTCGCGCGATGAAGCCGCCAACCGCCGAAGCCCGGTCGATCGGAAGCCGCCGGAAGAAGGCGAAGAGGAGCCGCGCGGCCATCGCCTCGACGACGTATCCGATGCGCCGCTCAGCCATGTGCACGCTGCAAGAGCGGCTCGAGGAGCGCGTCGAGCGCCGCCGGGTCGCGCCAGCGCAGTTCGACGTCCAGCACCGCCACCCGCGCGCGCCACGCCGGCTGAAGGCGAACGGCATCCTTCGAGGTCGTGACAAGCCGCGCGCCGAGCCTTTGGGCTTCGCCGGCAAGCCGCTCGAGCTCCGCCTCGGCATAGAGGTGATGGTCGGGAAATTCGTGCTGCGCCACGAGCAGCCCGCCGCTCGCAGCGATCGTGCGGAAGAATTTTTGTGGCCGTCCGATCCCGGCGAAGGCAACGACCGGGCCTGCCGGCAGCGTGCCCGCGACCGGCGCGAGATCGGCCGCGAGCACGCGCGTGCCGGCAACGCGCGCCGCGACCCCGGCCTCGTCCGTGCCGATCAGCACGACCGCGTCGGCGCGCGCGAGTGCGCTTGCCACGCTTTCGCGCAACGGGCCGGCGGGGATGAGGCTGCCATTGCCGAAGCCGTAGGCGCCATCGACGACGAGCAGCGACAGGTCCTTCTCGAGACTCGGGTTCTGGAAGCCGTCGTCCATGACGATGATGCCTGCGCCGGCTGCGATCGCGGCGCGGGCGCCGGCGACGCGGTCGCGCGCGACGATGGTCGGCGCCGCCGCCGCGAGAAGGAGCGCCTCGTCGCCGACCTCGTTGACGCTGTGGCGCGCGGGATCGACGGCAAGCGGGCCGTCGGCAGTGCCGCCATAGCCGCGGCTCAAAAGAAAGGGCCGCGCGCCGCTCCGGCGCAAGAGCCGCGCGAGGCTGAGCGCGACCGGCGTCTTGCCGGCGCCGCCGGCGACGACATTGCCGACGCACAGAACCGGCACGCCCGCGCGCCACGGCCGCGCCAGCGCGCGCCGGGCGGCGCCCGCGGCGGCATTCGCCCAGGCGAGCGGCTCGAGCACGGCCTGCGCCAGACCGTGCCGCGCCCAGAACTCAGGCGCAGACCGCTTTTTCATCGGGCGCGAGCCGGTCGAGCCACGGCGCAAGCTGCGCCATCACCGCGTCGAGCACGTCGCGATTGTGCGCGGCGACGCCGGCCGCGGATGCTGCGCGCGCGGCGCGCTCGACCGGATCGTCGAGGAGGCGTCCGACCGCGGCGGCAAGGCTCGGGCCGTCGGTCACGGTCAGGGTCGCGCCGGCCGCTGCCAGCGCACGCGCGATCGCGGCGCAGTTGCTCATGTCCGGCCCGTGCAGGATGGCGCAGTCGAGCAGCGCCGCCTCGAGCGGATTGTGCCCGCCTTTCCGCGCGATCGAGCCGCCGATGAAGGCGATGCCGGCGAGCCGGTAGAAAAGGCCAAGCTCGCCCAGCGTGTCGGCGAGGTAAATGTCGGTCGACGAATCGATCGCCTCGCCGCGCGAGCGCCGCGCGACCTTGAGCCCGCGCGCCGTGAGGAGCGCCACGATCGCATCGCCGCGCGCGGGGTGGCGCGGCGCGATCACGGTGAGAATGCCGCGATGCTGGCGCGCGAGCGCGCGGTGGGCGAGCGCGACCTGCGTCTCCTCGTCCTCGTGCGTGCTTGCCGCGAGCCACAGCAGCCGTCCGGCGCAGGATGCGGCAAGCGCCGAGAAGGCGGCGTCATCGACCGGCAGCGGCGCCGCCGCGGCCTTCAAGTCGCCAACCGTGGCCGCACCAGCGGCGCCCAGCGCGATGAAGCGCTCGGCCTGCGCCGCGTCCTGCGCCAGGCACAGATCGAAGCACGCCAGGAGCCGCGCGATCAGTCCCGGCAGGCGCCGCCAGCGCCGGAACGAGCGCTGCGACATGCGCCCGTTCAACAGCAGGAGCGGCACGCCCGCCGCGTGCGTCTCGATGACAAGATTGGGCCACAGTTCCAATTCGACCCAGACTGCGAGATCGGGCCGCCAATGCGCGAGAAAACGGCGCACCGCGGCAGGCCGATCGACCGGGACATATTGGTGCCAGGCGCGGTCGCGCGGCAGGCGGCTCGCCAGGAGGCGCGCCGACGTGACCGTGCCGGTCGTCACCAGCACGCTGAGTTTTTGGCGCTCGACCAGAAGGCGGTCGATGAGCGACAGCATCGACACCGCCTCGCCGACGCTCGCCGCGTGGACCCAGACGAGCGGCCCCATCGGCCGCGCGTGCGAGGCATGGCCGCTCCGCTCGGCGATGCGCTCTCTATCCTCCTTGCCGCGCGCGAGCCGGCGCGCGAGATAGAATCCGATCGCTGGCCCCAATGCCACGCTCAACGCGCGATAGGTTTTCAGCGCGGCGCTCATCGGCTTCCGCCCGCGGCGCGGCGCGCTTCGCGCCATTCGCGGCGCGCGAGCGTCCCGGGCTTCACGATATCGCGCCCGACGCGGCGGTCGGCTTCGGCGGTGAGATCGTTGAGCCGCTCCTCGATGAGGCGCCGCCAGCGCTCGGTCTCGTGCGGCTCGATCTCCGCCGGCACCGCGATCGGCTCGCCCCACAGAAACACGCCGCGCGCGAACGGCAGCGCGAGGTGGAAACTGTCCCAGCTTGCCATGATGCGGCGGCGGGTGGTCGCGTAAGTCATCGGCACGACCGGGGCGCCGGCAAGTCGCGCCGCCGCGACGATGCCGTCGCTCGCGCGCATCGCCGGGCCATTGGGGCCGTCCGGCGTGATGCCGACGCAGGCGCCCGCGCGGATGTGGCGCAGCATGGCGCGGAGCGCCGCCGTGCCGCCCGTGTTGGTCGAGCCTTCGATCGAGCCGATGCCGAAATAGGCCACCGCGCCGGCGATGATGCGGCCGTCGCGATGGCCCGACATCAGCATGAAGAGCGGCGCGCGCCGCGCCCACATCAGCGGCAGCATCAGCATCCGGCCGTGCCAGAATGCCACGATGAACGGCCGTTTTTGGGCCGTGAGCGAATTCGGATGCTCCTCGCCCGTCGTGCTCCAGCGGCTCGTCGCGTGAACAAGGCGGATATAGAACTGGAGTACGAAGCACAGGATGCGGCGGCAGCCATCGGAGCGGAGCCAGCGCTTCACGACGCCCATGCTCAGGCCCTGACTTCCGCCGCCAACGGTCCGCCGGCGAATTGCAGCGCATGAAGCCGCGCATAGGCGCCGTCGCGGCGCAGCAGCTCGGCATGCGTGCCGGACTCGACGATGCGCCCGCCCTCGACGACGCAGATGAGGTCGGCGTCGAGCACGGTCGAGAGGCGGTGCGCGATCACCACTGTCGTGCGGCCGCGCATCAGTGCCTTGAGCGCGACCTGGACCTGGCGCTCGGATTCCGAGTCGAGCGCCGCCGTCGCCTCGTCGAGCAGCAGGATCGGCGCGTTCTTGAGCATGGCGCGGGCGATGGCGATGCGCTGGCGCTGCCCGCCCGACAGCTTGACGCCGTGCTCGCCGACGAGCGTGTCGTAGCCTTCCGGCAGGCCGCGCACGAACTCGTCGGCGGCGGCGCCCTTCGCCGAGGCGATGATCTCGTCCTCGCTGGCGCCGAACCTTCCATAGGCGATGTTGGCGCGCACCGAGTCGTCGAACAGCGTGACCTCCTGGCTCACCAGCGCGATGGCGCCGCGCAGCGAGGCGAGCGTCACGTCGCGCACGTCGGCGCCGTCGATCCGCACCTCGCCCGCGCTCACGTCGTAAAAGCGCGGGATGAGATTGAGGATCGTGCTCTTGCCCGCGCCCGAGGCGCCGACGAGTGCCACCTTCTTGCCCGCCGGCACGACGAGGCTCGTGCCCTTCAGCGCCTCGCTGCCGTTCGCATAGGTGAAACGGACGGCGTCGAACACGATCTCGCCGCCCGAGATGCGCAGCGGCCCGGCATGCGGCCGGTCGCGGATCAGGGGCTCGAGATCGAGCACCGTGAAGATGCGCTGCGCGCCGGCCAGGCCTTCCTGCAGGCTGACATTGAGCCCGGCAAGGTTCTTCATCGGCTGGTAGGCGAGCAGGAGCGCCGTCACGAACGAGAAGAATGTGCCTGGCGTGCGCTCGCCGGCGATCACCTGGTGGCCGCCATAAAGCACGACAAGCGCCACCGCGATGCCGCCCAGCATCTCCATCACGGGCGACGCGACCGAGCGCGTCCGCGCGGCGCGCTGCACGAGCTTGTAGAGGCGCTCGATGATGCGCCCGGCGCGGGTCGTCTCGTACGCCTCCATGCCATAGGACTTGACGTGCCGCGCGCCCTGAAACGTCTGGTTCAGCAGAGTCATCAGCAGGCCGATCTCGGCCTGCGTGTCGGCGGAGACGCGCCGCATCCGCCGCGCCACCTTGCCCATCGGCTGCAGCGCCACCGGAAACGCGATGAAGGCGACGATCGCCAGCACCCAGTCCTGGTAGAACATCAGCGCGATCAGAAAGGCGGCGGTCACCGCCTCCTTGCCCAGTCCCGCGAGCACGCTGGTCGCCGCGCCCCTCAGGATGTTGGCGTCGGCGACGAAGCGCGAGATCAGCGTTCCGGTCGGATTGGCGTGAAAGAAGGCGAGATCGGCGCGCATGAGGCGGGCGAACAAGGCAAGCTGGATGTCGGCGACGACGCGCTGGCCGACCGTCGTCATCAGCACCATCTGCACGTAGTTGCCGACGCCCTTGACGAGGGCGAGCGCGATGATGGCGGCCGGGATCACGAGGAGAAGCCGGCCATCGCGCTCCATGAACACGCGGTCGAGCATCGGCTGCATCAGCCAGGCATTGGCCGCGGTCGACGCCGCGACCGCGCCCATCGCCACCAAGGCAAGCCCCATGCGCCCGATATGCGGGCGCAGGAACTCGCCGACGAGCCGCCGGAGGAGCGGCACGGTGCGATGGCTCGCGTCCGCCTTGGGCCGGCTCATGTCGCCATCGCCGCGCAAAACCTGGATCGGGACTTCACCACCCCGGATTGTAGCCGCCGCCGCCCCGCGCCGCAAAAATTACCGGGACTCAGGCCCCCGCCACTGTCATGCCCTCGATCCGCACCGTCGGCGAGTCGATGCCGGTGCGGAAGGCGAGGTCGTTCGCGACGCTCATGTTGAGGAACATGTCCTTCAGGTTGCCGGCGATGGTGAGCTCGCTAACGGGATAGGCGATGGCGCCGTTCTCGATCCAGAATCCTGCGGCGCCGCGGCTGTAGTCGCCGGTGATGCCGCTGACGCCCATGCCCATGAGCTCGGCGACATAGAAGCCCGACTTTATGTCGGCGATGAGCTCCTCCTTCGTGACGGCGCCGCGGTCGAGCCACAGGTTCGAGGGCGAGGGGCCGGGCGGGCCGCCGGTGCCGCGACTCGCATGACCGGTGCTCTCAAGGCTGAGCTGGCGCGCCGAGGCGAGATCGAGGATCCAGGTCTCGAGCCTGCCGTCGGCGACGATGGCGCGGCGCCGGTTCGCCACGCCCTCGCCGTCGAACGGCTTCGAGCGCAGGCCACGCCGCTTGTGCGGATCGTCGATGATGGCGATGCCGCGCGCGAATACCGGCGCGCCGAGCCGGTCCTTCAAAAAGCTCGTGCCGCGCGCGACCGAGGGGCCGCTGATCGCGCCGACGAGGTGGCGCAGCAGCGAGCCCGCTACCCGCGGGTCATACACCACCGGGCAACGGCAGGTCGCGACCTTGCGCGCGCCCAGGCGCCGCACCGTGCGCTCGCCGGCGCGCCGTCCGACCGTGGCCGCGTCCTCGAGATCGCCGCCATGGACCGCGCTCGAGTAATCGTAGTCGCGCTCCATCTTCCCGCCTTCGCCCGCGAGCACGGCGACGCTCACGCCATGGCCCGTTCCGGCATAGGTGCCGGCAAAGCC
Source organism: uncultured Alphaproteobacteria bacterium (assembly GCA_963773665.1). Taxonomy (GTDB): domain Bacteria; phylum Pseudomonadota; class Alphaproteobacteria; order ATCC43930; family CGMCC-115725; genus DATJLY01. The sequence continues at coordinate 436,902 of CAVZBZ010000013.1, forward strand.
GTTCGAAGCCGCGAGCGCCACCGAGGAGCGGCTCCAGCTTGCCTCGGCGCCTTCGGAATTGGTCACGCCCTTGACGGCGCGCGCGGCATCCTCGGCGGCGGCGGCGCGCGCGATCAAGGTTTCGGGCGCGGGCTCCACGGGATCGGCGAGGTCGAGATCGGGCCAGCTCCGCGCCAGCTGCTCCTCCGGGGCAAGGCCGCAATAGGGATCCTCGGGCACGGCATGCGCCATCGCGACCGCGCGCTCGACGAGTTCGTCAACCCGCGCCGGATCGCGCTCGTTCGACGACACGGTTGCCTGCCGCTTGCCGATGAAGACACGCAGGCCGAGATCGTAACTCTCGGCGCGCTCGAGCTTCTCGATCCGGCCGAGGCGCTGCGCGTGCGACAGCGACGCGCCCTCGAACAGGACGGCGTCGGCGGCATCGGCGCCGGCGCGGCGCGCGCGGCCGATCAGGTCGCCGAGAAAGGAGAGGGGGTCCATGGCGTCATCCTTAACGAGACTTGAACGAGCATATGGGAAGTGCGGGCGGCCTTGCCATCCGCTTCCGTTAACCGCGATTTAAGCGCGGCACAGCACACTCGGAGCGCGATGCAGGCAATGACGCGTGATGCAGGCGTCCGGCTCGAAGAGCTGGTCGAAGCGGCTGTTCGCCGCGTGATCGCGCCGTTCTGCGAGGAGCTGCGCGCCTTCGTCGACCGGCGCCTCTCGGAAGTGAGCGCCGAGATCAACGCCGCCGTCCAGATCGTCGATTTCAGCGAGGCCGCGCTTTCGGGCCAGCTTGCCGGCATCCAGGATCAGGTGTCGCGGGTTCTCTGCGCGCCGGACGAGGCGGCGCGGAACTCCGGCCTCGAGCTCGCGACCATCGTCGGCGCGACCGAGAACGCGGCGCACCGCATCCTCGAGGCGGCTGAGACGATCAGCCGCTCGGTGGCGGCGGCCGGCACCGGTAACGACACGATCCGCGAGAAGCTCGAGACGATCTTCAGCGCCTGCGAGTTCCAGGATTTGGCCGGCCAGCGCATCCGCCGCGCGATCGAGCATCTCCAGCTCGTCGAAGGCACGATCGCCGTGCTCGCCAGCAACGGCGCCCGCGCGCCGCTGCCCAATCTCTCGCCGGAAACCCCGCCCGGCCCCGAGCTCGGCCAGGGCGAAGTCGACCAGCTGTTCCAGTAGGCGCGGGCTCAGCGCCAGATCGGCTTGCCCGTGCCGGGGAGGCCGAGTTGCGGCCATTTCTCGGTCACAGCGGCGACGATGTCGTCGCGCATACGGAGCTTGCGGCCCCACGCACGGTCCGTCTCGCCCGGCCATTTGTCGGTCGCGTCGAATCCCATCTTGCCGCCGAGGCCCGAGACCGGCGAGGCGAAGTCGAGATAGTCGATCGGCGTCCCCTCGACCACGGTGATGTCGCGCGCCGGGTCCATGCGCGTCGCCACCGCCCACATCACGTCCTTCCAGTCGCGGGCATCGATGTCGTCGTCGACCACGATCACGAACTTCGTATAGACGAACTGGCGCAGATAGGACCACACGCCCATCATCACCCGCTTGGCGTGGCCGGGATATGCCTTGCGCATCGACACGATGGCGATGCGGTAGGAGCAGCCCTCGGGCGGCAGCCAGAAATCGACGATCTCGGGAAATTGCTGCCGCATCAGCGGAATGAACACCTCGTTCAAGGCCTGGCCCAGCACCGAAGGCTCGTCCGGCGGCCGCCCGGTGAAGGTCGAGAGATAGATCGGATCGCGCCGCATGGTCATGGCCGAGATGTGGAACACCGGAAAGCGCTCGACCGCGTTGTAATAGCCGGTGTGGTCGCCATAAGGGCCCTCGTCCGCGTACTCGTCGAGCGCGACATGGCCCTCGAGCACGATCTCGGCCTCGGCCGGCACTTTGAGCGGAACGGTAAGGCACGGCGCAAGCTCGACCCGCCGCCCGCGCAAAAGGCCGGCGAACTGATACTCCGAGATCGTGTCCGGCACCGGCGTGACCGCGGCGAGGATGGTGCCGGGATCGGCGCCGATCACGGCCGCCGCCGGCAGCGGATCGCGCCGCGCCTCGCTCCAGCGGCGATGATGCTGCGCGCCGCCGCGATGCGCGAGCCAGCGCATCACCGTGCGGTCGCGGCCCAGCACCTGCATGCGATAGATGCCGAGATTGAAATCGTCCTCGCGTGCCTTGCCCGGCCCCTTGGTCACGACGAGCGGCCAAGTGATGAGCGGCGCCGGCTCGTCCGGCCAGCAGGTCTGAATCGGCAGGCGCGAAAGATCGATGTCGGCGCCTTTCAGCACGATTTCCTGGCACGGCGCGCGCGATACTTCGCGCGGCTTCATGGCCAGCACGGTCTTGAGCAGCGGCAGCATCTCAAGCGCCTCGCGCCAGCCGCCCGGCGGCTCCGGCTGGCGCAGGAACGCCAATGTCTCGCCGACCTCGCGCAGGCGCTCGGGCGTGCGGTCCATGGCGAGCGCCACGCGCTCGACCGTGCCGAAGAGATTGACGAGCACCGGCATGTCGTAGCGCCCGCCGTCGGGCCGCACCACGTGCTCGAAGAGCGCCGCAGGCCCCGCTTCGGCCAAAAGCCGCGTGTGGATCTCGGTGATCTCGAGATGGGGCGAAACCGGCGCCGCGACGCGCTGCAAAAGCCGGTCGCGTTCAAGCCGTGTCATGAAGTCGCGGAGCGAGGCATAGGACATTGCGAACCTTGGCCCGGAATATGCCGCGTCACTATATGTCCCCGATCGGGTCAGGTCATCGGCACATGAGCTACTGGGTCGTCGGCGCCGACTATACGGATACGCGCTTCACCGAGCTGGCGCCCGGCGCGCGCGAGGAACGGCTCGGGCCGTTCGCGACATACCGCGAGGCCTGGGACGTGTGGTCGGCGCGCGCCCGCGCCACGGTCGATGTCGCGACCGTGCGCTACCGCATCGTCAAGAACGACGCGCGGAGCGACAGCGCGGCCTAGCGCACGATGCGATAGAGCTGGAAATGCGGCGCGCGATAGAGCGCGATCAGGCTTTGCGGCGCGGGATTGGGCGTATCGGCGCCGGACATGACATAGAGGTAGTCGTAGTCCTGCCGCCATTGACGCCAGTAGATCCGGCTGCTGTGCGTATAGGCTGACCAGCGAGGCGGGTCGATGAGCTCGCCGACGCTCGGCGGCTCGTCGCCGAAGCCGCCGGTGAAAGCGCGATAGTGCGGCTTCACGACCAGCACTTGCTCCGCCGGATCGGAAAAGGCGATCGAGACCAGGCTCGAGCGCTCGATCATGGCGAGGCACGGCAGCGCCAGGAGCGTATCGGGGAACGGGATGTCGTCGCCGCTCTGCGCGACCATCACCTTGCTGCCGGGTGGCACCAGGTCGAGCGAGCGCCGAAAATCGGCGACGATCAGCTGAAGCCGGTAAGCCGCCATCTCGACGCCCGCCACGCGCAGGCAAAGCAGCGCGGCGAGCGCGGCGAGGAAACCGCGCCTGAGCTTCGGCGCCTCGATCTCCCAAGCGAGGAGCCCGCACAGCACGTAAACGATGCCCACGGGAAACCGCTTATCGACGCCGATCGCGGTCATCGCCGCGTAGGGCAGCGCGATGAAGAGCGGCACGGCGACCGCCAGGATCGACCATCCGGCGGGATGAAGGCGGACGATGCCGCGACGCCACGCCCACAGCGCGCACGCGGCAAATCCCGCCGCCACGGCGGCGTCGTAGGCGTGGTAATAGGTCTTCGCGATGTACCAGAGACCCTGGCCCTTCGAATAAAGGCGCCACTCGAGGCCGCCGGAATCGGCACCGAGGGGACCCATGGCGAGCAGCGCCGGCACGAGCAGGAACGGCAGCGCAAAGGCGGCAAGCTCGGCGGCGAGACGGCGCCGTTCCGGCCGTTCCGCGCGCCAGCGCCAGATCTCGAAGCCGAGGAGGGCGGTCCCGTAAAGGCCGAGCGCCGACAGATGGCAGACGAAGAGCGCCGCCACGAAGACCGCGGAGACCGCGCCCCTGAGCGCCGGATGGCGCGACCGCAGACCGATCCAGACCGCGATGCCCCACAGCGCGAGGCCGATGCCGAAGAGATAGTTGAGGAGGCCGGACGAGGCGATCTCGCTATAGAGAAACAGCGCCGCGACCGACGGCCCGAGCGACAGGCGCCGGAACAGCGCCCAGTGAATCGCGTGCGCGCCAGAGAGGACGAGCGCGAAGGCGGTCAGCACGAAGATCTTTCCCGCCAAGTAGATCCCGACTGCGCCGATGAGCGGCGGCACGAAGATGTCCATCGCCAGGTTGGGAATGAGTTTCCACTCGACCGCGTAGAACCGCGTGAGCAGTGGATCGCGTCCGCCTGCCGCGATCACGTGCATGCGGGCGAGGTGATTGACGTAGTCGCCCAAGGGCGGCACCTGCCCGTGCAGGATCGGCCAGCAAGCGATCAGGAAGAAGAGAGCGGCGCTTGCCGCCACGAGCCGGACAGCGTTTCCCTCGCGCGCCGCGGCGGGGCGCACGCCCCTATCCGGAATGCGGATACGAGAGTTGCTGATGCTCAACCGGCACCCCCCCCAAATGGACCAGAACGGTTTCGCTCGCGACCATCGCGCGATGAACTAACGGTCGGGGAGGGCAGCTGATCCTTCGTTCAGGGCCGCAGCCGCAAGTCGCCACACCGTGGTCTCGCGGCTCGTCCGGTCCTCGAGATCGAGCGGCGTCGGGACGACGTGGCAGGCGAGCGCTTCGAGCCCCGTCTTCGGCAGATAGGCGCGCCCCGGATCGCCGAGGAGCACGAGCGCCCCCATGGCCGCGCACACGCCGAGCCACGGCACGAGCCGGGAGGACAACGGCCGCTCGTAGCACATGTCGCCGGCCAGCAGCACATCCCAGCGGCACGGACCGCCGATCACGTCCGCAGTCTCAACCGCGATGGCGAGACCGTTCGCCGCGGCGTTGAGCGCGATCGCCTCGGCCGCGAATGGGTCCGTCTCGGCCGCGGTCGCCGCGCGCGCGCCGGCCCGTGCCGCCGCAAGGGCCACCAGGCCCGAGCCCGCGCCGATATCGAGGACGCTCTTGCCGCGCACGAGGTCCGGATGATCGAGGATGTGGCGCGCCAGCGCCTGCCCGCCGGCCCAGGCGAAGGCCCAGTAAGGCGGCGGCAGACCGGAGGCGGCGAGCGTTTCCTCGGTCGCCTGCCACAGCTTCGTCACCTCGCTGGCGAGATGAAGCTTCAGCTCGGGCACGAGCGGCGGGGCTTCGAGCGCGGTATTGGCGCGGACGAACGCTGCCTTATCCGAGGACATGCGCGGCCACGATGCCGATCAGCATGAGCCAGCCGATCAGCCGGTTCGAGCGGAATTTGCGCAGGCAATCGGCCGGATCGTCAATGTCGACGCGCGCCGCCTGCCAGAACAATTGCGCCGCCGCGAGTGCCAGCGCCGCGTAAAACGGGACGCCGAGCCCATCTGCGGCGCCCGCAGCGGCCCACAGCGCCACCGCGCCCGCATAGAACAGGAAGAGGTAGGGCCGCGTGCGCTGGCCCAGGGCGAGCGCCGCCGATTTGACGCCGATGAGCGCGTCGTCCTCCTTGTCCTGGTGCGCGTAGATCGTGTCGTAGCCGAGCGTCCAGCAGATGCCGCCGAGGTAGAGCAATGCTGCCGGCCACGCCAGATCGTCGCGCACCGCTGCCCAGCCGAGGAGCGCGCCCCAGTTGAAATTGAGGCCGAGGAAGAATTGCGGCCAATAGGTCACGCGCTTCATGAACGGATATGTCGCGATGAGCGCCAGCACCAGGATGCCGAGCAGGATCGCCGTGCGCGGCAGACTGAGCAGCACCGCCGCGCCGATCGCGAGCTCGACCGCCATGAAGAGCGCCGCCTGCGGGACGCTGACTGCGCCGCTCGGAATGGGGCGGGTGCGCGTCCGCGCGACCTTGGCGTCGAAATCGCGGTCGGCGATGTCGTTCAGGGTGCAGCCGGCGCCGCGCATGGCAATGGCGCCGATGCCGAACAGCACGACGAGGCGCCAATCGGGCCAGCGATCGGCCGCGAGCGCCACGCCCCACCATCCGGGAAAAAGCAGGAGCCAGGTGCCGATCGGCCGGTCGAGCCGGGCGAGGCGGATATAGGGGCGCGCGCCCGCCGGCGCGTAGCGGTCGGCCCAGTCGCCGCTCTTGATGTCGCTCATCGCGCCCACCTCACGGGCGCGGCGCTCAGGCGGCGGTCGCTTCCTCGGCCGCCTTCACGGTCCGGTCGAAATCGTCCATCAGCATCTTGCAGACGCGGCCGGGCGTGAAGCGGTACTGGCCGATCTCGGCGACCGGCGTCACTTCGGCGGCGGTGCCGGTGACGAACACTTCCTGCGCCTTCGCGAACTCGTCCGGCATGATCGCGCGCTCGATCACTTTGAGCTTTCGGGCGCGCGCCAGGGCAATGACCGTCTGGCGCGTGATGCCGTCGAGGAAGCAGTCGGGCGTCGGCGTGTGCAGCTCGCCGTCGATGACGAGGAAGATGTTGGCGCCGGTGCCCTCGGCGACCTGGCCGCGCCAGTCGAGCATGAGCGCGTCGTCGTAGCCTGCCGCTTCGGCGTCGTGCTTGCAGAGGGTGCAGATCATGTAGAGCCCGGACGCCTTCGCCTGGGTGGGTGCTGTGTGCGGTGCGGGCCGCGCCCACTTGGCCCAGCACATGCGGATGCCCTTCATCTTGGCGTCGGGCGAGAAATAGGCCGGCCATTCCCACACCGCGATGGCGACGTGGATCTTGGTCAGTTGCGCCGCCACGCCCATCTGCTCGGCGCCGCGCCACGCGATCGGGCGGACATAGCCGTCCTTGATCCCTTGCGCGCGCACTACCTCGTTCGACCCGGCTTCGATCTCGGCCCGGCTCCATGGCACCTCGAAGCCCAGGATGCGCCCGGAATCGATGAGCCGCTGGCTGTGCTCGGCCAGCTTGAAGATGCGGCCGCCATAGACCCTTTCCCCTTCGAAGACGCAGCTTGCATAATGGAGCGCGTGGGTGAGGACGTGGACCTCGGCATCGCGCCACGGCACGAGCTTGCCGTCGAACCAGATGAACCCGTCGCGGTCGTCGAAGGGAATGATTGCACCGGTGGACATGTCAGCGTTCCTCGTGCACTGCCCGACGCTTCATTATGGGGACGGGGGTGGCGCCGGCCCAAGCATTTTCGACCGGCGCGGGAATTAAGTCAACATGACTGACCTAAAAGCCGCTTCATCTCACGCAAACCTGCGGGAAGACGAACTACGCCAGGGCATCGAGCTCCTGTATTTCGCGTACCGCGACTTCACCGCCGAGCCGGACGCGATGCTGGAGCGGTATGGCTTCGGCCGAGCCCATCACCGCGTCATCTATTTCGTCGGCCGCCACCCGCACATGAGCGTGAGCGATCTCCTGACGGTTCTGCGCATCACCAAGCAGAGCCTGTCGCGCGTTCTGTCGCAGCTCGTGCGCCAGGGCTTCATTGTGCAGCGGCCCGGGAGCCGCGACCGCCGGCAGCGGCTCCTCGAGTTGACCCAGAAGGGGGTGGAACTCGAGCGCCAGCTTTCGGAAAACCAGCGCCAGCGCATCGGCAAGGCCTATCGCGACGCGGGCGCCGAGGCGGTCGAGGGGTTCCGGCGGGTCATGCTCGGCATCATGTCGAGCGAGGCCGACCGCCGCCGCTTCGCGCGGCCCCCCGGGCGTTGATCGGATGGCGCCCGAGCGGCATCTTCTGGTGGTCGACGACGATGCGCGCTTGCGCGAGCTGCTGCGCCGCTTCCTGACCGGCGAGGGGTTTCGCGTCACCACTGCGGTCGATGCCGCCGAGGCGCGCGCCAAGCTCGAGAGCTTCGCCTTCGACCTGCTCGTGGTCGACGTGATGATGCCGGGCGAGGACGGCTATGCCTTGACGCGGAGCCTGCGCCAGTCGAGCCGGATCCCGATCCTGATGCTGACCGCCATGGCCGAGCCGCAGAACCGCATCGCCGGGCTCGAGCGCGGTGCCGACGATTACGTGGTGAAGCCGTTCGAGCCGCGCGAGCTGGTGCTGCGCATCCGCAACATCCTGCAGCGCGTGCCGCGCGAGGACCAGGAGGCGGCGCCGGAAGTGCGCTTCGGACCCTTCGTGCTGGATCTGCGCCGCCGCGAGCTGCGCAAGGGCGCGAACCCGGTGCGCCTCACCGAGGCGGAGCTTGCGCTTCTCTTGGCGCTCGCGCGCACGCCGGGCCGCGCCATGACGCGTGAGGATCTTTCGCTTGCGGCCGAATTGCAGGGGACGGTGCGCCGCGTTAACGTGCAGATGACGCGCCTCAGGCGCAAGATCGAGACCGATCCGCGCTTCCCGCGCCATCTCCAGACCGTGCGCGGCACCGGATACGTGCTCACTCCCGATTGAGGAGGCGCCGATGCGGCTCACCTTCATCGGCAGCGGCGATGCGTTCGGCAGCGGCGGCCGCTTCAACACCTGCTTCCTCCTCGAGGGCGATGCCTGCCGCATCCTGATCGATTGCGGCGCGACCTCGCTCGTCGCGCTGAAGCGCGCAGGCGTCGATCCCAACACGGTGGACGGCGTCGTGCTGAGCCATCTGCATGGCGACCATTTCGGCGGCCTGCCGTTCTTCGTGCTCGATGCCCATCACATGAGCAGGCGGATGCGGCCGTTCCTCATCGTCGGGCCGCCCGGCACCGGGCTTCGCCTCGCTGCGGCGCAGGAGGCGCTGTTCCCCGGCTCGTCGGCGACGCAGCTGCGCTTTCCGCTCGAGCTTCGCGAAATCGAGGCGGGCGCGTGCGCCTCATAACCCGGCTTCGCGGTCACGCCTTTCCCGGCCGAGCATTCCGCCGGCGCGCCCTGCTATTCGCTGCGGGTCGAGGTGGACGGCAGGGTCGTGACCTATTCCGGCGACACCGGCTGGACCGATGCTCTCCTCGCGGCCGCGCGCGATGCCGATCTTTTCATCTGCGAATGCTCGAGCCACGAGCGGCGGCTCACGGGGCACCTTTCCTACGCCGAGCTTGCGCCCCGTCTCGCCGCCTCGGGTGCGCGGCGCGTCATCCTCACGCACCTCAATCCCGACATGCTGGAGCGGCTCGGCGCATTGGCGCACGAGACCGCCCACGACGGGCTTACGGTGACGTTGTAATCGCGCCCTCTCCCCCCGCAAGCGGGCGAAGAGGGCAATAACATTCGACCTAGCGTTGCGCGCGGGTCTTGGCCTGCTCGCGCAGCTCGTCGAAGCTCTCGCTGAAGCGCTTGGTGATGACGTTCGAACGCCTCGGCGTTCGCCTTGGTCACGAGCTCGGTGAGTTCGCGGCAATTGGCGAGGCTCTTCTCGAACACCTGCTTTGCAAGCTCGGCGTTCTTGGCCATGCGATCCTCGGGCGCGCTCGGCTGGACGAGCTCCTTGAGCGCCGCCGAAGCGCCTTCGAACGCCTCGCGTGCGATCTCGACCTGCCGCCGGGTGACCGCCTGCACGCCCTCGACCGCGAGCTGGTTCGCCTGGGTGATGGCCTCGAGGTTCTTGCGCTGCGTCGCCATCATCGACTCCGCGTCGATGGCGGGAAAATTGAAGCCGGCAAATGCCTTGCCGACATCCATATCGAAAAACGCATTCTTGCCGTTGATCATGAGCGGGCAGTCCTCTGCAAAGGGGGAAGGGGTCATGCTGCACTGCACAATGCCGAATATGGCGGCATTTACCGAGCCAGTCAAGCCGCTAGCTTAAATTTTTTGCATTGCAAAATAAAGTCACGCGGCGCTGGCGGCTTGCCTCCCCCGGCCCGGCAGAAAGCGGCAGAGTTGCTCGCCCTGGCGCAACCCGCGGTCGAGCGCCGCCATGGTGCGGCCCAGATCCTCGCTGTCGTCGCCGAGAAAGACGCGCAGGACGGACAGGTAAAGCGCCGTCGTGAGATGGACGACGAGCCGCCCGGCGCAGCCGCCGGTCGAAATGCCGGCGCCTTCGAGCATCCAGCGCATCGACCGTTCGACACCGGCGATCCCGAAGATCGCGGCCGGGTGACCGACGCTGTCGCGCAGGATGGCGCGGACCGCGACCCGGTGCGGCTTCAGCGCCTCGAACCGGCGCATCAACAGGTCGAACAGGCGCTCGCGCGCGCTGTCGCCGGACTGGCGCCCGATCCCGGCCAGCGCCGTCTGGTCGATCCGGCGCTGAAAGGCCCGCAGGATCGCCCCCTTGCCGCGGTGAAGCGTGTAGGCCTCAGCCAGGCTCAGGCCCGCTTCGGCGGCGATCTCGGCAAGCCCGGTTCGGCGCCAGCCCTGGCGCTCGGCCAGCGCGAGCGCCGCATCGATCAGGCGATCCTCCGGCGTGCCGTGCTGCCGCGCCCGTTTCGGCGCCTTCGCCCTCGCCATAGGCACCTCTCCGTCCGTAAACTTTGCTTAACGGAAAATATGAGAGGGGCGGGCTCAGTCCGCAAGTTCGCGCGAGCGGCGCGTGGCGGCCGCGACCGCCTTTTTCATCAACGGCTCGAGCCCGTCCTTGGCCATCAGCACATCGAGCGCTGCGCGCGTGGTGCCGCCGGGGCTCGTCACCGCCTCGCGCAATTGCTTGGCGCTTTCCGGCGCCCGGCGCGCCAACTCGCCCGCCCCGGACACGGTCGCGCGCGCGAGCTGCATCGCCAGATCGACCGGCAGCCCGGCCTCGACACCGGCCGCGGCCAGGCACTCGATCAGCAGGAAGACATAAGCCGGGCCACTGCCCGAGACCGCCGTCACCGCGTTGACCAGGCTCTCGTCCTCGACCCAGGCGATTTCGCCGACCGCTTCCAGCAGTTTGCCGCACAGCGCCCGCGCGGCGGGATCGGCGGCTTCGTTGGCGCACAGCACGGCGATGCCGCGGCCGATCGCGGCGGGCGTGTTGGGCATCGCCCGCACGATCGCGGCCGCAGGCCCAAGCTGGCGCGCGAAATAGGCGATGGTCTTGCCGGCGGCGATCGACAGAAACGGCGCCGCGCCGGCAAAGCGCCGGTAGTGCGGCGCCACATCGTCGAGCGATTGCGGCTTCACCGCGAACACGATCGCCGCCGGCGCGAGATCGGCGGCGATCCGCGCCGGATCCGCATGGACCGCGACCTCGGCGGCGCGCAGGGCTGCCGGCATCGCCGGCTCGATCACGACATAGTTTCGCGCGATGCCGCGCTCGCGCCAGCCGGTGAGGAGAGCCCCGCCCATCTTGCCGCAGCCGACGAGCAGGATCGGTCGGTCGAGCGCTTCCCCCGCGCTCACGCCTCGCCGACCGGGTCGATCATCGCCGAGGCGATCGCCTCTTCTGCGTTCTTGCCGCCCCAGACGACGAACTGGAAAGCCGGATAGAAGCGCTCGCACTCGGTCACCGAGATTTCGACCAGATCCTCGATCTGCTCGACGCTCGCGCCCGGCGCGCCGCGCAGCAGCACGCCGTGGCGGAAGGACGGCGACTGATCGTCCGGCGCCAGATCGAAATGGCCGAGCCACATCCGCTCGTTGACCGTCGCCAGGAGTTCGTAAACCGGACCGCGCCGGCCGCGCGGCACCTTCATCTCGAAGCCGCACGAGAAATGCAGCGCGCTCATCTCGCGCTGCCACAAAAACAACAGGCGATAGTCGCACCAGCGGCCCGGAATCTCGACATGCAGCTCCTCGTCGCTCGACCGGTCGTGGCGCCACTCGTTGGCGAGCACGATCTCCTCGACAAGATCGATCGGGTTCGAAGCCTGGTGGGTGGTTTCGAGCGCCGGAGAGGGCATCAAGGGCTCCTTCCGTCAATCACATTGGCGACCGATTACTAGTAGAGCGCACGCCGGGTCACCACTATACCTACGCAAATTGCCAGAGGCTCGCCGGGTACGCAAGGGCGATTTAATCACGCGCGTCGCCCGGCAGCAGGGTGGGCAGGGGGCCGCGCGCCTCGATCGCGGCAATCCGCGCCTCGAGCTCGGCGATCCGCACCTCGAGCTGCTCCTGGGCAAGGCGGGCCTTGGCCGCCATCCCCTGGACCGCGTCGAATTCCTCGCGCCGCACCAGGTTCATGCGTTGCAGCACGCGCTCGAGCTGCTCCTTGAGCCGCGTTTCGACCTCGTCGCGGATGCCGGTCAAGGTGCCGAGCGCGCCGCCCGCGACGCGCGCCAGATCATCGAAGAGCCGCTTCTCGGGTTCCATGGCCATCCTTTTCAACCCCACCGCATTCGGGACGTCGCCATCATAGCGAAGGCGCGCGCCGGGGCATAATCGGCTATAAGGCGGCGATGATCGTGATTACCGGCGGCGCCGGGTTCATCGGCTCCAATCTCGCGGCGGCGCTGGAGGAGCGCGGCGCGGGCGACCTCGTCGTGTGCGACCGGTTGGGCAGCGACGAGAAATGGCGCAACCTGCAGAAGCGCGAGCTCGCCGCGATCGTCCCGCCCGAGGCGCTATTCGACCTGCTCGAGAAGCGCAAGCGCGAGATCGAGGCCGTGTTCCACCTGGGCGCGGTCTCCTCGACCACCGAGACCGACGCCGATCTCGTCGTCGCGTCGAATTTCTCGCTGTCGCTGGCGCTCTGGGACTGGTGCGCGGCGACCGAGACGCGGCTCCTTTATGCGTCGTCGGCCGCCACATATGGCGATGGCGCCGCCGGGTTCGACGATGACGCCGATCCCGCTGCGCTGGCGCGGCTCAGGCCGTTGAATGCCTATGGCTGGTCGAAGCATCTGTTCGACCGCCGCGTCGCGCGCCTCGTCGCCAAGAATGCTGCGCGGCCGCCGCAATGGGCGGGGTTCAAGTTCTTCAACGTCTATGGCCCGAACGAATACCACAAGGGCGTGATGAAGAGCGTCGCGGCGCAGATCTATCCGCGTGCCGCCGAGGGCAAGCCCTGCCGCCTCTTCCGCTCCTACCGGCCCGATTACGTCGATGGCGGGCAGCTCCGCGATTTCGTCCATGTCGGCGATTGCGTCGCGATGCTGCTGTTCCTCTACGACCATCCCGAGGCCTCCGGTCTCTTCAATGCCGGGAGCGGCAAGGCGCGCAGCTTTGCCGATCTCGGCGCGGCCGTTTACCGCGCGCTCGGCCGCGAGCCGCTCGTAGAATTCATCGACATGCCGCCCGAACTCCGCCCGCGCTACCAGTACCGCACAGAGGCGCGGATGGACCGGCTGCGGCGCCTGGGTTACGACCGCGCGCCCCTGTCGCTCGAAGACGGCGTGCGCGACTACGTCCAGAACTATCTCGCCGCGGCCGATCCCTATCGCTGAAATTTTCCCGGTTTTCGATGCTGGTCATTCCCTATCCCGCCATCGACCCGGTCGCCGTCGCGCTCGGGCCGTTCGTGATCCGCTGGTATGCGTTGGCATATATCGCCGGGCTGCTGATCGGCTGGCGCTATTGCCTGGCGCTGGCGCAGAAGCCGCCGCGGGTCGCGCGGGCGCAGGAGATCGACGACTTCCTCGTCTGGGCGACGCTCGGCGTCGTGCTCGGCGGGCGCACCGGCTACGTGCTGTTCTATCGCCCGGAATTCTACCTGGCGCATCCCGCCGAGATCGTCGAAGTGTGGCACGGCGGCATGTCGTTTCACGGCGGCGCGCTCGGCGTGTGCGCCGCCATCCTGCTGTTCTGCCGCCAGCGCAAGATCGCGGTCCTCGGGCTCGCCGACGTCATAGCCTGCGCCGTGCCGATCGGATTGTTCTTCGGCCGCATCGCCAATTTCATCAACGGGGAGCTGTGGGGCAGGGTGACGGACGTCCCCTGGGCGATGATCTTCCCGAACGACCCGACGCAGCTGCCGCGCCATCCGAGCCAGCTCTACGAGGCGACGATGGAGGGGATCATCCTGTTCACGATCCTCTATCTGCTGCAGCGCTCGCGCGCCGTGCGCGAGCACCAGGGCACGCTGACCGGCGCGTTTTTGATGGGCTATGGCACGGCGCGCATCGTCGGCGAGATGTTCCGGCAGCCCGACGCCAATCTCGGGTTTCTGTTTCTCGGCACGACCATGGGGCAGCTTCTCTCGATCCCGCTGTTCTTCGCGGGATTGTTTCTCGTCTGGTGGGCATGGCGACGGAAACCCTCGCCGCGGTGAGCGCGTCGCTCCTCGCGCATCTGCGCGCCCGCATCGGCGCCGAGGGGCCGCTCACGCTCGCGCAATATATGGAGGAGGCGCTGTTCCACCCGCGTCTCGGCTACTACGCGACGCGGGATCCCCTAGGCGCGCGCGGCGATTTCGTCACATCGCCCGAGATCAGCCAGGTGTTCGGCGAGCTGGTCGGATTGTGGTGCGCGGATTATTGGCAGCGGTTGGGATCGCCATTTCCGTTCGCGCTCGTCGAACTCGGCCCCGGCCGCGGCACGATGATGCAGGATGCGCTGCGCGCGGCGCGGCTCGTCCCGGGTTTTTGCGCAGCGGCGCGGCTTCACCTTGTCGAGCGAAGCCCGGCCTTGCGCGCGGCGCAGGCGGGCGCGCTCGCATCCGCTTCGCCCACTTGGCACGACGATCTCGCCGGCGTGCCCCAGGGACCGATGCTGCTCGTCGCCAACGAGTTCCTGGACGCGCTGCCGGTACGGCAGTTCGTGCGGCGCGCCGGCTTGTGGCACGAGCGCCGGATTGGCGTCGGCAGCGACGGCGCGCTCCGGTTCGTGCTCGAGGCGGCATCTGCCGCGCTCGCCTGCGATGCGGCAGAGGGCGCGATCCGCGAAATCCGGGCCGGCGCCGACGATCTCGCGCGGACGGTTGCGGCGCGGCTCGTAGCATTGGGCGGCGCCGCGCTGTTCGTCGATTACGGCTATTTCCCGGCGGCTTGCGGCGACACGCTTCAGGCGGTGCGGCGCCACCGAAGCCACGAGGTTCTGGCCGATCCGGGCATTGCCGACCTCACCGCGCATGTCGATTTCGCGGCCTTGGCTGCCGCGGCAACGGGGGCGGGCGGGCGCGTGTGGGGCCCCGTGCCGCAGGGCTCGTTCCTCGCCGCCCTCGGCATCGAGGCGCGCGCGCAAAAACTCATCGCTCACGCCGACGCCGAGCAGGCCTTGCTCATCCGCAGCGGCTGCCGCCGCCTCGTCGATCCGGCCGAGATGGGAAATCTCTTCAAGGCGCTCGCGCTGACGCCGCCCGGCGCGCCGGCTCCCGCGGGGTTCCCATGACGCCGCTGCGCGCCGCCGCGCTCGACCGCGACGGCATCCGCCACGCCTTCTTCACGCGCGAAGGCGGCGCAAGCGAGGGCGTGTTCGCCGGCCTCAATTGCAGCCTCGGCTCGGGCGACGATCCGGCGACGGTGGCCGAAAACCGCCGCCGCGCGCTCGCGTGTCTCGATCTTGCGCCGGAGCAACTCGTCACCGGCTACCAGGTGCATGGCAGCGACGTGGCGCTGGTCGAGCAGGCTTGGCGGCACGAGGACCGGCCGCGCGTCGACGGCCTCGTGACGCGCGTGCCCGGTATCGCGCTCGGCATCCTGACCGCCGACTGCGCGCCGGTCCTGTTCGCCGATCCTGCCGTGCCGCTGGTCGCCGCGGCGCATGCAGGCTGGCGCGGCGCCATCGGCGGCGTCATCGAGGCGACGCTCGCGGCGATGGAGACAGGCGGCGCCGTGCGCGGCCGCATCGCTGCGGCGGTCGGTCCGTGCATCGGCGGCGGGTCGTACGAGGTCGGTCCCGAGTTCCCGGCGCCGTTCCTCGCCGAGAGCGCGGCGAACGCGTGCTTCTTCGCGCCGTCCTCGCGCGCCGGACATTCGCTGTTCGATCTTGGCGCCTATGTCGAGGCGAAGCTGCGCGGGCTCGGGATCAATCGCATCGAGCGCATTCCGGCCGATACCTGCGCCGAATCCTCCCGCTTCTTCTCCTACCGCCGCGCCTGCCTGCACGGCGAGAAGCAGTTCGGCCATCTCCTTTCCGTCATCGCTCTCGCGCCTCGGATGCCGGCAGGTTGACCTGTCGCGCCGTGGGTGGGATATCTCTCTTCGGAGGAGCTGCAATGCGCTACACGGTCGTCCTGGAACGCGAGGCTGATGGCGGCTATGTCGCAAGCGTGCCTGTACTGCCCGGATGCGTAAGCCAGGGCGATAGCCGCGCCGAGGCTTTGGCCAACATCCGCGAGGCAATCGCGTTCTATATCGAAGATTGCCGCGAAGCAGGCGATCCGGTTCCCTCGGAAGACGGCAAGGAGATCGTCGAGGTCGAAGCGGTCGCGTAGCGCTCGCATGGCACAGCCGCCAAAGCTTCCGACCGGGTTATCAGGGCGGGCTGAGCGCGCAGCGCTCGAGCGTGCCGGCTTCGTGTTCCGCCGCCAGAAAGGCAGTCACATGATCTTGCGTCGCGAAACGCCCTATGCGCGCGCCGTCGTACCGGACCACGCAGCGATACGTTCTGGGACGCTGCGGCGCATCATCGCCGATGCCAGAATGACGGTCGAACGGTTCTTGGAACCCTTGGACCGCCGATAGGGCGCGCCGCTTCTGCCGATGCCTCGCTCATTCTTCGCTGTACTGCTTCTCCTCGCCGCGTGCCAGCCGCTGCCGCATCCGTTCGACGATGCGCGCGCGTTGCCGCCGCCGGCGGCGCTGCAGCCGCCCGACAGCGTCGGCGTGCGGGTGCTGCCGGCATCGGGGGCGAACTCGCCGTACGGCGCGGCGATGGCCGAGGCGCTGGCCAAGGCGCTCCGCGCAGCGGACGTGCCGGCCAGCACCGAGGCCGGCAACCGCGGCAGCTTCGGCCTCGAGACCAGCGCGGACGAGACGGTCGCGGCCGGGCGCGCGCGCATCGCGCTGCGCTGGACGTTGCGCGATGCGGGCGGCGCAGTGCGCGGCAGCGGCACGGCCGCGCGCGAGGTCGCGAGCGCATCGTTGCCCGCGGGCGGCGATGCCGTGGCCGCTTCGCTCGCCAAGGAGGCCGCGCCTGAGATCGCGAAACTCGTCGCGGGCGACGCGCCTCCGCCTGCGGGCAACGTGCCGGCGCTGGTCGCGCTGGGCGGCGTCAGCGGTGCACCGGGCGATGGCGGGACGGCGCTCGCGCGCGCCATAGGCGCTGCGCTCGGCCATGCCGGAGTGGAGCTTGGCGCCGCAAGCGCGCCGTCGCGCTTCGCGCTCACCTGCGAGGTTGCGGTCGCACCGGCCGATCCCGGCAAGGAGCTTGTCACCGTGCGCTGGGTCCTGGCCTCCGGCGGGCGCGTGCTCGGCCAGGTGAGTCAGCAGAACACGGTTCCGGCCGGCAGCCTCGATCACGACTGGGGCGAAATCGCCTATGCGGTGGCCGGCGCCGCCGCGCCCGGCATCGCCGAGCTGGTCACGCGCGCCCAGCTCTCGACCGCGGGAAACTGAACTCCCTAGCGCACATATTCGTCGGTGTAGAGCCCGTCATAGGTCTTGAGCTTGTCGCCGGGTGCCAAAAAGCCCGCTTCGATATTGAGGCGCTCGGAATTGGCCAGGACCTGCTCCGCCATGACGGGTGGCACCGGCGTTCCCGCCTGGACCGCGGCGAAGGCGCTGGCCAGCACTGCGTCGGGCGTCTTGGAAAAATGCTTCTTCAGCAGGGCGAGCGCTTCCTTGGGCTCGTCGTGGATGAATTTCGCACCGGCGGCAAGGCCGCGCCCCATTTTCACGCAGACGGGGCGGTGCTCGGGGCAGAATTGCGGCCGCGTCACCACCACGCCCGACCCGTTCGGCGCGATCCAGGCGGGATCGTCAGTCAGGGGACTGGCGATGGCGACGGCGCCATACTCCGTTTCCGCCAATTGCGGCCACGGCGGCCCGCCGACGAACCCGTCGAGCGCCTTGTGCTCGAACGCGGCGAGCGTCTCGGGCGGCTGCAGCGGCGCCACGACGATGCTTTCGGGGTCGAGCCCGCCGGCGCGCGCCACCGCCCGCAGATAGGCATGCACGACCGAGCTGACCGCGTCGATCCCCATGCGCCGCCCCTGCATGAGGCGCGCGCGAAGGGCGAGCGGCGCATTGGCGCCAACCCCGGCCGTGTTTGCGATGTCCTTGTCGATCACGATGCTCCACACCGGCTTGTCGAGCATGTTGGCGATCGCCAGCATGCGCTGGCCGTGTGCGGCGGCGCGGGTGAGCGCTACGCCGGACGACACCGAGAATTCCGCCGATCCCGCCACGACGGCGTTGAACGAACCGACGCCGGCAATGAACACGGTTTTGACGTCGAGTCCCTCGCGCTGCCAGAACCCTTCGTCGGAAGCAGCGTAGATGCCGAGGAACTGCATCACGTCGGCGGGGAGCGCCAGGAGCGCATGGTCCTGTTCCGCGCGGGCCGGCTGTGCCGCCGAAAGCGCCGCGGCGATCGCCCAGGGCGCCGCCCATCGCCGCAGGTCACGTCTTGCCATGGCAGGTCTCCCTTGCGCGCGCCGCGCGCTCGACGGTGCCGAGGCGGGTTTACAGCGTGCGACCGCTTTGTTACAGTCCGGCTTCGTTGCGGCCCTTGGGGCCCGTCCCAGGCGACCTCCGCATGAAAATTCTCGCGTGCAACAGCAATCGGCCATTGGCCGAGGCTATTTCGGCGTATTTGAAACTGCCGCTCACCGACGCGAGCGTGCGGCGCTTTTCCGATATGGAAGTATTCGTCGAGGTGCACGAGAACGTGCGCGGCGAGGACGTGTTCGTGATCCAGTCGACCTCGTATCCCGCGAACGACAATCTCATGGAGCTGCTGGTCACGCTCGATGCGCTGAAGCGCGCCTCGGCGCGGCGCATCACGGCCGTCATCCCCTATTACGGCTATGCCCGCCAGGACCGGAAGTCGGGCTCGCGCACGCCGATCTCGGCAAAGCTCGTCGCCAACATGGTGACGGTCGCGGGCGCCGACCGGGTGCTGACGCTCGACCTGCACGCCGGGCAGATCCAGGGGTTCTTCGACATCCCGACTGACAATCTCTATGCCGCCCCCGTGTTCGTCAAAGACATCAAGGACCGGTTCGACGGCGAAACCCTGGTCATCGTCTCGCCCGACGTGGGCGGCGTGGTGCGCGCCCGCATCATCGCGCGCCGGCTCGATGCCGACCTCGCCATCATCGACAAGCGGCGCGAGCGCGCCGGCGTGTCCGAGGTGATGAACGTCATCGGCGAGATCGAGGGCCGCTCCTGCATCCTGGTCGACGACATCGTCGACAGCGCCGGCACGCTGTGCAACGCCGCCGAAGCGCTGCGCGAGCGCGGCGCGCGCTCGGTCTCGGCCTATGTCACGCACGGCGTCCTTTCGGGCGGCGCGGTCGCGCGCGTCACCGCCTCGCCCCTGGAAGCGCTCGTCACCACCGACAGCATCGTCCAGACCGAGGCGGTGCGCGTCGCCAAGAACATCCGCCGCCTCACCATCGCGCCGCTCATGGCCGAGGCGATCAGCCGCATCAGCGACGAGCGCTCGGTCTCGAGCCTCTTCGACTAGCCCCTCAAGGAGTTTCACGATGGCCGAACTTCCCACCTTGCGCGCCGAGCCGCGCCAGACCGCCGGCAAGGGCGCCGCGCGTCAGTCGCGCCGCGACGGCCGCGTGCCCGGCATCGTCTATGGCGACGGCAAGCCGCCGCTTCTGATCACAGTCGATCCGCGCGAGCTCACGCAGGCGGCGCGGCGCGAGGGATTCTTCGCGCGCCTCATCGATGTCGAACTGGACGGATCGCGCTTCCGCGCCATCCCGCGCGAGATGCAGCGCCATCCGGCAACCGACAAGCCGCTCCATGTCGATTTCATGCGCATCGGCGCGGGGAGCCGCATAACCGTCGCCGTGCCGGTGCATTTCGTCGATCAGGAGAAATCGCCGGGCTTGCGCCGCGGCGGCCTTCTCAACGTCGTGCGCCACGCGATCGAGCTCGTTTGCAACGTCGACGCGATCCCGGAAAGTCTGACCGTGAGCCTCGACGAGCTCGATATCGGCGACAGCGTCCACATCAGCGCCATAACGCTCCCGCCCGGCACGAGCCCGACGATCCGCGATCGCAATTTCACGATCGCGTCGATCGCCTCGCCGACCGCGGTGCGCGAAGAGCAGGCCGCCGCCGCCGCCGCGGCTGCCGCCGCCGCAGCTGCCACCGCGGCCGGCATCACGCCCGAAGGCGCCGTCGCCGCGCCCGGCGCACCGGGTGCCGCCCCCGGCGCCGCTCCCGGAGCAGCTCCAGGCGCCGCGCCCGGCGCTGCACCGGGTGCCGCCCCCGGCGCCGCGCCCGGCGCCCCGCCCGCCCGCGGCGGCCGCGAGCCGCGCGGCTGAGCGGGCGCCCGCCCGCGCGAGCCCATGCGTCTCATCGTCGGGCTCGGCAATCCCGGCAGCCGCTATGCCTTGACGCGGCACAATATCGGTTTCATCGCGGCCGAGGCGGTCGCGCGGCGCTATCGCTTCCCGGCGTTCCGCGCGAAGTTCCAGGGCGAATTCGCCGAGGGCACGATCGGCGACGGGCGCGTTTTCGTGCTGAAGCCGCAGACCTATATGAATGCCTCGGGCGACAGCGTCGGCGCGCTCGCGCGCTTCTACAAGATCGAACCGGAAGAGATCGCAGTGGTGCATGACGAGATCGATTTGGCGCCGGGCAAGCTCCGCGTGAAGCTCGGTGGCGGCACCGCCGGGCACAATGGCCTGCGCTCCATCGAGGCGGCGATCGGCGCCGATTTCTGGCGCGTGCGCATCGGCGTGGGCCACCCCGGCATGAAGGAGCTGGTCGAGCCTTATGTATTGCAGAATTTCTCGGCCGAGGACCGCGCCTGGGCCGGGCCGCTTGTCGATGCGGTGGCGGAAGCGATGCCGCTCCTCGTCGCCGACGACGCGGCGGGCTTCATGAGCAGGGTCGCGCTCATCCTGCGACCGCCGTCGCCGAAACCGTCGCGCGCGGCACCTCCTGACGAGGGCAAGGCCTAAGCTTCCATGGGATTCAATTGCGGCATCGTGGGCCTGCCCAATGTCGGCAAGTCCACGCTCTTCAACGCGCTCGTTGCGACCGAGGCGGCGCAGGCGGCGAATTATCCGTTCTGCACGATCGAGCCCAATGTCGGGCGCGTCGCCGTGCCGGATGCGCGGCTCGACGTGCTGGCGCGGCTCGCCAAATCGGCGAAGATCGTGCCGACCCAGCTCGAATTCGTCGATATCGCCGGACTGGTGCGCGGCGCCTCGCGCGGCGAGGGTCTCGGCAACCAGTTCCTGTCGCACATCCGCGAGGTCGATGCGGTGGCGCACGTGCTGCGCTGCTTCGACGATGGCAACGTCACGCATGTCGAAGGCTCGGTCGATCCGGCGCGCGACGCCGAGACGGTCGAGACCGAGCTGATGCTGGCCGATCTCGAAAGCCTCGAGCGCCGCCTTGCCGCCGCCGAGAAGCGCGCGCGCGGCGCCGACAAGGAGGCGAAGGTGCTGCTCGCCGTGATCGAGCCGGTGCTGGCGCTGTTGCGCGAGGGCAAGCCGGCGCGTGTCTTCGCGCCTGCGGCGGAGCAGGTTCCGGTTTTGAAGGGCCTGCAGCTCCTGTCGGCGAAGCCGGTGCTCTATGTCGCCAATGTCGAGGAGGCCGCGGCCGCGCGCGGCAACGACTATTCGCGGCGCGTCATGGACTACGCCAAGGCGAAGGGCGCCGAATGCGTCGTCATCTCGGCCGCGATCGAGGCCGAGCTGGCGCGGCTCGGCGACGAGGAGGAGCGGAAGGCCTATCTCGCCGCCCTCGGCCTCGCCGAGGCCGGGCTCGACCGCGTCGTCCACGCCGGATACCGGCTCTTGGATCTCGTGACCTTCTTCACCGCCGGGCCCAAGGAGGCGCGCGCCTGGACCGTGCCGCGCGGCACCAAGGCGCCGCAGGCCGCGGGCGCCATTCACACCGATTTCGAAAAAGGCTTCATCCGCGCCGAGACGATCTCGTACGACGATTACGTCGCCTGCGGCGGCGAGCAGGGCGCCAAGGAGGCCGGCAAGATGCGGCTCGAGGGCGCGGATTACGTCATTGCCGACGGCGACGTATTACACTTCCGCTTCAACGTCTAGGGGCGATAAACCCTGTTTATTGCCCGCGCGGCCTCGCTTATGATCGCGCCAACCATCAGAGGAGGAGCAAACCATGGGTCAAACGATCACGCTCAAGGCCAAGGACGGATTTTCGCTCGGCGCCTATCGCGCCGATCCCGAAGGGAAGCCGCGTGGCGCCATCGTCGTCATCCAGGAGATTTTCGGCGTCAACCACCACATCAAGAGCGTAACCGACCGCTACGCCGCGCTCGGCTATGTCGCGATCGCGCCGCAGGTGTTCGACCGCGCCGAGAAGAATTTCGACACCGGCTATGACCAGCCGAGCATGGAGAAGGGCCGCGCCGCGCGCGGCAAGATCCAGACCGAGCAGCTGCTCCTCGACACGCAGGCCGCGATCGATGCGGTGAAGTCGGTCGGCAAGGTCGGCGTCATCGGCTACTGCATGGGCGGGTCGGTGGCGTTCCTATCGGCGACGCGGCTCGAGGGGCTGTCCTGCGCCGTGGGTTATTACGGCGGTCAGATCGCGGCGGTGTGCGAGGAGAAGCCGCGCATCCCGACCATGCTGCATTTCGGCGACCAGGATCAGAGCATCCCGATGACGGATGTCGACAAGATCAAGAAGGCGCAGCCCGGGCTGCCGATCTTCGTCTATCACGCCGGGCACGGCTTCCACTGCGACGAGCGCGCCTCTTTCAACGCGGAAGCCGCCCAGGTCGCGGCCTGCCGCTCGCAGGAATTCTTCCTGAAGAACGTCGGCTAAGGGTTCACTCGCCGGCGAGGCGGCTCCTGCGCTCGGGAAAGAGCGCAAGGAGCCCCTCGCGCGAGGCGGGGCAGCTGCCGCGCTCGGTGACGATTGCGGTGACGAGCCGCGCCGGCGTCACGTCGAAGCCGTAATTCGCGGCGGGGCTTGCCTTGGGCGTCAGGCGCACGCGGCCGATGCCGCCGTCGGCAAGCGCGCCGGCGATCTCGCTCACCTCGGCGGGATCGCGCTCCTCGATCGGAATGCGGCTCCCGTCCTCGATCGTCCAGTCGATCGACGACGACGGCAGCGCCACGTAGAACGGCACGCCGTTGTCATGGGCGGCGAGCGCCTTCAGATAAGTCCCGATCTTGTTCGCAACGTCGCCCGACGCGGTGGTGCGGTCGGAGCCGACGATCGCGAGATCGACCCGGCCGCGCTGCATCAAATGCCCGCCGGCATTGTCGACGATCACGGTGTGCGGCACGCCGTGCTGGCCCAGTTCCCAGGCGGTGAGGCTTGCGCCCTGGTTGCGCGGCCGCGTCTCGTCGACCCAGACATGGAGGGGAATGCCGCGGTCGTGCGCGAGATAGACGGGTGCCAGCGCCGTCCCCCAATCGACCGCGGCGAGCCAGCCGGCATTGCAATGGGTCAGGATCTCGACGGGCCCTTGCCCCTTCTTGGCAAAGGCCGCTTCGATGAGCGGCAGGCCATGCGAGGCGATGGCCTGGCTCGCGGCCACGTCCTCTTCCGCGATCTCGTCGGCCCGCGCCCAGGCGCGCGCCGCGCGCGCCCGTTGCGCAAGCGGCGCAACCGTCCGCCGCATGTCCTCGATGGCCCAGCGCAGATTGACCGCCGTGGGCCGCGTCGCCAGCAGCATGTTGGCGGCGGCTTCGATGGCGCCGTCGCTCGCGTCTGCTTCGACCGCGAGCGCCATGCCATAGGCGGCCGTGACGCCGATCAACGGCGCGCCCCGCACCTCCATCGCGCGGATCGCGTGCGCCGCGTCGGCGACGCGGGCAAGCTGCTTCGTCGCGAAGCGATGCGGCAGGAGCGTCTGGTCGATGATGAAGACGCAACTTCCCTCGCGCCAGATCGTGCGCATCGCGCGGGCCCCGACCTTCATGTCACTTGCCCCGCAGCGCGCGGCCCGCGACCGCGTCGAGCCGGGCCGTCACGGCCGGATCGCGCGCATGGGGCGCGGTGATGAGCGCATGGTCGAGCACGCGGCGGCAGCCGTGCGGGCAGTCCCTGTCGGCCGCTACGAGCGGCACGACCGCTTTCAGCAGCCCCTTCGCCCTTTCCGCATTGGCCGTCAGCACGGCGATGATCTGCTCGACCGTGACGTGATCGTGGTCGGGATGCCAGCAGTCGAAATCCGTCACCATCGCCACCGTCGCGTAGCAAAGCTCGGCCTCGCGCGCGAGCTTCGCCTCGGGCATGTTGGTCATGCCGATGACGCTGCAGCCCCAGCTCCGGTAAAGCTCGCTCTCGGCGAGCGAGGAGAATTGCGGCCCCTCCATGACAAGATATGTCCCGCCGCGCACGAGGCCGAGGCCGGACGCGGCGCCCGCCTGCGCGAGCCGGTCGCCGAGCCGCGCGCACACCGGGTGCCCCATCGACACGTGCGCAACGCACCCGGTGCCGAAAAACGATTTCTGGCGTGCGAACGTGCGGTCTATGAACTGGTCGACCAGCACGAAGCTGCCTGGCGGCAGATCGGGACGCAAGGAGCCCACCGCCGAGATCGAGACGAGGTCGGTCACGCCCGCGCGCTTCAGCGCGTCGATATTGGCGCGGAAATTGATCTCGCTCGGCGGGATGCGGTGGCCGCGGCCGTGGCGCGGCAGGAACACGACCCGCGTCCCGCCAAGGCGCCCGAAGCACAGCTCGTCCGAAGGCTGGCCGAACGGCGTTTCGACCTTGCGCCAGACGACGTCCTCGAGCCCCTCCATCTCGTAGAGCCCGCTGCCGCCGACGATGCCGACCACCGCTTCCGTCATGGCGGCAGTTTTGCCGTCGCGGCGGCCTGAGGCAAGCGCGGCTAGGTCGTGCTCTTGGGATAGGCGTACTTGCCGAGCGGCAGGAACAGCAAGGCTGCGACGATCAGCATGAAGAAGAACATCCACAGCACCGGGTCATAAGAGTGGAAGCGGTCGAAGCCTTGGCCGAGCACGGCCGGACCGACGCCGATGCCGAGCGCGAACAGCGCGAAGATCAGGCCATAGAGCGTGCCGAACGAGCGCCGTCCGAAATAGCGGCTGACGAAGAAGCCCAGCATGTCCACCTCGGCGCCGATGGCGAGGCCGAAGCAGACGGCGGCGAAGAACGGCGCCGGACTGCCGACATGGCTCAAGAGCAGACCGATGCCGACCACGGGCAGCACCATGACGCAGGCCGAGAATACCGGCCCGCGCACATAGTCGAGGCAGAACCCGACGATGATGCGCGCGATCATCGCGGCGATGCCCGAAGTGCCGAGCAGCGCCGCCGCGGCCGCAGGCGTATAGCCGCGGTCGGTCAGCAGCGGCACGAAATGGCCGCTGATGATGCCGTTGTTGGCGGTTCCCTCGAGCAGGAAGATCGCGGCGAGCAGCCAGAACTGCCGCGTCCCGGTGATCGCCGCCTTGGTCGAGATGCCGAACGGCTGCGGCCCGCCGACGGGATGGGCATGCGCCTGGTGCATGCGCTCGCGATAGCCCGGCGGCTCGCGCACGAACAGCGAGATCATCGTGAACGAGAGAAACCAGGTCGTCACGCCGACCGCGACATAGGCGGTGCGCCAGCCGAACGACGAGATGAAGATCTGCGCCATCGTCGGCATGATGAAAGTGCCGAGGCCTACGCCCGAGGTGGCGATGCCGAGCGCGAGGCCGCGCTCCTTGTCGAACCAGGCGGTGATCGCCTTCGAATAGACGACCGGCCCGAGACAGGCGCCAAAGCCCGAGGCGCAGGCGAACATGAGGTAGAGCTGCCAGACCGCATCCGTGCGCAGCAGCGCGAAGCTGCACAGCGAGAGGCCGTAAATGAACGACACCGGCAGCGCGATCGGGCGGATGCCGAAGCGGTCCAACAAGTGGCCGAAAAGCGGCGTCATGATCGGCGAGCACACCGCGCTTGCCAGAAGGCCCGACGAGAACAACCCGCGCGACCAATGCAGCTCGGTCGTCACCGGCACCATGAACACGTTGACCGTGAAGATGACGGCCGTGCCGGGCCCGACGATCATGCCGATCAGCGACGCCCCGACGATCCACCACCGATTCTGCAAAACCGCGCGGCTCTCGATAACGCCCGTACTCGCCATAGGTGTTTCCCCGTTTATTGGCGGCCATGGTAGTCAAAGCGCCTGTCGCCCGCTAGCTTCCCCGCATGAGCAAGCTCTTCAGCCCTTTGAAACTTCGCGGCCTCACCCTCGATAACCGCATCGTCGTTGCACCCATGTGCCAGTACTCGGCCGACGACGGCAGCGCCACCGATTGGCACATCCAGCATGTCGGGATGCTTTCGCATTCGGGCGCGAGCCTCGTCGTGCTCGAGGCGACCGGCGTCGAGCGCGAGGGGCGGATCACGCCGGGCTGTCTCGGCCTTTATTCGGACGAGAACGAACGGGCGCTGAAGCGCGTCGTCGATTCGGTGCGGCGCTATTCGAAGACGCCGCTCGGCATCCAATTGGCCCATGCCGGGCGCAAGGCGTCGGCGGCGCCGCCCTGGCAAGGGGCAAAGCCGCTGCGCCCCGAGCAGGGCGCATGGCAGACTATGGCGCCCTCGGCGCTGCCGTTCGACGAGGGCTGGCACACGCCGCAAGCCTTGTCGCGCGGCGAGATCGACCGGATCGTCGAATCCTTCGCGCGTTCGGCCGAGCGCGCGCGGCGCATCGGCCTCGACGAGGTCGAGCTGCACTGCGCGCACGGCTATCTCCTCGCCG
This sequence comes from uncultured Alphaproteobacteria bacterium, assembly GCA_963773665.1. GTDB lineage: Bacteria > Pseudomonadota > Alphaproteobacteria > ATCC43930 > CGMCC-115725 > DATJLY01. Next base: position 463,435 of record CAVZBZ010000013.1, read on the forward strand.
AGTTCCTGTCGCCCATCGCCAACCGGCGCGAGGACGAGTATGGCGGGAGTCTCGAGAACCGCATGCGGCTTGCGCTGCGTGTGGCCGAGGCGGTGCGCGCCGTGTGGCCCGCGGACAAGCCGATGGGCGCGCGCATCACCGGCACGGACTGGATCGAGGGCGGATTCTCCACCGACGAGGCGGTCGTGCTGTCGCGCGAGCTGAAGGCGCGCGGCTGCGACTTCATCTGCGTCTCGAGCGGCGGCATCGCCGGCAAGGTCAGGCCGCCGGTTGCCGCGGGCTATCTCCTGCCGCACGCCGAGCGCGTGAAGCACGAGGCCGAGGTTGCAACCCGCGCCGTCGGATTCATCGTCACGCCGCAACTCGCGGAAGCCGCGATTGCGGAGGAAAAAGCCGACATGGTGGCGCTCGCGCGCGCCATGCTCGACGATCCGCGCTGGGGCTGGCACGCGGCCGAGGCTTTGGGCGCAGAGGCATCGTATCCGCCGCAATACGAGCGCGTGCGCCCTTCCGCCTGGCCCGGCGCGAAGATGGCGCGGCCATAGTGCAATTCGGCCTGTTCGGCAGCGCGCAGGCGCGGCGGGGTGCTGCCGATCCGGCGGCGGGCTTTCGCGACTATGTCGAATACAACGTCGAGGCCGAAGCGCTCGGCTTTCACGGAAGCTTCCTCGTCGAGCATCATTTCACCGGCATCGGCCAGGTCTCGGCGCCGCTCGCGCTGCTGGCCTGGGTTGCGGCGCGCACGACGAATCTGCGGATCGGCACCGCCGTCATGGTGCTGCCATGGCACAATCCGGTGGTGCTGGCCGAGGAGGCGGCGACGCTCGATCTCATGTCGGGCGGGCGGCTCGATTTGGGCGTCGGCCGCGGCTATCGCTTCACCGAGTTCCAGGGCTTCGCCATGGATTTCGCCGAGGCCGACGCGCGCTTCGAGGAGGCGCTCGGCCTCATCCGCAAAGCGTGGACCGCGGACGAGCGGTTTTCGCACAAAGGCCGCTTCTGGCGGTTCGACAACATCCTGGTCGAGCCGCCGCCGCTGCAGAAGCCGCATCCGCCCATCTGGATCGCGGCCGGCAGCGACCGCTCGATCCGCCGGACGGCTGCGCTCGGCGCCAATCTGCTGCTCGACCAGTTCGCGCCCGCTTCATCGATTGGCGAGCGCATCGCCCTCTACCGCCGCGAGGGGCAAGGAACGGTGGCGGTCGCGCGCAACCTGTTCGTCGCCTACGACGCAGCGGAGAAGGAAAATGCCCTCGCGCACGCCAAGGCGCAGCATGCGCGCATGATCGCGCTGTCGCAGGACCGGGCGCAGCAGGTCACCTCGCACATTCTGGGATATGCCGGCGCGAGCGAGGAGGCGGCGCTCTATGGCACGCCCGACGAGATCGCGCGCGGGCTCGAAGCGCTGCGCCGGGCTGGGGCCGAGTATGTCCTCGTCAACACCGGCGGCACGTCGAAGGAACAGCTGCGCCGCTTCGCCCGCGACGTGATGCCGGCGTTCGTCTGAAGGAGGCGGGCCTACGCGCCTGCGTGGTGGATGTCGGCCCAGATCTTGCGCTTGGCGCCGTAGAGCAGGCCGGTCATCACGAGCAGGAACAGCATGACCTTGGTGCCGGTCTCCTTGCGCTCCTCCATCTTGGGCTCGGCCGCCCAGGCTGAGGAAGGTGCAGACGTCGTGCGCCTCCTGCGGCAGGGTCGCCGCCGTACCGTCGGCGTAGGTCACGGAATTGTCGGAGAGAGGCTGCGGCATCGCGATCTGGCGGCCGGGGAAATAGACGTCGTAGTTCATCCCGTCCTGCAGCTTGAAATCGGCGGGCGCGTTCTGGAAGCCCGTCAGGAGCGCGTAGCAGTAATCGGGTCCGCCCTCGCGCGCCTTGGTGATGAGCGTGAGGTCGGGCGGGAGCGCGCCGTTATGCACGGCGCGCGCCGCCAGATCGTTCGGATAGGGCGCCACGAACGCGTCGGCGGGCCGCGCCGGGCGCTGCACGGTTTCGCCCTGGCCGTTGAGGTCGTTCACCTGTTTTTGCGCCGCGATCGCCTTGATCCCGTCGTCGCTGTAGCCGAGCGCAGCGAGGTCGCGGTAATGCAGCAGGTTCATCGAATGGCAGTTGGAGCAGACCTCCTGGTAGATCTGAAAGCCGCGCTGCAGGGCGGCGCGGTCGAACGTGCCGAAGACGCCGTCGAACGACCAGCCGGGGTTCGGCAGCGGCGGGGTCGGCGGCTCCTGCGCGAGGGCCGGAAGCGCGGCAAGCGCGAGCGCCAAGGCTGCGGCGAGGCTGCGCATCAGTGCTTCTCCCCAGCGCTGGCGGGCGACGGTGCGAGCGTCCCCCCATGTTTTGCCAGCACCGATGCGGCGATGCTGGTGGGGAGCGGCAGCGGCCGCTCGAACTTCCCGATGAGCGGAATGAGCACGTAGAAGTGCAGGAAATAGTAGAAGGTGCAGATGCGCCCGAGGACGATGTAGAAGCCTTCGGGCCGGTGCGCGCCGACATAGCCGAGGAGCACCGCGTCGATCACCAGCAGCCAGAACACCCGCTTGTAGATCGGCCGGAAGAACGAGCTCCTGACCGGCGAGGTGTCGAGCCACGGCAATATGAACAGCGTCAGGATCGAGCCGAACATGGCGCAGACGCCGATGAGCTTCGACGGGATCGAGCGCAGGATCGCGTAATACGGCAGGAAGTACCATTCCGGCACGATCTCGGGCGGCGTCTGCAGCGGGTTCGCCGGGATGTAGTTCTGCGGGTCGCCCAGAAGATTGGGCCAGTAGAACACGATTGCCGCGAAGATGAGGAGATATACGGAAAGCCCGAACAAGTCCTTGATCGTGTAGTAGGGATGGAACGGGATCGAGTCCTGCGGCCCCTTGCGGTCGATGCCGAGGGGATTGTTCGAGCCGTGCTGGTGCAGCGCCAGGAGGTGCAGCATGACGACGCCGACGATGACGAACGGCAGCAGGTAGTGCAGCGAGAAGAACCGGTTGAGCGTCGGGTTGCCGACCGCGAAGCCGCCCCACAGCCAGGTCACGATGGTGTTGCCGATGCCGGGAAACGCCGAGAACAGGTTGGTGATGACGGTGGCGCCCCAATAGCTCATCTGCCCCCACGGCAGTACATAGCCCATGAACGCCGTCGCCATCATCAGGAGCAGGATGACGACGCCCAGCATCCACAAAAGCTCGCGCGGGTATTTGTACGAGCCGAAATAGAGCCCGCGGAACACGTGGATGTAGGTCACGATGAAGAAGAACGATGCGCCGTTCATGTGGATGTAGCGGATGAGCCAGCCCCAGCGCACGTCGCGCATGATGCGCTCGACCGAGTCGAAGGCCATGGCCGTATTGGGCGTGTACTGCATCGCCAGGATGATGCCGGTCACGATCATGATGACGAGCGTGATCCCGGCGAGCGAGCCGAAATTCCACCAGTAGCTCAGATTCCGCGGCGTCGGATATTCATAGAGCTCGTGCTTCATGTAGGCGAAAACCGGCAGCCGGTAATCGACCCATTCGACGAAGCGGTTCTGGGACTTTGTCTCGGCCATCGCCCGCTCCCTAGATCTGCTCGACGTCGTTGAGGTCGAAGGTCGAGCCCGGCGGGTCCTCGCCGACGCGGATCACGGTATCGCTCACGTAATGGTGCGGCGGCACCGGCAAATTGTAGGGCGCCGGCACGCCGTCGAAGACGCGCGCGGCGAGGTCATAGCGCGAGCCGTGGCAGGGACAGAAATAGCCGCCCTCCCAGCCGGCGCCGACGCTGCCCGGCTGCGGCTGGAATTCCGGGATGCAGCCCAGGTGCGTGCAGATGCCGACGACGACGAGGATCTCGGGCTTGACCGAGCGGTGCCAGTTCTTGGCGTAGTCCGGCTGCTGCAGCACGGCCGAATCGGGGTCGCGCAGGTCGGCCGTCAGCTTTGGGTCCTGGAGCGTCTTCAGCTCGTCCGCCGTGCGGTGGGTGATGAACACCGGGCGCGAGCGCCACAGCACGATGATCTGCTGGCCCGGCTGGATCTGCGAGATGTCGACATCGATGGGCGCGCCGGCCGCGAGCACGTCCTCGGACGGCTCCATGCTGCTGACGAGCGGCCAGACGGCGCAGGCGGCGCCGACGGCGGTAACGGCGGTGGCGGCAAGGGTCAGAAAATCGCGGCGGCTCTCGCCGTCCTGGCCGTGAGCGCCGTGCGGCCCCGGCTCTACCGTGTCCGTCATGTAGCTCGAACTCCCCGCCTCGAATTCCCCGCCCCGCCCGCGCCAGAAGCGGACCGGCGCGACCCTAACCCCTCGGTCGCGGCGAACTTATGCGACATCCTGCCGCGCCCGTATAGAAGATTGGTGGCGCCATGGAAAGAACCGCGATCAGCGCGTCCGCATGAGGGCAAGCCAAAGCCCGCCGCCAATGAGGCAGCAGCCACCGCCGCGCGACAGAAGCCGCGCCCGTCCGTCGGCGAGGAAGCGCCCGGCGCGGCCCGACAGCGCCGCATAGGTCCCGTCCGTGACGGCCCCCATCGCCATCGCCGTCGCGCCCATGAGCGCGATCTGCAGCGCGTAATCGCGCCCCGGATCGATGAACTGCGGCAGGAACGCGCCGAAGAAGACGAGCGCCTTGGGATTGCTCAGCACGACCAGCAATCCCTGCAGGAAGAAGCCGCCGCGCGGCACCGGCGGCGGCGCACCCGCCGCGAACGGAGATGCGCGGATCATGCGCCAGCCGAGCCAGACGAGATAGGCCGCGCCCAAAAGGCGCAGCCAGCCGAACCAGTGCCCCATCGCATCGACCGCCGAGGCCAGCCCCACCCCCACCACGGCGACGATGAATGCCACGCCGAGCTGCGTCCCGGCGATGGTCAAGACGCCGGCCCGCGTGCCGTGCCTGAGGCTGTTGGCGACGATCAAGGTCACCGTCGGCCCCGGCACGATCAGCACGACAAAGCAGGTCGCGACATAGGCGGCGTAGAGTTCGGGGGACATTCGCGCCATCCTAGCTGCGATGCGCCTCGCCCTCTACGAGCCCGACATCCCGCAGAACACGGGCGCGGTGCTCAGGCTTGCCGCCTGCTTCGGCGTCGCCGTCGATCTGATCGAGCCCCTGGGCTTCGTCCTCGACGACCGGCGCTTGAAGCGCGCCGGCATGGATTATCTCGCGCGCGCGGCGATCGTGCGCCATGGCTCGTGGCAGCGCTTCCTCGCGGCGCGCGCGGGCGGCCGCCTCGTGCTGCTGACGACCGCGGCCTCGCTCCCCTATCATCGCTTCGCGTTCCGGGCGGACGACACGCTGCTTCTGGGCCGCGAGAGCGCGGGCGCGCCGCCCGAACTGCACGAGGCCGCCGACGCGCGCGTCAGAATTCCGATGACGCGCGGGGCGCGCTCGCTCAATGTCGCGCTCGCCGCGGCGATCGCGCTGACCGAGGCGCTGCGCCAGACCGGGCTCATGCCGGAGGGGGAGGAACCATGAAGGCCAATCTCGCCACGGCCGCCGCCGCGAAGGAGCGCGCGGCCAACTGGTTCGAGGATTTGCGCGACCGCATCTGCCGCGCGTTCGAGGCGCTCGAGGACGACTATGCGGCGGCGCGGCCGGGCGAGGGCGCTCCCGGCCGGTTCGAGCGCACGGCCTGGCAGCGCGAGGGCGGCGGCGGCGGCGTCATGGCGCTGATGCGCGGCCGCGTGTTCGAGAAAGTCGGCGTCAACGTCTCGACCGTGTGGGGCGAGTTCGCACCCGAATTCCGCGGCCAGATTCCCGGCGCCGACCAGGACCCGCGCTTCTGGGCGAGCGGCATTTCGCTCGTCGCGCACATGCGCTCGCCGCACGTGCCGGCCGTCCACATGAACACGCGCCACATCCGCACCACCAAGGATTGGTTCGGCGGCGGCTCGGACCTGACGCCGGTCTTTGCGCAACCCGACGACGTCGCCGATTTTCACGCAGCGCTCGAAGCGGCGTGCGCGCGCCACGATCCGGCCTACTATCCGCGCTTCAAGGCGTGGTGCGACGAGTATTTCTTCGTGAAGCACCGCAACGAGTCGCGCGGCGCGGGCGGGATCTTCTTCGATTATCTCGACAGCGGCGATTGGACGCGCGACTTCGCCTTCACCCGCGACGTGGGCGAGGCATTCCTCGGGATTTACCCTGCCCTCGTCCGCCGCCGCATGTTCCAAGCCTGGACCCAAGACGAGCGCCGCCAGCTTCTCGTGAAGCGCGGCCGCTATGTCGAGTTCAACCTGCTCTACGACCGCGGCACGTTGTTCGGCCTCAAGACTGGCGGCAATGTCGAGGCGATCCTCATGTCGCTCCCGCCCGAGGTGATGTGGCCCTAGGGTCTATGCTGCTTGCGAGCCGGCGCGGCCGACCGGGATGAGCTGCAAGTCCTCCATCGCGATGCGCTCGAAGAATTCCTTGTGCTCGTCCTGCGGCAGCGGCCACAGGATCGGCGTGCCGTGCTGGTCGGAATACCAGTTCTTGCAGCCGACCCAGACGGTGCCGGGAAACGCCGCGTCGAGGTGCGCGACGAATTTCTGCGTCGCCGCCACGGTCGGCGCGACAGCGACCTGGCGCTCGCGCGCGAGCTCGATGAGCCGCATGATCGCGCCGATCTCCTGCTCGAGCCCCAAGGGCACCGGCACGTTGTTGACCGGGCTGAACGGGCCATAAAGCATGTAGAGGTTGGGGAAGCCCGGCAGCGCGATGCCGCCCCAGGAATAGATGCGCTCCTTCCACGTCTCGGCGATCGTCGCTCCGTTGAGTCCGGTGACATTCATCGGCCGCATATAGGCGTGCGTATCGAATCCGGTGGCGAAGACCAGGACGTCGAGCGCGCGCACGGTTCCGTCCGCGAGCGCCACGCCCTCCGGCACGATGCGCTTGATCGGCCGGTTCTCTACGTGCACGTTCGGAAGCTGCACCGCCTCGTAATAGTTCTGGTCGGATTTCGGGATGCGGGTGCAGCCGAGCTTGTAGCTGGGCGTGAGCTTCGCCTTGAGCTCGGGGTCCGCGATGACGTCGAGATAGCGCGCGAACTCGCGCTCCATGGCGTCGCGCTGCGCCCCCGGCTTCAGGCGCCATTGGTCCATCACGTTGATGAACTGCCAGAGTTTTTGCTGCTCTTTGCGATAGGCGCCGGGAAGCCTGAGCCAGAGGCGGTGCCAAATACTCGTCCGCGGATTGTCGCGGATGTGGATCCACTGCGCGCGACGCACGAACTGCGTGACCTCGACGCCCTCGCGGGCGAGCGCCTCGGTGATCTGCACGCCGCTGCAGCCCGCGCCGATGACGCCCCAGTGTTTCCCTTGGTGCGCAACGGAGTGGTCCCAGCGCGCGGAATGGAACGAGGGTCCGGCGAAACTGTCGCGCCCTTCGATCGCCGGATAGACCGGCTGGTTCAGGAACCCGGTCGCGGCGATGAATACGTCGGCGACATGGGTTTCGCCCTTGCCGGTCGTAAGCCGCCAGCGCCCGCCCTCAAAGCGCGCCTCGACGATCTCCTCGTTGAAGCGGATCGATCGGCGCAAGTCCCGCTCGTCGGCGACCTTCTTGATATAGGCTTGGATCTCCTCGGCCGGCGCATATTTGCGCGACCAGTCATAGTTCGGCTGGAACGGAAACTCGTACTGGCGCGACAGCACGTTGACATAAAGGCCGGGATAGGTGTTGTCGCGCCACGTGCCGCCGACCTCGTTCGATTTCTCGAACACGGTGAAATCGATGTGCGCGCGTTTGAGTTTCTCGGCCATGAACAGGCCGGCGATCCCCGCGCCTACGACGATCACCCGAAATTTTTGCTCGGCCGCCATCTTTTCCTCAGCACCCCCATTTTATGTATCGTGCCTGCAAAGGGAAGGATGGCCGCATGACCAGGAAACGGATCGATATCGGCAGGGTCGCGCCGGTGATCGGCACGCTCTATCCAGCGCCCTACGATGAGCCGTGCCGCGCGCGCGAGCGGCGCAGGCTCGGCGATGAGGCGGGGCTCTCGCAGTTCGGCGTCAATCTCCTGCTTCTGCCGCCGGGCGCGTGGTCGAGCCAGCGCCACTGGCACACAGGCTCGGACGAATTCGTCTATGTACTCTCGGGCGAGGTCGTGCTGGTCACCGACGGCGGCGAGGAAATTTTGCGCGCGGGCGACGCCGCGGGCTTCAAGGCGGGCGACGCGAACGGGCACTGCCTGCAAAATCGTTCGGCAGCCGAGGCCCGCATTCTCGAGATCGGCACCCGCGTATCGGGCGACGGCGCCTTCTATTCCGATATCGACATGATCGCGCCGCCAGGGGCCAAGCCGGCGATGTACGCCCACCGCGACGGCACGCCCTACGAGACCGCAAAAAGGCGCGGACCCGGCGGGTGAAAAAACCCGGTGTGGGCCCGCACGGGCGAGTTAGACTGGCGCCAAGCGCCAAGGGCGTGGCGAACGGGGAGGGGACGATGCGGAAAATTTTGGCGATGGCGATGGTCGCGGTGGGCCTTGTGGCGGGGAGCGCTGCGCGCGCCGAGGAAACGCTCGAAGTGGGCGGCGTGGGCGGCGCCAACGCGGTCGTGTGGCTCCATTACATCGCCGAGGCGAAAGGGCTCTACGCCGCGCAAGGGCTCAAGATCAATCTCAACTATTCGCAATCGAACGCGGCGGTGCTGCAGGCCTTGACCGCCGGCTCGACCAAGATGGCGATCGCCGCGGGCTTCGCCGATCCGATGTATGCCTTCGCCGCGGGCGCCGGCATCGCCATCGTGCGCATCGACGGCCAGGTCGGCCCCTATGCGCTCGAGGCCAACAAGAAAATCGCGAGCATCAAGGACCTGAAAGGCCATGTCGTGTCGGTCGACGAGGCCAAGGGCACGACCATGGTGTATTTCGTCAAGATGCTCGCCGGCAACGGCATGACGCGCGCGGACGTTGATTTCATCTATGCCGGCGCCACGGCGGCGCGCTTTGCCGCGCTCGAATTGGGCGCGGCCGACGCCGCCATGATCACCGCGCCGCAGCTCTTCACCGCCGAATCGCACGGCTTCGTCAATCTCGGATACGACACGCAATACGCGCCCGACGTGCCGTTCACCGCCGATCTCGTCAACCGCGCCTGGGCCACTGCCAACAAGGCGACCGCGAAGAAATTCCTCGCGGCCTATGGCGGCGCGATCAAATGGTTCGACGACGACAAGAACCGCGCCGAGGCGATCGAGATTCTCGGCAAGGTGACGAAGATGGCGCCGGACGACATCGCCAAGTCCTACGATCTCCTGCGCAAGATCGACTATTTCGACCGCTCGGACGAGGTCTCGGTGAAGAAGCTCCAGAACTTCTACGCCGCGCTCCATGAGCTCGACCCGTCGCTCAATCTCGACGTGACGAAGCTCATCATGCGCCTCGACTGACGGGCTCGCGCCGCTCCTCGTGCGGCGTGCCCTCGGGGAAGAACCGCACCTCAGCCGATCCGAGCTGCCGCCTCGGCCGCCGCCGCGCCCAGCAGCACGACGAGCCATGGCGGCCAGCGCCAGAACATGAGCAGCAGGAACGAGGCCAAGCCGATGACGAAGTCGCGCGGGGCCTGGATCGCGCTCGTCCACACCGGCGAGTAGAGCGCAGCCAGCACCAGCCCCACCACCGCCGCGTTGACGCCTTTGAGGGCCGCGCCATAGGCGGCGTTGCCGCGGAACGCGCTCATCAGCGGCAGCGTGCCGATGACGAGCAGGAAGCCCGGCAGGAACACGGCGACGAGCGCGATCGCCGCATAGCCTGCGCCGCCGATCACCGTGCCGAGGAACGCGGCGAAGGTGAAGAGCGGCCCGGGCACGGCCTGCGCCGCGCCATAGCCCGCGAGGAACGTGTCGTTGCTAACCCAGCCCGGCGGCACGACCGCCGCCTGCAGCAGCGGCAGCAGCACGTGCCCGCCGCCGAACACCAGTGAGCCCGACCGATAAAAGCTCGCCGCCACCGCCAGCGGCAGCATCCCGGTCGCATCGGCCGCAAGCGGCAATCCCACCAGCAGCACGGCGAAGATGAGGAGCGCGATCCACGCGCCGGCATGTGGCCTGCGCATGCCCGCGCCCGGCTCCCGTCGCGCCGCGTCGCGCTTCAGGAAAAGGCCGGCCACGGCGCCGAGCCCGATCGCGCCGAGCTGGCCGCCCGTGCCGGGAAAGCTCAAGGCGATCGCGGCGGACGCTACGGCAAACGTCATGCGCACGCGGTCGGGCGCCAGGCTCCGCGCCATGCCCCACACCGCCTGCGCCACCACCGCCACGGCGACGATCATGAGCCCGTGCAGCCAAGCCTGTCCGGCAAGGTCGCCCAAATGCGCCACGCCATAGCCGAACAGCACCATCAGCACGGCCGACGGCGTCGTGAACCCGACCCAGGCCGCGACCGCGCCCCAGAACCCGGCGCGCACGTGGCCAAGCGCCATGCCGAGCTCGCTGCTGCCCGGGCCGGGGAGAAGCTGTGTCAAGGCGATGAGATCGGCGAACGACGCCTCGTCGACCCAGCGCCGTCGTTCGACGAACTCGCTGCGCAAATATGCGATATGCGCCACCGGCCCGCCGAACGAGCGCAGCCCCAGCGCGAAGAACGCCGCCAGCACCTCGCGCGCCGTGTGCTCGCCCGGCTCAGCCATGCTTCCCTCCCAGGCGCCGCTCGAGCTCGGCAAGTGCCGCCTTGCGATCGGCGCGAAAGTCGCCCGACTCCCACCATGCCTCGATCTCGCCGAGGAGCCGCCCGACCTCCGGCCCGGGTGCCAGGCCGCGCGCGACGAGGTCGCCGCCCTTCAGCGGAAAGCGCGGCTTGCGCCATCCCGCCGCGAGCTCGAGCAGCGCCTTTGCGCGCGCCGCCTTGCCCTCGGCAGCGGCGCGCATGAGGACGAGATCGGCATAGCGGTTCGCGCCAAGCCGGTAGAGCGCGCGGCGCTGCGCCGCGTCGTCCCTGGCAAGATCGACAGGGAAAGGCGGGGAAGCGATCGCCGCAAGCCGCGCGCGGTCCGCCGTCTTGAGCTTGAGGCGGCGGGCGGCAGCCTCGGCGCTCGCCGCGTCGCTTGCGGCCAGCGCGGCAAGCCGCCGCACCGGATCGGGCGCGGGCTCGAGCGGCACGAGCGCCGCAAGAAGACCGAGGCCCCGCGCTTCCGGCAGGATCTTTTCTAGCACGCCGTCCTCGACCATCAGCGCCAAGGTCGCGACCGGATCGGCAGCGCCAAGCAGCTTCAATAGTTCGGCCGCGACCCGTTCGGCCGAGAGCGTTGAACAGCAGCTCCTTGAGATCGCGCGCCGCCGCGCGTCCCTCGGAATCGGCCGGCCCCGCCGCGTAATGCGCGCAAAAACGGTAGAAGCGCAGGAGCCGCAGCACGTCCTCGCGGATTCTTTGCCGCGCATCGCCGACGAAGCGCACCCGGCCCGCGCGCAAATCGGCGAGCCCGCCGACATAGTCGAAGACGCGCCCGTCCTCGTCGAGATAGAGCGCGTTCATGGTGAAGTCGCGGCGCTGTGCGTCCTCTTCCCAGTCCTCGGTGAAGACCACGCGCGCGTGCCGGCCGGAGGTCTCGACGTCGCGCCGGAGCGTGGTGATCTCGAAATGGCGCGGCGCGATGACGGCGGTGACGGTGCCGTGCGCCAGCCCCGTGGGCACGACGGCAATGCCGGATGCCGCGAGCCTCCGCATCACCTCGTCGGGCGTAAGCCGCGTCGCGATGTCGATGTCGAGCACCGTCCGGCGGAGCAGCGCGTCGCGCACCGGCCCGCCGGCAAAGCGCGAAGTGCCGCGTCCCAGCGCCGCCAGCACAGCGCGCGTCGGCGCCTCCGTCATCCACGGCAGCATCTCGATCACGGTGGCTGGGGTTTCGCCCTGATGCATCGGCCGGCCGAGCTTAGCTCATGCGAAATCCTCCGTCTCGGCCGCGGCCCCGGCGCCGGAGAAGCAACGGTGTCTCTCGGCGCAAACGCGGTTATCATCCTCGCGCCAATGAAGATGTGAGGCCGCCATGCTCGACCGCGCTCCTTTCTTCGGACTCCTTGCGCTCGCGGCGATTGCCGCCGCGGCGCCCGCGCGCGCCCAAGACAAGCTGCGCGTCGGCACGCCCGAGCCCACCGCCTTCGTGTTCTCGACGGTCGATGTCGGAATCGACAGCGGCATCTTCAAAAAACACGGGCTCGACGTCGAGCGCATCGATTTCGCCGGCGGCGCCAAGCTGGCCCAGGCGATGTCCGCGGGTGCCATCGACATCAGCGTTGCCACCGGTGCCGATACGCTGTTCGTGATCCGCGGCGCACCCGAGCGCGCGGTCGCCGCCTTTGGCAACGACCTCAACTCGCTGTCGATCGTCGCGCGGACCGACGACACGGTCAGGACGCTCGACGACATCAAGGGCAAGACCATCGGCACCACGACCTCCGGCTCGTTCACGAGCTGGATCGCGCGGCAGATCGCGGTCAATCACGGCTGGGGACCGGACGGCGTCAAGCTCGCCTATCTCGGCCAGATGAGCGGCATCATCGCCGGCCTCATGGCGAAGAACGTCGATGCCATCGTCGGCACGACGGCGTCGGCGCTGGTGATGCAGAAGGAAGGCCGCGTCCGGATCATCGTCAAGGCCGGGGACGAGCTCACCAACTTCATCGCTAACGTGATCTACGCGAGCGAGCCCATGATGAAGGAGCATCCCGACGAACTCCGCCGCTTCCTCGCCGCCTGGTTCGACACCATGCGCTTCATCAAGGCGAACAAGGCCGAGACGATACGGATCACGCAGAAGGATACGAAGCTCCCCGACGATGTCGCCAGTGCGATCTACGACGCCGAGGTGCCGACCTTCTTCACCGACGGGCATTTCGACCGCGCCAAGCTTGCCGCGGTGAAGCAGGCGCTCATCGATGTTGGCCTCATCGACAAGCCGCCGCCCGACGACGCGATCATCACCGAGAAGTTCCTGCCCTAAGGCACAGGCTTCCAGCCCTCGGCGTCGAGCGAAGCGTTCGCCTCGCGCGCCAGCGAGAAATCGACGAACTCGGCGAGCGGACGGCGCTTGTCGGGCGCGATGTTCATTACTTCGGCATTCTCGTCGATCGCCTGCTGCGCGAGCTTATCCGAAACGGTGCCGTCCTTCGTCATGGTGGCGACGACGCGGTCATAGACGAGCGCGTAGTGCTCGCGGCTCTCGTTGGGATAGCGCTTCAGCAGGATCGCGATCGTCGCGTCCTTGTTGGCGCGGACATAGCGATAGCCCTTCATGAGCGCGCGCACGAACCTGAGCGCGAGCGGCCGGTTCTGCGCCAGCATGCGGTCCGAGGTCACGGCGCCGCCCACCACCATCTGCACCGTCTGCGAGATGTCGACGAGGAGATGCGCCTTGCCGGAATGCTCGACGGTCGCGACGTCGTCGAAGGTGAGCGCCGCCGCCGGAAGCGCGCCGGTGACGATCGCGGTGGCGCGCGCGCCGGGAATGCTCATGCCGGTAAAGGCCACGGTCGCGGGATCGACGCCCGCCGCGATCAGCGCCCGGCGCGTCGCGGCCTCGGTCGAATCGCCGCGCGAGATGACGCCGACCTGGCGGCCCTTCAGGTCCTGCAATGTCTTGATTGCAGGGTCGCTCGCCCAGAGCTGGTAGGAAGGATGATCCTGCGTCACGAACACCAATTTCAGCGGCGCGCCCTTCAGGATCGCCGGAATGGCGGCGCCGGGCGAGCCCGAGAATTGCGCGTCGCCCGAAATGAGCGCCGGGGTCGCGACGCCGCCGCCCGCGAGCACGACCTCGACGTCGAGATTCTCGTCCTTGTAATAGCCCTTGTCGGCCGCGACCCAGTACATCGCATAGGCCGTATCGGTCGGGACCGGGACCGTCGCCTTGATGTGATCGGCGGCCTCGGCGCGGACGGCGAGAGCGGCAAGCGCCGCGAGCGCGAGGATCGCTCCCTGCCTAATGTTCCGGTGCGGATTCGACGTGGCCCGGGACGATCGCCCCGTTCTCGAGATGCGGCGGCACATAGACTCCATTCCTGGTTCCCCCCAGTTCAACCACCGTCGCGAGGATCGCGAACGCGAGCACGGCGCCGGCGAGCGCCAGCCACCCCCATGGCAGCTCGCGCCAGGGCGCTGGCGCCGATGCCGCATGAAACCGACCGGCGCCGACCGTCCAGAGGACGTAAAGCGCCGTCGGCAGCATGAGCGGCAGGACGATCGTCAGGAAGACCCGCGTCATCGCGTGCCCCGTCTCACCCGCTCAGCACCTCGGCGAGATTGACGAGCATCGCCGCGGTGGCGCCCCAAATGTAGCGGTTCTCGTAGGGCAGCACATAGTAGCTTCGCATCCGCCCGCGCAGTTCGCGCGTGTGGCGCTGATGGTTCGCTGGATCGACGATGAACGACAGCGGCACCTCGAACAGCTCCGCCACCTCGAACGGGTCGAGCCGCTCGAGAAAGGGCACGCGCGCCAGTCCCACGACCGGGGTAATCTCGAAGCCCGTCCCGGTGATATAGGTGTCGAGGCGGCCGATCACCTCGACATGGCTTGCCGGCAGCCCGATCTCCTCTTCGGCCTCGCGCAGCGCGGCCGCGACCGCGTCGGTGTCGCCGGGATCGACGCGCCCGCCGGGCAGCGAGATCTGGTCGGGATGGTGGGCCAGGTGCGGCGTGCGCTGCGTCAGGAGCACGCTCAATCCTTCTGCGCGCTCGGCCAGCGCCACCAGCACCGCCGCCGGGGTCAGGGATTCGGGCGGCTTCCCGCCGGACAGAACATGGTCGCCGCGCGCGCCTTCGGAAATTCTGATGCCCGCCTGGTGCCGCGTGAAGCGCGCGCGCACGTCCGCCGCGGTCAGGTCCCGTCGAGCCGGCCCAGCGGAAAGAATTCGCCCCTGCTCCATACGCCAAAAAGGGTCGTTTCGCCGACCCGCTCCTCTCGGCCAAGCTCGACCAGTTCGTAGAATACCGGACGCAGAAGCCGCGCTTCCAGTCCATTGCGGACGTGAACGTAGGGCCGCGGCTCGCCGGTCCGGCCGTCGCTCGCGACGCGGAGCGCGTGCCCCTCGTCGATCGTCACAATGTCGTCAACATTGGTGCGCACCGTCAGTACCTGCTCCCGGCCCGCACCTTCGCACCCGAGCTCGACGCCCACGAAGGGCGCGTCCTCGACCGTGATCCTTCCGCGTTCGGCCGGCGTTGACAGCCAGAACGCGCCTGCGCCGTCGCGTTCTATGACCGTACTGAACAGCTTAACCAATGCCGCGCGTTTGATTGGTGTGCCGCGATAGAACCAGCTACCATCCCGGGCGATGCGGATGTCGAAATCGCCGCAATCCTTGGGCGGAGCGCGTCCCGCGGGTCCCCCTTCCGCTGCGGCAACGAGTCGCGCGAGACCCGCGCTCGACGCCGCAGGAGGCTTCGACGATGACTTTTGCCCGACGATCTTTCGCCTCCGTTCCGCCGCAGAGGAGCACTGAGCCTTGAGCATGAGCGACCTTGCATCCGCCGCGCCTGCCGCCCTCGTCGCGGAGTTCGAATCCCTTGGACAACGCCTGGCGCAAGTGCGCGAGCGCATCGGCCGCGTGATCTTCGGCCAGCGCGAGGTGGTGGATCAAGCCCTCATTACGCTGCTGGCGGGCGGCCACGCGCTGCTGATCGGCGTGCCGGGCCTCGCCAAGACGCGCCTCGTCGAAACGCTCGGCATCGTCCTGGGCCTCGCCGATAAGCGCATCCAGTGCACGCCCGACCTCATGCCGGCCGACATTCTAGGCTCCGAAGTGCTCGAGGAGGCCGACACGGGCCGGCGCTCGTTCCGCTTCATCCCCGGCCCCGTGTTCTGCCAGCTCCTGATGGCGGACGAGGTCAACCGCGCGAGCCCGCGCACCCAGTCGGCGCTCCTCCAGGCGATGCAGGAGGGCCGCGTCTCGGTCGCCGGCCAATATCATCCGCTGCCGAAGCCGTTTCACGTGCTGGCGACGCAGAACCCGCTCGAGCAGGAAGGGACATACCCGCTGCCCGAGGCGCAGCTCGACCGGTTCCTCTTGCAGATCGACGTGGGCTACCCCGATCTCGAGGCGGAGCGGCGCATGCTCATCGCCACGACCGGGGTCACCGAGGAAAAAGTGACGCCGGTGCTCGACGCCGGTGAGCTTTTGCAGGCGCAGCGCCTCGTCCGCCGCATTCCCGTGGGCGAGAGCGTGGTCGAGGCGATCTTGCGGCTCGTGCGCTCGGGCCGGCCCGATGAATCGGACCTGCCCGAGGCGAAGCACATCGCCTGGGGGCCGGGGCCGCGCGCGAGCCAGGCGCTGATGCTGGCGATCCGCGCCCGCGCCCTCATCGACGGGCGGCTGGCGCCGTCGGTTGACGACGTCGTGGCGCTGGCGCCGCCGGTGCTGCGCCACCGCATGGCGCTCACCTTCGCCGCGCGCGCCGACGGGGTCGGCATGGCGCAGCTCATCGACCGGCTGGTGGCGCCGCTCCGCTGATGGCCGAGGTCACGCTTCTCCGCCAGCATGCCGAAGAGGCGGCCGCCTCGCTGCCGCCGCTTCTCATCGCGGCGGAGCGCGTCGCGGCGACGGTGGCGCAGGGCGTGCACGGGCGCCGCCGCGTCGGTACCGGCGAGACGTTCTGGCAATTCCGCCAGTACGAGCCGGGCGATCCGGCAACGCGCATCGACTGGCGCGAGAGCGCCAAGTCGCAACGGCTTTACGTGCGCGAGACCGAATGGGAGGCGGCGCAAAGCGTCTATCTCTGGCGCGACGCCTCGCCCTCGATGGGCTACGCCTCGGCGCGCGAGCTGCCGACCAAGCGCGGGCGCGCCGATCTTCTGGCGCTGGCGCTCGCGGTGCTGCTGGTGCGCGGCGGCGAGCGTGTGACGCTGCTGGGCTCGGGCCTGCCGCCGTCCTACGGCCGCGCCATGCTCGACCGGCTGTCGCTGCTCCTCGGCCGGGACGCGGAGGGCGCGAGCCTGCCCGCCTTCGAGCCGCTGCCGCGCCATGCGCATGTCGTGCTGATGGGCGATCTGCTGTCGCCGCTGCCCGAAATCCATGCGGTGGTCGCGCGCTTCGCTGCGACCGGCGTCAAGGGCCACCTTTTGCAGATTCTCGACCCGGCGGAAGAGACCTTGCCCTTTGCCGGGCGCGTGCGTTTCGAAGGCCTCGAACGCGAGGCGCCGCTCCTCATCAGCCGCGTCGAGACCGTGCGCGAGGCCTATGGCGAGGCGCTCGCGCGTCACCGCGAAGGGCTCGGCGCGATCGCGCGCGGCGCGCAATGGAGCTTCGGCACGCACCGCACCGACCGGCCGCCGCACACCGCGCTGTTGGCGCTCTACGCCGCGCTCGCGCCGCAAGAGGCGTGGAGATAGCGCGATGCTGACGCTCGGCTCGCTCGCCTTTGCCGCGCCATGGCTGCTTGTGGCGCTGGCGGCGCTGCCGGTTCTGTGGTGGCTCCTGCGCGTCACGCCGCCGGCGCCGCGGCGCGTGCGCTTTCCGGCGCTGCGCCTTCTCTTGGGCCTTGTGCCGCGCGAGGAGACGCCGGCCAAGACCCCGCTCTGGCTCATCCTGCTGCGCACGGCGCTGGCCGCGCTCGTCATCCTCGCGCTTGCCCATCCGCTGCTCAATCCGAACGCGCGGCTCGCGGGGACGGGGCCGCTCGTGCTCGTCGTCGACAATGGCTGGGCCTCGGCGCGGCAATGGGACGAGCGCCGCGCCGCGCTCGGCCGCTTCATCGATCAGGCGGATCGCGAATCCCGCCGCATCGTTCTGCTCGACACGGCCCCGCCCGCCGGCAGCGCCGCGCCCAAAGATCTATCGCTGCTGCGCCCGGCCGATGCGCGCGCCGCCGCCGACGCGCTGGCGCCCGAGCCGTGGCCGAACGATCGCGGCGCAGCCCTCGCGCGGCTCAAGAAATTCGATCTCGGCGATGCGCCCGACATCGTCTGGCTCAGCGACGGGATCGACGACGGCGCGGCATCCGATTTCGCCGCGAGCCTCGCGCAGCGCGGGCCGCTCACCGTCTTTGCCGACGCGCCCGCGTCATTGCCGCGCCTTCTCGCGCCCGGCGATCCCGACGACAAGGACCTGACGGCGATGGTGACGCGCGCCGATCCGGGTCTTCCGGCCGAAGCCTTCGTGCGCGCCGTCGGCGAGGACGGGCGGCTCCTCGGCCGCACGCACGTCACGATCGCGGCTGGCTCGGGACACGCGCTCGCGCGCCTGCCGATGCCGAGCGAGCTCAGGAACCGCGCGACCGCGATCGAGATCGAGGGCGAGGCGTCTGCCGGCGCGGAGCTGCTGCTCGACGAGCGCTGGCGCCGCCGCCCGGTCGGCATCGTCGGCGCGCGCGCGGGACAAAGCTCGCAGCCGCTTCTCTCCGGCGCCTACTATCTCGACAAGGCGCTGTCGCCGTTCAGCGAGGTGCGCACCGGCGACATCGCGACCCTGCTCAAGGGCGACATCGCCGTGCTCGTCCTTCCCGACGCCGCGCCCTCGGGCGCGCCCGAGGCGCAGGCGCTCGTCTCATGGATCGAAAAAGGCGGCACGGTGCTGCGCTTTGCCGGGCCGCACCTCGCCGAGGACACGTCCGACACTCTCCTGCCGGTCGCGCTCCGGCGCGGCGGGCGTACGCTCGGCGGCGCGCTGTCGTGGGAGACGCCGGCGCATTTGGCCGCGTTCGACGCGCAAAGCCCGTTCGCTGGGCTCGAGATTCCGCCCGACGTGACCGTGTCGCGCCAGGTGCTGGCGGAACCCACGCTCGACCTCGCCGGCAAGACCTGGGCGCGGCTCACCGACGGCACGCCGCTCGTCACCGCCGAGAAGCGCGGCCAGGGCTGGCTCGTGCTCGTTCACACCTCGGCCGATCCGGAATGGTCGAACCTCGCCGATGTCCGGCCTGTTCGTCAGCATGCTGCGCCGCATCGTCGCGGTGAGCCAGGGCGTCTCCGGCACGTCCGACCAGCCGCTGCCGCCGGTCGAAACGCTCGACGGGTTCGGCCGGCTCCATCGCGCCGATGCGGCGGCCGAGACGATCGCCGCCGCCGATTTCGCCACGACCACGGTCTCGCCGCGCCATCCGCCGGGTTTTTACGGCACCGCCGACGCGCGCCGCGCCTTGAACCTCGCGCCCTCGGTCAAGAATTTTGCCGCGCTGCCGCCGCTCCCCATCGGGGTTGCGCGGCTCTCCTATGCCGAGAGCAACGAGGTCGATTTCCGCCCGGCTCTGCTTGGGGCGGCGCTCGCGCTGGCGCTCGTCGATCTCGTCATCGCCTTTGCGCTGCGCGGGCTTCTGCCGCGCCTCGTGCGGCGCAGCGCGGTGGCCGGCGCGGCGCTCGCCGCGGTCCTCCTCCTCCATCCGGCGCGCGCGGCCGACGACGATTTCGCGGTCAAGGCGGCAAGCGAATTCCACCTCGCCTATATCCGCACCGGCATTCCCGAAATCGACGACGAGGTGCGCGCCGGGCTTGCCGGCCTCACCGACATCCTCAACCGCCGCACCGCGGTCGATGCGGCGGAGCCGATGGAAGTCGATGTCGAGCACGACGATCTGGTGTTCTTCCCGCTGCTCTACTGGGCGGTGACGCCGGGCGAGACGCCGCCTTCGCCGCAGGCGATCGAGCGCCTCAACCGCTTTCTCGCGACCGGCGGCACGATCCTCTTCGACACGCGCGACCAGGGTGGCGGCGCCGATACGCAGGCGCTGCTGCAGCAGCTTGCGCACGGGCTCAACATTCCGCCGCTCGAGCCCGTGCCGCCCGATCACGTGCTGACGAAATCGTTCTATCTGATGCAGGAGTTTCCCGGCCGCTGGAGCGGCGGCAAGGTTTGGGTCGAGCCCGCCGAGGACGTGGTGAATGACGGCGTCTCGAGCGTCATCGTCGGCGGCAACGACTGGACCGGCGCCTGGGCCATCGACGGCTCGGGCCGGCCGCTCTATCCGGTCGTGCCGGGCGGCGAGCAGCAGCGCGAGATGGCCTATCGCTTCGGCGTCAACCTCGTCATGTACGCGCTCACCGGCAACTACAAGAGCGACCAGGTGCACGTGCCGGCGATCCTCGAGAGGCTCGGGCAATGAACGGGCTCTCGATCGCGTTCTCGCCGCTCCTGCCGTGGTGGGCGGTGGTCGCCTTTGCCGCGCTCGCCGCGCTTGCCTTGGCGTTCGGCGCGGTGCGGCGCGCGCGCGGCATAATGTGGCGGCTCCTGGCATTGGCCGCGCTCATCCTCATCCTGGTCGATCCCTCGCTCGTCGAAGAGCAGCGCCAGCCGCAGCGCGACGTCGCCGCCGTGGTGGTGGACGATTCGCCGAGCATGCGGATCGGCGCCCGCCGCCAGTTCGCCGACGCAGCACTCGCCGACATCACGCAAAAACTCGCGCGCCTGAAAGATCTCGACGTGCGCATCGTCCATGCCGGCGCGCCCGATCCCAACGCGCCCTTGGCCGATACCGGCACCGAGCTTTACACGCGCGCTCGCCCGCGCCCTTTCGGACGTGCCCGCGCAGCGCGTCGCTGGCGCGGTGATGATCACCGACGGCGAGGTGCACGACATGCCGCCGCCGGACCGGCTCGGACTTCCACGCGCCGCTGCACGTGCTCCTCACCGGCGCGCCGGGCGAGGCCGACCGCCGCCTCGTCGTCAAGAACGCGCCGAGCTTCGGCATCGTCGGCAAGGAGGTGCAGCTCACTGTCCGGGTCGAGGACCTGCCCGGCGGCGGCACCGGCCAGGCGAAGCTCACGATCCGCAAGGACGGCGGCAATCCGGCGACGCGCATGGTGCCGGTGGGACAGGACGTGCCGCTCTCCGTCGCGATCGACCATGGCGGCCCGAACGTGCTCGAAATCGAGGCCGAGCAGGGCCCCCACGAATTGACGCTCGACAACAACCGCGCCGCGCTCACCATCAACGGCGTGCGCGACCGGCTCAAGGTGCTGCTGGTCAGCGGCGAGCCGCATCAGGGCGAGCGCACCTGGCGCAACATCCTGAAATCCGATCCGTCGGTCGATCTCATTCATTTCACCATCCTGCGTCCGCCCGAGAAGCAGGACGGCACGCCCATTCGCGAGCTGTCGCTGATCGCGTTCCCGATCCGCGAGCTGTTCGACGTCAAGATCAACGATTTCGACCTCATCATCTTCGACCGCTACCGGCGGCGCAGCGTGCTGCCCGAGGCCTATCTCGAGAACATCGCGCGCTATGTCCGCAAGGGCGGCGCCTTGCTCGATGCGGCCGGCCCCGATTTCGGCACGCCCTTGAGCCTCTACCGCACGCCCTTGGGCAGCGTTCTCCCGGCCGAGCCCACCGGCAACGTGTTCGAGCAGGGCTTCGTGCCGCGCGTCAGCGCCGCCGGCGAGCGCCATCCCGTCACCGCGGAGCTTCCGGGCGAGCCGGCCGACCCCAACAAGGTGCCGCCGTGGGGCCGCTGGTTCCGCCAGGTCGAGGCGATCCCGCACGAGGGCGAAGTGGTGATGACCGGGCCGGGCGAGCGCCCGCTTCTGGTGCTCGACCGCGTCGGCGACGGCCGCGTGGCGCAGCTCCTGTCGGACGAGATGTGGCTGTGGTCGAGGGGCTTCGAGGGCGGCGGCCCGCAGGCCGAGCTGCTGCGCCGCGTGGTCTACTGGCTGATGAAGGAGCCCGATCTCGAGGAGAACGATCTGCGCGCCGCTGTCGAGGGCAACCGTCTCGTCGTGACGCGCCAGTCGCTCGCGCCGGACGACCGCCCGGTGCAGGTGACGGGACCCGATGGCGTGCCGCATACGCTGACGCTTTCGCCCGCGGGCGGCGGGCGCAGCACCGGCACGCTGCCGGTCAGCGAAAGCGGCCTCTACCGCGCGACCGACGGGACCCGCACCGCGCTCGCCGCGGCGGGCGCCTTGAGCCCCATCGAGCTTGCCGACGTGCGCACGACCGACGAGAAGGTGAAGGCCGACGTCGAGGCGACCGGCGGCAGCATCCATTGGGTCGGCCCCGGCGAGTTGCCCGACGTGCGCCGCGTCGAGCCCGACCGCAGCGCCGGCGGGCGCGGCTGGATCGGCTTGCGCGCCAACGGCGACTACGTCGTCACCGGCATGCAGGAGACGCCGCTCCTGCCGGGCTTCCTCGCCCTCCTCCTCGCCATCGGCTTCTTCCTCCTCGCCTGGCGCCGCGAGGGGCGGTAGGGCGGACTTGGAATCGGAGTTACGCTTGACGTAACTCGTCCTGTCCGTTATGGGTCGCCGCATGATCCGGAGCTTCGGCGACAGCCGGACCGAGCGGTTTGCCAGCGGACACCGGATCAAGGAGTTCGAATTGATACGGCGACAGGCCGAAAAGACGCTCGATCGGCTCGATGCGGCGACAAGTCTGAGGGACATCGCCAACTTTCCCGGCCTTCGACTAGAAAAGCTCAAGGGTGACCGCGCCGGGACGTTCAGCATCCGCATCAATGACCAATGGCGGGTCTGTTTTGTCTGGCCCCACGGAACGCCAGGCCCCGAGAAGGTGACAATCGAGGATTATCATTGAGGCAAACGATGGCACGCAGCGCAATTCATCCAGGCGAGCATCTCGCCGACGCGATCGCGGGGCTGGGGATAACGCCGGCCCAACTGGCGCGCGACATCTCGGTTCCGGCAAACCGCGTGAGCGGCATTTTGCGCGGCCGGCGAGCCATTACCGCGGACACTGCCTTGCGCCTTGCGCGGTATTTCGGCACGAGCGCCGAATTCTGGATGAATCTCCAACAGATCTACGACCTCCGCCGCGCCCAGCGGTTGATCGGCAAGACGATAAGGACGCTGCCTCGAGCGAAGGCTCGCGCGAAGTCTGGCCGTGTGCGGGGGCAAACAAGCGCAGCGGCCTGAGGTGCGCTAATCTCCGCCTTCGAGGAGACGGAATTGTTGCGGAAGGTTCTGGCGCCCATTCATCCCGACGGCTGGCGCTTCGTCGCGATCTTCGCGGCGGCGAGCGTGCTGCTGTATCTGATCGCCCATCCGCTCGGCTGGCTCGGCTTCGTCGCGACCTTGTGGTGTGCCTATTTCTTCCGCGATCCGTGGCGCGTGACGCCGGTGCGGCCGGGCCTTGCCGTGGCGCCCGCCGACGGCGTCGTCGTCGCGGTCGACCGCGCGCCGCCGCCGGCGGAGCTCGAGATGGGCGCCGAGCCGATGCTGCGGATCGGCATCTTCCTCAGCATCCTCGATGTTCACGTGAACCGCATGCCGGTGGCCGGCCGCGTCGTGAAGCGCGTCCATCGCGCGGGCAAGTTCCTGAACGCGGGCGGCGCCAAGGCGGGCGAGGACAACGAGCGCATGGCGCTGCGCATCGCGGCCAAGGACGGCGGCGACATCGCCGTGGTGCAGATCGCGGGATTGATCGCGCGGCGCATCCTGTGCGATGTCGATGCCGGGCAGGATGTGATCGCGGGCCAGCGTTTCGGCCTCATCCGCTTCGGCAGCCGCACCGATGTTTACCTGCCGCCGGCGTGGACGCCGCTCGCGATCGTGGGCCAGCGCGCGGTCGGCGGCGAGACGGTGATCGCCGACGCGCGCGCCAACGAGCCGCCGCGCCTGGGGACGGAGCACTGACATGCGGCCGTCCGACATGGTGCCGCGCCGCCGCCGCCGCCGCCGCATCCGCGTCCGGGCGATGCCGGGCTGGTCGGTCAACCGGCTCATTCCGAACATCCTGACCTTGATGGCGCTGTGCGCCGGCTTGACCGCGATCCGCCTCGCCGTCGCCGAGCGCTACGAGGCTTCGGTGACGGCGATCATCGTCGCCGGCGTGCTCGACGGGCTCGACGGCCGCATCGCGCGCCTCTTGAAGGGCATGTCGAGCTTCGGCGCGCAGCTCGATTCGCTGTCGGATTTCGTCAGCTTCGGCGTGGCGCCCGCGGTGCTGCTCTATCTCTGGACCATGGGCGCGATCCAGAGCCTCGGCTGGGCGCTCGTGCTGCTGTTCGCGGTGTGCAGCGCCTTGCGGCTCGCACGCTTCAACACGCAAATGGGCGCCGACCTGCCGCCATACGCCTATAATTTCTTCACCGGCGTGCCGGCGCCTGCGGCCGCGGGGCTCGTCATGATCCCGCTGATCGCCTCGTTCGAGTTCGACATCGCCTTGTTCCGCTCGCCGGTGCTGAACGGCGCCGTGCTCGCTTGCGTGGCGGCGCTCATGGTGAGCCGGGTCCCGACATTTTCGCTGAAGCGCTTTCGCGTGCCGCGGGAATGGGTGCTGCCGACGCTCTTGGCCTTCGGCGCCGCGGCCGCCTTCCTCACGACCGAGCCGTGGGCGACATTGCTCGCGGTGGGCGCCGTTTACATCGCTTCGATTCCGGTCGGCATTCTGCGCTACCGGCGGCTGCGCCGCGCCGCCGAGGCGCTGCGCAACCCGGCGCCCGAATTCGCGCCGCCTCAATCCGATGAGGCGGCGGCGCCGAGGGCGGAACGTGGCTAGGGTCTGACAGCAAATGCACATCCATGCCCATCCGGAGGATTCGCGAAGCGGGCTTTTGCGGCCTAAGGGCAATTAGGCATCAGTTTACATAACCGAGCATTTGGTTTGGCGTTCGCTTGCGGCCGTTATGGCGATCCGCCACGGCCAACGTTGGGGGCGCGACCTTCCATCTCGACTGCGAGGGCAAGGTGATTGCGTTGGCGCCTCGGCTTTACGCCCTCTCGGATATATCGCGTTCGAGCGCCGCAAGCACACTGAGAGCTCTGAGCCCCGGCGGGGTTTCCGCAATACTGCGCCGCACTGCCTCGATGTCGATTGGCGTTCGTTCTAACAAGGCGACCAACATGCCTCGATTACGACGAGATGGGCAGCGTCGGCGCTAAAGCCCTCCGTTGCATATCGCGCCTTCTCATCGGTGATTTCGAGGTCGCCCTGCAAGGCCAGCATATCCTGCGCCAGCAGCTCCATCGTCAGTTCCATACGTCCTCTCTTTTGCAGGGCGGTGAGCCGGGCCGCGAGGAGGCGTCAGCGATGATCGGTCTAACAGCCCTTGATCGCCGTGCCAAAGATGGGTTTTTGTCAACAGGCGCATAATCGCCCCTCAAGTCGATTGCGCCGGGAATAGCGCCCTAATTTGAGGTCCTACAAGGCCACGTTTCAACGAGCGCTGTCTCAACGCCTGACAAGGTGTGGTCTGCCCATTTCTCAGGGTGTCTAGCGGCCCAATTCAGAAAGGCCTGGATCATTGCCGCGGCTGACGGGCTCGGGACCGAGAGGCCAGTGCAAAGACCAAAGCCTGTCAGATAAAGGCGCGTTCGGGCGTCCGAAGGTGGGTGCCGTTGTATCTCATCGCCGTTTACTGACATGAGTTGCCCGACCCCGTAAATATAGCCAAGGCAGTAAGATGGGGTGCCTCCTGCTACGTACGCTTTGCAGGCCTGATAGAGAAATTCGACCGTATCGTTTCTGTCCGTTTGCGCGTTCACGTGGCTTGGCATGAATGTAAGCACCGCAAAGGCGAGAGCCGAAAATTTCATGTGTCCCTTCCCCCTGCGGCCCTTTGCCCTGCCACAATCGCAGCCCTTGCCACCTCTCTATTGACGACGTGATCGCCCCCATATGCAACACGGTAAACCGCGCTCCTTCCGCGATTCCTACGCCGTCGTTTTCAAATTTAGGACACTGCTGCCCCGGAGGTAGTGTGCTGACACCACCGTTCCGGGGGCGGCGCGCGACACCGATCGAGCGGTTCGCGCTGAACAGATCGCGCGCTAAAGCCCGAACGCGTCCGCCAGAAGCTCGTAGGATCTGAGCCGCGCCGCGAAATCGTGGCAGATCGACACGACCACGAACTCGTCGACGCCGTAGGCGGCGCCGAGCTCCAACAGCCGCGCCTTGGCCTGCGCGGGCGTGCCGACCACCTGGCGCCTGCGGTTAAAGGCGATGCGCGCGCGGTCGTCGGCGGTATAGGCATAGGCTTCCGCCTCGGCGACCGTGGGCACGGGACCGAGGCGCCCCTGCTCGAGCCTGAGCCGCGACAGGTCGCGCGACAGCGCCAGCCGGTTTGCCGCTTCCTCGGTCTCGGCGCACAGCACGAAGACGCCGATGCTGCCCTCGGGTGCTGTGCGCCAGCGCGAGGGGCGGAAATGCGCGCGGTAGGCCTGCATGATCTGCGGGCCGCCTTCATCGGTGATGAACTGCGCGAACGAAAAGGCCGTGCCGAAATAGGCTGCGATCGACGCGCTCGCGTCGCTCGAGCCCAAAAGCCACGGCTCCGGCGCGGTCTCGCCGCGCGGCTGCGCCGCGATCCCGGCGAACGGATGGCCGGCGGGGAGTGTGTCGCTGAGATAGGCGAGAAGGTCCTGCACCTGGTTCGGGAACTGCTCGATCCCGGCTGCGCCCGGTCCGGCCTGTAGCGCCACGGAGGTGCGATAGTCGCTGCCCGGCGCGCGGCCGATGCCGAGATCGATGCGGCCGGGATAAAGCGCCTCGAGCACGCGGAACGTTTCGGCCACCTTGAGCGCGCTGTAGTGCGACAGCATCACCCCGCCCGAGCCGACGCGCATCGTCTTCGTCGCCGCCGCGACGCGCGCGATCAGCACTTCCGGCGCGGTGCCGGCGAGGCCTTCGGAGGCGTGATGCTCGGCCAGCCAATAGCGGCGATAGCCCCAGCGCTCGCATGCCTCGGCGAGCTGCACCGTCTCGGCGATCGCCTGCGCCGGCGTGCCGCCGGCACGGATCGGCGACTGGTCGAGGACGGAAAGGCGGGTCAAGGGAGGAGGGCAGCGCTCAGGCGGTGCGGTTCCAGGTCCTGCGCCGGGCGCGCATGCCGGGGTCGCCTTCCTTGACCTGGCGCTTGTGATCCTCGATCCAGGCTTCGGCGGCTTCTGCGGTCGCGAAGTTGGAAACGACGGTCGGGAACGTCTCGGGCACCGTCACTTCGACGCCAAAGCCGTCGCCGCGTTTGACGACGCGATATGTCGCTTCCGCGTGGGGGTGGGATCTGGGCATGGGCATGATATAGGGCGGATTGGCGCCGCCGTCATCCTGCCGGCGGGAGGGTGTCAGACCTCCTCGCGCGTCGCCTTGAAGGACAGGGCGGGCCAGTCCTTTTGGGTCCGGTCGAGGTCCCAGCGGTTGCGTGCCAGAAACACCGGCGCGCCGTCGCGGTCCAAGGCCACCGCCGACGGCGCGCGGTCGACGAAGCGCTTCACCTCGCCCTCGGCGCCTTCGACCCAGCGCGCGGTTTCGTAGGGTGCGGCCTCCATGCGCACGGCAAGCTCGTACTCGCTCTTGAGCCGCGCCGCGAGCACGTCGAGCTGCAAGGGGCCGACCACGCCGATGATGAAGTCGCCGCCAACCATCGGCTTGAACAGGCGCATCACGCCTTCCTCGGCAAGCTGCTCGAGCGCGCGCTTCAGATGCTTCGACTTCATCGGGTCTTCGAGCCGCACGCGGCGCAGGATTTCCGGCGCGAAGCTCGGGATGCCGGTGATGCGGATTTCCTCGCCCTCGGTCAGCGTGTCGCCGACCCGGAGCGTGCCGTGGTTGGGAATGCCAAGAATATCGCCGGGCCACGCCTCTTCCGCGAGGTTGCGCTCGCGCGCCAGGAAAAAGACCGGGTTCTGCACGCTCATGAGCCGCCCGCTGCGGCCGTGGCGCAGCTTCATGCCGCGCCGGAACCGGCCCGAGCAGAGCCGCAGGAACGCGACCCGGTCGCGATGCTGCGGGTCGATATTGGCCTGCACCTTGAAGACGAAGCCGGTGACTTTGGCGGAGCCGGGCTCGATCGCGTGCGGCAGCGCCGGCTGCGGCCTGGGCGCCGGCGCAAGCTCGGCGATGCCGGCAAGGAGCTCGCGCACGCCGAAATTGTTGAGCGCGCTGCCGAAGAACACCGGCGTCATGTGCCCTTCGCGATAGGAGTCGAGGTCGAAGCGCGGGCACAGCGCGCGCACCATCGCCACATCCTCGCGCAGTTTCGCGAGCGCCGGACCCGGCAGCAGCGCCTCGAGCCGCGGGTCGTCGAGGCCGCTCACCCGCGTCGGCTCGACGATGTGCTCGCCCTCGCCGCGCGCGAAGAGGAGCAGCGCGTCGGCGCGCAAATCGTACGTGCCGAGGAAATCGCGGCCCATGCCGATGGGCCAGCTCGCCGGCACGGCGTCGAGCGCGAGCTGGCGCTCGATCTCGTCCAAGAGGTCGAACGGCTCGCGGCCGTCGCGGTCGAGCTTGTTGACGAAGGTGATGATCGGCACGTCGCGCAGCCGGCACACCTCGAAGAGTTTCAGCGTCTGCGGCTCGATGCCCTTGGCCGCGTCCAGAACCATGACGGCGCTGTCCACGGCGGTGAGGGTGCGATAGGTGTCCTCGCTGAAATCCTGGTGCCCGGGCGTGTCGAGCAGGTTGAAGGTCAGCCCGTGGTGCTCGAACGTCATCACCGCGGAGCTTACGGAAATGCCGCGCTCGCGCTCGATCTCGAGCCAGTCGGACCGGACGCGCCGCCGGTCGCCGCGCGCCTTCACCTCGCCCGCAAGTTGAATGGCGCCGCCGAACAGCAGCAGCTTCTCGGTGAGGGTGGTCTTGCCGGCGTCGGGATGGGAGATGATCGCGAAGGTACGGCGCCTCGCGATTTCGGCGGAAAGCGCGTCCATGGGTCGGACGCTAGATAGCGACGGCACAAGGCCAATTCAATCGCGCCCGTCACGCAAATGTGACCGCAAACGCCCGTCGCCCCGTTTCCGGGGCCGTGCTACGACTTTCCGGCTCAGTTCCAAGAAAAGGAGGAAACCCATGCGTTCGCTCATAATCGCGGCCGGACTGGCGGCATCGCTTGCGGCAGTGCCGGCGCTCGCCCAGGCGCCAGCGGGGCCGCCGACCAACATTCGCGGCAAGATCGTGAAGGTCTCCGGCCAGACTGTGACCGTGAAGACGCGCGAGGGACCCACAGTCGACGTCATGTTCGCGCCCGAGACCGCCGTGCGCGCCTTCGCCAGGAAGAAGCTTAGCGACATCCACGACGGCGACTACATCGCCTCGGTCTCGATGCCTGGCAAGGACGGCAAGCTGCACGCGATCGAAGTGAACTACCTGCCGGCGAACACGCCCGAATTGCAGGTGCCGTGGGATCTTCGCAAGGGCAGCGTGATGACCAACGCGCACGTTTCCGGCATTGCCAAGGTCAAGGGTGGCTCCGATATCGCGCTGACCTACAAGGGCACCTCGACCGACATCGTGGTTGATGCGAAGACGGTTGTCGTTGGGCTCGCCGAGGCCACGACAAGCGATCTCCGGCCTGGCAAGGCCCTCTTCGTGTTCGCGCCCAAGGGCCCGGACGGCGCGCTCCATGCGCGCTATGCTTTTGTCGAGAAAAGCGGCGTCAAGCCGCCGCTGTAACATTCCCAGGGGAGGAAGCAACATGCGGTCATTGTTTTTCGCGGGTGCCATGCTCGCGGCGTTGGCGGCGCTGCCCGCTTTCGCCCAGGCGCCCCAGGGCACGCCCACGCAAATCCGCGGCAAGATCGTGAAGGTCTCGGGCCAGAGCCTGACGGTGAAGACGCGCGAGGGCCCGACCGTCGCTGTCGCGCTTACCCCGGACGCGAGCGTGCGCGCGCTCGCAAAAAAGAAGCTCAGCGACATTCACGATGGCGACTACATCGCCTCGGCCTCGGTTCATGGCAAGGACGGCAAGCTGCACGCGCTCGAGATCCATTTCCTGACGCCGACCACGCCCGAGGGGCAGCGGCCGTGGGATTTGCGCAAGGACAGCGTGATGACCAACGCCCACGTCGCCGGCATCGCCAAGGTCAAGGGCGGCACGGATATCGCGGTCACCTACAAAGGCAGCTCGACCGACGTCATTGTCGATCGGAAGACCGTCATAGTCGGGCCGGCAGATGCATCGATGGCCGATCTGAAGCCGGGCAAGGCCGTGGTGCTGTTTGGGAGCAAGGCCGCGGACGGCAAGATCAGCGCACGGGCCGCCTACGTCGAGAAGAACGGCGTGAAGCCGCCGATGTGAAATCTGCGGGCGAAGCGGCGCGCGCTCATGCGCGCCGCGCGCTGGGCAATCAACTTTGCAACATAATTGCCGCGAACGCTGTTGAAGGCGGCGCGCGATGGGCATAGCGTTTTTCCTGGTGCGACAAGCCAGGAGGGTGCCCAACAAGCATGACTCCACCGGACCATTGTTGATCAGCACCAAGCGGAATGCCTGGTCGCGTGACCGGGCGGTGAGCTCGAGTAGCCACCCATAGCGAACCCCGCCTCTCCACAAACGGCGGGGTTCGTGTATCGAGAACCGCAGTTGACGCGCCGGGATGGCTTGTTAGGTTCCGCTTATGAAGCGTGAACCGGTAGTTGTCGTGGGCGGCGGGCCTGCGGGGCTTGCGCTCGCGACGAGCCTGCTGTTGCGCGACGTCGCGGTCGTGGTCGTCGAGACCGAGCCCAAACTCCCGCACGATCTGCGCGCCGGGACCTTTCACCCGCCGACGCTCGAGATGCTGGGCGCGCTCGGCATCGTCGAGCATTTCCTGTCGATCGGCATCCGCGTGCCGCGCTGGCAGATCCGCGGCCGCAAGGAGGGCGTGATCGTCGAGTGGGACCTGGGTCTCATCGCCGACGCGACGCCCTATCCGTTCCGCTTCCATTGCGAGCAGTTCAAGCTCACGCCGCTGCTGCTGAAGCGGTTCGAGGAATTGGGCGGCGCGGTGCGCTTCGGCCACACCTTTCTCGACGCCGCCCAGGACGATGACGGCGTCACCGCCAGGATCGAGACGCCGGGCGGCATCGAGACCGTCCGCGCGAGCTATGTCGTCGGCGCCGACGGCGGGCGCAGCGCCGTGCGCCAGACCATGGGCGTGGCGTTCGAGGGCTTCACCTGGCCCGAGCGTTTTCTCGTCGTCGGCACGGAGTACGATCTGGCGCCGCACGGCTTCACGCCCAACGCCTACATCGCCGATCCGGTCGATTGGGGTGCGATCTTCAAGATGCCGGGCGACACGCCGCGGGGCCTGTGGCGCATCCTCTTCCCGATCGAC
Source organism: uncultured Alphaproteobacteria bacterium (assembly GCA_963773665.1). Lineage (GTDB taxonomy): Bacteria > Pseudomonadota > Alphaproteobacteria > ATCC43930 > CGMCC-115725 > DATJLY01. The sequence continues at coordinate 494,303 of CAVZBZ010000013.1, forward strand.
GCCGAGCTCCGCGAGGAAGTTGTCTTGAGCGAAGCCTTCGTCGAGGAACGGCTGCAGAATTTCCTGCCCCGGCCCGAGCCCTATCCGGTTGTCGCCAAGAGCACCTACCGGGTGCATCAGCGCGTCGCCAGCGACTTCCGCAAGGGCCGCCTGGTGCTCGTCGGCGATGCCGCGCACATCAACAATCCGCTGGGCGCGTTCGGCCTCAACGGCGCGCTGCACGGCGCCTTCAACCTCGCGCCGAAGCTCGCCGATGTGTGGCGCGGCGAGGCGGAGGAAGCGCTTCTCGACCGCTATGTCCGCCAGCGCCGCGCCGCCAATGTCGAGTTCGTCCAGGCCCAGTCGATCAACAACAAGCGCCTCCTCGAAGAGCGCGATCCCGCGGTGCGCAACCAGCATTTCGACGAGCTGCGCCGCACCGCCGCCGACCGCGACCGGGCGCGGGACTACCTGCTGCGCAGCTCGATGATCTGGAGCGTGCGCCGGGCCGCCAGCATCGAATAGACCATGCGCCGCACAACGCCGCGCCTTTTCCTCCTGCTCGCCGGGCTCTGGATGCTGGCGATGACGTGGCGGATCTATCCGCAGTTCGGCGACACGATCCGCGTCGAGGGCCGGCTCACGAGCGTGTCGAGCTATCTCGCCGAGCGCTGCGGCCAGCGCGTCGGCCCGGCGGCGCTCACGTGCCTTGCCGAAGGCGGCGAGGAGGCACAGCTCCTGTTGCGACAGGAGCAGGCGAAATCCGTTCTCTTCATCGTCGCGCCGCTGCTCTTTTATCTCCTCGCGTGGCTGCCCGTGCGCCTTCTGCGCGAGCGATACGCTTCGCCCGGGCCTGGCTCCGGCGGCTGAGCACAGCTCCCGCGCCCGGCTCCTTTTGCGGCACTTTCACGGCATTTTCGCGGGCCCTTGAACCATTCCCAGGCGCTGCCGTTAAACCCCTGCGTAGCCTGCTCGAATGGCTCTTTCGACCAAGGGTAGGGCAGGGGTCCACCGCATCAGCCGCGTGAGCGCATGCCGCATTCGAAATCCTGGTTCCGCCGCCGCCGTAGCGCCGAGACGGAGACGAACGACGATCCTTTGGCCGAGGCCGGCGTGCTCGATCTCGGCCGCGTCGGCGTCATGTTGCGCGACGGCGCTTCTCTTCCCGTGCCGCCGCCGCATGCCGCGGCCGCGGGCCGGGTGCTGCCGTCGAGCGCCTTCGTGCTGAGGCCGCAGCTCGTGCGCCGGGAATCGCCGCCGCCGGCCGAGGCAGCGCCGCCCGTCTCCGCTTCGATCCCGCCGCCGCCGCGGCGTCTCGCGCCCGTTCCCGAGCGCCGCGACCCGCCGCCTGCCGAGCGCCGCGCGCCGTTCGAATTCCGCATCGCCGATCGCCGCCCGCCCGCGCCTCAGCCCGCGCCGGCATCCGCCAAGCCGCCGCGGCCCAAGATCGAGTCCGACGCCACCGCCTTCACGCTAACCGCGCCCGGCCCGTCGTGGATTCGCGGCAAGCCGCGCGGCTCGGACGATGCGGCGAAGACGCACGCGCTGCTGCGCGACGCCTTCACGCCGACCCGGCCGAAGCACGACGCCGCCTTGTTCTCCGGGCGCTTCCGCGAGATGCAGCGCATCGTCGCCGCGATCGAGGAGGAGCGCGCGCATGTCGTCGTCTATGGCGAGCGCGGCAGCGGCAAGACCTCGCTCTGCAACATCCTCGCCGGCAAGGCGGGCGAAGCCGGATATTTCATCCTGCAATACGCGTGCAGCTCCGGCGTGAGCTTCGAGGAGATGTTCCGCAATTTCCTGCGGCGCGTGCCGACGAGCCTGCTCGCCGAAGGCCTCGGCCTCGGCAGCCGCCGGGTCGAGAACTTCGCGCAGCTTCTGCCCGAGGGGCCGTTCACGATCAGCGATCTCGTCGATGTCTTCGCCCGCATCCACGACCGCCACGCGATCTTCATCATCGACGAATACGACCGCGTCACCAACGAGGACGTGAAGGCAAAGCTCGCCGAGCTCATCAAGATCATGTCGGACGCCGCCGTGCCGGTGACGCTGCTGCTGATCGGCGTCGCCGACGACGTGCGCGATCTGTTCGGCAAGCACCCCTCGCTCCAGCGCACGCTCGTGACCGTGCCGATGCCGACGATGTCGCGCCGCGACCTCGAGGGTCTCATCGCGGCGGGCGAGGGCCATGCGGGGCTCACCTTCGTGCCCGAGGTGCGCGAGGCGATCATCGATTTCGCGCAAGGCCTGCCATATCAGGCGCAGCTCCTGTGCCTGTTCGCTGCGCGCAACGCCGTTCGCCGCAACACCCACCAGGTCGAGCGCGAGGATCTGCGCTACGCCATCGAGCGCGCTGCCGAGGAGGCGGAGACGCGCATCAAGGAAGCCTATGGCCTCGCCGTGGGAACGCCGGCGGAAAGCGCGTTCCAGGACGTGCTGTTCCACGCCGCGCGCGCGCACTCCGACGAGTTCGGGACATTCACCGCGGCCGACGTGGCGGCGGCCGGGCCGCCCGGCGAGGGTGAAGGCTCGCTCCTTGCGCTGCAATATCCGCTGAAGAAGCTCACCGAGCCCGAGCGCGGCGGCGTGCTGCGGCGCATCGCCAGCGTCAGCGGCCCGCGCTACCAGTTCTGCAGCCAGATGTTCCGCAACTACGTGCTCGTGGCGCAAGCCGTGCAGCGCGGCTCGATCTGAGCGCTCACGCCGCGGCGGCGAGCGCGGCTTCGATCGCGGCGGACTGCGCCTCCACGGAAATCTCGAGCGCGGACGTGACTTCGAGGCGCCGGTCCTCGAACACGTGCGCCTTGCCGCGCCGCCGCCGCCGCCAGCCCATCACCGCCTCGTCGCGCTCGGCGACGAGCGTCGCGATCTGCGGCCGGAAGAACTGCGTGGCGCCGGCGATCCAGCGGTTGAGATGCGGCGACGGCCCGGTCTCGCCGACCCAGAATCGGTCGAGCATCGCGACGACATCGGCCGCGCGGTACCAGGTCTCGCCCGTGACCCAGCGGTTCGTGGTGAAGAGCCGGATCGGCTGCCCCGCCGCATTCATCGCCAGCGCCACGATGTGGCACCATTCGCCATCCTCGCCGGCGTGCGGTTCCGGCGCCGAAGGCGATGCGGTTGCCGGCGCAGCGCCCGCGATCACCAGTTCCGGCAGCACCAGCGGGCGCGTGCCCGGGGCCATGCCGCCGGCGCGAAGGAACAGGTGGAAATGGCCGTGCTCGCCGGGCCCGCGCTCGCCCGGCGGATGCGCGTGATAGAAGTACTGCGCGTGCGAGCGCGGATCGTAGACGTCGCCCGCGGGATAATGCTGCCACGGCTCGCACGAGGGTGCGCTGCCGAGCGCTGCCGCGACAACGCTGCTGCCACGGCTTGCGAGCACCTGCTCGGAAAGGCGCATCGCCTCGCCGCCCTCAAGCATCGCTTCGAGCGCGGCGCGGCCGAGGGTTTTGAGATCGCGACCGGCGCTCACCGCCGCATCGCCGCGAGCTGATCCGCGGTCCACGGCTGAAGCTCGCCGAGCACGGCGTGAAACGCCGTATCGAATCCCGCGACGATGTCCGGCGTGTCGTTGTGCGCGGGGCGTGCTGTCCCCTCGAAAGTCCGGACGGCGATGGCGGTGCGCTCGCGCACGATGCGGCAGACGAGCCGAACGTGGATTTCCGGCGGCTCGGCGCCGCGATATTCCGCGTCGAAGCGCTCGAGGTCGATCATCAAGGTCGCGTCCGGCCGCACTTCGCCCGAAGGCCGCGTCACAACGCGGATGCGGCCGGCATCCATTAGCGATTCGATGACGAGCGACTGGATCATCGCCGGCGCGCGGTCGCTCCAGGCGGCATTGGCGAAATAATCGAGCCGCAACGGGGCGAGCGTGAGCGCGATCCGCTCGGAGTCGAGCGCGGCGGGCGCTGCCGGCTGATCGACCGCGAGCTGCACGTCGAGCGGGCTTGCGCCCTCTACCGGCGGCAGCGGCGTCAGGCGGTAAAGAAGCGGCGGCGCCGCCGGCTTCGGCAGGATGCCGCCGCACGCGGCGAGCGCCACCGTTGCAAGGACGAGTGCCAGAAGTCTCATTGCGGGCGGTATCCTTCGCGGCGGTCGCCATAGATGAAGCGCGACGGATCGCGCTCGATCGAATCGGCGATGCGCGACAGCTGCTGCACCAGAAGCTGCGTCTGCTGCGCGAGCTGGTCGATCTCGACGACGCTGCGCCGCGTCAGCTCGTTGAGCTGCGGCCCGTTCGCCGCGACGAGCGCGTCGAGATGCTGGGCGAGCTCGGCGAACCGGTGCGACGTCTCGTCAACCGAGCGCAGCGTCTCCTGCATGCCGCCTTCGGGCGCGATGAGCTGTTTCAGCGCGCCGAGAATGGCGTTCGCGGAATCGAGCGTGGTGTGCAGCCCTTGCAGCGTCTCGGCGCCGTTTCGGAGCGCGCTGTCGATCTCGCCGCTGCGGCCTGCCGCGACCTCGCTCAGCTTGCGGAAATTGTCGAGCGTCGCCGTCAGGGACTGGACGTTCTGCGGACTCAGCACCTGGCGCAGCTGGTCGGCGAGCGCGATGAACCGCGCCATGACCTCGGGCGCCAACGTCACGACCTGCTGCAGCCCCGACTCGCGCGAGGCGATGACGGGATAGCGCTCGTCCGGCTTGCGCAAGAGATCGGGCGAATCGCGCGTCCCGCCGGTGAGGTTGATATTGACGCCGCCGGCGAGGCCCTGCAATTCGAGCGAGGCGACCGTATCGGCCTTCACCAGGATTCCACCCCCGAGCTCGACCGTGACCCTGACGCGCGACGGGTCGGCCGGGTCGAGCCGGATCTCGGCGACACGGCCCACGGGGATGCCGTTGTCGCGCACGGTCGAGCCGGGCGTGAGGCCGGTCACCGATCCCTCGAAATAGATGTCGTAATAGCTCACCTGCTCGCGGAACTGGACCTGCGCAAACCACAGGACCGCGATCACCAAGCCGGCGATGAGCATCACGACGAACACGCCGACCGCGACATAAGGGGCCCGGGTTTCCATCGCCTCAATCGCCTGGATTGCTACGCGGCGGGGCTGCGGCGCGCCCGCGCGGACCGTGGAAATAGGCATGGATCCACGGATCCGGGTCGCGCAGCATGTCGTCCATTGTGCCGATCCTGAGCCGCTTGTCGATCAGGACCGCGATTCGGTCGGCGACCGCGACGAGGCTGTCGATGTCGTGTGTCACCATGAACACGGTGAGGCCGAGGCTCTCCTTGAGGTCGCGCACGAGCTGGTCGAACTCGGATGCTCCGATCGGGTCGAGCCCGGCGGTCGGCTCGTCGAGGAAAAGGAGCGGCGGATCGAGCGCGAGCGCGCGGGCGAGCGCCGCGCGCTTCCTCATCCCGCCCGAGAGCGCGGCGGGATAAATCTCGGCCGTCTCCGGCTGAAGCCCGACCAGGGCGAGCTTCATGATGCACAGTTCGCGCAGCAGCTCGGGCGGCAGATCGAGCCGCTCCTTGAGCGGCACGGCGACGTTCTCGCCGACCGTGAGCGAGCTGAAGAGCGCGCCGTCCTGGAACAGGACGCCCCAGCGCGCACCGAGCCGCTCGCGCTCGCCCTGGTCGAGCGTCGCGACGTTCCGGCCGAATATCTCGATCGTGCCCGAGGCGGCGGGCAGTAGGCCGATGATGGTCTTTAGCAGCACGGATTTCCCCGCGCCCGAGGCGCCCACCACGCCCAGCACCTCGCCCGGCCACAGGTCGAGGTCGATGTCGCGCTGCAGGATGTACCCGCCGATCCGCGTGCTGAGTCCGCGCAGGCGGACTACCGGCTCAGAGATGGAGCCAGGAGAAGAGGATGGAGAATGCGGCATCGATGACGATGACGATGAAGATCGATTGCACCACCGAGCGGGTCGCGTGCCGGCCGACGCTCTCGGCGCTGCGCTCGACCGTGAGGCCCTCGTAGCAGCCGATGAGCGCGATCGCCGCGGCAAAGAACGGCGCCTTGATGATGCCGAGCCAGAAGCTCCACAGGCTCACCGCCTGGTGCAGCTCCTGCGTGAAGACGGGGAGCGGAATGCCGAGCACCAGCCAGCACAGCAACGCGCCGCCCAAAAGCCCGATCGCATTGGCGTAGAAGGTGAGAAGCGGGAGCGTCAGCATCAGCCCGAAGAGCCGCGGCAGGACGAGGATCTCGATGGGGTCGAGCGCCAGCGTCTTCAGAGCGTCGATCTCCTCGCGCACCTGCATCGCGCCCAGCTCCGCGGTGAAAGCGCTGCCGGAGCGGCCGGCGACGATGACCGCCGTCAGCATCGCGCCCAGCTCGCGCAAGGTGCCGATCGCGAGCAGATCGACCGTCAGGATCTCGGCGCCGAAGCGGCGCAGCTGGTCGGCGCCCTGATAGGCCGTCACGATGCCGATGAGGAACGACAACAGCCCGACGATCGGCATCGCCGAGAATCCCGTCCGCTCCATGTGGGCGACGAGCGAGGTAAACCGCACCCGCCGCGGCTGCACGAGCGCGCGGGCGGATGTCACGACGACGAGGCCGAGAAACGCCAAAAGCCCCGCCGCCGTGCGCACCAGATCGAGCGTCGCCGCGCCGAGATAGGCCAAGCCGTCGATGAGGACGTTGTGGGCCTTGCGCCGCCGCAGCGCGGGCGCCGCTTCCGGTCCCTTCTCGACCTGGTGCAGCAGCGGCTCGAGCTCGCGCGCGATGTTCTCGATCCTGACCTCGCTGCCGCGCGCCTTGAGCGCCCGCTCGAGCCTCAAGACGAGCCACGCGCCCGCCGTGTCGAGCGCCTCGAGCGCGCTGAGGTCGATGCTCACGTGCCGCGCCGGCGGCAGGCGCAGCGCGCCCAGCTTCCGGTCGAGCGCCGCGGCCCCGGCGAGCGACCACTCGCCGCCCGCCCGCAGCACGAGCCTGTCGCCGTCGCCTTCCGGCTCGATCCATCCCGCCGCCATTCAACCCTCTCCGCCCGCGCTGCGCGCGGAGAGGGCGATTTGGGCACGGCCAATTCCTGCCGATAGGGTCATGCACTAAGATGCTGCGAAGCGATGCCGGAGCATAGCCGATGGCGACGAGGCAAGCATGGACTTGAAGCAGCATATCCGGAGCGTTCCGGATTTCCCGAAGCCCGGCATCCTGTTCTACGACATCTCGACGCTGCTCGCGCATGCCGGCGCCTGGCACGAGACGGTGCACCGCCTTGCCGAGGCGCTGCGGCCGCATCGGCCGGAAGTCCTCGTCGGCATCGAATCGCGCGGCTTCCTGGTCGCGGCGCCGTTGGCCTTCAGCCTCAATTGCGGCTTCGTCATGGTCAGGAAGCGCGGCAAGCTGCCGGGCGCCACCGTGCCCTACACCTACGACCTCGAATACGGCACCGACACGATCGAGATCCAGGCCGATGCGATCGCGTCCGGAAAGCGCGTCGCCGTGCTCGACGATCTTCTGGCGACCGGCGGCACGATGGCGGCGGCCATCGATCTCTGCCGCAAGGTCGGCGGCGACGTGGTGGCGTCCGCCTGCATCATCGAGCTGAGTTTTTTGGGCGGGCGAAAAAAACTCGACGTGCCGTTCAACTCGATCCTGGCCTACGATTCCTGACGCGACGCCATGAGCCGCGCCGCCACCGTCACGGCGCATGCCACGACGATCACGATGATGGTCGCGAGCGCGTTCACCTGCGGCGAGACGCCGAGCCGCACGCTCGAGAAAATCACCATCGGCAGCGTGCTCGAGGCCGGCCCCGAGGTGAAGCTCGCCAGCACGAGATCGTCGAGCGAGAGGGTGAAGGCCAAAAGCCAGCCCGCGAGCAGCGCCGGCGCGATGAGCGGCAGCGTGATCGCAACGAACACCTTGGCCGGCGTGGCGCCGAGATCGAGCGCCGCCTCTTCGAGCGAGCGGTCGAACGCGGCAAGCCGCGCCTCGACCACGACCGCGACATAGGCAAGCCCCAATGTCGCGTGCGCGATGACGATGGTGAAGACGCCGCGCCCCCGTGGCCAGCCGGTCCATTGCTCGAGCGCCACGAACAGAAGGAGCAGCGACAGGCCGGTGATGACCTCGGGCATGACGAGCGGCGCGGTCGCGAGCGTGGCGAAAAATGCCCTGCCGCGAAAGCGCCGGTGGCGCGCCAGCGCGTGCCCGGCGAGCGTGCCGAGAACGAGCGCCGCCGTCGCCGACAGCACCGCCACTTCGAGGCTCGTCAGCGCCGCCGCGCGGATCTGCGCGTTCCGCGCAAGCTCGGCATACCAGTGCGTCGAGAACCCGGCCCACACGGTGACGAGGCGCGAGGCGTTGAACGAATAGACGATGACCGAGACGATCGGCGCGTAAAGAAAGAGCAGCCCAAGCGCCAGCATCGTCGCGAGGAACGGCGACAGCCGGTTCACCATGGCGGCAGCGCGATGACCCGGCCGCGCACGATGAGGGCGATGCTCATGGTGGCGGGAAAGAGCCGGCGCAGCTCGGGCGCGGCCCGGTCGAGCCCGCCGGCATAGGCGCCGAACGCCGGCATGACGAGGCGGCGCGCATCATGGAGGAAGCATGGCCCCGCGAATCGCCGGCCGCGCAAGGTGACGCTCGCCTTCGGGTGATAATGCCCGCTCACCTCGCCGCGCGCGGGCTCGGCTGACGCGATGTGGCGGAAGACGAGCGGGCCCGCTGCAAGGTCGCCCTTGACGATGCGGCCGCCCAACCCGTGCGGCAGGTCGGGATCGTGGTTGCCCTCGATCCAGATCCAGTCGCACGACGCCGTGAGCGAGGCAAGCCGGGCCCGGTCGGCGCCCGAAAGCCGCTCCGGTCCCCGCGAGTCGTGAAAACTGTCGCCGAGGCAGACGACCCGGCGCAGGTCCGGCCGGATCGACAAAGCGAGCCGCTCGAGCGTCGCGATCGTGTCGTAGGGCGGCAGGAGCGCGCCGCCGGCGGCAAAGCTCGAGCCCTTTTCCAGATGCAGGTCGGCAACGACGAGCGTGCCCTCGTCCTGCCACCACAGCGCACCGGACGGCTCGGCCTGAAGCCGCGCCCCGTTGAGGTCGATGGGATGCCCCGAAGGCCGCGCGTAATCCATGCGCGGCCACTATGCCCGCTCGCGGGCGGCGAGGCGATCAGGATTGTGGCGCGCGCCTACTTGCCGGCGTCGTGCGAAAACCACAGCGAGGGGACCGGCTTCCGCGGCGGCGGCGGCGGCGCCTCGATCGAGAGATGCTCGCCGATCTGCGTGACCCTGCGGCTCGTGACCGGCTTCGCATCGGTCGCCGAATGGGTCGCCTCGACGCCCGTCAGCGCGTCGGCCGGCTTCTTATCCGCGCTGCCGTTCGGCGCGATGTAATTCCATTGCTGCGCGCCCTTGTCGAGGTCGGACAGCGAGGAGACCGCACCATCCGCCCTGCCGGGCGCGCTCCACGAAGCAAGCGCCATCGCGCACGCCGCAGCGCCAAGAACCATTCGCACCATACCGGGACTCCTCCTCACCGGCGGAAGCTAAGGACGCGCCCACGCCGATCCTGTGACATTGCTCACAGGTTGGGTGTGACAAATTAACGCTTGTGGCGCGGTATTGATCCTCAATTCTTCGACAGCGATGCGAACCACAGCGCGCGATTGCCCGAGCCGAGCGTCGGCTGGTCGAGGCCGGGCACACCCTTTTGGGGGAGAGTCACCGGCACTTCCATCGCCAGGTGTGCGCCGATCTGCACCTCGGTCTGCGGCGGCAGCGGGCGCCGGCGGCCGGCGGGCAGGATCGTGCCGACACGGGTCACGCCCCGCTGCGGCAGCCGGTCGAAGCCTTCGCCGGGGGCGATATAGGCCCACGCATCGATACCGCGGTCGAGATCGGCAATCGAGGCGAGCCCGCCCTCGCCGTCATAGGGCACGGCCTGTGTCGCAGCGGGCGCTTCGTCGCTTGCCGGAGGCGGGGCCGCCGGCAAGGCGATCGGCGCCGATGCGGTTTCGATCTGCTGCATCACGATCGGCGGAATGACAATGGGCGCGGGCGATCCGCCCTGCGGGCAGAACTCCGCGCTGATGCCGCACGCCACACCGGGCGCGGTCGAGGCGAGGAGAAGGACAAGGCATGCGGTGAAGCCCGGCGCGATGCGTGACATTTGCAGCCTCCCACGTCGTGCGTGACGTGCGAGACTCTAGGTCCGACGCACGGCCCGCGGCTGTGACCCCGATCACGTAGGGGGCGTGGCAATTTTGGGGCGTCAGGCGTGCACGAGCACGAAAAAGACGACGTAAATCCAGCTCAAAAGTCCGTCGACGATCGCCCATAAGACCGAACGATGCGTGTCGAACGAGATCGCGATCGCCAGCGCCGATCCGAAGCTCGTGCCATAGGTGACTGTGGTCAGCATTTTCATTTCGCCTCGATCTTGGTCAATCCCGCTTCGGCCAGAAGCTCGTCGAAGGATTCGTCGACGATGCGGTCGAGCGCCGCGCCATAGACCTGCTCGCGCCCGATCTCGAGCAGCACCGGCACGGCCAAGGGCGACACGCGCCGCAAGCGCCGGCACTTTATGCGGCCCTTGATGCGCGCCAGCATGTCGGAGAGCCGCCGCAAATCGGTGAGGCCGGTCGCCGCATCGGCAAATGTGGCGCGCAGCAGGATGTGGTTCGGCTCGAACCGGCGCAGCACGTCGTAGATGAGGTCGGAATTGAACGTCACCTGGCCGCGCGTCTTGCGGTGCCCCGGCAGCTGCCGCTCGATCAATCCGGCGATCACCGCGACAGTGCGAAAGCTGCGCCGCAGCATCGAGGATTCCGCCATCCACAGTTCGAGATCGTCGCCCAGCATGTCCTGGTCGAACAGCGCATCGACATCCCCCGCCGGCTCGAGGCTCCACACCGCGAGCACATAGTCGGTAGCGACGAAGCCCAAGCGGTCCGAGCCCGGCGCGCTCCATCCGCCGCGTCAGCAGCATGCCAAGCGTCTGATGCGCGTTGCGCCCCTCGAAGCAATAGGCCACGAGATAATAGTGCGGCCCGCGCGGAAAGATTTCTATGAGCAGCCCGTCGCGGTCGGGGAGCGTCGAGCGCTGCCTCTGCAGCGACAGCCACTCGCGCACCGGCGCCGGAAAGAGCCCCCACTCCGCCGGCGAGGCCAACAGCCCGCGCACGCGCGCCGCGAGCTGCGTCGTCAGCGGCAGGCGCCCGCCCTCATAGGCCGGCACCTTGGGCGGCAGTTCGTCCTTCGAGCGGCTCGTCACCACGTCCATGCCGTCGATGCCCTCGAAATAAAGCCGCTCGCCCGCGAACACGAACGTGTCGCCCGGCACGAGGCCTTGCACGAAATATTCCTCGATCTCGCCGAGCATGCGCCGGCCCAGCCGCACGCGCAGCATCGGCGCCTCGACGATGGTGCCGACATTCATGCGGTAGCGCCGCACGAACTCGGGCGCCACCACGTGATAGCGCCCCTCGCTGTCGCAATAGAGCCGGCGCCACTGCTCGTAGGTCCTGAGCGCATAGCCGCCATCGACGACGAAGCGCAGCACGTCGTCGAAATCGCGCCGCGACAGCTCCGCGTAGGGTGCCGCACCCGTCACCTCGGCGAAAAGCTCGTCCGCGGTGAAGGGCCGCGCGCACGCCATCCCCATGATGTGCTGCGCCAGCACGTCGAGCCCGCCGGCGCGCGGCCGGTCGCCGTCGAGCTCGCCCGCCTCGAGCGCCTCGAGCGCGGCGCGGCATTCCAGCACCTCGAACCGGTTCGCCGGCACGAGCAGCGCCTCGCTCGGCTCGTCGAGCCGGTGGTTGGCGCGGCCGATGCGCTGCGTCAGGCGCGACACGCCCTTGGGCGCGCCGACCTGGATCACGAGATCGACGTCGCCCCAGTCGATGCCGAGATCGAGCGAGGATGTGGCCACCACCGCGCGAAGAGTCGCCCGCCGCCATCGCCGCCTCGACCTTGCGCCGCTGCTCGGCGGCGAGGCTGCCGTGATGCAGCGCGATCGCCAAATTGTCGTCGTTCCGCCGCCACAATTCCTGGAACACGATCTCGGCTTGCGCGCGCGTGTTGACGAAGACGATGGTGGTGCGGTGGCGGCGAATCGCGTCATAGACCGCGGGCAGCGCGAAGACCGCCATGTGGCCCGACCACGGCAGCTCCGCCATGTCCATGATCGCGACTTGCGCCTTGGCGCCCGCCTTGCCCGCGATCCGCCCGACCTCGATCCCGCCCGAGCCGAGCCAGAGTTGCAGCGCATCGGGAAAGGGCGCCGTCGCCGAAAGCCCGACGCGGCGCGCGCCGGGCGCAAGTTTTTTGAGCCGCGCAAGCCCCAGCGCCAAAAGATCGCCGCGCTTCGTCCCGGCAAGCGCATGCACCTCGTCGACGATGATGGCGGCGAGGCCCGCGAACATGCGCGGCGATTCGGGATATGAGAGCAGCAGCGCCAGCAATTCCGGCGTCGTCATCAGCATGTGCGGCGGGCGCTCGACCTGGCGCTTCCTCTGTGCCTGGGGCGTGTCGCCGGTGCGGGTTTCGAGCCGCACGGGAAGCTTCATCTCGGCCACCGGCGCTGCGAGATTGCGCTCGATGTCGGCCGCGAGCGCCTTCAAGGGCGAGACATAGAGCGTATGCATGCCCTCGCGCGGGGCGCCCGCCAGCTCCGCAAGGCTCGGCAGGAACCCCGCGAGCGTCTTGCCGCCGCCCGTCGGCGCGGTCAGCAGTACCGACCGCCCCTGCCGCGCCGCTTCGAGCAGCGCCACCTGGTGCGCATGCGGCGTCCAGCGCCGGAGCGAGAACCAGTTTGCGATTACCGCGGGCAGGGGCATGGGAGCCATGGACGGCGCGAGATTGCTTCGTCGCTGCGCTCCTCGCAATGACAAGCAAACGCTGTCTTGCGAGCGCAGCGAAGCAATCCCGTGGCTGCCTTGACTCGCCGAGACCGCGCCCCTACATACTGTACGTTGTAGGCGTACAAGCCGGCGACGCAACATCTGCGATTCTACGGAACGAAGCCAATTTGTGCAGTGCAGCATGGACCTCGACTGGCTCAAAGTGACGCCGCGCGGGCTTTATTGCGTGCCAGGCGGCTTCTTCATCGATCCTTCGGGCGCGGTCGAGCGTGCCGTCGTGACGCACGGCCACGGCGACCACGCGCGGCCCGGCCACGCGCACGTGCTGGCTACGGCCGAGACCATCGCCATCATGCGCCTGCGCCTCGGCGAGGGCGCGGGCGGCACGCTCGAAGCGATGGCGTACGGCGAGGTCCGCGACATCGCCGGCGTGAGCCTGCGGCTGCTCCCGGCCGGCCACATTCTCGGCAGCGCGCAGGTGGTGCTCGACCATGGCGGCACGCGGGTCGTCGTCTCGGGCGACTACAAGCGGCGGCCCGATCCGACCTGCGCGCCGTTCGAGCCGATGGGGTGCGACGTCTTCATCACCGAGGCGACCTTCGGCCTCCCCGTGTTCCGCCATCCCGACGACGGCGCGCGAAATCGACCGGCTGCTGCACTCGGTCGCGCTGTTCCCCGAGCGCTGCCACGTGGTCGGCGTCTATGCGCTCGGCAAGTGCCAGCGCGTTCTCGCGCTGCTGCGACGGCAGGGCTACGAGGAACCGGTCTATCTCCACGGCGCGCTCCTGCCGCTGACCGAGCTTTACCAGTCTCTCGGCGTTTCGCTCGGCCCGGTGCGGCCGGTGACGGGCGTCGCGCGGGAAGAGCTTGCCGGCAAGATCGTGCTGGCGCCGCCCGGCGCGGCGAGCGAGCCGTGGGGCCGGCGCCTGCCCGATCCGGTGCAGGCGCTCGCGTCCGGCTGGATGCGCGTCAAGCAGCGCGCGCGCCAGCGCGGCGTCGAGCTGCCGCTGGTCATTTCCGATCACGCCGATTGGGACGAGCTCTTGCAAACGATCCGCGAGCTGGCACCCCAGGAAGTCTGGGTGACGCACGGCGCCGAGGATGCGCTGGTGCGCCAGGCAGGGCTCATGGGCTTTGCCGCGCGCCCCTTGCATCTCGTGGGCTTCGAGGCCGAGGAGGAGTAGTGGAGCGTTTCGCCCGCCTCCTCGACGCTCTGCTCTTCATGCCCGCGCGCCTCGGCAAGCTGCGCTTGATGCAGGACTATTTCGCCTCGACCGCGGATCCCGAGCGCGGCTGGGCCTTGGCCGCCTTGACCGGCGTGATCGCGTTCGCCTCGGTCAAGCCGGCGGCGATCCGCGACCTCGTCCTGACGCGGGTCGACGAGGCGCTGTTCGTTGTGGTCCTACGATTTCGTCGGCGATCTGGCCGAGACCGTGTCGCTCATCTGGCCCGTGCGTGCGGGCGAAGGCCTTGTGCCCGGCCTCGCCGAGATCGTGGCCGAGCTTGCCGCGGCGACGCGCGCCGACGCCGGCTTTATCCTCGAGCGCTGGCTCGACCGGCTCGACGCGACCGGGCGCTGGGCGCTCCTGAAACTCGTCACCGGCGGATTGCGCATCGGCGTCTCGGCGCGGCTTGCCAAGACCGCGCTCGCCGAATGGTCCGGCATCGGGCTCGACGAGATCGAGGCGGTCTGGCACGGGCTCGAGCCGCCCTACGCGCCGCTATTTTCCTGGCTCGAAGGTGCAGCACCCCGGCCCGAGACGAGCGGGCGGCCGACCTTCACGCCCTTGATGCTGGCGCAGGCGCTCGAGGATGTGGACCTGGCCCGGCTCGATCCCGGCCACTACCGCGCCGAATGGAAATGGGACGGCATCCGCGTCCAGCTCGTCTCGCGCGGCGGGCGGCGCCTCTATTCCCGCACCGGCGACGATATCGGCCAGGCCTTCCCCGAGATTCTGTCCGCGGTCGCCCGAAGGCACGGTGCTCGACGGCGAGCTTTTGGTGCTGCGCGACGGCACTGTGGCGCCGTTCAACGACCTGCAGCAGCGTTTGAACCGCAAGACCGCGACCGAGAAGATGCTGCGCGATTATCCCGCTTCGGTGCGGCTCTACGACATTCTCGAAGAAGAGGGCGAGGATCTGCGCCCGCTCCCGTTCGACGAGCGCCGCCGCCGGCTCGAAGCCTGGTACGTGGCAGCGCCGCGCCCGCGCCTCGATCTGTCGCCGCTCATCCCGTTCGCGTCGTGGCAGGAGCTGGCCGATCTCCGCGACCGCGCGCGCGAGCGCGGCATCGAGGGCGTCATGCTGAAGCGCGCGGATTCGCCCTATCTCTCCGGCCGGCCCAAGGGTCCGTGGTTCAAGTGGAAGCGCGACGCGCTCACGGTCGATGCCGTGCTCATGTATGCGCAGCGCGGCCACGGCAAGCGCTCGTCCTTCTATTCCGACTACACGTTCGGCGTCTGGCGCGACACCGAACTGGTGCCGGTCGGCAAAGCCTATTTCGGCTTCACCGACGAGGAGCTGCGCCGGCTCGACCGCTGGGTGCGCGAGCACACGGTCGATCGCTTCGGCCCGGTGCGCGCGGTCGAGCCGGCCTTGGTGCTCGAGATCGCCTTCGACAGCGTGCACCGCTCGACCCGCCACAAATCAGGCCTCGCCATGCGCTTCCCCCGAATCCACCGCATCCGCTGGGACAAGCCCGCCGCCGAAGCCGACCTCGTCGACGCGCTCGAGCGGCTGGTGACGTAAAGTCACTCCCCCGTGCCGGCGAGGTAGCGGCGGAGGAGGCCCATCGGCAGGAGGAGAAACACCAGCATCGCGATCGCGACGGCGGACGCCATCGGCCAGTCGCGGTTGGTGAAGAACTCGTCCCACAGCACCTTGCCGATCATCAAGGTGCCGGGCCCGCCCAGGAGATCGGGAATGACGAACTCGCCGCACATCGGGATGAACACGAGCAGCACGCCGGCGATGACGCCCGGCAGCGACAGCGGCAGCGTGATGCGGAAGAACGCGGCCGACGGGCGGCAGCCGAGATCGAAGGCCGCCTCGATGAGCGCCGGGTCGAGCTTTTCGAGCGCCGCATAAAGCGGCAGCACCATGAAGGGCAGGTAGGAATAAACGAGCCCCACCTGCACCGCGAAGAGCGAATTCAGGAGCGGCAGCGGTGCGCGGACGAGGCCCAATTCCAAGAGCGCGGAATTGATAAGGCCGTTGTTCTGCAGCAACCCGATCCAGGCATACACCCGGATCAGAAAACTCGTCCAGAACGGCAGGATGACGAGCAGCAGCAGCACGCCCCGCCATTTCCGCGGCGCGCGCACCACGGCATAGGCCATGGGATATCCCACGAGGAGCGCCAGTGCCGTCGCGAAGGCCGCATAGAGCACGGCATCGAGATACGCCGTCGCGTAAAGCGGATCGCTCGCAAGGAGCGCGTAGTTCGCGAGCGTCGCATCGAGCGCGCCGTGCGATACGAGCGGCGAGTAGGGCGGAATGCGCATCGCCTGCTCGGCGAGGCTGATGCCGAGCACGATCGCGAACGGCGCCAGGAAAAAGAGCGCGAGCCACAGCGCCGGCGCGGCCAGCACGAGTGCGCGGCGCGCGGCTCCGTTCATTCCTCGAGCACGAGCGCCGCCTCGGCGCTCCACGACAGGAACACGCGCGCGCCCGGCGCGAACGCGCCGTCGCCGCGCACCTTGTTCGGCACGGTGACGCGCACGATCTTGCCGGTGGCGAGCGCCACGCGATAGGTCGAGGCCTCGCCGCGGTACGAGATCGATTCGACGGCGCCCGCAAGCACGGTCGCCGCGTCCTCGGGCCGAACCGCGGCAAGCACGATCTTCTCCGGCCGCACCGCGACCGCGACGGCGCTTCCCGGCGCGACATTTTGCGCGACGGCAAGACGCCCGCCCGCCTCGGCGCTGTCGATCCGCGCGATGGCGCCGTCCTGCGCCGCGACGATGCCCGCGAACAAATTCACCGCGCCCAGAAAATCGGCGACGAAGCGGTTCGCGGGGTTCTCGTAGACATCGTGCGGCGCGCCGATCTGCGATATCCGGCCGTCGTTCATGACGGCGACGCGCGTCGCCATGCTCATGGCCTCTTCCTGGTCGTGCGTCACCATGAGGAAGGTGATGCCGACGCGCTCCTGGATGCGCACGAGCTCGACCCGCGTCTCCTCGCGCAGCTTGCGGTCGAGCGCCGTCAGCGGCTCGTCGAGCAGCAGGAGCTTCGGCTCCTTGACGAGCGCGCGGGCGAGTGCCACGCGCTGCCGCTCGCCGCCCGAAAGCTGCGCGGGCTTGCGCCCCGCGAGATGGCCGAGTTTCACGAGGTCGAGCATGGCAGCGACGCGCGTCTCGATCTCGGCCCGGCCGCGCCTTTCCTGCTTGAGGCCGAAGGCGACGTTCTCGGCCGCCGTCATGTGCGGAAAGAGCGCGTAGGACTGGAACATCATGTTGACCGGGCGGCGATAGGGCGGGACCTCGCCCATGTCCTCGCCGGCGATGAGAATGCGGCCCTCGTCCGGCCGCTCGAACCCGGCAAGAAGCCGCAGCAGCGTGGTCTTGCCGCAGCCCGAGGGGCCGAGCAGCGCGAAAAAGGCGCCGCGCGCCACGTCGAACGAGACATGGTCCACCGCCGGCCGCGCGCCGGGCGCATAGCGCTTCGAGAGAGTCTCGATGCGAAGGTGCGGCGCGTCCGCCTCGCTATTCACCCGTCTTGACCCTGGTCCAGGCGCGGGTCCTCGCGCGCTCGTATTGCGGGCTTACCGGCTGATCGAAATAGAGCCGTGCGCGCACCTCGGCCGGCGGATATATCCCGGGATCGTCGCGCAAGCTCGCATCGACCATGGGCGTCGCGGCGGCATTCGGGTTGGCATAGGCCACCGTGTTGCTGATCTCGGCGATGGTTTGCGGCTCGAGCACATAGTCGATGAAGGCAAGCGCATTGCCGGGATGCGGCGCGTCTTTCGGGATCGCCATCATGTCGATCCAGATCATCGCCCCTTCCTTCGGCACGGCATAGGCGATGTCGATGCCGTTCTTCGCCTCGCGCGCGCGGTTGCGCGCCTGGATCACGTCGCCGGAATAGCCCCACGCGACGCACAGATCGCCGTTGGCGAGATCGTTGATGTATTGCGAGGAGTGGAACTTGCGGATGTATGGCCGGATCGCCGTGACGGCGGATGCTGCGCGCTCGAGGTCCTCGGGATCGCGGCTCAGCGGGTTGCCGCCGAGATATGCGAGCGCCGCCGGGAAAATCTCCTGCGCGCTGTCCAGAAGCGAGATGCCGCACGATGCAAGCTGCTTGGCGTTCGCCGGATAGAACAGCAAGGCCGCGCTGTCCGTGGGCGCATTGGGCCCGAGCGCCGCCCGCACCATCGCCCGGTTGTAGCCGATGCCGGTCGTGCCCCAGAGATAGGGTACGCCGAAGCGGTTGTCGGGATCGGCCTTCGCTGCCGCCGCGAGAAGCTGCGGATCGAGATTGCCGTAATTCCTGAGCCGGCTCTTGTCGATCGGCAGATAGACCCCGGCCTGGGCCTGGCGCGCGAGATAGGGCGAGGCCGACGGCACCACGAGATCGTAGCCCGATCCGCCCGCCAGAAGCTTCGCCTCGAGCACCTCGTTGCTGTCATAGACGTCGTAATGGACCGTGATGCCGGTCGCCTTCTCGAAGCGCGGCACCGTGCCCTCCGCGATGTAGTCGGACCAGTTGTAGATGTTGAGGATCTTCTCCTCGGCGGCCTCGGCGCGAAGCGCTGCGACGGCAAGGGCGAGTGCCAAGAGGAAGCGAACGAGCATCGCCGCACTAAAATCGAGCGCGCCCGCCCTTGTCAACGCCGCCCGCCGAGTCGCGAGAAAATCCTCAGCCGATGGTGTCGTGGAAGCGGCTGTAATCGACCGTCTGCCCGCTGTCGCTGCGCGTCAGGATGTCGGCGAAACGGCGGCCGAACAGGATATTGCCGGCGGCGTAGCTGTGCCGTGCATGGACGGTCTGCGCCAGCGTTTCGTCGATGCCGACGATGGTGGCGATGAGCTCGGCGTCCTGCGCCGCGAGTTCCTCCGGCGTAGCCCCCTGGAGCGGGCTTTCCGCGCGGATCACATGCATCACCGTCCAGCTCAGCCGGAACAGCGGCGTGCGGCGGCGCTCGACCGGCAGGTCGCGCAGACGGCGGATCCAGTCGCCCTCGGCCGTCGTCTCGTTGCGCGCCAGCGTCAGCGTCACCTGCGCCTCGAGGATGCGGTTCCGGCGCTGGTTCGCGGCGCGGAACATGAGGGTCTGCCTGCCGTCGTGGCGCGTCACCACGGCTACGTCGCTGAACAGGACGCGCGCCGTCGGGCGCGAGAAGCGGGCGAAGATGACCCCGGTCGCGAGCGCGAATCCGACGAGCCCCAGCAGCACCTCGATGCTGACCAGCACGTTGGCGTAAAGCGTCGCCGGCCGCATCTCGCCATAGCCGATCGTCGCCATGGTCTGCACGCTGAAGAAGAAGGCGCCGGCGAACCCGCCGCCGGCGTTGGCGATGGCGCCGTCCTGCAGGCGGTAGAGAGTTGCGAAGATCGAATTGAACGCGACATAGGCAAAGGCGATGAGCCCGAAGAACGCGCTCCACGGCATGGTGAGGAGCCGGTGATAGGGGTCTTCGAGCATGATCCAGTGGCGCAGCGTCCCGGCGGCCGCCGGCGGCTCGCCGCTCCGCTCCCATTGCCCTTTGCCGCGCGCCTGCATGCCGCCCTGCAACCTCGCCGTACCGCCCTTGGCGTCCGCCGCCAAAATGGTAGAGTTTCAGTATAAGGGAGGAAACAACATGAAACGCATTGTCGGCATTGCCATGCTCGCCGGCCTCACGCTCGCGGTTCCGGCGCAGGCTGGCGGGACCTACGATCCCGGCGCCTCCGACACCGAGATCAAGCTCGGCAACACCTGGCCGTTTTCCGGCCCGGTCTCGCCGACGAGCCCGGTCGAGCGCCAGATGGCGGGCTATTTCAACATGATCAACGATCAGGGCGGCATCAACGGGCGCAAGATCAATTTCATCGCCCTCGACGACGGCTACATCCCGCCCAAGACGGTCGAGCTTACCCGCCGTCTCGTCGAGCAGGATCAGGTGCTGCTGATGTACGGCCAGCTCGGCACGCCGACCAACGTCGCGGTGCAGCCCTATCTCAACGCCCATAAGGTGCCGCAGCTGTTCGTCACCACCGGCTCGAACAGCCTCATCAATCCCAAGAAATATCCGTGGACGATGGGCTTCCAGTCGAGCTACGCGCTCGAAAGCATCGTGTTCGCCAAGTACATCCTGGCCGAGCGCCCCAACGCCAAGATCGGCATCCTCTATCAGGACGACGATTTCGGCACCGACCGCATCGGACCGTTCCTCGCCGCGCTCGGCGACAAGGCGAAGACGATGGTGGTCGCGAAGGTGAGCTACGCGGTCACCGATCCGACCGTCACCTCGCAGATCATCACGCTGAAGAGCGCCGGCGCCGATACGCTCTATCTCGCGGCGCAGAGCCGCGCCGCGGCGCAGGCGATTTCCGCCGCGCGCGATCAGGCGGGCTGGAACGCGCTCCTGTTCCTGCCGTTCGTCGCGTCCGCCAAAAGCGTGGTCGGTCCGGTCGGCGACGAGAAACTGAAGGGCGTGATTTCCTCGGACAGCACCAAGGACCCGACCGATCCGGCCTGGGTGAACGACAAGGCGGCGCAGGACTATCTTGCCTGGGTCAAGAAATACGTGCCGGCGCAGGATCAGGAATCGGACCGGGCGAGCCCCTTGGGCTATGTCTCGGCGCAGGCGATGGTCGAAGTGCTGAAGGACGCCGGCGACACTCTCACCCGCGCCAACATCATGAAGGTCGCGACGCACCTCCACAACGTGTCGCTGCCGCTCATGCTGCCGGGCATCACCCTCAACACCTCGCCCGACAACTACTATCCGGTGCACACGCTGCAGCTGAAGCAGTACAGCGGCTCGCGCTGGGTGCTGATCGGGAAGCCGATCAGCGAGTGAAGAAGGCGAGGAGCGCGTCGGCCACCTCGGCCGGCGCCTCCTCGGGCAGGAAGTGGCCGCATTGCAGCGGCCCGCCTTCGACCGCGCCGGCCCAGCGCCGCCACGTGTCGAGCGGACCCAATGCAGCGGCCTGCGCCGCGACCCGCCGCCGCGCGCCCCACAGGACGAGCAGCGGGCATTCGATGCGCCGCCCGGCATCGCGGTCGGCGCGGTCGTGCGCGCAGTCGAGCGTGGCGCCGGCGCGGTAATCCTCGCACGCGGCGTGGATCGCGGCGGGCTCGCGGAAGGCGCGGCGGTATTCCGCCATCGCGTCCTCCGCAAGCGCCGCGCCCGGCGCGAGCCAGCTTGCGATCGTCCGGTCGAGATAGAAATCCGGGTCGCGCCCGATGAGCCGCTCGGGCAGATCGAAGGGCTGCGCCAGGAAGAGCCAATGATAGGCCCCAAGCGCGCTCGCCTGGGTCATGCGCTCGAACGTCTCGAGCGTCGGCACGATGTCGAGCAGGGCAAGCCGCTCGACCCGCTCCGGATGATCGAGCGCCAAGCGATAGGCCACGCGCCCGCCGCGGTCGTGGCCCGCGACGCCGAACCGCTCGTAGCCGAGCGACGCCATCAGTGCCACCTGGTCCGCGGCCATCGCGCGCTTGGCGAATGCCGCGTGATCGTCGCTCTCGCGGCCGGTGAACCGGCTGTTGCCGTAGCCGCGCAGATCGGGGCAGACGACGGTGAAGGACCGGGCCAGCACCGGCGCCACGAGATGCCAGCAGAAATGCGTCTGCGGAAACCCATGCAGCAACAGGAGCGGCGGACCGCTGCCGCCGGATGCGACGTGGAGGAGGGATTCGCCCGTCGCGACGGAACGCTCGGCGAATCCGGGGATGGCGCTCACTGCTGCGAATGCGCGGCGCGGTTGAAGGCGATCTGGTCGGGCGTCAACTGGAAGCCCACGACCACGGTATAGGCTGCCGCCTGCGCCTGGTCCTTCACCGGCAGGTGGACCGTGATCTTTTCCGGCGCGCTGCGGCGATAATATTCCGCGGCGGGGAACGGCAGCGTGATTTGGAACGACTCCTCGCTCAGCACGTGCTGCCCGGGATCGACCAGTGCCACGAAATAAGGAAGCGTCACGCTCTTCGTCTCGAAGACGAGGCGCTGGGCATAGAATTCGATCTGCGCGTTGACGGCGACGCCGACCTTCTCGCGCGCGCAGGTCGAATTGAGGGAATAGAACCTTGCGCCGACCAGCACGTCCTTCGCCTCGTGCCCGCCGGGGCCGAAGATTGCGATCGTGTCGGCGCCGGGCGCCGGGATGACCGCCGGGCAGGTGAGGCCTGCGCGCGTGCTGCTCTCGCCGCAGCCGGCGAGCGAAACTGCCGCGGCGGCCACGGCAAAAGCCGCCGCTCTCGGTACCGGTCCCATCTTCCTCTTCCTTGACAATCCCGCCCGTACTAACGTGCCGTGCGCGCCCGACTCTATTCGACCAGCCCGCATCCGCACAAGCGCCGAAGCCAGGAATGGCCGTCTATACCGACGTTCCCGACGACGAGCTCCGCACGTTCCTTGCCGATTACGCGCTGGGCGAGGTGATCTCGTGCAAGGGCATCGCCGAGGGCGTCGAGAACTCCAACTTCCTGCTGCGCACCGAGCGCGGCAGTTACATCCTGACGCTCTACGAGCGCCGCGTCGCACCGGCCGACCTGCCTTTCTTCCTCGACCTCATGGACCATCTCGCCGGGCGCGGCATCGCCTGCCCGACGCCGCATTCACGCCAAGGACGGTGCCGCGCTGCGCCATCTGTGCGGCCGCCCGGCGGCGATCGTGACGTTTCTCGATGGCATGTGGCCGCGCCGCATCCAGCCGTTCCATTGCGCGGCACTGGGCCGCGCGCTTGCCGGGCTGCACCAGGCCGGCCTCGATTTTGCCGGCCGGCGCGTCAATGCGCTGTCGGTCGCGGGCTGGCGGCTCGCTTTACGAATCCTGCCGCGTGCGCGCGAACGAGGTGCGCGCCGGGCTCGCCGACGAACTGGCGCAGGAGGTGGACGATCTCGCGCGCCATTGGCCGGTGGCGCTGCCGCAAGGCGTGATCCACGCCGATCTCTTTCCCGACAACGTGTTCTTCCGCGGCGACCGCATCTCGGGCCTCATCGATTTCTATTTCGCCTGCACCGATGCGCTCGCCTACGACATCGCCATCTGCCTCAATGCCTGGTGCTTCGAGGAGGACGGCAGCTTCAACGTGACGAAGGCGCGGCTGATGCTGGCGAACTACCGCGCCGTGCGCCCGCTCGATCCGGCGGAATTCGCGGCGCTGCCGCTGCTCGCACGCGGCGCCGCGCTGCGGTTTTTGCTGACGCGGCTCTATGATCTCCTCAATCATCCGCAGGGCGCGCTGGTGCGGCCCAAGGACCCGCTCGAATATCTCGCCAAGCTGCGCTTCCACCGCGGCGTCGCGCGTACCTCGGCTTATGGCCTGGAGCCGTGACCGACACCGTCGACATCTTCACCGACGGCGCGTGCAGCGGCAATCCGGGTCCGGGCGGCTGGGGCGCGATCCTGCGCTACAAGGGGCACGAGAAGGAATTTTCCGGCGCCGAGCCGCATACCACCAACAACCGCATGGAGATGATGGCAGCCATTGCCGCGCTCGAGGCGCTGACGCGGCCGAGCCATGTGCGGCTTCATACCGACAGCCAATATCTCCACGACGGCATCACGCGCTATTTGCGGCAATGGAAGGCGCGCGGCTGGAAGACCGCCGACAAGAAGCCGGTCAAGAACATCGATCTGTGGCAGCGCCTCGAGGCGGCGCTCGCGCGCCACACGGTCGAATGGCGCTGGGTGCGCGGCCACTCCGGCCACCCCGAGAACGAGCGCGCCGACCGCCTCGCGCGCCAAGCCATCATCGCTGCGCGCGCCGCCGGAGCCTGAGCGCCCCCTCACCCTCCCAACAGAAGAGAGGGTCGGGGTGAGGGGGAAGCTGCGATGCTACAGCGCCTTCATCACCGCTTCGGCGCTCGACACCTCGAACGCGCCCGGCGCTTCGACGTTGAGCGTCTTCACCACGCCGTCCTGCACCACCATGGCGTAGCGCTGCGAGCGCGTGCCGAGCCCGACCGCGCTGCCGTCCATTTCGAGGCCCAGCTCCTTGGTGAAGGCGCCATTGCCGTCGGCCAGCATCATCACCTTGTCGTCGGTGCCCTGCGCCTTGCCCCAGGCGCCCATGACGAAGGCGTCGTTGACCGCGAGGCAGGCGATGGTGTCGACGCCCTTCGCCTTGATCGCGGCCGCGTTCTGCACGAAGCCCGGCAGGTGCTTGGCCGAGCAGGTCGGCGTGAACGCGCCCGGCACCGCGAACAGCACCACTTTCTTGCCTTTGAAGATCTCGTCGGTGCTGATTTCCTTCGGCCCTTCCGCCGTCATGACGCGCAGCTTCGCCGCAGGAATCTTGTCGCCAACCTTGATCGCCATTTGCCTTCCCCTTGCTTGCTTGGGCTTCGCTAAACCTTAGAGGCTCGGGCGCGAAAAATCACCCCCGGCCGTCGGCCGGCCCGGCGGCGCGGAGGAGCGCGGCGCGCACCTCGTCTTCGGTGAGGATTTCGGGCAGCGCTAGGCCGGCCGGCGCGCCGGGTCCATAGACGGCGTTGAACGGAATGCCGTAGCGGCCGAACCGCTTCAGATAATCGGCGATCGCCGGGTCGGGCCGCGTCCAGTCGGCGCGCATCGCAACGACGCCCGGCGCCTTGAGCTTGCGCCGGATCTCGGCGTTGTCGAGCACCAGGCGCTCGTTGAGCTTGCAGGTGAGGCACCAGTCCGCCGTCACGTCGACGAAGACGACGCGCCCGTCATGGACCAATGGCCCGAGCGATGCCGGCGCGAACGGGCGCCACAGCCCCGCCGCCGCGGGCGCTTCCGGCGCGCGCGCGGCAAAGGGCGCGGCGAGCGCCAATGCCACGAGCGCCGCCACCGCGCTGCGCCGCAGGGTCCCGTCGCGCAGCGCCGCCAACGCCACGATCACCGCGGCAAGGAGCGCGCCGTCGGCCGCCGCCGCCAGCGCCCCGCTCTCGGCCGCGAGCACGAACAGAAGCCACAGCGCCGTGCCGGCGAGTGCCAGCCCCAGGATGCGCCGCACCGCCACCATCCATCGGCCCGGCCGCGGCAGAATTCGCGCGAGCCCCGGCACCGCGGCAACGACGAGATAGGGCGCGGCAAATCCCACCCCGAGCGCCAAGAAGATGGCGACGATCTCAATCGGGCCCGATGCGAGCGCGAAGCCCAAGGCCGTGCCGAGGAACGGCGCCGAGCACGGCGTCGCGAGCAACGTCGCGAACGCGCCGGTCGCGACATTGCCGAGCGCCGCCTTCTCCGCCACCGCCGCAAAGGCGCGCGGCAGGCCGATCTCGTAGAGGCCCCAGAGATTGGCGGCGAAAAGCGTGAGCAGCGCCGCCATGGCCGCGAGGAAGAGCGGCGACTGGAACTGCATGCCCCAGCCGACCGCGAGCCCGGCCGCGGTGGCGCCGATCATGGCGAACGCGAGCGCGGCAAAGGACAGGAGAATCCCCGCCGCGGTCGCGAGAAATGCCACCCGCACCGCGCGCTTCGGCCGCTCGCCATGCTCGATCGCGCCGAGCAGCTTCAGCGACAGCACCGGCAGCACGCACGGCATCGCGTTGAGCACCAATCCGCCGAGGAGCGCCACGAGCAGCATCGGCAAAAGCCGCGCGAGATCGACGAGCGGCGCGCCGCGCTGCGGCACCACCGTGCCGGTCATGGCGCGCTCGCCATCGACGAGCGTCACGGTGAGGTTTTTGCCGGCGAGCGCATCCGAAGCGGCGCGCGCGCCGAAGACGGGAAGTCGCAGCAGCGTCTCGTCCGGCCCCGCGGCGCGCGCCGTGGGGGCGCCGAACGACGCCTCGCCGCCATTCTCGATGAAGGCGTCGGCATCCGCGCGCAACGGGCGGTCGGTCTTGACGCCAAGTTCGAGCGTCGCCGGATTGCCGGGCCGCAGCACCGCCGCAGCGAGCGCGAGGCCGGCGCTCCGCCCGTCGCCGGGGACGCGTGCGGCAAAGCGCGCGATGAGCGCGCCGAACCCTTGGCCCGGCTCCGGCGCCGCCGGCAGGTCGAGCGTCAGGACGGTCTCGTAGGGGACGCAGATGTCGCTGCAGGTCAGGTACTGGAGCGCGGCGTGCAGCGAGGCGGGGGCGCCGGCGCGCTCGAGCCGCGCATGGACCGGCAGCACGACCTCGCCCTCGTAGCCCATGGTCTCGAGGCCGAGCACGGAAAAGCGCATCGGCGCGGGCCACGCGATCTCGGCCGCGGCGAGATTCTGCGAGCCCGACCAATCGACGCGCGGTGGATAGCCCGCATCGCCCGGCGAGCGCCAATAGATCTTCCAGCCGGGATCGAGCTCGAATTGCAGCCCAAGCTCGACCTCGGTCTGGTCGCCGACGAAGGGCTCGGATGCCACGAGCCGCACCCGTCCCTGGTCGGTCGCGAACCAGTCGGATGCGCCGGTCGCCGCCAGCGCCGGCGCGGCCAGCGCAAAGGCTGCGAGAACCGCCGGAATCGCCAATCGGGTCAGCATTGTCGGGCGCTTGTAAGGCGCCCCGCCCGGCCCCATGTCAAGCGCCAAAGGGAGGGTTCAAGTGACCTCGCTGGCCGGCCAGCTTCTCGTCGCCATGCCGCAAATGCAGGACCCGCGCTTCCAGCGCTCGGTCATCCTGATGTGCGCCCACAACGAGGAGGGCGCGATGGGCATCGTCATCAACAAGCTGATCGAGGAGCTGAACCTGCCGGAGCTTCTGGACCAGCTCAAGATCGAGGCGCCGAAGCTCGGCGGCCGGCGCAATGTGCATTTCGGCGGCCCGGTCGAATGCGGCCGCGGCTTCGTCCTCCATTCGTCCGATTATGTCGAGCCGGGCTCGCTTGTCGTGGGCGAGTGTTTCGCGCTCACCGCGACGCTCGACATCCTGCGCACCATCGGCCGCGGCGAAGGTCCGCGGCGCAGCTTCCTGGCCTTGGGCTATTCCGGCTGGGGGCCGGGTCAGCTCGATGCCGAGATCCAGGCCAATGGCTGGCTCACGGTCCCGCCCGACGAGGAGATCGTGTTCGACCCGCTTCTCACCGACAAGTGGCAGCGCGCGCTTGCCAAGCTCGGCGTCCACCCGCTGACCCTTTCCGGCGACGCCGGCCACGCCTGACCCTCGGTCTTGTCACGGCGCGCGGCTCGGCGCATCCTTGCCGCCTGAGCCGGGAAGGAGGACCCATGTTCCTGCGCAACGCGTGGTATGTCGCGGCCTGGGCCGACGAGATCGGCGACGCGCCCCTGGCGCGGCGCATCTGCAACGATCCGCTCGTGCTGTTCCGCGACCGCGACGGCCGCATTGCCGCGCTCGACGACCGCTGCTGCCACCGCGCGGCGCCCTTGTCGCGCGGCACGCTCGTCGAGGAAGGCATCCAGTGCGGCTATCACGGCCTCATCATCGACGGATCGGGCCGCTGCGTGCGCGTGCCCGGCCAGAAACTCGTCCCCGACACGGCGCGCGTCAGGGCCTATCCCGCGGTCGAGAAGAACCGCATGATCTGGGTCTGGATGGGCGAGGCGCAAAAAGCCGATCCCGCGCGCATCGTCGACTATCCCTACCACGACGATCCCGGCAAGTGGCCCAACAAGCACAACGTCTATCCGATCAAGGGCAATTACATGCTCATGGTCAACAACCTCATGGACCTGACGCATCTGGGCTATCTGCACGCGCGCACGGTGGGCGGCTCGCCGTCGGTCCATGTCGAGGCCGAGATGAAGACGACGCGCACCGAGAGCGGCGTCCACTTCTTCCGCTGGATGCGCAACTCGCCGCCGCCGCCGAGCTATGTGCGGGCGGCGGGATTCGCGGGCCGGGTCAACCGCTTCCAGGAATTCGAATACGTCGCCCCCAGCACCATCCTGCAATGGACCGGCGCCGACGATGTCGGCTCGCCGAAGGCCGGCACGCAAGACTGCCCGTTCCAGTTCCGCCTGTTCCACGGCCTCACGCCCGAGACCGAGACGAGCTGCTTCTATTTCTGGTCGATCGCCAACGGCTATCGCCAGAACGATCCCTCGGCGACCGAGCAGCTCTATCGCGAGATCGCGCCGACCTTCATCGAGGACAAGGAGATGGTCGAGTTTCAGCAGGAGCGCCTGACCGAGTTCGGCGAGCACGGCTTGACCGACATCGCGTCCGACGCCAACCGCGTCCACATGCGCCGCCTGGTCGAGCGTCTCATCGAAACCGAGCGCGCCCGCGCCGCCGAGTAAACTTTGGTCGTCGTCCCGGCGGAAGCCGGGACCCAGGGCAGGTGACTTGCGGTGGACCTGGACCCCCGCTTTCGCGGGGGCGACGGTAAGGTGGTTCGAGCGGAACTGGTCGTGCCTCTAGCGCGCTAATTGGCTCAAAGGCTCACACGTGACGCCCCAACAACGCTCGCGAACGTGCGAGGCCAATTCGGGAATGCCACACTGCTCTGACACGCGCCTTTCGGTCTGTCGCAACACAGGGCGAGTGGCGTCGATTTCCTCCTGCGGAGGCTTCACGCGTATGCGAATATCGTAATCGTGAAATTCGATATGGTGCCTGTAGGCGTAGAGTTGCACAACTCCGCAAGGGTCGCCGCTCGGGAACGTCCTTGCCGCGTGATTTCAGAACAGTGTACGGCACAGTTCGGTCTATACGAATTCGAGCATAACTCGGCCTAGCCGCTCGATCTCGGACTCGATCCTGTCGCCGGGCGCGCCCCAGAGCGGCTGCAGCAGCGCCATCGCCCGCGCCTGGAGGCGATAGCCTGCCGCCGCGGGAGAACCCCCGCGGCGCTATGAACGGTTTCTTAACGCTATCCTCTGTATGGACAAGGGATGGCGGGCATGAAATTTCCGCGCGCGCGACTCGACGAGATCGTTGCCCAGCACGCGCGCTTCCTCGCCGGCCAGCCGCACGGCCGCCGCGCGCTGCTGGCCGAGTGCGACCTGACGGGCGTGGATCTGAGCCATCACAATCTTTCGCACGCCGATCTCTCGAAGGCGGTGCTGAAGCACGCGATCCTCGCCCGCGCGCTGCTGCGCGAGGCGATCCTCGTCTCGGCCGATCTCTCCGCCGCCAATCTCGTCCATGCCGACCTCACGGGCGCCGATCTGCGCGGCGCGTCGTTCCGCGGCGCCGTGCTCGACCGCGCCGTGCTCGCCCGTGCCGATATGCGCGAAGTGGCGGTGGCGCTCTACGAAGGCGGCGGCGTCAACGTCGAGACGCGCCGGACCGATTTCTCCGCCGCCCATGCCGAGGGCGCCAATCTCGCCAACACGCGGCTCGCCGGCACCATCATGATCCGCGCCGATTTCGCCGACGCCGAGCTGCGCGAGGCCGATCTGCGCGGCGCCGACCTGCGCGGCGCGAATTTCGCGGGCGCCGTGCTCGAGAACGCCGATCTGTGCGGCGCCAATCTCGGCGGCACGATCCTGCGCGGCGCGGTGCTGAAGGGCGTGAAATTCGAGCGCGCGAACCTGAAGGGCGCCGACATCACCCACGCCCTCATCGACGCCGATGCGCTCGCCGCGCCCGCGTTCGCGGAAGCGGTGCAGAACGCGTACCTGCCGCTTGCCGACGAGGACGCGATCGCAGCGCTCGCGCGCCATGCGCGCTGGCTCGAAAGCCGGGGCGCCACGGGCGCGCGCGCCGAGTTTCAGCGCTGCGATCTCTCCGGTCGCGACTGGAGCGGCGCGAACCTCGCCATGGCGGTGCTCGCCGAAACCAATCTCCGCGGCGCGGTCATGCGGCACGCGAGCCTGGCCGCGGCCGATGCGACGGCGGCCGATCTCACCGGCGCCGATCTCTCCGGCGCCGATTTGCGCGGCGTCAATCTGAGCCGCGCGATCCTCGCCAAGGCCGATCTCCGCAACGCGGCGCTCGGCGCCTTGCGCAGGGTCGGCTCGGCCGACCGCGATCTCTTCGCCAACTGCGCGCACGCGACCTTCGCCGGCGCCGACCTGCGCTGCGCCGATCTCACGGGCGCGCGCCTCATGGGCGCCGATTTCACGAACGCCGATCTCGAGAACGCCGATTTGCGCGATGCGAAGCTCGACGGCGCCCGCTTCCGCGGCGCGCGCCTCGAGGGCGCGAAGTTCGACGATCGGGCGATGACGGCGGCGGCGCAGTAGCTAGCGCTGCGGCGTCCATTCCTCGCGCAGGATCGCGAACAGCACGTGGTCCTGCCAACGGCCGTCGATGCAGAGATAACCCCGCGCGTAGCCTTCCTCGCGGAAGCCGCTCTTCAAGAGAAGCCCGCGGCTCGCCGCGTTGTGCGGCAGGCATGCCGCCTCGATGCGGTGGAGGCGCGCGCGCTGGAAGGCGAAATTGAGGACGAGCTGCAAGCCCTCGGTCATGTAGCCCTGGCGCGCGTAGCGCTCGCCAACCCAATAGCCGAGGCTCGCGCTTTCGGCGACGCCGCGGCGCACGTTGGTGAGGCCGATGCCGCCCAGCATCGCGTCGTCCTCGAGCCGGAACAGGAGAAAGCTGTAGCCCAAATCCTGGCGCCAATCGGCGGCATAGCGCTGCAGGCGCCGGTAGAAGGCGGACCGGGTCAGCGAATCGGCCGACCAGGTCGGCTCCCACGGCGTCAGGAACGCGCGCGAATCGCCGCGCAGGTGCGCCCACGCCCGCCAGTCGCGCCGCTCGGGCGGGCGCAGCAGCGTGCGCTGGGCAGTGAGGCGAAAGGCCGGGGGAGCGGTGCCGAGGATGCGAAGCGCCATCGGCACTGTTCTTTCAGGCCCCAAGGTCCTCGACGAGACGGCTGTACTCCTCGACGCGCGCCACCGGTCCCAAGGCCGTCACGGTGGGCCGCGCCGAGAAAATCCGCCGCGCCACGCGCCGGACTGCGTCCTCGTCCACTTCCTCGATGCGCTGGATCAGCTCCTGCATGTCGAGCGGGCGGCCGAACACCAGCATGTGCGTCGCCTGCTGCTCGCAGCGCGCGGTCGTGCCTTCGAGCGACATGAGGAGCCCGGCCTTGAGCTGGGCGCGCGCGCGATCGAGCTCGGCCGGCGCCAATCCGTCCTCGAGCCGGCGCAGCTCGACGCACAGCGCCGGCATGAGCTCGGCCGCTTCGTCCTCGCCGGTGCCGGCATAGACGCCGAACACGCCCGCGTCGCTGTAGGCGTGCGTGAAGGAATAGATCGAATAGACGAGCCCGCGCTTCTCGCGGATCTCCTGGAAGAGGCGCGACGACATGCCGCCGCCCAAGGCCGTCGAGACCACCGAGGCGGCGTAATAATCGTGATCGGAGAAGGCGAAGCCCGGGAAGCCCAGGAGAATGTGCACCTGCTCGAGGTCGCGCGTCTGGCGCAGGTCGCCGCCGACATAATGCGCGGGTTCGCTCTTCGCCGCGCTCTCGTGCGGCAGCTCGGCGAAGGCGCGCTGCGCCAGATCGACGATCTCGCCGTGATCGAGATTGCCGGCCGCAACCAGCATCATGTTCGGCGCGGCATAGTTACGGCTGAGATACGACGACACCGTCTCGCGGTCGATCGTGCGGATGATCTCGGCGCGGCCCAGCACCGGGCGCCCCATCGGCTGATCGGGGTAGGCGCGCTCCTGGAACATGTCGAAGATGATGTCGTCCGGCGTGTCGTAGGCCTGGCCGATCTCCTGCAGCACGACGGCGCGCTCGCGCTCCAGCTCGTGCGGGTCGAATGAGGAGTGCTGCAGAATGTCGGCGAGGATGTCGATCGCGAGCCCGGCATGCTCCTTCAGCACCTTGGCGTAATAGGCGGTGTGCTCGCGCGAGGTATAGGCGTTGACCTGGCCGCCGACCGATTCGATCTCGGCCGCGATCTCGAG
Organism: uncultured Alphaproteobacteria bacterium; assembly: GCA_963773665.1. Lineage (GTDB taxonomy): Bacteria > Pseudomonadota > Alphaproteobacteria > ATCC43930 > CGMCC-115725 > DATJLY01. The sequence goes on from CAVZBZ010000013.1 coordinate 525,916, forward strand.
CGCCGAGCGCCGCGCCGTGCCCTTGAACGCCATGTGCTCGAGCAGATGCGCCACGCCGTTGATCTGCGCCGGCTCGTGCCGCGTGCCGACGGCGACCCAGACGCCGAGCGACACGGTCTCGACCGACGTCATCCGGTCGGTGAGGACACGCATGCCGTTCTCGAGTTGACTGAGGCGGACGGTCATCGCTTAGGCCTCTTGCTGCGCGCGGACGCGGGCCGAGACGAAGCGCTCGACCGCTGCGATATCGTTCGGAAGTGCAGTGACGCGCTCCGGCCGCTCCATCACGGCGGCAAGCCGCAGCGGCGGCTCGGGCCGGAAGCCCACCGCGCTCTCGACCGCCTCGGGGAATTTCGCGGGATGCGCCGTGGCGAGCGCCACGATCGGCAGCGCCCGGTCGGTGCGGCAGGCCTCGGCCGATGCGATCGCCACCGCCGTATGCGGATCGACCAGCTCGCCGGTTGCGGCATATGTCCGGGCGATGGTGGCGCGCGTCGCCTCGTCGTCGACCCGGTGCGCGGCGAACAGGCCGCGCGCCTCCTGCCACAGGCGCGGCTCGGCCGGCAGATGGCCGGTCTCGCGGAAGCTGCGGAACGCCGCCTCGACCGCCGCCCCGTCGCGCGCCGCGAGCTCGAAATAGAGCCGCTCGAAATTGCTCGCGACCTGGATGTCCATGCTCGGGCTCAGGCTCGGCTCGACCGGTGCTATGGTCATCCGCCCGGAATTGATGAAGCGCGTCAGGATGTCGTTGCGGTTGGTGCCGATGATGAGCTGCGCGATCGGCACGCCCATGCGGCGCGCCACGTGCGCGGCATAGACGTTGCCGAAATTGCCGGTCGGCACGGCGAAGCCCAACGCCCGCCCGGGCGCGCCAAGCGCGACGGCCGCGGCCACGTAATACACCACCTGCGCCACGATGCGCGCCCAGTTGATCGAGTTCACCCCGGTCAGGCCGAGCGCCGCGCGGAACTGCTCGTCGGCGAACATCGTCTTGACCAGGTCCTGGCAGTCGTCGAACGTGCCGTCGATCGCGGCGGTATGAACGTTCGGCGACGGGACCGTCGTCATCTGCCGGCGCTGGACCTCGGAAATCCGGCCATTGGGGTAAAGGACGACGATGTCGAGCGCGGCGCGGTCGCGGCACGCCTCGATCGCGGCCGAGCCGGTATCGCCGGACGTTGCGACCACCACGGTCGCCCGCTTGCCGCGCCGCTTCAGCACCGTTTCAAGCAACGGGCCCACGAGCTGGAGCGCATAGTCCTTGAAGGCGAGGGTCGGCCCGTGGAACAGCTCCATGAGCCAGAGCTGGGGCCCGAGCTGCTTCAGCGGCGCCACCGCCTCGTGCGTGAAGCCGCGATAGGCGTCGGCCACCATCCGGCGCCACTCCTCGGCCGGCACAAGCCCGTCGAGGAAGGGATAGGTCACTGCGGCGGCGATCTCGGCATAGCCCGATCCCGCCAGCGCGCCGAGCGCGTCGCGATGGAGGTGCGGCCACTGCTCCGGGACATAGAGCCCGCCGTCGCGCGCAAGCCCGCGCAGCAGCGTCGCCTCGAAAGGCAGACGCTCGGGCGGCGCGCCACCGTCGCGGGTCGAGATGTAGGGCACTTTGATCCAGGGGGCAGGAGAATTGAAACAGGGCGAAAGGCTAGCGCCCGCGCCCCGGCCCCGCAATGGGCCAGAAAGCCGCGTTATATCAATAGTTTACACTAGTTTTCGCCGAGATATCTGGCGCGCAGATGGCGGACGAAGACAGTGCCGTCGAGGGGCTTTCCGGTGGCGCTTTCGACGAGTTCCGCAGTGCCGAGCAGCGAGCCCATGCCGTGGATATTGGCGCGCAGCCAGGCAAGGAGCGGCGCGAAGTCGCCGCGCGCGATGGCGGGCTCGATTTTCGGCTCGGCGCGCCGCGCCGCGGCGAAAAGCTGCGCCGCGGTCATGGCGCCAAGCGTGTAGGTCGGAAAATAGCCCCACGCCCCGTCATACCAGTGGACATCCTGGAGACAGCCCTGCCGGTCGTCGGGCGGCACGACGCCCAGCAGCTCGCGCATCCCGTCGTTCCAGGCCGCGGGCAGGTCGGCAAGGGCGAGCGTGCCGTCGATCATCGCGCGCTCGAGCCGATAGCGCAGGATGACATGGGCCGGGTACGTCACCTCGTCGGCATCGACGCGGATGAGGCTGCGCGCGACGCGAGTGTAGAGGCGGTAGAGATTGTCCGGCTCCCACGCCGGGCCCGTGCCGCCGAAACATTCGCGCAGGAGCGGCGCCGCGAATTCGAGAAATGCCTGCGAGCGGCACACCTGCATCTCGACGAGCAGCGACTGGCTTTCGTGAATGCTCATGCCGCGGGCGTCGCCGACCGGCTGGCTGCGCCATTCCGCCGGCAGGCCGCGCTCGTACAGCGCGTGCCCGGTCTCGTGCAGCACGCCCATGAGCGCGCGGGTGAAGTTGCTTTCGTCGTAGCGCGTCGTGATGCGCACGTCGTCCGGCGTTCCGCCGCAGAACGGATGGAGGCTCGCATCGAGCCTGCCATGCGCGAAATCGAAGCCCAGCTGCTCCATGAGGCGCAGGCTCGCCGCGCGCTGCGCCGCAATCGGGAACGGACCTTCGGGCACGATCGGGGCCGGCGACCGCGCCTGATGCGCGAGCGCGCCTTCGACGAGATCCGGAAGCTCCTTGGCGAGCGTGGCGAACAGGCGGTCGATCGCCGCGGTGCTGCCGTCGGGCTCCCACTGGTCGAGCAGCGCCTCATAGCGCGAGCGGCCGAGCCGCTCGGCCTTCGCCGCGGCCTTGTCGCGCACCAGCGCCAGGAGCCGTTCGAGAGAGGGCAGGATGAGGGCAAAGTCGGCGGCCGGCCGTGCCTTGCGCCACACCATCTCGCATTCGCTCGCCGCCTTCGACAAGGCCGCCACGAGATCGGCCGCGATGGATGTCGCGTGCAGCCACTGCCGCCGCATCTCGCGCAGATTGGCGGCCTGCCAGCGCTCGAGGCTTTCCTCGGCGGCGCCGGCCAGGAGATCGGGCAACGCCGCATCGCTCAGAACCTCGTGGCAGACGACGCGCAAGGTGGCAAGCTGCTCGGCCCGCGCCGCGGCGCCGCCCTCGGGCATCATGGCGGCCGTGTCCCAATGCAGCACGCTCGCCGCCTCACGCAGCGAATTGAGGCGGCGAAAGCGGGCTTCGAGCTCGGCGTAGGGACTGTTCCTCACGTGGCACCTCGGCGCGCCCGTCGCACGACCAGGATGTAATAGACGACGAGCGCTCCCGCCAGCGCGTACCACGTGATGGCGTATTGCAGATGGTGGTTCGGCAGATCGAGCGGCGTCTGCCCGCCGATCGGAAATACGCCCGGATCGGGCCCGGCATCTTCATCGACATAGAACGGCGGCACGCCGCTCAGCGAATCCGCCGCCGCCATCGCCGCCGGATCGACATAGAACCACTCGTTCGCGGCCGGGCGATTGTCGGGCGTGAACCACGACGGCTTGCCCTGGGCGAGGCGCAGCAGACCCGTGATCTCGCCTGCGTCCGCGGGCTGGGCCGGCTCGCCGCCGGAGGGGACGAAGCCGCGATCGACCAGCACCGTGCCGCCGCGCGCGAGCGCGAAGGCGGCGACGACGAGGTATCCGTCCTCGCCGCTCTGCGACAGCGCATAGACGCGGAATTCGCGCGCGGCGAGAAACCTTCCGTCGAGGCGGACATGGCGGAACTCGCGCGTGCGCGCCGCGTCGAGCGAGCGTGGCAGATCGATCGGCGCGCCCGTCACCGCTTCATGGCGCGCGGCGATCAGGCCTTCCTTCCAATGCAGGCGCTCGACCTGCCACGTGCCGAGGCCGGCCAGGAGCGCGAAGCCGAAGATCGCGAACAGCGTTGGCCCGACGAGAGACTTGCGCGGCATGGCGGCGAGGGATTCCGGCCGGCGCATATTCAGGCCGGCGTGACTAGACGGCGGGGCCGCCGCCCAGGGCGTGGTTGCGGTATTGCAGCGCGATGAGCCCCGCCTTCAGCGGCCGCAGCATGGCGATCGCGCCGCCGAGGATGACCGGCGTCCACAGCACGATGTGGACCCAGAGCGGCGGCGCGAACAGGATCTCGACCACGATCGCGAGCGCCACCACGACCGCGCCGAGGATGAACACGACGAACACCGCCGGCCCGTCGCCCGCGTCCTGCGCGGCGAAATCGAGGCCGCACTCGGGACATTGCGACGCGACCTGCAACAGCCCGGCATAAAGCTTGCCGCGGCCGCAGCGCGGGCACCGGCATTTGAGCGCGGTGGCGAAGAGCGAGAGAGGGGCGTTCATCCGGCCGGCACCGCCCCGACGCTGCCCCACCAGTAGATGCAGCAGAACAGGAACAGCCACACCACGTCGACGAAGTGCCAGTACCACGCCGCCGCCACGAGGCCGAAATGATGGTCGGGCGTGAATTGCCCCTTGATCGAGCGGACAAGGCAGACGGTGAGAAAACAGGTGCCGATGATGACGTGGAAACCGTGGAAGCCTGTCGCCATGAAGAAGGTCGAGGGATAGATCCCCTGGGTAAAGCCAAAGGCGGCGTGGCTGTATTCATAGGCCTGGAGCGAGGTGAAGCAGAGGCCGAGGAACACCGTCACCGCAAGCCCGCGAATGAGGTCGCGCCGGTTGTTCTCCAAAAGCGCATGGTGCGCCCAGGTCACGGTCGCGCCCGACAGCAGCAGCACGAGCGTGTTGAGGAACGGCACGTCGAACGGATCGAACGGGTGGATGCCCTTGGGCGGCCACACCCAGCCCATCGCCTCGGTCGGGAACAGCGCCGCCGAGAAATAGGCCCAGAAGAAGGCGGCGAAGAACATGACCTCGGACGCGATGAACAGCGCCATGCCATAGCGCAGCCCGATCTGCACCACCTTGGTGTGATGGCCCTCGTACACCGCCTCGCGGATCACGTCGCGCCACCACACGTACATGATGGCGAGCACCGACAGGAATCCGACGATCATCACCCAGGTCGGGCCGCCATGCATGAACATGACGGCGCCGCCGAACATGATGCCGGCGGCGAGCGCGCCGATAACGGGCCACGGGCTGGGATCGACGAGATGGTAAGGGTGCTTGGGTGCGCTGTGGCTCTTCATATGTCGCTCTCTCGCGATCTCAATTGACGCGCGGCGGGGATCCTGCCGCGGCGGACCGCGCCGTATTGCCGTCCTTGGCGCGGAAGAAGGTGTAGGAGAGGGTGATGGTGTCGACGTCCGAGGTGTTCGGATCCTTGACGATGTCGGGATCGACGAAGAACTGCACGTCGAGCTCGGCGCTCTTGCCGGGCGCCAGGTACTGGTCCGAGAAGCAGAAGCATTGCAGCTTGTCGAAATAGAGCCCCGCCTTGTCGGGCGTGACGTTGTATGTCGCGCGGCCGTTGATCGGCTCGGCCGAGCGGTTCTGGGCGAAGAACGCGACGACCTTTTCCTCGCCCGGATGGATTTTCACCTCGCGTTGCTCCGGGCGGAAATCCCACGGCAGGTCGGGCGCGGTATCGGCGTTGAAGCGCACCGTGATAACGCGGCCCGCGACCTCCTTGTCGGGCGCCACGCTCGCGCGCTGGGTCGTGCCGCCATATCCCGTGGCGGCGCAAAACAGGCGATAGAGCGGCACCGAGGCCGCGACGAGCCCGCCCATGACGCCGAGGACCCCAAGGAGCGCCAGCACGGTCCGCGTGTTGCGGCGATCGCTCATGGCCCGGCCCCGATCTTTACCATCGTGATGATGTAGAACAGCAGCGCCAGCCCGGCCAACACGACGCCGATCGCCAGGCTTTTCGCGCGCCGCCGTCGCTGCCGGTCGTCCAATGCCAGCTCCTGCGTGCTCATCCCGCGCGGTCCACCAGCATCAGCGCGAAGAGCAGGAAAAGATAGAGGATCGAGAAGCCGAACATGCGCTTTGCCCAGCGCTCGCCCGGGTCATAAAGGACACGGAGCGCCAGCGCGGTGAAGCAGGCCGAGAGCGCGAGCGCCGCGCCGCCATAGATCCAGCCCTCGACGCCCAAAAGCGTCGGCGCCAATGCGAGCGGCCACAGCACCAGCGTGTAGATCAGCATCTGGCGCTTCGTCTCGGCCGGTCCCGCCACGACCGGCATCATCGGCACGCCGGCGCGCGCATAGTCGCCGGCGCGATAGAGCGACAGCGCCCAGAAATGCGGCGGCGTCCAGAAGAAGATGAGCGCGAACAGCACGAGCGCCGGAAGGCCCACCGTGCCGGTCGCCGCGGCCCAGCCCACGAGCGGCGGCAGCGCCCCCGCGGCACCGCCGATCACGATGTTCTGAGGCGTGCGGCGCTTCAGCCAGACGGTATAGACGAAGACGTAGAACGCGATGGTGAGCGCGAGGAGCGAAGCCGCCGCCCAATTGAGCGCGAGCCCCATGACCATCACCGATGCTCCGGCGAGCACCGCGCCGAACCCCAATGCATCGCCGGGCGCCATGCGGCCCGCCGGCAGCGGCCGGTCGCGCGTCCGCGACATGAGCGCGTCGATGTCGCGGTCGTACCACATGTTGATCGCGCCGCACGCGCCCGCCGCGACCGCGATGCTTAAGATCGCCGCGAGTTGAAGCACCGGATTGAGATGGGCGGGAGCCAGATTAAGCCCGACGAAGCCGGTGAAGACGACGAGCGACATCACCCGCGGCTTCAGGAGCGCGATGAAGTCGCCGAGCGCCGGCTCGAGCTGGCTGGCGCGGATGAGCGGGGCGGCGATCGGGGTCAAGGCACCGCTCCTCAGTGGCTCGCCTCGGGCGCGATGTGCGGCAGCTCGTCGTAAGAGTGGAACGGCGGCGGCGACGTCAGGGTCCATTCGAGCGTGGTGGCGCCCTCGCCCCAGTAGTTGTTGCCGACGCGCTTACCGGCGAACAGCGTGTGCAGCACGATGAAGACGAAGAACAGCGTCGAGCCATAAGAGATGTAGGAGCCGATCGACGCGACGTAGTTCCATCCGGCGAAGGCATCGGGATAATCGCTGATGCGGCGCGGCATGCCGGCAAGCCCGAGGAAGTGCATCGGGAAGAAGGTGAGGTTGACGCCGATGAAGGTGGTCCAGAAATGGATGCGGCCGAACGTCTCGTTGTATTGCCGGCCGCACATCTTGCCGAACCAGTAATAGAATCCGGTGAAGATGCCGAAGACGGCGCCCAGCGACAGCACGTAGTGGAAATGCGCCACGACGTAGTAGGTGTTGTGGAGCGCCATGTCGACGCCCGCGTTCGCCAGCACCACGCCGGTGACGCCGCCCACCGTGAACAGGAACAGGAACCCGATCGCCCACAGCATCGGCGTGTCGAACGTGATCGAGCCCTCCCACATGGTGGCGATCCACGAGAAGATCTTGATGCCGGTCGGCACGGCGATGACCATGGTCGCCGCCGTGAAATATGCCCTCGTGTCGACGCTGATGCCGGTCGTGAACATGTGGTGCGCCCAAACGACGAAGCCGATCACGCCGATCGACACCATCGCATAGGCCATGCCGAGATAGCCGAAGATCGGCTTCTTCGAGAAGGTCGAGATCACCTGGCTGACGATGCCGAAGGCCGGCAGGATCATGATGTAGACTTCGGGGTGGCCGAAGAACCAGAACAGGTGCAGGAACAGCAGCGGATCGCCGCCGCCCGCCGGATCGAAGAAGGTCGTGCCGAAATTGCGGTCGGTCAGCAGCATCGTGATCGCGCCGGCCAGCACCGGCAGCGACAGGAGCAGCAGGAACGCCGTCACCAGGATCGACCAGCAGAACAGCGGCATCTTGTGCAGCGTCATGCCGGGCGCGCGCATGTTGAGGATGGTGGTGATGAAATTGATGGCGCCCATGATCGACGAGGCGCCGGCGAGGTGGAGCGAGAAGATCGCCATATCCACGGACGGGCCGGGATGGCCGATCTTTGCGCTGAGCGGCGGATAGACGGTCCAGCCGACGCCCGCGCCCTCGCCGACGAAGGCCGAGCCCAAAAGCAGGCAGAACGCCGGGATCAGGAGCCAAAAGCTGATGTTGTTCATGCGCGGGAACGCCATGTCGGGCGACCCGATCATCAGCGGCACGATCCAGTTGCCGAAGCCGCCGATCAGGGCCGGCATCACGGTGAAGAACACCATGATGAGGCCGTGCGCCGTGATGATGACGTTGTAGAGCTGGTGGTTGTCGTGGAACAGCGGGTCACCCGGATGCATCAGGTTGACCCGCATGATGATCGAGAAGAGGCCGCCGATGAGCCCGGCGCAGATCGCGAACAGGAGATAGAGGGTGCCGATGTCCTTGTGATTGGTCGAGCAGAACCAGCGCGTGAAGAATCCCGGCGTGTGGTGCTCGTGGCCGTATCCGTGCGCGGTCGCGTCGTGTGCCATCGTCGTCCTCCGACCTCTAATGCGCCGCGGCCGCGGCGAGCTTCACGCCGGCGCCGTCATCACGCGCGAACTTCTTCTTGGCCTGTTCGACCCACTTCGCGAAATCGTCCTTCGACACCGCCTTGATCTCGATCGGCATGAACGGATGATTGACGCCGCAGATCTGATTGCACTGGCCGTAATAGGTGCCTTCGTGATCGATGCTGAGCCAGGATTCGTTGGTGCGGCCGATCACGGCATATTCCTGGACGCCCATCGCCGGCATGAACCAGCTGTGGATCACGTCGCTGCCGGTGACGAGAATGCGCACCACCGTTCCGACCGGCAGCACCACTGGATTGTCGACCTCGAGGAGCCGCGGCTTTCCTTCCTTGGCCGCCTGGTCGTCCGGCATCATGTTGCTGTCGAAGCCGAAATTCCCCTGGTCGGGATAATCGTAGCTCCAGTACCACTGGTGTCCGGTGACCTTGAGCGTCATGTCGGCGTGCTGCGCATGGTCCATGTAGAACATGAGCTTGAAGGACGGCACGGCGATCAGCACCAGGATCAGCACCGGCACCACCGTCCACAGCACCTCGATGACCGGGGCGTGCGTCGTCTTCGACGGCGCCGGGTGCGCCTTGGCGTTGAATTTCACGATCGTATAGAGCAGCAGGGCGAGGACGAAGATCGCGATGAGCGTGATGATGATCAAAAGCTCGTTGTGCAGCGAGTCGATGTGCACGCGCACCGGCGTGGCTGCCGGCTGCATGCCGACCTGCCACGGCAGCGGCTGCTCGACCGTGTCGGCGAACGCCGCGAAGGGTGCTGCGAGCGCCGCCGCGATGGCGGCCATTCCAATACCGCGTCTGCGAACCATGGGCCGCGTCCCCTCGTTTCTCAGCTAGGCGCCGGGTCATCCCCCGCGGCGCTCGCGACGTTAGCTCAAACCCGGCCGCGCCCTCAACAGCGCGGCCCGGACCGGCGCCCTCTAAATACCGCCGTGCGCCGGACCGCGCCAACCGCAACCTTGCTTGCGACTTTCTGACGCAGAATTGCCGCACCTGCCGCTTTTTGCGGGCCGCCGCGCTCACCATATGCGGTTATGCGGCCTCTAGCGCGCCGCCCGGCGCCATGGCAAGAAGCGCCGCGACCTCGAAGGAGCCGCAGCGATGTCCGACCTCGCCCGCACCGACGACTTGTTCTTCGCCCGCACCGGGATGGACCGCCAGAAACTCGAGCGCATCCTCGGCGAGGCCTTGTCCGGGATGGACGACGGCGAGCTGTTCCTCGAATGGAGCCAGTCCGAGATGCTGGTGTTCGACGACGGCCGCATCAAGAGCGCATCGTTCGACCAGAGCCAGGGTTTTGGCGTGCGCGCGCTCTCCGGCGAGTCGTGCGGCTATGCCCACGCCTCGGAACTCTCCGAGGAGGCGATCCGCCGCGCCGCCGCGACCGTGCGCGCGGTGAAGACCGGCGCGGGCGGCGCGCTGGCATTGCCGCCGCCCGGCTCGAACCGGCAGCTCTATACCGAGGCCAATCCCTTGGGCGGCTTCGATTTCGCGGCCAAGACCAAGCTGCTCGCCGAGATCGACGCCTATGCGCGCTCGAAGGACCCGCGCGTGCGCCAGGTCTCGGTGTCCCTGGGCGGCGTGTGGCAGGCGGTCCGCATCATGCGCCCCGACCGGGAGGATGCCGCCGACATAAGGCCGCTCGTGCGGCTCAATGTCAGCATCGTCGCGGCCGACGGCGACCGCATGGAGCGCGGCTCCTCGGGCGCCGGCGGGCGCGTCGAATATCACCGCTATTTCGACCCCGCCCAGTGGCGCGGCCAGGTGGACGAGGCGCTGCGCCAGGCGCTCGTCAATCTCGGCTCGATTCCCGCGCCGGCCGGCGAGATGGTGGTCGTGCTCGGCCCCGGCTGGCCCGGCGTCATGCTGCACGAGGCCGTGGGCCACGGGCTCGAGGGCGACTTCAATCGCAAGAAGACTTCGGCCTTCAGCGGCCTCATCGGCACGCGCGTCGCATCGCCCGGCGTCACGGTAGTGGATGACGGGGTGATGCAGGACCGGCGCGGCTCGCTCACGATCGACGACGAGGGCACGCCCACCGGCACCACCGTGCTGATCGAGGACGGCATCCTCAAGGGCTACATGCAGGACCGCCTCAATGCCCGCCTCATGGGCATGCGCCCGACCGGCAACGGCAGGCGCCAGAGCTTCGCGCACGCGCCGATGCCGCGCATGACCAACACCTACATGCTGGCCGGCGACAAGGACCCGCAGGAAGTGATCCAAAGCGTCAAGCGCGGCCTCTATGCCGTCAATTTCGGCGGCGGCCAGGTCGATATCACTTCGGGCAAGTTCGTGTTCTCGGCGTCCGAGGCCTATCTCATCGAGGACGGCAAGGTCGGCCCGGCGGTCAAGGGCGCGACCCTCATCGGCAACGGCCCCGACGCGCTCAAGAAGGTGACGATGATCGCCAACGACCTCAAGCTCGACGACGGCATCGGCACCTGCGGCAAGGACGGCCAGGGCGTGCCGGTCGGCGTCGGCATGCCGACAGTGCGCATGGACGGCATCACCGTCGGCGGCACGGCGGCGTGACGGCGCGCGAAGCAGCGTGCGACCTTCGACTTCGCCCCTTCGCTTCGCTCAGGGGCTCCGCTCAGAATGAGGACTCCTTTTTTACCTCATCTTGAGCGGAGCGCGCAGGGCGGGCGCAGTCGAAGGACGCACGGCGCGCTTGCAGCGTTGCTGCTGTTTCTTTCGGCGCATGCCGCTGCGGCGTGCGATCTCGCCGATGCGCCGTCGTCGCGCTGGACCATCGCGCGCGAGGTTGGCGTCGCCTGGCTCCAGGACCCGTGCGGCGAGCGCACTCTTGCGGTCGGCGTCGATGTCGTCGACGGCGGCGCCTCGGGTGCGGGCGTGCCGCGGCCGCATTACGACTGGCGCCGCTTCGCGCCGTCGCTCTCGGCATGGCAAGATGCGACGCGCCGGCGGCTCGAGGGCTGGGGCTTCGATTCCGTGGGTGCGTGGTCGCTGCCGCCGCAGGATCTGCGCCTGCCCGCCGCGATCAATCTCGAGCTCGGGCGCTATGCGCGCTTCCACTGGTTCGATCCGTTCGATCCCGCAACATCTTCGCGCATGATGCGCGAGGCGCGGCGCCTCACCTCGCCCTATCGCGGCTCGCCGTGGCGGCTTGGCTATTTCTCCGACAACGAGGTCGGCTGGTGGGGCGGCGCGCTCTTCCTGTTCTTCTCGCAAAAACCGGCGGAGAACCACACGAAGCAGCACTGGGTCGCGCTGATGCGCCGGCTCTACCGCGGCGACTGGCGCCACTTCGCCCGCGATTTTCAGCCGCCCGAAGGTGTCGGGTCGTGGGCGGCGCTGCTCCGCGCGCGCGCGCCGACGCAATTGCGTCCAGGCGGCGAAGGGATGCGCGCGGTCGGCGCCTGGACCGCCGAAGTGGCGGCGCATTACTACGCGCTTGCGAGGAAGGCGATCCACGCGGCCGATCCCGGCGCCCTCTATTTCGGCGACCGCCTGCCGATCTACTACGACCCGGCCGCGATCCGCGCCGAGGCGCCCCATGTCGATGCGATCTCGGTCAACTACAATGTCGACAGTCCCGAGGGCTGGATCGCGCCCTATTTCTTCGACGGGCTGCGCCAGCTCGGCGGCGGCAAGCCGGTGTTCGTCTCGGAATGGTTCTATGCAGCCGCGCAGAACCGTTCCGGCAACCGCGACAACGGCCACCTGATGACGGTCGCGACGCAAGCGGAGCGCGCCGAAGGTGCCGCGGCGGCGGCGGCGCGTTTCGCCGGGCTGCCCGAGCTCGTGGGATTGCAGTGGTTCCAATATTACGACTATCCGCAAGGCGGCCGGGCCGATCGCGAGGATTACGATTTCGGCCTGGTCGACATCTACGACCGGCCCTATGAGCGGCTGACCGACGCGCTCGCTTCCGTGAACCGCGATCTCCCGAAGCTGCACGAGGCGGCGCAGCCCTTCGCGCGCCCGTCATTCGCGGCGCCCGAGGCAACGATCGATCCCGCGCATCGCTCGCTCGTCGATTTTCCAAAGCCCGCCGCGCTGCTGCCGCCGCTCAAGGCGCAGCCCGGCGATGTCGCCTTCGGCGAGGCCTATCTCGCCTGGAGCGAGACCGGCATCGCCTTGGGGCATATCGGACAGGACTATTACGATCCCGATCTCCTGGCCTATGACGGGGCCTTTCCCCGCAGCGAGGCTTATCGCCTCGAGCTCGGCCTCGACGCCGGCGCGGGGCCGCGCCGCTTCACGATCTATGTCGTGCCGCCGCCACGCGGGCGCCAGGGCGCGGCGGTGCAGGTCGAGATCTGCAAGGGCGCCGCCTCGCTTGACGGCAGCGCTTCGTGCGCGGAGGTGCCGGGCGCAGCAGCGGGATATTTCGGCGCCGATCAGCCGCGCGTCGTGCTCGATGCGGTGCTGCCGTGGGCGGCGCTCGGCCTCGACCGGCCGCCCGCCGGGGGCCGCATCCGCATCGCGTTTGCCGCGACATCGTGGTTTCGCGCGCGCTCGATGTCTCTTTCGGGGCGGTCGCCCGCCGCGGAACTCGGCGATCCTGCCCAATGGCTCGATCTGCCGCTTGCCCCGAAAGAGGGGTAGCGGAATAAGAAACGCCCCGCATCGTGGGGGGATGGATGCGGGGCGTGGAGACAAGCAAGCCCGTTGCGGGCCTGCGCAGCGCTAACGCCGCGGCTTCGATCCGGTTCCATGAAAAAGTCCGGACTTTTTCAACCGGCGCTAATAGGCCTCTTCCTGATAGACCGGCTCGACGCTCTTGCCCCACTCCCCTTCGTAGCGGGCAACGAGCTGTTCGGCCGGGGTGCGGCCCGATTCCACGGTCTCGATCAGCGTCGAGAGGAAATGGCTCTCGTCCTGTCCGGTGCTGTCGAGCCGGGCGCGGCGCTGGAGGCCGCCGCGCGCGATCTCGACGACGCGCAGCGCGATCTCGCGCAACGACCGCCCGCGCAGGCGCGCCGCAAGGCCAAGGCGCGCCGCATCGAGACGCAAAGACTCGCGATCCTCGTCGGTCCATCCTTTGGTGAATTCCTCGGCTTCGGCGAGCGCGTCCTCGTCATAGAGCAGACCCGCCCACAGCGCCGGCAGCGCGCAGAGCCGCGCCCACGGGCCGCCGTCGGCACCGCGCATCTCGAGGATGCGCTTCATGCGCACCTCGGGAAAGACGGTGGTGAGATGGTCGATCCAGTCGCTCATCGTCGGCGTGGCGCCCGGCAGCGCCGGCAGCCGCCCCGCCATGAAGTCGCGGAAGGACTGTCCCGCGCAATCGATGTAGCTTCCGTCGCGGTAGACGAAATACATCGGCACGTCGAGCATCCAGTCGACATAGCGCTCGAAGCCGAAGCCCCTCTCGAACACGAACGGCAGCATGCCGCAGCGGTCGGGATCGACGTCGGTCCAGACATGGCTGCGATAGCTCGCATAGCCGGTCGGCTTGCCCTCGACGAACGGCGAGTTGGCGAAGAGTGCCACCGCGACCGGCTGCAGCGACAGCCCGACGCGGAATTTCCGCACCATGTCGGTCTCGTCGGCGAAGTCGAGATTGACCTGCACGGTGCAGGTGCGAAGCATCATGTCGAGGCCGAGCTTGCCCTTCTTCGGCATGTAGTTGCGCATCACCGCATAGCGCCGCTTCGGCATGAACGGCACGTCCTCGCGCCGCCATTTCGGCAGGAAGCCCAGGCCCAAGAGGCCGAGCCCGAGTTCGTCGCACACCGGCTGCAGCTGCTTCAGGTGCTGCTGCACCTCGGCGCAGGTCTGGTGCAGATTGTCGAGCGGCGCGCCCGACAGCTCGAACTGGCCGCCCGGCTCCAGCGACACCGTCGCCTCGCCGCCCTTGAGGCCGATGAGGTTGTCGGCGTCGTAGACAGGCTCCCAGCCGAACCGCATCAGCCCTTCGAGCAGGGCGCGGATGCCGCTCGGCCCGCCATAGCCGACCGGGCGCAGATCGTCGCGGCGGAACACGAATTTCTCGTGCTCGGTGCCGATGCGCCAGCGCTCGCGCGGCTTGGCGCCCGCCGCGATGAAGGCGACGAGTTGCCGCTTGTCGGTGATCGGCTCACCGCCGGAAAGCGAAGGACCCGACATGAACGGGATGACCCCTATCCCAAGTGTGACGCATCGGCCGGCAAGACCCCGTGCCGCGCCATGCTCCAGTCGCCCGCGAGCGCTTGCAAGACGGACAGAGCGGCCAGCGCCGCTGTCTCGCTGCGCAATACGCGCGGGCCAAGCCCGACCGGGAAAACAAAGGGGAGTTTCCTGAGGGCGTCAAGCTCGCTTTCCGCAAAGCCGCCCTCCGGTCCTGTAAGGCCTGCGATGGGCCCCGGCCCGAGCGCACGGGCGCGCTCGGCGATGGGCGGCGCTGCGCCCGTCTCGTCGCAGAGGTAAAGGCGCCGCCCGGCCGGCCACGCCGACAGGAGGCGCTGCAACGGCTGGGGCGCGCGGATTTCCGGCACGTCGAGACGCTCGCTCTGCTCCGCCGCCTCGCGCGCGATCGCTTCGAGCCGCGCGGGATTGATGCGCTCGGCCACGGTGCGCGCGGTCGTGACCGGAACGAGCGCGCCCGCGCCGAGTTCCGTCGCCTTCTCGACGAGCCACTCGAGCCGCGCGCGCTTCACGAGCGCGAAGACGAGCCAGATGTCGCCGCTCGCCTGCTGCGGCCGCAGCCGCTCGTCCGCGACCGCCGCGCCGCCGTCGCGGCCCAGTTCTGCGACCGTCGCGCGCCATTCCCCATCGCGCCCGTTGAACAGCGCGACCCTATCGCCCGGCTTCAGGCGCAGCACGTTCTTGAGCCGATGCGCCTCCTCGCGCGCAAGCGCGATCGCCGCGCCTTGTCCCAGATCGGCGGCGACATGGAGACGGGTCGCGGGCTTCGCACGCACCGCCGAGGCTGCTATTCCGCAACCCAGCGGCGGGCCGCGTCGTCGTCGCTGTCCTTGGCCTCGACCCAACGCTCGCCGTCCTGCGTCGTCTCGAGCTTCCAGAACGGCGCCTTGGTCTTGAGATAATCGACCAGGAATTCGCAGCTCTCGAACGCCGCCTGGCGATGCGAAGCGGCGGTGACGACGAGCACGATGCGCTCGCCCGGCACGAGCCTGCCGAAGCGGTGGACGATGAGGCATGCGGCGAGCGGCCAGCGCCGCATCGCCTCGGCCTCGATCGCCTCGAGCGCGGGCTCGGTCATGCCCGGATAATGCTCGAGCGTCATCGCGGTGATGGCGTCGCGGCCGGATCCGGCGCGCACCACGCCGACAAAGGACGCGATGCCGCCGATCGCCGCGGCGCCGCGCGCGAGCGCGTCGATCTCGGCTCCGACGTCGAAATCCTCGCGCTGCACGCGGATCATCTCAGCCTCCCGTCACCGGCGGGAAGAGTGCAACCTCGTCGCCCGGCTGAAGCGGGTGGTCCCAGCCGACATATTCCTTGTTCACCGCGACGCGCACGAGCTTGCGGTTCTTGAGCGCCTCGGCAAAGCCGGGACCGCGCGCGGCAAGCCACTCCACGAGCGCCGCCACGGTGCGCACGCTGGCGGGCGGGTCGAGCGTCTCCTCGGCCGTGCCGATCCGGGTCCTGAGCCAGGCGAAATAAAGAAGCTTCATCGGGCGCCTTTCGCCACCTCAGCTAACCCTTTCCGCCGCGCAATTCAAGGCAAGGGGCTAAGGCGCCGCGGCTCCGTCCCGGCCGAAAGTCTCGCCGAGGAAGTGCGAGCCGCCGTGCCGGTTGACGAGCAGCAGGACCTGGCCCTGCGCCACCGCAGTCTCGATGCGGCGCGATGCCTCCGCGGGCGAGCGCACGCTCTTGCGGTTGACCGAGACGATGATGTCGCCGGGCTCGAGGCCGAGAGTCGCGGCCGGGCTCGCGGGCCGCACGTCGGTGACGACGACGCCGTTGACCGAATGCGGCGGCGCAAGACGGTGGCGCAACTCGGGCGTCAGCGGCTGCAGGTCGAGGCCGAGCGTTCCCCCGCTTGGCGGCTCCGACGATCCGGCGCCTTCGCCGTCCGCCGCTGCGAGCGTTGGCGGCGCTGGCGCCGCTGCGACGATGGCAGGCATCGCCACGGTGCGGCCGCCGCGGCGCAGCAGCAGCATGACGCGCGAGCCGACCGGAGCTGCGCCGACGAGCCGCACCAGGTCGTGCGCGACCCGCACCGGGTGCGCGTCGACGGTCAGGATCACATCGCCCTGGTGCACGCCTGCGTGCGCCGCCGGACTGTCGGGCACGACATCGTCCACGAGCGCGCCGGCCGGATTGTCGGGATCGACGCCAAAACTTTTCGCGATGTTGGGCGTGACGTTCTGCAGATTGACGCCGAGCCAGCCGTGATCGACGCGGCCCTTGCGGCGCAGCTGCTCGACCACATCTTTCGCGAACGAGGCCGGGATCGCGAAACCGATGCCGACCGAGCCGCCCGAGGGCGAGAAGATCGCCGTGTTGATGCCGAGGACGCGCCCGTCGAGATCGAACGTCGGACCGCCCGAATTGCCGCGGTTGATGGGCGCGTCGATCTGCAGGAAGTCGTCGTAGGGACCGTCGTCGAGGCTGCGCCCGAGGCCCGAGACGATGCCCGCCGTCACGGTGCCGCCGAGGCCATAGGGATTGCCGACCGCGATCACCCAGTCGCCGACCTTGGCGCGCTCGCTGTCGGCCCAGCGCACCGCGGGCAGCGGCCGCGCCGTGTCGATCTTAAGAAGCGCGATGTCGGAGCCTTCGTCGCGCCCGACGATCGAAGCGCGATGGCGCGAATTGTCCTGCAAGATGACGGTGATGCGGCCGGCCGCTTCGACCAGATGTTCGTTCGTCACGATCAATCCCGCCGGATCGACGATGAAGCCCGAGCCGAGCGCGGTGCCGCGGCCCGTGGGACCCGGCGCGATATCGTCGGTCGGGCCGTGCCCGCCGCGATCGAGGAAGCGGCGCAGCAAACTGTCGAGCGTCCGGTCGCCGGTCTCGGGCACGCCCGAGCGGCGCATCTCGACCCTGACATTGACGACCGACGGCATGACGCGCTCGACCACGCCGCTGAGACTCGGCATCGCCGCCGCCGCCGGCCGCTCGGCGGCGTGCGCCGCCAGCGCCAGGAGGAATGCCGCACCCGCCGCGCCGCCAATCGCACGGAGACGATTCATGCCCGCACTCCGAGACACCCTGCCTTTGCTAAGGGCGGCGGCGCCTCGAAGGTTCCTTCACGGTTTCGCGGGTCAGGGTCGCACTATCGTGTACCGCATCAGCCGAGCACCTCGCTGAACGGCAGGAAATCCACATCCATGCCCGGCGCGATTTCGCCGACGCCCTCGGCGAGTGCCACGAGCCCGTCCGCAGCGACGAGCGAGGAGATGATGCCGGCGCCGTCGCGCGGGAATTTCTGCGCGGTCAGGCCGCCATCCGCGCCGCGCTCGAGCCGGGCGCGGAGATATTCCGCGCGACTCTTCTTCTTGGCATAGGCGAAGCCCGAGGTAACGCGGTAGAGCGTGGGTGCTACCTCGCGCGCGCCGGCGAGCCGCAGGATGAGCGGCCGCGCCAGCAGCAGGAACGTCACCATCACCGCGACCGGATTGCCGGGAAGGCCGATGAACGGCACGCCGCCCAATTGGCCCAATGCGACCGGCCGCCCGGGGCGGATGGCGAGGCGCCAGAAATAGAGACTGCCCTGCGCCTCGACCGCGGCCTTGACGTGGTCTTCCTCGCCCGTCGACATGCCGCCCGAGGTGACGACGAGATCGTGTCCGCGCGCCGCCTCGCCGAGCGCAGCGCGCACGGCTTCGGCGCGATCGGGCACGATGCCGAAATCGCGCACCTCGCAGCCAAGCCCGCCGAGGAGCGCCATCAGTGCATAGCGGTTCGCGTCATAGATTGCGCCCGGCGGCAGCTGGGAGCCCGGCTCGCGCACCTCGTCGCCGGTCGAAATGAGCGCCACGCGCAGCTTGCGATAGAGCGTGAGCGAGGTTTGGCCGAGCGCCGCGGCCAGCGCCACCTCCTGCGGCCGCAGCCGCGTTCCCGCCTCGAGCGCCGTCGCGCCTGCGCGCACATCCTCGCCGCGGCGGCGGCAGTTGGCGCCGCGCTTGATGCCGGGCGGCAGGCTGACGCTGCCTGCGCTCTCGCGGCAATCCTCCTGCATCAGCACGGTGTCGGGGCCGTCCGGCATCGGCGCGCCGGTGAAGATGCGGATCGCCTCGCCGCGCGCGCTCGCGCGGCCGAGCGGATGGCCCGCCGCGGCGCGGCCCGTCACCGGCAGGCTCACCGGCGCGTCGCCCGCTAGGTCGGCGAAGAACACGGCATAGCCGTCGACCGCGGCATTGTCGTGCGGCGGCACGTCGAGCGATGCCACGAGCGGCGCCGCGAGGATGCGGCCCGCGGCCTCTTTGAGCGGCACGGTCTCGGTCGCGGGGAGCGGCAGGTTCATGTTGCGGATGCGCGCAAGCGCCTCCGCGGCCGGCATCAAGGTCCCGCCGAAAGCGAAGCAGTCATCGCTCAACTGCGCCATGCACGGCCTCGAGCCCGCAATGCGCGATGATGAAAGCGGCGATCGCGTCCGCGTCGGCAAGCGGCAGGAGCGGCAGCGGCGAGGCGCGGCAGCTTCGCGTCGCTCGCGAGCGCGACGATGTCGGGATCGTCGGGATAGAGGAGCGGCTTGCCCAGCGACGGCCGGTGCACTTCGAGCTTCGCGAACGAATCGCGCTTGAAGCCCTCGACGATGACGAGATCGACCGGGCTCATGTGACGCAGGAGGTCGGCCAGCACCGGCTCGGCCGCGCCGCGATGCTCGTGCATCAGCGCCCAGCGCGCGGACGACGAGATCAGCACCTCGCTCGCCCCGGCCTGGCGGTGCTTGAAGCTGTCCTTGCCCGGCTGGTCGACGTCGAACTCGTGATGCGCGTGCTTCACGGTCGAGACGCTGACGCCGCGGCGGAGCAGCGCCGGGATGAGGCGGGTGACGAGCGTCGTCTTGCCGCTGCCGCTCCAGCCGGCGAGGCCGAAGACCTGGCGTCACGAGGCGCCGCTTGGCTTGGCCGTCTTCAGCGTCGGCGTGTCGCCCTGGATATGGCCGAGCCCGGCGTGGAGATAGTCGTAGCCGGTCTTGACGGTGAGCCCGGCTGCGAGCCACAGCAGCGCCTCGCCGATCCAGCGCACCGGCAGGATCGCCGGACCCGCGTCGCCGACCAGGAGCACGCCGATCGCGACCATCTGGATGCCGGTCTTCCACTTGGCGAGGCTCGACACCGGCACGCGCACGCGCAGCTCGGCCAGATGCTCGCGCAGGCCCGACACCAGGATCTCGCGGCACAGGATGACGAGCGCCGGCAGGATGGTCGGCGCCGAAAACCGCCGCTCGACGCCCAGCATGAACAGCGTCGTCGCGACCAGAAGCTTGTCGGCGATCGGATCGAGGAAGCGTCCGAGCTCCGACTGCTGGCTCCAGGCGCGCGCGAGCCGCCCGTCGAGCCAATCGGTGATCGCGGCCGCCGAGAACAGCACGCAGCCGAGCCAGGGGCCGGTCGGCGACACCATCCAGAAAGTCGCGATCACCAGCGGGATCGCGACGATGCGCGACAGGGTGAGGAGGTTGGGAAGCGTGGTCAGCATGTGCGGCGCCAACCCAAGTCTAGCCCTCGGCGTGGAAATGATCATAAACCTTTTTCGCGACCGTGCTGCTGATTCCTGCGACGCGCTCGAGATCGGCCAATCCGGCGCGCGAAACGCTGCGCGCCGAGCCGAAATGATGCAGCAGCGCACGCTTGCTCCGGGCGCCGATGCCGGCGATCTCGTCGAGCGGCGAGGCGCCGATCGCCTTCTGGCGCCGCGCGCGGTGCGTGCCGATGGCGAAACGATGCGCCTCGTCGCGCAGCCGCTGCAGGAAATAAAGCACCGGGTCTTTGGCATCGAGGCTGGTGGGCGAGCGCCCCGGCCGGAAGAAGCGCTCGCGCCCGGCATCGCGGTCGGGCCCCTTGGCGATGCCGACGAGCGGGATGTCGGCGATGCCGAGATCGGTCAGTACCTGCTCCGCCGCCGAGACCTGCCCGGCCCCGCCGTCGATCAGGATGAGGTCGGGCCAGGAGCCGCGTTCGCGCTCCGGGTCCTCCTTGAGCGCGCGGGGAAAGCGCCGTTGGAGCACTTCGCGCATCATCGCGTAATCGTCGCCGCCCGCAACCGCCCCCGCCCCTGCGGGGAGAGGGGCAGGGTGAGGGGGCGTCGCGTTACCGCGGATATTGAACTTGCGGTAGGCGTTTTTGACGAACCCCTCGGGTCCGGCGACGATCATGGCGCCGACCGGATGGCTGCCCTGGATGTGGCTGTTGTCGTAGACCTCGATGCGCTGCGGCGGCGCGTCGAGGCCAAAAGCCTGGGCCACGCCCTCGAGGAGGCGATGCTGGGTCGAGGTCTCGGCGAGCTTGCGCGCCAGCGCCTCGCGCGCGTTGACAAGCGCGTGCTCGACGAGCTTGCGCTTGTCGCCGCGCTGCGGCGTCAAAAGCTCGACCTTGCGCCCGGCGCGGCTCGACAGCGCCTCGGCCAGGAGATCGCGGTCGGACGGCACGTCGCTCGTCAGCACCAGGGGCGGCACCGGCTTGCTGTCGTAGAACTGGCCGATGAACGAGGCCAACACCGCCTCGACGCCGAGCTGGCGGTCGTGGCTCGGGAAATAGGCGCGGTTGCCCCAGTTCTGGCCGCCGCGGAAGAAGAACACCTGGATCGAGGTGTGGCCGCCGGCCTGGTGCGCGGCGATCACGTCGGCGTCGCCCAGGCTTTCGACATTGATGTCCTGCCGTCCCTGGACCTGCGTCAGCGCGCGGATGCGGTCGCGCAGCAGCGCCGCGCTCTCGAACTGAAGCTCCTCGGACAGCTCCTGCATGCGCAGCGCCAGATGCTCCTGCACCTCCTTGCTGCGCCCGGAAAGAAAGGCGCGCGCCTCGTCCACGAGCTTCGCATAGCCCGCCTTGTCGATGCGGCCGACGCACGGCGCGCTGCAGCGCTTGATCTGGTACAGCAGGCACGGCCGCGTCCGGCCCTGGAACATGCTGTCGCTGCACGAGCGCAACAGGAACGCGCGCTGCAACGCGATCAGCGTGCGGTTGACCGCGCCGGCATTGGCGAACGGGCCGAAATAGTCGCCGTCGTCATTGCGCGCGCCGCGGTGCTTCGTAATGCGCGGGAAGTCGTGGCCGCCGGTCAGGTGGATGTAGGGGAACGACTTGTCGTCGCGCAGCAGCACGTTGTAGCGCGGCATGAGGCGCTTGATGAGATTGCACTCGAGCAGCAGCGCCTCGACCTCGGTATGGGTCAGCACGACTTCGAGCGCATTCGTCTCGGCCACCATGCGCCGCAGCCGGTTCGAGAGATTGGCGAGGTGCGTGTAGTTGGCGACGCGCGCCTTCAGATTGCGCGCCTTGCCGACATAGAGCGCATCGCCCTTATCGTTCAGCATGCGATAGACGCCCGGCCCCGGCGGCAACGAGCGCAGCGCGTCGCGGATTACCGCGATGCCGCGCGCGAGCCCGGTGCCGGGCGCGGCGTCGGCCGCATCCTCGACGATCTCGATTTCGGCGCCGTTTTCGCGCTCGTCCATAGCGTGTCACTTGGCGCGCGTGCCGGTTTCCGTCAATGACCTCGGCGCGGGCGGCCGAATATCCACGGAAGCGGTGGATAAGCTTGTTGGCAAGCAGCCCCTGCGACCGTCCGCCGCACGCCAATCCGCCGATTTTCCGGCTTTGCCTAAAGTTTATGCAAAAAGTGCAACATCCTGATGTTATTAGATAAATTCATGACAGACTGTAAACGAAGGGTAACATGCGGTTAATGCTAGCGCCCGCACCACGGTTTCAAGCCTAGGGCCGCCTCCTGTTGACAACTGCGAGTCGCGGAAATTCCGGAAAGCGCGCGCGCTGTCGAGGCTTAGCGGCCATTGCCTCACTCGGAAGGAGAACCGCCGCCGGCGGCCGCCCAGAGCAGATGCTGGCCGCCGTCGAGGGCGATCATCTGCCCGGTCATGGCCGGCGATCGCCAGGATGAAGCGCGCCGCTGCCGCGATTTCCTCGGGCGTGGTGCCGCGGCCCAAGCGGCATGGCGGTCGCACTGGCGGCGGAACTGCTCCTCGCTTTGCCGCGGGCTCGGCAGGGTCGGGCCGGGGCCGATGCCGTTGACGCGGATGCGCGGCGCAAGCGCCAGCGCCATGGTGCGCGTCAGCGTCCACAGTCCCGCCTTGCTCAGCGTGTAGGAGACGAAGTGGGGCGTCAGGTTCCACACCCGCTCGTCGAGGATGTTGACGATGGCGCCGGCGCACTCCGCCGGCAGCTGCCGCGCGAATTCCTGCATCAGCACGAAGGGCGCGCGCAGATTGGTCTCGATGTGCCGGTCCCAGCTTGCGCGCGTCACGCCGAGCGCCTCGTCGCGCTCGAACACCGAGGCGTTGTTGACGAGCGCGCCCAGGGGGCCGAGCGCGTCGCCGGCGCGGCGCACGAGCGTTTCGAGCTCGTCCTCGCGCGTGAGATCGGCTGCGAGCGCCACAGCGCGCCCGCCGCTCCGCGTTATTTCCGCAACGAGACCGTCGGCCGCCTTGCGCGAGCTGTGGTGATGCACCGCGACCGCCCAGCCGTCGGCGGCAAGGGTCATGGCGATGGCGCGGCCGATGCGCTGCGCCGCCCCGGTGACGAGCGCCGCGCGCGGCATGGGGCGCGTAGTTTCGCTCACGGACCGCGCCGCCGCATGCGCGCCTTGTTCTTGGCGAACTGCTTGGCCGAGGTGCCGGCGCGGCCGGCGTGCGAGCGGCCGGGCGGCGGCCGAGCCCGGCGAGCCGAGGCCGAGATCGTACTGCTCGAGCCGGCGGATCTCGTCGCGCAGGCGCGCCGCCTCCTCGAATTCGAGATCGGCCGCGGCGGTACGCATGCGCTTCTCGAGGTCGGCGAGCACCGCCTGCAGGTTCGAGCCCTGGTAATGGAGTGCCGCGTCGCTGCCGGTATCGACCGTGACGTGGTCCTGCTCGTAGACGCTTTCGAGGATGTCGGCGATGCCGCGCTTGACGCTCTCGGGCGTGATGCCGTTCGCCTCGTTGTAGGCCTGCTGCTTCTCGCGGCGGCGGTTGGTCTCGTCGATCGCGGCACGCATGCTGTCGGTCATGCGGTCGGCATAAAGGATGGCGCGGCCCTCGAGGTTGCGCGCGGCCCGGCCGATCGTCTGGATGAGCGCGGTGCGCGAGCGCAGATAGCCCTCCTTGTCGGCGTCGAGAATGGCGACGAGCGCGCATTCCGGAATGTCGAGCCCCTCGCGCAGCAGGTTGATGCCGACGAGGATGTCGAACACGCCCAGCCGCAGGTCGCGGATGATCTCGATCCGCTCGATCGTGTCGACGTCGGAATGCAGGTAGCGCACGCGCAGGCCGTTCTCGTGGAAATACTCGGTCAGCGCCTCGGCCATCTTCTTGGTGAGCGTCGTCACCAGCACGCGCTGGCCCTTCTTGGCGCAGTCGCGGCATTCGGCCATGAGGTCGTCGACCTGGTTCTCGACCGGGCGCACGACCGGCACCGGATCGACGAGGCCGGTGGGCCGCACCACCTGCTCGACGAAGACGCCGCCGGTGCGCTCGAGCTCCCACGGGCCGGGCGTCGCCGAGACGCACGTGGTCTGGCCGCGCATCGCGTCCCATTCCTCGAATTTCAAGCGGCCGGTTGTCGATGCAGGACGGCAGCCGGAAGCCGTATTCGGCGAGCGTCGATTTGCGCGCGAAGTCGCCGCGGTACATGCCGCCCAGTTGCGGGATGGTGACGTGGCTCTCGTCGACGAAGACGAGCGCGTCCTCGGGCAGGTATTCGAAGAGGGTCGGCGGCGGCTCGCCCGGCCGGCGGCCGGTCAGATAGCGCGAATAGTTCTCGATGCCGGCGCAGCTGCCCGGTGGCCGCCATCATCTCGATATCGAACCGCGTGCGCTGTTCGAGCCGCTGCAGCTCCAGAAGCTTGCCCTGCGTCTCGAACTCGGCGAGGCGCAGCTTCAGGTCGCGCTTGATCTCCTCGATCGCCTGATTGAGCGTCGGCTTCGGCGTGACGTAGTGGCTGTTGGGATAGATCTTGATCGCCTCGAGCACGGCCGTCTTTTCGCCGGTCAGCGGATCGAACTCGTGGATCGCCTCGAGCTCCTCGCCGAACAGCGAGAGGCGCCAGGCGCGGTCCTCGTAGTGCGCCGGAAAGACCTCGATCGTGTCGCCGCGCGCGCGGAACGTGCCGCGGACGAAATTCTGGTCGTTGCGCCGGTATTGCAGCTCGACGAGCTGCGCCAGGAGCTGCGTGCGGTCGATGCGCTGCCCTGCGGCAAGGCTCACCGTCATTTCCGCATAGGTCTCGACCGAGCCGATGCCGTAGATGCACGACACCGAGGCGACGATGACCGTGTCGCGCCGCTCGAGGATCGCGCGCGTCGCGGCGTGGCGCATGCGGTCGATCTGCTCGTTGATCGAGGATTCCTTCTCGATGTAGGTGTCGGTGCGCGGGACATAGGCCTCGGGCTGGTAGTAGTCGTAATACGACACGAAATACTCGACCGCGTTCTCCGGGAAGAAGCTCCTGAACTCGCCATAGAGCTGCGCCGCCAGGGTCTTGTTCGGCGCGAGGATGATGCGCCGGGCGCTGCGTCGCGGCGATGACGTGCGCCATGGTGAAGGTCTTGCCCGAGCCGGTGACGCCGAGCAGCACCTGCTCGCGCTCGCCCTCGCGGATGCCGGCGACGAGCGCCTCGATCGCTTGCGGCTGGTCGCCCGCGGGCTGGAACTCGGAATGGATCGCAAAGCGCCGCCCGACATCGTCGAGCGGCCGCGGCGCAGTCAGGATCGGCATGGCGTCAAGATAAGGCCGGCGCTCCGAACTCGCCAGACGATCAGGGGGCTTGAAACGCGAAGCCTAGGGGACTAGATTGTAATAATTCTAATATAGATTTTGAGGGAGCCCCAGCATGAAGACCTATCTGACGCGTAACGACCTCTCCGGCAACGCCAAGTCGGTGTCGATCCGCATCCTCAACGCGCGGCTCGCCGATTCGATCGATCTTGCGCTGCTGACGAAGCAGGCGCACTGGAACATCAAGGGGCCGCAATTCATCGCGCTGCACGAGATGATCGACGGCTTCCGCACCGAGGTCGACGGCCATGTCGACACCATGGCGGAGCGCGTCGTGCAGCTCGGCGGCACCGCGCACGGCACGACGCACGAGGTGGCGAAGGCGACGACGCTCGCGCCCTATCCGACCGACATTGCGGCCTCGAAGGATCATCTCGTGGCGCTCATTGAGCGCTATGCCAAGGTCGCGGCCTCGGTCCGCGCCGGGATCGCCGAGACCGGCGAGGCGGGCGATGCCGATACGGCCGATCTTCTCACGGCCTATTCCCGCGCCCTCGACAAGGCGCTGTGGTTCCTGGAGGCGCACGTCCAGTCGCCTGACTGAGGACGCGAAGCGAGTCGATGTTGCGCTGCAACAAGGGCCGCACTAGGGTACGCGGCCCTAAACTTCCGAGCGTGCCATGTCCTTCATCGCCGAACGGCTGCAGCGCATCAAGCCCTCGCCGACGATCTTCATCTCGAACAAGGCATTGGCCCTCAAGGCCGAGGGCCGCGACGTCATCGGCCTTGCCGCCGGCGAGCCCGACATGGACACGCCGCAGAACATCAAGGACGCGGCGAAGCGTGCGATCGACCGCGGCGACACGAAATACACCCAGGTCGACGGCACGCCCGAGCTGAAGAAGGCCGTCTGCGCCAAGTTCAAGCGCGAGAACGGCCTCGACTACGCGCCCGATCAGATCAGCGTCGGCACCGGCGGCAAGCAGGTGCTGTTCAACGCGCTGCTCGTCGACCGTCAATCCCGGCGACGAGGTGATCGTGCCGGCGCCCTATTGGGTCTCGTATCCCGACATCGTCGTGCTGTGCGAGGGCACGCCGGTGGCCGTGACCTGCCCGCAGAACAACGGCTTCAAGCTCCGGCCCGAGGACCTCGAGGCCGCGATCACGGCCAAGACCAAGTGGCTCATCCTCAACTCGCCGTCGAACCCGACCGGCGCCGCCTATACGCGCGACGAGCTCGCGGCGCTCGCCGAGGTGCTGCTGCGCCACCCGAACGTCTGGGTGCTGGCCGACGACATGTACGAGCACCTCGTCTATGACGATTTCGTCTTCACCAGCATCGCCCAGGTCGAGCCGAAGCTCTATCCGCGCACGCTCACCTTGAACGGCGTGTCGAAGGCCTATTGCATGACCGGCTGGCGCATCGGCTATGCCGGCGGGCCCGAGCGAGCTGATCAAGGCGATGGCGGCCTTGCAGTCGCAATCGACCACCAATCCCAGCTCGATCAGCCAGGCCGCCGCGGTCGAGGCGCTGAACGGCACGCAGGACTTCATCCCGAAGAACGCCGCCATCTTCAAGGAGCGGCGCGACCTCGTGGTGGCGCTGCTCAATCGCTGCAAGGGCGTCCATTGCCCGACGCCGTCCGGCGCGTTCTACGTCTATCCGTCGTGCGCCGGTGCCATCGGGCGGCGCGCGCCCGGTGGCAAGACGATCGAGACGGATATGGATTTCTGCGCCTATCTGCTCGATGCCGAAGGCGTCGCGGTGGTGCCCGGCACGGCGTTCGGATTGGCGCCGCATTTCCGCATCTCCTACGCCACCTCGACATCCGAGCTGCGCGACGCCTGCACCCGCATCGCACGAGCCTGCGAGCGGCTGGAGTAGGCAGTTCCTACGCGATGTAGGCTGAAATTACGGCTTGCACGGCGGCTGCCGTGACGGCACCGATCCTGCCGCGGAACTGCGCGCGCGCCGCTTCGATCGTCGCGATCTTGCTGGGACGGATGATGGACGGGATCGGAAGCCCTGCGGCGGCATGATCCGGAACGGCCACGTCATCGGCCCAGCCAGCATTTTCCGCGGCGATGATC
This sequence comes from uncultured Alphaproteobacteria bacterium, assembly GCA_963773665.1. Lineage (GTDB taxonomy): Bacteria > Pseudomonadota > Alphaproteobacteria > ATCC43930 > CGMCC-115725 > DATJLY01. The sequence continues at coordinate 553,220 of CAVZBZ010000013.1, forward strand.
ATCAACACCCACAGCAGTCCGAAGCGTTCCTCATAACTTGGGTGGGAAACGACGAGCGCCGGGCGTCGCTGCAATCGCGCACGGTCAGTATAGGGAAACGGAACCGCTACGACATCGAAGCGGCTAAAATTCGGCATATCCCTTGTTGTCCGCCTCCGATGCCCACTCGGTGAAGGAGGCGAACGGGTCGTCGGCCTGTAAAGAGGACGACACAACGCGCACCTGGTCGCCTTCGATAACGAAGGCGAACTCGTCGCCGGGCTTTATGCCGAGCGCATCGCGTACCGGCTTGGGAATCACCACTTCCGCCTTCGCGCCCAGCCGTGCCTTCACCACACTGTCGCTCATAACGCTAGTATATCTCGAATGAGGCCGCGAGGCCACCTCACCCGATCACCGGCATGACGTGGCGGGCGAAGAGTTCGATGGAGCGCAGCGCTTCCTCGCGCGCGAGATCGCCGAAGGCGAACTGGCCGACGCAATAGTTGGCGCCGCTCTCGTGGAGCTGCGCGCGCAGTTCCGCGGCCACGGCCGCGGGCGAGCCGGCAATGCCGCGGCCGCCGTGGCGGATCGAATCGAAATCGGTCGGACGCGGGTTGCGCGTCGCATAGCCGAAGCTGCGCGGCAGGTGCGTCAGGCTCTGCTGCCACTTGGGATAGGCGCGGCGCGCAAGCGACAGCGCCTCGTCGTCGCTGTCGGCGATGACGATGAAGCGCGCGAGGCCCATGGGTTTTGGCGCGCCCTGCGACGCGGCGCGGCCCGCTTCCATGATGGCGCGCGCGGCATCGACCGGGTGCGCGGTGATGAAGCTGAAGCCCTGGCGCGCGGCGCGCTCGGCGCCGTCTGGGCTCTCGACCCCGACCCAGATCGGCGGATGCGGTTTCTGGAACGGCGACAGCTCCATCGGCACGTCGTGAAACGTAAAGTTCTCGCCGGCGAAATCGAGCCGCGGCCCGGTCAGCCCCGCGCGCACGACCGCGAGCGCCTCGACGAAGATGGGCGCGCGGTCGTCGGGTGCCACGCCGTAGAACCCGACCTCGACCGGCGACACGCCGCGCCCGACGCCCAGCTCGAAGCGCCCGCGGCTCATCTGGTCGAGCATGCAGATCTCCTCGACCAGGCGCAGCGGGTGATAAAGCGGCAGGAGATAGACCAAAGGCCCGAAGCGCAGCCGTTTCGTGCGCTGCGCCACGGCCGAAAGGTACACGCTCGGCGAAGGGGCCATGCCGAGCGGCGTCGAGTGGTGCTCGGCGATGTGATAGGACCGAAAACCCAGCCGGTCATAGGCTTCTGCAAGCTGAAGCCGCATCTCGTAGAATTGCTCGAGCGGCAGGCCGTTGCGATCGACGTGATCGAAGATGCCGAATTCCATCTCAGATCCTCGGATCGGGGCAGGGCAGGCCCAATGCCACGGACCCGTAGAGCGAGCCCTGGATGTCCCAGGTCATGGCGAGATGATGCGACACGGCGCGCAGATCGCGCCAGCCGCGCTGCACCGGATGATCGTTCATGAGGCCGCGGGCGCCGAGAATGGGGAAGAGCCGCTCCACCGCGCGCACGCACAGCTGTCCCGCGAAGCTCACGTCGCGGCGATAGCGCACGCGGTCGATGAGCGTGAATTCGTCGCCCGCTTGGGCTTTCCGCACGATCTCGTCGCGGTCCTTGAAGACGAGGCCGTGCGCCGCGTCGATCTCGGCCAGGGATTCGGCGACGCGCAGCTGGATGCTCTGGTTCTGCGCAACATGCACGCCGGCGCGGCTCGTCTGCACTTTCAGCCCTTCGACCACGCTCTCGCCGACACCGCGCGCGATGCCCAAGGCATTGCCGACGATGTTGAAGGTGAAGGGCGAGAGCAGCGGCAGCCGGTAAAGGTAATGGTCGTTGACCGCGCTCCCCGGCGTGCGCCCGCCCTTCACACCTTCCGTGTCGAGCAGGCGATGCTCGGGCATCGACACGTTGTCGGCGACGATGTCGTTGCTGCCCGTTCCGGCAAGCCCGACCGAATGCCACGTGTCCTCGATCTTGCATTCGGACAATTTCAGCAGCGCGAAATAAGCTTTGGGCGGCATCGGCAGCATGACGATCGCCCATCGGCAATGATCGACGCCGCTCGAGAATTTCCACCTTCCCGAGACGCGGTAGCCGCCCGGCGCGCGCTCGACCTGGGCGCCGACCGGCATGAACGAGCTCGCGAGCGTCGCATCGGGATTTTGCCCCCAGATCTCGTCCTGCGCCTCCTTCGGGAACATGCCGGCAAGCCACGCATGGCAGCAGATGATGGTGGCGACCCACGAGGCCGAGCCGCAGGCGCGTCCCAGTTCCGCGCCCAGTTCCGTCTGCGTGCCGAAATCATGCTCATAGCCGCCGTAATGCTTCGGCTGCATCACCTTGTAGAAACCGGCGACGGCGAAGGCGCGGTTCAGATCGTCCGGCAGCCGGCGCAGGTTTTCCGTCTCGGGGGATCGCGCGCGCAATTCCGGCAGCATCGCGCGGGCGCGCGCAATGATCTGCGCTTCCGTCGGGCGCTCTGTCGTCGTTCCTTCCATGCGCGGCACGATAGCACAGTCTTGACCCCGCGCGCCGCCGGGTGGTCTCATTGCGGCATTCATCTCGAGCGAGGCGGCTCATGGCAAAACAAGAGGCGCGGTTCGTCGGCATCGACAGCGTCGTGTTCGGCGCTCCCGACCTGTCGCTGCCGCGAAAAATGTTCGCCGAGTGGGGCCTCAAGAAGGTGAAGGACGGCAAGACGCTTACCTTCGCCACCGAAATCGGCGCGGACATCGTGGTCCGGCCGTCCGACGCCAAGGATTTGCCGCCGAAGCTTTCGGGCGGCTCGGAATTCCGCGAGGTGATCTGGGGCGTTGCGACGCCAAAAGTGCTCGATCTCCTCGGCGACGAGCTTTCCCGCGACCGCGACGTGCGCGAAGACAAGGACGGCACGCTCCACACGCATGACGATTGCGGCGTCAATATCGGCTTCCGCGTGTGGCGCCACGGCAAGGAGCCGAAACGCTCGACGCTGCCGCTCAACGTGCCCGGCGCGCGCGGCCGGGTCGATGCGCCGAGCCCGATGTACGAGCGCGCGCATCCGTTCCGCATGGGCCATATCGTTTTCGCCGTGCCCGACGTGCGCGCCGGCGAGGCGTTTTACACGAAGCGCCTGGGGTTCTGGCTCTCCGACCGCTATGCCGGTGGCGCGGCCGTGTTTTTGCGCTATGCCGCGCGCGCCGATCATCACAATCTGTTCCTCTTGAAGCGGCCGGGCGGCACCACCGACCTGCACCACGTCGCCTTCGAGGTGCACGACATCCACGAGGTGTTCGGCGGCGGCATGCATTTCGCGCAGTGCGGCTGGGAGACTGCGGTCGGGCCGGGGCGGCATCCGATCAGCTCGGCCTATTTCTGGTACTTCAAGAATCCGCTGGGCGGCACGATCGAGTATTTCTCCAATCCCGATTTCGTCACCGAGGCGTGGAAGCCGTCGAATTTCCGGGTCAACCGTTTCTCCGAGTGGCACTTGATGGAAGGCTTGAAGCGGCCCGGGGATGCGCCCGACCGGCCGTCGCTCCGCGCCGTGCGCGCGATGAATTAGAAACGCCGTCGGCAAGCGCTCCGACTACATGAAGCGGGCAACGGGCTTCGGCGAGGATCGTGTCGTCCATTCGATCCGTGAGACCGTCGCGAACTTGCTGGGGAATGCCGGCGTCCCGGAAGGCGTGGCCGCCGATATCATCGACCGCGAGAAGCCGACAGTGACATACGGGCTTCACAGCGGCGGCGCCTCGCTACAGACCAAGACTACCGCAATAAAGAAACTGAATTACGGAAAGGGAGGAAAAGTCGCGTAGGACAAGGCGGGCGTTATTTCGGCGATAGCCCGCACTTCATCCTCGCGGACATGTCCTGTTTATACAGCTCAACCAATTTCAGATCGTCCTGCTTATTTGATGGTTTGACGGTCTCCCTTAGCTCGGCCAAAGTCAGAGGCGGTTGGCGTGCGAGCGCACTGCACTGCTTCATCTCCTTCATGTCCTTGGTCAAGTCTTCCATACGCACGTTTATCAGATCAAGTTGCTTCTCGATGTTCTGGAGTCCCATTTCGATGGTCTCTAGGCGCAACCCCACGTCGTCCGCGTAGGCTGGAGAACAGGCCAGCGCATTCGCGATAATGACCGCCGCGACTACACATGGTTTCATTGTTAAGCTCCTCTTCGCGAAGGCGAGCGCCTGCGGGGTCCGCCGACGGGTCTTGCTCGCTATATGATGGAAGGCGACAACGGAAGGCGACAACGGCGGTGACGCCGGGAGGTAACTGAAAGGAACTCTTCGATGGTACCATTCGAACAGAAAGCACAAAAGGCATTCGGGCTTCGCAATTCGCGCGATATGCTCAAGAAACTGCGTTGGGAACTGGACAATCTGTTCTGCCGCCAACGCCATGACGTTGAGGCGTGCCAATACCATGCGTTTAATTGCGCTGTCACCGCATGGCACGTGACGGACTGGTTATGGCAGGACATCCCTCCCGAATTGAAACACAAGCGGAAATGGGAATCGTGTGAAGATTTCCAGCGCTACGTTCGCAACGAATGTCTGACGCTTAAATTGTGCTATGAGGTTGGACGCGGTTCGAAGCATTGCCTTGTGGAACGCAAGCCAGACCCGACTATTTCAGCGGACATTAGCACCGGCGAAGGATACGACTACGGCAATCCGATCATCATGGAAGACGACAAGCAGCACGATGCGGGTCGGGTATTTGGGGATGCTCAACAATGGTTTGAGAATTTTCTACGAACCGAAAACATACTATCGGAAGGACCATTCTTGCCGTCTGGTGACAACTCGCTCGCCAATGCCGATTGGTTAAGGCAAGTTCGTAATCCGGGGTGAGCGCCGGCTCAATCGCATAGCTTAGAGGGGGAATCCATGCGGCTCATCTCCTATCACACGCGCGACCATGCCGGCGTGGGCGTCATGGTCGATGACTGGCGCTTCGTCTCGCTGAAGCGCGCGGCGCCCGATCTGCCATCCTCGCTGAAGGCGATCCTCGAACTGGGGCCGGCCGCGCTCAAAGCGATCGAGGCGGCGGCGAAAGGGCGCGAGCCCGATTTCCGCTTCGACCAGGTGACGCTCGATCCGGTCATTCCCGATCCGCACGCGATCTGGGCCTTGGCCTTGAATTTCAAGGCGCATATCGAGGAGACGGGCCTCACGACCTCGAAGGACTATCCGCAGATTTTCATGCGCATGCCGTGCAGCCAAGTGGGACACCTCGAGCCGCTCTGGTGTCCCGACCCAAAAATCGCCGAGACGTTCGACTACGAGGGCGAGCTGGCCGTGGTGATCGGCACGCCCGGCCGGCACATCCCGGCGAAGGGCGCGCTGCGCCATGTCGCGGGCTATGCCTGCTACAACGAGGGCTCGGTGCGCGAATTCCAGGGCCACAACAGGCAATTCGGCCTCGGCAAGAATTTCGAGCGCTCCGGCAGTTTCGGGCCCTGGCTCATGACCGCCGACGAATTTGGCGCACCCCCCGCGCACACCGTCATCACGCGTTTGAACGGCGTCCAAAAACAGAAATCGCCGCTCGACGATATGCTGTTCTCGGTCGAGCAGGTGATCCACTATCTCTCGACCGGTTACCTCTTGCGCGCGGGCGACGTGATCGTGATGGGCACTCCCGGCGCGCTCCACCCGCCGGCGGGCTACCAGCCGACGCAATGGGATTCGAAGCGCATCCCCGGCCGCACCCGCATGAAGCCCGGCGACATCTGCGAGGTCGAGATGACCGGCCTCGGGACCCTGCGCAACCCCATCGTCGCCGACCCGACGCGGGTGGAGTAGCGCTACACCCCCACATATCTCCTGATGTCGGCGTAGTTCGCCACCAGCGCGGCGCTGTCGCCGCTCCAGCGCACGCGGCCGCGCTCGAGCACATAGTGGCGGTCGGCAAGGCGCGTCAGCGCCTTCAGGTTCTTGTCGATCAGCAGGATCGATTGCCCGGCCGCCTTGAGCTGCACGAGGACGCGCCAGATCTCCTGGCGGATGAGCGGTGCCAGTCCCTCCGTCGCCTCGTCGAGGATCAGAAGCTCGGGATTGGTCATGAGGGCGCGCGCGATCGCCAGCATCTGCTGCTCGCCGCCCGAGAGATGCGCGCCCAGCTGGTTCCTCCGCTCGCTGAGCCACGGGAAGAGCTGCGCCACGCTCGCGACGGTCCAGCGTCGCGCGCCGCTGCGCCCCGGCGATGCGGTCGCGGTCAAATTCTCCCACACGGTGAGGTCGGAGAAAATCTGCCGTCCCTCGGGCACGAGGCCCAATCCGCGCCGCGCGATGCGGTACGGCGCAAGGCCGCGCAGCTCCTTGTCCTCGAAGGCGATGGAGCCGGCCTGGGGCGGCGTCATGCCCATGATCGAGCGCACCGTCGTGGTCTTGCCCATGCCGTTGCGGCCCAGAAGCGTCACCACCTCGCCGCGCCGCACCTCGAAGCCGATGCCGAACAGCACCTGGCTCTGGCCGTAGCTCGTCTCGAGCGCCTCAACCTTGAGCATCGTCGTCCTCGCCGAGATAAGCCACGCGCACCTGCGGATCGTTGCGGATGTCCTCGGCCGCGCCCGAGGCGATGACGCGGCCCTGCACCAGCACCGAGACGCGGTCGGCAAGCTGGAACACCACGTCCATGTCGTGCTCGATGAGAAGGATGCTGTACTGCCGCTTGAGCCGCGCCAGCAGCGCCAGCATCGCCTCCGATTCCTCGCTGCCCAATCCCGCCATCGGCTCGTCGAGCAGCAGCAGCATCGGCTCGGTCGCAAGCGCCATGGCGAGCTCGAGCTGGCGGTGCTCGCCATGCGCCATGCCGGCCGCGACCGCGCCGGCGCGCCGGCCGAGGCCCAATTCCTCGAGGCGCCTTCGCGCGGGCGCCTGCAGCCGCGCGATCCGGTCGGCCGGATGCCAGAAGCGGAAACTGTGCGGCTCGGTCGCCTGCACCGCGAGCGCGACATTGCCCTGCGCGGTGAAGCTGCGGAAGATACTGGTGATCTGGAACGAGCGCGCGAGCCCCAATCGCGCCCGCGCCGCGGTCGGAAGGGCTGTGATGTCGCGCCCCTCGAACAGGATGGTGCCAGCGTCAGGCTGAAGCTCGCCGGTGATCTGGCCGATGAGCGTCGTCTTGCCGGCGCCATTGGGGCCGATCAGCGCATGCACCTCGCCGGGCCGCACCTCGAGCGAGACATCGTCGCACGCGCGCAGCGCGCCGAAGCTCTTGCTCAGTCCGCGGATTTCGAGCACCGCCTCGGTCATTGGGCGATCCGTTGTCTACGCAGCAGCGGCAGGGTGCGCCGAGATCACGGCGACGAGTGCGCGTGCGGCGCGCAGATCCCGCTCGTTTTCGATGACGATCACCTCGGTCTTCATATCATATGGTCTCCGCATCGATCCGATCGTATTCGGGAAATTCCGACGCCGTTCATCTTATCCGCCTCATTCCGCAGCGCCCTTCTCGGCCGGGACGGCAGGGGGTGCGGGCTCGTGCGCGCGCAGCGCCTGGACGATCATGCCCCACACGCCTTCCTTGACGAACAGCACGCGCGCCACGAGCAGCGGCCCGAAGAAGATCATCCAGTGGTCGGTGTAGTCCGACAGCACCTGCTGGAAGACGAGATAAATGGCCGCGCCGAACACCGGGCCGATGAGCGTCCCGGCCGAGCCCAGGATCACCATCGCCAGGAACTGGCCCGACACCTGGAACGACATGAGCGCCGGAGAGACGAAGCGCGCGTGGTTCGCCATCAACGCCCCGGCAAGCCCGGCGATCGCGCCGGCGACGACGAACAGGGCAAGCTTGTAGCGGAACGGCGGGATGCCGATGGCGGCAAGGCGGCGCTCGTTGTCGCGCCGGCCGCGGATCACCAGGCCGAATTCCGAGCGCACCAGGCGCGCGGCGAGGAACAGCACGAGCACCAAGAGCGCCAGCGTCACGTAATAGAACAGCACGTGATTGGCGAGGCTCATCCCGGCGAACGCGTTGCGCCGGGACATCGTGAAGCCGTTGTCGCCGCCATAGGTCCTGAGCGCTTGGGCGATGTAGTAGGTCATCTGCCCGAAGGCGAGCGTCACCATGATGAACTGAAACCCCTGCACGCGCAGCGACAGCGTGCCGATGACGAGCGCGAACAGCATCGCGGCGAGCATGGCGAGCGGCCAGACGATGAGCGCGTCGTTCAATCCGGCCTGGCTCAGCATGCCGGTCGCATAGGCGCCGACGCCGAAGAACGCCGCCTGGCCGAACGTGACGAGCCCGCCATAACCCAAGAGCAGGTCGCACGACACGGCCGCCATGCCGTACATCGCGATCTGCGTGGCAAAGCGCGTGTAGTAGATGTCGCCCGACAGCGGCACAGCGAGCGCCGCCGCAAGCAGTACGAGATGCAGGATCGTGCGGCGCGAAAGCATCGTCTCAGCCCCGGTGCGCCGCGAAAAGCCCGGTGCGGCTGTAGATCAGCACGAGCGCCATCAGCACGTAATCCGCCATGCCGACGACCGCCGTGCCGGCGGTGAGGCCGACGATCTGCGGCAGCATGACGCGCGAGAACGTGTCGAAGATGCCGACGATGAGCGCGCCGGCAAGCGCGCCGCGCACCGAGCCCGTGCCGCCGATGACGATGCAGACCAAGGTCAGGATCAGGATCGGATCGCCCATCCCCGTCTCGACCGAGAGGAGCGGTCCGGTCAGCATCCCGGCGAAGCCCGCGAACGCCGCGCCGAGGCCGAACACCGCGGTGTAAAGGAGGCCGATATTGACGCCCAAAGCCTCGACCATCTCGCGCTTGTCCGATCCGGCGCGAATGAGCGCGCCCAGCCGCGTGTGCACGATCACGACATAGAGGATGGCGCCGCACACCAGCGCCGCCGCGGTGATGGCGAGGCGATATACCGGATAATGCACGTGCGGAAAAATCTCGATGGAGCCGTCGAGCGCCGCGGGAATGGCGATGTTGAGCGGAAGTCGCCCCCAGATCACCACCACCGCCTCGTTGAAGAACATGGTGAGGCCGAACGTGGCGAGCACTTGGTCGAGATGGCCGCGGCCATAAAGCGGCCGCAGCACCAGCACCTCCATCGCAGCACCCACGGCAACGACGCCCGCGACCGCAAGCGGCACCGCGATCCAGTACGACCCGGTCGCGCGCATGCAGGCGACGAGCAGGTATCCGCCCACCATGAACAGCGAGCCGTGCGCCAGGTTGATGACGCGCATGATGCCGAAGACCAGCGTCACGCCCACCGCCATCAGGAACAGCATGAGGCCGAACTGCACGCCGTTGAAAAGCTGCTCGATGAACAGCGCAAGCGTCATGGCGCGCGTCGCGGCATCGTCGTTCCTCCTCGGTCGCCGGCTCTCGTGCGGCCCGCGCGGTTTTGCGCGAGACTATAGACGACCGTGCGCGCCAGCAATCGAAACTGGGGGCAAGGAGCAACGCCGTGCGTCCTTCGACTTCGCCCCATCACTACGTTCCGGGGCTTCGCTTAGGATGAGGACTGTTCTTTTACCTCATCCAGAGTGGAGCGCGCGAAGCACGCGCAGTCGAAGGACGCGCGGGGTTACTCGATCACCTCGTCGGCGCTGGCGAGGAGCGACGGTGACGCCGAGCGCCTTCGCGATCTTGATCGAGATGCAGGCGATCTTGCGGCGCTCGGATTCGGCAGCGGCGAAGTTTTGCAAGATGCCGAATGGTGTCTCGCTGAGCACGTCCAACATGGTCGGTATCATCGACGCCGCGACAATGGCGAGATGCGCGAGCCGCGCCGAGAACAGCTTCTCCGCCGGACTTGACTGGGACCCCGCCACGTCGTACGTAAATTACGTGACAGCGAACACGGCGACGGCGGTGCGGGCCGGATTACCGAGCGAGCCCGAATTCGCCGAACGAACCCAATTTGGCCGCGCGCCGTCGTTGCAAGCGCGGTTTTGCCGAACGAACCCAATTTACGTCCGAGCGATTTGACCGAACGAAGCCAATTTCCGCCCCGCACGGAGCGCTGCCGAAATCGTTAAAATTACCAAACGAACCCAATTTTCTGTGAATGATTTCAATGGGTTAATTTTTGGCATCTGCGCCCGAGCGGGGTTCGGCGCGGTGCAGGGCGGCATTTTGCCGGGGATGACAGGGGCCGGGGTGCGGCATAGAACGGTGGCAGCTACGGGAGGGCAGAGTTGGACGAGGGGTTGAAATCGGTCGCGGGGGTCCGCGTCGAATTGATCGAGCGCGGCCAGGGGCGGCCCATCCTGTTCCTCCATCCGGGCATTGGCATCGCACCCGACGCGCCGGTGCTCGACCGGCTGGCGGCCAAGGCGCGGGTCATCGCGCCCTCGCACCCGGGCTTCGGCCGCTCCGAGCAGCCGAAGGATTTTTCGACCATCGACGATCTTGCCTACTTCTATCTCGACCTCATGGACGAGCTGCGGCTCGACGGCGTGACGCTCGTCGGCGTTTCGTTCGGCGGCTGGCTCGCGGCCGAGATCGCCGTCAAATCGACCGCGCGCATCGCGCGCCTCGTGCTGGCGGACGCGTTCGGCATCAAGGTCGGCGCGCGCGATGCCCGCGACATCGCCGACATGTTCGCCATGAGCGAGGCGGATTTCGCGGCCAAAGCCTATTTCAATCCCGAGTCCGCCAAGCGCGACTACAAATCCATGCCGGAGCCCGATCTCCTCGCCGTCGCGCGCAACCGCGAGGCGATGGCGCGCTATGGCTGGCAGCCCTACATGCACGATCCCAAGCTGAAGCAGCGCCTCCACCGGATCCGCGTGCCGGCGCTCGTCCTGTGGGGCGAAGCCGACCACATCGTGCTGCCCGACTATGGCAAGGCCTATGCCGCCGCGCTGCCGTCCGCGCGCTTCGAGACGATGGCGCGCGCCGGCCACTTCCCGCATGTCGAAGCGCCCGACGACTTCGCCAACCGCGTCCTCGCCTTCATGGAGACTGCGTCTTGAAAGTCTTCCAGTTCACCGAGCAGCCTTATCCCGAGGCCTGGGACAAGCATCAGGGCTCGCTGCGCGTCGTGCTGCCGAACCGCATCCTCGATCCCAAGATCGCGGCCGAGCGGTTCCACCGCTATTACGACGAATGGCTGCTCGCCGACGAGCTCGGCTACGACATCATGGTGAACGAGCATCACTCGACGGCGACCTGCATGGCCTCGACCGTGATCGTGACCTTGTCGGTCCTGGCGCGCGAGACCAAGCGCGCCCGCCTTCTCGTGCTGGGCTATCCGATCGCGCACCGGCCCGATCCGCTGCGCTGCGCCGAGGAGCTTTCGACCATCAACGTCGTCTCGCGCGGGCGGCTCGAGATGGGCTTCGTCAAGGGCGTGCCGTACGAGATCCCGGTCGCCAACACCAATCCGGTCTTCATCATGGAGCGGTTCTGGGAGGCGCACGACTTCATCATCAAAGCGATGACGAGCCACGACGAGCCGTTCAACTGGGAGGGCCAGTTCTTCCACTACCGCCACGTCAACATCTGGCCGCGCCCCTATCAGCAGCCGCATCCGCCGGTGTGGAGCACGACCTCGAGCCGCACCAACGCGCGCGTCCTCGGCGAGAAGGGCTATGTCATGGCGACGCTTGGCAGCGGCTACAACACGCGGGCGCTCTACGATGCCTATCGCGCCGGCTGGCACGAGGCTGGCCGCACCGCGCCGCCGCCGCCCGACCGCTTCGCCTATCTGGCGCTGGTCGGCATCGCCGCCACCGAGGACGAGGCGCGCCGGCGTGCCGAGCTGGTGGCCGGATATCCGCGCACCTCCGCGATCGTGGCGCCGCAGTTCCGCAACCCGCCCGGCTTCATCTCGGTCGAGGACAATGCGCGGCTCCTGCAAGGCAAGACGCCGCCGCGCAGCTTCACCAAGGACGGCCGCGTCGTGAACATGGCGACCGCCTCGGTGCAGGAGCTGATCGATGCCGCCATCATGTTCTGCGGCACGCCTGACCAGGTCTATCGCCAGATCGCCGAATTCACCGAGCATTGCGGCGGGCTCGGCAATCTCCTGATGATGGGCCAGGCCGGCCATCTCTCGCACGAAGACACGGTCGACAGCCTCACGCTCTTCGCCAAGGAAGTGATGCCGCGCCTGAAGGAGCTGAAGCAGCCCGCGGCCGCCGCCGCGGCGTGAGGCGATGGCGATCCTAGGGTTCGACCATGTGCAGCTCGCCATGCCGCCGGGCGGCGAGGATGCGGCGCGCGAATTCTATGGCGGCGTCCTGGGTCTCGATGAGGTGCCGAAGCCGCCCGATCTCGCAGCGCGCGGCGGCGTGTGGTTCGCCGCCGGCGGCATCAACCTCCATCTCGGCGTCGAGGCGGATTTCCGGCCGGCGCGGAAGGCGCATCCGGCGCTCCTGGTGACGGGGCTCGCGCGCTATGCCGCGCGGGCGCGCGCGGCCGGGTGCCGCATCGTCGACGACGATCCGCTCGAAGGATATCTCCGCATCTTTCTCGACGACCCGTTCGGCAACCGGCTCGAGCTCATGGAGAAGCTCGGACAATGAAAAGCCCCTCCCCGACAGTCGGGGAGGGGCTTTGGAACCGGTCTGCTACTGCGGCAGGACGATTTCGACGCGACGGTTCTGCGGCTCGCGCACGCCGTCCGGCGTCGGTACGCGCAGGTTCGTCTTGCCCTTCCACGCGACGTCCTGGGCCTTGGCGGGCACCCCGGCTTTGACGAGATAATCGCGCACCGCGTCGGCGCGCCGCTTGGACAGGCCGAGATTGTACTGCACCGTGCCGACCGTGTCGGTGTAGCCGGTGAGTTCAATGCGGACCGGGCGGTTCTGCTTGAACGCCGCCGCGGCCGCGTCGAGCACCTGGCGGCCGGCATCGGTGATGGTCGACTTGTCGAAGTCGAAGAACACGATGAAGAACTGCCCCGGCGGAACGGTTGCGGCGGGCGCCGGCGCGGGCGGCGGCGGCGCGGCGGCGGGCGCGGCCGCCGGCTGGACCGGCGGCGGCGGCGCGGCCGGCGCGCCGAACGAGTAGGTCAGGTTCAGCATGATGCTGTGGTTGCGGTAGTCGTCGGTCGTGCCGCGGTTCGCGGTCGCGGCCACCGTATGGAAGCTTGGATGGATGCCGTCGAGGAACCGGTACTCGAGCCCGACATCCCAATTCGGCGTCAGGTTGTAGCGCACGCCGGCCATCGCCTGGACCGCCGCGACCGTATCGCTGTCGTTGGCGATCTGCGCGCCGGCGAACGTGACATTGTCGAGGGTCATGCTGAGGAGGCCGGCGCCCGCGCCGACATAGGGTCTGAACCCCATCCAATTATATGGCAGGTCGACGATGCCGTTGACCATTCCGGCGATGCTGTGGACGCTGCCGCCGCCCGTGCCGGGCACAGCGCCGCCGACATGGACGGAATTGATGTCGTTGTTGCGGTAGTCGAGATTGAGCTCGGCCCGGAAGTCCCCGCCGAGAAAGAACGGCCCGAAACCGTAGCCGAGCGCGCCGCCGACGATATAGCCCTCGCTCTCGGTGGTCTGAATCGAAGTGGAGGTGTCGGAGCCGTGCGCGGTCAGGTCGTTCATGTGGTTCCAGCCGCCCTCGAGCCGGACATACGGGCCTTCGGAACCGACGCCCATATTCTGAGCGTGGCTCGCCGCGCCAACGAGGGTGAGCCCCAATGCCAAGGCTGTGGCACGCCAAAATTTCATGGAATCCCCTCCGGGATCGAAGCGAGCGCGGATATGATCGCCTTGCGTTAATAGTCCCGGCGATGGGCAGGGGCAAGGCAAGTTGTTGTTTTTGACGCCCATTGCCGTGATGTGTTGCAAACTTGCCGCGTTGTCCGAAAGAGCGGGGAGGAAGGGATGCAGGCACTCGTGATCACCGGCGGAAGCCGCGGCATCGGTGCCAAGGTCGCACTCGGCGCGGCCAAGCGCGGCTGGCGCATGGCCCTTGCCTACCAGAAGAACCGTGCCCGGGCCGATGCGGTCATCGCCGAGGTCGCCCGCCTGGGCGGCCAGGCCGTGGCAGAACCCATGGAGCTGGCCGATGAAGCCTCGATCGTCCGCTTTTTCGCCGAGATCGACCGCACGCTCGGGCCCTTCGACGGGCTCGTCAACAGCGGCGGCATTATCGGCCCCAATGGCCGCATCGACGCGGTATCGGGCGCGGCGCTCGCGGAGCTTTTCGCGATCAACGTCACCGGCACGCTCGTCTGCTGCCGCGAGGCGATCCGGCGCATGTCAACCAAGCACGGCGGCACGGGCGGCGCGATCGTCAATCTCGGCTCGGCCGCCTCGCGGCTCGGCGGCGCCGGCGAGACGGTGCCCTATGCCGCGAGCAAGGGCGCGGTCGACAGCCTCACCTTCGGCCTCGCGCAGGAGGTCGCGGCCGAGGGGATTCGCGTCAATGCGGTGAGCCCCGGCGTGATCGACACCGAAATCCAGCCGCCGGGCCGGGTCGAACGCATCGGCCCGATGCTGCCGATGAAGCGCGTCGGCCGGCCGGAGGAGGTCGCGGAGGCGATCCTCTGGCTCCTGTCCGAGGGGGCCTCCTACGTCTCGGGCGCCGTCCTCAACGTCTCGGGCGGCCGCTGATCCTTGTCCCAGAACCAGATCGCCAGAGCGGCGAGCAGCACGACTGCGGCCGCGACGGTGGCGACGCACCCGGGCCAGCCGGCGAGCGTCCAGGCATAGCCGGGAACGATCGCGCCCAGGGCGCCGCCGAGATAGTAGAACGTGACATAGAGCCCGACCGCCGACGAACGGCCCTGGAGCGCCGTCACCGCGACATAGCTCGTGGCACAGCTCTGGCACAGGAACCCGCACGTGACGCAGAGCGCGAGGCCGGCGAGGATCATGAGGATGCTCGGCGCGAGCGTCATGGCAAGGCCCACGATCCACACCGCCGTCGCGGCCGCGACGAGGCGGCTTCGGCCCATGCGCGCGACGAGGCGGCCGGTGAGCGGCGTCACCACCACGCCGACGAGATAGACCACGAAGATCGCGCCGAGCGCGCCGGTCGAGAACGAAAAGGGGGGCGCCGCAAGAACGAAATTGATGTAGGTGAAGACGCCGACGAACGAGAACAGCACCCCGAACCCGACTGCGTAGGTTGCGATGAGGCTCGGCGAGCGGAGGTGCGCCGCCATGAAGACGAGCGACGGCGCGAGCCCGCCGCTCTTCGAAAAGCGCCGCTCGCGCGGCATCAGGAGGGCGCTGCCTATGGCGCAGGCGAGCGTCACGACGGCGAGCCCCCAGAACGCCCAGCGCCAGCCGAAATGCTGCGCCAGGAGCCCGCTCAGGAACCGGCTCAGGAAGCCGCCGACGCCGCTTGCCGCGACATAGAGGCCGGTCATCGAAGTGGCCTCGGCCGGAAACTCCTCGCCGATATAGGCGACCGTGACCGCGAAAATGGGCGGCAGCAGCAGCCCCTGCACGAAGCGCCAGAACACCAGCGCATCGAGCGTCTCGGCGAACCCCGCCATCGCGGTCGGCACGACGAGCGCGAACATCGCCGCGACGATGATGCGCTTGCGCCCGATCGCGTCCGCGGCGAGGCCGCTGAACGGCGCGGTGAGGGCGACGGCGAGAGTGGCGGCACTCACCGTGCGGCTGACCTCGGCCGGAGTAGCCTGGAACTCCTGCGTCAGGAGCGGCAGCAGCGCCTGCGTCACATAGAGCTCGATGAAGGCGCCGATCGCGGCGAGCGCCACGCCAAGCGCGCGCTTGTCGGCCTGCATCGAAGCAGTCTATCGGCCTCTGCCCCGCTTTTCACCGGCGCTCGCGTGGCGTAGAACGGGCGCGTGGCAGAAAAGCGCCCCCTGAGCTACCGCGCTGCCGGCGTCGATATCGACGCGGGGAACGCGCTCGTCGAGGCGATAAAGCCGCTGGCGCGCGCTACGGCGCGGGCGGGATCCGATGCCGGGCTCGGCGGCTTCGGCGCGCTCTTCGATCTCAAGGCGGCGGGCTATCGCGATCCGATCCTCGTCGCCACCACGGACGGCGTCGGCACCAAGCTCAAGATCGCGATCGAGGCCGGGCGGCACGATACGGTCGGCATCGATCTCGTCGCCATGTGCGTCAACGACCTCGTCGTGCAGGGCGCCGAGCCGCTCCTGTTCCTCGATTATTTCGCAACCGGCCGGCTCGACGTGGCGCAGGCGAAGAGTGTGATCGCCGGGATCGCGCAGGCCTGCCGCGACACCGGCTGCGCCCTCGTCGGCGGCGAAACGGCGGAAATGCCGGGGCTGTACGCTGCCGGCGATTACGACCTCGCCGGCTTCGCCGTGGGCGCGGTCGAGCGCGGCGCCGCGATCGACGGAACAACCGTCGCCGCGGGCGATGTCGTGCTCGGCCTCGCATCGAGCGGGCTTCATTCCAACGGCTTCTCGCTCGTGCGCCGCGTCGTGGCCGAATCGGCGCTCGACTACGCGGCGCCGGCGCCGTTCGCACACGGCGAGAGTTTGGGCGCAGCACTCCTGGCGCCGACGCGGCTTTACGTCCGAAGCTGCCGCGCCGCGATCGCGGCGGGCGGGGTCAAGGCGCTCGCGCACATCACCGGCGGCGGTCTCCTCGAGAACATCCCGCGCGTTCTGCCCAAAAACCTTGCCGCCGAGCTCGACGCGCGGCGCTGGACGCTGCCGCCGGTTTTTCGGTGGCTCGCCGAAGCGGCGCGGCTGCCGGCGGACGAGATGGCGCGCACCTTCAACTGCGGCATCGGCATGGTCATGGTGGCGGCGCCGGAGGACGAGGCGCGCATCGCCCGCACGCTTGAAGAGCAGGGCGAGCGCGTCCATCGCATCGGCCGCATCGTCGCGCGCGGCGACGGACCCGGCACGCTTCTCGTAGGCACGGAGGAACTCGTGGCCCGGCTGAAGGTCGCCGTGCTGATCTCGGGCCGCGGCTCGAATCTGCAGGCGCTGATCGATGCCTGCGCCGCGCCCGATTTTCCCGCCGAAATCGCGCTCGTCCTGTCGAACCGCGCCGACGCCAAGGGGCTCGACCACGCCGCCGCTTCCGGCATTGCGCGCGCCGTCATTCCGCACCGCGACCATTCGTCGCGCGTCTCGTTCGAGGACGAAGTCGACCGCGCGCTCGTGGCGGCGGGCGTGGAGCTCGTCTGCCTTGCCGGATTCATGCGGCTCCTCACGGCCGCGTTCGTCGCGCGCTGGCGCGACCGGCTCGTCAACATCCACCCATCGCTGCTCCCCTCGTTCCGCGGCCTCGACACGCACGCGCGCGCGCTTGCGGCGGGCGTGCGGTTTGCCGGCTGCACCGTGCATTTCGTGCGCGCCGAGATGGACGAGGGCCCGATCATCGTGCAGGCCGCCGTGCCGGTGCTCCCGGGCGACGATGCCGGGCGGCTCGCCGCGCGCGTGCTCGCGGCCGAGCACAGGGCCTATCCGCTGGCGCTCCGCCTCATTGCCGAAGGCCGGGTCAGGGTGACGGACGAACGGGTCGAGATCGCGGGGCCATGCGAGCCACCCGAAACGGTGCTCAACCCGGCGCGTTAGGCTTGCCTCGACCGCGAAATCGGCTAATGTCGCGGCCGCCGAGCGGATGGGGTCAGTAACGATGGCAATGGATCAGGAATATCAGCGCCACCTGAACGGGTGGCTCGCTTTCGCCCGGCTCATGCGCTGGACGGTCGCGGCGATCATCCTGGTGCTTATCTTCCTCGCCTATATGACGCTCTAGGCTCAGGGACAGAGCTCGATCCCGGCGAAGAAGAAAGCGATCTCGCCTGCCGCGGTTTCGGCCGAGTCCGAGCCGTGCACCGAGTTCGCCTCGATGTTCTCGGCGAAATCCTTGCGGATCGTGCCGGCAGCCGCCTTCGCGGGATCGGTGGCGCCCATCACCTCGCGATTGAGTGCGACGGCGTTCTCGCCTTCGAGCACTTGCGCCACGACCGGGCCCGAGCACATGAACTCGACGAGGCTGTTGAAGAACGGCCGGTCGCGGTGGACGGCATAGAACTGTTCCGCCTGCGCCCGCGACAGGTGCAGCCGCTTCTGCGCGACGATGCGCAGGCCCTGCTCTTCGAGCCGGGCGTTGATCTTGCCGCTCAGGTTCCGGCGCGTCGCGTCCGGCTTGATGATCGACAAGGTACGTTCGAGCGCCATCAAAACTCCTCGGGCGGATGGGACGCGCGCTTATAGCGGGCGGCCTCAGGCCCATCAACCGAGCGCGCGCTTCTCCCAGCCCGCGTCGGTCTGCTGCCAATAGACGAGCTCGTGTCCTTGCGCCTGCGCCTCGCGCCAGCGCTGCCGCGCGGCATCGACGGACTGGGGATCGTTGCCGTCGAACAGGTCGCAGACGCGCTTGAAGGCGCCGAACCGGCGGCTCGTCGCGCCATCCACGAGCACCAGCATGGTGGCGTCGTTCGGGTTGTCGTCCGACGTGGCGAGGAAAACCGGCTGGCGCGCGGCGGGCCCGTCGCGCGCCGTGCCGTGCGGCAGGAAACTCGCGTCGCTGTAGGTCCAGAGCAGCGCGTCGAGATCGCGGACACGCTCGTCGGAACCTGCGACGACGAGGATGCGGTGTCCCTCGGCGAGCGCGCGCTCCAGAAGCCGCGGCAAGGCGCGCTCAAGCGGCATCGTCCGCAAATGGTAGAAGCCGACTTCCGTCATTCCTCTTCGTAATGCTCGGCGACGAATTGGTTGAGCAGGCGAAGCCCGAACGAGGTGGCGCCCTTCGGCACGGTCGGCGCATCCTTCTTCGACCAGGTCGTGCCGGCGATGTCGAGATGCGCCCACGGCACGCTGTTGACGAAGCGCTGCAGGAACTGCGCCGCGGTGATGCTGCCGGCCTCGCGCCCGCCGATGTTCTTCACGTCGGCCGCGTCGCTGTCGATGAGCTTGTCGTAAGCCTCGGCGAGCGGCATGCGCCACAATTTCTCGCCGACGCGCTTTCCCGCCGCGATGAGCCGCTCGGCGAGCTCCTCGTTGTTCGAGAAAAGCCCGGCATGCTCGCTGCCGAGCGAGACGATGATCGCCCCGGTCAAGGTCGCGAGGTCGATCATGAATTGCGGCTTGAAGCGCTGCTGGCAGTACCACAGCGCGTCGGCGAGCACGAGCCGTCCCTCGGCATCGGTGTTGAGCACCTCGATGGTCTGGCCCGACAAGGAGGTCACGATGTCGCCCGGGCGCTGCGCCGTGCCGGACGGCATGTTCTCGACCAGGCCGCCGATGCCGACCGCGTTGACCTTGGCCTTGCGGCCGGCGAGCGCGCGCATCAGGCCGATGACGACGCCGGAGCCCGCCATGTCCCACTTCATGTCCTCCATGCCGCCGGCGGGCTTGATCGAGATGCCGCCGGTGTCGAAGGTGACGCCCTTGCCGATGAACGCAATGGGCGCCGGGTTCTTGGCCTTGGGATTGCCCTTCCACTGCATGACGACGAGACGCGGCGGGCGGGCGCTGCCCTGCGCCACGCCCAAAAGCGCGTTCATGCCGAGCTTCTTCAGCTGCTTCTCGTCGAGCACCTCGACCTCGACGCCGAGTTTTTCGAGCGAGCGCGCCGCCTCGGCGAGCGTCTCGGGATAGATGACGTTGGCCGGCTCGGAAACGAGATCGCGCGTGAAATAGATTGCCTCGGCGACTTTCTCGAGCGGCTGGAAGGCGCGCTTCGCCGCCGCCGGGTCCTCGACGACGATCGTCAGTTCCTCGAGCGTCGGCTTGTTCTCGGGCTTCTCCTTGGTGCGGTACTTGTCGAAGCGATATGCCCTGAGCCGCGCGCCATAGGCGAGATCGGCGGCGATCTGCGCCTCGTTCTGTCCTTGGTCGAGCGCGACCGAAGCGGTCTTTTCTCCGGCGCCGTTGAGCTGCGCCAATATCTGCCCGCCGCGATTCTGCCAGGCGATGCGCTCGCCGCCGCCCTCCTTGCCGATGCCGTAGAGCAGCACCCGATTGAGCTCGAGATGGGACGGGGCAAGGACGATCAGCGTCTCCTCGCCGCGGCCCTTGAACTTGCTCGCCGCCATCGCGCGCGTGAGATTGCCGCCGCTCTCCTCGTCGAGCCGCGCCGCCGAGGGCAGCAGCTTGCGCTCCTCCGCGACCGGCGCTGCGACGGTTCCAGAGCGCGGCAGGCGCGGGCCAGCGAAAATGATCTTCATGGCAGCACTTCTCCGGCGAGTGGAGCCGATATGAGAAAATTGGGCGCGCGAGTCAACCGCCGAGGCGGTAGAGCTTGAATCGCGGTGCAATGAAGACGGACTGGAGCCCGGAGGTGTCGGCAAGGGCGAACGGCTTTACGCCGACGAACACCACGTAATCGTAGCGCCCGAGCGCGGCGCTTTCCGCAAGCGAGAGCGGCGGCGCGCCTTCGACATAGGCCTGCCATAGCCGCACCGGCGAGGTCGCCGCGGCGAGCGCCGCCCAGGGCGGCTTCAGCGCCACCGGCTGCTGGCCCGGGATCGCGAAAAGTGTCGGCACGAAAGCGTCGCGCTCTGAAACGGCGAGCGTCGGCAAATGGAGGAGCGGCGTCGCCTGCACGTTCACCGCCTCGGGCGGGGCGGCGACCGCAAGGCGCGCGCCCATCGGGAGAGATTCCAAAGCCGCGACGAGCGGGCGGTATTCACGGTCGCTCGCCTGCCAGCTCACCGCGACGGTCGCAAGGCGCAGGATGAGCATGACGGCGGCCGCGCCGAGCAGGAGCCGCTCGAGGTGCTTGTGCGGCGCAATCCAGCTCGTTCCCGCGCACAGCACGAGGGCGAGCGCCAAGGGCATGCGCCGGTCCACGCCGGAAGCGCCGGCGATCTGCGTCGGCATGAAGATGTAGGCCAGCGTCAGCAGCGCGAGCGGCAGCGCCAGCGCCGGCGCCAGCGAAAGCCGGCGGCGCCAATATGCGACGGCGATGGTGACCGCGAGGAGCGCGAAGCAGGCGATGTCGAACGGCCGGTGATAAAGATCGAAGACGCTGAACAGGAGGTCGAGCTTGCGCAGCGGATGCGAAAAGGCGATGGGCCCGGCGCCCGTCCCGGCCATGAACATGATGGCGAGCGGAAGCGCCAACGGCGCCGCCGCAATCGCGAGCCGCCGCAGCGTTTCGCCGGGCGCGCGGCCCTTCGCCGTCGCCTCGATGCCGAGCAGGACCAGGGCGTAAATCCCGAACGCCATGAGATGCGCGAAATAGATCGCGAGCGCCGCGACGAGGCCTGCCGCGATGCGCAAGGCCGCGCCGCGCCGGGCGAGCGCCACCATGAAGGCGAGCGCACAGAAGGCGAGTCCGAGCCCGAAAAGATAGTTGAGAATCCCCCACAGCAGCAGCCGGCTGTAGAGGAACAGGAATGCGAGCAGCGGCCACGCCGACCAGCGCCCGGTGAGCGCGCGATGAAGCAGCGCCGGCCCGCCCGCGAGCAGCAGGAACGTAAGAAGCACGAAGGCTTTCCCGGCGTCCGCGAGCGGCATGAGGGAAAGAAGCGGCGGGACGAGCGCGTCCATCGCCAGGTTCGGAATCGGATGCCAGGCCGCCGCATAGTATTGCGCCAGCGCCGGATCGTGCGGCAGGCGCGCCAACAGCGCCATGCGCGCCAAGTGGTTCGGGTAATCGACCAGCGGCAGTATGCCGCATATCATTACGGGCCCGGCGGCACCTGCGAAAGCGGCGAGGAAGATGAGCGCGAACGCGCGGGGCGAAAGCGGCGATGGATCGGGGACCGGCATCGCGCGCAGATTTCCATGCGCCGCGCGATGCGGCAATCTATAATCCGCCGCGATGGATGGGCTCACCCGCTACGTCTTGCGGCAGACGCTGGTGCTGACGGCTTTCATGACCGTCTCGCTCGCCATTGCGGTCTGGCTGGTGCAGTCGCTACGGCTCATCGACCTGATCGTCAATCGCGGGCTTTCGGTCGGCCTCTTTCTTTATCTGGCGCTGCTCATCCTCCCGCGGCTCGTCGAGGTCGTGCTGCCGATCGCCGTGTTCGTCGGCGTGCTGTTCATCTACAACAAGCTCACGACGGAAAGCGAACTCCTGGTCATGCGCGCGGCCGGCATGAGCGAGACCGGGCTTGCGCGGCCCGCGATCCTCGCGGGGCTCATCGCGACCGTCGCGCTCTTTTCGCTGTCGCTCGAGATCGTGCCGGCTTCGAACCGCGCCTTCAAGGATCTGCAGTTCCAGATCCGCAACCGCTTCGCCTCGGTGCTCATCCAGGACGGCATCTTCAACACGCTCTCCGACCGGCTTATGGTGTACGACATGGGCCGCAACGACGCGGGCGATCTCATGGGCCTCGTCATCTACGACCAGCGCGACCAGGCGAAGCCCGTCACCATCTTTGCCGAACGTGGCGCCTTTGCCGACACGCCGGAAGGCCCGCGGCTCCTGCTCGTGAACGGCACGCGGCAGCAGCGCGACGACGGCAACGGCCACGTCTCCACCTTGAGCTTCGAGCGCTACACGCTCGACCTCGCCGGCCTCGCCGACACGGCGGCTACGCGCGAGCGGCAGCCTGACGAGCGCCATACGCTCGAGCTGTTGTTTCCGGGACGGCGGCCGGCGGGGGATGGATCGGAGCGCGCCTTCTTCATCGAGCTGAACATGCGAGTGGAGGGCCCGCTCACGGCGCTCGTGATGGCGGTGCTGCCGATCCTGTGCCTGCTGCCGGGTGAGTTCAATCGCCGCGGCCAGAACCGGCGCGTTTTCCTCGCCATCTCGCTCGCGTTCCTGTTCGAGGTCATCGATATCGGGCTCAAGAACCTTTCCGGCCGCGCCGACATCGCGATCCCGCTCCTTTACATCAACGTCGCCGTGCCGCTTGCGGTGGCGCTCCGGATGATGTGGCGCGATTCGCGGTTCGCGGCGCAGGCGCCCTTCGCGGCGCGCACCGCATCCTAAGAGAGGCCGCGTGTCGCCCGGCAAAACCCTCTTCCGCTACATCGCACGCCAGTTCCTCGCTTGGTGCGGCCTCGTCTTCGTGACGATGCTGACCATCGTCTTCCTGCTCGATTACGTCGAGCTGATCCGCCGCTCCGGTTCGCGGCCGGAGGCGACGCTTCTCGTGCTGTTCAAGATGGCGCTTCTGAAGCAGCCCTACATGGCGCAGCAGATCATGCCGTTCGTCATCCTGTTCGGGACGATGATGGCGTTCTGGCGCCTGACTCGCAGCAACGAGCTCGTGGTGGCCCGCGCCGCCGGCGTCTCGGTGTGGCAGTTCCTGGCGCCGCCGCTCGCCGCGGCCAGCCTCATCGGCGTGGCGATCGTCACGCTCTTCAATCCCGTCGCCTCGGTCATGCAGGCGCGCTACGAGCAGCTCGACGACAGCATCCTGAAGGGCGACGCCGACAGCCTTGCGCTGTCGCGCACCGGCCTGTGGCTGCGGCAGAGCGACAATGAAGGCATAAGGTCGATCGTCCATGCCGACGGCTACCTCGCCGATAGTCACGCGCTCCGCGGCGTGACCATGCTGTTCATCGCCGACGACAGGAAGCTCACGAAGCGCATCGACGCGCGCGAGGCGCTTCTCGGGAACGGCAGCTGGGACGTGATCGACGGCACCGTGTGGCAGCCGTCGGAGCCGTCGCAGGCCTTCGAGCGGATCGAGATCCCGACCAATCTCACCGCCCGCAAGATCCAGGACAGCTTCGCCGCGCCGGAGACCATGTCCTTCTGGGAGCTGCCGAGCTTCATTGCGCTGCTTGAGAACTCCGGGTTCTCGGCCTTGCGCCACCGGCTCTATTTCGATGCGCTGCTGGCCAGGCCGCTGCTCTTCGCGGCGATGGTGGTGATCGCCGCGAGCTTCAGCCTGCGCATGCAGCGGCGCGGCGGCACGGGCATGATGATCGCCGCCGGTGTCGGCTCGGGCTTCGTCCTCTATTTCCTTTCGGACGTTGTGTTCGCGCTCGGCCTGTCGGCCACCATTCCCGTGTCGCTCGCCGCGTGGTCTCCGGCCGGCATCAGCTGCCTTCTGGGCGTGAGCCTGCTCCTTCACCTCGAAGACGGATAGCGCGCATGATTCGGGGGGGCGCACTTTTCGTCGGACTCGCGGCGCTCGCGGCGCTCGCCGCGCTTCCGGCGCTGGCGGCGGGCGAGGCGCGGCCGTCGCCCCAGGCGCCGGTGCTGTTCAGCGCCGACGAGGTGCAATACGACCAGGACCTCGGTCTCACCGTCGCCACGGGGCATGTCGAGCTCGATCAGCGCGACAACATCCTGCTTGCCGACGCGGTGACCTACAACCAGCGCACCGATACCGTCACCGCTTCGGGCCATGTCGCGCTGCTGCAGCCGACGGGCGACATCATGTTCGCCGATTTCGTCGAGCTGCACGACGAGATGCGCGACGGCTTCATCAAGGACATCCGTCTCCTGCTGTCGGACCGCTCGCGGCTTGCCGGCAATACGGCGCGTCGCGTCGGCGGCGTGCGCACCACGATCCGGCGCGCCGTCTATTCGCCGTGCGAGCTATGCCAGGACGATCCGACGCGGCCGCCGGTCTGGCAGATCAAGGCCGAGGAAGTCGTCCACGACAAGGACCTGCAAATCGTCGAATATCACGACGCGACCATGGAGATCGACGGCATCCCCGTCTTCTATGCGCCCTATTTCTCGCATCCCGATCCATCGGTGAAGCGTGCGAGCGGCTTCCTGCCGCCGAACATAGGATACGGCAACACGCTCGGGTTCCATACGACGATCCCGTATTACTGGGCGATCTCGCCGGACATGGATGCGACCTTCCGCCCGATGATCACGACGAGCGCCGGCGCCGTGCTTGGGGGCGAGTATCGCGAGCGCTTCTCGAACGGCGTCATGGTGAATGACGGCAGCATCGAGGCCGGCGGCGGGCGGCAAAGTGCGTCTGCGGGGAATGTCGGGCCGACCACGGGCGAGGTGCGCGGGCATTTGTTCGGCACCGGCGAATGGGACCTCACCGACGAGTTGCGCTCGGGCTATCAGGTCCAGCGCGAGAGCGACCAGACCTATATGCTGCGCTATCACTTCCCGACGCCCTGGAACTATCTCACGAGCCATCTTTACGCTGAGAATTTCGGGCCGAGCAGCTACGGCGATGTCAGCGCCTACACGTTTCAAAGTCTCAACCCGCTGTTCGGCGACTCGCTGGAGCCGATCGCGCTGCCCGATGCGCATTACGGCTGGACGAGCGATCCGGATCCGATCGGCGGACGTTGGCACCTCACAGGGAGCGCGCTCGATCTCATTCACCACACCGGGCCCGAGGTGCGCCGTGTCTCGACCGGCGCCGCGTGGGAGCTTCCTTTCAGCGGATTGGCCGGGGACCGCCTGACCTTCATCGCCAGCCTCAGGACGGATGGATATTCCGCCGACCACGTCGCACTCACGCCCAGCACGACGCCGGTTACGACCGAATTCGGCGAGACGCTGCAACTGCCCAACAACGCCGGCACCAGCACCACGTGGGCGGGAAGGGCATTTCCGCAGCTGTCGCTCAAATGGCGCTATCCGTGGGTGCGAGCGAGCGGCAGCAGCAGCGCGCTCATCGAGCCGATTGCCGCGGTCATCGCGGCGCCGAAGGGCGGCAATCCCGCGCGCATCCCGGACGAGGACGCGCAAGGCTTCGAGTTCGACGAGACCAGCCTTTTCGTGCCCAATCGCCTGCCCGGTTACGACCGCGTCGACAGCGGCCAAAGGGTCGATTATGGCCTGCACGGCGAGCTGAGCCGCGCCACCGGCCAAACGTTCGAGACGCTCGTCGGTCAAAGCTACAGCTTCGAGACGAACAATATCTTTCCGGCGGGATCGGGTCTCGATACGCGTCTTTCCGACTTCGTCGGCCGTGCCGTCGTGTCGCCGAACACGTTCTTCGATGTCTTCTATCGCTTTCGCCTGAACAAGAGCGATTTCGCGGCGCGGCGCCAGGAAGCGGGCGTCACCGCGGGTCCCGAGACCCTGCGCGTCTCCGCGAGCTACATCGCGATCCAGCCGAACGTCAACACTGTCACGACGACCGTTCCGACCAGTTCTCAGATTTCCGCAGCGCTCACCGCGCAGCTCACGCGCTACTGGTCGGTCGCCTTGACCGACACCCGCTCGATCGGCGGCGGCGGCACCACGATCAATTCCGGCCTCACCGCCACATATCACGACGATTGCTTCGCTGTCGTGACCGCGGTCACGCAGTCCGGCATTCGGGTGGGAGACGTGCGGCCGGGCGTGTCGGTTCTCGTCACGCTCGTCTTCAAGAATCTCGGCGAAATCGGCGAGCGAGTCCTGTCCGAGAGCGGTACGTGACAAGACCGGGCCCGTGCTATGGTGCCCGCCCTCGGCTCGAACTCAGGATCGGCGTGTGCGGTGTTGTGCGAATGAATGTCCTGTTCTTCTGTCTTGCGCTCGTTCTTGTGCCCTCGCTCGTCCTGGCGCAGGAGACCCGGATCGCTGCCGTCGTCAACGATTCGATCGTCACCGATGGCGATCTCGCGGCACGGATCAAGCTCGTCGAGGCGTCATCGAACCTGCCTGACACGCCCGAGAACCGCAAGCGGCTCCAGCCGCAGGTGTTGCGCTCTCTCATCGACGAGAGCCTGCAGACGCAGGAGGCGAAGCGGCTCGGCATCGCAGTGCCGAAGGACGACGTGGCCAAAGGCCTTGCCGATATCGAGCAGCGCAACCATATGCCGAAGGGCGCACTCGACGAATATCTGAAGGCGCGCGACATCTCGCGCAGCTCGCTGGTCGATCAGGTGACGGCCTCGATCGCCTTTTCCCGAATCGTGCAGAACCGCATCTCGCAGGACGTCCAGGTCTCGGATGACGAAGTCAACGACATGATGAAGCGGCTCGAGGCGGACATCGGCAAGCCGCAAAACCGGATCGCCGAGATCTTCCTTGCCGTCGACAATCCGAGCCAGGAGGACGACGTGCGGCGGCTCGCCGACCGCATCGTGCAGCAGATCCAGGGCGGCGCGAACTTTCAGTCGATGGCATTGCAGTTCTCGCAATCGCCGAGCGCCGCCGTCGGCGGCGACATCGGCTGGATCGCGGCGAGCCAGTTGAGCCCGCGTCTTGCCGAGGCGATCGAGAAGATGTCGCCGGGCCAGATGTCCTATCCGATCCGCACGCCGGCCGGTTTCTACATCCTCGACGTGCTCGACCGGCGCACGCTCGGCGCGCTCGAACCGGACAAGATTGTGTTCTCGCTCGACGAGGTCGTCTTTGCGCTGCCGGCCGCGGCAAGCCCCGACGAGCGCCAGAAGGTCGAGGCCGAGGCGGAGCAGGTTTCAGCGCAGGCGAAAAGCTGCGGCGAGATGGCGAAGATCGGCGCCGAGCGCGCGCCGCAGCTTTCGCGGCAGATCCCGCAGGTGAAGGCGAGCGACCTTCCACCCAATCTCCGGGACAAGATCCTTGCGCTGAAGCTCGCCGAGGCGAGCAAGCCGATGCCGTTCGAGGGCGGCGTCGGCGTCGTCATGGTGTGCCAGCGGCAGGATCCGCCGGGCCTGCCCTCGCGCGACGAGGTGGCGGACTCGATCGGGCGCGAGCGGCTCGACACTCTGGCGCGCCGCTACATGAGCGATCTGCGCCGCGGCGCTTATGTGGACATTCGCGAATGATGCTGCCGCTTGCGCTCACGGCCGGCGAGCCGGCCGGGATCGGCGGCGAGATTACGCTGAAGGCGTGGCTTGCGCGCAATCGCGCGGCGCTTGCCCCGTTCTTCGCGATCGACGATCCGAGGCGGCTCGAACGCCTGGCGGCGGCGCTCGGCCTCGAGGTGCCTGTCGCTTCCATCGCAACGCCCGCTGAGGCGCCTTCTCTGTTCGCGACGGCGCTTCCCGTCCTGCCGCTGGCGTTTCCGGCGCCGGTCGAGCCCGGCCGTCTCGATCCCAAGAACGCGCCCGCGGTGATCGAGGCGATCGCATCCGCGGTGAGGCTCGTCGCAAAGCGCGAAGCGGCGGCGCTCGTCACCAATCCCATTCAGAAAGAGACGCTCTACGCCGCTGGATTCTCATATCCAGGCCACACCCAGTATCTGGGCGCGCTCGCCGGCGGGGCGCGGCCGGTGATGATGCTGGTGTCGCCCGAGCTGCGCGTCGTGCCGGTGACGGTGCACGTGGCATTGAAGGAAGCGCTCGCCGCGCTCGATACGCGCGCGATCGTCGCCGTCGGCCGCATTGCGGCGGCGGCGCTTCGCAGCGATTTCGGCATTGCGCAGCCGCGCATTGCCGTCGCGGGCCTCAATCCTCATGCCGGCGAAGGCGGATCCATGGGGCGCGAGGAGATCGAGACGATCGAGCCGGCGGTCCGGCTGCTGCGCGAGGAGGGCATCGACGCGTTCGGGCCGCTCGCGCCCGACACGCTGTTCCACGCGGCGGCGCGGCGGCGCTATGACGCGGCCCTCTGCATGTATCACGACCAGGCGCTCATTCCCCTGAAGACGCTCGACTTCGACCGCGGCGTCAACGTCACGCTCGGTCTTCCCTTCATCCGCACCTCGCCCGACCACGGCACCGCGATCGACATTGCCGGCAAGGGCGTCGCCAACGAGGCGAGCCTAATCGCAGCGCTGCAACTCGCCGCGGCGATGAGCGAGCGGCGTGCCCGAGGCTGACCTTCCGCCGCTTCGCGACGTCATTCGCCGCCACGGGCTCGAGCCGAGGAAATCGCTCGGGCAGAACTTCCTGCTCGATCTCAACCTCACCCGCCGCATTGCCCGCGCCGCCGGGCCCCTTGCACATGCCGACGTGATCGAGATCGGGCCGGGACCCGGCGGCCTCACGCGCGCGCTCCTCGCCGAAGGTGCGCGGCGCGTCATCGCGATCGAGCGCGACCGGCGCTGCATCGCCGCGCTCGAGGAATTGGCCGCGGCGTTTCCCGGACGGCTCGATGTCGTCGAGGGCGACGCGCTCGAGATCGACGTGGCTTCGCTCGCGCAGCATCCGCGCAAGATCGTGGCGAACCTCCCCTACAACATCGCGACGCCGCTTCTCATCGGCTGGCTCAGACAGATCGATCGGTACGAAAGCCTGACGCTCATGTTCCAGAAGGAGGTGGCCGAGCGGCTCGCGGCGCGGCCGCGCTCGCACGCCTATGGGCGGCTTTCGGTCGTGACGCAGTTTCTGTGCACTGTCGAGATCGCTTTCGACGTGGCGCCCACTGCCTTCGTGCCGCAGCCGGCGGTCACTTCGAGCGTGGTGCGGCTCATGCCCTTGCCGCGCCCGCGCGGCGACTGCGGCATCGAGGCGCTCGAGCGCGTCACGGCCGCGGCCTTCGGCCAGCGCCGGAAAATGCTGCGGCAGAGCCTGCGCTCGCTCGGCGGCGACACTGCGGCGCTGCTCGAGGCGGCAGCGATCGCGCCCACCGCGCGCGCCGAGGAGCTGTCGGTCGAAGAGTTTGCGGCGCTGGCGACCGTTATGCGCCGGAGCGCAGGCGGTTGATGAACTCCGCGAGCCCGATCTGGCGCTCGCGCCGCGTGCGCTCGGCGATCAGGATCGAGCGCACCTGGCGCAGGCTTTCGTCGAGGTCGCGGTTGAGGATGACGTAGTCGTATTCGGGCCAGTGGCTCATTTCGTCCGCGGATTTCTCCATGCGGCCCGCGACCACGGCGTCGCTGTCCTGGGCGCGCCGGCGCAGGCGTTCCTCGAGCGCGCCGAGGCTTGGCGGCAGGATGAACACGGCGACAAGGTCCTGGCGCACCTTTTCCGCGAGCTGCTGCGTCCCCTGCCAATCGACATCGGAAACGATGTCCGTGCCGGCGGCGAGCGCAGCCATCACCGGCGCGCGCGGCGTGCCATAGCTGTGGCCGAACACGGTGGCGTGCTCCAGCAACTCGCCTGCGGCCACCATCGCGTCGAACCGCGCCTGCGCGATGAAATGATAGTGCCGCCCGTCGATCTCGCCCGCGCGCGGCGGCCGCGTCGTGACCGAGATCGAGATCGCGACCGAGGGCTCGGCCGCGGCGAGCGCGCGGGTGATCGTGGTTTTGCCGGCGCCCGAGGGCGAGCTCAGGACCAACAGGATGCCGCGCCGCTGGATCTCGCTCATCGCCGCTACTCGATGTTCTGCACCTGCTCGCGCAGCTGCTCGATCCCGGCCTTGAGCGCGAGGCCGATGCGCGTGAGGCCGACGTCGCTCGATTTCGAGCACAGCGTGTTGGCCTCGCGATTGAACTCCTGGCACAGGAAATCGAAGCGCCGGCCTACGGCACCGCCCTCGGCAAGAAGCGCGCGCGCCGCGGCGATATGCGCGCCGAGCCGGTCGATCTCCTCGCGCACGTCCGCCTTGGCGGCAAGGAGCGCCGCCTCCTGCGCGAGCCGGTCCTCGTTGAGCGCAGGCTGCGCCTCGAGCAGCTCCGCGACGAGCGCCCGGAGGCGCGCGCGCAGCGCGGCGGGCTGGGCGGCGGCGCTGGCGGCTGCCTCGGCGACAAGCCCGGAGATGAGAAGCAGGTGCCCATCGAGCACGGTCTCGAGCCGCGTGCCTTCTTCGGTCCGCGCCGCGGCGAGCTGGGCGAGCGACTCGTCCCAGCTTTTGAGCAGCGCCGCGTCGCGCCGCTCGCGCGCGTCCTCATCCACGGGCTCGTCGCCCGACTCGATCACGCCGCGCAGCGCCAAAAGTCCGTCGAGCCGCGGCGGCGCCGTTTCGAACTCGGGCGCAAGCTCGCGCGCCGCGGCGAGGATCGCCTCGAGCGCCGCGCGATTGATCCTGACGCCGGCCGCACCCGCGCCATGCGTCACCGTGAGCGAAGCCGAAATCGAGCCGCGCTTCAGGTGCTTCGCAAGGCTGGCGCGGAGCGCCAATTCGAGCCCGTCGAAGCCGGGCGGCAGCCGAAAACGCGTGTCGAGCGCGCGGCCGTTGACGCTCTTCACTTCCCATGCCCAGGACAAACCGTCGGCATGGCCGTCGGTGCGCGCGAATCCGGTCATGCTGGAAATTGCCATGGCCCCTTATACCCTCGCGGCGCGGTGCGGGGGAGCAGCTATTCGGCGCCCGAGGCGCCGCGCTGCCGGCGCAATTCGGCGACGTGGCGGTTGTGCTCGTCGAGCGTCTTGGCGAAGGCGTGCCGGCCGGTTCCGTCGGCGACGAAGTAAAGCTCGCCGCGATCCTCGGGCGCGAGCGCGGCTTCGATCGAGGCCAGCCCCGGATTGTCGATCGGCGTCGGCGGCAGGCCCTTCTCGAGATAGGTGTTGTACGGCGACTCGACGGCGAGATCGGCGTGGTCGAGCGGATGGGCGAGCGGCGTCCGCCCGCCGTCGGTCAAGGCATAGACCACGGTCGGGTCCGCCTGGAGCCGCATGCCGATGCGGAGCCGGTCGGCATAGACGCCGGCGATCCGCGCGCGCTCGTCGGGGATCGCGGTCTCCTTCTCGACGATCGAGGCGAGGACGAGCGCGTCGCGCGGGCTTGCAAGCGGCAGGTCGGCGGCGCGGTCCCGCCACGCTTCGGCGAGCGCGCGGTCGAGCGCGCGCTCCATGCGCGCCAAGAGCTCGGACCGCCTGGTGCCGAGCACGTAGAAATACGTGTCGGGCAGCAGGCTGCCCTCGGGCGGCGGCCGGTCGAGCGCGCCGTCGAGCGCCGGCGCCGCGGCGACGAGCGCCGCGGCTTCGGCGCTGGTGAGGCCTTCGGGCAGGGTGAAGCGATGCTGCACGACGCGGCCCGACGCGATGAGGGCGGCTGCGGCGCGCGGGCTGATCGCCGCCGCGAATTCGTATTCGCCCGCCTTGAGGTTCCGGGATTCGCCGGTTACGAACGCGCCCGCCGCGAAAACCCACGGGTGCGCGACGATGCCGGCGCGCGCAAGCTCGTCCGCGATGGCGCCCAAATGCGCGTTCCTGGGAATGACGGCGACGGCGGGTGATGCGAGCGGCCCGGGCGCCTCGTACGAGCGCCAAATCCATGTGGCTGCGGCGGCAAGTACCGCGACGAGCGCCAGAAAACCGGCGCCGAGGCGCCGCATCTAGGGCGCCGGGCCGAAGATGAGCGATGCGTTGGTGCCGCCAAAGCCGAACGAATTGGAAAGCGCGAAGCGCACGCGGCGCTCCTTGGCCTTAAGCGGCACGAGGTCGATGTCGCAGCCGTCGGACGGGTTCTCGAGATTGAGCGTCGGCGGCACGACGCTGTCGCGCATCGCCAGGATCGAGAAGATCGCCTCGACGCTGCCGGCGGCGCCGAGCAGATGTCCGATCGCGGACTTGGTGGACGACATCGACAGCGCATAGGCGTGGTCGCCGAACACGCGCTTCACCGCGGCGAGTTCGATCTCGTCGCCCAAGGGCGTCGAGGTGCCGTGCGCGTTGACATAGTCGATGCTGTCGGCGGGCAGCCCGCTGCGCTTCAGCGCATTCCTCATCGAGCGGAAGGCGCCGTTGCCGTCCTCGGCGGGCGCCGTGATGTGGTGCGCATCGCCCGACATGCCGTAGCC
Organism: uncultured Alphaproteobacteria bacterium; assembly: GCA_963773665.1. Taxonomy (GTDB): domain Bacteria; phylum Pseudomonadota; class Alphaproteobacteria; order ATCC43930; family CGMCC-115725; genus DATJLY01. The sequence continues at coordinate 585,544 of CAVZBZ010000013.1, forward strand.
CAGTATCTCGGCATAGATCTTGGCGCCGCGCGCCTTGGCATGCTCGAGCTCCTCGAGCACGACGATGCCGGCGCCCTCGCCCATGACGAAGCCGTCGCGCGCCTTGTCCCACGGGCGCGAGGCGCGCTGCGGCTCGTCGTTGAAGCCGGTTGAGAGCGCGCGGGCGGCGGCAAATCCCGCGACGCCGAGCCGGCAGATCGCGGCCTCGGTGCCGCCGCACACCATGACGTCCGCGTCCTCCCACTGGATGAGCCGCGCCGCATCGCCGATCGCGTGCGCGCCGCTCGAGCAGGCGGTGACGACGGCGTGGTTCGGCCCGCTGAAATGGAAGCGGATCGAGACGTGACCCGAGGCGAGGTTGATGAGGTTCGAGGGAATGAAGAAGGGCGAGATGCGCCGCGGCCCTTTTTCCGCGAGGATCAGCGCGCCCTCGGTGATGCCGGGGAGCCCGCCGATGCCGGAGCCGATCATCACGCCGGTGCGGTTGCGATTCTCCTCGTCCTGGGGCTCCCAGCCCGAATCCTTCACCGCCTGCACGGCCGCGGCCAGCGCAAAGACGATGAACGGGTCCATCTTGCGCTGCTCTTTCGGCGGGACCCACTCGTCGACGTTGAAGGCGCCGCTCGAGGTCTCGCCGCGCGGCACCTGCCCGGCAATGCGCGCCGGCAGATCCGAGACGTCGAAGTTCTGGATCGCGCCGATGCCGGAGTGTCCTTCGACGAGGCGCTTCCATACATGCTCGACGCCGATACCCAGCGGTGTTACGAGACCCACTCCGGTGACGACGACCCGCCTCATGCGCGGCAACGGCCTACTTGTGCGCCTCGATGAAATTCACCGCGTCCTTGACGGTGACGATCTTCTCGGCCGCATCGTCGGGGATCTCGCAGCCGAACTCCTCCTCGAACGCCATCACGAGCTCGACCGTGTCGAGGCTGTCGGCGCCAAGATCGTCGATGAAGCTGGCGTTGTCAGTGACTTTCGTTTCGTCGACGCCCAGATGTTCGACGACGATCTTCTTTACCCGCTCGGCGACATCGCTCATTACCTACCTCGACAGATTGAACGCGCTGGTTGAACAGGGACTTTTTGATACCGCTCGAGGGCCGCGCGGGGCACCCCCCTTGTCGGGCGCAGGCGGCCGGGTCAAAGCGCGGCTCCCAATAACACGTTTCGGAAGTGTTTGCCAACATCCTAGAACATGGCGAGACCGCCATTGACGTGCAGCGTTTGGCCGGTGATGTAGCGCGCTTCCTCGCTGGCAAGGAAAAGGGCGCAGCACGCGACCTCCTCGGGCGTGCCGATGCGGCCCATCGGAATGGCGATGGTAAGGCGCTCGCGCTGCTCGGCCGTAAGCGGGTCGGTCATGGGGCTGGCGATGAAGCCCGGCGCGATGCAGTTCGCGGTGATGCCGCGCGAGGCGACTTCGGCGGCGATCGCCTTCGACAATCCCACGAGCCCGGCCTTGGCGGCGGCATAGTTCGCCTGGCCGGGATTGCCGGTCGAACCCACGACCGAGCCGATCGACACGATGCGGCCCCAGCGCCGCCGCATCATGCCGCGGAGCGCCGCGCGCGTCAGGCGAAAGGCGGCGGTGAGATCGACCTCGATCACCTTGAGCCAGTCCTCGTCCTTCATCCGCAGCAGAGTCCGTCGCGCGTCAGGCCCGCGTTGTTGACGAGAATGTCGAGCTGGCCCATCGCCGCTTCCGCCGCCTTGACGAGCGCATCGCCGGTCGCGGCGTCGGCCAGATCGCCGGTCGCGACGAAAGCGCCGGACCCCAGTTCCGCGGCGAGCGCAGCGAGCGCGTCGCGCCTCGTCCCGGCCAGCAGCACCTTGGCGCCGGCGCCGTGCAGCGCGCGGGCGATGGCGCCGCCAATGGCGCCCGATGCGCCGGTCACGAGTGCCGCCTTGCCGTCGAGCGAGAACATGGGTCAGAGCCGCTTCACGAACGCTTCGATGTCAGAGGGCGTGCCGAGCGAGACGGCGGCGAGCGAGCGGTCGATGCGTTTGGCGAGGCCCGCGAGCACACGGCCCGCGCCAAGCTCGACGATCTCCTCGACCCCGGCGGCGCGCATCGCGAGGACGCTCTCGCGCCAGCGCACGAGCCCGGTCACTTGCGCGACCAGGAGCCGGCGGATCTCGTCGGGGTCCTGCACCGGCGCGGCGGTGACGTTGGCGACGAGCGGCACGAACGGCTCGCGGATTTCGACCTGGGCCAGCGCCTCTTCCATCTCGCGCGCGGCGGGCGCCATCAGCGCGCAATGGAACGGCGCGCTCACCGGCAGCAGGATCGAGCGCCGCGCGCCGCGCTCGGCGGCGATGGCTATGGCGCGCTCGACGGCATCCTTGTGGCCGCTCACGACAATCTGGCCCGGCCCGTTGTCGTTGGCGCATTCGCACACTTGGCCTTGTGCCGCCGCGGCCGCGACCTTGCGCGCCTCGTCGAGCTCGAGGCCGAGGAGCGCCGCCATCGCGCCGTCGCCCACCGGCACCGCACGCTGCATGGCAAGGCCGCGGCGCTTCAGGAGCCGCGCGGCATCGGGCAATGCCAGCGCATCGGCCGCGGCGAGCGCGGAATATTCGCCGAGCGAGTGGCCGGCGACGAAGCGAGCATCGCGCCGCACCTCGAACCCGCCGTCTTTCGTCAAGACGCGCAGCACCGCAAGGCTCGCCGCCATGAGCGCGGGCTGCGCGTTGGCGGTCAGCATCAGCTCGCTTTCCGGTCCCTCGAACATGAGGCGCGAGAGATGCTGCTTCAGCGCCTCGTCGATTTCGGCGAACGTGTCGCGCGCGGCGGCGAACGCGGCTGCGAGCGCGCGGCCCATCCCGACCTCGTGCGATCCCTGGCCGGGAAACACCAAGGCCCTGATCACGGGCATATCCTCAGAACGGCGCCAGTCCGGCGAAGGAGACGCCGAGCACCGAGAAGCCATAGGGGCGGCAGATCACGTCCCGGCTGACCAACGCGCCGTTGTTCTCGGCCGCCACCCTGTCTTCGCTCAGCGTCGTGGCGCCGAGCGTGCAGAGCTGGCTCGTCTTCCAGTCGAGTTTGCGGTCGACATCGGGGGTGGGCGTGGCGTCGGCGGCGGCAGCCGCAGGATCGTGCACGACGACACCCACCGCCTCGCGGCTCGGATCGCCCGGGGCCATGCCGGTGAACGAGCCGCACGAGGCAAGCGCCAGCGCGCCCGCGGCCGAAAGCCATCGTCCCATCGCAAGGCCCCTCCGATACCCCGTTCCGATAGCACCGGCGCGCGCATCCTGTCCAGCCGTGTGCCGCCGCCTCGCGCGCCACACTTATAAATAGAAATTGAATGAAATCAAGGCACTATTGGGTTCGTTCGGCAAAAAACCGCTGGCGAATTGGGTTCGTTTCGCAGAAACGGCTGCGGCGCCAGATCGGCTTCGTTCGGTAGAATTGCTCGCTCTGCCGCAAATTGGGTTCGTTCGGCAAAAAACAGCGCAATCGGCAAATTGGCTTCGTTTCGCAAACGCCGTGCGTCCTTCGACTCTACGCCTCTTCGCTGTCCGACGGGCGTAGTCGAAGGACGAACGGTATTTACGTACGATGCGCCGCCGGGTCAAGCGCTTGTGAAGCGGCGGGGCAGGCGCTAGAACGCGTCCGCTCCTTGCCGGATCATCCGGCTAGGCCCGGGCGGCTTCTCGGAGCGCCGGGCCGCAAAACAGCCAGAAGGAGACTACATGCCGCTTTACGAAACTGTCTTCATCGCCCGGCAGGACATCTCGTCCGCCCAGGTCGATGCCTTGGCCGACCAGTTCACCACCATCCTCGGCGAACATGGCGGGCAGGTGGCGAAGCGCGAATATTGGGGTCTCCGCAACCTCGCCTACCGCATCAAGAAGAACCGCAAGGGCCACTACGTGATGTTCAACGTCGAGGCGCCGCCGGCGGCCTTGAACGAGCTCGAGCGCAACATGCGCCTCAACGAGGACGTGCTGCGCTATCTCTCGGTCCGGGTCGATGAGCTCGAGGCCGGACCCTCGGCCGTGATGCAGGCGCGGAGCCGCGGCGACGACCGCAAACGCGATCCCTATCGCGACCGCGAGGAGGGGCTTGTGGCCCCGGGAGTTGAGGAATGAGCGACACCGGACCGATCACGGGCGATCGCGGCGGCGAGCGCGGCGAACGCGGAGAACGCGGCGAGCGGGGCGGCCCGCGCGGCGGCGGCGGACGCCGGCCGTTCTTTCGCCGGCGCAAGTCATGTCCCTTCTCGGGCCCGCACGCGCCCAAGATCGACTACAAGGACGTGAAGCTCTTGCAGCGCTTCCTGTCCGAGCGCGGCAAGATCGTGCCAAGCCGCATCACCGCCGTTTCGACAAAGCGCCAGCGCGAGCTCGCCCAGGCGATCAAGCGCGCGCGGTTCCTCGGCCTGTTGCCGTTCAGCCTGCGCTAGGAGGGGATCATGCCGGTCGAAGTCATCCTCCTCGAGCGCGTCGAGAAACTCGGGCAAATGGGCCAGGTCGTGAAAGTGCGGCCGGGCTTTGCCAGGAATTTCCTGCTGCCGCAGAAGAAGGCGCTGCGCGCGACCAAGGAGAACCTCGCTTTCTTCGAAAAGCAGCGCACCCAGCTCGAGGCGCAGAATCTGCATCGCAAGGGCGAGGCGGAGGAGGTCGCGAAAAAGCTCGACGGCGTTGCCGTCGTCGTGATCCGCCAGGCGGGCGAAAGCGGCCAGCTCTACGGCTCGGTGAATGCCCGCGACATCGCCGACGCGGTGACGGCAGCGGGCTTCACCATCGGCCGCAGCCAGGTCGTGCTCGACAAGGCGATCAAAACGCTCGGCCTCTACAAGCAGCGCGTCGTGCTGCATCCCGAGGTCGCGGTGCACGTCACCGTCAACGTCGCGCAATCGGGCGAAGAGGCCGCGATGCAGGCGAAGGGCATCGATCCCTTGCGGCTCGCGGCCGAGACCGCGGCGCGCGAGGGCGAAGCGTCGGGCGGCGCAGCGCCAGGAGGCACGCCGGCGCAGGGCTGATGCGCCGCGCGTCAGCGCGATCCACTCGTAGAGGCTTTACAGCGGCGGCGCCCCTTGCGTCCTTCGACTGCGCGTCCTTCGCCAAGCTCGGATGAGGGACGCTATTGCTGGCAGAAAGAAAATTCCTCATCCTGAGCGAAGCCCCGACGCGCAGCGGCGGGGCGCAGTCGAAGGACGCCCCAGGCCGCGCGAGACGGCCGGGCGGGGAGGGAGACCAGCATGCGGCAGGACGAGAGCTACAATGTCACCGCGGTCATCGATGGCGCGCGCGTCAGCCCTTATCAGTGGATGGTGCTGGCGATCAGCCTCGTGACGGCGATGTTCGACGGCTACGACACGCAGGGCATTGCCTATGTCGCGCCGGTGATGGCGAAGGATCTCGGCATCAGCCCGGCGCAGCTTGGCCCGGTGTTCAGCGCCGGGCTTCTGGGCCTGACGCTTGGCGCCATCGTCTTCGGCATGATGGCCGACAAGATCGGACGGCGGCAGGCGATCATCTGGCCCGTGGTGGTGTTTGGCGTGTTCTCGATCCTGACGCCGATGGGGCACAGCCTGACGAGCATCGTCGTGCTGCGCCTGCTTGCGGGCTTCGGATTGGGCGGCACGCTGCCGAGCGTCACGGCCTATGTCCTCGAATACTCGCCGCACCGCATGCGCGCGCTCCTCGTCAACAGCACCGGCGCCTTCTTCGCCTTCGGCTCGATCGTCGGCGGCGTGCTCGCCAACGCGCTCATTCCCACATTGGGCTGGCAATCGACATTCTATGTGGGCGGCGTGGTGCCGCTTCTGTTCCTCGCCGTGATCGTGCCGTATCTCCCGGAATCGGTGCGCTTCCTGGTGCTCTCGGGCAAGGCGATGGAGCGGGTCGCCGGCATCATGCAGAAGTTGGTGCCGGACCGGAAATTTCCGCTCTCGGCGCGTTTCTCGCTCGAGCCGCAGCTTTCCGGCATCACCGTGAAGCACCTCTTCACCGAGGGGCGCGGATGGGGCACGGTGCTGATCTGGATCGCCTTCATCATGAATCTGTTCGTGCTGGTGTACATGATCTTCTGGATGCCGACGCTGTTGCGCCAGGTCGGGCAGCCGCTCGATGTCGCGATCCGCGCCACCATCTTCTACGGCATCGGCGGCATCGTCGGCGGGCTGACGGTCGGCTGGATCGCCGACCGCGTCGGCTCGCTCTATGGCGTGATGGCGGTGGCCTATGTCGGCGCGGCGGTGTTCATCACCGTGGCGGCCTTCTCGGTGCACGACACCTCGATCCTGATCCCGGCCATGTTCATGACGGGCTTCAGCATCAATGGCGGGCAGCCGTCGCTCAACACCATTTCCGGCATCTTTTATCCGACCGCGATCCGCGCCACCGGCATCGGCTGGGCGCTGGGCGTAGGGCGGATCGGCGCGGTCGTGGGACCGATCGTTGGCGGCATCCTGGTCGGCGCGCACTTTGCCGTGCCGACGGTGATCCTCGTCAACACGATCCCGGCCGTGATCGCCGCCATCGCCATCGTCGCGCTGCGCCAGCAGCAGAAGCGCCGAACGCAAGCGCATGCGGCGCCGGCCGCGGCGGCATCGTGACATTCCCGGAAATTTGCAAGGACGAGGTCAGATGAAATTCGCGCATTTCGCCCATGTCTGGGGCAAGGACGGCATGACGCCGGCCGAGCGCTATGCCCAGCTCTGGCGCGAGCTGAGCTTATGCGACGAGCTGGGATTCGATTACGGCTTCTGCGTCGAGCATCATTTCCGGCCCGACGAAAGCTGGATGTCGGCACCCGGCCTCTACAGCGTCGCGGCCGGCGCGCGCACGAAGCGCATCCGGTTGGGCGGCATGGGCCATATCGTGCCGCTGCACAACGCGCTCCGGCTGACCGAGGAGATCGCGCTCGCCGACCAGATGATCGGCGGCAGGCTCGAAGTGGGTTTGGTGCCGGGGATCACGCCCGAAAATTTCCGCCCCTTCGGCGTGCCCTACGAGACGCGGCGCGAGGTGACGCTCGAATTCGTAGACTTCCTCAAGACCGCCTATGCGGCCAAGGATTTCTTCGATTTCGGCGGGAAATTCCATCGCGCCGAGCATGCGCGGCTCGCGGTGATGCCGGCGCAGCACCCGCACCCGCCGCTGTGGATCGAGACGCGCGATCCCCCGACGCTCGATTTCTGCGCCGAGCACGGCATCAACACCGGATATTTCTTCCTCTATCCGCGCGAGGATGCGGCGCCCCGCTATCGCCAGTTCCTCGAGAAATGGCGGGCCAAGGGATGGAAGGAAAAGCCGCGCATCGCCTATTCCTGCATCTGCTATGTCGACGAGACGGACGACAAGGCGCTCAGGAAACTCGACGCGGCGGGCGCAGCATATCGCGGCTTCCTGCCGCCGACGAAGAACCGCGCCGAGCTCGAGGCGGCGCTCGAGGCGAACGGCAAGCGCTTCGAGGCGCGGGGCGAGCCGGGCGCGGCCGAGGTCGCGCGCCATCTCGTCAACGGCAAATGGCAATACGAGCGCGACCTGCTGCTCGTGGGCTCGCCCGACACGGTGGCGCGAAAGCTGAAGCAGATCGCCACCGAGGGCGTGTTCAACACGTTCTTCGCAGAGTTCAATTTCGGCAACCTGCCCGAAGAGGATCTGATCCGCTCGATCCGCCTCTTCGGCACCGAGGTGATGCCGCGCCTGCGCGATTTCGAGCCGTTCTAGGTGAGGCGATGCTGAACGAGAGCGTTATCGAAATAAGCGGCGTGAAGCTCAATCTGCGGCGCGGCGGAGCGGGCGCGCCGCTTCTTTACCTGCACGGCGCGCAGGGTTTCTACGGCGCGGAGGCGGCCCTCGATCTGCTCCAGCGGCGGTTTGCGGTGCTGGCGCCCGATCATCCGGGGTTCGGCCGCTCCGATACGCCGGACCTGATCGACGACGTGGCCGACCTCTCGTTCTTCTATCTCGATTTTTTGCAGAAGCTCGGACTCGAGCGCGTGACCGTGGTCGGCCATTGCCTCGGCGGCTGGACCGCGCTTGAAATGGCGGTGCGCTCGACCGCGCGGATCGGCGCGCTGGTGCTGGCGGCCCCGGCCGGCATCCGCGTTCCGGGCGTGCCGCGCGCCGACATGTTCATCTGCACGCCGGACGAGCTTGGCCGCATGCTGTTCGCCGGCACGGCGGGCGAGAGCTGGGCCGCCGAGCAGAACGCATCGCCCGAGCTTCAGGAAATTTTCGACAAGAACCGGTTTGCCGCGGCGAAACTGTGCTGGCAGCCGCGCCTGTTCGATCCGAAGCTGGAAAAATGGCTGCACCGCATCGACCGCCCAACCCGCATCCTGTGGGGCGAGGCGGACCGGATCATTCCGCAGGCATATGGCAAAAAACTCGCCGAGCTGATCGCGGGGGCGAGCCTCGCCGCGCTGCCGCGCGTCGGTCACATGCTGCCCGCCGAGGCGCCCGAAGAATTGGCCGGCGCGGCCGGGGAATTCGCGCCATGAAGGTGCTGTTCTTCCACCTCATGCCGTATGCCTATCTCGACCTGAATTATCAGGAGAAATACCGCACCGACTGGGTCGTGCTGCCGAACACCTATTTCGATCCGGTGAAAGGGCACGAGCTTTACAACCGCTATCTCGACGAGCTGGAACTGGCGGCGGAGCTGGGTTTCGACGGCATCTCGGTCAACGAGCATCACCAGAACGCCTATGGCCTGATGCCGTCGCCGATCGTGATGGCGGCGGCGCTCGCGCGGCGCGTCAAGACCGCCAAGATCGCGATCCTCGGCAACGCGTTCGGCCTGCGCGAGCATCCGCTGACCCTGGCCGAGGAGCACGCGATGATCGACGTGCTGACCGGCGGCCGGCTCATCAGCGGCATGGTGCGTGGCATCGGCGCCGAATATTTCTCGTTCGGCGCCAATCCCGCCTTCTCGCACGCGCGCTTTCAGGAGGCGCACGATCTCGTGGTGCAGGCGTGGACGCGGCCCGGACCGTTCGCGTTCGAGGGCAAGCACTATCACTTCGAATACGTGAATTTGTGGCCCAGGCCCTATCAGCAGCCGCACCCGCCCATTTGGTGCCCCTCGCTCGGCAGCACCGAGACGGTCGAATGGGCGAGCCACCCGAAACGCCGCTATGTCTATATCCAGAATTTCAGCCCGGTCGCGGCGGTGGTGCGTTATCTCAACATGTACCGCGACACGGCCGAGCGCGTGCACGGCTATACCGCGTCGTCGGAGCAGATCGGCTGGGCCGCGCCGATCTATGTCGCCGAAACCGACGCGCGGGCGGTCGAGGAGGCGCGCCCGCACATCGAGGCGCTGTTCACCAAGTACCTGACCCTGCCGTTCGAGATGCTGTTCCCGCCCGGCTATCTCTCGGCGCAGTCGCTCAAAAACATGCGCGCGGTGCGCCGGCCGGCGCTCCAGGGCGGCAAGGTGTCGATCGAAGGGCTGATGGAGAACGGCATTTTTCTATGCGGCTCGCCCGACACGGTGCGGCAGAAACTCGTCGACAGCCATCATGTGCTTGGCTTCCAGAATTTTCTGGCCGTGCTGCAGTTCGCGACCTTGCCGCGCGCGCTTACCGAGAAAAATCTGCGGATTTTCGCGCGCGAGGTGCTGCCGGCGCTGCAAGGCCTCGCCGACAAGGATTATGCCGGCCGCGCCGCAGCGGCCGCGCAATAGAGGGAGGACGACATGGCACGACTTTCCGGAACCTCGGCGATCGTCACGGGCGCTGCGCAGGGCATCGGCGCGCATTACGCCAAGGCGCTGGCATCCGAAGGGGCCAAAGTGAGTCTCTGCGATGTCGATGCGCCCGACGCGGTGGTGAAGGCGATCAAGGAAGCAGGCGGCACCGCCATCGGCCGCGTGTGCGATGTGACCGATGCGAAAGCGGTGGCAGCCTTGGTGCGCGCGACCGACGAGGCGTTCGGCGGCGTCCAGGTGCTGGTCAACAACGCCGCGCTGTTCGGCAAGATTGCGCAGAAGCCGTTCATGGAAATCCCGTCCGAGGAATGGGACCGCGTCATGACGGTCAACACGCGCGGGCCGTTCGAATGCGTCAAGGCGGTCTTCCCGGTGATGCAGCGCCAGGGCTATGGCAAGATCATCAACGTGGCGTCCGGCACGGTCTTCAAGGGCACGCCGATGATGCTGCATTACGTGAGCTCCAAGGGCGCGGTCGTCGCGATGACGCGGGCGATGGCGCGCGAATTGGGCGACCACGGCATCCGCGTCAATGCGATCGCGCCCGGGCTTACCTTGAGCGAGGTGGTGAAAGGGCGGAACGACTATGGCGCGATGCGCGCCGTCAACATCCAGAGCCGTGCCTTGAAGCGCGACGAGGAGCCCGAGGACCTCGTCGGCACGGTCATTTTCCTGGCCTCCCACGACAGCGACTTCATGACCGGCCAGACCATGCTCGTCGACGGCGGCTCGGCGATGCATTAGCCGCTGGATGGAAGCGGTATGGCACCGTAGAATGGCGTTTGGTGGCTGCGGAATTGAGGTTAACTCATTTGCCGGCCGTTTTTCGATACAAGGGCATTCGCTTTCACTTCTTTTCGAACGAGGGAAGCCCGCGTGAGCCGATCCATATCCACGCTGATGCGCCCGATGGCGAAGCGAAATTCTGGCTTCGTCCGCAAGTGCGGGTCGCGGAAAGCGTCGGTTTCAGCCGGCAGGCGCTGCTTGAATTGATCGAGGTGGTCGAACAGCATCGCGCGGAGATCGAAAGGGCATGGCATGAGCATTTCGGCTAGATCGGTTCACTTCGACGACTCAACGATGTGGGTCGAGCTTTCCGATGGGCGAAGCCTCGGCGTTCCGCTCGCCTGGTTTCCGCGACTGCTCCGCGCCACGCCCGAGCAAAGGGAACGCTGCCGCATCAGCGTGACAGGTCGCGGTCTGCACTGGGACGAACTCGATGAGGATATATCGGTGCCCGGCTTGCTCGCCGGGAAGGGCGACGTGACGCAATCGCAAGTGACGGCGGCGAAATAGGCTATCTGCCAGGAGATTAAGACATGGATTCGACGTTCCGCGATCCCGCGCTGGAGACGTTCGATACGAGCCGGCTCCTCGCCAATGCGCGCGAGCAGGCGGCCAAGCGCCGGTACGAAGACTTCATGATCGTCGATGTCGACGCGCATCATTACGAGAACGAGAATTACGCCGAGATCACCGATTTCATCGAGGATCCGGTGTTCCGCAACGAGGCGCGGATGCAGGGCTGGGGCCGCACCGGCGTGGCGCAGCCCGAGGCGAACTACCAGAACATGGGCGGCCGCATCACCCGCATCTTCCAGCGCGGCGCCGAGAAGGTGCCGGGGGCGCCGCACCGCGACATCACGCTGACGAAGCGCTGGATGGACGGGATGGGGGTCGACGTCATCTGCCTCTTCCCGACGCCGATGCTCACGCTTGGCATGAACCCGCGGCCCGACGCCGAGGTGCAGCTCGGCGCGGGCCTATAACCGCTGGCTCTGCGACAAGGTCCTGGCGGCCGAGCCGCGCATCCGCTCGATGCTCTACCTGCCCTTCAACCATCCCGAGGGCAGCATCAAGATGATCGAGGATTTCGCCGACAAGCCGGGCGTCATCGGCTTCATGGTGACGAGCCCGCGCGAGCGCGGCGTGTTCGACAACGCCTATATGCGGCTTTACGCGATGCTCGAGGAGCGCGGCTTGCCGCTGGCCTTTCACGGCGGCTTCTCCTGGGCCGAGCAGTCGTTCAAGCTCGCCAACCGCTTCATCGTCGTGCATGCGCTGGGCTTTACCTTTTTCAACATGCTGCATCTCTCGAACTGGGTGATGAACGCGCTGCCCGAGCGCTTCCCCAAACTCAAGGTGGTGTGGATCGAAAGCGGCCTCGCCTGGGTCCCGTTCCTGATGCAGCGGCTCGACAACGAATACATGATGCGCACCTCGGAAGCGCCCGGCCTCAAGAAGAAGCCGTCCGACTACATGCGCGACATGTTCTTCACGACGCAGCCGATGGAGGCGGTCGAGAACCGCGAGGCGCTCGAACTCACCTTCAAGATGATGAAGGCCGAGACGCAGCTCCTCTATTCCTCCGATTATCCGCACTGGGACATGGATCTGCCGAGCGTGATCTACGACCTGCCGTTCCTGTCGCAGGACGGCAAGCGCAACATCCTGGGCGAAAACGCGCGGCGCCTCTTCAAGCTCGACCCGCTGCTGTCGGAGCAGAAGCTGCAGCGCAAGGCCGCGCGCAGCGCGGCGCAATGACAGGGAGGGGGCAGGGATGATCGCACGGCGTAAGATTTTGGGCGTCGCGCTCGCCGCCGTCGCGGCGCCGGCGATCGTGCGCACCGCGCGCGCGGCCGAGAAGGTGACGGTCATCACGCCGTTCGGCTTCGATGCCGATTTCATCGACATGATGAACGCCTATTCGGGCGGGCATTTCGCCAAGGAAGGGCTCGACGCGCAGGTGCTGGGCGCGCCCGGCACGGTGCAGCACATCCAGCAGGTGATCGCCGGCAAGGCCGATTTCGGCCGCTTCTCCGGCATCGACTTCATCCGTGTCGTGGCGACCAAGGACGCGCCCTTGAAGGCGGTCGCGACGATGCGGCAGAATTTGGGCTTCCGCGTCGTCAGCCTCAAGGACAAGCCGGTGAAGACCGGCGCGGACCTCAAGGGCAAGCTGGTCGGCATCCTGTCCTATGGCGGCACGACCGAGACCATGATCGAAGTCATCATGGCAAAGGCCGGCCTCGGCAAGGACGACGCGAAGCTGCTTGTCACCGGCAACAGCCCCGGCGAGGTCGATCTCATCCACCAGGGACGGATCGACTGTTTCATCTGCACCTATCCCGTTTATTTCGCGCTGAAGGAAAGCGGCCAGCCGCTCGAGTTCCTGTCGGTCGATGAGGCGGTGCCGGCGCCGGGCCAGGTGTGGCATGGGCTGCGCACGACGATCGAACAAAAGCCCGAACTCACGCTCAAGGTGCTGCGCGCGCTCAAATCCTCGATCGACGAGATCATGACGAAACCGCTGGAGCCGATCTTCGAGCGCGCGATCAAGGATTTCGAGATTCCCGGCGCCAAGGACGTGGCGCTCCTGGCGAAGCAGGAGAGACAGGCGATCGCCGACAATTTCGTTCTCGACGGGCGCAAGGACACGCTCCTGCGCAACCTGCCCGAACGCTGGCAGGCGGGCTGCGATGCGCTGCGCCAGGTGGGCTTCGCCGACGTCAAGGACCCGTCCGTGCTCTATACGAACGCGTTCGTCGACAAACTCTAGGCTTCGACCGGCGTCTCGCGCGAGGCCGCGACCCATTCGCGCCACAGCGTGACCAGCGCCGCCATGATCGCGGGGCCGAGGAAAAGTCCCACGAGGCCGAACCCCTCGAGCCCGCCCAGAATGCCGAGCAGCACCCAAAGGAACGGCAGCTTCGCCGCGCCGCCGATCAGCACCGGGCGCACGAAATGGTCGGCGACGAACACGACGACGGCGCCGATGCCGAGCAGCACGAGCGCGGGCGCCGCCCCGTCCTGCGTGAGCAGCACGATCGCGCCGAGCCCGAAGACGAGGGGCGCGCCGAACGGGATCATGGCGAGAACCGCGGTAGCACCGCCGTAGAGCGCCGCATGCGGCAGGCCGAGCACGGCATAGGCCACGGCCAGAATCGCGCCCTCGCCGAGCCCGACGAGGACGAGGCCGTTCACCGTGCCGCGGATCGCGTGCACCATCTGCAAGCCGACGCGCCGTCCCTGGGGCCCCACGAGGCGCACGACCAGCGCCTCGATGTCGCGCACCAGCCGCGCGCCGTCGCGGTAGAGAAAGAACAGCGTCAGGAGCGTGAAGACCAGCACGGTCGAGCGGCGCGCGAGCTGCTGGCCCAAGGTGCGCGTCCAGTCGATCACGACGCCGCGGTCGAGCCGCCCGAGCAACTCCTGCGCCCCTCGCGGGTCGGCGAGATTGGTCTGCCACCAGCGCGCGGCATAGGCACCGAAGCGCGGAATTTCGGCAAGCCACTGCGGCGTCGGCAGGCCGTTCTGTTCGAGCTCGGGCAGCGCCCGCGCGACGAATAGCGTCTCGCGGCCGAGCTCGATCGCCATGAGCGCGACCGGCACCAGGAAGACCAATCCAACGGTCAGCGTAAAGGCGAGCGGCGCCACCATGTTCTCGCGCCGCCGCGCCCCAACGAAGCGCTTGAAGCCGCCGTAAAGCGGCCAGGTCGCGATCGCGAAGATGGTCGCCCACAACAGCGCCGGAATGAAGTCCCACAGAATCCACAGGCCAAGCCCGGCGAGCGCCGCGGTGACGGCGAGGCGGGCGTTGCGCTGTACGGGCTGACGGTCCATGGCGCCGGCAGTATAGACCATGATAGAAAAGGAGGCTTCTCAGCGCCGGAGTCGAACCCATGGCCAAAATCCGCCACCTCGCGATCTACACCGACGATCCCGACCGGCTCGCCGATTTCTATGTCGAGGTGTTCGGGCTCACGCGCACGCAGGATTCGCCCGCGGTGCCCGGCACCGGCCGCGCCGTGTGGCTGAGCGACGGCTATTTGGAGATCGCCATCATCGCGCCGCACGATCCGAAGACGCCGCGGGGCCTCAATCATTTCGGCTTCACGCTCGAGGGGGACGAGCAGGCGGAGGTCTATCGCCGGCTCAAGGAGCGCGGGCGCGAGCCGTTCCGCCCGCCGCCGGGCCGGCCCTATATCGAGGACGCGTCGCGCGACATCGACGGCAACAAGTTCGATCTCTCCACGACCGGCCTGCGCAGCACCGAAGAACAGACGCGCCGCGACCGCGCGCGCGATCCGGCCAAGGTGTGAGGCAGCCGCGCCGGTTCCAGAGTCCGATCCATTCGGACGGAACAGTGGTGCGTCCTTCGACTTCGCGGGCTGTCGCCCGCTCCGTCCAGGATGAGGAGGGTCTACGAGCGCCCATTCGGCCGTGATAGGCTTGGCGGCAGGGATGAAACGAGGCATGGCATGACCAGCACGGACTCCGCCCGCGAAGACTATTACCGGCGCGTCGGCGCGCTTCCGCTGTCGCCGCTGTGGACGACGCGGCTCGTGCCGCCCGAGCCCAAGGACCAGGTGAAGGCAAAGCCCTATCTCTGGGACTACGACACTGTCGTCCGCCCGATCCTGATGGAGAGCGGCCCGCTCATCACCGCGAAGGAGGCGAACCGGCGCGTGCTGACGCTCGAGAATCCGGGGCTCGACGGCAGCCACCGCATTCTCGAATCGCTCTATGCCGGGCTGCAGCTCATCCTGCCCGGGGAGGTGGCGCCCGCGCACCGCCATTCGCCCTCGGCGCTGCGCTTCATCATCGAGGGCGAGGGCGCCTATACCGCGGTGAGCGGCGAGAAATCCATGATGCACCGCGGCGACTTCATCATCACGCCGTCGATGACCTGGCACGACCACGGCCACGAGGGCAGCGGGCCGGTGGTGTGGATGGACGGGCTCGATATTCCGATGCTCGGCCTCTACGGGCCGATGTTCTTCGACAATTACGGCGACGACCGCCATCCCGAGCGGCGCCCCGCGGGCGACAGCCGCGCGCGCTATGGCGCCAACATGCGGCCCGTCAACGAGACCTGGCAAAAACCCAAATCGCCCATTTTCTCCTATCCCTACGCGCGCTCGCGCGAGGCGCTCGAGGAATTGCGCCGCACTGCCGAATGGGACCCGGTCGCGGGATTGAAGCTCGAATATATCGACCCGACGCGCGGCGGCAGCGCCATGCCCACCATCTCGACTTTCCTGCAGCTGCTGCCCAAGGGCTTTGCCGGCGCGACATACCGCAGCACGGAGAACACGGTCTATTCGCCGGTCGAGGGCAAAGGACGCGTCATCGTCGGCGAAGGCGGCGGCGAGCGCGCCATCGCATGGAAGCCGCGCGACATCTTCGCTGTCCCGTGCTGGGTCCCGCACCGGCTCGAGGCGGACGAGGACGCCACTCTCTTCAGCTTCTCCGACCGCGTCGCGCAGCAGAAGCTCGGCTTCTGGCGCGAGGAGCGGCCGAAGAATTAGCGCGCTACAGCTTCCCGGCGAACGCGTCGGCGATGAAGGCGTGGGCGAGGGCGTAGCCGTGGCGCGTCGTCGGCTCGTGATAGGCGACGGCGCCGGGGCGGTTGGCGTGCGGGTCGGTGAAGCCGTGCACGACGCCGCCCCAGTTCAGCATCGCCCAGCGCGCGCCGGCCGCGTCCATCTCGGCCTCGAGTGCGTCGCGCTCGGCCTTGGGCGCGATCGGGTCGGCCGCGCCGTGCACGACGAGCACCGCTGCCTTGACCTCGCCGCGCTTCGCCGGCATCGGCGTTCCGAGCGAGCCGTGCATCGACACCACCGCCGCGACATCGGCGCCGCTGCGCGCGAGGTCGAGCACGTTGCCGCCGCCGAAGCAGTAGCCGATCGCCGCGCGCCGCCGCCGGTCGCCGATGTCGCGCTTTTCCGCCTCGCGCACCATGGTGTCGAACGAAGCGACGATGCGCCGCCGCATATCGCCCGCGTCCTTCATGAGCGGGGCCAGAAACTCCATCGGATTTTCCTTGCCGGTGGGCTTGTTGCCCTCGCCGTACATGTCGGCGACGAACACGATGTAGCGGTCGCCGGCGAGCATGCGCGCGACCTCGGTCGCGGGCGGCACGATGCCGAGCCAGTTGGGCGCCATCAGCAGGAGCGGCCGCTGCGTGCGGGTTTCCTCATAGACGAGCTGGCCCTGGCAATTGAGCCCGGACACCGAATAATTCACGGTCTCGATCTTCACGCGTGCCTCCCTTCGCCTGGTCCCTCCTATCCAAGACCGGGACATGCCCAACTTCAAGCCCGACCGGCTATAGTCGGAAATGCCGCAACCGCGTGTCCTCGAGGAGATGCCTCTACATGAACCCGCCTTTTGAATCTTCCCGGCGCGGGGCCGATCCGGTCGTCACCGAGATCGTGCGCAACGGCGTCATCGCCGTGACCGAGGAGATGAAGACCAACCTCATGCGCACCGCCTACAACATGATCATCTACGAGGCCTTGGACTTCACCACCGGCCTGTTCACGCCCAGCGGCGAGACCGTGTCGATCGGGATCGGACTGCCGACCTTCATCCGCGGCATGGCCGAGACCATCAAGGCCGAACTCAGGCATTTCGGCCGGGATGGGATCGAGCCGGGCGACATCCTCATCACCAACGATGCCTACACGACCGGCAGCCACCTCTATCACATCACGCTCACCCTGCCGATTTTTCACAAGCGGACGCTGGTTGGATTTTCCTGTTGCATGGCGCATTGGATCGATATCGGCGGCACGCTCGGCGGCATTACCACCGACATCTATTCCGAGGGGCTGCAGGTCCCGTTCCTGAAGCTCTACAAGGCCGGAAAGATCAACCAGGACCTCGTCGACATCATCCGCATGAACGTGCGCATCCCGACGCGCGCGCTGGGCGATCTGCGCGCCCAGGTCACGGCGGTGAAGACCGGCGAGCGCCGCTTCCTCGAGCTCGTCGAGCGCTATGGCCGCGACGAGGTTGCCGCTGCGATCGCCGCCATCATGGATCATGCCGAGCTGAAGGCGCGCGAGCGCACGCGCACCATCCCCGAAGGGACCTACGAGGCGGAATCCTACATGGACGATGACGGGATCGATATCGGCAAGCCCGTTCCCATCCGCGTCAAGGTCACCGTCGCGGCGGACGAAATGACGATCGACCTGAGCGACGTGTCGCAGCAGGTCCGCGGATTTTTCAATTCGGGCGCCACGACCGGCTTCGGCTGCACCCAGGTGGCCTATAAATGCATCACCTCGCCGCGCGATTATCCGATCAATGACGGCTCGTTCCGCAGCCTTACCTCGATCGTGCCGCCCGGGCGCGTGGTGAGCGCCACGCGCCCCGCGCCGATGCGCCAGTGGATGACCTTTCCGATGACGATCATCGACACGGTTTTCAAGGCGCTTGCGCCGGCCATTCCCGACCGCGTCATCGCCGGCCACCATGCCGACCTGATGAGCGCCAACATCCACGGCATCAATCCGAAGAAACGCGAATTCTTCATCGGCGGGTTCGGGCCCTTGGGCGGCGGCTGGGGCGCCAAGCGCAGCGAGGACGGCGTTTCGGCCACCGTCTGCCTCAATGACGGCGACACGCACAACGCGCCATGCGAGCAGGTCGAAACCAAGATCCCGGTAGTGGTCGAGCGCCACGCGCTCGTGCCGGATTCGGGCGGTGCCGGGCGCAATCGCGGCGGGCTTGGCGTCGAGCGCCTCGTACGGGTGCTGGGGCCGGTGATCTGCAACAGCAGGATCGACCGCGTCCACTGCAAGCCGTGGGGCCTCGATGGCGGACTGGATGCCGCCGGCAACGAGATCGCGATCAAGCGCAACGGCGCCTGGAAGTCCGATTATCCCAACGCAAAAGTATCCTATCTGGAGTTGCAGTCCGGCGACGCCTATCGCATCCGTTCGGGCGGCGGCGGCGGCTACGGACCGCCGTGGCAGCGCCCGGTCGAGAAAGTGCAGGAGGATGTGCGCCAGGGCTATGTGAGCGCTGCCCAGGCGGCCGAGCTTTATGGCGTGGCGATCGATCCCGAGACGCTCGCGCTCGACATCGCCGAAACGGAGCGGCTGCGCGCACAGCTCAGTACAGCGGGGAACGAATGATCGACCTGTTGCAGCCGGTCCGGGTCGGCCGCTTCGAGCTCAAGAACCGCATCGTGCTGGCGCCGATGCAGCGCGCGCGCAACGACGCCGAGCGCGTGCCGACCGAAATCATGTGCCAGTACTACGCCCAGCGCGCGACGATGGGGCTGCTCATCTCAGAGGCGTCGAGCGTATCGCCCTTGAGCGTGGGACGGCCCGGCGCCGCGGCAATCTTTCGCCCGGCCCAGGCCGAAGGCTGGCGCCGCGTCGCCGCCGCCGTGCACGCCAAGGACGCGGTGATGTTCCAGCAGCTTTATCATCTCGGCCGCAAGTCCGATCCTTCGCGCATGCCGCCGGGAGAAACGCCGGTGTCGGCCTCCGCCATCGCAGCCAAGGGGCAGGTCCAGGGCGTCAATGGTCCCATCGATTTCGCAACGCCGCGCCCCCTTGCGACCGACGAGATCGCCGGCGTCGTCGGCCAGTTCCGTCAGGCGGCGGCGAACGCACGCGACGCCGGCATGGACGGGATCGAGATCCACGGCGCCAACGGCTATCTGATCATGCAGTTTCTGTGCGACGGCACCAACCGGCGCACGGACCGCTATGGCGGCAGTCTCGAAAACCGCGCGCGGCTCCTCATGGAGATCGTCGGCGCGGTGATTGGCGAGGTGGGCCGCGACCGCGTCGGCGTCCGCATCTCGCCGCATTTCCGCGGCGACGGCATCGCCGATTCCGATCCGGCCGCGATTTTCGGCCATGTCGCCGCTTCGCTGGGCGGCCTCGGCATCGCGTATCTGCACATCATCGAGGCGGACCATGCCGGCTTGCCGCAATCGCCGCCCGAAGGGATGAAGCGGCTTGCGCCGGAGCTTCGCCGCGCCTTCGGCGGACCTGTGATTGTCAATGGCGGCTACACGCTCGAAGGCGCGCAACGGGCGCTCGACGAGGGCGCGGCCGATCTCGTGTCGTTCGCGGCGCTCGCCATCGCCAATCCGGATCTGCCCGAACGCTGCCGCCGCTCGGCCGCGCTCAACGTGCCCGATCACGCGACCTTCTACGATGGCGGCGCCACGGGCTATATCGACTATCCCGCGCTGCCGGCGGGCTGAACGGCGCTCCGGCGGTCGAACGGCCGGCAGTTCGCGATGAACTGCGCGGCGCTTTTCTCCCACGAGCGCGTCAGCGCAAATTCGCGGCAGGCCTCGCGCGAAACGGCGAGCGCCTTCATGCAGGCGGCGCGAAGGTCGTCGTCGAGGACGCCGATCGGATGGCCGTCGATCACGTCCTTGGGCCCCATCACGGGAAATGCTGCGACGGGCACACCGCAGGCGAGCGCCTCGAGCTGTACGATCCCGAACGTGTCCGTGAGGCTTGGAAACACGAACACGTCGGCGGCGGCGATATGCGCCGCAAGGGTTTCCCCTTCCATCGTGCCGAGGAAATGGGCGCTCGGGAAGCGGCGCCGCAGCTCGGCCATCTGCGGGCCGTCGCCGATGACGACCTTCGAGCCCGGCAGGTCGAGCTCGAGGAACGAAGGCAGGTTCTTCTCGACTGCGACGCGCCCGACGCTGGCGAAGATCGGGCGCGGCAGATCGAGCGGCGCCACGCGCTCGGGCGTGAAGAGATTCGTGTCGACCCCGCGCGTCCACATGCCTAGGTGCGCGAACCCGCGGCTCGTCAGTTCCTCTTTCAAAGATTGGGTCGAGATCATCGTCAGCGCGGCCGCCGCGTGGAAGCGGCGCAAGACCGCGTAGCTCCACGATTCAGGGATGGGCAGGCGCGCCGAAACATATTCCGGGAAGCGTGTCATGTAGCTCGTCGTGAATGCCAATCCGCGGGCGACGCAGTAGCGCCGCGCGAAAATTCCGACCGGCCCCTCGGTTGCGATGTGCAGCGCATCGGGCGCCGCGTGTTCGATCCTCCGCGCGATCTCGCGCGGGTTCGGCACGGCCAAGCGGATGCTCGAATAGGTGGGCAGCGCAAAGGACGGGAATCCCTCGGGCGTCAGGAACCGGATTTCGGCGCCGAGGAGGCGCGCCTGCGCCGCAAGCGATTGCAGGCTGCGCACCACGCCATTGACCTGCGGGTGCCAGGCATCGGTCGCGATCAGGATGCGCATCATGGCAGCCGCATCAGCGGCCGGCCCATGCGGATCGTGGCGCCTTCGCGAACCGCATCGGCGAGCGCAAAGCCCTTGGGCGCCAGAACGATGATGGTCGAGCCATGCTCGAACCAGCCCATCTCCTCGCCCTTGCCGAAGGACGCGCGGGCGGGCGCATCGAGGCAATGAAGACGGATGCCCGCGACCAGGATCGCCGCGACCGGCACCAGCGTCACGACCGCATCGGAGCCGCGCAGCACGGTCTCGACCACCGCGCGCTCGTTCCGGCAGAACAATTTTTCGACGCGCTTCAGCGCGATCGGATTGACGTTCCAGGTGTCGCCGTGGATGTGCGCGACCTTTTGGACCGTGCAGTCGTAGGGGGCATGGAAGCGGTGATACATGCTCGAGGTGAGGCGGAGCGTCACGAACTGCCCATCGACATGGCGGCGCGCGAGAAGCGGATCGACCAGCAGCTCCGCGAGGCTGTAGGTCAATCTCTTCACCTGGATGAGCTCGTCGCCGCTAATGCGCCCGCCCGCGCCGACGATTGCGTCGCACGGGCTGGTCAGGACGCGCGGATCGGGATCGATCGGCCGCGCCCCCGGCTTCAGCGCGCGCGTGAAGCAGGCATGCAGGCTGTCGAAGCGCTGGGTGCCCGAGTCGCTGAGGTCGAGATCGGCGAAGAGCCGCCACACCGCGATCTGCGCGCGGGCGAGAAGCGGGTTCTCGATTCGGCTGAGCCAGCCGACGACCCGGGTCGCGAGCTGGCGCGGGATACGGTTCGTCAGCAGGAAGTTCAATTCTTCCCGCATCGCGATTTTTCCGCTTCCTGTCATGTCTTTGTAAAACTCATCGAGTAAGGGATGCGGCAATGGGACCGGACCTCACGACGACGGCTTCTCTTGCCTTGGGCGCGCTCGTTCTGGCGGCTTCGGCGCTCAAGCTGAAGTCGCGCATGGAGCTTTCCAGGGCGAAGCACGCGTCTCTCGGCGGGCATTCCCGCATCGCCTCGCGAGTCGCAGCGCTCGTGCCGTCCTACCATTACGACGGCGCGCGCTTCTTCACGGTCGACGGCGCGCCCGACGAAGTCGCGGCCGAGCGGCGCGCGGATTTCGAGCGACTCGCCGCGCTCTACCGCACGCGCTGCCCGAAGACGCTCGCGCTTACCGCCGAGGCAGCGCCGCTCATCTCGGACCTGCAGTTCACCGCGTCGTACCGCGTGCCGTTCCAGTTCAGCCGATTCGTGCGCCGGCACTTGCCAGTGAGCGCATTCCTCGACTCGTCGCAGGGCGTGACCGTGACCGATCTCGACGGCAACGCGCTTTACGACCTGACCGGCTCCTACGGCGTCAATCTCTTCGGCTACGATTTCTACAAGGACTGCATCGACCGCGCGAACCAGCGCGCGCGGGCGCTCGGCCCCGTGCTCGGCTCCTATCATCCCGTGGTCGCCGACAATGCCGCGCGGCTCGTGCGCCTTGCGGGAATGGACGAGGTCTCGTTCCACATGTCGGGAACGGAAGCCGTGATGCAGGCGGTGCGGCTTGCGCGCTACCACACGCGGCGCTCGCACCTGGTGCGGTTCTGCGGGGCATATCACGGCTGGTGGGGCGACGTGCAGCCGGGCGTCGGCAATCCGGTGCCGGCGCACGAAACCTACACCTTGCAGGAGATGTCCGAGGCTTCGCTGCGCGTGCTGCGCCGCCGCCGCGACATCGCCTGCGTGCTGGTCAATCCGCTGCAGGCGCTTCATCCCAACAGCGCGGCGCCGTCCGATTCCACATTGGTCGATAGCGGCCGGTCCGCCCATTTCGACCGCACGGCTTATGCCGACTGGCTGAAGCGGCTGCGCGAACTGTGCACCGAGCGCGGCATCGTCCTGATTTTCGACGAGGTGTTCGTGGGCTTCCGGCTCGCGCCCGGCGGCGCCCAGGAATATTTCGGCGTCGCGGCCGACCTCGTGACCTATGGCAAGACCTTGGGCGGCGGCCTGCCGATCGGCGTCGTCGCCGGCAAGAAGCATCTGATGAAGCGCTTCCGCGAGGACCGGCCGGCCGATATCTGCTTCGCGCGCGGCACGTTCAATTCGCACCCTTACGTCATGGCGGCGATGAACGAATTTTTGCGCCGGCTCGAAGAGCCCGCGGTCATTGCCCTCTATGACGGTCTCGACGAAACCTGGAACCGGCGCTCGGCACTGCTCAACCGGCGTCTCGGCGAGGCGGGCCTCCCGGTGCAGGTGGCGAACATCTCGTCGATCTGGACGGTGTGCTATACCGAGCCGTCGCCGTATAACTGGATGTTCCAGTATTATCTGCGCGCCGAGGGGCTGGCGCTGAGCTGGGTCGGCACCGGGCGGCTCATCTTCAGCCTGAATTACACCGAGGCCGATTTCGCCGCGGTCGCAGAGCGCTTGGTCGCGGCCGGCGAAGCGATGCGGCGCGGCGGCTGGTGGTGGCGCGACCCGCACGCCACCAACAAGACGATCAAGCGCCGCATCCTGCGCGAGATGATGGCTCATCGGTTCGGAAGCGCGGACTAGGGGCCCGCACCTAGCCGTGCGGCTCGAGCACGGCCTCTTCCATGTCGTCGTCGTCGCCGTCCAGCCAGCGGCGCAGCAGTTGCAGCGGCGCCTCGTGGTAGAGCTTGATGTCGTGGAACGGGTCGGTGATGATTTTCGTCGCCCACACGAGGCCCGTCTGCATGTCGCGGACGAAGAACAGCTGGATAGTGCGGAAGATCAGGCCCGCGAAGCCGACGAACAGCCAGACCTGCCCGACCTGGCGGACGAACCCCGCGAAATTGGCGCTGGCGTGCGGCCGCAGCAGGCCGAAGAGCGTCGGCTCGAAATAAAGGACGAGCGGCGACAGCGCCCAGATCGACAGCAGCACCGCCTTGCGCCGCAAATTGTAGCCGACCTTGATCTCTTCCTTATATTCGTGGGTCGCGTGATTGACCGTGTCGTAGCCCTTGGGCTCGAAGAAGAAGTGGCCGATCTGGCGGCTCGTCATCGCGACGATCCAGGCGATGAGCGCCGCCGTCGCCGGATCCCAGAACAACACGGCATAAGCGGCGAGAAAGCTGGTCGCGCTCAAGAGATGAAGGGACTGGTTCACGAGGCTGTGGTGGTAATAGCGATGGTCATCCCAACGCTGGACCTTCAGCACTTGCATAAATTCACTCATAGGATTTCTCGCTTTTTTGGAGGTTCCGGTTTCTCGAACCGGACGAGGGAAAAATGACCGAGCGGCGGGATGGCGCGGCGCTCGACGAGCCGCACGTCATCGCGCCGTTCGGTCCAGTGTGCAAAGCGCTCCCACGGAAATTCGGTCCGCCAGCCGAGGCGGCGGACGACAGGCTGAAGCAGGCGCTCGATCACCTTGCGCACGCCGCCTTCCGCGCCGATCCGGCTGAGGATGACGATCTCGCCGCCTGGCCGCACCGTACGCGCGAGCTCGTCGAGCACGGCTTCCGGGTTGGGCACGGTCGAGACCACGTAATGCGCCACGACCACGTCGAACGAGGCATCCGGGAACGACAGACGCTCCGCGTCCATCACTTCGAGCCGCTCGACGTTGCTGAGACCCTGCTCCTCGACCCGCGCTCTCGCCTTCTTCAGCATCGCCTCGGAAAGATCGATGCCGACGATGCGGTTATGAGGCGAGTAGCCGGGAAGCGAGATGCCGGTGCCGACTCCGACTTCGAGGATCCGGCCGCCGACCTGCTCGGCCGCCGCGATCGCCGCGCGCCGCCCGGGCGCGAAGATCGCGCCGAATACGAGATCGTAGAACGGAGCCCAGCGCGTATAAGCGTTTCTGACCGTGATGGTATCGAGCTCTGCCGTCATGCCCCGTGCCGCTTGCCGCCTGTCCCGAGTGTGGCGCCCACGTTTCTCTTGTTGGGGCGAGAAGCTAGTCGCGGACCGTTGCAGTTGTGTGAAACGGGCGCCGGACGAGGCGCGCGCATGAGATTTCATCGAAGCTTGCCGATCGAAGCGGCAATGCGGATCGTTGCGGCGGCGTTACGCCGCGAGTCGCCCCGCAACTCGTACGGCGGCTCGGGCCGGCTCGCGCGCGCGCGGGAAGTGGAATAGCATTGCGCCGGGAGCCGAATTTGGGCGAAGGAACAATGACGAAGCAGACGATGCGTGTTCTTGCCGCGGTTGTTGCGTCCGCTTTCGCTTCGAGTACCGCTGGCGCAGCAGAGGTACGGCATTTCACGCTGACCTCGCCTGCCTTCAAGGACGATGCGATGCTGGCGCTGAAATATGCCGGCGGCGCCCAGTGCGGCGGCGGCGGGCGGGGCGGCGATGTCTCGCCGCCGCTCGCGTGGTCGAGCCCGCCCGCGGGTGCCAAGAGCTTCGCCGTGCTGATGATCGATCCCGATGGCCGGCGCGGCATCGGCTCGGTGCATTGGGTGGCTTACGGCATTCCCGCCACGCGAACCGGATTGAAGGAAGGCGAGGGCGGGGCGCCGTCGCAGGCGATCACCGAAGGCAGGAACTCGCGCGGCTCGATGAGATATCTGGGTCCCTGCGGCCGGCTCACCGATGCGCCGCACCACTATGTGATCGACGTGCTCGCGCTCGATCTCGCGCCGGGTGCCCTGCAGCCGGGCCTCGACCGGGAACAGTTTTTGAAGGCGGTTGACGGCCACAGCCTCGGCCCGGCCAGCCTGGTCGTGCGCTTCCGCCGCAGCGAATAGATCCGCGGGTCAGACCGTCTCGGCCAGCGGCACGCGGACGATCGCGTGGCGTTGCAGGATCGGCAGCACCTCGGTGCCGAACCGGCGGATCTGGTTGAGGAACATGTCCTGCGGCACGGCGCCCCGGTTCATGCTGACCAGGATCGTGCCGGCGCCGATCTGCTCGGCCTCGGCGATGATCCGGTCGGCGACGCGCTTGGGTGTGCCCCAGGGGCTCTCCTCGGCGTGCTTCACGATCTCGTCCATCGTCATGTCGCGGGCGCGGAGGCTGTCGTCGAACGCCGCCGCCCTGAGCTCGGGCCGCAGATGCTGCGCCGCGCTGTCCGAATGATAGGCGCCGACTTCGCTGAACCGGATATGGTCGAAATTATAGAGCACGTTGTGGAAATAGAGGGCGTAGGGCCCGTATTCGTCGATCGCCTGCCGCGTGCTGTCGGCGACATAGGCGTCGACGGTGATGTTGATGTGGTCGGGCGTGATCCGCCGTCCGCGCTGGGCGAGGCAGGCGGCATAGTAGCGGACGATGTCCTCGCGCGCCGGGCCGGAGGAGATGCCGGGCGTGATCGGAATGTCGTTTGCCGCGGCCCATTCGATCGAATCCTTGGAGCGGCTGACCGGTATCCAGACCGGCGGATGCGGCTGCTGCACCGGCCGCGGCCAGATCGCAACGTCCCTGTACGAATGAAAGCGGCCCGTGAAGGAGAAACTTTCCTTGGTCCAGGCCTGGCGCATGATCTCGTAGCATTCGTCGAAGCGCGCGCGCGATTCGTCGAGCGGCACGTTGAACACTCGGTATTCGCGCGGCGCGCCACGCGCGACGCCGCAGATGATCCTTCCGTCCGAGAGGCAATCGAGCATCGCGATCTCCTCGGCGAGCCGCAGCGGCTCATGGATCGGCAGGAGATTGCCGTACATCAGCAGCTTGAGCCGGCTGGTCCGCTGCGCCGCAGACGCCGCGATCAGGTTGGGCGAGTTCATCAAGCCATAGGGCGTGACATGATGCTCGTTGAACGCCACGCCGTCATATCCCAGACGCTCCAGTTCGACCCAGGCATCGAGATGCTCGGCGTATGTCTTCACGGCGACCTTCGGGTCGAAATACTTCTTCTCCATCGGGTAGGGCAGGTGTCCATCGACCCGCAGATGGTCGAGATGTTCGGCGTAGGCGACAAGATCGAAGACGAATACCTTCATGGCCCTTCCTCGCACATGTGCCGTGGCGCGCCGCCGGATTGGCGCACGGATGGGGTGGAGTTTCAAGCATGGCTGCCGCGGTGACGCGTGGTAGTGTTCGCGCGCGCCGCATCCGGGCGCACGGGGAATTACCATGATGAAATTCGGACCGGCGATCCTCGTCGTCGTCCTTGGCGCCCTCGCGTCGCCGCCCGCCTCGGCCGAGGCGATCACGATCGGCGTGACGAAGAACACCGTCTCGCCCGTGATCATGGTGGCGCAGGAAAAGGGCTATTTCGCCGCCGAGGGCTTGCAGAGCGAGCTCAAGATGATGGTCGCGGGCGCGGAGGAAGTCGCCGTCGCCGTGGCCTCGGGCGCGCTCGATTTCGGCGGCGCGGGAACCTCGGGCGGCCTTTTCAATCTCGCCAGCCAAGTGCGGATCGTCGCCGGCGGCATCCACGAATCGGCCGGTTTCCAGGGCCTTGCCATGGTCGTCTCGAACCGCGCCTGGGACGGCGGGATAAAGTCCTTCCGCGACCTCGCTCATATCCAAACCTTTGCCGTGACGCAGGTCGGCGGGCCGACGCATTACGCCCTCGTCCTCGCCGCGGCGAAATATGGCTTCGATCTTTCCGGCATCCGTCTCGTGCCGCTGCAATCGGCACCCAATGAAATGGCGGCGCTCATTGGCGGGCAGGTCGATGCCACCGCGCCGCCGACCTCGTCGGCGGCCAACGCGATCCAGAAGGGCAGCGTGAAGCTCTTGGGATATGTCGGCGACGAGACGCCGTTCCAGTTCGGCGCGGTGTTCGCGTCATCCCGGATGGCCAACGAGCGGCGCGACACAGTCGAGCGCTTCCTGCGCGCCTATAAGAAAGCGGCGCGCGTCTATCACGACGCCTTTACCGGCCCGGACGGCGCGCGCCGCGACGGGAACGATGCGCCCGAGATCCTGGCGCTCCTCGCCAAGGTTGTGGGCGCCAGCGTCGCGGATGTGAAGCTCGGCATCCCCTACATGGATCCGGAAGCCCGGCTCGACGTGAAGGACGTCCTGCGGCAGATCGACTGGTTCAGGGCGCAAGGCATGGTGAAGCCGGGGGTCAACGCAAGCGCGGTCATCGACACGCGCTATGTGGTGCCGCTGCCGGAACGCTGAGTCGCAAACCTCACGACTTCGCGGCGATCGCGTGGCGCGGCGGCGCAAGCCAGTCGGCGTCGATCTTCGCTGCCGGATCGACCGCTTGGCGGGCGCGGTCATAGGGTTTTCGCCCGAACCACGCACAGGCAAGCCCGACCGCGATCACCGGGAGCGAAACGAGGCCAAGCGCGTAGCGCAGGCCGTCGCTGCCGTGGAAGAAAAAATCGGTCGAGATGCCGAACATCAGCGGCCCCACTCCATAGGAGAACATCGAGCTGCACACCGCCCAGGCCGCTATCGAGCGCGCGCGCAAATGCGGCGGGAACATCTCCTGCATCACGTTGCCGTACTGCATGAAGCCGATGCCGTCGGCGAAGGTGAAGACGAACACCCAAACAAGCGACAGGTTTGGGTTGTTCGAGAAGAAAATGCCCAAGGCGCAGACGATCCAGGTACAGAACATGATGATGAGGGTCGGCAGCTTCCCGCCGCGCACGCCGCGTCGCGTCATCCAGTCGGCGATGTATCCGCCCGCGACAGCGCCGGTGACGCCGGCGATCGTCGTGACCCAGCCCACGTGAATCCCCGTGGTGATGGGCGGCATCTTGAACACGCGGATGAAATAGGTGGGCAGCCACGCGAACCAGCCGATCGCCAGAATGCCGAGACAGACATAGCCGCCGATGACGAGACAGAACGGCAGCCAGATCCGCCTGAGATGGGCGAGGAACGTCACCTCGCCCACGGCCTCCTGCCGGTGGCTGAGGCGCGGCGGCTCGCGCACCGTGCCGATCAGGAGGGCCAGAACGAGGGTGGTGAATCCGACCGCGATGAAGGCGGCGTGCCAGAGCGAGGTCTGGCCGACGGCCGGCAGGGTCACGGTATCGACGCCGCGGAACGCGGCCAGGACCGCGCCGCCGATCAGATAGGAAAGCCCGATGCCGCCGAAGCCGCCGATACCGAAGACGCCGACCGCGGCGCCGCGCCGCGCCTTCGGGAAATAATCCGAGATCAGCGCGAATGCCGCCGGCATCAGGGCCGCCTCGCCGATACCGAGGCCCATGCGCGTGAACAGAAGCTGGGTGAAAGTGGTGGTGAAGCCGGACGCTATGGTGCTGCAGCCCCAGAGGGCGACACCGAACATGAGAACGTTGCGCCGGCTGTGGCGGTCGGCATACCAGGCGAAGGGAATCGCCATCAGCCCGTTCAGGACCGAGAACGAGTAGCCGTTCAGGATGCCGATCTCGGAATCGTTGATGGCGAGATCGCGCCGCACCGGCGCCACCAGCAGCGTCAGGATGTTGCGATCGACGAAATACATGAAATAACAGAGCAGCAGGAAGAAGAGCGCGTAGTACGCGGTCGCTGCCGATGGATATCGCCCGTTGTCGTCGCCGATCGTGCGGTCGCTCATTGTTCCCCCCTGATGCGCGCTCCCTAAAGAGTCTTCATCCGGTCGAGGGCGGTCCGTTGTGCCACGCCGGGACGGCCGGTGCGATAGGATTGCTCCAGCAGCGCGCGCACATAGGGGCCGGCTTCGACCGGTTCGTATTTCGGCGGATTGCCCGGGCCTTGGCAGGTCGGCAGGCATTCGATCCGCGCCTTCGGATGCGGATTGAAGAAAAGCGGGAGAGAAATGCGTGCCTTGCCGCTCGCGCTGAAATTCGAGGCGCGATGCAGGCTCGAACGGTAGAGGCCGTTGGTCCAGCGCGAGAACAGATCGCCGAGGTTGACGACAAAGGCGCCGGACAGCGGCGGCACGTCGATCCATTCATCGGCCGCATCGCGGATTTCGAGCCCGCCGAGCGCGTCCTGCGACAGAAGCGTGAAGCTGCCGTAGTCGGTGTGCGGCGAGATGCCCCACTGCGTGCGGCCGACCGCATCGGGATCGAGCGGCGGATAATAGTTGTAGGTGAGCGAGGTGTTGGGATAGCGGTGCGCCTCGTCGAGATAGTCCTCGGGCAGCTCGAGGCTCAAGGCGAGCGCGCGGCAAAGGCGCTGCCCGATCGCAACGCGCTTCATGATATGCGCGGTTATGAATTCCCGAAATCCCGGCATGTGGGCGGGATCGGGCCAGTTGCCGCGGCCGACCGCGGGGTTCTCGCCGACGGCTTCGCCCGGCAGATGGTCGCGCGGCAGAACGAAGGTTTCCTTCTGGTCGGCGTCCTTGTCGGGATTGGCGTCGGGGTTCATGCCGCCGACCGGCATCCAGCCCTGGCGGGTGGGATGCGTGCTCTTGTCGAGCGCCGATTTCTCGGCGCGCGGCAACTGAAAGAATTTGAGGCCCCACGCGTGCGCGGTATCGAACTCGCCCTGCGCGATGCCGTGATTGACGAGATAGAAAAAGCCGGTGTTGAGGCAGGTCGCGCGCAGCGCGCGCGCCACCGATTCGCGCTCCGCCAATCCCGCGCCGTCCGTGTAGGCGCCGAAATCGATGATGGGGATCGCTTGCGTCGACCGGCGCCGCGCCTTCACCGCCGCGCGCCGCGCGCGATTGTCGAAATCGGCGTAGAGCGCAACGCCATCGTCCTTGATCGTCTCCACCATCGGAGTCTCCATCAGGATTCGAGGATCTTATCCGACATCTTCTCCGCGATCATGAGCGTCGTCAAATTGGTGTTGCAGCGCGGCAGGTTGGGCATGATCGACGCATCGACGACGCGCACGCCGGCGATGCCCTTGACCGTGCCGTCGGCAAGCGTCACCGCCTTGGGATCGTCCGCGCTTCCCATGCGACAGGTGCACGAGAGGTGTTTGATGCCCATCGCGGTCGAGCGCACATATTCCTCGAGGATGCCGTCATCGCCGAGCATGAGCGGCAGATCCGGCGCCTCGCTGATCTTGTTCCGGATGATCGCGTCGCGCAGCGCCGCCGGGCCGTCGAGCAGCATGCCCGCCGCGCCCATCGTCACGTAGTTCTTGAAATTGACCGCGCTCGCCTCGCGCGCGCGCTGCGACAGCCGCCCGCCGAAGGGCGAGCGCGTGACCTGCTTCACCGGGGCCGCGTCGAACAGCGAAGCGTTGAAGCGCAAGCCAGACATCAGCCGCCGCAGATCGCGCTGATCGTCGAAATAATTGAGCTCGACCTTGGGCTCGGCCCGCCAATCGGTGCTTTGCAGGCTGATGCGGCCGGCGGAGTAGGCCTTGTTGACCCACGTCATCGCCGTGCCGAGGCGGCGTCCGACGCCGTGCCAGCCGCCGCGGCAGAACACCGCCGTGAACATGTCGCTCGGCGGGCAGTCCTGATGGTTCGAGGAATAGCGGAACGAGATCTGGAGCGGGCGGCTTGCCATGTCGACGCGGGCATCGCTCGTCACATAGGCAAGGATGCCGACGCCGGGATGATCGCGCAGATTCTCGCCGACGCCGGGCAGGTCGTGGAGCACCTCGATGCCGAGCGCGGCGAGCTGCGGCGCAGGGCCGATGCCGGTGCGCATCAGCATGGCCGGCGAGTGGACCGCGCCGGCCGCGAGGATCACCTCTTTCGCCGCGTGAGTCTCGATGCCGTGCGGCGTCTCCACCCGCACGCCGGTGATCCTGCGTCCGTCGCAGGTCAGCGCCTGGACCTGGCTGCGCGCGAGGATGCGCAGATTGGGCCGCCGCCGCACCTCGGCGGTGAGATAAGCCATGGCGGCAGAGACGCGCCGGCCACCGCGATTGTTCTGCGTCGCCGCGAAGTAGCCGTCGACGAAGGCGCCGTTCTGATCGTCGAGAAAGCCGAGCCGCTTGCCCTCGAGCGCTTGCGCGATGGCGCGGGAATAGCCGCACCATTCGTCGCGCTTCATGCGCTGCACCGGCAGCGGGCCGCCTTTGCCGTGCAGCGTGCTGCCGCCGAATTCGCTGTCGTCTTCGAGCTTGCGGAAATAGGGCAGCACGCCGCGCCAGCCCCAGCCCTCGGCGCCAAGCTCCTCCCACTCGTCGTAATCCTCGGGCGCGCCGCGATTGGCGGCCTGGTAGTTGATGCTCGATCCGCCGCCCATGACCTTGCCCTGGTCGTAGAGCACCGGCGTCGGCGGCCGCGGATAGTTGCGCCGAAGCGACTGCGTGTAGGCGACAAGCTTCATCCATTTGTAGGCCGGATTGAGCGCCGCCTTGGGAAACATCTCGAGGATGTCGGCCGGGACCTGGTCGGGCGGCGTGTCGGGACCCGCCTCGATCAGCAGAACCCGGTTGGCCGCACGCGCGGAAAGCCGGTTGGCGAGCACGCTGCCGGCGGAGCCGCCGCCGACGATGATATAGTCGAAGCTCATCCTGCTGCCCCAGAGCCTGCGCGTTCGTTTCGGGCGGAATTATCCTATCGCCATCCGGCCTCAACGAGAAGCGGATAGGTCGTCTTCTGGAACTCGCGCATGCCCTCGACATAGCGCGCCCACGACAGGATGACGCCGTCGAAGCCCGCCTGCGCCAGCCGGGCAAGCCCGTCCACGACCTGCTCCTTGGTGCCGACGATCTGGTAGCCCGCCCAGCCGCCGATGAAATGGATCTTCAGCTCGCGCAGCGCGGCAGCGGGAAAGGTTTCGCTGTTGATGCCGAGTTGCCGCACGAGATTGTCGCACGCCTCCCAATCGCCCTCGTCGTGGACATAGCGGTGGAAGAAGTCGCGCGCCTCCTTTTCGGTTTCGCCTTGGACGATGTAGGCATTGGTCCACACCGGAAGCTCCACCCGGCGCGCTTCCCAGGCCGCGCGCTTGTACGCCGCAACCTGGGCCGCCATCGCATCGGGCTCGTGCGACACCAGCGCCGTGAACGCCACGTCGCAGAAGCGCGAGACGAATTCCCGGCCCTTGTCGGAGCCGCCGGCATTCATCACCACGGGATAAGGCTTCTGAATGGGCTTCGGCGCGAGCCAGCCTGCCTTGATGCGATAAAAGCGCCCGTCGAAATCGAACTCCTCCTCGCGCGTCCACAGGAGCTTGATGATCTCGAGCCATTCGATCGCGCGCTCGTAGCGCGTGTCGTGGTCCATTTGCGGCTCGCCGAACATCTCGATCTCGGGCTGGAACCAGCCGGTGACGACATTGAGGCTGAAGCGGCCATTGGTGATGTGGTCGATCGTCATCGCCTGCTTTGCCGCCATCACCGGATGGACCGTCGGCACGTGCGAGGTCGCGAAGACGCCGCACTTGCGCGTCATTGCGCCGATTCCCGCAGCCCAAGTGTAGGATTCGAAACCCGCGCCATTGAAATTGGTGGCGCCGCCGAATCCCTTCCAGCGGCCGACCGGAACGAGCGCTTCGAAATCCATCTCGTCGCCCATCTGCGCGAGCGCGGCCGTGCTCGGCCAATCCGCCTTGAGCGTGCCCTCGATTTTCGAGATCGCGCAGCCGTGGCTCAGATTGCTCGAGAAGGTGCCGAGCTTGAGCTTGCGCCTGCCGAAGAGCGGATTCAGCGTTTCGCGCAATTGCTCTGAACGCGACGTCTCTGCCATCGGCTTCTCCTCTCCGTGGATAGTACTTGACCGTCCGGGACCGGAACTTCACATTGATCGCGTCCAATTCAAAATAACCAATAGTCCCACGGCAATAACAGGAGGAAGCGTCATGGCGACCAGGATGACGGTACTGTGCGGCACGGCGGCCGCGCTGACGCTGGGTGCGGCGTACCTGCCGGCGCGGGCGGCCGACTCGATCAAGATCGGCATCCTGATGCCGCTGTCCGGCAATTTCGCGGAGAACGGCCAGCAGGCCGTGACCGGCCTCAAGATGTATTTCGACGAGGTCGGCAACAAGGCCGGCGGGCACCCGCTCGATCTGATCGTCGAGGACACGCAGGGCAAGCCCGACGTCGCCGTGACCAAAGCGCGCAAGCTGGTGGAGCGCGACGGCGCGCAGGTGCTCACCGGCATCATCTCGTCCGGGGAGGCGCTTGCGGTCAACGATTACTCGCGTGAGAGCAAGGTCCCCCTGGTCCTGTCCGGCGACGCCGGCGCCGACGAGCTCACCATGCCCGGCCCTCTCGCCAACCCGTACCTCATCCGCACCTCGCAGAATGGCCGCTCGGTCTCGGCCCCGGCAGCCGACTGGGCCTACAAGAAAGGCTGGCGCAAGGTCGCGACGATCGGCTCCGATTACGCGGGCGGTGTGGACACGATCTTTGCCTTCGCGCAGTCGTTCTGCCAGCTCGGCGGAACGGTCGCGCAGGAGAATTGGGCGCCGATCGGAACCGCCGACTTCGGGCCTTATCTGACGAACCTCGATCGTGCCGTGGATGGCGTGGTCGTGTTCGAGCCGGGCGCCGACGGACTCCGCCTCGGCAAGCAATATTCGGAATTCGGATTGAAGGACAAGCTGCCGGTGATGGACATCTACGGCACGGTCGTCTACGAGCCGAACCAGGCGCAGCTCGGCGACGCGGTGCTCGGCATGTATTCGAGCCTGTTCTACACGCCGATGCTCAAGACCCCCGAGAACGAGAAATTCGTCGCGGAATTCCGCAAGCGGATGAACGGCAATATGCCGTCGAACGAGGGCCCCAATGGCTATGTCGGCGCGCACGCGATCGTCGATGCGATCACGGCGGTCAACGGCGATCTCAAGGATACGATGAAGTTCATCGCCGCGCTCAAGGTGGTGAAGTTCCCGTCGCCCAAGGGCGACATCACGCTCGACAAGTACGGCCAGGTGATCCAGTCCATGTATATCCGCCAGGCCGAGAAGGTTGACGGAAAGCTCGGCAACGTGCCGATCGCGACCTATCAGCATGTCGATCAGTTCTGGCCCTATACCGCGGATGAATTCGAATCGTTCAAGGCCACCTACAAGGATTCCAAAGGGTCACTGAACGATTGCGCCAAGCTGCTGGCGAAGAAGTAGGGCCGCGCCGCCGCCCGGTGCCGCCCGAACGGCGGGCGCCGGGCGGCGATCGCCAATTCGCCGGGAACGGGGCCGCTTCATGATCTGGGTGATTCACACGCTCAACGGCGTCGCGTACGGAATGCTGCTGTTTCTGCTCGCTGCCGGGCTGTCGCTCATTTACGGGCTGATGAAGATCCTGAACCTGACGCACGGCTCGTTCTACCTGGTCGGCGGCTATATCGGTCTCAGCGTGATGCAGCTTACGGGCAGTTTCGTTCTGGCGCTCATCGTCGCCGCGGCCGCCATGGCGCTCATCGGTGCCGCGATCGAGCGGTTCTTCCTCAGACGCTTCCATCTCGACGACCTGCCGCAGACATTGCTGACCTTCGGGTTCCTGTTCATTTTCGCCGATCTGTCGCTGTGGATCTGGGGCGGCGACCCGTTGATGGCCCCCCAGCCGCGGCTGTTCGCGGGCTCGATCGCGATGGGCGATTTCGCCTATCCCGTCTACCGGTTCTTCCTGATCGCCGTCGGGCTCGTCATCGCCGGCGGTTTGTGGTGGTTTCAGGAGCATACGCGGCTCGGCACCATGCTGCGCGCCGGCGTCGACGATTCCGAAATCGCGCGCGCGCTCGGCATCAATGTCTCGCTCCTGTTCACGCTGGTGTTCGCGGCCGGCGCGGCGCTCGCGGCCTTGGGCGGCGTTCTCGCCGGGCCCGTGCTCAGCCTCTATCCCGGCGGCGACTTCGACGCCCTCATCCTCGCTTTCGTCGTGGTGATAGTCGGCGGGCTCGGCAGCCTCCGGGGCGCGCTCGCCGGCTCGCTGCTCGTCGGCATCCTCGACGATTTCGGCAAGGCGTTCTTTCCCGAGTTCGCGCTGTTCACAGTGTTCGTGCCGATGGCCGTCATTCTCGTGGTCCGACCGACCGGGCTTTTCGGCCGCCAATGACCGGGCGTACCGCGCGGCTTGCCGCATTCGTGCTGGTTCTGGCGCTTTTTCTCGCGCTGCCGCATGTTTTGCGGCCGTACTATGTCGGGCTCACGACGAGGATGCTGATCTTCGCGCTGTTCGCGATGAGCCTCGACCTGCTGCTCGGCTATACCGGTCTCGCCTCGCTCGGGCATGCCGCATATTTCGGGGTGGCGGCCTACACGGTCGCGCTTCTTATCCTGCGCGCGGGCGTGGGCAGCGCCATAGCCTTTCCGGCGGCGCTTGCTGCATCCACCATAACGGGCGCGCTGTTCGCTCCCCTCGTGCTCAGGGCGCGCGGCAGCTATTTCCTGATGATCACCTTTGCGCTCGCCCAAGTGGTGTGGAGCGTGGCGTTCGGCTGGCGCTCGCTTACCAACGGCGATGACGGCATGCCAGGGGTTCCCCGCCCCAATTTCGGCTGGTCGCTCGAGGGCACGGATGCGTTCTACTACTTCGTGCTGGCGCTAGTCGCGCTCGCCGCGCTGCTGCTCGTCGTCATCGTGATGTCGCCGTTCGGCCGCGCGCTGCGCGGTATTCGCGAGAGCGAATCGCGCATGCAGGCGCTCGGCTACAATGTGTGGCGCTATCAGTTCGTGGCGTTCGTCCTGGCCGCTTCCTTTGCCGGGCTCGCAGGCGCGCTCTACGCCTATTTCAACCGCTTCGTCGGCCCCGAATATCTCTACGTGATCCAGTCGGCCGAGGCGCTGATCATGGTGATCCTGGGCGGCGCCGGCACGCTTTTGGGACCCGCAATCGGGGCCGCGCTGATCGTCTATCTCGAGGATTACGTGAGCTCGATGACCGAGCACTGGGTTCTCGTCCTCGGCGTCATTTACGTGCTCGTCACGCTGTTCGCACCGCGCGGATTGATTGGCCTCATCGTCGACTTCCGCCAGCGCCGCGCCGAACAATGACCGCGCTCGCCGTCGAAAACGTGTTCAAGGCTTTTGGCGGCGTCACCGCGCTGGCGGGCGTGTCGCTCGAGATCAGCGAGGGCGAGCGGCGCGTGCTCCTGGGGCCCAACGGCGCTGGAAAGACCACCCTCTTTCACACGATATCGGGCAACGTCATGCCGTCCGCGGGCCGCATCGCACTGTTCGGCCACGACATCACGCGGCTCCGGCCCGACCGGCGCGCGCGGCTCGGCCTCGCGCGCACGTTCCAGGTCACCAACCTGTTTCCACGGCTGACGGTGCTCGACAGCGTCCTGCTCGCGCTCGACGGCGCCGCCGGGCGCGGCCTCCAGCTCTACCAGCCGGCGTCGCGCGCTCGCAGCGCGCGCGACGAGGCTCATCGTCTCCTCGAACAGTGGGGACTCACCGGGACCGCGCGGCGCATCGTGCGCAATCTCTCCTATGGCGAGCAGCGTCAGCTCGAGCTCGTGCTCGCGCTTGCCGGCGAGCCGAAGCTGCTCCTGCTCGACGAGCCGACCGCCGGCCTGTCGCCGGCCGAGACGGGCCGCGTCGTCGAGATGGTGCAGCAACTTCCGCGCGACATGACGATCCTGATGATCGAGCATGACATGGACGTCGCCTTCGAACTCGCCGACCGCATCGCGGTCATGCACCAGGGACGGCTGATCGCCGAGGGCGACGAGGCCGCCATCCGCGCCAACAAGCAAGTCACCGAAATCTATCTCGGAGCGGAATGAAGCCGTGCTCCAGGTCGAGGACATCCATACTTACTACGGCGCCAGCCATATCCTGCAGGGCATGTCGCTCAACGTGGATCGCGGCGAGGTCGTCGCCGTCATCGGCAGGAATGGCGTCGGCAAGACGACGCTCGTGCGCTCGATCATGGGGCTGACCCCGCCGCGCCGGGGGCGCATTCTGTTCAAGGATGCCGAGATCACCCACATGCCCGCGCACCGGATCGCGCGCATGGGCGTTGGCCTCGTGCCGCAGGGGCGACGGATATTTCCCTCGCTGTCGGTGCGCGAGCATCTCGAGGTCACGGCGCGGCGCCGCGGCGCCACACCGTGGACGCTCGACCGGATGATCGCGCTCTTTCCCCAGCTCGGCGCGCGGCTTGGCCAGACCGCGAACAAGCTTTCGGGCGGCGAGCAGCAGATGCTGGCCGCCGGCCGCGCGCTCGTCGGCAATCCCGATCTGCTGCTGATGGACGAGCCGACCGAGGGCTTGGCACCTCTCATGGTGCGCGAACTCGGGCGGTTGGTTGCGACGCTCAAGGAAGGCGGCGCCTCGATCCTCCTGGTCGAGCAGCAGCTCGCCTTCGTGCTGCGCCACGCCGACCGCATCTACATCGTCAGCAAAGGACAGATCGTGCATCACTGCCGGCCGGCCGAGCTTGCCGAGGATCACGAAACGAAGTCGCGGTTCCTGGGCGTGTAGAACGATCGGGCAGACATCAACGTCCTGCGCCGCCTTCGCCGACGATCACGAACGGCGCCCAAAACATGGGGTGGGAAAAATATTCGATGTCCGGCTCACGGCCTGACGCGTCGATCATCGACATGGTGGCGCGTCGCAATGCCTCGGCGCGTCCGATGCCTGGGTCACGCGCCAGCATGTCCATGGTTCCGGTGATCAGCATGACCGTCGCGCGCGAGTTGACTGGCCAATGCGACACCAGCACGGCGCGCGCGCCGGCATAGAAAAAGGCCTTCGCCAGTCCGGACAGGCCGTCGGCGCCTTCGCTTCCGTCGGGCGCCGCGGTGTTGCAGGCGCTCAACACCACCCAGTCGGCATTGAGCTTGAGCTCGGTCACGTCGGACGCTGTCAGCAGCCCCGAATCCTCCGGCGTCGCGATCGCCGGCGGCGTGAGCGCCAATGCCGGCTCGGCGAGCAGCGGCAGGTCGCCCGCGATAAGACCATGCGTGGCAAAGGCGATGACGCGCGTGTCGGCGAGATCCGCATGCATCACCACGCCGACGGTCGCGTGCTCGCGCAGGTGAACGGCGCTCGCCGGCGCGCCAAGCGCGCGGGCCTCCTCGGTGAGTTCATCGGCGGTCTCCGGCAGCCGCGGCAAGTTACGAAGCTCCGTCACATCGATCTCGGCGCCGCGCATGACCTTCGCCGCATCCACACCGCGCGGGCCGCCGGCAGCGCCGCTGAAGAGCGGGTCGCCGAAGCCGGCAAAAGCAACCGACGGGCGGCGCGATTGCGCGAAGACCCGCAAGGCGCGCAGCGACGATACGGCCGGCAATACCGTGATGGCAAAGCGCCGCGCCAGCCACGGCACGGAGCGATAGGCGGAAAAGCCGCTCGGCAGTGGGCTCGGCCGCTCGGTCGCGAGGATGCCGAGCGGCAGGCTTTGCAACGCGCCGTCCGATACGACGAGCAGCGAGTCTGCGCCCTCGAGGAGCGGCATCGCGGGGGCGAGTATCTTCTCGTAGAGATCGAACGACGCCCTTACATCAAAGCGCGGAATATCTTGCGGCGAGTGAATGGAGCGGCCAGTCGGGTCGAGACCTCTGCGCAGCTTCGACACGTCGACGAGCAACTCCTTGCGATCGATGTCGAGGCGGAGGAGCGCGGCGGCATCGTGCCGCACGACCCACAGGTAGCTCGCGTCATCGGTCACGAAATAAGTCAGCAGCGCTTCCTTCGGATCGATGAGGCGCTGCGCCTCCGCAATCGTGACGGCGACCGGATTGGTGATCTCGGCGTATTGCGGATAGGCGCGCGCCAGTTCGGCATCGAGACCGCCGAGGTGCGCATCTGCTGCGGCCAGATTCTGACGGATGCCCGCCTCGATTTTCGGGTCGCGCGACTGGTCGCCGGCGGCGAGTGCGGCCGTAAGGGATTCCTCGATGCGCTGGCGCTCGAGCTGTGCGTCATCGCGCTCGCGGATGAGATTCGCCAATGCATTGTCGGACGTGGCAAACCGCACCGCCATGGCGGCAACCGCCTGTTCCGTCGAGGACGTTGCGGCGAGTTGGGCCGCCTGAAAGGTTTTCCCCACGATGCCTTGACGCTGCTCGGCATCGGTGCGCGCCAGCCGCTCTTCGTAATCGACGAATCGTCCGACGATGCCGCGGCGCGACTTGCGCTCGTTCGTAGCACCGACGGAGCGCTGTCCGGCGTCGCGCGCGGCCCTTGCGGTCGCGATTGCCACGGCCACCTTGCTCTCGGCCGCAGCCTCGGCGAGACGGGTTTGCCCGTCCAGGGCACGCGCCAGCGTGTCGTGAATGTACATGCCGCCGGGATCGAAGGGGTAGGCCTGCGTGCCGATCTGGGCGAGTTTCTTCCGTTCGACTTTTTCGACGGCGTCGAACCGTCCCTCGGCGAGATCGAGCTCGGTGAAGCCGATGTCGTCGGGGTCGCTGCCATGGCGGCGCGCGAAGTCCCGCGCCCGATCGCGCAGCGCGTCCGCTTCGGCAAATTTGCCTTCGAGCCGGTCAATGTCGGCGATCTGGGACGTATAGAACGCGGTGGTCGCATCGTTCTCGGGATAGACTTTGGCAAAAATCTCGAGCGCGCGGCGAAACGTATCCTTGGCCGGCTCGTAGCGCTCCTCGTCACGGTA
Organism: uncultured Alphaproteobacteria bacterium; assembly: GCA_963773665.1. Taxonomy (GTDB): domain Bacteria; phylum Pseudomonadota; class Alphaproteobacteria; order ATCC43930; family CGMCC-115725; genus DATJLY01. The sequence continues at coordinate 625,506 of CAVZBZ010000013.1, forward strand.
GACTGCCGCAAGGGCATTCAAGGTGAGTCCGACATAGAGATCGTCGGGGCCAAGCGCGGCGGTGAAGATCGCGGCCGCCCGGCGATATACCCCTTCGGCTTCGCCGAGGCGATGCTGCGCCTGATAGTTCTCCGCGATGCTGAGGAGAAGCGTGGCGATCTTGGGCGAATTGGGGAGGGTCTTCTCGTAGATCGTCAGGGCGCGCTGTTCGACCTCCTCGGCGAGGTCGTAGCGGTCGAGATTGGTGAAATAGAAATATCCCAACCGTTCGAGCGCGTCCGCCACGCGGCGGTCGTCCGGACCGAACGCCGCCTCTCTGATCGAGACCACCCGCTTGAGGACGGCCTCGACCTCGCGATACTGATCGACGCGCTCGACATATCCGCCGAGCGTGGCGGCCAGCACCTCGGCAATCACCGGGGCATTGGGACCGATGCGCTTCTCGTAGATCGATACGGCGCGCGCGACGAGCGCCTGATGGTCCTTCGGCGTTCCGGCGAGAAGCGCCTGATGGTAGGAGACGCTGGCGATATGCACGTCGTCGGGGCCGAGGGCTTGTTCGTCGATGGCGCGCGCGCGCCGCAACAGGGTCCCGGCCTGCGCGTAAAGCGTCTTTGCCCGATCGGCGTTATGCAGCATGCCCTGCGACAGCATGGCATCGTTGAGGTAGTCCCAGGCGAGATTGTCCATCGCCTCGGCGAGCGCCACGCTGTTTGCGTCGAGCGCCGCCCGGTCGTAGTCCAGGATGTTTTTGCGAATGTCGCCGGCTTCCTGGAAGCGGCGCTGCTCGGCGGCAGGGTTGCTGACATCGGCCGGCTCCTGATCGAGCGCGGTTGCCTTGGCGTCGAAGGCGGGCGCGTCGATCGGGACGACGACCGGAGACGCGCAGCCGGCGGCGACAAGGGCGAGCGCGAGCCCGATCGGAACGAGAACGCGGCGCAAGCCTTACCCCGCGTCGCGTTCGATGATTGCCCGCAGGCGCGCCGGATCGACCTTGATCTCGACGCCGGCGCGCTCCTCCTGCAACAGCATGGCGACGCGCGAATCGCGCTGGCTCCAGCCGCGATTCATGGCTTCGGTCAGCTCCTCGAGCGCGAGGTTCGCCATGCGCATCGGCACGGCAAGCTCGCGCCCGAGCGCGGTGGCAAGCCCGACATCCTTGTGCGCGAGCCGGAGCGCGAAGGCCGGCGGATCGTAAACGCCCGGCAGAAACTGGTTGACGAGCGCATCGAATGTCCGGCGCCGTCCCGCGGCCCCTTGGCGGACCGCTTCGAACAGCGCAGCCGGGTCGATGCCCGCCTTGACGCCCAAGGTAAAAACCTCCGCCAGCGCGCATTGGATGGCATAGCCGGCGCAATTGTGCACGAGCTTCGCCACCGAGCCGGCGCCGATCGCGCCGACATAACGTGCCTGATCGCCAATGGCATCGAGCAGCTTCTTGTGCGCATCGAAAACGGCCTGCTCGCCGCCGACCCAGATGGCGAGCCGGCCGGTTCTGGCGCCGCGCGGGCCGCCGCTCACCGGCGCGTCCAGCATGTGCACGCTACGCTCGGCAAAACGCGCATGGATGCGCCGCACCAGCGTCGGCGAGTTGGTGGAGAGGTCGAAATACGCAGTTCCGGCGCGCATGGTCTGCACGAGCCCATCGGGTCCGAGCGCCACCGCCTCGACCTCGGCCGGTCCGGGAAGCGAGGTGAACACAACGTCCGCTTCGGTGCCAACGCTTGCCGGCGCATCCGCCCACACTGCTCCCGCCGCAAGATGCGGCTCGGCCGCGCTGCGGCGCACATCGTGCACCACCAGACGGTGACCCGCTTTCTGTAGATTGGCGGCCATGCTGGCCCCCATCGTGCCGAGCCCAATGAAGCCGACCTGCATCTCGCGTTCTCCCTGTCATCCATCATAATGGAAGGGGGAGGTAGAAAATGGAAATCAAGGCCGCCGTTTTCCGAAAGGTGCACGAGCCGCTCGTAATCGAGTCGGTGGAGATCGACAAGCCCGCGAGCCGCGAGGTGCTGGTCCGCACGGTCGCGACCGGCGTGTGCCACAGCGATCTCCATGTCGTTGACGGATTGGGCAGGTTCGCGCTCGACCGGCCGATGGTGCTGGGCCACGAGGGCGCCGGGATCGTCGAGGGGATCGGCCCCGATGTCACGACGCTCCGGCCGGGCGATCACGTCGTCGCCTGTCTCTCGGGATTTTGCGGCGTCTGCGTCCAGTGCCTCAGCGGCCACCCCAATCTCTGCACCGGCAACATCGTCACGCGCCCCGACACAGCGCCCCCTCGGCTCTCGCAGAAGGGTGCGCCGTTCCGGCAATTCCTCGGCATCTCGAGCTATGCCGAGCGCATGCTTTTGCACGAGAACTCGCTGGTGCGGATCGATCCCGAGCTGCCGCTCGACCGCGCCGCGCTGGTCGGGTGCGGCGTGCTCACCGGGGTCGGCGTGGCGCTGCGCACCTCGGGCCTCGCGGCGGGCGAGACGGTAGCGGTGTTCGGATGCGGCGGCGTCGGCCTCTCGATCATTCAGGGCGCGCGGATCGCAGGCGCGCGGCAGATCATCGCGGTCGATCTGTTCGCCGAAAAACTCGAAATGGCGCGGCGCGTCGGGGCAACGCACGGCGTCGATGCCGCGAAGGACGATCCGGTGAAGGCGGTGCGCAGCCTAACCGGCGGTGCGGGGGTCGATCACGCGTTCGAAGCGGTCGGCGTTGCAAAAATCGTGCGGCAGGCGATCGAGAGCCTCGCCATCCGCGGCACGGCGACGATCGTCGGCGTCCTGCCGCCCGACGCCATGATCGAGTTTCCCTGGATGGCGATCAGGCCGGAATGCCGGGTGCAGACATGCCGCATGGGATCGAACCGCTTCCGCAGCGATATTCCGCTCTATCTCGAATTCTATCGTCAGGGAAGGCTGCTGCTCGACGAGATGGTGAGCCGCCGCGGCCGGCTCGGCGACATCAACGAGGCGTTCCGGGCGATGAAGGGGGGCGAGGTGGCGCGCACCGTGCTGATGTTCGACTGACCGCGCCGCGTGATAGGATCGCCAATCAGTCGGGAGGACCTACATGATTCTCGAAATTCGTAGCTATGTGCTGCGGATCGGCGCGGTGCCCCAGGCGCTTCAGCGTTTCGTCGAGCGGTTGCCGGCGCGCGCGAAGGTGTCGCCGATGGCCGGATTCTTCCAGTCCGAGATCGGCACCCTCAACCAGATCCACATGATGTGGCCCTACGCCAATCTGGCCGAGCGCGAGCGCTGCCGCACGATCAAGGTCGAGAACTATCCGCCGCCGATGGGCGATATCGGCGTCGAGCTCGATGTCCGCATCTGGAACGCCGCGCCATTCTCGCCGCCCGTGCAGCCGCGCTCCTATGGCGAGCTCTACGAAATCCGCACTTACACCTATGCCTCGGGCTCCATTCCCCACGTCATCGACGGGTGGAGCGCGCGGATCGAGGAGCGCCAGAAATATTCGCCGCTCGTCTTCGCCGGCTATTCCGAGTTCGGCGTGCAGAATCTGTGGCTCCATATCTGGGCCTACAAGGATTGGAACGAGCGTCAGCGCGTGCGCGCCGAGGTTCACGAGAAGGGCGTCTGGCCGCCGAAAAATCGGCCCGAAGCCGTGCTGCTGAAGCAGCAGAACATCCTGGTGACGCCGACCGCGCTGTCGCTGTGGCATTGACCGGATGAAGGCCATCCGCATCCATGCGCATGGCGGGCCGGAGGTCATGCGCTGGGAGGATGTTGAGCTGCCCCCGCCCAAGGCGGGCGAGGTGCGCGTCCGGCACGGCGCGATCGCGTTCAATTTCTCCGACGTCAATGTCCGGCGCGGCGGGTTCTATCTCGCGGCGCCGGTGCGCTTTCCGCTGATCCTCGGCAACGAGGCGGCTGGAGTCGTAACCGAGCTGGGACCCGGCGTGACGCGCGTCCGGCGCGGCGATCGCGTCGGCTATGTCGGCGCGGGCGGCCCGTTCTACGAATCGACCGGCGCCTATGCCGAGGAGCGCAACCTGCCGGAAGCGAGCCTTATCGCGCTCCCCGACGCCATCGGCGACCAGCAGGCGGCGGCGATGATGCTGAAGGGCCTCACCGCCTCGATGGTCATCAACCGCGTCTATCGGCCGAAGCCGGGCGACACGATCCTCGTCCACGCCGCGGCGAGCGGGGTCGGGCTCATCCTCTGCCAATGGGCGAAGCATTTGGGCGCGCAGGTGATCGGCACGGTCGGCTCGCGCGACAAGGCCCAGGTCGCGTCGGCGCATGGCTGCGATCATCCGATCCTCTACCGCGAGCGCGACTTCGTCGCGGATGTCAAAAAGATCGTGCCGGCGGGCGTCAGCGCCGTTTTCGACGGCGTCGGCCTGGACACGTTCATGGCGTCCCTCGACTGCACGCGGCCGTTCGGCATGCTGGTCAATTACGGCAACGCCTCGGGTCATGTGCCGCCGGTCGATCTCATCCTGCTCAGCAAGAAGGGCTCGCTCGCCATGTCGCGACCGGGAATCAGCACCTATCTCGGCGCGCCGGGCGCGACCGAGACGGCCTCTTCCGAGCTCTTCGATCTCGTGACGCGCGGCGTGCTGCGGATCGAGATCGGCCGGACCTACGCGCTCCGCGATGCCGCTGCCGCCCATCGCGATCTCGAGGCACGGCGCAATTTCGGCTCGGTGGTATTCGTGCCGTGAGCAGCAAGGCCATGACATCCGGCCAGGCGATCGTGGACGGCTTGATCCGGAACGGCGTCGAGCTGATCTTCGGCATCCCTGGCGCGCACACCTACGCGCTCTTCGACGCGCTTTACGAGCGGCGCAACGAGATCCGCTTCGTCGGCACACGGCACGAGCAGGGCGCCGCCTATATGGCGTTTGGCTACGCGCGGGCGTCGGGCAAGCCCGCCGTCTATACCTGCGTGCCGGGTCCGGGCATGCTCAACACCACGGCGGCGCTCTGCACCGCCTATGCCGGCAACGCGCCGGTGCTGTGCCTCACGGGCGAGATCCCGGCGGCCGAGATCGGCCAGGGCCACGGCATCCTGCACGAGCTGCCGGATCAGCTCGGCACGCTCAAGTCGCTGGTCAAATGGGCCGCGCGCATCGAGCATCCGAGCGCCGCACCCCGTCTCGTCAACGAGGCCTTCACGCGGATGCTAAGCGGGCGGCAAGGGCCGGCGGCGCTCGAATGCCCATGGGACACGATGGCGCAAAGGGCGCCGGTCGCGACCCTGCCGCCCGCCGTGCCGGACGCGCCGCCCGAGCCCGATCCGGCGCTCGTGGAAAAAGCCGCCGGCATCGTCGCCGCCGCGCGGCAGCCGATCATCATGCTCGGCTCGGGCGCCATCGACGCGCGCGACGAAGTGGCGGCGCTCGCCGAGCTGCTGCAATGCCCGGTGACATCGCATCGCAGCGGCCGCGGCATTGTCGGCGACGACGCACCGTGCGGCCTCAATTTCGCCGCCGCCTACGAGACATGGTTCGAATGCGACGTGTTGATCGCCATCGGCACGCGCATGGAGCTGCAATTCCTGCGCTGGCGGAAATTCCCGGCCGGTCTGAAGATCGTCCGCATCGACATCGATCCCGCCGAGATGGTGCGGCGCAAGGTCGAGGTGGCAATCGTCAGCGATGCCCGGTCGGGCGTTCGCGCGCTCACCGCGGCGCTCGGCGTCAAAGCGGCGGGGCGCGCTTCGCGGGCCGCGGAGTTCGCAATCTCTAAGGAAAGCGCGCGGCAAAAATACCAGACGGTTCAGCCGCAGGTGGCCTATCTCGACGTCATTCGCGAAGTCCTGCCGCGCGACGGTCTCTTCGTCGAGGAAATCTGCCAGGTCGGTTTCGCGGCGCGCTTTGCCTTTCCCGTCTATGAGCCGCGCACCTACATCTCGTGCGGCTATCAGGACAATTTGGGATTCGGCTTTACGACGGCGCTCGGCGCCAAGCTTGCCGCGCCGGACCGGCCGGTCATTTCGATCAATGGCGACGGCGGCTTCATGTACGGCGTGCAAGAGCTTGCGACCGCCGTGCAGCACAATATCGACGTTGTCGCCATCGTCTTCAACAACCGCAGCTTCGGCAATGTCCTGCGCGACCAGCGAGTGACCTATAGCGGCCGCCATATCGGCGACCGTTTGACCAACCCCGATTTCGCCGCGCTGGCGCGCAGTTTCGGCGCCGAGGCCGCCACGGTTGGGAGCCCGGAGGAACTCCGCCCGGCGCTCGTACGCGCGCTGGCGGGGAAAGTGCCGGCGGTGATCGAAGTGTTGGGCGAGCCGGGCGCCGAAGCGTCGCCCTGGCCCTTTATCCATCCCTGGGCGTATTGACGATCGAGCGGAGAAACACATGACCTATCCGGATCCCAACCCGCGCAAGCCCGCTTTCGTGCCGCCGCCGGGCGCGGTCGACATCCACTGCCACGTCTACGGCAAGGGCACGGAATATCCGGAGCTCGACGCGGCGCGGCTCAACGCGCTGCATCGCCATCTCGGGTTCGACCACGCGGTGATCGTGCAGGCGCGATATGACGCGCGCGATGTTACGATCGCGGCGCTCGCCGCAAGCGGCGGGCGCTATCGCGGTATCGCGCATGTCGATGACAGCGCCACCGACAAAGAGCTCGAGGCGCTGCACGCGGTCGGAGTCCGCGGCGTGCGCTTCACCTTCGCCGCGCATCTCGGCGGGGCGCCCGACCTCGTCGTCGTGCGCCGCGTGCTCGATCGGATCCGGCCGCTCGGCTGGCATGTGACGTTTCTGCTCGATCCGGCCGACATGCTGATCAATCTCGATCTGCTTCGCGCACTCCGCACGAACTTCGTCATCGACCATATGGGCCGGGGAAGGACCGAGGATGGCCTCGATGCGCCCGGATTCAAGGCGCTGCTCGAGCTCCTGAAGCGCGACAATGCCTGGGTCAAGGTATCGGGCGCCGATCGCATCTCGAGCGCGGGGCCGCCCTTCCATGACGCCGTGCCGTTCGCGCAGGCGCTCATCGCGGCCGCACCCGACCGCGCGCTGTGGGGGACGGACTGGCCGCATCCCAACAACCGCTGGCGGCCCGACGATGCCGATCTCGTCGATCTCATTCCGGTGATCGCGCCCGACGCCGCGACGCGCCAGAAACTTCTCGTCGAAAATCCTGCGCGGCTTTACGGCTTCACGTCCTGACTGCGAGCCGAATGACAGCAGCCATACCGCCTTTGGAGTGAGTCCGTGAACAAGCCCGAGGGACTTCAGAACAAGGTCGCCATCGTCACGGGATCCGCAACAGGCATCGGCGCCGCGACCGCGAAGTTGCTGGCGTCCAAGGGTTGCCGTGTCGTCATAAATTTCACGCGAAGCCGCGAGGAGGCGGAGCAGACCGCCGCTTCATGCCGAAATTTCGGCGTCGAGGCCATTTTGCACCAAGGGGACGTGTCGCAGGACAGCGCATGCAAAGCCATGGTCGCGGCCGCCGTCGAACGATGGAGCCGCGTTAACGTGCTGGTGAACAGTGCCGGAAAGACCAAACCGGCCCCTGCCGGCGATCTGGACGCTTTGAATGCAGCGGACTTCCTCGATATTTACGCGGTCAACTTGGTTGGCGCGTACCAGATGATTCGTGCCGTAGTGCCTCATATGAGAAATCAGGGTGCCGGCGCCGTCGTCAACGTGTCGGCGCTGGGATCCTTGAACGGCGAGGGAAGCTCGATTGCTTACGCAGCATCGAAGGGCGCGTTGAACTCGCTCACGATCTCGCTGGCGCGCCAACTCGCGCCGATCGTACGCGTCAACGCGGTATGTCCGGGCTTCGTCGCAACGCGTTGGATGAGCAATCTGTTGGGCGAGGAGCGCTTCAATCAACGCGTCGCCGAGATGGCGAAAATCACGCCGGTTGGAAAAACCGCGTTCGCCGAAGATATCGCCGAGATGATCTGCTGGTTCATCGACGGCCCCGGCCTGATCACAGGCGAGGTTCTTGCCATCGACTACGGAACTCGCTTCGGTACCCTCAGTCGGTAGGCTTCGTGCTGGCCGCGCGAAGGCGGTGGCGACGCATGAGCGGAGCAGAACCAGTTGATCCCGGTATCGATCTTGCGGCTCGTCGCGGTCACCGGGCCGCCCGCCGACGGGTCGGCACGCGTTCGACTTCGATGACCGACTGCCGATAGCCACATCCGCGCAGGAAGAGGCCGACCGCCGCGAGATCGAGAATCCGGCGAACGGTTCGATCTGCTCTTCACCGATATCGGTCTCCTGAACGGGATGAGCGGCACCGAAGTGGCCGAGGTCGCACGGCAAATGCAGCCGCAGATCAAGGTTTTGTTCACCACCGGCTACGCGAAAGTGCAGACCTGGAACGGCGATCCGTCGTACGAGGCGAAGCATTTGCTGCGCAAGCCCTATCGTGGAGCGGAACTTGCGACTAAAATTAGGGAGGCGCTGGACGACGATTGACCGCGCCTTGGGCACGACGAGACGCTGCGGTTCGGGCGAGGGGACGACAGACTGCCTCGGCTACCGCCTCAGGCGTGTAAAAAATTCAAAACGAGCTCCGCGAATGCCGCCGGCCTCTCCATCTCGGGCATGTGGCCGCAATTCTCGATAGTGACAAGGCGCGAGCCCGAAATGGCGCGTTGATAGATCTCGCCGCTGTCAACCGGCGTGATGGCGTCCTCCCGCCCCCAAATCAGCAAGGTCGGCGTGCGGACGCCCGGCAGGAGATGGCGCAGCGTGAGACTGTGCATATAGGGCTTCCACGCGATCCGGCAGGTCATCTCCCGATGCTGCTCGACGAGATCAGCCTCCTCCGGCGGCCATTCCTTGCCCCAGTAGCGCATGAACTCGGCCAACTCATCGGGCTGGTGGAAGGCACGCCGCAGCCCCGTCATTCCGGAGTCGAGGAAGTAGTCGAAGATCTCGCCCTTTTCGGGCTTGATGCCCATCGCGCCCACCAACACCATCTTGTTGATGAACTGCGGCGCGACGGTCGCTATCTCGGCGGCGATCCAGCCACCAAGCGAGCAGCCGATCACATTCACTGGCGTGCGAACATCGAGATCCCGGGCGAACCACGTCACCCAGGCGGCGAGATCGTGTACCCCCATGATCCAATCCGGGCGGGTCGATTGCCCATAGCCGGGGAGAGACGGAACGATCACGTCGTAATGTTCGGCGAGACGCGCAAAACTGTCGAGCCAGCCTGGCACGCCCAATTCGCCGTGGATTACAAGTAGCGGCGCGCCCTTGCCGCCACGCCTCAGCCCGACCGTGATCCCGGCCGCTTCGATGAGTTGCAGCGGCGCGTTGTTCATTGCGGCCATGGCGTCACCTCCTTGCCGGTGACGAGCGCCGACTGGTGCTCGCGGAGCGCAGGAATGACTTCCTTGCCGAGGAGCTCGATGCCCCGCATCGTCGCCTCGTGCGGCTTCTTGCCCTCGCGCGCCCAGAAGGTCAGGTAGCCAGGATCTGTACGGTCTATGATGTGCTTGAATTTCTGGATGACCGTCTTGGGGCTGCCGGTAACGATGAGCCCGGCGCGAACGGCGGCCTCGTAGCTCCCTTCGGACATGCGCCGCTCCTTGGCCATGTTGCCGGTCTTGGCCTGCTTCGACATGTATCCCGGCGGCGCCATCCATTCGGGATGCGGCCCGCCGCTCGTCACCCCGGCGGAGCCGGTCCCTGCCGTCAGCGCCGATGCCGCGGCCCCACCGCTGCGTCCGATGACGGATGAGCCGCCGTAATGGTGCCGACCCATCTCGTAGGCCGCTTCGTCCGTGTCCATGACGCAGGTGTGGATGAGATAACCGAGATGCTGCGGCGTCGGGGTCCAGCCGTCCTGGCGCGCGACCTCGAAGTAGATGTCGCGGCAGGCGGCCGTCGCGTCCAGCGCGCTGCCGAGGACGAGATAAGTGATGCGCTGCTTCGCTGCCCAGCGAATGGTCTCGGGACTCAGAATGCCGGCGGCCCAGATCGGCGGATGCGGTTTTTGCAACGGCAGCTGCCAAGGGTTCACCACGCGGAGGTGATAATGCTTGCCCTCCCAGCGGAAGGGACCGGGCACGGTCCACGTCTTCTTGATGAGTTCGAACGCTTCTTCGAACCGCTCGCGGTTATAGGCGGGGTTGGCATTGGTCGAGAGCTGCTCGACACCGGTGCCGCGCACGAAACCCGAAATGATGCGCCCGCCCGAGATGAGATCGAGCATCGCGATCTCCTCGGCGACGCGCACCGGATTGTCGTGAATCGGCAGGGGATTGCCGATGAGCGCGATCATGCCCTTGATGCGCTGGCTCACCACAGCGGCCGAGATGTTGACGCTCTCCTGCATCGAGAGGACGTTGTTGTGGTGCTCGTTGCACACGGAGCCGTCGAAGCCCATTTCGGACGCATGTTCGTGCTCGCGCAGGAACATCTGCCAGAGGTCGCGCGCCTGCTCCCGGTCGAAGATGCTGTTCGGGAACATGAGCGCTGTGTAGCCGTACCGCTCGGCGGCTTCGTTGGGGTAGGCGTTGTAGCCCATCTCGGAGAAAAAGAAGAATTTGCGCGTCATCGCATGGCTCCTGTCGCGCGGATGTTTAAAGGAATGTAAGAGTATGACGATGACAGCTCAACACCTTGTCCATTGCTAAAAAACCTGTCGCCGACATCACAAGTCCGAGAGGGACCGTCCGCTAGCCGCACTCTGTCTGGACGAGCTCGGCAGGACGCCGGAAGATCTCGGAAGCGCGCTCGTCAGCTTTGTCCTGCTCACCGTCCGGCGCGCACCAACATTGGTCGTCGTTGTCAGCGCGCTCGGCGGTATCACCCTTGCGCAAGCGATGCAATGAACGGGGTTGGTCATCCATGGCCAGATCAGCAATCCAACGATACTTTGCCGGGCTTTCGAGGAACACGTTTCTTCTCGCCTTCTCCAGCCTGTTCGCTGACATCTCCACGGAGATGCTCTACCCGGTCCTGCCGGTTTTTCTGACGCAAACGCTGAAGGCAAGCGGCAGCATCATTGGCCTCGTGGACGGCTTTGCCCAGGCCACGCAGAATATCGTGCAGGGCTTTTCCGGCGCACTGTCGGACAAGCTTCAACAGCGAAAATCCATCGCACTGGCCGGCTATCTTCTAGCGGCGGTCGCCAAGCCGCTGATGGGACTTTCGACGGCCTGGCAAGGCGTGTTCGGCGCACGGTTACTGGACCGGCTTGGCGCCGGGAGCCGATCCGCGCCGCGCGATGCGCTCATCGCATCATCAGTGGACGAGAAAGACAGAGGCAGAGCCTTCGGGCTCGAAGGCTTTGGCGACAATGCGGGCGCGTTCCTAGGGCCGCTGCTGGCCGTCTTTCTCCTCTACGCGCTCCATGTCGGTATACGCGCCGTTTTCTATCTGGCGATCATTCCTGGCCTGCTGGCATTTTTCATGATCCTGCTGGTGAAGGAGCAACATGCGGCGGTGGCCGCCAAATCGAAGATCGATGTCAGCCTGCGGCAGTTTCCGAAGAGCTACTGGCAATATCTGCTGGTGACCGCCTTGTTCGGACTCGGCAACTCCAGCAACGCGTTTCTGATCCTGCGGACACAGGAGATCGGCGTCTCTCTGGAAACGACGATTCTGATATACGCGGCGTTCAATCTGGTGGCGGCGTTGATTTCCTATCCGGCGGGGTCTCTTTCCGACCGGTGGGGTAGAAGAAACATCCTGCTCGCCTCGTTCGTCATCTTCCTGGTCGCCTATCTCGGCTTTGCCCTGACGCAAAACATCTTTCTGATCGCCGCGCTGTTTGTTTTTTACGGATTGTATCAAGGGATATTCCGCGCTGTCGGCAAGGCGTTTGCGTCGGATTTCGTGCCGGAGCATCTGCGCGCCAGCGGCGTCGGTTGGTACAGTACCACCGTCGGGCTGTTGCAACTGGTAGCGAGCGTCGTTGCCGGACTGCTTTGGGATCGAATCGGCCATGCCGCCGTGTTCTATTACGGTGCGGCCTTTGCTGTTGTCGGCGCAATCGGACTGCTCCTGTTGATTCCGGGAAAACACGATCGGCGCAACGCGGCAGCGGCCAAGTGAACTGACACAACGAAGTCGGAGCAAAACATGTCGGCGACAATGCAACGGCGGCACTGCATTGATGTCCGCCTTGGGTCAAGCTCGTCTTTACGCGCAGGCCGGGATCGCATCCGCTGTCGCGCGCATATTCGGCCTATGATAAGAGGTCGCGCCTATCACGAGGAATGTGACGGATGGTGCGCACTGGGAAAGGCATGAATGTCGCGACGGCGAATTTGCGGCACAGCGCCGGACTGAGCGACGGCGATGCCTCCGTCTATTATGACTGTCTCGAGCCAGCTTCTGGCGCAACGCGGCCGACGATCGTCATGATCCACGGCGGCGCGCATACCGGCAGCTGCTATCTGCGTACCGCGGATGGCCGCCCGGGCTGGGCCTATATCTTTGCGGCGCGCGGCCATCGCGTCGTCGTGCCGGACTGGCCCGGCTGCGGCCGCAGCGGCTTCGTCGCCGCCGATCGGCTGACCGGCGAGACCATCGTGCAGGGCCTCGGCACGCTGGTGGCGTCGCTGGCGCCCCCGGTCTTCCTGATGACGCATTCGATGTCGGGCGCCTTTGGCTGGCGTCTCCTCGAGCTTCACGCCGCGCGCATCGCACGAGTCATCGCCGTCGCCCCCGCGCCGCCGGGAAACATCCAGCCTCAGCCCGAAGTGCTGGACGAAGACAACTCCGCGGTAGAACTCAAGGCCGGGACGCAGCGCATTCGCTGCGACAAGCGCGCGCCATCGGTCGCAGAGCGTGCTTTCGTCGAACAAAAGCTCATTGGCGAAAGCCTGTTCTTCCCGCGGCACCTGATCGACGCCTACGCGGCGTCGCTTCTGCCAATTCCGGCGCGGCTCTTATACGAGCGGCGCAATGTCGGCGGCAGTCAGGTGCGGGTGCGCGATCTTGCAGCCCTGCGCGACGCGCGCGTCCTCGTGCTGACCGGAACCAACGATCTCGATCATCCGCGCGAGCTCGACGCGTCGATCGTCACATGGCTGAGGGCGGAAGGCGCCAGGGCGGACTTCCTCTATCTCGGTGACCGCGGCATTGTCGGCAATGGCCACATGCTGATGCTGGAGCAGAACAGCGACGCCATTGCCGAACTCGTACTCGACTGGCTCGAGCACGCGTAACATCCGATCAGGCGATGGACGGCGGCGCAAACGCCCTGACCTGCGGTGCGTCATCCGCGCGCTCGATCTCCACGAGCGCCGTCGCCGAGGTCGGGCCCTGGCCGAGGCGCGAGGTGCCCTTGTCGCGGGTGAGCAAATTGGCGTTGCCATGCGCGCAGGCCGCCGCCTCGCCGTCATGCTCGGGATCGTACCAGGCACCGCAGGAGAGCCGCACCACGCCCGGCGTTACCGCGTCGGAAATGACCGCGCCGGCATAGCACGCGCCGCGGTCGTTGAAGACGCGCACCGCGTCGCCGTCGGCGATGCCGCGGACGCGCGCGTCGGCAGGATGGATGGCGATCGCCTCGCGTCCGCCGACCTTGCCAAGCGCGCTCACCGGCCCGTGGTCCATCTGGCTGTGCAGCTTGTAGCGCGGCTGGCTCGAGACGAGATGGAGCGGGAAATCCGCGGCCTCGCGCGCGCCGAGCCATTCCGCGGGTTCGATCCAGGCCGGATGCGGCGGGCAGTCGTCATAGCCGAACCCTGCAATGCGCTCGGAATAAAGCTCGATGCGGCCCGACGGTGTCTTGAGCCGATGCGTCTCGGGATCGGCGCGGAACTCGGCGAGCAACACATGATCCTCGCTCCGCTGCGGGATCTCGACAAATCCCGTTTCCCAGAACCGATCGAAGTCGGGCACCTCGTTGCTCTGCGCCCGCGCGCGGAACTCGTCCCAGATGTGGTGCAGCCATTGCCGCTCGTCGCGCCCCTCGGTGAACGCCGCGTGCGAGCCCAGGCGCTGTGCCAGCTCGGCGAATATGGAAAAATCGTCGCGCGCATCGCCTTGGGGCGGGATCGCCTGCTTCATCGCCATGACGAAGCGGTCGCGCGCGGCGCAGCCGATGTCGTTGCGCTCGAGCGAGGTCGTCGCCGGCAGCACGATGTCGGCGTGGCGCGCGGTCGCAGTCCACCACGGCTCGTGCACGATGACGGTTTCGGGCCGCTCCCAGGCGCGGCGCAGGCGGTTCAGGTCCTGGTGATGATGGAACGGATTGCCGCCCGCCCAATAGACGAGCCGGATGTCGGGATATGTCGCGCTCCTGCCGTCATAGTCGTAGCGCGCGCCGGGATGAAGCAGGCAGTCGGCGATCCGCGCCGCCGGAATCGCGAGCCCGGCAGGATTGCGCGCCGCTGTCATCGCCGGGCCGGGATAGAGCAGCGGCGCCTCGGCGATGTTGGCCGACGAGCCATAGCCGAACCCGACCCCGCCGCCCGGAAGCCCGATCTGGCCGAGCAACGCTGCGAGCAGCACGAGCGCCCAATAAGGCTGCTCGCCGTGGTCGGCGCGCTGCAGCGACCACGACGCGGTCAGCATCGTGCGCGTCTCCGCCATGCGCAGCGCGAGCGCGCGGATCGTCTCGGGCGCGAGCCCGGTGATGCGCGCGGCCCAGACCGCGTCCTTCACCACGCCGTCGCTCTCGCCCATGAGATACGGCAGCACGCGCTCGAACCCGACGCAATGGCGCTGGAGGAAAGCGCGGTCGTGCCGATCCGCGGCGATGAGCGTGTGCGCCAGCGCCAGCATCATGGCGGTGTCCGTATTGGGCCGGATCGCAATCCATTCCGCGGCGGTGCCGGGTCCGTCCTCGCGCACCGGGCTCACGTTGACGATGGCGACGCCGGCCTTCTCGAGCGCGTCGATCCAGCCGCTGATGGCGTGATAGGCGGAGCCGCCCTTCGCCACCTGCGTGTTCTTGGGATTGGCGCCGCCGAACATCACTATGAGCCGCGCATGGCGCGCGATCGACGCCCACGAGGTGAGTGGGCCGGTGACCGCCTGCGCGCTCCCAAGGATGTGCGGCAGGAAGGTGAGCGCGGTGCCGAAGCTGTAATTGCTGGCCTGGTCGACGAAGCCGCCGGAGGCGCCGAGGAAGCGGCGTACCTGCACCCGTGCCTCGTGGAAGAGCCCGGCCGAGGACCAGCCCTGCGACCCGCCCATGATCCCGGCCGGCCCATGCGCGCGCCGCACGCGGTCGATCTCGCCCGCGACGAGGTCAAGCGCGCGCTCCCACGACACCGGCACGAACGGCTCGCGCCCGCGCCCGGCGCCGCTTCCGCCGCCGCCCTCGCGCCAGCCCTGCCGCACCATTGGCTGCGCCACGCGCAGGGCCGAATGCACCGCGGCCGGGATCGCCTCGATGAGGCGCGAGGGATCGGGGTCGTGCTCGAAGGGCTTTACGCCGACAACGCGGCCGCCTTCGACGACTGCGCTGAAGGCGCCCCAATGTGAATGATGGCGAACAAGCTCGGCCATGGCTCCCTCCCGGCCGCCCGAGCCTAGCACCGGCGCCGTGCACCCTGGAATTGGCTTGAGCTACCGTCCTACACTGGCCAAACGATGGGCAAAGCTGCGGCCTGCGATGCAGCCTTGAGGGTCGAGCCCCGATGACTTCTCCCGCGAGCAATTCGACGGATCGGCGCTGGCCCGAAGCCGGGCCGTCCCGCGTGCCGTTCTGGATCTACACCGATCCCGAGATCTACAAGCGTGAACAGGAGCGCATCTTCGCCGGCCGCACCTGGTCCTATGTCGCGCTCGAGCCCGAGATCCCCAATCCCGGCGATTTCATCACCACCGCCATCGGCGACATGCCGGTCGTGATCGTTCGCGGCCTCGACGGTAAGGTCAACGGCCTGGTCAATCGCTGCGCTCATCGCGGCGTTGCGTTTTGCCGCAACGATCGCGGCAACGCCCGGAGCTTCGTCTGCCCTTACCATCAGTGGACCTACGATCTCACGGGCAAGTTGACCGGCGTTCCCTTCCGGCAGGGCTACAAGGGGCGGGGCGGCATGAGCGCCGACTTCAAGCTCGACGAGCACGAGGTGCAGCCGCTCAAGGTGGCTGTGCGCAACGGCGCCGTGTTCGCGTCGTTCGATCGCTCGGTCGAGCCGTTCGAGGACTATCTCGGCCCGAAGATGCTCGCCTATTTCGACCGCGTCTTCGACGGCCGGCCGCTCTCGCTCCTCGGCTACATGCGGCAGCGCATCCCGTGCAATTGGAAGCTGATGGTCGAGAATTTGAAGGACCCCTATCACGCGAGCGTGCTGCACGTCTTTCTCATCACCTTCGGGCTCTTCCGCCTCGATCAGGAATCCGCCGTCGAAATGGATGAGACCGGGCGTCATGGCGCGCTGATCAGCCGGCGCGGGCCGCAAGCGCTCAACGACGCGACTAAGGTCATGAGCAACTTCCGCGCCGACCTCAAGCTCGAGGACCCGCGATTGCTGGAGCCGATGCCGGAATTTCCCGGCCCGGCGACCGTCGTGATGCAGACGCTTTGGCCGAACCTGATCGTGCAGCAGCAATCGAACACCCTGGCGATGCGTCAGATCGTGCCGCGCGGGCCAGGCCATTTCGACCTGAACTGGACGTTCTTCGGTTATGCCGACGACACGCCGGAGCTGCGCCAGCGCCGTATCCGGCAGGCGAACCTGATGGGGCCGGCCGGGCTGGTGTCCATCGACGATAGCGAGGTTATCGAGATGTCGCAGCTCGGGGCAGGCCCTTATCCCGACGCGCAGGCCATCGTCGAGATGGGCGGGCGCGGCGTCGCCGACGCGGACACCATGGTCACCGAGGCTGGCGTGCGCGGCCTGTACAAGCACTACGTCGAGGTGATGGGGCTATGAGCCAGGGCGGAGCCCAGTTCATCGGGCAATCGCGCGCTCAGCTTCATCTCGATGTCACCGAGCTCAACAACGACTACGCCGCCACACTGGACAACGAACAGTTCGATCGCTGGCCCGATTTCTTCACCGAGGATTGTCTCTATCGGATCGTGCCCCGCGAGAATTACCTGCGCGGCCTGCCGATCGCCATCATGCATTGCGAAGGCCGAGGGATGCTCCGCGACCGCGCCTACGCCGTGCGGCACACCGCCATGGCGCAGACCCGGACCTTGCGGCATTTCATCAGCAATCTGCAAATCCTCGAAACGGCCGCGGACCACGTCGCGGCGGAAGCCAATTTCCTCGTCGTCCGCACCATGCCCGACCGAATGACGGAAATCCTGATCGCCGGCCGCTACATCGACCATATCGTTCGGCCGAATGATCGGCTGCTCTTCAAGGAACGTCTTTGCGTCTATGATTCGCTGCTGATTCCGACGTCGATCATCGAGCCCGTCTGATGGACACCGATCGAGCGGCAGAGCCGCGCGCTTACGCCGATCTGCACGAGCATCTCGATCGGCTCGATCGCGCCGGGCTGCTTTACCGGATCGACGCACCGGTCAACAAGGACACCGAGATGCATCCGCTGGTGCGATGGCAGTTTCGCGGCGGCATCGCGGAGAAGGACCGGAAGGCGTTCCTCTTCACCAACATCGTCAACAGCAAGGGCCGGCGCTACGACATTCCCGTGGTGATCGGCGCCTATGCCGCCAATGCGGAAATCTATCGCATCGGCATGAACGTGCCCGCGCTTGGCGATATCGCGGGCGCGTGGCAGCGCGCCATAGCATATCCGATTGCGCCGCGAATCCTGCAGACAGGACCGTGCCACGAGGTGGTGGTCGAGGGCGCGGCGTTGCAAGGCCCTGGCAACGGGCTCGAATCGCTGCCCGTGCCGATCTCGACCCCGGGCTTCGACGCCGCTCCCTATTTCACCGCGACCGGCGTCATCACGAAAGACCCCGACACCGGCATCCAGAACATGGGGACCTATCGCGGGCAGCTCAAATCCGGCACGCGCCTCGGCATGATGATGCTGGTCAATCTGCGCGCCGGCGGCTCGGTGCATTGGCAGAAATACCGCAATCGCAAGGAGCGCATGCCGGTCGCAATCATTGTCGGCGCGCCGCCGGTCGTGGGATTTCAGGGCCCGCAGAAACTGCGCCTCGATGTCGACGAGCTGGGCGTCGCCGGCGGCCTTGCCGGCGGCCCGATCAATCTGGTGCGGGGCCGGACGGTGGACCTGCTGGTGCCAGCCGAGGCGGAAGTCGTCGTCGAAGGCTATGTCGATTGGGAATATCTCGAGCCCGAAGGACCGTTCGGCGAATCCCACGGCTATGTCGCGCTCGAGGACTACAATCTGGTGATCGAGGTATCGGCGATCACCCGCCGCCGCGACGCGATCATGACCTCGATCATCTCCCAGGTGACGCCAAGCGAATCGAGCGTGGTGAAGCGCCTCGCCTACGAGCCGCTGTTCATGGTTCACCTGCGCGACAATCTCGGCATCGCCGGCATCCGCCGCGTGGCGCTGCATGAGCCGCTGACCAATTTACGGCGCTTCATCTTTCTGCAATTCGCCCGCTTCACGCCCCGGACCGAGATCTGGCGCGCGCTGCAAGGTTCGCTGACGCTCCAGGCCGCGATCGGGAAATTCGTCGTCGCGATCGACGAGGATATCGATCCCGACAATGCCGATTCGATTTTCTGGGCGATGTCCTATCGCTGCAATCCGGCCGAGGATACGCTGATCGTTCCCAACCGCGAGGCGGGGCATGTGCCGCGGACCGAGACCACCCCGCCGCTCGACGCGGCAATGCTCATCGACGCGACGATGAAGCATCCGATGCCGCCGCTGGCGCTCCCCAAGCGCGAATTCATGGAGAACGCCAAGATGCTTTGGGAGAAGCTGGGGCTGCCGGGGCTGACGCCGCAGACGCCATGGTATGGCTATTCGCTTGGCGACTGGACGGATGAATGGGACCACAACGCCATGCAGGCCACGAAAGGCGAGTGGATGTCGCGTGACGGCTCCTATCGGCAACGCCGCCGACGCGATGTCGAACCGAATAGCCCGGTGCGACAGGTGGAAGAGAACGAAGAGGACTGAGCCGCGAAGCGGCGCCATCGCGGCTTCAGCGAGACGCAGCCCAACTCGGCCAGCCACATCCCGCTTTTCGATGGCGCATCGCGGTGCGCTCGGCGGCGCTCACCGGGTTCAGGCTTCCGCGACCGCATCGAGACAATTCCGATTAAAGCGAACGGCGAGCGCGCCTTGCGTCGGCGCCAAGTTGTAGCGCGGCGACCAATCCTAGTTACCCGGCCCAGCGTCCTTGAGCGGCTCTATGAGGCCGTCGCGGACGGCACACTGCCCCGCACCAACTCCTTGAAGAACACAGCGTCCCGTCTTGAGCGGAGACGGGACGAGCTTATCCGGCTGATTAGCTTCACGGACCGCAAGCGGCATGTTCCGGTGCACTTGCTGACGCCACAGAACCTTGATCGGTTCGCAACCGCCATTCGCCAAGCGATACGCAACCGCGAGAGCGGTTTCCGCAAGGCTTACATCCGGCGATTTGTCGAGCGCGTCGAGGTGGACGACAACGAAATCCGCATTCGCGGCTCTCACGCCGCGCTCGCCCAGGGCATTGCCGCGCGGCCGGCAGAAGCCGCAGGGGAAGTGCCCAGTTTCGGGCAGGGTTGGTGGGCCCGGCAGGACTCGAACCTGCGACAACACCGTTATGAGCGGCGCGTTCTGACCAGCTGAACTACGGGCCCCGCGATCGGGCGGAAGATCAGGTGTCGAGGAAGCTGCGGAGCTTGCGCGAGCGGCTCGGGTGCTTGAGCTTCCTCAGCGCCTTCGCCTCGATCTGGCGTATGCGCTCGCGCGTCACCGAGAATTGCTGGCCGACTTCCTCGAGCGTGTGGTCGGTGTTCATGCCGATGCCGAAACGCATCCGGAGCACGCGCTCCTCGCGCGGGGTGAGCGAGGCCAAAACGCGGGTCGTGGTCTCGCGCAGGTTCGCCTGGATCGCGGCATCGACCGGGAGCACCGCGTTCTTGTCCTCGATGAAGTCGCCGAGGTGGCTGTCCTCCTCGTCGCCGATCGGCGTCTCGAGGCTGATCGGCTCCTTGGCGATCTTCAGCACCTTGCGCACTTTCTCGAGCGGCATCGCGAGCTTTTCGGCAAGCTCCTCGGGCGTCGGCTCGCGGCCGATCTCGTGCAGCATCTGGCGCGAGGTGCGGACGAGCTTGTTGATCGTCTCGATCATGTGCACAGGGATGCGGATGGTGCGCGCCTGGTCGGCGATCGAGCGGGTGATCGCCTGCCGGATCCACCATGTCGCATAAGTCGAGAATTTGTAGCCGCGGCGGTACTCGAACTTGTCGACCGCCTTCATAAGCCCGATGTTCCCCTCCTGGATCAGGTCGAGGAACTGCAGGCCGCGGTTCGTATATTTCTTGGCGATCGAGATGACGAGGCGGAGGTTGGCCTCGACCATCTCCTTCTTGGCGCGGCCCGCCTCGCGCTCGCCGCGCTGCACGGTCTGCACGACGCGGCGGAACTCGAACGTCGGCAGGCCCGCGTCGCCGGCGATCGCGGCGATGTCGGTGCGCAGCCCCTTCACCTCGTTGCCGTACCTGTTGATGAGGCCGGACCAGCCCTTGCCGTGCAGGCGTCGCACCCGCTGCACCCAGTCGGGCGCGAGCTCGAAGCCGATGTGGTGATTGAGGAAATCCTGCCGCTTCACGCCGCACTGTTCGGCCATCCGCAGGAGCCTGCCCTCGGCGGCGACGAGGCGGCGGTTCAAGGTATAGAGCTGCCCCACCAGGAACTCGATGCGGGCGTTGTGGAGGCGGACGCTCTGCATCGCCTCGACCATTTCCGCCTTCAGCTTGTCGTAGCGCTTCTCGGACAGCTTCTGCAGCTCCTCGCCGCCGCGGAGCGAGATGAGGCGTTCCTCCTGGCGCCGGTGAAGGCGGCGGTAGAGCGCGGCGATCGCTTCGAGCTTTTCCAGGACCTGGGGCTTGAGCTCCGCCTCCATCGCCGCGAGCGAGATCGACGCTTCCTCGGCGTCGGCGTCGGGATCCTCGCCGTCGGGTGCGACGCCGTCGGGCGGGCGTTCCTCGCCCTCGGCCTCGGACTCGGCCTCTTCCGTCTCTTCGCCTTCCTCGCCGACCGGCACGGCCGTCGCGTCGAAGGTGTTGTTGCCGTAAGTCGCGTCGAGATCGACGATGTCGCGCAGCAGCATCTTGCCTTCGACCAGCGCCTCGCGCCATCCCAGGAGCGCGCGGATCGTCAGCGGGCTTTCGCACAGGCCGCCGATCATCATCTCGCGGCCGGCCTCGATGCGCTTGGCGATCGCGATCTCGCCCTCGCGCGACAGCAGCTCGACCGTGCCCATCTCGCGCAGATACATGCGCACCGGGTCGTCGGTGCGGCCGATATCCTCGTCGTCGAGATTGCCGCTCGCGCGCGGCTCGCCGTCCGCCCCCTCGCTGTCGCCGGCGGCGTCCTCGGCCTCTTCGCTGTCGACGACGTTGACGCCCAGCTCGGACAGGATCGTCATCGTGTCCTCGATCTGCTCCGAGGATACCTGCTCAGGCGGCAGCGCCGCGTTGAGCTCGTCGTACGTCACGTAGCCGCGCTCCTTGCCGCGTGCGACCATCTTCTTGATCGCCGCGGCGAGGGTGTCGAGGATCGGCGCTTCCGCCGCGTCGTCCCGAGCCTCGGTCACTTCCGCCGTGTTCGCCGCTTTGCTAGCCATCTCGATCCCGCCCTGCCATCACATAAAAAAAGAGCGCGTTCCGCGGTCAAGCGACTGCGGTGGCCATGCGCCCCGTGGCTTCTCTTCCTGATCGAGCACCGGACCTTGCGTCGTTCCGCGGTCCTTGCAAACGGATCCCCCGCCCGTGGTGCCGTCGTTTCCGCCCTTCCACTCCAGCAAAGCTCGCTGCAGCCGCATTCCGTTCTCGCGTCCACTGCGTCCGGGCCTTATCCGTGCCGGAGAAGTGGAGCCTCGCCAGCACGGCGTCAAGACCAGGAAGGTAATTGCCTCTAAAGAGCGCCGGACAAGCCTTGTCAAGCGGTCCTCCGGCGGCGTCGAGCGAATGCAAGGACGGGGCCCGGCGCTAGCCGGCCGTTAACTCCGCGGTAACGGATTGCTCCCGCAGACGGGCGATCTCGTTCTTGTATTCGATCACGGCTGCGAGGTTTTCCTCGCTGCCGTCCTCGGCCCATTGCTTCACCGCCTCCTGATGCTCGCGTTCGATCTCGGGCAGCTCGTATTTGGCCCTCGCCGCGCGCCAGACCAGCCCGGCAAACTCGCGGTCCCCGGCAAGACGGGCATAGTGAGTTTTGTCGAGGATCGAGGAATTGAGCCGGTCGGCGATCTTGTTGAGCCGCGGGTCGAGCCCGGCGCGGAGATCGCTCCCGGTCAGGCTGTCCTCCGAGGCGATCTGGTCGATCACGTACTGCCACAGCTCGTTCATGTCGCGATCGCGCACGCGGAGCGCGGCAAAGGAATCGATGCTGCTGCGCGCCAGCTCGGGATGGTTGAGCGCGATGGCGAGCAGAAGGGTCTCCTGGTGCCGGACGCGCGTCTGATCGGCCCAGCCCGCGGCGCGCGTGGCGCGGACGGCGGGCGAGAGCGCGTCCATCTTCTCGATCGCCCGCGCACTCCGCACGCGGCGCCGCAACTGCCAGATGCGGTCCATCAGGTGATGCTGGAATTCGCGCTGGACCTGGCCATCGGCGATGGCGCGGATGCGGCGATAGACGCGCGCCTGGAGCCGCAGAATTTTTTCCGGCGCGTCGAAGAACGAAGGCTCGCGCTCCTCGGTCACGACCCGCCAGATGAATTCCGAGGTCTGTACCGCGTCCTCGAGATGGGCCTTGAGCGCCTCGGCGCCGCGCGATTTGACGAGCGAGTCCGGGTCCTCGCCCTCGGGCAGAAGGGCGAACCGGAGGCCGTTCTCGGGGCGAAGCAGCGGCAGCGCGCGGTCGAGCGCGCGCACCGCGGCGTTGCGCCCGGCCTTGTCGCCGTCGAAGCACAGCACCGGCCGGTCGCCGAGCCGCCACAGCTCGATAAGCTGCGTCTCGGTGAGCGCGGTGCCGAGGGGTGCTACCGCACCGGTGAAGCCGGCACGGTGCAGCGCGATCACGTCCATGTAGCCTTCGGCGACGATCGGCACCAAGTCCGAGCGCGGCGCGGCCTTGGCCAGATGCACGGCATAGAGCGTGCGCCCCTTCTCGAAGATAGGCGTGTCCGGCGAGTTGAGGTATTTGGGCTCGCCCTCCTCGATGAGCCGGCCGCCGAAGGCGATGACGCGGCCCTGCCGGTCGGAAATGGGGAAAATGACGCGCCCGCGGAAGAAATCGAACGTGTCGCCGTTCTCGGCCCGGCGCAAAAGGCCCGCCTCGACGAGGAGGGGGGATTCGAATTCCTTGGCAAGCGCCCGCTTCAGCCCGTCGCGCGCGCTGGGCGCCCAGCCGAGGCGGAAGCGCGCGATGGTCGCCTGATCGAGGCCGCGCCGCGCGAGATAGTCCCGCGCCTTCTGCGCGCCCGGCTCCTTGAGCTGCGCCTCGAAGAGGACGCAGGCGGCCTCGCACACGTCGTGCAGGGTCTTGGTGCGCGCCGCGCGCTCGCGGTCCTCCGGCAGCTCGTCCGGGACCTGCAGCCCGGCTTCCTTGGCGAGCGCCTCGACCGCCTCGCGGAATCCGGCGCCGCCGACGCGCATCGAGAAGCCGATGACGTCGCCATGCGCGCCGCAGCCGAAGCAATGGTAGAACGCCTTGTCCTCGACGACGGTGAAGGATGGCGTCTTCTCATTGTGGAACGGGCACAGGCCGACATATTCGCGCCCGCGCCGCACGAGCTTCACGTGCCGGCTCACGACGCTCGCGAGCGATACGCGGTTTCGGATCTCGTCAAGGAACTGCGGCGGGAAGGCCATGTGTGTGCCCGGCGCCGATCATACCGCGCCGGCTTCTACCCCAAAAGCCGCTTGACCGCCTGGCTCGCCTTGGCCGCGTCGATCTGGCCGGCATAGCGTTCGCGCAGCGCCGCCATGGTGCGGCCCATGTCCTTGATGCCCGAGGCGCCGATCGCGGCGATCGTCGCGCGAATCGCGGCTTCCATATCGGCCTCGCCCATTTGCTGCGGAAGGAATTTCTCGATGATGGCGATCTCGCCGCGCTCCTTGTCGGCGAGGTCGCGCCGGTTGCCCTTCTCGTAAAGCTCGATCAACTCGCGGCGCTGCTTGATCATGCCCTGGAGCATCGTGTGGATCTCGGGGTCGGCGATCCCTTCGGTATTGCCTTTGGGCCGCACCTCGATGTCGCGCTCCTTGAGCCGGGCGAGGATGAGCCGCACGGTCGAAAGCGCGAGCGTATCCTTGGCGCGCATCGCCTGCTTCAGGGCGTCGTTGAAGCGCTGCCGCAGCATCGCCATCCTCCGCACGAGTGGCAGCGGACGTTAGCAGAGCCGAATTGTCCCGGCAAACTTGACCCGGGCGCTTTCGAGGGCTATCTCAACGCTTCAATCCGAACGTCGCGAAGCGAGCGCCGCGGAGGTTTCCGCGGGCGCCCGTTGGCGCGCGAACAGAAGGACCCGGTTCACGGCATGAAGATGTTGACCCGTCCTCCAGGCTCTACCGCCGCGCTTGTTCTGGCGGACGGCAGCGTTTTCTGGGGGAAGGGTTTCGGCGCCGCGGGCCAGCGGGTTGGCGAGGTCTGCTTCAACACCAGCATGACGGGATATCAGGAGATCATCACCGATCCCTCCTATGCCGGGCAGATCATCACCTTCACCTTTCCCCATATCGGCAATGTCGGGGCCAACCGGGCCGACATCGAGGCGACGACCGTGGCGGCGCGCGGCGTGGTGCTGCGCCAGGACATCACCGAGCCGTCGAACTGGCGCGCCGTGCAGCCGCTCGGCGACTGGCTCAAGGGCAACGACATCGCCGGGCTGTGCGGCATCGACACGCGCGCGCTGACGCGCCGCATCCGCGAGGGCGGCGCGCCCACAGGCGCGCTCTGCCATGCCCCGGACGGCGCGATCGACATCGCCGCTCTCCACGACATGGCGCGCGCCTGGCCGGGGCTCGAAGGCATGGACCTCGCCAAGACGGTGAGCTGCCGACAGACCTATTCGTGGGACGAGACCGCGTGGCGCTGGGGCGAGGGCTATGGCCGGCTCGTCACGCCGCGCTTCAAGGTCGTCGCCGTCGATTACGGCGCCAAGCGCAACATCCTGCGCATGCTCGCCGACCTCGGCGCGGAGGTGACGGTGGTGCCGGCGACGGCCGGCGCCGCGGACATCCTGCGCCATGCTCCCGACGGCATCTTCCTGTCGAACGGGCCGGGCGACCCGGTGGCGACCGGCGCATATGCCGTGCCGGTCATCCGTGCGCTCATGGCAACGGGCAAGCCGATCTTCGGCATCTGTCTCGGCCAACAGCTCCTTGCGCTCGCCCTTGGTGCGAGGACGCGCAAGATGGCGACGGGGCACCGCGGCGCCAATCATCCGGTCAAGGACCTCGAGACCGGCAAGGTCGAGATCACGAGCCAGAATCACGGCTTCGTCGTCCTGCCCGAGACGCTGCCGCCCGAAGCGGAGGCGACGCACGTCTCGCTGTTCGACGGCTCGAACGAGGGTTTCCGGCTCAAGAACCGCCCCGTGTTCGCGGTCCAGTACCACCCGGAGGCCAGTCCCGGCCCCCAGGACAGCCACCACCTCTTCACCCGCTTCGCCGAAATGATGGCGCGGCCGAAGTGAGATGAGGACGCTTCTGTCAAAACCGGCTCATCGCCATGCCTAAGCGCACGGACATATCGAGCATCCTCATCATCGGCGCCGGGCCGATCGTGATAGGCCAGGCGTGCGAGTTCGATTATGCCGGCGTGCAGGCGGTGAAGGCGCTGAAGGAAGAGGGCTACCGCGTCATCCTGGTGAACTCGAATCCGGCGACGATCATGACCGACCCGGGGCTAGCCGACGCCACATATATCGAGCCGATCACGCCCGCGTTCGTCGAGCGCATCATCGCAGCCGAGCGCCCCGACGCGCTCCTGCCGACGATGGGCGGGCAGACCGGGCTCAACACCGCGATGGACCTTGTGCGCATGGGCGCGCTCGAGCGCCATCGCGTCGCCCTCATCGGCGCCAGTGCCGCGTCCATCGCCAAGGCCGAGGACCGTCAGCTCTTCCGCGAGGCGATGGACCGGATCGGCCTGGTCTCGCCGAAGAGCCGCCTGGTGCGCTCGCTCGACGAGGCGCGGGGCTCGCTCCGCCATGTCGGATTGCCGGCGATCATCCGCCCGTCCTTCACGCTCGGCGGCACCGGCGGCGGTATCGCCTACAACCAGAAGGAATTCGAGGAGATCGTGTCGGGCGGCCTGCGCGCCTCGCCGGCGCACGAGGTGCTGATCGAGGAATCGGTGCTGGGCTGGAAAGAGTTCGAGATGGAGGTGGTGCGCGACCGGGCCGACAACTGCATCATCGTCTGCTCGATCGAGAACGTCGATCCGATGGGCGTCCACACCGGCGATTCGGTGACGGTGGCGCCGGCGCTTACCTTGACCGACAAGGAATATCAGCGCATGCGCAACGCCGCGATCGCGGTGCTGCGCGAGATTGGCGTTGACACCGGCGGCTCGAACGTGCAGTTCGCCGTCAACCCCGCGGACGGACGGCTCGTCGTGATCGAGATGAACCCGCGCGTGTCGCGCTCGTCGGCGCTGGCATCGAAGGCGACCGGGTTTCCGATCGCCAAGGTCGCGGCAAAGCTCGCGGTAGGTTACACGCTCGACGAGCTGAGGAACGAGATCACCGGCACGACGCCCGCCTCGTTCGAGCCGACGATCGATTACATCGTCACCAAGATGCCGCGCTTTACGTTCGAGAAGTTTCCCGGTGCGGAGCCGCTGCTCACCACCTCGATGAAGTCGGTCGGCGAGGCGATGGCGATCGGGCGGTCCTTCGCCGAATCGGCGCAGAAGGCGCTGCGCTCGATGGAGACGGGCCTCACCGGCTTCAACGAGATCGAAATACCGGGCGCGCTTGCCGGCGACAAGAACGCGATCCGCGCCGAGCTGGCAAAGCCCCGGCCCGATCGCCTGCTCGTCATAGCGCAAGCCTATCGCCAGGGCCTCACCACGGCAGAGATCAACGCCGCCTGCAAATACGATCCGTGGTTCCTCGAGGAGATCCGCGGCGTCGTCGAGGAAGAGGCGGCGATCCGCGGGAAGGACGCGCTTCTGCCGCTTTTCGCCGGGACGGACGAGTTCCGCGAGCGGCTCGCGCGCGCCAAGCGCATGGGGTTTTCCGACGCGCGCATCGCCGAGCTTGCCAAGGTCGAGGAAGCCGAGGTCGCGCGCTGGCGCGAGCGGCACGCCATCCATCCGGTGATGAAGCGCATCGACACCTGCGCCGGCGAATTCTCTGACGCCTCGTCTAGGTCAGCAGTAAATCAAATCGGGCATTCCCTAACCCTATCGACGATAAGCCTTCTGTCGCTTAAAGACCTCGCGACCTTTGTCGTCGAGAATGCGCAGTCCTATCGTTCGAGGAGGCCACGCGATATTCGCGGCGGCGACGATAGCTGCCGACACATCCGGTACCCGAATCTCGACTTCCCTCAAAGTTGTCGGTCCGCGATCCGGCGCCGCGCCGACAAATTGGATTCGGAACGTGTGCGTCGTAGGAGCGGTGACGCGCGTCAGTTCCGCTTCCGGCGTCAGCTCGGGAAGGGATCGGGGCTTGCGCGGCGTCAGTCCAGGAAGGGATCGGCGCCTGCGCGGCGCGGCGTCTTCTCGATCGGGAACGAGAACGGCATTCATTGCTAAGCGCACCAGCGGGTCGACGTCTGTGCGCTTGCCGATCAGGCGCGCAACCGCCAAAGCAACAGAACCCCAATCTCTCGCGATTGCGTGGGAACTGGCCTCGTGTTCACGTCGACACGCCTCGGAATAGGCGACTTCGCCGAAATCGCGGATTAGCGCCTCGGCTTCGGCTTCTATTTCTATTCTCGCGTGCCGGCGAGGTAGCCAGGACAGCATAAGCCGACCTCTTTCTTCCCTGGCGTCAATTGCTGCATAGTTTGTCGACAGGTGCAACTTCCCCAACGGGGCCAAGATAGGCGGCGGCTTGCCTGCGCGTTCGCCCTTATCGCCGGTAACGGATGAGCCCCGACCAGTGCCCGGCAGGCGCATGCCGAGATGCGCGGCGGTCTTGCGAGATCTGCCTGCGAAACAAATCGGGCTGTCACCATCTATCGTGGCCAGGCAATCTCAATGTTCGCAGACTTCAGTACGCCTCGACGCTCTTCGCAAAAGTGTCGGCCGGGCTCTCATAGTGGAACTCAACCTCGTCCCTCTCACGATTCTTGGCGTCTCTTTCGGTCCGCTCGCGTTCGAGTTGCGCGAGATGGCAGCGAATTTCATCGGCCGAAAACATACGTCGCACTTCGGAGACAAACGAGGAAGCTCCCTGGCGAAAGCCGGATGCTCAGAGGCGGCGCTGGCGAAATTCATCAGTTTTTCTCTGACCGCATAGTCAAACGGACGCCCGCCGCCGGAACGCAGGGTCGCGCTCTTTTGGCTCGGGTCCAAGTTGGACAATGTCGCTCTTTGGGAATCGGGGACTGGGCCCACACTCAAGAATCGCGGGCCTTCTGCTTTTTCCACTTCGTCCATCTCGCGGCAATTGTTTGAGCGCCACGACGGGATTTCGGTCCGAATGGGGCCGCAACCGGTTCGCTTGCCGCAACGTCCTGCTTTGGCGCTTTTCTGGGCGACCGAATTGGCGGAGTCGCTGATTTCGTCTTCCCTCGCGCGATTCGGGCTTCAGCGCGGTTCGCGTTGGCGTCGGTCGTCTGAGGTCGCGCACCGCTCGAAACCTGAGAGGTTTTCGCATCCTTTGAGCGGGTCGGCGTCGGCTTGGTTCTCATGGAGTTGCTGTTGAGCGGGATCGGTTCTTTCGCCGGCGGTCGGTTGAAAGGCGTGGCTCGCTTAGTCCTACCGCTTATCCCCGATTTCAGACCCGTGTCGGCATCTTTTGATCCAGGCGCGGGCTCAAGTTCGAGGCCAAACAACGCCGCGACATCGTCCTCAGCGACGATGCGTTCGGCGGCGACTTGGGTTTGCCCGATCGGCAGATTCCTCCCGGCGCCGGCGATCAGCTCCGAACGATCGACGCCGCGCAACGCGAACAAGAAGTCCGGCTCCGCGTCGAGCCGCGCGCCGACGCCATAGAGGACTGCAGACGCGTGCTTGCACATGTCCGCCCAGTCCGGGCACGAGCACCTCATCTTAATTTCACGGGGGCTCGGAAAGAGTCCATCCCCCTCTCGGCACACGCGCTCCATCACGTTTTTGGAAATCTTTCCCTGAAGCAATTCCACCAGCGAGGTAACGGAGCCAAGGCAGTCCCAACGGATCGCTTCCCAGCGCGCCTTTGGAATGGTGTCGATATCGATCCTAACAGTGTAGAGTTCCGACCCACTCACCGTCGCCCGGACTTGACCGCGCTCGATCTGCAGATCGACGACTGAGCCATTGCGAACATAGGTTCGGCCGCGCGGTAGGCGATTCTCGAAGTCGGAATAGCGTTCAAGATTTTCACACCAGGCCTTGCCCCAGAAGGTTCGAGCGATCGAACGGCCCTCAAGGACCACCGGCAAAATCTTGCGGCCCTTCTTTCTCAACTTTTCCAGTTCCCGCGCTGCGATCGCCCGGCGTTTGGCGACTGGCACGTAGGGACGAAAGCCATAATAGCTCACGACGCAGCCCCTTCCGTCATCGCGGCGTTGAGATCGAGCGCGACAAGCCGCAGTAGTTCGCGGTCATCTATTTCCGTGAGATTTATCTCAGCGCCGGCAGCAAGAAAATCGTCCGCCAACTGGCGTTTCGATTCTATCAACAGGTCGATCTTCGCCTCGATCGTCCCCCGGCAGACGAATTTGTGCACGAGCACATTGCGCCTTTGGCCAATGCGATAAGCGCGATCGGTCGCCTGGCTCTCGACCGCCGGATTCCACCAGCGATCGAAATGCACCACATGCGAAGCGCTGGTCAGATTGAGCCCGGAGCCGCCGGCCTTGATCGAGAGGACGAAAAACGGCGTGCGCTCGTCTTCCTGAAACGTCTTGACGAGGTCACGGCGTTTGGCGATCGGCGTGCCGCCATGGAGAGCAAGGCCCGGACGCCCGAACGCCGCAGCGAGCAGCTTCTCCAGCGAAGGAATGATCTCCTTGAACTGCGTGAACACGAGAAGCTTTTCCTGGCGGCTTGCGATGGTCTCGCCGATTTCCCGCAGGCGCTCGAATTTCCCGCTGTCGTTTTCGTCATAGACGCCGTCACCCAGCCATTGCGAAGGATGATTGCAAATCTGCTTGAGGCGCATCAGCGAGGACAACACCAGCCCCCGTCGCGCAATCCCGTCACCCGATTGCTTCAGGTTCTCCTCCAACTCAGCGACTGCTGCTTGATAGAGCGCCGCCTGCTTGCGGGTCAGATGGCAGAAGGCTTTGACCTCTGTCTTGTCGGGCAGATCCGCGATGATGCTCTTGTCGGTCTTAAGCCTGCGCAGGATATAGGGCTGCACCAGCCGCCGCAGCGGGGCATAGGAGATATGGGGCTGCGAGGCGAGGGACTTGGCGAGTTGCGCGAAGGCCTTCGCGGAGCCAAGCAAACCCGGATTGACGAAGTCGAATATCGACCACAGGTCGCGCAGATTGTTTTCGATCGGCGTGCCGGTGAGGACGATGCGCGCCTTGGCCTTCAAGGATTTGACGGCCCTGGTCTGTTTGGCGTTGGGGTTCTTGATCGCTTGGGCCTCGTCGAGAACTACGAGGCGCCAGGACGTTTGGCCGATCCAGCTTTGGCGCAGCAGCGTCCCATAGCTCGTCACCACCAGATCGGTCTCCGCCAGGCGCTCGTCGCTCATGGCGCCCAATTCGTCCGCCGCTTGGAACGAGGGATGCGCGATCACGACCTTCAGACGCGGCGTGAAGCGCGCGGCTTCGAGCGCCCAGTTGGCCAGAAGCGAAGCGGGCGCGACCAGGAGGCTTGGCGTCTTCTGTGCCGAGCCCTTGGGCTGTTCATTGAACGTCTGAAGCAGCGCCAGGACCTGAATCGTTTTGCCGAGACCCATATCGTCGGCGAGGCAGGCGCCGAGCCCAAGCTGGGTCAAGAGATGGAGCCAGCGCAATCCTGTCTCTTGATAGGGCCTCAGCGTCGCTTGCAGGGCCTCGCCCGGATTAACCCTGGCCAAGCCCTCGGGGCTCCGGCATCCCTCGAGCGCCGCGGCGAGCCAGGGACCGGCCTGGACATGGGCCCATCGCGCGGTCGGCTCGGCGACGGCCCCGCCGTCGATTTCGGCTCCCGCCAGCAGACGCATGGCTTGACCAAACGGCACGCCTTCTCTTCGCGATAGGCGCTCGATCTCCTGAAATTTATCGAGGGTCGCCTGCAAGCGCTCACGGTTGACCTCGACCCATTTGCCGCGAACCAGCGCGAGACCATCGGTCGAAGCGAGAAGTTCTTTAATTTCTTTGTCGGTCAGCGCGTCGCCGTCGAGGCTCACCCCGACCTGAAAATCGAGCAGCGCGTCCAAGCCAAGGACGGACGGCGAAGTCGAACCAACCGTCGCTTCGACCCGCGGCCGGCTTGGACGGTTCATGCGCCAGTTGGCCGGCATGCGAATCACGAGGCCGGCCTGCTCCATCGCATCGACATCGTGGAGAAAGCGCAGCGCCTCCTGCGGCGTCCACCGCAAGGGATGAAAGATCTCGCCGGCGTCAACGATCGCTTTCAGCCAGGAGCAAGCCTCGCTGGCGCGGCTCACCGGATCCAAGAGTTGCAGGAGCTTGGCTTTGTCGCCTACGCCCGCAAACTCGCGTAAGGCCTGGCCCAGCGGCAAATGCCGCAAAGCGCCGCTCGCCGCCAGGCCGGACGTATAGGTCGCCATGAAGGCGAATGGACACTCCGGGTCCCGACGATTTTCCGCGAGATTGAAATGCACGCGACCGACCAATCGCCACCGACTGTCGCGGGCTTTCAAGAACTCGTTGAGGGAGAGTCCGCTTTCGGTGAGTTCGGCCTCCAGAGCCTGCCCGATCTCGCCCCAGTGCTGCGCCAGCACGTCGGGCCGCAGGTATTCGCCGCCGCGCATGGGCGGCGCGTCATCAATCAGCGCCGCGAGCTCGCTTGATGTCGGCGCGGCGAGCTCCGGCCGGCCGGCGGGCCCCTTCGCATCGCCAAGCGCACAGAGATCGGCGATGAAGCGCATGCCGAAATCCCGCCACCACGCCAATGAGGCCGGCAAGACGCTTCCAGCCTCGCTCGTGCCGAGGTGAAGAAGGCCATGAGCGGAACCCCGTTCGAAACTCTTCTCGAGCCGATCAGCCAGCCCGCTCTCGAGCGCGAACTCGTCATCGGCCTGATCAAGGCGGAGCGAACCCTGCGGAGTCATCACTGGAATAAGCGAGCGTGGCATATTCCGAAATCGAATCTCCCGGGGTGCCTATCGCTTCGCCTACCATGAAATCGATCGGCTCATCGCAAGATTAGTCTGCATCGTCCACGCCAGATCAAAGGCTGCACTTCAAAGTGGGTGCAAAAAGCCTAGTCGCGAGGCGACCGCAAAGAAGGCCGGCAAGCGCGTCGGCTTCGAGCGCGGCGGTGGGTACCCGGATGTTGCTGTGGGATGAGATCCAGGCGAACCGAGCCGAGCATCGACGCAGGTTCCGATCCCGCCCAGGAATTGACGCCACCAGTGACGACGTGGACTATTGATGTTCCGGAGAGGCTCCGCCGTGAGTTCGGTCAATCATCAGTTCCGGCTTGCCCGCTTCGCGGAAA
>CAVZBZ010000014.1:0-6975 GCA_963773665.1 uncultured Alphaproteobacteria bacterium
GAGGAAGAGGGCTGCGCCGGTCTTCGTGACGGGTTGGAAGCCGAGAGAGAGTCTTTCGGCGCCCGTCGCGGAGACCATCCCGATGGCTACTGCCGTTCAGAAGATCACCCTGTCGTCGTCGCGCGACATCCCCTTCAACAAGCTTGTTCTGTCCCAGTCGAACGTCCGGCGCGTGAAGGCCGGCGTCTCGATCGAGGAGCTGGCCGAGGACATCGCCCGGCGCACGCTCCTGCAAGGCCTCAACGTCCGGCCGGTTCTCGACGCCGACGGCGTGGAGACCGGCATGTTCGAGGTCCCGGCCGGCGGGCGGCGCTACCGGGCGCTCCAGCTTCTCGTCAAACAGAAGCGTCTCGCCAAGACCGCGCCGGTGCCCTGCGTCGTGCGCGATCCCAGCGTCGACATCTCCGCCGAGGAAGACTCGTTGGCCGAGAACGTCCAGCGCGCGCCGCTCCATCCGCTCGATCAGTTCCGCGCCTTTCAGGCATTGCGCGAGAAGGGCCAGTCCGAGGAGGACATCGCCGCCGCCTTCTTCGTCGGCGTGAACGTGGTGAAGCAGCGGCTGCGTCTCGCGGCCGTGTCGGAGAAGCTGCTCGACGTCTATGCCGAAGACGGCATGTCGCTCGACCAGCTCATGGCGTTCACGGTGACGACCGATCACGCGCGTCAGGAGCAGGTCTGGGAAACGCTTCAGCGCTCCTACAGCCAGGAGCCGTATCAGATCCGCCGCATGTTGACGGAGCGCACCGTGCGCGCTTCCGACAAGCGCGTCCTGTTCGTCGGCCTCGATGCCTATGAGCAGGCGGGCGGCATCGTCATGCGCGATCTTTTTCAGCAGGACGATGGCGGCTGGCTGGAGAATGTCGGCCTGCTCGACGGCCTGGTCGCCGAGAAGCTGAAGGCCGAGGCGGAGAAGATCGCCGCCGAAGGCTGGAAGTGGATCGAGGTGAATGTCGACTTCCCATTCGGCCACACCCATCGTCTGCGCGAACTCGACGGGACGCCAACAGACCTCACGGCCGAGGAGCAGGCGACGATCGATGCCTTGCAGGCCGAGTACGCCAAGCTCGAAGCCGAATACGAGAACGCCGACGAACTGCCCGACGAGGTGGACGCGCGCCTCGGCGAAATCGAGACGGCGCTCGCCGCCTTCGAGGATCGGCCGGTCAGCTACGACCCCGCCGAGGTCGCCCGCGCCGGCGTCTTCGTCTGCATCGACTCGGATGGCAAGCTCTCCGTCGATCGGGGCTACGTACGCCCCGAGGACGAGCCGCCAGCCGCCGTGGACATCGATGGCGGACCGGAGACCGACGGCGATGCCGGTGAGCCGTCGGCACCCGCCGTCCAGCGCGCCGTCATCACGATCGGCGGCGAGGCTCCAGCGGAGGAGGACGAGGACGATACCGTCAAGCCGCTGCCCGGACCGGCTGGTGAGCGAGCTGACCGCGTACCGGACGCTGGCGCTGCGGGAGGCCGTGGCGAACAACCCGCATGTTGCGATGACGGCGCTCCTGCACAAGCTCTGCCTCGACACCTTCCAGCACGCGGCAACAGGCAATTGCCTCGAAGCGTCGGTCCACCAGGTGTTCTTCTCGATCCAGCCGGCGGACCTGAAGGACAGCCCGCCCGCCAAGGCGGTCGCGGAACGGCACGAGGCCTGGAAGGCCGACCTGCCGAAGGATGAGGCCCAGCTCTGGGACTGGCTCGCCGTCCTCGACGACACCAGCCGTGCCGCGCTGCTGGCGCATTGCGTCTCTTTCGGCGTCAATGCGCTCTACGAGAAGGGCGACCGCTATGGCGGTCCGGGCGTGTCCATCCATGGCGTCCAGCGCCGGCTCGTTCAGGCCGACCGGCTCGCGCGCGCTGTCGGACTCGACATGGTCGAAGCCGGATGGCGGCCGACGGTCGACAATTATCTCGGCCGTGTGACCAAGCCCCGCATCCTCGAGGCGGTGCGCGAGGCGAAGGGCGAGCAGTCGGCGCAGCTCATCGACCATCTGAAGAAGGCGGAGATGGCGAAGGAGGCCGAACGGCTGCTCGACGGCACCGGCTGGCTCCCCGAACCGCTGCGCACGCCGGAGAGCCGAACCCGCCGACACAACCGACGGCGATACCGCCGAGGAGACCGAGGCGCTGCCCGCCTTCCTCGCCGACGACGAGGAAAGCACCGGCGACGAAGAATCCGACGAGCCGGCCGTGATCGCCGCCGAGTGACGGCCCGGAGCGGGGCGGCGAAAGCCGTCCCGCTCACCTCTCCATCCATCCCCAGCACGCCCGGCCATCGCGCCGGGCGCTGTCGTTTCAGGAGACCATCATGATCGACACCTTCGACACCGCGACCAGCACCGGCGTGGCTTCCGATTGGGACGCCAAGCGCGCGGCCCAGGATCGGCTGCATGCCGAGCTGCAACCCCAAAATCAGGCCGCATTGTTCGATGCTCTCGCGGCCGCCGGCGTCACGCTCATCGTCGTCACCTTCGACGGCTATGGCGACTCCGGCCAGATCGAGAATATCGAGGTCAAAGCCGGCGACGCAGTCGTCGCCATGCCCGCCGGTGAAGTCGAAATCGCCGAGGCGATTTGGGACCAGCCAGAGCCCAGTCGCTCCACCGTCAGCATCGCCGATGCGATTGAGCGTCTCGCATACGATTTGCTCGAGCGAACCCACTGCGGCTGGGAAAACAACGACGGCGCCTATGGCGATTTCACGTTCGACGTCGCCGAACGGACGATCACCCTCGACTACAACGAACGCTACACCGCGTCCGAATACTCGCAGCACGTGTTCTGAGGAGGCGGCGATGGGACATTGCTATCATCACGCGCTCTCCTCGGTGAGGAAATGGGGCGGCGTCGCGGAGGATTATCTGCCGCTGCATCAGTGGTTCGACGAATCCAAGGCGATCACCGCCGATTTTCGTCACCGCGCTCTGCGCCATCATGCCGAAGGCATCTTCATGCTGGAGCGCTTCTTCGGCGCGACCGTCACGATCTCGACGGGTCGCATCGTGCCGGTGCGCCTGATCGGCGAACAGCATGTGGTCGAGGATCTCGGCTTCATCCCGAGTTTCGCCGACTGGGTGCGCTGCATCCGGCCAGAGCCATGGATGGGTCGCGCGCAGCCAATCCACAAGCAGGTCGATCCGTTCGCCGCGGCCGCAACGACGGGAGGCGCCTGACCATGTACGGCACCTATCTACGCCTCGACATCACCGTCCATGACGGCTGGCGCACCGTCGTTCGCGCCGCCGCCAAGAAGCTGACCGCGCTCGCGCGCCGGGACCCGGCGCGGCGGAAAGCACGGCATCGCTTCTATCGCGAGATGCTCGCGCATCACCAAGAGGCGCAACGCCTCGTCCGAACCTGGCGTCTCTGACGCCCATCACTCCCCATCGTCCACCCGAGCCCGGCCCCGCCGGGCTTTTTGCATTTTTGGAGGTCATCATGCCCCGCTTCACCATCGAAACCACTTATCGGCTCCCGGTCTATCGACAGCGTAGCTACGAAGCCGAGACGCTCGAAGAAGCCTGCCGGCTCGCCGTCGAAGACGATGACTGGTCCGAGCAGAAGGAAGACTACGAATCCTCCGGCGAGACCTACGTCACCGGGGCCTGGCCAGGCGAGGACACCGCCTATCGCATCGCCGCGCTACCCCTCCCTTCGCAGTTCGGCGAGATGCTTCAGCGAAAGGCCGATCACTACGAAACCCTGCTCGGCATTCTGAAGGTTTTGGCGCACGCGCCGGAGGCGCCGTTCTGGCGCGAACGCGCCGACGCCGCGATCGCCAAAGCCGAGGCGATCCTCGCCGGCGCCCCCGATGCGGAAATCGCGGGAGGCGAGCCATGAGCGAATACATCGTCAAGATCGGCTTCTGGCTGCGCGCCTATGACGGCTTCACGGTCGAAGCCGAATCCGATGCCGATGCGATCGAGCAAGCCAAGGCAGCGGCGAAGACGGCGATGGAGTCGGGCGCCTATCCCGAACACATCGACGTTGAGGAGCGGCGCGAAGGCATCATCGCCTTTATCGACCACATCACGCCCGCCGGCCGACAGGCCGTGATCGAGGCCGTCGAATTCGACGACGACCGCATCCACGACGTCCCTCCTCGCCTGACTGCCGCATCACCCAACAACCCAGAGCCCGGCCACGCGCCGGGCTTTTCCATTTCTGGAGACCGACATGGCTGATTTCTTCACGCACTTCTCGTGCGTGCTCGATGTCGGCACGCCCGACAACGCAGCGCGCGCCCTCGAGCTCTATCAAGCCTTCACGGAGGAAACCGCGCGGGAGGACGTGCCCTCCGACGGCTTCCTGCTGTCGATCCAACCGGAGCACGGCGGCACGACGCTGTGGATCCGCGACGAGGTGACCGGCGATCCCCAGCAGGTGATCTTTTCGTTCAGCGCTGCGCGGAGGCTTTCGGCCTGACCGGCCGCTGGGGTTTCCAGTGGGCCAACACCTGCTCGCGGCCGCGCGTCAACGCCTTCGGCGGCGGCGCGCATGTGCTCGATCTCGCGACCGGCGAGACCGTCTCCTGGACCGACACCAACGGCTGGCTGGCCCGGACGCTCGCAGCACCTCGCGGGAAGCGAGGTCGGCGATGAGCATCCCCGATCACGCGCGCGCAAACTTCCAGACGCTGCTCCGCGCGGCAGCAGACAGGAATCTCGCGCTCATGGAGTGCAGCGACGCCGTGACCGGCGAGCCGCGCTACGTCATTTGCGCGGTCGGTCGCGACGGAACGGATTTCCTGTTCACACCCTTCGGCCATCTCGCCGACGGCAACCCGTTCGACAACTGGCTCAAGGGCCGGCGCCGCGCGGTCTGGATCAGCAAGTCCGACAAGCTGATCGAGGATGCGCAGCGCGACTGGTCCGCGCTCGGCATGGAGCGGCTGCTCGTCACGCCGCTCTCCCGCTTTCGCCAGGGCACGCCGATCCGGCTCGCGCAAGGCGTCCTATTTACGACCTACGCCACGCTGCGCACCGACGAGCGCGGCGAGAAGCTTTCGCGCGTCCGGCAGATCGTCGAATGGTTGGGCTCCGACTTCGATGGAGTGATCATTTTCGACGAGAGCCATGCGATGCAGAACGCCGTCGGCGGCAAGGGTGAACGCGGCGATCAGGCCGCCTCGCAGCAGGGACGCGCGGGCTTGCGGCTCCAGCATGCCTTGCCGAACGCCCGCGTGGTCTACGTCTCCGCCACCGGCGCCACCACGGTCCATAACCTCGCCTACGCCCAGCGCCTCGGGCTATGGGGCGGCGAGGATTTCCCGTTCGCCACCCGCGCCGAATTCGTCGAGGCGATCGAGGATGGCGGCGTCGCGGCCATGGAGGTGCTGGCGCGCGATCTCAAGGCGCTCGGTCTCTACGCGGCGCGCTCGCTCTCCTATGAAGGTGTCGAATACGAGCTGGTCGAGCATCAGCTCACGCCCGAGCAGGTCCGCATCTACGACGCCTATGCCGGCGCGTTCTCGATCATTCACAACAATCTCGACGCGGCGATGCAGGCCGCGAACATCACCGGCGAGACCGGCACGCTGAATGCGCAGGCGAAGTCGGCCGCGCGGTCCGCCTTCGAATCCGCCAAGCAGCGCTTCTTCGGCCATCTGCTGACCAGCATGAAGACGCCGTCGCTGATCCGCTCGATCGATCGCGATCTCGAGGCCGGCCACGCCGCCGTCATCCAGATCGTCTCGACCGGCGAAGCGCTGATGGAGCGCCGGCTCGCGGAGATTCCGACCGAGGACTGGAACGACGTCCAGGTGGACATCACGCCGCGCGAGTACGTCCTCGATTATCTCGCCCATTCCTTCCCGGTGCAGCTCTACGAGCCCTTCACCGATTCCGAGGGCAATCTCTCCTCCCGGCCCGTCTATCGCGACGGCCAGCCGGTCGAGAGCCGCGAGGCCGTCGCCCGCCGGGACCGCCTG
The DNA here is from genome assembly GCA_963773665.1 of uncultured Alphaproteobacteria bacterium. Lineage (GTDB taxonomy): Bacteria > Pseudomonadota > Alphaproteobacteria > ATCC43930 > CGMCC-115725 > DATJLY01. The sequence goes on from CAVZBZ010000014.1 coordinate 5,933, forward strand.
ATCGAGAAGCTCGCTTCGCTCCCGCCGGTGCCCGGCGCGCTCGATCAGATCATCCAGCGGTTCGGGACCGACATGGTGGCCGAGGTCACCGGACGCTCGCGCCGCGTCGTCCGCAAGGGTGACCGACTGATGGTCGAGAACCGTGCCGGCTCCGCCAACCTCGGCGAGACCAGCGCCTTCATGGATGACGTGAAGCGCATCCTCGTCTTCTCGGACGCGGGCGGCACCGGACGCAGCTACCACGCCGAGCTATCAGCGCGGAATCGGCGGCTGCGCGTCCACTATCTGTTGGAACCCGGATGGAAGGCCGATGCGGCGATCCAGGGCCTCGGCCGCACCAACCGCACCAACCAGGCGCAGCCGCCGCTGTTTCGTCCGATCGCGACCGACGTGAAGGCCGAGAAGCGATTCTTGAGCACGATCGCGCGCCGGCTCGACACGCTCGGCGCGATCACCCGCGGCCAGCGCCAGACCGGCGGCCAGGGCCTGTTCCGGCCCGAGGACAATCTCGAAAGCCACTACGGGCGCGATGCGCTCCGCCAACTCTACATGCTGCTCGTCAGGGGCAAGGTCGAAGGCTGCTCGCTTCAGACCTTCGAGGACGCCACCGGCCTGAAGCTGATGGACGCCAACGGCATCAAGGACGAGCTGCCGCCGATCACCACCTTTCTCAATCGGCTGCTCGCGCTGACAATCGACCTGCAGAACGTGCTGTTCACGGCCTTCGAGCAATTGCTCACGGCCCGCATCGAAGGCGCCATCGCGTCAGGGACCTATGACGTCGGGCTGGAGACGCTTCGCGCCGAGAGCTTCGTGGTCACCGATCGGCGCTCGATCTACACCCATCCCGGCACCGGCGCGGAGACCCGCCTGCTCATCGTCACCCAGCGCGAGCGCAATCGCCCTGTGACGCTGGACGAGGCGCTGGATCGCCTCTCCGATCCACGCGCCGTGCTGCTGATCAACGAGCGCTCCGGCCGCGCGGCCGTGCAGGTCCCGGCGCCGAGCCTCATGCTCGACGACGGCGAAATCGAACGACGCGT
>CAVZBZ010000015.1:0-78470 GCA_963773665.1 uncultured Alphaproteobacteria bacterium
GCAAGTGTCGGAAACAGCACCCTGGCCGTCGCGCCGGAACACGCCTCCTGAGAACTGCAATGGTGCGGGTTCTCTGTCGGCGCGATTGTGCCTGGGCCGCAGGAAGGGCAAAGTCGCGACCATGCAACTGTTTATCGAGTTTCTGCTCGCCGTTCTGGAGGAATGGAAAGGCTGGCTGGCGGGGGGACTGCCCATGGTGGTGCTCGCCGTGATCGGGATAGAAATCCCAATTTCGGTGCCCTTATGGGAATGGGCGCTCTTGGTTTTCGTAGCGGGATTAATAGTCGCGATGTTCCGCGTCTATCGCGCTGAACGGACCGAAAGGCAGAGCGCGATAGCTATGGCAGCCCGACTCACAGAGAGGTTGCGCCCCAAGCTCAAATTATCTTTTGCAACGTCCGATGCGGGCTGTGTGCGGCCTAATACGCAGCTTCTTGTGCCGCTGTCGGACGGGAATACGGTCGCGGTACCATGCACGTTTTACAGGGTCAGGGTGGACGCGGACTCGGAGTCAGTCGTCAGGAATTGTGCCGGCCGTATGACAGAAATAACGAAAGACGGAGCACTTATTGTCAGCGGGGAAAATCTGGCTCTAACTTTTGCGCCAGCGCATCGCCCCGACACAAGAGCAAAGGAGATCTATCCAAAAGCGCCAGAGCATCTAGATTTTCTCGCCATAACGATCAACGAACAGATCATTATTCCAACTGAAAGCTGGCAAGTGCCAACGTCTATCGACTGGACGAAAGTGTTTGAGGAACCGGGAGAATATAAATTTCACGTAGTCGTTACGTCCCCGGATACCGCCTCCGAAGAGATTGAGATACTTTTGATCTGGACAAAAGATCATAAGACCGCCCAGGTAAGGGTCGCGCGCTAGTTTCCGACACTTACGCCATCACCGCAAAATTACCGAACGAACCCAATTCGCATAGAGGCGCGGCGCGGAAGGGGGAAATTACCGAACGAACCCAATTTGCGGATTGTGGCGGCGCGCGACCGGGAACGGCACGAAATTACCAAACGAACCCAATTTGCGGACAAGGCGAAATTACCGAACGAACCCAATTCCGCCGGCGCTGCCGCCGCGCCGGGCATCGAAAATTACCGAATGAACCCAATTTAAGTGAGGCAAATCAATGACTTGAGTTTTGACTTTGGCCGTCAGCCGGCGGCCGCGATCGCCTTGGCGAAGTCCCTGACCGCTTCGCCCGGACCTTGCGGGTGGCTCCACACGGCCGAGATGACGGCCAGGAAATCGACGCCGGCCGCCACCAGCGGCGCGCAATTCTGCGGCGTGATGCCGCCGATGGCGCAGGACGGCACGGTCATCATCTCGCTCCACCAATGGAGGATCTCGGGATCGTTCTGGAAGCGGCGGCCCTGCTTCGTCGGGCTCGGAAAGAAGCCGCCGAAGGCGACGTAGTCGGCGCCCTTCTCGGCCGCCTCCATGGCGATGTGCCGGCTCGCATAGCAGGTGACGCCGACGATCTTGTCGAGCCCCAGAATGCGCCGCGCCTCGTCGTAGGACGCATCCTCCTGGCCGACATGGACGCCGTCCAGCCGGTCGCGAGCGCGAGATCGGGCCGGTCGTTCATGATGAAGGCGACGTCGCGGCTTTGCGCGATCGGGCGCAGCATTTCGGCGGCGCGGCGGATCGTGTCGTCGTCCACATCCTTGAGGCGGAGCTGCAAGGCATGCGACATCGCCCGCGTCGAGCGCCTCCTTCAAGCGCTCGGCGAACGAGACCGGCTCGAGCGCCGGCGGCGTGATGAGATAGAGCCGCGCCGCCACGGCTTCTCACGCCTCGCCACGATAGATCTTGACGATCGTGTCGAGCATCTTGAGCGCCTCCTCGCGCGGGCGCTGGAACGTGTTGCGGCCGATGATCGAGCCGTTGCCGCCGCCGTCGCGAATGGCGCGCGCCTCGTTATAGACGCCGTCGATGTCCTTCGCCTCGCCGCCCGAGAAGACGACGATGCGCCTGCCGTTGAAGCACGACTGCACGACATGGCGGATGCGCGCCGCCGGCTTCGAGATGTCGATCTTGCGCTCGAGATAGACCTTCTTCGCCGCCTCGAGCTCGAGGAACTCGGTCGGCGGCTTGACCTTGATGATGTGCGCGCCCAGGAGCGCCGCCATGTGCGCGGCATAGGCGCAGATATCGACCGCGGTCTCGCCCTCCTTCGAGAGATTGCCGCCGCGCGGATAGGACCAGATCACCACGGCGAGGCCGTGCGGATTTCGCCTCGCGCCCGAGCTCGGCGATCTCCTCCATCATGTCGTAGGCCCGGTCGGAGCCGGGATAGATGGTGAAGCCGATCGCCGCGCAGCCAAGCCGAGCGCGTCCGCGACGCCCGCCGTCACCGCCTGGCGTCGGACCTTCCTTGGCGCGCGCGAGGCTGTTGGCCGAATTGACCTTGAGGATGGTCGGGATTGCGCCCGCAAGGTGCCGGCGCCCGCTTCGATGAAGCCCAGCGGCGCGGCATAGGCCGAAAGCCCCGCGTCGATCGCAAGCTGGAAATGGTAATGCGGATCGTAGGCCGGCGGATTGGGCGCGAAGCTGCGCGCGGGGCCGTGCTCGAACCCCTGATCGACCGGCAGGATCACGAGCTTGCCGGTGCCGCCCAGCTTGCCCTGCATCAGGATGCGGGCGAGGTTGGCCTTGGTGCCGGGATTGTCGCTCTCGTAGCCGTCGAGGATCTTCTTGACCCGTTCCGTCACCATGGGAGGACTCCTTGCGCGATCACGCGAGGGATATAGCAAAAACGGCGCCGCGGCGCGACGCCTCAGCCACCAAGGTAAACGCGACACGCCGCCAAGGGATCGCGCTCACCCAGAAGGTCGAGCGCGGGCGCGGCTCGTTCGCCTTCGATTTCGGCGCCCATCGCGGCCGCGATTGCCGCGAGTTTCGCGCGAACATCGGGCGCACCCGCAAAACGCACGCGCTTGCACCCGGCGCGCAGCGCCGCCAGCACGGTCCCGGCCTCGTCGGCGCAATCGACGACCGCATCGAAGGTCACGCCGGAGTGCGCGCGCGATGCCTCGGCGACGACTGCCGCGAACCAGCGCGGTCCGGCATAGGCGCCAGCACCCGGCGCGCTCATCAAGGTGACGGGAACCTTAAGCTCCCCGGCCGCTTCGAGCGCGGCCGAGGCATCGGCGAGCGAATGGACGATGATTCGCCGGCTCACGCCATCTTGCCGACGAGCGCCGCCGCTTCGACCATGCGGTTCGAAAAACCCCATTCGTTGTCGTACCACGACAGCACGCGGCAGAAGCGCTTGCCCATCACGACCGTCTGCGTCAGGTCGAAGGTCGAGCTGTGCGGGTCATGATTGAAGTCGCTCGACACGACCTCGTCCTTGACGACGCCCAGAATGCCCTTGAAGCGGTTCGACGCCGCCGCCTTTTCCATGAGCCCGTTCACCTCCTCGCGCGAGGTGTCGCGCTCGGCGCTGAACTTGAAGTCGATGAGCGACACGTTGGCGGTCGGAACGCGGATCGCGGTGCCGTCGAGCTTGCCCTGCAAGGCGGGAATGACGAGGCCCAGCGCCTTCGCCGCACCGGTCGAGGTCGGGATCATGTTGAGCGCGGCGGCGCGGGCGCGGCGCATGTCCTTGTGCAGCGTATCGACCGTGTTCTGGTCGCCGGTATAGGAATGCACCGTCGTCATGTAGCCCTGCGCGATGCCGATGCCTTCATGCAAGACATAGGCGACCGGGGCAAGGCAGTTGGTGGTGCAGGACCCGTTCGACAGCACCATGTGCTGCGGCTTCACGCCGTCGCTGTTGACGCCCATCACGAGGGTGTAGTCGACGCCGTCGGCGGGCGCCGAGACGATGCAGCGCTTGGCGCCCGCCTCGAGATGCTTCGCCGCGGCCTCGCGCTTCGTGAAGAACCCGGTGCATTCGAGCGCCACGTCGACCTTGAGGCTCTTCCACGGCAATTTCGCCGGATCGCGCTCGGCCAGGACCGCGATCCTGCCGCGGCCGATATCCATCCAACTGTCGCCGGTCGCGATCGCGCCGGGGAAGCGGCCATGGACGCTGTCGTACTTCAGGAGATGGGCGTTCGCCTCGACCGAGCCGAGATCGTTGATCGCCACCACCTGCAGATCGTCCCGCGCCTGTTCGTAGAGCGCACGCAGCACGAGGCGGCCGATGCGGCCGAAACCATTGATCGCGACGCGAACCGTCATTCCTGCCTCCGGAACGTTGAGTCCAATGCTAACGGGGCCGCCCCGGCGCCCGTTGCGGAGCGCCCTCCCCGCCTAGGTGTGTTCGCCGCGGATCAGCGCATCGGCCACGTCGGCGACCGAAGCGGGCGTGAAGCCGAAATGGCGGAACAGCGATTCCGCCGGCGCCGACGCGCCAAAGCGCATCATGCCCACCACGTGGTGGCGGTCCGCGACGTAGCGCTCCCACCCGAAAGGAGAAGCCGCCTCGACGGCAAGGCGGGGCGCATCGCCCAGCACCGCCTTGCGATAGGCGACATCGGCGGCGTCGAACAGTTCCCAGCACGGCATCGACACGACGGCCGCCTGGATGCCGCGCTCGGCGAGCAGGCTTCTCGCCTCGATCGCCACCGCCACCTCGGAGCCGGTCGCAAGCAGCGTGATGTCGCGCTTGCCGTCGCCCGCGATGACATAGGCGCCGCGCGCCGAGAGATTCTCGGTGCCGTCCGTGCGCAGCGCCGGAACCGCCTGCCGCGTCAGCGCCAGCACCGACGGCTGCGAGCGCTGCGCCAGCGCCAGTTCCCAGCACTCGGCGGTCTCGATCGCATCGGCCGGCCGGAACACGCGCAAGCCCGGAATGGCGCGCAGGCTCGCCAGTTGTTCGATCGGCTGGTGCGTCGGCCCGTCCTCGCCGAGGCCGATCGAATCGTGCGTCATCACGTAGATGACCCTGAGCCGCATCAGCGCCGAGAGCCGGATCGCGGGCCGGCAATAGTCGGTGAAGACGAGAAAGCTGCCGCCATAGGGAATGATGCCGCCATGCGCGGCCATGCCGTTCATCGCCGCCGCCATCGCATGCTCGCGCACGCCGTAATGGAGATAGTTGCCGGCGAGGCTTCCGGGCGCGATGAGCTTCTGGCCCTTGGCCTTGGTGTTGTTGGAGCCGGTGAGGTCGGCCGAGCCGCCGACGAGTTCCGGCAAAAGCGGCGCCAGCGCGTCGAGCACCATGCCCGAGGATTGCCGGGTCGCGAGCTTCGGCGCCTCGGCGGCGAACTTTTGCTTGATCGCGTCGATCGCGCGGCGCCATCCGTCCGGCAGGTGCCCGTCGATGCAGCGCGCGAATTCGCCGTGCGTAGCGCGGTCGGTTGCATCGAACCGCTGCTGCCACGCGTGGCGCGCGGCCGCGCCGCGCTTGCCGACCGCATGCCACGCGGCGATCACGTCCTCCGGCAGTTCGAACGGCGGACTCGACCAATCGAGCCGCGCGCGGGCGCCGGCGATCTCGGCCGCGCCCAAGGGGGCGCCGTGCGCGGCGGCGCTGCCGGCCTTGGTCGGCGCGCCGAATGCGATCGTCGTGCGGCAGGCGATGAGCGAGGGGCGGTCGCTTTCGAGCGCGCGGCCGAGCGCCGCCTCGATCGCCTCGGTGTCGTGCCCATCGACCGCGTCGGTGTGCCAGCCACAGGCGGCAAAGCGCGCGCGCTGATCGTCGGAGACGGCAAGATCGGTGCTGCCGTCGATCGACACATGGTTGTCGTCCCACAGCACGACGAGACGGTGGAGCCGCAGATGGCCCGCAAGCGAGATCGCCTCGTGCGACAAGCCCTCCATGAGACAGCCGTCGCCCGCGATCGCATAGGTGCGGTGATCGACCAGGCCCGCGCCGAAGCGCGCCGCGAGGAGACGCTCGGCAAGCGCCATGCCGACGGCGTTGGCGAGACCCTGCGCGAGCGGCCCCGTCGTGGTCTCGACGCCCAGCGTGTGGCCGCGCTCCGGATGGCCGGGCGTGCGGCTGCCGAGCTGGCGGAAGTGCTCGAGCTCGGCCCGCGTCATGTCGGGGAAGCCGGTGAGATGGAGCAGAGCGTAGAGCAGCATCGATCCGTGACCGGCCGAGAGAACGAAGCGGTCGCGGTCGGGCCACTCGGGATGGGCCGGATCGAATTTGAGGAACTTGCTCCACAGCACGGTCGCGACATCGGCCATGCCCATGGGCATGCCGGGATGTCCGCTTTGCGCCTTTTCCACCGCATCCATGGCGAGAGCGCGAATCGCGTCCGCCATGCGGCGCAAGGCGCGGTCGCGCGGCTGCGGCAGGGGCGGTGCGGAATGGCCGGCAGGCTCGGAGGCGCTCATCGACGAATCGCGGCGGGAAATCTACGGCCGCACCTTGGCGGGCAGGCCCGCCTGCGTCAAGTTGCGAGGACGGCACATGACAGGTAATGTCGCGCTGATCCGCGGATGGGGCGTAGCCAAGTGGTAAGGCAGCGGATTTTGATTCCGCCATACGGAGGTTCGAATCCTCCCGCCCCAGCCAGCGAGTCCTGGGTGATCCGCGGTCTCCGCCGTGACCCGCAAAAAGGCCCGCCAATGGCGCCTTTTTCGCCCGGATGGCGAACGGAGACTGTCCCGGAGAGGACATTTTCGGTCCCTGTGGCGGCGTTTTCTCCCGCGGCGGATTGGACGGTTCGGATTCGGGTTCAACGCCGCGGTGTCGGCCGGAAAAAAGTCGCGGATGCCGACCTATGCCGCGGCGTGCTGCGCCGAACTACCTGATGCCGAGGATCTGCCTCTGGGCAGCCCAATCGACTGGGAGGTCGATCTGCCGGATCAGCTTGTGCGCGGTGAGCTCCGCCGGCTGGCGGCCGCTGACGATCGCCTCGACGATGTCGGGAGCGAGGAAGGCAAGCGGAAGGAGACTGCTGATGTAGCGGTCGCTGACGCCCTCGCGCGACGCGAGCACGGCGAGGTTCTTCGCATCGCAGGAGAGAAGGGCGTCGACGCAGCGCCGTGCCCGGACCACTCCCTTGAGCAAAATCGGGGCGGGCGCTGCGGTCCGGGGTTCATGGTCCGCGATCACCAGTTTCATTTCGATGCCGCGGCGCCGAATGCTGAGTGGCATCTCGCGCTCGATCGTCGGTCCTTTTTGATCGCCGTCATCGCCCACCAGCGGCGCCAGCGAGACGATCACTCTCAGCCGATCACGTCCGAGCACGGCGCGAGCAACTAGCTGCGTCAGCGCCGCAGATCGTTCGACGTCGGAAAACAGCCGGACACGCATCGCGGCCGCGGCACGGAGCACGGCCGGCAAGCGATGGGCCGGCATACCCGCTTCTTCCATCGCGCTGGCAATGGTTGCCCGCTCATCGAGCAGATCGGCAATGCCAACGGCGATCGCATCTTCGATCTGTCGCGCGGGAACGCGCCACCCCTGCCGGGCATCGGCTGTACCGACGATGAGCGAGCGGGAGACGTAATAGCCGTAACAACGCCCCCTCTTCACTGGCGTGCTCCCCAGATATCATCGTAGTAAGGCTCGATGCCGGCCTGGCCCGCGAGCTCATCGAGGGCGCTTGCGTTCTCACACCGATGACAGCCTCGGCACGGCAATAAATCCGACACGCTGGCCCAGTATTTCCAGCCAATGATTTAAACACGCCTTAAAAAAAACATGTAGCTTGATTTAAATCAAGCTGTGTGTCAGCGTACGAATGCAATTTTTCGCGACGATCTTGCGCGGCATTGGCCGCGCCGGATTTGGTACGCTCAGCAGACAATTCCGGCCCGTCCGTGGCCGGGCGCGACAAATTCTGCGGCGTCTCATTCGAGTGGGGTCAGACCTGGCGTCTCGCGATTGGCGCCTGACGAAACCGTGCGCCGTCAACGCGCGGGGCGTCGATCGCTGTGGAGCCATGACGATGTCCGCGAGCCGCGAGGCACAGGTATCCGATCTCAAACTGAGCGGCATCGGCCGCCAGTGGGAACGCGAAATGACCTTGCGCGTCATGACGGCCTACGTTGCGCACGAACTCAACCACCCGCTCGGCACCATCATCAATCTGGCGAACATGCTGTCGCGGCGGCTCGCCGGTCCGGTGGTCAGCCCCAAGGACATGGGCGAGCATCTCAAAGGCATCAAAGCCGAAGCAATTCGCGCGACGTCCGTCATCAAGAACATGCGCATGCTCACCGAGCACAAGCCAACCGCGCGCGAAAGCTTGTGCCTCGCCGCCGTCTGCCGCGACACCATTGCTCGCGTCCGGCCGCTCGCCAAGATCAAGCAGGTCACGATCAGGCTCGAAATCCACACCGGCCGGACCAAGGTGCAAGGGGTGAAGGAGCTGCTCGAAACGGCGTTGTACAATTTCGTCATCAACAGCATCGCGGCGCTCGACTATCCAAAGTTCACGCATCGCTGCGTGATCGTTCGCGTCGCAGCGCAAGATCCCGGTCGAACGGCGATTCAGGTCGTGGACAACGGCATCGGTGTCCCCGACGCAATTCGCGACAAAATCTTCGAGCCCTTCGTCACCTCGCGCGTGGACGGGAGTGGCCTGGGGCTCGCGATCGCCGGCGACATCATCCGGTGGCATTTCGGGCGCGTGTCCTGTCGGCCGCGCAAATCCGGCACAACGCAGAAATCCGGCACATCTATGGAGATGAGCTTCCCTCAGGAATGAAGCGCAATGCCGCGTGACCTTTGGGTGAAGAAATGGCCTCACGCGTCTACGTTATCGATGACGATGACCGGTTCCGGAATTCCTTATGCGCGCTGATCGAATCAGTCGGATTGCATGTCAGCGGCTGGAGCAATCCCGAGGATCTGCTGAACAAGGCGAGCCTCGACCGCCCGGGCTGCGTCGTCCTCGACTACCGGTTGCCCTCGCTGTCCGGTCTCGAGGTCCTGCGCATCATCAGACAGACGAGTTCGATCCCGGCAATCCTCATCAGCGCCTATGCCGACGTCCAGACGGCAGTCTCGGCCATGGAAATGGGAGCGTCAACGGTCTTCGAAAAGCCGATCGACGATAACGCGTTCCTCAATGCGCTCGAGCGCTTCTGCTTCGAGGACACGCAGCGGCTGCACAAGCGTCGGCTCTGCCTCGCCGTCCAGAAGGACATCGCCAGTCTGACCGAGGTCGAGCGGACGACGCTCGACCAGATGCGCCTCGGGCTCTCCAACAAGGCCATCGCACGCAATCTCGCGAAGAGCGTCAAGGCGATCGAACGCTATCGGCAGAACGTGGTGCGCAAGCTGGACTGTACTTCGGCGATGGAAGTGCTGCAGAAAGTCCTCGCGTGCCCCTTGCACAGTTACAGCCCGCTCGCCTGCAGCAAGGACAATTGTCCGACCGGCCGGCACATCAGCGTGAAATAAGGTGCGCATGTTTGCGAGCTGTTGACGGCAATTGTGCGATGCCCCTGCGATTCCCTCGACTCGCGAGGGATTTCCCTCATGCGGCGCATTTCTTCCTCCGTTTGAGCGAATATCCGCCATTCAATCGGGAGTCTCCTTCGTGGCGGGCAATGCGCGCGTCTGAGAGACTGCAACTGCACGCGAGGGACGAAACCGTGTCGTCCGAGTGCAAAGAAAGGGAGACCGCTGTGGCCATTGAAAAGATGAATGCATCGAGCAGCCTTGCCGAGGTGATCGATCGGATCCTCGACAAGGGGATTGTCATCGATGCCTGGGCGCGCGTGTCGCTGGTCGGCATCGAATTGCTGGCCATCGAAGCCCGCGTCGTTGTCGCCGGCGTCGATACCTACCTCAAATACGCGGAGGCCGTCGGCTTGACTGCAGGCGCCGCCGCTGCGTGACGGAGCGGCGCTCAGGGACGCATCGTCAACACGTCCCTGAGCGCCGAGCCACCCCTTCGCGACTTCGCACAATGTCGGCGCTTGACGAGGAGGCAGCCAGATGTCTTTCACCAACGAGATGGCGCGCGTCGGCGCCCAGGTCGAAATCGCGCAGGCGGCGCGATCGGCCGCCGTCGCAGCCATTGCGTCAGGCGTGCGGCGCGACCTTCAGAAAGGCCATGCCACGCGGCTTCGCATGATGGCGGCCCGCCAGAAGGCGACGAAGAGCCAGCTCAAGGAAATTTTCGGAGCGGCTGCGTTCTTGCGCGGTGCCGCGGAGGACATGATAGATCGCTTTGCGCAGGACCAGGAAGCGAACGGCGACGCGCTGCGCGACTCTTTGAAGGCCTATGTTGACGAGCTACAGGAAACCGTAGAAGGGCAGTTGGAGAATTTTGCGGAAATTCGCACGGCCGCCGCGCGGCGCGACGAGACGGCGCGGCGCGCATATCTGAAGGATCTGCGGCGCCGGGTTCACGCGGTGCTTGGCAACGCCGACAAGTTCATGAAGGGTCTGCACAAGGATCGCACGGCCGCCGGCCGTGTCTGGGAGCAGCACTCCCGCACGACCCAGCGCCTGCGCAAGGCGGCGGCGAGTGGTGAGGTCGCATCTCACAAGCGAACGGCAAAGGCGAAGAGACCGCGCCAGGCGACCCGCCATTGAGGCGATCGCGGCCAGGTTGCCGGGCTCATCGTTCGAAGCGCGTCAGCATGACGCCGATCAAGCCCTAAAAACAGGAGGAGTGGGCAAATGTCCATGGTCGCGCATCCGCAGGACATAGGCATTGTTACCACGCTGTCCCCGCGGCGTCGCGCCGACTTCGTGCAGACGGAGACTGTCGAAGTCCTCAGCAAGCGGGCGCTCGCCTACCTCAAGGCCGGCTTCTCGATTCACTTCCGCGGTCCCGCGGGCACCGGCAAGACGACGCTCGCGCTCCACACCGCGGCAATGCTCAATCGGCCGACGGTCATGATCACCGGCGACGAGGACATGGCGACATCGACGCTCGTCGGCACCCAGCACGGCTACCATTATCGCAAGGTCGTCAACCGGTTCATCCATACCGTGACCAAGATGGAGGAAACCGCCGACCGGCGCTGGGCGGACCACCGGCTCACCACCGCATGCCGCGAGGGCTACACCCTCATCTACGACGAGTTCACGCGATCGCGGCCCGAGGCCAACAACGTTCTCCTCAGCGTGCTCGAGGAGGGATTGCTGGTGCTGCCGGCGCAGAACCAGGACGAGCCCTACATCAAGGTGCATCCCGACTTCCGCGTCATCTTCACCAGCAACCCGCAGGAATATGCTGGCGTGCACGACTCCCAGGACGCGCTCGGCGACCGGATCGTCACCATCGACGTCGGGCATGCCGACCGCGAACTGGAGATCGCCGTCGCCGCGGCCCGCTCGGGCCTGCTGCAGGCGAAGGTGGCGCCCATCATCGATCTCGTCCGCGAGTTCCGCGACACCGGCGAATACCAGCAGACGCCGACCCTGCGGGCTAGCATCATCATCTGCCGCATGATGGCACAGGAAAAATTCCGGCCGACGGTCAACGATCCGCAATTCGTCCAGGTGTGTCTCGACGTCCTCGGCTCCAAATCCATGTTCGCGGGGAAGACGGACAGCAAGCGCGCGCAGCAACAGAAGATGCTGCTGAGCCTGATCGAGCACCATTGTCCCAGTCCCGCTTCTGGGGTCGCGCGCGACGGGCGGACGACACGACCGGAGCAAGCCCTGTCGTAAGAGGGAGATCTCGCATGGCGGATTCTCGAGCAAACGACAAGCGACGGCCGGCCCTCGGCCTGCGCAAGATCGCTACGCTGCAGACGCTCGCCGGCGGCGCCAAGCCGCGCCACCGTCACGAGCTCGCGAACCGCTTCGCGCGGCTCGAAAACGAACGCGCGCGCCTCGAGCGCGAGCTTGGCATTTGGGAAAATTGCCGGCAGGCGACTGCGCTCAGATTGGCGAAGGTCGATGACGAGATCGCGGTCCTGCGGCCGGCCCTGTTCCCATCGCCCGCCAGGCGCGCCGTGCTTCGCCAGGGGCACGGGCGCCGCCGCGCGCAAGCGGGCATGCAAGTGTCAGGATCGAGGCCACCGCACAACCGGGCAATGACGCTCGAATATTGAACAAGGCGACGCGATCGATACCAGGAGTGGCGCAATGGTGAAGAGAACGACAAGGCGGGCCGGCGTGTCGAAGGAAGGGCTGGAGATCGAGCTCGGCGGTCTCTTTCGCGGTCTGGGCGACGCGGTGGAAATGCTCGGCAAGCTGGTCGAGGCCGGAACGAAGCACGCCGAGCATCAGGGCGAGTTCACGGTCAAAGGCCTCGGCGAGAAGGCGCGCGGCGTCTATGGATTCAGCATTCGCACCGGCATCGGCGGCGAAGGCGCCGCGCGGGTCGAGCCGTTCGGCAACGTGCATGCCACCAATGAGGGCATCGTCGTCGACGAGGTGCGCGAGCCGGTGGTCAACGTGTTCGACGAAGGCGGCGAGGTGGTGGTCACCGCGGAGCTGCCGGGCGCGCGCGAGGAGGACATCACGGCCGAGGCGCACGGCAACGTCTTGACCATCGCGTCGCAGGGCGAGCGCCACTATGCGAAAGACGTTCTGCTGCCGAGCGCCATCGATGGCCAGAGCCTGCAGAAGAAATACAACAACGGCGTGCTGGAAATCCGCGCGCGCAAGGTCTGAGCGGGCAAGCGCCTCGCCGAGGGCAGTCGATGAAAGAGACCAAGCAGGCGGAAGGGCAGTACCTCTACGCGATCATTGCCTGCGACGAGCCGCGCGAATTCAAGGCGCGTGGGATCGGCGAGCGTGGCGACGTCGTGCACACGATCAATCATCGCCGGCTCGCGGCGGTCGTCAGCAATTCCCCCAACGCCGAATATGAGAACAGCCGGCGCAACATGATGGCGCACACGCTGGTGCTCGAAGAAGTCATGGAGCAGCACAATCTGCTGCCCGTACGCTTCGGCATGATCGCGCCCGACGCGCACACGGTCGAGGCGCGCCTGCTCGCGCCGCGCTGTGCGGAATTCACCGAGCTGCTCGAGCTGATGCGCGGCCGGATCGAGGTGGGCGTAAAGGCATTCTGGCACGAGGGCGGCGCCTTCGAGGAAGTGATGCGGGAAAGCGAGACGCTGCGGCGGACGCGCGACGCCTTGAACGGGCGCTCGCCCGAAGAGACGTACTACAAGCGCATTCAACTCGGAGAGAAGGTCGAAAAGGCCCTGACGCAGAAGCGCGCGCGCGACGAGGAGACGATTCTCGGCCGCATCAGGCCGTTCGTTTACAAGACCAGGACCAACAAGATCGTCACCGATCGCATGGTGGTGAATGCCGCCTTCCTCGTCAACCGCCGGCACATGCCGGAGGTGGACGAGGCCGTGCGCAAGCTCGATCAAGAGTTCGGCGACCGGCTCATGTTCAAATATGTCGGCCCGGTGCCGCCGTACAATTTCGTCAACATCGTCGTCAACTGGGGAGCCTGACCGCATGAGCATTCTTGCGGGCGTCCTCACCGCACCGGTGCTCGGTCCGCTCAGGGGATTGCTGTGGCTGGCGCGCACGATCGAGGGGCAGGCAAATGCCGAGCTTTATGGCGAGGACAAGATTCGCGGCGACCTCATAGAGCTGGAGCTTGCGCTCGATCTGAAACAGATCGATCTCGCCGAGTTCGAAGCGCGCGAAGAGGAATTGCTGCAGCGATTGAGAGAGATCAGGGAGGCGAAGAATGGCTCAACCTAGCGACCGCGCCCCGCACCTTCCGCGCTCGAGGCTCCGCGGTCGTGCCCTGCCGGTCATGCCGGTCATGCTGGGGTACGCGCCTCCAGCAGAGCCGCCAGTGCCCGTGCTGCGGACGCCGGGCAAGGCGCGGCCGTTCGAGCTGATGGCGCGCGTGAAGGATCAGCTCCGCAACCTCACAGGCTATGGCGTCAACAGCGTCTCGGGCTTCGCAAAAGCCGATGTCGGCTGGCATCTTTCCGTCACGGTGGTTGAGCTCCACCGGATTCCCGCGGTAACCGATGTGCTTGCCCTTTACGAGGTCGATCTCGACGAGGGCGGCGACATCGTGGGCTACCACCGCGCCCGGCGATATTTGCGCGATGAGACCGGGGAAGAGCCGTGACTCTCGACGGCGCGTCCCCGGACGACCTGAATTGCGGGATGTGAAGGGGAGCGAAAAGCAAGCCATGCCAGATGCGCGAATGGAGCACTCGGTACAGGCCGTCGGACTGGCGGACATCCTCGAGCGCGTGCTCGACAAGGGCGTGATGATCGCCGGCGACGTGACGATCTGTCTCGTCGGCGTCGAGCTTCTCAACATCCGGCTGCGCCTGCTGATTGCCTCGGTCAACAAGGCGATGGAGATGGGAATCGATTGGTGGTCGAGCGATCCGACCCTTTCATCGAAGGCACGCGACATGACCGAGCAGAACCGCGTCTTGCAGGAGCGGCTCGACCGGCTGGAGATGCTCCTCGCCAACGCGCCGGGCCGGGAGCAGCGGGTGTGAACGCTTCGCAGGACGAACACGACAGCGGACGCCCGATCGATGTCTATGCCATCGTTCGTTCCCGGCAGTGCAGTGAAAACGAAATCGCGGCAATCAACTCCGTCGCCGGCCGCCTGGGCACGATCGCGGAGGGCCCGTTTGCCGCCGTCGTCGGCTGCGGCTTCACGCGCGACCTGAACGGTCGAACGCGCGAGGAACTGGGGCGGCTCCTTCTCGACCATCAACAAATCATCGAGCGGCTGATCCGCGTGGAATCGGTCCTGCCCGTCCAATTCGGCACGCAGGTGCCCGACGCGTCGGGAGTGCGCGAACTTCTCGGGCGCGGACGCCGCCTCTTCGAAACGGCCTTCGCCGAGATCGGCGACTGCACGCAAGTGGACATCCTCATCGTCTGGGATCTCGCCGCGGTTTTCGCCGACATCGCGCTCGAAGAGCCCATCGCGCGGCTCAAGGCGGAAGTCATGACGCCGACGGGACGGGAGGCGGTCGGCTGGCTCGTGAAGGATGCGCTGGAGCGCCGCCGCACCGCTCTTGCGCGGCGCCTGTCGGATACGCTTCGCACCGCGGCAATCGACGCGATCGTGCATCCGGCATTGGAAGACCGCATCGTCTTGCACATGGCGCTTCTGGTGAAGACCGATGCCGTGGACGCCGTCGATCGCTGCCTTGAGACGCTTGATGCTGCGTATGACGGGCAATTGAGCTTCCGCCGCGTCGGACCGACGGCTTCCACGAGCTTTGCGACCGTTGAAATCGAATTCCTCGAAAGAGACGAGGTCGCGCGGGCGAGCCGCACCTTGGAAGTCGATTGGACCGCAAATTCCGCCGATCTGCGCGGCGCCTACCACCGTCTGGCGAAAATCGTGCATCCCGACATCGCGGGATCTCGCGACGATGCCACGGGAAAGTTGGCGTCGTTGACGAAGGCCTACAAGGTTCTGTCGCGCTATGCGCGCGCGCGCGCGATCGGAATGGCGGCGATGCGCCCGAGCGCGCCGTGTTCGTCTCGGTCCGGCGGCAAGACGCGGCCGGCGTCGTTGGGCAAGCGTAGGGGCGCCGCATGTCCTGCGCCGCGCCTCGCCTCTATGTATATGGAATCATGCGGCGCCGACAAGGCGACACGAGCCCGGCCTTTCCGGACGGCGTCGGCGGACGCGCGGTGCGGATGATCTCAAGGGGCGCGCTCGCGGCTCTCATCAGCGATCTCGGCGCCGAGGGAGACGACACGCTCACCAACGCCTTCCGCGATCCCGGTCTCGTCAAGGACATGGTCATCGATCACCACCGCGTTCTTCAGGCCATGGTCGAGCACCACACGGTTCTGCCGCTGCGCTTCGGCGCGATGTTCGCGAGCGACGGCGGCGTCGAGGCTGCGCTCGAGGCGCATCGCGAGGCGCTCGTCGAAGCGCTCGACCGCGTCGACGGGGCCAATGAATGGGGGATAAAGATCTTCATCGATCGTGCCGTTCTCGGCGGTCGTCTCGGCGAGGCATCGCCGACGATCTGCGCCGCCCGCGAGCGGATCGCCGCGGCAAGCGAGGGGCGCGCCTTCTTTCTGCGCCGGAAACTCGAACAGATCGCCGCCGATGGGATCGAATGTGCCATCGGCACCTGCCTCGCCGACAGCCTGCAGTCGCTGTTGGCGACCGCGCGCGCGGCCGCGACGCTGAACACCCAGCCGCGCGCGATCCACGGACGCGCCGACGAAATGGTGTGGAACGGCGCCTATCTGGTGGCGCGTGGCAGCGAGGAGGGGTTCTTCGCATGCATCGCCGGCCTAAAGCGGGCCAACGGTCCCTCGGGCCTCGCTTACGAATGCACCGGGCCGTGGCCGCCCTCGAGCTTCGCCCAGTGCCACTCGGGAATGGGCGATGAACCCTAGCATCGGTCACAGGTCCGACGTGGCGATCGCCGACCTCCTCGATCGCGCGCTTCACAAGGGCGTCGTCCTGTGCGGCGAGGCGACGATCTCCTTGGCCGGGGTCGATCTCGTCTATGTCGGCTTGAAAGTGCTGGTGGCGTCGCTCGAGACGGCCGAGCGAATTCGCGGCCGGCACGTCGCCGCCGTCGAACCCGAAAAGCGGGCCGGGTGATGCCGCTTTACATCTATGGCATCGTCGATGCGTCGAGGCTCGACGCCGCCTTGAGCGGACACGAGGGGGCGGACGTCTTCGCCGTGCGATGCGGCAACGTCGCGGCCGCCGCGAGCGTGGTGTCGCGCGGCGTCGCGTCCGAGCTGCAGAACGTCCTGTGCCACGAACAGGTGGTCGAGACGCTGATGCAGCGCCACGCGGTCCTGCCGCTGCGCTTTGGCACCCTCGCCGCCGACGGCGACGCGCTCCGAGCGCTGCTGCGGCGCCTGCACCCGGCGCTTGCGGGCGAGTTCGCGCGCCTCGGCGGAAAGGTCGAATTCGCCTTGCGGGTCGGGGGCCTGGCCGAGGAGCCTTCGCCCGCGATCGATTTTTCCGCTCCGGTGCCGCCCGGCACCGGCTATTTGCGCGCGAAGGCGCAACGCCAGCAGGAGCGGAGCGCCCGGGATGCCGCGGCACGGCGCATCGAGCGCAGGCTCCGGCCGCATCTCGATCCGTCGGCCGATGAGGCCGTGTGGGAGCTTGCCGCGCGCGGCGATGTCGCGCTGGTCGCCTCCTACCTCGTCGCGCGGAACGGCATCTCGAGATTCGCCGAGGCGGTCGCTGGCGCGCGCGGCCGCTATCCGGAACTCGGTGTCACGTGCACCGGTCCATGGGCGCCCTATTCCTTCGTAACCTTGTGCGCGGACGAGGCGTGGCAATGACGAGCGCGGCGCAGCCGAACAAAATCTCGATCGATCCCGAAACGGCGGCCGACGATCTCGTGCGGCTCGTCCTCGCGGTGGTCGAGACGCTGCGGCAAGTGGTCGAGCGCCAGGCCATTCGCCGGGTCGAGGGCGGCCGACTGTCGGACGACGAGGTGGAACGCCTGGGATTGACGCTGATGCGGTTGGAGCAGCGCATGGCGGAGCTGAAGACCCATTTCGGACTTGGCGATGACGACCTGACGCTGCGGCTCGGCTCGATCGAGGAATTTCTGGACGCGTCGATGGACCGCGCAGGATGACCGACACGGTAGACGCCAGCAAACTGGCGGCGGTTGCAAAACCCACGGAGCCCGCGGAACTCACGCGGAAGGCGACGGAGGCGCTGGCGAAGGACGTCGGACGCGGTGCTGCCCGTCTCGATCCCGCCGACATGATCCTCCTCGGCATCGCGCCCGGCGATGTCATCCGGGTCATCGGCAAGAAGGAGACCGTGGCGAAGGCGATGCCCGCGTTCCCGGAAGACCGCGGCAAGGGCATCGTGCAGATCGACGGCTTGACCCGGAACAACGCCGGCGTCTCGCTCGGCGAGCGGCTGCGCCTGCGGCGCGCCGATTATCACCCGGCCAAGAAGGTGCGTTTGACCCCGATCACCACGCTGCGCTACGCGCGCGGGGAGCGGGAAGATCATTATGTCGGCCGGCTTCTCGAAGGCCTGGCCTTGGTCGAGGGCGACCTCGTGCGCGCGACGCTGATGGGGACGCGCAGCCAGGATTTCTTGGTCCAGCAGACGACCCCCAAGGGCGCGGTCGTCATCCAGCCGATGACCGCCATCGAAATCACGCGGCAGGGCGGCGGAACCGAGGGGCAGCCGCCGCGCATCGCCTACGAGGATATCGGCGGCCTGCAGCGCGCGCTCGGCTCCATCCGCGAGATGATCGAGCTGCCGCTGCGCTATCCGCAGATCTTCGAACGGCTCGGGATCGAGCCGCCGAAAGGCGTCCTCCTGCACGGCCCGCCGGGCTGCGGCAAGACCTTGATCGCGCGCGCCGTCGCCAACGAGACCGATGCCAAGTTCTTCAGTCTCAGCGGCCCCGAGATCATGCACAAGTTCTACGGCGAAAGCGAAGCGCACTTACGGCGCGTGTTCGAGCAGGCGCGTCCCGGCCCAAGCATCATCTTCCTCGACGAGATCGATGCGATCGCGCCGAACCGGACCGCCTTGGGCAGCGAGCAGCAGGTCGAGCGCAGGGTCGTCTCGCAGCTCCTCACGCTCATGGACGGGCTCGAAGGGCGCGGCCAGGTCATCGTCATCGGCGCCACGAACATCCCCGACGCGCTCGATCCCGCGCTGCGCCGGCCGGGCCGGTTCGATCGCGAGATCAGCATCGGCGTGCCCGACAAGATCGGGCGCCTGGAAATTCTGCAAATCCACTCGCGCGGCATGCCGCTGGCGGACGATGTCGACATCGACCGCCTGGCGCAGGTGACCCACGGATATGTCGGCGCGGACTTGCACGCGCTGTGCCGCGAAGGGGCGATGGCGCGGCTGCGCAAGATCTTTCCCGATCTCGATTTCGACCTCGACGAACTCGCTGGCGACGTGATCGAGAGCTTGACGGTGCGGATGGAGGATTTCCAGGACGCGCTCGCCATGGTCGAGCCTTCCGCGATCCGTGAGGTGTTCACCGAGGTGCCGGACGTGCGATGGAGCGATGTCGGCGGCCTCGACACGGCAAAGCGCGTCCTCAAGGAATCGATCGAGTGGCCGATCCTACACCCCGATCTGTTCCGGCGCGCGGGCGTCGCGCCGCCCCGGGGCATCCTCCTCTATGGCGCGCCCGGCGTCGGCAAGACCTTGCTCGCGAAGGCGGTCGCGACCGAAAGCGGCGTCAATTTCATCTCGGTCAAGGGTCCGGCCCTGATGAGCCGATGGGTCGGCGAGACCGAGCGGGCGGTGCGCGACATCTTTCACAAGGCGAAGCTCGCCTCCCCATGCATCATCTTCCTCGACGAGATCGACAGCATCGCGCCGCGCCGCGGCGGCGAGGCGAACGCGGTAACGGACCGCGCCATCGCCCAGCTCTTGACCGAGATGGACGGCGTCGAGGAGCTGAAGGGCGTCATCGTCCTGGCGGCGACGAACCGAATCGACATTGTCGACCAGGCGCTGCTCCGCGCCGGACGCTTCGATTTCCTGCTCGAATTGCAGACTGCCTTCGACCGAGGCGCGACTGGCGATCTTCAAGGTTCACACGCGCGGCAAGCCGCTGGCGGCCGATGTCGATCTCGCGCACTTGGCCGGCGCGCCGAGCGACCGGCGCAGCGGCGCCGATATCGAGCTCATCTGCCGCAAGGCGAGCCTCGCCGCCATCCGCGATTTTCTGGCGACCCACTTCGACCATCCGCAGACATTGGAGGGCTTCGTCGTCCGGGCGGAGCATTTTCAGGCGGCGATGCGCGAGCTCGGCGACGACCGGTCGGAGACTAGCCGCGAGCGAAAGCCAGGGCCGTGAGACGGCTCGTCCACATTCCCGTCATCCATAGTCACGCCGATATGGGCTCCGCCGCGGAGGAGGTCCGCCGCGCCTATATCGAGCGCGGCGGCGAGGATGCCTGGGAGCGGAGCCGGCGCGCGATCGCCGAGCTGTGGGACGCGATCGAGCGGGCCGTGGACAGTCTCGATCTCGACTATCGCAAGGTGCGGCTTTACCAGGACGGTCTCGCCGTCTGCGGCCTCGAGGAGAAGATCGTGCGCGATCTCGCCGCGGAGGGGGGCGCGAACTACCGCATCCTGCTGAAGCTGGTGGAGTGCGGCGCCGCTCTCGAGGGAACCGAAGACCCGGATCTGCTGCGCACGGAATTCGAGCTGATCGCGAACAGCGCTGCCTGTGCCGCCGCGCCGCGAGACGCCGGTCTGCCGGATGCGGCGAAGGCCGCGCAATTCGAAGCCTTGCTGAAATCTGAGGGATCAATTCATCGCCGGGCGAATCGATGCGACGCTGCAAGAGGATGAAATCGGTATCTTGTTCCTCGGCGCGCTGCACCACGTGCTCGACAAATTGCCGCGCACGATCCGGGTCGTGTCACTCCCCGATATGCTCGAGGAAGCACGCGCTCGAAGAGACGGGTGATCCGCGGCGGAGTCCTCGACATCAAGCGGCTTCGCCAAATCGATGCCGACGGCCTCGAATTATGGGAGCCGGTGTTCAAGGCAGGCTTCTCGCTGAGCCGGAGCGATCTTGCCGCCGCCTCTACGGTCTGGGCGCTGCCGCTCGAAACCCTTGTCCCTACCGAAAACGCCATCCGTGTTCGCGTGCCGTCGGAGACTGGTTCGATCGCCGAGTTGGCCGGCGTTCGATGCCGGTCAAGTTATCATGCACTCAGGAGCAAGAAGGGGATTGGGCGCCACGCGCAATGATGCATTCATGGCGAGCGAAGCGGTGAAACCGGGCGGCGTGCGTGTCCTCCGCAACGCGCACGTGATCGACCCAGCGCAGGGCATCGATTGCGTGACAGACGTTGCCATAGCCGATGGACGCATCCTGTCGGTCGGCGAGGACGCGGCGCGCTTGGATGTCGAAGCGCTGGATCTGACCGGCCTATATCTTTCGCCTGGCTGGATCGATCTGCATGTCCACGCCTATGGCACGCTCGGCTTCGCCGATCCCGACAGCATCGGCGTCTACCAGGGCGTGACGAGCTTCGTCGAAGCGGGCGGTCCGGGCATCGACACGATCGACGAGTTTGCGGCGCTGTTGCCGGACCGGCTCGTTACCGGTCTCTATGCCGGTCCCTATATCCGGCCGATCGGCATCGTCGGTCTCAATTTCATCGAAGACGATGTCCGCACGCTCAATTCGATCGCGGTGACGAGGTGGATGGATTGGGTCCAGGATCATCCCGGCCTGGTTCGCTACATCAAGGTCGGCGCCTTCGGCAATATCGGCAGCGGCCCTTTGAAGCTCGGCAAAGGACTTGCCGAGATCCTGTCTCTGCCGCTCTATGTGCATATTGGCGAATACGAGACGCGTCCCAATCAGCCCGTGACGACGGAGGACGCGTTCAAGGTCGTCGAAGCCGGCGATATCGTCACGCACGTCTATCATGGCAATCTCGGACAGATCCTCGACGAAAGAGGCAGAGTTCAGCCTTTCGTCCGCGACGCCGCGCGCAGGGGCGCGCTGTTCGACATCGGTTTTGGCGGCTACAACTTTGCCTGGAGCGTTGCCGAGAAGGCGTTCGCCCAGGATCTGCGGCCGCATATCATCAGCTCCGATCTCCAGCAGTTCAACGTGATGGGGCCGGTCTTTTCGCTCGCAAACGTCATGAGCGTGATGCTTCGGCTCGGCATGTCGCTCAACGAGGTCATTACGGCGGTGACGGAGCGGCCGGCGAAGGCCCTTTCTCTCGACGATCGCGCCGGCAGTCTCAAGCCCGGCCTGCCTGCCGACATCACGATCTTCCGGAAGGAAACGGGCGAATTCGATCTCGCCGATTGCTATACGCAGACGCGCAAGGCCGACACGCGGCTCGTGCCGGTCATGGCGTTCAAGGCGGGACAGCGCATCGACTGCGATCTCCCGCGCGCGCAGGACGAACGCAACTGGTTCATGCAGATCGTCGAAGATCGCGTTCCATCTGCGGTCGATCGGCTCAAGCCGCGGCAGCTCGAATTCCTTGCCGCCCTGAAGAAGATTCTGGCGGCGATCGACTGGGAAATTTATGCCGCAAAGCGCCTCAACCTCGACAAGGCGGTCGAATTGCAAGGAGCGGTTCACCGGGCGCTGGTGGCGTGTCCCCTGCCGCTGGGCGAGGCGCTCCATGCGATCTATGACTGCTTCATCGAGAATCCCTTCACGATGCAGATCGGTTTGTTCCTCGTGCGGCTCGAGCGTTCGTTTGCGCTGAAGCGCTTTGACGAAGTGCTGAGCCGGCGCCCGCTCGCCGCCTGACCGTCGATGGACGATCGAGCCTGGCAGAAATTGGAGGGAATAGACCCTGCCACTTCGGACTATCCGGCACGGGCGAATTTGGCGGGCGAGGGCATTCTGGTCTTTCGGCTCAAGGACAGGCTTTGCGGCGTGGAACGAAGCTGCCCGCATCAGAAGGCAAGCCTGATGGACGCCAAGCTTGTCGCCGACGACACCATGCTCCGTTGCGCGCGCCATGCCTTCACTTATCGTCTCAGGGATGGCAACGGCGTCAATTGTCCTGGATTTCGGCTGAAAGTCTACGAGATCCGGCAAGAGGGCGACGCGCTGTTTGCCCGGCCAATCACCTGAAGGAGGATTCCGATGCGCCGTCGCGATCTGATCGTCGGGCTTCCTCTGGCGGGCCTCGGCATTGCCGCCGATATGGCCCGCCCCGCCCCGGCCCAAGCGGCCGAAGAACGGCCGGTCATCATCGCATTTCCATTGGATATACAGAGTTGGGATCCCCTCATCCGCGGCACCCCCGTCGCAACCGCGATCACGAGATGCGTCTGGGATCAGCCGCTCGATCTCGCGCCCGACCTGAAATTCGGGCCGAGCATCGTCACGAATTTCAAGTGGCTCGACAATGACGCCAAGACACTCGCGCTCGAATTGCGCGATGGCATCACGTTTCACAACGGCGACAAGCTGACGTCCGACGACTTCAAGTTCACGTTCTTCGATCGGGTCAAGGCCGACAAGGCGACCCTTCTCGCGGCGGTCTGGCGCGCCATCGAAGGGATCGAGACGCCGTCACCGACGAAGGCCATCATGCATTTTGCGACGCCGATGGTGACGGCGCCGGTGATGCTGGCGGATATTCCGGCCTATATCCTGCCGCGCTCCTACTACGAGAAGGTCGGCCGCGACGGCTTCGTCGCAAAGCCGATCGGCTCCGGTCCCTTCCGCCTTGTCGAATACGAGCGCGACGCGCGCATCGTACTCGGCGCCTATGAAGGCTATTGGCGCGGCCCAGCCAAGATCAAGCGTTTGATCTTCCAGATCGTCAAGGATCCGGTGACGCGCGCCGCCGCACTTCAGGCCGGGCAGGCGGACATCACGCTCAACCTGCCGGTGCGGGAAGTGGAACGGCTCAGCAAGCTGCCTGGACTCGATAAATATCTCGGTCCGACCTCGAGCGTCACTTTCGTGCAGATGGTCAATCAAGGGGTTCTGACCGACAAGAACGTGCGGCTCGCCTGCCATCATGCGCTCGACAAGACGGCGATCTCGCGCGTTCTGTTCGGTGGATACGCGACGCCCATATGGCTGCCGGCCGGGCCCGGCATGGCCGGCTATGTGCCGGGCTTCCAAATCAAGTACGACCTGAAGAAGGCCGAGTCGCTCCTCGCCCAGTCGGGGTACAGCCGCGCCAAGCCCGTTCGGCTAAAGTTCTACACGACGAACGGCGCCTTTCCGGCCGACTACGACATGGCGCGGATCATTGTGGAGATGTGGAGCAAGGTCGGAATCGAGGCGGAGTTGCAGCCGCTCGAGGCGGCGCAGTTCGCTGAATTCATGCGCGACGCCAAGTTCGATGGCCCGGTGCTCAAGGCATTCAATCCTGCGGCAGGGGATCCGGCGACCTATTCGGGCTTTATGCTCGATCCGAAATCCTATCTTTCCATCTGGAAGAGCGACGACATCCCGCCGCGCCTTTATCCGTTGCTGCAGGAGGTCGATGCGGCGAAGCGGACCAAAGGCTTTCAAGAATTCGACATGTGGCAGGTCGAGCAGGGCTATTCGATTCCGATGTTTCTCGGCCTTAGCACCGTCGTCGCCAAGAAATCCCTGCATTTCGTGCCGTTCCGGACGGGCATTCTCAACCCTTACGGCTGGTCGCAGCCGACCTGATCCCGGCCGGCTTGCGGCCACGAGCCGGTGCGCTTTTCGGGCGGTATGGCATCGACCAGTTCGCGCGTGTAGGGGTGCTGTGGCGCCGCGAGGACGGATTCGGTCGCGCCGCTCTCGACGATCTCCCCGCGACGCATGACCAACACGCGCGAGCAGAGATACCGGACCACGGCGAGATCGTGCGAAATCATCAGAAGCGCGAGGCCATACTCGCGGCGCAGGCGCAGCAGCAGATTGAGGATCTGCGCCTGGATCGAAACGTCCAGGCCCGAGACGATCTCGTCGGCGATGAGGAGCCGTGGCCGCGCCCCAAGCGCCCGCGCAATGTTGACACGCTGGCGTTGGCCTCCGGACATTTGTCGAGGATAGCGGCGGAGAAAGTCGCGCGCGAGACCGACGCGCTCCAACAAAGCGAGCGCGCCTTCGAGCCGCTGTGCGGCCGTCGCGGGTGGGTGGAGCGCTTGCGTGACCAGGCGCTCGACGCGGCGCCGCGGATTGAGCGCTGCGCGCGGGTCCTGGAAGATGAGCTGGATACTCGCGATGCGGCGTTTCCACTCGGCCGGATCCTGGCCCAGCGGCTGACCGTCGAGCAGAACGCGGCCTCCGGACGGTGTCTCTAGTCCCATGATGAGGCGCCCGAGCGTTGACTTGCCGCTGCCGCTCTCGCCGATGACGCCAACAAATTCTCCCGCCATGATCTGGAAGCTGATCCCGGACAACGCCGCCGTTTGGTTGCGTTGCCGAAACCAGCGGCCGCGCCGTTCGTAGGTCTTCGCCAATGATTCGACCTCGACAAGCGGCGCGGCGGCGACCGGGCCCCAGCCGCCTGAATCTCCGCTGCTGTCGCTGTCGCCGAGCGGTGCGGCGTCGTCTCGAACGCAGCGCACCGTTCGCGCACCCGGTTCCGGCCGGCGTAGAGGGACAGGCGCGGCGCAGTCGCTGCCGGCCGACGCGCAGCGCGAAGCGAAGCGGCAGCCTTCGAGGCGGGCGAACTCGTCGATCGTGGGCATCTGGCCGGGCGGCGCGATCAGCGATCGCCGTTCGCCCGACATTGGCGGCGCGACGCGGCGCAGCGCGCTGGTATAGGGGTGAAGCGGCCGCTCGAGAACCGCCGCGGCGGGTCCCTGCTCCACGATATCTCCGGCATAAAGGACGGCCACCTCGTCGCACAGCTGTGCCGCAAGCCGCAGATCGTGCGTGATGAAGATGACGGCGGTGCCATGTTCCTGCTGCAGGCGGCGCAGGAGCATCACGATATGGACCTGCGTCGTCATGTCGAGCGAAGCGGTCGGCTCGTCCGCCACCACCAGTCGCGGATTGCTCGCGAAGGCCAGTGCAATGCATATCCGTTGGCACATCCCGCCCGATAGCTGGAACGGGTATCGCTCGAGCACGTCTTCGGCGAGGCGTACGCTTTTCAGCAGGGATACCGTCGCTCCGCGCCGGTCGTCGCGCACAACACCGAGCCGCGCAAAATGCTCGTCGAAATGCTGCCAGATCCTGAGGACGGGATCGAGGGCGCCGGCCGGATCCTGCGGAATGAAGGCGATTTGCCGGCCAAGCAGCTCGCGGTGCGCTGCGGCGGGAAGCGCGAGGATGTCGTCGTTCTCGAACAGGAGGCTGCCGCGCTCGACCACGAAGCCGGGCGGCAGCTGATTGGCGATCACGCGGCTCACCATGCTCTTGCCGGCGCCCGATTCGCCGATGAGGCCAAGCGTGCCGCCGGTGCGGACCGTAAAGGACAAGTCACGCAGCACGGCGACGCCGCGCCGCGCGACGGTGATGTTCGCCGCCGAGAGCAAGGGCGGGCCCGCCGCCGAGGGGCCGTCCCGGCTCGGGTCCGCGCCATTCCTGCTCACGGTGCGCTCCCGTCGGCGCGGAGCTGCGGGTCGATCGTGCGCCGTAGCCCGTCGCCGAGCAGGTTCGCGCCAAAGACGACGATCGCGATGGCGATCACGGGAAACAACAGGCCCAACGGCGCCTCGAAGACACTCGTGAGCCCGTCCGCCACCATCTGCCCCCATGTCGGCGTCTCCGGCGGAACCGAGACGCCGACGAACGACAAGATCAATTCCGCGACGACCGCGATGCCGATCTCGGTCGAGAGGAGCGTGAGCGCGGTCGGCGTGACGCCCGGCACGATCTCGCGCAACACAACGTCGAGATGCGAGGCGCCTGCGATCCGCGCTGCCGCAACATATTCGAATTTCGCCAGGACCATGACCTCGCTGCGGATGACCCGGCAGAAGCGCGCCCAATCGACGAGGACGATGGCGAGGATCACGTTCTGCACGCCCGGCTGGAGGCCGACGATCAGGATCAGGGCCAGGACCACCGGCGGAAAGGACATCCAGATGTCAACGCCGCGTGAGACCGCCCAATCGACGCGGCCGCCGCAATAGCCCGCCAGCAAAGCGAGCACGCAGCCCAGCATCGCCGCGCCGATCGGCGCAGCCGTTCCGACCACGACCGCGACGCGCGCGCCGAAGATCAAACGTGACAGAACGCAGCGCCCGAGGCTGTCGGTGCCGAGCGGAAATTCGCCGCTTCCGCTTTGCATCCAGGCGGGAGGCAGCAGCGGATTGAGCAGATCCTGATCGTTCGGATTGTGCGGCGCGAGCAAGGGAGCGAAAAGCGCCGCGGCAACGATCAGCAGCAAAAGCGCCGTGCCGATGACGACACGGTTATCGCGTGGGAGCCGATGGATCGGCCTTCCGCTCATTGGGAGCGCAGCCTGGGATTGAGCCAGGCGTAACTGAGGTCAACGCCCCTGTTGAGCACGAGCACGATCGCGCAATAGGTGAGCGCGACGCCCTGCATCACCGGCAGGTCGTGCGTCCGGATGGCGTTGATCATCAAATTGCCGAGTCCTGGAAGGCCGTAGATCGCTTCGATCAGCAGGGTGCCGCCGAACAGATGCCCAGCCTGCACGCCGATCAGGCTGATCGTCGGCAGCGCCGCATTCCTGAGCGCGTGCCGTACCAGAATCCGCGCCTCGCCGACGCCGCGCATCCGCGCTGCGGAGATGTATTCCTCCGCGTAGACGCCGATGAGGCTCGATCGCAAGATCCGCGTGACGAGCGGCGTCATTCCCATCGACAGCGCGACCGCCGGCAGCGCCAAATGCGCAAGCCGGCTGCAGAACGCCGCCAAATTCCCCTGGATCAGCGAGTCGACGAGCATGAAGCCCGTAAGCCTTGGCAGGGTGAACTGCGGATCGATGGGACCGATGAATGGCAGCAGCTTCAGCCCGATGCCGAACAGCAGAATGAACAGGATTGCCCACAGGAAGTTGGGGATCGCGATGACGAGATTGCTGAACCCGTCGATCAGCCGTTCGATCCGGCCGCCGCGCCAGTGAAAGGCGGCAAGCCCCAGCGCGACCCCAAGGCCGATGCCGAGCATCATGCCGCACACGGCGAGTTCCAGGGTTGCCGGCAGGGACTCGAGGATCAGGTGCGTAACCGGAAGGTTGGACTGCAGCGACCGGCCAAGATCGCCACTGAGCGCGTCCTTCAGCCATAGCGCGAACTGGATTGGGATCGATCGGTCGAGCCCGAGCGCTTGCCGAAGGGCGTCAGCCTCGACCCGTGTCGCATTCGGGCCGAGCATCAGCGCGACCGGATCGGCCGGAAGGAGGCGGAGCACAACGAACACCACGACCGAGACAACCAGCATGGTGAGGAGCACGACCGCGATCCGCCAGCTTGCGTAGATCGCGGCGAGCAGCGGCCGCGGATAGCTTGTCCTGCCATCTCGAACCGATGTCGCCGCCCCGGCGATCGGGCGATCACCTGCCGCGGGATCGAACCGCGTCATGCCGGGGTCCTGGCGAGGTTCGGAGCAATGTTCGGCAGGTTGGCTGTCTGTCGCACTGCAAGCCCGGGTGCGTGGCGTCGCCCCGATGAAAAAGCGGGGTGTGGGGGGATAGCCCAATCGAGCCGACGCGGCAAACGGCACCTGTGGCGAGGCTGTGAGCTGGAAGGCTTCGGTCTCAATGCACCCGTTGCGAAGCGACGCCCGCTCCGCGCCCGACATTCGGCCGGCCGCGAATGAGGTCGGCGGCCTTCTCCGCGAGCATCAGCACGCAGGCATTGATGTTGCCGCTGACGAGGTCCGGCATCGCCGAGGCATCGACGACGCGCAGGCGATCGACGCCCTTGACGCGCAGATCGGCGTCGAGCGGCGCCTCGTCGCCCGTGCCCATGGCGCAGGTGCAGGAGGGATGGTGCGCCGAGCGCGCCGTGCGCCTGATCCAGCCGTCGAGCTCGGCGTCGGACGCAAGCGCTTCGCCCGGCGCCTTCTCATCGGCGCGATAGGGCGTAAGGGGCGCGCGGCCCAGCACGTCGCGGGCGATGCGGATGCCGGCGCGGAGCGAGCGCAGGTCGTTGTCGCGCGAGAGGAAGTTATGGACGATCCGCACCTTGTCGCTTGGGTTCGCCGAGCGGAGATATAGCCGCCCGCGCGCCTCGGGATGAAGCAGCACCGGGGTGATGCTGAGCGCGTCGGCATAGGGCTCGCGCCAGCCGGGAAACCAGAGGTCGGCCTCGACCGCCGTGCCGCGCGAGAAGAACTGAATGTCGGGCACGGCGAAATGGGGCTCGGTGCGCAGAAACGCGGTGACGCCGCCCGGGAGGGTCGCGGCCGGCCCGGTGCCGAAAAGATAGGCCCGCGCCACCGCGAGCGCCGCCCGATCGGCGCGCATCAGCGGCTGGAACGGGCTTGGCTCGCGCCGGCGATAGGCGACCGTCACTGCGAGATGGTCCTGGAGATTGCCGCCGACCCCCGGCAGATCGACGACGGGCGCGATGCCGGTCTCGCGCAGATGATCGGCCGGACCGATGCCCGACAGCATCAGAAGCTGCGGCGTGTTGAAGACCCCCGCGGCCAAGATCACCTCGCGCTCCGCGAAGACGCGGTACATGTAGCCGCGCACCGTGTAGGCGATGCCGAGCGCGCGGCGGCCGTCGAGGATGAGACGGGCCGCCAGCGCGTGCCGGACGAGCGTGACGTTGCCGCGCGCCATCGCCGGGCGCAGGAATGCCACCGCGGCGCTGCACCGGCGCCCATCGCGGATTGTCGCCTGGACGCGCGCGAATCCGTCCTGGCTCTCGCCATTGTAGTCTTGCGTGAACGGCAGCCCCGCCTCGCGCGCCGCCGCGAGAACAGCCTCGAAGAACGGATCGGTCGGCTTGAGGTGGACCACCGTGAGCGGCCCGTCGCCGCCGCGCCACTGGTCGGCGCCGCCCTCCCAGCGCTCGTAGCGGCGGAAATAGGGGAGCACGTCGTCATAGGCCCAGCCGGCGGCGCCGTTCGCGGCCCAGCGGTCGTAGTCGCCGCGGTTGCCGCGCACATGCGCCATGACATTGATCGAGGACGACCCGCCGACGACCTTGCCACGCATCGATTCGATCGCGCGATTGTCGAGCCCCGGCTCGATCTCAGTGTCGTAGCCCCAGTCATGGAGGCGCTTCTGGTGCATCTTGCCGACCCCGATCGGCACATGGATGAGCGGATCGCGGTCGGGCCCGCCGGCTTCGATGACGAGCACGCGCGCGCCGTCGGCCGAGAGCCGATCGGCGAGGAGACACCCGGCCGACCCGGCGCCGACAATGACGTAGTCATAATTCCCTTCGCTCATGCCGCCTTCGCAAGGCGATGCAGGATGAGCCGCAGGCGGCGCATCGCTACGCGGACAACCACACATCGGCCCAGGATGTCCCGGGCCATCTCGGATTGTTGTGGTCGTTCCGCACGCGGCCCGCCACGGCCGAGACGAAGGTTTGCTGAATCGCCATCCAGACTGGGATTTCCGTATTGGCGATCTTCACGAACTCGCCGTAAAGCGCCTTGCGCTTGGCCGGGTCTAGCTCGTGGATGGCTTCGTCCGTCACCTTGTCGAGCATGTCGGATTTCCAGCCCCACTGGTTGCTCCAGGGCGTCCCCTTCGGCACGCCCGAATGGTACCAGATCGTGGTGCCGACGCCGGGATCGCCGCGGAAGAGATTGGTGTCGGTCCCCATTTCGAAATCCCAATCCCGGTCAACATGAGCGAGATATCCGGCGAAGTCGAGGACTTGGTTGTCAACCTTGACGCCGACTTTCTGCAGCGATTGCTGGATGAAGGTCGCAAACATGTGAATGTCGTCAGAGGTGTTGGGCATGAGGCGGAGCGACATCCGCGTCCCGTCCGGGCCGCGCTTGTACCCGGCCTGATCGAACAGCGTCTCCGCCAATTTGAGGTCATAGGGATAATCCGGCGCGGCGCCCGGAATGTGGAAGGACGAATTCGTAGGAATGGGGCCGCGCGCGCGCTGACCATACCCCAGCAGGAAGTTTTCCGAATAGAATTCGAGGTCGAGCGAGTGGGCGATCGCCTGGCGTACGCGCACATCGCCTAACCCTTTCTCACGAGTATTGAAGCCGAGTGTGTTGAAAATGACATAGGCTTCATTGCCCTTGGTACCGACCCGGAATTTCGGGTTCTTCGCGAGGCGCGCGAGATCGGTGCGCGGCATCGAAGAGAAGAAGCTCATTTGGATGTCGCCCAATTCGAGCGCCGCTGCCACCGCCGAGGCATCGGCGATGACGCGGACAATGACCCGGTCGAGATAGGGCTGACCCGGTATCCAGTAATCGGGATTCCGCTCGACGATCAGATACTGGTCCGGCTGGTAGTCGACGAATTTGAAGGGGCCCGTGCCGACAGGCTTGAGGTTTGCCGGATTCTTCAAGAGATCCGTGCCCTCGAACAGATGGCGCGGCACGACATAGCAAAGCTCCGGCGCGGCGCGCAGCAGCAATGGCAATGGCATCGCCTGCGCGTAGCGGAAGACGGCCGTCAATGGATCGGGCGTGTCAACCGCCTCGAGATCCTTATGCAGAAGCGTGCCGTAATTCTGATACTTCCGCCACATCTCCAAGGCGCAAAACTGCACATCGGCGGAGGTGAAAGGCTTGCCGTCATGCCATTTGACATTGGGGCGCAGCTTGAAGGTGATCGCCTTGCCGTCCGCCGAGCTCTGCCAGGAGGTCGCGAGCTTCGGCACGGGCTCGTCATGCGGCCCAAGATCGACCAGAGGCTCGATCATCTTGCTCGTGAATACATGGATTGCATAAGAAGTGCGCATCGCCGGGTTGAGCGTGTGCAAATCCGAATAGGTCTGCACTGTGAGGACGCCGCCGCGCCGCGGCTTCTCTTGGGCGCCCGCGATGCGCGGAAGCCCGGCGCCGAGCGCCAGTGCCGACCCGCCGATAAGGGCTGACCGCCGATCGATGAGAAACGTGTTCATGCCGACCCCTCCATGTTCCCGGCCACCCGTGCGACAGCCGGCTGCTCGCCTCCGTTGTGCGCGCCGAGACCGCTCCAGAAAATCGCTCTACACCGAGCTAAGCCTAAGGGAACAAAAGAACTAGGACTTGTTTCGATAGGCCCAAATTCTTGCGCCGCACCTAAGCCGGGACGATGGGGCGGTGCGCGTCCCCATGCCATGTTACAATACGCACCGCGGCAAGATGGCGGCGCCCGCGCGGCCTAGGATCGCAAAATCCGGCATGACGGCCGGCGAGCGAGGAGAAACCGTATGGATCCCGGCAACGGCCTGTTCATTCTCAAGAACGCACATGTCATCGATCCGGCGCAAGGCATCGATCGGGTGGCCGATGTCGCGATCAGCGGCGGAAGGATCGCCTCCGTCGGGCCGGCGCCGCTTCCTGCCGACGCGCCCGCGCTGGACCTCACCGGCCATTACCTTTCGCCCGGCTGGATCGATATTCATGTCCATGCCTATGGGACCTTGGGATTCGGCGATCCGGACAGCATCGGCATTCACCAGGGCGTGACAAGCTTCGTCGATGCGGGCGGCACCGGCATCGACACGCTCGACGAGTTCATTGCGCTCATCGGAAACCGTCTCGTCACCAGCCTTTATGCCGGTCCGGTGATCCGCCCGATCGGCATCGTCGGCCTTTCCTATATCGACGACGAGGCGCGCAGCATCCGCAATATTCCGATCGCCCGCTGGCTCGACTGGGCCGAGGCGAATCCCGGGGTGCTGCGGTATGTGAAGGTCGGCGCCTACAGCCCGCAAGGCCGCGCGCCGCTCACCATCACCAAAGGCGTCGCGGAGCTTCTCGGCCTGCCACTCTACCTCCACATTGGCGAATATCAGGTCGAAGCGGATCTGCCTTCGACCGTCGCCCATGCCTTTCGCCTGGCCGAGGCGGGCGACATCGTCACCCATATCTACCATAACAATCGCGGCAGATTGCTCGACGCGGGCGGCAAAGTCCTGCCCTTCGTCATGGAGGCGGCGCGGCGCGGCGTACTCTTCGATATCGGCTTCGGAGGCTACAATTTCTCCTGGGATGTCGCAGAGAAGGGCTTTGCCCAGGGCTTGGCGCCGCATTTCATCAGCTCGGATTTACAACAGTTCAATGTCTGCACGCCGGTCTATTCGCTCGCCAATGTCATGTCGATCTGCCTGCGCCTGGGTCTCGGGCTCAACGAAGTCGTGGCAAGCGTCACCGCGCGCCCGGCCGCAGCGCTGTCCCTCGCCGATCGCGCCGGCAGCCTGACTCCGGGATTGCCGGCCGATATCACGGTATTCCGGGTCGAATCCGGCGATTTCGAACTCGAGGACTGCTACAAGGCGGTGCGCAAAGCCGATCGCCGCTTCGTACCCGTCATGGCATTCAAGAACGGCCGCCGCTTCGACAGCGATCTGATGCGCGCTCAAGACGAGCGCAATTGGTTCATGCACATCGACGAAGCGAACGCGCCGATGGCGCACCGCCTCTCTTCGCGGCAGCTCGAATTCCTCACGGCGCTCGCCGAGGCGCTGTCGCGCACCGACTGGATCGTGCTGCCTGCGCGCCAGGTCGATCTCGAGAAGGCGACCGAGCTGCAAGACACCTTCCACGCCGTGCGGCAGATGCAGGGGCTGCCGCTGCGCGAGGCGCTGACGGCGATTTACGATTGCTTCCTCGAAAACCCGTTCACGATGCAGATCGGGCTTTTTCTGGTCCGGCTCGAGCGGTCGTTCGCGATCGGACGGCTCAATCAAGTGGCCGGACGGAAATCGATTCCCGCCTGACGCCGATCGAAGAAAGCTCGGCTTTCAGCATGGAAGGGCAGATCATGGTCGAGACAATCGCCGACAACGACGTTGCGATCTATGCCGATTTCGACAACCGCTATCGCACGCAACGCGTACAGCGGGCTGACCTCACGGCGCTCCCCGTCATCGACATCGCGGCGTTTCGCACGGGCGACGCCGCATCGCGCGCGCGCGTCGCGGCGGAGATCCGCAAGGCCTGCATCAGCATCGGCTTTTTCTATCTGACTGGACACGGGTTCGCCCAGACAGAGTTCGACGAGCTTCTCGCCTGGGGGCATCGCTTCTTCGCCCTGCCGCCCGACGAGAAGGCGAAAATCCATTGGAATTCGAGCCCGGGCAAAGGCTACATCCCGCCGGGGGGCATCAAAGCGACCGCCAATTCGGAGAAGACCGCGGACCGCAAGGAGCGGCTCTATTTCGGCCGGGAATTCGCAGTCGACGAGAGCGAGGCTGCGAATTATCCGTCCAATTCGCAATGGCCCGACGAGCACGCGCTACCGGGCTTCCAGCGCTTCATCAAGGCCTATACGCGCAAGAGCGTGGCGCTCGCACAGATTCTGGGCGAGGCCTTCGCGCAAAGCCTGGCATTACCGGAGGGCTATTTCAAAGAGGCCTATGGTCGCTTCGGCGGCACCCTTGTCTACAACTACTATCCGCCGATCGACCCGGAGGCTCTGTCCGAGACACAGTGGAGCTTCTCGCCGCACACGGATTACGGCTCCTTCACGGTCCTGCTCCAGGATCAAACGGGTGGGCTTCAGGTCCGCAACGCGTCCGGCCATTGGATCGACGTGACGCCGGTTCCGGGCGCACTCGTCGTCAATATCGGCGACATGCTGGCGATGGCGACGAACGATCTCTATACCTCAAACCTGCACAGGGTGCTCAATTCATCGGGACATGAGCGGCTGTCGGTGTCGCTGTTCATATCGCCCGCGGCGACGACGATGCTGCGCTGCGTCGAGACCTGCACGGATGCCAACAATCCGCCGCGCTACGAGCCGATCGCGGCGGGCGAATATCACCGCATCCTGATGGAGCAGTATCACCGCACCGGGCGTCCCGGGATTGCGGCGCGGACGGCAAGCCGCCTGCGCGCGCAGTAGCTACCTTTTCCCAAGCTTCGGACTGCGCGGCATTGCGTCAGCCGCTCCGCGCTGCATCAAGGTTGCAGCACGACGCGTCCGACCGCCTGTCCTGCCTCGACCAGGGCATGGGCCTCGGCGGCCGCTTCGAGTGGAAGGACCTGCGCGATCTTCGGATGAATTCGGCCATCTGCGACAAGGCGGACCGCGTCCTCGAGCTGATCGCGGCGGACGCTGCCGACGCCGAGAATTTGCGCCCGTTTGAAGAAGATGAGCGCGGGATTGATGGAAATCTCCTCGCGATACAACTGGCCGACCATGACATAGCGTCCGCCCAAGGCGAGCGCCTTGAAGGCGGACGCAAAGACCCGGCTGCCGACAGTATCGATCACGACATCGGCGCCCCAGTCGGCGGTGAGCGACCGCACGTCCGCGGCGAAATCGGCGCCTTCCGCTGCGACGATCGCATGCGTGGCCCCTGCTTCGATCAGCGCCGTGCGCTTGGTCTCGGAGCGGGTAACGCCGATCACGGTCGCGCCGGCAAGCCGCGCAAGCTCGACGGCGGCAAGCCCCACTCCGCCGCTTGCGCCCGTGACGAGAACCTTCTCGCCGAGCCGCACTTTGCCGACATCGCGCACCGCGTTGAGCGCGACGCCGGTCGCGGCGCCGAGCATGGAGGCGACTGCGGGTGTTATGTCCTCCGGAACCTTGACGCACACCTCCTCGGGCAGAGAAGCGAACTCGGCATAGCCGCCGCGGATGTGCTCTCGGTCGAGGCACGCCGTTTCCATCCCGTTGCGGCAAAGGCGGCAAAGGCCGCATGACCTGAACGCCTTCGTGGCGATCCGGTCCCCTGCCTTGAGCGTGCTCACGAGCGCTCCGGTCTTCTCGACCCTGCCGGCGATCTCGTAGCCAAGCACAATCGGCAGATGCGTGAAGCGCCGCATCGTGCCGTTGCGCTGCACGATGTCGTGATAGGCGACGCCAACCGCCTCGACCTTGACGAGAACCTCGCTTGGCGAGATCTCGGGTATCGGCACGTCCTCAACTTTCAGCACGCCGGGCGGACCCGTCTCGCGCATCAGGACGGCGCGCATCGGTCGCCTCCCATCCGTAAGGCCGTGGGAACAGGGACTCCCGCCTTCAAAATCGGCGCAAACGCGATGCGCACGCGGTCGCCTTTCCGCGCGGCCCCGGCCGCGTCGGGATTGGCGATATGCACGTGAAGACGCGGACCCGCGTCGAGCGCGACGAGACCGATGGCATAGGGCATGAGCGCCGTAAATGCCGGATGAAAGGGGCGCCGATAGACCGCGACCGCCAGCACCGTGCCATCGCCCTTTGCTTCGCGCCATTCGACCGGCCCGCCGGTCACGAACGGGCTTGCCGGGCTCGGCGGCCAGAAGGCGCCGTTCGTTGTCGTGCAATAGGGTAGCATGAGGCGGCCTTCCGCCGCGCCCTGCCAAAACGGCGCATTCAGGCTGTTGACGATCGGCGCGACGCTCTCGACCACGTTTCAGCCTCTCTCGAAGGCGACCGCGTCGCCGCCGACCGTCGCCCAAAGCGCCGTGCGCGCAGCAGCGATTTGCCGCCCGCCCGCAGCGCCGCGCAATTGCAGCACGAGCTCGCGCACCTGGCCCCAGCCGTTGACCTGGGCATGCGAGAGCTGCCCGCCATTGGTGTTGGTGGGAATTTCGCCGCCGAGCCCGATTCGGCCATTCTGGATCCAGTCGAGCCCATCCCCCGCCGCGCAAAAGCCGAAATCTTCGAAGGTGTAAAGCGCGAGCGGCGAAAAGGAATCGTAGACGCCGAGAACATCGATCCGTTCGGGGCCAAGCCCGGCCATGCCATAGACCGGCTGTGCCCGCGCCTCGGTGGTCGTGAGCCGGCGCGTCGATTGCTGCGCCACGCCGAGACCGCGCGGCGCAAAAATAAATGTGTCGCGGCCGGCCTGCAGGCCCTGCACACCCGTGATCCATATCGGATCGCGCGAACTCGCAGCCTGCGCGCGCGCGGCGATCACGAGACACACGGCCCCGTCGCCTACGAGCGAACAGTCGAAGAGCCTGATCGGTTCGACGATCGGTCGCGAACGGCGATAATCGTCCAACGTCATCTCATCGCGCGCCACCGCCTCGGAATTGAGGCGCGCATGGCGCCGGAAGGTCATTGGAACGGCCGCGAGCAGCTCCCGGTCCTTGCCGTACCGGCTGCAATAGAGATCGAAGGCCAGTGCGGCTCCCGCTACCGGCGAGGTCATGCCGAGATGACCCTCCTCGCCATGCGGGCCGCCATTCTCGCGAAACTGCTCATGCAGGAATGGGTTGTTCAACTCGCCTATGCGGCCGAGATCGGAATTCTTCATCGCGAGAAGACAGGCAACCCGCGTCGCGAGGCCCGAGGCAACGGCCAGTGCCGCTTGAATTATGACCGTCGCAGTGAAGCGGCCGTGCGGCCAAGTCTGGCTGCAGAACTTGACGTCGAGACCGAAGGTCTCCGCGATCGTGTCGTAATCGGCGCCGCGCGGCGAGCCGATCTGCACGATCAGTCCGTCGATCGCCTCCTTCTCGAGCCCGGCATCGGCAAGCGCGCCGACCAGCGCCTCGCCCGCCATTTCGAGCACGGACGTATTGGGTCGCCGCACGAAACTGCTCGCGCCCACGCCGATCACGGCAGCCTTTCCGGACAGCGTTTCCGTCAGAGTCCAAGCTCCTCCCGCGCTTCCGCCGCCAACCGGTACTTTGCCACCTTGCCGCTTGCGAGGCGCGGAAGCTGATCCTCGCGGCGGAAGAAGATGTGATGCGGCACCTTGAAGGCGGCCGCACGCTCCTTGACGTAATCGCGCAGGCTGCGTTCCGAGACGGGATTGACCGCGTCCACGAAGGCGACGATCAGCTCGCCCCGCACGGCATCGGCGACGCCGACCACATGGGCATCGCGGACATCGGGATGGGCCGCCAGAAGCTGCTCGACCTCGACCGGCGAGACATTGATGCCGCCGCTCTTGATCACGTCCTTGAGGCGCGAGTGGAAGATCATGCGTCCCTCTTCGTCGAGCGAACCGAGATCGCCCGTGTCGAAGAACCCGTCGGGACGCAGCACTTTTGCGGTTTCGACCGGATTGTCGAGATAGCCTGGCGTGGTGTACCCGCGCACGAGTACCAGCCCGGTCTCGCCGCGCGGCAACGGCGCGTCCGTCGCCGGATCGACGATCGCGATCTCCATGCCCGGCAAGGCGCGGCCGTTGGTATTGAGCTTGATCTCCAGCGGGTCGTCCGGCAGCCCAACCGCTGCATTGCCGTAGGTCTCGGTCAGGCCATAGGCGGGCACGGCGCCCGTGATGCCCATTTCGACAAGCGTGAGACGCTTGTATTCCGCAACGGTTCCGGCGTTTCCTTTCTTCAGCGAGCCGATGCGGCGCTGCGCATAATCGGGATGTTCGAGGATCGCGCGCGACATGTTGCCAGTCGCGTAATAGACGGTCGCCTGCGCCCGCTCGATCGCGTCGATGGCTGCGCCGGCCTCGAACGCCCCTTGCAGAACGAGCGCTGCCCCCGCGGTGAGCGCCGCCGGCAAGGCGTTGGTCGCGCCGAGCGCATAGAAGAGCGGGGTGCCGAGCCACACTCGGTCGTCGGCAACGATGGCGCGCCGCTGGCCGAGATCGAAGCCATTCTCGACCACGCCGCGATGGGTCAGCATGACGCCCTTGGGTTCGGCCGTGCTGCCCGACGTGTAGAGCACAAACGCGCTCACGTCCGGATCGACCTTCGCACGCGCCGCCGCGAGCGAAGCCGACGTAACCGGCTCCCCTCCCTTCAGGAACGCGTGCCATGCGAGGCCGCCCCGCGGCGTCTCGCCGATGAAGACGAGCGCGCGCAGCGCTGGGAAACCGGGCGCCGAGAGCCGGCCGGGCGCGCCTGCTTCGAGTTCGGGGATGAGCTCGCTGAAGAGACGCCCGTAATCGGTCTTGAGGAACTGCCGCGCCGCGACGATGACCGAAAGGCCGCAATGACGCATCGTCCAGCCGAGCTCGTTCTTCTTGTACCATGTGTTGAGCGGCACGAAGGTGGCGCCGATCATTGCCGCCGCGAGCGCCATCACGAGCCAATCGGGATCGTTGCCCAAAAGCGCGCCGACGCGGTCGCCCGCCTTCACGTCGAGCGCGAGAAGCGCTTTTGCGGCCCCGGTGCTGCGTTCGAGAAGCTCGCCGTAGGAGATCGTCCGGTCCTGGAAAAAGATTGCGGGCCGCGCCGGGGCGGCAAGAGCCTTCTCCTCCACCACGTTGGCGAGCGTCTTGCCGGAAGGCCGTTCCATTCTCGCCCCGCTTAGCGCGCGTCCGGCCGAGGCCGGCGCGCGAGCTCGTCCTCGATCTTCCAATAGGTCTCCATGCCGGCAATCTCGGCGAGTTCGCGGCGCATGCGCGTGAGCAGCGCGCCCTCCTGCTTGATGTCGCCGGTCTCCTTGAGCGTCGCCCAAAGGTCGCTGACTGCCACCGCGATCGCAGCGATCGTATTGAACGGATAGGTCGCGATCGCGAAGCCCGCCTCTGCGAGCGCGCGCAAGTTGGGCACGGGCGGGACGACGCCCCCGATCCAGACGAGCGGCACACCGGGAAGCGCCGCCCGCACAGGCGCAACCTGCGCCGGCTCGAGATCCAGCACCATCAAGGCATCGATGCCCGCGGCGGCATAGGCGCGGCCGCGCGCGATCGCCTCGTCGAGCGAACCGGTCGCGCGCAAGGCGTCGGTCCGCGCGACGACCATGAAGTCCGGGTCGCGCTTCGCCTTGACCGCCACCCGCAACTTCGCCGCCGCGTCGTCCGTCGGCGCGAGGCCGCCGTCGCCGCGGTGATAGCTCGGACGCTTGGGATAGGGCTGGTCGTCGATATGCAAGCCGGCCGCGCCCGTCGAATTCTATTTCGAGCACCGTGCGATGGACATGCGCGGCGGCGCCGAACCCTGCGCCCGCATCGACGATCAAGGGCAGATCGGTCGTGCGCACGATCTTCGCCGCGTAATCCACCGTCTCGGTCAAGGTGATGAGAGGCTGTCCCTTGGCGAGGCTCAAGCCCATGGCGTTGCCGCCGAGATAGACCGCCTCGAATCCTGCCCGCTCGATGAGGCGCGCGGTGAAAGGATCGCACGCGCCGGGCGCTGCAACCATCCGGCCCTGCGCCATCATTGCCCGGAGACGCGCGGGTGCCGGGCGCGCCATCACGCCGCCGTGCTCCGCGCGCCCGGGACTACCGACAAATCGAACCGCGTGCGGAACAGCTTCGCGCCGGCCGGCGTCGTTGGATCGGGTTCGAGCTTCACGATCAGATCGTCGCTGACCGCGCCCTCGACATAATCGCGGTCGAGAAAGTGCGAGGTCGGCATGAAAAGCTGCGTCGTCAAAAGCAGCTCGCCGTCAACCGTTACCTTCACATGGATATGGGCCGCGCGCGTGTTGGTCCGGCCCATCGCGCGGAACAATTCGCCGATCGGGTCCTGGTCGTGCTCGGAATAATCGTTCGGCAACACGGTCGTGATCTGATATCGGCCTTTTGCATCCGTGATGACGATGCCGCGCAAGTGCGAGCCCTTGCGGTCGTATAAGCCTTCGCTATCCGCCTGCCAGAAATCGAGCCGCGCGCCCGGAATAGGCGAACCTGTAACAGTATCGGTCACGACACCGGAAAGAAGCAGACGCGGAACATTCGCCGCAGGCTCGCGCTCGATCAGATTACCGTCGGCGCGCAGCGGATGGACGGCATGGTACGGCCCTTCGAGATTGGGGCGCGTGCCGCCTTTTGCCGCCGCGACCACATCGACGCTGGTCATCGCCAAGCCAACATCGATCAGGCTTCGGCACATGCCCGCCTGGCCCAGACGATCGAAATATTTGCCGGCCTCGTGCAACTCGTCCTCGGTGATTCGGAATTCGCGCACTACCTCCTTCAATTTCTCGACCGTGCGGGCCCAAATGGCGTTCAGGCGTTCCTGTTCCATAGCTTGCCTT
Source organism: uncultured Alphaproteobacteria bacterium (assembly GCA_963773665.1). Lineage (GTDB taxonomy): Bacteria > Pseudomonadota > Alphaproteobacteria > ATCC43930 > CGMCC-115725 > DATJLY01. The sequence goes on from CAVZBZ010000015.1 coordinate 40,161, forward strand.
CATTCATGGGCTGCGTTCATGGCATGAGCAACACCGGCTTGATCGTCGTGCCGGCAATCGAATCGGCGATCGCCTGGTTGATATCGGCAAAGCGATACTGCCGGATCAGCCGCTCGAAAGGGAAGCGCCCCGCCTGCTGGAATTCGATGAGGCGCGGAATGAAAGACGCGGGGATGCTGTCGCCGTCGATGATGCCGCGGACCGTCTTGCCCTTGCCCATGAGGTCGCGGAAATCGAGGCCGGGATCGCCCCTGAGAGAGCCGACCAGCCCGCACACGCCGCGCGCCGCAAGCGCCCGGACCGCCGGGCGGATGACGGAAGCGGCGCCCGTCGTGTCGATGACGCAGTCGAGACCGCCGCCCGCGATCTCGCGCAGCTGCGGCTCGAGCTCGGCGCCCGACGCCGCGTCGATCGCATGCGTCGCGCCAAGCTCGCGCGCCAGCGCCAAGCGATGCGCATGCACATCGACCGCCACGACGATTTGCGCGCCGACAAGATGCGCGGCCATGACGGCGCTCAAGCCGACCGCACCGGCGCCGAGCACGGCGATGTTTTGCCCGGGCCGCAGCGCGAGCGAATTCAGCACGGCACCGGCGCCCGTCATGATGCCGCAGCCGAGCGGCCCGACGATGTCGAGCGGCGCCGAGTCCGGCACCTTCACGACGTTGCGCTCGCGCGCGAGGGCATATGTCGCGAAGGAGGATTGCGCGAAGAAATTCGCGCGCACGGGGGTGTCGCCGCGCCGCGCGCGCGTCGAGCCGTCGGCGCGCACGCCCCTGAAGTTCCGCGCCTCCTGCTCGATGCAATAGGCGGGCTGGCCTTCCGCGCAAAAGCCGCAAGCGCCGCAGGAATCGAAGGTGAGCACGACCTTGTCGCCGGGCTTCACGGTCCTAACCTCGGCACCGACAGCCTCGACGACGCCCGCGCCCTCGTGCCCCAGGATCATCGGCAGAGGCAGCGGAAATTGCTGCTTCACGACGTTGATGTCGGTATGGCACACGCCGACGGCGACCATCCTAACCAGGATCTCGCGGGCGCGCGGCGCGTCGAGTTCGACCTCTTCGATCGCGAGAGGCGCGTCCTTCTCCCAGGCGATTGCTGCCGTAATTTTCACGTCACATCTCTCCCGCTAGCCGACGCATGAAGACCGCACGATCCTCTGCCTGGGACCAGGTGGGTGGCGGCCCATAGGGCGCCGCTTCGATCTCGATGCGGCAGGCGAGAAAGGCCGGGCCCGGCGCGGCAAGGAACTCGCGCACACCGGGTTCAAGCTGGGCTTCCTCGGCGACTTCGGCGGAAAAGGAAAAGCCCGCGCCGCGCGCGATCTCGGCAAGCGAATAATGCTCGGCGCCAGGCAGCGGCGATCCGCCGCCTGTCTCGTAACGTCGATTATCGAAGATCGCGATCTTGAGATTGCGCACGTTCGCGCCGATGACGGTCAGGAGCGATCCGAGATTCATGACGAGATCACCGTCGCCGCCGAGATAGAGCACCTCCTGCTTCGGCCGCGCCAGCGCCAGGCCCAGCGCCAGCGCGACGCCGATCCCCATCGGATCGGACGCGTAATAGGTGGGCTGCTTCGGCTGCTGCGCGCGCCACGTGCGACCCGAGGTGCCGAGACCGCCTATGACGAGCGCATTGGCATCGAGATGGCGGGCAAGCATGCCGCCGACGAGATCGCGCTTCACCGTCATGGCCGCGCCTCCTCGCCGAAAAGTGCGCGGCGGCTGAACAGAAGCGCGACCGGCATGCGGCAGAGGAGCGATTGGCGCCAGCCATCTTCGACGAGGTGGAAATCCTCGGGTCCGTCAACCCGGTGATGCGGTACGCCAATGGCGGCGAGCACGGGCACAGTCACGCGTCCCTTGTAGGTCTGGTAATACTGGTTGTCATCCGGTCCGCCGCGCTGCGCGACGAGCATCAAGGCCGGAATCTGGTGGTGGAGTGCCAGTCCGGCCAGGACATTCGTGGACAAGAGCAGCCCTGCATTCTGCGCCACGAGCGCCGCGCGGCGGCCGCCGAGCCAGGCTCCGGCGCAGATGCCGAGCCCCTCGTCCTCGCGCGTGACGCGGATCACGGTCATCGCGCTATCCGCATCGAGCGCCGCAATGAGATCGCCTAGCCAGGCATCGGGAAGCGTCGCCACGAGATCGATGCCCGCGCGCTTCAAGGCCGCGACGATTTCGAGCGCCCGAATGCGCGCCGTCTGCGTCATTGCCCTATTCTACTCCGCCGCCGCGGCCGGCGCGCGGTCCGCGTTCATGGCGGCGAACGCCTCCTCCGCGATCCCGGCCGCAGCGTCGAGTTTCCAGGCGTTGCGCGCGAGCGGATGGCCCTTGGCGTCGAGTTCGCGGTCGAGGATGCGGCGCAGACCGTCCCGCGACCGCGCCGTCCCTTCTAACGCCTTCTCCGTGGCGACCGCGCGAAACGGCGTCGGCGCGATGGCGCCCAGCACGATCCGCGCATCGCGCCACGTCATGCCGTCGCGGCCTACGCTCGTGACTGCGGCCGAGACGACCGCGAAATCGCCTTCCCAAAGGCGCAGCTTGGCAAATCCGCCGATACGGGCAAACGCCGATGGCGGCAGCCGAATGGCGCGCAGCACTTCGCGCGGGCGAAGCACAGTCTCGCCGGGCCCGGTGTAAAAGTGCGACATCGCGACGGTGCGCCGGCCCTCGGCGGACACGATCTCCGCCTCGGCGTCGAGCGCAATGAGCGCCGTCGCGAGATCGGATGGCGTCGTCGCCTGGCAACGATGCCCGTCGATCGCGGCGTGATAGAAGCGATGATCGCCCGCGACGGCGTAGCACGGCGCAAGTCCGCCCACGCGTTTGAAGCAGGCAAACCCGCTGCGATAGAACCAGCATCGCTTCGCTTGAACGAGATTGCCGCCGACTGTCGCCATCTGCCGGACCTGCGTCGTCGCAATGGTTTCGAGCGCCGCCTCGAGGAGCGGCAGGCGGCCGCGCATCGCCGCTTCGAGTGCCGCGAGCGTCGTCGCCGCGCCGATCTCGACGGCGCCGCCGGCCCGCGTCGTAATGCCCTTCAGTTCGGCGACGCCGTCGAGCGAGACGAGGCGGCGCGGCTCGACGAGGCGCTGGCGGCGGGCGATTTGCAGGTCCGTGCCGCCGCCCATCAGCATGGATTGGCCATCGAGCGCCGCGATGACTTCGGCAAGCGTCGCGGGCGCAACCACCGCCTCGAGCGGCGCGGGATCGACTGTCGTCACGGGCCGCGCGGCGCGGGCATGGAGCGCCTTCAGCAGGCCGCGCGGATAGGCCCAGCGCACGAGCGCGATCCACCAGCGGTCGGGGCGGCGCCACAGCGCATGGTCGCGGCGCCGTCCATCGCGCTCGGCGAGCGCGGCCAGAATCTTGTCCGGCGTGATCGGAAGATCGCGGATGCGCACGCCGATCGCGGCATAGACGGCGTTGGCGATCGCCGAAGCCGGCGGATTGATGCTGCATTCGCCGATCGCTTTCGCGCCGTAAGGACCGAGCGGATCGCCGCCTTCGATCAGGATCGGCCGGATGCGCGGCAGGTCGGCGGCGCGCGGCAAGGCGTAATGGAGATAGGCGCCGTTCACCATCTTGCCCTGCTCGTGGATCACCTCCTCGCCCAAGGCGATGCCGATCCCCATCGCAACGCCGCCGATTGCCTGGCCTTCGACGAAGGTCGGGTTGATCGCCTTGCCAACGTCGTGCGCGGCAACGTAATCGATCACACTGACGCGGCCGGTGCCGAGATCGACCTCGACGACCGCGGCATGCGCGGCGAAGTTATAGCTCGGCGAGACATTGCCCTGGCCGGTCATGCGATCGGCCATCTCGACATGCTCTTCGATGAAGGAAGTTTCGGTGCTGAGGATGCCGTCCACCGCATCGTTGCTGAGCCGCGCCAGCTCGCCGATCGGGATCGCTCCCTCCTTGCCGTGGACGGCGCCGCCTTGCAGCCGCAGCTCGCCGCCGAGCTTCGCCGCCGCAAGCGCCTTGAGACGCGCCGCGGTCGCGATCGCCGCCTTGCGCACCGCGTGGCCGCCGTAATGAGTGCCGCGCGAGCTCCATGCCCCCATGTCGAAGGGCGTCCGGCGGCTGTCCATCGTCACGATCTCGACCGCATCGAACGCAACGTCCAGTTCCTCGGCGGCGATCTGCGCCAGAATCGTCTTCTGCCCTGTTCCCGCATCCGACCCGCCGAAGCGGACGCGGATGCGGCTGTCGGGGAGGACGTCGATCGCCGCGTCGCTCCGATTGGCGCCGGGCGCCGTGTAGGAGCCGCTGACATGGACGCCGGCCGCGATGCCGACACCGCGCCCCGGCCGCCGGTTCGCCTTCTCGCGCTCCCACCCGATCGCGGCGCGCGCGGCATCGAGACATTCGACGAGCCGGGCTGAGCCGAGCCGCGCGCCGACGACTGTCGTCTCGCCCGCCGCATTGGCGTTTCTGCGCCGGAGCTCGATCGGATCGATGCCGAGCTTCTCGGCAAGCTCATCCATCAAGCATTCGAGCGCGAAGCTTGCCTGCGTCGAGCCATAGCCGCGGAACTGGCCGCCGGGCGTGATAGCCGTGTCGACGAGCCGTCCTTCGGCACGCACGCCATCCGGTCGATAAAGCATCCCGAGCGCCTTGATGCCGGCGCCGAGGACCGAAACGCCGCTGTGGTTATAGGCGCCGTTTTCGACCTTGATCGTCGCTTCGATCGCGCGCAGCCGGCCGGACGATTCCGCATGAAGTCGCATCGCCACGTCGAAGGCATGGCGCGTCTTCGTCGTCTCGAACTCCTCCTCACGCGTCAGCCGAACGCGGACGGGCCGCCGCGCGGCGATCGCCAAGGCGCCGGCGATAGCCTCGTGCTCGCAGATCTTCGATTTCGAGCCGAAGCCGCCGCCGACCGCGACCTCGTGGCAGACCACCTGGCGCGGCTCGAGCCCAAGCACGTGCGCGACTTCGTGCACCACGTAATGCGGCGCCTGCGTCGAGGTCCAAAAATGGAGACAGCCTTCCGCCGCGTCCCAGTGCGCGACGGAGACATTCGTCTCCATGCAGGCATGCGCCTGGCGCGGAAATGCAAAGCGGCCAGCGACTGTCTCGGTGCTCCGGCGCTTGCCTTCCTCCGCCGCGCCCCAGTCGCGCTTCATGACGACGGCGACATTCGTCTCGTCGGTCGGCCGCTCGTTAAGGCGCACGGCGCCAGAGGACAAAGCCTCGTCGACGGTAAGCGGCGCCGGCAGGGGCTCGTAGTCGACCGCGATCGCGCGCAACGCCGCCTGCGCCTCTTCGCGCGTTTCGGCGGCAACCGCAGCGACCTCCTGTCCGATGAAGCGGACGACACCGTCGGCGAGCGGAGGCCGGTCGGCCGCGCCCTCGTGCAGATAGCGCGCGCCGCGCGGGAAATCGGCTGCGGTGATGACGGCATGGACGCCCGTCATCGACCGCGCCCGCTCCGTGTCGAGGCCGCGGATGCGCGCGTGAGGGTGCGGCGAACGCAGGATGGCGCCTTCGAGCAGCCCTTCGAGCCTCACATCGCCCGAATAGAGGACGCGGCCCGCGCTGCGCGCGTCCCAATCGATCGGGCGGCGGCGCGCCCCGACCTGCTTCACGTCCGCCTCGCCGGCGCGCCAGTGCGCGCCGCGCGCACGTGAAGGATCGCATCGACAATGCCGGAATAGCCGGTGCAGCGGCAGATATTTCCTGACATGCGCCGGCGCACGAATCGTTCCGCCTCGTCCGGACGCTCCGGCCATGTCTCGTCAAGCAGCGCTGCCGCACGAACGATCTGGCCGGGCGTGCAGAACCCGCACTGGAAGGCGCCGAAATCGGCGAAGGCCTGGCGCAGATCGGCGCACTCTTCGGCGAGGCCCTCGATCGTCGTCACGCTGCCTTGCGTGGTATCGACGAGGGCGAGGCAAGACAGGATCGGCCGCCCGTCGAGCAGGACTGTGCATGCGCCGCATTCGCCGCGGCCGCACGCCTCCTTCGAGCCCGTGAGGCCGAGGCCATCGCGCAAGGCCGCAAGCAGCGGCGTGCCCGGCGCGACGGAAATCTCGCGGGGAGAGCCGTTGACCTGCAATGTCCGCAGCATCGTTCAGGCGACCAGCGTATCGCTTCGCTTTGCCTCGAGCGCAATCAGGTTCGCGATGATGCGGCGGGCGGCAATTCCCACCGCATCGCCGGCGAGGTTCAGCGGTTCGATCCGCTCCTGGTCGCATTCGCGATTGGCCTGCGTCGCCTCGAGGATATCAACGTCCTCGATAAAGGTTACCGTCATCTCGTTCTGCAGCAGCGCGCTCAAGGCGGCATCGCCATGGCCGAAGGTACGCGCCGTGTGCCAGAAGTAGAGACAGCGGTTCGAGGCGCTAGGCGTCACCGTGCCGTTCGAGAACATGCCGATGCCCTTGCTGCGGTCGCCTTGCGGCGCGCCGGTCCCGATCGGCGCGCTGCCGACATCGATGAGGACCGTCGTGGGCTTGACGTAGCGGACGATGAACCAGCGATCGACATTGGTCACGAAGCCGCCGGCCCTGGCATGCATCGCCGAGGGCGGCGTGTCGAGCGTCCAGCGCGAAAAACCCACCCAATCGTCGCCGCCCTCGATCTCGATCGGCGCCTTGACGATCTTGGGCGTGCCGATGCTCTTCCGGTGGACGAAGGAGAGATGCGAATCGTCGAGCAGATTGTCGAGCGCCGGAAGATAATGCGAGCGGATGTCGAGCATCCCCTTGACGGCGGTGAGCGACGGATCGGCGAGCCAATGCATGTCGGGGATGAGCGCCGGATCGGCTTTCGTTTTGCCCATCCAGATCCAGACGTGGCCGTCGCGATCCTCGACCGGGTAGCTGCGCACTTGCGCGCGGCGCGGCACGTTCTTCTGGCACGGAACGTCGAGGCACGCCCCGTCCGGCGCGAACAGCATGCCGTGGAACGGGCATTCGAGATTGTCGCCGACGACCATGCCGTGCGACAGCGGCGCCTGGCGGTGGGGGCAGCGATCGGTCAGGGCGACTGGCTTGCCCGCCTCGGTCCGGTAGAGAACCACCTGGCGCTCGCACAGCGTGCGCGCCAAGGGCGCACGCGTCACCTCGTCCGCGTACGCGGCGCAATACCATTGTTCGAGGGGATAATCCCGCGTGCCGGCGGCCGGCATCTCGTTGCTCGAACCCATGGTACCTCCTCCGCTCTCAGCGTGGCGGTTTGCGCGACGGAAAAATCGATCGCGGAAGCCGGACATGGACGCCGAGCCTGCCGTCAACGACCTGCGTCACGGCAAAATCGGCGGCGACGCTCATCAGCGAATAGGCATCGTCGCGCGACGTGTTCTGGAACTCCGTCAGCAGGCGCAGCATTTCCAGCGAAGCGCCGCGCATCGCCAGGTTCAAATCCTCGTTGAAGGCGTGCACAATCCACTCGCCCGGCGTCTCGAGGAGCGGCGAGGGGAAGAAGAAGTCCCGCCGCACCGAGACCTGCATCAGCACGTCGAGCGAGGCTTCGATCGCCGTGCCGCTCAGCTCGCCGTCCCCTTGCGAGATATGCGGGTCGCCGACCGAGAACAGGGCGCCGTCCACCGCGACCGGGTAGTACATCACCGAGCCCGCGCCGATGCGCCAATTGTCGATGTTGCCGCCATGCGCGCCCGGCGGAATGCTGCTCACCCGACCTTTGACGTCGGGGGCGACGCCGGCGGTGCCGAGATGCGGGCGGACCGGCACGCGCACGCCTTGAAGCGCCGGCTGGCAATTGCACGTCTTGGTGTCGGTGATCTTGCCCGGCACCGTGTACTTGCCGGGATAGTCGTATGCGAACACCGCCTCGGCGAGGTTCGAATTGGCGTCGATCGAATAGATCGTCACGCGCTCTTTCTCGCCGAATTCCTTGTAGAGATAGCCCCAGTTCGCGGCGAGGTTCGAGCCATAGAGAAGGCGGGGCGTCATCTCGTAATAGCGCACCTCGAGCATGTCGCCGGGCCGCGCGCCTTCGACGAAGATCGGCCCGGTCAGGATATGGACGCCCGGAAAGCGGTCCGCTTCCGGCACATCGCGGTAAAGCTGACGGATCCCTTCGTCCATCAGCAATTCCGGCGCGTCGCCGGCATGATGCGTCACCGCCTCGACCTTGACGAGATCGCCGCTCTTCACGACGAGCGCTGGCGCGAGCCCGGCGTCGAAATAGCCCCAGTGAACGTTTTTCTTATTGGCGGGAAGAACATGTAGCATCGCGCGCATTCCATGAGAGGGGACGGCCGCGGAATGAGCGGACAAACAAGCCAATCGCGACCCGTTCCATCCCGCGACGGTTTGCTGCCGCAGCATACTCGCTCCGGCCGGTCACGTTCGCTTCCCTTATCCGCCTTTGTAAAGGCTAGCGAGCCGCCCATAGGACGGTCTTGCTTCCTGAAGCACAATTAATTGCGGCGCTAAGCCCCGCCGTTGGCCTCGTCCTGGAACAAGGCCTTGCGCACGAGCGCGTGCACGCACCAATTCCCGTCGACGACCTGGGTGACCCCGAAATCGACCCCAACGGAAATCAGCGAGATCGCCTCGTCCTCGGTCAGGCCCTTGCTCTTCATCAGGAAGCGCCGGACTTTCCAGAACGCATCCCGCATCGCGGGATCGAGCGAGGAGCGCTTGTAGATCTCGCTCTGCGCCGTCTCGCCAAGTTCGGCGAGATAATTGGCGAAGCTGAAGCCGTGGATCACCCACTCGTTCGCGGTTTCGAGCAGCGGATAGTTGAGTTCGGCGAAGGGCCGCCCGGCGAGATCGCGCTTCTTGTGCAGCACGACCTGGAACATGCCCGTGAGCGAGCATTCGATCGCGGTGCCGCAAAGCTCGGAATCGCCCTGCGCGGCGTGCGGGTCGCCGACCGAAAGCAGCGCCCCCGGCACCGAGACCGGCAGATAGATCGTCGCTCCTGGCCCGGCGCGCCAATTGTCGAGATTGCCGCCGAAATAGGAGGGCGGGATCGAATCGACGATCTCGGCCTCCTTGGGTGCTACGCCTATGACGCCGAAGTGGGGCCGCAAGGGAATCCTGATGCCCTTGAGCACATTGTGATTCTCGACCACGCTCGCATGATCGACCGGGATGCCGGGATAATCGATCGTCGGGTGCAAGACGCCGAACGGATCGCGCTGCGGCGTCCAGCGGAAGCTATACGCGGCGCGCGCGTATTCACCCGCCATGCAATCGATCTCGTAGATCGTCACGACCTCGCGCGGCTTCGGGTCGGTGAGCAGGTCGTTGTAGTGATAGCCCCACCAGGCCGCGGCATTGCTGCCAAAGGCTCGGCCCGCATAGAGCGGATTGGCACTCGGGCGATGGCGCACGCTGAGGATGCGCAGCTCCAGAACATCGCCGGGCTCCGCGCCCTCGACCGCGACCGGACCGGTGCAGATATGAACCCCGAACCCCTCGCCCGCGCCGCGGCCGAACACCGACGCATCCATCGGACCCGCGCCGCGGCGGTCGATGCGCTTGTGCCGGCTCGTCCACTGGAACACGGTCTCGGCGCCGGAATCGCCCTTCACCATGCGCTCGAAATCGTCGTTCGCGTGGTGCGTGAGCGTCTCGATCGTCACGAGGTCGCCCGAGCGCACGGTCACGACCGGCCGAAGCAACTTGCTGAAGAAGCCCCAGTGCACGGTCTTTTCGTTGGCGGGCAGATAATGGTGCCGCGGCCCCGCAAGCTCGACGCCAGGCTTCGAAGCGATATCGGCCCGCAGCACGATGCCTTGGCGCATTCCGCCTCTGGCCGTCCGCGCCGTGCGCGGAACTTCGTGAAGATCGGCATTCGTCTGGTGTAGCGCCATGGCCGCGCCGTCCGGCCAGCCGCGCCCGAGCTGCAGCAGCATACTGCGCGACAATTCGGCGCCGCCGACACGCTTGCGATAGCCGCGCGGCGACATTCCGTATTGCTCGCGGAACGCGCGGCTGAAATGCGCCGAATCGTTGAAGCCCCAGCGATAGCAGATGTCGGTGATCGACAAATGCGAATAAAGCGGATTGACAAGCTCGGCCCGGCATCGCTCGAGGCGGCGCAAGCGCAGGTAATGCGCAAAGGTCTCGCCGGCATTCTCAAAGAGCTTCTGCACGTAGCGCGGTGAAATGCCTTCCTCCGCGGCGACGGTGTCGCGGCTGAAGTCGTGCTCGCCGAGCCGCGCCTCGATGAGCTGGCAGATGCGGTTGAGGATCGCAGTCTGGGTGCTGGTGGCGCCGCGCAGGGTGCCCTCCGGCACGTCGCTCACGAGGCAGGTGGACAGAAATTCGGTGAGCGCGATCTCGATCGGCCGCAATTGATCGGACGTGAGCTTGTCGATCGTCTCCGCGACCGAGCCGAGCATGCCGGAGAACACGTGTCCGAAGCCGCTTTTCCCCGAGCTGCGGCCAACCCTGAGCGAAAACGGCTTCACCAGGCGCGAAGCGATGACGCTCTGCGGCACCTTGACGAGGAACTGCCGGAAATCCGTGTCGAAAGCGAGGCGGAAGGCGGCGCCGAGCGGCCCGAAGGCGATGTCGCCCGGCACGAGCTCGGAGATTTCGCTATCGGCGGCAAGCCGTCCGCGCCCTTCGAGATGCAGCGCGAGCCACACGCCCGCTTCGCCGCGCGCGGCGGCACTCGACAGCTCCTGCGGACCAGACGCAATGCGCGCGAACGAGATCCCGAGCGGCGACACGATCGATTGGGCGCTCGCGCGAAGTTGCCCGTCGTCACCGAGATGCTTGACCGCGAGCGAAAAAGGACCGAGAGCAGCCTTCCAGGCATCGGCCCGTCGGTCTGCCGGGTAGGCCTCGGTCGAAAAATACGAACTTGTCATCGGCATTGGTCTCTACCGCACCCGCGCAGCTTAGGTCCTCGCGGCAGATAAACGCAATAATCGTGCCACTGAGACGCCTGCCCCTCTAACGATGCGCGGGCGGACAAGAACGGACCGCGGATCCGCGGTATGATCTTCGGCAAGGAGCGTCGCGATGAACATGGGAATGACGCGAATGCCGGCGGTTTTTCTGGGCCACGGAACGCCGCTCAATGCGCTTGCGGACAACCGTTGGACCCAGGCCTGGGAACGGCTCGGCCGCGAGATCGGGCGCCCGCGCGCGATCCTGGTGATTTCCGCGCATTGGTGCACGCACGGTATCGGCGTAACCGCGATGGACGCGCCGCCGACGATCCACGATTTCGGCGGCTTTCCGCAGGCGCTGTTCGACATGCGCTATCCGGCGCCGGGCGATCCGGCTCTTGCCCGGCGCGTCCGCGAGCTGCTGGCGCCATTGCCCGTGGTGCTTGACGAGCAATCGTGGGGATTGGACCACGGCACCTGGTCCGTCCTGTGCAAGGCCTATCCGGCGGCCGATGTGCCCGTCGTCCAGCTCAGCATCGACGCCATGCAGCCGCCGCGCTTTCACTTCGAACTCGGCGCCCGGCTCGAGGCCCTGCGCGGCGAGGGCGTGCTGATCCTCGGCACGGGGAACGTCGTCCACAATCTCCAGGCGTTCCGCCGCGCCGACGAGAATTTTGCCTATGACTGGGCGCAGCGCTTCAACGACTACATCCGCGACCGGCTCCTGGCGCACGACTTCGACGCAATCGTCGGCTACCAAGCCGCCGGCAAAGACGCGGCGCTGTCCGTTCCGACGCCGGATCACTACTATCCGCTGCTCTATATCGCCGGCGCCGCCGGTCAGGACCGGGCCACGATCGAAATCGACGGCGTCTGCCAGGCGTCGATGAGCATGCTCAGCGTCTCGTTCGGGGCAAAGCCGACCGCCAAATCGGTAGGCACGGCCTGAAGGTCGGCTCGGCCATGGGCGATCTCCTGATCCGCGGCGCGCATCTGTTCGATCTCGGACGATCCGGCACGGGCGATATTCGCATCCGCGACGGCGTCATCGCGGACATCGGCACTGCGCTCGACGCGGGCACGGCGCAGGTGATCGACGCGCGCGGCAAGATCGCCATGCCCGGCCTCGTCAACGCCCATACGCATTCGAACCAGGCGCTCGAGAAGGGCCTCTGCGACCGCTACCCGCTCGATGCCTGGATGGTGCTTGCCTCCTATGGCGGCGCCAACGCCGAACTTGGTCCGCGCGATCTCTATGTTTCCGCGCTTGTCGGCGCGATCGAGATGATCCGCACCGGCACGTCGTCCGTCATCGACATGCCACGCATCGACCTTGCCCGATTCGAGGCGATGAGCGACGCGGTCATGCAGGCCTATGCCGATGTCGGCCTGCGCGCCGCCGTCGCGGCAAGCTATACCGATCTCAATTTCGCCGCCTCGCTGCCGCTCGCGCTCGTGCCCGGCATGAGCGACGCCTATCGCCCGCGCCGCGTCGCCGCAGTGGATGAAATCGTCGCGCATCTCGAGCGCTTCATCGCGCGCTGGCGCGGCCGGCACCGGCGCCTCACGCCGATGATCGGGCCGTCGTCCCTGCCGCGCTGCTCGACCGAATTGTTCGAAGCTTCGGTCGATCTCGCGCGGCGCGCGCAGGTTGGGCTGCAGACGCATCTCCTGTCCGGAAAAGCGCAAGTGATGATCGGCAGGGAGCGCTATGGCAACTCGACCGTGGCGTTTCTCGAGCGCATCGGCTGCCTCGAGCCCTGGGCCTCGTTCGCTCACGCAATCTGGCTCGACAATGCTGAGGTGAAGCTTCTCGGCGCCTCGCCCGCGGTGGCCGTGCACAACCCGGTAAGCAACATGAAGCTCGGCGCCGGCGTATCGCCCATTCCCGAACTGCGCAAGGCCGGCGGCCGCGTCGCGCTCGGCAGCGACGGGGCGAGCAGCCAGGACAGCCAGAATATGTTCGAGACGATGAAGGGCGCGGCGATCCTCCATCGCCTCACGCACGAGCAGGAGGATTGGATTCTGGCCGAGGATGCGCTCGGCATGTGCTGGGATGGCGGCGCCGCAGCCTTGCGGCAGAAGGTCGGCCGTCTTGAGGTCGGCTACGCGGCCGATCTCGTGCTGCTCTCGACGAAAAGCCTCTTTCTTGCACCGAAAGAGCAGCTCGCAGGCCAAATCATCCACAGCGAGCTTGGCGCCTCGGTCGATACCGTCATGGTCGCGGGAGAGATCGTGCTCTCGGACGGGCGCATCCATGGGATCGACAAATCGGCGATCCATGCCGAGGCGCAGGAAATCGTTTCACGCCTCTATGCCGGCCTGCCGGAGCGCATGCGGAAATTCGAGGAGGTGCGGCCGCTCTTCCGCGAGCTCGAGCGGCGCGTGCATCGCACCGAGCTGCACTTCACGCGCTTTTGCGGTTAGCGGAACCCTACTCGGCAAGCGTGGCCAGGCGGGCCATTTGCCAGGCCCGGCCCGGGACCGAGGCGATGAGCGCCTTGGAATAGGGATGGCGCGGCGCGGTCAGAACTTCGGCCGCAGTGCCCTCTTCCACCACCACCCCGTTCTGCATGATCGCGACGCGGTCGCAGATCTGTGCCGCCACCCTCAGATCGTGCGTGATGAAGACGATCGAGAGGCCAAGCCGCTCGCGCAGGCGCGCGAGAAGCGCCAGGACCTGCGCCTGCACCGACACGTCGAGCGCCGAGACGGGCTCGTCCGCCACGAGGATTTCGGGCTCGAGCGCGATCGCGCGGGCAAGCGCGATGCGCTGGCGCTGCCCGCCCGAGAATTCGTGCGGATAGCGATCGCTGGCGGCCGGATCGAGTCCGACCAGCGCGAAAAGCTCGCGCGCGCGCGCAAGGGCCACATGGGCCGGGACGCCATGCAGCCTCGGCCCCTGGGCCACGAGATCGCCGACCCGGCGGCGCGGGTTGAGCGAGGTGAAGGGGTCCTGGAACACCATCTGGACCTGCGCCGCGCGCTTCCGCCATTCGCGGCGGGTGAGGCGGACGATGTCGCTTCCATTCACCTCGATCGCGCCGCGGTCAGGCGCGAGGAGACGCACGATGCAGCGCGCGAGGGTCGATTTGCCGGAGCCGCTTTCGCCGACGATGCCGAGCGTGCTGCCGCGCGGCAGCGATAAGCTGACCGCCGTGAGCGCCGCCGTCGTCCGGGCTCCGCGGCGATAGGTCTTGGAAATTTCCACGATCGAGAGCGCGGTCTCTTTTCTCGCATTCTCCCGGGGCGGCGGCGGGCGGAGCGCGGGCACGGCCGCGATGAGGTCGCGCGTATAGGGATGCTCAGGCCGCCCGAGCAGCTTCTCCGCCGGCCCCTGTTCGACGATCGAGCCGTTGCGCATCACGGCGATGCGAGTGGCGATCTCGGCCACGACGCCGAAATCATGGGTAATGAACAGGACCGCCATCCGCGTCCGACGCTGGATGTCGCGAATGAGGGACAGTATCTGCGCCTGCGTCGTCACGTCGAGCGCGGTGGTGGGCTCATCCGCGATGAGGACGCGCGGTTCGAGCGCCAGCGCCATAGCGATCATGGCGCGCTGGCGCTGCCCGCCCGAAAGCTCGTGCGGATAGGCGCGCGCGGCCATGGACGGATCGGGCAGCCGCATCTGCTCGAGGAGATCGAGCACCCGCACGCGGATCGCCTGCCGCGAGAGAGATTTGTGGATGCGCAGCGTCTCGGCGATCTGGTCGCCGATGCGATGCAGCGGATTGAGCGCCGTCATCGGGTCCTGGAAGATCATGCCGATCTCGGCGCCGCGAATACGCCGCAAGGCCGAAAGCGGCAGGCGCATCAAATCCTGCCCGCCGAAGAGGATGCTTCCTCGTTCGACCGCAAGCGTAGGCGGCAGCAAGCGGAGGATGGCCGACGCGGTCACCGATTTGCCCGATCCGCTTTCACCGACAAGGCACAGGATCTCGTTGTCGTGTAGATCGAGCGTCACGTCCGCGACCGCGTGCGCGCGATCGGCGCCGCGCGGCAGCCGGATCGTAAGACCCTGGATGCCGAGGAGCGCGCTCAACGCCTGAGCAGTCGCGGATTGAGCACGTCGTTCAGTCCCTGGCCGATCAGCGAGACCGAGAGGACCATGACGAGAATGGCGAGCCCGGGGAGCGCGGCGACATACCAATCCGCACGCAGCACACGGCGCCCGTCGGCGATGAGATTACCCCACGACGCCACATTGGGGTCGGAAAGGCCAAGAAACGCCAGCGCGCTTTCGAGCAGCACCGACAGCGCCATGACGACGCTCGCATAGACGATGACGGGCGGCAGCGCGTTAGGCAGGATCTCGCAGAAAATGATGCGCCAATCGGGCATGCCGATGACGCGGCACGCCTCGACGAATTCGCGGTTGCGCAGCGTAAGGAACTCGGCGCGGCTGAGCCGTGCGGGCGCGGTCCACGACACGGCGCCGATCACGAGCGCCAAAGTGCCGATGCGCGAACCGAAGATCAACACGAGAACGAGCAGCAGCAGGAAGCTGGGAACGGTCTGAAACGCCTCCGTCACGCGCATGAGGAGCGTGTCGAACCCAGCGCCCATAAAATCCCGCGACCGCGCCGATTGCGATCCCCGTCACGATCGCGATTGCGGTCGCGGCGATGCCTACGAGAAGCAACGTCCGCGCGCCGTAGAAAAGCTGCGCCGCAACGTCGCGGCCCACGGAATCCGTGCCCAACGGGAATTTGGGATTGGCGAACGGGATCTGCAGGGGCCGTCCCGCGAGCGCCAGAGGATCGCCGGGAAAGAACCAGCCCGCCGTCGCCGCCATCGCGAGCACGATGAGCAGCAGCAGCACTCCGATGACGGCCGCGCGCGATGCAAGTATGCGCTTCACGATGCGCGCCTAACCCGCGGAATCGATCCGAGGATCGAGCCGCGCGTAGAGCATGTCCACGATGAAATTTACGGCGATCACCAGAAGCGCCGACATGAAGACGATGCCCATCAGCATATTGAGATCGCGATGCACGACCGCTTCATAGGCGAGGCTGCCGAGCCCCGGCAGCGAGAAGACGCTCTCGACCACGACGGATCCGCCGAGCATCGCGCCCGCCTGAAGCCCCATGATCGTCACCATCGGCAGAAGCGCGTTCCGGAGCGCGTGCCGCAGGAGCACCGCGGATTCGCGCAAGCCCTTGGCGCGGGCCGTGCGCACGAAATCGAGCGTCATCACCTCGAGCATCGAGGCGCGCATGATGCGCAGATAGATCGCGAGATAGATGAGGGCCAAGGTGGTCGCGGGCAGGACAAGATGAACCGCCACGTCGAGCATATAGCGCCAGCCCGAATAGTCGGCGCCCAGGTCGTACAATCCGCCCGACGGCAGCCAATTGAGCCTTACGCTGAAGACGAGAATGCCCATGAGGCCAAACCAGAACGAAGGCGCCGCATAGAAGACGAGCCCGAGCGTCGAGATGAGCGTGTCGGGCCAGCGATTGACCCGCCGCGCCGCCAGGATGCCGATCGCCGTGCCCGCGGCGAAAGCAAAAGACAGCGCCGTCATCATCAAAAGAAGCGTCACCGGCAGCCGCGAAAAGATCACCCCGGCCACCGGCTGATCCAAGGCAACGGAGGTGCCGAGATCGAAGCGCACGAGATGCCAGAAATAGATCGCGAGGCGCGCCGCCACGCTTCCCTCGAGGCCGTAGGCGTGGCGCAGCCGCTCGGCGAGCGCCGTGTCGCCGCTGCCCATCTGGCCCATCAGCGCATCGACCGCGTCCCCCGGCGCCAACTGCAGAAGCAGAAAAAGGCCGAGCAGGATGATCGCGAGACACGGCAGGCTGGTCGCAAGACGCCGTCCGGCGAGCCGCAGCAGACGCATGCTAGGCGGCCTTTTCACGCGAAACCCCTGGTTCGGTCGTTCAATTATGCCTTGGTTTTGCGCACGATAAGGGCCGGTTGTCCAGTGGTCTTGTTCCGATATACACAATTGCTTGATGGGCGCGCCGCGCGCATCGACACTCTGCCCAAACGGCAAGCATGATATGGTGCGCATTGAGGCAAGACCGATTGGTTTTCAACGCGCTAGCCTCGATTGATCCTGGCGGAGGAAGCGATGTCACTCGAAGATAAGGACAACATCCGCGAAATCCTGGCGAGATACTGCACCTATGGCGACAGCGGCCGCTCGAAAGAGCTTGCCAATCTGTTCACGGCAGACGGCGTCTGGGAGGGTCGCATGGGGCGAGCCGACGGACGCGACGCGATCGAGGCGCTCATGGCGCGCATCAATCCGCCGCCGGGTCCCGGCCCGGTGCGTTGCCACATCGTCACCAACAGCGTCGTCACCGTCGAGGGCAACTCGGCGACGGTCACTTCGAGCTTCGTCATGATGCGCCAGGCCGAGCAGGGGCCGCAGATCGGCGCGGTGGGGCATTACGACAACGTCTTCGTGAAGGAAGGACGCAACTGGCTCATCAAGACGCGCAAGGTGACGCCCGATATCATGCTCAAGGGATGATGGGGCGGCAGGAGAGGAATTCATGAAGCGCTTTGTGCTCGACGACGCGTTCTTCCGGAGCCTCGACAGCTCGGCGCGCGACGTGAACGAGGCGGAGACGCTGCCGCCCGAGATCTACATTTCCGAGGAATTCTTCGAGTTCGAGAAGGAAGCCCTCTTCAATCACGAATGGCTGTG
This sequence comes from uncultured Alphaproteobacteria bacterium, assembly GCA_963773665.1. Classification (GTDB taxonomy): domain Bacteria; phylum Pseudomonadota; class Alphaproteobacteria; order ATCC43930; family CGMCC-115725; genus DATJLY01. The sequence goes on from CAVZBZ010000015.1 coordinate 57,658, forward strand.
CGTCGCGCGCGAGAGCTGGATCCCCAATCACGGCGACTTCTACACCTCGATCCACATCGGCGAGCCGATCGTCGTCGTGCGCGGCAAGGACGGCGCGATCAACGCGATGTCAACCGTCTGTCAGCATCGCGGCATGCTCGTCGCCGAGGGCCATGGGAACGCGCGGAACCTCATCTGCCCCTATCACCATTGGACCTATTCGCTCGAGGGCGACCTGGTCAGCGCGCCGGCCATGAACAAGGCACGCGGATTCGACGTGAGTTGCGTCAAGCTGCCGCGCTTCAAGGTCGAGACCTGGAACGGATTCATCTTCGTCAATTTCGACCTCGACGCGCCACCGCTGAGCCCGCGGCTTACGGTTCTGACTGACGCGCTCGCCAATTTCCGGCTCGAGACCGCCGAGGGGCCGATCCCCGATCCGCCGACCAAGTTCCCATGGAACTGGAAGGTGATGATGGAGAACAACAACGACGGCTATCATGCCAACAAGCTCCATGCCGGGCCGCTCCATGACGTCGTGCCAAGCCATTTGAGCGTCTTTCCGGAGCTTCCGGCCGACACCGCCGGGTATTTCCGCTTTAACGGCACGCGGCACAAGGATGCGAGCTTCAATCCGCTGCACAAGTCCTTGATGCCGGTCTTTCCCGCTCTCACCGAGGAAGAACGGAGCCGGTTCCTCTTCGGCCAGGTGCCGCCGACGCTGTCGCTCGTGGTGCGGCCGGACCAGCTCACCTACATGATCCTGCACGCGGTTTCGGCAAGCGAGCTGATGATGACGCGGGGCTGGCTCGTCACGCCGGGCGCGCGGCAGGAGCCGCTGTTCGCGGAGCGCCTCAACATCGACATGCAATCGACGCGCACGATCGTCGCGCAGGATCTTCATGTCGACGAGCTGATCCCGATCGGTCTCCGCTCGCGCTTTGCGCCGCGCGGCCGCTACTCCTGGCAGGAGGAATCGCAGCGCGAGCTCAACCGGTGGCTCGTGCAGCGCTACCAGAAGGCATGGCAGCGGATGAAGGGCGCCTGAGAAAACGCCGGAAAGAAGGAGCAGGTCTTATGGCCAAAACCGTCGTGGTGGCGCGCACCGGCGGGCCCGAGGTGATGACGTTCGTCGATGTCGATCCCGGCAAGCCGGGCCCGGGCGAGGTTCTGCTGCGGCAGACCGCGATCGGCGTCAATTTCGCCGACATCCATTATCGCCGCGGCACCGCACCGGCGCATGCGATGGCGAAGCTCGTCTTTCCCTTCACGCCTGGGCTCGAGGCGACCGGGATCATCGAGACGGTCGGACTTGGCGTCACGGGACTGCGGCCTGGCGACCGCGTTGCCTACGCAACCGCGACGCTCACGACCGGCGCCTACACCGAGGCCCGGCTCTTCCCCGCCGAACGGATCATAAAACTGCCGCCGGGCGTCTCCGACGAAGATGTGGCGGCGCTCCTCTATCGCGGCATCACCGTGCACGGCATGATCCGCCAGTGCTATCGCGTGAAGCCGGGCAACGTCGTGCTGCTGCACGCCGCGGCGGGCGGAGTCGGCTCGGTTCTGGCCGGATGGGCGAAGCATCTTGGCGCGCGCGTCATCGGCACCGTCAGCGGTCCCGGCAAAGTGGAGCGCGCGCGGCAACAGGGGTGCGATGACGTGATCGTGACGGATCGCGAGGATTTCGTCGCGCGCGCCCGCGCGCTCACCGGCGGACACGGCGTCGATGTCGTCTATGACGGCGTCGGACGCGACACCTTCGTGAAATCGTTCGCGTGCATCCGGCGCTACGGGATGATGGTTTCGTTCGGCCACAGCTCCGGCATGATCGAGCCGTTCGATCCCATCCTGCTGCAGCACGAGGGCCTCTATCTCACGCGCTTCAGCGGCTCGACCTACAACGACGATACGGCGGAATATCAGATGCGCGCGAAGGAGGTTCTGGAAGCGATCGAGGCGGGGGTCATCCGGCGCGCGCAGCACGCCATTTATCCTCTCTCCGACATCGTCCGCGCCCATAGCGATCTCGAAAACCGACGCACCGTCGGCTCGCCCGTGCTACGGCCTTGACCGCCGCTCAGCGGGTGACGCCTGGTCCGAGATAGGCCTCGATCACGCGGGGGTCGCTGAGCACGTCGGCCGGCGGTCCATCCACCAGGTAGCGGCCATGATCGAGCACATAAAGGCGGTCCGCGAGATCGGACACCATCTGCATGTCATGTTCCACCCAGATCATGGGCAGGCCGAGCTCGTGCTTGATGCGCAGGATGTGATGCGCGAGATCCTCGCGCTCGTCGCGGTTCAATCCGGCCGAGGGCTCGTCGAGGAGCAGGATCTTGGGCTCCATCGCCAAGGCGCGCGCAAAGCCGACGATCTTCTGCACGCCATAGGGCAGCGTCGAGATCGGGCGAAAGCGATAACGCTCGAGCTCGGTGAAGGCGAGAATCCGCTCGACCGCCGCGCGCTCGGCGATTTCCTGGCGCCGGCAGGACGGCAGGAACAAGCCGCCCGAGACGACACCGCCGTGCATATGCGAATGCCGTCCGATGAGCAGGTTATCGAGCACGGTGAGCTGCGCGAAGAGCTCGCCGTGCTGGAACGTGCGCGCTATGCCCAGGGCCGCAAGCACATGCGGCTTCCGTCCGACGATATCCTCGCCGCGAAATCGGATCTCGCCGGCGCTTGCCGGATAGATGCCGCTGATGCAGTTGAGGATGCTGGTCTTGCCGGCGCCGTTGGGACCGATGAGGGCGAGAAGCTCGCGCCGCCACAGCGCCAGCGAGACGTCGGTGAGGACGGCGAGCCCGCCGAAATGAAGGCTGACGCGGTCGAGAACCAGCTCGGGCGCCTCAGACATGCGAATCCCGGCGGCGTCGAGACTGCTCGGCGTCGCGGTAGTCGCGGCGCGCGCCGAAGCCGGTGCCGAGATAGACTTCGCGAATCTCCTGATTGGCGAGAAGGTGCCGCGATTCTCCCTCGAGGACGACCCGGCCGTTTTCGAGCACGTAAGCGAACTGGGCGATCTCGAGCGCCACCGCCGCATTCTGCTCGACCAGCAGGATCGTCAGGCCCTGTTCGCGGGAAATCACGAGGAGCCGCTCGACGAGCGAGGCGACCACAACCGGCGCCAGGCCAAGAGAAAGCTCGTCGATCAGCAGCATCTCGGGTTCGCACATCAAGGCCGAGCCGAGCCCGAGCATCTGCCGCTCGCCGCCCGAGAGGTATCCCGCCTCTCGATCCTTGAGCCGGGCGAGAGCCGGGAAATAGGCATAAACCAGCTCCGCTCGCCGATCGCGCGCATGGCGGCCGCTCTTGCGCGCAACCGCGGCCGCAAGATTCTCGGCGACCGACAAATTCTCGAACACCTTCTCGCGCTCCGGTACCAGCACGATGCCCAAGGCCGACACCGAGTCGGGCGGCAGGTTCTCGATCCGGCGTCCGGCGAATTCGATGGTGCCGCGCGTGACGCGCGCGGTATCGAGCCCGATGAAGCCCGAGATCGCCCGCAGCGTCGTCGTCTTGCCGGCGCCATTCGCGCCGAGAAGTGCAACGATGGAGCCGCTGGGTACTGCGAGCGAGATACCTTGCACGGCCGTGGCGACGCGGTTGTAGACGACCTCGACGGCGTTCAAGGAGAGGAGCGCCGGTGCCATCAGCGCCCCGCCCGCCGGAACGCGTGCCGCACGCGGTGCAGAATGCCGACGAGCCCCTGCGGCTCGAACAGCAGGAACAGGATCATCACCGCGCCGAAGGCGGCATAATCGAGTGCGAAGACCTGCGTCGCGAACCGCTGCGGCAGCAACGTCGCCGCCGCCTCGATCGCATAAGGGAAGAGCACGACGAAGGCAGCGCCCAGGATGGCGCCCAGGATCGAACCCATGCCGCCGATGATCACCATGGCCACATACTGAATGCCGAGATAAAGCTCGAAGGCGTCGATCGAGACGAAGCTGCGGAAATACGCGAAGAGCGCGCCCGCGAGCAACGTCATCACCGAGCTTACCACGAACGCGGACAGCTTGCCGCGCGCGACATCGATGCCGAGCGCCTCGGCGACGACCTCGCGGTCGCGGAGCGCGCGCCACGCACGGCCCGCGCGCGAACGCAGAAGGTTGAGGCTGAAGAGAACGGTCGCGGCCGCGGCAACGAGCAGCACGACATACCACGCGCGCCCGCCCGCGAGCACATAGCCGCCCACGGACGGAGGATCGATCACCACGCCAGTATCGAGCCCCCGCCGCGACTGGTACTCGTTGCCGAGATAGTTCACAACGAAATGCAGGCCAAGCGTGCTGATGCCAAGATAAAGGCCGCGCAGCCGCAGGGACGGAAGCCCGAAGATGAGCCCGAGCAATCCGCCTGCGATCGCCGCCGCGGGCAGCGTCACCCAGAACGGCGCGCCCAATTCCTTGTAAAGAATTCCCACGGTGAAGGCGCCGGCCGCGAGAAAACCCGCGTGACCGAGCGAAATCTGGCCGGCATAGCCCGTCAGCAGCATGAGCGCGATCGCGCCGATGCTGGTGAGCAGGACCTGGTTGCAGAGATCGAGGAGAAAGGGCGTGCTCACGAGCGGGAAGACGATCGCGGCCGCCAGAAGTACTACAACGGCACGGCGCTTCGCAGGCGTATTCGCGAGCGCGAGGTCGTGGGCGTACTCGATGCTCCGATCGCCGGCGAGCGCCATCGGCTAGACCCGGTCGAACTGTTCGCGGCTGCCGAGCAGGCCCCAGGGCCGCACCGCCAGGACGGCCAGCAGCACGAAAAACGGCACCACGTCGGCCAGCAGCGGATCGACATATTGGATCAGCATCACTTCCGCCGTCGCGACAATGAGCGCCCCGAACAGGGCGCCGAGGAAGCTGTCGAGTCCGCCGACGAGCGCGGCCGGAAACGCCTTGAGGCCGATGACCGCCATCGTGTTGTCGACGCCCAAATTCAAGGACAGCAGCATGCCGACCGCGCCGGCAATGAGCGTCGAGATCGCCCACGCCATCGCATAGATGCGGTGAAGGTTGATCCCGCGCTGCGCCGCGAGCAGCGGATTGCGGCCCGCGGCGCGCATGCGGATGCCGAACGCCGTAAAGCGCAGAAAGACGTAAAGGGCGAGGAAGACCGCCGCGGCAGTGGCGACGAGCGCCACGTCCGCGGCCGAGACGCGGGCGCCGCCCGGAAGCGCGAGCGCGGGATTGCTCCAGCCGAGCAGCGAGCCCGGGTATTGCTGCGTCGGCGACCAGAACAGCATCGCAAGGCCGCGCAGCAACGTGCCGAGCGCGATCGTCATCAACACGGCCGCGAGCACCGATTGTCCCGTCATCCAGCGCAGCAGCGCGAAATAGACGACGAGGCCAAGCGCGAGGCAAAGGAAAAGCGCCAGCGGAACCGCGATCAACGCATGGCCGCCGAACAGCGACGCGGCGGTCAGGAAGAAATAGGCGCCGAACATCATGAGCTCGCCATGCGCCAGATTCATGATGCGGCTGACGCGGTAGACGATGACATAGCCCACGCTAAGCAAGGCATAGATCGAAGCGAGAACGACGATGTTGGCGACGAGCTGAACTGGCATGGACCGAATCTCGGACGGACCGGCGTTGGCGCCAATACCGGATCGCAGCCCGACGCCCCTTCGTCAAGCTACTTGATGTCGAAGCCGATCCAGTCCGAAACCGGGACGACCGCGTGCTTGTCATTGTCCCAGTGATAGACGCGGTAGGACTGATGCGTGCGGAAGTGATTGTCCTTGGTCCAGACCAGCGGACCGCCGCGCAGGCCCTTCATGTCGACGGTGAGGTCCGACATCGCAGCCTGCACCTTCGCCGGGCTCGGCGGCCAGCTCACCTTCTTGAGCGCCGCTTCGAGCACCATGCCCTCGACCCAGCCTTCGGCGCCCTGAGTCGCCGGGAAATCCATCTTGCCCTTCAAGGCTGCGAGCTCGTCGCGATGGGCGGGCGTATCGTCGCGGAACAGGGAATTGGCGGCAAAGATATAAAAGCCCGGATCCTTCATGCGGGCGAGCTCGTCCTCCGCCGGTGCATTGGAATAGCAGATGAAGCGGCCTTTCCAGTCGAGTTGGCGCAATGCTTCGAACGTCTTCACATAGATGTTCCATGTGCCGTAACCGAAGACCCAATCGGGATTCGCGGCGTTGAGCTTTGTTGCGTAGGGCGTGAAATCGGGCGCCGCGCCCGGGATGATCTCGGTATCGACCGGCGTCAGCTCGAACTTGGGCGCCTCGCCCGCCGCGAATTCGAGCTCGGTGCGCGCGAGCGGCGAGGCAAGCCCGGCCATGCCGAGCTTCGCCGGCCCTTTCGCGGTCTTATGGATGAAGGTCATCGCGGTCTGGCTGTCGAACCGCACCGCATAGCCCGTGGAGCAGAATTGCAGCGGATCGGCCGGCGGCAACGTCTCCTTGGGGCAGACCGCCCCGACGTACCAGAGCGGCATGTTGGCCGCCTTGATCTGTGCTACGACCGGCGGATAGGTGTTGGAGAGGCTCGAATTGCCGAGCAGGATGATGTTGTCGTTGAGGAGCTTCGCCGTGTTGGCGGCGGCCTTCGAGGCGTCGCCCTGGTCGTCCTCGAGAAGGATTTGGATCGGGTGCCCGTTCACGCCGCCCCTGGCGTTCACGCGATCGACATAGACCCGCAGCGCTTCGATGATCGGGCTTTGCGAGCTCGCCGCCGCGCCGGTCAAGGCCGCGGTGATCCCGATCCGATAGGCGTCCTGGGCCAGGCTTGGCGAAAACGGCGCTCCCGCGATCGCCGCCGCGAGCACGGCGGCCGGTATCATCCTGCGCATCACGTGCCCCTCCTTGTCTGAGACGATCTCCAATGTCACTGTCACGCCGCGCGACGACACAAGGGTAATCGGGGCCGCGCCGGCTCGCCCGCCTCGCGGCGCACAAAAATTTGTCTGTCGCGCGGCCCGTCCGCGCAAGAACCTAGTAATTAGGCAAGTTATGATGCTTCGCCGAGCAAGATCATGTCAGGCTTTGCGTCCAGTCTCCGCAATAGTGGCAGCTCCGCTGCCGGCATCGTTCGATGAGCTTCCCATGAGATCGCTGCCGATCATCGATCTTTCCGCCCGCGACCGCGCGGCAAACGCCGCGAGGCTTGCGAGAAACTGCGAGGAAATCGGCTTTTTCATGCTGCAGGGACATGGCGTTTCGCCGGTTCTGCTGCGGCAGATGCGGGCGGCATGCTACCGCTTCTTCGACCTGCCCGCGGCGGAGAAGCAAAAGGTTGCGGTGCAGCCCAGTTCGAACCGCGGCTATCGCGGCGTGCGCGCCGGAAGCCTGGCGCTCTCCGCGGGAAACGACGCGCCGCCCGATCTGCGCGAGACATTCCTCATGGGACCGCCGGATTGCCCGCCGGACGTTCGAGCCGGAGGACTGCTTCGAGCCCAATCGATGGTCCGCGTCGCTTCCCGAGATGGAAAAGGTTTTCACCGCCTATTATCGCGCCATGGCGGACCTGGCGGCGCGGGTGCTCGATCTTGCCGCCGAGGCGCTCGGCCTGCCCGAGCGCTATTTCCGGCCGTTCATCGATCGCTGCATATCGCAACTCAGCATCGCCAATTATCCCGATCAGCTTTCGGCGCCGCTCCCGTCGCAATTGCGCGCGAGCGCCCACACCGATTTCGGGACGCTGACGCTCCTTCTCGCCGAGGACAAGCCGGGCGGGTTGCAGATCCTCACGGGCGGCGGGCAGTGGCTCGACATCGCGCCGCCGGAACCCGACTGCTACATCGTCAATCTCGGCGACCTTATGGCGCGCTGGACCAACGACCGGTGGCGCTCGACCATGCATCGCGTCGTCAACCCGCCGCGCGAGCTCGGCGCCTCCTCGCGCCGGCTGTCGATCGTGTTCTTCCACCATCCGAACGAACATGCCGTGATCGAATGCCTGCCGAACTGCGCGAGCCCCGAACAGCCGGCCCGCTATCAGGCGACCACGCCCGGCCAACATATGAGCGCGAAGGTCGCCGCGATCTTCAGCAAGTCCGAGCCGCACGACGCCGCAGACGCCTCAAGAACATGATCCAATGACTGCCCCGCCAAATCTGCACCGGACGTTCTCGTTCATAGCCCCATAGGCGTCGTGGCGGTGAGCCCGTCGATCTCGACAAGCAAAGTGTGGGTATGCTCACGGGTAGATCACGACATGCAACAGTAAACAGGCTTTGTAGAAGGTTTATCAGCGGAGACTGGCTCCGCCGTCGTGTCTCGAATCCTCGCATCCCGTTACCGCGCCGCCACAGGACCGCGCCGCCACAGGATCGGCGCTGAGATAGGCCTGTGGTTTGCTGATGGCGTCTTGAAAGCCCTTAATCTCGCGTGGGTGTTGACTGGCCCATGAGCACAACGCCCACGGTGGGCCCACGGGTTGATCGGGGATGGTTTCGATCATGAACCAGGACCACACAGCTAACTTCACTGAGCGGCGCGTCAGGGGCCAGCGGCGGCCGTCGATCGCTCGAATTTGAACGCTGCAGCGCCTGCTCTGGTGCCTGCAAGTCTGTGCGCATATCGTGTGCACAAGCGATTCTGCCCCACGAATTTTAAGGCCAAAATCCGGAGGGATAATCACCGAATTTTATCCTTACATTAGGGGTTTATGGGGTGGTGCCCAGGGGCGGAATTGAACCACCGACACCGTGATTTTCAGTCACGTGCTCTACCAACTGAGCTACCTGGGCGCCGGGCGCGCGGTATAGCGGGACAATCGGCACCTGTCCAGAATCAGCCGTGTGCGCTACGGCGGCGCGTCGCCGTCCTCGTCCGCGTCGCCGGCGCGTTCCTCCTCGTCGTTTTCGACGGCCGGGACGCGGTAGTTGCCGTCGAGCCAGCGGCCGAGATCGACGAGGCGGCAGCGCGCCGAGCAGAACGGCCGGAACCGCTCTACCGCCGGCTTGCCGCAAATGGGGCACGGCTTCGCGCCGCGCGGATGAGGCATGTCGTCCATGCCGGATAGATAGGGTCAGGCCGGGCTTATGTCGAAGGTCTCGCGGCCGAGTTTGGGGTCAGGCTCGACCGCCAATGCCCGGCCGAGCCGTGCCTCCAATTCGAGCCGCGCCGCGCGCGCGGGCCCGTCGGCGAGCGCAGCCACTACCTCGGGCGCGGCGCGGAGTGCGAAGGCGCGCGCGGGCTCGGCCCGCGCCGCGCACGCGAGATCGCGCAGCGCCGCGAGCGCCACGGTGAGCGCGGTCTTGACGCGGCCGCCATCCTGCCCGCGCTCGAACAGGATTTCCTCGAGCGCGGGGTGGCGGCGCTTCCGCACGAGTTCCATATGGCCGAGCCGCGTCCAGCCGAGCAGATCGGGCGCGGCCGGATCGCGCGCGAGCGCACGGCGCAGTTCCGCCCCGACCCGTTCGCGCTCGGCCTTGCCCTTCATGCCGATGAAATCGACGACGATGGGGCCGGAGATGTTGCGAATGCCGATCTGCCTCGCGGCCTCGCGCGCGGCGGCAAGATTCGTCGCCATCGCGGGCGCGCCGCCGCTGTCGACGTCGATCAGGGTCGCGGCGGATGTCGTCTCGATGATGAGCGCGCCGCCGCCCGCGAGCGCCACGCGCGGCGCGAGCGCGGCCGCGAGTTGGGCGGCCACTCCCTCGCGCTCGAACAGCGGCTCGGTCCCGGCATAAAGCTCGAGCGCGTCGGCAAGGGCGGGGCGATGCCGCGAGAGAAACCCGCGCACCGTAGCGTAAGCGGCGCGGTCGTCGATCACGATGCGCTGTGGCGGCGGCTGGAGAAGCGCTGCGAGAAGCTCGGGCAAGGGTCCCGCCTCCGGATCGAGTGCCACGGGCGGCCGCGCGCTGCGGCGCGCTTCGATCGCCTTCCAGCGCGCGCGCAGCGAGGATATGTCGGCGGCGAGATCGGATCGTTGGGCGCCCTTCGCCTCGGCGCGGATGCGGAATCCTTCGCCGGGCTCGGCCAACTGCTCGACGGCGGCGACAAGACGGAAGCGCTCGTCGGAAGCGAGCGAGCGGGCGGCGTCGATCTTCCCTCCGGGCACCAAATCCACAAGCGCGCCGCCGAGCCTGATGCGCAGGCTGACGCCCGTCGCCTTGTCGGCGCGCGCTTCCTTCGTGACCTGGACGAGCACCGCCTTTCCCTCGGTCAATCCGGCAAGGAGGTTGGGTGCCGCATCCTCCGCGCTCAAGAACGCAGGCCGCGCCTCACCGATCTCGACCAGCGCCGCCGGCAAGTCGGGCTTCAGCGCGACGATGCGGCCCAAAAAGATCGTGCCGACGCGCGCGTTGCTGCCCTCGCGCGCGATCCGCAGCTCGACGAGCTGCCCGCGCTCGACGCGCGCGGCCCACACCTCGCCCGGCGAAACCGCGAGCAGGAGATCGCCGCTCACGGCGCGCGCGGCAGACGCCGCGCCGGCCGATAACCGTGCCCGGCGAGAAGCTGCGCCGTCTCGTAGAGCGGCAATCCGACGACATTGGAATATGACCCGCCGACAAAGCTGACGAAGCGTGCGGCGAGGCCCTGGATCGCATAGCCGCCGGCTTTGCCGCGCCATTCGCTTGATGCGACGTAGTCGTCGATCTCGGAGGGATCGAGCCGCTTCAGGGCGACGACCGTCTCGATTCTCCGCACGGCAATGCCGCCCGAAGGCGTCACCAGCGCGATCCCGCCATGGACGCGGTGGCGGCGGCCGGACAGAAGCGTAAGGCAGCGCCGCGCCGTCTCCGCGTCTTCGGCCTTGGGCAGGATGCGGCGGCCCAATGAAACGACCGTGTCGGCGGCCAGCACGAAGGCGCCCTCGTGCCGCGCCGCGACCGCGCGCGCCTTGGCGGCGGCGAGCCTGAGCGCGTGGCGCGCCGGCAGCTCGCGCGGCAGCGGCGTCTCGTCGAGCGCGGCGGGATCGACGATGTCGGGAGAGAGTGCGATTTGCGTCAGGAGGTCGAGGCGGCGCGGCGAAGCCGATGCCAGGACGAGGCGCGGCTCGTCCGCCAAGGCTACTTGAAGCGGAAGGTGATGCGGCCCTTCGTCAGGTCGTACGGGGTCATCTCGACATTGACCCGGTCGCCCGCGAGGACGCGAATGCGGTTCTTGCGCATCTTGCCCGAGGTGTGCGCCAGCACCTCGTGCTCGTTGTCGAGCTTCACCCGGAACATCGCGTTCGGCAGAAGCTCGGTAACGGTACCCGAGAATTCGATCAGGTCTTCTTTTACCATGCGGCGCTCTAATCCCCTCGTTCCCCTTGGATAGCACAGAAGATCGCCATGCGACCGTCCGCGGTCAAGTCCCTCGGCTGCCGAGCGGGTCGCGCGGCGGAAAACGCTCGAGGATGCGCCTCCGCAAAAGGTCGCGCACCGTGCGGTAGGCGGCAAGGCGCTCCTCGCGGCTTCCCTCGACCGCGGTCGCGTCGTACATCGGCCAGAATTCGACCTCGCACGCCATGGTGCGGGTAAGCTCGACCGCCTTGTGCTGCGCCTCGGGCGAAAGCGAGACGACGAGATCGTAGGATGTATCCTCGAGCGCCTCGAACACCTTCGGCTCGTGCGCGGATATGTCGATGCCGATCTCGGCCATGACGGCGACGGCGAAGGGATCGAGATGCCCCTCGCGCACGCCCACCGAGTCGACATAGATGCGACGGGGATGCAGCTGCCGCAGCATCGCAGCGGCCATGGGCGAGCGGATCGAATTGAAGCTGCAGGCGAAGAGCACGCTCGACGGCAGCCGCGCCACGGGCTCACCCTCTGATATGCAGCACGCAGAGCAGCGTGAAGAGCCGCCGCGCCGTGTTGAAATCGATGGCGATGCGGTCGGCCAAGCGCTCGCGCAGCAGGTCCGAGCCCTCGTCGTGGAGCGCGCGGCGGCCCATGTCGATCGCCTCGATGCGCGACGGGCTCGCGCTGCGGATCGCGTTGTAATAGCTCTCGCACACGAGGAAGTAGTCCTTGACGATGCCGCGAAACGGCGCGAGCGGCAGCACGACGCGCTCGAGCGAGTGCGCGTCCTTGTCGCGGATGTCGAGGGCGAGCCGGTTGTCCTCGATGCCGAGATGGAGGTGAAAGGGGCCGGGCACGCGCGACACCGGGGCGAAGCTGTTCTCCTCGAGCAGATCGAAGATCGCGACGGCGCGCTCGTGCTCGATATCGGCGTTGCGCCGCACCACCGTGCGCTCGTCGAGCGTGATCTCTGCGATGCGGTGCGAGCTCTCCGCCACCGCTCAGCCGCGCGGCAGGTTGAGGCGGATCGCGATCGAGAGTGCGTGCGCGTCGAGCCCTTCTGCGCGCGCCAATGTCAGCGCCGCGGGGCCAAGGGCGCGCAAGCTCGCCGGATCGCAGCCGAGGATCGAGGTGCGCTTCAGGAAATCGAGCACGCCAAGGCCCGAGGAAAAGCGCGCGCTGCGCGAGGTCGGCAGCACGTGGTTCGGGCCGCCGACGTAATCTCCCACCGCCTCCGGCGTGTAGCGGCCCAGGAAGATGGCGCCGGCATTGCGGATTTTTGCGGCGAGCCGCTCCGGGTTTTCGACGGCGAGCTCGACATGCTCTGGCGCGATGCGGTCGATGAGCGCGGGCGCCTCGGCGAGATCGCGCACGCGGACGATCGCGCCGTGCTTTCGCCAGCTTGCGCCGGCGATGTCCTGGCGCGGCAGCGTGGCGAGCGTGCGCTCGACCGCTTCGGCGGCGCGGTCGGCGAAATCGGCGTCGTCGGTCACGAGGATCGACTGCGCCGCCTCGTCATGCTCGGCCTGCGCCAGAAGGTCGGCCGCAATCCAGGCGGGATCGTTGGCGCGGTCGGCAACGACCAGCACCTCGGACGGCCCGGCGATCATGTCGATGCCGACCGCGCCGAAGACTCGTCGCTTCGCCGCCGCGACATAGGCGTTGCCCGGCCCGACGATCTTGTCCACGGGCGCGATCGTCGCGGTGCCGTAAGCAAGCGCCGCCACGGCCTGCGCGCCGCCGACGCGGTAGATCTCGTCGGCGCCGGCGAGCTTCGCCGCGGCGAGCACCAGCGGGTTGAGGTGGCCGCGCGGCGCCGGCACCACCATCGCGACGCGCGCAACCCCCGCCACCTTCGCCGGCACGATGTTCATCAGCACCGATGAGGGATATGCCGCCGTGCCGCCCGGCACATAGACGCCGACCGCCGCGATCGCCCGCCAGCGCCATCCTAGCCACACGCCGGCTTCATCGGTGTAGTCGAGATCCTGCGGCAGCTGGCGGCGGTGATAGTCCGCGATGCGCCCGGCGGCGAAGGCGAGCGCGCTCAGTGCATCGGCGCCGCACTGCGCCTCGGCCGCAGCAATCTCGGAAGGTGCGACCCGCATCGGCACGCGCGCAAGGTCGAGCCGGTCGAAGCGCCGCGTGAGCTCGACCAGCGCCGCGTCGCCCCGCGCGCGCACGTCGGCGACGATGTCGGCAACGTCGCGATCGACATCTTCCTCGAGCGCGCGCTTGGCATCGAGGAATGACGCGAACGAAGCTTCGAAACCGGGATCGCGCGTGTCGAGCCTAAGCGGCATCGGCCGCCTCGCGGAAGCGCTCGATCCAGAAATTGACCTCGGCGGCGCGCGTCTTGAGCGCGGCGCGGTTGACGATGAGGCGCGAGCTCACGTCGGCCACGTGCTCGATCTCGACGAGCCCGTTCGCCTTCAAGGTCGTGCCGGTCTGCACCAGATCGACGATGCGGCGGCACAGGCCGATCGACGGCGCCAGTTCCATCGCGCCCTGGAGCTTGATGCATTCGGCCTGGACGCCGCGCGCGGCGAAATGGCGGCGCGTGATCTCGGGATATTTGGTGGCGACGCGCACGTGGCTCCAGCGAAGCGGGTCGTCCGCGCCCGCGTCCTCCTTGGGCGCGGCCACCACCATGCGACAGTGCCCGACATTGAGATCGAGCGGCACGTAGATTTCCGGATAATCGAACTCCATCAGCACGTCGTTGCCGGCGACGCCAAGCTGCGCCGCGCCGAAGGCGACGAATGTGGCGACGTCGAAATTCCGGACGCGAATCACGTCGAGGCCGGGATCGTTCGTGGCAAAGCGCAGCTGGCGCGTGTCCGGATCGTCGAACTCGGGCTCGATCTCGATCTTGGCGCGCGCCAGGACCGGCATCACCTCGGAGACGATGCGGCCTTTCGGCAGCGCCAGGACCAGCTTTTCATTCGCGCGCATCATGCGGCAAGCCTAGCGTCCGGCGGCCGATCGAGGCAAATTGGCTTCGTTCCGCAGTTCCGTCCGCCGGGTGACCGCGAACGGCGTACGCCGCGCCGCCTCACTCCTTCTCGGCGACTTCGTGGCGCGGGCGCCATTGGGTGGGCCAGGGCTCGCCCATATCGTCGAGGCGGCATTCGATGCCGTCCGTGTCGAGGCGGATCGAGCTGCCGCCGGAAAAATCGAGATAGATGGTCTCGCCCTCGGCGCGGAGCGCCAGGAGCACGAGGATGCGTTCGCCGTCCGAGGGCGAGAAGCCCCGGCGCTGCACGCGCGCGACGCCGTCGATGCAGAGGCCCGTAAGCGTGCGCTGGTGATTGTCGCGCTCGCCGTCCTCTTTCGGCTCCCACCGAAAACGGTTGAGGACGAGGACGAAGCGGCGCTCGTCCGGCAGATAGGCCATCTCCGCGACCGGCACGAGCGCGTCCTGGAGGATCGTCGAGATTACCGCGAGATCGTCGCCGTCGATCGCGCGAAGCTTGAGGCCGGACGCCATGGCGCGGAAGACGGCTCAGCCCTCGCCGGGCAGGCGCTCGATCGCGGCGCCGCACGCGGCGAGCTTGTCCTCGATCCGCTCGTAGCCGCGGTCGAGGTGATAGACGCGGTTGACGACCGTCTCGCCCTCGGCGGCGAGCCCGGCGAGGACGAGCGAGACGGACGCGCGCAGGTCGGTCGCCATCACCGGCGCGCCGGTGAGGTGCGCGACCCCGCGCACCATGGCCGAGGCGCCGTGCACGTTGATGTTGGCGCCCATGCGGCACAGTTCCGGCACGTGCATGAAACGGTTCTCGAAGATCGTCTCGGTAATCATCGCGGCGCCGTCCGCCGTGCTCATGAGCGCCATCATCTGCGCCTGGAGATCGGTCGGGAAGCCCGGGAACGGCTCGGTCATCACATCGACGCCCTTGATGCGGCCGTTGCGCCGCCGCACGCGCAGCGCGTCGTTGGTCGTCTCGACCGCGACGCCGGCGCTCTCGAGGGTGCGCGCCACCGCCGCCACGAGATCCTGATCGGCGCCGACGAGGTCGAGCGCGCCGTCCGTGATCGCCGCCGCCATCATGTAGGTGCCGATTTCGATCCGGTCGGGAATGACGGTGTGCTCGGCGCCGGTGAGGCGCTCGACGCCGCTGATGCGCACGCGGTCGGTGCCGGCACCGTCGATCGCCGCACCCATCGCCCTGAGGCAGCGCGCGAGATCGACGATCTCGGGCTCGCGCGCGGCATTGACGAGAACGGTCTCGCCGCGGGCGAGCGTCGCCGCCATCATCAGGCTCTCGGTGGCGCCGACCGAGACCGTCGGAAACACGATCTCGGCGCCGACGAGGCCTTCCGGGGCGCGCGCCTCGATATAGCCCTGCGCCAGTTCGACCGTGGCGCCCAGACGCTGCAGCCCCTTGATGTGGAGGTCGACCGGCCGCGTGCCGATGGCGCAACCGCCCGGGAGCGACACCCGCGCCTGGCCGAAGCGCGCGACGAGCGGCCCCAGCACCAGCACGGAGGCGCGCATCTTGCGCACCAGGTCGTAGGGCGCCGTGGTCGAGACGATGCGGCGCGCGTCGAGCACCAGGACCTGGCCCGGCTCGTCCTCGCGCTCGGCGCCGCGCATCGTCACCGAGACGCCGTGCTGCACCAGAAGATGCGCCATGGTGGTGATGTCGGCGACGCGCGGCACGCGCCGCAGGATGAGCGGCGCGTCAGTGAGGAGCGCCGCCGTCATGAGCGGCAAGGCGGCGTTCTTGGCGCCGCCGATCGGGATGCGGCCTTTGAGCGGCACGCCGCCGCGAATGCGAATTCTGTCCATAGCGCGATTTTAGAGCGGATTGCGGCGGAAGTGAGTGCGGAAAAGTGGTTCGGCGCGGTCGCTGCGCGGCCCCCTCACCCTTCCCTCTCCCCGGCGGGGAGAGGGTTTTCCTCGGAGCGCGCTTCCTCCGCCTCGCGGCTGCGCGCCTGGTCCTTGCGGCGGGCGAGATTGGACTTGAGCCGGGCGGCGAGTCGCGCTTCGCGCAGGGCCGCCTTGTCGGGAGGTTTCATCCCAAGGAACCGTGGCGCCCGGCGCCCTTCCGGTCAACCTACTCCTGCACCTTGAGTTCGGCGTGATGGGCGAGGATGAGGGCCACGGCGCGCTTGGCGGAATATTCCGGCGCCTGCTCGGGATGATGGCGGCGCCAGGCCTCGACCGCGGCGCGATAGCAGTCGACCGCGGAGCGCCCCGCCTCGCGCCCGGCGCGGAAGGCGGCCAGCACGTCGGGCGCGGCCACGTCGAGATCGTCGGGATTGTTGCTCCAGCCCATGCGCTTACGCCATCGCCGCTTCGGTCTTGTCGAGCACGAGATCGACGAGATCGCCCGCGCAGGCGACCCGCTCCGCCTCACGGGAGCATATCCGGATGCCGAACCGCACCTCGGCGGCGGCGAGGATCGCAACCTGGGCAAGGCTGTCCCAGGCCGGAAGCGAGCCCGGACCCGCCGCTTCCGAGAGCACCGCATCCTCGCATCCGAGCACGTCGCGCACGATGTCGCCGAGCACGACATAGGCGTCTTCCCGGGTCATTGAGACGAACCTGTCCTCCCTCCGGGCGGCAGGCCGCCCGTCCGGTTAGGGTAACAAGCCTCCTCCCATCCCGTTCCCGGCCCGTGGAAGGGGCCACTCCTTCGGTCTATGCTCCCTGTGCAGAACCAGGGAGCGAACGGGGTGCGGCTCAGAATCGCAAATGCCACCTACGGTGTGAACCGCGCGCTCAAGGAAGGCGCGATCAAGACGCCGCTCGATCTCGAATTCGTCGAGGTCGGTGCCATCACGACGAACGGCATGCGCCCGATGGTGCGCGAATTGGCCTTCGACATCTGCGAGATGGCGTTCACCACATATCTCTGCGCGCGCGCCGCGGGCAAGCCGATCACCGCGATCCCTGTCTTCGTCACGCGCAACTTCCACCACTGGGCCGCCTTCGTCCATGCGCAGTCCGGCATCAAATCGCCCAAGGACCTCGAAGGGCGGCGCGTCGGCGTCAATCGCGGCTACACGGTGACGACGGGATTGTGGATCCGCGGCGTGATGCAGCACGAATACGGCGTCGATCTCGACAAGATCACGTGGTGCCCGACCGACGAGGAGCATGTCGCCGAGTTCAAGGCGCCGCCCAACGTCGATCACCGTTATGTCGGGCGCTCGGCGGCGGAGCTTCTGAAGTCCGGCGAACTCGCGGCGGCGATCGGCGACATCCGCGTCGATTCGCCGGACGTGCGGCCGCTCATTCCGAACGCGCGCGAAGCAGGCTTCGCCTACTACCGCAAGACCGGAATCTACCCGGTGAACCACGGCATCGTCGTCAAGAACGCGGTGCTCGAGCGCGCGCCGGAGGTCGCAGTCGAGCTGTTCAAGGCCTATGCCGCGGCAAAGGAGATATATCGCGCCCGCCTCGCCGCGCGGCAGAACCTCGACAAGGCCGACGAGACCGCGCTGGCGCTCGCCGAGGTGGTGGGCGATCCCTTCCCGTTCGGGATTGCCCAGAACCGCAAGGCGCTCGAGACGATTGTCGCGTTCGCGGTCGAGCAGCACCTGCTGCCCCAGCGTTGGACGCCCGAGGAGCTGTTCGCGCCCTCGACGCGCACGCTCGGCTGAAATGACGACCGAGGCCAAGCTTCTCGTCGTGCAGTTCCTGCGCTGGATCGCCGACCGGCCGCGCACTTATGGCGACGTGCAGCAGGCGTGGCAAAGCACCTGCCCGCTCAACTGCGCCTGGGAGGACGCGATCACGGACGATCTCGTCGCGGCCGGCGAAGACGGCTTCCTCACGCTGACCGGTACGGGGCGCGAAAGGCTCGCAACATCCGGCCGCGATATGGTATGAGCCAGGCAACAATATCGGGCGGCTTGGTTAGGCAGAAGCTATGGGGAGGATGGGATGAGCAAAATCACCAGCATTAGCGGCGCGGTGCTCGGCATCGCGGCGGCACTCACGCTGGCCGGGCCAGCCTCGGCGCAGAACAAGGTGTGGCGCGCCTCGCACCAGTTCCCGGGCGGCAAGGGCGACGTGCGCGACGACATGGTGCAGATGATCGCCAAGGAAGTCGGCGGCGACAACGTCGCGCTCCAGGTTCAGGTCTATCCCGGCGCATCGCTGTTCAAGCCCAACGACCAGTGGGACGCGCTGGTCAACGGGCAGCTCGACATCGCGCTCTTCCCGCTCGACTACGCGAGCGGCAAGGTGGCGGCGTTCAGCGCCACGCTGATGCCCGGCC
Source organism: uncultured Alphaproteobacteria bacterium (assembly GCA_963773665.1). Classification (GTDB taxonomy): domain Bacteria; phylum Pseudomonadota; class Alphaproteobacteria; order ATCC43930; family CGMCC-115725; genus DATJLY01. The sequence continues at coordinate 76,059 of CAVZBZ010000015.1, forward strand.
TCATCCGCAGCTCCGCGCGCGCCAAGCGGATCGACGCCTCGCCCTTCATGGCCGACATGCGCAAGATCATCGAGGATCACGGCGTGATGGTGCTGTCGGACGCGTGGTTCGCGGGCGGCATGGCGTCGAAAGAGGGCTGCATCCTCAAGCCCGAGGATCTGAAGGGCGTGAAGTTCCGCGCCGCGGGACCCACCTTCGCGGCGATGTGGGAAGCCGCCGGCGCCAACATCGTGACGCCGCCATCGAACGAGATCTACAACGCCTTCCAGACCGGCGTCGTCCAGGCGACCGACACGAGCCTCGGCACGTTCCAGTCGATGCGGCTTTACGAGCAGGTGAAGTGCCTCACCGCGCCCGGCGACAACGCGCTCTGGATGATGTACGAGCCGGTGCTGATGTCGAAGAAGAGTTTCGCGGCGCTGTCGAAGGAGCAGCAGGCGGCGGTCGTGAAGGCCGGCAAGGACGCGCAGGCCTATTACGACTCAAAATCGGCAGCGGTCGACAGCGAGGCGATCAAGGCGTTCAAGGACCACAATGTCGAGGTCGCGACGCTCAACGACGCCCAGTTCGACGCATGGCTCGCGCTCGCCAAGAAGACGTCCTACGCCCAGTACGCCAAGGACGTGCCGGACGGGCAAAAACTGCTCGACGAGGCGCTGGCCGTGAAATAGCGGCGGCGCCGGGACAATCGCGACACCGGTGCGTCTTTCGTCTTCGCGTGCTCCGCGCAGGATGAGGTAGATTGTTATGGCCTCGAGAAAATTCCTCATTCTGAGCGGAGCCCCGTAGGGGCGCAGTCGAAGGACGCACGGCCGCATTCCCGCATGGACGCATTCATCAAGTCGGTCAGGACCGTGTCGCAGGCCTGCGGCATCTTCGCCGCGGGCCTCATTGCATTGGGCGTGTTCGTCGTGTGCGAGATGGTGTTCGAGCGCTCGGTGCTCGGCACCAACACGGTGTGGCAGACCGACTTCGTCACCAATTGCCTCGTCGCCGCGACCTTCGTCGGCAGCCCCTACGTGCTGATGACGCGCGGCCACGTCAATGTCGATGTGCTGCCGCTCCACGCCGGGCCGCGGCTGCGCTATGGCCTCGCGCTGTTCGCGATCGTCATGGGCTTTGCCTTCGTCGCGGTGCTGGCCGTGCTCGGCTACAATTTCTGGCACGAGGCGTGGGCCAACAACTGGCACTCGAACACGGTGTGGCGCGAGCGCCTGTGGATTCCCGATGCGGCGATGCCGGCGGGACTGGCGCTCGTCTGCCTGCAATACGTGGTGGAGCTCATCTGCCTCGTGACCGGGCGCGAGCCGCCCTTCGGCATAACCGGCGACAAGCCGGTCAACCCCGAGGCGTTGCCGTGAGCCCCGTTCAATTGGGATCGCTCGTCCTCGTCGTGACGCTCGCCATGCTCGTCTCGGGCGTGCCAGTGGCGTTCGGCATCGGCGCCGTGTCGATCGTGTTCATTGCGTTCTTCCAGGGCTTCGACAGCCTGCACGTGGTGGCGCAGACCTTCTATTCCGGGCTCGACGATTTCACGCTCGTCTCGATTCCGATGTTCGTGATGATGGGCGCGGCGATCGGCTCCTCGCCCGCCGGCAAGGATTTGTACGAGGCGCTCGACCGCTGGCTCTATCGCCTGCCGGGCGGGCTCGTGCTGAGCAACCTGGGCGCCTGCGCCATCTTCGCGGCATTGACCGGATCCTCGCCCGCCTGCTGCGCCGCGATCGGCAAGATGGGCATTCCCGAGATGCGCCGGCGGGGATATCCCGACGGCGTCGCCACCGGCTCCATTTGCGCCGGCGGCACGCTCGGCATCCTGATCCCGCCGTCGATCACCTTCATCCTCTACGGCATCGCGACCGAGAACTCGATCGGGCGCCTCTTCCTCGCCGGGGTCGTGCCGGGGCTGACGCTCACCGGGCTCTTCATGGTGTGGACGCTGTTCCGCATCTGGCAGACGGGGTTCCGCGCCTATGAGGCCTCCTTCCGCTATAGCTGGCGCGAGAAATTCACCTCCGTGCTGAAGATCGCGCCCTTCCCTCATCATCGCGGGCGTGATGTACGCGCTCTATGGCGGGCTCGCGACGCCGTCGGAGGCGGCGGGCGTGGGCGCGGCGCTGTGCTTCCTGCTGGCGGTCGGAATCTACCGCATGTGGAGCCCGCTCGCGTGGTGGCAGATCCTGCGCGACACGGCGCGCAAATCGACATGATCCTCACCATCATCGCGGCCGCGGTGCTGTTCGGATACATGCTGACCTCGCTTTATCTCACCCAGACCCTGGCGCAGGGCATCGCCGACATGCATGCCAATCGCTGGGTGCTGATGTTATTGATCAACCTGTTCCTTCTGGTGTGCGGTCTTCATTCCGCCGGCGGCGGTGATCTTGATGACCAGCCCGATCCTTTTGCCGA
>CAVZBZ010000016.1:0-114655 GCA_963773665.1 uncultured Alphaproteobacteria bacterium
TGGCGCATGTTCTTCGTCGCAGTGCGCGGCGATCTTCGTTCCGTTCCGGTCAGCTTTCCGCTGCCGACGCATGGTCGCGCCGGCATCGGCGACCTAGTGCCAAACCGAACGATTACGCGGGACGAGAGTGACGGTTTTCTCACAATCTGGGACGCGATTGGGGACCTCCCGGGCATAGCGAGTGGGGAAATTAAAACTGCATACGACCGCGCGCCCGAAACGCCATACCAGCATGCCATGCGGCGACGCGCTGGCTCCCAACTGCACAATCATTACGCGCCACGTCTATCCGACGTAAATCTACGGCGGATACGCCATCTGCGGCCGGGTCAGGATTGGCGCGACCTACCACGTTCGCTGCTGCCGGCCGGGATGCAGCGCGCGCTACTTAAAGACCATACGCGGCGTTTTAGACGGATGACGTGGGACGGCATAGCGCGCTGGATCATCACACGCTTTCGCGATCCCAAATCAGGCGAGTACATACACCCGGAGCAGATGCGGACCATTTCGATCCGTGAGGCGGCACGCATCCAATCGTTCCCCGATTGGTTCGCCTTCGAAGGTGGCTACACGGACCAATATGACCAAGTCGGCAATGCTGTTCCGCCGCTGCTGGCGAAAGCTGTGGGCATTGAGATTAGGTGCGTGATGGCCGGGGAGCGCGGACCAAACGTGCAAGTGAAATCGCGTTACAAGATCCCGGCGTGACGGCTGACCGTGGAGCAATCTCCGAACAGCCCAGGCGCCAAGGGCAACTTCGTCAGCGAATGGTTCGGGCACCGCGTATTTTCAACCGTTCGTTCCGATGACGCGAGCGTTCAGGCGCAACAATTGGAGACGTGCCCATTTCTCAGCGCAGCGAAAGGGGCAACGAACCGTTGCATCAAAACTGAGAAGTCGCGTGGCGTCTGCACTGTAAGCACGACCGCCGGAGGTGTGCGGCGCGATTGGCTTGTGTGTCCCTATCGCGCCCTCGATCCCGAGTTGCTGAATAGCACGGTGCGGCGGCTTTTCGGGTTCGCGGAGACGCAAGCGGCGCTAATCACTCCCGCTGTCCGACTTGCCGCGCCCGAGATACGCGGCGATGTAACTGACCGGTTGCACACTGGGCATCGCGTTTTTCTCTATTTCGACGAAAAGCTCGGAGGCGAGCTATCAATACCCGGCACTGCACGGTCACCAGAATTTTCGTTTGATGTAACCATTATCGAAATAGAGCTCTCGAACGGTGTCCCAAGTGTGGGCGGTTTGGCGTGTTAGAAATTCAGACGATGGATTTTCACGGTTCCTACGGTAATGCCGTTAGGAACCTGAAGGACACGCTCCGAATGTTTCCAGAGCGATTTGGCGCAACGGTCCAAGCGAACCAACGACTGCTCTCTGAAAAGATGGAAGGCCCGAACATCGCCAACGTGTTCAAGCGTACTTTCTACCAGATGATGTTCAAGTTCCAAACTGGCCGCAGCGAGCGATGTGCAGGCTGTGCACTAGCGATCCCGCAATCGGTTTGGGACAGTTGGAAGCCTCACCTCGGCGATCCGATCCTGACGCCGCAAGGCGATGGAACGATGAACCTATTTAAGCCCGGTCAGCAACGTCCCGCGCGTGTGCCCGCCTGGGTCTATGTCTTCGATCTGAACGCCGATGCTCCGAAACACAGAGTCCCATCGAAGTCAAAGCGATCATTGCGACGGATGCGCCTTCGTTTTCGTATTACGCGCTCGATGTTGCGCCTGATGCCGCATTGAGCAACATCACCACTGAAAACGGAATGATTCCGCTTCTTGCAAAGCGCCTATCAAAACTGTGGCCTGAACTTGCAAACACCATTGTGATCGAGGGAGTGGATGCGCTCGCGCCGCGACGCAGGCGGCGATTGAAGGGCATCGAATAGACGGCCGGTAGTCCTCGCCTCAGTCATATGCGACTACGGAGCGTGCTGCATGAAGGTGCCAGCCAGGGTTTTCCCGGAAGACCAAATGCGCGCGATTGCGCAAGCGCTCGGCGATACAGAGAATCAACTCACCAATTCTGAAATCGACGACCTTTTGCAGTGCTGCCGGGTGCCAGACGAGGTGGGGCACGGAACTAAGTGGAAGCAGATCCACTATAGTCTGTGGAACCATCAAGTGCGGGCGGGCACTCGCGCAAACGCGCTGGAATTTATACGACAAGCTATGAAGCCGGCGAGGCACATTCGTCTACCGCAGCAATTCGAGCGTATGCGTGTCAATGTCAATACGGCGCTCTCGTTCGCGGGCCTTTGGGTTGATGAGGCTGGGAGCCTAATTCAAGGTGAGACGGCCACGACGTTGCCTGAAGCTGAGCGGCGGGCACGGGAACTGCGCAGCGATCTAGAAGTGCGCCGCATTCACCCGGACGTACTGCGCTTCTGCCGAGCGGAGCTATTGGATGACAATTATTTTCATGCAGTTCAGGAGGCGACAAAGAGTGTTTTTGACAAGCTGCGAACAATGACGGGGCGCACCGATGATGGTGCCACCTTAGTTGACGCAGCGCTTGGAAGGGGCATGCCTCTGCTCGCGATCAACGCTCTCGCCACAGAGAGTGAGCATTCCGAGCAACGGGGGCTTGCGAACTTGATTAAGGGTGCTTACGGGATGTTCCGAAATACAACCGCTCATGAGGCGCGTATCAGATGGAACATGAGCAAGGATGATGCCGAAGACCTGTTGTCACTTGTCTCGCTCATTCACCGACGTTTGGATGGTGCTCGTACAACAACCTAGACCAGCGGCCTAACCATGTTCCGCATCGCGAGCAAAAGAGAAATTGCGCAAGCTCGGGTGGTATGGTCGCACATATCCGCGTCAAGGCCGGGCCGAAAGCGTCATGACGCAACCAGGACTGACGGGCCGGAGCGTGCTACCCGCTGGTGTGGATTGGCTCGACCGACACGCTTAAGGTATAGCGCAGCAGCGAGACACCCGAGGTGCGCCTCACGGCGAGCATCAAGTCCTCTGAGATTTCGCTCGCGACGATGATGCCGCGGCACTGCCGACCTTTGCCCAGGTGCTGATCGACCCAGCCCATGTAGTAGAGGAGTTGGCCGAGCGCTTTGTTTCGTCCGCGGTTCACCTTAAGCTCGACGACGACGTATCGGCCCTCGCGGTCGAGCGCTAACAGATCGATCCGTCCGTGATCGACGGTAAACTCCACCCCGTTCTTTTCGCCCGCTTGATACAGGTGCAGCCCCGGTTCGAGCGTCTCGGGCCTCTTTGCTAGGAAGTCGCGCAGGTGAGCCTCCAAGGCGAACTCTTGGGCCGCCGCCTCCTCCTCCTCTTCGAGCTCGGTGCCGCTGTTCCCAAGCCATTCGTCGTATTGCTCTTAGACTCTGAGATACCACTTCCGCAGCCGCTCCCCCTTCGGAGTGTTTCCGTTGGTCCAGTACTTCGCCTTGAACTCCTCGAATAGACCGCGCTTCTCAAATAGATCGATGAGGTAGCCCCGGCGCACGGAGGACGTGGTCTTGCGTTCCCATTCGACATCCATCGTGCGGATATCTTCGACCTCCTGCTTTAGCCCGTTTGCGGCGCCAAACTCGTAGGCCGCAAGCGTTGAAAGGGCGGTGGTCTGCGCTTCCTCCATGACTAGCCTCCGATGTCCGTGCCGGTCTGACGCTGTGACGTTCAGCGGCGTTATCGCTGAGAGACCTATACCTACAATCGGGACTGGACGCCTTTCAAATTCTATGCGGCGTGTTTCTCGCGGCGCTGCGCCGCGCGCTTACGCTTCGGCTTCGTCGGCAATGTGACGTATTGGGCCGTCTTGCCCTCCATCGCGCTCGCGATGCGGTTTTCCACTTTGTCCGATAGCGCGCGAAGCGGATGAGCGTCACGGTTTACATAGCGCCCGGTCATTGCGAGCGTCTTGTGGCCTAGCTTATCTCGAACCAGGAAGGCGTTGGCGCCGGTCTGACCCGCATACGTGCCTACTGTATGCCGTAGATCATGCAAGCGGGCATCCGCCAAGTTCGCACGCTCGCGGATGCCTTGCCATGCATGCTCTAACGCGGTTGCGGTTAAAGGTTTTGCGGGATCGGACACCCGGAACACCCATCCTGAAGCCGGATCGGGACGCGTCGTTTGAAGGAGTGCTACGGCCTTGGCGCCGATGGCGTGAGAACGGGCGCCCGTCTTTGCATCGGGAAGCCTCAAGATGGCCTCCTTCAGGTCTACATGCTCCCAGCGCAGCGATAACGCTTCGCCCAAGCGGCAGCCGCTCAATGCGAGGAACCGAACCGCATTCGTTATAGCGAGTGGCGACGTGCCTTCGTTGTCCGCGCGCGTGAGTTCCTGGCCGAGACTGGCGAGTTCTGCATCCGATAGAAATCGCTCGCGCTTCACTTCGGCGTAGCGCCTGATGCCGTGACACGGGTTGCTGCGCTCGGCGCGCAGGCCCCATGTTTCCGCCAGCGACAGCATTTTTGAAAGTACCGCTATCGCTAGGTTCGCTTGGCGCGGCGTCCCGGCCATTGCACGGTGCATCTTCGATACATCCTCGCGCGTCACGCTTTCGACGGCGAGTGTGCCGAGCCGAGGTTGAATGACTTTCTCGACCAGCCGGCGAAACTCTTTAATCGTGCTCGGCTTGTTGTGAACCTCGACGTGCTCGGAAAGATATTTCTTGGAAAGCTCCGTCACGGTTGGAGCCTTCAACGCGCGCCGGCGCTCGGCAGCTGGATCGCGCTTCTCCCTCTTGACTGCCGCGAGCATGCTCTTTGCCTCAGTCCGAGCCTCGTCGGGTGTCAGTACACCATGCCGCGCTATCGTGTAGCGCCGCGATCGGCGGCCGATGCGATACTGCACCAAATACGATTTCGCGCCGCTGGGTTTGACGCGAAGACCGAAGCCCGGTAGTTCGTCATCCCAAATGATCCGATCTTCTGCTTCTGGCTTTGCGGCGCGTACCGTGCGAATGGTGAGCCTGGACATGCTTGCGTCTCCCATCGCGCTCGGGCTTCCCCACGTAACCCCCCTGATTGCGTCTCCGGGTAAGCATGGGGTAAGCACGGAGCATCGATTGATGGAGAATCATGCCGTAATTCGTACGCGAACACAATGCAAGAAGTGCCCGTGACTCAGGGGCTTCTCGCACCTTGACGTAGGTAGGAGTAGATGGAAGGATTCGGCCCGGAAGGGACTCAAAATCTGTTGCTCGCAAGGGCGTGGGGGTTCAAGTCCCTCCAGGGGCACCACGGCCGGACGGCCACTGAGACGAATGAAGATGCTTGCCCAACTTTCGAAACTTAATTCCCGTAGCGCATGACCCTAAGGGCAACCATCGAAGTCATCACGAAGCTGGCGGACCAAGGCGTCATTCAACGCTACGCGATCGCTGGTGCTGTTGCCGCGTTAAACTACATCGAACCGACGCTGACGGAAGATCTCGATATTCTTGTCTCAGACTGCGCATTTCGAAAGCCATTCGTCAGGGCTTCTTCTGCTCACGCCGATAGAGGCGGCATTAGGCAAGATGGGCTACACGGAGCGGACCGCCGTTGGACTCATGATCGAAGGGTGGCCGGTTCAGTTCCTGCCGGTGTCATCGGCTCTCGATGAGGAGGCCTTGGAGCAGGCGATCGAACTCGATATCGATGACACGGGCACGTCTCCCGTGAAGGCTCGTTGTTTGCGGGCCGAGTACTTGGTAGCTACCGCCGCAAAGGTCGGGCGTCTGAAGGATTTAGCTAGAATTCTAGAATTGAAGCCTTTCTAGCGCAGGATGCGGTCGATCTGCCGGCTCTTGAAAGCATTTTGAAAAGGCACAATCTGCAGAGCGCTTGGAAGAATTTCTGCGCCAAAGCTGGCATCAAGGATCCGTTGGAAGTAGCATAAAGTCTATGAACGACGCGCGGTCACATTACGCAGACATTTCCGGCGTCCTTGCTCGCAAGGCCGAAGGGCGGCGTCAACGCGCGCAGCTAAGCTTTGCTGAAAAGCTCGTCCTTCTCGATCAATTGAGAGAACGAGTGAAGCCAATCGTTCGAACTCGTGAAACACGCAGGCAACGAGAGCGTCAGGTCAGATCGCAACATGCCTGAGCGAGCGGAGCCCCTGCGTTTTGACGAAGAGGAGGAGTGCATGCCCGAAATCATCGTCTATGCCGTCGAGGGACGCTCGCTCGAGCAGAAGAAGGGGCTGGTGAAGGACATCACCGCTGCCGTCATGAAGAATTTCGAGGTCGAGGCCGATGCCGTGACGGTGCAGATCGTCCAGGCGCCGAAGACCGACAAGGCGAAGGGCGGCGTCTTGTTCAGCGAGCGCCCGCCGGCGAAGCGATAGCCGGGCCGCGTCCGGCGCCGCTTATTGCGCGGCGCGGCTCGCGCCGTCATAGGCGACGCGCCACACCGTGCCCGAGCCGTCGTCGCTCACCAGGAGCGATCCGTCCGCCGCGACGACGATGCCGACGGGCCGGCCCCACACATCGCCGTCGCCCGCAACGAACCCGGTCATGAAATCCTGATAGGCGCCGGTCGGCTTGCCGCCCTGCACCGGGACGAGTGCCACCTCGTAGCCGGTGCGCTGGCTGCGGTTCCACGAGCCGTGCAGCGCCACGAACGCGTCGCCGCGATAGGATTGCGGGAACTGCGATCCCGTGTAGAAGGCAAGGCCCAAGGGCGCCGAATGCGGCTGCAGCAGCACGTCCGGCACGGCGACTTTGCCCTTCAGCTCGTCGTGCTCGCCCTTGTGCCGCGGGTCCTGGTTGCCGCCGGTATAGAACCACGGCCAGCCATAGAAGCCGCCCGGCCTGACGCGCGTCACGTAATCGGGCGGCAGATTGTCGCCGAGCCCGTCGCGCTCGTTGGTCGTGGTCCACAGCTCGCCGGTGCCGGGATAGAACGCGATCGTCACCGGATTGCGGATGCCCGAGGCATAGATGCGCATGTCGTGCCCGTCGGGATCGTAGTCGAGGATGTCGGCGCGGCGCGCTTCCTTCGCCATGCCGCCCTCGCCGTCATTGTCGCCCGATCCGACGGCGAGCAGCATGCGCGTGCCGTCGGGCGAGAACGCGATGTCGCGCGTCCAGTGATGGCCCACCGGCACGTCCGGCACGATCACTTGCGCCGCACCCGAAGCGGCAAGGTCGCCCGCGCGATAGGGATAGCGCAGCACCTGGCCTTCGCTCGCGACATAGACGAAGCGCGGCGCCGGGCCCGGCGGATAGAACGCGATGCCGTACGGCCGGTATTCGAGATCCGATGCGAAGACCGAGACCTGGACCGGCGCGCCGGCGCCCGGCTGATGCAGCACGAGGATGCGCTTCCTGCCGCTCTCGGCGAGGAAAATGTCGCCGTTGGGCGCGAGCTTCATCTGGCGCGGCTCGTCGAAGCCGGTGGCGTAGGGCGCCACCGAAAATCCCGGCGGCAGCTTCAGCGCGGCGTCCGCCGGCTTGCGCACGAGGCGCGGGAAATTGCCGGAGGAGCCGGTCGCATAGGGCGGCGGCAAATCCTGCGGCCGGATGAGGCGCTCGACCCCCGGCGCCTCCGTGGTCCAGTCGCCGAACGATGCTGCGCCGGTGCGCACCGGACTGTTTTCGTCGGCGGCGCGCGGCGATGAAACGGCGATGGCGAGCGTGAGAGAAGCTAGCGCCACGGAAATCCGCATCCCATCCTCCTCCTGGCCCCCACGCGTCCTCTCGGGCAGAATGGCCCTAACTGTCAAATCACGAATGGAGGAACCGAATGGACAGGCAACCGCCGCAACCCGTGGTCGAACACCGCGGCGCCCCGCGCGTCAAGCGCTTCGAGGAGCAGCGCTGGCTTCTCGACAACATCATCCGCGCCAACGGCATCGACTGGGATCAGCCGCGCTCGCTTTATCTCTCGGGGCCGTGCGGCGTCGAGGCGGGCGCCGATTTCGCGGCGATCCGCATGCGCGTGCAGAAGATGGCCGATATCGGCCCCGCCTTCGAGACGACGGCGAAGCGCCGCGAAGGCAAGGCGCGCGAGGCCGAGAGCGCCGGCAACCGCGTCACCGCGCGCGACAATTATTTCATGGCGGCCATTCATTGGGGCGCCGCGCAATGGCCCTATGACGAGAACGACGAGACCAACATCGCCTACAACCGGAAGAAGCGCGAATGCTACCTGGCCTATGCGCGGCTCGCCGACCACAAGGTCGAGGCGGTGTGGCTGCCGTTCAAGGACAGCGCGCTGCCGGCGTGGTTCCACCTGCCGCCGGGCTATGCCGGCGGAAAAATTCCAGTGGCGATCGTCATTCCCGGCATGGACAGCTACAAGGAAGTGTCGGTGGCGCTCTACGGCGACCGCTGGCTCAACCGCGGCATCGCGGTTTTGGCGATCGACGGGCCGGGCCAGTACGAGGCGCCGATGGTCGGCGTCAATGTCAGCATGGAGAACTGGCTCGCCACCGGAAAGATCGCGGTCGACTGGCTGGTGCAGCGGCCCGAGATCGATGCCGACCGGATCGGCGTCACCGGCACGAGCTTCGGCTCGTTCTTCGGCACGCTGGTCGCGGCGTCGGAGCCGCGCATCCGTGCCTGCGCCGTCATCTCCACATGTCTCGAGCCCGGCTGCCACACCATCTTCGAGGAAGCGTCGCCCACCTTCAAAAAGCGCTTCATGTACATGTCGGGCTTCACCGACGAAAAGAAGTTCGACGAATTCTGCACGACGCTGACCTGGGAAGGGCACATCGAAAAAATCCGCTGTCCCTATCTGTGCGTCGCCGGCGAGGCCGAGGAACTGTCGCCCTTGGAACATGCCGAGCGCCTGGTGCGGCAATTGAAAGGCCCGAAGCAATTGGTGGTCTATCAGGATTCGCGCCACTCGGTCGGCAACGTGCCGGCGGCGAATCTGGGCCCGTTCCCGCCGATCCTCGTCGCCGACTGGCTCGCCGCCCGCCTCGACCGCAAGCCGTTCGCGAGCGAGCGCTGGTACGTGCAGGCCAACGGCCAAATCCAGAAGACGGCGTATTAGCCTTCACCCTAGAGCGGGATTGTTTTGGCCGGAGTTGATTGGGGATTCCCGAATCGGGGGCGTTTCTGATTCAACATGCTGGCTGGGCGAAGGGGGCCGGCATGAATGGCAAAACCTTATTCGATGGATCTTCGCGAGCGGGTTGTTGCGGCGGTCGAGAACGAGGGGCTGTCGCGGCATGAAGCGGCGTCGCGGTTCGGGGTTGGCGTGAGCACGGCGATCGCCTGGGTGCGGCGCTTCCGGGAGACGGGGAGCGTGGTGCCGGGACAGATGGGCGGGCACAAGCCGAAGGCGATCCGGGACGAGCATGAGGTTTGGCTGCGCGAGCGCATTCGCGAGCGCGATTTCACTTTGCGCGGGCTTGTCCGCGAACTCGCCGGGCGCGGCCTCAAGGCCGATTACACCGCGGTCTGGACGTTCGTTCACGCCGAGGAGTTGAGCTTCAAAAAAAACCGTGCTCGCCAGCGAACAGGATCGCCCCGACGTGGCGAGACGGCGAGCGCAGTGGAAAGCGCGTCAGAGGCGGATTGAACCGGCGCGCCTGGTCTTCATCGATGAGACCTGGACCAAGGACAACATGGCCCCGCTCCGGGGATGGGGACCGCGCGGCCGGCGGCTGCGCGCCAAGGTGCCGCAGGCGCGCTGGAAGACCATGACCTTCCTGGCCGCGCTGCGGCACGATCGTATCGACGCGCCCTGGCTGCTCGATGCCCCGATCAACGGCCAGACCTTCCGGACCTATGTCGAGAAGGTTCTCGTCCCGACCCTGAGACCGGGCGACATCGTCATCATGGACAATCTCGGCAGCCACAAGGGACGCGCCGTCCGTCACGCCATCCGTGCCGTCGGCGCCAAGCTCATCCTCCTGCCGAAATACTCGCCCGACCTCAACCCCATCGAACAGCTCTTCGCCAAGCTCAAACACTTGCTGCGCAAAACCGCCGCGCGAAGCTTCGACGCCGTGACCGAAGCCATCGGACAGCTTCTCGGCAGCTTCACGCCGCAAGAATGCTCAAACTACTTCAGCAACTCCGGATATGGTCCCGCCTAATTCAATCCCGCTCTAGCTGTGAACTCTCAATAGGTTGTCCACTCGGTCCCGACCGAGGAAACTGATGTTGCTAACGCATCTTTTTCCTGGGGGGGGACCGAATGGACGTTCACAAGAATGCCCGGCTGACACCGGCAGGTCGAGGGGTCATGGTAGGGCGCGTTGTCGAGGGCGAGGCGCCGCGGCTCGTCGCGGAAGCGATGGGCGTGTGTGAGAAGACGGTGCGGAGGTGGGTGCGCCGTTTCCACGCCGAAGGTGCAGCGGGCCTGCGCGATCGCTCCTCACGGCCGCATCGCGTGCGTCGCCCAACGCCCGCGGTCGTCGTGGTTGGGATCGAGGCGCTGCGCCGCGAACGCTGGACTGGTGCGCAGATCGCGACGGAATGCGGCGTGTCGGAAGCGACCGTGTCCCGGGTGCTTCGCCGCCTGGGCCTCAACCGGCTGAAGGCCTTGGAGCCTGCCGAGCCTGTCCGGCGATACGAGCGCGACCGGCCCGGCGAGCTCATCCATATCGACATCAAGAAGCTCGGGCGTTTCAACCAGGTCGGCCATCGCATCACCGGCGATCGGACCGGTCAGAGCAGCCATCGCGGCGTCGGCTGGGAGTTCGTCCACGTCTGCATCGACGACGCATCGCGGGTCGCCTTTGCCCGGGTTATGTCCGATGAGCGCAAGGGCAGCGCCGTGGCCTTCTTGGACGCCGCTGTCGCCTACTATGCCGAACTCGGCGTTACGGTCGATCGCGTCATGACCGACAACGGGTCCTGCTATAGATCCTTCGCTTTCCGCGACGCCTGCCGAAGGCTCGGCCTCAAGCACATTCGCACCAGGGCCTATACGCCGCAGACTAATGGAAAGGCCGAGCGCTTCATCCAAACAGCGCTCAGGGAGTGGGCTTACGCCCGTGCCTACACCCACTCAGACCAGCGAACCGTCGAGCTGCCGCGATGGCTGCATCGCTATAACTGGCATCGACCACATGGTAGCTTGGCAGCAAAACCACCCATCAGCCGCCTCGGTCTATCCGGGGACAACCTGTTGAGGCTCCACATCTAGCCCAACCCTCCCCCTTCAAGGGGGAGGGGGTTTCCTTTTTTCCCCTCCCCCCTTGAGTGGGAGGGGGTTTTCTTTTTTCCCTCCCCCCTTGAGTGGGAGGGGGTTTTCTTTTTTCCCTCCCCCCTTGAGGGGGAGGGTGAGGGTGGGGGGTGACGCGGTCGCTCAGCCCGGCTCGTTGGCGCGGGCGACGCCGATCATGCTGTCGCGGGTGACGAGGGCGGCGAGGCGCTCCTCGCTCCAGCCCTCGGTGCCTTGGGGCCGCTCCGGCAGCACGAGATAGCGCATGTCGGCGGTCGAATCGTGGACGCGGACCGCGACATGATCGGGAATGCCGGTGCCGAACTCGGCCAGCACCGCGCGCGGCTCGCGCACGACGCGGCTCCTATAGCTGCGGCTCTTGTACCAGTCGGGCGGCAGGCCCAGCACCATGCGCGGATAGCACGAGCACAAGGTGCACACGACGACGTTGTGCAGATCGGGCTTGTTCTCGAGTGCCACGAGATGCGTTGCGCCCATGTCGATGCCGAGCTCGCGGCACGCGGCCGCGCCGTTCGCCAGGAGCCGCGCCTTGAAGGCAGGATCGGTCCAGGCCTTGGCTATGACGCGCGCGCCCTGCTCGGGTACGCGCCCATCCATGCGCTCCATCATGCGCCGGATGTCGGCCGGCGCGATGATGCCCTTGGCGATCAGCAGCTCGCGCACCGCGATCTCCATCACCTGGTAATAGGCCAGGGGCGCATCTTCCTCGTCCGGCTGCTTCGGATGCGGCAGATGGTCGTGGTCATGCGCGTGATCGTGCCCGTCATGGTCGTGTTCGACGCGCTCATCCTTGAGGCGCGCCTCGACCTGTTCCATCGCGCGGGCGATCTCGTCCGCGGTGAGGACGCCGCGCGCGAGCAGCCCGTTGCCAATGGCCGCCATCCAGCGCTCGTAATAGGTCATGGCGTCGTAGGCGTTGGGGGCGAGCGCCTCGATCTGGCGGCGCGCCTCGTCGACGCGGCGCAAGCCCCGCTCGGACAGGAGCGCCGCCAAGGCATCGACGCGCTTCTCCCAGAGCGCGAGCACGTGCTCGCCGCGCTCGACCGGGCCGGCCGGCAGGCCGCCCATGTCGTGATGGCTGCGCATGTCGTCGTATTCCCGCATCGTCGCCTCCCTCGTCTGGCGCAGGATAGCACGCGCCCGGTTCTTGACGCGACCGCGGCGGCGGCGGAGGCTTGCCGCAAAAGGGAGATGCCATGACCGGGGCCGAGCAGGCGCGGCAGGCCGTTTCGTTCCGCGAACGCCACCGCACGAAGCCGGTGCTTCTGCTGCCGAACGTGTGGGACGGGGCGAGCGCGCGCATCTTCGCCGCGGCCGGGTTCGAGGCGGTCGCGACCACGAGCGGCGGGCTTGCCTGGTCGCTGGGCTATCGCGACGGCGAGGAGGCGCCGTGGCGCGAAGTGGAAGCCGCTACGGCCCGCATCGTGCGCGCGGCCGGCGTGCCGGTCACGGCCGACATCGAGGCGGGCTATGGCGCGAGCCCGGACGATGTCCTCTTGCATGTGCGCGAGATCGTCGAGGCGGGCGTCGTCGGCATCAATCTCGAGGACGGGCTGCACGGGCCGCCGCACATCCGCCCGATCGACGACGCGGCGCGGCGCATCGCCGCGGCACGCGCGGCAGCGCAACGCGCCGGCGTGCCGATCGTCATCAACGCCCGCACCGACCTCTATCATCTCGGGCTTGGCGAGCCGGACGCGCGCTTCGCCGAGACATTGGCGCGCGCCAGGGCTTGTCTCGAGGCCGGGGCCGACTGCATCTATCCGTTCGGCCTGCGCGATCCGGAAGTGATCGCCCGGCTCGCCGCTGCGCTTGGCGCGCCGATCAACGTCACCGGCCGCGCCGGAATGCCCGATGCCGCATCGCTCGAGCGCATCGGCGTCGCGCGCATCACCATCGCGTCGGCGCCGGCGCTCGTCGCGATGTCGGCGGTGGCGGCGCTTGCCAAGGATCTCCGCGCCACCGGGCGCTTCGATGGGCTTCAGCCGACGCTGAAGCACCCCGACGCCCAGGCGCTCTTTGCGACGAAAGGATGAATAGGATGGAAGCGCGACTGGATTACAAGGCGGTGGCGCCGGGCGCGGCGAAGGTCCTGGCGGAGCTGCACGCCTATGTGCGGCGCTCGGGCCTCGAGCACGCGCTCCTGGAACTGGTCAAGCTGCGCGCCTCGCTCATCAACGGCTGCGCCCATTGCATCGACATGCACGTGAAGGAGCTGCGCGCCGCGGGCGAACGCGAGGAGCGCATCCACCTCGTCGCCGCCTGGCGCGAAGCGCCGTTCTACAGTGCGCGCGAGCGCGCCGCGCTCGCCTGGAGCGAGGCGCTGACCCTCGTCAATGAGGGCCATGTGCCGGACGAGGTTTACGAGGAGGTTCGGAAGGAATTCAGTCCCGAGGAGCTGGTCAATCTCACGCTCGCGGTGATTGCCATCAATGGCGCGAACCGCATCAACATCGCGTTCCGCACCGTGCCGGGAAGCTACCGGGCGGCGGCGCGGCGCGCGGCGGAGTGAGGACGGCGCTTCAGCGCGCCACCGGCCGCATCGTGTGGCGCAGCCAGCGCTCGCGGCGGCGCGAAACACGTGCCGCGGCGGCTTTGCGGGCGGTAAAGCAAGGCGGTTTGCCCTTTTTGCTAAACAATTGGCCGAGCCGCCGAAGGACGTCCATCGACCTTAGGTTGCGATAATCCAATGGGCTCGCTTAGATTACACCTCACTAATCCTTTCGGGCCCCCAAATGCCCCGCCGGAAACGCCCAGCAAAGAGGGCTGCAGCAAAGAATTCTCAGAGAAGCTCGCCCGGAAGGCCGAGCGCGTTGAGGCCGAGCTTTGCGCTCGCGGTTGACAATGTCGTTCGCTACGGAGATACCGATATTTTTCCATTTCCGATGGAGAATTTCGTCTTCGCCGATAATCGTGATGACGTGTTAGAACTGCTGGACGAAATACATCGCAATTTCAAAAGCGTCTTCAATCTTTATCCTCCGGCCAATTACAGCACGCTGGCCGCCGTCGGATACCAGGGGTTTCGGTGGGCAACCCAGCTCGACCCTATCTGGAACGCCTATCTACTTGGACTCGTAGTCTCGATCGGAGAACTGATCGAGGGGGCGCGGTTGCCTGTCCGTGACAAGACGATTTTTTCCTATCGGTTTAAGCCTTCCATCTCGACGAAATCGCTCTTCGACCCGGCGGTAGGATGGCGCGAGTTTCAAGCCCGGTCGCGAGAGCTAGCAAACAAGAGCGACTACGTACTCCAATGTGACATCAGCGACTTTTACCCGCGCGTATATCACCACAGGTTAGAAAATGCGCTAATGCGCGTGGCCGCGCAAAGTGACACTCCTCGTCGTATTATGGATTTGCTACAGCACTTCGCGCGAAACGCTTCGTATAGCTTGCCAGTAGGTGGGCCAGCCGCGCGACTGCTATCGGAGTTGCTCCTGAATGCCACAGATCGTCTATTGATGACGACGGGAATAATGTTTTGCAGGTTTGCGGACGACTACCGGATTTTTACGACAAATCAGGCTGAGGCGTACAAGGCGCTCGTTTTCTTGTCAGAAAAACTCTTGAAAAACGAAGGGCTTTCGCTTCAGCGTTCAAAAACGAAAATACTTTCGCGATCCGAGTTCTTACAGCTCACTCACGACGAAGCCGTGGACGATGATGAACGCGAGAACGTCTCGCAAGCAGCACGATTCATGCGATTGCGCCTATTCTACGATCCCTATTCTCCGAGTGCTGCTGAGGATTTCGAGCATTTAAAGCGCGAGATTGGCCAGTTCGATATCCTCTCAATGTTGCGATCCGAAATTGGGAAAAGTCAGGTTGACATTTCTCTCACTCGGCGGCTCGTGCAAGCAGCAAGACACATGCCCGCCAGGGAGCGGGAGAGTGTCGCCGTTTCCCTCATCGAATCATCTTCCACGCTTGCGCCCATATATCCTCAGATATTGATGTTCACTAAGCAGACTTTCAAAGAGCTGTCAGAATCCGTGAAGCAGCAAATACTGGAGTTCATTCGTCGCGAATTGCGTCAGGGAACGCCGGCAACTGCGCTTGATTTAAATGTGGCATACATGATCCGCGTGTTGGCCGAGGAACCAAGCACGGAAAGCGAGACATTGCTGATACAGTTGTTCCAAAATACGGCCAGCCCGATTGTTCGCCGTGACATCATCTACGTGCTTGCGTTGTGGGGAGCCACTTATTGGCTTTCGGATGTTAGAAACGACTTTCAGTCGCTTAGCGCCGCCGAGCGGAGAGCATTCATCGTTGGATCATATTGTTTGCGTGATGAAGGCTCGCACTGGCGAGACCACACGCGCGATCATTTCTCACCGTTCGAGCGCATCATGATGAAGTGGTACGCGCGACGGTCGAAAAGCCCGTCATGGCGGCTGCCAATATGAGCCGCATGACTGGGCGCGACCTAATCGAGAGGTATCCGTCGTTCTGGCAGCCACTGCTGCCATTTGCTGACGTGTTCTTGCGACAAATCAACTTGCAGCTGCACGAGACTTTTCTAAAACCGATTGACGGAGAAACAGAGGCATCGAGGCGCGCTTTCGTTAACGAATTGTCATTTGAACTATGTGCTCGCAGGTTTCCTGATCTAGTCCCAGCGACCGACGTGCGGCCGTTTGTTATCGAGACCAGCAAGGCTGTATTTGAGCGGGTATCCCGTTATGAGGGACCGAAGATCGGTCATGCATTATCGGCTGTGGAAATAAAGGAAGCAGTGGTTTTGGCACGTCGGTTGGGCTTCTTTCTAAAGGCTATAATCAGCGCTACGCCGGTATTGTTTCACGAGAGGCTGCCGGGAGTTGAACTCATCGGCGACGTTTTCCCAGACATAATTGCGGACGACACGCTCGTAGAAGTGAAGAATGGAGAACGAGCGTTTAGAAGCATCGACTTGCGGCAGACATTGCTGTACGCGACGGTTGCGTCTGCACAAAGTGCTCGCAAGATTGCCAACCTCTGCTTGGTCAATCCCCGCCAGGGAATTTTTTTTAGAGCAACGGCCGAGAGCTTGTGCCGCGCGGTTTCTGGTCGCAGTGCTGTTGACCTATTTTCCGAGGTGACCTTCTTGCTCACTCAGGACGGGATTTATTGACGGCGCGAACCGCATCAACATCGCGTTCCGCACCGTGCCGGGAAGCTACCGGGCGGCGGCGCGGCGCGCGGCGGAGTGAGGACGGCGCTTCAGCGCGCCGCCGGCCGCATCGTGTGGCGCAGCCAGCGCTCGCGGCGGCGCGCGGGCGCCGATTCCACCCAGCTCACCAGGATGCCGAGCCCGACGATGGCGGCGACTGCCGTGTAGAAATATGCGCTCAGTGCCAACGGGCTGCTGAAAATCGCACTGGCGTCGTCCATGACAAGCTCCCCTGCGTCGTTGCGCTTTATATGAAGGAAGAAGCTGACTGGACTGTGAACTGGCTCACAGGGTACGCGGCGAATTACGCGAAAATTTGAATCGATTGTGAGGCAATTCACACCTGGGCGCGGCCGGGCGGCCCTAGCTTTGGGCCTGCGGGAGTCTTCCCCGCGCCTTTGGAGGGTCAGGCCATGAGCTATTCGGCAGGAAGCGTCCTTCCGTTCGCCGTCAGGCGGCAGATCGTATCGTCCCGTCCCGGCTTCATCGCATCGCTTCGGCTTCTCGTCCTGGTTTGGCGCAAGCGCGCGCGCGACCGCGCCGAGCTCGCCCGCATGGATTACGCGCTGCTCCGCGACATCGGCGCCGATCGGGCGACGGTCGATCTCGAAGTCGCGCGCGCGTTCTGGCAGGCGCCGCTCGCGGCGTGGCGGCTCGCCGCCCGGGCGCGCAGCCGCGGGCGCTGAAGCGGCCCGGCGGCGGCTGTTGATTCGGCGGGCGGAGGGGGTCATGCTTGTCGCGGGGAATGCAACCAGAGCGTCCGAAGCGGGCCAAAAATCCTGCCGGGCGTTCGGCGGGGCAGGGGTCATGCCCGCGATTGTCGATCGGATCGCCGCGATGCGGCAGATTCTCGAGCGGCACAGCCTGTTCGGCTCTCTGACGCCGGGCGAGCTCGATCAGCTTTTGGCGCATGCGCGGCTGCAGGCTTACCGGCCGCGCCAGGAAATCTTTCACAAGGGCGCGCCGGGGCTCGGCCTGCTTGCCGTCCTGAAGGGCAAGGTTCGGATCAGCTCGATCGGGCCCGACGGCAATCAGGTCATGCTCAACATCATCGACGAGGGCGACGTGTTCGGCGAGATCGCGCTCTTGGACGGCAAGGAGCGCACGGCCGACGCCGTGGCGATGACGGAGTGCGAGCTTCTGGCGATCGACCGGCGCGATTTCGTGCCGTTCGTGCGCGCCAATCCGGAAGTTGCGCTGCGGCTTCTGAGCATGCTGTGCGAGCGCTTGCGGCGCACGACCGAGCAGGTCGAGGACATGATCTTCCTCGACGCGCCGCAGCGCCTCGCCAAGAAGCTGCTGCAACTGGCCGACAGCGGCGCGACGACGATCACCCTGTCGCAGCGCGAGCTCGGCAGCATGATCGGCCTGTCGCGCGAGAGCATCAACAAGCAGCTCGCCCACTGGCAGCAGGACGGCGTCATCAGGCTCGAGCAGGGCGCGATCATGCTGCTCGATCTCGCGGCGCTCCGCGCCGAGGCCGGGGTCTGAGACAAGGGCGCCTATCGGCCATGCGCGATTGACGCTTTGACATCGCCCCCGTCCGGGCTACCAAGGCCGGTCGTTGCCAGCGAGCGCCCGAGCCAGAATTGTCCGAGCGAGCCCCCAGCGAAACCGATTCACTGCGCGACGGCATCGCCGCACCGCGCCCGTCGAGCCGGTCGCTCGTCACCGCGGCGGCGGTTGCGGTGATCCTGATCTCGGCGATCGAAGGCACGATCGTCGCCACCGTGATGCCGCAGATCGTGGGCCAGCTCGGCCGCTTCGATCTGTTCAGCTGGGTCTTCACGGCGTACCTGCTGACGCAGGCGGTCACCATTCCGATCTACGGGCGGCTGGCCGACATCTATGGCCGCAAGCGCATGCTGCTGATCTCGGTCGGGCTTTTTCTGTTGGGCTCGGTCATGTGCGGTTTCGCCGGCGGCATGGTGTCGCTCATCGTCTTCCGCGTGGTGCAGGGGACGGGCGCGGGCGGGCTCGTGCCGCTGGCGCAGACGGTGGTGGGCGATCTCTACACGCCCGTGGAGCGCGCGCGGCTCCAGGGCTATCTCTCGAGCGTGTGGGCGATCGGCTCGATCGTCGGGCCGCTCTTGGGCGCCTTCCTCGTCGCGCACACGATCTGGCCGATGGTGTTCTGGGTCAACATCCCGATAGGCGCGATCGCGGCCGGGATGCTGATCTTGTGGCTGCACGAGGGATTGAAGAAGCGCCAGCACCGCATCGACTATGCGGGCGCGCTGCTCATGGTGTCGGGGAGCGGCCTTTTGATGTTTGCGGTGGTGCAGGCGCCGCATCTCGGCGCTGCCCTCTTCGCGGCGCTGGTTCTGGGCGCGGTGGTATTGCTCACGCTGCTCGTCGTCTATGAGAAGCGCGCGCCCGAGCCGATGATCCCGATCGAGCTGCTGCAGAACCGGATCGTCGCCGCCGGCGCGCTCGGCTGCTTTGCGCTGGGCGCCATCATGATGGGCGCGACCGCGTTCCTGTCGCTCTATATCCAGGGCGTGATGGGGCGGAGCGCAGTGGTGGCAGGATTGCTGCTGATGACGCCGTCGCTGACCTGGCCGATCGGCAGCTCGACCGGCGGCTGGATCATGCTGCGGACGTCCTATCGCGCGACGACGCTCATCGGCACGCTGCCGCTTCTCATGGGCTGCGCGCTGATGGTCGCGCTCGTGCCCACGAGCGGCGCGTTCGTCGCGGCCTTCGGCGTCGCCTTCATCGGCATCGGCATGGGCCTCACCAACAACACGTTCACCGTCGCGATCCAGGGCAGCGTCGATTGGGGCCAGCGCGGCGTCGCCACCTCGACCGTGTCGTTCATGCGCCAGGTCGGGCAATCGATCGGCGCGGCGGTGTTTGGCGGCACCGTGAACGCGCAGCTCGCGGGCGCCGGCGCGGGCGCCGACATCGTCGACCGCATCATGGACCCGACGCTCCGCCACACCATCTCGGCTGCTGCGATCGCGCCCCTGACGCAGGCGATCGCCGCGGGCCTGCACCATGTCTATCTCATCACCGCGGTGCTGGCACTGCTCGTGCTCGGCACAGCGCTGATGCTGCCGAAGGGATTGAGCCCGCACCGCCACGGGGCCTAACATCGCGGGACAGAAGGGGAGGTGCCGCATGAAGGCAGTCGTGCTCGGCGACAAGGGGCTCGAGATCCGCGACATTCCGCAGCCGAAGCCCAAAGAGGGCGAGATTCTGGTCCGCGTCCGCGCCGCGGGATTGAACCGCGCCGAGGTGCTGATGGCGCAGGGCTACCATCACGGCAACCAGGGCGGACCGGGCACCGTCGTCGGGCTCGAATTCTCCGGCGAGGTGGTGGAAGCGGGCGCGAGCGTAAAAGATTTCAAGCCCGGACAGCGCGTCATGTGCAGCGGCAATGGCGGCTATGCCGAATTCGCCGTGGCCGATGCCGGGCGCTGCTCGCTCATCCCGGCCAACAACATGAATTTCGAGCAGGCGGCCACCTTGCCGATCGGGCTGCAGACCATGCACGACGCGATCATGACGCAAGGGCGCATGAAGAAGGACGACACCGTCCTCATCCAGGCCGCAAGCGCCGGCGTCGGCATCATCGGCATGCAGATCGCGCGGCTTTTGGGCGCGCGGCTCGTCATGGGCACCTCGACCAAGGCGGAGAAGCGCGCGAGGCTCAAGGAATTCGGCTGCGACCTGGCGCTCGATCCCAAGGACCCGCGCTGGCCCGACCAGGTGCTCGAGGCCACCGGCGGCAAGGGCGTCGATGTCATCGTCGATCTGGTCTCATCGGGCGTCATGAACGAGAACATGAAGGCGACGCGCATTTTGGGCCGCATCGTCAATATCGGCCGGCTCGGCGGCTTCAAGGGCGAGTTCGATTTCGACCTGCATGCGCTCCGCCGCATCGATTACATCGGCGCCACGTTCCGCACGCGCTCGCCCTCCGAGGTGCACGAGATCGTGCGCCGCATGCGCGCCGATCTGTGGCCGCTCGTCGAGGCTGGCAGGATCAGCGTGCCGATCGACCGCACCTTCCCGCTCGAGGAAGCGGCGGCGGCGCAGGCGCACATGCGCGCCAACGCGCATTTCGGCAAGATCGTCCTCACCGTCGGACGCTAGGAGGGAGAGATGGCGGGACCGGAGGCCGTGCCGAAGGAGCATGGGCGCTTCGACTATTCGGCGATCGTCGACCGGAAACCGCTGCGCTGGCCCGACGGTGCGCGCGTCGCGGTCTGGGTCATCCCCAACATCGAGCATTTTCTGTTCGACCGGCCGGGGACGAGTACCTCGGGCGCCGCGCCAAACCTCAATCCCGACGTGCTCAACTATTCGTGGCGCGATTACGGGCTGCGCGTCGGCATCTGGCGGCTCATGGAGATCATGGAGCGGCACGGCGTGCGCGGCACGGTCGCGCTCAATTCCGATGTGTGCGAGAAATATCCGCGCGTGATCGAGGCCGGGAACGCGCTCAACTGGGAGTTTATGGGCCACGGCACGACCAACTCGATCCTGCTCAACGCGCAGGATGAGGACGAGGAGCGCGCGCTCGTGAGCCAATCGGTCGAGACCATCGCCAAGGCGACGGGACGGCGGCCCAAGGGATGGCTCAGCCCCGGCCTCACCGAGACGGTGCGCACGCTCGATCTCCTCGCCGCGAACGGCATCGAATATGTCGGCAACTGGGTCAATGACGAGCAGCCCTATCCGATGCGGGTCAAGAGCGGCACGATGCTGTCGCTGCCCTACACGATCGAGCTGAACGACATCCCGAATTTTTTGGCGCGCAACCGCACCGGCGAGGAATTCGCGCGGCAGATCTGCGATCAGTTCGACGTGCTCTACGAGGATGGCGCCAAGACCGGCCGGGTCATGGCGATCGCGCTGCACCCGTTTCTCATCGGCCATCCGCACCGCGCCAAACATTTCGCAACGGCGCTCGAGCACATCGTGCGCCATCGCGAGGTGTGGCTTGCGACGGGCGGCGAGATCGCCGACTGGTACAGGCGGAATTATCTCTAGGGAGAAGAACGATGGCGCGGGTGGGTTATGTCGATGTCGGCGTCAAGGATGCGCTCAACATTCGCCGGGCGCTCGCCAACAGCACGGGCGCCGGGGCCGCGCACACGGCGCTCGCCATGGCGATCCGCAACAAGTGCCGGCTCGATCCGCGCTTGCGCGAGATGGCGATTTTACAGGTGGGATACTCGACGCGCTGCGTCTATGAGTACGCGCACCATCTCGAGATCGCGCGCGAATTCGGCGTCACCGACGACGACATCCGCGCGCTTGCCGACGATACCGCCGGCAAGCCCACGAAGCTCGACCCGCTCACCAAGGCGGTGCTCAAGGCGGCGCGCGAAATGACGAAGGATTGCGGCATTTCCGACGAGACCTTCGCCGCGCTGAAGCAGCAGCAGCTCGACGACGAGCGCATCGTCGATCTCGTGATCGCGGTCGGCATCTACAATTCGACGGTGCGGGTGCTCGAGAGCCTCAAAGTGGATCTGGAGCCCGAATATCGCCGCTATCTCGAGGCCCATCCCCTGCTGCCGCGGTGAAGAGCGCGGCCGTCAGGAACAAGGTCGAAAGCCACCACGCCTGCCAGATGCCGTAGGCGATGAAGGCGATGACGAGCGCAGCGGCGGCAAATGCCAGCGCGCCGGCGCGCGCGGCTTGCGACAGGTGCGCCGCGAAGCCCACGCGCCACAGACCCCACAGCACGAGCGCGAGCGCGACGAGCGTGCCCGGGATCCCGAGCTCCACCTCCCATTGCAGCGCCGCGTTATGCGGATGGAGCGGCAGCGCCGTAGCATCCTTCGGCAGATCGTCGTTGGGGAAGAGATCGGCGAAATGTTCATCGCCGCCCGGGATCGCGCGGCTCGCATCCATGCCCCAGCCGAGGAGCGGCCGCTCGCCGATGCGGTCCGACGCGAAGCGCCAGATCAGCAGCCGGTGCAGCCCCGACCACTTGATCTCGGGCGCGGCATGGTAGAGCGCGATCGTCTCGCGGTACGGCGGAACCGCGAACGGCGCCGCGACGGCGAACAGCACCACCGCCGCGCCGAGCGCGGTGGCGCAGGCGCGCGGCGCGTACCACGCGAGCGCAAAAACCGTGAACCCGGCCAGCACGGCCAAGAGCGCGGCGGTGCTGAGCAGGAGATAGACGGTCGCGGCCACGCCCAGCGCGAAGCCTGCTGCCGCATAGACGCGCCGCCCCGCGCACGCCACCAGCGCCGGCCACAGCGCAAGCACAAGCGTCGTCGAGCCGCGGTCGAGGCGCTCCATCCGCACGGCGCGCCGCAGCATCGCCTCGGTCAGCGCCGCGCCGGTCAATGCCTCGTGCAGCCCGAACAGGATCGCGAGCGCAAGCCCGGCCGCGGCGCACGCCGCAATGAGGCGGCGCTCGCGCGGCACAAGGTCCGCTGCCGCCGCGAGCAGCACCAGTCCGCCCGCGAAAATGAGCAGAAGGCGGAGCCCTTCGAGGAAACTGTGCAGCGGCACGATCGACCATGAAGCCGACAGCGTGGCCCAGGCGCCGAGTGCGGCGGCGAGCGCGGCGAGCGGCGCAAGCGGGCGCGCGCCGCGCAGCAATGCCGGCCCGTCGAGCGCGAGGATCGCCACCGCCGCAATCGTGAAGAGGGGTGCTATCCCGAGCGGCGCGACCAATCCCGTCGCCGGCACGATCGCGGCGCAGGCGGCAAGAACGACGGCGCGGCGCGACGGCGCGCCCCGGTGCCCGGGCGATTCCTCCGTCATTCCGGTACGAGCAGCGCCTCGTCGTCGTTGCGCACGTTGTTGACGCGCTGGCTGACGCGGTATGCCTTCATGCGCTCGGCCGGGAATGGCTTGAACAGTTTCTGCAGGTCCTGGCGTTTGGCGCTTTCCTCGCCGAGCCACTTCGCCCAGTCGGACCGGTCGAGGATCACCGGCATGCGGTCGTGGAGCTGTGCCAGCGCCTCGTTCGGCTCGCCGGTGAGGATGGTGCAGCTGCGCACGATCTCCTGCGAGCCTGGATCGCGCCAGCGCTCCCACAATCCGGCAAACGCGAAGACCCTGTCGCCCGGGGCCGGCACGATGGCATAAGGCTCCTTGCCCGAGGCGGTCTTCTTCCACTCGTAGAATCCGTCGGCCGGGACGATGCAGCGGCGCTTGGCGAAGGCGTCGCGAAAGGCGGGCAGCTCGGCCACCGTCTCGCAGCGCGCGTTGAACATCTTGTTGCCGATCGAGCGGTCCTTCGCCCACAGCGGAATGAGGCCCCAGCGCATGATGTCGAGGTGGCGCTTGCCGTCGTCGGGATTGAAGCGGACCGTGAGCACGCCCTCGGTCGGCGCGAGATTGTAGCGCGGCGGGAAATTCGGGAGCGCGTTCGCCGTGCCGAAGATGCGCGCGGTCTCCGCGGCCGGCGTGCGATTGAGAAAGCGTCCGCACATGGCGCCATGCTAGGGGGCGGCGCCCTGCTTAGACAATGGCGTTGCTTGCCGGTCGAGCCAGTCCTCGAGCACGAGGACGGGCCACAGCGCGCGCGCCCAGTTGCGCGCGCCCGTGCGGTGCGCGCTCCAGCGCGCCTGGACGATGCGCGGCGCGACGAAGCCGTGCCGCTCGAGCCGCGCCGCGCTCAGGCGGTCGTCGGCCCAGTCGCGCAAGCCTTCGCCGAGCCAGCGCGCGAGCGGCGGCTCGAAGCCGCGCTTCGGCCGGTCCACCAGATCGCGCGGTACGCGCGCGTAAAGCGCCGCGCGGGGCAAGCGCTTGCCGGCGACGAAATCGGGCGGCAGCGACCAGGCGAACTCGGCGATGCGATGATCGAGAAAGGGCGCCCTCACTTCGAGCGCGAACGCCATGCTGGCGCGGTCGACCTTGACGAGAAGATCGTCCGGCAGATAGGTCATCGCGTCGCGCAGCATGAATTTCTGGCCGAGCGATGGCGGCCCTTCCGCAAGCGGCGCGTCCATGAGCGATGAGGCCGAGCCAAGCGACGGCGCCAACCCATCGCCCGGCCGCCACACCGCGAGATGGTCGCGGTAGAGCGATTCCGGCGTCGCGTGCGCCGCGTTTTCGAAAAGGCGCCTCAGCCGCCGCAGCGGGCGTAGCTCCCATCCCGCGAGCGCGCGGGCGGCGAGGCCGGCGGCGGCGCGCACCGCTGCCGGGCGCCGTTCGAGCCGGCGCCATTCCCTGGCGGCGCGCGCGTACCGGTCATAGCCGCCGAAAAGCTCGTCGCCGCCGTCGCCCGAAAGCGCCACTGTCACATGGGCGCGCGTCAGCCGGCACAGGATGAGGGTCGGAATTGCTGACGGGTCGGCGAACGGCTCGTCATAGGATGCCGCGACGTGCGGCAGGATGTCGAGACATTCGCGCTCGCTCACCTCGAGCGTCGTGTGATCGAGGCCAAGGTGGCGCGCGACGGAGGCTGCATAGGGCGCTTCATCGAAGCCGCCGTCGGGGAATCCGACGCAAAAGCTCCGGCTGCCGCGCCGCGCCCTTTGCATCGCCGCCACCACGGACGAGCTGTCGATGCCGCCCGACAAAAACGCGCCGAGCGGCACGTCCGCTTCCATCCGGGCTGATACCGCATCGTCGAGCAGCGCCTGATAGCGCTCGGCCGCTTCGTCGAACGAGCCCGTGAAGGGCGCGGCGGCGGATGCGGCGGCGCGTTCGGGCGCGGACCAGTAGGGCGCGCTGTCGAGCCGCCGGCTTGCCGCCGACAGCTCGGCCCAGTGGCCCGGCAACAATTTCCGCACGCCCGCGAAGGCGCTCGCGGGCGCGGGAACGAAGCCATAACGCAGAAACGCGCCAATGGCCGCGCGATCCAACTCGCCGCTCCAGGCGGGATGGGCCGGCATGGCCGCGAGTTCGGACGCGAACAGCAAAACGTCGCCGATCCAGCCGTAATAAAGCGGCTTCTCGCCGAACCGGTCGCGCGCAAGGAGCAAACGCCGCTCGCGCCGGTCCCACACGGATATCGCGAACATGCCGTTCGCGCGCTCGAGCGTTTCGGCAAAATCCCAGCGTGCGATGCCCTCGATCAGCGCCTCGCTGTCGCTGTGGCCGCGCCAGCTCGTTCCCGCAAGTTCCCGGCGCAGCTCGCGATGATTGTAGATCTCGCCGTTGAACAGCAGCACATGGCGCCCGTCCGCCGACAGCATCGGCTGGTGCCCGGCGGGCGAAAGGTCGAGGATCGAGAGCCGCCGGAACCCCAAGGCTATTCCGGCTGCGGGATCGCACCATGCGCCGGAATCGTCCGGGCCGCGATGGGCGAGACGGTCCGCCATCGCGCGTGCGATCGCCTCGTACTGCGATGGATCGATGCGATGGTCGGGATCGAAGAAACCGGCGATGCCGCACATGCGGCGTCATGCCTCGCCGAACGACCGCACGCTCTCGCCGGCCTCGCCGGATTCGCGCGCCCGCAGCGCGCCGGGCTTCCATGCCTGCGGCCGCTCGGACGAGCCGTCCTCGGTGAAGGCCGCGAGCGCCTTGTACATCTCGGGTCCGGGGTCGGCCGGCACGTGGACGAGGCTTACGAGATAGCGCATGAGGTGGCGCGACAGGAGCGCGCCGCCGAAGGCGCGGTGATAGCGGCGCGCCCGCGCCAGCGCGCGGCGATAGGCCAAGGCGCGATGCGGCGCATCGAGCTCCTTGCGCTCGGTCACGAGGAAATAGAGCGCCAGCACCGATTCATAGCGGCTGCGCCGGCGCTGCTCCGAAAGCCGTCCCGGCGCCTTGTGCGGCGCAAGCGCCACCGGGCCCATCACGCGCGCGCCGCCGCCGACCGCGAAAATCCTGAGGAACAGCGCCTGGTCGGGCGAGATGAGCCGCTCGTCGCAGCCGCCCGCCTGCCAATAGCGCTCGGACGAGACCAGCATCGTGCTCGAATTCGACGGGCAATTGCGGATGAAGCGGGCAAGCCCGTCGGGCTCGAGGATGAAGGGCGCCTGCTGCGGATCGCCGTCGCTCGCGAAGGGATCGGGAACGTCGAGCCGGTAGGTGCCGAGATCGCCATAGGCGAAGGACTGGCGCGTCGCATCGGCCGCTTCGAGGAGGCGCGCGGTGGCGCCCGGCACGAGAAGATCGTCCCCGTCGAGCAGTTTCAGCCACGGATACGAGGCGCGCCACACGCCCTCGTTGGTCGCCGCCGACGCGCCGCGGTTCGGCTGGTGCAGGATCACCACCTTGTCGCGCCAGCCGCGCGTCAGCTCGGCGACGAGATCGGCCGATCCATCGGTCGAGCCGTCATCGACGAACACGAACTCGCGCTCGAACGGCCCCTGCTGTCGCGCCAGCGATTCGACGACCGCCGGCAAATACGGCCGCTTGTCGAACACGGTCACGATGAAGGAAATGCCGGTCAAAATCGGTCCCTGGGCGCGATGCGGCATGATAGACGGATTCGCGCTTCATCGCTACTTTGCGCCGGCATGGAAATGGGCGCGCTGCGCGAGCA
This sequence comes from uncultured Alphaproteobacteria bacterium, assembly GCA_963773665.1. GTDB lineage: Bacteria > Pseudomonadota > Alphaproteobacteria > ATCC43930 > CGMCC-115725 > DATJLY01. The sequence continues at coordinate 26,689 of CAVZBZ010000016.1, forward strand.
CGGGATCGAGGAAGCGAACATCGCCGTGCTCGACAGTTGGCGCGGCGGGCTCGAGCGCATCGGCGATGCGGTCGATGCGGTGCTCGTGCGCGATCCGCCGAAAACACTGGCGCCCGTCGACCGTGCGCTGTTCGATCGCGGGTTTCTGCGCATCGCCGATCCGGCGGCGCTGCTTTATGTGCGCTCGTCGAAAATCCGCGACCCGAACGCGACCGGCGGGCGGACCGAATCCTCGATCCAGATGTCGAATTTCGGCAAGAATGCCGGCTTCGCGAATCAGCTTTTCCAGTATGCGTTCCTGAAGCTCTATGGGCTGCGCAACAATGCCGCGGTCGAGACGCCGGAATGGGCGGGCGAGAAAATTTACGGCATTCCGCACCGCGGCATCAGGCACCCGCTCGCCATGTACAAGGGCGATGAATGGTCGGTGCTCGACTTGGCGCTCTGGACCATGGATCGCCCGCCGGTGAATGTCGATTTCTGGGGCTATTATCAGAACGTGCCGCCGTGCTGGCACGCGCACCGCGATTTTTTGCGCCTTCTCTTCACGCTGCGCGAGCCTTGGCGCGCGCCGGTGGAGCGCTGGCTCGCACGCCATCGCCCGAACGGTGCGACGCTCGTGGCGCTCCATTTGCGGCGCGGCGACTACCGCAACCTAGCGGCGGAAAAGCCGTGGTTCCGCCCGGTGCCCGAGGAGTTCTACCGGCGCTGGCTCGAGGCTCTGTGGCCCAGCCTCAAGAACCCGGTGCTGTTCATCGCGAGCGACGATCGCGACGCGGTGCTGCCGGCCTTTGCCGAATTCGCGCCCGTCACCGCGGCGGACGCGGAAGCGGACATGCCGGAGCCAAAACCGCTCGCCGACTTCGCCATCATGGCGGCGGCCGACGTGCTTGCGATATGCAACAGCAGTTTTTCCCGCATGGCAGCCATTCTTGCGGCAGACGCGCAGCGCTGCTTCATTCCGTCCTTCGCGCGCGCTGCGTTCGAGCCGTACGATCCCTGGGCTAGCGACCGTTTCTGGCAGCGCTTTGGCGCGCCGGAGCCGCGTCCGCGCTCGCGCGTGCCGCGCTTCCTGCGGCGCTGGACGGCATGAGGCGCACCGCGCCGCCGCGCGGGAAGGCGTCGAGCGTCGAGAACAAGGTTCGTTCATCGAGCGTCATGCCGGGCAGGCGCGCCGCCAAAAAGAGCCAGAAATGGCGCGAGAGATGCCCGGCGCCGCGCTGGCGCGCGGCGTATTTCCAGGCGCGGCCCGTCACCTGCTTCTGCACGAGGCGGCGGATGCGCGGAGGAAGCTCGGGATGGTCCTTGAGCGTCAGCAGCGCGGTCAGCGACTGGTCGTGCTGCTGCTGCACCGGGAATTTCATGAGCCGCCCCGGCTCGTCGCGCGGCCCCATGCAGATGAGCTGATCGACGAAGCCGATCTTCGCAACGAAGCTCATGCGCTGCGGCAATGACTGGTCCTGCACGAAGACGCGCTCGTCGGCGCCGCCGGCGCGCTTCAAGGCGTCGGTCTCGAGGATATAGGTGCTGCCGCCGGCATGGCCGATGCGGATGATGGTGTAGAGCGCATCGTCGAGCACGCGCACCGCGACATGCTCGGGCTCCGGCGGAAAGTGCAGCTCGTCGGGCGTGCCGTACCAATTGTTGCGCCCGTAGATTGCGCCGCAGCCGCTTTCGCGTGCGGCGCGCAGCAGGAGGCGCGAGGCATAGGGCGCCAGCACGTCGTCGCCGTCGACGATCTGGGTGAAGGGGAGGGACGCCTTTTCGAGGCCGCGATTGACGGCGACGGAAGGCCCGCGATTTTCCTGGCGGATGAGGTGCGCGTTCGGAAGGCCGCCTACAAGGCGCGCGGCGATCTCGCCCGAGCCGTCGGTCGATCCGTCATCGACCAGGATATATTGCCGCTCGAACTCGCCTGCCTGGCCCGCGAGCGCGCGCACCACGCCCTCGAGATAGGGCGCCTTGTTGTAGATCGTCACGACATAGGAGACGCCGGGAAGCTGCATCGTCCGTGCTCAGCGAAGATTCGCGAGCGCCCGGGCGCGAAACTCGAGGAGATTGCGCTGCACGTCGGTCATTTCGAAGACGATCGTCTCCTCGGCGGTGATCTCGCGCTGCCAGAAAATGCCGAGGCCGCTTTCGTCCTCGCGCATCTTGCGGCCGAGCGCGCCGCGCGTGATGTAATAGCGCGGATCGCGCAGGATCTCGCTGGTCTTGGCGAGGAAGCGCAGATGGTTTCCCTCGGCTTCGACGAACCAGCGGTGATGGTAGAACCCGACCTCGGGCGGCCGGCCGACGCGCGCGGCAAGCCCGGCCCAGCGCCCCTTCGCGAAGATTTCGCGCGCGCGCGACGGCGTCTCGATATAGCCCGCCTTGGCGACGCGCGACAGCTCGCGCACCACCGCGAGCGGGTCGCGCACGTCCTCGAGGAGATGCGAGCAGAAGCTGAAATCGAAGAATTTTTCGGGATAGGGCCACGGCGCGACGCAGGCATCCTGCACGCACCAAGTCGCAGCCGAAAAGCGCGCGGGATTTTCGGGATCGAGCGGCTGCCCCCTGGTCTTAAAGGGATTGAGGTCGAGCACGTGCGTTGCGGCATTCAACGGCAGGTACCAGCCGCCGACATCGAGCACCCGCCCGGATGCGAGCGCCTTGGCGATCACATGGGGGAGATTGCCGCGGAGGATCATCCGCTGCCGCCGCGCCTGCGCCGCCACCAGCGCTGGCGCGGCGTCCCGGGAAAGCGTCGGTCAATGGGGCGCAGCACCTGAAAATCCTCCTGCGTCAGCGCGATGCCGTGCCAGTGGAGCTTCAGATTGCCGGCCGCGTAGATCGTGCCGTCATAGCCCTGGAAGATCTTGAGCACATGCTCGGGCGATGTTTCGTGGAGGGCGTCGATCGAATTGTCGGCGATGCCGAGCGAGGGGAACAGCTCGCGCCGGACGAAGAAGCCGTTGGTCCCGGTGGAGGCGACGAATTCATAGCCTTTCGCCCGGCCGAGCTCGATCTGCGCCAGCAGCGAGGCGCCGGCATGGACCGAGGGGCCATAGTCCTGGACGAAATAGATGTCGTTGTCGATCGTCGGATTGTACTCGATGACGACCACGCGCGGCCGGTACAGGGCAAGTGAATTCCACAGGTGCCAGTCGTTGCCGTCGACGTCGATCGAGAGCAGGTCGAAATCCTGGGGCGTGCCGCACTGGGCGAGAAGATCGTCGAGGCGATTGCCCGGCTCGAGCCCGACGAAGCAGCAGAAGAGATGCGTGCGCGCGGCGATGTCGGCATAGCAGCGCTCGAGTTCGGCGAACCGGTCGGGCTCGCCCTCGATCAGCACCGCGCTCCAGCCGTGCTCGCGGATCAAGGTCCAAGTGTTGCTGTTGAGCCTGCCGTCCCAGGCGCCGAACTCGACGCACCAGCGGTTCGTCGTGCCGATCACCTCGAAGGTGCGCGCGATGATGCCGTCCTCGCCGCTCTGCGAGGTGACGTTGCGCCGGTACGGATCGAGCACGAGCGAGGCGGGTTTGCGGCGGCTCACCGGGCGGAGTTCGAGTTGCTGCAAACCCGGTCCTCAGAAATTCTCGACCCAGGGCCGAAGCTCGACCTCCCAGGTCCAGGCGCTGCGGTGCTGGCGGTGGACGTGGAGATAATTGGCGGCGATCGCATCGGGTTCGAGCGTGCCGTCGGGACCGCGCTGCGCTGCGCGCGGATCGTCCGCGCCGAGCTTTTTGATGCCGCCGTCGATCACGAAATGCGCGACGTGGATGTTCTTGGGCGCAAGCTCGCGCGCCATGCTTTGCGCCAGGCCGCGCAGCCCGAACTTGCCCATCGCGAAGGGCGCGGAAAGGGCATAGCCCTTGACGCTCGCCGAGGCGCCGGTGAAGAGGATCGAGCCGTGCCCTTGGGCGAGCATGCGCTTGGCCGCCTGCTGGCCGACGAGGAAGCCGCCATAGCAGCTCGACGAGCAGCGCCTTCAGGACCTCGTCGGGATCGAGCTCGGCGATGGGCCCGCGGGCGCGCGCGCTCGGGTTATAGACGACGATGTCGAGCGGGCCCGCGGCGGCGAAGAGCGCGTCCACGTCGGCGCGCTTCATCGCATCGCAGGCGAACACGCGGGCACCCGTTTCCTTGGCGAGCGGCGCCAGTTTCTCGGTGCTGCGCGCGGCGAGCGCAACGCCCATGCCTGCCTTGGCGAAGAGCCGCGCGAGCGCCGCGCTCAAACCGCTGCCGGCGCCGACGATGAGTGCGTTTTCAGCCATGAGTTCATTCTAGCGCCGCCCGAACCGCGGGCGCCAGAGGGCGGTCACTGGCCGCTGCGGCGGCCCAGCACCAGTTCGGCCTCGGCGCGCGCGGCGACGCGGCGCAAGGCCTCGCGCTTCAATTCGACGACCACGGGGCGGGCATGGCGGTTATGCACGACGCCGCCGCTGGCCGCGATCTGCCACGCGCCGCCCGGCAGCGCGAGGCGCACGACGCGCGGCACGCTCTCGGCGCTCAGCGTCGCCTCGACCTCCTGGCCTTTGTAGAGCCGCTGGATCGCCATCTCGTCGAGGAGCGCAGGCTCGACGACGATCTCGTCGCTGCACCCGGGCAGGCGGAGCGCGCCGCGCCTGGTGCGCGGGTCGAACCACTTGACGATGCCGCGCAGCGTGCCGGGGCGCAGCGCCGGTGCGGCCGGCGGCGCCGGCGCATGATCGCTTGCCGCCGCCACGTCGGCGCGGCGCAACAGGCGCGGCTGCGGCGGGGCCGGCAGCACTTCCTCGGCGGGCGGGGGAACCGGAACGGGCGCGCGGCGGCGGCGGGCCGCGCGCGGCGCGGGCGCGGCGGAAACCGTTTCCGTCTCTTTCTGCCGCGGCGCCTGCGGCCGGTCGAGCTCGCTCAGCGCCGCATAGACGCTGTCGAAGAGTCCTGGAATTTCCTCAAGCTTCGTCGCGCGCCGGGAGACGAGCTTTGCCACGATGCGCGCGACATTCGCCTGCAGCGAATTTGTCATCGAAAAATACCTTCCCCAGTATCCCGCGTCCAAGCTTGCGCTCGCGCTCCGGTAAACAACGGCAGGACCGGAGCATCCCGGCGCCGATCCAGAGACCTTGACTTGCGCGCAAATGCGAGCTCGTTCGCTCCGAACGGCACCGGTTGAAGAGGCGGGACCGGAACACGAAACGACCGATGCCGTTACTCTTAATCACGTCGGCGCGTTTTGGCAAGTCGCCCGATCGAGGCGGTCGTCCGACTTTCGAGGCGGAGCTTCGCAGGAGCCGGCGCAACGGAACCGCGGCGCGAGTCCGGCCGTTGCACAGGCAAGGACTGCCGGTCTCGGGCCGGGAAAAGTAATGGAGCGGCGCGATGCTCTACTGGGCGGTGGTTTTTCTCATCGTCGCGATCGTCGCCGGAGTTCTCGGCTTCGGCGGGATCGCCTCGGCGGCGGCCGGCATCGCGCAAGTCTTGTTCTTCATCTTCATCGTGGTCTTCGCGATCGCGCTAATCATGGGCCTGGCGCGGCGCGGTCCGCCTCCAGCCTAGGCGCGGCGCCGCCGCGCTCCGGCCCTTTCCTCAGTGCTGGACGGCGAGCGCGCGGGCGAGCTGGCTCAGCGCCTCCTGGTGCTTCTCGTTCGAGATCTGCGCGAAATTGCGGGCAAGCTCGAGGCACATGCGCTCGCGCGGGCTGACCGGCCGGCCGGTCTGGGTCTCGAGCCCTTCGAAGAAATAGCTCACCGGCACGCTCAGCACGCGCGCGATCTCGAACAGCCGCCCGGCCGAGACGCGATTGATGCCGCGCTCGTACTTGTGGGCCTGCTGATATGTCACGCCAATGAGGTCGGCGAGCTGCTGCTGGGTCAGGCCGAGCATGATGCGACGCTCGCGGATCCGGGCACCGACATGGCGATCGATGTCCTGGGTGCGGCTTGTCGTTCGCTTGGTTTCGGTGGTGCTCATGAGACTCTGTCAGGCAAAAGAAAGAGGGACGCCGTGGCACCGTCGGGGCCGGGCGAGCCGAGATGGCAAAATGCGCGTCGTGGAAATGTCCTGCCTGGTGGGCGCGGGGCACGGGGCCGCGCCAGCACCGTCGCCGGAAACTCCGTTTCGACCGCTGGTTCCGCTAACGTCCCTTGCGTGTTCTGGTTCCGTCAGAGGACCGGGCGCGCGCCCCGGTCATGGCCGCCCTGCACAGGTTTGACTCTGCGTACGGCCAATGTTAACGACGTGGGAACCATCCCCGACAGGGAACCATGCCGCGGATATCGATTGGCAACTGCCAACTTTACTATGAGCGGCACGGCGCGGGATTCCCGGCCGTCCTCGTCACCGGCCTCGCCGGCACCGCGCAATACTGGCGCGACCAGATCCCGGCCCTGTCGCGCTGCTACGACGTCGTCGTGCACGACCACCGCGGCATGGGCGAGAGCGATGCCGCGCAGTGCACGCCGACCATGGAGCGGATGGCGCAGGACGTGATCGCGCTGATGGATGCGCTCGACATCCCCAAGGCGCATATCATCGGCCATTCCGCGGGCGGCGCGGTGGCGCAGATCCTCGCCATCGAGCAGCCGCGGCGCTGTGCCAGCGTCGTCATCGCCGCAAGCTGGACCAAGCCCGACGCCTATTTCCGCCGGCTGTTCGGATTGCGCAAGGAGATCCTGACCCGCCTGGGACCGGCGAGCTATGTCCAGGCGAGCACGCTCCTGCTCTATCCGAGCAGCTACATCGCCCGCAACAACGAGAAGCTGCGCCAGGTCGAGGCATTCGGCCTTGCCCACTTCCCGCCGGTCGAGCAGATGATCGGGCGCATCGACGCCATCCTGGCGTTCGATCGCTCCGCCGATCTCGGCCGCATCCGCACGCCCGCCCTCATCATGGCGGCGCAGGACGATCTCGTCACGCCGGCCTATTTCTCGGAGGAGCTGGTGCGGCGCATCCCCGGGGCCGAGGCCAAGTTCTTTCCCCAGGGCGGCCATTATTTCCCCCAGGTGCTGCCGCGCGAGTTCATCCAGGCGCTCCAGCCGTTCCTTGCGGCGCACACCCCGGCCGCGGCGCGCGTGACCTGACGCAAGGGTGCTAAGCCCTTGGAAATTAATCGTTCGGAAATGATTCAACCCTAGCCTTCGCAGGCGCGGTGGCCGGTCGCCCCGCGTCAGTTGCGCGAAGGTGATCCTGCCCCATGGTCCCGGACGTCAACGCCGCACCGGCCCGCGTCTTGGCCGCGCTCGCCGCCGCTGGCGATGCCGCTTATGAGTGGGACCTCGAGAGCGACGTCCTGACGTGGCACGGCTCGCCGCGCATGCTCGGCCTCACCGACGAGGAATCCGTCACGACCGGCAAGGGCTTCGCCGGCCGCATCAATCCCGAGGATCTGCTGCTGCGCCAGCAGCGCCTGCAAGGCCATTACAACCGCGGCGCCGCGTTCGACGTCGAATACCGCGTCCGGCTCGGCGACGGCAGCTTCGCCTGGCTGCACGAGCGCGGCACCGCCGAGTTCGACCGCTTCGGGCGGCCTGCCCGCATGCTCGGCGTGCTGCGCGTCGTCACGCAGAGGAAGGCGCAGGAGCAGCGTCTCGAGCGGCTCGCGAATTACGACGACCTGACCGGCCATTTCAACAAGAAGCGGCTGCGCGAAGCGCTCGACCACATGCTCGCGCACAGCACGCGCACCGGCCTCGCCGGGGCCTATCTCGCGATCGGCATCGACAAGCTCGCCAGCATCAACGACATCTTCGGCTACGAGATCGCCGATCAGGTGATCGTCGAGGTGGGACACCGGCTCGACCGCTGCCTGCGCGTCAGCGACGTGATCGGCCGGATGGGCGGCGACCGCTTCGGCATCGTGCTGGCCCATTGTCCCGAGCACGCCATCACGACCGTCGCCGACAAGATCCTCGGCACCGTGAACCAGATGCCGATCGACACCGCGGCGGGCCCGGTCTATGCGACCGTCTCGCTCGGCGGCGCGGCGTATCCCGAGCAGGCCAAGACCTCGTACGAGGTGATGACGCGGGCCGAGACCGCGCTGGCCGAAGCCAAGCGCGCCGGGCGCGACTGCTTCGTCGCCGTACCGCATCTCGGACGAGCAGCGCCAGCGCCATCGCATGGGCATGGCGCTCGGCGAACGGGTGCAGCGCGCGCTGCGCGACGAGCGCCTGTGCTTTGCCTATCAGCCGGTGATCGACACCGTGACGGGCGCGGTCGATTACTACGAATGTCTCCTGCGCATGATCGACGACGACGGCCGCATCGTGGCGGCCGGCGGAATTCGTCGCCGCGGTGGAGAAGTTGGGATATATCCGGCTCATCGATCGCTACGTCCTCGAGCGCGCGGTCGCCGAGACCGCGGCCCATCCCGGCATCTGCTTGGGCTTCAACATTTCCGGATTCACGGCGACCGACCGCGCCTGGCTCAGAGGCGCCACCGCCATCCTTCAGGGCGCGCGCGAGGTCGCGAGCCGCCTCGTCGTCGAGATCACCGAGACGGCGGCGCTGCACGACCTCGAAGAGTCGGCCGGGTTCGTCGTCACGCTGCGCGAGCTCGGCTGCCGCATCGCGCTCGACGATTTCGGCGCGGGCTTCACCTCGCTCCGCCATCTTCAGGCGCTTGCCATCGACACGGTCAAGATCGACGGCTCGTTCGTGCGCAATCTCACCGAGAAGGCCGAAAACCAGGTCTTCCTGCGCCACCTCGTCGGGCTCGCCAAAAGCCTCAACCTGCTGACCGTCGCCGAGTGCGTCGAGACCGCCGAACAGGCGGCGATGCTGCGCCGCGAGGGCGTGCATTTCCTGCAAGGCTATTATTACGGCGCGCCGTCCATGGAGCCGCCCTGGACCGCAGCCGTCCGCCCCGTCCGCGCCGTCGCCGGGGCCGATTAGCGCCGCATCGACTTCCGGGCGGTTCGCTATTCCTTCTTGTGGCTCAGATCGTCGACCTGCTGCTGCAGGTTGTTGATGCGCTGGCGCAGCTCGTCGAGCGACGCGTCGGCGGCCGGCTCCTCGGCGGGTTTATCGAGGCGCGGCTTCTCGCTCGAATTGGCGGGGAACGGCGTGAACATCTTCATGGTCTTCTCGAACAACGCCAAGTTCTGCTTGCCCATCTCCTCCAGCGGCCCGAACGGGAAGAGGCCGCCGAACGCGTCCTGGAGCGACTTGCGCATCTGCTCCTGATTGCGCGCGAAGGTCGACATCGCGTGATCGAGATAGCGCGGCACGAGCCACTGCATGCTGTCGCCATAGAGGCTGATGAGCTGGCGCAGGAAGCTGATCGGCAGCAGGTTCTGCCCCTTCTGCTCCTCCTCGACGATGATCTGCGTCAGCACCGCGCGCGTGATCTCCTCGCCGCTCTTGGCGTCATAGACGACGAATTCGTGGCCCGCCTTCACCATGTGGCTCAGATCGTCGAGCGTGACATAGCTGCTCGTCGACGTGTTGTAGAGCCGCCGGTTCGCGTATTTCTTGATGACCACCGGCTGCGCTTCCGCGCCGCTCTTGTCCGTCATGCCCTGCTGGTCCCCTGAAAAGGCGTCTCCATGCTCCTCAGCATAACATCGCCGCTAGAGCGCCGCGACTCCCCTTCTGGCCATCGCCGACTCGCGCCGATATAATGACTTCATGGCGGATCCGCCGGATGTCGCTGAGCTTGCCAAACGGTATGTCGACCTGTGGCAGGACCATTTGATGGCGCTCGCGGGCGATCCCGCGCTTGCCGAAAGCATGGCACGCCTCTTCATGGGCGCGGCGCCGTGGCCATCGCAATGGCCGGGTGCCGCGGGTGAGCGTGGATTCGCTCCCGCGGCAGGGGCCGCGCCCGCTGCCGCTTCATCTCCTGAACGCGAGCGCGGTATGGCTCAGCTCGCGCGCCGCCTTGCCGCTGCTGAGGAGCGGCTCGCTGCCCTTGAGGCTCGAGTTCGCGACGGAAGCGGCCGCCCTCAAAAAAAGCCTCGGCGCCGCCGCTCTTGACCGGGTCGCCGCGGCGCTCGACCGGGAGCTGCGGACGCGCCAGGACGCGTTCCTCGCCGGCATCGAGCGCTATCGCCATCATCCCTACCGGCGCGAGCTCGAAGACCCGCCGGCGCTGTGGCAGGAAGGGACGACGCGGCTGCTGGATTACGGCAAGGAGGGCGATCCGGCGCTGCTCGTCGTGCCGTCGCTCATCAACCGCGCCTACATTCTCGATCTGGCGCCGGGCACGAGCCTGTTGCGCCATCTCGCCGCTTCCGGCATCCGCCCGCTGCTGGTGGACTGGGGCGCGCCGGGCGAGATCGAGCGCGGCTTCGGCCTGACGGAATACGTGGCGGGCCGGCTCGAAGCGGCGCTCGAGGCGGCGCACGCGGCAGCGGGCGGGCCGGTCGGCGTCATGGGCTATTGCATGGGCGGGCTTTTGGCGCTGGCACTCGCCGCGCGCCGGCCGCAACGATGTCCGCGCCCTGGCGCTGCTGGCGACGCCATGGAGCTTCCACGCCGAGCGCGCCGGCCATGCGCGGCTCCTGGGCGCGCTCGCGGCACCCTTGGCGCTCGCCTGCGCGCCGTTGCGCGAGGTGCCGGTCGATATTCTCCAGGCGCTCTTCACCGCGGCCGACCCGCTCGTCGCGATGCGCAAGTTCTCGCGCTTTGCCGCACTCGCCGACGAGCCGGCGGCGCGCCATTTCGTCGCCGTCGAGGACTGGCTCAATGACGGCGTGCCGCTGACGCTCAATGTCGCGCGCGAGTGTCTTGCCGGATGGTATGGCGCGAACGAGCCCGGCCGCGGCCTGTGGCGCATCGCCGGGCGGCCGGTCCTGCCGCAAAGCGTCACGCAGCCCGCGCTCGTCGTCGTGCCGTCGCACGACCGCATCGTGCCGCCGGCGAGCGCCGAGGCGCTCGTCCGAGATCTCCCGGCCGGCGAGCGCCTGGTGCCGTCCTCGGCCATATCGGCATGATCGTCGGCGGCACCGCGCCCGCCGAAGTGTGGCGGCCGCTCGCGCGCTGGCTCCTGCGCCATTTGGGGGGGCCGGGTTCCAAATCGCGGCGGAAGGGCTAATCTTATAGGCATCGACCCGTAACCGAGGGGAGACCCCATGACCGATGTCGTCATCGCTGCCGCGGCGCGCACGCCGATCGGCTCCTTCAACGGCAGCCTCAGCTCGCTTCCCGCGCACGACCTTGGCAAGGTCGCGATCGTCGAGGCGCTGAAGCGCGCCGAGGTCGCCCCCGCCGAGGTGAGCGAGGTCGTGCTGGGCCAGATTTTGTCGGCCGGCGAGGGCCAGAACCCGGCGCGCCAGGCGGCGGTCGCCGCCGGCATCCCCTATGAGGTGACGGCCTACGGCATCAATCAGCTCTGCGGCTCGGGCCTGCGCGCGGTGGCGCTGGGATTCCAGGCGATCCGGCTTGGCGAATCCGCGATCGTCGTCGCCGGCGGGCAGGAGAGCATGAGCCAGGCGCCGCACTGCATCTACCTGCGCAACGGCGTCAAGATGGGCGACGCCGAGCTGGTCGATACCATGATCAAGGATGGGCTGTGGGACGCCTTCAACGGCTACCACATGGGCAATACCGCCGAGAACGTGGCGCAGCGCTGGCAGATCACGCGCGGGCGAGCAGGATGGGCTCGCGGCGCGCTCGCAGGCGCGCGCCGAGGCGGCCCAGAAAGCCGGCCGCTTCAAGGACGAGATCGTGCCGGTGACGATCGCCACCCGCAAGGGCGAGACGGTGGTCGATAGCGACGAATACCCGCGGCACGGCACCACTGCCGAAACGCTAGCGAAGCTTCGGCCCGCCTTCGACAAGAACGGCACGGTCACGGCCGGCAACGCGTCCGGCATCAACGACGGCGCCGCCGCGATCGTGCTGATGAGCGCCGAGGAGGCCAAGCGCCGCGGCCGCAAGCCCCTGGCGCGCATCGTCTCGTGGGCGACCGCGGGGGTCGATCCGGCGATCATGGGCAGCGGGCCCATTCCGGCGAGCCGCGCCGCCTTGAAGCGCGCCGGCTGGTCGGTCGGCGATCTCGACCTGATCGAGGCGAACGAGGCGTTCGCGGCGCAGGCCTGCGCCGTCAACAAGGAGCTGGACCTCGATCCGGAGAAGGTCAACGTCAATGGCGGCGCCATCGCGCTTGGCCACCCGATCGGCGCCTCGGGCGCGCGCGTCCTCGTGACGCTGCTCTACGAGATGAACCGCCGCGACGCGAAGAAGGGCTTGGCGACGCTGTGCATCGGCGGCGGCATGGGTATTGCAATGTGCGTTCAGCGCGACTGAAGTCGCGCGAACGGGAGGAGGAAACGATGAGCCGGGTGGCGATCGTGACGGGCGGAACGCGCGGCATCGGCCGCGCCATCTCCGAGGCGCTCAAGGCGGCAGGCTACAAGGTGGCGGCAGGTTTCGCCGGCAACGAGGGCGCGGCCGAAGCCTTTTCGCGGGAGACCGGCATCCCCTCGTATCGCTTCGACGTGTCCGACTACCCGCAATGCGCCGCTGGGGTGAAGAAGATCGAGCAGGAGTTGGGCCCGGTCGAGATCCTGGTGAACAACGCCGGCATCACGCGCGACGCGGTGCTGCACCGCATGACGCCCGAGCAATGGGGCCAGGTGATCGCCACCAACCTCACCTCGTGCTTCAACATGTGCCGCTGCGTCATCGAGGGCATGCGCGAGCGCGGCTTCGGCCGCATCGTCAATATCGGCTCGATCAACGGCCAGGCCGGGCAGTACGGCCAGGTGAACTATGCCGCGGCGAAGTCGGGCATCCACGGCTTCACCAAGGCCCTGGCGCAGGAAGGCGCCACGCGCGGCATCACCGTGAACGCGATCGCGCCGGGCTATATCGACACCGACATGGTGCGCGCCGTGCCGGCCAACGTGCTGGAAAAAATCGTCGCGCGGATTCCGGTGGGCCGCCTCGGCCACGCCTCGGAGATCGCGCGCGGCGTCCTGTTCCTCGTCTCCGACGAAGGCGGCTTCGTCACCGGCTCGACCCTGTCGATCAACGGCGGCCAACACATGTATTGAGCGGCGGCGCGGCCTTTGCCGGCGCTTATCGGCCCTTATTTTTAGAGCCCTTGGGCTCCCGCCGCGGCGGCGGTGCGCTCTTGCCGATGTAATTCCTGTTCGGCTTGGGGGGCGTTTTGAGCGCGCGTCGGAGCGCGTCGTCGCGGCGGCGCGCGGTTTCTTCCGGACTATATTGGTCGTTCGATTCTCGATCGGTCATTCAAGCAACCATATGGTAAAAGCGGAGCGAGCGCCACGGCGGGTTGATTGCTTCGTCGCTGCGCCCCTCGCAATGGCAATCACGAGCTGTCATTGCGAGCGTTAGCGAAGCAGTCTAGCCCTTGCCCTGCCCCGGCGGCGCGAGGCGCTCGGCGCGCTTTTCCAGAAACTCGCGGAGCCGCTCCTGCGCGTCGGGGCTGGTTTGCGTCATGGCGGCCATCAGCGCCTCGAAGAACAACCCGTCGTCGTGCGACAAATCCTGGATGCGTGGCAGCGCGTTGGTGATGCCGAAGTTCGACAAGGGGGCATTTTTCGCGATGCGCGCGGCCAGCTCGCGCGCCTTCACGAGCGCCGCGCCCTTCGGCACGAGGTACTGCACGAAATTGAAGCGCTCGGCCTCATCATGCGAGAGCACGCGGCCCGTGAGCATCATGTCGGCCATGCGCGCCACCGAGACGAGGCGCGCGACGCGCACCGAGCCGCCGCCGCCGACGAAGATGCCGCGCTGGCCCTCGGGCAGCGCGAAGAAGGCGCTCGCATCGGCGACGCGGATGTGGGTCGCTGCGGCAAGCTCCATGCCGCCACCAACGACGGCGCCGTGGAGCGCTGCGACGAACGGGATCGGCCCGCGCTCGATCTGATCGAAGATCGCGTGCCATTTGCGCGAATGGTGGATGCCTTCGACCGGCGTGCGGGTCACGTGCTCCGACAGATCGAGGCCGGCGGAAAAATGCTCGCCATGGCCGAAGATCACGCCGGCCTTGGCCTCGGCATGGGCGCGCGCGACGCCAAGCCGCAACGCCTCGACCAGCGCGTCGTCGATGGCGTTGCGTTTGTGCGGCCGGTTCAAACCGATGAGCGCGATGGCGCCATCGAGCTCATAGGTGAGCGTGTCGGTCATGCCTTGGGAACGGTCTCGATCATCGATTTCCGTTCGGCGAAGCGCTCGTACCATTTTGCAAGGCGCCGGCTCCGCGAGCGCCAGTCCTCGCTCTGGTAACGGAAGTCGAGATATCCCAAGGCGCAGCCGATGGTGATCTGGCCGATCGTCACGCCGTCCATGGCGTTGCCGAGATCGCCCGCCTCGCACTCGATCTCGAGCGCGCCGATGGCGCCCCGCACCTTGCGCATCTGCGCGTCGATCCAGTCCGGCCACTGGAATTCCTGGGGCCGCACCGATTCGTAACGCCCCAGGATCGCGGCTTCGAGCATGCCGTCGCCGAGCGCCTCCTGGCGCAGCGCGATCCAGCGCGCCTTGCCCTCGGCCGGGAAGAGCCGCGCGCGCCCGTGCAGCGTGTCGAGATATTCGCAGATCACGTGCGAATCGTAGAGCACGAGCCCGTCGTCGGTGGTGAGCGCCGGGACCTTGACCAGCGGATTCTCGCGCGCCACCTCGTCGTTGGGCTTGGTCGGTGCGACCGCGGTCGGAATTTTCTCGATCCGTCCTTCGAGTCCGGTCTCGAGCGCCGTGACCATGACCTTGCGGACGAAGGGCGATGTCGGCGAATAGCGGAGCCTCATGCCTTGGCCTCTCGATGGTGGTGTCTCGCGCGTCCTAGCCTAGCCTAATTCGACGCTTGTTCCCATGGTACACTCCCGGCCATGAGCGGCGACGTCGTCGATCTTCGCGATTTCTATGCGGGCCGGCTGGGCCAGGTCGCGGTGCGCATGATCCGCCGGCGCATCCGCCTCGTCTGGCCCGACGTGAGCGGCGCGCGGGTTCTGGGCTTCGGCTATGCCTCGCCCTATCTGCGCCCGTTCCTCGCCGAGGCCGAGCGTGTCCTCTCGCTCATGCCGGCCTCGCAAGGCGTGCTGCCGTGGCCGGCGGAAGGACCCTATCGCGTGGCGCTTGCCGACGAGGCCGAGCTGCCGCTGGCCGACTATTCGATCGATCGCGTCCTTCTGGTGCATGCGGTCGAGTTCAGCGAGCTGCTGCGCCCGTTGTTGCGCGAGGTGTGGCGCGTGCTGGCCGGCGGCGGGCGCGTGCTCGCCATCGTGCCGAACCGGCGCGGCATCTGGGCGCGCATCGACGGGACCCCGTTCGGGCAGGGACAGCCGTTCACGCCGGGACAGCTCACACGGCTGCTGCGCGAGGCGGGCTTCACGCCCGAGCGCACGGCATCGGCGCTCTTCGTGCCGCCGACGCGCTCGCGCATGATGCTGCGCTCGGCCGGCGCGTGGGAGAGCCTGGGCGAGCGCTGGTTCACGGCGTTCTCCGGCATCTCGATGGTCGAGGCGTCGAAGCAGATCCATGCGAAGCCGGCGGCGGCGCAGCCGCGGCGCGTGCGCGCCCGCAGCGTCTATATCCCCCTGCCCGGCGCGCCGAGCCCGGTCGGGCGTTAGCCGCTTGGCCGTGCGAGCTGAAAGATCGCTTGCGCGGAGAGCAGGTTGGCGAGCGTGCCGGCCGGGTCGAGCGAGAACGGCCGGCCGAGCCGGTCGAGCGTGACGCTGCGCTCGACGCCGATGCCGTCCTCGGCGCACAGCGCCAGAAAATCGCGGATCGTGCACAGATGGATGTTGGGCGTGTCGTACCACGGCGCCGACAGAAGCTCGGTCATCGGCATGCGCCCGCGCAGCATGAGATCGAGCCGGATGCGCCAATGGCCGAAATTCGGAAACGACACGATCGCATGCCGCGCGATGCGCACGAGATTGGCGATCACCTTGCGCGGATTGCGCGTCGCCGGCAGCGTCTGGCTCAGCACGACATAGTCGAAGGCATCCGACGGATAGGCGTCGAGATCGTTGTCGGCGTCGCCCTGGATCACCGAGAGGCCGTGCCGCACGCAGGCATTCACGCCGCCCTGGCTCAGCTCCATGCCGCGCCCGTCGACGCCCCGCTCGTGCGCGAGATAGTAGAGCAGCTCGCCCTCGCCGCAGCCGATGTCGAGGACGCGCGCGCCGCTGTCGATCATGCTGGCGACGAGGCGCAAATCCTCGCGAATCACCATGGGAGCCGCCGGCGCGAGGGCGGCTTCGCGCCGGTCCGGGCTCATTCGCGCTCGAGCCCGCAGATGCTCGGCCGAGCCTGCGAGAAAGCCGGTGAGCGTCGCGAAGAATTCGGGCTCCTCGAGGAGGAAGGCGTCGTGCCCCTTGTCGGTCGCGATCTCGACGAAGCTCACATTCGCGGCGACGGCGTTCAGCGCATGGACGACGGCGCGGCTCTCCGAGGTCGGATAGAGCCAGTCGCTGTTGAACGAGATGACGCAGAACCGCGTCTTGGCACCACGGAAGGCGTTGGCGAGGACGCCGCCATGCTCGGCTGCGAGATCGAAATAGTCGCACGCGCGCGTGATGTAGAGATAGGAGTTGGCGTCGAACCGCTCGACGAAGGTGATGCCCTGGTGGCGCAGATAGTTCTCCACCTGGAAATCGGCATCGAAGCCATAGGTGACGCCGCGCCGGTCCTGCAGGTTGCGGCCGAATTTGCGGTGCAGCGCCTGCTCGGAAAGATAGGTTATGTGCGCCGCCATGCGCGCCACGGCGAGGCCGCGCTCGGGCCGCACGCCATGCTCCTGGTAATTGCCGCCGCGCCAGTCGGGATCGGCCATGATCGCCTGGCGGCCGACTTCGTGGAACGCGATGTTCTGCGCCGAGTGGCGCGCCGCCGCGGCGATCGGCACGGCGGCGAACACGCGGTCGGGATACGATGCCGCCCATTGCAGCACCTGCATCCCGCCCATCGAGCCGCCGATGACGCAAAAGAGCCGCTCGATGCCGAGGTGGTCGATCAGGTGTTTTTGCGCCCGCACCATGTCGGCGATGGTGATGACGGGGAATGACAAGCCCCACGGCGCGCCGGTCGCGGGATTGATGTCGGCCGGGCCCGTCGAGCCCATGCAGCCGCCGAGCACGTTCGCGCAGATGAGGAAATAGCGCTCGGTGTCGAGCACCTTGCCGGGGCCGGCGAGCGTGTCCCACCAGCCGGGCTTGCCGGTGATCGGATGCGGCTCGGCGACATACTGGTCGCCGGTCAGCGCGTGACAGATGAGGATCGCGTTCGAGCGGTCGGCATTGAGGCGGCCGTAGGTCTGGTACGCGATCGTGTAGGGACCGAGCGAGATGCCGCTGTCGAGCGCCAGGGGCTCGGACACGGCGAGCCGGTACCCGGGGCGATCGGACGGCGGCGCTGCGCGCGTCGGCGAGGGGACGGAAAGGCTCATGAGGGCCCGCCAAAAGCGAGCGCATAGCTAGGAAGCAAGCCCATGCCGTGTCAACGTTTTCTTTGCTTTCGCCGGCGCCGCACACTATGTCTAGGCGCTTCCCGCGCGGACCTTTGCACATGGCCAAGACCGGCTCGCCCACGCTCGATTCCCTGCGCCGTCAGATCGACGAGATCGACGATCGCCTGCATGACCTGATCATGCGCCGGGCCGAACTGGTGGAGGCGGTGGCGGGCGTGAAGGAGCAGCAGCATATCGGCGCGTTTCGCCCGGGCCGCGAGGCGCAGATCCTGCGCCGCATCGTCGGAACCCACCGCGGGTCCTTTCCGCGGCCTGCCTTGGTGCGTCTTTGGCGCGAGATGCTGGGTGGCACGACGGCAATGCAGACCGGGCTCACCATCGCGATCGCCGACGGCGGCTGGGACTTGGCGCGCGACCATTTCGGAACGCTCGCGCCGCTCATCATCGGCGCGTCGCCGGACGAGACGATGCTGGCGGTGGGCGAGGGCCGCGCCGGCGTCGGCGTGCTGCCGCTGCCGGCCGACGACGATCCCGAGCCGTGGTGGCTCGAGCTTGCCGAGGCGGACGACAACCGGCTGCGCGTGATCCTGCGCCTGCCGTTCGGATCGCTCGGCAATGCCGATCCCGCCTGCGCCGACGCGTTCGTGGTCGCACCCTTCGAGCCCGAGCCGAGCGGCGACGACTGCACGCTGCTGGCCGTGCTCGCGCCCGAGGGCGTGCCGCCCGCGAATCTCACCGACGCCTTTCTCGGCGTCAATCTGCACTGCAATCCTGTCGCTGCGTTGGAGCGTGCCGCGGGCTCGGCCTATCTCGTCGAGGTGGACAGCGAGCTTCGCGCCAACGACCGCCGGGTTGCCGAGGCGCTGGCGGCGCTCGGCGCGGATGTGCGCGCGGTGTGGCTCGGCCTCTATGCGCGGCCCTTGCCGGACGCCGTCCTGGGCGGCATCGCGCCGGAGTAGGCGTCATGGCGAATAAACCCGTGCCGCGTCCCGGCATTTTGGACATCCAGCCTTATGTCGGCGGCGAGGCGAAGGTTCCTGGCGTATCCCGCGTCATCCGGCTCGCCTCGAACGAGAGCGCGCTGGGCCCGAGCGCGCGCGCGATAGCCGCGTACAAAGCGGCGGCGGGCGAGATGTATCCGCTATCCCGACGGGCAATCGACCGAGTTCCGCGCCGCGCTCGGGCGCCATCACGGGCTCGATCCGGCGCGCATCGTCTGCCGGCGCCGGCTCCGACGATCTCATCAATGTGCTGATCCGCGCCTATGCCGGTTCGGGCGACGAGGTGCTCTACAGCGCGCACGGCTTTCTCATGTATCCGATCGGCGCAAAGTCGGCGGGCGCCACGCCGGTCGCCGCGCCCGAGACGAACCTGACGTTCGACGTCGACGCGGTGCTGAGCCGCGTGACGAAGCGGACGCGCCTCGTCTTCATCGCCAATCCCAACAACCCGACCGGGACCTATATCTCGCGCGACGAGATGCGGCGGCTCCATGCCGGGCTGCCGCCCTCGGTGCTGCTGGTGATCGACGCGGCCTATGCCGAGTTCGTGCAGACGCAACGACTACGAGCCCGGCATCGAGCTGGTCGATCGCGGCCGAGAACGTCGTCATGGCGCGCACCTTCTCCAAGATCTACGCGATGGGCGGCTTGCGGCTCGGCTGGACCTATTCGAGCGCGGGTGTGGCCGACGTGATGAACCGCGTGCGCAATCCCTTCAACGTCAACTCGGCGGCGCAGGCGGCCGGCATCGCCGCGCTCGATGACGTGGCGTCGATCGACCGCGCGCGCACGCACAACGACATCTGGCGGCCCTGGCTCGAGCGCGAGCTCGAGGCGATGGGGCTCGAGCTCACGCCGAGCGCGGCTAATTTCGTGCTCATCCGCTTTCCGCCCGAGCGCAATGCCCGCGCCGCCTTCGAGTTTCTGAAGTCGCGCGGCATCCTGACGCGCCGGGTCGCGGCCTATGGCCTGCCCGAGCATCTGCGCATCACCATCGGCACTCGAGGACGAAATGCGCGCGGTGGCGTCTTCGGTCAAAGATTTCATGGGCGGACGATGAGCGATCTTCATTTCTCCCGCGTGGCGCTCATCGGCATCGGGCTCGTCGGCTCGTCCTTGGCGCACGTCCTGCGCCGCGACAAGCAGCGCCGGCACGATCGTCGCCTGCGCCCGGACGCAGGCGACGCTCGACACGGCGCGCGCGCTCGGGCTTGCCGACGAAGTCACGCTCGATCCTGCCGAGGCGGCTGCCGGCGCCGATCTCGTGGTGATCGCAGCACCCGCATTCGGCCTATGCCGAGACTCGGGCGCCGCATCGGCCCCGCGCTTCAGCCGGGCGCGATCCTGACCGATGTCGGCTCGGTCAAGGGCGCGGCGGTGCGCGATCTCGGCCCCATCGTGCCGCCGGGCGTCCATTTCATTCCGGGCCATCCGGTCGCGGGGACCGAGCATTCCGGCCCCGCCGCGGGCTTTGCCGAGATGTTCGCGGGCCGCTGGTGCATCCTGACGCCGCTGCCCGGCACCGATCCCGCCGCGCTCGCCAAGCTGACGCTTCTTTGGGAAAGCGCCGGCATGAAGGTCGAGATCATGGAGCCCGAGCATCACGACACGGTGCTCGCCATCACCTCGCACCTGCCGCATCTCATCGCCTATACGATCGTCGGCACCGCGACCGATCTGGAAGAAACCCTCAAGGCCGAGGTCATAAAATTCTCGGCGAGCGGCTTTCGCGACTTCACGCGCATCGCCGCCAGCGACCCGGTGATGTGGCGCGACGTGTTCCTGTCGAACCGCGAGGCCGTGCTCGAGATGCTGCAGCGCTTCACCGAGGATTTGACGGCCTTGCAGCGCGCCATCCGCTGGGGCGAGGGCGACAAGCTCGAGGCGCTGTTCACCCGCACGCGCGCCATCCGCCGCTCCATCATCGAGGCGAAGCAGGACTGATGTACGCCGTCATCTTCGAGGTCGAGCCTAAGTCCGGCCGCCAAAAAGACTATCTCGAGATCGCCGCCTCGCTTCGCCCCGAGCTCGAGAAGATCGACGGCTTCATCTCCATCGAGCGCTTCGAGAGCCTGACGAACAAGGGCAAGCTCCTGTCGCTGTCCTTCTGGCGCGACGAAGAGGCGGTGCAGCGCTGGCGCGAGCATTTGGAGCACCGCGCGGCGCAGGCCAAGGGCCGCGCCGAGATCTTCGCCGATTATCGCATCTCGGTCGTCTCGGTCGAACGCCAATACGGCATGTTCGACCGCAAGGACGCGCCCGAGGGTTGAGCGGAAGAAGCGCTCTCAGCGCGCCGCGCGCGGAGAGGGCGATCTGCGCTATCGCCACTTCAGCAGCGGCAGCGGCGCGATGGGCGCGGGGCCGACATAAAGGCGGCGGTCCTGCAACGTCACCGGCACGTGGAGCTGATCGACGCCGTCGTCGTCCGGGTGGCCGATGGCGCGCAGCACCGCCTTGGCGAAATCGGCATAGCGCGCCTCAATGACGCCGGCATCGACGATCGCATCGACGACGGCATCGGCCCCGGTCACGGTCGCGGTCAGCGCCCCCTGCGGCTGCATCGCCTCGTCGAGCGCCAAGGTGCCGTCGAGGTCGATCGTGGTCTTGGCCCAGGCGATATGCGCGCTGTCGATGTCGAGCGTGCCGCCGTCGTCGCGCCACTTGGCGAGCGCTATGTCGAGCGCGCCCGGCGGAATGGCGCCGCGCAAGGTCGCGGCCAGCGCGACCGCGTCGATGCGGCGCGGGAAGGGGGGCGGCGCCTGCGGCAGCTGCGCCGCGGCGAGGCTGACGCTTGCCTCGGCGAGCGGATCGCGATCGCTCTGCGGCGCGCGCTGCGGCAGGGTGAGCTTGAGATCGACCGTGTCGGCGGAGAAGCCCTGCGCCGCGCCCGCGCCCTCGACCGCGCTCGCGCGCGCCGTCACGATTGTCGCGCCGTCCGCGGCGGCGACGCTGCCCTCGACCGCGCCCGCGGCGAGCCCGGCCGCTTCGAGCGGCGCCGAGACCACGGCCCCCTCGGGCGCGCGGAAGCGCCAGCGCCGCAAATCGAAGGGCGATGCCTCGGCCTCGACATGGGCGCTTTGCGCGGCATAGGAGAAGGGCTGCGTCCCGGCGACCGTCGCGTCCGCAAACCGCAGCCGGAAGCGGAGCGGGTATCCGCCCACCTCGAGCGACGTCCAGCCGACCGCCAACCCGTCGGCGCGGCGCGCCTCGGCCCACGGCCCCATCCCCTGGCGCAACTCGCGGGCAATGAAATACCAGTAGCCGGAATAGGCGCACGCCGCCGCAACCACCGTCGCAGCGAGGATCACCGGAACGCGACGCATCGCGCCATTTATAGGCCGGGGCGGCGCGCGATGCGCGCGAATAATTAACCTCTTGTTTGCCGTTTCGCGCGAGCCTCGTTGGCGGAGGAACGAAAGGGGGCGGCGCCATGAGATCGTGCGAGGAGCTTGCCGGACCGACGATCGCTTATGCCGGGCCCGAGCTGTGGGCCAGGCTGTCGTGGGAAAGCGATCTGTGGATTTTCGCCTACGGCTCGCTCATGTGGGACCCGGGTTTTCCCTATTGCGACGCCGAGCCCGCCATTCTGCACGGCCATCACCGCAGTTTCTGCGTCTATTCGCACGGGCACCGCGGCACGCCCGAGCGGCCGGGCCTGGTCCTGGGCCTCGACCGCGGCGGCACCTGCAAGGGCGTGGCCTATTGCGTGCCGGCGATCGACGTGCCGGCGGCACTTACCTATCTGTGGGAGCGCGAGATGAAGAGCCGCGTCTATGAGCTGCGCGAGCTCGAGGTGCAGCTCCCGAGCCGGCGCGTTGCGGCTTTGGCCTTCGTCGTCGACCGCCGCCACCCGCATTATGCCGCGGGCTTGAGCCTCGCCGAGACGGCGCGCCTCATCCGCCAGGGCGTTGGCCGAAGCGGCACGGCGCGGCACTATTTCGACAGCACGCTCGACGAGCTCGACCGCCTGGGCGCGATCGACGGCCACCTGCACCGCCTCGCCGGCACCATGCGCGCGCTGTCCCTGCCGCAGCAAAGGGCCGCGTGAGGGCGCTCACCCGCACTTCGAATAGTCGCAGTTGGTGCACTGGTCGCAGCCCTCGGCGCGGACGAGGGCGGCTTCGCCGCATTTGGGGCATTGGCGCATCCGCGGCCCGATCGACGGCAGATTGACGACCTGGCGCTCGGCCATTTGCTCGCGCCGCGCCTCGGGCGGCGGGATCGCGCCGATCGCGATCATGTGGCGCTCGATCACGTCGCCGATGGCGGCCAAAAGCGAGGGCACGTAGCGCCCGCCGAGCCACGCGCCGCCGCTCGGATCGAACACCGCCTTCAGCTCCTCGACCACGAAGCTCACGTCGCCGCCGCGGCGGAACACGGCGCTGATCATGCGCGTCAGGCCCACGGTCCAGGCGTAATGCTCCATGTTCTTCGAGTTGATGAAGATCTCGAACGGGCGGCGGCGGCCGTCCTGGACGATGTCGTTGATGGTGATGTAGAGCGCGTGCTCGCTTTCGGGCCAGCTGATCTTGTAGGTGCTGCCCGGCAGCTGCTCGGGCCGCGACAGGGGCTGCGTCATATAGACGACGCCGCCCGCCTCGTAGACGTCCTTGGGTTTTGGCGGCGGCGCCGGGAGCGGGAGTTCCGCCTGGCGCGCGGCGCGCTTGCCGTCCTCCTTCGTCGCCTGCAAAACCGCGCCCGTCACCTCGTTCGGCCGGTAGGTCGTGCAGCCCTTGCAGCCGAGCTCGTACGCCTGGAGATAGACGTCCTTGAACTGCTCGAACGGGAAGTCGGCCGGGACGTTGATCGTCTTCGAGATCGAGCTGTCGACGTATTTCTGCGCCGCCGCCTGCATCACGACATGGTCGCCGGGCGACAAGGACTGCGCATCGACGAAATAATCGGGAAGCGGCGCGTCCTCGCCCTTGAGGCGCCGGTACAGGCGATAGGCGTGGTCGGCGATCTCCTCCTCGCGCCGCGTGCCGTCCTGCATCATCACGCTGCGCGTGTGGCGGAAGCTGAACACCGGCTCGATGCCCGAGGAGACATTGTCGGCCAGGAGCGAGATCGTGCCCGTGGGCGCGATCGAGGTGACGAGCGCGTTGCGGATGCCGCGCTCCGCGATGGCATTGCGCAGCTCGGCATCGAACGCCGATACCGTTTCGCCGGCGAGGTATTTCTCGCGGTCGTAGAGCGGGAAGGGGCATTTCTCGGCGGCCAGCTCGGTCGAGGCGAGATAGGCTCCGCGCTCGATCGTGCGCAGCCATTCCTCGGTGAGCGCAACCGCCTCGGCCGAGCCGTAGCGCACGCGGCACAATATCAACGCGTCGGCAAGCCCGGTGACGCCGAGACCGATGCGGCGCTTCGCTTGCGCCTCCTCGAGTTGCTCCACCAGCGGGAAGCGCGACACGTCGATCGCGTTGTCGAGCATGCGCACGGCCAAGGGCACGATGCGCAAAAGCTCGTCGCGGTCGAGGTGCGCCCGGTCGGTGAACGGATCGCGCACCAGCGCGGCAAGGTTGATCGAGCCCAGCAGGCACGCGCCATAGGGCGGCAGCGGCTGCTCGCCGCAATTGTGAACATAAAGCCCATTGGCATCGAACGCGTTGGCGCCGGGGATTTGCGCGTCGAACACTTCGGCATCGCCGTCGGGCTCGATAGCGGCGATCTCGGCGACGAACCGCTCGCGATTCGGCGTACGCCGATAGGCTGCCGCGATCGTTTCGAGACGCGCGCGCTTTTCGGTATCGGCGAAGCCGATCCGCTCGGCGAAGATGCCGATATTGTCGTTGGCGATCGCCAGCTCATGATCGGCGTTGCAGTCGTAGGCACGGCGGCCGCCCTTGGCGTCCGGGAGGAAGCGCGGTCCTGCCGGGCGCCGCTCGCGATAGATCGCTGACACGATCCCGAGCCGCAGCAGCATGCGCTGCACCGCTTCGAGTCTGCCGAGGTCGCTCTGGGCGAGGCGGATGCTTGCGCCTTTCTCCTGCGATCCTTGCATGGACCCGTCGCTATCGAAGAGACCGCGCAGGAAGCCGGCGTAAAAGGCCGAGGATTGGCGTTCGAGCCGCGCTGTCACCGATTTCCGGCCGGGGGCCAGGCCGAGATCGAGCGCGATCTCCCTCACCGCGGCCAATGAGAGCCGATATTCCTCGCGGCCCGGAACGGCGATCCAGCCAGTAAAGTCGGCGCGATGACGCAGGGTACGCGCCGCGGCGAGGGCCGCATCCATGACGCCATCGGCGCCCTGCGGCCCGGCCCCATTGACCGCTTCGCGCCGGCGCCACACGCTGAGCACCGCCTTGTCGCTTTTGAGCGTGCCGTCGCCGACGAGGAGGCCGATGAGATAGCCTTCGGCCTCGCCATATTGTCCCGCCCATTCGCCCGCGCCGCGATGATTATGCAGGATGATGCGGTCGCCGGGTTCGAGTGCGCCGGCCTTTCGCCATTCGCAGGTTAGGCGGTGGCGGCTCAACTCGGTGACGGCGCGCACCGGATGATCCTCGGTGAGCCGCAGCGCATGCCCTTCGCGTGTCCGGAGCTTCACGACCGGCCGCACGCCGGTTGGGAAAAACCCTTTGGCAGTGCTGGCATAGCACGTCCCGTCGATCAGCGCGTCGAACGGCATGCCAATCAGGTCCGCGATTTGCCTCGGACCCTCACGGGTCTGGACCCAGGCGTCGGCCGTGACACACGGGTTGGTGGCGCTGATGGTCTCGCAGTAGGCCAGATTGTTGCGGCGGTTGATGCGGTCGATGAAGATCACGCCCGGCTCGGCGTTGGCGTAGGTCGCGCGCATGATCTTGTCCCACAGGTCGCGCGCCGGCAGGACCTTGAAGGTGGTGCCGCCGAAACTCAGTTCCCACGGCGCGTCCTCCCGCACCGCGCGCATGAAGGCGTCGGTGACGAGGACCGAGAGATTGAACATGCTGAGCCGGCCGGGCGTGCCCTTCGCCTCGATGAAGGCCTCGATGTCGGGATGGTCGCAGCGCAACGTCGCCATCATCGCGCCGCGGCGATAGCCCGCGCTCATGATGGTGCGGCACATCGCGTCCCACACGTCCATGAAGGACAACGGGCCCGAGGCGTCGGCGCCGACCCCTTTGACCGGCGCGCCCTTGGGCCGCAGCGTCGAGAAATCGTAGCCGATGCCGCCGCCTTGCTGCATCGTCAGCGCCGCCTCGCGCAGATGGGTGAAGATGCCGGACATGTCGTCCGGAATCGTGCCCATGACGAAGCAGTTGAAGAGGGTGACGTTGCGCCCGCTGCCGGCCCCGGCAAGGATGCGTCCGGCCGGCAAAAACTTGAAGTCAGCCAGCGCCTCGGCAAAGCGGCCGGTCCAAAGCGCCGGGTCGCGCTCGGGCGCGGCCAGTGCCGCCGCGACGCGGCGCCAGCTGTCCTCGATGGTCTTGTCCACAACGGCGCCGTCCGCCCCGCGCAGGCGGTACTTCATGTCCCAGATCTGCTGCGAAATGGCGGCGACAATGGCCATAGCTGTCCTTCCCGGGACCGGGAGTGCCTCGCCCCGAACCGCGGAAAACCGTTGGAATTCGTAAGATTATCATTGGAAAGGCCACGGTCAAGGCACAAGTTCCCGGTTTGTTTCCATGCTCACACGAGAGACGGCGTGTAAGCCTTTGTGACGTTGGGGAATAACGGGTTCATTCCCAGAACGCAGCGGTACGGCGCGGCCCGCAATCCACAGATTTGTCCACAGCCGCGCCCTCAGCCGGCGCGGCCGAGCCGGGCGCAGGCGGTCTCGATCGCGGTCTCGAGCGCGGCCATTACCGCGCGGCGCTCGCCGCCGGGCGCGATCGGCGGCAGGATCTCGACGACGATCCGGCCCGGGCGCTTGGTGAACTGGCGCCTGCCCCAATAGAGGCCGGAATTGACGGCGACCGGCACCAGCGGCAGGCCAAGCTGGCGGTAGAGCGCGAAGATGCCGGGCTGATAAGCGGGCGGCGCGCCGACCGCGGTCCGCGTCCCTTCCGGGAAGACGACGATCGGCCTGCGCTCGGCGACGGCCTTGGCGCTCCGCGCCACCATGCTGCGCAGCGCCGAAGCGCCGCCGCCGCGGTCGATCGGGATCATGCCGGCCTTGAGCGCGTACCAGCCGTAAAACGGGATCCAGCCCAGCTCGCGCTTCAGGACGATGACCGGGCGGTCGAAGATCACGGGCGCTGCGAGCGTGTCCCACGCCGACTGGTGCTTCATGGCGACGATGACGGGGCCTGCGGGAAGATTTTCGCGCCCGCGCACCTCGTAGCCGAGGCCGACGCACCATTCGAGCAGCTTCAGCATCAGCGCCGACCACGCCGTGCCGAAGCGCATCATCCATGCACCCGGCATGACGAGAAGCGGCAGCGCCGCTACCGCCATCGCCGCGGTCGTCGCGTAGAACAGCAGCTGGAAGAGGATCGAGCGCAGCAGCGTCATCGCGCGAACGGCACCAGCTGCCGGACCAGCGCCGCCAAAAACTTCACGTATTCCTCGGCGAAGAGCTCGAGCCCCGCGGGCCTGAGCCACCACGTGCCGCGCACGATGTCGGGAAAGACCGGATGCGGCACGATGCGGATCTGCGGCATCGCGCGCGCGAATTCGAGCAGGCTGCGCGGCATGTGGTAGCTCGCCGTGACGAGGCGGAGCGAGGCGAAGCCCTCGCCCTGCATGAAGGATGCGGTCTCGAGCGCGTTCCCCTCGGTGCTCTCGGCGGCGTGGCCCAGGACGATGCAGCATTGGACGCGCTCCGGGCTCTGGCGCGAGACGCGCAGCAGCTCGCCGACATCGACGCCGTGATAGACCCCCGAGACGAACAGTTTTTTCGCCTTGCCGGCGGCCAGAAGCTGGAGTCCGCTTTCGACGCGCAGGCTGCCGCCGGTCAGGACGACGATCGCGTCCGTGTCGCTGTCGGGATCGGCGACGCTCGATGGCACAAGGTGGACGAACCACAGGAAGCCGCCAAGCCACAATGCTGCGAGCGCGATCGCCAGCGCTGCGGCAAGCCGCGCGCCGCGGCGCAAGCGGCGGCCTCTCATGGCATGCGGGCGAGCGCGCGCAGCACCGTGAGCCGCGCCGTGAGCATGGCGAGCGCCGCCGCGGCAAGGGGAAGCGCCACCAGCACCGCGTAATGCCAGGGCACGAGCGCCAGGCTCGGCAGCGGGATCGCGGTCTCGCCGAGGATCGCGGCCGCGGCGCCCGCGTGCGCGAGCGCCAACAGCGTCGCGACCGCGAGCAGGAGGCCGATGCCGCCGCCGGCGAGGCCGAGCCTGAGCGCCTGCCGCTCGAACTGGCGCGCGATGTAGCGGTCGCGCGCGCCGATCGCGTGCAGCAGCTCCACCACGTCGCGATGCACGGAAAGCCCGGTCCGGGTCGTGAAGATCACGGTCGTCACCGACGAGGCGGCGATCAGGATGACGACGATGAGCGCCGTCGCCTCGGCCGCGCGGATCATCGCGGAGAGCCGGTCGAGCCAGATGCGATGGTCGTCGAGCACGGCGCCGGGCGCGGCCTTCGCAAGCGTCGCGGCCAGCGCCGTGCGATCGACGCCGCGCGAAGGATCGATCTCAACGTCGATCATCTGAGGCAGCGCCAGCTGCTGCGGCAGATCGGCGCCGAGATAAGGCTCGAGCAGGCGCGCGATCTCGATCCGCTCGAGCGGCCGCGCAGTGCGCACGCCCGCACTGCCGCGGAGCGCCGCGAGCGCGGCGTCAAGGCCGCCGTCGCCCTTGTCGGCGGGCGGCGGCAGCTCGACCGTGAGCGAGCCTTCGAGCCCGCGGTTCCACGTCTCGAGCGCGCTGTCGAGCGCCAGCGCGCCGGCCGACGCGAGCGCCGCGAGATAGACCATGACCGCGATGAGCCACGGCAGGAAGCGGCCCGAGCCGTCGCGGTCGAACGGGATGTCGATGGCGCGCCCGGTCATTGCGCAAGGCGCCGCGGCGGCTCGAGCCAGAGCCGCCCGGCTTCGAGCAAGAGCCGCGGATGCGGGCGCCGCGCGACCAGCGCCTCGTTGTGCGTCGCCAGCACCAGCGTCGTGCCGAGCCGGTTCATCTCCTCGAACAGCCGCATGAGCCGGTCGGCCATGGTGTCGTCGACATTGCCCGTGGGCTCGTCGGCCAAGAGCAGGCTCGGGCCGCCGATCACGGCGCGCGCGATGGCGACGCGCTGCTTCTGGCCGCCCGAGAGCGTCGCCGGCCGCGCCGCCAGGAGATCGCTCAAGCCGACCCAGTCGAGCAGTTCCCCGACATGCGCCTTGACGCGCGCCTCGGCCACGCCGGCAACGCGCAGCGGCAATGCCACGTTGTCGAACGCCGACATGTGATCGACCAGGCGGAAATCCTGGAACACGATGCCGATGCGCCGCCGCAGCATGGCCAATTGATCGCGCGACAAGTGCGCCACGTCCTGATCGAACAGGCGCAGAGTGCCGGACGATGGCCGCTCGGCGCGATAGACGAGGCGCAGAAGCGTCGTCTTGCCGGCGCCGCTCGGTCCGGTGAGATAGTGGAACGAGCCGGGGGCGAGCCGCAGGGAGATGTCGCGCAGCACCTGCGGTCCCGCGCCGTAGCGCATCGCGACATTCTCGAACCGTACCAAGCAGGATATCTCCCGAGCGCCGCACGATGGCATGCGGCCGAACCGCCGTCCAGCGCGACTCGGAATGGAAGCGCGGGTGCCCTTTCCTTGCCTCTCTGGCCCGGCGGGCCTTATAAGGGCGCGGGTTTCCCGGCGCGCGCAATGATCGTCACCTGCCCCTCCTGTTCGGTCCGCTATCTCGTCGATGCGCGCGCGCTAGGCCCCCATGGCCGCCTCGTGCGGTGCGCGCGCTGCGCCCACACCTGGCGCCAGGAGGCGCCCGAGGACCAGGCCGCCGCCGTCATCGATACGCCGCCGCCGTCCGAGCACGCCGCCGGCGTCGCGCCCGGGCGCGATCCCGCGCTTGCGGCCGCGGCAGAGCGCACGCCCGGGCACGGTGCGGGCCTCACCGCCGAGGGCCGCATCCAGCTTCCGGCGCTGACGCGCAAGAAGCGCCCATGGGGCCTGGCGCTCGCGCGCGCGGCGGCGGCGCTCGCGATCGTTGCCGGGCTCGGCTATGCGGCGATCGTCGAGCGCAATCGCGTCGTCGCGCTCGTGCCGTCGGCGGCGCCGCTTTACAAACTCGCCGGATTCCCGACCGGTGCTACCGCCAGCGGGCTCGAGTTCCAGAACGTCACCACGAGCCGCGAGATGGAGAACGGCCTCCCCGCGCTGGTCATCGAGGGCGAGGTCAAGAACGTCTCGTCGAGCGCGCGCACGGTGCCGAAGCTCATCGTCATCCTGCGCGACAAGGGCGAGCGCGATCTCCAGGACCTCACGGTCGCGGCGCCCGCGGACAGCCTGAAGCCGGGCGAGAGCGTGCCGTTCCGCACCAGCATCACCCAGCCGGCCGAGGCCGCGTCGGGCGTCGTCGTGACCTTCGCCGGCGCCGACCGGAGCTGAGCGGTGGCGAAGATCCTGCTCGCCGAGGACGAGGCTTCCGTCGCCGAGTTCGTGGTGCGCGCGCTCGGCCGTCTCGGCCATGACGTGCAGCGCGTTCCCGACGGGCTCGCCGCCGTCGCGGCGCTCGGCGCCGAGCGCTACGACCTGCTCGTCAGCGATATCGTCATGCCCGGGCTCGACGGCATCGCGCTGGCGTTGAAGGCGGGGAAGGATTATCCCGCGATGAAGATACTGCTGATCAGCGGCTATGCCGACGAGCGCCAGCGCGCCCACAATCTCGACGCGCTCGCGCACCGCATTCTCGCCAAGCCCTTCACGCTCGTCGAGATCTGCGACGCCGTCGAAGGGACGCTGGCGGAGAATTAAAGCCCTCTCCGCGCGGAGCGGGGGGCGGGGCTCTCAGAACTGTTTCAGCAGGCGGTCGATGTAGTCGCGCTCGAGCTCGGGGCGGTCGCGCTCGCCGGCGCGCTCGCGCAGCTCCTCGAGGATGCGCTTGGCGCGTTCGAGCGCGGTGTCGTTGACCTTGCCGGTGCGCATGAGCCCGCCATCGTCGAGCCCGCCATTGTCGTTGTCGTTGGTCAGGCGGCCGAACGGATCGCGCCGCGCCTGTTCCAGCCCCTGGTTGTCGCCGGGCTCGGTGCCGTCGGGCCGGCCGCCATTCCGCCCCATCATCTGCTGCTGCATGGCGCGCGCCGCCTGTTGCAGCGCGTCGAGCGCTTCCGTCTGCGGCCCGATCGCCTGGCCCGGCTGTGCGCGGCGAAGCGCATCGACGGCGTTCTTCATGGCGCGGTCGGCGCGCGCCATCGGCGCCGGGACGTCGCCGCCCTGCTCGCCCATCTGCTGCTCCATGTCGCCGAGCATCTGGCGCAGCATCTCCTGCTGATTGGCGTCGTCCTGGCCTTCGTCGCCGCCCTGCTGGCCCTGCTGCTGGCGGCGGAAGCTGTGGTCGAGAAGCTGCTGCTGGCGGCGCATCATCTCGTCCATCTGGCGCATCGCCTGGTTCTGGCCGCCGCGCATTTCGCCGGGCCGCGCGAGGCGCAGATTCTCGAGGATCTGCTGCAGCTGCGACAGAAGATTGCGCGCCTGCTCGCGCGAGCCGGTGTGGGCGAGGTCGCGGGCGCGGTCGAGCATGCGCTGGAGATCCTGCATGCTGAGCATGTGCGAGGGATCGACCGGCTGCATCGGCTTGTTCGGCTGGCGCTGCATCTGTTGCGCCAGCGCTTGCAGGTAGCGGTTGATCGCCTGCTGCAGCTCGCTCATCAGGCGATCGATCTCGGCATCGGGGGCGTTGCGCGCCAGCGCGTCCTGCAGCCGCTGCATCGCCTGGCGCAGATCGTTCTGGCTCGTCGTGCTGCGGCCGTCCTCGATGCGCAGCGCGGTGTCCCACAGGAGCTGCTGCACCGCCGCGATGGCGTCAGGATCCTGGTTGAGGACGAGCCGCGCCTGCGCCGTGCGCAACGACATGAAGACGACGATGTCGTCGCCGAAGAGACCCGGGCGGATCGACAGGTCGGACAATGTCTCGGCCACCTCGCGCCGGTCTTCGGGATGGACGGACAGCTCCTTCCGCGCCTCGATGATCGCCTTGGCGACGGGGTTGTGGAACTCGCGCTCGGGCAGCACGGTCTCGATCGTCTCGCTCTCGCCGGTCTGGCCGATCGCGTCGAGCGCCTGAAGCTGGATCTCGACCGGCAGCCCGGCCCAGGGATGCGGCGTCAGGTCGTGATAGCTCGCGGCCGCGGCGTCCTTCAGATGCTGGCCCGGCAGCGGCAGGTCGAGCGCGAGCGGCGCCGCCGCCTGATTGTCCTTGAGGCGGATAATCGCCTTCACGCCCTCGACGCCGTAATCGTCGCTGGCCTTGTATTCGAGACGCAGCGCGCCGCGGTCGGTGTGCTGCGGCGGCTTGGCGAAGGATATCGTCGGCGGCAGGTCGGGCACGACGGTGATGGGCCACGCGCCGAGCGTGCGGCCGCCCTGCGTCACGGCAAGGCGCTTGCCGCGCGGTGATGGTGGCGCTGCCCTTGAAATTGCTGTCGTCGATGCGGGCGAAGTCGGCGCCATTGTCGTCGAGCGCAAGCTGCGGCAGCGCGCCGCCGCCATGCACCTGCGCCAAGCACGGTGCTGCCGGTCGGCACCGCGACCGGCTGCTGCGCCGCGCTCGGCATGGCAGGAATATGCGGCGGCAGGCCAGTGTAGTCGGGCGGCGTCACCCAGATGTCGAGCGCCACGCTCGCCGCCGCCGCGCCGGGCTCGATGTTCGGGCTCAGGCTGCGCACGATGCGGTCGCTCCAATCGCCGCCGGCGTCGATCGCGCCGAGCAGCAGCGCGAGAGCGAGGACGACGCGCAGCGCATAGGGATCGCGGCGCAGCAGCCCCGCCGCCGGGCGCGCCGACGCGGAGCGCGCGCGCGCCGCTTCTTCCATGCGCTGCGCGATGCGCCTGCCACAGCGCCTCGGACGCCGGGTCGCTCGCGCCGCCCGCGAGCCGGTCCTCGAGCGCGGCCAAGCGGCCGGTGCGACAAGTCCGCTCGCGGTCTCGATGCGCCGCCGCGCCGCCTCGCGGTCGCGGCAGGCGGAAGCCGCCGCACGCCGTGCCACAAGGCGAACCGCCAAGCAGCGCCGCGAAGATGCGCGAGCAGCGCCAGCATGCAGAAGCGCTCGGCAGCCGCGCCGGCAGGTCGAACAGGGCGAGCGCCAGGAATGTGCCGACGACGGCAAGGCCCGGCCACAAGGCCGGCCACAGGCGCTCCCACGCGAGGGCGAAGCGCGCCGCGACAAGGCGCCGCTCGAAGCCGGCGCGGGGCGGGGCGGAAAGCGGCGTGGGTCCGGGTTGGGGCATGATCCTCCGCAACTCGTCAACGCTCGGCGAGCCAGGGCGGCAGCCGGTCCTGCGCCAGGACCTCGTCATAGCTCGGCCGCTGCCGGATCACCGCGAAGGCGCGCCCCCGCACCAGCACCTCGGGCGCCGGCAGGCGGGTATTGTAGCCCGAACTCATCGCCGCGCCATAGGCGCCGGCCGACAGGAGCGCCACCAGATCGCCCGCTGCCAAGCGGCGGCAGGTCGCGCGCAGCGGCAAAACTGTCGCCGGTCTCGCACACCGGCCCGACCACGTCCGCCGGAAGGCGGCGAGCGCCGGGCGCGGGCGCCGCGAGCGGCACGATCTCGTGCCAGGCGTCGTAGAGCGCGGGCCGCATGAGGTCGTTCATCGCCGCGTCGAGGATGACGAAGCGTCGCGTCACGCCCTCCTTCACATAGAGCACGCGCGCGACCAGCACCCCGGCATTGCCGACGATGACGCGGCCCGGCTCGAAGGCGAGGCGCACGCCGAGCCCGCCCGCAAGCCGCTGCACCAGCGCGGCGTAATCCTCGATCGACGGGCGGAGTCTCGTCGCGATAGCG
This sequence comes from uncultured Alphaproteobacteria bacterium, assembly GCA_963773665.1. Lineage (GTDB taxonomy): Bacteria > Pseudomonadota > Alphaproteobacteria > ATCC43930 > CGMCC-115725 > DATJLY01. The sequence goes on from CAVZBZ010000016.1 coordinate 59,908, forward strand.
GATGCCGAGTCCGCCGCCGAGATCGAGCCGCTCGACCGCAAATGCCCTCGGCGCCGCAGGCTCGCGATGAGCGCTGCGACGCGGCCGAAAGCCTCCTCGAAGGGCGCCAGCGAGGTGAGCTGCGAGCCGATATGGACGGCAATCCCGACCGCGCTGTACGGATGGCAGCGCGCGCATGCGGGCGAACGCCTCGGGCACGTGCGCCAGATCGATGCCGAACTTGTTCTCGCTGGAGACCCGTCGTGATCTTGGCATGAGTGCGGGCATCGACGTCGGGATTGACGCGGATCGCAGTGGGCGCAGTCGTGCCGAGCGAGGCAGCGACCTTGCTCACGAGCTCGAGCTCGGGGAGCGATTCGACGTTGATCTGGCGCACGCCGTGCGCGAGCGCGAAGGCGAGCTCGGCCGCGGTCTTGCCGATGCCGGAAAAGACGATGCGCTCGCCGGGAATCCCGGCTGCCAGCGCGCGGCGGAACTCGCCTTCGGAGACGACGTCGGCGCCCGAGCCGAGCCGCGCCAGAGTCGCGATCACGGCGCAGTTCGAATTGGCCTTGACCGAATAGCAAGATCGCCGATTCCGTGCCCGCGAAACGCGGCGGCAAAGCGCCGGTACTGCCGCTCGATGTGCGCCGAGGAATAGCAATAGAACGGCGTCCCGACCGCATCGGCGATTGCGGCGAGATGCGACGTCCTCGGCCTGGAGCGCGCCGTTGCGATAGGCGAAATCGGGCGCGCCCGGAAACCCGTCACTCACTGGGATAGGTCCGCGGATAGGTGTTGGGCTCGCCCGGCGGCGGCTCGAGCGGCCCCTTCTTGCCGCACGCAGCCAGCGGCAGAAGGAGCGAGAGCAGGAGTGCCAGTGCGATCGCTCTCACGATGCGCGCTCCTTCCCGAGAAACCGCTTCCTTGCCGCGGCGGCGGCGCGGGCGACGGTGTCGGGGGCGGTGCCGCCGAAGCTGGTGCGGCTCGCGACCGAGCGCTCGACCGTCAGCACGTCATAGACCGACTTGGCGATGCGCGGCTCGACGCGCCGCATCTCGGCGAGCGGCAGATCGGCGAGCGCGCATTTTTGCGCCTCGGCGCGCTGCACCAGAGCGCCGGTGATGCGATGCGCCTCGCGGAACGGCAAGCCGAGCGTGCGCACGAGCCAGTCGGCGAGATCGGTCGCGGTGCTGAAGCCGCTCGCGGCGATCCTGCGCATCGCGTCCGCATCGGCGGTCATGTCGCGCACCATGCCGCATGTCGCGGCGAGCGCCAGCTCGAGCGTGTCGGCCGCCTCGAACACCGGCACCTTGTCCTCCTGCATGTCCTTGGCGTAGGCGAGCGGCAGTCCCTTCATCACGCCGAGCAGGCCGGCGAGCGAGCCGATGAGGCGCGCGGCCTTGGCCCGCACCAGCTCGGCCGCGTCGGGATTGCGCTTTTGCGGCATGATCGAGCTGCCGGTGGTGAAGGCGTCGCTGAGGCGCACGAGAGCGAAAGGGCTCGCTCGTCCAGATCACGATCTCCTCGGCGAAGCGCGAGAGATGCGTCGCCGCGATCGCCGCCGCGGCCAAGAACTCGAGCGCGAAATCGCGGTCCGACACGGCGTCGATCGAATTGGCCGCGGGCCGGTCGAAGCCCAGATCCTTGGCGGTCTTGTCGCGGTCGATCGGGAACGAGGTTCCGGCGAGCGCCGCCGCACCCAGCGGCGATTCGTTGAGCCGGCGGCGCGCGTCGGCGAGCCTGCCGCGGTCGCGCCCCACCATCTCGACATAGGCGAGAAGATGGTGGCCGAACGTCACCGGCTGCGCGACCTGAAGATGGGTGAAGCCGGGCATGACCGTCGCCGGCGTGCTCTTCGGCCTTGTCGATGAGCGCCCCTTGGAGCGCCGCCATCGCGCGATCGAGCCGGTCGATCGCGTCGCGCACCCAGAGCTTGAAGTCGGTCGCGACCTGGTCGTTGCGCGAGCGCGCGGTGTGGAGCCGCCCTGCTGCTTCGCCGATCGTCTCGTGGAGCCGCGCCTCGATGTTGAGATGAATGTCCTCGTGCTCGGCGCGGAAGGGAAAGGTGCCGGCTTCGATTTCGGCGCGGATTTTCTCTAGACCCCGGGCGATTGCCGTCCCATCTTCCGGCGCGAGGATGCGCTGCTCGACCAGCATCGCCGCGTGCGCGAGCGAGGCGGCGATGTCCTGGGCATAGAGGCGCTTGTCGAACTCGATCGAGACGTTGATGCGCTGCATGATCTCGGCCGGGCTGCCGCTGAAGCGGCCGCTCCAGGCGACAGCGGCCGCGCGCGGAGGCGGACGCTTTGCGCTCACGGAAGGCTTTCGGCCATGAAATGGCTGCTGCGCGCGGTCACGGGGCTCTTCGTCCTTTGCCTTGTCGTCCTCGGCGCGTTGATCTACCTCGTCGAGACCGGGCGCCCGCCGATGATCGCGAACCAGGGGCCGCCCGGCCAGGCGCTCGGCAAGTTTACCGCGCTCGCCGAGCCCCGGCCAGCGCCCCAGGTTATTCTCATCGATCATTCCGGCAAATCCGTGACGCTCGACTCGTTCCGCGGCCGACCGGTGCTGATCAATTTCTGGGCGACGTGGTGCGCGCCTTGCATTCAGGAAATGCCGTCGCTGGTGCGGCTGCAGGAGAAGCTCGGCGGATTGACGATCCTCGCGGTTTCCGAAGACCGCCGCGGCGCCGAGCTGGTCGATCCGTTCGTCGAGAAACACGGCGTCGAGAAACTCGCGATCTATCTCGATCCCAAGAGCGAGGTCGGCCACGCGTTCGGCGTCGAGGGCCTGCCGACGAGCGTGCTGATCGATCGCGACGGCCGCATCCGCGGCGAGCTTCAGGGTGCGGCCGACTGGGCGTCGGGCGACATGGTGAAGCGGCTTTCCTCCTATGTCGATGAAACCGGCGCCGCCTCGCTCAAGTAGCGCCAGCGAAGCTGTCGCGCAGGAAGGCGCCGCCGCGGTCGAGGCCCTCCTCGTCGATGCCGTGGCCGAGGCCCGGGCGCAGCAGCTCCTCGACCGTGAGGCCGCAGCGCTTGAGCGCGGCGACGGCGGCCGGCATCATGGCCACCGGCACGATCGGATCGGCATCGCCATGCACGACCATGACCGGCGGCTTGCAGCGCATTTCGGCAGCGAGCAGGTCCGCGCCGACGAGAGCGCCGGAATAGGCCAGGATCGCCGCCGGCTGCGAAGCGCGGCGCAAGCCCACGAAGAGCGACATCATCGCGCCTTGCGAGAAGCCGACGAGCGCCAGCTGCGCGCTCGCAAGCCCGCGCGCCTTGAGCGCATCGTCGAGGAAGGCGTCGAGGATCGGCGCCGCGGCGCGCACGCCGGCGAGCACGGTCTCGGGCGTGCGGGTCTGCAGGCTGAACCACTGCCGCCCATAGGGCGCCATGTCGCACGGGAAGGGCGCGTCGGGCGACACGAACTCGGCGTCCGGCAATATGCTCGCCCAATGCGGCGCGAGGCCGATCAAGTCGTTGCCGTCGGCGCCGAGCCCGTGCAGCAGCACGACCAATTTTTTCGGCGCTCCGCCCTCAAGGGGCTTGCGGCTGGGGCCGGTCAGAGTCGGCAGAAGCTGCGGCATCGTTTGACCTCGGTCCCTCGATAGACCATGCGGCGCCCGCTGTCATCCGCGCCGATCGCAGCACCATGCTGGTGACGCGGTTCGCGCCGAGCCCGACCGGGCTCCTGCATCTGGGCCACGCTTTTGCCGCGCTCTATGCCTGGCGCCGCGCGCGCGAGGAGCGCGGGCGCTTTCTCCTGCGCATCGAGGACATCGACGAAAGCCGCTGCCGCGAGGAATTCGTCGCAGCGATCCTCGAGGATCTGGGCTGGCTCGGGCTCGACTGGGACGGCAATGTGCGGCGCCAGTCGCGCCATCTCGAGGACTATCGCGCGGCGCTCGGCCGGCTCGAGGCGGCGGGGCTCGTCTATCCGTGCTTTTGCACGCGCGCCGACATCGCCCGCGCGCTCGATGCGCCGCAGGGGCCGGAAGGGCCGGTATATCCCGGCACCTGTCGCGCCCTTTCCGATGCCCAGCGCGCCCAAAAAATCGGCGAGGGCAGCGCCTTCGCGCTGCGCCTCGACGTGGCAAAGGCATTGGCGCGGACCGGCCCGCTTACGTGGACCGACGAAGCCGCCGGCACCGTGGCGGCCGATCCGCTGGCGCTCGGCGACGTCGTCCTTGCCAGGAAAGACGCGCCGACGAGCTATCACCTCGCCGTCACCGTGGACGACGCGGCGCAGGGCGTCACGCTCGTCACGCGCGGCGCCGATCTCTTCGCCTCGACGCATGTGCACCGGCTGCTTCAGGCGCTGCTCGACCTGCCGGTGCCGCTTTACCGCCACCACCGCCTGCTGACCGACGCGGGCGGAAGGCGGCTCGCGAAGCGCGACCGCGGCTTGACGCTCGCGGCGCTGCGTCAGTCGGGCCGCACGGCCGAACAGGTGCGCGCGATGGCGGAAAGCGCCGCCACGTAGAGGGCCCGGCGTCTCGCCGACGCCGGCCAGGTGGCGATGTATGCGATGGTTCGGCCTCAGTCCGCCGCGCGCCTCAGGCCGGCGACGATGTCGAGGTAATCGGGCTCGGTCGGCTTCACGACGCCGTGCCGCACGGCGAAATCGGCGATCACGAGATTGACGTTGAACTTGAAATCGTTGCCGGCGCGGACCTGCGCGACCACGTCGCCGGCCGGCATGAGCATGAATTCCACGAGCTCGCCGTCGCGGTTCTTCGGCTCGAAATCATCCGGCGTCTCGAGGTCATAAATGAACAGCACGTCGTCGCGCAGGCCAAGCTCGGTCTCCATGCGATATGAGACCGCGCTCACCGGCACCGCGCGCGCGATAAGATCGCCAGGGATCGACGCTTCCTCGTCGGCCTCCTTGACGAGCGTCGCTTCGAGCCCGTGCTCCCACGAGATGCCGCCCGCGACGAGATTGTCGAGCTTGTTCGGCGCGACCTTCTTGTTGGCCGCGCGGCGCCCGACCCAGAGCATGAGGCGGCCCTCGTCGCGCCGCCAGCCGTTGAGGTGCACGCCATAGGCGCGTCCGCCGAAGAACGGAACCGCGCCGCGGTCGAGCCGGAAATGGGGTGCCTCGCACCACGCGGGCGCGATGGCGAAGAATTCGTTGCGCCATTTCGGCACGATGCCGTCGGCGACGAGCCGCTCGACCGCCTTGTCCACCGCGGCGCTCACGCGCTCGAACCCGCCCGTCGCGAGCAGCGTCACGGCGCCCGGCTCGACCCGGAACAGAGCCGGAAAGCGGCGCAGATGCTCGGCATTGTCGCGGCGCACGAGGCCCAAACGCGCGCCGTCATGGAGAAGCGGCAGAAACCGCTCCGACGCGAAACGGTTGCACTGGCGAATGTGGCTGAGGAGGCTCATATAGAGGTTGGTAGCGGCGGCGCAAAAGACCGTCAACGAGCGGACCAAGGATCGGCGGGGCTGCGGCGCCGTTCATGCGCGAGCAACGGAGGATCGGATGAATTTGGATCGGTTTGCGCTCGCCGCATTTTTGGCGGTGCTGGCGCTCGGCGGCTGCGACACCGGCGCGCGCCAGGTCGATTATTCGCAGCAGCGCGCCATCAGCTCCGACATCTCGAACTCGCTCGACCGCGGGCCGACCGCGGGGAAACCCGGCATGATGGGAATCCAGGAACCGCTCGGCGCCATGCCCTGGGAGATCAACCAGAGCCGCCAGTAGGGCTCAGCCGGGTTCGAGCACGGTATCCCAGTAGAGGAAGTCGCGCCAGCTCCGGTGCAGGAAATTGGGCGGGAAGGCGCGGCCGTTCTCGCGCAGGAGCTGGGTCGAGGGCTGCATCGGCAGGTGGCGCGGATACATGCCGCTTTCCTGCGGGACGCGGTTGCCCTTGCTGAGATTGCAAGTGGAACAGGCGGTGACGACGTTGCCCCACGTCGTCGAGCCGCCGCGCGAGCGCGGCACGACGTGGTCGAAGGTGAGGTCGTGCGAAGGGAACGAGTCGCCGCAATACTGGCACACGAAACGATCGCGCAGGAAGACATTGAACCGGGTGAAGGCCGGGCGGCGCGCCGTCGCGATGTATTCCTTGAGCGAGATGACGCTCGGCAGCCGCATCGTGAAGGAGGGGCTGCGCACCACGTGCTCGTATTCGGAGATGATGTTGACGCGGTCGAGGCACACCGCCTTCACCGTGTCCTGCCAGGACCACAGCGACAGCGGGAAATAGCTCAGCGGGCGGAAATCCGCGTTGAGCACCAGCGCCGGGCAACTATCGAGCGCGACAGACAAATCCGATCCTCGTCAGGTCCAAAGTCCGCGCTTCTCCTAGCACGCGGAAGGAGGTTCTGCCAAGCTGACTCCGGCGCGGCGGGCCGCTCTGCCATAAAGCTGCAATCAATCCCCGTCCGCGTCTTCGAGCGGAACGCCGCGCCCGGAGCGCAGGCTCGCCCGCGCCTGCTCGACCCGGCGCAGGAAACGCGGGTCGCGCTCGAGCCGGTATTCGAACCAGTCATCCTCGGATTCGAAGCCGATCAGCACCCCCGCCGGCTTGCCGTGTCGCGTGATGACGATGTCCTGCGTCTCCGCTTCATGGAGGTAGCGCGACAGGTCGTCCTTCAGCTCCGACAGCGGAACTTCCTTCACTCGGGCCTTCCGAACTGACTTAGCCATGCTGCGGCCTCCAATTTCGCCACGATCGCCAACACTTCGACGGTGGTATCTGACACATCGTAGAAGACTCTCACGTCGCCGACGCGAAGCCGGAACTGAGGCCGGCGGACCCCGCGCAGCCGCTTGATGCGGCTCCGGCTGGTCTTTCGCGGCTCGCTGCTCAGATGGAGCGCGATCGCCGCCCGCACCTCGGCCCGGACGTTGGCCTTGAGCCGCCTGAGATCGTCCACGGCTTCAGGCGCGAGGACAATGGCGAAGCGCATTCTGGCCAGATTATAGCCAGATCGCCGGCCTCGTCAAACGGCGGTAGTTGCCTTGGCTTGCATTCCAACGAGCGGTCATGCGGCGAAGTCGATGTCTTTCGCGTCGATGGAAACAGGTCGCAATCCGCCGGTAGATTGCTTCGTCGCCTGCGGCTCCTCGCAATGACAGCGCGGTTTCTCACCGTGTCGGCACCGGCTTCTCGCCGCGATAATCGTAGAAGCCGCGGTTCGCCTTGCGCCCGAGCCAGCCGGCCTCGACATATTTCACGAGGAGCGGGCACGGCCGGTATTTCGAATCGGCCAGCCCCTCGTGCAGCACCTGCATCACGGCAAGGCAGGTGTCGAGACCGATGAAGTCGGCGAGCTGCAACGGTCCCATCGGATGATTGGCGCCGAGCTTCATCGCCGTGTCGATCGCCTCGACCGAGCCCACGCCCTCGTACAGCGTATAGACCGCCTCGTTGATCATCGGCAGCAGGATGCGGTTGACGATGAAGGCCGGGAAATCCTCGGCCGCGACCGGCGTCTTGCCGAGCCGCACGGCGAGATCGTGCATCGTCTTGAACGTCGCCTCGTCGGTGGCGATGCCGCGGATCAGCTCGACGAGCTGCATCACCGGCACCGGATTCATGAAATGCATGCCGATGAAGCGCTCGGGCCGGTCGGTCGCGGCGGCAAGGCGCGTGATCGAGATCGACGAGGTGTTGGACGCGACGATCGCCGACGGCTTGAGGCTCGGCACCAGTCTCTTGAAGATATCGCGCTTGATGTCCTCGCGCTCGACCGCTGCCTCGATCACCACGTCGCAGTCGCGGAACGCATCGAACGCGGTCGCGGTCGAGATGAGGGCAAGGGCCGCGGCGCGCTCCTCCTCCTTGATCTTGCCGCGCTGCGCCTGGCGGCCGAGATTGCGGTCGATCGCCTCGACCGCGCGCTCGAGCGCCTTCGTGTCGATGTCGTTCAAGACGACGCGAATTCCCGCGAGTGCCGCGACATGGGCGATGCCGCTTCCCATTTGGCCCGCGCCAATGACGCCGATCGATTTGATTTCCTCGCTCATCGGCTGCCTTCTTTCCGCTTGGCGAGCTCGGCGTCGAGCGCCGGCACGATCTGGAAGAGATCGCCGACCAGCCCGTAGTCGGCGATCTGGAAAATGGGCGCTTCCTCATCCTTGTTGATGGCGACGATCACCTTCGAGTCCTTCATGCCCGCGAGGTGCTGGATCGCGCCCGAGATGCCGACCGCGATGTAAAGCTCGGGCGCCACGATCTTGCCGGTCTGGCCGACCTGGTAATCGTTCGGGACGAAGCCGGCATCGACCGCGGCGCGCGAGGCGCCGACCGCCGCGCCGAGCTTGTCGGCGAGGCTTTCGAGCAGCTTGAAATTGTCGCCCGACTGCATGCCGCGCCCGCCCGAGACGATGACGCGCGCGCTCGTCAGCTCCGGCCGCTCCGAGCGCGCCAGCTCGGCCCCGGCAAAGCGCGCGAGCCCGGCGGATGCAGGCACCGGCACCGTCTCGATCGGAGCAGCCCCGCCCGAGGCTGCAGCGGCGGAGAAGGCGGTGCTGCGCACGGTGATGATCTTGATCGGATCGATCGACTGCACCGTGGCGAGGGCGTTCCCGGCATAGATCGGCCGCACGAACGTGTCGGGCGCGACGACGCCCGAGATGTCGGAAATCTGCGCCACGTCGAGCAGCGCCGCGACGCGCGGCATGACGTTCTTGCCGAATGTGGTCGCGGGCGCGAGCACGTGGCTGTAGCTCTTTGCGAGCGGCACGACGAGCGCCGCAAGGTCCTCCGCAACCGGATGTTCGAGGTCCGCGTTCTCGGCGATCAGAACCTTTGCGACGCCCGCGACCTTTGACGCCTGCTCGGCGGCGGGGCGGCAATTCGATCCGGCGACGAGAAGATGAATCTCGCCGCCGATCTGCGCGGCGGCCGCGACGGCGTTGAGCGTCGCCGGCTTGAGCGCGGCGTTGTCGTGCTCGGCGAGGACCAGGATCGGCATCAGATGACCCGCGCCTCGTTCATGAGCTTGTCGACCAGTTCCGCGACCGAGCCGACCTTGCGCCCGCCTTGGCGGCGCGGCGGCTCGTCCACTTTGAGGATCTTGAGCCTGGGCGAGGGATCGACGCCCAATCGCTTCGGGGGTGAGCGCGTCGATCGGTTTCTTCTTCGCCTTCATGATGTTCGGCAGCGAGGCATAGCGCGGCTCGTTGAGGCGCAGATCGGTCGTGACGACGGCCGGAAGCCTGATCTCGACGGTCTCGAGCCCGCCATCGACCTCGCGCGTCACCTGCGCCGTGCCGTCGCCGAGCTTGAGCTTCGAGGCGAAGGTCGCCTGCGGCCAGCCCAACAGCGCGGCCAGCATCTGCCCGGTCTGGTTGCAGTCGTCGTCGATCGCCTGCTTGCCGAGGATGACGAGCCCGGGCGTCTCCTTGGCGACGATCGCCTGCAGCAGCTTCGCCACCGCGAGCGGCTGCAGCTCGGCGCTCGGTCTCGACATGGATGCCGCGGTCGGCGCCCATGGCGAGCGCGGTGCGGATCGTTTCCTGGCACTGCGGCGGGCCCATCGACACGGCGACGATCTCGGTGGCGGAGCCCGCCTCCTTGAGGCGGATCGCCTCCTCGACGGCGATCTCGTCGAACGGGTTCATCGACATTTTGACGTTGGCCGTCTCGACGCCGGTATGGTCTGCCTTGACGCGCACCTTGACGTTGAAGTCGATCACCCGCTTGACGGCGACGAGCACCTTCATCCTGCGCCTCGCGAAGCTGCGCCATGCTGCGACGCGGCAACGGATTGTGCACGTGCACAATCCGAACGCAAGACCTTCATGTCACGAGCGAAACGCGCCCGGCTGCCACAGCACGTCGCGCGCGCCCCGGTCGTTGAGGTGCCTGCCCATGACGAACAGATGGTCGGACAGGCGGTTTAAATATTTCAACGCCTCCTGGTTGATTGGGGTCGATTCCGCTAGCGCAGTAACGATCCGCTCGGCCCGGCGCACCACCGTCCGCGCGAGATGGAGATAGGCCGAGGCGGGCGTGCCGCCGGGCAGCACGAAGGATTCCAGCGGCAGAAGCTCGGCGTTCAGCGCGTCGATCTCGCGCTCGAGCCGCTCGACCTGCGCCGGCAGGATGCGGAGCGCGCCGGCGGCTTTGCGCCCCTCCTCGGGCGTCGAGAGGTCGGCGCCCAGATCGAACAGATCGTTCTGGATGCGCGCGAGGATCGCGTCGGCCTCGCCCTCGGTGTGGAGCCGCGCGAGCCCCACCGCCGCGTTCGCCTCGTCCACCGTGCCATAGGCCTCGACGCGCAGGTCATGCTTCTTGACGCGGCTGCCGTCGGTGAGCGAGGTCTCGCCCGTATCGCCGCCGCGCGTGTAGATGCGGGTCAGGCGCACCATCAGTGGTGCCGGTACAGCATCATGAAGAGCGCGAACAGCAGCAGCGCCAAGCCCTGCAGCAGCACGCGCGACTGCATGATCTTGTTCTGGCGCCGCGGATCGCCGCCCTTCGCCATCGAAAAGACGCCGAAGGCCAAGGCCCCGAGCGCCCCCAGCATGGCGAACACGACGAGGACGGGAAGGATGTATTCCATCGTCCCTATATAAACCGCCCTCGCCCCTCCGGGGAGAGGAAGGGTGAGGGGGCGGGCGTCGGCGCCAGTTGACGCGCGGCCTGCGCGGGGCAAGATAGCAGCCGGATCCGGAAGGAGGACCCATGGAAGCGAAGCTGGACCGCACGGGCGAGGATGTCGGCAACATCCTGAAGCTCGAGCATGTCAACATCACCATCCCGGATCAGAGCCTGGCGACGCTCTATTACGTCGCAGGATTGGGCCTGACGCGCGATCCCTACATCATGGTCAGCACCAACAACATGTGGATCAACGTCGGCCGCAGCCAGTTCCACCTGCCGACCGCCGCGAAGCCGCAGAACCTGCGCGGCTGCACCGGCATCATCGTGCCCGACCGCAAGCAGCTCCTGGAGCGGCTCGGCGTGGTGAAGAAGCACCTGGACGGCACGAAATTCGAATGCCGCGAGGGCAACGATTTCGTCGAGGCGACATCGCCCTTCGGCGACCGCATCCGCTGCCACTTCCCCGATCCGGCGCGCTTCGGCCGCCAGAAACTCGGCATGCCCTATGTCGAATTCGACGTGCCGCAGGGTGCGGCGCCGGGCATCGCGCGCTTCTATCGCGAGATCATGGACGCGCCGGCGAGCGTGCACACGAACGGCGGCGGGCCGGTCGCGCATGTCCAGGCGGGCCCCGACCAGGAGATGCTGTTCCGCGAGACCGACAAGCCGATCCCGGACTATGACGGCCACCACATCCAGATCTACATCAAGGATTTCTCCGGCCCCTACCACAAGCTCGGCAAGCTCGACCTCGTCACGATGGAGAACGGGCAGCACGAATACCGCTTCACCGACATCATCGATCTCGACAGCCGCAAGGTGCTGTTCAAGATCGAGCACGAGACGCGCTCGAGCCGCCATCCGCTGATGGGCCGCCCGCTCGTCAACCGCAACCCGGCGCAGACCAACACCGCCTACATGCCGGGCCATGACGGGTTGGAGTGGTACCTGGCCTAGGTACCTGGTCTCGGGGGTGGAGCGGCGCGCCGGCCGTCGGCGCGCTTGCTTTCCGGCCCGCCAAGGCCCATGTTCTGGCGATCAGTCTCCGCTTCGGCGCTTGCCGAATCGCCTGACGGCGATCCCCCAAGACCCTATGAGGCCGACACTGCATCGCTCCGCGCGCGGACGCGCGGGGCGTCTTAACCACACTTAGGAGGCCGACATGGCTCTTGGTACCGTGAAATGGTTTAACTCGCAGAAGGGCTTTGGATTCATCCAGCCTGAAGACGGCGGCAAGGATGTGTTCGTTCACATCTCCGCGCTCGAGCGCGCCGGGATTGGCTCTTTGAACGAGGGCCAGAAGGTCCGCTACGAAGTCGTCACCGAGCGCGGCAAGCAAGCGGCCGCTCACATCTCGCTCGCGTGAGCCTGCCAGGGGCGGCCGCGAGGCCGCCCCGCGCTTTAGCGAAGCATTCAGGTGGCGTATGCAAGTCTATGTCCGAGACAACGATGTAAGCGCGGCGCTGCGGATTCTGAAGAAGAAGATGCAGCGCGAGGGTTTGTTCCGCGAGATGAAGCGCCGGCGGGCCTACGAGAAACCGTCCGAGCGCAAGGCGCGCGAGTTGGCCGACGCCATCCGCCGCACGCGCAAGGCGCTGCGCAAGCGCATGGAGCGCGAGGGCTATTGAATGGGCCGGCCGCAGACTTGCGGACTTGGAGCACATCATGACCAAGCTCGACGATCTGCGTGACGCCTCTCGTCAGAGGGCAAACGATCTGTTCAAGAAGGCGAAGAAGGAATCGGCCGCGCACATGTCGAAGCGCGACAAGGAACGCCAGGCCGAGGCCGAGAAAACCGCGCGGCTCCGCGAGCTTCGGCTCGCCAAGGAAACCGCCGGAAAACCATAAGTCTCCCGTCGGGCGCTGCGGCGCTCATCCCCGTCCCAAAAGCGACGCGATCTCGGTCGCGGGCAACGAGCAGCGCGCGCGCAATCCGCCCTGGGGCGACGTCTCCAGCGTGAGCGAGCCGCCATGGCTCAGCATCGTGTCGCGGGCGATGGTGAGGCCGAGGCCGATGCCGCCCGTCCCGGCGTTGCGCGAGGTGTCGAGCCGGACGAACGGCTGGAACACCGCCTCGCGCGACGATTCGGGAATGCCCGGCCCATCGTCGTCGATGATGATGTCGATCGTCCGCCCCGCCGTCACCGTGACCCAGACATGGCTGCCGTGGCGCGCGGCGTTGCCGACAAGGTTGGTGAGGCAGCGGCGGAGCGCGTCGGGCCGCAACGGAATCTCCAGCGTCGCGGGCCCGGCGAGCGTGATCTCGATGCCATCGCGCCTGGCCGCCGGCGATGACGTCGCCCAGAAGCCGCATCACGTCGGTCAGCTGCGCCTGCTCGTCGCCCTCGCCGCGGGCGAAGCTCAGATAGGCCTCGACCATCTTCAGCATCTCGGCCACGTCGGAATTGAGGCCGCGCACCTCCTCGCTGTCGTGCATCAGCTCGAGCTCGAGCCGCATGCGCGTCAAGGGCGTGCGCAGGTCGTGCGAGATGCCGGCGAGCATCTCGGTGCGCTGTGCGATCTGGCGCTGGATGCGCTGACGCATGCTGAGGAAGGCGGCCGCCGCCTGGCGCACTTCGGTGGCGCCCTGCGGCCGGAACGTCGGCACGTCGATGCCGCGCCCGAACGCTTCCGCCGCCGTCGCAAGCCGGCGCAGCGAGCGCACCTGGTTGCGCAGGAACAGCATGGCGATGGCGAGCGTCACGAGCGCCGTCCCCACCATCCAGCTCAGCACGACGAACACCATCGAGGTGTAGAGCCGGTCGCGCGGCACCGAGATCTCGAGCATATCGTCGCCGTCCTTGATGCGCACGAGAAGGCTCGCGGGCCACTCGCGGTCGTCTATCGCGAAGGGGCCGAGGCTGCGCGCGCTGAGCGCTGCGGCGAGATAGCGTCCGACCTGGCCGCCCTCGTCGGCTGTCGGCGCGAGATCGGTGCCGTGCGGCAGGATGCGGGTGCGCAAGCCGGTCATGGCATCGACCAGCACGAGAAAGCGCCGCTCGTCGTCCGGCATGAAGGCGTGGCGGCCAGTGACGACGAGCGCGATCTCGTTGGTCGCCGCGGCGGCATTGCGGCGCATGAGGGTGGTCCAGAACCGGTCGTAGAACACCCAGGTGCCGACGATCTGGCTAAGGATGAGCGGCGCCGCCAACAGCAGTACCGAGCGGCCGAACAGGCCGTGCGGCAGGATCGCCTTGATCCGCGCCGAAAGCGCGCGCGGATGACGCGCGAGGCCGGCGCGCGCGCGCGGTCGGGGCGCTTCGGTCGCGGTGCTCATGCCGCGCGTTCCCTCGTTTCTTCCATCCCGCCGCCGGCGGCGCGTGCCGCCAGCACGGCGAACAGCGGAATGAACCACAGATAGTAATTGTGGTGCATGTCGGGGCCGACGGCAAAGACCACGAGAATCGCCGCCGCGGCGAGCGCGAGTCGGCGCTCCAGACGGGGCGGCACAAGCCACGCCCGCAGATAGAGGGCGAGAAGCGCCGCCGCCGCAAGCGCCCGCGCGCCGGCGGCAGCCCAGCCCGGCAGGCCAAAGAGCCAGCTCGTGTCGTCGATCGGCCGCAGCGCATTGAACAGCACGATATTGCTCCAGAACGCCTGCGGCGCATCGAGCGCGAACGGCACGACCGGCAGCAGGCCCACTGCGACGCCGGCAAAATACCGCCCGCGCGCGCCCGACGCCGGCACGAGGCAGAAAAGCGCGGCCGCGCCCGGCATCGGCTTTGCCGCGAGCGACAATCCCACGAGCACGCCCGCCGAAAACGGCCGCCGGTCGAGCGCCAGGAACGCCAGAAGCAGCGCCAGCACCGGCACTAGGTCGTTGACGCCGCGCGCCAAGAGCTGATAGGCGGGGAAGGGCAGGCTCAGATAGAGCGCCGCCGCGGCAAGACCGGCCACCGCGCCGCCGCGCGCGGCGATGCGGGCGAGCGCCGCCGCGGTCGCCCCCTGTAGCAACAGATTCGTCAGCACGATGCCGCGCACGCCAAAGGGCAGCGCCAGCGGCGCATAGACCGCGAGCATCGCCGGCAGATACTTGTAGCCGTGGAAGGAAGCAGCCGCCCCGACGATGCCGCCCGCGAGCGGATCGATCGGCAGCACATAAGGGTTGGCGCCATGGGCAAGCGCCGCGAGCGCCGCGACCGTGGTCGCGCCGATGTCGATCACCTTGGGTTTCGCCGTCCGCAGCACGGCAAATCCGACCTGCATCAGCGCAAAAATCGCGAGCGCCCCAATCACGCCGCGCCGCGCCGCCGGTCCCGGCGGCGCGCGCCTGCGCTCGCCGAGCCGGCTCAGCACCGGGATGAGCGCGAGCAGTATCGCAACGCCCAACAGCGTCCACCCGCCATGCCCGCGCGGCACTTCCTGGAGCGCCAGAACGGCAAGCGAGAAAAATACTTCGGCGGCGATGAGGCGCGACATCGCGCCATCGTAGCGCCGCCGCGCTTGGCGTGCTGCATCCGCACCGTGCGCCCTTCGACTTCGCGTGCCTCGCACGCTTCGCTCATGGTGATGGACATGGTTGATGGCCCTTGGAAAATTCCTCATCCTGAGCGAAGCCCCGAGCACCGCTCGGGGCGTAGTCGAAGGACGCACGGCCGCGCGCCGCAATGGAGCTCTTCATACCTACGGCCTTCGATCTCGCCGGCTGGGCGGGCGCCCTCTTCGCCGCGCTCGTATTCATTGGCCTTGGGCGGCTTGCCGCGTTGGGCAAGGCCGCGCCCGAGGCGGCGCTCGTCGCCGGCTGGGGCGCAGCCTCGCTCGTGCTGACGCTGTGGGGCGTTGCAACATCTTCATCGATGCGCCCGCTCGCGCTCGCGCTCGCAATCCTCGGCATTGTGGCACTTGCGCTGCCGCGGCTTCGGCTGCAACGGGCCGACTGGCGCGCGCTCGGACGCGTGGCGCTCCTGGCGCTGCCGTTCTTCGCCGTCATCGCGAGCGCGCGCCCGAGCGAGCCCGACACGTTCCTCAACATCCTGCCGAACGCGGCCTATCTCTACGACCACGGCTTCTTTCCGGGAGCGGGCCGCCCGCCCGATCATTCCTACCTGCCGGCCGCGCCCTACAATCTGCAAATCGCGGGCTACATCGCCGGCCTCGTCACGCCGGGCTTTCCAGCAAATGCGCTGATCGCCTTCAATTTCGTGCTCGAGCTGGCAATCGCGCTGTGGCTTGCGCGGCTCGTAGCCGGCAGCGAGGACGGCGATGCGGCGCCGTCGTGGGGTGCGGCGGCGCTCGGGCTCTTGCTTGCGACCGCGCTCAATCCCGGCTTCGTGCCGCGCTATCACGTCGCGGGCTATGGCGAGCTGCCCGAGGCGGCGGCGCTTGGCTTCGCCGCCTGGTTCGCCGTGCGCGCCGTCTCGTCGCGCGCAGCGGGGCTAAGCGCCGCTCCGCCGCTGGTCCTTCTTGCCGGCGCGCTCGCGGCACTCGTCGAAGTAAAGCAGGACGGCGTGGCACTCGCGGCTGCCGTGCTCGTCACTGCGGTTTTTCTCGCGCTGGCCGAGGGGCCGGGCGCGCGCCGCGCGATCGCGGGCCTGGCGCTCGCGGCGCTGCCGGCGGCGGTGCTGTTCATCGCGTGGCGCTGGTATGTCGGAGCGCACATGCCGGAGGGCGAACTGGTCTTTCGCGCGCCCGCTTCGTGGCTCACCGGCACGCTGCCGGCGATGCTCGGCAGCATGATTCACACGATATTCGAGAAATTCGCGTTCTACGGCGTCCTCCTCGCTGCGGTCGCGGCGGCGGCGTGGCGCGCGAAGCGCCGAGGATTCGATCTGGCCGCGCGCATGGGCGCGCTCACCGCCGGCATCTTCGTGCTCTACAGCGCGGCGCTCGTCGTCTCCTATCTCGGCGTCATGTCGCCGCAGATGGCGGTCGATGCGCATTCCTATTTCCGCTACTCGACGCATCTGTCGTTTTTGCTAATGGCGACGGTCGTGCTTTTGGCGCGGGCGCGGTGGCCTTCGCTGTGGACGCGCACGCGGGCGGTTGCCGTTGGTCTTGTCGTCTCCATCGTCGCAGCGCCGGTCGCGTTCGCGGCGTTCCTGCGCTTCGATCTCGAGCCGCCGGCGCTGCGCGTCTGGGACCTCGCCCAAAATGCGGCGCCGTTGCTCAGCGATGGCGAGCGTGTGGCGCTTGTGCTGCCGGGCGACAATGGCAGCGTCGCGGCGCTGCTCGAGGCGGCGCTGCGCGACACGGGCGCGCGGCGGCCCGGCCTCGATCTCCGCGCGGTTGACGATGCCGCGCCCGCCACGCTCGACCGCCTTGCCGCCGAGGGATTTGGCACGGCCATCCTCTCCTGCACGCCGGAAGGAACAGCCGCGCTGCTGCGGCACGAGGATGGCGGCTGGCGCACGCAAGCAACCTGGCGTTATGCGCCGGCGCGGCCCGGGCGCTGGTCGCACGTCCTCGCCTACGCGCCGCTCTGCCTCGGCTAGGTCGCGGCGCTACAGCGCCCACGCCTCCGGCAGCAGCCCTTTCGCGCGGCCGCGGCCGACGTAATAGGTCCACAGCTTCGCCACGTGGCGCGTGCGGTCGAAATCGGCGAGGAAGGATTGAATCTCCTGCGGCTTCAGCGGCAGCACGCGGCCGAGGCAAGCCGCACGATACATCGCCTCGGCGTTCTCGACGAAATGGATGCTGTCGATGAGGACGGCGCGCACGTCCTCGGCCGCCACGACCTGGCCGTGCGCGCGAATGAGGAGCGCGTGATGCGGGCCCAGCGTCTCGGCGAGCGCGCGGCCGAGTTTCGGGCTCGAGACATGGCTCGGATCGGGATGGACCGGAATGCCGGTCGCCCAGCGCACGGCGTGGTTCTTGATCGGCACGAGCTGCGCGCCGGCGACGAGGGTGAAGGTCGTGGCGAGGTCATGGTGGAAATGCGCCACCGCATTGACGTCGTCGCGCGCGCGGTAGATCTCGCTGTGGATGAAGACTTCCGACGGCGGCTTCAGCCCCTTGGGACCGGAGACGAGGCGGCCGTCGAGCCCGCAGGTCAGAAGATCGTCGGGCCCAAGCGCGGCGCGGCTCTGGTCCACCGACTGGATGAGGAAATTCTCGCCATCCGGCAGCCGCGCGCTGACATGGCCGCTATAGCCCAATATGCCGAGATCGTTGAGGAGGAGCGTCGCCGCCGCGACCTCCTGGCGGAGATTCAGCGTCACGGATTCTTCGTTGGACGGTCGCGGGGATTTCATGGCCGCCATCTTAGTCGTCGGCGGCGCCTTCCGCGAGCCGCGAGTGCGGCGCGGGCTGGCGCTGCGGGCTGAGCCGCGCCGGGATGGCGCAGGCGAAGCCCAGTATGACGAGCGCGAACAATCCGACGATGTAATAGGCGCCGTGCATCGCCGCGCCGAACGCCTCGGCAAGCCGCGCGGCGAGGTCCGGGGGCAGCGCGCCGTGCTGCAGCAGGCGGTTGATCGCGTCGCCCGCATCCGGCACCTGCCGCGCGATCCCGCTGGTCAGGACGAAGCCGAAGAGCGCCGCGCCCAACGCCTGGCCCATCGTGCGCATGAAGAGATTGGCGCCGGTGATGGCGCCGCGCTCGCCCCAGCCGACCGCGGTCTGCACCGCGACGATGAAGGTCGTGTTGCAGAACCCCATGCCGAGGCCGAGCGTCGCCGCACCGAACGCGGCCCACGCCGGCCCGCTCGACGGCTCGAGCGTGAGCAGCACGCCGCTCCCGGCGAGCACGATGAGCCCGCCCATCACGCCTGCCGTGCGATATGAGGTGCGGATCATGAGCCGTCCACCCAGAATCGTGCCGAGCGTCCACACCACCGACGTCGCCCCGACCACGATCCCGGCCACGGTCGGGCTCCGCCCCATCGCGCCCTGCACATAGGCGGGCAGATATCCCGCGTTGCACATCATCATGAGGCCGATGACGGCCGAGCCGAAATTGCCGATGGCGATGAGCGGATGGCGCCACAGGCGGAACGGCACGATCGGCTCGGCGACGCGCAGCTCATGCACCGCGAGCACGGCAAGCGCCGCCGCGCCCGATCCCGCCAGCAGCGCCACCAGCGCCGGCGGCAGGCTCTCGGCCTGCACCAGCGCGACGAGGATAGTGCTCACGCCGAACATGAGGAGCGCCGCGCCGAGATAGTCGATGCGGTAGCGCCGCTTTGCCGCGCGCTCGTTGAGCACCAGCATCAGCATCGTCACCGCCGCGGCGCCGATCGGCAGATTGATCCAGAACACCAAGGACCAGTGCAGGTGCTCGACGATGAAGGCGCCGAGCAGCGGCCCCAGGATCGCCGAGCCGCCGAACACCGACGACAGCCAGCCCTGCATCCGCGCGCGGTCGGCCGGCGGATAGATGTCGCCGATGATCGTCCAGGCGATCGGCTGGATCGCGCCCGCGCCCAGCCCCTGCACTGCGCGGAACAGGATGAGCGCCAGCATGCTCGGCGCGAAGCCGCACGCGGTCGATCCGGCGAGAAAAATCGCCGTGCCGGCGAAGAAGATGCGCTTCCTGCCCCACAGATCGGCGAGCCTGCCATAGACCGGCGTGCTCGCCGCCTGCGCCAGGAGATATGACGCGAACACCCAGCTGAAGAGATGGAAGCCGCCGAGATCGCCGACGATGGTCGGCATCGCCGTGCCCACGATCGTCGATTCGACCGCGGCCATGAACTGCGCGAGAAGACAGGCGGTGGTGATGAGGCGGCGCCGCGCCAGGGTGTTTGGCGCGGGCCCGGAGTGCGGGGACATCCGGCCGCACGATAGGCGGCGGGGCCGGGCGCTACAAGGCGAGCGCCGCGTTCCGGCCGAGCTGCGGCGCATCGCGCCATGCGGCCAGGCACACGATCTTCTGCTGCTTGAGTTTTTGGCGCTTGGCGATGAGCCGCTTCAAGGCCGAGCGCCGCCCGCGCAATGCCTCCAGCGCCGTGCGCTGACCGGGCTCCTGGAGGCCGATGAGCTCGGCGACGCAAATGAGTTTTTCGAGCGTGAAAAGCGTTTTCGCCGCTTCCTCGACCGTCGCTGTCATGGCATCCCTCCGCATCAACCTTCAGTTGGAGATACGGGACCGGGGTTCGCCCGGACTGTGAGCGATGTCACAGGCGGATACGAATTTTTAACCGCTTCCGCCGTCCTGGATTGGCGCTCAGCCCCTGGCCGGCGCGCGCAGCACCTGGCCCACGAGCCGCACCAGCTCGTCCGGCTTCCACGGCTTCTGCAAGGTCTCGCCGTGCGGCGCGCCGGGCGAGCGGATCGTGGCGACGCGCGAGAATCCGGTCGAGTAGATGAGGCGCAGGCCCGGGCGCAGCTCTCGCGCGCGGCGTGCAAGCGCGTAGCCGTCGAGCAGGCCCGGCATGATGATGTCGGTGACAAGGAGGCGGAACCGCAAGCCCTGCTCCATCAGCACGAGGGCGATGTCGCCGTTGGCCGCCCCTTGGACCGCGTAGCCTCCTTGGCGCAGCGCCTCGAGGCCGATCTCGAGTACGTCGCGCTCGTCGTCGACGAGCAGGATCTCGGGTTCCGGCATGCGCGGGATGCTACGCACGGGCGCGGTTCCGGCAATCGCTCTTTATGGCGAAAGGCCGCCGCCACCCTTAAGCATGCCCGTTTCCAACCGCTGCGCGATCGATGATAATGGCGGCCGCACCCGGGGCGGGAGGAATTGAATGGATACGCTGACAGTCCGCGACATCGATCTCGAGGCGATCGACACACCGACCATCCTCAAGAATGCGAGCGAGCAGGCGGCAAAGCGGCGCTACGAGGATTTCTGTATCGTCGACGTCGATTCGCATCACTACGAAACCGACTCGTTCGCCGAGATCCTGAAATACATCGAGGACCCGGTGCTGCGCCACCAGGCGCAGTTCCAGGGCATGAGCCGCAACAGCATCACCGGCCCGCGCGGCGGCTACCAGGAATTGGCCGGCCGCGTGACGCGGCTGTCGGCCCGCCGCCACGACAAGGTCGAGCCCGACGTGAAGCGCGACATCGCGCTGACGCGGCGCTGGATGGACGCGCTCGGCGTCGACATGACCTGCCTCTTCCCGACGCCGATGCTGGCGCTGGGGCTCGCCCCCAGGGTCGAGGTCGAGGTGGCGCTGGCGCGGGCCTACAACCGCTGGCTCGTCGAGGAGATCCTGCCGCTCGAGCCGCGCATGCGCTCGATGCTCTATCTCCCCTACAATGAGCCCAGCGAATGCTACCGCATGGTCGAGGAATTCGCCGACAAGAAGGGCGTGTGCGGCTTCTGCATCACGGCGCCGCATTACCGCGGCGTCTATGACAACGCCTACGCCAAGACCTATGCGGCGATCGAGGAGCGGGGATTGCCGCTTTCGTTCCACAGCGCCTTCATGTGGGGCGGCGACCGCACCATGGAGCTGTGCAACCGGTTCATCGCCGTCCATGCGCTGGGCTTCACCTTCTACAACATGGTGCATCTCACCAATTGGCTCGTGAACGGCATGCCCGAGCGCTATCCGAAGCTCAAGGTGATCTGGATCGAGAGCGGGCTCGCCTGGCTCATGTTCCTGATGCAGCGCCTCGACAACGAATACATGATGCGCAGCTCCGAGGTGCCGCTCCTGAAGCGCAAGCCGAGCGAATACATCCGCGAGATGTATTTCACGACGCAGCCGATGGAGATGGTCGGCAACCGCGAGGAGCTCGAGCTCGTCTTCAAGCGCATCAACGCCGACACGCAGCTCCTCTATTCGTCGGACTATCCGCACTGGGACATGGATTTGCCGAGCACGATCTACGACCTGCCGTTCCTGAACGATCAGCAGAAGCGCAACATCCTGGGCGGCAACGCGATGAAGCTGTTCAATCTCGAGCCGATCATCTCGGACGCCAAGAAGAGCCGCCTCGCGCAGCGCAACGGCGCGCAGGCCTAGTCACCGCGGCTTGAAGGCATAGGCCGAGGGGCCGCGCACGGTCTCGTCGACGACGAGGCGGTGCTGCAGCGGCGGGAAGGCGCGCTGGCGGCAGTCGGTGCGCTCGCACAGCCGACAGCCGATACCGATCTCCGTCGCCGCCTCGCGCCGCGCGAGGTCGCGCCCGTCGGCATAGACCAGCTCGCCCGCGCGCGCGAGGTCGCAGCCGAGCCCCACCGCCTCGTGCGTCACCGGCGCGTGGAAGCGCCCGCCCGGCTTTTCGACCGAGCGCGCGATGCAGAAGAAGGCGGCGCCGTCCGGCAGCACGGCGATCTGCGTGCGGATGAGGCCCGGCGTCGCGAACGCCTCGTGCACGACGAAGCGCGGGCACGCGCCGCCGTAGCGCGAGAAGTGGAAGCCCGCCGCCGAAAAGCGCTTGGTCAGATTGCCGGCGATATCGACGCGGGCGAAGAAGAACGGAATGCCGGCATCGCCCGGCCGCGCCAACGTGGTGAGCCGGTGCGCCGCCTGCTCGAACGAGACGCCGAAGCGGTGCATCAGCACCTCGATGTCGTAGCGGGCCTCGCGCGCAGCGGCAAGAAACGCCGCGTACGGCATCAGCACCGCGCCTGCGAAATAATTGGCAAGGCCGACGCGGACCAAGGTCTCGCTTTCGGGCGCGGCAGGCTTTGCATCGCGCACGACGGCGCCGATTGCGTCACCGGCTTCAACGAGGCCGAGCTGATAGGCCAGTTGGAAAACGCGGCTCGGCGGCGGCAGCACTTCCGACAGGTAGAGCGTCCGCACCTTGGGCTCATAGCGCCGCAATGCGCCGCCCATGCGCTCGACCGGCGCCACCGCAACCGACATCGAGTGGCGTGAGGACAGGCGATCGGCGATGCGGCGGCTGAGTTCGCCGCATTCCTCGCCGCCGAGCGCCAGCCCTTCGGCCGCGTCCTCGATCGCCGGGAAATGATTGGCGTGCGCCTCGAAGAAATCGCGCGCCTCCTCGGTCGGCAGCACGATCCGGCGCGTGCGCCCGCCCGGCAGGTCGAGCTGCAAGGCTTGGGCATCTTCGCGCGCGGCGCGAAAAGCGCGATAGAGATCGACGATGGCGCGGCCGGCCTTGGGCGCGTTGGCGACGAGGCGCCTGATCTCGTCGCCGTCGATCTCGCCCGCGCCCAGCCCGGCATCGGCGAACACTTCGCCGAGCGAGGCCGCGAGCCGCCGCTCGGCGTCGTCCGACAGTTCCTGGAGATCGATGCCGAACGTCTGGCCGAGCTTCAGGATGAGCGCGACCGTGACCGGCCGCTCGTCGTGCTCGATGAGATTGAGATAGCTCGCGCTGATGCCGAGCCGCTCCGCCATGTGCTGCTGCGTCAGCTTCCGCTCCTGCCGCAGGCGGCGGATTTTCGCGCCCAGCAGCACCTTGGTCATCGCCATGTCACGCACCGCAATATCTTTACAGATTTACAAACGCTGCCATTACCTGAAAATCTTACAACGGGTTTACCCGCTGCTATGGCGAAACATCCTTGGAATTGTCGTTCGCAATGTAAAGATTGTCGAGCCTTTCCACTTTGCCCCTAAAGGATCTGCCGCATGAGCGAAATGATCAGGACCAATGAAGCCCGGTGGCGCGGCGTGACGCGCGACTTCACCACCGCCGACGTGCAGCGCCTGTCGGGCTCGGTGCGCCTTGCGCACACGCTGGCCGAGCGCGGCGCCAGGCGCCTGTGGGCGCTGCTGCACGAGGAGGCCTATGTCCCGGCCTTGGGCGCGCTCACCGGCAACCAGGCGCTGCAGCAGGTCAAGGCGGGCTTGAAGTCGATCTATCTGTCCGGCTGGCAGGTCGCGGCCGACGCCAACAACGCCGGCGAGATGTATCCCGACCAGAGTCTCTATCCGGCAAGCTCGGTGCCCGAGGTGGTGCGCCGGATCAACCGCACTTTTCAGCGCGCCGACCAGATCCAGACGCTCGAACGGACGGGCGGCATCGATTTCTTCGCGCCGATCGTGGCCGACGCCGAAGCGGGCTTCGGCGGCCCGCTCAACGCGTTCGAGCTGATGAAGGCGATGATCGAGGCGGGCGCGGCGGGCGTCCATTTCGAGGACCAATTGGCGTCCGAGAAGAAGTGCGGGCATCTGGGCGGCAAGGTGCTGGTGCCGATGCAGCAGTTCATCCGCACGCTCAATGCCGCGCGGCTCGCCGCCGACGTCGAAGGCGTGCCGACCTTGCTCATCGCGCGCACGGACGCCGAATCGGCGCAGCTCATCACTGCCGATATCGATCCGCGCGACCGCAAGTTCCTCTCGGGCGAGCGCACGCCGGAAGGCTTCTTCCGCATCAGGAAGGGAGTTGGGGCCGACTATGCGATCGCGCGCGGCATTGCTTTTGCCGAATATGCCGATCTCGTGTGGTGGGAAACCTCGGAGCCCGATCTCGCCGACGCCAAGCGCTTCGCCGATGCGATCCACCATCACTTCCCGGAGAAGCTTTTGGCCTACAACTGCTCGCCCTCGTTCAACTGGCGCAAGAAATTGGCCGCGCACGAGATCGCCGAGTTCCAGGCGAGCCTCGGCGCCATGGGCTACAAGTACCAGTTCGTGACGCTCGCCGGGTTCCACCAGCTCAATCACGGCATGTTCGAGCTGGCGCGCGGATATCGCGAGCGCGGCTTGGCGGCCTATGCCGACCTGCAGGAGGCGGAGTTCGCTTCCGAATCGTTCGGCTACAGCGCCATCCGCCACCAGCGCGAAGTCGGAACCGGCTATTTCGATGCGGTGTCGGTGGCGCTCTCGGGCGGCGCGTCATCCACGACGGCGATGGCCGGCTCGACCGAAGTGGGCCAGTTCTACGACGGCCTCCATCCCGAGGAGGCGGTCGCCGCGCAATAGCGCGATCTACTGCGCCGCAATGCGCGTGCGCTGCTCGTCGGCGATCATCGCCTCGAGCATGCGCCGCGCGGCGATGCCGCCGGCGTCGTGGTTCATGTCGATGCGCGGCGGCTCGCCGCCTTGCTCGATGTTCGCCTGCTGCGCGCCGACGATCGCCAGATCTTCGAGGAACGCCGTGTGGACGTTCTGGAAGATGAGGTCGGTCAGCCATTTCTTGTCGAGCCCGAAATTATGCGCCTGGGCCCAGAAATAATGGGTCGTGCGTTGCGTCTCGGGCGTGATGGCGTTCAGGTTCCGCATGGTGATGCCGCGCGAGCGGTCGCCCTCGCGCGCGCCGGTGCCGGTGAGCGCGCAGCCCACGTCGAGCCGCACGAAGGCGGCGGGCGTCCAGTCGATGATCTGCCAGCGATCGACTTGCTGGTCGGGCGCAAATCCCCCGGCGCGCTGGAAGAACGGCGGGGCGGGGCTGTCCATCACCCAGCGCGTCACGCGCACGCCGCGCTCGAGCCGCTCGGATTTCATCGGCGTCTGCGCCACCTTGTCGGTGCCGAGCGTCGTCGGGTGCACGAAGCTCAGATGCGACAGGTCGAGCAGGTTCTCGACCAGCAGCACGTAATTGCCCGGAAGGTCGAGCCGCTCGCCGGCAAAGCGCCAGTTGGGATCGTCCATCCAGTGGAAATCCTCGATCGTGCTGGGATCGGCCAACGCCGGATCGCCCATCCAGATCCAGATCCAGTGATTGCGCTCCACCACCGGATAGCTCCGCACGCGCGCGCCCGGCGGGATCGTGCTCTGGCCCGGTATGGCGATGCAGGCGCCGCTCGGATCATAGGTGAAGCCGTGATAGGGGCATTCGAGCGCGTCGCCGCGCAACTTTCCGCGCGACAAGGGCGCGTGCCGGTGGCAGCAGCGGTCGGCGAGCGCCACGGGGCGCCCCTCCTCGGTGCGGTAGAACACCACCGGCTCGTCGAGCAGGATGCGCCGCAACAGGTCCATGCGCGTGACCTCGTGGTCCCACGCCGCGACGTACCAGCAATTGCGCAAGAACATGCCATTCTCCGATCTTAGCCGCCGCGATTTTGTCATTGCGGGCGAAGCGAAGCAATCTCCCCGCCGGGATTGCTTCGTTTCGCTCCTCGCAATGACAGGCTCAGGTTCCATTCCGCGGCAATTCGCGCTACGACAGGTCGATGCCGCGCGACAACCGCAACGGGGCGGATCCCGTCGTCACCGAGATCCTGCGCAACGCCTTCATCGCCGCGACCGAGGAGATGAAGACGAACCTGATGCGCACCGCCTACAACGTCATCATCTACGAGGCCCTGGACTTCACCACCGGCCTCTTCACCGCATCGGGCGAGACCGTGTCGATCGGCCTGGGCCTGCCGATGTTCATCCGCGGCATGGCCGAGACGGTGCGGGCGAAGATCCAGCATTTCGGCCTCGAGCGCATGGCGCCGGGCGACATCCTCATCACCAACGACGCCTATACCACCGGGAGCCACCTGAACCACGTCACGCTCACGCTGCCGATCTTCGTCAAGGGCGAGCTCGTGGCGTTTTCCTGCTGCATGGCGCACTGGCTCGACATCGGCGGCAATCTCAATCGCACGGCCGGCACCGACATCTATTCCGAGGGATTGCAGATCCCGTACCTGAAATATCAGAGCGCCGGCGTCGTCAATCGCGACCTCGTCGACATCATCCGCATGAACGTGCGCATCCCGAGCCGCGCCATGGGCGATCTGCGCGCCCAGGTGACCGCGGTCAAGACCGGCGAGCGCCGCATCAAGGAGCTGGTCGGGCGCTATGGCAAGGATGCGTTCGTCGGCGCCATTCGCACCATCATGGACCGCTCGGAGAAAGCCGCGCGCGCCCGCACGCTCAGCATTCCCGACGGCGAGTACGAGGCCGAATCCTTCATGGACGATGACGGCATAGAGGTCGGCCGCAAGGTGCCGATCAAGGTCCGCGTCGTCGTCGCCGGCGACGAGATGACGATCGATCTGTCCGGCATCTCGCCGCAGGTGAGGGGATATTTCAATTCCGGCATGACGACCGGCCTCGGCTGCACCCAGGTCGCCTACAAGTGCCTGACATCGCCGACCGATTATCCGGTGAATGACGGCTCGTTCCGCAGCCTTCATTCGATCGTGCCGGCGGGTCGCGTGGTCAGCGCCGTGCGCCCCGCGCCGATGCGCAAATGGATGACCTATCCGATGACGGTGATCGACACGGTGTTCAAGGCCTTGGCGCCCGCCATTCCGGCCCGCGTCATCGCCGGCCACCACGCCGATCTCGTCATCTCGAATTTCCACGGCATCGATCGCCGCTCGCGCCAGTTCTTCATCGCCTCGACCGGGCCCCTGGGCGGCGGCTGGGGCGCCAAGGAGAACGAGGACGGCGTCTCGGCCACGGTCTGCATCAACGACGGCGACACGCACAACAGCCCCAACGAGCAAACGGAAGCGAAATTTCCGCTGGTGGTCGAAAGCTGCAAGCTCATTGCCGATTCGGGCGGCGCGGGCCGCACGCGCGGCGGCTTGGGCGTCGAGACCGTGCTGCGCGCGCGCTCCGACATCGTGTTCTCGACCCAGGTGGACCGCATCCTGTGCAAGCCGTGGGGGCTCGCCGGCGGGCTCGAGGCGAGCGGCAACGAGGTCGCGCTCCGCATCGACGGCGCCTGGCAGGACGATTACCCCAACGGCAAGCTGCACATCGACCGCCTGAAGGACGGCGACGCCGTGCGCATGCGCTCGGGCGGCGGCGGCGGCTACGGCCCGCCCAAGGAGCGCCCGGTCGAGACCGTGCTCGAAGACGTGCGCCAGGGCTATGTCTCAATCGAGGCGGCGCGGACGCTCTATGGCGTCGCCGTCGATCCGGAAACGTTTTTGCTCGATCGCGCGGCGACGGAGCGGCTGCGCGCCGCGATGTAAGGCGGCGCTTTTCCGCTTACGCGAAGAACTCGCGGATGAGCGCTGCCGTTTCCTCCGGTGCCTCGGCTTGCGGGCTGTGGCCGGCGTGGGCGAGGATGTGGAGGCGGGCGCCCGACAATCCTTCGCGATAGGCTTCGGCGTGGGCGCGCGGCACCATGCGGTCGTGCTCGCCCCAGACGAGCAGCGCCGGGCCGTTGAAGCGGTGCAGGCGCTGGCGCAGACGGCGGTCGTAGAAATAGGGCGGGTTGAAGCCGATGCGCGAGGCAAATCGCATCATCTTGTAGCGCTGCAATTCGCGCGCCTTGTCGGAGCGGTCGTCGGGGAAGAGTGCCAACGCCGCCTTGTCGTCGTCCTTCGCGAAGAGGAGGCGGCGAAAGCCCGAATAATCCGTGCCGTTGCGCGGCTGCGCCTCCCAGAAGAGGTCGCCCGTGGGATGTCCCGCGACGAATAGGCCGGACGCGCCGATGAGCGCGAGTTTTCGCACGCGCTCGGGCCAGCGCACGGCAAGCTCGGCCGCGAGCCAGCCGCCGACGCACGAACCCGCAATGTCGAAGCGCTCGAGCCCCAATGCGTCCACCGTCTCGATCGTGCGGAAGGCGAGATCGTCGATCGTCTCGATGCCGTCGTCCTCGGCCGAGCCGGCGCAGCCCGGATGCGCGGGTGCGATCACGCGGAAGGATTTCGCAAGCTCCTCGTGGAACGGCAGCCATGGCGGCGCCGCGCCGTGCACGTCGGCGAAACCGTGGAGATAGAGAAGCGGCGCGCCGCTCCCTTCCTCCGCCACGGCGACCTCGTGGCCCGCCACCGCGATGATGCGCTCCGGCATGGGCCTACTCCGCCGCGCCGGCGACGGGGGCCGCTTCGAGCTCGGGGTATTGGCGTCCGAACATCGCCGCCGAATCGCGCCGCAGCGCCGGCGCCACTTCGGTCGCGAAGAGCCGCATGCTTTTCCGCGCAAGGTCGGCGCGCATGTTGCCGAAATGGAACTGGATGAGAAGATTGCCGACGCCTGCCTGCTCGATGAGCTGCCACAGCCGCTCGCGCACGGTTTTCGGGCTGCCGGCGATGATCGAGCCGCCGGCATCGAGCTCCTCCCAGCTTTCGCTATCGCCGAGCTGCTTGCCGCCGAGCGTCGCGTTCTTCAGGAAATTCTCGTAACTGCGCACCGAGGTCGAAGGCACGCCCGCGCCTTGCGTCAAGGGCCGCCCCTCGCGCCGCAGATGGCCCTTCAGACAGAATTTGAGGAAGTACCAGACGCCTTCCCTCGCTTCCTCGCGCGCCTGCTCGTCCGTCTCCGAGACATAGACGGACAGCAGGATGCCCATGCGGAACGGGTGATAGGTGCCGCCGTGCTTCTTGATGATCTCGGCAAAGCGCTGCGCCGCGATGCGCGTTCCCGCGCCGTGCGTGCGCGACGACAGGAAATAATCGTAGCCGCGCTCGGCCACGCCCTCCATCGTCTCGAGCGACAAGGCGCCCGGGATCCAGATGCGCGGATGCGGCAGCTGCTTCGGCTTCGGCCAGATGTTGACGTAGCGCAGCGGATAATGCTCGCCCTCGTGGCGGAACGGCCCGTCCTCGGTCCAGGCGCGATGGATGAGGTCGATCGCCTCCCAATAGCGCGCCCGCGCCTGCGGCTGCGCGATGTTGTAGTTGAATGCCTCGGGCCCGCCGCCCACCGCGAATCCGGCGATGAGCCGCCCGCCGCTCATCGAATCGATCATCGCGTATTCTTCGGCGACGCGCAGGGGATTGAGATAAAGCGGCAGGAGATTGCCGAGCACGACGAGCTTCGCGCGCTTGGTGCGCTGCGTCAGCGCCGCCGCGATCAGGTTGGGCGACGGCATCAGGCCGTAGATGTTCTGGTGATGCTCGTTGAGGACGAGCCCGTCGAAGCCCAGCTCCTCGGCATACGCGAGCTGATCGATATATTCCTGGTAGAGCCCGTCGGTCTTTTCCCGGTCCCACAGACTGTTCGGCACCGTGACCCAGCCGCTGTCGAAGCGCTCGTCGAAATCGGGCGGCAGATAGGGATAGGCCATGAAGTGCCAGCAATAAAGCTCGACCGGTCGCATGGAGGCCTCCTGTCGGCCATACTCTAGCGCAGAATCAAGGAGACGACGATGATCACGCCGGCTTATGTCCGCACCATGGCCGCCTACAATGAAGAGATGAACCGGCGGCTCTACGCGGCCGCTTCACGCCTCACCGACGAGGAGCGCAGGCGCGACCGCGGCGCCTTCTGGCATTCGATCCACGGCACGCTGAACCATCTTCTTTACGGCGACCGGGCGTGGATGTCGCGCTTCGGCGTCTCGCCGCCGCCCGCCGTGGCGCTGAAGGAGAGCGACGGCCTGATCGGCGATTTCGGCGCGCTTGCGCAAGCGCGGATCGCGGCGGACCGGGACATCGTCGCCTGGGCCGCGCAAGTGACCGACGCCTGGCTCGGCGAGACGCTCCATTGGCACAGCCATTCGGTCAAGCGCGACCTCTCCTCGCCGCGCTCGCTGCTGGTGACTCACCTTTTCAATCACCAGACCCATCATCGCGGCCAGGCGCACGCGCTCGTGACGGCGGCGGGGCAGGACACGGGCGACACCGATCTGTTCCTGCTCGTGCCGGAAATTCGCTGAGACTGGCGGCGCGCACTCACCATTTGGCGACGAGTTCGCCGGCGAACGCCTGGCGCCAGTCCGCGCCCGGCGGAACGACGGCGTCGTGCGGGCGGATCGCGCGATAGGTCGCGGGCTCGCGCCCCTTCGGGGGCTCGCCGCGCTCGACCGCGTGCGTCGCCTCGATGAGGAGGCGGCGCATCGCGACGATGGCGCGGTCGGACGTGCCCAGATTTTCCTGCGTCCGGTCGGCGATCGGGCCCATGCCTTCCTGGAGCGCGAAGTCCTGCGTGTTGAGGCCCTTGATGCCGGTGAAGGTGCGCGTCTTCTGCATCGCCCGGTCGATCAGGAAATCGTTTCCGGGATTGCGCTTCAGGCGGAACGTGCCGGGGATGACATCGTCCTTGGCGCGGCCGGCATAGGTTTCCCACTCGGCGATGAAATCTGGCGTCAGAAGCGCCGCCTCGTCGTATCCGAGCGCCCAGTTGTAGACGAAGGTGTGCTCGTCATCGATCGGGACCCAGACATGGCCGTCGAGCTTCGGCACCTTGGCGCGCCCGCCCGTGATCGCCGTCGTGCTGGCGCGCATCTGCTGCGCCGGCATGACGTAGTGATATACGCGGACATAGGACCCGTCGGCGCCGCTCTTCCGGTGCGAGACATAGCAATAGCCATAGTCCGTGAGTTCCACATCGATGCGCGGCGCGCCGTCGCGCGGCCTGAGCAGGCCCTTGTTCGCCAGGTCGTTGTTGTGCACGAAGGACGAGTGCGCGGTGTCGAGCCCGCCCTCGAGCGCCTGCAGGAAGTTGCACGCCTCGAGCGTCTTCGAGACGTGGCGGTGCGTCGCGGGCGCGCGCACCCATTCGTAATCGGGTGCAGGCGGGATTTCGGCGCGCGGACCGAGATAGGCCCAGACGACGCCGCCGCGCTCGACCGCCGGATATGCCAGAAGCTTCACCTCGTCCTTCATCGGCGTGTCGGCCGGCTCCGACGGCATGTCGACGCAGTTGCCGTCGACGTCGAACTTCCAGCCGTGATAGACGCAGCGCAGCCCGCATTCCTCGTTGCGGCCGAAGAACAAGGGCGCGCGGCGGTGGCGGCAATAGGCGTCGATCAGCCCGACGCGGCCCGAGGTGTCGCGGAACGCGACAAGGTCCTCGCCGAGAAGCCGCACCCGCAGCGGCGCGCCGTCCTTCTCCGGCAGCTCGGACGAAAGCGCGGCGGGCTGCCAATAGCGCCGCAGCAGCTCGCCCATCGGCGTGGCCCTGCCGACGCGGACGAGGCGGTCGCTGTCGTTCCGGCTCAGCATCGCTCAGCTCCAGGGTGCGACGGTGACATGGATCGAACGCTCCTCGCTCTCGCCGCCCACCATTCGCAGCGCTTCGTCGATGTCCTTGAGGCCGACGACGTGGCTCGACATGCGCTCCAACGGGAAGCGCGCCCTCGCCATGGTGCCGAGCGCGCGCTCCACCGCCTCGAAACTGTGGCCGCGCGTGCCGCGCAGAATGACCTGCTTGTCGACGATCTGGCGGAGGTCGAAGCCCTCGATCGGGCCCTTGCGCGCCGCGATCACCAGAACGCCGCGCTTGCGCAAGAGCGCGATCGACGCGTTGACGATCTCGGGTCCGCCGCCGCTCGCATCGACGACGATGTCCGCCATGCGGCCGTCGGTGATGCGCTTCACGGCGTCTTGCAGATTCTCCTTGTCCACGGCGACGGTGTGATGCGCGCCAAGCTCGCGCGCGACCGCAAGGCGGCGTTCGTCGCGCGCAAGGCCGGTGACGATGATCTGGTCCGCGCCCACGACCGAAGATGCTATGACGCAGCCGAGGCCTTGCTGCCCCGGCCCTTGGACGACGACGGTCTTGCCCGGACCCGCGCCGCCATCGAGCCAGGCCCACTGGAAGCCGTTGCCGATCGGCAGCGCCATGGCGGCGATGTGCGTGGGAACCCCGGCCGGCACGCGGTGAACGACCGTGCGCGGATGCATGTAGAGATACTGGCTGTAGCCACCCCACAGCGCCGGCGCCACGGTAAGCGGCGTCGAGCCGTAGCGGATGCCGCCGGCAAGCCGGTTGTCGGTCTCGAGGCAGGAGCGGTACTCGCCGGTGCGGCAATATTCGCAATGGCCGCACGGCAGATATTCCTCGAGCGCGACGCGGTCGCCTTCGCTCACGCCCCAGCGCGATCGCGCGACATCGCCGAGCCGCTCGACAATGCCGATCATCTCGTGTCCGAGGATGCGCGGGCCCGGCCGCTCGTTGAGATACATGCCCCAGTCGCTGCCGCAGATCCCGGTCGCCTCGATCCGCAAGAGTCCGGCATCGACGGGAATTTCGGGCAGCGGGAACTCTCTCACCTCGATCTGCCGCGACTTGACCGCGACGGCGGCCAGCGCGCGCTCGGCGGAAGGGCTCATGGATCACCTCCAGGCCCGATCATAGCGCGGATGGCGCCGCGTCCTATCGCTTCGTGCGCTTGCGGGGCGTGGCGCCGGGGACGGGCTTCGCCGGCTTGGCGCGGCCAACCGCGGGCTGGTAGGTGCCGGCCAGGAGCTGGTCGAAACGCTGGCGGTCAGCGATCTGGAAATGATGCCGATCGAGGAACTTCACGACGCGTGCCTTCTCGAGCCCGCTCGACGCGCGGCTCATCGCCTCGAGCGTGAGGCCGATGAACTGCGCCGCATCGCCCCGCGACATCGGAAAATAAATAACGGCGTCCGCCCCGCGCGCGGGCACAAGCTCTTCGAGCATGCGCAGGAACATCGCGAACCTGCCGAGCGCGTCGTTCCGGGCGAGGATCAGGGCGTGGCGGCGCTGCTTGCGCAGTTCGTCGGCGGCCTTGCACAGAAGCCGCATGCCAAGCGCCGCATTGCGCGCGAGGTGCGCTTCGAGCGCATCGAGCGGAATGCGGAAGGCGACCGACGGGATGACCGCTTCGGCCGATTCGACGTATTGGCCTTGTTCGGCCAGACCGAACAGATCGCCTGCGAAATGGAAGCCCGAGACGCTGATGCTGTCGTCCGGCAGGATGTCGTAGGTTTTCACCACGCCCTGGACGAGGTTGTAGATGCTGTCGGCCGCGCCCTTCGCGCGATAGGCCGGCGCGCCCTTGGGCCATTGCACGATCGTGCCCATCGCGGCGAGCGCGGACGTGTCGGCCTCGTCGAGCAGCGATACGGGTCTGCCGCGCGAGCGTTCGCGAAACGGCACTCCCGAGACGCGCGGTTCGATCGTGACGTGAAAGCGGCGCGTCGGCATGCGTGCTGGCTCTTATCCTGTTCCCGCAGTTGGAACCCTCGTGGTGAATAACACATGTGCCGCCACGGAAATACGGTCGTCGGGATTTCAGACGGCAGCATGGACAAGCGAGCCAAGCATGGCTTTGACACAGATCAAGTTGGTTTGTTCTGCTCAATCGGAGCCATTATTGATTCAGATCAAGTTTTGCTGCGACAAAAAAGATTCGGCGTCATGACTGCTGCGGTGCGCAAACCGGGACCGTCGGCTGGTGCATGATTTTGATTAGGATCAAATATCTATGAGATTACTTATTTTCATTCGCATGATAAAAGAAAATTGCCGTTGGAACGGCGGTCCGGTTCGGCGTCTGTTCCGCACATGCGCACGCAATCGTATGCGGGCGCGGCGAATTCGTTTCCGCCTCGTTCGCAAATTCCCATGCATTTGTATGCGCAATTTCCGCTGCCCGCACTGTGCGGGCGCAATATGGCGCGCTGCTCACGCGAGGTACGCGGCAACAATTCCCGAAAGCACGATGCCGTCGAACGTCCCGGCGCCGCCGATGCTGGCAACGCCCGTCGCGCTCTTCTCGATCTCGCGGAGGTGAAAGAGGTCGGCGCCGATGAGCGGACCGGCAACGCCCGCGACGAACGAGACCGGCGCCGCGTCGGCCGGCACCAGGATGATCGCGAGGAGCGCTGCGCCCAGCGCCGGCACGAGGCCCGGCAGCAGGATGCCGACGCCGGGCACCGGCCGCGCGATGCGCCAGCAGATGACGATATTGACGAAGGCGGCGATCGCGACGCCAACGATGGGTCCCGGCCCGAGCGCCACGATATGGGCAAGCTCGTAGAGCGCGAGCCCCGCCGGAATGATGCAGCCGCCAAGATTGACCGCGATGATCGTCTCGCGGCTCTCGCCGCCGAGCCCAGGCAAGACCTCGTCGAGTCCGAACACCGCGAGCGGGTGCCGGGGCACGACCCGGTCGTGCGCGATGCGCTTCACCGGAATGTTGACGACGCTGCCCACGAAGATCGCGAGCGTGACGAGAAGTGCGGTGCCGGGCGCCAGATGAAGCTTCACGAGGCTCGCCGTCATCAGCTCGCCGAACAAAAGCGGCAGGAGCAGGACGAGCAGGAAAACTGCCAGGAGCGAGAGCGGCGTCATTGCCTTCATGGAGTCCCCTTCCGGCCGTCCGCTTCGCCTCGACGCGCGCCGCAACGTGTTTTACGCTAGGGGCGGTACGCGGCAGCGTCAACGACGCGAAGGAGAAGCCATGGCGAGAGTGCGCGAGATCGAGGATGCGGGCGGCGACGCCGCGCTTGCCGAGCTGCTCGAAAAGGAGCGCGAGCTGTTCGGCTATCTCCTCAATCCGACCAAGGTGATGGCGCATTGCCCGCCGATCCTGCGCGCGGCAAAGCAGCTGGGAGCCGCGATCGAGCAGTCGGGGCAGCTGCCGAAGGCGCTTCTGGCGCTCGTCTATCTGAGGGTCGCGAGCATCAACGGCTGCCCCTTTTAAATCGACATCAATTCCATCCGTGTGATGGAAGGAAGCGGCGAGGCGAAGCTCGAGGCGGCGACCGGCTGGCGCGACAGCGCGCTCTTCAGCGATGCTGAGCGCGTGGCGCTCGAATATGCCGAGCGCATGACCGTTACCGGCGAGCGGGTGGATGACGCGCTGTTCGAGCGGCTGAAGCTTCATTTCAGCGAGCCGCAGCTCGTCGAGCTCACCGCCGCGGTCGCGTTCGAGAACTTCCGCAGCAAGTTCAACCCGGCCTTGGGCGTCGAAGCGCAGGGCTTCTGCCTCATTCCGCGACGCTGAGTTTGCTTGACTTCCCGGGGCGCAACCGCCATCTAACGCAAAGCGGTACTCTCGCGGATGCGCGACGCGCCCCAGGTGTTAACACCGGCGCTTTCAGAGACATCACTCGTCAACCGGAATTCCCAGTCGCGCGGGACGGGCTTCATCCAGGGTGAAGCGACAATTCGCTCGCATGCGCGCATTTCCCGCGAGCATGCGTCACCCACCCTGATGAAGAAAGCACCTCTTTTGCACAAATCCTTTTCCGAACTCAGCCTAACCGAGCCCCTGCTGCGCGCGCTTGCCGCGGCGAATTACACCGATCCCACGCCGATCCAGGCGCAGGCCATTCCACCGCTTCTGGCGGGTCGCGACGTTCTCGGCCTGGCGCAGACCGGGACCGGCAAGACCGCCGCCTTCGCGCTTCCCATCCTGCAAAGGCTTTCGCAAGGCCCCGAGCGCGGCGGCCGCGATCCGCGCGCCCTGGTGCTCGTGCCAACTCGCGAGCTTGCCATCCAGGTCGCAGACAGCTTCCGCACCTACGGGCGCAATCTGAAGCTGCGCTGCGCCGTGGTGTTCGGCGGCGTCGGCCAAAGGCCGCAGGTCGAGTCGCTCGCGCGCGGGATCGACATCCTCGTCGCGACGCCGGGGCGCCTCCTCGATCTCGCCGCCCAGAAGGCCGTGCGCTTCGACCGGGTGTCCGTGCTCGTGCTCGACGAAGCCGACCGCATGCTCGACATGGGCTTCCTTCCCGACGTGAAGCGCATCATCGCGCTGCTGCCGAAGGAGCGTCAGAACCTGCTGTTCTCGGCCACCATGCCGGACAGCATCGCGCGGCTTGCTGCCGGCATCCTGCGCCAGCCGGTCCGCGTCGAAGTGACGCCGCCGGCGACGACGGTCGACCTCGTCGAGCAGCGCGTCATCTTCGTCGCGAGTGCCGATAAATCGCCGGTGCTGAACGATCTCCTGCGCGATCCTACGGTCTCGCGCGCGCTCGTATTCGCCCGCACCAAGCACGGCGCCAACCGGATCGCCGAGCGGCTTGCCCGCGCCGACATCCGGGCGGAGGCGATCCACGGCAACAAGTCGCAGGCGGCGCGGCAGCGCGCGCTCGCCGCCTTTCGCAGCGGCCACGTCCGCGTGCTGGTCGCGACCGACATCGCCGCGCGCGGCATCGATGTCGAGGGCGTGAGCCACGTCATCAATTTCGACATACCGGTCGAGGCCGAGAGCTATGTCCACCGCATCGGCCGCACGGCGCGCGCCGGCGCCTCGGGCATGGCGATCTCGCTGTGCGACGGCTCGGAGCGCGCCTTCCTCGCCGACATCGAGAAGCTCACGCGGCTCAGGATCGCGGTGCTCGACCACCCGCGCGCGTCCGCCGATCGCGGCGCGGCTCAGTCCCCGCCGCGGCAGGATCAAGCGGCCGCGCGTCCCCCCGGAAAGCGGCGCAACTGGCGCGGTCAGCCGCCGCGCCGCCCGGACGCGGGCCGCTCCTCCGACCATTCCGCGCGCGCCGCCAGATAAGAGAGGC
This sequence comes from uncultured Alphaproteobacteria bacterium, assembly GCA_963773665.1. GTDB lineage: Bacteria > Pseudomonadota > Alphaproteobacteria > ATCC43930 > CGMCC-115725 > DATJLY01. Next base: position 96,318 of record CAVZBZ010000016.1, read on the forward strand.
TCCGATGGCCAAGCACACGCGCAAGATGATCGTCCACGGCGATCACCTCGTGGCGCCCGACAGCGGTCCGCCCTGGACCGTTCTGTGGGACACATCCATGCGCCCCGACGGAAACTGGAGCACGGTTCGCACGCCGAACGAAGGAACCGCGCTCGAGCGCGCGGCGCATTTCGTGAAGCTCGGCTTCGCGGTCCATGCGATCAGGGACCCGTCGGGCAGCGTCGTGATGGATGCCGCGGAAATCGCCCGCCGCTTCGGCCCGGCCGAGGAGGCGCCGCCGCCCCGCGTTCCGCCGCGCGACGCGCCGCTCGCCGAGCAATCCGCGCGTGACATCCTGCGCGGCTTCGTCGAGGATTATCGCGCGACACCCGGACGCATGCTCGCCGCGACCGCGCTCCACGCGCTGCTCTCGCCGCAAGGCGTGACTTCGGCCGAGTTCGAGCGCGCCGTGAGCTATGCCAAGGAGCATGGCTGGCTCAGGGCCGCGGACGGCACCTTGACCCTGACGCAAGCGGGTTACGCAGTCGCCACCGCATAGGCGGGCGCGCAACCGGAGGGATATGCCGATGGCGTTCAGAACGAATTATCGCCAATTGCGCAGCGAGCGGAACCGCGCGAAGGAAGAGCGCAAGAAGGAGAAGCTGCAAAAGCAGCAGGAAGCGGTCGCAAAACGCAAGGCCGAGCGCGAGCCCGGGTCCGAGCCGCCGCCGGGCGACGAGCCGCAGGAGCCGCAGGAGCCCTAGCCTACCGCCCGATCCGATAAAGCATGCGCCCGTCGGTCCACGCTTCGACCGTCTCGGTGCCGCGCGACAGTTGCCTCTCACTTGCGGGAGGCAATGCGCGCCTCGAGAGGGACGCAGCCTGGCGCTCGAATTCGTTGGCCAGCAAAATCGCTGCGAGCGGGTCCCGCTGCGCTCAGAGCCATCGGAAAAAATGCCGATCGGGCATGATTAGGAGGAAGGGCGCGTGAAAGACATAAGATATTTGCCTATAACGCGAATTTCATGCGCGCTTGCATTCTCGACCGGCAGGTACCACGCTGGCCTGCCACTCGAGGAGCGATCATGGGCACACGCGCCGATACGCGCGGAAAGGCGGAAGAAGAAATCGCGCGCCGCAGCCAGAAGGAAGCGGAGCGGGTGGCCACTCGCGCGAAAGAGCGCCTCGCCGAGGACGAAAAGACAACGCGGCTGCGCCAGCTGAGGCTGGCGAAGGAAGCAGCGGATCGGGCGGAGCCGGCTCCGCGCAAGGCAGCGGCGAAAGCTCGCGCGCCCTAACACGACGCTGCGGCCGTGCAGTCCTCGGTTCCCACGCTCGGCGGAAATCTGAGGCCGAGCACCTCGCGTTCCGAATAGGCGATGTCGCCGAGGCCCGCGCGCCGATCTCGAAGGCGAGGCCCGCCTCGGGATAGAACGCGCCGAGCCGGTCACCAGTGGGCCGGCATGGCTCAGCCCGCCTTGGCGAAGGACGGGTCGAGCTGCTCCATCATGCGCACGTGCATCCGCCATTCGAGCTCGCCCGCCGGCTTGTTGCCCTGGCGCGCGGCCATCTGGCTATAGGTGTGTTCGCAAACCTCGCGCGGGACGCGGCGCGCGGGGACGCCGGTGAACAGGATGCGGACCTGCGTCTCGCAGGCGCGGAGCAGCTTGTCCATGTAGGTGAAGGCTTCGCCGATCGTGCGCCCGACGGTCAGGAGGCCGTGATTCTCCATGATCATCGTGAACTTGTCGCCGAGGTCGGCGATGATCCGCGGCGCCGCGTCCTTTTCCTGGGCGAGCCCTTCGAACTCGTGATAGCTCACCTGGCCGTAGATGGCGCAGCTTTCCTGATCGTAGAACTGCAAGCCCCCTTCGAGCGCCGAGACGATCACGCCCTGCATCGGGTGCACATGGATCGTGCAGTTGATGTCGGGCTTCTCGCGCAGGATCGCGCTGTGGAAATTGAGCCCGGCCGGGCCCGGCCGCAACTCGGTGTTGCTCAGCAAATTGCCGTCGCGGTCGAGCTTCAGGAGGTTCGCTGCGGTGATCTCGTGCCAGCCGATGCCGCGCGGATTCATCAGGAAATGCCCGCTGCCGTCCGGCAGGCGCGCCGTCATGTGATTGTTGATGCCGCGGTTCCAGCCGTAGTGATATGCGGCGCGAAAAGCGGCCGCCAGCTCCACCCGCATTTCCCATTCCGAAGCGCCGCTCTCGTCTCTCATCGCCGCCATGGAACATCCCTCGCGCAAATCCGCACTCCCTTGGCATTTATATCATGGAGCGACTAATTTTGGGCGAGGCTGTTGCGGGGGCGTGGAATTGGGCGCTGAGCGATTGACCGTGGCCGGGATCGAGCTCGAGACGCTGCGGCGAGGGCAGGGGCCAAAACTCCTGCTGCTGCACGGGCTCGAGACGATTTCGCCGCGGGCGCCGTTTCTCGACCTTCTGGCGCGGCGCTTCGAGATCGTCGCGCCCTCGAGCCCCGGCTTCGGCGGCTCGCCGCGGCCCGGCGATGTGAGCCATGTGTACGACCTCGTGCATCTCTATCTCGAGCTGCTCGACGGGCTCGGCGAGAAGGCGAGCGTCGTGGGCTTCTCGTTCGGCGGCTGGCTCGCCGCGGAAATGGCCGCCGCCTCCTGCCACCGCATCGAGAAACTCGTGCTGGTCGACGCGCTCGGCCTCAAGATCAGCGGGCGCGAGACGCCGGACATTCTCGACATCTTCAACACGCACCCGCGCGACGTGGCGAAGCGGCGCTGGCGGGACGCTCCGCGCCATGCGCCCGATTTCAACGCCATGCCGGACGACGAGATCGTGCGCTATGCCAGGGACCGCGAGGCGCTGTGCCTCTATGGCTGGCAGCCCTATATGCACAATCCGCGCCTCAATCGCTGGCTCGCGCGCATCGCCGTGCCGACGCTGGTGCTGTGGGGCGAAGACGACGGCATCGTCGCGCCGGGCTATGGCAAGGCCTACAGCGCGCTCATTCCCGGCGCGCGGTTTCAGCTCATCGCCGCGGCCGGGCACCATCCCGAGATCGAGCAGCCCGGCGCCTTCGCCGAGCGCGTTCTCGCCTTCCTCGAGATCTGAGAAACGCCATGGACGCCTGGTGGCAATGCGAAATCCCTTATCCCTTCGTGCCGCAGGAGGTGCTCGACGCCGCCGATTCGGTGCGCGCGAGCCTGCCGAGCCGGTATTGCGACCCGCGCATCGCCGCCGATCTCTTCGCCGAGGTGATCGACGAGTTCCTGCTGTGCGACGAGCTCGGCATGAACGTGCTGGCGATCGAGCATCACGCCGGGATCAATTCGCTCCTGAGCTCCAACCCGATGCTCGTCGGCATTCTGGCGCGCCAGACGCGGAAGGCGCGCATCCTGAGCCTCGGCACGCTCGTCTCGCTGCGCCACGATCCGGTGCGCGCGGCCGAGGAATACGCCACCGCCGACGTCATTTCCCGCGGCCGGCTCGAGATCGGCTTCGTCAAGTCGGGCGGCAGCGAGATGGCGTCGGCCAACGCCAACCCGGTCGGCAATGTCGAGCGCTATTGGGAGGCGATCGACCTCATCACCAAGGCGCTCTCCTCGCATGACGGGCCGTTCAGCTGGGAAGGCAAGCATTTCACGCATCGCCACGTGAACATCTGGCCGCGGCCGTGGCAGAAGCCGCATCCGCGCATGTGGTGCGCCACGGGCGATCCCGAGACCGCGGCCGAGGTCGGACGGCGCGGCCTCGTGCACGTGCTGGTGCTGCGCGGCCCCGAGGGCACGAAGCGCGCCTACGCCGCCTATCGCAATGCCCGCGCCGAGGCGGGATTGCCCAAGGTCACGACCGACAAATTCGCCTATGCCGCGTTGGCCTATGTCGGCGACACCGACGAGGAAGGCGTGCGCGTCGGCAGCAAGTTGCTGTGGTTCCTCAACACCAGCCTCAAATCCGCGCCGCAATTCGCGAAGTTCCTGCCGGGCGCGATGCCGCCGCGCTTTGCGCCGCAGGTCTATCGCACCGCGCCCAGGGCCGATGCGCCGCCGCCCTTGGAGAATGCCGAGAAGGGCGTGGCGCCCGCCGGCGTCAATGCCGCGCGGCTCATCTCGATCGACCCGGCGCAGGCGATGGCGCAGGGCATTCTCTTCGCCGGCAATCCCGACAGCGTCTATCGCCAGATCATGGAATTCTACGACCGCGTCGGCGGCTTCGGGCACCTGTCGCTGATCGGCCGCAGCGGCTTCATGACGCACGCCGAGTCGGAAAAGGGCATCCGCCTCTTCGCGACCGAAGTCCTGCCGCGCCTCAAGGAGGTGAAGCCGGTCGTTGCCGAATAGGCGCGCTTACTCGGCCGCCGCCGAGGATGCGAGCCGAGGCGCCGCCGTTTCGCGGGGATCGCGCGTCAGGGCGATGGTAATGACCATGACCATGCTTGCCGCGACGAAGAACCAGCCGAGCGCCGCATAGCCGTACGCGCCGGCGATGCTCGCCACGACGAATCCCGCGATGCCCGCGACGAGATGGCCCATGCCGCTCACCGCGCCCGAATGCGAGCCGAGATGCTCGGCTGCCGCGAAATCCTGCGCGTAGGCCACGCCGATCGGATAGAAGGTCCCGTTCGCCGCCTGGAAGATCGAGGTCAGGATCGCGGCCGAGACGAAGCTCTGCGGCAGGATGAAGAGCGGTGCCGCCAGTGCGAGCGCGACGCAGCCGAAGATGAGGAGCGAGCGGCGCCGCCCGATATGATCCGAGAGATAGCCCGCGACGAAGCTGAACCCGAACGACGACCAGCCCGCGATCGCCGCCACGTCGGCCGCTTGGCCGAGCGTGAAATGCTGCTGGCTCCTGAGATAGGTCACGAAGATGCCGAGGAAGCCGTATTGCGTCAGGCCCCAGAACATCATGGTGATGAGCAGCAGGATCATGTTGCGGTTGAAAATCCACGCCGTGCGCGAGCCGGCGTGCGACACCGCGGGGGGCGCGATCGCCTGCAGGCGCGTGTCGTAGACCCGGCTGCGTCCGCGGCCGATGAGAAAGATCCCCACCGCCAGCACGAGCCCGAACGCGCCGTAGGCGATGAACGGCGTCTGCCATTGCCCCGTCGCCTGGTACATGTCCTTGGTCAGGATCGGGTTGAGTGCTACGCCGATCGTGAAGAGCCCGGCGAGCGAGCCGCACAACAGGCCGCGGCGCTTGCCATAGATGCCGCCGACGAAGGCGAAGTAGGCAGGAATGAACATCGCCTGGCCGACGCCCAGCAGGATGCGCATGAGATAAAGCGTCGGCAGGTTCGTCGCCACCGCGCTCAGGATGCTGAAGAGCGAATAGACCGCCACGCCGAGCGCCAAGGTTCCCATCCGGCTCCAGCGGTCGGACATGCCGCCGAACAGCAGCTCGAAGACGCCATCGCCCAGCAGCGTCGCGGTCGAGATCAATCCGGCGGCTGCGAGGCTTGCCACGCCGATCCCGCTCATCACCTCTTTCAGGATGATGGCGATGTCGAGCCGGGTCGGCGCCAGCAGCGCGAACCCGATCGCGACGAGGACGACGGCCAGGCCCAAATGCGCGGCGCGCGGCCGGGCCGGTGACGGAACTGAACTCATGAAACCCCTCCCCATGGAATCTGCCGCCCGCCCGAAGACGGCGCGGTCAGCTCAAGCCGCGCGCGACAATTCCTTTGTAATCCAGCCGACGATGGTGGGGAACAGGTTCGGATCGTGCCCCATGTGCCCGCCCGGATAGAACCGGGCGCATTTTGCGCTGCCGTGCCGCAACAGCAAGTGCATGTCTTCGATCGGGAAGATCGAATCGTCGACGCCGTTGACGCAGAGAAGCGGCGCCGAGGGACGATCGAGGATGCCCTGGTCGAGAAGCGACAGGCGCGGCGCATAGTCGAGCCATTCCGCCGCGGTCGCGCGGCCGAAGGCGGAGGCCAGTGTCTCGGCCAGCTCGAACGGATACTCGCCGCGCGACGCGCGCTCGATCCAGGAAGCTTGGAACGCCAGATGCGCCGGGCCGCCGTGATCGACCGCGGCGGCGATGCGGTCGCGATGGGTGTGCGCGAGCTTCGCCGCCCAATAGCCGCCGGTGCTCGCGCCAACGACGGCGATGCGGCGCTCGTCGAGCCCGGGCTCGGCGGCGATCCAGTCGAACACGCCGTTCCACAATTCCTCGCCGCGCTCGGACCCCGGGATCGGCGCGTCGCCGACGCCGGGCATGTCCATCGCCAGGACGGCCAGCCCGGCCGCGAGGTAGGGCGCGGGCCGGCGGTCCTCCTTGAACGAATCGATGCCGCCCCACTGCACGACGACCGGGAGTTTGCCGTCGCAGCGCGGCCGGTGGAGATATCCGACGATGACCGCGCCCGGCGCCTGATCGCCGACATAGGGCATCGCGACGCGCTCGACGCGCGGCTCGGCGAACGCGGCCACCTTGAAATAGGCGTCCTGCGAGCGCCGATAGGCGCGCATCTTGGCCGGCGAGTTGGGTGCTGGATATCGCGCGACGCGAAAGAGGCCGAAGGAAGCAAGATACTCGCGCCGCGCGGTCTCGGCGTCGCCTTTTTCATCGGCCTTTTGGCCGGCGGAGAAATGCTGCTCGGCGGGGGCGCTCCACGCCTCGGCCCAGCGCTCGCGCTCGAGCGTGCCGAGCCGGTCGAGCACCGCGTGGGCTGCTTCCGGCGCCACGAAATCCATCGGATTGCGCGCCGCCCGCGCGCGCTCCATGAGCGCGTCGCGCACTTCCGCGAAGCTCCGCGTGTAAAGAGCCGGCCCGCTCTGCCCCGCCACCGCCATCCTCCCCCGTAGTGCGGCTGTCTTACTGCCGGATCGGCCGAAATCCAAGCCTGCGGAAATGCGGAAATATAGTTCGCGCTGCAAAGGGGCGATGAAGGAGGTTGGCTGGGGGACTAGGATTTGAACCTAGACTGGCGGAGTCAGAGTCCGTTGTCCTACCGTCAGACGACGGGGCAACGACCTGGCCGCGGGAAGGGCCGCCATGCAATACGAGAACGTGCCGAGCAATACCCCGAGCGTCCATTGCGTGGTGCGATCTCGGACGAAGCTGACCAGAATCCGCGGCGAGAACTGGGTTGACGCGAGCGTGAGCGTCATCAGCAGGATCGCGAACACGATCGACACCACGGTCATGATCGAGGTCGCGATGCTGCTCAGGATCACCTGCGCGACCTGAGGATCGTCCCGGGATGGGAACAGGGTCGCCGGAACCCAGGCGTCGATCGCAGGTATGGCTTCTTCCAGCGACGACAGCACAGCCCCGGCGGTGCCGAGGGCGATGGCAATCACGAAGGGGCGAATGAGGAATCCGCCGCGCAAGGCGTACATTGCCGAACGGAAAGCCAGGGATATGCGCTCCATCCTCAAACGCCCAATCCGCGCGGAATGATTGGAGCCAGGGTCTCCCCTAGCAGGCCGTTGAAGAAATCACCACGGCCGCGCTCGAAAGGTGGTTTCATCGCCGTTGTGGAACGTGATTTCGCCGGTAAGCGAGCCGTCACCCTCGCGTTCGGCCCAGCCGCCACCTGAGACCTCGTCTCCTTCGTCGAAGCCATGCCAGTCGAAGTGGGCTCCGCTGGGCGTGAATGCCGCTTCGAGCGTAGCGGTGAGCGCGCCGAAGGCGAATTCGCCGCGGCCTTTGCCGTCGAAGGCGATGTGGGCCGGCGCAACCAAGTCGAGATGGTCGGCGTCCCACAGCTCCGTCTCGACGATCCGTCATTTTCCCTTGAGGCGCTTTGGGGGCTTCGGTGTCATATCGGCTCTGCCATGAGCTTTGGCAGGCGCACGAGGTTGTAGGCCGCGATAGCGAAGGTGAAGGCCCAATCGACCTTCGGCAACCCACGCAGCTTGGTCTTGCGCATCCCCGCCACCGTCTTGATCCAGCCGAACGCCTCTTCAATCCGCTTGCGGATGCGCTGGCTTGCGGCATAGCCGGGATGGCGCGTCGTGCGCTTGTCGATCGCCGAGCGGCGTCGGCTGGTGTTCCGTGCCACGTGTGGGCGCACGTTCATCGTGCGCAGCTCCTCGACGAAATCCTTGGCGTCGTAGCCCTTGTCCATCCCGAGCGAAATCGCGCACGGGCGCTCGGCCCGCGCCGCGATCATGTCGAGCGCGGCGAGCCGCTCGGCATGGCCCGACACCCGCGTCAGCCGCGCATCGACGATCAGGCCCGAGCGGTTCTCCATCAGCCCATGGCCGATGAAGCACAGCCTTGCCTCCATGCCGGGACCTTTGCGATAGAGCCTGGCATCGGGGTCGGTGGTGCTCGCATGCGTCTCGTTCGAGCGCTTCTCGCCCTTGAAGTCGGCCTCCGGATTGCGCCCGCCGGGGCCGGCGTCATCGCCACCCTTCCCCTTCGGCTTGACGCTCTTCATCGAGGCCCAGGCCTCTATCAGCGTACCGTCCACCGAGAAATGCTCAGTCGAAAGGAGCCGCTTCACTTTCGGTCGCGCCAGCACCGCCGTCAGGAACTTGGTCGCGATCTCGCCATTCAAGAGCCGGTCGCGATTCTTCGAGAAGGTCGAATGGTCCCAGACCGGATCATCGATGCCAAGCCCCACGAACCATCGGAACAGCAGATCGAACTCTAGCCGCTCCATCAACTGGCGTTCCGACCGGACCGAATAGAATGCCTGGAGCAGCATCGCCCGCAACAGCATCTCAGGCGCGATCGACGGGCGCCCAAGCCCCGAATAAAGCGCCGCGAACTCCTGCGACAAATCCGCCAAGGCCGCATTGGCGATCTCGCGGATCGGCCGCAACGGGTGATCCCGCGGCACCCGAGCTTCCAGATCGACGTAGGAAAACAACTCTCCAGACCGTTCATCCGACCCGCGCACGCCGGCCCCCACTCGACATCAGCCCCAGTCGAGTGAATCATGCGCCAGCAAAAGTCGCTACGGGTTTTTCAACAGCCGATCGTGCCCCAGGGCGTGGTGTAAGAGCAGTGCTCGCCGGCGGGTTGGACCGCCGTCAGGTTGCCAGGGCTGGCAAGCTGACGAGGGCAGTATCGCTCACGGCACCGAGCGTCTCCAAACTCATGTAGCGTCGCGTGGTGGCCCATTCGTCGTTCTGCTCGAGCAGCAGTGCGCCGACGAGGCGGATGACGGCGGCTTCGTTGGGGAAGATTCCGACGACATCGCTGCGGCGCTTGATCTCCTTGTTGAGCCGCTCCAGCGGGTTGGTGCTACAGAGCTGGGCGCGGTGCGGCGCCGGGAAGCCCATGTAGGCGAGCACGTCGGCCTCTGCGTCGTCCATCAGGGCCGCCAGCTTGGGCACTCGCGGCCGGGCCTGGTCGGCGACCTTGCGCCACTGGGCTCGCGCCGCTTCGGGGTCGGTCTCGGCGAACGCCGTGCCGATCCACGCGGCGACGATGCGGCGCTGCGTCTTGCCCGCATGCGCCATGGCGTTGCGCATGAAGTGGAAGCGGCAGCGTTGCCATGTCGCGTTGAGGATCTTGGTGATCGCGGCCTTGAGCCCGTCATGCGCGTCGGAGACGACGAGCTTGACGCCGCGCAGGCCGCGCTGGCGCAGGCCGCGCAGGAACCCGATCCAGAACGGCTCGGCTTCGCTGTCACCGACGGTCATGCCGAGCACCTCGCGGCGCCCGTCGGTGTTCACGGCCACCGCGACGATGACCGCGACCGAGACGATGTGGTGGTCGCGGCGCGCTTTGACGTAGGTCGCATCGAGCCAGAGATACGGCCACTCGCCCTCGATCGGCCGCGACAGGAAGGCTTTGACGCGCTCGTCGATCTCGCCGCAGAGCCGCGAGACCTGGCTCTTGCTGACGCCCTCCATGCCCATGGCCTTCACCAGCTCGTCCACCGAGCGGGTCGATATCCCCTGGACGTAGGCCTCCTGAATGACCGCCGTGAGCGCCTTCTCGGCGGTGCGGCGCGGCTCCAGGAAGCCCGGAAAGTAGCTGCCCCGGCGCAGCTTCGGAATGCGCAGCTCGACCGTGCCGGCGCGGGTCTCCCAGTCGCGGTCGCGATAGCCATTGCGATGGTTGCGCCGGGCATCGCTGCGCTCGCCGTGCCCGGCGCCGCACAGGCTCTCGCTCTCCAACTCCATCAGACGGGTCGCGGCAAAGCCGATCATCTCGCGAAGGAACGTCGCGTCAGAGCCCTTTTCCAGCAGCTCGCGAAGCGCGATCTTGTCGTCGGTCATCGTGGTGGTCTCCAGGTCAGAGTTGCGTGTCGCAACCCAACCCTACCGAAGAACACCGCGGTGGCCACCGCCGTGGATAAGTAGCCCGCCGCCGCCTGACTCTTGCGGTCGCTGCGGCAGGCTACTTACCCACAGCTCCTACACCACCACCGGGGACACGACCCAACAGCCTGCTAGAGATTTTGGCCTCCAGCTGATCCAGCGCTGGGCTTCAAGACAAATCGGTATATTGTGCTCGCTCGGACCACGACCAGTCTTGTCAGAACTGCTACACGGCAAGTCAGGACTGTGAGGAGTTTTGTGAGGACTCGGGTGGCAAATCGTGACTATTCCCGTCCGCTAATGTCCATTAAGCCTTTGAAAATCAAGAAATCTATACAATGGGTCCGGATTACCAAGGGGGTGCTCTACCACTGAGCTACGGCAGCGCCCGCGGCGGCATACACAAGGGCGGCGCGCTTTACAAGGCGGCACGCGTCAGTGTCCGGCGCCCATCAGGTAATCGGGCAGCCAGGTGGCGATCTCGGGGAAGGCGCACAGGATCACGATCTGCAGCATCATGCACAGGACATAGGGCAGCGTGCCCCACATCACTGTGGCGAGCGGCACGTCCGGCGCGATCGCGCTGACGATGTAGATGTTGAGCCCCACGGGCGGGTGGATGAGCCCGATCTCCATGTTGATGGTGAGGATGACGCCGAACCAGATCGGGTCGAACCCGGCCGCGGTGATGATCGGCAAAAGGATCGGGCTGGTCATCAAGATCACCGCCGCCGGCGGAATGAAGAAGCCGCACACCAGAAGGAACAGGTTGATCAATAACATCAGCACCCAGCGATTGGCATGCATGTCGGCGATGCCCTGCGCCAGGGTCTGGGTGAGATAAAGCGAGGTCAGCATGTATCCGAACAGCACCGCGGCCGCGATGATGGTGAGGATCATGATCAATTCGCGCGCCGTGTCGCGCAGGATCTGCCACCACGCGAGCGGGCTCCACATGCGGTAGATTCCGACCGCGAGCAGGAAGCACAGCGCCGCGCCCACGCCCGCCGCCTCCGACGGCGTCGCGAGCCCGCCATAGAGCGCGTACATCACGCCCGCGATGATGAGAAGGAAGGGCGCGATCTTCGGCACGGAGGTGAATTTCTCGCGCCAGCTATAGCGGAAGGAGGCCTCATAGGCGCGGAACCCCGTCTGCCAGATGCGGAACAGCGTCCACACCATGAAGAGCCCGGTCAGCATCAGCCCCGGCACGACCCCGGCGAGGAAGAGGCGCCCGATCGAGTTCTCGGTCGCGATGCCGTAGAGGATGAAGGTGATCGACGGCGGGATCAGGATGCCGAGCGTGCCGCCGGCGCAAATGGAGCCGGTGGCGACGCCGTCGGGATATCCCCGCCGGCGCATCTCGGGAATGCCCATCTTGCCGATCGCGGCGCAGCAGGCGGGCGAGGATCCGGTCAATGCCGCGAAGATGGCGCAGGCGCCCAGGTTGCTCAGCACGAGCCCGCCCGGCAGGCGATAGAGCCAGCGGTCGAGCGCCTCGTACAAATCCTTGCCGGCGGGCGAGGAGCCGATCGCCGCGCCCATCATCACGAACATCGGAATCGAGACGAGCGTGAAATCGTCGAGCCCGGAATAGAAGGTCTGCGCCACCACGTGCAGGCTGTCGAAGCCCTGGAAGAACGCAATGAACACGATCGACACGGCGCCGATGCCGAACGCCACTGGCACGCCCGAGACGAGCATGGCGAGCGTCACGACGAGGACGAGCGATCCCAATTCAACGGGGCTCACGGCAACGCCTCGGGGTTGACCGGCTTGTCGCCGGTTATGCCGAAGGGCGGCTCGCGCCCGGTCACGAGGCAGATGAGCTCCACCACGTATTGCAGGCAGACGAGCGCCAGTCCCGCCGGCATCGCCGCATAGGGAATCCACAGGCGCTCGCGCCACACCGTGTTCGAGTGCCAGTTGTTGGCCCACGCCTCGTGCCAGAAATTGTAGCCGAGCACGGCCAGCACCGCGACGAAGGCAAAGCCCATGACGATCGCGAACAGCGCGAGGCCATAGCGCAGCCGCGGCCCGGCGTGGAGCGGCAGCACATCGACATTGACGTGGCCGCGCGTCATCAGCACGTAGGGGCTGCCGACGAAGGTCGCGGCGACGAGGCAATTGGTGACGAAGTCGGTCTGCCACACCGTGTTGGTGCCGAGCACCGAGCGCTCGAACACCATCTCGCACACGACGAACACGCCCAATGCAATGAGGCCCGCGGCGAAGATGCCGCAGGCCTGCGACACGGTCCTGACCGACTTGATGAATGCGTCCATGCGGGAATGCGGCCGTGCGTCCTTCGACTGCGCCCCTACGGGGCTCCGCTCAGAATGAGGAATTTTCTCGAGGCCATAACAATCTACCTCATCCTGCGCGGAGCACGCGAAGACGAAAGACGCACCGGTGTCGCGATTGTCCCGGCGCCGCCGCTATTTCACGGCCAGCGCCTCGTCGAGCAGTTTTTGCCCGTCCGGCACGTCCTTGGCGTACTGGGCGTAGGACGTCTTCTTGGCGAGCGCGAGCCATGCGTCGAACTGGGCGTCGTTGAGCGTCGCGACCTCGACATTGTGGTCCTTGAACGCCTTGATCGCCTCGCTGTCGACCGCTGCCGATTTTGAGTCGTAATAGGCCTGCGCGTCCTTGCCGGCCTTCACGACCGCCGCCTGCTGCTCCTTCGACAGCGCCGCGAAACTCTTCTTCGACATCAGCACCGGCTCGTACATCATCCAGAGCGCGTTGTCGCCGGGCGCGGTGAGGCACTTCACCTGCTCGTAAAGCCGCATCGACTGGAACGTGCCGAGGCTCGTGTCGGTCGCCTGGACGACGCCGGTCTGGAAGGCGTTGTAGATCTCGTTCGATGGCGGCGTCACGATGTTGGCGCCGGCGGCTTCCCACATCGCCGCGAAGGTGGGTCCCGCGGCGCGGAACTTCACGCCCTTCAGATCCTCGGGCTTGAGGATGCAGCCCTCTTTCGACGCCATGCCGCCCGCGAACCACGCGTCCGACAGCACCATCACGCCGTGATCCTCGATGATCTTGCGCATGTCGGCCATGAAGGGCGAGGCGTCGATCCGCTTGGCGCGCGCGGAGCTGCGGATGAGGCCGGGCATCAGCGTGGCGCTGAACGCCGCCACCTTGCCGCTCGCGTAGTCGAGCGGGAAGAGCGCGATGTCGAGCTGCCCGTTGACCAGCGCGTCCCACTGGTCGTTGGGCTTGAACAGCGATGCGCCGGGATAGACCTGAACCTGGAGCGCGACGTTGTCGCCGCCGACTTCCTTGGCGATCATCTGCACCATGTCGTCGCGCACGTCGCCCTTGCCGCCCGGGAACTGGTGCGAGGCGCGCCACACCTTGTTCTGCGCCGAGGCTGGCCCGGCCAGCGTGAGTGCCGCCGCGATGCCGAGCACCGCGCCGCTAATGCTGGTGATTTTGCTCATCCCATCCTCCCCATAGCTTCTGCCTAACCAAGCCGCCCGATATTGTTGCCTGGCTCATACCATATCGCGGCCGGATGTTGCGAGCCTTTCGCGCCCCGTACCGGTCAGCGTGAGGAAGCCGTCTTCGCCGGCCGCGACGAGATCGTCCGTGATCGCGTCCTCCCAGGCGCAGTTGAGCGGGCAGGTGCTTTGCCACGCCTGCTGCACGTCGCCATAAGTGCGCGGCCGGTCGGCGATCCAGCGCAGGAACTGCACGACGAGAAGCTTGGCCTCGGTCGTCATTTCAGCCGAGCGTGCGCGTCGAGGGCGCGAACAGCTCCTCGGGCGTCCAACGCTGGGGCAGCAGGTGCTGCTCGACCGCGAACGCGACAATCGTCTCGAGCGCCTTGCGGTTCTGGGCAATCCCGAACGGGAAGGGATCGCCCACCACCTCGGCGAGCGCCAGCGCGGTCTCGTCGGCCTTGTCGAGGTTCTGCCGCGCGGCGAGGCGGGCGCGATATATCTCCTTTGCCGCGGCATAGGCCTTGAACAGCTCGACTGCGACCTCCGGCGCGCGCTCGAGCACCGCGTTCTTGACGACGATGCCGTGGTTCACCGGGTAGATTCCGGTCTTGCGGTAGTAGGCGAAGCCTGCTTCGCGCGCGTTCGGAATGAGCGGCCGCACGTCCGGCGAATCGACGCGGATGTCGCCGATCGCCGCCGCGAGTTCGCCGGACTTCAGAAGCTCCGCCGCCGAGCGCCCGACATAACGGTGATCGACGTTGGGCGGCGCCTTGAACTCGGCGACATGCTCCTCGTCGGTCGGGCACCACGTGATCTTGTCGAGATCGACGCCGTATTCGTGCTGCATCACGCCGCGGATCCACAATCCCGTCGTCACCGTGTAGCCGCGATTGACGCCGACGCGCCGCCCTTCGAGGTCCTTGGGCGATTTGATGCCGGACTGCGCATGGACGAAGGCGGCCCAGTGGTGGAAGTTGCGCGTGACGAAGACAGGGATCGCGGTGATCGGCTTGCCCGCGGCGCGCGCGCAGAGATATGTGGTGAACGCCATCTCGCAGATGTCGAAGGCCAATTCGCGCACCATCGGGCGCATGCCGTTCGTCGTGATGGCACCGACCTCGACGAATTCGAGATCGAGCGGCGTCTTGATCGCGCCTTCCTTGAGCGCGCGGTTCACACCGTAGGTGGCATTTGCGATTCTGAGCCGCACCCCGTTCGCTCCCTGGTTCTGCACAGGGAGCATAGACCGAAGGAGTGGCCCCTTCCACGGGCCGGGAACGGGATGGGAGGAGGCTTGTTACCCTAACCGGACGGGCGGCCTGCCGCCCGGAGGGAGGACAGGTTCGTCTCAATGACCCGGGAAGACGCCTATGTCGTGCTCGGCGACATCGTGCGCGACGTGCTCGGATGCGAGGATGCGGTGCTCTCGGAAGCGGCGGGTCCGGGCTCGCTTCCGGCCTGGGACAGCCTTGCCCAGGTTGCGATCCTCGCCGCCGCCGAGGTGCGGTTCGGCATCCGGATATGCTCCCGTGAGGCGGAGCGGGTCGCCTGCGCGGGCGATCTCGTCGATCTCGTGCTCGACAAGACCGAAGCGGCGATGGCGTAAGCGCATGGGCTGGAGCAACAATCCCGACGATCTCGACGTGGCCGCGCCCGACGTGCTGGCCGCCTTCCGCGCCGGGCGCGAGGCGGGGCGCTCCGCGGTCGACTGCTATCGCGCCGCGGTCGAGGCCTGGCGCCGCCATCATCCCGAGCAGGCGCCGGAATATTCCGCCAAGCGCGCCGTGGCCCTCATCCTCGCCCATCACGCCGAACTCAAGGTGCAGGAGTAGGTTGACCGGAAGGGCGCCGGGCGCCACGGTTCCTTGGGATGAAACCTCCCGACAAGGCGGCCCTGCGCGAAGCGCGACTCGCCGCCCGGCTCAAGTCCAATCTCGCCCGCCGCAAGGACCAGGCGCGCAGCCGCGAGGCGGAGGAAGCGCGCTCCGAGGAAAACCCTCTCCCCGCCGGGGAGAGGGAAGGGTGAGGGGGCCGCGCAGCGACCGCGCCGAACCACTTTTCCGCACTCACTTCCGCCGCAATCCGCTCTAAAATCGCGCTATGGACAGAATTCGCATTCGCGGCGGCGTGCCGCTCAAAGGCCGCATCCCGATCGGCGGCGCCAAGAACGCCGCCTTGCCGCTCATGACGGCGGCGCTCCTCACTGACGCGCCGCTCATCCTGCGGCGCGTGCCGCGCGTCGCCGACATCACCACCATGGCGCATCTTCTGGTGCAGCACGGCGTCTCGGTGACGATGCGCGGCGCCGAGCGCGAGGACGAGCCGGGCCAGGTCCTGGTGCTCGACGCGCGCCGCATCGTCTCGACCACGGCGCCCTACGACCTGGTGCGCAAGATGCGCGCCTCCGTGCTGGTGCTGGGGCCGCTCGTCGCGCGCTTCGGCCAGGCGCGGGTGTCGCTCCCGGGCGGTTGCGCCATCGGCACGCGGCCGGTCGATCTCCACATCAAGGGGCTGCAGCGTCTGGGCGCCACGGTCGAACTGGCGCAGGGCTATATCGAGGCGCGCGCCCCGGAAGGCCTCGTCGGCGCCGAGATCGTGTTTCCGACGGTCTCGGTCGGCGCCACCGAGAGCCTGATGATGGCGGCGACGCTCGCCCGCGGCGAGACCGTTCTCGTCAATGCCGCGCGCGAGCCCGAGATCGTCGATCTCGCGCGCTGCCTCAGGGCGATGGGTGCGGCGATCGACGGTGCCGGCACCGACCGCGTGCGCATCAGCGGCGTCGAGCGCCTCACCGGCGCCGAGCACACCGTCATTCCCGACCGGATCGAAATCGGCACCTACATGATGGCGGCGGCGATCACGGACGGCGCGCTCGACCTCGTCGGCGCCGATCAGGATCTCGTGGCGGCGGTGGCGCGCACCCTCGAGAGCGCCGGCGTCGCGGTCGAGACGACCAACGACGCGCTGCGCGTGCGGCGGCGCAACGGCCGCATCAAGGGCGTCGATGTGATGACCGAGCCGTTCCCGGGCTTCCCGACCGATCTCCAGGCGCAGATGATGGCGCTCATGAGCACGGCGGACGGCGCCGCGATGATCACCGAGACGATCTTCGAGAACCGCTTCATGCACGTGCCGGAACTGTGCCGCATGGGCGCCAACATCAACGTGCACGGCGCCTCGGCCATGGTGCGCGGGGTCGCGCAGCTGACCGGCGCGCCGGTGATGGCGACCGATCTGCGCGCGTCCGTCTCGCTGGTGCTGGCGGGGCTCGCCGCCGAGGGCGAGACGATCGTCAACCGCGTCTATCACCTCGACCGCGGCTACGAGCGGCTCGAGGAAAAGCTCGCCGCCTGCGGCGCCGAGATCGAGCGCCTGCCCGGCGAGGGCTGAGCCGTCTTCCGCGCCATGGCGTCCGGCCTCAAGCTTCGCGCGACGACGCCGACGATCTCGCGGTATCTCGACGATCCTCCAGGACGCGCTCGTGCCGGTCGCGGAGATGGCGTATCTGCCGGACGAGCGCCGCTTCGTCCTCGTCCTCAACCGTTTTCGCTGGGAGCCGAAAGAGGACGGCGAGCGCGACAATCACCAGCGCACGCTTACGGGCCTCTGCATCGACGGCGTCGCGCGCGTGCAGCGCCGGGGCTTCTCGCCCTCGGACGGCGAACGCATCCTCGTGCTCCTGGCGCTCCGCGCCGAGGGCGAGATCATCTATCTCGATTTTGCCGGCGGCGGCGCGATCCGGCTGGAATCGGGCGGTCGAATGCCATCTCGAGGATCTGGGCGAGGCTTGGCCGACGCGTGGCGGCCGCAGCACGAAGTCGCCGAGAAGGAATGAGGCGGCGCGGCGTACGCAGTCGCGGTCACCCGGCGGATGGAACTGCGGAACGAGCCAATATGCCTCGTCGGCCGCCGGACGCTAGGCTGCCGCATGTGCGCGCCAATGAAACGCTGGTCCTGGCGCTGCCGAAGGGCGAATCTCTCGCGAGGTGATGCCGCTCCTGGCGCGCGCCGGCATCGAGATCGAGGCCGCTTTCGACGATCCGGAGACCCGCCAGCTGCGCTTACACGAACAGTCCCGGCCTCGACGTCATCCGCGTGCGCAGCTTCGATGTCGCGACCTTCGTCGCCTTCGGCGCGGCGCAGCTCGGCGTCGCCGGCAACGACGTGCTGATGGAGTTCGACTATCCCGAGATCTATGTGCCGCTCGATCTGAAGGTCGGCCGCTGCCGCCTGGTCGTCGCCGCGCCCAAGGAGGACTCGGGCGCGACGACCCGCCGCGCTGGAGCCATGTCCGCATCGCCACCAAATATCCCGAGATCACGCGCCGCCATTTCGCCGCGCGCGGCGTGCAGGCGGAATGCATCCGGCTCAAGGGCGCGATGGAACTGGCGCCGACGATGGGGCTGTGCCGCCGCATCGTCGATCTGGTGCGACCGGCAGCACGCTGCGCGCGAACAGGCTGGTCGAGATCGAGCACATCGCCGATGTCACCTCGCGCCTCATCGTCAACCGCGCCGCGTTGAAGACCGCGCCGCCGAAGTCGGCGCCTGGATCGAGCGCTTCCGCGAGGCGGCCGATGCCGCTTGGGCTCGACAGCGCATCGCCGGATTTCGAAGCTTCGTCGCGCATTCCTTGATGCCAAGCGCGAGCTTGAGGAAGACGTCGATCGCGACGTTGCCCACATCGTCGCCGACGTGCGCGCG
>CAVZBZ010000017.1:0-32528 GCA_963773665.1 uncultured Alphaproteobacteria bacterium
CACGCCGCTCTCCCGCTTTCGCCAGGGCACGCCGATCCGGCTCGCGCAAGGCGTCCTATTTACGACCTACGCCACGCTGCGCACCGACGAGCGCGGCGAGAAGCTTTCGCGCGTCCGGCAGATCGTCGAATGGTTGGGCTCCGACTTCGATGGAGTGATCATTTTCGACGAGAGCCATGCGATGCAGAACGCCGTCGGCGGCAAGGGTGAACGCGGCGATCAGGCCGCCTCGCAGCAGGGACGCGCGGGCTTGCGGCTCCAGCACGCCTTGCCGAACGCCCGCGTGGTCTACGTCTCCGCCACCGGCGCGACCACGGTCCATAACCTCGCTTACGCCCAGCGGCTCGGTCTCTGGGGCGGCGAGGATTTCCCGTTCGCCACCCGCGCCGAGTTCGTCGAGGCGATCGAGGATGGCGGCGTCGCGGCCATGGAGGTGCTGGCGCGCGATCTCAAGGCGCTCGGTCTCTACGCGGCGCGCTCGCTCTCCTATGAAGGTGTCGAATACGAGCTGGTCGAGCATCAGCTCACGCCCGAGCAGGTCCGCATCTACGACGCCTATGCCGGCGCGTTCTCGATCATTCACAACAATCTCGATGCGGCGATGCAGGCCGCGAACATCACCGGCGAGACCGGCACGCTGAACGCGCAGGCGAAGTCAGCGGCGCGGTCCGCCTTCGAATCCGCCAAGCAGCGCTTCTTCGGCCATCTGCTGACCAGCATGAAGACGCCGTCCCTGATCCGCTCGATCGATCGCGATCTCGAGGCGGGCCACGCTGCCGTCATCCAGATCGTCTCGACCGGCGAAGCGCTGATGGAGCGCCGGCTCGCGGAGATCCCGACCGAGGACTGGAACGATGTCCAGGTGGACATCACGCCGCGCGAGTACGTGCTCGATTATCTCGCCCATTCCTTCCCGGTGCAGCTCTACGAGCCCTTCACCGATTCCGAGGGCAACCTCTCCTCCCGGCCCGTCTACCGCGACGGTCAGCCGGTCGAGAGCCGCGAGGCCGTCGCCCGCCGGGACCGCCTGATCGAGAAGCTCGCTTCGCTCCCGCCGGTGCCCGGCGCGCTCGATCAGATCATCCAGCGGTTCGGGACCGACATGGTGGCGGAGGTCACCGGACGCTCGCGCCGCGTCGTCCGCAAGGGTGACCGACTGATGGTCGAGAACCGCGCCGGCTCCGCCAACCTCGGCGAGACCAGCGCCTTCATGGACGACGTGAAGCGCATCCTGGTCTTCTCGGACGCGGGCGGCACCGGACGCAGCTACCACGCCGAGCTATCAGCGCGGAATCGGCGGCTGCGCGTCCACTATCTCTTGGAACCCGGATGGAAGGCCGATGCGGCGATCCAGGGCCTCGGCCGCACCAACCGCACCAACCAGGCGCAGCCGCCGCTGTTTCGGCCGATCGCGACCGACGTGAAGGCCGAAAAGCGATTTCTCAGCACGATCGCGCGCCGGCTCGACACGCTCGGCGCCATCACCCGCGGGCAGCGCCAGACCGGCGGCCAGGGCCTGTTCCGGCCCGAGGACAATCTCGAAAGCCACTACGGGCGCGATGCGCTCCGCCAGCTCTACATGCTGCTCGTCAGGGGCAAGGTCGAAGGCTGCTCGCTTCAGACCTTCGAGGACACGACCGGCCTGAAGCTGATGGACGCCAACGGCATCAAGGACGAGCTGCCGCCGATCACCACCTTTCTCAATCGGCTGCTCGCGCTGACAATCGACCTGCAGAACGTGCTGTTCACGGCCTTCGAGCAGTTGCTCACGGCCCGCATCGAAGGCGCCATCGCGTCAGGGACCTATGACGTCGGGCTGGAGACGCTCCGCGCCGAGAGCTTCGTGGTCACCGATCGGCGCACGATCTACACCCATCCCGGCACCGGCGCGGAGACCCGCCTGCTCATCGTCACCCAGCGCGAGCGCAATCGCCCGGTGACGCTGGACGAGGCGCTGGATCGCCTCTCCGATCCGCGCGCCGTGCTGCTGGTCAACGAGCGCTCCGGCCGTGCGGCCGTGCAGGTCCCGGCGCCGAGCCTCATGCTCGACGACGGCGAAATCGAACGACGCGTGCGGCTGATCCGGCCGATGGAGAGCCACAGCCTTCCTCTGAAGATGATGGCGGAGAGCCACTGGGTCGAAGCCGATCGCGACACGCTTCGCCGCCGCTTGGCAGGCCGAGCTTGCCGAGGTGCCCGCGTTCACCGACAGCACGATCCACATCGTCGCGGGCTTGCTCCTGCCAATCTGGAAGCGCCTGCCGAACGAGTCGACGCGCGTCTATCGGCTTCAGACCGATGCGGGCGAGCGCATCATCGGACGCAAGGTGTCGCCCGCCTGGGTGGCAAGCGCGCTGGCGCCGGCGCACCGACACTGACGCCGGATGCCGCCTTCGCCGCCCTGATGGACGGCCGCACCATCCTCGACCTCGCCGAGGGCCTCCAGCTCCGCCGCGTCCGCGTCATGGGCGCCAACCGCATCGAGCTGTTCGGATTCGACCGACACGATGCGCGACCGGCTGAAAGCCTACGGCCTCTTCCATGAGATCATCTCCTGGAAGCTGCGCATGTTCGTGCCGACCGATGCGAGCGGCGTGGAGCGTCCTGGCGAAAATGCTGGACCGCTACGCGATCGAGCGCGTCGGCGAGCGGGAGGCCGCGTGATGCCGCGCGACGCTTCCGAACTGGCGCATCGTCTCGCGCGCGAGGCCGAGGCGGTATGCCGCCACTACCTCTCCAACGGTCGGCGCGAAGGCCGCTACTGGCTGGTCGGTGACGTCCGCAATACACCGGGCCGCTCCATGTTCGTCCGGCTCAAGGGACCGGAGGCGGGTCGCGGCGCGGCCGGCAAATGGACCGACGCCGCCACGGGCGAGCACGGCGATCTGCTCGACGTCATCCGCGAGAGCTGCGGCCTTCTCGATTTCCACGACGTCGCCGACGAGGCGCGCCGCTTCCTGAGCTTGCCCCGCTCTGACCCGGAGCCCGCGCCGAAAGCGCACTCGATCGCCCGCCCAGACGGGATCGCCCGAAGCGGCACGGCGACTCTTCGCCATGTCGCAGCCGATCGCCCGGACTCTCGTGGAAGCGTATTTGCGCAATCGCGGCATTACGGCTTTGCACGAAGCCGGCAGCGCTGCGCTTCCACCCGCGCTGCTACTATCGTCCTGACGAGGACGCGCCGACCGAGACCTGGCCGGCGATGATCGCCCGCGTCACCGATCTCGACGGCCGGATCACCGGCGCTCACCGCACTTGGCTCGATCCGTCAGGACGCGGCAAGGCGCCGATCGACACGCCGCGACGCGCAATGGGCGATCTCCTCGGCAACGCGGTACGCTTCGGTGTGGCGAACGACGTGCTCGCAGCCGGCGAAGGCATCGAGACCATGCTGTCGCTGCGCTGCGTGCTGCCGACCTTGCCGATGGCCGCTGCGCTGTCTGCCAATCACCTCGCCGCCATGCTGCTCCCGCTGACGCTACGCCGGCTCTACATCGCCCGCGACGCCGATGCGGCCGGCGACGCGGCGGTGACCGCTCTGACGGGGCGTGCCGACGCCGCCGGTATCGAGGCGATCGCATGGTCGCCCAGGCTGGGCGATTTCAATGAGGATCTTCGCACCTTCGGCATTGACGACCTTCGGGCAGCCCTGCGCACCCAGCTCGCGCCGCAGGACGTCGTCCGCTTCATGCTGTGGGCGACGGCCGAGACGGGGTGAACGTCGGCCCTTCGATGTCCTCGTAGCCTGTCGGGCGTGGCCCACGATGCCGGACAGAGTCGCGCCCCTGGCCTTCTAGAGGGCGATCGGACGGCAGGCGGCCCGGCCCGGCAATGGCTGCGCCCGGCTATTTTCCGCCGGCCCTTCGGGCCTTTGCAGCGCGAAACAAAATAGCCGGGCTTCGCCATCCTCCGCTGGCGCTCCGGCCCTCCGCTTCGCTCCGGGTGCAGGTCCGTTCCGCCCGCCGTCTGGTGATCGCCACGAAGGCCGCGATGGGCGCGGCCGATCCGGCAAAGGGCCTCACCATGACGACCGACCACGACGACACCGAATTCGAGCCGCCGCACAGCTCATCCCCAACCGATCACGTCCTCAACGAGCTTCAGCTCTATGGCTTCCGTCCCTTCCACGACGAGCCGGACCCGAGACCGCTTCCCGAAGGCGACGCCGTCGCGGGCGCTGTCGCCGACATCTTCGACGCCCTGGTCTCGACTTTGAGCGACACGCGCCTCGAACCCGACCTCGAGGACTTGCTCTGGTCGACGGTCAACCTGTTCCACCGCGCCGATCGACCGCATCGGACGCGAGCTCGACGACAACGAGCAGGCGCAGCAGAAGAGTCAGCGCGAGCAGAACGGCTCGGAGGTGCGCTCGGTCGAACTTGAGCGTCTCACGGCCGAGGGCATCACGCTGATCGAGCGCCGCAACAGCATGGAGCTCTTCCGCGACCAGGCCGCCGAACGCTTCGAAGTCCACACCGGATCATCCTGGCGACCCCGCTCCGGATCGATCGGTCAACCATCGCACTCTGACCGCCGCGATGATCGACAGCCGCGACTTCCTCGCCGCCAAACGCCGCGCCGAGACCGAGGTGATGCTGCCGGCAGGACCGAAGATCGCGCTCACCGGCGGGCTCGACTTCAACGATCATCGTCTGATCTGGGACCGGCTCGACAAGGTCCACGCCAAGCATCCCGACATGGTACTCCTGCATGGCGGATCGCCGAAGGGCGCCGAACTGATCGCCGCCAAATGGGCGACCAATCGCAAGGTGCCGCAGATCGCGTTCAAGCCCGACTGGACGAAGCACGCCAAGGCCGCGCCGTTCAAGCGCAACGACGCGATGCTGGAGGTGCTGCCGATCGGCGTCATGGTGTTCCCCGGCACCGGCATCCAGGGCAATCTCGCCGACAAGGCGAAGAAGTTCGGCATCCCGGTCTGGAAATTCGGCGAGGGCGGCGCGTGAGCGCCGCCCGTCTAATCGCGTCGATCACCACGATCCGACCGCTCCGTGATATCATCGGTCGCATGATCGGAAGAGTTCGAAGCGCGTTCTTCTCACGGCGCCGATGGTCTCGCACTGGTGCTGGCCAGCGTCGCCATCGAGGTTCGAGTCATCAGCTCGTTGCGGCATCCAGCGCATCACGCGCGAACGCCGGCTCTGCGTGCCTTCGCCGGACGAAACGGCCTTCGAAGTCGCGCTCGGCAGACGCACGTATGCACCCTTCACGGCCGCTGACCGCGCCGAAATCGAGCAAGCGTTTTGGACACTATCGTCGCGATGCATCGTGAGATCGCACGAGCCGACCATGATCCGTGATGCAACATCACAAGGTGCAGGAACTGCTGCTCCGCATGCTTCGGACAGCGCAACGAGGGAACGTTCGGGATCATCTGATTCACTCATGAATTAAGACCTTGTCTTCGAACGCGCATCTCTACAACGAGCATGTCGCGGGTGCACCGGCGGAATCCTGCCGAGTCTTGTTCAAGCCCTGGCCAGCGCTGTGTTCGGCACAAATATCGGCGCTTACGATCCCACATTGCACGATGCAGCCAGTCGTCGACCCGAGAGCACAGGGACGGCTCGCGAACCAGATGAACGTCATCAAGCTACACGGATCGTTCAATTGGCGATCGCCTGACGGCGGCAACGTCGATGGTTGTTGGAACCGAAAAGACAGCAAAGATCGCTTCGATGCCACCTGCTGAGCTGGTACGCCGACATCTGTCAGAGCGGTCATCGACGCCGGTGATCGTACGCGCTGATGATTGCAGGCTATGGCTTCGCCGACGAGCATATCAACGCTGCTATTGCCGAGGCGAGTCGAACATCACGGGTTGTCAGTGTTCATCTGGAACCGACGTCGGCGTGAAGGGCCTGGTTCTGTCGTCGCCGCACGGCGCGCGATCTGGAAGGGATTGATCAGCACGGCCACAGCGGCCTTTGATCGAGGTTTTCCGCGAGCAATCAGGCAGAAACTGAAGAGTATCGCCGCATCCGTGCGACCTTTTTCGCCCTGATCCGCAGTACGATTTCCGGCTATCCCGAGAGCCTTCCGCCGCCCAGATCCCGGATTCCAACGGCCCGGCGATCGGCTATATCTGCGCAGCGCGCCGTGGTGGTGGTGGAAGGCGCGACCGTCACATCTTTTGTCACGGAGGCTACCACCATGCTTGTCATCGGACTTATCCTCAGCATGTTCGGGATCGGCCTGTTCTGCTGGCTGATCTTCACGCTCGCCGTCTACGCCCTGCCGTTCTTCGTCGGACTGACGGCCGGGATGGCGGCGTTTCATGGCGGCGCAGGCGTCATCGGCGCGCTGCTTGTCGGCATTGTCGCCGGCGCTCTCACCCTCGGCATCGGCCAGATCGCGTTCGCGGTCGTTCGCCCGCTGCCTCTGCGCGCCGCCATCGCCGCCGCCTTCGCCATTCCGGCGGCGATCGCCGGCTATCACGCGGTCCTCGGCCTGTCGCAGATCGGCGTGCCGTCGCTCGTCTGGCGCGAGGTCTTCGCCTGGATCGGCGCGATCTTCATCGGCGGCACGGCTTGGGCGCGGATGACGGTCTTCGCGGAGCCCCTTCCGTTGCGGTCGGGCGGAGCGTCGCAGAACGAGCCTCAGCCGGTTCTGACGGCCGCGACGCGCGAGGGATGAGCATCGTCCTCATCGTCGATTGAGGTTGCGTTGACGATCGGGCGCTGTCAGGATCGCGTGCTCAAGTCCCGGAGCATGCGGCCCACGTCGGACGCGCGCTTCGCCAGCGTCGGTTCGATCTCTGACGGCCCGTGACCCATAGGACGGAGCGTTTCGTTGCGGCATGTGCGCGGCAAACGGATCCCGCCTTTTCCTACGCTACGGCTTCTTTCTCTACGCCTGAACTGTCCGACATCTTGTGCAGGACAACCGACATCCGCCACGTCTTCTCCCGAGGATGCTGTTCAAGCACGGACGCACCTGGCCTCGTGATGGCCTGATCTGGCCGAAGACCGGCTGCGCCTCGATCGCCTGAGCCGCAACGCCGTCGGATCGACTTTCTTCCCCTGGGCTAAAGCCCATTCCTCGCGAGGCAAGAAAGTCTCACCGCCGTCATCCTCCGCTGCGCTCCGGCCCGCGAGCGGGTGCGTCGTCGATCGTCCCCGGCCTGTCGATCGCCATCGAGGCCGCGGTGGTCGCGGGCTCGAAAACAGCAAGGAGAAGTGACATGGCTAACATCGGTTCTTTCAAGAAGGTCGGCACCGACTTCCAGGGCGAGATCGTCACCCTGAGCCTGCAGACCAAGGGCGTCCGCATCGTGCCCGAGACCAACCGCTCCAACGACAACGCTCCCAGCCACCGGGTCTATGTGGGCCGGGCCGAGATCGGGGCCGCCTGGTCGAAGCGCTCCAACGAGGGCCGCGACTATCTCTCGCTCAAGCTCGACGATCCGTCCTTCAACGCGCCGATCTTCGCCAACCTGTTCGATGACGAGGACGGCGAGGGCTACACCCTCATCTGGTCGCGCCCCAGCAAGCGCAACGGCGACTGAGCCGGCCCGTCTGCAACGCCCCGCCCGGCCGCGCCGGGCGGGGCTTTCGTGTGGAGGTCCCGCCGGCCGCACCGCCAACCCACAAACCCGACTTTCCGGAATTGCACCTGCGACCCTTCACGGAAACCGCAGGCCGCTCGATCCGCGAATCAGTCCCTCGCGACTCCGCGCCGCCGACCCCGGCGGATGGCAATTCCAAGCGATTTACGCGTTGCGGCGACCATAAAGCGACTATTATAGTCGTATTTCCTGGTGCGCGCATGTCGTCTGTCGGAGGTGATCATGGATGATCACCGGCCGACAAGTTCGGGCGGCGCGAGCCTTGCTGAACTGGAAGCAGGAAATGCTCGCCGAGAAAGCCCTCGTGGCGCTGACCGCGCTGAAACGCCTGGAGTCCGAGCGCGGGCTCCCGGTGCACGAGGGAACGCGCGATCAGGTACGCCGGGCGCTGGAAGCCGCCGGCATCCTGTTCGTCGAGTCCGACCGCGGTCGCGGCATCATGCTCCTGAACGAAGCACCGACCAGTTCGGCGCGGACGCGGTCCCGCGTCCGAACTTGAACGCGGCCACGCTTGCGGGACATGAATACCGAACGATCTCGATGGATTCGCCGACGATGCACTCTCCACCGCTAGATCCACCCGTCGCCGACGCGGCGCCGACGGATGGCATCCTGACCGGCTATGACGAGCAGCACCTCGTGACCTATCTGCGCCTGCTGGACGCCGACGAAGGAGGGCGCCGACTGGCAGGAGGTTGCAAAGCTGGTCCTGCACATCGACCCCGCCCGCGAACCGGTCCGCGCGCGGCGCGCGTGGGATACCCACTTGGCGCGCGCCCGTTGGATGACGGAGAACGGCTACCGCCACCTCCTGCGCGGCGGCGCCCCCCACTGAGTTTGGGTTCCTTGCCGAACCGGCAACGCGCGTTGCCGGTTGTGCGTGGTAGCGATTCCGCCCCTCGCAATCGAATCTTCCATCAGACGCCGACGAGCGTGTCGAATGGAGGAGTGACAGTTCATGCCTCGTGCCGAGTGGCGTTCGCCGGCAGCCTATGAGGACCTGCGTTCGCTCGATGCCCCCGGGTTCGCCTGGGAATTTCTAAGCCGCAACCCGGCCTTCGAGGGCGACCGCAGGAGGCTCGAACAGGCCGGACATCGGGGTCCTCTCAGCGCCGGCGAACTGGATGGTTTCGCGCGGCGCTGGGGGGTGCGATTTCGCAATGCCCGAGCCCAGTCGCGCCGAACGCCCAGCTCTGTGGACGCCGGCGAGCCTGCCGAGCGTGATCCCCATAGTCCCGCTCCCGCCAGATCTCGCCGACCCGAACCTGCAGGCTGATGCCGTATCGCTCGGACCGGCCCTTGCCGAAGATGGACCGGAGCGGCTGATCGATCGGCGAGGCAGTCTGTTCCGCCTGCACATCCTCGAGACCAACTGGCGAGCAAATCCCTTGCGTCGTCCTGCCGCTCGACCGGCTGTTCGAGATCCGCGCGGCGGCCGCACTCCGGCTTTGGCGCGGCTTAACGGGCCGCTTGCCAGGGCGCGATCCCGGCGATATTACCCGCCGCTCGACGTGATCGCCTGGTGCTCGCCCTGCGCGCGCTCGACGGCCGCCTCGAGAAAGCGAGCTATCGGGACATCGCCGAGGCTCTCTTCGGGACCAGCCGCATGCCCGAGCGCGGCTGGAAGACCCATGACCTTCGCGATCGGACCGCGCGGCTCGCGCGCCTGGGCCAAGCGATGATGCAGGGCGGCTATCGCCGCCTGCTGCTCTATCCCTTCCGCGGCCGTATCTAGCCACGCGGCGCTCCAGGGGTGGCGATCTCACCACCCCGCGACATCGCCATCCCCCCAATCGAAGGCTCTCCGCCACCGTGTCTGCGACGGCCGCCGCCATTCGGCAGCCCCTGACACGATCACGGAGGTATCCCATGTCCACCAATCTCGCAGGCTTGCCGCCGCGCTACCTGCGCACGCCCGAGGCCTCGCGCTTCGTCGGCCTCTCCATCCGCACGCTCGAGAAGCACCGCATCTACGGCACCGGCCCGCGCTATTCGAAGCTCGGCGGCCGCGTCGTCTATCGCGTCGAAGACCTGCAGGCGTGGGTCGACGCCGCCGCCAAGGCGTCGACATCCGATCCCGGCAAGGTCGTCGTGCTGCCGGCGCGGCGCCACACCGCCGCCGAACTCGAACAAGCCCGCCAGCCGCGCCGCTGACGTCACCCATGTCGGCGCGCCACCGCACACGCTCCGAACGCGAGCAGCTCGAATTGTTTCGGGCGCTGCCGGGCGACCTCGCGCCGCGCGATGCGCAGGACCTCATGGCCTATCCGTTCTTCTCGCTCGCCAAGACGCACCGCACCACGCCGATCGACTACCGGATGAACGACATCGCCATCCGCGTCGAGGCCGTGCCGGAGCACGGCATGGCGACCATCTGGGACGCCGATGTCCTGATCTGGGCCGCCTCACAAATCGTCCAGGCGCGCGACTCCGGTCTGCGCACGTCGCGCCTGATGGCCGCCACACCCTACGAGATTCTGACGTTCATCGGCCGCGGCACCAGCGCGCGCGACTATCATCGCCTGAAGGCCGCGTTCGACCGCTTGCAGTCCACCACGGTCGCCACCTCGCTGCGCCAGGCGAGCGAGCGGCGCATGCACCGCTTCTCCTGGATCAACGAGTGGACCGAGCACGCCGACGCGCACGGCAACGCCGCCGGCATCGATCTCATCGTGCCGGACTGGTTCTATCGCGCCGTCCTCGACGACGCGCTCGTGCTGACGATCGACCGCGCATATTTCGCGCTGACGGGCGGACTGGAGCGCTGGCTTTACCGCCTCGTGCGCAAGCACGCCGGCAAGCAGCGGCAGGCTGGCGGTTCGATTTCCGGCATCTTCATGCCAAGTCGGCGAGCCTTTCGCCGTTCAAGCGCTTCGCCTTCGAGCTGCGCGACATCGCGCGCCGCCAGCCCTTGCCGGGCTATCGCCTCGGCGTCGATCGCGCGAGCGGGGGCCGCGAGCTGCTCGCCTTCGTCAGCACCGCTTCCTTGTCCACAGGGTCCTGTGGACAAGCTGTGGACGCGGTCGTGCTATCGGGAACCGCGAGGCACGTGCCATCAGGAACCGCATCCTCGTGCTATCAGGAACCGGAAGCGGCATTTTCATCAAGCCAATCAAATGCTTCCGCGCCGCCTAACTTAGAGTCTAACGAAGAATCTAACTCTTCTGTTGTTGGCGGCGCGCTCGGCCGGGGAAAAGCCGGGAAGGAGGAGCGGCGATGATCGTCGCGCTCCTCAACCAGAAAGGCGGCGTCGGCAAGACGACGCTCGCCCTGCACTTGGCCGGCGCCTGGGCGGCCCAGGGAAAGCGCGTCACGGTCATCGACGCCGATCCGCAAGGGTCGGCTCTCGACTGGTCCGCGCAGCGCGCCAAGGAGGCCGTGCCGCGCCTGTTCGGCGTGATCGGCCTCGCGCGCGACACCCTCCACCGGGAAGCGCCGGAGCTCGCCCGCGACGCCGACCACGTGGTCATCGATGGTCCGCCGCGCGTCGCCGGCCTGCTGCGCTCGGCCTTGCTCGCCGCCGATCTCGTCCTGATCCCCGCGCAACCGTCTCCCTTTGACGGCTGGGGCTCTGCCGAGATGCTGAAGCTGCTGCAGGAAGCGCGCATCTTCCGCCCGCAGCTTGTCGCGCGTTTCGTGCTCAACCGCTGCGCGGCGCGCACCGTGATCGCCCGCGAGACCGCCGACGGCCTCGCCGATCACGATCCGCCGGTGCTTGCCTCTCGTATCGGCCAGCGCGTCGCCTTCGCGGACTCCGCGCGCACCGGACGCCTCGTCTTCGACGTCGACGCCGCATGTCACGCCGCGCGCGAGGTCTCCGCTCTGGCCGCGGAAGTCGATCGGGTGATGCGATGACCGCGCGCCCGTCCAATCGCCGCTTCGCCGCTCGGCCGGCCGATCCCGATGCGTGGGTCCGCACGCCCGAGCCTTCGGCTGCGCCGCCCGGCGCCGGCGATCTCTACACCGCGCGGCTCACCGTCGACGTGACGCCGGAGCTGCGGGGCCGGATCAAGATCACGGCCTTCCAGCGCGGCCAGACCGTCGCCGACATGCTGCGCGACCTGCTCGCCCGCGAATTCCCCGCAACCGATGGAGGACAGACATGATGGCGAATCCCGCCTTCACGCAGGCAGCGCCTTGTTCGCCCGACGCCCTCACGGCCGTCGAGCTGACCTGGCTCGAGAAGCGCGTCGAGCATTGGATCAGGTTCGGCCGCGATGTCGTCCGAGACGATCATCGATCGCCGCCGCCGCGTGCTGAGCTTCGCGCCGAACACGATCTTCGCCTTCGTCCGCTGGGCGTCGAACGACTTACGGCACCGTCGTCTCGCGCATCGACATCGTGCGCGCGATCGCGCCGGGCGAGGCCTATCAGACGCTGCCCTTCGTCCGTCCCGGCGGCGAGATCCTGCTGCGCATCAGCGGCTGGCCCAAGGTCGAGCGTGTGTTCGCGGCGATCGACGCCGTCGAGGCGCTCGGCATCGATCCGGCCGACGCCGCGCCGGATCACTGGCGGCACGTCCACAATCGCCTCGGCGCCGGATACGAGCCGCGTCCCTATAGCCGCGACCAGCATCGCGCCTGGCTCCTGCGGCGGAGGGTGCTGTCATGACGCGCTTCGGCTACGTCATGACGACGTATTTCGCCTCGCTCGGCATCGGAGCATCAGCGCTCTTCCATCCGCTGCCGCGGTTGATCTGGAACGCCAGCGCCAGCGTGCCGATCGGCCTCTACGCCGTGCATCCGGCCGGCGCGCTGCACGTCACTGAGCTCGTGGTGGTGCAGCCGCCCGAGGCCCTCGCGAGCTTCCTCGACGAGCGCCGCTATCTGCCCAGGGGCGTGCCGATGCTGAAGCGTGTGCTCGCGCTTCCTGGGCAGACCGTCTGCCGCACCGATCGCGCAATCGCCGTCGACGGGATCGCCATGGGCGATGCCCTCAATCGCGATAGAAGCGGCCGACCGCTTCCCGTCTGGCAGGGCTGCCGGCGCATTCCTGCCGGCGAAGTCTTCCTGATGAACTGGCAGTCCGAGGACTCCCTCGACGGCCGGTATTTTGGCCTGCTCCCCGTCACCACGATCGTCGGCCGGGCTGATCCTCTCTGGACCCGCGAGGAGGATTGATCGTGCCACTCGACCGCAACTCAATTGCAGGCCTCGCACACGCTCCCCGCAAACTCCCTTCCTCCGTTCCGGCCATGTTCGCGTTCGCCGCGCGCACGTCACCGAGAGAATGCACGCGCCGCCGCCACGTGTCGCTCGCCCTCGGTCTTGCGATTGTGGTGGCGCTCGGCTGCAACACAGTGCGCGCTGAGCCTGCGACCGCGCGGCCTGTCGTGATCGTCGCTGCCCGCACGCCGTTCGCCGCCTTCGTCGCCGAGGCCTCGCAGCGGTTCGGCATTCCAGCGGCGTGGATAAGCGCCGTGATGCGCGCGGAGAGCTTCGGCGACGTGCGAGCCATATCGCCGAAGGGCGCCATCGGCCTCATGCAAATCATGCCCGAGACGTGGGCTGCCTTGAGTCAGCGCTACCGTCTCGGCCGCGATCCTTACGACGCGCACGACAACATCATCGCCGGCGCCGCCTATCTGCGCGAGCTACACGACCGCTACGGCATTCCCGGATTCCTCGCGGCCTACAATGCCGGTCCCGCGCGCTGGGAAGACCATCTCGCAACCGGCCGGCCGCTGCCTGCGGAGACGCGCGCCTATCTGTCCCGTCTCGCGCCAATCGTCGGCGGAAGTGCAACCGACGACACGCTCATTCTCGCCGCCGTGGTGAAGTCCTGGACCGAGGCGTCGTTGTTTCCTTCGCGCCCGTCGAGTCCTCCGAGCGACACTCCCTCTGCACCGACGCCGCAATCGTCTCGGCCCTCGATGGAGCGTTCTGCGCAAGACTGGACCGCGCTCGCGCCGCAGTCCGATGGGCTGTTCGTCGCCTTGTCGTCCAGGGAGCGGCCGCAATGAGCCCGCTCGGAGATGATCATGCTCTGGAGGGCTGTGGCGGAGGTTTGCGTGTGGTGGAGGGGCGGCACAGGAACCCAACCCACGGACGGCAAGGGAAAAGGCCGGCCCTCGGCGCGGCGCATGTGGTTGGGAAGATTGAGGAATTCGCCAACGTCACCAACACCCGCTGCTGGCGCTTTCTGCAAATAGCTGCAACGATTTCAATCCTCCGAGCGCCGTCGCCCTGAATTCGCGTGCGGAGGCTGCAGCTCATGACGACGCGCGACGACGATCTGCGCGTCCGGCCCGGGCGCATCCAGCACGGCAACCGCGGCGGCAAGCGCCCGCAGACCTTCGTCGGCGAGGTGATGCGGGCCGCGAAGAAGGCCGGGCATGTCGGCAACAGCTTCCGCTCAAGCCAGGGCCGCAGCCGCTCGCGGTTCGGCCGCGGCCGGCGCGCGGCGGTCTCGATCCGCCTGCGCTCCAACGCCCGGCGCGTGGTGATGAAGGCGCGCGTCGTGCGCCATCAGGGCACGCGCTTCCGCTCGGCGCCGCTCCCCAAGCATATCGCCTACCTGAAGCGCGAGGGCGTGACGCGCGACGGCGAGGACGCGCGCATGTTCGACGCCGCCTCCGATACGGCGGATGAACGCGCCTTCGCCGAGCGCTGCGAGGATGACCGCCATCATTTCCGCTTCATCATCTCGCCCGAAGACGGCGCCGAGCTCGGGGACCTCAAGACCTTTACCCGCGAGCTGATGGCTGACGTCGAGAAGGATCTCGGCACGAAGCTCGACTGGGTGGCGGTCGATCACTGGAACACCGACAATCCCCATGTTCACGTCCTCATTCGCGGCCGCGCCGACGACGGTCAGGACCTGGTCATCAGCCGCGAATACATCAGCCGGGGATTTCGAGATCGCGCCGCCGAGCGCGTCACCATGGAGCTTGGTCCGCGCAGCGAGCAGGAGATCCGCACTGCGCTGGAAAGGGAGGTCGAGGCGGAACGCTGGACCAGCCTCGACCGCGCCTTGCGCGACATCTCCGACGAATGCGGCGGCGTCGCCGATCTGAGACCCGGCCCCAACGCCGAAGACCCGGAGCTGCGAAACCTGTTGCTCGGACGGGCTGCCAAGCTCGAACGCCTCGGCCTGGCCGACCCGGTCGGGCCTGCCTGCTGGACGTTGAAGCCGGGGCTCGACCAGACGCTGCGCCAGCTCGGCATCCGCGGCGACATCATCAAGACCATGCACCAGGCCATGAGCGCTGCCGGGCGCGAACCGGACGTCAGCACCTTCGCTCTGCATGGCGAAGAGCCGTCCGATCCGGTGCTCGGCCGGCTGGTCAAACGCGGCCTCGACGACGAGCTGAAGGGGACCGCCTACGCGATCGTCGCCGGCGTCGATGGGCGCACCCATCATCTCAAGTTCTCCGATCTCGAGATGACCGGCGATGCGCCCGCCGGCGCGATCGTCGAGGCGCGGGCCTATGACGACGCGAACGGACGGCGCCGCCTGTCGCTCGCCACGCGCTCGGATCTTTCGATCGAGGCGCAGGTGACCGCGTCTGGCGCGACCTGGCTCGACCGCCAGCTCCTCGCCAAGGACCCGCCGCTCAGCGGCGGTGGGTTCGGCGCCGAGGTGCGCGACGCCATGGAAGCGCGTGTCGATCATCTGGCCGAGGAAGGGCTCGCCCGCCGGCAAGGGCAGCGCGTGATCTTTGCCCGCGATCTCCTCGCGACCCTGCGGCGACGGGAACTGGAGGACGCGGCGGCGAAACTCTCGGCCGAGACAGGACTTGCTTATCAGCCCGCGGCGGAAGGCGAGCAGTGTCTCGGGCGTCTATCGGCAGCGGGTGACGCTCGCCTCCGGCCGGTTCGCCATGATCGATGACGGGCTCGGCTTCCAGCTCGTGCCGTGGCGGCCGGCGCTGGAGAAGGAACTCGGCCGCGAGGTGCGCGGCGTCATGGCGCCCGGAGGGAACGTGGAGTGGAGTCTCGGCCGGAAGCGGGGGCTGGGACTATGAGGATTGCAGCGCTAACCGTCCGATTGCTGCGCCACCGTGTCCAGGTTCCCGACCCCTCGCAGTTCGGGCTTGCGTCCGCCTTTCGCGATGCGGCTGATCTGGTGTCGCCATGAACGCGACCAAAATTCTCTGGGGCCAGATCCTTCTCGTCTGCGCTGTCGTCGCTCGGCTTCATGTGGGCGCGCGACGGAATGGACAGCCTGGCAGCTCGCCTTCCAGCCGCAGCTCGGCCATCCCTGGTTCACTTTGTTCGGCTGGCCGATCTATCAGCCGCCCGCCTTCTTCTGGTGGTGGTTCGCCTACGACGCCTACGCCCACGAGATCTTCGTCACGGGCGGCTTCATCGCGGGCGCCGGCGGTGTCGCGCGCCTTCGTGGTGGCGGTCGCCATGTCGGTGTGGCGCGCACGCGAAGTGAAGAAGGTCACGACCTATGGCTCCGCGCGCTGGGCCGAGGCGCGCGAGATTCGCAAGGCGGGGCTTCTTCATCCCGACGGCGTTCTTCTCGGCCGCTGGCGTGGCGCCTATCTCCGCCACCATGGCCCGGAGCATGTCCTGTGCTTCGCGCCGACACGATCGGGCAAGGGCGTTGGCCTGGTCGTGCCGACGCTGCTGACCTGGCCGGGCTCCGCCATCGTCCATGACATCAAGGGCGAGAATTGGGGCCTGACCGCCGGCTGGCGAGCGCGGTTCGGCCGGGTGCTGCTGTTCGATCCGACCAACACGAAGAGCGCCGCCTACAATCCGCTGCTCGAGGTCCGCCGCGGCGAGTGGGAAGTCACGGGACGTCCAGAACATCGCCGACGTGCTGGTCGATCCCGAAGGCGCGCTGGAGAAAAGGAACCACTGGGAGAAGACCAGCCATTCGCTGCTCGTCGGCACGATCCTGCATGTCCTCTACGCCGAGAAGGACAAGACCCTCGCCGGCGTCGCCAACTTCCTCTCCGATCCGAAGCGGCCGATCGAAACGACGCTGCGGGCGATGATGACGACGCCGCATCTGGGGAAGGCGGGCGTCCATCCCGTCGTCGCCAGCGCCGCGCGCGAACTGCTCAACAAGAGCGAGAACGAACGCTCCGGCGTGTTGTCGACGGCCATGTCGTTCCTTGGGCTCTATCGAGATCCGGTCGTCGCCGCCGTCACGCGGCGCTGCGACTGGCGCATCCGCGATCTCGTCGAGGCCGAGCGCCCCGTGACGCTCTACCTCGTCGTGCCGCCGTCGGACATCAGCAGGACCAAGCCCCTCATCCGCTTGATCCTCAATCAGATCGGCCGGCGCCTTACCGAGGAGCTGGACTCGAAGCGCCGCCGGCATCGGCTGCTGCTCATGCTCGACGAGTTTCCCGCGCTCGGCCGTCTCGACTTCTTCGAGAGCGCGCTCGCCTTCATGGCAGGCTACGGGCTGAAGAGCTTCCTCATCGCCCAGAGCCTGAACCAGATCGAGAAAGCGTACGGGCAGAACAACTCCATTCTCGACAACTGCCATGTGCGGGTGAGCTTCGCCACGAACGATGAGCGAACCGCCAAGCGCGTCTCCGACGCGCTCGGCACCGCGACCGAAATGCGCGCCATGAAGAACTATGCCGGCAGCCGCTTGAGCCCATGGCTCGGCCACTTGATGGTCTCGCGCCAGGAGACGGCGCGGCCACTCCTCACGCCCGGCGAGGTCATGCAGCTCCCGCCGGACGACGAGCTCGTTCTGATCTCCGGCTGCCCACCTATCCGGGCAAAGAAAGCGCGCTATTTCGAAGACCCTGAGATGCAGGCGCGCATCCTCCCGCCGCCGGCGCTTACCAATCCAAAATCGCCACCGACCGACGAACGTCTTCCGGCCCCGCACGGCGGCGATTGGGCCGGCGCCGTCGTCGCGCCAGCGGCATCCGACACAGAAGATCCCGCCAACGCCGGAATTCGGCGCGAACCCGAATTGCCGGAACACGAAGAGATCGTGCCCGAGCCGCCAAAGCCCGTTCATGAGTTCGAGCCCGCGGACGAGGAGCCGGACGACGAGGTTCAGCGCCAGCGCATCATGCAGCGCACCTTCGGAACCGTCGCCCGCCAGGTCTCGCTCGATCCAGGCGACGACATGCAGATGTGACGCCCATGCGCACCAAGCACACGTTTCGTCTTCCGCCTGATCTCGCCGGCAAGCTCGCTGACTATGCCGCTCGCAAGCGCGTGCCGCAGGCGCTGGTCGTCGAGGCGGCGCTCGCCTCGCATCTGTCGCCCGACGGCGCCGACCGGCTGGAGGCGGCGCTGGCGCGGCGTCTCGATCGCATGACGCGGCAGATGGAGCGGATCGAGCGGCACGTCACCATCTCGAATGAGGCGCTGGCGGTGTTCGTGCGCTTCTGGCTGACGAGTACGCCGGCTTTGCCGGACACCGCTCTCGCGGCCGCGCAGACCAAAGGGCGCGAGCGCTACGACGGCTTCGTCGAAGCCCTCGGCCGGCGGCTGGCGCGCGGGCGCAAACTTGCCGACGAGGTGAGCCAGGACGTCGCTTCCGAGTCGGAACAGGACGCGACGACGAAGGGCGCCTGACAGCCGACCATCCCGGCGGCCTGTCTTTCTATCCCAGAGCCCTCCCGCCTCATCATCGTTGTTGCAGAGACCCATTTCCGGCTCTTTCTAATCAACCCCGCTGACACATGCGCCTCCGAGTGAGGCGAACTTGCGGGGTTCGCAGTGACGACGATATCCCTTCGATCGGAAGCTTTCGCCCGCGGCGCGCGCATGCTGCGCACCGCGCTCGGGCCGGCGATCTCCGCCTATCTCGAAGATCCCAGCATCGTCGAGGTGATGCTCAATCCCGACGGCCGGCTTGTGGATCGACCGGTTGTCGGGCGGCCTCGAAGACACCGGCTGCCGCGTCACGCCGGCAGACGCCGAACGCATCGTGCGCCTGGTCGCGCACCATGTCGGCGTCGAGGTGCATGCCGGCAGCCCGCGCGTTTCGGCGGAACTGCCGGAAAGCGGGGAGCGGTTCGAGGGCCTGGTGCCGCCGGTGGCCGCG
This sequence comes from uncultured Alphaproteobacteria bacterium, assembly GCA_963773665.1. Classification (GTDB taxonomy): domain Bacteria; phylum Pseudomonadota; class Alphaproteobacteria; order ATCC43930; family CGMCC-115725; genus DATJLY01. The sequence continues at coordinate 18,563 of CAVZBZ010000017.1, forward strand.
GCGCCGTGCTTCGCCATCCGCCGCCCGGCGGTCGCCGTGTTCACGCTCGGCGACTACGTCGACGCCGGCATCATGTCCGGCGGCCAGGCCGAGCTGCTGCGCGTCGCGGTGCGCGAGCGCAAGAACATCCTCGTCGCCGGCGGCACCTCGACCGGCAAGACCACGCTGGTCAACGCGCTGCTCGCCGAGGTCGCCAAGACCGGCGACCGGGTGGTGCTGATCGAGGATACGCGCGAGCTGCAATGCGCCGCGCCGAACCTCGTAGCGCTGCGCACCAAGGACGGCGCCGCTTCGCTGTCCGATCTCGTCCGCTCCGCCCTTCGGCTTCGGCCCGACCGTATTCCGATCGGCGAGGTGCGCGGGGCCGAGGCGCTCGACCTCTTGAAGGCCTGGGGCACCGGCCATCCCGGCGGCGTCGGCACGCTGCACGCCGGCTCGGCCATCGGCGCGCTGCGCCGCCTCGAGCAACTCATCCAGGAAGCCGTCGTCACGGTCCCGCGCGCCCTGATCGCCGAGACCATCGATCTCATCGCGGTCCTCGCCGGCCGCGGCTCCGCGCGACGGCTCGCCGAGCTGGCCGCGGTCAAGGGCCTCGGCCCGACCGGCGACTACGTCCTCACCCCCGCAGGAGAACCGTGATGCTGCTCAACCGTGCCCGCCGTGCGCTTGCCACGGCTTCGACCTTCGTCTTCGTCGCGCTCGCCACCGCGCCGGCCTACGCCGCCGGCTCCAACATGCCCTGGGAGCAGCCGCTCAACGCAGATCCTGGATTCGATCCAGGGTCCGGTCGCCAAGGTCATCTCGGTGATCGTCATCATCGTCACCGGCCTGACGCTGGCCTTCGGCGAAACCTCTGGCGGCTTCCGCCGGCTGATCCAGATCGTCTTCGGCCTGTCGATCGCCTTTGCCGCATCGAGCTTCTTCCTGACCTTCTTCCAGTTCGGCGGCGGAGTGCTGCTGTGATGGAGCACGATGCGCCCATCACCGGCTTCTACGCGCCCGTCCATCGCGCGCTGACCGAACCGATCCTGCTCGGCGGCGCGCCGCGCGCGGTCGCGATCGTCAACGGCACGCTCGCCGCCGCCGTCGGGCTTGGGCTTCGCCTCTGGATCGTCGGCGGCAGCGATCTGGCTGATCGGCCATGTCGCCGCGGTGTGGGCCGCCAAGCGCGATCCCGCCTTCGTCGACGTGGTGCGCCGGCACCTGCGCTATCCGCAGCATCTGGTCTCGTGAGGTTCGATCGATGATGAACCTCGCCGAATACCGCCATCGCACGCAAAGCCTCGCCGACTTCCTGCCTTGGGCGGCGCTGGTCGAGAAGGGCGTCATCCTCAACAAGGACGGCTCCTTCCAGCGCACCGCGCGCTTTCGCGGACCCGATCTGGATTCGGCGACGCCGGCCGAGCTGGTCGCGATCACCTCGCGTCTGAACAATGCGCTGCGCCGCCTCGGCTCCGGCTGGGCGGTGTTCATCGAGGCGCAGCGCGTGCCGGCCCATCGCTATCCCGTCGGGCAATTCCCCGATCAGCACGTCGGACCTGGTCGACGCCGAGCGTCGCGCGCAGTTCGAGGAAGAAGGCGCGCATTTCGAGAGCCGCTATTTCCTGACGCTGCTGTGGCTGCCGCCGGCCGACGACGCCGCGCGCGCCGAAAGCTGGCTCTATGAGGGCCGCACGCATGCGGGCGCCGATTGGCGCGCGGTGCTGGAAGGCTTCATCGACCGCACCGATCGCGTGCTCGCGCTGATCGAGGGCTTCATGCCTGAAGCCGACTGGCTCGATGACGGCGAGACTCTGACCTACCTGCATTCCTGCGTCTCGACCCGTCGCCAGCGCGTGCGCGTGCCCGAGACGCCGATGTATCTCGACGCCATCCTGGTCGACGAGGATCTGACCGGCGGCCTCGAGCCGCGGCTCGGCCGCGCGCATCTGCGCACGCTCACGATCATGGGCTTCCCGTCGCAGACCTGGCCGGGCCTGCTCGACGACCTCAATCGCTTGGCCTTTCCCTACCGCTGGGCGACACGCGCCGTCTGTCTCGACAAGACCGACGCCACCAGGCTGCTCGGCAAGATTCGCCGCCAATGGTTCGCCAAGCGCAAGTCGATCATGGCGATCCTGAAGGAGGTGATGACCAACGAGGCGTCGGTCCTGATGGACTCCGATGCCGCCAACAAGGCGCTCGATGCCGACGCCGCGCTGCAGGAGCTCGGCACCGACCTTGTCGGCGAGGCCTATGTCACCGCCACCGTCACTGTCTGGAACGAGGACCCGCGGATCGCCGACGAGCGCTTGCGTCTGGTCGAGAAGGCCATCCAGGGCCGCGACTTCACCTGCATGCGCGAGGGCGTCAACGCCATCGAGGCGTGGCTCGGATCGCTCCCCGGCCACGTCTACGCCAACGTCCGCCAGCCGCCGGTCTCGACGCTCAACCTCGCGCACATGATGCCGTTTTCGGCGGTCTGGGCCGGGCCGGAACGGGACGAGCATTTCCAGGCGCCGCCGCTGTTCTTCGCGCGGACGGAAGGGTCCACGCCGTTCCGCTTCTCGCTTCATGTCGGCGATGTCGGCCACACGCTGATCGTCGGCCCGACCGGCGCCGGCAAGAGCGTGCTGCTGGCGCTGATGGCGCTGCAATTCCGGCGCTATGCCGGCGCGCAGGTCTTCGCCTTCGATTTCGGCGGATCGATCCGCGCGGCCGCGCTCGCCATGGGCGGCGACTGGCACGATCTCGGCGGCGCGTTGGCCGACAACGCCAGCGCACCCGTCGCCTTGCAGCCGCTGGCGCGCGTCGATGATGCCGGCGAGCGCGCCTGGGCGGCGGAGTGGGTCGCGACACTGCTCGCCCGCGAGTCCGTCACCGTCACCCCCGAACTGAAGGAGCATCTATGGTCGGCCCTGACCTCGCTCGCCTCCGCGCCGGTTTTGGAGCGAACGATCACCGGCCTGTCGGTGCTCTTGCAGTCCAATGCGCTCAAGCAGGCGCTGCAGCCCTACACCGTTTCCGGTCCCTGGGGTCGCCTGCTCGATGCGGAGACGGAGCGTCTCGGCGAAGCGGAGGTGCAGGCCTTCGAGACCGAGGGCCTGATCGGCGCCGGCGCGGCGCCCGCCGTGCTGTCCTATCTGTTTCATCGCATCGAAGATCGGTTCGACGGCCGGCCGACCTTGCTCATCGTCGACGAGGGCTGGCTCGCGCTCGACGATCCCGGCTTCGCCGGCCAGCTCCGCGAGTGGCTGAAGACGCTGCGGAAGAAGAACGCCTCGGTCATCTTCGCCACCCAGTCGCTCGCCGACATCGACGGCAGCGCCATCGCGCCGGCGATCATCGAAAGCTGCCCAACCCGGATTCTTTTGCCAAACGAACGCGCGCTCGAGCCGCAGATCGCGGCGATCTATCGGCGCTTCGGTCTCAACGACCGGCAGATCGAGATCCTGAGCCGGGCGACGCCGAAGCGCGAATATTACTGCCAGTCGCGCCGCGGCAATCGCGTGTTCGAGCTCGGCCTCTCCGAAGTCGCGCTCGCCTTCACCGCCGCCTCGTCGAAGACCGACCAGACCGCCATCGAAGAGATCCTCGCCGCCCACGGCCGCGATGGCTTCGCCGCCGCATGGCTGCGCCGCAAGGACCTCGATTGGGCGGCCGACATGCTCACCCGCAAAGAAGAGGTTTCGTCATGATTACGCGTCGCCTGCGTGCCGGTCTCATCGCCGGCGTCGCCGCCTTGTCCATAGCCGCCTTCAGCTTTCCCGCCCACGCGCAATGGATCGTGTTCGACCCGACCAACTTCGGGCAAAACATCCTGACCGCCGCACGCGAGCTTCAGCAGGTCAACAATGAAATCCAGATGCTGGAGAACCAGGCGACGTCCCTGATCAATCAGGCGCGCAACCTGGCGAGCCTGCCCTATTCCTCGCTCGCGCAACTCCAGCAGCAGATCACGCAGACCCAGCAGCTTCTCGCGCAGGCGCAGCGCATCGCCTACAGCGTGACGCACGATCGATCAGGCGTTCACTCAGACTTATCCGCAAGCCTATTCCGGCTCGACTTCGTCGCAGCAGCTTCTCGCCGACGCGCAGACGCGCTGGCAGAACGCGCTCGCGGGCTTCCAGGACACCATGCGTGTGCAGGCCGGCGTGGTCACGAACCTCAACAATACCCGCACGCAGATCAATGCGCTCGTCTCGTCGAGCCAGTCGGCCACCGGCGCACTTCAGGCCGCGCAGTCCGGCAACCAGCTCGTCGCCCTCCAGACCACGCAACTCGCCGATCTGACCGCGCTCATGGCATCGATCGCCCGAGCGCAAAGCCTCGATGCGGCGCGCACGCTCGAAACGCAGGCTCAAGCGCAGGCGCAGACCACCAATTTCCTCAACTACGGCTCCGGCTACCAGCCCGGCTCCGCGCAGATGTTCCACTGATGCGCGGCCGTCTCCTCAACCTGCCCGCCATCGCCCGCGCCGCCGGCTTCGCCCTGGTCGCCGTCGCGATCGTCGCCGCCGCGCTGCACTTTCGCGACGAGCGCGCCACGCGCCCAGGGCCTGCATGTGAGTCCAGCGCGCGGCCTCCGATCCGCTCACTGACGAACTGCAGCGGTGCCAGGCGCTCGCCACGCAAGCGAAGGATGACGCCGCTTGCGAAGCCGCCTGGGCCGAGAGCCGCCGCCGCTTCTTCACCTATCAGCCCGCCGCCGAGCGCCGCGACCCCGCCGGCCGCAGCTCCGAAATCCTCCGACAGGTAAGCGATATGGGCGGCACCGGCGTCATCGACAATTTCCTGGGGACGTTCACCCAGTACATCGATTCCGGCTTCGGTCTCGTGCAAGGCGATGTGCGCTGGCTCGCCGGCGTCCTCATCGCCATCGACATCACGCTCGCCGGCCTGTTCTGGGCGATGGCGCCGGACGAGGACGTGCTCGCGCGCCTGATCAAGAAGACGCTCTATATCGGCGTCTTCGCCTTCATCATCGGCAACTACAACAACCTCGCGCAGATCATCTACAACTCCTTCGCCGGGCTCGGCATCGAGGCGGGCGGCGGCACGATGAGCGCCGCGCAGCTTCTTCAGCCGGGCAAGATCGCCGAGGTCGGGATCGACGCCGGCAAGCCGATCCTGACCGCGATCTCCGGCATGATGGGCTTCACCAGCGTCTTCGCGAACCTGGTGCAGATCGTCATCCTGCTCGTCGCCTGGCTGATCGTCGTCATCAGCTTCTTCGTGATGGCGATCCAGCTCTTCGTCAGCCTGATCGAGTTCAAGCTGACGACGCTCGCGGGGTTCGTCCTCGTGCCGTTCGGACTCTTCGGCCGCACCGCGTTTCTTGGCCGAGCGCGTGCTCGGCAACGTGGTGTCGTCCGGCATCAAGATCCTGGTGCTCGCCGTCATCATCGGCATCGGCTCGACGATCTTCAATCAGTTCACCACGCGGCTTCAACAATCCGCCCACGATCTCCGACGCGCTGACGCTCATCCTCGCAGCGTTGTCGCTGCTTGGCCTGACCATCTTCGGTCCCGGTATTGCCAACGGCCTGATCGCCGGCGGCCCCCAGCTCGGCGCGGGCGCCGCCGTTGGGACTGGCCTCGCAGTGGCGGGCATCGGCGCCGCCGGAATTGCCGCGACGGCAGGCGGGCTCGCCGCGGCGGGTGGCGCCATCGCCGGAACGGCTCGCGCGGGCGCTTCGGTGGCCGGCGGTGCGACCGCCGCCTACCGGGCCGGCGGCGCGGCGGGCGTCGCCCAGGCGGCGGGATCCGTCGCGATGAGCCCGCTGCGCCGCGCGGCGGCCAGCCTGAAAGAGAGCTTCGCCTCCGGAGAACGCGCCGTCATGCGCGGCGGTGCGTCCCAAGGCGGCGCCAGTGCAACGGCTGCTTCAGGTGCGTCCGGCGGCGGCTCCGACGGCCCCCCAGCTTGGGCGCAGCGCATGAAGCGCAGTCAGACCATCAACCGCGGCGTGACCGCCGCCGACCATGCCATCCGCTCCGGCGATCGGCCGAGCGGCGGCAGTCAGGTCGACCTTTCCGAGGGGGAGTAAACCCATGTTTCGACGATCCACCGTGCGCTACGGCAAGACGCCCGAGCCAGAGACGCCCTACCAAAAGGCCGGCCAGGTGTGGGACGAGCGCATCGGCTCCGCCCGCGTCCAGGCGAAGAACTGGCGGCTCGCCTTTTTCGGCGCACTCGCGCTGAGCGGCGGCCTTGCATGCGGCCTCGTCTGGCAGTCCGCGCGCGGCACGATCACACCCTGGGTCGTGCAGGTCGACAAGCTCGGCCAGGCCCAGGCGGTGGCGCCGGCCGTGGCTGATTATCAGCCGACCGACCCGCAGATCGCCTGGCACCTCGCGCGCTTCATCGAGGAGGTGCGCAGCATTCCTGCCGACCCGGTGGTGCTGCGGCAGGACTGGCTCGACGCCTACAACTACGTCACCGACAAGGGCGCGCTGGCCCTCAACGACTACGCCCGCACCAACGATCCGTTCTCGAAGATCGGCAAAACGCAGGTGTCCGTCGAGGTGGCGAGCGTCATCCGCGCCTCCGACAACAGCTTCCGCGTCGAGTGGGTGGAGCGCCGCTATGTCGACGACGCGCTCGCCTCCACGGAACGGTGGAGCGCCATCCTCACCATCGTCGTGCAGACGCCGACCGACGCCGATCGGCTGAAGAAGAATCCGCTCGGCGTCTACGTCCACGCCCTCAACTGGTCAAAGGAGCTCGGCTGATGCGCATCGCCACGCTTTCAACCCTATTGCTTATGTCCGTCTCGCTCGGCGCATGCGCCACCGCCTGGAAGCCGCCTGAGATCAGCTACGACAACACGCCGAAGCAGGCGGTGCTTCAACCCGATCCGCCCAGGCCCGTGCAGATCGTCGAGCTACCGAAGCCGCTGCCTCTACCGGGCCAGCTCAAGCCAATTCCAGCCGGACGGACCGCACCGCCCGAGGCAGCCGATCCCCACGCGCGTGTCGATCAGGCGAATGGCGCGGCCCGGATCCAGCCGACCCGGGCGGGCTATCTCAACGCCATCCAGGTCTACCCTTTCTCCGATGGCGCGCTCTATCAGGTCTATGCCGCGCCGGGCGAAATCACCGACATCGCGCTCGAGCCGGGTGAACAGCTTGTCGGTTCCGGCCCCGTCGCCGCCGGCGACACCGTACGCTGGATCATCGGTGACACGGAGAGCGGTATTGGGGCGGCCAAGCGCATCCACATCCTGGTGAAGCCGACGCGCGCAGATCTCATCACCAACCTCGTGATCAACACCGATCGCCGCACCTACCATCTCGAGCTGCATTCGGACGAAAAGACCTACATGGCCTCGGTCTCCTGGGCTTATGCGGAAGACCAGCTCATCGCGCTTCGCCAGCAGAACGCGGCGGCCGACGCAGCGGCGCCCGTCGCCACCGGCGTCGATATAAACGCGCTGAACTTCCGATATCGCATCGAAGGCGACAATCCCGCCTGGCGGCCGCTCCGCGCCTTCGATGATGGACGCCAGGTGTTCATCGAATTTCCGAGCGGCATCAGTCAGGGCGAGTTGCCGCCGCTCTGGGTCATCGGCGCCGAAGGTGACGGCCAGCTCGTCAACTATCGCGTCAAGGGCAACCACATGATCGTCGACCGGCTCTTCGGCGCGGCGGAGCTCAAACTCGGGGGCAAGCACCAGCAGACTCGTGCGGATCGTCCGCACCGACGGGAGGCCGCAGTCGTGACGGACGCTCCCCATGACGACGGAGGCGGACCATCCGAAGCCAACCGGCCCGCGCAGGAAATGCGGCTGCGATCGAGCCGACCGCCCGTCACCCGGCTGTCGCGAAAAGTGCTCCTGGGCCTGGGAGCCGCTGCGGCGATCGGCATCGGCGGCGCTCTATTCTTCGCACTAAAGCCTCAACACCAGACAACCGGCTCCGAACTCTACAACACCAACAATCGCAACACGCCCGACGGGCTGGCGAACCTTCCTCGAGACTATACGGGACTGCCGAAACCCGCTCCCCAGCTTGGGCCGCCGCTTCCCGGCGACCTTGGGCGGCCGATCCTGAATGCCGGCGCGCCAGCGCCCGGCATGCCCGCGCCGGCGGCGGGACCAAGTCCCGAGGAACAGCGCATTGCCCAGGAGCAAGAAGCGGCGCGGGTGAGCCACCTCTTTGCAACGACGAATGTCGGTCAGACCGCGTCGCCTTCGCCGATACCGACGTCGGCGCAGTCTGCTCCCGCGGCGGCAAGCGGTGGATCATCCGACCTGACGTCCCAGGATCACAAGCTCGCTTTTCTCAACGGGAACGTCGATCGACGGACAACCAGTCCCGATCGGATCCAGCCGCCGGCCAGCCAATACGTGCTGCAGGCCGGCGCGGTGATTCCGGCATCGCTGATCACCGGTCTGCGATCGGATCTGCCCGGCCAAGTCACCGCACAGGTGACTGAGGATGTCTATGACAGTCCCACCGGAAAATTCCTGCTGATCCCGCAGGGCGCGCGGTTGATCGGGCAATACGACGCCCAGATCGCCTTTGGCCAGTCGCGCGCGCTGCTGGTCTGGAACCGCCTGATCATGCCCAACGGCCGCTCGATCGTGCTCGAGCGTCAGCCTGGAGCGGATACGGAGGGCTACGCGGGCCTCGAGGACGAGGTCGACAACCACTGGGGCATGCTGTTCAAGGCCGCGATCCTCTCGACCATCCTGAGCGTCGGGTCAGAAGCCGGCATGAGCGGCAATAACAACGGCTCGCTGGCCGAGGCCATTCAGCAAGGGATGTCGCAAAGCGTCAACCAGACCGGCCAGCAGGTGGTTAGCCGCTCGCTCAACATCCAGCCGACGATCACGATCAGGCCTGGTTTTCCGGTGCGCGTGATGGTCACCCACGATCTCGTCCTCGAACCCTACGGCGCGTGAGGAAGCAACATGTCGAAGCTGAAGCTCGGAACGATCCCGGACGACAAGCCGGTCAAGCTGACAATCGAGCTGCCGGCCGCCATTCATCGCGACCTCGTTGCGTACGGCAATGCACTTGGCCGCGAAACCGACCAAGGAGTGGTCGAGCCCGCGAAGCTGATCGGTCCCATGCTGGCGCGGTTCATGGCGACCGACCGCGCCTTCGCGAAACTGCGGCGGACAGAGTCGATCTCGAAAACAGCGCACCCTGGGAAATCCAGATCAGAACAGACGGCGTGAGCGTGCCTCGTCGCGCATGAAGGCGACGAACCGGCCGACGGCAGGATCTTCGGCATCGGGACACCAAACAAGCTCAACGTGCACCCAGGCGTTCTCCTCCCGGATCGGCCGATACACGACGCCCGGGAACACGACCTCGGACTGGCTCCTCGTGGCGAGGGTGATTCCGAATCCGGCTCCGACCAATGCGAACACGCACTGCTTGCTCACGGCGTGGGCGTAGAACCTGACGCCACTGCCCATGAACGATGCATAGAACTCGCGCGCGGACTGACTGTTGTCCCAGCCCTGAACGAGGAAGGTTTCCTTCCGCAAGCTCTCCCAATCGAGCGCCTCTTGCATTCGAGAGCGGATGTTCACGAGGGATCGCCGCAACCACGCGCTCACGGTAGAGCGGCGCCGTGACGGCGTCGGGCCATAGCGTGTGGCTCGTCATCAGAGCAACATCGATGCGGCGCTCCTGTATGGCTGTCTGGATCTCCCACTCGTTCATTTCCGCGACAGTCAGCACGACCTCCGGGTATTTTTCCCGCCACCCGAGCAACAGGCTGCGAAGAGGTTCGCCGATCGGCGGCATGCGCACCGCAAGGCGCACTTCGCCCACTATGCCGGTGCCGTTTTGATCGCCGGCATGTCTGATCGCATCGAGCTCAGCCAGTGCGCGCCGGATGTGCGGCAACACCGCCTTGCCCCCGCTGGTCAACCGAACCCCGCCATGCCCGCGCTCGAACAACGCGAGACCGAGTTCGTCCTCAAATCGTCCCACGCGGCGACTGATCGTGGACGTATCGATTCGAAGGGACTTGGCGGCACGCGTGAAGTTGCCCGCGGCTGCCGATGCCTCCAGATACATGAGATCACGGATATCCATGTCCGACAGGCTTTGCAAATCTTACTCTGCGCCTCCCATGCATGGATCGGCAGCCGCGCTGTAGTCGATCGCCGAGCAATCTAGTCGCTTGCGCTCGCAGTGATCGCCCGGCCCGGCCCTCGCCGGCTGCCGATCGATGGCTTACGCAGCGGCGCCAATCGCTTCGCTGGGGCTTGCGTGGTGGGCATCTCCGCCCGTGACGCGCGTTACTCTACCCGCAAGACCGCCGGCTTCGCGAACGCACGCGAGCCGCTCCTGGGACACTTCGAGATAGCCCGCGACTGCAAGCGTCTTACCGATCGCCCGCGGCGAGCCCAGACGCCGCAATGGCCAGCGCGCCCGGCAGAGGATTCGCTCCATCCGCGCATCCGTCACGGTGACGATGTCCGTGAGCTGACGCATCAAGCCGAATTCGATCATGCCGGCGAACAGCTCATACGTCGCTCTCGCGATGCTGCGCCCCGTCTTCTCGTCTCGCGAGCAGAGATCGACGCCGAACCTGCTGCTCTCCCAGATCGTATCGGACGCCGGCGCAGGCTGTCCGTCCAGCAGCAGCGGGAAGGTATCGCGGAGCATGGTTGGGCCGGTTGTCGGCAGAAGCCGCACGCACCCTTGAATGCGGTCGTCGTCATCCGTCTGCAGTAGGTACGCCGGCCGGCAGGCATCGAATTCGTCGATCTCCATGTCGCCGCTGACCTCGACGTCCCAGCCGAGACGTTCCTTGAAGACGCGGTAACGAAGCCGGTGCATTTCGGCGAGCTCGTCGACGAAATGCACCGTAGCGATCTGGGGTGATGAGTTGGATCATGTTCGCCTCCTGGCAGGATTGGTCCTGCGCGATTGAAGGCGATCAGCGGGGCAGCCCACATCCTGTGCAGTTGCACAGGGGATGGAGAATGGAACCTATTCGGTGGCGGCTTTAGAGGCGGCCAACTTGGCGACGGCCTGGCATATCGTCCTGACGCCAAACTTCATCTTCGCATTGTCGAGATGAAACGCCGCCGTGCGGCGGGAAATATTTAGCAGGCGTCCGATTTCCCATGCGGACTTACCCTGCGCAGCCCATTCGAGGCATTCGAGCTCTCGCGGCGACAACGCGACACCATCAATGACCCGATTGATCGACAGCCTTCGGCGTGCGTGAGCATGAAAATACATCGCCATGAGCTGCAGCACGGCCGATTTTGCTCGATGCAGCGCTGGAACGCCGGGCGGCGTTCGTCCGCGGCGAACGTGACCGCCGCGACCGGACCACGGGAGTCGTGGACGGGCACTGTGAAGCCACAGCGGATCCCGAACTGCGCCGCCTCGTCGAGCAGCGCGCATTGCGGCTTCGACAGACGCTTCACCGTGAATTCTTGTCCCCACTCGAACGGCTCTGTGGCTGTCAGCGCCTCGACAATGACCGGATCGACCCGCTCATAGTGTTCCCGCAGATAATGATCGGTCCACTCGACCGGGTAGTTCGAGATGAGTTCGGGCGCATCGCCCCTTCTCGACGGCATGGAAAGATACGCGAAGCAGCTCAGATCGAGCGCCGCACCCGCATCGGCGAGCACGGTACGGAGACGCTCGGTGTCGCCGCTGGCGGCAAGGCCGTCGATAAACGCTTGGAACACACGATGCATGCGGTTACGCCAGTTTCACATAAACACTCGTCGTCAGCTCGGTGGCGGGAAGCGATGATCCGCGAGGGTTGCTTCCATCGAGGTCCGGGGCGTGGCCGATTCGCTCTTGAGGCATTCACGCAGATTACCCAGCGGACAAACGCTCCCGCGGTTGCACGCCCCGCTCGATGGCCTGCGTTTGGGCGTACATCGTCTCGGGTGCTGCCCAGGCCCGCACGGCCGCTCCGACCCCACCCTTCGGACGAACTCGAATTTTAGCAATACTCCGCCGGGCCGGAAAGGTCAGCCTCGTCGGCCTCCTGCCTCAATCTGGTCACAAACGTGACACCCGACATTGCGGTGACGACAACTGCGGCAAATCGCAAAAGCAATAGATGACCATCCTATTTCTACGCCAAGGCCCGCTACTTCCCGATGGTTCAGTTTTAACTCTTCCTTCTTTTGCCAACGATCGCTTTCAATTCGCTCGAAACACCCAAGGAGATCGAGATGGCAACGAGTTTGGAAGCATCGATCAAGCGCACGATAAGGCGGCATCAGTTGCGGGAAATGGTGCCGCTCGCCGACAGCACGATCTATGAGATGGAGCAGCGCGGAGAGTTTCCGCGCCGCTTCGCTCTCTCGCCGCGCTGCGTCGTCTGGGACCTGGCGGAAGTCGAAGCCTGGCTCGCCTCGCGCCGATCAGCTCCGATCGCGCGCGCGCAATCTCCCGACGTCAGGCAACGGCGATCGCGCCCGGTTAGAGCGCCGGGTCGGGCTCAAGCAGCGGCATCGAAGGCGGGATGAGTACCGGAACGCGCTTCTTGCCCGCGACCCAGGCGTCGATGATGTCCGACCACTCCTGCATCATGTGGCGACGCTGCACTTCATATTCCGCCTTGTTGTAAACGCCGCGCGAGGAACGGCCGTCCTCATGCGCCAGGCACTTCTCGATCCAGTCGCTGTTGAAGCCGAGCTCGTTCAGCAGCGTTGAGCCCGTCCTCCGCAGGTCGTGAACCGTGAACGGCTCCAGCGGCAGGCCTTCCTTCTTCGCCTGCTCGACAACGGCATAGGTGACGCGATTGAAGGTCGCCCGCGACATCGGCGCGTCCGCGTCATAGCGCGACGGCAAGAGGTATCTCGAATTTCCCGCGCAGGTCTTCAGCGCGATCATGATGTCGAGCGTCTGGCGCGACAGATAGACGTTGTGCGCCTTCGAGCGCTTCATCCGCTCCTTCGGAATCGTCCAGACAGCGTTCTCGAAATCGACCTCGTCCCAGATCGCGTCCTGCAGTTCGCTCTTGCGCACCATCGTCTGCAGGTAGAGCCGCATGCCGAGCCGGATGGTCGGCAGCGTCGCCACCTTCTCGAGCAGCTTGAGCATGATCCTGATCTCGGTGGGCGAGAGCGACCGGTCCTTCGGCACGAAGGTCGCGATCGACGCCGGCCCCACATCGTCAGCCGGGTTGGCGACCTTCTCGCCGTGCAGGATCGCGAAGCCGTAGATCTGCTTGACGATGTCGCGGACGTGGATCGCCGTCGCCGGCGCGCCGCGCTCGACGATGGCGCCGCAATGCGCCCGCAGGTCATCCGGGGTGATTTCGGTCAGCAGCCTGTTGCGCCACCGGGCAGCAGCTCGCGCTCGAAGATCGACCGGCGCATCGCCCGCGTGCTGTCCGCCATCGGCGCCGCGGTCAGCCATTTCTCGCCGAACTCGCCAAAGCTCTTCGCTTCCAGGAGCCGGCGCTTCTCCCGCTGCTTTTCGATCGCCGGCGATCGTCCCTCGCTGATCGCCCGCTTGGCGTCGATGCACAGCTCGCGCGCCCGAGCGAGCGACAGCCCGGCCGGGCCGTACTTGCCGAACGTGACGGTCTCGCGCCGCCCGTTCATCCGGTAGTCCAGCCGAAAAGTGAGGGTCCCCGACGGCTTCACGAGCACATACATGCCGTCCCGGTCCGTCACCTTATAAATTTTCTCTTTTGGTTTCAGATGCTTAAGGGCTGCATCCGTCAGCATTTGGGCCGCCTCCTCGAAAAAAGACCGTCAGGCCATTTTCGGGCGTCCTCGTGACAAAATCTCTTTTTCTTACAGTATAGTTAGATAGAAAAAAAGACCGTCAGAGGGCGCTCATACCCTGACGGTATCGGACGAAATCGGATTTCGCAATGGGGAAGCGCACCGTCAGGGAGTCCGTCAGCGGCGATCTCTGCCGGCCGATAGTCCCCGAACGTCTTTGGATGATTTTATTTTGTTTATCAGTGTGTTATGGAGGTTTCCGGGACGCTGTGGGATAGCCCTCGGAAGGGCCAAAATCATTCCCACTC